>CAWAMJ010000022.1:0-93205 GCA_963783085.1 uncultured Prolixibacteraceae bacterium | reverse complement strand
CCGGAATCTTTCCCCGGGGGAAGGCTTGAATCCATTAGCAGCCAACAGCAAAATTCCGTCTCCGGCACCGTTACCGATGAAAACGGACAGCCCTTGCCAGGGGTAACAGTGGTGGTGAAAGGTACCACCCAGGGAACGGTGACCAATGCCGACGGAAATTACTCCATAACTAATATTCCTGAAGATGCTACGCTGGTATTTTCATTTGTGGGGATGAGGACACAGGAGATTGAAGTAAGTAATCAAACTACAATTAATGTCAGTATGGTCGTGGATGCAATTGGGCTGGATGAGGTTGTTGCAATCGGTTACGGTACAATGAGAAAAAGTGACCTAACTGGAGCGGTTGTAAGAGCTGGCCAGGAAATTATCAACGAACGGCCCGATGTTTCTGTAATGGAATCTTTACGTGGTGCCTTACCTGGACTGAACATCGGGCAAACAAATGAAGCAGGAGCAGAACCAAAAATTTCAATTAGAGGACAGACATCGCTTTCTGGAGAATCTGCTCCACTAATTGTTGTTGATAATATTATTTTTCGTGGTAATTTGATTGACATAAATCCTAATGATATTGAATCAATTGATGTTCTTAAAGATGCAAGCTCCGCAGCAATATATGGATCGCAAGCTACGAATGGAGTTATCATTATAACAACTACCAGAAAGGGTAAAACATTAGGCAAACCTGTAATTAATTTTTCAAGCAGTTATTCATTTGATTCACCGGCTAAAGAATTGAATTTAGAAAGTCCGGCAGAGTTTATACGGAGAATGAAAGATGCTGATTTATATAACAGTAGAACAGAAGAATCCGGATACCTCGAGTCAAATCCAGATTATGATGTTACAACAAGATTCAGGGCTAATCCTCAAATTGATGCTTTTCGTGCCGGTATAGTAACTGATTGGTACAGTACGTTGGTTAATGAAAATATGCATACTCAGAACCACAATTTATCCCTATCAAACCAATCTCAAAATAGCGGATATTATATATCACTTGGTTTTACTGAACAAGTTGGTTATATGCATAATGAAGGATACAGTAGATGGAATGCTAGAATAAATGCTGATAATACAATTACAGATTGGTTGGAAATTGGCGTGCAGACTTTTATGACGCTAAGTGATTATTCAGGACAAAGTATACCACCCAGCAATATTTATTCATTCCACTGGTATGCACCAGCATATACACCAGATGGAGAACTAGAAGAAAGTCCCGATGGATTAAATATCAATCCATTATATGTTTTTGACGTCGATGATTTAGATAAACGAATGAATCTTTTTGGAAATATTTATGCAAATATCCAGATTCCGTTTGTCAAAGGTTTATCATTTAAAACTAATTATTCTTCAAACTATAGAATAGTAAGTAAATACTTTTACCAGCCTTATGCAAATAGTTTCCAAGGCTCAGGTAGTAAAACAGAAACCTTGAGTAATGATTGGTCTAATGACAATATTCTTTCTTATAAAAATACCATTGATAGGATACACAGATTCGACATAACATTAGTTTATGGAGTAGAACAACGGAATTCTTCGTATACTCAGGCAACTGCTACAAACTTTATAAGTGATGAGCTCGGATATAACCGATTACAGGCAGGTAGTGCAGATCAACAATCGGTAAGTTCAGGTGCATGGGAAGAAAAAAGTTTATACAGCATGGCTCGACTATTTTATGGTTTGAACGAAAAATATTTATTTACCGGAACAATACGAAGAGATGGTTTTTCAGGTTTTAGCGAAAAAAATAAATTTGGGTTATTTCCATCTCTTTCAGTTGCATGGGTTTTGTCAGAAGAAAAATTTTTAAAAGAGTCTGTAGACTGGCTTAACTTTTTAAAATTAAGGCTATCATATGGTTCAAACGGAAATAGGACTATCGGAAGATATCAGACTCTTGCAAGAGTAGGTGGAGGATATAACTATATTGATGCAAGTGAATCTTCTATTTATACACAAGCCATCACCGAATTAGCTAGTCCAAATTTAAAATGGGAAACTACAACCGGAATTAATTTAGGTGTTGACTATTCCATCTTAAATCAGAGAATTAATGGTTCCATCGAATATTATAATAATAATACAAAGGACCTTTTATATTATGTTGATATTCCTGGCATTTCCCGCTTTGAAAAATTTCCGGATAATTTAGGAAAAATTCATAACCAGGGACTTGAATTTTCAATTAATACTATTAACTATAAAACCAGTAATTTTCAGTGGACAAGTGCTTTTACATTCTCCAGAAACAGAAATGAATTAAAGGAATTACTTGGCTTCGACTTGGATGGTGATGGCAAAGAAGATGATTTAATTTCTGAGAAATTATTTATAGGTGAACCTTTGGGGACAATTTATGATTACTACACAACCGGAGAATTATGGCAACTTGGTGAAGAAATTCCATCTTACTCAGATTTAGGAACTTTTAAAATTAGTGACCTAAATAATGATGGGGATATTGATCCTGAAGATGACAGAAAAATTATTGGATATAATGATCCTTCTTTCAGGTTTGGTTTTAATAATAATTTCAAATATAAAAACTGGACACTAGGAATATTTCTAAATTCAATACAGGGTAGCGATAAATACTATCTGGGCAAAGATAATTTCAGAAGTTTTAACAGTCCGAGTGAAATGTTATTTACACGTACATTTCCTGCCGGAATAGATTACTGGCTTCCGGAAAATCCGAATGCGAGATATCAAAAATTATATATATTCCCGACAATTGAAGCTACTCGTTACATTCCCCGGAGCTTTGTCCGACTCCAGGATATTACATTATCCTATAATTTCAGTAACGATTTATTAAAAAAGTGGAAAATGGAAAGCCTAAGAGTATTTTTTAACGGGAAAAATTTGGCAACTTGGACTAAGTGGACTGGATGGGATCCTGAAACAGGTGAAGGCATTACTGTTGGTGGCAGGCCTGTGTTAAAAAGTTATTCATTGGGAATTGATATGAAATTCTAAACACTTAATATTATGAAACCACAAAATAAAAAAATTACGGCCATTTTTAGAAAAAGCCTTTTGAGTACTTTTATTATTCTATTTTTCGCTTGCAATGAATCAGAATTTCTAAAAGAAACTCCCCTGGATTTTTACTCGCCGGAAAATTCATTTGTAACTTTCGAAAATTTTGATGCTGGAGTAAACAATTTATACTATCGCTTTAGAAATGACTTTTATGATTCTCCAAATGAATATAGGGTACCAAGAATTTTTCTCTGGACTACTGATTTGATTTATTATAATCAACCTGTCCCTCAATTTCCGAATTACTCAGCAATTTTTATACCTTCTGCTGATTTTATTTATACCGCTGTATGGCAGCCATGTTATCATCTGATTTATGATGCAAATGTTCTCATCAGTAGGTCTGACAGTGAACAAAGTGAACTAACAGAAGAACAAAAAACCCTGGTAAAAGCTGAGGCATCTTTTTTTCGTGGTTATGCCTATAAAATATTGGCAAATTTATACGGAGGTGTACCAATTGTTTTGGAAGAAACGAAAGAACCCAAAAGAGATTATACACGTGCATCAAGAGATGAGGTTTATCAACAGGCATTATCTGATTTAAAATTTGCTGCTGAGAACCTCAAAGGGATTGATGAAGTCGATGGATATAAAGTTAGCAATTTAGTTGCTTATCATGTATTGTCTGAAGTTTATATTTCATTGGATATGTGGGATGAGGCAATAAGTGCTGCAAGTAAAATAATTGAGCATCCATCTACTGCTTTAATGACAGAACGTTTTGGTAGCAGAGTCAATGATGTATTTAATCCTGATTGGCCATGGGTTTCCGGTGGTGATGCTTACTGGGATCTTTTCAGAAAAGGAAACCAAAACCGTATTTCGGGAAATAAAGAAGCCCTTTGGGTAATTCAATACGCGTACAATGTTCCAGGTGGCGGTGGTGGTGGTATGGAATTAGAAAGAGTTTTTAATGCTCGGCTTTGGACCGCAAATATTTATAATAAAGATGGATCACGTTCCAGAATAACTCCTTATCCTAATACATATTATGGAGGACGAAGTGGTGGATTTATGCGGTTATCAAACTATTTTTATCACGAACTGTGGCAAAAAAGCGGTTATGATGAAGATTTAAGAAATGCGGATTACAACATCATCAGAGATTTAAAAGTAAATAATCCTACTTCAGATTATAATGGAAAATGGATTATAAAAGATAATGTCCCAATTGATTTAAATAGTTTTACTGACACGGTAAGAAATTTTTATCCATTATTGGCAAAAACATCCTCATTGGGAGATCATCCTGAAGATGTCTTCATTGATGACCAAACGGTTGAAGGTTCTATAACATCTGCAACCGGACCTTCATATGTATGCCACCGGGATGTATATGCCATTCGCCTCGCTGAAACCTATCTTTTAAGAGCAGAAGCTTATCTTGGTAAAGGAGACAAAACAAAGGCAGCGGAAGATATTAATGCAGTACGAAGACGTTCAAAAGCACCTGGTGTGAGTACGGAAGATGTAGATATTGACTATATTTTGGATGAACGGTTAAGGGAACTCTATATCGAAGAGTGGAGAATGTTAACTTTAACCAGGTTAGGAAAATTGGTTGAAAGGTCTCGAAAATATAATCCATTCGGGAATACTTGGGAAGACTATAACAATTTATGGCCTATACCCTATAGTGAAATTGAAAAGAATATAGAAGCTGGATTGGAACAAAACCCGGGGTATTAATAAAATATAAATTAAGCATTACGTTAATATAAATGATGCTTAATTTAATGTATTTTATTAACTATTATACAAATGTTTAAATTTAGTTAAAATGAATATCTTTATTAATTTTTTAATGGGATTGGTCTCTTTAGTGTCAGTTTTAAGTTATTCAAAGTCCCAATCAATATCATCAAAATCAAAAGAACTTCCAAATATTGTATTAATTATGGCTGATGACATGGGCTATGAAAGTCTTGGATGCAATGGAAGTACAGAATATAAAACGCCTAACTTAGACAAATTGGCGCAGGAAGGTGTCCGTTTTGAACATTGTTATTCACAACCGTTATGTACTCCTTCACGAGTAAAAATAATGACAGGAAAATACAATTTCAAAAATTATGAAGATTTTGGTTATTTAAATCCTAATCAACAAACATTTGGAAATTTACTAAAGACGCTGGTTATACTACTTGTATTGCCGGAAAATGGCAGCTAAACGGCCTTAACCGAAACAATCCCGACAATCAAGACACTGATCGTCCACATCATTTCGGGTTCGATGAATACTGCCTTTGGCAGCTAAATCACACACGCGCTCAGGGCGAACGTTATGCTAATCCGCTAGTTACGGTAAATGGCAAAGATTTGCCTCGCGATGAAAATGCATATGGACCGCAAATCTTTGCGAATTATGTTTGCGATTTTATTGACCGAAAAGCAGGTAATCCTTTTTTTGTATATTATCCAATGGTGCTTGTGCACGATCCTTTTGTGCCAACACCTGACTCTCCGGAGTGGGCAGATAAATCCTTAAGATACACAAATGATACTTCCTTTTATTCCGACATGATGGCCTACACGGATAAATTAATAGGGCAGATTGAAACTAAATTAAAAGAAAAAGGCGTTTGGGAAAATACGCTATTTATTTTTACCGGTGACAACGGAACAAATACTGCGGTTTTTTCTTCGACTACCTATGGGATGGTCCGAGGAGGAAAAGGATACTCTTTAAATACAGGGAATCATGTACCTTTGATTGTTTCGTGGCCCAAAAAAATGGGAGAAAATCGTGGCGATTGATGCTATAATCTCATTTAATGATGTTTTGCCAACGTTATGTGAAGCAGCTAAAGTGCCACCAGATTCCTATAAAACTGACGGTACAAAGTTTTTTATCTTTAGTTACGGGTGAGGAAGAAAAAATCCAAAAAGAAATTTTTATTCATTACTCCCCTCGCTGGGGAAAATTCAAACACAACCGCTGGGTAATGAACGATTCATATAAGTTATATCGCGATGGTCGCTTTTTTAATACTGTAAATGATACGCTCGAGCAATCACCTTTGGTGCAAATTACACCTAACGAACAAAAATTAAAACAACGATTTCAGAAAATATTGGATGAAAAAGAGAATGAAGTGCCATTTAATTTAAACAATATGGAATTTAAGATTAAACAAAAGTAGTTATCGTTATGAAATAAAAAAAATGATTATGAACTTAGCTAAAATTGTTGTATTAGGCTATTAATTGAATAAACTACAAATCTCATATTGAGCTGGTGATTTGAAATCACCAGCTCAATAAAAACCCTTTGCCCGCACTATATTCACCAGCTGAACCCAAGTCAGCAGGTGAATCGCTTCGATGTTCGTCTGCGCTGGTCGTTGAGCTGGTGACTCCCGGTCACCTGCTCAATAAAACACACTATACAAACTTCTCGCGTTTCTGCAAATTGAACAACCCGTACAAAATGAAAACAAGTATGCCAATGCCGAGGAAAACCCTGTTTTTGGAAATCAATCCCTGCCAAATCACTTCGTTCAGGTTGTTTGGAATACTGAAAGGATTCAGGAAAACGTTCCATTGTGTGCGCTCGATGGCGTCCTGAAGAATGATAAGCGCCACGCCGATTAAAACCATTACCACAGCAGTTCCGTTGCCGTTTTTGATTAAAGTAGAAAACATAAATGCCATCGACCCGAGGAAGACAATGGGGTACATCAGCTGGTAAGCCATTTCAATGACTTTTATCCGGTACAGGAGGTACGATGCAGCAACGGCAAAAAGAAAAATGATGATGAAAATGAGGACATAAATCATGATTAGCCGCACCAGCCAAACCTTGTACCGGTAATTGGGAATTCCAAACAGTATTTCGAGCATTCGCGAATCGTCATCGTTCTGGATTCCAAAAACCGATGGATAAAAAATGAGAAGGATTCCCGGGAAAATCAAAATTTCGTAGATGGTGCCTTCGCTGATGGCCTGCCGGTTTATCACCGTTTGAATGGCAAAAAACAGGAAAAAAGCAAACGCCGCCAGGATAAACCAGATGAACCGGTTGGCAAAAATGATTTTCAGGTTATAGCGAATCATTTTTGTTGAAACGAGCATTTTATTCTTTATATCAAATTTAAAATTCATACCCTTGTTGGTTTATACAAAATCTTTTAACAAACACAAATAAGAATCCTCAAGGTGAGGTGAAACATTAATCGCATCTTCGGTGGGTTTGGTTTGCGACAGGCAACGCGCTTTAATGAACTCGCCGTCGCGCATGTGGTGAACAATCAACTGGTTTTTAGCGAATTCATCGAAATCTTTTGCGGGAATTACAGTTTGCCAAACGAAGCCTTCGCCGATTTTTACCATCGCATTCGGTGTTCCGAAATATTTCAGGTTTCCGCGGTTGATTACTGCTACCTGGTTACACGAACTGGAAATGTCTTCGATGATGTGCGTTGAGAAAATAACAATTCGCTCGCGGCTCAGTTCCACCAGCAGGTTTCGGAAACGAATCCGTTCGCGGGGGTCGAGACCGGCAGTCGGTTCGTCTACCACCAGTATGCGCGGCAGGTTCAGTAAAATCTGCGCTATCCCAATCCGCTGTTTCATTCCGCCGGAAAATGATCCGATTTTATCGTTGCGCCGCTCGTGCATATGAACATTTTTCAACACGTAATCAATCCGTTCGTTTCGGGTTTTGGTGTCCTTTATCCCTTTTAAAATTGCCTGATAATCGAGAAATTCCCGTGCAGACATATTTTCGTACGTGCCAAATGCCTGCGGCAGATAGCCAATTAAACCCTGAAGTTCTTCGCGGTATTTTTGGGTATCGAGCCCATTGATCCAGATTTTCCCGTAACTCTGCTCCAAAATGCCGCAAATGATGCGCATCATGGTTGATTTACCGGCGCCATTCGGACCAAGCAAACCAAACATCCCTGTTTTTATTTCGAGTGAAACGCCGTTTAAAGCGCGGAATGGGGTTTTGCGTTTTCCAATTACGGGTATCTGCCGTACCATGGTAAAGTACCCGCGGCGTAAACCACTTAGCCTCCCTTTTATTCGGGCAACATTCAAATTTTTTCTGTGAATATATTCGCCGGTATAATAGAAAACCAGCAAAAGGAACCAGACAATTCCCACAAAAATGACCATTCCCGGATTTTTCCATTTTAAATAAAAAATGACCAGGAAAACCAAAGGCGTTCCCCAGTAAATAAGATTATGTACCGCATTTTTTATTTTTAGGTAAACCGGTTTTGAAGTCGCTTCGAATTTGTTAACAAGCACCTGTTTTAACGGAGCAAACAGCAGGAACAAAAAGAAATATACGACGTGCGACATCAGCCATACCCAAAAGCCGCTGGTAAGATAAAAAAATGTAAAATACACGAGAAAACCGAACAGCGGCAACTGCCAGATTAAGTCGTAAAAATCGCGTACGCTTTTATAGTCGCGCACCAAACCGGCGCGTTCCCTGATTTTTAATCCGGATTTCCATTCGCGGACGAAACGGCTGTCGCGGTCGTAAACTTTTACCAGTTTGCGCACCACAATATTTATCGGTTCTTTTTCGCTGATTACAGTGGCGCTGGCCTGCCGGAGGCTTGTCAGTATAAATGCCGTAATTCCCGGAACGAGAATAACGAGCATTATGAAATCGAGCAGTTGCCAAATGAATGTATCCACCTCAAAATAAATGTACAGGATACCTGCAAGGAAAATGGTTAGCTGTACAGCTTTAATGCCCCAATGAAGTGATTTTATCCAGTTAATGGCATTTTCGAGACCGAAATACAACGTTGGAATAAAAACTAAAGTTAACAACGTACTCAATGAAAGACCGCCAATTACTGTAATGGCGAATGGCGCTCCGATGGCGCCAACGTATTCGGCCTGCCCCATCGCAAGCGGGAACAAGGCGACAATTGTGGTGATCGCCGTAATTAAAATCGGCCTGACGCGTGACAAACCTGCCATCATCAGCGCCCGCGATTTACGGTTGCCTTCTTTTCGTAAAATATTGGTATAATCAATTAAAATAATGCCGTTGTTTACCACCACGCCAACCAGGATGATGAACCCCATTAATGTATTCGCATTAAACAAACTGTTTCCGGAGAATATCAGCGCCAAAAACGAACCGATAGCAGCCAGCGGCACTGAAAACATGAGCACAAACGGTGTGGATAGCGATTCGAAAACCGCGGCAAGGATCATCAAAATAAGTATGAATGCTGCGGCAATCAAAAAATAAAACTCCTGGTACTGATTTTCTTCGTGGACCACCTCGATTGCCACGCCCGAAGGAACTTTGTAATTGCTGACGATGTCGTCAATTTCCATACGATAGGCTGCCAGCAGGTCTTTCGATTGCTCGGCTTCTTCCACAAACCGGTAGGTCAATTCAATTTGCTTTTCCTGGTTTACGCGCGTGATGCTCGAGACGCCTTCATCATAAACCAGGTCGGAAACATCCTGTAAATCGTATGTGGCCCCCTGCGTGTTGCTTACCTGAAGCCGGCGCAAGTCATCAATTCCCTTTTCTGTATCTTCCTCTTCTTCTCCGGCAGGCAGTTTTTCCTTGATCACAATCTCATATTCCTCGGTTCCCTGCTTAAAATTAACTCCCGAAGTAAATTCCCTTGAAAATGAAGCCATTTCCGATGCGATGTTGTTCAGGTTTAAGCCATACTCGGTGAGCAGCAGCTGGTTGAAGAAAACGTGAATTTCGGGACGATCGCTGCCAACACTAACGCTGGCATTACGGATAGACTCCAAATCCTCGATGTAATATTCCAAATCTTCGGCTACCCCTTTCATCTCTTCGAAATTCTCTCCCTTAATCACAATTCGTTCCTGGTTGGTGCCAATTCCCATAAAACGGCTGAAATTCTGGGTGCCGGACCTTCCTGCCATGCCCCCGCCACGGAAGCGGGAACTCGAAGCCGGCGCAGTGAGACTGATTTCAGCTTGCGAAATGTTGTTCACCAGACTTTCCACCTGCGATTTTACCTCGGCAATCGACCGATCATCGATATCCTCATAATCTTCTTTCAGAATAATGGTCATGATGGCATCTTCGGCTTCAATTCGTGAAATTACATCCTGAATTTCTTTAATATCACCGATCCTGCTTTCCACTTCGGCAACCACCAAATCAGTGGCTTCAAGGGTGGAACCGGTTGGCATGGTTACGTAAACCGAAAACTGTGTTTCCTGAACTTCTTCAAGATTATTCACACTGATGGCCAACACGGCAAAAACTGCAATAAAAAACAAAACCACCGCGCCGATTACCGTTCGTGCCGGACTTCGCATGCTGGCTTTTAACAGTAGAATGTATACCTGGATGGTCCGGTTGTTTGTGGTTACCTTTTCATAAAAAATGTTGTGCGACGTTGTTCGTTTCAGCAGATAATGAGCAGCCATTGGAATTAAAAGCAGCGCCACAAAAAGTGAAACCATTAACGTTGAAATGATTGAAACGCCGATGTGGTTGCCAATCAGTTTCACCATGTAATCGGTAGAAAAAACGAACGGCAGAAATACAGTGACTGTTGTAAGTGTTGCAGCAACAATGGATCGCCACACTTCTGTGGTACCCTGTGTTACCGCAAGGTCGGCGTCGTATCGTTTGCCCGAGAGCCGGTATACATTTTCCAGCACCACCACACTGTTATCGAGCAGCATACCAATAGCCAGCACAAGGCCAACCAGTGTTAAACTGTTTATCGAAATGTTAAATGCATAAAAAAGGTTGAAAGCGGTAAATACGGAAACCGGAATGGCCAGCGCTATGATGGAAACGATTTTCAGGTTTTTCAGAAAAATCCATAAAACAAAAATAGCGAGCAATCCGCCAACCAGCGCCAAATCGATAATCTGATCGATGTTTTTTTCCATGGTTTCAGCAAGATTGGTCTGAACCACTATTTCCACATCTTTGGCTGCCAGTTTTTCATTCAGCTCTTTTATTTTTTGATCAACCATGTGAGACAGTTCGATCAGGTTGGCCTGCGAATCGCTCACCAGCGTCATCGATACTGCATCAAGCCCGTTTATCCGGCTGATGGTTTCTTCCTCTTTCACCCCAAAATAAACATCGGCTATGTCTTTCAGGTAAATCGGGCCTTCAGCAACAATAATATTTTCAATGTCAGTAACATTGTCGTATTCAGCTGTAACATTTACGAAATACTGTTTCCCGGAATCGTGAAGGTAACCTGCAAATGTGCGGGCTCTCGAATTTGAAGTGATGGCATTTCTTATTTGTGCCGGAGTAATATTATATGCTTCCGCGGCGGCAGGATCGTAAGTAACCTCAATCGAACGCTCCTTTCCGCCAAAAACCGAAACCGAAGCAATGCCGTCGATGTTCTCGAATTCTGCGGTTATTTCCTGATCAACGATGTTCCGGATGCGGTCGGTCCCACCGGTACCCCTCACCTGCAATTCCATGAACTGATTGGTTAGCTGATCGATATCGACTTTGTTAACGGTAACAAAAAAATTATCATCGAGCGTTTCGCTCACCTGGTCGATTTTTTCCTGAAGTTTCAGAAAAGTATATTTGAAATTAACGTTTTGCTTGAAATTTACCTGAATGGAAGCCGAACGGTTGTTCAGCGACGTTTCCATGCTTTCAATTCCTTCCATGGTGCCAATGGCGCCTTCAATGGGAATTACCGCCTGGTTTTCCATGTAATTCGGATCGACTTCAAGTTGCGAGTTGATCTGTACAAACAGCATGGGAAGTTCAGCATTGGGCATCAGTTCCACAGGCAGCCGTTTATAGGAAATATAACCCAAAACCGTAAGCCCGAGGAACAACATGCTGATAAACACTTTTCTGTTAATGATGAATTTCATCTTTTCTTTTCCGTTTTTGTGGCCGTGTACCTTGTAGTTTTTAACTTTTTTTACTTCTGCGCTTTAGCGAATTTCATCGCCTGCGGCAACATTGTGTTTTTTATGTGCAAAAACTCCTTTTGTCCGATCCAGTATATCATAAACACAAGGTATAACAACCAGCGTGAGCAATGTTGAAGTTACCAGGCCACCAATTACTGCCAGCGCCATTGGTGATCGCAGCGAAGCGCTTTCGCCGAAACCAATGGTAAGCGGAACCAGCGCCAGAATAGTTGTTAAACTGGTCATGATAATCGGGCGGATACGCTGCTGCCCGGCTTGTAAAATTGCTGTCGTCCGGTCCATACCGTCGCGAATCAACTGATTGATACGGTCAACCAGAATTATGGAATCGTTCACCGCAATTCCCACCAGCATAATGATGCCAATGATGGCCATAATATTGAATGTTTTTCCTAAAAGCAGGAATGTAACAATACTGCCAACCACAGCCAGCGGAATAGTCAGCAAAATGGTGAACGGGTGTATGAGTGATTCGAACTGCGATGCCAGTACCATGTAAACCAGAACGATTGAAAGCAACATGGCGAACCCAAGACTGCTCATCGATTCCTGTCGTTTTTCTTCTTCGCCAGTTACCAAAATGTGGTAATCCCTCGGAAGTTCAATACCATTCAGTTGTTCGCGAATACTTTTTGATACATGGTCGAGCGCCACATTATTCTCCAGTTGTGCAGTTACTTTTCCAATCCGGTTTTGATTTCTCCGGAAAATTTCGCGGGGCGCAACCCCATAACCGATATCTGCAATTTCGCTCAGCCGGAATTCCTGATCACCGGAATTGATGGTGAGGTTGCTGATTTCATTTAATCCTTTTTCAGGAACTTTGATGGTAATGTCGCGCATTTCGCCTCCGCTTTCGAGCTGGCCGGCATTTTTGCCTTCCAGCTGATCCTGTAACTGTGTAATTACGGTATTAATGTCGATGTTGTACATTCCGGCCCTCATCCTGTCGACCCTGATTTCCACCTCGGGCGCTCCGTCTTCTATCGAAGTTTGAACGTTGAATAAACCGTCGACTCCCGTCATTCTTTCCTTCACGTCGTTAACAATCGTTTCTATTTCATCGAGTTCCTTACCGCGCACTTCCACAACCACCGGCGCTTCATCGGTTCCGAGAATCGATTTCAGTGCGGTTTCTTCCTGAACAAAATTCACTTCCAGTCCCGGAATTCCTTCGGTTAAATTGTCGATCGATTCAATCACATTTTCAACAGAAATTGTTGATTCGGGTTTTAAAATCACCCGGATTTCCGCTGTGTTTTCACCTTCAAAAACCGCATTTTCATCGCCTTCGATGCTGGTTGACGGACCGGCCTGCGAATAAATTTTATCGAGATTGCTGCCGAGATAACCGGTAATGATGGTTTCAATGTTTTGAACTGTCATTTCTGTACGTTCCAGCTCTGTACCTTCCTGTAATTTCAATTCAATGTTAAACTCGCGGGTTTCGGTTTTCGGCATAAATTCGGTACCGATAAGTGGAATTAACGCAAATGCTCCGAAAACCAGGATTGTCGCCAAAATTACCACCAGCCATTTCAATTTCAGGGCTTTTTCCAGAAAACGGCTGTAGCCGCCCATTTTTACCGATTTATGTTTCGACGGCCTTTTTTTATTCCGGTAAAAACGATAGTACAAAGTGGGAATCACAAATATTGCCACAAACAACGACGACAGCAGCGAAAATGCCACTGTCCATGCCTGATCTTTGAACAGTTCGCCGGACGCTCCGTGCAGGTATACAATTGGGAGGAAAACTACGATGGTGGTTAAGGTTGACGCGGTAATTGCGCCTCCAACCTCTGCGGTCCCCAAAATGGCTGAATCTTTGGCGCTCATCCCGCTTTCATGATTTCTGAAAATATTTTCCATCACCACAATGGCATTATCCACGAGCATTCCTGCGCCAAGCGCCAGTCCGCCCAACGTCATAATGTTTATCGTCAGGTGATTGAAATACATCAAATTAAATGTGGCAATGATGGAAATCGGTATGGCGATACTTACAATTAATGTGGTACCAAAGCGCCGCAGAAAAAGGAACAGCACAAATATAGCCAGGAGAATCCCGAGGAGCGCTGTTTCTTCCACTTCCCCGATTGCGCTGTTGATAAACGTGCCCTGGTTGGTTACCGGAATCAGCGAATAACCGGGTAGCGCTTTTTCAATGTCGTTGAGCGATTCGTTGATTTGTTCCACTGCCTTTACAGTGTTGTATTTTGTTTCTTTGTAAATGGAAAGCCCAATGCACCTTTCGCCGTTGATATGAACAATGTTTTCCGGTTCTTTATTTCCGAACGAAACCGTGGCCACATCCCGCAGATATACGGGAGCCATTTCCACTGAAGTTTGCCCGGCGGTTTCCTGCCGGACTGCCTTGTAACCTACGATCAGGTTTTCAAAATCATCGGTATTATTCAACAGGCTCACACCTTTCACGATGTACTGCAAACCCATTTCGCTGATTCGCCCGCCGGAAACATTTCGGTTAAAATTCTGAATTCTCGAACTTACCTGATCGAGCGTTAGTCCCTGCGATTCGAGCCGGTACGGATCAGTTTTGATAATCACTTCCCCTTCTTCCTGTCCGGAAAGTTCGACTTCTGCCACACCCTCCAGCCTGACCAGCTCATTACGAATATAATTTTCAGCCACCTTTCGCAGTTCGTTCATGTCGCTAAATTCGCTGTGGACCAGTCCCAGCACCATTATTGGAGAAGTATTGGGATCGTGCTGGGTAATTTTCATTTCATCGAGCGCTGAGTTTTGGGTCAGCGTATTCAGCGCCTTCTGAAGATCGAGAAAAGCTTCGTCCATATCCTTATTCCAGGCATATTCAACGGTTACCTGCGCAGAGCCCACTTTCGAAACTGAAGTTACCTGGATAACGTCGGACTGCCGAATTGCCAGCGCCTCGATATTTTCCACGAACTGTTTTTCCATCTCTTCAGGTGGTCGCTCACCGGCTTTTATTTCCACAAAAATGCGCGGTGAGTTTAAGTCGGGAAACAAGTCAACCCCCAGTTTATCGTACGAAATGTATCCCAGGAGAACAACGCCAAGGATTATCATTAAAATCGTTACCGGATAATTGACAGAGAATTCGGTTAATTTCTTCATTTTAAAATTTCGTATTAAGTACCGGTAAATTTTATCTGATGACTTTAACTTTCGAATTATCGCGCAAAGTTTCGAATCCTTTTACAATGAGGCGATCGTTTTTCTGAAGGCCTTCCACAACCTCCACGTAATCCTTATTCTCGAGCCCTGTTGTAATCTGGCGATCATCGGCAGCATTGTTCCGTTCTACTACAAAAATGTATTTTCCGCGGTTACCGGTAAGAATAATATTTTTGGGTATAACAACGGCGCTGTCTTTTTGCGCAGTGATAATATCAGCTTTTACGAACATCCCCGGACGTAATTTGTGTTCGGTGTTGTTAATTTGAATTTTCCCGGTGAACGTGCGGGTTTCGGAGCTGATTGCCGGTGAAAGCTGGGTGACCGTTCCCGTTAGCGTATCTTCTTCGATGGTGTAATTGGTTACCAGCACATTTTGCCCCTCCTTTACTTCGGAAATATTTTTTTCAGGAAGGTTGATGTCCATGTACATTTTTTCGTAGCTCATCAGGCTAACCACATGGGTTCCCGACTGCACCCTTGTTCCCTCGGTAAAATAGGGCAATTCCACAATAGTTCCTGCAAACGGCGCTGTTACATTCATTTTTGCCAGCGATATCTGGGCGCTTTCAAAAGCATATTGGGCATTTGTTTTTGAAACTTCTGAATTCCGCAATTCCCGCAGCGTAACACCGCCTTTTTCATACAGCGACTTTTGTTTTTCATATTCCTGTTCTGAAATTTCAAGGTTTAGTTTGGCAGCATCGATGGCAACATTATTTTCATATTCTTCATCTTCCAGCCGAATGATTACCTGTCCTTTTTTAACATTGTCGCCCAATTTAAATTCCCTGCCGGTGGTGGGATTGCGCAACAATTGATACTCTCCCGTTATTTCCGTGTTGAGTTCGGCTTCGGAAACAGCCCTGGCAGTACCGGTTGTGCTTACGTATTGTTGAATTCCCTGAAGTTTTACATTTTCAATTGAAACGGGCACCGCCAGCTCGGTTTCGCCGGCTTGTTGCTGGGTATTGCACGAAACGACAAAAGCAACTGATGTAATTAATGCGAGCAGTTTTATGTTTTTCATGTTTATAAATATTTTTCGGAATTAGTTGTTATTGTTGTTTAGATAAAGTTCTGAAGGCATAATAGCCTGGTCGTGCTCAAAATCGTACAAACTCTGAATTTTCAGGTTTAACAATTCAATTTTATAATTAATTATTGCCTGGGCATAAGCTATTTTCCTTTCTGAAAGCTGGGTTTGGTAGAGGTTCAGGTCCATTCCCGTGAGATCGCCGTTTTCGTATCGTTCAAGGTTGATCTCGTAGGTAAGCTGTGCGTTAACTTCGCTTTGTTTTGCGATTTCAATCTGCTTGAGCTGATTTTGAATGTTCCGGTACGTTTGGCGGATATTGACGACAATTTGCCTTTTTTCCTCCGATTGATCAAGTTGAACCGATTTTATAGCGGCTTCCTGAGCGGCTATACGTGCCTTCTTTTCGCCCCAGTCGAACAGCGGTATGCTAAAACTTACAGCTACGGAGGGACTGCTGGTAGGTTCTTTAAAAATTTGGTTCAGTTGCGGATCGTCTCCGGTAATACCCAGTCTGAGGTTGATATCTCCGGAAAACTCATTTTGCGCGCGCACCCGGATCAACTCGAACTGGCTGGTTTCCACATCAATTTCACGTTGCCGGATTTCCATTCTCGAATTTAACCCGTTTTCAATGGCTTTATCCAGATCAATTCCCACCGGAGTTACATTCGGATCGGCCATAACGGTAAAATCTGCAAAAAGATCCATTCCAAGGTAAAGCTTTAGTTGATCTTTGGCATTCTCATAGGCAACTTCCCTGTCCTGTAAAGTTGATTCGGAAGTGGCAAGGTTCAATTCTGCCTGGTATTCTTCTTCTTTTGCTGCCAGTCCGGCCTGCACTTTATTTTGAATGATGTTGTAACTTTTCTGTGTATTTTCGAGTTCGTCCCGCGCAATTTGAAGGTTCATTTGCGCCATGTAAACATTATAAAAATACTGGGTAACATTTCTTTCCAGGTTCAGCCGCTGCAATGCATATCCAATGTTGGCATTTTCGTAATTCAATTCCAGTTCCTTCAGTTGCAGTTTTAGCCGGTTGTAGGTAAAAACCGGCTGACTGACGTTTAAATACAGGTTGTTGTAAAAAACCTTACTTTCGGAATTATTGGCATCTGAGAGACTTTTCTGCCAGCCGAACTCGTTGGTCAGCGAAATAGTTCCGTCGGTGGGGAGAATGGGTTGCACCACTCTGAAAAGTGCGCTCGATTGCAGGTTTTCATTGGTGTACCATTGTGAAACGCGGCTATCGAAACGCCGGTTACGGCTGTAGTTTATCGGGGAAACATCGAGTGAGAAACGTGATTTTAGCGCTGCCCGTTGCGCTTCCAGCGATTTCTGGTAACGCTCCAGATTAAGTAACGACTGCTGCAAATCGGGGCTCCCCGTTTCAGCCAGTTCGAAAGTTCTGTCGAGCGTTAGAATTTTTTGCGACTTTGCATTTGCTGCAAATAAAATAATCATTAGAAAAAGCAGTATTGCTTTCTGCATTTTTTTGTTCTTTAGTCGGTTCATATTGATTTTACAATTTATTTCTATAGTTCAACAAGTTTGACTGCGTCGGCAAACACAAGCCTGATATCGGATTTATTGGTTAATTCGATTAATGCGGTATCGGAGGAAAAATAGAATGATCCAAGGTGGTTCCAGCCTTCATCGGCATTTTGAATGGCCAGGGTCTGCTCTTCTTCGCCATCATCGCTGTGAATGATGAACTGGTATTCACCCTTCTCGTTGTCGCCCCTGCCGCGTCTAAAATTTCTTGCCTTATACAAATAATAATACAAATCGTAATAACCCGGATTTTTGATGGGAACATGCCACTTTGCTTTCATCGAACCGTCGCCCGATTTAATGTAATAACCCGAGCGGACATATTCCCCGTAGAAATCAGAATTCGTAATGGCAGTCCAATTGATTGGCGGCCTCCAGTAATTCATTCCCGAATATTTCCGGCTTCCTTCATCTTCTTTTACGAGCCATTTTTCCAGCAGGCTGGTATTATCGGTTTTTGTTACTTCAAATTGCGGGTCCTCGTTATCGATTACAATTTCATTCGGCAGCTCTTTTTGTACCGCAGTTTCCGCTACCCGCTCGCCTTCAACCGGAACAGCTTTCGGGTCTTCCTGAATATCGTGAAATCCATCCATTATCATCTGCGGGATGTTTTGCGACGTCATGGTGTTAATCATCACCATTCGCGGATCGGCATCGAGCATGTAATTTAATTCCTTGGTCTGATGAGGATCGAGGTGCACCAGCTTATCAATCGTATTTTCATCGCCTCCGGGAGGGCCAAATCCCCTGCGACCGCCACCTTCCAGCCGGAATGAAATTTTAATCAGCCCTTCAATATCTGAAAAGTTGGTGACTTTCATCGATACTTTTGTTTTCATCATGTCGTTCGATTTCAGCTTTACGGCATCAACCGCCGAAAACAGGTAACCGGGCAGCTCCTTCGCGCTGAACCAGTCGTTCATCATTGGGCTCAATTCCACGCCAAATTGGTCTTTTATTTTTTGGTCGAACTCCTCAAACGAAATGTTTTTGAACTGGTATTGTTCCAAAAGATCGTGCAGAAATTCATCAAATTCTTCCTGTCCGGCTTTTAATTCCACCATAGAAAACAGTACGTCGCCTTTCAGTTTAATTACATTGTCAATGATTCTTTTTTGGCGGGGGTCGGAAATGATTTCCTGAAAAGTACTGTCCTGAAGCGCAATATTGGCCATTTCATCTTCACTAACGCCAGTCATGTTTCTCATCCATGCCGACCTCATATCGGCCACTTTACTTTTCAGGTAAGCTTCGAAAACCCGGTTGGTAATAGGCCATTTTTCCGATTGGATATTGTTTTGAAAATTGTATAACATCGGGAAAAAGAAAAAAGGATTGGCTGATTGTTCCATGGTCCCACCTCCCGGACCGCCCCTGAAATCAGTTTGTTGTTCTTCAGTAAAATTCTCAACAATTTGTCTGATAAGCCTGATTTCCTTGTCTTCTTCGGTCATGCTGTTAGAATCATGGCGCCAGCGATCCATCCTTTTTTTCTCGCCTTCAAAATCGGCGCTGCGGAAGAGGTAAGCCTTTTCGGGAATATAAATTTCTTCGGGTTGCACCATTTCCTGGTTTGAAGTCCAGATGCGGGCAAAAGTTTTAAATTGTGCCGGCACTTCTACCAGATACAAACGATTGAATGCATAATCGAGACTGTATGCCCGTTCCAGGTCGTTGAGCCACTCGCCAATTAAATCAGGAATGGTGTCGCTGATTTCCGGCAAGGCATTCGCAAAGAAATCGTGGCCTTCAATATACCAGATACCAAATTTTATACTATCCTTTTCGAAAAATTTTTCTTTGTAATTCCCAACTGCCAGTGAAATTTTGGTAAGCGGGTGGTTGTTTTCGAAGGTGAATTCACCAGGCGATGTTTCGTTGATTTTACCCTGTGAAACTGCCTGCAACCCAGGTTTTGTTTTTACTTTCAAATTAAAGTTGACGAATTGTGACTGGTGCCAGCTTACATCTGTGGAACTGTAAGTAACGCCAGCTTCCGGATACCAGTTGGCCTCGTTGGTGAGCAAAACATAATCCGGTCTCAGAAATGCATACCGTTTATCTACATTCAGAACAAACTTCCCGTATTTTTCGAGCCGTTCGTCTTCGTCTATGTCAAGGTAAATATAAGCTTCGTCAATTTTCCCGCCGTACGAAATTTCAACATTTGCTTCCTGGCCGGGCGCCAGTTGTACATTTTGTTCCGCAATAATCAGGTGGCGTTTCCGGTCAAACGGAGTTTCTTTTCCGTTTATTTTCAGGCTTTTTATAACCAGCCCTCCATTCAGGCTAAATATTAGTTTATTAATAGCAGCGTTGGTTTCGTTCTTCACTTGTAACGCTGATATGGCCTCTATCGTTTCCCCCTGATGGTCCAGCGAAATCGAATCGCTAAGCACCAACACCGCTGGCTCTGAAACATACTGATTATTTAACTCAACAATTTCATTCCTCAGATTTTCTGTTTTTTTAAACTGGCTGATATGATCGTACGCCAGATAGGAGCCCGCCCCCAGAAAGATAATTGTTAAAACGAGCGAAAGAAAAACCATCGAATCAGACTGGGGAAGCCTTTTCAAAAGAAAAATGGTGAAAAAAATAAAGGCAATTCCCAGCGACATATAAATTCCGCGGTGAATAAGTATGGCTTCCAGATTCCCGAATCCAACGATATCGGATTTTAACATGGGAATGTTAAACGCCATGTAATCAAAAATGTAATAATACTTTGCCTGCACCAGAAAAAGGGTGATTCCAATGTATCCTAAAATCAGCACAAAAGTAATGGCCTGGTTCCGGATGACGCTCATGAGCAAAAACGACAGGCCCATGATATACACCAGCGTGGGAATGCTGATGAGCAGCAGGTAAATTCCGTAAGAAGCCCAACTAATGGCAGCATCTTTCGAAAGGAGGTTAAAAATTAGCGCCATAACAACTACGGCAACGTTCAATACGAGAAAAACCTGCAGGTTGCCCCAGGTCTTCCCGATAACGTATTCGCCGTTGGTCATCGAGCGCATATAAATGACCTCGGTGGTATCGAGCTTTTTATCGCGTTTCAAAAAATCGGATGCCAGAAAAACAGCAATTATAGCCTGCGCCACATTTAAAATAAGCAGGTTAAAATAGGGAATTGCGCTTGGGATGCTGCGAATAGCCCAGCTTTCTCCTCCTCCGCCTTCAATGATGAACCCAAAGTTCATTCCGAACAAAACCAGCAGGGAGAGAATGCTGAAAATACGAAAGAACCAGCTCCTCAGCAATGTCTTCCGTTCGTATTTGGCAATCGAAAGTATATTGTGTAACGAAATCATTATAATCGTTTTTAAATGTTAGTCCACTGATCGAGTTTATTTTCCATAAAATGCACATAGGCATGTTCCAGGTTCGGATCGATTTGTTTTCCGTAGTAACCATTAATGTTGTTGGCTACTACCTGCACTTCCCAGCCGCCTTCGGAAGGAATCGTTGAAATTACCGGATATTTCTCGTTGATTTCGAGGTACTCTTTTTCCGTGGCTTTTATCAGCCATACACTTCCCTGCGCTTCTTTAATCAGATCTTCGGGAGAACCCGTAAATGCAAGTTTTCCTTTATTCAGCAGCGCCATGTTGTTGCAGGTACTGGAAATATCGCCAACAATGTGAGTGGAAAGAATAATAATGACATCGCGGGTGCTGATGGTCGACAGTAAATTCCGGAAACGGATGCGTTCTTCGGGATCGAGGCCGGTGGTTGGTTCATCCACAATAATAATTTTCGGATCGTTGATCAGCGCCTGTGCAATTCCCAGCCTGCGTTTCATCCCGCCCGAGAGTTTGTTCGCATTCCGGTCGCGGGCTTCAAACAAGCCCACTTCTTCCAGCATTTGTTCTACGGCATTCCGCCGGGCTGTTGAATTTTTCATTCCCGCCAAACGTGCGGCATAATCCAGAAATTCATAGGTTTTCAATTTTGAAAAAAAGCTGAAATCCTGCGGAAGATATCCGAGCATCGCGCGGATTTCCCTTCGGTTTTTAGCCAGGTCGAGGTTATTTACCGTTACTTTTCCGCTGGTTGGTTTCATAAGCGTCACCAAAATGCGCATTAAAGTCGATTTCCCCGCGCCGTTCGGGCCAAGCAAACCAAACATCCCGTTCGGAATTTCAAGGCTCAGGTTTTTCAATGCGTAACTCCCGCCTTTATAAATTTTGTTCAGATTTTCAATTTTTATTTGCACAGCTTTTTATCTATCAAATTAAACACGAGTTGGACTTTTCACGTCTTCAATAGTTTAATTTTTTTTATGAAAATTATTTTCCCCATTAGCAGCCACCAAAGTTAACATGTATTTTGCCGGGCAAATAATAAAAAAAGCCCCGTTCTACGGAGCTTTCCATGTTCAGCATGAAATAAGCGCTATTTATTTACTGTAAAAGAATGGGCGTTGAAGCGATCGGAAACAATGAATTCGTAATCTCCTTTTTCGAGCAACGACAAATCCAAACATTTGTGAATGGCAAGTTCGTTCCCCAGTTTTTTATGATCGACCTGCTCGCCATTTTCATATACGTTCAAATAAACATTTTTAAGGGCCGGATTTAAATGCGACAGGTATAACTTGTCGTTTTCAAGGCGGAAATACGGATCAAAAGTCCTTATTTCGTTCCCTACCTTCATCTTTCTGTTTTCCATAACCAGGTCGCGGTAAATGGTACAGTTATCAAAATTGATGCACAGGGTATAAATTCCGCTTTCCAGTTCCGAAAAATCGAATACGGTTTTAAAATCCGTTTGGGCTGTTTCTGTTTTCTTGTAATACAAAATTTCGCCGCGGGAATCTTTGATAGTCACTTCGAAATTTTTTGCTACACCCGGATCAAAAGCTACCAATGCCTTTCCGCTATCGACAGATTCCACCTTCATGGTCGGGATCTTTGCAGCGTTTCCTGTTAAAGTGAACATGGCTGCCAATAAAGTTAAAATGAAAAATCTTGTTTTCATGGTAATTGTTTTTAATTGTTTCTGTAATGTTTTCATTCTTATGACATCGCAAAAATCCAAAGGTTACATCCTGATTTTAATTTATCGGTAAAAGACCTTAAAAAATACAGGAACAACGTAAAATGGAATACAAACAGCTTAAAATACTGGTTACCAGTTTGTATAAAACAAAAAAGGCCCCGCAGCGGGACCTTCTGAATCAAAACCATTTTCTAAACTACTTCGCTAAATCGTATGAATACAGGTTATCGAACGACGAGAGTTCAACGCGGTATTTGCCGCTTTCCAGTTTATTCAAATTGTAACCTGTGGTAATGGTAAAATTGTTTCCAAGGTTCGTCTGGTAAACTAACTGATTGTTCCGGTCGTAAATTTTCATCTTCAGGTTTTCGCGGTCGAAATTCAGGTAAGAAAATTTCAATATCCCATTTTCAAATGAAAACCAGGGATCGAAACTTAACCTGGAGTTTCCGACAGATATTCCTGAATTTGCGATTACAAAATCCCTCGATACTTTTGTGTCGTTTACTTTTACATTTAAAGTATAGTTTCCATCTTCGAGGTTTGTAAAATCGAAAACTTTCTGGTAGGCGGTAATTGGTTTATTTGAAAGTTTATAATATACCAACGAACCATTTTCGCTTTCAACTTTTAATTCAAAATAAGCTTCATTGTCGTTCGAAACCGAAACAATCGCACGGTCTGGCGACAATGGAATTACATTCAATTTTGGTTTCTCAAATGCACTGGCAACTGTTACAAGAGCCACTGCTGTTACCGCAAGTAATAATCTAATTGTTTTCATGGTATTTCAATTTATTTTAAGTTTAATATGAATAACGCTGCAAACATAGATGAATTAAACCGGGATGTTATAAAGCACATATTAACGTTGTAAGAACTAATTGTAAAATTAACATTATGTGCAGGATATGAAAATATAAACCATTAGTAATCAATTATTAAAGGTTGACGAGATTTGAACGGCAAAGCCTGAAGCCGCTATTTTAATTTTAAGCATTTATTAATTTTCCTTACTTTCGAAAAATTTTTTTAGAATGGAGATACAGATATTACAATTGTTGGAAGGTGCACAGGAGGCTGGTGGATTAACGGTAATAATCGATGTTTTCAGGGCTTTTTCAACGGCATGTTATGCATTCGACGCAGGAGTTGAAAAAATTATCCCGGTAGGGAATATCGAAATCGCGTACCGGTTAAAAAAACAACATCCGGAAGTGATTTTGGTGGGCGAGCGCCACGAAAAAAAGCCGGCGGGTTTCGATTATGGAAATTCACCATTGCAGTTAATAAATGGCGGACTCGCCGGAAAAACAATGGTGCACACCACCAGCTCAGGTACCCAGGGAATTGTAAATGCCACAGGCGCAGATCAAATCATTACCGGCAGTTTTGTTAATGCAGGCGCAATTGTACGCTATATAAAAACACAAAAGCCGGAAACCGTTTCGCTGGTATGCATGGGTTATGCCTGCGAATTTTCAACCGATGAAGATACATTGTGCGCCGAATACATTAAAAATGAGCTGGAAGGAATTCCAAACAATTTCCCGAAAATGGTTGAAATAATACGAAAAGGTTCGGGGGCGAGGTTTTTTGCGCCCGAAAAGCAACAGTGGGCCCCATCGGCAGATTTCGACCTTTGCCTGCAACTGAACCGCTTCAATTTTGTTTTGAAAGTGGAAAAAAACGGCGAAATGAGTTACCTTCAAAAAATCGAGATTTGATCCAATTAAAACACTGCAGCCAGATTTACACAAAAATGAAAAAATACAATTTCGACGAAATTATCCCGCGGGAAGGAACCAATTCGATAAAATACGATGCGCGGGAGTGGATTTTTAAAACAAATGATGTGTTGCCGCTTTGGGTGGCCGACATGGATTTCCGTACCCCCGATTTTATTGCAGATGCCATTAAAAAGCGGGCGGAGCATGAAGTTTACGGTTACACGTTCAAACCTGATTCCTATTTTGAAGCAGTTACAGGCTGGATGAAACGGCGGTTCGGCTGGCAAGTTCAAAAAGAATGGATTTCGTTTAGCCCGGGTGTGGTTGCGGGCCTCACTTACGCCATCGAAACGTTTTCGAAACCCGGCGAAGGTGTAATTGTTCAACCACCGGTTTATTTCCCGTTTTTCGATTGTGTAAAAGGCGCCAGGCGAAAACTAATCGAAAATCCGCTGAAACTGGTCAACAACCGCTATACCTTCGATTTCGACGATCTGAAGCAGAAAATTACACCGGATACCAAAATGCTGCTGCTTTGCAATCCGCAAAATCCCGGCGGCATGTCGTGGACCGCTGAAGAATTGAAACAACTGACCGACATTTGCCTGGAGAATAAAATCCTGATTGTTTCCGATGAAATTCATTCCGATTTGGTATACAAACCTCACCGGCACATTCCGCTGGCAACTATTTCAGACGAAGTGGCACAAAATTGCGTCGTTTGTATGGCGCCAAGCAAAACATTTAATGTTGCCGGACTGGCGTCTTCGCTCGTGATTATTCCCAATAAAACCAAATTTGCTCGGTACGAACGGGCTTTGAGTGTCGGCCACATTGGTATGGGAAATATTTTTGGTTCTGTGGCGCTCGAAGCAGCTTACAAACATGGCGATGAATGGCTGGAACAAATGCTGGACTACCTTTGGGAAAATTATATTTTTTTGGAAAACTTCTTCAAAAAGAACCTGCCGAAAGTAAAGGTAATGAAGCCGGAAGCAACTTACTTAATCTGGCTCGATTTCAGGGAATACGGAATGGACGACGCAGAATTGTTCAAATTTATTGTTGAAGAAGCCAAAGTTGGTTTAAACAACGGCGCCAAATTTGGCACCGGCGGTAACGGCTGGATGCGGATAAACATCGGCTGCCCAAGAAGTATTTTGGAAGAAGGATTGGAAAGATTGAAAAAGGCGTTTCAAGATTAAAACAGTTATTTTTTATTGCTCCAGCCTCAAGCTTGCTTTATGAGGTAACGAAAAAATAAAATATAACCAATTGGAAATGTTCAGGAAAGTGGATTCAGGTTGAGTCTGCTTTTTTATTGGCGAACAGCCACAGCGATTTTCGAATCGGCAGTGCCATAATATAGAAACCATTTATTTTGAAAATTGACCAATCCCTCCACAAAACAAACCTCGTTAACTTCGCCCACTTTTTCATAATCTTTATCGGGATGAATAAAATTGGTGTCAGTCCGGTTAATCATTTTCCAGGGTTCATTTTTATCAAACAACGCCTGCCCTGCTGCGTAAGTAAATTTTGGCAAATCCGGATCATTGAAACTCGCAGCGTTGCTTCCGTTGTATATCAGCAAAATACCTTCGTCTTTTCGCAGTGCAAACGGTCCGGGTTCCACCAGGCGACTGTCGAAATAACCAGGACGCGGATGCAACACTTCTATCATTTTGCCGGTTTCAGCATTTTCTGCTACTTCCCAGTGAATCAGATCATCGGAGCTGGCCATAAATAAATCCGTATCGCCAAAATACATCCAGTATTTTCCATTAATTTTTTCAGCTATCATTTTATTTCCCTTTTGTTTAACCACGATAGCGCCCGATTTCGACCAGGTGTCCCTATATTTTACAGCACTTAAAACCAGTCCTTTTTTTGTCCAGTTCTGCAGATCATCTGAAATTGCAAGGCACAACCGGGCGGTTTTCCCGTCGTATGCAGTGTATGTCATAATATATTTCCCATCGTTGGTTTCAATAATCCGGGGGTCTTCAGTTCCGTCAAAATATTCAGAACTCTGAACTTCAGAATACCTGTAGGTTGAATCTTTATGATAGTTCCATTCGTATTTTTTCATGTTGTCGTTATCCGGGAAAAACACCGGTTCCGGGAATTTTTTAAAATGTAACCCATCAGAACTTACGGCGAGTCCAATGCGCGAAGTGCCGCTTGCGTCCTGTGCCCGGTAAAAAAGATAAACTTTGTCATCTTTTACAATTGCTGCCGGGTTCAGCACATTTCTTTCTTCCCATTTAACTGACTGATTATTAATGGGGCACACGAAATTCAAATCGGGTGACGGTTTCAGAATCGGGTTGAGGCTGTCCACTTTTTCAAAACCGGGAAACGCCCAGCTTTCACTTTTTTGATTGTGATTATCAGTTGAGGTTTTGTTGCAACCAGTCAGAATAAAAAGACCCAGAAGAAAGATTGAAAGTTGTTTCATAGTTGTTTAGATCGATTTTAATCAAAGGTAGGAATAATTGGTTTTTCTGATCATCTTTGTTACTACTGCAATCTGAAACCAATAACAACGCAGTATGCGTTGGATTATAGTAGAAAAAATTGTTCAGCAGCACAATCTACAACCCGGTACGGGTTGGATTCATATTGAGAATGTAGGAATTTTTCCTATTTTTAAAAGAAAAAATGGTACCAGGAACCTACACCCAAATCTATCTTCAATTTGTAATCGCTGTGAAATTTCGTGAAGCTTTGATTCAACCGAAATACCAGGAAGAAGTGTTTCCTTTCATTTCCGGATTAATTGATTCCATGGGACATAAAAACTACGCTGTAAACGGTATGCCCGATCATGTGCACATTTTTATGAGTTTCTCACCTGCGAAATCGCCCGCTGAAACGATTAAAGAAATTAAACGTGCGTCAACCAATTTCATCAATGAAAAAAAGTGGTTTCCCGGGAAGTTTAAATGGCAAAACGGGTATGGTTGTTTTTCTTACGGAAAATCGCAAATTGACGCGGTCGTGAAATATATCCTCAATCAAAAGGAGCATCACCGGAAAATTACCTTCAGAAAGGAATATCTGGAATTTCTAAAAAAATTTGAGGTGGAATATGATAAAAGGTATCTGTTCGATTTCTTTGAATAATAAGAATTGAATTAAAATCGAACCCATACTGGGTTCTTGCATCAGTGTTTGATCATCTTTGTTACTATAATCGAAGCCGTACCGGCTTCAACTGCAATTTGAAACCAATGACAACGCAGTATGCGTTGGATTTTAGGAGAAACTTCATATTTCCTTTTTAGATCAGCGAATTCCGAATCGCCAAATTCAATGCTGTTAAAAACCGCATCAGAAAATAGCCAAACTCAAGAATGCGGTTAAAAACCGCATCACCCAATCCCGCTCTTTTGAAGAGGGCTGGCGAAAGGCTATTTATACGCCTCTATTAAAATGCTTAAAATCTTTTTGCCGGCGGCAGCTACGCTGGTTCCGGGGCCAAAAATGGCAACAGCGCCAGCGTCGTACAGGTATTTGTAATCCTGTGCCGGGATAACACCTCCGCAGATAACCATAATATCATCGCGGCCCAGTTTTTTGAGCTCTTCAATAACGGCTGGCACCAGTGTTTTATGTCCGGCTGCCAGCGATGAAACGCCCAGCACATGCACGTCGTTTTCAACGGCCTGCTTGGCGGCTTCTTCCGGAGTCTGGAACAGCGGGCCAACGTCCACGTCGAAACCGAGGTCGGCATAACCTGTGGCCACCACTTTGGCGCCGCGGTCGTGGCCGTCCTGGCCCATTTTGGCAACCATAATACGTGGCTGGCGGCCTTCCATTTCAGCAAACTGTTTTACCAGCTCCTGCGCCTCTTTAAATTCGTCTTTTCCCTGTGCTTCCGATTTATACACGCCTTCAATTGTTCTGATTACTGCTTTGTATCTGCCCGCCACTTTTTCGCAGGCATCTGAAATCTCTCCCAAAGATGCACGTTTTTTTGCAGCATCAATCGCCAGTTCCAGTAAATTCCCCTTTCCGGTTTCTGCTGCTTTGGTAATGGCCGCCAGCGACTCCTGCACTTCTTCCTCGTTCCGTCCGGCACGCAACTTTTTCAATCTCTCAATTTGCGACAGGCGAACTGCTGTATTGTCGATGTCCAGAATATCGATGGGATCTTCTTTCTCCAGCCGGTATTTGTTAATCCCGACAATTGTTTGCGTTCCGCTGTCGATTTTTCCCTGCGCCCGTGCCGCCGCTTCTTCAATACGCATTTTCGGAACTCCGGTTTCAATGGCTTTGGCCATACCGCCCAGTTTTTCCACTTCTTCAATCAGCGCCCAACCTTTATGCGCCAGCTCATGCGTCAGCGATTCCACATAATATGAACCTGCCCATGGGTCGAGCGAACGGCAAATCTCGGTTTCCTGCTGCAGGTATAACTGCGTATTTCGTGCAATTCGTGCCGAGAAATCAGTGGGTAATGCAATGGCTTCGTCAAGTGCGTTTGTGTGCAAACTCTGAGTATGTCCCAGCACAGCGGCCATGGCTTCGATTGCGGTACGTCCCACGTTGTTAAACGGATCCTGCTCCGTCAGCGACCAGCCCGAAGTTTGCGAATGCGTGCGCAAAGCCATCGATTTTGGATTCCTGGGATGAAACTGTTTTACAATTTTTGCCCACAACATACGCGCAGCACGCATTTTGGCAATTTCCATAAAATGGTTCATGCCGATTCCCCAGAAAAACGATAAACGCGGTGCAAATGTATCGATATCCATTCCGGCATTTATTCCGGCGCGAAGGTATTCCAATCCGTCGGCCAGGGTGTAAGCCATTTCTATATCGGCGGTAGCGCCGGCTTCCTGCATGTGGTAACCCGAAATGGAAATGGAGTTGAACTTCGGCATGTGTTTCGAAGTGAATTCGAAAATATCGGCGATTATTTTCATGGAGAAATCCGGCGGATAGATGTACGTATTCCGCACCATAAATTCTTTCAGAATATCGTTTTGAATGGTTCCTGAAAGTTGCTCCAGAGTAGCGCCCTGTTCCAGTCCGGTAACAATGTAAAAAGCCATAACCGGCAGCACGGCACCGTTCATCGTCATCGATACCGACATTTTATCCAGCGGAATTTCATCGAACAGGATTTTCATGTCGAGAATCGAATCAATGGCTACACCGGCTTTTCCAACGTCGCCAACCACACGCGGATGATCAGAATCGTAACCGCGATGAGTTGCCAGGTCAAATGCAACCGACAAACCTTTTTGCCCGGCAGCAAGGTTACGGCGGTAAAATGCATTTGATTCTTCGGCAGTTGAAAAACCGGCATACTGGCGAATCGTCCACGGACGCATGGCATACATGGCTGAATAAGGCCCGCGAAGGAATGGAGGCAATCCTGCAGCATAGTTCAGGTGTTCCATGCCTTCCAAATCTTCTTTAGTGTATAACGGTTTCACCGGAATCTGCTCCGGCGTAATCCAGTCTTTTGCAAATCCAGTTTGGTTTCCGGATGCCTGTTTTGTTCCGGTATTTATTATGTTGATATTTTTAAAATCAGGTTTCATATCTTTTTAGTATCGAGATTATTAGTATCAAGTATCAAGACTTAGTATCAGTATCAAGACTTATTCAGTATCAGAATTAGTATCAAGTATCAAGACAATTAGTATCAAGTATTAAGACTTTTAGTATCAGGTATCAAGACAAAATAGATTCAGGAATTGATATGATTCTTAAAATGAAAAAGCATCTTTTGAATTTCCTGTACTTTTTCCAGATAAATATCCAGTTCTTCTTCTGAATAATATTCCAAATCATAACCTATATATAATTGTGATTCCAATTCGTACGATGAACCGGTTGCCATATCAAGAAATCTTGAAAAATCTTTATCCGTTCCTCTGCCGGCACCTTCAGCAACATTTGAAGGAATAGAAATTGCAGCTCTTCGCATTTGCGAAGTCAATACAAAAAGTTCTTCCTTAGGGAATTTTCTGGTAAGAATATAAATGTCCTTAACAAACTTTCTTCCCTTTTGCCAGATTTTTAATTCCTTGAAATTATGCATATTATTTCGTTTTAATTTTTGTTAGTATCAAGATTAAAAGTATCAAGTGTCGAGACTTTTAGTATCAGGTATTAAGAATGACAAATCTTTTAGTCTTGAGTCTATTTGTCTTGCTACTTGTGTCTTCTCTTACTTGTGTCTCTTAATCTTGAGTCTATTTGTCTTGCTACTTGTGTCTTCTCTTACTTGTGTCTCTTAATCTTGAGTCTATTTGTCTTGCTACTTGTGTCTTCTCTTACTTGTGTCTCTTAATCTTGAGTCTATTTGTCTTGCTACTTGTGTCTTTGCGTCTTTGTGTTTAAATTCCCAGAATCTTCTGATACACTTTCAACTCCTCCAAAATATTACTCTTTACGTGAATGAAGTTGCCAATGCCTTTTTCTTCCAGTTCGGCTTTGCAGGAAGGATTTCCGGCAATTACCAGTATTTCATTATTCGAGCAACTCAGCCACTTTAGGAGCAAATTCTGCATATTCTTCATCTGAACTGCACACCACAATAATGTCGGCATTTTTTGCCCTGGCTGCAGCAACACCTTCTTCCACAGTTTTAAAACCATTGGTGTCGATGACATCGAAACCGGCAACGGCAAAAAAGTTACAGCTAAACTGTGCACGTGCCTTGCGGAAAGCCAGATTCCCGATGGTCAGCATAAAAGCTACCGGACGTTTATTGCTATTGGCGTAAACATCGGTTTTGTAACGCAGCGCTTCGAATGCCTGTGCACCGCGGTAAGGTTTCAGTGTTTCAACCTCAGCACCTTCTTCTGTAAAATCTGTGGATTGGAAGATGGAAGCATCCATCTGTTTTGTTATTTTTTCTGTGAAGTTAGGAAACTGGTTGGTCCCCAGAATGTTGTCGCGGCGCTGTGCAATGTTTGCATTGCGTTTGGCCGCCATTGCCTTAATTTCCTTTTGAATAAAACCTTCGCGGAAAGCAGCTACAAAACCACCTTTTTCCTGCACTTCAAGGAACAGTTTCCAGGATTGCTCTGCCAGCGAATTGGTTAATGTTTCGATGTAGTACGAACCGGCTGCCGGATCTGCAATTTTATCGATATGCGATTCCTCTTTAAGCAAAATCTGCTGGTTACGCGCAATGCGCTCCGAAAATTCGGTAGTCTCTTCAAAGACGGCGTTAAACGGCAATACGGTAATGGAATCGGCGCCACCCAGCGCGGCCAACATGGCCTCGGTTTGGGTACGCAGCATATTTACATACGGATCGTAAACCGTTTTGTTGAATGTATTAGTTTCACTGTGGGCAATCATTTTCGTCGATTCTTCTTCTATAGGATTGTAAGCTTTTACAATTTGCGCCCAGAGTAAACGGGCCGCCCGAAGTTTGGCAATTTCCATAAAATAGTTGTTGCCAATACCAAAATTGAACTTCATGTTTTGGGCAACTTCGTCAACGCTTAACCCAAGTTCGGTTAGCTGCGTGATATATTCAGCGCCCTGTGCCAGCGAAAAAGCCAATTCCTGAACAATGGAAGAGCCGCTGTTGGCGAAGAATTTTCCATGGACGCCTATCACCCTGAAAAGGGGAAGTTCTGCAATTGTTTCAACCATTGCCTTCAGGTTTTCGTAAGCCTTTTCTTCCCATTTCCCTTTTAAAACAAAGGAACCAATGGGATCGATGGCGGTAGAACCAAGCAGTTCATCTTTTTTAAGCCTGCGCTCAGCAACTAATTCAGCAAACGGAACCGCGCAGTTGCAGTTTTCGCAACCACAAACAAAATTGGTTTCAATAGCTTCCAGACAAATATCTTTCAGCAGAACCTTCAAATCGGCTTTGGTAATTTTATTGCAGCAGTCGAAATAAAAACCCAGCGAATCGGCGCCACGTCCCAACACATTCAACGCTTTTTTGTTGGCTTCTTTCAGATCTTTTACAAAAATATCCTGGCGGATGAACCAGTTGTTCCCTTCTTTTTTGTTACCGCGAACGAATGGAAATTCCCCTGGCAACGCGTGAATGAAATTCAGATCTTTGATGTCTTCTTCGCGATAGTAGGGGCGGACATTAAATCCTTCGTAGGTGCGCCAAACCAACGCACGTTCGTAATCCTGGCCTTTGAGATCGGCATTGATTTTTGCTTCCCATTCTTCGGTGGTAACGGGTGCAAAACCGGTAAAAAGCTTCTGCTTCTTTTCTGACATGTTGAAAATTGTTTTAAAAAATCGACGGCAAAATTAGTCGAAATAAAAAACACGGCTGCTGAAAGCGAAACGATTTTGTTGAATCTTAACAAAAACCTGTTTATTGCTCAGTAACATTATCTTCTGCTGCTGCTTCTTTTCGGGTTAAATCTGAAAACTTATTACTCCATCGAATATTTTTAACTTTTATTAACATCTCAATGTAAACCTTTATTAATGCTGCTTACATACCATAAATAAATAATAATGTTCAACTATTAAATTAATATTTTAAACAAAATTGTGTTTAAAGTTCTTTATATAATCGTTGAACAAAACAACAGTTAAAAATACGAAAAAAGCAACAATTAAAAAGTAGAAACCATGAAAACAAAATTTGCAATGATCCCGATGACGTTACTGGCTACAGGATTATTTTTTATAGCCTGTAACAATGATGATGAACCGACTCCTGAAATGGAGGCAAAGAACATTGTTGAAGTAGCTCAGGAAGCAGGCGCTTTCAACATTCTGATCGAGGCTGCTCAAAAAGCCGGCCTGGCCACGTTTTTAAGCACCGAAAACAATTTAACAGTTTTTGCGCCGACCGATGCTGCATTTACAACTTTACTTGGCGATCTGGGGCTTTCTTCACTCGATGAAATTCCGGCAGCTGCTTTAACCCGGATCTTATCGTACCATGTAATTGGCAGTAAAGCAAAATCGGATGATCTCACCCAGGGCTACTATCCCACGCTGGCTAAATTTGACGGCAATAACATTTCCATGTATATCAAACTGAACAACGGAGTTTCTGATTAATGAAAATACATCGGTGACGACTGCCGACGTGGAAGCGAGTAATGGCGTTATTCATGTAGTGGATAAGGTAATTCTCCCGCCGACGGTGGTAAACCTTGCCCTGGCCAACGAAAATTTCACCACATTGGTACAGGCAGTTGTAAAAGCCGGATTGGTGGATGCTTTGAGCGGCGACGGACCTTTTACCGTTTTTGCGCCAACGAATGATGCCTTTGCAGCACTCTTCGCTCAACTTGGAATTGCGGGGATTGATGATTTAACAGCCGAACAGTTGATGCCTATTTTAACTTACCATGTAGTTCCGGGGAATGTGCTATCAACCGAACTTGAAAATGGCGAAGTGGGCACATTGAATGAAGGCAAAAAACTTACTGTAAATCTTTCTTCCGGAGTAAAGATAAATGAAAGTGCAGTGGTGGCTGCCGATATTCAGGGCGCAAATGGTGTGGTTCATGTAATCGACAAAGTATTAATTCCTGAATAATTTTAAAAAACAATTTCGATTAGTATAAACAATTAAAAATGAAAACAATGAAAACAAAAATGAGAAACATCGCAATCGCACTAACGTTGGCCTTCGTGGCAACAACTGCCGGTGCTACAGAATTGAAGAACCTTGAGTTGGAACAAATGAGTGATGAACCTATGGAGCTGGAATCGTGGATGGTGAATGACGCCAATTTCCACCCGGGTGATTCGGATACCGAAAGCAGTACTGTGGTTGAAATTGCAGTAGCTAATCCGGATTTCTCGATTTTGGTTGACGCCGTTAAAAAAGCCGGTTTGGTGGATGCTTTGAGCGCGGAAGGTCCGTTTACCGTATTTGCGCCGACAAATGCTGCTTTCGAAAGTCTGTTTAGCCAGTTGGGAGTTGACGGGGTGAAAGATTTGACCGCAGAACAACTTACACCCATTCTCACCTATCACGTAGTTCCGGGAAAAGTGATGTCAACCGATTTATCGAACACTTCGGTGGCAACTTTGAACGGCCAGAAAATAAAGGTGGATTTGTCGGACGGAGTAATGATTAACGACAGCAAAGTGGTTACCGCTGATATTGAAGGAAAAAACGGTGTTGTCCATGTCATCGACAAAGTTTTGCTGCCGAAATAAACAACCTGATTTACAGGACTTGTTCGTCTGTTTAATTTAATACGCCAGTGAATACCGGTTCTTTTTGGACCGGTATTTTTTATTTTTTCCCTTTTAAACCATTAAAATCCGAGGGTTACCTCTTGGATTTTGATGGAATAGTTTCATGGCTTTATACGTTAAAGTTTCTAAAACCGGGTTTTAAATTCGTGAAACGTAAAAAACTGCATAAATGAGAAACTTCGAATAAATTGAGTTACTTAAATACCTGAAACCCTCATTCAAAAATTCAATACTTAAAGAATCCATTTATGTTGACTAAGGATCTAAATTGTTTGGAAAGCATACTTGAGTCAATCAACAGAATTTTCGAATATACGGCAATTCATCATACCCCGGATGAGCTGAACGATGATCACCTGAATTTTGATGCTGTAATGATGAATTTTGTGGTCATTGGCGAAATGACGGAAAAATTATCGGATGAATAAAAAACGGGCTACGCCGGTATTGAATGGAATAAAATCAAGGGCTTCCGGAATATTATAGCACATAATTATTTTGGAATTGATGCTGAGGAAGTTTGACAGGTAATAAAATTCGATTTACCGGATTTAAAATCCAGGATTAGCTCAGTAATTCAAAAAGAGTCTCAAAATGAATAATCAAGAGTTAATATCGTAAAATAAACAGCATTGAATTGAATCAAGAGTATTCACCATTTATTTCTTCGTTAATTCAACTTTGACAGATTAAATGAGAAAGCGGTTTTTCTGATTTTTTACCCCAGCCCCAAGGGGAGAATTAGTCTTTGTGCCATATGGCATTAAGAAAGGGGTTTAGGGTAAAACGCATGGATTTTTCGATTTTGGATAAATGTGTCAAAGTAGAATTAATATTTCATTCGTTAAAGATTCTAAAATCCCGCGAAATACATGATTTTCCTCTTGACTCTTTTAACCATAAATGCCTAAATTGCATCCCGGCTCTAAAAACAAGCAATGGAAAAACTGCAGTGGTCAAAAGAAATCTTCGGTTCGAAGTTGGAACTCAGGCGGAAAAACGAGTTGATTGGTAAAATCGACTGGGAGAGCATGTTGAGCTCGAAGGCACAGGCCATGATTTACGGCCGGTTGTTTACGCTAAACCGCGAATTTTTCCTGTCGAAGCTCGAAATTTACGACGCCAACGATCAGTCGCTGCTGGGAACGGTGATGATCAACCTGTTTAACCCCCGTAGCGATGTCGTAATTAACGGCAAACGTTTCGAACTTGAAATAAACAATTTTTGGCAGTCGCGATGGTCATGGAAGTTTAACGGAGAAGAAATTATCGTTTACACCTCAAATGAATTCATCACCAAGGACAAAGGGGAAATCGAACTTTTCACCACTTTCAGCGAAGAGGTCGAAATCCTTATTCTGCTGGGATTGTTTGTCCGCAACCAATTTATCCTTTTTATGCTGTTTATTTTGCTGATCGCGTTTCTGATTCTGATTTAAATCAATTTCCGGTACTCGTCAGCAGTTCGAAAATCACACCGATTTCGGGCATTTCCACATACGAATAGCTTCCTCCGGTAAAATCGCCTTTTTGCACCAGTTTGCCACCTTTATTTTCGAGGTATGTTACATTCTTTTCCATTCCGTCCACATTGAATGCGATGTGATGAATTCCTTCGCCATGTTTTTTCAGATACTGATACCAGGTACTCTTTTTGCCGACCGGTTCAATCAGCTCAATCGACAGATTTCCGAGCCTGAAAAAGGCCAATTTAGCCTGCGCTTCGGTTGGTTCGCCATCAAACTGCGTGTGGGCTTTGTCGTATTCATCGGTAGTTACCGGCTCCGGAACTTCATCGAAACCCAAAATAGCCGCCCATTTTTCCGACGCTTTTTGAATGTCGTTCACCACCAGCCCGATTTGTGTGATCTGTCCTTTTCCGAACTTTTCCTGCGCCCCGGCTGTTGCAACAACCAGCGCGAAAATGGCGATAAGAATGAAATGTAGTTTTTTCATGATGGTAAAATTTTGGTTGATATTTAATCCAGTCAGTTCATCTCAATAATTTTCAGCAATTCATCCAGTTTTGGCGTTAGGATGATTTCCGTGCGCCGGTTCATCTGGCGACCTTCCGCCGTTTCATTGGAAGCAAGCGGAACGTATTTACTTCTTCCGGCAGCGATAATTCGTGAAGGATCGATTTGTTCGTTTTGGGTTAGGATTTTGGTTACCGCGGTAGCACGCATTACGCTCAAATCCCAATTGTCTTTTACTGCGCCGGAACCGTGCATTGGAACGTTATCGGTGTGTCCTTCAACCATAATGTTGATATCCGGATTATCCGCCAGCACTTTACCCAACTCGCCAATCGCTTCCTGTCCGCGTGGATCGACGCTCCATTGCCCCGACTGAAACAACAATTTTTCCTCAAGCGAAACATATACTTTCCCGTTTTTCTCGTGAACTGTCAGCCCTTTGTTGTTGAATCCCACCAGCGCGTTCATTACTTTATCTTTTAACTCTTTTACTGCCGCTTCCTGCCGCGCCAATACATTCTGAAGTTCAATCAGCCGCGCGTTTCGTGCTTCGAGTTCTTTTTCGGCTTCGTGCAACCGATCTTCCCTCTGGTTCAAACCTTCGCGGGTTTGCTGCAATTCCTGCAACAGTTTTTCAATTTCAGCCGAACTTCCGCTGCTTAACGTTTCAAGTTGTTTTTGTGCGTCATCCAGTTCTTTTTTCAATGCATTCACCCGTTGCATCTGAACATTCAGTTCGTACAGAGCATCTTCCAGTTGCCCGTTTAAATCTTTGTTTTTACTTTCAAGCAGGTCGTTTTTACTTTTCAATTCAGTTCGGGCTGCTTCGAGCGCCATTTTACTTTTTTCCAACTCGCTGTTACAATTCCTTAACTTATCCTGAACTTCGTTGAATTGTTTGGTAGTTACGCATGAATAAAAACCAATAAGGGTGCACAATAACAGTATTTTCTGAACAGTTTTCATAAATTCTCTTTTTTTCGGTTTAAAATTACTTTTTTTGCACTGATAGAACAAATTTGAGTACACCCGGTTTGCACAAAGGAGTTAAAGATTTGTTATATCTTTGAAACACATTTTTTCATGATAATGGATAAGGTTAAGGGGAGATTACTGGAAAAAATAAATGATCCTGCGGATTTAAGGAAGTTGGAACAGAGTGAACTTCCGGAGGTTTGCAGCGATTTAAGAAATTATATTATAGAATTGGTTTCAGCAAATCCGGGGCATTTGGGAGCCAGTCTGGGAGTGGTTGAACTCACAGTTGCCTTGCATTTTGTTTACAACACACCTTACGATTTGCTCGTTTGGGACGTGGGTCACCAGGCATATGGTCATAAAATTTTAACCGGCCGCCGCAATATTTTTCATACTAACCGCAAGTTTAAAGGTATAAGCGGATTTCCAAAACGCGAAGAAAGTATATTTGACACATTTGGCGTAGGACATTCTTCCACCTCAATTTCTGCTGCGCTTGGAATGGCAGTGGCAGCGGGATTAAAAAACGAAAATGATCGCAAAACCGTTGCTGTAATCGGCGATGGTGCAATGACTGGCGGAATGGCCTTTGAAGCGCTGAATAACGCAGGAGTTAATAAATCTGATTTGCTGGTTGTACTCAACGATAACAATATGGCCATTGATCCCAATGTAGGTGTTATCAGCCAGTATTTACTGAATGTTTCAAAATCGCATACCTATAACAGGTTTAAAAAAGATGTTTGGGAAGGGCTGGGAAAATTGGATGGATTTGGTAAAGTAACCCGCAAAATCATCCAGCGCAACCAACACGCGCTGAAAAATATTTTGCTCAACGAGAACCATCTGTTCGAAGCATTTCATTTCAGATATTTTGGACCAATTGACGGGCACGACGTGGAATACCTCGCTGATGTTTTAAACGACCTGAAAGATATTCCCGGACCGAAACTCCTTCACGTGGTAACCAAAAAAGGAAAAGGTTTCAAACAGGCTGAAATAAATCAGACGAAATATCATGCGCCGGGCTTGTTCGATAAAGTAACCGGCGAAATATACACCTGCGATTGTCCGATCGATCAGGCTCCTAAATTTCAGAACGTATTTGGCAAAACCCTGCTGGAATTAGCCGAGCAAAATGAAAAAATAGTAGGAATTACACCTGCTATGCCGTCCGGTTGCTCAATGAACCTGATGATTGAAAAAATGCCGCACCGCGCATTTGATGTCGGAATTGCCGAGCAACATGCCGTGACGTTTTCTGCAGGTCTGGCAACACAGGGAATGGTGCCGTTTTGCAACATCTATTCTACTTTTATGCAGCGCGCCTATGACCAGGTTATCCACGATGTGGCAATACAAAACCTGCACGTTGTTTTTTGTCTCGACCGCGGTGGTTTGGTTGGCGAAGACGGCCCGACTCACCATGGCGCTTTCGACCTGGTATATATGCGTACCGTTCCTAATATGATTGTTTCGGCGCCCATGGACGAAATTGAATTGCGCAACCTCATGTACACCGCCCAGCTCGATGAGGTAAAACAACCATTTTCAATTCGTTATCCGCGGGGCTGCGGAATTAAACCTGACTGGAGAAAACCATTTGAAAAAATTGAAATCGGCAGGGGCAGAAAACTTACAGATGGAAACGATATTGCGATAGTTACCATCGGCAAAGCAGGAATATGGGCACAGCAAGCAATGAGTACCCTTGCCAAAAACCAGGTTTCGGCAGCTCATTTCGATATGCGGTTTGTAAAACCACTCGACGAAGAGTTGTTGAATGAAATATTCAGTAATTTTAAAACCATTGTTACTGTGGAAGATGGAGCTGTAAAAGGCGGATTTGGAAGCGCGGTTCTTGAATTTATGGCAGAGAACGGATATTCAGCACACGTTAAACTGCTGGGCATACCCGATAAATTCATTGAACAGGGCAGCACCGAAGAATTATACAGCGTTTGCGGCATCGATGAAAACGGCATTGTGAATACTGTTTTGCAGATGTTAAAGAAATAGTGCTGCTTTATTTCAGCTGAACCGATTCTTCCGAAAACTCATCCAAAGGATTTTAATGGGCAATCATCACATGAATTTTATATAATATTTCTATATTTCTGTCGTTCTCGTTCAATATAATATAAAAGCCAAACTTTGGATATTTACCTGAAAAGACGACGCGGGAAAATTTTACTGCTGATTGTGGCAGTGTTAATTGGGGTGGCTTCCCTTTGGTATACCAACTGGCTAACCGAAAAAATGGCCCGCGAAGAACGGAAAAAAGTGGAACTCTGGGCCGAAGCCACCAAAGGACTGGCAGAAGCGGCTATTCAAACTTCCTCGCCCGAAATGGAGGATTTAAATACCGATTATTTAAACCTGATCAACCTCATCCTCGTCCAAAACACCACCATTCCAATAATCATTGTCAATCCCGACGGAACGTTTAACAGCGATGCCAACATCAGTTACAATCCGGCACGGCGCAAACAGGTTTTAACCCGCGAGCTGAAAAAAATGAAAGCTTATTCCGAACCCATTCCCATAGGGCTTTCAGAGGATACAACGCAGTATCTTTATTTCCGCGAATCCGATATTCTGCGAAACCTGCGGTATTATCCGTTTGTACAACTGGTGGTAATAATTATTTTCATTTTGGTGGCTTATTTTGCTTTCAGCGCCACGCAGCGGGCCGAGCAAAACCAGGTTTGGGTAGGAATGTCGAAGGAAACTGCGCACCAGTTGGGCACACCCATTTCGTCATTACTGGCGTGGATCGAATTGCTGAAACTGCAAAATGTCAATGAAAAAATCATCAGCGAATTTGAAAACGATACTCAGCGCCTGGAAAAAATTACCGAACGGTTTTCCAAAATCGGTTCCAAACCGGAGTTGCTTTCCACCAATATCGTCGAAGTTTTAATTTCGACGGTCAACTACCTGAAGACCCGCTCCTCGGAACGTGTAAAGTTTAATACCTCATTTAGCGGAAACGATGTTGTTTTAGTTCCGTTGAATGCCGCACTTTTTTCGTGGGTGATTGAAAACCTTTGTAAAAACGCGATCGATGCTATGGAAAACCACGGACACATTACGCTGACTTTAAACGAAAAGGAAGATATCGTTGTGCTGGATATTACCGACACCGGAAAAGGTGTGCCGAAATCGCAGTTTAAAACCATTTTCCAACCCGGTTTTTCCACAAAAAAACGCGGCTGGGGCCTCGGTCTTTCGCTGGCCAAACGTATTGTCGAAAACTACCACAGCGGTAAAATATTCATCAAACAATCGGAAATCGGGAAAGGAACAACATTCCGTATTGTGCTGAACAGAGGGAAGAAAATCAGGAAATCCGGATATAATTAAAATACGGTTAAACGAAAAAGTCTATTCTCATTTAAATCAAACTAAAGCGGAAAACCGCTGAAAGCTATAAATGAAGCAGGTGTTTTCAGTGGCAGATGGGCTGTTAAAAAAAGAATGAAGTCATTGATGTGCTAATCAGAATGAAACAAATAAAATTTTAATTTTTTGAGGTGTTTTGAAAAAATTTATACTTTTGCAACCACTTTTTTCAAATGGGGGTCTGGAAAACAAAATATGATGTTGAATTTAAAGGTCTTAAAGAAGGCCTGCACGAATTTGATTTCGAAGCAGACGCGAAGTTCTTTGAGCATTTTGAAAACAGCCAGGTCAGCGTTGGCGATGTTTCGGTGAAAACGACGCTTGAAAAAAGGAGCACGTTTTTGAAAGTTCGGTTAAAACTGAAAGGTTGGGTGGAACTCACCTGCGATCGCTGTCTGGAGAATTACCGGCAAAAAATTAAAAACAAAGCCGAAGTTCTGGTAAAATACAGCGAAGTGGAACAGGAAGACGATGTGGATGTGATGTGGGTGCATCCCGAAGAACACCGGTTAAACCTGGCCCAGTTAATTTATGAATATATTATTTTGGCCATTCCACTGAGGCACGTACATCCGGAAAATGAAAAAGGAGAAAGCGAATGCGACAGCGAAATGCTGGAAAAATTAAATGATTATGAGATACACGAATCCGGAGAAGAGGAACCGGAAACCGATCCCCGGTGGGACGCACTTAAAAAATTGAAGAATAACAACTAAAATTAAATATTATGGCACATCCAAAGAGCAGAATATCGAAAACAAGAAGGGATAAAAGACGTACGCACTACAAAGCTACCGCCCCGACCCTGGCAAGTTGTTCAAACTGCGGATCAACGGTAAAATACCATACAATATGTCCGGAATGTGGATATTACCGTGGGAAACAAGTGATTATTAAAGACATTGCAGTTTAAAAAATTTCCCCGGCTCCTGCAAAACCGGAGCGGGAACGAAAAAAGATGGCATTTCCAGTGAGATGCCATCTTTTTTCGTTCCCGCAAGCGTTTTCCTGTAATTTCCCCTGAATACATCCGTATCTGTACCCAAAGTATTTAAACTAACCTTTTTCAGTCTTTTTTTGAACAAAGAAAGCGACAACATTAATTTGCTTTGTTTTGTGCCGGATTAATATGGAAAAGCGTTCGTCTGGAGTGTGCACATAACTGCGTCTGGTTTCTGTTTAAAATATTTCGCCGGATTTTTAACATTTACTTGAGGTTGATGTAAAAATTTACTATTTTCATCAACCCATACCAGTTATAGGATTTAACAACAAAGAAACGAACAAAAACTTAAAATGAAATTCAGGATGGCAAAGCAAATGACTAAACCTTACGGTGAAATTCAGGGCCAGGTAATCAACATTCTAAATGAAGGGACCATTATAAATGGTGATATTATGGCCAATGGCGACATACGCATCGATGGACAATTAAAGGGTAATATTCAGGCCAAAGGCCGGCTCGTAATCGGTTTGAAAGGAAAAGTAGAAGGCGAAGTGGATTGTAACAACGTGGAAGTATCCGGTTATATTAAAGGGAAAGTGAATGTTACGGAACTTCTTACCATGAAAGCATCGGCGCGGATAAACGGCGATATTGTTGCAGGGAAACTGTCGGTTGAACCAGGTTCAATCTTTACCGGAACCTGTAAAATGGGCGGCATAAAAGAAAAGAATGAAGAACCGGCAAAACCAAAAGAAGAAAAAAAGCTTTGATAACTTTATACGTTATTCAAGCCTCGGATTCGAAATGATGGCCATCATCGGATTCGGAACTTTTGGAGGTTATAAAATTGACCAGTGGCTGAAAAACGATTTTTATGTTTTTACGCTGGTCCTGATGGTTTTTTCGGTAATCGTCGCAATTGTATATGCAACCCGTAACCTATTGAAAAAATGAATAGCAATTTAAAGCGTTTTATCGTCAAAATTACAGGCATTGCAGCAATAATTGCGTTCTTCGGCTGGCTTGCATTCAACCTGCTCATTCCTGAATACTATCTGCCGGTAATGCCCTGGGGGCTACTTTTTTTCCTGTTAATGACTATTCTGGCACATGCGTTTCAGTTAAACCAGGCTGCAAAAGGGGTACCGGCTTTTACGCGCAGCAGCATGGTTGTTACTTTTTTGAGGCTTGTTGTCTATTCCATTGTTGCCGTTATTTACATCGCATTAAAACCCCATAATGCAGTGGTTTTTGTAATATACCTCATGTTGCTCTACATGTTATTTACTTTTTTTGAAGTGGCGGAAATGATTAAAATTTTTAAAAGAAAGTAAATCCCACACCCGTGAGCCGATTATTTTTTTATTTGACTCCTGCCGGTAAAATAATATTTTCTTCTTTCGAAAAAACAAGTTTTTAAACATTGTTAATTCTCGTTCAAATATTTTAATATTTCATTCGGCATAAGAAAAAACATTTAATTTTGTGAACACCGTAAAAACCGGATTAACCTATGGTAAAATATATTAAAATCGTTTTTTTCGTATTTGTATTGTCGGTTGGTGGTTACTCACTTGCATGGGCTCAGCACGGGCAGGAGGAAGAGGCTATGGGCCATACCATGGAAGAAAATATCAAAGAAAATTTTCAGGCGGGGGAATTTGTAATTGAACATGTTTCCGACTCGCACGAGTGGCATATTGTTTCGTTTGGCGACAAACACATCAGCATTCCGCTACCGGTTATCCTTTACAGCAAAAATCCGGAATTGCACAATGGCAAACGCCTTAATATATTCATGTCGTCGAAGTTTGTTCACGGACATGCAAAATACAATGGTTTCGCACTATCGCAATCAGAAGAAAACGAAGGTAAAATTGTAGAAGTTGATGCACAGGGCCATGAAGCCGGCAAACCATTCGATTTCTCTGTAACGAAAACAATAGCCGGTGTGTTCGTTTCGGTTTTGGTTCTGTTTTTCATGTTGATTCCGGTGGCCCGGTCAGCACGCAAAAATGCCGGGAAAGCGCCAAGAGGTTTGCAAAACCTGCTCGAGCCGGTCATTTTATTTATCCGCGACGAAGTTGCCAAACCGGCTATTGGCGATAAAAAATATGAAAAGTTCATGCCGTTTTTGCTGACATTGTTCTTTTTTATTTTGATTAACAACTTGTTGGGCCTGATACCCATTCCACCATTTGGGGCGAATGTTACCGGCAATATTGCAGTAACGATGGTACTGGCCTTATTTACATTTTTTATTACAACCGCAAACGGAAACAAACATTACTGGAAGGAAATTTACAATCCCGAAGTACCGTGGTGGCTAAAATTTCCGATTCCACTGATGCCGATTGTCGAACTTTCGAGCGTATTTACAAAGCCATTTGTTTTGATGGTGCGTTTGTTTGCAAACATGATGGCCGGCCACATGATAGTAACCGTTTTTGTGAGCCTTATCTTTATTTTCGGCAGTATGGCCGGAGCGGCTGCGGGTTATGGCGTAAGTGTGGTTTCTATCGCATTTTCGGCTTTTATCCTGCTGCTCGATGTTTTGGTTTCGTTTATACAAGCTTATGTTTTCACCCTGTTATCGGCGCTCTATTTTGGAATGGCGATAGCAGATCATCACTAATAGTAACTTTTAAAAATTAAAGCTATGTTATCAGCAATTTTAACTGTATTGCTACAAGCGGCTGCCGGTGCTACCATCGGTAAAATGGGTGCTGCCTTGGGAGCTGGATTAGCTGCAATTGGTGCAGGTATAGGTATCGGACGTATCGGTGCCAGCGCCATGGAAGCTATTGCACGCCAACCCGAAGCAGGCGGTGATATCCGCTCAAACATGATCGTTGCGGCAGCATTGATAGAAGGTGTTGCCTTCTTTGCTGTGATCATTTGTGCGCTCGTTATTTTCGTTTAGCAAACAAATTTGGCGACAAATCCCGGGATTGCCGGGATTTAGTTGCCTTTCACTAAAAAATTGAAGTTATGGGTTTAGTAACACCGAATCCCGGCACAATCGTTTGGATGTTCATCATTTTTGGGATTGTCCTGTTCGTTCTCAGAAAATTTGCCTGGAAACCGATTTTAAATGCTCTGAAGGAACGTGAAGAATCGATTGCCAATGCATTGAATTCTGCCGAAGAAGCAAAAAAAGAAGTAGCCGAGCTAAAAGCAGACAATGAAAAAATCATTGCCGAAGCCCGAAAAGAAAGGGATATCATCCTGAGAGAGGCCAAAGACTTAAAAGACAAAATTGTAGCGGAAGCCAAAGAAAAAGCCAATCAGGAAGCTCAAAAAAGCATCGAACACGCACGGCAGCAAATCGAATCAGAAAAAACGGCAGCCATTGGCGAAATTAAAAAACAGGTTGTGGAACTCTCGGTTATGATTGCTGAAAAAGTTATTCGGAAACAGTTGCAAAACAAGGGTGAACAGGAAAAAATAGTGGAAGGTTTGATTGACGATATTAAGTTGAGTTAATTTATGGATCAAAGCGCAATTTCGGTACGGTACGCAAAAGCATTTTTTTCATTGGCCAGGGAAAAAAATTCACTCCCGGCGTTGAAAGATGACATTGAACTCATATCCAATATATATGAGAACTCTGAAGAATTCAGACTTTTGCTGGAAAGTCCGGTTATTAAAACTTCCAGGAAAATCCAACTGATAAATTCAATTTTTAGCGGGAAAGTGAATGAACTGACGCTGAATTTCCTTCGGTTAATTACCCGTAACAAACGCGAAGCTTATATTCCGGGAATTTGCAGGAACTTTATATCTTTCACCCGAAAAGACCAAAACATCAAACCGGCGCGTCTGACAACGGCATCGAAAGTAGACGGCGAAACGTTTGATAAAATACAGTCGGTGCTCGAAAAAGAGTTGCACGCAAAAGTTGAGCTCTCCGGAAACATAAATCCTGAAATTATTGGCGGCCTCATTTTGCGGGTCGGCGACAAACAATTTGATGCCAGCGTGGCAACGCAGCTCAACAAGATAAAACAGAAACTACTGAAAACAGATATAAAATAATCCAAAAATCCGCGATAAAATAACAGACGATGGCGAATATAAAACCTGCAGAAGTATCAGAAATACTAAAACAACAACTGGAAGGCTTTAAATCGGAAGCCGAATTGGAAGAAGTGGGTACCGTGCTGCAAGTAGGCGATGGAATTGCCCGCATCTATGGCCTTTCGAACGTGGAAGCCAATGAGATGGTAGAATTTGAAAACGGCATGAAAGGCATTGTACTTAACCTGGAAGAAGATAATGTGGGTGTTGTTTTGCTGGGCCCTTCAGAACAAATTAAAGAAGGGGATACCGTAAAACGGACGCAACGAATTGCATCTATCAATGTAGGGGAAAAGTTGCTGGGACGTGTAATAAATACCATTGGCGAACCACTTGACGGAAAAGGACCAATTGAGGGTGAATTGTATGAAATGCCGCTCGAAAGAAAAGCTCCGGGCGTAATTTACCGTCAGCCGGTAAAACAGCCGCTGCAAACCGGGTTGAAAGCAATCGACGCGATGATCCCTATCGGACGCGGACAGCGGGAACTGATCATCGGCGACCGCCAGACCGGTAAAACCGCAGTTGCCATCGACACCATTATTAATCAACGCGAAAACTACGAAAAAGGCAAACCGGTTTACTGTATTTATGTAGCTGTGGGCCAAAAAGGTTCCACCGTGGCAAACATTGCTGCGACCCTCGAAAAATATGGCGCACTGGATTATACCGTGATTGTGATGGCCACAGCCTCAGACCCTGCTGCACTTCAGTTTTATGCACCTTATGCAGGGGCTTCCATTGGCGAATATTTCCGCGACACCGGTCGCGATGCCCTGATTATTTACGATGATCTTTCGAAGCAGGCGGTTTCATACCGCGAAGTTTCGCTGTTGCTGCGCCGTCCGCCAGGCCGTGAAGCATATCCGGGCGATGTATTTTACCTGCACTCCCGCTTGCTGGAACGTGCTGCAAAAATCATCGAATCAGACGAAATTGCAGCCAAAATGAACGATTTGCCGGAAGTTTTAAAAGACAAAGTAAAAGGCGGCGGTTCATTAACAGCTTTGCCAATCATTGAAACTCAGGCAGGCGACGTTTCGGCCTATATTCCAACAAACGTAATTTCCATCACCGACGGACAAATTTTTCTCGAATCGAACCTCTTCAATTCAGGTATCCGTCCTGCAATCAACGTTGGTATTTCGGTGTCTCGTGTGGGTGGCAGCGCTCAAATCAAATCGATGAAAAAAATTGCCGGGACGTTAAAACTCGACCAGGCACAATTCCGCGAACTGGAAGCTTTTGCCAAATTTGGTTCCGACCTCGATGCGGCTACGATGCGTGTGCTCGACAAAGGACGAAAAAATGTCGAAATCCTGAAACAGGGACAATATTCCCCAATGAAAATCGAACATCAGGTTGCTATCATTTACTGTGGGACCAAAGAATTGTTGCGCAATGTTCCGATTGAGAAAGTAAAAGAATTCGAATCTGATTTCCTTGAAATTTTGGAGATACAGCACCGTGATGTTCTGGATTCATTGCGCGACGGCAAATTGGATGAACAAATTGAAGGAACTTTGAGAAACGTTGCCAAAGAAGTAGCTGAAAAATATAAACGGTAATAAGATATCTGAGTGAATTTGGGTAGATGTGGACTTTACACCTCAATCACTCGTTAATGCATTTATAGAAAAATATGGCTGGCTTAAAAGAAATACGGACAAGAATTGCATCGGTAAAAACCACAAGGCAGGTAACAAGCGCGATGAAAATGGTTTCGGCTGCAAAGCTGAAAAAAGCGCAGGATGCCATTATGCAAATCAGGCCTTATGCCGATAAGCTGCACCAGATTTTAATGACCCTCAGCGCCAGCCTCGACGATTCCGAAGACTCGGTGTACACACAACCGCGGCAGCCGGAAAAAATACTGATTATCCTGGTTTCTTCGAACCGGGGATTATGTGGCGGTTTTAATTCCGCCATCTCAAAAAAGGCATTGGAATTGGCCCGGAGTCAATACACACGGCAGTTGCAGCGGGGAAATGTTTCGTTTTTATGCATCGGGAAAATGGGGATGCGCCAGCTGAAACATCGCGACATGAACGTGGTTGACAATAAAAACGAACTGTACGATGAACTGACGTTCGAAAATGTTTCGGAAATAGCTTCCGAAATAATGAAACTATTCAGAGATGGCGTTTATGACCGGATCGAACTCGTTTACAATCAATTTATAAATGCAGCGGTACAGGCACAAATTTCAGAACAGTTCCTGCCGGTAGAAATAGAAGAAGATGAAAATAACCGGAACAACAATCTGAATTTCATTTTTGAGCCTTCGCAGGAGGATATAGTTCAGGAACTGATTCCGCGTTCACTAAAAATTCAGTTTTACAAGGCGATGCTTGATTCAAACGCTGCCGAACACGGCGCCCGGATGACTGCCATGCACCAGGCAACAGACAATGCTACAGATTTGCTGGGCGAACTTACCCTGCAGTACAATAAAGCGCGTCAGGCGACCATTACCAGGGAAATCCTGGAAATCGTCAGTGGCGCCGAAGCATTGAAAGGATAGTTATTTTACAGATTCAACTCCCGGCGGCATTTTATACATAAACGACTTTCTTTCTGATCAATTTCTTCCACATACGTTGTCGATCGCATCACACAGTTGGGAACATGGCAATGAATGAGGCCAAATGTATGCCCGGTTTCGTGAATAATCACCTTGCGGAAACGCTCAAGCAGAACCGCCTCGTTGGCCGGCAAACCATACTGTTCATTTCTGAGCCGGTACAGGGAAGCGATCGCAGTTCGGCCTTTGAAAACCGCCTGACCGAAAATAAACGTCAGGATTGGGATAAAAAGGTCGACTTTAAACAAGCCGATTATTTTTGCATCTCCCGGTTCTGTGGATGCGTCAAGGTGTTGCAGTAATTTATTGCCATTGTATTGTCTCCTGATTGGGTCGTAAAAAGCCGAAATACTGTTGTGGCTTTCAGCCATTTCAGTACGGGCATCGAATTCCGAAGTGACAGCAGCAGCAATTTTATCGAGAAAGTCAGTCTCGAAAGCGCCGTGAGTAACCAGTAAAATGCGTTGTTTATCCAATTGTATAATTCCGATTATTGGCTTTTTTCATTTCATTAATCCGGTTAATTTCGTTTCGCAACCGGCATTCAAAATATCAGGCGTCGGTTGTTGAACGCAGGTTGTACTTTTTAATTTTGTTATACAGCGTTACGCGGTCGACCTGAAGAATTTTTGCCGCACGGCTGATGTTCCAGTTGCAGTTGATCAGGGTCTGCAAGATATATTTTCGTTCAATTTCCGAAAGGCTTTCATTCGAATCGCTGACAAGATCCTTTTCGAGCGGCAAATCCTTCAACCTGATTTCTTTTCCGTTCCCCACTACAATAGCGCGTTCAATCATGTTTTCCAGTTCGCGCACATTTCCCGGAAAATCATACATTTCGATCCGTTTGAGTGCTGCCGGCGAAATGGAAATTAAGTCGCGGCTCATAGAAGTGCAATATTTTTTTATAAAATGGTTAACCAGCAGCGGAATATCTTCCGGCCGTTCACGAAGCGGTGGCACGGTGATGTTTACCACATTTAGCCGATAATATAAATCTTCGCGGAATGACCCCTGCTCCACCAGTTTTTTTAGATCGCGGTTGGTGGCGCAAATTACCCTGAAATCTGACTTAATTTCCTTGTTCCCTCCTACCCTGACGAATGTTTTCGACTCCAGCACGCGCAGCAGTTCGATCTGCATTTTTCCGGAAATAGTAGCAATTTCATCCAGGAAAATCGTCCCGCCGTCGGCCATTTCAAAGCGGCCCTTCCGGTTAAACATTGCACCGGTAAATGCGCCTTTTTCGTGGCCAAACAATTCGCTTTCCAGCAAATCTTCCGACAAAGCGCCGCAGTGGACCGTAATCAGCGGAAAATATTTTCTGGCCGAATTGGAATGAATAGCCCGGGCGATGAGTTCTTTTCCGGTCCCGCTTTCGCCGGTTATTATTACCGAAGAATTCGATTGCGCCACATTTTCAACATCCCGGAGCACTTTTAACATAGCATTGCTGCTGCCCACAATATCCTCGATATTTTCCAAAGAGGTAACCCGCTTTTTCAGCGCTTCGTTTTCCGATTTCAGTAAAACCTGGTTGGCTGCATTGCGGATTAGGTGCGACAAATCATCCGGATCAAACGGTTTGGTAACATAATCGTACGCTCCGTCTTTCAGCGCCTGAACAGCTGTTTCCACCGATGCAAAGGCAGTCATTACAATTACAACAGCGTCGCTGTTTAACATTTTAATCCGGCGGTGCATTTCGAGCCCATCCATTCCCGGCATTTTAATATCAGCCAGAATAATGTCGAATTTTTCCGACTCGAGCAGCGAAAGCGCTTCTTTTGCATTGGCAGCGCTTTTCACCGCATAACCGTCTTCAATAAACCAGTTGTATAAAGAATCCCTCACCGATTCTTCATCATCAACTATCAATAACGAAATATTTTCTGCCATTTCTGTAAAAATTAAACTTTCACCAATGATAAAATTACCGACATGATTGTTCCTTTTCCAGGTTCTGAACGAACCTCTATTTTGCCTTTGTGGCTCTGAACGATTCCATGTACAATTGCCAATCCCAGCCCAATTCCGCTGGCTTTTTGTTTCGATGAGTAGAAGGGTTGAAAAATCCTTGAAATATCTTCCGGAGCAATTCCAACTCCGTTATCTGCAATGTCGAGCCTGATGTGTTCGTCATCCGGATTGGAGGTTTTCATTGTTATTTCCCCGTTTTGGGTCACCGCTTCGGAAGCGTTTACAAGCAGCGCCACGCAAACCTGTTTAATCTGGTTGTCGTTACAAAAAACCAGATCGTTGGCAGCTTCAAATTCCGTGTAAAAATGAACATCTGCAATTCGCATCTGGTGCGCCATTAAATCGTAAGCTTCCTTTAAAATGCGGTGGAGGTGGCGGTTTTTGAAATTTTCCTGGTCTTTCCTGGAAAAATCGAGCAAACCTTTTACAATATCACCGCAACGTTTGGTTTCATTTTCTATCACCGTTAAATATTTCAGCAGCGATTTCACCTTTTCCGGATCGGTATCCATATTATTCAGTCGCTTCGCTATTAATTTGGTGTAAGTAAGTATACCGGAAAGCGGGTTGTTTATTTCGTGTGCTACCGATGATGACAGCTTTCCAAGCGAGGTTATCCGTTCAATGTGAATCAATTCATTTTGAATCTCAGACAATTCCTCCGATTTTTTCTGAACCTTGTATTCCAATTGCTGCGACCAGTTTTGCAGTTCTTTGCTGGCGGTATCCAGATTATCGAGCATGTTGTTGAATGCCTGTGAAACCAACCGCATGTCGTCGAGCAGGTTCGGTTTAATTTCCAGACGCCTGCTCCTGTCGCCTTTCGAAACGGCTTCACTTGCCGTAACGATGGCATTTAATGGTTTCCTGATTTTGTTGTTGGTGAAAAAAATAAGGAACGAGAGCAATACAAGTGTCGTTAAAATGGCCAGGATGAAAAATTCAGCAGACGATTTATTAACCGCGGAATCCAGCACATCAAGCGGAACTTTGATAATCAGCGAACCAAGGACTTCTTCGCTTTGGTTATGTGCATGGCATGCGGCGGTATAACATGATTTCTCGTTGAAAATAGGGGAACGGATCAACAACTGCCGATGCCCGCGGTCGCTTTGGTTCATGATGCAGGCGCTTTTAAAATCGATAATGCGATACGACTTTTCTTTGGGAGGGAACATTTGTGCGAAATTGGCATGGCAACTTACGCAGTTGGGATTCCCCTGGTTGAGCGGATCATCTTTGTACGAGGAATATACCAGACTGTCGCGGCTGTCGTACATATTCACCTCATCGATACCGGGCATTGTATTTATAATATCGAGCGTGCTTTGCAATGCGCTTTTGTCGTTTTTCAACATGGAATAGTACAATGAACCTTCCACAATTGAACCCACATTGTTACCGCGCTGCCGGATGATGGTATTCAAATATTCGCCGTAAACCGATTTGAAAATGGCGCTAAATGAGAAAAAAAGAAATACCAGCGATATGGCAATAATATATATTACCCGTGCGTAAATCGACGAATGAAAACTCAGGTATTTGACAAAAAATACATTCAGCCTGCTTCTGTTGACGGGTGTATTTTGTGTTGAATCCATACCGGCTGGTTTAAATTTTTGGCTTTTTCTGAAAGTAATTGGTAAACGTTACCGAATGCAAATTACGAAAAAGAACAAGCAGGACATTGCATCCTGCTTAATATTAACAGTTAAATAATCAACCCGTGATTTGTTGGTACAAACCACGGATTGATTAAAACTTCAGAGTTTGTTTCCAAAGAACGGACCGGCTGATCAATTGGTTTCATCCAAAAATTCCCTTTGAAAACTATCCCAGATTTCGGCAGGCATTTCCGACAACAAATCGGGCAGAAGTTCACCACCTTCCTGGTAAACCAGTTGCATTTGTTCATTTCCGGATTTATAAGAGCGGGCAAGAAAATCCTTCAGGCGCTGCAATTCTTCCGAAATCCAGCGGGTTGCTTCCTCTGCCAGGTAACATCCTGATGTTTCCGCTTTCCAGTTTGCAGGTTGTACAGCATACAGCCAGCCATTTCTGTAAGGATCGGCAGTTAGAATCTCCGGATTTCCGCCGGCGGTTACATTGGTTTTAACGATTTCGCCCGAAACCGGAGCGAAAATTTTTAACCTTTTGCCTTCTTTATGTATTTCAGCCATCAGTTCGCCTCTCATTAAATTTTCACCGGGTAACTTTAACCAGTTGATTTTACCGGCGCCAACCAGGTATACCAGAAATTCGTCGATACCTATTTTGGCAATTCCCGATTTTTCGAGTTGCGCCCAGGTATGGTTCCGGCTAAAAAACAGCCCCTGCGGGATGTTACGGACAATTGCCGAAAGCGTTTTTAAAGCGGCAGGAACTTCAACCTTAATTTTTTTATTGAACAACACCCAAAACGGAATAAGTACAAAAAGGAAAAAGATGATGATAATGTATTCCAATCCTTTTGTTTCGAAAATATTGATATTTGAAAATCCTTCCATTGGTTTTAATTTTTTAAATGATGAATTATGAAACCTCTTGTTCCTGTAATTTCACCCACGACGGCGAATCGCGAAGCACCGGCATCCGGTTGATTACCCATCTGAAAATCCAGATTTCAGCAAAAATTACCGCGAGTGTAATAACGATCTCCATCCACGACGGAACGTAATGTGTTGCAGCATCCCACCGAAAACCGATAACAGAAACGTTCAGTCTGTTCACAATAATTCCAATCATTGTAATTACGGAAGCAACTTTTATGAGCAGGATGTTGTTCTTCCGGTAACTGATGAAATACAGCACCATCGGCAAAAAAACGAATCCCAGCATTTCAGTGAGGTACCAGTAACCCAGGGGTGTATTCAGCAAATTGTAGTGCTGCCCGTGCACGAAATCGAGCACTTTCAGGAAAAAGTAAGCGAACAGGACCATTGTACAAATTTTCGCTAAACCGCGCAGAATTTTATTGTGCGCACGGTGGTTTTCTTCGCTGATTTGGTCTGAAAAAACTTTCTGACTGATTGATCCTTCGAAGATAACCATGGAAAGACCGGCGAAAATACTCGAAATAAAAAACAGGATTGGTATGAATTCGGAATACCACAGCGGATGAATTTTTTCTTTTGCCATCAGGAAAAGCGCACCAAGTCCCGATTGATGCAATGTAGACAACGTAATACCAAAAATAACCGCGCCAATGGTCATTCCGGCCAGAATTTTTCGGGCCCGCTGCGCCCCAAGCCACTCAGCCACAGTTGGCGAAAATTCAATAAACTGTGCCAGCATGTAAAGCAGGAAATGCCAGGCTACCAGGAACATTACCGAACTGGTGCCAAAGCCGTTTCCGATGATTGGATTGATGACGTTCCATGGCCGGCCTAAATCGAGCAGCAACGCACCTGCATAGAATACATACGCAAGAAAGCCGTTTAAAACCGTTACACGTACAATGGAATGGTATTGTTTCAGGTTGAGGATGTATACCATGAAAGTAATAACATAGGCTCCGCCGGCAAATGCAACACCGGTTACCACGTCGAACCCAATCCACAGCCCCCACGGGGTTTCCTGGCTCAAATTCGTTACCGCGCCAATTCCTTTCCAGAACCGGATCACAATTAATACCAGTCCCAGCAACATCACCGGCACCGAAATCAGGTTGAACCAAGTAAACATTTTACCCTTTGGTTTTAGTTCGTCAAGCAAAAATCTCCAAATACTTTTGCTCTCGTTTTCATTCATTGCAGAAGTTGTGACAACATTATTCATTTTCGCTCTTTTTAAGTTGATTACTTTTGGTTGCTTCCTGAAGGCCCAGCAGCAAAACCGGCCACAAAACAAAAACAGTGGGTACGCTGTACAAAAATCCTTTTGTTAATGCGGGATAGGAAGAATTCTGAATGGAGGTGTTAAAGCCAATTTCTTCGAACGGCACTCCGGAAAGATACAGAAATGCAGTTCCGCCGGCTTCGGTTTCGCCATAAATATGATCGACATACTGTCCGGGATTTTCGACAATTCGTTTGTGTGCCTCCTGCAGAAGTTCCCTCCGGGTGCCGAATACCAACGCCTCCGCCGGACAATTTTCAACGCAGGCAGGAAGTTTTCCTTCTTTTTGACGATTATAACACATATCGCATTTGTTGATTTTTGGATTCGGGCTGTTGAATTCGAATTTCGGCATATCGAACGGGCACGAAACCATACAATAACGGCAACCCATACATTTGTCTTCACGCCAGATTACCGGGCTCCTTTCAGTTTTATACATGGCTTTCGTCAAACATGCCGATGCACATGCAGGCTGGTTGCAATGCATACACTGACGTTTCACGTATACTTCGCCCGCCGAAGTTTCGTAAGCGTTTACCACGGTTCGCCGGGTTTCATCCGTTTTTCGGATTTTACCCACTTCAGGATAATCCGCAGGCTCGGGTAAATTATTGGCTTCGGCGCAGGAAAATTCGCAGGTTTGGCACCCAACACAACGGGTTGAATCGTAAAGTATCCCGTAAAATTCATTGGTTTCCGAATTTTCCGGTGCGGCACCGGCTTTTTTTCCAAAAGCCAGTGTGGCGCCCGTTGCGCCAAGCACTTTGAAAAAATTTCGTCTATCGATGCTCATGGTTTTATTATTTTTTTAATTAGTGATTCAATTCAAATCGGCAGTGTCGAGAAAACGTTTCTGAAACTCTTCCCAAACACCAAGGTCAAAATCCTCCAGCACATTATCGGGTAATTCTCCGCCTTCCTGATAAACGACCTGCCCTGATACACCGGCGTCAGGATTTATTGCAGAAACAAAATCTTTTAACCTTGCAATTTCCTTTTTTATCCATGTTTTATAGGATTTTGCCAGCATTAACAAGTTAATTTCATGCACCCATGATGTAGGTTCAATAATATATATCCACCCCCAGGAATAAGGCGAATTGTTTACGATAGCAGGAAATGCAAGTAAGTCTTTGTTGAACTCCTTTATCTTTCCTGAAACGGGAGCTTTAACATTTATTCTTTTCCCTTTTTGCAATAACGATAAAACAGGTTCGTGCCTTACAAAAGATTCTTCCGGATTTTTCATCCACAATCCGGTGTAATCACCGGTTACGTGCTGCAAAAAATCGTCGATTCCCATTTTCAGGGTCCCATCTTTTTCTTTCGAAACCCAGGTGTGTGATTTGTCGAAGTAGATAGCGTCGGGAAACGATAAAATACGATCATTTAATACTTTGGCATTTTCCCCGGATGCCCTGGATCCCCTTTTCTTTCTGTTAAAGTTAAATCCGGCAACCACCGCGGCGAGCACAATTCCGCTTATTAACAGAACAAACGTACCCGATTTAGATGGTTGTAGTTTTAGTACGCCCAGGGCAATCGCATTTGATTCCCCGGCATCTGCCCGCAACCTTTTTGCAGTATCCGTAAAGTCGTCCTGATTATTCTCCTGAAAAGCCGGCCCGTTTTCAATTATGCCCAGAATACCATTTCCGTAGCAAACGTTTGTAAAAAGGAACAACGACAAACAAATGCCCAAAAAAATTCCGGTTTTCATTTCGTGTAATTATTTATATTTAAAATCGATTATGCCAAACCATACATCCACCAGCTTCCGTTGCTGATTTCCTTAAAAACAAGCTTAGTACATATCAGAAGTTTCAATGAAATAGTTTTGAAAATCCTCCCACAGCTGAGGTTCCATATCCTGAAGTACAAAACGGGGCAATTCGCCGCCTTCCTGGAAAACGAGTCCGGTTTCCGGCATGTGTTTTATGCTGAACGAACATGCCAGAAAATCTTTCAACCGGACAAATTCATTTTTAATCCACATGTGGTATTTCCCGCCGAGGCTGAAGAATTTAATTTCGCGCTCCCAGTTCGAAGGTGCAATCATATAAATCCAACCTTCTCCGTATGGCGATTTATTTATTTCGTCCGGGTTGGTCACCAGAATTTCATTAATATCTTTTATTGTTCCTGAAACAGGGGCGTGAATATTAATCTGTTTCCCGTTCCGGATTAACGTAACGATTGGTTCTTTGCGCTTCACTTTATCTCCCGGGTTCTTCAACGAAACCCGTGTATATTTCCCGGTTATATTGGGCAAAAAGTCATCAATTCCGAACCGGACCTGGCCGTTCTTTTCCATAAAAACCCAAGTGTGCGATTTATCGAAGTACAAACCATTTGGAAAAATCAGCGAATCCTCGTTCATCAATTTCGGATGCGATGATGAAACAGGGGCTAATTTTCGTTTTCTTCCAAACCTGCCGGCAGCAAGCAGGATTATAAATAATCCGAGCGCAACGAATAAACTGGTCCAAAGCAGACTTCGGTTGAAACCGGTCTCCGTTTTGGGTAGCGAAAATTCAGTATTACCGGTTATTTTATCGAGCTTCGCCTGGCGTTCGTTGTAAACCAGTTGAGTAAATCCGCCCGATTCAACATAATGTTGCCCCTCTGTAAGAACCCAATTTAAAAAAGCGGTAATTTCAGTACCTGAAGGTTTTCCTGCAGAAACTGCGTATATCCCTGAAACCAGTTCATGCGGATATTTCCCAATCCAAACTCCCCTTCGCAGGATATCAGGATCGTTGTAGATTTGTTCGTTGTAATCGAGCCGGCCATTGTTGTTATTGTCAACGGGCATCAGGCTGATTCCCGGATCAACGCCCGTGCCGGAACCGGTGATGCTGTTCAGCCGGCAAAACCCAATGGCATATACATCCTTATTAACCGCCTCAACGATATTACCTGCCGGAATATAAGCAACTTCCGGGCCTGCAGAACCGTGTGAAATAAATTTTTGTGACAACTGCCGGACGATTTCTTCATCAGCAATATATATGTGGAGGGGAGCGTTTTGAATTTCGCCGAGCAACGTCCCCCACACCTTCAGATTGCTGCTGTTAAGCGCTTTATTCAGGTTCTGTGGTGAAATTCCTTTTTTCTGAATCAATTCAACGAAAGGATTTTTTGAACTGAAAATCGGGACGATCACTTCCCGCCCAATCAGTAATTCCCAGTCGCCACTACCTGAAACTGTTCCTCCCGCCGCAATACCAAGAACATTGGTATCTTCCGGAACTTGTGCGAAATCAGCAATTTGTACCTTGATTTTTGCCCCGGAGTTATAAAGTGTGTATTCGCTTGCCAGTGTTTCGGAAAGCAAATGCAGCCCCGGCGGACTCAATAATGTAATCCCACCGTCAGTTGCTGTTTGGGCTGCTGCTTTCCACTGATGACTAATCAGCAACATGATTCCAATAAGTAACAAAATGTTCGTTTTCATTGCATTTCTTTTGTAGTTTTTAAAAACAAATGGTTTTTTTTGAACTTTAACATCTATAAACCAACTTTGGTACCAAAGGAAAATCGAAACGCAATGCGCTGAAAAGTAGTTATTTACATTAAATCTGATGAAAAAAATAACAGAAAGGAGTGTTGATATTATTTACACAAATGTTGAAAATAATTTTAACCTGCTGAACATCAACAAGAAGGGTGGGTGTTTAAAATTTAAACAGTTGTTTAATAATTCAACAGTTTTAGGGAATAGTTCGAAGTGAAAACTTAATCCGGGTAAAAAAACATTGAAAAAAGTTTATGAAAGTGCAAAAATTATTGAAAATTTCAACTTTATTATTTTTTTGGGGGAACTTCTTCAAACAGGAATGCCCGATAAAAAATTATTGAATTAGGCTCTTAATCAATAAGCTTTTTTTGCATAAAAAAATATGGTTAAAACCCTTTTCTACTGGGAATTACAGTATTTGCTCATTGAACAGGCTGTGTGAAGAATACAAATTTTTACACCGTGACTTTAGCCCGGTGGTTAAAAACTTATTGGCAAAGTTCAGGCTTTAGCCGTTAAAATACTGAAAATTAAAGGCTAAAGCCTAATTTCATTCATCATGAAATCACCGGGTTAAAACCCGGTGCAAAAATTAATTACTTCTTATCCTGTTTTCACACAGCCTGTGAAGTGAACCGCAATGAAGCTAATCAAAACCGATTCTGTTCTATTTTTGTATTACCGTCAGCTTAAGCTGACCGGTAGTTGAGTTGCTATACAACAGGACTTTAGCCCAATTCTGTTTGGTATATATAAAACGTCTAATTCAAAAAAAAATTATTTATTTTGACCGGCAATTACCACTTTCGTAGCCATTTCAAACCCATATTTCAATGCATGCGATTGAAATTGTTCGATTTGTGGTTTCAACTTTTCATATTCCGGGAAATCCTTAATTTTTAAGAGCATTCCTTTCATGCTTTCGATGCGCGATTCAAGTCCTTTCGGCTCGGCCACCAGGTTTTTACTTTTTTTGGATTCGAAATGCAATTGAATTTGAATGCCCGAATTTTTTACCATTTGCAGGATTTCTTCCTTTTTGAACGTTTCGTTGTGGGTAACACCAAGCAGCCTGTCGATCGTACTTTTAAAGTGGTGGTATAATTTATTGGATTCCTGCGCCGGAGTCAGATTGTCGCTAAATGGTTCATTAACGATAATCCAGCCATTCGGTTTTACCACCCGCCGCATTTCGGCCAGCGATTTTGAAATATCAGGTAAATGATGAAGCGCCATGGAAATTGCCGCGGCATCGAAAGAATTAACCGGAAAACCGAGATTCCCCGCGGTCATTTCCCGAAAACTGACGTCGGGATAATTTTTCACGGCTTCCTCCAGCGAAGCAGAATCCGGGTCAACACCAGTAAACGCTGCCCCCGGAAAAACCTGCCTTAACACCTCCAGAAAACTGCCGGTCCCGGTGCCGACATCCAACACGGCATTCGCTTGTTTATCACGGAAAAATTCGATTAACTGTTTCATATTAGTAATAAAAATGCTGACAATGCTGTAACAACGATAACAAAGGCCCGGTATGTTTTATCCGGAATTTTTTTCACCAGCCAGACTCCCAGGAAAGCCCCTGCGGCAATTCCCGGCAACAGCATAAAATCGAGCTTTAATGTGTGCCAGTCGATGGTTTTCCAGATAAGAACGTGTAACGGGAATTTCGAGAAATTAATGATCAAAAAGAACCAGGCGCCCGTTCCGATAAAATTGTTTTTCGGCAGGTGCATTGCGAGTAAATAAATGGCAAAAATTGGACCTGCCACATTTCCAATCATGGTGGCAAAGCCGCCCAAAACACCCATGGAAGCCGCAAACCACCAGGTATCGGGAAAAAGGTTTCGATTTTTCTGACGGTCTTTCCAAAGCATCAAACCAATGCATACAAAAACGAGGATTGCAATGATATTTTTAAACCACTCATCATTCACTACCTCGCCAACCCAAAGTGCAATGCCCACTCCGGCAAATGCCCACGGCAGCAATTTTACCAGGTATTTCCATTCCGCGTGGCGATGATAATATCCAACTCCAAAAAAATCGGCCATCATGAGCATTGGAAGTAGAATTCCGGTAGATGCTTTTCCGCCAAAAATAATGGCGAGTACCGGTACAACAATCATGGAAACGCCGGGAACGCCAACCTTCGACATTCCAACAAACATGGCGCACAAGCCCAGTAAAAGCCACTGCAAAATGGAAAAATCAAATTCAGGCATTTAACAGGATTTGGAGGCTAAAATAAAAAAAATAGCCGGCTAAAACAACCGGCTATTCAAACAAACAGCTCCGAAGTATCTTCTTCGGTAAAAACAGAAAACATTTCCGTCTTGCGACGGTTAATTGCCAAATCAAAAAGATTCATCATGATATTTCGCAATGTTCATCATTGTCTTTTTAACCTGTATTTTTAATACTCAAAAAAGGTGCCATAAAAATAATTTATGACCTTTTTATCTGATTATCAACATTTCAGGATATTCAGATTTATATTATTTTTTCTTCGAGCGATTTAAGTTCCTCTTCGCTTATTTCACCAAACCACTCGCTCAATTTCAGCCGGGCTTTTTCTTTAATATCGGGGGTAATATTCGAAGAAATCTGGCCAAGTGCAAAAAGGAGAACGCCCAAATCATCGGAATAACCGATAAGCGGCGTTAAATCGAAAATAGCATCCGTGGGTAAAATGAAATAACCCAAAGCGGCGGCAATGGTCACTTTCGATTTTAGCCCCACGTTTTTGTCCTTCATCATGTAATACAGCAGCAGCGCAGCGTAAACAACAGTAACTCCGGCCGATTTCGAAAACTGCGTTAGTTTTTTCCACAGGGACTCTTCAGAATAAATCTTTGCAAATTGATTTTCCATTGGTATCATATTTTGGAGTAACACAAATGCAGATCTCCGTATACGTTAACGATTGTTTCCAGTATTTCGTTTACCTCGGAGTTAGTTTCGGCACGAAGAAGCCTGATTTTCAATTCTCTGAAATTCGATAATCCGGGAAAATATTTGGCGAAATGCCGCCGCATCATCAAAATTCCGATCCGTTCATTATCGCGCCACTCCAGGTTCATTTGAATTTGTTCTTTCAATACGTCCACCACCTCGACAACCGTTGGCGGCGGGTTCAGCTTTTCATTTTTCAGGTAATCCTTCACTTCTTTAAAAATCCAGGGCCGCCCTATTGCCGCGCGACCAATCATCAATGCATCCACACCGGTTTGCTGCAACATTAGTTTTGCTCTTTCAGCGCTGTCAATATCGCCGTTTCCGATGATTGGGATGGTAATTTTCGGGTTGTTTTTTACTTCGCCAATCAGAGTCCAGTCAGCTTCGCCTGAATACAATTGCCCGCGGGTCCGGCCATGAATGGCAAGCGCCTGAACACCGGCATCCTGCAACCGGAGCGCTGCTTCCATCACAGATTTGTCTGCATCTGACCATCCGAGCCGGGTTTTGGCAGTTACAGGCACACGCACCGCTTTTACAACTTCAGCAGCCATTTTTTGCATTTTGGGCAAATCTTTCATTAAAGCAGCACCGGCGCCGTGCCTGATAATTTTTTTCATGGGGCAGCCAAAATTGATGTCGAGAAAATCGGGATTAGCCTCTTCGGCCACCTGCGCCGCACGCACCATTGAATCGATGTTATGTCCGTAAATTTGAATTGCCACCGGCCGGTCGAAATCGAAAAGCTTCATTTTCTGCCGGGTTTTTTCAATATTTCGAACCAGCGCTTCCGACGACACAAATTCAGTGTACATTACATCGGCGCCGAATTTTTTACACATCCACCGGAATGATTTATAAGTAACGTCCTCCATGGGCGCAAGAAAAAGCGGCGTTTCTTTCAGTTCAAGATTCCCTATTTTCATCATCAATCTTTGTGCGGCAAATTTAACCATTCATCGTAAACAGAAAGAAAACGGATATTCTTTAAATTTATTCCCGGGGTGCAAACCGGGAAACTATTTGATGTATTTATTAAAACCGCCGTGCTTTTCTTCAATTACGCCTTTCCGGAAACTGATCAAAATAAGAACCACGGCTAAAGCCAGTTGGCTCCACAATGCGATTCCGCCCGGATTGTCAAAAATCCAGATGCTGGTGGCCAGCCATAACCCAAGTAAAATATTTACAAACCGAAGCGAACGAGCCACTTCCGACATTGAAATTATGGCGAAAGTAATGACAACCGCGCCTACCAAATGATTGCTGTCGGCAAGTTTTCCTTCGTATCCTAAAACCGTAGGGGAAACCATGAACCAAACACCGACGAATACTGAAACAATAAGGTTCCAGGGCCGTAATTTTAAATCGGCCCACAGTGATTTTATATTGCCTTTTAATTGTTCATTTCCGGGTTCTGAATATTGTTTCACTTCTCCGCCATCGTAACTGCCGCCAAACCAAAACAAATGCCACACGCTGGCTCCTTCTTTCTTTTTTCTCCTGATAAACTGAACGGAAGCCAGCACCTCGTCGAAAGTGAATGGGATCATTCCCACGGTAATTAATGCGGAGAGCAGGCAGGCAGTGCACCAGGCGCCTACTACAACCGGTTGAAGTATAACCAGTGTAAGGCTGACAATACCCAGCGGAATAACCAGGATACCAAAAATCAGCACAATCCAGGGCATTGTTCGCCAGCGGGCAGTTCGTCCGGCCAAGCCGGTTACCACATCAAGAATATAGGCAAATGCACCCAACCCCGCATCGGAGACCGGAAATGATTCAGAGACTTTTGACGTCAGGATTTGTTTGGTTCCGTCGCCAAAAAGCGGGTCCCAGATATCATCGGAATAACCGAGCTGATAGCCAGCCAGGTAACGCGCCGTAAAAAAACCGAGCCATCCCAAAACAACCACGGGAATCCGCTCGGGCCACGATGAAGGATTGTACGTCCAGCCTTCCGGGACATTTGCGCCTTTCTGCCTGATTTTTACGATTCCCGGAACATTCGGAATTACCAGCACAAACAGCATCACAAGCGTCCCGATTAAGGTGTCGGTGGTATACGCAACCGCTGTATTTGCAGAAAAAATTAACGGCGCCATGCAAATCCAGCCTCCCAGGAAACCCGCAGCCCATTGCGCCCAAATTCGGGCCGGGTTTAACGACAGCAGACCAAAAACAATCAGCAAAAAGCCGCTAATCAAATCGCTGATGATCATACCTTTTACTTCGTATCCCATCGGTTGAACTCCGGTCATTAACCATAATCCCAAAATAATTACCGAATAGTAGGCCCACAGAAATTTTCGGTGATGAGCAAATTGTTCGCTAATTTTCGATTGTTCTTCGATGTTGTTGTTCATCATAACCAGTTCTTTTATGACATGTTTCTGCCAAACCGGCAAAATTAAAGCCACAAACCCGGTTATAAATGATAAAAACTGAAATCGGCCAGGATATGCAAACAACTAAAGGAGAATTTCGGCCGGAAGTATTTTTGCCTTGCTTTTCGCAGTTGGTTTTGAAAAAAAACTGTGGACAAATTTACCCATTAAGATTCAGGAAATCCACAACTTAACCCCGTCCGAAACAATCGTTTTGTTCATTTTTTGTTTTTTATTTTTAAAGATTCAGCAGGTTTTGCAGTATAAATAAAATACAGCGCAAGCTTCAGCTTTACGAAACCATTGAAAAACTATTGATTTGGCACAAAGTTTTCTTTGCATCCGGTATGAACAAACAGGTCAGGGAACTAATCATTTATATACCGTTAATTATTACCGGAATTGTTTTACTTATTTTCGGTTTAATAAAGGCTGGAAACTTTCTTATTCCTTTTGCAACAGCCGCTTTACTGGCAATGATTTTACTGCCGGTTGTGGGAAAACTTACCGATTGGGGAGTTTCGCGCGGTCTGGCTGTTTTGCTGTCGGATTTGCTTTTGCTGGGACTTTGTATCGGTTTGTTTTTTATTGTTGCCAGTCAAATTCAGAACATTACCGCCGATTGGCCTAAATACAAGGAAAAACTTCAGCCTAAAATTGAAAAGGTAGAAAATTATGTAGAGAAAAAAACCGGGCTAAACCAGCAACAACAGGAAAAAAAATTACAAGAGGCACTGCAGTCGAACGGTAGCAACGGCAAAAAAATTGTCACAGGATTTACTTCTTTCCTGGGAAATTTCCTGCTGGTGTTTATCTATGTTTTTTTCTTCCTTTTTTACAAAACGAAATTTAAAAAATCGATACTCAATTTTGTGCCCGAAGAGAATCGCAAAAAAGCTTCTTCCATCTTGCAAAACTTCAGTAAAGTAAGCCAGCAGTACCTGTTTGGCCGCTTTTTATTAATTCTTTTTTTAACGCTCATTTATTCGGCGGGTTTGGCTTTGGTTGGAATAAAACATGCCATTTTTATTTCCATCATTGCAGCCGTACTAAGCTTAATACCATATATAGGGAATATTATAGGTTTGGGATTAGCGCTGGCGATGAGCTTGTTAACTAACGGCGCTTTAATGTCGTTAATTGGGGTAATTATCGTTTATTCGATCGCACAATTTGTTGAAAGTTACATTTTGGAACCTTATGTTGTTGGACACCAGGTTGAGCTTAATCCGGTACTCACGCTGATTGGCGTAATCGCGGGCGGTTTTATCTGGGGAATTGTTGGGATGATAATCGCCATCCCGGTAATGGGAATTCTGAAAGTGGTGTTCGACAGCATTCCGGTTTTAAACCCGCTCGGATATGTTCTCGACGAAGAAGATACCGGTTCGGGTGGCGGGTGGTTAAACAAGATGAAGGATAAAGTGGTATCCATGTTCAAAAAATAAGAAGTTTTTTACCAAGATTCCATGCACGCGGATTTTTAATCTACTGTTCCAAATTGATCATTCCCCGAATATTTCAGTAAAAATTCATATCCTGTAAAATTAAACCGGGAGGTTGTTATAAATTTATCTGTCACTCGTCAGTTAAATTAAATGACCGCAGAAGATTTTAAAAATAGTATCATTCCCTTTTCCCGAAAAATATATCCGATGATGATGCGGATGTTAAAAAACGAGGAAGAAACCAAAGATGCCGTTCAGGAACTGATGATGAAATTGTGGCGAAAACGCCACGACCTGGAAAAATGTGAAAATCGCGAAGCATTTATGTTTACTGTGGCAAGAAACCATTGTTTTGATTTACTGAAAAAAAAGCGGCCGGTTGCAATGGGAGAACATGAAGAACGAAAAATGCTGAAATTGAAAACCGATGGAGAAAATAACGAATGGAAGGAGAAGTTTCAACATGTGGAACGAATTATCGGACAACTGCCGGAAAATTACAAAACGATCATCCGCCTGCGCGATATTGATGGCTTTTCGTTTGATGAAATCCGCGAAATGACCGGGCTCGAAATACCAAACATCAGGGTTATCCTTTCGCGGGCGCGACAAAAAGTAAAGAACGAAGTGGAAAAGTTATACGATTTTGAAATGACCGCAGCCTCTAATCACATTTCCAATAAACTGTGATTGTGGCGGTTATCAACATAAAAAATGAAGGAGATGAAAACACAGCACGATTTATTCGAAAAATATTATAAAGGCGAAACCACCCTCGAAGAAGAAGAACAATTAAGAAACCAGGTTCTTTCCGATGAGAATGCAACACCGGAAAAACTGATCTTCGGTTACTACCAAAACGAAGCTGAAATTCCGGCAAATCTCGGGGAAACCATTGCTGAAGGCTGGAAAAACCATCGCCTGAAAACGAGGAAGTTATGGTGGTACAGCCTCACTTCAGCCGCGGCATCGATTGCCATTTTTATAACAATTTATTTAAATGTACAGGCCGAAAAGAACCACCGGATCAACAGCGAATTTTTGGTTATGGAGCAGGCATTGTACCAGGTTTCGAAAAGTATAAAACCCGCCGAACAGCAGGAAATGCTGGTGTTGTGGGTTGATGATAACGTTGAAATAATTGTCAATTAAAAAATTGTAAAGCCATGAAACGAATGATTATTTTTTTGCTGGTTGTTGTAATCTGGTATCCGTCGCTTGCACAATCGGGACTGTTTGAACAGCTTTCTGAAAAATATGCGGATAAAAGCGGATTCAGCGCCAGCCAGATTACCAGCGATATGTTCGATTTATATTTGAAAAAGAAGAATATTGATGAAGGTTCGCCGGTTTATGAAGCGCTGAAAAACCTGGACAAAATTCTGGTGATTTCACAAAGCAATTTGCCCATGGGAAATGCTGCTGTCGGAAAATCTACCGGAACTGAAGATTCAGAAACTGACGAAGTTTGGGACGATATGCTGAACTATTACAAAAAGAACAACTATACCTTATTCAAAACTGAAAACAGGATGGGCGAAGATGTAAAAGTTTATCTGAAAAAAAACAATGATGATATTGCAGCGCTTGCGCTCATTACAAATTCTTCGGCAGCGGCCAACCTTGTGGAATTGCAGGGAGATATCGACCTAAAAACAATTGCTGAAATCAGCGATGCGCTGAACCTTCATGGTTTGGAGAACCTGTATAAAATCGGGAATTCTTCAGGTTATTCAGTAGGAACCTCCTTCTCGCCGAGCTCCTGGTATTCACAACAACGAATGGAAGAAATGATGGACCGTCAGCGGGAAATTGCTGAAAAACAGCGAGAAATATCAGACGTTCAGCGTGAAAAAATGAAGGAACAGGAACAACTGATGGCTGAAAAATACAGGGAAATGGCAGAGCGCTATCAGCGTCAACCATTTTTCCTGAACGTGCCCGGAGATACCAGTACCGAATATTACATTAACGGAAAAAAGTCTACTGCGAAAGAAGTTAAAACACTGGAACCGGATGAAATTAAAAGTATTGAGGTAAATAAAGCGGATAAAAAGAAAGAAAAAACAACAGTGAATATAAAAACAAAGTAGTAACTAATCCACGGTGAAAACGGGCAACTGAATAGGTTGCCTTTTTTTTTGAGAACATCAGTTAGGCAAAATTAAATTTAACGCATTTTCGAAAAAAAGCAAATAATTATCATTGCCCCTTTTGTAAAATTTTAAGTCTTTTGCAGAAAAAGCCACAGTTATGAAATTACTTCTGATAAGCAATTCAACAATGAAGGGAGAACCTTATCTGGAATATCCCAAAAATGAAATAAAAAAATTTCTCGGGGAAAAACCCGTTACGGCAGTATTTATCCCATATGCGGCAGTCACTTTTTCATTTGACGAATATTGCGAAAAGGTGGAAACCCGTTTTGCAGAAGTCGGTCATCATATCAAAGGAATACACACGTTTCCCGACCCGGTAAAAGCCGTACAAAAAGCGAAAGCCATTGTTGTTGGCGGCGGCAACACCTGGCAACTTGTACGAATGATGCACGACAAGAAACTGATGAACCCAATCCGGGAAAAAATTTATAACGGAGTTCCTTACATTGGTTGGAGCGCCGGTGCAAATGTTGCCTGTCCTGCACTCAGTACAACCAACGATATGCCGATAACTGATCCGAAAGGTTTCGATTGCATCGGAGCTGTTCCTTTCCAAATCAATCCGCATTACCTCGATGCAAACCCTGAAAATCATGCAGGAGAAACACGCGAACAGCGAATTCTGGAATTCCTCGAATTAAACCCTGACGTTAACGTTGTAGGCCTGCGCGAAGGCACCATGCTAAAACTTGAAAATAAAAAGATCGAGTTGATTGGCGACAAAATGTGCCGGATTTTCAAAAAAGGCGAAACACCGGTGGAGCTTGCAAAAGAAGACGATCTGAATTTTCTCTTGAACATCGCATCTGAATAAAAATTTGGTAACGAATCCGTCCATTAAATATTTATAAGATTATCATTGAAAAAAGTTCAATAACCCCGGCCTTTAGGCTGGGGAAAAGAAACCGGTATTTACTGACTTCGATTTTTGAAAAATTTGTAAAATATAAAAAACAAATTTTTCAAAAATCGATTCACGGGTATCGCCGCCCAACCCCCGGCTTGAAAGCCGGGGTTACTGAATGCCAGAAGATGTACCAGACTGATTAGTTACAAAATTTGTATTGCTGTATTAAATTTTTCTTTATAACCGGCAGAAGTAACCTGTTTCTTACCCACTCATATACAAATCGCTAACTTTGCACGTTCAAACCGATTTGTATAATGGAACTTCTGACCAACAGTTATTTTGCCTTATTTCTAATTGTAGCCCTTGGGTTTATCCTCGGAAGGATAAAAATTGGCGGGCTTTCGCTGGACGTTTCGGCAGTTATTTTTGTGGCGCTGATATTTGGCCATTACGGAATTGTAATTCCAAAAGATTTTCAGCAACTGGGACTGGTACTCTTCATTTTTACGATTGGTATGCAGGCAGGCCCCGGTTTTTTCGAATCATTTAAAAAAGAAGGTCGCAAACTGGCGTTGTTCGCCACGTTATTAATTGTTATCGCCGGAATCATTACCGTTGGAATTGTGGCTTTGTTTCACATCGACCAGAACATTGCTATCGGTTTGTTTACCGGCGCGTTAACAAGTACGCCTGGATTGGCGGCCGCCATCGATTATACGAATTCTCCGCTGGCTTCAATCGGTTACGGCGTTGGCTATCCGTTTGGTGTTATTGGCGTGATTTTGTTTATCCGGTTCCTGCCGAAAATCATTGGCGTTCCATTGAAAAAAGCCGAAGAAGACTATCAAAGCCAGATAAAAGAGGAGTTTCCCGAAATTCTCAGGCGGAATTTTGTGGTTGAAAACGAAAATGTGGTTGGTAAATCCATTGGTGAGCTTCGAATCAGGTACATGACGAAAGCAGTGGTTTCAAGGGTAGTACATGATGGCATGGCCGTAACACCCTCTCCGCAAACCATTTTGCATCCCGGCGATTTAATAAAAGCAGTAGGAACAGAAGATGCTTTGAAAAGGGTGCAGTTGCTGATTGGACCGCCAACGGAAGAAGAAATTCCGCTCGATCCAAATTACGATGTACGAACGGTGCTTGTTACAAATAAAGAAGTAGTGAATAAAACCATCGGGCAAATTAACCTGCTGCAAACCTACAGTGCAACAATCACCAGGATTCGCCGCTCTGGAATCAACATTTCGCCTACACCAAATTCGAAGCTTCAATTTGGCGACAAGCTGATAATTGCGGCAAGCAAAGCAAACATGGAAATGGTTTCCAACATCTTTGGCAACGACCAGAAGCGACTATCGGATACCGATATGTTACCCATAGCGCTGGGAATTTTACTGGGCGTAATTGTAGGTAAAATAAGCATCACGCTCGGTAGTTTTTCGTTCAGCGCCGGATTAACCGGAGGCGTTTTAATTGTAGCGCTTATTTTGGGCAGAATTGGAAAAACCGGTCCTGTTTTATGGACAATGACCGGTTCTGCGAACCAACTCCTCCGGCAAATTGGCCTTATTTTTTTCCTGGCCACTGTTGGTACCGATGCAGGCGCCGAAATCGTCCAAACCTTTGAAAAATATGGAATTATGCTGTTTTTGTTTGGCGGTTTAATTACGTTAGTCCCAATGTTTATTGCTGCCTTTATCGGGGAAAAGCTCCTGAAAATGAACCTCTTGAGTTTATTGGGCGCCATCAGCGGAAGCATGACCAGCACCCCGGGACTGGCAGCTGCCGATTCAATGACTGAATCAAACGCTCATTCCATTGCATACGCAACCGTATATCCGGTGGCAATGGTTCTTTTGATTATTGCAGTGCAATTAATTACGCTCTTGTTCTAATTGTTTTTAATGAATTCAGATTTCCTCTTTATTTGCCCAGGCTGATTCCATTTCGTAAATATCAAGGTTAATGATCCCCAGTTCTCCGCCGTTGTTGAACAATACAAGGTCTTCCGCATCTTCATCGGGAACAAAACAATTGGATATTACCGTCTGCCCGTCGTTGGCAAAAATTTCAACAGACGCACGATCTATTAAAATTTCCAACTTTAATTTATTATCCACAGACACAATCGGAATCGCATTATTTAGTACTGAAAGCGTTCCCCGTTTTACATTGTACAATATTTCAGTTCCCGCTGACTTTTTGCTGTGCCTGATCATAAACCCAAAATTTTCTACCGTTTTTAAGTCGAATTCACCAACGATGTGCAGACAATCGCCTTTTACTTTTTTAACCAGATTTTTGTTCAGCCCGGGAATAACATTTTCATCCTGCCAGTTGTAATGTTTTCCATGAAGTTTGGCAATTTCAGAAATTGGCTGCCGTACCAGTTTATACCCGAAACTGAATTTCGTTAGTGAAAGTTCGCAGGGAAACGACATTTGCCCGTTGAACGGCATATCAGGAAATTTTCCTCCCTTCATCCACGCCATTTGCAGGGTGCGGCCGTCGTTTTCCGGAATGTTGCTCCAGGTTTGGGTGGCGTAATAATTACTGCCAAAATCGCTTTTCATTTTCGCCGATACAGGTGTAAATTCTTTGCCGTTGAAATCACCAATCAGATAACTTCCATCACCATCAAACAAAACCCATTTTTTTTCTTCGGGGCGGTTGGTTACCTGCAGTTCAACTAAATCAGGACATTCATAAAAACCAAAAATGTGACTTTGCCATTCCCAGTCGATTAGGTTTTCTGAGGTATAAAAAGAGATACCCCGCGATTTATCGTCTTCTTCAGTTTTCCGGTAAAGCGCCATCACATATTTACCGGATGGTTCATACCAGAAAACCTTTGGATCGCGTGCGTCATCATTATCATTGTATGTAATTACCGGATTCCCTTCGTATTTTTCCCACGTGCGCCCTTTGTCGGTACTGTATGCGATTCGCTGGCCGCAATTCTGGCTGGTATAAAATGCCACCAGTGTTTTTGCGTCGCCATTTTGTTTTCCGAGCAGGTTGTTCTTATCTACAATTGCCGAACCTGAAAAAGCGGTGCAACGTTCTTTGTCTTTTGAATTTTCATCCGGATAAATAGCAACCGGCAGATGTTCCCAATGCACCAAATCGGTGCTGACTGCGTGGCCCCAGTGCATGTAACCCCACTCGTTTCCGTTGGGATTATATTGATAAAACAGGTGGTACTCGCCATCGTAATAAACCAGTCCGTTCGGATCATTATGCCAGTTTTTTTCGGGTGTAAAATGAAACTGCGGCCTGTAAAGTTCGTCGTAGTAACCTTTTTTTGAAGGTGTTGCGGACACAAATAAAATCAGTACAAATATGCTAAGTAACCGGGCGATTATGATTTTCATGCCTTAATATTTTTGGAAGGTGAAATTAAAAATAACTGGTTTTCACAGGTTACAAATATACAAGTATTGAAGGTAAACAATTGGGCTTTTACACAAAAAAACTACCCCGGCCGGAATGGCCAGGGCAGCAAAAAAACTAACTTTTCTGTAAAAATCTGCAACTAAACTTTACTCGTAGAAATCGTCCCGAGAAAACAAACAATCTTCATTATGTCTTTACCATTTCTGGTTTCCTTTTTGGTATCAGATGGATGTGTATCCAAATACAACAGTTTTGTGTTTTTCTGATTTTCGAGTTGTAGAACCTTCATAATATCTTCTGTTTTAAATCGTGCTTCAAATCACGGTTCAAATATAGAAGATGCTGCAGTAATGTTTTCAGTTTTAATTCTGAAATACAAGTTCAATATTCCTGATTCTGTACTTCAAAAAAACCGAGAATATGAATGCTTTTGGTTTAATTCAGTTGGATAAGTCCTTCCCTGATAGCATATTTTACCAGGTCAGCGTTTGTTTTCAATCCTAATTTTTCGAGAATGTGTTGTTTGTGTGTACCCACGGTTTTTACGCTGATAAACAATTTCTCTGAAATTTCACGTGTTGATTTTCCTTCGGCGTACAACTTCAAAATTTCCATTTCTCTTTCCGATAAATCGGTGTAGCTTTCCGATTCCGTTTCCGACGGATCGAGATATCCTTTGATGATCATTTCGGTAATGTCGTCGCTCAGGTATTTTTTCCCGGAATAGACCGACTGAATGGCATCGATTAACTGCCGGTACGTACAGTTTTTCAACAGGTAACCATCGGCGCCGGCTTCAAGTATCCCTTTCACAAACTGCCTGTCGGAATGCATGGAAACTGCAATAATTTTTATTTCAGGCGCATCTTTTTTTAGCAGCTTTGTGGCTTCTATACCGTTCATGTTCGGCATACCGATATCGATAAGCACCACATCGGGTTTTAATTTTTTGGCCTTTTCGGTGGCTTGCACTCCGTCTTCTGCTTCGGCAATTACTTCAACATCGGGTGCTGAAGATAATAAATTGACCAATCCTTCCCTGAATAATTGGTGGTCGTCGGCTATTAAAACTTTTATAGTCATTTTCTTAATCCTCGCTTATTGGTATGATTACAGTTGCTTCTGTCCCTTCCCCTATTTTTGATGTTATTTCAAGGCGTCCTTTAATACTGTCAAGTCTCTCGGTAATACTCATCAACCCGAATCCACCTTTCATGGTTGCCTTTGTTTTCATGGGTTTTTGAAATCCGATTCCGTTATCGCGAACTGAAATATAGTAAAATTTTTTTTCTTTACGTATTTCCATTTCTATTAAATCAGCTTTCGCATGTTTAATGGCATTGTTCAGCAATTCAGTAACAATCCGGTAAAGAAAAATATTGAACTCCTTCTTAATATCTATCTTCAGGTTTTCGCCGGTTAGTTTAGTATCGATGAATTGTTTATCGCTAATTTCCTGTAATTTCCACTTAAAAGCGGGAATTAATCCAAGTTCATAAAGAATGGGCGGGCTTAAATCATAGGTTAATGTTCTCGATTCCGAAATTGCTTTATTTAACAAGCCGGATGTTTCACTGATCACTTTATCGACATTTGGTGCAAAATTTTCGTTGGTTAACGATGATAATTTGATGAACGCCAGTGAAAGTGTTTGCCCCAGGCTATCATGAAGGTTTTCAGCTATTCTTCTCCTTTCCCTTTCCTCCACGAGTATTATTTCAGTATTTAGATCTTTTAGCTTCTGCTGATAGCTTTTAATCTGCTTCATACTGGTTTTTAATGCAATTTCGGTTTGCTTCCGTTTTGTAATATCATAGCAAACACCTCTGAAACCAAAAAATTTTTTATGTTTATCGAAAACAGGAAAACCACTAACCGACAGCCAGATTTCATGGTCGTTATTTTTATTCATCCCAATCTCCAGATCCTTAAAAGCAGAATTTTCGTTAAAGCTGGTTTCTATTACCGAAGTTTTCCCGTTATTCGACCTTAGCCGAAAAAGTTGAACAAAATTCTTTTGCCCGAGGATATCGTTGGTTTTTACATCAAGTATTCTCTCGATAACAGGGCTTACATAGGTAAAAATCCCTGAAGAATCCACTTCCCAGTAAAATTCGGAGGCATGTTCCGAAATTTGAAGAAACCGTTCTTCACTCTGCAGGTATTTGTTGGTTTGGTCTTTTATGAACATCTCCAATCCTTCGTTCCTTTGCCGCAACAAATCTTCTACTCTTTTAATACGCAGAACTACGTTTATTTGCGCCCGGAGTTCGTCCTGACTGAATGGTTTTGATATAAATGCATCGGCGCCCGCATTTAAACCTTTTGTCCTTTCTATGGGGTTTTGGCCGAGGGCCGAAATCATTAAAACAGGAATATTTTGAGTGCTTCTTTCACTTTTTAAAATTTTACAGACTTCATACCCGTTCATTTCCGGCATTAAAATATCAAGCAGTATAATTTCAGGTATTTCGGTGACAGCGATTTCAATGCCTTTTTTTCCGGATGTTGCCTGCAAAAATTCAAAATCGGGATAATACAATTTAAAAATTTGATTTAACAAAACGAGGTTGATTTCGTTATCGTCAATCACCAGGATTTTCTTCATACAGATTTTACAAATTTTTTTACGTCCATTTTTGTTCTTAAAATCAATTGTAAAGAACAAAATACAAAAAACAAAAGTATCTTTTTTTTCAAAAAAACAGTAAATGACGATAAAGAAATTCCCGTTTTATAAGTTGACAATTCAACGGCTAAGAGGTTTTCCTGCAACCGCAAACATCATATAACGGGTAGTGATCTTTCATTTGAGGAAAGGATATTTGGTACATTGTTGATTGTACGGTCCACCTAACTTATTCAACCATAAATGAAAAGCCTAAAAGAACCCCTTTTTCCACCTGCAAATTATAAGTAAAAAACTTACAGGCGAATCAGCATTTTTAACCTCCTTATTCAGCTTTTATTTTACAAAATTTTATTTATTAAACTCTATTTTAGCATCTGATTTACAATACCCTAATTTTAAAATAATGAAGTGGACGCTTCTAATCGTCCTGTGCGTTGCCATATTCGGCAGCTTGCACGGACAAGTGCATTTAAAGGAAAGTAAAGCGATTAATCCGGGATCAATTCATATTGCTTCCGAAAAAACCAACAAACTATATATTGCACCACCAGCCAGACTTAAGTCGGCGGGCACTGCAAATTCGTCAATTGAAGTAACGTACATTGGGTTCCCCGAAAATGCTAAAGCCGCTTTTGATTATGCGGTTTCAATCTGGGCAAGGTTAATCACCTCTCCTGTACCGGTCAGAATACTGGCCAGATGGGATTATATAGAAGGAAACGCGCTGGCGGTAAGCCGACCCTCCGCCTTCTATAACAATTTTGAGGAAGCACCTTTGCACAACGTTTATTATCCGGTTGCACTGGCCGAAAAAATAACAGGTAAAGAAATGAATGCCGGTTCGCCCGATGTAATTTGCACGTTTAACAACAGTTATCCCTGGTATTTTGGTACAGATGGTAACACGCCGGTGAATTGTTATGATTTTGTTGGTTCAGCACTTCATGAAATTACTCATGGTTTGGGAATTTCAGGTTTTTTGGAAGACAGCGACGGAAATGGTTTTTTTGATAACGATAACAAACTGCCAAGCATATACGATTTTTATATTTTGAATTCACAAAACCAGCAATTAGCAGATAAATCGATATTTAAAAGCCCGTCGTCCGAATTGCACCATCAATTGATTTCCGAAGGATTAAAATTCTTTCATCCGGATACAAAACAAGGAGCGGAAGAAACACTCGACTGGCTTTATGCGCCTACGGTATGGGAAAATGGCGTTAGCATTTACCATTTCCCGCCCGAAAATGAATCACTTATGTCTCCTTTCGCCTGTAAAGGAGAGGCCATCCATAATCCTGATCGAACCACAATGGAAGTTTTATCTGAAATCGGATGGAAATCAGTAGCTTTTGAATTTACTGAAATAAAAGATATTGAGAAAGCATGCGAGGCAGTCCCTGTATCAATTAGCTTTCTGTCCGAAGCGGACATTGATACTTCCGCTGTTGATGTATTTTATTCAACCGATAATTTTGCCACCAAACACACAGAAAAGCTTAGATATGATCCGGCCAATAACCGCTATTACGGACAGATACAACTGGATTATCAATTAGGCAATATTCAGTATTATTTCCGGGCGAAAACAACTGAAAACCAGATATACCGGTTTCCGGCACAGGCACCCGTTAAGAAGTTTTCATTACGCGTCGGCTCCGATTGTACATTGCCGGAAGTAAAACACCTCCCCCTCCAAATCGTGCCCAGAGCGGACCCTGAATTGAATTTTGAGGTTTTTGCCAGCGACAATACAGGAATAAAATCAGTTCGTGTGGAGTATAAAATTAACAATGCCGATCAGGAACCTGTTTTTTTAACGCATCAGGGTGAAAGTTATTACCAGGGGCAAGTTAACCTTTCAACGGAACTCAATTCCGGGACTAATATTGAATATCGGATTATAGCTGTCGATCAGTCGGAAAAAGGCAACATAAGAGCGCTCCCTGCTGAAGGATATTACCGGGTGCATGTTTTCGGGCCCCGCGGGGTAATCAGGGAATATTCATCAGAATTTGATCCGGAATCTTCCGAATTTGTCTTGTCCGGATTTGATATTTCAACCCTTCCCGGATTCACTGGTCAGATTTTACATACCGAAACGCCATATCCGGTTTCGCCGGTAGAAAAGGAAAATTGCAGTTTACTTGCACAATTTGTACACCCGATTATTGTTGCACCCGATGGTAAAATTTCTTTTGATGAAGTTGTGTTGGTTGAACCTGCCGAAAATCATACTTATTATACCGAAAAGCTTTTCTGTGATTATGTTATTGTGGAAGCCAGCAAGAACAGCGGAAAAACCTGGCTCCCGCTTGTGAAAGGTTATGATTCAAGAAGCGATTCAGCCTGGTACAAAGAATTTAACGGGGGTTTAAAAAGCAATATTTCAAACGCTGCCGGAAACGAAAAATTAATGCAGAAACGGGTAATAAACATTACCGGCGATACCGGAATAAATGAAGGGGACACTGTTGTTTTCCGCTTCAGGTTAAGTTCCGATAATTTGGTCAATGGATGGGGATGGGCAATCAAAAATCTGGAAATTCAAAAAAACCAATCTGTTGCGGAACAAAAAACGGAGATGGAAAATCGGGCCGGTATTTATCCCAATCCATTTAACAGCAGTTTTTATGTCGATTGTTCCATTGCTGTTCAATCGACGGCTCCGGTTCAGGTTACAGTAACCGATTTGTTTGGAAAAGTATTTTATCAGGAATCTGTGCCGGATATTTCGTACAACCCAATTTTAAAAGTTGACCTTTCGAAAAGCATACCAGGTATATATCTGGTAAATATCAGCGATGGAAAATCAATTTCTTCAACTAAAAAAATGATTAAATATTAATTTAAAAACAGATGAAATGAACACATTCCTAACAATAATACTGGTTGCATCAACCATCGGTTTTGTCTTGTCAATCGCCATACTTTTTGCGCTAATTTCACCTAAAAAATACCGTTTGATAAGGAAACGGAACAATAATGATAATATCTCTGAATAAAACAAAATTATCTTGTTTTAACGGTGAAAAAAACCGAATCAGGTTATTTCCCGGTTTTTAACATTACGGCTGAAATTAATTTCATTTTTGAACACGAAAAAATCGCTTGGCAGGGGTCAAACAATTGGTTCTTTTCAATTGTATATAAATTGAATATACAATGTTAGCCATGAAAAAATTTACCTTCTTTCTTTTTATTATTGCAGTCTCAATTACTGCATATCCCCAGAAAAAAAACCACAACATCATTAAAGCGCTGCCTCCGGTTTGTTACGCATCTGACGAAATTGAAGATGTTTACGTGCCCCCGCCGTTTTTGAAAGCGGCAGAAAAAAAATCAGACATCCGGGTTACGTACAGCTTGTTTCCCGAGAATGCCAAAAAAGCTTTTGAGTATGCAGTTGCAGTGTGGGAACAGTTCGTTGAATCGCCAATACCCATTTATTTGCAGGCCAACTGGCGGTCGCTCGACAGGAACGTTCTCGGTAGCTGTGGCCCGGCTGATTACAGAACAAACTTTGAAGACATCCCGCACAAAAACGTATATTATCCGATATCAGTAGTTGAAAAAATTACCCGGAGGCAAATTACCGGCATAAGCCAACCTGATATTACCGGAGAGTTCAACAAAAACATCAACTGGTATTTTGGCACCGATGGAAACACTCCCGATTCGCTGTACGATTTCGTATCGGTTGCCATGCACGAAATCGGGCATGGGCTTGGATTCACCGGTTTCTTCTTTGTTAACGAACTCCTGGGAACCTATGGTTATTCCGCTGTTGGTGATGTAGCAGCTTTTGATGTTATGGTGGTAAGAAACACCGGTGATTTCCTGGTCGATTCAACGGTTTATAAAAATCCGTCCGAAGAATTGCGCAAAGCACTCGAATCAGGATTTTTATATGCTTACAGTCCTGTTGCCATTGTAAATTCGAATGGCGAAGTTCCGCGTTTATATTCTCCCAGCGAATGGGACGAAGGTTCAAGCGTTTATCACCTGAATGATGCTACATATCCCGCAGGTTCGCCCAATTCGCTGATGACCCACGCGTTGTCATATGCTGAAGCGGTGCATAATCCGGGGCCAATTACCGCCGGAATTATGGCTGACGTTGGGTGGAAACATACTTATATTGATTTTGAGCCGCTTAAAGACCAGGAAAAAATTTCGCCGCTCGTTTTTAACATCCATGTTGAAAGCGATTATGAAATAAATACTTCGTCGATGTATGTGTATTATTCTTACGATGAATTTGCTACGCATGTTGATTCTATTCCTTTGACACAGGGAAATGAACCAAACCTGTTTATGGCTTCGCTTATACCTGCTGCAGGAGTCGGCGAAGTTTCCTATTTCATTAGTGTTGAGGATGAAAACACCAGAATTTTTACGAAACCTACAGAAGCACCTGCGGAAGTTTACATAGTGCGTTTCGGTCCTGACACCCGGCCGCCGTTGATTTTCCACAATCCGGTACCTTACTATTTTATGGCTGAAAAAGAAATAAAAATCGCCGCTGTTGTTACTGATAATGTAGGAATAGATACCGTTTATGCTGAATATTCGATAAATGGGGGACCGCTGCATTCATTCGGACTGGCAAAAGATTCAGCCAATCTTTATACCGGAGTTTTCAACATAGACAATTCGGTGCTGAACGACAGGGACGAAATTTCGTATTCGATTGTTGCAGTCGACTCTTCGTCGGCAAAAAATACCACCAGGTTGCCGGAAGACGGGGCGTTCAGTTTTATTGTTGAAAAGTTGTTTGATCCGTTGGCAGATTATTCCAATGATTTTGATCAACCAACTTCCGATTTTATTCTTTTCGATTTTGATATTGCCAAACCATCCGGATTTGAAACGCCCGCTCTGCACAGCCCACATCCCTATCCAAGCCCGGAGCGGGATGACAGCACCTTCAATTTCACTACAACACTGAAACATCCGATTATATTACGAGCCGGCGGAACCATGAGTTTCGACGAAGTAGTTCTGGTAGAGCCCGGAAGCGAGGGTACCACTTTCGGCGATAATAATTTTTGGGATTATGTTGTTGTGGAAGGCAGCAGCGATAATGGCAAAAACTGGCTGCCGCTTGCCGACGGGTATGATTCGCGTGCAAACAGCATTTGGGAAGAAAATTATATAAATTCCGTTGATGATCAGATATCCAATGCAGTGGGAGTTGGCGAGTGGTTTGTGAACCGCCGGATAGATTTACTGAGCAACGGTAATTTTTCAGCCGGCGACACTATTTTAGTGAGGTTTCGCTTATTTTCTGATCCCTACGCACATGGCTGGGGATGGGTTATCGATAACCTGCGGATCCAGCGTCCTGTTTCCGCACCGCTGGTGCTTTCTCCCGGCAATATAAACATATATCCCAATCCTTTTAGCCATCAGTTCAAGGTTTCGATCGAACCCGGTGCAGCAGTAAAAAACATCAGGCTCGAATTATATAATATTTTCGGACAGAAAATAAAGTCATTCGAATATGTTAACAAAACAGTTCCGTTTGATACAAACATGGACCTGCCTGATGCTGCAAACGGAATTTATTTACTTAAGGTGAGTGAAAACGGCAAACAGGTGCTGAGTAAAAAAATCGTCAAAAATTAAATGCCGCGAATCAATTAAAAGTTAAAACCGGGTTAACAACAAGCGCTAATTAAGAATATGAACTTTCATTTTTAAAATATATATTTATATTTGTTTGCAGTTTTACAGAAAAACGACATGAAACGTAACAATACTTATTCTTATTGGTTTTATTATTTTGGTTCTGAAACCGGAATCAGTAAGTAAAGTAGTGTTTAAGAATATAATATTTTACGAGAGGTTCCGGAAAAATTCCGGAGCCTCTCTTTTTTAATACCTGTTAAAGATGAAAGTAACTGTTATCGGTTTGGGACTAATTGGCGGATCATTGGCAAAAGATTTAAGAAAACTGAAATTTGCTACCGAACTTATTGGTGTTGATGCAAATAAAGAACATGCCGAACAGGCTGTAAGGTTGAAATTGGTTGATAAAGTTTTGCCACTTTTGGAAGCGGTTCAGGAAACCGACCTGGTAATTGTTGCCATTCCGGTGGATAAAGAGCTGGAAGTTTTGCCGGTGGTACTGGATGGAATCGGTGGAAATACCACAGTTACCGATATGGGTTCTACTAAAAAAAGAATTACAGAAACAGTAGATAACCATCCGCGCAGAAAAAATTTCGTGGCTGTCCACCCTATGTCGGGAACTGAAAATTCAGGACCGTCGGCGGCCCTGGAAGGACTTTTTAAAGGAAAAATCGCAATAATTTGCGACAATGAAAATTCAGGACCACAGCACCTTGCGCTGGTGGAAAAAATGCTCCACATAATCGGGATGGACATCGCTTACATGACATCCGACGAACAGGATCACAGCACGGCGTTTGTATCGCACCTGCCACACGCAGCAGCTTTTGCGCTGGCAAATGCGGTTCAGGATAAAGAAGACCGGAAAATTATTTTTGACCTGGCCAGCGGCGGATTCCGTTCTACTGTGCGCCTGGCAAAAAGTTCCTGCTCCATGTGGCATCCCATTTTTAAACAAAACCGCCAATACGTGGTTGAATCACTCAATGTTTATATTAAACATCTGCAGCATTTTCGCGATTGCATGCAGAAGGAAGAATTTGACGAACTGGAGAAATTAATTCTCAACGCGAATAATATCAGGAATATTCTCGATGATAAAAATGCACACCTGATTAAAAATGAAGAGAAAAATGTAAAACTTTATACGAAATAGGTTATGACGAATAAACTTGAAATAAATCCGATAAAAACCTGGCTGCCACACATTAACAATCCATTGCTTATTGCTGGTCCTTGCAGCCTCGAAACTGAGGAACAAACTGTGGAAACCGCAAAATTACTGGCAAAAGATCACCGAGTTTTTATTTACCGCGGTGGAATCTGGAAGCCCCGAACCCGGCCGGGATCGTTTGAAGGTGTGGGTTCCATTGGATTAAAATGGCTTCAAACGGTTCAAAAAGAAACAGGACTGCCGGTAGGAACTGAAGTTGCAAATGCACAACATACTGAAGAAGCATTAAATGCAGGGGTAGATGTGCTTTGGATTGGCGCCCGCTCAACAGCCAGTCCGTTCGTGGTTCAGGAAATTGCCGACGTTTTGAAAGGGACAAATGCAGTGGTAATGGTAAAAAATCCGGTAAATCCAGATGTTCAGCTTTGGATGGGTGCGATTGAACGGGTTTATCAGTCGGGAATTAAAAACATTGTTGCCATCCACCGTGGTTTCACACCCTTCCGCGATTCGCAGTACAGAAATTACCCCAACTGGAAAACAGTAATTGAATTGAGGCGGCTGATGCCTAACCTGCCCATCATTTGCGATCCCAGCCATATTGCAGGTAAGCGCGAATATTTGTTCGAAATTTCGCAAAAGGCTTTCGATATGGGATTGGAAGGATTAATGATTGAATCGCATATCGATCCTTCATGTGCATTGAGTGATGCCGCCCAACAACTTACACCGGCCGATTTGGGAAAATTGCTCGACAAATTGATCATCAGGCACGAAAATGCAGACAATCCCGATTTTGAAACCCGTCTCGATGTATTGCGTAACCGCATTGATGCCATTGATACTGAATTGCTCGAAATTCTTTCTTCCAGAATAGAAATTGTGAAACAAATCGGGAAGTACAAAAAAGAAAACAATGTTACCGCACTTCAGATTAACCGGTGGGCACAACTCATGGAAAACCGCGTGAACCTTGGGAAGAAGCTGGATATAAATGATAAATTTGTACAAACACTTTTCCAGTTGATTCATGAAGACTCGGTTAGGATGCAAACTGAAATAATGGACAGCGAGGAAATTGAAGGGTAAAAAATAATCACAAAAAAATTATATAAAATCCTGAATTGTTTTTACACTTCAGGATTTTTTGTGTCTCTTCGAATTCGTTCAGTTTCAGGTGTAATCTGCGGACTTTTGCTGATGATGGTTTTTAAACTTTTTATCATCGAACGTTGAATCAGTTGAAAACTTTCGGTTTTTTTCCCTACATACACAAAAACAACTGCCAGTTTTTGTTCTTTCAAACCTGAATAAAGTAAGTGTTTATTTAACCGGTATGCCTCGCGCATCCGGCGTTTGATCAGGTTTCGGCTAACGGCTTTCTTAAATCCTTTTTTCCCCACTGCAAACGCGGTTTTTACCGGGAATTTATCATCAAATGCGGCGTCAGTATACAAAACTTTCAGCGGGTAAACTAAAAATGTTTCCCCGGAAGTAAATAATTCATCGAACAATTTTTTATTACACAACCGTTCTTCTTTCTGAAACGTATATTTAATTTTCTCCACCCGCAAGTTTTATATTAAAAAAGGCCGCCCGAACCTTGCCCGGACAGCCTTTCAAAATTATATATTTTTTAATTAACTGTTTTTGTTTGCTTTTTTAATGAATTGCTCCAGCGCCATCGTCATTGACGGGGCTTGCGCAGTTGGCGCTTCAATATCGAGTCTTAAACCGGCTTCTTTCACCGCTTGCGCAGTGGCCGGGCCAAAACAGGCTATTTTTGTGTCGTTTTGTTTGAAGTCCGGGAAATTCTGAAATAAAGAAGTTATTCCGGAAGGACTGAAAAATACCAGAATATCATAGTTTACATCTTTTAAATCAGACAAATCGCTGCTAACCGTGCGGTAAAGAATAGCTTTTGTATATCTGAAGCCGCCTTTTTCGAGCAGTTCAGGAATTTCCTGTTTGTGAATATCAGAAAGCGGGACCAAAAATTTTTCGTCTTTATGCTTTTTCATCACATTCACCAAATCTGAAAATTTTCCGTTTCCGTAAAAAATTTTCCGTTTCCGGTATACAATATATTTCTGAAGGTAGTAAGCTGTTGCTTCCGAAATACAAAAATATTTCATGACATCAGGTACGACAATCCGCATTTCCTGACAAATGTTGAAAAAATGATCGATTGCCGTGCGGCTTGTAAAAATAACCGCCGAATGGTTCAAAATCTGAATCCGGGTTTGTCTGAATTCCTTGGCTGAAACCCCTTCAACCTGTATAAACGGGCGGAAATCAATTCTAATTCCGTTTCGTTCCGCCAATTCAAAATAAGGGGACTTAGCCGTTGCAGGCTCAGGCTGCGAAACCAAAATACTCTTGATTTTCAAAATTTTTCATCTTTAAATTAAACTTAACCCAACTATAACACCACAACTTTATAAAGTAAAACCAAGGGTAGAAATTCAAGAGTACAAAAGTATAAAAACAGATAAAATATTGAAAATTGTTTCTTCATTAAAATAATAAAACCTCTGTGAAGCAGTAACAAATAGATCAAAACAACAATTATAATCCCTGTAATTACAGGAATTGTGATGTCGTCGATGGGAAAAAATACCATAAGCAGCACCACCGGAAACAGCGCCAAACCAATAATCCGGTTCATATTATCGGCATTGAACAGGTATTCGCCGGTTTCTTCGGTGCTATCCACAACAAAACCAAGTAGTTTGTAAATCGCCTTTTTAAATGTGAAATAACCGGCAACAACTGCCAGGCAAAACAAAAACAGACCGGCATTTGTATACGGCAGCTCAACGTCAAAATAACGGACCAACTGGAAAACAAACACTGAAAATGTAAGGTAGAAAAACAGGTCGAGACGTATTGCCGCGTGTAACAATGAATAATTCTTCTCTTCGAACATACGTATGGACGTGGCATAATTGAACAGCGACTGTAAAAGGCTTTCGAGATATTTGCCATACGTATTTCTTACCGTAACAAACAGTACGAAAATTAAAAGTAACAGAATGGTCAGCCAGTCGGCGGCTGCATCTTTTCTTTTGTGCTGCGGAAGTACAAGAGTTGCCGAACTATCTTTTTCTGTTGAAAGCTTAAAATCGGTTTTCGGCTGAATGTATTTTGAACCGCCAATCTGCAGATTTTGATTGTCCCGTACCCGCGGGACCGGTTTCGGCGCGGGACCCGGTTGTTTCCTTGCAACGGAATCCTGCAGCATGCTTTTCAAACTGCCGTTGCCGGTCTGGTGTTGCGGCTCCTGAATATCTTGTTGAAATATGAAAATCAATTTCGTACGTTTTTCTAAAATGCAAAGATATCAAACCATTTTCTGATGTTGCCAACTGAAATAAATAAAAGCTGGCATTAAAAGTGGCAGTTGTGAAACGACAGAAAATTTTTCGTGCTGAACCAACCGGTTCACCAAAAATCAAGAAAAAATAGCTGTGATGTTTGTGAAAAAATTACCGAAGGGCCAAATTCAGTTTTCGCAATTTTCGCGTTCATATCTTTCCATCATGCGCATCAACGACATCAGTTCTCTAAGTTCTTCATCGGTTCTGGTAGAACCGCAAATCTGAAGAAACCGGTTCAGCGCTTCCCTGTAATCCTCCTCTGTTTCTATTCGCATTTGTCCCTGCATAACCTCTTCAATGTGCTTCAAGCCAGTTCTCTGCAGCATTCATTTCAACGGTAAGCGGAATGTCGAACTTCACTGCAGATTCCATCTCTGTTTTTACAATTTCTTTAACTCTGTCAAGTTCCGGTTTATAAACATCGAAATTCAATTCGTCGTGTACCTGCAACACCATTTTAGTTGTTAGGTTTTCTTCCCTGAATTTCCGGTAAATATTAATCATTGCGATTTTAATAACATCGGCAGCCGAACCCTGAATCGGAGCATTTATTGCATTGCGTTCCGCCATTCCCCGGACTGTGGCATTGGCTGAATTGATGTCATTTAAATAACGTTTGCGCCCTTTAATTGTTTGTACGTAACCATTTTTTCTGGCGAACTCAATCTGGCTGTCCATGAACGTCTTAATTTTTGGAAAACTTTCGAAATAACCGTCGATTAATTCCTTTGCTTCTGTGCGCGGAATATTCAGCCGCTGTGAAAGCCCGAATGGCGAAATGCCGTAAATAATGCCGAAGTTGGCTGTTTTTGCTTTCCTGCGCATATCGGAATCTACATCCGTTTCAGCCACTTTATAAATTTTTGCGGCCGTAATTGAGTGAATGTCTTTTTCTTCCCGAAATGCTTTCAGCATCTCTTCGTCTTTGCTCAGCGCGGCCATAATCCGCAGTTCGATTTGCGAATAGTCGGCCGATAAAAAAGTAAAATCATTACCCGACGGAACAAAAGCTTTGCGAATTTCCCGTCCGCTTTCGTCGCGGATAGGTATGTTTTGCAAATTCGGATTTACCGAACTTAAACGTCCGGTTGCTGCAATTGCCTGGTTGTATGATGTATGCAACTTTCCGGTTTTTGGATTCACCAGCAATGGAAGCGCCTCCACATAAGTATTCAGCAGCTTTTTCAAACCGCGAAATTCCAGGATTTTATTAACGATGGGGTGCCTGTCGGCAAGGCGGACCAACACTTCCTCTGCCGTGGAATATTGTTTGGTCTTTGTTTTTCGGGCGTTGAAATCAATTTTCAGTTTTTCGAACAAAATCGGCCCGAGTTGCTTTGGCGATGAAACATTAAATTCTTCGCCGGCCAGTTCAATGATTTCTTTTTCAAGCTGAATTATTTGATCGCGCAAAACCGCGGCATAAATTTTCAGTTCTTCTGTATTCAGTTTAACGCCCGCATTTTCCATGTGCACCAACACCGGAACAAGGGGCATTTCCAGCGTTTCAAACAAGTTTCGAACCTCTGCCTTATCCAGCTCAACCTCGAGCGCATCTTTCAGCTGAAGGGTAAGATCGGCATCTTCGCAGGCATAATCGCGCAGTCTTTCAACCGGTACCGAACGCATATTTATCTGGCTTTTGCCTTTTTTCCCGATAAGGGTTTCAGTTGTAATTTTCCGATAGTTTAAAAACTTCAGGCACAGAAAATTGAGGTTGTGTTTTTGTTCAGGTTGAATTAAATAATGGGCCAGCATCGTATCGTACAAAGCGCCTTTTACCTCGATTCCGTAATTGCTCAGCATCAGCATGTCGTATTTGATGTTCTGCCCGATTTTCCGAATTTGGTCGTCTTCAAAAACATCGCGAAATTCTTCGAGAACTTTGTGAGCTTCTTCGCGATTCTTCGGCACCAAAACACAAAATGCCTCATGTTTCCTGAAGGCAAACGACAGGCACACAATTTCCGCCGACTGCGTTTCGAGCCCGGTTGTTTCCGTGTCGAAACAAAATTCCTCCTGAACCGATAATTCAGCACACAGACTTGCACGCTGCATTTCAGTGTCAATCAGGTAATACTGGTGCGGAGTGGTTTCAAAGGTTTCTATATTTTTCTCTGCCGGCACGGCTGCTGTAACATCGCCAAACAACGAACCCTGAATTGCCCCGGCAGCTTCCACTTTTTCCAGTTCGAGCCGTTGTGCCAGGGTTTTAAATTCAAGGTCGGCAAACAAAAGTTTCAGCGCTTCCTTATTTACTTCGTCTCTGACCAACCTTTCCTTATCGAATTCAATAGGTACTTCCTGAACGATCGTTGCCAGCTTCCGCGAAAGCCGCACCTGTTCTTCAAATTCAATCAGCTTCTCTTTTTGTTTTCCTTTTATTTTGCCAATGTTTTCGTAAATACCTGCTATGCTGCCAAATTCAGCAATAAGTTTCTGAGCATTTTTCGGTCCAACTCCCGGACAACCGGGAATGTTGTCGGAAGTGTCGCCCATCAAACCCAGAATATCGATTACCTGTTCCGTATTGTCAATGCCGAAATTCTTTTTCACTTCGTCCGGTCCCCACACTTCGGCCAGTTTGCCCGATTTTGCCGGTTTAAACATCAGTACCCGATCGGAGACCAACTGTGCGTAATCTTTATCGGGAGTCATCATGTAAGTGATAAAACCTTCACTTTCGGCTTTCCGGGCCAGCGTGCCGATAACATCGTCGGCTTCGAATCCTTCTTTTTCAACGATCGGAATGTTAAAAGCTTCAATTATTTTCCGGATATAGGGAATTGCTTTCCGCAAATCTTCGGGCATGACTTCGCGGTTCGCCTTGTATTCAGGAAAGATTTCATGCCTGAATGTAGGAGCCAACACATCGAAAACCACGCCGATGTAATGCGGGTTTTCGGTTTCAAGCAACTGCACCAGCGTGTTGGTAAATCCGAACGTGGCAGAAGTATTCACTCCTTTTGAATTGAAGCGGGGATTGCGGATAAATGCAAAATAACTGCGGTAAATCAATGCGTATGCATCGAGCAAAAAAAGTTTTTTCTGGTTGTTTTCAGGCATGATGTACTATTTAACTCGTTCATTTTTATGAATCATTCTTATTGGTTGTCAGAAGCAAACCACTCGGCAAAAGCAGTTACTGTTTCGTAAAGCCGGATGCTAAACAATGAAACGTTTTCAGGCAGATGTTGTTGAAGGATTTCGGCGATGTATGCCACAATATTTTCGGTGGTGGGCTGAAATTTAACAATAATCAGGCGGCCGGTTGTTTTTTTCAGCAACTCCATTTGCGGTTGCGGAACCCGGCTGTTCACCATCAGGGAATGGTCGAACCGGCCAACAATTTCCGACTTCACAATCTCCTTCAAATCGCCGAAATCCAGCACCATTCCGTCTTTGGGATGACCCGTCTCGTTTCGTGGTTCGCCAATCAGTGTTACTTCCAGATTGTAGGAATGCCCGTGAATGTTGCGGCACACCCCATCGTATTCGTAAAGGGTATGTGCCATTTCAAAATGAAACCGTTTTGTGACCCGTATCTTCGACATATTCAACTTCCCGTTTTTTGAACGCGTGAAATTACAGAAATTCGGGGGAACAGGTAAAGCAGGTAAGGATTAATTCGGGATAAAAGTAATTTCTGTTTGAATTGATATTGACAGGTTGCCCGGCCACCGCCACGACTTATCAGCGTGCCCGGCACCTGACAACGTCAATGATAAACTAAAAACCAATCGTTTTCGGCCACAGGGATTTGGAGTTTTTAACTCCAACATCTTTCTAAATCCGGTAATCAATTTTCGCGGAGTTGGAAACTCCGCGTCCCGTGCACCTACTATTTTCTCCTGAATATTTTTAGTTTGCGCCTGAATATCTATTTTTGCAGCCGAATCAGGAATTTCGAAAAAAATGATAAAACCAACAGTACTCAGCGGGATACGGCCCACAGGATATTTGCACCTCGGAAATTATTTCGGGGCGGTGCGCAACTTCATACGAATGCAGGACGATTTTAACTGCTTCTTTTTTATTGCCGACATTCATTCGCTGACCACGCACCCTACGCCGGGTGATTTGCAGTCGGGCGTGAAACAGGTACTGGCGGAATATCTCGCCTGCGGAATCGACCCCGAAAAAGCGACCATTTACATCCAGAGCGACGTGCCGGAAGTAACTGAATTATATACATTCCTGAACATGAATGCCTATCTGGGCGAGTTGGAGCGCACCACATCGTTTAAAGACAAGGCCCGCCAGCAACCTGACAACGTGAATGCCGGCCTGCTCACCTACCCGGTTTTAATGGCTGCCGATATCATCATTCACAAGGCCAATTTTGTTCCGGTGGGAAAAGACCAGGAACAAAATCTGGAGATGGCGCGTAAATTTGCGAAGCGATTTAACCGCATGTATGGCAAAAAAGTATTCCCGATTCCGCGCCCGTACACCTTCGACGGAAAAGATATGATAAAAGTCCCCGGCCTCGACGGCAGCGGTAAAATGGGTAAATCCGAAGGAAACGCCATCAATTTGTATGAAGACCCGAAATCGATACGCAAAAAAGTGATGCGGGCAGTAACAGACTCAGGCCCAACGGAAATGAACCAGCAAAAACCCGAAGCCATTCAAAACCTTTTTACATTGATGGAAATTGTTTCAACACCTGATATCGTAACACACTTCAACGAACTGTACAACAAATGCGAAATCCGTTACGGCGATATGAAAAAGCAACTGGCGGAAGATATTGTTTCATATACTGTCACCAATTCGCGAACGGATTATTGACATTTTGAAAGATGATGCGTATCTTGCAAAAGTTGCCAGAACAGGCGCTGAAAAAGCGCGCGGGTCAGCTTCGGAAACTTTACAGGAAGTAAAAGAAGTTATTGGTTTCAGAAAGTTATTTTAGTTTTTTACTATACCCTAACAAATTCGGCCGGGCTGTTGTCCGGCTTTTTTTAATTCACCAATTCAGATTTTTGATTTTATCCTTTAATTTCTGATTGCTGCTTTCAACAAAAAATAAATCATTTGTGTTAAAAAAACAGATTATATGGAAGTATAATTTGAATGTTTTATTATGGAAAGAGCTCCCGTCCACCCAATAACTGAAAAAGATCAGAGGCTATTGATACGTTTCATCTTTCCCATCACTTGTTTCCGGGAATAAGCAGCATTTATGCACCTGAAGTTACAGAAGTTATCAGGGATTTTTCCAAAGAACACAACCTGCCATACCGTTCACTGCCCTTGAAAATTTCTTTTAAAAAACACTATGAGCTGCTAAAATCAAATGCCCTGAACTACGAAAATTTTGAAATGTAAATCAATTTTTATCCACATGGTTTCCCGGGTATTTTGGTTCATCTCATGTTTTTCTCTTAACTTTGAAAATCGACTTTTTAAACCAACTTATTATGAAACCAGTAACGCGAAGAAATTTTCTCTCATCAGCCGCTGCGATCTCAACTTTCGCCGTTTTAAAACCTTCGGTAGTTTTTGGAACGACGGCAAATTCCGCCATCCGTGTTGGAATAATCGGTTGCGGCAACCGCGGCACCGCCGTCATTTCCGATATGGTAAACAATACCAGCGCGCGTATTATTGCTATGGGCGATTTATTTGGTTACCAGCTGGAGAACGCCAAACCAAAATTTGATAAACTGAATACCGATAACCGTGGTGCAGCAATTTCTAATTCAAAAATGTACCACGGACCACAGGCGTACCTCAGCGTCATTCATGATCCGGATGTGGATGCAGTTTTAGTATCGGCGCCGGCATATACGCACCCGCTGTTTTTGGATGCGGCGGTGGATGGCGGTAAGCACGTTTACTGCGAAAAACCTGCGTCGCCCGATGTGGCAGGTTGCAAAAAAGTAATTGCAGCCGGCGAAAAAGCAAAGGACAAAGTAAGTGTGACCATTGGTTTTCAAATTCGCCATGCCACTCCGTATGTTGAAATGGCCAACCGCATCCGGCGCGGCGACATTGGCGAAGTGGTAAACGTGCAGTTGTATTACATATCTTCGGGAAGCGGAAAAGTTGTGCAACCGGTGGGAAATTCGCGGGAGGAATTTATGATTCGCAACCATTTTCATTTTCGCGAGTTATCCGGAGGAATCTTTCTCGACCAGGCCATTCATATGATTGATGTTTGCAATTGGGTGCTGAATGAAAAGCCGGACGCATCGGTTGGAAACGGAAACCGGAAAGGCGGACCTGATTTTGGCGATACATTTACCAATTACCAGGTGATTTATGATTACCCGGAGCAGACAAATGTCAGTGTTCATTCCACCCAGTTCGGGCCGAAATTCGGTGATGTTTGTGCCCGCTTTATCGGCACGAAAGGATTTGCGGAAGCCCACTACAGCCGCGGTGTTTTTATCGACGGCGACAACCCGTGGGATTCAGGCGTGGTAAAAGGTGAGCCCACAGAAGAGCAACGGGCTTCGGGCGCTTTCACTTCTGCGTTGTATGATTCAACACCAAATAAAGTGAAGGCATTTATAAACAGCATTGAATCCGGCAATTTGATAAACGAAGCTCATTCAGGAGCCATGTCCACACTTTCGGCAATTTTGGGACGGATGGGCGCAACCTCGCAGGAAAAAACTTTATGGGATGAAATGTTTTATTCAAACCAGGAGTACGATCCAAACCTCGACTTGACGAAGTTTGCCTGATAAATTCAAAATAAATTCTACTGTGAAACATGTACATTTATTCGGTACAATCCTGTACATTCTATTTGATAAATCCAAAAAATTCATACCAAAATGAAAAATTTTTTCCTCGTAATTACACTTTGCATGTTAATTGTTTCCTGCCAAAGCCCGCAGAAAAAACCCGATATCCAAACCAGCAAAAATGCAAAACCAAACATCGTTTACATTCTTGCTGATGATTTGGGATACGGCGATTTAAGCTGTTATGGCCAAACCCATTTTGAAACGCCAAACATCGATAAAATGGCTGCCGAAGGAATGATGTTTACCCAGCATTATGCAGGTTGTTCGGTTTGCGCGCCGTCGCGTTCATCGCTGATGACCGGACAAACTACAGGCCACACTCCAATCCGCGGAAACAAGGAAGTGCAACCGGAAGGCCAGTGGCCTATTCCGGATTCTACTTTTACAATGGCCGAAATGCTGAAAAAAGCAGGTTATGCTACCGGTGGTTTTGGTAAATGGGGACTCGGCTATCCCGGCTCGGAAGGCGATGCCAACATGCAGGGATTCGATGAGTTTTACGGCTACAATTGCCAGCGGATTGCCCATAATTACTATCCCACGCATTTGTGGGACAACCAGGAGAAAGTGATGCTCATTGACAATACGGGAGACCAGTACGAACAATATTCTGCGGATTCCATACAGCAACATGCGCTTGATTTTATAGAGGAAAACAAAGACAAACCATTTTTCCTGTATTATCCGTCAACTATTCCTCATGCTGAATTGCTGCTTCCGGAGAAATACCTGAAAAACTTCCGTGGAAAATATCTTCCTGAAAAACAATACAAAGGCGCAGAGCCCGGCGATGAAAATTTCAGGAATGGCGCATACGGAACCCAGCCGGAAAGCCATGCAGCGTTTGCGGCCATGGTTACGCACCTCGACGAACAAGTGGGCGAAGTGCTTGCAAAATTGAAAGAACTGGGACTTGATAAAAATACAATTGTAATGTTTAGTTCCGATAATGGCCCGCATCTGGAAGGTGGCGCCGACCCGGATTATTTCGACAGCAACGGACCTCTTAAAGGTTATAAACGCGATTTATACGAAGGCGGTATTCGCGAACCGATGATTGTGTGGTGGCCCGGAAAGGTGGAACCCGGGAGCAAAACAGGGCATGTTTCAGCATTTTGGGATATACTTCCAACAGTCGCCGACATTGCAGAAATTGAAAAGCCAAAAAACATTGACGGAATTTCATTTTTACCAACCTTGCTCGGCGAAGGCGGCCAACAGGAACACGATTATCTATACTGGGAATTTCATGAAAAGGGTGGTAGAAAAGCCATTCGTAAAGGCGATTGGAAACTGGTGAAATACAACGTTTCCGTCCCCGGTAAAACAACCACGGAATTATATAATCTGAGCGACGATATCGGCGAAGAGCACAATGTAGCTGATGAGCATCCGGAAATTGTGAAAGAACTGGAACAACTAATGGAAACAGCACGCACAGAGTCGGATGTTTTTTCATTTAACTGATATAATATCAGAATATTTTTTATGAAGAAAGATCAAAATAATTATACCAGATTGCAAAAACTAAAAGCTTTAAATAAAAAGCTAAAAAAGCATCCTGCAAAATTTAAGTATACTGCTGAAGAGATCAGAAATTTAAACAGAGAGGTATGATACGCTACGGATACGCGTAACTAATTTTAAAGGAACATCTGCATGTGTAACAAACAGTAAAATTTCCCGCTCCTGCCAGACGCAGGCTGGGATTCCGCTTATTTTCGCAGAAATCCATTTTAATAATCAGCGTTCATCTGCGAAATCTGCGGGAGGATAAATTTTGTCATTCTAAAAAGATAAAAAAATCATGAATAAAACCGGAATCCTGCTTTTCACTTTAGCTTTATTATTTTTTGCCTGCCAAAATCAGCAAAACGAAACGAAACAACAAAAACCCAACATTCTCTTCATTTTGGCGGATGATTTGGGTGCCCACGATTTGAGCGCAACGGGAAGTAAATTTTACGAAACGCCCAATATTGATCGGCATTGCCCGCGAAGGAATTTGTTTACCGAAGGGTACGCAGCCTGCCAGGTATGCAGCCCGTCGCGGGCAAGCATCATGACCGGCAAATTCCCTGCGCGGCACGGCATAACCGACTGGATTGGCGCACCTGCAGGGGAAAACTGGAGAAAACAAGATCGATATAATCAACTGCTTCCGCCGGATTATGTGCGAAATCTTCCAAAAGAATATATCACACTTCCCGAAGCAATGAAGGAATCCGGGTACAAAACATTTTTCGCCGGAAAGTGGCACCTCGGCAGCGAAGGCTCGTGGCCAACCGATCATGGTTTCGACATCAATATAGGCGGCTGGGATGCCGGCAGTCCGCAGGGTGGTTATTTTGCTCCCTGGAAAAATCCAAACCTCGAAAGCGGCCCGGACGGCCAGAACCTTTCGATGCGGCTGGCCAATGAAACCACTAAGTTTCTGAAAGAA
>CAWAMJ010000021.1:0-217657 GCA_963783085.1 uncultured Prolixibacteraceae bacterium | reverse complement strand
CCGGCTTAAGCCGGGGGCAATATATCTGCCCTTCATCCTTCGCTTGCTTTCGCCAATCCGCTCAAGTAAAAAAAATGCACCGGGCCGACGCTCTTAGGTTCAGTTAAACCGGATAATTGTATGTAAAAATATTTTTACGCGATTCTCAGGAGGTTAATTCGCGGCGATCTGAGGCTGACATATCCTGTGGTTTTAGTCCAACCAACTTTCCCCCAGCACTGCTTATCATAAATTTAATATAGAAAACCCATGTCTGGCGCCGGTTTTAAATACAAAAAAAAGATTCGTATCGGCGATTCGAAAAAAATGCTAAGTTTGTTTATTAAACTGATACGACGAGCTTATGTGGATAACTTTTACGCTGGTTTTATTTTACGTGCTTGCCCCGGCTTTTATTATTTACCTCTGCAAAATTTCAACTGTTTTAAAACGAGTTGGCGCAGTTGTTCTCGCGTATGTTTTTGGTTTGATATTGGGTAACTCAGGAATATTGCCTTCACCCGGACCGGCAATGCAACAGTTGCTGGCACAGTCAGCCCACCATTATTTATCACAAAGCGAATTTCAGCAATTGCAGTTTGCCGGCAAATTAACGGAAACCGACGTTGTAGTCAACCGGATTTATCATTTACAGGAACTTCTCTGGACCATTATAATTCCACTGGCCCTGCCGTTGTTATTATTTTCGCTTGATCTGAAAAAATGGCTCAAACTGGCAAAAGGCACGCTTCTTTCGCTTGTTTTGGCGCTGGTTTCGTTGATTATTGCTGTACTTGCCGGCTATTTACTGTTTCAGGATTCAATTGAAGAATCCAATAAAGTTGCCGGAATGCTGGTGGGCGTTTATACCGGTGGAACAGCAAACCTGGCAGCAATTGCAACCGGTTTAAATGTGCGGGCTGAAACTTTTATCCTGACCAATACCTATGATTTAATCATTGGTTCGGTAGCACTGCTTTTTTTAATGACTGTTGCCCAGCGTCTTTTCAATACTTTTTTACCCAAATTCGATATGATTCACAAGGCGGAAAACGAATTTCAGTTAGGTGAAGAGGAAAATGAGAATATTGAAAACTACGATGATTTGGTGAAAAGAAAGTATTTTCCGGATTTACTGAAAGCGCTGGGACTGTCAATTGTTGTTGTTGCCATTGGCGGCGGAATCAGTTTTTTGTTTCCCAAAAGCGCACAGGATGTTATTGCAATCCTTGCTATAACAACTTTCGGTTTGGTTGCTTCGCTTTTTAAACCGGTCAACCGGCTTCAAAACAGCTTTCCGATGGGAATGTATTTAATTATTATTTTTTCCCTGGTGGTATCTTCTATGGCCAATTTAACCGAAATGTTCCAGGTTGAATATCTGGAGCTTTTTCTATACGTATTGCTTGTTATTATCGGTTCCATGATTATCCATGTAGGTTTGGCAAAAATTTTTCGGGTCGATGCCGATACCACGATTATTGCCATTACCGCACTTACTTATTCCCCTCCGTTTGTTCCTGCAGTTGCAGGAGCGATAAAAAATAAAGAAATTATTATTTCCGGTCTCACTATCGGAATAATGGGATTTGCTTTTGGGACGCAACTTGGGTTGCTTTTAGGTGCTTTATTAAAATAGCAACTGATGTATCCTGTAGCTCAGGCGCACATTTTATTTAACCTTTTATAATCCGTTCAATTCGTGCATCCAGCTCACGCTGATCGTTGGCAAAGCTGGCAAGTCCGGCCAGGTTGAGCAGCGTATCGATGGCCAGTTCTTCGCTTTCAATGCGGGCGGCCCAGCGGCTGTGCTTCGGAATTTTTCCGTCGTTGGAAATGTGCTGCAAATCTTCGTTGCTCAAATAAGGAAACATATCGCCGCACCCTGCCGCATGCACCCGGTCGATGAGTTCATTTCCGTCTTTCGGACAATCACTGCTTAAGCTTTGTGCAAGCGCCAACTCTTTTTCTGAAACCTCCCAAAGTTTTTCGGGGAAATATTTTTCTGCTTCCGTAGTTAAATCCACCGGATATTTTTCATTCAATTTTGAAGAGAAATTACCGCCGAGTTTTAATTTTCCTTCGGCGGCTACTTTGGTGGGCATGGTAAAAACATTTACTCCGGCCAGCGCCTCGAGTTGTTCGTAACTTCGGAGACTGGCTGCAATCATTTTTGTAGGTCCGTTATTGTTCTTTGTCAGGTCAGTAACCCAGTTCTGGGCCGAAATGACGGTGCGTTCGCCGGCGCCGGAACCGTCTCCCAATTCGTTATCTTTGATGTACGCTCCTACCCTTCCCAAAAAAACATTCTGGTAATTGGGTTTTGTAATAGCTGCCACCATCACATTCTGCCGCGCCGAGAATTCCAGCGTGAAATTGATCTTTACGCCAGCCTCACGTAATTTTTTCGCGCCAATCAATCCGGCTGCGGTATAAGGCACTTTTACGATAAAATGTTCCGGATTTATTTCGAAATAGCGTTTTCCGTAATCAACAATTGCGGAAATATTGTGTGCGGTATCAGTATGAAGTTCAACGCTCACTTTACCGCCAAATTTCTTTGCCAGCCGCAGTCCGTGGCGGGCATTCAGAATAAAAGCAATTTCAATAATTTGTTCTTTCAGCGAAAGCGGCTTTACAATTTCTTTGGCTTCAGCTATAAAATCATCATAAATACCTTTTTGTATTTCTTTATTAACCAATGTGTTATTGGTTGTAAGTGCCGACATTTCAGCCGTCCATATTTTTTCGGCCTCTTCCATATCGCCGGTGTCGAGCCATATTTCCGTGCCAGCGTCCCGCAGGCTTTGCCAAAATGGATCGGGTTGGCTTTTTACCGGTTCTTCAGAAATTCCTTGAGAAATAAATGTTTTGATTTTTGTCTTTAATTCGTTATCCATGATTTCAGTTCTTAATGGCTAAAAAGTTATAAAAAATCCTTTAATCTAAACGTATTGTTCTGCCATTTTTTCGAACTTAACATAACTGATAATTTGCTGTTTTAATTGTCAACAGATATGCTCTGAGTCATAAATTAACAAAACGAACTTTTAGAAAATAGGTGTTTTAACCTGAACAACATTACTTTTCGAAAAGAGTTCGCTGATATCATACACAATAACCGTATAATAATAGGTGCTATTTTCTGCCACTTTACCATCATTATATGCTGTTTCAGTTACATTGGAAGTCGTAAAAATTAACGTGCCCAGCGAGTTTTGGGAATTCGATCGATATAACTCATATTTGGCAAAATCGGCATCGTAATTTCGTGTCCACGACAGTTCGACAACACTGCTAACTGAAACGACTGATAATTTACTTGGTGTTGGATCATAGTTAGGGATTACTATTTTAATGGTATTACTTTCAGCATAATAACCATCTGTACTGTAAACTAAAATTCTGTAATAGTATGTTTTTCCTTCCGGAACCGGATAATCCGCATAATTTGTTTGAGTGACGGTATCCGTTGATAAAATCATTGTTCCCAAATCCGCTTCCGACTCTGACCGGTATAATTCATATTTCGCGAAATTATAGTCGTAATTCTGAGTCCAGTTAAGTTCTACGTATACTCCTTCGCTCCAACCATCCAAAGTACCTGGTGTAATAAGATTATACCTAACCTGAAATAAATTACTTTCCGAGCTAAATCCATGCTCATCGAACACAATCACTTTATAATTGTAAATGCCTGGTTCCGGTAAAGAATTATCATAATAAAATGTTTCAGTAACATCCGTTGTAGTGAATATTCTGTCGCCCGGCGAATTATCTTTCGATCGATAAAGTTCGTAACGTGCGAAATCAGAATCGGGATTTTCGGTCCAGTACAGATAAATTTCTTCATAATCATACCCTTTCAGGTAACTCGGAACAGGCGGAACAGCAGGCACATCAACTTGAGCGACATTACTTTCCGACCCCGAGCCTGATATATTATAAACAACAACAGTGTAAAAGTAAGTATTTCCTTCAATAAAAGTTGTGTCAACAAATTCTCGTTCAGTGACAACATTGGTTGAATATATTTTTGAACCCAACGCATTTTCCATTTGCGAGCGGTATAACTCGTACCTGTCAAAATCAGGGTCAGCATTTTGAGTCCAGTATGCGTAAACGTAACCATCGAGAGAAGCGTCCAAATGAACCGCAGTTGGAATTCTCTGCGGGATTTCAGCCTGAACTACATTACTTCCGCTACTCAATTCGTCGGCGTCAGTTACTACAACCCGATAATAATAGGTATTCCCGGCAGTTACCAGAGTGTCAGTAAATGTGGTGTCCGAAAGGGTATTGGTTGAATAAACCTGTTCGTCGAAGGTAGTTTCATTGTCCGATCGATATAAAACGTAATTGTTGAAATCCGGATCAGGATTCGGTGTCCAGGAAAGTTCGACGATATTGCTCACCGAATCAACGCGAAGGATGCTCGGCGTTGGCAAAACGTATGGCAATTCTATCTGAACCAGATTACTGTTGATGTTAAAACCCTCGGTATCTGTAACAACCAAAGTATAATAGTAGGTTTTTCCCTCCGCCAGCGTGCTGTCATTATACTGAGTTGTTGTATTTACATTACTTGAATAAATATTGTCACCCAGCGAATTTTCCGAATCCGATCGGTATAAATCGTATCCTGCAAAATCGTCGTCGGCATTTTGATTCCATGATAAGTTGACAATGTTTTCCGACCGCGTTGCCTGCAAATCAGCGGCGGCCGGCAGGATGGGTGACAATGTGAGGTTAACCGTAAAATCATTCTTGTCGATATTCTCTGTCGTAGCACCCTGCCATTGAACAATATTATTTCCATCCGTGGCTTTAACTGTGAATGTTCTGCCCGTACCTTTATCGACTGAAATTTTACCGGTGGCTCTATTTCCTGTAATGTCCAAATCAGTCTCAGGAACCAAAGTTTCACCATCCGCAGTCACTGTAATTGTAACTCTTGTAACGCTGGTTACCGAAGCGGCACTTTTTAAATTGCCATCTCCGGGTAGTGGAATATTTAATGTGACAACTGTTTTTCGCATCAAATCGTCTTCCCGGGTGCATGAAATTTGCAAACCGATAATTGCAAAAACAGCACTCCAAATCAGCCCATAATTGCATAATTGCACCGTTAACTTTTTCATAACCGATATGATTTTTGAATTAAAAACCCCAGTTCACGTTTATATTTCCAGTCGCCTTATCAGATTTCCAGGGTTGAATTATTAAAATTGCTGTACTCACACCAACTGCGGCAGCTCCGGCCCAGAATCCCGGTCGCTTCAGCAACGACGGTTTCCAAACTGTTGAGCTATTCATCTGAATGAAATTTTCATACTCGGAAGCCAATTGTGCGGTGGGAACAAATACGCTGGTAATTTGCCCGTTTCGGAAATAGGCTGCCTCCCCTACATTTAAACGGTTTACTTTCGGATCTTTTGGAAAGGTAAGATGTCCTTGTTCCAGATAAACTTCTCCCGAACTGTCGGAACGGACATGATACAGCGCCCGAGTAGTGCTGCCCGATTCCACAACACTTTGCAGTCCCTGGGTATTTACCTGAATTTTGTCTTTAATAACGGTAAATATACCGCTGCCCTGCCGGATTTCAATAGCTACCCGCCGCGAACCATCCTGCGCTTCTTTCACTTCGTATAATCCCGGTTCTTTTAAGTCGGGATAGGGCATCATCGATACAGTTCCGTTTTGCAGTTGATTTTTTACCCGCAGTCTCAACCGAATATTTTGTTCCAGTTTCAGGTTGTCGTTATAAAACAACTTTTCATTTATTTTGATGTTTAGCCAATTTCTCTGATCGTTCCTCCTTAACTGGGCAAGAGAAGTCTGGTTCTTTTCTTCCTTGACAACTCCTTCAGAAATGGTAGCAATTTTCGTAATTTTGGCCACGCCTTCCTGTGCAGCATTTTGAAAAGGAATCAACGCAAAGACAGTGTATGCCATCCATCTGCAGAATATTAAGTTTGTCTTCATATTTAAACCTCCATTTTTGATTGTTTCTTTAAAATGCCTCTGCGAGTCCGTAATAAACCATCGATTCAATATCGTTGGAACGAACGTACCAAATTCGTTTTTCCAGCTTCGAATAGAGATAAAATTCATCATCCGACTGATAAATAAGCAAGAGGCGATCATCTTCCGGCCATTGAAGTTTTTGATCAAGTACGACTACATTGAATTCTGTCGATACCATTCGACCATAACCATCGTTTGCTGTTACCGAAACTACAGCGTTGCCTTTTAAAAGGGGTTGCACTTCCAAAACATTTCCCGAAATTTTCACACCGGCAACCTGGGCTGATTCGCAATTCACCTGAAAAGTAAGCTGTACCGGTTCCTGATCGAGCAACCGGAATACAGTAGGATCAGCCATCAAATTCCGAACAAAAGGCTTATCTCCCACCATCAGTGTTTGCGGGGGAATTTGATTTGCCACTTCTGCACCCCATATATCTATTTCATCTGCAACATTCACCGAAAAACTTACCGAGCCTTCCTTGCCTTCGCTGTTTCGGGCTACAACAGTAATCAGAGCGTCTCCGGTTTCAAGCGGTGTTATGATCAGCACATTTCCATCAATTTCAGCCTGAGCCACATCAGGTGCGGTTGAAGTTGCAGAATAGGTGAGCATATCACCTTCCGGATTTGTAAAAACCTGTGGCTTTGCTTCAAGATTGTACCTGAACGGAATTCCATGCGTTTCGAGTTTCTGGTTGCGGATGGCATTTTCGCGTGCTACCTGGCTGGCATTTAACTGCGATTTTTGAGCCGTTTTCTGAAAATCATTCTTTTGTCCGACAGTTTTAAACTGCGTTTTAACTTCCTGATATTTACTATTAAGCAACAATACACCGTAATTGCATGGAACCAGGATTACCTGCGTTGCAAAAAGCAGAAAATTTATCGTAGCCCAAAATTTGACATGAAAACTCACGGGTTCGTCTTTCTCTTTTTTCACCGACATGATATAACGCAAAGCCAACCCAATAAGCAAAACACTTAAAAACAGTTGGGTAAAATAGCGCGGCAGCTTTTCATCTTTGGTTAAAATCAGTTGTTTGAGTGCATCGGTGTTGGCGGTTAAAAAGGTAAACTTAGCTGGTGCTGTTGCATTAACTTCCGTAAAAAGCAGGTTTTCAACCAATACTGCTTTTACCATCCAGTTCAGCGATATCATCTGTGCAACAACAAGTAAAATCAAAAAGAAATGCCTAAACCTGGCTATGAAATGTTTTCCCGAGTTTGAAACTTTATCTCCCCAAACTTTCACAGAAGGAATTCGCCTTGATAATCTGGCCAGCAAAATTACCGAAAATATCACCAAAACCAGTGGCTCCAAAACCAGCGAAATGCTTTGCAATATGATTATGCCGGGCAAAAATCCCAGTAAAATTGAACCGGTATATAAATATTGATTCAAATCCACCGGTATGTTTGTGAAACCCAGCATTTTCAAATGACTGCGTTCTGCCAGGTATCCAACGGCTATTAAAATGGCACTTATACCGGAGAGTGAACCTGCTATTATTCCAAAGAAACGGGCGATAATTTTTGTGATCTTTTCAAGCATGAAATTCTGTTTAAAGAATGAAAAATGATCAACTAACCTGTTGTGCTTTTATACTTGTGCCTGTAAATTCGCTTCAGCTTACACACCGTTCAGTACTCTTTAGCAAATAAAATACCCGAAAAACTCAGTTGTACGTCCTCATTCAGGAAGAATTTGAAAATAATTTAATGGCTAAAAATCAATTATTTGTAAGTTAAATAAAAACAAAAAGATATGCAATTCAAAAATTAATAAATTCTGGGCTATTTAAAAGGAAACAGAAATGGTGATAAATTTACCAGTTGCACTTTTCACAAAAATCCAACGATGATTCAAATTTTTTTTAAGAGAATTTTTCCTTGTTGAAAAAAGTTACATCATATATGTTCGTTTAAATGAACATGACATAAACGATATTGTTTTGTAAATTAGTATAACTTTTTGCCAAAAACATGAAACAAAAAATTTTATTGCTTTCAAATACCGTTACCTTGATTTTTGCTTTAGTCATGAATGCCCTTGCGGGCAGTGCAGCTTTTAACGGCACATCGGTGGCCGACATCAGCGCCCGATATGAATCGTTGTTTACTCCTGCCGGTTATGCCTTCTCCATTTGGGGGCTAATTTACCTGCTTCTCCTTGCATTTGTGGGTTATCAGTGGTTTGCCCGGATAAAATACGGGCAGGATGAAAACCTGGAAAGAACCGGTTTCTGGTTTGCCATCAGCAACCTGGCAAACGGATTTTGGATTGCCGCCTGGGTAAATGACAGAATTGGCCTTTCGGTGATTTTAATGCTGATATTGCTGATTTCATTAATAGTGCTGACGGTTAGATTGCGACTTGAGATTTGGGATGCACCTGTCCGGATTATCGTATTTGTGTGGTGGCCGGTTTGCATCTATATCGGCTGGATAATTGTTGCAACAGTGGCAAACATTTCCGCATTTTTGATAAGTATGAACTGGAACGGCGGATTTCTTACGCCGCAGGTCTGGACGATTGTTCTGATTGTAGCCGCCTCTTTCATTTATTTGCTGCTGATTCGTTTCCGGAATATGCGAGAAGCTGCTCTGGTTGGTGTTTGGGCATTAATTGCCATTGCCGTTAAACAATGGCAGGATAATCAGTCGATTGTAATTGCTGCAATTATAGCGGCAATCATTTTGTTTGTTGCCGTTTCCGTTCATGGATATAAAAACCGCGCCACCTCGCCGTTTCAAAAGCTAAAACGGGGGGAAGTTTAGCGAAACGAAATGCAAAAATTTCCCGATCGGAATTCAAGGTCTATTACTTTTTCCCAATCATTTTAAAATATGAACTTACTCCGATAAGTTAAACATCGACTGTGACAGTTATCCGATGAATCCATAATTAATGACTTCTGAAATAATAATTCATTCCGTTAAATGCTGTTTTTTTTAACAATCCCTGCAACAGCAGCGAATCCACAACTTCCATATCGGCATTTTCTTTTTTTATCAATTCACGTATGGTATCTTCCCGCAGCGGATGAACGGCCGTTATATTCAGAATGTCATCGGCAGCATTGCCTGTGAATCCCGTGTCGTTTCCTTCAAAACCGGCAAGGGTTTCAGTTTTCATCCCGAAGCTGTTGAAAATATTCCAGGCCAGCGCCAATTGCCTGTCCGTAACCGGTTTCACTTCTCGCAAAGCCGGGGGCCTCGTTGGAACAGAAATATAAGCTGTATCGGGTTTCAAACACGAAATAAATGCTGCCGTTTGCCTGATTTGGTTGGGTAGGTTATTAAATTTTTCAACCAGCATTGTTTCGGTATTCAATTTTCCTTTGTATTGTTCTGAAAATATTTCGATGCCATTTAAAATACGTTGAATCTGCAAACCAATGGAAGGCCGGTTGACTTTTCGCCAGGCCAGTTTGCTAATTGTATCTAGTTTTACCGATACCCGGTCTGCGTTCATTAGATTTTCCCGGATTTCATTTTTATAAAGAAGCGATGCGTTTGTAATAACAGCTACCGGAATACCAAACCTTTTCAGCAACCTGATTTCTTCTCCGAGGTTATTGTCGAGCGTGGGCTCACCATTTGCTACAAAAGTCAGATAATCGGGCCAGTGCATTTTGTCGAGCTTTTCCAAATGCGAAGCCACACTGTTAACCAGTATTTCAGGAGTGTGAAAATTGGTTGGTTGCATGGTTCTATAGCGTGTTACACCTGCCTGGCAATAAATACAGCTATACGAACAAACCTTTTGAGAAACAATATTATTGATTCCCAAACTAAGTCCCAGTCTTCGCGATGATATCGGGCCGAAAGCAATCATAACCACTTCTCGTTGCTAATAAAAATACCTATTTAATCTTTAGTTCAATATACTGTGGTTTTACGAAAAAGGAACCAGATAGTTATGACTAATATGTTAAACAAAACGATGCAGGATTTTCACACCTGATAAATCCGGTTTGCAATAGGTAATCATCCAAAACTTATCCGATTTTTTTACCTGCCATTGGCCCGGGTTTCAAACTGTGAATTTCTTCAATATGAATTAAAATTACAGCCCTGGGTTTGGGCATTCCTGCCTTTAGCGACATTTCTGCAGATTTTTCATATAGTTCACCACTGGTTAAAACTTCAGGGGTACCAATAAAACGATATCCGTCAACAGTTTCGCGATCCACTACAGCAGATGCTACTTTCGAACCATCCAGAATATTCTTATAGGTTCTGCCTCCCACTCCTTCTGTAAAAATTAAGGTTTCATCATTAAGTACACGGGTCGAACGTTTAGGCGCATTATTGGGAATTCCATCTTTGCTGACTGTCGCATGAAAACATTGCCGGGATGCAATCATTTCCTTCATTTCATTTGTAAGCTGTGACATAACTGAGATTTCTTCTAAAATTAACGAATTATTGAATGGGCAAATGTAGCCATTCTGCTTGTCATGACAAATAAATTAAACTTGGCAAGCATCTCCAGGAATATATTAAAACAGTACCAAAAATGCGGGGAAATCATTCCCTGTGTTTTCCTACGCATTATTCAGCAACTTTTAAGCACAACATCCTGTTTTGGTCCCGAATGAGCAGCTTTCCTTCAGCGAGCGCAATGGGGGCCCAGTTTTGGGCGGAGCCGCCTATCCTGGCTGCAATCCCGTCAGCCTGTATTTTAGGTTCACCAAGCAATTCAGTGGAAGCCAATGGTTTGAACCCGGCCGGGTCAGGTTCTATAAGATAGAGTTTTTTTGCGCCGTCGGTGGCTAAAATCAGCCCATCTGCATAAATCATGCTGCCTTTGTTGAAATCGGGATCGCGTTTTGTTTTCCACATCACTTCGCCATCCATATTCATGCAGGTCAGTCCGTCACGGCGGTTATTGGTGCCATACTGGGCATAGAAATATCCATCGATTAATAGCGGTGGTTTTGTTTGGTCGCCAAATTCAACGGTAGTAAAAAGTTCTTTAGTACCATAACTTCCATCTGCCTGTTTTTCCACTTTTATCATTGTGGCACCCCGTTCATATCCGCCTACCGCGAGAATCCTGTTTTCACCGGCATCTACAGCACTTGCAACAGTAATGTGACATTGCCATCCTTCGTATTCCATAAAATCTTTCCCGAAGCTGGATCTATTCCAACTATGCTGCCCATCGTTTGCGGAGCGTCCCGACGTCCAATTGGATTGGTAGATGAAATTACCATTACAATATGGTCTTTTCCATCAATTTTAATTACAGTTGGACTTACATAATTCTCGTTACCAAGATTAGGAGTTTTCCACACAAGTTCTCCTGTATTTTTGTTATAGGCAACCACTCCGGCTTCAGGAGCCTGCGAAGCAATAACCAGTAAATTACCATAAACCAGCGGGCATTGTGAAATGGCCCAAATCGGGAAATTACCATGACCTCCAAATCCACCTGCTGATTCATCGGACGGAGCATTTCCCGGATCACCACCGAAATCCGTCCAGATGTTTTTATTCCAAACCGCTTGGTATGTATTAACGTCGATGCAATACAAGTCGCCGTAAACACCACAGGAATAAACATGATTACCATCCACTGCCGGGACACTGCGCGAGCCGGGAAACATGACAGAACCAGCGGCATCGTATTCAAACTTCCAGAGTTCTTCGCCGGTATTCAGGTCGAAACAGCGCATTTTATCGCCTGTTTCATCGTCACGATCGAGCAGATAAACTTTCCCGTCTTTTACAACCGGCCCTCCGTAACCAATGCCCAAATCAACACTCCAAAGTACTTCGGGGCCGGTTTCGGGCCAGGTTTTTAAAATTCCTTTTTGAGGTGAGGTACCGTTTCTTTCGGGCCCAAGAAACTGAGGCCAGTCTTGGGAATAAATACTGTTTACTAAAATCAGCAGAAAAAATGCAGTTAGAATAATCGGTTTGTTTTTCATTTTGGTTGTTTTTTAGTTTTTATTGGAATGATTTTTTTTTGACTTCGTTGATTTACAGAGGTTTAATTTGTTGATTTATCCGGATGCATTTTTGATGGTTTTCATAAACGGGACATTATATAATGGTACTATTCTTCAGTATTCTCATATTCCTCATCCGTAACAGGTCCAATCCAGACCGCACCACCCTCATCCTGGTTAAGACTGATGGCAATGTGTGCAAATTCACTGTCGGGTGCAGCACCATGCCAGTGCACCACATTACGTGGGATTTCCACCACATCGCCTGCGCTTGCAATGTCCGGGCAGGCTTGCCTTTTGCCTGGTAATAACCTTTGCCACTGGTTATAAAAAGCAGTTGACCTCCCGGATGCGAATGCCAGTTAGTCCGTGCTTTTGGTTCAAATGTTACATTTCCAAACCGGGCATGAAGCGTGGTATCTTTCGCCCCCATCATTTGCAGCCATACGGTGCCGGTGAAGTTGTCACTTTCTAATTTTTCCCCTTTCGGAAAGAGTGATTCATTTTTCTGAGTTGTTTCATTTGTCCTGTTACCTGTATTGCAGGCAGCAATAAGGAATGATATAAAAATCAGATGGAATATTAAAATCTGTTTCATGGTTGTATCATTTTAATTTATGAATTGAGTTCTTTATAAGCCTCAAATGTTTGTTTACAATTTTTTCGATGCCAGAGGTATCGAATGTTTATAGAAATATTTGATAGATTTTCTGTTTCGACCCCTGGGGTCGCATTTTGACTTACTATTCTTTTTCTATAAACATGTGAACCCTCCGGGTTCCTAAATTATTTACCAATGAAGAACATTTCTTCATTCCCTGTTTTCCAGTAATTCGTTTAGAACTGCCTGCGCATTTTTGGCTTCTTTTTTACCGATAGTTGATTTGATGATACCTGTAAACTCCTGCAATTGTTCGGGCGTGAATCCAAGATTCAGGCAAATTGCTAAATGGCTGCGAAGCATGGGTTCGGCTTTGCCAATTGCACTTATCACCGAAACTGTGACCAATTCACGTTCTGCGTAGCTTAGAACATCGCGGTCGAAAATATCGGCAAACAGATGTTCTTTCAGAAATATTTCAATGACCGGGGCAAATGCAGCATAACCGCTTTGCGGACCATCCAGCGGCCTGCCAATCAATTTTTCCAGGTTCGCTTTGCCCCGATCGTATTTGCTTCGTTCATCATTAATTGGCGAAGCATCAGAACCCGTTTCATCAGTAATTCCTTTTGCTTTGCGTTCATCCAGTACTTCCATAAAAGTTTGCAAGCCACGTATGCTTCGCGGGAATCCACAGTAGGCATAAAGGTGTACCATTAATTCTTTTATTTCATTAATGGTCAGGCCTGCTTCCAAGCCGGCGTTCAGTGCCGGTTTTAATTGTTCCAACTCGCCCTTGGCAGTAAGTGCCGCAATGGGGATTATCCGTTGTTGTTTTGCGGACAATGCCTTCTTTGAATCTTCCTTGTTTTGCCCGTAAAGGTTTCCGGTTAAGCAACAAATAACAGTTATTCCCAGAAGTACCTGTTTTAATAAATTCTCCATTTTACTTTTTTTTGCTTTTCAAATTTATATCGTTTGCTTTCATCATAAACTACCGGATGTCAGACAGGTTATTTTATACGATAAACCATCAACACATTGCCATGTCTCAGATACATATTTCCTTCATACAAATAAGGGTGTGACCAGTGCGGACCTGTTCCTTTTTCAACCTGAAATGAGCTGACAAGGTTAAAACCGGAGGGATCGGGTTCAACAAGACCTACATTCCCTCTTTTCTCATCATACACATACAGCATTCCATCTGCGTACACCATTTGTCCTTTTGAGTTCCATTCCTCATCATACTTTACTTCGCCTGTATTCCAGTCCAGGCAGGCCCAGTTCCCCGAACCATTGTTTATCCAGTATGATCCATACAGGTAGCCATTATGTTCGATAAGCCCATGGTGATGATTGTCAAGTACTTCATTGGTATATACTTCTTCCAGGGAACTTACTTCATCGTTTACTTTAAGCATTTTAGCCGGATAGTTATAACCTATCGACAGGAAAATCATATTGTCTTTCACCACAGGAGAATTGGCCCAGATAATACCTTTGGGCTGCCATTTCCACAAGGAGGCGTCGAAATATTTGTAGGAAGCTTTAATGTCACCATTCTCCGGGTCAACAATGAACAGGTCACTGGCAGAAGCCCCCAGGATATACTCTTTGTTGTTAAAAGAATGCAGGATTGGCGATACATAGGAACGCTGACCATTTGTGGTGGGAGTTTTCCAGATTTCTTTACCGGTCATTTTATCAAAAGCAACAAAAGTTGTCAAGGCACCGGCAGCGGAACAGATGACCTTGTTGCCGGCAATCAGCGGAGATTCGGCCACCCCCCAGTTATGCCATTCGGTCTGGTAATCTTTATCTGCATTGATCTTCCAGTTGATATTTCCTGTTTCGGCATTCAGGCAGACAAGTTCTCCCATTCCACTGATGATGTATATCCTGTCATTTTCAATTGTAGGGGTGCTTCGTGTATTCGGAGTGCCCTGATTCCAGGATTGTCCATAAGCAACCTGCCAAAGCTGATTGCCGTCAAAGTCAATGCATGTTAAATGGTCCATGTCTCCTATTTTTCCGGAGGCATAGATAAACTTCCCATTTGAAATGACAGAGGAATACCCTTCACCAATACCTTCAAATTCCAGCAGCAGTTGCGGACCACTTTCCGGCCACTTTTTCAGTAAGTTGCTTTCGGGAAATTTGCCATCCCTGTTTGGACCACGAAATTGATAAATCTGAGCATCGGTAGAAAACATTATTAAAACCAAAATGTGGAAAATCAGTACTTTCTTCATGGTGTTTTTTTTAATTATAATTCAATTTTATATATACTAATTCAGACAGAGGAATTATACCGGGGAATTGGCATTTTGATATAAATATAAACTATTAGAATATAATAAATACCACCACGTGATTGTATTTCAACCCTATTGAAGGCCTTTTTAATTACATCCAGTCTTTCTTTCCTTGGGTCGGGTTTTCCAACAGGTTTCCCATCGGCCTGGATTTCAAGGATCTTTTCATTTTGAGGATTGTATTCAGGCCATTCCGGTAAACCCGGACCATTTGGATCACCGGTTTTGGCAAAATTTGCCCAATAAGTGTTCATCATTTCCGCTAATTTTTCTTCTTCCGATGTTGGCTCAGTTGCTCCCCGGCGGGTATTGAGATTGTTAAACACATATGCGACTTCCGACCCATGTCCGGCGCCGTACGGAGCACGTTCCCGCATTGCGGCAGGCACATAGGAAAAGAGGTAAACATAAGTCGGTACGTCTTCGGCAGCAAAAGCATTTGCTGTCATCCGGGCCGGCTCGCCCCATACCCAGTCGGAGTTAAACTTTGTAATTACCCCGGCGAATTCTTTGTTCCCATTTGAATCATAGGCGGCTTTTGCTTCATCTTCCAGTTCTCCGAAGAGTGAAAACAATTCTTCTTTTGATTTGCTGTTATTCACAAAAGCTCCGCCTATTTCTGCACTGCAATTTCCAATGATCAGCGGTACGTCTGCCTGCCTGCCTGCTTTGTAAGCGCTTTCAGCTGTTTCTACCACCAGTTTTCCATCGAGAATCGGGCCCGAATAGGTGCGTGGACCATCCTGTCCATCAGATTCCTGACCTCCGTCCACTATCTCTTCAACACTCAGGGCACGAAGTTTTGCAAGTGCTGCTGCATCCGTTCCTTCGATCCCGTGTTTGCGGGCAAAGTTTATCCCAATCGTTTCAGCGGATATCTTATAAAAGGGATCGGCATTATCTTCACGAATCGGTCTGCCGGTCAGTACGCCATCCCGACCACCGCCGGATTCACTGATTGCTTTGTGGAAAAGACCTTTCGCCGCCGGAATTGTCAGCAGTGAATGTACAGAAACGCCACCGGCAGAGAAACCGAAAATGGTCACATTATCCGGATCGCCTCCAAATGCGGCGATATTGTCCTGCAACCATTGGAGAGCGGCAATCTGGTCCATGTACGCATAACTGCCTTTTGGCTCTTCCGGATGTTCTTTGCTTAACGCAGGAAACGCAAAATGGCCGAGGCGTCCCAACCGGTAATTAAAAGTCATCAGGATGACTCCCTGTCTGGCAAATGCATTTCCTGCCGTACCCGGGCCGGACCCGCTGCCACCAACAAAGGCGCCGCCATGTATCCAAACCATAACCGGAAGCTTATCACCAGGCTTTGCTTCCTGCAGGTTTCCACAAATTAAGGTACAGGCAATCTTCCGAAGAGCCCTCTGAAATTGTCCCCGGAGCAGCTCCCCATCCGGCCTGGGCACAATTGGCCCCATATTCTGTTGCATCAAATTCTCCCTCCCATGATTTCACAGGCTGCGGAGGCCGCCACCGAAATTCACCAACTGGCGGAGCTGCATAGGGAATTCCTTTGAAACTGGTGACATCATTGTCGGTTGCACCTTTTACATTTCCTGATTTTGTTTGAACTACCGGCGCGTCTGCTATAGAAACATTGACTGCCGTCTGCTGAGCATTTAAACTGAAGCTAACTATGATTGCCAAACCTGTTAATATTTTTTTCATTTTTATAAGAGTTAGAGTGAAATTAATGATCTTCGCCGCGTGTCATTAACCTGGTAAACGACAGCGATCCTAATTTCCATTTACCATTCTGACTGATGTAGACTTCTGTAACCTCAAACGGATTGGTGACTTCATTTCCGCCTACTACAGCCAGCAAATCAATCCTGTTTAAGAGAATAGCAGTATTCTCAATAATATTGACCGATACTTCATGAATGTCAGCTTTTTTATACCAGATGCCTCCGCTTTTAATGATACCGAGTTCCTGTTCGGTTCCCCAGCTTCCTCCCATATGGACGAATACAGCTTTTTCATGAAAAAGATCAGCCAGTTTATCCACATTTTTGTCGGCCATCCACTGCCACTTGTTTTTCGAAAGATTAATAATTTCCTGCTCTGCGGCAGAATTTTGTGCGAAAGTCGATTGCACATAAAAAGCGATTATAAATAGTCCGAGAATTGTTGCTTTCATAGTATTTATCTTTTATAAATATTTTTCATAAAACTCCTTTAGTTTATTCATTGCCTGATTCACATATTCAGGAACATAATAAGTTTGAATGTGGGTAGCTCCCGGAATCAGGAACAGTTCCTTTTCATTTGTTCCGGTTGCAAGATGAAATGCCCTGTCGGTCATGTAATACGAGTCAGCTTTGCTACCAGCCATCATCAAAAGCGGCTGGTTAATTAAATCCATACGGGTAGCTGCATCAAAAGCCATGAGGTCGGGCAGGCTGCTCATGGTATACCGGAATGTGGAATTGGGATGTGCATGTGTTCTGTGGTAATAATAATGGCCTTCGCGGTACAGGTCAAAGGGCATTTTATCTGCCATCTCATCGGTAATTTCGGTATCGGCAGCATAAAGAACTTCACCGCCTGCTGCTTCCTGTGCACGGGCATCTGAAGCCTGTTTCAACCGTTCCTGAATGGTTTCAATCTGCGAACTCATAAAACCGTTACGTCTTACCACACCTGAATTAAACATACTTAAGGTGGCCACAGCTTTAAAGCGTTTGTCGGTTTGAGCGGCAGCCAGTGAATAACCGCCACCACCGCAAATTCCCAGTAATCCGAGATGATCGGCATTTACTCCCGGGTATTGAGTAATAAAATCGGCCATGCCATGAATGTCTTCAATACGATTGGCCGGCTTATCTACGTTTCGTGGTTCTCCTCCGCTGGCCCCCTGGTAGGATGCATCGGCAGCAATGGTAATGTAACCCGATTCTGCCAGGCGCTGTGCGTATAAGCCCGCTACCTGTTCCTTAACACCTCCGTTTGGATGGGCGACTACAACTGCAGGATAATTTTTTGACGGATTGTAACCGGCGGGTGTGTATATATTGGCCGCTATTTCAATGCCATTCAGGTTATATTTTACTGGATGAATGTTTACCTCGCCGGGTACATTTTCTGTAATGGCATTCCGGTATACAAGGCCAAAAGGATTGGTGATCCTATTTTGTCCTGATGCAAAAATGCTTACAGTCAATACTATAACTATTAAGAAGTGAATGCTTATTTTTCTTATCATTTTTAATTTCCTCTTTCTTATTTTGTTATGAATACTTCTATAAATCGAGTTTTCTGCTGCCCATCCATTTAATTATTTCAGGATCCCGATGGTTGAAGAAACTGCTTGTTTTTGTATCAAGCGTTGCAATGGCCTTCAAGTCTTCTGTTTTCAGTTCAAAATCGAAAATGCTGAAGTTTTCTTTTATTCTCTCTTTGTGAACCGATTTGGGAATCGCAACTATTCCCTTTTGTATTAACCAGCGCAGTACAACCTGTGCAACCGATTTATTGTAATTACTGCCGATGGATGCCAATACTTCATTTTGGAAAAGGTTGTGTTTTCCTTCTGCGAAAGGTCCCCAGGATTCCATCTGTACTCCATTGTCGGTTAAAAATTTATGGGTTTCATTTTGCTGATTAAACGGGTGTGTTTCAATCTGGTTTACTGCAGGAACAACTTCATTAAAAGTGATGATATCCATTACGCGGTCAGGTTGGAAATTACTCAAACCAATGGCCCGGACTTTTGCTTCATGATACAACTCTTCCATGGCTCTCCACGAACCATGCACATCACCGTATGGCTGATGAATCAGAAATAAATCCAGATAATCGAGCTGCAGTTTGTTTAATGATTTATGAAAAGCTTTTTTTGTCTTTTCGTATCCGGCATCCTGCACCCAGAGTTTTGTGGTTATAAAAATGCTCTTCCCTTTCCACTCCGCTTTTTTTGATCGCATTCCCAACTGCTGTTTCATTCCTGTATGAAGCTGCCGTGTCAATTAAACGGTATCCCGTTTCAATCGCGTCGAGCACACTGTTTTCGCACTCATTTAAGTCTGCAATCTGGTAAACACCAAATCCCAGGATCGGCATTTTAATACCGTTATTTAATTTTACTGTTTTCATATCTCAATTTTTTACAACGAAAGAATGTTTTCGTGATTCTTTGTGCTTTGGTGTTTTGGTGGCATATTTCTCACGCTACAAAGTCACCAAAACACGCAGACGCACAAAGCTTTACTATTCAGTACATGTTATTTATCCAGTCCTTTTTCTTTTAACCAATGCGACATTAAATCAGCAATTTCCATATTGTTTAAGTCTGAAAACGGGAAATGGGTATTACCTTTTATCCCGATTTCAGGCAGGTGCACTACCGTTACATCGCCGCCATGACGATTTACTGCATCTCTCCATAATCTGGCCATTTCAAGCCGCACCCGCCACCCATCCTGACCAGGATTTGGATTTGGTTCAGCAGGAATGTTATCGCCATAATAAATTACGACTGGAATTTTGGTAAGCTGCTGAAACTCTGTCATTGGAATTCCAACGGCTTCCAATGTTCCGCCACTACTTGGTCTTGCTTCCGGCACTTCGTCTTCGGGAAATAAAAATCCACTTCCCGGTTCATAGGAAACAATGGCTTTTATATTTTGATTTTTGATAGCAGTCAGCCAGCCCATTCCACCTGAATGGGAATGGGTAACCAAAACGCCGGGCCCAATTTTATTGAATAATGCAGAAACGGCACCAGCATTTAAATTCACGTCGATTGGCCCAATATCGGGAGTCATCGATCTGAAATACTGATTCAATGTTGCCGTATCGCGGGCAAACTGCACTCCTTCAAAATAGTTGGGCCAGATTCCGAGGCGAAATGTACCAAACCATCCCTGTTCATCCGGTGTTGGTTCAACAGTCCCTGAAACCGTGCTTCTGCCGGCATCGCCCCTGCGCGGCTGGTCAATAACATACACCGGAAAGCCTCTGCGTAAAAATATATTTTGAAAACCTTCGCGACCATCGGGTGTGGTTTCCCATGTTTTGGAAAACTGTCCGAAGCCATGCCACATTACCAGCGGATATTTCCGGGCATCAGCCGGGACCTGATAAAAAACATAGGCATGATCGCCATGATAAGTTTGTCCGGCAGGCGTTGGATTGTATGGATCGAATGTTCCCGGCCTGGAAATCACAGTGCCACCAACTGCAAAACTACCCTGCTCTTTAATTTTGATTATATCACTGCTATTCTCCCTGGTTGAGCAGGAAGTGACCAGAAATAAAATGAAAGAGAGGCCAAACAAAAAGGTATTGTTTATGTGATTATTCAACATTGTTTTTTATTTCATTTCTTTTATTAATCTGTTATGTTTAATCTTTTATTCAACGCGTGATTCTTTGTAACCACAGATATACTCCTGGTGAATTGTTCATGTATCACCGGTCAATCATTTTTGCCGAACCTTTGGAATACCGATCACCATGAGCTTCTAATTTTGAAGCTTCTGTTTCAATTTCCTGCAACTCCTCTTTTGTAAATTTTATATTGGCTGAACCAACATTTTCCTCCAACCGATGGATTTTTGTGGTGCCTGGAATTGGAACAATCCAGGGTTTTTGAGCATTTAACCAGGCCAGTGCAATCTGTGCGGGTGTTGCATTTTTGCGTTTGGCAATTTGCTTTACAAAATCAACAAAAGCCAAATTTGCTTTAATATTTTCAGGTGATAACCGCGGGATAGTGCTTCTGAAATCATTGCTGTCAAATGTTGTATTCTCATCAATATTTCCCGTTAAAAAACCTTTGCCAAGCGGACTGAAAGGAACCAATCCTATACCCAGTTCTTCGAGTGCTGGAATGATTTGTTCTTCAGGTTCGCGCCACCACAATGAATATTCGCTTTGAAGTGCAGTAACAGGTTGAACTGCATGGGCACGCCGAATATTTTGTACTCCGGCTTCCGAAAGGCCAAAGTATTTTACTTTTCCTTCCCTGATAAGTTCTTTTACCGCTCCGGCTACATCTTCAATTGGAACTTCAGGGTCAACGCGGTGCTGGTAAAGCAAATCGATGGTTTCAATTTTTAACCGGTATAATGAACCATCCACAGCCTTTTTAATATGTTCAGGCCGGCTGTTTAATCCTGTTGATTTCCCATCCTTAAAACCAAAGCCAAACTTTGTGGCAATCACGACTTCATTTCGTATTGGCGCCAGTGCTTCACCCACAACTTCCTCGTTGGTATAGGGTCCGTAAACTTCGGCTGTATCAAAAAAGGTCACGCCCAGCTCATGTGCTTTCCTGATAATTTTTATGGCTTCCTTTTTTTCGGTTACCTGTCCATATCCAAAATTCAGCCCCATGCATCCGAAGCCAATTTCTGATACTTCCAATCCCTGGGTTCCTAATTTTCGTGATTTCATACAGATGATTTTAAATTTTTCCTGTCCGATTCGAACAAGAAATACTTTTACTTTACAAAGGTCTTACAAGCGAGCTAATTATTTGGTATACAAATTACTGTTTATCCTACCATTTTTACTGAATTGACAAATTTGATGATTACATTTTGAAGAAAAGGCTAAATTTGTATTGGAAAAATAACAACGTCATGGAAGGAATACACAAATTTGATACGGTTGGTGAGTACAATACCCTAAACAATCATGAAACACTGCATCCTTTGGTAAGTATCATCGATTTTTCGAAAGCCAGTCCAAGGACATGGGGTAAAGAAAAGAAGGTCAGGTTGAATTTTGGCCTGTATTGCATTTTCCTGAAAGATGTAAAGTGCGGTGATTTAAAATATGGCTGTAACTATTACGATTACCAGGAGGGAACGCTGGTTTTTGTTTCTCCCGGGCAAGTGCTTGAAATTGAAACCACCGGTAAAATTTATCAGCCGAAAGGACATGCACTTGTGTTTCATCCCGACCTGCTTCAGGGAACCAATCTGGGCAAAAATATCAATGATTACCATTTCTTCAGTTATAATACAAATGAGGCTTTGCACCTGTCGGAACGCGAAAGGCAGATTGTTCTGGATTGTTTTTCAAAAATAAGTTATGAATTGCAACAAGGGGTGGACAAACACAGTAAGAAACTTATTGCTTCCAATATTGAATTGTTTTTGAATTACTGTGATCGTTTTTACGACCGTCAGTTTATTACAAGAGATAATGTCAACCGGGGAATTTTGGAAAAGTTTGAGGAACAGTTGAACAGCTATTTTTCATCGGATAAACCTCAAACCATCGGTTTGCCGTCTGTAACATGGTTTGCCGAAGAACTTCATTTATCGGCCAACTATTTCGGCGATTTGATTAAAAAAGAAACCGGCAAATCAGCAAAGGAATACATTCAGAATAAAGTAATTGAGGTGGCCAAAAACAAAATATTTGATGCAGATAAAACAGTGGGTGAAATAGCAGGCGAATTGGGTTTCAAATATCCACAGCATTTTACGAGATTGTTTAAAAATGTAACCGGACAAACACCCAATGAATATCGTAATTTAAACTGAATAACGGCAACAAATAAGCTCTTTCCCAAACAGAGTTTAGCAACTTCCATCCCACTTTTTCCCAGTGTTCGTTTTTGAATTTTTATTGTCATAATCATCTTTTCAGTCTATTTCCTTAGCCGGAAATCAAAATAAAATCGCTGTTGGTCAAGAATCTTTATCTTTTTATAATCCGGATGATTGCAATTGAGAATGAAAATATGGGAGGAATGAATGATGCTGCTTGGTACTTTTAGTGCAACAGTTTTTTTCTCCTCCACCCATTTTTGACCGATTTCAGAAAGAACAGTTGGCGCCGGAAAATGGTACCAGTTTTTTGGCAAATCTTTTGGTTCAAAGGCAGTTATTGAATCGTCTGGAATTTCTATTGTCAAAGCGTCCAACTGCGGCGCAATCAGTGGCGGGATATGAACAATATATTCAAGCAATGCAATTTCCAGGTTTTCACCGCCATACAAAACAGGCGTACCTTTTTTGTTCCATCTCCCGGGATAGAGCGCCGCGCCGGTTCCACTAATATCCGATGCGAATTTGCTTTTTGTAATCCTGTAAATCCGCATCGAAACTAACTGTAAATACCGTATTCCATTCGCCCGAGTAAATCTTTTACTTTTGCAATTCCTCCCGGAACTTCCAGTACCTGTTTTGGTTCGAGCCCGCCCAAAGCTGTGTTGGGCAACTCCAGCCACTTAAAAAAATTCTCCTTGCTTTCGAACACTTCGGTACCAAAAAAAAAAAGATCGGCAAGTTCAAAAAGTTGTACCGAAAAATTCCGCTCGAGCTTTCTGTTGTTTCTTATCCACCGGTAAATCGTAGGTTCGGAAACATTTAAAAGTTCAGCCGCATAATCGCGCGTAATTTTGAAGTGTTTTCTGAAATTGACTATCACATTTGCATTGATTCCTTTCGACGCAATCGTAATAAAATCATACGGACTCTCAATTTTCGACCGGATATATTTCTTCCCCAGAATATTTAACAACTTATCATAATGCTCAGTGGTTGTGCTTAAATTCTGTTGTATCGTTGTCATCTGATAATATTATTTATTAAATGAACGAAATTACAAAAAGTTCAGGCAAAATCAAAATGCAGTGTGTAACTTGAGACTTGAGGCTTGCAGCTTGCGGCTTGAAGCTTACAGCTATTTCAAAAAGACCTTCTCCACTTTCCTGTAATCGCCGGAATTCACATTCACCAGGTACATTCCCTGCGAAAAATTTTCACCAAATGAGAGGTAACTGTTTCCGGCATCAAATATCTTATCCGCAAGAATTTTCAATAATTTTCCTTCGGAAGAAAGAACCGAGATTTTTATTTTCTGTCCGGCGAATTGAAGAGTGAAATGTTTACACCGCTGTCAGCAGGATTTGGATAGACTTTAAAATCGAAGGATTTATTTTCCCGTTGAATACCGGAAGTACTGTTTCCGGAAACTACAACAAACTGAGGTGTTTCTGTTAAAACCAAATCAACAGAAGTTCCTGTTACATCAAGTGCCAGCGTGTCGCCATTCATATCATTGTCCTGCGGGAGAATGCTGAATGCATATTCAGGCTGGTAATTCAGTTTCAACTGATAAGGAAGCGATGCACCGGAATCGGTATCCGAATTGTCCAGGCGTGTCCAGAGTACGTAAATAAGATCATCGTTTACATTTCTGAATTTAAAGTTGTAAACTTCTTTATTCCCTGCTGTTTGGCGGTAAGCCAAAGTAGAATCATAAGCCGCGTCGCCGAGTACATTTTGCATGGTTGCCAGATAATAATACGAAGGTTTTTTTTCATGTCCTGTATTCTGGTCAGAAATTAATCCGCTGCTCGAATATTGCAGTGTCCCGGTGCTGTTCGGGTCTTTGTCCATAAACAAAAACGCCTTCTGAAATCCCATCTTCAATGTCACAAAATACGATCGTAAAATGTAGTTGGCCTGCTGTTGCGGAGGTGCATACACATAGGAATGATTTCCTGAACTGATGTATGTATCCCAGCCAAATTCAGTAATCCAAACCGGCACATCCGGAAGTGTTCGGTTGCACCAGTCCATAAAATCGCCAAGGTTCTTCTCTATTCCGTGAGATTCGTTTTCGGGTGAATATCCGTCGGTATGGTCGGTACAGTAGGTATGAATGTTTAGCACATCGAATGGAACGCGGCCGTTTGATTTATTCAGTATTTTCTGAATATAAGCCGGAGATTCTGTTGCCATACCTGCCAACACATGCACAGCAGAAGAATCTACCGATTTAATACCGAGTAACGGATAATCTTCACTTGTTTCCACACCGTAACCATCGTGAACAGCATTGCAGTAAACAGCATATTTTTCGGCAGGCCACAGTGGATTCTCCCACCAGTAGTCGGGTTCATTATCGTCTTCATAATATTTGATGTAATTCAGCCCCGTCACTTTATCTGCAGTTTCCAGCAATGATTTATCCACTTTTTGCGCTCCGTACCGCGCCACCAGTTGTCCGATAAATTCCAGCCGTTCCAGATAATCTTCCGGCTGTGAACCGTCACCAGTGTTGTAAGCGCCTCTTGCTTCCCCTGCCCAGCCGGGTTTATCCAGCACATCGATAAGAACATTGATTCCAAGCCTTCGGCATTCATTCATGAATTTTGTATGGTCGGGCCATGTATAACCCTGCGGATATGTGGTGATATTATCCCACTTGTAATAATCGTTTGCAACTTCGTAATGTGCCCACGAATGGTATTCGCGAATCCATTTCGTGCATTTTGCCAAATCAGTCAGATAATGCTGATCATAGGCGGCAACATTCGAATTCACACCAATGTAATCCGACATTTTGATTTGGCTGGTTTCCTGGGCAGATAAAACGGTTGAAATGAAAATAATAAGTATAATAACAGGTATATTTTTCATCATTAAAATTTGTATTATATATGTTCATATTTTTAAATCCAGCGGATTTATATATTTACAGAATCAATCACAGACCAGTATATTCGATCGAGGAGTTGTACATCAAATTCAGATATTCTTTCTGTAAACATTTGATTCCCCCGGCATCAGCAAATTTCCATTCCTGCAATTATTCGATTACGCCCGAATCTTTTTGTTCCAAATCCAAAGTTGTCAACACCGAAATACTCTCCGCGGGTATAGTAATATTTATTTTTTTATTTCTAAACATTTTATGAGGATTTAATGCAAATCCAGGCTGCTGTATTTTGGCTTCTGTTACTTTGAGATAATTGGCTGGTCTCCTTATTATATTTCCCATTAAAAATCTTTTTTCGGTTATTATTAAAAAATTTAATCTGCTCCGAAAAGTCTGAGTTCATTGATTTTCAACTTCTTTACCCCTGACCCTATAGCTTCGGTCACCTGACCTCGCAAGATATTTTTAATGTTCTTTGACATATTGATCTAAGATTTGTTGATATTGGATTATCACATGTTTTGAGATGTTTGTTGCCAGGTTTATGTAATCAATGTCTTTACCATCATCAACTAAAGTTTTTACACGGTAAAAATCTTTGATGTACCTGTCAACAGCCATTTGGGAATGATTGGTTTCATACGCAACTTTTTTAGGGTCTTTCTTCTGGATGACATGTTTATGCACAATTTGTTTTTTATGGGTCACTGTTGACCCCATGTCCTGGATTGAGCCGGTATGCGGCAAAACCGTTTGATTTTGTTTTTCGTATTCTGCTCTTACGCTGGATAATTGTTGTGCTCCCATTGTAAGAATTAAGCTCAAATCCCGAGTTGAAAGTAATCCGTTTTGTTTATATGCTTCTTTCATCATTCTGGCCACTACCTGCTTCCGTATTTCGGGAATAGGTTTTTGCTTTTCAAACATCTCAATATCACTTTTGTCTACAACCGTTAAAATTACCGGTTTGTACCTTCTTTTTGGCGAATCGGCCCTGGTATGCCTGTCAAGGGCATTCCATAGCATTTGTCCGGGTTTTACCCTTTCTGTTTCGGGACAAAGGCTGTCGAACAGGTTAACCAGTTCTTCAGCAATGTTTTCCCTGACAATGGGACCAAAGTGACCGGAAAACTCGCGCTCAAAGAAGTTTACAATAGCCGGTTTCAAAAAACGGTCGTGTGCAGTGCGGTACTTACGTACGCCATCTGGTTTTCGAATCATTTCTTGTTGTTTACCTTTTTTCAAGTGTTTTTTTTATTAGGCCTTCAAGTTCTTCTTTACGGTGTGCAACCATTTGAAAATCACGGTAAAGCCTGTGATATTCCTCCGCAAGCGGAACAGAAAGTTTTACAAGAAAAGCGATGGTTTTTATCTCGTGGTTGTCTTTTGCCAGGCAAACAACACGTTTGAACTTGTCAATGTAACTGGCCACCGCTTCAACACTGTGGTTCGTTTTCCGGGCAATCTCGGAATACTCCCTGCCCAGGAGCCATTCTTTGACAATCAACGAACGGTGAGTTACCGACCTGCCCATGTCCATTACCGTTGACCGGAGAGGCAAAACAATGTTTTGCTTTTTAAACTCGGCCAGGTCGCGGACCAGGGTTTTCTCCCCGCAGTTGAGCAAGCGGTTGGCGATGTCTTCAACCGTTAAAAGCCCACCCTGCTGGAAAGCCTCACTGACAATGCGCTGAAACCGTTTCCTGCGCAGACCAATAACACCTTCTTTTTGCCTGGTTTCCAAGTCTTCTTCCCCTGCATCGAGAGTAAGGATGACAGAAACCATTTTGCAATCGGAAAGTTTTATTTGCGGACCATTTTCAACTGAAACAGCTTCAAAAAGAACCTGTCCCGGCTTCATTGCGCTGGCATTGTCAAAAAACGGTTGATAGGTTCCATAAACGCAGTTCATAATGGCTTTAGCTTCGAACATCGAACAGTTCATTCCCTGAATTAGCGAATTGATAAACTGGGTATCGAGTTGCTTTTGTTTGAGCCTGTCCCATTTTTGTAAAGATGAATTGTTGACCATGTCTTAAAATTTTTAGTACCCACTCCAGGAGGTTCCGCTCCGGCTACGCCTTCGCTACACCTCCTGGAGTGGTCGTGGACACTACAACAAATCTAAGTAAATATGTCAATGAACGTTTCCTATCTTTGCAAAGTCAAATGACACAAATATAGGGGAACTTGCTGAAAATCAATGCACTCTTCAAAGTCCCCTTGAGGGGATTTAGGGGTTTTTGACTTTTCGGAGATTTTTATTTCATTTTTTCATACTTCTCCAAATCGAACAGGAAAATTCCCTGTCCGTTACCGGCGCCGGAAAGAAAACCGTATTGCAGGGCAATCCATTTTCCGGTTTTATCTACCACCGGATATGAAACTCCAGACCGGTGTGCCGGTTTTGTTCCGGCTTCCGCGAATCGAAAACCGGCGGCGCCATGGCCAGCAGCAAATCGCCGTTCGACAGACAGAGCACCCGGTAAATCCCGCCGTGATAAAAATTATTTGTTATTGCCATAATCTCGTGCGATTCCACATTAATTTTAAACACATTGCCAATCATTTTGTCGAGAAAATAGATATTCTTCCCGGTTTCGTCCCACTCCGGCCGCAATCCCCAGGTTGTCAGTACCGAAAAGTATGGAGGGAGATCTTTGGCAAGCGACTGGATGGTTTGGGTATTGCCTGTAAAATGCGCAATAAGAACCTGCACGATTATTAAACTTACTATTGTCCTGTATTTTTTCACGAACATATTCATTTAATTAACTTGAATCCAAATCCGGAACGAACGGAGTTAACGGAAGATCATTCAGCCATTTTTCTCCGGAAAAAAACCTGCAAAAACCAATCATTCCCCCAGTTTGGGGTTTTAATAATTTCATCGGAATTTAGATGTTCCGTTTTAATTTTTTCATCTGTATTTTGAGCATTTATCCATTGTGCCTCATACATCCTTTCATTCGGCAGATTTACCTGAAAACTGTCCCGTTTGTCGGTGTAAATCAGGATTTGCTTTTCCCCTGCAAGCGCAAACTTCGAAGGGACAATTGTTGTGTCCGGTTTCATTTCGCCAAGCGGAATAGTTTCGAAAAAATTCCAGACTTTTTCCAATGCGTCGTGTTCATTTTGTTTACAATCGTTAAGATTGAGACTACCTGAAAAACCGCTCGAGCTGTTTCCGTTGTTATCTGCAAAATTGATCATTGCCGCGTTCATCGTCAGCACAATTCCGATTTTCCGGATGTATTCTTCGCCGTAATCCGGATGGTACATATTTCCTCCCCATAATGTTTCCTGCGCAAAATACGGTTTTTCGGGATCGCGGATTTCCGATATCGTTGTTTCATGCCGTTTTAAATCTTTCGTTTTTGGGCCTTGAATCGTCGAAAACCCGTACCAGTCGAAATGAACAAACGGATCGCCATCTGCTGATGCTTTGGTCTGGTTATGAACGGTAATCAGGTGATGAAATACATCGTATTTTTGAATAATGCCAGCTATACGATTGATGTCCGGAATCTCCATCTGGTTTTTATAACCTGCTTTGTGCGATGGGTTACCGTCGAGGAGCGGTTCCGGCCCGGCCACATTGAATAGCAGGTTGTAATATGCTCCCCAGCGGGCAATGATGTATTTCACGTATTTTTCCTGTTCTGCGGGATCTGTTGGCCAATTCCCATCCCGGCCAAAAAATCCGGCAAACGGAAAAATGTAAATCTGCCGTTGTGCAAGTTCGTCTAAAATGATTTCCGCTTTTTGATATTCCATGTAATCCAGCGGCCACAATCGCGGTGTGTTCCAGCCTTTTCCGCGACCTTCGGACTGCCGGTTGGTAAAAAAACTGGCAATGGAAAGTGTATTGTAATTATTTTCTTCCAGCCAATCCAAAAATAGCTTTCTTGGGGAAATTTCCATTTCCGTTAAATCTTTCCAGTTGGATGCAAAAAACCGGTCGCCCGCATGAAAACTGCGCATCAGAAAAAACTCACCGTTTTGTGTGGCAAACCAAATTGGATTGTCCTTCAGTTTTGTCAGTGGTCCTTTATTATCGGTTTCTGTGCACACAAAACTTCCCGAACCGGCTTTCGTCCCGTCGGAAAACGTTGCTGTATATTTCCAGGTTCCGGAAACATCAGGCATGAACCGGAGTTTCCAGGTTTGGTTGCCATCGTAAAAACCAGAAAACCGGATTTCTCTTCCGTCCGGCGATTGACAATCCACATTCAAATCCACATCAAAATATGAATTCTCGTATTCTTTTTCATTCGTGAATGATTGCTCGAAAACCGCAAATTTTTCAACTTCAGGTCTGCTGCAACCAAACAAAAGCAGAAAAAGAATTATGTACGGGATTCCCTTCATTTTCTCTCTTTTTTAAAGAATTTTATATGATTTGGCATTCACCGTTTCGCCATTGTAAGAATAATCTTCATCGCCAAAATTGACAATGATCTTTTTCCCGGACGAAAATTCGGTTTCCTGCACCTGACGATCACCGGTTAAGAATTTATGCGAAAGCATTTCGTCGTACTGAATCTGTTCGAGCCACGGCCCGAGGTTTTGGTAACTTTCAATGAAAGTTTGCCTGAACTTATTCCACCGCGCGCGGTCGAGGCACCATAGCGGCGCCGTTCCGTACAACATGTCGAACAAATCTTTTTTCCACCAGATCGACGGCATGTTGTGGCTGTTGTCGTCCCAGCGCCAGGTGGTTACAATGGCGCCGTGGTATACCAACTGGTACAGCGGCACACGTATTTTTTCATTGATGGCCCATTTCATATAATGTTTGTCAGGGACATATTCACCAACCATAATCGAAGGATGCGACGGATTATTCCAGTCGCCTGTATAATAAATCGAACCTTTTTTGTTCCGGTCCGGCGACGAATACAACATGTGGTGCAACGTGGTCATTCCGTGCGCGTAAGCAACAGTTGGCACGCCATAATCTGCCCCCCACTCCACTCCTACAATTGAATTGTACTTCTCAGCAAAAAACCGGTTCATTTCTATTACAGTTTCTTTATATTCCGTGCGGGTTAAGGGATTTTCCTTTCCGTAGTCTTCAAATATTCCACTGGCCAGATAACCGTCGAGAAAGAACGATTCATGCGGGTAAACTTCCATTTCGCGGTCGGTTCGCAACTCAGGAATAATGGATAATACGGTTTTTGGATTGGTATCGTAGCCAAATCCCGAATAGTGATATTTTCCGTCTTTTTCTACCAATGCCACTTTATGAAACAAACCCGGAAACCGAAACCGGTTTAACCACGTTCCCTCCCGGTTAGCCGGGTCAATACGACCAACAGTATCCTGCAGATGCACATCCCGGAACAGCTCATATACTCCCGACAAATAATCCAGTTTTTTAATTTCATTGTCATAACCGGGTTCCGGATAAGGCGGATGGTTTGGATTCCAGAGTATAAACGCCTTATCGATTCCTGATTTTTTCATTTCACGGGCAAAACTCAGTTCACGGGCATCGTCCCAAAGGTAGATATGCGGAGCGCCAATCATTTTTTCGATTGCAGGAAAGCGCTTTTGTTTTTCCTTCAAAGTCGGCGGAACCGAATTTTTTGCCCATACATAATCGCGGTATTTCTTACACTGCGCAACGTAACCGCCTTTATCGAAAAAGTGGTAAATGATTTTTCGTGTATATCCGAATTTTCCTTTTTGCGAAATCCAGAGCGGCTCGAATGAAATCAGCCCGTTGTAGCGTTTCACCCACACTTCGGCGTCATCGGGTGTATCGACAATAGCCATGTAACCGGTTTGAAAAGCGGTGTCGGTAATGCCCATCCACGGCATCGACAAACCGCGCATGGAATGCATAATCTGCCGGCCAATTCCGTATTCTTTATCATCGGCCCGAAGCAAAAAACCTTCGCTGTCGGTAAAAAGCAGGTAATGGTTTTTATCAGGTGTTTCAAACGCCGGCGGATAGGAAAGTTTTTCAAACGACAGGTTTTCATCTGCCATTACTTCCACTTCCAGCGCAGAAGCAGGAGTCAGCATGAAAACCACATCAAACTGATATTTTCCGGACATTTTAACGTTCAGCATATTTCCATTCTGAATAACTTTATCCACCTTCATATTTTCGGTTACAGCATGTTTGCTGCCAGATTTTGTTGCACCGCTTGTCGGTAACAGAAAGCAACGCAGTTTCGTCGTTAAAACTGATCTCAAGATTTTTATCGGAAAGCGTCCAGGTTTTTGCACCGGATTTTGCTTGCGTAAAAAGCAGAATTAAAAAAAGAATGGTAATTCGGTTGTGGTTCATTATCTTCATATTTTTAGCATTTATTTGATGAACAAATGTGTATTTAATCTCCCGCAGAAAAATGCTGATTTTAAAATCCATCTGCGAAAATCAGCAATATCAGTGTGAAACGATTTTTTAGATACACATTCTGGTATTCTTTTCATCTATTTTGCAATTATTACTTTCTGAATGGTTGAATATTCTCCGTTCCAGACTTTGAACAGATACATTCCCTGTTTAATATTCCGGACATCGATTGCAAGAGAAGTATCCCCGTAGTTTAATTTGCCGCTTAAAACCGGTTTTCCCGCTAAACTTACCAGCGAATAATTTAAGCCCGACTGTAAGGTTTTAACGGATAAATCCAACGTAATTTTGTTTTTTGCCGGATTTGGATAAATCCGGATTTGCGGCTTTCCCGGCAAAATAATTGCGCTGCTGATTATTTCCTCTTCAAACTCGTAAGCGCCGATATCAGGAATTCCGCCGGCTAACCTGGAAATGCCGTTGATATCTGTTTCACTAAAAAAACCTTCGGTATTTTTTCCTGCATTCCGGGCCGGACTTGTTTCTTTCAACCGCAAATCGGGACCGGCCAAATCAGGCTCAAAAAATTCCGGATCCTGATTTACAATGTCAGTTGCGTTGGTAAACCCGATTTTGGCGGAGGATGCATTGTAAATCAGGTTGTTTCCGAAGGTAATATTTGTCGGCGACTGGTAACGCAAATTCGCGTTCTGGCCGTCGCGGGCGTAAATAATGTTGTTGAAAACCCGAACATTGGCCGCATTTTGTACGGTAATTTCGCCATCCGAAATTTCAGGGCTTTTGCAATTAAAATAGCTGGTATTGTTGATGATATCGACATTCGCGCTTTTGTACACATGAATACCGCGGCCACCGTTATCGTAAACCACGTTATTTTCAATTAATGTTTGTCCTGAATAGGCGGGAAATGATTTGCCTTCATTGGTTTCCGAATCGATAATAATTCCGTTTCCATCGTAAATTTTGCACGGGCCTGTCCATGGCACAAAAAGCCGGTTTCCGAACAGAATATTGTTTCGGATAATCATGGAATATTCCACGTCGCTGTGGTCGTCGTAATTCCATGAATTGAAATTGGAAATCCCGCTGTTTCCGTAAATTGTGTACCAGCAGTTGTTGTAAACCAGGTTATTCTCGTAAGTGAGATAATCCGCCTCCATGCTTCCTGCCCCACCGCCGGCACATTCAAAAATCTCGCAGTTTGAAATGGTGATGTGGTGCACATGTTTGCCATTTGTCCTTCCTTCAAGCGAAATTCCGGAACCGTTAAATTTCGGGTCAACCGAACCGTTTGGATCGGCACAACTGCCCGGCTGGTTGAGCGCATCTTCCAACGTTAAACTGCCGGCATATCCCTGAATAGTCAGGCCGTTTAATACAATGTCGTGCACACCTTCGGCAATGTGAATTCCGGCCCATTTATATTCGTTCAGCTTCAGCAATGGTTTCTGTCCCGGATAGTTGGTAATTACAACCGGCTTTTCTCTCGTTCCCGATGCCCGCAGCGCCAGAATAGCAAACTGATTGCCGCCCGTGTATGTTCCATCCATCACAAAAACCGTGTCGCCGGGATGCAGGAACGTGGCGCTCCACGAAAACCAGTTCAGCGACTTTTTAGGCTTCTCAACCGACTGTCCGTTGTACGCATTGTTTCCAATTTCAGAATTTACATAATAATTTTTGGCCGATGTGTTTTCTGCGGAAAAGCAAACAACGAAAATGAACGCTGATAATATTGGTAAATATGAAGGTTTCATCTGATGAAGTTTTAGGTTTCCGGAATCATACTGGTTTAGATTTAAATGCAGTAAAATTATTTAATTCGGTGGATTTCGCAATTTATCGTTTGGCAAATTGTATTAAAACAGCTTTCATTCGTGCTGCCGGAAATATTTTTTAAACCTGCCGATAAAAAGCTCATTTTTTTTGGAACATTTAAAAGATTAAAACATCTTTATCTCGAAATATATTTTAATGAAATGAATCGTTGGATAACAATATTGGCATTTTTTATTTTTTCAGGTTTTTTAGTGGGTGGTTGCCGAATGAAGAAAGCTGGCAAAACTGAATCAGAAACAGTTTCAGAAAACACAATGAATGATGGAGAACACTGCGTCAGCGGCGTTCCGAAAAGGTTCGGCGCGTTAATGGCAGAAGTGCCTCCGGCTTCGCGAATTAATGTTGATTCCTTGAAAAAGGAAAATCCTGCAACAAAAGATATGTTATTTGTACCGGGCGGAACGTTCAGGATGGGCGCCCGCGATGCACAATTTGCCCGCGAAGATGAATACCCGGTGCACGAGGTTAAGGTGAATGGTTTTTTCATCGATCCGCACCCTGTGACGAATGCACAATTTAAAAAGTTTGTGAAAGAAACGGGTTACGTTACCACCGCTGAAAAAGATGTCGATTGGCGGGAACTTAGCAAACAATTGCCTCCCGGTACGCCAAAACCTGCCGATAGTCTGCTGCGCGCTTCTTCGCTGGTTTTTAATCCGCCAAATCATCGTGTAAACCTGAACAATGTTTCCAGTTGGTGGAGCTGGGTCCGCGGCGCTAACTGGCAAAATCCGGGCGGTCCGGGCAGTAATATCGACAAGATGGACAATTACCCGGTTGTTCATGTGAGCTGGGAAGATGCAGTGGCCTATGCAAAATGGGCAGGTAAGCGGTTACCCACTGAGGCTGAGTGGGAATACGCTGCACGTGGTGGCCATGATGATTATATTTATGCCTGGGGATTTGAGCATGTAAACGAAGGTACACCAAAAGCGAACAGCTGGGATGGCGAATTCCCAATTTATAATTCGCGAGCTGACGGATTTGAATTGCTTGCACCGGTGGAACAATATCCTCCCAATGGTTTTGGTATTTATGATATGGCCGGAAACGTGTGGGAATGGTGCAATGATTTATACCATTCTGATTATTACAAATCGTTCAGTGTGGATAAAATTGCCGATAACCCAGCCGGACCCGATACAAGCTATGATCCAATGGAACCGAATGTCAGAAAAAGAGTGATTCGCGGCGGTTCGTTTTTGTGCAGCGATTCTTATTGTTCCGGATACCGCGCCGCTGCGCGCATGAAATGCACCGAAGATACCGGGATGTCTCACCTCGGCTTCCGGTGCGTAGTTTCTGCGCAATAACTAAAGGATTTTGAACCCCAATGTCAGCATAAAAGTCTGATCTTTTCCTCTGATGTTTTCTCCGGGATAGTAATACAAATCATTTGAACCATGTTCCATCCGGGCATCCAGGAAAAAACTTAGAAAATCGACGCCAACGCCGTATTGGTACCCGAAGTAATTGTCTTTGTAATACTGCGGATCGATAAAATTATCGCCGTCTACATCGCTGGATGTCATAAAACTGAATACCGGTCCGGCCATCACCCGGAGGTTTGCCGCGCCGCCTTTAATTACTTTCACACCAAGTAAAACTGGCACATCAATGCAATTGAAGTTGAATTGTGTAGCAGTTTCCAGGGCGCTCGATTTAATTTCGCCGCCTTTTGCACTGAAATAAGCTTCAGGTTGCACATAAATCCGTCCCCATCCAACCCGGCCGAAAGCGCCAACATGCATTTTAACAATCGATTCAGAATCAAAAGTTTCTCTGTTTAATTTCACTTTCGAGCTGTTTATTCCGGCTTTCAACCCCAAATCGAAAGTAGGTTGTGCAATTACGGTGGAAGCGATAAAAAGGACGAGCAGACTAAAAATTAATTTTTTCATTTGTTTCTGTTTTAATGTTTTAATATTAATTGTTTTCCCACTGGTTTCCGGCTAATGTTTAATTCTGAAAACAGCCGAAAACCGTTTATACCGCTGTTCGAATCGATTCTGATAATTAAAAAACGTTAAAATCAAAATTCGAGTATTTAACTTTCCGCTTATTTCAATTTTGCTGTTCAAACTTGCGTGTTTTAAAATGAATATGTCTCGCGACACGAAATTAAAACAAGCCAAACTGACGATTTGTTTTTTTGCTGTTAATTCACCTGGCTAAGCTTTTCTGCTTTCGATTTAAATTGTTTTTATAGAACCATAGGCCGGTTTCAGATCATTTAAGTATATTGGCAATTAAATCTACAACCATGTCTAAACGCTGTTTTATTCTGTTTTTTCTGGTACTTTTCCTGATAACAGAAGGCTGTAAATCAATAACATATATTTATGATGCAGAAAGCAGGGAGCGCCAGCAGGATTTGAAGAAGCACCGTTCGGGAAACATCTTTACTGACATAGGTTTATCATTCGTATCAGTGGTAACGCTGGTGGTAGCCGACGTCAATCTGGGATTATACCCGGCGGACAACAATTTCAAAAAACTAAAATTAATAAACCCGACAAAAGATACGATGTATATCAATATGCTGACGGATGTGTACTGGGACGAAGAAAACTTCTGCGATTTTTTGGATGTGCGGATTCCGCCCCGGACAAACATGAAAATGCTTATTCCTGTGAATGCCTGGTACAATATATATTACAGCGATACGCCGGAAAGCGATGATGATGAACTAATTGAAATCAATACCAGTGAAATCAAAAAATTATCACTTTATCCGGGCATGACAAAGCCCGAAGAAATTTCAAAGGAATCAGATAAAAAGTGAAATGAGTCGAGGCAAAATATGTCACTTGCTGAAAATGATTATTCATGGCGAATTCCCTGTCTGACCCCAAATGCCAGACAGGCATCAAATACTAATAATTTAAAATTCAAGGAGATGAAAAGAAGATCGTTTTTAAAAAGTTCAGTTTTGGCTGCCGGTGCAACGGTGGCAGCAGGAACATCCGCATCCGGCCAGGTACCTGGGTCGGAAAGTGATTTTTATGAATTGCGCGTTTACCAGCTTACCGGCGGAGGCAGCCGCAACCAGATGAAAAAGTACTATACGGAAGCTGTGATTCCGTTTCTAAATTCCCGCGGCGCCAAAGTTGGAGCATTTAACGAGTACAGCATGGAAGAACCACCAACAATGTACTTCCTGCATGCATATCCAAGTCCGGCAGATTATTACGATGCCGTGATGGAAATGAAAACAAATACGCAATTTTCAAACGCAGCGCGGAGCTTTTTTGAGATTCCCGCAGAAAATCCCGTGTATGAACGTTATGACACATTTCTAATGACTGCTTTTGATGCGATTCCAAGAATGAAAACTCCCGACAAAAACAGAGGTTTGTTCGAATTGCGAACCTACGAAAGCTATAACGAAGATGCAGGTTACCGGAAAGTAAAGATGTTCAACCAGGAAGAACTGCCGCTTTTCGAAAAAGTAGGGCTTCATCCGGTATTTTTCGGAAAATTGCTCGCAGGAAAATACATGCCCGCCCTCACCTATATGTTGTGGTTTGAAAATATGGGAGAGCGTGATTCCAATTGGCAGAAGTTTAGTTCAAGCGACGAATGGAATAAAATGAGGGTAAAAGACGAATATGCAAATACCGTTAGCAAAGTGAGACGGAAATTTCTTACTCCCGCAGATTTCAGTCAGATTTGAAATGCCGGAAAAACGGAAACCAAAACCAAAATTTGAAAAATGATAGCAAAACAACTGACATTTTCAGTGCTGTTTATTTTGTTTTTAGCGGAAGGCGTATCGTATGCGCAAAGCGAACTCTCTTTTAAAAAATATCATACCAGCGCCGAAGTTCAACAAATGTTGAAATTATTGAATCAGGAAAATCCCGAAAAAACGAAATTGCACACCATTGCCACCAGTCCCGGCGGAAAACCGGTGACTGTCCTGGAAATAGGGAGCAACCTGCAGGATGCCCCCGCCATATTTCTGGGCGCCAATTTCGAAGGAAATATTCCGCTGGCTACAGAAGGTTCGTTGCGCTTTGCAAAAATGCTGCTTGATTCTTCCACATACACCGCCGGTAAAAAATGGTACATCCTGCCATTGCCAAATCCGGATGCAGCGGATGGTTTCTTCAGCGACGTCAAATACAACCGCACGGTAAACGACTTCGATATAAACGACGATGTGGACGAACTTTCCGGTGAAGACGGCCCCGACGATTTAAACGGCGATGGATGGATTACCCAAATACGCGTGAAAGATTTGGAAGGAAAATATATCATTTCCAAAACCAATCCGCAGTTGATGGTTCAGGCCGATGCAAAAAAAGGCGAACGTGGTGAATATAAAATTTATTCCGAAGGCATTGACAACGATGGCGATGAACAGTACAATGAAGATGGAGAAGGCGGAATAAACGCCGGGATTTCATTTCCGCACCTTTTCCCGAAAGAGAAAAAAGAAGCCGGTTTGTGGCCGGGACAAACGCCGGAAGTATATGGCATACTGCGTTTCATTTACGATCGTCCTGAAATAGCCATGGTATTTACGCTGGGAAGTTCCAATTTTTGCCTGGTTCCGCCGGAAAGCGGAAGAAAAGGCGGGGCTGATCTGAAAAAGATAAAATTGCCGGGACGTTATGCACGGGCATTTGGGGGTTGATCCGAACCAAACTTATTCGATGGAAGAAGTTATTGAAATGGTTAAAGAACAGATGCCTGCCGGCACAGATGTTACCTCGTCGATGGTGGCGGGAATGCTCAGATTGGGGACAGCGGTAAATCCGCAGGAAGATGATTTGAAATTTTACAATCAGTTTTCAAAAGAATACGCAGCGTTTTTAAAAAATGAAAATTTCAGCATTGAGAATTTGGATCCTGAACCGGCAAAAGACGGTTCGTTTGAACTTTGGGCATATTACCACCTGGGCGTTCCGTCATTTAGCATGCGGCTTTTTTCGGCGCCGAAGGTGAAGGCAACGGCGAAAGCTGAGGAAAAGAAACAGGCAGAAACGAAGGCAGAAGATGCGGAAAAAGAAAAGAAAAAAGAGTTAAAAGTTGAGTTGATTGAAAAGGAAAAAGCGCTGCTGGCCTGGTCGGAAAAAGAATGGAACGGAAAAGGTTTTGTGGAATGGCAGAAAATTCAGCACCCGCAATTGGGAGAAGTTGAAATCGGCGGTTTTATTCCTTACCTCGAAACAACGCCAAAACCGGAGCGGATTGATTCGCTGTTGAATGCGCAACTTCCATGGTTACTGCAACTTTCGAAAAAAATGCCGGATATAAAACTGGGTGAAAATAAACTAACCGATTTAGGTGCAGGCGTATACAAGCTCGAATTGTTTGTTGAAAACAGGGGGTACCTGCCCTACCCGATTGGTATGGGGCAATGGAACAGCCATCCTGCGCCGGTGGTTGTGCTGCTGGAGGGCGAAATCGAACTGCTGGAGGGAATTTCGCGCACGCCGCTCGGTTTTATTGGCGGAAACCAGGTAAAAAAACTGACCTGGTTGCTGAAAGCCAAAAAAGGTTCTGAAATCACTGCCAAAACAGAATCGGCAGTTTTTGGAACGGATGTGCAACAGATTAAAATTGGAGGTTGATTATGAAACGATTAATTTTATTCGCAGTAGTGTTTTCAGTAACAATTACAGGTTTTTCAGCCGTTAAAGGAAAAATTGAAGTGCCGCTCCGTTTCGACCGTTATTATAATTACGACGAAGTAAACCAGGCGCTTAAGGTGTTGCACGATGCTTATCCGAAATTTACGACACTCGATTTGGTGGGAAAAAGCGAGGAAGGCCGCGAAATTTACGCACTTACCATCAACAATCCGGAAACCGGCGATGAACTCAGCAAACCCGGGGTCTATGTCGACGGTAATATTCACGGAAATGAAATACAGGCCGGCGAGGTTTGCCTGTATTATGCCAATATGCTGCTCACCAAATACGGTGAAAATGAAAATATCACCAAAGCGGTGGATCGAAATGCACATTACATCCTTCCGGTTGTAAATGTAGACGGACGTTACCACTTTTTTGAAGATGCAAATACCATGCATTCGAGCAGGAGTATTCGCGTTCCGAAAGACGATGATGGCGACGGTTTGTTCGACGAAGACCCTCCCGATGATTTGGATGGAGACGGCAGCATCACGCAAATGCGCATAAAAGATGAGTTTGGCGAATATAAAACCGACCCGGAAGACGAGCGGATTTTGGTTCGCGTAAAACCGGGAGAAAAAGGGAAATACACGCTTTTGGGGTCAGAAGGAATCGACAACGACGGCGACGGAAAACTGAACGAAGATGCGGAAGGTTATCTCGATCCGAACCGAAACTGGGGGTACGACTGGATGCCGCCGTATGTGCAAAGTGGCGCCGGCGACTTTCCGCTTTCCGGAGTAGGGTTAAAAGCAATCAACGAATACGTTGCCGCCCGTCCGAATATCATTATCGGTTTTTCATTTCATAATTATGGCGGAATGTGGTTGCGGGTCCCTTCAGAAAAATCCATCCAAATCCCAACTTCCGACATTGCCGCGTATGATGTTGTCGGTAAAGAAGCGGTAAAAATTACACCCGGTTATGTTTATCAGCCATCGTATGATTTATACTCCACTTACGGTGATTTCGGTTCGCACCTGTTCTTTATTTACGGGGCATATTCATTTGTGGGGGAATTGTTCCAGCGTGAACAGGAAACTTATGTGGAAAAGACGGAAAAACAGCAACAGCAGTCTGAAACGGCCGCTGAAAGAAGCCGCGAACAAATGAAATTCAACGATAACCTGGCACAGGGTGAGCTGTACAAAAAATGGGAAACATTTAATCATCCGGTGTATGGTGAAATTGAAATCGGCGGCTGGGTAAAAATGAGTTCACGCCTGCCCCATCCGTTTATGCTGCCCGAACTGGCGCATCGGAACGCTTCGGTGGTACTTTTGGCGGCCAGCCAAACACCCGAAATTGAAATGAACGTTTTCGATGTAAAAAAAATGGACAACAACCTGTACCGGGTGCGTGTTCGTTTGCAAAATAAAAACGGCTTACCATCGATGACAGCCAATGCTGTAAAAACAAAACTTTATTCAGCGGATCTTTTAAAAGTTTCGGGCGGAAAAGTTGTTGCTGGTGGAAAAATTAACGATATTCGTCTCGATAAAGTTGATTATAAGGACAACAAGCCGGAGACGCAATTTTTATCTGTTCCGGGATACGACGAGGTGGAATACGAATTTTTGATTGAAGGGAAAGGAGAAATAACTTTCAGCTATGAATCTCGAAAAGCAAAAAATACGAAAACGTCTGTAAGATTATAAATGCTGTTTAATTATTTTAAGAAGGGAGTGTTCAAAAGGCGCTCCTTTTCTGTTAAAATAACCGGCTTATGGCTCACATTAAAAAGTTGTGGAGAAATAAAATTGATTGCCAGATGAAAAGATTGAAAATTCCCATCTCTGCAATATTCTGCCGGAGGCCTTCATCTTTGCCTTGGTATGTGTTTAACGTGCATTGGATTTTCTACTTAATTGAAGAACATCGATTAACGATTTTAGATTGCAGAAGTCAACTCTTACGACGATGTCAGGTTCCGGAAAAAACCAACGAAGCATAAACTTGTCAGCGCCTGCCTGACAACGTTAAGGAGGTTGAATTTAAAGGCCTTATACTTTCCTTCCCTTTCTGTTTGAGGAGGCATGACGAATCCAACGGCTTTCGCTCCACAAAAAATTAAACTGAGTCCGGCTTATTCAATTCCAAATCCCATATGAATTCCAAAAGAAATATGTTTATGTTCTTTATCGAGCCCGATTCCGGCCATCGGTCCCAGATGAATTTTCCAGACATCGAATTCGATAACGCTTTCCGCATGAATTGCCGGTTTAAATTCACGTCCGTCACCGGTTTTTTCAGAAACAATTCCCGGTCCGAGATTGAAAGAGAGAAATTCAACCGGCCGGTAGTTCAGCAACAGGTTGAACCCGTTGTGCCAGCTTTCCACTTTTACGCCTTCGTAGCCTACACCAACGCCCCAACGCCCGCTGGCACTGATGGTTCTTAATAAATGCAGGTGAACGCCGGGCTTTAAACCCGTTTCGTCGGATAGTTTTGTTGCGCTTGCCCCTATTCCAATGTGGTATTTATGACCTTCCTCGTGAACTTGTTGCCCAAATGCAGCGAAATTCAACATTAATAAAATTAAAAGAACAAGTAATTGGTTCCTGCTTTTCATGCGGTTTGATTTGAAATGATTTACTGTGTCAGGTAAAATTAAGTGTTACAGCTTTAAACCAAGGTATTTTAAAAACTCTTCGCGAACTCCCCGGTCTTTAAATTTACCGGAATATTCTGCGGTTACCGTGCTGCTGCGTTCGTCCTGAATTCCGCGCGAGGAAACGCACATGTGGCTGGCATCGATTACTACAGCCACATCTTCTGTATTCAAAATTTTTTTCAGTTCATTTGCAATTTGAACCGTCAGCCGCTCCTGCACTTGCGGACGGCGTGCAAAATAATCTACAATACGGTTTATTTTCGACAAACCAATTACATGTTTGCCGGGAAAATATGCCACATGCGCTTTGCCGAAAATTGGCAGAAAGTGATGTTCGCACGTCGAATTCATATTGATGTTTTTTTCCACCAGCATTTCGCCATAGTTAAATTTATTTTCGAAAACGGACACAGCCGGTTTATTTTTTGGATTTAATCCCGAAAAGATCTCTGTTACAAACATTTTCGCTACCCGTCCAGGCGTTCCGCGCAAACTGTCGTCTGACAAATCGAGTCCCATTGTTTCCAGTATATCCCTGAATTTATCTTCAATAAATTCCATTTTCAATTCATCGGATATATCAAACGCATCTTTACGCAAAGGTGTTTCAACCGATGTGCAAACGTGGTTGTTGCCAATTACATCGTGTTCGTTTTCTCCGTGGGAATGACCGTTGCCGTTCACTTTTAAATTGCCGTTTACCGTTGTTAAAATAATACTGTCTTTCATCTGTTTCATAATTTGTAATTAGTAAATGAAGCAATTCCAACATTTTAAATCCCGGGTACCGGAGAGGATTGCTTCGCTTTCGCATAAACTTTTTTAACCATTTCAGTGAATTTACTATTGTTAAAAAGTTTGTGCTTGCTTCACATTGTTCATGATAATTTATTCAAAATTCACTGATTGCATAAACAGCCGGTTTTTGTTTTTGTTTAAATTTAAACGTATTTTGATTAAACAAAATGCAGGTTATAACTCAAAAAGTTAGATGCGGTGACTATTACAATTAAGTTCATTATTGGTTTAAAATAAAAAGTTAAAAAAGAAAAATAAACAGTTTCCAAAGAAGTTTTTATCTTGCAAAAGCATTAAAAACAGAACCATGAAAAAACTTACAACCATTCTTTTAATTCTTTTCTCATCGCAGTTTGCAATTGCACAAATTAATGAAAACGCAGAACCGAAATCCCTGGATTTAAATAAACCCGAGCGGCTGGAATGGTTTAAAGACCTTGGTTTTGGTATGTTCATTCATTTTAGTTTCGACAGCCAGCTGGGAGTGGTTATCAGCCATTCCATGGCCGGCGCTTCCGATGATTATATCAACCGGTTTGTGAACGAACTGCCAAAAACGTTCAACCCCAAAGATTATGATCCGGAAGAGATTGCAAACCTTGCGAAACTGGCGGGAATGAAATACATCGTTTTCACTACAAAACATCATTCGGGTTTTTGTATGTGGGATACCCAAACCACTGATTTTAACATCACCAATACACCGTATGAAAAAGATTTGGTTGCACAATATGTGGAGGCAACCCGCAAAGCCGGACTGGCAGTAGGTTTTTATTATTCACCTGAAGATTTCCATTTTCTGAATGAGCATGATTTGGATATCCGCCGGCGGTTCCCCGAACCTATTCCGCAGAGAATTATGGACGACTACCTCGAGCTCGTGGAGTTGCAGTGTATGGAATTGATGGCGCAATACGGCGACATCGACATCATTTTTTTTGACGGCGGTGAGGGACCGTTGCTGGAAAAATGCAAAAAAACAGTTTGGGAGCTTCAGCCGGACATTGTTGTAACGCGCGGCGCCATAAAAACACCCGAGCAAACCCTGCCGGGAGTTGCTTCCGATGTTCCGTGGGAGTCATGCATCACTATGGGAACGCAATGGGCATACAAACCTACCAACGAACAATATAAATCAGGCACGCGGCTTATTGAAATTCTAATTGAAACCAGGGCCAAAGGTGGAAACCTGTTGTTGAATGTGGGGCCAAAACCCGATGGTGAACTACCCGGTGAACAGGAAGCCAACCTCAGGGAAATAGCAGCCTGGAATTTTATTAACTGTGAAGCCATTGAAAAAGTGGAGCCGTGGATTTTACCACACGAAGCGGATATCTGGTTTACCTGGAAACCAACGGAAAAAACATTGTATGCATTTTTAACTAAAATTCCCGATTGGGAGCGGGGTACACGAAAAGAGTTTACCCTAAAATCGGTGCTAATTAATACCAATTCGGAAGTGAGCGTATTGGGCCAGTCGGGAAAACTGGTGGAATATCAGCCAACAGCGGATGCTACCACTTATTTTGAACAACAGGATGATGGTTTGCATGTGTCGTGTGTTCGTGCCCAGCGTATTTACAATAACCACAAATGGCCGAATCCGGTGGTGCTGAAAATTACAAATGCCGAACCGGCCCTCGAACCGCCCGTGGTTGTGACAAAACCTGCTGAAATTATTTCACAGGGCAATTCAGCGCAGTTGGTTTTCAACGGCGAAGTGGTAAAAACCGGTGATGTGCAGCAGTTAGAAGCGGGTTTCGAATACCGTGAGTATGCCGGATTTGTGGAAGAACTATACTCCGATCAATGGAAAGAAAGTCCGACGACAACTATTGGCGAAGCCGGAAACTTCAGTATAAAGCCGAATCTGAAAAAGGCTGGAAAAACGTACCAGTTCCGGGCATTTATACAACACCCAAAGCTGCGTGTTTACGGAGATACTCAAAGAGTTGGTTTCTGAAAGAGGAAGCTCTCTTTTTTCACATAACTTATTCCGGCAAAGTTTTTATCACTTCGCTTAAAAAATTATTCAAATCGAAATTGCTTAAACCGAACCCCAGCCGCACAGCCACCAGCTTTTTCGACGGCACAACATAAACCCGCTGCCCAAGGAAACCGTCTGCGAAAAAAACGTCGTTCGGAACATCGTTGAGCGCCCGTTCAGGATTCGATTCTTCCAGCCAAAGCGAACCGCCGTATGCGCCGTCTGAGGGTTCCACCGGAGTTTTCATAAAATCGACCCAACTTTTTGAAAGTATCGTATCGCCTGCAAAAATTCCGTCGTTCATTAAAAGCAGACCGAAACGCGCCCAGTCGCGGATTGTCCCATAGCTGTAAGAAGAAGCCACAAATAATCCGGTGGCGTCGGTTTCCACCTGTGTGTGGAGCATTCCTGCCGGATATAATAAATCCTGGTAAACGGCGTTGTGATAATCTTCATCGTTGCCAATTCTGTTTCGGATTATCCCCGATAAAAGATTGGCATCTCCCGAAGAATAATTCCAGTGCGTTCCCGGCGGATAAGCCAGTTTATGATCGATTACCGACGCCAGCATGTCATTGCTTTGCATCAACATTACCGTAGCATCAGAAATGGTGAAATAATTTTCGTACCAATCGAGGCCCGTACACATCTGAATGGCATTTTTCACTGTAATTTTGCTCCTTTCATCATTTTGCCATTCCTGAATTCCCGTGGAATTGTCGATGTTCAGTTGGCCGTTATCAGCTAAAATTCCAGCCAATGCGCAAGTGATACTTTTGGTCATCGACCATCCGTGGAAACGTGTTGTGTAATTGTAACTGTCGAAATATTTTTCAGCAATCAGCTGGCCATCGTAAACTATTGCAATTCCGAGCGTATTTTTGAACGGTTTGGTGCCGGTAGCATCGACGCAGGTGTCCAGCAGTTCGTTCAACCGTTCATAATTCACACCGGCAGGAAGCGTATCGGGCAATACATCGCCTTTGGGCCACGGAATTGTATCCTGCGAAAAACCCGGGTCAGGAAGCTTAAACTCGTGTTGCATCAATTCTTCTTCAGGCATATCCAGAACGATTACAGCGCCTGCGCCTTCGCGAAACAATGCTTTTCTTTTAGCCAGACCGAAAACCGTTGAAGTCACTGATTTTTCGTTGTAGTCAACTTTATTTTCTGCAATGCTTATTGGAAAAAACGAAAGGTCCTCCTCCTCCACCCGTTCCGGTGATTTTTCAGCCAAAAATATGCTCGAACACATTCCTTTTGCCGCAAACGCAGTAATGATCGGCAGCCGCGGCCAGACAAACCAAATAATTCCGAAAATGATGAGAACGGGGATTAGCCAAAGCAGTTTGTTGAGATTTTTCCTTTTCATAAGTTCAAAAAGTTGGTGCTTTAAAAGTAGGGATTTTCGGGCAATGATTAATTACTTTTTTTCAGCACATGCCACCAGCGGAAGATGTTTCCCACCAAACGTTTCCTCTTTAAAATTCGCAAAAAACTGGATATTTGTAAATCCGGCGCCGGTTAACAAGTGCAACAGTTCGCTGCTTTTTAAGGCCAGGAGTTTAGTTTCATTGGTTATCACCTGCCCTATTTTTTTCAGGTGAAGTTCGGTTTGAAAAGATACGTGCCGGCTTTCGTCGCTGAAAATGTACTTTCTGATAAACTTTATATTTTCAGTTTCAATCAGCGGAAGTTCCGAAACCTTTTCGTCCAGAATGTAATCGTAGTTCAGGATTTGCAGCAAAAATTTTCCGCCCGGTTTCAGCGTTTCAAAAACCCCTTTGAACATTTTTTCGATGGACTGCAAATCGGGCAAATGCACCAGTGTATTTCCGAAGCAAAGGACAGCATCAAAACCGTTCGGCTGAAAATCGTTGGCAATGTTCAACATATTGCCTTTTTTAAAGCGCAAATCCGGATGTTGTTTTTCTTCCGTGGCTTTTTTCAGCAAATCTTCGTTTAAATCGATTCCGGTGACATTAGCTCTTTCCTGTGCCAGATGAAAAGCCAGTTCGCCGGTGGCACAGCCAACGTCGAGAATGCTTTTGTTTTCAAAGCGGCCCAGGCGCTTTTTTACGAACTGCAGTTGTAACGGCTTGTATGGAAATATTTCAGAATAATAGTTGGAAATTGATGTGTAGAATTTGTTTTTGTTATTCATGATTTGTTATTTAAGAGTTTCATTTTATGAATTTTAGGGTACAATTGCTTCAACTTTCGGAAGAAGTCCGGAATGGGGCTGTTTCAATTCTAACCCGCGCGTCCACAGCCAAAATTTCCCGTTCATTTCCGAGCAACGGATTTATGTCCAACTCTTTAATTTCGGTAGCAAAACGCAGCAGGCTGGAAAGTCGCACAATAATGTCGGCAAACTTTTCAATGTTAACACCCGGCTGCTTCCGGTACCCTTTCAGAATTTTGTAGGATTTTAACTGTTTAATCATCAATTTTGCTTCGTTGTGCGACAATGGCGCCAGCCCTGAAGAAACATCCTGCAGCACTTCCACATAAATTCCACCCATGCCACATAAAACAACATGACCGAAATCCTGTTCGTAGGTTGCGCCCAAAAAAAGCTCAGTGCCCGATGCCATTTGAGCGATTAATACTCCTTCTGCCCCATCGATTCCATTCAAATAATGAAATTCTTTTCTGACGTCGGTAACATTTCGCACATTTAAAACTACGCCTCCGACATCGGTTTTATGTACCGGCCCAACCACTTTCATCACCACGGGAAAACCAATATTCGTGGCAGCCAGCACTGCCTCCGGTTCGGTTTGAACTACAATTTCTTTCACGAACGAGATTCCGGCAGCATCGAATAACCGGTGAATAATTTCCGGCGGTTGATAACCGTTTTCAGCATTTTCAATGATTCTCCGGATTTCGCCAAAGTTGATTCCTTCCGGAAAAACTTCCGCCGGAGCCGGGACGGGTAAATTCATCACTTTTGTAAGCGCCCGGCCAAGAAGAACTTCGTCGGGAAAATTCACATTTCCCTGCGAAAGAAACCGTGAAACATCTTCTTTCACATTAATTATCGATGGTAAAATGGGGTACACCGGTTTGCTGCAAACCTGCATTTTTTTATCCAGCACATCATACACATCGCGAATGGGAAACAAGCCCGGGCTCCCGAAAATTACAGCCATTCCGTCCACGTCGAAATCCTTTTCACAGGCATCCACAATTTCCCCCAGTTGCTCAGCAGTTCCGGTTGCCAAAAAATCGATAGGATTTTCAACGGATGAACCGGGAAACAGTTTTTCTTTAAGCTTCGGTTTTCGCCGGCGAATCTTCAATCCTGGGAATTTTTAAACCACCACTTTCCAGCGCATCGGTAAGCATTACCCCCGGACCGCCGGCATGCGTGATAATGGCCAGTTTTTTGCCTTTCAGTTCTTTGCACATAAACACGCACGCCACGGTAGTCAATTCTTCCCGGCCGTAACAGCGAATGATTCCGGCTTTCCGGAATAGCGCATCCACAGCGGCGTCGGAACTGGCGAGTGCGCCGGTATGCGAAGAGGCTGCACGGCGGCCGGCCGACGAACTTCCGGCTTTAATAGCGGCAATTTTGCATCCCTTTTTAATCAGTGACGAGGCATGAAACAACAGTTTATCCGGATTTCCGATGTGCTCGATATACAATAGTTTTACCTTCGAACCTGCACCTTCCACATAATTTTCATCAAGATACTCCAGCACATCTTCAACGCCGGTTTGCGCGCTGTTCCCCACTGAAAAAACGTTCGCAAACCGCAATCCCTTGGGAATACCTGATTCGATTATAAAAACTGCTGTAGCGCCAGAGCCCGAGATAAAATCGCAACCATCGGGCGTCAATTTCGGAACGGGCGTGGTAAAAACGCTGACGTGGTGCGGCGTCATCACCCCAATACAATTCGGCCCGATTAAACAACCGTTGTTTTTCGTTACAATTTCAGCCATCTCCTTCTCCAGCTTTTTACCTTCGTCATTCATTTCGCCGAAACCCGCGGATACCACGATAAAAGCTTTTGTATCGTTTTGTTCCGCCAGAATTTTAATCGTTCCGGGACAAAATTTTGCGGGAATGGCAAGCACCGCCAAATCGACAGAAGGAAGTTCGTCTGCCGAAGAAAAAGCCGGAATTCCCTGCACCGACGTTTCGTTTGGATTTACCGCGTAAAGTTTTCCCCTGAAATTATTATCAATTAAATTTTTTAATAGTTTGCCGCCCGGTTTCGAAATGTTGTTCGAAGCCCCGATTACCGCAATACTTTCGGGTTGCAAAAGCTGTTGGTTCACCATGTATTTTATTTTACCGCAGTAAAATTAGCCATTTTAACACCAATCGCCACTGACATTTTTTATTTATACATCGGGAAGCCAAAAACCAATAAAACCATGCATAATGGAGTCCACTCCGAAAAGTCAAAAACCCCTAAATCCCCTCAAGGGGATTTTGATGAATTCATTGATTTTCAGCAAGTTTCCCATTAGGGGTTAGGGTAAAAAAGTTGAAAATCAATGAACTCAGACTTTTCGGAGCAGACTCATAATTCCAATTTTAATAACTTCGCGCAATTCTCTATTTTTGACCAAAATTGACCAATGAAGCAACAAAAAGAACAGAAGATTATTGTACTGACGACACTGAGCGACGATGATAAAAAGCTAATTTTTAACGGAATAAAAATTGCCTCCATCTTTAAAAAGGAGTTGTGCCTCGTTTATAATTATCCGCGGAAAAAGAAGAAAAACCATGAACTATTCAGGTCGGTCCTTCAAAACTATGTAACAACTGCAAATAAAGAAAGCCGCGGTTTGAAGTTGTCCGTTCTGCTTACTTCTGAACCGGTGTCTGACCTGCCCCAGCTTCTTGCCGACGATTATGAAGCAATAATTCTTGTTGCATTATCGTCTGCTTTTAAAACATTTTCGAGAGCTGCCACCAAAACACCGGTGCCGTTTTTATTTGTAAACACGGACGGCGAAATATCGGGTTTTAACAAAACAGTACTACCGGTTGATCTGCGGAAAGAAACCAGCGACAGCGCTTTGTGGACCACCTATTTCGGACGGTTCAACCAGGCAGAAACGGTTGTGGTGGCGGCTCGCGAAAAAAATAAAACCAACGAAAGAGAGGTGGCTAAAAATGTTGTACTAACCAAAAAACTTTTGCAAAAATTCAACATCAACCACAAAATTTACAAAGGTCAGCGCTCGAGTTGGCGAAATGCATTCGAAGCGCTGGATTTTGCCCATTCATCCGGAAGTAATTTGTTTGTTGTTTTGGGAAGTTCCGCCATAACGCCGCTCGATTTACTCATTGGCTTGCCGGAAAGAAAACTGATAAAAATGGCCGGCGAAATACCGGTTTTATATGTTAATCCACGCCGGGATAATTATGTTTTGTGTGACTGAAAACCACCGACAGTTCACTGAGAAGGTGGTAAAGTCCGTATTTCATCCGAAATGTTTTTAAATTTACCGGAATTTTTTTCGCCGTTTTCGTACTTTGGCACCCTGAAAAACTTACCTGAATGAAACAACTTGTTAGTATATTCTTACTTTTTACAGCCATTGTAGTAAAATCGCAAAATTTTGAATACAAGGTCTTGTTCGAAGGCATTGGCGATAACCGTGAATATTTCAGCGGGAAAGCATTGTCGCAAACCATTTTAGGAAGCCGCGGAGCATTTGAAATTGGCATTGAAACTGACAACCACCGCATCCGTGCCGGATTAAGCCAATTACTGGAATTTGGCAGTGACATCGATTTCCACAAACCAAAACTCACCTTATATTATCAATTCGCCGACAACCGGAAAGAATTTTTATTTGGCGCATTTCCAAGAAGGGGAAAAATTGATTTTCCGCTGGCGATGCTCACCGACACCTTGTTGTATTACCGTCCGAACATTGAAGGAATGTTTGGCGAAGTGCACTGGGATTGGGGCATACAAAATGGTTTTGTGGATTGGGTTAGCCGCCAGACCGACGTAAAACGCGAAAATTTTATGGCAGGCATGTCGGGGGAAGTTTTTCATAAAAACCTGTTTTTTCAGAATTATTTGCTGCTTTTTCACGATGCGGGGCCTGCCATTGATATTCCGGGCGACCACATAAAAGATTATATGGGATTTGCATTGCAGGGAGGGTTTCGCACTCTTGAAAATACCGTCTTGGCCGCCGAAATCAAAGCAGGTATTTTAAGTTCCTCTTTTCGTGAGCGCAGTGTAACAGAGGGCTTTCAAACCAGCAACAGTTTTTTTGCAGAAGCGAACGGACGGTATAAAAACTATGGCGTTAAATCAGTATTAAGTACCGGTGGCAGCCACAAATTTGCTTGTGGCGACCGTTTCTACCGCGTAAAAAATTATTGGCGGACCGATGTTATCTGGTATTTTATTAATCACGGAAATGTTCGCGGACGGTTCAATTTGTCCTTTCACGTAATCGACTGGAACGACCTGGATCAGCAACAGCAACTGTCAATCATCTATATCTTCGGAAAATAATTCCGAACCGAAAATCCTTTTTATCAGTTATCTGATGTTTGTTCCCCGAAATTCCATAAACAAATGACCTTTCAAATCAGTTAATCTTGTTTTGATGTTATGCAAAACAGGCTGCTATCTTTTGAAGTGAGGTTTCAGAAACATAATCCTGGAATTTAATTTTTCCCATACAAGAAAAAATTCCAACCGGTTTTCGTCTTTTTGATTTTTACAGTCGAAAACAAGAATGTATCGCTTCAGAGAATAGCCGGATGTATTTTATATGAGTAGATAACGTCGTATATTTAATGATTGATTGGAATAATTACAAAAAAAATACAAAAGTATGAATCCTAAATCTGGCTTTTCTGTTCTTGTTTTTCTGATTTTGGCATGGAATATCGGTTTTGCAAATCATTCCACTTCAGAATTAAAAGATAAAGAAAACAACCTGTTGTTTAACGATATTTTTTCAGAAGGCGCCCAGGACAATTGTCCGGTCGCAGTCGATAACAATTCCATCTCTACAACGTCGGAAAATATGGTTTGCAGTGGCGAAACGGTGAGTTTTACAGGTTCAGAACCTGACGTAACACCCAATCGGGATTCAACTTTCCGGTGGCAACGAAATACCACAGGCGTATGGCAAGATATCTCCGGTGCGTCCAATAAAGACTATACAGCTTTTAACTTAACAGAAACTACTTCTTTCCGCAGGCTTGTTGATTTCAAAGGGTGTAACGATATTTTTCCAAGCAATGAAATTACAATTACAATTGTATCGCCTACGCTGGCGGTAACCAGAACGAACCCGCAAAACTGCGGAGAATTGGGTACGCTCGATTTTACGTTCACCGATGTTCCCGACGGAAATTATACCATTTTTTATGACGGGGGAAATTTTACAAATGTCGCTGTTTCAGGCAATGCTGCAACGGTTCAGGCGGATGCCGGCAGGTACAGTAACCTTCGGATTGAAGTAAGCGGTTGTTCCTCGGAAAACGGCACCAGCGCCACAATTTCAGAACCCAATGCACCAAACCAACCCACTGTTGCCATCGAAAACAGATGTGGCGAGTCGATATTAACTGCTTCAAATTATACAGGAGATTTATTATGGAATACCGGGGAAACTACGGAAACAATTACTGTTACTGAAGAAGGAGATTACAGCGTTACACAAACCATAAACGGCTGTACCAGCAATGAAGCGGTTGTAACGGCATCGCCAAGACTGACGCCGTCGTTAACGGTTCAGGGAAGCGATCCACTGGTTTGCCAGGGACTGGGAACTTTGAATTTTACGTTTACGAATGTTCCAAACGGATTTTATACCATTAATTATGACGCAGGAAATTTTACCGGTGTTTTGGTTGCCGACAGTAAAGCCATTGTACTAACACCGGCAGGCGCCTATAACAATCTGAAAATTACCATCGACGGATGTACTTCGCCCGATGGTATAAATATTTCGCTGTCGGATCCAAATCCGCCGCCAACCCCAAAAATCTCTGTAGATAATCAATGCGGCGAGTCGATCTTAACAGCTTCCGGTTACTCCGGGCAGTTAAACTGGAGCACCGGTGAAACCACCAAATCGATTACGGTTACCGAGGCCAATACTTATTCAGTTACCCAAACTTTAAACGGTTGTACCAGCGAAGCAGCAACAGCAACCGCCTCGCCCAAAGAAATCCCAAAAATTGAAGTTTCTGTAAACGACCCTGAGGTTTGCGGCGGAACAGGAACAATCAGTTTTACGTTTACAGGCGTTCCAAACGGAACATATACAATTGCTTATGACGGCGGTGAATTTACCGGAGTTAACGTTTCCAACAATTCGGCAACAGTTGATGCATCCACCGGTTCATACCGGAATTTAAAAATTACAGCAAACGGTTGTACATCAGCCGCGGGGATTCATGCGTCGCTCTCCGATCCCAATCCGCCAAACGCTCCGAATGTTACTGTTGAAAATGGCTGCGGTTCTTCAACTTTAACTGCAACAAACTACAATGAAAATGCTACATTGGAATGGAGCACCGGCGATACCGGGGAAAGCATAACAGTTACCGAAACCGGAAATTACAGTGTAACACAAACTCTGGGCGGATGCACAAGCATTGCAGCAACCGTAAAGGCAACGCCGAAAGCAATACCAACCATTGCAGCGAAGGGTAAAAATCCTGAAGTTTGTCAGGGAGAAGGCTCAATCGACTTTACGTTTTCCGGTGTACCCGATGGCACATACACCATTTATTATGATGCCGGAAGTTTTTCGGCAGTTACGGTATCGGGCAACAAAGCCACAGTGGCTGCCGGCGCCGGAATTTACAACAATCTCACCATTTCTGTAGGAGGTTGTGCATCGGAAAATGGCGTGGATGTTTCGCTTTTTGATCCGAATGCGCCGGATGCACCGGTGGTTAAGGTTCAAAATAATTGCGGGGAATCGGTGTTAACAGCAACACAGTACGAACAGGGCGCCAAATTAAACTGGAGTACTGGTGGTACCGGCGAAAGCATTACTGTCACCGATTCAAAAACCTATTCGGTTACGCAAACGTTAAGCGGATGCACCAGCAGCGCTGCAACTGTGTTGGCCAATCCAAAACCAATTCCTGATGCCCCCGATTTCTCTGTTACCAACAATTGTGACGGAACATCGGTTCTAACCGCCACTGATTATGAGAACGGCGCTACACTTGAATGGAGTAACGGCGCATCTACGAGAATCGTAACAATTAGCACGGCAGGAAGCTATTCGCTGAGCCAAATTGTTGACGGGTGCAAAAGTGCTGTTACAACAAAAACAGCGGCGCCAAAAACGAAACCTACCCTGGCAGTTTCTGAAAATGACCCGGTAAATTGCGGCGAGAACGGATCGCTCGATTTTACCTTCACGGGTGTGCCGAATGGTACTTATGATATTGCATATGACGGTGGAAGTTTTAAACGCGTTTCAGTAAAAAATAATGCAGCAAATGTTTCGGCAAAGTCCGGTTCCTATCAAAATTTAACGATTACCGTTAACGACTGCACATCTGATAATGGTGTAAATGCGTCGCTGAAAGACCCTAATGCCCCCGCTGCGCCAAAAGTTACAGTTGAAAATAATTGTGGGGAATCTGTACTGACAATCAGTAGTTTTAATCCTGATGCAACTCTGGAATGGAATACCGGCGCCACTACTAAAACAATAACAGTGAAAGAAGCGGGAACATACCAGGCGACCCAAACCCTGAATGGCTGTACCAGCAATGCAGCCGTAGCTGTAGCCGCACCTAAAAGCATACCTCCCGCACCGGATTTTACGGTGGTAGACAACTGCGACAAAACTTCAACTTTAACTGCAACTGATATTGAACAAAACGCAACACTGGAATGGAGCACCGGCGAATCTTCGAAAACTATCGAGGTAACTGAGGCGGGTAATTATTCACTGTCTCAAAAACTGAATGGCTGTTCAAGCGAAGCAACAACAAAGAAGGCAAACCCTAAAACTGCACCAGTGATTGCTGTTACAGAAAAAAATCCTGAAGAATGCCAGAAAAAAGGTTCGCTGAAATTTACGTTCACAGGCGTTCCAAATGGTGTTTACAATATTTATTATGACGGGGGTATGTTCCGGGACGTCTCTGTTTCGAGTGGCACAGCAACTGTTTCAGCTTTGGCGGGGACGTACAACAACATCAACATCACGCTGAACGAATGTACCTCTGCCAATGGTGTAAATGCAACGTTAACCGATCCGAATGCACCTGAACCTCCGACAATTGCAGTTGAAAATTTCTGTGGCAAATCAGTTTTAACGGCAACAGCTTACGATACCAGTGCCGCATTGTTGTGGAATACCGGAGAAACCGGCAAAACAATAACAGTAACCGACGGAGGAGTTTACAAGTTAACCCTCGATCGCAATGGTTGCACCAGCAACGCCACGGTAACGGCAACACCTTATACCATTCCGCCAAAACCAACTGTAAATGTGCTGGACAGTTGTGGAGGTACGGTAGTTAAAGTCAAAAATTACGATGATAATTTCTGGTTGGTTTGGGAAGGTGAAAATCAGCCGGACAGCATTCAAGGCGGCAGCACTTTTCTGACGGATGCCGGCGGTTACACAATTCATATGCAATCGGATGGCTGTGTAGGCCAGGCTGCTTCATTTACGGCAAATCCTTTGCCGGTGCCCGCGCCGCCTGTCAGCGGAGGCGACCTCAGCGTATGCTATCAGGATGAATTACAGGTACTCGTGGCTGAAGCATCCGCACCCGATGCAAATGCTGAAGTGGTTTGGTTCGACCAACCAGCCGGAGGAAATATTGTTCCTTCGCCCGAGCTGGATACGATTGGTACTATAACTTATTATGCCGAATCGCAGGATGTAAATTCCGGCTGTGCGAGCCCGCAAAGAACGGCCGTCACACTTTCCATTCAAAAAGGTGAAGATTTAATAAACATGGATAACGAGGTTTTGGGCAAACCGGAAAGCAACGTCTCGGTGTTGGTTTTTACTGAAAGTTCTTTTAACTACCAGTGGTACCTCAATGATACACCAATTGCAGGCGCGAACAAACAATACTATTATATTCCTGCCGGAAACCGAAAAGATGAAAATGTATTTTCAGTGCAAGTGGAAACAGAAGGCGGATGCAAAGCAATTTTTGGTTACAACTATTCCGGCAATTTAAGCAGTGGTAAAATTTCTGGAACCGATTCGTTTTTCAATTCGGAAAAAATGGATTTATTTATCATATATCCAAATCCGGCCGATGAAAAACTTTACCTCTCGCTGAACCCCGACCTCGTTAAAAATTCTTTACAATTAACGGTGAAAATTTTCTCCGTTAACGGCTCGTGCGTGGTATCAAAAAACATTGGTAAAACAACGGAAACTTTCAATACAGGCAGGTTTGCACCGGGACTTTATTCCGTGGCCATTTTTAATGAACTGGGATTGGTGGATTCTAAAAAACTATTGATTTCAAGATGATGTTTCCCACAATTGATAAAAACACCATCGTTACATATTCCGGGTTATGAATGCAATGGAAAAAAAATTATACACAAAAAAAACCAATACGACAAAACACCGAATATTATGAAGAATACAGCCGTTTTAATTTGTCTTTTAGTTGCTGTAAACCTGTTACATGCAGCAGAACCGGTTACCATAAAAAGGCAGGGTTCCGCTGATAATACTTTTATAGCATCCGCTTCACGGTTGAATCTGAAAAGCAATTTTATTTATCCGGCATGGGGCTTTTACGTAGACGTGGCGCCCGGATTTTCAAAAATTAACAATAATAACCTCAATTCCGATATTTCAGGTTTTGACGGCGGTTTTGGTTATTTGTTCACTGCCGGTTATTTTCAATCGCTAAGCCCGTGGTTCAAATTTAAAACCGGTATTGGTTTATCGGGTTATACAAGCACTTTTTTAGCCGACGGAACCATACCTTCAACACAATTCAGAGATGTGGACAACGATCCGTACCTTGAAAACCTGACCCTTAACAACGTGGAACAGAAAACAAGCCCATTGTACCTTTCAGTTCCGTTAATTCTTGAATTTGGAAATCCGAACATCAGCAAAATTGGATTTTATTTTGATCTCGGGCTGAAATACTCATATTTGGTAAACGACAACCTGAAATCGTCCGGAACCTATTCAACTTCCGGAACTTATGAGCAATGGGGAGTGACACTCGAAGACATTCCCGAACTTGGCTTTTACAGTTCAAAACAAATGGAATCGGATGTCAGCCTGAAAAAGAGCAACTATTCGGTAATTGCCGGCGCGGGAGTTTACATTCCGGTAAATACCGTTGTTATTTTAAAAGCAGGGATCACAAGCAACTGGGGACTTGCTGATATCGGGGGGAATGTTCCGGAAAAACCAGCCGGCAGCCCGCTCTCGCACGAAGTTTACAACTACCGGGCACAATACATCGATAACAGTTTTGCCGTTGCAGAAGGAAGCAGAACGCGTTTCATCGGTATTGAATTCGGATTGTACATTTCGCACCTGCTGAAATAACTAATGTATAAGTATTTGCGGGTGCATTACCGCACGAGTTCCATTTCATCGATTAAATAACCGGCGCCGGCAAACCTGTCGATGAGAAACAGCGCATACCGGATATCCAGCGTAATATTCCGGCAAACTTCCGGGTCATACATAATGTCGCTCATGGTCCCCTCCCAGCACCGGTCGAAATTTAATCCGATGAGCTCGCCGCGGCTGTTCACCACCGGACTGCCGGAATTTCCGCCGGTTGTGTGGTTCGACGCAGTAAAGCAAACCGGCATTTCTCCGTTCACACCGTATTCGCCGTAATTTTGGGATGCATACAACTCTTTTAACCGGTCCGGCACATCATAATCGTAAATTTCGGGATTGTCTTTTTCGATAATCCCGGAAAGCGTTGTGTAATATTTGTAATGTATGCCATCCACCGGTTCGTAACCTTCCACTTTACCGTAAGCCACACGCAGTGTTAAATTTGCATCAGGATAGAGCGGTTTTCCTTCCCGCATTTTCATAATTCCGGCCATATAAATTTTCATGTTGCTGTTAATGGCCGAATTCAACTTTTTCACTACCGGCTCAACGTGAACATCCCGGTAGGAAGCAAGAATTCCGTATAGTTTGAAAAGCGGATCTTTCTGCAACCTCAGCAGTTGCTTTTCTGAACCGTTTTCAAGCAACTCCATTAACTTCTCGCGGTTGGTTAACACCGACTTTTCATATACTTTTTTTGCCAGTTTCCCCGGCGCATATTTTTCCACTGTTTCTGCCAAACCTGCAGGTAAAAACTGTTCCTCCAGATCATTTTTCAGCATTGGTATCAGCGCAGAAAATAATTGTTCATCAATGGGTTGGTAATAATCTTTGAAAAAGGCATCCAAATACCCGATCGCCTTTTTCCTGTTAATTTCCAGGTTTTCAGGATGCTTGTTTTCCATGTCTTCAATGATGAAATTGATTTGACCGGCCACCTGGAAAATCTCTACGCCCCGCGTCACAATTTCAGAATAATAGTCGGAGGCACGGATGTACTTTTGGTACTGGGTATAAATTTCATCAAAATTGTTAAATACCTCTTTGTATGGTTTTTCCCAGGTTCCGTTATTTTGCGCCCACTGTTTGAAAGCTTCTTCGAAATCGTGTTTTTTATCCATTGCACCTGCTCGTTTCAGACCAATAATTTCGCCTTGCCATTTTTTCCACGCGTTACTTATCCCTGCATATTTTGCGGCGTATTGAATTCGAACTTTAGGATCTTTTTCCATAGCAGCGCCAATAATTTCAAGTTTTTTATCCCTGATTCGAATGCGGTCGGGATCGCGCTGGTTCATTATAATATCCACTTCGCGGGCGGGTATGTATTCCTGCGTGCTTCCCGGGTTTCCGAAAACCATGGTAAAATCGCCCGGCTGCACACCTTTTAACGAAACCGGAAAAAACTTTTTAGGTTTGTAGGGCACATTTTCAGGAGAATATGGCGCTGGTTGATTGTCTTTCCCGGCATAAACCCGGAACAATGAAAAATCGCCGGTATGCCGCGGCCACATCCAGTTGTCAGTGTCGCCGCCAAACTTTCCGACAGCCGATGGCGGCGCCCCCACCAGCCTTACATCGGTATATGTTTTATACACATACAAAAAATACTGATTCCCGTAAAAAAGCGGTTTTACCTGTACAGAATATTTTCCACCTTCATATGCTTCAATTTCAAGTTTTGCAGTGTTCTCCGCTATTTTCTGCTCTGTTTCTTCCTCTGCCAGGCCTTCTGTTTCATTTAAAACTTCGGCGGTTACATCTTTCATATATTCCAGAAAACGAACGGTCAATCCCGGATTTGGCAATTCTTCGCTTTTATCCATGGCCCAAAACCCATTGGTCAGGTAATCATTTTCAACGCTGCTGTGAGATTGTATACTGCTGTAACCGCAGTGGTGGTTGGTAATCAGCAATCCATCGGGTGAAATGAGTTCGCCGGTGCACCCCCTCCCGAAAATTACCACGGCATCTTTCATGCTGGCGTGGTTGATATCGTAAACGTCGGCGGCCGTAAGCTTAAATCCCATCTGTTGCATTTCTTCAATGTTGTATTTCTCAAGCAAAAGCGGTAACCACATACCTTCTTTTGCCTGGAGTTGTACTGTGATTATATTCACCAACAGAAAAAATAACGACCACGTTTTTACCTGATTTTTCATTTTTTTTTTGACATTTATATTGAACCTGCAAAGAGAAAAATAAACCGCAAATAAACCATGACATTTCACAAGGGTGTTCGCAGAAAAGTTCATAAACTGAAATGGATATTGATTTTTATGGGAAAAATAATACTTTCGCAACATTACACTTTTTCGAATTGTTATGCCACCGGAAACGATTATATTTATAATTAAAACTAAAAAACATATCAGTTAAACAAAAATATATGAACCGAAATCCATTTGTCTTTCTTTTATTATTTCTGATTTGTGTACCATTTTTTGCCGGCAGTAAAAATAAACCCGGCGAATACAAACCGCTGAGTGCGCCTAATCCATCACCGGAGGCAAAGGCGGTTTATGAATATATGCAGGACATGTTTGGCGAAAAAATACTTTCGGGGCAAATGAGCGCGCCGTGGGGGATTGATGAACTGGAATATGTTAAAAAAGTTACAGATAAACAACCGGCTATCCGCGGAATTGATTTCATCCACGAAAGCGATAATGAAATGGAAACCCAAAATGCAATCGACTGGTGGAACGCGGGCGGTATCCCAACAATTATGTGGCATTGGGGAGCGCCGTCGGTTGGCGAAGGTTATGAAAACAGCAAAATGAAAATCGATATCAAACAATGTTTTGTTGAAGGTACGCCGGAAAATATAGCCATGTGGGAAGAATTAAAGATTAAAGCCGATCACCTGGAAAAATTGCGCGATGCACATGTTCCTGTTTTGTGGCGACCGTTTCATGAACTTAACGGGAACTGGTTTTGGTGGGGAAAAGAGGGACCGGAAATGTTTGTCAAACTTTGGCAAACCATGTATAAATATTATGTTAACGAAAGGAACCTCAACAACCTGATTTGGGTGCTTTGCTATACCGGACATCCCGACGCAAGCTGGTATCCCGGAAATGAATATGTTGATGTTGTAGGGGCCGATGTTTACGGCGAAGGATCAGATCCGCATAAAAAAATGTTTAATCAGGTAGTTAAAATCGCCGGAGACAATATGACTCCTGTTGCGTACCACGAATGCGGCACCATTCCCGACCCGGATGCCTGCAAAGAAACCGGCGCAATGTGGAGCTGGTGGATGGAGTGGCATACCAGCCATCTTACCGAAATGGACTCCACTTACCTTCGCAACGTATACAACCACGATTTGGTTGTAACACGAGACGAAATTCCAAACCTGATGGCAGCACACAACGGCAATCAGGAAAATCAGAAAACCCAGAAAATAGTAGATGATGCCAATAATCCTTTTGCGGATTTAAAAACCTATAATTTTGGTAAACAAACCAAACCCGGAAATGCTACTTTAGGCAATAATAATTTGGAGATACTGGCCAGTGGCTCCGATATTTGGGGTACCAGCGATGAAGGATATTTTGCATTTAAAACGCTGAAAGGCAATTTCGATTTTCGTGTGAGGGTGAAGAATTTAACACCGGCCGATTTATATACAAAAGCAGGTATAATGGCACGGGCCGATTTGAGAGATGGCGCAGAACATGTTTATTTCCAGGTGTTTCCCGACAACCGGCCGCGGAACAAAAATAATGGCGGGTGCGAATTTCAGTACCGGAAAAAAACATCGGCAGAAATGGAAGCCATTTATCCGGACCAACAGACCGCCGGCAATGAATTCAATGTTGAGTTTCCGAATACCTGGATCAGGTTAAAACGCGAAGGCGACGAATTTACTGCCTATTTTAGCACCACAAAAGGCTCGTGGAACCAATATGCCACCCACCGTCAGAAAATGCCGAAAAGTTTACTGGTTGGGCTTGCTGTTACTTCGCATAACCCGAATGGTTACACACGGGCTGAATTTGCAGATTTGGAGATTGAAACCGAAAAGTAAATGAATGTTCCGGATACACAGAAATTTAATGTTGTTTTATAAAAACATAACGCGTAATTTTGGTTATAAGCTTATCTTATTTCAAAACCTGCAGTTATGGAAAACACTCAAGGTAGTTCAACTTTTACCAAAGTTCCCACAGGAATAACCGGCCTCGACGACATTACTTTTGGCGGTCTTCCTTTCGCCCGCTCCTCACTGGTAAGCGGCTACGCCGGAAGCGGCAAAACGGTTCTGGCTTTTCAGTTCATTTTAAACGGAATTGAAAAGTACAACGAACCCGGCGTATTTATTTCGCTGGAAGAAACGGAAGAAGATTTGCGAAAAAACATGTCCACCTTTGAATATGATGTCCGGGAGATGGAAAAAAACAACATGTTGCACATCGAAACAATCCGGATTAAAAGTTCTTCGCTATTCCATTCCGGACATTTCGATTTGAGCCCCATTTTGCTGCGAATCGAAGAGGCAATAAAAAAAGTGAAAGCCAAACGAATTGCCATTGACACCTTCGAGCTGATATTTAACGAGATACATAATATAAATATTTTCAGGCAGGAACTAACCAGGCTTATTCTATGGTTGAAAGAAAAGCAGATAACGGCGATTTTCACATCTGAGCAGCCTTCGGTTAACAGCAGCCGAAACGTAATCAATGAATTCATCACCGATTGCGTAATTAACCTGACACATGCCGTGGTTGAAAATATCTATACCAGAAAACTCCACATTTTGAAATATCGCGGAAGCCGCCACGGCACAAATGATTATCCGTTTCTTATAAATAAAAAAGGAATTGTAATATTACCTATCACCACAGTTGATATCCACCACATTAGTTCTGAAACGTTTTCAACGGGAATTCAGGGGCTTGATAAAAAAATCGACAATGGCGGATTATACGTTGCAAGCTGTACATTGATTTCGGGAACGGCGGGAACCGGTAAAACCAGCATAGCTACTTCAATTTGTGTTGAAATGATAAAAAAGGAAAAACGTTGCCTGTTTTTCACTTTCGAGGAATCGGCTCCTCAACTGAAGCGAAATATGAAGTCGCTGGGTTTTGATTTACAAGGGTATGAAGACAGGGGATTGTTAAAGATTGTTTCCACGCGCCCCACCACTATTGGCATTGAAGCACACCTGGTTTCTGTTTATAAAAATATTGAGGATTTTGAACCCGGCCTGGTAGTTTTCGATCCTATTTCCGATTTGGTGCAGATAGGAACAAAAAAAGAAGTCAGGGGAATGTTAATCCGTATAAATGATTACCTGAAAAATAAATTGACCACTATCATTTTTACAGCGTTATCCGGTTCCAGCAGCCCGGAAAACGACTTGCAATTATCGTCGCTGGTGGATAACTGGATAAAATTAGGCGCTAACCTGTCAGATAATGAGCTGGGCATAAATATCGTTAAAATAAGGGGTATGGGACATGCGCGAAAACGATTTTTGCTTCATTTTTCTGAGAAAGGATTAAAAATTCAGGAAAAAGAAAACCCTGAATGATAACTGTTTTTTAAGTTAATCGTACAATGAGAACATTTAATGAATTCGGATAATAATAAATATCGGTTTAAGTTGTTTATTGCAGGAATGAATCCCGGTTCGTTCAGGGCAATTGAAAATGTAAAAGAAGTTTGCGAAAGCTGCCTCAAAGACGATTATGAATTGGAAGTTATTGATATATACCAGCAAAAGCAACTTTTAAGGGATATGGATATTTTTGCCGTACCAACCCTGATAAGGATTTCCCCAGAACCGGAAAAAAGGATCATCGGAGATATGGCGGACAAAAACCAATTGGTTCTTGTACTTGAAATAAGCAGTAAGAAAAAATTATAATGGCAGATTGAAAAGTTAAACCTGATTCCTGAAAATGTTTTAAAACCAACAGTAAAAAATGCACCGGAATAAGTCGTTTAAAGATGATCAGGATAATACAAACCCGATTGTCCTGACCAAAGAATATTTCGATTTGCGAGGCCGGGATCACATGTACCGGATGCTTGTTGAAAAAATGAATGAGGGCGCTTTGGTCGTCAATAATCATTTAATGATTGTATACAGCAATCAGCGTTTCGCCGAAATTACCGGCGTTGAATTGCAAAAAGTGATTGGCGCCAGCTTAGAACAATTTGTGAAAAGCACAGATTTTGACAAACTTTCCATCTTCTGCAGTAATAGCATGGAAAGAACACTGACATTCGAAATTGATTTAAAACTGCAGTCAAAAAAATACCTCCCGGTGGTTATGTCGGTTTCCTCAACGAATATCGATAGTAATTCCTATTTCGGAATCATTGTCAACGACATTTCCTTTCAGAAAAAAATTGAAGCACAACTCGAAGCCCGCGTGAAAGAGCGGACCGAAGAGCTGGCTTCCGCCAACCAGAAGTTAAATAAATCGAACCGCAAACTTTCAGACATAAATAATTACCTCGATAGTTTTGTGCATACCGTAGCGCATGATCTGCGATCGCCGGTTGCCAACCTAAAACTGGTCCAACAGATGTTGGACATCGCCAATGAACAGGAAAAGCCAAAACTCCTGAATTCCATTTTTGATAATATCAGGGTCCTCGATAATACATTGCAGGGACTGGTACAGATAATCGAATCGCAGGGTAAAAAAGAACTGAGCACTCCCGGTATCGACATCCATTTAATTTTAAAAAAAGTTATTAGCGAAAAACAACTAAACATCAAACAAAGCAATGCAAACATTCACATCGTTTGTAAAACCAACGAAAAGATAAACTACGTTGAAGAATATATTAAAAGTATAGCCAGGAACATGATTAGCAATGCCTTAAAATTTGCAAAGCCAGGCAGGTCGCTTGTACTGGAAATTGAAATCGACAGGAATCCCGAGTATTTCATTCTTTCTTTTAAAGACAATGGAATCGGCATCGATTTAAACCGCATGGGTGATAAATTATTCAAACCCTTTCAGCAAATATCATCCAATGCCGACGGGTTGGGAATCGGGCTGCACATCATCGATAACATGGTCCGAAAAAACGGAGGTTATATCGATGTGGAAAGCCAACCTGGAGCAGGAACCAAATTTACAGTTTACCTAAAAGAATACATAACCAAATGAAAAACCATCTTTTAATTGTTGACGACGATAAATACACGGTTGATATTTATAACATGATAATCGGCTGGTCCGATTATCAATCTTTTATTACCACCGAAACCCATCCGTTAAAAGCCATGGAGAAACTTTACGGACTGTATCAGAACGCCCCCGAAAATTTTCCAGATTTTATATTGCTCGATTTGAGGATGCCGGAAATGCACGGTTTCGATTTTATTCGTGTTTTTAAGGAAAAGTTTCCCTGCCAGGTTGGAAAAACCCGTTTTATAATTACAACCAGTTCTGTCATTCAAAAAGAAAAGGAAGAAGCGTTAAAATTTCCGGAGGTGGAAGATTTTATCATTAAACCAATTCCCGAAAATTACATTAAAAACCTGGTAACAAAAGGATTTGCCAAGGTGGAGAAATAGCTTTCCGCCTTTCTGAAAGGCTGTATGGCAATACATTACCATTGCGTGATAACAAGTTCTTTAATAATGAGTCTGCTCCGAAAAGTCTGAGTTCATTGATTTTCAACTTCTTTACCCCTGACCCTAAAGGGGAACTTGCTGAAAATCAATGAAATCTTCAAAGTCCCCTTCGGATTTAGTGGTTTTTGACTTTTCGGAATGGGCTCAATAATTTATTTTCAAAAAAATGAAACAGAAAATCGATATAAGAAAGTTTATAATTCGCGCCGGAATTATTTTAGCTGTTGTGTTTTGCTGTTCCATTTTAGCTCTTCACATTTGGATAGGACAGAGTGTAAAACAGAACATTGAAATCGCCAAACAACAATATCCGGGTAAAGCCGAAGATGCTTTAATCGCTTTTCTCTTAGATGATAATAACACTTTTCACGATCGGACACATATCGCCGTCTGGACATTGGGACAGATTAAATCTGAGAAAGCGCTGGATATTCTCAATCCGTTGTATACCGGCGATGCAAAAGGAAAAACCTGTTACGGAAAACATGGCTCAATGTTGTGCCAGTACGAAATTCATAAAGCAATTGTTCAAATAAAAAGCAAATGGACACTTTCTCATGCACGGCTAAACATTTGAATTGAACGTTCAGAAGATTTGCAGCTAAAGAAAAAGGGCAATTATTACCATTCCGGAAATACTGAAAACAAATGAACTGAAAATGCAAATTGTTTCTTAACTTGAAACAACAGGTAATAATTCTGAACCAATAACTACATTTTATGAAGCGACGAGAAATTATAAGAAATGCAGCATTTCTGCCGTTCCTTTCCCTGCCGGGCATTGCATCAAAAAATTCCGGTAAAACCTTTGAAAATGAAAATAAATTCAGCGGAGATTATCAGAACGTAAAAATCAAAAAAGTCCGCTCGATAGTTACTGCGCCAAACGGAATAGAGCTGGTTGTGGTGAAAGTAGAAACCGACCAGCCGGGTTTGTATGGCGTTGGTTGCGCTACTTTCCGGCAGCGGGCACAAGCTGTTGCCACGGCAGTGGACGAATACCTTGATGATTTTTGCAGAAACCGCGATGTTAACAATATCGAAGATATATGGCAAACTGCTTACGTAAGTTCCTACTGGCGGAATGGCCCGGTGTTGAACAATGCGCTCAGTGGTCTCGATCAGGCGCTGTGGGATATCAAAGGTAAAATGGCGGGAATGCCTGTATACCAATTGTTGGGCGGAAAATGCCGTTTTGCCGTGGATACCTACACCCATGCCAGCGGAAGAACGCCGGAGGAAGCGCTGGAGAGTGTCCGGAAATACATGGATGAGGGATTCCGAAACGTCAGGATTCAACTGGGTGGTTATGGTGCGACGCATCTTACACAGGAGCCGGATTATAAAAAGCAGGGATTCGGAATGCCTGACGATAATACCATGAATGAACATGCTTATGCATCGGGCGTGATAAAAATGTTCGATTTGGTGCGCCAAAAAGCGGGCGACGATGTTGAATTGCTGCACGATATTCATGAACGCCTGCAACCCATGGACGCCATCAATCTGATAAAAAACCTGGAACAGTACCGGCCTTTTTTCATTGAAGATCCGTTTTCACCGGAAAATATTGGCTGGTTTGAACTATTAAGAAAACAAACCAGCGTGCCAATTGCGATGGGCGAATTGTACAACAGTCCGCACGAGTGGCTTGAACCGATGAGCAACCGGCTGTTCGATTTTATCCGGATTCACATTTCCCAAATTGGCGGCATTACACCGGCCATGAAAGTAGCCCGGCTCGGCGAATGGTTCAATATTCGCACAGCCTGGCACGGGCCCGGCGATGTTTCACCGATTGGCCATGCAGCCAATGCCCATATTGATTTGGCAGTTTGGAATTTTGGCATACAGGAAGCGCCGCGAATAAACGACAGGCTGCGTGAGGTATTTCCGGGGTCGCCTACGGTGGAAAACGGATTTTTGTTCGTTAACGAAGCACCCGGTCTGGGAATTGATATCGACGAAAAAGAAGCCGCAAAATACCCCCTCCCGGAATTTGATTACAACTGGACCCAAGTACGCAAAAACGATGGAACTGCGATTCGACCTTAAAAAACCTCTCCTGTCCTCTCTGAAGCGGGGAACCTTAATTAAATTCTAAATAATCAAAGATGGAAACGAGAAGAAAATTCATAAAAAATACCGCAGCATTTTCTGTTGCCGGCTTTTTGTCGAACTGGGCATTAAATGCTTTTGGTGAAGATCGGTTGGGGGAAGTTTTACCCATGCGCCAATTGACGCGAAATGGCGAAAAAGTGACGGCTTTTACTTTGGGTGGTTACCATGCGGCAAAATCGCTGCAGCCTGCACAATCGGAAAAATTAATCGAACGGGCGGTTGAACTTGGTGTTCGTTTTTTTGATAATGCCAGGGGCTATCACCAGGGAACAGCAGAAGAATATTATGGCCGGTTTTTAACGCCGAAGTACCGTGACGCTGTTTTCCTGATGACCAAATCGCACGGAAAATCGAAAGAAGAAGTACAAACGCACCTGGAAGAATCGCTGCGGGCTTTGAAAACCGATCACCTGGATTTGTGGACCATCCACACCATTTCATCCGTTGAAGACGCTGACCGGCGAATCAATCAGGGAGTTCTTGACTATTACCTCAATGCGAAAGAAAAGGGGAAAACAAGGTACATCGGTTTCAGTTGCCACACCAATCCTAAGGTGGCGCTGTATTTTCTCGATTTTCTGGATAAACGTGGAATTGAACTGGATACCTGTCAATTTCCCATAAACGTTTGCGACGCCAGTTTTGAATCTTTTCAAAAACAGTTGTTACCGGTTTTGCTGGAGAAAAAATATGGCGTAATCGCTATGAAAACAATGGCAGGTGGCGGAATAATTGGCCGCCGGTTCGATTTAACACCGGCAGATTTCAAAGATGAAGATATAAAAGACATCACCAGCGAAAGTCCGCTCACCTTCGAACAACTGCACCAGTATGTATATACTTATCCAGTTTCAAGCCTCGTTAGTGGCTGCGAAACAGTGGACGAACTGGAACATAATATTAACGTTTTGAAAAACCTGAAGCAGCTTTCGGATGTAGAAATGCAGAAAGTAGCAGAACTCGCTGAACCTTTTGCAGGGCGCTTTGCCGAACATTACAAACGGGTTCTTTAAATCGGAACCAGCAAAAAAAACAGCGGGAAGTGTTCCGGCTCCCCGCTGAGTATCAATCAATCAATTAAGCAATTTAAACAAAAATGCTAAATTACTAAGTTCAATATTTTATATCGACTGTCCTTCAAATACCGAAGAGTCTTCCAACTGTACCAAATCACCGTCGAAGATTAATTTCCCGGCCCGGATTCCTGAAAGGTAAGCTGTTGCCTGACCCGTCGGTCCAACTGAAAAACTTACGTCGTATATCCCGATGCTTGACATCATATTCATCGTCAGATAAAATGTCTTCTTCTTTTTATTTTCTTTTATTTCCCATTTGGTTATTTTTCCTTTCGCAGTAACACCGCCAACTCCGTTCGGTCCCAATCCATGGTTCGAACCAATTTGAATAACCGCAGTGTCGCCGTTAACCATCACAAAATTGATGGTTGAATTCACAAACACCCTGTTTCCGTATCTGTCCTGAAGGAAATCCGATTCCAGTACAAAATTCCTGTCTTCAATCATGCCCTTCGTCATTTCATATTGTTGCTGCAATTCTGCCTGACGTTTCTCTTTTTTCGTCATTTTTGAATTGTCCTGTTGCTGGGCGAAAACAAAATTTGCAGAAAATGCTATCAGAACTATAAATAATATCTTTTTCATCTTTTATCCTTTCTTTAAAACGATATTTTGCAAGCTTTATTCCACAAATGATAAAAACTTTAGGATTTTAATATTCGTTAGTATGTTTTAACACTTTTAAACACTACAACATGAATATAACTACCTGGACGTATGATTTTTAAAATAATTCCCTGTATTTGGGAATGATTGCCTGTAAATGATGATTTCTTTGAAATTCGGGTAAAAATCAAGGGAGTTCAGGAAACGAAACAAAGATTACCGGGTAATTTATAACAACCAAAGGCTCAGAATCCAAACCACCAGGGCCGAAAAAATACCCACTGTTAATGTTCCTATCGTTTGAAGCCGGTATCCGGTTTTCACATCCATTCCAGAGAGTTGTGTAACCACCCAAAAATAGCTGTCGTTGGCATGGCTGGCAATAATTGCGCCTGCACCGATGGCTGTTACCACCAACGCCCGTGCTCCGTCAGAATCCAATCCGAGCGATGTTAACAGCGGCGCCATTAAACTCGCAGTGGTGATAATGGCCACCGTGCTTGAACCTTGCGCAATTTTTAACGAAGCCGCAATTATTATGGGTAAAAATATACCGAGGGCTTGTGCACCCGAAAGATTTTTTTGTACCACGTCCGCTATTCCCGATGCTTGCAGAACAGAGCCAAAAGCGCCGCCACTTCCGGTGATGATGATGATTCCGGCGGCAGCAATTATCCCCTGCCCCAGCCATCCGGTTGTCGACAACATTTCCTTTTTCAGCTTAACCGGAAGCAAAAATGACAATCCCACTCCAATTATCAACGCTACCGATGGTTGTCCGATAAAACCAATCACTTCCGAAAGCATTCCCGTTCCAAATGGTGACGAAGGCAGTGCGCTAATCGAGCGGAAAACAATCAGAAAAATAGGAACAAAAACAGGCAGCAGCGATTTGGATAATGACGGACGTTTTTCAATGGCATCCGGCATTTCCATTTCGGCAGTATTTAAATCATCCTGAATTTCATAACGCGAAGCAATTTTTACGGCGAATAACCAGCCTGCAATCAAACCCGCCAAACTCACCGGCAAACCCAGCAAAATAACAAGACCCAAATCAGCATTTAAAATTCCGGCGGCGGCAACCGGTCCGGGAGTTGGGGGAATAATGGTGTGGGTAACATATAATCCGAGGCTCAGCGCGATGGCAAGCATCGCCAGAGATACTTTTAGCTTTCGGGACAATGCTTTTGCCAGCGGCGACAAAACAATAAAAGCAGAATCGCAAAAAACCGGGATGCTTACAATGTATCCGACAATTGCCATAGCCAGCGGGATATGCTTTTTGCCAGTTAGTTTCAGCGTTCCCGACGCCAGTTGAAATGCGCCTCCCGACATTTCCAGAAATTTTCCAATAATTGAACCTGCCAAAATAACGATTCCGATGTAACCGATTGTATTTCCGAAACCGCTGTTTACCGCTTCAACAACTTCAGTCAGCTCCATTTTCCCCGAGAAAATGCCAAATCCGAAAGCAACCAGGATTAACGATAAAAAAGGATGCCACTTCCAAACAGCAGTTGTAACAATGATGAAAACGATGGATAAAATTAACAGTATAATCAGCCACATGCGGAACAGGTTTAAAAATTTATTTACCGGTTGATAACCTCAAATATACTCGAAACCGGAAAATAATAATCCTGAGTAAATAAAAATATCGGCGCTGTGGTTAATTATACCAGGGAACTCCGGTTTTCGTGAATTTTGGTGATGGCATTTACAATATCGTCCATATCCTGCCTGGTTCCCAGCAACATGCTTTGAGAGAAAATCACTGCTTCATCCGTCAGCTGGTCATTTCCCGGCAACTTATTTTCTTCGCGCCACTGGTTCAACCGTTTTTCTGAAAATAACCGTTTGTATCCTCTCGAATTCAGCGCTTCTTCAATAAGCCCGTCGTAGTTTTGTTTGCCGTATCCGGAGGAACAGGGTACGCCTTCTGCTTTTAAAGCCTGAAGGAATTTTTCCCGCGATACGTTTCCGAATTCACTGGAAATGAACCGGAACGGATACAGATGATAGGCGGAGCGGCAATTGTCGGCAACCAGTTTGTACGGAACGATTCCCGGTATTTCCGCCAGTTTTTTATCGAGGTACTTTGCATTTTTCAGCCGTACATCCGCATCTTTTTCAATGCGCTTCATTTGCGACATCAGCATAATTGCCTGCATTTGCTGCATCCGGCGGTTACTGCCGCGCATCGGATAATTCGAAGTCCGTTCCACGCTTCCGAAAGCCCTTCCGCAATTGTGAAACGAATGGCACCGGTCCATAATTTCTTCATTATTTCCAACAATCGCGCCTCCTTCGCCGGTGGGCAGGTTTTTCGAATTCTGGAAACTGAAACAGCCCAAATCGCCAAGCGTCCCCAGTTTTTTGCCTTTGTACTCGCCCAGCCAGGCCTGGCAAGCATCTTCAATCACTTTTAAATCGTGTTTTTTCGCAGCTGCATTCACCCGGTCCATGTCCACCGGGAGCCCGTAAATGTGAACCGGAATAATCGCTGAAGTGCGGTCGGTCACCCGTTCTTCAATTTTAGCCGGATTGATAAGAAAAGTTTCCGGGTCGGTATCCACAAATACAGGCAGCGCTTTGTTGATAAAAATAACGTTGTAGGTTGCAATAAACGTAAACGGCGAAACCAGTATTTCGTCGCCGGCGTCAACACCCAGAACATGCGTGGCTACCAGCAGCGCGGTAGTTCCGCTGGCGGTTGCCAGGCAATGTTTGGCCCCCATCAATGCGGCATATTTTTTTTCAAATTCTTCAACATATTCACCACTGCCACGCCACCAGCGGCCGCTGCGCAGCATTTCCACCACATCGTTTTCTGCCGATTGATCCCAAACCGGCCATTGAGGCCATTCCGCAGTCCGTACTTTTTCTCCGCCTAACAATGCAAGTTTTTTCGAAGTTTCAAATCCGAATGAAGAAAACGGTGAAACAGCCAATGTTCCCAAAGTTCCGGCTGAAACCGTTGCAATGGCCTGTCGTCGGGTAATTTTTCGATTTTTCATGGTTTTTGGTTATCGTTAAAAATTTATTTTTTTTATCAATAAGTCAAATATATGTCCAGTGATTTCTTCAATTCACTCTTCTCTATAACGATTATAGTGTCTATACCGGATTCTGAATTTCTAAATTGAATCTGAAGACCATCTTCAACAGCAGATAAATTAACCGGTAAACTAAAATAGCCACTTGCATTGGTTTCAGTTGATTGCGATAGTTTAAATAAATCCACTTCTACCAAAGAAGACGGGCGTCCGTTGATATAAACTGTTCCTGATATGCTATCCAGGCAACTCCGGAAATCTGATAATTCTGCCGGTCTGAAAATAAAAACAATCACAAACACTGCTATTGCGCCGGTGGCAGTTATTGCTTTTTTATACTGAACTTTGATAAAACCAGGTATTGCTGCGGAAAAAGCGGCTGCCGCCAGCGCAAGTACAGTAGTAAAAATTCGATTCTGGTTTTGTGTCGGGCATTCAACAAATAATCCAATAATTAATAAAACGAATAACAGGACTGTTCCCATAATTATCCCAAACCGAATTTGCTGTTTATTGGTTTGGCCGCTTTCAATCGCTGCTTCAAAACCATGCACAGGCAAATTTGCTTCTTTAAATTTCGTTTTTAGTTCTTGGATTCTTCGGGCTCATGAATTTTAATAAAGCGTTGAATTGTGCTATAAGCCCGTTCGGAAGGACGTGGGACTGTTGTATTGTATTTTTTCTTAAACCCTTTTAACATCTTCCAGTATTTGACGATGGTGTTTGCAACATTTATCGCATCATTAACTTTATTGTCTCTGTAACTATCATCTTTTTCAAATCGTGCCGTTCCCTCAGATATCGATCGTTCAAAAAGGTTGAAATATTTTACAGCTTTCGAATGAAGTTCGTTTTGTTTCACCTGTAATTCAGTTTGTTCGATCCTGGAACCTTTGATATAAGATAAGATTTCATTTAATTTATTCAGATATTCATCTTTGGCCGTTAAAATCTTATTCTCAATATCAGTTGTTGATCCTGCAGAATGGTTCATTTCAGTTTTTTGAGGATATTTTCAATTTCATCGATGGTGAGATCAATATCGCTATTATCAAGCGACAACATCCGATCAGATAAGATTTGCAGGGATTTTTCATCCTTGCTTGTTACATCATTAATGATTTCCAGAAGATCGTTTTCAGACAAAGCTTTTTTTCGCGCCAGGTTCTTTGTTTCCAAAATAACTCCGGAAACTTCTTTTTCGGATAAACGTTTGTCGGACAGAATGTTTTTAGATTCTATCTTAGCTTTTAATCCTGCGATTTTATTAGATTTCGATTTTTTATTCATAATTAATGAGTTATACTGATTCAGCGCCTATAGAATTTCATAATATTTCAGATTAATATATGAAAAATTTAAGGACTTGACAACAATTTTGGTTAAATTGCATTATCAATAAGTTTTTGATATTCAGAATGAAATTAAAAATAATTGCATCCAAAAGCGTGATTTGAATGAAGTAATTTTTAAGCATGGACGAACGAATCTTCGAAAGAAAAATTAGCTTCTTGCCTTTGTTTATTTTTGCTGTTGCCATGGGTTTTCTGGAGGCCATTGTTGTTGTTTATGTGCGGGAATTGTATTATCCGAATGGTTTCGAATTTCCGCTGAAAGTGCTGCCGCCGCGCATTGTAGCCATCGAAATCATCAGGGAGTTTTCCACCATGCTGATGCTGGGCGCTGTGGCATTTCTTACCGGGAAAACATTTGTCAGGCGGCTGTCGGTTTTTATTTTCATCTTCGGCATTTGGGACATTGTTTATTACATCGCCCTGAAAATTTTTCTCGACTGGCCGGAATCACTGCTTACGTGGGATATCCTTTTTCTCATCCCCATTACATGGGTATCTCCGGTTTTAGCGCCTGTTATTTGCTCCGTCGTGATGATTGCCATGGCCGTAACCTTCGAAAACCTGCAGCGCAAAAAAATGCTGCACCGCTTCAAATGGACGGAGTTATTCCTCATTTTTTTAGGTGCAGCAATTATTTTATTCACATTTGTTTACGATTTCGGAAAAATCATATTGAAAGGCGGCTTCCTTTCCAACTATTTCACATTAACCGAAAATTCCCGGTTTATTGATATTCTCACCACTTATGTACCTGCGGATTATCAATGGGAAATTTTTACCATTGGCATTTTTGTGATCCTCGCAGGCGTTTATCTGATTGTTAAACGGACAAAAAGAACAAAAAATTCATAAATTTCAGAACTCTCTGAAATTCGCATAATTGTGATATTACGGTTTCATTCCCATCGCATTTATATAGCCTTCGTTGACCGTTGTATTTTCGAATTTCATGTTTTCAATCAACTGCAACATTGCTTTTTTTACCACTTCCTGGTCGGGCCGCGCTTCACGTATTTCTGAAAAATTTTGCCGCGGCGCCTTTGTAAATTCTACAATTACATCCCAGTTTTCGGGAGTTGGAATGGTCCGCATGCAACTGGTGCGACCCATTTTCTTATAAGGCCAGTAGGTCCAGCCAATGTTGTTTTTATTCATCAGCCGGGTCCAGGCGCCAATCCACTGGTCGGTATTTTCACCCGTTTCCCCCATATAGAGCGGAAGATTGACAGAATCGCGAAAATCAACAAAATCCTGAATGTTGGCTTGTAAAGTATCGCACCAATAGCGGTGGCAGGTGTACATTATTTTATCATCGAATTTCGAATCGGTAAAAACCTTAAAGTTGCTGTTCCATTGCGCGCCGCCCAGCAAAACAATATGATTTTTATCCACTTCGCGTATGGCAGCCACAGCCTTTTTATACGTTGGCTCAAGTTGTGTATTTAGCACGTCGTAATCTTCCTTAAAATAAGTTGCGATGGGTTCATTCAGCAAATCGTACCCCAAAATCACCGGTTCATCGCTGTAATGTTCCGCTATTTTTTGCCAGATGCCGGCAAAAAGTTCCCTGCTTTCTTCGCTGACAAACAACCACGGATAACCATAACTGTCGTCGATGTTATCACCGGTTTGTCCGCCGGGCGCATCGTGCATATCGAGAATCACATACAAGCCGGCATTGCGGCACCAGTTTACCAGACTGTCGATGCGGGCAAATCCATCCTGATCCGACGATTTTCCCATGTAATCTTCATCGGTAAAAAGCTTGTAATGAAATGGCACACGAATGGTATTCATTCCCGTGGATTTGATGTACTGAATGTCTTTTTCAGTAATATAGTTGTCTTTGAACAACTGCCAGAAGTGATTGGTAAAATCAGGCCCCACCATTTCTTTAAATGCCTGGTCGATTAACCGTGCTGAACTTACCTGACCGAACTGAAACATATAACCTTCGGGATTAAGCCAGTTTCCGAGGTTAATCCCCTGAATGAAAAATTTTTCACCGTCGGGAGTTTGCAGATCCGGCCCCGAGATGGTGATAAAATGAGTCGGCTCAGTTGTTGTTTTTTCTTCTTGCTGCGAACATGCACCAAAATAACACCCGCCCCAAAGCAGGAAAAAATACAGGAATATCTTTTTCATTTTGTAGTTGATTTTTGATTTGAAGTAATTTCTTTTCATTCGGTTTTATTCAGCATATCTTCCTGGTTCCCTCCTGTTTTTTCCGGGTTCGCCGGTTAAGTCGTCACCTAAATCCTGTCGCGCATCACCGGCAATTTTCTCCAACCGGCTTACAATTTCAGGATAATACTCCTGAACATCGTAACGCTCTCCCGGATCGCGGCGAAGGTCGTACAAGCCTGCACTTACATCCGACTGTTCGTTTACCTGCCCGGGCATTCCGTCGCTTCCTGGTTCAAACCCTTCGTAGGTTCTTCCCTTGTGCGGGAAAACCAGTTTCCACTGACCATCCTGAACGGCTTCCAGGTTGTTGTTCCGGTAGTAATAATAAAATGTCTTTCTTGGCGAATCAACATTTTCGCCTTTTAACAGCGGAACAATACTCACTCCGTCGATTTTCTTTTCCGGCAGCGGCGCTCCGGCAATTTCTGCAATCGTAGGCAAGACATCGATACCTGAAATCAGCTTGTTATTTACAGTTCCCGGAGAGATTACACCTTTCCACATCATTAAACAAGGCACACGCTGTCCGCCTTCGTAGGTCGTTCCTTTACCTTCGCGCAAACCGCCTGTGCTTCCGGCATGGTTTCCGTAATTGATCCACGGGCCATTGTCCGATGTAAAAATCACAAGTGTATTTTCTTCCAAATCCAACTCTTTTAACGTCTGCATAATTTGCCCTGCGCTCCAGTCGATTTCCATCATCACATCTCCGTACAGTCCCTGTTCCGATTTGCCTTTGAATTTATCGGAAACAAATAAAGGTACATGTGCCATTGGATGTGCGAGATATACAAAAAATGGTTGCGACTTGTTCTTTTTGATGAACGAAATGGCACGTTCCGTAAATTCGGTCGTAAACTGCGACTGATCCGGATTGGTTTCCACTACTTCATCGCCTTCGATTAAAGGCAGCGGCGGATAATAATTTTTGTGCGTAGGATGGTTCGGCCACATGTCATTCGAGTAAGGAATTCCAAAATATTCATCGAACCCGTTGTGTGGAGGCAAAAATTGTTTGTGATGCCCCAGATGCCATTTTCCAAACGCCGCTGTGGCATATCCCTTTTTCTTCAGAACTTCGCCAATAGTTTCTTCTTCGGAATTGATTCCGATGGTGGCTTTATGATCGAGCGCCCCGTGAAAACCGACCCGGTTGGGATAACAACCGGTGAGCAGGCCGGCCCGCGACGCACTGCAAACTGCCTGTGGCGCATAATAATGGGAGAAAAATACACCGTTGGCTGCCATCTGATCCAAATTCGGTGTGGAGTATCCGGTGGCGCCTGTGATGTCGATATCACCAAAGCCAACGTCATCTAAATAAATGACCACGAAATTTACCGGTTTCTCTTTTTTTTCGTTGCACGAAACCATAAAAACAACAACCAAAAGCATGAAAATTTTTGATATTAACTTGATATTCATTCTTGTTAAAAATTAGGTTTAAAACGGCTTTAAAAGTAAAAAAAATCCTGTGCCTGTCTAATTTTTTTTTGTGAACCTGGTTTTAAATAATTTGAGAATTCGGCAACAAACTCAGTATGAATAAAAACTCCTGACCACTTTTTTCCCTGCTCAACCATTTCTTGTTTATCGAAAGCGCATTGCCGGATTTATACCCATTCGGATAAGAATAAAATAATTCGGTTTAACAGGATTTTTGTTATTTTGGTCAATATTAAAAACAAAACTGAACATTCAATACTTTATAAATGAAACTGACTGAAAATATCCAATCCATCGATTTTGAAGAAACAGGAAAATCAATGTATCAACTGGCGGAAAGAATGTATCCGATCTGCCGAAGCATTACCGGAAATGGCGTCAGGGAAACGCTGGCGATTCTCAGCGAAATACAACCGGTGGAAATTACCGAGATCCCATCAGGAACACAGGTTTTCGACTGGGCTATTCCTGACGAATGGAACATCAGCGATGCCTGGATAAAAAATTCCACGGGCGAAAAAATTATCGATTTTAAGAAGCTGAACCTGCATGTCCTGAATTACAGTACGCAAGTTGATAAAGAAGTAGATTTGGATGAATTGAAAGAACACGTGAGTACGCTGCCCGAGCATCCCGACTGGGTTCCCTATCGTACCTCCTATCACACAAGACATTGGGGATTTTGCATGGCGCACAACCAATTAAACAGCCTCGAAAATGGTAGATATCATGTGAAGGTTGATGCGGAAATTAAGCCCGGCTCGCTCACTTACGGCGAAATTTTCATTCCCGGAAAAACGGAAAAAGAAGTGCTGATAACCACGCATGTTTGTCATCCTTCGTTGTGTAACGATAACTTATCGGGGCTCGCCGTTCTCATTTATATGGCAAAGTTCCTGAAATCGCAGGAACCGGAATATTCATACCGGTTTTTGATAAGCCCGGGAACCATTGGCCCGATTGCATGGCTCAGCAGGAATGAAAAAAATGTGCACCGGATAAAACACGGACTGGTTTTGAATTTACTGGGCGACAATACTCCTTTTCATTATAAAAAGTCGAGGGAGGGCGATTTTGAAATCGATAAAATTATGCAATACCTGCTAAAAAACAAGGAAGGCGCCAAAACCATCGAATTTTCGCCGTACGGATACGACGAACGCCAGTTTTGTTCGCCGGGTTTTAACCTTCCGGTGGGAGGCTTTCGCGCAAACCACATGGTGAATTTCCGGAATATCATACCTCCGCAGATAACCTCGATTTTATAAAACCCGCGAAACTTGCCGAATCATTGCAGTTTTTACTTCAGGTGGTTAGCACCATCGAAGGCAACAAAAAATGGATTAATTTAAATCCCAAAGGCGAACCACAGTTGGGTAAACGCGGCCTGTACAAACAAATGGGCGGAGAAAATAAGCAGAAAGATTATCAAATGGCAATTTTGTGGGTGTTGAACCAATCCGACGGCAAGCATTCGCTGCTTGATATTGCCATCAAATCCGGCATTAATTTCGAGACTGTTGTTACGGCTTCGCAGGCATTGCAACAAGCTGATTTACTTGAAGAATCAGAATAGAAATTATTTTCTGTACTACTTCATAAAACTGAAAAAACCTAATCTTTTCTTTGTTACCTTTAAGTGCGACTAAACCCGAAAATGATGAAACGGCCGTTTGAAATTTACATGTTGTCCTTTTTGCTGCTGTTCCTTTCAGCAGGAGCCATTTACGGCGGCGGAAGTTTAATTCTTTCACCCGATGGCAAGCTGTTAAAAATGGACTCAAAATGGCTCGATTTAATTCCTTTTCCCGATTACCGAATTCCGGGAATTATTCTTTTTACCCTGCTCGGTATTTTTCCGTTGCTTTCGCTTTTTGGCTTGTTTTACCAAAAAGCAATCCCGCTTTTTAACAGCATCAACATCTACCGCGAAAAACACTGGGGCTGGACGTTCTCTCTATACTCCGGCATCATCAGCATGATCTGGATTGTGGTTCAGCAAATAATGGCGGAGTATTTTATTCTGCAATCCATCATTGCCGGAAATGGAATTCTGATTGTAATTCTTTGTTTACTTCCCGGGGTTCAGAAATATTACCAGTCACTGGCACGAATTTAACCAACTGTTACTGTACCTTATCGAATATTTAACTAACTGCTATTACATTTCACTTAATAAAAATCAAAATGAAAAAAACTTTCACTATCCGTATCGTTTTCTGCAACATCATTATTATGGTTGTCGCTGCACAACACCTGAATGCCCAAACCGTAAACCGCGACACCATGCTGGTTGCTGCCCGCGACATTATCAGCCAAACAATGTATTGCGGCCTTGTCACCATCGATTCAACAGGTCAGCCACAGGTGCGCACAATGAACCCGTTCCCGGTAAATGACGATTTAACCATTTGGTTTGCCACTTCGCGAAGCAGCCGGAAAGTAAGGGAACTGAAAAACAATCCGAAGGTTGCGGTTTATTTTTCCAACCACAATTCGGCCATTGGTTACGTTAATATTTCAGGAAAAGCCGAGGTTATCGATGACAAGGAGCTGCTGAAAAAGATGAAACGCGATTACTGGGAAGGCATCCCCAACTGGCAGGATATTTTTGTGCTGATTAAAATAGTTCCTGAACGGGTGGAGGTAATCAATTACAAACACGGTCTGAACAATGATCCGAAAACTTTCAAGGCGCCGTCGATTGAATTTTAAAGGTGAATACTGCTGGTGAAGTATTCATTGTTCACTGCTGCTTTTCACTATTAAAAGTTAATGCTAAATTGCACGCCGAGCGCCAATATTTTCTATTTTTAAAATTGATTTTTTGTTATGAATATCCTGTACCTCAACGACATTGATTATTCAAAAGTGAAAAAGCAGTTCAACAAAACCGTTGAATTCCTTGAAAAAAATGATTTCAATTCTGCAGAAATTAAAAAATTGCCCGGCAAAGGTTTCCACCGGGCAAAACTCGATTATGAAAACCGGTTGCTATTCAAGTTTGCCCGATATAATAATCAAACCTACATTTTATTGCTGGAAGTTATTTACAACCACAACTATGAAAAATCACGGTTCCTGAGGGGGGCAAAAATTGACGAAAGCAAATTAAGGGCATCGGTGAATGAGGCAAAACAGGTTTCCGCGGAAGACATTGTTGAACTGAACTATGTAAACCCGCATAGCAACCAGTTTCATTTGCTCAACAAGGCGCTCTCTTTCGATGATATACAGCAAAATATTTTTACCGTTAAGCCGCCGGCCGTCATCGTTGGGTCGGCCGGCAGCGGTAAAACGGCGCTTACGCTCGAAAAAATAAAACAACTGAAAGGCGATATATTGTATATTACCCTTTCACCATTTCTTGTGGATAATTCATCGATGCTTTACTATTCCGGAAACTACATCAACGAAAAACAAAATGTCGATTTTCTCAGCTTCCGGGAGTTTCTCGAAACGATAAAGATTATTTCCGGGCAAGAGGCGGGCTTCAAACATTTTAACGACTGGCTGCAATCCCGAAAACATTCATTCGGAATTAAAGACACATACAAGCTGTTTGAAGAATTCAAAGGTGTGATAACCGGCCTCGATATTACCAAGCCTTTCCTGGATAAAGATGAGTACCTCGGACTTGGGGTGAAACAATCCATTTTCCTGAAAAGCGAGCGTGAAAAAGTTTATGAAGTATTTGTTAAATACAATGAGTTTTTAAACGAAAATAATTTTTACGATCTGAATATTGTTTCGTTCAACTGGCTCCAATACTGCCGCCCGAAATACGATTTTATTGTTATCGATGAAGTTCAGGACTTTACAAATATCCAGTTGTACCTTGTTTTACAATCATTAAAAGCCCCCGGTAATTTTATCCTTTGCGGCGATTCGAACCAGATTGTCCACCCCAATTTTTTTTCGTGGACGAACGTAAAAACGATGTTTTACAAGCACAATATTGCCGAAAGCAAAATCAGTGTTTTGCGCACCAATTACCGGAACTCCGCCGAGGTTACTGCTATTGCCAACAAACTGCTGCTAATAAAAAATGCCCGTTTTGGCTCTATCGACCGGGAGAGTAATTTTCTGGTGGAACCATTAAAAGAAAACAGGGGCCTGGCAAATTTTTACATCGACACGGAAGCCAGGCGGAAACAACTCAACGACAGCACAATGCGCTCTACCAAATATGCGTTGCTGGTGATGACCCACGAAGAAAAGGCCGCTGCCCGGAAGGTATTTAAAACTCCGTTGCTTTTTTCCGTGCAGGAAGCGAAAGGCCTGGAATATGAAAACATTATACTCATAAATTTTATAAGCAACTACAGCCGCGAGTTTAACGAAATAGTAAACGGAGTTTCGACAAAAGACATTGAAAATGACAATCTGGATTTTTCGCGCGGCAAAGATAAGGCCGACAAATCGCTCGATGCGTACAAATTTTATATTAATTCGTTGTATGTAGGTATAACCCGTTCTGTTAAAAACCTTTATGTTCTCGAATCATCGTCAAAACATACGCTGTTATCGCTTCTCGGGCTTGTTGAAACAAAAGAAAAAATAAACATCAAAGAAGAAGTTTCATCTTTGGAAGAATGGAAGGAAGAGGCCCGAAAGCTTGAAATGCAGGGGAAAAAAGAACAGGCCGACGATATTAAAAAGAATATACTCGAACTGAAAAAGCCCGACTGGGAACCGATTACCCGCGAAAATCTTGACAAGCTGAAGGTGGATGCGTTAGACCCGGGTAATTACAATAAAAAAGCAAAAGACCTGTTGTTTATGTATGCCTTGCTGTATAACGACCACGCCAGCATTTCCGGTTTGGCCGGGCTAAAATACAAAAGAGCAGAACACCCCGAATACGAGCGGAATACCATTAACCGGAAATATTACAGCAACTACAATAACGACAATGTGAAAGGAGTTGAGCAGGAAATTCGGAAGTATGGGGTTAATTACCGCGATCAGTTCAACCTCACTCCTTTGCTGGCAGCGGCTGAAAACGGGAGTGCTAAGAATCCTTAATTTTTTGCTGGAGCAAAACGCCGATACAGATGTGATGGATAATAACGGAAGAAATCCTTTCCGGATTGCCATCAATAAATTGTATTTTTCACCTCATTCGGTTACCAGATTGGAAGATATTTTTTCGCGGATACTTACCAATTTTATCCGGATTAAAGTAGCCGACAGGATGGTAAAAATCCCGAACAGAAAGATGGAATATTTCCTTTTGAATATTTTTATGGCCCTGCAGGATGCAATTATTAAAAACAGCAGGGGCCGTTGGGAGGAAGAGGGTGTGAAAGCCAAAGATTTAGAGAAGGTTATTTCCATGTATCCTGAAGGAATTATGCCTGACTACCGCAAAAAACGAAATTACATATCGTCGCTTTTGGCCAAAAATGAAATAGACAGCAATAACCCATACAACAACAGTTTGTTCCTGCGGGTCGATCGGGGCTACTATTGCCTTAACCCGAACCTGGCAGTTTGGGTGGAAGACAAATGGGTTAATGTTTATGAACTCACAGGGTTAACCAAAGTTAAAATATTAACCGAAGAGGAGAAAACTATTCGGTTTTTCGATAATCAGATGGCAGATATTGAGGAGTTTAAAAAGATAGATCCGGAATTTGCCGCACAGCGGGAAAAAATGTTGTTGGAATACAAACAAAAAATGATGGAAGCATGGGAAGAAAAGAAGAAAATGGCGGAAACAGGCCAAAATACGATAAATAACAGCGAAAATTTATTGCCGGAAAAAGAAGAAAAAAAGGAACAGCAGAAACAGAAGGAGAAGCTAAAGGAGAAGGAAGAGCCAGTGGAAAAACGGCGGAAAGCCGATGAATCACAATATAAATTGCCGTTTTAAGAACTCTTTATTCGGGAAGGATAAAAAAGAACACCGGATAACTGTCAGTTGCCGGATAAACGTTCTGATTTTTTTTGGAACCACCGTCGGCGTCGCTTTGAGCGACACCGACGGTTTGAGCGGCACCAACGGTTTGAGCGACACCGACGGTTTGAGCGACACCAACAGTTTGAGCGACACCGACGGTTTGAGCGACACCAACGGTTACAGGCTAATAATATATTCAGCGGGTTACAGTTACCGCTGGGTAAATGGTCTGAATCTGCAACATACACCACGAAATACCTTCAATAACAGCAATTTCAACTTAGGAGTTAAATTCGGAAAATTTTAAACCGCCCCGCGTTTGATAAACATATTCTGGGCCGTACCCTGAGTATTTTCATGTGTTTTACAGCAGCAGCATAAATCAGAAAAATTCCGGAAATTGTACGAATTTTATAAAGCTAAAATTAAAATAAACAAACTTCATCTGACGGGTAAAATGAAACCGGAACTAAAAAAATCAAGCACAAAATCATACTGGCTGATAACTGTTTTTTTCATCGTTCTGAAACTGTGCCTGCACCTGTTAACCGGCACCAACTACGAACTGCACCGCGACGAAATGCTCTATTTTAATATGGGCTCCCACCCTGCTTTCGGATATTTAACGGTGCCTCCGGTAACAGGCTTTTTTGCATTTCTGGTAAAAAATATTTTTGGATATTCGGTTTTTGGAATCAGGCTGGTACCGGCATTGTTTGGTGCTGCAACCTTATTTATTATTGCAAAAATGGTAAAAGATTTGGGCGGCGGAATCCTTGCGCTGACAATCGCTGCAACCGCTTTTTTATTCGCTCCGGGTTTTCTCTTGTTATTCTCGCTTTTCACGCCAAATGCTTTTGAATATTTTTTGTGGACAACGATTATTTACCTGGTTTTCAAAATGGCGCAAACAGAAAACAAAAAGTTGTGGATTTGGATTGGGATTCTTCTGGGAATTTCATTTCTGACAAAATATTCCGTGTTGTTTTTAACTGCGGGATTTTTCATTGCCTTTTTAATTGGAAAGCAACGAAAACTGCTGAATTCGAGGTGGTTTTATCTGGCCATTCTCTTGGGAGCGATAATCATTCTTCCCAACATCATCTGGCAATACAACCACAACTGGCCGGTGGTTTTTCATTTCGAACAACTCCAAAAAACCCAACTTGAAAAACTCACCTTCACTAGTTTTTTTACTGATTTGTTCCAATTCAGTTCTGCATTTCTGATTCTTGTAATCATTGGTTTATTGGCATTGCTTTTCAGCAAACAGGAAAAGAAATATCGTTTTATCGGAATCGGCATTTTAACGACAATTCTTTTGTTTTTCATTACCAAAGGAAAAGCTTATTATGTGCTGGGATTATTTTCATTTCTGATTGCTTTTGGCGGATATTTTATTGAAAAATACATCAAACAAAAATCGCTGGTTATTTCTGCACTGGCGGTTATCGCCATTTATTCACTCCTTTCGCTGCCGCTGGTCATTCCCGTGATGTCTCCGGCGAAATTGTACAACTATTCGGCAAAAACAAGTAACTGGATTGCCGCGCCTTTTGCCCGCTGGGAAGACGGAAAAGTCCATCCGGTTTCGCAGGTTTATGCCGACATGACCGGCTGGAACGAACTTTCGGAAAATGTAGCAAAAGCCTACCATCTTTTAAATGAAACCGACCAAAAATGCTGCACCATTTACGGCGAAAGAAATTACGGTTATGCCGGCGCAATTCATTTTTATGGAAAAAAATACAACCTGCCGGAGCCGGTTACCTTTCATGAAAGTTATTTGTTCTGGGCGCCCGATTCAATTCCGCACGGACCGCTGATTTATATCGGTTACAATAGCGACGAATTACAGCCGCTGTTCAACCAAATTGAAGAAACCGGGCATGTGCAGGATACATTTTTTCAGCGAGAACGGAGTGAAAATATTTTTGTGTCGAAACCCGAAAACAGATGTACCGGAAGTGTACCGAACACTCGCATTCAATGAAAAAAAACGATTCAACCGAAGTTTATCCAAAAATCAGAAACAATGAAAACGTTAAAATTTTTTGCGACAATCGTTATATCTGTTTGCGACGCTGGGAGCTGTCGCTCAAAATCAAACAAATGCAAATTTAAGCAGCGAATTTCCGGTAAAACTGGAACAGTGGAAAGACGCTTACAACAGCGGCGATGCCCAAAACCTCGTCCCTCTTTACGCTGAAGATGCCATCTATTCATCGTCGCACGTCGCCGGACTGGAAGCCATTGGGCGCGACAAACTCATTGCCAATTTCCAGAACGGAATCAGCGGCGGCGGCCACATCGACAAAATTGAAATTCTAAAAATGGATGTATCCTCTGAAATGGCCTATTTGTTTTGCAGATACCAGGCAACCAATTCCGGAGCAACAGTATCAGGAAGAAATTTGCTCGTACTGAAAAAGGTGGATGGACAATGGGTAATCGTATTTCACATGACGGTTGTTTAAAAGCTTCACCTGTTAACCTAAACTTGTTGCAAACAGCCTCGGAATACTGTGTTTATTTGGCATTGGAATACTGAATTCTTCAGAACATAACATCCGCGGAAATTTCTGAATTTGGGTTTATACCGGGTTATCTGCCCTATCCACGCTGCCGCGCGATTGTATCGCGCGGTGCTACTTTACTACAATTACATTATCCAATAATCCTTTCTCTCCTGCATAATCTGCGGCACTGCTGTATAAATAATCTTCCGGCCTGAAAACATATCCTTCTTCAACAGGATTATTGTGAATGTAATCTATTTTCTCATCTATAACTTTATTGCTCCACAATTCGATTGGTTTATTGTCATGTCTCCAGAACTGATACTTATTTACATTAGAAGATTTAATGCCTGCTTTCGAAAATTGTTCCAGTAAAAAATCTTTTCTGCTTTCTTTTGGATTTTCAATTATGGCTTCAACTATTGCTTTACTGGTGAACCGCTTAAAATCACCCAACAGGAGTTCCGGTTTTTGTGCGCTTGCACTTCTGAAAATCAAATGAATATGGCTGGTCATGATACACCATGCAAAGATTTCCATTCCTTTATTTTGTCGGCAATAATGTAAACTGTCTAATATAATATTTTTGTATTCGTTTCGGGTAAATACCTGCCCGTCCAGTCAGGCGGGCATCCTACCATTCAACAACGGCAAAACTTACAAAATAAACACCGTCGGGATTATGAAACTTATAATTTCGGCTCATTTGAAAAGCTTAGTATTTCATGCTAATATAGTAATAAGCTCTAACACCACGCGATACAATCGCGCGGGAGCGGGGGGCTAAAAAATATCTCTTGCCGGTTATTTCCCTGGTTATAAATGTGATAGATATGTCCGTTTTCAAATTGCAAAGTTAAAGACTCTACGGTTTCTCATGAAACCACCGTCGGCGTCGCTCTGAGCGACACCGACGGTATTCCGAACTAATTACGAATACTCTTTACTTCGAAAAGGAGGCGAATTCGTTTCAATGCATTTCGGTACCGCAAGTCCCCACCCCTCTCCTGTAATAGTTAAATTGCACATTGGGATGATCAGCCAGAAGAGACATAGGCACAGCGGAGTCTATAATTTTTTTGCCAATCATAAGGGCGGTCAGGCGTTGGCCAAAAGGATTGTCGTGTGTGCCTGCATGCCAGATGGATACTTTTTCGGCCTTCCACGTTTCTGCCGGGCCCACGGTAATTGCTTTTGTGGGGATGCCGGTAATTACACCCCCGGCACTTGTCCGGGCATTTTGCATGCAGGTAACCGGGTGGAGATCAACAACACGGGTTGATAATTTCCTGAACTCTTCCGGTGCAGGAGGGGCATCCGCATACCGGCCTTCCCTTTTTACAGGATCGTTAAAAGCCCAGTGTTTTACATCACCCTGACCTCCCTGCATTACAGCACAGCGAATGCCGGCGTCCCAACTGCGAATATAATCACTTGTATCAGCTTTTGGAAAATGCATATTGGATTCAGGCATCCGGAGTTTTTTCTCAATCCGGTTAAAACACAGTTCCTTGTCAGCCTTTTCAAAAGACAAGGGACTTGTGGAGCTGATTTCCTTTCCGTCGACAAACCACTCATCCATTCCCCAAAAATGGGCATTCGACAAATCCAGTTGCAGTTCGTTTACCAGGCGCGCAACCAGGGGCAATTGTTCTGTGGGGCCAATCGGACCGCAAATACCCACCGGACTTGACGCTGTTGCCTGTTTCCATGCAGTAATATACTCAAGCGCTTCAGCGAGGTAGAAATCTTCCAGAGTATCATAGAATATCACTTTAAATCCTTCTCTTGAAAGTCCAAGCATATCTTCAGGGGTCAGGAGTGCGGCATCATTTAACAAATCATCATCTAACGTGGTAAAATCCCACCACTCCGGAGCCAGCATACTTAATTTTCGTGCCATTGTATTTTATTTTGAATATTTAAACAGTTCATTTAATCACAACCAGATTACCTAAGATTTCTTTCAGAATATTTTCCTGAGGATATCCATGCCCCAAATGTTGACGGAATCCTTCCGCATACTGTCCATCAATTTCTTTTCCCCTCATTTCAGCAAACCGTTTCATTGCAAGGATATATTCATCTATTTTATGATGTTCCAGTAACCAGTTTCGCTGGCTTTCATGACATGCCAGCATTTTTTCCTTCACCGGCATTTCGTCTGAAATATCTACATAAATTGCGGGCGCCAGCGGCCTCCCCAGTTTGTCTTTTCCTTCCATGGCATCGCAATAGTACAAGGTAGGGTACCGGCTCATAAAATTCCTCCTGAACTTCCATGTTTTTAATCCCGCAGGCAAAACAAGCCGTCTGTACAATCCTGCTTGTCATTTCGTGGTCGATAATATAATCATCAGGACTTGCTGTAAATACAATATCAGGCCTGACTTTTCGAATCAGTGATGTTGCATCGTTAATTGCTTTCCGGTTATACAGGATATAAAGGTCTTCAAACTCAAGGCAATGATAAGTTCCTCCAATTAAACCGGCGGCTTTTTTCGCTTCCGCTTTTCTGATGGCGCTTATCTCTTCCCTTGTGTATTCTGCCGTACCTTTATCACCCGGAGTCATGGTGGCAATATGAATTTCCCATCCCTGTTTTTTTAAAAGGGATAAGGTGCCGGCACACATGAATTCGGCATCATCCGGATGGGCAAATATTGCCAATACTTTTTTATTCATAACCATTCAGTTTTTGAACTGATTTTAAATTTGAATTTCAGGAATTATTCGCGGCCGATTTGTCGGCGGCAAAAATCAGTTCGTGTGTTTTTAGCGCTTCAGCCAGATTGGTTAACGGCATTTCCCGGTCCTCCTCAAGAGCGGTAAAAAATGCTTCGAACTGAACCTGGTAAGGATGATCGGATACGTCGCCCGAATCGAGCATCTTCATCGAAAGTTCGCTCCACTTGTTTCTGTCCAGGCCCGCAAATTTTGTGGAGTAAAACTTATTGTCGAGCAGGCTACCTTCGCTCCCGACCAAATGAACATGAAAATAATATGGTTGCAGACAATCGATTACCGATGCAACTTTTCCCACCGAACCGTCTTTAAATTTAATTATGGATACTGAACTGGTGGGATACTCATATTGGGCAAAATCTTTATTGGCAGAATTGGTGGCATAACTTTCAACGGACTCAAATTCACTTCCCATGCACAATAACAAAGCATCCAGGGCATGGCATCCGGCTGACAAAAGACTGCTTCCTGCAGCTTCTTTTTTGATATTCCAGCGAAACTGCCCGTACCAGGGACCGATGCCGTGATAATAATCAATTTCGCCGTAATGGATTTTGCCCAGCAGTCCCTGTTCAATCACTGATTTTACGGTAATAAACTGTCCGGAAAAGCGGCATTCAAAACATACACAGCAACGCACTCCTGCTTTTTTCACTTCCTCTTCCACGGCAAGGCAATCTTCCCAGGTTAAAGCGATGGGTTTTTCAATGATTAAATTTTTTCCGGCCCGGGCTGCCATAATCGCCTGCTTTTTATGTTCTGCCGGATAACTGCAGATGGATACTACCTGGATTGTTGGGTCGGCAAGCATTTTTTCCAAATCAGTATAACATTCAATCTGGCAGCCATGTTTCGCGCTAACCTCAGTTGAATCTAACTTACGCGAAGAGCAAACTGCGGTAACCTGTGCAAGGGAAGTTTTGTTAATGGCTTCGATGTGAGCTCCTGCAACCCAGCTATAGCCAATGACACCCACGTTGTATTTTTTCATAATATATTGATAAATGATTATTGAATTTTAAGAACACGAAAGAACCTTCAACTAAAGATATTAATTTAAACCTCATCATATGTAGCTCAGACTTTATCCGGAATCCTGTAATCATTTCTGTAAGAAGTTTTAAGCAACTTATTGGCGTTTTCATTATTAATGAAACGTTCTTTTTCCGCATCAAAAAACAATTGTTTATTCCCCACTCTATAAGCGATATTCCCCAAATGTACAAGACAGGCGCTTAACTGTCCCTGTTCCACGTCACCGTTTGGTTTTTTGCGGGTCCTGAGCGATTCAATAAAATCTTTCTGATGTTCCTCGTCGGGAAATCTTCCGCCATCCTGGGCAATTATTTCAGAATTTTCACCGACAACCTGCCATCCGCCACCATGCCGGCCAAGGTACATTAAACCATTGGTACCATATATTTCAGTTCGTGTGGCATTGGTAGACCAATCCGGAAAAAGGGTTTTATCCATACGGATATTTCCCGGTGTTTTTTTCATATAATTGGTACCATTCCCACTGTCACAGGTCATTGTAAAATCTCCGAAATCATAGGTAATTGAAAGATATTCAGGCGTTTCCTTTTCTGATCCCCAGGGCCAGTTCCCTCCTTTTGCATAAACCGACTGCGGGTGGGGAGGGTCGCCAATAACCATCCGTGCCAAATCCATCACATGGCTTGCATCATCTGATAATGCCCCCCCACCAAATGCCCAGAAATCCAACCATCCACCACGCCCGTTAGCATTTGTTATATTTGGATTATAAGCGCAATATTGTGCAGGACCAATCCAGGCATCCCAATCAATCCAATCGGGAGTTTTCTGATCGGGCTGCGGCATCCATTTGCTCCCACCCAGCATGTTGTATGACTTTACGGTTACAATTTTCCCCAACTTCCCGCTTTGTATGTAATCACGCGCTGAAAACCCATAAGATGCACTTCGGTTTTGAAACCCAATCTGCACAATCCGGTTATATTTTTCAGCCGCTTCGATCATCTTGCGCCCTTCCCAGATGCTAATGGTTGGATTTTTTTCCACATATATATCTTTACCTGCCTGGCAGGCCCATATGGTTGCCAAAGCATGCCAATGCTCGGGGGTGGATATCCACACTGCATCAATATCTTTATCATCAAAAACTTCCTTCATATTTTTTGTTCTCCCCGGTTTGTACCCCAATTCCTTTTCAATTGCACTAATCGCGATTTCCATCCGGGTTGTCTTCACCTCGCAAATCGTCTTTATTTCCACATTTTCGTTTACCTTACAAGTGCTTATTATTGAATCTAATCCTCTGCCACCAGCTCCAATAAGCGCCAGCACAATTTTGTCATTCGCTCCTTTGAATGAAGATGTTAAAGGTAAAGATGCCCCCATGGCTAATCCGGTAGCTCCCAAAACTGTATTTCCTATAAATTTTCGTCGTTTCATAATTATAATTTTATTGGTTAGTTTCTAATAAATAATAAACCGAGTTGAACATCAAATTTTTGAATGCTTCTGTTTTCCAATCGTCCCAATGCCCCAACGAGGTATATATCACCGTATTTTTTCCGGTATTGTTTATCCAAAGAACAGGTTCCGGAAGTTCGTTTGGAATAGCCCCAATAAGCAGAACCTGTGCAGTTTCCGATCGTAACGGACGATTTTTGTATAGCCAGTTGGGACTGTTAAATCCCTCTTTCGGAACATTTTTCAACAGCGGGTGATTTTCCATTCCCGGCACAACAGAAACTACTGTTGGATCTTCTAAATGCCCATAATGCCCGTTGTAGTTACCTCCTAAAACATCCCGGTCAAATTCCGGCCACTGAGAAAGCATATCGGAAGCATTTACTTTTGCAGTACCAATTTCGCCTCCCGAACGAAGCACATTTCCTTTGGCATCAAACGCATGGCTCGCTGTACGGATGCCCAGTATCGGTTTTCCGCTGTTAATGTATTCTTTTATTACGCTCATTTGCTCTTCCGGTAACGCCCGGCGTCGAATAAATAGTACAGCAAGGTCTGCATCTTCCAGAATCTGAAGATTTTCCAGGTTATGACGTGTGGGAAATACAGTCTTACCATCTGTGTCAACTGGCATTCCATATGCCGCATATTCTGCTTTGACTGCCGCACTGGCATCTCTTTTGGCATCCTCCATAATCGGAATTCCAAGCGAAAAATCACAATGAATGTCCTGGAGCGTTAACTTGTGAGCAAATTCCGGGAAGCGCTGGTTGGCACGGTATTCACTTTCTGCTGTTACAAAGGCAACAACCGGACGATTATCTTCCTTAAAGCGAAATTGCTTTTGTCCTGTGAAATCGCATGAAAGCACCGACGGGCAAACGTAGGTTTCAATATATTCTACCATCAGGTCAAGTCCGGAGAAATGGTTCACATAAGGGAACATCTCGTGGTTGTACATCAGATCTGTCATGTCGCGCATCAACACTACGTTGAAACCCATTCTTTTCATGGCGCGCAATCCGAAAGAACGGCCAATAACACACATGTTGGTATGTACGCCGGCCAGGATTACATTTTTAACGCGTTTTTTCTTGAAATAAGCGCCAATTTCGGCGCCGGAATCGCTGATTAAATCTTCATCTTTGATGGTTAGCGCATCAATTTGTTTTGTCCACACTTTATGAGGTTGTGCCCCGCCATTTTCGCATCCTTCATCTGACTGGTCAACCGGCCAAACAGCGTCTTTTTCCGATTGCAGCAATTCTCCGTTAGCCAGGTTGGCAATTTTTTTGTCGGTATATTTTTTTGCTGCCTTCCTACCCGGATAGTCCTTGTAATATTCCACGCAATCGCTGGGCGCATGAACAATCAACACTCCTTTATTTCTGGCTAAAGAAACTACGTTATTCATAACCGGTGCCAGTTCCGCCACCCGGACTGTGGCGTCGGGGCACCAATGCTGGTCCCACATATCACAAATAATAATAGCTGTTTCCTGCGGAGCCCATTCTTCGATATTACTAACAATTATATTCGCCCCGGAATCCAAAACCGAAGGCATTCTCTTTTGCAGTGATACCTTAATAATTTCACCCATATCATTTTTTTGTGCTTGTAATGTTGGAAGAATAATAACAGACAACAACATAAATAAAATAGAATGAGGGATTGTTGATTTTGCTTTCATAATTTTGATATATATTCTGTTAAACCTAAAATGCCTGTATAGGAAATTATAAGAGAAAAAGCAAATGCTGAAAAAAGCGCGATATTCAAATATAAATTTGCTTTGTGTTCTCCCATTAATGATTTATTATTAATCAGCACAATTATTCCACCGATTACAACGGGAAGAATAAAAACACTGGCAACCTGTGTTGCAATTTGCGCCATTATTGGATTTGCTCCGAGTATTGGCACAACCAGGCCAACCAAACAGGCTATTGCACTTAATAATTTAAACCTTGCTGATTTGGTATCCATTTTACCTTGCTTGTAATCACCCAACAACAATGGTAAAACCATCAAAATTGGAAATATTGATGAAAGTCCTGCACTCATTGCTCCCAACATAAAAATTGCCACAGCAAATTTACCTGCCACAGGTTCAAGGGCATATACCATATCTAAAACTTTTGTCACCGTTTTCCCGTCGTGAAACAAAGCGCCAGTTGCAGCAATCATTATTGTTGAGCTTATAATAAATAATAAAACAGCAGAGACCAGAGCGTCTTTTTGTTGCTCCTTTAAATGGTTCTTACCCCATCCTTTTTCCTTAACAATTAAAGGCCTTACAACAAATGTTGGAGCAGCCATTGTGGTTCCTACAAAAGCAGCCACCATTAAATTACCTCCAGGGGGAATACTGGGAATGAACCCCTTAACAATTTCTTCCGGAGATGGAAGAACCATAAACATAGAAAGAACAAATGAAATTCCCATAATGGTAACAAATATAACAAGCACCTTTTCAAAAAATGAATATTGTCCAACCAATAAAAAAGCAAACATTATGATGATTAGTGCTATGGCAATCCCAAGAACAGCCCAATAGTTATTTTCATTTAGTGTTGGAAAAAAAAGCCTTGTCACTTCATAAAGAGCATTGCTTGTTAAGCCTAAAATACCGGAAAGAGCACTCCATTGACCCATCACAACTCCAATTATTGTCAGAATAGCCCAAAATTTCCCCCATCGTAAATTTGTTTTGAAACTTTGGATCGCAGTATTTCCTGTTACTGCTGCAAACCGGCCAAAAGCTTCCATTAATATCCAGGCAAAAAAAGCGCTTAAAAAAAGTACCCATAACAATTGTACCCCATACTGACTGCCGGCCTTAATCATTGAGGTTACACTCCCTGTCCCAATGGTATATCCGATGCAAAAAATGCCAGGCCCCACTGAGAGCAGAAGAAGCCATAGTTTTTTTAAAAGATTATTTTTCCCGAATTTCATATTTTTCATTTAAAGGTTTAATCTTTCGTCAACGTTTGTCTGGTGATATTCCGGAAGAAATGTTCTGTAATTTATGGTGATACTTTTTAATTCTGATTAGATAATTTGAGATGTTTCTTAAGGAATTGAAAAGTTCCCACTCCGTGAATTTCATGAGGACCATTAAAATATTCTATGGTTGTCCTGTCTCCAATTCCCAGTCTGTCATACAATCGTCGTACTTTTGCATACTCATAAGCTACCCATTCGTCTGTTGAAACCGGATCCCAATGCCCTCTTTCCACCATGAAAGGACGAGGCGCAATTAAACCAGCCATTTCGGCATAATTAAATGTGTTGCCCAGATCGAATTCATACATTTCATACTCCGGCAGGTACATATAACTTTGTTCAAAATCCAGCGAGGTGGTTTTCCAAACCCACTGGTTAAAATCGCCGGCACAAATGACTACTGAATAATCCTTCAAAACTGCTGGTACACGCATTGCTGTTTTACCTCCGTAAGATAATCCATATAAAGCAATATTTTCATTATCCACAAAGGGTAATTGGTGTAACCACTTCATTGTTTGTTTCTCCTGGGCTATAACTAATGAATACAATGATTGCTTGAGTGGATTAGCCATTCGTTGAATTATCCTAAAATCCCGCTTACCATATGGTTGTTTTGGCATTAAACCGTAAATGTGTTGAGGAGCGTATACAACATATCCCATGTCCGCAAGCTGAGCCCCAAATGAATGATACACAGATTTAATTTCCGGATCGACAAGTGGCTCCGGACTTCCACCTAATCCGTGCTGACAAACAACCACAGGCCGTTTCTCTCCCACTTTAAGATCGTTAGGGACTAAAAGAATTCCCCCGGTCATCATTTCCGGCCAAACATCTAATTTAACCCAGTAACCCCGCCATTTAGAGGTTTGAGAAACTAATCTTGTGCGAGGATTCAAAGGCTCAGATGGAGGTGACATCTCGCCCAATAATTCTTTCGAAAAATATTCTCTGTATTGTTCGGTTGTGGCCATCCATTGTTCTGTTGAGGAAAAATCTGCCTTATTCCAGAATTCCTCCCGCTCTTCTCTGCAATATTGAATCACTTTATCTAAATGATGCAACAATTCGGTTATTTGATTATTTTGACGTTCATCCGGATTAAAGTTTGTTCTCCTGTCATCAAACAGTTTTTCTCCGGAATCAGTCACAGGTGATTTTACGCCAATACTATTTAAAAGTAAATGTAGTGCCTCAGTTGATCCGGGAAATCCATTTCCATTATTATTAACAACAACCTGAAAATTTTCAGGAACCTTCAATCCCTCGTAAATTGTTTTTACCCTTTTAGCCTCTTCAAGAACTGATTGTAAAGGCGGTGTAATTAAACGCCCGGGGGCAGCAGCATTGGAATGCCCGCGGTCAGGCGCCGGTGGTCCGTCGACTTCGGGTCCTTTACAGGCCTCTACTATCAAATGTCCTGGTGCTACAAGCCCTGCAATTTCAGCATCACCAAATTCGTTCAATAATCCCCAAACATTCCGGTAAACCGGCTCTTGCCATACTTCTTCTCTTTTCTGGAAATAGCCACTTACCAGAGTTCCTTTAATCCGCTGATCTATGGCGGCGCTGTAAAAAGCCAATAATCCACCTTCGCCATAACCGGCAACTGCAATTGGAAAATCTGTGATATTAGTTTCATTAAGCCGGGTAAACCAATCTACTGCTGCCAAAACTTTCTGAACTTCATAACCAATTATATGCCTGCCAACTTCATAACTCCTTCTGTAGATAAATTCCCGATGGGTTTCATTTGTCACACGGAGGATTCCCGGAATGCCTGACCAGGTATCATTCCTGTCGATAAGAACCGGAATAAGTACCCTGCATCCGGCTGATGCCAGTTTTTCTGCAAACCGGGCCTCCGGGGATACTCCCGGACTTAATCCCGCAATCATTTCCGGGGTCTGGTCTGCATCTGGCAGGGCTACTATTTGGGCTACAACTTGTCCTTTAGGCTCAATCCATAAACCTTCTCCGGTAACACCTTCCATTACCGGCCACTTTACGCTATATATTTTAAATGCACCGGTCTCTGCAACTAATGCTTTTTGTTCAGAGGTTTCTATTAATGTTATTTCATCGATATCCTTCCTTTCATCTACAACGCCAATAATTTTTTTAAATCTTTCCCGGTTTTGGGAAATGGATTTCAAATACTTTTCCTGAGACTGATAATTCCGGTACCACCGGGTCTCCCGAAGCTCCGGCGAAGATTTTAATTCCTGCTCAAAATAAGAAAGTGCCTCCTTAAGCATCTGTGGCCGAAATTGTTCCACTTCACCTAACGATAATAAGTCAGTATTTTTCAGATGTCCATCAGAAGCAAAAATTCCCTCTTGTCCAGCGACTGTTATGAAATTTGCAAACAATGAAACCAGCCCCAGAACAAATCCTTTCATTTTCATTAGATATTTTGTTTTCGAACCATAGATATTACTGTCCGGGATTTCCATCAGGTTTATGTTCAACCTGTCCCTGATAAAATCCTAATTTACTACTCTAACGTAGTTTCAGAGCGTCCTGTCATTCTCCGCACTTTCATAATAATCAAAATGATTTCCCAGTTTTTCCAAAACAGGCAAAGTTACCCGGTCAAGTTCATCTTTTATTTCTTTGGCTAACGGTTTTTCAACTGCCTGTACATTTGCTTCCAGTTCCCTTATATTTCTTGAACCGATGAGTGTACAAGTGACAGCCGGATTTTCCAGTATCCATTTTATGGCGAGTTCGGGCATGCCAAGACCTGTTTCTTTACAAATACGCCGGATTTCCTTTAAAGCCGCATTAGTCTCTTCCTCTGCTCCTTCTTCTCCATGTCTGCATTCTTTTGTGCTGTTGCAATTAAAATGACGCGTACGTCGCTGCCAAACCGGAACATCATACAATGAAGGATATATATCGGCTAAAATTCCTTGTAATAAAGCCATATATCCGATTACACCAATCCCGTGTTTTTTACAGTCAGGTAAAGCTTCATATTCAATTGCCCTACAGAGAAGATTGTATGGCAATTCATTCACTGCAATTTCGCCGAGCGGTAAATCTTTTAAACGGTTTGAACTAAAATTACTAACTCCGAAATTTCTGATTTTACCCTGTTCTTTTAATTTTACTAATTCTTCTATTGCTTCGCCGATTGTGGGGGGATTTTCAATCGTATTTTTATCGGAAGTAAAATGCCGGATTGAATGGGCATGAATTGGCCAGTGAATCATGTACAAATCAATATAATCAGTTCCCAGTCGCCTTAGTGAAGCCTCACAATGGTCGCTTAATTTTTCCCTGTAGCAATTTGACGGGCTTACCTTGGTACCTATAAGAAATTTATCTCTTGGAAGCTCTGCAATTGCTGTTCCAAGCGAAGATTCGCTTCTTCCTTCGTTGTATGATTCTGCTGTGTCAAAATAGTTGATTCCCATATCGACCGAGGAATGCACCACTTTATTTACATCATTTTGGTTCTGCTCCCCCCAATAATCGCCGCCTCCGAAAGCCCAGCAACCAGTTCCCAGAACAGACATCTCAAGACCGGAATTTTTACAAATACGTTTTTCCATTTTTGTTCGAAAATTTTACTGTTGAGACCCACTTATTTTAAAGGCAAAAGCCTGTTCGCATGGCCTGTTTCCCTGTTCCTGAAGCGTTTCCGGCAGTTTAATCAACACTCCTCCATCTTTTTTATCCCACGATAACGGCTGTTCATATCCCAACAAGTAAATATCAGAGCCGCGCTGTGGAATTATATGGTCGACAAACAAGTTTTCCCCGGGCCATCCATCCACAATGGCATAGGTAGTTGTATTTGTTTTGTCCGTTGTATAGTAAATGTCTCCTTCGCGTGTTATCTTGCAAGGACGGGTGTTATAAATTGCCTTCCCGTTTACTTTCAGCCATCTGCCTGCATAATCCAGTGACTCCAGCACTTTTGGGTGCCAGTTACCTTCCAGGTCGGGACCGGCCCCGATCATCAGATTACCCCCTTTTGAAACAATATCAATTAATTTTGAAACAATCCAATCGCCCCCGCGAATGTACTTTGCGTCGGGTTCCCAGGAAAAAATACTCCTCTCACTCAAGGTATGAATAACCTGCCAGGCCATCGTCCCCTGGCTTTCATCTCCCGGTATATAGTTTTCGGGAGTATGGTAATCGCCATAATTTCCTATTCCGCGCCAGCGAATCATACAATCCGGCTGCAGTTTCCTGGCCATTCTTACCACCTCCTGCATATGTTCCCAGGCAAATTCGGGAAGCCACATGTCCAATGACAGCATATCTACTTTCCCGTAATTTGTCAGCAATTCCCTGATTTGAGTTGCATGCCTTTCGGTAAACCGTTTCCATGCTTCAGGATTTTGTTCAGGGGTGTAGGTCGTATCCCGGTTTGGGCTCCACTGGCCAAAACGGAAATCTGCATCGAACCAGTCGGGGTGTGAAAAATACAATCCTATTTTCAATCCCCTTGCCCGGGCAGAAACTATCAATTCGCTGGTGACATCCCGCCCGAAAGGCGTCTCCATAATGCTGTAATGCATATTTGCAGGCACTATGGAACCGGCATCTTCCCCATAAAATTCAAACCTTCTTTTCACAATGGTTTTTGTATTGTACATCGAGAAACCGTCATGATGTTTCGTGGTAAAAACAAAGAATTTAAACCCATCTTTCACCATCATGTCCGTCCATTTATCGGCATCGAAAGCTGCCGGATACCAACTTTTATATAAATCATGGTAAAATCCCTGGTAGGCGAGCGGATCAGGATGTTCTTCATTTATTATCCATGATTCCCTCCCATGAACGATGGAATAAATTCCCCAATGAATGCGAATGCCATATTTCATATCTTTAAATTGTTCTACTGCTTCTTCGGGAGCATGATGATAATTGCTTAAATCCGCATTCTTCATATAAGGTTGCCAATGATGTGTACCTTCGCGGCCCCGAATTATCCTGCCATCCGCATCGGGCTGATCAACGGGCTTATAAATTTGCCGTTGTTGTGAATTAACAGATAGACTAAATAAAAAGAGAATATTAAGAATAACTAAAATTTGCTTCATTACATTTGATTTATAAGTGTCTATCGATTAAAGCGATTTTAAATTATTATTTAAGCAGGGGATTAACATTTAAATCCCCTGCTATTAATAAAATTATCTCGCCACTTGAATTAATTATAACCTGGATTTTGGGTCAGGTTTTTATTAATATCTAATTCAGATTGTGGAATTGGCCATAAATCATAGCGATCATAGAACTTTCTGTCCTGAATAAAAATATGACCCTCTTCATTTATTATGTATTTCCCGTTATAATTCTCAGGATCATCGGTGATTTTCATCCCGTAAAATTTTCTGTTCAAAACATCAGTAGCAATTTCCCACCGTATTAAGTCCCAATATCTGATTCCTCCCTCACATGCGAGTTCAACAGCCCTTTCGTCTCTGATAATCTCTCTTAATTTCGCCGGATCAGTTTCTGTGACGTGTGCCATTTGAATTTCATCTCTATCCCTGACTTTATTAATTGTTTCATCCAATAAACCTTGAGTAATATTATCACCTGCTTCCAGTTTGGATTCCAAATAACTTAAAAGCACTTCGGCATATCGCATCAGGATATAGTCTCCGCCGTAAGCCCAAACATTTCCCTGGAAATCCTCGTCGAAAAATTTGTTTATCAAATAACCTGTAAGTCCCGGCCCGGTTTGAGAGGTCGAATCAGGGTGACCTATAAACAACTCTCCTCTCACTACTGAATAACTGGGTAACAGTGCGGTAGCATAAAGGCGCGGGTCTCTGTTGTCGAAAGGGTTTTCGGGATTATACAAAGGAGATTCATCAATAGGCAATCCATCTGTCATTAAAAATTTATCTATAAAATTTTGAAAAAAAGAAAACTGATTGTAACCTCCCAATTGGCCAGCTTTTATCGCTTGTTGGGTGAACGGCTCCCCAAATTGATCTTGCATATATTTTCTGGCAAAAATGATTTCATCGCTATTATCTCCTTCATCTTCAAAAAGATTTTTGAACCTCGGATCAATGATATACCTGTTTAGGTCTATAATTTCCTTATAGGTTTGGGCAGCTTCCGACCAACGTTTTTCGCCCATCAGGAATCGGCCCTTTAAAGCAAGGGCTGCGCCTTTTTCTGCCCTGCCTTTCTCAGCAGCCGGTCGTTTTAACGGAAGATCCTGCGCTGCTTCTGTCAGATCATTTAGGATCGATTCCACTACCTGGTCTTTCGGAGTCTGTGTTACGTTGTTAGCTTCGTCGAAAGTTAAAGTTTTGTCAATCCAGGGGACACTGCCGTACAACTGCGTAAGCCAGAAATAACTGTACGCCCTTAAGAATTTTGCTTCTGCAATAAACGCTGCCCTATCATTTTCATCCATATCGATTTTATCAATATTTTCCAGAAAATAATTGGTTTTGGCAATAATTTTATAATTGGAACTCCACATATCACGTACCTGTGAGTTTGTGGGTACAATACCATCCTCAGGAAAACCATAACCAAATTCTTTATTGGAAACAATATCTGTCCATCCTTCAAATTTAATTCCAACGATGGTCCATCCGTTAAAGTTATTCCACCAGCCGGTCCAGTTTTCGGCTCTGTAGCATGCACGAATTGCTCGTTCTGCATCATCCTTCGTATTCCAGAAAGTGGCCTCACTCAATTGATCTTTAGGTTCTTCCTGTAAAGAAAAGGTATCTTCACAACCTGCCAGAAACAAAATGAACAGTATTGAATAGAATACCATCTTACTTATTTTTAAACACTTATTTCTCATTTTTTTAGATTTTAAAAATTAACGTTTATTCCCAGTAACCACAATCTGGTAGGCGGATAATAGCTGGAATTAGCATAACCACCTGTACTCATTTCAGGGTCCCAACCTTTGTAATAATTATCAAAAGTGATAATGTTCTGTCCACTAACATATATTCTGAATTGGTCAATAAAGGTTTTACTGGTAATATTTGATGGAATGGTATAACCCAACTGTACGTTTTTTATTCTTAAAAAACTTGCATCCTGAAGCCAGTATTCTGAATTTGGCCCAAAAGGTACTTCCGGAGACGAAGAAAGAGGAACTAATTTTGGATATCGTGCATTACGGTCAGGATTTTCTGGTGTCCAGCGATTTTCCACATGCCACTTTTCGATGTTCCCGGTATTATGAAAAGCAAATTGTAATCCATCGAGGCGCTTTTGGTATCCGGCTAAACCCTGAAGTTGCACATACACGTCGAAACCTTTATAATCCGCCTGCATACTCAAGCCATAGGAATATTTTGGAACTGTACTTCCGATAACAGTCCTGTCGTATTCAGCACTTATTATCCCATCCGGTATCCCCTCTGGTCCGCTGATGTCTTTGTACCTTATTAATCCGGGGCTCGCTTCGTAATTTTGAACCGCATAATTATCGATGTCGTTTTGATCGATAAACAGCCCGTCAGTTTTATACCCGTAAATTGATCCCAGTGACTCGCCAATGAAAAGTCCTTTGTCTATATCTTTTTCAACCCCCGCAAGAGAAACCACTTCATTATGGTTGACTGAAAAATTAGGCCTGATACTGTACGAGAAATCACCCTTGGAATCACGGTAAGTAAACTCAAAGTCCCAGCCCCTGTTTTCCACTTCTCCGGCATTCTGATTCGATACTCCCATTCCCAAAACACTTGATACCGTGAGGTTATAAAGAATATCTGTTGTTTTTCGGGTATAATGATCGATGCTCAAACTTAGTTTATTGTCAAAAATGTTGACATCAACCCCCTGATCAAATACTGCAACGGATTCCCAGGTAATATTGTGGAACGGTAAAGTAGTTAATGCAATACCGGGTAAAAGTCTTTCTTCCTCCCCTAAAGGATATGGTTGATTAAGATTTAACGTTTTTTGATATGGATAGTTTCCTATTTGCTGATTTCCCAACACACCGTATGAACCACGTAATTTTAAATAATTAATCCAGGAAACATTAAAGAAGCTTTCATTAGACATGACCCAGCCAGCAGAGAAAGAAGGGAATAAACCAAACCTGCTTTCTTTGGGGAAACGGGAAGAACCATCATATCTCAAATTTCCTTCCAGTATATACTTCTCCTGAAACCGGTAATTAATTCTTCCAAATACTGATGTCAATTTTGAAGTGGATGCGCTTCCGGAGTTGGAGTCGTTTTCGGTTGCAAATGCATTTATAACATGCAATTTGGTACTCGGGGAATTTTCGCGGTAAGCACCCAACGATTCATAGTTATCAGCAATATAGGAAAAACCGCCTAAAATGTGCAAATAATGATTTCCGAATGTTTTATCAAAATCCAAATATGCATCCATCAATAAATTACTTGTAGTACTTGTATTTACCTGTAATTTCGATGGTCCAGCTTCAATGGTTTGATTATCCCATGAAAATATGGCCCCAAAGTTCTCACTCCTGTTATGCGACCAGTTGTAGGCAATCCGGGTTGTAAACTTCAGGGAATTAACAATATCCCATGCGAGCGAAAAATTATTCATGAAGAAAGTATTTTTCGCTTTGAAAAACGAATCACTATCAATTCCAGCCTGCCCAACAGGATGGCTCAAATGGATGCCATAGGTGCCGTCCGATTTTTTGCCCGGGACAGTGGCCGGAACCGAAGTTGTCCATCTCATGATGGCTGCCAAACCCCCGATGTTGCCTTCTGATAAAACAGAAGGTTCGTCCTGCGTCGAAAAATTACCTGATATTTTAGCGCTTAATAAAAGGTTTTCCCTCACTTTGCTATTGAGATTCAACCTAATATCGTATCGTTCGTAACCAATTTTTTCAATAATACCTTTTTGATCCAAATATCCCGTTGAAAACAAATACTGAGTTCCTCCTTCTGTTCCATTAATGGAAATGTTATGCTTGGTTTGAAATCCGCTCCCCGAATTGAACAAATCCCTGACATGATGCTTATTAGGATATTCCTCCGGATAGTCGCCCGATTTATATTTATCAATTTCTTCCTGTGTGTAGGCGTTTCCTCTTCCTACGTTGTTTCTTGCCTCATTGAGCATTTCTGCGTAAACCCAGGAGTCTACATATTCCGGCAGTTGTGTGGGCTCCTGCATGCCAACATAACCTTCATAACGAACCTGTAATTTACCGGGTGTTCCTTGTTTAGTTGTAATCAAAATCACTCCGTTTGCTGCTCTGGAACCATAAATGGATGCAGATGCAGCATCTTTAAGGATTGATACGCTTTCAATATCATTGGGGGAAACCGAGTTCAGAGATGCCGGTACCCCATCAACCAATACGAGAGGATTATTTCCGGCGCCACTAAATGTTCCAAGACCTCTGATTGTAATATCGGCCTGATCACTACCCGGTTTACCGGAAGCCTGTGTAACAGTCACGCCACTTGTAGCGCCCTGCAACAATTGAGACGCTTGGGTTGCAGTTCTTTTTTCCAGTTGTTCTGCATCCACCGAAGTAACTGCACCACTTAAATTCGATTTTTTCATAGTGCCGTAACCCACAGCAACAACTTCGTCAATTCCAATAGTCTCTGCCTCCAGCGCAACATTAATATTTGCCTGGTTTCCAACTTCCACCTCCCGGCTCTTCATGCCCACGAAAGAAAATACAAGAGTGGCATTTTCCGGCAGGTTGCTTAACGAATAGGTCCCTTCATCATTGGTCACTGTCCCCTGGGTGGTGCCTTTTACCACCACAGTAACACCGGGCAGTGGCTGGCCTGATTCATCGGTTACTTTCCCGGAAACTGCTCTTTGCTGGGCACCCGCCTTTTCATTGGCAGCATTCAGAAGATCATCATCAAAATTGTTACCGTCCTTTCTTACAACGATATACCGATCAATAATTTGATAGTTGAAAATCAGTTTTCGCCAGGGCTTTATCGAGGATTTCCATTACCGTGGCATTTTGGGCCTCAATGGTAATATCATTTAATTCCTGCAATTCCCTTTTTTGGTAATAAAAATAGAATTCGCTGTTTTCTTCGATTTGCTGTATCAAATCGATCATGGTTCCATCTTTCACCGAAATGTTTAGCCGGGTGCTTTGTGAGTAAGTGGAAGCTGAGGCCCCCGCCAGGCAAAACAGGAGAATTGTTAATGTTAGCTTCATCTTTAACAAGAGTTTTTTTACATAGCCGGTTTAATCCGACTGGTTTTATTAGATTTTCCATAAATTTACAATGTTTTAATGATTATTACACTTTGTTTTAATCGGAACGGTGGGTATGTGGGGCATATCCGCCGTTTGTTCATTTTATCCTGTTTAGATTTATGATTTCTCCATAGGCACTTATTTTTTTGAAATGGTAATTACATCTTTTATATCGAGGTTGTTTTTATACTTCACTTCAATGGGCAGGAGCAGGCTGATGGCCTTCATCGACTGGTCGATGGGTTTATTTTTGAGAATAGTTCCGGTAAACCGTATTTCCCGGGCTTCTTCACTGGTAAACTGAATTTCCACGTTGTACCAGCGTTCCATCCGGCGGGCCACATCGGCCAGTTTTTCGTTATCAAACTTTATTTCACCGTCAATCCAGCTTTCATAAAAGGTGGTGTTTACTCTTTTGGTAGTAATCTTTTCGTTGGTATCATCGGGCAGGTTTGCCTGCTGCCTTGGTTTTAACTGCGTTAATGTACGGCCGGCATCATCATTAATTTGAACGCTGCCTTCCACCAGCGTAACCTGGCTGAAATCATCGTTGGGATAAGCTACGGCAGCAAAAGTAGTCCCCAACACTTCCACCTCGTTATTTTTTAATTTTCACCTTAAATGGGATTTCGCTGTGTGCCACTTTAAAAAAGGCTTCGCCTGTCAGCGACACATTGCGGGATTTTGAACCAAAATTTTCAGGATATTTCAAAGTAGTCCCTGAATTAAGCCATACATGCGTGCCATCTGAAAGGGTTATTTCCGACATTTGTCCCAGTGGCACATATATTTCGTTATAAGCAGCAGGGATTTTTGCCGCAGGCTTCCACTGGTAATTTATAAGTGTTCCCACCAGAAATGCCAGCAATATAATGGCAGCGTATTTTGAAATATTCAGGTACAGCCGGATTCGTTTCCTTTTGAAATACTGTGTTATTCTTTCCCGGGAATGAGAGCCTGAACTGTGGCGGAGCGGCTGTGGTTTCTTTCAGTTTTTCGTGCATTTCATTTACGCTGCGGTAAACCTTTGCATGATTATCCTGTTGGATCATCTCCTCCAATTCATTTTCCTCTGCTCTATCGGCTTCGTCATGGATTTTAGATGCGGCCAGTTCCCAGATTTTATCTTGATTTGTTTTATTCATAAAAATTTCATTGCAGTAAAGAACGACTGATGAATCCAGTCGTTCTTTTTTATCTAACCTAAAACTATAAACAACCGGGCATCGTTTTACTGGTTGTTTTTATTAATGACGTAAAATACAGTGAAGCAGGGTGACAGAAAAAGTGTTTTTTTTGAACAAAATCCCGAATTTTACTTGTATGCATTTGTTTGTCAATTGGTTATTGAATTATTAATTTTTGGGAAATTAACATATTCCACAGGGCCAATGGCCCGACATGTGTTAGCACAGGGTGCAAACCCTGTGATTATGCGCCCATCATACACATAAGTGGTGAAATAACAAATGATCCCGACCATGAATTTTTCCCCTGCTGATTTTTTTGGGAGGCTCGCCCGGATAACAACATTCGGACTGGGTCTTCTGTCCAAAGGCCTGAAAGCTGAATGAGGATGGTATTTAAGTTCTCCTTTTTTTTATCACCAGAAAAAAATTGAAATCCTTTGGGTCGAGCACTTCCCGCAGATATTTATAGGCACGGCCCATCTGCGTTTTCACCGTATTCCGCGAAATGTGAAGTTTTTCGGCAATCTCATCATAAGTCAGTGAATCAAAAACAGCAAGCTCCAAAACCTTTCGGCATTGCTCAGGTAATTTTTTTAATGCCAGGTACAACCGGACATATTGTTTCTGGTCATCGAATTCCTTTTCATCTCCGGGGGCCTGAAAATCTTCTGCCAAAGGTTCAGTCAGCAGTTTCTTTTTTCTGAAATGATCGAATATTGCGTTATGAAGCACAGTAAAAAGAAAGTTTTTTACAGAAGAATGTATGTCGGTTCCTTTTCGATTCTCCCAAAGTTTGATAAAACAGTCGGACACCAATTCTTCAGCCAGACCTTTATTCCCGTTGGTTGATTTGGATGCATACAGGTACATTTGGTGAAAGTACCTTTCGTGCAACTTCCGCAATGCTTTTTTATCGCCCTGTTTAATATTTCTCCAAAGAAGACTATCTTCCACAATTGTTTAGTTAGGTTTTAACAAATATACTATTTCTTCCCTGCAAATTGAAGCTACGGAAAAATCAATTCGTTTAAACATTTTTCCAAACACAAACAATGGTCAAAATCGCATTTGGTTTTAAAATCGTTCTAAATTACAAAATCGCCATTTGTACATATTCAATTATCTATATATTTAGCGTCCCGTTAGGAAAAATACAAATTAATGGTTGAGCCCACTCCGAAAAGTCAAAACCCCTAAATCCCCTCAAGGGGACTTTGAAGAGTTCATTGATTTTCAGCAAGTTCCCCTTTAGGGGTCAGGGGTAAAGAAGTTGAAAATCAATGAACTCAGACTTTTCGGAACAGACTAATGGTTACAACTTTTAATTTGTATCTTTGTTAATTTTTGTGATATTTCCGTTAGATATACAATTATAAAAATAGCATTATATGTTTGATATTGAGTTAATTAAAGGCATTTATTCTGAACTTCGGCAAAAAGTTGAAAAAGCACAACAAAAACTTGGCCGGCCAATGACTTACGCCGAAAAAATTCTGTACGCCCATTTATTCAAACCCGAAAACCTCAAAGCTTTTAAAAGGGGCAGCGATTACGTGGATTTTGCTCCCGACAGGGTAGCTATGCAGGACGCTACGGCACAAATGGCATTGTTACAGTTTATGAATTCGGGCAAAGAAACCACAGCAGTTCCTTCAACGGTGCATTGCGATCATCTTATTCAGGCACAGGTAGAAGGACACAAGGATTTGAGCGTGGCAAAAAACATCAACAAAGAAGTATACGATTTTCTGGAATCGGTTTCCAACAAATATGGAATCGGTTTTTGGAAACCGGGCGCCGGAATTATCCACCAGGTTGTACTTGAAAATTACGCATTCCCCGGTGGAATGATGATTGGTACCGACTCGCATACGCCCAATGCAGGCGGCCTCGGAATGGTTGCCATTGGTGTTGGTGGCGCCGATGCTGTAGATGTTATGGCCGGCATGCCATGGGAACTGAAAATGCCAAAGATGATTGGCGTTAAGCTTACCGGAAAACTGAACGGATGGGCAGCTCCGAAAGATATCATCCTAAAAGTGGCCGGTATCCTCACCGTTAAAGGCGGAACCGGAGCCATCGTCGAATATTTCGGCGAAGGAGCTGAATCCATTTCTGCCACCGGAAAAGGTACCATTTGCAACATGGGCGCCGAAGTAGGCGCTACCACCAGTATTTTCGCATTCGACGACAGTATGCAGCGTTACCTGAAAGCAACAGGACGGGCCGAAGTTGCCGAACTGGCCGCTGAAATCAAAGATGTTCTTTCCGCCGATCCCGAAGTTTATGAAAATCCGGAAAAATATTACGACCAACTGATTGAAATTAATTTATCGGAACTCGAGCCGCACATCAACGGCCCGTTTACCCCCGACCTTGCCACTCCGGTGTCAAAAATGAAGGAACGAGCAGCAGAGCAGGGATGGCCGACCGATATTTCTGTTGGATTAATCGGAAGTTGTACCAATTCATCATACGAAGATATCACACGGGCTTCATCCATTGCGGTTCAGGCAGTTGAAAACGGATTAAAAGCGAAATCGGAATTTACAGTTACACCTGGTTCCGAGCAGGTACGATATACCATTGAACGAGACGGATATATTAATATTTTTGAAAAAATGGGCGGAAAAGTTTTCGCCAACGCCTGCGGACCATGTATCGGTCAGTGGGCGCGTCCGGGAGCCGACAAACAGGAGGTAAACACCATTGTACATTCATTTAACCGCAACTTCTCGAAACGGGCTGATGGAAATCCGAATACCCATGCTTTTGTAACTTCGCCGGAACTGGTAACAGCATTGGCTATAGCCGGCCGGCTTGATTTCAATCCCCTTACCGATACTGTTAAAAACAGCGAAGGAAAAGAAATTAAACTGGATCCTCCAACCGGTTACGAACTTCCGGTGAAAGGTTTCGATGTGAAAGACCCTGGTTACCAGGCCCCTGCCGAAAACGGCGACCAGGTGGAAGTTATTGTCGCCCCCGATTCGAACCGGCTGCAATTGCTTCAACCTTTCGAACCATGGGACGGGAAAAACATCAAAGGCGCCAAACTATTGATAAAAGCGCTTGGCAAATGTACAACCGATCATATTTCCATGGCCGGTCCGTGGTTACGTTTCAGGGGACACCTCGACAACATTTCGAATAACATGCTGATTGGGGCGGTGAATGCATTTAACAAAGAAACCAACAAAGTAAAAAATCAAATTACAAAAGAATACGACGAAGTTCCAAAAGTTCAGCGGCAGTATAAAAGAATGGGAGTTCCAACAGTTGTTGTGGGCGATCATAATTATGGCGAAGGCTCATCGAGAGAGCATGCCGCAATGGAACCCCGCCATTTGGGAGTGAGGGCTGTAATTGTTAAATCGTTCGCACGCATCCACGAAACCAATTTGAAAAAACAGGGGATGCTGGCGTTAACATTCGACAATGAAAACGATTACGATTTAATCCGGGAAGACGATACATTCAATTTTCTCGATTTGGATGAATTCACCGAAGGAAAACCGGTTCTTTTGGAAGTTGAACATTCCGACGGGACAAAAGATATTGTAAAGCTCAACCATACCTATAACGAGCAGCAAATCGACTGGATAAGGGCCGGATCAGCGTTAAATTTAATTAGAAGACACAACCAATAATTCTCAGGCACAATCAGCAGAAACTTAAATACAACAAAAAAATGATACCGGGGGCTGTATCAAAAGTATATATTATGAATACAGCCCCAACAGGTATGTTACCGTAAAACAAATTTTAAATATGCAGAAAATTAAAGTTCAAAATCCCGTGGTGGAACTCGATGGCGATGAAATGACCCGGGTAATCTGGAGTTTTATTAAAGAGAAATTAATCCTTCCTTATCTTGATATCGATTTAAAATATTTTGATTTGGGAGTTGAAAACAGGGATGCAACCAACGATCAGGTGACTGTAGATTCGGCAAATGCGATAAAAAAATACGGCGTTGGGGTAAAATGTGCAACCATCACTCCAGATGAGGTCAGGGTAAAAGAATTCAACCTGAAAGAGATGTGGAAATCGCCAAACGGCACCATTCGTAATATTTTGGGTGGAACAGTATTCCGCGAACCCATTTTAATAAAAAACATCCCTCGTCTGGTCCCGGGCTGGAAACAACCGATATGCATCGGACGTCACGCTTTTGGCGACCAATACCGCGCCACTGATTTCGTAACCAAAGGAAAAGGAAAACTTACCATTACTTTTACACCCGAAAACGGGAGCGAACCAATTTCGTATAACGTATATGATTTTGAAGGAGACGGAGTTGCAATGGCCATGTATAATACGGATGATTCTATCCGCGGTTTTGCGCGTTCCTGCATGAACCAGGCCCTTCTGAAAAAGTGGCCGCTTTACATGTCCACCAAAAACACCATCCTAAAAAAATACGATGGCCGTTTTAAAGATATTTTCGAAGAAATATTCAATACAGAATACAAAGAGAAGTTTAAAGAGGCCGGAATTACTTACGAACATCGCTTAATTGACGACATGGTTGCCGCAGTTATGAAATGGGAAGGTGGTTTTGTATGGGCCTGTAAAAATTACGATGGCGACGTACAAAGTGATACGGTTGCACAGGGATTCGGTTCGCTGGGTTTGATGACCTCCACTTTGGTAACACCCGACGGGAAAACCATGGAAGCAGAAGCTGCACACGGTACTGTTACCCGCCATTTCAGACAACATCAGCAGGGAAAACCAACATCAACCAATCCAATTGCATCCATATTTGCCTGGACGCGTGGTTTGGAATTCCGTGGCCGGTTGGACGGTAATGACGAACTTGTCGATTTTGCAAATGTCCTGGAACAAGTTTGTATTGAAACGGTGGAATCGGGACAAATGACAAAAGATTTGGCCCTGATCGTTCATGGCAGTGCATTAAAAGAAGAGCACTATTTAACCACCGAAGAATTTCTTGCTGCGCTCGATGAAAACCTTCAGTCCAAATTAAAGTAGAAGAATTCTTCAGAAACAAAAGAAATTCATTATTTTAGGCCATACGATCACATTCTGATGACAGAATTAACAAAAATAGTTGACGGGCAGTTACAGGTTCCAAATCAGCCGGTTGTACCCTTTATTGAAGGTGATGGAATCGGCAGGGATATTACTGCTCCTGCACAGCGGGTAATCGATGCTGCAGTAACAAAAGCGTATGACGGTACCAAAAATATCATCTGGAAAGAAGTACTGGCGGGTGAAAAAGCGTACCGGGCAACCGGGAAATATTTGCCCGGTGAAACCATTGAAGCTTTTAAAAAGTATTTAATCGGTATTAAAGGGCCGTTGCAAACTCCTGTTGGGGAAGGAATCCGTTCGTTGAACGTGGAGTTGCGGCAAACGCTCGATTTGTTTGTATGCCTGCGTCCGGTGAGGTGGTTCAAGGGCGTTCCCTCTCCCATTCGGTATCCGTCGCTGGTAGATATGCATATTTTCCGTGAAAACACCGAAGACATTTACGCGGGCATCGAATACATGGCCGGTGATGTGGATGCCGATAAACTGCGGAACTTTCTGATCGGTGAGATGGGGGTGGATAAAATCCGGTTTCCCGAATCGTCATCCTTTGGAATAAAACCGGTTTCGAAAGAAGGTTCGGAAAGGTTGATCCGTGCGGCAGTTAAATATGCCATTGCCCGTGGTTTGCCGTCGGTTACGCTGGTTCATAAGGGAAATATCATGAAATTTACCGAAGGAGCTTTTAAAAACTGGGGGTATGATTTGGCCGAAACCGAATTTGCCGGCCATACATTTACCTGGCGGCAGTTTCTGAAATTAAAGGATGAAAAGGGTCAGCTCGATGCGGATAAAGCTTTGAATGACGCAAAAAAAATGGGTAAAGTCATTATAAAAGATGTAATAACCGATGCGTTTTTGCAGGAGTCGTTATTGCGGCCTTTTGACCATTCAGTAATAGCCACCATGAATTTAAACGGCGACTATATATCCGATCAGTTGGCCGCTATGGTTGGAGGAATTGGAATGGCCCCCGGTGCAAACATCAACTTCTTGAATGGTTACGCTATTTTTGAAGCAACTCACGGAACAGCGCCGGACATTGCAGGTACAGGAAAAGCCAATCCCGGGTCATTGATCCTTTCGGCGGTAATGATGCTCGAGTACATGGGTTGGGACAAAGCCGCGGAACATGTTTATGATGCCCTCGAACATGTTTTCGCAAAACGAAAGGTAACCTCCGATTTATATGCCCAAATGGAAGGAGCAACATTGCTTTCCACTTCCGAATTCGCCGATGAAATTATTAAAAACATGCATTAACTTTTGAATCTAAAAACATAAAAATCAATAAGAAATGGAATACATTAAGTACAGGTTTTTTCAAAAGGCAAGCGAATGTTCCAAACAGTACCAAAAGCTGAAAAACGAGCATTCAGATAAAGTAATTGCCCAGGTTACAATCGGACAGGTCCTGACCGGCATGAAAGGGATTCCGCTGTTGGTTACCGATACGTCGAAGTTAGACCCCGAAGAAGGCATTCGCTTTAAAGGATACTCAATCCCTGAATTGCAGGAAAAACTGCCGCGTATGAGCGCTCATGGCGAACCGCTCCCCGAAGGCCTTTTTTACCTGATGTTAATTGGCGATATACCTTCTGAAGAAGACGTGACTAATCTTTCGAAAGACTTTGCAACCCGCGCCCATGTGCCGCAGCATGTTTTTGATGTTATTGATGCCATGCCAAAAAATTCAAAACCGATGACCCAGTTTAGTGCGGCTATTCTTTCCATGGCTACCGAATCGGTTTTCCAAAAAGCATATCGTGCCGGGGTGAATAAAAAATTTTACTGGGATGCAACTTACGAAGATGTGATGAACCTGATTGCACGTCTGCCGCATATCGCTGCCTATATTTACCGCAGAAATTTCCACAACGATCAGCATATTGAGCCTAATCCGCGCCTCGACTGGGCCGGGAATCTTGCACACATGATGGGCTTCGATTCGGAAGATATCCGAAGGTTATTTCGCCTGTACATGGTCATCCATGCCGATCACGAAGGTGGAAACGTTTCCGCTCATACAGCGCATTTGGTAGGTTCCGCGCTGAGTAATCCGTATTATTCCTATGCAGCTGCCATGACCGGCCTGGCCGGACCGCTTCATGGTTTTGCCAACCAGGATGTAATCCACTGGATGTTTGAAATGCTGGAATATTTGGATACCGAAACTCCATCCGACAAGCAGGTTGCCGATTATATTCAGAAAACCCTTGAAGAAGGAAGGGTAATTCCTGGATACGGCCATGCAGTGTTACGTAAAACTGATCCTCGGTTTACAGCACAGCAGGAATTTGCCAACAAATACATCAAGGACGATCCGATGATTAACCTGGCCAACCAGTTGTACCGCATTGTACCGCCGATACTTTCTGAAATAGGCAAAATAAAAAATCCGTGGCCGAACGTTGATGCATACAGTGGATCGCTTTTGTACCATTACGGAATTAAGGAATACACATTCTATACGGTGATGTTTGGCGTTTCCAGAGCGCTTGGCGTACTCGCATCGCTGGTGAACGACCGGATTTACGGAATGCCGATTGAGCGGCCGACTTCTTATCCTTTAAGCTGGTTCCGGGAACAAGCTTACGGAAAAGACAGCGAAGGTTGTTAAGATATGATTTAAGTTTGATAATGAAAAGCCGGAACTCCCGGCTTTTTTGTTAACATCAGGTTTTTTAATGAAATGCCGCAGGTTACCGTAGATTAACTTGATCAGCTTTTTGAAAATACCCAGACTGGCGCAAATTTATAATTTGTGCCTTGCCGTTAGGGTAAAAGAATTTTGCTTTTGCAAAGCAAGGCACGGGTCACAGACCCGCGCCAGCAAGGGGTTTCCGGGCTTCGGTCAATTGCCGTTCCTGCGGGCGTTTTTCTTTACGGCTTTCGATTTTTGCCAGCCTGTATTTTTCTATCTGGTCGGTGAGTTCTGCCAATGCCGTGCGCAAAACAGTCGTGCCGGTTTCCAGTTGTTCGCTGGCTTTGTTTATAAATTTCTCCAAATAATCGCTGTGATACAAGTCGATGGTGTGCCGGATGGAATGTAGCGGGTTAGTGCTTCCGTTCCGGGTTGTTTTAATGGTTGTCCGGAGCCTGTCCAGTTGCTGCAGGTTGATACCACCAAGCAAAATGATTTGGAGTTCAGGTGTGGTGTAAGTGATAAATTCAGGGTTTGCAGTATTCAGAAGCCCCTGCCCGGTAGTTTCAGAAGAAGGGGTTTGAGGTGTCTGCTCCAAAGTCTCCCTCTCGGGGAGATTTAGAGGGGCTGCTTTTCGTTCTTCAATCAGTTGCAGTATTGCATCTTTATCGTAATTCAAAAACAGGCTGTTGATGTCTTCGCCTTCGGGGGTTTCTACGACTGAGAGTTTTACGCCCGGCAGTTCGTTAAACAATTCTTCCTGGTATCGTTTTACAGCTTCATTTCCGGCTTTGTCGCCGTCGAAGAAAAACACGATTTCTTCCAGATTGGGCAGTTCTTTGATGGCCTGTAAAATTTCTGTTGTCAACCCGTTTACACCGTAACAGGTGAGTATTTCAAAATGGGCGGTGACTTCCGGTATCTGTAAAAGTGTGGCTGCATCAATGATGGCTTCTGTTAAAATCAGTTTTGTAGTGTTTGGTTTTGGATAGCCGGGATAAAGCCCGGTGCGGTTTTTCAGATAGTAATGTTTCGACTTTGCATTATTGATAATGCTTCGCCCGTAAATACCGGTGATTTGGTTTTGCCTGTTTTTTAGCGGGAAGATAATGCAGTCTTTGGCAAAGGGTATATAAGTCTTTCCTTTGGCTTTTGGGATATTCCCGCCGTAAGGGATTAACAACCCGGCATCGATACAGGCTTGCTGGTCTTTGTCGCTCAGTTTGCCCCGGTGGTGAAACTGGCCACTGTTGTAACCGGCTTCCAAAAGTTTGTAATCCAGTCCCCGTTCCTGCAGGTATTCTTTGGGCTTGATGGCAACGCCGCTGTTCAATCCGTTTTGAAAGTAGGTAAAAATCTTTGTCAGTATTTCGGTGTGACCTTGTTTGTTTTCGGTGGTTTTTGTCTCCTTCCCCCTCGGGAAAGACCGGGAAGGGGCTTCCACTAATTCCGCCGCTTTTACCAGTGCCTGGTGTTTGCTTAGATTTTCTTTCCGCTGGATAAACTCGATTGCATCTCCGTTGGCGTTACAGCCAAAACAGTTAAAGGTGTTGGTTTCGGCATAGATTTTAAGGCTGGGCTGGTCGTCTTCATGAAAAGGGCATTTTAGCATTTGGTGGCGGTCAGGTTCGCAGGTTGTAGTGGTTTAAAACGGTGAGGATTGAAAGCCGGGAGTTTATCTCTTTGGATTTCCATAAAAAAATATTTTTAACCTTTTACGGTCAAAATTAATCTTATCATGTAAAACAAATAAATTTTTTTTGATTTTATTTTATCTTATAAGGTTTGTATATTTGCACAATACCTGTAATATAGGGCTAATTCAACTCTTTTAAGGTTAAAAATTATGGCTTCTTTTGGTAAGAAAATAGCGGAACTCAGGAAAGGGCAAAAATTGTCGCAGACCGAACTGGCCAAACAGCTCAGCACCTCAGTTTCGGTAATTAGCCGTTACGAGCGTGATGAGATGACCCCATCAATTGAAGTGGCCAGAAAACTGGCTGCAATTTTAAATACCACCGTTGGTTACCTGCTCGGGGAGACAGACCAGGAAAATGCACTAAAAGACCCGGACATGCTGCGCCGGTTAAATGACATTGAAAATATGGACAAGGAAGAAAAGGAGCATGTCCTGTTCACTCTCGATGCACTGATTCAAAAAATTAAGATTAAAAATATTGCTGCTCTATAAAGCAAGTCCCAACCAATCTGGTCAGGGCTGCTTAAACTAAACTATATCCCGAAAAGTTTCTCTATTCTGATTTATCTTATAGATTCGTACATCATCTATTTGTATGAAGTTACTTTTAGTTGTTTCATCAAAACCCAATCTATAATAAACCTTTTCAACGTTTTTCTCGCTCAAATCTTGCTTAACAACTCTTCCGTCTATTAATTCCCATGTGTCTGACAGTGTTGTTGTTCTACTTCTTATGGGGATTCCTTTAATATATTCCGTTGTATATTCGATAATAAAAGAAAGTGTATCCTTTTTTGTTTCAAAGTGTCCACCAAAATTTAGGATTCTGTTAAGTCCGTTATATTCATTGGGTTTAAATTGAAACGTAGAATCGGTTGTATTAAAAGTATAGCTATCCAAAAGAGCAGAGCCTTGATTTAGAGTTTTTACCTGCCAAGTTCCGTTTAAAGTTAACATTTTGAGCAGAACACTCTAAAAGCAACAGATTCAAAAGCATTGCAAAAAAGAAAGTTATCTTTTTCATTTTTGTGGTTTTATTACAACTTCATCAATTGTATTGGTTAGAATATAATATATTTTTCGTCTTCTTTTTACTAATCGCTGAATTTAGAGATACAAATCCCGAGTATTTCTTAGGACCAATATTCTGTATTTCACCCTTTTTGATGTTAGTACCAGTAGAGAAGGTAGCAACATGTCCAGTCCCTTTGACAGGCCTAAATCCAACAATGCTTAACCCTCCTTGTTTTGCATTAGCTCTTGCTGTTTCCAAACTAGCTGGCACCAGACTTTTTACTTCACCAGAAGCCATTTTATCCAACATTGTATTTGCACGTCCTGTGACTTTTAAAGACTCATCTTTTGTTACAGATGCCACTGTCTTTAGTGTATTCTGAGTAGATTGATTACAGTGAGTTTCACCGTTACCATCAGCATTTTGTGCTATACTAGGATTCTCATTATTAAGGTTTTGTTGTTCTTGTATTGCAGTTGAGAGACTTACAACATTTACACCTCCCTGGCTTTCATCAAAACCTGTAAACTCGTAATGCTTACTATTACCTTCACCTGTTTGTCTAAAAACAGCATTAGAACCATCGTCTATATTTGCGACGGTTTTTCCTTCTTCATCTTCAAACCTTGTTGCTCCCATACCGGTTGGGTCAATCAAAAGAATCGGATTGTTATGTACATAGTGATATGGTGTCCAAGAGTCGTAATCTTCAGCTAATGGGTCTACTGTATGGAACCTCCCTAACTGCGGGTCATAGAACCGAGCCCCGTAATCATGCCAATTCAATCACAACACCATTATACCAAAATAAATCAAAGAACTTTTTTACTTAATTTACTACGACATTCATTCATCGTAATAATATCAGAAAAATTTGATTCTGCTACGACGGGAAAAACCTCAAGGCAGCTTTTTTCATAGAACAATTTGGTTATCTTCCATTTCTTATACAAAATAACTACATCAAAATAATATTGTTATACAGTCATTTTATCTTAGAAAGCCCGGCAACGCCGGGCTTTTGTTTATTGTTATTCATCATCAGGCAAAGGAGGTGGCTCATAAAGTCTTTTAAAATTGTATCGTTACATTTGCTTTTTTGAAACTCGATAAGTCATCTTTATCCATTTTGCCCGAATCAACGAATACTATAAATATACTACCTGTCCATAGTAATCCTTTTTTAGACTATGATATGGCTTGTATAATATAGTACAAAATATCCTTTCTTAATATTCGAAAAATAAATTTATAAATACCACGGGTTGATTAAAACTTCCTTTTGTGAGAATAACATAAACAATTTTAAATCTCCGGCTGAAACTGACTGATTTATTAATCGATTCTTAATAAGACTTTCAAGCTTACTTTCTTGCTTTCTATTTTTAATATGTTACTGATAGGAGTATCGATTATTACTTTGTCCGGTCTATTCCACCTTCAATTGGTCTATGCATAATAATATATACGTCTTGCTTATCATTTTTTTCTCTTTTACATGTGTAAAGGAAGAAAGCAACTAAGACAACTAAATAAATTTTTATCAATGTCAGTTGTTACTTTAATATCCGGTCTCAGTTTGTACTATCTCCTTGCTTTACATGGTAAAACTAATTTCCCATCCTCTATTGAGTAGCTATATTGATATTCCCCTTTATTCCTTTTCAGTATCTTGGTCTGTAATATGCAGTTTTCCAAGTAGAATGCATTTATAGTGGTTGTCTTTAGATGAATTTTCCTTCTCCTAAACCAGCCCCAATGCCGATACCAAACTTCCCTTTCCGATTCATCCCCAATGCAAGTTCATGCCACATTAGTTTCGGCGATACTTAAAAACTGATCTATTCTTTTACTTTTACTTTATCTGTGAGATGCATAAAGTGATACTCCAAAATCAGCTCCAAATATATCTCCATCTTTGCCATGTTCTCCAAAATTTAACGCTGTTTTTACAATAAAATTCCCCAAATCATCATCAATGTAGCCTTTCCCAAACCATCTGCTTATTGCTTAATCCACTATCTTCATTGGTTTTCTTAAAAAGTGGAGCTTACTAGCATGCACCTTTGCTTCAAATAATTATTTTTTTTTCAATTTAACTTTTCTCCCATCCAGGATCGACAAAAATTATAGGATTGTTTAAACAATAGCTAAATGGAGAAGTAAAGTAATATTCATTTGCATTTGGGTCAACCACGTGCCACCTGCCCAATTCAGGGTCATAGAACCTTGCTCCGTAATCGTACCAGTCCAACTTAGTTCCACCGACTTCGTCATCCTGGAGTTCTTTTCCATTATAAAGGTACTTGTTACCCTTTACCCCGCTTGCAAAGGTATTCTGCTGGGTCATTACCATCCCGAACGGATAATAATCCGTTTTCTGCATTACCTCGGGCTTCCCGTTGCTGTGCCCGCTGAATGCCACCCTTGTATTTCCCAAATGGTCAGTAAGGTTGTATTCATAATCCCAGTTGCTGCCATTACAGGTAAACACGTCCAGCCACTCATTCCCCAGCACTCGGGACAAAACTTCTAAAATATACACCATCAGGATTATGACACTTGAAATTCCGGCTCATGAAACAGTTTATTTTCAGAAATGGATAAAATTAAGAAATTTTTCATGAACTTGCTTCAAAACCACGCGATGCAGTCGCGCGGGAGCGGGGGATTTTTTCCCGGTTTCGCGGTTATTTTTTCCCGGCATGGACTAAATAATTCCCCTGTCGATTAACTCCTGAAAAGTGTCGTTCATCGTCTCTTCCAGCGGCCGGTAAGTAATCCCCAACTCTTTTTTGCCTTTCGAGTTATCTGCAACAAATGGATAACCTACATTTCGGGATACGAATTTCCGGCTTACAGCCTTATTAATCATCGGTCCGGTGAGCCAAATCAGCCATTTGGGCATTTCTTTTTTCGGGATCGGATATTTATCGCCGTATTTTGGAAGCAGCGTTTTTGCCATTTCGAGGAACCAGGTATTGTGTCCCGAGGTTATGTAACGCCCCTTTGCTTCGGGTGTAAACCCGGCTTTGAAATGAACTTCAGCTACATCGCGAACGTCAACCATGCCAAACCCCAGTTTTGGAACGCCCTGCTTCAGCGAACCGTCGCCAAATTGTTTGACAATCCGGTAGCTCTCCGAAGTAACTGCGTCCGAATTCAATGCCGGGCCCAGCACCAGCGACGGATTAACAACCACCAAATCCCATCGCGACTGCTGTTCGTTGATTTTCCAGGCCTCTTTTTCGGCCAGCGTTTTGGAATAGGAATAAGGTCCGTTTTCGAGCGACGAGCTGGTATTCCAGACCTCTTCGGTATAAACACCGTTGGGCGCTTTTTTAATGTCGATATTGTCGCCGTAAATAGCTGCGCAACTGCTGGTTAATACTACCCGTTTTACCGATTCCGATTTATTGGCCTGTTCCAGCACGTTTCGCGTCCCCTGCAATGCCGGTTCAATCAGCTCTTTTTGCGGATTGTCGACTGAAATTATAAATGGCGAAGCAGTATGAAAAACCAACTCGCATCCGTTCATCGCTCCTGCAAAGGAACCTTCTTCCAACAGATCCGATTTAAAATACCTGATATTTCCGGGTGCTTTTGCTGCCAGTTCATCAAGAAAAGCAATCTTCCTTTTGTTCTTCGGATCCCTGACCGAAGCATGAACCGTAAACCCCTCGTCAAGAAGTTTTTTCACCAGCCAGCCGGCCACAAATCCGGTGGCGCCGGTTACCAGCACCGGTTTTGTTTTATCGATTTTTACCATTGATTTAAAAGTTTAGAAAGGTATTTATTTCACGGGCGATATTATAAATGAATAACTGTAGTGATCATCCAGTAAACGGTATTTGTCGAGCGGTTTTAATCCCCAACTGTTGTTTCCACCCACGCCACGTTGTTTGTAATCCACCTGAACTGTGTAAAACGGCATATCGGGCAACTGGTAATCATGAGTTGCTTCTTCAAGAACTTCAGCAGTGTATGGCCAGGCGCTTATATCCACACGTGGTAAACCGGTAATTTTAATACCTGAACCCGTTTGATTTGTGAAGGTTACCCAGCGCACATCGGTTTTGTTGCCGTTTTCCTGCGGATAGATGTACGGATAAATCTGTTCGTCGACCTTGCCGGAGTAGGTGCCAAAAGCAGCGCCTGTTTTACGGTCCTGATACGTTTCCTGCGGCCCGCGGCCATACCAGGTCATCCCGCTGTAATCGTCGGGAATTCGGAACATGACGCCAAACCTCGGCAACTCGGGCGCTTTCATTTCAATTTTCATGTTGCAGGCCACTTTCACTGCTCCGGAAGGATAAACCGTGTAAGTTGTAAAATAAGGAATGGAAAATACGGGTAAACGAGCGGAAATATTTACCTGCACGCTGTCGTTTTCAAACGGTTTTACCTCTACGCGGTCCACCAGCCGGTCCGCCGATGCAGTGCGCCACGCCCCTGAAGTAATCTGAAAATCATGCCCTTCATCATTGTCAAGCGGAACGCGCCAGAAATTAGGTACCACCGGAGTAGTTAACATTTCATTGTTGTTGTATTTCAAACCCGTCAATTCGCCGCTGTTTCTTTGAAAAAACCATTGTAAATCCGTTGCCTGAAACTGAAATTTGATTGTCGTTCTCAGAAACGCTGAGGTTTCCGGTTCCTGAAATCTCTGTCATGTTTACTGCATCCGGTTGCTGAAGCAGGAATTGATCCCAGGCAATTACATGTCCTTTCGAAGCCCAGCCTTCATTTTGTTTCAGGGAAAAGCTAACTTTCAGGAAATATTCTTTACCGGCTTTTAAATTATATCTCACCGGCACTGTAACCTCTTTAGTATCTCCCGGCTCAATATCCATTTCGGGCAACTGACCAGTCTCCACTTCCTTTCCGTCTTCCAATAATTCATATCCGGCGGAGTACGCAGCAGTATTGGTAAAATTGAATTTATTGTGCATCGAAATTCTTACAGATTGCTGCATCCACCAATTTCGATGAAATATTCTGGTAAACTTTTTTCACCTCGTATAACGAAGGATGAGGCAACCGATCGGGAGAAACAAGTCCGTTAATGCAAAAGTTGGCATCGTTGGGTTTGTCGCCGAAATCGCCGCCATAAGCAAAGAATTCAATGCCATTTTCGGTTGTATGCCGCAGTCCCTGGTCTACCCAGTCCCAGATAAAACCACCAATCAGCGCCGGATATTTTTCAATGGCATCCCAGTATTCCTGAAGGTTTCCCACCGAATTCCCCATGGCATGGGCATATTCGTTCATCAAAAACGGACGGTTGGGTTTTTCCTTTGCACGTTGAATAATCCAGGCGGGTGTAGGATATGTCTGGCTGTCCATGTCGGCCGCTTCGTTCATTTGCCGGTAATGGATGGGCCGTGTTGGATCCAATTCGCGAATCCGGTCGGCCATTTTGTAAAAGTTGTCGCCATGTCCCGCTTCATTTCCCAGCGACCAAACCACAATACAAGCATGATTTCTGTCGCGGCGCACCATGCGATCGGAACGGGTAACCACTGCACCTGTCCATTTCGGATCGCTGCCCGGTAAAATATCTTTCCCGTAACTGATTCCGTGCGATTCCACGTTGGTTTCATCCATCACGTATAATCCATATTCGTCGCACAGTTCGTACCACACCGGTTGATTCGGATAATGCGAACAGCGCACGGCATTTATGTTATTCTGCTTCATCAACAGAATGTCCTTAATCATCCAATCGCGGGAAATGGCGCGTCCACGATCAGGATCATGCTCATGCCGGTTTACTCCTTTTAAAAGAATGGACTTTCCGTTTACAAAAAATTCGCCGCCCCTGATTTCCACTTTTTTGAAGCCAAAATTTGTCCCGGTTTTTTCCACTACATTTCCATTTTCATCGAGTAATTCAATGACCATCGTATATAAATTGGGCGTTTCAGCCGACCACAGTTTCGGCTTTTTCACCTTTTTCGAAAGATTAACCACCGCTTGTTCGCCAATTGCTGCTGTAACCGTTCCCGTAAACACAGCCACTTCATTTTCAGGAGATTCACCTTTTTCAAAAACTGTGGCTTTCAGCTTATAATTCATAATATCGCTGTCCGTCTGATTTTTTACTTCCGCTTCCACTTTCAGCTCAGCATTTTTAAAATTGTTATCCAAATCGGTAGAAATATAAAAATCACGGATGTGTATTTTGGGTGCAGCCATCAGGTAAACATCGCGATAAACGCCGCTAAAACGCCACATGTCCTGGTCTTCGAGATAACTGCCGTCGCTCCAGCGGTACACTTCGGCAGCCAGTACATTCTCTCCTTTTTTCAGGTATTTGGTAATGTTGAATTCAGCAGGAGTCATGCTTCCCTGGCTGTAACCCACTTTTTGTCCGTTAATCCAGAGGTAAAAGGCGCTCTTCACCCCGTCGAAATGAATGAATATTTCCTTTCCGTCCCATTCAGCGGGAATCGTAAAATTGCGACGGTAGGAACCCACCGGATTATTATCGTGCTGAATGTTTGGCGGGTCAACTTTAAACGGATATACGGTGTTGGTGTAAATAGGAATTCCATAACCGTGAAGCTGCCAGTTGGATGGAACCGGAATCTCCTTCCACGTTGAAACATCAAACTCCGGTTTGTAAAAATCCAATGGGCGATCAGCAGGTTTTGGCGCCCAGCTAAATTTCCATTCGCCATTTAACATCTGCACGTACGGACTCTCTTCTTTGGCAAAATTTAAGGTATTCCCATTTAAACGGAGCGGTACAAAAGTAGTGTGACCCGGTTCTTTATTGCGTTCAAAAACCGTTGAATTCTCCCAGTCGTTTTGTGCAAAAACAGTTGTTACCGGCAACAGGAAAACCAGAAATAAAATGCTTTTAAAACGAATGGGGCTGTTCATTTTAGCCGACTTGTTCTTCATTATTTTTTCAGGATTTAATTTTTTTCCAAGATAAGAAAATTCAACAAGCCCCGTAAAAACAAAGTCGCTTAGCCGCTGTTAAAATTGTGATAACTTAAAATTCTGAAATGATGAAAAACAATGTAGTAGGCTGGTTTGAAATCCCCGTAAACAACATGGAACGGGCAGTGAAATTTTATGAAGAAGTTTTAGATGTTAAACTGGAACGCCACATGATGGGCCCGCTTGACATGGCCTGGTTTCCCATGGTCGAAAATGGAGGCGGATCAGCAGGTTCTTTGGTTAAACACCCCGATTTTTATATTCCTTCGGCTGATGGAGTGCTTATTTATTTAACTGCACATTCAGGCGATTTGAGCAACGAACTGGCGCGGGTTGAACCGGCAGGAGGAAAAGTCATTCAGGATAAAAAACCGGTATCCGAAGAATATGGTTTCATGGCGTTGATTTTGGATACTGAAGGAAACCGGGTGGCGCTGCATTCAAGAAAGTAAGCCCCACCCAACTTCGCCGGAGAGGAGGAGTTTGGAAAGCGAAAACTTTATTTCACAAAATATTTGATTAAAAGATTTTACCAGACTTATCTCATTCGGGAAAATAAGGAATTATTTTAGTTAACGTATTAAACTTCACTTATTTGATATTCTGATTTTTCGAGCCAGTCTTTTTTTATCCGAATCCCCCACCCCGGCTCCGGCGGAATTTGCACGGCGCCATCCACTACCTTTAAATGCGGCTCGTACATGGCGTATGCATCACGATTTACCCCGTCATTAAATTCAATGGAATATTCCAGGTATTTTTGGGCATTGGGAATGGCGCCCAGTAAATGAAGCGCAAACAAAGTGACCAATCCATGATTTGCCGAATGCGGCACACAGGTTAAACCGGCTTGTTCTGCCATTTTCGCTACGCGGAACGTGCGCGTAATTCCGCCAAGATACAATACATCGGGCTGCGTAATATCCACCGCTTTCATATTGATCATCCGCCGCCACTGCGCCAGGTCGTTGTCCTGCTCTCCACCGGAAACAGCCACATTTAGTGCATCGGTCACTTCCCTGTTCCACTCAATTTCCCACCACGGACAAGGTTCTTCAAACTGATAGATTTTGTTTTGTTCGAGCATTTTTCCCACTTCAATGGCTTTATCGGGTGTGTAGCAACTGTTGGCGTCTGCCAGTAAATCGGCATCCCAGCCAATTGCTTTCCGTACTGTTGGAACAATTTTTTCAGTTCGCCCCGGAGCAGCGTCTTTATTTCTTCCTGTGGAACTTCCAATACGAATTTTAAATGCTTTGTAACCTTCTTTTTGCTGCAATTCAACCAACCGCTTTGCTTCGTCTTCCGGTGAAATATCGCGGCGCATGCTTGAGCCGTAAACCAGGTATGGACGCGGTTGTCCACCTAAAAGTTCCACCACCGGCTTTTCTTTTATCTTCCCGTACAAATCCCAAATTGCAGTATCAATTCCACCCAGCGCCCGGTTTACAAATGACCAGGGATATTTGTGGTTGAATTCGATAGCGTTGTCGCACAACTCATCAATTTTTGCAGGATCTTTTCCCAGGAAAAACGGGGCTACTTTCCGGTGCAAAACCAGGGCAGAAATATCAGCATCGTAAGTTGAAATTTGTCCCCAACCTGCTTTTCCGTCGTCGGTTGTCACTTTTACCACGCTCAGCGGGCCTTTTGTGAACGATTCGATGGATCGGATTTTCGATCCTTCGTCAATAATTCTGAAATCTTTGTAACCGGCAGTCCGCCCCTGGTGATAATATTTTTTTTCTTCCTGAAAAGAAAACGACTGCAAAGGCATTGCCCCGGCAGCAAAAGCTGCTGCGCCGGCGTTTTTAATAAAGTTTCTTCGTTTCATAGGTTCGAGTTTAAAGTTCAGAGTTCAGAGTTCAAAGTTTAAAGTTTTTCGGGTTTTAATTGAAAAGCTCGCAGCTCGTAGCTTGTAGCTCGCGGCTTTTAGCTTGTAGCTTGCAGCTTGCAGCTTCAGCTTATTAAAAGTTCTTTATTTCAATTTTGAGAATGTGTCTGGTTTCCGGAGTTATTTTAAAGCGGTTATCGATGCGGCGCCCCATTATCCAGACGATTTTTTTGCCGCTGCACAGCAACCATGTATTTTCTTTTTCGTGTACCGGAATTTTTTCATCGATAAAAAAGTCGCTCAGCTTTTTCAAACCTGTCATTCCCAATGGTTGAAAATAATCGCCCTGCTGCCATCTCCGGATGAGCAGCGGAAATTCCAGCTTTTTCAAATCAAGACAAGCTATATTTGGTTCCCGGCTAATTTCGAACCCCACGTTGTTTTGCTTTTCAATAGTTATATCGAAAGGATCAAACAATTCGATATCATCTTTTTCGATGTAATAAATCCGGTTTTCAACAGCATTTGCAGCTGTAACAAACAATTGTCCGCGGTCTTTAACCAGGCGATGGGTTTTTGAAAAAAACTGTTTCCCTGATTCGGATTCCAGACTGCGGTATATTTCTTCGGTTACTGCTGGGTTGAAATTGTAATCTTTCAATATTTCAAGCAGCACCAACATGGGGAACAATGTATTTTTCAGCCCTCCGATACTTAAAATTAATCCATCATCGTTTTGCGTGACAACTTTTCCCGTTTCAGATGAAATAAAATAATCGTACACTTTCTCAACTTCTTTCAGGTTTTCAATACTGGCAATTGCATTTTTCCGGAATGAAGGATTTAATTCTGAAAACAATGGCAGGATTTTATGGCGCAGGAAATTACGCTGGTAAACAACTTCGCTATTTGATGAATCTTCGCGGCATTCGATGAAATTTTCAGCGGCATATCTTTCGATTTCTTCGCGGCTGGCAAAAAGCAGCGGACGGATTATTCTCCCGGCTTTTTCCTTTATTCCGGTCAATCCTTTTATTCCTGTTTTCCGCGACAGGTTCAGAAAAAAAGTTTCAATTAAATCGCACTGGTGGTGGGCAGTTGCGATAAAATCATAGTCGTTTTCAGCCCTTGTTTTTTCGAAGAATTCGTACCTCAGTTCGCGTGCCGCCATTTCAATGGAAATCCCGTTAATACTTGCATGTTCTTCGGTTTCAAATCGTTGAAAAAACGACGGGACACCATGCATCAGCACCTGTTCTTTCACGAAATTTTCATCTTCGTCAGATTCTTCCCCGCGCAACTGAAAATTGCAGTGCACGATTCCGTATTTAAACCCGGTTTTTTCGAAAAGATTCAAAAGAACCATGCTGTCGATTCCACCGCTAACCGCCAGCAATACTTTTTGCTGAGGTGCAATAAGCTGTTTCCCTTTTATAAATTCAACGAACCGTTCGAGCATTTTATACTTATTTTTTTTCTCGATTTTCTAATTTTGATAAAATTCGCAACAGTTCCTTTTTTGAAATTGTTTCTGTTTCAGATTTATCAAGTTTTTTAGCCTCCTTACCAAAATTGCTGGTTATTACAACGCTAGTTTTCATCCAGAAAATCAGTCAAAGATTCAGGTTGTTTTTGTCCCTTCTTTAAATTGATTAACTTCCTCAACTGCATTTTCTATGCCTGTTAGAATTTCTAATTTCTTTTTCATTTTTGAAACTTTATCCATGAAATTCTTCCACTGTCTTATGGGAACAACAACGGCTGATTGATTTCCGTCTTTATCAATGATATAATTAATATCCATGAGTATTTTTTTCAAAATTACGAATTCTTGATTTTATCGCCTGCCAGTTGTGCAATGTTCAAGATTACTTCCACTGCTTTTAGCATCGACGGGATGGGCACAAATTCAAACGGTCCGTGGAAATTATGGCCGCCGGCAAACACATTCGGACAGGGCAAACCTTCATACGAAAGCCGGGCGCCGTCGGTACCACCGCGAATGGCTTTAACAATCGGCTCTACCCCAGCCTGTTTCATCGCCTGTTTCGCTATTTCCACCACATGCATCACCGGTTCAATTTTTTCGCGCATGTTGTAGTACTGATCAGAAATTTCCAGGTTGACCAGGTTTCTTCCCAGTTCCAAATTCATTAAATTCACTATTTCCCGGAGCAACTTCTTTTTTTTCTCAAATTTTTCAAAATCATGGTCGCGAATGAGAAGCTGCATTTCAGTCACTTCCACGTTTCCGTTAAAGGAAATCAGGTGAAAAAAACCTTCATATTGTTCTGTATTTTCCGGCCGTTGCGCCGGAGGAAGCATCCCAATTAACTTGTGTGCAACCAGCATTGCATTGACCATCTTGTTTTTTGCCGAACCGGGATGAACGCTCCTTCCATGAACTGTAATTTTTGCTCCTGCCGCATTGAAATTTTCAAACTCAAGCTCGCCAATCTCACCGCCGTCGAGGGTATAGGCAAACCCGGCGCCAAATTTCCCCACATCAAAATGATCTGCGCCTTTTCCAATTTCCTCGTCTGGGGTAAAACCAATGCGAATTTTACCATGTTTTATTTCGCTTGCATTTAACAGTATTTCAGCGGCAGTGACTATTTCTGCTACCCCCGCTTTATCGTCGGCGCCAAGTAAAGTTGTTCCATCTGCCGTAATGATTGACTGACCTTTATATTTTAAAATTTCCGGAAATTCCGTTGGATCGATGGTTACTCCGTTTTTTAACTGAATTGGATTACCATCGTATTTTTCAATAATCTGCGGTTGCACATTTTCCCCCGGGAAATCGGGGCTGGTATCAACATGCGAAACAAAACCAACAACCGGCGCATGTTCATTGCCGTTTGCAGGAACAGTTGCCATCAAATACCCGTTTTCATCCAAATCCACTTCTTTCAAGCCTATTTCAATCAACTCATTTTTCAACATTTTCATAAAAACCATCTGACGATCGGTGCTTGGAAAAGCATCACTGCCCGGATCGGATGTAGTATGCGTTTTGGCGTATCGAATAAATCTTTCTGTAACTTTCTCCATAACTTCTTTTAATTCTTAATAAGCCCAAATATACAAATTTTAAACGCTGCCGGCAGGTTTTGTCTACCGTCAATTCGCATGGCTTATTAGAAGTTTCACCCGAACTACACCTCAAAAAAAATGACTTGATCCACATTCTGAAAACTCATAAAATATGATTTTTGTCAACCTATTAAAAACTTACAAATGAAACACATAAAGAACTATAACCATTCATTTTTTTTAACGTAACATCAATCAAATTAAAAACTAAAAGTCAAAATAGTCATGGTTAACAATAAAATTTTTTGGGTACTCCTTTTTGGATTGGGCATCTTCATTTTTTCAGGTTGCGAATCCACTTCACCCAACAATGAAGATGCAATTGCTACAGAAAATGTAGTGAGCGAGGAACTGCATCAGGCACAATGTGATTTGCTTGCCAACGCGAATGAACAGCTTGCAGTTATTAACCAGAAAGTCAGGGATTTGAACGATAAAATCCATGAAAAGGGTGGTAAATTAACCGATGCACAAAATTCTGCCCTTGATGATTTTGAAGCCAAACAGGTTTCGATTAACAAGCGGATGCATGAAATTAAAAATATTAAACAGGAAAATTGGGATAATTTCAAGGCTTCTTTTGAAAAAGATTTGCAGGAAATCCACATTGCAATTGACGATATTTTAAAGGGATTTTAAGTGAATTAACAATTCAGCTAAACATCGTCTGAATTAAATGTAAATCCGAGCCGCTTGCCTGTAGCCATTTTGGAATGAATGATTTTTTCCCGCATTTGTTCCACGGTGGCTATTTTTACCTGGTCGTATGGCGGCACCAGCAAATCAAACTCGATGCAGTACTGTATAGCCGTTTCTATGATTTGCCGGATATTACCGGGCGAAATGGAATCAATGGCAAAATCTTTAACCGTTTCATCGGTTTGCCGTTTACCTTCCACAAAAAAGTGGTTGTTTTTATTAATGAAAATACGCGCCACCAAATAACCAACATCATTTAACCGATCGTATTTGAACGAATCGGCCAGAAAATTATAGATGTTGATCGTTCCGCAGTACGAGCGTGACTGATCTTCCTGAATGTATTTCGTTTTTAATACCGGGTGTTTCTTATCGAATTCAAAAATATTCGAATGCATGCTAAAAATCAACAGGTCGCTTCCTATTTTAAATTCCACTTCAAATGGCCCGCGCTCCCGGTACACCGGCAAAACTGCCGCCGGCACTTTATTTTTTATAACCGCTAAATAATCTTTCTCGAGCAGTTTCAGCACTTTTTTAACGATCAAAAATGTTTGTAACGTATTTTCGTAGACTTTTTGTTTTACGGTTGATTTTTGAATAAAAGTCTCCAAAACCAAAGCCCTGTTTTCTTTTTCGTTCATCAGGTTTAATTTTGAATTTAAAAGTACACAAAGCAACCTATTAAAAAAAAAGAAAGCAGCCCTTTTGAGCTGCTCCCGTTAAATATTTCGTATTTTTTTTAATAAGCCAATGCAAAAAGCACCCGTCGTTTGGAAGGTTTCCCGGAATAGATGCAAACTCCTTCTTCTTCCTGATAATCCAACGGCAAACAACGAATTGTTGCTTTGGTTTCGGCTTTAATTTTCTCTTCGGTTTCTGAGGTTCCGTCCCAATGTGCCAGGATAAAACCACCCTTATTTTTCAGAATGTCTTTAAACTCCTCCCATGTATCCGCTTTCGTTGTGTTTTGGGTTCTGAAATCCGCTGCTTTTTGAAAAATATTTTGCTGGATTTCATCAAGCAGGTTTTCAATGTAATCTTCAATACCTTTTGCCGGAACTACATTTTTCTCCAGGGTGTCGCGGCGGGCGATCTCCACCGTGCCATTTTCCAAATCGCGCGGCCCCATGGCCAAACGCACCGGAACTCCTTTCAGTTCGTATTCGGCAAATTTCCAGCCCGGTTTTTTATTATCATTATCATCGTATTTTACCGAAATTCCTTTCGCTTTCAGTTTGGCAACAATTTCATCCACTTTTTCGGAAATCAGTGAAAGCTGTTCCGTTTTTTTATAAATCGGAACAATTACCACCTGGAAAGGAGCTAATTTCGGCGGAAGCACCAGCCCGTTATCATCTGAATGCGCCATAATTAAGGCTCCCATTAACCTGGTTGAAACTCCCCAGGAAGTTGCCCAAACATACTCTTCGCGACCTTCTTTATTGGTAAATTTTACATCGAATGCTTTGGCAAAATTCTGGCCAAGAAAATGCGAAGTTCCCGATTGCAACGCTTTACCGTCCTGCATCAACGCTTCAATGGAATAGGTATCGACAGCGCCGGCAAATTTTTCATTTTCCGATTTCAAGCCTTTTATTACCGGAACTGCCATGTAATTCTCAGCAAAAGTAGCGTAAACATTTAAAATTTTTTCTGTTTCTTCAATTGCTTCCTGTTTGGTGGCATGCGCCGTATGACCTTCCTGCCAAAGGAATTCTGACGTACGAAGAAACAACCGGGTGCGCATCTCCCAGCGTACCACATTAGCCCACTGATTGATAAGCAGCGGCAAATCGCGGTGCGACTGAATCCAGTTTCGGTAGGTGTTCCAGATGATGGTTTCCGAAGTTGGCCGGATAATCAGTTCTTCTTCAAGCTTTGCATCCGGGTCAACAATCACGCCCCCGTTTTCTTCGTCATTTTTTAACCGGTAGTGAGTTACTACGGCACATTCTTTGGCAAAACCTTCAACATGATCAGCTTCTTTACTAAAAAACGATTTTGGTATGAACAGCGGAAAATAGGCATTGACATGGCCGGTTTCCTTAAACATCCTGTCGAGCTCGGCCTGCATTTTCTCCCATATTGCATATCCGTAAGGTTTAATAACCATACAGCCCCTTACCGCCGAATTCTCAGCCAAATCAGCCTTTATTACCAAATCCTGGTACCACTGTGAATAACTTTCTTTTCGTGGTGTTAACTCTTTCGCCATTATTACTTAATCTTGGTATGGAATTTGTTTTCTTACTTAAAATTTTGCGCTTACAAATAAAGTAAATATTATTGACATTAAATAAACAGGAGGACTAGTTATGAAATCAAGGTTATTAATTATCGCGGTAATGGCACTTTTCACCGGCGCCTGCACTACCGGGAGCTATGTCAGCAGTTCCTATACTGACGACATCTACTTCAACCCCGGCGATGTTCCTCCGCCTGTTACAGCGGGCGATGTGGAAGCAAACCAGGAACCTGCCAGGGAAAAGTCGGGTGAACGTCTTATTATCAGCGAAATAAAAGAAAATGAAGATGGTTCGAATACGATGAACAATTACATCTTCAACGGCGAGGAAGACGATGTGGATGCCCAGTTGTACAACATGGAGCAAATGGATACGTATGGCAGTGATACAACTGTTTATTACAATGACGATGAAGTAAAGTACGTCATTAATAATTATTATGACGGCGACGACATCGATTATGCATACCGGATCAGGCGTTTCCATAATCCTTATTTCTATGACCCGTTTTACTGGGATAGCTGGTATTACGATCCGTACTTCTATGGTTATTCTTCATTTTATTCTCCCGGATGGTCATTTGGCTGGGGCTGGGGGAACAACTGGTACAGCCCCTATTATGGCATGGGATGGGGATATCCGTATTACGGTTACGGTTATGGTTACAGCCCGTATTATGCATGGGGTTACCCCTATTACGGATACGGAGGTTACGGAGGCTTCTATGGTGGGTATTACGGTGGTTACGGAAATTATTACAACCGCGACTGGTATGCCAATTCGGATAATTACCGCTACGGACAAAGAAGGTCGACCGGTACAAATGTTTTAAGAAACGATGGATCAGGAAGAACATCATCGATGTCGGCTGCACGGAATAAAAGTGGCGACAGCCGTTTGCAAACAAATGGTTCAGACAGGAGAAGTACATCAAGTTCAGGAGTTAGAAATTCCGAAGGCAGAACAACCACGAAATCTGCAAACACTAATGTATTAACAGAAAGAAGAAGGTCTACTTCGACCCCGGAAAGAGGAACTTCTGTTAGAAACAACACGAGTTCGAATTCGCGTACACAAACTTATACGCGCCCGAATACTTCCACAAGAAGCAATTACACCCGGCCATCGACAAATTATACGCGGCCAAGGGTAGTAACGAAAAGTGGCTCGGCTAATTCACGTTATTCAGCGCCACAATCGTCATCCAGCTATAACAGGACGTATCGTTCCAGTTCAACGTATAACAGAAGTTCGACAAGTCGTTCAACCAGGAGTTACAGTACGCCTCGATCTTCAGGAACATACCGGAGCACCCCGTCGCGAAGCAGCAGTAGCGGAACTTATCGCAGCAGCGGAAGTTCAGGAAGTTACCGCAGCAGCGGAAGTTCAGGAAGTGTCAGAAGCAGCGGTTCTTACGGCGGAAGTAGCGGTGGCTCCAGAGGTTCGTCATCGTCATCGTCGGGTAGGCGATAATAGCGAGAATAAAATCACGATATGATTAAGTAATCAAAAACATAAATGCCATGAATAAACTAATAGGTTTGTTAACTATAATCTTCCTTGTGCCTGTGGCTTTGCAGGCACAAGATTTAAAAGATGCGCTTCGGTTTTCGAATATACAGGTGCAGGGCACTGCCCGGGCCGGTGGTATGGGGAACGCATTTGGTGCGCTGGGCGGTGACTTTACTTCGGTTAGCATCAATCCCGCGGGACTGGGCTTGTACCGTTCCGGTGAATTATCTTTCACACCGGCATTCGGCCAGATTTCAACAGAATCAAGTTATATGGACCGGATGATGTCGGATAACATTTATAACTTTTCATTTAACAACCTGAATTATATTGCAGCTATTCCAACGCAAAACACAAGTGAATCAGGTATTGTAAACGTAAATATAGGCCTTGGTTTCAACCGGCTGAAAGATTTTAACGGAACTTCGCTTGCCGGCACCAACAGCGCAAACGGTTCGTTTTTGGATTATGTTGCGGCCAATGCAAATGCCGGAAACTGGAGCGATTTTTATGAACAACCGGCATGGGACACCGATTTGCTCCTTAAAGAGGATAACACAGGCATCTACTGGCACGACCTGGAAGATGCCGGATACGGACAAGCTCAAAGAAAGAGCATTTCAACACAAGGTTCGGTAAATGAGTATTCGCTCGGGCTCGGTTTGAATTTCAACCATAAACTGTATTTCGGCGCATCATTGGGTATCGTTGATGTTTATTATGATGAAACATCGCAATTGATTGAAACTGATCAGAACAATTCAATCCCTTATTTCAACGAATTTAAATTCGATTCTCATTTAAGGACCACCGGAACGGGTGTGAATGGAAAAATCGGAATAATTTTCAAGCCGGTTAATGAGGTCAGGTTGGGAGCAGCAGTCCACACTCCAACGTTTTATAACATGCACGACTTTTTCGAAACTTCGATGCATTCGGATTTGACTTACGACGACGGTCCCGGTAATTATGATGCCGATTCTCCGTATTCCGATTACGATTATGACCTGGAATCACCTTTGCGTGCCACTCTTAGCGGTGCATTTGTTATTGCAAAAGCCGGATTGCTAAGCGTCGATTACGAATATGTTGATTATGGTTCTGCAAGTTTGAGGAGAGGCGGCGACGGATATGATTTCGTAGACGAGAATGCCGACATCGCAGAAGCATACAAAGCTGTTGGGAACATTCGCGTTGGCGGAGAATTACGCGCAACCGGTAATATTAGCCTCCGTGCAGGTTTCGAGTATTATCCTTCGCCTTACAATGCGCAGGCATTTGGTTCGTCGCAACCCAATTCCGATGCCAATATGAACGTATATTCGGCAGGATTTGGTTACCACGACAGCAATTTCTTTTTGGATGTTGCTTACCGGCGTTCCATGTCCGACAACTATGATTTGCTGTATCCCGACCCGATGAGTGATAATTATTCAACTCCGGGAATGGCCAAATACAGCACGGTAAAAGATAATGTATTGTTGACCCTTGGTTTCAAATTTTAATTTAAAGCATAACAACATGTCCTTTATAAAAGGATGTAGTTGATTAATATTACCAAAAACCGGTTCAGTTGATTTCTGAACCGGTTTTTGTTTTTCTAAAATGGATTTGACAGATATACAATTTGAAATATTTGAATTTCAGGTGATAACACGAATAATTATACCTGCGGGCGTTTGTAACCGCTTCGATAGGGCCGCGCCAGCATTTCAGCCGCCTTTTTATTCCCGGTGATTTCATTTTTTTCTGTGTTCCAACTTACCGAACTTCCTGAATAGTATGAAGCCATTGCCACTTGCACGGTGGCTGTGGAAAGCCGCGCATCATCGATGGTGCATGCCACCAGGTTTTTATCTTTTTCTTTTACTGCGTTTATAAAAGCTGCTACGTGCCGGTCCTGCATATCGGGAGTCGGAATATTTATTTCCTGTTGCTGTTGGTTTTTTCCCGCAGGCATGAGAACCAGTTTATCATCGGAAGCAAACAGCGTTGCCTTTTCACCGTAAAGAAAGATACCATTGTTAAATGCCGGGGTTAAATCGCCGGTGCCCCATAAACGATGCTGCCAGTAAACCGGACAATCATCAAAAAGCATCACTGCATTTAATGTATCGGGAGTCGTTATTTTTCCTTTCAAAACATTCAGGCCGCCGGTTGAATTGAATGACTCCGGCATTCCAAAATTCATGATGGTCCGGATGATGTCGATGTGGTGAATCCCCCAATCCACAAGGTGCCCGTTGCCGTATTCTTTTTCAAGGCGCCAGGCTTTATGACCGATGCTCGGCCGGTAATCGAGTTTGGGCGCCGGTCCGCACCAGGCGTCCCAGTCGAGCGATGCCGGCGGCGGCTGAATCGTATTATCCTCGAGCACCGGATTATAATGAATTTGCGCTCCGATTTGGTGAACCTTGCCCAGTTGTCCTTCAGCAACCAGTTGTTTTGCCTTTTGAAATGCCTGGCTTTGCCGGCGCTGAAAACCAAGCTGCACAATATTTCCGGCCTTTCGGGCAGCTTCTGCCATAGCCTGTCCCTCACGCACATCGTAAGCCACCGGTTTTTCACAGTATATATCGAAACCCTTTTCGCAGGCAGCAATGAACTGCAAAGCATGCCAGTGGGGCGGTGTACCGATAAATACCGCTTCCAAATCTTTTTCGTTCAGCAAATCGTGGTATTCTTTGAATTCCTTTGGACGGGCGCCCTGCAACTTTTCTATTTCCGTCGCGCTGTTTTTCAGGTGTTCCGAATCCACATCGCAAATGGCAACCACCTGCACATCGCCGGTTTTTAATGCCGACGTGGTAATTACCATTCCATACCAGCCACAGCCGATCAACCCTATTTTCAGCTTTTTATTCTGAGCCTTCGCCGGGATGTTGAAAGCAGTTAAAAGCCCTGCAGTTGCCAAAGAAGTTCGTTGGATAAATTTTCGCCGTTCCATAATTTCAGTTTTAGTATTGAACGATAAACTTACGAAAAAAGAACTTTTCATGAATTCAAAACCGTTTCTTTTAACACACAAAATAGTTGATGTCAGGCAAATTAATATATTTGTGCCACGGAGAGCAATTTTCAAATTCCATCAATTAAATCATTAAATTATGAAAAAACTAAATCTGTTTTCTATTCTGTTCCTGTCTGCTTTTATATGTTTTAACCATGCAAATGCCGAAGTAAAACTTCCCGCTGTTTTTGGAAACAACATGGTTTTGCAGCAGCAGACCGACGCAGCCATCTGGGGCGCGGCCACTCCAAACAAAACAGTGAAGATTATCACTTCGTGGAATAACAAAAATTATTCAACCAAAGCCGATAACAATGGAAACTGGAAATTAAAGGTGTCCACGCCGGAAGCCGGAGGCCCCTTTTCCATTTCAATTTCCGACGGAAAAAACAGGACACTCGAAAATGTTTTAATTGGCGAAGTCTGGGTTTGCTCGGGCCAGTCGAACATGCAAATGCCAATGAAAGGTTATTACAACCAGCCCGTGCTCGGAGCAAACGAAGCAATTGCCACTTCCGAAAACGAAAACATCCGGCTTTTTACCGTTGACCGGAACAAAACGCTTGAACCACTGACTGATTTTGAAGGCGAATGGAAAAAATGCGAGGCCGAAAATGTAGCCGATTTTAGCGCGGCTGCCTATTATTTTGGCAAAATGATACAGGATGTGCTGAACGTTCCGGTAGGGCTGATTTGCTCGAGCTGGGGCGGGACCCGCATCGAACCCTGGATGAGCGAAAGCGGACTTGATAATTTTAATTGGGTAGAACTGCCTGGTAAAAATAGGACCGATGATTTTTCGCAGCAAACACCAACAGTTCTTTATAACGCCATGATCGCCCCGATGGTTGGATACGCCATTCGCGGCGGATTATGGTACCAGGGCGAAGCCAACCGCAACCAACCCAAAGAATATGAAAATCTGTTGCCGGGGCTTGTTGAAGACTGGCGCAACCAATGGGGAATCGGAGACTTTCCTTTTTACTACGTTCAGATTGCACCTTATGATTATGGCCAGGGCAGCACCAATTCAGCATACATTCGCGAGGCCATGCTGAATGCATCGGATGACCTGCCAAATATGGGAATGGCGTGTGTTATGGATGTCGGCGAAAAAGACGTAATTCATCCGGCGAACAAGGAAGTTGCGGGAGAGCGTTTGGCATACCTCGCACTTGCCAAAACATACGGAAAAAGCGGATTTGAATATTCCGGGCCGGTTCTGAATGAAATGAATGCAGAAGGACCAGTTGTTAACCTCACTTTCGACCACGCAGAAAATGGCCTCACTACATTTGGCAAAAAACTTCAGAATTTTGAAATCGCCGGCGAAAATCAGCGTTTTGTGCCTGCCGAAGCATTTATCACCCGGCAGGGAGTGACGGTTTTTTCTCCGCAGGTTGAAAAACCGGTGGCAGTCCGGTATGCGTTTAAAGATTTTGTTGTTGGAGAATTGTTCAATACCGAGGGGCTTCCTGCGTCTTCATTCCGCACCGACAGATGGGAAATAAAATAAATCCTCTCCCCCACATCTATTATTTCTACTTTGACACTTTAGAAAAATCATCCTGATTTTACCCTAAAATCCGTAAAGAGATCAGGATGATTTTTCTCTTTTCTTCCTTTAGGACTGAGGTAAAAAAGGAGGAAAATCCAATTTCAAACCAATCTGTCAAAGTAGAATTATAATTTTTAAAATATTTACAGTTATTTTATGGAAAGCATAAAAAAAATTTTCATTTTTTTATATTTGCGCGCCTGCAAATATCCTGAGATACAGAATTAAAGAATGAACAAAATGAAGCTGCGATTTTCCGATCTGAGGATTAAGACAAAATTAATCTTTCTAATTCTTATTTTCCTGATAAGTTATGCGTTAACCGCACTTGTTGCCCGTACCCTTTTCCGTTCGATGGAAACGTTGAATATCGTGGTAAACGAGCAGCGGGTATTCCTGGAAAATTTCCATCATGGCGTCAAACATTCTTACGAATACGAAATAAAACGGGATACGGCAATACTGGCACAAGCTGGCGCCCATTTTCAAAAAGCCTATCGAATTGCCTACTCCTTTTCGCATTTTGAGGATATAATGAACGGAATGACAGAAGGTGAATGGACCGACTATTTTTACCATGTATTTGAAGACGGTGTCAATAACACCAGGCAAATTAAAATGATGGCCCGTCAGATTCGTTTTTTGGAAAGAATTGATAACGAAAGTTTAACTGGTGTGCGGGAAACAGCTACCGATGCATATAAGCTTTCGGAAAAAGTTTATCAACTCATCAGGGAATATGAACAACAGCATTCAAAGGAAAAACTGGCTGTAATCGAACAGGAGGTAGCTAAAATCGACCCGATTACCGAAACATTCACTCTAAGAATATATGAACTAAACAACCACATTAAAAGAATGCTCGGCGGTGCCATAGCCGGTATTTTTTTAATTCTAACCGGGTTTGCCACTTTAATTGCCATCCTGATTTCCAAATCGATTGCACGCCCCATAAATACCATGGTCGGTAATTATAAAAAAATAGCAGCCGGCAATTTAAAATCGGCGGTTGCCATTGGTTATAAAAATGAAATCGGCGAGCTTTCGAAGGCATTTACAGGAATACAAATGGGTTTAACCGAAGTTGTAACCCTTTCCAAGAAAATTGCTAAAGGTGATTACAGCATCCGGTTTAATCCGAAGTCAGAGCAGGATGAATTTTCACCTGCACTGAATCAAATGGTCCGGAAACTTGAAGAAACACAAATAAATACCACCCGGGAAAACTGGGTGCAAAATGGCATTCGGGGCCTCGATGATCAAATGAGCGGAAATTATACCGTTCGCGAGCTTTCCAACAAAATAATCACTTATTTATGCGATTTCCTGCAGATTGAAATGGGCGCCATTTACGTGCACGACGACGTTTTAAAGCATTTGGAATTCACCGGTTCGGTGGGTTTAAAAAAAGAACTTGTACCCGAAAAAATTAACATCGGAGAGGGATTGACCGGTAAAGCTGCACAAAAGAATGAATGCCGGATAATTGAAACCAATGGCCGGTATCACAAAATTTTTAGTGCAACCGGAGAAATCATTCCCGGGAAAATTTACCTGATTCCCATGTTTTACAATGGCCGGATACAGGCTGTTTTGGAACTGGCTCCCATTAATGAGCTGTCGGAGGTAAAAATCAATTTTCTTAAATCAATAAAAGAACGGATTGCCATAAATATGGAAGCCGCAGTCGCCCGGTTCAGAATTTCCGAATTACTCGCACAGGCGATGGAACAATCGAAAATACTGAAAGCACGCGACGAAGAGCTAAGCCGGGAACTGGAGGAAAATGAGCAAATCAGACAAAAATTGTCGCAGAAAACTATCCTGCTCGATTCCATGTTAAATACCCTCCCCGATTATGTTTATTTTAAGGATATTAACAGTAAGTTTTTACGGGTCAGCGAATCGATGGTCAAACTTTTTGGCGCGAAATCAAGCGATGAAATTATCGGTAAAAGCGACTTTGAATTTCACACGGAAAAGAATGCCCGCCGGTATTTCAGCGAAGAACAGGAAATCATTAAAAACGGAAGAGGATTTGTTGACAAACTTCGCCAGGGAATTGATGAACATGGTAATGAACTTTGGACGTCGGTAACCAAACTACCCATGTTCGACAAATATGGAAACTGCATTGGTACGTTCGGAATTTCGAAAGATGTAACGAATATTAAAAAACTGGAAATTGAAGTACAGGAACGAAACCAGGAGTTGCATCAGCAGCAGCAGGCGCTAAAGGATGTAAACACAAAGCTGGTGCTTCAGCAGGAAGAATTAAAAGCCACCAACGAAGCATTGAAAACGCAGGAAGAAGAACTTCGGGTGGCAAACGAAGAACTGGCCGAACAAACCAAAATTCTGGCTAAAAGCGAAAAAAGCCTCCAGGTACAGCAGGAGGAACTTCGCCTCGCCAACCAGGAACTGGAAACAAAAACCGTTCTGCTGGAACAACAGAAAAAGGAAATTAGCCTGAGCAATGACAACCTGTTGAAAATACAAAGAGAACTAAAGCAAAAGGCAGGTGAACTGGAGCAAGCCAGCCAGTATAAATCAGATTTTCTGGCCAACATGTCTCACGAACTGCGCACGCCGCTGAACAGCATGTTAATTCTTTCAAAATTACTGGCCGGAAACAAACACAGCAATTTAACGGAAGAACAGAGGAAATCAATCCAGGTGATTCACAAAAGCGGAAATGATTTGCTGGAGTTGATAAACGAAATTCTCGATTTATCGAAAATCGAAGCCGGTAAAATGAAATATGAATTTTCGGAAACTCCTGTCGATAATATTATTACGGAATTAAACCAAACTTTCAGACCAGTTGCAAAAAACAAAAATTTGCTGTTAATCCTTGAAAAAGATAATCACTTTCCAACTCAGGTTTATACCGATAAACAGCGTTTGATGCAAATTATTAAAAACCTGTTGTCGAACGCGTTAAAATTTACCAGCGCCGGAAGTATAAAGGTAAGTTTCGGATTGCCCGGCCAATCGGTTTTGTTCATCAATCCGGAATTAACCCAAAACAACACGTTTTATGTTTCTGTGGAAGATACCGGAGTAGGCATTCCGAAGGAAAAGGTCAACGGTATTTTCGAAGCTTTTCAACAAGCCGACGGAAGTATTTCACGGAAATTTGGCGGAACCGGCCTCGGCCTTTCCATTTCGAAACAGCTGGTCCAGGTGATGGGGGGTGAAATCCATGTGGAAAGTGCCGAAGGTGCAGGTTCTGTATTTACCGTTTATCTTCCGCTCGACAAGGAACTGGTGGAAAGTACCGTTCGCCGGCAGGAAAAAAAGGTAAACGGAGACATTCCGGCAAAAGCAGAAATTCCTGTGGCGGCACGTAACGACGATGAAAATTTGCCATCTTTTATTTCCGACGATCGGGATGTTGAAACCGAAGGAAGATTGGTTTTGCTCCTTCACAACGAAATGGGAAAAGCGCTGGAGTTAAAAAGTTTATGCAACAAACTCGGGTTCAGGGTTATTGCCGCTTCGCGAATTTCAGACGGAATTATGCTTGCCAGACAGTTCATGCCGCAGGCGATTATCATTTCCGCCGAATTAAACCATTCAACTGAATTTGGAAAACTCAAGGAAAACCAGGTAACGAAAAGATTGCCGGTACATCTTGTTTCCCGAATTGAAGACTTTTCCCCGGAAACCATCGAAGAATTGAAAACACCTGAATCCAGTGATTTTCAGGAGAAAACAAGCCACATTGAGCAAAAACTGAGCAACGAATTCCGTCAGGTGCTTATGGTGGAAGACGACGAAGCGACACGGCAATCAATCCAGGCGCTTTTTGGGAATGAAGAAATTATCATTCATGAAGCCAAATCGGGGCAGCAGGCGTATGATATGCTGTCGGCGCGGCCGTTCGACTGTATGATCCTCGACCTCGGGTTACCCGATTTTTCAGGTGGCGAATTGCTGAAAAAACTGAAATCGGGAAATGTTCCGATTCCAAACGTGATTATCCACACAGCGCGCGAATTAAATTCCGGCGAATTACGCGAACTGCGCAAATATTCCGATTCCATTGTGATTAAAGGCGTAAAATCCGACGAACGTTTAATGGACGAAGTAACGCTGTTCCTGCACCAGGTTGAACATACTATGACCAAAACCTACCGCACGAAATCAGGAAATTTAAACGGCGCAGGTTTCAAAGGCAAAAAAGTGTTGATAGTTGACGACGATATCCGGAACGTATTTGCGCTGGCACAAATCCTCGAAGAGCGGGAAATTGAAGTTTTGGAAGCCGAAAATGGTAAAGTGGCGGTTGAAACGGTAAAAAATAATTCCGATATCGACCTGATTCTTATGGATATAATGATGCCGGTGATGAACGGTTACGATGCGATGAAAGAAATCAGGAAAATTCCTGGTCCGGCAGAAATTCCGATAATTACCATTACTGCAAAAGCCATGAAGGAAGATTATCAGAAAGCAATTGATTGTGGCGCAAATGATTATATTTCGAAACCGGTGGATGTGGATAAACTGTTGTCGCTCTTAAAAATCTGGCTGTTTAAATAAGAAATATGGAGAAACCTAAAATATTGCTGGTCGACGATTTGGAGGAAAATTTACATAGTCTGGAAATGGTTCTCAACGATTTCGACATTTCCTTTGTAAAAGCAACATCCGGAACAGAAGCTCTGCGTTATACATTGAACCAGGATTTTGCAGTGGCTATCCTCGATGTACAAATGCCCGGAATGGATGGTTATGAAACGCTTTCATTGATGCGCAAAAGAAAAAAAACCAGGTACCTGCCGGTAATTTTTGTTTCCGCCATCCACCAAAGCGATGTTCACATTATCAAAGGAATTGAAACCGGCGCGGTTGATTTTATTCCGAAACCCATCATTCCTGAAGTTCTGAAAGGAAAAGTGAAGGTATTTCTCGATCTCTATTCCCGGAAGCAGGAATTGAACCGTTTGCTTAACCGATTGGAGAAAAATAACCACGAACTGGAAATTCAAAAACAAAAAGCGGAAGAAGCCGCACGGGCAAAATCAATGTTTTTGGCCAATATGTCGCACGAAATAAGGACACCCCTGAATGGAATCATCGGAATTTCAAAAATTCTGGAAGAAAGCGGCCTCAATGAAGAACAGCAGGAATTGATAGCGATAATTTCCAATTCGGGAGAAAACCTGCTCAACATTGTCAACGATATTCTCGATTTTTCGAAAATTGAATCCGGGCAAATCCAACTGGAAAATATTGATTTTGACCTTCGCGAAATAGTTCAGGCAATCATAAAATTGTTGAAGTTCAACGCCGAAAAAAAAGGACTTCAGATTTTCGCAGAAATAGACAAAAACATTCCCGATATACTTATTGGCGATCCGTACCGGCTTAACCAAATAATTACAAACCTGTTAAATAATGCTGTGAAATTTACTGAAAAAGGGCAGGTAAAAATTTCGGTAAAAATGGAAGCAAAAAGTGATGAAACAGCGGATATACTTTTTCAGGTTGTCGATACGGGAATTGGTATTTCGGAGAACGGCCTGACAAAATTGTTTAAAGAATTTTCGCAAACTGAAACTTCAACGGCGCGAAAATATGGCGGTACCGGATTGGGCCTGGCTATCTGCAACAATCTGGTTACTTTTATGGGCGGAGAAATCGGGGTGAACAGCAGCGAAGGCGATGGTTCTGAATTTTGGTTCAAACTTCGGTTTAACTATCGGAAACAAAAGAAACAGGGAAAGAAAAACCAACCGGTGGAAATTCCGCAAAACGTTCGAATCCTCTACGCGGAAGATAACCACATAAACCAGCGGGTGACACAGCTTTTACTAAAGAATATGGGAATTGAATGCGACATTGCAACCAACGGCTGGTCGGCTTTTCAGATGGCGCAAAAAAACGTGTACGACCTGATTCTCATGGACATGCAGATGCCTGAAATGGACGGGCTCGAATCAACACAGAAAATCAGGGAATTCGAAGTAAGTACGAAAAAAACAAAGCCCGCATACATTGTTGCTGTTACTGCCAATGCTTTTTCTGAAGACAAACAAAAATGTTTTGAAGCAGGCATGGATGATTTTATCAGCAAACCTTTTGATGCCAATGAATTAAAAACAATCATTAAAAATGCAGTTACCTGAAGGAAAACATCCGGCTGAAAACAGTGATGAAATGGACAACACGCAGGATATTGAACTTCAACTGTTACTGCAGGCTGTTTTTATGAAATATGGCTACGACTTCAGAAATTACAGCAAAGCTCACCTGAAACGCCGCGTACTGCAAAGGCTGAAATTAAGCGATCTGGAAACTATCTCGGAATTGCAGAACCGCGTGCTGTGGGATGAAGATTTTTACCAGACGTTCCTTCGGGATCTCTCCATCAATGTAACCGAAATGTTTCGCGATCCGGAATTTTATGCAGATTTCAGGAAAAAGGTGGTTCCCGATTTGCACACGTATGCACACATAAAAATCTGGCAGGCAGGATGCTCCACAGGCGAAGAGGTATATTCACTGGCCATTTTACTGCAGGAAGAAAACCTGTTGGAGAAAACCCGGATTTATGCAACCGATTTTAACAAGCATGTTCTGGAAAAAGCCAAACAGGGAATCTATCCCAAAAAAGAAATGGATTTATATTCCAAAAATTATATGGATTCAGGTGGAAAAGCGAAACTTTCCGATTATTATATTTCAAAATACGGATCCGTGAAATTCGACCAGTCGCTGTCAAAAAATATAGTTTTTGCGGATCATAACCTGGTAACCGACGGTGTATTTGCGGAAGTTAACCTGGTGTTTTGCCGGAACGTGCTTATCTATTTCAACAAAACACTTCAGGACCATGTTCTGAAATTGTTTTTTGACAGCCTCGCAAAACGCGGCTTTTTATGCCTTGGTTCAAAGGAAAACCTCAAATTTACCGCCCTCGAAAATGAATTCGCGATGGTCGGCAAACAATCAAAAATCTTCAAAAAACTACATCTTCCGGTATGATACAAACCATCGTAATTGGAGCTTCTTTCGGGGGCATGGAAGCAATCACGTACATTTTGTCAAACCTGCCTGAAAAATTCCGGATACCAATTGTTGTTGTATTGCACATTGGCAGCAACAACATTAACAATTATCTTTCCGCGTTAGGGAACAGCACCCATTTTAAGGTAAAGGAAGCGGAAGAAAAGGAAACCATTCACAAAGGCGTTGTTTATTTTGCACCGCCCAATTACCATCTGCTCCTGGAAAACAATCGCACCATGAGTCTTTCTACAGACAAAAAAGTAAATTTCTCGCGCCCGTCAATCGATGTTTTGTTTGAAACCGCAGCCTGGGCATATAAAAAAGAACTGCTTGGAATTTTATTGTCGGGGTCGAATGCTGATGGCGCCGAAGGTTTGAAAATCATTAAGGAATACGGCGGTGTTACGCTGGTTCAAAACCCGGAAACATCTGTTGCCGGAACCATGCCTGGTTCTGCGCTTCACCTTTTTAAACCTGATTTTGTCCTGGATTTGCAGGACATCGCAAAAAAAATTGAAGCACTCTGTTCATAATCCATTTATTGCTGATACCTGCGGCAAATAACCGCGCCGTAAAATGCCACAACCAAAAATGCAAAAGCCGGCACCCAATAAGCCAGTTTAATGCTGCCTGCCTGGTCGGAAACAATTCCCTGTATTTGAGTTAACACGGCAGCCCCTGCAATGGCCATTACCATTCCGGCGCCGCCAATTTTTGTATCTTCTCCCAATCCGCGGATTCCAAGGCCGTAAATTGTAGGAAACATCAGCGACATACAACCCGAGATTCCCATGAGTGCATAAATACCCGCTGCCCCGTTGCTGTAAATTGCTGTTATTGAGAATGCCACAGCCAGCAGCGCGAGCGCCGTAAGCAGGTTTTTGGGTTTTATGAATTTCATAAGCCCGGTGCAAATGAAACGTCCGAGTACAAACAACACCAGCGACATGATGTAATAAGTTGCGCCTGCCTGCTCTGCCGTTCTTGGCAAAAGCGCTTCGAGACCAATCCAGTCGATGAAACGATAGAAACCCGCAGCAACCGGTTCAACCGAACGAAGCGCAGCAATAATAGCGCCGGCAGATGGATTTGCGCCGGCACTCTCAACAACTGCATCCAGATTTAACTGCTGCATTACGTAACGGATGATAAACGACCAAACCGCAATTTGAGCGCCAACGTAGAAAAACTGCGCCACCACTCCCCAGGTATAATTCGGATTCTTTACCAAACGCCGGAAAGTTCCCCGAAAATCGAGCCGCTTGTCGTCTTCTTTCAGATTGGGCATACGCGTAAAATATATCATCAGCAAAATAACAACCATTACCAAACCAACTGCCATATAAGTTGTTGTAACCGCGCTTAATTCCCCGGCCTGCACTTTCGCCAGCTCTGCCGGCGCCATTGCCGCCCTTTCCGCAGCGCCCATCGTGTTCAAATGCGAAAGCACAAACACCTGGCTGATAATCACTCCGGTAATGGCTCCGAACGGATTAAACGACTGCGCAAAATTTAGCCTCTGCGTGGCTGTGGATTCCGGCCCAATGGCATAAACATAGGAATTGGTGGAAGTTTCGAGCACCGAAAGTCCGGCAAACAAAACTAAAATCGCAAACAGGAACATTAAAAAACCGACACCGGTGTTTTGACCAGCCACCAACATGGCCGGATAAAATAAAAATGCGCCGGTTGCATATAAACCCAATCCGAGCATCACCCCCGATTTATAGGTAAACCGTTTTATAAACAGCGCTCCGGGAATGGCAAAAAACCCGTAACCAAATAAATAACAGGCCACCTGAATCCACGCAGTTTTGGTATCTGTCAGGCTCATTATCCGCTTAAACGCAGCCAGCATGGTATCGGTGAGGTTATTGGGAACGGCCCAGGCAAAAAATAGGGATGTCAGTAAAATGAATGGCCAGACAATTCCTTTTGGGATTACGCGATCTCTTTCCATAAGCGATTAAAGTTATTGATGAAACAGTTATTCAGACCGAGATTTTAAAGATAACAGTTATTTTGACGGCCAAAATTGCGGCCACACTTTTTTTTTATTTATGATTATCCGTTTGTTTACCTCGATGTATAAAACCTCCCGCAGATTTCGGAGATAAACGCTGATTATTAAAACATTTCAGCGAAAATCAGCGAAATCCCAGCCTGCGTCTGGCAGGAGCGGGAGAATTTCTTTTTAGGTATCAATTTTAGCTGTTAAAAATACAACCTGCAGATTGACTGGCAGTGTGAATTTCAGTAACTTTCGTATAAAATCAATCTCAATGAAACAGCCGCTAAAAACCAGCATTTTCATTCTCCGTTTTGCCTGGCATTGCTTCGGAAACTTTTCAAATTCTAAATTTAGCTAAAATGAAAAATTACTATTACCTCGTTTTCACTCCCGAATCGCTCATTGCATCGCATCTCCCGCCTGTTGAATTTGGTAATTATTTATCCGTTGGAACACAAAAGCGGATTCGCGGCCAAAATATTTTTTTCGAGCTCGATCCGGAAAAAATGCCCGAGCTCCCCAATACTTACATCGCCGCCAAACTGGTTCCTTATCCCAATGGGGAACCAAAACGTTCGGTTTATTTTGGCATCTATCGCATTCTGGAAAAAACGCCGCTGGCCGCGCTGAAAAATCTTTATCTGGCTACCGACGATGGAAAAGTACTCGAACTTCACTCAACAAGATTCGACGAAATCGAATCGGAGGAAATTCATCTGTACCAGCAGTTTAACCCAATAGCCACCCGTGTGGCAAGCAAACTATCGCCCGATGAGTTTATTCATTTTTTAACCGATACCACAAAACCGGTTTCAACACCAAAATTATTTTTTGCTGAATTGTTGTTGAACGAACTTGCCAACGACGTAAACGCGCCGCTGCATAACCTCCCCTATCCAAATCCTGATCATTTGCGCGAATGCCTGAGAAAACTCCACGAAACAAAAAGCAAGGTAACCAAAACCGTATTACGGGTGGTGCGTGGCGATATTTCATACCGGACTATAAAAACCGGTTTTTTTATCGGCGAACACGATCGGTATCTGTTTTATCCGTTTCCTTCCGTAGAAGAATTGGAATCGAAACACCACAGTTGGTGGCGTTCTGCGCTGACGCAGCATTTCTAATAAACATAAGCATAAAATGGTTGGCCCCCAGACAAACATCTGCCCCTTTCGCCGGTAAAAACTTTCGAAAAAGCTCCCGAAACATGAAAATCCTTTTACTTTTGTAAATATCTAAACCACTTAACTTTTAATATTATGTCAAAAGTTTCAAGAAGAAAATTTCTGTTGTCGGCTTCTGCTGTTTCTGCCGGAGCCGTTTTTATTCCAAATTTAATCAGTTGCTCACCTTCGAAAAAAATCAACATAGCCGTAATTGGCGTTGGCGGAAGGGGAAAAGCCAACTGGAGCGAGTGCCTTAACGAAAACATCGTGGCCATGTGCGACGTGGACGACGAGCGGGCAAGTGAAGGGTTTACCACCGTTCCCAACGCTAAACGCTATAAAGACTACCGAAAAATGTTCGATGAAATGGGCAGCCAAATCGATGCAGTTTTGGTTTCAACGCCCGATCATTCGCATTTTCCGGCTGCAATGGCTGCTATGGAACTGGGCAAACACGTGTATGTTGAAAAACCGCTGGCACATAACATTTGGCAATTGCGCACCCTCAGAAAAGCTGCGGATCATTACAACGTAATTACGCAAATGGGAAATCAGGGACATGCCACCGACGGAATCCGGCGGGTTAAAGAATGGGTCGATGCCGGAATCACTGGCAACGTAAAGGAAGTTTTTGCCTGGTTCGACGGGCCGGAATTTGGGCCGGATAAATATTTCACAAAACCGGAATCATTTCCGCCCCCAAAAGAGCCTGTTCCGGAATCGCTCGACTGGAATTTATGGGTTGGACCTGCTGCCGAACGCCCCTACAACGATGTATACGTACCGAAATCGTGGCGCGGTTTTTATGATTTTGGCAATGGCGAATTGGGCGACTGGGCATGCCACACCCTCGATGCTCCTTTCTGGTCGCTCGATTTAGGCTCGCCGTCAGCAACGGAAACGTTATTTAGTTCCGGCGCCCCACAGGGATTTTTGCCGGATAAATCCATCATTAAATTTGAATTTCCGGCGCGCGGAAATAAACCTCCGGTTACCCTGCTTTGGCATGAAGGAGGTCTGAAACCTGAAAACAGGCCTGAATGGGGAATGGATGAACTGCCCGGCTCGGGAATGATTATGGTGGGTGAAAAACAAAACATAATTACCGGTGGCCGGCCTAATAACGCGCAGCTAATGATGCCGAAAGAAGAGTGGGAAAACTGGGTGAAAAATGAAATGCCGGAGCCAACAATTCCGCGGGTTGAAGGTGGGCCACAGCAGGAATTCCTCAGGGCAGTAAAAGGCGAAGGGCCCAGACCGGGATCAAGTTTCGATTATTCTTCGCGGTTAACCGAAATGGCAGCGGTGGGAGTTTTGGCCCAACGGTTCAATACCCGTATCGAATTCGATGCTGAAAACATGAAAGTCACCAATCATCCGGATATGGACCAGTATATTAAAGAGCCCATGCGGGAAGGCTGGCGATACGGGGAAGATTTGTGAGCCTTTCGTCCGGCTGGAGCCGGAAACGGATAACTTTCCGGAAAAACAGCTGTTTAACTACAGATTTTTGAAGCCGAAACAAGTTCAGTGTGACGTGATTAACAAACTATCAGCTTACGTCCTGCTGAACTTGTTTTAGTCTGTCTCTCATTAATTTTATTTCAGAATTTTCCGCTTTTCTTTGTTCGTCATCTCTTTTCCCCTGATTTCGTCGGGATGTATTACCGTGTATTTTTGGGAAGGCAGCAGCAATTCCCGTTTATTTTCACCCGTTACAAACTGAGGAATGATAAACCGGAAATCATCGGAATTCAAACTTTGCTGATAAATCAAAAGAATAAGCTCGGTTGCGCCGGGTATAACTTTGCCAATTTCCTGTCCTGCGTAAATTTTATCGCCAACTTTTAGTTTATTGTTGCTGTCCAGCACATTATGGTAACAAATCAGCGTACCGTCCGGCTGTAAAACGGTAACGGTATTGTTCCAGGTATGATACCATTCCGATGGTTCACCGCCCCGTATTTTGCCAGCAATTTCAACAACAATTCCATTACGGCCGGCAAAAACGTTTTGTCCGGGTTGAACCTTAAAACCAGTGGCATTCCATGATTCCGGCTCTTCCATTCCCCAAAAACCGCTGATACTTTTTACATCGAAAACATCAGCTTCTTTCCCCGGTTCGAGTGGAATCAAATATGGAAAATCCAGATCGATAATCGACATCGGATTCGAACGGTAAATTTTTATCTGGTAGTTAAAACGCGGCACATCGGCATCTAAACGGCGCTGGAGCATAAAAAGCGTGTTAAATCCAGGTTCCAGCATCTTGATGTAAGGCAGCGTCTCGTCAAAGGTGGTATTCTCCAAATCGGCAAAATCAACATTCAGAAAAAGTGGCGCTTTGGTGTTGTTGTAGGCTGAAAACTGCACGTCGCCAACCGAAGTATAATCAGCCCTGACTTCCACCAACTGGGCATTGATTTCCGTAAAAAGTAAAATAAGCACAGACAAAATTAACGGTTTTTGAATCATCACTTTATGAAATTCGAGTTCAACTTTAGATTTAATCCAAATGTAAGCATTAATATTGTCGATTAAAACCGAATCGCAGGAAGGCAAATATGTATTCGAAGGAAGAAGCAAAAAAAATACGGCTGGAATTTTGGGAACAGTTCGGGCGACGCTGCGAAGTTCATCCGCTGCTCCGGCATAAGAACAAGAACTTTATTTTGCACCGAACAAAAATAAAAGGTGTTGCACTGCGGTTCGAAGCCGACCGTGAAAATGCAAAGGTCATTCTCGAGCTTAGCCAGAAAAATGAAGACAAACGATTAAAGGCTTTTGAAGTCGTTGAGCGCTACAAACCCATTATGGAAGAAGGTTTTAAGGATGGCCTGACCTGGGAATTTTACCACCTTCGCGAAGACAGCGGACAGGAAGTTTGCCGGATTTACACCAATTTACCCGGCGTTGACGTGTTCAGACAGGAACAGTGGCCTGACATTTTTAACTTCTTTATTGAAAACATGGTGCGGCTCCAGGAGAATTTTCTCCAAATCCGCGATATATTGAAAGATGAATTAAACAACTGGCAGGTTTGAAATGCTGTACAGATTTTCAAAACCTATAAAAATGCGAATCCCGGTAAATTACCGTCTGAAATTTACATTGCCATTCATTCCATACGATTCATGGGATTAGGTTCCATCCGGATTGCCGAACGAAAAGCTGCATATCAAATCCTTTTGAAACATCCTGTTTTTTTGTTTTAATAGTCAAATTCTTGGTGAAACACCAGGCATCATCCGTCAATCTTTTGCTTAAACCATCGTTTAAAAATGCGCTTGTATATCATATTAAAAAAATGTAACTTTTGTATACTAAAACTAAAACTACACCTATGAAAAATCACCACTTATTTTATAAATTCTGGATAATCGGCGTAATAGTCATTTTTGCATTTTCCTGTAAAATTAAATTGAATTCCTCCTATCGTAACGTATATGAAAGCTACAATGCATTTGTTCATTCCGATAATGCTGCCACTACCTATTTAAAAGTGCATTACAAAAATGGTTTTGTAAGTGTGTTCGACGACTGGAAACTTAATCAATCCGAGGATACGCTATTCGGAAGTGGTAAATTATTCAACATTCGGCGAGAGGTTGATAAAGAGGGAGAAATTAAAGTGCCGTTGAATGAAATTGCGATAATTGAAACCAATCAACTGGATCAAATAAAAGATAGAAAAAATCAGAGAATGGCTGCATTAACCATACTCACCGCGGTAGATGCAATACTCGGAGTAATATGTATAACCACTCCAAAAGCCTGTTTTGGTTCATGTCCTACTTTTTATTTGAACGATAATGAAAATGTTCTGTCCGCAAATGCCGAAGGTTTTTCAAATTCTATTTCTCCCTCGTTGGAAAGTAAGGATATAGATGCGCTCAATTTTTGGACCAATAGCCAATATTTGCATTTGACCATGAAAAATGAAGCATTGGAAACGCACGCAATAAACGAAATTCAAATTTATGCTGTAGCTACTCCAAAAGATAAACAAGTATATCACAGCATACACGATAGATTTTACCAGGTTGAAAATGTTACCGGTTGCAACCAGGCATTCGTTAATGATATAAATATTTCATCCCAGGTAAATGATATCGACGAGTCAGAATATTTTTCGCTTTCCGATTCAACCAACTTGTGGGAAAAGGAAGAGATCATCCTTGGTTTTAAAAATAAACCGACTGATGCTTTGGGATTGATAGTAAATTTCCGGCAAACACTTTTAACAACTTTTCTGCTTTATAATGGCCTGTCGTATATGGGTGATGAAGTTGGCGACTACTTTTCTAAAATTGAAACAAATTCGTTAATAAGGAAAAAACTTGGGAATCCTTTTAAAAAAATGGGGGGAATCAATGTTTATTATTATGACGAAAAAAAACAGAAATGGATTTTTACCGATGAAATATATGAAACGGGGCCAATTGCCAAAAATCTTCAGTTTGTGCCACTTACAAATTTTTCAAATCAGGAATCCGAAATCAAAATAAAGCTGGAAATGACCCGTGGAATGTGGCGGATTGATTATGCGGCTTTAGCTGAAATTAATTATGAGATTATCCCTGAAATTATCTCTCTTTCAGAATTAAAGAAAAATAATTTACCGGATTTTGAATCTATGCAGATGGTTTCCTGCGATGATGAAAATTACCTGGTTTCCTTTCCAGGAGACAAATTCGACCTCTATTTCAATCTGCCGCAAACAACGTCTGAGAATCAGGGTTACCAGATTTTTCTTTCATCGAAGGGTTATTATCTGGAATGGATTCGCGAAAGCTGGCTGGAAGGGAAAAATACCGCCAAACTTGAACAAATGCTTTTAAATAATAAACAAATCTGGAGGGAGCTTGCAGTAGAATATAAAGTGCACGAAAGCCAAATGGAAGAGTTGTTTTGGAATTCGAAATTAGAAACAGTTCAATAAATCGAAAAATGAAAAACATAAAGATTATAGCTGCTGTATTGTTTTTACTTATTGGCTGTAAAACCAAGGAATATTTGCCCAAACCCTATGAAATGAATTATTATACCAAAGGAATGTGGCTGGAATGCAAATTACCCGATAAAACAACCAGTTCCGGAGAACTTCTTGCCTTAAATGAAAAACAGGCTTTTATTCTTCCACTGAACAGCAAAGTACAAACAATTGAAAAATCAAATATTCAAAGTGCTGTTTTATACCTTTCTTTAACAGCTGACCATCCTGAAGAATTAAGGGGTGCGACGTTTATACCATTTCTTACATTGACCCATGGCATTTTCCTCATTTTAACATTGCCAATTAATTTACTTATAGCGGGACCAATTATTGATTCTCAAAGGGCAGGAACTTATATCCTTGAGTATCCTGAAGCCGTTACTTGGGAAGAACTGGCAAAATTTTCCAGGTTTCCGCAAGGTATTCCCAAAGGTTTGGATATTTATACCCTGAAATAAAAAATCGTACAAAACTGATCGGGAAGATTTAAGGTGCCCTTGAAAGTTCAAGATTGTGCCTTGCCGTATCAAAATCGTGTGTCAAAACGCCTGGAGATGAAATTTGGGTGGAAGGTCGGGAAGAAAATGGCTCAACCTTTTATTTTACATTACCGGCCGGACTCGCAAAATAAAATAAAAGTTGTGGAGGGCGCGTTATGTAAAAACCTGTTGCAGGAAGGTTGTTTAGCATGTACTGACAGAAGTTATTGATAATGGAAAAGGTATCTCTGAGCCCGAACAACAAAACCTGTTTCAGTATTTTCAGACAACAAGTACCCGTTCTAACTGGTGGGAGCAAAGAACAGGTTTAGGTCTGGCTATCGTTAAAAAGATAATCACGATGCACAAAGGAGAAATTGGAGTGAAAAGCACACCAAATCAAGGTTTAAACTTTTTTTATCAATTACCCGTGGATCAAAATAACAAAACCTTCAGAACGATTTGTCTGTCGGGAGATTAAGCAAAACACTGGCTCCGCAGCAGGAATTTGAAAAACTGCATCAATAGGTTTGGGTGAAAAACGTATAAGCAACTATTCTTCAACAAAATAACGAAGTTGATCCAACATAATCGGCACGTCGTTTTTATCAACCCCCTGTTCCAGCAAATGCGGCAGGTCTTCCTCAAAGATTTCAATAAACGCTTTTTCTGAAAAGCCGGATTCTGAAATGGAACGTTTGTAATTTTCCAGCGCCCCTTTCCGGTTTCCGAGACACCACTGAACGTGTCCCATGTTCATCAAATCGTGTTGATTCGGTTGATCATCCAGCAGTTTCTGGAAATATTTTTCAGACTGTTCCAACTTCCCGGTTACAAATGAACACCAGCCGATTGGCCGCCAGACTTTTTTATTTCCCGGCGCCAGGTATTCCACTTTGAAATATCCTTTTAACGCTTCTTCAAACTGGTTCAGTTCCAGCAGGCTGTTTGATATATTTAACTGGTTATTAAGATTTTCCGGATCCAGTTTTTCCACTTCCCTGTAATATTCCAGCGCTTTATCAGGCTGTTTCAGGTTCCGGTAGCACAGCGCAATTTTTTTCAGGTTCCAAATCCGGTTTAAATCATACAATTCCGCTTTATGGTATTCTTCCAGCGCCTGTTCAAAATCCCCCAGCTTCTGATGACAAAAAGCCAGCTTCTGGTACAACTCGCCATTTTTTTTCTGCGAAAGCAGGTAACCGTACATTTCCGCAGCTTCTGCAAAATGATTTTTTGCAAAATAATATTCGGCAATATTCCGAAGCACTTTTTCGTCTTCTTTTAACATATCGCCCAGCGCCTGTTTGTTGTGAAAATCAAATCGCCAGCTAAAAATATCCTCAAAATCCTGTTTCCGCGGATGTAGTTTATAGAAGCGGTACAAATCCTGGATATACTGATTCGTTATAAATTCGCCCTTTTTATCCGGCAGGGTCAACTCTTCATCTTTTTCAATCTCTTTAAACTGATCCATTTCGGCTTTCATGCCCTGGGCCATAAATTCACGGTTTTCGGCGGGCAAATTTTGTATGCTGAAACAAAATGAATATTTGTCTGAATTACATAGAATCGGCGCGCTTCCTATGGTTTCCACAAAATTGCGGTTGGTTGGATCCGAAACATCAACAATGGATGCAATTTCCGGATTTTCAGGAAAATAAGGAATGAACCAGTTTCCCAGTTCGTTAAAAAACGGAAATATTTTCAGCATGGAAAAAGAACCCATAAATACATCAGCGCCTTCCATCTGCAACTCCGAGAATTCTTCCATTTTATCCATCAAGCCCGGAGAATCTTTAAAAATTTCTTCCCATTCGGGATTTTTATCATCGCCTAAACCCTGGTCCATCAAGCTGTCGAGGTTGATTTTGTTTTTCAGGTTCGGACTGATTTTGATCATTTCCGGAATGATTTCGTCGCGGATTTTCTGTTGGATTTTTTCCGTTTCCTTGCTGCGTATAAGCTGAACAATAATTCGCTCGAGGTTTCGCTTGAATTCAGGATTTTCATTCAGCATTTTTAACCGTCCGGTAATCTCGGCATAGAATGGCATCCGCGCATCGTAACGGTAAAAATTAATCAGCAATCCCACCAGCGCCAGTTGATTAATAGCTGGTTGCTCAACATTGTACAATTCAAACAGGACATTGAATTTTTTTACATCAAAAAAACGTTGCAAACTCAGCATCAGCGCTGTTACAATAAACGATTTGTATGAATCCAGGATCAATGGACTGGCAAAGTATTTTTTCAGGAATTTAATTTCCTGCGAATTCAATTCATCCTGAAACCATATGTGATAGAAAAGCGAAAATATTTTTTGCTGGTGCTGACGCGCAGCCTGCTGTTCTTCCGGACTTTCTGCATTTTTATTATCTACCAGCGATCTTAATTCGTTGGTCAGGTAAAAATCCTCCAGTTCTGAAAAAAAAGTTTCAAAATCGTTTACAACCGGTGTTTTAGTTACGCGTTTTCTTTCGTAAACTACAGAAGATGAATACTTAAGGCGCAATGCTTCATAAACTTTATCGGCCAGCTCGAAAACCTGCACAATCAACTTCCGGTATACCTTCTGCCGCTCCGGGTCCTGAATTCCTTCCACCGTATACTGCAGCATATAATGATAAGTCTGTTCCAGGTTATGGTGTTCGTCAGTAAAAATACCTAGGCCATTCCCGGCAATTAATTTTTCAATTAAATCGAAAGCCGGCTTCAACCTTCGCCCCGCCAGGTTTTCACATATTTCGGCATATTTTATTTTAATTTCCTTGTCTGTCATATCCGTTTGTTCTTGTTCAAAATTAATTGAAAAACAGGATGGATCAAAAAACTATCCAAGGTTTAATTTCGGTTGAATTGACTTGCACAAGGAAGATTTACTGACAAATTTGCCAGATTCAAAAGAAAAAACCGGTTTTGTTAAACCCGGGAGCCGGACTTTCCCAGGTCCGGTAAACTATTAGGATAATGAATGAGAAATAAGGAGTAAGAAATAAGAAATAAGAAATAAGGAATAAGAAAGTATAATCAACCGGAAAAACGTTGCTGCTGCCCGAATGCGTCAAGCGGTTTGATCCGCTCGACGCGTAAACAAGTACCGGCCGGCAGGTTTTTGATGAAAACTTCCAGGGTTTAATAAAAAATAAAATAAGAAATAAGAAATAGAAATAATAAATAAGGAATAAGAAAGTATAATCAACCCGAAAAACGTTGATGCTGCCCGAATGCGTCAAGCGGTTTTGATCCGCTCGACGCATAAACAAGTGCCGGCCGGCAGGTTTTTGCTGAAAACTTCCAGGGTTTAATAAAAAATAACGAATAAGAAATAAGAAATGAGAAATAAGAAATAAAAAATAAGGAATAAGAAAGTATAATCAACCCGAAAAACGTTGATGCTGCCCGGATGCGTCAAGCGGTTTGATCCGCTCGACGCATAAATAAGGACCAGTAGGCAGGTTTTTGGTGAAAACTTCCAGGATTTAATAAAAAATAACGAATAAGAAATAAGGAATAAAAAATAAGAAAGTATAATCAACCCGAAAAATCGTTGATGCTGCCCGGATGCGTCAAGCGGTTTGATCCGCTCGACGTGTAAATAAGCACCAGTAGGCAGGTTTCTGGTGAAAACTTCCAGGATTTAATAAAAAATAACGAATAAGAAATAAGAAATAAGAAATAAGGAATAAGAAAGTATAATCAACCCGAAAAACGTTGCTGCTGCCCGAATGCGTCAAGCGGTTTGATCCGCTCGACGCATAAACAAGCACCAGTAAGCAGGTTTTTGGTAAAAACTTCCAGGATTTAATAAAAAATAACGAATAAGAAATAAGAAATAAGGAATAAGAAAGTATAATCAACCCGAAAAACAGTTGATGCTGCCCGGATGCGTCAAGCGGTTTGATCCGCTCGACGTGTAAATAAGGACCAGTAGGCAGGTTTTTGGTGAAAACTTCCAGGTTTAATAAAAAATAAGAAATAAGAAATAAAAAATAAGGAATAAGAAAGTACAATCAACCCGAAAAACGTTGATGCTGCCCGGATGCGTCAAGCGGTTTGATCCGCTCGACGCGTAAATAAGCACCAGTAGGCAGGTTTTTGGATGAAAACTTCCAGGATTTAATAAAAAAATAACGAATGAGAAATAAAAAATAAGAAATAAGAAATAAGGAATAAGAAAGTATAATCAACCCGAAAAACGTTGATGCTGCCCGAATGCGTCAAGCGGTTTGATCCGCTCGACGCGTAAACAAGCACCAGCAAGCAGGTTTTTGATGAAAACTTCCAGGATTTGATAGAAAATAACGAATAAGAAATAAGGAATGAGAAATAAGAAATAAAAAATAAGGAATAAGAAAGTATAATCAACCGGAAAAACGTTGATGCTGCCCGGATGCGTCAAGCGGTTTGATCCGCTCGACGCATAAACAAGCACCAGTAGGCAGGTTTTTGGTGAAAACTTCCAGGATTTAATAAAAAATAAGAAATAAGAAATAAGAAAGTATAATCAACCCGAAAAACGTTGATGCTGCCCGAATGCGTCAAGCGGTTTTGATCCGCTCGACGCATAAATAAGCACCAGTAGGCAGATCTTTGATTGAAAATTTCCAGGGTTTAATAAAAAATAACTTGAAGTAATCCCGTATCAGTTGACGGGTTTATCAAGCAACCAGATCAACGGATTTCGAATGGGCAAATTCCTAATTACTTCCGGCGTTTCCGGATAACCATCGAGGTTTTTCCACAACTCGATGTATTCCGGATGATGGTAAGCCCTTCCGGTAAAAAGCAAAAAAGGCTGACGCACCGGCCACTCGTCCCAATACATAACGTCGTGTTTGTACGGCCAGGACGATTTATCCTTTACATACGGAACCATGAACTCAGCCCCTTTTTCCAGGTTCTTTCCATCTGGTGTGGTATAAGCAAATAAATTGTGGGTTTCATCCGAGAGAATTTCAGCCGCTGTTGTGAACGCATCGAGGTTAAACAGCGAATATCCGTAAGGTTTGGTGCGTTCCAGTTCCAGCGGGAAGGAACCATTTTCGGCCATTTGGTTTGGAAGCAGAACGTTTTTGAACCGGTCACGGCAAAAATCGAGCACCTCATTATTTCCCGTCAACCGTGCAAATGCGCCAACCTGCATCACCCAGCAGGTAGCATGATTATTTTTGGTGTTCATTTCATCCTGCCCGTATTCGCTGGTGGTCAGCCAGTTTACAAATTCGTTAAACCACTGCTTTGTTCCTTCAATCGTTTTTTCCTGAAGCGCGTTGTTGGCTTCGAGAATTTCCACCGAGCGGGCCACTTCAATCAAATGAATGGCATCGATGATTCCGATACCGCGGCCGGTTACCCTTCCTTTAATAGCCTGCGCGTAGTTGAGGCTGGGGTTCATCCTCGTTTCGGGCTGAACAAACCACGCATCTAAATGGTTGTCCACAGCTTTGGCAAATTTTTCATCGCCGGTTAACAACCACGCCGAAGTTTCCATTCCAACAATTTGGCTCAGCCGAATCATAGATAAACGGTGGGCTACAAAATTTTCGGGATTGGTTTGTCCGTCTTTGCGGATATACGGGCCATCCGGATTTTCGGGATCAGGCCACCAGTAATCGCCTTCGGAATAGAAATCGTGCGGCCCGCCTTCGCTCCGTTCACTCACCTTTGCCGTTACCGTTACCGGCAGACTGTCGAGATAACCTGTGGCTGTTTCAACAATGTAATTTTGTTCTCCTTCAGAAATATAAGGTACTTCTTTCCCTTGTTCAGAGCATGCTGTAATCATAAAGCCCACAAAAAATAAACCGGCGAAACTCCATCGTAAATTCATTAAACCTTTTTTTATTGATTTTCTACTATACCTTTATTTTGCGCAATATTAAAAATATTTAATTATCCGTTTGGCAAACCCGCTACTCCCCAACATCAAAATATTTCTTCAACGTATATTCCGGCTGCCATTTGTCGGGAACCCGCTCAAATTCGAGCGGATTGTACTCCAGCGGCAAAGGATTTGGCGAAGTTAACGAGGCTGTATCATCCGTATTTTTCTGCCACTCCTTTAACAAATTCATCATCTCGTTAACCTTTGATTCATAACCGGGTTGTTCAGCCAGATTATGGAGTTCCAGCGGATCGTTTGCCAGATGAAAAAGTTGTGTATAATTCCGTCCGGGATACTGAATCAGTTTCCAGTTGCGATCCCGCACGGCGCGAACGGTATTCCGGTAAACCGTGAACAGGGTTGGCCGTACCGGTTCGGGTTTATCTTTCATAACAGGCGCCAGGCTTTGTCCGTCCACATTTTCCGGAGCAGGCAAACCGGCAAGATCACACAGTGTCGGAAATAAATCATACAGGTATACAAATGCATTTGTCACTTTTTCTTTCGGTATTCCGGGACCTGCGATTATTAAAGGAACATTGGTGCTGTGTTCGTACAAATTCTGTTTCCCCAGTAAACCGTGGCTTCCAATGGCCAAACCGTTGTCCGCGGAATATATAACGATTGTATTTTCAACCAGTCCTTCTTTTTCCAGCAATTCCAGAATATCCCCCACCCGCTTGTCGAGATGGCTGATTAATGCATAATAGTCGGCCAGCGACGCACGGATAATTTCAGGTGTCCGCGGCCAGGGAGCCAGAACTTCATCCCTGATTTTCATATTGTCGAAGGCAAACGGATGATACTTTTTGAAATTACCCGGCAGCGGCAAGCTTTCTTCATCGTACATTCCAATATAATCTCCTCTTGGCGATCGCGGATCATGCGGCGCAGTAAATGCCACATAGCAAAAAAACGGCGTTTCACGCTTTCCGCTTGCGTAATTCCGGAGAAAGTTCAATGCCGCCCCGGCAAAAACGTCGGTCGAAAATCCCCTGTCAACCGGCCCTTCCAGTTTTCCTGCGGAAGTCATGTTGTAACAGGGCACGTGATTGTGGTCGGCCATTCCACCCAAAAAAACATTTTCCCCGTTCTGAAACGAACGTTCGAAACTTTGCGCGGTGTTGTGCCATTTACCGGTACCAAACGTTTCATATCCGTTTTGCCCGAAATACTGCGGCATCGTCGTCACCCCCTCAAGATGATCGTATACGTGAAACAGGCTTTTACCGCTCATAAGCTGGGCGCGGCTGGGTGCGCAAACTGCCGGAATATGTCCGCCCATCACGTAATTATGGGTGAACCTGACGCCCCGTTCTGCCAGTTTATCAATGTTGGGCGTTTCGATATACGGATTACCGGAACAGCCCAATGCATCTTCCCGCTGATCGTCAGCGAAAATAAAAAGCACATTTGGTTTCAACGGACTGGCTTCCTTCTTTTTACAGGAATTGAAAACAATCAAAACGGAAACCAGGAGGATAAAGGTTTTACAGCAGTTGGCTAAAAGTTCATTTTTCATCTCGATTCAGTTAAATAACATTGAAAGGTATTCCATGGAAATTAACCACAATTTATTGGTTGGCACGCGGCAACAAAATTAATGTAACGGTTAATTCAGCAACAGATTAAACGTTAAGGCGACCATCAAAATCATTTCTGCCGGATTCCGGTTGCAATGGAAATTTAACAGGCCGGTTATCGCGTGTTGAACGATAAATGGCGGTAAACAGCTCTACCGTTTTCCGTCCTTCTTCACCGTTAACCAGCGGTTCGCGGTTTTCTGAAATGGCCTCCAGGAACTCGCGTATCTGGCATTCCATGTAATAGATGGTGGCATCAATGGTGTTAAAAAACCGGCTGTCTTCCTCTTTCCACCGGGTTAACAAATCTTCTTCCCCCGGAACCGTCCACAGGTCGTTTACCGGAGGCTCGAGCACGTTGCTCATTCCGGCCACAAACATCGCGCCTCCGTCGGTTTGCACTCCCACAGAAGCGCCGTTTTCACCATGAACATGCACCTTACCAAAAATTCCCGGTTTTTGCGAATTGCTGACGATGATGTTTCCAACAGCGCCCGATTTAAATTTTACAATCGCCAAAGCAGTATCTTCCACTTCAATGTACGGGTGGTTCAGGTTTCGCCACAGGCCATACAACTCGTCGATTTCGCCCATATACCACTGAAAAATATCCAACTGGTGAGGCGCCTGGTTTACCAGTACGCCGCCACCTTCCATCTTCCAGGTTCCCCGCCATTCGTCGGCATCGTAATAATTTTTATCACGCCACCCGAGCATGTTTATCGTCCCGAAAACCGGCTTTCCGATTTTACCTTCCCCGATTGCTTTTTTTACCCGCTCCACCGGAGCATACCACCGGCGCTGGCTAACGACTCCCAACTTCACATTTGCATTGCGGCAAGCAGCAATCATGGCATCACAATCCTCCAGCGACGAAGCCAGCGGCTTTTCCACCAAAACGTGGGCGCCCGCGCTTGCAGCCGCCAGTGCGGGTTCTTTATGAAACGGATGCGGAGTGCATACAATAACCATATCCATCGATGCGTCTTTGACCATCGCGCGGATATCATCAAAAGCATTCACATGATATTCGCGGGCAAATTTGGCAGCGCTGGAAGCAGAGCGGCTCCAGACTCCCGCCAGTTCAGCCTGTTCAATATTTTTTATCGCACGGGCATGCAAATGGGCTACTTTCCCGCAGCCAACAATTCCGATTTTATATTTTTTTGTCATAGCTGAAAATTTAGGGTACGAGAAGTACTTTGTTTAAACCTTTTTCTTTTTGGTACAACCGCCGGAACCATTCGGCGCCTTCGCTTAACGGCGCGGTTTTACTGATTAAAGGCTTTACATCAATTTTTCCTTTTTGCATCAGATCGAGCACCTGTTCATATTCGCCACAAATGGCACAGCTCCCCTGCAGGCGAATCTGCCGCGTAACTACCTGCTGAAGGGGAATTTCCACCGCGGGCGATAAATTTCCAACCAGGATAACGGCGCCGCCTTTCCGCGTGTTAAGAATAGCCGTTTGAACAGCCGTTGTTATGCCAACAGCTTCAAAAGCCAAATCCACACCGCGACCTCCGGTTTCTTCCTGAATAATTCCGGGAACATCGTTCTCCAAAGGATTTAAAAATAAATCTGCGCCAAAATTTTCAACAAATCCGGCTTTGCTGCTGTCGGTATCCACGGCAATAACCTTTCCGGCGCCGGCAAGCTTAAGCATCTTTACTATTAAGCTCCCGATTATTCCTGCGCCAACAACCAGCGCGTTGTCGTTAAAGGAAAACGGCGATACATTCAAAGCATGTGCAGCCACGGCCACTGGTTCAACCATTGCGGCTTCCTCAAACGAAACCGGATCCGGAATGCGGTATAAAATATGTTCGGGTAACGCCACGTATTCGGCAAATGCGCCGTGCCGCCGGTATTCACCCGGAGAAACACCCAAAACCTGCCGGTTGTCGCTCAGGTTGTACATTCCCTTTAACGTGTACCAATCGTTTAACGGGTAAATGGTGGAATCGAATGTCACCCTGTCGCCGGCTTTCCATTTGTCAACCCCTTTCCCGGTTTCCACAATTTCGCCCGATGCTTCGTGCCCCATAATAAGGGGCGGTTTTCTCCGCCCGGTGCTTCCATCCATGCCATGTACATCGCTGCCGCAAATGCCACAGGCTTTAACTTTTATAACTACTTCGCCCGGTTGCACTACGGGATCAGGGAAATCACGATAAACCAGTTTGTTATATTCTTCCAGTACCAGCGCTTTCATTGTTTTTTTATTTAATATTTCTAAATCCGGCAAAAAGATAATGTTCTTTATCCAAAAATCGGAATTCCCGTACCTTTTTTTCTTTTGGAAAAATGAAACTGTATTCGTATTAAACTTATGCACAGAAACATTCCCATTCCCTGATGCTGTCGCCGCGGAATTTATTGATATTTTAAAATCGGACTGTTGGAATAACCAAAAAAACTTTCATATATTCGTTCAAACTTTGAGTAGTTTTTATTCACAAAGATTATCCAACTTGGCAACACAATCTGTAACTGAGGAGGCGGAGCTGTGAATCCAACCCCCAACCGAGTCAGTGAAACCCGACGTTCAGAAGTGAAATGACCGAACAGCGATGGCGAGCCTGTCCCGCCCGAAGTGCAACGTAGGAGGGAAACTAATCCCACAGACTACAACTCGGAACCCTGAACCCGGAACTCTGAACTCTGAACTCTGAACCCTGAACTTTGAACTTTGAACTTTGAACTTTGAACTGCGAACTGCGAACTGCGAACCCTGAACTCTGAACTCTGAACCCTGAACTCTGAACTCTGAACTTTGAACTTTAAACTTTAAACTTTGAACTGCGAACTCTGAACTAATGCTCGATTCTTTAATAACATCACGTACCAGAATTAAACTTCTGATGAAGTTTTTTCTGAATACCAAAACAACAGGCCATCTCAGGGGCATGGAGAAGGAGTTTGGAGAATCCGCAAATGCCATTCGTCTCGAATTGAACAGGTTGGCGGAAGCCGGGCTACTTACTTCGGAATATACAACGAACAAACGGATATACCGCGCCAATGCTGAACATCCGCTGTACGACGACATCAACAACATTTTAAAAAAAGTGGTTGGGATTGATCAACTGGTGCAACGGGTAACCAGCCAGATCGGCAATCTCGAACGCGCCTATCTTACCGGCAGTTTTGCATCAGGGGTCGACTCCGGCACCATTGAAATGGCGCTCGTCGGCAATGAACTTGATACCGCTTATATTGACAAGCTGATTCACAAAACTGAAAAACTGATTGGCAAGGCAATCGTATACATCATGCTCACCGAAGAACAAATGAGCCACTTTTTTAACGATAAACCAACCTTGCTCATCTGGAAAAAAGACCTGACTGCTTCATGAAATCCCTGCATTTTTGCAGGCTGAAGAACAACCTTTAATCATTGGCCATCATCAGAATAAAATTTAAAAACAATTTAACCACTGTAATAAATTTATATGGAAACCTTACTGGAAAAAATTAAAAATAACGCCGAAGTAGTTGGTATTATTGGCCTGGGATATGTAGGCCTGCCCCTGGCTGTTAATTTTGCGGAAGCAAAAGTGAAAGTAATCGGCTTTGATAAAAATGCCGGCAAAGTGGATCAAATTAACCACGGCAATAACTACATCGGCGATATTCGCGATGCCGTCCTGCGGGAAGTAGTAGAAAATGTAACCTTGTCGGCTACAACCGATTTCACCCGGATAAAAGAGTGTGATGCGCTGCTGATTTGCGTGCCAACGCCCCTCGACCGGTTCAAAAAACCGGACATGAGCTACATTGAAGGCGCATGTACCGACATAGGCCGCCATATGAAAAAAGGAACGTTTATCAGTCTCGAAAGCACCACCTACCCCACTACCACCGAAGACTTCATGCTGCCCATCATCGAAAAGGAAAGCGGATTGAAACACGGCGATGATTTCTGGCTGGCATATTCACCCGAGCGCGTCGACCCCGGAAACAAAGCCTTTCACACACGCAATACCCCGAAAGTTCTGGGGGCAATGACTCCCGAAGGACTGGAAATCGGACAGGCACTATATCTAAAAGCAATCGATAACATTCATCCGGTAAGCTCGCCGCGGGTAGCCGAAATGGTAAAAATCCTTGAAAATACTTACCGGCTGGTGAACATCAGTCTCATCAATGAACTGGCATTGCTTTCCGGAAAAATGGACATCAATATCTGGGAAGTAATCGATGCAGCCAAAACGAAACCGTTCGGATTTCAGGCGTTTTATCCCGGACCGGGAATCGGCGGCCACTGCATTCCGCTCGACCCGTTCTACCTCGAATACATTGCCAAACGTTTCGACTTCGACCTGAGCATGATACATGCTGCGGGGCACATTAACATGCGGATGCCACATTACATGTACATAAAAATTGCCACTGCCCTCAACCGCCACAAAAAAGCAGTCAACGGAAGCAACATCCTTTTTCTGGGTGTGGCTTACAAGCCGAACATCAACGACGAACGCGAATCGCCGGCGCTCGAAATCATGGACATCGTAACCCACAAAGGCGGCAAAGTTGGCTATCACGATCCGTTCATCGCGAAAGTGAAGACACATGAAGGCCGGGAACTTCAGTCTGTTGAGCTCACCGAAGAAACACTCGGCCAGGCCGACTGCGTGGTGCTAACCACCAACCATTCGGCATTCGATATCAATTTTATCCAGCAACATTCAAAGATGATTGTCGATATGCGCAACATGATCAAAGACGGCTCCGAAAAAGTATATAAGTTGTAAAAGCTGCCGCCTCCGCTACCCCTTTCACTAGGGGGTCGGGGGTAAATTTCGCACCACATAAAATGTTCCTGTTCTAAAAATCCGGCGCTACCCCTTTCCCCCAGGGGGCGAAGCCCGCACACAGCATTTTTGTCAACTACCGACACCAAAAACTTGTAAAATGTCGCGTGGAATAATAAAAATCGAATTAAGCAGGATCAAACTCCCCCTGGGGGTCGGGGGTAAATCTCGGCATCCCATAAAATGTTCCTGATCTAAAAATCCAGCGCTACCCCTTTCCCCCAGGGGGCGAAGCCCGCACGCAGCATTTTTATCAACTACCGACACCAAAAACTTGTAAAATGTCGCGTGGAATAATAAAAATCGAATTAAGCAGGATCAAACTTCCCCCTGGGGATCGGGGGTAAATCTCGGATACCATAAAATGTTCCTGATCTTAAAATCCAGAGCTACCCCTTTCCCCCAGGGGGCGAAGCCCGCACACAGCATTTTTGTCAACTACCGACACCAAAAACTTGTAAATTGTCGCGTGGAATAATAAAAATCGAATTAAGCAGGATCAAACTCCCCCCTGGGGTCGGGGGTAAATCTCACACCACATAAAATGTTCCTGTTCTAAAAATCCAGCGCTACCCCTTTCCCCCAGGGGGCGAAGCCCGCACACAGCATTTTTGTCAACTACCGACACCAAAAACTTGTAAATTGTCGCGTGGAATAATAAAAATCGAATTAAGCAGGATCAAACTCCCCCTGGGGTCGGGGGTAAATCTCGGATCCCATTAAATGTTCCTGATCTAAAAATCCAGCGCTACCCCTTTCCCCCAGGGGGCGAAGCCCGCACACCGTGCTTACTCATGACAGAAGAAGTAAATAAATCAATGTATTATGGAGCTGTTCCGGTTACTTTTGAAAAAGCCAGAAGACTTCGTAATAATATGACCAAAGAAGAAATGGTTCTCTGGCAGAAATTAAAAGGAAAACAAATTTGTAATTCGCGTTTTCGCAGACAACATCCCATAGGTCCATACATCGTTGATTTTTATTGTCATGCAGCAAAATTAGTAATAGAACTGGATGGTAAAATACATTTAAATTCCAAAGAGTCGGATAAAAAAAGGACAGATGAATTGAAGTCATTCAAACTGGAAGTAATTCGTTTCTCCAATAATGAAGTCGAAACAAATATTGACGAAGTGATAAAGCAAATTACTTCAAAAGTTAAAAATTATCTGGAATAGGCAAAATAAAACAAATCGAATTAAGCAGGATCAAACTCCCCCTGGGGTCGGGGGTAAATTTCGCACCACATAAAATGTTCCTGTTCTAAGAATCCAGCGCTACCCCTTTCCCCCAGGGACGAAGCCCGATCACAGCATTTTTGTCAACTACTGACACCAAAAACTTGTAAAATGTCGCATGGAATAATAAAAATCGAATTAAGCAGGATCAAACTCCTCCCTGGGGATCGGGGGTAAATTTCGCACCATACCGTCATGACCATTTCCACAATAATCACCATTGCAGTCCTCCTTTACATCCTCGTGGCTTTTTTAACAGAAGCCATGCGGCCGGGACTGATCCTTTTCAGCGCTGCGGTAATTTTTATGGCTACAGGAATCATCTCTCCCGAAGAAATGATCGCCGGATTTTCAAACAACGGGGTTGTAACCATCGTGGTGTTGTTTTTGGTGAACGAGGGAATCAAACAGTCAGGGCTTATTACACGCCTGGCCCGGGCATGGCTGCCCCGGAAAAAAAATCCAATGCCTTTTCTGCTGCCGCGGATTATGATACCCATTGCATTTCTTTCGGCATTTTTAAACAATCTGCCCGTGGTCGTTAACATCGCTCCGCTGCTTATCAAGTGGGCGGAGCTTATGAAACTATCCTACAAAAAGTTTCTGATTCCCCTCTCCTATGCCGCCATCTTCGGGGGAATGTGCACACTCATCGGCACGTCTTCCAACCTGGTGGTCCACGGGCTCATGCTGGACAGCGGTTACCAGGGTTTCCATTTGTTCGAGCTCGCAAAACTGGGCGGATTGATTTCCCTGGTCGGGTTCGGCTACGTGGCGGTATTCGGCAACCTTTTATTACCGGGGAAAAGAATTAAAGTAATGGAAGAGCCACCGGAAACAAAAGATTACTATTACAACCTGACGCTTCCCGAAAACAGCAGGTTTATCGGGGAGACGCTGATCGGAAACCGGTTGCCGGGGCTGAACGGGTTGCAAATCCAGTCCATCGAACGAAACAGCCGCATCATCATACCGAATGGCAGCAGGGAACTGAAACTTCATTCCGGCGACCATCTTTTGGTGGCAGGTTCATCCGACAGGCTCAATTACATCCTGGCACATAAAAACATTAAGCTTTCGGGCATGGAATACCTCGATGAAGCCAATCCGGCTGAGTTGAAACAATACGAAGTTGTTTTGTCGCCGCGGTTTGCAGGCCTCGGACAAACAATTAAGGAATACAGCTTTTTTGAACATTTTAATGCTGTGGTACTGGCGGTGCATCGGAATGGCGAACGCATTGCCGCAAACATAAACAACCTGAAACTAAAAGTGGGCGACAATGTAGTGTTGCTTGCCACCGAACGTTTTGCTGACGTTTGGGGAACTTCCCGGATATTCTACCTCGTGAACTACGTCCGCGATATGCGGATTGAAAAAAGCTCGCTAAAAAAATGGCTGGCTTTCAGCGTTTTGGCAGCCATGGTTCTGGGCATCGTAATTAATGAACTCATTTCCTGGGGATATGGGATGCGTTTAAACATCCTGTTCTTTGTGGCTTTTGCAGCGCTTCTGCTGATATGGTTGAAAATCCTTCCCCAACAGGTATACACCAAAGCGGTGAGTTGGGACCTGATAGTTACCATTGCTTCGGCATTTGCCGTTAGCCGCGCATTGCAAAATGCCGGGATTGCAGAATCGCTGGCCGCAGAATTTGTGGGGATCATCAAGTCGATGCATCCCGGAGTGGTATTGGCTTTTATTTATCTGTTCACGTCTGTACTGACCGAAATTATCACCAACAACGCGGCAGTAGCGCTGGCATTTCCCGTGGCCATTGTGGCTGCGCAATTATTGAACGCCGATCCCAAACCGTTTTTTGTGGCCATTGCCATTGCCGGCGCCTCCAGCTACATGACTGCCAGAGGTTACCGCGCCAACCTGATCATCAAATCCATCGGAAAATATTCACACCGAGATTTCCTGCGAATCGGATTGCCCATGCAGATCATCGCATTTTTGCTCAGCGTCTGGCTCATCCCCTGGTTCTGGAAATTCTGATTCAATCCCCCGCCAACTTTGTACCCGAAACCCAGTCTCAGTGATCAGTGATCAGTGATCAGTGATCAGTGACAGTCACAGTCACAGTCAAGTCACAGTCACAGTAAAAAACTATACATTCTTTAAACTTTGAACTTTGAACCCGGAACTCTGAACTCTGAACTCTGAACTTTGAACTCTGAACCCGGAACTCTGAACCCGGAACTCTGAACCCGGAACTCTGAACCCGGAACTCTGAACTCTGAACTCTGAACCCTGAACTCTGAACAAAACATATATAAATGAAAATATTAGTCACCGGCACAGCCGGATTTATAGGTTTCCACCTCGCAAAAAAATTACTTGAAAGAGGTGATACTGTTATCGGCATCGACAACATCAATGACTATTACGACCCGGAATTGAAATTCGCCCGCCTCGCCGAAACAGGTATCTCCCACGATGCGGAAACGTGGAACAAAAAAATACAAAGCATCAAATATCCGGGCTACTCATTTATTCGCATGAACCTCGAAGACAAAAAAGGGTTAACGGAATTATTTGCAGGCGAAAAGTTCGACAAAGTCTGTAATTTGGCAGCTCAGGCGGGTGTACGCTACAGCCTTGAAAATCCGGATGCATACATCAGCAGCAATATTGTTGGTTTTGCAAACATCCTCGAAGCCTGCCGGCACAATAAAATTCAACACCTGGTTTATGCCAGTTCATCAAGCGTTTACGGAAACAACAAAAAGATGCCCCTCAGCACCGCTGACAATGTCGATCATCCCATCAGCCTTTATGCCGCTACCAAAAAAAGCAACGAACTGATGGCACACACATACAGCCACCTGTTCGGCCTGCCAACAACCGGCCTGCGGTTTTTTACCGTATACGGTCCGTGGGGGCGCCCCGACATGTCGCCCATCCTGTTTGCAAAAGCCATCGCCGAAAACCAGCCGCTGAAAGTATTCAACAACGGCAACATGGTCCGCGATTTCACTTACATCGACGACATTGTGGAAGGTGTAATTCGCGTGATAGACTCCCCTCCGGTTCAGAATTCATTAAATGCAGGATTCAGCGAAGGAGGTACGACTGAAGCTGCCTCATTATTGCAGCATAATGCTAATTCAAAAAAAGCTGATGACACAGTCCCACAAAACCCGACTGAGGAAGATATGCATGAAACCAGCACAGACAAGCTCAAAGCTCGAACTAATCCCGATGAAATCGGTGATTCAGTGACATCCGTACGTAGTGAAATGAAATCCGATGGTGGAACTCCCGTCCGAACGGATGTTCATCCGGGTGGAATTATCCCACGAAACCAAGTGAAGGGTGAGAATCCCCGGAGCGCGGTGTATCAGGGTAGCTCGCAGCCCGCAGCTCCCCCGGCGCGTGAAACTCAAGAAGTGAACGTTTCTACTGCGCCCTATAAAATCTACAACATCGGCAACTCCTCCCCCGTCCGGTTAACAGACTACATCTCGGCCATCGAGGAAGCCATGGGAAAAACTGCCCGTAAGGAATTCCTGCCCCTGCAGCCCGGCGATGTGCTGCGTACAGAAGCAGATGTTTCCGCGTTAATAAACGACTTGGGATACCGCCCCAATACTCCGCTGAAAAAAGGAATTCATGAATTTATAAACTGGTATAAAAAACACAATTCACTGGTCTGAAGCACGATCCACTCCCCTCCTTTGGAGGGGTTGGGGGAGGTTCGCGATGTGCTGCGAACGGAAGCAGATGTTTCCACGTTAATAAACGACTTGGGATACAGCCCCAATACTCCGCTGAAAAAAGGAATTCACGAATTTATAAACTGGTATAAAAAATACAATTCACTGGTCTGAAGCACGATCCACTCCCCTCCTTTGGAGGGGCTGGGGGAGGTCCGCGATGTGTTGCGAACGGAAGCAGATGTTTCCAGCGTTAATAAACGACTTGGGATACAGCCCCAATACTCCGCTGAAAAAAGGAATTCACGAATTTATAAACTGGTTTAAAAAACACAATTCACTGGTCTGAAGCACGATCCACTCCCCTCCTTTGGAGGGGCTGGGGGAGGTCCGCGATGTGCTGCGAACGGAAGCAGATGTTTCCAGCGTTAATAAACGACTTGGGATACCGCCCCAATACTCCGCTGAAAAAAGGAATTCACGAATTTATAAACTGGTTTAAAAAACACAATTCACTGGTCTGAAGCACGATCCACTCCCCTCTTTTGGAGGGGTTGGGGGAGGTCCGCGATGTGCTGCGAACGGAAGCAGATGTTTCCGCGTTAATAAACGATTTGAGATACCGCCCCAATACTCCGCTGAAAAAAGGAATTCACGAATTTATAAACTGGTTTAAAAAACACAGTTCACTGGTCTGAAGCACGATCCACTCCCCTCCTTTGGAGGGGCTGGGGGAGGTCCGCGATGTGTTGCGCACGGAAGCAGATGTTTCCACGTTAATAAACGACTTGGGATACAGCCCCAATACTCCGCTGAAAAAAGGAATTCACGAATTTATAAACTGGTTTAAAAAACACAATTCACTGGTCTGAAGCACGATCCACCCCCCTCCTTTGGAGGGGCTGGGGGGAGGTCAGAGCCAGAAGCCGGAATAATGATAACCTTTAAAAATTTTATTTTGACAGCAACAACAGACACCGCCATTAAAGCGGCCATACTCGCAGGAGAAAAAATCCTGGAGATTTACAACGATCCTGACGCCGGTTTTTCAGTTGAAAAAAAAGCCGATAATTCGCCCCTAACTATTGCCGACAAAGCAAGTCATCAAATCATCGACGAACAGTTGAAAATCACCGGAATCCCGGTTTTAAGTGAAGAAGGGAAAAACATACCCTTCGAAATCCGGAAACACTGGGGAACGTTCTGGCTCGTTGATCCGCTCGACGGCACAAAGGAGTTCATTAAACGAAACGGTGAATTTACAGTCAACATCGCATTGATAACCAACGGAAAGCCAGTGATGGGAGTGATTTATGTTCCGGTAAATCAAATGCTTTACGCGGGTGAACTCTCCACCGGGGCGTGGAAAATCGAAAAAGTAAGGGATGAAACAACTTTTGAAAGGATAAAGAAAGAAGGGACCAGGTTACCGGTTTCCAAACCACAAAATAACGTTTACACCATAGTAGGCAGCCGGTCGCACAGGAGCGGCGATACAGAAGATTATATCAACAATCTGAGAAACGAGCACCCGCAGGTCGAAATTATCTCAAAAGGAAGTTCGCTGAAAATAGGCATGGTCGCCGAAGGCCTCGCCGATGAATACCCGAGGTTTGGGCCCACCATGGAATGGGACACCGCCGCCGGCCATGCCATTGCCAATGCCGCCGGCAAAAAACTCTGGCATACCGATTTCTCCGGCGAACTAACCTACAACAAGCAAAACCTCCTCAATCCATACTTCATTGTACGATAACCGATTGACGCAAAATGAGAATTCCGACAATTAACAGGCAACCTCCAACAATTCACCATAAATTCTACCTTTTATGACAAACAACATCTACACAACATTTGACAAAATCAAAGACCGCCGGGCCAAACAAATCTACCTGAAACAAAATGCAAAAGTAATTTGGTTCACAGGCCTTTCCGGCTCCGGTAAAACCACGCTGGCCAGTCACCTCGAGAAAAGGCTTTTCGAGCTTAATTATTTCTGTCAAATCCTCGACGGCGACAACGTACGATCAGGCATTAACAAAAACCTGAAATTCACCGACGAGGATCGCGTGGAAAATATCCGGCGCATTGCCGAAGTTTCCAAACTTTTCATGAACTGCGGCATCATCCTCATTTGTGCATTCATCAGTCCCACCAATAAAATGCGTGAGATGGCCCGGGAAATCATTGGCGGAGATGACTTTCTCGAAATATTCGTCAACACACCAATCGAAGTGTGCGAAGAACGCGATCCCAAGGGGCTTTACAAAAGAGCGCGGACAGGTGAATTAAAAAACTTTACCGGCGTTTCCGCCCCGTTTGAGGAACCCGAAAATCCGTTCATTGCGGTAGACAATACCAATCCGGATATCCAAAATACCGTAACAGAAATGCTTCGGAAAATCCTGCCCGAAATCAAATTCGATCCGCTCAAAAACCTGTAAGCCTGTCAGGTGATAAATCAATTGATTATCAACTTTATATTCAAATACGATTCACCTTCGGATTAAAAGCAAAAATTTTATGTCTGTTCGACCAAAACGTCACCTGGCAAAAGCGATTACATGGAGAATTGTTGCATCATTAACTACATTCACCATCGGCTGGATTGTTACCGGCAGTCTTAATTTCGGAATGACCATTGGCGCCGCCGATGTAGTAATTAAAATCGTACTGTATTACCTTCACGAAAGAGCCTGGTACCATTCCCGTTTTGGAATCGTAGACGATGGTCATAAATCTGAACCGGTGCATTTGTTCAGTAGAAAATCCAGGATGAAACCACAGGAGATCAAGGTTCCTGTTGAAGCAGAACCGCGGCTGCATAAGCTTGAAAATGATCAAACAAATACCTGATTTCTACACAAGGTATTTTTTATCCGGGGCAAAATAATATTTTCATTGCACAAGCAATTAATTCCCTGCAACTTCCGGCAGCGAAAAAGCATTATGTCATAAAAATTATTCATCTGTTGAGGTACATGTCCCATATCTTTATTATTTTTGATACCATAAACTGTGTAAAAAAACTGCACAAGACTAGTTCCGTTTCAGGTACAACCTTTCATGTAACTGAGGGGGCGGAGCTGTAAGCGAAGCCGAAGAAATCCAGAAAAAAACTACCACGAGGGAAGGAAAACTGTAACAGCCGCAACAAATATAATCAGGTACAACAGTGATAGTTGCCTTTTCACAGTTTATCATTGTAAACATGCTCGATTCACTCATTACATCCAAAACCCGCATCAAACTTCTGCTGAAGCTCTTTCTGAATAGCAGCACCCAAAGTCATTTGAGGGCGATGGAAAGAGATTTTGGGGAGTCGACCAATGCCATCAGACAGGAACTGAACCGGTTTGTAAACGCAAAACTGATTTCATTCAACCTCGACAAAGGAAAAAAGGTGTACCAGGCCAACGAAAAACATCCGCTTTTCCACGACATCCAGAATATCCTGAGAAAAATGGTAGGTATCGACACCCTTATCGAAAAAGTAACCAGTCAGATTGGCAACCTGGAGGCGGCATACCTCGCCGGCAGCTTCGCCCGGGGTATCGATTCCGATACTATCGATTTGGTCCTCATCGGGGACGATTTGGACAATTCCTACATTCAAAACCTGATACCAAAAGCGGAAAAACTGATCGACCGTAACATCGTATATGTGGTGCTGACAAAAGAACAACTGCACCATTTCTTTAAAGACAAGCCGGTACTCCTTATCTGGCAAAATGACGATATCGTGCACCGTTAAAAATCTTTTCGGTTTGACCCCGCCAGCGGCGGGAGGAGTTTAAAAAATTATAGCTGTCGAACGTAACTTTTTGAGCGAAACGGCTTCAGCCTTGACTTTTTTCGTTAGTTGTTTGTTGCTACATTGAAAAACCGTAAAGCTTAATTTTGACAAGATTTTTGTCCCGAATAATCGGGATGCCCGTAATGAGCCGCAACTGTAAATTCCATAACCCGGAAGGGGTTTATCCCTGTGAAATAAAATCATAGATTTTAACGCAAAGCGTTATTTCACAGGGTGAACCGGCTTCCACTTAGCAAAAAAGCTAATGCAACAAAGCGACACCGTCGTTGGCATAAACAACATCAACGACGGGCCCTCGCTACCCCTGGCCCTTGCCTGTCGTTCGGCAGTTTAGGCAGGCCTAAAGGGAAAAAACCGCGCTCAATCAAGAGGTAAAATGAAAAATAGTACAAGATAAAGGTTCAATTTAACTACAAATGGCGCACAAAACCCGGCTGAGAAAGAAATACAGGTAACGATCACAGACAAGCTCGAGGCTCGTTCAATGATACCCGGTTTTCAGGAACGTAGTGAACTGAAAGATGATGGTGAGCCTGTCCCGCCCGAAGTGAAACGTAGGCGGGAAACTAATCCCGATGAAAATCGGGAAGGAGGAACAGCCTGTCCCGATGAATATCGGGAACTGAAAGTACCCTATCCCTTTAGCACAATGCCAATTCGAAAGGACCCGATACCAATGGCGCACAAAACCCGATTGAGGAAGAAATATAGGTAGCAACCACAGACAAGCTCGAGGCTCGCAGCTTGAAGCTTGAAGCTCCCTACAAAATAAATGGTTAATTGAAATTTATATATCTTTGATGAACAACAAGAATAAACCAAAAGAATGACAAAAAACGAAGTCATATTGCATGTCAGCGAATCGTTAAAGAATTTGAATGTAAACAAGGTAATCCTCTTTGAATTAAATATCAGCAGTGACAAGCTGGAAGCTAGTAGCTCGCAGCTAAATAAACAATCAGCAGTGATAAGCTCGCAACTCGCAGCTAGAAGCTAGAAGCTAATTTTTCACAGTATTCGTGCTGATATAATAAATAGAAATTCAAAATGAAATATCAGCACTGATAAGCTAGTGGCTAGAAGCTATAAGCTATGAGCTAATTTGAAGCACAAAACAAACAATCAGCAGTAAACAAGCTTGTTCAGTGAATCCCGACATTTCAGAGCACCGCGAATGGAATGTCGATGGATGAACTTTTATCCCCCGAAATGAAATGTAGGGGGGAATCCCGCTTGTCCCTTCGGGAATAGCGAAGCGTATCGGGGAGGCTTGCAGCTACTCTCTGCCCTTGGCCCTCTGCTCCCCGTTCTCTGCTATTTTTCAAGACAAAAAACATATCACCCTCTGAAAGAAATGATTAATTTAGCAGCATTATTATAATTAAACAATGAAATCCAGGGAACAATATATACAGCTTTTAACTGACTTTCAAAAAGAAAGAGGGTTTATCTACGGTATCAACCGGATAGGTATTTTTGGTTCCGTTGCCAGGGACGAACAAAAAAAAGAAAGTGATGTGGATATTTATTATGAAGGGGAACCATTAAGCTTATTTAAATTGGCAGCACTCAAAGATGAACTGGAAACTATACTTGGAAGCTCTGTAGATATAGTGCGGTTCAGAAAATCCATGAATCCACTTTTGAAAAAAAGAATAAAAAAGGATGGTCGTTATGTTTGACAAAGATTTGGCATACGACCTTGTATGTTTGATAAATGATAACCTTGAAATAATTCAGAAAAGAACAGCAGGCATTCTGTCATCACATGATTTTACATCTTCAGAATACAGCATGATTCTTTTAGATAGTGTGTGTATGAAGCTGGTAGCAGTTGGAGAAACTATCAAAAATCTTGATAAAGTTACCAATAAAGAACTTTTAAACTGGTATCCACAGGTAAACTGGAAACAAGCTATGGGCATGAGAGATATAATTGTTCATCATTATTTTGATGTTGATGCAGAGGTAATATATAAAACTCTTAAAGAGAATATTCCTTTGCTATATGATGTACTCAGTCAAATTAAAAAAGACCTGTCAAAAGAATAAACAACAAAACAAGCTAAAGGCTGAAAGCTCGAAGCCCGCACTACCCCTTACCCCTGAAGGGGAAACCCTTCACACACATTCGAACAAAAAATAAATTAAGAATTTAAAACATTATATCATTACAAAAAATGTTATATGTCTTCCTAAATCCCGATGCAATCGGGATACGCGCAATGGACGAAATGAGGCTCTGCCGAATTCCATCGAATACCATTGAAATAATTTTTACAATGAGGTGAAAATTTGGCCCGAGCCGGCGTTGGTATTGTGGGGAGAAGGATTAAATTTTCTTGATTCTTTTATTTACTTTTCTCAACAATAGGAGAAAAGTAAAATCCGCCTGATAAGGCAAAAGATAACAATCGAATTACAAATTATCATTATAAACAACAAAATAAACAATCAGCACAAAACAAGCTCAAAGCTCGTAGCTAGTAGCTCACAGCTAAAAAATACAGCCAATGAGGTTACCCTTTGTGCGGGCTCGTCATCCCGAGAAACATCGGGACCGTGAGAACGCAGTGAATCAAAAATTGATGGTGGAACTAATCCCGATAGTGCAACGTATCGGGGAGGCTGGCAGCTAACTTATTCCGATATAAACTCTTTTGCACAATCGAAAACGCTCTGCTCTCTGCTCTCTGCAATAATATCAGCACAAAACAAGCTGGAAGCTGGAAGCAACCCGCTATTGCTCATTTGGCAGAATGACGATAAAATAAGGGAATAAGGTTTAAAACGTTTAGGGTTAAATCAGGCTACTAAGGTTTCGTTTTTAAAATAAGGTTCTACTCCTGCTTCAGTATAAGCATCATCCTAAAAGAAATCGTCTTTAGCCTGAAATCCGCAGGGATGCACCTTAGAAGAATCCTTTACTATCTCCGGCAGAACTAGAAACGAAATAAAGCCGCAGCTTGATACCATGCACTTAATAGTTTAAATCAGCGAATATTAAACTACATTTGTAACTTTAAACAGTATAATAGTATGACAATGAAAATCAACAAAATACGCACTGTTAATGGTTTGAATAATGCTTTAGATAAAATTAAACCAGTAAAACAATTTGATGCCAAAAAGCATTTGGGTAAAGTTAAATGGGATGAAGATCCTCTTGATTACCAAAAAAGAATAAGAGATGAATGGAATTAAAATCGTTGCCGACACAAATCCGCTCATCTATCTCCTGAATGGATCAACTAAAGCAGCAGAGTACCTCGATGGCAAGCAAATCTGGATTTCTGCAATTTCAGAACTTGAATTGTATGGAAAAAAAGGATTAACAAAAAACGAAAAGAAAGCAATAGAAATGTTAACAGACAGTTGTTTTGTAGCTGATCTCAATGACGCGATAAAAGAAATAACGAAAGAACTTTTACAGTCGGTTAACATTAAGTTACCAGACGCAATTATCGCAGCAACGGCTGTATACCTCGATTTACCTCTATTAACCTTTGATGCAGATTTTACCCACGTACCTGGATTAAAATTATTTATTCTTGAACAGTAATTTGCAGGTAAAGAAAATCGTGAAAATCATTTATTAGCCTATTGGCCATCAGCACATTTATGAGCACAACGAGAAACCTGTTGGAGCGAAGCGGAAATCCCGATCCCTCCTCGGGACATGAGGATGCCCATCTGGTTGACCCCGGGTACTCGGGGAATTCCCGGTACCAAAAATCTAAATAATATCGGGGCAAGACAAAAATACAAATGAAAACAAATTATTTTTAATTTAAAGGTTTTATACGTCACATTAACCCAACAGCAATTCACACATTTCTTTAACGGCAACCCGATGCTGCTGATTTGGCAGATAGAATCAGACAGCATTGAGTCAATTTAATACACAGCAACGAATAACGCTGTTCATTATTTAATGTAAAATCCTATGCCCGAAATTGACATTTGTATCAAATATATTTTATTTTTGACGGCTTTTACCCGCAACTGTTTTGAATATTCAATCAAAACTGATTTTACTCAGATGCATAAAGAACCATGTAACTGAGGAAGCGAAGCTGTTGGAGAAGTGATCAGTCGCAGTTTACAGTTTGCAGTGTTCGTGCTGATATAATATATGTATTCCAATAAACTCTTTTGCACAATCGAAAACGCTCTGCTCTTTGCCCTCTGCCCTTTGCAATAACAGAAGCAGAAATATAATATCAACGCAAAACAAGCTCGCAGCTAGAAGCTGATTCGGCAACCAGCAACAAATCAGTTGGCAGTGAGCCGTGGGAATCAGTTGGCAGTCGCAGTTTACAGTTTGCATTGTTCGTGCAGATATAATATATGTATTCCAATAAACTTTTTTGCACAATCTAAAACGCTCTGCTCTTTGCCCTTTGCAATAATATTAGCACAAAACAAACTATCAGCAGTAAACAAACTTGAAGCTCGTTCAGTGAGACCCGCCTTTTAGGAGTGAAGGGAACTATAAGGCAATGGTCGAACTAATCCCGATAGCGAAGCGTATCGGGGAGGCTTGGAAGCTCTTTGCCCTTTGCTCCATGCTCTCTGCTCCATGCTCTCTACTCCATGCTCTCTACTCCATGCTCTCTACCTTGCAATAATAGGAGCAATAATATAATATCAGCACAAAACAAGCTGGCAGCTAGAGGCTAGAAGCTAGAGGCTGGCAGCAACCAGCTCTTTGTTTTCACCAACACTTTTAATACATTTGAAGAAAAAATGACAACATTAAAAATTTGATAATGCAAACTACGATAAAAATAAATACAGATTCAATTCCTCCCGATTTCGTTGAAGGGATAAAAAAATTGTTTCCCCATAAGGTAGTTGAGATTAGCATTCAACATGCTGATACAACCGATTACATATTGAGTAATCCGGAATATACCCGCGTTTTACAGGAAAGAATTGAACAATATGAAGCTAAAAAGAAGGTGATATCTTTGAAAGCCGACGATTTAGTATGAAACGAGCATGAAATTTAGACTACTAAATTGCACAAACAAGTATTTTAAATTTCATCGGGAGTTCTCCCATTGGGATTCCTTTGGAGCATCTATTGCAAATGAAGATAATAAATTTTAATAGATGAAAAATATTGAATTTGTTCCCGATGCTCTTAATGAATATCAGCGCTGGATTGAAACCGACCGTAGAATTGCACTCAAAATAGGAGACTTAATCCGTAATATTTTAAGGAATCCATACAGTGGAATAGGAAAACCCGAGGCGTTAAAACATCAGTTTAAAGGATACTGGAGCAGAAGAATCAATCAGGAACACAGATTGATTTATAAAGTCACAAAAACCTCAATCGTTATTATTTCCTGCTATTCTCACTATTCTTAAACGAAATACTTTAAACTATTTTAGCACAAAATAAACCATCAGCACCAAACAAGCCAGAAGCCAGAAGCTCGTTCAGTGACACCCAACTTTCAGGAACGCAGTTAACTGGAAGTTGATGGTGAGCCTGTCCCGCCCGAAGTGCAACGTAGGCGGGAAACTAATCCCGATGAGCCTGCGACATCAGGGCTTTCCGCCTCCGCCCGGGCCGGGAAATGTGCCACGAAAAATGGGAGAATTTATACAAAAGGTAGGAGACCGGATCAGGAAGATAAAACTCATTTAAGAGATGAACCCAATGTGGACCGATTTCTATGAAACAATATAAGTGCAAGGGGCATGAGACCACTTCGGTCGTGCCTCCCTCGTGGAATCGTGCTTCTAACGTTATATAGTGCACAGACATCACTGCACCAAACAAACTTAGTAGCACGACTTTGCGAGGGAGGAACGACCGCGGCAAACTCACGACTTTTAGCACCTAGTCCATTATGAAAATATTAGTAACAGGAACCGCCGGCTTTATCGGCTTCCACCTAACCAAAAAACTCCTCGAAAGAGGCGACACCGTAGTCGGCATCGACAACATCAACGACATGCCCGCGCTACCCCTTGCCCCTAAAGGGGAAACCTCACGCACAGGCAGCAGGTAAAAAGCAAAGTATTAGAACGCAATAACTAAATTTAATAACAAGATATTATTCATGCGGAGCCGCCTAAGAAAAAATGCGTTAAGAAAATGAATGAAGTGAAGCGCAAAAATCTTTTCTGTTTGAGTTCCGACCTGTCGGAAGGAGTTTAAAAGATTTTAGCGAAACGTAATTCATTTTTAGCAATTTTTTCTTCAGCGGTGGCTTTTTTGTTTACTTTTTCAGCTATTGGAAAAAGTAAAATCAGCCTGATAAGGCATTAAAAAAAAATTATGAAAATACTAATAACAGGCACCGCCGGATTCATCGGCTTCCACCTCGCAAAAAAACTCCTCGAAAGAGGAGATGAAGTAGTTGGCATCGACAACATCAACGACTACTACGACGTTAACCTGAAATACGCCCGTATGGCCGAAACCGGCATCTCCCGCGAAGAAATAACAAGTATAGAACGTCACCCTGAACTTGTTTCAGGGTCTGTTAAAAACCTGCTCGTACAAAGCAGCAAAGTACCCGAACTACCGGTTTGCAAAAATCGATCTTACCGATAAGTACCGGATAATGCAGTTGTTTGAACAGGAAAACTTCGACAAAGTTTGCAACCTCGCTGCCCAGGCAGGTGTGCGCTACAGCCTCGAAAACCCGGATGCCTACATCAACAGCAACATTGCAGGGTTCATAAACATCCTGGAAGCCTGACGGCACCATAATATTGAACATTTGGCATATGCCAGTTCCAGCAGCGTGTACGGCAACAACACCAAAATGCCACTCAGCACCGGCGATAATGTAGACCATCCCATTAGTTTATATGCCGCCACAAAAAAAAGCAACGAACTGATGGCCCACACCTACAGCCACTTGTTTGGCCTCCCCACCACCGGCCTCCGGTTCTTTACCGTTTATGGCCCGTGCCTGTCCCGTGAAATGCGAAGCAAATTTCAACGGGGGGGCGCCCCGACATGGCATTATTTTTATTCACCAAAGCCATCCTCGAAAACCAGCCCATAAAAGTCTTCAACAACGGCAACATGGTCCGCGACTTCACCTACGTGGACGACATTGTGGAGGGAGTGATGCGGGTAATTGATAATCCACCGGTTGGAGAAAAAAATAAAAAAAGGAGCACGGACAAGCTAGAAGCTAGTAGCTCGCAGCTAGAAGCTGCTTACAAAGTTTACAACATCGGCAACTCTTCCCCCGTCCCCCTCATGGAATACATTGCAGCAATTGAGGATACATTAGGAAAAGAAGCCCTAAAAGAATTCCTCCCCATGCAACCGGGTGATGTTCCAAGAACTGAAGCGGATGTAACGGATTTAATTGAAAACCTCGGATATAAACCGAATACACCAGTGAAGATAGGAATTGAGAGTTTTATTGAGTGGTATAAACCATATTTTGGAATACAATGAAATTCGACAGCACTCTTCCATCCTCCCCCTTGGGGGAGTTAAAGGGGGCTCCCGATACACCACTGCAAACGGGAATTAATAAATTTATTGAATGGTACAGATCATATTTCGGAATAAAATGATGGTCTATAGCACTTTCTTGCCATCGGGGGATTAATGACTATTGACTAATGAACAATAACTATTGACCAATAACTATTGAAACACGCTATAAAAAATTTCATACCTTTGAACTATGCGTTTAAGTCCGTTTCAAACAGATACAATAAATCAACTTGCCAGAAAATATTTTGGGAAGGAAACCACTGTTTATTTATTTGGTTCCAGAACCGATGACAGTAAAAAAGGCGGTGACATTGACCTTTTAATTACTACATCAAATGAAGCAGCCTTAAACCTCGAAGCAAAAATTCATTTTTTGGCAGCGCTTAAAATAGAAATTGGCGACCGCAAAATCGACGTTGTTTTTGATGATGTCAATACCAGGAAAAAGAAAAATTTCTACCGTTCCATTACTCGTCAAAAAGTTGGATTATGACGAACGATAAAAAAGACAGATTGAATGAAGCCGCTATGCTTTGTGCGATCCATGGCGAACGAATGAGCTTTGCAATGAATAAGATAAAAATGTACTTCCCGCTAAACAGGGATAAATACATGCAATTGCAACCTGAAGAGTTGAGTTTCTTTGATCAGTTAATTTTTCGTTTTTCAAAAATGCAGGACAGCATGGGAGGAAAGTTATTTCCTTCAATCCTTGAAAATCTCGGCGAAGAAATTAAAGGTCAGCCATTTATCGACCGGCTGGTAAAACTCGAAGAATTAAATGTTATTCACAGCGCCGAAGATTGGTTGTTGCTCCGCGAAACAAGAAACATCGTTACACATGAGTACCCATTTATTACAGATGAAGTAATCCAGGGATTGAACCTGTTAAGCAAACATTATAACCTGATAATGGAAATCTGGAAGCAGGCAAAAATATTTATCAGCAAAAGATTCAATTATAAATTACCCGGCAACGAACACACAAATAGTTAATAGTCAAAAGGCACATACATCAAGCCATGAGCTATGAGCCGCGAGCTTTAAACTTTAAACGCTGAACTTTAAACTTCCCGGCAACAGCCGTTACAGAACGATATGATAAATTCCATTTTGGATATCAGTTATTTCCGAACTGGAACTTTTCGGAAAAAAAGGACTGACAAAAGCAGAAAAAAGGGAAATTGATTTTTTAATTGAAAATTGTTTCGTTACGGAACTAAAATTATTTATTCTCGAATAATTAACGAGCAACAAGCCACGAGTTGTGAGTAACAAGCCGCTTTGAACTTTGCCCTCCGCTCTCTGCCCTCCGAGCCCCGGCGGGGCGGCATTATGGTAGAAACAAAAGAGGGGCGGTTTTCCAAAGTCCCGCAGGGACGGCACAATACAAGCTGCGAGACGCGAGCTGCGAGCCAAGAGTAACAAACCACAAACCACAAACCACAAACCACAAACAACTCTGACAACAACAACGAAGTGACGAACCAACCGCTTTGCTCCTTGCTCTCCAGCCCCGTCGGGGCGATATTATGGTAGAAACAAAAGAGAGACAGTTTCCCAAAGCCCCGGAGGGACGGCACAATACCTTACAACCCCTTTGCTGCGTCGCCTCACCTCGGCCATTCACCCTGTGAAATAAAATCAAAAATTTTAATGCAAAGCATTATTTCATAGGATAAAAGGCTGAAAGCTTAAACATCTACGACATTAACAGAACGATATGATAAATTCCGTTTGTTTTTGCAAAACAAGGCACGGATTGCAAATCCGCGCTAACGGTGTGAGATCACTTTGGTCACTTCGTTTCTTCGTGGAATCGTGCACCCAACAAATTTTGAACAAAGAACATTCGTAATCCTAACATTATTAAGAGCAAGAGTCTGCGAGGAGGCACAGCCTGTCCCGGTGAAAAATCGGGAACGAAGCAGCCCCACGCACTGTGCACCCAACATGTTTAGAATTCCAATCTTTCGAAATACAAAATAGCTTTGGAAATCTGGTTATGAGACCACTTCAGTCACTCCGTTCCTTCGTGGAATCGTGCACTAAACATATTTTGTGCAGATTTGTCCCCGCACTCAACAAATTTTGAAAAAAGAACATTAATATTCCTAACAGTATAAGAAGCACGAGTCTCCGAGGAAGGAACGACCGACGGAGCCCAACGCTCTGTGCCCCAACGCTGGTGCGCGATTGTATCGCGTTCTTTACAGAAAACCACACGATGCAATCGTGCGAGTGCAGAGGCCAAAGTAATCTTTAAATACGGTGAGGAAATTTGAAATAGAAAATTGTATATTTAAGTAAAAAATATGCCAACAATTTTACGAACAAAAGGCTATCGTTTTTTCTTTTATATAAACGACCATTCTCCTCCTCATGTTCATATTGAAAAGGAAAGGAGTACTGCGAAATTTAGTTTAGAAAGTGGCGAATTGTTAAAGTCAAAACGGTTTAATGCAAATGAACTAAGGGAAATAAGAAAGTTAGTAATTGAAAATTTAGAACTCTTAAAATCGAAATGGAATGAGTGTTTTACAAATTAGCAAATCAACCAACGCAGTTGATATTTGGTTTGATGAAATAAAAATGAACCTGATTTTAGACGATGGACGTGAACTCAGTGTTCCATTAGATTGGTTTCCAACGCTACGTGATGCTAGCGCAGAACAAAGAAACAATTACAGGTTTATTGGCGATGGAGAAGGAATCCATTGGGAAGATCTGGACGAGGACATTTTGGTGGAAGCCCTTTTATAAAAAAAGAAAATGGTAGCTAAACTGCTTTTTACAGCAAAAAAAGCATGGTACGAAAACGCGATGATTTGTATGCTCATGTCTGATAAGAAAGAAATTCGGTTTCCGGCGTCAGCTAATAAAAAATTACGGGAAGCCACCGACAAACAAAAAAATAACATCGAAATAATTTGCGGAGGAACAGGACTCCACTGGCCCGACCTTGACGAAGACCTGGCCGTGACCGGGATAATTGAAGGCAGGTACGGACAAAGAAAGTAAAACTTATTGAAGAGAAAAACCCGGAATGCCTGCCCGACTGCGTCATTCAGGCGGGGGAAAGACTTATACGAGACATTGTGAGGAGCACGACTTTGCGAGGGAGAGAGGCACGAACGACTGCGGCAAACCCACGTCCTGTGCACACAACATGTATAGGATTCCATTCTTTCGAATTACAAAATAACTATGGTAGAACAGTCATGAGACCGCTTCAGTCGTTCCTCCATCGCGGAATCTTGCACCAAATAAAATTAAGTGCAGCTATATCCCTGCACCAAACATCATTCGTAGTACGACTTTGCGAGGGATCCGCCGGCTGGCGGAGACCGCGGCAAACCCACGACTTTTACCACAATAAATTATGAAAACACTAATAACCGGCGGTACCGGTTCTTTTGGCAATGCGGTATTAAATCGGTTTTAGTTAGTTATAAAAATAAGTTGGTAAACCAGCCGAAGAAGCCTGGGATGACGTGGATTTAAAAGATGAATGCGGATTTTTCACTATCTTTATCTAAAATTCGGGAAGCATATGCAAACACTTATAGCACAACTTAACAAGGCCTATTTTTGGGATGTCGAATTCGATAAAATTGATGAAGTAAAATCAAAAAGGTTAATCATAGAGCGGGTCATTAATTTTGGCAACCTGCATGAAATAAAGCTGTTAAAACAATATTATGGAATTGAAGAAATCCGTTCGACACTTTGCAAGCTCAATTATATTGATCCCAAAACCTTGAATTTTGTATCCCTGCTTTTTCAAATACCCAAAAAAGAATTTAAATGCTTTACAAGGAAACAGTTGACCAAGCAACCCTGGACTTATTAATTCAGTTGCAGCAAAAACAATACCTGGAGGGGTTTTATCTTGTTGGCGGCACTGCATTGGCATTAAAAATGGGCCACCGTAAATCTGTTGATCTCGACCTGTTTTCAAGCTTCAGTTTCGATACGGTTCAACTATTGGAAAATTTATCGGCCGATTTTTCTTTTAGATTGTTTTTTTCGGCCAACAATACCTTAAAAGGTAGTATCAATGAGGTACAAGTTGATATTTTGGCGCATCGTTACCCATTGGTTAATAATCCAATAATTGTCGAAAACATTGGCATGTTGTCGGTTGAAGATATTGTAGCCATGAAACTTAACGCGATTTCGGTAAGCGGACAAAGAGTAAAAGACTTCATTGATATTTACTACTTGCTCCATACCTATTCAATTGGAGAGATGATTGGTTTTTATAAAAAGAAATATTCACAATTCAACGAAGTAAATATTTTGAAAAGTTTATGTTGGTTTGAAGAGGTAGATCTTTCGGATTGGCCGATGCTATTGAAAACACCAAAATTAGAATGGGAAACCGTGAAGAAAAAAATCGAAAAAGCAATAAGTGCTTATTTACAAAAAATTTAAATAACAAACTCGGAACACAAACGCCCTAGATTTGAAAGCTTAAAGTAACTCAATGCTATTTGGCTGTAGAAATTGCGTCAGTAGTATTCCAAATACTATTCCACTATGTTTAAAAACAAAACACTCTTAATCACAGGCAGGCACCGGCTCTCACGGGCAAGTCGTTCAACACTTTCTGGGTAATGCCCACTTTAGTTAGTTCCGACAGATCGTCCAAAGCCCAATGGTATTGGTTTTCGCTTTCCTGCAGGTACACATCGATAGGGATAACCGGGGTTTGCAAATGTTCAACCGGGATGGCTTTTAGCACATCCAATTTGGATTTGTAATCATCAGTGTTTGACATGATAAATTGGTTTTAGAAAAGGAACTACTGATGGAAAGCCACGCGTTTTGCCTCGAATATGTTTTGGACTCCTTTTCTTCGAAGTACAATACAACTAAGATATTACACGGGTTAGACCGCCGCCCCTCCTGCGTCGGCTCGCGGAATCGTGCACCCAAAAAATAAAAGATTCCGCTTTCTTGCCCAAAAAATAAAAATACCGTATTTTCTTCTCCTTTTAGGAGAGATGTCCGGCGTAAGGCCTAAGGGGGGCCGGACAGAGAGGTCAGGAGGAAATGTCTGCGTAAGGCTTGAGGCCAGGCCAACAAAGGGGGTCAGGAGAGATGTCCTGTGTAAGGTCTTAGCGGGGCCAGACAGAGAGGTACAGGGGGAGATGTCAGGTGCCTGTCCGGCTTTCGACGGATAAGGCCAGTGTGATGGAGGACAGAGGGGGTGTCACTTCGTTCCTTCGTGGAATCGTGCACCTAAAAATAAAAAATTCCGCTTTCTTGCCCCCTCCAGGGGGAAATGTCAGCGTAGGGTCGGTGGGAGGCCGACAAAGGGGGTATTTTGTGCGGATTTATTCCTGCACCTAACAAATTTTGAAATAAGAACATTCGTTGTCTTCAAATTATTTACCCTGTGGAATAAAATCAAAGATGTAATGCGAAGCGTTATCCATCGGTAAAACTGAAAACAAAAGTTTCCATAGTTTTGACAGAACGATATCATAAAATTTTGTTTTTTGCAAAACAATGTACAGACTGAACTGAAGATACCAAAGGGATTTTCCCGGGGGAATTGCTTTGAAGGCAAATCTAAGTCAGCGAAATGACCTGTGAATAATGACTCCAATCCTGTAAACTGTAATTCAAAATACGAACCCAATATATTTTGTATATTTGATAAAAATTGAAAAATGCTTAACATTAAGAAGACATATCTCACCGACGAAAAAAAACGCCCGGTTGCAGTCCAGGTTGATATAGAAACATTTGAAAAAATGGAACAATTGCTCGAAGATTATGCGCTGGGGCAGTTTATTGAAGAAAACAATCCGGCTGAAAATCTATCGCTGAACGAAGCAAAGGAATATTATCGGAAGCTAAAGCGATAATGGAAATACGCATAAACAAAACTTTTTTAAAAGAATTGGCCAAAATACCAGCCAGCCAAAGGAAAAAAATCGAGCAGTTTGTTTTCAACGATACTGCTGCGTTCAAGAGACAGGAAGATATTCCAAATCTGAGAAAACTAAAAGGTTATAAGTACTATTACAGAATCCGGTTTGGAAATTATAGGGTAGGCGTAAGAATTCAAAACGATATTTTGATTTTCGAACGACTTTTGCACCGAAAAGACATTTACAAATTCTTTCCATGATTTCACTGGCACCCCTCGCTGGCGCACATTTGTAATGTGTGCCTCAGTTTTACCCCGTGAAATAAAATCGAAGATTTTAATGCGAAGCATTATTCCACAGGGCCTGCATCCAACAATATTAGTAGCAAGACTTCCCGATTCAATGACACCCAACTTTTAGGAGTGAAACGAATTGAAAGTTGCAGGTGAGCCTGTCCTGCGCGAAGTGCTACGTAGGCGGGAAACTAATCCCGATAGTGAAGCGTATCGGTGGTTCTGTGACACCCAACTTTTGGGGGCGCAGCGCCTATCCCGCCGAAGGCCTTGGGGAACCGAAAGATGCTGGTCGAACTAATCCCTGCCTGCCCTACCCCGAAAGAGCAGCGATTCGGGAGCTGTGAAATCAGTTGGCAGTCGCAGTGCGCAGCATCCGAGCTAAAGAATATTAGCTGCTAAACCGTACCTCCCTCAGCACAGGAACTGCGCGCTTCAATAACGATATTTTATGTACATTTGAAAAACGTTTACCTGTTATGGATAAAAACAGTTACATATCTCAACTAGTAGAAAGGGTTAAAACGGAACATCCCGAAAAAATCATTCTGTTCGGCTCTTATGCCAATGGTAATCAGGGTGAAGAAAGCGATGTGGATTTATTTATTATTAAAAATCTCGAAACAAATCAATTAAGAGATTTCAGAATAAATCTAAAAGTAAAACTCTGGGATTTAATAAAAAAGTGGAACATCCCTGTAGATATTATAGTCGATAATCAGGAAAGAGTTAATCAGAGAATTGCAGAGGGCGATCTTTTTTATAAAGAAATAATTACCAGGGGACAAGTTGTTTATGAAAATAGAATTACTACCAGACCGATCAGCGAATATTAAACTACATTTGTAACAATAAACAGCATAGAAGTATGACAATGAAAATCAACAAAATACGCACTGTTAATGGGTTGAATAATGCTTTAGATAAAATTAAACCAACAAAACAATTTGATGCCAAAAAGCATCTGGGTAAAGTTAAATGGAATGAAGATCCTCTTGATTACCAAAAAAGAATAAGAGATGAATGGAATTAAAATCATTGCCGACACAAATCCGCTCATCTATCTCCTGAATGGATCAACTAAAGCAGCAGAGTACCTCGATGGCAAGCAAATCTGGATTTCTGCAATTTCAGAACTTGAATTGTATAGAAAAAAAGGATTAACAAAAACGAAAAGAAAGCAATAGAAAAAAACAATCCAGTCATAGTAACAAACATATGCCAACTATATTAAATATAGGCCCCATATCGGTTTTTCTTTTTTGCAGGTGACGGCGGGGAACCTGTACATGTTCATGTTGAAAGAGAAAATAAAGTTGCTAAATTTTGGATTGAACCGGTCCGGCTTTCTAAAAGCGGAGGATTCAACAGTCATGAACTAAATGTTATACAAAGACATGTAAACGATAATAGAGAACTCATAATTGAAAAATGGAATGAAACGAGTTCCGATTCTTTTCGGAACGAGTTCCATGGGTATCAAAGTACAGAAGCATTACTTAGCACCATATTTGATTACAATACATAATATTAATCATACTTCATACTAATGAATACTTTAATTGATAACATAGGAGCAATATCAGCTATTAACGTAAGCGTAACGGATGATAATCTTGCCATTGAACTATCTGATGGAAGAACAATCACAGCGCCCGTATCATGGTACCCCAGATTATTGCATGCAACCAAAAAAGAAAGATTAAACTGGCGATGGATAGGAACGGGGAAAGGCGTTCATTGGCCGGATATCGATGAAGACATTAGCATAGAAAATGTGGTTCTGGGAAAACCATCAATGGAAAGCCAGGATTCGCTGAAAAAATGGCTTAATGCCAGAAACAAAAAATGACTTAAGATGGCTGGAACATCCCTGCAGATATTAATCCCGATAGTGAAACGTATCGGGACTGCTCTCTGCAATAATATCAGCACCAAACAAGCAACAAATCAGTTGGCAGTCGCAGTAGGCAGTTCACCCCGTGAAATTCGACCTTGGGAGATTATTTCACCGGGGTAGGCAGTATTCGTGCTGATACAAAATTTGTATTCCGATATAAACTTTTTTGCACAATCGAAAACGCTCTGCTCTATGCTCTCTGCTCTATGCAATAATATCAGCACAAAACAAGCAACAAATCAGTTGGCAGTCGCAGTAGGCAGTTCACCCCGTGAAATTCGACCTTGGGAGATTATTTCACCGGGGTTTGCAGTGTTCGTGCTGATATAATAAATAGAAATACAAAATAAAATATCAGCAGTAAACAAGCTTGAAGCTTGAGGCTTGAGGCTTGAGGCTTGCAGCTAACTTGAAGCACAAAACAAACAATCAGCACAAAACAAGCTTGAAGCTTGAGGCTTGCAGCTTGCAGCTCATAACAAACATCACCACTATGATAACAAATACACCAACCAACAACATCTACACAACCTTCGACAAAATCAAGAGCCGGCAGGCCAAACAAATCTACCTGAAGCAACAGGCAAAAGTCATCTGGCTGACCGGCCTCTCCGGCTCCGGCAAAACCACCCTGGCCAGCGCATTGGAGAAAAAGTTATTCGGGTTAAACTACTTCTGCCAAATCCTCGACGGCGACAACGTACGTTCAGGCATTAATAAGAACCTGCGCTTTACCGAGGAAGACCGCATGGAAAATATACGCCGTATAGCCGAAGTTTCCAAGCTGTTTATGAACTGCGGCATCATCCTCATCTGCGCCTTCATCAGCCCCACAAACGAGATGCGCGAGATGGCAAAGGAAATCATCGGCGAAGACGACTTCCTGGAAGTATTCGTAAACACACCGCTGGAAATCTGCGAAAAAAGAGACCCGAAAGGATTATACAAACGCGCCCGTTCAGGCGAACTGAAAAATTTTACTGGTGTTTCTGCTCCGTTTGAAGAACCTGAAAAACCATTCCTCAAAGTCGATAACACCAATCCGGATGTAGAGCAAACCGTGAATGAAATGTTGAAGAAGATATTACCCGAAATCAAATTCGACCCGCTGAAAAGCTTATAGTAATTCAATAACTGTTTGATCATACAATTTTATAAGATAAACCTTTGTGCGGGCGCGTCATCCCGATAAACATCGGGACCGTCAATCGGGCTAACCCGTTACATTGAAAAAACACAAAGGTTATTTTTGACAAGATTTTTTTGCCGCAGGCATTCCTTCGGAGGCTGACTTTTTTATCGACTGAAAAAAGTCAGTGCCCGTCCGGCATGAGGACATCTGTCTGATAAGATAAAACAGTTATTCATTTTGATGTTCGGTTAGTATATCGTGGGCAATTTCGTAGCTTAATGCGAAAGAGGAGGTCTTCCTCGCATGCCGATAGGCAAGGTTCTCCGGTCTTCTCCCAAAGGGATGCCTACGGCAGGTCTCCGGTCTCCGGTCTCCGGTCTTCCGGCCAACATTTAAAATGATAAGCACATACAACATTTCATCCCAAAATAAACTTTAACAGCAAAATCCATGTCCGTTAAACCAAAACGTCACCTCGCTAAAGCAATAACCTGGCGAATCGTCGCCTCTCTCACCACATTCGTTATCGGCTGGATAGTAACCGGCGATCTCAATTTTGGGATGGCCATCGGCGCCGCCGACGTAGTCATTAAAATCGTATTATACTATTTCCATGAACGTGCATGGTACCATTCACGTTTTGGTATAGTTGAGGATGGCCATAAACATGAACCGTTGCCGCTGTTTAAGAAAAAACCCAAAATGAAACCGCAGGAAGTAAAGATACCCGTTGAGACAGAACCATGGCCGCATAAAAAAGAGAAAAGAGATGATTGACCCGGCACATGAAAATATTGGGTGCTTCGTACTTTGGAAGTTCTTAACAACAAATGCAGATAGGGCATGAGACCACTTCGCTCACTTCGTTCGCTCGTGGAATCCTGCACCTAATAATATTGGGAGCTTAAAAATCCCTGCACCAAACTTTATTTTTAGCATGATTCAGCGAGGACGCTTAGCGGCCGAGGCTGTCTCATGACCTTAGCACTTAGAAAATTATGAAAATACTAATAACAGGCACCGCCGGATTCATCGGCTTCCACCTCGCCAAAAAACTCCTCGAAAGAGGAGATACCGTAGTTGGCATCGACAACATCAACGACTACTACGATATTAACCTGAAATACGCCCGTTTGGCCGAAACCGGCATCAGCCGGGAAGAAATAACAAGTATAGAACGTCACCCTGAACTTGTTTCAGAGTCTGTCGAAAACCTGCTCGTTCAAAGCACAAAGCACCCCAACTACCGATTTGCGAAAATGATCTTAACGATAAGTACCGGATAATGCAGTTGTTTGAACAGGAAAAATTCGACAAAGTCTGCAACCTCGCTGCCCAGGCAGGAGTCCGCTACAGCCTCGAAAACCCCGAGCGTATATCAACAGCAACATTGTTGGGTTTATGAACATCCTGGAAGCCTGCCGCCACCACAACATAAAGCATTTGGCTTATGCCAGTTCCAGCAGCGTGTACGGCAATAACACCAAAATGCCGCTCAGCACCAGCGACAATGTCGATCATCCCATTAGTTTATATGCCGCTACCAAAAAAAGCAACGAGCTGATGGCCCACACCTACAGCCATCTCTTTGGCCTCCCCACCACCGGCCTCCGGTTCTTTACCGTTTACGGCCCCTGGGGACGCCCCGACATGGCACTATTTCTCTTTACCAAAGCCATCCTCGAAAACCAGCCAATAAAAGTATTCAACAACGGCAACATGGTCCGCGACTTTACTTATGTGGACGACATTGTGGAAGGCGTGACAAGAGTGATTGACAATCCCCCAAAACAAAACATGACTGGGAAAGAAAAACATGAATTTAGCACAGAAAAGCTAGAAGCTCGAAGCTCGAAGCTTGAAGCTCTTGGTTCTAACCCCTCTGCTCTTACCTCTGCGCCCTATGCTATATATAACATAGGAAATTCAAGTCCCATGCCCCTCATGGAATACATAAAAGCCATTGAAGACACCTTAGGCAAAACCGCTCAAAAAGAATTCCTCCCCATGCAACCAGGCGATGTACCGAGGACGGAAGCGGATGTGACGGATTTAGTGGAACAGTTAGGATATAAACCAGATACGCCAGTACAAATTGGAATAGAAAATTTTATCGGTTGGTACAAAGCTTATTTCGGAATACAATGAAACTTTTTAGCACTTTCTTATCCCTCACCTGTTAGGAGGGGCTTCCTCCCGGGGAGTTAGAGGAGGCTCCCAATACACCAGTTTCTGTTGGAATAGATAGGTTTATTCAATGGTATAAAACTTTTTTAGTTTACAATGAAACTTTATAGCACTTTTTACACCCCTCCTTAGGAGAGCCTGTCCCGGTAACTCGGGAGGTTTGAGGGAGGCTATTATTAAGTGGTACAAATTCTATTTCGGAATAAAATGATTATTTACAGCACTGTTTTATATTTTATTAAAATAAAACTAACTTTGTGAATAATCAGTAAATGTCTAAAAAATGGAAGCTATCTATAAATTAAAAGCAAATGAAATCAATGAAAATCTGATGGATACAATCAAAAAACTCTTCAAAGGAAAAGAAATTACAATTACTGTTTCTTCTGAACCGGATGAAACTACATACCTTACTATGAATCCGGCAAACGAAAAACATTTAATGGAGAGCATGGCACAGGAACCTTCAGTTAGCTTCACTCCCGAGGAATTCAAAGTAATGGTTAAAAAGCTGTAACAATTTACTGCTACCTGTTACAATGAGAAATATTACATTCACTGCCAATGGATGGAATGACCTGATTGAATGGTCAAAAACCAATCGTAAAATTTTTAATAAAACCTCCCGGATAATTGAGGAAACTTCAAAGAACCCATTTAAAGGAACAGGAAAACCCGGAGCTTTTAAAACACAAATTAAAAGGGCATTGGTCAAGACGTATAACTGATGAACACCGGCTCGTTTATACAGTTAGCGATAAAGAAGTTAAAATTATATCCTGCAAATACCATTATAAGTAAAAGAACTGGGATGTAAACCGCCCACCCCGCAGCAAAAAGGGAATAAGTGAATTTCTCAATTGGTACAAATCCTATTTCGAAATACAATAAAACTTGTTAGCACTTTCTTTCCCTCCCCCTGCCTGTCCGGCTAGAAATATCCCAACGCTTTCACTGCACGTTACAACGCCGACAAGCTTGTCTGGTATGAGGAGTTCGACAGCATTGTTGATGCCCACGAACGGGAACGACAGTTAAAAGCAGGCAACCGCGCGAGGAAAATAAAGTTAATTGAGGAGATGAATCCCGAATGGAAAAACCTAGACCCACGCCCTTGTGCACCCAACATGTTTAGAATTCCATTCCTTTGAAGTACAAAACAACTATGGAAATCCAGTCATGAGACCGCCACGCCTCCCTGCCCGACGAGGTCATTCAGGCGGGCTTCGTCGCCTCGCGGAATCCTGCACCTTATAATATTAAGAGCAGAGTTATCTCTGCACCAAACAACCTTTTTAGCACGACTTCCCGATTAAATGACACCCGCTTTTCAGAAGAGAAACGCGCTGAAAAGTGACGGTGGAATTAATCCCGATTCTTCTTCGGGAGGAGACACGACCGAAGGGAACTCACAAATTTTAGCACAATGCCCGTAAAAGGAAAGGAACGACCGCGGCAAACTCACGACTTTTAGCACAATGTCAATAAAGAAAGAAACGCTCTGAACGTATTTGGCAGAACTATGATAAGACCACTTCAGTCGTTCCTCCTTCGTGGAATCCTGCCCTGTGGAATAAATCGAAGATTTTGACGCGAAGCGTCATTCCACAGGGTAAATAGCACAACTTTGCGATCCCGCCAAAGGCGGGAGAAGCAAACTCATGAACTTTAGCATTATTATTATGAAGATGCTTATCTTTGGCGCCGAAAACAAAAATAGTAGCAGCCCTGACAGAACAATACGAAAAATTTAGTTTGTTTTTGCAAAACAAGGCACAACCTGTCCCGATAAGGCGGGAGATTGCAAATCCGCGCCAGCCGGGGGGGGCCGGCGTGGACATGAATTGATTTTGTAGCTTCGACTGGTTTATACTGTCACAGAAAAAACCATTAAAACCATTTCCTGTAAATACCATTATAAATAAGGAAAAGTAACCTTAAGAAGTAACTTTTAACATATACAATGTACAACCCAAAACCCGCAACCCGAAGCTCGAAGCTCGAAGCTAAAATGATTTTTTTATCTTTGCCCCGCTTTTTTACCAATTCCCTTGCCCTATCGGAAAATCCGGGTCGGTGCAGTTGCCTGTGTAACTGAGAGGGCGGAGCTGTGAGCGGAGAACCCAAAAAGTAGGTACTGAATGAGGGAAAAACATGCACAAAACATGTAAAGAAGTACGAGTCTTTGAGGAAGCAATGCAGGAGCGACCGCAGTCTATCCCGGGAAATGTGAAGATTTAAGTGTAAATTAATTGATTAAAAAAAGACAAAAAATGTTTAAAAATAAAACCCTACTTAATCACCGGAGGAACCGGCTCTTTCGGCAATGCCGTCTTAAATCGGTTTTTAGATACCGACATCAAAGAAATCCGCATTTTCAGCCGCGATGAAAAAAAACAGGATGAAATGCGGCACCGGCTCAACAATCCAAAAGTAAAATTCTATATTGGGAATGTACGCGATAAACGCAGTGTGGATTATGCCATGCGGGGCGTGGATTTTATTTTTCATGCAGCAGCATTAAAACAGGTGCCAATTGTGAGTTTTTTCCGATTGAAGCAGTGAATACCAATGTACTGGGAACACAAAATGTACTGGATTCAGCTTTTGAACACATGGAGTAAAACGAATGATTGTTCTAAGTACCGATAAAGCTGTTTATCCGATTAATGCCATGGGCATTATCAAAAGCCATGATGGAAAAAGTGATGCATGGCCAAAGCCCGCGCAATGGACGAAGATTCAAAAACAGTTTATTGCGGAACCCGATATGGAAATGTAATGGCATCGCGCGGTTCAGTTATTCCACTGTTTGTGCAACAAATTAAAGAAGGAAAAGATATTACCATTACCGACCCCAACATGACCCGCTTTATGATGACACTGGAAGATGCGGTGGATTTGGTGGTTTATGCCTTTCAGCATGGCAACAATGGAGATATGTTTGTTCAAAAAGCGCCTGCTTCAACCATTGCCGATTTGGCACAGGCTTTAATTGAATTGTATAATTCAAAAAGCAAAGTGAGGGTAATCGGAACCCGCCATGGTGAAAAACTGTATGAAACCCTCGTTAACCGCGAAGAAATGGCCAAAGCCACCGATATGGGCAATTATTTCCGGGTGCCTGCCGATAACCGCGGCTCAATTATGCAAGTTATTTCTCGGAAGGCGAAGAAAAAGTTTCAAAAGTGGAAGATTATCACTCGCACAATACCCGCCGACTGGATGTGGAAGGAACAAAAGAATTATTAATGAAACTTCCCCTTATCCGAAAAGATATTCTGGGGAAGAAGTAAGTACAATATCCGGATTAAGAAGTATCACAGTGTTACTCAGTGTTAAACACAGTGTTACTCTGTGAAACTAAAGAATATGCAAGAACAACCAACCATCATCAAAGGCGGCATATTTTCAGATCAACGGGGTTCCATGCGTTTTGTTAACGATTTTCATTTCAAAGATGTCAAACGTTTTTATTTCATTAAACATCCTGACACTTCGGTTATTCGCGCCTGGCAGGGGCATCAGTTCGAAAAAAAATACTTTTATCCCATTTCCGGCAGTTTTGTGGTTGCCTGGGTAAAAATCGATGACTTTGAAAATCCATCTAAAGATTTAATACCTGAATATCATATCCTTTCAGCAACAACAGCGAAATCATTTCCATTCCCAAAGGATATGCCAACGGATTAAAAGCCCTGGAACCCAACTCTGAAATAATGGTCTTATCCGATATGGATTTGGAACAGTCCGTTAACGAAAAAATCCGCTTTCCTGCTGATTGGTGGCTCGATTGGGGAAAATTTTAAATAACTATTCCACAGTGTTGCTCAGTGTTCAACACAGTGTAACACGGTGAAACTTTCTTAAAATGGAAATAAACCAAATCACACACGAAATACTTGATTCGGCCTACAAAGTACATTCAGCACTTGGCCCCGGACTGCTCGAATCAGCATATCAGGCATGTCTTGTCTATGAACTAAAGAAGAAAGGATTAAAAGTAGAAGCCGAAAAACCTTTACCATTAATATACGAAGAAGTAAAATTGGAATGCGGTTATAGGATTGATATTTTGGTTGAAAATCAAGTAGTAGTTGAACTCAAAACCGTCGAAGCTTTTACGGATGTACATACAGCTCAGGTATTGACTTATCTGAAACTATCAGGGAACAAAGTTGGTTTACTTCTTAACTTTTACACCAAAAGTTTAAAAGACGGAATAAAAAGATTAATTCTTTAATTTCACAGTGTGACACAGTGTAATACACAGTGAAACACAGTGCAACTTAAAAAAACATGATAAAAGTAGGAATAACCGGCCAGGCCGGCTTCGTAGGCACACATTTATACAACACACTTAGGACTGTATCCTGAAAAATTCGAAAGAATTCCATTTGAAGACGATTATCTTTAAATCAGAAGAAACACTTCAAAACTTTGTAAAAACATGCGATGTTATTGTACACCTTGCAGCCATGAACCGCCATAACGACCCGCAGGTGATTTACCAAACCAACATCCGGTTGGTAAAGCAATTAATTCAGGCATGTGAGGCAACACAATTCAACACCACATATCCTTTTCTCTTCCTCCACCCAGGAAGAACGCGATAACCTGTACGGAAAATCAAAGAAAGAAGGAAGGGAACTTTTGGAACAGTGGGCCGATAAAAACAATGCTCAATTTTCAGGATTGGTTATTCCCAATGTATTTGGGCCGTTTGGAAATCCGTATTACAATTCGGTAGTGGCCACCTTTTGCCATCAGCTAACCCACAATGAAACACCAAAAATTGAAGTGGACGGAGAAATAAAACTGATTTACGTGATGAATTAGTAAAACATTTCATTGAAAAAATTCAGAACCACAGTGTAACACAGAGTTCAAACACAGTGAAACACAGTGAAACAATTCATATTCCCCATACTGCCACCATTAAAGTTTCAGCCTTACTTCATAAACTGGAAGGATTTAAAAAGAACTATTTTGAAAACGGTATGATCCCTAATCTCGATAATGCTTTCGACCGGAATCTGTTGAATACCTTTTTGTGCTACATCGACCATGAGAAGTTTTTCCCGTTCAAACTCAAATTAAATACCGATGACCGCGGCTCCTTTGTGGAAACGGTAAAACTCAACAGCGGCGGACAGGTATGTTTTTCCACCACTGTTCCCGGAATTACCCGCGGCAACCATTACCATACCCGCAAAGCCGAACGGTTTGCCGTAATAAAAGGCAAAGCCAGAATCGAATTCGCAGAATCGGAACAGATAAAGTGTTATCCTTTGAACTGGATGGAACGCAACCATCTTTCGTCGATATGCCCATTTGGTACACCCACAACATCACCAACATCGGCAATGAAGAATTATACACCATCTTCTGGATCAACGAACATTTTAATCCCGAAGATCCCGATACCTATTTCGAAAAAGTTTAAAAATATCCACAGTGTTACTCAGTGTTCAACACCGTGTAACACTGTGAAACTAAAATCCTGGCATGAAGAAATTAAAAGTAATGACCGTCGTCGGTACCCGCCCCGAAATCATCCGCCTCTCGCGGGTAATGGCCAACCTTGACGACTCCGAAGCCATTGAGCACATAACCGTTCACACCGGACAGAATTACGACTATGAACTCAATGAAATATTTTACGAAGATCTGGGCATTCGAAAACCCGATTATTTTTTAAATGCTGCCGGCGCCACAGCAACGGCAACCGTCGGACAGATTCTTATTAACATAGAACCGGTTCTGGAAGAAGTTCAACCCGATGCTTTTTTAGTTTTGGGTGATACCAACAGTTGCCTGTGTGCCATCCCCGCAAAAAAACGCCACATCCCCATTTTCCACATGGAAGCCGGCAACCGCTGCTTCGACCAGCGGGTGCCCGAAGAAACCAACCGGAAAATTGTGGACCATATTTCCGATATCAACTTACCTACAGCAGTATTGCCCGCGAATATCTTGCTGCGGGAAGGATTCCTGCCGACCGCATCATCAAAACCGGCAGCCCCATGTTTGAAGTGCTGAACCATTACATGCCGAAAATTAAAAACTCCGATGTTCTGAAACGGTTAAACCTCGAAAAAGAAAAATTCTTCGTCGTCTCTGCCCACCGCGAAGAAAACATCAACAACGAAAAAAATTTTAACGGCCTGCTGGAATCTCTGAATTTAATTGCTGAAAAATACAACTACCCCATCATTGTCAGCACGCATCCCCGCACCCGCAAAAAACTGGAAGAGAAAGTTCACACTAGAGTAACACTGTGTCCAACACTGTGAGACACAGTGAAACAATTAATCCTCTCATCCAGTTCCTCAAACCCCTTGGCTTCTCCGACTACAACGCCCTGCAATTAAATGCCTTCGCCGTCCTCTCCGATAGCGGAACCATCAGCGAGGAATCCTCCATCCTTAATTTCCGTGCACTCAATATCCGCGAAGCACACGAACGCCCCGAAGCCATGGAAGAAGCTTCTGTAATGATGGTGGGATTGAACGTAGAACGCATTTTACAGGGACTGACAATTTTGGATTTGCAGAAAAGAGGCGATACACGGACACTGCGCCAGGTAACCGACTACTCCATGCCAAACGTAAGCGACAAAGTGGTAAGGATTATCCTGAGTTATACCGATTATATTAATAGGGTGGTTTGGAGCGAATAAAACTTCACAATACGACAAAAACAAAAGATAAAAGTGCTTGGTTCCATGTTTAACAAAACATCATTATATAATATTGAAAAAGTAATTGAATTAGGTGAAGGGCAATTCATCGAGTTCAAAGAATCGTTTGATAAAACCATCCAAAAGGAAATTGCAGCATTTGCTAACGCTTCCGGAGGTGTTATCTATTTGGGGATTACTGATGCAGGTATTATAAAAGGAGCTGAAATCACAAACAGGTTGAAATCACAGATACAGGACATAGCATACAATTGTGACCCTTCAATTCTTATTTCAATCAATCAAATCGAAAGTGTTCTTGCTATCGAAGTCAAAGAAGGAAGCAACAAACCGTATTCCTGTTCAGCTGGCTTTTTTATGCGTATGGGAGCCAATTCTCAGAAAATGACCCGGAATGAAATCCTTGCCCTGGCTATTAAAACAGGAAAAGTTCGCTACGATGAGCAAGTTTGTGGTAATTTCGACTGGAAAGATTTCGACAATGAAAAATTTGAATACTACCTTAAACTTGCGGGTATTTCAAACAATCTGACCAAAGAAGAAATTCTATTCAACTTGCGGGTACTTAACAACGAAGGAATTACAAATGCCGGTATATTATTCTTTGCCAAAGAACCATACAAATACATCATGAGTTCCAAAATCAGATGTATCCATTTTAATGACGACATACGTGTTGATATTCTCGATAAAAAGGTAGTTGACCGTGGTGTTATTGGAAATATCGAATTTGCAATTGCATACCTTAAAGAGCGCGTGCCTGTTCGATATGAAATTAAGGACATTCAACGAAAAGAATTTCCTGAGTATCCTACAGAAGCCTATCGCGAAGCTATTGTCAACTCAATCGTTCATTTTGACTACTTTCTCGGTGATACAATTGCAATAGAGAAACTAAAAAGTAGTATCGTTATTAATAATAAGGGCGAATTAATGTTCCCGGAAAGCGAATTTGGAAAGAAAAGTGAGTCACGTAACCGCTTACTTGCCGATTTACTTTCCCGGACTCATTTAATGGAAAAAGCAGGAACAGGCATTAAACGTGTTACAGATGCTTGCAAGGATAATGGTAACCAGGTACGCTTCAATTTTTCCGATTCCTTTTGGATAACAATTTATTCAAATGAAGATGTCACCAGTAAGGTCACCGATAAGGTCACCGATAAGGTCACCGATAAGGTCACCGATAAGGTCACCGATAATCAGCAAAAAATAATTCTTGCGATAAAAGAAAACCATAAGGTAACTACATCCGATTTAGCAGAAATTGTTGGAATATCCCAAAGAAAAATTAAAGAAAACATTTCAAAATTGAAAGAATATGGATTTATCGAACGTATTGGCTCCCCAAAAGGAGGTCACTGGAAAGTGAATCAAGAGGATTAAGACCGTTGTTTGTCAAAAACTCAACATCCGCGAAGCTCACGAACGCCCCGAAGCCATGGAAGAAGCATCCGTGATGATGGTTGGATTAAACCCGGAGCGGATCATGCAGGGGCTGGTGCAATTGCAAACCCAGAAAACGGCTGAGGATAGAAATTTCAGGCTGGTTGGCGATTATTCGATGCCGAATGTGAGTGAGAAGGTGGTGAGGATCATTCTGGGATATACGGACTATATTAAACGAACTGTTTGGAGCGAAGAATAGAACAAAAGATAATTTTTGGGGATACACTTTTATAGCCGCCAAAATGATGTTCAAAATTTTTATACCTTTGGATCATGCGTTTAAGTAAGTTGCAAATTGATATCATTAATAAACTTGCCAGAAAATATTTCGGGCAGGAAACAACTGTTTCTTTATTTGGTTCCAGAACCGACGATCGTAAAAAAGGAGGAGATATTGACTTGCTTATAAAAAATAATGACGAAACAACCTTAACATTAGAGACAAAAATCCATTTTTCTGGCCGAGATTAAAACAAAAATTGGTGGCCGGGAAAATCGATGTGGTTTTTGACAATACCAATACAAGGCAAAAGAAAAATTTTTACCGCTCTGTTATCCGGCAAAAAATAGAATTATAATCAATCCTTTATATTTTGAAAATGGGAAACCTTTCTGAAAAAAGGGACAAATTAAATGAGGCAGTTCAACTTTGCACTATTCATTGCCAGCGTATGAGTTTTGCCTGGGAAAAAATTAAAATACATTTCCCCCTTGACAGGGAAAAATATATAAGATTAAAACCTGAAGAACTGAGTTTCTTTGACCAGTTAATTTTTCGTTTTTCAAAACTAGGATAGCATGGGAGGAAGGTTATTCCCTGCAATTCTTGAAAATCTTGGTGAAGAAGTCAAAAGATTACCATTTATCGACCGATCGTAAAACTTGATGAATTGGAAATAATTACCAGCGCAGATGATTGGATTTTGCTTCGGGAAACAAGAAACATTGTTACCCACGAGTACCCATTTATAACCCACGAATAATTCAGGGATTAAACCTGTTAAGCAAATTACCAACTAATTACAGAAATATGGGAAGGGGTGGAAAACTACATCGAATCCCGGTTTGGGAAATAAACCACCAACCAGATTGAGCTATAAAAAAATGTTAAGATTGTTGACATGATAAGTGATGATGGTTGGATTAAACCCTTAGCGGATCATGCAGGGGCTGATGCAATTGCAAAACCAGAAAACGGCTGAGGATAGAAATTTCAGGCTGGTTGGCGATTATTCGATGCCGAATGTGAGTGAGAAGGTGGTGAGGATTATTCTGGGATATACAGATTATATTAAACGAAATGTTTGGAGCGAAGAATAGAACGCTGAAAACGCAGATAGAACAGATTAAAATCTACGTAATCTGTTAATTTTTCCTTTCTCCGCTGGTGCGGATTTGTAATCCGTACCTCAGCCAATAAGGTTGAAAAACATTTATGGAGATAATAAACCAACAGAATTGTGGAGTAACAAAGTAATTGATGAAAAAATAAACTACATTCATCAAAAACCAGTAGAAGAAGGAATCGTTTTCAGGGCCGAAGATTACTTGTACAGCGGTGCTGCAGATTATACCAGCTAAAATCAAGTATGCAGCAAAAATAAGCAGGTATAATGCCGATAGACTGAAAAAGGAGTAGTTTGAACGAAGTGAAAACCTGCCTGCCGTCAGGCAGGAATACGACATTTTGAAGCTAATCGGTATTATGCAGGTGAAAAAGGATTGTTGGATGTTATTGTTATTAAATAGTATTGCCAATTTGGCAATGACACCGATTGCAAATCGGCGCCAGCGAGGGAAGAAAGGAATTTCAAACTGGTTGGTGATTATTCTATGCCAAATGTTTCTGATAAGGTGGTACGGATTATTTTAAGCTATACCGGTTTTATTAAACGTACAGTCTGGAGCGAACAATGAATCATCACCCAATCACCAATTCGTGCCGGATGTGAGTGAGAAGGTGGTAAGGATTATACTTGGATATACTGACTATATTAAACGAACCGTGTGGAAGGAATAATGTAGCATTGTTGCCCAACAAATTATCAGAAGCCTGCAAAATAACTTGAAAATTTATATCAGCTATCAAACATAATTCTATGAAAAAAATACTGCTCGTATTTGGAACCCGCCCCGAAGCCATAAAAATGGCTCCTTTGGTAAAAGACTTCCAAAAATACCCAGACCAATTTGACATAAAGGTTTGTGTTACAGCCCAACACCGCGAAATGCTTGACCAGATAATGACACTGCTTGAAATAGATAGCACCTGATACTTGGCTGGAAAAAATGCACGGGCAGATTACTAACATTTTTAGTTACCATTTTTCTACAAGTATTTTAGATACAGAACTTTTTGAATGAGAACAGAATGAAAGTGAATACGCTAATAAAAATGCCAGTTATGGAATTTATAAATGGTGTAAAGTCAAATATATAAAATATAAAAAATCCCAGCATTTATTACTCATACCAGCTCTCTCAATTTTTCCAAATTTTTAATTATATAATATGATCAAAAAAATATTAAGAAATCGATTAAAAGATACTACTAAGCTGAAGATAAAAAATATATTAAATGATATTAAATCGTTTGGCTATGGAAATAACTTAGATAAACTTGGGAAAATATATGGTACAGATAAAATTGGAAAGCATTTTTATACACAACATTACAAAACCCATTTTAAAAAATTTAGATATAAAAGAATCAACTTATTAGAAATAGGAGTTGGTGGGTATGAAAATCCTTTGTATGGTGGTAAATCTTTAAGAATGTGGAAGCGATATTTTCCTTTTGCGAAAATTTTTGCTATTGATATTTATGATAAATCATTGTTACAGGAAAATAGAATAAAAATTTATAAAGGAAGCCAAATAGATAAAGATTTTTTAAATAAAGTATTAGAAGACATTAAAAAAGTAGATATTATTATCGATGATGGAAGTCATATTAATGAGCATGTAATTCAATCCTTTGAATATTTGTTCCCAAAATTAAGTGATGACGGAATTTATGTTATTGAAGATACTCAAACATCTTATTGGAAAGAATATGGAGGTGATAGTGAAGATTTAAGTAATTCAAAAACTTTAATGAATTTTTTCAAACGATTTACAGATTCTCTCAATAATAAAGAATTTGAAATTCCTAATTACAAGCAATCTTACTACGATCAAAAAATTGTCTCCATTCATTTTTATCATAACCTTATATTTATTCATAAAGGAAATAATGATGAAGAGTCTAACATGTTGGTCAATAACCAGTATCCTAAGAAATAAATTTCTACTGTTTTTAATCCTGAGTAAAATAAAATATAAAAGTACATGCTGGGAATAATTATAATAACGTATAATGCTCTACCGTGGATAGATAAATCCTTATTGCCGTTAAGGAACGTCCCTAAAAATATCAAGGTTTATATAATTGATAATGGTTCCACTGATGGCACACAAGAATCTATTAAAAAAAATTGTAAAAAGTTTATTTTTATACAAAATGATACAAATTTAGGTTTTGGGAAGGCAAATAATCTTGGCTTTAAACTAGCCTTAAATGATAATTGCACACATTTTCTTTTATTAAATCAAGACGCATACATTTCGTATAATAATATTTTTCTTTTAAAAAATATTCAGAAAGAAAATCCAAATTACGGAATAATTAGCCCAGTTCATTTATATTCCAAAACAACAGTAGATTTTAGGCATTTAAGCAATTTATCTAAAGGATCCAAAGAATATATCAACGATTTAATATGTAAAAAAAAAATAAAAGAATTATATGAAATAAAATACACCAACGCCGCAATATGGATGATATCAAAGGAATGCCTGCAGAAAGTTGGTGGTTTTGATCCGCTTTTTGAACACTATGGGGAAGACTCTGAATATGCTAAAAGAGTAAACTTTTTTAGCTTTAAAGTTGGAGTTGCACCCAATTTAGTTGGTTTTCACTATCGTAAACAAAATACTAAATTTAAACAAAACAAAAAGTATTTTTTCAATATTTTCCTCGTGCAATTAAAAAAGATGGATAAAAACCTATACATTGAATATTTAAGGATTTTTAAACAATTAACGATTTCATCAATCGCAAAAAGTTTTGCAATACAAGGATTTGCCTCGAGAGAAAGTTGGGCTGCATTTTTTCAATTAATTAAACTGCATCGGCAAATTGCTTTACATAAAAAGTATAATCAAATAAAAGACTATTACTTTGTAAAGTAATAAAAATATATACTTGAAGATTAAAAGAATAACTCCCAATAAATTTATTACAATTGACTAAAGAAATCAAAAACAGTCTGTTCTCAGGTGTCAAATTCACCGCCTTAGCCCAGTATTCCAACGTTTTCATAAACCTGTTTATTGGGGCAATCTTAGCTCGCTTGCTAACACCTGAAGAATTTGGAACGGTAGCCATGGTTACTGTTTTTGTAACTTTTTTTAGTTTGTTCAGCGATATGGGCATCAGCGTTGGAATTGTGCAATACAAAAATTTAACCACTGATAATTTGAGTTCGGTTTTTAATCTTTCTCTGCTTATTGGTTTTCTTCTGGCAACGGGTTTCTGGTTTAGTTCTTATTTAATAGCTGACTTTTATGATTCAATAGAATATATACAAATCGGAAAGGTTTTGTCAATTACCCTTTTTTTTAAGGCCGCATCAATGACTACTTTGGGAGTATTGCGTCGCGAACAGAAATTTAAACAAATAGGTATCATTATGGTATCTGCCAGTTTTTTTACCGGAATAGTAGGTATTATACTGGCATTTGCGGGTTTTAGCTATTGGGCATTAATAATCCGTTCAGTATTAAGTGCAATCTACATTTTTATCTTTCAGTATATTGTTGTAAAAATACCGGTAAAGCCAATTTTAATTTTTAAAGGGCTGGGCGCAATGCTTCGGTATTCATTTTATAACTTTCTTTTTCAGTTTGTTAATTTCTTCTCACGAAATTTGGATAATGTTTTAATCGGTAAATACCTTGGTGCGCAACCACTTGGTTATTATGAAAAATCTTACCGCGTTATGAAAATGCCTTTGGATAATTTTACTACCATAATAGCAGCAGTTATTCATCCTGTTTTAAGCAATCATAGTCGTACAGAGCTGGTAAACATACACGTTAAATTGGTTAAATTATTAGCTGTTGTTGGTATTCCCATATCTGTTTTACTATTTCATTTCAGATCCGAAGTAATAACTGTTCTGTTTGGCAATCAGTGGGGACCAAGTACTGAACCATTCAAATGGCTTGCTCTTTCTGTCTGGATTCAAATGATACTTGCCAGTACAGGAGGTATTTTTCAGGCTTCCGGTAAAATTAATTATTACTTCCTGACAGGTGCTATTGCTGCTCTTGTTACGGTTGCGGCAATTATTTTTGGAATAATGGCAGGAACAATTGAGAAAGTAGGTTTCTTCTTGCTTTTTGCTTTCATTATTAATTTCTTTCAAGGTTTTTTCATTCTTTATAAGTTTGTACTTAAAATCCCTTTATCCAATCTATTTCAAACTTTAAAAATTCCGTTTATAACAGGCATTGTTGTTTTTTTTGCGGTGTTTATACCTGAAAGAATGATAGTGGATTACCGGTTGCAATTATCTGTTAAAGCAGCAGTTTTTATGATAATGCTTTTAATAAGTTATTATGTTGCAGGTTATTTTAAATTTTTAAGTGAATTTGTTCCTTTAAAGTCTATTTTTCGTAAAAAATCAAACAGAAAAATAGAATAAGCTATCAAAATTAGACGAAATACTTTACTTAATTAATGAAAGAATTTTTAAAATCAACAGGCTTTATTCATCTTCTGGTCGCCATAGTTCTGCTGCCAATACAGAACATGATACCTGAGATCGGAAAAATTGCTTTAGCACCCTATGTTTTTTATTTGGTTTGGTCTAAGAAACCGTTGTATATACCTGCCTTATTTGTATTGGTCGTTCCCGGTTCTACCCTGGCTTATGTGGTGTTACTTTCAGCTTTATTGATGACACTTACAAATTATTCTTTTTTAAAAAAACAGGGATTAAAGTGGCTTTTGCTGTTAAGTTTAATTCCTTTACCGGTTTTCATATTTATGACTGGAGTTAGAGTTTTGAACATGAACGCTGGTATTGTTGAGATTCTAAGCCCTCTGGGATTTTATTTGGGTTTATTTCCTTTTTATTATGGTGTTATTGTTGCCAGGAAAGTTAATAAAGTAGTGATCTCCGGAATTACACTGAGTTTGCTTTTACTGCCATTTTTTCAATTTATTCCTTATATTAACTTCACTATAAGAGCATATTGGATAAGTTTCCCTTTAATTTTTGCCTTAGTAGCTACAAAATTAATTTTAAGGAAAAAGTTTGAGGTACCAACGACTTGGATAATTTTAAGCTTAATGCTTTTATTAGTCACCGGTTCCGGGTTCAAGGGATTAAAATTGACTTTGTTCTTTTCTGCGTTAGTGGCATTTGTTGCTTCCATTGCATCAATTAAGAGATATTCAAGGATTCTAAATCAGATAGCAAAACCAAGAGCAATTATTATTAGTGTTTTGCTGGTAGCAGGATTAATTTACGGCACAAACCAATACAATGTAATTAAACGCCAGGAAAGCATAAAGACGGATGAATTATCCCTTTTTGAGTGGGATGAATTTTTAACCCTTCTGCAATATAAAGCCTTCGATGACCGTGCAGTTATTTGGGCGGGGGGATGGAATCTAATAACTCAAAATAAAATGTGGTGGCCACCATATGAAGTGCCGAATTATTCATATTTATCAAACAGCGGTGCAAAAATAGATAATGTAGAATTCGGAATTCATAATATTGGCTTGGAGTTAATGAGAAACTACGGCATTTTGATTGGTGCAGTTATCTTCCTGGTTTATTTCATAATGATCATATATGGTCCTGGTAAATATCTGCGGAACAGTCCGAACTCTAACGGCCTAATACTTCTAGCCGGAGCTTGCCTCGGAACGGGTGTAATAGGCGGCTTGGTTGGGCAATATGTATTGATGGTCACATTTAGTTTTATACTTCTTGGCTTGAGTGGAATATTGTATGGGATTAATTTTATAGAAAGAAAAGGCTAAATGACAAAAAAAACTAAAATTTTGTTTATTCATCATGGCACGGGTGTCGGCGGTGCTCCCATAAGTTTGCTTAATTTGATTTTACATTTAAACAAAGATAAATATGATGTAAAAGTAGCTTTTATAAAAAACAGTGAAGTTATCAACTTATACACCCAACAAGGTATTAAAACAGAAGTTATTGGTGCTTCTGATAAATGGTTTTCTCATACAGAAACAGCAAAAACACATTGGTGGAAATTTTATAAATATTTTGGAGCATATAATCACTGGTGGCGAACGGCAAAAAAAGTTGCTCCTTCTTATCTAAAAACACAGGATTTTGACATTGTACACTTAAATTCTCATGTTTTAACCAGTTGGGCATATGCTGCCAATAAACTTGGGAGAAAAGTTGTACTACATAATCGGGAAGCTATTGCAAAAGGATATTGTGGAATTCGGCGTAAGATTCTTCAAAATCTTATAAAAAATAATTGCGATGCAGTCATTAACATTAGCGAGGATAATAAAAAACGTTTGGGGTTAAGTAAAAATAATTATGTTATTTATAATTTTATCAATATTCCTGGAGAATATAGACCATCTATGGGCAATTTGAATCAAAATCGAAATATTTTGTACCTGGGAGGCCAGGCAAAAATCAAAGGTTTTAAAGCAGTAGTCGAATGTCTGGGTTATTTAAATCCAAACATTAAGATACAATTTGCAGGCAATTATAATAAATTGGGAAATACAAATGGTATAAAAGAAAAATTAAAGTTTTGGCTAAAATTAACTGTTTTTCGAAAAAAATATGGCGCTATTTTAAAAATAATGAATACACAAAATGCAGAATTACTTGGACTTCTAAAAGAGCCACTAACTACAATTAATGCATGCGATATTTTAATCACTCCATTTAAAATTGAACATTTCAGCAGGCCTGCAGTTGAAGCTTTTGCTTATGGCAAACCTGTTATCGGAAGTAATGTTGAGGGGATGAACGAAATAGTAGATCATGGTATTAATGGTCTGCTGGTTGAAAAAGAGAACCCGCGAGCGTTAGCAAATGCTGTTAATTTTTTATGTCAACACCCTGATAAAGCAAGAGGAATGGGTTTAAAAGGAAGAGAAAAAGCAGAAAAAATATTTTCCCCTGAAATTAATACTAAAAAAGTAGAAACTATTTATGATGAATTGATGAAGGAAAGATAAGATGTAACTAATTTATTTACTTGCCGAAGGACATTCGGGCTCGACATTAATCGATTGTATTCTTGGAATACATCCTGATTTTATCTCATCAGGTGAATTACGATATCTAAACTGGCAACTAGAAAGAATAAAGGTTGAAAAAACCTCAGTAATCAACTCTTTAACAAAATGAAATTAATTTCATTCAAAAAATGAAACAGAAATGCAATTGCAAATATTATTAGATAAAAATCCGTATTTTCAAAATACAGCTAATGCAAACCGTTGGCGAACATTAATTGACGGATTGAATCAATTAGGTGTAAATATTAAATTAATCATATACGAGGGATATTCATCAAAAAATGAACGAAATAAACTTAACCGGAAAGACAGTTATAATGGTGTGGAATATGTATATCTAACCAAAGGGCTAAACGACAATTTATGGAAAAGGAGATGGCATAAGTATGTGAAAAGTTGGTTCGTCTATTTTGAAGTTAAATGGAAATTTTTACAACTAATAAAAAAAGATTTGGATGCCATAATTTGGACATCCGGAAGTTATTTGTGTTTTAAAATAGCACATTCAGTAAAAAAAAAGTATCCCAATAGAATTCTCTTTTTAGAAATGAGTGAATTTCTTGACAATCACAAAAATCAACAAGGAAATATACTTCAGAGGAAACTTGCCGATAAAAGACAAACAATTTTTCGAACAAAAAGCTTTATATTCCTATGATGGTCTTGCTCTAATGACAAAAGCACTTTTTAAGCATTACGAGCAATTCCCAAAACCAATTCCACAATTGCTGCATTTACCCATGACAGTTGATTTGGACAGGTTTAATACAGACTTCCACATTCCACAAAGCTTTGAAAAACCATACGTCGCTTTTGTGGGTGTCATGAATGATGCCAAAGACGGTGTGAGCATCCTTATAAAGGCTTTTGCAAAAATTATAGAACAATTTCCGGGGTACAAATTATACCTCATTGGCGGATGGAATTATGATACGCCTGGTCATCAAAGACTTATTAAAGAATTAAAATTGGACGACAAAGTGTTTTGGAAAGGCGAATACAAAAGGGACCGAATTCCGGCAATTATAAAAAATGCTTCATTACTTGTTCTTCCACGGCCCGGATTCCAAACAAGCTCAAGGTGGCTTTCCAACCAAATTAGGTGAATACCTCGCAACAGGCAATCCGGTTTGTGCAACAACTGTTGGAGAAATACCGGATTATTTAGTTGATGGTGAATCTGTTTATTTTGCAGTGCCAGGTTCTGTTGATTCTTTTGCCGATGCTATGCTACGGCATTAAGCAAACCTGAAGGAGCAAAAAGAATTGGTGCAAATGGCAGAAATATTGCCGAAAAATATTTCAATAAAGATATTCAGGCAAAAATATTTTATGATTTTATTTTAAGCTTGAATCAGAAAAATCCAAAAAATAATTAATAATATTTATAGATTCAGTGCATGTTATCAGGCGCAAAACATTTAATCATTCGCCACCTTTCTAATTTTCCGGGCTGGCGCACCAACCGCAAAATTGTGGTGATTGAAAGCGATGACTGGGGAAGTATTAGAATGCCCTCAAAAGAAGTTTATGAAAAATGTTTAAAGGCGGGTTATCCGGTTCATTTAAATGAATATGAGCGGTATGATTCACTTGCAAGCAAAGATGACCTGGAACTTCTTTTTGGTCTGCTTGCATCAGTTAAAGACAAAAATGACAAACCAGCTGTTATTACAGCAAATTGCGTGGTTGCAAACCCTGATTTTGAAAAAATTAAAAAAGATGATTTTCTAAAATATCACTATGAGTTGATAACAGATAACATTTCAAAGATATCCAAACCATACTACTAATTTAAAGTTATGGAAAGAAGGAAGAGAAAAAGGATTGTTCTATCCTCAATTTCATGCCCGCGAACATCTAAATGTTAGCCTGTTTATGCAGGCTTTGCAAAATAACGATCCAGACGTTCATTTTGGATTTCAGTATCAAATGCCGGGGTGCATAAGAAAAGGGGAAAAACGGAATGGTAATTATTTTGTAGAGGCTACACGGTTTAGTTCAGAGAAAGACAAACAAGATAAACTAAAAATTTACTTGCAGGGTCTGGAGCTATTTTACGAGCTATTTGGATATAAATCACTGACTGTTATTCCAACAAATTATACATGGAGTAATGATTTTAACGGGCCGCTGGCTAAAAAGGGGTAAAGTATATTCAGGGCATCAGAAAATTGAGAGAACCAGGCCCCAATAATAAACCCATTTATACCAATCGGTTTTTAGGAAAAAAAAATAACAGTGGTCAAATAGCTTTGGTTCGTAATGTAACGTTCGAACCTTCTTTAACTAGTTATTCCGATCCTGTTGACCGATGTTTGTCAGATATAAATATTGCTTTTAAAATGAAAAAACCGGCAATTATCAGTAGTCATCGAGTTAATTTTGTTGGCCTTATTGACTAAAGAAACCGAAATAACAATTTAAAGTTTTTAAAGAAAATTTTAACCAATGCATTAAATCGATGGCCTAATATTGAATTTATGACTTCTGATGAACTTGGCAAATTAATAATTACCTAAAAATAAATCTCCGGCTACTATTCTTTTCATTTAGAATTATTTATTAAAATGTTTAAATACTATAACCATCTTGGATTTTTTAATCCATTATTTTTTCCTTGATGAATCAAAAAAAAATAACGATTTTCAAGAATATTAATGAAGCCATCTTAAATTTTAAAAGTGAAATAAAAATCGATTCTCTGGCAGTAGCAGAAATCCTAAATAAAAATTTCATGTTTGGTGACCGTACCCTTATTTCGGGGATTAAACGAACTCCCTGGCTTGCAAAAATAATAACAGATAAAACAGGCTGGGAATACTTCAATTTAAAAAAACATGAGGAACTTGAAACTGATGAAAATACTATTACCGATGAATTATTTGAGCTGCTATGTGAAGAAATTATTATATATGTATCAGACAAAAAACGAATTGGAGTACTTTTAAGTGGAGGAATGGACAGCAGGATGGTTGCTGGCATTTTGGATTATCTAATTAAAAATAGCTTATTAAAAGTAGAAAGTGTTACAGCATATACTTGGGGAGACAGTAATACAGGGATGTTATTTATGCCAAGGAAGTTTCAAAACGGTTGGGTTGGCATTGGAAGCACTTCATTGTAACTGCTGAAAATCTATGGGAAAATTTCAAAATTGCAAGCGCACGAGGCTGCGAGTTTTCAGGGATTACATCTTCACGCCATTCCTCAGATTAGGGCTGATTTGGATGTTGATGTCATTTTGGCTGGTAGCTTTGGTGATAGTATTGGTAGAGCAGAGTATTCCGGTAAGCATGTTGAAAATTTGGTTCCTTTGGAAAACAATTTTAGAAATTTTGCATGGCTTTTAAGCATAAAAAATTTAAAAAATTAAAGGGAAGTGGATGGAAGATTTAAAATTTTATCATGAGCAATTTCCTGAAGGCAAAATAGTATCAGCAAAATGAACTGGACTATCAGCTTCATTACATGAGGCGAATGTTAAACCCATGTATGGAATTTTTAAATGAGAACAGTTCCAACATTTCAGGCTTTTTCAAGCCCGAAGTATATCAGTACATGTGGAGTATACATCCTTGTGCAGAAATAATAACATCTATAAGCATTTAATGGGCAAATTCCAAACAAACTGGATGATATTCCGTGGGCAAGAACCGGTCTGCCATACAGTGCGGAGAATGGTACACCAGACAAATATCATAAAAGTCATCATTCCTATTCAGTTTTATCCAAAAGGAATCTATTTCCTCTTAATAAAAGAATCGTTATTATCAAAAATTGATTTATTCCCAGAATTCTTTAATACCAAGATCGGTAAAAATGTTGGTTAATCTAATTGAAAAAAGGCACAACTCATAATTTTGATTATCTAGAAAGAATCTCCTGGTTGTTTCCTTAATGTTTTTTATTGAGAACCATCAGGAAACAGTTAAAAGAAAGGTAAAAAGTTCAATCGACTGATTACATTAATTCCTATTTAAAATTACCTCTGAATTATTTATTACTTCATTTATATCGGAAATTGAAACATTAAAATCAAACTTATTAGTTGTATTTTTTTTACAATTAAATTTGAATTCACTTTTGTTATTGATCCAATTTACTCGATTTCAAAAATTTATTTAAGAATAATGATAAACAACAAGTCCTATATAATCTCAAAAACCTTCCCGGTTGGCATACCAAACGAAAGATCGTTGTTTATTCGGTGGATGATTACGGCAATGTTAGGTTGGATTCAAAAAACAACCTTCCCAAAAAGTATTTAAATTACGAGGAGGGGCAGTTTCTGCCAATGTTAGATTGGTGCATACAAAAAGTCAGGCAATAAAACTGATTAACAGGGCGTTTAGCCTTGGTTATCATCAAAACGATGCCTTGTCAGGTCTTAAGGAGCGTTGGAGAAAGTTCAGGCTGGGCAAAGGAAGTGTACCTGACGTGGTAAAAGGAATTGTCCGGTTTATCTATCCCACCGAATTTGCTAAAATACCAGGTCGCGAAAAAGGTTACATTTATTTTCAGGATTTTATCCCTGACAATGATTACGATATCCGTATAATTGTAATTGGCGACAAAGCTTTTGCCATCAAACGCATGGTACGGAAAAACGACTTCCGGGCTTCAGGAAGCGAACCATTTTATACGAAAAACAACTTTTCAATGAAAAAGATATCAGGCTGGCATTCGAGGTTCACAATAAATTAAAAAGCCAATGCACGGCTATGGATTTTGTATACGATAAGGATAAACCGAAAATTGTAGAAATCAGTTATGGTTTTTCTCCGGAAGGATATGACCCATGTCCGGGTTATTGGGATAAAGATTTAATTGGTTTGATGGGAAATTTAATCCGTATGGTTGGATGATTGAAACAATATTATAATGAAAAGAGTTTGTCTAATTATGCCATCGTTAATGGCCGGAGGAGCAGAAAGAGTAATGTCTGTAATTGCAAATTATTTTGCTCAAAAAAAAGCTATAGAGGTTCATTTAGTTTTATTGACAAAAGCTAATATTTTTTTCGAACTCGATTCTAGAATAATAGTTCATGAGCCTTCCTTTAACTATAAAAACTATAACCGTCTTGTATTCACAATGAAGATATTTTGGTACCTGAGACGGCAATTGCAGAATATTAAGCCATACTCATTACTCAGTTTCGGAGGAAGATACAACAGCTTAGCAATGATGGCGGCTAAAAATCTCAATATCCGCACCTTTATTTCCGATCGAAGCCGACCGGACATTAGTTACGGGACATTTTTAAATTTTATCAATCGAATAGTATATAGGAGGGCAACAGGAATTATTGCGCAAACTCAGCTTGCCAAAAAATATCTATACATGACAACCAGGCATAAAAATATTACAGTAATTGGTAATCCAGTTCCAAGTTTATTTGATACATCAATACAGAAAGAAAAAATAATGTTAAATGTAGGCCGATTTATTAAAACCAAGCAGCAGGATTTATTGATTAGAATTTTTAAAAAAATTGAAAATGAAATAGATAATGATTGGCAAATATGGTTCTTAGGTAATGGAGAATATTTGGAATCATGCAAAAAACTTGCGATAAATTTGGAACTTAACAATCGTATTCAGTTTTTAGGAAATATCAAGAATATTGTTCCTTATTACCAAAGAGCATCTGTTTTTGCATTTACTTCAGTTTCTGAAGGATTCCCAAATGTATTATGTGAAGCATTGTCAGCAGGTTGTGCATGCATCAGTTTTGACAGAATAGCTGGTGCAAATGAGTTAATAACGAACAATGTAAATGGTATATTGATAAATCAAGACGATGTAAATGCATATACAAACGAGTTAAAAGAACTCCTGTTAACGGAAGAGAAGATAGTTAAATTGCAAAAACAAGCTCCATATTCTATATCTCCATTTCAATCGAACAAAATTGCAGAACAATTTTTTAAATTCATCTTAACCGAATAGGTGTGAAAAAAAAAGTGCTTTTTAACTGCTCAACAAATATTGTAGGAGGAGGTGTGAAAAATTCTGCCTTATTCATCACTAAAACGCTTATTGCAAACAATATGAATTGGATTTATGCAATATCGCCATCAGTTAAAGTTTTACTGCAGGAAATGGGAATAGAGTTGGATGAACGTTTTTTTGAGTTTAAAGAAAGTCCCTCCAGATGCGAAAATGCAAGAAAAGAATTAAGAGAGTTAAGCAGAAACTACAACTGTCAATTAGTTTACACAATGGCTGGTCCTGCATATGTTAAATTTCCGGTCTACCATATTCAGGGAATTAGTAATGCTTACATAACACATGCTGGTTTTTCTTCTTTTGCTTTAAAAGGATTTTTCTTTAAAGTACTTCGATACTTTTTGTATGTTTTAGTACAGTTTTATTACAGTCGTAAGGCTGATTATTTCGTTTTTCAAACGGAGCAAGCAAGAAATTCTTTTATTAGGAGGAGAGGAACTAAACGCTCCCAAACCAAAGTGATAAATAATGCCTTTGATAAGGAGATGTTACACCAGTTGACACATTTGCAAAAAAAAAATCTTAATGATTTTCCTAAAATTGTTTTTTGTCCAGGGGCCAATTATATTCACAAAGCTTTTCAGTTTATACCTCAAATTGTGCATGAACTAAAAAAAATGGTAGATTTTGATTTTCAATTTGTGCTTACCTTAAATAAGGATTCATTATGGGAACGCATAGAAAATGAATCTAAATCATTAGATGTAATAGAAAATATTCTAAATATTGGCCCCTATTCTTATTCAGTGGTGGCACGTTTATATCAACAAGCTGATTTGATTTTTGTACCAAGCTTGCTGGAAACTTTTTCGGCATCCTACATGGAAGCTATTGCAGCAAGAAAACCTCTTCTTGTAGCCGATAAAAATTTTGCCAGAGAGGTTTGTCTGGATTATGCTGAATATTGTCAACCTCGTAATGCCAGGTTAAGTGCTATGAAAATTGCGGAAATGATACTCAATCCATCCATCTCAGAAGATAGGGCTGTTGATATAATAAAAAAATATGGAGATCAGGAACAACGCTTTCAAAGAATAATCCAGTTAATCGAAGAAAAATTAAATATGTTGAAATGATGAACAATAAAATGCGAATACTTTTTCTCATGTTTGCTTTCCCCGACATGAATAAGTCTTTTAATATGTTTACAACATTAGTAGAAGAATTTGTTCATTCCGGACATAAGGTAATCGTTGTGGCCCCAGGCGCTCATCCAACAGGAATATACAGGGAACAACAAACCGATATTTTACGGGTAAAAACTCTGCCCATAAAAAATGTACATCATTTTCTGAAAGGCATTTCCAATGTTCTGTTACCATATCAGTTTGAATCAGCATTAAAAAGATATTACCCAAATTTAAAGTTTGATTTAATTATCAGTCCGACACCGCCAATAACATTAGTCGATTTGGCAGCAAAGCTCAAAAAAAAACATCAGGCGAAATTTTATTTAATTTTAAGAGATATTTTTCCACAAAATGCAGTAGATATGGGATTCATGAAACAAGGTGGAATGCTTTACCGATATTTCCGAAATAAAGAAAAAAAATTATATCAAGAGGCTGATTACATCGGATGCATGTCGAAAGGTAACATTGATTATATTTTAAAATACAATCCTGAGATGAATAAGAATAAAGTGCATGAGATTAAAAACTTTCAAAAAATTTACCGGAATTTTGGCCATAATCATTCTTTTTTGCGACAGAAATTTGGGCTGGAAGATAAATTTGTTGTAGTGTTTGGTGGCAATATGGGAAAACCACAACAGATGGAGAATGTATTGGAATTGGCCAATAGATGCCAGGAATTTCCTAAGGTACTTTTTTTATTGTTAGGAGAAGGTTTGCAATTGGAAAAATTAGCCATTCAAATAAAGGAGCAGAGCATTCTTAATATTAAGATTCAATGTACTATACCAAAACAGGATTATCAGGATTTAATCAGTTGTTGTGATTTAGGACTTATTAGCCTGCATTGTAATTTCACCATTCCAAATATACCGAGTAAATCACTCGACTACTGGAATGTAGGGATACCTGTACTGGCTTCTATAGACAAAGCAACTGATTATGGTAAGGTACTAGACCGAGATAAATGCTGGTTTGTGGTCATTTGCCGGCGAACATGACAAATTGAAAAAAAACTTCGATAAACTTTATTTTAATCAACAATTAAGAGAGGAAATGGGAGTTAACGGAAGAAAATATTTCGAAAAATTTCTTACTCCCAATCTTGCTTATAAAACAATTATTGATAAAGTGAGCTAAGAATTAGTTTATGGTTAATAGAAGAACAATCATAGATCACCTTAAAAATATTCCCGGCTGGCGGACCAATCGCAAGCTAATTGTTTTTTCAGGTAGATGATTACGGAAATGTACGTCTTGATTCAAAACAAGCCCGGGAAAAGATGGATCGTGCCGGTATGAAAATACTCAGCCGGTTTGATGCATTTGACACCCTTGAAACCCGCGAAGATTTGGAAGCCCTGTATGATGTACTGTTTTCCGTAAAAGATATAAATGGAAAACACGCTGTATTTACTCCATATGCCGTTCCCTGCAACATCAGCTTCGAAAAAATGGCAGAGGAAAGCTATGATAAGTATCATTCTGAACTGCTCCCTGAGACCTACGAAAAATTAAACGCCAAAGACCCAAAAGCATACAATGGCGCCTGGGAATTATGGAAGGACGGAATAAAGCAAGGGGTAATGGTCCCGCAATTTCATGGAAGAGAACATTTCGATCTGAATTTATTTGAAAAAAAGCTGACCTTAAAAGATTGGGAGGTTTTAACGGCTCTTAAAAACAGGTCGTATGCAAGTATTTCAGATGCGGGCTGGACAGCGGCATTTGGTTTTGAAAATATTCAGGATATTGAACCAATGCCTGAGATATTAAAAACAGGGACAGAGGCATTCGAAAAAGTATTTGGATTTAAGTCGGCGGGTTTTACACCACCAGCCCAGCAGTTTCCGAAACAACTGGAAGGTAGTTTAACCGGTTATGGAATAAAAAACCTGGACAAGCCGTTTGTAAGGATGCGACATTTTGGGGATGGCAGATACAAAAGAGAATTTAATGTGAGTAAACGTGATGATAAAGCTGGGTTTAAATATTCTGGTCCGAAATGTTGTATTTGAACCAACAAATGGAAACAGCGACCATATTGGAAAGGCATTGAAACAAATTGAAGCTGCTTTTCAATGGCATAAACCTGCCAATATCAGTACTCACCGGGTAAATTATTGCGGACATATTGACCCTGCAAACAGAGCGAAAGGATTAAACTCCCTGAAAACACTTTTGCAGCAAATTGTTAAAAAATGGCCGGATGTGGAATTTATTTCCAGCGCTGAACTGGGGGAATTGATATTGGCAGGTTTATGCCATTGAAAAGCAGCTTCAATTTGTTTCAATGCCTTTCCAATATGATCGCTGTTTCCGTTTGTTGGTTCAAATACAACGTTTCGGACCAGAATATTTAAATCCAGCTTTTTCATCATGTTTACTTACATTAAATTCTCTTTTGTATCTGCCAGCCCCAAGATGTCGCATCCTTACAAACGGCTTGTCCAGGTTTTTTATGCCATAATCGGTTAAACTACCTTCCAGTTGCTTCCAAAATTGTTGGGCTGGTGGTGTAAAACCGGCCGC
>CAWAMJ010000020.1:0-1006051 GCA_963783085.1 uncultured Prolixibacteraceae bacterium | reverse complement strand
AAATGAAAAAAACAATATTTCTCGTTCTGGTCTTCTCGATCGTCGCATGTAACACTGTGCCGTTAACCGGCCGCAAACAATTCACCGCCATCCCTTCTTCCCAAATGTTAACACTAAGCAACGAAAGTTACCAGCAGGTACTGAAACAGTCGAATGTGGCGGGTAATTCGCAGGAGTTGCAAACCATCAGAGAAGTTGGCCACCGCGTTACGAATGCCGTTGAGAAATACCTGGCACAGATCGGCCGAAGCGATCTGATTAAAGGTTACAACTGGGAGTACAACCTGATAAAGGAAGATGTTATGAACGCCTGGTGCATGCCGGGCGGAAAGATTGTTTTTTATACCGGAATATTGCCGGTGTGTAAAAATGAAAACGGTATTGCAGTGGTAATGGCCCACGAAATTTCGCATGCGGTTGCCAAACACGGCAACGAACGAATGTCGCAACAAATGGCGCTGCAACTCGGCGGCATGGCGCTTTCGGAAGCGTTGAAAGAAAAAAATGAGACAACCGTTCAACTTGCCATGACTGCTTTTGGAGTGGGATCGCAGTTGGGAGTTATTTTGCCCTACAGCCGCGCCCATGAAAAAGAAGCCGATGAGTTGGGGTTGTATTTTATGGCCATGGCCGGTTTCGACCCGCGGGAAGCCCCGGAATTGTGGAGACGTATGCAGGCTGCCGGTTCAGGCGCCGGAACGCCGGAGTTCTTATCCACTCACCCAAATCCGCAGAACAGAATCAATCATCTCGAGCGAATTATGCCAAAGGCCATGGAATATTACAGGGAGAACAACTGAATTAATTTAATAATTGCGACAAACGGATTTTCTTCTTGTTGAATTTGAAACCTAAAAACTTGTATTAAACTGATAATGAACTATGAACAAAAGACTTGTGAAAAAAAGTTGTGTTATAAAATCTTGATACATGAAAGAGGCGCCATCAGGCAGAAAATTCAAAAATATACCTGCAAAATTAAAAATGTACGGGCAACGGGCCTGGCAGGCTACCTGGGAAAGGAGAAAATACATTCTTTACGGCCTGCTCGGAATCGTTTTACTTCATCTGATTTTAGTGGTGGTTTTTATCGTTGCCATCAACAAAGGTGCATTTGGTCCGATGCCCGACGAGAAACAGCTGGAATCTATTGAAAATCCGGTTGCAGCAGAAATCTTCACTGCCGATTCGGTACTTATGGGAAAATACTACCTTCAAAACCGTTTAGACTTAAAAAAGGAAGAATTGACACCTGAAATTTCCAATGCCCTGATTGCCACTGAAGATATTCGTTTTTACAACCACAACGGAATTGATGTTAAAAGTCTGTTCAGGGTATTGTTTAAAACAATATTGCTGCAGAAGGAAGGATCGGGCGGAGGAAGCACCATCACGCAGCAATTGGCAAAAAACCTGTATCCGCGTCAAAATTACCCCATTGGTTCCATAGTAATAAACAAACTTCGCGAAATGGTAATCGCCGTAAAACTGGAAAAGCTTTACAGCAAAGACGAAATTCTGATGTTATACCTGAACACGGTGCCGTTTGGCGAAGATACTTACGGAATAAAAACCGGCGCGCTCAGGTATTTTCGAAAAGCGCCCCGGCAATTGAATACCGAAGAAATTGCGATGTTGGTCGGGATGTTAAAAGGAACATCTGTATATAATCCGAGAACAAACTATGAAAAAGCCTTAAACCGCAGAAATGTAGTTTTGCTGCAGATGTACAGATACGGAATGCTGTCGGAAACGACAAAAGACTCGCTTGCCGGCTTACCGGTAAAACTCAACTATTACCGACCATCTACTTATGCGGGAGTTGCGCCCTATTTCCGGGTTCAGGTGCAAAAACACACGAAACAAATCCTTCAGAACATCAATGAAGAAAGAGGTACCGATTACGATTTATATACCGACGGTTTAAAAGTATATACCACCGTCAATTCCCGCATGCAGTCGTTTGCCGAAGCCGCAGTGACGGAAAACATGAAAGAGCTCCAGCAATTGCTGGAACGGCAGTGGAAAGATACTGACATAACAAAACTGCCTGAATTCGAACAAGTAAAGAAAATCGAATTCAGGAATGCTGCCGGGGACAGTATCAATAAAAAAGTTTCGGCAAAAATTTTCGATTGGGATAAAGGCGGACGCGATACGTTGCTGAGTCCTTTGGAAACATTGGTATACAACATGAAAATGCTTCAGACAGGATTTGTTGCAATGGATGTTAAATCAGGCGAAATTAAAGCCTGGGTCGGTGGAATTGACCATGAATTTTATGAGTATGATCATGTTACTGCGCCCCGGCAGGTCGGTTCAACTTTTAAACCTTTTTTATACCTGGCCGCCCTCGAAAGCGGGTACAGTCCGTGCGATTATTTTAAAAACGAACGTTACAGCTTTTCGCAATTCGATAACTGGTCGCCCGGAAATTCCGACGAAGAATACGGAGGAATGTATTCGCTCCAGGGAGCGCTGACACACTCAGTAAATACCATCAGCGCGAAGTTAATCAGCGATGTTGGCATATCCCGCGTAACAAATATGGCACACCGGGCCGGAATCAGGACCGAACTTCCCGATGTCCCTTCACTGGCTTTGGGAACCGCAGAGTTACCGCTCATCGATTTAATTAGCGGATATCAAACGATTGCCAACAAGGGCGTTAGCCGCACACCGAAATTCATCAAAGAAATTTTAAATATTGACGGAGATGTTATTTATCGCGAAAATGACGAAACCGGCAGCGAAGGCAATTTACCCGCGAGTGAAAAAAATCTCGAAATTATGATTCAAATGCTGAGGAATGTGGTTAATCACGGCACGGCAGCCCGCTTGAGGTACAAATACGGAATTAATACGGATGTGGCAGGGAAAACCGGGACCACGCAGGATTACGCCGATGGCTGGTTTGTAGGTTTTACACCCGATATTATAGCCGGGGCCTGGGTTGGCGCCGAATATCCGATGGTTCATTTCCGCAACCGTTACGGACAGGGCGCAAATACAGCGCTGCCCGTTTGGGCCGGGTTTTTCAACAGGCTGTACCGCGATAAAAAATTCAAATCGTTAAAAAACAGTTGGTTTGATATTGATGATTCCATACCGGAAATGCTGAAATGCCAGGATTATATCGAACCTCCCGAAATGGAAATTATCGATAAAAAACAGTTGGAAGAAGTGGCAGATGCTTCCCCTAAAATGAATGACAAATAACGTTCTTAGCTTTATGAATAGTTTTTTTAAAATTAAACCAGAGCATTCAAAATACATCCGGTGGGTAATCGGGATTATCATTCTGTTATTTGGCGCCGTGTTTATGGTGGTTCCATTTATTCCGCTTGGTTATATATTTCTTTTTGCCGGTCTGTTCATTTTGGCATACGATATTCCCTTTTTAAAAAAATATATTGATAAATTGAAGAAAAAGGACAAAAAAGGCCGACTGGATAAAGTGGAAGAAAAAATCAATGACGGTGAAAAAAAGATTGAAGATAAATTAGTTAAAGAAAAAGACACTCTCCGGAGACAAAACCAATACACGCAAAGATAACTTTCAAATTTTCTGAAATGCAAAAACAAAAACACGTTTAATCCGATATGAATTGGAATTTGTACACCAACTTTTTAGTGGCCGTTATCGCTATTCTTAATCCGTTAACCACAGTTTCAGTCTGGTCGGAACTCACCAAGGACGAATCGCGGAGCGTCAGACTTCGAACCGCCAGTTTGGTTATAGGTTTCGCGTTTGCTGCCCTGGCTGGTTTTTTAATCGGCGGCAAGTACATACTGAATTTCTTCTCCATCGATTTGATGGTTTTTAAGGTTGCCGGAGGTGTCCTCTTACTTACAACAGGCATTAAAATGGTGGAAGGGATTAACGTAAAAATGAGCGATGAAGATGACGCCGACGGAACTCCTTTTCAACTGGCAAAAGTCCGCTTCCGCAAAATTATTGTTCCCATGGCCATTCCCATGCTGGTTGGGCCAGGTTCTATTACAACCGTTTTCCTTTTCGGGGTAGGCATTTCCAACTGGCTAAATTACGGCATGTTAACTATTATTCTGGCGCTGTATTTTATACTGCTGCTCGTGTTGCTGGTAACCACTTCCTGGATTGAAAAAAAGGTTGACGACATTGTGTTTACCGCAACAACGCGGTTGCTTGGAATAATAGTTACCGCAATTGCGATGCAGTTTATACTGGAAGGGTTGGGAGAAATTTTCCCGATGTGGCTCAATAACACTTCTCCGCTGTTTCAATCGAATGAAAACACTCCTGCTTCCGGCTTGTAAGAAAGAGCTGTTTACTTTCGTACAAGAAGTTAAGTTCCAAAAATGTAGATTTTAAACCCCAAAGTGTAGATTTTGTTAACCACAATTTTATACACCTTCAAATTACCTGAAATCACAGTAACTACTGAAAATCAAATACATGGCTAATGCTTCCAGCCGCAATCCGAAAATGGCACAGTAATTACACGTCAATCACCTGTAACTCTTTAAACAAATAAAAAATGAAAAGCAAACGAATGAAAATTTTAGGAATAAGGTATTTAATTATTTTACTCGCACTTGTCGTCCCTTTCGGGTGTAATACCTCGAAAACCACGAAAGGGGGAGCAATTGGCGCGGGAGCTGGCGGAGCCATTGGAGGCGTAATCGGCTCGCGTTCCGACAATACAGCCAAAGGCGCCATTTTAGGTGCAATGATTGGCGGCACGGCCGGTGCGTTAATCGGAAAATACATGGATAAACAGGCTCAGGAACTCGATGAAGATTTGAAAGGAGCAAAAGTGGAACGGGTTGGCGAGGGTATAAAAATCACCTTCGATTCCGGAATTTTATTCGCTTTTGATTCTGATGAACTGTCTCCTGCTGCCAGGGAAAATATATCAAACCTGGCGGAAACCCTGAAAAAATATGAAGATACCAACGTTGTTGTTGAGGGCCATACCGATAATAAAGGATCGGATAGCTACAACAAAAAGCTTTCGCAGCAAAGAGCAGATTCAGTTTCCGATATGCTTACTTCTTTGGGTGTTGAGAATTCGAGGATAAGCGAAGTAGGCTACGGCGAAAACCAACCTGTTGCTGATAATTCCACGGAAGAAGGGAGAAGATTGAACCGCCGTGTGGAAGTGGCAATTTTCGCAAATGACGAACTGAAAGAGGCTGCACAGGAAGGAAAAATTGGTAACCTGTAACAAATACAAAAATTAAAGATTATGAATTACACAAAAAGAATTTTAGTACTTACAACCGTCCTTTTGTTATCAACAACAGCATTTTCACAATCTTCCCACTTCGGTATAAAGGGAGGGTTAAATCTCGCAAACATGTCGGTTGAAGGAAACAACGACAATAACCTGAAATATGGTCTTCATGTTGGCGTTTTCGATAAAATAATGCTAACCGACGTTTTTGCCGTGCAACCGGAATTATTATACTCGGGCAAAGGCTTTAAAAGTAATTTTGATAAAAGCTTAATTGCCGACGGCGATGCTAAATTTAACCTTAATTACATCGATTTGCCCATAAAACTGGTTTACAATCTTTCGGAAGATTTTGAATTTCAGTTTGGTCCGTATTTTAGCTACCTTGCAAGTGCTAATGTTGAAACAAATGGCGAAGTTCTGGATTTTTTCAATATTGATTCGAACAACGAATTGGACCGGAGCAATTTTAATGCACTCGATGCAGGATTAACGGCCGGTCTTGCTTTTGATCTCGACCCGGTAGTTTTGGGATTTAGCTACGATTTTGGATTAACGAAAGTAGCGAAAAACGATGAACCTTCACAAGAAATCCTGGGTGACGCCAAAAACAGGGTCATTAAAGTTTATGCTGGATTTTTCTTTTAACCTTAAATTATAATACTATGTTACGATTAATTATCATTTTCCTTGTCATTGCCCTGGTTGCCGCACTGTTTGGATTTGGAGGAATCGCAGCAGGAGCTGCAGAAATTGCTAAAATTATTTTTTACATTTTTCTTGTATTACTGTTATTATCAGTAATTGCAGGCGGAATCAGAGGATTCCGGTAAAAAAAAGTTCCCTGTTTATTTGCACAGAGGGAAAAAGTGTCGCCAGGCTGGTTTCAAATCCTGAAGCACGCCGGCACACCGGCCCCCTGTATTTTACAATTATTTTGCATTTGAAAAGCTTCCTTTCATTACGGGAAGCTTTTCTGCTTTTTTGAGATTGCCGAACGTTTTCCGGAAATTTTTACAAACCGGCAACCTGTTCTTTTAACCAGGCGGGGCGGTTTGTAGTAACTGATTTTACGCCCATTTCAAAAAGCCGCTGTGCTTCTGCAGGATCATCAACCGTCCATGCCAGAACCTCCAGTCCCAGTGCATGCGCCTCTTTTACCGTTTCTTCATCAGTTATTTTATAGTGCAGGTTAACTCCGGTCAATCCGGCTTCGGCTGCCTGTTCCATTTTATTTTTCAGATTCATTTTGGAAGAACTCAGCCAGTAACAATTGTTTTCCGGAAATGCCTTGTGGGTGTCCAGTATCGTGTTCCATCCAAAGCTGATGAATACTACCTGTTCAGCTTTTCCCGATTTTTCGAGCACCCGCTCGAGGTGAGGCAGTATTTCGCTGCCGCATTTTATTTCCACCACCAGGGTTTTTCCTTCCGGAACAGTTTCCAGAATTTCTGAAAAGAACGGGATTTTTTCTCCCGCATATTTTGCACCTTTCCAGCTGCCTGCATCCAAATCGCGTAACAAAACCGACGGTGTGTCTTTAATGGTCAGATTCTTTTTCCCCGTACAGGTTCTTTTCGTATCCTTATCGTGAATTACCATCACCCGGTTATCTTTCGTAAGGTAAACATCTATTTCCACCGCATCGGCGCCTGATTCCCACGCGAGATTAGCGGACGCAACTGTATTTTCGGGCGCAAGGTAAGATGCGCCGCGGTGCCCTATGAATTTTTGTGCAAATAATGTGCTGGCGGTAAGTACCAAAGCCAGCGTAAATTGAATTTTCATACCTTGTTTATTTATTCAGTGAAATTTATAAACTGATCATTTTTTCGATATAATATACAGTAAAAAATGTAGATTTACACCTCGTTTTAATTTCCTATGAGTTTCAAATTCACCACAAATATTGGCATTTTTTTTCTCAACATCATTGCCCGGGGATCATTTAAAACCATCTACTTTTTATCCGATATTCTTTTTTTTGTGATATACCACATTGTGGGTTACAGAAAAAAAGTGGTCGTGGAAAATCTTCGGAAAGCGTTTCCTGAAAAAAATGAAAACGAACGGCGGAAAATCACACGCCGGTATTACCATCATTTGGCGGATTTAATTCTTGAGACCGTTAAAATGAGGACAATGACCCAAAATGATTACGAGAAAAGAATGGAACTGCATAATATGGAACTTTTCGAGGCCTACTATAATCAGGGAAAAAGCGTGGTAATACTTGCCATGCACTACAACAACTGGGAATGGGGAAATTATCTGGGCTCGAAAACAAAACATCGTGGAATTGCAGTGTACAAGCCGCTCCACGATAAGGTATTCGATAAATATTTAAATAAAAACCGGGGCCGGATGGGCGCTGACCTAATTCAAACTTCGCAGGTGCTGCGAACAATTAAGGAAGCAAATAACAAAAAAGAGCTTCTTCTTGTATGGCTTGCCGCAGATCAGACTCCGCCTGTTTTCCATAAAATGTGGATGACATTCCTGAACCGGGAAGCGATGTTTTACCCTGGACCGGCAACTATCCCGAAACGGTTTAACCAGCCGGTGGTTTTTCAGAAAATTATAAAAAAAAGCCGCGGCAGGTACGCTTCTTATTTTGAAACGCTGATAGAATCGCCGGCACAAAAAACGGAGAGCGAAATCCTGAAACTTTACATCGAAAAAATGGAAAAAACCATCCGGGAACAACCGGAATATTATCTTTGGTCGCACAAACGCTGGAAGCACCAGCGTCCCGAAGGTGTCGCCCTTCATGGTTAATTTTTCATCAACAAAAAATTATGGCTGAACACGAACTGGAAAAAAGAGATTCGCGATATCATGAAAATTTTCTGAAAAAACTGGGCAACGGAATCATTGTCGGTGTTCTGGATTTAATTTCGCGGTTACCATTTCGGGTAATTTACCTGATATCTGATTTTTTTTATGTGGTTGTACGTTTTATCATCAGGTACCGGCGAACAACGATATTAAGTAATCTCCGGTTTGCATTTCCCGAAAAAACGGAAAAAGAAATCAAAACCATCAGCAGCAAATTTTACCGGCACTTTTGCGATTTTATGTTGGAAACCATAAAAATGCACAACATGAGCAAAAGCCAGATGGAAGAACGGTTAACATACACAGGATTGGAACTTCTGGATGCCGAGTATAAAAAAGGCCGCGGCATAATAGTCCTGGCCATGCATCACAACAACTGGGAATGGTGCAGCGCCCTGAAAACGAAGGTCCGTCACAAGTTAATCATGTTGTACAACCCGGTGCGGGGAAACCGGGCGCTCGAGAGATTCATATTGGAATCGCGTGAAAAGTGGGGCGGAAAATGTGTGCCAGTCCATAAATCGGGCCGTATTTTACTCGGTTCCAACCGGGAGGAAGAACCTGCAGCAGTTTGGCTAAGCGCCGATCAAACCCCGCCTGCCCATTCGCAATTCTGGACAATCTTCCTCAACCGTGAAGCGCCTTTTTTCTCCGGCCCTGAAAAGATAGCCGCACGAACCAACCAGCCGGTATTTTTCCACCACACCCGAAAAACCGGCAGGGGAAAATACGAAGTAATTGTATCACCGTTGATCGAAAATCCGGCGGAGGCAGGGTCACAGGAAATTCTGCTTAAATATGTCCGTAAAATGGAAGAAATGATAAAGAAAGAGCCTGAATTTTACCTTTGGTCGCACCGCCGCTGGAAACATACGCGACCGGAAGATATTCCGTTAACAATTTGAAAGAAAAACAGGTGCAGCCAAAGCAGCCGGCCAAATAAAATTTGGAAATTGCTATTTTGGATTTATCTGCCGCCGGCTGCCCGCTTGAAAAAACTGCACAAGTTCACTGTGAAATAAACACCTTTTAAATATCTTGTTTTTCTTCGAATTCTTTTAAATATTGATCGATTTTCCAGGCTGCAATTTTTCCAGCCTGAATAGCATGAACAACCAGGCTTGCCCCTTTTTCAGAGTCGCCGGCTGCAAATACGCCTTTAACATTTGTTTGTTTAAACTCATCGACCTTCACATTTCCGCGCTGGTCGTATTCCACTCCCAGATGGTCGAGCAGACCGTTATGTACAGGTTGTGTAAATCCCATGGCAAGCAGTGCCAGGTCAACATCGATTATTTCGTTTGTGCCGGGAACTTCATTCAGGGCCCAGGCACCTTTTTCGTCTTTGTTCCATTCAACCTGAACGACCTCGGCTTGTTTCAATTTTCCGTTTTCCCCGATAAACCGTTTGGTTGAAATTGCCCAGCGGCGGTGACAGCCTTCTTCGTGTGAACTCGATGTACGCAGTACATTTGCCCAGTAGGGCCACGGATTACTGTCCGTTCGTTTTTCAGGAGGTTTGGGTAAAATTTCTATTTGAGTTACCGATTTTGCCTGCTGCCGGTTTGAAGTCCCGACACAGTCGGAGCCAGTATCGCCGCCGCCAATAACCAACACATGCTTGCCTTTTGCAGAAATTCGTTCATTTTCGGGAATTGGCTTCCCGGCAACCAACTGATTTTGTTGCGTCAAAAATTCCATAGCGAAATGCACGCCTTGCAAATCGCGTCCTTCAACCGGCAAATTCCGTGGATTTTCAGCACCCACTGCCAGCAACACCGCATCGAAGGTTTTAAGCAGATCATCTTTTGTAATGTCCTCTCCCACCGTTGTATTTGTTTTGAAGGTTATTCCTTCATCAATAAACAATTCCAGCCGGCGGTCGATTACCCGCTTGTTCAGTTTGAAATCCGGAATTCCGTATCGCAGCAAACCACCCACAGCATCATTTTTTTCGAATACGGTTACACGATGCCCTGCTTTATTCAATAAATCGGCTGCTGACAATCCGGCCGGCCCGGAACCGATAACTGCCACTTTTTTGGTTGTTCTAACTTTCGGCGGATTTGGTTTAACAATTCCGGCCTCAAAGGCCAGTTCCACTGTGGCACATTCATTTTCCCGAATGGTAACCGGTTCTTCGTGAATCGCCAGCACACAGGAATGTTCGCATGGTGCAGGACAAACCCGGCCGGTGATTTCCGGAAAACTGTTTGTGGAATGCAAAATATAATATGCTTCTTCTTTGTTGCCGCGGTACAGCGAATCCTGCCATTCCGGAATTTTGCTTTCCACCGGGCATGCCCAGTGACAGAATGGAATCCCGCAATCCATACACCGCGACGCCTGCAGCTTCCGGTCTTTTTCATTCAAGGTTTGTTCCACTTCACCAAAATCATAAATTCTTTCTTTCGCCGGACGATAACCCGCTGTTATGCGCGGCACCGTTATAAAACCTCTTGGATCTCCCATATCTTGTTTTCTATTTTTTTAGTTATTATTCGTGTCTCGAAGGATCATCTTCCGTTAACTGAAGTTTTTTCTGCAACTCCAGAATTTTTTGTTCCTGCAGCACTTTTCTGTATTCGAAAGGTATCACCTTCACAAACTTTGGCAAATATTCTTCCCAGTTGGTAAGGATTTTTGCTGCCAGTGCGCTTTGGGTGTACAGCATGTGGCTGTTGATGAGCGATTGCAATTCATTGACATCGCTGCGGTCTTCCACAGGCGCCAGATCGACCAGTCCCTTGTTGCAATAATAATCGAAATCGCCAACTTCATCGAGCACGTATGCAATTCCACCGCTCATTCCTGCCGCGAAATTCCTTCCGGTGTTGCCAAGCACCACCACTCTGCCGCCAGTCATGTATTCGCAACAATGGTCGCCGGTTCCTTCCACAACGGCATTAACGCCGGAATTCCGGACGCAGAAACGTTCGCCGGCAACGCCCCGAATATAGGCTTCTCCGCGCGTGGCGCCATAAAAAGATGTGTTTCCAACAATGATATTTTCCTCGGGTTTAAATGTTGAACCCGTTGGTGGGACAACAATTATTTTCCCACCGGAAAGTCCTTTCCCGATATAATCATTTGAATCTCCTTCAAGTCTGAAAGTCACACCTTTCACCAGGAATGCCCCGAAACTTTGACCGGCTGTTCCGGTAAACGTACAGTTTATGGTATCTTCGGGTAAACCTTTTTCTCCGTATCGTTTCGAAATTTCTCCGGAAAGCATTGCACCGATAGTCCGATCGACATTCACAATTTTATGTGACATCCATACTTTATCGGCGCCCCGGATGGCTTTTTTAGCTTCGTTGATTAACGTGTAATCCAAATGACCTTTATTCGGCCTTGCATTGGGATGTGTGTTTCGTATGGCAACTTCTTTCGCTTCTTTCGGAACATACAGCAACCGTGAAAAATCCACTCCTTCTGTTTTCCAGTTCATTACATCGTGATCGACCTCGAGCAAATCGGTGCGGCCTACAATGTCTTCAAATTTCCTGAAGCCCATTTCCGCCAGGTATTCGCGAATTTCCCGCGCAATAAACCTGAAAAAGTTAATGGTATAATCAGATTTCCCGATGAACCTTTTTCTCAACGATTCATCTTGTGTTGCGATTCCTGCCGGACAAGTATTCATATGGCATTTGCGCATCATTATGCAGCCGAGCACGATTAATGCCGATGTTGAAAACCCGAATTCTTCGGCGCCGAGGCAGGCCAGCGTCACCACATCGCGACCGGTTTTTAACTGTCCGTCCACCTGAAGCTTAACACGGCCACGGAGGTTATTCATCACCAGTGTCTGCTGAGTTTCTGAAATACCCAGTTCCACGGGCATACCAGCATGTTTTATTGAACTTGCCGGACTGGCCCCGGTACCTCCCGAAGCGCCTGCGATGATGATAATATCGGCAAATGCTTTCGAAACTCCTGCGGCAATTGTGCCCACTCCGTCTTCGGAAACCAGTTTAACCGAAACTTTAGCAGCCGGATTTGTGGTTTTCAGGTCGTAAATCAACTGCGCCAAATCTTCGATTGAATAAATATCATGATGTGGCGGTGGTGAAATCAATGTAATTCCCGGCGTGGAATTCCTGGTTTTTGCAATGATCTTGTTTACTTTGAAACCAGGCAACTGCCCGCCTTCGCCGGGTTTTGCCCCCTGTGCAATTTTTATCTGAAGCTCGTCTGCATTCATCAGGTAGTTATTGGTTACTCCAAACCGCCCGGATGCTACCTGTTTGATTTTACTGTTCCGGTCGGTTCCGAAACGGCCCGGATCCTCTCCGCCTTCGCCGGTATTGCTTCGTCCACCGATGGCATTCATGGTTTTTGCCAGCGCTTCGTGTGCCTCAATGCTGATGGATCCGTACGACATGGCACCGGTTACAAAACGCTTCATGATATCTTCAACCGGTTCAACCTCTTCCACCGGCACCGGGTTACGCTTGAATTTGAAGCAACTGCGGATAAATGCCGGTTTCCGGTTTTGCAGGTCGACCAGCGCTGTATATTCTTTGAACTTGTTATAATCGTTAGTACGGGTTGCCCACTGCAGCAAACCTATCGATTCCGGATTCCAGGCATGGTGTTCGCCATGTTTTCTCCAGGCGTAAACTCCGTTATTTTCAAACCGGAATGGTTCCGGAATATTCTCATCGGTATATGCTTTTACATGAAAAATAGTAGCTTCCTGGCAAATTTCCTTCAACCCTATTCCGCCAATTTTTGAAGCGGTGCCTTTGAAATATTTATCGATTAATTCCTGGCTAATCCCGATGGCCTCAAATATTTGCGCCCCGTGATAACTTCGAAGCGTGGAAATTCCCATTTTCGACATCACTTTTAGCAACCCTTTATCGATGGCTTTGATGTAGTTTTGCCGCGCTTGTTTATACTCCATTTGAATTTTACCGTCTTTCAACATCTGATCAATCGCGGCAAAAGCAAGATAGGGATTGATAATGCTTGCCCCGTATCCCAGCAACAGCGCAAAATGGTTGACCTCGCGCGCTTCGGCGGTTTCAACAATAATTCCCACCTGCATCCTCTTTTGTTTTTTTATGAGGTGGTGGTGCACGGCAGCCACAGAAAGCAGAGAAGGAATCGCTGCCATATCTTTGCTGATATTCCTGTCGGTAAGGATGATGTAATTTTTCTGATTATCCACCGCTTTTTCAGCTTCCTGAAGTATTTTCTGCAGGGATTTTTCAAAGCCTTCCACACCTTCGGCAACCGGAAAAACCATGGGAATAACATGATGCGTGAACATTTCGTCCTTCAGATCCTTGATTTTTCCCAGGTCGGTATTGGTAAGTATCGGGCCTTGAAATTTGATCAGCTTGCAATGCTCCGGGGTTTCCACCAGGATGTTTGAGTGCAGCGACCCGATGTAATTGGTCAGTGCCATTACCAGGCCTTCCCGGATTGGATCGATGGGGGGATTGGTAACCTGCGCGAACATTTGTTTAAAATATTCAAATAAGCGCCTGGGTTTATCCGAAAAAACAGCCGGTGGCACGTCGTTCCCCATTGAACTGGTTGGTTCAGCGCCAATTTCGCACATCGGTTTTATCAGATCATACATGTCTTCTTTTGAATAGCCAAATGCTTTGGCATAAATCTCGAAATTATCGATGTACGACGGCACCCTGTGTTTTACGTTGATATCCTCCATCATCAAACGGTTTTCACGCAACCACATTTCGTATGGGTTCCGGCGGCTGAGCTGGTCTTTCACTTCTTCATCGGGAATGATAATTCCAAGTTGCGTATCCACCAGCAATATTTTGCCGGGGCGGAGGCGGCCTTTCGATTTAATTTCTTCCGGTTTAAATGTTTGCACGCCTACTTCCGAACCCATAACGATTAAATCGTTTTTAGTAATGACATATCTCGATGGACGGAGCCCGTTCCTGTCGAGGGTACCACCAATATAGCGCCCATCGGAAAAAACCATGGAAGCCGGACCGTCCCAAGGTTCCATAATGGTTGAATGGTATTCGTAAAAAGCTTTTAAACTGGCTGGAATCGGGTTTTTTTCATTGAAAGATTCCGGGATCATCATACAAAGCGAATGCGGCAGCGAACGACCGGTCATGTGCAGAAATTCAAGCACATTATCGAACGATGCCGAATCCGATTTACCTTCTTCAACTACCGGAAGCAATTTTTTCAGGTCTTCCCCGTAAATTTCCGATTTCATCAGCGCTTCCCGCGCCTGCATCCACAGGCGGTTTCCGCGAATGGTGTTTATTTCGCCGTTATGGGCCACAATGCGGAAAGGCTGCGCCAAATCCCATGTGGGAAACGTATTCGTACTAAACCTTGAATGCACCAAAGCTATCGCACTTTTAAATTGCTCGTGTTTTAAATCGAGGTAATAATTGCGCAATTGTTCAGGCGTTAACATGCCCTTGTATACAATTATTTTTGCTGAAAGACTCGGCTGATAAAAAGCATCCTTGTATTTCAAATTTGAATCCCGAACCTCTTTTTCAGCCAGTTTCCTTACAATGTACAATTTCCTTTCCAGCGCATCCCTCTCGAGGTTGGCTTTTATAAATACCTGTTTTACAGATGGCTCAGTGGTTTTTGCAATTTCTCCCGGAGCGGAACCATCCACCGGAACATCACGGACTTTTACAAGAGTAAGACCTTCGTTTTGAATATGTTTAGACAGTATATTAATACATTCTCCGGCCTCCTTTTCATCTTTCGGAACAAAAACAAGGCCCGTACCGTATTTCCCGGCAGGCCCCACATCAATTTTTAAAACCTCGGTGATAAATTCGTGAGGAATCTGCATCAGTAAACCAGCTCCGTCGCCGGTGGAATTATCAGCACTTGTTGCTCCGCGATGATCCATATTTTCTAGCACTTCCAGACCTCTCTCCACAATATCGTGCGAGGCTTTCCCCTTGATATGGGCAACAAATCCAATCCCGCAGTTATCGTGTTCGTTTTCGGGGTTATAAAATCCCTGTGCTTTTGGTAATCTCATTTGAATCATTTTACATCCTTTTTTAAAAATAGTTCTTTCGCATATCCCCAGCAAACCGGTATGCTACCAGCTGCTGTAAAAATGTCAGTAAATCCTTTAGTTTTTTAACGAAATGAAACCAAAAATAAGTATAAGGTTTACATTTCACAATATAAGAATAGCAATTCCGTATGAAATAACATACTCTTAACCTATAATTTCAGGGAATTTTTGAAGGGTTTTTCAGTAATCCAGCAGCTAAAACATGACATTTGTCACATTTTCAATCACTTAAATTGAACTTGTTTTAAGCAATTGATTTAGAGAATCTTCAATTTTTTTGAATTGGAATTGAGACATCACTTCATCTTTTTTTCCGGAAATTTTATCCAGGCACAGATTTCCAATACTGCCTTCATGCGTATGTTGTACTTTTTTCCCGGGTTTAAATTCCCCTTTTTCAATTTGCCCGCCAACCTTTTGATAAGCATCCCTGAATGGAATTCCACTCATAACCAGCTTGTTTACTTCTTCAACGCTAAAAATATAAGTATATTTTTCATCCTCGAGAATATGTTCGTTCACCGTCAGATTCTTCACGGCTAAATCTGCAATTTCCAGGCATTCGTTTAATTCCTGAAAAACAGGCAGAAACACTTCCTTCAACACCTGCATATCGCGAAAATAACCGCTGGGAAGATTGTTTGCCACCAATATCAACTGATTGGGGATACCTTGTATTTTATTGCATTTTGCCCGGATTAGTTCGAAAACGTCCGGATTTTTCTTATGTGGCATGATGCTCGAGCCTGTGGTAAATTCGTCGGGCAGCCGGACAAAGTTGAAGTTTTGGCTCATAAAAAGGCAAACATCGAATGCCAGCTTAGAAAGCGTTCCGGCAATATTTGCCAGGGCAAATGCTACGATCTTCTCCATTTTGCCCCGGCCCATTTGTGCATACACTACGTTGTAGTTCATGTTGCTGAAACCGAGCAAATCGGTTGTCATCTGCCGGTTCAGCGGAAAAGAAGAACCATATCCGGCAGCCGAACCCAGCGGATTCTGGTTCACAATTTTGAACGCCGAAGAAAGCAGTTCCAAATCGTCGATCAGGCTTTCCGCATAGGCGCTGAACCATAATCCAAACGACGAAGGCATAGCTATTTGCAGGTGCGTGTAACCGGGCATTAACACATTTTTGGTTTCTTCGCTCCGGTTTAACAAATTGTCGATTAACAATCCGGCGCTTTCCACCACCTCCTCAATAGCGCTGCGGGTGAATAGCTTCAGATCAAGCAGCACCTGATCGTTTCGGGAACGCCCGCTGTGAATTTTCTTGCCCAATCCGCCCAGTTCTTTGGTTAACAGAAACTCAACCTGCGAATGCACATCCTCAACGCCCTCGTCAATTGTGAAATTCCCGGATTCAGCCAGCCTGTAAAGCTTCTTCAATTCTTTTAGCAATACCGGCAATTCTTCTTTTGTGATCAATCCAACCGATTCGAGCATGGTTACGTGTGCCATCGATCCCAAAATATCGAAAGGCGCCAAAAAAAGATCCAGTTCCCGGTCTTTCCCTACCGTAAATCTTTCAATTGCTTCATTCACAGGAATTCCTTTTTCCCAAAGTTTCATGGTTAAAAATTTGAAATTTCAACAAATATATTGAATAAGTTGCGAAACGCCTGTGAATCGAATGGCGACGGCAACGCTTTTCATTTTAATTTTTTATTCCCCGAAAACTTCACAATTCGTTTCGTACGTTTCATATTCCTGAAAAAAATGCCAATTTTGCCACACATCTTCAGGAACTGTGGGAGTTGTGTTTCAGGTTCAGTGAAACGGTTTTAGGTGAAACAAATTTTTGTAACAAATGCATTATTCCGGACGAAATAAATCTGTCATCTGGTTAATCCCGTTATTGTTCTTGCTGTATTCGGCTCCGGGTGCACTCGGTTATGTTTTTCATTTCCCCGACGAAAAATATTATACCGATGCAGCTCTGCAAATGATGGACAAAGGCGATTATTTCACCCCCTATAAAGCCGACGGAACCTACCGTTTTCTAAAACCTATTGTTACTTATTGGGTACTGATTGGAAGCTACAAATCATTCGGGGTAAGCGTTTTATCGTCGCGGATTTTCTTTTGGCTGGCCGGAGCAGCATTGGTTATTGTTACTTTTCTGATGGCAAATTCATTAACAGGAAACCGGAAGCTGTCCGCTGTTGCTGCTTTTGTAACCGCTGCAAATCCGTTGGTTTTAATGAGCGCCAGCCGCTCCATTCCCGACATTTTACTGGTTCTGTTTTTAACTGTCAGCGCCTGGGGTTTTCTGGAAATTATGATAGCCCAACAACCAGACAAAAAATATTACTGGTTTGCTTATCTGGGTGCGGCGCTGGCTTTCGAAACCAAAGGAATTCCGGCTGCTGCATTTGCCGGAGTAAGTATGTTGTTCCTGGTTTTAAATCCGTGGAAACGAAAAAAGATCGCCGAACTTTTCGAGCCGGTTTCGCTGGCGGTTTCTGTTTTAGTAGCGCTGAGCTGGTTTTTAATCATGTATTTTCAACACGGAACCGAGTACCTCTCTTCGTTTTACAACGATCAGGTTGGCGAGCGCGTTTCGTCGCGGGGGCTGCAGGCGGTTAAAAATGCTTTACTCGGAATTGGGAATTTGATTGCTTTCCTGGTTCCATGGATTTTTATCGCGTTTTCAAGGCCTGCAAAACTGAGCGCATTTTTCAAACAAACCAACGTAAAAACGAAGGCCATTTCAGGTTTTATCGTCACCTGGATTGTACTGACCATTCTGATGTCGGGCGCGGTATTTAAGTTTTACGACCGGTATCTTTTGCCGGTAATCCCGCTGGTGTCCATCTTGTTCGCCATGGTTTTTATTTTTTCGGAAACCCGGTGGAAAAGCTTGTTTTTTCACCTGTTTTTGATTCTGAATTTATTCGTTTTTGCCGTTAATATATGGTATGCCATTTTCATTTTACCCGACACCGTGCTTGTTTCCGGCATTATTTTTACGGCGATAATTCTTGCGCTTTATTTTTTCCGGTTAAAAAATGTTTCCGTGGAAATTCTGCTGGCAAATGCTGTGATGCTGCTTTATATGAATGTTTTCGCACTGCTTTATCCGCTGCTGATGCCCAATCCGGGAGAACAACTGGTAAACCATTTAAAAGCCGAAGGAATTCAAAAAAATGAAAAAGTTTACGTTTACGGGAACATCCGTGCTGCCTCGAACATCCGCATTCACAGTCACCACCAATTGAATGTGGTGAGTATGGACACGGTTTACCGGCTGCCGAAAGAACCCGGACATTTTCTGGTATTCAGCAAAAAAGAACAGCCGTTGTTGAACCTTCAGAATTATTCGGTTTCTGAAGGTTCGGAGGAGTGGCTGCGGGTTCCGGTGGAAAAGTTTCCTGCATTTCTGCAACAGCCGGTGCAAAATCTGAAAGAGAGCGGAACAACGTATTTCATAGCTAAACCAATTACCCAAAAATGAAAAACCTGGACAAGAGACATTATTATATCATTGCAGCCTGGTTTGTCATCAATTTGTTTCAATCGATATTCACCGGATTGCATTCCGATGAATCGTATTACTGGATGTATTCCGAAAATATGGCATGGGGTTACTTCGATCACCCTCCGATGGTGGCTTTGCTGATCCACACCGGATACTTGCTGCTTCACGGCGAAATTGGGGTTCGGCTTCTATTGGTGGCGCTTTCAACCCTAACATTCGCTTTCATTTTAAATGAACTGAACGAAAAGAAAGACCTGTTTTTCGTCACTCTGTTTGTACTCTCTTTTCCGCTGGTTCATACACACATCGCAGGTTTTCTGGCTATCCCCGACATACCACTGCTGTTTTTCACGATGTTGTTTTTACTGGTCTACCGCCATTTTCTGCAAAAACCCGGACCTGTTAATTCGGTTTTTTTGGGAGCAATAATTGCGGCAATGATTTACAGCAAGTATCATGCATTTCTGGTGATTGGTTTTACTGTATTTTCAAATTTAAAATTGCTGAAAAACAAGTACTTCTATTTAACTGCAGCAGTAACAATTCTACTACTGGTCCCTCATGCGATGTGGCAAATTACCAACGAATTTCCGACATTTAAATACCATTTAATTGAACGCGCCAAACCTTTCCGGCTGAAGTATGTTTTCCCGAACCTGATTAACCAGTTGGTAATGGCCGGACCGCTTACCGGCATCCTGGTTTTCTGGAAATTTTCGAAATTCAAAATCAGGAACGATTTTCAGCGGGCGCTGGTTTTTAACATCCTGGGATTTTACATTCTTTTTTTCCTGCTGAGTTTCAAAAACCGAATTGAAGCACACTGGAGCGCAGCAATTATCCCAATGCTGATGCTGGCGACCTACCCACTGATTTCGGGCGATGCGAAATTCAAGCTGTGGTTTAAACGGCTGGCGTTGCCCGTGGTGGTTTTGCTGTTTTTATATCGAATTTATCTGGCGCTCGATATCATTCCGAATGTTGGTTACACAAAAATTACATTTTATAACCGGAAAGCTCATGCGCTGGAAATAAAAGAAAAAGCAAACGGGATGAAAGTAGGCTTTTTCAACAATTACGCTGCCATCAGTAATTACATATTTTATACCGGCGATTCCGCAGTGCATCTTTCCACGCCCACCTACCGCTATTGCCAGTACGATTTGTGGAACGATGAAAAATACGCCGAAGGTGATCCGCTTTTCACCGTTCAGTCGAAGCATTTAAACCCGCCCAACCTGCAACGAATGGCAACCGGAGAAAAGAAAGGATTCTTGATTATCAGGAAATTTCAGTCGCTAAACGGCCTTGAAATCCACCTTGAAAATATAGAAATCAATGGTGATTCCCTGATTTTTGGAATACAGTTTAAGAATAACAGCGGGCACGAAATTTTTACGGACCACGTTTCGGAACCAGCGCTGGGACTGATGCAGGAAGGAACTGAATTGTTTTCGGTGTTGTTAACCTCTTCATCCGAAAAAACAAAGATAAATCCGGGAGAGAGTGCATTGCTCAACTTTTCAGTTTCAAAAAATACGATCAGGATGAACCAGCGGCTGACCTTATATACCCGAACGAAAAATAACATCAGGGGCGAAATGATTTCCTTGCATCCGAAAGAATTAAACAACGGCATGTAAAAGCCTGTCGTTTTTCCACTACTCCTTCATTTTCCTCTGCCCTTTTCCCGGCACAAAAGCGTTTTGCCACATCATTTCACTTCACTTGTTTCGGCAATACAGGGACAACTACGCCAGAAAAACTATATGCACCTCCCCAAAAACATTTCATTTTGGAAATACGACAATATTTTTAATTATTACTGCTATATTTTCTATTTTAATGGCAATTTTAAATCAATTTGAATAATTTTTCGCCGATATATTAATAATGTGTTAACAACCGCAAAAAATAATTTAAAAACAGCGGTACGTTTATTAAAACATCACATTTTTGAAACAAATATCAATTTAAAAGGGACATGACTAAAATAAAAACAATAATTATCGAAACGAACCCTAATAAAAAAGAGGGTAGTAATCAAAAATATTCAAAAATCATTAAAAATTACCATTATGAAAAAAACATCAGTTATTGCGACGGGTTTACTTCTTTTCATTTTAGTCATTCCCCAGGCAAAAGCGCAGGAATGGAATGCAGGACTCGATATTTACAGCAGCTATATTTGGCGCGGAACGAAGTTTGGTTCGGGGCCTGCATTTCAGCCGTCTGTCGAATTTAGCGCCGGCGGTTTTGCCATCGGCGCATGGGGCTCCTATAATTCATCAACCGACGAAAGCGCCGAGGCCGATATTTATGCAGGCTACGAAATTACTTTGGCCGAAAGCAGCTCGCTGGGGTTAACCGTAACTGACTATTATTTCCCCGGAAATGCGTGGGCGAATGGCGCTTCCCACAGCATTGAACCGATGGTAAGCCTTTCGGTTGGCGGACTTTCGTTAACCGGTGCATACATGACCGGCCTGAAAAAAAACGGCGTTAATGATGTTTATTTCGAAGTTGCCTACGCAGCGGGTCCGATGAACCTTTTTCTTGGCGCAGGCGACGGCCAGTACACAGCAGGCGCAGTAGATGAAAGCAAAGCCGGAGATTTCGGCGTGTGTAATGTTGGAATCGGCACTTCCAAAGAAATTAAAATTACCGACTCCTTTTCGCTTCCGGTTTCCGGGGCCGCTATTTTAAATCCGTCGTCGGAGCAATTTTATGTAGTAGTAGGTATTTCACTTTAATCTGAATATTAAAAACATAGAACAATGAAAAAAATTGAAGCGATTATACGAAAATCGAAATTCGAAGATGTGAAAGAAGCCTTGTACAATGCAGGCATCGAATTCTTCTCCTTCTGGGATGTCCGCGGCGTAGGTCAGGCACGCGAAGGCCGTGTGTACCGGGGGATTGTGTACGACACGAGCACAATTGAGCGTACGAAACTCTCGATTATTGTTCGCGATAAAAACGTCGAAAAAACGGTGCATGCCATCTTAAGCGCCGCCCGCACGGAAGAAATCGGCGACGGCAAAATCTTCGTCATCCCCATCGAAGAATCCTACCGGATCAGAACCGGCGAACAGGGCGATGAATCGCTGTTCATCAAAGGAAAAGAAGAATAATTACCCGAAAAATTTTACATCATGGAAGAAACATTACACGGACTACAAATCGGAATCGATAATATGTGGCTCTTACTCACCGGATTTTTGGTGATGTTCATGCAACCAGGATTTGCAATGGTTGAAGCAGGATTTACGCGCTCCAAGAACACAGCCAATATTTTAATGAAAAACCTAATGGATTTTGCCATTGGTTCGTTGCTTTACTGGGCCATCGGATTTACGCTCATGTACGGTGATTCAATTGCGGGAATTATCGGCACGCCTGATCTGTTTTTTATGAGCGACGGATTTGGCGACAACTATGCCGATTATGCTGATTTATTTTTTCAAACAGTGTTTGCTGCTACCGCTGCTACGATTGTTTCAGGAGCCATGGCAGAACGCACTGAATTTATGGCTTACCTGATTTTCAGTGTTGTTATTACGGTACTTATTTATCCGGTTTCAGGACACTGGACCTGGGGTGGCGGTTGGCTGAGCCAATTGGGTTTCCACGATTTCGCAGGTTCATCAATTGTGCATTCGGTTGGTGCGTGGGTCGGATTGGCGGGCGCTTCCATCATTGGGCCGCGGTTGGGAAAATACAAAAATGGAAAACCTACGGCAATTCCGGGGCATAACCTTACGTTGGGCGCACTGGGTGTATTCATCCTCTGGTTTGGCTGGTTCGGGTTTAATCCTGGTTCGCAACTGGCTGCTGCAGGCACAAACAATGCGGTTGCAATTGCTCATATTGCCGTCACAACCAATCTGGCGGCTGCGGCAGGCGCTGTTACTGCAATGATGGTTGCCTGGTTCCGTTACAAACGCCCGGCGCTTTCCATTTCGCTGAACGGCGCTTTGGCAGGGCTTGTGGCAATTACTGCCGGATGCGATGCGGTAAGTCCCGTTGGAGCGGTTCTTATCGGTATTACCGCCGGATTTGTACTGCCGTTTGCTGTTGAGTTTTTCGATAAAGTGCTGAAGGTGGACGACCCGGTTGGCGCTGTATCGGTGCATGGGGTCAGCGGCGCTTTGGGAACACTGGCGGTTGGTTTATTTTCAACGTCCGAAGGGTTGTTTTACGGCCACGGAGCTAAATTACTGGGGATACAGGCGATAGGCGTCGCGGTATTTTTCGCGTGGGCGTTCATCACCGGTTTAATTCTGTTCTCTGTTCTGAAACAAATAAAAATACTCCGCGTAACCAGGCGCATTGAAGAAGAAGGCCTCGATGTTTACGAACACGGGGAAAGCGCATACAATTAAACCTTCTTCGAATTTATGTCTGTTGTTGTCTGCTAAGGATCCGCCCGCCTCCCGGCGGGGTGGGTCCTTTCTTAAGAAAATCAATCGAAGATTAAAACAGGTTTGGCAAGACCCGAAACCGGTTCATAAAAATGGACCGGTTTTTATTTTCAAAAAGCAGAGCATTAATTTCATTTTATATTTTGAAATCGTTTCAGAAAACTATTTTTGCCCTTTCATTTAAATAAAGAAAAAGTTATGATGCAAACCTGGTTTGAATGTAAAGTTAAATATACCAAAACCCTTGATAGCGGTAAAGAACAGGTAGTTACTGAAAATTTCCTTCTTGATGCCGTTTCGTTCACTGACGCAGAATCCCGCATGATCGGCCAAATGCGCCAAATGGTGAAAGGCGATTTCAATGTGACCGATATTAAAAAATCACGAATAGGCGAAGTTTTCCCTTACGACACCGGCGAATGGTGGTTCAAAGCAACCATTAACCTGGTAACGATAGACGAAGAAGCAGGAAAGGAAAAGAAGTTGCGTACGTATTATTTAATAATGGCCGACGACATTAAAGAAGCGCTGGAACGGCTCGATGAAAGTTTGGAATACCTTGTCATTCCTTATGTTGTTTCCTCACTGGCCGTAAGCACAATTGTCGATGTTTTTCCGTATGAACCCTCAGAATCTGCCGTACCCGAAGGTTTCGTAAAAATAGATAACTCCATTGAAGAAAATAATGAGGAATCAAGGATGATTAGTCCTGAAAAAACCGCAGCGCTTGCACACTACGCTGATGCATGCCGTCCTTTCAGGACTCTAACAGGTGAATTTGGCTGTTACCGAGGGACAACGTCCCGGCATGTGTTAGCATAGTCCGCAAGGGCTATGATTAAATACCATAAACCTTAAACTTAAACCGCAGCGCTTACACACTGCGCTAATGCATGCCGTCCTTTCAGGACTCTTACAGGTGTTATTGACTGTTACCGAGGGACAACGTCCCGGTATGTGTCAGCATAGTCCGCAAGGGCTATGATTAAATACACATAAATCTTAAACTTAAACCGCAGCGCTTGCGCACTGCGCTAATGCATGCCGTCCTTTCAGGACTCTAACAGATGAATTTGGTTGTTACCGAGGGACACGTCCCGGCATGTTTTAGTATAATTCGCAAGTGCTATGAAAGAGTGGTGATGAATTTCAATCCCAAACATATCGTTCATCATATTCAATTTCATACTCTTCAAAAAAAAGGCGCATTTCCTCTTTAAACGAGATGGTATCGTGATGATCAGGCTGGTGTTGTATGTACTTTTTTACCGAATCCAATTTTGACGGGCTTACTGAAAAAATTCCATAGCCATCCTGCCACCGAAAATATTCAGAGCCTTCAGTTTTTGCCCATCGCGATGAGTTGGACTTAATTTTATTTACCATTTGAGCCATCGTAATTGTCCGGGGTAAGGTGCCTAGAATATGAATGTGGTCGGGATTTGCATAAATTTCATGGGTATAACTTCCCAGATTTTTTAAAATCCCGATTATGTACGACTGTAACTTTGGTCTTAACCCTTCATCAATGTATCGATTTCCATGTTTTGTTGAAAATACAATGTGAACATAAACTTGTGCTAATGATTGCGGCATAATTATTAATTTCTGTTGGTTGCATGAAAAATAGTGAAAGTTTTGATTGAACAAAATTTTTAAACCGCAGCGCTTACGCACTGCGCTGATCCATGCCGTTCTTTCAAGACTCTTACACATGGTGTTGGCTGTTACCCAGGGACAACGTCCCGGCATGTTTTAGCATAGTCCGCAAGGGCTATGATTAAATATACACACATGTAAAACCGAAGCGCTTACGCACTGCGCTGATACATGCCGTTCTTTCAGAACTCTTACGTACGGTGTCGGCTGTTACCCAGGGACAACGTCCCGGCACGTTTTAGCATAGTCCGTCAGGGCTATGATTAATTATACACACATCTTAAACCGCAGCGCTTTCACACTACGCTTTTACATGCCGCCCTTTCAGGGCTTTCACGGGTGTGGTCGGCTGTTGTGCAGGGACAACGTCCCGGCACGTATTAGCATTGTCCGTAAGGGCGATGAATTACACACGTCCCACCTTCCCACAAAACAAGGTAGGGTAATTCTGTTTTCGGGTGTCTCAGTTTAAAAAAAGCCAATGCACTGAACCGCTCAACCAAACACCTGCTTATAGTTTACATAGTTTTAGGTTAGTTAGATTATAAAAACCATCTGGAAATCAATTACAGGTGGTTTTTTAATTTCCCATAATCAAAAAATAAATCCTACTGCGGAATTGTTGTTTATTTTTTTTAAGTTTGTTTCTGATCTAAACCTAAACTTGTGATGAATGGAAACAAACCAATATCACTTTCCGGACTAAAACGAAAAGACATTAAAGCTTTCGAGGAACTATTCTTTCAAGTACCATGGAAGATTAGTGTTATTTGCCAATAAATTTACAGGAGATTTGCGGGTTTCACAGGATTTGGTGCAGGATGCCTTTTTGAAATTATGGGAAAAACCGGGAATCATTTCAACCATTGAATCACCCAAAGCTTACCTGTTCCAGGCTGTCCGTAACAATTGTCTGAACCATCGCCGACATTTAAACATAAAACATTCCGTTGAAGGAGAATTAGTTGCCAAACTACATTCCGTTGAAAAGGATGCTTACTTTGATGATAATAACCCGCTGCAAAGCTTACTTGAACTGGAGATAAACGGTAAAATGGATGAAATCGTTCAATCAATGCCTGAAAAATGCCGCCAGGTGTTCAAAATGAGCCGGCGCGATTTTTTAAAAAACAAAGAAATTGCGAAAAAGCTGGATATTTCGGTTAAGATGGTTGAAAAGCACATTTCAAAAGCCCTGGCCCTGTTACGCGGAGGGTTGTCTGATTATCTGACTGTCTTCCTTGTACTTCTACTTCATAATTTTTGAGATTTCTTTTTATTTATGGTAGGGATGTTCAATACCGAAGTGTCTAACCCTTAGAAAGAATAAATGAATGGATTCAAAAAAATCGATAAAAGATTTAATTATTGCACATCTTAACGGAGAATTGACAGCTTCGGAAATGGAAAGATTGGCTGCCTGGGTTGACAAATCAAAAAACAACGCAAAATATTATACGCAAATTAAAGATATCTGGGAAGCTTCCCTGACCAATGCCTCACAAATTGCCGAAACAGAAAAAGAATGGTTGAGGTTTCTTCTGAGAATTAAACAAAACTACCGGCACAATATGTTCCGTTTCAATACCAATCTCCAGATTTTATATCGTTTTGCAGCCATACTCGTTGCCGGCCTTTTAATAGGCGGTTTGGTAGTGAATTACGCATTAAAAGAAGAACCACTTTATGTTACTTCCATAGCACCCAAAGGCTCGGTCTCTCAAATGATACTTGCCGACAGCACCCTGGTGTACCTCAATGCAGGTTCAGAACTCTGGTATTCACCAAAATCGAAAGATAAAAAACGGGAGGTATTTTTAAAAGGCGAGGCCTGGTTCGATGTAACCAAACAGCCAAACAGTCCCTTTGTGGTACACACAAATTTCTACGATGTAAACGTTACCGGCACACGGTTTAATGTAAAAGCGTATGAAACAGACAATGAAATAACCACTACCCTGGAAGAAGGGCAGGTCAGGATTACTTCATCGGATAAATACAATCTGCCACGTGCAATTATTTTAAAACCCGGCGAACAGGTAGCGCTGAACAAAGAATCAAATAAAATAGCAGTCAAACAAGTAGACACCAAACTATTCACCTCCTGGAAAGACAACAAACTGATGTTCCTGAACATGGACTTTAAGGAACTGATTGTTTTACTGGAACGAAAATATGGAGTGGATATAAAAGTGGATAACCCGGATATTTTGAAATACCACTACTCGGGAACCATTAAAAACGAATCAATCCTGGAAATTCTGGAAATTATCAAACATACATTGCCCATACAATATAAAATTGAAGGTCAACAAATTATAATTAAAAAAATGAAACAGGAGGACTATGATGACTAAAACCAAACTAAATTAAAAAAGCCGGCAGATGCTGTAACATCAACCGGCTCCTGCATTGTAAACGGGTGCTGTAACACCCATTTTGTTTAATCAAAAACATTCAAATTTATGAAAAAAAATGATGATGCGCGATTACCGGAAAACCGGTTTTGGCAAAAACTAGTTTTAACCATGAAACTAACTACTATTATCTATTTTGCTTGCCTGATGCAGGTTTCGGCCTCGGTTTATTCGCAGGCTACCAAATTTGCATTCACGGCAGAAAATGAAAAAGTAAGCGACGTACTTAGGGAGATTGAAGACAACAGCAATTTCCGGTTCTTTTACCAGAACGAACAGGTGGATGTAAACCGCCGCGTAACAGTAAAAGCAAAAGATGCTACCGTAGAACAAATCCTCGATGAAATTTTCAAAGGCGAGGGAATAGGTTACAAGGTTATGGAAGACTACCTGATTTTGTTAAGCCCGGAGAAAAAGGTGTTCGAAACCACTGGAAAAAAGATAGTTGCAACTCAGCAACAACGTTCCGTTTCCGGGACTGTAACCGATGACACAGGTCAGCCTTTGCCCGGGGTATCCGTGGTTGTGAAAGGCACTACGCAAGGCACTGTTACTAATGCGGATGGCAGTTATTCCATTTCCAACATTCCCGACAATGCCACGCTGGTGTTTTCGTTTGTTGGGATGAGAACGAAGGAGGTGAATGTTGGAAGCCAAACTAGTATTAATGTGACCATGGCAGAGGACGCTATCGGCCTTGATGAGGTTGTGGTTGTCGGCTTCGGAACACAGAAAAAGGCTGATTTAACAGGAGCTGTTAGCTCTGTGCAGGGTGAAGAATTGGAAGAAAAAAGCATTAATGTTACCAATACTGCTGCAGCATTACAAGGTCTATCCCCCGGCTTAACTATTCAAAACTTTGCAGGTGAACCAGGTCGTGAAGATATAAGAGTTAGGATAAGGGGAAATGGAACACTTAATAATAACCAACCTTTAGTATTGGTCGATGGAGTGGAACGTAGTCTTTCAACTGTTGAACCTAACGATGTGGCATCATTAACTGTTTTGAAAGATGCTGCTTCCGCTTCAATTTATGGTTCAAGAGCGGCTAATGGTGTTATTCTTATTACTACAAAACGTGGTGCAGTAGGTGGAACAACCGTTAACTATAGTTACAATATTGGAATGCAAAATATTTTAGGTTATCCTGAAAAAGCTGACACAAAAAACTGGCTGGAACTGGACAACGATGCGTATGTTCACGCAGGGAATCCACCCTTACATTCTCAAGAGCAAATTGATAATATTCTTGCCGGAACTAAACCATTTGAATATCCCTGGGTAAATTATGAATCATATCTTTTCAATAAAAATGCAGTTCAGCAGCGTCATAATATATCCATTACTTCTGGTGGGAAAAATGGTAGAATATTTGCATCTGTTAACTATCTCGATCAAGATGGTGCTATTGTCAATTTCAACAATAAACGTTTGTCAGCGAGAATAAATTCAGATTTATACATTACTGATAAATTGACTGCTACCTTCAATATGAATTACATGAATAAAAAAGCAAAGGGTCCTGGTTTTACTGCTCAGCGATTGGTTCAGGCAATGCTTCACATTAACAGAGACATTGTTGGTAAATACCCTGATGGAACATACGATTTGGTTGGCGGACAATGGAATGCCGTTGCTATGAGTGAAAATGGTGAAAGGTTATTAGATAGGGATGAAATTGTAAATCAAGCAGGACTTGAATATAAAATTTTGCCTTACCTTACACTTAAAGGCGATGTCACCCTAAAATCATACGGACAACATGAAACTACCTTTATGAATTCGCTTCAGGGTATGAGGAATTATATAACAGGCGAACCGGTAACAGTTGGTGGTTGGTTTGCTACTAATAGTCTTACCGAACGACAGGAAAATACCAAGGAATGGAGTCAGAGAGCATACCTGAATTTTGACAAAAAATTTGGCAAACATGATGTTAAGGGGACTTTTGGATATGAAGGTATATCGAATAAATGGCTCTATCTTCAAGCATACCGGCAGGATTTTTTCAACAACGATTTACGTGATATAAGTGCAGGTGCAGCTAACGCACAGGAAGGGACTGGAGCACATACCGAATGGGGTCTCCAATCGTTCTTCGGAAGAGTTAATTATTCGTATAATGACAAATATTTATTCCAGGCAAATGTTCGATACGATGGTTCTTCCAGATTTGCAAAAGGTAATAGATGGGGGGTTTTTCCTTCATTTTCAGCAGGTTGGCGTCTTTCTCAGGAGGGATTTCTGTTGGATAACGATGTTATCACCAACTTGAGGCTCAGAGGATCATGGGGTCAATTAGGTAATCAGGATATCGGTCTTTGGAGATACCTGAACACATATGATCTAAATCAACCATATTCGTTCAACGGCAGTGTGGTTTCGGGTGCTGCAGTTACAACTGCAGGAAACCCTGACATCACCTGGGAAACAACAACCATGACAAACATTGGATTTGACCTTGGTTTTTTTGACAGATTAGAAATAGTTGCTGAATATTACTGGAATTTAACTACAGATATATTACTTAGTTTACCAATTGCGCCAACAACTGGTGTTGATCCTCCAACCCAAAATGCAGCATCGGTTTCTAATAATGGTTATGAAATCTCTGTAAATTATTACAGTCCTCAAAGAAATGGTGGATTTGAATATTCTGTGGGTCTTAATTTTTCTGATGTAAGAAACAAAATTGAGGATTTGGCAGGAACGGGGCCTTACTTCCCTGATAAATTTACGGTTTGGGAGGAAGGCTATTCAATGACATCATTACGAGGATTGAAGTCGCCAGGCTTATATAAATCGCAGGCTGATTTCGATAAGTATCCGGCAACAATAGTTCCCCAGGTCGGTATTGGTGATATTATTTATGAAGATTTAAATGGCGATGGTGTTATTACTCAGTCGATTTATCCTGATGGAGACCAATATATAATGGCAGATGAAGACCCGCATTATGAATTTGGTATAAATGCTTCAGCAAAATATAAATCATTTGATTTCTCAATATTCTTTCAAGGTGCATTGGAAAAGTGGCATACACTTGATGGCGCACTGATGGAAGGTCCAAACTGGGGTAATTTTGTAGCTAAAACAATGGCTGAAGAAGCATGGGACCCCGAAAAAAATCCCGATGGAACCTGGCCAATTGTAACTTATGGAAACAGTTGGAACCTGCAAGAATCTGATTTCTGGATTCAGGATTCGAAATATATAAGATTAAAAAGTGCTCAGTTGGGATATAACATCAGGCCTTCTAAATACATTTCCAATATTAGGGTATATCTATCGGGTGAAAATTTATTGACACTTACACCTACAAAACTTTTTGATCCTGAAACACCAAGAGGCAGGAGTCAGTTCTTTCCCCACCATAAAGTTGTAAGTGCTGGTGTGAATATTACATTTTAATAATGATTAAACTAAATATGTTTATTATGAAAAAAAATATTATTATCCTGTTTATATCGATATTAATTTTAGGACTATCTGGTTGTGAGAAGACATTGGATACAGTCCCTACCGGATCAGTTTCTGAATTGATTTTTTGGCAGACGCAAAAAGATGCCGAATTAGCTGTTAATGCAGCGTACCGAGAACTGGACGGAAATGGAATAGCATACCTGTCAACTGCTACAGAACTTGCGATGCATGCTCCTTCCGGCCCGCAAACAATGTATGATGTAGCTGTAGGTAATCTCGATCCCACTAATTATAATATTCGTGACTATTGGGCACGTTATTGGACGGGTATTAGAAAAGCAAATGACCCAATCCAGAATATTGATAAAATTGAAACTGGTGATCCTCAAGTGCTGGCAAGATTAAAAGCAGAAGCTCGGTTTCTGCGTGCTTATTATTACACCATGCTCACCACTTTATGGGGGGATGTACCGCTCGTTACTGAACCATTGGATATCACAGCTCAGGTGAGCCGTACAAGTAAAAGTGAGGTTGTTGACTTTATCATTACTGAACTGGATGATATTGCCAACACACTTCCTGTAAGTTATTCGGGAGCTGATATTGGAAGAGCCACACGAGGTGCTGCACTGGCATTGAAGGCAAGAGTAGCCTTATATAATGACAGATATGCCGTTGCTCGCGATGCGGCTAAAGCTGTAATGGATTTAGGTGTATATGAATTATACCCGGATTACCAGAAGCTGTTTTGGTATGAAGGCAAGAATTCTAAAGAAGTTATTTTTGATCACCAATACGGAGTGGGTTACGGATATACAGATTATGTATCCAGGTCTGCAGCTACGCTTGGAGGAGGATCAGGAATTGACCCATTAAGAGCATATTTATTAATTCATGAATACAAGGGAACACAGGATCCTGAAAATGAATATGCAGGTCTGGATCCAAGATTTGGCTATAATGTTTTGTATCCGGGAGCTGTTGAACCTAATGGCGAGATATACAATTCACTGCCATCCAGTAATACACAAGATCAATTAGCATCAACCGAATTTACCACAAATTATGGTTTTAATATTAAAAAAGGCATTGACTGGGCAAGAGATGGAAGCAATCCGGCACAATCAACAATCAATTTTATTCTGATTCGCTATGCTGATGTATTACTTATGTATGCGGAAGCAAAGATTGAATTGAATGAAATAGATGATAGTGTTTATGATGCTATTAATCAGGTCCGTACACGTCCAACTGTTGAAATGCCAGCGATCACAACTGGTAAATCTCAAAGTGAAATGAGGGAAATTGTCAGGAGAGAACGTAAAGTTGAATTGGCATGGGAAGGCCTTCATTTATTTGACATGAACCGTTGGCAGCAAGGTGAACTAAAAACTCAACCGGTTCTTGGTATCAGATACAAAAATGATGCTGGTGAATGGGTTATTGTTAATAACAATTTGACCCGTAATTTTAGACCAGACAGAGACTATTTATGGCCAATACCACAGAACGAAGTAGAAGTAAATGATAATATCGGACAAAATCCAAATTATTAATTACTTAGAAATCCAATAAGGACCTTATTAGAAGGTCCTAATTGGATTTTGAATCTAACGTGAATAACCATATTTATATCTTCCACTATGTTCATCATCCGACAAATCCAAAATAGAAGAAATTCATTTACCCGGGTTACAAATGAAAAAGAACAAATTTCAGTAAGTCAGCGTACCAGTTTGTACCTGGAACCGGAGCACCCGTTTCTGATGTTCTCAGTACTATTTCATCATATAATCCCGGTGTGGATTCTAAATGCAATTGTAAAACTTTATTCTTAACATCTAAATCAAATAAAATGAACGACATAAACAGAAGAGATTTTGTAAGAAAAGCAGCGATCGCTTCACCAATAATTGCTTTTCCTTCAATTAGTTTTGCGGGCAGAAATTACCGCCAGAATGAACAGAAAATTCGCGTTGGTATAATAGGATGCGGAGGACGTGGTCTTGCTGATCTTATCGATTGTTTAAATTCAGCTCCAAATGTTGAAGTAGTTGCTATGGGCGATCTTTTTGAGGACCATTTGAAGACCTTTTATGACAAAGTTGTGGAAAGAGCCGCAGATAAAGTAAACGTTCCTGAAAAGAACAAGTTCGTCGGATTTGATGCATATAAAGGAGTATTAGCATGTGATTTAGAGCTCGTTTTACTAACCACTCCGCCCGTTTTTCGTCCGCAACATTTTAGAGCTGCAATTGAATCCAACAAGCATGTGTTCATGGAAAAACCAATTGCGGTAGATCCCATAGGTGTACGTGAGGTAATTGCCACAACCGAACTAGCAGATAAAAAAGGGTTGACCGTTGTAGGAGGAACCCAGATGCGTCAGGCAGAGCATATCAAGAATGTCATGAACCAGATTCAGAACGGAGAGATTGGGGACCTTGTCGGAGGACAATGCTGCCGCATGGGTGGAGCTATGAGAGCGTGGGGACCATTTGAACGAAAAGCGGAGTGGTCTGACATGGAATGGCAACTTAGAAATTGGTACTTCTATACCTGGAGTGGTGGAGATTTTATTACAGAAATGCATATCCACAATTTGGATTTAATGAATTGGGCATTTGGCTCACCCCCAATTAGCTGTGTAGGCTTTGGTGGCCGGCAGGCACGTACAGGTCCCAAAACCGGGAAATGGGGTCATATATACGACCACTTTAGTGTTGAATATTTATACCCGGGTGATGTAAGGGTGGAATACATTGGAACACAAATCGATAACGCAGCCACCCGAAATGATCAAAGAATTGTCGGAACAAAAGGAAGTGCATATATTAATTTCAGCAAAGCAATAATCATAAACAAAAACAAACAGGAACTAAAAGCCGAAGGGAATCCGTCAATCGCACAACATTCTTTACAAATTGAGGCAATTCGTAAAGGGCTAAAGTTAAATAATGGAAAACAGGTGTCGGAAAGTACGTTGACGACGATATTGGGCCGAATGAGTTGCTATACCGGAAAAACAATCTCCTGGGATTGGATTATGAATGAGTCACAAACAAATTTAACTCCCGATAAATTTGAATTTGGCAACCTTCCTTTTCCTGAAATAGCTATTCCTGGTGTAACGCTACTTGTGTAACTTTAAAATGCTAAAACACAATATATTTTATATATAATATTGATACATTTTTTAAACAATAAAAATCTAAATATTATGGACTTATCAAGAAGACAATTCACGAAAATTGCCGGACTGGCAACTGTGGGAACAGTAATCTCCTCAAATGCAGTATGGGCAGCTAACAGCGATACATTAAAAATAGGGCTAATTGGATGTGGCGGTCGTGGAACAGGAGCTGCAGAACAAGCATTAAACGCAGATCCGAATGTGGTGCTTTCTGCCATGGCCGATGCTTTTTCTGATCACCTGGAAGAATCATACAACTCATTAAAACAAAAATTTAGCGAAAAAGTGCAGGTGGCTGACAATAAGAAATTTGTGGGGCTGGATGCTTTTCAAAAACTTATAGATTCAGATGTTGATGTGATTTTATTAGCTACACCGCCTGCTTTCCGGCCCGAGCATTTGGAAGCAGCAGTTAATGCCGGTAAACATATTTTCTGCGAAAAACCCTTTGCTGTAGATGCCCCGGGGCTACGCAGGGTAATGATGAGCTGCCAAAAAAGCAAAAGACAAACAGCTTATCCCTGGTTTCCGGATTTTGCTGGAGACACCACATCCCGAAACGCGAAACATTTCAGCCGTGTACTTAGATGGTCAGATAGGAGAAATACTTGCAGCCGAAGCAACCTACAACACAGGTGAATTGTGGTATAAAGAACGCCAAAAAGGATGGTCGGATATGGAATATCAATTACGCAACTGGCTTTACTACAACTGGCTGTCGGGTGATCACATTATTGAGCAGGCCATCCACAGCATTGATATGCTTTCATGGGCCATGGGCGACGAGGCGCCGGTGAAAATAAGCGGAACCGGCGGAAGACAAAAAAGGACAGATAAAAAGTTTGGTAATGTTTATGACCACTTTGGGATAACCTATGAATATTCAAACGGAACAAAAGCTTATGTTTTTTGCCGTCAGCAAAACGGAACAACCCCATCGTATGCAGTTGAACTTGCCGGTTCGGACGGAAATGTCTTGTGGATTGCCGAACAGGATTGCATGAAATAAAAGGCAAAAATCCCTGGAAATATGATGACGATACTAAATTTACTGATGCCGATGCTTACAAAAAATCGAAAGTAAAGAATATGTATCAGCAGGAACACGATGAATTGTTTGCCTCCATCAGAAGCGGTAAACCAATGAACGATGGAGAGTGGATGACCCGTTCCAACCTGCTGGCTATGGCAGGTCGGATGGCAGCTTATTCCGGCGAAACCATTTCGTATGAGCAAGCACTTTCTTCTATGGAAGAATTATTCCCGGGGAATATTTCCTGGAATACAAAATATGACATTCCGATTGCAGTCCCGGGCATCACAAAGTTTAAATAAAAATACCATGAACAGAAAGAGTTTCATTAAATCGGCAGCTCTGATGGCAGGCGCGGCGACTGTAACGCCCCAAACGCTTTCAGCAAGTGTAACACAGACAAATGTCACCGGTAAAGTTGTCTTAAAAAAAAGTCTTGGCTTTGGCATGATCAAAGAAGAATTGTCATTGGCGGACAAGTTCAAATTGGTAAAAGATTTGGGATTCGACGGAGTTGAGCTAAACAGCCCTATCGACCTGGATAAATCCGAAGTTCTGGAAGCCAAAGCAAAATCAGGCATCGAACTTCCAAGTGTAGTGAATAAAGACCACTGGAAGTTACCGCTTACCGATCCTGACCCGGCAGTACGAAAACAAATCATTGATTCGGTTGCCCAGTCGCTGCAAGACGTAAAAGATTTTGGTGGCGATACTGTTTTAGTAGTTCCCGGAGTGGTCAACGAAAATGTAGGTTACGAACAAGCATATAACACGGCGCTAAACTCCATCAGGGAATTAATTCCATATGCTGAAAAAACCGGAATGCAGATTGCCCTCGAAAACGTCTGGAATAATTTCCTGCTTAGCCCGATAGAATCCAAAAGGTTCGTCGATGAAATTAACCACCCGTTAGTAGGCTGGTACTTTGACATTGGCAACATTTTAAGGTATGGCTGGCCCGAACACTGGATCAAAACACTCAATACGCGCATTATGAAACTCCACATCAAGGAATTCAGCCGTGAATTGATGAACACAAAAGGATTGAGGGAAGGATTTAATGTTGAGTTGCTTGAAGGTGACAACAATTGGCCGGTTGTTATGAAAACCATTAGCGAAGTCAACCACAAAGGAGGATGGTTAACAGCCGAGGTTAGTGGTGGCGACAGAAACCGCCTAAAAGATGTCTCGGAACGAATGGATAAAATTATAAGCTATTTATAAATTCTACATTGCTCCTTTTAAAAACACAACAGATAGTTCATGAATTTGAACTATCTGTTGTGTTTTTATCAATAGCCATGGAAAAATATGAAAAATGCTACGGTTTTATAATTGTCACATAAAGGCCTCCAAAATATTCTTCATGTTAACCCAAACATAAATATTCGCTTCCAGTTATACTTTCAGAGGAATGTTATTTTGAAGAGATGTCGAATTAAATAATTTAGTATGGACGAATTAAAAAAAGTGATCCGCATGAAAAACAGTAAAATAATGATACAAAAACCCGGTAAGAAAGACCGAAAAGAAATGATACAATACATTAATCTTCAGTTGGCTGCACTTGGTCAACCGCTTTTTGACTATGAATCGGACGAAAATTCAATGCAGTTAAACGACCGTGTCATTTCCCTTACCGAAGGTTTAATCAGCAGTTTCAGGGAAAAATCGCGGTTGCTGTCCGACCATCTTTCGCCGGTAGATACACGCATTCAGAACTTTATTGACGATTACCTGCGAGATGCAGACTTCAATAGTTCTATCCGGCTGCCATCGTCCACATTTATTCTGAACCAGCCGGGCATCGGCCGCGAAATAAGTTTGCCTGCCAATGGCGATACTTTCAAAAATGATTTGGTTAGTTCTTATCGTGTAAAACAGGGTATTTTAAACAATCCGGCAAAAGACAAGCGAACGACAAAAGGCACTTTTCACATTGTGGAAGGTGGCCTGCCGGTGGCGCTCGATAAAATTGAAGTACCGAAAATTGCTTTTGCGCACTTGCTACACGAGGCGCTGCATCCCTCAGAAGAATTGAATATTCTGCCGTTTACCTCGACCCAGGAAAATAAGGCCAGAATTATGGTTTCGCTGCTGATGCGGCCTGTGGTTTGCCCCGAGATAAAAGGGATTGTCAGCGAAAAAAGCATGGAAGTTCGTTTTTTTGCGCCGGGCAGCCTGGTAAGCAACCTCGATTTTGTGGAATCGATATTTGGCAATGCCGGCGACCCAAACCTGGCGAAAAATGATGCCGCGCTCGATTTTGAGCACTGGACCGGTCACACAGGCTGCGTAATACTGGCGCCGCAACTTACCCAACTGCGGAAAAAAGACATTGGTCTCCCCCACTTCGACCAGGCCACCGAACGGCAAAAACGGGAGGAAATGTGCTGGAAAAATGAAACTGAACTGTACAACGATGGCGGCGCTTTTAAAATATCCTGCCGTGATGAACGCGGTGTAGTGGTAACCCTCATCGCCGACAATTACTACGGTTATTCAAAAAAAGAGATTAAAACGCAAATCAGTTATTCAGCGAATTTGTATGGATTGGTGGAAGAAGAACATGCAGGCGGCGCCATTGCTTTTCCGCGGGGAAATATGGGCGATAACGTATTTGGAAAACCGTTCACTGCGAAATTCAAAAATGAGTATACGTTTGAAGAAGTTAAAAAGCTGCTTTCAGGAAAAATCAATGTTTTCCCGGAAAATTATGCGGTCGATAAAAAATATCCAAATATTATTTACATTCCGGAATACGCCGATATTGACACGGAAAAAAGCACGGTTTCCTGGATTTACGACGGAAAAGAGCAAAAATTAAAACTATCTCCTGAAAAAATATATGTGCATCCCACAGGACATAAATTTCAACTGGTAAAACATCCGGAGCAGCGATTGTGGCGAATTATCGATACCGCTCCCGAAGGAGTTTTCTGTCACAAACCAAGCACGGTTTCCGGCGGCGGAAAATCTGAAATTTCAAAATCGATGCAAAATGCCATTAAATATGGCTCATTTTATATCCCTGATTTGGAAAAAGCGTCAGAAATGGCTGATGTCCTTATCAATTATGATTATTCTAACCGGTGGAAAAATGTTTATCCAGATGCAACGCCTTCGAGGCCGTTTTTAAGCCCGCACCGTACACTCGGGTCGGCAGTAAAATTGCTCACTCCTTCGGATCAGTATACGGATGAATATAATGAATTTCTGGAAAGCATTCCGGCACATGTTCGCACTTTAGCGCTGTATATCAAACGAATGTACCGGAGCCAACAGGATCATGGTTCCTGGAAAGAACACCTGAATGTTGAAATTGTGAACGGACGGAAAGGAAATGCACTACGCTATAAACACAATAAAATTACGGCCAGTTATGTACGTATCGGTTTTAGTCCCGAGGGAAAATGGTATCTGCATAAGCTGCGGTCTGATTTCATCCCGAGTGAAAAAATTCAGATGGAAGACGACATAACAGCGTCAATCACTTTGCCGGCACACCAACTGAATGATCTTAACCCTGAATATTCAAATCCGAGCGTGAAACTGGTAACCAACTGCGAATACTTTTTATTTCAGCGGCCGGATGAAGCGGTAATCCGGGGTTACGATAAAGACGCAGAGCGGGATATCGTTCAGAACAATACATTTTTGACCAATTATGAGCCTCTGACCCGGCAGGATGCTGTGGATATTTACGAAGATGCAATTTGTTTCGACGAATATACCGGGCCTGTTCAGAAGCTGATTAAACAGGTTGCCACCCATGAAAAAGACGGATATTTCGTCGCTCCATCGCATACCCGGCTGGTAAATGGCGTGCCCACCAATAACCCGCGTTATTTGCAGCGAAATATATTTAAAAGTGAAACGCAGGAAAGCTATCTGGCGGAAACCGGAATCAGGTTGTTCCGGAAGATATATCCCGATAAACCGGTGCATTTCCCGGTGAATGCCGTGCTTCCGGGAAGGCGGAACAATCCTGCCGACAAAGAAGCAGGGATACGGCCACTTAGCGTTTACAATCCGATTCATTATCAGGAAATTCCGGAATTATTTATGGATTTCATCTGTAGCCTCACCGGCAAGTCGCCATCCACAACAGGCGCTGGTTCCGAAGGGGCGCTCACCAAGGGACCGTTTAACATGCTGGTGCCCACAACAGATTTAAACAATGCGCTGCTTTCTTATATTTTATCTGAATATCAGGGATTTAGTTCAGCAGCAGGATATGTGGGCCAGGAAAAACGGTTTGATCACGACATCAGTATTTTGGTTCCCGAAATTTGGGCGCGTCTGGAACCGGAAGATCGTGATGCGCGAAAACTGATTCAGAACAATTCGCTCGAAAAACTGGAAGACTTTGAATATAACGGACAAAAAGTGCTGGCCAGCCGGCTTGGATATCGTATAACAAAAACGTTCGCATTCCGTTGCATGAACCGGCTTTTCGACGAACCGCTGGCAGTTTTTAACGAGCGGATGCTGAAACCGGAACTTCAGGGAATGGAAGAATTTGTGGATGGGATTAACAACATTGTGGAGGCGCAGCAAAAAGTTGCTTTGCGCTATTTCGAAGAAGGCAGCGTGGAAGCCGCCATTCCACCGCTGAAAATCCTGTTGCACATTATGGCATACGGAAATTACGAAGGAAAGGAAATGGCTGATCCCGGGCTTCGCAAACAGTTCCAGCGCGAAACAGTCTTAAATTCAGATTGGTATATCGACAGATTGAAGCTAAAACAGGAAAAAGACTCGGCTTTCCTGGAATCTGAAATTCAATATCTTGAAGATTTTACCGCCAATCCGATAAATAAATCGCTGATTAACGAATTGAATATCGGGGAAAAAACCATGAAAGCAAAAGAACGGCTCGAATATGTAAAATCGGGAAAATACGTTGAAGATTTAACGGGCACAGTCGGCGCCGATCCATTGTTCGTAAAAAGCTAAAATATCTTTATAAAACAACAGCCTGGAAAATATTCCCAGGCTGTTGTTTTATGAAAATAATTATCAATCGTTTAAAGGTTAACCATCACTTTGTAAAAATTAAATTTAGCCCGCTGCGCCGGATCGAACATGTAATACGCAGTGGCAATCCGGCAAATATCCTGTACCGTTTTGTAAATTTCTGCGACTTCTTTTTGTCCGTAAGAATTCATTTCGCTTTCATTTTCAAGCAGTTCAAAACATTCTTTGTAAGTGGGAATTTGATTGGCATCCGTGATAATTTTTTCAAAAATAGAATCGCAGGTTCCTTTGGCAACTATTTTTTTCCGGCTTTTTTCATCTAAATTATCTCTGAACTGGAACAAAAATTTACACAAGCTCAAATGATCACCATTTTTAGCATCACTAAAAAATTCGTTGTAGCCTTGTTTCCTGAAGAAATCCTTCAAAAAAGTTTTATCGTTTTTGAAGTCAACTTTAACCGAGGCCCTCAGAATACTCAGGTTTTGAAGTGCTGAAATAAGCATATCGTGCCATTCCAGATATTTTTCATCATAGATTCCATCAGCATTTTTTTTGTAATATTTTTCGATGGTGTCGTCAATCCAAACCACGAGCGATGTGGCAAATTTCAAATCCCATTCTTTGCGGATGCGGGAAAGTTCATAGATATTTTCCCTGAACGATTTTGCAATTTTTCGGCAGGCAAGTATTGTGGCAACATTTGTTGAGCATGTAGTTAAAGTTTCCATGGTACCGGTTTTTTTTGATTAGCAAATAACTATACAAAACTACCAACTTACGGAGAGAAAACCACTTCAAAACCAACGAAATGTTGCATGTTATACAAATATGTTATGAAACTATGTTACATAACCATGTTTTATAAACATCGGAATCAGAAAGGTTAATGATGAAATACTCCAATGGTATTTAACCAGCATTTAACGTTTTATTTGTGACGCTTTCGGAGCTCGCCAATCACGTCTTCAATACGGAGATCTTTGTGGGAAAGTAAAACGATGAGGTGATAAAGCAAATCACCGGCTTCATAAATGAAATTTTCGTCGTCGTTGGCCATGGCCCCGATGATGGTTTCCACCGCTTCTTCGCCAACTTTTTGGGAAATCGTCCGGGTACCTTTTTTAAACAGCGAAGTTGTATATGAACCTTCCGGCATTTCCTTTTTTCGTTTATCGATAAAATCCTGCAGATAACTTAAAAACTGCACATCTTCTTTTGGGTTGATTTCCGAGAAACAGGTGTCGGCGCCTGTGTGGCAAACCGGCCCCACCGGACTGGCCTTAATCAACAGTGTATCATTGTCACAATCTATCAAAATAGAAACCACATTCAAAAAATTTCCCGATTCTTCGCCTTTTGTCCACAAGCGGTTTTTGGTGCGGCTGAAGAAGGTAACTTTCCCCAATTCCTGCGTTTTTCCCAGCGCTTCGCGGTTCATAAAACCTACCATTAATATTTTCATCGATTTATCGTCCTGCACTACTGCCGGCACCAAACCGTTCAACTTTTCAAAATCGACCTGGTCAATATTTTTTAATTCGTTCATCTGTATTTATGATTTCCAATTTGTTGCGAATATACGACTTGCAGTTTTTTTACCGAATAACAATTCCGTTTTCTTTTAAATACCTTTTTAAGGTTGGAATGGGAATTTCATTGTAGTGAAAGATACTGGCAGCCAGTCCGGCGTCAGCTTTTCCTTTGGTAAATACATCAACAAAATGTTCCATTTTCCCTGCCCCGCCCGACGCGATGACCGGGATTTTCAACATGTCGGCCATTTGTGCAAGCTGCTCGTTGGCAAAACCGTTTTTCGTTCCGTCGTGGTTCATTGAGGTAAACAGAATTTCTCCGGCGCCGCGATCTTCCGCCTCTTTGGCCCACGAAAACAATTCTTTATCGGTAGGAATGCGGCCGCCGTTAACGGTTACCGTCCAGTGATTTTTCCCGTCGCCGCGTGCGTCGATTGCTACAACCACAAACTGGCTCCCAAAATTCAGCGCCAGTTCGTCAATCAATTTTGGATTTCTGCACTGCAGAAGAATTGATGGAAATTTTATCGGCGCCGGCGCTCAGCAACTTTTCAGCATCCCTCAGTTCACTGATTCCACCGCCAACAGTGAACGGAATATTCAGATGTGCGGCAATGCGTTTTACCAGCTCCACAAATGTTTTCCGGCCTTCGTGGGTAGCGGTAATATCAAGGAAAACCAGTTCATCGGCGCCGTCGGCGGCATATTTTGCCCCCAATTCCACCGGGTCGCCCACTTCCTGGATATTCACAAAATTGATTCCCTTCACGGTTTGTCCGTTCCGGATATCCAAACATGGTATGATTCGTTTTGCAAGCATAAAGAAGCCCCTTCCCAACCTTCCCCAAAAGGGAAGGAGTTAAATCCTGATTAAATATTTTATCAATAAACCTGTTACAATAGCCAACGTGAACGAAATTAAAGTCCCCAGTAAAAAATACTCCGCCTTTTTATTCCCGTCTTCACGGGTGTCGTTAAACCGGAAAACTGATTTGGCAGCGATTAAAAACCCGATAGCGGAAAACTGCCCGGAAGTTATAAAAATCAAAATCAGAACTCGTTCCATAATTCCAATCCAGCCTGAAACATCCAGTTGAAAAGATTTCCCCTTTTCGGGCAGAACCACAGCCAGCATTTTGCCGGTTAAAATTCCCAGCGGACTGGTAATTAAAATGAACCCGACGGCATAAAGCCAAAAAATTATTGCACCTGAAGGCATTTCGGTTTTCGTTCCGTAAACAGCTAATATCCAAAGAACTGCCACATGTAACAACTGATCGGCTAAAAATGCCGGAATGTTGTCTTTTATTTTCGACTTAAAAAAATCGATTATAATATGGGTGGCAAAAATTGCCGGGATAAACCACCAAAGATTTAACTGAAAGGTAAAAAGCACCGGAAGAATAGCTGCAATTGCACAATGCACAAACATTTCCGTTGATTTCAGCCCACTTTGTTTTTTCTGAAGGACCCACGAACCGGGCTGCAGCCAGAAGTCGGCAATTAAATGGCCAGCCAGTAAGGGTAGAAAAATGCTATTCAGAATTCCCATAATTTTTTTCTATAATTTGCCGGTATCTTTTTATAAACCTTTCAATGGCTTTCCAGTTGGCTGCTTTCAGTGTTTTACTCACCGACGGCTGCGTGATTTCAAGTATTTCTGCAATGTTTTCCTGCGGCAAATCAGCAAGTTTGTAAAAAACGATATTTGCCTGCACCGTTGTCAGATTATTCAAAAGCGAATCGGCCATTACACAATAGGTTTCCAATTCTTCGTCCAACTCCGGATTTCCGGTGGTAATAACAATGCGAAGTCCTTTTTTTTTGAGTTCGTCCAGTTTTTTTCCGGAACGTTCGAAAGCAGAACCGCCAGCCAGCAACACATCTTCGTTCCACGCCGAAATTTCACCAATTCCAATGGAGGCCCGCACATCATTGTTTTCGTTCAAGCGTCTCAATTCAAACCTGAATTTTAGGACGAGTGATAATGCTGCTTCCGGTTTTGCTGCCACCTGAAAACTGTCACCCCGGTAAAATTTCGGTTTTAGCAACGCATCGTTCCCTGCTAATTCAACAAACCTTTCCTTGACTGTCTCTTTTTGCTCTACGGTTAATTTTGAAGAATTGACAATGTCTCCGGTAATAACTGCTATTTGTTTTTTATTTTTCACCTCATAAATATAACCAAATTTGGTTATAAAATAAAATATAACCTTTAAAAGTTATATCCTTTCATTATGAATTATAACGGTTATATTTTTCAATATCTTTTAAACTGATTTTCCCTTCATAAATTGCTTTGCCGGTAATCACACCCGGCACATCCATTTCATTCAACTTTAAAATATCATCCATGGAAGCAATTCCGCCACTGGCAATAATTTCCACTTCAGGAAGCTTTTCCAGAATTTCAGCATATAATTCAAACGAAGGTCCGCTGAGCATTCCATCGCGGCTGATGTCAGTGGAAATCACTTTTTTAATTCCTTCGGAATAAAACTGTTCAATAAAATCGATGACCGGAATTTCGGTAGATTCCTGCCAACCGCTAACAGCAATATTTCCGTCTTTTGCATCGGCGCCGAGGATGATTTTTTCGTTGCCGTATTTTTCCAGCCAACTTAAAAAAATGTCCTTTTCTTTAACGGCAATACTGCCTCCGGTGACCATAGCTGCCCCTGAATGAAAGGCAATTTTTAAATCTTCATCCGACTTTAATCCGCCGCCAAAATCAATAACCAGGTTTGTTTTGACAGCAATTTTTTCCAGCACTTTGTAATTGACAATATGTTTGGCTTTGGCGCCATCCAAATCAACCAAATGCAACCGTTTGATTCCGGCGGTTTCAAACTTTTTTGCCACCTCCAGCGGGTCTTCATTGTAAACGGTTTTCTGATTGTAGTCGCCTTGTGAAAGCCGCACACATTTACCTTCGATAATATCGATGGCTGGTATTATTTCAATTTTTTTAGTCATTTTACTGTTTATAAACATCGCCCCTTGTTCCGGCTGAAATAACCAAAATCAGCAACTTATGCTCCTCGACCTGATAAATTATTCGAATCGTACCGATTCTCAAACGGTACATATTTTCAATGCCTTTAAGTTTTTTAATATCGAGCTGTTCGTGTGAAAACGGATCTTCTTTTAACAAATCCAATTTTCTTTTAATTGTTCTTTTTGTGGAAGAATTTCGGGACTTCAAAAATTTTGCAGCCTTTTTATGAATGATAAGGGAGTACATCAAAAGCTTTTTTTCACTTCATCCCAATCCTCAAAATCACTGAAATCATCCTTCTCTATTTTCTTTTGTACCGAATAATAAGCTTTTTTTTCTTCAGCAGTCAAATCATCCGGATCATTATCGTAAATTTTGAAACTGCCTTTCGGCAACTGTTTCAAGAGGTTGCGGAAAGAATTGTAAACCTTATCTGAAATATCGATTGTAATGGATTTCATAACATTAGTATCTGGAACAAAATTACTACTTCTCACATATCCTCCAAAATCATTTTCAGAACTGCCTGGGCTGTAACTTCGCGGTTGGCTGCCTGCTGCACTACAATTGAATTTGGACTGTCGATAACACCGTCGGTGACCACTACATTCCGGCGCACCGGCAGACAGTGCATAAATTTGGCATGATTGGTCAGCGCCATTTTTTCTTCATTTACTGTCCAGTTGTAATCCATCGATAAAATTTGCCCGTAGCTGCTGTACGAAGCCCAGTTTTTTGCATAAATAAAATCGGCCCCTTCAAATGCCTTTTTTTGGTCGTATTCCACTTTCACATCGCCCATAAATTCAGGGGCCAGTTCGTATCCTTTCGGATGAGAAACCACCAGTTCGTAATCAGTCTCGCGCATCCACTCCACAAACGAATTGGCAACTGCCTGTGGCAGCGCTTTTGGATGGGGCGCCCAGGTTAGCACCACTTTAGGGCGATCCTTTGTTTTGAATTCTTCAATGGTTACCAAATCGGCGTAACTTTGCAATGGGTGTCGGGTGGCGCCTTCCATGCTTACAACCGGCACTCCGGCATATTTAATAAACTGATTCAGTATTTTTTCGGAATAATCATCGTCCCTGTTTTGAAAACGGGCAAAAGCCCTCACGCCTATCACATCGCAGTACCGGCCAATTACAGGAATGGCTTCCAGCAGATGTTCCGGTTTGTCGCCATCCATAACCACGCCCAGTTCCGACTCCAGTTGCCAGCCGTCTTCGCTAACGTTCAGCACCATTGTATTCATTCCCAGATTCATTGCTGCTTTTTGAGTGCTTAACCGGGTGCGCAAACTTGAGTTGAAAAAGATCAGCACCATGGTTTTATTTCTTCCCAGATGCTGGTATGCAAACTTGTTTTTCTTTACATCGAAAGCGATTTCAACTGCCTTTTTTAAATCTGGAATATCTTTTACTGAAGTGAAATTTTTCATACTGTAATAGTCAGAAGATTATGAAGTTTTTTATTATTTCCCATTTGAATTTAATATCTTATTTTAGTCTTTTCCCAATTTTCTTATCTTCCGGATTTCGTCTGCAATCCCAAAGCATAATTACCAGTATAAGTTGGTCAAAAATTTCATAAATAATCTGGTAATCTCCGGTAATTAAAACACGAACAGATGGATAGTTCGATTCTGTTCCGATGTTAGGATATTTCGAAATTAACTGAAGACTTTTATGAATGCGGTTGTTAAGTTTTATACTGTAAGCCGGAGTACCATTTCTTTCAACATAAAAATTCAGAATCTCAAATAAATCATTTTTGGCTTTCGTTGACCAAACTATTTTTCTTTCAGCCATTTGTTGATTTCTTTTTGAACTTCTTCGTGAGAAATGGTTTCATAATTTTTCAATTCTTCTCTCGCATTATCAACACGTTCTTTTTGAAAATCACTCAATTGATAAATTCCATCTGAAATTTTTGAATCAATGATTGTTTTAATTGCCTCCAAAAATGTAACATCTTCAATTTGAGATAATTGTTCAGCAATAATATGTCTTAACTCTACCGTGCTCATTGTAATCCAATTTATACAAATATACTCAATTCCCAATTTATTTTGGCTCACACCTGCCCGTCTCCCCCGATGATCCATTTGTAGCTGGTGAGTTCTTCCAGCGCCATCAGAATAATGAGTGGCAACTTTCGTGAAAAATACGATCTTATTTAAATAAAATTGATTTTATACGATTGGCCAACTTTGCTAAAATCGTTATCCATTGTTGAAATAGATAGGTTTAAACTTTCAGCAACACCGACCTGATAAGCATCATCAAAATCCAGTTTAAACTGATTAGCAATTTCTGTAACTCTAATATAAGTTCCCGGCTGCAAGGTCACAAGTTTTACTTTAGCTAAAACGTCGTTTACGAAAGTATTGAACAAATCAAACTTTTTATATCTGAAAAGAATTACCCCAATGGAATGCAAGGAGAAGTCCGACATACAAATTTTTCCTATCTTTTGACTCAAATATGCTTTGCATACTTCATTCTTTTCCTGATTCAAAAGAATTTCAAGGAAAATATTGGTGTCTATTAAACAGTTTACCTCCATTTATTAGCTTTATGTTGTAATTCAACCGATGTTTCATCGAGTTCCTTCAATCCACCACCCCAGTCAAAAGAAAAATTTTCATTCTCCTTTCCTTTTTTCTTTTCATATCGAGCGGATAAAAAGTCCAAAAAATCCAACAACTCTTTTCTGGCACTTTTGGGTAATTTCTGGAATTTATCTATCAATAAGTCAGCTTCCATATCATTCTATTTTAAACAAATATACAATTTTCACCCGACTATTTTGGCCGCACCTGCCCGTCTCCCTCGATGATCCATTTGTAGCTGGTGAGTTCTTCCAGCGCCATCGGACCGCGAGCATGCAGCTTTTGTGTGCTGATTCCGATTTCCGCGCCGAGGCCAAACTGCGCGCCGTCGGTAAATGCTGTTGAGGCGTTGGAATATACCGAAGAAGCATCAACCAGCTTTTGATATGTGGCAATTCTTCCGGCATTTTCCGTGATAATCGCTTCGCTGTGTTTCGATGAATTTTTGTTAACCTGTTCGACCGCTTCATCGAAACTGCCAACCGTTTTTACCGACATTTTTAACGAAAGAAATTCTGTACCGAAAGATTCTTCTGTTGCAGGTTGCAGCAATTCCTGCGGGTATTTTCCTTTTAAAACATCGAAAGATTTTTCATCAGCATAAATTAGCACTTTTGCTTCCGAAAGTTTTTCGGCAAATGCCGGCAGTTCAGTTAAACGGCTTTCGTGAATAACCAGACAGTCGAGCGCGTTGCAAACCGATGGCCGCCGTGTTTTGGCGTTGAAAATTATTTCGCGCCCTTTTTCGGCATCGCCAAATTCATCGAAATACGTGTGGCAAATTCCTGCGCCGGTTTCAATTACGGGTATTGTAGCATTTTCGCGCACAAAATTGATCAACCCCTGGCTGCCGCGCGGAATAATCAAATCGATGTAACCATGGGCCCGCAGCATTTCGTTGGTTTCCTCGCGGCCAGCCGGCAAAAGCGCTACCGTATTCTGGTCAATTTCAAATTTCCGCAACACATTTTGAATGATAGAAACAATCGCCTGGTTGGAATAGATGGCATCGCTGCCGCCTTTCAGTACACAGGCATTTCCCGATTTCAAACAAAGCGAAAATACATCGAAAGTGACGTTGGGTCGGGCTTCGTAAATAATGCCGATTACACCAAAAGGAACCGTTATTTTTTTAATTCTCAATCCGTTTGGCCGAACCGTTTCTTTCAACACTTTTCCAACCGGCGATTCCATATTTGCCACGTTTCGCATATCTTCAGCAATTCCCTGAATCCGGTCGGCGGATAGTTTCAACCGGTCGAATTTCGGGTCTTCCGGATCCATCCGGTCCAAATCTTTCTGATTTTCAGCCAAAATAAATCCCGAATTTTTCTCCGCCTCTGTCGCCAGTTCGAGCAACACTTCCCTTACTTTTTCTTCCTCCACCAGGTTTAACTTCCGAGAAGCCGTTAGAACCTTTTTCAGTTGTTGTTCTATTTTCATGTCAATAAATTATTTCAGGCTGTTTTTAAAATTTTCAAGATACAGATAATCATAATGAACCAGCGCTTTCTGCTTTTCCGACTGTTTCTCCTGTTCCAGTTTTTCCGAACCGTATTGTGCTTTGCCGAGTCCGATCACGGCTCCTTTCTCATCGACAATTTTTATCAGATCCCCTTTTTTGAATTCATTTTCCACACCAACAACCCCAACAGGAAGAAGGCTCACTGCGTTTTCGGAAACAAGGGCGTTTCGTGCGCCGGTATTTATAACCACTTTTCCTTTTGTGAACCCATCAGAATAAGCAATCCATTTTTTTACCCCGCTCGATGTTTTTCGGTTTGGCTCGAAAAAAGTATGACCGGTTTCTTTTTCATAATCAAGTAAATCAATCAGGATATTTTCCCTTTTGCCATTTGCAATATGAACGCCAATTCCTGAAGTAGCCAGTTTTTTGGCAATCCGGTACTTGGTCAACATTCCGCCGCGTCCGAAATGAGAATGATTTTCCGAAATATTAATTTCAGGTTCCTTTTCGTTAATGCCGAATTTGCGGATGAGTTGTGCGTTTTCGTTTTGAGGATGTGCATTGTACACCCCGTCGACATTGCTAAGGATAATCAGCGCTTCAGAATCCACCATTGATGCAATTAAGCCCGAAAGTTCGTCGTTATCGGTAAACATCAGTTCGGTAATAGAAATTGTATCGTTTTCATTTACAATGGGAATAATCCGGTTTTCGAGTAAAGTTGTGATGCAGTTTTTCATGTTCAGGTAATGTCCGCGGCTCGAGAAATTTTCTTTTGTGGTTAAAACCTGTGCGCAAAAAAGACCGTGTTCGTTAAAAAAATCTGAATAGCGGCTGATTAATTTAACTTGTCCGAGCGCCGCCCACAACTGGCGTTTCGATACGGCGTCGGTTCTGCGGGCAGGCTGGAGCACGGCTCTGCCTGCTGCAACCGCACCCGATGATACCAGCACCACTTCCACCCCGTTTTTGTGTAAAAAAGCGATCTGATCAACCAGGTGGGCAATCCGCGAAACGTTTAATGTTCCGTCGGATTTAGCCAAAACATTGCTGCCAATTTTTATCGTTATTTTTTTATACCGAAACTGCATTTGCGATTATTTCTCCGTGTTTTCAATTTTTTTATAGGACGCCAAAACGCCCTGAATTAACGACGAACTGAAACCTTTATGTTCCATTTCATTGAGGCCGGTGATTGTAATTCCCCGCGGTGTGGTTACTTTGTCGATTTCGCGCTCGGGATGATGGCCTGTTTGCAAAATAAGTTCGGTAGCACCCTTTACTGTTTGTGCGGTAATAAATTGTGCCATTTCAGCGCCAAAACCAATTTCAATTCCCCCCTGCATAGCTGCACGGATATAACGCAGCGCGTAAGCAATTCCGCATGAAGAAAGCACAGTTGCTGCGGCCATTAATTCTTCCGGAATTTCAATTGTTTTACCGAGCTTGTTGAACAGATCCATTACATACTGTTTGTGGGGATCAGTATTTCCGTTCGACGAAATACAGGTGAGCGACTCCTGCAATGCAATGGCAGTGTTTGGCATAACCCTGAAAATCGGAATTTCATTTCCGGCCATTTTCCCCAAATCACCGATGCCAACTCCGGCCACAATTGATATAAGAATTTTATCCGGATTTAATTCCGATTTAATTTCCCCTATAACATGTTCAATATGATAAGGTTTTACCGCTACAATAATAACATCGGCGTTTTTTGCTGCCTCGCAATTGTTGCTGCAAACGTGAACGCCATTTCGTTGCATTTCCTCCAATACTCTTTCCTTTCTGTCGGAAATAAAAATATCGGATGCAGGTAAAAAATCAGATTTCAGCAGTCCCACCACTATTGCACCTCCCATATTCCCCACTCCGATCACTGCAATTTTTTTATTCATTATTTCGTTTTTTTTCATGTTAATCTTCTATTTATTCAAGGAAGCAGAAATTTGAATTACTTCAGAAAATGCGCTTAAAAAAACATCTGCATCTTGTTTTGTCAGGCTCAACGGCGGCAGCAGCCGAATTACATTCTGGCCGGAAACCCCGGTAAAAATGCCGTATTCGAACAACAATTTCTGACGCATTTCTTTCATCGGAAATCGAAATTCGATGCCAATCATCAATCCTTTTCCCCTGATTTGAATATCTGTAGAAATTTCTGGCAGTTTTTTCATGAGGTAAGAGCCCACCTCTTTTGCATTTTGAACCAGATTTTCGCTTCGAATAACATCGAGCACGGCAATTCCTGCTGCACATGCCAGATGGTTTCCGCCAAAGGTGGTACCGAGCATGCCGTACCATGGTTGTATCTCCGGGTGGATTAAAACGCCGCCAATCGGAAAACCGTTGCCCATTCCTTTTGCCATGGTAATTATATCGGGTTTCACATCGAAATACTGGTGGGCGAAAAATTTTCCGCTTCGGCCATAACCCGACTGGATTTCATCCAGAATCAACAAACTCCCGTACTTCTTTGTCAGCTTCCCCAATTCAGAAATGAAATGCTTTTCAGGAATATTAATTCCACCGATTCCCTGAATTCCCTCAAGGATTACGGCTGCAATTCCGCCTTTTTTCAATTCATTTTCAACGGCTTCAACATCATTAAACGGCAAAATTACGGCGTTTTCAGTTTCATTTACCGGCGCAACAATTTTCGGATTGTCAGTTAAAGCCACGGCCGCCGAAGTTCTGCCATGAAACCCTTTTTTAAAGCTGATAAACCGTTTTTTACCGGTTACAAATGAAGCCAGTTTTATGGCATTTTCGTTGGCTTCGGCGCCTGAATTGCACAAAAAAAGCTGGTAATCAGGATACCCTGAAATTTCTCCCAGTTTTTCAGCCAAGTTCCTTTTGCAACGGATTTTGAACCGAATTGGAATAAAAGCCAATTTGCGCAAGTTGTTCCGAAATTTTTGCAACATACTGCGGATGGCTGTGGCCAATGGATATTACCGCATGTCCGCCATACAAATCGAGGTATTTCTTTCCCGTGGAATCCCAAATATAACAACCATCGCCTTTTACCGGAGTGATATCAAAAAATGGATATACATCAAAAAGTTTCATATTAAAAAAGCCGGAAGACTGAAGTCGGAAGACCGAAGTTTCGTCTTCTGAACATTTCGCCTGCCTTATTTAAATTTTTCACTTATTCTGTTTAAAATGCTACCGGTTTTAAATTCAATCCGGTTTTTTCATCGAGACCGAACATCAGGTTCATGTTTTGAACTGCTTGTCCGGATGCGCCTTTCACCAAATTATCGGTTATACTAATAACAACCAGTTTATTGCCATGCTTTTCCAGGTAAACAACAGCTTTGTTGGTATTTACAACCTGTTTCATGCCCGGGTTTTTTGCTGAAACAAAAACAAACGGATGTTCTTTGTAATACTCGGTGTACAAATTGTAAGCTTCCTCAATTCTGCCACTGTAATTGGTGTAAGCCGAAACAAAAATTCCCCGGGTATGGTTTCCGCGAATGGGAACAAAATTGAAATTGACTGGTAAAGTCCGGCTGCAACTGCTTCAGGCTTTGCAATATTTCACCCTGGTGCTGGTGTTCAAAAATTTTATAGGCCGAAAGGTTATTGTTTCGCCAGCTAAAATGTGAAGTCTCAGTAGGTTGTTGTCCGGCGCCTGTGGAACCGGTAATCGCCTGAACATGAACTTCGTGTTTTAACAGATTATGGGCGGCCAGTGGTAAAAGCGCCAGTTGGATTCCGGTTGCAAAACATCCGGGATTGGCAATGTATTTGGCTTGTTCAATCTGTTTCCGATTTAGTTCCGGCAGGCCGTAAACAAACTTGTTCCCTTCCCTTTTCAATCTGAAATCGTGGCTCAAATCAATGATTTTCAGCTTCTCCGGAATTTCATTGTTCCCCATGAATTCCAGGGATTTTCCGTGCCCCATGCAAAGAAATACAACATCGGCTTCGTTCAATGGCAAACTGCTTGTAAACCGGATTTCGGTGTCACCAATTAAATCAGCATGAACATCAGAAACAGGATTTCCGGCATTGCTTGAACTTTGCACAAAAGCAATTTCAACTTCCGGATGATTCAATAAAATCCTCAGCAACTCACCGGCTGTATAACCGGCTCCTCCTATAATTCCAACTTTAATCATTTAAATCTTTTTATTCACCGTATGGTAAATTTTCAACGAATTCGACAAAATTTTGGTAAATCCTTTTACATCGTCCGGTGTCCAGGCTTTTACTGTTTCACCATATTCACCAAATCCCGATTTCATCAAATCGTGTTCCGATTCAATTCCCTGCAACTCGAAATGATAAGGTTTCAGTTTCACAAAAACTTTCCCGGAAACATTTTCCTGGGTTGACTCCAGGAAAGTTTCAATATTTCGCATCACCGGTTCGTGGTACATGGCCTCGTGCAGGAACATTCCGTACCAGTTTGCCAGTTGTTCTTTCCAGTAAATCTGCCATTTTGTAAGCGTATGTTTTTCGAGTAAATGATGAGCTTTTATGGTCAACATTGGCGCGGCAGCTTCAAAACCAACGCGTCCTTTAATGCCGATGATGGTATCGCCAACATGAATATCGCGCCCAATGGCAAATTTCGAAGCAATCGATTCCAGCGCCTGAATCGTTTTCGGACCGTTTTCAAACGACTGCCCATCGATTGTTTTCAGTTCACCTTTTTCAAAACCCAGTTCCAGCAATTCTTTCTCCTTCCGCTTCCAACTGGCTGGGATAAGCTTCGCCAGGCAAACCTTTGCCGGAAGTTAAGGTTTCCTTTCCGCCCACACTGGTTCCCCAAAGTCCCTGATTTATGGAGTACTGCATTTTTACAAAGTCTTCTTCCACCCCATGATTTTTCAGAAATTCAATTTCCTGGTCCCGGCTGAGCATCAAATCGCGGATAGGCGTAACAATTTCAATTTCGGGCGCCAGCACCTGAAATGTCAAATCGAATCGCACCTGGTCGTTTCCTGCGCCGGTACTGCCGTGGGCAATGTATCCGGCCTCAATTTTCTTCGCATAATCAATGGTGGCAATGGCCTGAAAAACACGTTCCGAACTCACCGAAACCGGATAAGTATTGTTGCGCAGTACATTTCCAAAAACCATGTAACGGATGCATTTTTGGTAATATTCGTTCGTAACGTCGAGCGTTACATGCTCTTTTGCGCCCAAACGATACGCTTTTTCTTCGATAGCCTTGAGTTCATCGTCGGAAAAACCACCGGTATTAGCAATGGCTGTATAGACTTCGAAACCTTTTTCTTCTTTTAAATACTTCACACAAAACGAGGTATCCAGCCCGCCGCTGAATGCCAGTACCAATTTTTTACTCATGATAAAATATTGTTAAAAAGAGTGATGCGCGTACAAATCCAATTTTAAAACTATTCATTTTTAAGCTGCCCTGCACCAGTGGTACAGTATTTTTCTGACGCGCAATCACTCTTTGGTGGTTTCATTTTTTTGTTTCTTAAATCCGTTCTTCGGTTTTAATTTTTGAATAACATCGAGAAGGCTGCGTTTTCGGATTCCGTTTGCACTTTTCGCCGTTTTTTCCCAGGCTGGGTCGTACAGCATTCCGGTGCACAAACATTTTGTTCTTTGCATTCGTTCCAAAATGTCGTAGTTGACGCAACCTTTGCAACCGTTCCAAAACATTTCATCATCGGTTAATTCTGAAAACGTCACCGGCCGGTAACCCAGTTCATGATTTATTTTCATCACTGCCAAACCAGTGGTTAATCCGAAAATCTTTGCATCGGGATATTTTTTCCGCGACAAATTAAATGCCTTGTTTTTAATGGCTTTTGCTAGTCCGTAGCCCCTGTATTCCGGAACGACAATCAAACCCGAATTGGCAACAAAACCTTTGTTTCCCCAGGTTTCGATATAGCAAAATCCGGCAAATTTCTCCCCGTCGAGAGCCAGAATTGCTTTGCCTTCCTTGATTTTCATCTCCAGATATTCATTCGATCGGCGTGCAATTCCGGTGCCTCTTTGTTTCGACGCTTCTTCAATGGCATCATTTATTTCATCCACATATTTGATATGCTTTTCTTCAGCAACTTCAATTTTAATATTTTTCGATTCGCTCATCTTCACTTTTTCTTTATAATTTATTTTCCAATCCCGGAAAAACCGAAACTAAGGCGTTCATCAAATCAGGTTTTGGGATTCCTTCCCTTTGAATGATCAAAATCGTATCGTCGCCGGCTATCGTTCCAATTATCTCCCACAATCCCGAACCATCGATAACGGCTGCAATGCTGCTGGCATATCCCGGCAATGTTGTCATTACGGCCAGGTTTCCCGAAAATTGCAACCCCCTGAAACCGTCTGCCAAATAATTGTTATTAACACGCCGGCGTTTTTCATTATTCCTTCCGTTTTCAGGTATCGAATAAACGTAACCTTTCACCGAATGCGGCACTTTTGCCACCTGCAACAATTTCAGGTCGCGCGATAATGTTGCCTGCGTCAAATCGTATCCTTTGATCTTCAAAATCTTCAGCAATTCATCCTGGCTGTGAACATTTCCTTTCAAAATTGCTTTCCTGATTTCAAGCTGCCTTTGTATCCTGTTTTTCGACATGAATAAATATTCATTTTTGCTGCAAAATTATGCATTTTATTATGAAATCAAAACCCTGTTTAAGAAATATTATTAATTTTGCCGCAGATATGAACATAGCATGAACATATTGCGTTAATGAAAAGAATGTTTAAAAATGATAATTTAAGAAGATGCGTTTGGACCGGCTAAGGCTCAAGCGCATTTTTTTAACCAACAATTAATACATGTTACAAATCAGACAAGCAACACTTACGCTGGAAGACGGAACAGTATTCCGGGGCAAATCATTTGGAAGCGAAAAATCGGTTGCCGGGGAAGTAGTGTTTTATACGGCAATGACAGGTTACCCGGAGAGTTTGACAGATCCGTCGTATACCGGACAAATTTTAGTTTCCACCTACCCGATGATTGGAAATTATGGTGTTCCGCTCAATACCAGGGAGAATGGGATCCATAAGCATTTTGAGTCGCATAAACTGCATATTTCCGGGTTGATTATCTCCGATTATTCCTTCGAATTCAGCCACTGGAATGCAGAAAAAAGCCTTTCGGACTGGTTGAAAGAATATGAAGTTCCGGGTTTGTTTGACATCGATACGCGAGCCTTAACAAAAATTTTACGTGAAAAAGGTTCGATGCTCGGAAAAATTGAATTCGAAGGCGAAGGGTTGGATTTTTATGACCCGAACCTTGAAAACCTGGTTGCACGGGTAAGCTGCGACCAACGCGAGGAATACGGAAACGGCGAACACCGGGTTGTACTTATTGATTGCGGGGTTAAAAACAACATTATCCGTTGCCTGCTGAAAAGAAATACAACGGTAATCCGGGTGCCCTGGGATTATGATTATTCGGGGGAAAATTACGACGGGGTTTTTATTTCGAATGGCCCCGGCGATCCGGCTATGTGCAACGAAACCATAGAAAATATCAAAAAAGCGATCGATAAAGAAATGCCGGTAATGGGCATCTGCCTTGGGAATCAATTACTGGCACGGGCAGCAGGCGCCGAAACGTACAAGCTGAAATACGGCCACCGCAGTCATAACCAGCCGGTACTGCTAACCGGAACCAATAAATGTTACATCACCTCGCAAAACCATGGTTATGCTGTGGAACCTGATTCGCTTCCGCCGGAATGGGAACCGCTGTTTGTAAATGTAAACGACAAAACAAATGAGGGAATCAGGCATAAAACAAAACCATTCTTTTCGACTCAATTTCATCCGGAAGCATCGAGCGGACCGACGGACACCGAATTTTTGTTCGATGATTTCATTCAAAATATTGAAAAATCGAAAAGCCACTCTTAATTTATTAATAATCCATTCATATCAGGTAAAGGTTCTAACTAAAAAATCATGATTGACACACACATAAAAAAAGTAGTAGTTCTCGGATCAGGAGCATTAAAAATAGGCGAAGCCGGAGAATTCGATTATTCCGGTTCGCAGGCGCTAAAAGCGTTGAAAGAAGAAGGAGTGGAAACCGTTCTTATCAACCCGAACATTGCTACCATTCAAACTTCGGAAGATATTGCCGACAAAATTTATTTTCTGCCGGTAACGCCTTTTTTTGTAGAAGAGGTTATTAAAAAAGAAAATCCGCAAGGCATTTTACTTGCATTTGGCGGACAAACAGCACTCAATTGCGGAGTTGCGCTTTTCAAGACGGGCGTACTGGAAAAATACAATGTTGAAGTGGTGGGGACACCGGTTCAATCCATCATTGATACGGAAGACCGTGACATTTTTGCAAAAATGCTGGGTGAAATTAGTGTAAAAACTCCCATCAGCATTGCCGCCGAAAATATGGAACAGGCGCGGCTGGCCGCAAAAAAAATCGGCTTTCCGATAATTTTAAGGGCCGCATATACGCTTGGCGGTTTAGGCAGCGGGTTCTGCGAAAACGACGAAGAACTGGAAGCGCTCGCTTCGAAAGCATTTTCCTATTCTCCGCAAATTCTAGTTGAAGAATCGATAAAAGGCTGGAAAGAAGTGGAATACGAAGTGGTGCGTGATAAGTTCGATAATTGCATCACGGTGTGTAACATGGAAAATTTCGACCCGCTCGGAATTCACACCGGCGAAAGCATTGTTGTGGCGCCGTCGCAAACGCTCTCCAATTCCGAATACCATAAACTGCGTGCAATTTCCATCAAGATTATCCGCCGTGTTGGGGTAATCGGTGAATGCAACGTCCAGTTTGCGCTCGATCCGAATTCCGAAGATTACCGGGTGATTGAAGTGAATGCGCGCCTTTCCCGCTCGTCGGCGCTGGCTTCAAAAGCAACTGGTTACCCGCTGGCATTTGTCGCGGCAAAACTGGGGCTCGGATACGGATTGCACGAACTGAAAAATTCAGTAACGAAAGTTACCACTGCAGCTTTTGAACCGGCACTCGACTATTGCGTTGTTAAAATTCCCAGATGGGATTTGAATAAGTTCATCGGAGTTTCGAAAAACATCGGGAGCTCCATGAAAAGCGTTGGCGAAATTATGGCCATTGGCCGCACATTCGAAGAAGCCATTCAGAAAGGAATTCGAATGGTTGGTCTGGGAATGCATGGATTTGTAGCCAACAAGCAGGAAATCAACATTAAAGAAATTGAAGCGGAACTTTCAAACCCCACTGACAGGCGGATTTTTGCCATTGCTGAAGCATTCGCCAATGAATATTCGATAGATGAAATTTACGATAAAACAAGAATTGACAGGTGGTTCCTTCAAAAACTGAAAAACATTTACATTCTGAAAAATGAACTGGAAGAAATAAATGATTTGGAAAGCCTTCCGCTTGAGTTGCTGAAAAATGCGAAAAAAGCCGGTTTTTCCGATTTCCAGGTGGCCCGGCTGATTTTTGAAAGCCCGAACGAGCGAATCCAGGAAGACCTGCTGAAAGTGAGGGATTTCCGGAAAACACACGGGGTTATTCCGGTGGTGAAACAAATCGATACACTTGCAGGCGAATATCCGGCGCTCACCAACTACCTCTATTTAACGTATAACGGAACCGAGAATGACATTGAATTTTTCGACGATAAAAAATCGGTAATTGTTCTGGGCTCAGGCGCTTACCGGATTGGAAGTTCGGTAGAATTTGACTGGTGCAGCGTAAATGCCGTTAACACAATCAAGAAAGAAAATTACCGCTCGGTGATGATCAATTACAACCCGGAAACGGTGAGCACCGATTACGACATCTGCGACCGGCTTTATTTTGATGAGCTAACTTTTGAGCGGGTGATGGATATTATCGATCTTGAAAACCCTTACGGAACTGTAATTTCCATGGGCGGACAGATTCCAAACAACCTGGCCATGAAACTGCACAGCCAGAATGTTCCGGTTTTGGGAACTTCGCCGGTTAAAATCGATAATGCCGAAGACCGGGAAAAATTCTCGTCACTGCTCGATGAACTGGACGTTGATCAGCCACGCTGGGCGAGATTATCAACGGTTGACGAAATTCATAAATTTATTGACGAGGTTGGATATCCGGTGCTCATTCGTCCGTCGTATGTTTTATCGGGCGCTGCCATGAATGTGGTTTCCAATCCCGACCAGTTGGAAACCCTGCTGCAAATGGCCTCCGATGTTTCGAAAGAACATCCGGTGGTGGTAACAGAATTTATTGAGGAAGCCAAGGAAATTGAAATCGATGCTGTGGCCCGCGAGGGCGAAATTATCGCCTATGCCATTTCGGAGCACGTTGAATTTGCCGGCGTCCATTCCGGCGATGCGACCATCGTTTTCCCGCCACAAAAATTGTACGTGGAAACAATCCGCAGAATCAAAAGAATTGCGCGGCAAATAGCCAAAGGTCTCGAAATTACAGGGCCTTTCAACATGCAGTTTTTGGCCAAAGACAACGATATAAAAGTAATAGAATGTAATTTGCGGGCATCGCGAAGCTTTCCGTTCGTTTCGAAAGTAATGAAACTCAACCTGATTGAAATTGCCACAAAAGTAATGCTTGGAGTTCCCGTGGAAAAACCCGACAAATCGCTGTTCGAACTCGATTATGTAGGCGTGAAAGCACCACAGTTTTCGTTTGCAAGGCTTTTAAATGCCGATCCGGTTTTAGGTGTGGATATGGCTTCTACGGGCGAAGTGGCCTGCATTGGCGAAAATTACTACGAAGCAATCCTGAAATCGATGCTTTCAGTGGGTTACCAGATTCCAATTAAAAACGTACTGTTCTCTTCGGGTCCTTCGCGATCGAAGGTGGAATTGTTGAACAGCGCACAAATGTTGAGAGACCGGGGGTACAATTTATTTGCAACGGAAGGTACGCACCGGTTCCTGCGCGACAATGGCGTGGAAAATACGCTGCTTCACTGGCCGGATGAAGAAGATCGTTCGCCAAATACCATCAGCTACATTAAAGAGAAAAAGATAGATTTGGTGGTAAATATCCCGAAAAACTATACGAAAAGAGAATTAAAAAACGGTTACAGAATCAGGAGAAACGCAATCGACTTCAACGTTCCGCTGATTACCAATGCACGGGTTGCCAGCGCATTTATTTATGCCATCTGTAAAATTGAATTAAAAGACCTTACCATTAAAAGTTGGGATCAATATTGATTTGAATAAAGTAATCAGTTTAAAATAACTTTGAGCGTCCAGACTCCGGAAGAAGGAGGATTACTGAAATGTCCGTATGTAAATTCAGATGAAAATATTCGAAGTTTGATGTTCCAAACCATCTTGTTTTCTCCGGTCACGGTTTTTTCATCATTTTCATTGTATTCCATGGGTGATTTATTTTATTAAGGAAAACGTAAAATTAGCGTTCTCCGAAACAAAAAAAATGCCGGAATCAGCCAATGGATGATAATTAACGGTAAAAGCCTGATTTTTTGCTTTAATTTTTTACGGAATATCCACGCTTCTGAACTGCTTTTTCAATATCAGTCCGTGTAGTTTTCGATTGATCGAACCGGACAATAGCTGTTGAATCTTCGAGGCTGGCTTTAACAAAATCAATTCCTGCCAGCTCATTCACCCCTTTTTCAATGGAAGTAACGCACATGTCACAATGCATTCCGCCAATGTTAAAGGTATCTTCAACCATTACCGCGGAGGTATTTGAAGTTTCAGACTGATTTTTGCTTCTGCTCTGGCAGGACATAAATGCCGCAACTGCTAAAATGAATAGATACTTTTTCATAACCTGTATGAATACAATTTAAACTATGAAAATTTGCTTGAAAGCGCAATGTGACCAATTGCCATCTGTTTGTTTCAAACATCAATTACAGGAACAAAAATTTCAGATATTTGTTCCTTTCCCGTTTAAAAAACTACTATTTGAATCGAAGCCAAAAACAGTTTTCCAAAACCGGCTAACCCACTTTTACGGGTTTGTCTACTTTTGTTTTCAACAGCGCAATCTCAAGCACGTCCATAATTGTATTCACGAAATGGAACTTCAGTTCCTTCAAATAAACGTCTTTGATTTCCTCCAGGTTCTTTTTGTTTTCTTCAGAAAGAATTATTTCGGTGATTCCGGCGCGTTTGGCAGCCAGTATTTTTTCCTTGATTCCACCCACCGGAAGCACTTTCCCGCGGAGGGTAATTTCGCCGGTCATGGCCAGGTTCTTTTTCACTTTTCGTTGTGTAAATGCAGAAGCCAGCGAAGTAACCATGGTAACTCCTGCTGATGGGCCGTCTTTCGGAATCGCCCCTTCCGGAACGTGTACGTGCACATTCCAATTTTCGAAAACTTCGGGGTTGATGTTTAATTCCGCAGCATGCGATTTCAGGTATTCGTGCGCCAGCATTGCCGACTCTTTCATCACGTCGCCCAGGTTACCGGTTAGCGTGAGGCTTCCCTTTCCTTTGCTCAGACTGGTTTCCACGAAAAGAATTTCACCGCCTACGGCAGTCCAGGCCAAACCGGTTACCACGCCTGCAAATTCATTACCCTGATACTTTTCCTTGGCATACTCAGTAACGCCAAGAAGCTCACGGATATCGGTTCTGCGCAATTTTTTATTATACGGTTCTTCAAAAGCAATTTTTTTAGCTATCCTCCGGACAACCTTTGCAATTTTTTTATCCAACTCCCGAACGCCGGATTCCCGCGTGTAACCATCGATGATCAATTCAATGGTTTCTTTTGGAAAGACAACATCATTTTTCTTCAATCCATGGTTATCCAATTGTTTGGGAATCAGGTGCCGCCGGGCTATTTCGATTTTTTCTTCCACCAGATATCCGCTGACTTCTATCAGTTCGAGCCGGTCGCGCAGTGGCGGGGCAATGGTATTCAACGTATTTGCCGTGGCAATGAACATAACTTTCGAAAGATCGAAATCAATTTCCACGTAATTATCGTGAAATTCTGAATTTTGTTCCGGATCGAGAACTTCGAGCAGCGCCGATTCCGGATCGCCCTGAAAATGTTTGGAAACTTTGTCTATTTCATCGAGGATGAAAACAGGGTTCGATGATTTTGCTTTTCGTATGTTTTGAATGATTCGCCCGGGCATTGCCCCGATATATGTTTTCCGGTGTCCGCGTATTTCAGATTCATCGTGCAGGCCTCCCAAACTCATCCGCACATATTTTCTGTCGAGCGCACGCGCCACTGATTTACCGAGTGAAGTTTTACCCACTCCGGGAGGACCGTACAAACAGAGAATGGGCGCCTTCATATCGTTTTTCAGTTTTAAAACCGCCAAATGTTCCAGGATTCGTTCTTTCACATTTTCCAATCCGTAATGATCCTCGTCGAGTACTTTCCGGGCATTTTTCAAATCGAAATTATCGTTGGTATATTCATTCCACGGAAGCTCGGCCAACGTTTGGCAAAAAGTATACTGAACCGAGTATTCACCTGCGGCAGGATTCAAACGGTGCAGTTTTTCTACTTCTTTCTCAAAAAATTTGGCAACTTCTTCGTTCCACTTTTTATCTTTTACCTTTTCTTTCAGATCGCTGATTTCCTGTTCAACCGGATTTCCGCCCAATTCATCCTGAATGGTTTTCATTTGCTGGTTCAGCATAAACTCGCGTTGCTGCTTATCCATATCGGTTTTTACCTTTTTCTGGATGTCCTGTTTCAGTTCCAGCATCTGAACCTCTTTTACCAGATAGCTTATCGCCTGTATTCCCCTTTCCTTGATGCTTTCAACTTCCAGCAGCTTTTGTTTGTCTTCAACGTTAATATCCGTATTTGAACAAATAAAATTGATCAGGAATGTTGAGTTTTCTATGTTTTTAACGGCAAATGTCGCCTCGGGCGGAACATTGGCAGAAAACTGTGCTATTTTTATGGAAAGGTCTTTTAGCGAACCAACAATAGCACTAAATTCGGTATTGTTTTCGGGCGGTACATCCGTCAGCGGCTCGACTGCTGCTTTAAAATATGGATCGTCGTCCATAAATTCCAGGATTTTATAACGTCGTTTTCCCTGAATAATTACGGAAGTTGATCCGTCGGGCATTTCAAGGATTTTCAATATTTCAGCCACGGTGCCAATGTTGTAGAAATCTTTGGTAGCCGGGTCGTCAATCGTATAATCCTTCTGTGCAACAGTGCCTAAAAGTTTACTTCCCCTGTTAACATCCTGAATTAATTTCAGCGATTTTTTTCTACCCACGGTAATCGGTAAAACAACTCCCGGGAAAAGAACCGTATTTCGTAGCGGAAGCACCGGCAGCACATCCGGAACGTCTGTATTTTTTAATTCTGTATCGTCGCCATCTGCTATAATTGGTATAAATTCTGAGTCGTTGTCCATCATTCCTGATAAATATATTTCCTGAAATCCTGAATTTTTAAATTTCGCCATACAATTCAAATTAATGACAATCTGTCTTTATCGTCCTGTTTTTATTTGCAGGTTGCCTTTTGTCAATAGTCATGCCATTATAAAAAAAAGGTTAAAAATGCACAGATTGTTCATGGTTTCCTGCAAATTTAACCGGCAATTCTGAAGATAAAAAGACGAAAAAAAGGCCCCGAAAAATCCGGAGCCTTCAGTAATTATAATAAGCTTTGTTACTTCTTTCTTTTTTCCATGTGTTTGCCATAACGGCTCATAAACTTATCCACACGTCCTGCGCTGTCTACCAATTTCACTTTACCGGTGTAAAACGGGTGCGACGTATTCGAAATCTCTACCTTGTACAACGGGTATTCAACTCCGTCGATTTCTGCAGTTTCTTTTGTGTCAACCGTTGAGCGGGTAATAAAAGTATGCCCGTTCGACATGTCTCTGAAGGCCACCAGCCTGTAATCTTCGGGATGTATTCCTTTTTTCATTTTTTCCTGTTTTTATACGAATGGTTACATTTAAAACTGCAATCCATTCAGTTGATTTAAAACACAATGTCTAATTCGGGCTGCAAAGATAAATATTGTTCGTTATAAACCAAACAGCTGTACTTTTTTATTTTGAAGGAGTTTTACTTTTTTTCTGAAGCCGCTTCGGCGCCAATAACCGGCGCACGCAAAAATGGCTTGTTCCGGTCGAAAAGATAGCGCATCGTGTAGTGGGTTTTGGCTCGCTTTGCGCCGGTAGCTTCGTATAATGCTATTATTTTGGGATTAAAATCGCCGGCCCACGAAAGTTCAACTTCCTTGTACTGCGGCTTTTTTTTCATCAACTTTTCCTGATACCAGAAAATTGCTGATTCCACTCCGGAACGCTGGTATTTCGGATCGATTCCCATGATCAGGATACGCGTTCGGTTAATAATTTTTGCTTTTTTGTAATAAAGAAATTTGATGATCCCCAAAAAATTCAGTTTTCCGTTCAACTTTCTGAGAATCTGGTTAATATCAGGAATCATGGTAAACAATGCAATCGGCTTTTCGTTATGGTAGGCAAACCAAATCATTTCGGGATCAAGAATGGCTTTTGAATTCGAAACAAAATCGTAAATATCGTGGGGGTCCAACGGTTTATAATGTTCGTGAAAAGCCCACGCAGCGTCATAAACCGCACAAAAATCTTTCACAAATTTATCAATTTCTGCATAATTAAAATGACGAAATGTGTAGCCAGGTTTCTGAGCCACCCATCCGGCGATTTTCCAGAATCGCTCTGGAAATGGCACTGTGTAGTCGAGGTGGTAGCTGTATTGTTCAAAATATACTTTGAACCCAAAATTTTCAAACAATTTCAGGTACCAGGGCGGATTGTACGGCATTCCAAATCCCTGCGGCATAAAACCATCGACAAGCAATCCCCAGTTCATGTAATTTTCGCCGAAATTGATAGGCCCGTCCATAGCTTCCATTCCCTGGTTTCGGTTCCATTCAGCAGCAGCATTGAAAAGCATATTTGCAGCTTCCTGATTGTCAACACATTCAAAAAAGCCGCAGCCGCCGGTTGGTTGTTCGTATGTATGGGCTGTGTTGAAATTAATGAAAGCGGCAATTCTGCCCAGTAATTTCTGGTTGTCATCGATAAGCACCCACCGTGTTGCTTTCCCGTTATTCAACGCTTTATTTGCGCCGGGGGTAAAAATATCTTCCACCATTTTTTCGAGCGGACAGGCCCAGTTTGGATCATTCTTGTAAATCAGGTGCGGAACCTGGTGAAACAATTGGCGGGATTTTTTATCGGTAACTTCAATAAGCTGCATACTTCGTTTTTTGGTTGGTTTAATTTACCCGGCTTAATTAATGACTGATGCGCGTTTAAACTCTCTGTCTCTGTCGAAAAGATAACGAAACGTTGCATGAGTTAGTACATGGTCGGCGCCAAACGATTTAAACATGGCTATCATTTTTGGGTTGAAATCGCCCACCCAACTCATTTCCATATCGTTATACCATGATTTACGTAACATTACTTTTTTCAGTTCGTGAAATATTCCCGACTCGATTCCCATTCGCTGAAATTTTGGGACAACGCCAAGAACGATTACCCGGCAACGGGTCATCACTTTTTTCTTTTTGTAATATAATAATTTCAATACGTTCAGGAGGTTCATTTTCCCGCTTGCCAGTTTTTTTATGATTTGGTTAAAATCGGGAATCATCATAAAAAATCCGATTGGATTATCCTCGTGATATACAAACCAAATGAATTCCTCATCGAGAATGATTTTTGCCTGCCCGAGCATTTCTTTAAGCTGGTCGAATTTCGCAGGTTTATAGTTGTCGTGGCTACTCCATGCCTGATGGTGTATTTCAATAAAATCACGGATAAACCTGTCCTGATTTTTAAACTCAAAATGCCTGTACGAATAGCCGGGTTTCTGCGCAACCCAGGCAGCAATTTTCCAAAACCTGTCGGGCAAATCAGGATTGGTAATGTCCATCGAATAACTGTATTGTTCGTAGTAGATTTTAAATCCGTAATTTTCAAACAGCCGGCGGTAATATGGCGGATTGTACTGCATTCCGAACGTTTGCGACCGGAACCCATTGATGAGCAAACCCCAATAGAAAAAGTTTTCACCAAAATTTACCGGCCCGTCCATTGCTTCCATGCCATTTTCGGTGAGCCAGTTTTTGGCTGTGGTGAACAACAGGTTTGCTGCATTTTGGTCGTCAATGCATTCAAAAAAGCCGCAGCATCCGGTTGGCTGGTCGTAACCTCCGGCATAATCGGAATCGTAAAAAGCCGCAATCCGTCCGATACATTTGCCGTCGTTTTTTAAAATCCACCGGCGTGCATCGCCCACTTTAAACTTTGGGTTTTTCTCCGGATTAAAAGTGTCTTCCAGCATCATCCGGAGGGCAGGTATATAATCAGGATCATCCCGGTAAAGCTTATCGGGCAACCGGTGAAATTCATCTGTTGTTTTGTTATCCGCAACCTGAACAATCTGCATGTGGAAATTATTTTTTTTTAAACTGAAACCCGAAAATAATGTTTTTGTCTGAAAACCATTTTAAAAAATGACAAAACCTGTCATTTCGGGTTTGTTCCCTCTGTGGCATTGGAAAATTACTTCAAAAAAATATTTTAAAATTATGTTTTTTTTCGAATATATGTTAAATTCGCTATTCGGGAAATTGCATTTTTCAACGCATTGTTTGAAACAATTATTAGTAACATTAAAAAAATTTAACCATGAAAAAAAATCTATTTTTTACTTTTCTGTTGGCTTTTTTGAGCCTTTCTGTTTTTTCACAAAACACATTCAACGAGGGTGATAAAGTTTTGAACCTGGGATTGGGTTTTGGAAATGCTCTTTATTCCAGTGCTTATTCTACGGGAATTCCACCTGTTTCAGGTTCATTCGAGGTCGGAATTAAAGATGAGTTGTTTGATGAATACAGTTCGCTCGGTGTTGGCGGTTACTTGGGATATAGTAGTTTTAAATATAAAGGCTGGGGAAGTGATTCACGATTTTCTGATGTTATCCTAGGTGCAAGGGGAGCATTGCATTATCAATTTGTAGAAAATTTAGACACGTATGCTGGACTTATGCTCGGATATGAGATTGTTAGCTGGAAAACTACAAGTGGAGGTTTTAATTATGGTTCAGCAGCAAGTAATGGTTTTGCCAAAGATTTTTTTGTTGGAGGTAGATATTATTTTAGTGAGAATATGGCCGGAATGTTGGAACTGGGATTTGCAATAGCTTACGTTAATATTGGAATAGCTCTTAAAATCTGATATTCTCCTGATAAATTAAATTTCAATAAAGCCGGATTGTACAACCAATCCGGCTTTTTAGTTAATACGGTAGTTGAATTTATTGTAGTTGAAATTTACAGGTAGACGCAGTTATCTGCGGTTCAGTTTAATTTTTTGTGGAGCGAAAGCCGTTGGATTCGTCATGCCTCCTCAAACAGAAAGAGAAGGAAAGTATAAGGCCTTTAAATTCAACCTCCTTAACGTTGTCAGGCGGGCGCTGACAAGTTTATGCTTCGTTGGTTTTTCCCGGAACCTGACATCGTCGTAAGACATGTCAGCGTTAACTAAATATTAGATTTTTGAACAATTTTGATGCTCCCGGGAGTTGACTTCTGCAATCTAAAATCGTTAATCGATGTTCTTCAATTAAGTAGAAAATCCGATGCACGTTAAACATATACCAAGGCAAAGATGAAGGCCTCCGGCAGAATATTGCAGAGATGGGAATTTTCAATCTTTTCATCTGGCAATCAATTTTATTTCTCCACAACTTTTTAATGTGAGCCGTTATCTGCGGTCGCGTTTGGGGTAACTAATTTTTCGACTGTGGCTGGTCGTTCTTCATATTTCTTAGTTCCGGCTTGCCAGTTTCGAAAGCAACCTCAGAATTTCGAGGTAGAGCCAAACCAGGGTTACCATCAGCCCGAATGCGCCGTACCATTCCATATATTTTGGTGCGCCAGATTCCGAGGCTCTTTCAATAAAGGCAAAATCGAGCACAAGGTTTAGAGCTGCAACCGCAACAACCACCAAACTGAAGCCGATACTGAAGTTACTGTTTCCATAAAGAAACCCAAATTGCGCACCAAAGAAACCGGCAATAAAACTCACCAGATATACCAGCGCGATTCCGGCTGTAGCTGCAAAAACCCCCAGCATAAATTTTTTCGTCACTTTAATGATGCGGGATTTATACAGAAACAACATCGCAGCAAAAACAGCCAGTGTCAAAGCCACAGCCCGCATAACAATTCCATGGTACATCGACTCGAAAATGGCAGAGATACCTCCAAGCAGCAATCCTTCGAAAACGGCATAAATGGGCGCCGAAATTCCGGAACTTTGCGGCCGGAAAACAGTTACCAGCACGGTAATAAATCCCCCAATTCCACCCACCAGCAGCCACGGACCGACTGCGCTTAGAGCAGCCTCGGGATTTGTTACCGCAGCATCGAAATATTTGTTCCAGGTATAAACGGCCGCTGCAACCAGTAACAGCAACATCAACGCTGTTTTATTCACCGTCCCGTTCACCGTCATTGTTTCCGCAGACGAAACATATCCTTTGTCAAAAACCCTTTCCTTAAAAACCGGGTTCGATGTTTTGCTAACGTTAATCATAATTCAATTTCATTTTAAAACTGATACTTTGTTTAATTGCTTCAAACGTATGAAGCGACACACTCCTGAACAAAAAACCTGCCAGCCTGGTTTTACTGCCAATTTTTCCATCCGCTAAAAAATGCAGCTTTGCAACAGATTGAAACACAGGCACTGCAATTCCTGCGCGGGTACCAAATCATTCGAAAAGACCGGCGAAGCGTGCCAGTCTGGTTAAAAACAAATCAGTTTTATGTATGATTTATAAATTTCATTTTCCCAGCATTTCTTTTATATGGCTGCTGGTTAACTCCTCAAAAAGCTGTTCTCCCAAATTAACCGCACTTTCAGATTCGCTCATCTGCAGTGTTCCGGCCAGTTCAATGCATTGCTGGTTTAATTGCCGCGATCGCGTTCCGAGAGCTAAAACAGCCCGGTAGAGCGGGGTATGCAACTTTTTATCTTTGGCGAGTGTAGGAATTTCCTCAAAGAAAGGTTCGAACATTTCGTCCAGGGCTTTTTTTTCAACAATTGCAAGCCGCCCCAGCAAATGCACACCCGTAAAATGAACAAGGTGTTTTTTCCCACGGCACCATTCCAGCGCTTTAATAAAAGCAAACTTGGTTTTCACCCACAAATTGGCAGAGGCCTGTTCTGCAATTTCGGTATTTTCAAAACTTTTTGTCCAGAAATCCATTTGTTTTTCGTTCACCTGCGACGGCTCGTCCAGCAGCGTTGCCAGAATCATTGTTTCCCGCCACTGTTTGTTCCAAAGTTTCAGGGCCAGCAGGTGGTCGGGTTCGAATTGCCGCGCAATTCCCCGTAATTCCACAAGCGACACACCAAAATTCAGCTTGTAATTGATGCCGTTTTTGCGCATCAGCATCGCCACATCGCCATTTTTCCGGGATGTTACCAGGGTAAGGATTTGCCGGAATTTTTGTTCCGTTTCTTTATTGTCGAGTATAAAATCCATTTCAAGGGTGTTTTGTACAAAAGTAAACATTCCATAACTGAAATCATTTCGCTGCGATAAATAATAAAGCCGGAATAATATGGTGGTGCCGGTTATTTTGCCGGGACATTTTTAAACGGCGTTCTGTTTTTCGCTGTCGTTCAATTTTCTATTTTTACGAAGATTTAAAAAAAATACATGCCATCTCTGCGCGAGTCAGTCAGCAATCTGTTGCAAAGTGAGTTTTACCGCAATATCCTAAGCCTGTTTTCCGGGATGTTTTTGGCGAGAATCTTCCCGGCTGTTTTTGCGCTTCTCATTGTTCGGATTTATTCTCCTGAAAACTTCGGAATTTTTGTTTTGTACCTGACCATTGCATCAGCCCTGTCGATTGTTGCAACAGGGAAGTTCGAAAATGCGGTAATCCTGGCCGATTCGACGGAAGAGAAAAAAAATATTTTTTGGTTATCGCAAAAAATAAACGGGTTGGTAAACCTGGCCGCGGCAGTAATCATCAGTGGTTATATTCTGTTTACCGGCATTCAGGAAAAATCAATCATTTTAATGTTGTTGCTCATACCCGTTTTTTCTTTCTTCTTTGCCTCAATCCAACTTATCCGGAATATTTTCATCAGTAACAAAAATTTCAAAACGCTTTCGTGGCTCGAAATTATCCGGGCGTTTACAACCGGGGTATTTCAGTGTTTATTTTTCATTTTCCCCGAAACCGGACTGTTCCTTGGCGCAGTTCTGGCGCAGTTATTCGTTTTCTTTTGGTATTCACAAAAACTACCGGAAACATCGCGGCCGGAAAATCTTTGGTTTACAACCGGCGAACTCAAACTGGCCAGACGGTACATTAACTTTCCACGGTTTTCTGTTGCTTCCGAGATTTTTAATTTTCTAAGCAGCCAGCTTCCGGTTTTTCTGATAAAACCTTTTTTCGGGGAGACGATGTTGGGCCTGTACTCATTTCCGCACCGGTATGTAAGCACACCCGTACAATTGCTGAGCACGTCGATTTCGCGGGTTTATATCCAAAAAGCCCGTTCGTTGAAAAACGACCCCGGGGAACTTGGCGAAGTAACATTATTGTTGTTCAAAAGGCAATTCCTTGCCGGAATAATTCCATTTGCGGTTTTGAGCTTATGGGGCGAACCATTGTTCCGGTTTTTTTTCGGCGCTGAATGGCAGTTTTCCGGTTTCCTGGCACAACTTATTGCTCCGTGGCTTTTTACGGTGATGCTGATTTCTCCGTTATCTTCTATTATGATAGTTATGGAAAAACAAAAACTGTCGATGATTTTTAATGTATTGCTTTTGATTTCCCGCGCCCTGAGCCTGCTTGCCGGCGGCCTGATTTTCAGAGACATTTCATGGGCAATTGGTTTATACAGTTTAACAGGTTTCCTGTTTTTTACCGGACTTGGCGCCTACCTGCTTAAATTGGCGGGGGTCAATCTTTTACATGTAACCATGTTTGTTTTCAAAATGTTAATCCTAATTTTATTACCCCTAATTTTGCTCAAAATATGGATTTGAAGCCACAAATAAAATTAGTAAAGTACAACTGGTTTATCAGCAGCGGGATTTTTGTTACGGGGTTTACCTGGTTAAACGGAGAACATGTTGCAGGCTGGGCATTTCAAAAATTAATCTTACAACATTCAGGATCATTTTCCGAATTACAACAACTGGCAGTTAGCCTCAACGGGCAGTTTTCGTTCGTTGTAAAAAAAGAAAAAGAGTTGTGGGCGGCATGCAGCCACACCTGGAGTTTTCCGCTTTTTTATGGTCAGGCCGGAACCGGTTTTATGATTTCGGATGATCCGAACGTTTTGTTAAAGAAGCTGCCAAATCCGGAAATTGAACCTTTTTCAACCGATTATTTTTTAATGTTTGGCGTAACGCCGCAAAACAAAACATTATTCCGGCAAATTAATCAGATAAAGCCCGGTGAAATACTGATTCAAACAGGGAAAGGAATAAAACCGGTTTCATTTTTTGATCCTGTAACTAATTCGCGCTCTCAAAAAGTCACTGAAGAAAAACTGGGAAATTCCATATTTTCCTTATTCGAAAAATATTTCAATTTTTTGAGAAACAAACCTGTGCTCCTGCCGCTTACAAGCGGATACGATTCGCGACTCCTGGCCTGTTTACTAAAAGGATTCGGGCATAAAAATGTGTTGTGCGCAACCTGGGGACGACAAAATAACGTGGAGGTTGCCACCGCCCAAAAAGTTGCGGAACAGCTCGGGTACCCTTATAAATTCATAGAATATAATGCAGATTTGATTTCTGATTTCGCTACAAAAAACAAATTTCCGAAATATGCAGACTATGCCGGACATTTATCGTCGATGCCTTTTCTGCAGGATTATTTTGCCATCGAATATTTGAAAAATCACCAACTGATTTCCGAAGAAACGATTGCAATGCCTGGGTATTCAGGCGATTATTTTGCCGGATCTCATTTTGATCCGAAAATGGAAACGGCGGATAATAATTATTTACTTTCGAAAATCGTACACAAATACAGTGCTTCCTATCCTCTGAAACCAAAATCATTGAAAGCGATTCAAGCGTACATCCTAAAGAATTTTTTAAACGACGGCGACTTCGAACCCTGGCAAAACTATGAAAAATGGGATTTTCAGGAAAGGCAATGTAAATTTATAAGTAACGCAAACCATGCCTGGTTTTATTTTGGGAACGAAGTAATGATGCCTTTGTTTGACAAAGAATTTATTGAATTTTTCAAAAACGTTCCGTTTGGGCAAAAACTTGGGGCAGATTTTTATAATACCACGTTGGAAAATAAAATTTTCATGCCGCATCAGGTAAATTTCAACCTGAAAAACAAGGCTTTGTCTTCCGGGAATTTTACTAATTTGAAAAAACTGATTTTAAAAATGCTTCCACGTTTCACAAAAGAATTATACTACCCGATGAATGATGCCATTTATTACCGCGAAATAACCCAGGAGTTGCGTTCCTCATCCAAATCATACGATTACAAGCACCCGATAAAACCCAATGCATACAACAGCTATATCATCCAGTGGTATTTACATTCAGTCCGGGATTCAAAACAGTATTGAATAATTTTTAAAACGATGATAAATGCCGAATTTATAAAAATCACACGTTGTATAAGTTGCGGATATTCCGGCTTGTTTTTCTCACCACAAAAAGACAATTTCAGGTGCGACAACTGTAAACGGGAATACCCGGTTTCTGACAATGTACCCGTTTTTCTGCCCGAAAAAGAAACCGATGATTTGTTAAAAACCGGCATCCACGAAAAACTGGATACCGAATTTCATTATATCGACCACTACCAAAAGGATGCATTTGAAACCGACTATTTTGCTGAACGCGATAAAGGTACGGAACACAGCGACGGACGAGTGCAGGAATATATCGTTTCACAAATTTCAGCAAAAAAAGGAAGGATTCTCGATGTTGGCTGCGGGAAAGCCTGGGCGGCCAAACTATTTTGCCCGCGTGGATTTGAGGTGGTTTCCATGGATATTTCGCACAAAAATACGGCGACTGCGTTAAAAAAATATCCTTTTGACAATCACACAGCCGTTGTTGCCGATGCATTTTCGCTGCCGTTTCAAAAGAACAGCTTCGATTACATTATTGCTTCCGAAATTATTGAGCATGTTTCGTCGCCCGCGCTTTTTGTGGAACGGCTTTTCGCCAGCCTGAAACCGGGCGGAAAATTAATTGTAACCACTCCGTACAAGGAAAAGATAAAATATTCGCTTTGCATTCATTGCAACAAACCAACGCCCATGCATGCGCACCTTCATTCGTTTGATGAAAAAATATTGCTGAACCTGTACCAAAGTCCGGAGCTGAAATCAGTAAAACATACCGTTTTTAACAATAAAATTCCGGTGCATCTCCGGTTGCATATTTTATTTCAACATTTTGGTTTCAGGATGTGGAAAGCATTGGACAAGCTGCTGAACAGCTTGTATAATTTGCCCACGCGCATTCTCGTGGTTTGGGAAAAAAAGCAGGATTCCATTAGTAAATCGGGTTAGTGTACAACGACTCCAGTTGTTTGATGACACTTCTGGATACCGGGATTTCCCAGGAATTTCCATCGAAAAGCATCAGGCATTTTGCATTTTTTTTGTCAATTTTCCGCAAATACCTCCTGTTGATGCAATATGAACGGCCTATCTTGTAAAAACTTTCGTCGTTAATAATTTCAAGGGTATGGTTCAGATTTGTTTTTATCTGGACTTTTTCGCCGCTCGTCAGCATTAGCATGGTGCTGGTAAGCTCCGCCTTACAATAAACAATTTCGCTCAGGAACAGGACTATAATGCCTCTTTTCTGGGTAAAAATCCTTTTCATAACCGCGTTCTGCGAGCGGGAATAAACATCCATCTTACGTTTCAGTTCCCTTCTTTTCAACCGGAACCGGAGACGTTGGAGCATTTCAGCAATATCGTTTTTACTGATTGGTTTCATCAGGTAATCCAGCGGCTCCACCTCCAGCGCCTCATAAGCCAGATTCTCATTTCCGGCTATAAAAACCACTTCGGGCCTGATATTTCGCTGGTAAAGCAATTTTACGAATTCAATGCCGGAATAATCCACCAGTTCGTCTTGAACAAAAATAAGTTGCGGCGCATAATTATTAATCAGCAAAAAAGCCTGTTTCCCCGATTGTGCTAAGCCAATAAATAAAAATTCGGGAGTTTTTTCAAGAAAGCTTTTGAGGCGTGGGCACTTCTGTCCGGGGTTTTCAACAATTAATGTGGTAATTTTGTAATCAAGCATAATTAAAGCATGTTGAAAGCAAACCAACAATTCTTTTGTGCGATACTTTAATGGTCCAATCGTGCGAATTAGCCCGTAAAATACAAACGTTGCGGCCTTTGTCAACCTGCCTGATGTAGTTCTGGTTAATCAATACCGAACGGCTTAATTTGTAAAAGTTCCAGCCTTCCACCATCGTTTCAATTTGCGAAAGGGTGGCACTTGCAACTTCTTCTTTCCCATTCATCATATATATGTTGGTATATCCGCCACCGGACTGGCAATAAATTATTTCGGAAGGATCAATCAACACATAGCTGTAGCGCGAATTGATCCTGATCTTTGCATTTTCTTTAATGTTATCGAATATATCCTGAAATCTTCTTGACAATCCTTTTTCATTTTTCCGCCGGAGCTTTTCAACTTTTTCTTTTAACTCCTGCCGGTTTACCGGTTTTAGAAGAAAATCATAAACCTCATTTCGAATGGATTGAACCGCATATTCTTTGTGGGCTGAAATAAATACCACCTGTACGTCGATGTTTCTTTTTTTTACCAATTCAATAAATTCCATACCAGTTTTCCCCGGCATGCTTATGTCCATAAAAACCGCATCCGGATAAAATTCGATAAGTTTATACATGGCTTCTTCGGCGCAATCGGCTTCACCAATTACCTCCACATAACGAATCTCATTCAGCAGTGATTTTAACAGTGAACGGGCTTCAGGTTCGTCGTCAACCAATAATATCTTATAATTATTTGTTTCAGCCAAAACGTATTTTAAAAACGATTTATGAATTTACAGTGTGATATTTTGTCACATATCAGATGACCATTGTTCAAAATTAACAAATTATTTAAACAAAACCATTTAGAATCCAGCCAAAATAACAGGTATTTTCCCAGCGTCAAAATCATGTCATTTTGCCATTAAACAAATCCGCAAAACGATCATCGGAATTGAAAATTTTATGATGAACATGTGGAGATAATATTGGAAAAAGTAAACTTATGGAAATCAAATATTCACCGATCAAACAACAACAAAATTCAGCAAGAATGACGCGGTAAAAATAACCTCCAACCAAAAATTTTTAAGTATATTTAGAAACCTTTGCAGGTAATCTTTGTTAAGTCTTTTGTCAAAAAAAAAAGCGAACCAGGTTGTTAAAAACTAAACTGAGCAGAATGAGTGAATCTTTCTTTGGAAAAACAAATATCAGGTTGCTACAAGCTAATATTTTCCATTTTGTTTTAATTTCTTTAATTCTTTTTACGTATCCTGCTTTTTCACAAGATACCATTGAACCGGGTTTGGATACAGCGGCAACACCTGATACCCTCAGCGAACTTACCGAAGACACCACAGCACAGCATGCGGAAGCGGTTGCCCATGCGATTGAAGGCAACGTGGAAGAAGAAATCAAACGTGGAAAACGGTTTTTCCTGGGTATTTTGCCGTTCGACAGGAAATACGAATCATGTGTTTCCTGCCACTATTTAAAACCAGTCGATACCCTGAACTGGAATCCATCGGCAATGGATATTGCGAAAAAATTTGCCGACAAGGATTTTGCCTCTTTTCAGCAGGCTGTAATGGATCCATCGGGAACAAAAATTGAAGCCGCCCACCAAAATCTGAATATTGCCGATGAAGATTTAAAAATGGTGAAAACATACCTCGACGATCTGGCGATTGAAGGACCGGCTGCTCAAAAGCCCAGTATCAATAACTTTTTATTGTTCCTGTTTCTTGGCGCAGTTATTACGTGGGCCATCCTGGAATTGCTGTTTTTCAAAAAAATGAAATACGCGGTAATTCCGGTAATTATACTAATGATAGCTTTAGGATTGCAGGCGAGAATGCTAATTACGGATGCCATCAAACTTGGCCGGCAGGAAAACTATGCGCCTGACCAGCCGGTAAAATTTTCGCACCGGATACATGCCGGGGAAAACGGCATTGAATGCATGTATTGCCATACCACCGCCGAAAGGAGCAAGTCAGCAGGGATTCCGGCAACTGCCTTGTGCATGAACTGCCATATTATTATTCGCGAAGGTTCGCACAGCGGAAAATTTGAAATTGCCAAAGTGGTAGATGCTGTGGAAAACGGAAAAAATATTGAATGGAACAGGATACACAACCTGCCCGACCACGTATTTTTCAGCCACGCCGTACATGTTGGTTCGGCAAAACTGGATTGCAAACAGTGCCACGGCCCGGTGGAAGAAATGAACATCATGCGGCAGCACAGCGACCTTTCAATGGGCTGGTGTGTCAATTGCCATCGCGAAACACAGGTGCATTTCCGCGATAATGATTATTACGATGATTATATTAAACTTCACGAGGATTTGAAGGCCGGGCGCATCGATTCCATCACTGCCGCAGATATTGGTGCGAATGATTGCATGCGGTGCCACTATTAAATACCGAATTCAAAAGTTCAACATCGAAAAGAAAGTAATATCAGAATATGACACAATATTGGAGAAGCGTTGAAGAATTAAAAGATCCGGCAACATTTAAAAAAACGGAGTTAAAGCTGGAACTGGATGCAAAACGTGCCGTAGCACAAAAAAGTGCCGGTGCGTCCAGACGGGATTTCCTGAAAACTTTTGGTTTTAGTATCGCGGCAGCCGCGGTGGCCGTGAGTTGTAAAAAACCGGTGGATAAAGCCATTCCTTACCTTATAAAACCGGAGGAAGTTACTCCCGGAGTAGCCAGTTATTACGCCTCTACTTACTTCGATGCCAACGAATACTGCAGTGTTTTGGTGAAAGTCCGCGATGGCCGGCCAATAAAAATCGAAGGAAATAAGTTATCGTCCATTTCGCAGCAGGGAACTTCTGCCCGCGTGCAGGCCTCTGTATTAAACCTTTATGATGATGCCCGGTTTAAAACTCCGTTGCGGGATAACGAGCCGGCAACCTGGGATGAAATTGATTCCGAAATTATGGAACAGTTGAACCAGATGAAACAGGCAAATAAAAAAGTGGTTTTGCTGACCTCCACCATTATTTCTCCGGCAACCAAAGAAATCATCAACCGGTTTACAACGGCTTTCCCAAACGTAAACTGGCTGCAATACGATGAAGTTTCCGCAACCGGAATATTAAAAGCCAATGAATTAAGTTTCGGAAAAGCGTTCATTCCCGATTACCGGTTCAACAAAGCCAAAGTTATTGTGAGTTTTGCCGCCGATTTTCTCGGAACCTGGCTTTCGCCTGTAGAATATGCAAAAGATTATTCTTCAGGCAGAAAATTGTATTCCTCCTCCGATGAAATGAACCGGCATTATCAGTTTGAATCGGGAATGACTGTTACCGGCTCCAATGCAGACATTCGTTTTCCCATCCGCCCTTCTGAAGAAGGGGAAATCCTGGCTTCACTGTACAGCAGTTTGTTAAAAGCCAAAGGGCAACCTGAAGTTTCCATTCCTGAGAGTTCATTCGATTTAAGCGGACTTGTTGAAGACTTACTCGAAAATGAAGGAAAATCCATTGTGATTTCCGGCAGCAACGATTACAACATTCAATTGATTGTAAATGCAATCAACAACCTGCTGGGAAATTATGGTTCAACCATCGATACTTCGGTTACGCTGAACACGCGGCAGGGAATCGACAGCGAATTCGAATCTTTTCTGGATGAATTGCTGAAGCGACAGGTGTCGGGTGTAATGTGCTGGGGAGTGAACCCGGTTTACTCTCATCCGCGCGGAGAAGAAATAGCCGGTGCTTTTAATGAGCTGAACCTTTCAGTTTCATTTTCCGACAGAATAAATGAAACCACGGCATTGTGCAGTTATGTTTGTCCGGAACCACATTATCTGGAAGCCTGGAACGATGCCGAACCCAAAACCGGAAAGTTCAGCCTTGCTCAACCTGCCATACAAAAGTTGTTCGACAGCCGCCCGGTGCAGGAAACGCTGACCCGATGGGGCGGCGAAGCAGAACCAGATTATTATTATTTTCTCATCCGCCACTGGCAGGATACAGTTTTTTCACAATTTCCTGATTCCCGGGAATACCGCCTCTTTTGGAACGAAACCTTGCAAAAAGGAATATTCGAACCTGAAATGCCATCCGGCAGTGCGCCTTCGTATTCAAACAATGGGTTGCAGGATGCATTGAAAGCAGCCAAACCAGCGCCGGGCGAATGGGAGGTGGCATTCTATGAAACGGTGGCTATGGTAAACGGAAGTTTCGCCAACAATCCATGGTTGCAGGAACTACCCGATCCGGTAGCAAAAATCAGTTGGGACAATTATGCATCGGTGCCTGTGAAATGGGCAGAAGAAAACGGATTGGTAAATGAAAGCGTAATTACAGTAAATGATGTTGAACTCCCCTTATTTATTCAACCCGGACAAGCGAACGGAACGATTTCGGTTGCGCTCGGCTACGGACGAAAAATCGCCGGAAAAGTGGGCGAAGGTGTAGGCAAAAATATGTTTGCACTCACAAAAATTGAAAACGGCGCGAAAAAGTACTGGCTTGAAGATGCACAAATCAATACCACTGAAAAAACACACGAACTGGCGCTTTCGCAAACTCATTATTCCATGGAAGGGCGTCCGATTGTTAGGGATACCACCTATAAAAACTGGCAGGAAAAACCTTCTTCAGGAAATGAAATACACGAGGTTAATATGGAACACCAGGTTTCGTTGTATCCGAAACCGGAATTTACCGGCCATCACTGGGGAATGGCAGTGGATTTAACATCCTGCATCGGCTGCGGTAATTGTGCCATCGCATGCCAGGCCGAAAATAATATTCAGGTGGTTGGTAAAGAACAGGTGCGAAATCGCAGGATTATGCACTGGATACGGGTTGACCGCTACTATTCAAACGATCCGGAAAACCCGGAGGTTTTTCACCAGCCGGTAATGTGCCAGCATTGCGACAATGCCCCGTGCGAAAATGTGTGCCCGGTTTCAGCAACCCCGCACAGCCAGGAAGGATTAAATCAAATGGCTTACAACCGCTGCGTAGGCACAAAATACTGTGTCAACAATTGTCCGTACAGGGTTCGCCGGTTCAACTGGTTTCAGTATGTAAACAACGATGAATTCGACTTCCATGCAAACAGTGAACTGGGAAGAATGGTGCTGAACCCGGATGTAACTGTTCGTTCACGCGGGGTAGTTGAAAAATGCTCGTTCTGCGTTCAACGCATTCAGGAGAAAAAAATAGCGGCAAAAGTTGACGGCCGGCCGCTGGAAGACGGCGAAATACAACCCGCCTGCGTTCAGTCGTGCCCCTCGAATGCGTTGGTTTTTGGAGATTTGAACGATGAAAACAGTAAAATTTCGAAGCTGTTTAAAAATCCGAGAAATTACCACCTGCTCGAACAATTGCACACATTGCCGTCAGTAGGATATCTAACACAGGTAAGAAATAAAAATGCATAATTAAATAAACGCTTATGTATAAAACTGAGGTACGCGGAAAACTCATTGAAGGGGATAAGAATTTTGCACAGATGTCGCGGGAGATAACCGCTCCGCTTAATGACAAAACACCCCTCTGGTGGTACATTGCGTTTGCAATCAGCGTTGGAAGTCTGGGATACGGCCTCTATGCGATATATATCACGGTAACAACAGGCATTGGCACCTGGGGAGTACACAACACCAACGCATGGGGATGGGCAATTATCAATTTTGTATGGTGGATTGGAATCGGGCATGCCGGAACCGCATTTTCAATTTTCCTGCTTATCCTGCGCCAAAAATGGAGAACTGCCATTAACCGCGCCGCCGAAGCGATGACCGTTGTGGCAGTTATTTGCGCCAGTTTATTCCCGCTGCTGCACATGGGAAGGCCGTGGTTGTTTTTCTATATTTTTCCCTATCCGAACAGTCGCGGTCCATTGTGGGTGAATTTCAATTCGCCTTTGTTTTGGGACTTTGTAGCTATTTCGGCATACCTACTTATTTCAGCCAGTTTCTGGTATTTTGGAATGGTTCCTGATTTTGCGACGATTCGCGATACCACCAAATCGAAAATTAAACGGGCGGTTTACGGCTTTTTCTCATTTGGATGGACCGGCGCCAGCAAAGAATGGCTGCGCTACGAGGCGCTGGCTTTTGTTCTTGGCGGCATTGCCGCTGTATTGGTAGTGTCTGTACATTCAATTGTTGCTACGGACTTTGCCGTTTCAGTGATACCGGGCTGGCACACCACTATTTTCCCGCCCTATTTTGTTGTGGGGGCAATTTTTTCCGGTTTCGCCATGGTGCTAACACTGGTGGTTTTAATGCGCGTACTTTATAAAATGAACGATTATGTAACTGATTCGCACATCGATGCCATTTGCCGGGTACTCACATTTGTTTCCCTGATTATGGGAACAGCGTATCTGACCGAAATTTTTCTTGCCTGGTATTCCGGTTCCGAATACGAACTGTATATGTTTTTTAAAGTGCGGATTTTTGGCGAATATGCATTTCAGTTTTGGGCAATGTTCATCTCCAACGCGGTAATACCCCAGTTGTTTTGGTTTAAATCCGTGCGCCGGAGAATCTGGCTGGTGTTTGTCATTTCAATTATCATCAACATCGGGATGTGGTTCGAAAGGTTTAACATTGTTGTTACTTCACTCAGCCACGATTATTTGCCCTCCAACTGGGCAACCTACTCTCCCACCTGGGTTGAAATAGGATTATTTGCCGGCACCCTGGGATTATTTTTTACCGGCGTATTGCTGTTCTTCCGGTTTATACCGATTATTGCGATTCATGAAGTTAAAGGTGTGGCTAAATACAACAAGCCCCGCAGGGCTCATATAAGAAATGCAGACCATGAATAAGAAGTATATTTTAGGTGTTTTTACCGACGAAGATAATCTTGTTGAAGCTTTTGAAAAAGTGAAGGAACAGGGAATTGTGCCCGATGAAGTTTATACGCCTTATCCGGTGCATGAAATTTTGCTGGGAATGAAAACAAAAACGAAAATTACACACGCTGCCTTTTTTTACGGCGTTTTTTCGGTTATCGGAATTCTGGCTTTTCTGTATTATGCGGCGGTAATTAGCTGGCCGCTAAAGTACGGCGGAAAACCTTTCAATTCATTTCCTTCGTTTATTGTAATTACCATTGTAGCCACTATTCTTATGGTCACGATTTTAACGTTGTTTACCTTTTCAGTAAGGGCGAAAATTTATCCGGGAAAAGAACCTGAAATATTTCACAACCGTGCAACCGACGACAAATTTGTGATTGTTATCGACAGGGAAAAACTCGCCGGAAAAGAAGAAGTTATTAGCGGAATTTTCAGAACCCACGGAGTAGTTGAATAATTGTTTTCGATATGAAAAAAATACAATACATCCTGTTTTTCATTATTGTCGTAACCATGCTGTCGTCATGCGATTACAACCGGCGAACAACCGGCTGGGAATTTTTTCACGACATGGCACATTCTGCCGCCTATGAATCGTATACAACGAATCCTGTTTTCGATGACGGAAAAACAATGCAGCCGCCGGTGGAGGGAACGATTCCCACCGATTTTATGCCCTATCCGTATGAAAAAAGCGACGAAGACCGCGCGATTGCAGCAGCCACACTTGCAAACCCGCTGGAGCTTACCAAAGAAAACCTGCAGCGCGGCGAACGGTTTTATGGCATTTACTGCAAACAATGCCACGGCGAAAAAGGCGACGGACAGGGATCGCTTTTCATCAGTAAAAAATATACGTACCCGCCGGCGAGTTTGCTCAGCGACAAAATCATGTCGAGCAACGAGGCAGCCATATTTCATGTAATTACCGTTGGTTACGGCGTGATGGGCGAACATGGCTCGATGATCAGGCCCGAAGACCGGTGGCGAATCGCGATGTACGTAAAAGAAGTCCTGCAACAATAATTATTGAAAGATTTAAAAGCAACCGGTTATGGAAGATAAACTTGTACTTTCCAAAAAATTTAAAAATATCACCTATATACTGATGGCCATTGGAGTGCTTTCGTTTGTGCTGGGTTTTATTTTCGATGCCAAACGAACCTGGGCCAACTACCTGCTGAACAACTTTTATTTCCTGTCGGTGGCAATCGGCGCTGCATTTTTCGGGGCAATCCAATACATAACCAGTTCGGGCTGGTCGGCCGCATTTAAACGGATTCACGAATCGATGGCAGCCTATATTCCTTATGCCGCGGTGTTTTTTATCATTCTCTATTTTGGAATGCATTCGCTTTTCGAATGGTCGCACGAGGAAGCGGTGCATGAAGACCTGCTGTTAACCCATAAAGCAACCTATTTAAACGAAACGTTTTTCTTCATTCGGATTGTTGTATTTTTTGCCGTTTGGATTTTGCTGACGAAAATCCTTCGACGATTTTCATTAAAGGAAGATGAATATGGCGGAATGCATTATTTCGAACGGTCGGAATTTTATTCAAAAGTATTTATTTTCTTCCTGGCCGTTTCATTCAGCGTGTTTTCAGTAGATATGCTGATGTCGCTTGAGCCACACTGGTTCAGCACGCTCTTTGCCGCAAAAATGTTTATCGCAGCCTTTTTACATGGTTCGTCAATAGTTGCGCTCGTTGTAATTATCCTTTTCAGGTTTGGAAAATTTGATTTGCTAAACCGGAGCCATTTGCACGACTTCACGCGCTACATTTTTATGACCGGCATTATCTGGGGCTATTTCAATTTTGCGGAATTCATGCTCATCTGGTACGGAAACATACCGGAGGAAACCGTTTACTATGTTGAACGCTGGCACGGTGTTTTCCGCGTGTTGTTTTATGCCAACATTCTCCTCAACTGGTTTGTTCCGTTCGTTGTTCTGATGCCGCGAAAATCATCGAGAAGGAAAATGTTTATTTTTCCCGTTATTCTGTTGCTGATGGTTGGGCAGTATACCGAACTTTACTACATCATCTGGCCTGCTATTCTGGGTGAAGCTACCTTCGGATTGCTCGAAATCGGTACGTTCATCGGTTTTGCAGGATTGTTCGCATTTGTAGTAGGTACCACACTAACCAAAGCCGGACTGGTTCCGAAAAACCATCCGTACATCGAGGAAAGCATTTATCACCATTTTTAGAAGAAGTGAGCTGTTGCAGTGTGCAGTCACAGTCATATTCACAGTACGCAGAAAAACTTGCAGCCTGCGGCTCGGGGCTTAAAGCTTTTCGGGTTTATCTAAAAATAAATCCGGTAATTAAACAACGGGAAAATTCCCAACTGGTAAACCGTTTCAATTTGACTGCTGCTATTCCGGTACACGCGCTGAAGCGGGTTTTTGTGATTGGTCACATTTTCGATGTAAAATTCCCAAAGTTGCGATACTTTTTTTCCGTCGAGGCGAAAACCGGCTTTTACGTCGGCCTTAAAATAATCCGGGAATTGCCGCGTGTAAGCTTCTTCTTCGATATAAACCGTTGGGAATGCGCCTCCCTCTTTCGCCGATGCTTCCAAATCGATAGGCGTGTAACGTTTCCCGCCGGCCCAGGTTACTTTCACATCGAAGACCAATGTTGAATTCGATTTCAGCTTGATTTCCTTTCCCGCCAATGCATTCACCACAAAATTTCCGTTAAAAGCGGTATTCCGTTTTATGCCGTCGCTGCCGGTGTATTTCGAATCGAAAAGTGAAACGGTGGCCAGGTAGTAGTAATTTTTGCTGTAAAATTTTTCGAGCGTGAATTCTATCGCCGTAATTCCAGCCTTTTCCTTCGTTCACCAGAAAATCACGGGTATTCAATCCCCATTCGGCGCCGGTATTCAACATGCTGTAAAACGAAGGTTCGCGTTCCACCGGCACATCGTACAGGTACTGGTAATACGTTTCAGCTTTAAAACGAAGTTGTTCGGAAAGCAATGCGTCGAAACCCAGCACCCAGTGGTGTGCTTTGGTAAAACCAAGATCGTGGTTGGTCATCAAAACCTGCCCGTCGCCGGACATTGTTTCCAGAAAATAAGTAGCCATCGACTGCAATCTTGAATGTTTTCCGTACCCGAAATTCAGGCTGGTGCGGGTTCCGGTTTTCCAGTTCACCCCAAGTCGCGGTTCCACCGAAACATCGTCGTTCAGTGCAAACCAGACAAAACTCAGCCCCGGTTTAATTTCAAAATTATCAGTGAACTTGTAAACAAACTGCGAGTAAGCGCGGTAAAGATTGGGCCCTGAAAAAACATTCTTCTCATTGTTTAACATGTATTCCCAACCCTTTATGTCATCATCCCACACTTTTGTATCGAGGCTGTACCCATACCGATCGGCGGTGACTCCCGAGCGGTTCGACAACCTGCGGCTAAACTTTTTGTTGAAAATGTATTCCAGCGTCATTTTTTTCTCCACGTTATTTTCGCGGTAATAAGGCTGCGGCGAGTTCACCCGGATCGAACTGGTCGAGACTGGTATATGCATGCTGGTAAATAGTTGAAACAATCAGTTTGCTGTAGGTATTTTCGTTGTGAAAACGCGCACAGGTAACGCCGGTGGCCACCAGGTCGGAACCATTTGTCAGGTCCATTCCTTCGTCCGTATACAAATCGGCTTCATTGTTTTCGCTGTCGAGCATGGAAATCGTGCTGCGTCCCGCAAGTCCGAACCAGGTGATTTTACCTTTTCTCACCGGAAAGCTCAGTTTGAAATTCAGATCCTGGTATTTTGGTATTCCGGCAGTTCCGAAACTAATTCCCAGCATGTTAAATATTTCAAGCGTGGAATACCGGTAATTCGCCAAAAAAGAACTTTTTGCACCTTTTTTAAACGGACCTTCCGCGCCCAGCTCGAAACCGTTGAATCCGGCCTGCCCCAGAAATTCATACTGTTCGTTATTTCCTTCGCGCATTTTCAGATCGAACACGCCCGAAAATACGTTGGTATATTCTGCAGGAAAAGCGCCGGTGTAAAAATCGGAATTGCGGAGCGTGTTGTTGTTCAGCATTCCAATGGGACCACCCGTTGTACCCGATGCTGCAAAATGATTCGGATTGGGAATATCCACATCCTCGAGCCTCCACAGGATACCGCCGGGTGTATTGCCGCGGATGATAATGTCGTTCCGCTGATCGTTGGCGCCCGAAACTCCTGCAAAGTTCATGGCCATTCGCGCCACATCTTCCCGGCTTCCGGCGTAACGTGCAGCTTCTTCCACTGTGAACGTGCGGGCGCTTACACTGGCCATTTTGTTTATCGTCAGATCTTTCCGGTAATTGCCTGTCACAGTAATTTCGCCGGTGGTTTCCACTTTTTCTTCCAATTCAATGAACAGAACCGTTTCCCGTGCCGAATTCACCACCAGGTTTTTAACCACTGCCGGATGATATCCGATGAAACTGACATAAATTCCCTGGCGGCCGAGCGGAACGTTTTCGAGCCGGAATTCCCCAAGTTCATTGGTAGTTGTGCCCGAAACCGGATCAGAATCAAGTAATACAACGTTTGCACCCGGCAACGGCGAATGCGTTTGTTTATCGACCACCGTTCCGCGAATAACCTGAGCAAGGCTCGTGTGGTATCCCTGTGAATAGGCCGGCAACAGCAAGACCCGAAACAATAAAACAAGCAGTAAAAAATGTTTCATCATGAATCGAAAAATCATTCCGGTTTTTTTCCGTAACCAAAGTTAATCGAAATCTTTTTTATACCATGCCGAACGAAAGGGGGCCACCTTGTTAAACACAATTTCTGCAACGGATAGAAAATTCTCTTTTGAAACCGGCATTCTCTTTTCTTTAAAAATAGATAACTTCAAACCCTGTAATTTTTTGGCTCGTTAGCTTACTTTTGAATAAAAACTGAATCGGAAAAAAATGGAACTATTTAGCGCAAGGAATGTGGATAAAGTTTATGCCGGAACGAAAGCATTGAGCAACGTCAGCATTTCGGTTGACGAACAAAGCATCTTCGGGTTGCTTGGCCCAAACGGCGCCGGAAAAACCACCCTCATCCGGATCATCAATCAGATTACCGCTCCGGATAACGGCGAAGTGTTTCTGGAAGGACGGAAAATGAAGCCGTCGGATGTATCCCAAATCGGTTATTTACCGGAAGAGCGCGGTTTGTATAAAAAAATGAAGATTGGGGAACAGGCAATTTACCTGGCACGTTTAAAGGGAATGAGCCGCCATGACGCCGTAACAAACCTGAAACAGTGGTTTGAGAAATTTGACATCATGCCGTGGTGGAATAAAAAAATCGAAGAGCTGTCGAAGGGAATGCAGCAAAAAGTGCAGTTTATTACCACGGTGGTGCACGAGCCAAAACTGCTGATTTTCGACGAACCGTTCAGCGGTTTCGATCCGATTAACGCCAATCTTCTGAAACGCGAAATTCAAGGGCTGCGCAACAGCGGCGCCACCATTATTTTTTCTACGCACAACATGGAGTCGGTGGAAGAATTGTGCGACCACATTGCGCTCATCAACAAATCGGTAAAAATTGTGGACGGCGCCACCAACGAAATCCGCGAGAATTACAAACTGAACATATACGAAATCAGATACCACGGCGATTTTAGCGCTGTTGACAGGGCGCTGGGCAACCGCTTCAAAATTCTTGAACATTCGGAAGTTAAAAAAGAAAACCACCTCCGGGTGCAACACATGAACGGCGGCCCGAATAACCAGTTATTGCAATTATTGCTGCCGGTAGCCGAAATCGTTTCTTTCGAAGAAATGATCCCACGCATGAACGATGTATTTATACAGGCAGTGCAGGATTCAGATAACCATAAAACTCAGCTACAATGAACAAAATACTACTCATACTAAAACAGGAATACCTGAAACGGGTTAGAAAGAAGTCGTTTATTGTATTGACATTGCTGGTGCCGTTTATTTTCATCGGCATGTTTGCGCTCATCATTTATTTATCGGTAAACAACGACAAACAGGAGCGCATCATTGCAGTTTACGATGCTTCGTCGCTCTTTCTTGGCAAACTTGAAAAGGATGGATATACCCAGTACCATTTTGTTCCGCAGGAAGAATATCAAAATTTAAAAAGCAGCCTGAACGAGAGCCCGTTTTATGCGTTGTTATACATCCCCGCCGACATTTATTCAACCAATTCCGCACAATTGATTTCTGAAAAACAGCTTCCGTTCGAGATTACCGAGCAGATTCAGAACAAACTCAGCAATTTAATCGAACAGGAAAAACGGCAAAAAGTGGTTGCCGAAACCGGGATTCCCGATTTGGAAGAGCGGCTGGCCAATACACGCACCAACATCCGGTTAAACACGCTAAAAATTTCCGAATCGGGGGTAACGCAAAAAAGCTCGTCGGCAGTAGCATTTATCGCCAGCTACGCAATGGGGTTCATCATCTACTTTTTCGTGTTCATGTACGGCGCAATGGTTATGCGCAGCGTAATGGAAGAAAAAAAGAGCCGGATTGTAGAAGTGATTATTTCATCGGTAAAGCCTTACCAGTTAATGGCCGGAAAAATTATCGGAACTGCGCTGGTTGGTCTCACGCAGGTAGCCATTTGGGTTTTTCTTGGTTTAGGCGCCGTTGTTTTTATCCGGATGTTTTTCAGCCCGGAATCGGCGCAGCAAATGGGACAAAGTTTAATGGAAACGCAGCAGGGCATGAATCCCGCCATGGCGCAGGCTGCCGAACAAAGCCAGGTGAACGAGGCGCTGGAAATGATTGGCAATCTGAACCTGCCGTTGATGCTCTTTTCGTTTTTGTTTTATTTTCTGGGTGGTTACCTGATGTATAGTTCGCTGATGGGTGCAGTTGGCGCTGCTGTGGACAACGACGAAGACTCGCAGCAAATGGTTTTTCCGATTACTTTTCCGCTGATTCTGTCGATCATGTTGTTGTTTCCCATTGCAAAAAATCCCGAAGGACCAGTGGCATTCTGGGGGTCTGTTATTCCGTTTACTTCACCGGTAGCGATGCTGGCCCGGGTTCCATACGGAGTACCCACCTGGGAACTGCTGCTCAGCATGGGATTGCTGGTGCTTACCACCATTGGCACAATTTGGGCGGCTGCCAAAATTTACCGGACCGGATTATTGATGTACGGGAAAAAAGTAAACCTGAAAGAACTGATAAAATGGCTGATGTACAAAGGATAATATCATATTCAGCGATTTTGCAAATGGCTGAAGAGCAAACCGGAAGCCGTTTCCGGGAACAATTCTGTTTTTTTTCTGTTACTTATTAAGATTTTACAAAAAGAATAAATATATTAGCGCGGAATGAAAATCACGACTTGCCATAAAACCATGTGTTGCAACTTTTCAATAAACGGGAAGGCGGATTTTCAATGGTAAACAAATGAAATAATTTTATAACCACAATCAAAAAGAAGCCTTTCCGGAAGCGGGGAGGCTTTTTGATTTTAACCGATTTAAAACAAGAGTATTATGAAAGCGAAAAACATTTTGGAAACGATTGGAAAAACACCGCATGTCAGGATCAACCGCCTTTATCCGGCGGAATACGAAGTTTGGGTGAAATTGGAAAAGGCCAATCCCGGCGGCAGTATCAAAGACCGCATTGCACTGCAAATGATCGAAGACGCCGAAAAAGAGGGTATTCTGAAAACGGGTTCGGTCGTTATTGAACCAACCTCCGGGAACACTGGAATTGGGCTTGCCCTGGTGGCCGCGGTAAAAGGTTACCGTTTGATACTGACCATGCCCGAATCGATGTCGATTGAGCGCCGTCAGGTTCTCCGGGCGCTTGGCGCCGAACTGGTGCTTACGCCCAAAGAAAAAGGCATGAAAGGTTCCATAGCGAAGGCTCAGGAATTGTCCGCAGATATCGAAAATTCATGGATTCCGCTGCAGTTCGATAATCCTTCGAATGTTGATGCGCACCGGCTACATACGGCCCGGGAAATCATCGATGATTTTCCGGAAGGAATTGATTACGTGATTACCGGTGTTGGCACCGGCGGGCATATTACGGGCGTTGCCGAAGTATTGAAAAAGGAATTCCCGAACATCAAAGTTTTTGCCGTTGAACCGGAAGGCAGCCCTGTTATCAGCGGCGGCGATCCCGGCCCCCACTCCATTCAGGGAATCGGCGCGGGATTTATTCCCGAAATTCTGAGAACCGACATCCTCGACGGTACGATACTGGTGACCAAAGAAGAAGCATTTGAATATGCACAAAAAGCAGCAAAGGAAGAAGGAATTTTTGGTGGCATCTCCTCGGGCGCTTCGCTCGCAGCCGTAGCAAAAAAAATAAAAGAACTGCCCGCCGGCTCGCGTATCTTAACCTTTAACTATGATCATGGCGAACGTTACCTGTCGATTGACGGGCTGTATTAACCGATATCAGAAATGACGAATAACTTTGAATGTGTTAAACATTCACCCGGTATATCTGTTCTTTCCCGGTACAGAGAAACGTAAAAAAGGTAATATGGCAGAAATAAAATTAAAAGGAAATCCAGTTCACACGGTTGGCGAATTGCCTGAAAAAGGCGAAAAAGCACATGATTTTTCATTGGTCAGAACGGATTTGTCGCGTTCAAATCTTGAGGATTACAAAGGCAAACGTTTGGTACTGAATATTTTCCCGAGCCTCGACACAGGCACTTGTGCAGCATCGGTGCGGCGCTTTAACAAAGAAGCTACTACGTTAAAAAACACGGAAGTACTTTGCATTTCGCGTGATTTGCCGTACGCCCAGAAGCGGTTTTGCGGCGCTGAAGGAATTGAAAATGTAGTTACCTTATCGGATTATGAAACAGGCTCGTTTGGCAAAAATTACGGACTAGAAATTGCCGACGGCCCAATGAAAGGTTTACATTCCCGCGTGGTAATCATACTCGACGAAAACCACAAGGTAATATACACCCAGCAGGTTCCCGAAATTTCTACAGAACCTGATTACGATGAAGCATTGGCAGTTTTAAAATAAGGCACACAAACAGCTCTTTTGATTAACTTTCAACCGTACTGCGGCGAAAACCTGCAGTGCGGTTTTTTATTGAAAAGGATAATTTACAATTCCAATACCACATTAATGCTGTTGATGTAAATATCGGTGGTAGCTTCAAAACCCGATTCCGTACCGACGATCAGCCATAATTCGCCATCGACATTGGTGGTGGCATAAAACGGATCGTTGTTGGTAACCGTTTTCAATGTGTATTCGTCCGAATCCGTATCGTTTGAGAAATCGCCCAGAACAACCATATCGGCGCCGCCCTGGCTCTGGTTTCCCTTATCAATATTTATCCGGTAGTAATCCATGTCATCCTCTGCCGGCACAGGCTCTATGGCCGTTGCACCGGCTTTTATCCACACCGATTCTCCCGGGCTTCCCCCAACGCCAACCATATTATCGGGAACGTTACTGGCGAATTCAACGGTGAAAGTAATCTTGTAGGTTTTATTCGCTTCCAGTCCGGTTATCTGCTTTTTGGCAAACATAAACAGATCGTCGCTCCTGTTTGTGCCCACCAGCCGTAAAGCTCCGTTGCTTTGATCGAGCGGCGACGGAAGCGTTGCCTGTTCAAATGTTAATCCGTATGACTCCGCTTCTCCAACAGGATAATCAGCAAAGTCGCCGACCCATCCTTCGGTTCCGGAATCGAACTGATACGATTTCTCAACAAGCTGGTCCCTCATATCTTCATCATCGTTGTTACACGCAAACAGGGTAAACAGCAGTACCCCAAGTATCATTAACTTTTTCATAAATACCTCCTTTTTAAGTTTTAAATTGAAAATCTGATCGTTTGTCTTTATTTTTCATGCTGGCGTGCCAGAGGCTCACTATTAAAATTGCTGATAGCACTAACATTTTCATGTTCATCAAGTTTTTCATTGTTGCTGTTCTATGTGTGGGTCCGAAAAATTCCGATGGTAACTATTCCAACAAAATCCTGCCAAATTTCAACTTACTTTTTAATACAGCTCTACAATTCACTGATATTGGCATATATAACAATCAGAAGCGAAAAAAAGCAGGTGCAATCCGTGTGGATTTTTGAAGAATTTGTTGATAAACTTCCCGGAACCAAAGGTGGTATCCGTTCAGACAAAATTAAAAACCGATGGAAAATAATAAAGAATAGCATCCAGCCACCATATTGCCGGCAGTGGATGCTATTCTGCGGGTTAGTCATTTGTTTTTGAGCCTGACGACCCGGCAAAAATTAGTTTTCCGGGTGGGCCAAACCATTTCAATCAAAATCTACTTCAATTTTATCATAATAAACAGTTGTTACATCACCGGCAACCGTTTCGGTACCGACAAATGCCCAGGCTTCTCCGTTTTCGTCTGTCGTTATCTCCACAGGCGTGTCGTTGCTCACCGTATCAAGGGCCCAGTTGTCCCAGAGTGTATCACCGGTGAAACTTTTCAGAACAACAGCGTTTGCGCCATTTTGCCCGATGTCGCCTTTATCGATGCCGGTAAACCTGTTATAACCTGTTTCATCCTCCCCGGTAACGGGTTCTTCCAGAGCAACTCCTGCCTTCACATGCATTTCAACATTGTTGTTTGCCACACCGGTACCTGTTGTATCAACTGTGGCGGCCAGGGTCACTTTGAATGTCACCTGATATGTAGTATTCGGTTCCAAATCTGTTATCTTCTTTTTTGTATAGAGAAACAGATTTTCACCGCCTCCGGCGCCAGTAATCATCAATGAACCTTCATCAACATTCAGAGGCTCGGGTAATCCTGACGGTTCAAACGTCAATCCCAGCGAATCTTCCTCGCTCACCGGAAAATCGGAATAATCACCGCTCCATCCTTCAGCGCCATCATCAAAATCATAGATATACACCTTCGAATCGATAATATCATCGATTGTGTCATCATCGTTATCGCAGGCAAAAGCCAATAATGCGAAAACTGTTAGAATCATCATTTTCTTCATAATTTTCCTTTTTAAGTTTGCACTTTTTTTCCTTATGTTTCCCCTGATTTCTTTAAAAGAAATGTTCAGAGGTATTTTATATCAAAACCCACCTGGGCCCATGGTGGATTTTTCTGAAAGTCAGTTCGTGCTAAAAAATCCTGCCAAAAAACAACAATTTTTCAGTTTATTCAGAAAGTAGCTGAAAATGAATGGCACCAGGAAATTTTATGCACAAAACGGCTACAAAAACCGGTGTGGATTTTTTAAGAAAGTGTTGCCGGATTTCCCAATTAAAGTGTAGCCGGTTTTAAACGGATAATGTTTCAGGCAGATTTGAAAGGAAGCGGCGCGGGGTATTTTAATACTCCAAATCAATGTTTTTGAAAGAACCAGGAAGAACTTATATTGTTATTATTCCGGAGCCGGCAGACAGCCTGTAGTCAGACACCACAAAAATAAAAACGATAAAATATTCATAATCCCAGGTTTTAAGAAATATGTCAAAAAAAATCAAACTTTTCAAAAATAACCCGCATCGTTACGACATCATCATCCTGCTGGTGCTTTCCGTGGTTTTATTCGTAATTGGCATTACACAACCGGTAGTTACCTTTGAGAAACTGATTGTCAAGAAAAACACGTTTTCCATTATATCGGGTATTTTGGCTTTATATAAGCAAAATCATGTGTTCCTAGGTGTTGTGGTTACGTTGTTTTCCATTTGTTTTCCGCTGGTAAAATATATAGCCATGATTATCATCTGGTTTGGGAAATTCACTGAAAAACGATCGCGCAAATTTCTGCGGACACTCAAATTACTGGGCAGATGGTCGATGCTCGATTTTTTTGTAACGCTTATTGCTGTTGGCTCGATGCAACTGGGAATTTTAGCGAAGGCGACCATCCGGCATGGCATTTACTTTTTTGGAGCAGCCATATTTTTATCCATTGTCGTTTCATTTCTGATTGGGCATCTGATTCCGGAACCCAAAGAGAAGGTGAAAAGGTTCATTCAACATTTAAAAAAGGAATGGACAATACCGGTGGTTGCAGTTGCAGGATTAATTGTTTTTGGGATAGCATTGTTCCTGCCGCTTATGTCGCTGGAAAAATGGGAATTCTGGAAAAGTGGTTACTCGCTGTTATCCGGAAGTTTTAGCTTTATTTCCGGTGGACAAAGCCTGCTGGGTTATACCATCCTGATATTTGTCATTCTGCTGCCTGTTCTGCAGTTTCTGTCCATCATTTTTTTATATCTGTTCTTGCTTTTCGGGTGGAAAGGACATAAAATCCTGAAAGTTTTCCTCTTTTTTGACGACTGGTCGATGATTGATGTATTTGCCCTGTCGCTGCTGGTATTTTTGTTAAAAAGCAGCAGCGGTATTAAAGTTTCGATTCATACCGGGTTTTGGCTATTGATGGTTACCGCTGTTGTTTCCATTTACATATCAATACGCATGACTGTTATTTCGATCCGGAAAAGCGAATCGTAAGGAGGTTGTTTTTTTCAAACTATTTGTTCTGCAAAGCACCCGTTAATTTTAATCCGTTACTGAACCTCATCCGATGAAGGTACCAGCCGGGCGGTCAAATCGGGGTCAGCCATGTTTTTATCGAGCGGGAACATGGGCCGTTTTATCCGTTTGTAGGGAAGCCGTTCCAAATCCTGATCCACGCCTCCGGGAGTGAGCGCCATTATCCAGTCGCCGCGCATGTTGTACAGTTCGGGCACGAGATAACCAATTTTTACCACCAGGATATCCGCCTCCCGCGGGTTCAGCCCCAGGTGGGTAAAATCCCTCTCGTAATGGTAGGGTTTTCGTTTTTTGGTAACAATCACTTTCACGCTGCCCAACTGAACGACAACCTCAGTTTCGGCATTCGAATCTCCCTGTTCGATGGCTTTAACGACTCCATTCAGCCGCACCGGAGGCGCATACCGATCGTCAACATCGGCTCCGGCTGTGGCGTCCACTTTGCCTCCAACGCCCGCTTTCATTGCTTCTTCCACAAAACCGGGCCCCGGAATTGAGGCATAAATCAAAGTTGGGCCATCCGGAGATTTAAATTCAGATCGTTTGAGGATTTGTTGCAAAGTCCACGAAACATCCCCGGCCCCGCCCGCAGTGGGATTATCACCCATATCGCTGATGATAAATGGTCTTTTATTGCTGGCAACGGCTTTGTCGAGGCTCTCTTCGAGCGAAGCCACGGGCGCTACAAATTCAAATTCGTTGCGCACATCCCAGAAACTCTTGGCCAGTTCCTCCGCTGTCCTGGTCACTTTCTGTTTATCGTCGCCTGTTACCATTACCACGCCATGATTCCGCGGTTCATCAGCCCATGCATAACCGATCCAAATGGCAGCATCGGTAATACCTTCCTGGTCGGCTGCCGGTTTCACCGTTGCATACAAGCTTTTTCCAGGCTCAATGCGGGTACTTGTTTTTTCTCCCGGCAGTAAAATTGGCACGGGGATCCATGCTTTGTATTTCGGTTTTCCTTCGCCACTCTCCAGCCGGTCGAGCAGGTTTTCAAGCGCGCGTTGTTTCGATTCAATGGCATCTTCGTGTGGCGCCATCCGGTAACAGGTTATCAAATCGGAATTGGCAGCCAGCCGCCAGCTCACGTTTCCATGCAAATCCATGGAAGTAGAAATAACAGGCTCTTTTCCCACGACATCGCGAATGCGGAGAATAAAATCACCTTCCGGATCATCAAGGCCTTCCACACTCATTGCACCGTGAATATCGAAGAATATGCCGTCGTATGGTTTATGCTCTTTGAGACTATCAAGCGTTTCGTTCACAAGCGATTCGTAAGCTTCGCGGGTAACAATGCCGCCGGGAATTGCATGTCCGCGCAGGGTTGGGATCCATTCTGCACGTTTCCGGTCGGGCGTGCCATTGGCCAGAAACGGATAATAGGAAAATACCGGGTCACCGCGGCGGGTGCGGAATGCTTCAATTCCACTTTTCGCCGGGGAAAAGGTGCTCGATTCGATGGCCAGTCCGCAGATGGCAATCCGGGGCAATTCATTTTCATTGTTGTTACTTTTTCTACTGCCGGAGGACGTGCAGGATGCAAGCGCCAAACTGATTCCAAAAAGAAGGATGTTTTTAACTCGTTTCATTTCGTTGTTTTAGTTTTATCGTTCAATAGCCTTTGTAAATATACGGGAATTTCAGGGATCGCTTAATGTTTATGGTTGCGGTGAGGGTGACGCCCTGTTATCCATCTCATAAAACAGCAAAAATTGAAGTTATGCGAAGATAAAAACCTTTTAATGCTGAAACTATGCAGGTAAAAAAGCATAAACCGTCAGGCATTGATTACATTTGAATGAAATTGGAAAAATTAATTAAAAACTGCATTATGGAACAGGATAACAACAGGAAACCGGAAAAGAAAAAGGAACATATCCGGGATAAAGCAGACCAGTGGATTGAGAAAGCCGAAGATTTTATGGATGAGACTTCTGAAAAAATCCATGAAAGCGATGCATACAAAAAAGCCGACAAATCCATGGAAAAAGTCACCAAAAACATTTTCCGTAAAGCCGGAAAACTGTGGGGAAAATCGGAGCGGTATTTTAAAGACAAAGGGAAGGGAAAGAACACGAAATAACGGAACACAGCCCTCAGTAAGGCTCTTTTCGGCTGACGAATCAACAACAACCAATTTTTTGCTGGTGGAACAGCCGGAAAACGGATGTTGATGAATCAACGTTGATTAGACTAACAGCATTAATTAATATAATTATTCGTTTGTCTACCTCAATGTATAAAACCTCCCGCTGATTTCGGAGATAAACGCTGATTATTAAAATATTTCAGCGAAAATCAGCGAAATCCCATCCTGCGTCTGGCAGGAGTCGGGAAATTTCTTTTTAGATATGTATGCAGGTATTCATTTTAGTTAAAGATAGGAAAAGGATGGCTTTCACCGATCGGCGAAAGCCATCCTTATTTTTTCAGCCTCGGTTCGGCTGATTTACTTGCACCTGATAGATTTACCTGGTTTTCATATACCCGTCCGACAATGTCATCATAAAGGCAACTATGGCATCTTCTTGTTCGCCGGTTAAACGTAAATTTCCCAATTCATCTTTATTAATATTTTGTGATACTTCAGGTTCCGGCCAGTTAAATCCCGTCACATCGCGCGTGTTATAAAAATGAACCACTTCTTTTAACGATTTAAACACACCGTTATGTGTGTAGGCTTTTATAAATCCATTCCCGGGTTTTTTGCCCACATTGCGTAAGGTTGGGACTTTGTGTTTTCCTGCATTGGCGCGAGCCATTGCCGCCCATCTAGGGTTAGACTCTCCAAGAGTAGCAAGGAATCCACCCAGTCCATAATCTACCCAGGCGTCACCGTCCGGATTTATTGCGGTACCATCATCCAGATAGACTTTATCCATATCATAGAACGGATTGTCAGGGTTTCTCGGTACACCGAGGTTATCGAATGTAAAATCGGTAAAAAGGGCATGTTTGCCTTTACTTGGGTGACATGCCGAACATTTTCCTTTTCCCTGAAATAATCGCAGTCCCAGTTTTTCCTGAGCCGTAAGTTCTGCTTTTCCTGCCAAAAAAGCATCATATTTCGAAGAAAAAGAATTCACTTCAGAGGAAGCTTCATAGGCGGCAATGGAAAGTCCGACACGGTCGTAATCTCTGGCAATTTCAGTTGTATAATTTACAGGTTCATCCCAAACTTCTTCCCAAAGGCCTGCATATTTGGATCCTGCAATTTTCATCAGAACGGCTTCTTTCGATGGATTATTCTGTTCCACCGGATTCGTGAACGGACCCAAAGCCTGCTCTGCCGAAGGCAATCCGTTTCGCGATTTAACATCATCGTTCCCAGCATAATGTCTGCCAGTTGCTCTGCCATCCCAGAAGTTTCCTCCTACAAATACACCTTCATCGCTGTCGTAGTGAAAAACCGGACTGAATGTAGCATAGGCCGCACTCGGTGGCTTTCGGTTGCCAAACCGGTGTGGATCAGCTCCCCGGTACACTGAACCTTTATGGTTAATACCTGGATTAGGCCCGGTAAAGCCAACTTCCGGAGCATGGCAACTGGCGCAAGACATACTTCCCGGATCAGAAATTTTGTCGAAAAAGAGTTCCTTCCCCAACTGTTCTATCGCTGTCAGATTTACTGAAACTTTTGCTTTTTTCAATGCAGGTGACCCAACTTCTTCCTGAACTAAGTCATCGGTGCATGAATACATCAATCCTCCTAAAAGAAAGATGCAAACAATGAACATTAATTTTGTAATTTTTTTCATGATGGTAATTTTTAGATTATGTAATAAAAATGGTTAAAATGGGTTTTTCAATCCGAATGTAAAAGCGCATCATAATTTACTTAAAAATCAGGTGTTTTAATGCATATCTGCAATTGCGATATGTCAACTCTCGCCTCTCCCTGCCGCAGCATGCTGCGGCTTTCCCTCTCCACAACGGAGAGGGACGAAGAATTCCTGAATTGGCTGACGTTTGGCTTTTAAAATCAGATGCCCGAAAATTTACCCCTTACGTAGGAACGATACCGCACCTGGTCCCTCGCCGGACGGAGAGGGACAGACGTCGCCCGCGACGGCAGGGTGAGGGGAAAAGTCTCTCCAGGTCGCAACAAATTTCACCTCTACCTACCGAAGCGCCTCTCCCTGCCACAGCATGCTGCGGCTTTCCCTCTCCATGGCGGAGAGGGACGAAGAATTCCTGAATTAACTGACGTTTAATATTTAAAATCAGATGCCCGAAAATTTACCCCTTCCCTGGGAACAATGCCGCACCTGGTCCCTCGCCGAATGGAGAGGGACAGACGTCGCCCGCGACGGCAGGGTGAGGGGAAAAGTCTCCCAATTCTCTTCCTGTCGCAGCAACCTTCGCCTCTCCCTGCCGAAGCGCCTCTCCCTGCCCCAGCATGCTGCGGCTTTCCCTCTCCACCGTGGAGAGGGACGAAGAATTCCTGAATTGGCTGACGTTTAGTTTTTAAAATCAGATGCCCGAAAAATTACCCCTTCCCTGGGAACAATGCCGCACCTGGTCCCTCGCCGAATGGAGAGGGACAGACGTCGCCCGCGACGGCAGGGTGAGGGGAAATATATGCAGCATTCAGTCTCATCAACAACTGGAAAATCCGCGGAATTGCTAACTCACTTAAAATTAGTCGGTTTTTCTTCTGCTTTTTTCTAAATTTGGAAAAATATCATCTGACGAATATCGTGATCGGAAAAATTCATCAACAAAAACAACTGATCCATGCAACAAAAAAATTATACGCCAAGTGTACTGTTTAATGCAGCGCCCATTACGTTCAAAAAAGCACGAAAGCTCAGACAAAGGTTGACTCCTGCCGAAAAAATACTTTGGGATCGTTTGCGCAACAGAAAATTTAAAGGTTTAAAATTCAGGCGCCAGCATCCCATCGACAGGTATATTGTTGATTTTATCTGCATTGAAAAAAAGCTGGTAATCGAAGTTGATGGAGAAATTCATAAACGGGCGGAACAAAAAAAGTACGACTGCGAACGCACTGCAGATTTGGAAGGTCACGGCCTGAAAGTAATTCGATTTACCAATGAGGAAATCTTAAGCGATGTATTTGTGATATTAAAAAAAATTGAAAAATTTATCGCCGAAAATTATTTATAGAACTCATTGAGCAAACGACACCTTTGCTTTTCGCCTCTCCCCGCCACAGCATGCTGCGGCTTTCCCTCTCCAAGGCGGAGAGGGACGAAGAATCCCTGAATCGGCTGACGTTTAGTTTTTAAAATCAGATGCCAAAAAATTTACCACTCCCCTGGAAATGATACCGCACTTGGTCCCTCGCCGAACGGCGAGGGACAGACGTCGCCTGCGACGGCAGGGTGAGGGAAAAAGTCTCTCCAGGTCGCAACAAATTTCGCCTCTCCCTGCCGAAGCGCCTCTCCCTGCCGAAGCATGCTGCGGCTTTCCCTCTCCACAACGGAGAGGGACGAAGAATTCCTGAATTGGCTGACGCTTGGCTTTTAAAATCAGATGCCAGGAAATTTACCACTTACGTAGGAACAATACCGCACTTAGTCCCTCGCCGGACGGAGAGGGACAGACGTCGCCCGCGACGGCAGGGTGAGGGGGAAAGTCTCTCCAGGTCGCAACAACTCTCTCTCCCTACCGAAGCGCCTCTCCCTGCCGCAGCATGCTGCGGCTTTCCCTCTCCATGGCGGAGAGGGACGAAGAATCCCTGAATTGGCTGACGTTTGGTTTTAAAATCAGATGCCAGAAAATTTACCCCTTACGTAGGAATGATACCGCACTTAGTCCCTCGCCAGACGGAGAGGGACAGACGTCGCCCGCGACGGCAGGGTGAGGAACGACGATGTGGCTGAGGGGAATACTTATCCGCTTTCGGCCAATGGCGATTATACGGCCGTGGTTTACCAGCCCGGAGAAACTGTTGCCACACATTTTTCACAATCGGGAGAGCTGACGATTACGGAGCACGATTTGGAAAAAAACACAATTAAAGCAGAATTCCATTTTGTAGCTGCCAGCCAAAGCAGTGAGGAAGAATATGAAGTAACCGGCGGTGAATTCTTGTACGAAGGCTATTATTAATGACAGTGGTGATAAATTGAATCAGGCACTTAAAAAATTACAATGCGGCTAAAGCTCAATACAATAGCAGCTTATTCAATCCGTCAGCTAAAGCAGGCGGCAATGCAAACACCACACTACTTTAATTGATGCGTTTTTATTGCCGCGTACTTTCAGTGAATGGACCAGGAAAATGAGATAACACGTCAACCCATTCTGCAATGTTTTTTGTGCATAAATTAAGTGCCTGGTTCAATAACCTAAATCATTCGAATTGAAAATCAACCAGCATTATTTCCGATTTCCCGGCGGTTTTAACAGGAGGCCCCCACAAACGCAGACCACTGGTTACAAAGAAATGCGTGTTGTTTATTTTTTTGTATCCCCAGCTAAGCTCGTACATCCGGTGAATAATATAGTTGATTGGAAAAAGCTGACCGTTGTGCGTATGCCCAGAGAACTGCACATCAACGGGCGTTTGACTAACTTCCGCGAACCGGGTGGGACGATGGTCCAACAAAATGACGGGTAAATCAAGCGGCCGGTTTTGTAAAATTTCGCTGACGGATTTCCTTTGCCTGAAATGTTGATCATACCTGCCCGCAAGGTAAAACGCATCGCCGATTTTTAAGACGGTATCACGAAGTAAAAAAATTTGCGCCTTGTCAAAAAAAGTTCCCTTTTCCTGTCTGCCATAAAACTCATGATTTCCAAGTACTCCGTAAGCGCCATAGGTTGTTTGTATTTTCCTTAACGCCGATTCAATAGCATCTGAAGTTTCATTTTCAGCATCGCCTTCAACAATGTCGCCGCCATAGAGCATAATATCCGGCTTCAGCGCATTCACTTTACGGACAAACCGCTCAACATAATGCGGATTTGTGCTTTGCTGAATGTGAAAATCAGCAACAAAAACCACCCTTAAATGTGTTATTTGCGAACTTTTTTTCGGAATGGCAACCCGGTACCGCGAAATACGCATGGTATTTAAGTTAATGGCCCCGCCAACGACTGTTGCAACCGATAAAAAAATTATAAAAGAAAGCGTGTAAAAACGAAATGAAAAACTTTTTCTCAATGCCTTGGAAACTATTCCGAAAAACATGTTGAGCAGCAAAAACAAATCAAAAAGAAGCACAGAAAGAAAAATATACAGAAAGAAAGGTAACAGATAGCCGCCCGCTGCAGTAAAAAATTGTGCCGGAAAAATCTCCCTGTGTTCAAAAACGTTCTCCGCCAACGGATATACAGAAGCCAAAAGCAAATAAATTAATGTATACCAAAGCTTGTAACCTCTGCTTATAAACAAATGTTTTATGCGGAAAAAAACATAAATCTGCGGGACTATATATGCAAGGGTGAGATAAAAATGAAACATCGAATTAAAAATTCTGCATTTACCGCAGCGAATTTAAAAAAATTCCGGCTTATCTGCATCCGATTTTCCCGTGACTTTTTTATCCGGGATGAAAATGATAATCTGCTGTGCAATTTAATTTCAGCAAGTTGCGTTAATAACAGTAATTAATTATAAGCTTCTTATAAATATTTACTGCATTATTTTTTAACGTTATGCCAGATAATATCAGGTTAAAAACCACAAAATATATCCCGTTCCTGTCTTTTCTGCTGATTATATTCATCGGTTTCCTGGATTATATTTCCGGAGATGAATTATCCTTCTCGATATTCTATTTAATACCCATTTTAATAGTTGCCATTCATGCAAAAACAACCAAAACGCATCTGGTAGTATATGCAGTATTTGCTTCCGTTGTTTGGTTTATGGCTGAATATTACATAAAAAATTACACGAATGAATATTTTGCTTTTTGGAATGCCTTTGTTCGGTTTTTCATTTTCTTACTGGTTGGTTACCTTGCTTTAAACCTTAAAAAAAAGCAACTAAAATTATCTGAAACAAATATTGAACTTCAGCATTTAAATGATGAAAAAAACAGATTTATTGGTATAGCAGCCCACGATTTAAGAAATCCGATTGGCACTATATTTTCTTTTTCTGATTTATTGTTATCGGGGTATTCCGAAAAGATGGATCCAAATACCACCAATATTGTTAATTATATAAAAATAACAAGCAGCAATTCCCTGGAACTGCTTGAAAGGCTTCTGGATATTTCTAAAATTGAATCAGGGACGATTGAACTTTCGCTAAAAAAACAGGATTATATTGAATTCATAAAAAACAACATAGTTTTAAACCAGATACTGGCTGATAAAAAAGAGATTGACATAAAATTCGAATCATCTGAAAAAGAACTTTTTATCCATTTCGATGATCATTATTTAAACGAAGTGCTCAATAATTTAATTACCAATGCCGTTAAATTTTCCTATCCAAAAAGCGAGGTTTTAGTTAAAGTTACTGTTTCGAAAAACAACAGGATTAAAACTGAGGTAATAGATAAAGGCAGAGGAATTCCCAAAGAAGAACAAGCTGTATTATTCGGATACTTTCAGAAAACAAGCACAAAACCTACTGCCGGCGAAACAAGTACGGGTTTGGGTTTGGCAATTGCAAAAAAAATTATTGTTGAACACCAGGGTCAGATTGACGTAAAAAGCGAAATGAATAAGGGTTCGAATTTTTATTTTGAATTGCCTCAACGTCCCCACGACTAAACCGTTTTAAGTTCGAAATTCTTATCCTTCTGCCGCATTGACTGGCTGGAGGATTGCAACCATGCTGATGGAGTGAAATTGAAATGAACCATATCTACTCCAATTAGTTAGTATTGATGAGGAAAGATGTAAAATCCAAAACAGATGTGTTATGAAAAAGAGATTCAACAGTATGCAGCGGGCCCTGAAAATTACGGCATTTGTTTTTGCAGGGGTGGTGGCGCTGAGCAGTTGCAATAAAGACGACGACAGCGACACAAATGGTATGGAAATAGAAAAAATAGCGATTACTCCCGAAGATGCCTCTATGGCTGTTGGGGAACAGGAGGATTTTTCAGCGTATGCTCTTACAACCGCAGGAGATACCTTGTATTTCGATGATCTTGATGTTGATTCGCGATGGTGGTCTTCCGACACCACGGTGTTTACGGTGCAGGAAAATGGTGTTGCCACAGGGAAAAATGCAGGCGAAGCATATTGCATCATCGAAGCAACCGTTACAGTGGAAGCTTCCCAACTGAAAGCGTTGCGTTTCTATACCGGCCGCGATTCAGCCTTTGTTACCATTTTCTGACATTGGCGAATGGTGATTAGAGCTATTATTTCGGTTGAGTTGCCCATACGAGGGTGAGGGACCCGCAGCATGTTCCCTCATCCGGGGCGTTGCCATCGGGCTGAATTAACCGGTCCTTTCAGGACGAAGATGCTGCCGAACAAATCCTTTCGTTTGGCGGCTTTATAACATGAGATACCAGTGCGCATTAGCAGGGAAAAACGCAGGCGAAGCATATTGCATCATCGAAGCAACCGTTACATTGGAAGCTTTCCAACTTAAAGCATTGCGTTTCTGTACCGGCCGCGACTCTGCCTTTGTTTCTGTATTTCCAAAGAACATGGCATTTCGTTGGTGATGCCTGCCCTGCGCGGCCGAAAAGTAGTTTTTATGCAAACGAAAAATTACTGTCGGTTTTTTCGTAACTTATACAGAACCAAAATTTTACCAACATGAAAACGTTAGCCGTAATGATTCTGCCGGCACTTGCTGCCTGTACAGCCTCCCAAAATAACACAGCACTCATCTCCGGCGATTTGAAACCTGGTGTTGAAGTATTCGACCAGCTGTTGGTTGAAGAACCCAAAGTTTACAACCTTTCGCTCGACTCAAACAGTTTTGTTTTCGGCGCCGTAAATCAGATTTCGGTTGATGTGGTGGTTACTGTAAAAGACAGTGCCGGACGGTTAATAGCGGCATTTGACGGCCCCGGCGAAGGACTGGAAAACTTCACCTTCGAAGTTTCAGAAAAAGGAAATTACCAAATCGAAGTGGCTGCTTTCGAAAAAGATTCGGGCAATTATTCCATCGAACTGAAAAATGTTGAACCCGTTGCCCTGACACCGGAAAGGAGAATAAACCAGTTGTTCTGCAATTATTCGGAGAAAAACGGGCCGGGCGCTGCAATTGCGGTGGTGCAAAACGGCAAAATTCAGTACGGGAACGGTTTTGGACTGGCAAACCTGGAATACGATATTCCAATAACGCCGTCGACCATTTTCCACATTGCCTCGGTATCGAAACAATTCACCGCTTATGCAATTTTACTGCTGGAAAAGGAAGGGAAGCTGTCGCTCGACGACGATGTCAGAAAGTTCATTCCCGAGGTTCCCGACTTTGGTAAAACAATTACCCTTCGAAACCTGGCCAATCATACCAGCGGGTTGCGCGATCAGTGGAATTTGCTTGCGCTGGCGGGCTGGCGTCTGGATGATGTAATTACGCGGGAACATATTTTAAAACTCGTCCGTAAACAAAAGGAGTTGAATTTCAATCCCGGCGACGAATTTTTATACTGCAACACCGGCTACAGTTTATTAGCCGAAGTAGTGGCAAGAGTTTCGGGAAAGTCATTCGCCGAATATACCCGCGAGCATATTTTCGAACCACTCAGTATGTCGCATACCCTTTTCTATGACGACCATGAGAAAGTGGTTCCAAACCGGGCGTATTCTTACCAGCGGGCTGGCAGCGGTTATAAAAAAAGTGTGCTGAACTATGCCAATGTTGGTGCTACCAGCCTGTTTACCACGGTTGAAGATTTGTGTTTGTGGGCCGCCAATTTTGAAAATCCCACCGTTGGCGATCAGGACATGATCATTAAGATGCAGCAGCGGGCGGTATTAAACAACGGCGATACCGTGGGGTATGCCCTCGGACAGGGAGTTGACAAATACAAAACATTGAACCGGATTAGCCACAGCGGAGGCGATGCCGGTTACCGCACTTTTTTAGGCCGGTTTCCTGATCAAAAATTTTCCGTCGTCGTTTTGAGCAACGATGCCGCATGCAATCCCGGTTCCCTTGCCATGAAAGTGGCTGATGTATATTTGAAAGACGTCCTGAAAAACAAAGCCGGTGAGGAAAAAGAAGCGGCAAAAGCAAAAAATGAACCATTGGTTGCTGTTGCCTTGGATACACTGGAAGCTTATGTGGGCGAGTATGAGCTGCAACCGGGTTTTATCATAGGTATAACCACTGACAGCGGAATATTGTACGCCCAGGCTACCGGACAAGTCAAACTCAGGCTCGACGCCGCATCAACAAACGAATTTACGGCAAAGGGAGTGGGCATCAAAATCAGCTTTCACCGCGACAGTACCCGTCAGGTAAACCTGTTAAAATTATACCAGGGAGGCGGTGTGTTCGATGCCCCGCGGCCCAAACCGTTCGATAAATCGCTGGTGAACCTGAACGATTATACCGGCCGTTTTTACAGCGACGAACTGTCTGCCGAATACGATTTCATCATTAAAAACGACACGCTGGTCGCCACCCACGCCCGTTTGAACGATATAAAAATGAATCCGTCGAAAAAAGACGTTTTTATGGGTAATCAGTGGTTTTTTGGTCAGACCGAGTTTATCAGGGACAAAACCAACGCAGTTACCGGATTCAAAGTATCCAGCGGGCGGGTGAGAAACCTGTGGTTTAAAAAGATGTCCTGACCGCGCAGGGGCCGCTCATTTGCAGTGTAAATAAGTTGTCCCAGGGAAGAGCCGTTCCCGTCACCGGCGCCTCCTCCTGGCATCCGCCCGCCGGCGAATGTGCACCGGGAAAAATAAATGTTCCTACCGGAGGCGGATTTTCCTAAATCCGCATTTTCCCAATACGCGTGAAAAGAATCAGGAGAAAGGATTCCCCTGTTCCTCTGAAGTTTAGAGTTGTCCCTTTGGGAGGCGGATTTTCCTAAATCCGCATTTTCCCAACACACGTGAAAAGAATCAGGAGAAAGGATTCTCCTGATCCTCTAGAGTTTAGAGTTGTCCCTGTGGAAGGCGGATTTTCCTAAATCCGCATTTTCGCAAATGCGGTCTGAATTTAATCCAGGAGAAAGGATTCTGCTGCTCTTCGGAATATTTATTTAAAAAATTTGAAATTGAATAGATTCCCAGGAGAGGGGCCTAAAGGGCCTATAGTTGGTGGTTTAACGGTATCGTCACATTTATTGCCAAAAATTGGTGTATTTCCCAGCAAAGGTCCATCTCCCAACGATCCAATACCTTCAACGGACGGATTGCCAATATTACCGTCAATCGTGCCGATACCTTCCGAAAATACCGGTATACCATCAGCAACATATTCCGAAACTACAAATGGTGACGGGATTTTGGAATCAATGCCAGGATCCATTTTTTTACATTTTAAATTACTGGATTAATAAAAATCAATTTGAAAACTCTAAAATTAAAACCCTGTGAGGTATGGCTTCCTATACCGGCAGTCTCATTACGAACTTTGAGTAAGGTTTTAAAAGTTAAAACCCGGTTTTTTTATTTCGGAATACGACGGAAAAAACACCACGCTTTTAATGGTAATATGAGAAGTGGCAGGTGAACCATATAGAACGACTATATGATAAGAGTGTTCATTCGAACATTTTAAATATTTACGTTACGGAATTATCTTCCGGCAAAAGGGCAGAATATTTCTGCGCCGTGGAATTTTATTTCCTGCCATAGGGAACAACTGTAAAATGTATAACGCCCGAACTTTCTCCTCCTTTGCAGGAGGAGTACCCGAGCGAAGCGAGGGGGAGGTGGTTAAAATTTCTTCTCCGTACCAAACTTCAGGATATCTTCTTTGATTACCTCCGGATATTCATAAACCCATCGGTTCTCATACCGGAAAACAGTTACCTGATATCTTTTCAGAAATTCATCACGTTTTGCATCTCTTTCGATCGTTGCCGTATAAGCGTGGTATTCTCCATCCAACTCAAGAGCCAGCTGCAGTTCCGGGCAATTGAAATCGACAACATAATTCCCGACAGAATGCTGCCGACGAAATTTGTACCCGCCCACCTGTTTGTTTTTAAGCATTTTCCAAAGCGTTGCTTCGGCAGCGGTTGATTTATTCCGAAGATGTTTCCGCAGTGGCTTAAGCGATTTCTGGTTGTGAAGCATTTTTTGTTTTTAAAAGTAGAGAGATAAATCGGAAAATCAAACCTTTAAGTATTGTCGGTGGTGTTCGTGATACCACCCCGATCGTACCTTCAGTACTTTTTACCCCTCCTGCACCCCTGCTGGTGCGCGATTGAATCGCGTTCCTTCCTTTCCCTCCGATTTTTCTGCTAAACTCCCGGAAACATTTGCAGTAACGGGACACGAACCGGAGCGTTTTAAACACCCGATGCTGTTAAAACCCGAACCTTTCCCGGTGTTGGTAAAGGCTTTTCTGCGACGGATAAAAATGCTCGTCAGCCGGAAGTTTGACGGGCTGATTTTGGTAAGATTTGATTCCGGTTTCCGGATGATAATCCTTTAGTTTCGGGTGAACCAAAATCCGGTAATTCTCGGAGATGGAAATCAAACCTCTGTCGAATGCACGGTGAAAAGTTGGGGATAATGCCAGCCCGTTACGGATGGAAATACCAATGTAACCGTTGAGCAAAACCAGTAATTTGCTGCAATAATCTGACCGACTGTATTTTATAGGTTGGTTTCGTTATGTATAAGTTTTTCCACTTCCAGTTTCAATACCGGAAGGTGCTTTTGAATGATCGCCCAAATATTTTCATCAGATATATTATCATAGGCATGAATTATTTGATTCCTCAAGCCCACAATCTTATTGGCATTTTTTAACGGAAAGTCTTCCTCTTGCTTTAAAATTCTGTTCACAGCTTCCCCGATAATTTCCAAATCACGCTCCACTGCACGTTTCAAAATGATATTCGATGCATAATGCTTAAAATCTTTAGGGACATCTGAAAAGAAAGTCTCTACTTCATCAATCGCTATTTTTATATCAAACAGCCACTTTAGTATCCTCTCGTCCATACAGTTTAATTTTATCCCTGTCAACCGACCTCTTTAAAACAGGATTTTTTATTGTTTGTATTTCCAGCAGGTCAACTTTACGGGCAAATAAAGTTTCCAACTCCTCTTTAAAATCAATGTAGTTATCAAAGTAATCCAATGGCCCGATATCAGCAAACTCCACCAAAAAGTCTATATCGCTTTCATTTGTAAATCTTCCTGAAGCAACTGAACCAAATACATACAATTCAGCTACATGATATTTTTTACAAAGCTTAAAAAGTTCATCGATATGTTCCTGAATTATCTTCATGATTTCAAAATTACAAAATATTAAACATTTATCAGTTTTTCACGTAACCCTGGTAATCTTTAAATTTCGGCTTTGTACTTATATCGGCAATGAAATCTTCGATTGATTTTTGCGGTTTTGTGCATGGTACGTTTTCAACAAATTCAAATTCATACCATGAATAATCATCACAATTCCGGTGAAACCTGAATTTTGCAATTCCGGATTCTTCGGGATAAAAGAATTCCCCGCTAATCAGTTTTTCGATAACTTTAATCCGAACTTCTTCCAATGATAAATTACCGGGATTTGCAAAATCTTTGAATCCAAAGGTTTTATAATTCCCCGAATCACGATACAAATAATGAAAACGAATGTTGTTTGGCATTTTTTACTTTCAAAGGAAATAATAAACCGGCTTCTTGTCAACGGACGATGAGTAACATAAAATGATTATTGAATTTAATCTTCCCTTTCTATGAAATTTTGTAGTATCTCTTTAAACTCAATGGCTTTTTCTCTTGTGAATTGAATATTCTGTTTTGAACCATTTTCTCTCGTCATATCACCGGCAGCATAAGTTCTCAATTGAAGGTAATCACCGTCAATAATTATGTCGCCAATAACCTCAGTTGGCCGGATAATAATACGCCCCGTGCTTTCAACAATAATATTTCCAAGAAGTGCCATAAGATTTTGAATTTATTTCAATGATTTTAAAATAGTATAGGCTTCATTTTTTAATTGAGTGAAATCGCTCTGAAATTCCTCAAATATTTCCCTGTCCAATTTACCTCCACGACTTAATCCAACACCAGAATAATTAGGATCATAAGCTTTGAAATTATTTAATTTCATGGCAACCCCATTTGGATTTCTGTATTTCAGAGTGTCAGGCTTATCTTTATATACATTGAGTTGGTTCAGTATTTCCGAAAGTTGAATTACTTCCGGATTTGTTTTATTCATTTGCCCAGACTCTAATTTGAAATACAAATCAAGAGCAAGTATTAATTCTTTTCGGTGCCATTTTGGGTTTTTCATTTTATAAAAAAGTTCTTTCAATTTATCATCTTCGTCTCCCGAATGCTTTGATATGAAATCAACTACGATTGTTTTTTGTCTTTCAGTCAAATCATAACCAATATGATACAAAATGTAAAATTCTGCTACTGATTGATTACTTAACATTCTTTTAGTTGATGGATTATAAAGCACATAATGCCAAAACTCATTTTTAAATTCGATTCAATAATTTAATCTTTTGTAAAAGACCTTGATTACCTTTTAGTCTTTTTAATACTCGAAAAAACACTTGTTGACCAATTGGTCGTAAAAAGAAATAATCTGCTTGTTCTTTTCTGAAATTATCAGAATCTGAGTAAATAAATTCTTTCGACTTCGGAAAAATTTCAAAAAACCTATCCCAATGCGTGAATATCTTGTCCTTATATTCTTTAATTATTTTATCCGATGGCCTTATTCTTACTAAATTATTTTGTGGCCCTTTAAACTTTGGGTACACCTGCTTGGGATCAATTAATATTTCATTTATTCTCCATAAACAGATTGTTGAAGAAAATTTCTTATTGTCTACGGGAAATTTTAAATCTGCTGTTTTATTAAGAGCAATTTTCTTATCATATGAAATTATTGGGTGCTCATTTATTATTGCTCGTGAAATAATAGAGGAAAGATCATCCTCATCTAATAGAATACTTTCGCCTAAAGAAACTGGTTTCGCATAACGATTAATTGTGGTAAATAATCTTCTTGTTTTTTCCTTACCTTCTGGATTAGGGTCGTGGGAGATCAATGTTACAGCCACTTCTTCATTTAGATTAACTTCGTTGTTTTGACTGCTTCTCTTAACTTTTATTCGTGTTTTCCATCTAAAACAAGCATTGTTCAATTCCTTAAAATTTTATAACACCGAAATTCTTGCTTAATATTTTCAAATTCTTCTTCGCCAATTTCGGCATCTATTCATGGCCTTCAATCCAATTGGTAACCACTCTGGATTTCCTCCAAAAATTGTTACGTAAGATTATTTAAATATTCTCAAGTTGTTTTTTGTAATTGTGCTTAAGATTTTTCAATCTTTTTTCATCGAAAATCCGTTGAAGCATTTCGTTAATACTGTCACTATTTATTTCATTAAATTCATCAACAGTCCTAATTCGCTATCTTGTTTCTTTCCATTATCATAGCCATCAAACTCGGTCAATTCAGAAACTTTCATAATAACTTGATAATATCTCCAAGTACCAAAATTTCCCGTTATCGCAGGTACAAATATCTTCTTCATAACTAAAATGCTAATGCTTTTTTATATGCGCTAAGTATTTCTGATTTAAAATCATCATTAATGGGAGGTGCAATCTTATCGATTAGGTCATACTCCAATTCTCTCCTTAGTTGAGTTGATTCTCAATTCGTTTGGATATAATTAAAATATAAACAATCTTCCCACACCAAAATCATTCTCCTTTTCTTTTCGATTCGATGGATGCTTTGAGCTTCTATAACGAAAATAACTTCTAAACCGATTCTTTAAGTTACTTGTTTCTCCAACATAAACGATATACGAATGGTAATCTGTAAATACAGCTTCTGGTTTAGCGATAAACATATAAATACCCTGTTGGCCATCTAACATATCAAGAGCATTAAAGTTATCATAATTAAATTTAACTTCTCTCCAATCATCAACCGGATTTACTGGAGAAACTTGCTCCAATTCCCAAAACCTTTATCCAACCAATCCTTTAACACCACGATTTTGATGATTAAGGATCTACACTTGCAAAATTGATCAAGCGCATTTGAAAGGCATTAGTATTACGTTTTCCAAATTAGCAACTCAAATAATTCACCTTTTTGAATTCTTTAATATTAGTAATAGCTTGTCCTTTCTTAATTTTTTCCATGCTTCGGGAAATTTTCACACCTTCGGACTGAGACAAGCCCATAAACTTCTCCATTAATTTCACGTTATTTTTATCTTTTATATCCAGTAAGAAGGCAATCTCGCACATACTTGAGAAATCAAAGTCTTTTTGATTGTATTCTTCAATTCCTTGCGATAGCAATACCACAGAAACGCCTTTTGAACGAATCTCACGCAACATTTTTTCCAGAATGTCTTGATATTTTTTTTCTTTAAAAATTACATGTGCCTCATCAATTAAAACCACATACCGAATACCCTTTGAATTATTTTCAACCGGAGTATTCTCCATATTCATAAATGTATTATAGATGTAATTAATAATTAAAAACAACGATGTAAACCTTAATGAATTTGAAAGGTCACCGGATAACGATAGATAAGTGTTACGAGTTAGGAAGTTCAATTGATTTTTTGGATCTTCTTCAAAAATCTTGTACCGGCTTAAGTCATCAATTACTTCAGTTAATGTATCTCTCTTGTCATAGATTTCTTGCAGCCTTTCGTTAATAACAGTTAAACCTGGATAAGCTCCACCTTTTTGTTCGTAAAATGCCTCGGTTGTTGCTTGGCGTAAGAATGATCTTTGTCGAGTACCAATATTTGAATATTTACAAATAATATCAACAAATTTGTCTATGCCCTATATTTCTATCAACCTCATTTACATTATCAATAAAAGTTAAAGGATTTACCGGAAACTTGTTATTAGGAACATCAACAAACTCTGCATGAGTGGCATTAAAAAAAGGTTGCATAACTTTTATATCATCTTGCTTTAGGCCTTTAAAGTCTAGATATATAAAATTGACCTGTCCATTTGATAGTTCAGAAACCTGAGAAAGCAATTCTAACGCAAATTGTGTTTTACCAAATTCCTGTGTTGCCAGCAACCGCAATGTGGCAATTATTATATTTAAAAGTGTCATTAAATACAAGCTCAATCGGCTTGTCATCCTCGATTTCTTTTCCAACTTCCACTTTTTAAAGGCCCTTAAAAAAGCTTTTATCAATATTTTGGTTACGATTTGTAACAGCATCTAGTGAAATTTCCCAAATGGAATTTTTATAGATTAGTAAAAATCGAAAACCAAAATTAGTTTCTTCAAATATTGCCTTTGACCATGGTCTATTAGGCATATTCTAGGTAATTATTTTTCCCCTAAAATTACCAACTAATATTAGAATAAAGAAATAAAAATCCCGGTGCTTGGCATCAAAAAGTCTGTCAATTGTTATACTCTTTCCCTTTTGAATCATACCCTTCTTTACCAAATTCTTGCTCCGTAAATTTTTTCCCGCTTTGTAATGAATATCCCAATGCTATGCGAGCAATTACATTTTCTTTTGTGCCATTGGAAGTTTTCTTGTAAGCTGCTGTACTACTTCCTTATTTTTCTCTGATGTACTTATATTAATTATTAGCATTATAATATTGGTTGTATGTATCCAAAAATTTACTTGGCTTAATAGGAATAAATTCTGATTCGTCCATAGAAAGGTTGTTTATTAAGAATGACTTACAAACCTTTGGTTGAAGCAGGTTGAATTCATTAGCTGTTAATTCTTTATTAATTAGAGGAAAAATAACAACTTGTTTTGATACTGATGGATAAAAATATTTAATAATATTTTTTGCGTGTTCTTCATCAAACTTTTGCATTGGGCTATCAATAAAAACCGGAAATTCGATATCAGATTCATCAACCAAAGCATGCAAAAGTGCAGATGCATACATTTGTCGTTCTCCCATAGACAATGAACCTTTGTCAATTTTAAGATTCCTACTATCATATAAAATAATATCGATATCGTCTCCTGACATACTTATATCGACTTCTACCTTAGTAATAAAATTCTTCTTATGCATTAAAGTTTGCAATCCAATTAAGATTTTCTCCTCCAAAGATTTTTTCTTTTGCTCTTTGAACTTTACAATAAATTCTTGAAGTTGACTTATTGTTTTTTTTGTTTGAGCTTCTTTGTCTTTGTATTGACTAGCCTCATCTATTTTCTTACGAAGTGTTTCTTGTTTTTGCCTATTAGCCTTCCGATCGTTTATTGCTCCTCCAATTTTCTGATTGAGAATATTAATATCAGCACTCAAAAGAGTAATTTCACTTCCCAATTTTTCTTTCTGCCTTCTTAAACTGGCAATGAATTCATCTTCGGCACTTTTCTCAGCAGCTTGTATTTTTCTAGTAATAGAATCGCTTTGATTATTTAAAAATGCTATTTTGAATTACACGCGAAAATTCATCTTTGAAGGAATGCTTTACTGTATCAATCAATTGATTAAATTCATTTATCTGAGCATCAGAAAAATCATGTAAAAGTTTAAAATCAGAAGGGACATCAGCTATGTCAGAGAAAAAATATTTTTTAATTAAAGTTTTAATTTGTGCCTCATAAAAATTCCGGATATCAGGTTTAAAAATCAAATCTCTATTGGTACGTTCACGTTCGAGAAATCCATAAGGATGTTTTCAGTTTTCTCATTAAGCTCTTCTTTTTGGTAACTTTGTTCATGAATTGATTTTTCCAACTTTAATTGTTCCACTACACCTATTAACGTATCACCAGCAAGTCCAAATGGAATTATATCAAAATACTCTTTCAGTTTATCTTGAAGCGATTCTTTTTGTTTTTCGATTTCATCTTTTTCTTCTTTCAATGAATTTAATTCTTCAAGAGTCATTTTTTCTCCTTCCGAATTAGTTTTTGCTTATCTCTTTTGCCTGTTTCTGTTTATAATTTCGCTTTTCTTCAATTCAATAATATCTTTATCGTATCCTTCAATGCTTAAGGTATCATTTTCAATTGCAGCGCTCAAAGTATTTAATTCTTTCTTTTCTTCAGGTGTAGCTGATTTACGGCGATAATCATCTTGCTTTAACTCCAATGTAGATTTCAGATCTTCATATTTTTGAATACCAAGAACCTCAGAATAAGCATTACTGAGTTGTTTCCTTTGTGCAGAAGAATTGACCTCTGCCAAAGAAACTATCTTTTCAGCATCAAAGAGGAAAAATTTCGCTATTTAATTGGTGAAATAAATCACGTATGAAAATTTCTTCCCCGCTTTGATTATCATTTGAAAGATCATCTGTTATTTGATTTTTGTAACCATCAATCAAAACTTCAACTGAATCTGCTGTACTTGTAACAACATCATACGTTCTTGTAATTTTCACCTCCCGGCAATTAATCTCAGGGATTTTAACATCGGTGAAAGTGATTGAAACTGAAAATTTAGTTTTGTCCTTCTTCTCCAGCTTTTCTATTTAAACTACCTGCAATATAATTGGCATAATTTTTTTTGTCTTTTATTTCCTTAGCATAAATTTCATCCACTTGAATCATATTTTTGCCGTAGAGGCACCAGACTAATGACATCAGAAATGTCGTCTTTCCAAATCCATTTTTACCACTTATAACAATAATGTTTTCTTCTACTTCTTCAGGTAATATAGAAATATGATTTCGTCCTTTGTAAATCCTGAAATTATTAATTTCGATTTCTTTAATAAACATTGTTTAATTATAGTTTAGGTACTTTTCTATAACGCGTTCCATATCATCTTTTAATCCGCGCTTTCTATTTAGTAACGATTTGTTTTTTTGCAATACAAGTAGTTCTTTAATTAAATTGAAATCTCTTGGACTTCCGTTGCAAACTGTTTTCAAAAGATTAATTTCTTTTTGAATTTTCATTTTGTTTTTCCATATCAATATCAGTGTCGTATAGCTTATTGTATAATTCAGAAACCAATTGTTTAAATATTAAATCTCTATACCATGCAGATTGTATTGCAATTAATTCTTGATTTGTAATTAGCTCAATATGAGGCTTGTTTTTTTGAATTTCTTTTTGTGTTCTAAGTAATTGTTCTAACGAATTCTCTTTTATATTTATCTTTCATTGTCCCCATTCCTTTGACTGCAGGTTAACCATTTCTTCTCGTTGTTTTCCTATTTTCTGACTTATTTCGTTCATCCATCATACTTTGTCTAAGCTCCAGCAATGGGCTTAGCCAGCCAAATCCATTTTTAATAAGTGCAGACATGGATTTATCTTTTTTAACTACAGTACAAGTCCAACAACCAAATCGACTTTGTCCACATGAAGTATGGTTTTTATCAGTAACTAACAGTTGGACATTCATAATCATCAGCACTTGCATTTGTATATATTTGAAAATAATTTTGAATTATCTAATCCCCAAGGAGAAGGGAATTCATTTATGAATTATACCCCATACTTCTTCTAACATTAAATCCTTAATTGGTGAATAACATAAATGTATTAGGATCGTTTGGATGTTTTGATAATCGTTTTACCTTTTATTTCATGTCTTTTCATAGTTACGTTCTCGTGATGAACTTTCTGAACTTCTTACTCCAATTAATATTATAGCTTCACCATTTTCATTCAACTTGTTCGCTGATAAAATGTGAAGTTGGTCTTATTTTCAATTTATCTGTACACCATCGGAAAGCATTATTTGGTACCGGATATCCTTTTCCGATTACATTTACCCAAAATGAAGATTCTAATTTGGGAATAGTTTTTTGACTAAAAATTGGTAAATTTTGATTCGTTAGCTTCATTTTCAATTTTTTCTAATATCATCGTTACTTATTCTGTAATAACTGGATTTTCAACCATTGTATCATTGCAAACAACATAAACAGGTCTTCTTAATTGAAATGGATAAGGCATTTCTTCTAACTCTTAATAAAGCTCTCCAAACTAATGTTAATAAAACTGTAGAATCTTTTCCTCCACTAAATCCAATTATCCAAGGTCTTTCCTATTGATCGGCATAAGTATATTGGTCAACTATCTCATTAATAATATAATCGATTTTATCGTTTGTTTTCAAATACATAGTGTTTGCTGTATAATGCGAAATTAATTGTGAAAATATCAAAAAACTTTACTTCATATTACAAATCTCTAAATTTACTACATTAATTGTTAATATTGAGAACGACTAAATAATTAAGTAAATTATTTGTTAATTCAGTTCCAGGTTCAATGTTTAATGTCAGCCTTTATGTCCGTGCCAGAAACAGCCGTTTACAAAAATTACGGTTTTGTATTTTGGTAAAACAATATCGGGTTTTCCGGGGAGGGATTTCACATTCAGCCGGTAACGAAAACCGTGGGCAAACAAAAACTTCCGCACCAGCATTTCAGGTTTGTGTTTTTTCCTTTTATGCGGCTCATGTTATACGAGCGGGTATGTTTATCGTGTACGTCGGCCATAGCGCGAAAGTAAAAAGGAAAAAGGGAAACGGCAAAAGCGGGAATACAATTCACCAGCTGAACTTAAAGTCAGCAGGTGAACGCACGGAAGTTGAGCTGGTGGCTCTAGGTCCACCTGCTCAATCGTAAATTACTGCTAAATCCGTGGGCAAACAAAAACTTCCGCACCAGCATTTCAGGTTTGGTGTTTTTGCCTTTTATGCGGCTCATGTTAAACGAACGGGTATGTTTATCGTGCACATCCATACCGGCAAATTTACAACATCAAACCAGGGAGTTTAAAGTTTAAAGTTTAAAGAAGTTCCGGGTTCCCGATTCAGGTTCCGGGTTCCGGGTTCCGGGTTCCGGGTTCCGGGTTCCGGGTTCCGGGTTCCGGGTTCCGGGTTCCGGGTTTAGGAAGGAAATCTTGCTGCGGCAAAAAAAGGAATTCTCTTTTCTATCTCCCGTTACTGCACAATTCTTTTGGTGTTGTGGAATAATCAACAGCCGGAACCGCGCAGTTGTGGGGGTAACAATACAGGATAAAGCTGCAAAAAACAAATCCGACGGATTTGCATGTTTACGGAAAAGAATCATAAAAAGCATGATTTTTATATTGCCCGCCGGAATTCCAGGGTGGCTGTTGTGCCTTTGCCCGGATTGCTTTCGAAGCGAAGCGTTCCGTTATGATAACCAACAAACTCATTGCACAGCGCAAGCCCCAGGCCAGATCCCGCTTCACCATTGGTTCCCTGTCTAGTTCGTCCTTGTTCAAACCGATGGAGCGATTGCAGTGTTTTTTTCGTCCATTCCAAGGCCGGTGTCGGTAATTTGCAACCTGATTTTATCGCCTGTGTTCGTTGTACTGATTGAGATGCGTCCTTTTTCGGTGTAAATTTTACAGCATTGGAAACCAGGTTTCGAATAATCGTTTGCAGCATGTTTTTATTTCCATCCAAAGAAATACCGTTCCCCCGGTTAAATTCCACATCGATGGATTTTACGGCAGCCGAACTTTTAAAGAAACTGAGGTTTTCTGAAACAATCTGGTTGAGGTTTAAAATCCCGGTTTCAAATTTGCCAAGGTCTTTTGATTTCGACGCCCATTCAAGCAGGTTCAGCAACAGGTGATAAGTAGACTGACTAAGCGTATTAATCGTTCTCATGAATTCGTTTCGGTCATTTTCGGTCAGTTCGGGTTCGTTCTCCAGCAAATCCAAAACGTTCATAATGTTTCCAACCGGCCCCCTTAAATCGTGCGCAATTATGGTGAAAAAGCGGTTTCTCGACTTTAACTGGTTCCGCAGGTCGTTGGAGAGTTGCATATTCACAGCAGATAAAAAGCCAAAGGTGAGCGCAATCATCACAAATCCTGATATGATGTGTAATATAATTCCTGAATCGCTTAGTTGATGCGGATTAATTGACTCATTTAGCCAAACCACTGCCAAATTAACCACCAGTAACAAAAAGAAAATAAAAAATGAAAAGGCATTAACGCGGAATAAAGGTTTCAGGAAATTTTGTTCAGGCGATAAATTAAACATTTCGATAATGGCAATAACGCAATAAACCGAAAGAAATAAAACATGTATAGCAAGCTGCAACCGAAATGAATGAAACACAAAAAAGAATACCAGCGACTGCAGCAAATCGGCAACCGGAATACCAATGATTATCGGGTAGTGAATTTTTTGCTTCTTAAAATTTCAGATTCCTCTCAGGTATAAATACAATCCTGAGGTTACCAGCACGCCCGGGGTAACCCATTGAAAATTATCCGCTGTAAGGTGGAATTAATCGTAACAACGGGCGAAACAAATTACAAGGCTTCCGGATGCCCAAAATCCTGTTCCGTTTCCGGTTGTTGTTTTGCGCAATAACAACATGTAAAATCCCATTATTAAACTAATTCCTGAATTAATGGTGGTTAAAATTTGAATTGTACTCAATTGCATGGTTTAAGTTTTCAAACCGGGTGACTTTTTTATCGTGCACAGTCGGCCAAAATTAGCACGAAAGTAAAAACAATTTCCAACCGAAAAAGGGAAAGAGCGGACAAAAGCGGGATGCTAAATATTATTTTGAGGTGCTATGAGTTTTGGCTAATTTTTTTCCACGCAGACCCCGAAAAACCGGGATGTGCGACTCCGGCGGAGTCGAATGTCTTGTGAACTTTGATGATTCTATAAACATGCGACGCCTGCCCTCCGGGAGGCGGGCCGCCGGTATCGGGAATGGAATTGTGCATGCAATTCACCAGCTGAACTTAAAGTCAGCAGGTGAACGCACGGAAGTTGAGCTGGTGGCTCTAAGTCCACCTGCTCAATCGTAAATTACTGCTAAATCCGTGGGCAAACAAAAACTTCCGCACCAGCATTTCGGGTTTGGTGTTTTTGCCTTTTATGCGGCTCATATTAAACGAGCGGGTATGTTTATCGTGTACGTCGGCCATAGCGCGAAAGTAAAAAGGAAAAAGGGAAACGGCAAAAGCGGGAATGCAATTCACCAGCTGAACTTAAAGTCAGCAGGTGAACGCACGGAAGTTGAGCTGGTGGCTCTAAGTCCACCTGCTCAATCGTAAATTACTGCTGAATCCGTGGGCAAACAAAAACTTCCGCACCAGCATTTCGGGCTTTGTGTTTTTGCCTTTTATGCGGCTCATGTTAAACGAGCGGGTATGTTTATCGTGCACATCCATACCGGCAAATTTACAACATAAAACCAGGGAGTTTAAAGTTTAAAGTTTAAAGAAGTTCCGGGTTCCGGGTTCCGGGTTCCGGGTTCCGGGTTCCGGGTTCCGGGTTCCGGGTTCCGGGTTCCGGGTTCCGGGTTCCGGGTTAGGAAGGAAATCTTGCTGCGGCAAAAAAAGGAATTCTCTTTTCTCATCTCCCGTTACCGCACAATTTTTTTGGTATTGTGGAATAATCAACAGCCGGAACCGCGCAGTTGTGGGGGTAACAATACAGGATAAAGCTGCAAAAAACAAATCCGACGGATTTGCATGTTTACGGAAAAGAATCATAAAATGCATGATTTTATATTGCCCGCCGGAATTCCAGGGTGGCTGTTGTGCCTTTGCCCGGATTGCTTTCGAAGCGAAGCGTTCCGTTATGATAACCAACAAACTCATTGCACAGCGCAAGCCCCAGGCCAGATCCCGCTTCACCGTTGGTTCCCTGTGTAGTTTGTCCTTGTTCAAACCGATGGAGCGATTGCAGTGTTTTTTCGTCCATTCCAAGGCCGGTGTCGGTAATTTGCAACCTGATTTTATCGCCTGTGTTCGTTGTACTGATTGAGATGCGTCCTTTTTCGGGTGTAAATTTTACAGCATTGGAAACCAGGTTTCGAATAATCGTTTGCAGCATGTTTTTATTTCCATCCAAAGAAATACCGTTTCCCCGGTTAAATTCCACATCGATGGATTTTACGGCAGCCGAACTTTTAAAGAAACAGAGGTTTTCTGAAACAATCTGGTTGAGGTTTAAAATCCCGGTTTCAAATTTGCCAAGGTCTTTTGATTTCGACGCCCATTCAAGCAGGTTCAGCAACAGGTGATAAGTAGACTGACTAAGCGTATTAATCGTTCTCATGAATTCGTTTCGGTCAGTTTCGGTCAGTTCGGGTTCGTTCTCCAGCAAATCCAAAACGTTCATAATGTTTCCAACCGGCCCCCTTAAATCGTGCGCAATTATGGAGAAAAAACGGTTTCTCGACTTTAACTGGTTCCGCAGGTCGTTGGAGAGTTGCATATTCACAGCAGATAAAAAGCCAAAGGTGAGCGCAATCATCACAAATCCTGATATGATGTGTAATATAATTCCTGAATCGCTTAGTTGATGCGGATTAATTGACTCATTTAGCCAAACCGCTGCCAAATTAACCACCAGTAACAAAAAGAAAATAAAAAATGAAAAGGCATTAACGCGGAATAAAGGTTTCAGGAAATTTTGTTCAGGCGATAAATTAAACATTTCGATAATGGCAATAACGCAATAAACCGAAAGAAATAAAACATGTATAGCAAGCTGCAACCGAAATGAATGAAACACAAAAAAGAATACCAGCGACTGCAGGAAATCGGCAACCGGAATACCAATGATTATCGGGTAGTGAATTTTTTGCTTCTTAAAATTCCAGATTCCGGCCAGGTATAAATACAATCCTGAGGTTACCAGCACGCCCGGGGCAACCATCGAAAAATATCCGCTGTAAGGTGGAATTAATCGTAACAACAGGGCGAAACCAATTACAAGGCTTCCGGATGCCCAAAATCCCGTTCCGTTTCCGGTTGTTGTTTTGCGCAATAACAACATGTAAAATCCCATTATTAAACTAATTCCTGAATTAATGGTGGTTAAAATTTGAATTGTACTCAATTGCATGGTTTAAGTTTTCAAACCGGTTGACTTTTTTATTGACTGTTGGCCAAAATTAACAATGTAAAAACAATTTCCAACCGAAAATCTGAAAGAGCTGACAGAACCGGGAGGCTAAATAGTGTCGCAAAGAAAACGCAATAATTTTTGATATTTTGATTTTTTCCAGGTTTTATTGCAGGCATTCCTAGCCACCTTTTTCTGAAAATTCTAAAAACAGTCAAACATTTGGGGCAAATATAGTTTCTGTTGAACATAAAATTGCAATTACGTAAAATTTGGGCATAGAAATCCCATTTTTGGGGTTGTTTTTTGGTTATGCTGCTATTCTTGGCCGACTTTGGCCTTGTATTCTCAGCCTTTCCCGTTCTTCTTCCAGCAGTTTTGACCCAATCTTTTTGAGGTTGTAGGCGCAAACGCCCAAGGCAACGTAGTTTTTGAAATGGGGATAACCACGGTCGGGACACCTGTCCAAGCCCCTATGTTCGAGTTCGTTGATGTTTGATTCTATGGCGCTGTGCTTGTTTTTTAACTTGCGAAAAGGCCTGCCGGTTTCTTCGGCTTCTTCCTGTTTATTGCGTTTCCCCAGTTTTGGCATTATTACTTTGGGTACTTCTAACTGGAGCAGTTGCTTGTTTTCCTTTCCCCAGTACCCTTTGTCAAAACTCCACGATTCAATTTTGTATTTGGCCAACAGCCTGTCTGCCAACGCTATAACAATGTCCCGGTCTTGTTCGTGTTCCATTATCTGGTAATCGATAATTAAATCGAACTGGTCGGTTGTTATCGATAATTTTTTGCCCAGCTCAACACTTGGCCGTGATTTGCCTTTTTTTATCCATTCAGTGTAAGTTTCAAAAATTGAAAACATCTTTTCTCCGTGTGGTATCGTTTCCCCTTTTATTATTCGCCTGTCAACCAAGTCGATATGTTTGAGCAACAGTTGCATAAAATATTCCAGCGAAACAACCAGGGCAAGGTCCTGGTCATCAACAATGGGCAGTTGTGGCAACCCTTTTTCCAGTTTTGCATAAAGTGCGGCAGCTTTGTTGATGTAACTGCGGGCTGCCTTGGCTTCCCTCTGTTCTTTGCCCTTGCCCCCTGATGATGATGCTTTCCCCAGTTCCCGCATCAGCCCCTTCATTTCTGTCTTCCAGCTTTTTATCTTCCGCCACCCCTGCAGGTTTTTGTATTTGCCCAGAAAAACACAAACGCCATCAATACATTTGCGCGCACTATCCCACAGCAGGTTGTAGTCGGTCGGAAAGTGGACGTTGCTCTCCACCACAAAACTGTCAGTTTTTAAGCGCAAGGCTGCCGTTTCTTTTTTTTTAAACACCTCCCCATGCCCAAATTCCAATACCAAGGAATTAATTTCTTTTACCATTTCATCGTCCAGAAGCGTCACGTTATCGTAGATATTCTGATAACTGAACTCTGTCCGCTTAAAGCCATATTCAGTCTCAATGCCCATTAACCACCTTATTGACAAATGGTTGTTTGAAAGGTTGTACACCCAGCCGTAATCCATGTTCAGGCACAGGCGTACCTGCGACAAAACAAAAATGCACCAAAGATCCATCCCCTTGCGGCCCGTTCTCATTTTGTCTTTCAGCAGGTGGTGTTCCAAAATCCCGAACAACCTTTGGTTATATTCCGGGTTGCAATAAATTGCTTTTAGTGCAGCTATCAACTCTTCCAGTTTATCTTTCCGTTTTGGGTTGACGGGGGTGTCTTTTATCAATCGCTGTCCTATTGAACATTGTTGTTCGAACCTGTTTCTCATATTTGAATCTTTTATGTATTACTGTTTGAAATAAGCGAACCTAAAATCATTAACGACCTGAAATTCTGTATTTTAAATAATATAACCAAACAATAACCGGTAAAGATTCAAGAAAGTTATTAACATTAACCTATTGATTGTCAAAGGATAGAGAGTTTACTAAGAGGCACTAAATATTATTTTGAGGTGCTATGAGTTTTGGCTAATTTTTTCCACGCAGACCCCGAAAAACCGGGATGGTGCGACTCCGGAGTCGAATGTCTTGTGAACTTTGATGATTCTATAAACATGCGACGCCTGCCCTCCGGGAGGCGGGCCGCCGGCATCGGGAATGGAATTGTGCATACATTTCACCAGCTGAACTTAAAGTCAGCAGGTGAACGCCTTGAAGTTGAGCTGGTGGCTCTAAGTCCACCTGCTCAATTGTAAATTATTATGATTTTCAGATTACCGGTTGTAGATAACCGGCATTTGCCCTTTCCATTTATTCCATGTGCTGGCATCGGTAATGAGTTCGGCCATAAAACGGGCTACGTTTATCCTGCTTACTTTTCCCGCATTAAAAATGGCGCTCCTGGTTGGAGAAGGATGTATCTCGTATGGGCTCACTGTGTTCTCATCGGTCAATCCATCGGGCCGGACTGCAGTCCATTCAATCATCGGATGGTTCTGACCAATTTTGGTCCGAAGGTAATCCGCCGCCTTTTCATTATCGACATGCGGTGGCAACAGCAGGCGAAGAAGTGCGATAACCATTTTTTCAGCAAAGGATATGGGTTCGTTCAAATCGCGGTTCCGGTTGCCTGTAGTATTCATCAGCACATACTTCACCGGCTTTTCGGGTTTGTTGGCCTCAATGGCCGCGCATAATCTGCGGGCAGTGTCTGTTACCAGCCGGCGTGGTTGTCCATACATCCCTTTGAAACTAATGTTGTGGCCCAAACACGATGCTACCGCATCGCAGTCTTTAACAACCGCCATCATTTCTGTATCGCTCAAATCAAGCACACTGGCTTTAACCACCGTAAGGTTTTCATTATCGGGTAACTCAGCCAGTTTTTCAGTCGATCGCACAATTGCTGTTACTTTTTGTCCGCGATTTAATAAATCTTTTACCAACAGCCGTCCTGTTGCCCCGCTTGCTCCAGCTACTAATATGTTCATGTTTTTCGCTTTTACCTGAATGATAACTAATTTAAGTATCTAACTTCACTAGTGTCTCGTTAAAATATTAAATCGTTCTTTGACAGAATTGACAATCAGTTATTTGTAGTAGTTTTTGCTGCGTGACGATTTGAATTGTTTCTTTTGGCATCAAAATAATAAGAGATGAACCAAGGGAAATATGTATTTGCACAAATCACTGAATTCTTGCCCCGCAGGGTGTTTGACCGCCTTGTGATGAAGTACAATGGCAACAAACACGTCCGCACTTTCACTTGTTGGAACCAGATGCTCTGTATGGTATTTGGACAACTCACCAATCGTGACAGTCTTCGGGATTTAATTGTTGCCATTGATGCGCACTGGAACAAGTCATATCATTTGGGACTCGGCTCCAGCGTGAAACTGGCAACTCTTGCAAGGGCAAACATCAACAGGAATTGCAAAATCTACGAAGAATTTGCCTATTGTCTTGTAGATCATGCCCGAAGGATTTGTGCAAGTGACGATTTTGAAGTTAAAGTTGAAGGCAATGTTTATGCTTTTGATTCCACAACAATCGATCTTTGCCTGAGCGTTTTCTGGTGGGCTGAGTTCAGGAAGAAAAAAGGTGGCGTAAAAATGCATACGCTATACGACGTCAAGACCCAGATTCCGAGCTTTGTTCACATTACTACCGCATCGGTCAACGATGTAAATGCCATGGATAATATCCCATATGAGAAAGGCAGTTATTATATCTTTGACAGAGGCTACAATGATTTCGAGCGGCTTTGTCGAATTCAAAAACTTGAAGCATGGTTTGTTGTACGGGCCAAAAACAACCTCAAGTTCAAGAGAATGTATTCGAGTCAAGTAGACAAATCGACTGGGGTAAGATGCGATCAAACCGGTGTTTTTTTGCATCCAAAATCTTACAATCGTTACCCCCAGAAACTGCGTCGGATCAAGTATTATGACTGCGAAACAGAAGTTGAATTTGTTTTCCTCACAAATAACTTCGAACTCACAGCCCTGGAAATTGCCATTCTTTATAAAAATCGTTGGCAAGTCGAATTGTTTTTTAAATGGATCAAACAGCATCTTAAGGTGAAAAGCTTTTGGGGTCATACCCTCAATGCTGTAAAAACACAACTTTACTGTGCAATTATCACCTATTGTTTGGTGGCAATTATAAGCAAAGAATTAAAAATAGACCGTTCGACCTACGAAGTTTTACAAATTTTGGGGATCTCGCTACTGGACAAAACTTCTGTAAAAGAGCTACTTACAAACAATGATTACAAAAATGTCAAAGAACCAAATTATAAACAATTGTCACTCAGTCTCTTTTAGCGAGACAGTAGTGATCTAACTTACAACAAATTTTGAATATAACAGTACCGACTTTTCGGGTACAGGATAACCGGAGTATAACGCCGGCCCGTTATTTGAATCATTTATCTTTGCAACAAAACGTTAACCAATTTACAATGGATGATTATCAGAAACAAATCCTTTCAGAATTAACAGTCTGGCAAAGGCAAATGCTTAAAAAGCCATCTATTATCAACCGGCTGACTAAAAATGCACAGGTGAAAATGAATTCGTGGATACCCGAAAAAGTACACCGGGCAATTACTGCTACCATCAAACAAATGATACGCGGGGTTTTGTTCGGCGCCAACTATACCACCGCCAAACCTTTGTCGGGCCTGTCGTTGCAGGCACGTGAGGAAGCTGTTCGGCAGCGGATAAAATTTTACAGAACCACCGCTGCTGTTGAAGGGGGAATTACCGGTGCAGGCGGTATATTGCTCGGATTTGCAGACTTTCCGGTTTTAATTGGCCTTAAACTGAAATTGCTGTTTGATATTTGTTCGATGTACGGGTTTAGTGTAAAAGATTACAAGGAGAGGGTTTACATCCTGCATATTTTTGAACTGGCATTCTCAAGCCACATACACAGGCGAAAAGTTTACCTCAAAATGGTTGACTGGAATCAGAAGAGTAAAGGTCTTCCGGATGATATCCATCAGTTCGACTGGCGGAATTTTCAGCAGGAATACCGCGACTACATTGACCTTGCAAAGATGGCCCAGTTGATACCCCTCGTCGGTGCGCCTGTTGGATTTGTGGTTAACTCCCGCCTGATTAAAAAATTAGGAAAAACTGCCATGAATGCGTACCGTATGAGACTTCCGGAAAGTGGTGGGACCGGAGTTAGGAGTTCAAAGTTTAAAGTTTAAAGAATGGGTTGCGGGTTACAGGGTGCGGAGTGCGGGTTTCCCGACTGCCATCGAAAGTTCAATCAGCTTTTTTGGATGTAAATAAATCCGCATTTCATAATTCGCGATATATACCCTTTTGTTACTCTCAATTATTTTACTTTCAGTTCAATACCTGTCTTTCGAATTTCAATGGCAAACGGATTATTCGAATTGAGGTCCTTTTGTGAAATTGGATGTGGTTCAATTCTGGAATCGATTTGAGCAGCCAGTAACATCAATCTGATTTGTGTGTCAAATCTTTCATTATCGTCCAAATCATCCAATACCAAAGCTATATCAATATCACTTTCTGCTCGTTGCATATTACGGGCATAAGAGCCAAACAGAAACGCGGAAATTAAACCAGACTGATTTTTGGCAACCGATTCAATATATCTTCTTATTGTTTCACTAACCCCCTTATCCATAGTCTCTTTACTTTAATTTCTTCCACCCATTTTGTCGAGAACTCAGGAGTGCATATTTTTTGAAAACTCCTTTTATAATCGTCGTACCTGACATTTATATTAAAAGCAGTAACTGTAACAAAAAACAATGTATTTTCCTCATTTAAATCCAGATTACATTTTTTGGCCAATCTTAATAAATTATGAATGTATGGAGGAAATTCACTGTTTATTTTAACAAACAGTGCTTTAAGCAGTTTTTCAATCATTAAATGACCAACAAACATACTCCAACTATACCTTTTATTATCAAACATGGCCATCATCGTTTCAAAATCTTCATCAGAACTTTCAAGCCAGTAATTAATAATCTTGTTCCTGTCAAATTCTGCGTTCTCCATTTTTCAAAGTTAAAAAAAAAGAATTCATCTATTTGCTGAATTTGAAACTTGCATCTGCAAATCCATTCTCTCTAACCCTAAAAGTTTGACAATGTTAAATGATTTTGAAAAACTTAATCTCCAGGAAGTAAAATAATGCCATCATTTGCCGTATGAACCCTCCTTTTCTTCCAGCTTTTTTATTAATTCGGCTTTTTTATCTTTTGTGGCGTATTTTTCAGGTTTCACCTTCCCCCGGAATTTATAGTCGGAATACGCCCGTGTAAATTCGGCGCCAAAAAATACAATCATCGATGAATAGGATGTCCACAACAGAATAAGAATAATAAACCCGGCAGCCCCGTATCCCGAGCCCGGATGTGCGCGACCGAAATAAAATCCGAGCCCTGTTTTGCCGAGGACAAACAGCAGCGACGTCAGAATGGAACCAATCCACACCGTTTTCCATTTGATTTTTGCATCGGGCATATATTTAAACATCAGGGCAAACAGAAAGGTAATAATGGCGAACGATATGATAAAGTTTACCACCTGGAACACAATCATCATGTAATCGGGCCAGTTGCTCTCGATGTACCCCGATAATGCGGACAGGAGCGTGGAAATGACCAGCGAAATCAGCAACAGGAAAGCAATGGTAATGATCATTCCGAGCGAGAACAAACGGGCCATCACCACCTGCAAAATTCCCGATTTTTTGGGATCGGGTTTAACGTCCCAAATAAAATTCAGCGACTTCTGAAGCTGAAAAAAAACGCCGGTTGCCCCAAACAGAATGGTGGCAATTCCGATTACGGTGGCTATGAATGACTGATCGGCATCGTATGCGGCATTCACCACATTTTGCACCTGGTTGGCGGTGTTCTCCCCGATTGCATCGGCAATTTGCCCGTACAAATACCCGCTGATGCGTTCCTGTCCAAAGAAATAACCGGCCAGTGTGATGATTACCAGCAGCAACCCCGGCAGCGAGAAAATGGCGTAATATGCGATTATCGCGCTTTCCCTGAATGGATCCTTATTGTTCCATTGTTTAAACGACCTTTTCAGCAATTTCCAGAAAGTCCGCAGTGTTGTCTTCATTTTCGGGAGCCGGAAACATTTTTTAACGTGTTACCAATTTTTCAATAATCGGAATGAAATTTACAGTTGTTCCCGGATCAATTTTAAACGAATAAAACCCGGCGCTGTTCATTTCTGTGTTAAATAATTTGGCCGAACCGGTTCTGATACTACAAATGCAGTGATTGCTTCAACCGGTACCATCTTTTTAAGCGATTATTCGTATAAACAGGCCCGGGGAACCATTTGGAGGTTGGGACGAAGGTTTTCACATGATGTTCCGCAACCCGGGAATTTGCTTCACCAGCCAGGCCAGCGTAAAACACACGAGCAGGGCCAGCGGCGCCAGCGCCAGAAATTTCTGCCACTGGTGAGGCTGCCAGTTGAAGAACAATGCGCTTAGCCCAACCAGCACCACTGCATGTATGACAAACACCCCGTAAGCGCTTGCTGAAAGCCGGGCGGCTGTTTTCCCCTGCCGGTTAAACCTGATTTTAGCTATACCGAGCAAACCGAAGATCATGGAAACACACAGCAGTTGTTCCCAAACAGCGTAGGCGAAGCTTTGCCACCGCAGCCCGCCCATAAAAACACCGGCGCCTTTTTCAAGTCCTCCGAAATATACCATCACCGGGAAAACCAACAGAATAAGTGCCTGGGCCAGCAAAAACCAGTTTCTTCCTGTTTTGGGCGTCACATCGTTGAGCCAGTTGTTTTGCCAGGCGATTATACCAAACGTAAAAAGCACGATGTACTGCAGAAAAAACGGCAGTTGAAAATTGGTAAAAGGCAGGCTCCAGCCCACCGGCAGCCATACGCGAATAAGGAACTGCCCTACCCCGGTGAGCAAAGCTGTTGCAATAACAGCGGGAATGCCGGGAAATTTCATTTTTACCTCAGGCAGAATTTTTCGCAGCGCCAGGTAAACCACCGTAAACAAAAGCAGGGCCTCAACAAACCAAAGCGGTCCGAACCCCCGCCCCCAGCCATTTTTAAGCACATGCCAAAAGCTGTGGTTTTCGTGGCGGATAAACCGCATCAATACATACACCGCCAGTGGTGAGAGCAGAAAATAAAAAACCACAAGCGGAATTCCCAGCCGGATTAGCCGGTCGGCGAGGTACTTTTTCGTGCCTTTCCGTAACAGTGAGGGCACCAGGAAAAGGGCGGAGATAAAAAAGAACATGCCCATAAAAAACGCCTGATTCGACGCCACAAACATCGCCATGGGAATAACAAGCGGGAAACCGGCCTCCGATTCGTTGTAATACCATTCGCCGGGAGCGCCGTATGTGATCGCCAAATGATGGAGCACCACCAGGCTAATCAAAAAAATGCGAAGGTTGTCGATGTAATACAGCCGTGAACCTGACATTGCAGTTTTTTTTAGAAGTAAAGTTACGAAAAAGGGGTGATCAGTGAGCAGTGATCAGTCGCAGTTGGCAGTGATCAGTGCATTGCAGTGATCAGTCGCAGTTGGCAGTTGCAGTGAGCAGTGATCAGTCGCAGTTGGCAGTTGTCAGTGATCAGTCGCAGTCGCAGTCGCAGTGAACGAACGATCGCTATTCAAAACTTTGAACCTTGCCTCCGCCCTTTGCCCTCTGCTCTCCGCCCTTTGCGCTCGGAACCCCGTGCGGTCGGCTGCCATAAATTTGCTTTTTGAAGCCTGCAGTCAATGGATCGTACGTCGTGATTTCTTCGTAACTTGTATCCTAAAACCATCGGGGGTATGTCATGAAAAACCTGATAATAATTATGGCATTATCACTCTTCACCTTCCACCTTTTCGGCCAAACGGAACTGGATTCCATTTATCTTAAAAACGGGGAAATCATTGCGGGCAAAGTAAAAGAGATTAGCCCCTCCCAGATCAGGTATTCGCAGCCGCAATTGAATATGGATGTGGTTTACGTTATCAACAAAAACAAAATCGACCGGATTGTATTTTCCGGCGGACAGGTGCAAAATTTTGAACCAGCGCCGCAAAGGCTGGAAACGATAGCAGAAAACTCGGCGGAACTGTTTCAGATTCAAAGAAAGAACGCGCTGAAAGTTGACTTTTTATCAATAGCTGCCAATACGCTTGCCTTCACTTATGAACGGTGTTTGAAGCCGGGACGATCAGTAGAGCTCTCAGCGGGGTTGATTGGAATCGGCATTGCACTGGAAGAGGAAGATGCCTCCGGAGTGCTTTTCAGGGGCGGGTATAAATTTGCAAAGGATCCCGATTTTTACATCAGCGAAATGCGTTATTCGCATATTTTAAAAGGTTCGTATGTGAAACTCGAACTGGATTTTGCCAGCTATTCCGTTACCGGGGGGGAAATCTTTTCTTATGAGAAAGAAAGGTTTAACAATACAAAATGGGCAGTTCTGGTTGTTTTTGGGAAACAATGGGTTTTTGACGACATGTTCCTGATTGATTTCTATACCGGAATGGGCCTGGGAGACAACTCCATGGACAACCTCGATTTAACCTATCCCTACGGATTTGCCACACTGGGGGAAAATTTTCCTGTGGCATTTTCTTTTGGCTTACGAATGGGATTTTTGCTGTAACCACAGTTGGTCCCTGAGCTTATAGCCTAAATATCGCCACTTATTTAGTTTCGGTAAAAACTGTTGTTTATGTTTTTTAATATATGACAAATGTCAGCAAATTGTCAATTTGTTAGTATATTCGGTGAAATCAAGTTAAATCTAAATTATATCAAACCAACATGTTACAATTCATTAAAAACAACGACGCCCTTGGAGCAGTGAACCGTGGAGTTCCCTGTGAATCCGGGCTATGTACGCTTTGCCTTTCAGATTGCAAAGGAAAATGTGAAACCTGGCTTTCCTGTCTTGAAGGCCGCAAAATGTTGTATCCCCGGAGCTTTGGGCAATCAACATCCGGAGCCAGCCACGTAACTGCGATGGGCCTCGGATATCACGCATTGCGGATACAAGGTTACGCATACGGTTCAAAGGGCTTGCCCAAAACGCTGAGCGACGATCCCGACGATTGCATTTTTACCAATGTAAATATTGAGACGTCGTTTGGCAACGAGATAAAAACCAAATGCCGGGTACCGATTATGACGGGTGCGCTGGGTTCTACTTTTATCGCGGCAAAATACTGGCCGTCGTTTGCTGTTGGCGCAGCGCTGGCGGGCTTCCCGATTGTGGTTGGCGAAAATGTGGTTGGCGTCGACAAGGAATCGGTTCTTGATAAAGGGCGCATTAAATCGGCGCCGGAACTGGAACGCCGGATTGAATATTTCAACCGGTATTACGACGGATACGGAGCCATAATTATTCAAATGAACGTGGAAGATTCCCGGAACGGAGTTGCAGAATTCCTCATCGATAAATACGGGAACGATGTGATTATTGAATTGAAATGGGGACAGGGAGCAAAAGACATTGGAGGGGAAATTCAGGTAAACAGCATTGAATATGCGCAGTTTTTAAAAGACCGCGGTTATATTGTAGATCCCGATCCGTACAATCCGGTTGTAATAAAAGGATACCACAACCGGGCGGTTACATCATTTGCGCGTCACAGCCGCCTCGGAGCCACCAACAGGCACTCCACCGATGCTGTGCGCGAAGATTTTATGAACAGTGTGGCCTACCTGCGCAAACTGGGTTTTAAACGAATTTCGCTAAAAACAGGTGCATACGGAATGGAAAACCTGGCAATGGCAATCCGCTATGCTGCAGACGCAAACCTGGATTTGCTTACCATCGACGGTTCGGGTGGCGGAACCGGAATGAGCCCGTGGAACATGATGCAACACTGGGGGATTCCATCCCTGGCGTTACATTCCAAAGCTTATGAGTACTGTACCATTCTTGAGCAACAGGGAATAAAAGTTCCGGATATTTCATTTGCAGGCGGTTTTGCACGCGAAGATCATTTATTTAAAGCACTGTCACTGGGGGCGCCTTACTCCAAACTGGTTTGCCTGGGGCGGGCGCCAATGATTGCAGGGTTTCTGGGAAGCAACATCGAAGCAACTTTCCATCCTGAAAGAAAGGCAGAACTGAGCGGGCACTGGGAAAAACTTCCTCCTTCGGTGACAGAATACGGAATTTATCCGGAAGAGATTTTTGCCGAGTGGGAAACGGTAAAAAATAAAGTGGGTGAAAATGAAATGAAAAATATTCCTTTTGGAGCAGTGGCCATGGTTGGTTATGCTGATAAGCTGGCGGGCGGATTACAGCAATTTATGGCGGGCGCGCGTAAATTCAATCTGGGCGAACTCCACCGCAGCGATTTGATTTCGGCCAACCGGGAAACGGAGGAAGTAACCAAAATTCCATTTATGACCGATGCGCTTGACGCCGAGGCAAAAGCCATTTTAACGGGATAATACCTCTGTGAAAACAGAAAATGCCATTCCGTACGGGGTGGCATTTTTTTGTTGCAGGTTCACAGTTTGCAGCCCCCAACCCATAGTTCAATGTAAGCCGCTATTCACTGAAGTTTGCCGTTAATGGCTTTCCAACCACCTTCATGTCGTGATCGGCAAATACTTTTATCATTTCATTTTCCGATGGCGGCGTTGTCCATCGATCGGTCACCGCAAAAAACTTTTCCATTTTTCCTGCCGGAAGGTAAGACACAATTACTTTTGCCTTCTCTGTTAACTGTACAAAGGCGTGGGGTACGTTCCTGGGAAGAAAAATGGTATCGCCGGGTTTCATCCGGAATTTCCCGTCGCCAACCTGAAACAGGTATTCACCTTCAACAATATAAAACCATTCGTCCTGATATAAATGAAGGTGCAACGGCGGGCCCCCGTTCGGGGTTTGCCCCGTTTGCTCAAATACGGCGAGGTTATTCTCCGTGTCGTTTCCTGATATTTTAACATCGAGGATATTTGAGGTAACTCCTTTCATTTTGTAACTCACCCCATACCTGGCCTCACCGGATTTTACCGTAAATCCCTTATCCGCCCTTTTTTTTATAAAGGTTTTCATTCCTGCAAAAATGGTTAACGGATAAAATGCCAGCGCGGTTAAAACAAATTTTCTGCGTATCATAAATCTCTTTTAAACTCATCATTAAACAAACGAAAACCTCATTGGTTTTTTTGAGTATCAAACAAGCGGGGATATCACCGAAAAAGCCGGGGAAAGTTTTTAGCTCACATTAAAAAGTTTATGCTTTCCTTCCCTTTCTCACTAATGTTTTATTTCGATTCCGGGCCTGGTTAAAAAGGGCCACTCCCGAGCCCCCGTCCGCAGAATCGAAGCGTGGCCTTGGGCGGTGAGCCGGAAAACAAATGATGTTTGTGTTAAAAAATTACGGCTGTTTGAGGAGGCATGACGAATCCAACGGCTTTCGCTCCACAAAAAATAAAACTGAATCAGTTTTTTGTCAGCCCCCGGAAATAAAAAAAAATTCAGCTACCCGGTTAAAGACAGCTGAACTTTTAAAACAACATTTTCGGGCTTATGCCGTTATACGTATCCTTGTGCAATCATGGAATCGGCAACTTTGATAAAACCTCCGATGTTGGCGCCTTTCACATAATTGATAAAATCATCGTTTTCTTTACCGTATTTCACACAGGTTTTATGAATATTGACCATAATTTCCCGTAACCTGGCATCAACTTCTTCGCGGGTCCATGGCAAACGCATGGCATTTTGTGCCATTTCAAGGCCTGAAGTTGCCACACCTCCGGCATTGGCTGCTTTTCCGGGGCCGTAAAGAATTTTGGCGTTGAGAAATACTTCCACGGCTTCGGTTGTAGATGGCATATTTGCACCTTCTGAAACCAGTACGCAGCCGTTTTCGACCAACGTTTTTGCATCTTCTTCGTTAATTTCATTCTGTGTGGCACACGGAAAAGCAATATCACAGGCAATGCCCCACGGGGTTTTTCCTTCGAAATATTCAACGTTGTATTTTTCGGCGTATTCTTTAATACGTCCCCTGCGAATATTTTTCAGGTTCATTACATAATCCAGTTTTTCACGGGTTATACCATCCGGGTCGTAAATAAAACCATCCGAATCGGACAGGGTGACCACTTTGGCGCCCAACTCAATCAATTTTTCAGCGGCATACTGCGATACATTACCCGAACCGGAAACCACTGCAACTTTTCCTTCAATGTTTATGTTGCGCGTATTCAGCATTTCCTGTGCAAAATAAACGGCGCCATAGCCGGTAGCTTCAGGGCGGATTAAGCTGCCACCCCATTCCAGCGATTTTCCGGTAAGCACACCGGTAAACTCATTACGGATGCGTTTGTACTGCCCGTACAAGTAGCCGATTTCCCGGCCGCCAACTCCTATGTCTCCGGCAGGCACGTCGGTATCAGCGCCAATAAACCGCTGGAGCTCGGTCATAAAACTCTGGCAGAAACTCATAATTTCGCGGTCAGACTTTCTTTTGGGATCGAAATCGGAGCCACCTTTTCCGCCACCCATTGGCAGCGATGTTAAACTGTTTTTGAATACCTGTTCAAAAGCAAGAAATTTCAAAATGCCCAAATTAACGGTAGGGTGAAACCGGAGCCCGCCTTTATACGGTCCGATAGCGCTGTTCATTTGAACACGAAATCCCCTGTTTACCTGAATGTTTCCGTTATCGTCAACCCACGGCACCCGGAACATAATTACCCGTTCAGGTTCAACCATGCGCTCCAGAATTTTGGCTTGCTTGTATTTCGGATTTTCTTCAATAAACGGCATCAAAGATTCAACAACCTCCTGCACCGCCTGGTGAAATTCAGACTCTCCGGGATTTTTGGCAATTACCTTTGCCATAAAATCACCAACATTAACTTTCAATACGTCATTCATTACTTATTTCTTTAAGATTAATACTTTACCTTTTTTACATTTTTGTAAAAATATTCAGCATTGGACCGTATGGAAAGCGAAAACCACGAATTACGTGAATCACGTAGGGAAATGTAAACAAAATGTTATATGTTGATGATATTATTTTTTATTGCAAATTTTATCATATCGACCATATTTTTCAGGTTTAATTTCTGCATGATATGATTTTTATGGGTTTCAACCGTCCGTACACTGATGAACAAACGGTCTGCAATTTCCTGATTAGATAAGCTTTCCCCCATCAGTTTCAATATTTCCAGCTGGCGCGAGCTCAACTGGTTTACTTTCGCTGCATTAATCAGCCCGTCACTGTCAAATCCTAAAACGTACCGGTTTAGCACGATACGGGTAATCGACTGGCTAAAGTAATCGTATCCGTTCCTTAACGTGTAAATGGCTTCAATCAGTTCGTTTAAGGTGGAATTCTTTCCGAGAAATCCTTTTGCCCCGGCTTTGATGGTGTTTAATACAACATTCTCGCTATCTGCAACCGACATAACCAGTATCCTCAGATTGGGATTATTTATTTTAATCTGCTTCATCAGGTTGGATTCCCGGATTGTGATGTCATAAAAATTCAGGATAAGAATATTGATTTTAAACTTTTTCAGCTCATCCGCAAGCGCCACCCTGTTATTCGTGGAGAATATCACATTCACATCGGGCACCTCCGCCAGCAGGCCGGAAATTCCCTTATGAACGAGGTTATGTTCATCGAATACTGCTACATCAATCATCTCCCATCTTTCTGTTTATTAGCGGCGACATCTTTCCTGTAAACAATGGCCGAGGTTCTGTGCTTTCCATCCATTAATACCGAAATCGGTTTATTTAGCCTCACATGTTTGAAATACTTCGTTTGGTTCTCCAGCGGATTTTTTTCGATTTCATCCCAACGTATAAAATCGGTGGACGAAAAATGCTGCACCGAAAAGTAGCCGATGTTCATAGAAGTTACATTATGAAAGAAATGGGAGCCAAGTGAATAATCGAGCGGGAAATTTTGAAGGCTGATTTCAACGATTATCCGGGCTTTGGAAATCTGCGACCAGTTCACTGGGATTCCCACAAACTGATCGCGGCTTCCCCAGCGGCCGGGCCCAATCAGGATATAATTCCGGTCGTAGTCTTTCATGATCTTATTTAAAGCATCGATTTCCTCAGCCATTTCAATGGTTTTTAGCTTATTGAATTTCTTTACATCAACATAAATAATATCGTGTATATCATTAATGAAGCCATTGCCAATACTCGATTTGGTGTACAGCAGCATTTGGGATTTGTCAATTTTTTCAAGGTTGATTTTTTTACTCAGGTGCTCGCCCACAAGGGGTTTTATCTGCAACAAATAAAAGGAGGGCAATCCGTTTTTCGATGTGTCCAAATCAACTGCGTATTCGATTTCCACCGGAGAACCAAACGCTTCCTGCACCGTATTTAAAATGGTGCTGATTGTTTGGGCAAGCGGAATGTAGTTGTACTGCAATATGTTGGCAAAATCCACAACCAGCGGCCCGGCGCCGTAATCTCCCGGCTCGAGCCTGTCGTTGTCCGGATTGTAAACCGACACACAATGTTTCAGGGTCCCATGCGGCACGGCATCATAAATGTCAAGCAATTTCAATGCGGCATGTTCCCCATCCTTTACAAAGTCGATTTTCGGTTTCAAACAGTCAACCGCAAAAAATTTCACCTGCGAACTGTTCAGCAAATCTTTAATGCTGTACATGGATATGGCAGGATATTTAGGCGAAAACCTGTACGATTTCCATCCATCCACCACATAGGTGCCCAGCCCGAAACCGATTACCGAAAATCCTTCTTCGGGTTTCATACTGGCAACAGGATAATAATTATACGTTTGGGCCACGCCGCTTATGTGCGGGTAATAATAATCGCCATTTTGGGAACCAACAAGTTCCTGTATGACAACCGCCATTTTTTCTTCCTCGATTTTATGGTGAATAATCGAAAAAAAGTTTCTTGCTTTTGGTGAATAAGTAGAAGCAAAAACCATTTTAATGGCGCTGGCAACGTGCTCGAAAACCTGTTTTTTATTCGCGCCGGCGGGAACAATATAAGTATCGAACACACCGGCGAATGGCTGGTTGATCGAATCTTCAGAATTGCTTGAAGATCGCACAACAATTGGTTTATCGATTTGGGCAATTAACACTTTTAACTTTTTCACAAGACCTGCAGACAAATTCGCCTTCATGAAAAGTTCCCTTAACCGCTGATAAGAAATTGCTGGATCAAAAATCTTGTCGAACAGTTTGTTTTTTACGATAAACTGTTGAAACTCGTTGGTACCGATAATCACAGTTATTGGCGTGGTAATATTAATCTGATCCGCCAATACCGGGAATTCAATGTTGGAAATCAGGGTATTGATAAACGCCAGGCCGCGGCCTTTTCCTCCAAGCGCGCCACCTGAAAAAGAAACAATATTTTTTTCATCGATAATGGCCGTTTCATCAAAACTCAGAATCTTTCCTTTTTTCTTTTCCTCGCGGTGCGATTTTATGGTTCTAAGGAGATGCTGCCGCGATTCTTCAATGGTCTTAAACATATCAACAGACAGCATGTTGAGAGTTCGGGCAAGCTGTATTTCACCACGTTGCATGAGCCAGAGCGATAACTGGTTTTCCGAAGCATGAAGTTCGAACGATTCATCGGGTATCTCTTTCAGCAAAGTTTCAAACTCGCGCAGTGATTTGGCCACTCCGATTTTCTCCCCTTTTTTGTTGCGAAAAATAAAATGCCCAAATCCCAGATAATGATTCAGAAAATGCTTCAGATCGTTAAAAAGGGTTTCGGAATTTTTATTGATAAATGTAACATCCAGGTTTTTTGCTATTCTTTCGTTGCTTTTTTCCGAAGATTGCAGAACGATGGGCAAATTGGAAATGTGCGATTTTACGTACCGGATAAATTTAACACCTGCTTCATTGTCCAGCTTTCCTGCTTTTTCGAATTCCACATCAGAAATTACACAGAGCATAAAATCGTGGTACTTGTTAAAAATAGCTGTGGCCTCTTCGTAGTTCCGGGCATGAAGGATTTTGGGCCTCGAACGAATCCGTCTCATTTTTTCCAGTTCATTTTTCTCCGTTTCGGGCAGCAATTGTTTGATGTGGTTGAAAACGATGTCGTAAAGGTTTTGAATGTATTTTGAATAGTAGTTTGGTGAATCTTCTATCAGTAAAATTACCCGCACCAGGCCAACGCGGGTATCGTTTTCAACATTCACTTTATCTTCTGTAATTTTAACGATGGCAAACAATATCAGCGAATCGCCATCCCATACAAACAGTTTATCGACAGACGGAATAGTTGGCGCCAATTCCTCGAAGTACTTTACATCGCTTTTTCGGTTCAGCAACAGGTAAACGGGCAGGTTTTCATGTTTTTCCCTGATTTTCCTGCTCAGTTCAACCGGGGCCTCCCGATCAACGCCGGCCATTAAAATAACGAGGTTAAAATGTGTGGTTTCCAGCAGTTCAAGCGCCTCGTCGGCCGTTGATGCGCCGGTGATCCGCGGTACTGAAAACAAACTGTACTGGTATATTTCACCCATGAACCGGGCAAAAAATGAATCTTCATTTTCAAGGGTAAAGGCATCGTAAAGTGTGGAAACAAACAGGATGTGCTTGATTTTGTACCTCATCATATCGAAATAGATGTACTTGTCGATAACCTGCTGGTTAAAATAAAGCTGAAGCGGCTTTTTATTTTTAATCATCGAGCTCCGGTATGCATCGGTAGGATGCACTTCCTGAGTGGACACCCCCTTGAGGTGTATGATGCCCCTGCCCTTGTAGTTATTTAAATAACCGGTAATCAGTTTGCTGATATTTACCAGCAGGTTGCGTTCTTCATACAGAAACGGCCCCTCGTCTTCGGCAGGAAATTCCTTGAGATAAAATATGTCAATAGTCCCTTTTTTATTATCGATCGTAACAAAATTCTCACTCTGCACCCATCGGGATTCACGGAATTCCCGGCTGTTATATGTTTTTTCTTCAAACTGAATTCGGGCTGCCGTAAACTTGGGATACTGCCATGATTTCGGCAGCAACGTGCATATTTCCTGCAACGTTTCATCAACCGGTTTTCCTTCTTCAATAATTTTCGATGTTTTATTTATTGCCTTTAGTTCTTTTAACCGTTCGATGTTTTCCCGGTTCAGCTTCCTAAAAATACTCCGGGTTACCGAGCCCGAAATTAAGCCGGCTATATTTTCCAAAAGCTCAAACTCTTCTTTCAGGAACGGCCCTTTAAATTCATCGGGATATTTTTTCAGATAAAATATTTCGATAACACCTTTCCGTTTCCCAGGCATTTCAAAGGTTTGCTGCATAAACCAGGGGGTTTCCTTAAAGTTCCGGCTGGTGTATTCCCTTTTATTGCAGATTATACGTGCTGCAGTATCTTCGGTGTACTGCCACGATTCCGGCAGGATATTCACGATTTTCTGCATTGCTTCTTCCAGCGTTTTTGATTTATTCAGAATGGCTGAAGTTTGGTTTATGCCTCTTAATTCTTTTAATCGTTCTGCATTTTGAAGCAATAGTTTTTGCAGCGCATTTTTCGATACCGAGCCTGCTATCAACGACGACAGATTGTCGATGAGTTTTTTTTCCTCGTCCAGAAACAATTCCTTTTCCGGCAATATTTTTAGTTCGGGATAAAAAATCTCTATCGCAGCGGTACCACCGCCGGGTGTTTCGAAGAAGTGTTCGATATGATGAGGCGTTTCAAAAAAACCAGGACTGGCATACGTTTTATTATCGAATGTAATTCTTGCCATTGCATGTGCAGGGAATTGCATCGCCTCGGGCAAAATAGAACAAAGCTCCTGAAGCAACTCGTCAACGGATTTGCTTCTTTTAAAAGCCGCAGCAGCCCGTTTTATCCCCTTTAACTCTTTTTGTCTTTCTTCAATATCGAAAGCCGCTTTTTTCAACTGAAACTTCGACAGGATTCCCTCCAGCAGCGGCACTGCCATATCCAGTACGGCATCCACTTCAGTGAATAATGCCGGGACAACGGCAATATTTTTTAACGGCCGGAGAAAAACAGCGACCACACACTTTTTGTTATTCACCAGCAGAAACTCTTTTTCAACCATGTCCCTGGTTTTTACAAAACCATCGTTTGTATATCTGCTCCCTTCAAACGAAACCTGTGCATGCGCCATCCCACGGGGATTGCAGTTTCTCCAGATGGCATTGCAAAAGCCTGTAACAGCATCGTCGAGGCTTTTCTTGCCGGCGATAATTTGTATTAGATCGGAAATAATACCCTCGTTATTGAAATGCATTATTTCTTCAGCGGGACGCTCGTCCGATTGGTTTGGAAAAGACATTTTTTGCATCTTTCAAATTTACTCATTCGTGTTATTCAACGTAAAAGTCCACATCTGTTTTTAAACTGCCGCGCTTCTACCGTTTGTTAAAAAACCGTTTTTTGATAAAATTCGTCTAAAATCAACATTAATTTTAGCTAAAACTAACAAATTTTCGCCATTTGAAGTGATAAGGAATCAGCCGCGGTTGCACCGGTTCATTGTGGTACGCCGGCCCGCAGCCCGCGACTTACCGGTTGTCCACTTTTTCGGGATTGAGGTCGTGGTTTTGCATCCGGTACCAGGCCAGTTCCCCGTATTTAGTGCCGGGTTGCCCGTAATTGCTGTACGGATCGATGCTGATGCCCCCGCGGGGAAGAAACCTGCCCCACACTTCAATGTATTTGGGTTCCAGCAACTTCACCAAATCCTTCATGATCATGTTTACACAATCTTCATGAAAAGAACCGTCATCGCGATAGCTAAACAGATAGAGTTTCAGGCTTTTACTTTCCACCAGTTTTTCACCGGGAATGTAACTCAGGTAAATTGTCGCAAAATCGGGTTGTCCGGTAATCGGGCATAACGTAGTAAATTCCGGACAGTTGAATTTGACAAAATAATCGTTTTCCGGGTGTTTGTTGGGAAATGATTCCAGCAAATCCGGCCGGTATTTATAGGAATATTCCGTTTTTCCGCCAAGGTGTTTAAATTTGCTCATGGTGTTTGTGTTTTAAATAATTCTGCAAACCGTTGTTTCGCAACCGGCAGGCCGGGCACTCGCCACAACCCGCTCCTTTAATGCCGTTGTAGCAGGTCACCGTTTCGTTTCGAACGATTTCAAATACGCCGAGTTCGTCGGCCATCTGCCATATTTCTGCTTTGTTTTTCCACATCAACGGCGTATGTATGATAAACTGACAGTCCATGGAAAGGTTCAGCGTTTGGTTAAGCGACCGGAAAAAATCATTCCGGCAGTCGGGATAACCGCTGAAATCTGCCTGTCCGGCGCCGGTTACCAGGTGGCGAATGTTTTTTGATTTTGCCAGAATCGCCGCATAGGTCATAAACAGCATGTTGCGCCCTTCCACCAGTGTGTTTGGCGGCCGGTGTGCGGGTTTTTCCTTTTCCACTGAAATCTCCGGCGAAGTGAGGGCGTTCCGTGTAAGTTGCGGTAACAAATCCAGTTTCAACACCTGAAAACCGGCGCCTGCTTTTTTGGCTGTTCCACGCGCTGCATCGAGTTCTGTCCGGTGGCGCTGTCCGTAGTCGAACGAAACCGCTTCCACCTTTCCGAATTTTTGTTTGGCCCAAAACAGGCAGGTGGTGGAATCCTGTCCGCCCGAAAAAAGTACGAGCGCTTGTTCGTCCTTCATTTCAAATACTTTTTAAGTAAAAGGGATTGTAAGAAATCGAATAGTCGAAAGTATCGATGCCTTCCAGTTTCTTCACCTTTTTCACCACCCAAACCGTCAGCGGAAGTACAACAATTTCAAAAACTGTTTTTATCAGCGCCTGCGTAGCCATCATAACAAGGAGCGTATCCAGCGGGAACTGTCCGGCAAAAGCGACTGAAATAAATACCATCGAATCGGCGCCTTCGCCAACCAAAGTGGATACAATTGCGCGCAATGAAAATCCTTTTCCCCGGGTGAGCACTTTAAACCGGCTCATTACCCACGCATTCAGGAACGAGCCCAGCAAATAAGCCAGGATACTGGCGGCTACAATCCGCGGCGTATTCCCCAGCACGTTTGCAAAAGCATCCTGTGCTTCCCAAAAAGGAGCTGCCGGCGCGGCAATTCCCATACTGAAAAACAATACCGCCAGCAGGTTCATTGCAAAACCCGACCAGATGATGAGCCGTGCTTTGGCGTAGCCCCAAACTTCGGTGATCACATCGTTAATGATGTATGCCAAAGGGAAAACAAGCACTCCGGCAGGCGCTGCCCAGGGACCAACCATCAAAATTTTCGAAGCGAGAATGTTGGATATCAACAAACAGGAGGCAAATAAAATGCCTGTTAACATGAACAGTACAGAAACTTTATTTTTCATCGTTACTTGTTTTTTACGTGGTTATCAAGCACACGTCGTTTTCGGTTACAAAGATAAAAAGATTTTAGTTCTGCATTCAACGTTCAAAGTTGAAGCTTTGTTAGAGATGAAGAGGCACACTGAGATTTCGTTTTTTATACAGGCTTATAATTATAGCCCTTTCAGGGCATTTTCAGTGGCTACCGGATTTTGGCATTTTATTCACAAACAACCAGAAAATGTCCATAAATTTCATTTTTAACCAATGACTAATGACCATAGGCTTCTTTCCACCTGCCTGCCTGCAGAAACTGGAAACTAATCACTGGGAGTGCCACCTACTCACTTCCCTTTACTGTCGAAAACCAGATTTTTGTAATTGATATTGTTAGTCATTGTTGTCTTCGAACTTTGTGAACTACTTGTTTCACAGGCGCTGCAACCGCTGCAATGGCCTCCATTTTTCGATGTGATACTTCTAATTACCGCGAAAATTGAAATGGCTGCGGCAAGGAAAACAATGATTAATGCTAAAATATTCTGTATCATAATCGTTTTTGTTTTTTTACATGATTAATGTTCCCACCTGGTACACTAGAAATGCAGCCACCCAGGCAATGGCTGTGGTATAAAACATGGCGAAAGCAGCCCATTTCCAGCTCGATTCTTTTTTAATTGCCGCAATTACAGCTACGCACGGAAAGTAAATCAAAATGAAGAGCATAAATCCAAAGGCAACGAGAGGGGTAAATACTTTTTCCCCGGCGAGCTTTCCACCGGAATAAACCTGGGCCTGCAACTTTTGAATGAGACTCCCCGATGTTTCGCTTGCTTCCATTCCCGCATGGTAAAGTACGCCCATCGAGCTAACCACAATTTCTTTGGCAGCTAACCCTGTAACAATGCTGATTCCTATTTTCCAGTCGAAACCCAGTGGCTGAATGGCTGGTTCAATAAATTTTCCAATGCGGCCGATGTACGATTTTTCCTGATGTTCTGAGGCTCTGCTCAGTTTCACATCCGTTAATTGCGATTGTTTTTCTGTTTCCGTTAAATGTGTGCTGGCTGTAATTTTGTTGATTTGTGCATCGTAATCGGTGGAGTAGTTCACATGTCGCGGGTAATAACTCAGTCCCCAGATAAGAATGGAAGCCAAAAGTATAAAAGTTCCCATTTTTTTCAGGTATTGCGAGCCTTTATGCCACATGTGTGCGGTGGTGTTTTTTAAGGTAGGAATGCGATAAGGTGGCAATTCCATTACAAAAGGCACATCTTGTTTTGAAAAGAAAGTGTTTTTCAGCAAAAGGGCAACCAGTATTGCTACCACGATTCCAATGGTGTAAATGGAAAACAGCACCAGTCCCTGGTTTTTGGCGAAAAAAGCTGAGATAATCAGCACATAAACCGGTAACCGCGCACTGCACGACATAAACGGCGTAATCAACATGGTCATAATACGGTCTTTTCGGTTTTCGAGCGTACGCGTGGCCATCACTGCCGGCACATTACATCCAAAGCCCATGAGCAGCGGAATGAATGATTTGCCGTGAAGCCCGATTTTGTGCATCAGCCGGTCCATAATAAACGACACCCGCGCCATATAGCCGGTATCCTCCATCAGCGAAATAAAGAAAAACAGGATGAGAATATTGGGAAGAAAAACAATTACGCCGCCAACACCGCCAATAACACCATTGACAATTAAATCGCGCAAAGCACCGGCAGGCATTACAGAATTGATGAAGTCGCCAAGGGATCCCACGCCGGCATCGATCCAATCCATCGGGTAATTGCCCAGGGTAAATGTTGTTTGGAACATCAGCCACATAAAAAAAATGAATACCGGGAATCCCCAGATTTTATGTGTCAGTATACGGTCGATGTCACGTTTTTTTGGCAGCACAAATTCGGTATTATCCGTAATGGTTTCACGCAGGGCGCCTTCAATAAATCCATATTTGGCATCGGTGATAATCGTTTCGGGGCTTTCGCCAAATTCTATTTCCAATTTATGAATTTCTACTTTGGCCAGCGCTGCAATAACATTCCGGTTGGCAAACCCCTCAATATGTTTTAATGTAGTTTTATCGTTCTCCAATAACTTAATGGCAAGGTAACGCGAAGAAAAATGACCATCGGTTACCAGGTTTTTTTCTATTTGAGGCTGAATTTTGGCAATGGAATTTTCAACGGAATTTCCATAGTAAATATTGACCGGGTGCACCGTAGGGTCTTTGTCTTCATATACTTCAGTGATTTTACTGATGAGTTCCTTAATCCCTTTGTTTTTTACGGCTACAGTTGGAACGATTGGTATACCAAGCATCTCGCCCAGTTCGCGGTAACGGAGCTTCACCCCTTTTTGTTCCAGTTCGTCGTACATGTTCAGCGCAATTACCACTTTCATGTTCATGTCGATGAGCTGCGTGGTAAGAAACATGTTCCGCTCCAGGTTGGAAGCATCGATTACATTTACCACCACATCGGGTTTTGATTTTGTAAGATGGTTGCGAACATACAGCTCCTCGGGGGTGTATTCGGTAATGGAATATGTTCCGGGCAAATCAGTAACTTTCAGGGAGAAACCGTTCTGTTTTAAAATTCCCTCTTTGGCATCGACTGTTACGCCACCGTAATTTCCTACTCGTTCATGAGCTCCCGAAGCGTAGTTAAACAACGTGGTTTTTCCACAGTTGGGATTACCCACAAGCGCCACATGAATCTGTTTTGTCTTTTCGCGGGGCGGAATTTTTATCCCGTTTTGAGCCATTGTGGCTTTAAATCCATTTGGTTTCGGGAGGTGACCGTTTTTTTCTCTCGAAACACTTATCAGCGAAGCCTCGCTTCTGCGCAGGGAAATGTTGTAGCCCATGATTTCGTATTCCACCGGGTCTTGCAGCGGCGCGTTTTTTATCACCCTCACTACTTTCCCCTTCACAAATCCCATTTCGGTAATCCTCTTTCTGAAAGCGCCTTGCCCTTCTACCTGCGTAATAATGGCTGTATCGTTGTTGTGCAGGTCGGTCAGGTACATATCTTTTTTGTTTTCCATGGTCGTTTCCGTTTAAAAACTAAATCCAAACCTGAAATTTGCAGCCAGTGCGTTTTCAAGCATTTCTACCGTTCCTGCCGGATGAACGATGTACTGCATATCGGGCTGAACAAATAAATTTTTTGTCACCTGGTACCGGTACGTCAGTTCCACTACGGTTTCATTTTTAGTTTCTCCGGTAAAATGAGCATGAGCTACCGCCACACCGGCCACATCTTTCCCTTTCCGGCTAAAAAACCCGGTGCAATTTACCCCTGCTCCCAAGTAATATTTGTTAAAGCTGTCTGCCGAAGGACTGTAACCTACCTGAACAAAACCTCCGGCATTTCTTTGATTTTGTTCCCAGATTTTTTGGTCGGCATAAAAATAAAAACCGAACAACTGGTTTTGCATCGAATCGGGAATAACTTTATTTCCGCGGTGAAAATGTGAATATGCGCCGATTTTATATGTTCCGGAGAGTTGGTTCACTGCTATCTTTTTCTGAAATTCGGAAACCAGTAGCAGCCCATCGCCGGAGTTGAATTCCCATTTTACGTTGTAGGGGTTGAAGTCGAAATTCGTGGGACTGCCGTCGTACATGGCATTTACCAGAACTATGGTTTCTGTAACCTGCCATTTCGTTGTTAACCCGGGAGTTGTGAGCGGAAAAATTGGCGCACTGAAATTGGTGGAAATTACCGGAAGAATGCCAAAGGAGCTGTTCAGAAACAGCGCTGCATTTTCCGAATTGGCAAATTCCACATTTAAATCCTGCAACCCTGCTACAATTTCGAACCGGCCGAATTGTTGTTTCAGCCAAAATTCCTGAATATACGAATGATTTCCGGCCTCGATGTTCGAAGCTACCTGTACATCGCCCAATAATTCCAGCGATGGCGATGCGCCCTGTGTATTGGCGGCATTAACGTGAAACATACCGCCTTTCCACCAGCCGGCTTCCTGCATGTTGAGGGTGAGGCGAAGATTCGCCATTCCCAGGTAACACGAACCGGTTTTAATTCCGCCGGCCATGTTATTGACATTATCGCCCAGGTAGGAAGCTTTAAAAATTAAAGGTTCCTTTTCATCAGTTACCGATGGCTCCGCAGCATTTATCATTTGTATTTGAAAAAAAATGACGTAAAACGAGAAGATGGTTGCAACGGCTTTATTTTTCACTTTTACAAATTCCTTTAAATTGTGCAACAAAAATAACAGCCGTCCGAAAAACCTGAAATCCCCAAAAATGATGAAATATGCAACTGTCCTCATTAGAAATAATGAGGGAAAGACAAATTGATAATGAAATACCGAATTGAGTGGAAGACAGATGGAAATGAAAATAGTTGGGGGACAAGATAGGGAATAATTTCGTCCCATACGGGACGAGTATTCCGGTTCCGTATTATCTTTCTACCCATATTTAGTGCCTACCGGCACTGTTGACCCTGCAAAATTTCTTAAACGGGAAATCAATTCTCAAACCTGCCGCACCTGGATATCCCGGAGGGATAAAATATGGGTAGAAACAGGGTGCACAAAGGTGATTATCATTCCTGAAGGTTGTCGATGGAAATCAGCTTTTGCGCCACCGCAAAAATGGTCAGCCCCGATACGGATTTTATACCTGTTTTCTGGGAAATATTTTTCCGGTGGGTAATCACTGTATTGGTGCTGATGTTTAGTTTATCTGCGATTTCTTTGTTGGTTAACCCGGTAGCTAAAAGTTTCAGTACTTCGGTTTCACGGTCGGTGAGGATATCCTGCGGGTTTTGTCCCATTTTGTCGCCATTGGATGTAATCTTTTCGAGCAGGGTCGCAATGGTATCTCCGGAATCGGAGACGGCGATCACACCATCGAACCAGGAAAGGATTCTGGTATCGTAAAAGGCATAAACCAGCGCCACCCATTTTGCTGAGCCGAACCGGTTTTTCAAATTTCCGGGCTTTGAATTTACCTGCAGCAACGAAGGATTGGCGATAATTAAACTGCACTTGTTTTTCGAGTAAAGAAGTTCAGCGTCATCAACAGAACCTGCAAACCAGAGGCGATAATTTTGTCCGGTTTTTTTTATCATTCCCGCCAGACCTTCCTGAATGATCGGCGAATTTTCAATCACTATCACGTTTTTTAATTTGCTCACGGTTCCTTTTTTAAATGCGACTCCATTTTTTCCACCAGCGGTATCAGAATTAATTCCTCAATCTGGGAATGCACATTTAAATCGTATTCCAGTTCAAATAGGCTGAGAATTAGTTTTCTCCGGAATATTTTATCATTTTTCCGGGGCAGGTATTTGATGAGCAGTTGTTTCAAATCATCCAGTTTTTCTTCGATATCATCGTGCTGTTCCCGGTATTCCGTTACCGAATATTCCTTGCTTTTCGATACTTTCCGGCGTTGCTGTACCTGCTCATGAAGATCGAGGACGTACGGAAAAACCACGTTGTTTTCGTAATTGAGGTGCTCAGTCACTTCTTTGAAATAGTCGTTGAAAAACCTGGTGACCAGCGCCATTTCGCGACTGTTGTTTACCTCGGCCATCTGCCGGATGGTATTTCGGATTTCGGGATAAATTTCATCAGAATAAAATTTATGGCTGTTTTTCAGATAGAGAATTACCGCTTTTGTGTCGTCAAACGACAGCGTCATGCCCCGGGTATCCTGAACCCCGCTGTATAAATTGGCAAAAGCCAGTATTAGCTGCGGACTAAGATTGTGCTCTTCGCATATCGTTTTCAGCGACTTGTCGTGCACCGGCAGTTCAATGCCGAAATGTTCGAGAAAAAGTAACAGGTACGGATTATCGGGCAAAATATCCGATATCTTCAGGTCGGGGGTGAAGTAAATTTTTTTTGCGTGAAACATGTTTTTACTATTTCTGGTTGAACTTTCGCATTGTCCCGACAAATTAAACGAAATAACGGGTGTGCTGTTCAAACAAATCTTAAAAATTCCGGATACGAGCTAAAAGCCATGGGCAGCAAGCGGCAAGCCAAAAGTCAAAAGCCGGAAGTCTTCTTGCCCTCTTCTGCTTGTTGTTCCTCAGTCCAATTTTTCGTAAATTGAAGAAAATAACACCATTGAGTCTTTAATGTTATGGGACCTTTATTTATTGATTTGCACATCCATCCGGCTTTAAAGCCAATGGGCTTTAGCTTCAATTCTGCTCCCGGCAAAAACAGCGCAAACAAACACGATGCAAACAGCCTGTGGTACTACGATCCACCAACTTTATCCGACAAAATCATCAACAAAATAACAACGCTTACCAAATTCCGGCAGTCCGATTTTACGTCGCTGGCCAAAGGGGGCGCTGAAATTGTGTTTGTTTCATTGTGCGGCCTTGAGAAAGGTTTCGTTATGTCGAAACTGGGAACATCAGTGGCAGGCGATGTATTGGGCAACCTGGTTACCGGTTTGGGAAAAAAACGCATCGATTACGTTCAGCAACTGGATGATTACTTTTCCGATCTTCAAACGGAATACGATTTTTACAAACAGCTCGACGGGCACAAGGTACGTATTGACGGAATGTGGAACCAGTATAAAATTGTGTCTCATTTTAATGAAATTGGCGAGTGGGGCGAACCCAATGTAAACACCATTTTTGTTATTCTAACCATCGAAGGCGCCCATGTTTTTAATGCCGGACTTCAAATGATGGGGAAAACCGCCGATCCGGATGAAGTGCTGGCCAATGTCGATAAAGTAAAACAATGGGACCACCGGCTGTTTTTTATGGCTCTCACCCATCATTTTTACAACGAACTGGTGGGGCATGCGCAGAGCCTGCATGGCATCGTGCGAAAATTGTGCGACCAGTCCGAAGGTTTAAATACCGGTTTTAATGAATTGGGCTGGAAAGTGCTGCGGAAATTGCTCGACAATACCGACGGTAAACGGGTGCTCATCGATTTGAAACACATGAGTGTGCAATCGCGGAACGAATACTACCGGTTTCTGAAAACGGAGCATCCTGATGAAATCATTCCTCTAATCGTTAGCCACGGAGCAGTTAACGGATTACGCTCCCACACCGAAAAAGTTGAAGACGATTTGTTCAACTACGGCAAATTTCAACCAGACGATATTAATTTCTTCGATGATGAAATCATCCGCATTGCCAAATCAGGCGGACTTTTCGGCGTACAGTTCGACGAACGCCGCGTGGGCAGCGAAACCGAAGTAAAAAAAAGTGGTTCGGTACTCAACCGCCGGCGAATGCTTTTTTACCAGTCGAAGTTAATCTGGAACCAAATTCAGCATATTGCCGAAGTTTTAAACCGGAACGATCAGTTTGCATGGGGTATTCAATGCATCGGATCGGATAACGACGGAATGGTAAATCCGCTGAACGGTTACTGGACTTCGGAGGAAATGCCGATTTTCGACAGTTACCTGGAAAAACACGCCTACAATTTTCTGGCATCAGAACAATCTGATAATCTGAAGAATTACAACAAATTAAAAGCTTCGGATATTGTTGAACGGTTTATGCGGGTAAACACCTACAATTTTCTGAAGAAAAATTTTTAACTCATGGCAAAACAACATTAAAAACAAAACCTATGGCTTTTTCCGAGTTTTTCACCCAGGTATGGAATAATGTCAAACAGGCACCCACCTTTGTTCCGAATTATTTCCGTATTCCCGACGAACAAACAGATGTTTCGCCGAAGCAAACGCAGGAGTTTGACAATCGCCGCCATTATTTCATGGTTAGTGTAAATGAAATGTACCTGTCGTACCAAAGACTGTGGCATAAAACTTTTTCACCGATGGTATTTTCCGTTTGCAACTTTCAATACGACGGAAAAGAAATGGAAATTCCTTTCGCCATTGGCCCCAATCTTTTACAAAAATACGAACAGAAAATTCCCGGGGGAATGCTTTTCCTGAACACGCCCGTAGTGGGTATGTTCCCCTGGCGCGGGGGCAATGTTTCGCTGAGTATAGTTCTCAGCCGCGTGCCCAAAGCCGATATCGCCGAAAAGTTTTTGAATTTCATGGAAGATGTTTCCGGCAACCTCAATTTGGCTGCCGGTATTGAAAGCTATACGAAAATGAGCCGTGCTTTGCTAAACGGAATCAATTCCCTGATGGGATTTCAGCAAACAGAGCCTCTTCTTGGTGTAAACAATAATTTTGGACAGGCGGCAGGAAACCCGTTCCGGCCGGGGTACCATGTGTTGATTTTGGCCGAAAATGTTGATAAAACCAAATTTTGGGTAAAAGACAATGCTTTGTTTTATGGCGATCGCCCTGAAATTTCCGTTCCATACCGCGACAATGATTTTGTGCTTTTCCGGATTGGAATTTCGGATAAACGTTACGATTTGGAATCGCTTCCTTTTTATAAAGAATACCAGGAAATATTTGATTTTCTGAAACATCAGGATGAGGTTACGCAAAAAGAAAGAGATTTGCTGCGGCCGAAAATCCTTCACCTGGCAGTAGCCATCAAATGCAGTCCCGATCTTACCTGGGCACAGGCTTCACGTTTGCACGACGAAATGGTTGAAGACATCAACCAATCGGTCGGGAAATTCGCCAAACTCGACGGTGAAGCTGCCCGGGCAAAGACTTTGAGCGCAACCGATGCTATTATGAATGAAACCCTTCAACAATTAAAATTTTAACACAACCCATATAAAATGGCTGATTTTTTTATCCGTTTTATCAAAAAAGATAATCAAACCCAAATCGAGTACCTCTGGGACCGGGGAAAAAACACTCCTCTGCCTGCGCCTACAATAGCCGCAGAAGAAAGGGACAGGAGAATTGTTACCATATTGCGCAAATACCTCGATATGGAATTCAAATCCGGACAAATAAATGTTTTTGACCGAAAAGATTTTGAAGCTCTCGGAGAATTGTTATTTGATCTCATTTTTCAGGATAAACGGCTTTTTATTGAATTTAACGACTGGCACAACAGCGCGCTGGATGATGATGATAAAGCCAATGGGTACAACATTTTCCTGGAATTTGATCAAATCAATGAGTTCGATGATCTGGCTATCCTTCCGTGGGAATACATTTATTTCAGTAAACAGAAAAAAGGCATCAAGTTGTTAGAACCGTTTCTGGCAGCGAGCCCTGCTAAAAAAATCAATTTTTACCGCAAGTTTCCGCTGCTGGTCCACGATGCTTTCGACAAAGAAATCTTTGAAATCAAACCTCCGCTCCGAATTCTGCTGATTATTTCAAACCCCGATGCCGAACTCGAATTAACTACTTTGGATGATCTGCTTCAATATTTCAGGGAATTAAGCGAACGCGTACCTCAGATGGAAATCAGGTACCTGTATCAGCCTGATCATAAAAATTTCAGAAACGAACTGAACAACGGCAACGGGCAGAAACCGGAAAAGTATTTTCTGAACGATAAACTGGGAGTTAAAATCGGAAAGCATAACAGCACATTTTCCCCCGATATACTTCATTTTGCAGGACATGGTTCGGTGGAAGAAAACCACGGAGCTTTATATTTTGCGGAGGAGAATAAATACAGCCAGAATTTTGAAAAAGTGTCTAAAAGCGACGAATGGTTTTCAGAATGTCTCAAGAATTCAAGGCTTAAACCCAAAATGGTTTTTCTGCAAATATGCAACGGCGCCAGAATAGTGGATTACGACGATAACAGGGGAACAGCAATCTGTTTACTTGCGAACAGGGTTCCGTTTGTTATCGCCATGCAGAACCCGATTCTGGAAAATCATGCTTTACAATTCACCAAAGTTTTTTATGATAATTTTTCTGAAGGAAAGGATATTGGAGCGTGTGTTACCATGGGGCGGTATGATCTTGGAACACAGCGGGAATTTAAAGAAAAAGCATTCGGGAGCCCGGTGCTTTTTACCTACGTCCATTATCCGTTAAAAATGAAATTTGAAGACAATGAAGAACAAGCTGACGAAACCGCTTCTGAAGAAGCAATAAAAGTATGCATGACACCGGGCTGCCCCTATTACGGAAATGAGAAAAGGTATTCTTTCAAAGACAGTTATTGTTCGCAGGGCCACATGTTAACCACAAAAAAAAGAAAACTACATGCAGAAACATCAGCAGTCCGCACCAGCCGGTTTGGTGTTAAAACACCGGATATAAACCAGAGTTATAACGACCCGGCGATTTCGCAAAACATGGCGCAACCGGAAAGTGCGTATCAAAGGAGCAGCGGAAATGGCGCACCGGTCAGGCGATCGGGCCAGTGGTCTTCGACGTTGTTCACATTAAAAGGTGAAATTCACATAAAAATCGATGGTGACATTTCAAATGCACTGAAGTGGCTGGAATCGTGCCTCGCATCGAAAACCACCATCGATAAACTAAATAACATCGAAAATTTCTACTCGGCTTCAAAAAATATTGGTATTACACCTGCCATTGAAAACCAGATTAAAACCACGCTGCATGAATTTGCCGACGAGTTGAAAGAAACAGATATCAAACCTGAATACCTGTAACCATGAACAAAGTAAATCCGATAAACGAACTTTTGGCCGGAAATTATTACCGCGCAGCTCAAACTGGGTGCGACATGCACCACGTAACGGATATTATTGAGGGAATACGGCCAATGATTTTAAAACCAGAGGAACAGCAAAAAACAACCGACCGGCTGGACAGCTACCTGGGCGAAAATCTTGAAAATGAAAAAATATTCGCTTTAGTCGTTCAGCTTCGAAAACAAATCAAACAACATTTCCAGGAAAAATACAAACAGGAGATACTCGAAGTTTACCAGTCCGGCAAAAAGGAGGGGTGGCAGCGCTGGCTCGAAATTTTTGGTCGCGAACTTTCGCTCCTGGACAATGACACGTGTAAATTTCTACTGGAAACCGACTTGCCTGCAAAGGAACATACTGACTATCCATACCTAAAAAAACACCTTTTGTATGTTGCGGAAGAACGTTGGGTTGAAGGTTACCCGCTGTTTGAATATTTCATTAAAACCGAACATCTTTCCACAAAAACCAGAGCCGGCCTGCACCGTTTGGCCGGTTTAATTCAATTGTACCATCTGGTAAATTACAGCACAGCACTGGAACATTTCAAAGAGGCAAAAAAACTTCTTCCTGATTCAGCACAATCCGAACGTGTGTTTGGCCAGTATTATATTCAGAAACAGGATTTTGACAAAGCGCGGACACGGGTGCAAAAAGCGCTGGACCTGGATAGGAAAGACTACGAAAATTACCTGGTTCTGGGAGACTTATTCAAAGCGGAAAACCGGTTCGATACGGCTGCGAGCTGGTACGGCGAAGGAATCCGGGTGAACCCCGGGAAAGCAGATTTGTACAACCGGCTGCTTTTGCTCAACGAAAATCCCGGATACTTCAAACAACATTCCGGCGAAATCGACCAACTTCTGAAAACCATTGTCCGGCTCGACCCCGATTTCGAATACACCGCGCTAAATAATGCTGCATTTGTCCATCAGAAAAACGACAACTTCGAAGAAGCTGAAAGCTTTTACCGGCAGTCCATTCAACGTTACCCGGAAAGAATTCAGGCATACACCAACCTGGGATATGCTTATCTTGAAATGAATGAGCTGGAGAAATCGGAACAATCGTTTCTAAAAACCATTGAACTCGACCCGGAGACATTGGACGGCTACTGGGGAATGGTTTCGCTGAACCGGAAAAAAGGCGATTGGAAAGCAGTGATCAAAAACCTGGAAACCGGCAGAACATTGCGCACCGGCTGGCTTCCGTTTATTTACAATGAATTTGGAAATGCCTATGAAAAACTGAAAGATATAGCCAATGCACAAAAATACTACCTGCTGGCGCTGGAAAACGATCCGGAAAAAGAGCTTGGGTTAACTGCACTCTACGATTTGGCAGATTCTTCCCCGGAAACGGATTCGGGAATTTCGCTGCTGGAAAAAGTGAAACAGCATGTTAAACCGGGTTCCACAGGCGAAGTGGATTACCGGATTGGAATTATCCTCTATAATAATTTTCAATACGACAAAGCCATCAGATATTTTGAAAAGGCAAGCGAAACCAAAGCCGGCAACCCGGAACTGTTGGAATACCTGGGGCTTTCATACCAGAATTCCGGCGATAACGACAATGCTGAAACTTCATTCCGGAAGGCGATCAAAGCCGCCACCACAGAGAAAGATACCTATTACAACCGGCTGGCTTTCTTCCTGACGGGTTTAGGCAGGTACAGCGAAGCGATGGAGTTGTTGCAGAAAGCCATTGAAATAAAAGCCAGGCCGCTTTATTATGAGAATGTTGGTTATGCGCAGGAACTTTCCGGCCAAACCGACAAAGCTTTAGCGAGTTACCTGAAAGCGCTGGAACTGGCAGACACAGATAAAGATATCTACGAAAACCGGCTGGGTGTTTTCTATTATAACCTGCAGAAATATAAAAAGTCGGTTGAACATTATACAAATGCCATTCAACTGCAACCGAAACCGGTTTATTTTGAAAACCTGGGACTGGCCTGCGAAAATTCGGGGCAGTTTGAAAAGGCGAAAGAAAGTTACCGAAATGCGCTCAACCATGCAGAGAAAAACAAAGACGTTTATTACAACCGGCTGGGTTATTTTTTAACCAGCAGGGGAGAGTATGCAGAGGCGGTTGATTTGCTTAAAAAGGCCATCGAAACCAATCCAACACCGGTTTATCACGAAAACCTTGGCTATGCTTTTGAAAACCTTGGCAAGGCTGATGAAGCTGAAGAAAATTACAAAAAGGCGCTGCAGTTGTCTGCCGGCGATAAAGATGTGTATTACAACCGGCTCGGTATCTTTTTCTACAACCAAAAAAACTATGATGAAGCTCTGAAATACTACCTGAAAGCAACCGGCGAAATTAAAAAAGCCGTTTATTACGAAAACCTCGGAAACCTGTACAACGAAATGGGAAACAGGAAGTTGTTCGAAGAAGCCATGAACGAAGCCGCCCGGCTTGAACCTTGGAACGGCCGGTATTATTTTCACCTGGGCTGGAACATTTTGCAGGTTTACAACGATACGGAAAAAGCAAAAGTTTACCTGAACAAGGCGCTGGATATTTTCCGGGACACCCCGGAAATAGAGCCCGAGGAATTAATGAGCATGCAGTTTTTGGGCGCAGCCTACCAAAAAGAAGGAAATCCTGATAAAGCCGAAGAAGTTTTTTTGGAAGCATACCGGCTGGACCCGGAAAACGAACTGGCCTGTAGTTTTCTGGGAAGGACTTATCTCGATAAAAACGAGGTGGAAAAAGCGCTGATATATTATGAAAAAGCGTTGGATTTAAATCCAAAAAAACCGCTTAATTACAAAAATGCAGGCGATGTTCTGGCAAGGACCGGCGATACAGAAAAAGCATTGAAAACGTATATCAAAGGCGCGGAACTCGATCCGTCGATTTATGAGAGTGTGGCAAAGATTTATTTCAACCGAAAGGATTTTGCCAGTGCTGAAAAGTACATCAGGAAAGCTTTGGATGCGTTCCCGCAAAACTACATTTACCTGGAGAACCTGGGCCTTACGCTCCAAAACAGGAAGCAGCTTGCCGAAGCCAGGGAAACGTTTCAAAAAGCGATGGAGTATGCGCCGGTAGCCGATTCGCCCATTTATTTGAATTACATTGGGAATACCTGGTACGCTGAAAACAATTTTGAGAAATCTGCTGAATATTACGAAAAAGCGTACACCACCGACCCGCAAGGCAGATTTTATTTTCAGAATTTGATTTTAGCATTAAAATCAGGAAAGAACGAAAAGAAAGCCATCGAACTGCTCGAAAAGAAAATGGCAGCCGAACCTGGAAACAAGGAAGCATTCAACAGCCTGGGGCTTATGTATTTCGATTTAAAAAAATACACAGAGGCTGCGGACTGTTTTCGGCAGTACGTCCAAAAATTCCCCGATGATCCATTGGGATATAATAACCTCGGTTATACTTATGAAATGATGAACGAACCGGAAAAAGCAATAGAAACGTATAATAGCGGCGCTTCGTATGATAATGGCTTGCATGAAAAAACCGGCAGAATTTATTTCGACAGACAAGATTATCCTGCTGCCGAAAAAGCAATCCGGATGGCATTGGCAAAAACATCCGGCAACAGCGACTACCTATCATTCCTCGCACTTGCGCTGGTGCGGCAAAACAAAATTGACGAAGCCGCCAAAATATACGGGCAGGCAATTGCGATTCAGCCTCAAAATGCTGCATATTACAGTCAATTGGGCGAAGTAAGAGAAATGCAGGGAAAACCTGACGAAGCGATTGAATGTTTGCAAAAAGCAATTGAAAACGAAAAAATAAACAAGGATCTTTATTATTATCAGTTGGGCAAATTGTATCAAAAGCTGCCGGACGTTGAAAAAGCGCGGCAAAATTTCGAGGCGGCGCTGGAAATAAAACCTGAAACCGCCTATTTTGATGAATTGGGCAACCTGCTCCTTTCGGAAAAAGATTTTGATCAGGCTGCTGAAATGTATCTGAAAGCACTGAAAAAAGCGCCGGCTGATACTGTTTTCCTCGAGAATTTCAGCAAATCTTTTCAGGGAATTTCCGACAAACAAAAAAAGAAAAACTACTACGAACAAGCTGCCGGAATAGCGGGTTTAAACCACGAGCGGCTCAACAGCCAAATGACTGATTTGGTATAGTCCGGGTAAAATGTCCATAAACCTGTACCACATTTCACCGGAAAGACGAAGCACGGAAATTAAACTAATTCCGCCACTTCGTCTTTTATCAGCCACCACATTTTCTTTGTCTGTAATTCAATAACAATTCATGATGATTTATAAAGAAAAGTGGTTCGGGGATTAACGGTTATCGGGAAATTGGGAATGAACCTGACCTGATAAATCTCAGGTAAAAAACAAAACAACAGAATTAAAAACCCTGCTGTTTTGATACTGTATTACTTGTATGTTGGGCATTGTTGACCTGTTTAAACCAGGTACTGAGACAATTAAAGTTCAAAATCTTCTGTCGGTTTTTACTAGTCGAATTTCTTTTTGCGGCTGTCAGCATTTCTGCAATCAATCCAGCAGGAGGTCGTCTTCAACATCGTTCAGTTGCCAGTCCACTACAAAATCCAGCGGATTTCTGTTCTTGTTGAAAACCAGCGGTCGTTTAATTTTTCCCGAAGAATTGTATCGAAAAACGATTCCTGTTTGTTCCAGCCCGCTCTGATACACCACCTTTGTTTGTTTTTTTTCCGTTACAGTCATTTTTACAGGGTTTTAGATGTTAAAAATAATTCATCTTTCATTACTACCATTATTGCAATCACAGCATTTTGCTGTTCATTTTGTTCATTTCGTGCTCAGCTAATGAACAACCGCTTTTAACCGGCATTTTGAAATGTTGTTTTTTTGTTGTTTTGCAGTGCAGTGTGCAGATAATTTTTTGGAATCCGCACATTCTGCCGGTTCAGGTTGTACATTCTGCCAACCTCCATCAGCACGTCGGAATGTCCGTCGGAAAAATTTTCACAACACCAATTATACAATTCTCCTCTCTCGCCATCTTCTGTCCATTGAAAACATTTTATCAGCTCTTTCCTGAACAACTTTTTCCAAAGGGTAATTTTAGGCAATATTTGTTTCGCATATTCCAGCATACTTATTGTTTTTTAGTTACATAAATTCTTTCCCTACAACAGAAACAGCTTTTAATATCAGTTAGTGATTTTTTCCTGTGTTCGAAGTTCTGAAGTATCAGTTATTCTACGTTTCAAATATACAATCAACAAAAATTCCCGAATGTCAAAAAAATCATCATTGTCCTGTTCATTTTATTCATTTTGATTTTTTTAAAAAATACCAGATTCGGTAATTTAGGTATAAAATGCATCAAACTTTTTCTAAACCCACTGGTTTTAATACTTATAGGTTCCTGCGAGTCATAAATATTTAGTAATTTCAAAAGATGGATAATGAAATTTACGACCTTTTAAAAAAAGACATCGAGGTGAAAATCGGGGAGAAGATTCAATACAGCAAGGATTGCACCCGGTTATCTAAAAAAGTAAGGGAAGATACACAGCGCCAGATTAGCGTATCGACCATTAAACGTTTTTTTGGCATTATTCAGTCGCCTTTTAAAACTTCAAAATATACGCTGGAAACTTTTGCACAATTCGTTGGGTTTGAAGGCTGGGAAGACTACCTGAACTACTATGACAATTCAAAATATTCCGAATCTGCCAGCGATGTCTGGAATGCCCTGAAAAACAGGATCACTGCCATTACCCGTTCTTCATTAAGCTCAATGAAAGAAAAATCAGGATATATTCCGGAGAGGACCATTTTAAGGTCGTTTGCCAAAGAAAAATTTGAAAAGTTTTTGCAGTCTCCAAACACTGCCGCTGTTTTTGTTGCACCTGACGGATTTGGTAAAACAACAACCATTGTACAATTGGTGGAACAATATTTTACAGAACCGAATGCAAAGCATAAAAACGACATTGCTTTTTTAATCGACGGCGGAATTTTTTTCAATCTCTATTCCAAAAACTCCAACTTCGAATTATTTGGCCAGTTTCTCGAGTTTAAAATTCGTTCGAGCATCGAATTTTATTTTCAGCAAAATCCCGAAAGGCGAAAAGGCCGGATTATTGTGTTTATCGACGATGTGGACGAAATATTTTTTGAGAAAGAGCGCTACCATTACCTGATGGAAAACCTGATGCGCATGATTATGAGCATAGAAAATACGTGGTATAAAATGGTTCTAACCTGTAAACCCGAAAATCTTGGTATCCTTAATTACCTGCTCACAAAAAATCCGCTGTACAAATCGAGTTGGTTTAAAATGGATTTCACCGAACATAACATGACCGACGCGCGGAATATCCCGCTCTATTCCAAATTGGAAATAAAGGAAATTTTGAAAAAATGGAACATCGAAAATGCACATAAGGAGTTCACCTCCGGCTTTTTATTTAAATTTATGCGTAATCCGTTTTTTCTTTCACTCGCTATTGAACAATTCAACCAAACCGGCGCGGCAGGTGTAATTCCGCTGCTGAAAACCTATCTTGAAAAAAAGCTGAATTCTTCGCCCTACCGTGATGATAAAATAATAATTCTCGACAGCCTGATTGAATTGTGCAACTGGGGAAAAGAAACCGATTCGGTAGAGAAAATGCTGTTGATGTCGAACACGGAAATTAACAAAATTGCCTACCGTGAATTGATTGCAGGAGGAATTATATACGAGTATCCCGAGCCGGAGGGTTTATTGGGAAAAAATACTTACATCCGCTTTAACCAGAGTATTGTTTTTGAATATCTGCTATTGGGCAAATGGAGGCAAAAATCAACTTCTGACAATGAAGTATTTGCAGAAATTGAAAGCTTTTACAAAAAAAACGTGCAGATGCAAAATAACCTTTTTGAGGTATTTATAAAGGTGCTGGAGCATGAAGGTAAACACCAGACCTTAAAAAAGCTGTTCGGAAAAATGAGGTCCCAGTCTCCCCGAATCAGGCGTTCGCAACCGGTAATTGAGGATTTTGAAGAGGGCCAAAAAAACCGGAAATAGGCCGTACCTGTTTTCAGTAACTTTAAATAAAAAATGATGAACGAAACAAATGTGGCTTTTAAGGTAATTTATATCCTTTTTATGTTCATAGGTTTAAGCATGCTGGTCATCTGGACCCGCGACATCGTTTCAAACCCTCTGATCGATCTTTCAAAAGGGATTTTTAAAGTGCGCGACGACGATTCAGGAAACTTATTCTGGCCCCACTGGATGGCGGAATATGCTACGGCAGCATTGTTGGTTTTTTCGCCCGTGCTTATTTTTTTAAATGTAGATGCAGGTTGGTCGATGCTGCCATTTGCGGCCGGCGCACTGGCTTATACAACGCTCAACAGCCTCGGCTGGACCTTTGCTTCCAAAGAACGGTACCCATACATTGTACCAATGGCTTTCTCCTTGCTTGTTTCGTTGGTTTATCTTATATTGCTTATTATTCATTAAGTGCATAAAAACAGAATGAAAATTGCAATTATCGACCTGGGAACAAACACCTGCAATCTTTTGGTAGCAAGCATCAACGATAAAGACTACACAATATTGCACCGGAGTAAACAACTGGTGGGGCTGGGCGATGCAAAAATCAAATCGGATGAAATAAGTGCCGATGCCACTTTCCGGGTGCTCGATGCATTCTCCAACTGCAAAAAAATCATAAAAAAATACGACACAGAAAATATAAAAGTACTGGCTACGTCGGCAATTCGTTCGGCATCCAACAAAACCGAATTTCTTGAAACCCTTGTTAATGAAACCGGTTGGACGGTGAACGTCATTTCCGGAGAAAAAGAGGCTGAGTTAATTTTTCGCGGCGTACTGCTGGCTCTGGGGGAAATAAAAGATACATCGGTAATTCTTGATATCGGCGGAGGAAGTAACGAATTCATTCTGGCTTATGAAAAAGAAATGATTTGGAAGGAGAGCCGCCCAACCGGAATGGCAAGGGTAATTAATAAATTTAAACTATCGGATCCGGTAAACGAGGATGAAATATCGCAGCTAAAATCTTTTTATTTGCAGGAACATAAAAAAGGATTTGAAATTTGTAAAGATGAATACATCCGAACACTAATCGGCTGTTCAGGTTCTTTCGATACGATTTCAGATATTATTGACCAGGCTGATCCGGGTGAAACCGGGCGGCGGCATAAGGAAATTTCACTGAATGAATTTTACGACATTTACAACAGGTTAATCCGTTCTACCCGGTTCGAACGTGAGAATATGAAAGGAATGGACAGAGTTCGAATCGATTTGATTGTTCCTGCTGTTATTCTCATTGAACAATTAATTTCGGAAACCGGGATAAAAAAAATTATTCACACCGATTATTCCCTGCGCGAAGGTGTTCTTTACGAAACCATCGACGCGCTGATCAACAAAAGATTAAAAGACAAAGCCAGGTCGCCGGTTCACATCAGCTTTAAAAATTCCGGCACCATACCGACAGAAAAAAACAACAATGAATAATTCAACTACCTCATCAGGCTGTCGGCAATAAGAAAAAACATCATAAACAGGTAAAGGAAATTCAGTTTGTAGAAAACCGGACGAACTTTAAAATCGCTCTCCCGGAGAATGGAGATGCTGAGCGATGCTAGCAGGTAAAATGTGTACAGCAACAAAATGAAGGTTAACGTTGCATTGTTAAATATGAAAAAAATGACCAGCAATGCTGCGGCCGAAGTGGTTAAAATCCAGCTATACGTAATTCGTTTAATTTGGGTATTGCTGAAAATCTGGTTCAGGCTGGGCAACCCTGCCAGTTTGTACTGGTCGCCAAACAACAGTAACAACAGCCAGAAATGAGGAATTTGTCCGATAAAAAAGAAGGTGGCCACAATTAAAATCATTTCCGACGTGAGGCTGCCACCGGCTGCTGTCCATCCTATCATCGGTGGCAAAGCGCCAACCATGGAACCGGGAATCACAGCAAAAGCGCTAATTTTTTTCAGCGGGGTATAAACCAGGTTGTAAAAAAACAATGTAGCCCAGCTTAAAATCAAAGCCATTGGAGGGTTTGAAACCCACAAAATCAGCGAACCGGAAACAGCAAAAGCCAGGGCAATAATGAACCCGCTTTTTGCACTAATTTTTCCGGAGGGAATCGGGCGGTTTTTTGTGCGCGGCATTTGGGCGTCGGTTTTCCGTTCCTGCCAGTGATTTAACGCGCTTGAGCTGCAGGCCATCAGGAAAACCCCGGCAGACAGATAAAAACTTTGCACATCGAAACTTTCGGTATACAAAATATAGCCTGTCAGCGCCGACAAAGCGATGGGTAGAGAAATTCGCATTTTACCCAACTCCAAAAGAATTTTCAATTTCTGTTTCAAAATGTTACTCCAATGTTTTAAGATATTCCACGATATTGTGAATATCGTCGTCTGACAACTGGCCCTGATAGGACACCATCAGGCCTTTGGGAAAACCGTCAACGACATCGGCATTTGGCGAATAAACCGAACGTCGTATATATTCCTCATCGACGGTAACCTGCCGGGTTTCGCCATCGGTTACCACGGTTTGCTGTTCTCCCCAAATTCCCTTAAACGATGGTCCCACCAACCTCGAACCGTCTACGGAATGGCAGGCAAAACAACCAATGTTCTGCATTATCCGTTTTCCGGTGGCTGTTGGAGATTCTACCTCTCCGGCAGACGCCACCATTGTTGTATCGGTCATCCAGGCATTAAAAGCGCTGTCGTTTAAAACTTTCACGGTATTATACATGTACGAATGCTGCAGGCCGCAATATTCCGCACAAAAAAGATCAAACTCGCCTTCCCGTTGTGGTTCAAACCACATAAAATTACCTTTCCTGCCGGGAACCATATCCTTTTTCACACGAAATGCCGGAATATATAAACTGTGAATAACATCGAGTGCGACAAGGTTCAGCTTTACCGGCCGGTCTTTCGGCAACATCAGTGTGTCGGTGCGTTTTCCGTTTTCATATTCAAAAGTAAAATTCCACATTCGCGCATAAACAGTGATTTCATAACTGTCTTTTGGCGGATTATTCATTGGTTTCCAGCCGGCCCAGCCATAATAAAACATGATAAGAGTAAGCCCCAGCGGTATTATTGTCCATAATATTTCCAGCGAAATACTTCCTTTAAATTGTGTAGGTACCGGATTTCTTTTTTTATTGTACTTGTAAATAAACACCAGCATGACAACTGTTAATCCAATCAGGAAGAAAAAAGAGATGCCGATAATTATAATGAAAATCGTATCTACACTTTGAACAAAATTAGATGCCTGTGGAACGCCAGAGTTGTACATAGTTTATCGGTATAAGTAGTCTAAAAAAGTAATAATTATTGTAACCACAAAAACGGCAAATACAAACGCCACCATCAGTTTGATGTACATTTTATCGTATTTCAGGTGCATAAAAAAAGTAAGTACCAGAAATGTTTTAATCAAGGCAAAAATCAATGCACCGGCAACCGTATACTGGCCTAAATTAATACTGGTAATTCCTATGGAAGAAAGTGTGAGCGCTACCAAACCAAGCAACACCAGCAAATAAACCCGGTAAGGTACAACATGATGTTTTTCATTTGGTTGTTTTTCATTTGACATAGTATGGAATTTTTAGGTTATCAGATAAAATAGCGGGAACAGAAAAATCCAGATCACATCGACCAGGTGCCAGTACAAGCCGGCATTTTCGAGCATGGCAGCACGGTTTTCATGAACGGTTCCATTCACAATCCTTCGCATGGCCACACCAATAATTACCAAACCCACTATAATGTGCAGTGCATGTAGTCCGGTCATTATAAAATAGAGGCCGAAGAACAGGATTTCTCCCTGGCTCATGGTTTCAAGCATGTGTGGCGAACCAGGCCAGATTCCGTGTTGAAATTTAAGTCCCCATTCAAAATATTTATTGATGAGGAAAACAATACCCAAAAAAACAGTAAGCGCGCATAAAAACAGGGTCAGTCTTTTTTTCTTTTGTTGCAGCGCCGAAGTCGACATGGCAATAAACATACTGCTTACCAGCAAAATGATTGTATTTACCGAACCGATAAACCTGTCGAGCTCGTCGGCCGCCAAATGGAAAGCATCGGGATTCATGTAACGATACACCGAATAAACGATAAACAGGCCGCCAAACAGCAGTAATTCAGTGAAAATAAACATCCACATGCCTATTTTGGAAGCTTCCGCATCATAATGTATATGAGGTGCATTTTCAGAATGTTCCATATCTGGTTTAAGTTTTAGTAATTATACGGTCCGTCGTTTTCGCCAACTACAGGAATTTCATCAAAATTTTCAACCGGCGGTGGCGATGGAACTGTCCACTCCAGGGTTTTTCCGTGCCAGGGGTTTGGGTCTGTCATTCGTTCGCCATGCCGCGCCGAACGGATAAGGTTAATAATGATTATAATTAAACCCGACGCTAAAATCCAGGATCCGAACGTACTTAATATATTTCCGCCATGGAATTCTTCCAGATAGTCGTAGTACCGGCGGGGCATTCCAATCATTCCGAGGTAAAACATGGGAGAATACAACGTTAAAAATCCGATAAAAAATACCAGCCAGCCAATGTTGGCCCAGGTTTTATCGTACATTCTCCCGAAAATTTTTGGAAACCAATAATGCATTGCCGCAAAAAAAGCGAACCCTGTGCCGCCAAAAACAATAAAATGAAAGTGGCCTACCACAAACGCAGTATCATGCACATAAACGTCGGTAGCAAGCGAACCGACAACCAAACCGCTCAGGCCGCCAATCAGGAAAACAAAAATAAATGAAGCAGCCCAGTATAAGGGAGTTTGTACATTAATGGAACCCTTGTACATGGTCGATATCCAGTTGAACACCTTAATTGCGCTGGGAATTGCCACAATAAACGTAAGCAATGAAAAATAATATTGAGCGGTGCCGCTCATTCCTGCAGTAAACATGTGATGGCCCCAAACAAGCCAGCCCACAAAAGCGATTGCCATGGTAGAAGCAATCAATGCTTTATAGCCGAAAATATGTTTTTGCGAAAATGTAGGTATGATTTCTGAAATGGCCCCCATTGCCGGCAGGATCATAATGTAAACTGCGGGATGTGAATAAATCCAGAACAGGTGTTGATACAAAGTGGGGTCGCCGCCTAGGGCGGGATCAAACACCCCGACGCCGAAAATCCGTTCCAGCGCAACGAGCACCAGTGTAATTCCCACAATCGGTGTAGCCAGCAATTGAATCCAGGCTGTTCCGTAAATGGTCCACACAAAAAGCGGCAGTTTCATCCAGGTAAGCCCCGGACACCGCAGACGGTGGATGGTTACCAAAAAGTTTAAACCGGTTAAAATGGAAGAAAACCCGAGTACAAACGCGCCAAAAATAGCCGGCAGCATGTTTGTTCCGGTTTTAAAACTGTATGGCGCGTAAAAAGTCCAGCCCGTATCCGGTGTACCCGGACCAAGCAACAGTGCACCGAGCACCAGTAAAACACCGGTTACATAGAGGTACCACGACATCAGGTTCAGCTTCGGAAATGCCACGTCTCTTGCGCCAATCATAATGGGCATCATCAAATTTCCGAATACAGCCGGTAAACCCGGAATAACTATCATAAAAATCATAATGACTCCGTGTACCGTAAAAGTGGCGTTGTAAGCCTGTGCCCCCATAATTGTTTTGCCGGGCGCCAGCAGTTCGAATTTCATAGCCAGCCCCAGAAGCGCACCAATGGTAAACATGGTCATCATCGAATAAAGGTACAGCAGTCCAATTCGTTTGTGATCGGTTGAAAGGACCCACCCGAGCAAACCCTTATACTTACCCCTGTAGTTCAGGTAGTTTACGTCGCCAGCAGCATGTGTCGATTGCATATATATAAGTTTAGTTTAAATTTTTGACTCTTTGTTTCGGCTTAAATACCAGGTAAAGAACAAATACCAAAGCGAAAAACAAGATGACCGTCCCACTGATTTTGGTCACGTTCAATACATACGTTTGTCCGTCGGGATCGTATGCATAACAGTATCGCAACACTTTGTTAATTGTAGGTCCTGCCTGTCCTTTCGACGCTTCAACAACCGCCATTTTCCATTCGAACGGCAAAAAATACAATCCATTCAGATATCTTGTGATTTTACTGTCCTGACTTACAACAGTAAGAGAGGCGGCATGAATATAATCGTTACCTGTTTTTTTATATTTGAACCCGGTGGCTTTTGTTATCCGGCTAATGCTTGCACTGTCGCTAACAAAAAACTTCCATCCGTTTTTGGCATCTTCTACTTTATTGCTCATCAGGTTCAGGTAATTGTTCTTTTTCCGTACTGCCATATCAATTGGCTCCGTCGGATCGAAGCTAATGGTAAGTACCTGGTACTCTTTTCCCGGTGTTAAATCCGCCTGGTCCATAACATTGGCAACCGCTTCCATAAGCGGGCTGCAAATTCCCGGGCACCGGTAATAAACAAAATTTAAAACCGTGGGTTTGTTAATTAAATCCGATAACCAAACCTGTTCACCTTGTTCATTAATTAAAGAAATGCTGTCAGGCAAATATTCGTTTAAATGTTCAACAATGCCAATTTCAACATCATCGTCTTTGGCGGCAGGATTTACAACTGTTTGACCAAAAAGGGTCAGTTGTGATAATAACAGGATTAAAACCAGGTTGAGTTGGTTGATTTTTCTACCTACAAACTTCATCATTACGTGCTTTACTATCAAATTTACCGAAAACGCTTTTATTTTTCCACCTTAACAAACCATAAACTTTCATGAAAGTTTAATCCATGTGTAATATTTTAAGCGGTTTCTTTCATAAAACTTTGTGGTTCTGCTGAAAAATATTTTTGCGACTCGCTAATTTATAAAATAACCAACAATTTGGAATTAAAAGATGTTTTCTTCTTTTTATAAGAAAATTTACCAGGATGTACGAAATTTTGTTCCGGGAATGCCAAAAAATCAGCTTCAGCAGAACAGGGAAAACCGGCAATTAACAATTTAGAATAATTCTAAAAAACTTTTTATAAAAGTCCCTGTTTAAACAGTCTAAATTACAAAAACAGCATGACGCATTTCTCCAAAAAACTTAATTTTATCATCCAATGTCTGTGAATAAGAGAAACATATTGTTCCGTATCTGGAATTTCTACTTTTCGGGCTTTAAAAGCATGGAAAAATGGGGGCGCCAGGTGTGGCTTATTATCCTGATTAAATTGTTCATCATGTTTGCGGTTCTCAGGTTGTTCTTTTTTCCTGATTTTCTGAAAACAAATTTTAATTCGGATAATGAGCGGAGCAATTATGTGCTGGAAGTATTAACTGAACCAAAATAACAAGTATGATTGAAATTTCGGATTTCGCACTGGTCGACTGGTCGAGGGCACAGTTTGCGCTCACGGCGATGTACCATTGGCTTTTTGTGCCATTAACACTCGGTTTGTCTATCATTATTGCCTTCATGGAAACACTTTATGTAACTACCGGTAGGAATGAATGGAAACGGATTACCAAATTCTGGATGGTTTTATTCGGAATTAATTTCGCCATTGGTGTGGCCACCGGCATTATTCTCGAGTTTGAATTCGGGACAAACTGGTCGTCATATTCATGGTTTGTGGGTGATATTTTTGGTGCGCCGCTTGCCATTGAAGGAATTTTGGCCTTTTTTCTGGAAGCTACCTTTATTGCCGTCATGTTTTTCGGATGGAACAAAGTGAGTAAGCGGACACACCTAACTGCCACATGGTTAACTGCCATCGGGGCAAACCTGTCGGCGCTTTGGATTCTGGTTGCAAACGGCTGGATGCAGTTTCCGGTTGGAATGGCTTTTAACCCGGAAACCGCCCGAAATGAAATGCAGAATTTTTGGGAAGTGCTGTTCTCTCCGGTTGCAATCAATAAATGGACCCATGTAACTTCATCGGGTTTTGTGCTGGCTTCGGTTTTTGTTGTGGGCGTTTCGTCGTGGTATATCCTTAAAAAACGAGAACTGCTCCTGGCGAAAAAAAGCATTTTGGTGGTGGCGGTTTTTGGCTTGATCTCATCGTTGTATCTCATCTGGACCGGCGATGATTCCACACGTACCATTGCAAATGTGCAACCTATGAAGTTTGCCGCTCTTGAAGGTTTGTACAACGGAAGCGAAGGTGCGGGACTGGTTGCGGTTGGTTTGTTTTCCACCACGGAAACCGATCCGGAAAATGAAAACCTGAAAGATTTCACCATGAAAATGGAAATTCCGAATTTCCTTTCCTACATGGCATTTCTGGATTGGGATGCATTTGTTCCGGGTATAAACGATTTAACGAAAGGCAACCCAAAATATGGTTACATGCCGGCTTCTGAGAAAATTGCGCGGGGAAAAGTTGCCATCGAAAAATTAAAGGCGTTCAAAAAAGCCAAAAAGGATGGAAACAAAGACGAGGCAAATTCATTAAAAACAGAATTGACAAGTACTGATTTTCAGGAAAATAACTTCAAATATTTTGGTTACGGATATTTCACCGACGAACATGATTTGATCCCGAACATCCCGCTAACTTTTTACAGTTTCCATACGATGGTTTTCCTTGGGTTCTTATTTGTTCTTTTGTTTGTTCTTGCACTGGTATATGTTACAAAAGGCACATTAACCGAAAAACGATGGTTTGCCCGGCTGGCAATAATTGCTGTGCCGCTGGCCTATGTTGCCCAGCAAGCCGGGTGGATAGTTGCAGAGGCCGGGCGCCAGCCCTGGGTAGTGCAGGATTTAATGCCAACAATGGCTGGCGTCACCCGGATTAGTTCCGGTTCGGTGCAGGCTACTTTTTGGTTGTTTGCCGTTCTGTTTACCGTGTTGCTCATTGCCGAACTGAAAATTATGTTCCGGCAGATTAAAATTGGTCCAAAACACTAAATTCCGGGAGGAAAAATTATGTTTGAAAATCTATCGTATTTCGCTTTACAACAATACTGGTGGGTATTGATTTCGGTACTTGCCGCCATTTTTATATTTCTGACTTTTGTACAGGGAGGACAGACGCTGATTTACACCATCGGAAAAAACGAAGGAGAAAAAAGCATCTTGCTGAATACCCTCGGCAGAAAATGGGAATTAACTTTTACAACGCTGGTAACTTTTGGCGGCGCATTTTTCGCATCGTTCCCGTTGTTTTATGCTACAAGCTTTGGAGGCGCTTACTGGGTTTGGCTGGCTATTTTAATGGCTTTTATTATTCAGGCGGTGGCCTATGAATTTCGCAAAAAACCAGCTAACCTGCTTGGGTCGAAAACATATGAAATTTTTCTGGTGTTGAACGGCCTGCTCGGAACTTTGCTCATCGGAACGGCAGTAGGCACTTTTTTCAACGGGGCACAGTTTACGCTGAACGACATGTATGGCGTTGAATGGCAGAACGCATTCCGCGGACTGGAAGCTGTCCTTACCTTTCACAATGTAGCGTTGGGGCTGGCAGTTTTCTTTCTTTCCCGGATTTTAGGAGCGCTCTATTTCATTTTAACAGTCGACCACGAAAGTGTGGTGGCACGTTCGAGAAAACAAGTGCTGTTTAATACAATACCATTTTTGGTGTTCTTCCTTTATTTTATCATTCGCCTGTTCCTGAAAGATGGTTTTGCAGTAAACCCGGAAAGCGGCGAAATTTCCCTCGAAAATTACAAGTATTTTCACAATCTAATCGAAATGCCATTAAATGCGGTTCTGTTTATTACTGGCGTTTTAGCTGTTCTATGGGGAATTATCACCACTGTTTTCCTGAAAAATGAGAAAGGTTTCTGGTTTGCAGGGCCGGGCGCCGCACTAACGGTTTTTGCCCTTTTTATTATTGCTGGTTTTAACGACACTGCGTTTTACCCGTCGGTTTACGATTTACAGTCGTCGCTGACCATTCGAAACGCATCTTCCAGCAAATTTACACTTGTTGCCATGAGTTACGTTTCGCTACTCATCCCGTTTGTTCTGGCTTATATTGCTTATTTCTGGAGGTTAATGAACCGGACAAAAATCAGTGAAAATGAAATGAAAAGCGAAACCCATTCGTATTAACCTAAAATTGAAAATCGATGTATACCAGTTCAATATTGTGGATTTTAAGTTGGCCGTTACTGTTATTGGTATCGTATCAGGCCATTAAATTCGTGGTAAAAAGGTTTGAAAAAAAGATCGAAAACGAAGAAAATGAAACCGGTGAAACTACGATCCACTGATATCAATCCTTTAAACTTGCTTTGGAACTAAATCAAAAGCTGTTAAATTAGCCGTTTATAATTGAATGGCACAAAACGGGCAAAAATGAATACCAGCTATGGTTTTACACGACTTACCAGATAACAATTCAACGGCGTCAAAAAATGCACCGTCGGCACTTGTCACCGGGGGTTCCAGGGGGATCGGGCTGGGAATTGCAAAGGCATTGGCCAAAGCCGGATTCAATATCGCCATTAATGGTGTGCGGGAACAGGAACGGGTTCTGCCTGTTTTAGATGAATTAAAATCAACCGGAGTAAAAATAATCTATGTCCGTGGAAATGTAGCTGTAAATAAAGACAGGCAAAAAATTCTGGAATCGGTTGTGTCTGAATTTGGTCGCCTGAATGTTCTGGTAAATAATGCAGGAATTGCTCCGCGCGAACGGAAAGATATTTTGAATGCCACCGAAGATATTTATGATGAAGTGTTGAATATCAACCTGAAAGGCCCTTATTTCCTAACGCAGCTATTTGCCCGCCACATGGTGGAAACAAAACAATCGAATAAAAATTTTTCCTGCTGTATCATTAATGTTTCGTCCGTATCAGCATCTGTGGCTTCGGTTAACCGCGGCGAATATTGCATTTCGAAAGCCGGAATTGCCATGGCAACGAAATTATGGGCAGCGCGGCTTGGCGAATTTGACATTCCTGTTTATGAAATTCAACCCGGTGTTATAAAAACCGATATGACTTCGGCTGTTACTGAAAAATACGACCAATTATTTGAAGCAGGTATTAGCATCCAAAAACGCTGGGGCCTGCCTGAAGATGTTGGAAAAGTAGCCGCTGCCATGGCAACAGGAATGCTGCCCTACTCTACCGGACAAGTTATTATGGTGGACGGAGGAATGACCATACAACGGTTGTAACTTAAATCTTCAGTTTTTTAAAATAGCAGACAAATAAATTAAACCAATGAATAAAAAGCAAATCTGGAAACTCTGTGTGGCAGCAGTTGTTCTGATAGTTATCGTAACATTTTCACCATTGATCACGGGGAAAGGAAAAATTCAGCCATTTCTTTTTGGTTTACCATTTACACTTTGGATGGGAATTCTCCTTACCATATGCCTGGTGGCAATTACTTATATCGGCGGAACTGTTTTGCCGGATGAAGAGGAGGACCAGCCATGATTACCTGGGTTATCGTAATGTTCGCCGCCTTTATTGCACTGCTTGTATTGGCGTCAGTAAAATCGTATCAGAAAAACCGCAGTTCACAGGAATTTATGCTGGCAGGCTCCAGTCTCGGGGTTTTCCTCGGGTTTATGACGTTTTCGGCTGCTTTATTTAGCGCGTTTACCTTCCAGGGAATGCCTGATTTTTTTCGCACCCATGGTATTGGGGCGTGGATTTTTCTTGCATTTTCCGACGGTGTAATGGTATTTTTCATTCTTTGGTTCGGGAGAAAATTGCGCCGGAAAGCGAAAGAAAGAGGGTTTAAGGGAATCGCAGGTTTGATCTCCGACATTTACGAAACAAAATGGGCCGGGTACGCCTTGTTTTTGAGTTCTTTTCTTTTCCTGATCCCATATGCTGCCATCCAGATTCGGGGAATTTCCGTTTTTTTTGATGCAGCTTTCCCAAACTTTTTGCCACGCTGGGGATGGTCAGTTATCCTGGTGGTTTTTATGATTTTATATGCAGAAATCGGTGGATTTAAAGCAATGGTTTACAGCGATGCCATCCAGGGAACTATTCTACTGGTTGTACTTTGGCTTATTGCAAGCACCTGTATTTCGGAGCTGGGTGGAGTGAAAAGCATGTTTGAAAAAGTGCAGGCGACTAATGAATCGTTACTTTCATGTCCGGGGCCAAATGGGTTATTTACCTGGCAGTTTCTGCTGGGAAGTACCATCGCCGTGGTTATGATTCCTGTAAGCCAGCCACAGATGGCAACGAGGCTTGTAGTAATGAAAAGCCTGAGATCGATGAAAAGAATGGCTTTTGCTGTGGGCACTTTTGCCATTGTAATTATTGCAGCAACTATTTTTATCGGAATGTATGGTGCGGTAGTTTACCCAAATGCCTCAGCTCAGGAATTTTGGGGAAAAGCATTGCTTTATGATCAGCTGGCGCCTGTTGCCGGACTTGCCGTTGTCGGTTTATTTGCTGCCTGTTTGTCCACAACCAATTCTCAAATTTTTGCATTGGGGAACGAGTTACGTTCATTACTTCCGGACGATGAAAAAAAATCGATGCGAATTACCAAAATCTTTCTTTTTATTTTTTCTGTTTTGGTAATGGTCTTTGCTTCATTGATGGGCGATCAGATCGCGTTACTTGCAAGGGTTAGTTTTACCGGAACGTCAATGTTTGCGCCGGTGGTACTGGCAGCCGTAGCAATGAGAGGAAAACCGGGCATTGAACTGATTGCGGTTTCATTTATCGCACTTTCAATTTTTATGGGATCTTTGGCAGGGATTCTCCCTTCGAAGGTGGGAGCGGTTCAACTCGACATCTTGCTGTATATATTTATTACCGTGGCAACTCTCATTTCTGTCCTGGTACGAAAAAGCAAAGCTAAATAACTCGGATCTGCCGGAGAATTATTTTCAATTGATTTTAATTCGTGTTGGGAATTAACCTTTACGGGCAAAAAAACATCCGAAACTTTTTAGTTCGTCGGAAATGATATTTAATTACCATGAACCTACATCCCATCTTTATCCGTCCTTTTAAAAAATCAATTCAAAACCGGTATAAGGAATCAAAACTTTTGGGATTTTAATCCCTTTGCTGGTTTGATTATTTTCGAGCAGTGCAGCCACAATCCTCGGCAGCGCCAGCGCGCTTCCGTTTAAGGTGTGGGCCAGCTGTGGTTTTTTCACACCTTCTTCACGATAACGTAACTTTAAGCGGTTGGCCTGAAAAGATTCGAAATTGGAAACCGAACTTACCTCCAGCCATTTTTTCTGTGCTGCCGACCACACTTCAAAATCGTAGGTAAGTGCCGATGTAAAACTCATATCGCCACCACACAGGCGCAAAATGCGGTAGGGCAATTCCAGTTTTTCCACCAGTCCTGCAACATATTTCACCATTTCTTCCAATACTTCATACGAATTTTGGGGGTGGGAAATCTGAACAATTTCCACCTTATCGAACTGATGCAGGCGGTTCAATCCGCGTACATCCTTTCCGTAAGAACCGGCCTCGCGGCGAAAACAGGCGCTGTATGCTGTGTTTTTATAGGGTAAATCTTTACCGTCCAAAATCACATCGCGATAAATATTTGTTACCGGAACTTCAGCTGTTGGAATCAGGTAAAGGTTATCGGCAGTAACATGGTACATCTGGCCTTCTTTATCGGGCAGCTGCCCCGTACCAAAACCAGAGGCTTCATTCACAACCAGCGGCGGCTGTACCTCTTCATATTCTGCATTCCGGGCCTCATCCAGGAAAAAATTAATGAGCGCCCGTTGCAATTGAGCACCTTTTCCGCGATATACCGGAAATCCTGCGCCGGTTAATTTCACGCCCAATTCAAAATCAATGAGATTGTATTTATTCGCCAGTTCCCAGTGTGGCAGCGCTTTTTTATCTAAATCCGGTATTCCCCCCGATGAAGAAACCACTTCATTATCGCCTTCACCTTTTCCCGGAGGAACAGAATCATGAGGTAAATTCGGGAGCTGTACCAGCATATTCATTACGTTTTCTTCAATTTCCATAAATTGCTGGTCGTACATTTTTATGGTTTCTTTTAATTCCGAAGTCCGTTCTTTTGCCGCATTCCCCTCTTCTGTTTTCCCTTCGCGAAATAAATCCCCGATTTCTTTCGAAATATTATTCATTTCGGCTTTTGCCTGATCTGCCTGACCCTGCAGCTTATTTTTCCGGCGGTATAAATCGATTATATTTTCCACAATTCCGGATGCATCGAAATTTTTCTTCTTTAGTTTTTCAATCACCAATTCCGGATTGTCCTGGATGAATTTCAAATTGAGCATAGCTACTTTTTTTGTAAACCGCAAAATTAATAAATGAAACAGAACCATGTTTCACGGATTGGGATTTATTTGGAAAGGTTTAACTATTCGAATGTTTACAGTTTCAGCCGGTACATTTTCCCAGGCAATGAAACCAGTACATTTTTAAATTCCATGTTCAGTAACAGTGACGAAACTTTACTTCCCGGAACTCCCAGCTCGGAAGAAATCTCGTCGATAAAAAGTTCGCGGTTGTTTTTGAGCAAATCAACTACTTTTTCCTCGTCTTCCGATAATTCAACAAACAAATCAGGTTGAACCACTTTTTCCTTGGTTTCCATTTCCCAGCCCATAAAATATTCGAGATCGTCGATTCCCCCAATTAAACCGGCGCCATGATTTCGAATAAGTTGATTACAGCCTTTCGAATACGTTTCATCCACACGCCCCGGGAAAGCAAAAACATCGCGATGATAGGAAGAAGCGATTTCGGCTGTAATTAACGCGCCTCCTTTTACAGCCGACTCCACAACAATTGTTGCATCGGCCAACCCTGCTATTACACGGTTCCTGCGGATGAAATTCGGCGGATCAATTTTAGTGCCGCTGGGAAAATCGGAAACAATTCCTCCATTATGAAGCATTTTTTTTGCGGTTTCGCTATGTAACGACGGATACATTTTGTCCAATCCGTGCCCCACCACTCCAACCGTTGAAACATTGTATTTCAATGCTGATTTGTGTGCCTGGATATCAATTCCGTAGGCGAGGCCGCTAACCACTAAAATCGGATAATTCCGTTCCGAAAACGCTTTGATTAAATTATCGCAAACTTCTCTGCCGTACTCCGTTGCATGGCGTGTTCCTACGATACTTATCACCCGCTGTTCATCGAGGTTCATTTTCCCTTTGGCATATAGTATAATGGGTGCATCAACGCAATTTTTCAAACGCCGGGGGTAATTCCTGTCCGTATAGAAATACATATTGATGTTGTATTTCTCAATGAAATTGATTTCTTTTTCTGCCTGCAGGAAAACCTCTTTATTTTTTAGCCGGCGCGCATTTACTTCACCGATTCCGGGAATTTTAACCAACGTTTTAAATGGTTCGGAAAAAACATTTTCGGCGCTGCCAGTATATGCCACCAGATTACGGGCCAGCACTCCGCCAATTCCGGGAATAAGCGAAAGTGCTATTTTACAGAGTAGTTGATCGTTCATTTTTATTCAACAGGTTCATCATATTTCCCTAAAATTTTCCTCAATTCGGCCTGCACTTTTTTTCGGTCTTCCTTCGGGACTGCCGTGAAACTCACCGTCGGATATTCAGCAATACCACGCTGGGTTTTTACGACAAGGATTAAATCGGTCATTTTACCCATCATCGAATCTTCAAAGTATCCGTTGTACAGCATTTTTTGTGGAAATTCTATGGAGTTATAGTCTGTTCTGCCAAAACCGATGGCTTTGTAATACCGTAAGATAACAATGTTGTTCTCGTGCCGGAATTCGACATACTGAAAATCGGCAACCTGAAAATAAAGAAACCAAAGCAAAAACATTCCCACAGCAGCGATGCCGTATAAAGCAAGGTCTAAAAGGAATAACGACAGGGCAGCCAGTGCAATAAAAAGGCTGACCAAAAAAAACAGCCGTTTCAGAAAGATGACCTTCTTTTTATTTGAAATTATCATGTTTTATTGTCCTTTTTTTCTATAAACACACCGATACAAAACCATTGAAATTTGCAAAACCAAATAAATTGTAACTTTACCGCAATTTAACAGCAAAGCATGGGAAATTCAAGCATTTATTCTAAAATAATTTACAGCCGTTTACTGGCCAAAGAACTTTTAAGTTTCGTTGGTAATTATCAAAATGGAAAGGTGTTCCTGGCCACCGACGAGAACGTAAACCGGCTGTGGATTCCGGGATTCAACGATTTTTTCGCATCGAATTCTATCAGGAAAGTTGTTGTACCGTCTGGCGAAAACAACAAAAAAATTGAATCGGTGGGTAAAATATGGGAGTTTCTTTCTGAAAACGGCGCCGACCGCAAATCATTACTAATCAATATTGGCGGCGGGATGTTAACGGATCTGGCCGGCTTTGCAGCTTCAACTTTCAAACGGGGAATCGATTTTCTGAATGTGCCGACAACGCTTCTTTCGCAAGTGGATGCTTCAGTTGGCGGGAAAACCGGTATCAACTTTAACGGCCTGAAAAACGAGGTGGGAACATTTAAAGAACCGGTTGCAGTAGTTATCAATACCGATTTTCTGAAAACCATCGATCGAGATAATTTCATTTCAGGTTTTGCAGAAATGATTAAACACGGCTTAATAAAAAGTCCGGAACATCTGGAAGAATTGAAAAATTTTGATTTGGAAAATATCGATTACGACCTTCTGGAGAAAATAATTGGTCGTTCTGTGGACGTAAAAAAATATTTCACCGCCAATGACCCCACTGAAAAAAATATACGCAAAGCGCTCAATTTCGGACATACAACAGGACATGCGATTGAAAGTTTGGCGATGGAACAAAAAAGGCCGGTATTGCATGGATTTGCAGTGGCTTACGGAATGATTGCCGAACTTTATCTGTCGGAAAAAATGTGTGGTTTCCCCGAAAAAGATTTTTTAGTTTTAACGGAATGGCTGCAAACGATATACGGCAATTTCGCCATTGAAAAAAAAGATTTCAGCCGGATTTTTGAATTGATGACCCACGACAAAAAGAACGAGATGGGACGAATCAATTTTACGCTACTTTCTGAAACCGGTAAGATCGAAATCAATCAAAACTGCGAAAAAGAGCTGATTTTCAAGACGCTGGACTTTTACCGTAATTTCGCCCAATGAATTCATGTAGTTAAAAGAAAACGATCGATAAAATGAAGTACCTGATTTCTACAGACCAAAATGCAATAAAAGAAAGCATCACACTTCCCGCATCAAAAAGCATAAGCAACAGAGTATTAATTATCAACGCGCTGAGTTACAGTCCTTACGTAGTCAGAAATTTATCAGAAAGCGACGATACCCGCGTGTTGGAAGCTGCGCTGTTTTCAAATCAAATGAAGTTCGATATTGGTCATGCAGGAACGGCCATGCGTTTTCTCACTGCTTTTCTTTCAAAAATTGCAGGTGTGTGGGAAGTTACCGGCTCAGAACGTATGAAACAGCGGCCAATCAAGATTTTGGCAGATGCGTTGATTCAATTGGGGGCAAAAATAGAATATATTGAAAACGAAGGTTTTCCACCACTCAAAATCTATGGATCGCATCTTAAAGGAAAAACGCTTAAACTTGACGGCAGTATTTCCAGCCAGTATATTTCAGCGCTGCTGATGATCGCTCCGACGCTGGAAAATGGACTGACGGTAGAACTTCAGGGTGAAATTACATCGCAGCCATACATTGAACTTACGTTAAGATTAATGCAGCAATTCGGGATTCAATACACATGGGAAAAAAACCGTATTTGGGTGCCGGAACAAAAATATTTGCCGCTCGATTATACGGTAGAAGCCGATTGGTCGGGCGCATCGTACTGGTACGAAATTGCGGCGCTGGCTCAAAAAGCTGAAGTTTTTCTGGAGAATCTACAACTTCAAAGTTTGCAGGGTGATGCAAAAATTGCAAACTGGTTTGAAAAATTCGGCATTCGTTCAGAACAAAAAGAGGGTGGGGTCCTGCTCGTGAAGTCGGAAAATAAAATACCTGAGAAATTGGAAATTGATTTTCTTGAAAACCCGGACATTGCACAAACTATGGCTTGTTTATGTGTTTCAAAACAAATTCCTTTTTATTTTACAGGTTTAAAAACTTTAAAAATTAAAGAGACCGATCGAATTTCCGCACTTCAAAACGAATTGGCAAAATTGGGGGCGGTTCTTGTTGAGCCTGCAGTGGGCGAACTGGAATGGAACGGAAGGATAAATACCTCGATAAAAGAAAAACTTCCCACAATAGCAACTTATCACGACCATCGGATGGCACTGGCATTCGCGCCGATTGCGCTAAACGGGCAAATGCTTATCATTGATGATCCCTCTGTTGTAACAAAATCATATCCGGGCTTTTGGGCAGATATAAAAAAAGCCGGATTTCGAATTAAAGAGAAGGAAACCTGACAATTAAAGGTTTGGCAAAATATTGTTTTCCCGTTAAACCCAACGCACGATTGTGGTTGTAAAAACTCGAAGAGCATTAAGCGATAACTTTTGTTCTTTCCCGATTTTCAAACAAAGAATTTATCTTCTAATCTGAAAAAACTCCTGCATTAATTCACGGCATTCGGTTTCGTATATACCGCCTGTCACTTTTGTTTTGGGATGCAGCGCTGCCGGCGAAAACTTCCGGTAACCACGTTTTTCATCCGGTGCGCCAAATACGATTTTTCCCACTTGTGCCCAGCCAATTGCTCCGGCACACATTACACAAGGTTCAACCGTAATATACAGCGTGCAATCGTTCAGATATTTACCACCCATAAAGTTCGCAGCAGCCGTTATCGCCTGCATTTCCGCATGAGCCGTTACATCGTTAAGTGTTTCGGTTAAATTATGTGCCCGGGCAATTATTTTTTGGTTTGAAACTACTACAGCGCCAACCGGGACTTCACCCTTTTCAAAAGCTGTCAAGGCTTCGGAGAACGCCTTTTTCATGAAATACTCGTCGTTAAATGGATTAATCATACTATTATCTGAATCATTCGAATATTAAACCTAAGTGCAGGGATTACCTGAAAAACAATAAATTTATAAATCCCTGAAATTGCTAAAATCTTCTTATTTTCGCAACGAAATTATAAAAAAGGTATCATGTACAGAACGCATACTTGTGGTGAACTTCGATTAGAAAACAAAGGAGAAAAAGTAACATTGGCAGGTTGGGTACAACGAATCAGGGATTTAGGCGCAATGAGTTTTATAGACCTGCGCGACAGGTACGGAATAACTCAGCTGGTGACCGACGAAAATACCCCGGGTGAAATTCTGAAAATTCAGGAAGAATTGGGGCGTGAATTCGTAATTCAAGCCACCGGAACAGTGCGTGAACGTTCGAGCAAAAATAAAAACATTCCGACGGGAGAAATCGAGATTGAATTGTCGGAATTGAAAGTATTAAGCCCATCAGTAGTTCCTCCGTTTACCATTCAGGATGATACCGATGGAGGCGAAGATTTGCGAATGAAATATCGTTATCTCGATCTACGGCGAAATGCTATCCGCAAAAACCTGGAACTTCGCGCAAAAATGGCACATGCCGTGCGCAACTATCTCAATGAAAATGGTTTTATTGAAACCGAAACTCCGGTATTAATTAAGTCTACACCCGAAGGTGCGCGCGATTTTGTGGTCCCGTCAAGGATGAATCCCGGTGAATTTTATGCCCTTCCTCAATCGCCTCAAATTTTCAAGCAGTTGCTGATGGTTGCCGGATTTGATAAATACTACCAAATTGTCAAATGTTTCCGCGATGAAGATTTGCGTGCCGACCGTCAACCGGAATTTACGCAAATAGACTGTGAAATGTCGTTTGTAGAACAAAACGATGTATTAAATGCTTTCGAGGGGTTGACGAAATATACATTTAAAGATGTGCTCGGCATAAAACTGGAAGATTTCCCACGAATGACTTATGCCACTGCAATGGAAAAATACGGCTCGGACAAACCTGATATCCGGTTTAAAATGCTTCTGACGGATATTTCGCAGTTGGTCAAAGGAAAAGGTTTTTCTGTTTTTGATTCAGCGGAATATATCGGCGCCATTTGTGCAAAAGGTTGTGCAGACTATTCCCGCAAACAACTTGATGAACTTACAGATTGGGTAAAACGACCTCAAATTGGTGCAAAAGGATTGGTTTATGTGAAATACAATGAAGATGAAACTATCAAATCATCAGTCGGTAAATTTTATTCCGAAGAAGATTTAAAGCAATGGGTGAATTTGCTTGATGCAGAGCCGGGGGATTTAATTTTGGTCCTTTCAGGTGAAAAGATGCATACTTTGGATGCTCTGGGCCATCTGCGACTTGAAATGGCCGATCGTCTTGACTTACGATCGAAAGATGTTTTTAAACCGTTATGGGTAATTGATTTTCCGTTGCTGGAATGGGACGAAGAAACCGGTCGTTTTTTTGCTATGCACCACCCGTTTACCTCTCCAAAACCAGAGGATGTTCCGCTACTCGATTCCGATCCCGGTAAAGTGCGCGCCAATGCTTATGACCTGGTGATCAATGGTGTGGAAATCGGAGGCGGCTCAGTTAGGATTTTCGACTCAGAATTGCAGTCGAAAATGTTTGACGTGCTTGGTTTTACCAGAGAGCAGGCGCAGGCACAATTCGGATTTTTAATGAATGCATTCAGGTATGGCGCACCGCCACATGCCGGTATCGCTTTTGGTTTCGACAGGCTGGTATCGCTTTTTGCGGGACTTGGTTCTATCCGCGACGTAATAGCTTTCCCTAAAAACAATGCAGGAAGAGATGTAATGAATGATTCGCCGGCTACAATATCTGCAGAACAACTGGAAGAATTAAACCTGAAACTTGATTTAAAAGAGAAAGAGAAATAAAAAAATTTCAATCGCATAAAAAATGGGAAGCCGAAAACGACTTCCCATTTTTTATTATTCATTTATTCGTTGAACTAATCTTTTCGCGCTTTCCTTGAAGAATAATTGATGTGCAATGCGGCAGCCTTTCTTAATTCCTGTTTTATGTCGGTAACAATACCCATTTTGGTATTTTCATCAACTTTTAAGGAAGTAATCATCAACGGCCTTTCTTCTTCAGCTCTTGCTTCACGTTCAGCAATAACAAAATCCTGAATTTCGTTTACATTGGCAAATTGATCATTAAGTTGGATACGTGGAGCCACACCAAACATTTTTTGATACTGTGGCAGCGGTTCACCAACATAAATATAACTTACCAGCGATTTCTTTTCCAGCTTGCTCAACTCTGTTGCTTCGGGCAAATGAATCTGTACATTCAGCGTTACCTCCCGCATGGTTGTACTAACCATGAAAAAGAAAAGTAACATAAAAACGATGTCCGGCAGCGAAGCTGTTGAAATTGGCGGGAGTTCTTTTCCTCCTTTTTTTCTGAATTTACTCATAATTATTTTCCTCCTACCTTTTTTGGTTCAGCTTCTGAAATCCTTGAAGGGTAGATATCCCGAATTGCTTCTTGTTTATCACCCTCCAGTTCATCGTAAGGTTTTCCAAAATGCTCCCGGGCTAGTTCATCCCTAAGCTCATTAATGGCAGCAACCAGTTCGTTTTGAACAGCGATATAAACTCCATATTTGGTATCGAGGTCATTTCTTAAAGAGATAACTCCTTTGGAAACCATGGTTTCTCCAAAATATGGTACTTCTTTGGGTTCTTTTTCCGGCAAATCTTCTTCGTTATAAGGATTTGCCATGAATTCTTTTGCCCGTTCGCGTAATTGGTCAATATCAAGATATTCATTTTCCACCAACAAATCGTTATTTCTGTTTACCAGAACGACAAAAACGTTACGTTCTTTAATTTGTTGATCTTCATCAATCTGTTGTTCATCAACCCATTGCGGAAGTCTTCTTTCCAAACCGCTGTCAACGTCCATCGTGGTTGTCACCAGGAAAAAGATAAGCAGCATAAATGCAATGTCTGCCAACGAAGCTGATGGTATTTCCGGTACTTTTCTAGCCATAAATTTATTTCCTGTTTAATTACCACGTATTTAAATTAATCAAATAATCTTGTTACGGGAGCCAGGATAATAGACAATACTGCTAAACCGAGCATTATGTAAGTTATTATCAACCCCGTATCAATCATCTTTGCAACCTGTGGTGTTAAAGTTCCGTTGTTTATAAACTTCTGAACCCCCATGAACTGGGGGATAGCATCGGAAGCCAAAACATAGGCAACGATAACCACTGCTGCGAGTATCAAAAGTGAGATCAGACTTCTTTTAGCGGATCGAATATCGGAAAAAGTATGCATTAAACCGGCGATTACCGCAATTCCGGCACCGATTGCCAAAAGGATATAGGCCCAAATGAGGTTGGTGTTTATCCACGCGCCCATGTTCGGATCCGCGTCGTTTTCACTTGTATTCACCATAAGCGATATAACGAGGACGGCGGAAATGATAATCAGGACCCACAATAAAATAGTAACTATTCTACTTAACTTCGTCATTTCTATCTATTTTTCATGTTATGCTTAACCAATAAATCCAAAAGGGAAATAGAGGCATCTTCCATGTTGTTTACTATGCTGTCAATTCTGGAAACACAGTAGTTGTAAAAGATTTGCAGAATAATAGCCACAACAAGTCCACCTACAGTTGTGATCAAAGCTACTTTAATACCACCTGCAACCAATGAGGGAGAAATATCCCCGGCTACTTCAATAGCATCGAAAGCGCCAATCATACCGATTACTGTTCCAAGGAATCCGAGCATCGGAGCAAGGGCGATGAACAATGCAATCCAGCTTAAGCCTTTTTCAAGTAAACCGGCCTGCACACCGCCGTATGAAATTATTGATTTCTCTACCACTTCAATCCCATGATCAGCCCTGTCGAGACCTTGATAAAAAATACTGGCAACTGGTCCGCGTGTTTTACGGCAAACATCTTTTGCTGCCTCAACACCGCCGTTTTCCAATGCTTCTTCAACTCTGATCAGAAGTTTTCTGGTATTGCTGGTTGCGAGATTCAAATACAACACTCTTTCAATTGAAAAAGCCAGTCCAAGAATAAGAGAGATCAACACGAACGACATAAACGTCGGGTTACCTTCAATGAAAATTTGCTTCAAACGGCTGTGCAACGATTTTCCTTCTTCAGCGGCGGCGGCGGCTTCTTCCTGTGTGTCAGCTGCTACATCCACCTGTTGGTTGGTGGTTGCTCCCGTGGTGTCCTGTGCAGCTGCTCTGTTCTGTGCAACTACAGCATTTTGTGCCATAAAAAACAGCAACCCTGATACTGCTATTAACGCGAATAGTTTTTTCATAATTAATTTGAATTTTTAATTAATAATCTCCTTGGTTTTGATTTTATTTATTTATTGAATTTTTCAATTTCCAATATACAAAAATATGCCTCTGCTTCCGTTATTCAAAATATAATATAAGCTTTCTCTAAAAATAAGCGGAGAGAGGGGGATTCGAACCCCCGGTACCGTTATGCGGTACACACGCTTTCCAGGCGTGCCAGTTAAGCCACTCCTGCACCTCTCCTCGTTCTGACAAGCCCGAAATAACGGCCTGCAAAATAATAAAAAATTGCGAATAAAAAATAAAGCTAACTACTTATTTCCCCACGCAGGTTGTTATTGAGATGCATTTTTATTTCGTTTGGCAGAAGCTTTTGTCCCAATAGAAACATCAGTTTGGTGATTGCTGCTTCGGTTGTGATATCTTTCCCCGAAACCACACCTGCATTCAATAATTCCAGGCTGGTTTCATACTGCCCCATGGCAACTTTGCCACCTTCGCATTGAGTAACATTTAAAACAATTACATTCCGCTTAATTGCTCTCTTAACACCATTTATTAACCATTTTGTTGTGGGGACATTTCCTGAACCGAAAGTTTCGAGTACGATACCTTTTATTCCGGGAATATTCAGTACCGAATTAAAAACATGCTGACTTATGCCGGGAAACATCTTCAGAATGACCACGTTATTATCGAACTGGTAATTTACCTGTAATTTACCATCATCTTCAGGATAATGAATATATTCTGTTCGATACTTTATATCGACACCGGCAATTGCAAGTGATGGATAATTTACCGATTCAAAAGCGCTGAACTGATCGGCATCGCGTTTTACAGTGCGGTTTCCCCGGTATAATTTGTAATCGAAAAAAATACATACTTCCGGCACCATTGGCAGACCATTTTTTTTGGCAGCGGCAATTTCAACTGAAGTAATCAGATTTTCTTTCCCGTCAGTCCTCAGCGTTCCGATAGGTAATTGTGAACCGGTAAGAATCACTGGTTTATTGAGGTTTCCGAACATAAAGCTTAGAGCTGATGCAGTATAAGCCATTGTGTCAGTTCCGTGAAGAACCACAAAACCGTCAAAACGGTTGTAGTTTTTAGCAATTGTTTTCGCAATTTTTCCCCAAATCCCCGGATTCATATTGGAAGAATCAAGCGGTGGATTGAATGTCACTGTTTTTATGTTATAATCAAACTTGTTCAGTTCAGGAATATCTTCTTTAATGTGCTCGAACTGAACTGGTCCGAGTGTGCCATTCTGCAGCCGCTGAACCATTCCGATAGTCCCGCCGGTGTAAATGATTAAAATTGAGGTATTCCTATCTTTAATTGCAGGCATTTGTGTTTAAATGAAATGCATTGTATTATATTTCAAAAAGTCTGCGGGCATTATTTGATGTTATTTCTGCAATTCGTTCTACTGGAAGATCGTATATTTCAGCCAGTTTTTGTGCGACATAAATCAAATAAGATGATTCATTTCTTCTGCCTCTTTTAGGTACCGGTGACAGATAAGGGGCATCTGTTTCGAGTACGAGATTTTGAATGTCAACGTCTTTCAGTACCTGTTCCAGATCACTGTTTTTGTAAGTAACTATTCCGCCAATTCCCAGAAGAAATCCTTCTTCCATAATTTTTAACGCTTCAGTTTTGTTCCCGCTAAAACAATGAAAAATTCCTTTCAACGATCCATCTTGCTCTTCTTTAATGATCGTATAAACTGCATCAAACGAGTTTCTGACATGAATGACTACGGGTAACTTTTTTGCTTTTGCCAGTTTTACCTGGTGCCGGAAAGCATCTTCCTGTTGTTTTAAGAACGTTCTGTCCCAATATAAGTCGATTCCTATTTCACCAATTCCGATAAAATCACGTTTTTCAATCCAGTACTCCACCGCTTCAAGTTCTTCTTTATAATCGTTGTCGACTGAACCCGGGTGCAGCCCCATCAAAGGAAAGCAAAGATGAGGATAAGAATCGGCAAGATCCAAAAGCCTTTTTACTGTTCCTGAATCGATGTTTGGCAATAATATTTTTTTGATGTCATTATCGTATGCGCGCTGGATTACTTCATCTATATCCTGCACAAAATCTTCGGAAAATATATGGGAATGAGTATCTATTAGCATATCAAAAATATCAATTTTTGGCAAATGTAAAAAAGTGTTTCATGTTGATACGTGAATCAATTTTACCAATAGATTAAATTTTACCTTTGCTGCAAAAAGTGATTCGATACGGAACATGTCAAAATCAAACGATTCCCTGGGCAAGCATGGCGTCGGCAACTTTTACGAACCCGCCAATATTAGCTCCCTTCACATAATCTATTTTATTACCGTTTAATCCAAAATTAACACAGGTATCGTGAATGTTTCTCATTATTTCTTTCAGCCGGAAATCCACTTCCTGACGCGGCCAATTAATTCTCATGCTGTTTTGCGCCATTTCGAGCCCGGAAACTGCCACACCTCCTGCGTTGACTGCCTTTCCGGGTGCATATATCAGATTTTCAATCAGGTATTCAACAGCATCGGCTGTACATCCCATATTTGAAGCTTCCGCCACCAGGAAACAACCATTTTTCTTCAGTTCGATGGCATCTTCCAAATGAAGCTCATTTTCTGTCGCACAGGGAATTGCGATATCCACCAGCACCTCCCACGGCCGCTTAGCCGGAACGAATTTTGCCCCAAATTCTTCGGCATAAGGTTCTACAACATCGTTATTGCTTGTTCGCAATTCCAGCAAATAATCAACTTTTTCACCTTCTATTCCATGGGCGTCAAAAACATATCCGTCAGGTCCTGAAATAGTAACGACCTTACCACCGAGTTCATTGATTTTAGTTATGGCACCCCATGCAACATTGCCAAAACCGGAAATAGCAACTTTCATTCCTTCGATATCCCGTTCCATCCGGTGAAGCATGTGCTGTACAAAATATACGGCGCCAAATCCGGTAGCTTCCGGGCGGATTAAACTTCCTCCCCAACTCAAACCTTTTCCGGTAAGAACGCCGGTAAATTCGTTTTTCAATCGTTTATACTGGCCAAATAAATAACCTATTTCGCGCCCTCCAACTCCAATGTCTCCTGCGGGAACATCGGTATCCGGCCCTATATGACGATAAAGCTCCGTCATAAACGACTGACAGAAACGCATAATTTCAGCGTCAGTTTTTCCTTTCGGGCTGAAATCAGAGCCCCCTTTTCCTCCTCCCATCGGCAAAGTTGTAAGACTATTTTTAAATGTCTGTTCAAATCCGAGAAACTTCAGGATACTTAAATTAACGCTTGCATGAAATCGTAATCCTCCTTTGTACGGACCCAGTGCAGAGTTAAATTCAACCCTGTAACCGCGATTCACCTGAACATTTCCTTTATCGTCGACCCACGGAACCCGAAACATGATTACCCGTTCAGGTTCAACCATCCTTCCCAAAATATTGGCGCTTTGATATTTTGGATTTTTTTGATAAAAATCCCAAACCGATTCAATGACCTCTTCCACAGCCTGATGAAATTCGCGTTCTCCCGGGGTTTTAGTTTCAAGGTTCGAAATAAATTCACTGATGCCTGTTTTCATCTCATTCAATTAAAAGTTTTCAAAGGTATTTAACGGAATTGCCATAACCTATTGGATTTTTGGTCTCACAGCAATCTCATGTTCTCTCTGTTTTACATACAACCTGCCAAATTTAGACAACTTCCATTTTAAAAAACAAAATAAACTAAACAATATATAAAATTTTATTTCACTGATTTACAAGCACGTGGAATTAACAGAAAGATGTTAAAAAGCAGAATCTGATAATCGTCAGTTTTTAAAATGCAAAAAAAGCCCTTCCTTTTGCCGGAAGAGCTTTTTATATTTAAAGCGCAGATAATTTTTTACATCATTCCGCCCATACCTCCCATTCCGGGTGCACCGCCGCCATGAACAGGTGGATGTTCTTCTTTTTCTTCTACGACCACAGCTTCAGTTGTCAGGAACATACCTGCAATTGAAGCGGCATTTTCAAGGGCAATGCGAGCTACTTTAGCCGGATCAATAACACCGGTTTCATATAAATTTTCATATTTATCTGTACGAGCGTTGTATCCGTAATCTTCTTTTCCTTCTTTAATTTTCTGAACGACAACAGCACCTTCTTTGCCTGCATTTTCAACAATCTGGCGAAGTGGCTCTTCAATAGCACGCTTGATGATTTCGACACCAGTTTGTTCGTCGTCGTTTTCACCTTCGATTTCATCCAGTGCGGCAACAGCGCGTATGTATGTAACTCCACCACCGGGAACAATGCCTTCTTCCACAGCAGCGCGTGTTGCACTTAATGCATCGTCAACACGGTCTTTCTTTTCTTTCATTTCAACTTCCGAAGCAGCACCAACATAAATTACTGCAACACCGCCGGCCAGCTTAGCCAAACGTTCCTGCAGTTTTTCCTTGTCGTAATCAGAAGTTGTGGTTTCAATTTGTTTTTTAATCTGGTTTACACGTGCTTTAATATTATCCTGTGCGCCAGCTCCGTTAACAATTGTCGTATTTTCTTTATCGACTGTCACTTTTTCAGCTTCGCCAAGCATATCAAGAGTAGCCTGTTCCAGCTTCATCCCTTTTTCTTCGGTAATTACCGAACCACCGGTCAATACTGCAATATCTTCCAGCATTTCTTTCCGGCGATCGCCAAATCCGGGAGCTTTTACGGCGCATACTTTCAGTGAGCCGCGCAAACGGTTTACAACCAAAGTAGCCAGTGCTTCGCCGTCTACATCTTCAGAAATAATCATCAGCGGACGACCTGCCTGAGCTGTTGCTTCCAATATGGGAAGGAGGTCTTTCATGGTGCTGATTTTCTTATCGTGGATAAGGATGTACGGATTTTCAAGCTCGGCAGCCATTTTTTCAGCGTCGGTTACAAAGTAAGGAGAAATATAACCACGATCGAATTGCATACCTTCCACTACATCAACATACGTATCAGTACCTTTTGATTCTTCGATGGTGATAACACCTTCCTTGTGAACTTTCTGCATTGCTTCTGCAATTAGTTTCCCAATCGTATCATCGTTATTTGCAGAAACTTTAGCTACCGATTCTATTTTTGCGTAATCGTCGCCGATAGTTTTTGCCTGTGCGGCAATATTTTCAACTACTTTGGCAACTGCTTTATCGATACCACGTTTTAAATCCATGGGATTTGCGCCGGCAGCAACGTTTTTCAAACCTACATTGATGATAGACTGCGCCAGAACAGTTGCAGTTGTAGTTCCGTCTCCTGCGTCATCGCCGGTTTTGGATGCTACTTCCTTTACCATTTGCGCGCCGAGATTTTCAAATGCATCGGCGAGGTCAATTTCTTTTGCTACTGTTACACCGTCTTTTGTGATCAGCGGTGCACCAAATTTTTTCTCAAGAACAACGTTACGTCCTTTTGGCCCCAGTGTTACTTTTACGGCGTTTGCCAGTTTATCAACGCCGCTTTTCAACATGTCGCGGGCTTCGATGTCGAATTTAATTTCTTTTGCCATACTATTTACTTTTTTTAATTTTGATTAAGCGATGTACAATACGTCAGTTTGAGACATTAACAAGTAATCTTCACCATCAATGTTCAACTCTGTACCGGAATATTTTCCGTAGAAAACAACATCGCCAACATTAATTTCCATAGGTTCGTCTTTTTTGGCAGCGCCAACTAAAACTACTTTTCCTACTTGTGGTTTTTCTTTTGCTGAATCGGGAATAATAATTCCGCTTGATGTTTTTTCTTCGGCGGCTTGTGGTTGAACCAGAATTTTGCCAGCCAGAATTTTACCTTTTAAATCTGCCATAGTTGTTTAGTTTATACATTAAACATTTTAAAATTTTCAAAAATCGACAACCGTAAATAGCACAATCTGTGCCATGCGGTCAAATACATTCCGCTGTGCGAAAAAATGGACAAAATTGCATTTATCGAAAAAGCAACAACCAGGCTATTCCCACATAAACTATTGATAATCAACAAAATTACATGTTTGACACCATTTATGACAGGGTGACAGGATAAATCGGTTTGTAGTATTCAGGCGCAGTTGAGTGTGCAGAAAAAGAAAAAGCCATTTACCTTTTCACAGGATAAATGGCTTTTCCACAGTATAGAGTACAATATCTTTTATTGACCGTTTCCGTTTTCAGTTGCCGGTGGTGGTGTAGTTTGCTGGTTGTTTGTTCCTGTTTCCGGCGGTGTTGTCGGGAAAGTAGGAATTTGTGTGGGATCAATTGCATTTTCAATCTGATCCTGAACGCGCGATTGTTCTTCAACTACCTGGCGCGGAATAAAGGCAGAGCCTAAAATAGATAAAACAAGCAGCGAGCCTGCCAAGACCCAGGTTGCTTTTTCAAGAAAATCGGTAGTTTTCCGAACTCCCATCATTTGGCCGGTCGATTGAAAGTTACTGGCCAAACCGCCGCCTTTTGAATTCTGAACCAACACGATAAGTATCAGCAGAATACAAACGATAAATATTAAAACTGTTATTAACGTGTACATTTTCTTGCTGTTATAAATTCTTTAAATTTTCAATTTCCTCAATTCGGGTTGCAAAGTAAATACTTTTTTCCGGATATTTCAAACTTAATTTTTGAAATGCATCAAGTGCTTTTTCGTATTTTTTTTGCTCGAAATATATCATTGCCAGTGTCTCTGTGATTAGTTCGTCATCTTCGGCATTCGACCTTTCCAGGATTTCATTTGCTGCCCCGGAACTGTTAGTTTCATCCGTATGATTGTCCATTCTGAGGGGAGCAGGTTTCGCTTGCAGGAACTTATCAATCAAACTGTTTCCGGATTCTTTATTTTCATCATCTTCCAGCCGGTACAGAGGTTCTTTTGCTAAACTTTGTTCCAGATAAGGATGAAAAAATGTCCGGCTGTCGCTATCATTCAGATACCGGTACATTTGTTTTCTGTCGGGCACCATCACCGCTACTTTTTTCAATGTTTCACCGAATTGCGGATGATTGGTAATTTTAAGGTTCTTCAGATATAATAACCAGGCTGCCTGGAAAAACGGGTATTTTTCAGTTAACTCCTTCAACCCAGGCAATGTATCATCTCCCAGTTCTCCTGGCTCTGCCAGCAGGTTGTAAAAAAAATCTTTATCCATCGGTCTTTACCAGTTCGCAATTGTTGCATTAAAAATATCCTCGTTTATTTTTTTGAGGATTTCGGGAACCAGTCCTTCTTCCACATCGGCCAGCGATTGCGAACTGCTAAATTCTTCGAAAGCCGAAAATGTTTTTTCAAGATTTTGTTCCGGATCCTTATTATTGGTATATTTTAATTTTACAGTAATTGTGAGCCGGTTTTGTGCGGCCAGATCGCCTTTTTGAATGGTCATCGGTCGCACATCGTAACCGGTAATTTGTCCTTCAAACTCCAAATCTCCGTTTTCCTGCAACTCGTCCAGCGACGTCTGGCGCTGAATTTTTTCCCGCAGCGATTCGGTAAATTCCTGACTCAATGTCGGATTCACCAATTGCGCCCGGTTAGGGAAATAATAAACCGAATAGGTTTTAACATCGGGCGCAATACTGGCGCCGGTAAATGAATAGGAAATTTTGCATGAAGATGTGATAAATCCGGCAGCAAAAACTACAAATGCAAATATCAATAATTTTCTCATTCTAAAATCATCCCTTAATATCGTACTCCTTTATTTTCCGGTACAGCGTCCGTTCTGAGATACCCAATTCCTGGGCGGCATATTTGCGCTTGCCTTTATGTTTTTCAAGCGCTTTTGTAATTAATTCAATTTCTTTATCTTCCAGCGAAAGCGACTCTTCCACAAACTCTTCAGTATCCTGAATATTTTCTTTATCGATTGGCGGAATGTGAATTGATTTCGCCATTTGATCGTGCGAAACGACATTTCTTTCGTCATCGTCATAAAGATTGCGGATAATTTGCGCCTGATCGCGTGAAATAGGCTTCTCACGGGTTTCCATGATATCGAGCACCAGTTTTTTCAGATCGTTCATGTCGCGTTTCATATCAAACAGCACCTTGTACAAAATTTCGCGTTCGTTGGCAAATGATTTTTCTTCGCTCCGCGACAGCAGCGCCGGGAGTTTAGAAGAATCTACCGGCAGGTAATTTCGCAGCACTTCAGCTGAAATATCCCTTTCCTGTTCAATTACAGAAATCTGTTCGGTAATGTTTTTTAACTGGCGAACATTTCCGGGCCACCGGTAATTCATTAGTAAAATTTTGGCGTCTTCTTCGATCCGCAATGGCGGCATTCGGTATTTTTCAGCAAAATCGCGCGCAAATTTCCGGAACAACAAGTAAATATCGTCCGGACGCTGGCGCAACGGTAAAATGGCAATCGGCACCGTATTTAAACGGTAATATAAATCCTCTCTGAACTTCCCGTCTTCTATTGCTGTCGGAATATCTACATTTGTTGCGGTAATAACGCGTACATTGGTTTTAATTACCTGCGATGAGCCAACTTTTATAAATTCTCCGGTTTCGAGCACGCGCAGTAACCGAACCTGCGTTGAAAGCGGCAGCTCTCCTATTTCGTCCAAAAAAATAGTTCCTCCGTCGGCTTCCTGAAAATATCCTTTGCGGTCGGAAAGGGCGCCGGTAAAAGCACCTTTTTCATGCCCGAAAAGTTCAGAATCAATGGTACCTTCAGGAATTGCACCACAGTTTACGGCGATATATTTTCCGTGTTTCCGGCTCGAAAACTGATGGATAATTTGCGGAAATATCTCTTTCCCGGTTCCACTCTCGCCGGTGATTAAAACAGAAAGATCGGTTGGCGCCACCTGAACAGCGACTTCGATGGCCCTGTTCAATCCCGGGGAGTTCCCAATAATTTCGAACCTTTGTTTTATTCCCTGAATATCCATATTGTGTTCCTTCAATGAGAGCACAAATTTACAATTTTTCAGCGCACTTTTTTGCTTTGAACCTGAATTAACCTTTTTTTGGGTTTTGTTTACAATTTTTAAAGATGTAAGTCAAACGTCGCCGCCTTTTCACGATATTTTTAAAACTGAATTCTGCTTTTCAGCCCCTAAATATGTTTATATTTATGCCACTAATAAAAATACACTGAAATGAAATTCATTGGAATTATACCTGCAAGATTTCAGTCGACCCGTTTTCCGGGAAAACCGCTGGCCCTGATTAACGACAAGCCGATGATCCGGTGGGTTTATGAAAACGTGGCGAAAGCGCTGCCACACGTTTGGGTTGCCACTGACGATGACAGAATTGCCGGAGCAGTCGAGAAATTCGGCGGTAATGTGATAAAAACCATGTCGTCGCACAAAAGCGGCACAGATCGTTGCGCAGAAGCGGCTGCGTTACTTGCCGAAAAACACGATTTTGATGTTGTTATAAATGTTCAGGGAGATGAACCATTTGTCAGTCCGGAGCAAATTGAACAGTTGAAATCATGTTTTACCGAAGAAATAAAAATTGCCACACTGGTAAAAAAGATAGAAACTACCGAAGAATTGTTCAACCAGAACCGTCCCAAAGTAGTTCTCGACAACCAGCATAACGCACTTTATTTCAGTCGGTCGCCAATTCCTTTTGTGCGCGGAGAGGAAGAGAATTACTGGCTGCGGGTGAATACTTTTTGGGCGCATGTAGGAATGTATGCATACAAAAAAGAAGTTTTAAGCGAAATTACTAAGCTCGAACATACACGCCTGGAAATGGCAGAATCGCTGGAACAATTGCGCTGGCTCGAAAGCGGATATAAAATAAAAACTGCTGTTACCAATTATCAGAGCATCGGGATCGACACTCCCGAAGACCTGGAAACAGCCGTTAAAATTTTGAATTCGAAATTTAAAATAACTTGATAAACAACAAAAAATCAAGTTATTAAAGTTAGGTTGAAAATAACCTGTTGAATATTAACCACAGTTTTCTTTGGAAAATTGCAACGATTTTGTTTCTGATTTGTCTGTAATAAAAGAGGCATGCTATTTGCAGCATTTTCAGTTAATTAAACGAAGTACAATATGAAACAATTTATACTTATCCTGTTATTTATCGTTTGTCAGTTTGCCGGATTTTCGCAGTCGGAACCTGCTGTGTACAGTGGATCCCGCGATACTCCAACCGTCAACCACGAACAAACAGAATTGAAGGTTTTCCCCAACCCTGCAAAGTCCGGAAAAGTAACGCTGGAAATGAATACGAATGAAATGGCTGAAATCCGGCTGGTAAATATCACCGGCAAAGAAGTACTTGCCAAAAAATTCGAGTTTGGCGAAAACAGCTATCAACTTCAGCTTCGCGAAATCCCCAACGGCATATATTTACTTCAGGTTAAAACCATTGATAATAAATCGGTTGTAAAGAAATTATTGGTTGCGAATGAATGAATTTTCGCCCGTAAAATTCATTTTCATTTAATACAAACCAACATCTTATCCGGCGTTTTTTTCCTAATTTCGCCACCCGAACATTAAAACAATAAGGTTTGAAAACATTATTTACGTTTCTGGCGATAATTTCCACAATTCAGCTTTATTCACAGGAAAAAATATCGAATGTTAGAAATTTGCAGGGCGAACAGGTAACCGTAAGCGGAATTGTGACCAATGGAGAAGAATTGGGCGCCATTCGTTATTTTCAGGACGAAACCGCCGGCCTTGCTATGTACGGAAATCTTGTTCAAAATGTAAAGCGCGGCGATTCGGTAACCGTTACCGGAACGCTGAAAAATTACAACAACCTGCTCGAACTCGATCCTGTCAAATCAGTGACAGTTCATTCTTCAAATCATCAGTTGCCCATGCCAAAAATTATCACTCTGGATGAAATGAGCGAAGAGTATGAAAGCCGGTTGGTTCAAATAAAAAATGTGGAATTTGTGGATGCTTCCGGGACTTTTTCGGGCGGAACGAATTACGAAATTATGGCCGGTAACGCCACAGCGGAACTTCGGATTGATCGCAATGCACCAATTGTTGGCGAAGTTATCCCCACCGGCACATTCAGTCTCACTGCCATTCTCTCGCAATATTCCCCCAACGATCCAAATACAGGTTACCAGTTGTTACCGCGGGATATGAATGATTTCAAATCTGCCAATCCTGTAAATATTACTTCCCCTGTTATGGTTTCGGAAATTACCACCAATGGTTTTGCTTTGTTGTGGGAAACAGATGTGGATGCAACATCAGAAGTTCGGTTTGGCACAACTCCGAATCAATCATCGTGGGAATATATTAAATCTGAAATTGCTTTAACTGCAGAAAATGCATTTTTACACAAAGCATACATTTCCGGGTTAGAACCGGCGGCTATCGTTTATGCCCAACCATTTTCAGTTTTTGATTCCGACACTGCTTTTTCGTCAACCGGTATTTACGCAACTAAATCAAAATCTTCAGGAAAAATAAATGTTTATTTTAATACCGCTGTAAACCAGTCGGTTTCAACCGGGACAATCGCGCAAAATATCAGCACATTTATAGAAGATACTTTAATTGCATATATCAATCGTGCCGAAGAATCGATTGATTTCTGTGTATACAATATCAATAACAATGGCATCAGCAATGTGAGCGAAGCATTAAACGCAGCCAAAAACCGCGGTGTGAAAATTCGTTTTATTACCAGCGGTTCCACTGCACATGTGGGAGTGCGGGATTTGAATGACAACATACCGGTACTGGAAAGCCCGAATGGTGAAAATGATGGAATTATGCACAACAAATTCGCTATTTTCGATGCAAATGCCGGCAATCCCGATAAATCCTGGATATGGACAGGTTCAACCAATTTAACGTACGACCAGGTAAATACCGATGCCAATAACAGTTTGTTCATCCAGGATCAGACGCTGGCAAAGGCATATCAAATTGAATTTGAAGAAATGTGGGGATCGACGGGCGACCTGCCGGATGAAACGAAGGCAAAGTTTGGCGCCGAAAAAAAGGACAATACACCGCACCAGTTTATAATTGGAGATATACCGGTGGAATGTTATTTCAGCCCTTCCGACAACACCAACCAAAAAATTATCGATGCGATAGGAACAGCCGGTAACGATCTTGAAGTGGAAACGATGGTAATCACCCGCACCGATTTGGCGCTGGCCATTGCAGCTGCAAATCAGCGAGGTGTAACGGTGCACGTAATTACTAATGAACAGGGGGAAAATACCGAAACAGTAAACAACATCCTGAACGACAACCTGCCGGTTACACGGTTTGTTTTTGATTACAATGTGGAAGGTTTGCTACACAACAAGATGGCTGTAATTGATGCTAACCTGCCGTCCTCCGACCCGCAGGTAATTACCGGAAGCCATAACTGGAGCAATTCGGCGAACGAAAGAAACGACGAGAATACATTAATAATACACAGTGCAGAAATTGCAAATATCTATTTTCAGCAATTTGCACAAAGGTTTGTTGAAAATGGCGGAAACCTAAATGTTGTGGCAGAATATCCGGAAACAAGTCGCATAAAAATTTATCCAAACCCGGTAAACAACAGGCTTGAAATCTATTCGTCGAAACAAATATCAACGGTGCAGCTCTTTACCATTCTCGGGAAAAAAGTAACGGTTAAAAACAACGTGAACGACAACAACATTATCCTTGATTTAAGTCATTTGCAACCAGGACTGTATTTCCTGCAAGTGAATGGTTCCGGGAATGACAGAAGTACTTTTAAGGTTGTAAAAAACCGGTAATTCGAAAGTTTCAATCCAATTTTAAGAAAATATTATTTGTATTTTTTATCCTCATAATTCAAAAATCCCAAAAATCTCATTTTAAGGCATCTGTAATAAAGTGCCTGTTCTTGTAACAAGGAAAAACTTCTCTGTAAAATTCATTTTTTGTTTCTTTGTGGTCGTATATGGTGGTTTTCTTCAAAGAAGAGCAATTAAATATCAATTACAAAGCAACTGAGCCAAAACAACTTTTCGGTTTATTAAAATTCGTAAATACGAAATTGAAAGTTCCCGTCATTTATTGTTCCCGAAGCTTTTTTAAAACTTGCATATTTTGAATGTTTAAACAATTTCAGGTTTAAATCAGTTATAACTATTAGTGTATTGTTACAAATCAGGTTATCAGGCAGTTGGGAAAACATAAAAAATCAGGAAGTGGAATTTGCAACAAACATTGAATTATGATCTTGAAACAAAATTTTTTCTTCATCATCTTAATTTTAGCTGGTATGGTCGCAAAAGCCCAGAAGGAAGAAAAAGAAGATAAAATAAATTTTGGTGGAGCAGTACGTTACAACTTGTTATCAACTAATTATGAACGCAATGCCGGAAAATTAAATCCACAATTTACCTGGGACACCTGGCGTATCAATGTGGATGGTTCAATCTCCGGCATCGACCTGAGTTTTGAATACCGTTTTTACCCCACATTTGGTTCACATTTTATTCATCACGGATATTTCGGATATGCGTTTACGGATAAATTCTATGTGAAACTCGGCGTTTCCCAGGTTCCATTCGGAATTACCAAATATGCCTCTCATTCGTGGTGGTTCCAGGGTCCTTATTACGTTGGACTGGAAGATGATTACGATATGGGTATCAAATTCGAATTAAATCCATCAGAAAAAACGGAAATGGCGTTTGCCTACTACAGGCAGGCAGAACCGGAAGGACCGCAATTTGGAGGTGATGTTACCTTCGGGAATGCCGGTCCCGGTCGCTATTCATATGATATTGTCCCGGGAGAAGGAGCTTATATAAATGCGGATGGCGAAACTGTAATGACTTCTGCAAGTCTGCGGGAACTTAATCAGTTTAATGCAGACATTTCTTATCATTTCAATGACAACTGGGAAGTTGGTATTTCGGGCCAGGTTGGGGGAATTTACAATTCGATACTGGATAAAACCGAAACAAGTACCGCTTTTGCCGGATATCTGGATGGGAATATTGGAAATTTCAATCTGAAAACTGAATTCATCACCTACAATTATAATGCAACAGCCGATAACGGACAAAAACTGGATGTTGTTCAAATGGGAGCCTATGGTTACGAATATTTCGGTGGAGAAAACTATACCGGCGGAGTTGCCACAGAAGCAAATTTATATGTTATAGGATTGGCTTATACAGTACCGGTTGATTGGGGTCCGGTTTCAAGCATTCAACCTTATATCGACTATACGCTGATAGACAAGAAAGATAAAAATTTCTACGATACGCAACATTTGATTCCAGGCTTCTTAATCAGCGCCGGACCTGTATATACCTATGTTGATTACGCAATGGGAAAAAATCAGCCCTGGCTTACCAGTTCATTTGGCAAAGGATTGGGGTCGGGTGTGAAAAATCCGAAGTGGAATACACGTTTTAATATTAATATGGGATATTACTTTTAAATATAAAACCGATGGCCGAAAACGAAAACATAAAGTTAAAAGTTGAAGATTTAACGCTTATCTTCGGAAAAAAGAAAAAAGAAGCGCTGGCATTACTGGAACAGGGTGTTTCCAAAGAAGAAATACTGAAAAGAACCAAGTGCACAATTGGCGTCAATAAAGCCAGTTTTGAAATTAAAGAAGGCGAGGTTTTCGTTATTATGGGTTTATCGGGAAGTGGCAAATCAACACTAATCCGTTGTTTGAACCGGCTCAACGAACCCACTGCCGGGAAAGTGTTTTTTAAAGACTACAACATCACCCGCGAAAGCAATAAGGAGCTGCTGGAAACCCGCCGTACCGAGATGAGTATGGTGTTTCAAAAGTTTGGATTGCTCCCGCACAGAACAATTTTAGAAAATGCTGCATTTGGGCTTGAAATAAGGGGAGAACCAAAAAAACAAAGGGAGGAGCGGGCACGAATAGCTCTTGAAACAGTAGGATTGAAAGGGTACGAAGACCAGTATCCGGCTGAAATGTCGGGCGGGATGCAGCAACGGGTTGGATTGGCACGGGCGCTGGCTAACGATCCGGAGGTATTGTTGATGGACGAAGCGTTCTCTGCACTCGACCCGCTAATTAAATCTGACATGCAGGACGAACTGTTGCAGATTCAGAATAAACTACACAAAACAATCGTATTTATTACACATGATTTGGACGAGGCCATAAAAATCGGCGATCGCATTGCCATTATGAAAGATGGTGTTGTGGAACAAATAGGGACAGCTGAAGATATCCTAACCAATCCGGCCAGTGATTATGTAGAGGCTTTTGTTGAAAAAGTAGACCGCAAAACCATTATAACTGCCGAAACACTGATGTTTAAAAAACCAACACTGATTCATCATAAAAAAGACGGCCCCAGAGGTACAATACGGAAAATGCGTTCCGTAAGTATGGATGTCCTCCCGGTGGAAGACGAAGAAATGAAATTTCTTGGATTCGTCCGGTTAAATGATGTTTTAAAACTTCAGGATCAACAAGAAAAAACTGTTGAAAAAGCATTAAAAACAGATGTGCCCAGTGTTTATAAGCACTACACGGTGGAAGAAATGCTTCCGCTTATTACTGATCACCGTTTTCCGCTTGCGGTAGTTGAAGAAGATTCAGGAAAACTGATTGGATTGGTTACCCAGACTTCTTTAATAATTGAAGCTACAAAATATGGCTATAAAGAAGTAACTCAACTAAAGGAAAAAGCAAACGATATATAAAATGGAAAAATTTATTCATCTGGGAGAATCTATTGAAAAAGGAATTAATGCCCTTGAAAGCAATTTTTCTTCTCTCTGGAGCGCCATGGACACTGCAATTTCATGGACCGTGGAAAACTTAAATGATATCCTTCTGAATATACCTTTTGTGATACTGCTTATTTTAGTGACGCTGATTGCATACTATGCAAAAACAGGAAACAAATTTCTAACAACAGAAGGATTTAAAAAAGGTATCGGATTAGCATTGTTTGTCATTCTCGGTTTCCTGCTTATTTACGGAATGGACTACTGGGAAGAGGCTATTCAAACGACTACACTGGTAATTGTTTCCACAATAATTGCTTTAATAATTGGTATCCCGGTTGGCATTTTAACGGCGCGAAACAATACCGCCGGCGCCATAGTGAAGCCAATCCTTGACTTTATGCAAACAATGCCCGCTTTTGTTTACCTCATCCCGGCCATTTTTTTCTTTAGTGTTGGAAATACGCCGGGGGTAATTGCTACGGTTATTTTTTCACTTCCGCCCGCAGTGCGGCTTACCAGCCTCGGAATTAAAAACGTGCAGCGCGATGTAATTGAAGCCGGGCGTGCATTTGGCGCAACGGAAAGACAGATTTTATACAAAATCCAGTTGCCACTTGCCATGCCAACTATTCTGGCTGGCGTAAACCAGGTTATCCTGCTGGCCTTGTCGATGGTGGTAATTGCATCGATGGTGGGCGCCCGTGGCCTCGGAAGCGTGGTTTACCAGAGCATTCAGCAAAACGACATCTCAAAAGGATTTGAATCAGGACTTGGAATTGTAATCCTGGCGATTGTATTAGACAGAATTACCCAGTCGATAGCAAACAAAAAATAGAAAAAACTTAAAATTGAAAATTATGCATTTTAAAATAAAAAACCTGTTGGGTTTATTACTGATTTTTAGCATGGCATTTGTATTCAGCTCATGCAGCAACAATAAGAAAAAAAGCCCGGACGAAAAACAGAAAGAAGTGAATATTCTTTACCCGAACTGGGCCGAAGGAATTGCATTTACTCAACTTGCGCGTGTGGCGTTGGAGAATAACGGACATAATGTTGAATTAACGAATCTTGAACCCGGATTGATCTATGGCGAGCTTTCAAAAACAAATTCAAAAGGTGATGTTTTCCTCGATGCCTGGTTGCCAAATACCCACAGAGAATACTGGGCCGACTACGGCGATAAGCTGGTTAAACTCGGAGAATCGTTCAGCGAAGGTACCACCGGACTCGTGGTCCCGGCATATGTAACCATCAATTCAATTACCGAACTGAACGCCAATAAAGATAAATTCGACGGTGAAATTATCGGAATTGGTGGAGGTGCAGGCATTCACGCGAATACGGAAAAAGCGATTGAAGCTTACGATCTCGATTTTGATCAGATTACATCGAGTGGGCCGGCCATGATTGCCAGCCTCGAAAAAGCCATTAAAAACAATCAGTGGATTGTGATAACCGGTTGGAAGCCACATTTTATGTGGGCCAGGTATGATATTAAATACCTCGACGATCCAAAAAATATTTACCCTACTGATGCGTGCACCATCATTTCCAGAAAAGGTTTTGAAGAAGACAATCCGGAAGCTGCAACATTTTTTAAAAACTTCAATCTGACAGAGGAACAACTATACGATTTGATGGAACAAATCAGGAACAACGGCGAAGAAACCGGCGCTAAAAACTGGTACCAGGCCCACAAAGATATAGTTGACGGCTGGTTTAAATAATCAGGTCAAATTAATCGGGAACCAGTAAAAAAGCTGAAAAATATATATATCAACGTAAAGTTTACTTTTTCAGCTTTTTTTAAAACTTTCTTTTGGGGAAAATCTGTTAAAACTTATTGCCATGAGAATGAGATTCCAGGTCATGATAGTGGAATTTCACAATTTATAGGCGCTTAATTTTTGGCTACTCTCCTGATTTTTCGTACCTTTGCCGCGCTTATGGTAATACTATTTTTATTTAGATTACATATATACAGGCTTATCCGTTTGGCACGGAGCATATTAAATTTTACAAATTTACAATCAGGTTTCTCCATTTTTTTGTCAAACAAAGCTTTCGTGAAATAAAATCATTTTAGAATTGAAATTATGAAATGTGCCTCCCAAAAAGGTACTAAAATCATTTTGTTCAATTCGAACTGAAACATCGCGAAAAAAACAAAATCACAGCAATAGTCGGAACAGGGCAAAAGCCAGGTTCAATAAATAAAGTGTGAAATAAAATTTGAATTACAACCATGAATTCAACACAACTTTTTTACAACGGGACGCGTCAAAAAGCGACTTCGGGAAAAACATTTCCGAACATCAACCCAGCCACCAACCAGGTAATCCAACAGGTAGAACAAGCTTCAGAAGCCGATGTGGCAAAAGCCATAGAATCGGCAAAAGCAGGCTTTGCAATTTGGTCAAAAATGTCGGGCACCGAGCGGGGCCGAATTCTAAGAAAAGCCGCTGATTTACTGCGACGACGTAACGACGAGCTGGCCAAAATTGAAGTACAGGACACGGGCAAACCACTGTCGGAAGCCATTGCCGTAGATGTGACAACCGGAGCTGATGCCATTGAATATTATGCCGGAATTGCCCCGTCAATTCACGGAGAATATTACGATCTGGGAGGATCGTTTTCGTTCACACGCCGCGAGCCGCTGGGTATTTGTGCCGGAATTGGCGCCTGGAACTATCCCATCCAGATTGCCTGCTGGAAATCGGCGCCCGCATTGGCTACCGGAAACGTAATGATTTTCAAACCTGCCGAGTTAACGCCGCAAACCGCTGTTTACCTGGCTGAAATTTACAAAGAAGCCGGATTACCCGATGGTGTATTTAACGTGGTTCAGGGCGATGCTGAAGTGGGGAAAATGTTCACCAGTCATCCTGACATAAGAAAAATTTCGTTAACCGGCGAAGTGGAAACCGGTAAAAAAGTGATGGCCGCCGCTGCCGGTACCCTCAAACATGTAACTCTTGAGTTAGGTGGAAAATCACCATTAATAATTTGCGAAGACGCCGACCTTGACGAAGCCGTGCAGGGGGCAATGATGGCCAACTTTTACACGCAGGGCGAAATATGTTCCAACGGAACGCGCGTGTATGTGGCAGAATCAATTAAAGATAAATTTCTGGAAAAACTGATTGAAAAAACGCGCAAAATGGTCATTGGCGATCCCATGAAAATGGAAACGCAGGTGGGAGCCTTAATCAGTCGGGAACATTTTGAGAAAGTAATGGGCTACATAGAAATCGGGAAGAAAGAAGGAGCAAAATTAGTTTGGGGCGGAAACCGCTACCAGTCGCATAATCGGGCTGAATTGAATGAAGGATTTTTTGTGGAGCCTGCCATCTTTGATATCGACAATGAAAATGCCCGCATTGTAAAGGAAGAAATTTTTGGCCCGGTAATGTCAGTGCTCTCGTTCAAAACGGAGGAAGAAGTACTACAAAAAGCCAACAACACCATTTACGGTTTGGCTGCCGGAGTGTTTACCAACGATTTGCAGCGGGCGCACCGCATGGTAAACCAGTTGGAAGCCGGCATGTGCTGGGTAAATAATTACAATGTAAATCCGGTAGAAGTTCCTTTTGGCCCTTACAAACAATCGGGCATGGGCAAAGAAAACGGTCTGGCTGCCATTGAAGCTTACACACAACTGAAAACCGTTTATTTCGAGATGAACAAAATCGATTCACCGTACAGATAAAAAACCAAATTGCGAATGAATTACGATTACATTATTATTGGAGGTGGAACAGCCGGAGCAGTGCTCGCCAACCGACTGAGCGCCGATCCATCCAACAACGTTTTAGTATTGGAAGCAGGCAGGCCGGACTATTTACTGGATTTCAGAATTCACATGCCGGCGGCGCTTAGTTTTCTGCTAACCGGAACTTTTTACAACTGGGCTTACCAGTCTGATGAAGAACCGCACATGAAAAATCGCAGAATTGCACAGCCACGCGGAAAATTATTAGGAGGTTCCAGTAGTATTAATGGCATGATTTGGATTCGCGGAAATGCCAAAGACTATGAAAAATGGTCGAAAGAAAAAGGGCTGGAAGACTGGGATTATGAACATTGCCTGCCTTATTTCAAAAAATTGGAAACCCGGTTGATTGGGCCCGATAAATATCACGGAGACAAAGGCCCGATGAAGCTTTCTACTCCTGAAAACCGAAATCCGCTTTTTAACTATTTCTTTAAGTCGGTTCAGGAAGCCGGTTATCCGCTAACCGACGATGTAAACGGAGCACAGCAGGAAGGTTTCGGCAAATTCGACCAGTCGATTTACCGCGCCCGCAGAATGTCTGCTGCACGAGCTTACCTGCATCCTGTAAAAAAACGGAAAAACCTTACTGTGCTTACGATGGCAATGGTTCATCGTGTTCTTTTTGAAGGGAAAAAAGCCGTAGGTGTTGAATTCAAAAGAAAAGGGAAAGTACAAAAAGTATATGGTGGCGAAATTATTAGTTGCGGAGGCGCCATCAACTCACCTACCCTGCTCCAGCTTTCAGGAGTAGGAAATGCCGATGAACTGAAAAAACTGGGCATCGAACCGGTTCATCACCTGCCGGGTGTGGGCGAAAATTTGCAAGACCATCTGGAAGTTTACATCCAGTGGAGATGTAAGAAACCCATTAGCGAATATCCGTCGCTAAGTCCCTGGCGGGCGCCGTTTATTGGTTTCAACTGGCTGTTCCGCCGGAAAGGCCCCGGTGCTACCAACCATTTTGAAGCCGGTGGTTTTATTAAAAGCCACGACGATAAGGAATATCCGAATATTCAGTTTCACTTTCTGCCGCTGGCCATTCGTTACGATGGAACGGTTCCGACAAAAGGACATGGATTTCAACTGCACGTTGGCCCCATGAATACAGACGTGCGGGGACATATAAAAATAAAATCTGCCGATCCGTACGAATATCCAGGTATTCTGTTCAATTATTTGTCGACGCCCGACGAACGGCGGAACTGGCTGGCAGCGGTGCGAAAAAGCAGACAACTGATTGAAACCAAAGCCATGGAAGAAGTCAGGGGTGAAGAGTTATCTCCGGGGAAAACAGTACAAACCGACGAGGAAATTCTCGAGTGGATTGCCCGCGACGGTGAAAGTGCGTACCACCCCAGTTGTACCTGCAAAATGGGTTATGACGAAATGGCCGTGGTTGATAACCAGTTGCGTGTGCATGGAGTAGAAAATTTACGGGTGGTGGATGCCTCGGTAATGCCTTGCATCACCAATGGTAATATTTACGCGCCGGTATTAATGATTGCTGAAAAAGCGGCTGATCTTATCCTGGACAAAAAACCACTTGAACCGGAAAAAGTATAATAAATTATTTATTGATTGATTTTAAGGAATATATCATTTGACAATCTTCATTCACTTAAAATAATCGGATCTGAATTAAATATGAATTCTGAAAATTCACTCATAAAAAACCTGAAACCGACTTTTGCACTTGTTATAATTTTATCGCTGGCGGGATTATTTCTCTACTTTTTCACCCAATCGCATGTATTTTGGCCCGGCTACGTTTCCATGATATTTTTTTACGGCATTATTTTTTTTATGGGCACGTATGCAGGTAGCCTGAAAAAAGAAGACTCAGTTGCCGAAGTTATGCTGGCCGGTCGCAATATTCCTTTGTGGATTGCTGTTTTTACCATGAGTGCGACCTGGGTTGGCGGCGGTTACATTAATGGCACTGCAGAATATACTTACGATGCACATTATGGATTAATGTGGGTGCAGGCGCCCTGGGGTTACGGATTGAGCCTGATTTTAGGCGGCCTCTTTTTTGCACGAAAAATGCGGCATTACGAATTTAAAACTATGCTCGATCCGCTGGCCCAGCGGTTTGGCACGCGCATGTCGGCAGTTTTGTTTTTGCCGGCGCTACTTGGCGAAATCTTTTGGACAGCAGCGATATTAACGGCACTGGGCGCCACATTTGCCACCATTCTTGGCCTGGATATTACAACCGCAATTATACTTTCATCGCTCATTGCCATTGCTTATACGGCAGTGGGTGGTTTATGGGCAGTAGCTTTAACCGATGTGGTACAACTGTTTATATTGCTGGCCGGACTAACATTGGTCATACCATTTGCATTGAAAGGTGTGGGCGGATGGGACCATGCCTGGGGTATTTACCAGGATAAAATGGGTGAAATGGCCTCGTTTATACCTACAAAAAAAGCGCTGGGGAATTACTATTTTAACTGGTGGGATAATGCGTTACTGCTCATTTTTGGCGGCATTCCCTGGCAGGTATATTTCCAGCGGGTGCTGGCATCGAAAAATGCAAAAACCGCGGTAAGGTTATCGGTTATTGCCGGATTTGTTTGTCTGGCAGCAGCTATTCCGGCTATTATGATTGGCATCATCGGGAATGCCGTTCCTTCATGGGAAGCGCTGGGAGCCAAAGGTGCACCAACCGATTCGGCATTAATTCTGCCGTACGTTATTCGTTACCTTACCCCCGGATTTTTAGCAACAATTGGCCTTGGTGCAGTTGCTGCAGCCGTAATGTCTTCTGTGGATTCTTCCATTTTATCGGCCTCTTCCATGGCCAGTTGGAATATTTACCGTCCGCTGATAAAACCCAAAATTACCAACCAAAACCTAACTAAAGTAATTAAACGCAGCATTTGGATTATTGGCGTAACCGCCACCATTTTAGCGCTGAAAATTAAGAGTGTTTACGCCCTGTGGTTTTTATGCAGCGATTTTGTTTACACGCTGCTTTTCCCTCAGCTGGTAACCGCTCTGTTCGATAAAAAAGCCAATGGTATCGGTTCATTTGCCGGTTTTGTGGTGGCATTTATTTTACGTTTCGGAGGTGGTGATGCTACACTGGGAATTCCGATATTAATAAAATACCCGTTGATACAAGACGGAGCAGTATTGTTCCCGTTCAGAACGTTGGCAATGGTAAGCGGATTGTTAACCATTATAGTGGTATCGCGATTAACGCAAAAAATTTCCCCGCCAGGAATACTCAAAAAAAGTTGAAAATAAAACGTAACTGAATATGAAAAAAAGTAGTAAAAAATGGATGAAAAACAAAAACATGACTTTAACAAAACGCGTTGTGCATTCGAACAATGGAATCAAAAATCAAAAGATGATTTTACCTACGTTGACTTATTGATTAATTGGACGTTAAACAATTATTCCGGAAATGCTGTTATTGTTGTGAATTTTTAGTTTCGATTTTGAAATTAGCAACAATGTAACCTTTCATTTGTGTCAGTTCTGTCTGGCCACATTTCTGATTGAAAACCAGGTTACGCTCCTGTAAACCTTCATTTACAAATTCTTATTCAGGTAATTAAACAAATGGTTTAATGCGGGAAAGTTGCAATTGTAAAACAAAATTTAGTAACAAAAATTCAATAAAAACTTAATCGGATTTCTAATAACATAAAGAGATAGAAAGCCAATATTTGTCTCCTTTTAAACTTTATAATTTATTTTCTATGTTTAATTTAACTTATCTAAAAAAAAGAAGAAGTCAAAATTTCACCCGATGGTTGTTTGTTTTGGTTTCAATGTTTTTCCTGGCATTACAGGTAAATGCCCAGGATTTGCAAATTAAAGGAAAAGTGGTTGCGGCCGAAGACAACTCCCCCCTGCCTGGAGTATCCATTGTAATTAAAGGCACCAGTAAGGGAACAGTAACCGACGTGAACGGCGAGTTTAATATTTCAGCTCCGTCTGATGGAACGCTGGTGTTTTCATTCATTGGAATGAAAAACAAGGAAGTACCCATAAATGGCCGGTCTTCCATTAATGTTTCTTTGGAACAGGAACTAACCGGACTTGAAGAAGTGGTGGTAGTTGGTTACGGAACCCAGAAAAAGGTAAATCTTTCGGGAGCGGTAGATGCGGTTGACGCCAAGGAGTTGGAAAGCCGGCCAATTACCAACATCTCACAGGGATTACAGGGTGTGGCGCCAAACCTGAACATCGACTTTGTAAGCGGTGAACCAGGACAGGCAGCACGGATTAATATTCGCGGGATGACTTCCATCAACGGCGGGGAACCCCTGATTCTGATTGATGGAGTGCCTGCCGATGCCTGGGAACTCAACCGGTTGACACCGGAAGATGTAGCAGACATTTCAGTATTGAAAGATGCCTCATCAGCAGCAATTTATGGCGCCCGTGCTGCATTCGGAGTGGTACTTATTACTACCAAATCCGGGTCGAAAGAAGGTATTCATCTCAGTTACAATAATAACCTGGCATGGTCGAAACCAACAGTGCTTCCCGACAAAACCAACGACCCATACATTTATTTGCGTTTGCAGGATTTGTCAACCGACAACACCCCCTGGAACAGTTTTAATCCTACCGATGAAACGTACGCCTGGGCAAAAGAACGTTCGGAAAATCCATCCGGAACCACGGGAGTACGTGTAAATCCGAACGACCCAACAACCTGGGAATACATGGGAGCCCGCGACTGGACCCCTTATTTCCTGAGCGATTACACCTTTTCGCAGAAACAAAATATTCAATTGGACGGAAAAACGGAAAAAACACGATTCTATTTATCCGGAGCTTATGATGATGAAAACGGAGCATTAAAAATTGCCGAGGATCTTTTTAAACGTTACAGCCTCAGAAGTAAAGTGGATTACGATCCCTTTAAATGGCTAACCATTGGAAACAACACCCTGTTTACGATGACCGAAAGAAACGAACCATCTTATCTGGATATTTGGAGTTTGTACAATCTGGAACCAACATCATGGGATAAAAATCCAGATGGTTCGTGGGCAAATAGCGGCGTTGGGCAGGTAGCTGCACAATTAAAAGACGGAGGTAAAGTCGACAATCGCTACAACAGCACTCAATCGACATTTACCGGTGAAGCCCGTTTCTTCGACAGCGCTTTAAAAATTAATGCCGATTATACCATTCGAAAAGGAAACAGCAACTATGGTTGGTATTATTCAAAATACAAACTTGGTTACGGCCCCGAGGATGTAAGGGAAGTAGGAACCAATGAAGCTTACCGCAGCGCTACTTTTGATACATACAATGTATTCAACGTATATAGTACTTTCAATAAAACATTTGGAATTCATGAATTTACGGCGCTGATAGGTTTTAACCAGGAGCATAGTCGCTCAGAATGGTTTGAAGCACGCCGCGACAATGTAATTTCAGGCTCGTTGCCAACCATTGCGCTGGCAACCGGTGAAGATTATGTGGATGAATCGATTACCGACTGGGCCATTCGGGGAGCATTTTACCGGTTGAATTACATTTTAAAGGAAAGATATATTCTCGAATTCAACGGTCGTTATGACGGATCGTCCCGATTCCCCAAAAATACGCGGTTCGGTTTCTTTCCGTCGGCATCGGCAGCATGGCGAATCGACCGCGAAGAATTTATGCAGCCAATTGAACATGTTATAAGTTCATTGAAATTAAGAGGTTCGTATGGTTCACTGGGTAACCAAAATGTTTCAGCCTATGGTTACATTCCCACCATGAATCCGTCGGAAGCAAGTTACATAGTAGGAGGAGAATTGCCACAAAGAGTTTCTCCGCCGCAGTTGGTTTCTGACAACTATACCTGGGAGACGGTGGAAACCACCAACTTTGGAGTTGACCTCGGATTGTTTGAAGATAAAATTTATGCGGCTTTCGATATTTATCAGCGAAATACCACCGGCATGTTAACCCAGGGAAAAGACCTCCCCAATGTTTTGGGAGCTGACGAGCCTCGCGAAAATGCCGCAGATCTGGAAACCGACGGCTGGGAGCTAACACTTACCTATAAAAATAATTTCAACCTGGCCGGAAAACGCTTTAACTTTAACACGCGTTTTATTTTATCTGACAGCCGGGCGTGGATTACCAGATTTGATAATCCGAATAAAAACCTAAGCCAGTACTATGTAGGACAGGAATTTGGAGAAATATGGGGACTGGAAAGCGACGGATTTTTCAAAACCGTGGAAGAAACGCAGGCGCTCGACGAAACACAACTCATTCCGTGGGGGGCGCTTTCCATTGTGCCGGGATGGCCGAAATATGTGGATCAGGATGGAAACGGTATCATAGAAAAAGGGTACACCGTAGACGATCCAAAGGATGCCAAAATCATTGGAAATTCATCCCCGCATTTCCGGTATGGATTAAATCTTAATTTCGACTGGAACGGCTTCGATTTCAGAGCATTTTTACAGGGAATCGGAAAAAAAGATTACTACCCGCGTCACTACTTGTACTGGGGATTTTACCAGCAACCTTATGCGGGCGGTTATATGCACCTGATGGATTTCTACCGACCGGCCGATGACAGTGAAGTAGATATGGCCAAGCATTCGCAATCGTATATCGATGCAGGGCTGGCAAGTAAAAATCCCGATGCAAAATACCCGATTCTGCAAGCCTGGCTGGCCGACCGAAACCTGGGAGAAGGATTAAACGATTCAAAAGGATTGGCTACTGCACAAACAGGTTACATGCTTAGTGCAGCATATCTGCGAATTAAAAATATTACCATTGGATATACACTGCCAAAAACCCTGACACAAAAAATCAAAATCGACAGGGTCCGCTTTTTTATCAGTGGAGAAAATATTGCAGAATGGTCGCAGGTTAGCGACTATTTCGATCCGGAAGCAGTTACCGATAATGGCTGGGGTTATGCCTATCCGTTTCAAAGAAGATATTCTTTCGGTGTAAATGTTGACTTTTAATCCAGAATAACAAGTAAAAAGAAATATGATGAAAAAGATAATATCAATATTTAGTATAACACTCGTCGTTCTGCTTTCAGCGTGTAATGACGATTATATGGACAGGTTTCCTGAAACCTCCATTGGAACTGAAAATTTCTTCAAAAGTGAAGAAGACCTGAAAATGTTCGTTTATAATTTGTACACTTTCCCGAATTTAAATGAATACGGAGCCGATGGTTACAGCACAACTGACAATGCCGCCAATACGGGAAGTACTGAATTGAAAAATATAATGCTTAGCAGTAATCCGTCTTCGGCAACCATAACAGGCGGCTGGACCTGGAGCACTTTGCGGAATATCAATCTTTTCCTGGAAAATGCCGATAAAGCAGATGTAACAGAAGATTTGCTGAACCACTATAAAGGCGTGGCCCGCTTTTTCCGTGCCCGTTTTTACATGGATAAAGTAAAACGTTTTTCCGATGTTCCATGGTACGACCAGGTTATTGGGACTTCCGACGAAGATTTGCTGTTTAAAGGTCGCGACCCGAGAGATATGGTTGTGCAGAAAATATTTGAAGATTACGATTTTGCCAGCCAGCATGTAAAAGCCGACCAGCCGGTTGGCGCAGTGAACAAATGGGTTGTTCTCGCTTATAAAGCACGCCACGCATTGTATGAAGGAACTTACAGAAAATACCATCCGGAACTGGAGTTGCAATCGTCAGCCACTACATATCTTGAAATGGCGCGCGGCGCTGCCAAACAAATTATGGATAATGGTGGTTTCAGCATCTACAATACCGGTAATCCGGAATCGGATTATGGGACCTTGTTTCACAGCCAGGATTTAACCACAAACCCGGAAATTATTTTCGCCAACATTAGCGAAGACCAGGTAAAAAACAGCGGCTGGTGGGAATGGATGTTTGGAAACTATGAAGTTAGTCCGTCGAAAGACCTGTTACAGTCGTACTTAATGACGGATGGCTCGTTTTACACCGACCAGCCGGATTACGAAACAAAGCAATTTGTGGAAGAATTCGAAAATCGCGACCCACGGCTGAAGCAAACCTATGCCTATCCGGGCTGGGAACTCATTAATACCGCAACCTACTCTCAGGGTGGTGGAATTTACAAACAACAGTTACAGAAAAACTTTACCGGGTATCACCAGATAAAAGGATTTGTAAATAATACCGACCAGACCATTCAAAACGGGGTGGATTTCCCGGCATTCGGTATGCGGAAGTGTTTTGACTTATGCAGAAGCAAGGGCTGAACTGGGCGAATTGACACAATCTGATTTAGACATAACCATAAATGTTCTGCGCGATCGTGCCGGAATGCCACACTTATCGATGGACCCAACAGTTGATCCTTTACAGGAAGCACGTTATCCGAATATCACCACCTCACAAAAAGCTGAACTCCTTGAAATACGGCGCGAACGACGGATTGAAATGGCTTTGGAAGGATACCGTTACGACGATCTGATGCGCTGGTCAGTGGGGAACATTCTTGAAACTGAACCAAAAGGTTTATATTTCCCCGGATTAGGCAAATACGACCTTACCGGCGATGGCATTGAAGATATTGTTTTGCTTGACATTAGCGAATCAATTCCGGGAGCCGGCGAAAAAGAAACCAATTCGCTTGGGGAAACACTGATTTATTACCGTGTAGGTCCGCAAGACAGTGACGCATCATTCTATATCAGTGGCGACAACCAGGGATATGTTCAATCGATTAAAGACCGCGGAACATTTGTGGACTCCGAAATACTATTACCGCCCAATTCCACAAAGCGATGTGACGGTAAATCCGAATTTAACCCAAATTTTTGGTTGGGAATAATAACAAGACTGGTAAAACGAAAAAAGCATAAAAAATGAAATATATTATTAGCTTATTCACAGTAGCAGTTTTTTTAGCTGTTAGTTGTGTTCCCACTTTCGAACAGGTGGGTGAACTTCCCGACAATACAGGAATTAAAGAAATACTTGTGGGGAATGAAAACGGAAAAATTCCGCAAATCAATGCCATTCACACGATATGACGTGGATACGGTTTGGGTAAAAGATAAATCGGTTGATTTTTCACATATTTACATGCAGGGAAACCTCGACTGCCGGGTGTGCAATTGAACCGCTGGAAGGAGCCCCATCTTTTGGTGTTTACGGCGATTTCTCTTCACCACATAAATATCGGGTAACCGCTCCATCGGGAAATACAGCAGACTGGACAATTGTTCTTGATTATTATGTGCCGCCGGTGGGTTGCCTGGCCGATCGCTGGGTTGGAAATGTAAACTGTCTCGATGAAATTTACCCGGATTACAGTCCGGCTACATGTACCGGTGTAAAAATTGATGACGACTGCAAAAGAATCAATATTGCTTTCAATTTCTGGGCAGATTCAAGTGCACCGGTTTTATTTGAATTGCAGCTTGGAGATATTAACATGGATACATTCACAGGGAGATGTTACATTGCTCAACGATGTTAATGCAACTTCCTACGGATCAGACATGACATTCCATAAAGGCTATTGCGGAACCTACAATGCAACTTCCAATGAGTTGCACCTGAGTTTCGAATTCAGTGGTTATGACATTGGCGGAGGCACTTATGATTTTACCATATCACAACAATAATTATTTTTTAAATCATAAAGAACGAAACAGACCTGCTATTTCAGCGGGTCTGTTTCTTCAAATTTCAACCTTTCGGACGGAATGCTAAAAAATGAAATGAATTTTCCAACTTCGTTGTACCTTTAAGCTCTGCTAAAACGATTCTGAAAAAAACGATAATATTCAAAAAATGAAAAACATATTTCTATACCTCCTCATACTTCTGTTTCTCGCGTCGTGTACTTCGAAGCCAGAGGTCGATCCCTGGATTATTTCTGCGCCAGCCGGGAAACAATTTACCCATATCGATAAAACCGGAACTACCGTAATTCCCAACGGAAGATTGCTGACCCCGGCAGGAAAAAGCATTGTGGTTGCGCCTCATCCGTTTGGTTTGACCCTGAGTCCTGACGGAAATACCGCAGTTACCGCAAACTCAGGAACCAGTCCGCTGTCCATTACCATTATCCGGAATATTTTATCAGAGAACCCTGAAGTTCAGCAGATTCCTCCGGGCCCGGCAACCGACGAGGGAGTGCTGGCTTCCGTATTTATGGGACTGGCCATTTCGAACGATAACAGTGTAGTTTATGTGGCAGGCGGACAGGAGAATAAAGTTTTCATTTTCGATTTGAAAACCGGAGAGAAAAAAGATTCCATCGACTGCTCTTTTAAATCGGATGATGCGGATTACACCGATGGTTACATTGGCGATTTGGTACTTTCGAAAGACGGCAAAAAATTATACGCTGTCGACCAAATCGGTTTCCGTATGGTTATTCTGAACACCGAAACAAATAAACTGGAACACAATGTTCCGGTTGGCCGCTATCCGTTCGGCATTTGCCTTTCGCCCAGCGGGGAAAAAGTGTATGTGGCCAATGTAGGAATGTTTCAATATGATATGATAAAAGGAATTACACCGGAAAATGTGGTTGAAAAAGCATTGAAATTTCCGACCTCGGCTTACGGAAGTGAGGAGATGGTTGAAGGAATCCACAACGACAGTCTGGATGTTCCCGGCCTGGGTGAAATGAATTCGCCGGAAGCGTTTTCGGTTTTCACGGTAAGCCTCGAAAATCCGGATCAACCTGAGGTAATTGCCAAAACCAAAACAGGGCATTTGGTGGGCGCCATGGTGGAAGGAATTCCGGCAGTTGGCGGCTCCAGCCCGAATTCGCTGGTAGCTACCGACGATTATGTTTTTGTGAGCAACGGAACCAACGACAATGTTTCGGTTATCTCCATTGAAAAAGATACGGTGGTGAATACCATTTACCTGAAACCCGACAGCCGTGTGAAACAATTCCGCGGGGTCATTCCTTTCGGACTGGCATTGTCGCCCGATAATCAACGCCTGTTTGTGGCCTGCTCCGGGATTAATGCCGTAGCGGTTATCGATGCAAAAAAACTGGATGTACTGGGATATATTCCCACCGGATGGTTTCCTGCAAAACTGAAAGTAAGCAACGATGGGAAAAAACTAATTGTTTCCAACGCCAAAGGTTTCGGAAGTGGTCCAAACGGAGGCGCCACATTTGATCTCGGTCCCGAAGGCAGTTACATTGGCTCGCTTATGAAAGGAACAGTGGAAGTGCTCGATATTCCAACAGATGACAGAATTGAAAGCTTACACAGCGCAGGTAATTGCCAATAATTTTGATTTTCAGAAAGCTTCTTCAGAACGATTTGCCGAACGAAAAAACAATCCCATTCCGCTTTACCCGGGCGAAAAGGAAAGCCCGATAAAACACATTGTTTTTATTTCGAAAGAAAACCGAACTTACGATGAAATTTTCGGACAGGTTAAAAAAGGAGAAGGGGAAGCCGAACTGGCCAGGTACGGGAAAGGTGCTTCTTTTCATAACCGGAAAAATACAGCATCGGTGGAAAATGCCGATGTAATGGTAAACCACCTGAAAATTGCAGGCGATTTTGCCATTTCTGATAACTTTTATGTAGATTCCGATGTTTCGGCCGACGGACACCGCTGGCTGGTAAATACCTACCCGAACGAATGGTGCGAAACCTGCACCGCAGCCAGTTACGGCGGAAACCGCGATTTCAAATTTGGTTCGAAAGCTCCGGGAATTTATGCCATGAACGGAGCTGCCGGCGCTATTTACCCGGAAGATTACAACGAAGCCGGTTCCATGTGGGATCACCTGGAACGGAACGAAATTGATTTCTTCAATTTTGGTTTCAGCATCATGTTCGAACCGGCAATTTACGATGTAAGTTACAAACACCAGGGCATCAGGCATTATATCAATTATCCGCTGCCCCAGCCTATCTGGGACCGCACTTCAAAACAATTTCCAACCTACAACACAGCCATTCCTGACCAATACAGGGTGGATATGTTCAAAAAAGAATTTAACGAGAAATGGATAAATGCTCAGGATACCATGCCGGCAATGTTAACGGTAATTATTCCGAATGACCACGGAGCAAGCGACCGGCCGGAAGCCGGATATCCTTTCCGCGAAAGTTACATGGCCGATAACGATTTGGCTATCGGACGTATTGTGGAATACCTGTCGCACACGCCTTACTGGAAAAACATGCTGATTGTAATTACCGAAGACGATGCCCAGAACGGGGTGGATCATATCGACGCGCACAGAAGTGCTTTATTGTTAATTTCGCCCTGGGTGAAAAGGGATTACGTGAGCCATGTGCACTACAGTTTTGGAAGTATTTTCAAAACGTTCTGGAATATCCTTGGTTTGCCGTACCTGAACCAGTACGATGCCGGGGCAACCGACTTTCATGATTTCTTTACCGGCAAACCGGATTATACACCTTATTCCGCAATTCCGGTTGACGAACGTATTTTCGATCCGCAAAAAGCACTCGATCCGTTCGATGAAGATTTCAACTGGAAAGCGCTGGAAGAATCGCCCGAGATGGACAATACGGAAGACATGATTCGGGAAAGCAAGGAAAAAGACGAATACCGGCTGGAAAACAGGGAATAAAACTTGTCGTAACGATTGTAAAAATATTAAACCAAATCGAAGCATGGAAAATTTCAACAATTCAATTTTACTGCCCGAAAACCTGCCGGAAATTGAATCTGCTACTTTCAATCCTCTGGATAAAAAATATTTAACAATTCAGATGGTAAGATTAGCAGTGGTATTTTTGTTGTTGACGGGCGGATTGGCCGTTTTCCTGCTTTTTACAGACGAAAAGCCGCCGCAGTTCATTGTCGTCCTGGTAGCTGCTGCCATTGTGCTGGTCGTAGTATTTTCGGCAGTGATGACAATAATGGGATTTCCAAAAAAAGGTTACCTTATCCGGGAAAAGGATGTTTCGTTTCAACGCGGATTAATAACTTTTAAAATGACTTCTGTTCCCTTAAACCGCATTCAGCACGTGGAAATTAATCAGGGTGTACTGGCAAAAATGCTTGGATTATCATCTGTAAAAATCTATACTGCGGGAGGCAGTTCAAGCGATTTGACCATTCCCGGTCTGGCAGCAACTGAAGCCCGGAAAGTGAAATCATTCTTATCCGGAAAAATCAGCGAATATGAATAAGCCGGACCTGACAAAACCAACCCGGCAATCGCCCCGCGGGTTGATTCTGATATTTTTGTTCAGCGCACAAAAGTTCATCCGGGCTTTTTGGCCCATATTGCTGGTTCTGGTGATTCAAAATAACTGGTTCAGCAATAAATATGTGCTGATTATTTCTGTTGTTTTCCTGCCGGCATTGCTTGTTGTTCATACCGTTCTTTATTATCTGAACTTTTATTTCTATGTTTCGGGCAACGAATTTGTTCTTAAAAAAGGTTATCTCCGAAAGAAAATATTAACAGTTCCACTCGAACGTATTCAGAGCGTAAACACCAAACAAAATTTGATTCAGCAGCTATTAAATGTCGTATCACTTGAGGTTGATACTGCAGGCGCTGCCGGCAAGGAACTAAAAATTCATGCGCTCGATAAATCGTTTTCCGATGCTCTTCAGGAACGGTTGCGTTCCCGAAAAAAAGAATCGGCTGCAACGGAAAAAACTGAACAGCAGGAAGTTGTTGAAAGAAAAGAAGAGTTGGTCCTGCATCTCACACCAGCTGATTTGTTCAAAATCGGAATCAGCCAAAACCATCTCCGTGCCGGACTTATCATCGTTGCTTTTGGATTTCAGGTTTTTCAGCAAATCCAGGATATATTCAAAGACAAAGCGAATGAGTATTCCAGCGAGTTTATCGGGTATATGTCGCAATCCAATTGGGCGCTTATTACGTTCCTCATCATTTTCTTCATGATTGTTGCTATCGTTTTCTCTGTTTTACGTACACTATTAAAATACTTCGATTTTAAACTCCTGAAAAAGGAAGAAACATATCGCATTGAATCAGGACTGTTCAATAAACAAAATGTGATTATTCCGCATCATAAAGTGCAGGAGTTAAACTGGGAAACCGATCCATTGAAAAAGCTGTTTGGTATATATCATTTAACATTTAAACAAGCCGTTAGCGGGCAACAAAACCGGAAAAACCAGCAACTGGTGGATGCTCCGGGTTGTTTGAAGGGCCACCTTGAACTTTTAAGAACCGATTTATTTGGTGAAGATGAACTTTCCTCCGTTCCAAAAATCTTGTCGGATAGCTATTACTTTCGAAGGCTTTGGATGTATTTCGGCTGGATTCCGGTGATTTTGGCCGCATTATTTCTGTATGCAGAATGGATGTTTTGGATTGGTGCGATCGTCTGGCTTTCCGCGTCGGCCGGATATTGTTACCTCATTCTCAAAAAAAGATATTTCAGAATGAACAATTCTCAAATCCGTATTTCAAAAGGTGCTGTTTCCCACAAGTGGGGGCAGATGAAATTATATAAAATTCAGGCAGTGGAATTCCGGCAAACCATTTTCCAAAAAAGAAGATCGCTGGCAGGTTTGCGGCTGATGAATGCCTCCGGCTCGATGACCATTCCTTTTATCGATGAAAAATTAGCCAGGCAAATTTACAACTACATATTATATCATACAGAAATATCGGAAGAGCGGTGGATGTAATTTCAAGCTCCTAAAACAGCTTCAGGAAAACAGGCGGTATTTTGGTCCGGAAGTTCAGTTTTTCTCCGGTAACCGGATGAATAAAGGAAAGCTGCCAGGCATGGAGCCCCAACCTTTTTATCGGATTGGTTTCGGCGCCGTATTTTTTATCGCCGGCAACCGGATGTCCGATATCCTGCATGTGTACCCTGATTTGGTTTTTTCGCCCGGTTTCCAGGTTCACTTTTAATAAACTGTAGTTCCTGTTTTTTTGAAGCACCGTGTAATGTGTAATTGCTTTTAGTCCTCTTTCCTGATTATCAGAGGAATGCATCCTGTATATTTTGTCTTCCGTTAAATAGGATAAAATGGTTCCCTGTGCTTTTTCAACTGCCCTTTCCACCACGGCAACGTAACTGCGTTCAAGAATGGTATCGTTCCACGAATCCTGCAACTTGCGCTTTACCTCTTCACTTTTGGCAAACAGCATCAAACCTGAAGTTTCGCGATCGAGACGGTGCACAATGAATATTTTATTTGCCGGATCGGTTTTTTTTACGTGGTTTCGTAACAAACTGTAGGCAGTTGCTCGTTTTTCCTTCGACGTGGAAATTGAAAGCAGTCCCGCCTGTTTGTCGATAACTATTACATGCCTGTCCTCAAAAACAACGCTCATTTGCGCAATATTGTCCAAATTCAGCCTCTGTTTTGAAATTGTCACTTTTTGCCCGGGGAACAACGGCTGATTGAATTGCGATACCGGTTTTTCATCCACAAAAACCTGTTTCCCGCTTAACAGTGATTTTATTTTACTGCGGCTTCTTTCCGGCATTTTTGCCATCAGAAAATCCATCAGGATTGTTTCTGTTGAAACCAAAAAACCGGTTTCATTTTTAGGCGCCGGTTTATTTTTGTGTGGAATGCTTTTCTTTTTGGCCATTAAAATTTTGCTTCAAATCAATCGGCGAAAGTAATTTAATCGCATTCATTTCAGGAAGATTTTGAATGTTTTTTACTGAAATTATTTCAGCGCGGCAATCCGGATTCTTTTTCCCTCTTTTTGAATGGATTCTAAATTAATTCCGTCAACTGGCTTTCATTTTTTCACTTCCGCCACCTCATACAACTCCCCCTGAAAATCATTTTCAAAAACTACTTTAAATCCTTTTTCAGCAAGTTCTTTCCCGGAAGCTGTTTTAATAATTCCTCCCGACGGTGCCAGTTTAACTTCGTATTCTTTTTCGGGATCGAGAAAATTTATCGTCACCCACCTTTCATTCACCGTTGCAAATTGTTTGAAAACACCAACTATTCCACCGGATTTTGTTTCGGTGTTTATCCGCTGGAAACCATCCCAGTTACCATTATCCGGTTCGCCAAAACCGGGCAAATCCTGCCGGAAAAGCATAATATTGTGTTTTTCTTCCATTGCACGCAACCAACCGGCCATTTCTTTAAACTGATGCTGTTTTTCAGGATCCATTTTTCTTGGGTCGCCCAGCATAATCGGCAGCGACCCACACAACGATTTGTAGGAATACAGTGCAAACTCATCGTCGAGCGACTGGTTTCCGATAACCAGCGCCGTTGCCGGGATTACCGGCGACCGCCACCAGCTCATTTGCCGCACGCGCTCACTACCTGCCGGCGCTTCGCCTTCAAAATTCGACAACCAGTTTCCCTCGGCATGTTTGCACATATCATAATCAATTAGCTGCAGTTCACCCATGGTTTCGAACGTGCAATCGATAAACAAGTTGGGCGCGGCGGCGTGCAGTTCGTCATAGAGTTGCCAGGCGCGGCGGTAAATTTCGAGGTACGATTCATTTCTGTCTTTATGCGGGTGATCCTTTGCAAAGCAACCCGAGATTTCCGGATCGAAACGGTAAGCGCTGGTAACAATCGCAAAATCAAGCTTTACATATTCCAGTCCGTGCTCTTTCACCAGGTTCAGTATTTTTCCTTTTATGTAATCCTTCCATCCTGTTGTAAAACAAGCAGTATAACGGTCTTGGTCCCATGCGCTGTGCAAATTCACAAAATTACCCTCCCGATCTTTCGCAAACCATTCCGGGTGTTCCTGAAAAACCTTGCTGTCTTTGGACGCAGCGCCCATACTCAGCCACAAGCCTGGTTTCATTCCTTTCGATTTTATGTAATTGAAAACCGGTTTCAATCCGTTTGGAAACTTTTCTTTATCAATTTCCCAATCGCCAAATCCCACCTGCCAGCCATCGTCGATTACAAATTCCTCCACACCGCATGCAGCCGCTGCATCGGCCAGTTCTTTAATCCGTTTTTCATTTACTTCCCTCCGGAACGGTTTCCAGGTGTTGTAAACAAAAGTTGGGCGTTCAGGAATTTTGGCAAGCCGGATTCCCATGTATTTCCGCACGAAATCGCTGACCGGCCCATCCACAAACTCCCGTGGGTTATAACCGGAATACAAGCCGGTAAAAACCCAGGTACTCTCCCACTCTTCGCCCGGTTTCAGCCATTTTCGGAATGCATAGTCCTGATCATTGTGTGTCAGTCCGGCATCCAGCGTCCAGCCGTCGTGGCACACCGAAATCCTTTTTAAAACCCCGGGCGCCTCATTTCCAACAACAATTCCGTGATGAAAAACCGGATCATACGAAATAACCAGCGGATCATTCCAGTTTCCCAAAAACGGCCCGATATGTTTATATCGTGCATAATTATCATATATAACGTTGTGGGTATTTCCCCATGGAATATTCAGGCTTTCCACATCGGGTGATTCAATTTTCAGCTCCCCGGTACCGGTATTTTTGAAATCAATTTTTTTACGGATAACAGGTAAATCAGGATAAAGCAGATAGGTTACCGTAAGTACCAAATTCCGGTTAATTTCTGAGGTTCCGCGTAATATAATTTTATATTCGGAAACCTGATCTTCCTTGTTTTCCTGAAAATTTACAACTTCCCAACCGGTTTTCCCGGTCACTTTTTTATCGTTCAGCAAAAAAGAAAACTCATCCGGATTAGGGCCATGGCGCCATTCGTAATTATGGGCCGTTGCAGCCGGCCCCTGTCCCAAAACCACCGGCTCGTCTCCCTGAATCCGCACAAAATTGAACGGGTAATTCTTCAAGCGGTAACTTAACGTTGAAAATTCACCATTTTCCAGAACGACAATCCGGATGATTTTATCATTCTGAAGTATAAGCTGTTTTCCATTCCATACCGGTTGGGAAAATATTGTGGTGGGGAAAATCAGAATAAAAAGAAAAATAAAAGTCCGGTTCATTTTTGATTGGATTTAGGCTTTATGAACTATTATTTAAAACAGTTTTATATTGATTTGACAAGATAAAAATAAATCGGGAATTTGTATTTTCGGTGTTTGCATCAACTAAACCAATTTCAATGAAGGTTAATTTCGGTTATTTACTCACGATTTCGTCAGTCACTGCGCTTGGCGGACTGCTTTTCGGGTTCGACATTTCGGTTATTTCGGGCACCATTCCTTTTCTGCAGGATTTTTTTGAACTGAGCGAAACGATGAAGGGCTGGGTAGTGAGCAGCGCTTTAATCGGTTGTATTTTGGGCGCCAGTTACAGCGGCCGGCTGGGCGATTATTTTGGGCGGAAAAATGTGTTGCTGGTGGTAAGCATTTTATTTGCAATTTCAGCAATTGGCAGCGGATTAGCCAATTCCATTTCCGGATTTATCTTTTACCGGATATTAGGCGGAATTGCAGTGGGTGGCGCATCGGTACTTGCGCCTATGTACATTGCCGAAGTTTCGCCGGCGCACCTTCGCGGACGAATGGTTTCCATTAATCAGCTAACGATTGTTATCGGGATATCGATGGCATATTATTCGAATTACTTCTTATTGCAGACCGGCGAAAATGCCTGGCGCTGGATGTTTGCTGCCGAAGCTGTTCCGGCGCTGCTGTTTTTTGCAGCATTGTTCATTGTTCCCGAAAGCCCGCGCTGGCTGGTGGCCCGAAACGAAGAAAACAAAGCCCGGCAGGTGCTCGAACGGGTTGCCGGAACTGATTTTGCCCAATTCGAACTAAGCGAAATCCGTGAATCACTAAAAGGATCTGAAAAACGGGGGACGCTGAAAGATGCTTTCAAAAAGAAATATTCGTTTATTCTGTTTCTGGCGGTTTTTCTGGCGGTTTTCCAGCAGTGGTCGGGAATTAACGTCATCTTTTTTTATGCTCCCGATATTTTTGCAAAAGCCAACCTGGGAGTCGATGCAGCGCTTTTCCAGACTACATTAATTGGTCTTATGAATCTGCTGTTTACCATTCTTGCCATGCGGGTTATCGATAAAATGGGACGCAAAAAACTGATGTTGATTGGCGCTGCCGGAATGACAATTTGCTACATTGTCATTGGATACCTGTTTCAAACGGGCCGCACTGGTGATTGGATGTTACTGACGTTTATCATTTTAACCCCTGCATTCTTCGCATTTGGACTTGGCCCGACGGTTTGGGTGGTACTTTCCGAAATTTTTCCGAACAAAATCAGGGGCGCGGCTATGTCGGTTGCTACTTTTGCATTGTGGGTGGCCAGCTATATTCTGACGCTTACTTTTCCGATTTTGGTGGAATTGTTCAGTGCTGCTTTTACATTCTGGATTTATGCCGTAATTTGCGTCATCGGTTTTTCTGTGATTTACAAATACCTTCCCGAAACGAAGGGGATTTCATTGGAAAATCTGGAAAGAATGCTGGTAAAGAAATAATTTAAACTGGAACTTATGGAAGAAGATATTCGGTGGAAACAACGTTTTTCAAATTATACAAAAGCTTTCGAACAGTTTTCCGAATTTATAGAAAAAGGGGAATTAAATAAATTTGAAGAACAGGGTCTGATTCAGGCATTTGAATATACATTCGAGCTTGCGTGGAACGTAATGAAAGATTATTTTGAATACCAGGGCGAACAAACTATTACCGGAAGCAGGGATGCATTTCGTCTGGCTTTTAAAAGAGGGCTGATTAGCGATGGCGATTTGTGGATGGATATGATTGCGAGCCGGATTAAAACAAGCCACACGTATAACGAAGAAACTGCAGAAGAAATCGTTGAAAAAATAAAAGAAGTGTATTTTGATCTTTTCACACAGTTTTACCAGGTAATGAAATCGCGGCTATGAATTTTGGGTTGAAAGAAGAAACCATTCTGAAAATAACATCCGTGTTTGTAAGATTTCCGCAAATTGAAAAGGCTGTTATTTACGGATCGCGGGCAAAAGGAAATTTTAAAGAGGGGTCTGATATAGATTTAATATTAATTGGGGAAAACCTTGATTTGACCCTCATAAACGAAATTGATACTGAAATTGATGATCTTTTGCTTCCTTATTCGTTCGACATTTCAATTTATCATCAATTGGAAAATCCTGATTTAATCCATCATATTAACAGAGTTGGCAAAACTTTTTACCTGAAATCCAATAAAACCTGAAATGATGAAACTGATACTGTTACCCTTTATTTTTGTTGCATTAACCTTCACTCTTTCTGCCAAAGAATACAATGTCGCTAAAAACGGGAATGATAAATATCCGGGAACGGCAGATTCCCCGTTGCGGACGATTCAGGCTGCGGCAAATCTGGCACAACCGGGGGATATTATCACTGTTCATGAAGGTGTTTACCGCGAACGTATCACTCCGCCACGTGGCGGAACTTCGGACGAAAAACGGATTACATACCGCGCCGCAGAAGGAGAAAAGGTGGAAATAAAAGGTTCGGAAATGATAAAAGGCTGGAAAAAATTAGCCGGAGATGTATGGAAAGTTACAATTTCCAATTCTTTTTTTGGTGATTACAATCCATATAAAGATATCATTCATGGCGACTGGTTCAACGACCTGGGCCGCATCCACCACACCGGCGATGTTTACCTCAACGGCAAATCAATGTGGGAAATGGCCATCCTCGAGCGGGTTTTGAACCCGGTGGTGCAGGAAGATAATTTCGATCCGGAGGGTTCCACCTACACCTGGTTTTGCGAAAGCGACGAAGCGAACACTTACATTTATGCCAATTTCCACGGAGCGAATCCAAATGAGGAAACGGTTGAAATTAACGTGCGTAAAAGCTGTTTCTATCCTGAAAAAACAGGAATTAACTATATTACAGTCAGCGGGTTTACCTTGCGGCATGCAGCTACACAATGGGCGCCGCCAACTGCAGAACAAATCGGGCTGATTGGAACCAACTGGAGCAAAGGCTGGATTATCGAAAACAATACCATCAGCGATTCGCGATGTTCGGGAATTACACTTGGGAAACATGGAGATGAATACGACAATACATCCGAGAATTCTGCCGAAGGTTATGTGGAAACCATCAAACGGGCACATGCGAGAGGCTGGAACAAAGAGAATATTGGTTCGCACATCGTCCGGAATAATTCTGTTTCAAATTGTGAACAAACAGGAATCTGCGGAAGTATGGGTGGTGTTTTCAGTACGATTGAGAACAACAATATTTACAACATTTGGACAAAAAGACAGTTTACCGGCGCCGAAATGGGCGGGATAAAAATCCACGCCGCAATCGACATGCTCATAAAAAACAACCGGCTTGCCAATTGCGGTCGTGGGTTGTGGCTCGACTGGATGAACCAGGGCGCACATGTGGTTGACAATCTTTTTTACAACAATACCACCGACGATATTTTTGTGGAAGTGAACCACGGACCGTTTCTAATAGAAAATAATATTTTGCTGTCACCGCTTGCTATCCGCGACTGGTCGGAAGGTGGTGCGTTTGTACATAATCTTATTACAGGAAATATCGAATTGCGCCCGCAAGGCCGGTATACACCGTTTCATCCGCCACACTCAACAGAAGTTGCCGGACTGCAGCAAACCAAAGGCGGCGACGACCGGTATTTCAACAATATTTTTGTCGGCGGCATTCAGGAAAACCAGAATCAAAAATCAGGTCTGGCAGTTTACGAAAATGCGGAATATCCGGTGTTTGTTGGCGGAAACGTTTATTTAAATGGCGCTGCTCCTTTTCAGCGTGAAAAAAATCAGTTGGTTTTGGACGGGAATCCTGAAATTCAGCTAAAAGAAACCGAAGACGGAGTTTACCTTTCAATGCACTTCGATAAAAAAATACTGAAAATGAAAAATCAATTGATAACCACTGAAATGCTGGGAAGAGCAAAAATCTCAAACCAGGGATATACGAATCCGGATGGTTCTGATGTAATTACCGGCAAGGATTATTTCGGCAACGAAAGAAATGCTAAAAATCCAACTGCCGGGCCTTTTGAGAAACCGGAAAAAACCACATTTAAAATTTGGGGAAAACAGTTTTAGCTTTAAAACATGCTGATGTGTAAATATTTCTTTACTAATATGCGCATATTTGTAAATGGCATTTTACTTATCAGGGAAATCTGCTATTTTAAAGCGTTGAATCGAAAAACATAAACCATTTCTATATGAACTCAAAGGAACAGTTTTTAAAAACCATAAACCACCGGCAGGCCGATCGGATTGTGCTCGATTTAGGCTCCACTGCGGTAACAGGAATTCACGTAAAAACAGTCTCCAACCTGCGGCGGCATTTTGGTTTGCAGCGAAAACCAATCCGCGTAATTGAACCGTTTCAGATGCTGGGCGAAGTGGGTTGGGAACTCATTGATTCCATCGGTACAGATGTAATTGGCGCCTGGGGAAGAACAAATATGTTCGGATTTCACAACCATGCCCCTTTTAAGGAATGGAAAACTCCGTGGGGGCAGCGGGTGATGGTTCCGCGAAATTTTAATGTAACCACCGATGAAAAAGGCGATGTTTTAATGCATCCCGAAGGTGATACTTCAATTCCGCCATCTGCAAGAATGCCAAAAACCGGGTACTTTTTTGATGCCATTATCCGCCAGGATCCGATTGATGAGGATAATCTGAATGTGGAAAATAACCTCGAAGAATTTGGACTGATTTCGGACAATGATCTGGAACACTGGCGCACAGAAGTGGACAAAGCTTATTTTTCGGGAAAAGCTGTAATTGCAGCATTTGGCGGTACCGCGCTTGGCGATATTGCTTTGGTGCCCGGAATGCAGCTCCGTCATCCGAAAGGTATTCGTGATGTTGCTGAATGGTACATGAGTACGGTAATGCGACCGGATTATATTAAAAAGATTTATGAACGCCAGGCAGAAATTGCCATTGAAAACATGCGCCGGATTTTTGCAGTAGTCGGGAACAAAGTAAACGCAGTTTTTATGTGCGGCACCGATTTCGGCACACAAAGTTCCACGTTCTGTTCACCCGAACAGTTCGATGAGATGTGGCTGCCATACTATAAAAGAATGAACGACTGGATTCATGAAAATACGCAGTGGAAAACGTTCAAACATTCCTGCGGGGCGGTGGAAACTTTCATGAACAGCTTTATCCGCGCCGGTTTCGATATTATTAACCCGGTTCAGATAAATGCAGCGGGCATGGATCCAAAAAAACTGAAGGAAAAATACGGCCGCGATCTTGTTTTCTGGGGCGGCGGCGTAGACACTCAAAAAATGCTGCCGTTTGGCAAACCCGAAGAAGTCCGGGAACAGGTGTTGCGGACCTGTGAAATTTTTTCGAAAGACGGCGGTTTCGTTTTCAATACCGTACACAACATTCAGGCAAATGTTCCGGTGGAAAATGTGGTTGCAATGATTGAAGCCATTCGGGAATTTAACGGAAGATGAGGAAGTTGTTTTAAAACGAATAATGTGCCAGAACAAATTAAACTGTCCTTTCAGGACGCTGTGCAACCTCTGCTTCAATTACCCAACGCGTTGCATTGGGCTAAATTAATTTAGGCTTTCAGCCTGACGAATAAAATATAGCGAACCGGAAAATGATGTAAAATCAGAATAACAGGAAATAATATGAACCAGAACTTTTTTCAATTACGTACGTCCCGAAGGGACAGACTGCTTCAGCCCAATGGCAATTCCTTGGAAAATCATTATGAACCAGAATGTTTTTCAAATTCATCGTCCCGGAGGGACAGTTTATTTCAGCCCAATGGCAATGCCTTGGGAAAAAAACAACACGAATTTAATCGCCCTGAAAGGGCAGCTAAAATAAATTCATGTAAAACCTAAAAAATGTAAAATTACATAAACTGTCCTTTCAGGATGCTGTGCAACCTTGCTTCAATTACCCAACGCGTTGCATTGGGCTAAATTAATTTAGGCTTTCAGCCTGATAAAATAAAATGACTCGGTTTCAATGAATAATGCTTTTTAGAACCAAATATGAAAAAAACAATTTCTGACGTCCCGAAGGGACAGCTTTTTTCAACCCAATGGCAACGCCTTGGGCAATAAACGACATGAAAATTAATCGCCCTGAAAGGGCAGCTAAAATCGAATCAATATGGCACAATCATTATCAAAAATTTATATCCACCTCATTTTCCATATTAAAACAAAATCAGTTAAAATTCGAAATGAAAACAAAAAAGATTTATTTGCCTATATGGGTTCTGTAATTAAAAGCAATCAATCGATTCCAATATTAATAAACGGTACAAATGATCATGTACATATCCTATGTGTTATGTCGAAAAATATTGCGCTTGCAAAACTCACGGAGGAAATCAAACGGCACAGCAGCCGATGGATAAAAACAACTGATTCTTATTACAAATCATTTGCCTGGCAGGGAGGGTATGCAGGGTTTTCTGTCAGCCAGACATTACATGACAAAACAAAACAATACATACAAAACCAGGAAGAACATCATAAACGAATGACATTTAAAGAAGAACTTGTTCTATTTTTAAAAGAATATGGAATTGAATACAAGGAGGAATATTTATGGACGGATTAGATTGTCCTTTCAGGATGCTGTGCAACCTCTGCTTCAATTACCCAACGCGTTGCATTGGGCTAAATTAATTTAGGCTTTCAGCCTGACGAATAAAATATAGCGAACCGGAAAATGATGTAAAATCAGAATAACAGGAAATAATATGAACCAGAACTTTTTTCAATTACGTACGTCCCGAAGGAACAGACTGCTTCAGCCCAATGGCAATTCCTTGGAAAATCATTACGAACCAGAATGTTTTTCAAATTCATCGTCCCGAAGGGACAGTTTATTTCAGCCCAATGGCAATGCCTTGGGAAAAAAACAACACGAATTTAATCGCCCTGAAAGGGCAGCTAAAATAAATTCATGTAAAACCTAAAAAATGTAAAATTACATAAACTGTCCTTTCAGGATGCTGTGCAACCTTGCTTCAATTACCCAACGCGTTGCATTGGGCTAAATTAATTTAGGCTTTCAGCCTGACGAAATAAAATGACTCGGTTTCAATGAATAATGCTTTTTAGAACCAAATATGAAAAAAACAATTTCTGACGTCCCGAAGGGACAGCTTTTTTCAACCCAATGGCAACGCCTTGGGCAATAAACGACATGAAAATTAATCGCCCTGAAAGGGCAGCTAAAATCGAATCAATATGGCACAATCATTATCAAAAATTTATATCCACCTCATTTTCCATATTAAAACAAAATCAGTTAAAATTCGAAATGAAAACAAAAAAGATTTATTTGCCTATATGGGTTCTGTAATTAAAAGCAATCAATCGATTCCAATATTAATAAACGGTACAAATGATCATGTACATATTCTATGTGTTATGTCGAAAAATATTGCGCTTGCAAAACTCACGGAGGAAATCAAACGGCACAGCAGCCGATGGATAAAAACAACTGATTCTTATTACAAATCATTTGCCTGGCAGGGAGGGTATGCAGGGTTTTCTGTCAGCCAGACATTACATGACAAAACAAAACAATACATACAAAACCAGGAAGAACATCATAAACGAATGACATTTAAAGAAGAACTTGTTCTATTTTTAAAAGAATATGGAATTGAATACAAGGAGGAATATTTATGGACGGATTAGATTGTCCTTTCAGGACGCTGTGCAACCTCTGCTTCAATTACCCAACGCGTTGCATTGGGCTAAATTAATTTAGGCTTTCAGCCTGACGAATAAAATATAGCGAACCGGAAAATGATGTAAAATCAGAATAACAGGAAATAATATGAACCAGAACTTTTTTCAATTACGTACGTCCCGAAGGAACAGACTGCTTCAGCCCAATGGCAATTCCTTGGAAAATCATTACGAACCAGAATGTTTTTCAAATTCATCGTCCCGAAGGGACAGTTTATTTCAGCCCAATGGCAACGCCTTGGGAAAAAAACAACACGAATTTAATCGCCCTGAAAGGGCAGCTAAAAATAAATAGGTCAACTAATAAATATAAATCTGTAATACAATGAAAAATTTAACAGCAACATTATTAATTGTAATGACCACATTAACTACCTCGTTCGCCCAAACCTACCAGCCCAACTGGAAATCGATTGACAGCCGGCCAGTACCGGAATGGTTCGAAAATGCAAAATTCGGGATTTTTATCCACTGGGGTGTTTATTCAGTACCTGCCTGGGCGCCCGCCGATGCCGATATTGGAATTTATGCAAAATATGCCGAATGGTATTGGCGGCGAATAAACGAAGACAGTCCGGCCGGAAAATTATTTCGCACCTATCACAACAAAACGTATGGCGAAGACTTTCAATATCAGGATTTTGCCAATGATTTCAATGCCCGTCATTTCGAACCCGAAAAATGGGCGGATGTTTTTAAAAGTGCCGGGGCAAAATATGTGGTGCTAACCTCAAAACATCACGAAGGTTTTACACTTTGGCCGAGCGCTGAAAGCTGGAACTGGAACAGCGCAGATATCGGTCCGCACCGCGATTTATGCGGCGACCTCAGCAAAGCAGTAAAAGATGCCGGTTTGCACATGGGATTTTACTATTCGTTGTATGAATGGTATAATCCGCTCTACCACAGCAACCTTGAAAAATATGTTGATAACCACATGATTCCGCAAATGAAAGATTTGGTTACCCGCTACGAACCGGACATTTTATGGACGGATGGAGAATGGGATCATCCGAGCGAAGACTGGAAAAGCACTGAATTCCTGGCCTGGCTGTATAATGAATCGCCGGTGAAAGACCGGGTTTGTGTGAATGACCGGTGGGGTAAAGAAACACGCGGCGTTCATGGCGGTTATTTCACAACAGAATATGATATGGTGCACGATCAGAAAGGAGTGGGCGAGATAAACCGGCCATGGGAAGAGTGCCGCGGAATCGGGACTTCCTTCGGCTATAACCAGGTGGAAGATCTCGACAATTATATGTCGTCGGATGCACTGGTGGATATGTTGGTTGAAAAAGTAGCAGGCGGCGGCAACCTCCTGCTCGACATTGGCCCGACAGCCGACGGCCGGATTCCGGTAATTCAGCAACAGCGTTTACTGGATATTGGGAACTGGCTGAGAATAAACGGCGATGCTATCTACGGCACCCGAAAATGGGAAGGCGCCAATGAAAATGTTCAAAAAAATATGTATTTCACCCAAAAAGGAGATGATTTGTTTGTAATTTTTACTGAATTTCCAGGTAAATCATTTGCGGTAAATGGAATTAAAAAAACCGGAAATGTAAGGTTGCTGGGTGTGGAAGGAGCCGTAAAAGCAAAAAAATCCGGAAATAAACTGGTAATTTCAACACCGGAAATATCCCCGGGAAACAATCCAAGCCAGTTTGCCTGGGTTTTTAAAATTGAAAACGGTTTATAAATTTCCCTAAATTGATGGCTGTAATCAAAAATTTAATAGCGAATAATTATTGTAATTTATTAAAAATAAATGACCATGAATAAAGCACAACAATTTCTAAAATCACACAAAATGACAGCTTCTGATATCGACATTCAGGAGTTGGTTAACGCTTTTCTTACCGATATGAAAAACGGCCTCGAAGGCAAAGAAAGTTCGTTGCTGATGTTGCCTACCTATATTGAAGCGGAAGGCGCCGTCAAACCAAATGAACCGGTCGTGGCCATCGATGCGGGAGGTACAAACTTCAGGGCCGCCAAAATCTATTTCGATGAAAATTTAAAACTGGTTACCGAAAATATCCAGCTCAACAAAATGCCAGCTGTAGACGAAGAACTTTCAAAAAAAGAATTCTTCGATACTTTCGCAGGTTATATGGAACCCTATAAAAATGAATCGGATAAAATAGGATTTTGCTTTTCGTATGCTGCCGAAATTTTCCCGAACAAAGACGGGAAACTGCTGGAATGGAGTAAAGAAGTAAAAGCGCCGGAAGTTATTGGCGAAATGATTGGGGAAAACCTGTTGAAAGCCATGGGCACTCCCGACAAACAACTGGTTCTGATGAACGATACCGTTTCGACTTTGCTCGCCGGGAAAGCCGCAACTGCCGGAAAAACATACGATACTTATATCGGGTTTATTTTGGGAACCGGTACAAATACCAGCTACATCGAACCAAATAAAAACATCACGAAAACACCAGATTTGGATTACAACGGCAGCCAAATCATCAATATCGAATCCGGAAATTTCGATAAAGCGCCGCGTACGGATATTGATGTTGCATTCGATAACACAACAAAAAATCCGGGACGTTACTCCTTCGAAAAAATGTTTTCGGGAGGTTATCTTGGCGGTCTCTGCACAACAGCCCTAAAAATGGCTGCCGGTGAAGGTCTGTTTTCAGAAGAATCGAAAAAGAATGTGAAAAACCTGCCGGAACTGACTTCGGAAGAAGTTAACAAATTTGTTTCGGGAATTGAACCGGATAAAGAAACGCCGGCTGAATCACTTGCAACCGGCGCCGGACAAAAAACAGCGACAAAGGTAGAGGAGTTGGATTTGAGCAAACTGCATAATGCTTTGGTTTCCGATGAGGATAAAAAAATCGCAACCACAATTATCGACGGAATGATTGAACGCGCTGCAAAATTGGTAGCGGCAAATCTGGCGTCAGTGATTCTCCGGACCGGCAAGGCTACTTCAGCCGAAAAACCGGTGCTGATGACCATTGAAGGAACAACTTTTTACAAGCTAAAAAACTTTCAGAAAATGTTTGAACAGTTCCTGAATGACTTTCTTGCAGGCGATAATAAACGCTACTATGAAATTGTAGAGGTTGAAAATTCAAGTTTGCTGGGAGCTGCAATTGCCGCTATTGTAAATTAAAAGAAGCCCCTCCCAACCCTCCCCAAAAGGGAGGGAAGGAGGAATTCTTCTGAGTTTTGATACTGAAACCCAAAAGTCTTGTATCTATCCAAAATGAAAAACCTGACCATCTTTTTAACCGCTTTCCTGTTGTCCGTTTTTTGCTCTGCACAAAATGAAGGAAAAGTAATCAACCTCAACGGAAAGTGGGATTTTGAGCAAACACTGAACGCTTTTCCACCACAGCAATTTACGCGGAAATGTCCGGTGCCGGGGCTAATTCATCTGGCTGAACCCAAAATTGAGGCCTATGATAAGTTGTTCAAAAAACCGGAACAAACTATTGCAGATGAAGCTGCTGATTACCGGGAACTCGATTACACGCCAAAGTACAGCTGGTACAGAAAGACAGTGGATATTTCTTCTGCATTAAACGGGAAAGAAGCGATGCTCACCATCCTGAAAAGCAAATATGTAACACAGGTCTATGTAAACGGGATGGATGTGGGGCAGTCGGTTTCATGTTATACACCCATCGATTTGAAGATAACTCAGGCACTGAAATTTGGCGAAGAAAACGAGATCCTTATCCGGGTCGGCGAGCGGATTTGGCTGCCTCCGGGCGCAGCCGGAAGTACTGACAAGGAAAAAGCGAATTATATTCCAGGAATATGGGATGACGTTTTTCTCTCGTTTTCCGGGAAACAAAAAATACTGAAAAATCTCGTTCTCCCTTCGGTAAAAGAAAAAAAGGCGACAGTAAAAATACTTATGCGTAGTTTTTACCCCCAGCAGGTAATGTATGGCGATCCGATGCTGGATTCGGTAAAAGGTGAAGTTATTATTCGTGAAAAAGAAACAGGAAATGAAGTTGCGCGGAAATCTTTTTCAGGGGAAATCGTTCGCGATAATGAAACAAAGCTGGAGATTGAAATTCCGCTTCAGAACTTCAAAAAATGGTCACCTGAAAATCCTTTTTTATACGAAGCTGAAATCCGGCTTTTTGATGGGGACGAACTTTCAGATGCAGTAAATTCGCAATTCGGAATGCGTGATTTTGAACGCACGGGAAAGTTCTTTTACCTGAACGGCGAAAAATATTATTTACGCGGAACAAACATTACGCTGCACCGGTTTTTTGAAGACCCGGATTGTGCAGCCCTACCATGGGATCGCGAGTGGGTGAAAAAAATGCTGATTGACGACCCGAAATCCATCGACTGGAATGCGATGCGGATTTGCGTGGGAATCGTGCCCGATTTCTGGTACGATTTAGCCGATGAATACGGAATGGTTTTTCAGAACGAATGGTTGTACTGGCAAAACCATGGCTGGGACGAGCAAATCCGCACGGAATATACCGACTGGGTCTGGAGCGACGGAAACCATCCGAGCATTGTTATTTGGGACGCCATCAACGAAAACTGGAACAGCTACATTGGAAATACGCTGATTCCTGAATTGCAGCAACTCGATCCTACCCGGATATGGGATGCCGGCTACATGCAGGAATCAGATATGGCGGGTATCGATCCGATGGATGAGCCGCACCTTTACCGCGCCGGCTGGAATGTGATGCAGGAAAAAGATCCTGTGGAATACCTGAAAGCACATCCATATCAATTAGGTAAAATGGACGACTGGGAACCCAGCCAGTTGAAATACCTCGATGCATCGGCAACACAACTGGTGAACGAATACGGCTGGAACTGGCTCTGGCGCGACGGACAGCCTGCAAAATTGACCAAAAACCTGTACGATGGAATTCTGGGCAAAAATGCCACGCCCGAACAGCGCCGCGAAATGCAGGCTTACTGGCTCTCCTGCGAAACAGAATGGATCCGCGGCGAACGGACAATGGCCGGGGTGCTTGCGTTCACTCATCTTACCAACAATTACGGATATACCGGCGATTGGTACATCAACAATATCAAAGATCTGGAACCAGGGGTTACGCTGAAATGGTTTAAACATGCATTTGCACCCGCCAATATTTTCATCGATTTGGCCGACCAGCGTTATTTCCCGAACGGCTATTATGATCCTGGGGAATTGCTGGCGTTTAACCTGGCCGGGGTGAACGACCTCAAAAATCCTTCAAAAGGGACAGTAACTGTTAAATTAATTGATTCCGAAGGCAAAACAGTTATTCAGCAAAAATGGCCGGTTGAGTTAAAACCGTACGGTAGAACAAACATACCCGCATTTTTCAAACTCCCGCAAGAGAAAGGTGGCTATTTGATACTTACCGAATTTAAGGAAAATGATTCAAACGAAATGAGAAAAAGCCGTCGCTTTATTAAAATAGGCAACATCAATAATCCTTCTTTTTCTGAAATACAACCTTAGAATTTCACTTTTCAACATACGCTGAACGTACAGTTAATCTTTAGCTAACCTCAACCTAAATAATTGAAAAAAAAGAGGTTATTTTTTGGAAATAAGAAAAAAGAAAATACTTTTGCAGTCCCGATTATTGTCCTTACTTGTAGATTGTATAATGTGTTGATTTTCTTCGAGTAACGATTTTTTGAAACCTGCCCGAAGTTTCAAATCATCCACTCTGTGAAAAGAAACAGCAAGTGTTGAACAAATAAAATTTTAAAAAGTGAATACGCTTAGTTTTAAAACGGTTTCGGCAAATAAAGCCACTGTTAACAAAGAATGGGTTTTAGTTGATGCTGAAAACCTGGTACTGGGGCGCCTGGCTTCAGAAGTTGCCAAAATCCTGCGGGGAAAACATAAACCCGAATTTACGCCGCATGTGGATTGTGGTGACAATGTTATTGTTATTAATGCCGAAAAGGTAAGACTTACCGGAAACAAATTATCCGACAAAATTTACCTGCGCCATTCCGGTTATCCGGGAGGCCAAATCACTCAGACTCCCAAACAAATTCTCGACAAATATCCTGAACGTCTGGTTGAAAAAGCCGTGAAAGGAATGTTGCCGAAAAACAAGTTGGGACGGCAATTGTTCAGAAACCTGCACGTAGTTGTTGGTGCGGAGCACAAGTATGAAGCTCAAAAACCTAAAGTTGTTGATTTCAGTAAGAATAAATAAGCAAGATGGAAGCAGTAAATACAATAGGACGTAGAAAATCGGCAATTGCCCGTATCTACATGAACGAAGGTAAAGGTAACATTACCATTAATAAAAGGGAATTAAAAGAATATTTTCCAACCACTACCCTCCAGTACATCGTGATGCAACCGCTCAATGTGGCTGAAGTTGCTGAAAAATACGACATCAAGGTTAATTTGGACGGCGGTGGTATTAAGGGACAGGCCGAAGCGCTGCGACTGGCCATTTCACGGGCATTGGTAGAAATCAATCCGGAAAACAGGAAAGAGTTAAAATCAGCAGGTTTCCTTACCCGGGATCCGCGTGAAGTTGAACGTAAGAAACCAGGTCGCCCGAAAGCAAGAAAACGGTTCCAGTTCTCAAAACGTTAAAATTATTTTTTATTATTAATTATATGGGTCTAAAACGGTTGAGATTCCCGGGAACAAGGGACTACTCAACGGTTGCTTTTAGATACATTAAAAAGTAAACAGATGCCAAGAACAAATTTTCAGGATTTATTGGATGCAGGTGTACATTTCGGACACCTGAAAAGAAAGTGGAACCCGAACATGGAACCATACATTTTCATGGAAAAAAACGGTATCCACATCATTGATCTTCAAAAGACAATTGTAAAAATCGACGAAGCTGCTGCAGCCATTAAACAAATTGCCAAATCGGGGCGAAAAATTTTATTTGTCGCTACAAAAAAGCAGGCGAAAGAATTGGTTTCCGAACAGGTAAAAAGTGCCGGAATGCCATATGTTACAGAGCGTTGGCCGGGTGGAATGCTTACCAACTTCCCAACCATCAGGAAGGCAGTGAAAAAAATGATTTCGATTGATAAAATGACAAAAGATTCAAGTTGGGATAATCTTTCGAAACGTGAAAAACTGCAAATAACAAGGCAACGTGCAAAACTGGAAAAAATTCTGGGTAGTATCGCTGATCTTACCCGCTTACCGGCAGCATTATTTATCGTTGATATACTGAAAGAAAAAATCGCCGTTCGTGAAGCACAGCGGTTGGGGATTCCCATATTTGCCATTGTTGATACAAATTCAAACCCAAACGGAATTGATTTCGTTATTCCGGCCAACGACGACGCATCGCAATCGATTAAATTGATTGTAGGCACAATGGTTGACGCGATAAAAGAAGGTTTAAACGAGCGCAAAGCAGAAAAGGATAAAGATGAACCGGAAAACGCTCCGAAAAAACCCAGAAAAAAAATAAGAGCGGAAAAGAAAAGAGTGGTTGAAGAGGAAGAAGAAGTTGAGGAAACAGAAGACGTCGAAGAAAATGAAGATTAGTGAATAGTTTTAAACAATTAGAAACACATTAAAAAAAGAGTTATATGTCATTTACAACAGCCGACGTAGTTAAATTACGAAAAATAACCGGTGCAGGAATGATGGACTGCAAAAATGCACTGACTGAAGCCGACGGTAATTTTGACAGGGCCCTCGAAATTATTCGCGAAAAAGGAAAACTGGTAGCCAGCAAACGTGCCGATCGGGAAGCTTCGGAAGGCGCTGTGCTTGCCAAAGTAACCGATGATAAAAAATTTGGCGCATTGGTGGTTTTAAATTGTGAAACCGACTTTGTGGCAAAGAATGAAAACTTTGTTGCCTTTGCCGATCAAATCTTGAATATTGCACTGGCCAATCAGGCAGAAAACCTGGATACGCTCAAGCAACTGGAATTTGACGGAAGGACGATTGAAGCCCAGGTTACGGAGCAAACCGGGGTGATAGGCGAAAAAATCGATCTTTCATATTACAGCAAGATAGAAGCTGAAACAGTAGCCGCATACATCCATCCCGGAAATAAATTGGCCACTTTGGTTGGTTTCAGTAAAGCCAGCGTGGATGCACAGGTAGCCAAAGACGTGGCCATGCAAGTAGCTGCAATGGCTCCGGTTGCTGTGGATGTAGATTCCATTCCCCAGGAAGTTATTGACAAAGAACTGGAAATTGCCAGGGAAAAATACCGCCAGGAAGGAAAACCGGAAGCAATGATCGATAAAATCGCGCAGGGTTCATTAAACAAGTGGTACAAAGAAGTTACCTTGCTGAACCAGGCATATGTAAAAGAAGCTAAAATTTCGGTGAAAGATTTCCTTAATCAAAACGACAAAGAACTTACTGTGACAGCATTCGAACGTTATAATTTGAATGATTAGGCACGGTTTTTAAAATACTGAAAGGCTGTTCGTTTGTTCGGACAGCCTTTTTTCATTTCAAAAAAGGTTGATTTTTCCGGCCCCGGCATTTTTTTGCACTGAAATGCGCGCTTTTTCCCATCGAAATTCTGCCTGATTTCTTGCTGATTTTCAAAAATTCGGGATTAAATTTACAGGATTAGATTGCCGGTAAAACAAATTTTACAGGAACAGAAAAGGAAACGACGGGTTTATCTGCCCGGTTTCCCAATCATGATAAAACGATGAAATGATAACTGCTATAAAAAAGTTGAACAGGAAAACATATCCTCAGAATTTCATGGTAAGAAAACCTTTTTTAGGAACATTATTATTTACTGCTTTTTTATTCGTTTTTATTATCATTTACAAACCTCTGGGTGTTCGTGGCGCCCGTAATTTTAATTTAATTTTAACCATCTTTCTGTATCAGCTAATCGCATCTGTTCCTGTTTTCAGTTTAGCGTTGATTTTAAAGCGGACAAATTGTTTCTCAAAAGACAAAGGCTGGAATTTCCTGAAAGAAATAAAAACAGTCTTTCTGTTCGTTTTTGTTTTCGGTATTTCCATCTATTTTTTAGGATTTCTCCTGGAAGAGCCTGCGCAGCGGTGGAACATGCCTACCTTTCTGGATGCCGTTTTCAGGGCGTTTTTAATTGGAATAATTCCGTTTCTTTCATTTACATTGGCGAACATTCGCTACCTGTATGTTACAGACATTACTCAGGAATTTCATTCCGGAAACCAATTCCATAAACCTGAAGCGCAGGAAGAACCAATTCATATTATTTCGCAGGCAAAAAAAGAGGAATTGAAATTTTTCCCCGATCAGTTTGTTTACGCTGAATCCAAAGGTAATTACGTACTTTTTCATCTTCAGGATTCCGGCAAATTCAAAACCGCAATGATCCGAAATTCCATCAGCAACATTGAAAAACAACTATCCGTAAATCCCTTTTTTGTGCGAACTCACCGGGCATTTATCGTTCATATAAAAAAGATTTCTTCAAAAAAGGGGAATTCACTTGGTTACCGGTTAAAAATTACCGGAATTAACGATGAAATTCCGGTGTCGCGACAAAATACCAAAAAGTTCGATAAGCTGATTCAGCAGTTTCGTTAATCCATTCATCACAAAAAAATAGCATTTCATACCACATTTTTATTCCGGCTTTCCTTTGGTAACAAATCCTTTGCAAGTATCCCGGTTAATTGCCAGATACGCTGATTATCATTCCATTTGCATGTACAATTAAATTTACATTGCGATGAAAACTTTAAAAATTCAATCAGCTCAACGGAATAAAAATGTAACATTTTTATCCTTCGTTGTTTTTTTATTTATCTCACTCAGTATTCATGCACAGAATAAACAGGCGCTAACCGGGGTAATAATTGAAGAGGAAAGTAATAAACCGGTTCCTTTTGCGAACGTGGTGCTTTTCACGGAATCGGACGCTGGTTTGGAAATTAGCGCCGGCAGTATGAGCAACGAAAACGGGGTTTTTAACCTTGTTCCGGTTCATGCAGGAAAATTCAAACTCAGGATTTCATCGGTGGGATATACTTTGGCAACTGCAGATTTGGAAATCAAGGATCTTGAGGTAACCGATGCGGGAGTGATAACCTTGAAGGATTCCACGTTTCTTTTGGAAGAAACCAGAGTTGTGGCCCAACGCGCAGGCGGAAAATCGGAAAGCGACAAAACCATTTTCTTTGTTAACAAAAAAGTACTCGATGTTGCGGGTAACGGAACCGACGTATTAAAATATATCCCTGGTGTTCAGGTAGATTTAAAACAGAACATTTCACTGGAGGGCAGCACCAACATTCGTATTTATATAGATGGAGTCGAGCGGGATCAAAGCTATGTCAGTCAACTTAACCCGGTGCAAATTGACAAAATAGAAGTCATCAACACACCTCCCTCAGGTTATGACAGCAATGTTACAGGAGTGATCAATATTATCCTGAAAAAGAAGGAAAACACCGGGGTTAGCGGGCATATTTATGCCGAAGTGCCAACTTCCACTTCCGAAGTTTTTCTGTTCCCCTCTTTGGGTATTCGTTATGGTTTTAAAAAATTGGACCTGTTCGCTTCCTGCAATGGTGAACTTAATTACGAAAATATTGATGAATGCGTGTACCGTAAAAAGTTCGACAATTCTGTTGTAACCACAATTTCCTCGGTTCAGGAAGTGAGGCAGCGAAATATTTCCGGGAAGTTTCATTACGGTTTGGATTATTTTATGAATGAAAAGAATCAACTCAATTATTACGGGTTTTATAATCCATATTCAAATGAACAAAATGGAAATGAATCCGTAACGGTTTCCGGAAGCGAAGCCGCTGACTGGAATGCAGAGCGCAAGGAAAAAGACAAAAACAGCGGCATTTACAACGCTCTTTTTTACAAACATATTTTCGGGAAGGATGGAAGTGAAATAACATTCGATATCAACCACTTTTATCTGGACGCGCGGAATACCACTTCTTTTATTTCCGCCAGTCAATTCCCGGGATCATTGTCATATTTAAATAAGCAGAACCCAAAGCAAAACGCTTTCAGCGCTAAAACCGACCTTGTTTTACCTTTGTCAAATACGTTTGTTATCAACTTTGGAGGCAGGGCCCGATTCCGCACAATGAACGATAATAGTTCGGATAAATTTTCGTTCAGCGAAAAAATTACAGCAGTCTATGCAACAATTAATTACAGGCAAGCCAAAATAAATTTCAACGCCGGTGTACGGGCAGAAAATTCGATAGCTGAAATTAATAAGGAAATACAAAAGTCAGTTTTTACTCTTTTACCTTATTTTACGGCCAATTACAAACTGAATTCCCGGCAAAACATCAAGGCAGCTTTCAACCAAACGGTTAACAGGCCTTCCGTGTATCAAATCAATTCGTTTTCCACCATTGAAAATCCATTTTCTGTTTCGAAAGGGAATCCGCAGTTAAAACCCGAATTCGTTTCCAGCTTCTCGGTTGAACACACGGTTCAATTTAAGTCCAGTTATGTTTCCACCAGGTTCTTTTATAACCAAACCAACGATGCCATGAATTATCTTACTTCCATTAACAAAGAAGGTATTTTTGCGACGCAAATGCAAAACCTGGGGACAATCCGGCAGTTGGGAGCTCAGTTTCTGGGTTCTTTAAAAGCAGGGCCGGTAAATTTCAATCCGGTGGTCCGGTTGTATAATCTATCCACTTCAGGAAATGAAATGGCAGTGAATTCCGGAGTAAAAAACAGAAAAGCGCTTGTTTTTGAACCCAGCCTTTCATCCATTCTTTCCTTAAAAAACGACCTGGCTTTTTCGGTGATATTTCAATATTCCACGCCAAAAATAAACATTCAGGATAATGCTTTTTGCGGGGCGCTCTATTTCATTTCAGTTGATAAAACCTTCAAAAACAGAATTAAAATCGGCGCTTTTAGCGCTTTGCCATTTACCCGGAATTTTATTTACCAGGGTTCTGAGACCAAAACACCTGATTTTTCCAGCCGATACGAAGGCCACCTGAAATTGTCTGTGGTTCCGCTGTGGTTCCGGATTAGCTATCAATTCAGCTCGGGGGCAACCCATGAAAAAATTAATCGTCCGAAAGAAGAGATTGATCAACGTGCCAAAAGAGGATTCTAGATGGGATTTAATTATTTACCAATTCCAAAATCCGATTGTTTATGATTTCCGGAACTTCCTGGTAATTTACAGATTTGACCAATGCTATCCTGTTTAATTGCCATTCGCAATTCTTTTTCTATTTTCGGGTAAAATATTTTTAATGAACCCGGGTAAAAAACAACTCGAAATTTTGTTGATTAATTATTTCAGGGAAAGTTTCGCGGATTTTCCAAAGGGAATATTAACACCTTCCGAATCTCCGGATTTCATTCTTTCGTTGCGGTCAAAAAATCAATTGGGAATCGAACTAACCCGCCTGAATCCGGGCAACGCTTCGCCACCCGATGAAGTTCGTTTGCTGGAAAACGAATCGCACGACCGCTTTATTGATTTTGTAAAAGAACTGGTGGAAAAAGATATTCCGCACCACCTGTTTACGAAGTTTCTGTTTTCGGATCAGAAAAAAATAAATACGGAGAAAGAGATGATTGCAGCTGTTAAAACCGCCGGTGTCATCCGAAGGGAAACAGCAGGCAAAAAACCCGGCAGCTTTTTCCGGATTTCCATTCCCGCTTCGGAATTGCCCGAAGGACTTGATGAAGTTTTGGTGATAAATTATCCTGCATTGCTGGATTCAGTCTGGGAACGTTCGAACAACCTCGGCGTTTCCAATGATGTGGTAGACGATATCCGGAATTCAATTTTAAAAAAAGACGAAAAGCTGAAGTTGTACCAGAAACAACGGCTTAATTTTTACTGGCTGCTGATTGTTACCGACCGTTTGCGCGGCGTGAAAAGTTTTAATCTTCAGAATAAAATCATGAACCATAAATTCCACTCTCATTTTCAGCACGTTTATCTTTTCGATTTGCTGAAGGCAAATGTTTTTGAACTGGTATAATTTTAAATCTTAAACTTAAATTACAGAACGATGAAAACTTATCCGAAAAAGCCAAAATCCCGATCCAACATGAACCGCAGAAATTTTCTGCGAAACACATCGCTTTCGCTTACCGGAATTATGGCATTGAAAATGAGTGCTTTTGCGAATAGCCGCAGAACAATCCGGGTTAAAAGATTTGTACAAGAATGATTTTCTAATCGGCACCGCAATAAATGCCTCTACATTTATTCGAAACGATGAGGAATTGCTGAATATTATCAAACGTGAATTCAGTTCGATTACGGCGGCCAATGCCTTCAAATGGGGAGTTATTAATCCGAAAGATGATGAATGGCGGTTTGAAATTCCGGATCGTTTTGTAGAATTCGGACTGAAAAATGAAATGCACATGCTCGGGCATGTGTTGGTATGGCACAGCCAGGTGCCGCAAAATTTATTTGTAAACGAATCGGGAAACCAAATATCGAAGGAGGCGCTGAAGAAAAAAATGGAAAACCACATTTTAATACTTGTCGATAAGTATAAAGGCAAAATTGATACATGGGATGTGGTGAATGAAGCAATTACACCGGAAGACAAATGGCGGAAAACGAAATGGATGGAAATCATCGGTCCGGAATTTATGGATTATGCTTTTAATTTGGCTCACGAAGCCAATCCGAAAGCGCATTTGCTTTACAACGATTACAACATGGACAACCCAAAACGACGGGAATATGTGGTTGAATTTATCCGGCACTGCAAGAAAAACAACGTCCCGATTCACGGAGTGGGAATGCAGGGGCACCTGAATCTTGACTCGCCAAATTTTAAAGATTTTGAAGACAGCATTGTTGCATTTGCCAACGAAGGGATGCGGGTTCATATCACAGAACTGGATGTGGATGTATTGCCGTACAACTGGGGAAGAACCGCCGAGGTTTCAACAAACAGGGAATACCGTGAATCGCTGAATCCATACAAAGAGGGTTTGCCCAAAGAGGTGGAAGACAAGTTCACCAAATTTTATGAAGATTTGTTTAAGCTTTTCCTGAAACACCGCGATAAAATTGCGCGTGTTACATTTTGGGGCGCCAGCGACGACCAGTCGTGGAAAAACAATTTCCCGGTTCGCGGCCGGACAAACTACCCGTTGTTGTTCGATCGTCAGCGGCAGCCAAAAGACGCATATTGGGCGGTAGCAAATTTGAAAAAATGAAATAGAAAAAAGAATTGATGCCGGAGGTATCACATGTTTTATTTATCAGCTTCCGCCACCACTTCAAAAATTGCGTTTCCAAGGCATGTGGTTCCTTTGTTGGTAACACCTTCAACAAAAATTGCATAGCGCCCGGTTTGGTCGGAGGTATAAAAACTGAGTTCGGCCAAACCATTTTGGGTAGAAATTTCGGAGTCCCAAAATAATGTTGTGCGGTAATCAGGCGCCGGGTTATTTTTATTCTCCGGCGTATATTTGGGCGAATAGAATTTTTTATAAGAAGCGTAACCGGCGATTTTCCGCTCGAGCAATCCTTTTGTTAACGGATTGGTATTTTTAACTTTCCCATGCCGGGTGTAAATAGCAACAACTCCGTTAGCGCCTTCTGTACCAAACATTGCGAGGTTTTCCGGCGACTTCAGGATTTCCACTTTTTCGATATCCCCCAGCGGAATCGATTTCACTTTTTCAAGTACTTCTGAGATCCGGTTTTCATTGAATTCTGAATTTTGGGTTACCTGATCCGGCATGTTCATTTTTACTTCTGAAATCAGCGGCACGCCATCAACCAAAAACAGCGGCGTTGAATTGTCGTTCAACCCGCTGGCGCCCCGAATTCGTATTTCACCTGCATTAATATCGACTCCTGTAGCTTTGCCGGTCATAAAATCGATGATGTTGCTGTGAGAAGATTCACTGACAGGAACCTCAATTACCTGGTCAGCCTTGTTGTACATCCGGAAATGTCCGTCGCTACCCGCTTCTCTTTCCTCGATAACATCCACCTGGTTAATACGCCTGGAGCGGTATTCCGGATCGAATTCGCGGTAAGCCAAATCGCCGTAATATTTTTGCCGCTGCAGTTGGTAAGGCGTATTGAAAAAACTTGCCGCAGCAGCTATTTGGCTGTTTGAAGGCGCCGGAAGCGGCATAACCGAAAAAAGTGTGATATTGGTATTCAGTTTTCCTTTTTCATTTTTCGCCTGAATATAAATGCTCGCAGTATCGTTGAAAAGCAAACCGGGAAACAGAAATTGCCCGTTAACACCGGTTTTTTGTGTCATCACCGCCAGTTCATCGTCTTTCTCAATTATCAGGGTTATTTCACCATTTTCAACGGGAGTTTCGCTCATCACACTTACCGCAGTTCCATGAATGTCAATGCCTGTCTTTTGTTTATGTGCCATTTCGGCGTTCGCTGCCGGGGCATTGTTCCAGAAATAGCTGTTCCACCCGTTGGTAAGCATCAGCAGCCGTAGCTTCGACTTCGAATCGATTTGATCGTCATTTAAAAAATCGGCGGAAGATTCCACGTAACCGTTCAATTCTGAATTAAGTAACAGGTATGACAAAATATTTTGCGACTGTCCGTTCACGTTCAGCGCATCTTCATGAACCACTGCAACTGAAAGGTTCGAAAATTCATCCGGTTTTAACAACTTTCCGTCGGAAACCGACACTGAACAATCTGAGCGCGCGGGCAGAATTTCTGCTCCCGTTGTAACACCGAGATTGTTCACGGTATAGTTCTCCGAAAAGACCAACCGCTCCGATATGGGTTTTAAATTTTTATCGAGCAACACCAGGCGGTTGATGCCGCCCTTCAGATTTTCGCTGTTAAATTTCAGGACGTGATTCTGCCTGGCCGTTTCAAATGCCTGATAAAAAACCACCTCTCCGCGATTCATGTTCACCAGGTAAAAGGTTTGGCCGGTAAATTTATCGGAATTGCTGGCGATATTCACAATTAATTCACTGCTGGTATGGTTAATTACCTGTAGTTTCACTCCCTCTTTAACTGTAGCCGAATCAAAATTATACCGAAAAGAAGGAAACCCGTTGATTCTCGCAGTATACGTTTTACCGGCTACCGGTGTAAAGAAAAACAAACCCATTCCTTTGTAATCAGTACTGAATTCTGTAACAACGTCACCTTCTTCATTTTGCAACGCACCTTTTGCTTCAACGCCATATCCGTCGCGGTTAATAGCTTTAAAAGCTACGAGGTTCGGCACATTTTCAAGCAGGCAACCCCCTTCGGGAAGAAAGGAAACATCGGCAATCATTTGCTGCTGCCTTGAAAAACGCTGCTGGTTTTGTGCAACACGCGAAGTTGGCGTAATCCGGGAAATGCTGATGGGTTGGTAAAAAAAAGCATCCGGATTAAAATTCAGCAAATAATCAGTGCAAGCCTGCAAAATATATTTTCCTGCTTTTAAAGTATCGGGTATTTGAATGTTTCCCGGAGCTTGGCCGTTTACACTCATCAACATGGTTTTGATGATGGTTTTCCCGTTATCATCCAAAAGATAAACATAAATGTTTTCCGCTCCGGGAATTAGTTGCCCCGAACGGCTGTCGAGCAAATAACTTTTAAACCAGATCGTTTCGTCCTGAAAATAAAATTCTTTATTTGTATGAAGGTACAGTTTTTCAACCGGGACTTTTTCGTTGGCAGCAATCCATTTGTCGATGGTTTGACCGGCTGCCGGGACGAAAGTTGCGAAAATTAAAAACAATACAGTTGCTGGTATTTTCATGGCTTTACGATTTCATTCAACATTCGCGACGAAAAGTTAATCCAACTTTCTGAAACCAGACAATTCTCGTTTGTTTTTCCCCGAATGATTTTCCCTTAAAAATTCAAATTAAGGTTAATATGCAAAACTTTATTCCGGCTGTTTTGATTTACCCGTTGTTTTGCTGAGGCTGAATGAATTTCAGATTTCTTTTCAACCCCTTATATCCAGTCCTTTTTACTGCCGAATTCCGAAAAAGTTCATTAAAAAGCGGCCTTTCCATCGTTTGCCATTCTTTTTGTGTGAGTTCGAATAATTTTGGATGAGGTTCAAAAGAGGCTTCATTATGCGGCTCCGATTTCAGGTTCCACGGACAAACATCCTGACAAATGTCGCAACCAAATACCCGGTTCTCAAATTTTCCTTTCAATTGTTCGGTCAATTCACCTTTTAATTCAATGGTTTGGTACGAAATGCATTTTCGTGCGTCTATTGTCCGGTTGCCAATGATGGCGTTTGTCGGACAAGCATCGATGCAGCGTGTGCAGGTTCCGCAGTAATCGTTTACTAACTTTGGCTTATCGTACGAAAGTTCAGCATCCAGAATTAATTCGCCGATAAAAAAGAAACTTCCGTGTTCCACAGAAATAAGGTTGCTGTTCTTCCCCACCCACCCGAGGCCGGCACGGCGTGCCCAGGCACGCTCAAGCACAGGCGCTGAATCCACGAATGGCCTTCCGTTGCATTCGGCAACCTCTTCACGGATAAACTCCAATAACTTCCGCAGTTTATCTTTCATTACAAAATGATAATCAGTACCGTAAGCATATTTCGAAATAACCGGTTCTCCGTTTTCGCCCTGAATTTTTTTTGGATAGTAATTTTGAAGAACGACAATCACTGTTTTTGCATTTTCGACCAATAACTTCGGATCGAGCCGTTTTTCCTGATTGCGTGCCATGTATCCCATTTCACCGTGCATCCCATTTTCAAGCCACGAGAAAAAGTGTTCTTTTTCTTCCTGCAAAAAATCGGCGCGCACAATGGCACAATCCAGAAAACCAAGCCTTTTCGCTTTGGTTTTTATCAGTTTCGATATTTGATGTGGTGAATTCACTCTGCAAAAATAGGAAGCGTTGTTCCAAATCCCGGCAACTTCAACTATTTTCGGTGGAAAGCAAACCGACTAAAATCCGGTATTGAAACGCACGAAATTTTGAGCTAACCTTTTAATCCCCGAATTTTACCAACCATCAGAAAAACCCGAGTTCGAGCCGGGCTTCCTCGCTCATCATTGATTTGTCCCACGGCGGATCAAAAGTAAGATCCACATTTACATCTTCCACTCCCTCAACCGCACGGGCAGCCTGTGTAACATCGTCCATCAGGATATCCACCACCGGGCATCCCGGCGCTGTTAAAGTCATTACAATATTGGCTTTATTGTTTTCATCAACATCAACGTTGTAAACCAGGCCCAGGTCGTATATGTTTACCGGAATTTCCGGGTCAAACACTTCTTTCAGGTTTTGTATAATTAAATCAATCCGTTTATCCATCTTAATTTCCTCCTCATCCCTCAATTCTGTTATAAGCAACAGCATATAACCTAATTTGTTTTACCATGGCCAGCAACCCATTCGAGCGTGTTGGCGACAGGTGCTGCTTCAATCCCAGATCGTCGATAAAATGCAAATTATTATCCATGATTTCCTTTGGTGTGCGGCCCGAAACAACCCGTAACAGCAGCGCTACCAATCCTTTTACAATTACGGCGTCGCTTTCGCCGCGGAAAAACAATTTACCGTCGCTTTTTTCAGCTACCAGCCAAACGCGCGACTGGCATCCCTTTATCAGGTTTTGATCGTTCTTTTCTTTGGGATCCAAATCATTCAGATTATTTCCCAAATCAATTAAATATGAATATTTGTCCATCCAGTCTTCATAGACTGAAAACTCATCAATTATTTCCTGTTGTACTTCTTCTATGGTCATTATTCAACTTTCTTTTTAAGAACTTACAAAGATCGAATTTTTTTGTTTCCCGCCAATTTTAATCCAACTGTTATTCAGAAAGTTTATAAATAATTGGCCGGTTTTCCGGAAAAAGGAACCTTGATTTAAAGTCCGGGATGTAACTTTTGTCACCCGTTCGTTTTTGTATTTTTACTTTCTTTGTTGCTTTGTTACCATATGAAAACACTGATGTTTAAATACAAATGGAAATTGCTGGGGCTCGCTATTGGAGCGATTGCCGGTTTTGCATACTGGTATTTTATCGGATGCACTTCAGGAACCTGCCCCATTCAATCGCATTGGCATACCAGCACTTTGTACGGCGGTTTGATTGGTTTCGTATTCGCAAATACTTCCAAATCTTCGGAAAAAAATACAAGCACGGAAAAAAATACTGAAGAAGCTTAAAACATTTTCTGCAACTTTTTCAGTGCCTCAGCAAATGAATCGATCTCTTCCCTCGTATTGTACATCCCCAGTGATGCGCGCACTATTCCGGGAATATCAAAATGTTTCATGATGGGATCGGCACAAAGATGGCCGGTGCGGACTGCGAAACCCATTTTATCGAGCAACATACCTAGATCATAAGAATGAATTCCTCCAATATTGAACGAGATAACCCCTGATTTTTCACGTGCTTCACCATAAATTCTCAGGCCGTTAATTTGTTTCAGTTGTTGGGTTGCATAATGCAGTAACTCCTGTTCCCACATCGAAATTTGTTCCAGCCCGATTTCATTCAGCAAATCAATTGCGGCGCCAAACGCAATTACGTTCGAAATGTTTGGTGTCCCGGCTTCAAATTTGAAAGGAATTCCGTTGTAAGTGGTTCCGCCAAAATCCACTTCTTCTATCATCTCTCCACCTCCCTGATACGGTGGCATTTCGTTGAGCCACTTTTTTTTGCCGTACAAAACTCCCACTCCGTTTGGGCCATACATTTTATGTGCAGAACAAGCATAAAAATCGACATCCAAATCCGTCACGTCCACCGGCAAATGTTGCACCGCCTGCGCACCGTCCACAAAAACGGGGACATTTTTACCATGCGAAATTTCAATTATTTCCTTTACCGGATTAATGGTACCCAAAACATTCGAAACATGACCCACGGCAACTATTTTTGTATTTGAACGGATAAGATCCGGGAGCTTTTCTACCTGCAGCACACCATCATCAGAAAACGGAAGAACTTTTACGTTTGCTTTTTTTTGTTTTGCAATCATTTGCCACGGCACGATGTTCGAATGGTGCTCCATTTCCGAAACGATAATTTCATCGCCTTCCTTTATATATCTCTCCCCGAACGATTGTGCTGCCAAATTCACGCTTTCAGTAGTACCTTTTGTGAAAATGATTTCTTCCCTGAATCCGGCATGGATGAATTGTTGAAATTTATCGCGCACCGCTTCGAATTCGGTGGTCGATTTGTCGGCCATTAAATGCGAGGCACGGTGAATATTGCCGTAATATTCCCGGAATAGTTTTTCCTGTACCTGCAGCACCTGAACCGGTTTCTGCGAAGTAGCTGCGGTATCGAGGTAAACGAAGGTTTTATTATAGACTTTTTTGCTTAGGATCGGAAAATAACCGCGTATTTTTTGAACGTCGAAATCCATACTTGTTTTATTGGAATTTACTGTATCTCCAAAGTTATTTCTTTTGGACGGGCATTTCTTTTATATCCTGATTTTTAGCAGTTATGCTTCACAATTATAAGCGCAATCGTGGCACCGGGCAACTTCTCCCCTCAACCTTTTATCCACCAGTTCGTCAATCCGGTCGCGCAGCGGTTCCACTTTAATTTTTTGAACCACTTCGTGAGCAAAAGCATTCATCATCATCAGGCGCGCTTTGTCTTCATTTATCCCGCGTGAACGTAAATAAAACAAAGCTTCTTCATCAATCTGCCCGACAGTTGCTCCGTGGCTGCATTTTACATCGTCCGCATCGATTATCAACTGCGGTTTTGTCTGCATCATTGCCCTGTCTGTAAGCAACAGGTTGTTGTTCCGCTGAAAAGCATTTGTTTTTTGCGCGTCCCGAACTACGTGGATCCTTCCTGAAAACGCACCATTTGCCTCATCATCGAGTACATTTTTATACAACTGATTGCTTTCGCAATGCGGCTGGGCGTGAATCACCTGAGTAAAATTGTCGATATGTTGCTTCCGGTCGAGAAATGCCATTCCAAATAAATTAGCTTCCGCATTTTCACCGTTCAAAATGAATTTCAGATTATTTCTGATAAAGCCGCCATGAAGCGACGACGTCAACGTGGTAGCTTTTGAATCCCGTTCCTGCTGAATGTAAAACGAATTTATGCTGGTGGTGTTATTGTGCTGATTCTGAAGTGTATAATATTCAAATTCTGCGTTTCGCCCAACGTAAACCTCGGTCAGCGAGTTGTTCAGATAGGTGTTCAGGTTCAACGTATGATCGCAGGAAATCACTTTCACACTGGCTCCTTCATCCAGATAGATGAAATTGCGCTGTGTAACGTATGCATCGGAACCTGCTTTCAGAAAATTAATTACCTGAACGGGCACTTCCACCGCTGTATTTTTTGGAACATAAAGAAAGTAGCCATCTTTCGCAAAGGCAGTATTTAATGCCACCAGCGGATCTTCGTTTGTTTTTGCAAGTTTTGCATATCCGCTTAATAGTTCCGGGTGTTGTTGTGCCACCATTTCCAGGCTATCCAGAATAACTCCTTCAGGAAGACGACCATTGCTTTGTGTGTTGTCTTTTAAACCAGCCGTTCACCACAATCTCGAGGTGTGTATCCAGTTTTGGGACGTCGCAACGAAAAGCCTGTTCCAAATCAGGGGAAACCTCTTCCTTCCGGTGAATGAATTTGAAATCGGGCATAAATTGCGGCTGCATGTTCGAATATTTGTAATTTTCGTATTTGCGGTTTGGAATTCCCTGAGCCACAAAATCCTGCAACGCCTGTTTACGCGGAGCATTTAGAACCTCTGCCGATTCGTTTAAAAGTAACTCCTTTACATCGTTGAAATGTGCGGTGTATTTTAACGATAAATCAGCTTTATCCAGTACAACTGCCATATTATTGATTTTCTTGTTTTAACCAGTCGTAACCTTTTTCTTCGAGTTCGAGTGCCAGCTCTTTCCCCGATGATTTTACAATCTTTCCCTTGTTCAATACATGTACATAATCAGGAATGATGTATTGCAAAAGCCGCTGGTAGTGTGTAATTACTATGGTGGCATTGTTGGGTGTTTTGAGTGCATTTACCCCGTGTGCCACAATTTTCAATGCGTCGATGTCGAGACCTGAATCGGTTTCGTCCAAAATGGCCAATCTGGGTTCCAGCAGGGCCATTTGAAAAATTTCGTTCTTTTTCTTTTCACCGCCTGAAAAGCCTTCATTGACTGAACGGTTTGTCAGTTGGGCATCCATTTCAATTAACTCTTTCTTTTCGCGCATCAATTTCAGGAATTCACCCGCGGTTAGTTCTTTTTCGCCGCGGAATTTCCGGTGTTCATTTACCGCGGTTTTCAGAAAATTGACCATTGGCACGCCCGGAATTTCAACCGGATATTGAAAGCTCAGGAAAATTCCCCGCTGTGCCCGTTCTTCGGGAGCCATCTCCAGCAAATTTTCACCTTCGTAGAAAACTTCGCCGGCAGTAACTTCATAACCTTCTTTGCCCGTAAGAACATTGGCAAGCGTACTTTTCCCTGAACCATTCGGTCCCATAATTGCATGAATCTCACCCGGTTTCACTTCCAGATTAATTCCTTTCAAAATTTCCAATCCTTCTACCGAGGCATATAAATCTTTTATTATTAGCATTTCCTACTGAAATTTTAGTGGTGAGTTACAATACCTTCGTATTTAACTCTTATTAATTATTGGTTTTCTTTTTTTTTCTATCCCACACTTCCTTCGAGGCTGATTTGCAACAGCTTCTGAGCTTCTACAGCAAATTCCATCGGAAGTTTGTTCAGCACTTCCTTGGCGTAACCGTTCACAATCATGCCGATGGCTTTCTCCGTGTCAATGCCGCGTTGATTGCAATAAAAAATCTGGTCTTCGCCAATTTTTGAAGTGGTAGCTTCATGTTCCACAATCGACGATTTATTGCCTACTTCAATATACGGAAACGTATGTGCCCCGCAGGTATCATTCAGAAGCAGCGAATCGCATTGCGAAAAATTTCTTGAATTTACGGCATTCGGCATCACTTTCACCAGGCCGCGGTACGAGTTATTGCTTTCGCCTGCTGAAATACCCTTTGAAACAATGGTGCTTTTTGTATTTTTACCGATGTGAATCATCTTTGAACCTGTATCGGCCTGCTGATGGTTGTTTGTGACTGCCACAGAATTAAATTCACCAACCGAATTGTCGCCAACCAGCAAGCAACTCGGGTATTTCCAGGTAATTGCCGAACCGGTTTCCACCTGTGTCCAGCTAATTTTTGAAGAAACACCTTTGCACAACCCGCGTTTCGTAACGAAGTTATACACGCCGCCTTTTCCGTTTTTGTCACCCGGGTACCAGTTTTGCACGGTAGAATATTTTACTTCGGCCCGGTCCAGTGCAATAATTTCAACCACTGCAGCATGCAACTGGTTTTCATCGCGCATCGGAGCGGTACAACCTTCGAGGTAACTTACATAACTGTCATCGTCGGCAATAATCAGTGTTCGTTCAAACTGGCCGGTGTTTGCTGAATTGATACGAAAATAAGTCGACAATTCCATTGGGCAGCGCACTCCTTTTGGAATATAACAAAACGAACCATCACTAAAAACTGCTGAATTCAGGGCAGCAAAGAAATTGTCGGCTGCCGGCACCGACTGACCAATGTATTTTCTTACCAAATCAGGATGCTTTTGCAGCGCTTCGTTAAACGAACAGAAAATTATGCCTTGTTCGGCAAGTGTTTCTTTAAATGTAGTTTTTACCGAAACACTATCCAGCACCGCATCCACGGCCACACCCGCCAGGTGTTTTTGTTCCTCCAGCGGAATGCCAAGTTTATTGAACGTTTCAAGCAGTTCCGGATCAACTTCTTCCATGCTTTCGTACTTTGGATTTTTTCTGGGTGCCGCATAATAGCTGATTTCCTGAAAATCGATTGGCGGAACCTTCAGATAAGCCCAGTTTGGCATTTTCATTTTTTGCCATTTCCGAAAAGCCTCGAGCCTGAATTCCAGCATAAATTCGGGTTCATTCTTTTTTGCAGATATAATGCGAACTACATCTTCATTTAAACCCTTTTCAATGATGTCTGTTTCAATGTTCGAAAAAAAACCGTATTTATATTCACCTTGAGTGACTTCCGATAATATTTTATCTTGATCTTCCATGTTTTCCTTATTCGGTGTTCAATAACAACAATCCTTGAATTGGACTGTTTAAAAATTAATTGCAAAGATATAAAAGTATAGGTAAATTTATCGCCTGAACATTACAAATAACACCTTTTTGTCTTTTATTAACAATGAATAAAGAAAGAAAAATAACCAGTATTGCAGAGCTTGGTGAATTTGGTCTCATTGAGCGACTTACAAAGGAAATTAAGATTAAAAATGAAAGCACGGTAAAAGGGGTTGGCGACGACGCCGCTGTGTTCGATTACGGCGATAAATGCGTTGTATTTTCCACCGATTTATTAACCGAAGGTATCCACTTCAATTTAATGTATGCTCCGCTTAAACATTTGGGTTACAAAGCAGTAATTGTTAACCTTTCGGATATTTGCGCAATGAATGCCGTACCCAAACAAATAACGGTGAACATTGCAGTTTCGAATAAGTTTTCGGTGGAAGCAATCGAAGAATTGTATTCAGGAATACATCTGGCCTGCGAAAAGTACAACGTTGATTTGGTTGGTGGCGACACCACCAGTTCGGTAACAGGTTTAACCATTAGTATCAGCGTGTTAGGTGAAGCTGTTAAAAACGAAATTGTTTACCGGTCGGGAGCAAAACCAACCGATTTGATTTGTGTGACCGGCGACTTAGGTGGCGCGTACATGGGCCTGCAGCTGCTCGAGCGTGAGAATGAAGTTTTCAAAGTAAACGAAAACATGCAGCCTCAATTGGCGGGATATGATTATATTCTTGAACGACAGCTAAAACCGGAAGCCCGGCTCGACATTGTTTCGGCATTTAAAAAAGCGGGAATAAAACCAACTTCCATGATTGACATTTCCGATGGATTATCATCGGAAGTGATTCACTTGTGCAAAAGTTCAAAAACCGGATGTAATTTGTACGAGGATAAAATTCCGTTGGACCGTCAAACAAAAAAAATGGCGGAGGAATTGAATATTAATCCTTTGGTGGCAGCTTTGAACGGAGGCGAAGATTATGAACTGCTTTTTACCCTGCCGCTGAACGACCACGATAAAATCAAAAATGATCCGGATTTCACTGTCATCGGCCATATGACCGAGAAAGAACAAGGTACCAACTTAATTACCACCGGAGGCAGCGCTGTCAAACTTTGGGCGCAAGGCTGGAACCACCACAATAAATAAAAAATTTCATGGCGTTCCGGTAAGCCGCGGCAAAGTTGTTTTAAATTAAAACAGGCTGTCTGAATTCAGACAACCTGCAGCGCTTGTTCTTATTTTGTTGCGAATTTAATCGGGATAGTAACCGCGAATAATACCCCTTTTGGAGTCTTTCACAAAAAGCAGTACTTCGTCTCTCTCCTGCGTTGCCGGCATTTCCGCTTCAATAATATCGGCCGCCTGCGCCGTGTTCAATCCTTTTTGGTAAATATACCGGTATATGTCCTGAATTTCCCTGATTTTTTCGTTTGAAAAATTTCGCCTGCGTAACCCAATTGAGTTAATTCCGACGTACGCCAGCGGCTCGCGTCCTGCTTTTATAAACGGGGGAACATCTTTTCTTACCAGCGAACCACCGCCAATCATTGCGTGGGTGCCAATCCGGCAAAACTGATGCACAGCAACCATTCCGCCTAAAATGGCCCAATCGTCAACGATCACCTCGCCAGCCAGTTGCGACGAATTCACCATAATAACATTGTTGCCAACGGTACAGTCGTGGGCAACGTGTACATATGCCATCAGCAAACAGTTGTTTCCTATTTTAGTGCGCCCTTTCGCTGCCGTTCCCCGGTTAACCGTAACATATTCGCGTATGGTGGTATTGTCGCCAATTTCCACCGTAGAATATTCTCCACGGAATTTTAAATCCTGTGGAATTGCGCCTATGACAGCTCCCGGAAAAATATTACAGTTTTTCCCGATCCTCGTCCCGGGAAGTATTGTTACGCTCGAGCCGATTCTTGTACCTTCTCCGATTATTACATCATGATCGATGGAAACAAATGGTTCAATAACAACGTTGTCTGCAACCTTTGCATCAGGATGTACATAAGATAATGGTTGTTTCATCTTTTAAATTATGATTCTGAATTTGTTTCAGTTTGTTTTACAATTTGTGCCATAAATTCACCTTCGGCAACAACTTTACTGCCAACATAGGTTACACCTTTCATTGTTGCAATACCGCGGCGGATAGGTGAAGTTAGTATTATTTTAAAAACCAGTGTATCGCCGGGAACCACTTTTCTTCGGAATTTAACATTGTCAATGCGAATAAAATAAGTTGAATATTTCTCTTCCAATTTACTGAGCACCAATATCCCGCCGGTTTGCGCCATGGCCTCAACGAGCATTACGCCGGGCATTACCGGCTCACCGGGAAAATGTCCCTGAAAAAAGGGTTCATTGATTGTCACATTCTTTACACCGATAACCTCTTTATCGGTTACCTCCAAAATTTTATCGACCATTAAAAACGGGTACCGATGGGGCAAAAGCTCTTTTATCTGATTGGTATCGAACAGCGGAGGCGCATCGGTATTGTATTTTGGCTGGGACATTTCCTGCGATACTATTGCTTTTTTCAATGCTTTGGCAAAAAGCGTATTTGGCCCGTGCCCTGGCTTTGTAGCAATAATACGTCCTTTAATATGTTTTCCGCATAATGCCAAATCACCTATCACATCCAGTAGTTTATGGCGCGCGCATTCATTATCGAAATGCAATTCGAGATTGTTCAGTATCCCATGTTGTTTGACTTCAACCCGCTCGTGCTGAAACAGATCGGCCAGCCGATTTAATTCTTCCTGGCCAATTTCTTTATCAATAATTACAATGGCGTTATTAAGTTCGCCACCTTTTATCAGGTTGTTATTCAGCAAAAACTCAAGTTCGTGCAGAAAAACAAACGTCCGGCAATTTGCTATTTCGTCTTTAAAGCTGCTGATTGACTCCAGCGTGGCGTACTGATTATTCAATACTTTCGATTTGAATGAGATCATTACATTCAGTCGGTAATCATCATCGGGAAGTGCAATTAATTCCGAACCCGATGTTTCATCGGTAATTTTTATTTTTTCGGTTATTTCGAAAAATTCGCGTTCGTCATCCTGTTCAACAATTCCGGCTTTTTCTATGGCTTCAACAAAATACCTCGAACTCCCGTCGATAATCGGTGCTTCTTCGTTATCAACTTCTATCAATACATTGTCGAGATCCATTCCGATTAAAGCTGCCAGCGCGTGTTCGATGGTGCCAATGCGGGCGCCGTCTTTTTCGAGCAATGTTCCGCGTGAAGTATCAATTACCAGATCGACATCTGCATCGATAACCGGCTGATCTTTCAGGTCGATCCGTTTAAATTTAAAACCATAGTTTGCAGGAGCGGGCAGAAAGTTCATTGTTACATTCACTCCTGTATGTAACCCTCTTCCCTCTATTTTGAATGATTTTGCTAATGTTTTCTGTTTTACAACCATAGACTGATTTACTTAGATGAAGCTGATGTGTTATTTTTCAGGGATTTAACATCTTTAAGAAGTTGTACCACGTTTTTATGCAACTTTGGTAAATTTCTGAAAATAATTGCTGCTTTCACTGCCTCTTTGTGGTTGAACGCAGGGGACATTAAGATCGTTTCGTTGTCTTTTACCGATTTCGAGACACCCGATTGCGCGCCAATTGAAACATTATTGCCGATCGTCAGGTGACCGGCAACCCCAACTTGTCCGCCAAATTTGCAGTTCCTGCCCACCTTCGTGGTACCGGCTAATCCGGTTTGCGCTGCAATAACTGTGTTTTCGCCAATTTCACAATTGTGGGCAATTTGAACGAGATTATCGACTTTTACTCCTTTACGTATGATCGTTGATCCCATGGTTCCACAATCAATTGTAGTATTTGCGCCAATTTCAACATCATCTTCAATAATTACATTGCCAATTTGCGGAATTTTTTTATAGCTGCCGTCTGCCTGCGGTGCAAAACCAAATCCGTCGGATCCCACCACTACGTTTGCATGGATGATACAGCCGTTTCCAATCTTGCTGTCGTCGTAAATTTTCGCTCCGCTGTAAAAAATACAATCGTCGCCGATGGTTACGTTGTTGCCCACAAAAGTTTGGGGAAACAATTTCACGCCGTTTCCGATTTTGACATTTTTTCCGATGTAAGCAAAAGCTCCAATATAAACATCGCTGCCAACGGTGGCCGTTTCATCAATAAAGCTGGGTTCTTCAATGCCGCTTTTCAATTTTGATTTCGCCTGCATGTAGATATCAAGTAAACTGGCAAATGCCTGGTATGCGTCATCTACTTTTATTAACGTCGGTTCAACTTTGTTTTTCGGAACAAACTCCTTGCTCACCAATACCACCGAGGCCTTTGTTGTGTACAGGTAATTTTCATATTTCCGGTTGGCTAAGAATGACAAGGTTCCTGGTTTTCCTTCTTCTATTTTCGATACATCCGTAACTGCAACATTGCCGTCGCCAACTATTTCCCCGTTCAGATAGAGGGCAATGTCTTTTGCTTTAAATTCCATTCATCCATTTTTTGGCGTTGCAAATATAGGTTTAAACTAAATAATGTCCAATTCTTTTGGATAACACACAAAATATTTACGCACCGTTTTGGTAAGAACCGAGAGGTTGATATCCGACGCTTCGCGGATATCTTTCACTTTTCCATCCTTAAACAGAATGTTTATATTTTCGCTGGAACGGTTATATGCATTATTGGTAATTTCGCCGGTCATTAAAAAATACGGGGCCAGTTCTTTATTCTGTGTTATTTCTTTTGATATGCGTTTTAACATTTTTTCCTCCCAACTTTTCGAAACCGGTTTCGATTCCAGCGAAGCTTTGAATAACTTTCGGTTAAAGAGACTTCCCGCCAGGTAAGATAAAACCGGATCGTCATGAAACTGCCACTCTTTCAGCGATGATAATATATCGTTATCATCAAAAAGGGTAAACCAGTCCAAAACTTTCTTGCCATTAACAACAATATTGTTCTTAAAGTTTTCAAACGAAAAATCATTGCTCAGAAATACTTCGAGTGTGGGAGTTGCAAACACTGTTTCGCCACTCCTTACGAGTTGTTTTGCGCGTTTCAGTGTGTTTATCAGCAAAATTTCAGCGGCAACTACTGTTTTATGAAGATACACCTGCCAGTACATCAGCCGCCGGGCTATCAGAAACTTTTCAATGGAATAAATTCCCTTGATGTCAATCACCAGTCGATCATTGTGAACATTCAGCATTTTAATAATACGATCGATGCCAACTACACCTTCTGCGACGCCGGTAAAGAAACTGTCGCGGCTGAGGTAATCGAGCCTGTCCATGTCGGTTTGGCTTGCCACCAACTGGTGCAGAAACTTCTTTTTATACTGATTTCTAAAAATTTGAATCGCCAGCTCCAGTTTGCCTCCGAACCGGCTATCGAGGTCATTCATAAGCAACAATGAAATTTCCTCATGCGAAATAGCAACCATCTCATGCTCAAGCACATGCGAATACGGAGCATGGCCCACATCATGCAGCAAAATGGCAATTGTTACCGCTTCCGCTTCTTCTTCGTTAATTTCATGCCCTTTCAGCCGCAATACAGTAATAGCCTGCCGCATCAGATGAGTGGCGCCAATGGCATGTTCGAACCGGCTGTGGTTGGCGCCCGGGAAAACCAAAAACGAAAGGCCAAGTTGCTTGATTCTTCGTAAGCGCTGGAAAACCGGGTGTTCGATTAAATCAAAAACCAGGTCCGACTGAATATTAATGAATCCGAAAACGGGATCATTTATTATTTTCTTCTTGTTTATTTGATGCTGGTCCACTTTCACAGGCTCATTCAATTTATTAAAAATTTAAAATTTCCGGCAGGAGGTTTTGCTTAAAAATGGTCGAACTCATGCCTTTCGCATACAAAAAAAGCGATTTTTCATGAGAGAAAAGAGGATATTTTTTATTCTTTAAAATCAGTACTTTATAACATTTCAAATTTGTATTTTATTAATAAATTCGTATTTTTGCGGAGATTTTTAGAAAAACCTGATTAATAGGGGGCCGTAGGTTCCCTATTTTGTTACCGGTAAATGATGATAAACAAAGAGAAAGTAATAAAACTGGTGAAAGAAATTTTGGAAGACAACATGTTCCTCGTTGATGTTTCGGTAAGCGATTCAAATGCGATTCGGATTTTTGTCGATAGTTTTGAAGGACTTCCCATCGAAAAATGCGTGAATATCAGCAGGCATGTGGAACATTCACTCGACCGCGATGAAGAGGATTTTGAACTGCAGGTTTCTTCGCCGGGTTTAACTGAAAGTTTTAGGGTAAAGGAACAATATATTAAAAATGAAGGCCGCGAAGTTGAATTAATAAAAACTTCCGGGGAAAAATTAAAAGGTATTTTAAAAAAAGCAGACGATAACAACGTCATTGTGGAAAGTTCGTCACGGGAAAAAACCGAGGGGCATAAAAAGAAACAACTTATTGTGAGAGAACATATTATTAGCTACGACGAAATAAAAACTGCAAAAGTTGTTATTTCATTTAAATAATTATATGAGCGATGGAAAATATTAATCTAACAGATACTTTTGCCGAATTTAAGGAACTCAAGAATATCGACAGGGTAACTATGATGAGCGTTCTCGAGGACGTTTTCCGAAGTGTATTGATAAAACAATTCGGCACCGATGAAAATTTCGATGTAATTATCAACATCGACAAAGGGGATTTCGAGATTTGGAGGAACCGCGAAGTGGTTGAAGACAGCGACCTGGAAGACCCAAACCTGCAAATTACCTTGTCTGAAGCGCAAAAAATTGACAGCGATTATGAAGTAGGCGAAGAAGTTACTGACGAAGTAAAACTTATTGATTTTGGACGGCGCGCTATTTTGAACCTGCGCCAAAATTTGGCCAGTAAAATTCTGGAACTGGAGAAAGACCATATTTACGGAAAATATAAAAACAAAATCGGCGACATTGTAACCGGCGAAGTTTATCAGGTTTGGAAAAAAGAAATCCTGATAATCGACGATGAGGGAAATGAGCTTATTTTACCAAAATCAGAACAAATCCCGTCCGATTATTTCCGGAAGGGAGATACTGTCCGGGCCATTGTTTCAAAGGTCGAACTCCGGAACAACAACCCGTTGATTATTTTATCGCGGACATCGCCAATATTTCTTGAAAGACTGTTCGAGCTTGAAATACCCGAAATTTTTGATGGTTTAATAACGATTAAAAAAATAGTGAGGGTGCCCGGCGAGCGTGCCAAAGTTGCCGTAGAATCTTACGACGAAAGAATCGATCCGGTGGGAGCCTGCGTTGGGATGAAAGGGTCGCGAATCCACGGAATCGTCCGCGAGCTGAAAAATGAGAACATTGATGTTATCAACTATTCAGCAAATTTGCAGTTGTACATAAAACGTGCTTTGAACCCGGCGAAAATAAATACGATAAAAATAAACGAAGAGGATAAAAAAGCCAATGTTTATCTGCGTCCCGAAGAAGTGTCGCTGGCCATTGGCAAAGGCGGTTTGAATATCCGGCTGGCCAGTCAGTTAACCGGTTATGAAATTGATGTTTACCGCGAAATGGAACAAGACGATGAAGATGTAAACCTCGATGAATTTTCTGACGAAATTGAAGATTGGGTTATCGATGAATTAAAGGCAATTGGTTGCGATACCGCTAAAAACGTGTTAAATATTCCGCGTAACGAATTAATAAAACGTACAGATTTAGAGGAAGAAACCATAGATAATGTATTACGCATCCTTAAATCTGAATTTGAATAATTAAAAAAAACAGGCTAAATTTTAACAACTGTAATAGCTTTTATTTAAACTTGCGCAGTTTAACTTTAGCTTTGGAGATAAGAAAAAGGAATTTATATGGCAGAAGGCAAGACAATAAGGCTTAGCAAACTTGCGAGAGAATTCAACGTTGGAATCCACACCATAGTGGAATTCCTGCACAAAAAAGGTTTTGAAATCGATTCAAATCCCAATACTAAAGTTGCATCCGACGCTGTTGAACTTCTTGAAAAAGAATATAAAATCGATTTAAACCTGAAAAAAGAGTCGGAAAAAATCAGCTTAAAAAGCCACCGCCCAAAACAGGAAGTTATTTCTATCGATAAAGAAGAAGAGGAGGAGGAGGACCAGGAAGAGGACGAAGTGGAGGTACTTCCAAAGAAGAAAACCGAAAAGCCTTCACCCGAGCCAAAACCGGAAACCCCAAAACCGGAAAAGAAAGAAGAGCGGCTTAAGATTTTAGGTAAAATCGATCTGGAAAGTGCAGGAAAACCCAAAAAGAAAAAAGAAGAGGAACCGGTAAAAGGAAAAGAACCGGAGCCCGAGCCTAAAGAAGTTAAGAAAGAACAAAAACCAAAGGCCCCTGAAGAAGTAAAACCGGCGGAAAAACCGGCAGAAAAACCGGTGAAAAACCGGTGGCAAAAGAAGAAGAGATTCCTCAAAGCCGCGAGGAAAAACCCGAGATTCACACCTGAAAAACAAGAAGAACCTACTGAAAAAGAAGTGGAAGAAAAACCAGACGTATTGGAAACTGAAGTACCCAAAATGGAATCGGTAAAGGTGGTTGGAAAAATCAATCTTGAAAATATCAACCAGAAAACCCGCCCCACCAAAAAATCGAAAGAAGAAAAGGAAAAAGAGCGCAAACAGCGGCTGAAAGAAAAAATTGAAGCGCAAAAAGCCGCCAGGACAGTAAAAAAAGAAGAGGGATCACACGAAGTCTACCGGTCTAAATCAGAAAAGCTGAATGGCCCGACTGTGGTTGGAAAAATCAACCTCCCGGAGAAAAAAGAAAAACAGGAATCCGATTCGGGTTTGCGTAAAAAACGCAGAAAAAGAATCAAGGAAACCGGAAAAATTAATGTTGAGGATAAACAACGGGAAAAAGGCAAAAGCCTGCAACTGAAAAAACAGACGGGGAAAAAGAAAAAACCGCTGCTTCGGAAAGAAGTTGACGAGGAAGAAGTACAGAAACAAATTAAAGATACCCTTGCACGGTTAACCTCAAAAGGGAAATCGAAAGGTTCGAAACACCGGCGTGACAAAAGAGCAGCTGCCAGCGAAAGAAAACAAGCCGATATTGAAAAGCAGAACGAACAAAAGAAAGTACTGAAAGTTACTGAGTTTGTTTCGGTGAGCGAGTTGGCCAATATGATGAGCGTCAATGTTAACGAAATTATTTCATCGTGTATGAGCCTCGGTTTGTTTGTTTCCATCAACCAGCGGCTCGATGCCGAAACACTTTCCATTGTAGCCGAGGAATTCGGTTATACCGTAGAATTTGTAAGTGTCGATATTCAGGAAGCCATACACTACGAAGAAGAAGAGGAAGATTTGGAAAACCTGTTGCCCCGTTCGCCCATTGTAACAGTAATGGGCCATGTGGATCACGGTAAAACTTCATTACTCGATTATATTAGGAGCACTAACGTAATTGCAGGGGAAGCGGGAGGTATTACACAGCATATTGGAGCATACCATGTTAGCATGGATAATGGAAAGAATATAACATTTCTGGATACTCCGGGGCACGAAGCATTTACTGCCATGCGTGCACGAGGCGCCCAGGTCACCGATATCGCAATTATAATTATAGCTGCCGACGATAATGTGATGCCTCAAACCGTTGAAGCCATCAACCATGCTGCTGCTGCCGGTGTGCCTATGGTTTTTGCCATCAATAAGATTGATAAACCTGGCGCAAACCCGGAGAGAATTAAAGAAGAACTGGCCAATATGAATTACCTCATCGAAGAATGGGGAGGTAAATACCAGTCGCAGGATATTTCGGCAAAAAGTGGAACCGGAATCGAAGATTTGATGGAAAAAGTATTGCTGGAAGCTGAAATGCTGGAATTGAAAGCGAACCCGGCCCGCAGGGCCACCGGAACGATTATCGAATCGTCGCTCGACCGTGGCCGCGGCTATGTGGCTACAGTTTTGGTACAATCGGGTACCTTAAAAGTTGGCGACATCATGCTGGCAGGACAGCACTTCGGACATATAAAAGCGATGTTCAACGAACGTAATCAGAAAATAACCGAAGCAGGGCCCGCGGAACCGGCTATAGTTTTGGGTCTCGACGGAGCGCCTCAGGCCGGCGATAATTTCAACATCATGGAGAATGAACGCGAGGCCCGGAATATTGCCAATAAACGGGAACAACTGGCACGCGAACAGGGTCTCCGTACGCAAAAACACATCACACTCGATGAAATCGGACGAAGAATTGCCATCGGTAATTTCCAGGAGCTTAACCTGATCGTAAAAGGCGACGTGGATGGTTCAGTGGAAGCGCTTTCAGATGCTCTCATTAAATTGTCGACCGAAGAAATTCAAATCAACATCAAACACCAGGCGGTCGGACAGATTTCTGAATCCGATATCCTGCTGGCTGCGGCCTCTGAAGCCATTGTAGTTGGATTCCAGGTACGCCCGTCGTTAAGCGCCCGCAAACTGGCTGAAAAAGAACAAATCGACGTTCGTTTGTACTCCATTATTTATGATGCGATAAACGAAATTAAAGCAGCCATGGAAGGAATGCTGTCGCCGGAAATTAAAGAAGAAATCATTGGTACTGCCGAAGTTCTCGAAGTTTTCAAAATCACGAAAGTGGGTACAGTAGCCGGTTGTATCGTCCGCGACGGAAAATTAACACGTAATGCCAAAATCAGGCTCATTCGCGATGGTATTGTAATTTACACCGGAAACCTGGGTTCGCTGAAGCGTTTTAAAGACGATGTGAGGGAAGTGAAAAACGGTTACGAATGTGGTTTGAACGTTGAAAACTTTAACGATATAAAAGCTGGCGATAATGTGGAAGCTTTCCATGAAATTGAAGTAGCAAAGCAACTTTAAAAAATAATAGTTTTAAAATGGGGCTGTCCTAAAAATACTTTTTACTTTTAGGACAGCCTTTTTTCATCCTGCCGGATTGCTCCAGCGAAAAATTTATTCCTTTTAACCAACATGTTAACGATTAACTTTTAATAATTCATCAGAAATCCCCAATTTGGGCGTTTCCAATTTTGTATTTTTGGGCAAACCTGAAAAAAAATGAAACGGAACCTTATTATTCTTTTCGCCATTATACTGGCGGCCGTCGCCGGTTTTTTCTTTTTCGCCAAAGATGAAATTACATTTACAAAAGAAACTTCGGCCTATAAAGCGGTGCCGGTTACCGCGCCGTTTTTTATCGAATTTCAGGATTTAAAATCGGCGAAGCCAGCTAACCCGGCGATGCAGGAACTCAGAAACGCTGGTATTGCAGCGAATTTTTTTGCCAGTATTTTTCAAATAGATTCACTGATTCAAAACAACGATGATTTGCCAAAAAGTCTGAGAAATGAGCCGTTTCTTCTTTCTTTTGATTTTACCGGCAAAAATCAGCTTGAACCATTGCTGATCATAAATACAGGCAGCACCGGCAAACAAAAAGCAGTTCAAAATTTAATAAATGTACTTTTCCCGAAAAATGGGTATCAATACCAGACACGCCATTACGACAACGAAAAAGTCACTGAAATTTCGGGAATAAGCGGTGGAAAACAGATTGTTTACAGTTTTAGCGAAGGGTTGTTTTTAGCAAGTTCGTCATCCATTTTGGTGGAACAAAGTATCAGGCAAAAAGGGACGCAGGGAATTCTCAAAAATCCATATTTCAATCAGGCATTTAAAACTGTTTCGTCTCAATCAAAAATTTCATTTTTTGTTAATCATGAACAGTTTCCAACTTTCCTTCAACAATTGCTCAACAGAAAAACCAACAGAAAATCCAATGAATTTGGCGGAAATGTGAACATTAATTACAGAAATATTATTGAAGCATTTGGTGATTTTGCTGCCTGGAGCGAACTCGATGCTGATTTTAACGACGATCATTTCTCGCTTGCCGGAATTTCAGCTGCGGACGATTCGCTGAACCATTTTTTAGCTGTATTTGAGAATCAACAGCCGGTGCGATCAATCGCCGATGATATACTTCCTGAAAATACATCGTTTTACTGTAGTTTTTCTTTTTCAGACAGCGAGTCGTTTTTCAACCGGTTGGAAACCTATTTCACCAACACCGGTTTCTATTACAAACGGGAGGAAATTCTCAAAAAAATAGAATCCGGCTTTCGTGCCGATATTAAAAAAATATTTCGGGAGATGATTGATGGCGAAGTGATTGTTGCCACTACAAACATTCCCGTCAATCCGGAAAATAAAACCAGTTTTTTCATTCTGCGAACAAAAGGGCGCTCATCTGCGGAAGAACAAATGAACATGTTGCTTTCGACTTATGCAGCAAAAAAGGACATTCCGATGGAAAATTTAAAATCGGTCTATAAAATCGACGATGAACTGCGATATGATATTTACAGGTTTCCCTACCCTTCCTTCCCGGGAACGTGGCTCGGCCAGCCTTTTTCTGCCGCAGAGGCGCAATTTGCTGTTTTTTATAACAACCTTCTCGTTTTTTCCAATTCAGAAAAAGGGTTACACGAATACCTGCACAGCATGGCGCTGAAATCTACCCTGGGAAAAGACATGCGTTACCTGCGGTTCAGGCAAAACATTTCGGGCCGTTCAAACATCAACATTTTTCTTGATGTAAACCGGGCATTCGGGTTAAGCAATACATTGTTTTCAGAAGAGTTGGGAAAAACAATAGGGGAAAAAGAAGAAAGCCTGCGGAAATTCTGGGCCATAAACTGGCAGCTCCAGCGAAATAAAGATATTTTCTTCAATTCAATCGAAGTGGGATTTAACGAAAAAGCACACGAAGAAGCACAAACCACCTGGCAAAGCACCATCGGAAGCAACATTATAATTAAACCGGCAATCGTGGTAAACCACGACGATCCGCAAAATCGCGAAATCATTATTCAGGATGAACAAAACAACCTTCACCAGATTACAGCGGAAGGAAGAATTCGGTGGAGCGTATCGATTCCCGAAAAAATAATGAGTGAAATCCATCAGGTAGATTACTACAAAAACGGGAAATTGCAGTACTTGTTTAATACTAAAAACAAATTGTACATCATCGACCGGAACGGCCATAACGTTGCGCATTTTCCCGTTGACCTGCGGTCGCCCGCTACCAACGGCGTAAATGTTTTCGATTATGAAAACACCCGGAATTACCGCTATTTCGTCGCAGGCGAAGATAAAAAAGTATACGCATATGATTACGCGGGCCGGGTTATCGGAGGTTGGAAGTTTGGAAAAACCGACAGTGAAGTCACAACACCTGTTCAACACTTCCGGATTGGCCGGCGCGATTACATTGTTTTTAAAGATAAATCGCAGGTTTACATTCTTGATCGCCGCGGAACAGAGCGGGTTTCCATATCGGCACAATTCGAAAATTCCCGCAACCCGCTGGTGCTGAACCTCAATGGAACGCCAAAAATAGTTGCTACCGATACCGGAGGACAGGTTTATTACCTCTTTTTCAACGGGAAATACGAAAAAAAAGTAAACGGTAAATTTAGTGAAAACCACTTTTTCACCTGCGAAGATTTGAATGGAAACGGCACACCTGATTTTGTTTTTTTGGACGGAAATGAACTGACAGTGACAGATGAAAGTGGAAAAAAACTATACCGCGAAAAGTACGATCATGCGATTCAATATCCACCAAACATTTACGATTTCGGTGCAAAACAAAAGAATGTTGGCGTAGTGGATGCTGCAGAAAACCGTATCTATCTGTACAATCCCGATGGTAAAATGCAAGACGGTTTCCCGTTACAGGGCAACAGTGAATTCAGCGTTGGTGTTATTTCCGAAAATTCTGGACTACTAAATTTAATTGTGGGTAGCGACGGCGGCAGTTTGTATAATTACACGCTGAATTAACTACATCATCTTCCATTTGTTGAAATTCAAAACGATGGTTTCAACCTCTGTTTTTTTCAAGCACATAAATAACTGAGCTGCATGTTTCGGGATTCATCAAACTTTTCAGCCATGAGATTTTCCCGTGCAGAATTCCACCAATAAGGGGCGCTTTCGATTTTTTATATTTTTCGCTAAGCATGGAAACATAAAAGGAGTCGAACGGCATTGTTTTTATTTTCGTTAGTTGAAAACCGTATTTTGTGCCCAGCATTTCCATTTGTTTTGGCGCAAAATGCCAAATATGGCGGGGAACATCAAAAGCTGCCCAGAACTCCCGGTAATGTTTTGCATCGTAAGATTGATGGTTGGGGACAGCGATTATCAGTTTGCCCTCATTTTTTAACAACCGGTTAAAAGCCAGCAGGTTTTCTTCCAGCCGGTGAATATGTTCCAGCACATGCCAAAGTGTAATTACATCGAATTTTTTATCCGGAAAATTAAAAAGTTCTTCTGTGTCGCGGATTTCCAGGTTAAATTCATTTCCGGCAAAAACACGCGCATCTTCGTTTTTTTCGGTGCCGGTAACCCGCCAACCATTTCGTGCCATTTCGTTCAAAAAATATCCGGTCCCTGTTCCCACATCGAGGATGTGACCTGCTTCCATACCAGCAGCCTGCTCCACGAGTTTACGCTTTTGGGTGAGCATGTAATTACGTACCCGGTGGTACACGTTGTTTACAAATCCTTTAGTTGTATTTGAGTGTGAAATGTATTCTTCCGATTGGTAATATTTTCCGATATTCTCTTCGTCTTCGGCATTTTCCGTGATTTTAAATCCGCATGAAATACATTCTTTTATCCGGAATTCCTCTCCTGAAACAAAAAAATCAGTACAGTTTAAAAAAGGTGAAAAGTTTGACCCGCCGCAGACCGGGCAATTTTGCACGTTAAATTTCGCCATAAAAAAATTTTGCCGAAAGATACTAAAAAGACCGAACACCGGTGAATGGTGACCAAAGTTGAAAAAAGATCGGCCGTTGACGCATAATTATTCCTTATTTGATTCGGAATTTAGCCTGCACCTGATATTCCAGCTTAATATTCCGAATCTGATCGATGGTTTCGTTTTCCGCACCGGCGGCGCGCATCATCATCGGCCCGTTATACGGCCTCACGAAATCATCGGTTAATTCGGTAATGGAGATGACTTCGCCCAATTCTCCGCCGATGCTTTCCACCAGCACCCGGGCTTTGTCTTCGGCATTTTTCAGCGCATCTGTTTTAACCTGATTTTGGTATTGTTTGATGTTGGAATTTTGCAGTTCACCAATGCTCATGTTTTTAATTCCGCGCGCATCGAGTAAATTGACAAGCTGGTTTATTTTCGTAAAATCTTTCACCTGCACTTCCAGTTGTTTGCTAAACAAAAATTCCTTCCCCTGTTGCCTCCAGTAATTACCAACATTACGAACTTTAACATTCTCTTTGTCGATACCTGCTTTCCGAAGGGTTTTTATCAATGCGTCTTCAATTTCCGGTAACGGAACTTTTGTTTTGTAATCTTCAGGTTTTTTATTTTTCTCAAATTCTTCTTCCCAATACTCTTCGATACCAATGATGAATGTAATTTCATCGGGCTGAATTTCCATCTCTGAACTTCCTTTAACTTCAACGGTGCGTTCGTTGTTGTTTTGCGCCGACAATGATAAACTAACCATCACAAGCGCTAAAATTATCAGTTGCTTCATACTTGCTTTTTAGAAGAAAAATTAAACAATTTTTGTGTAGAAACAAAAAACCACGGCATTGTTTACCGTGGTTTTCATCGTATTTTTTTTACGTATTTATTTAACACTAAATAATCAACATTGCATCGCCGTATGTTCCGAAGCGGTAGTCGTTTTTCAGCGCCACTTTGTATGCATCCATTATAAAATCATAACCTCCGAATGCAGCCACCATCATCAGCAAGGTAGAATAGGGCAAATGAAAATTCGTTATCATCCGGTTGGCTACGCTAAATTCATAAGGTGGGAAAATAAATTTATTGGTCCAGCCTTCGTATGGTTTCAGGAAACCCTGTGTGGAAACGGAAGTCTCGAGCGTACGCATAACCGTAGTTCCCACGGCACAAACGTTTTTCTTATTGCTTTTTGCCTGGTTAACAATTTCGCAGGCTTCGTTGCGAATCCAAATCTGCTCGGAATCCATTTTGTGTTTTGTAAGATCCTCCACATCCACACTTCTGAAATTTCCCAGACCGACATGCAGCGTTACAAAAGCAAATTCGGTACCTTTTATTTCCAGGCGTTTTAACAATTCGCGACTAAAATGCAATCCGGCTGTCGGCGCTGCCACTGCGCCTTCGTGACGGGCAAAAATCGTCTGGTAGCGTTCTTTATCTTCGGGTTGAACCGGTCTTTTAATAAACTTCGGAAGCGGCGTTTCGCCCAGGCTGTACAACGTTTTTTTAAATTCTTCATAAGGACCGTCGAAGAGAAAACGCAGGGTCCGCCCCCGCGAAGTGGTATTATCAATAACTTCGGCTACCAGCAAATCGTCATCCCCAAAATAGAGCTTGTTTCCAATTCTGATTTTTCGCGCCGGGTCTACCAGCACATCCCACAACCGTTGTTCGCGATTGAGTTCGCGGAGAAGGAAAACTTCGATTTCCGCGCCCGTTTTTTCTTTGTTCCCGTATAACCGCGCCGGGAAAACTTTTGTATCATTAAATACAAATACATCCTTATCATCAAAATAATCGAGAAGATCTTTAAAAACTTTGTGTTCAATGGTACGTTTTGCCCTGTCAAGCACCATCAACTTCGATTCATCCCTGTTTTCTGACGGATGTAATGCAATTTTTTCCTCATCTAAGTCATACTTGAATTTTGATAATTTCATGGGCAATATCTTTTAATAGCTGATTCGATTTTAATATAATAATTATTAATTATGCTTTCATTTTCAAAGTCAACATTACGTCTGCAAACTCATTTTGTTGCGAACAAGTCGAGGTTTTTCAGAAAATAGTCCACGGTAACTGCATCCTCAATTTTAAATTTCCCGATTCTGTTTCTTCTGAGTGCGGTTAAATAAGCACCGCATTTTAATTCTTCTCCAATGTCCCGGGCCAGCGCCCTGATATATGTACCTTTACTGCAAACCACCCGAATGGTAACAAAAGGCAATTCGAATGATTCCAGGTTTATCGTATGTATAACAATTTTTTTGGGTTGAAGTTTTAAGTTTTCACCGTTTCTTGCAAAATCGAAAGCACGCCTGCCTTTAACTTTTACAGCCGAAAACACAGGCGGGACCTGGTCGATTTCTCCCCGGAACTTTTGCAGTGTTGTTTCCAATGTTTCGCGGGAAATTCCGGAGCAGTTGTTTTGACTGTCTTCCTCTGTTTCCATATCAAACGATGGCGTTGTTGCACCCAGTTTCAATGTTGCGACATATTCTTTTTCTTCCTTCTGTATGGATTCAATTTTTTTTGTTGCTTTTCCGGTGCAGAGAACCAATAGCCCGGTTGCCAGCGGGTCAAGAGTTCCGGCGTGGCCAACTTTCAATTTTCTAATTCCCAGCGCCCTGCACAGGGTATTCCTCACGCGTTGAACCAAATCAAAAGACGTCCAGTCCAGGTTTTTATCAAACAACAAAACCTCCCCTCCTAAAAAATCGTAAGTCTTTTCCAGGCCAACCATTCGCAAAATTCTAATTTACAGTGTTTTATGTTTTTCGTGAAAATCAGGCTGCAAAGATAGCAATAACGCCAATAATAAAACAATAAATGGCGAAATAAATGAGTTTGCCCCTTTTTACCACTTTAATCATCCAGGCGCAGGCAGCGAGACCCGATAAAAATGCAGCCAAAAAACCAATGAGCAGAGGAACGGCGCCAATATCTGCGGAATTCGAAAAATCTCCGCTGAGCACGTCGAGAAATGCAGCGCCAAGTATCGGTACCAGGACCATTAAAAATGAAAAACGGGCTACGTCTTCTTTTCGGTTTTTCAGCATTAATCCGGTGGCAATGGTTGCCCCACTGCGGGAAATACCGGGCAAAACAGCCAGTGCCTGTGCCAATCCGATGATGAATGATTTGCCGAATGTAATTTCTTTCGTTCCTTTTTTTGCAAAATGTGCAAGAGCAAGCAACAAAGTTGTGATCAACAGCATGCTCCCGACAAATAAAAGATTGCCGGTAAAAAATTGCTCTATTTCTTCTTTAAACAACAAGCCCAGCACCAAAACCGGGAGCGATGAAAAAAGAAGTTTTGCAATATAGGCGGTCGATTCGTTCCACTCGAACCGGATTAAACCGGTAAGCAGATACAAAATATCTTTTCTGAATACGACAATTGTGCTCAAAACCGTCGCTAAATGCACAATAACGGCAAATAACAGGTTATGACCTGATTTCACTCCCAAAACCGCATGTCCGATTTCAAGATGTCCGCTGGAACTAACAGGCAAAAATTCGGTGAGACCCTGTAACAGGCCGAGAAGAAGCGCCTGGATTTCGCTCATTGAGTGGGTTCGTTAGAATTGTCTTTGGGTTTTTTCATGATGGCGTAGATTTCAAAAATGAAACCAGCCAGTAAAATAACGGGCGCGAGCGTCAACCTGCGAAAACTGAAAATATCCGGATTAAAAACGTCCGGATTGTCGCTTCCGCCACCTGCCATTAAAATAAACCCAATAATTATCGCCCCAAAACCGATTGCCATCAGTTTGTAATTTTCCTTGCCAAGGGCAAATTTGGCTTCCTGGGTTGCTTTTTCTTTTTTAACCACTTTTTTCTTCATAACAGCGGCAAAGATAGTTAATAAAATAATTCATCAAATTTCATTTTCAGAAATTTGTTTACTGCAAAGTAGGTTGATAAAAATGAAATTATCACCCCCAGAACAAGTACCAGCAGGAATACTAAACCCAATATTTTCAAATCTTCAAAATTAATGATGCCGCTAAGTTCTTTCTGATAAGCAAAAGCCGCCGCAGCTAATATAATATTTGCAATGAGTGCTCCGTAAATCCCTATAAATAATCCCCGTACCAGAAAAGGCCTTCTTATAAATGAGCGCGTGGCGCCAACCAGTTGCATGGTATTTATGGAAAACCGTTCTGAATAAATGGAAATCCGAATCGTATTGTTGATCAATGCAATAAATATGGAAGTCATCAGCGCACTAACAATCAGCAAAATAATGCTGATTTTATTCACATTCTGATTGATAACAGCTACCAAATCTTTCTGATAGTAAACTTCCTTTACCTCCGGATAATTCAGAAATTCTTTTTCAATAACCAGCAAACTGTCGCTGTTGGTATATCGCGCCTTTAATTTCACATCGATAGAAGAAAACAATGGGTTGTAGCCTAAAAAACCCGTAAAATCCTCGCCTAATTCCTCGGTCAGTTCTTTTGCAGCTTCTTCCTTATCAATATAACGGGTGGATTTTACGTATTCGGTGGAATTGAGCGTTTTTTGCAAACGAACGACATCAATTTCTTTCAAATCGTCATCCAGTACAAGCGTGAACCCAATTTTTTCGCGCACGTAATCCGACAACCTGTCGGCATTGATGAGAATCAGCGCCAGGATTCCGAGCATCAGCAAAACCATGGAAATACTCACGGTAGAAGTAAGCCACGAACGGAATACTCTTTTTCTAAGTCTTTTGGGTTTCGGTTTTCTTGCCATTTTTTTTCTGATAAATTGCGCTTCGCAAAAGTAAAAATTATCAGGAAGAATGTTGATTCAATGTTTGTTTAACTCATTCTGTGGCCATCAATTTCTTCGAAAAAAACATCGTATTTTTTGTCGTTAATCAATGTGATTGTGGCTCCGAGTGATGAGAATGCCGGGGTTACATCAATGATTTCAATGTTTTTAACCGGCGACAACTCTTCTTCTGTCCAGCCTGAATCATCTGTTTTATGCAACAAAACAGAAATCATCAGTTCCATAGCCGGATTTTTTGCCACCCGTTTTTTGTACGCATAAATTACTGTGCTTTCATCGGCTTCAGCATTCCGGTTGGCGTGAACCACCGAATCCAGTCTATCCCAGCCGGCGTATGCAATCAATGCCACGCTCCGTCCTTTCACCGATGCAGTAATCACTTTTTTACCGCCATGTTCAAATTGATTTACAACCGCTTTTTCACCATTGAAATGTGGTATTCCGAAATGACCAAGCGTCAGTTCGTGTTCAAATGCCAGCCTTGAACGATCGATACGGATTATTCCGTCGGGAATGATAATATCTGCCAAATCGATAATGTAACCAACCCCGTTGTTGGGTGGTTTGCGCATGATTGCCTGCCGGTAAATCACATCATTTCTTACGCCATTGAAAACCATACTTTGCGAGATGGAATAAGCCCGGTTTTTTTCTGAAAGGTTATCGATGGCAATTCCGGTTAAATAAAAATTGATGTCATCGCCTCGGACGTCACGCGGGTCCAGGCTCCGGAAGCTGTACTCCATGGAAGTTCCCCCGGCAGGATCGTGATCTTCCCACGGAAAATGAGTGTTGTAAACCAATTTTGAATAATTGGGATCGTCGTAATAAACTTTGCCGGGAATAATTTCCGAAGCGCCGCTTTTTCCCCGGTTCACCAGCACCAGCCCCGGATTTTCCAAAACTGTTTTTTTGGCGCCGGCACCCAAATTTTCCCAGAATCCTTCGTTTTCTTTTGCCGTCCAGAAAGACGAATCATCGGGAAGGGCAAGGCAAATAAATGGTAAAAACATCAGAAACGGACTTGCAGGGCAACTGTAATTTTGAATCATGTATTCCTTTTGTCCGTAAAAACCGAGGCTTGGAATTTCGTTGTGGTAAAATTTCTCTTTGGTTACAAACTGCAGAAGGGAACCCGAGCAAAGCCGGCGGGCGAACCCCGGATCGAGCGGAGATCCTTCCTTCAGCATAAAAGCCACGGGAAAAGCGCCAGAAACCCATGTTCGGTAACAAATGCTGCGCGACCACATGTTGATGTCACCATCCCGCCCAAAAAAACTTGTAATCGATTCCATCAGTTTTTTTGCTGAACGCTCGATGACTTCCGAAATTTCGGGATAAAACTCGTCTCCAAATGCGCGGTTCCAAATGGTGGTGTAAACAATAAACAGGCTAATTGAGTAATAATTGTAAGTCTGCTCGAGATACCAGCCGTTACCGGAATGATAAGAAGCCACCCATAACAAATGACTTTTCAGCAATTCATCGTCAATTTCGTACCCGTATTTTTTTAGAAATGAAAGGGTAATGATGTTAAAAATTCGCCAGTTGTTTTGCGTTGTCCGGTGGTGCCCCCATTTCGAGATGGTTATAACCATTTCATCCTTTTGCTCTTTTGTGAAATGCGACCAGATTGTATCTGGCATCAGCAGCAGCGTTTTGAACAAACCGCCAAACTCGCAGGTAAACTGATAGGTTGAATCGGGCAAATCTTCAGGCAGGGGCAGCGAATTCGGGTGTCCCGGAGTGAGAGCATTATACAATTGTTTGCAGTAATATTCCCGCAAGTTAATGCCCCTGATTTCAGTTGCCGGATCGACGTAGATCAGCGGCCCGGCAAGTGTAAACGTCCGTTCCAGCGCTTCAAATTCCAGCGATCGCCAGCGCCAGTCCGGATCATCGGGCTGCGGATATGTTTTCCCCGGAACGGGTGGAAAAGTTAGCGGATCGTCTATCGAACCGATATGTGTAAAAGCGCGTTCCAGTAAATATTTCGCGAGTTCAACGTAATGGTTTTTTGTCATACCGGTAAACGGACTGGTCTCAAAATCAGGATTTTTAACCTCGAAAGCTTTTTTCATTTTTAGGATTTATTTGGTTTTCAGATTTTCACAACATTTTTAACCTACTGTAAATATGACCATTTAATACTAAAAATGTTTTCACCGATTTTTGCAGGATGCAGTACTATTTTTGCCAATGAAAATTAGCGTGCTGAAAAGGTTGAACTATCTCGGGTTCTGGCCCAGAATCAACTTTTCCACATAAATATTTTGAAATTCCGAATCCGCTTCAAGATTCAGGTGGGTTGTTTTTTGAAGGATTTTCCGGATGAAAGTTTCATCTTCGAATAAAAATATTTTAGCGCCGATAAGAGCAGTGTTGCCCAGTTTTACGATTTTTTCTTCGGAGCTTTCGATTAATCCGGTTTGAATGACATTCTCAATGTTCAAAAAGTTTCCGAATCCGCCGGCAATGTATATTTTATCAATTTCAGCGAAGGTTATATTTAAATGGTTCATCAGAATTTGCAGTCCGGTGGCAACGGCAGCTTTTGCCAGTTGAAATTCCCTGATATCCTGCTGTGTAAGAAACACATCCGGAGCCAGCTCAATTTTTTCTTTTCCGGACTCGATTTCGCCAAACATACCGATTTTTCCCTGTCGAAGCAGAACTGCCATGGCATCGATCAACCCGCTACCGCAAATTCCTTTAGCTTGTGCATTTCCAATCACATGGCAGCTAAGTTGGTCTTTTCCCCCTCCTTCGGAGGGGTTAGGGGAGGCTGTTACAGACGAAATAGCGCCGGTGGCAGCCCGCATTCCCTGGTTGATTTTTGCACCTTCAAAAGCTGGTCCGGCAGCCGTGGAAGCACAAATAATTTTGTCGCGATTGCCAACCACGATTTCGCCATTCGTGCCAAGATCAATTAAAACTGAGAATTCTCTGCGATCTGTTATTTTTGTAGCTGCAATTCCGGCCAGAATATCGCTGCCCACAAAACTTCCAATGGAAGGATAAAACCTGATTTCCGCAGCCTCAGGAAGGTTCCAGCCAAGTTGTTCCGATGAAAACAGCCGGGCATCCAGACTGGAGGGTTCAAAAGGATAAAATGAAAGCGGCTGCACATTCAAACCCGAAAAAATATGGTGCATTACTGTGTTTCCCACTAAAATCACTTTCGAAATTTCCACCGGATGTTTTCTCAAAATCGAATCAATCATTTTACCGGTTTTGCTTCGGATAACCAACTGCAACTCCTGCTGCTTTCCGTCGAGGCAGCTTTGAATGCGCGAAATGAGGTCGGCGCCGAATTTGGTTTGCGGGTTCATCGCCGCTTCAGCATCTATCACCTGGCCATTTTCAAGGTTTAATAGCTGGGCCACAAGCGTTGTTGTTCCTATGTCTATTGCCAACCCGAAACCAGTCTGCGGTTTAAAATCGAATTTTGAATTATCGGCCAGAATGATATCTTCAAATTGGGTAATTTCAAGCGTAAGATCCGTATCAGCAGAACAGAAACAAGCGAGTCGCCAGTCATCATCCAGTTCCAGTTTCTGCAATTTTCCCTTCTGTTCCGCGCCGGCTTTTAAATGTCCATTCAGCAGTTTTACCCTGCACCGGCCGCATGTTCCTTTTCCACCGCAGGGAAATTCAACGCCAAATTCGTGCAATATATCAATGAGCGGAGTTCCGCGGTTGACGACCAGTTTTTTTCCGATAGGCTGAAGATTGATGGTAACTTTTTGGTTCATTGGCAAATGTTTATGACGAAAATACCAGCGGATTCAGTTGGTTTACCTCAAAATCCTTCTCCCCCTTTTTGATGGTTGCAGTAATGTTGTAATAATCGTGTTCAAAAAACAGGACATAACCTTGAGTTGCCGCTTCTTCAAGAAATTTTTCTTTTTCGGCCATTACTTTCACCGGATTTAAATCGTAAGCTGCAATCCACAAAAGCGGGATGTTTGCATTTGTCGGGATTAAATCGGAAGTATAGACGATAGTTTTGCCTTTATACCGGATATACGGAAGCATTTGCCCGGGTGTGTGGCCATCAAAAAAACGAACTTCGATCCCTGGAAAAAGTTCGCCTTCTTTTTCCACCAGTTGCAGCTTTCCGGAAGAATAAATGAAATTGAGAACTTCTGAATGATAAGCTGCCAGCTCGCGTGGATTGGAAATTTTGGAATGTTCCCACTGTTGTTTGCTGCACCAGTGATTTGCGTTGGGAAATTGAAGATGCAGATCGCCGTTTGTATTTTTCACCGCACCTGTTGCATGATCCCAGTGCAGGTGGGTAAGAAAAACATCGGTGATTTCTTCCGGTGCAATTCCCGCTTTCTTTAGATTTGTTTCCAACTGGTTTTCGCCGGAAACCCCATTGTTTTTCAGGTATTTTTCTGAAAAATGGTTGCCGATCCCGGTTTCAATTAAAATCTTCCGGCTGCCATAATCCACGAGCAGGCAACGCAGTTCCAGGGGTGTGAAATTATCTTTGTGCGCCGGATATTTTTTGTTCCACAACACTTTGGGAATGACTCCGAAAAGGGCGCCTCCATCGCAATGAAATTGTCCGGCGGAAATGGGAATGAGTTTCATGCTGAAAAAGTTAGGAAAACGGAAGATCATCGATCATTTATCACTTTTCTTTCACTTCTGTATTCCTGTTCAATATCGATAAAATTATAATTTTTTCAATCGCCTGTCAAACCCTGTTTTATGATATGAAAGTTTGTAACAAGCATTTTAATCTAAAAAGTACTTCAAAATACTAAAATATATGAATGGAATGCAACTTACAATATAATCATGAATCCCCTGAAAAAATGGTTATTGATATTTTTTGTTTTCATCATTATTACCATGATAATTTGGTTTACAGTTTTGAGGAATCTTTTTTATAAAAAAATGAAAAAAGGCAAAATTGTAATTAACGCCCCATACTTAAAAACAATTAAACTACACAGCGCCAGAAAATTATTTTTACGCACCAGGCACAACCGCAAAAAAAGTGCAAAAATTGTTTGCTGGTAAAATCGCATACGAAGTAAATCCATATTGGACAAATGAAATTATTATATCCCCAATAAGAAAAAGGGAATTACGTATTAATACAGGAATGCATTATCAAATTATCCCATTCACAAATAAAATTATCCGGGGAAAGTCTTATGAGATAAAAAGTCAAGACGGAATCGGTAAAATTTCATATTTATAATATTTTAGCTATGGCAAAGAAAATTATCCTTAAAAGAAGCTTGTTCATTGGTCTCGGTGGAACAGGCGCATCAGCACTTTTACATACAAAGAAACGTTTTTTAGTATTTATGGTGAAATCCCACCAATGATAGGTTTTCTATCGATTGACACAGATTTCAATACGGAAACGAAAACCTTGATTCGCGACAACGTTGTTGAGGAAGATAAAAATCACAAGAAAGAAGTGAGTTTTAATAAGTCAGAATTGCTTTACACTCAGGTAAAAGGTGCTCACGCTGCATTTACAAAGCTAAAGAATACAGTTTTTGATTGGATGCCCCCGAATAATGAACATGTTAAAAACGATGACGAATGGTGCTGGGCAGCTTAGGTCCAACGGACTATTTGCCCTGCATTTTAATTATCAGCAAATTATAAATAGCGTTTCCTCGAAAGTTAATGAACTACTGAATATTAACATTTCTGATGTTTCCCGCTTTCAACCAAAAGGCTCAGACATTGAAATAAATTTTGTTTTTTCAGTAGGGGGAGGAACGCGAAGTGGAACTTTCATTGATATAGCTTATTTGGTAAAAGAGGCTATTGGAACGGCCAATAATACCACATCGATTGCTTTCATTGTGCTGCCTGATGTATTTACAGCGATGCAATCCGAGCCTTCCATGAAGAATGTTAAGCCAAATGGTTATGGTGCGTTAAAGGATTTGGACTTTTTGCTGAGAAAAGATGTTGGAAAATTGAATCTGGATTTGGTTTATCAAGATAAAACTATTGAAATTAAAACAAACCCTTTTGATGTTGTTTTTACTGTAAACAATAAAAACACAGCAGGAGAAACCTTATCTGATATTAAAGAAATCTCCGAACAAATTGGTCTGGCAATGTTCACTGGCGCCAGCGAGCTAAGCGCTAATATTAATAGTGCTTATGACAATGTAAAGTCCGTAATAGCAGACGGAGTTATGGACTTAGGCCAAAAGAAAGCCTGCGCTGGAGGAATGGGTGTAAGCGAGCTTTTCTACGATGGAAATACTCTTGGTAATATCTATGCCCGTAAAGCTATCGTTTCAATGATTACAAATCTTACAACAGAAACAAATTCTTCTCAAAATCTCGCTAACACATTTATTGATGCTCTGAAACTTCGATAAGAGAAAATGATGGGAATGATTACCTTATAGACGCATTACTTACAAAAGAACCGAATACTCAGTTCCCGGATATTGACGATGTGAGCGATTTGAATAATTTGATTTCGAATTACCTGACACATGTTAAGCAAGATTCGGAACAGCAATAAAGGAAAATTATATTAATAAATTAGGCAGAGTAACGAAAGGTTTAAAAAATAAAATAAAAGAAATATTAAATACGGATAGTGGTGTTGCTAATACCAATGAATTTTTGGCAGATTTGGATCGTCAATTGAAAATTTTTCTCGATGAAATGATTATTGAAGAAAAAGAATTCAAGAAGATCCAAGAAAATATGGATTTACAGAAAAAAGCCGCAGTCGACTATTTATTGAACAATAAAGGGATTTCATTAATTTTCAAAAGCAATGAAATAAGAAGTACAAAACAGGAATTAGTTGGAAACATCAATTATCAGGCGTTAATTATAAATGAAATCTTTAGAAGACAATATGCGCAAAAGCTGTTAAATGAATTGAGGGAGAAGGTAAATCATCATAAAAGAAATGTAGAAATTTTACTCCAAAAGTTTTTAAAAGTTAAAGAAAATGCTTCGAATCGTGCGTTAAACATGCAAAACTATGTAAGCGACAAAAGAAAAACTTTTGTAATTGACTTACATAAAGAAGAAATTCATAGTATTTATGCACATCAGCAGGATTACGTAATTAACGATTTTATTGAAAAAAATATTCCGTTGAATGATAAACTTTATGATTTTTATTCTATGGGAGAAAACATCATTGAAGAATATTTTTGGAATTATACAAAAAAGCTCTCAAAGGCTTTAGAATTTAAAAATAAAAGCATTGATGATATATTAAAAAATTATTCTGATGACAAAAAGCACGAAATTGCAAGAAAATTACTATCAAAATCCAATGCATTGTGGTCTTATGATATGAAAGGGTTTAGGATTGGGGATTCAATTCATAAGGGTTTTGTGATTGGTTTACCGACTGAAGATTCCTCTTTTAAAGAAGCTTTTAGTGGATTAATAAATGCTGAAAATACCTATTTTGTTACCACCGGTCTTCATAATAAAATTGTATGCTACCGAATGGAAACTGCTGTGCCAGTTTTTGCAGTAAATGATATGAGTGGCTATGAGAAGGAAATTAAGATTAGTAATATATGCCACCACATCGATTTTAACTGGCTAAGAAAAATGGAACGTGAAAATTTCTCAATTTGGCCTGAAGAAAAAGAAGATCACAGTCTGGAAGCATGGGTATTCGGGTTTGTTTACAATTTTATTAAATACGAAAATGGCAAATACCAGCTTTATTCGAAGATAAAAGGTAAACCGTTAAAAAAATACTGGGTTGAGTTAAGTAATTATCGCGATGATGCCTTCGCAGAATTCGTGAAAAACGAGTATGTGCCGGAAATAATTGAGATGGTTGAAAATAAGAAAAAACAAATGGGCGATGATGCGTCAAAAGAGCTTATTAACGACGTTGTGGAAAACTATCTTGAAAAATATTCGCAAAATAATTTATCTATGGACGAATTAGATAAACGGGAATATGAAAAGATTGCAGATTTATTAAGTAAAGAAATTGATTTTACAGCCAAAGAATTATCAAAGGTTTCGTAACATGTCTGTAGTTAATCCGGCAATTAACATATCTGTAGGAGCTTATGGAAAGGAGTATATCACTTCTTTCTATAAGCATTTCACTGAAAATGAACCCCTGTTTTATAATTACACCAGCTTTTACAAATACGGATTTGTTTCGGAAGGCCTGTATTTCAATCCCTTAAATGAAAACGCAGAGCTTTTTATATCTCCAAATGTTGGATATCCGCCTGAACTACAGGATGTATTAAATAACCAAGATGTTCGGTTCAATATAAAAAACGCAGTTTCTCACGCTTATATTGATTTAGTTAATTTGGTTAACCAATTGGAGACAAACATAAATTATGAAATAGTAAATATAAACATTGTTCTAAGTGTTTTTGAGGAGAATTCATGCCTTCTTCTTAATGAATTGATAAAACAGATCAGTTCTTTGAGCGATTCGGGTGCAATTTCCCATATTTCAATTAAAGCTTTCGTTATTATTTCTAAAAGCAAAGATTTATTAAAAACAGAGGAACAGATAATCACATACGAAAATTTCGAGAAATTAAAAGAAATTAAAAGCAAATTCAATAATATTTTTCAAAATGTTGTTTTCATAGACAACCTGAATAAGAATGCAGTATTTCTGGATATTGACGAGTATTCTATCGGATTTGTGCTAAATGAATTCACCACATATTTAATGACTAATCATTACAAAATGATTGGCAATCTGTTCAATGCTGAATTCATTTCACTCGGGTTAGGAACATTATTTTTTGATGAAAAGTTTTTCCTGAGCTTTTTTCGCTATAAAATAATAAACAAGTTTACTGAAGCAGAACAATTAGACGAACTTAAAAAATGGTTTAAAACAACTGAATATATTGATCTAAGGGATAACACGTTTTATCCATTTTTAAGAAACGAAGTGGATATAAATCGTGTTATTTCAGAAATAAAAAACAGATTGGACAACAATAACTTTACACTGTTTGAATACAAATTCCTACTGTCTAATTTATTGGGCAGACATGACGATGTTTTATTGGAGAAACCATTTAATAATGTAGAACAAATTTCTTTATATGATCTGGTTTTTAATATCTTAAATAATTTTAATCAGGCTTGTGGTGGACAAGATTTAAATATCCTTTCACACAAATCGCGGATTGATAAAAAAATAGAATTAGAAGCTGAGTTATCAAACCTTATACAGAAGAAAAACAGCGGTCCCTGTTCCAAACTAAAAAATCTTGAGAAACGAATACGCGATTTACAAAAAATATCGGCGGATCCTGAAAATGGTGAGGAGAAACAAGATGTTGATAATAAAATAGAAGAGGCAGAAACGGAATTATCCGATTTATTAAACAGCTCAAATTTTCAAAATATCGAAGACGCCTGTTATACAGAAGAGATAAAAAAGCTGCAGCAGAATATTTCCGAGATATCTAAAAAAATATCAGAAGAACAAAAAATAATCAATACAACCATTTCAGATTTCAAAGAAGATAGAATAAAGCAGAAAATTGAGGTTGAAATTAAGTTAAACATCAGCCGGAATATTAACAAACTGCAGATCGATAAGCGAAAACTGGAAAATCAAAGAGCTTCTTTCATATCCCGCTACTTTAAGCCAAAATTGAAAAAAAATATTATTGAACTAAATAAAAAGATTGATGAACATATTGTGAAACAAAATAATATTGAAGCGACCTTTAAAAACACTACCGAAAATTCCGCTTCGTTTTTTGAATTAATTGATGAATTAGAAAATCGATACAAGTTGCTTAATGAAGTTATTTTATCTATTAAAGAAAAAGAACGAATGTTCAAAAAAGAATTCTCAAATAAAAATTTGCTAAACTATAGGTTTGTTAAAAATATAATAGATCAGAATATACTTGAAGAGTATTATCTTAATCATGAGAATAATTTTAATAATAATTTTAAAGATATTCGTAAGGTTATTGATTATGAATCTGGCTCAGGATATAGCAATCTTAAAAGATTGGAAAATTTCGAAGAGTATTTTAATTCCACCCTATCCTCAACAATAAATAATATTATTGATTTTAACATCTTGGAATATCTTAATGGAGATTACGAAAATCGGGGACTTTTTATAAAAGAAGACTTTTCTGATACGATCCAGCAATTACTCAGTATTGCCGAACCTTTCTTTAATGCTGATAATTCCTTCAATTCAAATAATTCACATCAACTAATGCTTCATAATAATAATGTGAATGAGGATTCGTGCTTAGACCATGTTCGCTTAAAACTTAAAAGATGCTTTCCTTCTTCTGTTCCTCAGCAGATTGAAACTAAAAACAATAATAAATTTTCTATAATATTGATAGATGTGATACCAGACTTTCAGCATATTGTAAAATACAATGAAAGTGAAAAGGCATATTTGAATGCAAAAACTGAATCCATTAACACCAATGAAAAATGAAAAAAATTGTAACCTTAATCTTTCTGTTGCAGATTTTAAATGTCAGTTTAGCGCAAACAAAATTTAAAGACAATAAGAACATATATCTACTGGATATTACTTTATCAATGTTTGGTTATAATGGTGCACCAGACATTTTTGATGATGTTCGAAAAGAACTAATAACTTCAATAGAATCGATATCAAACCCTAACACAGAAATAGTAGTAGTAACTTTTCAAGATAAAATTGTTAACACATGGACCGCCTATGCAACAAAAGAAGGAAAATCGAATGTCATCCACCATCTGAACAGGATCGATGAAGAACAATTGAAGCCTACATTTACGAATATTTATTCAGCATGGAAGAAGGGTTGTGAATTGGTTGATCCTGAAAAATTAAACGTTATTTATTTGTTGACAGATGGTGTTCAAAATACCTCAAATCCCTCGAAAACAAAATTATATGACGAGATAAGATCATGGGGCAAGTTTTCACATGAAAAAGATTATTACGCTTTTTTGGTTGAACTGGTGGAAAACGCAAAGGATGAAGAGCTAAGAAAAGTTGTAAAAGAAACTTCGAATGCTCAAATCATCTCAGGAATAGAATTCTTTGTATTCTCAATTAAGAATGATAAACCAATAGTAAATATTAATGATGGTTTAGTTTTCAATCTTGATTTTATTGGAGACCGGCTGAGCGAAATTCCTGAAAAATTTGTGTGTTCTCTGAATTTAGAAAGCCCGTATTTTGATCTTAATAAAGCGGAATATTATCTATCGGAAAGGCCTTTTGAAATTAAATTGGTCGCAAAACAAAATATAAATACTCTGCAAGCTAATTTAGAACCAATATCGAACTACAAAATAAAGATTCTTTTTGAAACAGATAAATATCCAAATGTGAAGCTTTTAAATAATAATATAAACCTTCAGGTGAATAATAAGAAAGAAATGGTATTGAAAATAAAAGTCTTAGATAATTAACTAATTAACATTAGTTTTATATTGGTAGTCTTGGAAGTTGGAAGTTCTTTGCAAAAATGGACAAACCGGGTTTAGACAACAATGAATCCGAAACGATTTTTCTCCTGTGAGCGGAAAGAGTGGTTTCTTTTGTTACGCCAGGTTTCGAAAACAGCAAATCGATAAAATCATTCACTTCCTGTTTAGCCGATTTATTTAAAAATTTGTATTTCAAAATTAAATCCATCATTTTTAACTTTTCAGTAAAGATAAATTTTTTCAATCGCCCGTCAAATCCCACTTTTTCTGAAAAGCAGTGTCGAGTTTGAAATCCAGAACGTATTTTACAATTCCGGTATAATCTTCAATACCTTTCTCCACTTTGTTGGTTTTCAGGTAAGTATCATTCACTTTTGCAGCAACACGATCCACTTTTTCATTTCGCAATTTCATCCAGTGCTCCCGGATTCTTTTCAGGTCGTCTTTCACCGTTTCGTCCAGTTTCCCGATGATTTTCGGGTATTGCTCCAGTTGGTACCCTTCGTATATAAAATACCGCAGCGCCACCAGGTTTGCCGGAATACTGCAGTTGCTTCGAAGAACTTTCCGTACAAACCAGCCAGGCATAAAAATTAGCCTCGGCTTCGCTGGTAATGCCAAACTGGTGGGCTTTTTCGTGCGCCAGCACAAAAGGATATTCCACGGGCAAATTGTTGCTATTTACATGTACCTCGTTGAAAAACGGCCCGTAGTAACCTGAAATTCCGGCTTGCGCAAAAAATCGACTAAATGTAATATTCTTTGCTTTTCGAAGCCCGCCCGGATAATTTATTCGCAATACATCAGCCAAATTCCGGTACGACTGTTCAACCATCGAATCAACATTAACCAGGTCCGATTGATTGTAAACTGCGTATGATTCATTGCAATCTTCGATCACATCTTTAAATACACGCACGAATTCGCCGTGCCTGGGATTTTGTTCGTCCAGACCGAGCCGTTTTTCCAGTTTCGGTCTGTAATAATTAAAACCCCATAAAAAGTAAAAAAGAATGTAAACCACCGCTAAAACATTCACCACCACTTTGCCCGCGGTTTTAAAGGAAATTCTTCTTAGCGTCACTAAAATCAACAAGATAAATCCGGTTGAGATTAAAAAAATATAAAAAATATCGTCGAGTGAAAAAGGTAGCAAAACGGAAATCTGCGAAAAAATTTCAGCCATAAACGGATATAGTTTCCGGCTGTAATATTTTTCGACAAATGCCGGATTTGCCGATAAAATTTCAGTCAGAATAAAAGTAAGGAGCGCTGAAACGGGCAGCAACCACCATTTTTTAAACCTGATTTTTCGAGCTTCGGATTTCATAGTAATTTAAATTACAAAGGAATAAATTATTTGATGAAATGGCTTCCAGATCGGCGTCAACCGACCAATGTGGTTTTGAAAGTTCAGAATTAAATGGTTCTTAAAAAAACCGGTAGTTTTAATTATACTTGCATAAACAAATCGAAATTCAACAACCATGAAAAAATCCGGAATTCTTATGTTGCTGTTGATCTGTTCAATCCATTTTTACGGACAGGACCTTGATAAAGCGATGCAGATTCATGAAAAAGCATTGACGGTTGATACCCACTGCGATACTCCAATGGCTTTGCTGGAAGAGCATTTCGACATTGGAAAACGCAATGTGGCGCCACATAACCGGGTAGATTTTCCGCGAATGAAAGACGGCGGGCTCGACGCTATTTTCTTTGCTGCATTCACAAGCCAGCGCAATCGAACGCAGGAAAATACTGAAAGTGCTTACCGATTGGCACATCAAATGATTGATTCCGTTTATGCAGTTTGCAATACATACCGTGACCTGGCGGAAGTTGCAACTTCGGCGGCAGATGCCGCGCGGATTGAAGCCAACGGAAAACGCGCGATTTATATTGGAATGGAAAATGGTTTCCCGGTTGGAACAGATATCAGCCGTGTTGAGGAATTTTACAATCGCGGCGTGCGGTACATCACGTTGTGCCACTCGCGTAATAACGATATCTGTGATTCGTCGACCGACCGAAAAGGTCCGGAATTTCATGGATTGAGTAATTTTGGCGAAAGTGTTGTGAAAAAGATGAATAAGCTGGGAATGTTAATTGACGTGTCGCACATTTCCGACGAATCGTTTTTTGATGTAATTAAGCTGAGCAATGCACCTGTGATTGCATCTCACTCCAGTGTTCGTTCCATTGCCCGTCATCCCAGAAATATGAACGACGAAATGATAAAAGCGCTGGCTAAAAAAGGCGGGGTTATTCAAATTTGCCTGCTCGACGATTACATCAAAGACCCGGACACGACAACCATTCGATACCAAAAACTGCAGGAACTGGAGGAAATTTACAACACTGCGTATGATCTGATGAATGATGAAGAAAAAAAGGAATTGAGCCGGAAATGGCGGGAGGTGAATGAGAAATATGCCAAAGATTTACCCACAGTTTCCGATCTGGTCGACCACATCGATTACGTAAAAAACCTTGTTGGCATCGACTATGTGGGAATTGGCAGTGATTTTGATGGCGGCGGCGGATTAAAAGATTGCGCAGACGTAAGCCAGTTTCCAAACATCACCCGCGAAATGCTGAAACGCGGTTATACCGAAGAAGAAATCAGAAAAGTTTGGGGCGGTAATTTCTTCCGGGTTTTTGCAGAGGTGGAGAAACTGGCAGGTAAAAAACATGTGGCGCGGGTTAAAACCGCCGGGTAGTTAAAATTACCTTATTCCCCGGGTAGCGAATATTCTTCTCATCTTCAGCGGTAATAAAAATCTTAATGGGTTCGAACGATGTAACTGTTTCAAGCGTTGCCTTATGCCGTTGCGAAAGAAAACCGGTTGCACTTACCAGCTGTCCCAGGTTTTCAGTGCGACCTTCGTCGGTTTCCATCCACACCACGTAACGGTAAGAATTCGAATACAACTTGTCCGCTTCCGCCAAATCTGAAACTTCAACCTTTATTTTGTAATTTTCATTATTGTCCTGTTTCACTTTTACCTTGCCGTCTGCAGCAGGCACTACCGATGACTGTTGAAATGCAGCCTCGCGCGAACAGGAAAGCAAGCCTGCTATGAAAAATATAATTAAAAGCCCAGGTTTAAATTTCTCTTTAAAAAATGTCAACTGATATGTTCTCATGGTATTATTATGTTTCAGGTTTCAATACTTAAAAACCGAAAAAGAATGCGATTGTTCATTTTTTCAGAACTTACATTCAACAGTTTAAACACATGCTCATTCCAAATTCAATTTAACTTCTTTTTTGAATTGAAACAGAAATTATTACATCAACACGAATTTTTAAAAGTTTTAACGGAAGCTGCCTTCTACTTTAACTTTCCTTAATTCTTTAACCGGAACATTGTTACGAACTTAGCAACACATAAAAACTAAAATCTTCTGAATTATGACTAAAAAATCTGGCTTGTTCGTCGTGTTTTCCCTGCTGGTTTGTTCGCCGTTGTTTTCGCAGGAACCTCTAAAAATAGGACACGTTAATTTTGCAGAAATCGAAAAACAACTTCCTGAAACCGACAGCGTTCAATCGATGCTTAACAAAGAAGCAGACGAACTGGAAAAGATGTATTCTGAATTGTTGACCGAACACGAAAAGAATGTTCAGAAGTATGAAGACGAGAAGAATACCTATTCCGAATTCATCAGAAAAACAAAAGAATCGGAGCTGATGGAATCCGCAGGAAAAATTCAGCAATTTCAACAAACTGCATCGCAAAACCTGCAAAAGCGAAATGTGGAACTTTTGCAACCGGTTTATCAGAAAATTAACGAAGCCATTGCCACAGTGGCCAACCGGAACAATTTTACCTATATTTTGGATCTAAGCAGCGGAGCAGTCGTTTTTAACTCCGCGAACAGCCAAAACATCAATCCGCTGGTTTTAAAGGAATTGAAAGTTGACGAATGATTGATACCTGACAAATTAGCCGGTCGTTGACAGCTCCTGGCTCATAATTTTCCAACGTCCTGTGTCAGGGACGAAATATGGGTAGAAAATCACCACCGAAACGGCATTTCGTCCCATACGGGACGAGAGAATTCTTTACAACCAATCGTTCTACCCATATCCGGTACCCGACGGCACCGGCCACCGCGAACAAATCTAACAGGTAAACGTTTTTCGGGATCAAAACTGTAGGCGATGTAAATTCCAGGAAATATCTCAGAGTTGTGTCTGTAAATAGAAAGGCCCGGGAAGAAATTTTGTACAATATAGGATTCTTTCGAAGGAAACCTTCCGGGAAATCGGCGTCCCCGTTGCTATCCTGGAGAAATATTGTGGGTTGTACTGGATTCGAACCAGTGACCCCTACCCTGTCAAGGTAATGCTCTAAACCAACTGAGCTAACAACCCAAAAACCTGCTGCAAAAATAGTAAATCCGTTCAGGATAAAACGTGCTGAACGGAATTTTTCGGTTTTATATGAAAAATTTCAAGACGAACAGCAAAGCCAGCACAATCATAACCACCGTGAGGTCTTTAAATTTTCCGGTGAGTACTTTCAGCAACACATATGAAAGCATTCCAAAAACGATTCCTTCGGCAATACTATACGCGAGAGGCATAATGATTATGGTAATAAACGCCGGAATGGATTCGGTAAAATCATCGAAATTGATCTTTAAAATCGGCGACATCATAAAAAAGCCAACCAACACGAGCGCCGGAGCTGTTGCCGCTGCCGGCACCATGGTAAAAAGCGGCGCAAAAAACAGCGCAATTAAAAACAATGCTGCCGTTGTTAATGATGTCAATCCGGTTTTTCCACCTTCTGCCACCCCCGATGCACTTTCAACATAAGTGGTTACGGTGCTGGTCCCTAAAATTGCGCCCAGTGTTGTTCCGATGGAATCGGCAAAAAGCGCCTGTTTTACCCGCGGTACCTTTCCTTCTTCATCGAGCATGCCCGCTTTTGATGAAACGCCAACGAGCGTCCCAACGGTATCAAACATATCGACAAAAAGAAAAGTGAACAGCACAATAAGCATGTGAATGGAAAATACATCGGCAAATTCAAATTTGAAAAAAATAGGCGAAAGCGACGGGGGCACATCGACCAAACGGCCTTGGGGCATGTGCGTGACACCAAAAGGCAAACCTGCAACCGTTGCGGCAAAAATTCCGATAAGCAGCGCTCCTTTCACGTTCAATGCCAAAAGTACAGCCGTTAAAACAATTCCGCCCAAAGCAATTAAAACTGCCGGCGAACCCATATCGCCCAAACCAACCAATGTTGCATCGTTATTTACAATAATTCCGGAATTCTGTAAACCAATAAAAGCAATGAACAAACCTATTCCGGCCGAAACCGCGTGTTTCAGCGAAATGGGAATGGCATTCACAATCAGTTCCCGAATGTTAAACATCGTAAGCAACAGAAATATGATACCTTCAAGAAAAACTGCGGTTAATGCAAACTGCCAGGTGTAGCCCATTCCGAGCACAACCGTAAAAGCAAAAAACGCGTTCAATCCCATTCCCGGCGCCAGTGCAAACGGCAGCCGCGCCACCAGTGCCATAACTGCAGTTGCCGCCATTGCCGAAAGTGCTGTCGCGGTAAACAATGCATTTTTATCCATGCCAGTGGCACTGAGAATGTCCGGGTTCACGGCCAGAATATAAGCCATAGTCATAAACGTAGTTATTCCAGCCACAATTTCTGTTTTCACAGAAGTTTCATTTTCTTTTAGTTGAAAAAACCGGTTAAGCATGATTTTTTATTTAAAAGGTGTATTTAACTGCAATTGTTGGCATTACCTTGAATTCATCTGCAACAAAATTGTTACTTAATTCGATTTCGCTACCCAATGCAAAGTTTTTGTTAAAATTATACCACAACTGAGGTTCTGATAAAAACCGGTAATGCGTACCCCAAAACATATCTTCTTTCCAAAAATCTGCAAACCCGGTAAAAGTTAATTTATTTTGCAGCATCTGCACCGTCCAAACCGCAGTGACCTGGAACGAAGCATCTTCCTTGTTTTTTATGTACTTGTAATTTCCCTGCAAGGTCAGGATTTTGGTAAAATCGGCAGAAAACCACGTGTGTTCAACACCTGCCAACCAACAATTTTCAATCGGCACAAACGGAGTACCTTCGCCGTCCAGTTTAAAAACCCCACCGTTATATTCAATACGTGGCTGAATTTTTTGAGTTTCGTTCCATTTGAAAGCCCGGGCTATTTCCCAATAGGCCAATGACACACCATTATTTACATTCCGTGCGTCTGAACTGTAATCCATGTCGATAAAAAAGAATGTGCTGCCCCATTTGTCTGGCTTAAACATTTCAACAGTCGACGTGAAAAAATGCCTGCCTTCACCAAGATCATAATGCAACTGTATATTTTGTGCCTTTGTTACAAAAACGGCACATGCAAAAACAAAAAACAAGAAAAACTTTTTCATTGATGATAACTTAGATTTTAAAAAATGCCGCAAAAATAGCCAAACTTCTCAATTACGGAAATCGATTAAATAATGGCCAGTCTTTTTAAAATCAATTCAAATAAGTATATTTCGCGATCTTAAAAAATGTTGCAGCAATGAAAAAAATGGACAGGAGAAAATTTATACAAAACAGCGCAAAAGGTGTTGCGGGCGCCATGGTTTTTTCGTCGGGAATTTCAAATCTTGGTTTTACGGTTGCAGGAAATGCTGTTATCGATAAAGTGGATTTAGGCCAAACCGGTTTGAAAGTTCCACGCCTGGCGTTGGGAACAGGTTCATACGGATGGAAAAGAACTTCACACCAAAAAGAACTGGGCGAAAGGAAATTCCTGCAAATGGCGCGACACGCTTTCGATCGCGGCGTACATTTTTTTGAAACTGCCGACATGTACGGCACACATCAATTGGTTGGTAAAGCCATGAAAGAAGTGGGACGCGAAAATGTGACGCTGTTATCGAAAATAATGGTTTACCAGCACCAGGACTGGTACACGCCAGAGCCGTTTCAGAAAAGCATCGACCGGTTTCGAAAAGAACTTGATACCGATTACATCGACATTCTGCTGCTGCATTGTATGGTAAACGACGAATGGCCTGATGAATACAAACGCTACATGGATGCCTATTCTGAAGCAAAACAAAAAGGTATTGTTAAGAAAGTGGGGCTCTCCTGCCACGATTTTGGTGCAATGGAAATGGCGGCAAAAAGCGATTGGCCCGATGTTTTACTGGCCCGTATTAATCACAGCGGCGCAAAAATGGACGGTAAACCTGCCGACGTGATGGGAGTGCTTAAAAAAACCAAAGAAAGCGGCAAAGGAGTTATTGGCATGAAAATTTTCGGTTGCGGTGAACTGGTATCTGAGGCCGAACGGGAAAAATCTCTGAACTATGTCATTAAAAGCAACAACGTGGATTGCATGACCATTGGAATGGAAAGTACTGAACAGGTTGACGATGCAGTCGATCGTATCATGAGAATCGCCAATTCTTGAAGGGATCCAAAAAAGAACCCCGGCTAAGGACTAACCGGGGCAATTTTTTTTTATCGGGAAGATAAAAAATATGGGTCATCTTACTATTAAATTCTGAAATCAGCCAAAAGGTAACCCTCTTTTATTTTTTTTCCTGGTACATATCCAATGCTTCATTTAAAAACAAATTCACCTTAGCCAATTGTTTATAGGCATTCGCGGCATACTCCAGAAAATTTTCGAAGGTTAAATTTTTTTTATCAACGTCTGTGGAAAAAACAAACGATTTGTACCGAAGCAAATTAATGTATTCATGGTCTTTCGCAAATCCTTTGGGAGCCGTCTGTAATTTATCGTCATACATTTCCGGAAAAACAGATTTAAATTCCTTGTCTTCAATAATTTGAACAAACTCGTCAGGATGTTTATCAATGTGTAACCGAATGGCTTTTAACGGAGCTGCCGCCGGATGATAAACTCCGCCGCCAATAAAACTTCCTCCGGGTTCAACGTGGAAATAATAGCCGGCACGGTCGCTTTTCCGGCCGCCCCTGGCTATAAAACTACCAAAGTTGGTTTTATACGGCCGTTTGTCGTTCGAAAACCGAACATCCCTGAAAATCCGGAACATGCAATCTTTCGGATTCATTATTGTAACATCAGGATCAAATTTGCTGATTTCGTTGATTAATATTTCAGTGACAAAAAGAATTTTGCCGCGGCATTCTTCGTACCTGTCGCGGTTGGCATTGAACCAATCGCGGTTATTGTTTGCTGCAAGTTCTTCGAGAAACTGCAATACTTTTTCCATACTTGTTTGAATTCGTTTAATTTTACGCCCAATTTAACACTTTAAATTGAATTCGGTTTGATGAAAAAATTTGCATTGATTGTTGCAGGTGGGAGTGGAAACAGGATGAAAATACAGGTTCCGAAACAATTTATGGAGATACACGGACTGCCGGTACTGATGCACACTTTTAATGCGTTTTTAAAAACCGGTATGAAATTTCAGTTCGTACTGGTTTTGCCGGAACAACTGATCCAACAATGGAAAAATTTATGCGCGGAATACGGTTTTGAGACAGAACATCAGCTGGCTGTTGGTGGTCCCACCCGTTTTCATTCGGTAAAAAACGGCCTTGAAGTAATTAAGGAAGAAGGCGTTGTGTTTATTCACGACGGTGTACGGCCACTGGTTTCTGCAAAAACCATCAAAAACTGCTACAACACGGCGCGGGCCGCAGGAAATGCGCTCCCGGTAATTTCACCGGCTGAATCGATCAGGGAAGTGTCGGAAAACAAAAGCCGCGCCGTCGATCGTACGAAATACTTCCTGGTTCAAACGCCGCAAACCTTTCAGGTTTCATTAATAAAAAAAGCATACGAACATCCATTCGATGAAAAATTTACCGATGATGCGTCGGTGCTTGAAAATACCGGCGCTGAAATTTTTATGGTACCTGGTAATCGTGAAAATATAAAAATCACTTATCCGGAAGATTTATTAGTTGCCGGGCTGTATCTAAAAGAAAACATCAATTAACCTGCAATTTTTCTTTTTTCACCGATAATTTTAATTTTTTTAGAGGGCCGGTTCACCACCCACATGAATTTTGGCTTTGTTGCTTGGTAATTTTTTGCTGTTTGCCGATTCCGTTAAAAATTAACTTTCACCTGATCCATATTTTTGTAACGCATTAAAAAATTTATGTAAACATCTAAAAATCCGATGAATGCATTCTTAATAAACTTTTAACACATAATAAGTTTCCAAAGTGTTTATTTGGATTATTTTTGAAGCGCCATGGAAGACAAAAAAATATTCATTTTAAAGAATGCAGGAAAACTTTACCTGAAACACGGCATCCGCGGCGTAACCATGGATGATATCGCACTGGAATTCGGGATTTCAAAAAAAACGCTTTACCAGTTTTTTCGGAACAAAAAAGATTTCGTGCAACAGGTAGTCGGGTTTTATCTGCAAAATCCTGAATTCAGGTTACACCGGCAGGATTCGGGCAACGCAATTGATCGTATTTTTGCGGTTCGCAAACATGTAATTGAAATTCTGAAACACTACAACAACAACCTGGAATTCGACCTGAAGAAAAATTATCCGGAATTATACAAAAAAGTACATCAATTTAAAAGGGAACGTATTTTCAACGATACACACAGAAATATCGAGGCCGGGAAAAAGGAAGGGATTTTCCGGCCGGAAATTGACCCTGAACTGATAGCCAATCTGCAGGTAGGCCGGATGTTATTTGTTTTAAACCCTGAAAACGAAATCTTTACCGAAGACGAAATTTCTTCTATCGATCTATTTGACAAAATTATGGATTATCATTTACATGCCATTTGTACCGAAAAAGGATTAACATATTACAAGCAAAAATTAAACAAGATTCAGAATGAAGAACAGAATTAAAATTTGTCTGCTGTTTGCACTTTTTCTCTTCATAATTAATGGGGCAGCGGCGCAAAACGAGCCGGTGTCATTTACACTGGAAGAGGCGCGGCAATACGCCATGCAAAATTCATATGTATTGCAAAATTCCCATAAAGACGTAACAAAAGCGCAAAAAGAAGTATGGAAAACCATTTCAACCGGCTTACCGCAGGTTTCCGGAAGCGCCAATTACAACATGTTTTTAAACCTGCCGGTTTCCCTGATTCCCGGCGAATTTTTTGGCGAAGAACCCGGAACATATATTCCGGTGAAGTTTGGTCAGGATTATAATTCTGATTTCGGATTTACTGTGTCGCAACAAATTTTTGACGGTTCGTATATTGTGGGGGTCGGTTCCTCAAAAATCTATCTCGATTTGGCCAGGCAGGCTAACGAAAAAACTGAAATCAACATCAGAGAAGCTGTGACACAGGCCTATTACATGGTTTTGATTGGCGAAGAAAATGAAAAAGTGATGAAGGAAAACCTGCTGAATGTGGAACAGTTATTTAAGGAGACCAAAGCATATTTTGATAATGGTTTTCGCGAAGAACTGGATGTGGATCAAATGCAGATTTTGGTAAAAAACGCTGAAAACGAGATATTGAAAGCCGAACGCGAAATTAAAGTTGCGCGTGTGGTCCTGAAATATACAATGGGTTATGATATCGACCGGGAAATAACACTCGAAAATGAACTGAATGATTTCGTGGACCCGCTCCTGGAAGGGAAAGTAAATACAAATTTCGACCTGACCAGCCACATCGATTACCGTTTGGCAAATACCAATGTTCTGGCTTCAGAAAAATTGCTGAAGTTGCAAAAAGTTGCTTTTCTCCCCCGCCTGACCAGCTTTTACAGCTATACCAAAACCGCGTACGGGAACAAAGCCAACCTTTTTCAATCGGATGTTTCGTGGTTCCCGTCATCGTTAATTGGTTTTCAACTCACGGTGCCAATTTTTAATTCCGGGCAAAAATTAATGGATGTTCAAAAGGCAAATATCGACCTCGAGAAGTCTGTCAATACCCGGAAGCTGGCAGAAACAACGCTTCAAAAAGACTATTTAACGGCAGTGGCCGATATGGAATCGGCACTTGAAAAATACGACAACGATAAAGAAAACCGGGCGCTCGCTGAAAAAATCCTCAACAAATCGAAAATCAAATTTAATAACGGGTTAACCAGCAGCACAGAACTATCACAGCTTGAAACCCAGTACATTCAGGCCTACGGTTCATACATCGCATCTACATTGCAGCTTTTACAGGCACAAGTTGCACTTAAAAAAGCAGCCGGAGATCTTTAACCATTTCAGAACAATAAATAAACAGGATAAAATGAAAAGAATTTTAATCGGAATTACGGCAGCAGTAATAGTTGCTTCCTGCAGCAAACCTGCTGAAAACGACGAAGCGGCCATGCGTCAACAGCTGCAGGAATACAAACAGCAGCAGTATGAACTGGATCAAAAAATTGAAGCTCTCGAGAAACAACTCAGCGACAGCACGGAAGAAGAAACAGTACAGGTTGAGGTGAAACAACTGGAAGCGAGACCATTCGAACATTTCATTGAAGTAACCGGCGAAGTGGAAGCCGACCAGAACGTAAATGTCAGTCCCGAATCGGTAGGAGTCATCGAGTCGATTTTGGTAAAGGAAGGACAGCGGGTTTCGAAAGGCCAGTTGCTGGCAAAACTAAACACAACAACGCTCGAGCGTTCGATGGAAGACATTCAAATTCAACTTGATTTGGCCAACACCAATTTCCAGCGCCAGAAAAACCTCTGGGACCAAAACATTGGTTCAGAAATGCAGTTTCTGCAGGCTAAAACCAACAAGGAAAGCCTCGAAAAAAGGCTTGAAGGATTAAAAGCGCAACTGGAAATGTCGGAAATTGAATCGCCGGTCGATGGAGTTGTGGATGTTATTTACCAGAAAAAAGGTGAAATTGCAGGACCGCAGCAGCCTTTCGCAAAAGTTGTTAACATTAACGATGTAAAAATATATGCCGATGTTTCGGAGTCGTACCTTACAAAGGTACACAGGGGTGACCTGGTAAACGTGTTTTTTCCGGCGTTGAAACGCGAATCTCAGGCGCGCATCAGCCAAATCGGCAATACCATCGATCCAAATACCCGAACGTTCCGGATTCGCATCGATTTAAGCAACCCCGATCAAATGATAAAGCCTAATCTTGTTTCGGTGATCAAAATTCGCGATTATGCCGCCGACAGCGCCATTGTAATTCCTTCGCTGTATGTTAAAGAAGATTTTGTTGGAAAATATACTTATGTTGTTGAAAACGAAAACGGAAGCGAAATGGCAAAAAAAGTTTATGTAACCACCGGCGTCACCGATAACAACATGACCGAAATTACCAACGGACTTTCGGAAGGGATGAAGGTTATTTCCGAAGGTTTTAACGAAGTTGCCGATGGAACTTTGGTAGAGTACTAAAATAAACGGCTAAAACGCAAACAAATGGTTCAGGAAAAAAAGAAAAAGCTAAAAGACGAGATAACCCGCAAGTTTAAACCCACCTATCTTGCGCTGAAAAACAGCACGACCGTTTATATTTTTACCGGATTGCTGGTTTTCTTCGGTTTGTTTTCGTACAACCAAATGCCCCGCGAAGCATTTCCGGAAATTGTTGTCCCTTACATTTTCATTCAGACGGTTTATCCGGGTAACTCACCCGTGGATATCGAAAACCTCATCACCCGTCCGATTGAGCAGGAATTGAAAGGATTGAAAGGAGTTAAACAAGTGAGCTCGGCATCATACCAGGATGTGAGTACTATTTTTGTGGAATTCAATACCAACGTAACAATAAAACAGGCACTGCAGGACACCAAAGATCGGGTGGACAAAGCGAAATCGGATTTGCCTGACGACCTGGAAACCGACCCGCTGGTAATGGATTTCGACCTTTCGGAATTTCCCATCATGAATGTAAACATCTCCGGGGATTTCAGCATGCGCGAATTAAAAGAATTCGCCGAAGATATGCAGGAGGAGTTTGAAAGTTTCAAAGAAGTTTCAGAGGCGAATATCCGGGGAATCGAAGAACGTGAAATCCAGATAAATGTAGATCCCCATAAACTTGATGCAGTCCGGCTTACTTTCGATGACATTGCAACCGCCGTTCGAATGGAAAATGTAACCATGGGCGCCGGCGAATTCAACGCCGACCAAACGCGAAGGGTCATTCGAACAGTAGCCGATTATAAAAATATCAATCAGATTGCCAACACAATCATAAAAATGAACCAGGGGAAACCGGTTTACATCCGCGACGTAGCCACTGTTGTTGACGGGTACAAAGAAAGATCGACCATTGCGCGGTTGAACAATAAACCGGTGGTCACGCTTTCCATCACCAAAAAATCGGGCGAGAATATTCTCGATGCCTCTTCAAAAGTTATCAATTCCATTCAGCAGATGAAAGACAACCGCCAGATTCCGGAATCGCTCGATGTAATTGTAACCGACGACACCACTACTTATATTGAAGATACCATAATGAACCTCGAGAACAGTATCATTTTAGGGATGATTCTGGTGACATTTATTTTATTCCTGTTCCTTGGGTTCAGGAATGCATTGTTTGCCGGATTGGCCATTCCGTTATCGATGTTTCTGTCATTTGTTATTCTTCAGCAAAGTGGAATTACACTGAACTCAATGGTGTTGTATGCACTAATTCTGGCGCTTGGCATGCTGGTTGACAACGCCATTGTTGTTGTAGAAAACGTGTACCGGCTATATAGTCACGGCTACAGTTTGATGGATGCCACCAAACGCGGGGTAAGCGAAATTGCCTTTCCGATTATTTCCTCCACCCTTACTACGCTTGCAGCTTTTTTCCCCCTGCTTGCCTGGCAGGGGGTGATTGGCCAGTTCATGAGCATTTTGCCCAAAACGCTGATCGTGGTTCTGGCTTCGTCGCTCTTTGTTGCCTTAATACTGAATCCGCCATTCATCGCGAATTTCATGAGAATTGATGACATCAGCGTTAAAGCCAGGAAAAGAAAAACGTTGAAGAATGCCGGTATTTTTGCAGTGATTGCCGTTCTGTTTTACCTGGCGCGAATTTACCTGTTTGGAAATTTACTGGCAACTGTGGCATTGATTATGGTTTTAAACCTGATTTTGCTCCGCCCGCTGGCACGCTGGTTTCAAACCAGGTTCCTGGTGTGGCTCGAAAATATTTACACCCGCCAGTTGCGCCATGCGTTATCTGGCCCGTGGCCCTACATTTATTTCGGAGGAACAGTGGCATTGCTGATCCTGTCGACCATGTTTTACTTCGGAAGCCAGCCAAAAACCGTCTTTTTTCCGGAAACCGCACCGCAGACCATTTATGTAACCATGGAACTTCCGCTGGGTACTTCACTGGATAAAACTGACGAAGTTTCGGGAAGGGTTGAAGGCATTATTAAAAAAACGCTGGACCCGATCAACAACATTGTGAAATCAGTTACAACTACGGTGGGAGTTGGCAAAGGAGGAATGTTTGACAACGAAGCCAGTCCGAATAAATCACTAACCTCCATTTCGTTTGTGGAATACGATCAGAGAGGAGGCGTGAATACCAGTGAAATTATGCAGCAACTCACGCAAAATCTCGATGGTTTTGTAGGGGCTAAAATTTATGTTGAAAAAGACCAAAATGGCCCGCCGACCGGAGCGCCTGTTAACATCGAAGTTTCGGGAGATGAATTTAACCAGTTGATAAAAATTACGGGTGATTTTGTACAAATTATTGCAGACGACAACATTCCGGGTATCGATGAATTGAAGTTAAACATTAATGCCAATCAGCCGGAGATGCTGGTGGATGTCGATCGTGAAAAAGCGCGGCTTTATGAACTTTCGACGCAGGAAGTGGCAGCAGCTTTCCGAAATTCGGTTTATGGACTTGAAGCCAGTAAATTTAAAGACGGCGAAGATGAATATGACATTACGATTCGCTTGGCTGATGAATACCGGAATGATGTTTCAACGCTTATGAACCAGAAAATACTGGTGAATGGGAACAGCATTCCGATTTCATCAGTGGCTGACTTTCAGTATGCTACTACTTACGACAAAGTGAGCCGCGTGGACAATAAGCGCGTTATTACAATTTCATCGCAGGTGGTTGAAGGTTATAACGCCAACGAAATAAATGCCCGCATCAGGCAGTTGCTTCGCGATTATGATATGCCGCAGGGATATTCCTATAAATTCACCGGCGAGCAACAGGAACAGGCCGAAAGTATGGATTTCCTGGTATTTGCACTGCTGATTGCCATTGCGTTAATCATGATTATTATGGTGACGCAGTTTAATTCGCTGATACGGCCGCTGATTATTATTGCAACGGTAATCTTCAGTACCATCGGGGTATTTCTCGGATTAGGAATTTTCCACATGGAATTTGTAATTATCATGACCGGTATTGGAATCATTTCACTGGCCGGAATTGTGGTAAACAATGGGATTGTGCTTATCGATTACATCGATTTGACCCGTGCGCGAAAAAAGGCGGAACTGGGATATCCTGAAAATGCATTCCTGCCGCGAAAAGAACAAATTGAAGCTTTGGTTGAAGCCGGCCACACCCGTTTGCGCCCCGTGCTTCTTACCGCAATAACAACGGTTTTGGGATTACTGCCGCTAGCGGTCGGACTGAATTTTAATTTCCTTACCCTCTATTCGAAATTCGATCCGCAGTTTTCAGTGGGCGGTGAAAGTGTAGCTTTTTGGGGACCGATGTCGTGGACGGTTATTTTCGGTTTAACATTCGCAACTTTCCTGACCCTGCTGATTTCGCCGGTAATGTACATGATTACCATCAGAATTAATTACAAAATAAAAAAATGGACGGGAAAATTACAGGAGGTTGATCTTCCGGTAAAAAGTGAAAATGATATCAGGAAATACTAAACTGAAATGCATAAAAAAAGAGGCAGTGGTTAATAGTTCACCTGCCTCTTTTTTTTAAATCAGCGATTTGCCTATACCAGCGATTCGTCTTTTTTTATCCTTACATCAATTACAAACTGTTTTATCTGCTGTTCGTCTTCTCTTTTGCAAATCATTAAAGCATCGTTCGATTCGGCAACGATATAACCATCGAGCCCCTGCAAAACCGCCACTTTTTCACCATCGATGTTTACAATGCAATTTTTGGTGTCATACAACAACACGTTTTCACCGTCAATAACGTTTCCTTCTTCGCCTTTTTCCTTGTTATCGTACAGCGAACCCCATGTTCCAAGGTCGCTCCAATCGAAATCAGCGGTAAGAACGTATACGTTTTGCGCTTTTTCCATAATGCCGTAATCAATTGAAATCCCCTTACATTCAGAATATGTTTTGTTCAGAAAGTAAACTTCATCTTCCGTATTGTATAGTTTATGCCCGTTTTCAAACAACACCGAGATATCGTTGAGATGGATGTCCAGCGCTTTTAGAATGGAAGAAAGCGACCACAGAAAAATCCCTGAATTCCAAAAAAACTCACCGCTTTCAACAAAAACTTTAGCCATTTCAAGCTCAGGCTTTTCTGTGAATGTTTTCACTTTATGCAGGTTGTCGAGTCCGTTAAAATCCACTTTCGAATCCACCTGAATATAACCATAAGCGGCTTCCGGTCTGTTCGGCTTGATCCCGAGGGTTAGAAGCGCGTCATTTTCTTTTACAAACTCAAGCCCGTTTTTTATTTGCCTGATAAATTCTTCTTCTTTGAAAATAACATGATCGGAGGGCGCAACCACCAGGTTTGCATTCGGATTTACACTTTTAATTTTATGTGCAGCATAAGCCACACAAGGCGCCGTGTTTCGCCGGAGCGGCTCGAGCAATATCTGGTTATCGCTCAGTTCGGGCAGTTGTTCTTTTACCAAATCCCTGTACTTAATGCTGGTAACAACCATTATATTATTTTCCGGAATAAATTTGGCAAACCGTTCGAATGTCTGCCGAATCAATGTTTTTCCCGTACCGAGTATATCAAGGAATTGTTTAGGCTTCGATTGGCGGCTCAGCGGCCAAAATCTACTCCCTACACCGCCGGCCATAATAATACAATAATTGTTATCCATTTGATTTTCTTTAATTTTAGCGCGCAAAAATATCGAAAATAATAAAGTTTTACTGAAAATAAAGGGCGAATTTAAAATTAGTTTGTAAAATGATTCTTGTTTGTAAAATATCAAATCAACCAATTATATTGTAATTTTAACTTTCATCTTGTAACGCTAAATAAAATTTTGAAATGAGTTTTTTCTTTCACATTGGCCAGTATTTTATGATGCTGAAACACGTTCTTGCACGCCCGGAGAAACATAAAATGTACGTTCGGCAACTTTTCCATGAAATAGATTCGCTGGGTGTAAATTCAGTTTGGATTGTAATTATGATTTCTATTTTTATCGGCGGTATTATGACCATCCAGTTTGCGTATTCACTGGCAAATCCATTGTATCCCACAACATTAATTGGTTTGGGAACCCGCGACACGCTTATTCTCGAATTTTCATCGACCATGCTTGCATTGATTATGGCAGGCAAAATCGGTTCGAACATTACCTCGGAAATAGGAACGATGCGTGTGACAGAACAAATTGATTCCCTGGAAATCATGGGCGTAAATTCCGCCAGTTACTTAATTTTGCCCAAAATCGTGGCGGTGGTTTTTATTTTTCCATTTCTGTATATTATCAGTGTGTTTTTCGGAATTCTCGGCGGATTGGTAACCGGGCCGATTGCCGGTGTTATAACAATTCCTGAATTTTTGGAAGGAATACGGTATTTATTTTACCCGTATTACGTTACATTTTCAATTATTAAATCATTGGTTTTTGGATTTTTGGTGGCTTCAGTCCCGGCTTATTTCGGGTACTATGTTAAAGGTGGCGCACTCGAAGTAGGAAATGCAAGCACAAAAGCGGTCGTTTACACCAATGTTTTAATTTTGTTCTTCGATTTAATTTTAACCCGGTTATTGCTTACATGATTCAAGTAAAAAATTTATATAAATCATTCGACGGTTCTGAAGTGCTAAAAAATATCACTACCCGTTTCGAAAAGGGAAAAACAAACCTGATTATCGGAAGGAGTGGCTCGGGAAAAACAGTGCTTTTAAAATCTATTCTCGGATTGTATAATATTGACAAAGGTGAAATTTGGTATGACGACACCAATTTTCTGGCTATCGGCGATAGGGAAAGGAAAACTATGCGAAGGGAAATCGGAATGGTTTTTCAGGGCGGGGCACTGTTCGACAGTTTATCCGTTCAGGCAAACGTGCGGTTTCCGCTGGATATGTTTACGAAAATGTCGCCAAAGGAAAAACAGGGCCGCGTTGAATTTTGCCTCGATCATGTAAACATCGAAAAACCGGCGTATAAACTTTACCCCAGCGAAATAAGCGGCGGAATGCAGAAAAGGGTTGCGATCGCCCGGGCAATCGCCTTAAATCCGAAATACCTGTTTTGCGACGAACCTAATTCCGGCCTCGATCCGGAAACTTCTACAGTTATCGACCGGCTCATTCAGGCCCTGACCAAAGAGTTTCAGATGACCACACTGATTAATACGCACGACATGAATTCCGTGATCGAAATTGGAGAATCGGTATTACTCATCAGTAAAGGAGAAGTAGCCTGGACGGGATCAAAAGATGAAATCCTGAATTCCGCGAATAAAAGTTTAAACGATTTTATATTTGCCAATAAATTATATGCACAGATGAAAAAGGCAAATGACAAATCAAACGAAAACCTCCTTTAGTTTCCTGCCTCACAAGAGTTAAAAAAAATGCCCCGCAATTGAAGCGGAGCATTTTCTGTATCCTATAGAAAATCATACTTTTTCGGGAACCACAAACGGCGGGCGGTAATTCCGCGTAAGCATGTTATCAGCGTCCGGATCGTTTACAAACCGTTCTGCATCCGGATCGAAAGTAAGCACGCGTCCCAAACGGTAAGCAATATTTCCGAGATGTGCCAAACCTGATGCCAGATGAGCAGTTTCAACCGGTCCATTTAGAATGGTTTTATCGTGTTTCCGAACCGCTTCAATAAAATTGGCAAAGTGTCCGTCGGTACCACCGGCGCCCCTGTCCATTCCCGTACCGGCGTTTTCACCGTCATCGCCGGATTTTCCGGGTTCGCGGTTTTGGCCCAGATATGTTTTATATTTATTGTAACCGTCAACCACGAGAATTCCTTTATCGCCGTAAAAAATATTGCCTACGGTAACTCCCTGTTCTTCGTTGGTACACCACGGCCGCACTTCAAACTGAATTATTTTGTCTTCTTCCGGATAATGGTAAATCGATGTAAGAACTTCCGGAACTTCTTTTGCATCGTCCCAAAGGAATTTTCCACCCATGGAAGTAATTTTGGTTGGCAATCCTACATCGAGTCCCCACATGCATAAATCGGTTTCATGAATTCCCTGGTTACCTACATCGCCATTGCCGTAATCCCAGTGCCAGTGCCAGTTGTAATGAACCAGGTTACGGGAAAACGGACGCTTTGATGCGGGTCCGGTCCACAAGTCGTAATCGAGGCCTGCCGGTACCGGTTCAAATCCTTTGTTGCCAATGCTCGGCCTCCAGCGGAAAACCAGACCGCGCGACATATAAACACGGCCAATATAACCGTCGCGCATCAATTGAATGGCTTCGTTAACTGCGGGAGAGCTGCGTAATTGTACACCGTGTTGAACAATCCGGTCGTACTTCTGCGCTGCTTCAACCATTTTCCGGCCTTCCCAGATATTGTGAGAACCTGGTTTTTCGACATAGGCATCTTTTCCAGCCTGGCACGCCCAGATAACTGCCAGCGCATGCCAGTGATTGGGAGTTGCAATGCTTATTACATCGATGTCTTTGTTGTCCATCACCCGGCGGAGATCCTGTTCCAGGGCAACCTCCTTATTGTACTTGTCTTTAAATTCCTTTTGCCGTTCCTTTAATACATTCATGTCCGGGTCACACAATGTCATAATCTCTACGTTATCCTGTGCCATAAATCCCTGGATATGGCTTTTCCCTCGTCCATGAACACCTAAAACCGCAGCGTTAATGCGGTCGTTGGCGCCAAAAGCATGAGCAGGAATAATGGTTGGAACAGACATCATTGCAGCCGCTGCTGCTGAATTCTTGATAAATTTTCTTCTCGATTGATTCTTATTCATGATACATTGGTTTAGATTATCAATGATAAAATTAAAAATGTACTGTTTCTGACAGTTTCAGGTAACAAGTATAAAAAATATCGACCGAAATTAACAGAAAAAATGAATGATTTTGCATTTTTGAAAAAAGTAATTATATTTGCAACCCGTTTGAGACGGAATTCATTGAAATAAAATATTAAAAATATATTGCGGGATGGAGCAGTTGGTAGCTCGTTGGGCTCATAACCCAAAGGTCGTAGGTTCAAGTCCTGCTCCCGCTACATTTAGAACCACTTAAAAACCTGCAAATTAATAGTTTGCAGGTTTTTTGTTTTTAAAGTGGTACACATACGGTACACATTCCCAAAAAACGGCACAAAAAAAGGGTGCAATTCTGCTTCCTTTGTTATTGACTGAAAATGTAGGATTGAAAACAGCAAAAAACAGGGTTAGAGAACACCTCTCTCTATATCCCATACTGAATATTAATCACTTACGAAGTATAGGGACTAAATCGGGGACTAAACGGCCTGAAAACACCCTATTTTTTCAATAAAAAGGCAGTACCAAATGATACTGCCTTTATAGACTTATGGTCAGCCACTCGCATCCCACCACCTTGTTTCATGTGCCAGAGCCTTGTCCGCTGTTAAGTCTAATATCTTATATATTCTTCTTCTGTAATCTCAATGGCTTCTTCCATCGTTTCCAATACCAAGTCTGTACTGTGTTTTATCGTATATTCGCCACCGTCTTTTTTCTTAGCTGTGTAATTTGCAGGCCAATTCGGGGGAATTTTGAAAACCCGGTTGTAGAATTCATTTATCAGGTACACGGTTTGCCCTGACTTAAGTTTTTCTAAAATTTCATCATAAGTTGATTGTTGCATATCCATAAAGTTAAAAAAATGCCTGCTCTGTTATCCAGAATAGGCATAAATGATTTCAATTTTCGACAAAAGTTAAAGAACTAAGTTCAAAAAATTCTTTTACAGTAAGTTTAGCAACCGGTTTATTTTCCAGTTCGGTTTTCCTGATCAGTTGCAGATAATCATTCAGGCTCATTGTCCCGAATGGTATTTCCTTTAAGGAATTACCGGTTTTAAATAAAAGGAGAGTTGAAAATTCAGCTCTCGAGGTAGTTTTTTCCGTAAATTTTCCCGAAATGCACAACAAGTTATACATTGAAATGCCAGGGAAGCCTGATAAGCGGTTGTTTGTGCACATTAACTTGCCAAAAGGGATCGTTTGACTTTTTCCCTGGTTTCGATGCATCGGACAGGATTTCAGAAATAAACGAACAAAAATTTCTGATTATGAAATATTTAATCCATCGATAATTACACAAGCCCGCAGCATACAATCATCTGCATTTGATCTTCAAAAATATTTTGTCATTTCATCATTACCCTATATTAATTTTCATCGCTGAAAACCGCTTTTCATCTTCTTCACAAAAAAGTTTTTTATTTTAGTCCCCGATTTACAAATAGTTGTTTTACTAAAACGAAAACTAATTGTGTACTTAGGAACTGAAAACCGAAATCAAAACCAAAACCGCGCGGAGAGCGTGTTGCAGCAATAAATAAATTGCACGCTGTTGCCAATTTTGCAAAACATTAATCTTGCGCGGAAACTGTCAAAAAATTGTGGGGTATGGTAAAAAAAGAATTAAAGGAAAAGCTGAACGAGATCGTGGACAGGCACAAGGAACTTTTCACGCCAGCAGACAAAAAAACTGAACTTAATCAGCTAAAAAAATCAAATGAAGCGCCTTCTTTAGTGCTAAACTTAAGTAACGAATTGCTGGACGCCTCCAACGAATACTGTCAACAGGAAGGATTAATTGAAATTGAAGGACTGGCAGAATACATCGATGAATTAATTGATGGATTTGTTAAGTTTTGCCTGAAAAAGAAGTAGATAAAGGGCGATTTAAGGTTCGCGGTTGGAAACCAATTCCAGTCGTTGCCTTATATTATTAATTTCTTCCCTTAAATGAATAACATCAGTTTCCGACAACGGATTTAGCAATTGGGCATCATAAACATCAAGGAAACTGTCGCCGTATTGTGCCACGGCTTTTTGTATGGCGTTTATTTTTTCATCCAGCTTTATTAACTGGTTTTCCACAGAAGAATAATCTTTTGAATCTTTCGCAAGAGATTCTATTTCTTTTACTTTCTGTTCGTGTAACAATTTAACATCGATGAGTTCGTCAAAAAGTTTCTCCTTCCCGTTTTTTGTTGAGTTTATAGCCATTACAGACGATTGATTGTAAACATATTCTAAGTTAGTAAAAAATTGTTTGCTGTTTGTAATGAAAAACACCAGTGTCCGCGAAATATTTTAATTAATAAAATAAGTTGGAACACAATTATTCTTCTTATTGACAATGAAAGTTATAGTATTGAGTCCACTACGAAAAGTCAAAAACCCCTAAATCCCCTTTCTTTAGGGGTCAGGGGTAAAGAAGTTGAAAATCAATGAACTCAGGCTTTACGGAGCAGATTAATGGCTAAAGTCTGTTTTTCATGCTCCAGAATTAATCCCCCGGCTTAAGCCTTGGGCAATAAAAACCTTGTACAGAAAGGCCATTAATATATTATTTCACCGGAACCAGCGTTTCGCAACCACCTGTTAGCGAAAATTATACGCTTCGCTTTTTTTAAAATTCTTTCGGTGTAAAAACGTAAGTTTTGCCGGTGGTTGTTTCCCGCGAAATAGTTCCGCCATCGTATCGAAGGTTCAGTTTATTCCCCAGAAATGATTTTACCTTTACAGAAAGCAACTTGTTGCCCGACCACGAAATTCCGACTTCGAATCCGCCGCGGGCTTTCAAACCTGATACCGAACCATTACGCAGCGCCGCAGGAAGCGCCGGAAGCAAATCGAGATAGTAACCGCCATTTTCATCGCGAAGGTGCGATTGCAGGAGCATCTCTGTTATTCCGGAAGTTGCCCCGAAATTTCCATCGATTTGAAACGGCGGGTGTGCATCAAAAAGGTTGTAGTACAAACCGCCTGAATCTTTATAATCGGTTTTTTCACTCTTCGATGGCACCATCAAATTTTTTAACAGCAAAAATGAATGATCGCCATCGAGCAACCGCGCCCAAAAATTAATTTTCCATGCCCGCGACCATCCGGTCCCGCCGTCGCCACGATGTGCCAGCGTTACTTTACAGGCTCTCGCCAGTTCGGGGGTTGTTTTCGGACTAATTTCGTTTCCGGGATGCAGGCCCCATAAATGTGACACATGCCGGTGCTCGCTGTCGGGATCGTCTCTATCCTCCAGCCACTCCTGCAGCTGTCCGTATCTTCCGATTTGATTGGGCGCAATCCGCAACCGGATTTCTGCCAATGAATCGATAAACGACGTATCGACTCCCAAAATTTCAGCCGCTTCGATGGTGTTGGCCATCAAATTTCTGATTATCTGATGATCCATGGTTGGCCCCATAACAAGTCCGCCATTTTCAGGACTGTTACTCGGACCGCTAACCAGCCATTCAGGATGATTGGGATCGGGAACCAGGTACTGGCAAAAAAATCCTGATGCTTCTTTTAACACCGGATAGGCCGTATTTTTCAGGTAATCAATATCGCCTTCAAACTGGTAATGCCACCACAAATGCTGGCATAACCATGCGCCACCGGTAACCCAAATTCCATGATTGGAATTGTTAATGGGCGCTGCTCCCCGCCATAAGTCTGTGTTGTGATGTGCCACCCATCCATTCATGTTATAATGTTCTTTTGCCACACTTTTTCCCGTTTCCGATAAATCCTGAACCATTCGAATTAAAGGGGCCGTACATTCCGACAAGTTGGTTATTTCCGCCGGCCAGTAATTCATTTCCGTATTGATGTTGATGGTGTATTTGCTGTCCCATGGCGGCGCCAGTTTATCGTTCCATATCCCCTGTAAATTAGCAGGTTGTGAGCCCTCACGCGAGGAAGAAATGAGCAAATACCTTCCATATTGGTATAACAAAGCCACCAGATTTGGATCTTCATTTTGATTAAACGAATCAAGCCGTTCGTTGGTGGGCCTGTTTGAATCCTGCGAAACGCCCAAATCAATTTTCACCCTTTTAAACAGCCGCTGGTAATCGCGAATATGTTCCGATTTCAAATCTTCGAATGATTTACCGTTCAATTTTGCCAGTTCTTCCCTGCAGCGTAAACCAGGGTCGGCTGAAATGTTATTGTAATCAACAAAATTTGTAGCAGCCACCAGAATGAGTGTTGCGCTGGTAGCATCTGTAACTTTTATTGAATTACTGCCTCCTGTCAGATAGCCGTCATTAATGGTTATTTGCAAGTTGGATTCAAAATTGAGTTTACTTTCCGGGTAAGGCTTTCCGTCAGCTCCCAGTTCTTTAGGATAGTTGTTCGCTTTTCCGCGTAAAATAAGTTTGTTTTCTTCCACCGAAACCGAATAATTATCATGCGGCGAATTTAGTCCAACCGTAAAATTGAGCCTTTCTTTTTTACCTGCAGTCAGGTGCACAACAAGCGCCTTGTCGGGATTTGAAACAAATATTTCGCGTTTGTAATTAATACGGTCTGCTTTATACGAAACGGTTGATATAGCGTTTTCCAGATTTAATGATCGGCGGTAATTTTTCACTCCGCTGTGCCCCGGAAAGTAAATTTCAATGTTCCCGAACGGTTGATACGCCTGCTGTCCGAACGGCTGCGACATAAAATGTTTGTTGGCCAGTTCTTCAGCTTTTTGCTGTTCGCCATCCCAAAGTAATTTTCTCAACCTGTTAAGATAGCGGTAGGCGCCACGATGTGCATAATTGTGTGGCTGCCCTGTCCACAATGTTTCTTCGTTAAACTGGATGATTTCTTTTTCGGGCCTGCCGTAAACCATTGCGCCAATACTACCATTACCCAGCGGCAATGCTTCTGTCCATTCCACCGCCGGTTTATCATACCACAAAACCAGCGACGGATCAAAATCATCTTGTTCTGTTTTTATATGGCAGGAAATTAAAAAGAGTAGCATTAAAGCTGCCACATACGTGATGTATTTCATTTTTACAGGTTTTTTCTTTGCTTTCAAACTTACGAATAAAACGCCAACCAGTTTGAGTTATTTGATGAAAATCGAAAATGAAATTCCCGCTTTTTAAAAGACAATTACTGGTTTCGAGATTAGTTTTTACCAAAAAATGTGGTAACAGAACCGGGTAAAGTTTCAACATAAAGACGACCATTTTCAACCTGAAATGTTCCCAGGGATTTATATCGTTCGCTTTCATAATTTTCATTATCCACGGTGCGGAAAGCTTCGAAAACTTTGTATGCTGAACCATGGATTTCCACCTCGACCGGTTTTTTTTCTCTCGAAATATTGATCACAATAAAACTGTCGGGATTTTTTGTTCCGTTGCTGCTAAAACCAATAACAGCAATTTCCGATTGCATAGCAAAGGTTTTGGCCACTTTCATTCCGTGCTGCCCCGCTCGTGAAACCTGTTTGTAAAAATAGTAGCCTTTCAATATTTCATAGGAGCCATCTTCGTGCACCCGGATTGCCGACCCCGGATTGGGATCGCCGCCAACCCAGTGTGTGGGCCGCTGAATTCCGGCCCAGGGAACAATGGCATTTACTTTTGCCGTATATATATTCCCGTGAATTTGTTTTACAAACTGAGCGTCCATGTTTGCCCAACTGGTAGAGGTGACCCATGAATGCAGATCCGGTTTTTTTTCACGTAAAACATCGTTGCCGTAGCTGGTATGCTCACCAAACCACACTCCGTAATTGCCGCTGTAAAATCCGTGGGATGTAATTAACCCCAGATTTTTAAGCGCTTCCCGGTCCATTGCAATTTGATCGGCGTATCCCCAGTACGAAAACCGGTACCAGTTGGTAAGTTCGCCATTGGTCACTTCCACATTTTTTACTCCGTATGTTTTGAGCATTTTCGGCATTAGTTTAAGAAATTCAGTCATTTGCTCCGGCGGCCAGAACAGGTTAAAATCATGGCCGTACCAATCGGTGTAGCCTTTATTGTTCCACCGCGACCAATCTTCACCTTCGTTATTTAGCGACAGGTATTTCACCGGCAATTTATCTTCTTCTTTCAGGAATTTCACCCAGTCGGCCATATAAATCGCCAAATCGTCTTTAAATTCAGGATCCAAATCACGGCCCCTTTCTTTTTTCTGTTTGGTCATAAATCCCGGAGGACCATAAAGCGTCGTAATAACCTGCAAATCGTCTCCTCTTTTGCGCGTCACTTCCAGTCCGTCCCTTACAAATTCCCGCATATAACCGGCCGTCGATTCATGATCGAACGATCCACCGGGTTCTTTTTGGTGATCGGCGCCGAGAAACATTTTTACGATTCCAGGTTTCAAGCCATTTTCGCCAAAAACCAAATCAATAATTTCTGCTTTTTCTTTTTCATCCAAAATACTGAAACCACCGTATTCCTGAACAAATGAATTTTCTCCCGGATGGTATTTTTCCCACCATTCGGCAGATTCCTTCGGATTCATATTTTTATCGATAAAATGGGCAGTCTGCACATAGTTGAAACCAAACCCGTCCCAATCGCGCAGTGTGTGGTCGAAATATACACCGGCGCGGATTGCTGTGAAATCGCCAGACTGCGCAAATCCGTTGGCTGAGAAAAAGAACAATATGGAGAGGAGCATCAAAATGGCTGGTAAACGTTTGTTTTTCATGGTCACAGAATTTTTAGGTTTATATGGCATTCAATAAGTGATTGACATGATCATCAGCAAAAATATCATTCAACCAAAAGGAATTGAATGAATTTTATTCGCGCAATAAAAATAGACAATTAAAAGCACTCAAAAGCAGTTTTCAGCGCCGGCAAATGGCTGTAAAAAATGATATGCATCAATACATATTCCGGAATACCTTAAATTTCGGCCTGTCGTGTTCGATGAATTTTTGTGCGAGGGAGTCAGAATCCCCGAATTTCTTTTGCAGCAATCGCAATTGAACGATCAGCGAATCCGCCACCTGCCGATAAGCCGAATCATCATAAACATTTTGCAATTCATCCGGATCCTTCTTTAGATCGTACAGTTCCCACTGGTCAACATCGAAATAAAAATGGATCAGTTTATACTGTTGCGTGCGAATGCCGTAATGACGTTTAACAGCATGCCAGCCGGGATATTCGTAATAATGGTAGTAAACCGATTTCCTCCAGTCTGCGGGCGCTTCCCCGTCAAATAAAGGCACCAGCGAGGTTCCCTGCATGTAATCCGGTTTCGGAACACCGGCCAAATCCAGGAAGGTCGGGGCAAAGTCCAGGTTCAATGCCATTTCGGAGCTGACTGTTCCCGGTTTGATCATTGCCGGGTAACGAATGAGCAGTGGAGTCCGGAAAGATTGTTTATACATGAACCGTTTGTCGAACCAGCCATGCTCTCCCAGGTACATTCCCTGATCGGAAGTGTAAACAATCAGTGTATTGTCCAACAATCCCGTCCGATCCAGATAATTCAGTAACCGTCCGACATTTCGATCGACCGAACGAATGCAGCGCAGGTAATCTTTAATGTACCGCTGATACTTCCAAATGACGTATTCCTTGTGTGTCATTTTCGAAGTATCTGCTTCGGCATCTTCTTTGGCATAAAACTCCAGAACTGCCTTTCGCTGAATGGTATCCATGCGGGCAAGTTCATGAAGCAGATCGGTTACCACTTCGTCTTTTACAGGTTTGTTTGCATCAAACTTCAAGTCGTTAAACAGGTGCATATTTTCGCCGATCTCCATCATTTGTTCTTGAGCTGCTTTTCCACGGTTTGAGTAATCGTCGAATAACGTTTCCGGCAGCGGAAGGTCTTTGCTGAATTCATTAAAATCCACCGTATCCGGCAGCCAGTCGCGATGCGGCGCTTTATTGTGGATCATCAGGCAAAACGGGCTGTCTTTGTCCCTCATGCCGGAAAGCCAGTTGATTGCTTTGTCCATCGTAAGATCGGTGGCATAACCATGTACCTGCTCGCTGTTGCCGTTTGTAATGAAATCCGGGTTGTAATAATTTCCCTGGCCTATCAGAATGGATGAATAACCGAAACCTTTCGGACGGTTGAGCAAATGCCATTTCCCTATGATAGCAGTTTGGTAACCAGCTTTTTGCAATAATTCCGGAAAAGTGGTGACAGTCGAATCGATGCGCATCGAGAACGAATTATCACGGGCGCCGGTGCGGTGGCTGTATTGCCCCGTTAATATCACTGCGCGGCTGGGACTGCAGATGGAGTTGGTAACAAAACATTGATCAAACCGCATTCCTTCCTTCGCAAGCCGGTCGATGTTCGGTGTATGGATCAGCGTTTTATCGTACGCGCTAATGGCCTGATAGGCATGATCATCGCTCATGATGAAAATAATGTTCGGGCGCCGTTGATCCTGTTTTTCCGAACTTCCTGAAATGAGCGTTAAATAAATGAGAACTGCCGCTAAAAAAAATGTTCCGAAAAAAATAGCTTTTGTTTTCATTGTTGTGAATTTTACTACGTTTTGTCGTTTAATATGTTTAGTCAAATCGGACTTCGGAAAGTCCGGCTCCCGGATGGTCTCATTTCATGATATTCGGGCCCCGTCATTCAGTCAACGTGAATTTTGCTGAATTTTCCGCATTCGAATTTCCACCTGCAAAAACCTCGAATTCACCCGGCTCGGCGCCATAATTTAAATCGAAATCGTAAAAGGCCAAATCATCCGCTGTAATGGTGAACGTCACTGTTTTTGTTTCGCCTTTCGGAATCATCACCTTTTTGAAACCTTTCAGTTCGCGAACCGGCCGCGTTACGGAAGCTACCACATCGCGGATATATAACTGAACCACTTCTTCACCATCGTAATTTCCGGTGTTGGTCACTTCCACCGAAATATCCAGTTTATCATTTTTACTGATTTTGTTTTTGTTCAACGTCGGGTTTTTGTATTCGAAAGTCGTGTAACTCAATCCGTAACCAAACGGATACAACGGCGAATTGGCTACATCCAGGTAATTCGATTTGAATTTGGTGAATTCATCTCCCTCCTGCGGCCTGCCGGTGGATCGATGGGCGTAATAGATTGGTACCTGACCAACATTCCGCGGAAATGTCGCAGTTAATTTTCCTGACGGATTTACATCGCCAAAAAGCACATCGCCTATGGCATTTCCGGCTTCCACGCCCGGATGCCACACCTGCAAAATAGCTGTTGCCAGTTCATCTTCTTCAACCAGCGCCAGCGGCCTTCCGCTCATGGTAACCAAAACCAGCGGTTTGCCGGTTTTTGCCAGCGCCCTGACCAGTTTTTTCTGGCTTTCGGGAAGTTGCAAATTGGAACGGCTTGCGGATTCACCACTAAATTCCGAGGCTTCGCCCACAACCGCTACAACTACATCTGCATTTTTAGCTATTTCCACGGCTTCATTCAGCATGGTTTCCGGCGACCGTTTGTCAATATCGATTCTGGTTCCAAATACATTCACGTGTTTTGCAAAAGTAGTATCATCCGAAATGTTGGCTCCCTTTGCATACCGGATTTCAACCTGATTTCCGGCAACATTTTTCATCCCGTCCAAAACCGGTACCGATAATTGCGGGTCTCCGGTGGGCGCCCAGGTACCAAGCATGTTGTTTTTGTTGTTTGCCAGCGGGCCAATTAAAGCAATCGTTCCCGACTTTTTCAGCGGAAGCACATGGTTTTCATTTTTCAGCAAAACAAAAGAATGTGCGGCTGCTTTCCGCGCAAATGCACGATGTTCGGGCGTCAAAATGTCTTTTTCGGGACGGGATTCATCCACGTAACGATACGGATCGTCAAAAAGGCCGAGTTTGTATTTGGCCTCCAAAATCCGGCGACAGGCAGTGTTTATATCCTCTTCGGAAACTTTTCCTTCTTCCAGGGATTTCCGGAGCGTATTCAAAAAACCTTCACCAACCATGTCCATGTCGAGGCCGGCTTTGAGCGCCAGCGCCGAAACCTCCTGCAAATCGCCCAAACCATGGGCAATCATTTCATTTACCGACGTATAATCCGAAACCACAAATCCGTCGAAACCCCACCTGCCGCGAAGAACTTCGGTAAGCAGCCATTTGTTTCCGGTGGCCGGAATACCGCGCACATCGTTAAACGACGACATGACGCATCCGACACCGGCTTCCACCGCAGCTTTGTACGGTGGAAAATAGTCGTTAAACATCCGCTGCCGGCTCATATCCACAGTGTTGTAATCGCGACCGGCTTCCGCGCCGCCATATAATGCAAAATGTTTCACTGTGGCCATCATCGTATTTTCGCTGCTTAAATCATCGCCCTGGTAACCGCGCACCATCGCTTTTGCCACCTGCGAACCCAGAAACGGATCTTCCCCGGCGCCTTCGGCAATTCGTCCCCAGCGCGGATCGCGGGCAATATCGACCATCGGCGAAAAGTTCCAGAAAATTCCATCGGCTGTGGCTTCCTGCGCCGCAATTTGGGCAGTCTGTTTAATTAATGTGGTGTCCCAGCTAGCCGACAAACCAAGCGGGATTGGAAACGTAGTTTTGTAGCCGTGAATAACATCGGAACCTACAATAAGCGGAATGCCGAGGCGGGTTTGTTTCACTGCCATTTCCTGTGCCTGCCGGATTTTTGCAGGCCCTGCAATGCCAAAAATGCCGCCCACGTTTCCGGCTTTAATATTGGCTTCCACGCCGGTGCTAACTACTGAGCCTGTGGGAATTCCACCGCCGGGAGTAATTAAATTCAACTGTCCGATTTTTTCCTGAATGGTCATCTTCCCCATCAAATCGTTGATAAATGCATCCATTTTTGCATTGCCGCTTTTTTGGGAATTCGCCTGTAAAACCATCATCATCAGTATTACCGAAAAAAGAATTTTAAGGTGTTTCATTGTGTGTGAATTTTGTTGTTCTTGTTAAATGTCTCCCGCAGATGCCGCAGATTAACGCTGATTGTTAAAACTCTTTCTGCGAAATTCAGCGAAATCAGCGGGAAACTATCTTACTCTCATTATTTCAGTCCTTTCCGAAATCCCGTTTTCATTAAACGCCTCAATCGAAAAATAATATTCCTGATCAACCGAAAGTGCTTTCAGCAGCAGTTGATTTTCGCCATAAACCATCCACGAACTGTATAATTTATCAGGAGCAATTCCCCACAGTACATTGTACCCCTGTGTATTTTCCTGTTCCTGCCAGGTAATCATCGCATCCCGGCGGTCTTCATATCGATTCACTTTGAAATTTTTTACTTTACCGGGCGCTTTGCCCTGCCCGAGGCCGAACACACGTATATCAGAAATCGAAAGATTCGGCATCGGCACGTGAATGTTCCGGTACCGGATGTAACGTGCCAGTTGCGGGATTGCCAATTCCACGTAATCATTGGGTGTGTCTTTGTAGCTGTTCTTTTTGTCTACCATCGTTTCCCAGTTTTCACCGTTCAGCGAACTTTCCAGAATGTACCGATGATGAAGCCCGGGAATCCGCCCGTACATATCCGACTTGTAATCGTTGTAATTTATCTGAACAGCAAAAACTTTTGCCGGTTTTTCCAGGTCAATTTCAATCCACTGCTGATCATTGTTCTTTTCAGCCAGCCAAAACGATTTTATGTTTTCATCTGTAATATTTTGTGGAACAAATTCTTCCACCGAAGAAGATGCCTTCACCGGTTTTTTGTACGACAACAGCATCCAGCCGGCGAATTTCCCCTGGATTTCGGGAATGGCCGGCGCAAAATGCGGATAATCGCCAAAATAGGTATCAGCGTACATCAATCCATCTTCGTCGAAATAGGTTGGATACATTGCAATCCGGCGTTCCCAGCCCACATTCACATTCACCGCCATCGATGCAAAATGCCAATATTGTTGCTGCGGCCCGAGAACTGTACTTCCATGTCCGGCGCCGTTTCCAAAACCGCCGGGTTTATATGAAATGGGATTGTTGGGCGCGTATTTGTATGGGCCGAGCGGTGAATCGCTCACGTAAACCCCATCGGCATAAACATTAAATTCTGTTCCCGGCGCTGCATACTGCATATAATATTTCCCGTTGTGTTTGGTCAGCCACGGCCCTTCGATGTAACCTTCCATATCCGTTCGTGAATGATTTTCGCCAAACCGTTCCCAGCCGTGTTTGGATTCATCGAGGTTGAACAGTTCAATCACTTCATCGGATGGCCGGAACCGTTTGTTCTTGTCCAGCTTTTTGGCGCGGATGGGAAACTTATTGGACGAACCCCAAAACATGTATGCCTGTCCGTCATCGTCGATAAACAAATCGGGATCCTGCAAATTGTGCAAAATTGACGGTGTGGCTTTCCATTTCCCACTTTTCGGATCGTCGGAATAAAGCACGCTCATGGAACCCGACGGATTTCCGGCAACATATAATACCGAATCTTTGAAATTAAATGCCGCCGGTGCATTGGAACCCTGAAAATACCACTGTTCCGGGTCGATGAAATCCCAGTGCTGCAAATCTTCCGAATGCCAGTAACCCATCGAGCGGGTGACAAATAGGTAATATTCGCCGCGGAATTCAACCACTGCCGGATCGGCGCCGGAACGATAGGAAAGATCGTTGTTGGAATTGTAAATCATGTAAGTGTAATCGAGGTTCAGCGGATTGCAGTAAGTGTTCATCCGGGTATTTTGCGCCAGGGTTTCTGAATAAAACAGGTTGCTTAAAAACGAAACCAGTAAAACACCACTTCTAAAAAATCTTTTCATATTTATTCGCCTAAAATTAATTCACAATTGCGGTGGCTATTTTTTTAATGTCACTTCGAATCCCGTATTCCGGATGAAAAATCTCCTGATAAAAGAAGCCTGTAAATCGGACTTTGGAAAGTCCGGCTCCCTTAAATCAATTATCGTTTTCTTACCAAAAATCCGTCGATTCCTACGAGATAACCCTCAGAATATCCGGCAGAACGCGTATCTTTTCCCACAATCTCGATTGTGATATTATTCTCCCCTTTTTTGAAGTTTGCCTTTCCGAAATATACCGGCCCTGTGGCTTCGATTTTATCGGAATAACCATCAACGAGATTACCAACCTGTTTCCCATCTACCAACAATCTTATGATGGCATAATCACCCGCGCGGGTAAAAAATCCGGTAATTCCGTAGGAACCAGCTACACCCACGGTGACAGGAAACATTAGTTTGTCGCCGGGTTTCGCTTCCACCCACCACAATTGCTTGTTGTTTCCCCACAAATTTTTAAAATTCGACATGTCCTGAATACGGATTGTCCCGCCGGTGATTTTTACCTGGTCAGCATAATTTTCCGCTTCAATTTCAGGTAGTTTGGAACGTCCCAGTTTCGAACTTTCATCGAGGTAAAGCGCCTGCAGTTTTTCCACGACATCAAGATGTTTGGAGGCTACATCGAATCGCTCGCCGGGGTCGTTTTCCAGGTGATAAAGCAGCGGCGGGTTATGCATTTCCTGCGGACCATCGGGATAGGCCGTTTGGGTAATGAAATGCCCTTTCCACGGACCGTATCGCACGGCGTATAACTCATCGCCACGGAAATAATAAAACACCTCGCGATCAGACTTCTTCTCTCCTTTCAACACCGGCAGGATGTTGTAACCGTCCAGCTCGGTTTTCGGCAGTGGCGCACCGGCCAATGCGGCGGCTGTGGGCAAAATATCGAGTGTTGAAGCCAAATCGAGCGAGATCGTTCCGGGCGGAACTGTTCCCGGCCACCAGGCGATCATCGGTTCGCGCATCCCACCTTCCCAGGTTGTTCCTTTGCCGCCGGTTAGCAACCCCGCCGAACCGCCGTTCAGTCCCTGTACCAGCCAGGGCCCGTTGTCGCTGGTGAAAATGACGAGTGTGTTTTTTTCGATTCCTTCATCGCGTAACGTTTTTAAAACCTGGCCTACACTCCAGTCAACTTCATGCACTACATCACCGTACAAACCGCGGGCGCTGACACCCTCAAAATCTTCGGATGCAAAAAGCGGAACGTGCGGCATGGTTTGAGCCAGATACAAAAAGAACGGGCGATCAGCATTTTCATGAATGAATTTCAGCGCTTCCTGTGTATATCGCTGCGTAAGTGTGTTTTGATTCGCCGGCCGCTCAATAATCGTTGTATCCCGCATCAACGGAATATTCCAGTACCCCGGCTGCCCGTTCTTTGGCGCTACATAATCCATGTCGTTTGAATACGGAATTCCGTAATAACTGTCGAAACCCTGTGCAGTTGGCAGAAATTCAGGCAGATGGCCAAGGTGCCACTTTCCGATGGCTTTTGTTGCATAATTTTTCGCTTTCAACACTTCGGCAATGGTTACCTCCTCGGGTTGCAGTCCGGTTTTATCGCTGGGGAACAGCACCCGCCCGGGAATAATTCCTTCCACCAACCCGGTGCGAATGGGATAGCGGCCGGTTAACAATCCGGCGCGGCTGGGCGTACATACCGATGCCGCCACATAAAACTGGGTAAAGCGCATTCCCTCATCGGCCATCCGATCGAGGTTTGGCGTGCGAATCACAGGATTTCCGTAACATCCCAAATCGCCGTAACCCAAATCATCGTCGAAAATAATGACCAGGTTTGGCGGTTGATTTTGCGCATTTCCTGCAGAACAAAAGGTATTGATCATAAAAACAGCCAACAGCATTCGGTAAATATTTTGTTTTTTCATATCGGGATTTTTTAAATATTGTCTTGCCACCTTCTAAACTTAACCGGGTTACTGTCTCAGCAAAAATCCGTCTATTCCAACCAGATAGCCATTTGAAAATCCGGCGGCCCGTGCATCTTTCCCAATTAATTTCACAACAACATTATTTGTTCCGGCGTTCAAATCCACACTTCCAAATGAAACGGAACCGGTTGTCTCAACATCAGGATTGAAACCATCGATTAAGTCACCAACTGTTTTGCCATTCACAGAAAGTTGAAAAATTCCATAATCGCTGGCGCGGGTAAAAAATCCGATCAATTCATAAGTCCCTTTATTTTCAACATTCAGCGGTATTGTCAACTGGTCGCCTGGTTCAGCATTAATCCACCAAAGTTGTGTATCGTTTCCCCATTTTCCTTTAAAATTTCCCATATCCTGAGTTTGCAGTTCGCCGCCGGTAACCTTGCTTTGATTTATTAACGATTCGGCTTCAATTGACGGACCGGTAACCTCAGACAGTGGATTTAAATGTTTCGGCAATTCGGGAAATGGGGCATGCGGATGTGTTTGGTACCAAAAGGCCACCGATGAATACTCCACACCTGGCATATCGTTGGTGCCGCCATGTTCAATGTGGAACAGCAAACTTTTTTTAAAAGGGATGGGATCCTCAATGTGCCACCGGTAGGTATTGATTCGGCCTGTTTTCTCATCTTTTATTGTTACGCCATGGAACGGAGCGCTGTATTCGCCGGTATCGAAATACCAGCCTGACGAGAAATAATCCTCGGTGCCGGTACCCACTATTGTTGGCGTCTTTTCACCATCGATATAGATTTGCTCGTCGCCCTCGAGGTAGGAAATGCTTTTCCCGCGTTCCGGCTGCATCGAAATCAGCGTTCCAACGTAATGTCCGCGGCCCGTTGTTTCCAAAACGGTCACCGGTTTCCCCTGCTGTGTGCGGGTCTGACGATATTGGGCATGAAAATAAAGCGCCGTCGGTGGTAACTGCTCATAAGTTCGAATGTCAATGTTATAATAAAAACTTTGAACGGCAGTTTTCCCGGTATTTTCCACTGTAATGCGCGCGCTTTTATGAAACGGCATGGGCCAGTAACAGTTGTACCCGCCACTCGTCATATTAAGCGGCAGGGAAATATAATCTTTCCACTGGCCAAATCCCATTCCAAAAAAGTCGGAGACAGGAACCTCCACGGAAGGAGATTTTTCCCCATCCCAGTAACAACGCACGATCAGGTGGCGTTGAATTTCAACATTATTGCGTGGTGAAATGGTAATCCACCATCGTCTTAAAACTCCTGCTCCCTGATGATTAACCAACACCAATGTTTCACCCGGGGCAACAGGACGCCGGTCGTTATTTCCTCCTGTGGTGTCGGCGCTCGAATAATGGGCAATGCCACCTTCGCGGGCCATGAACAAATTCCCGAGTACCCCTTCGTCGTAAGCTGGTAAAATCCCGGTTTTTGTTTCAGAACTGGTTTGTCCGACTACCATGGGAAAAATACCGCAGGAAAAAAACAGAATAAACAGATAGGTCTTATAATTTCTCATTTTGATTGGTATTTGTTATCTATTTACGGATAACCAGTTTCGCTTGCGCGATTTTTTTTCCGTTTGCCAATTGCACAAGATAAATGCCGCTTCGAAAGTCCCGGCAGTTTATCAGAACCAGCTTCTCCATATAGCCGGGGGCAATTTCCCTGATCAATTTACCGTCCATATTAAAAACACTTAAAACCGCAGGGTAGCCTGAGTCGATTTCCGGCAGGCGTATAACAACCTGATCTTCTGCCGGATTAGGGTAAATTACCATGTCACCGGCAGATTTAACATTTTGGTTTAATGTTGAAGTTTCATACTGAAATCCGAGTTTACCAAGCCCCGCCTGAACATCGGCATCGTTCATAACATTGTTCCAGAGAAGGCCGCTGCGGTAGTTTTCAATCATCACCACAATCGGGCCCTGATCGATTCCAATGTATGCATCCTGAACCCAATCCAAATCGTCGTTAAAAGCATCGTACGGGCCGTATTTCCCGAAAAGATCGGCGCCACGTTCGCGGTAAAAGTACTTCAGCGCTTTCATCGATTCTTCGGGCGTATATGGAAAACCGGATAAAGCAGCCGTTGGACTGATTGTTCCGTTGTCGTTCAAAACGGGCGCATGGGCCGTGTAACCAAACGGATCGTCGCTGGCGGTCAAACCCCAGGATTTTTCGCTGTAATTGGTGTGTCCCTCCGGATTATCAATTGCATATTGTACGTGAATTTTGGCTGTATTTACATGTTCCTGCCAGTAATCGGCATACTCATCTTTTAATTCATGCGGATTGATTCCCAAATGCGTGTAGTGAATAAAAAACAGCGGTCCGCCCCAGTCGGGCGCCAGGCTGATCGGATAACCATAAAATTCGCGTAGGTTTACAATTGCTCCGTTAAGCGCCCAGCCTTCGGTGTAAACTTCTTTGGGAATTCCATGTGTCGGCGAGGAAGCCGCCATTATATATGTTACCAGCGCTTCGTTCCAGCCCCGCACTTTCATGTTTTTCTGAAAACCAACATTGGGCGACCAGTGCCAGTACAGCACATTTTGCCCGCCGTTTCGGTACCAATCCCAATCGATTTCCCGCCAAAGTTTATCTGATTTTTCGCGAATTTGAATCGATTCTGAATCGCTTCCGGAGAAATAATTTTTCAAAGCGATGAGACCCTGAGCCACATATGAAGTCTCAACAATGTCACCGCCATCATCATCGGGTGAAAACGGCCGCGTTTTGCCGGTGCCGGCATCGTACCAGTGCGACCAGGCGCCGTGGTGCCGCTCGCAGTTTTCGAGGAAATTCAGAATTTTCAGGATTCTGTTTTTGATGGAATCGCGGGGTTCGTATTCGCGTTCGTGTGCCACAATCATCGCCATCAATCCCATTCCGGTTGCCCCGGAAGCGGCAGTGTTTTCGCTCCCGTTCGATCGTTCCAAAATCATCCCCGACGGCTGGTGTGCCCCTTCCCAAAAATAGCGAAAGGAATACTGCTGAACCAAATCCAGCAGTTCGTCATCGCTGTAATCATGGATTTCTGCAACTGCTTCAACTGCTTCGGATTCCTTGTTTTGAACTGCTGCAACAATTCGATAGGATACTGAAGTATTTCTGCCTTCTTCCGGAACAAAATCGATATAATAATTTTCGGTGGTTTCCCCGCGTAAACCAAAAGCTTGACCGCCATCAAAAGATGCAAAAATGCGATAGGTCAAATCTTCCATCGGCTGATCCCAGTTCAGTTCGGCATGGCTGTCGTAACCTGTGGCGGTAAGATTTTCAACCGGCGGCACTTCTCCAATGCTTTTAAATGCTGCAATTTCATCAACATAAAACAGCCGTGAAACACCATTTTTTTCAGATTGACTGAATACTACACCGACGGCTTCCGAAAAATTCAAGTTGCTGTTTCCGCCGAAAACTTCGTTAAGCGGGAATTCTATCCGCGTCCACCTTTGTGCAGGGACATCATTATTGTAACCGGATAATTTATATAACTGCGATGTTGCATCGCCGGAACCATTTTTATTTCGCGCCCGCAAAGCAATTAGCGGCAGCGCGGAAGATGGAATATCACTTTCGGAATAAATATAAATGGCCAGCGAATCCAGTCCTTCAATATTTGCGGCGGACCATCCTGCACGATAAATGCCTGCTTTCCAGTTTCCGTTTTCAGCAGAAGTATAATTGAATTTCAACGAAGTTTCTCCTTTGAATGCCAGTGTGGAAGCCGGAATTTTATCGTTGTACTGCGGTAATCCGGGCGGATGCGCATGTTCGAATGTACTTTCGCCCAGATTGCTGACATCTACAATTCCCTGATCGTAGTAAGTTGTGTCAGTGGCCTCGGTAAAAAAATATACTTCCTGTGCTCCTGCAAACCCGGCAGCCATTAAAAACAGTCCAAGTCCGATAAACGAACGTAAAATGTTTTGCATGTTCTTCGTTAATTTTAGAAATTCGTTCACCCGTTCTTCCTCAAATAAAATTCATTGATACGCCAATATCATCACTTTTCAGAAAAATCAGGACAAAAATTCGAGCTATTTCTGTTCGGTTTCATGAAAAGAAAAACCAAGCCGTTCCAGCCCGTTTTGAACCTCTTCGTTCTTCATAAAAAGGTTCCACAATAAACCGCTACGGTAATTTTCAATCATTACCGGAATTGGCCCCTGATCGATGGCCAGATATTTCTGCGGCCACCAGTTATATTCCTCGCTGAATGCGTCGTAAAAACCGTACGGCCCCATCAGCTTATCACCTAAATCGAAATAAAAATGGCGCAAAGTGTTCATAGCTTCTTCCGGTGCATAAGGCATGGACGAAAGTGCTGCGGTAGGGGAAATTACGCCCAAATCGAAACCAGGTTTGTGGCCGGCATATCCTACCTGCACCGAAGCAGAATCAGGCTTTGGTTTTTCATCAGTTTGCCCGCGAAAATATTGCGCTGCGCCAGGCACCGAATAACTGGCTGTAAGTCCCCAGCAATTTTTGCCGTAGCCTTTATAATTCTGCGGATTCTCAACACAGTGCATGTAATTGATCATGGTTTGCGCTACGTTATTTTCCCAGTAATTTGCATACTGGTCAGACAGATTTCGCGGGTCGAGACCCAGAAAGGAATAATGCGCCCAAAACAATGGTCCGCCCTGTTCCAATGATCCGTTATGATTTAACGGAAGTGTAAAACCATATTTTTCATGATTTCCTGTAATTGCGCCATTCTGCGCCCATCCTTCATGATAGGCATCTGTCGAGATCGGATGTGTTGGCGAAGAAGCTCCAAGAATATAGGTAATCAGGCATTCGTTGTATCCCCTGATGGGAAAATCCATTCTCCAACCAACGTTTGGCGACCAGTGCCAGTACAACACGTTTTCGCCGCCTTTCTGATGCCAGTCCCATTCAACCCCTCGCCACAGCGAATCAATTTTTTGCACCAATTGCTGTTCTTCCTCATTGCCTTCAATAAAATATTGTTTCACCGTTAGCAATCCCTGAACGAGATATGCTGTTTCCACCAAATCGGCGCCATCATCGTATTTTGAAAATGGTTTCACCTTGCCTGTTTCGCCGTTTAGCCAGTGCGGCCAGACCCCGTGAAAACGATCGGCATTTCCCAGGAAATTTATGATTTTCTGAAAACGTTCCAAACCTTCCTGCCTGGAAATGAAACCTCTTTCCATTCCCACCAGAATGGCCATGAGACCAAATCCTCCGCCGCCGGTAGTAACAATATTTTTATCGTTTTGCGGATACACGCCATCTACGTGGTAGCGCTCCCGTGCCAGGCCGGAATTTGGTTCCGCGCCCTCCCAAAAAAACTGAAACGTATAGTACTGAATTGTATCCAGCAACTGTTCATCGGTTAAACTGTCGCCGGCAATTTCCGGCTCTTCGTTTCCCGACTTTTTTGTTTGGTTACAACTTGCAGTTAAAAGCAGCAACAGGCTGAAAAACGCCAAAAACTTCATTTTCCGAAAATTTTATTTCGAACAATTTTCAAACTGAAACAGGAAAAGCTGCTTCGAAAATTTCCCAGGCAGCATTTCATACTGTTTGAAAAATCTTCCGGAAGCATTATGAAACTGATTCCAAAACATCAGGGTTGCTGATCGTTCATTATCGTCTGAATTTCTTCCTGTGTAAGCGCTTTATCAAAAATCATCAGTTCATCCATCAGGCTTTGATCCGACAAATGTTCCCATTCGGTAAAACGCGGCGCACCCGACATGATGGACAAAATATCGGTATCCGTCCAGTCGATCCCGGCTAATTCCCCTTCGCTAACCACTTCACCACCGATGTATACTTTTGCGCTATCGTTTGAAATGGTAAAAGCAAGGAACCTCCAGTTTCCGGTTGTTGGATCAACATCTGCATTTTCGCCACCATCAAACCAAACGTCTGCATCGCCGGTTCCCACGTTTAATTTGAACCGCTGATTGTTGTTGGCGCCGGGTTCGCGGAAGAACCGGAAACCTTTGGTGCGTAAATTTTGCACATCCGGATAACCGGCATTTTCTGTATCGGGAGGGCCCATAACCAAAATACCTCCGCGTTCGGGAGTGGCATTGATGTTGAGCCAGAAAGTAGCGCTGAATTCATCGTTCTGCAAACTTTCGCCGGGGAATGTCAGGTACGAATCTTCGGCGCCGGCATAAGCCTGCCCGTCAACACCATCGGCAAATCCCGGATTTCCAACCACTGTCGCTTCTGTATCGCTGGCTTTGTCAACATAATCGCCATTGAACGGCATGTAGAAAATTTCGCCGTATTTTGATTGATATTGAGGAACCTGCCCTGATTCTGCAGCAATTATATTTTGAATTTCATCCTGTGAAAGCGCCCGGTTAAACAAACGAAGCTCGTCCATGTAGCTTAAATCGGAATTGTGGTCCCAGCCGGTAAAACGTGGTGCGCCAGACATAATGGAAATAAAATCGACGCCGGTCCAGTCGATACCGTCAAAATCTCCTTCGGAAACAACCTGTCCGTTTTCATAAACGGTTGCATGGCCTTCGGAAATGGTAAATGCCAGATGCACCCAGCCGGTTGTTTGCGTAGGATCAACCGCAGCGGCATCGCCACCGTCGAACCAGGTCTCAGCATCTCCTGTACCAACATTTAGTTTAAATACCTGACGGGTATCGTTTCCTTCACGGAAAAACCGGAAACCCGAAGTCCTCACATTCTGGGCATCCGGATTCGCGGCATCTTCAGGGCCCGCCACCAGAATTCCGGCACGATTGGGAACTGCATTGATTTTCATCCAGAAAACGGCGCTGAATTCATTGCTTTTCAATCCATCCGCAGGGAATTTCAGGTACGAATCCGTGGCTCCTTTGTAAGCATTGCCACCTTGTACCCCTTCGCCGGCAAAACCAGGATTTCCAACAACATCAGGGGACTGAAAGCTGATCAACTCCGTGTAGGTTCCGTCGAACGGCATGTAAAATACTTCGCCGGCATATTTTGGCGTGTATGGCGAAACTTTTTCAAAACTAACCGATTTTGAAGTTGACTTTCCGTCGAGATCAGTGGCTGTAACCGTTAGCGTGTGGGCGCCATTTGTCACATTATCATAATGCACCGTTTTAAGTGCGCGCCGGTAATCTTTAAAATCGCTGAAGCTGGCAATTTCATTGTCATCTATTTTCACTGAGATCGATTCGATTTCAATATCGTCTGTAACCTCAAACTGAATATCGATGGGTGTGGTTGCTTCCGGCACCTGCAATTTCAAACCTTCCGAGGGATAAGTGATTTTTACAGTGGGAGCAGATTCATCAGGGCCAGGTTCCATATGAGATATCGGATCAATACCTTCGTTACAAGCCACAGCCAGCAGTGCAGCTATGATTCCTGTTAAAATGTATTTTAAATTCTTCATTTTTCCCGTTTTTTATTGAACATTAGTTGTGGTTTCCAACGCAGGGAGGCGGTCGACCTGATTCTGCGGATAAGGCAGGAAAATATCCTGAGGTTCTTCGAAATTCCTTCCACCATAATCCAACTCATTGTATCTTTCCAGCCTTACCATATCGTAATACCGGACACCCCATTCCATGGCCAGTTCCGCAAACTTTTCGGCCATTACCTGTTCGCTGGTAACACCGCTGAGCGGCGCCAAACCTGCCCGCTGCCGAACGGCATTAACAGCCTGATCGGCGGTCATTGCGGAACCGCTGGCCCCCCTGGTCAGTGCTTCGGCATACATTAATAAAACTTCGGCATACCGGATAACCGTAAAATTCTTGTTGTTGCCGTAACCCGTTCGCCCCGGCGTGAGCTGATCGGAAGGTAAATACTGTTTCCCGCTGGCAAACAAAGCACGCGGATAATCATTAATGGTGTCGCCCGAAGGTGTAATATTTGAAATCCAGTCGGGCAAAGTTCCCAGCGAAGGATAAGTAGTTTTCAGCGAATCAATGCCTCTGTTTGTAAAAAGTACGCTGGTTTCCAATCGGGTATGTTCGCCGCGGTCGAGCATAAATTTTATCCATTTGAGACTGGGCTCAAAAAATCCCCAACCGCTGCTTGCCCCGGCAACCTTGGGCGACCAGCCCTGTGGCCCGAAAACGGCGAACAAATAACTCCGCTGTTCGCCGGCGCCCTGTCCAAAATCGGAATATTGTAATTCCAGGATATTTTCATCGCTCAATTTACCCGGAATTTTAAAGAGGTTGTAAAAATCGGGATCGAGATGAAACAGCCCGGAACTGATGATTTGCCATGTTGCATCGGCAACTGCCTGATAATTTTCAAGTTCGAGGTTCGCCATGGCTTTTATTGCCAGCGCCGTATATTTTGTAACTCCGCCTGGAATATCCGTCCGTTGATTGGGATGCTTGTCGGGTAAATCGGGAATGGCTTCGTCCATCTGGTCGGAAATGTGCTGCATTACTTCCTGTTTGGAAGAGAGTTCTGCAACCAGCAGATCCGTAGGATCGGAACTTGTGGTTATAAAAACATCGCCCCACAATCTCGACAGTTGCAGCAACAGCCAGCCACGCAATACTTTTGCCTCGGCAATGTACTGATTGCCCAATGCCGCGCTGGCGCCGTTATCCATATAAAGCTGAACCTGTTCCATGGTGGAATGCATGGTTAAGATATCGCTGTACTCATTTTGCCATACGGAGTTGTACATCCAGTAACCGGGATCATAGATGTACCAGTCGGTATCAGCAAAAGGCTGCTGGTCTCCCAAACCGCCGGCATTCACATCGTCGCCGCGAACTGAAATCAGCGGAAAATCTTCCCATCCGCGGGTATAAAATTCGGCATAAGCTCCAATCAGGGGCAATATCATATCGCCGGAATTGGTATAGTCGGTTTCTTCTGTAAATGTCCTGTTTTCGGCAGGTTCATTCAGCAAATCGTGGCAAGCCGTGGCCATTAGTAACGCTACAGCAAACACGGCAAATTTTATCGTATATTGTTGTAATGATTTCATATCTGTCTGCTTTTTCGATTAAAAGTTAATGCTCAATCCAACAGTATAAATGGCAGGAATAGGATATGTCTGCCTGTCGATACCATCTGAAACTTCAGGGTTAAATCCGTTGTAGCTGAAAATTGTTAGCGGCCGTTCTGCTGTCAGGGAAACCCTGGCTTGCGGAAAACCGGCGCCAAATAATTCCGCACCATCGATCGCGTAAGCCAGTTGCACATTTTGAATTCTAAAGAATGAACCATCTTCAACAAAATAGGTGCTCAATTTCTGGTTCCAGCCTTTTCGCAAACCGGCCGACGACGGATATTTATTTGAAGTTCCCTCGCCATGCCAGCGATTGACGGCCAAATCAGCATCCATATTTCCATCGGGTGTCCAGATAATTTCGCCGCGTTTACGGTTCAGAATTTTATTGCCTGATTGTCCCATTATACTTGTGGTAAGGCTGAATTTCCGCCAGTTAATCCCGATATTTCCCCCGTACATAAAACTGGGGAAATAAGATCCTAAAATCATTCGATCCTGATCGTCGATTGCACCGTCGTTATTTATATCCTTATATATAAAATCGCCGGGTTTGAGGTTATTGTCAACTGCTATCGGGTCGTTTTGAATTTCCTGTTCGTTTTGGTAAACTCCCAAAACATTGTAGCCGTAAAATGCAAGCAGCGGCTCACCAACAATCGAACGCTGCCTGAATTCTGCAGAACCACCGTCAATGTATGGCTGTCCGTAAAGGTCGCGGACTTCATTATGAAGCGTCGAAATGTTCACTCCGACATTGTAGCTGAAATCATTTGAAATCTGATTCGACCAGTTCAATACCAGTTCAAAACCGGTATTTCTGATGACGCCAACATTTCGCAGAATGCTGGAGCCAACCAGCGGTAACTGTACATTGATGGCGGCATTTTTTGTATCGCGGACAAAATAATCTGCTTCGGCAGATAATTTCGAACCGAGCATCCGTGCGGTTAAGCCCACATTTGTTTCTTCCGTAAGTTCCCATTCGAGGTAAGCAAACGAACTTGATGCCACTGTACCGGTAACCAGCTGGTCATTGATGGCGGTAGTTAGTACCCGTGTAGTACGGGCGCCATCGCTGGCGGGAATTTTATCGTTACCGAGTTGCCCCCAGCTTGCGCGCAGTTTCAGGAAATCGAACAAATCAACATCAAAGAAATCTTCCTGCGAAATTACCCAGCCAACTCCCACCGTGGGGAAATAACCCCATTTTTCCTGGTATTTCGAACTGCCGTCAGCGCGCATGGTAGCGTACAACAAATACCTGTCGTTGTAATTATAGGAAATACGGCCGAGGTATGAAATGCCGTATTGTCTTCTGCCGTCGTCGGTTACGGCATCCACGTTAATAGTTTGTGCCTGATCGATGTACCACGACTCTTCGCGATCAATGGAAGTGTATTCCTCGCCGCGCGCTGTTAGCATTTGCCACGACTCATCGCGGTATGAAATACCTGCCATGGCCACCAGGCTATGCTTTCCAAAATCGTGATCGAAAGTGAGGATATTATCCCAGATCTGATCGGAGGTAATCTCTGTACGTTTGGTAACGCCCGCTATTTCGCGCTGCGAATTGTTACTTACAAAGTACGGGAAATCGACCTCTCTTCTGTTGAGCGAAGTAAATGCGTGGTTATAAGTTGTTTTAAAAGTTAACATATCGGGAATCAGCGTAAGTTCGGTATAAAAATTCGCCAGTGTTCGCCGTATTTTTTGCTGATCGTTATTATAATCCATCACCGGGAACGGGTTTTTGGCGCCACGATAGCCCAAATCTTCTGCCGAAGCGTATTGTGTTGGATAAGCATCGGTATTTTGCGGGTCGTAAACCGGCATAATCGGAACAGCATAATAAGCGGTAAACCAGGCTGCATCCTGTTGCAAATATTGCAAACCGTTACTAAAAATAACATTCCCGCCGATGGTTAACCAGTCGGTAGCATGGTAATCGATATTTGAACGGAGGTTGAACCGTTCATACTGGTTTTTCATATCCAGAATACCTTCCTGGAAAAAATAGTTGGCGCCCACTGCATACGCTGCTTTTTCGGTTCCTCCTGAAACATTGATGCTGTGGTTTTGAATGGCTGCCGGACGAAGGATTTCATCGTACCAGTCGGTATTTACATCGGGAACATTCGGATTAATCCGGCTTCTCCCATAGCGTTGCATCGCATTTAAAATGTACTGCCTGTCGGCTTCCACGCCCGATTCCAGCGCCATGGTGGTAAACTGTTCGGCATTTGCCATTTTCAGGACATTTTGCGCCACCTGGTAGCCGAAATAGCCGTCGTAGGTTATTTGCGCTTTCTGGTTCAACTGCCCCGATTTTGTTTCAATAAGAACAACACCGTTCGCTGCCCGCACACCGTAAATTGCCGCTGCCGATGCATCTTTCAGCACCGAAATCGATTCAATATCCTGCATGTTTAAAAAGTCGATGTTGTCGAAAAACATACCGTCGACTACGTAAAGCGGCGATTCGCTGTTGTTTCCCGGGTAGGAACCAATCCCGCGGACCCGAATGGTGGGCGCGCTTCCCGGCGCTCCGCTGCTGACCACCTGCATTCCGGCAACTTTTCCCTGCAAAGCCTGCATGGGAGAGCCGGTTGGCGTTTTTTGCAGTTCGTCGGATTTTACTGTTGCGATTGAGGAGGTCAGGTCTTTTACGTTCATCTGGCCGTAACCAACTACCACTACTTCCTCAACAAATTCGGTAGATTCGCGAAGTGATACATCAATGGTTGTCTTGTTGTCAACGTATATATTTTGCGTTTCCATTCCTACAAAACTAAATACCAATGTATCGCTGTTTGCTACCTGTACCGAATAATTGCCGTCGATATCAGTAATGGTACCGGAAGTAGTTCCCTTCACAGCAATGCTGACCCCCGGAATGGGATCGCCGGTTGCCGCTTCTGTAACTTTTCCTGTTATGGTGCGTGTTTGTGCTGAAACCACTGCAACAAGAAAAATAAATAGTAGTGTTAATAAATTTTTTTTCATGAAAACAGGTTTTGAGTTTCACATACATCATGTTAACACTACTAAAATCAATTAGTTTAGAAATTTTACGTGAAAATATTTTATAACACATTCCAATTCAAATGATTAACATACTTTTTATTTAATTCGTTAAGAATTGAAAAAAATGTATGGACTGAAAAACCCGGTGTACATAAGAATTAAACGACCGGATAGGGAAATCGGTTATCACACGATTCAACTTTTAAGGTTGTTCAAACCGGATTCGGAGAGACAGGTTATTTTCTTTTTGGAGTCAACCGGATTACTTTGTCCGGCTGATTCAAAACGACATAAATTCCGCCATCCGGTCCGGTTGAAACATCACGAACGCGGCCGGCATTTTTGAGGATAATTTCCTGGTGCATCACACGCTCGTCTTCAATATCAAGCAGGCGAACTTCTTCGTATTTTAATGCGCCAACCATCAACTTGTTTTTCCACTTTTGGAATAATTCGCCGGTATAAAAATCGAGTCCGCAAACGGCAATCGAAGGTTTCCAGTACAAAATTGGTTGCTCCAGCCCCTCCCGGTGTGTTTCTTCCGTTATTATTGTTCCGTTGTAATTTAACCCATACGTAATTTCCGGCCAGCCATAATTTTTGCCTGCTTTGATAAGATTGAGTTCATCGCCTCCCATTGGGCCATGTTCGGTTGCCCAGAGTTGCCCGGTTACCGGATGAACCGCCATTCCCTGAATATTCCGGTTTCCGAGTGAATACAATGATTTTATTGAATTTTTTTCCGTGAAAAAAGGATTATCTTCAGGAACGGAACCATCTTTATGTATCCGGTGGACCTTACCGTTCGGACGGGTAAAATCCTGCGCGTGTTCTCCGGTTCCCCGTTCGCCAATCGAAAAATACAGATATCCTTCCGGATCGAAAACAATACGGCTGCCATAGTGATGACGAGTTGTCCGGTACATATCATGGGGCGCTTCAAAAAGTACTTCCTGGTTGATCCACGTGTTGTTTTCAATTTTTCCACGCACAATCCGTGTCATTGCCGGAGGACGATCTCCTGAAGTTACATCATTCAAAACATGACTGTACGATAGATAAATCCAGCCGTTTTGGTTGTAATCCGGATCAACTGCCACATCCATTAATCCGCCCTGGCCCTCGTGCAAAACTTCTGGAATGTTACGAACCGGTTCCGGTTGAAGCACTCCCCGTTTAACAATACGAAGTCTGCCGGGCCGTTCAGTAATTAAAGCTGTAGTTGCATCAGTAAAATCGATAGCCCAGGGAATTTCAAGCCCTTCGGCAAATGTTTCCACGTTCAGGTCATAATCCAGCGTTTCCAGCATTTGAGGAATCTCCGGTTTTACTGTACCTGCATCTTTTTCCGCATTGCGAATGTATTCAACAATCGATGAAATTTCCTTATCAGACAAGGCTTCTTCATACGACGGCATTCCAAGATGCGGGATACCAAACTTTATATTGCGCGTAATATAGCCGTTGCCGTCGCCAAACTGCCAGATTTTGTCCACAAGACTGGTTGCATTCCCGCCTTTTAAATCGGCGCCGTGACATTGAGCGCAGTTTTGCTGATAAAGCGCTGCCCCGTCCTGCGCATTTGAGCTTAACATAAACAATGAAAAAATAATTGCGCCTGCAATTTGCTTAACCGAATTAGTCACTGATTTCATAGGTATTGATTTTTGAACCATTTTTCTTATGAGACAAGTAAATAGCGGTATTTGTTTAGCAATTGGATAAAAGTACCAATTCAACCTGTAGTTGATCAAATCCTTATTTCATAATCAATTACCTGTAGCCGGATTACCAAATCCTCTCGTTTTATCTAAGTTTGTCCTATATTTTCAATGAGGTATCAGAAAGAATAATAAACTGGTTTTATGAGAAAATTCTTGCCGTGGCTCTTTTTGGTTGTTTTTTTAGGAATTTTAGCAGGCGCCAACATTTACCTGGCTAACCGCTTCAACTGGTTTTTCAGCATCGAAAACATAAAAATCCTCAACTTTTTGTTCCCTGCATTAACGCTGTTCATGGTTTTTGGAATGATGCCGCTTTCCAATACAACTTCCCATTTTGGAAATATCGTCTATGTTTCGGCTGCAACAGTTATGGGAATCATGCTCTATTTGTTGCTGTCGGTTTTTCTGGTGAATTTGATTGGTTTTTTTACGGGTTTTGCACCCCAAACATACGGAATTGCAGCGCTGGCAATTGCTTTCTTGATTTCGATTTACGGAATTTTGAATTCCTGGCACATTCGGGTGACGCAACATCAATTTTCTGTAAAAGGGTTGGCCAGTGAAGTTCGGGCGATGCACCTTTCCGACATTCACATTGGTCATTTCAGGGGAAAAAAATTTCTGGAAAAAATTGTTAAAAAAACGAATAAAGCGAATGTGGACGTTGTTTTCATTACCGGCGATTTATTTGACGGACGAATTCGTCTCTCGCTTGAAACGCTGGAACCGCTGACGGATTTAAAAGCTCCTGTATTTTTTATTGAAGGAAACCACGACCGGTACACCGGCGTGAAAACCATTAAAAATCTGCTCCGTCAATCGGGAATTCGGGTACTTGAGAATGAAATGATTACCTGGAACAACATGCAGGTGATCGGATTAAACCACATGCGAGCCGACGACAAAACGTACAACATGCATGCTGCCGGAAATCATTCCACCATAAAAGGAACACTTGAAAATTTAGCGCCCGACAAAAACAAACCAACCATTCTGCTGCACCACAGTCCCGATGGAATTCAATACGCCAGTAAACACGGTGTGGATTTGTATCTGGCCGGACACACCCACGCCGGTCAGCTTTTCCCGATAAAATACCTTGCAAATCTGATTTTTGCCTACAACAAAGGAACGCATCATTTTAACGGAACAACCCTTTTTGTTTCGCAGGGAACCGGAACATTCGGCCCACCGATGCGCATTGGCACAAACAGTGAAATTGCTGTTATTATTTTAAAACCCGGCGAAAATTGAGGAACTCAGCACAAAATGACTTAGTAATTTAAACCCGTTAAGGTTGCTCCGGAAATGTGCTCCAACCAAAAGATATTCTTAACTTATTGAAAAATTAAAAAACGATATGAGCAACGAAAAGTGGACAAAAGAAGATATTCCCGATCTGACAGGAAAAGTAATTATTGTAACCGGCGGTAACAGCGGTCTTGGCTATGAATCGGTAAAAGCATTTTCCGAAAAAGGCGCGGAAGTCGTTCTTGCCTGTCGCTCGGTTGAAAAAGGCGAACAGGCAAAAAAGCAAATTGGCGGGATGAAAGGTAAAACCGATGTAATGCAACTCGATTTGCAGGATTTTGATTCGATTGAAAATTTTGCGAAAGAATTCAAAGCGAAATATACGCGGCTTGATGTTCTGTTAAACAATGCCGGAATTATGATGGCGCCTTATTTTAAAACAAAAAACGGATTGGAAGGACAACTGGGAACCAATCATTTCGGGCATTTTAAACTCACCGGCCATTTGCTGGATGTACTTAAAAAAACGCCTGATTCGCGGGTGGTGAATGTGAGCAGCAACATGCACAAGCAGGGATCAATGGATTTCGACAACCTGATGTTTGAAAAAGGCGGATATTCTTCTGCAAAAGCTTATGGCCGCTCGAAACTTGCCAACCTGCTTTTTACGTATGAACTGCAGCGTTTTTTTGAGAGAAATCAAATTAATAGTATTGCAGTTGCGGCACATCCGGGTTTTTCGCGCACAAACCTTACACATTATATCGAAAACAGCTTTTGGGTGAAATTACTGATGCCGTTTATGTGGATTTTTTCCCAAAACCAGCAACAGGGCGCGCTTCCCCAAATCAGGGCGTCTGTCGACAAAAATGTGAAAGGCGGCGAATATTACGGGCCACATAAAGGAAGGAAAGGTTTTCCGGTGAAAGTTGAGTCAAATGAAGCATCGCACAACGTAGCAGATGCGAAAAAACTCTGGGAAATTTCTGAGGAAATTACCGGGGTGAAATATTAAAATTTCCTGCTGTATTCTCCGTTATTCTATTCTAATCATTTCAACCAATTGAAGAAAATAACTGGTCGACCAGATTTTAGTATCATTCTGGTTTTTAATGAAGGGACTAACATCGGCAATGACCCGTTCAATGGGAATATTTTGAATCCTGGTTTTCAACATTTGTATTAAGTCTGTTTTTGTCATGCTTCCCCGGTCAATCAATTCACTTTGATAAGTTCGTTCCAAAAAATGAGTAAAATCCAGTGGTATGTTGTTTCGTATATACCATTCAAAATCATACCAGTCCCTACCTTTTACCCGATTTTTCCAACCCCGGAAAAGAAAAGCGTGTATTTTTCCGGCGAATAATCCCGGCAGTGTGAAACAGCGGGTCATGAACGAAAATGGCAACAACAGTAATTTATACTCAGTTTGAAATTCCAAAGGAGGATTTGTATCCACTTCCAGGTTAATTTTTATGGAAGGTTCGCTTTGAAAGCGGATGTTGTACATTTCGGTGTGGTCTTTTAAAAATGCTGATTCGACATGCGAAGACTGTCTTTTTTCTTTTTTTACAATTTCAACTTTCCGTCCAAGTAACTTGAATTCATTTTTGATGGGATCAAAATAATTCTCAATTGAAAATTTTTCGTCAGGTTGAAGCAACGAAAAATCCATGTCTTCAGAAAAACGTGGTACATTGTGAAATATTCGTAAACACGTTCCGCCATAAAAAGCTGCTTTATCAAAAAAACCTCCCCGATACAATCCAGCAAGCGCTACTTGCTGCATCACTTCATGAATTGCATTTCGCTCATCGTTTTTAGTAACGATCTCGTAACGGGACAACATCCGATTAAAAATGTCCGCCATTTTTTAAGATTTCGAATAACAGAATTAATTCCCTCTTTTTTCTTCCTTTTTCTGCACAATCCTTTAAAATTTCAGGATTCCATTTGTGTTTCGTCGAAAAGTCAATTCTTAAATCGTCATTCAAATAAATTTCCATCGCTTTTTTCGATTGAATCCTTAATCCGGCAGTCAGAAGAATTATATCTGCAAGCGCTTTTTCAGGAGTTGCTATTAAAAATGCATAATCATTGTCAACGATTTCGTTTTTAATACCAATGGGAAAATATGTTTCGGGAACCCTGTAATATTCGAAAGTTCCTAACCCGGTAATGAACTTTTTTGAACGCTTTGCACAGACCGATTTTGTTAAGTATACTCTTTCAGGAATTAAACTGTAATGGGAAAGGGCGCTTTCAGCAGAAACATAGGAGGGTCCATACAGATGATTGGCAATCAATTCTTTGGAGAGAACTTGTTTTGAATATTCCGGGGAAAAAACAAACAATCCCTTTTTTAGCCGGATCAATTCACCATCCTTTTCCATTTTGCTGATTTTATCTTTAGGCGATTTGTAGTTGCCAATAGCATTGACAATCACATTGTAATCAACCGGCACTATCCCAAAATCTTCCATAATATCGTTCTTTTTTATTTGCTATACAAAAATAGCAAATTCTGCATACATAATCGATGTTTTGTCGAATATCTATGCAAAATCTGCTAACGCTTCGAATCCGCACAGCGTGACGTCCAACTAATTTGGCACTCCTTTAAATAAAAGATGCTGTCTTGTGATTTACAAATAAACGGTTTTCTTCACCGGAATTTCGCCAAAAACAACGTCGAGGTTTACTTGGCCATTTTTCATTTCCACTGTGCCAAAACCTGTTTCCGTTGAAAGAAAGCTTTTGAAATCGCCCACCTGCGAATCAACATACAATGCCTGATCCACAGCATCGTACCGCACGCCGGTCAGGCCCTGCAGCAATCCATAACTCGCCATCGCCCGCGCGTACCAGTGGCCGCATTCGTATTCATTAAAAGGATTCCGGATTCGTCCGTCGTATCGTTTCCGCACTTCCCTGACGATGTCCAGTCCTTTTTCCACTTCACCAACCGACATGAGGTGCGAGGCGACCTGGTATTCAATACCAGTCCATACTTCGTTGCTGTATACAAACGGCAGGGTAAGCTGGCCGCCATTGGGCCACGTACAAAGCAGCAGTCCCCCTTCGTTTCCCAAACCATACGCCGGCCGCTGCGGATTTACATGATCCGATAAATCGGTTTTAAAATTGTATTTGTAAACCGATTTGAGGTGACCAGCCACTTTTTCATGGTCAATAAATTCCTCCATCCCAGCCATTTTTCCCATCCATGCACCTAAAATTCCGTCCGATAAACAGCCCGTTCCGTACTGGTATTTCGGCCCTTCTTTTTTCAGAAGTTCAATCGCCTCGGGCGAATAATTCATGTTGATTCCGATTTGGGATGCTTTCACCGGATCGGCAGCTTCCAACCCTTCCACCTTAATTTGCTGGTAAAAATATTCACCGTTGTACAAATCATTCTCCAGATATTTTTTCCCTTTTTCGAATAATTCCTGATATCCGGAAACATCTTCACCGATGGCTTCTCCCATTTGAATGGTGGCTGTCAGCGCACCCAGGTAAAAACTGGTGCACATTCCGTCGGGCCCCCAAAATTCGATATCATACGTATTATGATGCGGTTCTTCCAAAATTCCCCTGTGTTTCGGATCCCATTCTGAAATGCAGTAATCAAGGCTTTTTTTCACTTCCGGAAAAAGTTCTTTCATCCATTCTGTGTCACCGGAAATGCGCCACTCGCGGTACATTTTCATCATTCCTCCCAACTGGCCGTCGGAAGCGGCATGAAACGAATGGGAAATTGCCGGGTTAATTGGCATGGCCGAACGAAAAGTCTGGTGTCCCTCGTCGTTCTGACTGACCGTAAATTCAGTTTCGCGCAACGAACGTTCCAGCGCGGGAAACAAATGGCAAATGGCTTGTGCATAATTCCATACGTGCGTGCACGAACCATAGCAACAACCCGATGCATCGTGGCAGCCTTCCCACGCCCAAAGTTTACCGTCTTTCTGGCGTAAAACCGTCGGCGATTTTAAAATAGTAAGGTTTGCTGCCACAGCTTCAATAACTTCCGGCGGCAAACTCGAGTCGTAAAAAGTTTTGGAAAATAATTCCGATTTGGAACGCAAATCGTTGTAATTCAACTTCCAGTAATTTATAACGTCATCAATATTTTTAAACCGGCCTGAGTACCACGGTTCGTAATAAAGATCACTTAAATCAGCATCGCATGGATTCCCGGTTGGCGAAGCTGCCATATCTTTTTGCACAATTTCAGCGGAAACCGGCCCCAAACCCACACGCAGATTGGAATGCGGCACGTACCAGCCCATCATCAGCCGCACTGTTTTCTCTTCACCCGGTTTTAAGGTGAAAGGCACATAGATGGAAGCGCCCGGCGAATTTACTGTTGTTGTATCGGCGGCAAAAGTAAAATCAGCGAGGTCTTTCCAAAGCACTGTCTTCGGGTCGAACCAGCCGCCACGAAACCAGTTTAAATCCACAACCGCATCCGGGTCGTCGGTAAAAATGGCAAAATCCCCTTTATAAAACGGCTTATCCGGTTTGCAATCCTGTTTCAGCAAAAAACCTTTATTTATGCCGGCAATTGAATGTCCCGGCATGTAACTTCCACCCCATTCAGTTTCTTCCTCCATTCGCATCAGGTTTTCGGCATGATACGAAAAATTGGCTTCCAACTCTTTTCCACCCGTATTTTTGAAGGTGTATTCCAGGCTGCCAACCGGCAGGCTTGAATTATCTTCATCAGTTGGTATGAACGGGCTCCAGCCGGTTATGGAAACTTCCATCGGAATATCGTCGTCTTCCAATTTTACAACTCCAAACGGAAACGAGGTTTTAAATGATGCTTTTTCAAACCTCGGAAAACCGTATGATTTGCCGCTTGCGCCATTTCCGGTTTGCGGGCTCCCGAAAACTTTCCAGTCCGGCACCGGGCCTTCCAAAACTTTGGCGCCATTTTCCACACCTTTAATTGAAATCGCTGCCGTTAAAAAAGGTTCGTTATAAATATCGGGATGGTTGCGAACCGAAACATGCGAAATTGCCCCGGTTCCTTCCAGACAGATCATTCCCGCTCCGATTCCGCCAATCGGAAAAGCGAGCCGGTTTAAATGTTCGCCCTCATAAACGGCATTGAATTCCTGTTGTCCCGGTTCCCCTGATTTCTTTTGGCAGGAAAACGAAACAAACAAAACAAACAGAAAAAAGATGATTTTCAGGTTCATATTATCAGGCTTTTGTAGTTGGTTTAAAATATCAAAAAAAGCTAATTTGTCAGATACTTCAACAACACCTCATACCATAAATCGTATCCTTTTTTATTCATGTGCAGTCCATCCTGGATAAAAACATCCTGGTAAACCACACCTTTTTCATCGAGCATAGCATTCCAGACGTCGGCAAATTCGAGATTATCTTTTCTGTGACAATATTTTTCAAGCCGACGGTTTAATTTTTCATAGTCCTTTTTCAGGTTCCAGCGGGCAATACTCGGTTTGGGCGCAATAAAAACAACTTCGATTTTCGGGAAATCCTGCCGGATCAATTTAACCAGTTCTTTGGCATCACGCTTGATCTTCCCCGGTCTTTTGTTTCCGGCAATATCATTGTCGCCTTCATAAACAAAAAGGATATCGGGATTGAATTTTTTAATAAGATCGTTATAGAAATAAATCAGGTCGCTGAATTGCGAGCCTCCAAATCCATTGTTGATCACGTTGTATTTTGGGAAAAAATCCGGAACATCTTTCCACATTCTGATGCTCGAACTACCGGTGAAAACCACCAGCTTTTTATCCGAACTGAAATTATACCGGGCACTCGAAAGTTGTTCCACCTGATCTTTAAAACGGTTTGGATCCTGCGCGTTTGCAGTAAAAATAACCGCGGTTAAAAGAAATAAAAAAAGGACTTTTATTTTCAATTTCGATTGCATTCTATCTTAATTTATAGGTTCGTATTTCAATATCGGCGAGATTGGGCAGCTCATTTACAGGTTTGTCGAGGTAAAAATAAGCGGTTGAAGACCAGTCGTCGGAACGGTAAAAATTAGTCCAGCCCGACATCAGTTTATCATTCTTTAAATCGACCGGCGATGCCGAATCCATCAATCCCTGGAATTCCTGTCCTTCCTGAATGGAAACCGGAATTAAAGGCGCTCCCTCAGCCATCATTTCAATGACTTTTTCTTTTTGATTTCCACCCATGGCCTGTATCGTTACCCGAATATCATTTTCAAAAAATATGGGATCAGGAATATGGTAGCGGTAAAAAACCCAGTGGTCGTTTTCACGATCGGCAACAGGGCAACCCGTATACCGATTAATAAATTCTCCCTGGCCCCATGCAGTTCCGATGTAATCTTCCGTACCGGTACCTACCAGTGTCGGAAATGCACCATCACCATCCAGATACATTTTTACTTCGCCTTCACCCCACCATGATTTTTGGTATGCCGGATTTGCAATTACACCAAAAGTGACACCTAAAAACCGTCCCTTTCCATGAATTTCAGGAAGAATGGTATAATCAATGCCTGGTGTAGTGGCAGTATCGCGGTTCCAGAAACAATGAAAATAAAGGTTTTCGTCGTTCCATTCATCCATTTTCACCAAATCGATGTCGTAAAAAAGCATATTCAAATCGGTGCTTCCTTCATTGGTAACAACCAGTTTTGCATGGGTTTTAAACGGCATCGGGATGAAACAGTTGAACGAACGTCCTTCGGGATTGGCAAATAATTCATTTTGCAGGGCCACCATTTGCCCCAGCCCGTTTCCAAAGAAATCGCCAAAGGGAGCCGCAACGGCAGGTTTTTCATTCCCGTCCCAAAAGATTTCGATTTTCATCGAACGCAACATTTCGGGCGACCGATCCTGTATGGTGAACCACATGCGCGTGATAATTCCCGGACCATTCACATCGAGCAGGACTTTTGTCTCCCCTGCTTTCAGTACATCGTACGGATGTCCTTTTGCTCCTTTATTCTCCTGTCCGCCGGCGCCTTTCAGAGTTTCCGGGTTTTCAAAACTGTTCCAGCGCGGCTCCAAATCCTGGTATTTAAAAAGTGGCGCATTCAGAATATCACCGGCAGTTTTTGGTTGTTCGCTCTGACAGGAAAACAGGAAGAATATTAAAACTAATGGAAGGAAAAGTACAACACGCTGCGTTTTCATCGGTATGGTTTTTAAAACATAGACAGTAACCAAAGATAAAAATCTAATTTTGGAAGCAAAACTGAGATAAACTTTTATTTTCTCCGGGACCAGATTTTTATCCTTTTCGCCTTTTCTAATAGTTCGGATTATTAGGATATATTATATTTTTTGAAAATAATTCTTTAATTTTTTTGATTGCGATTGAATAATCCAAGAATTTCTTATCTACAACCTGATCAAAAATCCGCATCCCTTGATATATGCTTCGATTTAGGAAAATTTCTTCGGCTTTATCACTTAATAATGTCCGCGTCCATCTTGTGAACAGGAGATAACCGTTTTCTCCTGACTGACAGCAATTTCGGAAATATTACCTTTTGAATTTTACCACGGTTATCCGGAGATGTCAGGTTGTGAATTTTAAGTTTTCCTACAGAATTATATGCTTTTAATATTTCCTTCTGTTCAGGATAAAGTTCATTATACACATCCAACGAAGTATGTATTTCTATTGGGAGCTTAAAGAATTCAGAGGTTAATCGTAATTCAATAAGGTCAATGAATATGCATGCATCTGTAACGGCTAATTTCATCCTACCATTAAAGTTTTTGAACGGAATTCTGCAAGCTTCATATTTTTTAGCGATGCTGCTTTGCTCATCGAAATAATATCTTCAGACAATGCCCTGAATATCAATTGATCAAATCGATTTGATTCCTCTTTTCCCTGATATTCATAAGGTTCATCAACTTTCCATCCCATTTGATTGATATATCTGTAGTAATAACTTTTATAGCTATTTGAGATAATATTTAAATCTGATAATCTGTAAATTATTGCTTGTATTGAGATACCATATTGTTCTTTTAAAAATCCAAGTTCCTGTATAGAAATCTTATTTCTTTTTTTGCCCAATTCCTTAATTACAGCAGCTTTAGGAAGCAACATCGCACTTGCAAACCGATGACAAAATTGTTCTTCAGTTTTTTCATCGATATTTTCTTTAAATGGTAATAATAAATGTCCAAGTTCGTGAAAAGCAGTGAATCGCTTTCTGTCTTTTTTTGAATCCAATTTTGCTTTGTTTAAAACGATAACAGGAATTTCCTTCTCATTTACCCAGGTTTGTAATCCATCAAAAGCATCTCCGGCATCAAGTTCAATTATTTTTACATTTTTTTCTTCGAGCAATTCAGAAACGTTAAATATTGGGTCAGTTCCCAATTCCCATTCTTTCCCTTAATTTTATTGCAAAATTCTCAACTTCTTCTAAATTGCTAATTTTAAAATCTGACAGCGGATGTTCGAAAAGTTCTTTTTATACCTAAGTATTTCTTCCAATTCCAGATATCTTGATAAAATTTCTCTGGTATGCTCAATTACGCTGTTCTGTTCTTTTGATGAATATTTTACTAATTTTCTGAATCTAACTTCTCCGAGTTCAACAATAGTTTCACGGGAAAAATAGTCGGGTCTTACTTTTAAGGCTTCACATAAAAGTTCCATCATTTCACTATCAGGTAAAACTTCCCCTTTCTCATATTTGTGTAAAGCTTGCCGGGTAACTTTATTATTAAGAAGGTTTGACAAATCCTGCAATGAAAATCCATTCATCAAACGGGCAGATTTAAATCGTTCCGCAAATAGTTGGTTCATAGAAATTATATTTAAAGTTTACAAAATGAGAAATTAATATAGGACTGATTATTTGTCCATTGGTTTCAAATACATACAATCATAATTTAGCGCTTTTAATATCAACAACAAATAAACATTGTTTCTGTTAAAAACTTTTGCCTTCAAATTTACATATTTAGTTGACAACTCGAAATATAAATATGTATATTTGTAAACGAATTTATGAATTTTTAACATGAAATACAAAATAAGTAATGATGAAATGCTATAATAAAACCGATGGTGAAAGATGATATAGTTTTTGTTAAAAATAAAATGAAATTCAATGTCACTGCAACTAATAAATCATAGTCCTGATTTGAAGCAACTCAGGGATGAAGGATTCGAAATAGAAATCAAAGGTGGATATTTACTTATCCACCAGATTCCTTTCGTTAATCATTCAAAAGAAATCAAACGAGGTACACTTGTAAGTGTTCTTGATTTGGCTAACAATGAAAGAACAGTAAAACCACGTTCTCACGTAATTTATTTCTATGGCGGTTATCCTTGCAATAAAGATGGTTCGCCAATTGAAGGAATAAGACACTCTTCTGCAAATCAAAAGCTTGCGGATGGAGTTGTAGTAAATCATATGTTTTCGAATAAGCCACCAAATGGTTATTCCAACTACTATGAAAAAATTTCTCGTTATGCAGAAATTATCTCAGCTCCGGCAAAATCAATAAATCCCGCCTTAACTGAAAAAACGTTTAAAGTCATTGTTGATGAAACTGAAGGTTCATGTTTCAAATATATTGACACAAACTCAAGCAGGGCTAATATTGAAAATATCAATTCGAAGTTGAAAGAACAGAAGATTGCTATAATCGGTTTGGGAGGCACCGGTGCCTATATTTTGGATTTAATTGCAAAAGCTCCGATAAAAGAAATTCACTTGTATGATGGTGATGATTTTTTATTACACAATGCATTCCGCTCGCCCGGGGCAGCTTCCATTTCAGTATTGGAAAAGAAGCAAATGAAAACAGACTATTATACGGATATCTATTCCAATATGCATCGTTTCATTTATTCTCACCCTTATTACCTAAACGAAATAAATATCGCGGAACTTCAATCAATGTCTTTTGTCTTTATCTGTATAGACAAAGATTCTGTAAAAAAAGGAATTATTGAATACTTGTTATCACAGAACATTTCTTTTATTGATGTTGGGCTTGGAGTAAATGTAGTTGACGATAAACTCATTGGAATGATTCGCGTAACAACTGGCTCAGATTTAAAAAACAACCATCTGTTTAATCGAATTTCCTGCGGAGATGATTTGGAAAATGAATATTCCACAAATATTCAAATTGCTGAATTAAATTCGATAAATGCCAGTCTTGCTGTCATAAAATGGAAAAAGATGTGCAGATTCTATCAGGATTTGAAGCAAGAAAGGAATATAAAGGGATTAAGGTTTAACCATTATTGCAAGATTATTAACGGTTTACAGTCTGACTGGTTTTTTATTGGGAAAATTAATTCATCTCCTTATAATCGCTGTAACTGATCAGCTTTATTCCTTTGTTTTTGATCACCTTTTTCACCTTATCGCTTGTAAAAACGCGGGTTACCCATTCGCGGCTTTCAGCGACATCTGTGTTCCCCTTATGTCCGACAGGCTTCATTTCCGGAAAATCACGGGCCGGATGTTCTATAAAAAGATAAGTCCCGGGTGTTAGTTTCTCCAGGTTTTCGCAAAATTTACCGATTCGATCTTCCTCTTTTGTATCGTTGCTCCAACCCGGAAAACGTTTCACGCCGCTCATATCGAAGTATAAATTATATTCTTTTGCGAGTGTTTCTACTACTTTTTCTATTTTCGGATCGAAACCGTTAAATCCCATATGCGTGGAAACATGCGAAATTTGCGGTAGATATTTTAATGACAATTCAATTTGCGCGCGGAGTTCGTTTTCAATTTCTTCGATTGTCCAGTTTGATTCCTGAATGGACGAATGTGGCGGGAAATTATCGTTTTTCCAGACCATGGGGAAAAAATTTCCGGCTTCGTCGGTCATTCCCGGGCAATTTGTAATGGGGCGCCACTTGTAGCGGCTCCATTCGCTGGTTAACGTCAGATGAATACCTACATCCAGACCCGGATTTTCCTTCAGCATTTCAACCGCTTCAAAGAACCACGGGCATGGTGGCATCAGTTCCACCGACTGCATAACTCCTTTTTGGTATGATTCGATGCACCCGATATTGGCGGCATGAAACGAACCAATATCGTCGCCGCGGATAATCAGGTAAATTTCGTCGGATTTTTGAGCTGACAGAAATTCTGAAATCAGCAGGAGTAAAAGTATTAATGCGGAAGTTCTCATATCATTTAAATATCAAAATCCAGTTCAAGACAGGAGTTATTTTCGAATTCTTTTTGATTTAAAAATTTGTGAATGTTTTCTCTATTCCGAATAATCAGGGAAGCTAATTCTGAAGTGGTTAAATTTCCGGATCTAATCCAGATAATCTTAGGAGGATGACCATTGATAATGCTAATGTCGAAGAAATCAGAATCGAAAGTAACAATTGTAAAGTGATTCTTTTTTGCAAATTCCCAAATTTGCGGATCTTCACCATCACTCAACCCACAGTCAGATACATGTTTACATTCCGGGAAATAATCCGTTATCTTTTTTGTTATTCGAAAAGAAATATTTTGGTCGAACAACAATTTCATGAAGCGTGTTGAAGTTTATGCTCGCGGTCGGCGGCGTAAGCCAAACATGCTTTCAAATCATCCGGAGTTAATTCGGGAAAGTCGCTTAGAATTTCTTCGTTAGTCATTCCGGCAGCCATCCATCCCAGAACATCGTAAACGGTTATCCGGGTTTCCCGGACACAAGGCTTTCCGAACCGTTTATTCGGGTTTAGACGTATAATATTTTTGTACTCCACCATATTGACAAAATTACACAAAAATTCTATGCGTACCAATCCCGCGTGCGTCCCTGTATACCATTTAAAACATCAATGGTAATATTTACATCGTTTACAATCTGGAAATCGAACATTCCTACACAGATAAAGTCGGCGCCATTTTGGAATGCCCAGTTAAAACCATCTTCCGGTTGTATTGCGCCTGCTGCCAACACTTTAAATCCCATAACCGGAACAGTTGCACGTTGCACAAATTCCACCGTCTTTTCAGGATACAAACAGAACAGGTTGTCGTGAAAACGATTGTGGTCGAGGTATTTTTTGCCGTCCACTTCAAATGGGTGACGGAATTCCCTTGGATGAGCCGACCAGTATTTATCGTGGTGCATGGTTTTCATGTAATAATCGGGGATAATGCCGTTTTCCTCGCATGCAATTAACGAATCAACAGTATGCGAAGCCAGTCCGGCGGTGTAACCCTGACTGCGAATCCGGTCCATCATTTTTTCAATAACGTCCAGCTTGTTATCCCGCACCAGCCAGTCGCACCAGTTTCCCTGAATCTGAATGATATCCATGCCCGAATTGATAGCTTTATCAATATTCACATAATAATCATTCTTGTCCATATCGGGAGCTACCTGTGTAATTACTTTTATTTTACTGCCGGTCATCTTCCTGTATTTGGCCATGGTTTCGATGGTTGGAAAGCCAATATTGATGGTATTTATGCCGGCTTTTTCTGCCAGCATCAGTGTTTCAAAAATTTTCTTTTCCGTATTGTAGGCGCGGAACAGCGAAGGCACATAATGAAGATCGCGCGAGTGCGCCCAACCGCCGATCAGGTTTCCGCCCAGCACCAGGCGGCTAATTTCGTGGCCGCCAATTTTTCCTTTCGGGAGTTCGCCCTTTCATTCGCTGATATCAGCAGCTCCCACCTGAATGGTAGCTCCCGACAAAGTATCGGTTCCGTATTTCTGATTTTCATGAAAAGCGCTCCATCCCAAAACGCCAACCGCCGGAAGTGTGGCCAGATTTTTTATAGCTTCACGACGCGAGCTGGAAGGTTTATGCTGAATGTCAGGTTCCGGCTCTGCCGGTGATTTTGCAGTGCTTAAAAGCACATAAATTCCATATCCTTTCTCCTTTAACAGCGTCAGGGTAATTAATGCCAACGCTTCAATCAGGTTTTTATTTACAATAAACAGGTTGCCTTCGGCTCCCGGTAATGCCCCTCCAAATGGCGGATACGCAAAATAATAAAGCATTAGAAGTATAACTCCGGAAAAAGCAGAAATTCGTATGGCAACTCCCAAAAAAAGGGCCAGCCCAATTAAAATAAGCGCGGCAATATTCACCGGGTCGATAATGTTCATCAATCCTCCGGAAGAAGCCATCCAATGATAAAATCCGGCAAAAGGTCCGGTAGCATTTGTCAGGTAACCTGCTGCCGACCAGTTCGCCATCCAGAGTTTTGATAAACCTTCGTATAGAAAATGCCAGCCAATGGCTATCCTGAACAAGGTGATTATTAATTTCTTCCAGTTTGCATTTTTCATCATTCAGTGTTTTTAAAAATAAAACCTTCGTTTTTTTTTACTTTTCAAATTGAACCGGATACGCTTTGGCACGCGGCGATCATTATTGCGAAAATAATTAAAAATGTGTTCCCGGAGATGGTACGCGACGGCCGTTTCAGCCAATCAACCTAATTTAGATTACTTCTTGATAATCAAATAGTAGAAGGTTTTATCCTGAATCCCATTGATGTAGATTGTGTAGTTTTCGACCGGCAATTGCCGCTGTGATATTTGCCCGTCCTGAGCCAAAACCCAAACATCATAATCTTTCAGGTTTTTTTCTGAAATTGTAGCAACAACCGGTTTAAAATAAGACTCCACTCCGAAAAGACAAAAACCTCTAAATCTGAAATTCTATGAACTCAGACTTTTCGGAGCAGACTCAAATAATAATCCCGATATTTTGTTCATTTGGTTTTGTCGTTTCAGTTTTAACCGGATAATACATTTATGGTTCATTTTGAAAAATAAAGGGGAAAATAATTCCCTGAAGTGAAAATTCAAACATTGGGCAGCAGAGGTGCAACACCAAATTGATTGTAAAAATTTTAAAATTCGGTACCATTTTCTACTTTTGTGCTTCATCCAAAAGTTGAACCATGTTAAGTAATTTCACGAAGACAAACTATCTGCTGAAGTCGGTGAAAACCGGGAAAATATTTGAAGATAACGGCTGGATGCTGGATGCTCCGGGAGAAGAAGATCCAACTTTAATCAGGGCTGAATACGAACATAAACAACTGACGGTTAGGGATGCTTCATGGGGTTTGTACAAATTTGCCGACTGGCTTCCGGTAAATCGCGTTTTGCATGGTTCTGCGGCGCCGGTAACCTTTAAAAGCGAAAAACTTGCGACCGCACTGGGTTTGAACAACCTGTGGATTACGTTCAGCGGATATTGGCCGGAAAGGAACGGTGGAATAAAAACCTGCTCCTTCAAAGAAACCGAAGCTTATTCTGTAGCCGGAAGAATGACTCCGGAGATGGAAAAAATCCTGGTGGTTGCTTCTGCCGGAAATACATCGAGATCGTTTGCCAAAGTATGTTCTGAAAATAACATTCCGTTGTTGCTGTGTGTTCCTCAGGACAATATTAAGGCACTCTGGTTCGACGAACCACTGAACGACTGCGTAAAACTGATTTGCAGTCAAAAAGGAAGCGATTATTTCGATGCCATTCATTTGTCGAACATCATTTCCGGATTTCAACATTTTATTCCCGAAGGTGGCGCCAAAAATGTTGCCCGCCGCGATGGAATGGCCACAACAGTTTTATCGGCAGTAACTACCATTGGCGAAATCCCCGACTATTATTTCCAGGCAGTGGGAAGCGGAACCGGCGCCATTGCTGCATGGGAAGCAAACCTCAGATTGCTGGAAGATGGCCGGTTCGGACAAAGAAAAATGAAACTGATGGTTTCACAAAATGCCCCGTTCACACCACTGAACGATGCCTGGAAAGCAGGTTCAAGGGCCATGCTGGCCATGGACGATGAATTGTGCCGGAAACAAGTGGAAGAAATCGATGCAAAGGTTTTATCAAACCGGAAACCGCCGTACCCAATTTATGGTGGCTTATTTGATGCATTGTGTGATACCGGCGGCGACGTATTGGTTGCCGGTAACGAAGAAGCACGAAATGCAGCTAAATTGTTCAGGCAAACGGAAGGTATAGATATCCATCCGGCGGCCGCAGTGGCTACTGCTACATTAATAGATGCCGCACAAAACGGCACGTTGGAAAAAGATAGCATCATTATGCTGAACATTACCGGGGGAGGCGAAGAAAGGTTCAAACATGAAAAACAACTTTATTACCTGAAACCGGACGTGGTTTTTAATTACAACCCGCACCCGGATGAAGTGGAGAAAGAAATAAATGCGTTGTTTGGATTTTAAATTTCTTTCACTGCCATCGCTTGTTTTTCGATTTGTGAAATATTCATTTTTCTGACGTATTTTTTCGCCCAAAATGCCGAAGTTAACTTACTTTTGTAGAGGAGTAAAAATCGCAATAAATTTTTTATTATGTTTAAACTGAAAGCCAAAAACCTTCTTTTACTTATACTTAGCGGAATATTCACGTTTTCGTGCTCGCAGTATTCAAATTATACCGAAGTTGCCCATGAAGAAGAAAACCCACCGGCATGGGAAGATCCGGCGGTGTTTCAAATCAACAAACTGGAGCCACATGCCCATTTTATTCCGTACACAAGTATGGACCAGTTGAATACCAATGAAAAATGGCAATCATCACTGCTGCGCTCGTTAAACGGAACCTGGCAATTTCACCTTTCTCAAAATCCTTCGGAAAGGCCTTACTGGTTTTTTAAAGATGATTTTGACACCCGCGAATGGAAAGAAATAAAAGTTCCTGCCAATTGGGAACTTCAGGGCTTCGACTATCCGATTTACACCAACGTAAAATATCCGCACGCCAAAACTCCGCCGAAGATACAAGCCAATTACAACCCGGTTGGTTCATACAAAAGAACATTTACAATTCCGCAAAACTGGCGCGGCAAAGAGGTTATCCTTCACTTTGGCGCAGTAAGCTCGGCAATGAAAGTATGGGTAAATGAAGAATTTGTTGGTTACAGCGAAGACAGCAAAACACCGGCTGAATTCAACATCACCAAATATTTGAAAGATGAAGAGAATTCGCTGGCTGTGGAAATTTTCCGGTGGAGCGATGCTTCATACCTCGAAGATCAGGATTTTTGGCGGATGAGCGGAATCACCCGCGACGTATACCTTTTGGCGCGAAATCAACAGCAAATACAGGATTTTAAAGTAGTTGCCGGATTGGACGAAACCTATACAAACGGAACCTTTTCCATGGATATCGAAATTACCAACGACGGAAATCTGTCCAGCACAAGCTCGGTTGAAGCAGTGCTTTATAACAACGGACAAGCCGTAAAAAATTTTAATTCCGAATTGAATACCGGGAAACAAACTGTCAGTTTTTCAGCAGAAATTCCGAACGTAAAAAAATGGTCGGCAGAAATTCCGAATTTGTACGAATTGATTATTACCCTGAAAAACGGGAACGGACCTGTAGAATTCGTCAAGCAGGATGTTGGGTTTCGCACCGTTGAAATAAAAGACGGGAATTTGCTGGTAAACGGGAAATATATATACCTCAAGGGCGCCAACCTTCATGAACATAACGATGTTACCGGCCACGTGCAGGATAAAAAAACGATGCTTCTGGACATTAAAACCATGAAGGAAAACAACCTGAACGCTGTTCGCACGTCGCACTATCCGGAACCTGCCTTGTGGTATGAACTCTGCAATAAATATGGTTTATACCTGGTGGACGAAGCCAACATCGAATCGCATGGGATGGGATACGGCGATGAATCGCTGGCAAAAAATCCGGATTGGAAAGAGGCACACCTGTACCGCACCCGCAACATGTATGAAAGAGATAAAAATCAACCTTCAGTAATAATTTGGTCACTGGGGAACGAAGCCGGAAATGGTGAGAATTTTATGGCAACTTACAATTACCTGAAAAGCGTTGACAGTACGCGCCCGGTGCAGTACGAACAGGCGCATGGCGGAGAAAATACCGATATTTTTGCGCCCATGTATATGCGCATGGAAGGCATGGAAAAATATGCCAAAAGCAATCCCGAAAAACCGCTGATTCAGTGTGAATATGCGCACGCAATGGGAAACAGTGTGGGAAACCTGCAGGATTACTGGGATTTAATTGAAAAATACGATGCATTGCAGGGCGGTTTTATTTGGGATTGGGTGGATCAGGGGTTGCTGACTACCAATGAAAACGGCGAAGAATTCTGGGCTTACGGAGGCGATTTTGGCCCAGATACGGTACCGTCAGACGGAAACTTCTGTTTAAACGGCCTGGTAAATCCCGACCGCGAACCCAAACCGCAACTCCTCGAAGTAAAAAAAGTTTACCAGTACATTGGTTTCGAACCTGTGAATCTAAGAACCGGAGCTGTTTCGTTTACCAACAAATATGCGTTTCTTAATTTGTCGAATTTCGATTTTGAATGGGAAGTTACGGGCGACGGAGCAATCATCGACAGTGGAAATCTCGGTAATTTAAACCTTGAACCGGATGAATCGCAAAAAGTAAACATTGATTATGATTTGCAGCCGGAACCCGGAGTTGAATATTTCCTGACAATCAGCGCCAAATTAAATAACAAAACGGGCATATTGGATGCCGGAACAGAACTGGCTGCCGAGCAATTCGAACTTCCATATTCCATTCGTCCCAAAAGAATGACAACCTGGGATTTGCCACCTGTTGATTTCGAAGAAAATGATAAAACAATTACCGTTTCCGGTGAAAACTTTTCAGTAGTATTTGATAAAAATGAAGGACTGATGACGAGTTTTACATCCGACGGTACAGAACTGCTGCAAAGTGGCCCGGTGCCTGATTTTTGGCGGGCTCCCATTGATAATGATTTTGGAAACAACCTTCACAAACGAAGCCGTGTTTGGCGAAAAGCCGGTGAAAACAGAAAAGTTGCGAATGTTACTGCAAGGCAGCTTGCCAAAAACAGGATTGGTGTCACTTACGACTTCAATCTGATGAACGGGCAGGATGAAGTAATTGCCACTTATAAATCGGATTACACCATCTATGGATCAGGCGATGTTGTTGTAGATAACCATTTTAAAATGACGAAAGACGATTTGCCGGAAATTGTACGAATGGGAATGAACCTGGTAATGCCGCGCAAATTCGACCAGATGACGTGGTTGGGCCGGGGCCCGCAGGAGTCATACTGGGACCGTAAAACAGCAGCTTTTGTTGGATTGTACAGCGGCAGTGTTGCCGACCAGTACTGGGCTTATCTTCGTCCGCAGGAAAACGGCAACAAAACCGATGTCCGCTGGCTTACGATCACCGATGAAAACGGAAACGGCCTCTTTTTCGAAGGAATGCCACTTTTGAGCGTGAGCGCGCACCATAACATTATGGAAGATTTTGAATCGATGGAACGCACCGATGGGCGCCAGGTGGAAGGTGTTCCAGTTGAAAACCGCCATACTACCGATGTTAAACCGCGCGACCTTACTTCTGTAAATATCGATTACAAACAAATGGGTGTGGGTGGCGACAACAGCTGGGGCGCCCGGACTCACGACGAATACCGGCTGACCGGCAAGGCATACGATTATTCGTTCCGAATGAGGCCGCTTCACCCCGGAGATGAACCTACCCAGATAGCCAAACAGGAAATTTAAACCGAAATAAAACAACTGCAGCGGAAATTAATCTCGCTGCAGTTGTTCATGCTACCATCAAATCTAAACCAAATCAAAATGAAATCATTGTATTTTTTACTTCTCATTTTCGCTGCATTCTCATGTTTTGCCCAAACATCTACCGAATTCAGCATTGAAAAAATCCAAAGTAAAAATCAGGGGATCAGCGCGCTGAAACCAGGAAAAGGTTTTAATGGGAACGTGCTGGAAGTGATTCCCTACGCTGAAAACCAGAGTTTGATCGTTTGGCAGGGAACCAGTACTGAAAACTGGAAACATGCCAAATATCTGGTATGCGAAATCTGGCACGAAAACAATTTCAGCGCGGTGGTCAATCTTGAATTCTACCGGAAGGAAAATTCATCAGCCGGCATTATTGCGCAAAGCGGTTCGGTTGCCGGCGATACAGAAGGAATGCCGCGTATGTCGGCAAAAATCGGTGTTCTTCCGAAGCTGAAAACAAAAGTGATTTTCCCGCTCGGGTACCTCAACGGACAGGAAATTTTTATGGATCGCTTTCCACGCCAGCTAAAAGGCACTGTGCTGGGAAACCGCATGAAACCCGAAGATATTGCAAAAGTGGTGGTACGGTTCGGGCCGTATCAGGAGCCGTATTTTAAGCCGCAATTCGAAGTTGCTGCGGTTTATTTAACCGAAGAATTGCCAGAACCATATCCGGCACCCGAAAAACCTGTTGTTGACGAACTGGGACAATGGACGGCAAAAGACTGGCCGGGAAAAACAAAAAACGAAAATGAGCTGACGAAAATGCTGAATGAACAGTTTACCGGTTCAGATGTTTCCTCAATCCCGAAAAACCGGAGCAAATATGGCGGCTGGAAAGAAAAACAGTTTGAAGCTACTGGTTTTTTCAGGACCCACAACGACGGAAAACGCTGGTGGCTGGTCGATCCCGAAGGTTATGCGTTTGTTTCCGTGGGTGTGGATTGCATCCGCGACAATGTTTCCGGATTAATTTCGGGACAGGAAAACCTGTTTAAATGGCTTCCTGATTCCACGGATGAACTTTATCGTGACGCATATTCCGCCCGCGGCGAATTTGTTATGGCCGACTTTTACCGGATAAACCTGATGCGGACTTTTGGTGAAAAATGGCGGGAAAACTGGGAAAAAATTACCACCAGCCAAATCCGTGAATTAGGAATCAATACCATCGGGAACTGGTCGGATATCGAATATGCGCGGAATGCCGGCGTTCCTTATGTATTGCCGCTATCCAACTTTCCTTCGGCCAAGGTTCAGCTATACCGCGATTTTCCGGATGTTTTTTCCGATGAATATGCTGAAAATGCTAAAATTTTTGCTCAACAGTTGAATGATTTCAAAAACGATCGCTGGTTAATCGGATACTTTCTGAGAAATGAACCGCACTGGGCATTTGGCGCCAACGACATTGCATTTGAAATGTTCGGCACGCAGCAATCATCAGCATCGAAAAAAGAGTTTGCAACCTGGTTGTCGGAACGATATTCATCAATCGGCGAATTCAATAAAAGCTGGAAACTGAACCTGAACAATTTCAACGAAATCACAATGCAGGTTTTTGATGAATATCCGTCGGAAAATTCGAAAAAAGATTTTATGGTTTTTTCTGAAGTACTGGTGGCAAAATATGTAAATGTGCCATGTGATGAAGTGGAGAAAGTAGATCCGAACCACCTGAACCTGGGCATGCGTTATGCGTGGATAAGTTCCGGATTTACTGTACAAAGCCGGCGAACGATTCGATGTTTTTTCGATTAATGGCTACGGAAATCCCGGTCCGCCTGAAACTGCAGAAATTGCCCGGATCAGCGGAAAACCGGTGATGATTGGTGAATTCCATTTTGGAGCTACCGATCGGGGTTTACCTGCTTCCGGAATACAGGGAGCGCTTTCGCAGGAAGCCCGCGGAACTGCCTACCGGTATTATGTGGAACAGGGCCTGGCCCGGCCGGAACTGATTGGTATTCACTATTTCCAGTGGCTCGACCAACCGGTTTTGGGCCGCTTCGACGGCGAAAATTACAACATTGGGTTTATGGATATTTGCAACAAACCTTACAGGAAACTGACGGATGCCGCAAAAAAAACACATCGGAAAATGTATAAAGTGGCTGCAGGTGAAACTGCCCCTTTTTCCAAAACCATTGTAAAAATTCCACCCATTCACTATTAATTTTCACTGGTGCCCACGAAATATTTTAATTAATAAAAATAAGTTGGAACACAATTATTCTTCTTCACTGATAATGAAAGTTTTAAAGTTAACGGCTAAAGCCAGTGTTTCGCGCTCCAAAGTTAACCCCCGGCTTAAGCCGGGGGCAATAAAACCTTTGCACAGAAGGGCTTTAGCCATTTATACCATTTAACCGGACGCCAATGACTGATTTTAAAAAAGCAGCCAATTTTGAAATATCACTCTGTTGGAATAGCGGCCAATTTTAAGTTTTCGGTTAACTTTGCCGCAAATTTCCAACATGGATTTGAAACATTTTACATACTTTTTACTGTTAATGCTATTGCTTGTTATTTCGCTGGCATTCAGTTTCGGTAAAAAAGTTCAGTTTTACAGCAAATTAAAATACCTTTTCCCCGCCATTGCTTTAACCGGTATCATTTTTCTCTTATGGGACATGCGGTTTATCCAGTTTGAAATGTGGTACCATAATCCGGCGTTCCTAACCGGACTTAAAATCATGAAGATACCCATGGAAGACTGGTTCTTTTTTTTGGTGGTACCCTATTCATTTGTCCTGGTTTATGAAACGCTGAAGGTAAAGTTCCCGCTTTGGGGGAAACCCAACATAACCGTTGCAGTCAGCCTTGTTCTGCTTATTGTTTTTGGATTGATTGCTTATTTCGGACGGGAAAAATTATACACTTTTTTTACCTTCTTTTTACTCGCCATTTATTTTGGATACACCATTTTCAGAAACCGTTTCAAAGAACATTTCAGCAAATTTTACCTGGCATTTTTATTTTCACTGATCCCCCTTTTTCTTATCGAAATTGCTATAACTGCCTTACCGATAATGGAATACAATAGCGATCATATCATGGGGCTGAAACTGGCGACGGTGCCGGTTGAAAACTTCGGTTATCTTTTTCTGCTTCTGTTTATCAATGTAACCGTTTACGAATTCCTGAAACAGCAACGGTTTTATTAAAAATTGGTGATAAAAAAAGAATGAAATGACATTTCTCTATAAAATCGGAATTTTTATTTACGCTGCAATCATCCGTTTTACAGCTTTCTTTAATGAAAAAGCACGGCTTTTTATAAACGGGCGCAAAAACTGGAAAGAAAACCTTTTGTCGCAAATTGATAAAAATGCTCGTTATATTTGGTTTCACTGTGCGTCGCTGGGCGAGTTTGAGCAGGGGCGCCCGGTTATCGAAGAAATCAAACACCGGTTTCCGGAATATAAAATTATACTTACTTTTTTCTCACCTTCAGGTTACGAAACTCGCCAAAACTACGCTAAAGCCGACGTTGTATTTTACCTGCCTCTTGATACCCGCAAAAATGCGCGGTTTTTTATCGGTAATGTCCGCCCCGAAAAAGTATTTTTTGTTAAATACGAATACTGGTATTTTTTCATATCGGAATTGAATAAACAAAATATTCCACTGTACATTGTTTCAGCTATTTTCAGATTGAACCAGCAATTTTTTAAAAAAACTTCCTGGGCAAAATGGTACCGCAAAATGTTGTTTGGGTTTGATCATTTTTTTGTTCAGGATGAAAAATCGGCACAATTGCTTGCATCCGTCGGATTAACAAACTTCACGATTTCCGGAGACACGCGTTTTGATCGGGTGGCATCGATAGCTGCCGGTTCAAAACTTATCCCGATTGTTGACAAGTTTAAGGGAAATTCACCGCTCATTGTGGCCGGCAGCACGTGGAAACCCGATGAAGAGCTGCTTTCGGCGTTCATCAACAACCGAAACGACGTGAAAATTATTTTTGCGCCACACGAAGTAACCCCGGCTAATTTGAATAAGCTGGAAGAAATGTTGAAAAACCCTTTTATCAGAATCAGCAAATTGAAAGAACCGGATGCCGAAAATTACCAGGTTTTGATTATTGATTCGGTCGGAATACTTTCGTCGCTGTACCGCTACGGAGAACTGGCATATATTGGCGGAGGTTTTGGCGTGGGAATCCACAACATTCTGGAAGCAGCCACTTTCGGGCTTCCGGTGGTTTTCGGTCCAAATTATCAAAAATTCAGGGAAGCGGTGGATTTGGTTTCAAAAGGCGGTGCTTTTCCGGTTCATAATTTTCAGGACCTGAAAAACACGCTAAACAGCCTTTTGAGTAATGAAGACAAACTTGCTACCGCATCAGCGGTTTCAAAAAAATATGTTCAAAGCAATATTGGTTCTACTTCTGTTATCATAAAAAAAGTTTTCAACAAATAAGCTGAATTTGCACGTAATTTGTTGGTGTTTTTTTCTTCAAATTTTGGTTTTTTTTAACCAAAAATTCGATACAAAACATGCGGGTTTTCCAACGGTTAATTTGATTTTTTTGGAAACTTTCCACGGAGACCAACAGGATATATTACTCTATTTGAGAATATTATACTTTCAAAGTTGATAACTTTTCATTTTTTTTCCAATGAAAGTATGCCATTTCTCTGGATTGTGTTTTATCTTGCGTAACGCAATTTCTGAAAAGCTTAATTTAATATTTTTAATATTATCAATCATTAGAATTTAAAACCTTTTTTAATTGGACACTATGGCATACAAAGAAGCATCAGTAAAAACCCCCTCCGGTAAAAAAATGTATTCACAGGAAGAAGCAATTAACGCTTCATTAAGGTATTTTAAAGGAGATGATTTGGCGGCACGGGTTTGGGTGAATAAATATGCACTGAAAGATTCTTTCGGAAACATATTTGAGATTTCACCCGAAGACATGCACCACCGACTGGCAAAAGAAATTGCACGAATAGAAAAACGGTATCCCAATCCGTTGACCGAAGAAGAGATTCATGCGGTATTGAAGGAATTTAAATACATCGTACCTCAGGGCGGCCCAATGACGGGAATTGGCAATGATTTTCAAGTTGCGTCGCTTTCCAATTGTTTTGTTGTTGGTAATGAAAAAGATTCCGATTCGTACGGCGGAATTATGAAAATCGATCAGGAACAGGTGCAACTGATGAAACGCCGTGGCGGGGTTGGACACGATCTTTCGCACATCCGTCCAAAAGGTTCGCCCGTAAAAAATTCAGCGCTCACATCCACCGGCATTGTCCCGTTCATGGAACGTTATTCGAACTCTACCCGCGAAGTAGCGCAGGATGGCCGGCGTGGCGCATTAATGTTGTCGGTGTCCATTAAACATCCCGATTCGGAAAGTTTCATCGATGCCAAACTGGAACAGGGAAAGGTAACCGGCGCCAACGTTTCGGTAAAAATAGAAGATGGTTTTATGAAAGCGGTGGAAGAAGGGAAAAACTATGTACAGCACTATCCCATCGACGCCAAAAAACCGATTTATAAAAAAGAAATAGATGCCGGCAAATTGTGGTCGAAAATTGTTAAAAACGCGTGGAAATCAGCGGAACCTGGAATTCTGTTTTGGGATACCATCATCAAAGAATCAGTGCCCGATTGTTATGCCGATTTAGGCTACCGCACCGTTTCCACCAATCCGTGCGGCGAAATTCCGCTTTGTCCGTACGATAGTTGCCGACTGCTCGCCATAAATCTTTACTCATATGTAGATGGGCCATTTACACCCGACGCGAAATTCAATTTCACCCTTTTTAAAGAACATGTTCATTACGCACAGCGGATCATGGATGACATCATCGATTTGGAACTTGAAAAAATCGATGCAATCCTTGAAAAAGTAAATTCCGATCCGGAGAGTGAAGAAATTAAACTGGTCGAGAAAAAGCTGTGGGAAAATATTAAAAAGAAAGCAAACGAAGGCCGCCGGACAGGAATTGGCATCACAGCCGAGGGCGACATGCTCGCCGCTTTGGGATTGCAATACGGCAGCGATATTGCCATTGATTTTTCAGAAGAGATTCACAAAACAGTCGCGCTCGAATCATACCGGTCATCGGTTCACCTGGCGAAAGAACGTGGTCCGTTTGCCATTTTCGACATCCAGCGCGAAAAAGACAATCCGTTTATTAACCGGCTGAAAGATGCAGACCCTTCATGGTATGAAGAGATGGAAAAATACGGCCGCAGAAATATTGCATTGCTAACGATTGCCCCCACCGGCACCACCAGTTTAATGACGCAAACCACCTCCGGAATCGAGCCGGTTTTTATGCCGGTATACAAACGCCGCAGAAAAGTAAATCCGGGAGACAAAGATGTGCGCGTTGATTTTATTGATGAAATAGGCGACCACTGGGAAGAATATATCGTATTTCACCATAAATTTAAAGTATGGATGGAGAAAAACGGTTACGATATGAGCCGCGAATATTCGGAGGAAGAACTGGACGAAATGGTTAAAAAGTCACCATATTATAAAGCAACTTCAAACGATGTGGATTGGCTTGCCAAAGTACGTATGCAGGGACGAATCCAGAAATGGGTGGATCACTCCATCAGCGTAACCATTAATTTGCCATCTTCTGCAACAGAAGAGTTGGTTGGACAATTGTATTTCGAAGCCTGGAAAAGCGGATGCAAAGGTGTTACTGTTTACCGCGACGGATCGCGATCGGGCGTGCTGATTTCAAACAACGTTAGAGATAAGAAAAAAGATGGTTCGTTCCCGACAAAACGTCCGGAAAAACTGGAGGCTGATGTAGTGCGTTTTCAAAACAATAAGGAAAAATGGGTTGCATTCATTGGTTTGATGGACAATAAGCCATACGAAATTTTCACCGGTTTATCCGACGACGAAGATGGAATTCTGCTTCCCCGCTCCATTTCCAAAGGTTACATTATTAAAAGTTATGACGGAGAAGGAAATTCGCGTTACGATTTTCAATACATCAATAAACGCGGCTACAAAACGACCATTGAAGGATTGTCTCACAAATTCAACCCGGTATTCTGGAATTACGCGAAGCTGATTTCCGGAACGTTACGCCACGGAATGCCAATTCACAAAGTTGTGGAACTGGTTACCAGCCTGCAACTCGACAATGAAACCATTAACTCGTGGAAAGCCGGCGTTGCCAGAGCGCTGAAAAAATACATTCCCGACGGAACACTCGCCGAGGATGCCAAATGTGGCGAATGCGGCTCAGACGACGTGGTGTACCAGGAAGGTTGTTTAACCTGCCTTACCTGTGGTTCGTCGAAATGCGGCTGATTTCCCGGAAATTTTAAAGGTTTAAAAAAAATAAAACCAGGACTTTCAGTGGTCCTGGTTTTATTTTTTCGGCAAATCAGATTCGCCGGAAAAATCGAAAATTTTATGATGTATTATTATTTCGCCTCTACCATTGCTTTGTAATCGTCTCCTGAAAGCAAATCATCCAGCTCGGAAGGATCTGCAATTTTAATTTTAATCATCCATCCTTCGCCATACGGATCCTTATTTACAAGTTCCGGTTCATCGGCTAGTGCTTCATTTACTTTTGTTACTTCGCCACCTACCGGCATAAACAAATCGGAAACGGTCTTCACTGCCTCTACCGTACCGAAAGTATCGCCTTTTCCAAGCTCTTCGCCTTCGGTTTCAATTTCAACGAAAACAACATCGCCCAATTCGCCCTGAGCAAAATCGGTTACACCAACAACGGCAGTTTCGCCTTCAACGCGTATCCATTCGTGGTCTTGCGTATATTTCAAATCAGCAGGAATTTTCATGTTTAATGATTTATTTATGTTTCTGCCAAAATTAATACATTTTAATTAAAATACCTGCCAACAAAAGAAACCATTTAGCTGATTTCGCCCGTTTTAACCTTGAGTCCACTCCGAAAAGTCTGAGTTCATTGATTTTCAACTTCTTTACCCCTGACCCCTAAAGGGGAACTTGCTGAAAATCAATGAACTCATCAAAGTCCCCTTGAGGGGATTTAGGGGTTTTTGACTTTTCGGAGTGGACTTAACCTTTGAATCGATTATGCATAAATTTCTTTAATTACCAACCAGTCTGCCTCCCCCGTTGAACTACAAATTAATCCACTTCCGTTTCCTCCTGTTTCCATATATTTTTCCAGATACGGGGATGCAGGATTGAGCTTACGTTCGTGTTCCCGAAGAATTTCGACAAGGTACAAACACAGTTTCCGGTAATTTATCCCGTCAGGCTGGTTATTTTCATCGTAGAAAAGCAAATGCTCGAGGCCCAATGATTTGGCTTCTTCTGCAATGTAGCCGATTTCCCAGTTTTCCGGTTCCATGGGCCGGGTGTATTTACGCGGCTGCAATTGCATGATTTTTCCAAAATCGTCTTTTAGCGGAGTGATATTCCGCTTGTCCCGCCGCGTAGAGTTATCCCAGCCTATTTCCTGTGTCGTTGGGTTATATTGTACATTTTTTTGATCGCCGATATTTCTAAGGCCGGCTTTGATTATCCCGTTAACATGAAGTGGCGCCGAGGGATTGCCGGTTCCAATTCCCACGTTGCCGTTCCCGAGGATGGTAAAAATTTCTCTGGAGCCGGATCCGGCCCGGTCGAGAAACGAATACCTGGCGCTTGGATTGCCTATATTAAAATAAAAATGCCCCGATGTAACACCCATTCCGTAATAGGATGATCCTGTACTGTTTTGATAAAGCGCCAGTTTTATCGAACTTAACGAGGAGCCGAAGCGATAAAGTACTCATTGGATTGGGGATTCCGATTCCCACCTTTCCTCCAACATCCAGATTTCCGCCGATGCTCAAACTTCCGCCGATATCCACATTTCCGTTGTTTTGTACCAGCAACCGCCAGGCTTTGTTATTAAAGAATCCGATTCTGTTGGCAGACGTCCCTCCCACAAAACGGTCGTCTGATATCCACAATCCACCATTATCATTATTCGATTTTATTCTGCCACTTACAAGTAAATCCACTTCAGTGCCGCCCTGTCCTTCAATATGCAGTTTAGCTTCGGGAGCATCGGTGCCCAACCCCACATTGCCTTCAAAATACCTCCTGGTATCGTCCAGCAAACCATTCCACTGTTCTTTGCCCAACAGTTCGCTGTCTTTTATTTTTAATTCATCAAAGTTTATCATTGTTGTTCTTTTTATGGTTATAATATCATAACTTCTTCGTTTTTCAACTTCGGACTGTACTATCTGCCATTCTCTTTGTTCTTCTTTCGGCCAGTGGGTCTGCAAATAATCTTTCGCCCCGGAATAGCTGTTGAAATAATGTTCCTTCAGTTTCTGCGGCGAATCGAGCGCTTCTTTCGATAATATTTTGTACGCTTTTCCTTTTTGCTCCGGCACTTCATCCACAACCCCAAACAAATCTTCAGGCCGTGTTGCATCAATTCGTTTTTTAATTCCACTGAAGTTCATTAAACGTTCTCCCTGCCAGTTGTTGGAGCTTTGTGTCCTGGCATTTCCGGTTTCGCCTAAAATAATATCTTCGAAATCGTTGGGTGTCGATTCCATATCCGCTGAAAAATCGAATACTTCATCGGGTGTAACTTCAATTCCGGCAGTCATCAAATCGAAATCGGGTGTAGACAGTTTCTCGTTGTCCGGTAAATCTTCAAACTGTCCGCGGGAGAAATAATCCTGCACCGTTTTTTTAGTATCGACGAGGCGCTCCGGCACCAAATTTAAAGTTGGTAATCCGGTAACTTGTGCCAACTTTCATGTAACTGTTACCCAGTTTTTCGATGGTTTTGTTCAGGGGAATCAAATTTTGACGCAGTTCCAGAAAACCCGAAGGATGTATAAATATCTGATCCTGTTTTTCCGTTTCTTCCAGGCTCCGTAACGATTCTGACGCAGTAAATCCTGCAGGTAGTTTTGCCGACCAGTTCGCAGATTGCTTCAACTGTACCTTTAATTTTTCCAGCAAGGCATCAGGTTTGACGACTACCGGAACCACTTTTTGTTCGTGGCCCCAGGTATAATTGAATTTAATTTTCAGGGAGAAGAACAGCACCTTGATTTTTGCATATCCCTTAGCGCGCCAGGGTTCCGGACCGCTGAGCAGAAATTCAAGCTCGATTCCGAAAAACGATCTGCCGCGATAGGAAACTTCCACGCTGATTCGAATATCTGCTTCAAAATAAAACGGATCGAATTGCAGCAAGGCATTAAATCCTAAAAAACCGTACGCCCGTGCATGGCCTTTTTTGACCACCAGTTCGGCGCTAATCCCTATTTGATAAGAATTGGACGTAATTGCCTGGTAATACTGGCAGGACAACCGGATATCGTCCCCTCTTTTGATAAGTGCAGTTACCCGTGAAACCTCAGGAAACCGGGCCGGCTTTTTATACCGCGGGTGGTACCCGCCAACCGACAACAAAAACTGCGGGTTGCTTCCCCAGTCCAGCATAAAGGCAAAGCCTCCGGTCAGCGCAACTTCAACCAGGTTCGAATCGCGCAGCCGGCCTTCAATTAAAATGTACGATGCAGCAAAATTGAAGTCCCCAAAGATATCCACATGCAGTTCCCCTAAGCGTTTTTCCGCCTCCCTGTTAGGCAGATATACTCCCAAACTCCCGAGCAAAATAATCCTTCCTGCAAACGGAAACTCAAGGAGAAGTCCCAAATCTACTTCCATTACCGTGGGCGTGCCGTAGCCGATTTTAAAGAAAGGCGCCACCACGTAATGCTTTTTCTGTGGCGGGAAAACAGCCCTCAAATCGCTAATAATTTTTGAGGCATTTTCGATAACATTTTCCGGAAACATGATGGATTTAACCGCTCCGTTTTGGATTCGCTCCCTTAAAATGTCCACTTTCATGGTGCGGTAAATACCGACCAGTCCTCCCGCGGCATTGAGCGTAAAACCGAAAGAAAGTGGAATGGCCGGTGAAAAGAACACGCTGATGCTGACCAACATCGAGAAGCCTTTTTCTCCGTTGGGCAAACGGGTGTTTATCAGACCAATCGCTACCAAACCAATATCCCTTTTTTCGAGCGCCAGTTTCAGGGCCAAAACACCGGAATAACGGTCATTATCCGGGTCGAATTCCAGAAAGCCACCGCCGGTAATGATTTCTGAATCTACCTTAATTCCGATGCCTTTGGGTGGAGCAAATCCCAACGACAAATTGCCAAAACCAATATTGCCGGTATCTCCTAAGTTTTTCAGCGCCGATTTTATTCCAATTGCGTTTATTCTGGCTTCAACCGGTCCAATGTCAATACTAAAATCGAGTAAAGCTTCGGTTTGGAGCATCGTATCTTTTGCCGAAAGCAGCAAAGAAAGTTGTTCAAACGTCAGGGTATTCAGTACTTTTTTATGGAGAGGATAAACCGCTTCCATTCCGGCGGAACCCTTAAAATAAAGCCCTTTTTGATTGGACCATCCGATACCGAAATCAAAGTCCAGTTGCAAACCATCGGGAGGTAAAATGGAATTGATAAAGCCATCCCCGTCGTCCGGTGAAATTTTTATCGATGATGCCAGGCTTTGAACAAAAATATCAAAGTTAAATACGTCATCCCTATAATTAACAGCGGCAGTTGTCACCAGGCTACCTATTTGCAAATGACTTCCCTCTGCACTGCCCCAAAGAAATGCGGGAGCATTTTCAGTTTCCGGTATTTTATGCATGATAAGCAAAGCATCCAACGATGACGTATCTGTATCTGCCAACAAAGTTACTTTGTCTTTGCCAACAGCAAATCCTTCAACACCCCCGGAAAGCTTCATCTGAACCAGCCAGTTGTCAAATGTTTGTGAAAAATTCAAAGTTCCGGAAGGTATTACAACCAGTCCCAAATCTCCTCTGGTTGCAGGGGACAAGGCAAAACTTACCTCAAACTCCAGGTCTTGCCCACCAACATCCAAATCCACAAATGCTGTAAGCATGCCGGCTATAATCTGGTCGCCATGTCCGGGAAATTCCACTCCGTGATTTTTATTGTAGCCGAATACAGTATGGATGCCAAGTGCATTTAAAAGATTGGCAACCCTGGGGAAAAGTTTGTTGGTTGCGCGGATCGCATCCTGTTCGGTTTGAAGTCGATTGGGAAAATATTCCGCTTTCAGCAACTCAACCGGCTGGCTTAAAAGTTTGGTTATTTGCTTTGGACGAAGTGCGGGAATTACAGAGGAATGCCGAATGGTTTTTTCATCGGTGGTTGTAATAGGTGCGAGCCGGTCCACCCCTTTAATGACAGTAAGCAAAACAGCTAAATGATAAAATACGGGAAATTTTATGGCGATATATTGAACGACCAGGCAATTCACAGCATCTTCAGCGAATTCACTGAGCCGTTCTTTATCCACGCCCTCAAATTCCAGATTTTCCAACACCTGATTTAAAGCCAGGATATGTCCGAAAAGTTTTTCAGACAAACGCAGTACCTCTTCGAAATCAGAAAAACCTGAAGGGGGATCCTGAACAAACAACATCAATCGTTTCAAGTCGGAGGCCAGAGGTTTCAATGCATCGCTTAATTCATTAACGGAAAATCCGGCCAAATCGTCAAGGTTCCAACCCATCATCCGAACAACTTCCCCAAGAATTAATTCATCCTCCGTTGTTTTCTCTATGAAACTGAAAACATCAAAAAGCGCTGCTGATATTTTATGTTGGATATTGTTCATGAATTATCTTCTTTCCATTAAACAGGTTTGGGTAAATCCTCCACTTTAAAATCCATCGAAATCCTGAATTTGGAGAGGGGAAAAAAGGCCTGCGGTTTATTTTCATTCTTTTGCTTTAAATACCACCATGACTTTTGTTCAATCCATTTTTCCTGTCCATTTTTCCAATCAAATGATATTTCAGAAACATTATTCAGACCCACTATCTCTTTTCCGCTTCCCCATTTATGAGTATATTCAGAATGATTTCTGGAAGCTTTCAAATATTCTTTAAGGGCCTTATTTTTATCGGGAGTGTCAGGATTTCCAACATCCAGTATTTCACCTGTTACAATGGCTTCCCTGACTTCATTTTCAGCTATTATATAATTGGTTTTATAGCGCCACCGCGGATTGGGCAATACGGTATCCGTTACGTTTAAAGCCTGATCTTTAGAAAGTATCATTACAGGTTTCACCGGAATAATGGTATAGTCAGGCTTATGGCCGTTTGCCTCGGCAAATGACTGATAAATTCTACCCAGAATGTTTTGACTTTTAACCTTTAACTGCGTCTGATTACTAAAATCAACCGGACCTTCCCAACCAAAAAACTCTTTTGATTTGGGAAGCTTTGGTTCAAGAAAGTAAACCGGATCGCTGTCGATTAGATTTGCAACGTGGTCAATTAAAAAGATGAGAACGTCACCAATAATCGTAATCCGCAGCAACGCATATATTCCCGGTTTTTCAAATGACAAGCCGGTCATTGTCGTAAATTTATAACCATTGTGATGCAAAAGTTTGGTACGTGATGTTTGTTTCTTAAAGGAACTGGATGAGAATTGCGCAAATATTGCATTGGCCGGTGTTTTATCAGTTTCCTGTGTCATCCTGTTATTTTGATAAGCTAACCGGATGGCAGAACAGAAGTGGACGTCGCCTGTCAGGATCAAATTTCGGGTTTCAATGTTTGAATCCGTTTTTTTGCCCCTTACAGCTATATGACGAAGTAAATTCTCAAACGCTTCGCTCTGATTTTTCCAATGGTCATAAACATCAAGGGTTTCATCGTTCTTCGTTTTACAATTTGCAATTAATTCGCTCAGAAATGTAAACTCATCGAAGTCTATTGCCGGAATATTGATTATTGAAGTCGGTGAAATCAGTATGGTTAGCTCAGGTTTATCCGCCAATACGGGAATTTGCTTTTTAAACGAGTCCCCGCAGATTATTGAAGCGTGCCAGAACTCTCTTGCTTTCGGATCAAACGCAACCGGATAACCTCTTTTTGTTCTCCCGTCCAAGACTATTATCTCAAATTTAGTCCTGTTAATACTGTAATTCCACTCTATTTTATCGGAAACGGCATTGATCTGGTTTTCGCCGTTAACAACCTTAAAAATATCCTTTTTTACACTTGATACTGGTATGCCCAAAGGTCCTGCGATTTCCGCTTCAGTAGCATCGAAATAGCCGCCTTGCCATTTTTTCCCAATTATTTCAAGTATTTTACCACCCGGTTTGCCGGCCCCAAACTGCTCCGGAGTATTACCCCAACCCTGAAACAATGAGTAGGCTAACATACCGTTTTGAACGATTCGTTTTCCTAACCGGTTTGAGAGTACCTTTTCGCACCAGTTGAAGGTCATAAACCAATCATCCGTTACATCATGGTCATCGAATATCATATAAGTAGGAACGTTGGCCAGTGCCCGGCGCACCTTTGGCAAAGTGGATACAAATTTTATCAGTCTTTTAGCCTCTTTGGTATAATTATTAAATTTTTTTGTCGGTAGTTGGTCATTATTATCCAGAAAAGTGGCTGTATAATGCTTTTTTTCATCGGGATAAACCTCTTCAAATTCAGGAAATCCCGTATTATTTTGAGTCTCCTTAATCCAAAGAACATCGGAAAAAACAAACAAATACATAGCACAATATTCTCCGAATGAAATAAGGTGATTGTCGAAGTCAGAATCAGAGAATTTTGCAAAATGCTTGATTAGCGGCCCCCTTTTTCCGGAAGGTGGTAATTTTCCACTCCAGGTAGTTTCTCCGTTTTTGGGAATAACTTCGCTGGTTTGCTGTTCTTTTTTAATCGATAGTTCCTTTCCGATTTTTTCAGAAAGGAAGGTTTCCTGCCGGCCGGAACCCAGCAATACCTTTTGAGAATCCATAAACATATATAAAAGTATGCCGGAAACATCGTCGGCATAAATCTGATCTCCGGTTAAGAAAAGAAAGTGGGGGCGATCAGAAGGCTTTTTCCAGTCTGTGCCAATCATTTGATCAATGGTGGGCATGGCATCCAGATTTTCTGCATTCGGTTTCCGGCATGAGCCATGCACAATTCTTAGTGAGTTCAAATCTTCCGGAGGCAGGGAGAATGAGGGTAAATGTATATGGTTAACATGTTGGGGATCTGGATTTTCAGGTTCATGTTCATAGTGTAGGGTAAAATCTACAGGCGCCGTGGTGCCCTCTGTAGCAAGATTAATATCTGCAAGTGAAACCGAAGCCGGAGGACTGTCTGCATCGGTGAAAAAAAGATTGTAAAAATATAATTTGCCCGGTTCCAAAGTGGCAGGTCCAATTTTCAAATTCGCTGTTACAGCCGAAATATGCAGGTGTTCCCCAACTTCTACCGTTGTTTGTTTACCTTCCAGTATCGTTGTTAGTGTATTCTTTAAATTGGGAAAGGGCGATAATTCCCGGTATTCGTGAATCCGCAACCAGACCATCTTCCGTTCTTTTAAGGCAACCCAAACCGTCACAGAATCGGCGTTAACCGCCCGTAATACGGGCCCGCAAATAACAAGGGGCAAACCGGCCAAACGTTGCTGCAATGATGTATATGCCATGGTGTTTTTACGAATAATTTATAATCCAAAGATTTTACCCTTTATTCAATGTCAATTAAAAGTTGCTCGTTCCCTTCAGGTTCGGCCTGTAATATCTGCCATTCTTTTTGTTCTTCTTTCGGCCAGTGGGTCTGCAAATAATCTTTCGCACCGGAATAGCTGTTGAAATAATGTTCCTTCAGTTTTGCAGGCGAATCGAGCGCTTCTTTCGATAATATTTTATACGCTTTTCCTTTTTGCTCCGGCACTTCATCCACAACCCCAAACAAATCTTCAGGCCGTGTTGCATCAATTCGTTTTTTAATTCCACTGAAGTTCATTAAACGTTCTCCCTGCCAGTTGTTGGAGCTTTGTGTCCTGGCATTTCCGGTTTCGCCTAAAATAATGTCTTCGAAATCGTTGGGTGTCGATTCCATATCCGCTGAAAAATCGAATACTTCATCGGGAGCGACTTCAATTCCGGCAGTCATCAAATCGAAATCGGGTGTAGACAGTTTCTCGTTGTCCGGTAAATCTTCAAACTGTCCGCGGGAGAAATAATCCTGCACCGTTTTTTTAGTATCGACGGGCGCTCCGGCACCAAATTTAAAGTTGGTAATCCGGTAACTTGTGCCAACTTTCAAGTAACTGTTACCCAGTTTTTCGATGGTTTTGTTCAGGGGAATCAAATTTTGACGCAGTTCCAGAAAACCCGAAGGATGAATAAATATCTGATCCTGTTTTTCCGTTTCTTCCAGGCTCCGTAACGATTCTGACGCAGTAAATCCTGCAGGTAGTTTTGCCGACCAGTTCGCAGATTGCTTCAACTGTACCTTTAATTTTTCCAGCAAGGCATCAGGTTTCACGATTACCGGAACCACTTTTTGTTCGTGGCCCCAGGTATAATTGAATTTAATTTTCAGGGAGAAGAACAGCACCTTGATTTTTGCATATCCCTTGGCGCGCCAGGGTTCCGGACCGCTGAGCAGAAATTCAAGCTCGATTCCAAAAAACGATCTGCCGCGGTAGGAAACTTCCACGCTGATTCGGATATCTGCTTCAAAATAAAATGGATCGAATTGCAGCAAGGCATTAAATCCTAAAAAGCCATACGCCCGGGCATGGCCTTTTTTGACCACCAGTTCGGCGCTAATCCCTATTTGATAAGAATTGGACGTAATTGCCTGGTAATACTGGCAAGACAACCGGATATCGTCTCCTCTTTTAATAAGTGCAGTTACCCGTGAAACCTCAGGAAACCGGGCCGGCTTTTTATACCGCGGGTGGTACCCGCCAACCGACAACAAAAACTGCGGGTTGCTTCCCCAGTCCAGCATAAAGGCAAAGCCTCCGGTCAGCGCAACTTCAACCAGGTTCGAATCGCGCAGCCGGCCTTCAATTAAAATGTACGACCCTGCAAAATTGAAGTCCCCAAAGATATCCACATGCAGTTCCCCTAAGCGTTTTTCCGCCTCCCTGTTAGGCAGATATACTCCCAAACTCCCGAGCAAAATAATCCTTCCTACAAACGGAAACTCAAGGAGAAGTCCCAAATCTACCTCCATTACCGTGGGTGTGCCGTAGCCGATTTTAAAGAAAGGCGCCACCACGTAATGCTTTTTCTGTGGCGGGAAAACAGCCCTCAAATCGCTGATAATTTTTGAGGCATTTTCGATAACATTTTCCGGAAACATGATGGATTTAACCGCACCGTTTTGGATTCGCTCCCTTAAAATGTCCACTTTCATGGTGCGGTAAATACCGACCAATCCTCCCGCGGCATTGAGCGTAAACCCGAAAGACAGCGGAATGGCCGGTGAAAAGAACACGCTGATGCTGACTAACATCGAGAAGCCTTTTTCTCCGTTGGGCAAACGGGTGTTAATCAGTCCAATGGCAACCAAACCAATATCCCTTTTTTCGAGCGCCAGTTTCAGGGCTAAAACACCGGAATAACGGTCATTATCCGGGTCGAATTCCAGAAAGCCGCCGCCGGTAATTATTTCTGAATCTACCTTAATTCCGATGCCTTTGGGTGGCAGAAAATTCAGGTCCAAACCGAAATTTCCAAAAACCAGGGTCGGCTTTTTAAATTTCTGCTCCTGAAGCTGCTGCCTGGTATAGGGCATACCATTCAAACTAATACCCACCTTATCGACTGTAAAATCAACAGGCCCCAAATTTCCGCCCAGGCTAATGCCAACATTTAAAAATGCGCTTTGTGCAGTTTCGTTATTTTTTCCCTGCTCAATTGAAAAATAGAGGGTTTTAAACTTTATACCTGCTACTTCTTTGTTCAGGGGTATGGCAGCATCAACGGCAATATTTCCGTTGAAGGTAATACCGGTTTTATTTGACCAGGCAATCTCAGGCGAGAAGCCCGCTTCCAGGGGACGCCTGGCAACCGTTTCATTCAGGAAATTATCGGCATCATTCAAAAGCAGAACAGCGCTTAACCCGGGATTCCCGTGTATTCCAAGAACCAGTTGAACTTCCGGATCGGATGGGCTTCCCAGAATTTTACATTCAACACTGATTTGCTGCAGTTTTAAATGCGTGGTTTTTTCGTTTCCAAAAATGTACCGCGGTTGAGCAAACGTGCTGTGAAATCCAAATGCAACACCAACAGTTGGTTCCCCACTGTCGAAATGGATATCATCCGGAAAAATTTTCAATTGCAGCAGGTTTGTTGAATCCACCTGAAATTTCCAATCCAGCCTGAAATCATCATTTAACGTGATCTCCTGTCCGGCCCCGCCCCTGCTTACCGGGCGCACCAACAGGCCTGCCGGCGGGTTGGAATTATCTTTGGGAATAGGGATTACGGACAATCCAAGTTCTATAACAGCCCGATCGGCAAGGCTCATCCCATACAAAAAAGGAACGTATAATTCCATAACTTCCTTTTCCCGGTTGTATTCCGGCGACGGATTAAATGTTGTGTTATTTAAAAAGTCCTCAGACGGGACTAAAACCATGGAGTGAACCTTCAAGGCTTCGAATGCTTCATGTATGTTTTGCAGTAATTGCCTGTGGTTGAAGTTTTGATTTTGTTGTTTCCAGTGGTAATAATTGTTAAAAGCTTCCAACGGATTCGAAACGAGTTGAACGAGTTGGTTCCAATCCACAATGGCCCTGGTATACGGAATTTTTAACGCGGATTGGCTGGTTATCTCTTCAAACCGGATAACGCCGAAGAGTTGCAGAAGCGCATGAGCAACTGGTTGGTAGAGCCGGATATAGGTTACCAGTAAATCATCCAGTACGTGATCCGCAATATCTCTCCAGAATGCCGGATCTTTCAGGGGACCATTTAACTCCGACAGATTTTTCACGTCAAAATTTGCCAGCGTTTGAATAAGCGTGTTTCCCTGTTCAATAATAACTATCAATTCTGACGTGTTGAAATCTGTTCCCGATGTATTTTCGATTAGTGAATCAACCGCAGCAATAAAGTTTTCAAGCGGCTCTTTCAGTGTCAGGGCTTGTTTTAGCTTTTCATAAGTTTCTTCATCCAGTTCCGCTTCCCATCCGTATTTTTGAAAAAGATATTCCAATCCTTCAGGCGAGGCCAAGCCTTCCTCCAGGGGAGCAACAAGATCCCGAATTGAAAGACAGAGGTATGAAAGCTGGTTCTTCATTTCTTCGCTGTTCATTACTGCTGCATTTTTAAAATCCAATAGCTATTTCGTCTTGATCGAATCATATCTCGCAATTTTTGAAATCTGATTGTGCAAACCGTGAAGGATTGCCCGTTTAACGGCATTCTCATCAACTAAACCCGATTCGAGCAACACTTTAAAATGACACTCGTTGAGCCCCTTGCTTAAAACATACTGTTTGAAAATTCTCATGTAATTCCTTAAGTCTTCATTCAATGCCTTGTTCACTTCATTCACACCCATAATATACCCCTCTTTATGTGCATCAATAAATTCAGACATTACAATGTACACCCTGGTATATCCGGTAAACGTTAGATAGGCGTCGAGGTGGTCGGGAGCTTTCGGCAACAAATCGTATGAATCTGCAATAGGAACTCCGTTCATATCGTATTTGACTATGATTTCCGTGATCATGGAATTTCCCTGTTTTAATCCGGTAACAATCCCAAATGCCTTAAAATTCTTTTTTCCCTGGCTTATTTCACCCAGTATATTTTTCATCATCAACAGGGGGCCTGCGATGGCAAAAAATACACCGCCGGCAAAAAACAGCCTCGATTCCGCAAAAGTTCCTAAAGCTCCAACTATTCCGGAATCGGCAGCGTAAGGAGAAAACATTTCGAGTATCTGACTTGCAAATTCAAAAGAACTGTAACCATAGTCAGATGTAAAATAGTCGTAAAGAGTTGTAGAACCGTCAAACTTGGTTTCTTTGAATATTTTTTCAATTTCTTCCCATTTTTTGCCCTTATTTTGCTTGATAATCTCCAGTAACTCTTTGAATTTCTGACAACTGACATCCTGCTTCGGCTTAATTTCTTCAAATGCAATTTCCTTGTCGAAATATTCGGGTGGCGGATCGGGAACGCCTTTCGGATTGTTGGAATCCTTCTCCAGAACATCCGGATCATTTTCCGGCGAATCGGGTTCCATTATTTTTTCAAGAAGAATTGCAGGAAACGGCAATTTTCTTTCCTCAAACAAATCGACGGTAAATTCTTTATTTCTCGAAGAAGACTCCCTGGCTTCCCGCCACACATTGCTAAAACTATAGGCAAACTTATCTTTGTCATTTCTTTCCAAATCGTTCAACGTTTCCCATGACGGGAAATAAATGGGTTCGTTCGCTCTTCTTTCATTCGCTTCTTTTTCCAATGGCCAAGTCATAAATTCAGCTTTTCTTTGCATGGCTTCCTGTGCCATATAAATGTAAAAAGCATGCTCTTCCTTATAGGGATTCCGCAAATAATGAATGAGATCAAAAAGTTCTTCCAGCGAATGGCCGTCCATATAAGCCATTAATTCCGTTCCGGGATTATCGGGATCGCTACCCTGGTATTCAAAAAAATCGAGGCGTTTTTCCCTGGTCACCGGCTCAAACACCTTTAGCGCTGTGTTAAAACCTGTTGGGTAGATGTAATAGAATGATTCTTTGATTTTATAGGAGCCTTCGTCGTCCTGAATTTCCCACTGTTTCCCTGTTTTTGCGGGAGGCAACTGTACGATCCGGGGATTTTTAAGCGAAATTCCTTCGTTTTCGAAAAATGCAAGAATGTTGTGCCCGGAGCTGTCCTGGAAATTACCTTCATCCAGTAACTTTTCATAAGCATCATAATTTACTTTTTTGGGGGCATCCGGTCCCTGGTCGGGGTCGGTTGAATAAGCAGCCAGTTCAAAAATCTGGCCTTTGAACTGTTCATCCTGATCGTCCGAAAAAAACAGTTGAATTGGAATAGACGGAAGTGCTTTCCGGTGGTTTAAAACAGGATATACAAAAAGGCCGGCCCGGTGATTCTCCTCATTGGAGAACTGTTCGAATTCCACCTGGATGGTATACTCTATTTTATACGTATGATGGTCTATTCTCAGTTTATCGTCAAACAATATCCATTTCCCGCCCTTCTTTTTTATCAGAACCGTTTGTTCACCGGATAAAGGAAGCTGTTCCTGGTTAAACCTGTCTTTGACGGAATCAGGAATGGTTTTTTGATCGAATGCCTTGACAAAGGAATCGTGTTCATCTTTGTCTCCGCTGACAACTCTATTGTTTTCAAGGGTGTATCCCGAAAGTTGAAACCGATGTTTTCTTCGTCCCGGCTCGGTAAGCGCTTTAATTATTTTCACCCTTCTTTTCTCGCTGTTCTTTGTTTTTCGTGAAATGTAGCCCTGTTTTACGAGGTGCTGATAAAAGTCCAAATCGTTTTTCAACCTCGATTCCGGACCGATGCCCAACCGGTCGAGAAAGAACTGGTATTCACAGGGTGCGTAAACATTGGCCCTTCCCCCGAAAAAAGCATATAAAGCAAACAAGCCGTCGCTGGACGAGCCGAAATTGCAGGCCCGTATGGTTATCCGGGAAGTGTCCAAAAGCTTTTTAACAACTTCTTTTCTTTTGGTTTTAAAATCCTGCAAAGCGGCGTCACCGGCTTCAAATGCCTGCTGCAGATTCACAAGCGTACCCGGCCGTATGATTTGATATTTCGCTTTGTTTTCAACACTGTCAAACGCGTTTTTTGTGACAGGGAAAAGCAGTTCGCGCATGTTTCCGTGAGAAACAATAACAATTTCGCGGATTTGGTCTATGGGTTTCGCCTGAATTTCCGAATGCAGGATATCGATGATTTCTTCCAGACTTTTGGCATTTTTTTCAAAATGATTTTTATAGTATTTCCGGAAAAATACACTTGCGCCTAATCCATAACCGTGTGAAGTTGAAACAATGTAAAAAATATAGTCTTTTATACCTTTTTTTTTCGGAAGCGGATATTCTGCCAACTGCTCGAATATCGTCTGGCCTCTTTTCAGATTTGGTATAATCGTTGCCATACTTTTCAGTTAAAATGGCCGGTTATCCCGGCAGTAATTCTTCCAACTCAATCGCCGCCCGCACCTGTTTTTGCATCATAACTTTTCCGATAAATGCTGCATTGTTCCATTTTTCAGTAAAAATAGAAGGTTGGTTTCCATCCAAATAACCCTCCGAAGAAAGTGTTGGAAAATGCTCCCAGCTAAAATCGTTTATTTCAGGTCCGGGCGATTCTCCTTCCGGAGTTTCATCCAGCCCAAATCGCAGTTCGGTTATCCGTTCTTCAAAAACGACAAAATAATTCCTGGCATCTGCTTTTGGAATCGGAAATCCAAGAAATACGATATCAGGAGGTAATTCACCTTCAAAAACAGGATGTATGCGCTCCGCATCCGGGTTCAAATCGGGCTTGCCGTTTTTCTTTTTTACCAGATAGATTAGTGTGTTGCTGAATTTTTGAAGCAGTTCGCCTCTTATCAGCACAACCATTTGATTTTGATCTTCTTCCTCGTTATTCGGTTTGCCAGGCACAGGATGATCTCCCAGCCGTTTCTTTTTATTCCAGTTGGCAAGCTTGTCAATGTCTTTGTCCTCATCGCGGGTTAGCAGCCATTTTTCAACCGCATTTTCATACGCACCGGCAACTTCCTTTTCTGTGTCGTTTGGATCGGCGATGATGTAAGTTGATTCTATTTTTTCTATTGTATCGAAATCGGCGCCGTATTTTTTCCGGATTTCATCCAGTAAAGCCGAAGCTATTTCAGTTTCCCTGAAGGCTTTTTTCTCATTTTCGTCTACCGAATAAATGGTGGTGTCCCAGAAACTTCTGAAATAGCTGCCGCGGTGGTCGGTCGGAAATTCCCTCCATAACAGTTCTGACGCCATTTCATGATTTAAACCCACCATAAAAGCTTCAATAAAGCGGCGGTTGGTCTGTAAAAGTCCCACCGTATTTTGCGGCACGTTTTCCAACCCGGGCAAAATGTATTCCTGCGACATCGCTCGTAAAAAGTGGTACATCGGACGGTGAAATTCGGGATACCATTTTACCGGATGTAATTCATCCTCTTCGGAAATGTTTGGCGCGCTTTCGGTTTTTTCAATGCTTCTGAACGTTGTGATCCTGCTTTTTATCCTGGATTCAATGGTAATTTTCGGATTTAAAGCTGAAATGGTTTTATTCACTGCTTCCGAGAACTGTTCATCCACCTTGTCGGCAACCGGTGTGGTGGGTGATGTGGCAATTCTTGTTACTGAATCTTTTAGCCCGTTCACCCTGAAGCTCAAATTCACCAGGCGGGAATTTACTACGGGTGAAAATTCGGGTTTTACTTCCGCGCCATTTGCCTTGAAGAGATATTTTTTTGCTTTTACACTCGTCAGATTATTCGTTATGGGACTACTTTTCAGGAAAGCGCCAACAGTTTTTTCCGGTGCAAAAGCTATTTTATTTTTTACCGGTAAAGCCATTTTGAACACGTTGTTTGGCTTCATTTTTTCCAACCGCCTGAACATTTTGTTTGAAACTTCCCGTCCAAACCTTCCGAGGTTGAGTTCCTGGTTTACCTTTTGGATTTTGCTCAACTGTTCCCAGGCGGCTTTCATCAGTTTTTCCTGATTTTCCTTTACAAAATGCACCCCAAGTCCGGCCGCCGCCCGATGCCGGAAATCCAGGTTTAGTTCTTCCAGCCAAAGATTACTGTTTTGAGAATTTTTCCCGATTGGTTTCCCTTCCAGCGATGCATACCATTCGCCGTAAACCGGTGGAGTTACCCGTAATTTGGTTTCAGTTTTACCATTTCCCAAATCAATCTGTTCGACTCTTTGGTTTAATAAATTCGCCATGTCCCCCTGTTTCTCTTTGCTGCGTTCAGCATCCGTACTGTCACCAGAGATATCCATTCCCCACGCTTGAATCTTTGTATCCAGGGATTTCAATGCCGCTTCCATTTGCAAAATCAATCCGTTATCGTCCTGCATTCCGTAACCCGGATTACTGCAATCGATGGGCCGCGTACCCATATTTTCCAAATCCCGGGGTTTTAATTTGCGCACCAGGTTCTCGAAATCGTCACCGGCGCCCGTGCTGAATTCCCAGTCGAAATAGTAAGGTATTGTCTTGCCTGCACCATCCGCTGGTGTTTCCCAGGTGAGCACGGTCCTGTCTTCGGTTGCATCCGTAATGCCCATTGCAGCTTCGGCGCCAATTTTAAATGCTGGGATTAAAAAAGCGTGATATTTGGTCTGCGGCTTTAATTTCCGCGGGCACAACAAACGGCAAACTGCCTTTTTGGGCGCCATTTTTATGCTGTTTATTACCTGCTCTCCGGAAGCCTCTTTTAATTCTAATTTATGCACGTGCCCCCACCGCCACAATTCCTTCAAATCAGGCAAAATTGCATTTGGTTTTAACTGAATTTGAGGGGGGAGTTCCTTTTTGGAATTTTGGATTTTCTCAAATTCCCCTTCCTCCTGGTTATTTTCCGATTTTAAAACAATGAGAGCCAACCAAGGAATCCAGTTTTTACCGGCAGCTTTGCAGGCTGCTGAACCGCCATAAAAAATCGGGTTCGGCAAATTCAATAAAAGGTGTCAGCAAGGTTCCAAAATTTTGCGTATTCGGAGACGGCGCCAGACGCGAAATAATATTTTCGTTTATTCCCATTACATCTCCCGGCCCAAAAAGCGTAATGTTCTTCGTGACAGTTTCCGTATTAACCGGATTATTTGTGTTGCCGGAAGCTGTAACCGTAAGTTTTACCGGGACAACCGTTCTCTTTCCAGGAGCCTGGCCCTGGTCTGCCAGAGTAATTAAGCCCTGCCGTACATATGGTATGAAATAATTAACCTGTTGTGTCATTTAACAGCATCTTAAATTTTGTTTTTTCGTTCATCCGTTTTACAACTAGTCTCCGATTTTTCACTCTATTCATTGTTATCTTGATTCTCTCCGTTCACCCCTTCTCTAAAGGGAGCAGAGAAAATCAATTCGTTCCCTTTAGGGATAGGGCAAAATGAATTGATATTCACAGCTCTAAATAATACTATCAATACAGCAGTTGGTCAAATTTTAACCCGCTGCTGCCTTCGCCTCTGCCTGCCAGTACTTTCCGACCTAACCAGATGTAGGTTTTGCCATCGGTTCCCCGCACCCGTTGCCGGGTTAGTTGCACACGAATTCCTGCACGGGGAATGGCTTCTTCCCTGACTGTCAGTAAATCATTTTGGGCCAGCGAGGAGATCGGATCAATGTCTTTAGGATCTGTGTCCGATTCATTTCGCATCATCACCGCCCGCCGCAATTCAATATTGCTGTTTCCTTCTTCAATTTGAAAAGGTAAATAGGGAATCCAGTTTGTTGGTACCTGCGTTGCCAGCCGGAATTGTGGCATTGCAGTTTCCCGTTCTTCGGGATTGATGAAGGGGCCGTTCAATTCCAAATGAAGATCGAAGCCATTTACCGGTTTCCCCAGTTTATTACAAACTATTTTTTCAATTCCCCACACCATATTGGCATATTCGTCGCGCAGGAAAAGGATTTCCTCCAGCGGACGCGACTCCTGACGAAATGTGGTAACAGGCGGCAAATAAAGAAAATGCTCCTCCTTTTTATAAAGTTCCTGATTGTTCAGTCCTCTTTCCCTTAACAAATCCGATGGTCTGATTTTAAATATATCCCACATTTTAAGCGGATTCGCATCTAAAACCTGACCGGTATTTTTATCATTATTAATAATGGTTGTAATTCCGAACACATCTTTTACAGTGATGCGGTTAATCCAGGATATTTCACCCGGTTCCATTTCGAAGGGAATGGTAAACCAATCGTTGTCGGAAACCAGCGAAAAATCGATAATCAGCAGTTTCACAAGGTCTGCCTGATCGACTTCCAAACCTGACAAATCGAGTTTACTGTCTTCAAACGAAAACAGCCGTTTATCGGGCATCGCGGCAAATGAAACCTGAACCGGCATAAATACATCCGAATCTTTTGTATTTTCTGATGGATTAATTTGAATGCCGGAGCTGTCAAAAGAGTACCAGTCGAGATGTCCGCTTTGATAATCCGGAGCATTTAGTTCAATATCTTTTTCACCATGAATATTAAATTTATGCACCAGATTTTCAGAATGCCAGGAAGATTCTTCCTGCGTTGGCAGGTACAAATCCCGGTACCATTTTTTGAGTTTGCCGGCTACTGTTTCCAATGGCGCAAAATCACCGCCCGGAAATTCATTTTTCCGTATTTTCTCCCATAAACGTCCACCATCAATTACATTCCCGGCCATCAGTTTCAAAAAACTTTGGGATTTTTGATCCGTTTTTTCTTCCGTGTTTAATGAAAACTCAATTCTCAGCTTCGTAATAAAACTGTCAGCTTCATTAGCCGGGAAATTTACTTTGATTAATTCTTCAAACTTTTGCCCGATCCGCACTTTATCGCGCAAACCCGTTGGTTGCACTTCAATGGCTTCCACCCGGGCTTCCAGCGGAACATTTCCGATTTCCAGTTTCGATTCCGAATTCAGAAAAGAATAAAAATTTAGCAGCTCTTTTCTGTAACTGGCAAAAGCGCCAATGGGCGAGCCGTTGTCTTCTCCTTTAAATTCCCCAAATTGCCACTGGCGTCCCAGTATCCAAAGTGGATCTGCCGTTCTCATTTCCAGGCCCGAGTCATCGTCGCCATTTCTGGAACGCCCTTCCAGCCGGAATTGCGGGATAAAACCTGGTATCCCGTTTTGAACAGGAAACAGATTGCGTTTTATTTTAAAATACAAACTCATTCCATTTTATTATTTATTTGCGGGAATATTTAACCAGTAGGTCATCGGCAAAATGTAGCCGTATTCCTGAATCGCTTCCAAATCCACCATTCGAATTTTATACAACTCCATGGTGTCGAAAAGAATATCCCTGAGATCGTCTTCCGACCAAAAAAAGTCGCTTTCCTGACCTGCTTTGGGATGAACGGCAAGTAAAAGAGCCTGTGGCGGTTCGTTGTTCGGAACATTGTAATTAAAGCTCAATCCCGTATTCATTTTTTTATCGGGAATATGTTCTGAAAATTCTTCGACAACCAATCCGAAAACCGGATTTTGCAGCGTAATATTTTCTGATGCATATAAAACGGTACTTTCACAACCTTCGGGATAATAGGTGCCATCCGGCAACGGGTAGGCCTCGCCGGTATTGGAATCTTTGTAAATTGACTGCGTGGAAAACTGTTTTTTAAGCAAGGCATCAATTTCCTGTTTAGACAAGGCAACCCATGGATATTGCAGCAAGGTCGGCCCCTGAACCACAGTGTAACTGGAATTTGCCGGCAATCGCACAGTTTGTTTCCACACTGAACTCACCATCATCCAATCCTCAAACAGCTCCGAATTTTCGTGAACCTGCGCAACTCCCTGAATCCAGTTTTTAATCCGTTCCTGTCCCCAAACCTGCCCGTTATCCTCATCCGCCGAATCTCCAACCAGGAATTGTTGCTTTTTACTATTGATTAGCTGTTTGAAATTCTCGGATCCGGTTGCCGGCGGCAGAAGAATAAACGATTCACCAAATAGAATTTTTGCTACCTGTTGTAATAGCTCAAAAGCATTTTTAAAAGAACTTTGTGAATTGTACTTCGAAAGCAATTCTTCTGCCGATGCTATTTTTGCATCAATGGTGGTTTTCAGTCTCCCGGTATCCGGCAACGAATTTCCGAGGAAAGCAGTTTTGGCAGACTCAAAATCGAGATTTGACAGGAATTGCAGTGCATTTTTTTGTGTCAAATCAGCCCCGGCAGTTTCCTTTAACCGTTCTACAATTGGCTGTAAACGATTATCTTTAATTGCATCCAGCGTTTTTCTGTCGTATTGAACCGTTTCACTTTCCATCGTCAAATCATCCGATTTTAAAACCCGGCATTTACCGAGCAAAGTTTTGGCGGTTCGTGCTACTCCAAGCGCCTGAGCCAGTGAGTTCCCATTTGTCGGATTATCGTCTGTTATCACACATTTTATCTCTTTCGGCAGATTTCCATTTTTTTCCTGTACCGCATTTTTAATCCGCAATTCCAGTTCGCCGGCGCCGTCGGAAACCGGTTCTTCACTTAAATACAGAAAATCGAGATAACTTATTTTTAAATCGGCCAACGAAACTTCAACTTTTTCAATCAAATCCTCATCCTGAATATTGTAAAGTTCTGCCACACAGGCAATATTTTCCATCGGCCCGATGTTTTCCTTCAGCCAGTTTTCCAGGTTAGGTTCTGCAAAAGCCCGGGTATTTTCAACGCCAAGTTGCACCTTGTTGGGTTGAAAAACCATCACCAGTTTATGTTTGATTCCCGTTCCCGGAATTTTTGTTTTCAGGGATTCTGTAACCGGCGGTTCAATTTCTCCTTTTGTCGCATCGATGGCAGCCGCTGCCTGGCTCAGGTTTCCCTGGGTGATGTGGTAACCTGCTTCGTAAAAAAGCGTATCGAGGCTTGCATCCATCGTATCTTCCAGTTTTTCGATTTGCTTTTTCACCTGTTCAGGAAAGCTGTCTTTATTTTTAATTGCTTTTAACCCATCGATTACACTCAAGTTGACAAAACCGGTTGAATCTCCGGTGGCGTTTTCATACAGTGGAAATTTTTCGCGTAAGGTATATATTTCTTCATGCAGGTTATTTTCGTGAAGATGGCGTTCAAGTTGGTAGCCCAAAAGCGCCTCCAGTTGTTGCCCCTGCCGGATACCTTCCAGCAAAAACAGACTTTTTTGAATCCTGTCAGAGGTGAGGTTTACAGCAAACGGGTTGCTATCTTCTTCCTGTTTATGCGCCAAAAAGGAGTTCTTAAAAACCGACGCAGCAACTGTCTGCGCCGCTCCGGGAGTATGAATAATCCCGCCGGCTTCGCGATAAATATCCGTAAGCGATTCCGGATTTACCGGGGTGGCGTCTTTTTCCAGGTCTTCAATCCAGCCATAAGTACCAAAATAAATGCCCTTTTCATGATCAGGATGGCTTCTCAATTGCTCAATTTTACTGGCCGCCAAAGAGGTTATCCAGGCATCCAACCGGTAACTGTTTAAATCGATAGCTTCACCTATGGCTTTTGTTTGTGCTTCTTTTCTATCTTTTTCTTCGGGAATGGCCAGAATGGAATTTATGATTTCCTGCCCCAGATTAATAAACGAGGTTTTTATCTCGTTGAATTTTGTGTCATTTTTCAATGTAAAAAGCGGCATACCCATTGTAACATCGTCATTTTCTTTTACCAGCAGTTTTTTGATTTTACCACGTCGAAAGGCGCAGTAATTGCAATGTTGTTTGAGTTCGCTCCCAAAATTGTAATCACTGAATCTCCTTTATCTACCGCAGAACCTTCGGTTTTTTCGATGGCAGCAACTTTGAAACTCCGATCGCCTGAAATGTTATTTGCAAGTTCAGGCTCAAAAATAATTTCACGGAAATACAACTGACAGGCATTGATATAGCTGCGAACAAAAAGATCCGTAAACAAACTCAGATCGCCTTTATATTGAACCAGTTCATTTTCTTTTTGCGCTTTGATGCCATCGATGAATTCCTTAAAATTTTCCAGGTTTTCATCTGCCAAAGAAAAGCTATCGTCGTTGGTTTCATCGGTTGTAATCTTTTTACCTTCCTGATCTGTAACGATTGAATTTCCATCTTCAAAGCCGATAAGATTTGCGGCTCCGTCGTTGAAGCTTAATAATGGAGCTCGCAGGAATTGATCGATTTGTTCGGAAAAATCGTCTTCGTTCAAATCAAACAATCCGGCAATTGATGTTATGTTTTCCCTGACAGGTTCAAAATCGCCACCCATTCCTTTTAAGGAACTCAATGACGGCGTTGTTCCGGGATGATTTTGCAGAAATTCATACAACTTACGTTTGAAAGCTTTGTATTCCAACGAGCGAATTTGCCAGGAGTTGGAGCGTTCCTGCATGCTCAGTATTTTCAGGATTTCTTCCCGGGTATCGTCGCCAACCAATCGTGGAACCTGGGCCTGATCTTTTGCCATTAAAAGCCATCGCTTCATCAGCCGGGCAAAAAAGACCGTCATTTTATCAAACAGCTGGTCGCTTTTGCGAATGTCGCTGTTTTCCGGCAAAAAAACATTGCTGATATTCATTACCGGAAGGATTCCGTATGGCTGATTGCCAATTTTCAAAGCCGAATATAATCCCCGGGCTTTTACATATTTTGAATAATGGCGCCAAATTGATTCGTGCATTTCGCTGCTCAGTTGGTTGCCCAAAAGCATAAATAGCGGCTGGGCGCCCAACGCAAACCAACTGGCTTTTTGAAACAGTTCATTCAGCGCAGGAAGCGTTTCATCCGCATGTTGAACGTGTTTTAAAAGATCCGTTTCAAATCCCAGAGTTTTACCCAGGTACTTTCCGTTTGTCGCAGCGTGAATATCTGTAACATCCGGATTTGCAGCACCAGTTTTCAGGTTCAATCCTTCTACTGCATACTCAAAACTATCGGCTACTTCAAATTCATCCTTTGCAGAGAATCCGCTTTTTGCATTTTCGGTATTGTTGGTTGGCGTGCCGTAGTTTAGAAATGAAAATCCCTGCGTGTATTGATGATTGCGGAACAAATCAGCCAGGCCTTCGGCAGGAACTGTGGGATTTTCGTCGTGACGAAACCCGCTTACAATTACTTTTTCAAATTTTGTATCTGCCGGGTTTATTTTGATTTTCACGCCCATTCCGGCTTTTATTGCACGATTAAAATCCTGCAGCCATTCATCACCTTCTCCCAAAACAGTCAATCCATTTCGGTCGATTACAGAACCATCTTCTTTATAGCTGGGGTTTTGATCGCCTTCTTTGTACACGTAAAAAACTAACCTGTCGGGCAACCATTTAAAATAAAACGAAGGCTCTTCTTTTGAATTATTATCCGATTGTTGCTGGATTTCTTCACTGCTTATTTGAACAATCCAGGAAGAACGGTAAACACCATATTTTGAAACCAATTCTTCCCAAACCTGCTTTTTCTCTTCATTTGACGTGAGCTTTTTAAAGGCCGTTGCATCCGCTTTTTCCTCTTTGGAAAGGTTCGGATTATGGCTGTGTAAAAAAACAGCATCGGGGAATGCCCGAATCCACAATTCGTCGGCTACAAAGCGGGTTTCAAGTTTTAGCGGGAACAATACGATCGGAATATTGGAGACAGGATTTGCCATAATTCCTCACATTTTTTCATATTAAAATCAAATAAAAGGCAAAACTACTTTTCTAAATTTTTAGTAATTTCGTTATTTACTTCGCTTGAATTTCCGGATGATGCATCTCCGGTTAACTCCTCCAATACCTGAATAGCACCGCTGATGCGAAGCATGGTTTTGCTCAAATTTGCAGTCTCCTGCTCCAATGCAATTAAGCGTTCCTCACCTTTTCGGTACTCTTCTTTCAGTTCGCTGAGCCGCGCTTTTAATTCTGATTTCATTTCCATTGATTTAATGATAAGTTTTATCCATCAAATTCAAAGCACTCGCAAAATTACCGACGGCAATTATTACCATCGGAATTCCGGCTGAAGATTAAATATTATTTACTCTACCAGTGATTGGATTGTGATTTAATGGCGACAATAATATCTTTATATCTTTTTCCCTGAACAAGTTATGACAATTTATTTGAAAAATGAAAACCTTTTTTGAAATTTTTTTACCGCTATATTATCTGTTGTGCCGCGGACCCAATGGAATCGGTTATTAAATTTTCGAAAGGATAATTGTTGTTTTTTAAGCCAGATCGTTTCAGGTTATTGAATCACTTCGTTTAAATGCCGGTGAATCAGCTCCGGTTCGAAACCACGGTTTTGGGCAAAACGAATCAACTGCCCCATTTTTTCAAATTTTGGCTTCTTTTTAATGGTTTTAGCTTTAGCTTTCAGCACTTCTATCAGCGTTTGTGTATATTTTTCATCGTCGATTCCATCCAGTCCTGTTGCAATAATTTCTTCAGGCAACCCTTTTAATTTCAGGTAGTAGCGGATTTTTATCTTACCCCATTTGTTTATCCTGAATTTATCGGCAGCATAAGCTTTTACGAAACGTTCGTCATCGATGAATTTTTCATTTTTCAACTGGTCAATGATTTCATCTGCCCCGTCACTTTCAATTCCAAGCGCTGTAATTTTTTTCCGGATATCCGGAGAACATTGTTCGGAACGGCTGCATAAAGCTGCCATTTTTACCGTCACTTCCTTTTTGCTGATTTCTTCAGTTTGCATAGCTCGTATTTTTTACAGCCGAATTAATATTATTGTTCAAAACTAAGCCTTTTCCCCGGTGTTCCCTTCAAATTAATTGAATCAGGAATTACGGACGTTAAACCAACCAATGCTCTACAATTCATCATGAAATGAATGTTCTTCTCTAACGCCGGTGAAAAACGCTTCCAGTTCAGCCAGTGTGGTGTCTGTTTTCTGCACGTCTTTCACGATTTTACCTTTTTCGAGCACGGCTATCCGGTCGCAAACATCGGTAACATTGTCCAAATTGTGGCTCGAAATCATAAACGTTCGTTGACGTTCAGCAGCCAAATCTTTGATAATTCTTCGAAGTTTAAACTGCGACGACGGATCGAGATTGGCAAATGGTTCGTCGAGGATTACCAGCTCCGGGTTTCCCATCAATGCACCTACAATACCCACTTTTTTCTGATTTCCCCTGGACAGATCGCGAATGAATTTCTTTTTTCCCAAAATCTCGCCATTGAAAAAATCCCCGAATTCATTTAAAAATGTGATAATATCAGTAGTATTTAATCCACGCAGTTCGCCGATGAAATCGAAATATTCGTCAGGAGTGAGGTAACCAATGGTAAAACTTTCGTCGATGTATGCGCTGGTCATTTCTTTCCAGTCTTCCGATTTTGCTACTTCAATATCATTAATTAAAACCTTTCCTTTGGAAGCCCGGATTAAATCCAGAACAAGAGAAAAGAAGGTAGTTTTTCCGGCGCCGTTATTGCCAACCAAACCAAAAACTTCGCCGCTGTTAATTTTGAATTCCGGTAAATCGAGCACCACCGTGCCATTGTATGCTTTTTTTAAATCGATTGTCTGTATCATGGTTTTGAATGATTAATGGTTAAATTCGGTTTCAGGTAGATTTATATGCGGCTATCATTTTGTGTTTCCTTTTCAAATATTGTTTCGTAAAGTAATCGAGCAGGCGGGGGTGCAGAATAATGCCCACAAGCCCAACTCCGCCGAAAATGATGTATGCGGCAATTTTTCCAAACAGAAACGACAGAATTCCATAAACAGCGAGTGGACCAAACAGAATGGGAAAAGTCATCAGCCACTGTGTTGCGCCCATTCCCTGATAATTAAACATAGCCCGCTGGTCGAGATCGATGGATTTGCGACTGGTCAGTCCCAGCGCGAAAATCACAAATGTATTAACGCCAATATTATAAAGCATCACTACAAAATGAATATACAATACTTTGGGAGTTACAAACATATACCCCAGCGACAAAAGGTAAAATATGACGTTTGTTGCCGCCATCAGAAAAAATGCCGATTGCAGAATTTGTTTCATTTTTACATTTTGTGCCATGAGCAGCGGGTAATAGCGGCTGTGCCAGGCCGGAAAAAACTGGCCGTAAATCATCCCAAAAATTCCGGTCATGAACATTCCTCCCAAAACCAGGATAAACTCTGGACGATTCTGGTCGAAATCCTGGTAAATGACCAGTCCGTACAAAATAAACAGGAACGACATTACCGCCGAAGTCCGCGGGCGTTTATTCCTGGCAATCATTTTCACCTCAAGCGAAAGCATTTTCCCGTATTCGCCTACCTGGTTCAACCACGAGAAATCGTGCTTCGCCCCTTCTTTTTTTCGTTTCGAAATTTCATCGGTATAAAACCGGCTCCACAAATAGTGTTGATTTAACTGGTAGAGCGCAAAAATTACAATCGGGAAAATAACAACAACCACAGGTTGATATACCACCAAATCGAACAGCTTCCCAAAGATTCCTGTGATATCGAGCACCCCGAAAAAATCGATCGCAAACACGCCGGCGGCAACCAGCAGGAAACCATAAAACCATTGGTTCGATTCGTTGGTACGCCATTTTATATAAACCGCCAGAAAATGGTTGATGAAAACCATCAGCACCAGCGATGCCAGCCATGCAATTAATGCAGGAGTTTCCAATTCATGAATTGCTGTTTTAAACGTAAACGGGAGCAACAAAAACAACGGAAGGACATTAAAAAAATGCAACAACGATTTATTAAGCAGGTACCGCGCGATTCTTTTTCGTTTTACCGGAAGAATTAAAAATGGTTGAAAACCAAAAGTTGGCAGGTTCTGTACCATAATTCGCAGCACCAGCTCGAAACCCACATAGATAAAAATGAGTGAGTTAAATGCAGTAATCGGCGATTGCCCGGGAAATTTCGCGCTGATGAGCCGGGTTAAATTGAATCCCATAAACAGCGCCACCATCGAAAAGTAAACAGCCAGGAATATCAGGATTCCTTTGGCCGCCCTGTTTTTACCAACATTGGCAGAACGACTGAATTCCCGCCAGGCAAAGTAGAAGAAGCTTCGTTTCATATCGTGAGGAATGTTTGCGTTTTTTTCAATTGTTTAGATATTTAGTTCCGGTTGGTTAAAAATAGTTACATTTTATCAGGAAACAAATCCGAAAAATTGTTCGCGGCCGTATTCTTTAATTTTACGGAACATAACTATTATATCATCCTGTTTTGCAATTAACCTTTTATTCCAAAATATCTGTTAAAACAACCGCTTCTTTGTAACGATAAACTTCTCCCCGGGCGCTAAAAATTTCCAAAGCAACCACGTAAATTCCAAGCGGCTGACGCTGTCCGGTTTCGTCCCGGCCATTCCAAACAAGAGTTCCTTTTGTTCCCAAAAGCTTATTTTTTGCCAATTTTAGCACAAACCTTCCTGCCGAATCAAAAATCCAGGCATTGGCAATGAAACCGGATTTGTTCAATTGGTATTGAATAATGAATTCATCGTTGTAGCCATCGACGTTGGGCGAAAAAGCATCCGGTTCAAATGTGATTTTTGGTTTCGCTACATTCGTATTTCCTGCCTGCGAATTTTCATAACCAGGTGTTGCATAACCTGCTTCTGCCGAGGCCGAAAACCAGTTTCCCGCCGCATTGGCCGGTTCGTTTAAAGAAATTCGTTCCAGCGAGACTCCTTCGACATCAGTAAAAAACGGGCTGTGCATGTCTTCAGTGTAGTGGAATTCATCCAGTATTTCAAGGTTTTCGTTCAGCAAAACCACAACATCTTCATCGTTGTTAAAAGAAGGAAATCTTTCCATTTGCCGGAAACACGTTTTACAACCGATGAAATAAAAAGGAAATACAGCGTTTGTATCTTTTGTCAAAGCAAGATAACCGCCGGACGTAAAAGGGAAATCGAATTCTGCAACCGGATAAATCTGTGTCAATTGAAGTTCATTATCGCGCGAAGCCAAAAACAGGTTTTTCAGCGAAATGGTTTTGTTTGAATTATTAACTATTTCCACAAAATCTCCGCCGTCAGGAAACGGATTGAAAAGAACTTCATTCAACACAACATCGCCCGGTTCTGCCGGTTCATAATTCACTTCTGCAGTTACCAAAACTTCATCTAAAATCACTTTATCTGCAGAATAATTGTTTGCCACATACACAACTATTTGCAGCGAACTTCCTGAAATACCTTTTTGTTCTGAAAAAACCGAACCCCAATTCCCTTTATTTTCACCTTTAACTTCGAAAGCCTTTTTTTCATCTTCATCAATTTTATAAAACGCTTTCAGGTATTTACTTTCCCCGTTTGTTCCGCTACCCGTTTCGCTGGCGATAAGTTGTATTTTAACTTTTTCAAAACCGGAAATATCTATTTTTGAGGAAATCCAGGCAACTTCTCCATCGATATCACACACCTCAAAACGGCCACCTGAAGTGGAAACTGTTTTTGCATAATCGTTGGAATTGAAGAGTGAAACGCTGGAAAAGTCGAGCGTCCAGTTTGAAATACCGGTAAAATCGGATTGAATATTTCCCTGTTCACCTCCCCAGATACCTTTTTCAGGCGAATTAAAACCTTCGTGCCAAATCTCCTGTGCAGTCAGCTGGTTCGAAAATACAGACAAAAAGATTATTAATAATTTTATAATATTGGTAAGCATCACATTTACAATTGAAACCAAAATAGTAATTTTACCCGGATTTTTACAGGAACAGTTTTAATAATTTAAAATCTGAAGAATAATGAAAGTTGCTATTGTAGGCGCGAGTGGTGCTGTTGGACAAGAATTTTTGAAAGTTTTGGAAGAACGAAATTTCCCGCTGGATGAACTGGTTTTATTTGGTTCGGAACGAAGCGCGGGAAAAGAGTATGAATTCAAAGGAAAAAAGTTAGTTGTAAAAGAACTGAAACATAACGACGATTTTAAAGATACTGACATCGCATTAACTTCAGCCGGAGCGGGAATTTCGAAGGAGTTTGCGCAAACCATTACAAAACACGGCGCAATTATGATCGACAATTCCAGTGCATTTCGTTACGATGACGATGTACCGCTGGTGGTTCCCGAAGTTAATCCGGAAGATTCGAAAAACCGGCCACGGAACATCATTGCCAACCCCAATTGTTCTACTATTCAAATGGTGGTTGCACTAAAAGCCATCGAGGAACTTTCGCATATTAAGCGGGTGCGCGTCGCCACTTATCAGGCAGCGAGCGGTGCCGGGGCACAGGGAATTGCAGAGCTCGAGGAACAGATTCAGGATGTTGCCAACAAAAATGAAGTAAAAGTGAATAAATTCCAGTACCAGCTGGCCATGAATATTATTCCGCAAATCGATGTTTTCCTTGAAAATGATTACACCAAGGAAGAGATGAAAATGAACTGGGAGACGAAAAAAATTATGCACACCGATGCTGAAGTGAGCGCTACCTGCGTCCGGATTCCGGTTGCCCGTGCGCATTCCGAAGCCATTTGGGCGGAAACGGAAAAACCACTTTCGGTTGAAGAAGTGAAACAGGCGTTTTCAGCTACAAAAGGAATTACAGTGGTCGACAATCCGGCTGAGAAACAATACCCGATGCCATTGTTCGTGGCCGGTAAAGACGACGTGTATATCGGCCGAATCAGAAAAGATATAACGGACCCGAACACCATCACTTTCTGGTGCGTTGGCGACCAAATTAAAAAAGGCGCTGCGCTGAACGCGGTTCAAATTGCCGAATGGCTGATTGAAAATAACGAGGTAAGTTAAATAATTTAAGAGTTTTAAGTTTTATTTAAAATAAAGTCCGTGAAAACACGGGCTTTTTTTATATCTTAAGAAGTTGAATCAAATACACAATTGAAACATGGAAAATATACAAAAAGTTGAATTAAGGCTACTCAACATCAACGATTATGAAGAGTTGCATAAATCGTCGCTGGAAGCTTACCCGGACTGGCCTGAAGATTACTGGGAAAAAAAAGACATCCGCAAACTGCTGAATATTTTCCCGGAAGGCCAGTTTGCCATTGTTGTTGACGGAGTTGTGGTGGGCTCTGCTTTGTCGATTATTGTAAAATACGAGCTTTTTGGCGATGATCATACTTATGAAGAAATAATCGGAAACTACACCTTTAACACGCATAATCCGAAAGGAAATACACTTTATGGAATCGATGTTTTTATCCGGCCGGATTACCGGGGTTTGCGGCTCGGTCGCCGGTTGTACGACGCCCGCAAAGAACTTTGCGAAAGACTTAATTTGAAAGCCATTGTTTTTGGCGGTCGTATTCCGAACTATCATAAATATTCGAGTGAATTTTCGCCCAAAGAATACATCCAGAAAGTGAAATATAAGGAGATAAACGACCCGGTGCTTAATTTCCAGCTATCCAACGATTTTCATGTTAAGAAGATATTGAACGATTACATGCCCGGCGACAAAGAATCGAAAGAATTTGCCGTACTGTTGCAGTGGGATAATATTTATTACCAGAAAATTCCCGACAGGATTAGCGGCTATAAATCTGTCGTGCGCATGGGCCTGATACAATGGCAAATGAGGCTGTACAAAGATATTGAAGAGTTGTTTACACAGGTTGAATATTTTGTTGATGCAGTGGCTGCGTACAACGGCGATTTCGTGCTTTTCCCGGAATATTTTAATGCGCCGCTGATGGCTGAATACAACCATTTAAATTATGCAGACGCCATTCGAAAACTTGCACAGTATACCGATGAAATCAGGGAACGGTTCATTAACCTGGCAATTTCGTACAACATTAACATTGTAACGGGAAGTTTTCCGCTGCTTCAAAACGACAAATTATACAACACCGGCTTTTTATGTCGCCGAAATGGTTCTTATGAAACGTATCAGAAAATTCACATCACTCCCGATGAAATTCAAACCTGGGGGCTTTCAGGCGGTAATTTAATTGAAGTTTTTGAAACCGATTGCGGCCCGGTGGGCGTTTTAATTTGTTATGATGTTGAATTCCCTGAATTATCAAGGATTTTGGCATTGCAGGGGATGAACATCTTATTTGTGCCATTTCTTACCGATACACAAAATGGTTATTCGCGGGTAAGGTACTGTGCCCGGGCGCGGGCCATTGAAAATGAATGTTATGTGGCTATTGCAGGTTCGGTGGGCAATTTGCCGAAAGTGGAAAATATGGATATTCAGTTTGCACAGTCGGTGGTATTTACCCCGTGCGATTTTTCGTTCCCAACTACTGGAATAAAAGCCGAAGCGACTCCCAATACCGAAATGATTTTGGTGGCTGACGTAGACATGGACCTGTTGAAAGAACTACATACATTTGGAACTGTACGCAATCTGAAAGACAGAAGAACCGATTTATACTCGGTTTGCCTGACCAAAGAAGAACTGGCAAAAAGTATCAAAATTTAATTTTCATCTTCCCAGTCAGTATCATACAAATAATCGTTGTACGGAAAACGCTGGGAATGAATTTGTTTTACTTCGTCGTAAAGAATTTCTTTAAATTCATCGATGTTTTCCTTTTTCCTGGCTGAAATAAAAATTGCCGGTACATTTTTTTTAGCCATCCAGGAATTTTTCCATTCATCGAGGGTCAGGTTTTCTTTTGTTTTCGGCGTTAAATCGTCCTCATCTTTTGCAACATAAGTAAAAGCATCGATTTTGTTGAAGATGTAAATCATTGGTTTGTCAATCGAATCAATTTCCTGTAGTGTATGATTCACAGTTTTAATTTGTTCTTCAAAACCCTGGTGTGAGATGTCAACCACATGCAGCAAAATATCTGCTTCGCGAACCTCGTCGAGTGTCGATTTAAACGACTCCACCAAATCGTGCGGCAGTTTCCGGATAAAACCAACGGTATCAGCCAGAAGAAACGGCAGGTTCCCGACAACGACTTTTCGTACGGTGGTATCAAGCGTGGCAAAAAGCTTGTTTTCCGCAAAGACATCCGACTTGGCCATCACATTCATAATAGTGGATTTGCCAACGTTTGTATAACCCACCAGCGCCACCCGGACCAACTTTCCGCGATTCTTACGCTGAGTAGCTTTTTGTTTGTCAATTTTTTTTAGTTGTTCTTTCAACCGCGAAATTTTGTCGAGAATTATCCGGCGGTCCGTTTCAATTTGCGTTTCTCCCGGACCGCGTAATCCAATCCCGCCACGTTGCCGTTCGAGGTGGGTCCACATTCGCGTTAACCGGGGAAGTAAGTACTGATACTGGGCCAGTTCAACCTGAGTTTTCGCATGGGCCGTTTTAGCCCGCCGCGCAAAAATATCGAGAATTAAATTGGTGCGGTCAATGACTTTGCACTCCACCCGCCGTTCTATATTTCGCAACTGGGTGGGAGTGAGTTCGTCATCAAAGATAATTGTATCAGCCTCGGCGACTTTTATATAATTCGCTATTTCTTCCAGTTTACCCTGTCCAACAAAGGTTGAACCGTGAGGCACATCAAGTTTTTGAGTGAATTTTTTCAATACGACGGCACCCGCTGTATCGGCAAGAAATTCAAGTTCATCGAGATATTCCAGGGCCTGCTTTTCATTCTGATCGTAAATAAGGCCAACCAAAACAGCTTTTTCCGTTTGAGGAGCAGTTTCTATCATAAAGTTATTTTTTTTGCATAAAAAACTCCTGATTCAAAAAATGAACCAGGAGTGCAAAAATATGTATTTTCAATTTACTGTAATACAAAATTAATTGGAACCGTATAGGATACCCGTACCGGTTTCCCTCTTTGCTTTCCGGGTTTCCACTTGGGAAGTGCATTCACCACCCGAAGTGCCTCTTTATCCAGCGACGGGTCAACTCCCCTTGCGATTTTAGCGTCGGAAACACCGCCGTCTTTGTCAACAACAAAGGTTACATATACTTTACCCTGAATTCCGTTTTCCTGAGCAATAACAGGGTATTTGATGGCGTTGGCTATGTATTTACGCAAAGCCAGTTCTCCGCCTGGAAATTCAGGCATATCTTCTACAATAAAAAATACCTGAGCGTCGTCTGCTTCCTCTTCTTCTTCTGCAACAATTACCGGCGCAACATCAATTACCGTTTCATCGTCAGCTTCGGTATCTTCGATCTGCAGTTCGTCTTCAATTTCAACGTCGTTGTCTACGATGTTCAATACTTCCACAACTTTTGGTGGCGGTGGTGGTGGTGGTGGTTTAACTTCCTGCTCGCGCGTAATCGGAATGATTTCTTCTTCCACTTCCTGGGTCTGAATTTGCCCCAGATCCGTTGCTTTTGTCGGTTTTGTTTTCCACTCAAAAGCAAGAAGCGTTACCCCTAACGCAACAACCAATCCCAACATCAGGAACACGTTCCTTTTGCTTTCCAAATCGGCTTTTGGTGATTTTTTGAGTTCCATATTATTGCTTTTTTTTAATTATTATTTCAAATTCCTGCACTTATTTCAGGGCACTAAAGATAAAAAATAAATGTTAGATACAAATCAAAAATAGTTTATTTATAAATCAGGCATGCGGCCTGCAATGAACACGGTTCATGACTTTTTATCTTTCAAATGAAAATACAACAAAAACTTTACCAGAAGTATTCAACCGGTGGGATAAATAAATATTTTTTTATATTTGCACCCGCAATTGGGGCATTAGCTTCCCGAGCCGTCGGGACAGGAAACTTCGCTAATGCAGCTTCGATATTGAAGGATAAATTGACATTTTGGGGCATTAGCTCAGTTGGCTAGAGCGTTTGACTGGCAGTCAAGAGGTCATCGGTTCGATTCCGATATGCTCCACTGAAAATCAAGGATTTGTAAAAGAAAAATTTGCAAATCCTTTTTTTCTTGTACGATTCAGAGTTCCCACCGATCTTTTCAAATTATCCGGACTTACAAAAATGTGCTTGATCAAATCCGGCATCTTTAAAACTTTTTATCAGTGCCCACTTTCGAAAAATAAATCTTTTCACCTTCCCCGGCTTTGGAAATGAACACGATTGCAACAAAAATAAAGTTCCAACTACTTTTAATTGTTGTTTTATCACGTCTAAAACCTGTTTGCGATTACCGGCGATTTATTTTAAAACGAATATCTTTCCAGTTCGTCCTTAAGCATTGGATTGCTGTACGTGATGTTGTGGTTATTTTCAAAATCATAAAGGGTGAGTTCCCTGAGCCGGTAATAAGCTTCCCAGTAACTTTCAATTGACCGGATGTAATCGCGTTTTGCAGATTCTCGCTCCTGCAGGGCGATGTTCAAATCAGTTATGCTGAGTTCGCCGTTTTGAAATTTTTTCAGTGCAATCTGGTAACCGTTTTCGGCCACTTTATCTGCTTCAGTGGCTGTTTTTAACTGGTCTTTTAACAAACTGAACTGTTCTACCTGAACGATTACGCCGCGTTCGAAATCTTCAATATCCTTGTTTACATCATAAATGGTAAGTTCGCGTTCCGATTCGGCCAGTTTTACAGTTGATGCCGATCTTCCCCAGTCGAGAATCGGAATGCTAACTGAAATTTCCAGCATCCGGTCTTTTTCAGGTTGTTCGTAAATTCCCATAAATTGTTCGGCACTGTTCGACAACCCGAAGCTTCCCTGCAAAGTAGCGCTTAAACCGGTACTGCTTTTTGCTTCAGCAAGCTCGCGATCGGCATTTATCAAGCGGCGTTTGTAATAGGTCGATTCCCTGCGGTTTTCCTTTGCCTTTGCAAGCGCCACCTGCGGATCGATTTCGAATAAATTGATGTTTAAAGGAATTTTAAGTTCCACAGTCCTGCCCTGTTCGAGTCCTACATATGATTTTAATTCGAAATCGGCATTTTTCAAATCCATTCGCGCCTGGTTCAGGGCTTTTTGAGCATTCAATACCGACAGTTCAATTCTTGAATAATCGTTTTCAGAAATTTGCCCAAGTTCCCTTTTTGTTTGTGAAATGCGCAGATTGTCCATACTGTTTTTCAGGTTATTTTCAGCAAGATTGTAATTGGTTTGCACCCGCAGGTAATCAAAATACCGGTCGGTAGCAATCAACGCAATTCGTTCGATTTCTTCTACAAAGCGTTTTTGAGCTTCGTCATAAATCATTGGCTCTGTTTTCCGGTACCATTTCATCCAGTTGTACGAAAACAACGGTTGTGAGAAACCAATTGAAAAAGGACTTCCCGAATAACTGGTTTCATCGTTTTTTAAGTTACGAATGTAGAAAGCAGAAGTTCCCGCCCAAATATAGGTCCCAAGTTGCGGAATTGACTGGTTTACCGATAACCGCGACGAAGCTGTAAGATTTGAAACCTGTTTGAATTCGATACTTCCGTCGGGTTGCGTAATTGGGCTTGTGGTTTGCGAATAATTAGGCAAATCTCCCGACAAAACAAGCTGCGGCCTAAAACGGGTTTTGTAATTCCGGTACCGCCAGAAATAATTCACATTCTGGTTTTGAACGTATTTTATTGCCGAGGATTGCGTAATTGCCAAGTCAATGACTTCATCGAGTGTTAACACATATTTTATTGTATCTGCCAGCGTAACCGAATCTTTCTGGGCAAACAGCGGATTCGACGCCAGAAGCAAAACTGACAGGATTAAACTTAAAGCTTTTAAATTCTTCATGTAAATCTTCCGGTTAGTTTTGAATCTCAATTTCATTTAACTGCCTGAAAGCGTTCATACCATCGGTAATAACAACATCCCCTTCATCAAGCCCTGAAAGAACTTCAGAATACTCGTCACCTGCGATACCAAGCACCACATCCTTTTTTACGGCTTTGTTCCCCTTAACAACAAACATCTTTTGTTGTTTGTCTTTCTCAAAATCGGGTTTTGTTTTTATACGAACGGCATTTTCCCTGATGTTATTGATTACCTGAATTTGCACCTGCTGGTTGGCAATAAGTTTGGGGTGGCTGCTTTGTTTCAGATGGACGTTAAACTGGATTTTATTATTTTCAACGATCGGAGTAATGTTGCCGATTAATCCTTCCAGTTGTTCATTATCAATAGTAACCAGCACCCGGGTCCCGGTTTTAATTTTTTCAGCGAACTGTTCTTCAACAGAACCGATAATTTTGAAAGACGACAAATCAGACATCCGGACCAGTGTTCGATCAGCATTTACTTTTTCACCTTCGTGTGCCGAAACAGAAAGGATTATTCCCGACGATGGGGCCCTGATATTCAATTTGTTTAGCAACGCCCGCTTTTCTTCCAAATCTTTTTCCTGGATCCTGATTTGAAGCAACAAACCTTCTTCTTCCGTTTCAAGCTGTTTTAATCTAATGGTGTTTTTTTCATTCAATGTTTGAAGATCTTTTTCTGCGAGTGTAATTTCCTGTTTGGTTTGTTCAATTCGTGCAGGTGAAATCCCACCAACTTCGAGCAACTGCTGCTGATCGGCCAACTGCGATTCCAATGAAGTTATTTTCAGCTTTTTAACCTCTTCATTATAAGACAAATCAAGCCGGGTGCTTTGAGCATTGAGCCTTGTTTTTTCGAGATTATTGCGTTTAACTTCCAGTTGATCATTGATGCTCTCGATTTCGCTGATTACATTTTCGGTGTTTAACCGGAGGATTACATCGCCTTTCTGAACACGGTTGCCCGGTTCCCGCAAAATGCTTTCAACAACACTGGACGCAGGGCTCAGCAACAGCACTTCGTTTTCTGATTCTACCACGCCGGTGGCCTGAATGGTTGAAACAACTTCTCCTTTCGAAACAACCTCTGTGGTAAATGATCCGGGATGTACGGCCGACGGAACAAAAATTCCTGAAAAATATACGAATAATGCAATTGCTACGACAATAGCTATAACGATGAAAAACGACAAATTTCTCTTGTTTCCCATTGGGACAGTTGGTTAAGGTAAAACTTTCAAATGCAAAAAACCTGCTGAAAACCGGTCTAAAAGGTTCAATTCAAATTTTTGCAATCGCAAAGTTATAAAAAATATGATTTAAATGTCATTTAAATGTTCGAGTGGATTTTCGCGGCATGTAAAAAACAAAAATCAGCTTCAACGGGATTTCCGCTTTAGTGGCTGTAAAATTTATGCCCATTTAATTTTTTCAAGATAAAGCTTTCTGATCTCAGATAAATATTCGGCGCTAATTTTATTGGAATATATACGGACGGTTTCGAAGAGTTTGCCGTCTTTGTAAAACGAACCGGCTGCTGCATCATATTCATGGCCCAGCCAGTTGTATTTTACATCCATGGAAACCCTTACAAATGCCTCATGATCGAGGTATCTCGGAATTTCAATATAGCCAAAATTGGTTTCCTGCGTATCTACATACGCTCCTTCCGCTAATTGTTTAAGCGATAAAAATTTAACAACTTTAACCTCCGCTTCAATTTTACCTTTTATTTTTTTATTCATCAGGAACTTAATTCCGTTGTTCATATACGCTTCCTGAATCTTTTCCACCAGATCGAGGTCGGGCAAATGGCGAACGCGTATCACATTCAAACTTTCAGAACCAATGCGCATGTATCCTTTCCCTGCATTAAATTTCCATTGGTAGTCGTTTTCGATTTTTTGTGTTGAACGTAGGATTTCTTCAAGCGGGTATTGTTTTTCCAGCACCAGGTAAATATAAATGGGTTTCGCATTCATAGGGGTGTCGTGGTAATAGCCGGGGAACGGGTTCAATGAATCGAATACCAGACTTCCCGGTACAATTTTTTCATCGATGGCAACCACTGTATCGTATTTTGTAAGGTTGCCGAAAACTTCCATAGTTTTGCTCTCATTCATAATTTGGTATCTTTGATTTTTTATTTTCAATAATAACGAATGCCAAAGAAAGTAGTTCAATTTAGTAGAATTGGTACAGTAACTTTTTCTAAAAATAAACGATCTAAAAATATTAAGATTAGTGTAAAACCCAACAAAACTGTGCTGGTTTCTTTTCCTTTTTTTGTGCGGACCAGCGAAGCAGTGAATTTTTTACTTCAAAATGAAGACTGGATAAAACAACAGCAAAGCAAGTTCCAGGTCAGAAAACCAAAATACACCGCGAATACGGAAATCAAAACAAAGCTTCATAATGTTGTATTTCTGAAAGGAGCAGGAAAAAAGGCGGAATCAAAAGACAGCACAGTCGAGATAACGGTAGATGACTTTGGTTCAGAACCTTCGGAAATGTTCATCGAAAATATTTTAACTGAAATTTACAGGTTCGAAGCGAAGGTGCTGCTTCCCAGGCGCATCCGTGAAATAGCGGAGTACCATGGTTTCAAATACCAAAAAATAACCATTCGAAACAACAAACGAAACTGGGGCAGTTGTTCTTCGAAAAACAACATCAGCCTGAATTTGCAGATGATGAAACTTCCGGATGAATTGATTGATTATATTTTGATGCACGAACTGGTGCATACGAAAATAAAAAATCACGGACCGAAATTTTGGGACGAACTCAACAGGCTTTCCGGCGGACGTGCAAGGGACCTGGCAAAACAAATAAAACAATATTCTACATATTCGTCGTAACATGAACTGGAACAAACTACTTTCGGCAAAACGGCTTGGGATGGAAGACTGGACAGCCACAAACAAAATGGAAGATCGCTCTCAGTTTCAGCGCGATTACGACCGGATTATTTTTTCGTCGCCGTTTCGCAGGATGCAAAATAAAACGCAGGTTTTTCCGCTGCCGGAGCATATTTTCGTTCACAACCGGTTAACACACAGCCTGGAAGTGGCAAGTGTCGGTCGTTCGCTGGGAAACCTGCTGGCCGAAAAACTGGCGAAAGATATTCTTGAAAACCCGTTTATTTCTGAAATCGGGACAATTGTTTCAACTGCCTGCCTGGCACATGATTTGGGAAATCCGCCGTTCGGGCATTCCGGCGAAGCAGCCATTTCCAATTTCTTCAAAAACGGTTCGGGAAGTGCATTTCAATCGCAATTATCGGAAGGAGAATGGAACGATTTTATTCATTTTGACGGGAATGCCAACGCTTTCCGGATTCTCACGCATCAATTTGAAGGAAAGCGCCCCGGTGGTTTTGCACTCACTTATTCCACGCTGGCAAGTATCGTGAAATATCCATTTGAATCATCACTGGCAACAAAACCGAAATTCGGATTCTTTCAGTCTGAAAAACAGGATTACGTGAAAATAGCCCGTGAACTGGAAATTCCTGAGAAAAAAGAACAAAACGATTCATTTTTCCGGCATCCTCTGGTTTACCTGGTGGAAGCAGCCGATGATATTTGCTACCAGATCATTGACCTGGAAGATGCGTTCAAACTGGGAATTCTCAGCTTTGAAAAGGTTAAAGAATTGTACCTCGGTTTTTACGATCCGATTGCGGATAAACGGGCGCTGGCAAGCATTGAAAAAACGCTGCAGCGCGTTACGGACCAGAATGAACAGGCGGGTTACCTTCGTGCCGGTGTTATTGGAAAGCTGGTTTACGAGTGCATCCGGATTTTTCAGATAAACCAGCATAAAATTAAGGAAGGGAGTTTCACCGGGAGTTTAATCGGCTCGCTTGAGAATAAACAGGCCGAAGCCATGAAACAGGTGAAAGAAATTTCGTTTTCGCAGGTATACAACCACCGTTCGGTTGTAGAAATTGAAATTGCCGGCTACAAAATTATAGGTACATTGCTCGACGAATTTATTGGCGCCATTTTTCATCCGAACGATTTGTACAGCAAAAAAATCCTGTCGTTACTGCCCGGACAATACAAAACAAAAAGCGATTCTGCCTATCATAAAATACAATCAGCCGTAGATTTTATTTCGGGAATGACCGATATTTTCGCCCTCGATTTATACCGGAAAATTAAGGGAATCAGTTTACCGGGGATGGTGTAGGGAGTGATCAGTGATCAGTGATCAGTGATCAGTGATCAGTCGTAGTTGGCAGGCGCAGTGGGCAGGCGCAGTTTTCAGTAGAGAAAAATTAAAATGATGAAATTTCCAGACCCCATCTAAAAATTTGGATATAATGAGACTGCGCTCCTTTTGGTATTTGTCATTTCTCACGAAGATGCTTTCGGCAGAATCCCGTATTCGGCGTGAAAAATCGTAATATGTGGTAAACGGGGCGGATATGAAGATCGGTTTTTGACATCCTGAAGATTTCGATTTCCCAGCGATTTTTGTATAGCCTGGCTATTACACCCAGATGATACATCTGTTTTTCGTGTGCTTGCAGACAGGTGCAGATTGAATGCAGTGAGTCCGACGACGTTATTTGCCCGAACAAAAGCTGTACAAACTGGCTCCAGCATTTAAAATCACGTAACCGATAATTGCCAGAATATCGTTTTACGCATTTATTAAATTCGTATTGGTTTACAAAATCCAACATCTGACGGAATACATATTTGCCTGAATTCATAATTTACACTTTAAAGTGCAAATTTGAACCTAAAGTCAATTCAAATCTAAAAATCAAAGAACGATTATAAATATTTGCATTTTAACGATTTATAGCAAAACGTTAAAAATTAACGCACCACTGGTGTTAAGAGATGTATGGTTATGTGAATCTTTTTCTTTTCAATATAACCGGTTAAAATTATTACTTTTTTCTATTTTTTAACCGTCCAGTTTTCGGGGACGCTTTCAAAGGAAACTTTAAAATAAAATGCGTTCTATTTTATCCCAATTTGAGAACAATATATAAGATAATGCCATGATAACTAAAAATATAACTATCTGAATTTTTCGTTCGTTTTTTTTCATTTGAAATAATTCTGAATTTTTTCATTACTACTGTAGAATATTATAAAACAAAACAAAAGAAGTGACAGAAGCAAAGAGCCTTAAAGCGACCGAAACTAAAATTAATATAGAGAATTTTAACTTGACCCTGAAGTATCAAAGCAGTGACTGGCAATAAGATGAATATACATGTACTACACCGGATGCTTACGCAAGAACGCGGTTCAGAGCCGGAAGCTCCCGCTCGTTCTCTTAAAATAGTATCCTGTGATGAGTTATTTCAGATCAGGAAACTCATAGAGTGCGGTACAATCGAGCGCCAGCAGAGCGGCAGCAAAAGGGACTGGTTATCCGAAATGAAGTTTACCCACCTCGTCTTCGGCTGAGCCGAATTCACCTCCCACCTGATCAGGCATACTCCTGTAAAATCTGTCTGTTTTCGCAGTTCAGGCAGGAAGGAGAAAGTCAAAGAGGGGCTTCCTTCCCCATCTCCCCGTTCACCATTCGCCAGATTTTCAGCGGGTTTCCATCTTTTAGCTGGTCGGGAAGTGCGGCCTGCGGAAAATCCTGGTAACACACCGGCCGGGCAAAACGTTTGATGGCTGCCGTTCCAACCGAAGTGGATTGTGATGCTGTTGTTGCCGGATACGGCCCGCCGTGCACCATCGAATGGCAAACTTCCACTCCCGTGGGGAAACCATTAAAAATCAGCCGCCCCGCTTTTTGCTCCAGAATTTTTATCAGTTCAGCATATTCTTTTAAATCTTCTTCTGTTCCATGAATTGTGGCGGTTAAATGTCCTTCCATTTCACGCGCCAGTTGGAGCATTTCCTCTTTGTCGTCGGCGGAGACATTCAATGTGGACGGCCCGAAAACTTCTTCGGAAAGCGAACGGTTTTTCCGGAATGTTTTGGCATCCGAAGAAAATATGGCGGTTCCGGTTTGATTTCCGTGACCTGAAATTTCTCCCGAAGAAATCAGTTCAACTCCTTCGCATTCCAAAAGGTTTTGTACTCCTGCTGAAAAATTGGATTTAATCCGGTCGGAAAGCATGGTTCCCGCCGGAATTTCAGTATTGTAAAATTTCAAATGCTGAAGGAATTTCGCTGAATCGGCGGACTTGGATGTTACCACCACGCCCGGGTTGGTACAAAACTGACCCACACCGAGCGCCACCGAACCAACCAGTCCTTTGGCTATTATTTCATTGCGTTCCTTCATTGCACCGGGTAAAATAAACATTGGGTTCACACTGCCCATTTCGGCAAAAACAGGAATGGGCGCCGGGCGTTGGTTGGCCGCATCGAACAACGCTTTCCCGCCTTTAAACGAGCCGGTAAAACCCACCGCTTTTATTTCCGGGTGGTTGACGATCGCCATTCCAACATCATTGGAAATTCCATGCACCATCGAAAAAACTCCGTCCGGCATGTCGGTTTCGGCTACTGCTTTCAGGATGGCACGCGCCACCAGTTCCGATGTGCCGGGATGCAGTGGATGCGCTTTTACAACTACCGGACAACCGGCTGCCAGTGCAGAAGCTGTGTCGCCGCCGGCCACTGAAAATGCCAGCGGAAAATTGCTTGCCCCGAAAATTCCAACCGGCCCCAGCGGAATTTGCATTTGCCGGATATCGGGTTTTGGCGGCTGCCGGTCGGGAATGGCCGTGTCGACGCGGGCATCCACCCAGGAACCTTCACGAACCACCGAAGCAAATAACTTCAGTTGGTTTACTGTTCGCATCCGTTCGCCGGTCAAACGTGTTTCCGGAAGTGCTGTTTCCTGCATGCAGCGTTTTATCAATGCAGTCTCCAAGTCCAAGAATATTTTCGGCAATAGCTTCCAGAAACAATGCCCTTTCTTCGCTGGATTTTGAACGATACCCGTCAAATGCATTCCTCGCCAGTAAAACCGCCTGATCGATTTCTTCACCGGTTGCTTCAAAAAAAGCTGTTTCAATATCTTTCAATGTCTCCGGATTTTTGGCTAAAAATGTTTGTTTTCCCTTTCCGGATTCCAGGTTACCGATAAAATTTTTTCCTGATAATTTCATGATTGTATGGTATTTTAAGTTGTTTGCAGTATAAGAATTAACAGGGAGTTGGACTTTCCAAAGTCCAACCAAATTGTCTTCGACCTGGAAAAGTGGAAGTCCCGCTTAAAAAGCAAGGAACCGGACTTTCCAAAGTCCGGTATAATGTTGAAGTTGAAAACTCCAACTCCTTCATCCCACCACATTCACCAGTTCGCCAATTCGTTCAATTCTGATTTTAATGACATCACCGCTTTTCAATGTAAAATCATTGGGCGGCACAATTCCGGTTCCGGTCATTAAAAGGCAGCCAACCGGAAACGTTGTTTCACGATACAAAAATTCAGCGAGTTGTGCAAATTCCCGTTTGATCTGGCTGATTTGCACATCTCCTGAAAATACCTTCATTTCATTTCTGAAGATTTCCAGTTCGATATGTGTTTCCGGTGGCAGCGGCTTTTCCGGAACATAAATACAGGGCCCGATTGCCGCAGAACCATCATACGTTTTTGCCTGTGGCAGGTAAAGCGGATTTTGTCCTTCAATATCGCGCGAGCTCATGTCGTTGCCGATGGTGTAACCAATTATTTTTCCCGAAGAAGAAATCATCAGCGTCAGTTCGGGCTCCGGAACATTCCAGTTCGAATCTTTTCGAATGCGAACTTTTTGCCCCGGCCCGGCAACCCTCGGAGCCGTTGATTTAAAAAACAATTCCGGACGTTCAGCATCGTAAACGCGGTCGTAAAAATTACCGCCGCCGGCACCCTTCGATTCTTCCATCCGGGCGCTTTTACTGCGCATGTAAGTCACACCGGCAGCCCAGATTTCCTGTGTCCCGATGGGCGCCAGCACTTCATCTTCAAGAGCTATTTCAACATTATCCAACGGTTTCAGGTTTTTTATCAACTTCATCGAATCCGTGTAAAGATTGCCGTTATTGATGAATTCGTCCCAATTGCTTTGAACCTGGTAAAATGAACCGTTTTCTTCGAGTAAAATTCCATTTTTTGTTTTATATATTCTTATAGCCATTTTCAGAAAATCAGGTTTATAACAGTTAAAAATATCATGGAAGAAAAGCCGAGAATGATGGTTCCCAGGCTGTGCGTGCGGTAACCTTGTTTGATGTTCATCCCGCTCATTTGCGTGACCACCCAGAAAAAACTGTCGTTGGCATGTGAAACCACTGCAGCGCCCGAACCGATGGCGATTACAGCCATTGCTTTCGATGTTTCCGAACCGAGTCCCATAACTCCCAAAAGCGGCGCAACAATTGACGCTGCCGTTATAATTGCCACCGTTGACGAGCCTTGGGCGGTTTTTATGGCTGCGGCAATGATAAACGGTAGCCACAATCCCAAACCGGTTTCCCTCAGGTTATCTCCCAAAAGCACCGCCATGTCAGAGTTTTGCAAAACTTTCCCAAATGCGCCGCCCGCGCCGGTAATCAGTATAATTATCGCTGCGCTTTTCAATGCATTTCCCACCCAACCGGAGGTACTGAGCATTTCTTTATTTAGTTTTTCAGGAAGGAAGAACGAGATGATCACCCCGATAAACAGGGCTGTAACAGGATGACCTATAAAATTCAAAAACGTTCTGAAATTTCCTTCCCCAAACGGATGAGTAGGAAATTCGGCAACCGAACGGAGCACAATCAAAATTATTGGTATTAAAATGGGCAGGAATGATTTAAAAACTGACGGACGGAATTCAGTTTGAGGTTTTTTAATTTCTGAAGTGAAATCATTGTCCGGGTCGACATAAATTCTTTTTCCGGTATTTTTTGAAAACAGGATAGAAACAGTTAAACCGAAAATACTGACGATAAGCCCAAAAAGAATGACCAGTCCGAGATCGGCTCCAATTATCCCGGCGGCGGCGATTGGGCCTGGAGTAGGCGGGACCATTGTGTGCGAGGCAGTCAACCCCAGCGAAAGCGCTATTGCTGTTCCGGCCAGCGAAAGTTTTGCTTTTTTTGTGAGCGCGCGGTTGAGCGACGAAAGGATCACAAAGCCGCTGTCGGCAAAAACAGGAATAGAAACAATGTAACCGATCAACCCCATCGCAGTATGCACGCGTTTCCTGCCCACCAGTTTCAGTACAAAACCGGCCAGTGTTTGTGCGCCACCCGAATTTTCAAGAAATGTTCCGATGATAATTCCGGCGACGATGATAATCCCGATGCTACCGATTGTTCCTCCAAAACCATCGTTTACCGATTCCAGGATATTTTGCAGCGGCATGCGCGTGAGCATTCCAAAAAGGAATGCCGCACCCAGCAGCGATAAAAACGGATGGACTTTAAACCGCGTACTTGCAACGACGATGAACAGAATACAAAACAGGAAAATCAGGATAGTCAGCATTTCGGGTTTGTTTAATGTAAATCGCGGGAGACCTCATCGCCCGAGCCACCGATCAGAAAATCGAAATCGCAGCCTTTTTCGGCCTGCTGTACATGTTCAATAAACATTTTGACATATCCGCGATCGGCCATTGGTTTTGGAGGAGTCCAGGCGGCCTTTCTTTTTTGCAGTTCCTCTTCCGGAACTTCGAGGGTGAGCTTTCGGTTGGGAACGTCGAGTTCAATCACGTCGCCGTTTTGAACCAGCGCCAGTGTTCCGCCAATCGAAGATTCCGGTGAAACATGCAGAACCACTGTTCCGTATGCCGTTCCGCTCATTCGCCCGTCGGAAATGCGCACCATATCGGTAATCCCTTTCTGCACCAGTTTTTGCGGAAGTTCCATGTTCCCGACTTCCGCCATTCCGGGATAACCAACCGGACCAACACCTTTCAACACCATTACACAATTTTCATCGATATTCAAATCCGGATTGTCCACCCGTTCGTGGTAATCTTCGATGGTTTCAAAAACAACTGCTTTTCCACGGTGTTTCAATAATTTGCCTGAAGTTGCCGAAGGTTTTATCACTGCGCCGCTTTCACACAGGTTTCCTTTCAATACCGCAATTCCCGCTTTTTCTTTGAACGGATTCTCCAATGTGGCAATTACATCGCGGTTGTAACAGGGGGCGCCGGCAGAATTTTCAACGATACTTTTCCCGTTTACTGAAACGGTATTCTTGTGCAACTGGCCTTTTAACTGATCAATAATGACCGGCAAACCGCCCGCATAATAAAAATCTTCCATTAAATATTTCCCGGAAGGCATCAGATTTAAAAGCAGTGGCATGTCGCTCCCGAGCCGGTCAAAATCATCAAGATTGAGATCAACACCAATTCGCCCGGCGATGGCCAGCAGGTGAATAACAAGATTCGTAGAGCCACCAACGGCAGAATTTATTTTTATGGCATTTTCAAACGCTTCACGGGTTAAAATTTTCGATAATTGAAGGCCTTCTTTTACCATTTCCACAATCCGGTTCCCGGAAAGGTGCGCCATCACTTTTTTGCGTGAATCAACTGCCGGGATTGCCGAAGCCCCGGGCAAAGTCAATCCGAGCGCTTCCACCATCGTTGCCATTGTTGAAGCGGTGCCCATCGTCATACAGTGGCCGGCGCTCCGCGACATGCACGATTCGGCTTCAATTAAATCTTCCCGGGTAAACGTACCTGTTTTAATTCCTTCCGAAAGTTGCCAGGTAAATGTTCCCGAGCCGATGTCTTTTCCGCGGAATTTTCCGTTTAGCATTGGCCCTCCAGGAACAACGATTGTTGGCAAATCCACACTTGCCGCGCCCATTATTGTGGACGGCGTGGTTTTGTCGCAGCCGGTGAGCAGCACGATTCCGTCGAGCGGGTTGGCGCGGATGGTTTCCTCCACGTCCATGCTGGCCAGATTGCGCCACAACATGGTTGTCGGTTTCATAATAGTTTCACCCAGCGACATCACCGGAAATTCCAGCGGAAAACCGCCGGCTTCGTACACGCCGCGTTTTACTATTTCCGCAAATTCGCGCAGGTGGGCGTTACACGGAGTTAAATCCGACCAGGTGTTGCAGATTCCTATCACCGGGCGTCCGCGGAACAGGTGATCGGGATGACCCTGGTTTCGCAGCCAGCTCCGGTGCACGTATCCCATTTTATCGTCTTTCCCAAACCATTCGGCGCTTCGTAAATGGTGCTCCTTTTTCATAAGTAAGATTAATTTTTAATATTGTTTTCCTTCCATCAACATACATCCTTAGACGCGAGTCGCGAGACACAAGCTACGAGCTGCGAGCTTCAAGCTGTCTTCATCTTTTTTCCTTAACTACCTACTGTGACTGTAATCTGCGACTTTCTCACCGACTGCCAACTGAGACTGATCACTGAATACTTCTTCATCCTTTGACACAAGACGCGAGACAAAAGCTACAAGCTACGAGCTGCGAGCTTCAAGCTGTGCATTGTCTTCATCTTTTTTCCTTAACTACCTACTGTGACAGTAATCTGCGACTTTCTCACCGACTGCCAACTGAGACTGATCACTGAATACTTCTTCATCCTTTGACACAAGACGCGAGACACAAGCTACGAGCTGCGAGCTTCAAGCTGTGCATTGTCTTCATCTTTTTTCCTTAACTGCCTACTGTGACTGTAATCTGCGACTTTCTCACCAACTGCCAACTGAGACTGATCACTGAATACTTCTTCATCCTTTGACACAAGACGCGAGACACAAGCTGCGAGCTGCGAGCTTCAAGCTGTCTTCATCTTTTTTCCTTAACTACCTACTGTGACAGTAATCTGCGACTTTCTCACCAACTGCCAACTGAGACTGATCACTGAATACTTCTTCATCCTTCCAGTAAATTATTCAAAAATCCTCCCCGTGATTCCTTCCGGGTATTTCCGCCGGCTGGTGAAAGTTCACGAATAAGTTTCCGGATTGGCATGCTTTGCAACCACACTTTTCCGGTGCCACGCAGCGTTGCAAGAAAAATCCCTTCGCCGCCAAAAACCATGGAACGTAGTCCCCCGGCCTGTTCGATGCTGTAGTCGATAGTCGGTTCAAATCCTACAATACAACCGGTGTCAACACGCAAAACATCGTTATTTAAATGACGTTCAATTACCGTTCCCCCGGCATGAACAAATGCATTTCCATCGCCCTGAAGTTGCTGGAGAATGAAACCTTCGCCGCCAAAAAAACCGGCGCCCAGTTTACGGCTGAATGTGATGGAGATTTTTGTTCCCATGGCTGCGCATAAAAAAGCATCGCGCTGCACGATTATGCGGCCGCCCAACTGTATGAGATTCAGAGGAATAATTGTTCCCGGGTATGGCGCTGCAAATGCAACATGCTTTTTGCCCCAGCCCTGGTTTGTAAAATGCGTGAGAAACAGTGATTCACCGGTGATGATGCGCGATCCGGCAGACAGCAGTTTATCGAAAAAACCCGCCTGTGGATTGGAACCGTCGCCCATTCGGGCAGTAAATTCGATGCCTTCTTCCATGTACAACATGGCGCCGGCTTCAGCAATTACGGTTTCCCCCGGGTCGAGTTCAACTTCCACCAACTGAACATCGTGGCCTATGATTTTGTAATCAATTTCATGTGATTGCATAATTAGATCTTTTAAGTTTTTAAAGTTGTACTAAAATAGGTATTTTGATTTTAACCGAAAGAACCTGCGAAAGCCATTTTTTTTCCGAACTTTGCAAAGCTCAGCAGAAGAGAATAAAAGAAGCTAAAAAACGATGCCGGAAGCACTTTCCAAATCAAATTGAATAATAAATAATTAGAACAAAAAGCGTGAAAAAGAATTACGACAAAAGCCCGCGAAGAAAAACAGAAGATAAAAAACCATTCCGCTCCAAAAGCGATAACCAGCCGGAGCGGCGCCAGGATAAAAGAAATGACAAAAAGAGCTTTCAGGGCAAAAAAAACCATGCCGGACCATCTGGCGGAAAAAAATACAGCCATCAGAAACAACTGCCCAAATCTGATGTCTTTGGAACAGCGGGTGAAGAAATGAGACTGAACCGGTACATATCAAATGCCGGAGTTTGTTCGCGCCGCGAAGCTGATAAATACATCGGGGCCGGAGTGGTAACGATTAACGGCAAAACGGTTACCGAACTTGGTACAAAAGTGAAACCTGGCGACGAAGTCAGGTTCGACGGCCGAAAACTGAACCCGGAAAAAAAGGTGTACCTGTTGCTGAACAAACCCAAGGATTTTGTGACCACAACTGATGACCCACATGCGGAGCGAACTGTGATGGATTTAATAAAAGAAGCCTGTCCTGAACGGGTTTATCCGGTGGGCCGGCTCGATAAAAATACGACAGGCCTGTTGCTGTTCACCAACGACGGCGAACTGTCGAAAAAGCTGACACACCCCAGTCACAACATGAAAAAAATTTACCAGGTAACCCTCGACAAACCGGTGACCAAAAACCACATACTGCAAATTTCCGAAGGTATTGAACTGGAGGATGGTACAATTGCCGCCGACGCCGTCAGCTACATCGATCCCCAAAACAAAACTGAAATCGGTATTGAAATTCATTCCGGGAAAAACCGCGTGGTACGCCGGATATTTGAACATTTGGGGTACCGCGTGAGAAAACTGGACCGTGTTTATTTTGCCGGATTAACCAAAAAAAACCTGGCGAGGGGCAAATACCGTTTTCTTTCCGATAAAGAAATTCAGTATTTGAAAATGCAGTAAAACAGTGGTCTGAAATCTATGTAAATGACACAGAATTTCAGCATATTTTATGCCGGGTAAACCGGCTGTAATATTTTTGAACTTCCGATACTTATACTTCAGTTTTGGAAAAAGAATTTCTGCAAATAATTAGAAAAAACCAAGGCATCATTCATAAAGTCTGCAATATTTACTGCGATTTGGACGAAGACAGGAATGATTTATTTCAGGAGGTTATTGCCCAGCTTTGGAAATCGTATCCCACTTTCAGGAGCGAATCAAAAGTTTCCACCTGGATGTACCGCGTTGCTTTGAATACTGCAATTACCACATTCAAAAAGAATAAAAGGAGACCGGAGCAAAGCCGCCTGACTTATGAAATTGAAATTCCGGAAGAAAAATACGATGCCGAAACCGACGAGAGCATCAAAAAGATGCACCAGGCTGTTTCGCAACTTACCGGCATCGAAAAATCAATCGTGCTTTTGTACCTCGAGGACAAAAAATACGAAGAAATTGCAGAAATTACGGGTATTACGCAAAACTATGTGAGAGTGAAAATGAACAGGATTAAGAAAAAGCTGAAGAAGCTGATGGTTAACGAAGTATAACGGCTATGGATTTAAAAGAACTGAAAAAGACGTGGAGCAAACTTTCAACGGAAAAAGAGCTGGACGAAGAACAAATCAGGGCGATGTTGCGGAAACGTACACACAACCTGATTGAGCGAATCGACCGCAACATACGGATTGGTTTCGTCATCCTGTTTGCGCTGATTTTTGCCTTTGCTTTTGATGATTTATTCTTTTCGCCGCTTTTAATGAAAAATATAAATGCAAACCTGGCGATTCCGGATTGGCTGCTTTTTTTGAGCTTTTTTAGTAACGCCTTCATTTTCATTACATTTGTTTATTTTGTTATTCAGTATTACCGCGTGAAACGCAGGTGCAATATTTCGTGCGAATTAAAGGAAACGCTGGTGAAAATTATCGACACGTTGAACATTTACCGCCGGATGTTTTACCTGGCCCTCGTTACCTTGCTTTTTGCCGTGGGTTCCGCTTTTGTTTCAGGTATGTACAAAGGATTTGTTTCGGGTGTGGAAAAACACGGAATGATTTTTTCTGAAGTTCCTTCCGATAAACTTGTAATTGCAATTGTTGTCGGCCTGGTAATCCTCATTTTTGTTGTTGGCGGAATTTTCCTCATCCTGCGCTGGGGGTTTCGGAAACTCTACGGAAATTACATTAAAAAACTTAAGTTTACTTTAAAAGAACTGGAGGAAATCAACGAATAACTCCGGCCGGACAATGATTTCAACCTTTGCTTGTTTATCTTTGTTATGCAACTCAACCAAATTACTATGACTTTAATAAAATCGATATCAGGAATCAGGGGGACCATTGGTGGAAAACCCGGAGAAGTTTTAAGCCCGCTGGACGTTGTTAAATTTGCAGCCGCTTATGCCGCCTGGGCAAAAAAGTATTCGAACAGGCAAAAACTAAAAATAGTGGTAGGCCGCGATGCCCGGATTTCCGGAGAAATGGTGGCTTCGCTGCTGATTGCAACATTAAACGGAATGGGATGCGATGTAATTAACATTGGCCTCGCTACCACGCCAACCACTGAAATTGCGGTTCCCGGGGAAAATGCCGACGGAGGAATTATTTTAACTGCAAGCCATAACCCAAAGCAATGGAATGCACTGAAATTACTGAACAACGCCGGCGAGTTTCTGAACGCCGAACAAGGTGCAGAAGTTCTGAAAATTGCGGAAGCCGAAGATTTTGTTTTTGCCGGCGTGGATGATTTGGGAACAACAACCGAAAAAGATTACACCGCTGTTCACATTCAAAAAGTGCTCGACCTGGAACTGGTAGATGCTGAAGCAGTTAGAAATGCCGGTTTTTCAGTCGCTGTGGATGCAGTGAATTCCGTAGGCGGAATTGCCATGCCTGCGCTGTTTGAAGCGCTCGGGGTTAAAAACACAATAAAATTAAATTGCGAAGCCACGGGCCATTTTGCTCACACACCCGAACCCATTCCCGAAAATTTGGTGGAAACTTTGAAAATCATCAAAAACAGTAAAGTCGATGTTGGTTTCGTGGTTGACCCGGATGTGGACCGGCTGGCAATTATTAGCGAAGACGGAAGCTGGTTTAACGAAGAATATACGCTGGTAGCTGTGGCCGATTATGTTCTGAGCCAAACTCCCGGCAATACGGTTTCCAATCTTTCATCGAGCCGGGCACTGCGCGACGTAACCGAAAAATACGGACAAAGCTATTCTTCGGCAGCTGTTGGCGAAGTGAATGTGGTGGCAACAATGCGCGAGACAAACGCTGTTATCGGCGGCGAAGGGAATGGCGGTGTAATTTATCCGGCCAGCCACAACGGACGCGACGCGCTGGTAGGCGCGGCACTGTTTCTGACACATCTGGCAAAGTCGGGGAAAAAATGCTCCGAACTTCGAAAAACATATCCCGATTATTTTATCTCGAAAAATAAAATGGAACTTACTCCCGAAATAAACGTCGATGATATACTTCTGAAAATCAAGGAAAAATATTCCACTGAACAGGTAAACGATATTGACGGGATAAAAATCGATTTTGCAGATTCATGGGTGCATTTGCGCAAATCAAATACCGAACCGATTATTCGCATTTATTCTGAAGCCAAAACCAGGGAAGCTGCCGATCGACTGGCTGCTCAAATCATCGGCAACATCAGGGATTTGTTGTAATTGACAACACTTGAACAACAGCCGCTCCTTATATTGTGCGGGAGGTGGATATGACGAAAGTATAAAATACTTTGCCTTCTGAACCCACTGGATACCAGCGGGCAAAAACATCCTCATTAAATATATCTGAAAATGACCGGGCGCATTTACAGACCCGGCGATATTTTGCTGATTAAAATAATGCAGCAAATTAAAAGGTAATTTGATCGGGATGAAAACCGATTCGCCCGTTTTTATCGAGTTTGTCGATTTTGGCCATATCTTCTTCACTCAGTTCGAAATCGAAAATATCGGCATTGGAGATAATCCGTTCCGGAGTTACCGATTTCGGAATGGTGACCACGCCTTTTTGAATGTCCCACCGAAGCACAACCTGCACGGGTGTTTTGTCGTATTTTTCAGCCAACTCCTTCAAAATGGGAACATCCACAACCCGGCCTTTCATAATTGGGCTCCATGCTTCCAGCTGGATGTTTTTCTTTTTGCAGAACTCAAACAAATCGGGCTGAATGAGTTCAGGATGAAATTCCACCTGGTCAACTGCCGGAATAATTTCGCATTGCGGTAAAAAATCCCAGAGATGGTGGACCAGAAAGTTACTGATGCCAATGGCGCGCACTTTTTCCTTTTTATACAGCTCCTCCATGGCTTTCCATGTTTCCACCGACTTTTTTCCTTTGGGCCAGTGAATAAGGTACAAATCAAGATAATCAACCTGAAGTTTATCAATGCTTTCTTCGAAAGCGTTAAGTGTGGTTTCGTAACCCTGGTCGCTGTTCCAGACTTTGGAAGTCAGGAATATTTCTGCGCGCGGCACTTTGCTCTCGCTGATGGCATTGCCCACTCCCTTTTCATTTTGGTATATAGCAGCTGTGTCGATACTTCTGTAGCCATGTGCCAGCGCTGTTTTCACAGCAGTTTCTACTTCTTCGCCATCTTCGGCCCTGAAAACGCCCAGCCCGAGCCAGGGCATTTCCACTCCGTTATTCAGTTTTGTTGTCGATTTTATGTCCATAATTTTCATTTTTTTGAGAGAACCTCTAAATTAAGAATTTTTAAGGAAGATGCCGGTGGCAAACTACCATATCAACAGGATAAATAATATTTCCTTAGTTTTGTTCAACATTTATAAAAAAGGCATTTTAATGAGAGTTTTTAAATTTGGCGGAGCTTCAGTAAAAAGCGCCGATGCAGTTCGAAACGTTGGTAAAATACTGAAATCGAACAACAATGGCGTAGTGGTGGTAATTTCAGCCATGGGAAAAACCACCAATCTGCTCGAAAAACTGGTAAAGCATTATTTCGACAGGAACAACAGTAAATGGGATGTATTTCATGAATTTAAAACCTTTCATCTTGAAATTTGCGACGAGCTTTTCGGCCTCGGAAATACTCCGGAAACGGTATTGCCTTTTTCGCTGAACTGGAAATAAAACTAAAAAAAACTCCATCGCTGGAATTCGATTTTGAATACGATCAGGTGGTTAGCTTCGGCGAGCTGGTTTCAACACAAATAGTAAGCGAATATCTGAATTCAGCGGGAATCAAAAATCTTTGGATCGATGCGCGTTCCTGCATCCGTACCGACGATAATTTTCGCGATGCTTCCATCGATTGGGAACTTACTGAAAAACTTTCGAAAGAAATATTCGATTTAAACAGATTCAGCATTTACCTCACCCAGGGATTTATCGGCTCTACCCCATCGAGCCTGACGACAACGCTTGGCCGGGAGGGCTCCGACTTTACCGCTGCTATTTTGGCGAATGTACTGGATGCGGAAAGTGTTTCTTTTTGGAAAGATGTTCCCGGTGTGTTAAGCGCCGATCCGAAAAAAATGAATAACGTTTCAAAAATTGACCAGTTGTCGTATCGTGAGGCAGTGGAAATGACACATTCCGGAGCGCAAATCATCCACCCCAAAACAATGAAACCGCTCCACAACAAGGCGATACCGCTGTATGTGAAATCCTTTTTATCGCCTGAAAACCCGGGAACCGTCATTCAAAGAATCGATCACAAAATTGACCTGCCTCCTATTTTTATTCAGAAAGAAAACCTGATTCTAATTACATTATCACCAAAAGACTTCTCCTTTATCAGCATTCCGGACATCGATCGTGTGGTAAATTTCCTTCTCGAAAACCGGGTAAAGGTTACATTGATGCAACAATCGGCCATCGATTTGAACCTTGTTCTGGATGCGCCGGAAGCCGATTTGGGCGATATCCTCCACAAGTTGTCTGTTTTTTACAGCATTCGGTACAATACCGGACTCACCCTGATTACCATACGCCATTACACCGAAGAAGTGCTGGACTGGATGGTGAAAGAAAAAGATATTTACCTGGAACAACACAGCAGGCTAACTGCACGAATGTTAGTTAAACCTTGATTTTCCGTAATATTGCGCCAGAATGAAACAGGTAATATTTTTTGTTGTAATTTTGGCACAACTTAACTGACTTATTCATCAAACTTTCTTCAAAATGAGCCAAAAAAAGATTCTTCCCTTTGCTATCGGTATTTTAGTGATTGTAATTGTATTGCTGGTTGTTGGGAAAAAAGCCGGATGGTTTGGCAACGAATTCACCGTTAGCGTTGCCACACAAAAAGTTGAAAGTAAAACAATCACAGAATTTATAACTGCCAACGGGAAAATACAGCCTGAAACCGAAGTAAAAATCAGCCCCGATGTATCGGGCGAAATCATTGAACTTTATGTAGAGGAAGGCGATGCAGTTAACGCCGGCAATCCGCTCTGCGTCATAAAACCTGATATGTATATTTCGGCATTAAACCGGGCGGAAGCAGCATTAAATTCATCAAAAGCGCGAATGGCACAAGCCGAAGCACAGCAAATAGAACGTGAAACGGCTTATAACCGCGCAAAACAACTGTATGATAACGGCGCTATTCCGGTGTCGGAATTTGAATCGGCTGAAGCATCTTTCAAAGTAGCACAAGCTGAAGTTCGCGCAGCACAATTCACTGTAAAAAGCGCTGAAGCGTCTGTTTCCGAAGCAAATGAACAGCTAATCAAAACAAAAATCTATTCTCCGATTTCAGGAACTGTTTCGGCCTTGAACGTTGAAAAAGGCGAACGCGTGGTTGGTACAAATATGTACGCGGGTACCGATATGATGGTTGTTGCCGATCTCGACCGCATGGAAGTACAGGTGGAAGTAAATGAAAATGATATTGTTAAAGTAGCACTTCACGACACTGCGCTTGTGGAAGTAGATGCCTACATGCAGCGCAAATTCAAAGGTATTGTTACCGAAATTGCCAATTCGGCAAGTGTAACAGGCACTTCCACCGATCAGGTGACCAATTTCGATGTAAAGATTTTTTTGCTTCATGAATCGTACGCAGACCTGATTGATTCCACTTCCGGAAACATTTACCCGTTCCGGCCGGGTATGTCGGCCACTGTTGAAATCATGACTGAAACCCGCGAGGATGTAATCTCTGTTCCCATTTCCGCCGTAACTACAAGGGCAATCGACGAAAAAAGACAGAACGCGAGCCGGGCCGGTCAACCGGATCAAACCGGCGAAGAAACGGCAATGCCGGCGCGCGACGAGCAAAAAGAGGTGGTTTTTGTTGTCAGGGATGGAATGGCGCGGCAGCTTGATGTAAAAACCGGGATACAGGACAATACCAGCATTGAGATTAAAGAAGGATTGAACCCCGGCGATGAAGTTGTAATTGCGCCATACAATACCATTAACAAAACCCTGAAAGACAGTATCCGGGTGAAAGTGGTGCCGGAAGAAGAACTTTTCAAAATAGATTAAAGCTATCCACATTTATTTGCGCTGCCCCTGTTTGTGATTATCAAAACTTCAGATTGAAGTTGATTCCGCAATCATAAACGAATAACTATCTGATGTGCTGAGCACTCCAATTAAAACAAGATTTCGTTTTTCCGAAATATTCCCCTGTGTTACCACTTGCTATCCAACCTGAAAAAATACCTGTTCTTCATAATAATTATTTGGGTAAAGTTTTATAATTTTAGAATTTGTAAAAAGCATAAGTTTTAAATCACAAACTAAACCGTCAATGAAAACCAAAGCATTTTTTTTAATGGCAACAGCCTGTTGTTGCCTTTGGATAACAGCTCGTCCGCAAACGCCCGTCACCAAAAAAATCCTGTTTTCAATTCAACCCGGCGAAAGCATTGTTTACTCCGAAAGTTGTCTTGAAATGAACAATTCCGGCGGCCAGGTATACCTGGTAACCCAAAAAAACGAACTTTTTTACGAATATGTAAACGGGCAGCGAAAAGGTCCGTTTCAGCGTGAAAAATTTCTTCCGAAAGATTGTGACGGCAGGTACCTGAACGATTGTTCCGCATATGTGCCCGAAGAACCTGAAATCATGGAAAATTACATGGAATATACGGATGAAGGCAAGTTTAAAATACGTTTTAACAATAAAAGTTACGGTCCTTTTTCAATGATCTACAGGTTTTACATATCGCCGGATAAATCTTCGTTTTTTGCTACCGTAGACGATGACGACGCAAGTTACCTGATTTCATCAAACAAGCCGGCCAAACCATTAAATGGCGAAGGTGAATATTTACATGTGAGTAAATCGGGAAAACAAGTTCTGGCGGTCTGCCGCGAAAAAGAAGCCATTCAGAAGGAAATGGAGAACATTGATTTTGCAAATATGAGCCAGGAAGAACTCATGAAACTGGCACAGAAGATCGAAGAGCAACAGAAAAATCAGGGGCAACCGAAAGCTTTCATCCACACAGCCGACGGGAAAACATTTGGTCCGTTTCCGGCTGACGACATGTTTGACAGCAATCCCGCTTTTTGTTTGACCGGGGGCGACAATTGGTATATGATTTTCGACAATACGCTTTATATCAATGGCATAAAAATCAAACAGTTTACCTACGAGGAAATCAGCCTTTCCACCTGCAGTGTCTGGCTTTCTCCCGATGGTAAAAATTATGCCGTGGCGGGGTACGATAAAATCATTTTCAGCGATGGCGTTATCGGTCCTGCACCGGTAGTGATGGATTATGAAATCAATGGAGGAAAAACAGTTTTGAAATGGATTGCCCTGGAAAATGGAAAAGATGTGGTTGATTGTACCAAAACGCTTTAAAATAATTCTCCTGGTTTTACTTCTCCCGGCAGCACTTTTTGCAGACCAGAAAGCATCTGCAATAACCGGAACCAACGCATTTAAAACCAATGTAGGCGAAAAATACAACCGGGCAGTCCGGTATTTTCTGTCGGCAAACTGGTTGGTCGATTCGTTACGCAAATCGGAAGTTGATCCAAATTTTGCCCGGGCGATTGTATTTCCGGAAACGGTCCGGTATTCTTTTTTACAAAACCAGGCTGAAATAGCCGGATTGATGGTGTTGTATGTAAAATACGGCAGTGCGTACGCCGATTTTTCCGTGGGGCGGTTTCAGATGAAACCCTCTTTTGCAGAACAAATTGAGCATGACGCAAGAGAACTGAAAATCGCAGGTTATGATGAATTTTGCCGGATTGCCTGAATCACCGGAAAAAAGGGCAAAACGGCTGAACCGGTTAAAAACGGCTGAAGGGCAGGTTAAGTACCTGACTGCTTTTATTAAAATAATGGATGTAAAATTTAGCTTTATCAACTGGAATTCAGACGAAGAAAAATTAAGGTTTTATGCTACTGCCTATAATTCCGGTTATAAAAAAAGTGCTCAAAATATCCTGTGGCTAATTCCCGCCAAATCTTTTTATACGTCGCTTTTGCCTGCCGAAAATTTCTATTGTTATTCCGATATCGCATTCGAATTCTATTCAATTTTTAATCAATAATTTAAATTCAGAAATATGAAAAACATTCTTTTAATCGCTGTTCTGGCGCTGACATGCCTCGCAGCAAAAGCGCAGGAAACCTTTTTTCCGACTAAGGAAGGAACTGTTTTAACCTACAAATCTTTCGATAAAAAAGGAAAAGAAACCGGTGGTATGAAATACACCATCAAACAGGTGAAACGCAACGGCAGTGACATAGACATTGTTTACCTCATCGAGTCGCTCGACGGTAAAGAGGCAGTGATTTACAACGAAGAAATCACCATTCAGCAGCGGGGAGATAAACTTTACATGGACATGAGCAACTTCATCAACAAAAATGCTTTTTACCAGAATGGCGATGGGGGTGTTGCAGTTGAAGTTACCGGAAACAATATGGAACTGCCGGTTAACGCGCAACCGGGCGATATGCTTCCGGATGCCAACGTGGAAATGGCTATGAAAATGGGGTTCCTTAACATGAAAATGGGCGCTCAGGTAACCGATCGCAAACTGGAATCAATTGAAGACGTAAACGTTGGCGCCGGCACATTCAACAGCTACAAATTTACGAGCAACGTAAATGCAACCGTTTTGGGTATGAACGTAAAAACGCAAAGTACCGAGTGGTATGCCAAAGGTATCGGAATTGTAAAATCGGAGAGCTACGACAAAAAGGGAAAACTCGCATCAAGTATGGAACTCGCGGGAATTCAACAGTTATAACTGCTATTTTCCGACAAAATATTCGCGGCCTGAAATGGTGGTAAGATTGGTGGTTTGCACCTGTTTTACCACCAGGCTCGTTTTCTCATTCACCTTTTTTCCGTTGGTTTTATACGAGCGATCCATAATGATGTAATCGGGCTTGAGGTTCGAATAAACAATGGTGAAATCATAACTCACTCCGGTGTGGAAATCTTTAGCTGAAGGGCTCACTGCCAGTGATTTTCCCTGTCGGTTATTCCTCGCCGATTTAACTTTCCCCGTAATTTTCTTCACCGAATAATCATCTTTTATAATGGTAATTTCACCTTCATAAAGGTTAGCATAAAAATCGCGCGAACCTGCCAGCGAAGGATTCGGCTCGCTGAAAGAAATTACCCAGGCAGGTTTGCCATCAACCTGCGGTTCGTCTTTCAATGCCAATTCAAAACGACCGAGAATATCCGGATCAAGCACCGATGAAGCAGTTCTTACCAAATCAAATTCCAGCAGGTCATCGAGGTTTGTACTACCTTCTGCAAAAGATAAATCCTTGTTCGCAACTTTGTTTTCAAGCGAATAACTTCGTTGTTTATAAGCATTTAACACTGACGGATCAGAATATCCGGTTTCATCATAAATTAAAACCCCCAGTTGCTTTTCGGTGTGAATAGTATCATCTATGGTTTTGTTGTTGGTGTAAGTACCGATCAGGTTAAACGGACCGCCAATAAAATTGTACGGGGTATTTTCAGAGGCCATTCTTAAAATCCGCTGCATCACGCGCGAGCGTCCGGCGATGTCAATATTTTCAATATCGTACGTCCGCGGTTCCAGTTTTACAATGGAGTATTCCCTGCCAAACAGCTGCGACACGGGAAATGTGTCGTTTTTAAACCCGACTGCGGAAAAATAAACACTTTTGTCGACCATATCTTTCGGGATTTTAAGTTCGAAATAACCTTCTGCATTGCTGGCAGTTCCAATCAATGTATTTTCCAATCCCACATTGGTATATGCAACTGGTTCGTTGGTGATTTCATTGATCACTTTTCCTGAAATAATTTCCACTATTGTACTTTTTCCCTGTGCGGCTGCCTGAAAACCAATTAAAGCTGAAATGAATAGGACCAGTAACTTTTTCATTCTTTTCAAAATTTCAATAAATGTAGTAAATCAATAACATTCTCCCGCCGGTTAATATTATTATACCGGATGATTATTTGTTATATTTGTTGAAATGTAAAAGAAAAATCATGATAAACAAATATCCGGTACTTTTATTTACGGTTTTCATTCTTATACTTACCTCTTGCGTGTCGAAGAAAAAATTTCTGGAGATGCAAGCCGGCAGATTGTCGGCCGAGGAACAGGTAAGGCAGTTAACGCAGGAAAACAACGATAAAGCAGCCCGAATTGAAGCGATGATAGCAGATTACGAAGAAATGAAAAACGCATTGCTTGAAAATAATGCCATAAAAGATCAGTACATCGATTCGTTAAACCAGGTTGCCTATGCATTGAAAGAACAGCTGAACGAACAAAAGGAATCGCTGGAGTCCACCAGTTTTAACCTCGATTTTGAAAAGCAGCGTCTTTCCGAAGAACTGGAAACAAGAAACCAAACGATAAAGCGGTTGGAGGCGCAGGTAAAGCAACTGGAAAACGATATTTCCAGCAACTCTTCGCTGCTCGACCAGAAAAATTTCGATATCAGCAGGTTGCAGGAAAAAGTAAATACTTTAACCACTGAAAAAGAACGGGCCGAAGAACGTTTGGAAACCCTGAGAAACCAGCTTGCCCAGGTAAAATCTGAAACCGAAGAACTCAAGCAACAGTTAAATGAAAAGGATGCAACCATCACACGGCTTGAAAACAACGTGAAACTGCTAAAAAAAGAAATCGGAGAAGGTTAATCTTTTTGCCGCAGCAACTTAATTTACATTGAATTACTTTAAATAAAACTAAAACAATATCAGTACAAAATGAAGAAAACAACATTCTTTCTGATGGCAGCATTTCTGCTGTATGCTGCCGGTGCGAGCAGCAAAGGCTACAAATCGATTTTTAATGGTAAAAATCTGAATGGCTGGGTTATTCACGGTACCGAAAAATGGTATGTGGAAGATGGATTGCTAATTTGTGAAAGTGGCCCCGACAAAGAATACGGCTACCTTTCCACCGAAAAAAATTACGATGATTTTGAGCTGGAGTTGGAATTTAAACAGGAAGCCAATGGAAACAGCGGAGTATTTATTCGTTCTACATTTGACGGAACAAAGGTCAGCGGCTGGCAGGTTGAAGTTGCGCCTCCCGGGCACGACACCGGTGGTATTTATGAATCGTACGGTCGCGGCTGGCTGGTTCAAATTCCGGAAGAAAAAGAAGACATCCTGAAAATGGGAGAATGGAATAAAATGAAAATCAGGGTTGTCGGCGGTCATGTAACAACCTGGCTGAACGGGGAACAAATGGTAGATATTGAAGATGAAAAAATTGCCGAAGGCAAAGGCGCCATCGCCCTGCAAATCCACTCCGGTGGTGGCATCAAAGTAAAATGGCGGAATATTAAACTGAAAGAATTGTAAAATCCCGCCGTACAGGCAAACAGGTGATCCTTCCACAGGAGGGATTGAAACAACCCGGGTCAGCAGTAAAATTGGTGGCGCGGGTTGTTTTCATTTATTTCTTTTCCCGCCTGTAAATTTCATAATATTCCCGAATGGAAGCCCGAACTTCGTATTCCGACGAAGTATACGGTAGCACATTCTGAGCGTTAAACCAAATCATGAAGGAATCGGCGTTTGCTTCATTCAAACCGGTTAGCTTCATCACCATTTCTTTATTGTAGTTTTGCGAATGCATTTCCCAGTTCCGCTGGATTGCCATCGCCTCGCGAACTTCCCGTTTTTCCTTTTCGCTGCCGCTTAAATAATATTGCAGAAAAGAGATTGGATTAAAAAGAGCAGCCAAAATAGGAGGCTTTTCATTAAAGGCATTACCCCGTAGTTCCGGAGGAAGGTCCACCGGTTTACCCTGCCCTATTCCAAGATCGTATTCCTGCTTTTTCCCTTTGACTTCCACCTCGCTAATCCCGTAACTAACAGGTTTCATCTCAAAAACAACAGTATTTTGACCGTTGTAATTGTAAGGAACTTTAAATACTTCTTTTTGGTAGCCAACTGAAGATACCACCAGACTGTCGATGTTTAGCATTTCGAGTGTGAAAAAGCCATCGGCATTGGTGATGGTGCCGCTGTGCGTGCGGTTGTTTACAATGTTGGCATAGGGGACAGCCGAGCTGTCGGCAACACTAACAATCCGGCCTTTCAAACGGATTAGAATAGGATCGATAATTTCTACCTGAGCTGATGCATTCAATACCAGCGAAGAAAGGAATAGCAGTAGTATGTGTTTTATTTTCAACATTTTTTGAAAGCCTGAACAAAAATATCTGAAATCCTATTCGAAGTGGGGAATATAACATATTTTAACTGCAATTTTAACAACAATTAAGCCATCTCAAAATTTTTACGAAAAATCGTGTAGACTAAAATTCAATTTTCAATACGGAATTCATCGGACTAAATGTTTGTGACTCTTCACGGTAGATAGAGAAAACTTTTAAGTCAGCATTCACTCTTTTGAAATTGGTTCTTAAACCACCGCCAACTTCTGTTTGAAGAAACAGAGGATTGCTGTACAAAAAAGGATCAAAAAAACCTTTGGGCCGGTTAAGCGGTTTTGTTACATACTGCCCGTATAAATAAGCATCCAGCCAATCGGTTAACTGGTATTTTATCTGTGTGCCAAAACTTAGCTGATACATTGGTGCGGTCATCAGCAGTGTATTTTGATTCGCCAGGCCAGACTCAATTTTCAGGGCGAATTTATTCTTTTTGATAATTAATCGGTTGTTAAAATACTGGTATCCTCCCAGACCGGCATATTCTAATTCCGTTTTTATTTGCCTAAAAGACAACCAATCCGGGTAACCTTGTTTTTTTAAGGGCTTCAAGAATTTTGCTTTTTCCATAAATAAATGCGGTAAACTGAAAACTCTCTGGTAATTGAATGAATTTGATTCGAAATCCGGTATAGTTTGCAACAGATTATACTTTTTCAAAGTATCAGATTTCATCCAGTTCGGGCTTTCCCGCATTTCAGTTTGTGTGTAAGCGTTATTGCCAAAGAGCCAAAATGGGAGCAGAATGGCTGATTTTAAAAAGCCGGCGTTTTTTAGGATCATTTTAATTGTTTTACAATTAGTTAATAAGTCAGATGTTTGAAATTTTAATTTTATTTCAAATTTAATCCATAAACATAATATTGTAAAGCGGTTAATTATTTTTAACTGAACTTTTAACAAGTTTTAAAACCATTTCAAAAAGCTGTTTTTTGGCGATACCTGTCGGACAATTTTCCTAACTTTATTCCTGGTAAATCAAAAAATCAAAAACAATGAAAACCACAACAATTTATATTTTGACAATTTCCTTCCTTTTCATATTATTTTCCTGTAATTCAAAAAAACGTTCCGGAAGCACCGGTATTGATGAAGCAACTTACCGGAAATACGTGCAGAAGGGCAACGAAATTTCCAATTTAGCACAAGGCGTGTTGCTTGCACATGTAGGAAAAGCTATACAGAAAGGCGGCGCCGAATATGCTGTCGGATTTTGCAACAGCCGGGCATCATCAATCATCGACAGTTTAAACCGGATAAGTGGCGTTTCCATATCCCGGATTTCAGAAAAAAACCGGAACCCTGAAAATAACTTAAAAAATAATCGCGAAAAACAACTTTGGAAAGCTTTTACTGCGGAAATAAAACCGGGCGCTGCAAAAGACACGCTTCTTAAAATAAACAACAAATTAATTTATTACAAGCCGATTAAAACCGTGGCGCCTACTTGTTTAAAATGCCACGGCACACCAGGCGACAATATAGAAACCGCAACTTTGGAAAAGCTTCAAACACTGTATCCAAAAGACCGGGCCACCGGCTACGGACTAAATGATTTTCGGGGACTCTGGAAAATTGAATTTTCGGAATGAGCTATCAGCTTTATTCAAAGTACCTGCCGGAGTCAGCATAAAATTTATTTTAACTTACATGCCGACCTTTGACTTTTTTGCCACTGCCTGCACAACCATTTTGTTTTTTACCAGCTCATGATAAATGGTTTCGGCTTTCTCCGTTAATTCTTTGTTTGGATCTAATTTCGGAAGTTTCCGCTCGATATATGGCGTTTTTTGTTCGCCTGTTAATTTTATACCTAATTGGTGGCTTAACGCAGATAATAAATCGTTTGGGTGGTAGCATAAATCACTGTAATCTATCAAAAACAAATTTTTATCGTTCAATAGTTTCAATACATAAGTGTAATAATTAATCCAGGCAGCCAACCAATAATCTATCGAATTTACATCGTTCCATTCACGAAGACGTGTTAATCCCAGGTTGAAAATTTTGTGATTCCGGCCAAATTCATGATGTCCCAGCCAGTTCATATATTCGAGAACAAACGAATCTTCCTGTTGCAGTTTGGAAAATCGCTTGTGCTGACTCATCAAAGAAAAGGTTCAGTTTAATTTTTTGTGGAGCGAAAGCCGTTGGATTCGTCATGCCTCCTCAAACAGAAAGGGAAGGAAAGTATAAGGCCTTTAAATTCAACCTACTTAACGTTGTCAGGTCCTGCGGACGCTGACAAGTTTATGCTTCGTTGGTTTTTCCCGGATCTTGACATCGTGTAAGTCATGTCAGCTTAACTAAATACTAGATTTTAAACAATTTTCATGGTCCCGGGAATTAACTTCCAATTGAAAATGTTAATCGATGTTCTTCAATCAAGTAGAAAATCCGATGCACATTAAACACATATCAAGGCAAAGATGAAGGCCTCCGGCAGAATATTATAGAGATGCGAATTTTCAATCTTTTCATCTGGCAATCAATTTTATTTCTCCACAACTTTTTATTGTAAGCCAAAAAAATTCATTGCAGCATCATCGGATTAGAGCAGACCACCAGAAATCAGTCTAAATAACGCTGAAAAAAATTTATGTCATTTTTGTCATTTTTCGTAACTTACAGAAAATCAAAAACTACAACCATGGTTATAAGTTACAGCGAACCGCTTTCCCGTGCCTGGAGCCGCATGAAAAAAGCCCTCTTTCAACCTTTCGACATTAATAAATGGTTCCGCGTGGGATTTACAGCCTGGCTTGCCGGTTTAACCGACTGCAATGGCGGCAACGGAGGTGGCGGTGGTAAAAATTCCGGCGAGGGCCTGGACGAATTTTTTACGTTTCCGCAAACTGCATACGACTGGCTGCTTAATCATCCGGTGTGGTTTAACCTGATTATTGCCGGAGTCATTTTACTGATTATAGTGATTTCAGTTATCATTTGGGTTAGTTCGCGCGGGCGGTTTATGTTTCTGCACAATGTGGCGCTCGACAAAGCAGACATCAGTTTTCCGTGGAAAGAATACAGAAAAGAAGGCAATTCATTGTTTATTTGGAACTTCATCGTCGGATGGCTCTTCTTTGCCGTTTTAATCCTCTTCTTTATTCACAGCTTTAAAGCAGGAAAAGAATTGTATTACGGTGATTATCTGCCGATAGAAACATTCTGGACGATCGCTCAACTTGTTTTAATTTTCCTTGGGATAATCATTGTTTTCGGTTACATCTCTTTGTTTCTGAAAGATTTTGTTGTACCGGTAATGTATAAAAACAGGATTGGCGTTCTTGCCGGCTGGAGTAAATTTCTATCGCTTTTCGGAAGATATATCCTTACATTCATTGTGTATGGTTTGTTCATTTTCGCGCTTGGAATTGCGGTTGCTATAGCTGTTGTAATTGCCGGGCTTTTTACCTGTTGCATTGGCTTGTTTCTTATTGCCATTCCTTATATCGGAGCGGTAATTTTATTGCCGGTTTCATATACATTCCGGGCTTTGAGTATTGAATTTTTGGCCCAGTTTGGTAACGAATACAACGTATTTCCGGAGGAAGGGAACATCATCAATAATTTTGGAGAAAGCAAAACAGGCCATTCATATTAAACTTATATTTACGACTGTCAAATCCCGTTTTCATGGGATATAATTGTAAATTCGGATGACAAATAATTAAATTAAACCGGTCATGAATAAAATTCCAGGCAAATCAATTTTTATTGTTGTTTTTCTTTTCATTGTTAGTGGCACTTCAGTCTCTGTTTTTGCACAGTCGCTGAACGAAATTATGGCTAACCAGGTTGCGCTTCCCAATGGATGGAAACTGTCGCCGGTGGGTAAACTGTTGCCGCTCGGCGATTTACCGTTGAACATAGCTGTTTCACCATCGGAAAAAATGCTGGCAGTAACCAACAACGGCCAAAGCACCCAAACCATTCAACTCATTGATGCTGCCGAAATGAAATTGCTGAATTCAGTTGAAATCCGGAAAAGCTGGCTCGGGCTTACTTTTTCAAATAACGGGAAGTATTTGTATGCTTCCGGAGGTAATGACAACTGGATTATTCGTTACAAGGTAAATAATAAAAAGCTGGAACCACACGATACTTTAGTAATCGGAAAACCCTGGCCAGAGAAAATATCCCTGGCCGGAATAGCAGTGGACGATGACCGGCAGTTGGTTTACACGGTGACCAAAGAAAATAATTCGCTGTATGTTTATGATATTAAACAACGAAAGGTTCTTAAGCAAATTCCACTGGGAGGCGAAGGTTACACCTGCATTTTGTCGAACGACCGAAAAATGCTTTATGTTTCCTGCTGGGGCTGCGACCGCGTATTGCTTTTTGATACAGAAAAACAGGAAATTGCCGGTTGGATTCCGGTTGGCGATAATCCAAATGACATGTGTCTCACGAAGAACGGAAAGTTTCTTTTTGTAAGCAATGCCAACGATAACTCCGTTTCGGTAATTTCGCTGGAACAGAAAAAGGTAGTGGAAGTGTTGAATTCAGCCCTTTATCCCGGCGCACCCTCCGGTTCTACCACAAACAGCCTGGCTTTGAGCGGAGATGAAAATACGTTGTACATTGCGAATGCCGATAATAATTGCCTGGCCGTTTTCGATGTCAGCCAACCGGGAAAAAGTTTCAGTAAAGGATTTATTCCCACCGGCTGGTATCCTACAAGTGTCCGTGTTGTTGGAAACACGGTCTTTGTGGCGAATGGCAAAGGGCTCACTTCGAAACCAAATCCGCTCGGCCCCAGTCCTGAAAGTGAAAAAGAACGCGTGGAACGCCATAAGGATTTAAACGTTAAGGATATGGAAGTTCAGTATATTGGCGGATTATTTACCGGAACATTGCAGGCAATCATAGTACCTGATGAAAATCAACTGGGAATTTATTCGCAGGCAGTATATCAGAATGTCCCGTACAACAAGGAAAACGAACTGGTTTCGGAAGGGGAGGCAGGAAATCCGGTTCCGACAAAAGTTGGCGAAACATCTCCCATTAAATATGTATTTTATGTTATCAAGGAAAACCGGACGTACGACCAGGTTTTAGGCGATATACCTGAAGGAAACGGCGACAGTAACCTGGTGCTTTTTGGAAAAGATGTAACTCCAAATCAACATGCGATAACCGATCAGTTTGTTTTGCTCGATAATTTTTACGTGGATGGCGAAGTTAGCGCCGATGGCCACAGCTGGACAATGGGTGCGTACGCCACCGATTACCTTGAAAAAAACTGGCCTACAAGTTATGGGAGCAGGGGCGGCACGTATCCGGGCGAAGGAAATCGTGACATTGCCGAAAACAAGGTTTTTTTGTGGGACTACTGCAAAAAATACGGTATCCCGTACCGAAGTTACGGTGAATTTATTTCCGATGCGAAAACACCAAATATTCCGGCGCTGGAAGATCATTTCTGTAAAAATTATGTCGGCTGGGACATGTCAATCCGCGATACGGTAAGGTTCCGCTGGTGGAAGGAAGATTTTGAAAAGCTGTTTGCCGAAGGAAATGTGCCGCAATTCAACAGTATTCGCTTTGGCAACGATCATACTGAAGGCCTCCGGCTGGGCAGGCCAACTCCCAAAGCACATGTCGCCGACAACGATCTGGCAGTGGGCATGTTTGTAGATTACCTCAGCCATTCGCCCATCTGGAACGAAAGTCTGATAATTATTCTGGAAGACGACGCACAAAACGGCCCCGACCACGTGGATGCACACCGCACAACCGCATATATTGCCGGAGGTTTTGTAAAGCATGGATTTGTTGATCATACCATGTATTCCACCTCTTCAGCGCTGCGTACCATCGAATTAATATTAGGATTACCGCCAATGAGCCAGTATGATGCGGCAGCCGAACCCATGTGGCGCTGCTTCAACAAAACTGCCGGCCATCCGCCGTTTAATGCCCTTCCAAACAAGGTGAATTTGGATCAGAAAAACACAAAGGAAACAGCCATGTCGCGGTTAAGTGAAACTTTCAATTTTAAACAGGAAGACCGAATTCCCGATGATCAATTCAACAAAGTAATTTGGGCAGCCATAAAAGGGATGGACAGCGAGTGCCCGGCGCCGGTTCATGCCGCTTTTTTAAATGCTGATAAAGAAGAGGATGAGGATTAGTTGCAAGGTTGTCAGGTTCCGTAGTTGTCTTGTAACGATAATGAAAACTTAAAACCTTCTTTTAAATTTCAAAATGCTGAAATTACGTACAAATTACTAAAACCAGAACTGGAAGAAGTTTTGCGTAAATTCTAAGGACTTTTGTCTTTCTAAAATCATTTTAGAAATAGTATAATCTTTTTCATTAAAGTTTCTATTTTTAAGGGAGCCAAAAATCAATCTGTAACATTTTTATGATCAAAAATATTATCGAAAATTACAAGGCTGTCAAACAGAAAGATGGCCATGCTGATGAGTTCTACAAATATGAAGCAATTCAACATTTTCAGGATAACTGGAATCCAAATGCGAAGAACTTTTCCAAAATGTTTAAAAATTCATTGAAGAAGCAATACAATTTAATGTATAATTTAGCACAGTCTTCAATTCTAAAAGTAGCCAAAAAATATCCCGACGAAACCAAAAATTTATTTGAGAATTTATTTGATGAAACGACTGACCTCGAAAAGCGAATAAAAAGTTTTATGCCGAATATTGACAACCTGATTAAACAAATTGATACTAAGCTACATGGAAATCAGGATGAAAGGGCAATCAGCGTTTACTTAACATTTAGATATCCTGAAAAATATACTTTTTTCAAGGATTCTTTTTATTCTAAACTTTGCGAAAAGTTAGGTGAACAGAAAGCACGTAAGGGGAAAAAATATGTTCATTATTTGAAATTAATAGGAGATATAAAAAATAAATATGTAATAGAAGATCAGAAACTTTGGGAGTTAACCAATGCAGCATTGCCCGAAAATGCATATAAAGATCAGCATCGGAATATTTTAACGCAGGATATTTTATACGTAGCTCTCGACAAAAATCAGGACCCAAACTACTGGGTGTTTCAATGCAATCCGGAACAATACGATATTTTTACAGAATGGCAAAATGCAACAAAAAGTACCTGGACTGTTTCAGCACATAAAAAAGAAATTCATCTGGGTGATAAAGTTATTCTGTGGGTAACGGGAAACCGCAGCGGATGCTATGGATTATGTACAATAACTTCAAAAATACTTAACGATGGCAATGGTGATTACGTGGAAATGGATATCGATCAGAACCTCGTCAATAATGCGATCTTGAAAGAAGATTTACTTTCACTACCAGAATTCTCGGATTTTAAAGGTGGACATCAGGGAACCAACTTTACAGCTACCGAAGAACAATTTAATATAATTCTGCATTGGGCTAACCATGATGAAGAAAAACGGTTTATTCAAAAAATTAGAAAAATCGGCATTGAAAAAGATGTTCGATTTCATTTTAGCCTGATTGATTTGTTTATTGGAAAATACAATGTTAAAAAAGATGACAAGAGGCTGGTTTTTGGTGCACCCAATAGCAACACAGGTCTAAATGTTACGGTAAATCAGCGTTATATTTTAAAAACATCAACAAATTCCATTAGACTAAATCTTCCTGCTGTATTGGAAAAAAAAGTTATTTCCGAGCCCTCATATATTTCGCATGAATTTTTTAAAAATCTACCGGGCATGAAAACGCCGGCTATTTATGTATATTTTCAAAAGAATCATCAAATAGTTTATAATTACCAAAAAGAATGGCTTAAAATATGTGAGGAAAACTTAAATTACGGAGTACAATCAAGTTTTGTAAAATACGGTAACTCTGCCTACCGTAAGGCGGCATTTGATAAAACTTATCGTGAAAAAATACTTCAAATTGCATTTACAGATACAGAACTGGAAACCGAAGAAAACTCAAATCAGGAAACGATGAAACAATTCAATATACCTCAGAACCTTATCCTTTATGGACCTCCGGGCACCGGAAAAACATATCAGTTGACGAACAACTATTTTAATTTTTTTACCGATAAAACAACAGGAAAATCAAAAAGCCTATTTACATACGAGCTAACAAGTGATTTATCATGGTGGGAAGTGGTAACGCTCTGTATGTTAGAACTGGAAAAAGCCAAAGTAGCAGAAATAGTTGAACATCCTTTAATAATTGAAAAGATTAACCAGTCGAAAAATAGCAAACCAAGAAATACGATTTGGTACTGGTTGCAAAACTTCACTAAACAAGAATGCCCCAATGTAAATGTGGCTAAACGAAATGAAATTCAAATCTTTTGGAAAGATGAAAAATCTGTTTGGTCAATTGACAAAGATTTAACCCAGGAAACTTTGCCCGATTTAGTTGATAAGTTAGAGCAATGGCATAATTATCAACCTGAAAATAAAATCACGAAACGATATGAAATAATTACGTTTCACCAGTCATACAGTTATGAAGAGTTTATTGAAGGAATTCGCCCTGATTTTCAGGAACAGGAGGAATTAAAATATTCTATTGAGAAAGGGGTGTTTCTTCGTATCGCCGAAAAAGCAAGAAAAGACAACGGAAAACCGTATGCACTATTTATCGACGAAATCAACCGAGGAAACATCTCTAAAATTTTTGGCGAACTGATTACATTAATTGAACCGGACAAGCGGCAAGGTGAAGAAAATGAACTGGAAGTAACTCTCCCATATTCCAAAACCAGCTTTTCGGTTCCGCCCAATCTTTACATTATCGGTACAATGAATACGGCTGATCGCAGCATTGCTTTAATTGACACTGCATTGCGACGCAGGTTTCATTTTAAGGAAATGATGCCGGAATCCTGGCGACTTGATGATAACATTGAAGGTGTCAACCTTCAGCTTTTGTTGGAAAAAATCAACGAGCGAATTGAATTTTTGTTGGACCGCGATCACACAATTGGACACTCCTATTTCATGAAAATAAATTCAAGAAATGAATTGTGCGCGGTATTTAAAAACAAAATTATCCCACTTTTACAGGAATATTTTTACAACGATTGGGAAAAAGTTCAATTGGTGCTCGGAGATAATGAAAGATGGGGTAAACAAGATGAGCAAAGATTTATACGGATAAAAAAACAATACGGTGTAAATGATGAAATTAAGTTGTTTGGTTTTGATGTTGAAGATTATGAAGATGAAATGATCTACGAAATAAATCCTGAGTTAAAATCTGACAATTTTGCTAAAATTCCGGTGGAAGCATTTGTTCATATTTATCAAAAACCTTAGAAATAAAAGCTTGAATGGCTATTGCAAAACATGTCTGTGAGTTTGGCTCCATTTGGAACTGTCTTGAATTTTTTCCGGAAAATCCGACTGACAGGTTTGATTGTATTTTCCTCGATGATCGTTCATTCCAAAGCCTGAGAAATTTTGTGGCAGAGAATAATGATCCAAATTCTGACGTAGGGCAGGCGTTTTCATTTCACCGGAAAAAAGGAAAAGATTTCATTAAGGTTAAAAACTATGTTGGGGTCATCGAAACCCGTCAGGGAACCGTCATTGAAATTCTGCCCAAAATTTACCAGCCAGAAAATTCAAGTGACGGTAAAAAAATAAAAGAAGGAAAAAACATCCTTTTAAAAATGCTGCGTTCGCTTCGTGATTCACCGTTTAAAAGTATTGATCAGGCTCATTTAAAGGCCGGTCGTATTTCAATAATCGAAATTTTTATTTCGGTTTTTCTTAAAGAAATGGAAATTTTATTGAAGCGCGGGATCAAACACCACTATTCTTCCACAGAACAAAACCAAAATTACCTGAAAGGACGCTTGTTATTTGGTGAAAATTTGAAAACCAATTTAGTCCGAAGGGAACGTTTTTTTGTGAATTACGATGAATTTAAGGCAGATATCGCTCAAAACCGGATTTTAAAATCGGCATTAACTTATTTGAAAGACAAAAGTAAATCTGCAAAAAACATCCGTCAGATTATTAGCTTTTTGTATTTGTTTGAAGAAGTTGCTGTTTGTAAGAACCTTGAAAAAGACATACAATCTCTGGACGGCCAGAACCGTCTTTTTAACCATTATGAAATGGCTTTAAAATGGGCTAAAGTTTTTTTAATGAACAAATCGTTTACCAGCTATAAAGGCAAACATTTGAATACTGCCATATTATTTCCAATGGAAACGTTATTTGAATCGTACATCGCACATAAATTAAAGCAAATGCATCCGGAATGGGAAATTTTGACTCAGAACAGAAAATATTATTTGGTGTACGATCATAATATAAAGCAAAATAAATTTCGTATCCGTCCCGATTTGGTCATTAATCATCCAAATACTATTTTGGTTGCCGATACCAAATGGAAAATCATTAATCAAAATCTCACTACTTCAAATTATAATATCTCCTCGTCGGATATGTACCAATTATATGCTTACGGGAAAAAATATCAGCAAAACAACGGGAACATTAGTTTAATCATGATTTATCCCAAACACGAAGACTTTAACCAGCAGCTAAACTTTAAATATGAAGAGAAATTAAAAATTGATATTATTCCTTATGATTTTCAGGATGAGACAACATCATTAAAAATATTCTCAACATACTTTCAGGTTTCGAAGTTGTTGGGCTAATGATTATTTTCGTTTAAGGTTCAGAAAAATTTCAAAAAAATTATTTCGTTCAAATTTATTATCAAAAACATCAATATTGTATCTTTGATGTAGATACAAAAAAGACAATATGCGTACAAAAATTCAAAAATGGGGTAATAGCCTTGCGCTTCGGATTCCAAGGGGATTTGCGCTTCATGCCAATTTAAAAACCAATTCCGAAGTGGATATTCATTTAGTAAATAACGAAATCGTAATAAAACCGGTGATTTCGAAAAATAAAGAACTTGAAAAATTATTATCTGATATCACACCAGAGAACATACATAAAGAAGTAGAAACCGGCCCGGCCGAAGGCAATGAAATTTGGTAAATCATGGCGTACATTCCCGATACCGGTGACGTTGTTTGGATTACATTAAATCCTCAGGCTGGACATGAACAGGCCGGCCGCCGTCCTGCCCTGGTTTTGTCTCCGGCAGAATACAATGGTAAAGTTAATCTGGCCCTGTTATGCCCAATAACCAGTCAAATAAAAGGTTATCCGTTTGAAGTTCGAATTCCCGAAGGATTGAAAATAAGTGGTGCAGTTTTATCCGATCAGATCAAGAGTCTCGACTGGAAGATACGATATGCTGAATTTGCAGATAAATTACCAAACCCGGTATTGGAAGAAGTTGTGCAAAAAGTACAGACGCTGTTGCCGGATTATCGGATAGGAAGCAAGATGGATCAACATCCTTAAACATATTCTCAGAATACCTTTAAACTGAATTTTTTAATAGAATGATCCTGATTCCTCCCCCCGGGGAGGTTAGGAGGGGCTTTTATTTCAACCCTGCAATCCGTTCTTCCAGCACTTTTATTTTGGCTTCGGCGTCTGTTTGTTTGGCGAGTTCTTTTGCCACCACTTCTTCCGGCGCATTGTTTACAAACCGTTCGTTGCCCAGTTTTTTCATTACTGAATTCAGGAATCCCTGTGTATATTTCAACTCTTCCTCCAGCTTTTTCAGCTCCTCTTCCACATCAATAAAACCTTCGAGCGGAATATAAAAGTTGGTGGATTTTACGCGGAACGAAGCAGCGCCCTGAACTTCTTCATTCACCAGTTTCAAGCGAAGAAAGATTGGCCATTTTCGATAATAACAGAGTTAAACTGAGGCTCGAAACCTTTATCGCCTTTCTGGATTTTCAGCTCAACAGTATCTTTATTCGGGATGTTTTTATCAGTGCGGATTTTGCGAATCCCTGAAATCGTTTCCTTTACATTTTCAAAAGCTGCCAGCAATCCGGCATTGTATTTTTCGGCTTTCGGAAGCTGGCTGATCATGATACTTTCTCCTTCTTTTCGTTCGGTGAGCAGTTGCCAGATTTCTTCTGTGATGAATGGCATAAACGGGTGCATGAGCCGCAGCATTTTGTCGAACAAATCAACTACTTCGCTATAAGTTTTTGTATCGATGGGCTGTTGATAAGCCGGCTTTACAATTTCGAGCAACCAGCCCGAAAACTCATCGCGAACCGTAGTATAAACGGTCATCAGTGCTTCCGAAATACGGAACTGATCGAACTGCGAATTAAGTGTTTCAACCACCTCGCTCAGTTTATTTCTGAAACCATTCGATGGCCAGTTTTGAATGTTCCGGCTGTTCAATTTCAGCAGAAACCTCCCAGTTTTTCACCAGGCGGAAAGCATTCCATATTTTGGTAGCAAAACCGGCTCCCTGTTGCGGCAGGCTTTCGTCGAACAACAAATCGCCACCGGCAGGCGAGCAAAGCAGCATTCCCACGCGCACACCATCGGCGCCGTATTTGGCAATTAAATCCAGCGGGTCGGGCGAATTTCCCAGCGATTTCGACATTTTCCGGCGTTGTGCGTCGCGCACCATCCCGGTAAAATAGACGTTCTTAAACGGATATTGATCGCGGTATTCATATCCTGAAATAATCATCCGCGCCACCCAAAAGAAAATAATATCGGGTGCGGTTACCAGGTCAGAAGTGGGATAATAATATTTTATGTCGTCGTTTTCGGGTTGGCGAATTCCGTCGAAAACCGAAATCGGCCACAGCCAGCTCGAGAACCAGGTGTCGAGCACATCTTCATCCCTGTATAGGGAAAAGCCTGCCTCTCCCAAAGAAGGGTGTTTAGCCAATGCGAGTTTCCGGGCTTCTTCTTCATTTTCAGCCACCACGTACCCGTAGTTCTTCACTCCCTCCCCCTCGGGGAGGGCTGGGGAGGGGCTTTCTATATACCACACCGGAATCTGGTGCCCCCACCACAATTGGCGGCTGATACACCAGTCTTTGATGTTGCTCATCCAGTGGCGGTAAATATTTTTGAATTTTGCCGGATGAAACTGAATCGTATCGTTCATCACATTTTCGAGCGCCGGTTTTACCAGCTCCTCCATTTTCAGAAACCACTGCGCCGAAAGTTTTGGTTCGATGATTACATCCGTCCTTTCCGAGAAACCTACTTTGTTGGTGTAGTCTTCAATTTTAGCCAGATTGCCCGCTTTTTCCAGTTCCGGAACAATTTTTTCGCGTACATCAAAACGATCTTCGCCAATAAAAATCTCCGCTTTTTCGCTCAATGTACCATCGTCGTTAAAAATATCGATGGACGGCAGGTTGTGGCGCATTCCAATTTCGTAGTCGTTGATGTCGTGGGCAGGCGTAATTTTCAGGCAGCCGGTACCAAATTCCATGTCTACATATTCATCAGCAATAACCGGAATCGAACGGTTAATCAGCGGCACCAAAACCCGTTTGCCAACCAGATGTTTAAAACGTTCATCTGCCGGATTTACACAAATTGCCGTGTCGCCCAGAATTGTTTCCGGACGGGTAGTGGCAATGGTAATGAAAGCCCCCTCCGGCTCCCCCGTGGGGGGAGAGTAAGAAGCCCCCTCAACTCCCCCGGAGGGGGAGCTTTTTAGTGCTTCCTCAATAATTTGTAATACCGAATCAGTATTTACTAATACTTCTTCATTCGTAAAGCGGATAACTTGATAACCTAAATCATTCAGAATATCAGTTTTAATCTTATCGGTTTTTTGAATTTCAGGGTCATTGTGATAACCCCCATCGACCTCTACTACCAGTTTTTTTGAAAGGCACACAAAATCGACTATAATATCATTAATGATATGTTGTCTTCTGAATTTTTCACCAAGCTTCTTCGCACGCAACATTTCCCATAATGCGGATTCAGCCTCAGTAGAAAAGCGGCGCAAATTCAGAGCATTCTTCTTTAATAATTCGTATTCCGATTTACGCGCAGTTTTGTACAGGGGCTTCTTTTCTCCCCCCTCGGGGGGATTAAGGGGGGCTAACTTATATTTCAGATAATACAGTTTTGATTTTACTTCCTTATAAACCACCTCTTCATCAGAAAGGGCGGTTTTGGCTGCGGGGTCCCAGTTTACCATGCGCACACCCTGGTAAATCAGGCCTTTGTTAAACAGGTCGACAAAAACTTTGAGGACGGATTCGCTGCGGGCTTCGTCCATGGTAAAAGCGGTGCGGTCCCAGTCGCAGGAGGCGCCCAGTTTTTTTAGCTGTTCCAGGATAATCCCGCCATGTTTATCGGTCCAGTCCCAGGCATGTTTCAGGAACTCGTCGCGCGAAAGATCGTATTTGTCAATTCCTTCAGCACGCAGTTTATTCACCACTTTAGCTTCGGTAGCAATGGAAGCATGGTCGGTACCCGGCACCCAGCAGGCATTTTTGCCCGTCATCCGCGCCCGGCGCACCAGAATATCCTGAATGGTATTGTTGAGCATGTGCCCCATGTGCAAAACGCCGGTTACGTTTGGCGGCGGAATTACAATGGTGTAAGGTTCACGTTCATCGGGTTCCGAATGGAAATAGTTATTTTCCATCCAGTATTTGTACCACTTGTTTTCTACCGCGGCCGGGGAATATTTGCTCGGAATTTCCATATTCTTATCTTTCAGGGTTATGTCTAAATTTTTTGAGGTGCAAATGTACAAGGAAAAGTTCAATGTTCAATGTTCAAAGTTTAAAGTTCAATGTTCAAAGTTTATGTACCCTTGCATGAAAATCAACGTATCCAATTAATTGAATACTGGAACGGAAATTTCAGGACGATTTTAAATGAGCAAAATGAAACCGGTAGTTAACGATACAAAATTTGACAGCATCACCATCAGCGGTGAAGAATTTTTGCCTGATGTTATTATTCGTTTGAACGGAAAAATTGAGAAACAAAAAAAGAAACTTTCGAAAGCCAGATACGGCACTTTGCATAAGATTTCAGTAGATGAGGAAAATTACATCATGTTACCTGTTAACGCCTAATTTTTCACATTAAAAAGTTCTTTTTCTGGCTACCACTTCCCAGGTTCCCGCAACTTTGTTATTTTCTACAACATAAACCCGTTCCTGTAAAGCAATGGTCGGACAAATATGAATAGGAACAGCATAAATAAAATCACCGGGAGTTAACTTTTCAGCATCCGGTGTTGAAATAACCAGGTGCTCCTCACTCTGATTCTCAACATTATCCAGTTGAATATCCAGAAATCTCAAACGGGGATGAGGCATTTCAGACGCCACGGCTTTGTGCCCCAAATCGAAACAAACCTTTCCGAGTGGTTTGCTGATTACGCGACCTGCCAGAACTGCAGCTGTCAGGAAATTCATATCAGGAATATTCTTTTCGTATCCTGCGTCCCATAAAATGAGTGTTCCGGGGCAAAGCGTCCGGTTTTTGTATTTTGCATGAATCGGAAATGTAAATGTTCCGCCACAGGCAAGCTCACCGATTTCAATTCCGGCATTTTTAAGTTTTCTGAACCAGTTCATCCACTGCTCTAAAATCATTTGCACATTCTTCTTCGCGGGTTTTAAAATCAGAAACATGAATATGTCCGTCGTAAATATGCAGTCCCGTTAAATTCAACCACTGGTTTTCTGAAATCGACAGAGCAAGCTGAAATGCTGGTTCCGGCTCAATTCCGGTGCGGTGCATTCCATTATCGATATCAATAAAAACATTCACCTTTTGTTGCTGAATTTCGGCTTCTTCAGCTAAATCCACAACTGATTTTTCATTATCAACAAGCACCGAAAATTTCACCTTCGGATATTTTTTTGCAATGCTGAAATATTTTCTGACAGCAGGGCCAAAAATCGGGTAAGCCAGTAAAATGTCGGTTCCACCGTTATCAGCCGTCATTTCCATTTCAGTGAGTGTGGCGCATTTAAATCTGGTGATATTTTGTTGTACCTGAAGTTGCACAACCTCAGCCATTTTGTGGGTTTTAACATGAGGCCGCAAGCGCGAAACATCGCCTGCAATTTTTATCATCCGTCGAATGTTTTCCTGAATTCGATCCGGGTAAATTAAAACTGACGGCGTGAAAACTTCCGCTTCATTTTCTATTTTATACCACTTCATTTTTTAGCATATCTTTTTTGTTTAAGTAGAACTTCCAAATCTCTCCCTTAGGGGAGATTAAGAGGGGCTTTACTTTTTCAATTCAAAAATACATTCCACTTCAACGGCAATGTTTGCGGGAAGGGACATACCCACTGCACTGCGTGCACTTTTCCCGTTTTCTTCACCAAAAACATCCACCATAAACTGGCTGAACCCGTTGATGGTTTGCGGATGCTGTTCAAAATCGGGATAGCAGTTTACCATCCCGAATGTTTTTATCAAGCGTTTGATTTTTCCCAAATCACCGATTTGTGCTTTGATGGTGGCCAGCATAGTCAATCCCACCTGGCGTGCAGCCATTTGGCCTTCTTCCAGAGTTAAATCTTTGCCCACTTTCCCTTTAATCAATGTTCCGTCACTTCTTTGTGGCCCCTGCCCGGAAACAAATAACTGATTCCCGAAAATTACCACCGGATGATAAATTCCCCCGGGTGGTGGCGGTGGCGGTAATTCCAAACCCAATGCTTTGATTTTTTCTTCAATGGTGTTCATGTCTTTTTTTTATCATACTATTTCTTGTTACCCCCTAAAAATACGATATCAAACTCCGGCTGCAAAATTCTTGTTACCTTTACAGTCACAATTTAAAAGTGAAATAAAATGGTTTTAAAGGAACAGGTGAACGACCTTGTTGAGCGCCGGGATGCGCTGAGGAGGCATCTTTGACTACGATGCAAAATTAATTCAACTTCAGGAAGAAGAGCTTAAAACACAGGATCCGGATTTCTGGAACAATCCGAAAGAAGCGGAAGCACAAATGAAAAAAATCCAGTCGGTGAAAACCTGGACCGAAGGATTTGAAAAAGTAAACCAACTGGTGGAAGATTTCCTCGTGCTTTTTGAGTTTTTCGAAGCGGAAGAAGCCACGGAACAGGAAGTGGATGAGGCTTTTGGGCAGGCGGCGGAGAAGGTGGAACAACTCGAATCGAAAAACATGCTCCGTAACGAGGAAGACCATTTGGGAGCGGTGTTGAAAATCAATGCCGGCGCCGGTGGTACGGAAAGCAATGATTGGGCGGAAATGCTGTTCAGGATGTACACGCGCTGGTGCGAAAAAAATGGGTACAAAATAATAGTTGCCGATATGCAGCAGGGTGATGAGGCCGGGATTAAAAGCTGCACCATTGAAGTGGAAGGTGATTTCGCTTATGGTTATCTAAAAAGCGAAAATGGTGTGCACCGGCTGGTAAGGCTTTCGCCGTTTAACGCTCAAAATAAACGAATGACTTCATTTACATCGGTTTATGTTGCGCCTTTAATTGACGACACCATTGAAATTGAAGTAAATCCGGCAGATATTCGCTGGGACACGTTCAGGAGTGGCGGCGCCGGCGGTCAAAATGTAAATAAGGTAGAAACGGGTGTGCGCCTTCATCATGAACCAACGGGAATTGTTATTGAAAATACAGAAAGCCGTTCTCAACTTGGAAATAAGGAAAACGCACTTCGATTGCTGAAATCGCAGCTGTACGAAATGGAACTGCGCAAACGCCGCGAAAAAACCATGGAAATTGAGTCGCAAAAAAAGAAAATCGAATGGGGCTCACAAATCCGTTCCTATGTTTTGCAACCTTACAAAATGGTAAAAGACCTGCGTACCAATTTCGAAACAGGAAATGTGAACGCTGTCCTCGACGGGGAACTGGACGGATTTATCAAGGCCTATCTCATGGAATTTGGCGGACAGTAGAAAACTGCTGCGGGAAGAGATCCTTTTTAAATTCCTGTTCTTTTTTATTAAATTGGGCAAGCGGAACAGAAAGGTGGTTTTCCCACAAACAAAATCGAATATGTATTCAAACGAAAAATTCATCAACAGGGAAATCAGTTGGCTCTCGTTCAATGAACGGGTTTTACAGGAAGCTGAAGACCCAAACACACCGTTGTTCGAAAGAATCCGGTTTATCGGAATCTTTTCGAATAACCTCGATGAATTTTTCCGGGTACGGGTTGCTGCAGTCCGGCGGATGGTTGATATTGGCAAAGACGAAGAAAACCTGCTCGGAGATTTTACTCCCGGTGACCTGCACGATAAAATACAGGAAATTGTTATTGCACAGCAACAAAAAGTTCAGAATGTTTTTATCGACATCATCGAAGAATTGAATAAAAACAACATCTTCATTATCAATGAAAATATGCTGTCGTATTCGCAGGGGATTTTTGTGAAAAAGTATTTTTACGAGAAAGTACTCCCGAACCTGATTCCGTTGATGCTCAGCAAAAAAAACAAATTTCCTTACCTGCGCGATCGTTCGGTGTACCTGGCAGTTAAACTCTCAAAAAAAGCGGATTCAAGCGATTTTGCCTATTCGCTGATCCGGATTCCGGGAATTTCAGTTCCCCGTTTTTTGGTGTTGCCAAAGGAAAAGAACAAAACTTTCGTCATGCTGCTCGACGATGTTATCCGCTACTGCTTTGACGATTTATTCTTTTATTTCGATTACGACGTTTACGAAGCGTTCACCATAAAAATAACCCGCGATGCAGAACTGGATATCGACGACGATATTTCGAAAAGCTTTATCGAAAAAATGAGTTTCAGTCTGAAACGGCGGAAAAAGGGAAAACTGGTGCGGTTGATTTACGACCGCGAAATTCCGGATGACCTCCTCAGTTTTATCGTAAAAAAGATGAAGCTCGACAGCGGAGAGAATGCGATTCCAGGCGGCAGGTATCACAATCATAAGGATTTTATGAACTTTCCTGAAATCGGTAAAAAAAGGCATTATTATCCGAAACTCCCACCGTTCAGGCATAAAGATCTGCCAACCCATACCAGCATTTTACGGGTATTGCGGGAAAAAGATGTGATGCTCCATTTCCCGTATCAAACGTTCAATCATTTTATCGATTTCCTGCGCGAAGCCGCAATCGATCCGCAGGTAGATGAAATCGGAATTACGATTTACCGTGTGGCCGGCGATTCGAAAGTGATAAATGCATTGTTGAACGCGGTAAGAAATGGTAAAATCGTAACGGTTGTTATTGAATTACAGGCACGCTTCGACGAAGAAGCCAACATTCAGTGGTCAAATAAGTTACAGGAAGAAGGGGCGAATGTAATTAATGGTGTTCCGGGTATGAAAGTGCATTGCAAACTGGCGTGGGTAAAACGGCGTGAAAGCAATGGATTTAAAAATTACGCGTACATCGGTACAGGCAATTTTCATGAAGGCACCGCACGTGTTTATGCCGACGATGGATTACTCACCGCCGATCCGCGCCTGGCCGATGAAGTAGAGCAGGTTTTTAATTTTTTCAAACAAAATTACCGGCATTTCAACTACAGGCACCTGGCGCTCAGCCCGTTTTTTATGCGCGAATTTTTTACGCAAAGCGTCGACCGGGAAACGGAACTGGCCAAACAAGGTAAAGATGCATGGATGATACTGAAAATGAACAGCCTCATCGATCCGCGGATGATGAAAAAATTAATTGATGCAGCAAAAGCAGGGGTTAAAATTCAGTTGATCGTCAGGGGAATTTTCGGCCTTCGCATCGCCGGTGCAAAACTGGTGAAAAACATTTGGGCGATCAGCATTGTCGATAAATACCTGGAACATTCGCGCATTTTTTTATTTGGCAACGATGGCGATGAAAAGCTGTACATTTCATCGGGCGACTGGATGCCGAGAAACCTAAACAGGAGAGTTGAAGTGGCCTGTCCGGTGTACGACGAGGATATAAAATCGGAATTGAAAGAAATGTTGAAAATACAATTAAAAGACAACACCAAAGCCCGCATCCTCGATCCGGAATTAAAAAACAATTACAATACCGCCAACGCAGATAAAAAATACCGGGCACAGGAAGATTACTACAATTTCATCAAAAACAAACATCATATTGTAATGGAAATATACCATAATCCGCGTTGCGCGAAAAGCCGTGCCGGCCTGAAATACCTTGAAGAAAAAGGATTCGACGTAAAAGTGAGAAAGTACCTTACCGAACCTGTTTCTGAAGAAGAATTACGGAACGTCATTTCAAAAACAGGGAAAAAACCGTTCGATTTTGTGCGCACACAGGAGAAACTTTACAAGGAAAACTACAAAGGCAAGGTTATTTCCGATGATGAATGGGTAAAAATTCTGGCAGAAAATCCAAAACTGCTGCAGCGGCCTATTGTAGTGAATGGCAACAAAGCAGTACTGGCCAATCCGCCCCAAAAACTGGAAGAAATCATTTAACTGATTTCCAGCTTGTTTTGCAGGCTCTTTATTTCATTAGCCAAACGGGTCCTTCGTTTCAGCATTTTCGACAAGGCCAGCGCATCTCTGACGGCCTGTTTATCGTACGTTTCCAAAATAATATAGTAATAACGGTTGCCTAGAAAAACCGCCTTTAACCGGCGATCGGCATTATTGGCAATGAATTCTATAACGCCATTGTCTTTGCCATTCCGGTAAGCAACCTTTTCCCATTTCGAATCGATAAAATCGCTGTGGTGATTATCAACGCTGCCCAGCGGTATGGTATCCGTTACCGCATCGTCGCCCTGGTCGTATACGCGAAGTGCCACATGGTTCAGCCATTTGTCGCCATTGTAGTTGCTGCTGATGTATAAATCGCCGCGTTCGTCGAGATGGACCTGAATATATGAGCGGTCCCATGCACGCTGAAAAGTTTGCCGCTTATGAATGTACTGAGTGTAACGGTCGAATTCTGTTTTCTCTTTTTCAAACGGTTTTTCAAGTTCGGCGATAGAAATATTTACCGAATCAAGGTCATTTTGTCTGCGGTTTAAAATATCGAAATTCAGTTCGTTGATCAGGTTTTTCGCTGCGTTGGCTGAATAAACAGCTTCGGGATAAAGCTTTGCAATGCTGTCGAGGTGCAAAAGTGCCGTGGCAGTGTCATTTTTTTCAAGGTACATTTTTGCCACGTTCATCTTCGCACGGGCTTTTTCTTCGTCCGACGGTCCGCAGGCAACGATCAGAACAGCAGTTAAAAAAATGAAAAACTGATAGGTAAATCTCATAATTTCCGTTGTTTTGCACAAAAATACTATTTTATCGCGAGTACAAAACAACAGCTTACTATGATTACGAATTCCGTTCAGTTTTTTGAAACTGAATCCATAAAACCATTAGGGGATGAATCAGAACTGGTGCTGGCGGCCTGGGAAATCAAAAATCCCGGAAACATGGGCCACATCATTCGGCTGGGGCACAATTTGAATGCAGTCAACGTACTTTTTATAAACCACAACAGCATTCACCGCGAATCGAAAATCAGGAAAACAGCCGGATTTTCATTCGACCAGCAAGCGTGGCAGATCATTACACCGGAAGCTTTTAATTCATTATTAAACCAGAAGTACAAACTTGCTGTGCTCGAAACCTGCAGCGGAGCTTCGAACATTTTTAAAACCAGGTTGCCTGGCAAGTTGATAATCCTGGCAGGAAATGAAACCCATGGTTTGCCAGCAGAAATAATAGAAAAAAGCGATTATAAATTGTTTGTCCCGATGCCCGGCAACTGCAAATCCATGAACGTTTCACACGCGCTTTCAGTCGGTGCTTTTGAGTGGTTCCGGCAACACCAGATGTGATCTTTCCGATAAAATTTTCCTGTTTATTCCTATCGGGTATAGATTATTTCTACTTTTATCCCGTTAAAAAATAACCGCGCCATGATTACTTTAACCCAGTTGGAATACATTGTTGCCGTTGATACCTACCGGCATTTCGGAAGAGCTGCCGAAGCTTGCTTTATTACTCAACCAACGCTTTCCATGCAAATTAAAAAACTGGAAGAAGACCTTGAAATCATCATTTTCGATCGAAGCAAACAACCGCTCATCCCGACAGATGTAGGGCAGCGGATTGTTGATCAGGCGCGGATTGTTATAAAACAAGCCGAAGAAATTACCAACCTCGTAAAAGATCATAAAAACCAGGTGTCGGGAATGTTGCGGATTGGAATTATCCCTACGCTTGCGCCATACCTGCTTCCGATTTTCATTGGACGATACAAAAAAAAGTACCCCAACATATACATTAAAGTGGTGGAGCAAACCACTGCGAACATAGTTAAGTTGCTGAACAAGGATTTAATCGACGTAGGAATTCTGGTTACGCCGCTGAAAGAGGAAAAAATCATTGAAAAACCGGTTTTCTATGAGGAGATGCTCCTGTATGTGAACCCCGAACACAAGCTGCACAGCCGGAAATTAATAACGGTAAAAGATATTGCCACACCGGAAATCTGGCTGCTCAGCGACGGTCACTGCTTCCGCGATCAGGTGATTAACCTCTGCTCATTTGTAGGTGCTTCCGACAGCCATTTACCGTTTCATTTTGAGGCAGGTTCTCTGGAAACCTTGATGAACATAGTAGACCGCGAAGGTGGCATCACCATTATTCCCGAATTGGCGAAATACAGCATGGCGCCCAAAAAGCTCGACAATGTCCGCTCGTTTTCCGACGCAAAACCTTTACGGGAAGTGAGTTTGGCATACTCGCGGCATTTTGCAAAACATAAACTCATTAACTTGCTCTGGAACGAAATAAAAGAATCCGTTCCGCTTGAATTGCAGGACAATAAACGCGGATCGGTGGTGGAATGGAAATAATTTTCCCGATTTAAAAAAATTGGTTACATTTGCGCCGCAAAAATGCGGACGTGGCGGAATTGGTAGACGCGCTAGACTTAGGATCTAGTGCCTTACGGCGTGGGGGTTCGAGTCCCTTCGTCCGCACAAAACACCGCCTTCCTTCCTAACCGGGAATGTGTTGGCGGTGATTTACTTTTTGGTATTTGAACTTAATACATTTCATTATGAATATTACCAGGGAAAACAAGAACGAAGTTAACGCAACATTAAAAATATTAGTTGAAAAACCCGACTATGAAAAGGCGGTTGAGGATAGTTTAAAAGATTTTCGTAAGAAAGCCAATATTCCAGGATTCAGACCGGGGAAAGTGCCTGCCGGACTTGTTAAAAAACGCTTCGGAAAGGGGATTTTGGTAGAAGAAGTAAACAAAATTCTTTCCGAAAACCTTTCGAAATATATTGTTGAAGAAAAACTGCAGCTGCTCGGAGAACCCCTGCCAAACGAAGCGGAACAAAAAGACATCGACTGGGACGCAGACGAAAGTTTTGAGTTTGCCTTTGATGTGGCCCTGGCGCCCGATGTGAAAGTGCTACTGGATAAAAATATGGAACTGCCTTATTACAAAATAAAGGTTTCAAAGGAAATGATTGACGAACAGATTGACCGTATCCAAACCCAAACGGGAAAGAATATTCCTGCCGATGACGTAAAAGAAAAAGGATTGGTGCGGGGAGATTTTGTACAACTGGATGAAAATGGCGAAGAAGTTGAAAACGGAATCAGGCCCGAAGGGATTTTGGTTTCGGTGGATTTAATCAAAGATGAAGAAATTAAGAAAGAATTCATCGGCAAAAAGAAAGACGATGTAATTATTTTTGATCCGGTGAAAGCATACAACAACCGGCACGAAGTTGGCCACATGCTCAACATCAGCCACGAAGACGCCGAAACTCTGGACAGCAATTTCAAATTCACCATCAAAGAAATTTTGGAATTCCGGAAAGCAGAACTGAATGAGGAATTATTTAAGAAGATGTACGGCGAAGAATCTGAAATCAAAACCGAAGAAGACCTCCGCAATAAAGTAAAAGAAGAAATTGCTGAAAACCTGGCGTTTTCTTCTGATCATAAATTCACAATCGATGCTCGTGATTTCCTGCTGGAAAAAACCGATGTTGAACTTCCGGAAGAATTTTTAAAACGTTGGTTGCTGAAAGTTAACAAAGAATTAACCGAAGAGCAGATTGAAAATGAATTTGATGGTTTCACCAAAGATTTAAAATGGCAGTTGATTAAAGATGCCATTGCCAAAGATAACGATTTGAAGGTAGAACCCGATGAAGCAGCTGATTATGCAAAGCAGGTAGCACGGGCGCAATACAACCAGTACGGCATTTTCGATGTGCCTGACGAACAACTGGAATCGTATGCCAAAATGATTATGGAAAAGCCTGAGGAAAGAGAAAACATTTACAAAAAACTTCAGGAAGAAAAAGTTATAAATGTGGTGAAGGAGAACGTAAAAATCGATGAAAAGGAAGTAACCCGCGACGAATTCAACGAGTTCTGGAAATAAACTCAGAGGAGGTTTTCAGCAAATAACTTTTTTGTAACTTTGTAATTGCTTTTAAAAATGAACCAATTACAAAGTTATTTTTTATTAAGGAAAGATTAAGATGGAAAATCAGAATGAATTTAAAAAATATGCAGTAAAACATGCAGGCATCAGCAGTTTGAACCTGCAGCGTTATAATTCACTGTACAGCAATTATATTTCCCCTACAATTATTGAAGAAAGGCAATTAAATGTAGCCTCGATGGATGTTTTTTCAAGGCTGATGATGGACCGCATCATTTTCCTGGGAGTTCCGATAGACGACACGGTTGCAAACATTATCCAGGCCCAGTTGCTTTTCCTGGAATCGACTGATCCTTCGAAAGAAATTCAGATTTATTTCAATACACCGGGGGGCCACGTTCATGCCGGACTGGGAATATACGATACTATGCAATACATTTCAGCGGATGTTGCCACAATTTGCACCGGAATGGCAGCTTCAATGGGAGCTGTTCTTTTAACGGCAGGTACCAAAGGAAAACGTTCAGCATTGAGGCATTCCCGAATCATGATACACCAACCGATGGGGGGCGCGCAGGGTCAGGCATCCGACATTGAAATTACAGCCCGGGAAATCCTAAAAATAAAAGCCGAACTGTATGCAATTATTGCAGAACATTCAGGCAAACCGGTAAAACAGGTGGAAAAAGATGCAGACAGGGACTATTGGATGACTTCGAAAGAAGCCGTTGAATATGGAATGATTGATGAAATTCTGGAACGGGAGAAGAAAAAATAATGGCAGTAAAAGATAAAACAGATAAATGTTCTTTTTGCGGACGCGAAAAAAGAGAAGTTGAACTTTTAATCGCAGGAATCGACGGGCACATTTGCGACCGGTGTGCCGAACAGGCGTATTCGATTATTCAGGAAGAAATTAAAAAAGACAACACCTTCGAGCTGGACAACATTAAATTACTGAAACCCCGGCAAATAAAAGAGTTTTTGGATCAGTATGTAATTGGCCAGGATGAAGCTAAAAAAATAATTTCGGTTGCAGTTTACAACCATTACAAACGTCTCACCCAGCCGTTCGATAAAGATGAAACCGAAATCGAGAAGTCGAACATTGTGTTGGTTGGTGAAACCGGTACCGGTAAAACCTTGCTTGCGCGTACCATTGCCAAAATGCTGCACGTACCGTTCACAATTGTCGATGCAACAGTGTTAACTGAAGCCGGCTATGTTGGGGAAGATATAGAAAGTATTTTGACCAGGTTGCTGCAGGCCGCCGATTACAATGTTGAAGCTGCCGAGCGAGGAATCGTATTCATCGACGAACTGGATAAAATTGCCCGCAAAAACGATAATCCATCAATAACCCGGGATGTTTCCGGAGAAGGCGTTCAACAAGGTTTGCTGAAACTTTTGGAAGGTTCGGTGGTTAACGTCCCGCCACAGGGTGGTAGAAAACATCCGGAACAAAAACTGATTCCGGTCGATACAAAAAATATTCTGTTTATCTGCGGCGGCGCATTCGACGGTATTGAGCGTAAAATCGCTACCCGGTTGAATACTAAAGTTATCGGATACAGCGCAGCAAAAGAAGTCGATCGGATTGAACGTGAAAATCTGCTCCAGTACATCGGGCCGCAGGATTTAAAATCATTTGGGCTTATTCCCGAAATCATCGGTCGTTTACCTGTGCTGGTACACCTTGATCCACTCGATAAATCAACATTGCGCAACATTTTAACCGAGCCTAAAAATTCAGTAATAAAACAGTATAAAAAGCTGTTTTTGCTCGACAACATCGAATTGGATTTTGAGGAAGATGCGTTACTGTACATCGTGGAAAAAGCTGTTGAATTTAAGTTAGGAGCACGGGGATTACGCTCCATTTGTGAAAGCATCATGAACGATGCCATGTATGATACCCCGTCGCAAAAAATCGAACATTTGAAAATCGACATCGATTATGCGAGGAGTAAATTTGAACGATCAAACATAAGGCGTTTAAAAGCCAGTTAAAATAAACAAGAGCCGGGTTCCACTCCGGCTTTTTTGTTTTAAAAAAATAAGTTAACCTTCTGACCTGCTGCTGATCCGGCGAACATTCATTTTCAAAATTTGTTTTAATAAACAATGTGGAAGATTTGACAGAATTTTAAAACGAATTTAAAATGAAGCGTCGTCATTTTTTACAATCAGGAGCAGCAGTGGCAGGAGCCTTGTTGTTTGAGGCATTTCCGTATCATCTATTTGCCGGCACAACAAAAAAATATGCCACCGACGTGGTGACCCTCGGCGACACCGGGATTAAAGTTTCGCGGTTGGCCATGGGAACAGGTACCAGCGGATACGGGGGAAGCTCGAACCAGTCGAGAAAACTGGGATTGAAAGGTTTAGCCAATCTACTCCGGACAGCTTACGATAATGGAGTATTTTTTTGGGAATCAGCCGATCAATACGGCACGCACCCGCATTTAAAAGAAGCGCTGAAAGTAATTGACCGGGGCAAAGTGGTGTTGATGACCAAAACCCACGCACAGACTGCGGAGCAAATGAAAGCCGACCTCGACAGGTACAGAAAAGAAATCGGGACAGATTACATCGACATTGTGCTGCTTCATGCATTAACCAATCCGCAGTGGAATAAAAACCGAAAGGGTGCAATGGAATACCTGGAACAGGCCCGCCAAGATGGGTTGATTGGAGCGCACGGTGTTTCGTGCCATTCTATCGGTGCATTAAAAACAGCCGCGGAGGAACCGTGGGTGCAGGTTGATTTGGCCCGGATGAACCCTGCCGGCGTAAGAATGGATGATGAAGTGCCGGTTGTAAGAAAAGTCCTTCAGGATATGAAATCGAAAGGAAAAGGCATTATCGGAATGAAAATCCTGGGGGCCGGACAATTGTCTGACCGTATCGACGAGGCACTGGAATATGCCCTGGCACAGAACTACCTCGATTGTTTTACCATTGGTTCTGAAAGTGAACGCCAGTTTCAAGATTTGACAAAACGAATACCGGCTGCAAGTGTCAGGGGATAACAGGGATTAATCGGGTACCCGCTGCTGCCGCCTTTGTTCGTTTAACAGCCAGTAAAGTCCTTTAACTCCCGGGCGGATATCATCGAGTTTTAGTAGTATAAATATCTTTTCGGTGTAAGCCAGGATACCCCAAATAATTGCTACGTAATACATCCAGGTATAAAATCCCCAAACAAACAATACAAAAAAGAAAATTCCCTGAAAATAACCTGCTGATACTGCCGAATATATATGCAAACCGGGAATTTTACCAAACCGGTAAAATGATACAATGTAGCTGGCAATAAAAATAGCAAGAAAGATGTAGAGCAAAAAAACATGTGGTTGAAGTTCTTCCCAACGGAACCGAAATATTCCATAAAGCGCCAGAAAATATGTGCCAATATCTGCTATATTATCGAGGGTAGCACCAAAACGAGTCTGCAAATTAAACAGACGGGCAATATTTCCGTCGAGTATATCGCTCACTAAATTTATACAAATCAGTATGACGAACAACTTTTCGTTTCCGGCGATTCCAAGGGCGAGGATTACCGGAAACATAATCAAACGGTAAAAGCTCAGCGCATTGGGAACGTTCATTACGTTTTCACCTTTAACAATTAGTTTCATGATTTTACTGTTTCTTTCTTTTTGCTGATTTCCAAGTTGTTAACAAAATATTCAATCATCTTCGACAATGATTGCTCTGTTACTTCATTCCCGTTTGGCGAAAAATATTGTTCGAGATTTTTCCTGCCGAAATGCAAATGTGAATTGGCGTAATCACCGGTAAATGACATACCGGCAGCAATTTTTCGCTCCAATATGTTCATTTGTTCTTTTTCAACGGTTGTATCCTGAATTATCCGGATGGGCAGATATTTACAGACATTATCTGCAATCATTCGATTGGTTACTGGTTTTTTGCCAACCATATTCACTATTTCCGGCAATTCTGTTATTTCCGGAATTTTCATTAAATAATGCACAACGCTGTCGATAGCAATTAAATTTTGGGTTGAATTAGGATCGGTACGAATTCGAATTGTTTGACCAGGAAAACGACTTGCCAAACTGGAAATTCTCCTGGCAAAATCGAAAACGCCGTAATCAGTCTTTGTAACACCTGTTTTGTTATTCCCGACAACCTGCGACAACCGGATGATATAACCATTTAAATCATCGTTTTCCATGTATTTTTTAATCACATTTTCAGCGTAACGTTTCGATTGTTCGTAATAGTTTCGAAATCCCCCAATGTTTTCATTCCCGTAGAATTTTTCTTCAAACAATTCTGAAAACCTTCCACACGAATAAACCGAGCTTATAAAAAAGAAGCGCGAACCGGGCTTGGAATACTTCATGAAAATCTTTATCGCATTTTCAACTCCATCGACGTTGGTCCTGAATATTTCGTCCTGATCTTTGGCATTAAATTTCAAACAAGCTGCAAAATGAAAAAAATCGGCGGGCCGGTTAAATATTTCATGCATTTCTGCGGATGTGAGTGAAAAATCCTTTTCAAATAACGAATAGCTGTAAACCTTCAGATTTTTGCCGGGAACAATATTTTCGCTGACTTCGGCCAAAGCCGTTTTCATTCTTGCGCCGGATGATAAATAATTGCTGTCTCTGACTAAAGCGGCAACTTCAAAATTTTGGGTGAGGAGCTCGTGTGTAAAATGGGAGGCAACATAACCATTTGCCCCGTTAATGACAACTTTCCGCATTTACTTTCATATTTAGAATTAACATATAAAACAATTACCTAATTAATAAAACATAAAAGGTAAAGAATGTTTACAGGAAAAGCAATAACATAAGCAGTACACTTACCGGAATAGTAAAATTGTCGATTCCCCAAACGCTGAATAATTCCGCCAAAGCGCTGACAACAGAAATACTCAAAGCCAGCCAGAATGTTTTTGCATCGAATACCATGCGGTTAAAATAAATTGCCAGGATACTGATGATGAAGCTTGAAACCAAAAATGATCCGGTTCCCAACCAGGTTTTTTTCATTTTGTAGCCGAAGAGTACAATTTTATGATTATAGTTCTTTATGTTCAAACCCAAAATACCTGCCAGCGGATCGCAAATGGCCAAAATAAGCATCGATAAAATAAAGATGAATTTGTTGTCGAGCAAATCGGAAATTAAAAATGAAAAATAAATTGCTATGGGCAACAGATAACTTCCAACGGATTTCCGGGAAATGTCGTGAATGGATTTCAACTGGGTGCCGTGGCGGCTGATAAACAAAACGACAAAGAAAAAAATAGCAAGCGCAAGCACGTACCAGTGCGAATCGAACAAATACGGAAAAGTAACGGTAGACAGCGTTGCTGTGAAATGTGCAAACTTGCGGGTAATTTCGCCTTTCAGTCCCAAACGGCGGTATATTAATTCAGTGGTTATTAGTAAGAAACTAATTGCAATTAGGAATATGACAGTTAGTACAATTTGGTTTATCATGATTTCTATTTTCTTGCCAAAACGAAAAATTTTAACCAGCTAAACCTGCAGATTTAAAATTCTACACTGTGTTGCTGTTTGCTGGTGTGAAATCGAGATTAGTTAAGAAATACAGAATATAGAAACAGATATAACGCAACATAGTTCTTAAATTCATCGATCAAAAAGATTTTAATTCAACAAATCCTCAATTTAGAAACAAACTATAATTAGTTCTACTTTAACACATTTGAAAAATCCACCTGTTTTCACCCTGGGATCCCTAAAGGGAACAGGTAGATTTTTCTGATTGCACCCTTTAGGGCGGGGTAAACAAGAAGAAAAATCGTATTTCATTATTAATCTGTTAAAGTAGAATTAGCTTCAATCCTCAAAAAAAGGTTTGCTATAAACACTGCGTCCATTCCCAAACAAAAGAAAATACGGCAACTCCTGCCCCTCCGGCCAGCAGGCTATCGAAGCGGTCGAGAATACCACCGTGCCCGGGAATCAAATTGCTAAAATCTTTAACCTGGTATACCCGCTTGTAAAACGACGCTAAAATATCGCCAAGAAATGCAAATACAATAATTCCTATGGCCAGGGTTACAGCTTCAAATGGCGGTACAGAAACAAGTCTCCGAAGCAAAACAGCACTCAAAACAGCAACGGCTGCTCCGCCAATAAATCCTTCCACGGTTTTGTTCGGGCTGATTTTCGGGAAAATATTTTTTTTACCCCAGAGTTGACCACTGATTTGGCTGAAGCTGTCGAAAATCGACAAAATCAGGAATGAAAACAGTATGAGTTCCTTTTGTAATCCGCTGAAAAAGTAGAATCCCGCCGCGAAAAATGCGTACAACACGAGCGTTGCAACAAAAAATTGTTTCCTCCGGTACCTGCTGCTTCGGAACAGTTTGAATAATTCATATAAACCACCGAAAATGACAATTACAGCAACAAACCGAAATATCAGCGGATAAACAACAATGCTAAAAAATAGAATATGAATGATAATAAAATAAGCAGCAAATTTCACCCGGTTTTTTCGAGCTTCTTCCGGCTTTTTTTTACGGTTGATTAAATAAAATCCAATGCCTCCCAAAAGAAAATATCCGAGAATTATCAGGTAAATGATTCGAACCATAGTTTTATTGTTTACTGAATATCATCAAAATACCAATTACAGCCAAACCAATCGCATAAAACAACCTCGCCCTGCCTTCGGATTTACCGAAATTGTAACCAGCCAGTAATTTTGGTCCGGCAAATGCGCCCACTGCCGCGCCTCCTCCCAAAAAGTAAACGAGCGTCAGATCTGTTTTACCAACAAAAAAATGGGCCGCCAATGCAAAAATGGTGTTTATTAATACAACTATCAATGAAGTACCCACTACCTTTTTCACTGAAATTCGCATGGAAAGCAACCCTGCCAAAACCGGGGCAGCGCCACTGGTCCCAAACGTTCCGGTTACAATCCCGGCCAGAAATCCGTAACCCGAACCTTTGGCGGTATTTTTCAATCCGTGGCCTGCTTTGGGATTAATCAATCCTTTTTCTGTTTTTTTGTCTTTCAACGTGTTGTAAAAAATCTGAACAGCCAACAAAATAGTGTATAATCCGAAACTGATTTTCAATTGGGCGGCGGTTAATAAACCAGTCACATTAGCGCCGATGAGCGCACCTGCAACACCTGTCACAGAAAATATCAATCCCACGCGAACATTGATGTTGCCGTAAAAAAAATGTCGTATTGAGCCTACCAGGCAGATCGGGAGGGTAGCCGCCAGTGAAGTGGTTACCGCAACAGGAACTGAAATTTTAAACAGCAGAACCAGAATAAAAATGAAGAAAAGACCACCGCCGGCTCCAATTAAAGTGGCAAGCAAACCGATAATAAACCCAATAACAGGCAACCATAAATAATTAAATTCAAACGGAGAATAAAAGATCATAAGTTTTTGTTTTATCAGGAATTCCGTTTTATGGCAAAGCTAAGTCATTTATTCTTATCAATTTAAAAAAACTTTTAACCCATAATCATTCCGATTATTGTAGCGCTCATCAGCGATGCCAGTGTTCCTGCAATAAGTGCCGGCACGCCAAATTTCGACAACAATACCCTGCGCCCGGGAGCAAGTGCGCCAATTCCGCCAATCTGAATTCCGATGGACGAAAAGTTGGCAAAACCACACAGAATGTAAGTGGCCATAATTATCGATTTCGGATTGGAAAGCACGCCTGAAGATTTTAAATCCGCCAAGCTGATATATCCTATAAATTCGGTGAGAATCAGTTTTTCTCCCAGCAGTCGCCCCACGGTTATGATATCGTCACCGGCCACACCAATGAGCCACATAAGCGGCGCAAATGTATAACCCAGGACGAACTGCAGCGATAGTCCGTTATAACGTCCGCTGGTACCTTCCGCAATAATCTCGTTGAGGTGTGTCCATTGTCCGATTTTACCAAAAATAAAATTGAACATGGCAATAAATGCGATGAAAGCCAGCAACATGGCAGCAACGTTCACAGCCAGCCTCACTCCCTGCGTGGTGCCGTTGGTAATGGCATCCAAAACATTGCTGCCAATTTTGTCTTTTGATACTTCTATTTGTTTATTAACTGCCTCTGTTGGCGGAACCAGCATTTTTGAGAAAATAATTGCTGCCGGAGCTGCCATAACCGAGGCTGTGAGCAGGTGCTTTGCAAATTCGAGCCGTAATGCAGGATCATCGCCGCCGAGCATGGCAATATAAGCAGCGAGAACACCGCCTGCAAGCGTCGCCATTCCGCCGGTCATAACCAGCAAAATTTCCGATTTGCTCATTTTTTCGAGATATGCCTTTATCATCAGCGGCGATTCAGTTTGTCCCAGAAAAATATTCCCGGCTACGGAAAGCGCTTCAGCACCGGAAATTTTTAAAGCGCGGGTAAAAACCCATGCCAGCGCATAAACCACTTTCTGAATAATTCCCCAATAAAAAAGAAGACTGGTTAACGCGGAAAAAAAGATGATTGTTGGCAACACCTGAAAAAGAAAAATATAACCATATGTATTTGCGTCCATTAAACCACCGAGGAGGAATTCGCTCCCGGCTTTGGTAAAATCAAGGATTTTTATGAAAATCTGTCCGAAAAATTCGAATCCGGTACGAACCAGCGGCACATATAATACCCCAACCGCAAGCAGCACCTGGATTACCAAACCTATAAAAACTGTTTGCCAGGGAATATTTTTCCTGTCGGTGCTGAAGATAAATCCCAGGAAAATCAGCACAGCCATCCCCAGCAATCCGCGAAACAGAGTGGCGATGGAAAAAGGATGCGTTCGCTCTTTCGATAAAAGAAGTACGGAAGTATCCGCATTGTTTTGCCCGGTTGTTACTTGTTGATTTTTGGATTGAACAGTATCTGAAACCTGCGCATTTGCAGGCCTAAAAAATAAAATGCCGGTAAGAAATACCAGCAAGATCAAAACATTTTTCATTCGTTTTAACTAATTTTTTTTCCGGTTGTGAATTTCATCCCTGATGATGGAAGCTTTTTCATAATCCTCGTTTCGAACAGCCTCGCCAAGCATCTCTTCCAACTCCTGCATGGTATAATTTGAAAATGGTGATGAACCCGACGGTTCTGCTAAATTTTCATACTTCCCGGTATCGGAGCTGTCGGGATTATCCATTTCCAGCACTATTCCGGCTTTGGTAAGTATTTCCTCGGTGGTATAAATCGGGCATTTAAAACGTAATGCCAATGCAACTGCGTCCGAAGTCCTCGAATCGATACGAACTTCCTTACCATCCATTTCGCACAAAAGCTCGGAATAAAAAATGCCTTCTTCCAATTTAAAAATAATTACTTCGAGCAAAACGATTTCAAATGCCTGGGCAATGTTTTTTATTAAATCGTGGGTTAGCGGCCGTGGTGGTTTCAGCCCTTCCAGTTGAATTGCAATGGCCTGCGCCTCAACCGGACCGATAATTATCGGTATTCTGCGTTCGCCGTTTTCCTCGGCCAACACTAAAGCATACGCTCCTGATTGTGTTTGACTTACAGAGAGTCCAAGAATATTTAACCGAATTTTCTGCATTCTTTTTTGCTTGGAATTTTATAGTAAAAACAAAGATAACAATCATTTTCAGTTAACGGAATGTTATGTTGCAATAATATTTCCCCGCCATAACCAAACAATTGAATACCAATAAACGTGGCGCTAAATATTACCCATTAAAACCCGTACAGTTTGCCAAAACAGGTTTTCTTCTGATAATTGGGAAACAAATGATTTGAATGTAAATTAACTCCCAACTATTTGCTAATCTTCTAAAAATAACTAGTTTTGCAGTCCGAATTTTGAATCGTTCAGGCTCAACAAGAGGAATCCAACGGGAATCCCGCCTGCCGGTGTAAACATTAAAATTGAAATTATGTACGCGATTGTAGAAATTGCAGGACAGCAGTTTAAAGTCGAAAAAGACAAAAAACTGTATGTTCAGTTACTGGATGCCAAAGAAGGTGACTCAGTTGATTTTGACAAAGTGTTGCTGTTTGGCAACGATGACGGTATTTCCGTTGGAACGCCGATCTTAAAAGGTGCAAAAGTTACAGCCAAAGTGCTGGGACAAGTTAAAGGCGACAAAGTTTTGGTCTTCAAGAAAAAAAGAAGAAAAGGTTACCAAAAAATGAATGGTCACCGCCAGAATTACATGCAAATTCAAATTGAAAACATTGTTGGATAACTAAAAATAATTTACCATGGCTCATAAGAAAGGTGTAGGTAGTTCGAAGAACGGACGCGAATCGGAAAGTAAACGACTGGGGGTAAAAATTTACGGAGGTCAGTTTGCAAAAGCTGGTAATATTTTAGTTCGCCAGCGTGGAACACAGCATCATCCAGGAGAAAATGTGGGAATAGGAAAAGATCATACCCTTTTTGCATTAATCGACGGAACTGTTGTATTCAGAAGAAAAAGAAAAAACCGCTCGTACATATCGGTTGATCCGATTGTAGATGTGGCAGTTGAGGAAGCTCCTGCAGCCCAGGAAAAACCAATAAAAAAGGCAGAAACCAAAGCTGAGGTTAAAGAAGAAGCCCCAAAAACAGAAGCAAAAAAGGCAGAATCCAAAGCCGAGGCTGCTGAAGAAACTAAAGGCGACGATTTGACAAAGCTGGATGGTGTTGGCCCCAAATTAGCTGAAATTTTAGCTGAAGGCGGATTTACAACTTATGCGTCAGTAGCTGCCGCTTCAGTTGAAGATATCCACGAAGTTCTGGAAGCCGCAGGTAGCCGTTATGCGTCAAAAGACCCGGCTCCATGGATTGAACAGGCAAAAGAACTCACAAAATAGCGGGACGGTATTTTTTACAAAATAAAAAGAATCCTCTGTCTGAAAACGGCAGAGGATTTTTTTTGCCGATTTCCAGTCCGAAGGTGAAAAATTCCCCTTTTTATTTGTTTTTTTATTTTTGCATGATATAAAACTGAAAATTCAATGAAAGTCATCGATATTATCAACAATTCGAAAGAAACGGTTTTTTCTTTCGAACTTTTACCTCCTTTAAAAGGTAACGATACAAGCAGAATCTACCAAACCATTGAAAGCCTTGTTGATTTTGATCCGAAATACATAAATATAACTACCCACCGCGATGAAATTGAGTACAAGGAAAAGAGTGATGGCTCCATTGTAAAACGTACTGTAAGAAAAAGACCGGGAACAGTGGCAATAGCAGCAGCTATTCAATATAAATATGGAATTCCGGTGGTACCGCATGTTTTGTGCGGAGGATTTAATAAAAGCGAAACAGAACATGTTTTAATTGATTTGAATTTTCTGGGCATCAAAAACATTTTGGCCCTGCGTGGCGACGGTGTGAAAAACCAACACATTTTTACACCTGAAAAAGAAGGTCATACTTATGCTTACCAACTCGTGGAACAAATTATTAACCTGAAAACCGGCGTCTATCTCGATGATGATTTAAAGAACAACACCCCTCTCGACTTTTGTGTTGGGGTGGCAGGTTATCCGGAAAAACATTTCGAGGCGCCCAACCTCGATCAGGACCTCACAAATTTGAAGCTGAAAGTGGAAGCAGGCGCCGATTATATTGTTACGCAAATGTTTTTTGACAATCAGGTGTATTACGATTTTGTGGAAAAATGTCGGGCAAACGGAATAAATGTTCCTGTTATTCCGGGAATAAAGCCCATCAACGCGAAAAACCAGTTAACTGTTTTGCCAAAAATATTCCACATCAACTTACCAAACGAACTTTCGAGGGAATTGGCCAAATGCAAAAACAACGATGATGCACGGCAGGTGGGAACCGAATGGGCGATTTATCAATCGCGCGATTTAAAAGCCCACAATGCGCCGTCGCTTCATATTTATACGTATGGAATTTCAGACAATGTGAAAGAAATAGTAAAGGCGGTATTCTGATTTTTTTTCTAATGAAAATTTCGGGTAACCATTTGCCGGAGATTAGGTCATAAGAACAATTGTTGAATTTATTATTCAGCTGCGGCTTTCATTTCGCTCGTTATTTTATCGTTTTCCGCCTGGCTGTTTAATTTTAGCGAATACACCATCGCCTGCACCTGGCGAAGGAAATTTCGTTTTTCCTTACTTGGTGCATAAACATATCCGAAGGCAACAATTACCCGCTGATTTGCCGCATCGAGAACCGCGAGTGAAACATAGGGGCCGCCCATAAAATCATTGCGAACCCGCCACAACCCACGCATTTCGGAAGCATAATTCCCGTTGTGAGTGAGGTAATTTTGCATCTGATCGACGCGGCGCTCAGTAGCCATATAACTTCCTTCCGAAGGCCCGGGTACATTGGCTTTTAAAACACTGTCGCGCACCCGAATCAGGTAGCTTTCAGTAAATGCGCTGTCGGAAACATATGGGAATGAATAAATGATGATTCCCTGCGATATTTCAGGCGTTTCATATTTCAGCCAGATAAAATCTTTCTTTTGCTCTGCAATTACAAAACCCGGCGGCACCTTCATGGTCAAATCAAAATTCTCGTTTAACACATTATAAATTCCCTTTTCGTAAAATTTGTTGTAATTCATCGTAAGACGTTCCTGTTCGGCTTTTAGGAAATAGGAAAGGATTTTGTTTTTATTTTGATTAAAAAGTTGTTCAAATTCTTCGGGATTACCGGCATTGATGATTACCGTTGCCTGTGGATACGCCCAAACATCGTCCTGAAAAGATACGCCTGTTGTATCGAGGTTTGATGAAATATTTACCTGCAGAATGTTGCGTGTGCTTTTAAATATACTTTTGAAACCCTGTTTGGGTACGCGTATTACGTCGAAGATGGGTTCGTCTTGCGGAAGCGCCACATGATCCTGCGAAAAAGTTTCACGCAGCAAATCGCCGGGTTTTCCATTCCAGCTTTCATCAGAAACCACAATAACCAAATCTCCGGCAGTACCGGTTATATTTTTTCTCATTGCCCCTTCATTATTACACGAAAAAAGGAACAATCCGACGAAGGCAATTAAAAAGGCAAAAACAACTTTTAATTTCATTTCATTAAATTTTAAATTTTAATGTATTCAATGCCTGCCGTCAGACATGGAATTCGCCATGAATCAATAAGTTACACGGACAACAATATTTTTTCATAGCTTGTTTCATAGTATATCATTACTGGCATTTGCTTTTTTTTAGCAACAAAAATCTTACCAGTATACATAAAAAATCCCGTAACTGTTACATACAGAAACGGGATTTTTTATTTCGAGTCAACTATTATTCAGTGTTCGATTTTTTCCGCATCGACTTTACTTTTCTCATCGTCATCTTCGCTGGTAGCTTTTTTGAATTCTTTCATTCCTTTACCCAGTCCCTTCATTAATTCTGGTATTTTCCGCCCGCCAAAAAGAAGAAGAACAATGATTAAAATGATTATAATCTCCTGCGGCCCGATAAATCCTGCGATTACATATAAATTCATGATTCAAAGTTAAAATGTTCGATACAAAAATAAAATTTTTTACTTAGAATGTGCCATTTATCATCTTAATTATATCATTCGCGTTGGCATAAAGCACCAAAGCCAGAAGCAGCACCATTCCCACAATTTGTGCATATTCGAGAAATTTTTCGCCCGGTTTTCTGCCGGTTACCATTTCGAAGAGCAAAAACATTACATGTCCGCCGTCGAGTGCAGGAATGGGAAGCAGGTTCATAATTGCCAAAATAATTGAAATAAATGCAGTCATATTCCAGAACGACATCCAGTCCCATGTTCCCGGGAAGATACTTCCGATGGTAGCAAAGCCTCCAAGCGATTCGTACGCTTTGGTTTCGGGCTTGAAAAACAGCTTAAACTGCTTCAGGTAATCTTTTGTTGTTTGCACACCTCTTTCAATTCCGGCCGGAATCGATTCGAAAAAACCATAATCGATGGTCGCCAGCTGAAGAAAATCAGGATCGTTATACGTTGCATAAAATCCAAGTTTCCCTTCGTCGGTCACCGGAACTTCTTTTTGAAAAGTTTCTCCGTTTCTTTTCATTTCCAGTTGAACTGATTCGCCTTTTTTCGACTTCAGATAGTCAATAAACTGATCGTAATATTGAAATTTTTGCCCGTCAACCGAAACAAAGACATCACCTTTTTGCAAACCTGCCTTTTCTGCCGGCGAATCTTTGGAAAGCCTTCCTATGTGAATATCGAAAGGGCTTCGAAAGGAGATTATATCCTCTTTGCTCTTCAGCATCATTGCCAAATCGCTGCTGCTGATATCCACATTTACGCGTTTTCCGTTTCTGAGCACCTGCACGGTTTTAGCGTTATCGAGAACGATTGTCGGTATAATTTTCCTGAATTCTTTAATGGGTTTATTTCCCACAGAAATGATTTTATCGCCATCCTGAAAACCGATTTTTTCGCCTGTCTCACTAACTTCAATTCCATACTTAACGTTTTCGGTCGGCAAATAGGTTTCGCCCCAGGTGAATAAAACCCCTATGTATATTACCAGTGCGAATAAAAAGTTCATCAATACGCCACCAACCATTATCAGTAATCGTTGCCACGATGGCTTTGCGCGAAACTCATAAGGTTTTGGCGGCAATTTCATGGCTTCCTTATCCATGGATTCATCGATCATTCCTGAAATTTTGACGTACCCGCCCAAAGGCAGCCAACCAATCCCGTATTCGGTTTCGCCTTTTTTAGTTTTAAAAAGCGAAAACCAGGGATTAAAAAACAGGTAAAATTTTTCAACTCTCGTATGAAATAAGCGGGCAAACATAAAATGGCCAAACTCGTGCAAAACAACGAGAATCGAAAGGCTTAAAAGTAATTGTGCCGTTTTTATTAATATTGTTTCCATTCAATTTTTCTCTTAATTTCTCTTTTCTGTCAATAATTGTGCAATTTTTCTTGCTTCAGAATTGGTCTGGATCAAATCATCAATTTCCGGTTCAGCAATAAAATCAACTTTCTGCATTGTTTTTTCAATGATCTCAGGCATTTGCAAAAATCCTGTTTTCCCATTGAGAAACGCCTGAACTACCACTTCATTAGCGGCATTCAGCACGCACGGAACGTTTCCGCCGGCTTCCAGCGCTTCATAAGAAAGTGCAAGGTTACGAAAAATTTTTGTATTGGGCTGATCAAATTCCAACGACGGATAATCGAGGAAATTAAACCTCGGAAAATTATTTTTCAACCGGAATGGAAATCCCAGCGCAAACTGAATTGGCAGCCGCATGTCAGGTAGCCCGAGTTGTGCTTTCACCGAACCATCTTCAAACTGAACCATGGAATGAATAATCGACTGCGGATGAATAATAACATCAATTTTTGAAGCAGGTAAACCAAACAACCAGCGCGCTTCAATCACTTCGAAACCTTTGTTCATAAGCGTTGCGGAATCGATGGTAATTTTTGGGCCCATATCCCAGTTTGGATGGTTCAATGCATGATCGACCGTAACGTATTGAAGTTCATTTAAGCTTTTCCCCCGGAAAGGACCGCCGGAACAGGTAATAATAATTTTTTCCACCGGGTTTGCAATTTCACCCAACAGACACTGGAAAATGGCGGAATGCTCCGAATCCACCGGCAGAATATCCACCTGCTTTTCTTTGGCCAGGCTGGTAATTATTTGCCCGGCCACCACAAGTGTTTCCTTATTTGCCAGCGCAATGTTCTTTCCGGCTTTTACAGCATGGTACGTTGGGATTAATCCTGCATAACCAACCATTGCCGTCAGCACCATGTCAATGGTTTCCATCTGCACGATCTGGATAAGTGCATCTTCTCCCGCATAAACTTTCACCGGTTCGTTTTTAAGGGCTTCGGAAACTGCTTTGTATTTTTCAGAATTGCCAATCACCACTGCATTGGGCTGAAACTTAATGGCTTGCTGAATCAGCAAATCTGCGTTGTTATTTGCTGTTAGTACCTCCACTTCAAAATATCCGGGATTTTGCTCAATCACTTCCAGCGCCTGAGTACCGATTGAACCTGTGGAACCGAGAATTGCGATTCTTTTCGTCATAATTAAAAATCAATGTATTGTTCAGGATTTAGCGCTGTGCCATCGTGCCAAAGTTCAAAATGAAGGTGTGGCCCTGTGGATTGTTCACCGGTGTTACCAATAATTGCAATTGCTTCTCCGGCCTTCACTTTGTCGCCGGCATTTTTAAGCAGCTCTGCATTGTGTTTGTATACGGAAATTAAATCAGCATTATGCTGAATATACATTACATAGCCGGTTTCGAGCGTCCAGCCTGAGAAAACAACGGTTCCGTCGAGGACTGCAGAAATAATGGCGTTTGGATCACTTACAAGGTCAACTCCAAAATGATCTGACGCCGAATCAAAATGATTGGTGACAATCCCTTTCAAAGGAACAAAAAAGTGCATCTGGCTGATTGCCGGCTTTTTGGATGCATTACTCTGAAGCGACAAATTCACCTGTTCTGCCAACAATTTATCCTGAAAAACAGAATCGTGGTTGTATTCAACGAACTCCACATCGTCGGATTCCACAAGCGTGTCGATTACTAATTTATCTTCAGGTACCTCGCCGGAGACAATGGCACGGATGTCTTCAAAAAAGCGATCCCTTTTTTTCAGTTCATTTTCCAGCGAATCAACTTTTAAAGCTGTGTAAACAGCCATCTGGCGGTATTCCGACGACGGATAGCCGGGAATATATTCACGAAGACTGGTTGTTCCAATTAAAATTAGTACCAAAACCACAATAATGGCCGACATGAGGCTGGTAACGGTAAACACCTTCAAGCGGGTGAGTTTCATGCTCCAAACCGATTGAAATGTACTGTCGTTGTAGATGATTAGCCGGTAGCGGTCGCTGAGTTTCCTGTATAATTTCTTTTTTTCCTTCACTTCGTTTTTTTTGCGAGCTACAAATTTAGAAAGAATTAAAAAACGACCCGATATTTAAGGTAATTTAACCCTCCACATTTTTCGTTTGTTAGCGCCGCACCGGATAATAAATTTTTGTCAGCCATTTTTCGGGATCAGGCTCGGTAGCCGGATCTGTTATATAAAATTCCATTGGTGCGCCTGCCAGCTTAAATTTTCGCTCTTCCATCCATGCCTGCAGTGCCGTATGCGCATCTTCCAACGCTCGGTAATCGCCATAATAATCAACTTCAGCACAAAGTGTTTCCGGATACGTTCCTGTTATAACCGTGCCATTTCCTGCTACTTTGTTTGTAATTGGCACCCCGCACTCCAGATCGATTTCCTCACCCGACATCTGATGGTAAATGGCGAAAGGATAACCCGCAGCGCCCGTGGACGAGGAATCGATAAAGCTGCTAACCTTGCCGAACATTTCTTCCATTTTTAAACTCACCTCCACAAACGAAACTTTTTCGCGCATTCCGGCATAGTCGAATTCATCCATTGTTACCAGTTCTTCAACGAGGCTTTTTTCCTGAACCTGAACTTTACAAACAACGTTCAGATTTTCCAACCCTTCATCAAAATCGGGCCCTGCAAATTTATCCATCAACAACCCTTTCCAACGGGAAAACGGATTGTATCCGGTGTCGTAAATCAACCGCCAGGTGACTTCGGTTTTCCCATCTATTCCATCCAGCTCAAAAATAGTTCTGGCGGCTCCTTTTTCAGAAAAATTTATCAAAGCAACAATGGAATCATAAGGAACCGACTGCACGATGATGATTTTACCACTTCCTAATTTTTCATCGCCACTTTTCCAGGTATAACCGCCTCCTTCTCCAACTCCATGGTTGATGTACGAAATTTCCATTTCCGGATCCATCTGGTTCCATTTCGCCCATTTTTCCCAACTGTGCAAATCGTTTATTTGTGAAAAAACTACTTTCGGCGACGCATCAATAACAGCAATCCGTTCAATTTTTCTTACCTGCGGCAATAAATACGCGGCAACAATGAAAATTGCAAAAAAGAACAAAAGCCACATGATAATCCTGATGAACCGTTTCATTGATTGTAGATTTTTATAATTTTATCGAAATATAAGTCATTTCGCCATTTCGGCAATGAAAATCATCCCATGAATCAATAAACAGTCTGTAAAATCAGAATGCATTAAACTTTGATTTTGTAATTATCACAGACTATTCCATACAAATTAAAATCTACGTGTGAACCATGAGAAATAACGATTTATTTCATCGTCCCCTGTCCTGGCTGGTTTTTCTGTTGCTGGCCTGTGCGAGCGCTGTTTATGTTTATTTTAATTTCGACAAAGCCAACAGCCTTGTAAATGTAAATATTCAGATGAACCGCGAAGAAGCGCTCAAACAAGCTGCCCGGCTTGCGGAGGAATTTGAAATTGGTCCGGAAGGTTTTAAACAAGCTGCTGCTTTTAGAAACGACAGTCATTTTCAGAATTTTACTGAACTTGAATCGGGCGGACTGGATACCTTTAACCAGATTATTGCAGAAGGATATTACCAGCCGTATTATTGGTCAGTCAGGCATTTTAAAGAACAGGAAGCCAGCGAAGCGGTTTTCCGTTTCAAACCAAACGGAGAAAAATACGGCTTTACCGAAAAAATTCCGGAAACAGAAAAAGGCCCGGCACTAACTGCAGAAGAAGCTCTGAAAATTGCGGAACACAATGCCATTTACAACTGGAATATTGATTTGGAACCCTACGCACTGGTGGAACAATCGAAAGAAGAACAAACCAACGGCAGGGTCGACCATACCTTTGTTTACGAACGAACCGCCAAAGCAGTGGGTGAAGGAAAATTCAGGCTGAGGTTAACAGTAAGCGGCGACCGGTTGACGGCGGTTGATCATTATGTAAAAATTCCTGAAAATTTCGATCGCCGCTATTCTGAAATGCGTTCGGCCAACGACACTATCGCAACGATTGCCACTGCCATTATTGTGATTATTTATGGATTGTTCGGTGTAATTTTTTCCATATTTATTCTTTTACGAAGGCGCAGGTTGATTTGGAAACCCGCTGTTTTTTGGGGAATTGGCATTGCGCTGGCATCGGTTTTTTTACTATCGCTAAACAGTCTTCAGTTTTCCTGGTTTTCGTACGATACCTCCACGTCGGGTTCGAATTTTCTGCTGCGTCAAATATTAAGCAGCTTCATGGGCGCTTTGGGTTTCGGTTCCATCATTGCCGTATCGTTTATGGCTGCCGAAGGACTGGACCGGATGGCTTTCCCGAGGCACCTGCAATGGTGGAAATTATGGTCTGCCGGCACGGGAGGTACACTGCCGGTGTTGGGCCGAACCGTGGCTGGTTATCTGTTTGCCGTCATCATTATTGGTTTCGATGTACTTTTTTACCTGGTAACAACCACCCACTTTGGTTGGTGGAGCCCCGCAGACACCTTGTCGGATCCTAATATTCTGGCCAATTATTTCCCCTGGCTCGATTCCATAGCTATTTCACTTCAGGCAGGATTCTGGGAAGAATCGTTGTTTCGGGCTGTTCCCATTGCCGGTGTTTTTCTGCTAACAAAAAACAAAAAATCGCGGAATTTATGGATCATTGTTGTTCTGGTTTTGCAAACGCTGGTTTTTGGCGCCGCGCATGCAAACTATGCACAGCAACCCTCCTACGCCCGAATACTGGAAATGGTGGTTCCGTTTACACTCATGGGAATCATTTACATTTTCTACGGAATACTTCCTGCGGTCATCGCTCATTTCACAGTCGATGTTTTTTGGATTAGCCTGCCACTTTGGGTTTCGAAGTCGGACGGAATCTGGATCGATCGTTCATTTGTTCTGTTATTTCTCTTCCTGCCACTTTTTATTGTTCTTTTCATCCGGTTGCGAAACGGAAGGTGGAAAAAAGTGCCTGAGGAAAGCCGAAACGAAGCCTGGATTGAACACGCAGCTCCGGAAAAAACAGAAGTCACAGAAACCGTTACTACCATTCAAAAATTAAATGTTGAAAAATGGCTGGTCCCGCTGGGTGTTGCCGGTTTGGCCCTGTGGATTTATTTCACCCCGTTTACAACTGATTCTCCTGTTTTAAACCTGAAAAAACAAGAAGCAGTTGAAACAGCAATCGATTCACTTACAACAAAATACAACATTGGTGCGGCAGATTGGAAGGTGTTGACTTCGGTAGTTGGGTCGGTAAATGTGCCGGATGTTTTCGTGTGGCGACAAGGCGGAGAAAGCGTTTACCACCAAATGATCGGTAAATTTTTACCACCGCCACACTGGCAGGTCAGGCTGGTAAAAACAACGGGAAAAGCGGAGGAAAGAACGGAAGAGTTCGTAATCGGCGTGAATAATGATGGAAGCATCCGTGAAATAATCCACCGGATTCCGGAAAAACAATCCGGTGCCAATTTAACACTGGAAGAAGCCCGATCCATTGTGGATTCAGCTTTGGTTGCATCATATTCGGTCGACCGAAATCATTTGAAAGAAGTTTCGGTGACGCCACAAAAACAGGAAAACCGCACCGACTGGGAATTTGTTTATGCCGATACCGTCGATTATCCGCTAAGCGAAGGACAGGGGCGCTATGAAATAGAACTGTCAGGTGATGAAGTAACCGGTACAAATTGGTACGTGCACGTTCCCGAGGAGTGGGTTCGCAGTTATAAAGACACCAACAGCAAACAATCGGTATTTCAGATTTTCGGAAATGTTCTGATCATCGGCACCATCCTGCTGGGGCTTATCCTGGCTATTATTCGCTGGACACGCAGGAAGTTCAACCTGAAAATCTTCATTTTTGCCATCCCTTTTTTCATTTTGGTTTACATCGCGAGTGTGTGGATGAACTTTCCTAACCTGATTTCCGCATACACGACACAAGTGCCGTTCGACCGTTTTATTCTGACGATTTTGATAAGCATGGCCATTTCAGGCATTTTTATCAGCCTGTTCAATTCCATCTTTGTTGCAGCAACTCCGGGATGGCTGCCTGTCAGGGAAAAACCCGGGAAATTAAACGCTTTGTATGCCGTTGCACTTGGAATATTAATGGCAGGAATTCTGAGTGCCGTAAAATTGATTGTTCCGAAAATCTCGCCCGATTGGCTGAGCTATGATTATCCTGAACGGCGCTGTTCCTTTTGCGGGTATTATAACCGATCAAATAACAGATATCGTTTTTTACCCGGCTTTTGCAATTGTTTTCTTTTTGGCTATCGATACGTACACAAAAAGCTGGACTTCCCAAAAATGGATCGGGATTTCATTTGCTTTTTTGGCAGGGCTTGCAATCATGGCACTTTCCTATCGTGAACTAATTCCATGGTTGATTTCCGGTACAGTAATTGCACTTTCCCTGCTCATAATTTACTATTATTTTATCCGGTTTCATTTTGAATGGATCCCCCTGGCTTTCGGAGTTTTACCACTCCTCAAAACAATCAGGGAAATAATTGGTATACAAAACATACCATACATTGCAGGCGGAATTAGCGGTATTTTGGTTTCGTTGTTACTTCTGTTTGTATGGCAACATTTGATTGTTACCCGCGGATGGCAAAAAAATAAAATCACGCGGGGCAATGAAATTTGAAAAACTATATTTGCAAGTTATAATTTTAAAAAAGAAGTAAAGAAAATGAGAAAATTAATGTTAGTACTGCTATCAACGGTCTTATTTTTTGGGATGGCAGTAGCCGACGAAGGAATGTGGCTCCCTTCGCTGATTCAAAAATTGAACATCGATGAAATGCACAAGATGGGGTTGGAACTCAGCGCCAAAGATATTTACGATATCAACAACGCCAGCATCAAAGATGCCGTTGTAGCGCTCGACCACGGTTCCTGTACCGCCGAACTGGTTTCAAATGATGGATTATTGCTTACCAACCACCACTGCGGATTTGGTGAAATTCAAAGCCACTCAACGGTAGAGCATGATTATTTACAAGACGGGTTCTGGGCCATGTCGCGTGACGAGGAACTTCCAAATCCCGGCAAAACGGTAACTTTTCTGATACGCATCGAAGATGTTACGGACAAAGTATTGGCCGATGTTACCAACGATATGACAGAAGAACAAAGAGATGCAAAAATAATGATGGCTTCCTCTGAACTGGAAAGAGATGCCAAAGGCGACACGCATTACGAAACTTATGTACGCAGTTTTTTCAATTCGAATAAATATTATCTTTTTGTAGCCGAAACGTTCCGCGACGTACGTTTGGTAGGGGCTCCGCCGCAGGCACTCGGAAAATTCGGAGGCGACACGGACAACTGGATGTGGCCGAGGCACACCGCCGATTTCAGTATTTTCAGGGTATACAGCGGCCCCGATGGAAAACCGGCTGAATATTCCGAAGAAAATATTCCCTATCATCCCAAATATTTTCTGCCGATTTCAATCAAAGGAATCGACGAGGGCGATTTTGCAATGGTGATGGGTTACCCGGGATCTACCAATCGTTACAAAACTTCTTTCGGCATTAACTATACCATGGATGTAACTAACCCGGCACGTATTAACGTGCGGCAGAAAAAACTCGATATCCTGAAGGACTATATGAGCACCAGCCCAAAAGCCCGGATTCAGTATGCGTCCAAATATGCAAGAAGTTCCAACTATTACAAATACAGCATCGGACAAAACAAAGGATTGGACGCCCTGCATGTAGTAGCCAAGAAAAAAGCCCTCGAAGACCAATTTGAAAAATGGGTGAATGCCGACGACGCACGCGTCGAAAAATATGGCGAAGCGCTTGATTTAATTGCCGATTCCTACGCGCATATTGATGATGACAAAGCGCGCGAATACCTGTCGGAAGCTATGATTCGCGGCCCCGAAATTTTTATGTTCGCCTACCGAACAATGCCGCTTTACCGCATGTTGCAACAGGACGATGTGAACAAAGAACGGGTGGCTGCGGTTGCCGAACGGATAAAGGAAAGCGTGGATGATTATTTCAAAGATTATGACGCGGCAACCGACGAAAAAGTCGTGGCGGAATTGTTGCAGTTGTACGCCGACAAAAACGCCCCTGAATTTTATCCCGCGTTCTTTTCGACGGTTGAAAAAAAGTACAAAGGCGACTTCTCGAAATACGCTGAAAAAATGTTCAGCAAAACCATCTTCGACAATAAGGAAGAAGTGCTGGAATTCCTGAGCAATCCTTCCTTGAAAACTTTGGAAAAAGACATGGCTTTCCAGGCAGCACAGGATATTTTCGATACGTTCCGGAAAATAAGCGAAATGGCCAACGATGAAAACGAAAAACTTGCACGCGGAAGAAGGCTGTTTGTTGCCGGTTTAACAGAAATGTTGAAAGACCGCGATTTTTATCCGGACGCCAACTCCACCATGAGGCTCACTTACGGAAAAGTGCTCGACTATGAACCGCGCGATGGTGTGATTTATAAATACTACACCACAACCGACGGTTACCTGGAGAAAGAAATTCCGGGCGACGATGAGTTCGATGTTCCGCAACGGATGAAAGAACTGGTTCTGGAGCAGGATTTCGGCCGGTATATGGATGAAGACGGAAAACTACACACCTGTTTTATCACCAACAATGATATTACAGGAGGAAACTCGGGCAGTCCGGTAATGAACGGAAAAGGCGAACTGATTGGAATCGCATTCGATGGCAACTGGGAAGCCATGAGCGGCGATATTGCCTTCGAACCCGACCTGCAGCGCTGCATCAATGTCGATATCCGTTTTGTGCTTTGGGTAATTGACAAATACGCCGGAGCTACCAACCTCATCAAAGAAATGAACATCGTGGAATAAAGCGATCAAACGAATGCAATACAAAGACCCTGTCGTTCATCCGACGGGGTTTTTGTTTGGTTGATATTTTCGCGGATGCGACATTCTTTACAGAAATATTGCGATTTATTGATTTTACTCCCTTCTTTGCAGTCGAAATAAATAAATGTTATTAATGGCCGGACCGAATATCACCATTTACACTGACGGAGCAGCACGCGGAAATCCGGGTCCCGGAGGCTACGGAATCGTCCTTCTCTCGGGACAGTACCGGAAAGAACTTTCTGCCGGATTCCGCAACACAACCAATAACCGCATGGAATTGCTGGCTGTGATTACCGCGCTCGAGGCGCTGAAAATACCCAACAGCGATGTTACCGTTTACACCGATTCCAGATATGTGGCCGATGCGGTGGAAAAAGGCTGGGTATTCAATTGGGTGAAAAAGCGGTTTAAAGGCAAAAAAAATCCCGACCTCTGGATACGTTTCCTCGAATTGTATAAAAAACACCGGGTGAAATTCGTGTGGGTAAAAGGCCACGCCAACAATCCGCTAAACGAACGCTGCGATCAACTGGCAGTAGAAGCTTCCATGCAGCCGAACCTTCCTGAAGACGAAGGATATCAGCCGGAACGGTAACATTTGGTTTCACGGTTTAAGCCTCTTTTTAAAGCTGCTGTTTTTAAAGTTCTTCATCATTTTTCCAAATTTCCGTTCCTTTTTCTTTCGTTCAGCAACGGTCGATTCAAAATGTATTTTTTCTTTTCGCATTTTCAGGTAATTTTCGTAAGAACTTACGTCGATTTCCCCGCTTTCTACCGCATCAATAACTGCACAACCTGTTTCCACAGTGTGGGAACAATCGCTGAACCGGCAGTTTTTAGAAATACCGGCAATCCGTTCGAATGTGGTTTCCAATCCGTCTTCCGTATCAGCTGCACCAACCTCCCGCATTCCGGGATTGTCCACAAGTATTCCTCCGTTTTCGAGAACAAACAATTCACGGTGGCTGGTTACATGTCTTCCTTTGTTTGTGCTTTCGCTGATGGCGCCGGTATTCATGATCGGCTTACCGGAGAGGTTATTTATCAGGGTGGATTTTCCAACGCCCGAAGAACCAAGCAAACAATAGGTTTTGCCTTTTTCAATTGTATTTTGCAGTTCGATATATCCGCGCCGGGTTTCGTTACTGACGGCAACCACCGGAACGTTTGGCAACCGGGCCGTTATGCTGTCCAGCAATTTTGAAAGTCGTTGTTCATCAGCCAAATCCGTTTTTGTCAGCACAATTATCGGCGATACTTTCGACGAATAACAAATAGTCAGGTATCTTTCCAGCCGGTTGATGTTAAAATCTCTGTCTACCGCCTGAACCACAAATGCATAATCGACGTTTGTTGCGATAATTTGTCTTTCACCATACTGTCCGACCGCCTGCCGGCTAATCACCGAAAAACGCGGAATTACTTTGAGAATAACAGCGAAATCAGCATCGTAAATTACAAGCGCCACCCAATCGCCCACGGCCGGATAATCTTCCCTGCTTTTCGCCGTAAAACGTAAATTTCCGGTAATTTCCGCTTCAAACCCACCAGCAGTTGTCTGTACAATATACCGTTCTTTATGTTCCGAAACCACCCTCCCAATTTCGAATTCTTCGAGGCAACTCTCAATCCTCAGTTTTTCAATTTTATCGTTGTAACCTAAATCCTCCAGGTTCATGACAGTAACTTTTAAAATTCATTTTTATTAGGGCGGATATACAAGAATCCTCACATCCGGTTAATTAAAATTAGTGGGTATGGTTCTTAAAAACAATACCCAAAAATCATGTTGCACAATTTATTGTGAAATAGTTCGGCTTATACGTTAACAGAATATCAGGAACGTGGCTGAATCAGGCGCTTTTCAATCCTATCTTTTTCCGTTTCGGCGTAATTCTGAATCTTTTTGTATTTTCACGCCTGAACTAATTCCAGCCAAAATGAAAAAACTGATTGCTCTTCTTTTTCCTGTTCTGTTATTATCATGTGCCCGTCAATCCGGAGTTTTGCTTCAAAGTCCGGATCATAAAATCAAAGTACATTTTGATGTTAACGACCATTCCCAAATCTTGTATTCTGTCGACTATGAAGACTCGGTTATAATACCGGAATCGAGGCTTGGATTTGAATTTGCGAATCAACCTTCCTTTGGAAAAAACCTTGAAGTTGTCAGTACATCTGAAACGACTTTCGATAAAATCTGGAAACCGGTTTACGGCGGGCGCTCTGAAATTCCCGATAAATACAACCAGCTACGGATTCATCTGAAGGAAACAGTTCCGCTCGGGCGTGAATTTGAAGTTGCTTTCAGGGCATATAATGAAGGTGTAGCGTTCAATTATACATTTTTACCAGCGCCTGAAACAGATTCGATGGTGGTTCAAAAAGAACAGACTGAATTCACCCTGAATAAAAACTATAGCGTGTGGGTTGCCGACCGCGCACAGGCTGAGTACAAAAAAATTCGGGTGAACGATATTTTACAACCTGCCGAACGCCCCCTGATTATTGAAGCTGGCAAGATTTATCTCGCTTTCGGCGAAGCACGGCTGGTTGATTTTCCGCGAATGAAGCTGGAAGCGGGAGAAAAAGCTAATTCGCTCAGCGCATCACTGGACGGAAAAGCAAAGGTTTCGCTGCCGTACGTTACTCCGTGGCGCACCATCATGATTGGAAAATCACCCGGTGAGTTACTTGAAAACAATTACTTTTTACTAAACCTGAATGCATCGTGTGCCATCAACGATGTGTCGTGGATAAAACCCGGGAAAGTGATTCGCGAGGTAACATTGACTACAAAGGGTGGAATTGCGTGCGTTGATTTTGCGTCTGAAAACGGACTGCAATTCGTGGAATTCGATGCCGGCTGGTATGGTCCCGAGGGCGACGAAAACTCCGATGCAACAACAATTACAGTCGACCCGAAACGTTCGCCCGGTCCGCTGGATTTGCATAAAGTAATCGAATATGGCAAAAGTAAAGACATTGGAATAATTGTGTACGTAAACCGGCGTGCTCTGGAAAACCAACTCGATACAATACTGCCGCTTTATCATTCATGGGGAATTGAAGGCGTGAAATATGGTTTTGTTCAGGTTGGTTCGCAGGAATGGACGACCTGGCTGCATGAAGCGGTGAAAAAAGCTGCCGAAAACCAGTTGATGGTCGACATACATGATGAATACAGGCCGACTGGTTTTTCGCGGACTTACCCGAACCTGATGACGCAGGAGGGAATTCGCGGCGATGAAGAAAGCCCGTCGAACCGCCACACGCTCATCACCCTTTTTACACGGATGCTGGCCGGCGCCGGCGACAATACAATTTGCTATTTTGCTCCCCGGGTACCCGAAAAAATGGGAGGCCACGTATCGCAGTTGGCTAAGGCAGTGATGTTGTACAGTCCATGGCAGTTTTTGTACTGGTACGACCGTCCCCCGGAATCGCCCGGTAAAAAAGGTGGCGCAGGAAGTTCAGAGGGTTTTATTCAAAATGTTCCGGAACTGGAATTCTTCAAACAGATTCCAACGGTTTGGGACGAAACAAAGGTAGTGGAAGGAAAAATCGGAGAATTTGCAACAGTAGCGCGCAGATCAGGCGATAATTGGTTTCTTGGCTCATTAACCGGTGAAAAAGCGAACTCGCTTCAACTTAATCTGAATTTCCTGAATAGTGGTGAAAATTATGAAGCCACCATTTATTCGTACGATCCGGATTCAGAATCTCCGACCAACGTAAAAATTGAAAAAAGAAAAGTAACCGCTGATTCAATCATCAATTTCGAAATTGGTGCAAATTCAGGATTGGCTGTTCGCTTCAAAAAATTAAACCAATAAACACAAACCTTTTTCTCTGAATCCGGTTTCACCGTTTCCTAATTTATCTCCCAATAAAGCATGCTGCCCCGCAAATCAAGGAAATCGAAATCGTAATCCTGATGAATAAAATTGATGGGAAAAACCTGGTAGTATCGTACTTCTTCGCTGTTGAGGCGGGCGGGTTGCCAGGTTCCCGGCAACGTTTGAAATGCTTTCATTGCCAAATCGTTCAGCCGCGAGCCCATTCCCTTTTCAATTCGAATGCCTTCGATCCCGCCATTTTGCATCACCACAAAACCAATAATCATTTTTCCATCGAGTTGTGAAATATCCACATTCGAACCGCTAAAAATTTCCAGGATATGATGGTGCATTACATTCATTCCGGGAGAATACCTTGGCTCCCGGTCAACCGAATAAAAAACATCGCTGATGTATTTTTCCCCGCCCGGCAGCCAGTTTTCGTTGGATATCAACTCATTGTTTTTATATACCGAAACCGACTTTTTATCGCCATTATTATAAAATTCTATTACTTCGCCGTCGAAGACCAAAGGAATCCTCATCAGTGTAAATCCGGTACGTTTAATCCGGTTATCGATCCAATCGGTGAACTTGATTTTTCCATCTTTCTGTGTTTCAAAAACACGCGATAGCTTTTCAGAAAATTCTTCGCCCTTGATTTTAATTTCATATAAACGATCACTGTCTATACTTATTTTTTCCGTGTAAACCGGTTCCCATTGATCGCCTGTCATTTTCCACGTTTCAATTTTCACATTGGTATCCGATCGGAAATCGATTTCCTTTTTTACCACGGGATGTTCCGAATCGTTCAACCTGCCGTTAATCCCGATAAAAATGGTTGTATCTTTTTGGCAGATTCCACCAACCGGAAGGAATAAAACCAGAATAAAAAGGATCGTTTTCATTGTAACGTTTAATAAAATTTCCTGTGAAAAAACGCGTTTGCAATAAATCATTTTTTCTATCGCTTGCTTTGCTGCGGTTACTATTTTCAAACGAAAAAAGAAGAATAACGTTTCATTCAGCAATAAAACTTCCTAATAATCAAATGAAATCGGGGTTTTACGAATTAACTGTCAATCTGAAAAATCCAGTTCAAGCTGTTTTTCCTGCAGGCTGAATGACAGGCGGTGGTATTTCGAAATTCCGGTTTTTTTAATGGCTTCGCGGTGTTTGAATGTTGCGTATCCTTTATTTTGGTTCCAGGAATATTCGGGAAATTCTTCGTGTAATCTTACCATAAAATCATCGCGGTAAGTTTTTGCGAGTACCGATGCTGCTGCAATGGAATAAAACCGGCCGTCGCCTTTTATCATGCATGTAAACGGAATATTGGTTTGCGGGCGAAACCGGTTTCCGTCGATGAGCAGGTGTTCAGGAACAACGCGAAGTTTTTGCACGGCTTTGTTCATTGCCAAAAATGAAGCATTCAGGATGTTGATTTTATCGATTTCTTCGTTGGTCACCATTTCCACCGCCCAGGCGATGGCTTTTTGCTCTATCATTTCGCGAAGCTCGAGCCGGTGTTTTTCCGAGAGTTGTTTCGAATCGTTCAGCAGCGGATGTTTAAATTTTTGCGGGAGGATAACCGCAGCGGCAAAAACCGGCCCTGCCAGGCAGCCACGTCCGGCTTCGTCGCAACCAGCTTCCACAACACCTTTTTTACAGTATGGCAGCAGTTTTTTAATCTTTTGCTTTGTCTTCATTTTTAAACTTCAGGTATATTTCACTGCAGTGTTCTTTCTACGCTCATCCACAGCAACCGGCTTGTTTCATCCCAGCTAAATTTTTGTTTCTGAACAAAACCTTTTTCTATCAACGACTGGCGCAACTCCGGGCTTTTTACAATTTTATGCATCGCAACGGTAATTTGGTCAATCTGACACGGGTCAGCATATAAAACTGCACTACCTCCTACTTCGGGAATGGAAGTGGTGTTGGAGCAAATCACCGGGATTCCCGCGCTCATTGCTTCCACCACCGGAATACCAAAACCTTCAAAAAACGGTACAAATGTCAGCGCCAGTGCAGCTCCGAAAATGTCGTGCAATTCGGCAGTTGACACGCGACCGGTAAACACAACGTCAGTTTTAAACCGCATATTTTCATAGGTCTCGAAAATTTCGCCGGTTTTATGCATTTCGCCTCCAACAATCATCAGTTTAACTGCGTTGGGTTCTATACTTTTAAAGGCGTCGAACGCTTTTAGCAGACCACTTACATTTTTCCTCGGATGCAGGGCGCCCACAAACAAAAAATAACCTGAACCGCCGGTGTATTTTTGCCTCGTTTTTTGGATTTCGCCCCCGGTTACAGGTTCGAAAATCTGGTTTATTCCATCATAAACCACATCAATTTTATCGTAATCCACTTTAAACGAACGGGTAATATCTTCTTTCGAATAAAACGAAACGGTGGAAATTCGTTTGGCTTTTTTGGCAAACTTCGGAAAAAAATAATTGTAGTATTTTGCTTTCAGCCAGGGCAAATCAGCCGGACGGTGCACAAAATTAATATCGTGAATCACAGCCAGTTGCGGCACTTTTGTACGCAGCGACAAATATCCGTCGGTAGACAGGAACAAATCAGCTTTGTATTTTTTCAGCACCCGTGGAATCTGAAATTCAAACCAAATGTACCACAGCAAAGGATGCCGGGTTGGCGGCCCGATAACAACCGGCGTGATGTTATCGGCAAAAACGTAATCTTCGTGGTATGGTCTGTCAAAAATAAATATAAACCGATGCTCCGGATGATTGTTGGTCATGCGTTTCAGTGTTTCGAACGTGAACCATCCAATTCCTTCCAGTTTTCCTTTTAAAAGCAGGCGGGTATTTACAGCAATTACCATTTGGCTTCTGTTCAATTTCGGGTAAATGTACAAAGTCTGATTAAATATTTTTTACTTTTATGCGTTCAAAATAAGTGACCAACATGTTAAATGCCGGGCTTTGAAACGCAAATTTATTACCAACCTCATATTAGTGCTTTTCCTCAACTTGCTGGTTAAACCGTTTTGGATTTTTGGGATTGATCGCACGGTGCAAAATGTGGTGGGAGATCAAAGTTACGGGCTCTATTTTTCGCTTTTTAGCTTCTCGGTAATCCTGAATATTTTACTCGATATTGGTATAACAAATTATAACAACCGCAACCTTGCCCAATACAATTTTCTGCTGCCAAAACACCTTTCGAATATCGTTGGACTGAAACTGGTTTTGGCCATTGTTTATGCTGTTGTCAGCCTTTCCCTTGCATTGCTGATTGGGTATAACAAAGTGCAGCTCCATTTACTCTTCTTTCTGATTTTCAACCAGTTTCTCATTTCATTCACACTTTACCTGCGTTCCAATATCAGCGCATTGCACCTGTTTCGAACCGATAGTTTGATTTCTGTTCTCGATCGCACCATCATGATTGCTATTTGCAGCGTACTTCTTTTTAGTGGTTTTTTCAGGAAATTTTTCACCATCGAATGGTTCATTTACGCGCAAACGGCTGCTTATTTACTAACTGCAATCATCACATTAATGATTGTGTTGAACAAATCGGGAAAAATCAAGCTGCGATTCAACCTCCGTTTTTTCGTTGTATTTCTTCGGAAATCATATCCGTACGCATTGCTTATTTTGCTGATGTCGTTGTATAACCGCATTGATTCCGTATTGCTGGAACGATTGCTGCCCGGCGCCACCGGTAAAGAACAGGCGGGAATTTATGCACAGGCATTTCGTTTGCTCGATGCTGTTTCGATGTTCGGAGTTCTCTTCGCTGGTTTGCTGCTTCCCATTTTTGCAAAGATGATAAAAACGAAGGAACATGTTGGGCAGATGATTCAGCTTTCGTACACGCTGCTCATCGTGCCGGCAATCATTATTGCAATTTCAAGTATTTTTTATAACCAGGAAATTATGAGCGCCTTGTATCATTCCAATACGTCGCATTCTTCGGAAATTCTCGGAATTCTGATGACCGGTTTTGTCGGGATTGCCACCACTTATATTTTCGGAACTTTGCTTACCGCAAATGGAAGTATGAAACAACTAAACCTTATGGCTTTGGGCGGAATGCTCCTGAACGTGGTTTTGAACCTGATTCTTATTCCCCGTTACCAGGCATTTGGTTCTGCCTACGCAAGTTTGATTACGCAACTGTTTACCGGTGGTGCACAATTAATTCTTGCGGTGTACATTTTCAAACTCAAACCGGACATGCGGTATGTTTTACAAATTTTATTGTTTATCGGTATCGTTGTGGTTTTGGGAACCGTTTCCGGAACCATTTCAAACTGGTTGTACGGATATTTGTTTATGATTGCAGCATCGGTTGTTTTCGCATTTTTACTTCGACTGATTAATGTGAAAAACATGTACAAAATTATTTTCTACGAATAAAATGGCCAATCCAACTATTGAAGAATTGCAAACATCCGGTAATTTTGAATTGATTGCAGAATTAAACCACCGCGAAATAAAAGAGTTCGTAATCAAACAGCTAGCCAAAGACGGAACAATTATCCGGTTTTTCATGGTTTACCAGGTACTGATGATTATCACCGGGATTTTCTTTTTTACCCGCTCCATTGTCCTGGCGTTCCACAGTCAGCATAATCCACTTATTTATTCGCTGGCAGCGCTGGTTTTTTGTTTTTCGTTTCTGATTATAATTCACGAGTTGCTGCATGGTGTTGCATTAAAAATTACCGGCGCCAAAAAATTGCATTTCGGTGGCTATTTAAAAAAATTCATTTTCTATGCCGAAGCCGACCAGCACGTTTTAAACCGCCAACAGTTTGTCTTGGTTGCACTTGCCCCTTTGGTTACTGTGAAATTGATTACTTTGATTGGAATCATTCTTTTTCTTCACCACCCGGTTTTCTATTTCCTGATTGTTGTGATGAGCGCGCACAGCCTTTTTTGTGCCGGCGACATTGGTTTGCTTTCGCTGTTTTACCACGAAAAAGATGAGGAGATTTTTACGTACGATGTGAGAGAAGAAAAGAAAAGCTACTTCTATAAAAGAATTACGGGAGGCGGACTTTCCTAAGTCCGCATTAACAAAGGACGCGGGCTTTCCGAAGTCTGCATTTTACCTGACTGCAACTACATTTTTAATCAGGAGAAAGGATTCTCCTGCTCCCATCGGGAGGCGGACTTTCCTAAGTCTGCGTTAACAAAGGACCGCGGGCTTTCCGAAGTCCGCATTTTACCTGACTGCAACTACGTTTTTAATCAGGAGAAAGAATTCTCCTGTTCCCATTGGGAGGCGGACTTTCCCAAGTCCGCATTTTTCACCGGGCAATTATCAGATTTATTTCTCCAATTTTCTACCTTTATTTTTCCAATTAAACAGAATGAAACCTAAAAAGGAACATTATCGGGGAAAGTTGCCTCACTTTCAGCAATCTGGGCAGTGGTATTCCGTTACGTGCTCGCTTTTCGGAGCAATACCAAAAGGTGCGATGGAGAAATATGCATTACAATTAGAAATAGCCAAAAGAAACCTGATAACTGCAAAGTCCAGTAAAGCAATTGATAGTGAATTAATGAAGTTAAAAAAGCAATATTACATAACATTGTACAACTATCGTCTGGCATATGACGATGCGCTTCATAAGTCAAAGTTTCCAAAAATATCATTGATGGCAGAAAAAAACAAACCTATTTTGGAAGAATGCCTGAAATTTTGGGAAGGTAAACGCTTGACTTCACATGCCTGGTGCATCATGCCAAACCATTTTCATTGGATTCTTTCTGTTTATCAGAAAGATGAACAGGAAAACCCAGTATATCTTCAAGATATTCTGCATTCCATAAAGTTATTTTCCGCACGACGCATAAATAAAAATGAATCTCTTGGTGGTCAATTCTGGATACATGAAAGTTTTGACACCACTATTCGTAATAATATACATTTTAACAATGTCTTCACCTATGTTATCAATAATCCTGTTTCGGCCGGATATGTTAAAAACTGGCAAAGCTGGCCTGGAACTTTTGTGAAATCTGAATATTACAAGCTTTTATAATCAGGAGAAAGGATTCTCCTGCTCCCGACGGGAAGTGGATTTTCCTAAATCCGCATTAACAAAGGAGGTGGGTTTTCCTAAGTCCACATTTTACTTGAATATAACTACGATTTTAATCAGGAGAAAGGATTCTCCTGCTCCCGACGGGAAGTGGATTTTCCTAAATCCGCATTAACAAAGGAGGTGGGTTTTCCTAAGTCCACATTTTACTTGAATGTAACTACGATTTTAATCAGGAGAAAGGATTCTCCTGCTCCCAACGGGAGGTGGATTTTCCTAAATCCACATTTCTTACTGGACTACAATTAAGTTCTTAATCAGGAGAAAGGATTCTCCTGTTCCCGATGTGAGTCAAAACATCCGCCTTAATTCCACACGATTGATTTTAAATGATTTATTTCTGGGGAGTTCCCTCACAAAATAAATTTCTTTCGGCAGCATTTTACGATCAAAATGAGGCGCCAGTTTTGCCTGTATTTCTTTTGAATCTTCCTGCCTGGAAGTTTCCAGAACCAGCACCATTTTTTGACCCAGCATGTCATCAGGTTTGCCAATAATAGCACAAGGTTTTTGCAAAATTGCCTGAATTTGTTTTTCCAGTATTTCAGGTTGGATTTTTATGCCGCCGGAGTTGATTACATTGTCGAACCGGCCGAGCCATTGAAACCGGTTGGATGCCACCATTTCCACACGATCGTTGGTAACAACTTTTTCATGCAAATAAGGAGCTTGAATTACCAAACAATCTCTTTCATCAGTTGAAAGTTGCACGTTGGGCAAAGCGGTAAAAGTGGTTTCCGGTTGCTTTCCGTTTAACTGTTTTAACGCCACATGCGAACTGGTTTCCGCCATTCCGTATGTTTCAAAAACCAAAGTCTTCAAATGTTGCAGTAGTTCCAATAATTCCGGTCCGGTTTCAGCGCCACCCAGAATCAGGGTTTTAATTTTGGGCCATAAATTCTTTTGCAAGAGATTGCTAGCCTGCATGGGTACCATGGCACAAAAAACCGTTTTTTCAATTCCTGTAAAGTCAGGAGTTCCCGATGGCTTTATGAGTTTCAGGTTCAGATTAGCAAGTAGCGCCCGCACCACCATCATTTTTCCGGCAATGTATTGAATGGGCAAACAAAGCACGGCCACATCCCCTTCTTTTAATTGAAAAAAACCGATGGTATTTTGTGCCGAAGCCAGCATCGATTTTTTAGGAATTTCAATGGTTTTTCGTGCCCCGGTGGTACCAGAGGTTTGCTGGCGAATGACTTCAGAATCATTTAGGAAATCGAGGATAAAACGATATACACCCAGTTTCCATTCCGGCGCTGAGCCGGCGTTTATTTCATTTTTGCAAAACTGAATCAATTTCAGGCAATGCAAAAAAATGGTCGTTCAGTGTGAGTCCTTTAATTTTTATATCTTTTATCATCTTTTCAAATTGGTACTTTTTGCCGCAAAATACTCCTGGAAATTTTCAATCTGATCTGAAAGAAATCAACAATTAAAATCCAATCCGGATTATGCCAAATTTATCGGCAAACAGGTACAGCGTAAAAATAATTGTTTGCTATTATTTTTGCACATTGTTACCACCCTGTGCTTTTTCTTTCTTAATAATCTTTTGTAAATCTATCTGGTTTTGGGGCAGATTTTTTTTTGCGATTTCCCAAATCATTTCGTAGTCAATGCCAAAGTATTCATAGGCAATTAAATTCCTTAGTCCAACCATTTTTCGCCATGGAATTTCAGGGTATTTTCCCTGTATGTCGATTGGGATGTTTTTTGACGCTTCTCCGATAACCTCAAGATTTCTGATTATTGCGTCTACAACAAGGTAATTCATCTTGAATTTTTCGAAATCAAGTTCGCCAGGATATTCCTCAATCCGGTTCATTGATTGAAGCATATCTTCCAGATAAAGAACGAATTCTCTTTTTAAAGGATTCATACGTATTTTACGTTTTTTAAAATGATTTGCCGCAATTGTTTTTTTAACGCTTTTTCAGAAATAAGGTCAACCTTTATTTTTAATTCGTCTTCCAACAATTCCTGGAGGTCAAAAAATTCCCAGCCTAAGGGTTTTTTAAACGATACCAAAATGTCAATATCTGAATTTTCGTTTTGTTCGTTTCTTGAATAAGAACCAAAATACCCAATTTTATCTACAAAATATTTTTTATATAGAACCGGCTTGAGTTCCTTTAGTTTGTTCTCTATTTCGAAGCTTGATTTCATATTTCAAATTTAATCATTTGAAATTTAATTGTGAATGCTTCTTTTTTCAGCAAGAGTGGTAGCTTATTGATAGATAATTCAGCAAATTAATGATCAAAAATGAATAATTTTTTCATCTTAACTTGTTTAGAATCATTGATTTAATAAAATAGTGAATATCCGTATTGTGTCATATCTCTTTTTTGCACATGAAGTTGTCTGTCAGCTGAAGAATTCAGTATCTTGTTCTTTTTATAATGCATTTCGGACATTCAAATATTTAATTTGGTTGAACCGTCATTTTTTTAATTTTATTCGCCTGCAAAATAAATTCAGTAATTAAAAGGGGTAGTGACCAACATGCCCATGCCGAAACGCCTCCTATTTCGTCCCAATATTGGAAATTACCGGCTATTACAATGGCTTTAAAAATAAGCCTGAATACAGTAAAACCACTGGTTACAACGTAACATCGAATCATCCATTCTTTATGCTGACGGAAATTCCTTTTTCTTATAGCCCAATATGCCATTCCCCTGTAATGAACCAGGCCAGAATCAACCCAAGCGTTCCGGTGCCAAAAGCAAAACTACCTTTTCGTAAAATACTATCAAATACAGACAGATAAATTGCTGCAATTCCTGAAATCAGAACACTTAATAAAAAAAAGTTTCCAATAGTCCTGTGGAAGCGTTTATACCTATTGCGTATAAATGTAAAAAACTGCAGGGGTCCAATAATTAACGCTATCATTCCACCTGAAACATGTGCAATCATAAAAGTACAATGATACCAAGACATACAGAGATTGATGATTATTTGTGTGAGTTAATCTGCAAGCATTCTGGCCCTAACATCATTTAGCTTCATAATCATTGACCTTGCTTCATTTTTCAACCAAACGTCATAATCTTCTATTGTCTGTAAACGAAATTCTTCTGAAACATAGCCGTTTTCGACCATTTGTTTGCCCCGGGTTTTTGCAACATCTGACCATATGCCAACTTTATCAAAAAAATCGTTCTCTCCCCTTCTGTACGTTTCGTTTGCATTTAAGACATCGATTTCACGAAAACCTGTTTCTTTAAGTAAAGATGGCAAATGTTCTGCTATCTCATTATCCATTCCGGCATCTGTTCGCCACTTTAAAAATGCCCGGTAAAAATTCTTCATACTTACAGGCGGCTCAGGTTCCCATTCCAGGGCCTGATGATTAAAGTCCAGAATCGATATCTGCCCTTCAGGTTTTAAAAACTGTTTAATTTTAAACAATGCCTCTTTTGGATTATTAAACCACTGCAGGACTCTTGCCAATATAATTAAATCGAATTTACCAACCGGAGAATAATCAAACAAATCGATTTGTATCAATTCCAGGTTATTAACATTTTTAAAATTTTCTTTCCCTTTCGCAATCAGATGTTCACTTTTGTCAATTGCAACCACGTAACCATCTTCACCAACTATTTCTGCTATTCCTTTTGAAATAGCCGCGGTTCCGCACCCAATGTCCAAAACCCTCATTCCGCTTTTAAGAACGGGCAGTAGCGTTGAGTAGTCTTTTTGCAATGTTCTTCTATCCAAAACTACAGAAGTTCCTTCCGGCATTGCTGCTCTGTTCGTTGCTTCATTTTTCATAATCACTTTATTATCAATTTAATAAAAACCCTTTCATAGATGAACAAAAAACCTTTTCAAAAGGTTAACGAATACTATATATTATGAACTTGTGCCTGTTAGATTTAAAACCTTAGACCATGGAAATCCGGCAAATAAATTGGCGCTCGCTGACAAAGAAAATTCTTCTTCACATTCTTTTTTGGATAGTTATATTAGCGTATTACACCTGGGGTCATGGCTTAAAAAATCCAATGAGATCATTTATCAATATTTCCTTTTTTTTGCCTGGTTTTTTTATAATGGCCTATTCATTGCTTTATTTTCTTGTTCCAAGATATTTACTTCAAAGAAAGTTCCCGGCTTTTTTTGCCGGACTAATAATTGTAATTGCTATCTGTATGCTATATACAACACTGGCCCAGAATTTTATTAATAATACAGAAAAACTGCGTGGTATGGTCATAACCCAGGGTGGTAAAATTTCACCATATGTGGGTGTGGGGGGAATGGCACTTTCTGTTAAACTGCTATTATATTGGTATCGACAAAAAATGCAAACTATTGAAGTAGAAAAACAAAAGACAGCAGCGGAATTGCAGTTGTTAAAATCACAGCTTCACCCCCATTTTTTATTTAATACATTAAATAATCTGTATTCATATACGCTTGAAGCTTCGCCAAAGGCGCCTGAAATTGTAATGAAACTTACAGAATTACTTCGTTTTATGATTTTGGAAAGTAATTCATTAAAAATACCATTGAAAAAGGAAATTAAATTATTGCAAAATTATATTTCACTGGAAAAGTTACGCTACGGCGACAGGCTCGACTTGTCGGTAACGATTTCAGGTGAAATTGATAAATATCAGATTTCTCCTTTATTGTTACTTCCTTTTCTTGAAAACGCTTTTAAACACGGTACAAGTAAACAACTGGCTAAATCCTGGATTAACCTGAATATTTCTGTGGAAGATTCTGTAATGAAGTTTAATTTGGGCAATAGTACAGAACCTGAGAATAATGGAGGAAATTCCGAAATAGGTGGATTGGGTTTGCAAAATGTGAAACGAAGGCTTGAGCTTTTATATAATGACAAATATACTTTTGAGAAGAAAAAAAATGAAGAGGCATTTTTTGTTACACTCAACATTATTTTAGAGGAACTGGAGGAGAAATATTTTGAAGAGGAGAATTTGCCACCATTTGCTGTTGAGGCGATAATGAATTAAATGGTTTTCAATTTAATATAGCTTTGAACAAAAGTAAATTTATAAATGAACAAAACTCTCTTTTTCAAAGTTAAAGAGTTTTTGGTATTCTGAATTTTGGTCTCTTGGATTTTAACACTTAATGTATGGAATTCTGGCGATTAAACTGGAAGTCATTGCTTAGAAGAATTCTTTTGCATCTTCTGTTTTGGGTCCTCATTTTAATTTTTTATGCATGGGGTTTTGGCGTTAAAGACGACCCCCAAAAGGCGTTTAATAACATTACTTTATTTCTGCCCGGGCTTTTATTTATAGCCTACACTCTGTTATATTTTCTGATTCCGCGGTATTTGCTGCAACGCAAGTTTCCGGCATTTTTTGCCGGATTAATTGCAGTTACAGGAATATGTATGCTATACACAGCTTTAGCCCGGGTTTCTATATCCGGAGCAGAAATTTACAGAGGTATCATTTTTATCAGAGGCAGTAACATTTTACCATATTTGAATGTGGCCGGAATTGTGGTTTCAATTAAACTATTGCAATATTGGTATAAACAAAAAAACCAAACCGTAGAAGCGGAGCGGCAAAAAGATGCCGTAGAATTACAGTTGCTAAAGGCACAATTACATCCCGGTTTTTTATTTAACACCTTAGCCAATTTGTACTCACATACTCTTGAAGGTTCAGTCAAATCACCTGAAATTGTGATGAAACTTTCAGAATTGCTGCGATTTATGATTTATGAAAGTAGTGCTCCAAAGATTCCGCTTAAAAGGGAGATTGAATTATTACAGACTTATATTTCCCTGGAAGGAATGCGATTTGGAAGCCGGCTTGATATCTCATTTAAAATTTCAGGAGATGTTGAGAAGTACCAGATTGCGCCTTTTTTATTGCTTCCTTTTGTGGATAATGCATTTAAACACGGTACAGACAAGCAACTGGATCAGAGTTGGATAAGCCTGAATATTTTGATGGAGAATTCGGTATTGTATTTCAAAATGGTCAACAGTGTTGTACCCGAAAATAATATCGAAAATAAAAATGAGAATGGCGAAGGTTTGGGTAAAGTAAAAAGACGACTGGAACTTTTGTATAAAGAAAAGTACAGTTTGGAAACCAAAAAGCTGGAAGAAGTATTTGTTGCTGATCTCATAGTGACATTGGAACAACTGGAAGAGAGATACATGGAGAATAAACTATTGTCGCCAAACAAATTGGCTGTATCCTTATCGTGACGATTTTGGTATATAAATGATGTGTGATAATTTACTGGAGTAGAAACAGAGGTTAAACCTGATAATATAAAATGATGAAATACACATGTATAATAGTGGATGATGAGCCACCGGCAATCAAAATCCTGAAAAATTATATTGAAACGCTGGAAAATCTCGAAATTGTTGGAATGTGTAATAACGCTTTTCAAGCCATGGATATTCTTACAAAAGAAAAAGTTGACCTCATGTTCCTCGATGTGAATATGCCAAAATTGTTGGGAACACAGTTATTGAAGACCATTCAACATCCTCCGAAAGTAATATTCACAACAGCTCATAAAGATTATGCTGTTGAAGCATTTGAACTCGATGCCATCGATTATTTGTTAAAACCGGTTTCATTTGAACGATTTATTAAAGCTGTAAATAAATTTAGCCAAATCAGCAACGTGGAATCCGAAAATATAAACGCTCACACTCCTGCATTTTTATATTTCCGATCCGACAGAAAGATGATAAAAGTATTTCTGGATGACATAACATATATTGAAAGTTATAAGGATTATATTGTTATTCACAGGAAAAATGAAACTGCCTTGAAAGTAAAATATGCCATTAGCAGCGTTGAGAATATGTTGCCTCAGAATTTGTTTTTACGAATTCACCGTTCTTTTATCGTTTCAGTAGATAAAGTAACCGCATTTACCAATAACGATGTTGAAATTGGAAAAACCGAAATCCCGATTGGCAGAAGTTATGCCGAAGTATTTAAAAAATTAACTTACGACAACATTCTTCTGCCTAATGAAGATCGCACGATCTGAACTTTCACTATAAACAAATTTTTAAAATAAGTTCAGCTTTAGTTCCATTCCAAATGTTGTTGTTGTTGGCGCAGTGGATACAAACTCATAATTGCCTTTCCCTAAAATATTATTGGCATAGAATCCTACATTAAGAATTTTTGACAACTGGTAATTTGCATTGGCGCTCAAATAAAATCCGCCTAAAGGACCATAATTGTACGACATGAGACCGCGTTTGTTTTCAATAACCGCCCATCCGCTGTATTGGTTATCAGGATTTGTTTTTGCTGCTACATCACCACCTGAAAAGAAATCGTATTCCTGTATCCAGCGTGCAAAGATAGTTCCGTAAAATTTCCTGTGGATAATATTTATTGCCGACGAAACTTTATTTTTTGGCGTATTAATCGACAAATCATTGTCGGTAACTATTCCGTCTCTGTTGGCATCATTTCTGGGATCATTTTTGTCAAGATGGTAATCAAAATAAGAATAGTTCAAGGTGATGTTGTAATGGTCTGAAAAGTAATATTTTATTCCAATATCAAAACCAAAGGTTTGTGCCCATCCAAAATTAATGTTGGTGGAGGTTGTTGTGCCTGGGTTAGCTCCCTTATCAAAATCCGTAATCGGCCGATCTCCCCTGTGAGTAACAACAATTTTACCGGTTGTATCGTTTTGCGATATAAAAATTCTCGGACTAATCATATTTTCCGACCAGTTGTAATAAGCATCTGCATCGATGTACAATTTTCGGTCGAAAAAAATGTTCTTATAACCAATTTCCAATGTCTTGATCGTTTCCGGTTTCAAAGGAGCAATTTTTGACCCATTTGATAAGGTAAATCCTTCCGCATTTCCTAAATAAGTTCCAGCCACTGAATTCTGGTAAGTATTAATCAACGTTGGAACCATGTAACCTTTTCCGTAAGTCAAACGCCAGGTACCACTGTTTTCTGTATATGTTATTCCGGCTTTGGGCAGATAATTAAATCCAAATAAACTGTGGCTATCAACCCGCGATGCAAAAATAAATTTAACTCCTGTTTCACCTAAATCATACATGGCCTGACCATAAATTCCATATTGATATAAAATAATCGGCCCTTCATCATCGATTAAATAGGTATGATTGGAAAATGCATGTTCTTTTTGATATTGAGTCCCCAATACTACATTCAAATTCCGCCAATCACGATTATATTGAATTTCTGCATTATGACGATATGAGTTCTCCGCTATGGTCGTCCGTCCCGGACCGTCAAGCGAATTTTTAAAAGCTTCTTCCTCTGTTTGTCCATCTCCAAGCAATTTGTAATAATTTGACGACCTTGTGTGAGAAGCAATCGATTTATCAAGGATGATCCATGTCTTATAAAACTGAGCAAACCAATGCTGCGATTTCCAGGTAAACTGCAAAGCCGAATTATTCCAGTTTTGTATGTTTACTCTTCCACTGTTCATGTTGGAATTCAGGTTTAAAGAATAGTTGATGCCAACCTCGCTTCGTTCGGTTGGCTTGTAAAATGCAGCAGTTAACAATTTAAAAAAAGTAGCATCCCGTTCAAGTCCAATTTCAGGTTTTCCTGCGTAAACTGCCCTTAACATAAACCGAATCGGTAAACGCGGGTTCCTTTCCCGTAAGGTATTCTGATGTAATTTTATACGCCCATTTTTTATTAAATGCATTGGCGTGGCGCAATCTTATGTCATGTAAATTATATGAACCTGTGCCTACAACAACCGTAGTTCCGGGAAAGGTAAAAGGCGATTTGGATATGGTATTAAACAGGGCATTCAAACTATTGGGCCCATAAAGCGCCGATGATGGTCCGAGAACAATTTCAACCCGTTCAACATCTTCTTTTACAAACGGGCTAAATGGTCCAACAGGAGTTCGTATTCGCACATTCGCAATCCGGTTATCATCCAGAATCAGGATTTTTTGGTTAAAAGCGCTGTTAAAACCACGAATACTAATGCTACTCCAGAAATTCCCCTGACGGGCGAAATCAACACCTTTTTGCAAGGCAAACAACTCTTCGGGACTTCCGGCATAATTTTCCAACTGAGTCGTGGTGATAAGATCGATCGTTGCCGGTGATTCGGTTATTTTCTCCGGGGTTTTTGTGGCCGAAACAACAACCTCGTTTACAATTGTATTGGCATAATCCAAATGAATATTGCCGAGGTCCTTCATTTCATTGTCAACACTCACATTAAATTTACGGGTTACAAAACCTACCGAGGAAACAGTAACAGTAAAATTCCCATTTTCCAGTGTAATTTCAAAATAACCATCCTCGTTACTTGTTGTTCCTTTCTGGCTGAGCTTCAACATAAACCGTAGCATAGGGTATTGCCCTCCTTTTTTTCGTTGAGAATTTTTCCTTTTATACCTGTTTGTGCAAAAGCAAAGTTTGATGTGGTAAGGAACACTATTGTAATAAAACAGGTTGATCTCATTGGAATACATTATTATTTAATGAGTTTTTGTTTGAATCAATTTACAAAATTATTGCGATTGTATTAACAGATTTTAAGACCTTTTTTAATTAAATTTGAGATTGTTGATTTTCTCTACAAAAAGTTACTGCACAGCTCTTTATATTTATTTTAGATGCTGAAAAAAACTTAAAAAGCAAAAAGATAAAAGAGAGAATCCGGCATGAAAAAATTCACTGCCGGATTAATGAAATTATGAACATAAAAATTATTTCAATTTCTGTAAATTGTTCTGAAATATAAATTTGGCTATTTCACTTCCCATTTTTTCTCCGGCGAGATGGTCGTTTCGGAAATTATGGCCACCGTATATTCTCGAAATACCCATGTCGGATGCCAAACTTGAAAATTTTGTGTAACTTCTTTCAGCACCTGACATCGTATAACTACCTACAGAATATGATTTTTCATCTGTGCCAAAGAACATTTTAAACATTTCTGCTCCAGCTTTACCGGCAACAGAATATCCTGAAGGATACGATGGAACCGGAGGTGTTGCACGTGCTGCCGTCACTGGCGCCCATACTGGATCACCTTCGGTATCGCTGTTCCCGTCATTGTCACCTTCTCGAATCGCGGTTACTGGCCTCCAGAAACTATAATAGAAATCGGCATCGAATGTACAAATGATAGCATCCGCCGCAGTCATATGTGTCAGAGCTAAAAGTCTGGCTGCTTCAAATCCATTCAATTCTTCCTCTATGATCATAGCTTTGGCAACCCTGTTCATCATACTGGGCATATTTTCCGTAAAAAAGACCACCATATTGGTTTGTTCCGGGGTTCGTACAAGGCTACCGTTACTTCCAAGAGTTTTTACTTCATTATAGTCAGCGGTATATTCCGGCGAATTAATTTCATATGGTGGCGCCGGACGAAACTGGTCTCCGGAGAGTATCCCAAAAGGTTCAGTTTTTCCCCAGAACGGGCCATAAACTGCATTTTCAGGCCATGCAGTAGTTGCATTGTTAAAGGGTGGATAGGAACGGTATTCGCCCGGTTGTGTTCCCTGCGGATAAGTTTCAAATCCAGGTAAAACATCATTTTGCCTTTTTTCTAAAACAGCAACAGCAGCATCTTTACCTATTTGAATTCCCTTTTCCTTATATTCTGAATCTTCGATATCAGATAAACAACTGGCCAGAAGATCATCGGCATTTGATACCGAATTAGGATACAAAGCTATTAAAACATCGTGTGCTGCCTGCGCAATTGCTGCATCAGCTACTGAATAAATGGTTTTTTTCGACACTTCCTTTCCGTCATTCCAGCTATTATCCATTGCATAGGTTTCATATATAGGAACGACATTGTTTAAAGCATCGTGCACAGCCAGCGTCACCATCGCATAGATCCTTGATTCTACTGCAAGCGGCCTTTTATTGTCAATTGCCGCGCTCAAAGCTTCGTTCCATTTTAAAACCATTGTATTGTCATACGATTTTATCATGCCATTATTTGCACGTTTGATATCGTCGTAACCTGGCACAGGATCCATTTCAAATTTTTCGCAGGAGTACATTGCGAACAGCACGAGTAAAGTGCCACTAAAAATTTTAAATTTTGTTTTCATGATTGTGAGATTTAAGATTTATAATATTTTATCATATTTGGCAATTTTTGCACACCTTTCGAAATATCAGATCTCTTCCAGTTGGGGTATAGCAAAATTGGGGTCAACGTATAAGGAAACGGATTCAGATTTTAATTCGCCTTCATAATAGACTTTCACTTCTTTATTATTCTTATCGTGTCCAGTAATTTCTATCCGGTAAAATTCGTTTTCTTTTTCTACGCGAACCTGGCCATTGGTAAACACATTTAACCGTGACATATAATCGGGGTCTTTATAATAGTATTCAGAGGTTGGTACATCAGTTCCCACCGTAAAATATCCAATACATTTTCCCGCAGGAACCAAATCCCTTTCACTCCATAATAAATCGACCTGGATCCAATCATATACAGGGATAATTTCATAGGCGCCAGGAGTGATATCAGTAGTAAAAAACAAGGTTAACCGGCTGGTTTTTCTGCTTACGACCTGCCCACTGGCAGACCCATTTCCGTTCTGATCATACCATCCCTGAAAATACAAAATACCCTCCGTGGTTTCAGTGGCTCCATTAAACAGCAGCGATCGAATCAGACCTGAATCTAACGGGTAATAAGTATCTGCGCTATAGAAATAAGCTGAATCATTATCCGAAAAATCTTTCCCCGGGCTGGCAATTGGTAGAGAATTGGCCGTTGAATCATTCGCAAAGGATGAAGTTTTGGAAACTTCTTGTATCTCCGGAGGGAGTACATCTTCTCATATTCCGGTGAGCACGCGGCTATCGCAATTAATGCGACTAAAGTACTTACAATAAGATTTAAATTCTTTTTCATGATTGTGAGTTTTAAGATGAATTCTATTTTTCTACATTTCAAGTGGTTGACCAGTTTAAACGATCTAATTTTTTTTGATAAATTTCTTTGTTGCAACTTTATCTTTTGTCATTGCCCGAATACTGTAAATTCCGTCAGGTAAATTCGAAATATCGACTCTGGTAAGTGTGCTTTGTTCTTTTGACTGTTTTACGATAACGCCGGCAGAATTGAATATCTCTAAAGTTCCGGCTTGTAATCCGTCAATTGAAATGAAATCTTTTGCAGGATTGGGATAAACTTTGAAATCATTTGAACTAACTGAAATATTATTATCTAACCCGGTAGTTATTCCATTTTCATTAAATACTACGACACCGGAATAACTTGTCCCGAGCCATATATTTCCATTTTTATCGATAGCCATCGATTTGAAAAATACTTCTGGCAAACCGGAATTAGTGCTATTATAGACTGTCCATTCGGATTCATCGAATTTGGCAAGTGCGCCATGCAAACCATCATTGCATACAAACCATTTGTTTCCCTGTGCATCAATGGCAATATCACTAACGCTATTATATGGTAAGCCTGAGTTAATACTATTATAAAATGACCAGTTTACATCATCAAATACTGCCACTCCTCCTTCGGTTCCCCAGTAATCGTCTTGCTCAATCCCGAACCATTTTTTCCCATCTCTATCTACTGCAATTGAATTTGTATTCCAAAAGGGTATACTGGAATCCGAAAAATCGTATATGGTCCAACTGGTATCGTCAAATTTTGCAACAAATCCCGAATTGGTGCCAAACCACTTATTCCCTTGGGAATCAATAGATATAGCAGTAACTTGATCATCAGGTAAACCGGAATTTTCGGTATTGAAAATCCGAACTTGTTGGGCTTGTGATTGCAGCGTAAATAAACTACATGAAAAAACCGCGCAGAAAGCAACTTTGTAAAGTATTGTTTTCATTTTTAGCGTTTTTTAATTGTGAAACATTACTTTAAATTCTATTTCATGATTGTGAAATTTTTCATTTTATATATAAATAAAATTAAAGCATCTTTATATCTGATTATATAATCGATGCCAAAGGTCCCTTTTCAGAAGACGAAAAATTCATTTTTGTCGACCAAAGAAATCAGGGGGAACTATCAAAATGCGAATATTTTAAGTCTCCATTATTAAGACTTATTTATCCCTACATCAAAACTAAAATGAGCTGGAAAGAACAAACCATCTTCTAATTCTTTAATTAAGAACTTAGCTTTTCTTTTTTCAGTTGGAAAAATGGATGACTGACGAAAACATTTGGATTACAAATGCTGAAAACATTGCAGCATCTGCACAGGAAACAGATGCAGAACTGGAGATTAAATTGAAATACAATTATTGCCGATGAATTACGGCGTTCCTTCTTCTTCGCCAGCAGGTTCCTTATCGGTAGTTGCCAAATAACCAGACCCCTGGGTTGAGGCACCGGAACCTCTGTTAGCGCTTATATACAAATTCAATGGCTTTTCATTTCTCACAATGGAAGCGACCGATTCAAAACGACTCATGGGCATATGGAGTACTACATATTCGCCTATTGAAGATGGATGCCAAAGATAATCCTGTGGCAGCGATTCGCTCTCCGGGTAAAAATCGATTCTACCGACAAATGAATTGCCGCTGTAACAAAGAAGCAATGCAACCCGGCCCGAGTTACCACCCGTGACCCTAATAATGTATTTGTCAAAACCTTTTGTTGTAGCCATACTATTTCTCTTTTTAATTGATTATGAACAGATTCAATTTAAGAAAATTGAGCCTGATTTCATACCTTTTGGTGTTATTTTCTCCTTCATAAAAAATTAGTATTTCTAATCTCTCTTAAAAACCTGACTCCTCAATTTCTTTTATCTTTGCAGCGAATTATAAAAAAGAGCAATGAGCAACGCAAAAGTTAGGGTACGTTTTGCCCCAAGTCCAACCGGTCCGCTGCACATGGGTGGCGTTAGAACCGCTTTGTTTAACTACCTGTTTGCCAAAAAAAACAGCGGCGATTTTATCCTTCGCATCGAAGATACCGACCAAAACCGGTATGTACCGGGAGCCGAAGAATATATTATTGAAAGTTTGAAATGGTGTGGACTAAATCCGGTGGAAGGCCCCGGAATGGGTGGTGAATTTGGTCCGTACCGGCAAAGCGAACGCAAGGAACTGTATAAAAAATATGCCGACCAACTGGTAGAATCAGGCTGGGCCTACATTGCTTTTGATACCCCCGAAGAAATTGACGAATTGAGGAAAGCAGCCGAAACCAATAAAGAAACATTTTCATACGGAATCGGTACCCGCGAAAAGCTGAATAACTCGCTGAATTTGTCTGCTGAAGAAGTGAAACAAAAAATGGAAGCCGGCGAAAATTATGTCATTCGGTTTAAAATGCCGGAAGATACAGATGTTACCGAAGATGATTTAATCCGCGGGAAGGTGACATTTAACACTACAAAAAGCCTCGACGATAAAGTGCTGTTTAAAGCCGACGGAATGCCAACCTACCACCTGGCCAACGTAGTTGACGACCATCTGATGGAAATTACACACGTTATCCGCGGGGAAGAGTGGTTGCCGTCGATGCCGCTGCATGTGCTGCTGTATAAAGCATTTGGCTGGGAAGAAATCAAACCCTGGTTTGCCCATTTGCCGCTCATATTAAAACCGGTTGGCAAGGGAAAACTCAGCAAACGCGACGGAGATAAAATGGGCTTCCCGGTTTTTCCGCTGGAATGGAAAGACCCCGAAACCGGCGAAATTTCACGGGGCTACCGCGAAGATGGTTATTTCCCCGAAGCATTTATAAACCTGCTGGCTTTGCTGGGCTGGAATCCCGGCACCGAACAGGAATTCTTCTCGCTGGAAGAACTGGCTGATATTTTTAGCCTCGAACGGGTGGTGAAATCGGGCTCCCGCTTTGACCCGGAAAAGGCAAAGTGGTTCAACAAACATTATTTCCAGCAAAAATCCGTAACGGAACTGGCCAAACTTTTTAAACCTGTCCTGGAAGAAAAAGGTGTTGCTGCTTCTGATGAAAAAACAGAAAGAGTAGTTGGCGAGGTAAAAGAACGCTGCGAATTTGTGGCTGATTTGTGGGATCAGGGGCATTTCTTTTTTGTGGCGCCAACGTCTTACGACGAAAAAGCAATAAAAAAACGCTGGAAAGAAGACACCCCGGAAAAATTAACTGCAATTGCCGGACTTTTTGATTCTTTTGAAGATTGGAAGGCAGAATCAATCAAAGAAAAATTTTCGGGTTTTATGAATGAAAAAGAATGGGGTTTTGGCGCCGTTATGAACCCGCTTCGTTTATGCCTTGTTGGAGGGAATGTGGGGCCCGATTTATTTGTAATCTGTGAAATCCTTGGAAAAGAGGAAACGATTTCACGCATTCATTCAGCAATCAAGGCAATTCCAAACTAAATCAGACCCCAGACTTTCCAAACTCGACAAATATCTTCGACCTGGGAAAGTCGAAGTCCCGCGTATTTTAAATTTTCACGGATTAATTTTTACTTTTTACCGTGAAATATTAAAATCAGATTTTAGATTTTCACGGATGATTTTGTATATTTTAAAGTGTGTTCCCTTAAATCGTTTATTTTTGATTATTTACTTAATTTGTAGTCTTAAGGGAGAGCTTCCCTTAAAATAAGACCTTGCTATTCTTCGCGGCTTTATATGCTATTCGATAAAAATTCGAGTAAGGTTAAATGCTGAATACCTTTATATGTTGAACTACCGGAAAATTCATCGAGAGAAATAACCAATTTGGGGTAATTATCGGGGACAGACAATAGATTTCCGAATTCACGTTCAATAACCTTTTCGTCGGTTAGATATGAAGTGACCTGCACATACAGCAATTCATTTTGTCTTTCCGCAATAAAATCAATCTCTTTATCACCGGTCTTTCCAACGAATATTTTATACCCGTTTATTAACAAATGAAGGAAAACCGCATTTTCAGTAATCTTGTTTATGTCAGCCGATTTGTATCCGTTAACGGAATTTCTAAGTCCAAAATCTTCAAAATAATATTTCTCTCCTATCTCAAATATTTTTTTCCCCTGTATGTCTTTACGCTTCGCTTTAAATATAAAATAAGCATTTTCGAGATAGGAAATGTAGCTTAAAATTACCGAAACAGATTTTGATGATTGCTGTGATTTCAAATAGTCGGATATCTTTTTTGCCGACACCAAACTACCCGTTTTATCAGCTAAAAATCGGAGCAAATTGTTTAAAAATGGAACATCCCTTATTTCATTTCGTGAAATGATATCACGAAATAAAATGGTTGCGTAAATATTGTCGAGATATTCGAAAATAATTTCATCCTCTTTCGGAAGGTGTATCAAATAAGGTAATCCGCCATATTTTAAATACTGGTTTAATGTGTCGGAATTAATTCCGAGTTGATGAAACTGGCAAAACTCTTTAAATGATAAACTATATATTTCAAAAACCATTTGGCGACCACTTAACACCGTAGCAATGTCGGTGGAGAGCATGTTTGCGTTACTGCCAGTACAATAAATGTCAAAGAATCCATCCGACAATAAACTTCTCAGGGCCTTTTCAAAACCCTCAATTTCCTGAATTTCATCAATAAACAGGTAATTTTGACCTTTCTTTTGACGACTCTTTACATATTTAATAAGATGGTGATAATTTTGAATGGTATCAAACTCATACTTTTCCTTGTCAATAAAAATGGTATTTGCATTCTGATTATTTAAAAGAATTTCTTCCATAATCTGTTTCAGCAAATAGCTTTTACCAACCCTTCTTTGACCAATGAGTACTTTTATAAATGACTGGTTAATGAAAGGGCGTATTTTTTTCAAGTAATGTTCCCGTTTAATATTGTCCAGCATTTTAAGTATACTTAATGATAATTTTTCAATTTGAAATTTGTTCAAATATACTTAAAGAAACCGATTTATTATCAATTCCTTTAAGTATACTTAAATATAATTAGAATTCGTGTAGGAAATGAATATTCTCTCAAACCGAAACAGGACTTTAATCAGGGCTTCACTCAAAGTAAAACCCTGAGTAAATTTCAATCAATAAACTCCATATCTTGGTGGGCTTTCCATCAAAATATGGTCGTCGAAAAGGCCTAACGGATTTATATTTTGCATCGTTTTAATCACTGATTAAATCACTAACATTCAATTGTTTATATTAATATTGGGTTTTTAGAGGTGCCCATAAATAAGCGTTTTTATAAAAAACAATCACTGAATATTTCAACACGAAAATAAAAATATGAAGAAACAAACAGAACATTCACAGGATTTAAAGATTATTCAATTTGCGAGATTCAGCGCGTTGAATTTTCCGGCATTGAAAACAATAGTCTTTTTGCAGTTGTTTCATGTTGTATTATCAATCGACTTAAATGAACAAATTACCAAAAAATGTATGGGTACTTACCATTGCACAAGCATTAATTTTATCGGTGAGCTCGCTGGTGGTTTTTGCGGGCGGACTGGTTGGGACTAAACTGGCGCCGGTTGAAAATCTGGCTACCCTGCCGGTGGCAAGCATTGTTATTGGTACTGCTGCAACAATACCTCCGGTTACCTTGCTGATGAACACTATCGGCAGGCGGCGTTCATTTTTTATCATTATCATTTTTTCCATTTTTGTTGCTCTACTGGCTGGTTATGCCATCTCCATTTCGAATTTTTACCTGTTTTGCCTTAGCACTTTTTTACTTGGCGCCGCTTATTCGTGTGTCATGCAGTTCCGGTTTGCCTCTATGGAAAGCGTTTCCGAAAATTTGATTCCAAAAGCGGCTTCCATGGTTTTGGTGGGAGGAATTGCGGCGGCATTTCTCGGGCCCGAAATTGCGATGTTCGGGAAAGATTTACTCAACGTGGAATTTGCAGGTTCATTTATTTTACTCGCCGGATTGTTTATTATGGGCTTGTTGTTTTTGCTGGCTTTTAAAAATCCGGTTATCCGCGAAGAAAGCAACCAACATCCGCAGCGGCCTTTAAAAATTATCCTGAAACAACGGGTATTTCTTGTTGCCTTGCTTAGCGCTACCATTGGCTATGCCGTAATGAGTTTTATAATGACCGCAACTCCGGTGAGTATGCACGTGATGGACGGCCACTCGCTCGAACATACCAAATGGGTTATTCAAAGTCATATTATTGCCATGTTTTTACCCTCGCTGATTACCGCCTGGGTAATAAAAAAACTGGGCATTTCGAGAATGATGTTACTGGGATTGCTTGCTTACCTGGTTTGCATTGTTGTAGCATTTGCCGGTAAAAACCTGTTCAATTACTGGATTTCGCTGGTGTTGCTTGGTGTGGGCTGGAACTTCCTTTTTATCGGGGCAACAACACTATTGCCGCAAACTTACAAACCCAGCGAGCGTTTTAAAGTGCAGGCAATTAACGATTTTGTCATTTTTGGAACACAGGCCGTGGCTTCCCTCTCAGCCGGTTGGTTTATTTTTGCTGTCGGCTGGAAAAATTTACTGTTGCTGAACCTGCCGTTTATCCTGTTTCAGTTGATTGTGGTAGGAAAATATGCATGGGCAAACAGAAAGAAACTAAGTTTATCCTTTACTCGTACCGCAGACTCTCAACAGGATTTTTAGTAGCGGTTTTACAGGATTGAACAGAAACGGTGAGCACCGTGATTCCCAGCACAAGTATTCCCGCCAGGAAAAATATCCACCAGTTTAATTGTGTCCGGTAGGCAAAATTCGCAAGCCAGCGGTTCATGGCCCACCATGAAAATGGCACGGCAACAACGAATGCAACAGAAACCCAAATGATAAAACTGCTGGCTGAGCAAATCACTTTCGAATCCTTCATAACGCTGCCGCTTGTTTGGATCTGCGTTCAGAGGGTAAAAACAAAAAGCGGGTTACTCATATCTGAGCGCCTCAACAGGATTTCGAACAGCCGCTTTGTACGATTGATAGGAAACCGTTAACACCGCAATAATTACGGAAAGGGCGCCGGCGAGGACAAATACCCACCAGTTCAGGCTGGTTTTGTAGGCAAAGTTTTCGAGCCATTTATGCATTACCAGCCAGGCAACCGGGCATGCAATTACGAATGCAATAAATACCCAGCGAATAAAATCCTTGTTCAGCAAAAACATAACTTCGCCGATTTTCGCGCCATTTACTTTTCGCACGCCAATTTCTTTTTTCCGGCGCTCAATTACAAAGAGTGATAATCCGAACAATCCGATGCAGGAAATAAAAATGGCAATAAACGAGAAATACCGGAATAATCCTGAAATTCTGATTTCTGAGTTGTACATTTCTTTCAGGCTTTCATCGAAGAATTTGATTTCGCAAACCGACTGTGGTAAAATTTCTTTCCACGTACTTTTAATACTGGCAATGGTTTGGGTGAAATTTGCCGGATCAATCCGCGCAACAATAAAACCCGGTTTGTTAAAAAGCGGCATAATTAGCATCGGTTCCACAGGTCTTTTTAACGACTCGAAGTGGAAATCAGTGGTTATGCCGGCAATTACTCCCTTGTCATCCTCCCCTTGTCTTCCAAAATATTTTCCAACCGGGTTTTCTATTCCCATTCTGCGGATGGCTTCCTGGTTCAGGATAACTTTTGGCGACGGAACTTTTTCAAAATCCAGCACTTCGTTGTAGTTATCGGGAAAATTACTGCCTTCGGTAATTTGAATACCCATAGTCTCAAAATAATTGCGGTCGACATTCATGTTGCAAATCAAAACCTTGTTTGCCGGGTCTTTTCCTTCCCAGTCGAACCCCCAAGACGAGTTTCCGCCATAAAATGGAATGCGGCTCATGCGCGAAACATTCACTACACCCGGTATTCCCAGTAACTCCTGTTTCAGCGATTCGTGTTTGTTTTTGGCTTCCCCATCGAGCGGGATATAAATCAGGTTGGCCTGATCGTAACCCAAATCGTAGTTGTTGATAAAATTTAATTGCCGTGCAATTACAATGGTGCTGCTGATTAACACTACCGACAAAATAAACTGTATAGTTACCAGCAGGTTTTTCATACCCAGCCTGCCCTGTTTTTTCACGTTTGAGTTTTTCATCGCCTGGGCCGGTGTGAAAGAAGATACATAAAGCGACGGGTAAACCACCGACAGCGCCAAAACAGTGATAACCACGCCGGTGAGCAACAGAATCATTATTTTACTTGAAAGCAGGCTCAGCGAAACGACCTTGCCGGAGAGGGAACGAAAAGCCGGCATAAACAGGAGCACCAGAATTGCACTGAAAAGAAGGCTCAGAAAGATCATTATTCCTTTTTCCTGCAAAAACTGGTTCATAATCGACAGTTTATTGGCTCCCATCACTTTCCGGATGCCTATCTCGGGACGGCGCTGCTCTGCTTTGGCGGTAGATAAATTAATAAAATTGATGGAGGCGATGAGGATAATTATGAAAGCAATGCCGATAAACTGATAAATATACTGAATGCGGTTGTTTTTACCGGAGTAGGAATAAAGCCGTTCATTTTGAAATGGAAACAGATGCAGTGTGGTATTTTCCTGTCCTTTATCTTTCAGAAAATCAGTGGCTTTTGCGTTTAAACTTTCTGCGTCTGCATTTTCGGCAAGAAGCAGGCTGGTTCGCGGCCAGTTGTTTCCCCACCGGGTTAAATCGGCGCCAAAGCTTTCCACCAGCTTCAACGGCGCCAGAATTTTGAATTCGATGGTCGAATTTAGCTTATCGGTTTTTATTACGGCCCCAACGGCAAAAGAAAGCGTGTCGTTAAATGCAATCATCTTTCCCACAGCCGGTTCATTGCCAAAAAGAAGTGTAGCTATCTCTTTATTTATAATGACTTTATCCGGCGCCTGCAGTGCATTTCTGTCGCCCTCTAAAACTTCGAAAGAAAAAATATTTAAAAACGCACTGTCTGCACAAATCACCGGACCTTCTTTGTATTCTTTATCTTCGTAGCGAATGAGTTGCTCACCTACACCGGCAAATGTAGTCGCATTTTCCACATCGCTGTAGCTGTTTACAAATTCTTTACTGAGCGGGAAAGGCGTACAAAAAGTAAATAACTCCTGACCTTCAGAATATTGCTGGTGTTCGTAAACCGTATAAATGCGATTGATGTTTTTATGAAATTTATCGAAACTCAATTCATCAACAACCCAGAACAAAATGAGGATTGCCACTGCAATTCCGAGCGATAGTCCGGTGATGTTAATGACGGAGAAAATACCATTTTTTCTGATGTTTCTCCAGCCTATCCGTAAGTTTTTGAAAATCATGTTTAAAATTTTATTAATCCATGGTTCTTTAGCAGATAGGGTAAAGACCCCAAAAACCCATTCATGTTACGTGTTTTGGGAGATTATAACGAAAAATTCCCGTATTTATATTACACTTTTAATCTTCATAGCGCACATTAACATTTCCTCCCGAAGCACGCATATAAACAGGGATTCCACCGTTATTCATGGTTCCCTTAATACGATCCTTTTCTGATTTTCCTGAGAAATTATGAAGATCAATATTGACTCTTGCTGAGCTCAAATCAAGGTCAAGGCCCAGGTTTTCACCATTTTGGATGATGGCATCAACTCCTCCGCCACTGGATTCCAGATGCAATTCCTTACTTAAGTTACCGATGTTTACATGAACTGATCCTCCGCTGGATTTGGCTTTTACAGCGCCTGATTCTCCGGTTATAGTAACGCCCCCGCCACTGCTGCCGGCTTCCACGTCGCCGTGTATGTCATTGAGGTGCACTCCGCCTCCTGAGCTGTGTGCCACAACGTTACCATGGGCGCCATCCAGGGTAACTCCGCCACCGCTGGAACGCAACTGAACATCCCCGTTTTGGTTTGTAACTTTCACGCCACCGCCTGACGACTTTGCCCTGGTGTTTCCGGTAATGTTCTCCAGGTGAACACCACCGCCGCTGCTGGAAAAATCATGTGTTCCGGCCACACCTGAAATATTTACACCTCCGCCACTCGACGAAACATTACACGACATTTCCCGGGGGACTAAAATCGTTAACGAAATGCCCACATTATTCATAAAACGCCATTGGCTCTGGCGTTCCACTATAGCTGTTATAGCAGAACCACTTTTGGAGAAATCCAGATCGAAATCCTCCAGCACTTCCTTCAGCATCTTGTCTGTCGGGGATAAAAGTCTTCCGTTTTTCCGGACAAAAGCCTGTATCACGACGGTTTTCTGATCGTGGGTTCTTACCTCCACGCCACCACCGGATGATTTGGCGTTCAAAGTTCCCGGCTGATTCAGGTTAAACGTTTTTGTAATGGTAGGTTGATCGTCTTTTGAAAATCCATACAATGAAATCGCTGTCATGAGCATCACAATCATTGTATACTTTTTTAAATGCATTGCTGTTTTCATGGTGATATTTTTGATTGTATAATTAAGACTGCCAATAGGTATGACGCTTATTTTACTTTATAGTTACATTATTTGGTTCGGTTGGAAGGCTTAAGTCTGAATAAAGGTGTAAAGGGTTGGCCATTTGTATCTCAAATTTAACAGCACGCATCAGAAAATGCCAAAGGCACGATGTTTCGGTAGCATCAGGCATAACATGTCTGGATAGGCGATTTTTTGAAAGTGCCATCGGCACGCAGTTTTGGTAGCATTCTTTTAGAAAGTGCCATCGGCACGATGTTATGGTAGCATTCGCAAAGGTGCGAAAGCAAAAGTCCCGTAGGGACGGTGTTATTGGTTTTTCATTGGCAAAAATCAGATTGTTGTTTAACGTTAAAACACCATCGCTACGCGATTTCATTTTCAATTATTTGCCATTTTCTACCATAACTGCGTCGCTATGCGACTTTAAAAAGTGCCAGCGGCACGATGTTATGGTAGCATCAGGCATAACATGTCTGGACAGACGATTTTTTGAAAGTGCCAGCGGCACGATGTTATGGTAGCATTCTTTTAGAAAGTGCCATCGGCACGATGTTATGGTAGCATTCGCAAAGGTGCGAAAGCAAAAGTCCCGTAGGGATGGTGTTATTGGTTTCTTAATTATAATTAGTTAAGCATTTATATTGGGTTGACCTAAAACACCATCGCTACGCGATTTAATTTGCTGTCTTAATTTAATTTCTACCATAACTGCGTCCCGATAGGACTTGTTTTTATTGGTATCTCAACTTCTCAACAGGATTTCTTGTAGCAGCTCTCCAACTCTGCCAGTTTCCTAAGTGCCATCGGCACGGTGTTATGGTAGCCCCGAAATCACCTGAGAACAAAAGTCCCATCGGGACGGTGTTATTGGTTTCTTAATTATAATTTTCTAAGCACTCAAATTTGCTCATTATATAACACCATCACTACGCGATTTAATTTGCTGTCTTAATTCAATTTCTACCATAACTGCGTCCCGATGGGACTTGTTTTTATTCGTATCTCAACTTCTCAACAGGATTTCTTGTAGCAGCTCTCCAACTCTGCCAATTTCCTAAGTGCCAGCGGCACGGTGTTATGGTAGCCCCGAAATTCACCTGGATACAAAAGTCCCATAGGGACGGTGTTATTGATCCATTAATCATAAAATTCAAATAAATAGGCATCTTCATATTTTATTTCATTCTTTCGCAGTAATTCCAAATATTCATCACGGAAAGATTCCTTCTTGTGGTGCCTCTCCTGGTTCATAATATATTTGATGACCCGATCTCTTTGAGAACGAGAGTATGTAAATGCTCCATATCCGGCTTGCCATTCAAATTTTCCCGCAATAAAACCTCTTGTGTTTATCCATTTTGAAGATTTTGATTTCACATTCTTCAAAACGTCGGAAACTGAATTCGTTGGATTTAATTCGAAAAATATGTGAACGTGGTCTCTGTGTCCACCTACTGCCAATGAATAGTTCTGCGTTTCTTTCAATGTTCCTGCCAGATACATGTGCAGTTCGTCTTTCCATCTATTTGAAATAAAATTACCTCGTCCTTTTACCGAAAACACGGCGTGTACATTCATTTGAGTGTAAGTGTTTGCCATAATTATGTATTTTAATCCGCCCTATAATAAGCATATTTTTAGTTAATACCATAACATCATCGCTACGCGATTTTTTAAAAAGTGCCATCGGCACGCAGTTATGGTAGCATCCGCAAAGGTGCGAAAGCAAAAGTCCCGTAGGGACGGTGTTATTGTTATTTCATTGGCACAAATCAGATTGTTGTTTAATTTAAAACACCATGGTCAGGCGGGGTACGCGATTTCATTTTCAATTATTCGCCGTTTTCTACCATAACTGCGTCGCTATGCGACTTTAAAAAGTGCCAGCGGCACGATGTTATGGTAGCATCGGTCATAACATGCCTGGATAGGCGATTTTTTAAAAAGTGCCATCGGCACGCAGTTATGGTAGCATTCGCAATTGTGCGAAAGCAAAAGTCCCGTGGGACGGTGTTATTGTTATTTCATTGGCACAAATCAGATTGTTGTTTAACGTTAAAACACCATCCCTGCCCAGCCGGTCAGGCGGGGCTAGGCGATTTCATTTTCAGTTATTCGCCGTTTTCTACCACAACTGCGTCGCTACGCGACTTTTGCGCAATCGTTATTCATAACGCAGAGCATCCACAGGATTCCTCCTTGCAGCTCTCCAGCTTTGGAAACTAACAGTTAACAATGCTATTCCCACAACCATAACCCCGGCACCGGCAAAAATCCACCAGCTTAAGCCGGTTTGGTACGCAAAATTTTCCAACCATTTGTGCATTAAAAACCAGGTTACCGGAACGGCAATTACAAACGCAATGATTACCCATTTTATAAAGGCCCGGTTCAGCAGAACAACCACTTCGCCGATGTTGGCGCCGTTTACTTTTCTGATGCCAATTTCTTTGGTTCTTTTCCGGATGTTGTAAACGGCAATGCTGAATAATCCGAGGCTGGAAATAAAAAGAACAACCACGGCCAGCAGGCTTAAAAACCGGCTTTGACGAATCTGGTTTTTATACAGGTTGAAATACAAATCGTCGATAAAATACGTTTGCAGCGCAAAGTCGGGGTTCACGTCCGACCAAACCTTGTTTAGCGTAGGTAATACTTTGGAAATTTGTGCCGGATTAAACTTAATTCCAACGCAATAATTGAAATAAGGCTGGTTGTAAATCAGCATCGGTTTTTCTGTGCTTTGCATCGAGGTTAAGTGAAAATCGTCGACTACGCCGGTGATGTGCCCTTCTTCAAAAAAGCCATCAGGAACAGGAATATTATATTTGAATCGTTTCCCGATAATCGCGTTTGGGTCGTTATATCCGAAGAATTTCAGCGCCGCTTTGTTGATTAAATAGTTGCCTTCGTTGTTTCCATTTTCCGAAAAATCTTCGCCGGCAATGATTTTATTTCCATAAAACCGGTTAAAATTATTGTCGGTGGTTAATACATAAATTAATTTGGTTTTATCCTGTTCCGGCATTCCTTCCAGTTCGTAGGTAAATGCATCCATAACCTGGCCGGCCGGCTCTTCCATGCTGGCGGTCACATCCAGAATCTCCGAATGTTTCAGCAGTTCTTCCTTAAATGTTTTGTAATTATCAACTGCCCCGCGTGGTATATTCACCAGGTTTATAATATTGTTTTGTCCGCTTCCCAACCGGTTGGAGAGCAAATAATGATTCTGTTTTATAATTACTGAAGTAGCAATTATTAGTGAGATTCCTCCTACAAACTGCAAAACCACCAGCACCTTACGAATGAAAAACTCGCCATTGGCTGTTTCTTTTCCTGTTTTAAAAATATTCAGCGAACTGATTCTCCCTTTGGTTTTTAACAGGTAAACCGGGTAAATACTGCAGGTAATTCCTATCACGCTAAAAAACAGCAAAGCAATAAAATAAACAAAAGCAATTTCTCCTGCCGAAAGAATGAGTTCAATTTGCAGCCAGTTGGCCAGAAGCGGCAGTGCGAAAATGAAAATTATGAGCGAAAGAATAGATGAAATAAGTACCAGGATAACACTTTCCATGGCCAATTGCATAATAAACGAATTGCTTTTGGCGCCAAATGTTTTGCTCACATTAAAATATGAACTTCGTTCCAACACCGAAGCAATCTGAAAATTGATGTAATTTAACGAAATAACAATCATCAAAACAATGGCAACAAGGATTAAAACGGTTATGGAGCGGGCGTCGCCGTTGGGTTCAATTTCGCGGTCTTTGTGCGAATAGAGGTGAATATCCTGTACGTTCTGAAGGTGAAAAATTTCAGTTTCCCGGGCTTTTTCATCTTCAAAATGGGTTTGTTTAAATGCGGGGAATTTGGCTTCCACCGACGCAACCTGCGTATTTTTCTTCAGCATTAAATAGGTGTAAAACCACCCGTTGAACTGACTGGGATCGTCGAATGACAATAAAATTTCGGGATGAAAATGGCTGTTTTGGGGGAAGTCGGGCATTACCCCGGTTACCGTGTATGTATAAAATTTGTCCTCTTGCTGGTGTGCCCACTCCATCTTTTTCCCGATGGGATTCTCACCCCCAAAATATTTTTTTGCTATCGATTCATTGATGACTGCATTTTTAGGCGCATCGAGTACATGTTCCGGGTTGCCTTCAATTAAGTTTACATCGAAAACCTTAAAAAAATTGGAGTCGGTGGAAAAAACACCCGTGCTGTAAAACTTGTTTTCACCTATTTTCAGCGAACTGTTCCGCCCGGGTGCCAGCCGCACAAACTCTTCTACTTCGGGGAAATACCCGGCAAAGTCTTTCAACCAGCTTCGTTGCACCCGAGCAAAATGTCGCGTGCTTCCCCCACTGGTGCTTTCTATCGTAAAACGGTAAATACGGTCGGCGTTGCTGTAAAATTTATCGAAACTTTTTTCGTAGTTAATCCACGAAAAAATGAATAAAACAGAAGTAAATGCCAGGGTTAATCCCAGCACATTGTTCAGAAAGAATTTTTTGTCTTTCAGAAAACTTCGTTTTACCATTTTTAGCAGAAATCGAAACATGTCTTTTAAATCTACAAATTTCAAATCTCAACTTCACGAACCTCAGAGGTATATTTTTAGTGATTATGATTAATTGCTTTATTAACCACAGAGAGCACAAAAATTTATGGTACTCAAAGATTACTTCTTTCTTTTCCACCGGTAAATCTTCCCTTACCAGCCCGTCGATGAGTTTTACAATCCGGGTTCCGTACTGTGCAAACTTTTCATTGTGCGTTACCTGGATGATGGTCATTCCCTCTTCGTTCAGTTTTTTCAGCAACTTCATAATCATTTCGCCCTGTTCCGAATGCAGGTTCCCGGTGGGTTCGTCGGCAAGCAGCAGTTTCGGATTGCCAACAATGGCACGCGCAATGCCCACCAACTGTTGCTGCCCGCCCGAAAGCTGGCTGGGAAACAAATCTTTTTTGGCCACAATATTAAACCGGTCGAGCAGATCGGCCACCATGGCTTTTCGCTCTTTTCCTTTTACGCCGCGGTACACCAGTGGGGTTTCAATGTTTTCGTACACGTTCAGCTCGTCGATGAGGTGAAATGCCTGAAAAATAAAACCAATGTGACTGCGGTGGTACTGTACTTTTTGCTTCTCCTTGATTTTATGGGCCGGTTGATCCCAAAAATAATATTCGCCGGCGCTGGGTTCATCCAGCAGCCCAATGATATTTAACAGGGTTGATTTACCGGCGCCACTGGGCCCCATAATGGTTACAAACTCGCCCTGTTTTACTTCAAGGTTTACCCCTTTTAAAACAAAAGTGCGCTGAAATTTTGCGTCGTAATACTTGTCGATTTTTTTTAGTTGTATCATTTTGTCTTTATTATTAGTTGTCTGAATCAGGATAATCTGGATTTTACGATTTTCAGGATTAATGCTTTTTGTAAAGCCTTTTTACCTGAAGACTCGTTGAGCCAAAATTTAATAGTAACCCTTTTTCTAGATTATAAGCTGAAAGATAATTTAATCCTTGAGCCAGATGCACATCTTCAAGCTGGATGATGGCTTTTAATTCAACCATCACTTTTTCTTCAACAATGAAATCGGCTCTCCTGGTTCCCACCTCTATACCCTCATAAAAAATAGGCATTTCCTTTTCTCTTTCATAATTTATACTTTGTTTTTCCAATTCAATTGCCAAACAACGCTGATAAATAACCTCTTGAAAACCATTGCCAAGCGTACTATGAACTTTCATTGCACACCCAATAATTTTATAAGTGAGATCGTCATCAATTTTCTTTTCCATTTTAAATCCTGTTTATCCTTTCATCCTGTAAATCTTGATTCAGACAGTTTATTCATACCTCAACGCCTTCATCCCGAGTCACTTCGTTCTCGGGATCTTCGCATTACTCGTATCGTAATGCTTCCACCGGATTCCTTGTCGCTGCCCGCCAGCTTTGCCAGCTCACTGTTAGCAATGCAATTCCAAGCGCCAGTAAACCTGCCAGCGCAAATATCCACCAGCTTAAATTTGTTTTATAGGCAAAGTTTTCGAGCCATTTGTGCATGGACAACCAGGCAAGCGGGATAGCAATTAAAAAAGCTACACCAACCCAACGGGCTATGTTTCCGTTAATTAGCGATAAAATATTTTGTGTTTTTGCTCCGGAGATTTTTCGAACGCCAATTTCTTTTACACGTTGACGGATGGAAAATAAAGAAATGCCAAAAATCCCCATCACTGAAATAAATATAGCTAATACAATTCCGAGCGTAACAACCCGGGCTTCGGTTATTTCGGTTTCGTATAAAGCTTTAATCTGGTCTTCGTGAAAAACAGCTCTCAGTTTCATAATCTTTGTATAAATCATTAAAAGTTGAATTAAAATTTGCAAGCGCTTCATTTCCGTTTCCCGGTAAATACCTAAGTACAATATCGAATTTGAATAGATATCCCCTGACTTTATCAATATTAATGGGAACGATTGCTTTTCGCATCGACTGAAAATTAAAGTCGTAAACAACGCCAACAATTTCACCGGTTCTACCTTTTCCCATGTCTAATTTTTCTCCAATCGGATTTTCCAGCCCCATAAATTTTACCGCTGTTTCATTTAGCAGAACTTCATATTGGGCATCTCCTGCATTGCTTTCCGAGAGGTATCTTCCTTCTTTTAATCGGTACCCCATAAATTGGGCAAAGTTGGGATCACCACCAATACTTGCCATCCGAAACGATTCATTTGTACGTTTTAGCTTTAAAGCGCCTGAACCGAGCTGATCTCCTCGTGGCGGGGCATCATAAACCATTGACACATCAGTTATTGCAGAATAACTTTTCAACCTGTTTTTTAAATCTTCCAGTTTATTCTGGTTATGGTATTTGGGGTTGTTAATATCCATTCCTCCTTTTCTCCATTCTCTGGGAGCAATTGCTGTAACTTTCAGAATATTTTCCGGATTATAGCCAAGTCCTTTTGATTGTGCAAAATTTATTTGTTTGTAGATGAGAAAGGCAAAAGCCAGAAACCAGATAACGACAACCATTTGCCCCGTTAGTAATACTTTGTTAAGATTAATCCCTGATTTTAGTTTTGTATTTTCTTTTTTCAGTAATGAAACGGGAGTCATTTTTACCGTACTTATCGATGTAATTAGCCCGGAAACAGTTGCGGTTAATATCACTAAAACAAGGATTGACAAAGTAAACGGCAAATTTTCTAAAAATCGCAATTCGAGTTCGCGGTTAAAAAAGTTGTTAAACCATGGTAATAGAAGTTTTGCGATGATAAGCGACAGAGGCAAAGCCAAAACAGCTAAAAGATATGATTCGAACATTACCTGTCTTTTCACCTGTTTAACCGAAGCGCCTGAAATTTTTCGTACGCCAATTTCCTTGCTTCGCGATAACGCGCAAGCAGTTGAAAGTATCCCAAAGTTGAGGCAGGCAGTTAAAACCACTAAGGCAATCAGAAATAACAAACCGTAAAGAATCCGTGCATTTCCTTCTGCGAAAAAGCTGTTACTCAGAGTAATCGGAATGCAAATACATGCGGCTGAATTTTTGCAACTCGTATTTCGAAGTCCTGATTCCGGTCCAGCTTTCCACATTGGCCTTATTGATTTTATCTTCGAGAAGTGTAACGTTTGTCTCTGATGGAACCATTAAGAATGTGGTAAAAAACGGGTAAGATTCCAAAAATGCATCGCAGAGATTTTTATGATAGAACTGAAAATTAATCAGCAAGTCGCCTTTAATAGTGGAGAATTTGCTAAAATTGTTAATTACACCAGTAACCTTGAAGAAATATTCACCCTTTGCGAATTTTACTTTAATATCTTTTCCCACCTGGTAATTATCGCCAAATACTTTGGTTGCCATTTTTTCCGTAATTAAAACAGAATTGGGCTCATCCAACAACAACGGGGAAACCTTTTCCTTTCCTTTAAGTGTAAACATTTCAATAAAATCTTTGTCCACAAAAAGTGAACTTGCCTGGATTTCCTCATCATTGACTAAAAGCGATGATCTCAAACCGGTCATCCGGCTCATCTTTTTTACCTCAGGCATGTTTCCCTTTATCAGCGGACCAAGGTCAAGGGTGATTAATGCATCTGTAGTAGCCGTCGATTCAATGTTGTTCAGTACCCGGTAAATGCGTTTCGAATTTTTGTGTTCTTCGTCATACTTCAACTCGTTAATTACATACAACATAATCAACGACGACACCGCAAAGGCAATTACCAGGCCCAACAGGTTAATTCCCACAAACACCTTTTGTTTCAGAAAATACCGGAATGCTGATCTTAGATTGTAAAAAAACATCTTATTCTGCTTTTGGTTTCAATTTCACAGTCATTTCTTTTTCAGCATCAATATCCACTTTTTGTCCTTCGAAACCATTTGCACTGAATGCGATTTGTTTAGCGCCGGCCGGCGCTTCAATCTGAAATTTACCATCTGGGCCAGTCATTGTCCCGGCTCTTGTTCCTGCAACAATCACCATTGCCATACCTATTGGTTCGTCATTCTCAGCATTTAGCAACACTCCGTTTGCCACAACGGGTTTTAGTTCTTCAGCTTCCTGTACCTGTTCGGTTGTTGCTTCCGGTTCTTTTTCATTGCTTTTTTTCGATTGGTTACAAGCCACAATAAATGCAGCAATAATTAAAGTTAAAAGGAAAAGTTTTGTTTTCATCATTTTAGTTTTTTTGATTAATAATTCTATGAGCTACATTAAATAATTCCTTATCAAATTTTGGATTAATTCTTATTTCATTTATCACAGTCTCCCTGTTACCATAAGTACCATCTAACATTTTAGAACGATGAATCTTTTTAAAAGGGAAAAATATGTTTTGAACTTTTTTATAGTTCATCAAAGTCACAGATTTGTGTTCTTTTCCGTCTGTTAAATCGCCTGAATAACTCATTTTAAAAATTAAATTGGTTTGAGGATTGATGTAATAAAAAAGTGTATCTGTTTCCGGAGTTGTTAATCTTATTTTATAATATTTTTTGTTTTCAAAAAAAGCATCTTCAAGCTTTACAGCCACATAATCTTTCTTTTTCCAATTGTATAAAAGGCCTTCTGTGTCAAGGTACAACTGTACTTGCAGTTTGTCTGATTCTTTGGGAATTCTTTCCTCTGGACGAGCACCACTTGGATCTCTCCAAAATTTTCCATCAGAAAAAGCATAAGCATCTTCTCCGTATTTTCCAAAGACTTGCTCCAGATATGCTTTTTGTTTTTCAATGGAAAGCGACAAAATCTTGATATAAAAAATAGTCTGGAACTGATTTGCCATCTTTTTCTAAAAAGTGATTGACAAACTTTCCTTTGTATTGAATGGTTTGAACATTCTTTAAATACTCCATCCCCACCGCTTCGTAGTATTTTTCCAGAATTTGCTCAAGGTTTTGGCTGTTTATATTTGTTGATGTAAAAAGCAGGATGGTAAGTATGCAGCTTATTTGTTTCATGTTATTTTTTTGTAATTTCGTGGATGACAGTACTGTGAAATTGGATTAACAATAAAAAGATGAGAACAATTAGTTTAAAGATAAACGACGAAGCAGCTAAAGCTTTTATGGATTTGAAAAAGGATGAGCTTGAGAATTTAAGAGGTAAAGTGAGCGATTGGATAAAAAGCAAGTCGCAATTTGCAAAAACAGTTGATGCCTTGCAGGAAGAGGCAGAAAAAACCGGCTTAACTTCAGATATTTTGGCTGACATTCTGGAAATGGATAAAGTCGAAAAAAAGAACCTGTTTGGAAAAGCCGAATAAATGAAGGTAGTTTTAGATACAAACCTGTTAATTAGTGCGGTTTTAATAAAAAACAGTATTCCTGATAAAGCATTGCGAAAAGCGCAAAATAATTGTACGATTTTGTGCAGTAAAACCATATTGGGCGAATACACTGAAAAGTTGCTGTTACCTAAGTTTAATAAATATGCAAGTGTAGAAAAACGCATAAATATGCTGAATGACGTTGAAAAGGAAGCACTTTTTCTTGAACCTGAGCTTAAAATTTCCAATTGCCGCGATCCTAAGGACAACAAATTTCTTGAATTAGCTGTTTCCGGCAAAGCCAGTTGCAATATAACCGGCGATAAAGACCTGCTGGAATTAAATCCGTTTAGAGGAATTAAAATTATATCTCCAAGTGATTTTCTCATTCAATTTTAGTTTTTCAAAGTATTCATGTCAATCATTTAAAATCATAGTTCAAGACCAATTCATACCGTAAGCGCTTCAACCCCGATGATTCGATCGGAATTTCGTCACTCATACCTGAGTGCCTTCAACAGGATTTTTCCTTGCGGCTTTCCAGCTTTGCCAACTCACCGTTAACAATGCAATTCCCAAAACCATAACCCCGGCACCGGCAAAAATCCACCAGCTTAAACTGGTTTTGTATGCAAAACTTTCGAGCCATTTATTCATGGCATAATATGCAATTGGAGTGGCAACCACAAAGGCAATCACCACCCATTTTACAAAGTCTTTATTGAGCATTGCCACCACTTCCGAAACTCTGGCTCCGTTTACTTTTCGGATGCCGATTTCTTTGGTCCTATTTTTTGTAGAGTAAAAAATTAATCCAAATAATCCGAAAGAAGTAAGAAAAATACTGATGAGTGAAAAAAATCGAATCATTGTTGCAGTTTTTGCATATTTAATATGTAGCAATTCGAATTTATCTTTTATAAAAGCATAATCAAATGGCCTGTTGGGGAAAAAGGTTTGCCACTTGTTTTGAATTTCACTAATAGTTTGAGGAAAGTTATTTGGAGCAAGCCTTAACTGTAGTACCTGGCCATAGCTGTAAGGATAATAGCTAATTGGATATATAGTTATTGGTTTTACTCTGTTGCTAAATGGTTCGTTATAGAAGTCGGCAACTACTCCTGAAATAGTTTTATTCGGCTCATTAGCCGAAAGTGGTTTGCCGATTGGATCAATAATACCGTTACTTTTAATATATGTTTCGTTGACAATTACCTTATTTTTATTCGAATTGAAATCAGTTGTGAAATCTTCTCCATATATTAACGATAAGTTGTGAGTTGTAATAAAATCATTATCAACTGCGTACAATGTTTGTTGGCTGTGATCTTCGTATTCTCGTACAATACCAGTTAAATAGCCACTGGCAGATATTGTTCCGGCAGCAATATCAGGTATCGAGATAATTTCGTCCTTAAAAGCTTTAAGTTTTTCAGTTGGAAGGTTATTCGCTTTAATTTCAATAAGGTTATTGTCGATATTTGCGGAATTTGCGATGTAACTTAGTTGTTTGGAGTAAACAATCGTCCCTACGATTAAAATGATGGATATAATAGTTTGCACAACAACCATCCCATTGGTGAATTGTGTTTTTCGGTGCGGAATAAAATGTCTATTCAAAAGAGTTAATGGCTGCTTTTTCAGCTTGAAGAATAAATAAGCCGATGGAATAATTGTAAGTAGTACCATCAAAAAGAAATAGAATAATAGTAGCCACTTACTAAATAAAAAGTTGGGGGTAACATGTGCATCGAATATTGAATTAAAGGTTGGCATCATTACTATTACAAGTCCAATTGAGAATAAAAATCCAATCAGGATGGTCATGCTGGTCTCAAAAAATAAATGAAAACGTAATTGTGCTTTATCTGCTCCTAACAATGATTGGAGCCCAATACTTTTTTCACTTTTTAATAATTGAGCCATGTACATGTTGATATAATTAAAACATGATATGAGAAGAATACAGAGGGCCGCAAGAATACCAATGTTTATAAATGATTTATCACGATGAACAATGAATTTCCAAGCTTGTAGTATCTCAGAGGTATCGTAGTATGCTCCTGAGATTGGTTGTAGATAATATTGACATTCCTCGGATAAACGTGGCAATAATTCTTTATCCTTCTTCATTTTTGAAAGAATTTTTTCTTTAGAGCTTTCTTTGTCGAGCCTAACGAAAGTCACTCCGCCCCGGAAGGTTTTGTTATTGATAGGAAGTAGAATATCGTATTTAAGGAATGATTGAGTGGCTGAATTGTCAATTATTGAGGTGATTGTAAAATTAGTTTCACCTTGTAATGTGGAAACTGAAAATGATTGTCCTAATACATCTGTTCTGCCAAATACTTTTAATGCAGTTTGCATGGAAATAGCTGCCTCATTAGGCGATGATAAGGTTTGATGAATGTCTCCGGCAATTAAGCGAATTGGAAAAAATTCTGCAATGCTTGTATCTGCACAAAGTAAAAGCATTTGTGTTGATTGGAATTCCTCTGCTCTAAAAACAGAGTTCCAACTTATATCCTGAAACCGGCAATAATTTTCTATTTCTGGATAGCGTTCCTTCAAAATCGGGTGAAGTTCAGACCTCATGTAGAGAGTTTTTTCATCACTGACAATGTTTGTAGGATTATCACTTTGGAGTAAAAAAATACGATCGTTATCTACACTTCCAACAGAAATTTGCCATTCATTAATAATGAAAGCAATAAACAAATTAATACAGGCAAGTCCGATTGCAAGACTTGAAATGGAAATAACAGAATAAATCTTGTTTCTTTTCCACTTACGAATAATCAAGTTGAAATTGGTTCTAATTATCATCGTTTTTGGTTTTGCTTAAGACATTTTCAATTATTCATTCTTATTTAAATGTTGTCAAATATTTATTCATACCTCAACGCCTCCACAGGATTTCTTGTCGCTGCCCGCCAGCTTTGCCAGCTCACTGTTAGCAATGCAATTCCAAGCGCCAGCAAACCTGCCAGTGCAAATATCCACCAGCTTAAATTTGTTTTATAGGCAAAGTTTTCGAGCCATTTGTGCATGGCGTAGTACGCAATGGGTGTGGCGATTACAAAAGCAATCACCACCCATTTTACAAAATCCCGGTTCAGCATTATTAATACCTCCGAAATGGTTGCACCGTTCACTTTACGAATGCCTATTTCTTTGGTTTTTTGCTGTGAAATGAACAATGAAAGGGCGCTTATTCCAATTGTGCTGATTAATATTCCTAAAAAGGAAAATGTTGAAAGTATCCGCCCGAGGATAACTTCTGCTTTGTATTGACTGGCTATCTTTGCATCCAGAAAAAAGTAATTAAAATCCTGGTTGGGATAATGGTTGTCCCAGACTTTCCCGACTGAAGCCATGGCATCTTTTAAATTTCCTTTATTCAATCTGATATGGATAAATCTTGCCCTGTTGTTTGATTCTCCCAGCCAGAAAGCAAAATCGCCGATGGCATTGTGCGCAGAACTGTAATTGAAATCTTTAGCGACGCCAACGAAATTAATTCTTGTTTGATCGGGATCCAAATCCTGAGCATTCTGAAATGTGTTCAATGCTTCCATACTTCCGTGACGTTCCAAAAGTCGTTTGTAAAGATGTTCGTTAATTACCATTCCTTCAATGGTATCTGTCGATGGAGAAATCCAATTTTCTGTCAACCCTATATTCATGGTCTTCAGATAATTGTAATTGGCAAAGACCAATTCGGCGGTGCCGTCAATTCCCAGACCTTCGAGGTTGAAACTCTGTGCAGGATACCCAAAGTGCTGGCTGGTAAATCCAACCGAATTTACCTGACTCTGTTTTTCAAGGACCTCGGCAAAAACAGCTGGATCTTTTGAAAAGTCTTTCAGGTTGAGAACAACTACATTTTCCTTAGCAAATCCCAGCGGTTTCTTGTTAATGAAATTCATTTGTTTATTTACCAAAAAAGTAGCCGACATAATAATAATTACAATGGTAATTTGTAATATCAGCAACGATTTCAGAATATGATTCCCTGAATAATTTATTTTTTCGGAAAGAATATCGAGCGTTGAAGTTTTTCCCAAAAGAAAAAATCCTACAAAAATGGCAGTTAATCCGAGGCAGAAACCCAACACGAAAAATACGCTCAGGTAAACCACAGTCTCGGAATAGTAAATGTTAAAGTCGACGTCGAAAAATTGGTTTATAAACGGTTTTATTATTTCGATAAAGGCAAGCGCCATAAGAATAGCAGTAGAACAAAATAGAAATACTTCGGATAAAACCTGGCCGGTTAATTGTCTCTGAGTCGCGCCAATAGATTTTCTTAACCCCAATTCTTTCGACCGTTTAATAAGTTTGGCAATGGTGAGATTAACAAAATTAAGCAGCGAAACCATTAAAATAACAAATGAAATAATTACAAATAATCCGATGTTTATTTTACTGGAACTCTCTTTTAGTTCAAACCGGAAATTCGATTTAAGATGAATATCCTGCAAAGGCGTTAAATTGAAACTGTAATCCTTTGGACCTCGGGTTTGCTTCAACTCACTCGCATCGTAAAATGCAGTTATTTTGCTGGCAACTTCCTTTGGAGAAGCTCCATCTCTCAAAGAAACATAATTATAAACCCATTGTATTTTTGCATTGGGCAAGGAAGCATATCGTTCTTCAAGACCTCCTTTTTGCGAAAGCAGGATTTCGTAATTGAAATGTGTTTTAGGATGCGTATTGTTTATAATTCCCCTGATTTCGTAATCCCCCAGATTTCGTGCATATTGAAGGGCTTCGATTTCGATGGACTTTCCAACAGGATTTTCGTTCTTGAAATATTTTTTCGCAAAATTTTCTGAAATAAAGGCAACGTTGGGTTTATCGATATCAGTTAAATCGCCGACCAGGCTTTTCACCTCAAACATATTCATAAAACCGGCGTCAACCGAGAGAATATCGGGTTGCTGAATCGCGTTTTCACCAATTTTGATGCTTCCAGCCGGGCAATGCGAAAATTGCACCGATGATTCTCACTTCGGGAATATTTTCGGTTGCCTGATGGATAATTCCAAGGCTTCGTGCCCAGGGAGAATCTTCACTACCTAATGGAATGGAAATAACACGATAAATCCGTTCGTGGTCGTTAAAATGTTTATCGAAACTTTTTTCGTTGGAAACATACAAAAACAGAGTCAAAAATGAGGCGATTCCGATAACCAATCCGACTACACTAATGCTCGAAAAAGCTTTGTCTTTAAAAATTCTCCGGGCTATAAGTTTGATATTGTACCAAATCATATTTTGATGTTTTTAGTTGTTACACTTTGTATGAACTTTGATTCCCTTGTTTCGTTTCACTCCAAGTGCCATCGGCACGCAGTTATGGTAGCATGTTCATACATGCAATTCCCAAAGTCCCAGAGGGACGGTGTTATTTTCTTATATCGATTATTTCCCATTAATTCTTCTCTAAATTTCTCCATGTTAATTATCAACCAAAACACCATCCCTGCCCAGCCGGTCAGGCGGGGCTACGCGATTTTATTTTCAATTATTCACTCTTTTCTACCATAACTACGTCGCGATGCGACTTTTCTACTCATACCTCAATGCCTCCACCGGATTAACCCGCGATGCCCTGAACGAATGGTAAACTACAGTGAGTAAAACCACTACCGCAGCCAAAACAAAAGTTTCAACAAAAAGCCACCACTCAATCTCGGTTTTAAAGGCAAAGTTGCTAAGCCAGTGGTTCATTACAAAAATTGTTAGTGGAATTGAAAGCATAGAAGCAATTACTACCATAACAAAATTCGTACGTAGAAAAGAGAATACAATTCCTTTTCCTGAACTTCCGAAAACCCTTTTTAACCCAATTTCCCTGGTTTGAGATTTCACTATAAAAAGTGTTACTCCAAACAATCCGAAAGAAGCAATCAGTAAAGAAAAAAGTGCAGAAATTGAGACTATCACATTCAGGTTTTTCTCTTCGGCATAAATTTCCTTTTTAAACTCTTCAATAGTTTTATAGTTAAAAGGCTGATCGGAAGCGATTTTTCCCCATTCGGTTTTGAATAATGGCAGAAGATTTTTTAAAGTTCCGGGTTTATAGTGAACAGCCACCTGCATTGCATATGAATCTGAGGCAACCATCAATAAGGGAGGGATATCTCTATGAAAAGAATGTAAATTAAAATCTTTTACAACTCCGATTACTGTTCCATCCACTACGTCTATTTTTTTTCCAACCGGGTCGGTTAATCCAAGCGCTTTTACCGCCTTTTCATTTAAAATATACGAGTTTTCCGTGTCGCCAAATTCACGAGAGAATTTTCTTCCCTCAAGCACTTTTATTCCCATGGTTTCAATAAAATCAAAGTCAACCGCTAAAAGTTCGATGGGTACTTTTTTCGATTTATCATCCGGAATTTCCATAGGATATGGCCAAAAATTAATCATAGGTAAAGCTTCAATAGCACCTCCGGCTGAAATAACATCAGGATAAGTTTTAATATTATTTATAAATGCTACTGAATTTTGGGAATTCCTTCCCATATCGACAAACAAAATATCCTCGTTGTAATAACCCGGGTATTTTTCGAGGGCATATTTGTATTGCGAACGAATAATTAAAGTACTCGATACAAAAAAGCAAAAAATGATTAATTGAACAACAATCAGGGCGAATCGAATCATCGATTTACGTTTTCCGGTTTTAATCGAATTATTTAAAATATGGATTACGTTCAACTTTGTTAAAAACGATGAAGTGTAAAGCCCGGAAGCCAGCCCGATAAATAAAGTAAGCGCCACATAAAAAATTATATAAAGGGCAATATTCGATTGGATTATCATCAATTTGGTTTGAAATAACTCTTCAGCATAAGGTTTTCCCTGCCAGGCAAGAAGTAAGGCAACCGGTAAAACCAACATGGACAGTACTACTGACTCGGTCAACAACTGTTTTCGAATGGATTGCGTGTTGGCACCGTTGGTTTTCCGAATCCCGATTTCTTTGGCTCTGCCTGTTGACACGGCCGTTGAAAGAATAATGTAGTTAAATGCTGCAACGATAATTATAAGAACGGCAATTGTTGAAAAAATGCGAATATTTTTTAGGTTTCCTTTGGGGAATCCACTGTTAATTTCTTGTGAACCAAGGTACACTTCGGGTAAATTTTGAACTGAAAAATCAAAATGATCTTCTTCGCCGTACACTTTTTTTTCAAGCGCCCTGAATTGTTCGTCGAGAGAAGCCGAATTAGCATTTTTGTCAAGTAACAACCAGGTTTGCCAATATGAAGAACGCCAGCTTGTTTCGGCATTTTTATCCTTGATTCTCAGGTTAAGCTGCTCCAGAGCCCATTTGGCATTTATAAAACAATCGGCCTGCAAAGTGGAATTAACGGGTATATCCTTAAAAACTCCTTTTACCACAAAAACCTCTTCCTTGTCGTTTACCTGAACAACCAAATCCTTTCCAATGGGGTCTTCGTCCGGGAAAAACTTTTGGGCTTGTTCCTTTGAAAGCACAATTGAATTGGGTTCATCCAAAATATTTTCCTGCTGGCCGGTAACTGACATATCAAAAATTTTAAAAATCGCAGAATTGGTGGCAACAGCATTTCTTGACCGGAACAAACTCTTCATTTAGTTTAATACTAAAATTCTTCAAATTCTTTGTTGGTGCAACATATTTTACCTGCGGAAATTCATCCTTTATGCTTTTTGTAAGAACATAAGGTGACCCTTCGTCAGTTATTTTTACTTCGGTATTATAATTTAAAACCCGGTAGATTTGTTTTCGGTTTTTGAAGACGGTATTATAACTCAGTTCGTTGATTACAAACAGCAAAATAATAAACGATGCCGCAAGGGCAAGCGAAAGGCCAATAATGTTAATTCCGGCGAAAAGTTTGTTTCGTTTTAAAAACCGGAGTGCGGAAGTCAGATAGTTTTTGAACATTTTGTTTTAAGTTTTAATCATCACTTTCAAGATGGTTTTTAATGGGGGCTTCACTTTGATTGAAACCCTTCACGATTCATTAATGAAGTATTTTCTATCGAATTGTATATCTTTGTTTTTATTAATGAAAATATTATGGAAACAGTATTCAGGATTCGTTCCAACGAGTTGACACCCGACCTTTTTAATAAAATAAAAGCCCTTTTTAACAAAGAAGAAGAACTCGAAATCTCAATTTCTCCGGTTTCCGATTTTGGGTTAAACAAAAAAGAAAGCCGTGAGGAATATGTTAATCGTGTGAACAAGGCAATTAGAAATCTTGAAAAACAGACAAGTAACGTTTCAATGTCTGACAGTGATTTTGAAAACCTGACCAACGATTTACTGGCTGTCAAATGAAAAGTATCAAACGAACTCCATATCAGGGAATTGGTAAACCAGAGGCGCTCAGGTTCAACCAAACAGGATATTGGTCGCGCCACATTACCGACGAACACCGACTTGTTTATAAAGTTGACGAGCATAATAATATTTTTATTGCAAGTTGTAAAGGTCATTATAATTAGACTTTCATTTTATTCATACCTCAGCGCCTCCACCGGATTCCGTGTTGCCGCTCTCCAACTCTGCCAACTCACGGTTAACAATGCAATTTCCAATGCCAGCAAACCTGCCAGTGCAAAAATCCACCAGCTTAATTCTGTTTTGTAAGCAAAGTTTTCGAGCCATTTGTGCATGGCATAATATGCAACGGGTGTGGCAATTACAAAAGCAATGGCTACCCATTTTATAAAATCTTTGTTGAGCATTGACATAACTTCCGAAATTTTGGCGCCGTTAATTTTGCGGATGCCTATCTCCTTGGTTTTACTTTCTGTAAGGTAAAGGCTTGTTCCAAATAGTCCCAAAAGCAGAATGGCAAGAATGATGAATGAAAACAGCATCAATATTTTCAACAGTAACTGTTCTTTTTGATACCATACTTCAAAATCGAAATAGAAAGTATTGTAACCGAAGTAGTTTCTTTTGTTTATCTTGATCAAAAACTTGTCAACAGCTGCTTTGAATTCTTCCATTTGGCCTTCTTTTACCAACACAATGTTGTCGGGCATGTGGCTTAAACCATAGCCAATCACCATAGGGGTTATAGGATTGTAGAATGGTGTATTCCTGACATTTTGAATAATACCTGTTATTCGTCCCTGGCTTTTTCCGTTGTGTTGGATGTTTATGATGGTCCCCAAAGGTTCTTTTAATCCCGATTTTTTCACAAATTCCTCGTTCACCAGGATATCGAGTATATTGTTGCTTTGATATGAATAGTAATCATTTACGGGAGGTAATTTGCTTCCATCGATGTTTTCACCCGCAAGCAACTTAATGTTGTATGTGCCAATATAGTTATGATCTCCAAAAATACATTGGGCTTTTACAACGGTTTGGTCCTGATCAATGGTGATTTCATCTAAATAGGGAGTGTTTTTGAAAAGCGTGTGCCCAATTGTTGAACGCTCTACAAAAGTGTAAGTACTGCATTCCTGCAAAAAAAGTTCCTTATTCTTATCGTCATTGATCATTACTGTAACCGTATTCTTTAAATCGAAACCTAAATCCTGGTTGCGGATAAAATTGATTTGACGGTTGACAACCAATAGCCCCGAAATGATTGCAATGAAAATAACCAGTTGAAATTGAATTAAATATCTGAAAAAAGGTTTTTTGTTGTACAATTTCGAAAGTTCCTGCGTTTGATTTTTTCGGTGGAATAGCAGGGCATATTGCACGTTGCCGCACAAAGCCCCCATAACAATAAGCGCAAACAGAAACCATACAATAATTTTGAGATCGGAAACAGAAAAAAGGCTGTACCGAAAAGTAGTATAGTAGCTAATTATTTGGTGTATAAAGGGAAGTAGGAAAAGTGAAAAGCCAAACGTAATGAGCGTGTAAAAAACTGATTCATAGGCGAATTTCCTTTTTAACCAACCCGTGCTTCCTCCCAAAATATACCTGATTTGGTTTTGCTTATGATTTTTCAGGCTTAAACCCAGGGTTAGTATTAAATAGTTCATCAGTGTTGCCAGTAGAAGAATGATTCCGATGCCAACCAAAACCCAGAGAAAGATATGGTCGCCTTTTGGGAGATCATCACTTACATCCGAAGAGTTTAAGTACATGCCTGATAGGTGCTGAAGTGTTAAAGATTGAATGTCTATCGAGTCGTTCCTCCCTGAGAGTTCGTTGCGCTTTTTGCAGTAGGTAGTTGCGAATTTTTGCGACAATTTTTCTGGGTTTTTGGAATTGGGAATATATAAAAACAACAGTGGGGAAGAACTCTCAAAATTATTTTCGTATTGCTCAGCTTTGCTTTTAATGTCAGTGATCATTTGGGGCTTTAACGTAGATTCTTCGGGATATTTGTCTAAAACACCAACAATCGTGTATGTTTTCTTTTCTTCTTCTCCAGGATATTCTGTTGTAAGTATTTTGCCCAGCACGTCGGTACTGTTGAAATATAGTTTGGCGGTAAGCTGGTCGATAATAATTGTATTGGGATTGTCATATAATAAATTGAAATCGCCTGCTTGTAGCTTGAAATTAAAAATGGAAAAGAAAGAACGATCGACGAAACTTATTTTTTGACTGGTAAACTGTTTGTTTTCAATCGAAACCTGATAGCCTTTCAATTCAGTGACCCTGACAAAATCATGAATCTCAGCGTGATTGTTCATAAGCAATTTTCCTAGTGAGTATTCTGTCATGGAATACCTTATTGGGGCGTCTTGCACGTTTTTCAATACCCTGTAAACGCTGGGGTGCTTACTATGAAATCGATCGGCGTTGAACTCTTTCACCACAAAAAGCGTGATAAATAATACGGCTACAATGCCAATTGAGAAACTTAAAACGTTTATCAGGAACATTTTAGGGTTGTTTTTGATGTTCCGCAAGTAAATTATAAACAGGTGCTTCATATATATCCTTTCTTTTATATCAATTCATTTTGTACAAAGATATTTCAACCTTGGTAGCCCTTAACTACTACTATCCTCCCATTGTCTGAACCATGATTCATTTGATTTCTGTGATGGACTTTGATTCTTTTGGTTCTTAAAGTCATGGTAATCATTTAATCACAAAAATCGTGGTTCAAGACTATTCATATCTCAACGCCTCCACCGGATTCCTCGTCGCAGCTTTCCACGACTGAAACGAAACTGTTAGCAACGCAATTCCCAATGCCAGTAAACCGGCAAGGGCAAATATCCACCAGCTTAAACTTGTTTTATAAGCAAAATTTTCAAGCCATTTGTGCATGGCGTAGTACGCAATGGGTGTGGCAATTAAAATGGAGAAAACCACACCCTTCATAAAATCTTTATTAAGTAACGACAGAATTTCCCATGTTCGGGCGCCATTCACCTTGCGGATGCCTATTTCTTTGGTGCGCACAGCTGAACCCATTATTACAACCCCCAGTAACGACAACACAGAAATAATAATCGCCATTAAACTAAAGAGGATAAAGCAACGGTTAAACTGAATATGCGATTGGTACTGCGCATTGAAATAGTCATCCAAAAAAAAGTATTCAAAATAACTGTCTTTAAAATATTTCTGGTATTCAGCCTTTACCGTTGAAACCATCTCAACCGGGTTTTCGCCACGTATTTTAAGAAAAAGGAAGTAACCAAACTGGTCGGGATTAAAAATAGTGGGTACTACTTCCTGGTCAAGTGAGTTCTGAAAATACCCGTCAACCACACCAACGATTTCACCCATGTCGTTTCCATCATCGGAATCAACCAAAGTTTTACCCAGTAAATCCGGGTAATTTAATGCTCCGAGGGCCAATGCAGCCTGCTTGTTTAGGATAACATGTCGCGAGCCTTCTTCCCAGTTGGTTTCATCTGGTAAAAACAATCTTCCGGCGAGAAGTTTCACCTCGAAGAAATCAAAAAATCCGGGAGCAACATTCGATTGATATAACTGGTCGCTTAATTTGTCATTGCCTTTTATGGCGATACCTCCTTTTACCCATCCGTTTTTTTCACCGGGGGTAATGGTAGAATAAGTTGTTTCAGTTATTCCCGGAATTCGTTTTAAACTTTCTTCAAATTGTTTTTGTGAGGCATTATACTTTTTATCAACGGGCCTTTTTACAGTTAAAACCTGATCCATGTTCATTGACAAGGCGGAAACCTGCATATAATGAATTTGTTTTATTGCAACAATGGTGCTGGCAATTAAAAAGATGGCAATACTGAATTGAATGACTAAAACCAGATTTTTGGGCTTTTTATGATTGATATCCTGTCTTTTATTCTGAACTAAAAACACTGGCCTTATTTTTATAAATCGTAAGCTCATTAATATTCCAACAACAACGCTTGTAACTACGATTGCAATAACAGAGTATAGGATAATTTGAAAATCGAGCGCCCACTCTAAAGAGTAATCCAACCGGAGGTAATCTTTCAGCGCAGGGAATGAAACGGTTAACAGCAGGTATGCCAAAGCCAGGCTAATAAAACTTGTGAGGAGTGTTTCGGTAATAAAGTCAGTGAGAAAGGAATGCCATGAAGCTCCATTTATTTTACGTATACCAAAACTTCTGATTTTCTTTTTTAACAGCGATTCATAAATATTGGAATAGTTCAGCCAGGCGCTCAGCAGAATAAAAAGGGCAACAATTAGCAAGGCTATCTGGTAAACGTAATTTCCGTTTACTTCATGTTCGAAACGATAGTTTGAATGAAGATGAATATCCCTTATATTCTGAAGGTGATATTCAATTGGGAAATCTAATTTTAATCCTTTGGATTCAAGAAACCGAAGCGCTAAATCTGTTATTTTGGTTGATATCACCTCTGGGTCACTTCCCTCGCGAAGCAAAAAATAAGTGTTGGTATTATTGCATGTATAACAATAGGAAGGATTTGTTAAGCTTGACAATGAAATAACCATGTCGAACTTTAAATGTGAATTGGGCGGCACATCTTTTACCACTCCTTGTATGACCAATGGAGTTTTGCCCGGGTTAACACGATAAATGGTTTTACCAACCGGATTCTCAGTGCCAAAATATTTCCGGGCAGTCGATTCAGTAATTACTGCAACGTTCGGCGCTCTTAGGAAATCAGGTTTCGAACCCGATATAACTGGATAAGAAAACAGGTCAAAAAAGGAGCTATCTGCAAAAAACACCTTTTCTTCCTTGAAAATTTCTTCTTCCACTTGCAGAAATTCGGTGGATTTTTTGCAACGTACAAAATTCTCAATCTCCGGAATATTTTCACTGGCAGTTTGCCCAACGATGTAATTGTTGCCAACGCTTTTATCGAGTCCTGTAGTATAATGTCTGTAAAAAACCAGTCGGTGAATACGATCATTATTATTCAAAAAGGAGTCGTAACTATTTTCGAACCGAATATATTGCGCTATTAATAGTATGGCTGCGATCCCAATGGATAAACCAACGATATTAATTCCGTTTATTGCTTTGTTTTTGAGCAAGTTTCGGATTGATATTCTGACACTTTTTAGAATCATGTTTTCCGATCTTAATTTGTTCCTGTTATTATTGTTACAGTATCTCTACCATCGGTTCATTCACATTCTCCGTAATCACTTCACCGTCGAAGAGGTTGATGACACGGTGCGCAAAACCGGCATCGTGCATGGAGTGCGTTACCATGATAATGGTGGTTCCTTCCTTGTTGAGTTTTGTTAACAGGTTCATGACTTCGAGGCCATTTTTCGAATCGAGGTTTCCGGTTGGCTCATCCGCGAGAATTAGCTTTGGATTGGCGACTACAGCGCGCGCAATGGCAACACGCTGCTGCTGGCCACCGGAAAGCTGCTGCGGAAAATGTTTTGCACGGTGCCCTATTTTCATGCGTTCCAAAACCGCATTGACCATCTCTTTTCGTTCGCGTGCTTTTAGTTTCAGGTAGATAAGCGGCAGTTCCACATTTTCGAAAACTGTCAGTTCATCAATCAGGTTAAAACTTTGAAACACAAAACCGATGTTGCCTTTTCGCAACTGGGTGCGCTGGCGCTCTTTGTAGGTTCCCACTTCGGTGCCATCGAAAAAGTATTTGCCACCGCTTGGATTATCAAGTAACCCGATAATATTCAGCAATGTGGATTTTCCGCAACCCGAAGGTCCCATTACAGCTACAAATTCACCTGCTTTTACATGAATCGATACTTCGTTCAGAGCGTAAGTTTCCACTTCCTCTGTCCGGAAGATTTTTGTTAGTTTTTCTGTTCGTATCATAATAGCGGCCCCCTCTAACTCCCCCGAAGGGGGAGGATTAAAAAATGTTTATTGTTATTATATTCAATTTGTATTAATAAATGTTTACTCTTTCTCATATTCCGTGTCACGGAACAGAGAGAGGCCTCTCTTTCTCCCCTCCTTCGGAGGGGCCGGGGGAGGCTTCTTTATCTCAGTATTAGTTTATCATTGTCCCCAAACAAATCGTATCCTGATGTTATCACTTTCTCACCATCGTTCAACCCACCCAAAACTTCATAATATTTCGGGTTTTTTCTGCCGATTCGGATGTTTCGTTTTGTGGCAAAATCTCCCGAGGGATCGACTACATAAATCCATTGTCCGCCGGTACTGTTGAAAAAACCTCCCAGACTAACCAGAGTAGATTGTTCCGGTTCCCCCAACTGCAGGTTAATATAGTAGGTTTGCCCGGTGCGGATATTTTCCGGCCGTTCATCGATAAATACGAGATCGATTTGAAACTGTGAATTTCTGACCTCGGGATAAACCTTTTTCACTCTTAAATTGAACAGACTGTTTTGCCGATCAAATGTTGCAGATAGCCCGGGCCGCACCCGATCGATGTAATGTTCGTCGATTAGCGCCTCAATTTTATAGTCGGTGAGAACATTTATTTGTCCGATTCGCTGTCCTTTACCAATGCTTTGCCCGATCTCAGCATCCAGCATTCCCAGCTGGCCGTCAACGGGGGCTTTCACATTCAGGTTGTCCAGCCGTTCGTAAACCAGTCCCAGGGTTTGCTGCATTTTTTTAAGATCCTGCTCCAGTTGCTTCATTTCAGTAATTCGGATAAGCGAGTCATTTTTAGCTTTCAACTCATTGATTTCCTGCAATTGAACGGAATATTCATAATTTTCCTTTGCTTCCAGATAAACGTCCCGCGATACCAGGTCTTTTTCGAAAAGCGATTCTTGTTGGTCGTAATAGCGTTTCTTTTTGATGATGTCGTATTTTGAATCGAGCAGGTTTTTTTTCGAATCAATTAGCTGCGTTTCAAAATTGATGCGGGTTTGGCGCAACATGTTTTGTTTTTGGGCCAGGTTCGATTCGCTGTTCATTATATTTTCATACAATGTGCGGTTTTCCAGTACCAGGATTACATCGCCTTTTTTTACCATTGCACCTTCTTCAATCAACCGCTCTTTTACGCGGCCGCCTTCTTCGGCATCGAGATAAATGGTTGAAATTGGTTCCACGGTTCCATTTGTTCTGATATAATCATCGAAATCACCATACCTGACTTGTTCAACTGTAATTTTTTCCTTGTCAATCCGAAGCGATGAAATATTGGAATTTTTCACCACTTTAATCAGTAAAAAAACAAATGCAATTCCTGCAACAGCATAAATAATATGTTTTGGCCGGATGCCTTTCTTCTTTTCTATCTTACGATCCATTCCCATAATTGTAATTCTAATATTTTTCTTCCAAAGATATTTTTTTGCATCTGGAATTTACAAGTGCCAAATAAGTGCCGCATTTCGCAAGGTGGTTGAAAGCAGAAAGTTAGCAGAAAAAATTTCAAGGTGAGAAGGAGCTACTGTCAAAAAAATGGACAAGAAGTGTAAAATATTTTGACACTGTGTTTGAATTGAAATTTAACGAATGTAATTTTGGATAAGAAAAGCTCTCGCAAAGGCGCAGAGCCGCAAAGGAATATAAAACACAAAATCTTCTTTGCGCCTTTGCGAGGTAAACGGTTAAAATCAAAAGATGCCAAAAGGAAAGCTTCTCATAGTAGACGATAGTAAAAGCATTTTAAGCGCACTTGAAATTCTTCTTCAGGATGATTTCGAAGAGGTAAAAACCATTGCCAAACCTAACCAGATTACTTCATTTATTGAAACCGGAAAATATAATTTGGTTTTGCTCGATATGAATTTTTCGGCGGGCGTAAACACCGGAAACGAAGGTCTTTACTGGCTTGCGCGCATTCGTGAATTGCGCCCTGAAATGGAAGTGGTCCTTTTCACGGCCTACGGCGACGTGGAACTGGCGGTGAAAGCGCTTAAAAAAGGAGCGGCAGATTTTATCCAGAAACCCTGGGACAATGAAAAATTACGGGCTACACTTCGGAATGTTTACCAGTTACAGCAATCGAAACAGGAGATTAAGCAACTAAAACGCAGGGAAAGTGCCTTAAAAAGTGAAATGAACCGCGGGAAATATATTATCATTGTCCAATCTCCGCAAATGAAACAGGTGATGGGACTGGTAAACAAAGTGGCCACAACCGACGCCAACATTTTAATTACCGGCGATAACGGAACCGGAAAAGAATTAATTGCCCGTGAACTGCACCGCCTGTCGAAACGTGCCGATGAAATTATGGTGTCGGTGGATATGGGAGCGATTAGTGAAACCTTGTTTGAAAGCGAACTTTTCGGACATAAAAAAGGCTCGTTTACCGATGCCCGCGAAGAACGCACCGGAAAAATAGAAAATGCCGGCAGCGGAACGCTTTTCCTCGATGAAATAGGAAACCTGCCGTTGAAACTTCAGCCCAAATTATTGTCGGTTTTGCAAAACAGAACGGTTACACCTCTCGGTAGCAATAAACCTGTTCCCGTTGATGTCCGGTTAATTTGCGCTACGAACCGGAATCTGGCAGAAATGGTTGCCGATGGTACTTTCCGCGAAGATTTGCTGTATCGCATCAACACCATTCAAATAGATATTCCACCGCTTCGGGAGCGCAATGAAGATGTTGCTGCAATAGCGGAATATTTCCTGAAAATCTACTGTAACAAATACCGGAAAACATGCTTTTCGATTTCTGATGCAGCACTTTCAAAATTAACCAGTTACCAGTGGCCCGGCAATGTGCGGGAACTACAGCACACCATTGAAAAAGCAGTAATCCTTTCGGATAAAAATGAACTGGAACCCGACGATTTCTTTTTTAATCCGGTGGTACACGATACCGGAAATGTTTTCGACGGGACTATTGAAGAGATGGAAAAAGCAATGATTCACAAAATGTTGCGTAAGAATAACATGAACTTATCTGCAACAGCCGGCCAATTGGGAATTACCAGACAAACGCTGTACAACAAAATGAAAAAATATAACCTGTAACGGAAAATGACAGGCAGGAATTTCTATATAAAATTAACTTTAAGGGTTTGCTTTCTGGCTGCAGTAGCGCTTTTTTCGGGCTGGCTGATTTTTGGATTAAAATCTTACATCCCCGGATTTTTCATTTTGCTGATTTTCGCCATTCAGATAATAGAACTGATTCAATACCTGAACCGAACGAATCAGAAAATTGCTTTCTTTTTCGAAGCGGTCAGAAATGAAGATTCAACGCTGAATTTTCCTGAAAAAACCGGAAACAAATCACTGAATGAATTGAATGCCAGCTTAAATAGTGTAAACGAGCTGATTAAAAACATCAAATTCGACCTGCAGGAGCAGGAGCAGTATTTTAAAACTATTCTGGAACACGTTTCCATTGGAATTATTACGTACAATGAAAAGGGCAATATTTACCTTTCGAACTCGGCAGCACGTGAGTTGCTGAATCACGAGCAACTTACACACATCAACCAACTTATTCAGGTAGATCGGAAACTATTTACCACTGTTAAGGAGTTAAAGCCCGGTGACCGGCGGCTGGTAAGCTTCAACGGCAGGCAGGGACTGGTGCAGCTTTCGCTGAAATCAACACAGTTTAAAACGGCACAGGATAATTTTCAATTGGTTGCCGTTCAGGATATTAAAACCGAACTGGAAACCCGTGAACTGGAATCGTGGATAAAATTAATCCGCGTGCTCACGCATGAAATTATGAACACGGTGGCGCCAATCACATCGCTTTCACAAACGATTTTAGGATATTTTAAAAATCTTGAAGGAAAAGCGCCCGACGAAAAAATCATCGGGAATACCATCAAAGGAATGGAAGTAATTAATGAACGGGGCGCAGGGTTAATCAGTTTTGTGGAAACCTACCGGAAACTGACACGCCTGCCGCAACCCGATAAACAACCTATTTCGTTGAATGAATTCTTCGATGGTACAATTACCCTTATAAATTACAGGCCTGAGAAGGATAATGTTATCATCAGCGGAGAAGTTATTCCGCGCAATCTTGAAATTGTTGCCGACAAAAAGCAGTTGTCGCATGTTATGGTGAACCTTATTAAAAATTCTCTGGAAGCATTAAAAAACAGTGAAAACGGTAGAATTTTACTCAAAGGTGAAATCAATAAAAATGGCCGGGCGCAGATATCTGTAATTGACAATGGCCCGGGTATTCCGGAAGATTTGCAGGATAGAATTTTTGTCCCTTTCTTTACCACGAAAGAATCCGGTTCAGGGATTGGTTTAAGCCTTTCGCGGCAGATAATGCAGTTGCATGGCGGCAGTATTACAGTGAAATCCAACCAGTCCGCTACAAACGTTACTTTAATTTTCTGAATTTGAATATTACCTGAAATGAACATTTCACTCATATTTCAGGCAGATTGATAATTTTCGCGGAAAGGTGTTATTTTTGTTGGGTTTATTTGAACCGGTTGTTTTTTTTTGAACGGTTCATAATGTTACACGTTGAGATGTGAACCTTTGTTTCACAGGCTCACAACCTGGTTTAAGAATGAATGAAATTGAGGAATTAAATGCCTTTTGTGCCAACTCGATGATTGGTTTTTTGGGGATTACTTTTACTGAAATCGGAGCAGATACACTCCGTGCAACAATGGAAGTTTCATCCAAAACCTGTCAACCAAACGGCTGGTTGCATGGCGGAGCGTCACTTGCTTTTGCAGAATCAATGGCTGGCGCCGGCTCTTATCTTTTAGTAGACAGAGAGCAGTTTAAAGTTTATGGGCTACAGGTTTCGGGCAATCATATTTCTTCGGTAAACCAGGGGGTTTTGCAGGGAACTGCGCATTTAATCCACAAAGGGCAAACCACGCATATTTGGGAAGTAAAAATATCAGATAAAAATGATAAACTTATTTCCGTAGTGCGGGTTACTAATATAATAACTGATAACAAGAAGAAAGAAAATTAATGAGTCAGACAAAAACATCAGTTAAATCAATTGACCATGCTATTTCGGTTTGTTTGGAAAATAATTTGACTTTTGCTGCCTATCGTTTACCCAATCAAAAAAAACGGGTGATGATGGTTCAGAAAAAATCAAAAACGGAAGAAGTAATCAACCTTTCTAAAATCACCGGATTGAAAGGATTTGTTATTGCACCGTTTATGCTTTCAGAAAAAAACCGGATGTTATTGATACAGCCCGATTTTTATTTTTCAGACGGAATTTCCGAAGAAGAATTTGAAGCGGTTGCAGGAATAAAACATCCGGCATTAAACAACACGCTACCAAAACCTTATGAAGTTTCGGAAGAGGAATATTTACAACAGATCAGAAATATTACTAATGCCATAAAACAGGGGAAAATTCATAAAGCAGTATTAAGCCGCGTAAAAGTGGTCGGTAACCGTTACAACGAAAATGTCTCCGATATCTTTTCTGAGCTCTGCCATAAATTTCCAAATGCTTTTGTTTACGCCTTCAAAGCCAACGGGCATTTCTGGATGGGTGCAACCCCGGAACCTTTTGCATTTCTGAAGGAAAATCGTTTTCAAACATCGTCTGTCGCGGGAACAAAAGAAAATATCGAAAAATACCGCTGGATTGAAAATTGGGGGAATAAGGAAAAACAGGAACAGCAATATGTTTCCGATCATATCGATCGGGTTTTAAAAAAGGCGCACTGGGAGAATACAACGCACAATGGTCCGTATGTTAAGGAGGCGGGAAACCTGCTGCATTTGAGAACAGATTTTATTACCAATGCCAATGCTATAAACGGAAATATTGGTGAATTACTGAAAAACCTGCATCCAACTCCGGCTATCTGCGGTTACCCCACAAAAAAAGCCCTTGAAATAATTACATCAATTGAAAAACATGACCGGCAATATTACGGCGGATTTTTAGGACCCGTTGGAATGGAAAATCCAATGACACTTTTTGTTAATTTACGGTGCATGCAAATTTCCGAAAACTACCTTGTTCTTTATTCCGGGGGCGGCATTACCATCGATTCAAATCCCGAAGATGAATGGTACGAAACTGAAATGAAAGCCGGAACGCTGCTTTCGGTAATTCATGATAATCCATTTGAGATTGCATAAATGAAAAAGGTTCACCCACTTCAACATATTTCCGATCTGGCAGAAATACTTTTTGCCCACGGAGTTGAAGATGTTGTGATTTCTCCCGGTTCGCGCAATGCGCCGTTAATCAGGGCTTTTTTTAACCGTTTTGGTGAAAATTGTAAAAGCCTGGTCGACGAAAGAAGTGCAGCTTTTTTTGCGCTCGGACAATCGTTAATAACCCGAAAGCCAACGGTTTTAATTTCCACTTCAGGAACAGCTGTTTTGAATTATGCGCCGGCCATTGCCGAAGCATTTTACCAGCAGGTGCCGCTTCTTGTAATTACTGCCGACCGACCGACCGAATGGATTGGCCAGCAAGATAATCAGGCTATTCACCAGGAAAATATTTATTCAAATTATAGTAAAGCCAGTTATTCGTTGCCGGTGGAATCTTCCAACCCTGATGATCTCTGGATGGCACACCGACAGATAAACGAGGCTTTTCATAAAACCGTTTCAGCACATCCCGGGCCGGTGCATTTGAATGTTCCGTTGCGAGAGCCGCTTTATGAAACGTTACCGGAAGCTTCAAATAATATCCATGTCATTCATAGAGAAGAGCCGAAAAGTATACTGCCTCAAAGTAGCGAATTGTTAAATGATTGGGAAAATGCAAATTCAATCATGCTGGTTTGCGGCCAACTCCCACCAGACGATGAAATGAAACAAGCAATTCAAAAAATATCCACCGATCCGCGGGTGGTGGTTGTTGCAGAACCAATTTCAAATGTGCACGAATTTGCGACCATCTCCAATCCCGAAGTTGCCTTAAACAGTAAAATCAAATATCCCGAAGAAGCCATTCCAGAGGTAGTGATATATTTTGGCGGGCAGGTAGTTTCCAAAAAAATCAAACTGTTTTTGCGCGGGCTTCACCATTCCAAATTCTGGTTTATTTCGCCCGAAGAACAGATTATTGATACGTTTCAGAATATAAACGCTTGTGTTCATGCCAGACCGGTTTTGGTGTTGAGAAGACTAACGCCAAAAACTGCTGAAGCAGGTAATATTTTTAAAAAATTCTGGGAGAAAGAAAACAGCAATGCTGTCGGCCTTACTGAAAAATACACGGATGAAATCCCATATTCCGACCTTCAGGTTTTTAAAAAGCTTTCGGAATATCTGCCTGAAAATGCGATTGTTTTCGCCGGAAACAGCAGTGTGGTTCGTTATCTTTTATATTTCGATCAGAAACAGCGAAAATATTATTCCAACCGGGGTGTTTCCGGAATTGACGGGTGCCTTTCGTCGGCTGCCGGACTGGCGTCGAAAGTGGAGGAGCCGGTTTATGCAATTGTTGGCGACCTTGCATTTGGATACGATTCCAATGCCTTGTGGAACCGCGATTTACCCAAAAACCTGAAAGTTATTTTGATTAATAACGAAGGCGGCGGGATTTTTCATTTGCTGAAAGGACCGTCGGACTATGAAGCATTTCTACCGATGGTAAATGCTCATCACCCGATAGATTTCAACAAACTGGTTGAAGCTTTTGGATTGAATTACCAATTGTGTGTATCGGAAAATGAACTTTTTGGTTCAGTTCGAAGTCTTATTGAAAACAACGATAAAGCTACAATTCTGGAAATCAGAACCCCAAACAATGGAGAGCCACAGGTAACAAAAGAGTTTTTTAGATATTTAAATGAGAATTATAAATAATCTAAACTGGATGAAAATTGCCCGACAACATAGACCCCTTAAATCCCCCGAGGGGGGACGATTCCTCCCCTTTGGGGAGGCCAGGTGGGATCCGAAGTTTGACCTTTTATCATCTATTTTGGCATTCAATATCAAGAAATCAAATACAGCAATTCTTAAATAAAGATAAAATACATATGGAACGCAAATGGACAACGCTTAAAGAATACAGCGAGATAAAATTTGAATTTTTTGAAGGCATTGCAAAAATTACACTAAACCGGCCGCGGTACCGGAACGCATTTACGCCGGATACCACGCAGCAAATGTGCGATGCAATGGTGCGCTGCCGCGAGGATGCCGATATTTCGGTGGTGGTTTTTACCGGCGAAGGCGACAAAGCATTTTGCAGCGGCGGCGATCAGAATGTGAAGAATTTTGGCGGCTACATTGGCAGCGACGGCGTTCCGCGGTTAAACATTCTCGACCTGCAGAAACAAATCCGTTCCATTCCGAAACCGGTTATTGCCATGGTGAATGGTTATGCCATTGGCGGCGGACATGTGTTGCATGTGGTGTGCGATTTGACCATCGCCTCAGAAAATGCGATTTTCGGACAAACCGGCCCCAAAGTAGGCAGCTTCGATGCCGGTTTTGGCTCGTCGTACCTGGCACGCGTGGTTGGACAGAAAAAGGCACGCGAAATCTGGTTCCTCTGCGAACAGTATTCCGCTCAGGAAGCCCTTGACATGGGACTCGTAAACAAAGTGGTTCCTTTCGATCAACTGGAAGACACCGTGGTGGAATGGAGCAAAAAAATGATGGAGCGCAGTCCGCTGGCTCTTCGTATGATTAAAGCCGGATTAAACGCTGAACTGGACGGGCAGGCTGGAATCCAGGAATTTGCCGGCAACGCAACCATGCTTTACTACATGACCGAAGAAGCGCAGGAAGGTAAAAAGGCATTCCTCGAAAAACGAAAACCGGATTTCAAAAAATACCCAAAATTTCCTTAATTTCAGGCGATGAACAAGTTTTTGGTTTGGATAGAAGCTTTCAGGTTACGGACATTGCCGCTGGCTTTGTCGAGCGCTATTTTGGGCAGCTTTTTGGCGTATGCCGACGGGCAGTTTAATCCCGCCGTTTTTGGCCTCGCCATCGCCACCACCATTTTGCTGCAAATTCTGTCGAACCTTGCCAACGATTTTGGCGACTCGCACCACGGAACCGACAATGTCAATCGTGTTGGTCCGGTGCGAACCGTACAGTCAGGTAAAATTTCGAACATCGAAATGAAAAGGTTGATTGCCGTTTTTATCATTCTTTCACTCATTTCGGGCAGTTTACTTATTTTCTCCGGAATTAAAAATGCCAACACAGGAATGATTCTGCTGTTTTTCGGACTGGGAGTTGCCAGCATCGTTGCGGCCGTAAAATATACAGTTGGTAAAAATCCTTACGGGTATTCAGGCTTCGGCGATCTTTTTGTGTTTATCTTTTTCGGTCTGATTGGCGTTTGCGGAACCTATTTTTTGCACACCAACGAGCTTCATCCGCTTTTGCTTTTGCCCGCGGCTTCCGTAGGTTTGCTCAGTGCCGGTGTACTGAATCTGAACAACATGCGCGACATAGAAAACGATAGTGCCAGCGGGAAAAAAACACTGGTGGTACGTATGGGTTCAGAATATGCCAAGTTGTATCATACATCCTTGATTGTTTTATCGCTGGTGTTGTCGGTTATTTACGTTATCGAAACGTGGCAATCCATTTATCAATTGATGTTTTTACTGTCGGTGGTGCCGCTCAGTTTTCATTTGTATGAAGTATTTCAAAACCACGTACCGCAAAAACTGAACAACCAACTTAAAGTGCTGGCGCTCACCACTTTTTTCTTTTCGGTAACTTATTCCATCGGAATTTTTCTGATAAAATGATAAAGGCATCGGTTTCAAAACGAACCTTATTTTTCAGGCAACCGGCAGGCACTTCCCGGGGCGTGCTCACACAAAAACAGGTTTTTTATCTTAAACTGATAGAGAAGGAAAATCCTTCGAATGTTGGAATTGGAGAAATTGCGCCCATTCCAAAACTCAGTCCCGATGCAGTGCCCGACCTGGAAGAGAAAATTTCGGATCTCGTTCAGAAAATAAATAATGCAGAAGAAATTACTGCTGAAGAACTGGCAGATTTTCCGGCCATCCGGTTTGGTTATGAAACGGCGTTGAAAGGATTAAAAGCTGGATCTCCGGTTTTGCTTTATCCATCCGATTTTACCGATGGGAAAACAGGAGTTCCGATTAACGGGCTGATTTGGATGGGATCCAAAGAGTTTATGTTCCGGCAGGTGGAAGAAAAGCTGACGGCTGGTTTTACCTGTCTGAAACTGAAAATAGGGGCCATCGATTTCAACGCGGAACTGGATATTCTTCGCTCCATTCGCAAACGCTCTCCGGCAGAACAACTGGAAATCAGGGTGGACGCCAATGGCGCTTTTCCGGTTGAAAAGGCGCTTTCCATTTTGAAAAAACTGGCTGCTTTTCAACTGCATTCCATCGAACAACCTATAAAAGCCGGGCAGATTTTCGAAATGCATAAATTATGTACTGAAACACCGCTGCCGATTGCGCTCGACGAAGAGTTGATAGGAATCACCGATGTTGCTGAAAAAGGAAAATTACTGGATACAATCCGGCCGCAATACATTATTTTGAAACCTACCTTAACCGGTGGAATAAAAGCCTCGGAAGAATGGATTTCGCTGGCTGAAGAACGCGGCATCGGATGGTGGGTAACATCGGCTCTGGAGTCGAACATCGGGCTAAATGCAATTGCACAGTGGACAGCCACACTGGGAACAACCAACTTCCAGGGACTGGGTACCGGCGCTTTGTTTACCAACAACATTGAAAGTCCGTTGTACATTTCGGATGGTTTTATACGATACAACCCGAACCAGGAGTGGGATTTAAAAACGATAATCAACATTTAACAATATCTTTGACAAGTTTTCATCGCTTTGAGTTAAACTTTTTGAAAAGAATAGAATTCAATTGAATGATCTAAAAATATTATTCTCAAATCATCCCTACCTAACATAATTTTGCCAGAATTATCCACGATAAAAAAAGATAAAAATACATTTTGATATTTTTGTAATATTTAATAACTTGTAAATGCTTATGATTCAGACATAAATTGATTAATCAGATGTGATTTTACTTGAGCTTAATAGTCGATGCGAATCGAATTGAAATAAAAATCCAGTTAACAAATAAATTACGAACTATTAAAATCACTCAGGATGAAAACAATCAAATCAATTTTATTAATAAATACCATTTGAAAAGTCTAATCGCCTTTCTGTTATTGGATGGATTGTTGTCTTTGCTCTTTCTTACTATTTTATTTATAACAATGCCCAGCGATATTTTAATATTAACAATACTTCAATTTATACTCCAGGCTTTAAACCTTTTACTCCATTTTACCATTAATATAATTTTTCACTGGTGTCCGATTTAAATAATATATTAATGGCTAAAGCCCTTCTGTACAAGGGTTATATTGCCCCCGGCTTAAGCCGGGGGTTAATTTTGGAGCACGAAAAACAGGCTTTAGCCATTAATGTTAAAGCTTTCATTCTCAGTAAGAAGAATAATTGCGTTCCACCTTATTCTATTAATTAAAATATTTCGCGGACCCAGTGGTAATTTTTGTATTTATCATGCCTGGCTCCGTGTTTAATAAAGCCATAATTATTTTGATTCAAATATTTGAGGCCACTCCGAAAAGTCAAAAACCCCTAAATCCCCTCAAGGGGACTTTGAAGAGTTCATTGATTTTCAGCAAGTTCCCCTATAGGGGTCAGGGGTAAAGAAGTTGAAAATCAATAAACTCAGACTTTTCGGAGCAGACTCAATATTTAATGAATTTCGTTCGTTCCATTTCATAGATCAGGAAATGATAATCTCTTCTTCAGAAAATATTACTCCTTTCGTAGAGTAGTGTTCTCTTACGTCTTCTAAATAAAGTTCCAGAGCATCTTTAATGTTTTCCCGAAGTTCCACGATATCTTTTCCCTGTGGACTCTCTCATTTTCACAACAATGAATAAAAAAATAAACTAAATTGTCAAGATTATAATTTGATTTTAGCCACTGCTTTTTATCACTCTTTTTTTCAGCGCAGTTTTGTTAATTTGTGTCAATAGCAAATCAAAGTCAGTTGGCAAATTGATAATTAAATATATAAATCTTAAAACTATAAAACATGTACGGAAAAATAAAAACTCATCTGCAAAATACCCTCGAAGAACTTAAACAACAAGGTCTATATAAAACAGAACGAATCATTACCTCATCGCAAAATGCTACAATAAAAGTTGGTGGAGAGAGAGAAGTGCTTAACTTCTGTGCAAACAATTATCTGGGATTAGCCAATCATCCCGAAGTTATAAAAGCTGCGCAGGAAATTATGAATGATTGGGGTTTTGGGCTTTCGTCAGTGCGGTTTATCTGTGGAACCCAGCAGATTCACAAAGACCTGGAAGCAAAAGTTTCGGAATTTCTGGGAACCGAAGATACCATTTTATACTGCGCCTGTTTCGATGCCAACGGTGGTGTTTTTGAACCTTTACTTGGCGAAGATTCGGCAATTATTTCCGATGAATTAAACCATGCGTCAATCATCGACGGGGTTCGTTTGTGTAAAGCGCAGCGTTTCCGGTACAAACATTCCAACATGCAGGAACTGGAGCAATGCCTGAAAGATTCGAAATCGGTTAAATACCGGATTATTGTTACCGACGGCATTTTTTCAATGGACGGCGACATGGCCAAGCTTCCTGAAATTGTGGAGCTGGCTGAAAAATACGACGCCCTGGTAATGGTCGATGATTCGCATGCCACCGGTTACATTGGAAAAACCGGCCGCGGTACTGCCGAACATTACGGGCTCCTCGGAAAAATTGACATCATAACCACAACTTTCGGTAAAGCCATGGGCGGCGGAAACGGCGGCTGCACTTCGGGCCGTAAGGAAATCATTGAAATGCTGCGCCAGCGTTCGCGCCCCTACTTATTTTCGAATACACTGGCGCCTGCTACCGTTGGAGCCACAATGAAAGTAATAGACATGCTTGCTGAATCGAACGATCTTCCGGCAAAAACCATGGCAAACGCCAAACATTTCCGCGAAAAAATGGAAGCTGCCGGGTTCGACCTGGTAAAAGGAAACACGGCAATTGTGCCGGTGATGATTTACGACGCACCGCTGGCGGTTAAATTTGCCGATAAGTTGCTGAATGAAGGTGTTTATGTGATTGGATTTGTTTATCCGGTTGTACCAAAAGGGAAAGCACGGATACGCGTTCAGTTGTCGGCTGCACACACCACCGGGCAAATCGACAAAACCGTGGAAGCTTTCATAAAAGTGGGAAAAGAGCTGGGAATTGTTTGATATCTTTTTTGCAATTCCCGGTTAAAATTTTGGTTTCTGCACTAAAAATCTTTGTGGAAAAATTCTTTTCTGCAAAGGTTTTTAGAACCGCCCCAAACATTCTTATCATAACAAAATTGCCCTGTTAATCCATAAATATTCTTTAGTTAACTATCTGCTTTTCTGTATATTCTATTCTTTTACTTTTTTCAGGCAAGTTGTTTTTGTTACGGCAATTTTCTTTCAATATTTAAAAAATTGGCGTAACTTTTATTTCTCATTGTAATTTTTACAAATTAATGCTGAATACATTGCTGTTGCAATAAATGCGTAACATTTACACGTCATTTTCAAACTTTCCTCTTATGAAAAAAAATCTGATTAAATCAAAAAAATGCAATTGCCTGATCAAATTCATTTTTATTCTGATGGCTTTATTTGTCATGGGTGCGCAGGTTTCCGCAGGCGCATATTCCAAAACAACAAAACTGTCGTTAAAAATGAAAAATGCCAGTATCGGATCCGTACTCAACCAAATTGAAGATCAAAGCGAATTTCAATTTGTATTTAATGAAAACGACATCAATATCCATCAGAAAATTGATATCGACGTCAACAACGACAAAATTGAATCAATCCTCGACAAAATTTTTGAAGGAAGAGGAATCAGCTACAAAGTAGATGAACGGCAGATCACACTTGAAAGTTCTGCTGAAACACGTTCATCATCTTTTCAGCAAAGAATCATTACCGGAACCGTTCTTGATGGAAATGGCGAACCGGTTCCGGGTGTTTCCGTTGTTGTAAAAGGAACAACTGCCGGCACGATCACCAACAATGATGGCAATTATACACTTTCAGTACCTGCAGGCGCCGACGTACTTGTATTTTCATTCGTTGGGATGAAAACCCGCGAAATTCCAATTGATTCACAATCGGTTATCGATGTTTCAATGGAAACAGAAACAATTGGTGTTGATGAAGTAGTTGTTGTAGGATACGGTACCCAAAAGAAATCGGACCTTACAGCTTCCATTGCATCTGTAAACGCTGAGGACTTGCCGGAATCTGCATCGCTAAGCATAAACAACATGATCCAGGGGAGGGTTGCCGGAGTTGATATTGTTTCGTCGAGCGGGATGCCTGGCGCCGGCGTATCCATTAAAATCAGGGGAGTTAGCTCAATAAACAATTCCGAACCGCTTTATGTAATCGACGGTGTCCAGTTTTTTAACAGTGGCGGCGAATCGTTTAACATTATGTCGATGATAAACCCGCAGGATATTGAAAGCATTGAGATTTTAAAAGACGCCTCGGCAGCAGCCATTTATGGTGCAAACGGCGCCAATGGAGTAATCCTTGTTACCACTAAAAAAGGTAAGAAAGGAATGGCAAAAGTAACTTTCAAAACGCAGTATGGCGTAGCACAAACACCAAAAAAACTTGATTTGCTAAACGCTGATGAGTATGTCGATTTACTGATAGAGCAGCAAACGAATTACTATCCGAACAGCGCGCTCGATGAAGTGGTTGGGCCAACTGTATTGGATTATGGTTATTCAAGGGTTGACAGAACAGACTGGCAGGATGTGGTTTTTCGGAATGCTGATTTGTACCAGGCCGACCTCAGTGTAAGCGGAGGCGGCGAAAATGCCAATTACCTGTTTTCCATGGGCTATGCCGATCAGGAAGCCATTGTAATTGGAGCCGATTTTACGCGTTACACCATTCGCCTGGCCTCTGATTTTCAACTCGGAGATCATATCAGCATCGGCGAGAACATGAACCTGGCCTATACAACCCGGCACGATGCTGCCGGTTCCGGTTCCACATTAATTGTAGGCGCCCTGCGCATGGCGCCTTATGTACCGGTTTACGACGACAACAACTGGTGGGGTTTTGGAAATAATAACAACGTGAACGACAACAACAATGCCGACAACCCGATGACCACGGTTTTTTACAGAGATGATTCACAAAAAGATGCAAGGGTTTTCGGAAATGTATATGCGAACATCAATTTCCTGAAAAGCTTGCGGTACTATGTGAGCATGGGTATAAATTTCAATAACCATTACAGGAATTTGTTTGTCCAGACACACGTAAACAGTAATGAAACAGAGCCTCAGTCGCTTGAGGAAAATTACTCCTGGGGAATGGACCCGCTGCTGGAACAAACCCTGACATTCGACGATACATTCGGACAACATAGCATCACGTTGCTTGCGGGCATGTCTGTCGCCCGGTACGGAGGCGGAAGAAGTATCACTGTAACCGGCAAGAATTTTCCAAATGAAGAACTGGACAATATCCTGCTGGCAAAAGACAAGCTGATTTCCGATGAAAATATTCGTGAATCAGCCAGCCTGTCGTATTTTGGCAGGGTAAACTATGGTTTTGCCGATAAATATCTCCTCACCGGAATTTTCAGGGCAGATGCATCGCCAAATTTTGCTCCTCAAAACCGTTGGGGATATTTCCCTGCTGTATCAGCAGCCTGGAAAATGCAGGAAGAATCGTTTATACGCGATAATTTACCGGAAATCAGTAACCTGAAATTACGCGTTGGCTGGGGTAAAAACGGAATTTCAAACATCGGAGCTTACCAGTATCTGTCATACATGCATTCAACCGGTATTACTTATCCGGTGGGAATGCCGGGCGCCGAGCAGTACCTGATTGGAACAACCATCAAAGCACTTGCGTCGCCTGATATACAATGGGAAGAAGCTACAACAACAAACATCGGATTAGACGTCGGAATCTGGAACAACCGTTTCACTTTCACGTTCGATTATTTTAAAAAGGTTACAGATAACATCCTTGTAACTGTTCCGACTTCGCCTTCCATGGGCCTCGGACTGGCAGGCGGCGCCGAAGGTGGTAACCGTATTGCAAATGCAGCGTTGGCAACCAACGACGGATTCGAATTATCGGCCACCTACTCTAATTATGACCATGACTTTAAATATAATATTTCAGGAAACTTCACCTATGTAACAAACGAAGTAACGGCGCTTGGTGCAGGAGAACCAATTACAGGACCGCAGTACAACGGACAGGCTGCGATTACTCTCACCGACGAAGGTCATCCAATCGGTTCGTTTTATGGTTTCAAAGTCGATAAAGTCTATGAAACCCAGGCTGAAGTCGATGCCGATAATGCAGCAGCGCAGGCGGCTGGAGCTGAGTATTTTCAAAATGATGCAACCTCGCCCGGCGATATCCGGTTTCGGGATACCGATGGGAATGGTTATATCGATGATGAAGACAGAACTTACATCGGAAGCCCAATACCAAAATATACTTATGGCTTAACATTCGATGCAAACTACAAAGGCTGGGATTTTGCAACAACCTTAACGGGCGTGGCCGACGCAGATATTTACAGCGCTTTTTACACCTGGAACCTCGAAGGAATGCGCGTTACCGGCAATCACACCACCTATGTTAAAGACCGGTGGACTCCTGACAACACAATGACAGATGTTCCGCGGGCAATCAGCGCCGATCCTGGTAACAACCTGCGAACATCCGACAGGTACATCAGCAGCGGTGCATTTGCCAAACTGCGAAATGTTTCCATCGGATATTCCATTCCTGCCGATGTTTTGGCTAACCTCAACCTGGGCACCGTATCTAAACTCCGGCTTTATGCCAGTGCACAGAACCTGGTTACATTTAGTTCGTACAAGGGCCTGGACCCGGAAGTTGCTGCAATAGACCCCGGCGATTTAAATGGTTACAACCTGGGCAGGGGAATTGACGACGGGTTTACGCCACATCCCAGAATTTACATGTTTGGTGTTGAAGTTGTATTTTAACAAACTATCTAAATTTTAAGAAAATGAAAAAATCGTTTTTTATAAAATATACCATTGCTGCATTGCTGTTTACCGGATTCATGAGTTGTAACGATGAATTTCTGGATATTCAGAATCCAAATGCATATTCCGAAGACAGCTACTTTACAACGGCCGAACAACTTCAGGAGGCAGTGGCTGCAACTTACTACGGATTTTATCATACCGGGCTGTTTGCCCGCGAATGGTATTTTTATCACGATCTTCTCGGAAATGATGCCAAAGCAGCGCCTGCAATTGTTGGAACCGGTGCCATGGGACAATTGCCCGCATTTAACTACGACGGCACAAACTCAGAAATTCAGAACAGTTGGCGAAGCTTGTACCGCATAGTTCTTCGGGCTACCATTGCATTGGATAAGGCAAATGCTTTTGAAGCAACAACGTCGCAGGAAGAAACAATCAAAGAACAAACCATCGGAGAATCCAGCTTTTTAAAAGCATGGGCATATTTCGCACTTTACCGGCTTTGGGGAGTTATCCCGTTGAGAAAATCCATCGAAGATATGGCCATAAAAGATTTCCCGCGTGCCGAAAGTGAACAGCAAGTGACCGACTATATTTTCGAATTGCTTAACAATGCGGAAGCCAATCTTCCGGTAAGTTGGGACGATGCCAACAAAGGCCGTGTAACAAAAGGTGCAGCCGTTGCTGTAAAAGGAAAACTTTACCTCTGGCAAAAAGATTACCAGGCCGCCGATAATGAATTCGCCAAACTTGGGCAGGCGCCTTACGACTATCGCCTTATCGATGATTTCGGAATGCTTCATACAGAAGCCGGAGACAACAATGCGGAATCAATTTTTGAAGTGCAACATGCTTTTAATGAAGCAGCCAATATTTGGTACATGTTTGGCGGACAGGAAAGCTGGGGCCCGAACCAGGCATCAACCGGCCGCGCAATGGAATTCGGCTTTAACGACTGGTTCAATGTTTTTGTATCGAATTCACTGGTAAAAGCATTTAAATACACCATCAATGGCGAACAATATACCGATCCGCGTGCATACTATACTTTTTACGGCGATGCTGCCAGCGGAGGAGACACCGATTTTTACTGCGACACGTGCGTAAACAACGTTCAACCTTATCCGTTCAGTTCAAAAGGATACGCGTGGAAAAAATACGAGCGTTACGAAATAATGCAGAACGAGGGAGTTCCGAAAAGTCCGATAAATACAACGGTAATCCGTTATGCCGATGTATTGCTGATGCGGGCTGAATGCCAGATTCAACTGGGTAATACTCCGGAAGCGCTTGACCTTATCAACCAGGTAAGGGAGCGGGCAGGCGCAGAACTTTATGATTCACTGGGTTCCGATCCCATGGAAATTTTACGGCGCGAGCGCAGGCTGGAACTCGGCGGCGAACAAGTCCGTTTCTTCGATTTGATTCGCTGGGGCGATTTGGTGGAAACGCTCAATCCGGAGAAACAAGCCCAGGGCGAAGGCACGCCGGTACAGGAAAAACATAAGTATTTCCCAATCACTATCGATGAAATGGATATTAACCAGGAAATGACAAATGACGTCTATTTTAATGGCTGGAATTAATTGACATTCAATAAAAGCCGACAACCAAAAGGAGCGCCTGTTTTGCAGATGCTCCTTTTTTTGTCGTCCCGGGAATCGAAATCGTCGAAACATCGGGATCAATTTTTCTTCATATTTATACTGAACCGCACGTTTATCCTCCTTTTAACAATGATTTATCTTTCTACCAGGTTCTTTCCCACAATTACCGCCATTTCAGAATCGTGCCTGTATTTGTCGATCAGTTTCCGGTACGACTTATGTGAAAGTGCCGAAATTTTTAAGGTAACGCTACCGTAGTTTCCATCCACTTCAAATTTACCGGTTATTACCCGGTCGTTCAATTTCGGATCCCGCTCGAGCATCGGCGTAATATTCGAATCAGAAAGGTTTTTAATTCCTGTAAACCGAAGTGTGAAATATCCTTCCCTGCCCTGGAAAAAATAAATCCTTTTGTGCGTATGATAAGCCACCTGCAAATCTGTGGGCTCGCCTTCAGTTTCACGGGTAAGTTTTCCTTTTTGCTGCGGCAGCGACATGACCAGTTTGTAAACATCCTTATCGAGGTACGCAAAAGTTACCTTGCCCGCTTTGCCGGTTTTTTGAAAAGCTACCGGCAGTCCGCCGCTTTCGGTTTCGAGGTAAACAATGGCATTTCTCACTTTTTCTCCGGGATGCCCCGAAAGCATGTAAAGCAACATATCTTTCATCGAATTTAAACTGCTCATGACATTCAATTTTAGGGTTGGTTCGAAAACTCGCAAATTCCGACGATTCAAATATTTACAACAAATTTGCGCTCGTTATGTTGAACAAAAATTGATTTGAAAAATTCAGTCCGGAAATCATTCCACTTCAGGAATTATTTATTTTACCGGCCGAACCCGTTGAAGTTTCGCTTCATTGCCAAAACTTCTGAAACTGCTGAAATTGATTTATCTTTGCCCCAAAATTTCAAATACATGAATGAGCGCCTTTTTGGAAAAAATTTATCGGAACTGGAAGAATTGGTTGAAGGACTTGGCCTCCCCAAATTTACTGCCAAACAAATTGCTGACTGGTTGTACAAAAAGAATATTTTATCGGTGGACGATATGACCAACCTTTCCAAAAACGCACGCGAAATGCTAAACGAAAAATATGCTTTAGGATTGGTTTCTCCCACCAAAGTTCAAACAAGCGCCGATGGAACGAAAAAGTACCTCTTCCCTACCCTTCAGCACAAATTTGTGGAAACAGCAATGATTCCGGAACGTAACCGGGTAACTGTTTGTGTGAGTTCGCAGGTGGGGTGCAAAATGGGCTGCCTGTTTTGCATGACTGGCAAGCAGGGTTTTCAGGGACAACTTACCGCCGGTGAAATTGTTAACCAAATCAAAAGTATTAAAGAAACCGATGAGGTGTCCAACATTGTATATATGGGCATGGGCGAGCCATTCGATAACCTGCCGGAAGTGCTGAAAAGCATCGAAATTCTAACTTCGGAGTGGGGATTTGCCATGAGCCCGCGCCGCATTACGGTATCAACCATTGGCATTATTCCGGGCATGTTAACATTTCTCGAAAACAGCGAAGCGCACCTGGCAGTGAGCCTGCACACCCCGTTTAACGATGAGCGCCGGAGACTGATGCCGGTTGAAGTTGCGTATCCCATAGAAGACGTGGTGGCGGAAATCAAACGCTGGGATTTTGGCCGCCAGCGCCGGGTGTCGTTTGAATACATTTTATTCGAAGGTTTGAACGATTCACCGCGGCATGTAAAGGAACTGACGCGGTTGCTTGCAGGGTTAAAATGCCGCATCAATCTCATCCGTTTCCATCCGGTTCCCGGCACTCCGCTGAAAAGCCCCGCAGAAGAAACCATTCTGCATTTCAAAAATATGCTGAACGAAAAAGGAATCCTTACCACCATCCGCGCTTCCCGCGGACAGGATATTTATGCTGCCTGCGGATTGCTTTCCACAAAGGAGTTGGTGCAGAATTAGTCTTTAAAACAACAGCAGGGAGAAGATTTTTAAAAAAGAAAATTCGTGGTTAATGTTTTATTTTTATTTTTGTGCCCTGTTAGCAAAACGACGTTGAAATTCTGTCCTGTGGTGTAACTGGCAACACGTCTGACTCTGGATCAGAAGAGTCCAGGTTCGAGCCCTGGCAGGACAACTGAAAAGGTTAAAGGAGTGCAAAATTTTCTTTGTACTCCTTTTCTGTTTTTAGCAATCCGGTTCCACTTACACCACTAAAAAAAAGGGTGCAGTTGCCTGTACCCTTTTTCAATCTCAAAAGCAACATCAGTTGCTGTATAATTTTTAAACCAGAATTTTTGTTGTAATGTTATCGATACTGGTTTGTATCCCTTCGAACGGTTTTCCGTTGCCCTGGTTGTCGTCTTCCACGAAAAAGTATTTTGCACCGGCAACATCGCGGGCATCCCAAATCCGGGTAAAATCAATTAAACCGGAACCAACCGATGTGATGTCGTCTTTGATAACTTCGTAAAACGGGGCGCTTTTTTCCGACATGTCTTTAAAATGAAGCAACTGAAAACGTCCCGGATATTTGTTAAACATTGCTACCGGGTCCTGACCGGCTTTTGTCGCCCAGTATAAATCCAGTTCCATCGTTACCAATTCCGGATCCAATTCGCGCATATAAATGTCATAATAAGGGACCACACCGTTCATATTTTTAAATTCGAAATTGTGGTTGTGATATCCAAACTGTATTCCCACGTTTTTCATTATCCGCCCAACGTCATTCCAGTCGGCAACCATTTTTTTGAATTTTTCCACGTTGCGGTCTTCTTCGTTCACCCAGGGCTGAACACAATATTTCACACCAAGTTCAGCGTGATCGTCTGCCATTTTCTGTGCATTTTCTTTTGTAATACCGGTGGCTTCAACTCCGGCGTGGCTGCTAAGCGCAACCATCCCCAAATCGTTCAGCATTTTTTTGAATTCCTTCGGGGCGTAACCATAGAATTTACCGTTTGAATAACTGGCGAGTTCCATGTTTTTGTAACCCATATCTGCTACCTTTTTCAAAGAGCCGGGTGTATCTGCTGCCATCGCATCGCGAATGGTGTACAACTGCAGTCCGACGCCAACTTTCCTGCCGGCTGCTCCGGCCTGGGCACAAGCTGCTGATCCCAAAGCGACCACTCCAAGAGCGCCCGCTGCCGAAATTCTAATAAAATCCCTTCGGTTTTGTAAATTTTTCATTTTTATTTTATTTCCGTTTAACTGATTTTTGCCTGTAAAAATAATGCAATCCTGTGATTTCGAACCTGAATCCTGGTTTTTTTTCGGAAAGCGGGAAAATTACTGTTCGGGAAACCCCATAACAAAATCCTGCTTTTCAATTTAAAACAGGATTAACTTATCACTTTCAGAAAACAAGGTTCCTAAAATATATTTAGAACAAGAAAAGCAAAAATAAAAAAACGGAGATAGCGGAACAACGCCCAGGCCAGGTAACGTTTGAAGTTGAATTTAATGACGCCCGACGTAAAACTTACCGCAGCGTGTGGTACGGGAAATATAGCGCCGATAAAAATGAAAAATCCGCCCCATTTCCTCAGGTTAACAATATGTTTTGACAGCTTTCTGTCGATGTATTTTTTTACCGATGGCAAACGCAACATCAGGTTGCCAAAAAGATACATTACAACTCCTGCCAGATACGACACACTGGCGAGCAAAAACATAATCAACCAGGGGTTAACGGTACTTGCGCCCCAGGCTATAAAAAATTCGGGCGGCACCAGCCCCATTATTATCTCGGACGTAAAAAAAACCGAAAACACGATCCATGAAGAACAATTGGTTACCACAAGGTGCAACAAATCCTGCGTATCGAAAATGAAACGATCAAAAGCCACGAAAATCAAAACGAATATTCCGAGGGCAATTCCCGTTTTAATAAACAGCTCCTTTAAAAAATCATAAAACCGGGTCATTTTATAATACCTGTTCAATACCATTAATCTCGGCAACACATTCATTTTGTACAACATTTAACTGATTAATAAAAATCTTCCTGGGATGAATAACCGGAAAGGTCATACATTCATGTAGCATGGGTCAATTTCAATGCCAGCAAGAATTTCAGAAGATAACAGACTGAATTTCTGCGATATTTATTTCAGTGAATGTTGCAGGCTGCTATCACATTGATAGCAAATTATCAAATTGATTATTTATTTCTTCCAGCTTTCGCAAATCAGGCTGCCGCGTTCTTCGTTGTTTTCTATTCGCAAATGAATATCAATTTCCTGCTGCATTTCTTCCACATGCGAAATTACACCGACAATCCGGTTTTCTTTTCGAAGCGATTTTAATGTATCGAAAACAACGGCCAGCGACTCGTGGTCGAGCGACCCGAAACCTTCGTCGAGGAAGAAAAAATTTTGTTTCGATTCTGTAATTTTCTGAATATTATCGGCCAGCGACAATGCCAGCGACAGAGCGGCCTGGAATGTCTGTCCTCCCGATAACGTTTTTACGTTCCTCACTTTTCCGCCATTCAAATAATCCCTCACCTGAAAGTTGTTATCGGCAGTAATTTCGAGGCTGAGTTTCTGCCGGGTAAGCTGAAAAAACCGTTCGTTGGCTGCATTACATAAATTTTGCAGGTAAACCGACGAAATGTAATTGACAAATCCGCTGGCTTTAAAAAGTGATTTCATGGTTTTGATATTTCCCGCGCGTAATTCGAGTTTTTCCATCGACTGCCGCAACAATGCCTGTTTTTCGAGGTCGCGCCGGAGTTTTTTCAACGATTCGAAAATTTTGCCCAACTCCTGGTTTTTTTGTTTAAGCTGTTCGCCAAGAGTTGCTATTTCCCTTCTCAGCTCCTGATGTTTCCCGGCATCGTAAATTCTGTCTGCCATTTCTTTTTCCAGTTCGCGGGTATGTGATTCTGCAAGCGCCAAATCCTGCCTGAACCGGCTTAATTGCATTTTTTGATTGTCCAAATCAACCGGTTGCGCTAAAATCCGCCGCACTTCCTCCACCGAATCAAACTCGCTTTGCTGCAACTGTTCACCCAATTCCCGGCTTAATTTTGAATGGCTGCTTCTTTCTTCTTCCAGATCAGATTTGCCCGCTGCCAGGTTCCCTTCGAGCACATCTTTTGATTTTCTCAGTCCAACCAGCCGGTCGTTTAGTTCGTTAAATTCTTTTTCCAACCGGTGATAGCTTTTCAGGAGCTTTTCCTTTTCTGCCTGAATTTCATCAATTGTCCTGCGCATGAAACTGTTCCGGCGAAATTATTACCAGCTGTTCATTCAGCATTTTCACTTCCGTCCGGTGAACGGTCAGTTGCGTTCCAATCTTCTCAACTTCACCTTTATACCGTTCCCTGTCCGATTCATTTTGCGCCAGGCGCCGGGTAAGTTTTTCCAGTTCGCCCTCCTTTAGCTTCAGATTTTTTTGTAATTGCCGGAATTCTTCAAAAGCTTTTTCAACCAACCGGATTTCGCGGTATTTTTCCCACCGGAAAAGTTTTTGGTGTTCCTCTGTTTTTATTCGAAGTTCTTCCTGCTTTTTTGTCCGTTCCTTCAAATTTTCCAGGTTATATTTCAACCGGGTATCCAGTTCGTTAATCATCTTGCGCAGTTTCATTTATTCTTTCCAGTTCTTTTTCCAGGTTTGCCAACTCCATATCCAGGTTCTGCTGCTGACCCTGAATATTTTCAGCGCTGTAAATATCAGGATGGTGAACCGAACCACACAGCGGACAAGGCTTTCCGTCCTCCAGTTCGCCGGCATATTTTCCCAGTTGCATTTTAACCCGAAAATGAGCGGCTTCTTTTTCCAACGACTTTCTTTTTGCTTTAACGAGCGCCGATTTTTCTTCCAAAAACAGTTTCGCGCCGGTTCCGTTTTTTTCTCCGGAAAAATCTGCAAACAGATTACTTTGAAGGAAATTCAACAGGTTTTGCTGAAGTTCGTTGTTTTCATTTTGAAATTTGCCGGTTTCTGCTTTCACTTCTGCCGCTTGTTTTGCCAGAATCTGATTTTCCGTATGCCAGCTTTTTGCCTGCGAAAGAATGTCCATGTCGGGCAGATTTTGCCGAAAAATTTTTATTTCCTGCTCCAGCTTTTGCTTTTCATTTTTAATAACAATGCACTCTTCCTCCGCCTTTTTTACGAATTCCCCGCCTTTTTCGAACCTGCTTTTTTCCGTTTCAATTTGCTGTTCGAGCGAAATAATTTTTACCAGTTTCGCCAGTTCGTCTGCTTTCTGCTTCAATGTTTCGCGATTTTCGAATTCCTTTTTTATTACCGCAAGGACTTCTTCTTTCTGTTTTATTTCGGCTATCTGATTTTTTAATTGCTGTTCGCCGTTTTCAATCTGAACTTTTTTCAGCGCTATCTTTTTATGGCTGGTATCCAGCGAATCAATCACGGTTTTAAAGCATAAAACGCAATTTTCATATTGAAGGAGTGTTTTTCCGAGCCGATTAAATTCCGGCTCCTTTTTTTGCAGGTTCGCGAGCGTTTCTTTTGCGGCGGCCAGTTTCTTCGCCAGTTCCTGAAGTTGCTGCCACTTTATCTCCTGCTGCTGAAGCCCGGCCAGATGTTTATCCTGTTCCTCAATTTCGCGTTGAAGGTTATTTTGTTGAGTCTCCAGAATTTCAATTTCTTCCTGATTTATTTCCCCCAGTTGCTGCAATTGTCCGTGCAGGTTTTGCATTTTTTCATTGTTCTTTGCTTCCAGTTCTGCCGTTTTGTAATACAACTCAAACTTTTCGAGGTTAAAAAGCTCGCGCATCATTTTCGTGCGATCTTTGTTTCCCAGTTGCAGGAATTCCTGAAATTGTCCCTGCGGAATGATGATGGTGCGTTTGAAATTTTCGTAGCTCAATCCAACTGCCTCCTCCAGCGCCGAACATTCAATGGGAATCCAGTTTCCGCTCTCTTTTTTGTAGGCGGTTCGTTCCAGCGCTTTTACATCTTCAAATTTTTTGCTGTTGCGCCGGCCGCTGACGGTAGCCCTGAATGCATCCTGTTGTTTGCCGGTTTCAAAAATAAAATCGATGAGCAAATCGTTCGATTTCAGGTTCATCATGTTGTAGTTACGACTATCCCCTTTTTCATTGAGCCGGTCGGTTTTGCCGTAAAGTGCAAAAGTGACGGCTTCCAAAATGGAGGATTTGCCGCTGCCAACCGATCCAAAAATGCCGAAAAGATGCGCATCGGTCAGCGTTTCAAAATCGATGGTTTGCTTTTTCTGGTAGGAATATAAACCCTTGAATGGTTAATTGAACCGGAATCATGTTTTAAATTTCTAATTATAGTTTTTGTCTCGAATTCAAGAATGATCACAAATTTATCTGTGGTATTTATTCTTCCCCCCCGGCTAAAATCTCTGCAAACAAATCCATGATTTCTTCGTTGGGATCCTGGTTTTTTACGTATCGGAAATAATCGCGAAAAAGAGCATCCATTTCCTGGCTTAAATCAATTCCTTTGTCGGTCTCACATGCCAAACCCTGAATATTTTTCACTTCCGGAATTAAACAAACGATTCCCGGATGGTTCACATACAACTGTTTACGTTCGGCCACAGTCAGAAAAGTTTCGGTAACCATTGTTAATTCCACCAAATCCTCCTGATGTTGCGAGAGCCAGTTCAGCGCATCTTCCACTCCTTCAGCGCGGTAACGCGATAATTTTTTACCCGCATTCAGTCTGAATTGAAAAATTTTGGTTTCCTGTCCCGGGTGTGCTTCCACAACAACCGCATATTTCTCCTGTCCGGCTTCCGAAAAACTGTAGGAAAGAGGACTGCCGCAATATACAATCGGACAAGGCTTTGAATCAATCGTGTGCAAACGGTGCAGGTGCCCCAAAGCAACATAATCCAACTGATTTGGAAGATTTTCAGTATAAACAGCCTGCACACCGCCTACATGCAGAATTGGTTTTTCATCGGCCGGTTCTTCAGGAATTTCCCCTCCTTTTTTCATCATAAAAAGATGGCTTACCAGAACATTGACACCCTGGTTATCGCAAAATTTTTCAGCCAAATCTTTCCATTTCTTTTGAAGCACCAACCGCAGTTCTTCTTCGGAATTTTCCTGTCCCAAATATGTTTTTAGCCTGAATTCATTGGCATACGGAGTAAGCAAAATTCTCAGCGGCACTACGTTTTCAGGAAGTTGCAATTCAACAAAACCTGCTTCGCTGTGAATAATTTTTAGGCCTGATTCCAGTTCAAATTCCGGAACAACCGAATGCGGGTAACCGGCAAAAATAATCCCGCATTCGCGCGCCAGTGGATCGGGCGCTTCAATCCGGTCGGGTGAATCGTGGTTTCCGGCAATGGCAATCACCGGGCGTTTGCCGTTTCGGGTAAGCTTTTTCAACGATTTGTAAAAAAGATCCACTGCCTCGGTCGACGGATTAAACGTATCGAATAAATCGCCTGCAATAAGTATCGCATCAACCTGCTCGTGATCGGCAATTTCGTTAATTTCCTTTAAAACAGATTGTTGCTCATCCAATCTTGAAAAATTTTCGAGCCGCTTTCCCAAATGCCAGTCGGATGTGTGTAATAACTTCATGTTAAAATGTTATGGATGCACAAATTTGTTAAAATAATACACACTTCGGAAAATATTGGTGCAAAGAAATTGGATCAACGGAAAAATACGCGGAACCTAAAACCACCTTCGCTTCTTTTTGCCCAGGTATTTCCGCCGCGGATTAACATGACTGAATTTTACGAATGCCACAAAAACGACACCTCCGATGATGTTTCCCAATGAAGCCGACGTAAGCACATGCAGGTAGTCTTTTATTGTAATTGAACTGCTTGTTAAAACCGCCGTAAAAACTTCAATAGAGCCTACAATGGCATGGTGCAGCCCACCTATACCAATCACAGAAGTTATTAAAATAATAATGATAATTCTGCTGATGGTTTCCTGAGACGAAGTAATCAGCCACGATAAAAGTCCCATCAGCCAACCCGCTAAAACACCGCTGATAACGATAATGTGCCAGGGATATTCGATAAACTGTTCCGCAAGCCGGGCAAAGGAATCGTTTTCAACAACGGCCAGTTTCGAAGGCAAAATCGACATAAGATAACTAAAAACGTAACCCCCGAGCAGGTTTCCGGAATAAATAATTCCCCATAAAACCAGCAGGCTTTTTATGGTTGCATTTCTGTTTAGCACCGGAATTACCGCCAGTGTGGTATGTTCGGTAAACAATTCCGATTTGCCGATAATTACAAAAATAAACCCCAGCGGGTAAGCAAAAGCAAGTAACACATGCAGTACCGACGGGTGGACAATTTCGTGGAACAGCGTGTAAATCACCGCCATCAGAAAAACACTGAAGCCAATTTCCAAACCCGCAGAAATAGCGGAAAGGAACAAATCCTGCCCGGAACGGTTGTGTTCATGCATGGCCGTTTCTATTTGTTCGTTCAGAATTTCATTTATCGGTTTTGGCTTATTTAGCGCCTCTTTCAAATCTTCTCTTCGTTTGGCCATAAAATTCAATTGAATTTGTTTGTTACATATAAACCAACAAACGAAGCATGTTGTTCCGCCAGACTGGTTTTCCGGGTTATTTAAAAGATGACCCAAAATTTTCCTTTTCGATATTGATAAACCGGGATGTGTTGATTAACATTGTAGTTGGAATCATCTAAAAAACTGAACCTATGAAGAAAAAAATAACACAACCTGTTGAACTTCCTCAGGAATGGCCCGGAGCCCTGCATTACGGGCAAGAAGAAATTGAAGCAGTTACACGTATCGTGCGGGCGCAATCCCCGTTCCGGTTTTACGGACTGGACCATCAAAAAGAAGCAGAAAAATTAGAAAAAGAATTCGCTGAATACATTGGCGTGAAATATTGCCTGGGTGTTTCACACGGAACGGCAGCGTTGCAGGTGGCCATGGCTGCCCTTGGAATTGGCCCGGGCGACGAGGTGTTGCTGCCCGGCTATTTTTGGGTTTCCACGGTGGGGGCGGTCATTCGGAGCGGCGCAATTCCGGCGCTGGTTGATGTGGATGAATCGTTCAACATGGATCCGGAAGATTTGAAGAGAAAAATTACCCGCCGGACAAAAGCGGTCGTAATGGTTCCCATGGGCGGCGTGATGGGGCAGGTTGAAAAAGTGGCCGCAATTTGTAAGGAAAATAACATCTTTTTGCTTGAAGATTGTGCACAATCGGCAGGCGCTTCACAATTTGGGAGAAAAGCCGGGTCGTTTGGCGATATGGCGATTTTCTCGTTTCAGATAAACAAAAACATTACCGCTGGCGAAGGTGGCGCAGTGGTTACCAATTCCGAAGATTTATATAAAAAAGCATTTGCCATACACGATTTGGGGTACATTAAAAACGAAGCCGGCGACCTCGATTTGGAAAATGAAAAATACCAGTTTTGGGGCCTCGGTTGCCGGATGAGCGAACTCACCGCTGCCCTGGTCCGCGCGCAACTGAAAAAGATTGAACTGATTACTTCATCGATGCGTGATTTTAAACATGAACTCATTGATATCATTTCGGGGTACAAAGGTATCGGACACCGTTTTATTGCCGATCCGGCAGGCGATAGCGGCGGCTTTCTGAAGATGATTTTCGACTCAACAGAAACCTCCTACACGTTCAGGGACGAATTGCTGGCGCAGGGAATAAAAGTCAGAAAAGGCGGATTTTACCCCGTCCACATGACCGACTGGGGACTTCATATTTACTACCATATTCCGGCGCTGGTCGGGAAAAAATCCATCTGCGGCCATCATCCGGTGTGGGAATGGGCTGAAAATTCGTTCGCAAAAGATTACAAATACGATAAAGGAACACTTCCGGTACTCGATGATTACGTGGAACGGACCCTGTTGTTTTGCAGCGCTTCGAAAATGACCGCGGAACAAAAGGAATTGGTGAAAAAAGCATTTAAAAACACCTGTGAAAAATTACTGACAACTGTTAGCTAAAATCATCCGATATGAAACGATTTTCAGACCGAATCTATTTAATTCTACTTCTTTTAATAACGGTATATGCCGGTCATTCGCAGGATTATGGCCCCGCTGCCGGGAAATCTGAATTTCACTGGCCCGAAGGCAAAAAAATAGGATTGAGCTTCACGTTCGACGATGCCCGGCTGAGCCAAATCGATAAAGGAATTCCGTTGCTGGACAAATACCATGTAAAAGCCACGTTTTACCTGTCGCCGGCCAGCATGTTGCAGCGCGTGGAAGGCTGGAAAAAAGCGCTCGAAAACGGACACGAAATCGGCAACCATTCGCTTGTACATCCGTGCACGCAGAATTTTACCTGGGCCCGCGAAAAAGCCATTGAAAATTATACGCTGGAAAGTATGTACGAAGAGTTGGATTCAGCCAATAACATCATTAACGAAACCCTGGGAATTGTTCCAAAATCTTACGCATACCCGTGCGGACAAACCTACATCGGCCGCGCAAAACAAACCCAAAGCATTGTTCCGCTGATTTCATCGATGTTTGAATCAGGCCGCACCTGGCTCGACGAAGCGCCGAACGATCCGCTTTACTGCGATATGGCGCAACTCACCGGAATGGAACTCGACGGAAAAAGTTTCGAACAGGTGAAAGAACTAATTGATCAAACCAAAGAAATGGGAGGTTGGCTGGTTCTGGCCGGGCATGAAATGAATGACGGGGGCCGGCAAACCAGTTTATTGAATACCATTGAAGCCATCTGCAAATTTGCGCTCGATCCGGCCAATGAAATCTGGATAGATAACGTGCACAACATTGCAAAATATGTAAAAGAACAGCGGGGACAAGTTGCTTTCGATGAAGGAATGCTGCCTTACGAAAACCCGGCAATTCCGGTTTCCGAAAGAATTGAAGACTTGCTGTCCAGAATGACACCCGACGAAAAAATCGGACAGTTGAATATGCCCTGCGGCTATTTTCGGGAACTGGGAAATACACCTCAGGAAAAAATGGAAAAATGCCTCTCTTTTGCCGAAGGAACTTTCATGCCGGGAATTGGCCCGGGAGGAGGTTTTTTTACGCTGCACAACAATGCACTTCACGAAGGTCCGGTGCAACAGGCGGAATACATGAACGAACTTCAAAAAACTGCATTGGGGAAAACGCGGTTGAAAATCCCGTTGTTGATTACCGAAGAAGGAACGCACGGCCTGATGTGTTCGGGCGCCACCATTTTTCCGGAAGGCGCGGCATTGGGAAGCACCTGGAACATGGATTTAATCGACCGGATTTATTCAGCCGCGGCCCGCGAAGCACGAGCCGTAGGAGTTCACCAGATTTTTACGCTGGTTATTGAACCAAACCGCGATCCACGGCTGGGCCGAAACCAGGAAGGATATAGCGAAGACCCTTTTTTATGTTCTCAGTTTGCGAAAACCATTGTAAAAGCAGTTCAGGGCAACGACCTAAGCCGCAGCGACAAAGTAGTGGCCGGACTATGCCATTATCCGGGACAGAGCCAGCCAGTTAGCGGACTGGAACGCGGCGCCATGGAAATATCGGAAAGAACGTTGCGCGAAGTTTTTTTACCCCCCTGGGAAAGCGGCGTCAAAGAATCAGGTGCGCTCGGAGTTATGGCTACTTATCCGTCAATCGACGGAATTCCGGCACATAGTTCCCATAAAATTCTGACTGATATATTACGTGGGGAATTGGGTTTCGACGGACTGGTTTTGAGCGAAGGAAACGGAGTAAACACGCTGGTTTATACCGGCATTGCAAAAAACATAAAAGATGCAGCAGCTAAGGTGGCCAACGCCGGAATGGATGTGAGCATTTCGTTCGATCAGGGCTATTTCGATGAAATGAAACAGAATATTGCGGAAGGTAAAGTTTCCACGGAAACCATCGATCGTTCAGTGAGGCGCGTGTTGCAACAGAAATTCAGGCTTGGGCTTTTTGACAATCCGTTTACCGATGTTGAAAACGCAAAAAATGTGGTGCACAATCCGGAACATCAGGATTTGGCGCTGGAGGCGGCGCGTGAAAGCATTGTTTTGCTGAAAAACAGCGCGGAAAACGGAAAATCAAAAGTACTTCCGCTGTCGAAAAACCTGAAGTCGATTGCCGTAATCGGACCGAACGCCGACGATGAACGAAACCAGTTGGGAGATTATACGGCGGATGTGATTCTGCAGGATATCACCACAATTCTTGAAGGTATTCAAGTAGTGGTTGGCGACAATACCAAAATAAATTATGTGAAAGGTTGCAACGTTGTCGGAAGTGAGTTGAACGAAATCCAAAAAGCAGTTCAGGCAGCCAAAAAATCGGATGCGGCAGTTGTTGTTCTCGGCGAAAATGAATGGCAAAAAGAGGGTAAAAAAGGAACTGTTGGAGAAGGTTACGATGCGGCGACGCTGGAACTTACCGGTTTCCAGAAAGAGTTGATCCAAAAAGTTTACGAAACCGGGACTCCTGTGGTTGCCGTGCTGGTAAACGGCAGGGCGCTTGCCATTCCGTGGATTGCCGAAAACATTCCAGCCGTAGTGGAAGCCTGGAATCCCGGTGAAAAAGGCGGAATTGCCGTAGCTGAAGTTTTGTTTGGCGAAGTCAATCCCAGCGGAAAACTGCCGGTTACCTTTCCCCGTCACGCCGGACAGTTACCGGTTTACTACAACCATAAACCTTCAAAAAGTTACTGGCTGGAGGAAGGATGGGGAAATTCCTATGCCGATTTAAAAGATTCACAACCATTGTTTGTTTTCGGACACGGAATGAGCTACACAACCTTTGCATACAGCGATTTAAACATTTCGCCGGAATCGGCTGGCCCGCACGGGAAAGCTACAATAACCTGTTCCGTTAAAAATACCGGAGACGTTGCCGGAAGCGAAGTGGCCCAGCTTTACGTCCGCGATAAAATCAGCAGCGTTGTCCGGCCGGTGAAAGAATTGAAAGGCTTTAAAAAAATCAGTTTAAACCCGGGGGAAACAAAAACGGCGACTTTCGAATTGGGCTTCGATGAATTAAAAATGCTGGATTCTGGCATGAACTGGGTTGTGGAGCCGGGAGAATTTGCAATTATGATAGGAAGTTCTTCGGAAGATATCCGGCTGGAGGGAAGTTACTTTGCCGAGTAAAAAAAATTATGAATGCCCGTTTATCTACCTAATATGTTCATTGATTCTCTCTGAATACCCCGGCCCTAAAGGGAGCAGAGATAATCAATTCGTCCCCTTTAGGGCCGGGGTTAACGAATTGATATGCAGCATATAATAATTTTAATTAGGTACATTTGCGGATAGTCATTAAAAAATTTCTGTCTCTTCCAAATTCACGGTGTGACTTTGAGTCACGCCGTGAATTTATATGGTTATCGATTTTCGAGTTTCCCCGACAATTCAAACAATCCAACAACAGCTTTATCAACCATAATTTCGCCGGTGCCTGCTTCGGTTAACGTTGAATAACCGGCTCCGTAACCACCTTCTGCAGCGGCTTTTATGGTGGGAAAGTAGGAATAATGCCCGTTGCAGTAACCCATAAAATAGGTATGTTCAAACGGCGACCGTTCCAGAAGCGAAACCTGAAAATCATCGAAAAATTCACCGGGAAAACCCACCCATGCAATTTCATTTCCCAACGTCAAAATCGAAATTTCAGGATAAAAACGGGCTGTCCCGGTATTTTCCAAAAAAAGGCCTCTGGTAATACCCGCAATCCTTTCGTCTTCCAAAGAATACCTCGGGCCGCATTCATGTCTGATGGTCGAATAATGAATTTCCAGGCTGTCGTTCGCCAGCGGTTTTGCCTGCCGGTGCAGCGCCACCACGCATTTTCCCAGGCTGTAACCCTCTTCTTTCATGGCCTGAATGCCATTTATCGTATCTCTGGTAACAATTGCGGCAAGGTACGGATTGATATTTCCGGGTGCGCCCTGAACAAACATGCACATTCCGCCAATTTCGTTCTCAACAACTTCTGCCATATATGCAGGAAAATCGGCGCTGACCTTCAGGTTTTTGCTGCCCGTCATCACCGGGTGGCAGGCGTAATGAACCAGCGTAACAATTGGATTTCCATCAGCTCCTTCAATAAACAAAGCCCTGACTTTTTGGTCGACTTCGCGGATAAACTTCCGGTCGAAATTTTCCCAAAGCATGGTTACGGTTCCATCGGCGTTCACAACTCTCCGGTCGTAACTTAAATCAGCCAGTCCGGTGGCTGTTTTGAAAACAGTAGGTTTTTTATTTGAAAGCGCCTTTTTTACTACATCATCGATTTTTGCAAGCGTTGTTTCCTTCCACATTGCATTGCCGTGCTCCGGATAATAGCCTGGCGCTGCATGGGTATGGGTTGCGGCAATCATCACTGCGGAAAACCCGTATTTTTCCTGAAGTTTCTGTTTCAATTCCGTCAGATTTTTTTCGGGAAATGTTCGTCCTGCATCCATAATAACCATGACTGCCTGCTGCCGGCCGTCATCAAAAACAATGGCTTTTGCAAACAACGGGTCGAGCACTCCTGTCGAAAGTTCCTGCCTCGAGGAATACCCCCACAATTTTACCGGATCGGCAGGAGTAATATCAATTTTGGCGACGCCAACTTCAATGGCACTTGCAACACCAAAAAACGGGAAGAGCATAATTAAACATACAATCAATTTCAGCATTGAAAATTTCATAAAGCAAAGATTTAAATGATTCAGAATAAAAGCATGGAAAAGTTACCAAATTTTCGGCAGTTTTCTCAATTTCTGTGAGTTCTGCTTTAATACTTTCATCCACTATTGGATAAAAATCAGGAAAAACTGCTGCCTGTTTTTATCTGTTAAAACGGATTTAATAAGCAATCATCACAGTTCCGTTCCGGGTTTCACCGTTGCCCAGTTCGAGAACGTACATGTAGTTGCCGGCCGGCAGGTACCTGGTTCCGCGGGTACGGCGGTTGGTAATGGTTCCCCACCACCATGCATTGGCATCCGAGCCCCAGAAACCGATGTTTCCGTAGTGATCTTTTTGGAAAATCAGGTTTCCGGAACGATCGAAAATTTTCATTACAGCCTCCGGATAATTCTGGATGCAATACACCTGGAAGAAATCATGCACGCCATCGTTATTTGGCGAGAAGCCTTCCGGAATAAACAACTCGCAGTCGGTACCAACGTCGAGGTATTCCGGATGCCCGTTCAAATCCGGATCATCGTTGCTGTAGTCGCCATCGCGGTTGGTATCTTCTTCGGCAGTCGGCCAGCCATCATCATCGTCGTTCACATCGCGCCAGTCGCGCGTGCCATCACCATCGAAGTCCTGCAACGGTGCATTGCTGCCGGTTTCATTATCGGGCGACGAAGGTTTGTTCCAGTTGGCAAATGTATCGTAGGCATCATCCAGCCCATCGTGATCGCTGTCGCTGAACAGGCGGTAGGTATCCGGAACTCCATCAGCATTCGCATCGTGTCCTTCAATGTAATCCAGAACATTGTCATTGTCCGAATCGATATCGCGGTAATCCGGAACGGCATCGCCATCGGTATTTACCGGTACAAAATTGTATCCGCCGTTATCCGGGTCGTAAGCATCGTCCCATCCGTCGCCATCCGTATCCACACCGGTTGGCGGAATATAATTGTGTTCGCCCTGGCCTTCAACATTATCCGGAATTCCATCGTTATCCGAATCGATGTCAAGGTTGTCGAATATACCATCATCATCAGAATCAACGGTCTGAATGCCTTCCACAATATCTAAAATTCCATCGTTATCATCATCAATGTCATCAATATCGGGCAATCCGTCGCAATCGAAATCCGAGAGGTACGTAATATAAACGGTTGCGGTATCGTAATACGATGGTAATCCGCGGTCGAAAATCCGGTACATGAAACTATCGGTTCCGCTGTAATATTCTGCAGGTTCGTAGGTAAACGTTCCGTCCGGATGGATAACAAGGCTCCCCACTGCCGGTTTCCGCACCGGATGGTCGTCGATATAAATATTTTGCGAATCGACATCATAATCGTTTTGCAGTAAACTTTCGCCATTCAGGGTGAAACACATGATTGTGAAATAGTCATTAATGGCCACCGGTTTAATATTCGGTTCAAGCACGTGAATAACCAGCGTTGCCTTTTCGCACATCGGTTCGCATGGAATTCCGTCGTCGCAAATGGAATAAACCAAAACATCAGTTCCACGGAACCCTTCTTTTGGGACATAGGTAATCACTCCTGAAACCGGATCGACATCCGCAGTTCCATTCTTCGGATTTAGAACGGTAGTTACAGTTGCAGAAATGACCGACGTTTTGATGTCGTAATCATTTTGCGCCACATCTACCTGAACGGGAGTGTTGATGAGCGTATAAGCTGTATCGTTTAAAGCCACGGGGGCAATGTTGCCGTGAATGGTAACCTCAGCCGTACAACTGCTGCTGTTGCCGCTGTAGTCGATTACGGTCATTTTCACGGGAACTGTTCCGATATCGTCGCAGGTAAACTCGTACTTATCGAGTGCCACACTTTCAATCCCGCAATTGTCGGAGTAACCGGCGCTGATTTCCCCAAATTTCAATGTGTACCTTGCATTTTGATCCAATTGAATGGTAATATCCGCACATGCCACTTCCGGTGCGATCTTGTCGGTTACAGTAACTTCGGCTGTACAAATATCCTCGTTGCCGGCATAATCCACAACAATCAAATCAACCAGGTTCACCCCGAGGTCCGCGCAGTTGAACTCGTTTTTCGACAGGTACATGGTATCGATGGCACAGTTGTCATAGGAATTATCGTCGATCATTTCAGGCTGAATAAACGCCACTCCGGATTCATCGAGCTGAACAGTAATATTCCGGCAGGAAGCCACCGGCATAATGGTATCGTTGTCCAGCGCTTTCACCACTTCTATTTCCATGATTGCCGGAATTACACAATTGCGATCATCATCAGGGGTGAACGTATAAACGGTGGTTCCCAGCCCATTGGTTTTGATAACCGCCGGATTCCAGGTTCCTGATATCCCGTTTTCAGAAACTGCCGGCAATTCGGGAGCTTCGGCATTCCGGCAGAACGGCCCGAGCGGCATGAATTCCGGAACAATCTCATCCCTCACCTCAATCTTCATCGTAACTTCAATCGCACATGTTCCGTTGTCAGGAGTAAAAGTGTAAATAACAGTATCAGGAATGCTGGTTTGAATGGTGGCCGGATTCCACGTACCGCGAATGTTGTTCTCAGAAATTGCCGGTAACTGAGGTGGAATTTCGTTGATGCAAAGCGGACCAATTAAACTAAATTCCGGTATAATTTCATCGGAAACTTCAATTTCAAGGGAAACTTCAGGCGCACATTGTCCGGCATCCGGCGTAAATGTATACGTGGAAACTGCTTTTGTTGAGGTATTCACAACCGCAGGCTGCCACTTTCCGGAAATTCCGTTCAGCGAAGTAGCCGGTAAAACCGGTGGTATTGACCCCAGACAAAGCGGCCCTATGTTTTCGAACTGAGGAACAACGATATCAGTAATTTCAACCCAAACGGAAGTTTTAACCGCACATTGCCCGGGATCAGGGACGAACGTGAACTCGAAGATTCCCACCTGCCCCGTTTCAATAGTTTCCGGCTGCCAGGTTCCGGTGATTCCGTTATTCGAAATTGTTGGCAGCGCTGGCGGAACCGAATTCCTGCATAGTGGCGATATGGAGTCAAATTCAGGTGTGTAAGAATCAAATATTGAAATTTCCTGCGTACAAGAAGTCTGATTATTGCACAAGTCGGTGACTGTGAATGTACGTTCAACCAAAACCGGACAGGTTCCTGAAACTTTATCGATATAAGTTATGCTGCTGAGGGTGCAGTTTTCAGAAACAGACAAATCGATAGCTGTAGTATCTGTCAGGAAAATGTTCTGCAATGTATCGGAATATTTTAATCCGGTAAAGTTGCCCAAATCAGCAAGTGTGCCGTTCAATGTTTCCGGCGCCGGACAAGTAACCACCGGGGCGCTGGTATCGTCAATGGTAATTGTTTCCTGATAAACGGTAGTATTGAAGCAGCCGTCGCTAAATTCGTAGTTCCGTTTCACCACTTTCGGACAATTGTCACCAATAATCGAATCACTGATAAACGTGATCTCAATATTGTTGCAGTTGTCGGTTACAATTCCACCTGCATCAATGAAATCGGCGACGGTTTCGTAAGGAGCGGGCAAGCTGCAGGTATTTTTATCCACCACCGGTACTTGCACAATCTCCGGAGCAATTTCATCGTGAACAACAATTTTTTCATTGGTTTGCTTCCTGTTCCCGCACATATCGGATATTTCATAAATCCTGATGATGGTTTCCGGGCAAGTCTGGTCATCGGTACTTTCTGAAATGAATTTAAACGAAGCGGGATTAATTTTACAATCATCGGTAGCCTGCCCGCCATTTTGCAGGAACATCGATACATTTTTATAAACCGGCGGCACATCGTCGTAGCAGGCCACCCGTTTATCGGTGATTTTAAGATACGGCGCTATAACATCATTGATGATGATGAGTTGCTCACATTTCACTGCATTTCCATGTACATCCTGAATTTCATAGACGCGGGTGACTGTTTCCGGGCAATTGTTCCGGTCTGAGGTTTCATTTATCAACCTGAATGTGGAAACATCAGCATCAAACACAGCACTGATTTCACCGCCCGCACCTTCGTATTCGCTTAACGAAGAATAAGCAGGCGGTAAATTCTTGCAATTCAATTCAATCGCCGGCGGACAATTCATCACTGTTTCCGGATCGCTTGCTTCTATTACAACCGAAACTGCCGCATTACAGTTGCTGGTGTCGGTTACCCAAACCGTGTAGGCGCCGGCTGCCAATTGTTCAATATCTTCCTCGTCCGAGGTAAATCCATCCGGACCGGTCCAGGAATAGGTGTACGCGCCTGAGCCACCGTAGACGGATAAATCTATACTTCCCACCGGATTGGTACTGTAACCGACATCAACTTTTGTATAACTCACAACCAGTTCTTCCGGTTGTTTCACTTCCACCGAAAGTTGTTTTGTATTATTTTCAGCATCGGTAACCGTTACCGTGTAGGCGCCGGCTGTAACTCCGTAGATGTTTTTGGATGTCTCGCCATTATTCCATAAATATGTATATGGCGGAACTCCCTCAGAAACCGTCAGTTTCACTGTACCGGTGTTATTGCCGTAGCAATCCACGGGAAGCACTTCCGGAACAACCACCATTTCACCGGGCGGCGGCTCATTCACTGTGATGACTACTGTATTCGATTCCGCCGGTATTCCTGAAGTACACCTTAAATTGGACAGCAATGTTGCATAAACCTCATCGCCATCCTGTGGAGTATAGCTAAATGTTCGTGAAGTTTTCCCGGCCATTTCCACCCCGTTTACAAACCAGGCGTAAACCGGCGCCGACCCAGGATTGACGGGAATGGCGGTGAATTGCACCAGCTCGCCCTCTGTAACCACCTGTTTATCGGGAGATATGCTGAGGCTGACCAAAATTTCAGGTTCAACCGACAGTTCCAAAATGCGCAGGGTATCGCAATCTGAACTCATGGATGGCACGTTTAAAGTTACCGTATCCGCCTGGGTGAACTGTTGTCCTTTCCAGGTGAATGGCAATTCGGTTTCGCACACGGTCAGTTTTAACGTATCGGAAATTACCGGTTCAACCGAAACATTCAGCGTAAGAAGCGAATCGCAGCCTGCCGCAGTGTTTAAAGTCGTATTGTAAATTCCGGCAGAAGTGACGTCAATTCCATTCCAGGTGTAGGGAAGTTCCGAACTGCAAATGGTCATTTCCACCGTTTCGTCAGAAACCGGCATCACATTCAAATTCAACATTGAAACAGAATCGCATCCGGTGATCACGCTGATCAACGTATCAACATGAATTCCCGAAGAAGCAATGTTCATTCCGCTCCAGAAATACGGAAGTTCCGACTCACAAACCGTCAGATTTGTTGTATCTGCAAAAACCGGAAGTACGTCAAGATTCAGCGTCAGAATGGAATCACAGCCGGTCACAAAGCTGGTTAACGTATCGGTATAACTTCCACCTGCATCAATGTCCCGTCCGTTCCAGTTGAAGGGAATTTCTGATTTGCAAACCGTCATTTCCAACGTATCATTCGAAACAGGCAACACTTCCAACAACAAGGTTAGAATAGAATCACAACCGGCAATACTCTGTACCGTGTCAGAATAAATTCCATTGGAAGAGACTTCGTTACCATTCCAGAAATAGGGCAATTCTGATTCACAGACAAACATTTCAGTAGTGTCTCTAAATTCCGGAACGACGTTCAAATTCAAAACCAGGGTTGAATCGCAACCTGTAACTACGCTTATTTGTGAATTGGTGTAAATACCGGCACCGGCAATGTCCTGTCCGTTCCACAAATACGGAAGTTCCGCGTTGCAGACGGTCAGTTCCAGCGTATCGATGTAAACGGGCAAAACGTTCAAATTCAAAGTTGAAACTGAATCGCATCCGGTAATGATGCTGGTCAATGAATCCGTGTAGACTCCGGCACCGGCAATGTTCTGTCCGTTCCAGAAATACGGAAGTTCAGATTCACAAACCGTCAAATCCAGTGTGTCGCTGTAAACGGGCAATACGTTCAAATTCAAGGTTGAAACTGAATCACATCCGGTGATTATGCTGGTCAACGAATCCGTGTAAACGCCGGCACCGGCAATGTTCTGTCCGTTCCACAAATACGGAAGTTCAGATTCACAAACCGTCAAATCCAGCGTATCACCGTAAACGGGCAAAACATTCAAATTCAAGGTTGAAACTGAATCGCATCCGGTAATTATGCTGGTCAATGAATCCGTGTAGACTCCGGCACCGGCAATGTTCTGTCCGTTCCACAAATACGGAAGTTCAGAGTTGCAGACGGTCAGTTCCAGCGTATCGTTGTAAACGGGCAAAACATTGAAATTCAAGGTTGAAACTGAATCGCATCCGGTAATTGATGCTGGTTAATGAATCCGTGTAAACTCCGGCACCGGCAATGTTCTGTCCGTTCCACAAATACGGAAGTTCAGAGTTCGCAGACCGTCAGTTCCAGCGTATCACTGTAAACGGGCAATACGTTCAAATTCAAGGTTGAAACTGAATCGCATCCGGTAATTATGCTGGTTAACGAATCCGTGTAAACGCCCGCACCGGCAATGTTCTGTCCGCTCCATAAATACGGAAGTTCAGATTCACAAACCGTCAAATCCAGTGTGTCGCCGTAAACGGGCAAAACGTTCAAATTCAAGGTTGAAACTGAATCACATCCGGTAATTATGCTGGTTAACGAATCCGTGTAGACTCCAGCACCGGCAATGGTCTGTCCGTTCCACAAATACGGAAGTTCAGATTCACAAACCGTCAAATCCAGTGTATCGCCATAAACGGGCAAAACATTCAAATTCAAAATTGAAACTGAATCGCATCCGGTAATGATGCTGGTTAACGAATCCGTGTAAACTCCGGCACCGGCAATGTTCCTGTCCGTTCCACAAATACGGAAGTTCAGAGTTCAGCAGACCGTCAGTTCCAGCGTATCGATTGTAAAGCGGGCAAAACGTTCAAATTCAAGGTTGAAACTGAATCGCATCCGGTGATTATGCTGGTCAATGAATCCGTGTAAACACCGGCATCGGCAATGTTCTGTCCGTTCCATAAATACGGAAGTTCAGATTCACAAACCGTCAAATCCAGTGTGTCGCCGTAAACGGGCAAAACGTTCAAATTCAAGGTTGAAACTGAATCACATCCGGTAATTATGCTTGTTAACGAATCCGTGTAAACGCCCGGCACCGGCAATGTTCTGTCCGTTCCACAAATACGGAAGTTCAGAGTTGCAGACGGTCAGTTCCAGCGTATCGTTGTAAACGGGCAAAACGTTCAAATTTAAGGTTGAAACTGAATCGCATCCGGTAATGATGCTGGTCAATGAATCCGTGTAGACTCCGGCATCGGCAATGTTCTGTCCGTTCCACAAATACGGAAGTTCAGATTTGCAAACTGTCAATTCCAGCGTATCATTGTAAACCGGCAAAACGTTCAAATTCAAGGTTGAAACTGAATCACATCCGGTGATTATGCTGGTTAATGAATCCGTGTAAATACCGGCACCGGCAATGTTCTGTCCGTTCCACAAATACGGAAGTTCAGAGTTGCAGACGGTCAGTTCCAGCGTATCGATGTAAACGGGCAAAACGTTCAAATTCAAAGTTGAAACTGAATCGCATCCGGTAATTATGCTGGTTAATGAATCCGTGTAGATTCCGGCACCGGCAATGTTCTGTCCGTTCCACAAATACGGAAGTTCAGAGTTGCAGACGGTCAATTCCAGCGTATCACTGAATACGGGCAATACGTTCAAATTCAATGTTGAAACTGAATCGCATCCGGTAATGATGCTGGTTAATGAATCCGTGTAAACACCGGCACCGGCAATGTTCTGTCCGTTCCAGAAATACGGAAGTTCCGAAGCGCAACCGTCAAATCCAGCGTGTCAGAATAAACCGGTAATTCAAAAATTTCAGCGTCATCACCGAATCACAACCTACCGAATTCGGAATTATATTGACGTACGAACCAAAATCAATGTAGGTGGAATCGTTCCAGACCAGCGGAAGTTCCGAAGCACAAATTGAGGTGTCGGTGACGCTCGCGGTTGCCGGCAGTTCAAAAATATTCAGTGTCATCACCGAATCACAACCGACTGAATTGGGAATTATATTGACGTACGAACCAAAATCAACGTAGGTGGAATCGTTCCAGACCAGCGGAAGTTCCGAAGCACAAATCGACGTGTCGGTAATGCTGGCGGTCGCAGGTAATTCAAAAATATTCAGCGTCATCACCGAATCGCAACCTACCGAATTCGGGATTATGTTGACGTACGAACCAAAATCAACGTAGGTGGAATCGTTCCAGACCAGCGGAAGTTCCGAAGCACAAATCGAGGTGTCGGTGATGCTGGCGGTTGCCGGCAATTCAAAAATATTCAGCGTCATCACCGAATCACAACCTACCGAATTGGGGATTATATTGACATACGAACCAAAATCAACGTAGGTGGAATCGTTCCAGACCAGCGGAAGTTCCGAAGCACAAATCGAGGTATCGGTGACGCTGGCGGTCGCCGGTAATTCAAAAATGTTCAAAGTCATCACCGAATCACAACCGACTGAATTCGGAATTATATTGACATACGAACCAAAATCAATGTAGGTGGAATCGTTCCAGACCAGCGGAAGTTCCGAAGCACAAATCGAGGTGTCGGTGACGCTGGCGGTCGCCGGCAGTTCAAAAATATTCAAAGTCATCACCGAATCACAACCGACCGAATTGGGAATTATGTTGACGTACGAACCAAAATCAACGTAGGTGGAATCGTTCCAGACCAGCGGAAGTTCCGAAGCACAAATCGAGGTGTCGGTGATGCTGGCGGTCGCAGGCAGTTCAAAAATGTTCAAAGTCATCACCGAATCACAACCTACTGAATTCGGAATTATGTTGACATACGAACCAAAATCAACGTAGGTGGAATCGTTCCAGACCAGCGGAAGTTCCGATGCACAAATTGACGTGTCGGTGATGCTGGCGGTTGCAGGCAATTCAAAAATATTCAGCGTCATCACCGAATCACAACCTACTGAATTCGGAATGACATTGACGTACGAACCAAAATCAATGTAGGTGGAATCGTTCCAGACCAGCGGCAGTTCCGAAGCACAAATCGAGGTGTCGGTGACGCTGGCAGTCGCCGGCAATTCAAAAATATTCAAAGTCATCACCGAATCACAACCTACGGAATTCGGAATTATGTTGACGTACGAACCAAAATCAACGTAGGTGGAATCGTTCCAGACCAGCGGAAGTTCCGATGCACAAATTGACGTGTCGGTGATGCTGGCGGTTGCTGGCAATTCAAAAATATTCAAAGTCATCACCGAATCACAACCTACCGAATTCGGAATTATGTTGACATACGAACCAAAATCAACGTAGGTGGAATCGTTCCAGACCAGCGGAAGTTCCGATGCACAAATCGACGTGTCGGTGACGCTGGCGGTCGCAGGCAATTCAAAAATGTTCAGCGTCATCACCGAATCACAACCTACTGAATTCGGAATTATGTTGACGTACGAACCAAAATCAACGTAGGTGGAATCGTTCCAGACCAGCGGAAGTTCCGATGCACAAATCGACGTGTCGGTGACGCTGGCGGTCGCTGGCAGTTCAAAAATATTCAAAGTCATCACCGAATCACAACCTACAGAATTCGGAATTATATTGACATACGAACCAAAATCAATGTAGGTGGAATCGTTCCAGACCAGCGGAAGTTCCGAAGCACAAATCGAGGTGTCGGTGATGCTGGCGGTTGCCGGCAATTCAAAGATATTCAGCGTCATCACCGAATCACAACCAACCGAATTCGGAATTGATATTGACGTACGAACCAAAATCAACGTAAGTGGAATCGTTCCAGACCAGCGGAAGTTCCGAAGCACAAATCGAGGTGTCGGTGACGCTGGCGGTCGGAGAGAGAATTTCAATGGTAATTGTGTCTGTTGCAGAACAGCCATTTTCGTCGGTTACGGAATAAACCAACGTATTGATTCCCGCAAAATCTCCCCGAAGCACCGTGGCCGGATTCTGAACGTCATCCAGAAATGCGGCGCCTGTTCCTGTCCACAGATGAGTGACGTTTCCGGTTCCGCCGGATGCAATGGCGTTTAACAGAACCGAATCGCCCAGGCAAATGGTGGGGGGGATATCTTCAATGTCGGCCAGCAATTCGTCGGGTTGCGTAATCTCAACGGAATCGGTGACCACACATCCGCTTGCGTCGGTTAATGTAACTGCATAAATGCCGGCTGCCAGGTTTGACACAGAATCGCCCGACGCGGTAAAACCGCCGGGACCTTTCCATTCAAAATTGTATGGCGGCAAACCATTGGTCACATCCGCCTTAATTGCTCCCGAGCTGTCGTTATAACACAACAAATGGCTGACATCGAATACTATATCCGGATTACTGAACTGAATGGTAACCGAATCGGTTGCAGCGAGGCACGACAGGTTTTCAGCCAAACCGTACGCGTTCAGGATAAGTGTTACGGCGCCCGAAATACTGTCGGCGGTACCCGCGTAATAAACAGGATGCAGGCGGTGGTTATCATCGAAAGTTCCGTCGCCGGACGATATCCATTCAACACTGCTGTAATTCCAGGCGCTGTCGCCCGATAAAATTACCGGAATTGCCAAACATGCGATTTGATCGTCGCCGGCAATTGCTTCCGGACTGTCGAAAACCTTTACCAATCCCTGTTCGACTGTGTCGCAACCGAATTCAGAAAAATGATAGGTGTACAACCGGAATATCCCGATATCAGTCCAGAATACCGGAATTTCACTTCCCCATACAGTATCTCCCGGTGAAACCACATCGGTGAAGTGATTTCCTTCCGGATAAGAAACGGGGAATTCGCTTCCGGAGACGGTATCCGTTAAATGCCAGTCGTAGCTGGAACCTTTTTGCCCGTCAATCCTGTAATACCTGTCGGCGCCCACACATACCGAGTCGATGACATAGTTTTTCTGTGCGACAGCTAATGTAGCTATTGCAAGAAGAGTCATCGATAATATGTATTTCCGCCAAACCATAGTCAATTTCTGGTTTCAGGTTTCAAGTTCCGAGTTCCGGGTTTCGAGTTCCGAGTTCCGAGTTCCGGGTTTCGAGTTCCGGATTCCGGGTTTCGAGTTCAAAGTTTCGTTGTCAATTCATCGTTACCGTATTATTAGTCACTGGTCTTCCGTCTTCCGTCTCCCAACTTCCGTCTTCGGTCTTCCATCTTCCGTCTTCCGTCTCCGGTCTTCCATCTCCCGTCTCCCGTCTTCCGTCTCCCGTCTTCGGTCTTCCGTCTCCCAACTTCCGTCTCCCGTCTTCCGTCTCCCGTCTTCCGTCTCCCAACTTCCGTCTTCCGTCTCCCGTCTCCCGTCTTCCGTCTCCCGTCTTCCGTCTTCCGTCTTCGGTCTCCCGTCTTCCGTCTTCCATCTCCCAACTTCCGTCTCCCGTCTCCCGTCTTCCGTCTTCCGTCTCCCATCTCACTTATTAATCTGGTATATCCGCGAGTTCGTCGGTTTCGGATGAACTACAACCCGTGCTTTTTCGGGCACCGGATACGAATGCACCGTACACTGATCGGTCACTTCCATCACCCAGTATTCGGTAGTTCCGACCGGTACATTGTCCACCGGCAAAATAATTTCGGGTTCCGTGGAAGTTAAGTTGACATGCATGGTCCCGTCGCCGTACGTATAGGTTAAATCCCACGGCCCCATTCCGGTTAAAACTATCTTTACCAGCACCTGCTCGCCCACACACGCGGAATCGCCGTACATCACCGCTTCCGGTTGCGATTCCAGCACATCCACGCTAAAAACCAGCAGGTTATTGGTACAACCAACTTCATCCCAAACGGTGACTTTTAAAAAGTACCTTCCCGGTTCGAGCCAGTTAATGCTGACTGTAGAACCTTCGTAGGTATCTACAAAGTAGCCCCACGGATCAACATCGCCCTGTGTGGTCGCAAAATTGACCGTTGAATCACGATACAAATCCCAGGTATACCGGTCGCCCGGCCAGTCGACCACGCTCAACTCCAACGTCTCGCACTGGTTCACCAAAAAATGCTGCACCGGTTTCTGCGCGGCAACCTGCGTCACCGCCAGCATTGCCAGAAGCAGTCCCGGCAACCGGATGATCATTTGGTAAATCAACTTATTCTCTCGCTTCACTTTTTCTTTCTCCTTCTCAACTTACATGGAACCTTAATAGCACTGTTTATTCTCTAACCATTTTTTTGACGTTGTCAGGAGCTGCGCACGCTGACAAGTCCGCAGTCAGTTGCTTCTCAGCGTCCTCCAACCTGTCAGCGTCGATAGACCTGACAGCGTTAACTGTCATCCTGCAACATTTCATATCATCAACATTGACGTTGTCAGGAGCTGCGCACGCTGACAAGTCCGCCGTCAGTTGCTTCTCAGCGTCCTCCAACCTGTCAGCGTCGATAGACCTGACAGCGTTAACTCAAAATACCTGACCATGTTAACTACCATCCTGCAACATTTTATATCATCAACATCGACGTTGTCAGGAGCTACGCACGCTGACAAGTCCGCCGTCAGTTGCTTCGCAGCGTCCTCCAACCTGTCAGCGTCGCCAGACCTGACAGCGTTAACTGCCAAAACCTGACGGCGTTAATTTTACCAATAATACCTTCATTGCCAAGCTCGTCAGTGTTATCTCTATTTTTGTTTTCTAGCCTCATCTTCTTCATTATCTGCTTTTTGGGTTGGGTTTACTGACGAGTCAATGTAATAATCAATGGAATCGATTTCCAGCCATTGTTCAATCTTTTTGATATCCATTTTTTCAAGGTGTGAGGTTTTGAAATTGGTTTTGTCGCCGAATAAATCCAGCACTTCCCCGCGTTTCAAATGAGTTGGTTTTTCAGAAACGCACGACAGATAACTTGACCAGGGATAATCCGACGGGTGATCACAAAATCCATGATGAACAGGATTGTTATGGATATATAATATTACCTGTTTCAGGTAGTATTTGTCGTCCGTACGCTTTCGTTTAAATGGCCGTTCAAAAAGATTTCCCGTACGCCCGGTTTTTGTATTAAGATGTCTGGCAAACGCGTTGAATAAATGAGCAAAATGACGATGAGGGACAGGTCTTTTAATGTTCTCTGACTGTAAATATTCCTGTTTATTCGATGGTAATTCGATGGTCTCCCATTTACAATCCTCCGGCATTGACCCTTTATTTTTCTCATCAAAAGAAGGATACTTATAAACGACATTTTCCTTTATTTTCACCGAAAAATGGAAATGATTCGGCATAAGTACCCACGACCATGTTGTTGCCACCGGCGAAATATATTTATCATATAAATCAAGAAAATGTTCATAATCCTCCGACTGGTAAAACAAATTGCATCCGTTAACACCCCGATTATATATGTGGTAATGATGCCCTTCTTTCAACCGTTCAATTTTCATCTTTATATGTTTTAATTCTATTGACGTTGTCAGGACTTACGCAAGCTGACAAATCCGCCGTCAGTTGCTTCTCAGCGTCCTCCAACCTGTCAGCGTCGCCAGACCTGACAGCGTTAACTTCAAAATACCTGACCATGTTAACTACCACCCCGCAACATTTTACATTATCCATATTGACGTTGTCAGGAGCTGCGCACGCTGACAAGTCCGCCGTCAGTTGCTTCTCAGCGTCCTCCAACCTGTCAGCGTCGCCAGACCTGACAGCGTTAACTTCAATACATACCTGACCACGTTAACTACCATCCCGCAACATTTTACATTATCCATATCGACGTTGTCAGGAGCTGCGCACGCTGACAAGTCCGCCGTCAGTTGCTTCTCAGCGTCCTCCAACCTGTCAGCGTCGATAGACCTGACAGCGTTAACTGCCAGAACCTGATACCGTTAACTCCAAAATACCTGACCACGTTAACTACCATCCCGCAACATTTTACATCATCTATATCGACATTGTCAGGACTTACGCACGCTGACAAGTCCGCCGTCAGTTGCTTCTCAGCGTCCTCCAACCTGTCAGCGTCGCTAGACCTGACAGCGTTAACTACCACGAACCCGACAGCGTTAACTTCAAAATACCTGACCATGTTAACTACCACCCCGCAACATTTCACATTATCCATATTGACGTTGTCAGGAGCTGCGCACGCTGACAAGTCTGCCGTCAGTTGCTTCTCAGCGTCCTCCAACCTGACAGCGTCGTCAGACCTGCCAGCGTTTACCTTTAATCCTTTTTCATTATCATTCGCTTGCTTCATCTATTCCTTCAGTCCATTCAATTGTTACCGCACATTCCTGCAATCTGGTCGTCGGTCCTTTCGATGATTCATATATTCCGCAACCTGTTTTGTCTGTTCCGTACCCTGTTTTATACATTCCGCAACCTGTTTTATGTGTTCCTCAACCTATTTTGTCCATTCCGTAACCTGTTTTGTGCATTCCTCAAAATGGTTGGTACATTATTTCAGGCAATAGAACCTACTGGTTGCAGAAAACGAACTGCTGGTTCTGCGGGAACCAAAGCCGGCATTCCTCCCGATGAAAATCCATATATTCCTGTATCCATTTCAAAGCATTTAAATTTTAAAATTTGTTGGTCGCCGATCACTGATAACTGGTCATTACCAGCGGTTAATCACTGCTAGCTGCGACTGCGACTAATTACTGATCACCGATCACTGATCACTATTCACTGCCAACTGCGACTGATCACTGATCACTGATCACTATTCACTGCCAACTGCGCTATACTGATCACTGACTCTGAGCCTCAAGCTGCAAGTCTCAAGTCTCAAGCTCAAGCCTCAACTAAGCTGTTAGCAGTTCATTACTGATTACTGCGACTGTCACTGATCACTGATCACTTCCTCCTTCCTCACTGCCAACTGCGACTGATCACTGATCACTTCCTCCTTCCCACTGCGAACTGCGACTGATCACTGATCACTTCATGCCTTCACTGCCAGTTCGACTTCACTGATTACTGCCCTTCCTCACTGCAAGCCTGATCACTGATCACTTCCTCCTTCCTCACTGCCATACTGATCACTGATCACTTCCCCTTCCTCACTGCCAACTGCGACTGATCACTGATCACTATTCACTGCCAACTGCGACTGATCACTGATCACTGATCACTCCTCAACGCGCTTCATTCAGCGCATTGAACCCCGGCAAAATCGCCGGAATTCAATGCGGAATGAAAAAGCAAGATTACACATCCACAGACTAATTTTTAGGTATTAGCTGAATATTAGGTGTAACTGATGAGATAGTTCCTTCGGCAACCGTTGGACGAAGTTTAATAATTTGACCGGCTGTATCATCGCTATCAGCAGCAGCAGGATCAGTACTCTGAATTAACAACATCCCATGCTGCTTGTGAATTCTGACCATCCAAAGTCATAGTAACAGTTTGATCTGCTAAAGTTTCGAAATCGTTATTATCCACTCTTACCCTCACAATAAACGGATACACCATCTTCTGTTGAAGTTACTGTAGGATCAACTTCAATATGAGTATGTTCCCGATTCTAAAGTTGTCCAGGTAGGTGTTGTTGTTCCCCACGTATCCGGCTTTGCATAAGTATATTGGTATGTGGGCGTTTGCGTTGCATCAAGACCACTTACAGAAAATGTTGGAATCCAATAATCAGTGAAATTAGCCGCTACATACTCATAATAAAGAAAATTTGTACCGTAATCAAATGTCATTGTACCTCCGGAGTATGTAGCTTCTTGTAACATTGTCAACACATTGCTCAGGCACACTGCCATAAGTTGGTGCAGTAGATGCAACAGTTGTCGAATCAATACTCAATACGTCTACAACAAAGGCATTAACCGGATCAAGCTCGTAAACTTTAATATTATCAGAACATTCTCCAGATGGTGCTTCGTAATATCCAACAACAAACGTTGGAGTACCTGGTGAACCTGTCCCCTGGTATTCTGTGCCAGCGAGAAGCGCATCTGTCCATGATATTGTAACACTATTAGTTGATCCTGTTGTACCATAGTTACCACTGGCGTTTAATATCTGATTCGCTGTTTCTTTTAATGAGTCCATTGCCAGAACTCCACTCGTTATAAAACTTGCATTTTTTGTGGCAAACCAGTTCCAAGTACCGTCTGTTGGTGTCGCATCAAGTGTATATATATACGGTACACCAGCAGTTGGATGGAGTGCGTCAGGCGCACAAGACATTGTTTGAGGTGCGGTATAAGGTGTCGCTTTTTGCCCAAACGCAGTTGAATTTCCGGCTAAAAGTGCCGCTACAAAAAACGTTAAAAATAAAATTTGCTTTTTCATTTTAATTTAAATTTTGGTTCTCTTTCCTTTTAAAATATCCCATGACCCCCTTTAATTCCCCCGAGGGGGGAAGAGGAGCGCCCGGATGATTTTTCCGGGAAAAGAGAACGTTGTTAATAATTTGCTTTTTTCAATTTGTTATTCTTCTTTTTAAAAATTTACACTGTTGGTTTTTGGGGATTTAGCGCTCCCCCGACATTCGGCCGGGATTTCAGTTCCTGTTCCTCATGCTGCCGGGTTGCACGGCAGACAGGGTTTTTGGGCTTTCGCCTGATGGTTGGTTCCGGTTTTACATAGGCAGCCCTCCTTTTATTTTGTGCTTTCCCGTTACAGATGGTGCCGGAAATAAAGCGGGGATTCGCGCCGGACGGCGCCGCCGGTAAGTTTCCGAAACATCTGCTTCCGGAGAAAAGCAGGTTAAACTCTGGTTTTTATTCGCACGGAAAAACGCACCCCGGTAGCTGCTGAGCAAAGAATTTTTGAAGATGATGGCAGCAGCCCCGGGTTCGCGTTTGTTGCCGGAACCTCCGGGCGCAATGGAGGGTTTCCGGTATAGGAGCCTCACCCGAGGAAGCCTCACCCTGGCCCTCTCCAAAAAGGGGACAGGAAGCCTCACCCCGGCCCTCTCCAAAGGAGAGGGGGCGGGAAGCCTCACCCCAGCCCTCTCCAAAGGAGAGGGAGTAGGAGAGCTTTGTTGTGTCTTTTGTGGTATTAGAATGGACCACAAATCAGCGAAAACAGGTTTCGAACTTCGTGTTGTAATTTCGTTTTTGATTAGAGACCTCTCCCTAACCCTCCCCCGTACGGATAAATCCAGAGGAGAGGGAACAAGAGAGCTTTGTTGAATTTTTTGTGGGATTTGCCGGGACAGAAGTTCGGCGAAATCCGTAACTGTATTCGCTGTTTTATTTTTATGCTGATATGTTATTCTTTTTTCCATGGTTTATTCTTTTCTGATTTCGGGACGTGGCGAAATGATGATGTTCACCGTTACCGGATCGCTTTCGTTGCCGTTGCAATCGGTAATGGTGTAGGTTATGGTGTGGGTAACGGTACTGAAAAACACACCGTCGCCGGGCATGTAAATGTCGCTTCCGTGAGTCGAAGGCTGGCCGGTGCCGCTGATTGGCGCGTGGGTCAATGCGGGTTCGGTTGGTTTTAACGGATTGGGTGTATCCGCGAAATCGATTTGCCAGTGAATGCCGTCAACCAGCGACTGGAAATCGCAGCAGTTGTCTTCTATTTCCGTGAGATCGAGGGAAACATCACCGGAAATAAAAGTGTAATGATCCGGACTTGGGTTTAAAATCAGGTTCGGATCGATTCCAATGTTTGGGCTCGGATTGCTTGCCGTATATGTTGCCGAATAGAGGTTATCGACGCATTCAGTGATTGGCGCAGCGGAAAAAGTTGGCGGAACGGCATCCACAACAGTTATATTTTGAGAACAGTTGTCGGTGCCGGTAATATTCGTAGCCGTCCAGGTAATGGTCGTAGTTCCCAAATTAAAATCGATATTTCCGATAGCGTCGGGCAAAGAAGCGGCATCGGCTGTGGAACCAGAACCGGTTGTGGCGCCGGTCATTTCCCAGGTCCAATCGATGGGCGCGGCGCCCTGTAAAAGATCAGGAATCCCCGGGTCGAAACTATAACTGCAACCTGCGCTTTCAATGTAAAGTGTAGCGTCGGCCGGGCATTCGATGATGGGTACCGGGGAAACAATCACGTCAAAGCTGCAGGTGGCCGTTAAACCGCAGGCGTCCACAGCCGTCCAGGTGATGGTGGTGGCGCCCGGATTAAAAGTTACACCGTCGAGGGTGGTGAAGCTGCCTTCCGTGGCGCCTGTTAAGGCAACAGTCAACGACACTTCCAACGCATCGCAGTTTTCCACGAAAGTTGCATCCCAGCCAGTGCCGGAATGAACATACAACTCACCATTGTTATTGGGGATGATGTTGTCAGCTAAAACCGGGCATTCGATTTCCGGCGGTAGGACATCCGTTACCTGAATAGTTTGCGTACACTGTACCGTATTGGAACATAAATCAACCACAGAAAAAGTTCGCATAACCGTTAACGGACATTCGCCCGTAATCTCATCCTGGTAAGAAATCGATCCGATGGAACAGTCGTCGGTAACATCACCGCCAATACCGCTAAAATCTTCTTCGGTGATTGTAACGGCAACCTCAGAAAATGGCAACGATGTGATTGCTGCGGTTGTGCATCCTTCGTAGTTTTCTGCCGGTGGGCAAACAGAAACCACGGGCGCCTCTGTATCGTTAACGGTGATTGTTTGCGAACACGACGAAGTACAACCGTATTCATCGTACACGGTGAGGGTCAAATCGAAAGTTTCCCCGCAATTTCCACCGGTAAGAATATCCACCGTTTGCAGATTGTTGGCGCCGGAAATAGTCGCATTTCCCGAAACTGTCCACAAATAACTGGTTAAACCCTCGGGCGCTGAATATGTAACCACAGAAGACGGGCAGGTAAGCGGTTCGCCTGTAATGGAACATTCAGGTATGGAAACAGTAGCCGTAACAACATCGCTGCCGGTACACCCATTGGACGGGTCGACCACCGTTACAGTAAAATCAGTGGTTTCATTCACGGTAACCAATCCCGGATTCTGTTCGTCTGATGTAAAACCTTCCGGAATGGAAGTCCAGTAATAGGAATCTGGTGTATCATACGAAATGGTGATGGTCCAACTGTTGATTTTATTCTTGTCGCCTTCCGGCAATCCTCCTTCTTCATCGTCCAGTACGCGCAACTTCCATTTTCCGTTCGGATTTCCCGTTAAGGTGCTGAAAGCATTTTCAGGAACATAGTAGGTGGTGGCATCGCCATTTGTGCTGGTAAACGTAGCTGATCCGCCGGCAAGCGACCTGCCACCGTTATCGGAAAATGTGGTATTGGTGAAGTCTTTTCCTTCGCCGCCACGGTCGGCAACCAAAGCAATGGATTCTCCCGGAACGATGGTGTTCCTGAAATTTCCATTCGGATCTTTTTTAATTTTTCCACCAGGCCTGATGAGGTACACTTCGATATCTTCGTCCCGCTCGTGTTCAATGTTAATGGTAATGGTAATAGTTGCGCCCGCAAGTGTAGTTGGATTCACGGAAACGTTGATCTCACTTTCATTTTCTTTAAAATTACCGTCTTTGTAATCTTTAATTTCATAATCTTTCCCATCGGTTATATAAATCGAACTGGTAAATGTATTGTCGCTTGAATTATGTCCCTCGGAAGAAAGGTTTATCTGCTCGCCTTCGCAAAGGATAACATCATCATTTGCCACAACAACAGGTGTCGGCTTCATCGTAATTTCGATGGAGGAGGAGTAGTCGGTAATTTCGGCCGAAGTTACTGCACGGCGGAACCAGGTGGTTTGGGTAATAACTCCGGGAGTATAATCGCGCCCCGTATAATCGCCGGGAGCTATGGTAAATCCTGTTGCCGGTCCCGTTGTACTCATTTCCCAGCGATAAACGTAGTTGACTTCGTCTCCTCCGGTAGGTTGCGAACCAACAAAGGGTTCCGGCACAGTTCCCGGACACAGGATTTGTGATTCTTCAATGTAATTGTTTTCAATAAACGGAGAAATGGTGACCTCGCTTGAATAAACAGCGGTTTTTCCGCAGTTATCGGTAACGGTAGCCGTAATCAAACATGTTGTTATTTTCTTGACATGCGGCGCCAGAAATTCAGTCGCTTCCGAATTGGGATCCGAAAAAGTCCCGCCACATTCGGAAGTCCATTGAATGGTAACCGGCTGGATGCCATAATCTACGTTGATTTCGTAATCGACGATTTCCCCCCCATAATAATCATCCGGAAATTCAACGACGGATAATTCCGGAGGGCGTTTGCTGTTGGTAGAAACAGAGCGGATTAACAGGTAATTCGCAAATAACCGGCTTTCGGCAACCATGGCCGAATTATTAGGCGCAGAATGCAGGTGTCCGGTCATGTAAAACACGGTTCCTGCCGATCCGAAGGCGTTTCCGTACGCCAGGTGACCAACCCGTCCGGGTGTTGTACCGTTGGCGATTGCCGGGGAATTGGGATAATAGATAGGGACGGTTGTGGATGGACGCCACCCTTCTGAATTCGGGGCATAAATAGGCCCTGAATTTTGCGAAAGCCCTTGTACCGGGTCTGCCATAATCTGCATGATGGGATCACCGGCCGAACCTGGATCAAATACATAATCTCCGGTATTGTAACTTACTTTACCCGGTATAATCCCGCTATTGGTTAAAAAATTAAGCCTTTGTCCTGAACTGGTAGTTGAATTTTCAATCTCGTACGGATCGTGGCAGTAGGCAAACAAGGAGCCGCCGGCCGTAACAAAATCATAAAAAATATCCCGTTGAGCAGCGGTCCAGTTGTCGGTATAATGGGTTTCAAATACGATCATGTCGTAACACGTGAAACTTGCCGTACTGCCGATGGTTTGAGCCATCGGCAATCCAAGGGCATCAAAGACACCGACAAAATCGCTGGTGCTTGAAACCAGAGATTCCGGCAGGTACCGGATGATTTTGGCAATGGGGGCGTTAAATGAAGAACGGTTACAGTCGACTGTCAGCCCCGGATTCGCCGACACCCACTTATTTATGGTATCCTGCACACCACTTCTGGATGCATATTCTGCCGGAATAATGAATGAACCACCCCGGTACTGTTTTCCGTTGGCAGTAAAATCAACACCATAGTATTCCTTGGCGGGATCAATGGCCCAGTAAATGGGAATGTTTATCTGTGTAAGCGCATAAACAAGCCCGTAAGGTTTTAGCGCTGTGTTTTCGTTTTGGGGACTAACACCCATATCAATGATGCAAGCTCCGGAGGCGAAGGAGGTTAATTTTACCACCGTCACTTTCTGGGTGCAGGTCACCGCGTTGCCGGATGCATCGGCAGCGGTCCACGTTACGGTGGTTTCACCAACAGGGAAAGTCGCAGGCGCATCGTTTGAAACCGTTGCCGAACAATTGTCACTGAAAACCGGATCGTCGAGAGAAACAGCAGTACCACTGGAGTTGTTGGTGTATGCTACCTGATCAGCAGGACATGTAATTGTTGGCGGAATGGCATCGTTTACAGTGACAGTTGCCGAACACATTGCCGAATTTCCGTACACATCGGTTGCTGTCAATAACACCGTATTATCCCCTAAATTCGAGCAGTCGAAATTGGTTTTGCTTATACTGAGGACAATGTTCGGGTCGCAGATATCTGCACTACCGTTATCGACATCGCTGGCAATGAGCGAAGCCGCGCCCGCATCATCGAGATAAATGGTTGCACTTTTACACACGGCAGTTGGAGGAACATTGTCTTCCACAGTTACCGAAGCATTGCAGGTGGCTGAATTTCCGTTGGTGTCGGTAACCGTCAGCACCACCGGATTTGCACCGATATTTGAGCAATCGAACGAATTAATATCAACGTCGAAAAGCAAGGGATTTCCGCAATCGTCGGTTGAACCGTTATTCACTGCGTCTTCCGCAACGGTGGCGTTGCCCGTAGCATCCAACTGCACAACGATATTTTTACATACCGCTGTTGGCGGAATATTGTCGACGGTGAGTTTTCTGGCCCGGTTGTCGCTGGTCACGTTGCAGTCGGCGCCCGAAGAAGGGAACGTGACCGTCACTTTGTATTCCCCGGATTCAGCCGCCGTTAAACCGGTAAAAGATAGGGTAGCCGTTTGTGCGCCTGAAATTACGCCTCCGTCGGTTACATTGTTCCAAACACCGCCCGATAAATCTCGTTTTTTCCATTGATAAGATTTCGGTGGCTGACCGGATGTGGTGACCGTATAAGAGAAATTGGTGCCCCCGCAAACATAAACATCAGTTTTATAAGGATCGGCTATTGAAGGAACAACATCAGTAATTTCATTGACATTTAAAGTTGCTGTGACGGTGGTTAACGATCCGCAATCGTCAGAAATTACCGCGCGATACTGTGTCCCGTCCGGAGCATCTGTATTTCCAACGTTTTCAATACGCAGTTGTCCGGGTGCTGGAAAACTGATGTTTCCACCGGCCACTAAATCGGTAAAAGACTCCGATGGTTTTTTTCGTTGCCAGGTGTATGAAATGGCGCCAACACCGCCTGTTCCTTCGGCATAGAATGAAACAATATGCTCTTCGCATTCGGTTACATCGGCAGGTTGAGTTGAAATAGTTAATGCCGGCGGTTCTGTAATCACCACATTGCCGAGGTTTTTTGTGCAATCCGGATTTGCCTTATCCCGGATTTCAATGGAATAAGTATTTGGAGCCAAACCTGAAAAGTTTCCCCCGTTTTGCCAGCTTCCCGAATTGATTCGGTATTCATAAGTGCCGTAACCGCCGGTTGCAGAAGAAACCGTTATGGTTCCGTCGTTTGCACCGTTACAGGTAACATTTGTTGATGAAACTGTTGCGTTTAATACGGCAGGTTCAGTAATATTCTTATTAACAAGATTTATGGTGCACCCCGGATGATCTTTATCGCGAATTTGTACGGTATAATTTGCCGGTGTTAAATTATTGAAGGTATATGATGATGCTGACGAGACGGTAAACCAGTTGGTTCCGTTGATGGAAACTTCGTAGTTCCCATATCCGCCGGACGGACTGGAAACGGTGATGCTTCCATCGTTTGCACCATTGCAGGTAATATTTGATGAGATAACTGCTGCACTTAAAGCATTTGGTTCGGTAATGGAAATTGTTCGTGTTGCAGTTCCTGCATCGTCGGTTACTTCAACCGAATAATCTCCTGCGGTTAGCCCGGTTTGATCCTCCTGTCCCTGAAGTATTCCGCTTCCGCCGTTGCTTGCCGTCCAGGTTATTGCCTTTATCGTACCGGTTACATTTTGGATCGTCAAATTGATGCTTCCATCACTTCCACCGTTGCAGGAAACATTCGTTTGCGTATGGGAAAGAGTTGCTGCGGCAATTCCCGCACCTGATTTTAAAACAAAATCCTCGTTCTCACTGACGTTTATCTCCCAGGAAGCTGTGGCGGTGTTTCCGTTTTTATCAGTCACCTGATAAATCCGGGTGATCGTGTACGGGCAAACCTCCTGATCCTTTTCCTCCGAAATCATTTTAAAAGAAGCCGAATCCAGCGCGCAGTTGTCGTACATGAAACCACCTGAATCACTGATTTCCCACAGGTTTTTCCAGGGAGGCGGAACCGGTTGCCCGCATTTCAAAGTCAAATTATCAGGGAGTCCAAAAACCGGTGGTTGATCGTCGTTAACAGTAATGGTGAAAGTTTCATTTAAACTTTGATTTCCCATGGCATCGAGGGCAACGTATGAAACCACTGTTTTTCCAACAGGAAAAAAATAACCGGGCTGTGCGTTCGATTCCCAAATGATTTGGTTGTTTGGTGTACAATTGTCGCTGGCTACCGGTGGAATCCATGAAACCCTTGCTGAACATTCTCCTTCTTCTGCATTAACGGAAATATCTTCAGGAAAATAATCGAACCTGGGAACCTGGTTGTCTGAAATAATTATGTTGAACGCACACGAAGTTGAGCTGCCCGCTGCATCTGTGGCGGTATAACTAATCTCGGTCCAGCCTTCGTTAAATGTATATTCTTTAATCAGGTTAATTCCCTGTGACGGCGATTCATCGATGGTGGCGCCGGTCATTTTCCAGGTCAGTTTAACCACCGATGATTCATCGAAATCCGGATTTAAATTACTGCTGATAAAACTCGAACAGGCGTTGAGATCGGTGTATGTTGAAATATCATCCGGACAGACCAGCAGCGGAGAGGAAGTTCTTTCTGTGATTTCCGGAACCTGGTCGGCAGTAATAAAAGTTGCGGCACTCGCTGTTAAATTCGTTGCATTCAGCGATTCAATTCTGAACGAGTTTGAACTGAAGGTTACCGGATTTAAAAGATTGCGGCTATTTGTTCGGGAAAACCGGAAGGTGAGTGGATTTTCGGTATGATTTAATTTTTGAACCGCATATCCGGATTGTTCAATTTTCAGGAAATCCTGATCCTGAACAAGCGAATTACAGTTCGTCCAAAACATTCCGGGCATTTGTAAATACCGGGTGCCGGCGGATACAATCAATAAATTTTCGGGTAAAACGGCGTAGTTAACATATTTATAAAATGGCAGTTCTGCTGCCCTGGAATTGCTTTCCAAAACAACAGACAACAAGAAAATTACAACTATAAAAATCTTATCGATTTCTATGATCCTGCTTTGTGCCATCATCTTCATTAATCATTCTGCAAAATCAGATATTGCGCCCCTGATCTTGAAAAATGAAGTTTAACATGTTTTTCCTTTTGCGCCTGTTCCGTGAAACAAACGACTGGTTTTGCTTATAAAAAACTTGCAAGGTTTGTGGCGCCAAGATATTAATTTATTTTAGAAAATTAAAAATAATTTAGTGTAAATTATTGATAGGTAAGCCATTTATTAGAAAATTACAAAATAATCGCGCTACTTTCAATCCTGCAAACGGAATATTCCCGTTATTGGATTGATCAGGTTTACAGAACATAAAATACTAACATAAAGAACATTAAACAGGTATTCGAAGGCGCTTTGCGACTCGTGGAGGTGGTAACGCAAATTATCGGGTCTCAAATTGGAAAATTTTAAAGAATAGAATAATATTCTATAAGCACAATATAAATTTTCAATTTATCGATTGATACTTTAGTGTTAAAAATGGTTTGAAATCCGTAAAATGAAGTTAAAAATACTTACTGCGGATGTAATTTCTGCCGAAGAAATCGACATCGAAGCTCAACATCACCTCATAAGTCCCGTATTGGTATGGAAAAATTTCGTTGTAAGCCAAATCCATGGCAAAACCAACGCGCAGGTTGTTATCCAGAAGCCAGTTCGAAATAAAACTGACTGCATTTCCTGAACGGCAAACCAGCCCGAGCCAAAGCTTGTCCCTTAGTAAAATATTACCCGAAATGTCATATTCCAGCGGCATCCCTTTGGTAGCCTTCACCAGAAAAGTAGGTTTGAAAACCATGTAATTCAGAGTAATAAATTTAAATACATAACCTGCCCCAAGGTATAGCGATCGCACTTCCGCCAGCGATGAATAGTTATTGACATTCGCGTCGAAACTGTTTTCAATGAATTTTGGAACCGATAAGCTGATGTAATAATCTTCTTCGTATAAAAAAGCGCCCACTCCAAAATTGGGAAGGAACTTCAAATCGACATCCTCCGAAAATGCTTCATCGTACTGGTCGTCCGGGTACAACTGATATTCAGTTAATGGATTTTTATAATTCAGGAAACCAAGTTTCAAACCAAACCGCAGGCGTCGTTTTGGTGTCAGTGAAATTTCGTAGGAATAATCGGCTAAAACGCTGAAGCGCTCTTCGCGCCCGTAACTGTCATTCATTATGTTTAAGCCAACGCCTACCAATTCATTGTTTAGCGGACTGTGCAACGATATGTATTCGGTTAGCGGCGACCGGTTAATGCCAGTCCACTGTTTTCGCACCAGCGAAGAAAAGCCAATCTTTTCCCACATACCCGCGTAGGCGGGATTGATGGTTTGCATACTGAACATGTATTGGCTGAACAGTGGATCATTTTGCCCGTGAACGCTCACTGAGCAAAACAGAAGCATTAAACCTGTTCCAATACATATTTTTAATACGCGAAACATTTACAGTGGATTATTTATAACTTTTCCAACAAATACTGACCAATAATAATAAAAATTGCGCCGCTACAGACTTGTTTTGTGTTTTTCTTCGCCTCAAAAATAATATTTTTTTTGAACCTGAAAATAAATTAGTTACATCAAATTATTAAATTCTGAGAAACACTGAGAGTTTAAAATTATTAAGATGACAGACACTGTTCTTTTATTATAACAACTATTAAATTGGAAAACGGCATGAAGTAACCAGAATAAATTCTACAAGTACTTTAACAGTAACATACCAGAAAATGGCACGAAATAAGAATTACGAAAAACGGGGCTCATCTTTTGTTCACAAAATCCACATTGTGGAAAAATGTCGCCCATGCATTTGCAAATAAACAAATCTTTGTCATCTCAGAATCCCTTTTATTCCAGAAGGGCTGACGTTCGGGCTCCTGTGTTTGAAAAAAATCCACCTCCTGGCAAGATTATTGGCCGAAATACATGTTGTGTATAAATAAAAGATTCAAAACGATGAAAACAAGATGGCAAAATAAAATTACTTCGGTTTTAGGTTTGTGGGTTTTCGCTTCTCCGTGGGTATTTAACTACAGTAGAGAAGATTATGCATGGAACTTCTATATATTCGGTCTTGCAATTACAGCTTTGTCTGTCGTGGCATTAAACGACCGGCGAATTTGGGAGAATTGGGTAATTCTTTTTATTTCCGTATGGCTTTATATTTCAACATGGGTATTGGGGTTTTCAGCAGAAACCGGCGCTTTTTGGAATATGCTGGCTACTTCAATAATTACAGGTACAATGAGTTATTGGGCTATGTCGGTTCAGGGTGAACCTGCAGCGGCGTAGATAAATAACTCGGTAAAAGACGTTGCCCGGATTTTTATAAATGGAAAAAGGAGTGCAAACAAAAATTTTGCACTCCTTGAAATTTTTCAGTTGTCCCGCCAGGGCTCGAACCTGGACTCTTCTGAACCAAAATCAGATGTGTTGCCAATTACACCACGGGACAATACCTTAATTGCCTTTTTTCTAAAGACGGTGCAAAAATATAAATTTTTTTTGTTCTGCACTATTCTGTTATTCTTTTTTAGGGGAGCGTATTTTAATGGTATTTCTGTTGCTTTACCTACGATAGCCTTTGACTTTAAAACCTTATATTTGTCTCACTTATAATTTAGTTCAATGCGGCATAACAAAATCATTAACAACATTATAGGCTGGATGGTTTTCCTGATTGCAGCCATTACTTATTTGTCGACCGTTGAGCCTACCGCAAGCTGGTGGGACTGCGGCGAATTCATCACAAGTGCTTTTAAACTGGAAGTGGGACACCCTCCCGGCGCTCCGTTCCATATGATCCTGGGCCGGTTTTTCACCTTGTTTGCCCCCGATGCATCGAAAGCTGCGCTGATGGTAAATTCAATGTCGGCACTGGCCAGCGCCGGAACCATTATGTTGCTCTACTGGAGCATCGTCCACCTGGCAAAAAAATTATACCCCAACCGTGAATTAACAGCAGGAGAATGGATATCCGTTTGGGGAAGCGGACTTGTTGGCGCACTCGCCTACACCTTTACCGACTCGTTTTGGTTTTCGGCAGTGGAAGGTGAAGTTTATGCATTGTCATCGTTTTTTACAGCTGCTGTTTTTTGGGCCGTTTTAAAATGGGAAAATGTAGCCGGAGAAAAATACGCCAACCGCTGGCTGATTTTAATAGCTTACCTGGTGGGATTGTCGATTGGCGTACACCTCCTGAATCTGCTGGCTATTCCAGCCATAGGGCTGGTTTACTATTTCAAAAAATATCATTTCTCATGGCAAGGCTTTACCCTGGCTTTGCTGGTTTCGCTGATGGCATTGGGTGGAATTCAGTTCGTGTTGATTCCGGGCATTCCGGAAGTGGCTTTTATTGTAGATAAAATAGTGGTTAACGGGTTTGGGTTGCCTGTTAATTCGGGTATCCTGATTTTGACGGCCCTAATAATAGCAGCTCTGATTTTCAGTATCCGGTACACCAGAAAAAACAACCTCGTAATTTGGAATACCGCAATCACAATGCTCATGGTCATTTTAATCGGTTACTCTTCTTTTGCGCTAATTGTTATCCGGGCTTCGGCGAACACACCTATGAATCAAAACGATCCGGATAATGCGTTTGCTTTAAAACGCTACCTCAACCGCGAGCAGTACGGCGACCGGCCACTGTTGTACGGACAATATTACAATGCCCCTGCAATTGCCTCGGCTGGCGAAAAAAAATTATACAACGAAGTGGACGGAAAATACGTAGTTACCGGCACCACCTCTGAAAAAACCATTTATGAACCCAAACTTGAAACGATTTTTCCACGAATGTACAGCAGCAATTCCACGCACATTCAGGTTTATAAAGAATGGGGCAAAGTAAAAGGCAGGCCGGTTCGTATCAGGGAAAGAGGAGAAGTGAAGACCATTCAAAAACCTAAGTTTTCGGAAAACCTTCGGTTCTTTTTTACCTATCAGCTGGGGTTCATGTATTTCCGTTATTTCATGTGGAATTTTGCGGGACGCCAAAACGATGTTCAGGGGCAAGGTGGTTTTATGAACGGAAACTGGATTAGCGGCATTAATTTCCTTGACAAAGCACATGTTGGCCCGCGCGAAAACATGCCCGGCTTCATGAAAAACGACCCGGGCCGAAACACGTATTATTTCCTGCCGTTGTTATTTGGTTTAATTGGTATGTTTTACCAGTACAACTATGGGCAAAAAGGCAAAGAAAGTTTTGCGGTAACGCTGATGCTGTTCATATTCACCGGAATAGCAATTATTGTTTACCTTAATCAATATCCGGTTCAGCCGCGCGAACGCGATTATGCCTATGCCGGGTCGTTTTATGCCTTTGCCATTTGGATTGGCCTGGCTGTGGTTGCCATTTACTCTACCGTGCAGAAAGTTTTGAAAGGAGCCCCGGGCGCTGTTGCAGTAACTCTTGTGTCATTAATCCTGATACCTGGGATACTTGCTGCCGAAAACTGGAAAGACCACGATCGCTCCGGCAGGTACATGACCCGCGATTATGCCATTGATTACCTGGAATCGTGCGCTCCGAACGCTATTTTATTCACTTATGGCGACAACGACACCTTTCCGTTATGGTACGTTCAGGAAGTGGAAGGTGTGCGCCCGGACATTAAGATCATCAATTTAAGTTATCTCGGAATGGACTGGTACATTACACAGCAGCGCACGAAAACCTATGAAGCCGAACCTGTGCCTTTTTCATTCGAAAAAGAAGATTATTATTTGGGAAGGATGGATGTTGTTTTGTTCCGGGAACAAATTGATAAACCGGTAAATTTAAGCGATGCGATGGAGTTTTTAAAAGACGACAACCCGCGAACAAAACTCAGGATGAACAGCGGCGACCTTCTTGATTATTTGCCATCGCGCAGGTTTTACATTCCGGTCGATAAGCAAAAAGTGCTCGAAACAGGCACCGTACAACCCGAAGATGCGGGATTAATCACGGATACCATCCAGTTTCGGATCGATAAAAATTACCTTTCGAAAAGTGAAATCGCGGTTTTAAATATGGTAGCCGCAAACAACTGGGACAGGCCTGTTTATATAGACCACAGCCTGCTGCACACCGGCCACATTTTTTTTACCGACTGGTTACAGTTTGAAGGGCTGGCGTACCGTCTTGTCCCCATTAAAACAACTGCCGGAAGCAGTTTCCCCGGACATATCAATACAAATGTTCTTTACAAAAATGTTATGGAAAAATTTGTTTGGGGCAACGTGAATGATCCGGATATTTATCTTGATGATTACAACAAAAAAGAATTGAAAATCATTCAGGCAAGGCAGATGTTTGCGCTTCTGGCCGAAGCATTAAATAACGAAGGGAAAAATAAACAGGCTGAAAAAGTAATCGATCGCATGTTTGAGCTTTTTCCGGATGAAAAAATGCCGCTCACTTACGATTCATTTCCGGCTGCCGAAGAATATTACCGCGCCGGCGCAGTGGAAAAAGCAAATGAAATTGTACGAAAACTGGCCGCTAACAGTTTTGCGCTTTTGGATTATTACATCAAACTGCCAAACCGTTTTGCACAGGCTGTCAGTGACGAGCAAAACCTGGAAACAAGCCTCATCAGAAACCTGCTGATTCTTACAAAGCGATACAATCAGACCGAATTAAATAAAGAAATCGACCAGCAGCTTCAGGATTTGATTGACAGTCTGTCTTCGGAAATCGATTCATAGAATGCCGGTATTGAATTGAAGCTGGCGTTCCAGTTTTTTTACCAGTTTTCTTCCCCGCGAAATAATTCCGGCTGTTGAACGGAACTCCATTTCGTGCCGGATAACACTCAGCAATTCGGGTTTTAAATCCGGTTCCTTTTCTGAAATGTTGAACAAAACCTGCATTGAATGCACCCTCACCGCGGGAGGTTCTTTCGCTGACGTTAGCACGTTCAGACAATAATTCACCAAAAAAGCGTAATATTTTTGGGGTATTTCATTCAAACTGATGAGTTTTAAAAAATGCCGTTTTTTACCGGACTGCCCCTCTTTTTTCAGCTTCAGAATCATTTCTTCCATCCACGGACGAATGAGTTGTGGATTGGTATCGTGAATTTTATCGGCTATCCATGCGGCGCGCCAGCTTTGGCTTTCATCGCTGTTCAATGCAATATCCATCAACAGATGAACTATTTCCGGTTTACTTTCGGCTTCACGGATTATGAATTTCAGCGTCTCCCATGAAGCAAGCAATTCGAGCAGTTTTTGTTTGTTCATTCATAATTTTTAAAAGCAAAGTTACCGGTTTTAACCGCCGGCTCCTTCATTCTTTTGTAATTTTGCACCATGATAAAAGTAGCATGTGCATTAATCGTTAAACAAAACAAGATTTTTCTTGCGAAGTTGCCACCAGGGTCAAACCATCCAAACCAGTGGGAATTTCCAGGTGGCAAATTGAAGACGGGAGAATCTGCAGAAACAGGTATTTTGCGGGAAATAACCGAAGAACTGGAAGTTACATTAGAAATAATTGATGCAATGGAGCCGGTTAAATTCGACTATGGGTCTGGTGAATTCCAGCTTATACCATTTTTGTGCCGGATAAAAGCGGGAGAAATCAAACTAAATGAACATACCGGGTTTATGTGGGTAAAATGGGATATGGTCCATCATTGCAACTTGCCGGAAGCCGATCGGAAGCTTTTGTCCTTAGCTGAAAACCAGAATTTTTTAAAAAAATACTTTGGGGAAAAGATGCAAAACGCCTGATAGAACCGCAGTCCAGCCAACAATTGACATTATCATATACAGAACAATGTACGGCTGGTGTGAATAATATTTATTGGCCAGAAATGCACCGACAGGGATCGTTAAAAACAGCGGAGTTGCCAAAACAATCCCCCACAAGCCGTACGACTTTTTAAACCTGGCGATTAGGCGGTTTTTCCGGGAAAACAATTTTATTTTTTTCGTTGTATGAACGTGTTTGCAGATAAAGTGAAGCCGGCGTTTCATGCTTTCCGGAATATTACTACATAACACAGGGGCAACTTTTCTGAGCCACGCTGATATCGTCTTACTGATGTAATAGAAAAATAAAAAACCACCGATTCCACCAACCAGAACGGCAATCAATGCCTCTTTGTATCCGAGGCCGATAACCATCGCGTAAGGCAGGGTGAGAAAGAATTTCACTGTTGCCAGCAGAATAACCTGTATAAATTTTAATATCATTGTCTGTAATTACCTCCTGTAAAATGCGAGCACAATACTACTCAATTGATTCGATAACAAAAAAGAAAAACTGATGTTTTTGTACTTTTATCTCAAAAATTGTTCCAAAAGTCGTAATGTAGTAAGAATTAATAAATTAATAAAACAAGATGGTCGATTTATTAATAACAGTTACATCTTTTAAAAGGTTTGTAAATGGTGATGGAACCAATCATTCATTCACCACATTTTGTGGATTTCCTGCCAGAAAACCTTTCAGGTTTTCAGTGGCAATTTTTATTAATCTCCGGCGCGCTTCTAAAGTTGCCCACGCAATGTGTGGAGTTATGAAACAGTTTTTTGCTTTCACCAATGGATTTGATGGATCGGCAGGTTCTTCTGCCAGCACATCGAGACCGGCGCCGGCAATTCTGCCCTCGTTCAACGCATCGGCCAAATCCTGCTCATTTACCAAAAGGCCGCGGCCGGTATTCACCAGAAAAACTGTCGGTTTCATTTTTCCGATGCTGCTTTTATTGATGAAACGCGCATTATCAACGGTAAGCGGACAATTAATACTGATGAAATCGCTTTCGGAAAGTAACGTATCCAAATCCACCTGCCGGGCTTCCAAATCTGTTTTTTTCAAACTCCGGTTGCTGAAAATAATTTTCATCCCAAAAGCACGGCCGATTTTAGCCACCGCTTGCCCGATTTGTCCAAATCCGACAATCCCAAGCAATTTGCCAGCCAATTCCGTTTGTGGCGTGATGTGATACGAAAAATCGATGCTTTTTGCCCATTCTCCGGCTGAAACCGATTGCGCATGTACAGCAACATTTTGAACGAAATTCAGAATATGGGAAAAAACCATTTGTGCCACCGAATCCGTACTGTATGCCGGTATGTTGGTTACCGTAATTCCTTTTTTTGTTGCCGCTTCCATATCCACCACATTGTAACCGGTGGCTAATACGCCAATGTAACGCAATCCCGGCAAACTACTGATAACCTTCTGATTGAAAACTACTTTGTTCGTAAAAACCGCATCGGCGCCTAATGATCGTTCAACCGTTTTTTCCGGGGGCGTGCGATCGTAAATTTTACATTCGCTGAATTTTTCAATTTCCCCCCAGCTTAAATCGCCGGGATTTACCGTGTATCCGTCGAGTATAACAAGTTTCATGGATTTATATTTTCAATTGTCACTTCATTTTTCTTGCATTGGAACTTTTTTCAGCGTCACATTTCTCACGTCAGTCTTTCTATTTACGTCATTCTCCGTTGCAGCCATTTCGTATCCAATCCAATAAGCCAAACCAGCTACGCGCCTCAACTTTTCAAAATTAATTTTCGGCACTGTGTCCGAAATTTTGTGGTAATCGGCGTGATAACCGGTGGCTAAGTTCAGGATGGGAACTCCCAGTCTGTGAAAATGATAATGATCGCTGGTGCGGAAAAAATGTTTGGGCAACGATTTATCGGGCACCAATTTCATTAGAGAACACATCGAATCGGTAACATGTTCCAGTTTTGGTGAAAAATTATTCATTAACGTGTAAATCCCATCGAAATCTTTTACCTTTTTCGGTGAATTTTTCCACACCGAATCTTCCGGGTTGTAAACACGCCCAACCATATCGAGATTGATGCATACCGCTGTTTTTTCGATGGGGAAAACAGGATGCTGTGAGTAATAGCCGGAACCCAGCATTCCAACTTCCTCGCCGGTAGTCCATAAAAATACAATGCTCCTTTTGGGTTTTACTTTCAGGTTTGAAAATGCATTGGCTATACCTAGCAATGCCACAGTTCCCGAGCCATTGTCGTCGGCTCCGTTATATACCTCGTTGTTTTTGTCGGTTCCCAAATGATCATAATGTGCCATATATACAACACATTCGTCCTTTAATTCAATGTCGCTGCCTTCCAGGTAACCGATCACGTTTTGTGATTCAAACGATTCCGTTTTGTACCCGGCCCGGATTTTAACCCTGTATTTATCGGATTGAATCACACATGGCATTTCATTGGCCGTCAATGCGGTGACAACTTCATTCATACATTTATTCCCGCCCATGAGCTCAGCGGCTGTTTCTGGTGTTGTAACGAAAACCGGTTCATTAACTTCCGTACCTATCTCTGAAACTGAATACAAACTCCCCGCCGACCAATTTTTTATCCGGTTAAACGTAAAATTTCCTGAATCTTTCGGGTTGGTTACAACCACAATTCCACTGGCGCCCTGCTCAAAAAACCACTTTGTCTTGCCTCTTTCCAGTTCATTGTTCCAACCGTATTCTTTGTTCGTTGCTATTTCCGGACGACCCGCAAAATACAGTACAATTTTTCCGTTTACATCCATGTCATTAAACAATTTGTCACCGGAAGTTTCATCGCGAAGCCCGTATCCGGCAAAAATTATCTCTCCTTCCAATTCCTCCGTTTTGTTTTGAGGATTTAAGCAAACGACTGATTTGGTGCTGTAAACTTTCTTTCCATTTCTTTTTAGAACGCTAAGCGTTGTGCCGTTTTTCACTGATTTTACAGATATAATGTTGAATTTCTGAAAATAATTTTTAACGGCAGGTTTTAGCCCGATTTGTTTCGCATTTTCCCGGATGTATTTTGCAGTGATTTCCAGCCCCGGAACATCGGTAGTAAAACTTCTTCCCTGTAAACTGTCGGAAGCAATAAATGTTAAATGCTGGCGCAATTGCGCAACATTAATCGAAGCAGGAATCCTATCCTGCCCGCTGGCACTGTTAAAGCCAATGCATATAACAATTAAAATAATAAGGTATTTGAATCTCATAATTTGTAAAACTTAAAATCCGGATTCATTTTCAGTAACAAAAATTGAATTTCAGATGTTATCTTTTATACCCCGGTTCATGATAAACAAATGCTGAAATTATTGAAATTATGAAGAGTAGAAAAATTTTTATCGGACTAACTTTTTCAATTGCGTTAGTTTTGCTGATTCCCTCCTGTGCAGTAAATCCGGTGACTGGTAAAAAACAGTTGATGTTGTTTTCCGAAGCGCAGGAAATACAAATGGGCAAGGAATACGATCCACAGGTTATTGCAACGTTTGGTTTATACGATGATAAAGATTTGCTCAACTTTGTGGTGGAGAAGGGAACGGAAATGGGAAAAATTTCACATCGCCCGAAACTCGAGTATCATTTCAGAATACTGGATTCGCCCGTAGTCAATGCATTTGCTGTGCCCGGGGGTTATGTTTATTTCACCCGCGGAATACTGGCCCAGTTCAACAACGAAGCGGAACTGGCAGGTGTGCTGGGGCATGAAATCGGGCATGTTGCAGCCAGGCACACCGTGCACCAACAGAGTAAACAGCAGTTAGGACAGTTGCTCTTGATTGGCGGAATGATTGCCTCCGAAGAATTCCGTCAGTTTGCCGATTACGCGATGCAGGGCATGCAATTGTTGTTTTTGAAGTTTAGCCGCGATGCTGAAAGCCAGTCGGACCGGCTGGGAGTTGAATATTCCACTAAAATTGGCTACGATGCGCACGAGATGGCCGACTTTTTTCACGTATTGGAGCAGATGCAAAATGTCGGCAACAATTCGCCGGTACCGACATTTCTGTCTACACATCCGAACCCGGGCGACCGGTACGAGCAGGTAAACCAAAAAGCAAATGAGTGGCAGGCAGAAATACCGCGCAACAATTATATGGTGAAACAAAATGAATACCTGAGGTTGATTGACGGAATAGTTTATGGCGACGATCCGCGGCAAGGCTATGTTGAAAACAGCGTGTTTTATCATCCTGAATTAAAATTTCAATTTCCGGTTCCTGCGGGATGGCAACTGCAGAATCTGCCACAACAGGTTCAGATGGCCCCGGAGGATGGCAGGGCGCTGATGATATTCACTCTGTCGCAGCAAAAGTCACTTGACGAAGCAGCAAACCAAACCATCAAAGACCTGAAACTGGATGTACTGAATACGAAGCAGACTTCGGTGAACGGGATGCCGGCAATTGCAACCATATCGCAGCAAACCTCCCAGAACCAGCAAACGGGAGAACAGCAGACCATAAAGGTATTATCCTATTTTATTGAATACAACGGCAGAATTTATCTCTTCCACGGAGTTTCCGGTCAGGACGATTTTAATGGTTATATCCGGCTTTTTGAAACAACAATGGCAAACTTCAACAGGCTAACTGATGCTTCAAAACTAAATGTTAAACCAGAGCGAATAAGTATAAAAACAGTTCCCCGAACGACAACCGTAGCCGAAGTTTTCAATTATTTTAATGTGCCGCAAAACCGAAGGGAAGAATTGGCGCTGCTGAATAACAGGAGTTTGAATGCTCAGATTGAAAAGGGGGAACTCATCAAAATCTTTTCAGAGTAAATGAATCGTTTAATAATTTCTGAAAAAAAATAGCGTCCGGTGGATGCTTTTAATAAAACTGTTGGTGATGATGATTAGCCCCGATAAGAGGGAAGGAGTTTCAGGAGTTCAAAACGGTGTTAAGCATTAAAGGAAGGGGATAAACCTTTACAGGACTTTTTTTTTCTCACCAAATGATAAAATTACAACCAGCCAGGACGCCTCCCGAAAAGGCACTGTTAATAAGCGCCCGGTGCCTTCACAGGATATTTATTATTTTCTTTCATTTTCAAAATTCAGATAGCAATATTAAACTTAGGTTAAATGTGGGTTTGAAATTAAGAACAAAAATTCAAAATACAAATTAAATTATTAGAAATTTATAAAATTCTAAAAGAAAATCCAATAATCGAAAAGCCTTGCCTTATCCCTGGATTCCGAACTCTGACATTTCTCACATTTTATAAAAATTGATTTAATTCCAATATGTTTTTAGAAACCGGATTTTCCGTTTCATAGGGATTTTTTTGAGTGCTTAATTCCACCTTGTTGGCAGGCTGGTTTATCATTTTAAAAAATTACCGGCAGAAAAAACCGGAATGCATCAGTGGAAAAGCAGCCGCTAACAGATCCCGGAAAGATTACTGATATCCTTTTATTTTTTCAGCATTTTAAACGCATGGTTCCATCGGTTTTCGCGAAACCCGGGAATGCACCACAACATTGCCAGCGGTTCGATGGCTCTGGCAGCCTCAACATTTCCCATATCTTCTGCCTCCCAACCGAACGTATGCAGTATTTCTGTAACCTCTTTTTTCGCGTCGGAATCGTCGCCGCAAATAAACATGGTAGGGCGGCTTTCGAATGCCGGGTTAACCATGTGCGCAGCGCCCACACAACTGAAACATTTTACAAACTTTGCGTCCGGGGCTTTTGCCTGCAATTCTTCCATCAAGCTTTTATTTATCGAAGAGAAATAAACCAGAACACCATTTACCGGAGCATCTTCGGAAATGGGATTGGTGGTGTCGATGATTAGCTTACCCGACAGGTTTTCCACTCCCAATTCTTCCAGCGCTTCTTTGGCATGCGAACCTTTTACGGTAAAAACGATAATATCGCTGTTTTTCGCTGTATTTTCAGGCGTGTCGGTTTTCAGTCCCTGAATTTCATTTTCAAGATTTTTTCTTTTTTCTTCACTCCGTGACGAAATGGTGGTTTCGAAACCATTTTTCAAAAATCCCTTTGCCAGCGCCGGCCCTACATTACCTGCGCCGATAATTCCTACTTTTTTCATCTGATTTGTGTTTTAATTTGTTTTAATCCAACTATTTATAAAAGATGAATTGGCAGGTTTTTGTTCGCACAAGTGTGGATTAATTATTCGGATACCCTATCCGCTTGAGATTCTTCACCGGGAACATCAGATTACTATTCATTTTTAAACAGAAGGTTATAGGTTGAATTCCATTCCGGGTGGCCCTCCACTTCCAGAACAAGGGTCATCTTTTCCGCGCCGGTTTGGGGCAACTTTATTTCCAGCCCGGGGCCTGCAAGATTTTGATTGGGCTGCACTTCATTATATTCCCATTCGCCCATATTTAGCAGCTTGTCTCCGTTTACCGGAATGCAGCTAAAAACGAAGGAGTCGTTACATTTTTTTCTTAATCTTCAATTTTTGGCCAATGTATAAATGGCGTTCACTGGGCAAGTTGTTCAACTCGCTGATTTCACTGCTTGAAATTCCGGCATATTTCTGTGCGATGTCCCAAAGCGTATCTCCCTTTTTTACCGTATAGTAAACAAAATCGGTGTTGCCGGCCGATGTAACCACAGTTTTCGGCGGAGAATCCGGATTGCCTGCCATGGCTTGTTTCTGAACAAAAGACATGTCGTTTATCCGTTGATAACTTACCTTTTGATTTTCTGGAACATAAATAACCAGCCGCTGCCCCACACGGATCAGGTTGCGGTCGATGTTGTTCCAATATCTCAGATCCGAAGAGCGAACATGAAACCACGTGGATATAAATCCTACATTATCGCCCGATTTTACGGTATAATATACTTTCGCTTTTCCTTTAATATCAACCGGTGTATAATGCGACGACGATGAACTTGAAGGATCGATAAGCGTATTGTCCGGGAAATATTTCTGTCGTTCCCAGGCCAATATCAAGGTGTCTTTATCGATAAAATCCATTATTTTTTCACTGGGTAGAATTACAGGATACGGTTTTCCTTTTTTTGCCGGAACAATTCCATGACGGTACATCGGATTCAATGCCGCCAGTTCCTCTTTGTCGATTCCCAGGGTAGCAGAAATCTGGTCGAAATGAAGATAATCGCCAACCATCACCGTATCCGTCATTATCGGAAACTCAGGCATTACCGGAACAAGATTATGTTCGCGATAATAATTCATCACATAGGAAGCAGCGATAAATGCCGGCACATACCCGCGGGTTTCGCGTGGCAGCCGGTAATAAATTTGCCAGTAATCGGTTTTGCCCCCTGAGCGGCGAATAGCGCGGTTTACATTTCCCGGGCCGCAATTGTAAGCGGCAATCGCCAAATGCCAGTCGTTGTATCTGTCATACAGGTATTTCAGGTAACGTACAGCAGCGTCGGTTGATTTCACCGGATCACGGCGTTCGTCCACAAAACTGGAGATTTCCAGCCTCATTTGTTTTCCGGTGCCATACATAAACTGCCACAAACCATTGGCCCCGGCCCTCGAGCGGGCTTGCGGGTTCAATGCCGATTCAATAACCGGCAGGTATTTTAGCTCGAGCGGGAGATCATATTTGTCGAGCGTTTCTTCAAAAATGGGGAAATAATATTCTGAAAGGCCCAGCATTCGTTCCACAAGGCCACGTTTTTTTTCCGTGTACAGAATAATGAAGTTTTTAACTACATTGTTGTAAGAGAGTGGGATAACCTGCTCGATATCCTGAAGCCGACCAATGTATAGCGAATCAGGAAGATTTGTGGGATAATAATTCGAAAAATCAAGTTCCAGCGAATCGGTTCCAAACGTGCTTTTCAGGTACCAGTGATCGCGCAAACCTTCCAGTTTTTCCAGAAAAACATCGTTCAGGTTTTCGTCGATCAGCATGTCATCTTCAAAAAGTAATGTATCTGTTCCCTGCCAATCTTCTTCAGCAAGCAACGAATCGGCGGGAACAAACGAAACCGTATCGGTTACCTGTGCCGACAAAGACCCAAAAAAACATACAGCAAGAATGGCTGCCGCCATTTTGAAAATATTATATCCCATAGCTTAGAAATTAAACGAACAGTTAATACTATAAACGTTTTGACGGTTAAAGTGTTTCATGGAAGGTTTCCAATTAAAGGTCAAATCGTCGCTAATATCAAAATTAAACAGATGTGCATCTACGCTTGCATCAATAATATTTAATCCGTAAAAACCTATCATACTGATGATCAGCAAATCCCGATTCCGGTGGTAATATTCCTGCCGCTTTAGCAAGCCATCTTTAAACTTGTTAAAGTCGTTGGTATTTTCCAGGTTGTACCATTTCACCGCCTCAATCTCGAGGTACGAAGTCGTATTGTCATCGTCATCCGTCAAATCGCGGTATGCTTTCTTATTGAACTGGTAATTATCATTGTTCCAGTCGATAAAATACCCAATCGCGCCAAACCCGATGTAAACAATCGGAATTTTCCAGTATTTTTTATTATATGCCTGACCAAGTCCGGGAAGAATCGCAGAATACAGTGTCGCTTTCCGGGGCGAGTGGATTTTTTCCAGTTTTTTCTCCTTAACCGCCTGAGTGGTATCGGCATCAACCAACACCTGTGCGCTGAGGTGAAAACCCGCAAACAGAAACAGGATAAAAAGGACATTTTCCAGCAAAAATTTTTTTCGGTTCACGCCAAACAAATTTTGCTTAAAAATAGAAGTTTGAATCAAAATTAAATAGGGTTGGGAAGTGTTTTATTTCTGATTTTCAATTATTTTAACAATTCTTTCCAAATCTTTCGCTGATTTGAAGGGGATAACAATTTTGCCCCGGCCCTTGTCATTCACAGTAAAACCGATTCGCGATCTGAAAATATTGTCGAGCTGGGATTTTAGGGATTGATATTCTTTCGGATATCTTTTTTTCGATGGTTTTTCCTTTGTTTCGATCCCCTCATTTAAATCACGAACCACGTCCTCTACCTTTCGCACCGAAAAGCCATATTTCAAAATCTGATTAAAAATCATCACCTGTGTGTCCGGATCATCAATATTGATAATGGCACGGGCGTGCCCCATTGAAATTTCTTTCTCGCGCAGCGCTTTTTGAATTACAGCGGGTAATTTCAGCAAACGCAGGTAATTGGCTATTGTTGAACGTTTTTTGCCCACCCTCGCACTTAGATTTTCCTGGGTAAGTTCGCATTCCTCCATCAGTCGCTGGTAACTGAGGGCGATTTCTATGGAATCGAGATCTTCACGCTGAATATTTTCCACCAGCGCCATTTCCAGCATTCCGTCATCTTTTGCTTCCCTGATGTATGCCGGAATAGAATCGAAGCCGGCTTTCAGAGCGGCCCGAAACCGCCGTTCACCTGCGATAATCTGGTATTTTTCCTCCGCAATTTTACGAAGTGTAATGGGTTGAATCAACCCGATTTCGCGAATCGAAGAAGTTAATTCTTCCAGTGCCTCTTCATCAAATTTCGACCGCGGCTGAAAAGGATTGGCTTCAATTTTATCCAGTTCAACTTCCTGGATTCCTGCCTTTTTCATTTTTTCAGCGTCGTCGATAAGCGCGCCCAAACCACGCCCGAGTGCATTCCTCTTTACCATGGCAAATTAATTAGTAATTATCTTTTCGTGCGACATTTTCGTCATTCTATTCCGCTGCAGTATTTCGCGCGCCAGGTTCATGTGGTTAATTGCGCCTTTCGAGCTTGCATCGTATAATACCACTGGTTTTCCATAACTGGGCGCTTCACTAAGTTTAACGTTCCGGTGAATCACGCTGTCGAACACCATCTCCTGAAAATGGCGTTTAACCTCTTCAAAAACCTGGTTTGAAAGGTTCAGCCGCGAATCGAACATGGTTAGCAAAAAGCCTTCAATTTCGAGGGCCTTGTTCAACCTGTTTTGAATAATTTTGATGGTATTGAGCAATTTGCCCAACCCTTCGAGTGCAAAGTATTCACATTGAACCGGAATAATTACCGAATCGGAAGCGGTGAGCGCATTTACAGTTATTAATCCGAGCGATGGCGAACAATCAATGAGGATAAAATCGTATGAATTTTTCAGCTTTTCAATGGTATTCCGCAAAACTTTTTCGCGGTTGGGCAGGTTGAGCATTTCAATTTCGGCGCCAACCAAATCAATGTGCGACGGGATGATGTGCAGATTATGGATTTCTGTTTTCAGTATCACTTTCTCGGGATCGACTTCATCTATAATACATTCATAAATACTTGATTGTACATTTTTTACATCGAAACCAAACCCCGATGTCGCATTCGCCTGCGGGTCGGCGTCGATGATCAGTACCTTTTGCTCCAGCACCGCCAAACTTGCAGCCAGGTTTATCGTGGTTGTTGTTTTACCAACTCCTCCTTTTTGATTCGCCAGAGATATAATTTTTCCCATCTTTTTACTTTTTTTGAGTGGTGTCAAATTTAATAATTTCGATCGAACCTATTTACCATTTTAGGGAAATCGCCTGTTGTGATTTATGCAACCGGTTGAAATTCAGTATAAAATTCAGTCAAATTTTTTGTTGTTGCATCGTGTTCATCAACTGCATTTTATCTACGGGCACTACACCGGGTTTCTCACAAACCAGGCCGCCTGCCAAATTCGCCAGTAGTGCCATTTTTTGCGGCGACAAGCCTGCTGCCAATGCAAGGCTGGCCATGCTGATTACCGTATCGCCGGCTCCCGAAACATCGGCAATATAGCGAATAACCGCCGGATAATACTGTTCGTTTATGCCATTGCTAATAAATACGCCAAGTTCGGAAAGGGTAATGAAAATGAGTTTAAAATTCTGCGCCTGTTTCAATTCATGAGCTGCCGATTTCAGCGCCTCAAGGTCGCCTTTCGAAATGGTTAAACCGGCGCCTTCAACAAATTCCTTGAAATTAGGCTTGAACAGACTGACGTTCCGGTAGTTGTGGTAATTGCTTTTTTTGGGGTCTACGGCGGTAGGAATTCCCTTTGATTGCGCCAAATGGTTAATTTCCCCGAATACCTTTCCTGTTATCACCCCTTTGTCGTAATCCACAAAAATGACGACATCTACGCGGTGGTTTTCAATTTCATTTTTTACGCCTGAAATAATTTTCTGTTCGAGTTCAGAGCTGATGTAATCCGTTGATTCCTCATCGATTCTGGCAATGTGCCGGCCTGCGCTGATTATGCGGCTTTTGGCTGTTGTAACCCGCTCCGGGTCCACAAAAATTCCTTCGCACGACAACTTGTTTTTTTGAACCAGCTTTTTAAACTTTCGGCCCTTTTCGTCGTTTCCAACCACCGAAAATAAAACCGGCGTTGCTCCCAGCGCCTGAACATTCAGGGAAACATTTGCAGCGCCACCCAGGCGGTTTTCCCTTTTTGTCACAGAAACTACCGGCACCGGCGCTTCCGGCGAAATCCGCTCCACTTTTCCCCACAAATAAATATCCACCATTGAATCGCCAATCACAACGACCCGCATTTGATTGAATTGTTCGAAAATATGATTGACTTCTGTGCTGTTCACCCGATTTTTTTAAGAAGTACAAAAGTAAGAAAAAAACGACGTCGTAAAAACGACAAAAGCATCAACTTCCAAAGGCGATTTCTGCAATTTTCCTCACCATAATTGGAAAGCGGATTAAAAAGGATCTACATCAATATTGATGGTAACGCTGCTGTTTTCAGGTAATTGCTTCGTTTCTGATACTTTGCCTGTAACAAAATCCTTTACTTCATCAAGGTTTAGTTTCCGGTGAATTTTCAGCCAGATTTCCTTTTGATACCAAAGCTGGATTTTGTTAACCAACGGATATTCCGGGCCAAGTATCAGAAGCTGTTTGTTTTGTTTTAACCTGCCGGCAAGTTGTGCGGCTGCCCGATCGGCTGCCTGCTGATTTTTATGTTTTATTACCAGTTTTATCAACCGGTAAAACGGCGGGTACCGGAATAACTTTCTCTCCTCCATCAGAAAACTGAACGCGGCCGGATAATCCTGAATTTTAATCAAATCGATTAGCGGATGATCGGGTTGTGAAGTTTGCACCACAACTTTTCCGCGTTTGTGTTTGCGGCCGGCTCTGCCGCTAACCTGTGAAATAAGTTGGTAGGCCCGTTCGTGCGCCCGGAAATCAGGAAAGTTAATTAAGTTATCGGCATTTAAAATCCCCACAACATTTACATGGTCGAAATCGAGGCCTTTGGTAACCATTTGCGTTCCTATTAAAATATCGGTTTTGCGGTTTTCAAGGTTCCCTATTATTTTCTCAAAGGCATATTTCGAATGCGTGGTGTCGAGGTCCATCCGTTCAATTTTTGCATTTCGGAACAATGGTTTCAACTCTTCTTCAATTTTTTCCGTTCCGAAACCACGGGTTTTTATTTCGTGCGAACCGCATTCGTGGCAGGAATCCGGCAGTGGCCCGCTGAAGCCGCAGTAGTGGCAGTTTAACTGATTTTTATATTTGTGATAAGTGAGGCTGACATCGCAGTTTTTGCATTTCGGAATCCAGCCGCAATTGAAACACTGTACAAACGGCGAATAACCCCGGCGGTTCTGAAACAAAATCACCTGCTCTTTTTTATCGAGCGCGTCGTGCATCAGTTCGTAAAGATGGGGTGTTAATACCGAATGCATTTGCTTTTTCTTCCGCGCCTGCGTTAAATCAGAAATAACAATTTCCGGGAGTTCCATTTCGGCGTGCCGTTTTAACAAATTCACAAGACCATATTTCCCGTTTTGTGCATTGTAAAACGATTCGTACGAGGGAGTGGCCGATCCCAGCAAAACCTTCGCATTATTCTGAATGCCAAGCACAACTGCCATATCGCGGGCATGGTAGCGCGGCGCCGGATCAAACTGTTTAAAAGAATTTTCATGTTCCTCGTCCACAATCACAAGTCCGAGTTTTGAAAACGGTAAAAACAAAGAGGAGCGTGCGCCCAAAACCACCTGGTAACCCTCCCCCGGCTTTTCCTGAAACTGAAGTACTTTTTGCCAGATTTCAACACGTTCCTGGTTGTTGAGCTTCGAATGATAAATACCCACTTTTTTGCCAAAACTGTTTTTCAGCCGCTCGATAATTTGTGTGGTAAGCGCTATTTCGGGAACAAGATAAAGTGCCTGTTTCCCGGTTTTTAACACTTCGTCGATTAAATGAATGTAAATTTCAGTTTTGCCGCTGGCTGTAATTCCATGAATCAGTACCACCTGTTTCTCGTTGAACAGGTTCCTGATTTCTGCCAGCGCTTTTTCCTGGTATTTGTTTAGCAAATTTATGTTCACCTGCCCGTCGGTGTGGCTTTCAATCCGCGAAACCTTTTTGGAATACTGAACCAGAATTTCCTTTTTAATCAATGAATTCAAAACCACAGGTTGAATGCCTGAATTTTCAAAAAGTTCTTTTTTGCTGATTTCTTTTTTTGCATTAGAATCGAATAATCCGGTTTTTTCGGAGAAATGGAGCAGTAGTTGTTTTTGTTTTTTTGCCCGGTTAAGTTGGTTTAATTCATCGTTCAACTGCGCTTCGGCGCTGATTCGTTGATGTAGTTTTATAAAAAATTCGGTTTTCGGTTTGTATTTCGTATTTATTTTTTCAACCACTTCAACAACATCTTTCTGGATTAATGATTTCAGCGCTGAGAATGAAAACCCGTCACCCAGTTTTCGTTGCAGTTCTTCGAGCGAAACATTCATTTCGGAAATGTACTGAATGATCATCTGCTCCTTTTCAGAAACCGGTTCTTCTGCTGTGTTGCCGGTTAATACTACTTTTGATTTACTTTCCAGTTTTAGTCCTGCCGGCAGAGCGGCTTTAAAAACATCGCCCAGGGTGCAGCAGTAATATTTCGCAATCCAGTTCCATAATTCCAGGTTTTCAGGCAGCACCACCGGCTGCTCATCCAGAATTTGCCGGATTTCTTTCAGTTCAAATTTTTCGTGATATTCACCGGAAACGGAAACAACAAGCGCAGCATAAAACTTTCTTTTGCCAAATTGCACCACCACCCGCTGCCCGGGTTGAATTGAACTCCGAAATTGTTCCGGAACCTTATAAGTAAACGCCTCGTGGAGCGGGAGCGGCAAAATGACTTTGGCAAACGAACTGGGCATGGCTGTTAATTTTTGAACGCTTTTTCAAAATAAACCAAAAACAGGGAAATTGCCCAAAACATTTTAGTTAATCGTAATTCTCGTGAATCCATGCAGCCACTTCGTCCATCAACCACTGTGGTGTGGAAGTGGCGCCGCAAATGCCGACTGATTTCACTCCGTCGAACCATTCCGGTTGAATTTCTTCCGTTCTGGAAATGATGTGTGTATCAGGATTTTCTTCTTTGCAAACGGTGTAAAGATATCTTCCGTTGGAGCTTTTCTGTCCTGCAACAAACAGGATTAAGTCGTAATTGATTACAAACTTTTTCAGGTGCGGTACACGGTTCGAAACCTGGCGGCAAATGGAATCTTTTATTTCCACCGGAATGCCCGGAGACATCCTCGATTTTACAGTGTCGGCAATGGCATAAAAATCTTCAACCCGTTTTGTAGTTTGAGAATACAGCGAAACCGGTCGCGAAAAATCAATTTTATCCACATCGTCGATACTCTCGAGCACCACAGCGCTGCCGTCGGTTTGGCCGTCGAGCCCGATGATTTCGGCATGGCCTTTTTTACCGTAAATTACCACCTGCCCGCGGTGCGGCGAATTTTTAAGGTACGAACTTTTCACTTTTTCCTGAAGTGTCAATACCACCGGGCAGGTAGCATCTATTAACTCGATGTTGTTTTTTTCGGCGTGTTCGTAAGTTTCAGGCGGTTCGCCATGTGCCCTGATTAAAACCCGGCAATTGCTGAGTTGGTAATATTCTTCCCTGGAAACCGATTTCAACCCCATTTTTTCGAGCCGGTCCACTTCCATGCCGTTGTGTACGATATCGCCGAGGCAATACAACTGATCGGTATCTTTCAACTCGCTTTCAGCCGCTTTTATGGCTTTAATCACTCCAAAACAAAAACCTGATTTTTTATCAATTTCAACCTTCATTTTTCTCTGTTTTTTCGTTCACCTTTTCCAATGTCCATTGCAGTTGTTCCTGACGGGAAAGATGGCTGTTGTCGAGCACCAGCGCGTCGCCGGCTTTTTTCAGGGGGCTCGCTTCACGCGTGGAATCGATGTGGTCCCGTTCTTCCACGTTCCGAAGGATTTCCTCAAAATTAATTTCAATGCCTTTTTCTTTTAGCTCGTCGAAACGTCGCTGCGCCCTCACTTCGGGCGATGCCGTCATAAATATTTTCAGTTCGGCGCCCGGAAAAACCACTGTTCCAATGTCGCGGCCGTCCATTACAATTCCCTTTTTTTTCCCGTTTTCGCGCTGTTGTTTCACCATTTCAGCACGAACTTCCGGAATTGTGCTTACCGGACTGACGAACTGCGAAACTTCCATTTGCCTGATTTCATCTTCTACATTTTCGCCGTTGAGATAAGTTGTGTTTTTTTCCGCTTTTTCATCCCAGCTAAATGTAATGTGAATGTTTTTCAGCCCTTCAATAATTTTTCCCCTGTCGGCTTTCCCGCCGGAAATCCAGCCGTTCCGTAAAGCAAACAATGTAACTGCCCGGTACATGGCGCCACTGTCGATATAAGTGTAGCCAAGTTCACGCGCCAGGCTTTTCGCCATGGTGCTTTTTCCACAGGAGGAATGTCCGTCAATAGCAATTACAATTTTTTTGTCGTTCATTGGTTACGGAATTTTCAGCAAAGATAAAGGATTTTTTAAATCGGACACAAATGTCTTTTAAAGGTCCTTGTTGAGGTTAATCGCCAAAGAAAACAAGTTGGAAGAACCTGCCAGATGGAAACGCGAAGTAGCAAAATCGAAGCGGAACCGTTTGACTTTCACACCAAAACCAAGTGAAAAACCGACGGTGGAAAGTTTGTCTTCGAATTTTAGTTCCTGCCGGCGCTGGTAGTTGTAACCGGCCCTGATTGTAAAATTATCGGAAGGCAGCAATTCAACACCCATCACTACATGCCGCATCATTTGTTTGCCAAAGCTTTCTTCGCGTTCGAAAATGGTCGTCAGGTCATCGTCGCCTTCTTTTTTGTAATACGATAAATCCCAATGGTTCAGGTGCTGCATAGTGAGCGAGAAAACAACCGGGGCATGTTGCAGCCTCGTGCTGATTCCCGCCTGCAAGTCAAACGGGATGGGTTCGCGGTTTCCATCTTCATAATAAGTGGTGATTTGCATGCCCATATTTCGCGCAACGAGGGCCAGGTTGGTAAAACCGTTTTTGGTGGCATAACCAATACCCAAATCGGCGGCAATTCCAAACGACCGGTAACTTTCGAAAACCGAAAAAACAGGTTTCAGGTTGACACCGTAATTCAACCGTTTGTATTTGTTTGAATAGATGAGGTTCAGTGCGTATTCCGCTGCGTTGAAATGATTTCCGGTGAGCTCTCCTATCTCGGTGGCTTCACTAAAACTGCCGTAATTGATGTAATGCATCCCTACAGCGAAATTCCCAATGCTGTCGATCGACTTTGCATAGGAAGCATAGCCGTAATTTACATCGGCAAAATAGTTTACGTAATTTACCAGGAAAATATTTGACATTTCTTTGTGCAACAACGCCGGGTTGTAATAAGGCAGATTCAAATCGGTTGAATCCTGCAATGCAATTTGTGTCCCCCCGAGCGCTGCCATTCGCGCCGAATTGGTCAACTCCAGGAACTGATAAGTGGTTTCTCCGCCGATTTGTGATTTACCTGTTAACACAGCCAAACAAAGCACAGCGATTAGGTAAAGTTTTTTCATCCGACTTTTACGCATTTTCAGTAAAACGCCAAAGGTATTTAAATATTATTTAGCCGGATACCAGTAATTGAAAATTGACAATTCTTAAAAGATTTCCACCATTAAAAAACGTATGAAAATCTATCATGATCAATTCTTATCCTGTTATCTGAATTTTTTTTGTACTTCCTCAAAAATGTCGAAAACTACCGGGCAGGTTTCGCAGTTTTTATGCGACAGGGCAAGTATTTGGTAAAACCGTTTTCGGTCGGTGTGCGGATATTCGCGGCAAGCTTTTGGCCGGTTTTCGTAAACCATACAATAGTTATCGGGGAGCAAAAAAGGACAGGGGTGTTCCCGAAAAACAAAATCTCCGTCCTCGTCTGCAATTACATATTGATCCATAAAATCAGCCGGCTTCATTTTCAGGTGTTTTGCCAGCCGATCGATGTCTTTTTGAATCAGCCGCGGACCAATGGTTTTGCAGCAATTGGCGCAATCGAGGCAGCTGAATGCGGCAAACGCTTCATCGTGAAGTTCGTGAACCACGTCATCAAGGTTTTTGGGCTTTTTCTTTTTCAGCTTTTTGATGAACGAGTTGGTTTCTGCCTGTTTTTGATCAGTCAGCTTTTTTAATTCTTCCGGTGTTCTGTATTGGGTTTTGTTCATTGCACAATCAAGGTTTTTTTGGATCACTTTTAAAGGATGTTGACTGGTATGAAAAATATCTGCAATAATGATGTATTCTTCCGTAACTTCAAAATTTATCTTATTACTCCGTTTTTATTACCGAATGATTTTTTTCCGGCTCATCGGCTAAAAGTTCTTTTACGGTGGATTTAGGAAAGCCTGCCTCCCGCCGGGAGCAGGAGAATCCTTTCTCCTGATTCAAAAAATGGTTCTATTTCAGTGAAAATGTGGTTTTAGGAAAATCCACCTCCTTTATTAATGCGGGCTTGAAAAAGCCTGCCTCCCGCCGGGAGCAGGAGAATCCTTTCTCCTGATTCAAAAAACGGTTCTATTTCAGTGAAAATGTGGTTTTAGGAAAATCCATTTCCTTTGTTAATGCGGGCTTGAAAAAGCCCGCCTCCCGGCCGGGAACGAATATTATTCACCCTTTTCTTTGTGTGCCGACATCAATAGTTTCAAAATCATCTCTTTTGCGTTTGCCTGTTGCCTGCGCCAGGAACAGCCCTGCCACCACAACAAAAATACCGGCAATTTGCTGCGCTTCAAGGCTTTCATTTAAAATAAAAAATGATAACACTGCTACAAAAACCGGAATCAGGTTAATAAATGTATTGGAACGATTAACTCCCAACTGCCTGATGGTGTGGGTGAAAAGCACAAATGCCAGTGTAGAAGCGAAAACAGCCAGGTAAACGATGGCTTTGAATGCCTGCGGATGAAAAGGCGTGGCCAGAAATTCTTTTAAATCGATGGTGAGCCAAATTGGAAGGAACAGTAAAACACCAATTAAATTCTGGTAAACAATTATTGAAATGGTATTGTAGCGGCCAACTAAATTCCGAAGTACAATGGAATAAGCGATGGCGCCCAGCACAGCCATAAATTCAAGCCCGACTCCCAGCGGCGAAGCTTCAAACTGAAAGGAACTGTTTAATACCACAAGGCCCACTCCGAAAAATGAAAAAAGCAGGCCGGCGGCGTTCATCAATTTTAATTTTTCGCGATAGAAATGCCATGCTACCACCGGAGAAATCAGCGGGATTGTGGCAACAATTACTGCTGCAACGGTGGAAGAAACATATTTCAAACCATAACTTTCGCCGAGGAAATAAACAAACGGTTCAAAAAATGCCATCAGCGCAAAAAGTCCGATATCTTTTTTTGAAGGTTTTTGCAGTCGTTTCATGAAAACAGCAAGCACAAGCATCAACAGCGCCGAAATGGCCAACCTGAAAATGACCACTGTTATTGGTTTATATGCCAGGTAGGCAATCTTAAACCAGACAAACGAGAAACTCCAGAAGAACGCAGCTCCGAGTGCCGCTCCAAATGCAACTATATTTTTGTCTTTCATGAACGGTTGAAATGGCACAAAAATAATCTTTTCTGACCATAGAAAAACCCGAATTCAGGCATTTGGAATGTAGTCGTCCGCGGAATTGTTTTTCCGCATGAAATAAAACCCGATTCCCAGCATTGAAGCCAGATAAACAGCAAAAATCAGAAAATCAATCCAGTGCATTGAAATTATTTTGCTTCGGAATTTATTTCATACTGCAACGGCGGATCGGAATGTTTTATGATACCTTTTGAAAGTAGTTGGTTGACTTTTGAAAATCCGTGACTGTATGACAACCTGAGCTCTTTCACGACTTCGCCTAAAAAGCTCGGTCCGTTTTCGTCCAGAAATTCAATAATTTTCAGTTCTGTTTTGTCGTTCACTTTTGGCATTTTTTATTCTTTATTCGTACGGTGTTATACTTTCCGCGACCGTTTGTCCCTCTTCGAGCAGCACAAAACGTTTACAATTGTTCCAGCCTTTAAATCCGCGGTTGCAAAACACGTTTCTGGTAATGAAGACTGGTTTTCCAATGCTCTTGTTTTTATTGTGGTACACCGGACATTCCGATGAATATTTGCATAGTTTTCCTAAATACATAATTACAAATGTTTATACAACACGTTCATACTTTCGATGCTTCCGCTGATGTTCGTGTTATTCACCAGCGTGCCGGTATATTTGTACCCCGAATTCAGAAAAGTTTTGTTCATTCCCGGCTCTCTCAGCCTCGCGATGGTGTAAACCGTTTGAATTTTTTCGGTTTTCATTTCCACTTCCATGTTCAGCAACAGCCTGAGCGCCAGCTTTTGTCCGCGATATTCAGGCAGAACGGCAAAATCGGTCATTTCCGCATTTCCGTTTTCATAGTCAATTTCTGCTGTCGATACGCCTATTAATTTGCCGTGATCGTGTATACCGAAATATTTTGTGCCGTTTTCCTGCATCGTTCCTGTCAAATATTCAGGATTATATACCGGAAAAGGATATGTTTTGAACACCTTTTTAAAAACCTCTGCAATTTCAACTACATCGTTTTCATTCAACAGAGACGGTTTAAAACTGCCATTGAATTTGAACTTTTTTTTAGGCGCCGCCGAAGCCATCAAATTGTAAAACGTGTTTAATTCATCAACAGGAATTTCATTTCTCTTAATATCGGTAAATCTCGAAACAAACAAACAATCGGCACTTTTTTTATAAAACTCCGGTATAAAAGCTTCCAAATGATAACCTTCGGTTTGGAACAGCGGAAAAATTTCAGGATGAATTTTGGCAACAATTTTTGTATATCCTTTTTCTGTGGACAGCTTTTCCAGTTTGGAAATAATTGGAGGCGCATCTTTCTGCCCCAGTTTCATTAAATAAATCCGGTTGTTTATTTTTCCGTGCTGAATAATTGTTTTACCAATGGTTTCAATCTTATCCTGCATCTTCCTCCCTTCTGTTGTGCCTTTCGTTGTTGCCGGGAATTAACGAAATCGTAGAATCCACATCCGAAAGCAACTTTTCGATACCGATTGATTTTTGCTCATCCACTTCTTCGAGGTGTAAATCAAGATTGCATTCTTCGCAATTCCTGTCGCAAAATTTCGAAGTGTAACTTTCGGGTTCATTGTATGTTGTAATAATTCCTTCGTAATTCCTTAATACCACTTTATTGGTCGACCAGGAAATGATGTAATTCGGCATCACCGGAATTTTTCCACCGCCGCCCGGGGCATCGATTACGTAAGTGGGAACGGCAAATCCGGTAGTGTGGCCGATTAAACTTTCCATAATTTCGATTCCCTTGCCCACCGGCGTTCGGAAATGGGAAAGTCCCTCCGATAAATCGCACTGATACATGTAATAAGGTCGAACGCGGTTTTGAACCAGTTTATGCACCAGCGTTTTCATGATTCGCGGACAATCGTTAACATCGGCCAGCAGTACCGACTGGTTCCCCAGCGGAAAACCTGCATCAGCCAGTTTCGCAAGAGCTTCACGTGCCGAGGTCGTAACTTCGCGCGGATGATTAAAGTGGGTGTTTATCCAAAGTGGCTGGTACTTTTTCAGAACATCGATTAAATCGTTGGTGATGCGGTAAGGCAGGACCACCGGCATCCTTGTTCCTATACGAACGATTTCAACATGGGGTATTGCAGTAATTTCCGAAAGCAGCCAGTCGAGGTAACTGTCCGAAAGCATCAGCGGGTCGCCGCCTGAAAGCAGTACATCGCGCACCTGCGGCGTATTTCTAATGTATTCTATTCCTTTTTTCAACTGTTCTTTGGTCGGAATCGAATCAACATCGCCTACTTTACGTTTCCGGGTGCAGTGGCGGCAGTACATTGAACATACATTGCTCACATGAAACAAAACCCGGTCGGGATAGCGGTGTGTAATCCCGTCGACCGGACTATCGCGATCTTCCGACAACGGATCTGCCATATCGGTTTTGAGCACCGTTAACTCCTGAACATTCGCAAAAGCCTGTTTATAAACCGGATCGTTTTGATAATTGTGGTTTTCGATAAGCGACAAATAATATGGGGTTATCGATAACGGAAAGCGTCCGAGGGTCTTTTTCAACACCTGTTTTTCAGAATCCTTGAAATTAATGCCCGTTAAAAATTCGAATTGTTCAATGGTTTTAATCGAATTTTTTAACTGCCATTTCCAGTCTTTCCAATTTGAAATGTTACTGTCAGGCCTGATTTTTTCAGCAATTTCCTGCTGAATATTATTAAAAATTTCCATGTCAAAGTTAAAATTGTTTCTGGTGGAACAAAAATAGACATTTTATCGGTTACAACAAATGATATTTCCCAATAATTCATTCCATTATCAGACATAATATATTGACAAATAACACATTAACAGCATCAAATCCGGCGAAGTGAAATTGACCTATATTAGAATGGTTCTAAATTTGTTTTTACAGAAACTATTTTGGAAATAAAATATTACAAGTCGTCCTCGTAACTTAGCAGTGGCGAAGCATCAACATCGTCTATATCCAGGAGTCTGACCAGAAGTTCGAGACTTAACTGGACTTGTTCAAGTTCGGCAGGATTGAGTTTTTGAAGTTTAATGGAAAGCTGTTCGTGCAATAACGACGGAATTTGTTTCAGCAATTTATCGCCTTTCGAAGTTAACGTAATATTTACAATTCGCTTGTCACCCGATTTTGGAAGCCGTGCAATCAATCCCTTATTTTCCAACCGGTTAATGATGCCACTGGTTGTGCTTGAGTTGAGATTGAGAAAGTTTTTTATTTCGCCCTGCGTAGCCTGGTAGTTTTCGGAATTCACCAGGTAATTCAAACAAAGTACCTGCGGGATGCTAACTCCATACTCTTTTTGAATTTTCTTTGACTCAAGATTGATCGAACGAACAATTTTCCGGATTTTTATCAGTATTTCAGTAATATCCATACGTTATGAATTAAAAGCGGTAAAATTAAAACATTTTTTTTGTTCGTAACCGAACTATTTTTTGAACAAACAGCGCCGTTTAATAAAAAGACACCGTTTATTTGCATAAATTGCTAAAATTATGACAGGGGATTTCAGGAAATCAATATTTTTGAACATCGAAATTTAAAAACCTAAAAACCAGGAAAAATGTTATTGAAAAAAATTACCGCTAAAATGTTATTGGTTCTTGTTGCCGCTGTATTTGCACAGCAGTTGTTTGTTGCCTGCAATCAGAAACCGGCAGGGAAAAACATCGGATTACAATTGTATTCTGTTCGCGATATGATGAAAAATCAACCGGACAGCACTGTTGCCAAAGTTGGAGAAATGGGCTATAAGTTTGTTGAAGCTGCCGGGTTTAACAACGGCAAATTTTACGGAATGTCGCCGGAAGATTTCAGCCAGTTGTGCGAAAACAACGGGATGCACTTTTGGGGCTCGCATACCGGGCAAGATGTTCCGGATTCAGCAAGCTGGGACAAAACCATGGCCTGGTGGGATGATTGTATCGCAGCCCATAAAGCAGCAGGCGTAAAATGGATTGTTCAACCATGGATGGGAGGCACGGGCTACGAAAGCCTCGACGGATTAAAACGTTATTGCGAATATTTCAATGCTGTTGGCGAGAAATGCAACGAACAGGGAATCCGGTTTGGTTACCACAATCACAATAAAGAATTTTCGACTGAACTGGAAGGAAAACCGGTTTACGACTGGATGCTGGAATTAACCGACCCGGACAAAGTGATGTTCGAAATGGATTTATACTGGGCGATTGATGGTGGCGGAAGTCCGGTGGAATATTTCGACAAATATCCGGGAAGATTTTACCTGTGGCATATAAAAGACAAGGAAGAAGTTGGCGCCAGCGGAAACATGCCTTTTCAGGAAATTTTCGCGGCCAAAGACAAAGCCGGGGTAAAATACGGGATTGTGGAAGTGGAAGAATACAACTTTGAACCCATTGTAAGCGTTGAAAAAAGCCTGGAATTTTTAAACCAGGCCGATTATGTGAAACTCGACTAAGCAAAAAAATGCCGCGGCAAATCAGCCGCGGCATTTTTTTTAGAACTTCCCAAACTTAAATGTCATTCCAACATTCAAGCCTTTAAGCACATCCGGAGATATTTCGGGCAAATCGATATTCGACGTTAAACGGTAACTTACGAACGCCGCTGCCCTGAAAAAACGAACCAGGTTAAATTCGACTTCAACCGCCGGTTCGACTACAAAAAACACATCCCGGTCAGCATTTTCGTAAAAGTCGAAGTACTGCCGGCCATATTCATCGAAATAGGCAACACCACCCATTCCAATTAAAACCGGAAAGGATAAATGCACCGGCATTGTACCTGCAATTATTGGTTCCAGGAGAATTCCACCGTATCCGCCGGCCAGATATTTATCGAGAGAACCGCCGTTGTAATAATTGTGGTAGTCCAGGTTGTTTACAAAGCCATAACCGGCTATTCCAATTGCAAACGAGTGGTCGACAATAAAAGCACCGCGGCCTCCGGAAATCAATGCATCCCTGCCGTCGATTTGCGTATAGCCAATGCTAAATGCCCCGTATGCGCCATTGTTCCCATTCCCTGAGAAAATAGTCTGAATTGTATTGTTTCTGTTTTCGTCCTGACTGAAAGCAACGGAGCAAGTGGTTGCCAGCAACAGGAGCAACATCATTTTCTTCATGTCAAAATAAAATTTATGGGTTAGAAATGTTTTGTATGTTACTGGAAAAGATATTTCACCGTAAATCCAAAATCGAAAAGTTGAAGGTCAAATGGCTCCCGTCCCAGCAAATCGAAGTATGGTTTCACGTCCAACCCCACGGAAACGGGCGCAACGTCGAAAACGTATTCGAGGCCGGCCAGTCCATCAAGGCCTGCAATAATTGATGCGCGGCTGTCGTAATACCTGGTGTAATTCCTGTACCGGACAACATCCCAGCTTTCGTAGCCGCTATGAATCCCAAAACCGTAATAAAATACGATTTGATAGGCGAAATCAAATAAATCATATTTATGGAATTCCTTGAATGCATGTAATTGAATCCCCTGATCGCGCGTGCTCAGTAACAATTTGTATGATTCGGTATCATTCGTATAAAAGCGATATTCAAATCCCGATGACAAACCTCCGCGGATACCTACGGCTTTGTTGAACCCCTGCGCCGAAACCACAGTTGAAGCAATTATTAACATCGACAATGTCAGGAATCGTTTCATGAATCTATGTTTTATCGTTCAATTTACATCATTTTCATGAATAACATTCCCCGATCCGGAAATATGTGATTCGATTTCCGGCGAGCCAATGTAAAATACATTTCCGCTGCCCGAAATGCTCACTTTTAGAAAATCTTCAACATTTGTCATGATGTTACCGGAGCCGGAGATATTGGCATCGCAACTGCTTACAGCAAAATTATAGGCATTGATGGTTCCCGAGCCGCTCACCGTCAAATCGGAATGAGCTGCGCTCCCGGATAACAACAATCCACCCGATCCGGAAATCACAGCATCAATATTCGAAGCATCTGTAGCCGTTTCTATCGACCCTGATCCGGAAATTTTAACATCGAAATCGTCGCTCACAAAATAACCGGTAGTTACGCTACCGGAACCACTTTGTGTAATTCCTTCCAAAAAAGGTGTGGTCACAAAGATTTCAATTGGCAGGCGGTTATTCAGATTATGCAGTCCGCGCACATATAACCGCAGTACATTCCGGTAAACATCGGTTTCAATGTAAGGCAGCAGGTTCGATTCAGCGCTTACCACCACGTCGAATTCGTCGCCGCTGGTAATGTGAACATCGAAGGGACCTTCCGATTTTACCTGTTCAAAATGAGTGACAATTCTACCTTCGCTGGCGTCGATTCCGTTTCCGCGGATGGTAAAATCATCAATGCAACCGGTGGCAGCCAGAAGTAGTATGGCTGCGCTCAAATAAACATGTTTAATTGTTTTCATGGTAATATCAATTTTCTGTTTTATTCCGAAGGAATGGCTAAAATCTTTCGGAGTTGTTTCTGTTTTCTATATTCACTATTGACAGCGAATTGAAGCAGGGGTTGCAAAAAATATGCAAAATGTGTTAAAAAAGGTAAAAAAATTATTCTGAAAAAATATTGACTTCTCCGGAAGCCGCATTGATAAAGAGTTTCGCAGGTGTATCGACTGGTTTCCCGAAGTATCCTTTTAACTCCTTTTTTTCATCTTTTTCGTTCAGAATGGTTTCTTCGGTCACTTTTACTTCTTCGCTGAAAATAACATCTGCTTTAATTTTGGTAATCTCGAAAGTAAACTGCGAGCGCGGATCAAAATAAAGATTGATATCGGTTGATTTCGATTCGATTAGAATATTACTGAAATCGGGCGCTGTTTTTTGCACGTCCACATCGCCATATTCAGCGCGAATGGTTAACCGGTCAGTTAATTCATTGATACGGAAGTTTGAAAAACTACCTGTAGCATCGATGAAATCGGCACGGCGGATGCGAAACTTATCGCGGCGTGAGTCTGCATCCAGATCATTCAACTCTGTTATTTCAAAAGTGGATGATTTGCTGGTCACCCGAAGCGACTTTGCCTGTTTTATATATACGTCGCTGTAACTGCAGTCGATGCGTGCAGTTTCAATTTGGTTGATGGTGGCATCTGCAAAATTGAGCGTGAGATCGAGCCGTCCGGCAAAATCGTGCGATTTCAGGTTTCCGTTCGAGAGATCGATGTTTAGCTTCGCCATCAAAATCTCCAATGAAAATATCGCCGAATTTATTTTCCACTTTCAGGTTATTCCCGGCTGGCAGCCAAACGGTGTAATCGATCTGCATGTTGCCGTCGCTCTGCAAAAGAGTTTCCCTAAATTTCATGAATTCTTTCTCGAGGGCGCTCAAATTTTCGCCAACAACAGTGCGCGCAATTAAAAAATGCCGGCTGCTGGTAAAATCGAAATCAATCTGGTCGATCGACTTTTCAAGTTTCGACAACTTTTTTTCTTCCACCCGAAGTTTAATGTCGAAAACCACAGAATCTTTGTCCCAGGTAATTAATTCCACTTTTCCGTATTTATTCGAAATTTCCACACGGGTATCAGGCGTCACCTTGAACCGCCGGTTTATTTCCTTCGTTTCGGTGAATTGCGCCGATGCCAGGATCGGGCACAAAACAGCTACAAAAATCACAGGTATGTTTTAATCGGTTCATTTTCTTTTTCAATTAACAATTGATTTGTTCCAGAACATCGTCTACCAGTTTCAGCCTGTACCGGTTGTTTTCGATCATTGCTTCAATCACTGTTTTATTGGATACATTTTCGCGAAGGTCGTGTTTCAGGTCGTTGTACATTTCTTCCAGTTCGTTCAAATCGCCTTCCACATCCTGTTTCAGCCCGGGATACGTGTAGTAACATTTTCTGATTTCCTGAAGCTTCGAATCTACTTCGCGGGCGTAATACGATTCTGCTTCCATCAGTTCACGCAATTCGGGATCATCGGCAAGTTGTTCGCGGTTTCCAAACAAGCTGCTTCGCCAAACAACTGTGGCAGCAAGAAGTAAAATAACCGCCACCGCTGCAACCCGGAAGAAAACCGGATGAATGTGTTTTCTTTTTGGCGCGGTTCCTGTTCTGATATTTTCCCATACTTTGGGCGAAGGTTCCAACTCGTCGAATTCTTCGCGATTGCTTTTTATAAATTCTTCCAGGCGATCAGTATTCATAGCGCTTCGTTTTTTGTTCTTTTAAAATCTCGATAATCCGCCGTTTTGCCCGCATAAACTGGCTTTTTGAGGTCGATTCGCTAATGTTCAGTATTTGCGAAATTTCTACATGGTCGTACCCTTCGAGCAAATAAAGCGAAAAAACCAGGCGGCCGCCGTCAGGTAATAATTCCATGGCTTTCCGGATGCTGTTTACGTCGAATTCGATTTCTTCTTCCGCTGCTTCTTCCGGCACATCCGTTTTGCGGTGGTCTTCCAGGTAAGCCATTTCCAGCTTTCTTTTATTCAGCGAATTAATGCAGGTGTTAATCACAATGCGTTTCAGCCAGGTTCCGAAACCTGATTCGTGCCTGAATGAACCCAATTTCATAAATGCCAGAGTGAATGATTCCTGCAGCATATCTTCGGCCTCTTCGCGGTTGTTCATCATTCGGTAACATATATTGAACATGGATTTCGCATACATTTGGTACAGCATATATTTCGACCTTTCGTCTCCATTTTTGCAGGCCTCAATCAGCGGTTTGTGTATGTGCTCCGTTTGTCCCAATTTATTTTCTTTCAGTAGTAGTGACAACGAAAAAAAGGAAGGGTTGCAGAATTTAAGCGGAAGCTGAATTTATTATTTTCCCAATATCTTTTGGAGAATAATCAGGAACAGCGCCATGCCGCGAAGCTACCAAAGCGCCTGTGGCACAAGCCAGTTCCAGCGCTTCATCGGGAGGAATGTTTTTGGCTAACCCGGCAATCAGGCCGGCCAGAAATGAATCGCCCGCACCAACGGTATCCACTGCATTCACCTGAAAACCGGGATGTTGATATATCTTATTTTCAATGAACAACATTGCGCCGTTCGCACCTCGTGTAACACAAATTGCGATGCACTGAAAATAACCGGCCATCCATCGCATAAGTTCCTCATCGGTTCCTGTTTTTCCGTTCCAGCCTGAAATAATTTTCAGTTCATCGTCATTTAGTTTTACTATATCTGATTTGTGCAAAAGGATTTCAATGTTAGTTTGCTGATGGTAAGGCGGACGCAGGTTAACGTCGAGAAGCCGTGTGGCGCCGGAGTTTTCGAGCAGTTGGAACAGTGTTTCGCGCGTGGTGGTATTTCGCGAAGCCAGGGAACCGTAAACCAATAAACCGGCCGACCGCGCTGCCGTTTGATTTTGTTCATCGGGTTGAATGTTGTCCCACGCAACCGGTTCACAGATTTCGTATGTTGCATTTTTTTGCTCATCCAAATGCACCAGTACTTTGCTGGTTGGCAATTTTGTATCGGTTTGAATCATTGCAGTGGAAAGACCGGAGCCGGCAAGAAATCCGAGTAGCTTTTTGCCGTCTTCATCGTTTCCAACTTTGCTGATTAGTAAGGGTTGAATACCATGTTTTATCATGTGGATGGCAACGTTCAGCGGCGCTCCGCCAGGTTTTGCTCCCGAGGGCAGCATGTCCCAAAGGACTTCGCCAAAACAAACAACATTTTCAAACTTCAATTTTTGCATGGTAAACCGTTTTTTCAAAATTAACTTTTTGGGATTTGCAAACCGATTTATTTTTAATTTTTTCAGCAGAGAAGAGAATAAATATTATATTTGCAACCGCAAAAATAACATGGTGGTTGTAGCTCAGTAGGTTAGAGCACTGGATTGTGGTTCCAGGGGTCGTGGGTTCAAGTCCCATCTACCACCCAAAAAAATCCTGCAGGAATGCAGGATTTTTTTTGAGTTATTTTATGTATACCTGCTTCAATTTCAGAGATGCAGCCAGAGTCAAACTTCAGACCTGGAAAAAAGAATAGAAAGGCACACGGGAATGATTTACTTCCGGCATTAAAAACCGGCTGTCTTCCAGGTCAGAAAACAGCCGATGCTGTAAATATCCAGGCATTTTATTGTTTCGCAAGTGTAAACAAAAATTCAATTCCACCTTCCGGTTTGTTGCGCGCCGAGATATTTCCCTTGTGGAGCTGGATTGCGTTTTTAACGATGGAAAGTCCTAGTCCGGTGCCGCCTAATTCGCGGGTACGACCGGAATCTACGCGGTAAAAACGCTCGAAAATACGCTGCAGGTGTTCCTCCGGAATCCCAACGCCGCTGTCGGAATACGAAAAATAATGGTATTTCGTATCCTCCATGTAATTCCTGATTTCAATGGTTATGTTTTCGCCTGCGTAATTAATCGAGTTTTCAATTAAATTTTGAAATACCGACGACAACAGCGAATCGTTTCCGTTTACCGTAATATCGTCATCGATGTACAATTTGCATTTTATGTTTTTTGCTGTCAACCGATTTTCGAGGTTTTCCACCACATCGTGCACAATAGGCTTTATTGCCACCGGTTTGATTTCAAACAGTTCTCCCGCATCTTCAATATTGTTTAGCAGCGAAATATCGTTCAGCAGGAAGTTCAGCCTTTCGGTTTGCTTGTATGCCCGCTGAATAAAATACTGCTGTTTCTCCCGGTCAATTTTATCGTTGTTCATCAGCGTTTCCAGGTAACCTTTTATCGATGCCAGCGGTGTTTTCAATTCGTGTGCGATATTCGATGTAAGTTGTTGTTTCAGCAATCTTCGTTTTTCCGGTCGGGTGATGTCGGTAATTAAAATTTCGAAACTTTTATCGGCAAAAATGATGCACAGAAGTTTAAAATACCGTTCATTTTTATGAATGGTATATTCTGTTTGCGGTAATTCATTGCTATGAAACTCTGTATCAGAATTGAGGTAATTTTTCAGGAAACTGTTGATTTTATTGAGCTCCGGAACGGCAAAAATATGATCGGCCGAAATGGTCGAAGTATCCGAAATAATACTGATGTACTGAATAAAATGACTGTTGGCGAGCATTTTTTCCTTTTTCGGGGTAAAGAACGCTATTCCTTCGTTCAGGATGTTCATGTGGTTAAAAAACCGCTCTTTTTCCAGCGCCAGGTCGTCTTTCGTTTTTTTCAGGTTTTTATAAATCTTCACGATCTGCGACCCAATTTCGCCCAACTCGTTTTCCGGAAAATCGCTATCCGCTTCAATGGGTTCATTCCGGCCTGCTTTTACGGCAAAGTCCTTCAGTTTTGTAATTGACACCGAAAGTTGTTTGGTAACCACATTTGCTATTAGCCACATAACCAGGAACATGAAAAGAATAAAGAAAATAAAGTAGCGTTCGCCTTTCAGGAAATTTTCCACCTGGATGTTGTAAACGATGGCAGCGCGCACAAAATAATTGTCGTAGTTTTTTGCAAAATAGTAGAAATCCTGTTGGGTGGTGTGCGAAAAACGAATGTTTGCACCAGTGCCGGAATAAAGCGCTTTTTGAATTTCCGGCCGCTCCAGGTGGTTTTCCATTTCCGGATAGTCGTTGACAAAACTGTCGTATAAAACTTCCCCTTTCCTGCTGATTACAGTAATCCGGATATTTGGCTGCCGGAGAAGTTCCTTCAGTGTATCGGCCTTTTCGAAATTTCCATTTTCATAAAGATTGTAAATATGAATGTAGTTGTTGGTAACATCGGCCACATTTTCCAATGTATTTTCCAGTTCCTCTTTTTTGAAATGCTTCTCACGGTTAAGCTGGAAAAGCAGGACTGCTACCGTAAAAACCACAAATACTGCGATAAAATAGAAGAAAACTTTTCTTCGGTATGTTTTATGTCCCGGCACTTTCTTAATTTTTTAATTGTTTATTTTTTTCTCTCCCCTCCCCTTTGGGGAGGTTGGGAGGGGCTTTTCTATTGAATCTTAAAAGAATAACCGTAACCTGATTTTCCTTTGATATATTTTCCGTAGTCGCCGATTTTCTTCCGCAAACGGGCGATATTCACGTCTACATTCCGCTCGGTTACAATTACATCATCGTTCCAGATACGATTCAGGATTTCTTCCCGGCTGATGTAATGGCCTTCATTTTTTAGCAACAAGGCAAGTATTTCGTACTCCTTTCGCGTGAGGTTAACGGATTTATTTTTTAGCGTGACGGATTTGCTTGAAGTATTAATTTCGAGCTCATTGGCTTCGAGAGTGGTGTTTTCTTCCGATTCCAATCCTCCGCGTTTAAGCACGGCTTTTATGCGCGCTGTCATTTCTTTAATTGAAAAGGGCTTTGAAATGTAGTCATCGGCGCCCACATTAAAACCGGTCAGGATATCATTTTCGGCGCTTTTTGCCGTCAAAAAAATAATGGGGACGGAGAGCTTTAAATCCTTTCGCATTTTCGAGGCCATTTTGTAGCCCGACATTTCGCCCATCATCACGTCGAGCAAAATGAGTTGGTAATCCTGGAGCGGCTTTTTCAACGCATCCTCCGCCGAATTGGCAATTTCCACTTCAAAACCTTCACTCGAAAGGTTGAATTCGAGGATTTCGCATAAATCCTTTTCGTCGTCCACAACCAGTATTTTCGGAATTTTTGCAGCGTTCATTTTCAATCAGGTTATTCAATTTTTTTTACGTGCCTCACATCTTTTCCTTCAATGGAATAAATAGCAGCCTCGGCAATGTTGGTGGCGTGGTCGCCAATTCGTTCGATGTTGGCAACCATGCTGTTCATGCTGATAAAACTGGTGAGCATCTGTTTGTTTTCGTCGCTTATTTTGCTCTTTTTGATTGCTTTTTTCAGCATTTTGCGATTGAGTTCATCCACAACGGCATCGTTTTTAATCGTCCAGATTGCGAATTCTTTATCATCCGAAGTAAATGCAACCAGCGCTTTATTTACCATGCCCGAACTTTGAATGAGCATGTTTGAAACCACATCAGAAAGGTTGGTGTAAATTTTCTCCACTTTAATATTATCCAGAAATCCCAGAATATTTGTTACCAGGTCACCTACACGTTCCAGGCTGATTACGATACGGTAGCAGGCAATTAATTTCCGGATATCAGACGCCACCGGCTGGTACAAAGCAATGGTATTTACAATTTTATCGCTCAGTTTCACTTCGAATTTATCCAGCTTTTTCTCATTTTCCAGAATTTCATCGCTGATATTTTTGGGAATGTCCGTTTCACCGGAAGAAATCAGCTTTTCCAGCAAATCGAGCTGATGCAAAACAAGATTTGCAATTTCTTCGAAATCGGCTAAAACGCGGTTTATTGCATCGTCTTTTTTTGTAGTCATTGTTTCTGAATTTTAGTGAAGATATAAAAATTTAACCGAATTTTCCCGTCAGGTATTCCTCTGTCCTGCGGTCTTTGGGCTTGGTGAACATGTCTTTTGTTTTCCCGTATTCCACCAGTTCCCCCAGGTACATAAACATCGAGTAATCCGATATTCGTGCTGCCTGCGACATGTTGTGCGTAACCATTAAAATGGTGTAATTCTCTTTCAGTTTTACCAGTAAATCTTCCACTTTGGAAGTGGCAACCGGGTCGAGCGCCGAAGTCGGTTCATCGAGCAGAATAATCTCCGGGTCGAACGCCAGTGCGCGGGCGATGCATAAACGCTGCTGCTGACCGCCCGACAGGAACGTTCCTTTTTTGTAAAGCGAATCTTTCACTTCTTCCCAAAGTGTTACATCACGCAGCGAACGCTCCACAATTTCATCGCGTTCTGAACGTTTCAGCCTGATCCCGTTCAGTTTATATCCTGCAACTACGTTGTCGTAAATACTCATGGTCGGGAACGGGTTCGGGCGCTGGAAAACCATACCTGCCATTCGCCGTAGTTTTATAGTCGACATGTTGGTGATATCTTTCCCGTTCAGGATGATATTCCCTTTGGTTTCAATATTTTCGTACAGTTCGTGCATCCTGTTTATGGCCCTGAGCAGCGTACTTTTGCCGCAACCCGACGGGCCCATAATGGCGGTTACGCTGTTCCTTTTAACATCGGCCGAAACATTATCAACGGCATACTTGCCTTTGTCGTAGGCAACTGATAAGTTCCTGATGCTGAGTACCGGATCTTTTATTTTGACTGAGCTTTCCATTTTTCTATTTTGTTCGGGCAGCAATTCGTTTCGAAAAAATGTTTAAAGATAACACCATGATCATCAGTAACAACGATGAACTCCAGATTAAATCCACCATGTTCGGATCGTTGTAGAATTCCCAGATGAGCAATGGTATAGCGCTGGTGGGTTCCGATATGTCGAGGTTGATTTTACTGCTGCCAAGCGCAGTTAACAGCAACGGCGCTGTTTCTCCCAAAATTCTCGAAATCCCCAAAAGGATTCCGGTTAATAACCCGCTGAACCCCGTTGGAATTAATACCCGCAATAAAACCTTGTAATAGGGAACACCCAGCGCCAATGCGGCTTCCTTAATGGTTTGCGGGATCATTTTCAGTGTTTCTTCGGTTGATCGGATAATCATCGGCAGCATCATAATCGCCAGCGAAACACTGCCGGCGAGTGCCGAAAATCCGTGCGTAATATTTTTTACCACCCACAGGTAAGCAATTAAACCGAGAACAATGGAAGGAACCCCCTGCAAAATATCAGAAATGTTCCGGGTAAAGCTGGCGAGCAATTTACCCTGGTTTTCGTATAAATAAATACCTGCCAATATTCCTGTGGGAATTGCCATTACCGACGCCAGTACAACCATCACCAGTGTTCCGGTAATTCCGTTTACAATTCCGCCCGGAATGTGTTCTCCGTTGCTCACGGCTGTCATCGCCTCAAATGTATCAGGTGGGTTTTCCAGTAAGAAACCGAAACTGAATTGCCCGACTCCCTTTTCAATCAGCTTGTAAATAATCAGGATGATTGGCGAAATCGTAATCACCGACAAACCGATGATCAATCCGTGAAAGAACTGATCCTTCAGTTTCCTGCGGGCGAGGTTGTTCGAGCTGATTTTTTTCACCGGGTGATTCATTACGCCATTTTTTTGATGATGAATTTTCCTATTGCATTGATGATTCCGGTAATGACAAACAGTAAAAGTCCAATGGCAATTAAAGCGCTTAGTTTAAGTCCGTCGGCTTCGCCAAACTGATTGGCAATAACACTCGCCATCGTGTTTCCGGTGCTGAACAGGCCTTTGGGAATAATATTGGCATTTCCGATGAGCATGGTAACCGCCATGGTTTCGCCCAATGCCCTTCCGAATGAAAGAATGTAACCGGCAATAATACCCGAACGCGCCGAAGGCACAATTACATTCCATACTACTTCGATGCGTGTGGCGCCAAGCGAATAAGCTGCTTCTTTCAGTTCATTCGGCACCATGGAAATTATTTCGTTGCTCAATGAAGTGGCATAAGGAATTATCATGATTGCCAGAATGATGCTTGCTGTAAAAACACCAAACCCCTGATTGGGTGCGCCTAAATCTGACAAAAGGGGGCGGAGCACATAAAATCCCCACAAGCCGTAAACAATTGAAGGAATACCTGCCAGTAAATCTACCAGCATTCCAATGATTTTTGCCATTCGCGTTCCACGGTAATATTCACCCAAAAAAAGTGATGCGGAAAACGACAACGGCAGACTGATAACCAGCGCCAAAACAGAAGTGATGATTGTTCCGGTGATAAAAGGCAGCGCCCCGTAATTTTCTTCGCCGCTGCGCGGGTTCCATTCTTTTGAAAAAATAAAATGCAGCCCAAAATGATTAAATGCAGGAATGCTGCCTTCCACCAGCGAATACACCATTCCTCCCGCCAGCAACAGAATTATGAACGATGACGACAGTAATACGACTTTGGTTATTTTATCGCTGTTCATTTTAAAGACCCTGAAAGCCCCTCCAATCCTCCCCGTGAGGAGGCTAAGGAAGCTCAAGTTTTTACTTTGTACGTTTTTAAATTTTTATCCACTTTAGATATCCGCTAATTTTTCTGAGCAATGCCGGGCGCCTGTTTCTATCCCTCCCTTCCCCCTTTCTTTGGGGGAAAAGAAGGGGGCTTTCCTATTTCAACAGCGTTTCACCGTTGTAAGTCACTGATCGCAAAATGGCTTTCGCTTTTTCAACTGCTGCAGCGGGAAGCGGTGCGTAATGTACTTTTTCAGCCTGGCCCTGCGCTTCATCGCTCACCAGCCAGTCGAGCAGTTGTACCGTAGCCATCGCCTGTTCCTTCGAACGGTTGTTGTAATTTTGTTCTTTGTACAAAATTATCCAGGTAAAACCACTGATTGGGTACGAATCGGGATTTCCGGAATTGGTCAGCATAATGCGTGTATCATCCGGTATATCGCCTTGTGCAGCAGCGCTAACCGATTCAATGGAAGGAGCAGTGTAATTACCGGAACTGTTTTGAACTTTGGCAGTCTGTATTTTTTGCGCAAATGCATATTCCGAACCAATGTATCCGATTGTTCCTTCGGTTTGGCTGATGGTTCCGGCAACGCCCGGATTTCCTTTTGCACCCATTCCGGTTGGCCATTGCAACGATTTTCCGGCGCCAACTTCCTTGTTCCATTTTTCGCTCACTTTACTCATGTAATCGCTGAAAATGTTGGTTGTGCCGCTTCCATCGGAACGATGAATAACGTTGATATTCATATCCGGCAGGTTTAAATCAGGGTTGTTGCTTTTCATCTCCGGATCATTCCATTTGGTAATTTCGCCCATAAAAATCTTCTCGAGCAACTTGTCGGAAAGTTTTAGCCCGTCGACCCCGGAAAGGTTGTAAGCAATAACTACTGCGCCCATTACCGTTGGAATATGAACTACTTCGGCTGGCATTTCGGCCAGTTTCTGGTCGTCGAGGTAAGCATCAGTTGCACCAAAATCAACAATTTTGTCGCTAAGGCTGCGGATGCCTCCGCCCGAACCAATCCCGCCGTAGGTGATATCTACGCCTGTTTTTTTGGTGTACTGGTTAAAAACCATATTATAATAAGGCATCGGAAAAGTTGCCCCCGCTGCTGTTAACGAAATGTTTTCTTTCTTACCGGATTTTTCTTCCCCGTTTTTTTTCGGTGAATTTTGGCAGGCGCCGAAAACCAGGACTGCCAGGACGATTGTTATCAGATTTTTTGTTTTCATTTTTTTCGCTTAAAATTTCAATTCACAATTTAAATAGAGACTGTTTATAGTTGGAAACGACTCATTTTCGGGATTCCACAACCGGTAATTCGGCGCAAACTTTACCCCTTTTAACGGAGAATATTCCAGTCCGGCCATAAAAAGTTGTCCGTCGTCATCAATTTGCCAGGGCTGGATTTCACCGTCTGATGCCGAAGAATTCAAATCGTCGAAACGACCGAACAATTTAATTTTCGAAGTTGGTTTCCAGGAAAGGAAAAACGAGGTTCCGTAAACATCGTGCCCGGCAACCATATCCATGTTCCACTGGTAGTTGTATTCGGCGCCGGCAATCAGTTTTTTCCCTGTATACGCCAGGAAAGTTGCCAGCGATTTCTGTTTTACATCTTTTCCCATGTAATCAGCATAAACGCGGGCTGTTATTGTTTTTACCGGTGTTAATGTTATTCCTGCGGCAGGACGGAGAAGCGAATCGCCCTGAATTTTTTTGTAGCCTTCGCCATTAACTACAGAAAAATCGGCACTAAGAAAATCTGTGAAATCGTATTCAAGATTAAAACCGAGATCGGCGCTTGCATTAAAACCGTAAGCATCCTGAAACGATTTTTCGATGTAGCGATACCCCCAGATTTTTTCGGAAACCTTGAATTGGGTTGTGGCAATCATTCCAAAATAGGCAGTGAACCTGCTTTTAGTATACTTAACATAGGCGTTTTTCAGAAATGCCGACATTTCGTGTTTTCCAACTCCGGGATCGCCAACATCGAAAACTACTTTTGCATACCATTCCGGGCTGAAGTTGTATTCATAACCCAAATAGGCCCGGGTAATTTCGAACGCAGGATACATGCTGCTTTCAATAAAATCGTTGTGGAAATTGGTGAAAATCAAAGCGAGTGGTTTTCCATGTGGTTTGAACCCGCTCGATTTTTCCTGACTTTTCGTTGCCGAAATCATTCCTGTCATAAACATCAGGATTAGAACAGTCTTTTTCATTGAACCAGATTCTTAGATTGAATTAATGCTGCAAAGATGAGTGCAAGTAATTACACTGCAATTAATAAAAGATTACAATTTTGTTAAAATAACCGATTTTCGGGTACCTAAATATTTCATAATTAATTATTTAATCAATTACAAAATACTGTAATAAAAGTTTAATTATATTTCCTTTTGTTTTGTAGAAGTAATGAAATCGCGGTAAGCTTTTACCAGATTTATAAAATGGAGTAGCATATTTTTGGTTTCCGAAATGGTATTAAAGTATAAAACGGAATTTTTGGTATTTACCAGCTTTGCCTTAATTCGTTTTATCTGAGCTTTTTCCATTTTATAAAGGAAATCGACGATTGCGTCCCTTTTCCCGATGAGTTCCTCCACTTTATCGAAGTCGTTTTCTTTTATAATGTGTAACGAAAAATTAAACAATTCGTCGATGTCGCCCATCAGCTTTTCAAGCTCTTCGGCTTGTATTTTCCTAAACGGTTTATGTTGATTGTCGAGATGTTCGAACAGCGGTTCTACAATAAAGTTAAGTGAGTGGGCCATTTCCCGCTGGTAATCGATAAATTGAACATAAAAATGCCCGGAATCTACACTCCCTTCTATTTTTGAAATTGTATTTAAAACCTTGTTTTTTTGTTTTTTCGATTTTTTATTTAACTGGTCCTTCAAGTCCAGCCCTTCCTTCAAATGGGCGCGGTCTTCGTTCAGAAAACTTTCAACACCTACTGAATAAATTTTATTGGCAGAAGCAATAGCATTTACTGCCAGCTTGTAACATTTTTCAAGAACTTTATCAACGGCATCTTTTTCCGAAATTACTTCTTCATCATCTATAACGTTGCTCTGCGAGCGTTTTTTAAACAATAGGTGAGTGCGGACGACCATAAAAAGCGCCACGGCAATAAAAATAAAAATCATAATGCTGCCCCCCAGGGAAATCAACAGGGCAATAACAGCCGAGATAGTAAATGCGATCAGGGCCGTTAAAAACCAGCCGCCAATTACAGCAAAAACCCCGGAAATGCGGTAAACAGCGCTTTCCCTGTCCCACGCCCTGTCGGATAACGATGTACCCATGGCAACCATAAAAGTTACGTAGGTGGTGGAAAGCGGCAACTTCAGGGATGTTCCCAGCGCAATTAAAATACTGGCTACAACCAAATTTACCGAAGCTCTGATTTTATCGAATGCCGGTGGTTCAGGATCATTCGCTGCCGCAAGTGGAACAGGCGTAAACCTGCTTTGTACATATTTATTCACCGCCCCCGGAACTGCGCGGCTGAGTTTACTGTTGAACCGAAGGGTATTTCTGACAAGCAAACGCGCCATAAACGACGATTCGAACCGTTCCGCCCCTTCCGTTTGCCGCGATAAATCGACTGTGGTGGTTACTACTGAACGGGCTTTTTTTGACATAATGAGGGTGATGATCATTACCAGACCGGCAATTAACAGCATGTATGTTGGTGTTCCAACTTTTCCTGACAGCATTTCCATCGAAAAAGAATCGGGCGCTACTGCGCCGGACGCAATCCAGGCTTTAAAGGAATTGTAACCTGCTAAAGGCACACCTATAAAATTCACCAGGTCGTTTCCGGCGAAAGCCATGGCAAGGGCGAATGTTCCTGCCAAAACTATAATTTTAAGGATTTTAATATTGAAAAACCACTTCAATACCTGAATGATAATTACCCATGAAAAAAAACTATACAACAGCAAAAGACCCGTATGCCGGCTCACCCAATCATCGAGCGAAACTCCCGCCCCTACTTCAATATTGGCAAACGCGGAATCTTTCATTCCTTTGATCAAAATAAAATAGGTTATGGCAGTGATAGCAACTCCGCCAAAAGCAGAACCCAAGTACACCATTGGTTTATGGTATTTAAACGAAAAAATGAACCTCGTTATGTACTGAACAATTGCTCCAACCGTAAAAGCAATGATCACAGAAATAAGGATTCCGGTAATAATAGCCAACGCTTTTTCAGAATTGATATACTGCGACAATTCCACAACCGAGCCGCCAAGGCTTTTTATTTTTACGATGGAAACGGCCACTGCCGATCCCAAAAGCTCAAACACAATGGAAACAGTTGTTGACGTTGGCATTCCCAGCGTGTTAAATGTATCGAGCAGAATGATGTCGGTTATCATCACCGACAGGAAGATGACCATGATTTCGGAGAAAAAAAACATATCGGGATGAAAAATTCCTTTCCGGGCCACCTCCATCATGCCATTCGAAAAAGTAGCCCCAATCAATACGCCGAGGCTGGCCATAAGGAAAATAAGCCACTTCGGCGCGGCTTTCGAACCAACAGCAGAATTTAAAAAATTAACGGCATCGTTACTGACGCCAACAATCAAATCGGAAATAGCCAGAGCAAAAAGGATGACAACAAGAACCAAATAGAAATTTTCCATTACAAATAAATTAATGATGGCACGGCAAATATAGATGCTTAAAAATTACTAACCCTTTTCTAAAATATTAAATTAACATTAAGCAGGCGCAAACATTCTGTTAATCAGCAACAAACATATTTTTTTTTTAACTTTGCGCCAAAATAAACAGCATGAAAACATATTCATCGAAACAACTTACAATTTATATTTCACTCATTCTCACAGCACTAGCTGGTTTGTTTATGTTGCTGATTTTTTATACTCATTTAAATATCCTTTTCATCATCGGGCTTACGTTCATCTTTTGGATCCTTTCCTTTTTCTCCATTCTATATATTATTAACAAATTCATTTACGATAAGATTAGACCAGTTTACAAAGCCATCAAAGATTTGCCGCTTAGTGGAAAACGGCTGGAAGAAAAACCGCTGGATTCAACCAGTCTGCTGTCGAATGTAAGATTTGAAGTGGAAGAATGGGCAAAAAACCAGTTGAAGGAGATTGAGCGGATTAAAGAACTTGAAAAATACCGGAAAGACTTTGTTGGGAATGTTTCGCATGAATTAAAAACACCCATATTCAACATTCAGGGATATATCCTTACCCTTTTGGAAGGGGGAATCGATGATCCGAAAATTAATATGCTTTACCTGAAACGAACCGAAAAAAGCATCGACCGCATGATTTCGATAGTAGAGGATTTGGAATCGATAACAAAGCTCGAATCGGGCGAGCTGAAATTGAATTTTACCAGGTTTGATATTGTAAAAGCAGTTGCCGATGTAATTGAAATGGAACAATGGCAAGCCGAAGAACGAACAATAAAACTCAGCATTTTAAATAAAACAGATAAACCTGTTTTCGTTGTTGCCGATAAGAAAAGGATTCTCGAGGTGCTTACCAATCTGGTAATTAACGGCATCAAGTATGGCAAAAAGCAGGGTTTTGTGCATGTATCGTTTCATGATTTGGACGAACACATAATGGTGGAAGTAACCGATAATGGCATTGGAATCGATAAAAAACACCTTCCGCGTATCTTTGAACGGTTTTACCGGATTGATAAATCGCGCTCGCGCGAGCAGGGAGGCACAGGCCTTGGATTATCGATTGTAAAACATATTATTGAAGCACATAACCAGTCGATAAATGTGCGAAGTGTTATCGATGAGGGGACAACTTTCAATTTTACCCTTGAAAAAGCGAAATATTAGGGTAATTTTGTGGAATCAAAACGATAACATAAGTTAGCAATACTTTAAAATTTAAAATCATATTCTTATGGACGAGAATAAATTTAAAATTCTGTTGGTTGACGATGAAATTGATATCCTGGAATTCCTGAGCTACAATCTTGAAAAAGAAGGATACATCGTTTATACGGCAAACAATGGTGCAGATGCCGTAAAAAAAGCGGAAGAAACACAGCCTCATCTAATACTTCTCGATGTAATGATGCCGGAAATGGATGGCATTGCCGCCTGCGAAGAAATTCGGAATATCCCGTCGCTGAACAATACTGTTATTGCCTTTTTAACCGCCCGCAGCGAAGATTATTCACAAATTGCCGGGTTTGAAGCCGGCGCCGATGACTATATCACAAAACCGATCCGTCCGAAAGTTTTAATCAGCCGCGTTAAAGCATTGCTGAAAAGAACCGGGGAAGCAAGCCAGCCGGCAGTTGTGCCAAGTTCGGCAAATACGGTGGCAATCGGAAATCTGGTAATCGATAAAGAACGGTACCTTATCCGGATGAACGACGAAGAAATGGTTCTCCCGAGAAAAGAATTCGAATTGCTTTCACTGCTGGTTTCAAAACCGGGAAAAGTTTTTACCCGCGAAGAAATCTATTTTTCAGTTTGGGGAGAAAATGTTGTTGTGGGAGATCGCACGATCGACGTTCATATCCGAAAATTACGCGAAAAAATCGGGAATGATCATATCAAAACGTTAAAAGGTATCGGCTATAAATTCGTAGAATAAACTTACACGTAATAGATTAAAAGATAAAGCATTGCAAATCCGGCGGCATAACCGGCAAAAACCTGCCAAATGTTATTCTTTTTAAGGGACAGGATAGCAGTGCCAATGATCCCTGAAACCAGGACAACCAAAATAATCGCCCACGCCGGATTGGTCCCGGCCCTGAACGATAACGCTATTAAAGCGCCCGTTATACTTCCGATGGCTGCCATTTGGGTGCTAATTTTCCATTGGATAGTGATGATTACCAGCAACACCGCTAGTAAAACGGCGGCAAGCATAAATACTTTAAAAACCGGAAAAGCTTTCACTTTATTAAGCAACATGAATCCAATATAATACGATGCTGCTGAAAAAAGTAAGGCCAACATCCGGTCGCGGGCATTTTTCATCGAAATATCGAAACCTGGGCTTAACGCCAAAAGCGCAATTGATAGCAACGGAAGAACCGCCGTTGTAAAGAATACAACCAATAACACGAAACGTTTACCTTCAACCGAAATGTATGAAAAATAAAAACCGCTGTTAAAAAGCAATATAAAACCCAGTGTTGGTAAGATAGCCGGGTGAAAAATAATGGTGATTATTTTTGCCGCTTTTTTTATCATTTTAAAGTTCTTTGCGAAGCCGTGCCACCGGAACTCCCAACTGCTCGCGATATTTCGCAACCGTTCGCCGGGCAATGTTATACGATTTTTCCTTTAAAATCTGGGCAAGTTTCTCATCGGTAAGCGGCTTGTGTTTGTCTTCATTATCGATGCATTCCTGCAGGATTTTTTTGATTTCGCGTGTCGAAACTTCTTCGCCGTCGTCTTTTTGGAGGCCTTCCGAAAAGAAATATTTCAACGGATAAATTCCAAAATGAGTTTGAATGTATTTGCTGTTCGAAACCCTGGAAATGGTTGAAATATCCAAATCAGTTCTTTCGGCAATGTCTTTCAGGATCATTGGCCGCAGTTTGGCTTCGTCGCCATCTTTAAAATATTCCTTCTGAAAATTTATGATTTCCGACATGGTTAGCAACAGCGTGTTGTTTCGCTGCCTGATTGCATCGATAAACCATCGTGCCGAATCAATTTTCTGTTTCACGAAAACCAGCGCGTCTTTTTGATTTTTCTTGTTTTTATGTTGCTGATTCAAGGCATGCAACATATCCAGGTAAGTATCGTTAATTTTCAATTCCGGCGCATTTTGCTGATTTAATGAAAGTTGCAATTCGCCGTCGTTGTTTTCCAGGATAAAATCCGGAATGATGTGCTGGTTTGATTTGTTCAGCGGATTGCTGTATGAGCTTCCCGGCTTTGGATTCAATTTAAGTACCTGGTCAATACCGTTTTTTAATTCTTCATCCGAAAGGTCGAGTTTTTTCTGAATTTTTTCATAATGCTTTTTGGTGAATTCATCAAAAAAATCCCGGACGATGGTCCTGGCCAAATCGAGTCCTTTTTCATTTTTACGGTTGAGTTGAATCAGCAGGCATTCCCTCAAATCACGACCGCCAACACCGGCTGGATCAAACTCCTGGATTACATTCAGTATTTCCTTCAGCTTTTCCTCCGGAACGTCCATGTTCATGTTAAAAGCCAAATCATCGCTGATTGAAGGCAAATCACGACGGAGGTAACCATCGTCGTCAATATTCCCAATGATGTATTCCGCCAGCTTCCGATCTTCGTCTGAAAGGTTCACCATTCCCAATTGCTCGTAGAGATTTTCATGAAATGTTGTACCTATCGAAAATGGAATATCGACGTATTTGTCGTCTTTCGAATAATTATTTGTTGTTGTTTTGTACGTTGGTATTTCATCTTCATCAGTGAGGTAATCGTCAAATGAAAATTCATCTTCATCAGCGCCATTATCCTGATCGAGCTCATTATTGTCGTTTTCCTGTTCGTTTTCCGGATTATCCGATTCAAGTTCGAGAACAGGATTTTCTTCGAGTTCTTTTTTTATGCGTTGTTCAAGTTGGATCGTAGGGATTTCCAAAAGCTTAATCACCTGTATTTGCTGCGGCGAAAGCTTTTGTAGCAATTTTTGCTGTAATGATAGTTTTTGATCCATCTTTCTCTAAATATTACTACCGTAAATTTAACATTTTTTCAACGGAGTTCAAGTCAGTAGATTAGAATTCTGCATTTTTGGGAGTCCGTGGAAAAGCAATTACATCCCGAATATTACCCATCCCGGTAATGAATTGCACAAATCTTTCAAAACCAAGACCAAATCCACTATGGATAACACTTCCAAACCTGCGGGTATCCAAATACCACCACAATTCTTCCGCAGGAATGTTCAGCTCGTCCATTCTTTTTTCCAGTTTTTTCAGGCTTTCCTCACGCTGGGATCCGCCAATAATTTCACCGATTTGCGGGAACAAGACATCCATTGCCCTAACCGTTTTATTGTCTCCGTTTTGCTTCATGTAAAATGCCTTGATATCTTTCGGGTAATCGGTTAATATCACCGGGCATTTAAAATGTTTTTCAACCAGATAGCGTTCGTGCTCGCTCTGTAAATCTACTCCCCAATCCACCGGGAACTGAAATTTTTTCTTTTTGTATGGTTTTGAATTTTTGAGGATTTCGATGGCTTCGGTATAAGTTATCCGAACGAAATCGTTGTTCAGCACAAATTCGAGTTTTTCAATCAAATCCATCGAACGCTGATCCTGCGGCTTGTTTTTTTCTTCCTGTTTCAACCGGTCTGCCAGAAATTCCAGATCATCGCGGCAGTTACCAAGTGCATATTTTATAAGCGATTTGAGGAATTCCTCCGCTAAATCCATGTTGTCTTTTAAATCGTAAAAGGCCATTTCCGGTTCTATCATCCAGAATTCAGCAAGATGCCGGGTGGTATTCGAATTTTCAGCCCGAAACGTTGGTCCGAAAGTATAGATTTCCCCAAGGGCAAGCGCACCCAGTTCACCTTCCAGCTGACCGGAAACCGTTAAATTGGTCGCTTTTCCAAAAAAATCTTTACTATAATCAATTTCACCGGTTTCTGTCTGTGGCGGATTTCCCACATCAAGCGTGGTAACGCGGAACATCTGTCCTGCGCCTTCGGCATCACTGGCAGTAATAATTGGTGTATGTAGGTAATAAAATCCTTTCCGGTTAAAATAATCATGAATGGCAAATGCCATGGCGTGCCGGATGCGAAAAACCGCTCCGAAAACATTTGTGCGGAACCGCAGATGTGCATTTTCGCGCAAAAACTCAAGCGAATGCTTTTTAGGCTGAATGGGAAACTTCTCCGGGTCTGCAGCTCCGAGAATTTCAATTTCACCTGCGATAAGTTCCACATTCTGACCGCTGCCCTGCGATTCGGCTAAAATTCCGCTTGCCGAAATTGCCGCGCCAGTGGTTACTTCGCGTAATGCTTCTTCGTCAAATTTTTCTGATTCAGCTACGATTTGCAGGTTATTTATTGTTGAACCATCGTTTAACGCAATAAAATTTACATTTTTACTTCCGCGTTTTGTTTTCACCCAACCTTTTACCAGAATTTCTGAACCTGTTTTTCCGTTGGTAAGAATCTCTTTAACTTTTAACCTTTTCATGATTCAACTGCTTGTTTTGCCTGTTTGTAATTTGGTACAAGGCTACAAAAGTAAATTTTTATCGGTATTAACGATTGGAATGATTCTTAAAAAAAAGGGAAGTTTAGGAATAAATAATCCATAATTTCCGAAGCACGAAAAGGTAAAATCGAAAAAGCTACCCCTGGTAAAGGATAGCTTTTGCCGATTTGATTGATATTGTTAAATCTTTTGTTACCTGTATAATTAGCCGTTGCGGGGTTCTCCGGCTTCTGATCCGGGAACTGGTACTTTGGCAGTGTCAACGTAACCAATGTTTCCCATAACGTATGTATCGGGACCTAATTTCAGATCCGAATTCATCATTTCATCAAAAGTGACTTCTTTTCCTGTGTATGCCGATACCCGGCCCATAATAGCCATCATGGTTGACAGCGCGGTTTGTTCAGCTTCGTTTATCGGGATATCGTTCCGGATGCAGGTAACTAAATCGATATGTTCCTGCACGTACGGGCTGGTCTCGGAAGCTTCTGCTGCAAAAATCTGATTACCTTCGGCATCAACAATTTGAGGTTTATGCTCAACCGTTGTTGCAATGGCTTTTGTTCCATGGAAAACTTCGTAGACACCATTGGTACAGCCGTTTATCTGACGACAGGTACTTGTTAAATGCCTTCCGTCGTCGAACACGAAATCAATCGCGAAATTATCGTATTGGTCGCCGGTAACCCTGCGCTGCCGAGATCCAAAACCAAGCGCTTTTACAGGCACATCGTTCATAAACCAATGGGCTACGTCGAGGTTGTGAACATGTTGTTCCACGATGTGGTCGCCCGACAGCCAGGCCCAGTTTACCCAGTCACGAATCATCCATTCCATTTCAGTCCAGTCGGGCTGATTGGTACGGTACCAAAGTTGACCACCGTTCCAGTAAACATCGCCGTGAATAATATGTCCGATGGCGTTATTGTTCAATTCTTTTATAAGATTAATATAGCTCAGTTCATGACGGCGTTGTGTTCCGGTAACTACTTTCAACCCGGCCGATTCGGCCATTTTTGCTGCAGCAATCACCTGGCGGATTCCAACCGGATCAACCGCAACGGGTTTTTCCATGAATACGTGTTTTCGCGCTTTAACTGCGGCTTCAAACTGCTGAGGCCTGAATTTCGGCGGAGTTGCCAAAATCACCAAATCAACGCCTGAATCGAGCACTTTTTCATAAGCATCGAAACCTACAAAGCAATTTTCATCTGGCACTTCCACATTTTTTTCATCTTTCAGTTTTTGCTGCAGGCTGTCAACCCGGTCCTGAAAAACATCGCCCAAAGCCACGATCGTCAATCCCGGCCCGGCATCCAGGAAATTAATAGCAGCGCCGGAACCACGTCCGCCGCAGCCGATAACACCAGCTTTTAATTCTTTCCCTTCCGGTGCTGTTTCCAAAAGCGGAGGAAGGTTTAACTCCCGGGTTTCCCAGTCGTATTTACCGCTGGCTCCTTTACCCGATTTACCATTGTCTGATGCACAGGAAGAAAGGGTGCCTAAACCCATAGCTCCGGCAGCGCCGACTGCGGCTGCCCCTGTTAAAAATTTACGTCTTGAAAAGTTGTTTTCACTCATGATAATAAGTTTTATTAGTTGAATCTAGGATTCTAAAAGTAGTTATTTTTTTCCGGTTTTTTCATCAAAATCGCAAACAACCCTAAAACTAATGCAGTTACAGTCGGATAACCACCAGATACTTTTTGGCATCTGCGGGTCGGTTTTTAACCAGGCATCGGTTTTGGTGTAATCGCGGGAGGCGCTTCTTACTTCTCCTACCGCGCTTTTAAATGAACCGCCTCGTATAACGTGTTCTTTTCCTGTTGCCGGGCCTTTGGGATCGGTTGCCCCGTTTTGAAGCTTTTCATAAGCATCTTCGGCATACCAGTCTGCGCAATATTCATTCGCGTTTCCGAGCATGTTTTTCAAACCGAAAGGATTGGCCTCCACTTCTGCTGGTTCTTCGGTTTTCGATTCGCTGTTTGCTTCGTAAATCACGTATTGGTCAATTGAATCGCTTTGGGTTCCAAACAATTTTCCAAAAAATCCTTTTTCGGAGAAATCTTTTGGCCGGCCTTCAAAAAAGAAAGGAGTTTGCGTTCCCCCGCGCACGGCATATTCCCATTCGGCTTCGGTGGGCAGGCGATAATTTTTTCCGGTAATTCTCGACAACCAGCGGCAGTAGGTTTCTGCTGCATGAAAACTCATTGTAATGGCAGGCCTGGTTCCCATTCCCCAGTTTTGGTCTGGTTGCCCGTATGGCGGTGTTGGCCCGCTGATGGCATCCACGTCGGATTCCGTCCGCGAGCCTTCAGTATCGGTTGATCGGCCTTCTCCGGCGGTAGCGCTGTAAAATGCTAAAAACTCATCCCAGGTTACTTCAACTTCAGCCATAAAAAACGGGCTGATTTTCACCTCTTTCTGTGGCCCTTCATCCGCATCCCTGAACTGCTCGTCTTCCGGGCTTCCGATTTCGAATGAGCCACCGGGAATGGCTATCATGCTAAAAGCAACAGTGGTATTTGGAATGGTTTCCGTGAAATTTTCCAAAGAGGTCACGGTTGCTGGTTCGGTGAAACGCTCTTTCTTTTCACCGCCGGCGCTACCAAACGTCACATTCTCGGCATGCAGCGCGTTAGGGTCATAATGACCGACGTGCAGGTGGCAGTTAATGCATCGCAGTTCTTCCTCGTTCTGTGAGTAATATAAATGGGCGTCCTGACCTTTTTTATCCAAAGTGAGCGGAAATAAATTCTGATGACAATTCACACATGATTCCTTGAAAACATGATCCTTTGCGTATTCAAGGGTCGATTTCTGCTCCCAGTTAAAATCGGCGCTGTCTTTAAAAACGTAACCGTAGATATCACGCGCTGATGCTTTTACTTTTTCAATCAGATATCCCTGTCCTTCAGGCGGCAAATGGCAATCGACACAACCTATATGAATACCGACGCGCGTATCATGATGCACCGACAGTTTCCAGGAATCGAATGCGTGAGGATGGACGTGACATGCTTCACACGATTCGTTTGTTGAAGTAATTCGTATTGTTTTATAGGAAAGCAAAGTAATCAAAATTCCCAGTACAAATCCGATCAGGATTACCAGGAGGAGTTTTTTTCTCAGAAATGTGCCAACTTTTTTCAACATTGTCATTTGGTTATAAATTCAGCCATATGCCAGATTCAGGCATGCCCAAAATTAATAATTTCCCGAAATTTAAGGAACATCTCTTTTCTTTTCGTGCTTATTTAGAAACAGTCAACTTTTTATCAGTTTCAGCGGCAATTCATTCGAATTCGATGTACAACATAATATTATTATTGGAAGTAATAACGTTCATGCAAAAAAGGTTGCGCAAGCGAAAGGCAACCTGGGAAAATTTTGGGAAAGGAAAAGAAGTAAAATGTTTGGGTAACATTTTTAATTTTCAGACACAGGCAAGATAAGGTACCCCGGTAACACTTCTTTTAAACATCGGTTACAGAAATGTTAAAATACAATCCTCTTGCAGGGATGTTTTTAAAAGAATATTGTTAAATTGGCTGCTGTGAACGGACTATCCAAAAATATTGATAACCTGCTGGAATTGTTTTTTCCGTCGTTATGCATTACCTGCGGAAACCGGTTGCTGTCGAGGGAAAAGTTCTTGTGTTTTGAATGCTGGGCCGATTTGCCGGTTAGTAATTTTCACCTGGTTAAAGAGAATAAAGTAGCCCTGTTATTTTGGGGAAGGACAGAAATTGTGAATGCTACTTCTTTCTTTCATTACCGAAAAGGAAGCAAATATCAGCGACTGATTCATTTTTCAAAATACAAAGGGATGAAGGAACTCGGAATGGAGACCGGCAGGCGGTTTGGCGCGGTTCTTTCCGAAACTGACGATTTTAATTCGGTGGACGTAATTGTACCGGTGCCATTGCATCCTAAAAAGTTAAAAAAGAGAGGTTATAACCAGAGCGAATGGATTGCCCGCGGAATGGCAGAGACCCTGAAAAAACCAATTTCTGCGGATAACCTTTACCGGAAAATTCATACTTCAACGCAAACCAAAAAAAACCGTTTTGAGCGCTGGCAAAATGTGGACGGAATTTTTGGAATAAAAGATGAAAATTCCTTCGGGGGGAAACATATTCTGCTCATCGATGATGTTGTTACCACTGGCTCTACTCTGGAAGCCTGTGCTTTTCAGCTACTTAAAATCAACGGTGCGAAGGTTAGCATCGCCACGCTGGCTTTTGCCGATTTTTAATCCTGTTTGTTTATACATACTTCATCAGGCACGAAACTTTAACATGGAATTTCACAATGTTAATTTTCTTCAACCTCTTTCAAATCTTTTTGTTCTTTAATAACAAATTGAAAAATATGGAATTTAATATAACGGAATACGTTGCAGGCCAAAAGCCGCCGGTAACGTTGCCTTCCAAAGAAATGTACCGGATTTTAGGTGAACAGGGAATCCGCCAGGTGGTTTATGATCATTACGAACTTCTGTCGGAAAGCGCTGTAAAAGAGCTTTTCCCAGAAAAGGGACCGGAGCTGGAAAAAGCAAAAAAACATGCATCTGACTTTTTCGTGCAAATTTGCGGAGGCCCCATGTATTTTAACAAAAACCGCGGCCGCCCGATGATGTACAAACGACATCTTCCGCATAAAATCACCCCCGAAGCCAGAAAAGTATGGCTCGATTGTTACCGGCAGGTGCTGCAAAAAAGTGATTTACCCGAGCCGGTCCTTCAATCATTTTGGAAGTACCTGGATGATTTTTCGATCTGGATGATAAATTCCTGACGATAATCTTTTTGATTTCAATGGTTTCGAACAGCTTTTTTGAATGTTAACTGCGCACCGGCTCAGTTGTTTTGTTTTCGGAACACAACGCCTGCCAGTTTGAGTATTAACCCGTGCGGGAGCATAGAACCGAAGTAATAATAGATTTTGGTCACCATTCCCGGGATAATGAATTTTTTCCCGTTGAGCATGTTTTTCACGGCTACTTTTGCCACCTGCTCGGGAGTCATGCTTGAGATGCGCGCCATAAACGCGGAATTTTTAATATGATTCAAGGTTCGCTTCGATCGTACCCCGGTGGGATGAATAGAGGTTACCTTCACACTGGTGTTTTTCAATTCGCTGTTCAGGGCGCGGGTCAAAAAAAACAGGTACGTTTTTGAGGCCGAATAAACACATTTGTACGGAATTGGGGCAAACGCTGCGAAACTACTGACATTTAGGATGTGTGCCTTTTTCATTTCCATCATTTGTGGTAGAAAAAGAATGGCCAGCAACGTAGATGCTCGAATGTTTAACAATATCATTTTATCGGTAAGTTCAGTGATCACTTCTTCAATTTTACCTTCGAAACCCACGCCTGCATTATTAACCAGCATATTGATTTTCAAGTTATTTTTTTGTGCAAAATCATAAACTTTTTGGGGAGCGTCGTACCGGGTCAAATCAACTGAAAGATGTTTCACATCAACCGCGAATTGGGTCCGTAAAGATTCGGCAAGTTCCTCCATTCCGGTGTCGGGGAGCGACACTAAAAACAGATTAAGTTTTCTTCTGGCGCATTCAATCGCGATTTGCTTGCCGATTCCCGCAGTTGCGCCGGTAATGAGTGTGTGGTAGATTGCAGAGGTATTTTCCATTTATATTATTTTGAATGTAACCAAACAATTGTTTTTGAAATGCCATCGCGCAACGGCGTAATGGTGTAGCCGATTTCGCGCATTGCTTTTCCGCTGGAAACCAAACGATCCTGAAGATATCTGCGTATCCAGGGCGGTGTTATCAAAGGTTTTTTACCAACAGTTTCAGCCATAAATAATTCAAACTTTGATATGGCAAGCATCAGGGAAAACGGCAGGTGAACCATCCTGTAATTTTTCCCTGATACTTCTCTCAGTGTCTTAAAAAACAGGTTATACGATGCATTTGTTCCGCCCACTATATAAGTTTCTCCGGGAGTTCCTTTTTGCAGTGCCAGAATATGGCCTTTTACCACGTCATCGATAAATGCATAATTCCCGATTTGTTCTCCGGTTCCAGGAATAAATCGCCAGGTTCCTTTCATATACAATTTAATCATCAGCGTTACCGAATTGCTTTTGCTCATTTTCCCCGGGCCATATACCCGCGGCGGTTTTACGGTAACAACTTTTAATCCTTTCCCGACATATTCGAGGCAAAGCAATTCCGCCTCTCTTTTTGTGGTTTCGTAATCTGTTGAGTATTTTTCCGGTACCGGGCTATTTTCATCCATTTCCTCATTAGCCTCCGATGAAGGCGAAAGAGTAGCTGCAGAAGAAGTAAACACCACTTTGCTGATGCCGTTTTTTAGAGCTGTGTCTAAAATGTTGCGCGTTCCGGTAACATTCGTTTTGTATGCCAGGTTTTTTTCTTTCGACCAGATATTGGCATAAGCAGCCAGGTGAAAAACAAATTCACAGCTTTTCATGGCGGCATCAATCATTTCCAAATCAAATAAATCGCCTTCAAAAATCGAAACTTGTTTTTGCTGTTCAGCAGGAATGCGGTTTTTGGAACGCACCAGAACATTCACCTGATAACCGCTGTTAAGCAGTTCCTGAACCAACCTGTTGCCAATAAATCCGGTTGCGCCGGTTACCATGCATTTCATTTTTGATGAATTTCGGTTTTTTTATTCTGAAAAAGTTTTTCGCTGAAGTGCAATTGAATTGAAAAAAAATCTGCAGAAAGGCTAAGCGCAATGTGCATAAAAATCGGAATATAAAATCGTTTCAAAGTGTAGCGTGAAATAACAGGCCACTGTTCCAAAAACCAATGCGCCCACCGCCTTTTCTTTTCCGTCGACCATATGAATAGCTGAATAAATTGCTGTGTTGACAGCAATTGCAGGCCAGAATCCAAAACTTCTGTAACTTTCGAAAAGCAGTATTCCCCGGAATAAAAATTCATACGCGGTCAGATAAATTATCCAGCCAATTCCGTCAAGAACAAACCTATGGGAATTCCAACCGTTTAAATCCATTTGCAACGTCATAAAACCCGGATTAATTTTTTGTTGGAGATAAACTACTGCAATTATTAACAGCACAAGAATTAGAATAGTTTTCAGGTTGGAAATGAAATCCTGCAGCGTTAATCCGAAGGTTTCCGTAGTTTGCCCAATCAATGTGTAATAGATAATGGCCGGTACAATACCCAATAACAAAAAACCAAGAATTTTTCTGACAAAGAATACAGTGATTTCCTTTTTTTCTCCAAATTTTTTTACGCTTATTTTATCCGATAAAAAATTGGAATACGCCAAATAATAATAGATGAAAAAGAATATGATAGTCCCGGCAATAACAGCAGTAACCTTTAATTCATTTTGATTAAAATCATTCATCGTATCCGGACTTTTGACTGTGAACAATTTACGACAAATCTGTTTTAGAACGAGGTAAATTGTTTTTCATTTCACCGGAACGATACCGGGAAACGTTCTGCAGCAAAAAATTGGATTCATTTAATCTGCCGGTGACAACCTCTGCAACGGTTTAATTTTTCGTTTTTTAAAAATGCTTTAGCGATCGAGCCGGTAATACAAAGCCAGCGATATAACGTTGTTAAACTGATTGTTCAGCCAGTAATACGATGTGGCGTTGTCGCCGGGTTGTCCACGAATAGGAAGTACTGATAAGGCAAACCGGAGATCGAGTTTTAAATTATCGAGGACGCCGAATTGAAATCCGATAAATGGTTCCAAATCGAAACTATTAAAAGCGTTTCGGTCCTCTTCCGGAAACTGCCCGTACTCATCGAATTCTTTTCCGCTGATTAAATACCCAAACGATGCTCCGGCAACCACTGCTCCGCGTTCATTGGTGCGAAAACCAATAAAAACGGGCATATCGATGTAACTCAAACGCATAATGTACTTTTGGGGATCGGGGTCTTTGGGTTTAATTTTTCGTCGCGAACCTTTCTGCGAATATTTGATTTCCATTCCGGTAAAAACAGCGGGAGCAATATCGGTTTGAACATAAAAACCAGCCAGTATACCAGGTTTATGATAACCTTTAAAAGTGTCGCCTTCAACCTGGGTAGCGTTAAAACCACCCAGCAAGCCACCTTCAAATCGTTGTGCCGAAACAACCTGTACAAAAAGAAGCAACAACCCCGGGAGAATAATTTTCCGTACCATTTCAGTATGATTTTTCAAGTTCAGATAACAACAGTTGCATTCCTTTGCCGGCTTTTTCCCGGATATGGGTTACATTCCCGGGTAAAAATTCGGGCCGGTGCGGATCAACAACAAATATAGGAATTTCAGGTTTAGCATAATGAATAAGCCCGGCTGCCGGATAAACGACCAGCGAAGTGCCGACAACAACCAGAATATCCGCTTTTTTTACAATTGAAACAGCTTCAGTAATGGCTGTAACCGGCTCGCCAAACCACACGATGTGCGGGCGCAGCTGGCTTCCTTTTTCACACATATCGCCTGATTTCAATTCCCAGTGATCAAGTGTGTAAATCAAATTTGGATCGGTTGTACTGCGCGCTTTCCGGAGTTCGCCATGCAAATGCAGCACCCGTCTGCTGCCTGCCTGTTCGTGCAAATCATCCACATTTTGGGTGATAACATCTACGTCGAACCAGTCTTCGAGTTTTGCCACCGCCTTGTGCCCTTCGTTTGGTTTGGCTTCCCACAATTGTTTGCGGCGTTCGTTGTAAAACCGCAAAACCAGGTCGCGGTTGTTTTCCCAGGCCTGCAAACTGGCAACCTGTGTTACGTCGTACTGTTCCCACAAACCACCCATATCACGAAAAGTCTTCAGTCCGCTCTCCTGGCTCATGCCCGCACCCGAAAGTACCACCAGTTTCATTTTCATGTAAAAAATTTTCTTTAAAAATACGTTTAAAATTGAACGGATTCAAAAATTAATTTTAGCCGTCATTAAGGTTAAATCTTCTACATTTGCAGTTGTGATAGATCATATGACCATAGAAAAAATCCTGGATGCCGCGGATATTTCCGACGTTGTTTCCGAATTTGTATCGCTTCGCAAAAGAGGAGTTAACATGCTGGGATTGTGCCCGTTCCATAATGAAAAAACACCTTCGTTTACCGTATCTCCCGCAAAAGGTATTTTCAAATGCTTTGGCTGTGGCAAGGGAGGGAATTCTGTGAATTTCATCATGGAGCACGAAAACCTCACGTATCCGGAAGCGCTGAAATGGCTGGCCCGGAAATACAACATTGATGTTAAGGAGGAAGAGGAAACCGAGGAACAAAAACAACTGAAAGACGAGCGTGAAAGTCTGATGATTGTATCGGCGTTTGCGCAAAAGTATTTCACCCGCTTTTTGTGGAACGAAAACGAAGGCCGGACCATCGGTTTGGGCTATTTCCGCGAACGGGGTTTCCGCGACGATATCCTCAAAAAATTTGAACTGGGTTTTAGTCCCGATGGAAAAACACCGTTCACGGAAGCGGCTCAAAAACAAGGTTATAAAATTGAATTTCTGGAAAAAACCGGGCTTACCATTGTGCGCGACGATTGGAAGCGCGACCGCTTTGCCGGCCGGGTTATGTTCCCCATCCACAATCTGGCCGGCCGGGTGATTGCATTTGGCGGGCGCATTCTGAAGGAGGATAAAAACGCTGCAAAATACCTCAATTCGCCGGAATCGGAAATTTACCATAAAAGCAAGGCGCTGTACGGTATTTTTCAGGCAAAACGGGAAATTGCCCGATCTGAAAAATGTTACCTGGTGGAGGGTTACACCGATGTACTGTCGATGCACCAGGCTGGGATTGAAAATGTTGTGGCTTCATCGGGAACAGCGTTAACTGCCGATCAAATCAGACTGGTAAAACGTTTCACCACAAATATTACCATAATTTACGATGGCGATGAAGCCGGGATTAAAGCGTCATTGCGCGGGATTGATTTGGTGCTGGAAGAAGGAATGAACGTAAAAGTTTTGTTGCTGCCCGATGGCGAGGATCCCGATTCGTTTGCCAAAAAGAAAGGCGCCAGTGGTTACCTCGAATACATCAGGGAAAACGAAACTGATTTTATCCAGTTTAAAACGCGCCTTTTACTGAAAAGCACGGAAAATGATCCGGTGGCCCGCGCGCGATTGATAACCGATGTTGTGCGTTCGGTGGCTGTTATTCCCGATACGATTACCCGCTCGGTGTATATTAAGGAATGCAGCAAATTACTGAATGTTGACGAAGATGTTTTATATGCCGAAGTAAGGAAGCAAAAACGGAAACAGCACGAAGATTTTCACCGGAAAGAAGTTCGGGAAAAAACACGCGAGGCGGCAAAACCGCTGCCCGGGCCGCCGGAACCGAAACCTTCTGAATTTTTAGTGGAAGAGCTTGAATTTTTGCGCTTTCTTTTAAAACATTGCAACACTCCGCTTTTCGAAGATGAAGCCGGGCATCCGGAGGGAAACCACGAAATAAAAGTGAGCGAATATATGATTGAGGAATTGGAAAATGACGAACTGGTTTCTGAAAACGGTTTATTCCGCAGGATTTTTTACGATGTGAAAGAAAATGTGGACAACGACCATTTCGATCCGTGGAAGCATTTTATTTACCATTCGGACTCGGAGGTGAGCAAACTGGCAACAGACTTACTTTCGGAAAAATTTATCGAAAGTAAACGTTGGACAAAAGCCGGCGCATATACCGAAAAGGAGGAAGAAATACTGGATTTTCTGGTCCCGAAAATCGTTCATGAATACAAGTTCCGAAAGGTGAGGCTGATGCTGGCTGATATTGAAAATGAAATTAACATTGCCGCGAAAGAAAACAACTTTGACCGGGTTATCGAGGAACAATCGAAATACATGAACCTGAAGCGCGTGGAAAAATTCCTGTCGGACAAGCTTGGTAACCGGGCGTTTAATTTTTAACTGCGGCATTTTTACGCCTTGTACCTTTAAATCGCATCAGAAACAATAAAACCATCTTATATCATCATTCATGCGAACACTTTTTATCGAAAACCGCGAAGAAATTAACCAGATTATAAAATCGTGCAAAACCTGTTATCTGGCCATGTCGGAAAACGGGCAGCCCTATGTTTTACCCATGAATTTTGCACTCGACGGCGATCACGTTATTTTACATTCTGCACAAAGCGGACGGATGTGGGAAATGCTGAAAAAGAATCCGAAAGTTTGCATCAACTGGACTTTGGGTGGGGAACTGGCATGGCAGGATGTTCGGGTAGGTTGCAGCTACCGCGTAAAATCGAAATCGGTGAATGTGGAAGGCGAAGTGGAGTTTGTTGAAGATTACGATGAAAAATACCGGCTGTTGAAAAAACTGATGGCGCAATACAGCAATCGTGAATTTAAATTCAGCAAACCTTCGGTAAAAAATGTTGGGATTTTAAAGGTGAAAATTCAGGAAATTTCAGCAAAGGAATTTGGCGCTAAAGCAGTTACAACCTGGAACAGCTGAGCTTTTTTACAAGAAAATCAGGCAAAGAGACAAAATGTTTATCTTTGGACAAAACAATCCACATGATATTTGTAACAGGCGGCACCGGGCTAATTGGTTCTCATTTGTTGTATGAACTCGTTTCAACCGGAAAAAATGTAAAAGCGCTAAAACGTGAAACCAGTAATCCCGGGCAGGTGCTGAAAACGTTTTCGTATTACACTGAAAATCCCGAAGATTTATTTCATAAAATTGAATGGATAGATGGCGATATTCTCGATTATTTCGGAATAGAGGAATTGCTTGGAGACGTCGATGAAATTTACCATTGTGCGGCCACGGTTTCTTTCCAGAAAAACGATCGCAAAAGCATGATAGTAAACAACGTGGAAGGAACAGCCAACATCATTGATGCGGCGCTTGAAAAAAAGGTAAAAAAATTCTGCCACGTCAGTTCTGTTTCAGCGCTCGGACGATTGCAAAACGAGCATCCGGTAACCGAAGAAACGAATTGGGTGCCCTCAAAGAAAATATCGGGTTATTCGGAAAGCAAGTTTTTTTCGGAAGCTGAAGTCTGGCGCGGAATCGAAGAGGGCCTGAATGCGGTAATCCTGAATCCTTCGATTGTTTTAGGTCCGGGAAACTGGGAAAACGGAAGTGCGAAACTGTTTAAAACTATCTGGAACAGAATGAAATTCTACACCCGCGGGATAACCGGTTTTGTCGATGTCCGGGATGTAGTAAAGGCAATGGTATTGCTGATGGACGATGCAAACTTTGAAAATTTTAAAAATCAACGGTTTATCCTGAATTCGGAAAATCTTTCCTATCATCAACTTTTTAATCAAATGGCAGATGAACTGGATAAACCACGACCCAAAATCTACACTTCTGATTTTATGTTGAAGGTTGCATGGCGTGCTGCCGCTTTATATGGCCGGACCACCGGTAAACCAACGGCAATTACCCGCGATGCGGTTTCGGGCTCAAACCATAAAAATTTCTTCGATGGCAGCAAAATCACCCGCAGCATTGATTTTTCCTACCGGCCAATTTCTGAATCCATTCGCCAAACTGCCAATTTGTTGAAAAAAGACATGGCCAAAAGTAACCCTTGAAATTTATTACCGGTTATTCCGGATTCTTTTTTCTTCTCCTCCGCGGGGAGATCGAGAGGGGCTTCTCCTTACGCATGAAATACCAACAGCGGTGTTTTGGTATGGAAAACCATTTTTCGTGCAAAACTGGGATTAAACAACCGCGAAATCATGTTGCGTTTGTGGGTGGTCAGCGAAAGGATATCGACATCTTCTTCATCAATGAACCTTTCCAGTGCATCAGCAATATCTTCATTGACAATTAGCCGGCAGTCGAAATCCTTGTTGTTGTATTTTTCTTTCAGAATATCTTTCATTCCCTCCAGTTTTGCCGAGTCCCACTCGTGGTTGTCACCTTGTCCAACGTGCACACAAATCAGTTTTACGTTGAATGCATGCAGCAGGTTCATCAGTTTATCGATAACGGCAAAATCTTTCTCATCGAAATTGGTAGCGTACAAAACCCGGTTTATTTCATCAATTTCTTTTACAGGAGTTTTTTCCGGGAATAACCAGTACCGGCACCGGCGCATTGTAAATAACGTCGGCGGTTATGCTGCCAACTACCACGTTTTCCGATTCGCCGCCCGTGCCGATTACAATCAACTGCGAATTATTGTTTTGCGCATAAGCCAGGATATCTTCATCGGCATATCCGGCTTTCACAATGAATTCCGACGTAACTGAACCCCACCGTTCCATGCCAATGCCTGCTGACAAATCAGTAATAAACTTCTGCAGGTTTTCATGAGCCAGTTTTTCGGCATTATCCATTTTCATGAGCAAGGCAGAATCATACACGTATACGTCGCTGTAAGGAATTGTATGAATGATTGGATTAATATAACAATGCATAAAAACCAGCTTGTAATTTAAATGGCTGGCAATGTTAAAAGCTATTTTACTTGTTTTTAATGAAACCGGCGAAAAATCGATCGGAACCAAGATATGCTGATCCTTTTTGTCTTCAGCGCCGGCTGAAGTTTTCTGCTTTTCGCCTAAAAATTCATCTAAAACCGGCAACGCCTGCTGAACCTTCTCCTCCAGGATTTTAACTTTCACCGAGTAGGAAGAGCTGCCTTCCAATACGGTCAGATCTTCCAGATAACATTCGATGTTGTTTTCTTCCAGGCGCGTGCGTAAAATTTGTGCTTGTGAAAAGGGGAGTACGATGATAGTAACCAGTTTTTCTTCCATTTCTTCAGGTTTTAATGCACTTATGTATAAATTAGTTCAATAATATTATCCAGTTTAAAAAATTCCGGCAGGTACGAATTACTGCTTTATTATCCGTTGAAATCTTCGCATACTTTTCATCCTTTTATTCGATAACCTGTTTAATAAGTTACAGAAAAACTGCCGATAATAGAAAAAAGGACGATAAAATATTACCGTCCTTTTTTCCGTCGAACAAATTGTCCTGATCTTATTTTGTTGTTTTACAATCCGAACACTTCTTTGATCTTATCGGTGTAGTCAAGTTTTTCCCAGGTGAAAAGTTCGAGTTCTTTTTCAACTTTACCCAGGTATGGCGATTCAAAGGTTTTGGTACAACCCGCCGGTTTTCTTCCCATGTGGCCATAAGCTGCTGACTCCGTATAAATTGGATTTCGAAGTTTCAGGCGTTCTTCAATTGCAGATGGTCGCAAGTCGAAAATAGCCTGTACTTTTTGTGCAATTTCGCTGTCGGGGAAATTTACATTTTTGCGGTCGTACGTATTTATATAAACACCCACCGGTTGCGCAACTCCAATTGCATATGCCAGTTGAACGAGAATTTCATCAGAAACGCCCGCGGCCACCAGGTTTTTGGCAATGTGCCGGGCCGCGTATGCTGCCGAACGGTCGACTTTCGACGGGTCTTTCCCGGAAAAAGCACCTCCGCCATGGGCGCCGCGGCCGCCGTACGTATCAACGATAATTTTGCGTCCGGTAAGACCTGTATCGCCATGAGGGCCGCCAATTACAAATTTACCGGTTGGGTTTACATGATAGATAATACTGTCGCCAAACAATTTTTGAAGGCGTTCCGGCAATTTTTCTTTTACCCGCGGTATCAGAATGTTAATAACATCTTCCTTGATTTTTGCCAGCATCGGCTCGTCTTCGTCAAATTCGTCGTGCTGGGTCGAAACCACAATGGTATGTACTTTTAGCGGCTCGTTATCATCATTATATTCCACTGTAACCTGCGATTTTGAATCAGGGCGCAGGTAAGTCATCACTTTTCCTTCGCGGCGGATATCAGCCAGTTCCTGCAGAATCAGGTGCGACAATTCCAGCGTCAGCGGCATGTAGTTATCAGTGTCTTTGCAGGCATATCCGAACATCATACCCTGGTCGCCGGCGCCCTGTTCATGCTTGTCCTGCTTGTCCACTCCCCGGTTGATGTCGGGGCTTTGTTCGTGGATTGCCACCAACACACCGCACGAATCGCCTTCGAAACGATACGCTCCTTTTGTATACCCAATCTGGTTGATTACTCTGCGCGCCACTTCCTGCACGTCTACATACGCGTTGGATTTTACTTCGCCGGCAACTACTACCTGCCCGGTGGTAACCAGCGTTTCAATCGCTACTTTCGAATCCGGATCAAACGCCAGAAATTCATCGAGCAGTGCGTCGGAAATCTGGTCGGAAACTTTGTCGGGATGACCTTCCGAAACCGATTCACTTGTAAATAAATAACTCATAAATCCCTTAATTTTAAGCTGAAAACGACTTTCAGCGTGGTTAAACATGTTGTAAAAAGCTGCGGGATGTAGATTGAAATGTTGGTAAACAACACAATTGCTTTAGCATTTTTTCCTGTGGTTGCAATCAATCTCAAATCTTTCCACGAAGCACTGCAAAAATACAATTCTTTATTGAATTAAAGGCAACCTATTTAGAATTATTTTAAAGAAAGCGACGGTTTCTTTTCGTGAGCATAATAATGGAACTATAGTTCTAACTGATTTTTTGCGAACTTAATTTATCTCAAAAACAGCATGAAGAAATCAGCCTGTCAAAAAGAAGAAATACAAAAACAGCAACCTGATTCTCAATATAATCTTTTTGAATCAGGCACTTAATCAATAAGCTTTTTTGCTTAAAAAAATGTAGTTAAAATCCTTTCCTACTGGAAATTACAGTATCCGTTCACTGAACAGGCTGTTTGAAGAATACAAATTTTTACATCGTGGCTTTAGCCGGGTGGTTAAAAACTTATCAGTAAAGTTCAGGCTTTAGCCTTTAATTTTCAGAATTTTAAAGGCTAAAGCCGACTTTCATTCATCATGAAATCACCGGGTTAAAACCCGGTGCAAAAATTAATTACTTCGTGTCCTGTTTTCACACAGCCTGTGAAGTGAACGGCAATGAAACTAATCAAAACCGATTTTGTTCTATTTTTGTATTGCCGTCAGTTTGATCTGACTGGTGGTTTAGTTACTATATAACAGGACTTTATCCTAATTCTGTTTTGTATATATTAAACGCCTAATTCAATAATCTTTTTTTAGAAGAAATTTCAGGAATCACTTCCCCGCGTGATTTGCTGAAATACATTTTCCAGGTTTTGTTGTTTTTCCTGCAACGTGAGCAAAATCAATTCATTTTCAACGGCAAACCGGAAAAGTTCAGGCCGGATATCCTTTTCGCCCGTTGATTCAATTTCCCAGATTTTTCCCTGCACTACTGCATTTGCGATGCCGTTAATTTGCATTAATTTTTCTTTGTTAACCGGCTGGTTGAATTCAGCCAGCACAACCTGTCTGCGCTGCAGGCGGCTCGATTTTATTTCGGAAATAGAACCGTCGGCAACCAGTTTTCCTTTGTTGATGATAACAACCCGGTTGCAAACCGCTTCCACTTCCTGCATGATATGGGAGGAAAGAATTACCGTTTTTTCCCTGCTGATGCTGCGGATTAACCGGCGGATTTCTTCCAGTTGATTTGGGTCGAGGCCGGTAGTCGCTTCATCGAGGATTAAAACAGGTGGATTATGAATGAGCGCCTGCGCCAGGCCAACACGCTGCCGGTAACCTTTTGAAAGCGCTCTTATTTTTTTGTGTTGCTCATCACCAAGCCCTGTGAGTTCAACCATTTCTTTCACCCGTTGTTTTTTATTTTCCAGGTGATAAAAACCGGCAGTGATTTCAAGAAATTCTTTGACATACAAATCAGTATAAAGCGGATTGTGCTCGGGCAGATAGCCAATATTTTTGCGGATGCCGGTATTTGCAACCGAAACTTTTTCCCCGTTCACTTTAACTTCACCCGAATCAGCCGGCAGAAAACCGGTAATAATTTTCATGAGTGTGGATTTTCCGGCGCCGTTTGGACCTAAAAATCCGGCCAGTTCGCCCTGTTTTACTGTAAAGCTTACATTATCGAGCGCTTTCTGTTTTCCAAATAGCTTTGTTATATTGCTGATTTCTATTGTCATATATTTAAAACGGATAACAAAAATAAGCGAATCTTTTTAAATTTGCTGCATTAACGTAAATTTGCGTTTTGGTATTATAACTTTAAATCAATGAAAGATAGACACTTTAACTATATAAAAGACCTAACCCGGTATGAACGGCAGAAAACATGGGAAGTAAATGTTGGCGGAGTAGGCGTCGGTGGTGATAACCCCATCCGGATTCAGTCGATGACAGATACTTATACACGGGATGTAGATGCCACAGTAACACAAATTATTGCGCTGGTAAAAGCTGGCGCCGATTTCGTGCGGGTTACGGCCAATGGCTTTCATGAAGCCGAAAGCCTGAAAAATATTAGAGAAAAACTGGCTGAGCAGGGCTACGATGTTCCGCTGGTCGCCGATATTCATTTCAACCCAAAGTTGGCTGAAATAGCTGCAAAGCATGTTTCAAAAGTCAGGATAAACCCTGGAAATTTTTACGATGGACGGGCGCAGTTTAAAAATAAAATATACAGCGACGAAGAATACAGGGTAGAGTTGCAGAAAATTGAGCAGCAGTTCATTCCGTTTCTCGAGCTGTTGAAATCGGCTAATGTTGCCCTGCGTGTGGGCGCCAACCATGGTTCGCTTTCCGACAGGGTGATGAGCCGTTACGGAGATACGCCGACCGGCATGGCGGAATCGGTGCTTGAATTCCTGCGAATTTGTAAAAAAGTCGATTTTAAAAACGTGGTGGTTTCCATAAAGTCGAGCAATTCCCGGATGATGGTTTACACGGTGCGCCTGCTGAATTATAAAATGCGCCTCGAAGACATGAAATTCCCGATACACCTCGGTGTTACCGAAGCCGGCGAAGGGGAAGACGGACGAATTAAATCTGCTGTGGGAATCGGCTCTTTGCTGGCCGATGGAATTGGCGATACCATCAGGGTTTCATTGACTGAGAACCCGGTAAACGAAATTCCGGTAGCAAAAAAACTGGTGAACCACATTAAAACTTACCAGAACCACGAACCCATTACCGCCACGCTTTTTGCGCAAACAAATCCGTTTGAATACGAACGCCGGTCAACCCGTCCGGTTTTAAATATGGGCGGATCGGAACTTCCGGTGGTTGTAGTGGATTTAGGCGATCGAAGCCTGCAGGAAATGTTGCCGGTACGCGGAAAACTCATTCCGGATTTTTTTCTCTCCGGGAATAAAATCATGGATTTAAATGGCGAAAGTTATCCGATAATTACCCTCGATGAATATCTCTTTGAAAGCACCCGCTGGGGCCGGATGAAATTTATCCGAACCAGTAAAATGGAGTTCGACAGTTTTATGGAGCGGAATCCCGAAATCATCATGAAACTGAAACAGACCCGGAAAACGGTACTCATTCTGGAAAGTTTCAATAAAAACCCGATGGCGGAACTTCGCGCCTTTTTCATGAACCTCGAAACCCATATCTGGAAGGTGCCGGTAATTCTTTACCGCAGGTATAATGAAACCAAAATCGAAGATTTGCAGATTAAAGCTTCTGCCGATTTTGGCGGTTTGCTCATCGATGGATATGGCGATGGCATCTGCATTTCGAACGACAGCGATGTTGTTACCTTTACCGAACTGAAAGATTTGAGTTTCGGAATCCTCCAGGCCAGCCGGATGCGTGTTTCAAAAACAGAGTTTGTTTCGTGCCCGGGTTGCGGGCGTACTTTATTCGATTTGCAGGAAACGACACTTCGGATTAAGGAACATTTTAAACATCTCAGTCATTTGAAGATTGGAATAATGGGCTGTGTGGTAAACGGCCCCGGTGAAATGGGTGATGTTGATTATGGTTTTGTTGGCGCCGGCCCCAATAAGATAACGCTTTACAAAGGATTGAAATCAGTAAAAAAACACATTCCTTTCGAAGATGCCGTGCATGAAATGGAACAATTGATTCGCGAAAACGGCGATTGGAAAGAACCGGAAGATTAACGGTTTTCCCGCATTTCCTGAAATAATTTTCGATAGTTTCTTCCAGGGTTTTCGGATTTTCTATATCAGGAAGTTTCCTGCAACGTGCGGAATTTTGCTAAATATGGAAATGTAAATTTTACTTTCTGTATTTTTCAATTGTCTGGATAAAACCAGCGCCGCAATAAAAAAACATGCAGGATTTCCTTATTTTTGCAGACTTTTATAAGTCTGGTTTAAATTTACAGCACATGTCGAAAACCCACTGGAAACCCGGAACAATTGTTTATCCCCTTCCTGCAGTAATGGTAAGCTGTGGTGAAAACCCCGAAGAATACAACATTATCACCATTGCATGGACCGGCACCATCAACAGCAATCCTCCGATGTGTTACATTTCGGTGCGTCCCGGGCGGCATTCCTATGAGATTATTAAACGAACGGGAGAATTCGTAATCAACCTGACCACCGAAAAGCTGGCCAAAGCTACGGACTGGTGCGGATGCCGTTCAGGAAGGAAATACAACAAATGGAAAGAAATGAACCTTACCCCCGCCCCGGCAAAAAAGGTAAAAGCGCCAATCATAGAAGAATCGCCGGTAAACATTGAATGCGTTGTGAAAGAAGTAATTGAACTGGGTTCGCACCACATGTTTATTTCCGAAGTAGTGGGTGTTTCAGTTGACGATGAATTCATGAACGAAGAACAGGCATTTAGTTTTGCCAATGCACGCCCGCTGGTTTACAGCCACGGGCATTATTTCGGTTTGGGTAAGAACCTTGGCAAATTTGGCTGGTCGGTCGAAAAAAAGAAAAAAAGCAAAAAGAAATAAAGCAGCAAACGCGCTAACACAAACTGAAAACAAGTTGCCGCGAACAAAAATCGACTTTTAAACTTAAATTATTTAAAACCGTGAAAAAAATAAATTGCTTACTGATAATCGTAGTTTTAATGAATATACACATGGTAAACGCACAGGAAAATCCGTTGCTCGGAGAATTTAAAAGCATTCACGAAACAGCGCCGCTCGATAAAATTAAAAACGAACATTTTATTCCGGCATTTAAGGAATCGATAAAACAAGGTGAAGCCGATATTCAGAAAATTGTTCGAAACAATGAAGCGGCCACCTTCGAAAACACTGTTATTGCGCTCGACGAGGCGGGCAGGTTGCTCGGCCGCACTTCAGGCGTTTTTTACAACCTGATGAGCGCCGAAACAAACGACGAGCTGCAGTCGATTGCGCAGGAAGTTTCGCCGATGCTCACCAAATTTCAGAACGATATCACGCTGAACCCGGTATTGTTCGAACGCATCAAATTAGTTTACAATAACAAAGACGAACAAGATTTGACGCCCGAACAGAAGACGCTGCTCGAAAATACCTACCTTAATTTTGTGCGGCAGGGGGCAAACCTTTCCGAAGAAAAGAAAGAAGAATTCCGGAAAATCAGCACAGAACTTTCGAAACTCAGCCTTAAATTCGGGGAGAATGTGCTGAAGGAAACCAATAAATACGAAATGCACATTACCGATAAAAGCCAGCTCGGCGGATTACCGGAAAGCGCTTTGGAAGCCGCCGCAGGAAAAGCGAAAGCGAAAAGAAAAGAGGGCTGGGTTTTCGATATTACCATGCCCGGCTATGCGCCATTTATGAAATATGCCGATAACCGTGAGCTTCGCAAAGAACTGTTCATGGCGTACATGTCGAAATCATTTAAAGGCGACGACCTGGATAACCAGGAAAATGTAAGAACGTTGGTTAATTTGCGCCGTGAACTGGCTAACCTGCTGGGCTACGACAATTATGCCGATTACGTGCTCGGGCGCCGGATGGCAATGAACGCTGCAGGTGTATTCAAACTGCTCGATGATTTGTATGAGGCTTCATACAAAGTGGCCAAACAGGAAAAAGCCGAAATTGAAGCATTCGCCCAAAAAACCGGTTTTCAGGGGGAACTGATGCCGTGGGACTGGAGTTATTACAGTGAGAAATTAAAGGTGGAAAAATTCAATATCGATGATGAAATGCTAAAGCCCTATTTCGAGCTCAACAGCGTTGTTGATGGTGTATTCGGGCTGGCAACCGAACTATACGGAATTACATTCACACCGAATAAAAACATACCGGTTTATAATGAAGAAGTTGTTCCGTATGAGGTGTTTGACCAGGACGGAAAATTTCTGGCTGTGCTTTATACTGATTTTCACCCGCGCCCCGGAAAACAAGGTGGCGCCTGGATGAATGAATTCAAAGGACAGTGGAAAGAAAATGGTAAAAATTCCCGCCCGCACATTATCATTGTGATGAATTTTACGCGTCCGACGGAGACCAAGCCGGCATTGTTAACATTTAACGAAGTGGAAACATTCATGCACGAATTTGGTCATGCACTGCACGGAATGTTGTCGAACTGTACGTATTCCGGTTTGTCGGGCACCAGCGTGTACCGCGATTTTGTTGAACTTCCTTCACAAATCATGGAAAACTGGGCTGTTGAAAAAGATTTCCTCGACCGTTTTGCCAAACATTACAAGACGGGCGAAAAAATACCTGCCGAATTAGTGGAACGAATTAAGGCTTCGCAAAATTTCCTCGCCGGTTATCTTTCGGTTCGCCAACTAAGTTTCGGATTCCTGGACATGGCCTGGCACACGCTCGAAAAACCTTTCGACGGTAATGTAAAACAGTTTGAAGAAACGGCCTGGACGAAAACACAAATCTTTCCGGCAATCGACGGAACCTGCATGAGTACGCAATTTGGTCACCTTTTCGCGGGCGGATATGCTGCCGGGTATTATGGTTACAAATGGGCTGAAGTTCTCGATGCCGATGCGTTCAGCCTTTTCAGGGAAAAAGGATTGTTTAACAAGGAAGTTGCAACCTCATTCCGTAAAAACATCCTGGAAAAAGGCGGCACGGAACATCCGATGATTCTTTACAAACGGTTCCGGGGCCAGGAACCAACAGTTGATGCGTTGCTGGAACGGAGCGGGTTAAAATAGGGTGGTGGGATTCCCGCGCTGGCTTAAAAACCGGAAGTAATCTTTTAAATTAAGAAAGTAATTTGCCGAGATTGTCGAAACGTTTGTTGTAATCCTCCATCGAACGTTTTATAACCTCGTATGCTTCTTCGTAATTATACGTGGCTGCAATTTCGGTGTTGCTTTCCTGTCCCGGCATGTCTTTATACGTTAAAAAATAATGTTCGAGCCGCTGGATTACAATCCCGGGAACTTCGTCAATATTTCTGAAATGCCCGTAAACAGTATCGTTTAAAAGAACTGCAATAATTTTATCATCGGCCTGGTTTCCGTCAATCATACGGAATCCGCCGATGGGCCTCGCATTCACCAGCAAATCGCCATGTGCCAGTGTTTTTTCAGTTAAAACACAAATATCAATTGGGTCGCCGTCGCCTTTGATATTTTTGCGGCCGGTTTTTTCATTGCAGAATTGTCCGACTTTCTCTCCGCAAAACGTTTGCGGGATAAATCCATACAGCGCAGGCACCACATTCGAAAACTTTTGCGGACGGTCGATTCGCAGGTACCCGCTTTCCTTGTCGATTTCATATTTAACGGTATCGGTGGAAACAACTTCAATAAATGCGGTGACTTCCTCAGGTGCATCTTTCCCGATAAAAACGCCGTGCCAGGGGTGCGATTTATAACGAAGTCCCATTAAACGCCCAATGGGATCGGATAGCTTGTCTACCATTCTAATCTACTTTTGGTTTGTTACAGAAACCAATCAGGCGGGTTTTAGTTCATTTGGCAATTGATTTCCGGTATTCATGCGAATTTTAACAAAACGTGCAATTTCACGCAGCTAACTGATGATTCCCTGAGAAACTGCCATTTTTATCAGCTTGGCAGTATTGTTTGCATTGAATTTCAAAAGAAGGTTTTTGCGGTGACTGTCGACCGTTGAACAACTAATACACAGTTCTTTTGCTATACTCTGATTGGTCAAACCATCCGAAATCAGCGACAGAATTTCGATTTCACGTTTTGTCAGTGCCGGTTTTTGACTGTTTTTAACTGCTTCCCTGTTCATCAGTCCTTTTACTTCTTTCCCCAGATAAAAATTGCCGTCCATAACCGATTGAACAGCTTCTTTTATTTCGGCTAAATCCGAAGTTTTCAGAATAATTCCGTTGACTCCATTGCGGATCAATTGTTCCGTTATGTTTAGTTGCGAAACAGAAATAATAGCAAGAATTCTTTGATCGGGTTTTCGCGATTTAACAACACTACAGAATTCGATTCCGTTTAAACCGGGAAGCTGAATATCTATAATGATTATATCGAAATGATGGCCATTTAGGAAATTAAACCCTTTGTTCCCGGTCGCGGTAATTATACATTCAATCCCTGCATTAGAATTAAAAACAACTTGTTTTAAAGTTTCAGCAACCATGGGATGATCTTCGATAATCAGGATCTTCTTATCCATAACTCATAATATATCCATGTAAATATAGTTGATTTTCAGCTTCTCAGCATTCGTTAAAAACTGTTCGATATAAAAAATTGTAAAATAAGGTTAGCGTTGGAAAAAATCCCCTTTTTAGGGGAGAATTAAAATGTTTTAAACACTTATATTTAGTTAATTAACAATTGATATGTTCGTTGAAAATACAGATCAATTGCAAAAATAAACCAGGAATTAAACAAAAAAACACCATCATGAGACCATTTGTAATTTTATTCTCATTAGTAATTTGCCTCATTGCCGGCAATGCGAATGCCCAAATCAAGCTTGGTGAAAAATTAAAAAACCAGTCGAATAACCGGGCCAATAAAAACGTTGACAAGGGAATTGATAAAAGCCTGGATAATGTTGAGTCAGGAGTTAAAAACATGTTTAAGAAAAAGGAATCTTCCGAACAACCCGCTGAAAAGCAGCAGGAAGCACAAGCACAGGAAACATCAAGTGAAGCGGTTGAAAAAGGGAATGCCATGCCCGCTTTGGCAAGTTATTCAAAATATGATTTTATTCCGGGTGACCAGATTATTTTGTATGAAGATTTTTCTCAGGATGCAATTGGTGATTTTCCCGCATTGTGGACGACCAATAAATCCGGAGAGGTAAATACCTTGAATATAGCGGCGGGAAACTGGTTTAATTTAAACGCCACCGAAGGAAATTGGTGGTTTCTGAAACAAATCGATTTTCCTGACAATTATATTATTGAATTTGATATAGTTCCCAAAAAACAGGGAGGACGTTATGCCGCAGCATTACATTTGTACGGCGAAAGCAGTTTCAATGAAATGAGTAATCCTTATAACGTTGAGACATCCGGTCTGGTAGTTGCTGTTTCTACGAATGGATGGGAGGCCAAAGGACTGAAGGCCGGTATGCAAAGGATTGATGGAAATTCAGATATAAACCCGGTTGAGCAGGAAATATTGAACCATGTTATTCTTTGGGTACAGAAACGCAGGGTACGCATTTATCATAAAGGATCGAAAGTTTTTGATATGCCAACGCTTCTTTATGAAGGAAGCAAATTCAACCGTTTGTGTTTCGAATTATATCGCGGAGCTTCCTGTTCATCATACATATCCAACCTGAAAATTACAACAGCGTCGCCTGACACCCGAAGTAAATTGCTAACTGAAGGTAAAATAATAAGTTATGGAATATATTTCGATGTAAACAAAGATGTTGTAAAACCTGAATCATATGGCACTTTAAAGGAAATTGCAGGGATTTTAAATGAAGTCCCTGACGTAAAGGTTAAAATTCTTGGTCACACGGACTCCGACGGACAGGATGATGCCAACCTCGATCTTTCGAAACGGCGTGCTGCTTCGGTAAAGGCTGAACTTGCAAAATCATTTGGTGTAAACGCCGACCGCCTCGAAACGGATGGCATGGGTGAAGTTCAGCCCGTTGCGCCAAACGATACTCCTTCGAATAAGGCATTGAACCGCCGGGTGGAATTTTTAAAAATCTGATAAAGAACAAAAATGCAGGTTCAAATAGATGCCTGCATTTTTAACTATAAATAAATCAATTGCAGTTTCAAAACTTAATTAATACTGAACCGCAGTTATGAAAAAGAAGATTTTTGTGTCCCTGCTGATTATTTTGAACCTGATTGCTGTGAACCGTTTATTTGCCCAGCGGGATATTAATGCGGCGTTGCGTCAGGATGTTGTTAAGATTGAAAACGGTATGTACACCGTTCAGGAATATGGCGTAATTAATACATTTGACAAAGATTTTCAGGTTAAGATTTCAGCATCAGCTCCTGCCAGCCTTCTCAGCAGAGACAATTTCATGCGATACTACGGGGCATTTTCAAGCTCAATTTTCGCGACATATTTAAGTCAGGAAGGAATAAAAGCGCCGGATGATTTGTTGCTTGTCCTCCATGAAAAACCGGGAGAAAACGTTGATTTAACCGTAACCATTTCGATGAATGAAAAGGGAGTTGATTACGTTGTTGAGTCTGCCAATTCGAAATCGAAAATGAACATTCAGTGGCAGTACCAGCTTTTTACCGACCCGCCACAGCGACAGTAAAAAACTTTTAAAATTAAAGGTGTAAATACGGGGCGCAGGTGAGGATGTTATTTTTAAACAGGAAAATTACGTTAAAATCGCTTCTGCCTTTGCGCCGCCCTTGTCCACAGCTACAACCATGACCTGGGCGTTTGTATTTTCCAGTTCAAAAACAAATGGTTTACTTTTTAACACCTGTGGTTTATGTTCCACTTTCCCCACCATCTTTCCATCCATCATAACCTCATAATGTACAACAGGCTCATCGCCTGCATAAGCAGTGTGCCATGTAATTTTATTCTCATTACGTTGAAGATCGCGAGGCGCTGAAAGTCCGCTCTTATCGATAACCTGAAAATAATTGCTGTCGGGTCTTGCTTTTCCGGCCTGTTCTTCAATTTTTTTACGTTCATCAGCAGTTATTCCATTCTGCTCAATTTGTGCCGCATAGAAATTCTGCACCAACTGGCATTTCATCGGGTCGTCATCAATTTGTCCGATGCCAATAATCAATGTGTGAATACCGGGCGTTGTTAAGGAATATTCAATGAGCGGCTGGCTTGGTAATGCGGGTGTGCCCACTTTCCGGAATACATCTTCAGGAGTGCGCGACCAGCGGGGTTCTTTGTGATACATGGCTGCATCAGCAAAAACTTTCATGCCGATAATTCCCATCCCTTTAGCTTCGGCAACCGGAATTACGTTGTTTTGCATGTTCATTTTTGTTTTGTCGTTGGCATTGATTGCAATAAGCATCCCATCCAGAATTCCGTATTCATCTCTTTGGATCATATCGATCATTGCCGGTGGATTTGCGTGTCCGGAAAAACCAATATGACGTATCAATTTTTCATTTTCCGGATTCATTCCGGTGAGATTTGTTCCATCGCGCAAATCACGCAGGGCGACCAGCGCACCAAAATTTCCATCCGGTTCAAGAGGAGTTTCCAAACCTTTGTACAAAACATCAACCTCTTCAATTGTTTGTAACGTGTGAATGAGTACCATATTCAGATAAGCGCCTTCCGGATACCAACCTTTGCCATCACCGAAAATCTGCGTGAGCGAGCGTTTTACATCATCCACGGCACATTGCACATTTTCGCCATTCGATGAATTTCTGACATTTTCGATTCTTTCCCAGCCGGGTTTTCCCCAGCGCATGGCAGTTTTGCTTGTCAACCAGATTGACTCGCGAAGGTCTTCGTTATACCCTTCTTTCCCGGGAATGAGGTTGAGTTTTTGAAAAGCTTTGTTATAATTTAACTGACTTCCATCGTACAGGTTGGATGTATCGAAATAGTTGATGCCCAAATCAAAGGCTTTTAAAATGATGGGCACGGGATCAACATCTTCGGGTGTCCATTGTAATGAAGCTTGTCCGCCCAAAGCTATGGTGGTGACATCAAAACCGAGATTGCCAAATTTGCGTTTCATGGGCGCCGGTGTTTTTTCTATGTTACAACCTCCAAAGGACATGGTGGAAACGGCAGCAGTTGAGGCAGCAGAAACTTTAATAAAATTCCTTCTTGAAATGGGATATTTTTCCTGGTTTTTCATTGGTATTGATTTTTTACTAAAATTACGGAAAATAAACAGTTTGCACAAAACAATGAAACTTTAACAAATATGGATGCGGAAAGAAAGCCAACCACTGCGGAAGCAAAATCAGAGGTGTGGATGGCGCTCGTTCACGGCGCTTAATTGAAGAACATCGATTAACGATCTTAGATTGCAGAAGTCAACTCCCGGGAGCATCAAAATTGTTCTAAAATCTAATATTCAGTTAACGCTGACATGTCTTACGACGATGTCAGGTTCCGGGAAAAACCAACGAAGCATAAACTTGTCAGCGCCCGCAGGACCTGACAACGTTAAGGAGGTTGAATTTAAAGGCCTTATACTTTCCTTCCCTTTTCACTAATGTTTTATTTCGATTCCGGGCCTGGTTAAAAAAGGCCACTCCCGAACCCCCCGTCCGCAGAATCGAAGCGTGGCCTCGGGCGGTGAGCCGGAAAGCAAATGATGTTGGTGTTAAAAAATTACGGCTGTTTGAGAAGGCATGACGAATCCAACAGCTTGTGCTCCACAAAAAATAAAACTGAACCGCTATCATGACCAAAAAAATACGATGAAATAAATTACCTTTTTGCGGTGGCTATGCGGCCGGGAAAAACCAAAGTTGTTTTTGAAGTTTCAGAAGGAAATGAAATTGAGGTAATTGGAGAAAACAGAAAAATAAAAATTACTAACGGACAGTTCAGTGATGAATTTTCTGATTACGACGTTCATTTGTACAAAATCAAATAGTGTCAATCGCCATTTACCTGTTGCAAACAAAGGCAGGAACTGCTTACTTTCTTCAGCCTCCCCAGTTCTCCCTGTCCAAACTGCGGTAATGAATGGCTTCCGAAAGGTGATGTGCAAGCACGTTTTCTTCGTTTTCCAAATCGGCGATGGTACGGGCAACTTTCAGGATTCGATCGTACGCGCGGGCGGAAAGTCCGAGTTTATCCATCGCATTTTTGATGAGTTCATTTCCGGCCTCGTTGAGTTGCGCATATTTGCGAATTAATTTGGAACCCATTTGAGCGTTGGCATAAATGCCTTTATGTTCCTCAAACCGCTTTTCCTGGATTTTCCTGGCTTCCAGCACCCGCTGGCGAACGTTTTCGCTGTTTTCCGAGGACTCCATTTCCGACAGTTTTTTAAACGGAACAGGGACGACTTCCAGGTGAATGTCGATGCGGTCGAGCAGCGGCCCTGAAATTTTATTCAGGTATTTCTGAACGATACCCGGACCGCAAACGCAGTCCTTCGTCGGGTGGTTGTAATATCCGCACGGGCAGGGATTCATCGACGCCACCAGCATAAAACTAGCCGGGTATTCCACCGAAAACTTGGCCCGCGAAATGGTGATGTTCCGGTCTTCGAGTGGCTGGCGCATTACTTCCAGCACTGTCCGCTTAAACTCCGGGAGTTCGTCGAGAAAAAGTACGCCGTTATGGGCGAGAGAAATTTCGCCGGGTTGCGGGTAATTTCCGCCGCCAACAAGGGCCACATCCGAAATTGTGTGGTGCGGGCTACGAAACGGCCGCTGTGTCATTAACGAAGTATCTTTGCCTATTTTACCCGCTACCGAATGTATTTTGGTTGTTTCGAGCGCTTCCTTTAAGGTGAAGGGAGGAAGTATTGTTGGAATGCGCTTCGCCAGCATGGTTTTACCTGATCCCGGCGGACCGATTAAAATGATATTGTGACCGCCGGCTGCTGCAATTTCCAGCGCGCGCTTTACGTTTTCCTGCCCTTTCACGTCGGAAAAATCAAGCGGGTTATTGTTCATCCTGGCATAAAATTCGGCACGGGTATCTACTATTGTTCGTTCGAGGGTACTTTCGTCGTTCAGAAAATTGATAACATCGGTGATATTTTCAGCGCCATAAACTTTCAAGCGGTCGACAACCGCGGCTTCTTTTGCATTTTGTTTTGGTAAAATAAAACCTTCAAATCCTTCTTTCCGTGCATTGATCGCAATTGGCAGCACGCCTTTTACCGGTTGCAAAGTACCGTCGAGCGAGAGTTCGCCCATCAAAACATACTTCCCCAGTTTTTCGGCATCAATTTGTTGCGACGCCGCCAGAATTGCCGCAGCCAGCGGTAAATCGTATGCCGAACCTTCTTTGCGGATATCGGCAGGCGCCATGTTGATGATGATTTTATACTTTGGCCATTTATAACCGTTGAGCCGCAGGGCCGATTCAATGCGCTGCTGACTCTCTTTCACGGCGCTGTCGGGCAGGCCGACCAGCATAAATTTGATGCCTTTGGTAACATCTACCTCTATGGTAATGGTGGTTGCATCAATCCCAAAAACGGCGCTTCCGTAGGTTTTTACTAACATTCTTAAAGGGGAATTTGAAATGAATACCGTTAAAAATAATTATTTTCAACTGATTACAAAAAAATGAGGGTGGAAAAGGACAGAAATTCAATATAGTAGGAATTTGTCTGGCTACCATTCACTGGACAAATTAGCGCGAATTCATCGGATCGAACAGACAAATTTCACGCGAATTCATCGACTATATTCGACAAATTCACGTTCCTTGTTAAAACAACCTTTTCCGTTTTACCAGGTAAGAAAGCAGAACCTGCTGAAAGTCTTTATTGATATCGGCTTCCGCCAAATCGATTTGGTACTGCCCGCATTTCACCTTCAGGTCTTCGAAATAGGAGCGAACAGTTGAAACGTACTGTTTTTTAATTTCCCATGGGTTAAATTTTACAGAATGACCCGTTTCCAAATCCACGAACTTATGTGGGCGGTTGCCAAACTGAAATTCGCGCTCTTTTTTATGGTCGGTAACATGGAAAAGGATGACCTCGTGCTTGTTATAACGAAGGTGTTGCAGCGCTGTAAAAAGCTCGTCGGAGTTTTCACTTTCAATCATATCGCTGAAAATAACCACCAGCGAACGTTTATGAATGTTTTCTGCAATCTGGTGCAAAACATCGGTAGTGTTCGTGTGCTTTCGGAGATGCGCGTTTTCGGGTTTTATCAGTTCCGAAAGTTTTCCATACATCAGTTCCGCGTTTACCGATGACAAGCGCGGAGTCGTTTGAAATTCAATTTCATCGGAAAACAAAGTGAGGCCGACCGAATCGCGCTGGCGGCGCATTAAATAAATAAGTGCTGCTGCCGTATAAACGGAAAAAGCCAGCTTATTGTGCAAATGTCTTTTGCCTTTCGAATATGGAAAAAGCATGGACGAGGAAGTATCGATGACCAACTGGCAGCGGAGATTGGTTTCTTCTTCGTATTGTTTAATAAAGAGCCTGTCTGTGCGGGCAAACAATTTCCAGTCGATGTGTTTGGTCGATTCGCCCTGGTTGTATAGCCGGTGTTCGGCAAATTCCACGGAAAATCCATGAAAAGGACTTCGGTGCAAACCAGTGATGAACCCTTCCACTACTTCGCGGGCAATTAATCCGAGGTTATCGAACTGGTGAAATTGTTCTATATCGAAAATGTTTTTCAAAACGAAAATAAAATGTCATTCCGAAGAAGTTTGGGGAGAAATCTTTTTTACATAGCCAGATTTCTCCTCATCCTTCATTCGAAATGACAATCAGACAAAAAGATATTTTTAAATCAGAGCATCAAGTTTTGATGTAAAAACCTGTTTGGGCGCTGCGCCTACTTGTTTATCGACCACTTCGCCGCCCTTAACGAACAGAACTGTGGGAATGTTTCTGATCCCGTATTTCATCGCAATGTTTGGGTTGGAATCTACATCCACTTTCCCGATTACTGCTTTGTCTTCGTATTCGCCCGACATTTCTTCCACGATCGGTGCGATCATCCGGCAGGGGCCGCACCAAACTGCCCAAAAATCAATCATTACGGGTTTGTCTGAATTAACCACCAAATCTTCAAAATTCGCGTCAGTAATTTCTACAGCCATAATTCAATATTTAAATTTTTTTATTATCAATTTCGTCGCAAAATTAATTAATTAATTCTGTAAGCAATGTCTGCTTTCCCTTCAAAAAATTTCAGAAAACTATCCGATAAATTCACTTTTGTATTTCTGGAGAACAACTTGAGATCCAGATTACTTTCCGGATCATAAACATTAAATTTTAACAATGCTTTTCCTTTATTGTTCTTCGCCAGTTGCTCAATTTCATTGATGACCGACTCGTTTAATTTGTCGAGCGGAATGTTGATGGTAAAGCTTTTGATATAGTTTTTTCGGGCTTCCGAAAGCAATTCGATGTGCGAAATTTTAAATTCGAAAGTTTCGCTGTTGTATCTGTTTTTCACGGTGCCTTTTACCATAATAAAAAGCCCGGTTTTGCAATACTTGTGGAAGTTCACGTAATCCTGTCCGAAAAAAAAGAATTCGGTAGAATCGGTATAATCCGAAAGTGTGAGCGTGCTGTACGGATTTCCGTTTTTGGAAGTTCCTTCGCGGGCAGCGGTAACCATACCGCCAAAAGTATACTCTTTTTCCTTGTATTTTTCAATATCGTTGTTGATATCTTTCAATGCAATTTCGCGCGAACAAAAACTGGATAGTTCGAGTTTGTAATCATCCAGCGGATGCGATGTAAGGTAAATTCCAATCAGGTTTTTTTCTTTTTCGAGTAATACCAATTTCGGCCACTCCGGAACATCGGGCACATCGGGCTTTTTAACAACAGAACCTGCACCCAAATCGCCAAATAAACTTTGCTGCATGCTCATGTTTTCCTGCTGAATTTTATTTCCGTACCTGATCAGTTTTTCAATAAAAGTAGTATTGTCATTTTCATTCTCGCCTGCAAAAAAAGAGCTTCGCTTAATTGCGTTCAGGTTGTCGAAAGCGCCTGCCATTGCCAATGCTTCCAGGTTTTTCTTATTTACAGTTTGAAGGTTCACGGTTTCCACAAAATCGTAAATGGATTTAAACGTTCCGTTTTCTTCGCGTGCTTTGATGATATCTTTCGCCGCGCCGGAGCCTACTCCTTTTATTGCGCCCATTCCAAACCGGATATCCCCGATTCGGTTGGCAGTAAATTTGATAAAACTCTCGTTCACATCCGGGCCAAGCACATTCAGTTTCATTCGTTTACATTCGGTCATCAATTTGGTTATATCGGTAATGTTGTTCAGGTTCCGGCTAAGGTTGGCTGCCATAAATTCGGCCGGATAATGCGCTTTCAGATAACCGGTTTGATATGCAATATACGCGTAGCAGACCGAATGTGACTTGTTAAATGCGTAGGATGCAAAAGCTTCCCAGTCTTTCCAGATTTTTTCGATAACAACTTCCGGTTTTTTGCCGACCATTTTGCATTCGTCAACAAACCGGAAATTTCCTTTACAACCTTCGATAAATTTCACTTTCAGCCTGGCCATCAAGTCCTTAATTTTTTTACCCATTGCTTTCCGGAGCGTATCTGAATCGCCGCGGGTAAAATTGGCCAGCAATCGCGCAAGTAACATCACCTGTTCCTGGAACACGGTGATTCCGTAGGTTTCGCTCAGGTACGTTTCCATCATCGGGAGGTCGTAGTCTACTTTTTGGCGTCCGTGTTTCCGGGCAATGTAATTTGGAATGTATTCCATAGGGCCCGGTCGGTACAGCGCATTCATTGCCACCAAATCTTCAAAACGGTTTGGCTTTAAATCGCGCAGGTGTTTTTTCATACCTTCGGATTCAAACTGAAAAATGGCGGTAGTTTCACCGTGGCTAAACAATTCGAAAGTTTTCTCATCGTCCCACGGAATATTATCAACATCAATATCAATGCCTTTCGACAATTTTATATTATCCAGCGTTTCTTTGATAATCGAAAGGGTTTTCAATCCCAGGAAATCCATTTTCAGCAAACCAATGCTTTCCACAAAACGACCGTCGTACTGGGTTGTCCGCAGGTTTTCACCGTCTTTCGTCGGCATCAGCGGAATGTGGTCGGTTAGCGGATCGCGGCTGATTAATATGCCACACGCATGAACACCGGTTTGTCGCACTGAACCTTCCAGAGTTTCAGCAAATTTTATAGTTCTGGCAATCAGGGTATTGTCTGAATTCTTCTCCTTTTTTAAATCGGGACTTTCCTTAAATGCTTTTTCAAAGGTCATTTTCGGAGCTTCCGGAACCAGTTTTGCCAGGCGATCGGCTTCCGGCAGCGGGAGTTTCAGCACCCGCGCCACGTCGCGAATAGCCATTTTTGTAGCCATTGTCCCAAATGTACAAATATGGGCCACTTTGTCCTGCCCGTACTTTTTAGTTACGTAATCGAGCACCAGTTGCCGGCCATCGTCATCAAAATCAATATCGACATCGGGCATTGACACACGATCGGGGTTTAGAAAACGTTCAAAAAGCAGGTCGTATTTTATCGGATCGATGTTTGTAATTCCGGTGCAGTATGCAACAGCTGCGCCAGCAGCCGAGCCGCGGCCCGGACCTACAAGCACTCCCATTTCCCGCGCTGCATTTATAAAATCCTGAACAATGAGGAAATATCCCGGGAAACCCATTGTTTTGATGGTTTCGAGTTCGAATTCCAACCGTTTTATTATATCTTCCGATACCGGATCTCCGTATCGTTCTTTTGCTCCTTCGAATGTTAAGTGCCTCAAATATGCCGATTCGAGTTTTACGCGTATCACTTTGTCATAATCGCCCAGCCGATCGAAATTCCCGCCGAATTCCTCCCGCAGTTTTTCTTCCGGATATTTGGTTCTGAATTCTTCTTCTGTTGCAAACTCTTCAGGAATAGGGAAAAAAGGCATAATAGGTGTGGTGTCCAATTCAAACGATTCCACCTTTTGAACAACTTCTTCCGTATTTGTCAAAGCTTCCGGGACATCGGCAAACAGATCATTCATTTCCTTCACCGATTTAAACCACTCTTGTTTGGTATACCTCATCCGCGCGGGATCGTCGATGTCTTTTCCCGTGTTCAGGCAAATCAGCAAATCGTGCGCATCAGCATCTTCAGCGTTTGTAAAATGCACATCGTTGGTGGCAATCACTTTTATTTTGTGCTTTTGTGCCAGCATTAAAATTTGCTCATTTACCAGCACCTGCTTATCATACACATCTTCGCGCTGTTGCGGCAATTCCGACGGATGGCGCATTAGCTCCAGGTAATAATCCTCGCCAAAAATTTTCCTGTACCACAAAATGGAATCTTCGGCATCGTTAACATGGTTGTTCATCAGTAACGTTGGGATTTCGCCGCCCAGACAGGAAGATGAAGCGATAAGTCCTTCGCTGTGTTTTCGCAACAATTCCTTGTCGATGCGAGGTTTGTAATAAAAACCATCGGTGGCGGCAATCGATATCAGTTTAACCAGGTTTTTGTAACCCGTTTTGTTTTTGGCCAGTAAAATCAAGTGGTGGCCCGAGCGGTCGACTTTATCATTTTTATCCAGGATGGTTCGCGAAGCAACGTAAGTTTCACACCCCAGAATGGGTTTTATGCCTGCTTTTTTGCAAGCCTGATGAAATTCCTTGATGCCAAACATGGTTCCGTGGTCGGTAAGCGCTACGGCTTTCATGTTGAATTCCTTCGCCTTCGACACCAGGGCGGAAATACTGGCGGCGCCGTCTAATATCGAATATTGTGAATGTACGTGCAGATGAGTAAACGGAATCATTTTTATAATTTTTTCAATGAAAGATTCGATTAAAATAGTCCCTTAAAGTTAAAATTTTTGCACCGGGAAACAGATGTTGTTAATAAATTCATATTAAAAAATAAGCCCGGTTGTCAGCCAGGCTTATCTAAATTTATAACATTTTCTTTTATTGTATTGCTTTGGCAATTTTCTCCCGGAGTTCATCCATCTCGCTATCGCTGAGCTTAACTTTCTGCGAAAAATTCAGGATATCCGATTCGTTTTGCATCGGGATTAAATGAATGTGGGCGTGTGGAACTTCGAGCCCCATAACCAACACACCGATTCTTTTACACGGAACTACTTTTTTTAAACCGATCGCCACTTTTTTGGCAAACAGCTGCAAACCTGCGTACAGTTCATCATCTATATCGAAGAGGTAGTCAACTTCTTTTTTCGGAATTACCAGCGTATGTCCCATGGCTGTTGGTGAAACATCGAGAAATGCGAGGTAATTTTCATCTTCGGCAACTTTACGTGCAGAAATTTCACCATTTATTATCCGGGTAAAAATACTTGCCATAACTTATCAGATTGAAATTTCAACAATTTCGAACGGTATAATTCCCGAAGGAACTTTAATATCAACTATATCGCCCACTTTTTTGCCCATTAATCCTTGCGCAATGGGTGTATTCATCGAAATTTTGCTCTCTTTCAAATTGGCTTCACTTTCAGGAACAATGGTATACTGCATCGTATGGTTATTCTTCCTGTTTTTGATGGTCACTTTATTTAAAATTTGCACCTGCGACGTGTCGATTTTACTTTCGTCCAAAATTCTGGCATTGGTGATTTTCGATCTCAAATCTGCAATTTTTGCTTCCAGCATTCCCTGTGCATCCTTGGCTGCATCGTATTCTGCATTTTCCGAAATATCACCTTTTTCAATGGCTTCACCAATTTGTTTCGAAATGGCCGGACGCTCCACGGTCATCAGGTGATTCAGCTCTTCTTTTAGTTTTTTAAGCCCTTCTTTTGTTAAATATGTTACTTGCGACATTGCTTTACCTCCTCATTATACTTGTGTCTATAAAAAGAGAAAGAATTCCGGTTTTCCGGAACCCTTCCCAGCGACAAAAATAGATATTTTCTCAAGATTAAAAAATTGTTCTTTTAAAATTGTTCTATATGAAACGATTAAGACGGTTAATTGTATTTTCGGTTTAAAATTTCGCTGTAAATTACTGCGTCCCTCAACGAAAACGATTTGCCGTTTTGCATCTTTCTGATGGTTTTCTTTTTCACCTTCCGGGTTAAGTTTTCTTTAAAAACCGGCATCCCTTCATTTTGAGGCTTGAAGTGATATTGCGATACCTCTTTCTCTATCGGTTCTTTTTTTGCCATAACCTCCTGCACTGTTTCGTACTCAGTATGCTCCTCTTCGATTTTCGCAGCCTGCTCTGTGTAAGGTTTTGTTTCTTCTTCCAGAAAATCCCAGAAATTCCCCCCCTGATTTTCGCGAGGGACTTTATTTTGATTTCCGGCATCTTGTTCCGCCGGCTTTTTTTTCACTCTCCCCAGCAAACTGATAGCGGCAATTGCCAGTGTTAATATGATAACAATCAGGTCGTCCATCTTATTTTCTTGAAGTTGCAATAATTGGTTATTTTTAAAGTTCTATAAAAGTAAAAAAAATGAGGCAGATGGTTTTAAAAAGCAGCAAATATTTCCAATTTCGCTATATGAAGGAGAAGTTTTTGTTATTTGAATTTATTCCCGGAGCAGCCATTTTTTTTATCCTGTTTCCGTTTCTGCTTGTTTACTCCGTCGTGCGATAAAATTCAAAACAGCGTCATTCCAAATGTACCGTTTTCTTTTAATATCGATTTAAATATCCGGAATGATCTCACTGTTCCGGGGAATTCGGTTTTTTTCGCCGGAATTGGGTACGGTGGCGTCATTGTTTATTGTGAAGTGCCCGGGTCGTATTATGCGTTCGATGCTACCTGTACCAACGAAATTAGCCGAACCTGCCTGGTAGAAAACGACGGGGTTTTAGCAACCTGTCCCTGTTGCGGTTCTCAATTTATACTGATCGGCGGGGCTTATCCGTCACAAGGCCCGGCGGCTTTGCCATTAAAACAATACAACGTTTCGGTGGTAAATGACTTCACCCTGCGCGTTTATAACTAATACCCAACTGCTCAGGAATAAAAAATGGGCCCCAACAGCTGAAACCCATTCTTAAAATATTTTTCTGAATTCTTTAATACCTGTAATGTTCCGGCTTGAACGGCCCGTTTTTCGGAATGCCAATATATTTGGCCTGTTCATCGGTTAACTTTGTAAGTTTTACACCCAATTGATCGAGGTGCAGGCGCGCAACTTCTTCATCGAGATATTTTGGCAAACGGTAAACATCGATTTCGTAATCGTTTTGCCACAAATCGATTTGCGCCAGCGACTGATTTGTAAATGAATTGCTCATTACAAAAGATGGATGGCCGGTGGCACAACCCAGGTTTACCAACCTTCCTTCGGCAAGCAGAAAGATACTGTGTCCATCTTCGAATTCGTATTTATCGACCTGCGGTTTTATGTTGATTTTATTGATCCCGGGCCATTTTTCAAGTTTTGCCACCTGTATTTCATTATCGAAATGCCCGATGTTGCAGACAATTGCCTGGTCTTTCATTTTCGAAACATGTTCGGCAGTGATTACATCTTTGTTTCCGGTGGTTGTTACATAAATATTCCCTTCCTGTAATGCATCTTCCATGGTTTTTACCTCGAAGCCTTCCATGGCAGCCTGAAGCGCACAAATCGGATCGATTTCGGTAATAATTACCCGGGCGCCGTAACCACGCATCGATTTGGCGCAGCCTTTTCCAACGTCGCCATAACCGGCCACAACCACAACTTTCCCGGCAATCATAACATCTGTGGCACGTTTAATCCCATCGGCCAGCGATTCGCGGCAACCGTATAAATTATCAAACTTCGATTTGGTAACCGAATCGTTCACATTTATGGCAGGAAACAATAATTTCCCTTCTTCTTTCATCTGATACAAGCGGTGCACGCCAGTGGTAGTTTCTTCCGAAACTCCTTTAAGTTCTTTTGCAGCCTTATGCCAGCGCACCGGATTTTCATCCAGGATTTTTTTCAGGATTTTTACCAGCTCTTTTTCGTCTTCGCCGGCATCTTCGCCTAATTCCAAAACCGAAGAATCATCTTCTGCCTGATATCCGAGATGAACCATCAGGGTAGCATCGCCACCATCGTCAACAATCAGGTTCGGGCCGGCGGCGCCGCCAAAATTGAGCGCTTGTTCGGTACACCACCAATATTCCCCGAGTGTTTCGCCCTTCCAGGCAAATACCGGAATTCCTGCAGCTGCAATTGCTGCCGCTGCATGGTCTTGTGTGGAAAAAATATTACAGCTTGCCCAGCGTACTTCTGCGCCCAGTTCAACAAGCGTTTCAATTAAAACGGCAGTTTGAATTGTCATGTGCAAGCTTCCCATTATACGGGCTCCTTTGAGTGGCTTCGACGGGCCGAACTTTTCCCGGATAGACATGAGACCGGGCATTTCACGTTCGGCAATATCAATTTCTTTTCTTCCGAATTCGGCTAAACCAATATCGGCTACTTTGTATTTTAACTTTTGATCTACGGATACAGTCATTGTTTATATTTATATGTTCAAAAAAGTGCTGCAAAGGTAACAAAATACGATTTACAGAAGTTCAAAATTTCATGCCGGTGGAACTGAAACTGGTCAATTCCCCAAATCAGACATAAATTTGATGCGCATCAGCCGAATATCTTCTTCCGTATATTCGTCTTCACCCAATTCTTCCAGTGCGCTCTCAATGCTGTCTTCTTCCGCTTCCCTGAAATATTCAAAAATTTCATCCTGATGTTCTTCATCAATTACATCATTAATATAATAATCGATGTTCAGGCGGGTTCCGGCATGCACAATTGCTTCCACTTCTGAAATCACATCTTTCACGTCCAAACCTTTCGAATTGGCAATATCTTCAAATGAAATTTTGCGGTCGATGCTCTGAATGATAAAAACCTTCATTTTTGATTTGTTGGCCACGCTTCTTACAATCAAATCTTCCGGGCGATCGATATCATTTTCTTCAACATATTTCTGAATTAACGCCACAAATTCTTTCCCGTATCTTTTGGCTTTCCCCTGTCCCACTCCCTGGATTTTCTGAAGTTCTTCCAGATCGACCGGGTATTGAATCGACATATCTGCAAGCGACGGATCCTGGAAGATAACGAATGGTGGCAGGTTCAGTTTCTTTGCCATTTTTTTACGCAAATCCTTCAGCATTGAAAATAATACCGGATCGCCACTGGTTGCTCCTGATGGCGCTCCGCTTCCCGAAGCTTCTTCCTCTTCTTCATAATCGTGGTTTTTCACCAGCATGAAACTTTTGGGATTTTCGAGAAATTCATGTCCTTTTTGCGTAACTTTTAGTAATCCGTAGTTTTCTATGTCTTTATTAATAAGCCCCGCTATCATCGACTGCCGGAAAACCGCATTCCAATAGCGCTCGTCGTGATCGGCGCCTGCGCCAAAAGATTTTAACCTGGAGTGCTTAAATGATTTCACGGCTGCCGATTTGTTGCCAATCAGGATGTTGGCGATATGGTCGGCTTTATATTTCTCATTTACCTCCAGAATGGTTTTCAGAGCTCTTACCACTTCATCTTTTGCCTCCATCTGTTCTTTCGGATTTAGGCAGTTATCGCAGTTCCCGCAGTTTTGTTTATCGTAAATTTCGCCAAAATAGTGCAGTAAAATAATCCGCCGGCAGATAGCTGACTCTGCATAGGAAACCGTGTCGAGCAGCAACTGTTTTCCAATTTCCTGTTCAGCCACTGGTTTTCCATGCATAAATTTTTCCAGTTTTTGAATGTCTTTGTAACTGTAAAAATTAATACATTGTCCTTCTCCGCCATCGCGACCAGCCCTGCCGGTTTCCTGGTAATAACCCTCCAGGCTTTTGGGAATATCATAATGTATGACAAACCGCACGTCGGGTTTATCGATACCCATTCCAAAAGCAATGGTGGCTACAATTACATCTACATCTTCCATCAAAAATCTGTCCTGATTTCCCGAGCGGGTTGCAGCATCCATCCCTGCATGATAGGGCAATGCTTTAATCCCATTGATGACAAGTGTTTCCGCAAGTTCTTCCACCCTTTTGCGGCTCAGGCAGTAAATAATTCCCGACTTCCCTTCATTTTGTTTGATGAATTTTATGATTTGGGCCTCGGGCTTTACTTTCGGCCGCACTTCGTAATACAGGTTCGGACGATTAAAAGAAGCTTTATAAACCTGTGCATCGAGTATGCCGAGGTTTTTTTGGATATCGTGCTGTACCTTTGCAGTTGCGGTTGCAGTTAAAGCCACAATTGGCGCCTGCCCGATTTCCTGAACTATTGGCCTTATGCGCCGGTATTCCGGCCTGAAATCGTGTCCCCATTCCGAAATGCAATGAGCTTCGTCGATAGCGTAAAACGAAATTTTTACCTTTTTCAGAAATTCAATATTATCTTCTTTGGTGAGCGATTCAGGTGCAACATATAATAATTTGGTCCTCTCGTTTATTACGTCATTTTTTACTTCCTGAATGGCCATTTTCGATAACGATGAATTTAAAAAATGGGCCACAAAATCTTCTGTTTGCATTCCCCTGATGGAATCAACCTGGTTTTTCATAAGCGCAATTAACGGGGAAATAACAATTGCTGTGCCTTCCATTAAAAGCGCCGGCAACTGGTAAATCAACGATTTCCCTCCCCCCGTGGGCATCAGCACAAAAGTGTCTTTTCCTTCCATAACACTTTTAATTGCGTCTTCCTGTTGCCCTTTAAACCTATCAAACCCAAAGAACTGTTGTAAATATTCAGTGAGTGTTTTATTCTTATCCATAAATCTTTTACCCTAAACTCAAAACCTACTATTTTTTAGCAGAATCCTAAAATATTAAAAGTAAGTAAAATGTCAATAAAATTTCAGGTTTTTTATGAATTAATAGCATTCTTTTAATTTATTGAACCGTTAAAAAAATCTGCCAATATCAATAAGTATTTATATTTGTGGGAATTTTATAAAAAACTATCATCGATGAGCGAAAGCATAGAAAACAAGGGACAGAAAACAAGAAAGAAAAGATCGGTTAAAACCAGTTACTCCGAAATGTCGTTTCTCGAGCATTTGGAAGAATTACGCTGGCACATCATCCGCTCGGCGTTAGCCATTTTTGGCTTCGCAATTGTTGCCTTCATATTAAAAAATTTTATTTTCGATTCGGTAATTTTAAAACCGCGGACACCGGAATTCTGGACCAACCGGATGCTTTATAAATTAGGCGATTTGGTAGGTTCCGATTACCTTAAGATTAACCAAAAACCGCTGGAATTAATCAGTATAAAAATAGCAGGTCAATTCTCCATGCACATTACCACGTCAATTGTTGCCGGGTTAATTCTGGCATCGCCGGTGGTGTTTAACGAATTCTGGCGTTTTATAAAACCTGCATTATACGAAAATGAAAGAAAACATGCCCGCGGCGCAGTATTTTATACTTCTGTATTATTCATGCTCGGGATTTTATTCGGATATTATTTAATTGTACCGCTTTCCATAAACTTTTTGGGAACATACAACGTGAGCGAGGCCGTATCGAACCAGATTAACCTGAAATCTTATGTCGGTTCCATCCTCTCCATTATTATTGCATCGGGGGTGGTTTTCCTGTTGCCCATTTTTTCGTATTTCCTAAGCAAAGTGGGAATTATTACGCCACAATTCATGAAAACCTACCGCAAACATGCGTATGTTGTAATGCTTGTGGTTTCGGCAATTATAACGCCACCCGATATATTCAGCCAGATTATGGTTTGTATTCCGTTGATATTTTTATATGAAATTGGTATTGCCATTTCGCGGAGGGTAGTTAAAAAACGTGAAATGGAACTGGATGAAATATAGGTTTAAAATAAAATTGCGTTATTTGTTTAGATGATTCTCAGGGCAGAAAACATAGTTAAAAAATACCGGAAACGCACCGTTGTTAAAGGAGTCAGTTTCGATGTAAACCAGGGCGAAATTGTTGGGCTGCTTGGTCCGAACGGCGCTGGAAAAACAACATCTTTCTACATGATTGTAGGGCTCATTCAACCTCTTTCGGGAAAAATTTTTATAGATAGTGAAAACATCACCAAACTGCCGGTTTACAAGCGGGCAAAAAAAGGAATCGGCTATCTGGCCCAGGAAGCTTCGGTATTTCGCAAACTAAGCATCGAAGACAATATAAAAGCGGTGCTGGAAATGACCAACTACAGCAAAGAATACCAGCGTGAGAAGACGGAAACGCTGCTCGATGAATTTGGATTGCAGCACATCCGGAAAAGCAAAGGCATTCAGCTTTCGGGCGGCGAACGGCGAAGAACAGAAATTGCAAGGGCACTGGCGATCGATCCGAAATTTATTTTGCTCGATGAACCGTTTGCGGGCGTTGATCCAATTGCCGTAGAAGACATTCAGGAAATTGTGGTAAAACTGAAAGCAAAAAACATCGGTGTTTTAATTACCGACCACAACGTTCATGAAACACTCTCGATTACCGACCGATCGTATCTGCTTTTCGAAGGTTCGATTATGAAAGCCGGAACCGCCGAAGACCTGGCAAATGACGAAGATGTCCGCCGGGTTTACCTGGGACAAAACTTTGAACTTCGAAAAGTGAAAACCTGATCCCGCAGTGATATTTTTTTCTCAATTTTTGATTTGCAGATTCAAAAAACTTGATTTTCTTTGCAGCGCAAAAATTAAAAATCACCAGCGAAGTGATTAAATTATACAGAAAAATCTTTGAAATACATCGCTGTTGAAATTTATCGTTTTACAAATGAGCGATTTGACCGATTCAGGAACACAGGGGTTAAATTTTAAAATTTTGCAAGACGAAAATTTGGTGGATTATAAAAATGAAGTATTTTTGCAGTCCCAATTTTAGGGAAAACTAAAATGGCCCGTTCGTCTAGGGGTTAGGACGCCAGGTTTTCATCCTGGTAGCAGGGGTTCGAATCCCCTACGGGCTACAATAAAAAAAGATTATATAAAATGGCACATCACAAGTCGGCATTAAAAAGAATCAGGCAGAACGAGAAGAAAAGGGTACAGAATAAGTATTACGCAAAAACCACACGTAATGCAATTAAAGAATTGCGGAATGCGACCGGCAAAGAGGAAGCAACCAAATTGTATCCGGACGTTGTTTCTATGATTGACAAACTGGCGAAACGCAACGTCATTCATAAAAACAAAGCGTCGAACCTTAAGTCGAAATTAGCAGTTCACGTTAATAGTCTGTAAGAGGATTTCATGATATTAACAAAAGCCTCTCCGGGAAACCGGAGAGGCTTTTTTGTTACGGATAAAGTATTGTTGGTGGCTCCTGCTCCGATTGAAGCAGTGAAATTGAATATGGAACCAACGAACCTCAAATTGGCGATATCCAATGCTTTTTTACTCTTTTTTGAATGGATAATAAGGGATGTTTCTCCTCAAAATATGGGGCTGCCTTCCCACAAAACGAGACAGCCGCTGATTTAACTTTAATGCGATAAAATTTTAAAATACAGATTCTTAAAACTTTTCCCCGACCAGATGGAATGTTATTTGGCATAGCAGACATTTCAAATAAGTTCAACTAAAATATAATTGTGATGATTGAATATGCCAAAATTGTTTTATGGGGTGTCAGTTTCGAAAAAAGATTATTTCGAAAAGAGTTACATAAAATCGCCAGCTGGTGTGATTCCAGAGAATTGCTGAGTCTAAAAAAATATTGTTATGAGAAATATTATGAAATGTTTCCTGAAATAGTTGATGAAGTTTTTGCACATCGCACCAAAGCGTATATCCTTTTAAAAACACACAAGGATTCTTTAAATACCAATTGATAATTTAACCGGGATGTGATAATCGTTGCACAAAGTGCATTTGTAATGCCAGACGATCAGGGAAAAGCCATCGATTCAGGCTGCAACGCATACCTGACGAAACCAATAAAAGAAGAAGATTTGCAGTTAGTAATGAAAAATTATTTCATGAATTAACAGCTGTTCTGAATTATCGATAGGAAAGGAATCCTAAAATTTATAATCCAGAAAAATCCAAATCCCACTTAAAATATCTATTTTTAGCTGAATTCACCTATCCACGAAAATGAACGAATACAAGAAGCTCAACATTAAGGAATGGGCGGTGGAAGATCGCCCGCGGGAAAAATTACTTGCCAACGGACAACGTTCGTTAACCGATGCAGAGTTAATTGCCATTTTAATTGGTTCGGGAAATTTACAGGAAACTGCTGTTGAATTGTCCCGCCGGATTCTAACCGCATCAGGAAATAATTTAAATGAATTGGGGCGCAAAAGCATCGACGATTTAAAAGTCTTCAACGGAATTGGCGAAGCCAAGGCCATTTCCATTCTGGCAGCGCTCGAACTCGGCCGCCGCAGAAAAGACGCCGAAGTTTTTGTGAAGAACAAAATTACCGGAAGCAAAGATGCCGCTGATTTTTTCGTGCCAAAGCTGGCCGACCTCAACCACGAGGAATTCTGGGTGCTCCTGCTCGACCGCGGCAACAAAATCCTCGGCAGCTTCATGGTCAGCCAGGGCGGAATCTCAGGAACTGTAATCGATGTACGCATCATTCTGAAGAAAGCGCTCAACGAACAGGCAAGTGCGCTGATCCTTTCACACAACCATCCTTCCGGTACCTTGCAGGCCTCTGATGCCGATTTAAAAATTACCCGGAAAATAAAAAATGCTGCAGAGTTGATGGATATTTCCGTGCTCGACCACATTATTATCGGCCATAACAGCTACCTTAGTTTTGCCGACGAAGGAATACTTAATTAATGCTTTTATGATATGATATTAATTTTTACCGATGAAATTAATCCTCGCGTTGAATACGCCACCCAATTAATTTTCCGAACGATTTTACAAACTGAACGGCGGTTAATAACTGATTCTGTAACGTTTATATCATCTGATTTGCCAAAGCTAAATTATTCAAAAACAAAATTTGGCGGTGAAATCTATTTAAAACCACATTCGCTTTTATTTGAAAAAAAGATAATAACTCCGGAATTACAACCGGTGAGGTTTAAAGAAGAAAAATATTTTTTTGCCAGTTCCCCCGATTCCATTCTGCCGTTCGATTTGTTCGCGGCTGCATTTTACCTGGTTACCCGCTTTGAAGAGTACAACAGTGCAGAACGCGATCAACATCAACGGTATCCGGCAACACAAAGCATCCTGTTTAAATTAAACCTGCTGAAGAAACCGGTGGTAAATATCTGGGCCAATTTACTGGCTGAAAAACTTCAGGAGAAATTTCCGCGGCTGGCTTTTCCGGAGCGAAAATTCAAATTTAATCCCACCATTGACATTGACAATGCATGGGCATTCCTGCACAAGGGATTTATCCGAAGCGCCGGCGCAACCGTCAAAAATATCGCAAAAAGCAATTATCGTGAAATTCGCAAACAATTTAAAGTGCTTGCCGGCAGCGAAAAAGATCCGTATGACAGTTATCAGTACCTCGATTCGGTATTCAAAGGAAATGAAGAACAAGTCACTTTTTTTTTCCTGCTCGGCGATTACAGACCATTTGATAAAAACATATCACACAAGAACCGGTACCTGAAAAAATTAATCAGAACAACGGCTGAAAAATATTCGGTGGGAATTCATCCCTCTTATGCTTCCGGTTCTTATAAAAACAGCAGTAAACTTCGGAAGGAAATCCGGCGGCTGGAAAAAATTACCGGAAAAAAAGTTGAAAAAAGCCGGCAGCATTTTTTGAAACTGACCATTCCTGAAAGTTATTCAAGATTAATAAAACTGGGAATTACAGAGGATTTCACCATGGGTTATCCGTCGCATACCGGTTTCAGAGCCGGAATTTGCACGCCGTTTCATTTTTACGATTTAAAAAACGAGTCGGAAACAAACCTCAGAATCTATCCGTTTCAGACAATGGACGTAACTTTACGCGATTATTTGCGGTTGTCTCCCGGTGAAGCGCTGGAGCAAACCGAAGAATTAATGCGGGAAGTGAAAAATGTGGGCGGAACGTTCACCAGCATTTGGCATAATGAATCTGTAAACAACCGGGCGCATTGGAGAGGGTATCAATTGATATTTCAGGAAATGAATAAACTGGGATTTAAATGGGCCAATGAATAAGCAGTTAAGACATCTGAAAAACAAGGAAATAGATTACGAAAAATGGGATGAATGCATTCTTCGTGCCAACAATGGAAATTTATATGCCAAATCATGGTACCTCGACATTGTTAGCCCAAACTGGGAAGCTCTTGTTCTTGGCGATTATAAATTTGTTATGCCATTGCCGGTAGAACAAAAATTCGGACTGCGGATGATCAGCCAACCGCTGCATTGCCAGCAATTGGGAATTTTTCCGGCCGCCATAGAAGATATACAACAACAGTTTGCCGAAGAATTTTACCGGATGTTCAAATTCATCCGTTACCAGCTAAATACGGAAATGGATATTGGCCAGTTTAAAAATTTTAAAGTTCTGAAGAAGACCAATTACCTGCTTCATCTGGATATGCCTTTTAACTGGCTTTCGGGCAGTTTTACAAAACATGCCAAGCGGAACCTGACAGCGGCTGAGAAAACAGGCACTACGGTGGTGAAAGGATTGCAACCTTCCGATTTTTTCGAAATAAAGAGAATAGCTGATAACCGGAAAGTACCCGAAAAATCGTATCGAATTTTACGGGCTTTAATGGCGAAAACACTAACCAGTGGCGCGGGAACAATATATGCGGCATATTCGGCTGCCAACAGTTTGTGCTCGGCCGCTTTTATCGTTTTCGACCAGTCGCGTGCATACTACCTCAATGCGTTTTCAACCGAGGAAGGCAGGGAAAACCGTGCAATGTATTTAATTCTAAATGAAATTATTAAAGAATGGAGTGACAGTTACATGACGCTTGATTTCGAAGGTTCGGTCATTGAAGGCGTGGCCCGTTTTTACAAAGGTTTTGGCGCACAAAGCACTGACTATTATTACATTCACTCTGATAAAGTGCCTTTAATCGGAAAAATGTGGTGACGATATGAACCGGGAACATATAAAAAATGCATTGCATGTCGCAACAAAGCTAGTTCCATTCCATGTTTTGCGCAGACTAACCAACCAAAATTTCATCTTCCCTTTCTATCACGTCGTTGCCGATAAAACACCGGCGTACATTAAACATTTGTACCCGGCGCCAACTCCCGGACAATTTACTTCCGATCTGGAATTTCTGTTGAAAAATTATTATCCGGCTACAATTGACGATGTAACTCAATTCATTAAAAATGGAAAGACATCGAAGAAGCCGATGTTTTTTATCAGTTTCGATGATGGGTTGAAAGAATGCTTTCAGGTGGTTTATCCTGTTCTGAAAGAAAAAGGAATTCAGGCGGCTTTTTTTATCAATCCTGATTTTGTGGATAATCAATCGTTTTTTTACCGGTTCAAAACCAGCTTAATAACAGATGAGGTACTTCAGGTTCACGATGAAAAAACACTTGTAAAAATTGCCGGAATTTTAAATCTTCCTTTTTCTGAAAAACAGAAACTGATTCAAACCATCGGTGGATTAAAAGAAACAGAAACCTCAAAACTCGATGAAATTGCAGTCATTCTTGGGATCAACTTAAATGAGATGCTGCAAAATGCACAGCCATACATGACGCTCGATGAGCTAAAACAACTCGATTCCGAAGGTTTTATCATTGGTTCGCACAGCATGGATCATCCGCTTTTCTCAGAACTCGCGGAGCAGCAGCAAATAGAACAGTTTGAAAAAAGCATGGAATTTATCCGCAACAATTTTCATCCGCCGGCTTACACGTTTGCTTTCCCGTACACGGACGACGGCATCTCTTCTTCTTTTTTTGATCATGTGGAAAATTCCGGAAAAGCGGAGATTACTTTCGGAACTGCGGGGTTGAAAAAAGACAGCCGCTTTTCGCACATTCAACGTATTCCCATGGAAACCGGGAAAGAAAATACAGAACAGGTTTTACGATCAGAATATGCCTATTTTCTGTTTAAATCATTTTTCGGGAAAAACACGATTATTCGTTAAATCATTTTAGCCAAATTGATAAATCCCGTTGAAGTAAATCCTGAAGTTTAAGGATATCCTCCCGAAAGAATTCAATTAATTCCCTGCGGGTTTCCGGTTTCATTTCCGTTTTCACCATTTGTTTTTCGCCGGTGAGGTTATTTTTCAAATAAGAAACCAGCTTTTTTGGGATTATTTTTTTTATCCGGTTTACCAACCCGCGCGAAGTCTCCAATTGATATAAAACAGCATTTTTCGGTTTGCCTGAAACGTTGTACTTGTAACTGATGTCAAAATTAAAATCGTCGGCAACGCTAATGAAACGGCAGATTTCCTTTAAAACCAAGAGGTTATTTTCTTGAAAATCTTCATACAAAATCACTTTTACATGCTTGAACTTATCGAGGAAAGCTTTTACCTGCCGGTAATATAAGCCTGAATTTTTATATTGCCACGCCCAAATCCAGTTGGCTGCTTTTCTTGTTTCTTCCGCATTCAGCGCCTCTTCAAAATCGAGATTTTCACGCTTATCTCTTTTAAAATGGGTGTATGCAGAAAAAGCCCTGTCCACCGGCGAACGTAAAATCAGGATGATCTTCAGGTTTTCGCCCAGCGTCTTTTTCATCAGCGGAATTGAGGTCTCATGAAAATACAGATACTCCGGAGAAATATCGCCAACAGCTTTCTCTCTGCTGGTACCCTGAAAAAGTGTCTGGTAATCTGCCAGTGATCTTGTAATTGTAGCATCAATTCGCGAATCACCCGGTCCTTCGAAATTACCTTTCATTTGCGAAAAATACCGGCCTTCCTTTTGAATATCAGACAAAAAGATATCAGGATGTTGCTTTAAATAATGATAAAGAGATGAGGTTCCACTTTTTGATGCGCCGGCAATAATAAAATTAGGCAATACATTCATCCTGAAATCGTTGTTTTTTTTTGATATTTTTGGACCGTAAAACGGGTGAAAATAATCAATATAGCGTTGAATTCAATATCGGCAGAAAGAAAACATAAAGATATTTTTCATGGAAATTAAAATACTGGGCAACAATAATTCTATTTTCGATCAGTACCTGGCAGAAATGCGGGACGAATCCATTCAAAAAGATCCACTGAGGTTTCGCGAAAACATGTACAGGATTGGCGAATTGTTCGCGTACGAAATCAGCAAAAATTTAAAGTTTGAAGTCTCTGAAATTACTACTCCCCTTGGAATTGCCAAAGTGCCTGTATTAAAGCAACAGCCGGTTTTGGCCACGATTTTACGTGCCGGACTGGCCATGCATAATGGTTTGTTAAACATTCTCGATCGTGCAGAAAATTGTTTTATATCAGCTTACCGGAAATACTCCGACAACGGCGAATTTGAAATTGAATTTGAATATATGGCATCTCCCTCGCTCAATGATAAAGTGGTAATTTTATCGGACCCGATGCTTGCTTCCGGCAGGTCTATGGAAATCAGCTACCATGCGTTGTTCAGTAAAGGCACGCCCTCACACGTTCACCTGGTTTCAATTATTGCCAGTAAACAGGGTGTGGAATATGTAACCGAAAAAATTCAGGCACCAAACGTTACACTTTGGTTAGGCGCTGTTGATGAAGCGCTAACGGCAAAATCATACATTGTTCCCGGCTTGGGAGACGCAGGTGATTTGGCTTACGGCGAAAAAATAGATTCGAAAAGTTAACAGCAGAACTTCAAGCTATCAGCCACGAAATGCGAGCTTCATCGTGTGTCATCGATTAACAAAAGGCTTCCTCTGGCATCTTTCATCCTCGTTCTAAAAATATACCTCTACATTTACACTATCGCGGTCGAAACCTTTTTCTTTCAGGATTTCCATGGCATCGAAAATCATGTCGCTGTTTCCGCACAAATAGAAACTGGTGTTTTTATCGAATTCATGTTGCTCGAGGTAGGCTGTTACGCGACCCTCAAAATCTCCGGAATCATCGCGCGAAGTACAAAGCACAAACCGATCTGCGTCGTAATCATCTTTTTCATACGCCTCGTTGGCAAAGCGTACACCATGAATCAGGCGATAATCCAATGTTGGGTTACTTAATACCATGCTGTGAAAAGGTGCAATACCAGTTCCGCTGGCAATGAAAACGTGTTTATGGGTGGTTAGCTTTTTCTTGTCGAGCCCAAATTTCCCGAACGGACCGTGTATTTCTACGTAATCACCCTCTTTCAGGTGTTTTAGCTTTGGCGAAAAATAGCCGCCGTCTACTTCTTTTACCAACAATTCCAGTGTTTCGCTTTCTTCTGCGCTGTAAATAGAATATTCACGGCTTTGGTAATCGCCTTTTATGGAAAGTGATATATGCTGCCCTGCATAAAATTTGAATCTGCTTTTTGGAAGCTGCAATACAAATGTGCTATCGGTTAAATCTTTAATTTTCAGAACCTTATAATAATTAGCGTCAATTTGAATTTCTGGTTTCATATCAATCGTCATGGTGTACCCTGTTTAAATTTCAGGCAAAAATAATATCTAAAAAGGAAATAAAAGACTTATAAGTGTTTTATTTGACCTGTGTTTTTACAGAATTAACCGACTAATAACATAATTGTTCGCCGCAGGACATATTTTTCTGAGTTTGCCGCGTATAGCTTTTAAAAAATCCTGGAATTGGAAAGGTCAAAATTTGAGGTAAAAATCGCAAGTGAGTTTTTTGTATTCTTCCCGAAAATCGCTGTCATCATCGAGATGTATTATTAAACTGTTTCTTTCGAATTCACGTTTAAACCGCCCGAACTCCATCAGATACCGGTGTGCAATTTTGTTTTTTTTGGGTTTCACTTCTGTCAGGCGCTGCAAAAACAAACCTTGTTTTTCTGCCAGGGAAATAAATTTTATTGCATTGGGAACGGGCAGGATCACCGAAAGTCTGCCATTTTCCGACAGGAGTTTTTTAGCGCCCGCTGCCAGTTCATCAGGCGACAGTAAATCGCTGTGCCTGGCAATGGCCAGTTTGCTGTTTTTCGACCGCTGATCGTTGACGAAAAACGGTGGATTGGAAATGACAAGGTCATATTTTGCAGTTGTTTTTGCCACGAACTCCTGAAACGAACCCGGATATAATTTCAACCGTTTTGCCCACGGTGAATTTCGGAAATTTCCGGCAGCTTCTTCAGCCGCATGTTCTTCAATTTCAACTGCTTCGATTATTGCCTGCGATCGCTGTGCCAGAATAAGTGCAATAACACCAGTCCCGGCGCCAACGTCAAGGGCTGATTTAACATTCGCCACATCGGTCCACGCACCGAGTAAAACACCGTCGGTACCTACCTTCATCGCTGCTTTTTCCTGGGTGATTTTAAACTGTTTAAACTGAAAGTAGTTGTTTTTGGGCATTCGCTTTTGTTGATTGGTACCTTGTTACTGAGCGAGTTGTTGGATCATTTGATTCGATACAACTTTGAATCAGCCGGATTATATGTTCCGTTTTTATTTTCACATTCCAAAGGTAGTGAAAGTTGAAACTGTTTATTTCGATAATTAAAACCACCTCAAAACTTTTCAAACACGCCCAGGCCAAACAAAGCAAAATCGTACTTCACCGGATCTTCCGCATCAAATTTAAGAAGGTTGGCGGTAACTTCCTCCACCGCTTTCCAATCGTTGTTTTTTCGCTTTAACAAGCCCAACTTCCGCGCGGTGTTGCCGGTGTGCACATCCAGTGGGAGCATCAGTTTCGAAACGGGGATTCCTTTCCAGATTCCAAAATCAACGCCCTTTTCATCATTTCTGACCATCCATCGTAAAAACATATTCAGCCGTTTTGCCGATGCGCCTTTCTGAACATTTGAAATGTGTTTGCGCGTCCGTTCGCCCGGTAATTCAAAAAAGACATTGTGAAAATGCGCCAGTGCAGATTTTACATTATTTCCCTTGCGAAAACCTTGTTCCATAACTTCTTGTAAGCCCTCGTGATTTTCGCAGATGTTTTTCAGCGACCGCACAAAATAGATGCAATCGTTACCGTTAAAAGTGCGGTGGACAAAATTTTCAAGCCGCTTTTCTTCGGAAGAAGTTGAATTCAGGATAAAATCGTAAGGCTGAAAATCCATCATCGACATCAGTTTGCCGGCATTTTTAATGATGGAAAGCCGGTTTCCCCAGGATATAGTCGCGGTTAAAAATGCTGAAATCTCAATATCCCGCTTTTCCTGAAATTGTTTGGGGATTTGAATCGGATCGGTTTCGATAAAACCGGGCTGGTTGTATTTTTGCGTTTTTTCCCCGAGGAATTCTTTTAGTTCTTCAAACTGCATTTGTAAGGTTTTCAAATAAAAACAGGATTAACAAATCACGCCGTCTTTAATATGAATAATCCGATCGGAACGTTCGGCAAAATGATCGTCGTGTGTCACAATTGCAAAAGTTTGCCGAAAATCATCGCGCAATTTAAAGAGCAAATCATGCAATTCATCGCGGTTGGCAGAATCGAGGTTTCCCGAAGGTTCATCGGCCAAAACCACCGACGGGTTATTCACCAGCGCCCTTGCCACTGCAACGCGTTGTTTTTCGCCGCCTGAAAGTTCCGCAGGTTTGTGGTTAATTCTTTCCTGCATTCCCAGGTATTTTAAAAGTTCCAGAGCTTTTCGTTCAGCCTCTTTTTTTGAAATTTTTGCAATAAAAGCCGGAATGCACACATTTTCGAGCGCCGTAAATTCCGGAAGCAAATGATGAAACTGGAAAACAAATCCAATTTCCTTGTTGCGAAATGCTGCCAGTTTCTTTTCGGGGAAAGAAGATATTTTTTGATTGCCGTAATAAATATCACCTTCATCGGCCCGGCTCAACGTTCCCAATATCTGGAGCAGTGTTGTTTTTCCGGCGCCGCTGGCCCCTACCACCGAATAAATTTTTCCCTGCGGAATTTCCAAATCGATTCCCTTAAGTACCTGAAGCGTACCGAATGATTTTTTAATATTTACTGCCTTTATCAATTGTTCGAAATTTGAATTAAAAAATCAAATGTAAAGTTTTATTATTTCACGCGCTACGTAAAAAACGTATAAACCTATCAGAATTGACCCGGAAACTTTCCCGATTTTCCATTTCGAAAACAACAACATCAGGAAAAGCAGAATGACAGAAGCAAACAAAATGACGGAAGAACTTGTTAAATCGCTGCTCCCGGCATTTACACAGCCACCGTGCAATCCCATAAAAATCAACATTGGCAGCCCCAGCCCGAAAAGAATATCAAAAATATTGGATCCGATTGCATTGCTAACTGCCATTTCGCCGCGCCCCTGCCTGGCAACAATGAGTGATGAAAACAAATCGGGAATGGAAGTCCCAATGGCCAGCACCGTGAGGGCAATAATTGCTTCAGGAATATTCAACCCTTCGGAGATAACAACGGCCAGTTCAACCAACGCCCAACTCAAAGCCGCAATTAAAATAATAGATAGAAAAAAAACCCTGTAATACTGCTCTTTCTCTGGAAAAACAAAATGCAACGTGTTGTCGAACAAGCCTTTTATACCAGTACCTTTGACAGTTTCTTCGGGAATTTCGAAATGCTGTTCTTTGTACGGTAGAATTTTGCGCCAAAAAACGACAGCTACAACATAAACTGCATAAACAATCAGGAATATAACAGCCTCGGAAAACGAAAACCGTCCGTCGAGGATAAACCACACCAGCAGTCCAACAGCAATGGTGTAAAAAAACAAATCGCGAACAATTGGTTGCCAGGTAAGCCTCGCATTTCGCACGAGGGCAGCCGCTCCTACGATAACCAGCAGGTTAAAGATGGCGCTGCCTACAATGCTGCCAATTCCTATCATCTGATGATTTCCGGGTTTCAACACAGAAAAAAGCGCCACGAATAATTCCGGTGCGCTCGAACCTACCGCCATCAAAGTGGCCCCGGCTGCATCGCTCGACAAACGAAGGTCTGCTGATATTTTATCCAGTGATGAAACAAAAAACTGATCGACAACGCGGGCGAGCAAAATAAAACATGCCAACATTGCCAGAGCATAAACTGCAATCATATTCCCTGGCTTTGGTTATCGTTTAATCGTCGTATGGGTCGGGAGTCCAGTTTTCACCTGTTCCGCTTTCTTCTTTTAACGAAGACGATTTTCCGCTTTTGCTTTTATTTATTTCTGTTGAATTCTTTTCAACCGATTCCGATACCTCGTCGATATCTTTTTTTAAAACTTCAGTTTCTTTTTTTACAGTAGATTCAACGTCGTCGAGGTTCTTTTTTACTGACGATTTAACATCATTCAAATCCTTCCTTACCGACGATTGGACTTCGTCGATATCTTTCCTGAAATCGGATGAATAATCGTTAATTTCCCGCTTAATTTCGTTGGTTGCTTTTTTAAATTCCCGCATTCCTTTTCCCAGTGTTTTAGCAATATCGGGAATGGCTTTCGACCCGAAAAACAAAAGCGCCAGCAACATTACCAAAACAATTTCTCCACCGCTAATGAACAATATATAACTTCCCATTTATACCTTAATTATTTGATATTGGATGCAAATATACAAAATATGTATTGTCATTTTAATCCGTAAAACTTTTAAATCAATTTGATTTAAAAACGATTGGCATCCCTGGCTTTTTATGAAAACAAATTTGAAAACAGAATTAACAGATTAAAAAAATCCGGCTGGATTTCTCCGGCCGGATTCTTATTCAATTCTATATCAATTGATTATTTTTTTCTTTTGGCAACAACTTTTGAAATCCGTTTCTGGGTATCAAACGCTATTGGTGTTGCAATAAATACGGAAGAATACGTTCCGACTACTATACCAACCAGCAACGCAAATGTAAAGCCGCGAATGGTTGCACCGCCAAACAGGAAGATAGCAAGCAATACCACGAATGTTGACAATGAAGTACTGAACGTACGGCGAAGTGTGCTGTTCAATGCGCTGTCGACATTAGTATCGCGCTCGCGTTTCGGATATAATTTCAGATATTCCCTGATGCGGTCGAAAACCACCACCGTATCGTTGATGGAATAACCAACCACCGTTAATATGGCCGCAATAAAGGCCTGATCGATTTCGAGCGAGAACGGCAGCAAACCGTACAACAGTGAAAAAATGCCGAGTGTGATTAACGAGTCGTGGGCCAGGGCAGCTACTGCGCCCAAACCAAATTGCCAGTTGCGGAAACGCACCAGAATATAAAGAAAAATAATGATAAGCGAAAATACGATGGCAATGGCTGCTTCTTTTCGAATATCGTCGGAAATAGTCGGACCTACTTTCTGTGAACTCATCTGATAATCAGAAGTGAATTCTTCCAGGGTCACATTATCCGGGATAAAACCAGCCTGTTGCAGCCCCTGCATCAACAGCGCTTCAACTTCGTTATCTACATTTTCGCTGTTGTCAGCGATTTTATATTCGGTAGTGATTTTCACCTGATCGCTTTCGCCAAACGTTTTCACTTCGGGGGCTTCGCCATAAACTGCCGCAAGCGCTTTCTGAACGTCGGCCACCTGAACTTCCTGATCGAAACGGACAACGTAGGTCCGTCCACCTTTGAAATCGATACCGTAATTCAATCCGCGGGTAGCCAGTGAACCAATCGACACTACGATTAAGATTCCGGAAATAATATAGAAAATCTTCCTTTTCTCGAGGAATTTAATGGCTGTATTTCTTAACCAGTTATCGGTAAATGTGGAAGTAAAATGAATTCTCTTATTTTTTCCCAACTGGTATTCAAAAATTAACCTGGTAATAAATATTGCGGTAAACAAGGAAGTGATGATACCAATAATCAAAGTAGTGGCAAAACCTTTAATAGGACCGGAACCAAAAACATACAGCACAATACCGGTTAACAGGGTTGTTACCTGGCCGTCGATAATGGCTGAATATGCGTTTTTGTAACCATCGGAAACCGCTAGTTTAACACCTTTCCCGGCGCGTAATTCTTCCTGTACCCTTTCGTAAATCAAAACATTGGCATCAACAGACATACCGATGGTAAGTACGATACCTGCAATTCCCGGCAGCGTTAATGTTGCACCCAGAGAAGCCAATACACCAATGATAAAAAACATGTTGGTGATAAGGGCAATGTTGGCTGCCAACCCCGCATCTTTGCTGTAGAAGAACAACATGTAAATCAGTACCAGCAGGAAAGCAATTAAAAATGAATACATACCTGCGTTGATGGCTTCTTTACCCAGCGACGGACCAACAATTTCTTCCTGAATGATTCGTGCAGGCGCCGGCATTTTTCCCGACTTCAATATGTTGGCGAGGTCGTTCGCTTCTTCAATACTTTCCAGGCCGGTAATACTGGAGCGGCCTCCCGAGATTTCATTTTGTACCGTCGGGAACGAGCGTACATATCCGTCGAGAACAATGGCAATTGATTTACCGATGTTTTCTTTGGTCATTCTTTCCCAGACTTTTGCCCCTTCACTATTCATCGACATGGCAACTTCGGGATTGGAACCAAACTGGTCGTAATCCTGTCTCGCATCCACAATAACGTCGCCGGTTAGCGGTGGCTGGCCATCGCGTGTTGTTACTTTTAAAGCAATCAGCCTGTAGTAGTTCCCTGCTTCGTCTACTGATTTTGCAGCCCAGCGAAACATCATGTTCCTTGGGAAAAGGCTTTTCACCTGTTCGGCGCGCAAGTATTCATCAACTAATGCAGTGTCTTTTGCGTGCGCAATACCAACCGCAGGACCATTCAGCAATTGTCCGTTTTGGGTGGTGCTGGGATTCAGTACCGCAAACAACGGGTATTCTTCCTTGAAGTTTTCAAGGTTGTTGATTCCTGCTGTAGTATCATTTTCAGCACCGGATTCCAGCTCCGACAACAACGAATTTTCGGCGCCGGTGGTATCGGTTTCAGCAGTAGCCGTATCATTTTGATTTTCAGTTGCAGTTTCCGAACCTTTTTCGCCGGCAACCTGGCCGCTCTCGAATCCGCCCGATTCCTGCATGTTTTTAATCCGTTCGTTGGCCTGGACCAAATAAGGATAAACATCTTGATTTTCATAGGTTTCCCAAAACTCGAGCTTTGCGGTTCCCTGCAACAGGTTCCGTACCCGGTTTTGGTCTTTCACACCCGGCAGCTCAACTAAAATGCGACCTTTGGTTTGTAACTGCTGGATGTTTGGCTGTGCAACGCCAAAGCGGTCGATACGGGTTCGCAGAATGTTAAATGCGTTATCAATGGCAGCGTTTGTTTCCCGCCGGATAACACTCAACACCTCTGCGTTGGTGGAATTGAAATTAATTTTATCGCGCAGTTCAAGCGTGTTAAAAATCGAAGCCAGTTTAGCATTCGGATCGATTTGTTCGAACGCCTGTCCGAAAAGCACCACATAATCTTCCTGACTTTGTTTCTGCATTTGCGTAGCCCTGCGGAGCGCTGCGTTAAATGTAGAATCCTGGCTGTAGTTTGACAATGCACGGATAAGATCTTCGACTTCAACTTCCAGGGTAACGTTCATTCCGCCTTTGAGGTCGAGCCCCAGGTTCATTTCAAGTTCCTTAACATCTTTGTAAGTAAACTTTTTAAGACCCAGAAAGTTGTAAACAACCTCTCCCGAAATCGAATCGAGATAGAAATCCTCTTTCTGAGGATCGCCCTGTGCATATTCAACAGCATGCTTTTCAACCTGTTTGGCTTTCCATGTAAAAGTCAATTGGTAAAAACAAACCGCTGCGAACAAAATGGCGAGTGTTAATATTGCACCTTTATTTTGCATGTGATTTTAATTTAAAAATGATTTATTTTTTGCTGATTATTAAATTCGATATGAAAAACTAGAAACCTTCCGCGATCATGAGTGTGGAATGCTTCGAATGAAGTAAACAAAGATTAGACAAGCGGAGGTTCGTCATCGGGCATACCCCACCTGGAATTTCGGAATACCAGGTTATGAAAAGCCAGATAAAGAGGCACTTTCGGGATGTTTTCTTCCGGTTTTAAAAATTTACTGTTTCTTACTTCGTGGTATTTTTGAAGCAACCGGTCGTGCAGTTCATCAACAGGTTTCCTGCTTGAAATTTTTTGGGCTGAAATTGTTACCGGATTATATTGGCTGAAAAGATAAACGACACCGTGTTCGTTGGAAGACTGCTGTTGATCATCGTCTTTGTTTTCTTTTTCTGCTGAATCTCCGGCTTGATCGAAACGGGCATCAAAAACCGATGCAGCGCCTATAATTCCCAGGAAAAGGGCAAGGCGCAAAACTATTTTATTCGATATGTGTAACTTTAATTTCACCGTTGTTTTTTGAGCGTCGCAAATATACCTAAATAGTTCAGGTTTACAAACGTGCGGATTGTAAATTTGTGGCGTTTCCTGATTTTTGAAAATTATGCAAAATCTGTTTGTATATGGCTCTCTCCTTTTTCCTGAATTGATTGAAAAATTAACAGGTGAAAAATTCAGTTTAATCCCGGCAGTTCTGCACGGGTTTAGACGGTTTGCGGTAAAAGGTTCTGATTATCCGGCCATTGTTCCGGAAGAGAATTCAAAAGTGACGGGAATGCTGGTGATGGATGTGGACGCGAAATCGATGAAGATGCTGGCTTACTTTGAAGGCGATGAATACCGGAAGGAAGATGTTGTGGTGGTTTCAGAAAATAAAAAATTTAATGCAACCTCATTTGTTTGGAATGAGGATTTGAAACTTTTGGAAAAATACGACTGGGATTTTCAGAAATTTAAAAAGCATTCCCTAATTCTACTTTGACACATTTATCCAAAATCGAAAAATCCATGCGTTTTACCCTAAACCCCAAGGGGAACCGCATACCTGCCCGACTGCAGGCGGGGATTTTTCTGATTTCTCCCCTTGTTGGGCTGGGGTAAAAAATCAGAAAAATCGCTTTCTCATTTAATCTGTCAAAGTAGAACTAAAAACTTATCGTAACAGGATTGTTGCTGAAACAATGGAAGTATTTAAAAAGCGGGATTAATCGGTAACTTAATAGAGTGTAATTATTTTTCTCTTGTAATCGATAACTGCTTTATGTTTCACCAGAAAATCGCCGCCAATTAACCCGCAAATTTTTAGTTGTGTTGCTTTTGCATATAAATCGTTAATGTGCGACAGGTTCAGCAACGCCACTTTTTCCATTTCTACTTTCAGCTTTCCGAAATAAAAAGGATTTAAGCGACCGGCAGTGGTTTCCAGCGGCTTCTCACCAATTCCGGCAGAATGCACTTCTTCGGTATCATCATCCAAAATCGTGTAATGCTTTAGCAGGCTTTTATCGAAAACTGTTTTGGAGGCGCCGGTGTCTATAATCCAGTTCACCTCAGTTCCGTCGGTAAAAACACCCGAAACCACCGGATGAAAATTATCGTTTTCGAGTTCAATAATGTTTAAAGGAATTTTAATCTTCATTGAATTCGCATAAAAACGGCTGGTCCGGAAATATCCAAACCAGCCAGTTGTTCATAGTATCCAAAGTTCGTTTGCAACAGAACCTTGTGTTATAAAATATTCATATTGTCCAGCACTTCCATCACATTTTTTACTGCTTTTGCGGAATTATGCAACAATTGTTTTTCGTCATCGTTCAGCGCCACTTCAATAATTTCTTCCACACCGTTTTTTCCCAGTTTAACCGGCGCGCCTACAAACATGTCTTTCAACCCCCATTCCCCGTCGAGTTTTACGCAACAGGGAAAAATTCGTTTTTGGTCCATCACAATTGCTTCCACCATTTGGGCAGCAGCCGATCCGGGCGCATACCATGCCGAAGTCCCCATCAGGTTCACCAATTCGCCACCGCCTTTTTTGGTACGTTCCACAATAGCATTTAATTTTTCTTCATCAATCAGTTCCGTTACCGGAATACCTGCAACTGTAGTGTAACGCGGCAGTGGCACCATCGTATCGCCATGGCCGCCCATTAACAATGCCTGAATATCGCGTGGCGAAACATCGAGCGCTTCGGCCAGAAATGCCCTGTATCGGGCGGTATCGAGAATTCCCGCCATTCCAATCACTTCATTTTTTGGTTTTTTGGAAGTTTTAAAGGCCGCGTAGGTCATTACGTCCAGCGGGTTGGCAACTACTATTATTTTCGCTTTTGGCGAATACTTTACCACATTTTCAGTCACACTTTTCACAATACCTGCGTTAATCGAAATCAAATCGTCGCGGCTCATTCCTGGTTTCCGCGGCACACCCGAAGTAATCACCACCACTTCGGATCCGGCGGTTTTCGAATAGTCGTTTGTTGATCCTACAACACGCGTATCGTAATAATTTACCGGCGCTGTTTGCCACAAATCAAGGGATTTACCTTCCGATACTCCTTCTTTTATATCTACCAGTACTACTTCCTTAACAATGTTTTTTTCGGCAACAATTTGCGCACAGGTGGCGCCAACGTTTCCTGCTCCTACTACAGTTACTTTCATTTTTTTCTGAAATTTTTTTACGGTTTGAAATTAGGCAGATAAAATACAATTTGTTTTCGAAAAGCACAAAGATATTTTGTTTTATTCGACCTGTACGCCGGATTGCTCCTTCATTTGATTTTAAAAAACCGTCAAAATCAATTCAACCAGTATGTCATTTTCAATACAATGGCCCTGTTTCGGGAATTCCAGGTTCCGGGAATATAATTATCCGTATAAACAATGAAAATATCGGAAACCGGTTGGTAACGCCACTGAAACCGCATGTTAATATTCATGTTATCAATCTGTTCGTTATACTGAACAAAAGTGGAAAGGAAAATTTTATCGGTAAAAGTAAGGTCGAGTTTTGGCCCGACGAGCCAAAGTTTCGCCCGTTCGAACGAACCCGGCAGATCAATATCTGTGTAATTGAAATTCAGGATGAAATTCACGTATGGTTGAAACCGGTACCCCATTTGGCCGTCGACGTACTGGATTTTCCCGTTGTAAAATTTTCCTTTTGCCGCTTCTGCCTGCCAGTTGAACAGCGATTTCCGGGTAGAAAAATAATTTACAAAAGCACCGCCAAAATTATATTCTGTTCCTGACGGTAAAAAGGTTTCGCTGATGTGCGTTGGGTCGAAATTCCGGTTCAGGTGTACAAAATTATCCTGATACCCGAATGAAAATTGGGAACGATCCTGAAACTCAAATTCATAGCGAAATATATTTTCATGTTCTATTTTAGCGAAATCCATATTGAAATAGTACCTGAAGTCGATAAAAACACCATGGCTTACCACGCGTTTGTTGGGTACAAAAAGGTAGGCAGCTTCCGGACTGATAAAATTGTACCCGGTTCGCTGCACATATCCGACCTCGGCCTTGTAATTCTCACCAACTGAGCGTTGCATCAGTTCCAATTGCAGATGTTTTGTATTGTAGGCAATTCCAAACCCTTGTGCAAACTGGTGGTCGGGGCTTTCAGGCTGAAAAGATCGGTGGTAAAAAAACTTCCCGGTCCAGATGTTGTCTTTACTGGCCAGGTTGTAATCGAAACCGGCCACACGATTATACATCACTGTATCAGCCGGCTGGTTAAAGTATTCTTTGTCAACGAGAATGAATCCGAAATTGGAACGGGCGAAAACTTTCTTCTGAACCGAAGCGACTGCATAATTCCTTGCCAGATGGTTACTGGTTTCCTGGGTGGCCATGTTCATAAATCCAATCCGCCAATCGTTCCCGATTTTCCCGCTGAGCCGGGCGCCGGCCAGAACAGGGGCATCCAACCCGATTCGGCGCGAAAAAAACGGGGTGACATCCATGCTTCCGAAGCCAGCAAACAAATCGGCATTTTCGAGAAAAAACTGTCTCTTTTCAGGAAAAAACAATTCAAAACGGTCGATGTTGGTTACCTGCTGATCGACTTCCACCTGCGCAAAATCGGGATTGTAGGTCAGGTCGAGGTTCATCGATGAAGAAATTCCGATTTTGGCATCAAATCCGAAATCTTTTTTGTACTCTGCTCCTGTTCCTGCTTCAAAGTCGTGGGCATAGCTTCCAAAAATGTATGGAATCAATGAGAATTGTGTCGATGGTTTTGGTAATGGTTCTTCAAATTCCATCACTCCCGTATATGCGAGTGATGCGGTAGGAAACTGGCGCGGAACGGGCGCCCATGCTGATTTTTCGTTCGATTTTAAATCAAGGCGGCTGAAGTTTACATTCCACTGCTGGCTGTTTGCCGGATAGCGGATTGATTTAAACGGAATGCGCATTTCGGTTACCCACCGGTTGTCGTAATTTTTTGTTTTCGATTCCCATTTGCAATCCCAGTCGAGGTTTACCGAATGGCCTTCGCTCATCGTTCCGTCCCATTTCGCCCCAGATGCCGAAACTCCAAATGAAAAACCATTTGTTTGATCGAGAAAAGTGTCGAAAAACACCAGCAGGTTGTCGTTGTTGCCAAAAACAAAATCACGGCGGAACGATTCCATCACCCGCTTTCCGGGAATGGTATCATAAAAAATCTGCGCCATATACAATGCTTTGTCATCATAGGTCATCATTATTTCCGACTGCTGGTAGGCCAATCCTGTATCAACCGGAAGCACGCGGTAAAAGTCAGTCGCTTTTTCCGCCATTTTCCAATCAGGCTCGTTAATCACTCCATCAATCACAATTTCAGATTGTTTCTTTTTAACGTGATATACAAAATCTTTGTTGAAAGTGTTGGGTACCGAATCGTTATTCGCGTTTTTTTGAAATTGCGCGTTTGCCCCTGAAACAATAAAATATAAAAAAAACAGCAGTGGTAAATGCTTCATTTTAAACATTAACTTTAATTGATTTAGGAAACAGAGCCGCAAAGATATTCATTTTAACCTTAGCACAAAGTATAGTTTTTCCCCTTTTTTATTGTTTATTATAAAAAAGAAACCAGAACTAGTCTTCTGTGTACCAGCGTCTTAACTGTTTCGTTTAATTTAACCAGTAGGTGAGTTTTAATACAAGTGCGCGGTTGCGGGAATTCCAGGTGCCCGGGATGTAATTATCTGTGTAAACAATAAATAAATCGGAAACGGGCTGGTAACGCCATTGCAGACGCATGTTGATGTTCATATTTTCAATCTGCTCGTTGTATTGAACGAAGGTCGACCAGAAAATTTTATCGGTGAAGGTTACATCCAGTTTAGGGCCCACGAGCCACAGTTTTGTATCTTCAAAAGGTTGGGGCAAATTTAAATCAGTGTAATTAAAATGTAACGAAAGATTTATGTAGGGCTGATAGCGATAGCCCATGGTTCCCTGAATGTATTGAATTCTGCCGTTGTAAAACGTTCCTTTCGATGCTTCTGCCGACCATTTAAACATGTTTTTTTGTGTAGATGTATAATTTATGAAAGCATTTCCAAAATTATATTCCGTTCCTTCAGCCAAACTATTGTCACTTCGGTGTGTCGGGTCAAAATCTTTCTGAAGTTGAATAAAAACGTCGTTGTACCCTGCTTTAATCGTTGAACGATCCCTGAATTCAAACTGATAGGTAGCTCTGTTCTCCTGATCGATTTTATTAAAATCAGGATCGAAATACAAATTGGTTTCCAGTTTGGGGCCGTGACTCACTACCCATTTGTTAGGGACAAAAAGGTAAGCAATTTCCGGGCTGAAATGGTGGTAGCCGGTACGGGTAACATAACCGGTTTCGGCCTTGAAATTTTTACCAACCGAACGCTGGCCAAACTGAGCGAGAATATGTTTGGTACTGTAACTTAACGAGGCTCCCTCTGAATACTGCTCCCCCGGATTTCCCGGCTGAAAGGAACGATGGTAGTAAAATTTACCGGTCCAGATATTATCGTTGCTTGCCAGGTTATAATCGGCACCTATCACACGATTAAACATATTTGTGTCTGCCGGTTGATCCAAATACTCTTTGTTCACCACAATTATCCCGATGTTGGAACGTGCAAAAACTTTTTTCTGCACCGAAGCTACCGTATAGTTTCGGGCCAGGAAGTTGCTGGTTTTCTGCGTAGTCATATTCATAAAACCAATACGCCAGTCTTTACCGATTTTACCGCTCAGGCGTGCACCGCCCAAAACCGGGGCATCCAGGCCAATTCTCCGGGAGAAAAACGGAGTGGCGTTGCCCGATCCGAAATCAGCAAACAAGTCGCTGTTTTCCAGAAAAAATTGTCGTTTTTCCGGGAAGTACAGTTCAAAGCGATCGATGTTCGTTACCTGCTGGTCCACTTCTACCTGGGCAAAATCAGGATTGTAAGTCAGGTCGAGGTTCATGGAGGATGAGAAACCAATTTTCGCATCGAATCCAAAATCCTTTTTCCACACGTCGCCGGTATTTAATTCGTAATTGTTGGAGTAGCTGCCAAAAATGTAAGGAATCAGCGAGAACATCATTTTCGATTTTGGAAGCGGGTCTTCAAATTTTAATACGCCTGCATAGGCCAGCGATGAGGTTGGAAACTGGCGTGGTACCGGCGCCCAGGCCGATTTTTCGTTGGTTTTTAAATCGAGGCGGCTAAAATTGGCATTCCAGGTTTTTTCTCCTGAAATATACCGTATCGATTTGAACGGAACACGCATCTCGCCAACCCATCTGTTGCCGTAATGTTTTACTTTCGATGTCCATTTACAGTCCCAGTTGAGGTTACTCCCGGCCCCGTTGTGCATCACGCCGTCCCATTTGGCGCCCGATGCGGAAAGCCCGAAGGTAAAACCTGTTGTCTGGTCGAGAAAAGTATCGAAAAAAGAGAGGAAGTTATCGTTGTTGTAAAAGGTAAAATCGCGCCGGAAAGATTCCATAATTCGTTTACCGGGAATGGTGTCGAAAAAGGTAAAAGCCAGGTAAAATGCCTTGTTATCATAAGTCATTACCACCTCCGACTGCTGCAGGGCCAACCCGGTGTCGATGGGCAAAACCGCGTGAAAGTCAGTTGCTTTTTCGGCTGTTAACCAGTCGGGTTCGTCAATTACACCATCTATTTTGATGGGATAGTGCGCTTTTTTAATATGCAGTACAAAATTTTTATTGAAGGTGTTTCCAGTGGTATCTTTTTTTGTTTTTTTGAATCCATCGGCAAACGAGCTCATACTTGTTGCAAGAATCAACAACAACACCAGGTATTTCATTTCAGCGTGTATTAATATGATTTAGGTACAAGTGCCCAAAGATATTTAAATTGTTGTTATTGCAATCACAGTAAAAAACTTTGGCAGGATTGAAGAATCGTGCGTTAGAATTAATCTGCCTAATGGTTTTTGTTTATTATCGCTGACGGAATTATTTTGCTTAATTCTACCGGGATATCTGTTTCGATTATATCGATTCCAAAATCGATCAGGCGTTCGTATTCATCTTTTAGTTGTTCAATTTCTGTTACTTTTCCGGAAGAATACAGCCGATCCAGATTTCTGGATGTTCCCGCAATGCAAAGCACACCGCGTTCGTGTAACATTTGAATCAAAACCGGATTGTCCGGTGGATTGTGTCCCGTAAAAACCACCACATTTTCCCATGGTACGTGGGTCTGGTCGAATTCTTTCACTTTTTCAACGCTGTTCATAAATATTTGCATCATCACATCCGGGTTGAGCGAATAACATTTTTTCGCCTCTTCGTTATTATACGCCATGATGATTGTATGATCAACGGCTTTACATTGTTCCACAATTTCCAACCGCTTTTCAATGGGAACATCTTTTTTATCGAGCAGTAAAATCGTTTTTCCGTTTGCCCAGTTTAGCGCTGCCGCAAGTGTAGGAATAGTGTCGCGGGTTGGGTTGCCGTGTAAATCTTTTAATTTAAATTGTTGAATTTGGCGATAGGTGTAATCATTTACCAGCCCACTTCCTGTGGTCGTCCTATCCAGAACCGGATCATGGAAAAGAATGATCACACTGTCTTTGGTGTACCGCGGATCGACTTCCATAATAGCGAATGTATGTTGCAGTGTATTTCCAAATGTCCGGATACAATTTTCAGGTTTATCATCTTCCGGACCGCCGCGGTGTGCGCTGAGAAAAGCCTTTCCCACACCGGAATAGCTCAAAAACCGATGCAATTCTTCCGGTGATTTCAGGTCGATGTAATAGCTTTCCGATTCTTGCGAGCGGACTTCAAAACTGATAAACAGGATGCACAAACCTAAAACAAACCGGGTAATTATTTGAAGATATAGATTTTTCATTCTTTCCGTTTTAAACCTGCACAACCGGTGTTTTCCGCATCCTTCTTAAAAACAGCTTGTAAACGCAAACAATTGCTGGAACTGGCCAAAACAGCGGTTGAAAAAGCCATTGAAAAAAGTGAGGAAGCGGCGCTGGAATTTATTAATAAGCCAAAGTTACATCGATTTTAATTTTTCCGAAATCCAGAATTTAATAATGGATTGTCGGGTAACGCCAAGTTTAAGTGCCTGCTGATCCAGCATTTTTATCATCCACTCCGGAAAATCTACGCTTACACGGCGGGTTTCCAATCCGGTTCTTTTAGCCGATTTTAAATCCAAAAATCCGGTAATATCTTTGTCCTGCTCGAATAACTCGTCAAATTCCTGTGTTGTAATAGATTTCTTTTTCATTCTTCCTCGCCTTTCCAACCAAAATAATTCGGATATTTTTGTTTCGTATTGTGAAGATAATATTTATTGGCTACTCCGGAATTTCATATTCCGGATTTAATTCCTTCGGCACCGGAGCGCTGGTTTCTTTTCTCCAATTCTCCAGCATTCCCAACAGTTCGTCCCTTTTTTCAGGATTCAATTCAGCCAGGTTATTTTTCTCGCTGATGTCATCTTCCAGATTATACAGTTCAATATCGTTATTTTCAAAATACTGTATCAGTTTCCAGTCGCCCAACCGGATAGCAGAGCCGGGGCGTGTTCGGAACAGCGGATCCTGCGTTGTGGTGTCGTTTTTTACATAAGCTTCGAGGTAAATGGGAAAATGCCAGAAAAATGGTCGTTCTTTCATTCCTCCTGTTCCTTCCAGGACTGGCAAAAAACTGTTGCCGTCCAGCAATTTACCTTCCGGTTTTTCAATTCCGGCAACATCTAAAATGGTAGGATAAAAATCGAGGTTGGAAACAGGTACATCCGTTTTGCGGCCAGGTTCAACTTTTCCCGGCCACCGTACAAACAACGGTTCGCGGATTCCGCCTTCATAATACGAACCTTTTCCTGAACGAAGCGGCCACTGCTTTGTGATTTTGTAATGTCCACCATTGTCGGATGTAAACAAAATGAACGTATTTTCTAATTTTCCTGATTTTTTTAGCTGCGCGACCAGCCGGCCAATCTGGGCATCTACATTATCAACCATTGTTGCGTATTTGGCGTTGTTCTGCCCGTTCCACGGCGGCTTGTTTTCGTACTTTGGCAGCAACGAATCCACCGGATTTATCGGCGTGTGAACCGCATATGGTGAATAGTACAGAAAAAAGGGTTTATGGCCGACAGATTTTAGAAACTCCAGGGTTTTATCCATGATTAAATTGGTCAGGTAGTAATCATTGGCTGGCGGATCAAGCGACGGAACATTTTTGTACGGCGGATAATAACTCCCCGGATTTCCGGCGTGACTTCCCCCAATATTTACATCGAAGCCAAATGAAGTTGGGTCGTCCGACAAATGCCATTTTCCGGCGTGGCAGGTTGTATATCCTGCTTTTTTCAGGACTTCAGGAAATAAAATATTGGTGTCGGCCATGTATTCGTTGTTGGCCACCGGAATGAGTTTCCGGTCACTGCTTTTTCCCCGCTCCGAACTGGCTACAGTATAAATTCCATGCCGGGGCGTCCACTGGCCGCTCATCATGCAGGCGCGGCTGGGTGCACAATTGGAAGCAGAAGAATAGGCGTTGGTAAAAATCATTCCATCGGCTGCCAGGGCATCAATATTTGGTGTTTCGTAATATTCCGAACCCATAAATCCTACATCGCGCCACCCCATATCATCAATGTTAATGAGGATAATATTTGGTTTCGAGGCTGGTTCATCTCCTTTTCCTGAATTGCACTGAACGAAAATCAGGGTCGCGAAAAACAAGGGTAACAATGATTCTAATTTTTTCATTTTGGTGTGATTCTATTTATTAATTCAGTGGAATTACGAAAGTTGTCAATGACAATTCGGGCGCCGTATAATTAATTTGTTTATGTTGTATTTGTACATCGGCCAAATGTTTACAATTTTCATCAGAACCAGTGCGATAAATTTTTGCAGTTTCAGAAGTTTTGAAAAAAGGATCGAGGTTTATGTTGAATTCCAGGCCAGCTTCAGCAGGATTATTCAATGCAACAACCAGTTCTGTCTTTTGCGGATTAACTGCGATCAAAGCATTTTCACAGTCGCTTTTCAAAAGTGTGTAACCCTGCTTAACAAATCTGGTGATTTGCATGCGAACGTAAAAGTTCTTCACGATTTCATATTGCTGCGAATTGAAGTTACACCGGATTACGCACCAGGTGTCGTTGCTTTCTTCCATTAATTGCCAGTCGAGCCAGGCTTGTGGTTGCATCAGGTTCAAGTCATTAAACATTTTTCGGGCAAGCAGCAGGTTGTTTTTTAATCCGAAAGCGCGTTCTTTCCATCCGCCAGGGCCGGTTTCCGACTGCCAAAAGTCTTTCCCGGAGGCCATCGCCAGCCGGTGCGCTTCAAGGCGTTCGTTGTTGTTTCCTGAGTAAGTATGTGTATTTAACTGGCCCACTTTATCCAGAATATCACCTGCTTTCACATATTCATTTAAAACTTTTATGAAAGAGGAAAGATTGGTTTCGTCGGAAGCTGAAATAACCGTATTTAAACCCGAAGCTTTTAGTTTCGAATAAAGCAGCCGGATAATTTTCATTTGTGTATCCACATCGAAATGGCACCCTTCCTGGCTTCCCATGTAATTCCAGTAAGCCGATGTTGACTCGTTAAACGGCTCCAGCGTTTTGAATTCAATTCCGTAAGCGTCTTTATAACGTCTGCAAACATCCACCAGGTAATTGCAAAAAGCTTCGTAATATTCTGGTTTCAGGTTGTCTTTTTTGGGGTCGACGTTTCCGGCAGAGCAACCGCTGTAAGTCATCCAGTACGGCGGCGAGTTGGAGAAGGCTTCGAAAACAGCATCGGGTCGTTTCTCTTTTATTTTCAGCATAATAGCGCGTTGTGCCTTATCGGCGTTCCAGTTGTAGGGGGCGTCTGCCGAAGCTTTAAAACCTTCCATTTCGGCGCGTTTGCCTTTGCCTGTTACCATGTGTCCGCCAATATGCGAAGGATCGTCGCCGCCGCCAATGTTGTACCGGAAAATGTTCATGTTCAGTTTATCCGGCGACGTAATCAAATCGACAATGCTGTCCACTTTCGATTCATCCCAGTCGCCCACCTGACCTGCCCACCAGCACAACGAACTTCCCCAGCCTTCGATGGTTTTCAGGGGCAAGTCCGGGTCGATGTTAACGATGATTTCCGAGGGATCATTATCCGTTTGTGCCTGACACTGGCCCAAAACTGCAAACAACAGGAGTAAACCGATTGAATAAAGAGCTGATTTCATTTTGTTTTTTTGAAGAAATTATCCCGCATTTCAGCGTTCGCTTTTAAAACAGAATTCATTTTCAAAATTCGCTAACAAGTTTGATAAACATCAAGTAGGGTAAAGTTAGGATATTTTTACTTATCATATCTTTATCCCTATCACAGGCGTAACCGGAAGTAATTATCCGCAATAAAACAAACACATTCCAAACAATTAATTTAACCTCGCAGCACTTCAGATTAAAGTTGCTAAATTGGCTGTTTCTAATTTTCGAAATCGTTGTAAATGTACCGGTGTGTTTTTGTCCTTTTAGTTTTCTTTTTACCTGAAATTATTTTTGGGCAGGATGCAGGATTTTCACAATTTTTCGCCAATCCGCTGTACTTAAATCCGGCCCTGGCAGGAACCACCGAACTTCCGCGCACGGTTTTGAACTATCGTAATCAGTGGCCACAAAAAGGCGCCACGTATATTACCTACTCCATCTCATACGATCAGTTGTCGAAAAAAATGAATTCAGGATTTGGCTTTCAAATGTTCCACGATCGCGAACTGAACAACGTTATCAATACCAGTGGGGCTTCCTTTGCCTATTCCTATCCTATTAAATTAACGAACTGGAGTTTTATGTCACTTGGCGTACAAGGCGGACTGGCACTCAAACAATTTAATGCTGACAACCTCATTTTTCCGTCGCAGACAGACCAGTTGAGCGGCCAGATTTCGGGAACAGTTCCGCTGAATTATTCTGATGAGAAAAAGTTATACCCCGATTTTGCAGTGGGCGCTTTGGGTCAACACAACGATATTTTTTGGGGAGTAAGTGTGCACCATTTAACACAACCCGACGAATCGCTTCTTGAAGGCGACCAGAAAGGGAAACTTCCGGTAAAAGTTACATTTCATGCTGGTACGCGAACACATAAGTTACACGATGGATTACTTTCACGCGGGTTTACACTTTCGCCCAATATTATTTACCAGCAACAGGGCAGCTTCAAGCAACTAAACCTTGGAATTTATATGATAGAAAAATCGTTTCTGTTTGGCGGCTGGTTTCGCAACAATATCGACGTGCGACCCGATGCCGTTATTTTGCTTGCCGGTTTTGCTCGCGAAAAATTTCAGTTTGGTTACAGTTTCGACCTCACACTCTCTCAACTGTCAAATTACAGTTATGGCTCTCACGAAATTTCACTCACTTTCTTCCTTGGTGAAAAAAATGAAATTCCCCTTCGCAACAAATTGCTTATTCCCGCCATATGATAAAAAAGATCCATTTCAAAAAATGAGTGTCACCGTTCCTTGTTGTTTCATTTTTTTATCTCTGAAATCCCGGTACTGAATCACCCAGGGATAAACACCTGCCGGGGCAAAATTGCCATTCTTCATTTTTCCATCCCAGCCTTTTTCCTGACTTTGCGATACAAATATTTTTTCTCCCCACCGATTAAAAATAATCAGTTCATACCCTTCGCTCATTATTCCTTCTGAATGAATTCTGAATTCACGATCTTCTTCCAGCGGAGCATTTGGCGAAAACGCAGTGGGAGGAAATATTTTATCGAAAGCAACTGTAACCTGCTGTATGGTTGTGTCGGTACATCCCAGACTATTAACGGCAGTTAGTTGAACGTCGTAAAAACCCATATTTTGAAAACGATGTTCCGGATTTTCAAGGTCAGAAAAAGCAGATCGATCGTTAAAATCCCACGAAAATGAAGTAGCGCCTTCACTTTTATTTTCAAAATGAATTACAGGATTACTGATTAAAACGGAATTTGGAATAGCCGAAAAAGCTGCGTTGGGAACCGGATAAACTGAAACAGCAGCAGGCAAAAGCAATGAATCGGTGCATCCGGTTAATGAAGAGTGTGCAATGGTTTGAATATCAAAACGCGAATCCGGTTCGGAAAAAACATGGGTTACATTTTCTCCTGTGGCAATTTCGTCGTCGCCAAAATTCCAACTGTAATCCACCTCATCCGCAGAATCGCGGGTTAAAGCCTGAAATTTCGTTTCAACCGGTGGACACCCTTCGGCATTGTTGAGTGAAACATCGAAAATTGGTTTCCGCCTGAAAGTTTTAAAAATGGTATCGGTTGTACAACCAAATTCAGAAACCAGTTGTAATCCAATATCGACTGTTGGCGCCGCAAGCCGGTTAAATTCCAGTGGGCCGGCAGTTTTTCCCGGGTCAGAAATAATTTCTCCCGGGGCAAAATCGGTTAAATCCCATTTATAATTATCACGCTCGTTCCCCGACCCCAGGTAACTCACCTTGCCATTTTCAGAGTAGCAGGTGTTTTCTTCAAAATTAAAACCTACCGTTGGAATGGGATGTACAGTTATTGCCTGGTTCCGGATGCCAACATTTTCACAACCTTCGGATGAAATAATTTTTAATTGAACGTCGAAACTTTTATCCGCGATTCCCTGATTTTCAAATGTGTGAACCGGCTTGTCGTTCTCAGAGAAAATATTATCCCCAAAATTCCATAAAAATTTATCTATCGGTTCGGTTGACGAATAATTAAATTGAACCTGCAAAGGGGCGCAACCTTCCGGATTTTCGGGCCAGAAATCCAAAACAGGCGTAACAGTAACCGGAAGTTTTAACGAATCAGTACATCCCTGTTCGTTAATTTTAAGTCCAACTGAACGGTTTGAAGTTCCGTACCCAAGCGGAATTTCCATGGAATTGACATTTACTCCACTAAAAAACAGCGTATCATTTGAGTACCAGTTAAAAAGCGCATCTTCTTCGGTGATTCCCTGAAAATTTAACTTGAGATTATATCCTTTGCATTTTGCCTCATCCAGTTGAAAAGCGGCATCGGGCTGGTTATGAAATTCAATTTTTAACGAATCGGAAAAATCGCAACCGTACTGGTCGGTTATCTTCATTTGAAAAGGATAAATTCCGAAATTATCAACCGAAACTGTAGGTGAAAGAGTATTTGAATCTGCTATGGAAACGTTGGATTGCAAAGAAGTTAAAATGGTTTGCGCCTGTCCGCTTTCAAACGCCAGATTGAGTTTTTGCTGTTTACTTCCGCAAACCAGGGTCTCCAGTTTCGAATAATCCAAAACCGGTTTTATGCTCCATTTTACAACGGTAGAATCTGAGCGGGAACATTCAAATTCATTGGTTAATGTTACGCGGTACAAACCTTCCTGCGAAACGGTGACTGTAGGTGAGATTTCCGATGTACCCCATAAATAAGTGGAGGCTTCTCCGGGTTCCAAAGTAATGGAATTCCCTTTGCAAATGGTATATACCGGCTCCCAGTTAAACTGCGGTACCGGGTTTACATTCACTTTAAAATCAGCAGATGATTCACAAACGCCCAGTTTCCCGGTGGCTGTATAAACTGTTGTTGATGTTGGTTTTACCCGCGGACTGGCTGTGTTCACATCATCAATTTGCTGAGCCGGAGACCAGGAATAAGAATATGGATTAGGATTGGGCAGCGTAATTTCATTTAACCGGAGGCTTTCTCCTTCGCATATTTCAAATTCGCGTTGGTTGGAAAACGCGATTTTGCTTATATCAATTACAGTTGTTGCTGAAAGTTGCAGTTCCGGATCTCCTTCCATTCCTCCAAATTCAACAATAAATCCCTGTGGCCGGTAATACGTGGAATTCATACCGTCACCGTCGTTACGCAAATCGTTCCACGACTTGGCACGTTTGTCCGGATTCTGATTAATGTGTGCGTAATCTTCGCCTTTCCCGTTATTTAAATCGGCATGGGAGTTATTGGGTTCACCTTCCGACCAATAAGAAAACCGGCCATTTACGGAATATCCGTTACCGGAAGTTCCCTGCCAGAACTGCACCTGCTCAGCAGCTGGTCCGGTAACCCACTTCCAAACTCCTTCAGTTTCTTCATCGGTGGCGCCAATCCAGCCAATTCCGTCCATTTTTGTCCAGATAAAATCATTTTCTACTGCTGAAGTTATGGTAGCCAAATAACCTTTCAACCCGTTGTACAACATTCGCGAAGCAGAGTCGCGCGCTTCGGTCCAGGTAATATCCAACTTACTTATGTATTTGTAAAAATGACCAGTTGCCGGCAAATAGTCTGCATCCTTCAGGGTTACGGAGATATCTCTTTTATCAAGTGTTGGAACGCCCCTTAAATTTTTATAATACACCTCATTCAGGGCATTCATGTATTCCTGTGCCGTTCCTATTCCTATAATTTCGAGATAACCCAGTGAATTATTCCAGTTAGCTTTCAGATTTGCGTTGCCACGGTAAACCAGTAAATCTTCGCCTGCTTTGTAATTGGCAATAGAAATACGGATTCCCTCCGATTCTTCATTGAATCCCTCTCCTTCTATTTGAATATTGGTAGTTGCCCGCACAGAATCCTTACAAAACTGAATTTCGCGACTGCCGGGTCCATTGTATATTTTTAGTACGTACTCAGCAGTATGAGCCTGGGAAAAAGCAAAAGTTGAGAGTGATAAAAACAGCAGAGCCAACTCACATTTCAGCATAATGATTAACTGCGGTTTAAAAAATATTTTGTAAACTGCGAGCGTTCGTACAGCATTGGAATTGAAATATTTTTATAAGAAAGTCGCCCACGAAAATCGTCTGTTTTCCTGAAATTCCAATTCTGCATAAAATCCTTCATTTCATCTAAAATACCGGTAACTTTAGCTGTTGCCATCGGTTTTTGTAGTTAATTTTTCACTGGTGTCCGCGAAATATTTTAATTAATAAAATAAGGTGGAACACAAAGCTTTAACATTAATGGCTAAAGTCATGTTTTTCGTGCTCCAAAATTAACCCCCGGCTTAAGCCGGGGGCAATATAACCCTTGTACAGAAGGGCTTTAGCCATTAATATATTATTTAAATCGGACACCAGTGTTAATTTTTATCAGTTCGTTTTTTCTTTATTACCACACTATTTTTTGCAATATTCCTTCTCACACTATTGCAGTAAAAATAAAAATAATGAATGGTTTAACCTTTGAATTTCGAAACCATTTTGGAACAAAAAGCCCTGACGGTAACCGTCAGGGCACAAAAAACAACGTTCAAGCATGATCGTCAAAGGACATTCGTCCTGCAACGTCAGTAGTTTTTACAGTTCAATGGGAACTCCATTGTAAAAATCAAGGATTTTTGTTCTGAAAATATATTCATACCTCGATTGCAGTAATTCCGACTGCGCGGTGGTTAAGTTATTTTTACTCTGATTGTATTCCACTGAATTCACCATTCCAACGTTAAATTTTTCTTCGGTATAGCGAAATGCCTCCTGAGTTGATTTTACCGCTTTTTCGCTGGCGAGATACCGGTTTAACGCTGCCAATGCGTTTGTGTATGCCTGTTCGATATCTTTCCGCAATACATTTCGGGCCGACTGCAACTGGTATTCGTAGTCCTGAATTTGAAGGTTTGCATTGTCAACTCCGTTTTTCACCTGAAAACGATTGAAAATCGGGATATTCAAATTAAAGCCAAAACCGTAGCGGCCATTGCTTTTCAATTGGTCCTTGAATGAAAGCTGCTGAAAATCGCTGTTTAAAATGTTAAAATACTGGTTGTTGTAGCTGGCGCCAAAACTAAGCGACGGCCAGCCATACCCCTGCGCGATATCCAGTTGCCGCTTTGCACTCTCTACCCGAAGCTGGGCAGCTTTTATTTCCGGACGCATTTTTATGGCATTTCGAAATACATCGAATGAGTTGGCCATGGTTACATCTGCCTTTATTTCGGGCAGTACCGGTTCTTTCACTTCAAAACTTTTTTCGATGGGCAGTTCGAGCAACTGGAACAAATTCAGATAAGCCAGTTGTACCTGGTTCTGGTTGTTCACCAGTTGAAGTTCTTCGCGGGCGCGCTGCGCTTCAATTTCGAGCAAAGCACCGCGGGCGAGGCTGCCGGCATCCACCAACTGCTGGGTGCGGCTTATTTGTTGCTGGGTTACGTCTATTTGTGCTTCCGAAATTTTAACCTGTTCCTCTGCAAAAAGTATTTCCAGGTAGGAAGCTGCCACATTCAGTACCAGATCGTCTTTTGCTTTTTCAAGGTCAGACATGGTAGCCTGCAAATCGAGTTTGGTTTGCTCCACCGAATTCTGGAGGATAAATCCGTTGAACAATGTCATGTTCGACGAAATATATCCGTTTATCTGCGCGGAATTCACATTTTCATAAATGTTTTCGTTGTTCAACGAACGGCCGTAGCTGAAATTATTCGAAGCTCCCGCATTTAAATTGGGCAACCTGTCGGATTTTGCCTGCTCCAGGAGATTTTCGTTATAAGCTGTATTCAGCGCCTGTTGTTTAATCCGGATGTTGTTTTCCAATGCATAATCGATACATTTTTGAAGCGACCAGGGTTCCTGTGCCTGTGCAGCTATCGCAAAAAAAGTGCAAAGCAATCCGACAAGCAAAGTTGTTGTTTTCTTCATTTTCATTTTGATTTTGATTTTTTCCGAAGGTTTTTTGAACTCCCGGAGAGAATTCCTTCTATTTATTTTCGAGCTAATTTAATAAACAAAAGTGAACAAACTACCGTTAACCCTGATTGGTGTTGTTTTCTTTCAGTTTTTTCGGATCAATTTTTTCACCCTTAATTTTGTCTTTTTCGTCCAGGCCACTGGTAATTTCAATGTTTATTCCATCGGACAAGCCGGTTTGTACAAAGCGTTTTTCAAATTGCTGCTCTTCAGCAGTTTGCACTTCAACAAACGACGAATCGTTTGTAAACTTCAACATTCCTTCCGGGATAACCAGAACGCTGTCTCTCCTGTCGAGCACAATATTGGCATTGGCGCTATATCCGGCGCGGATGAACTGGTTTTCCTTTAACTCCACTTTTGCTTTTATTTCAAACTGAATAGCGCCGTTTTCTTCCACGCCTTTCGGGGAAATATATTCCAGGAACGCTTCGAATTTTTCTTTGTCGATGGCCCCGATTTCCAGTTCAATAGGCATTCCTTCTTTAATTTTCCCCACCTCGGTTTCATCCACTTTTCCTTCAAAAATCATGTCGTGCATGTCGGCTATTGCAGCGATTGTTGTTCCATCATTGAAAGTATTTGCCTGAATGACAGAATTTCCAACTTCTACCGGCACATCGAGCACCATTCCGTCGATGGTTGAACGCACCAGTGTATTTGTTGCTGTTTCCGCTTTTTTCGTTACCCCGTTTTTAATTAAATCGAGGTTGTTTTCGGCGGCAGTCATTTCCTCTTTTGCCGAATCGTAAGCCACTTTTGCATTTTTAAATTCTTCGTAAGAAATCACGTTCTTATCGAACAGTTTTTGCTGCCGGTCGTAATCGGTTTTTGCATCTTCAAAATTAATTTTTGCACGGTTCATTCTGGTTTCGGCAGAGTTTAAAGTCACCATATCGGGAATGATTTTTATGCGTGCAATCACTTGTCCTTTTTGAATACGATCGCCTGCAACAACGAACAAATCATCGATAATTCCCGACACCTGCGGTTTGATTTCAATCTCGAACCGCGGCACCACTGAACCGGTGGCAACGGTTTTCATTACTACATCGCTGACAAACGGATTTTTTGTTTCAAAAACATCCGGTTTCTTTTTTGATTTGGTATAGAGGAAAAACAGCGTTCCTCCGAATGCGCCTACCAAAATCACAATTCCGATAATTCTCAATACTTTTTTCATGACCAATTGTTTTTTGTATTTTACTTCTGTTTTCTGTTTCAATAATTCATTTGAAATTAATCCCTGTGTCCACTCCGAAAAGTCAAAAACCCCTAAATCCCCTCAAGGGGACTTTGAAGAGTTCATTGATTTTCAGCAAGTTCCCCTTTAGGGGTCAGGGGTAAAGAAGTTGAAAATCAATGAACTCAGACTTTTCGGAGCAGACTCATCCTTTATTATCCTTCCTCACTATGTTCCCTCATCGCGCAAAGCATCGATAGGTTTAATGCTAACGGCACGTTTTGCCGGGATCAATCCGGCTGCAATTCCGGCAAAAACAAGAACGGTTAATGCCGAAACCGCCATTTTAAAACTCACTTCGGGGCGACGGAAAAAGATTTCGTCGCCACCAGACTCGAGCACCATATTCAACAGTTCCAACACCCCCACTCCCAGCGCCAGACCGATGTAGCCAGCCAAAACGGTAAGAAACACGCTTTCAGCAACAATATGTGTAATAACGGTTGCGGGAGTTGCGCCAATCGCCCGCTGAATCCCGATTTCCTGGGTGCGTTCTTTAATAATTACCAGCATAATGTTGCTTACACCAATAATACCGGCAAGTAACGTCCCGATTCCAACGATCCAGGTAAGGATTTGAATTCCGTTAAACAAACCGTTGTATTTTATCCATTCCACTTCAATATTAAAAGAACCCACAGCCTGCTGATCGTCGGGTGCAATGTGATGCCGGTCTTTAAGCAACGCTTTCAACCGCTCTTCCAGCCGGCTGACAGGAACTCCGGGATCGGATGTTACGGAAAAGAAATGGACCACATCGCCCATGTTATAAGTTTTTTGCATGGTGCTGAATGGAATAATAATGCTTTCCTCTTTCCGTCCGCCAAAATTGATCCGGGTTTCAGGATGGATTACCCCAACTACCTGGAAATAAACACCGTTAATTTTCAGGTATTCACCAATTGGGTCTTCATCTGGTTTGAACATTACTTCTGCCACACGCTCGCCAATCGTGCAAACTTTACGGCTGTGAAGAATATCGATTTCATTGATTAACCGCCCTTTAACAGGCGTCCACGGATCAATTTTGAAAAACTCCGGATAATCGCCAAAAATGTTAAAAGCTTCGGCTTTTTCTCCACGAATGGTATTGGCGCCGCCGTACGAATTCGGTCCGAAAAGCCGCGGTGACAAATATTGTACGTCGGAGATATTTGCTTTTATGTATTCAATATCGTTGTTTTTGTAGTCCCACTGACGACCCCGTTGAAATCCTTCGTAAGGCATGCTTGTCCGTTCGGTCCAGAAAAATGCGGAATTGGATGCAAAAGCTTTTATGCCATCCATGATCCCATTTTCAAGCGCACGTCCTGCTCCCGACATAATGATCAGCATGAAGATTCCCCAGAACACACCGAAAGCGGTCATAAAACTGCGCATCCGGTTCTTTTTCAGGGCGCTTATAATTTCTTTCCAAAGGTCTAAATCGAACATTTTAAATTTCAGTTTAAAGTTTCAAGTTCCGGGTTTCGGGTTCCGGGTTTCAAGTTCCGGGTTCCGTGTTCCGGGTTTCGAGTTCCGGATTTCCTTATTCATCCCTCAGTGCTTCGATGGGTTTGATGCGTGCGGCCCGTTTCGCAGGAATATAACCGGCCAGTGCGCCGGCTACTATTAATAACGCGGTTGCCAACATCGCCACATTCAAATCCACGGTAGGATTGCGAAATATCATATCGCCATTTCCGCCATTGGTGGCAGCCGACGCAGCAAATTGCTGTTCCACAAGAAAGTTGATTCCTTCCATTAAACCAGTGCCTAAAACCAGGCCGATGTAACCGGCAATTGTTGTAATCAGGATAGCTTCCAGCAAAATCAATCCGATAACCGACGACGGGCTGGCGCCGATTGCTTTGCGGATACCAATTTCTTTTGTCCGTTCTTTTACCACGATGAGCATGATGTTGCTTACACCCACCACCCCGGCTATTAAGGTTCCTGTGCCAATAATCCAGATGAAAATTTTGATGGCCTGAAATATTTTCATGGTTTCCAGGTAGTTTTCCAGTTTATTGTACGAACCCAGCGCCGACTCGTCTTTTACGTCGAACTTGTGTTTCCGCGCCAGGGTTTCCCTTACCCTCTCTTCAATGGCGTTACTTTCGTCGATGGAATTTGCATTGATGGTAAGTGCAAAATTGTGCAACCGGTTGGAGCCGTTAAAAACCCGCTGACCAGTGGTAACCGGCAGGTATGCGTTCCGGTGCCGGGTGCTGCCGCCTTCCTTGCAAATTCCAACCACTTTAAAAGGAATGTTATTTACCCGCACATACTCGCCAATCGCTCGTTTATCTTTAAAAAGCGCGTCGTAAATATCCTTTCCCAACACTACCGATTTCCGGGCCTGCATTAAATCTACGTTGTTAATAAACCGTCCTTCAACAATTTCTATTGATTCAACTTCTTTTAAATCAGGATGGCAGGTGATGGCTGTGTAGCTGCCGTATTCATTTCCGTAGGAGAACGTATTTCCGGAGATGTAGTACCTCCCGGAAGTGTATTCTATTCCCGGAAGATCTTTAATAACATCGTAATCGCTATTGGTGAGCCTGATTTCGCGGCCTTCTTTCATTCCCTGGTAAGGAATGCTGGTCCTGCCACTCCAGAGCCACATGGCGTTAACCGCGTCGCGCATGAAGTTTTGGGAAACTCCGTTGCTCAATCCGTTTCCGGAGCCCAGCAAAATCATCAGCATAAAAATCCCCCAGGCCACGCTGAAGCCGGTGAGGAACGTACGCATTTTATTTTTTTTGATGGTGGCAAGAATTTCCTGCCATTTATCGATATCGAACATGATTTTCGAGATTTATGAATGTGAAACTAACCCGTGCAACAACAGGGTGTGCCGACCCTGTAAATCGCCTAATTAACCATTTCGAGCTCTTTCTGGTACTGGTGCTGAAAATGTTTCAGATCGCCGTTTTTAATTATTTCGGAAATGCGGCCGTCTTTCAGACGGATGATTTTGTGAGTCATAGCAGCGATATCATGTTCGTGCGTCACCAAAATAATGGTAATACCTTCGTTGTTGATCGCTTTCATTATTTCCATCACCTCGTAAGAGGTGCTTGAATCGAGCGCTCCTGTGGGTTCGTCGGCAAAAATGATTTTCGGTTGCGAAATGAGCGAACGCGCGATGGCTACGCGCTGTTTCTGCCCACCCGATAATTCATTGGGCATGTGATTCGCCCATTCGGCCAAACCCATTTTTTCGAGGTACTCCATCGCAATTTTGTTCCGCTTTTTGCGATTCACTTTCTGATAATACAATGGGAGCGCTACATTTTCCATGGCATTTTTAAAGGAAATGAGGTTAAACGACTGAAAAACAAAACCGACGAGCTCATTACGCATTTTTGCCGCCTGTTTTTCCGACATTTGTTTAATTAACTTGCCATTTAAATAATAATCACCCTCATCGTAATTATCCAAAATCCCTAAAATATTCAGCAAAGTAGATTTCCCGGAACCCGAAGATCCCATGATGGATACAAATTCGCCTTGTTCGATATCAAGGTTGATTCCTTTTAAAACATGCAGCGAAGAACTGCCTGTTGCATACGATTTGTGAACGTTGTTTAAACTAATCATGACAATTGTTTTTGTTTTCTGTTTGCTTCTATTGTTTTCTGTTTTCTGTGCTTCTATTTGATAGTTAAAGTTGTGCAATAATCTGTTTTCTGTTCTTATTTTTTCGACAAACGGCCCTTTTTTTTATGTGAAACGATTTTTCCCGTCATCAATCCACCGTTTTGCATTTCAGCATTTGTGGTGTATGACGCTCACGCAATTGCAAACGTTACATTTTTCGCTGTACAAACTTCAAATCTTTCTTTCATCAGCGAAAATAAATCAACGTGAATGGTTGATTTTCTGTGATGAACCGTCATTTCCGGAATATGTCCGCAAAAACGAAAATGAATTTCACAACGAAGTTTCGGGGAAAGCAATGGAATGCACCAGGGAAAGAATGGAGCGGAATTCGTTGTTTACCAGCGCCGTAAAGATTTTTTTCATTGCTATTACAATTCAATTATCTTTGCACTGATTTTTAGGAAATTAAAACCCTCGCCCGGTTTTTTGGCAAAAAAATTTCAAAAAAACGGGTATTTCATTATTAACGGGTAAATGTAAATTGAATTGGAAAGAATGGCACATAAAGCTGGCTTTGTAAATATTCTGGGAAATCCCAATGTTGGGAAATCGACCGTGATGAATGCGCTGGTGGGTGAAAAATTGTCGATAATAACCCAAAAAATGCAAACAACACGGCACCGGATAAAAGGAATTGTGAACGGTGAAGATTTTCAGATTGTTTATTCCGACACTCCGGGTATTTTAAAACCCAATTATAAGTTGCAGGAAACCATGATGAAATTTGTTGACACTGCAATTATCGATGCCGACGTTATACTTTTTGTAACCGATGTGGTTGAAAAACCGGATAAAAACCAGGAATACACCGAAAGGATACGAAAATCGAATGTGCCGGTGATTGTACTGATTAACAAAATCGATTTGTCGGATCAGGATGCTGTTACGAAGCTTTTCGACCACTGGAGTGATGTTTTTCCGGGCGCGACTATTTTCCCGGTATCAGCAAAAGAAAAGTTCAACATCGCTCCGGTATTTGATCGCATTTTAGAACTGCTCCCGGAAAATCCGCCGTTTTTCGGAAAAGACGAACTCACGGATCGCAACGATCGCTTTTTCGTTCAGGAAATCATCCGCGAAAAAATTCTGCTGAATTACCAAAAGGAAGTCCCGTATTCGGTAGAGGTTGCCGTTGAAGAATTCAAAGAGACGGAAACGTTAATCAAAATCAGGGCGGTAATCTATGTTTCGCGTGAAAGTCAGAAAGGCATCATCATTGGTCATCAGGGAAAAATGATTAAAAAAGTGGGAACAGACGCACGCCTCGATGCCGAAGAGTTTTTCAGCAAGAAAATTTTTCTGGAGCTGTTTGTTAAGGTCGACAAAGACTGGCGCGACAAAGATAACAAGCTAAGAAAATTTGGGTACGATGCATTTTAAACCACATCCTTTTTCTTTTTTTACAAAACAGAATAGAAAGCACGTCCAAAAAAAATTGAACAGAACAATATGAGCAGCAGAATTTTAGCAGTGGTTGGCCGGCCGAATGTCGGGAAATCAACTTTATTCAACCGGATTACCGAATCGAGAAATGCAATTGTCGATGAAATTTCCGGCGTAACGCGCGACCGCAATTACGGAAAAGGACAGTGGAACGGCATCGAGTTTTCAATTATCGATACGGGCGGCTATGTAGTGAATTCCGACGATGTGTTTGAATCGGAAATTAACAAACAGGTGCACCTGGCCATTGACGAAGCAGACACGATTCTTTTTTTGGTGGATGTGGAATCGGGAATTACCGACCTCGACGATGCCATTGCCGGAATCCTGCGGAAAAGCCGGAAACCCATTGTTCTGGCTGTAAATAAAGTGGATAATAACGAGCGGATTCCGGAAGCGCAGGAATTTTACCGCCTCGGTTTGGGTGAAATTTTTTGTATCTCATCAATGACCGGCAGCGGCACAGGCGATTTGCTCGATAAAATTGTAGTTACATTTCCTGAAAAACAAGAAGGCGAAGAGGAAAACGAAATACCGAATTTGTCGGTGGTTGGCCGGCCGAATGTCGGGAAATCATCGTTCGTCAATACATTAATCGGCACTGAGCGAAATATTGTTACCGAAGTTGCCGGCACCACGCGCGATTCCATTCATACACGCTATAATAAATTTGGCTACGATTTTATTATTGTAGATACTGCCGGGCTGCGCAAAAAAGGAAAAGTGCACGAGGATTTGGAGTTTTATTCGGTTTTGCGCTCGGTGCGAACGATTGAAAATTCGGATGTTTGCCTGCTCCTAATCGATGCTACCCGCGGAGTTGAAGCGCAGGATGTGAATATTTTCAACCTGATCGTAAAAAATAAAAAAGGCGTTGTAGTACTGGTAAATAAGTGGGACTTAATTGATAAAGACACCCATTCCACAAAAAAAATGGCGGAGGAAATTCGTGAACGGCTGGCGCCTTTCACCGACGTTCCTATTTTATTTATTTCGGCAAAAACAAAACAGCGCGTGCATAAAGCGCTGGAAACTGCCATTCAGGTTTTCGAAAACCGGAAACAACGGATTAAAACTTCGGAACTGAATGAAATTCTGCTGAAAGCTGTTGAAGCTTATCCGCCGCCATCGGTTAAAGGAAAATTCGTAAAAATAAAATACGTTACCCAATTGCCTTCGTCAACGCCGGCTTTTGCTTTGTTTGCCAACCTGCCGCAGTATATAAAGGAACCTTACCGCAGATACATTGAAAATCAAATACGTAAAAATTTTAATTTCACCGGGGTGCCCATTCAGGTTTATTTCAGGCAGAAATGAAAACAGCCGGCAAAAAAATGCCAGCCGTATTTATAATTCGTTCTTAAACAAAAACTTTAAGGTTTTTCGAAAATGCTGTCGTTCAAATTTTCATTGAACGAAACATCGGTGATTAAGATAATTGCTGTGCCCATCGGCGAATTCGATTCGATTTTATGAGCCATCATAATTCCGCCTTCATTTTTGTAATCGCTCATTTTTTGCTCTATGTCAACTGTTTGGCCCTGCATATCAACCGTGCTTTTGATCTTACTAATTAAGTAAGTACCGGCATCGAGGTAATAGTTTTTTTCCACATCATTTTTGGTGGTTAACTTAATGTTGTAAACCTCCTCTCCGTCTACTTCTTCTTTGCCGACCAATTCTGCCCTTTTCCCTTTTTGGGCATAATTATACAGTTCGCCTTCCAAATCGGCCTGATCGATTGCCTGTTCCAACTGATCGCCGGTTAGTTCCTGCGGTTCAGGGCTCATCCACGGAGCGACCACCCAGCCTTTGTTGCCGTTGTAAGTCTGAATCATCTTCTGCCCCTGCAAATCCATTTCCATCCTGAATTTGGCTGGTTGCTTCATCTTCACCACCATGGGTATTTTCATTCCCATTTGTTCGACGATTGCAGAAATTGTATAGGAGTCTTTCGTTTTGATGTTTTCCTGTCCTACAGCCTTGAAATGTTTTTTGAGAACATCGTCCAACGTTTGCGCCTGGGCAAAATTCACCAAACAAAACAATAGCAGGACAGCCGACGTGAAGATTATTTTTTTCATTTTGGATGTTTTAGATGATTGATGATAAAAGAAACAAAGCTAAGGTATATTTTAAAAATAGATTTCAGAAAATATCTGACTGAATGGCACTCCTTTTTCAATTAATAAATCGCGCACTTCCACCACCATTATTGCTCTCCCGCAAATATAATACATTACATCCGGAAACTGCTTTATTTCAGCGAGATAATCAGTCACCCTGCCGAAATACACGTCTTTTGCCAGCTGCTGCGATGCGCACCGGACATAGTTTTTTCCCAGTACTTTTTGAAATTCATCCTGAAAATAAAACTGATTTAAAAACCGGCACCCGTGAATGAGTTTTTTGTGCATGCCGAGCCCCGATCGAAACATGCTGTAAAACGGGGCGATTCCGGTTCCGGCGGCAATCCACCAGGCTGGTTCATCAGAACTGAGAAAACTTCCGTAAGGCTCGGATACCAGGATTTTCTCTCCGGGATTCATTTTTGCCAACTGCGGGGTTAATAACCCATCTTCTTTTACGTTAAAAAGAATTCGCACCTGTTTTTCGCGATTGCCGCTGCAAATGCTGTAGATGCGCGGCGGGTGGTTATAATCGACGCCAATTTTAATCACCTGCCCAGGAATAAAACTAAAATTACGCTCAAAAGAAATAACATGTACTCCCGGCGATACCAAAATGTTGCTTGTGAGCGGGCACCCGAACATCTTGTCATTGTCATTTGCCGACGGTTTCCGAACCATTTTATTGCTTTTAATTGTTTGCTAACGAAAGGGTAACCACCAGATTTTCATCAGGGCCTACCAACAAATTTTTTACCTGATAAAAAACTTCAAGTACAGGCATTGCCGCAACTTCGTTTGAGTTCCCGCGGAGTTCAAGCGGAGTGACGTGGTGCGCTTTCAATGCTATTTTTTCAGGCGCATCGAAGCCGATGGCTGGTTGAACCAGTTCCAATTCATAATCGACATCTGAATTATTTGTAATATCCACAAAGCGGGTTTGCCCGTTTTTTAACTTTACCGGTGATTTGTTTATTTTCAGTGATGCAAGAAATAAAGCGTCAAGCAGGTCGGGGGTTCCCGCCAAAGTTTGCCCCGAATATGCCACAGTCCTTTTATTGAACAACGCTTCGCGAATGCCACCTTCCGTCCGGCTTTTTGCAAAAACCAAAGTTACCGGGCGGTGACTGTTTTCGACGTCGTACGACATTCCAACCGGCCCGTGCACATCTGAATTACAAAGCATGGTCAATTCCTTTTCCCGCGCCCACTCAATTGCTTCGGGATAAAGTTCATCGCCGTTTATCACCTCAATCCCCTGCAATTGATCATTTTTTAGCAGCCTCGTATGTTCATCCCACCACACAGTTGAATCGGGTTGCTGAGCTTTCCAGCCGGGATGGTTCCAGAAAATAAAAGCACCCTGATCGCGGGCTTCTTTTATGGCATCGAACACATCTTCCCGTTCCAGTAAATTGGCATTCTTAACAAACAGGGCGTTGAGATGTCCCGGCGGCATGTTCCGTGTGATTTCGGCAGCATGTATTAAAATAATGTTTAAATCGGCTGCCAGCGGCTGGGCAATTTCAAAAGAACGGTTTTGGTCGGAAATTACGTCTTTTGAATGTGGCCGGTATTCAATATGATCGCTGATGGCAATCGCATCAAGCCCTTCGCGCCAGGCCTCCTCCACGCGAACCGTCGGCCAAACGGTTCCATCGGAAAACACCGTGTGCATGTGAAAATCGCACTTTAATGTCTGAAATCCCGGGATGTTTGGAATATTGATTATTTTTCTTGCCTGCCCAAAGGAAATCTGGATGAACAGGAAAAAGTAAATCAGCAAAAAATATCTTGTAAAATTCATAGCTGAACCATTTGATTTTTCAAGTTTAAATATCATCTTTTTTATTCAACCGCCACTCTTCGGATATATTAAATGTTTATGAATTGATAAAGTACAGCATGGATTTATGAAATCAAGGTTTTCTTTTTAAAAAAATTAAAAAGGACTTTGGGTAAACCTAAATTTATTGCGAACTTTGTTTTATTAATTCAACAATGGAAAAACTTTTCAGAAATAACGGCAACCAAAGCCTTGGCGTTGAAGTAAAGAACCTGGGCCATAAAAAGCACATTCTGCGGGTGCTTTATTTTCGAGGCCCGCTATCCAACTCCAACCTGTCGAAACTGATTAAACTGAGCACCCCAAAAATTAACAGTTTACTGGTAGAATTAATAGAAGAAGGCCTGGTGCAGGAATTGGGGCGGGGTAATTCAAGCGGTGGCAGGCGCCCGAATATCTATGGGTTGGTTGAAAACGGCTTTTACGTTGCCGGAATAACGGTAAGTATAAACCGAACCATTATTTCCATTTTCAATGCCAATAATAAAGAAGTTGCCGGGCCACATTATTTCACGATTAAAATGAAGCCTGACATGGAAATTTTCCGCCAGGTAAATGAAAAACTGGATGAAGTAATCAGAAACAGCCGGATCAAGCGCGATAAAATACTGGTTGCCGGCCTGGAACTTCCGGGGCTAATCAACCAGAAGACGGGTGTGAACGAAACTTATTTTCCCAGGGTTGAAAATCTGTATGGAAAACTCAGTGCGATCTTTGGTATTCCTGTTTATTTCAACCACGATGCCAAAGTGAGGGCTTTTGCAGAACAACATTTCGGGCTGGCGCAAAATAAAAAAAATGCGTTAATGCTTCAGATCGACTGGGGAGTCGGGCTCGGAATCATCATCAACGGGAAATTATATGGCGGGAAATCGGGTTTTTCCGGCGAATTTGGGCATTTGCCAATTGTTGACAACGGAGTATTGTGCAACTGCGGAAAAAGAGGCTGCCTTGAAACCATCGTTTCGGCCAATGCTATTACACGCATTGCAAGAGAAGGAATTAAAAACGGGCATCCTTCGCTGATAAAAGATCTGGCAAACGGAGAGCCTGAAAAAGCGGAAATTGATATAATTATTGAAGCAGCCAACCGCGGCGATCAGTTTGCCATATCCATTTTTTCTGACGTTGGGTACTGGCTTGGAAAAGGTATTGTTTATCTGATCCAGATTTTTAATCCGGAGCTTATTATTTTAGGCGGCAAAGTAGCCGAGGCCAGCGATTTTATTTTCGCGCCCATACAGCAGGCAATCAACACGTTCAGCAACAGAGAAATCAGCAACGACACCGAAATTAAGTTTTCGGAACTGGGATGGAAAGCCGGCACGATGGGAGCTGCTGCATATGCACTCGAAAATCTTTCATTTTCAAAACAATAAGGTATGAAACCAAATTTTTCTCAAGTTGAACTGGCATTTTTCGAACAATCGAAATTAAAAGACATTTCTACCGAAATTCCTTACATCACAGTGGAAAGCTTTCCGAAACTCGGTCTGCTGTCGGCATTGAGTTTTCTGGAGTGGGCCGGTGAAAATCCAAAAGGCGTGGTAAGTCTGCCTGTTGGAAAAACAGCACAGCATTTTCTCCGGTTTTCACAACTTATGCTCGAACAATGGAACAACAAAAAAGGGCAGGATATTCTTGCGAAATTTGGTTTGCAAAACCTGAAAAAGCCTGACCTAAAAGAACTTCAATTTGTGCAAATGGGAGATTTTTATCCCATTAGCTCACAGCAACACAACAGCATGTGCAATTATGCACAGAAGTTTTACATCGAAGGATTGGGATTGAATCCAAAAAATGCAATGCTGATCAATTCCGACGAAATCACATTGGCGGAAAATAAACATTTTAGTGAAATTTTTCCGGACAGCACCATCGATTTATCGCTCCGGTATCGTGAAGCACGATCGGAGGTTGAAAAACTTCAGCAGGAATCAATCTTTAAAATCGACCAGTGGTGTACCCGATACGAAAACGATATCAGGGAGAAAGGTGGAATCGGTTTTTTTCTGGGAGGGATTGGCCCCGACGGCCACATCGCCTTTAATACACGCGGATCGGATCATTTTTCTTCCACACGATTAACAAAAACAAATTTTGAAACGCAGGCAGTAACTGCAGTGGATTTGGGTGGAATTGAAGTTTCGCGAAAACGGCTGGTTATTACCATCGGCCTTGGAACGTTGCGCTACAACCCAAAAAATAAAGCCATTATTTTTGCGGCTGGAGAAGCCATAGCCGATACGATTAAAGAATCGCTGGAAAATAAACCGACGGTACTTTATCCGGCAACTTCGTTGCAACGACTGAAAAACAGCCGGTTTTACCTCACCGAAGGCGCAGCGGTTAAACTGGAAGACAGCATCGAAAATTATTATTTCTCGACACCCTGGAACCATCAAAAAACAGAACGGGCTGTAATTGAATTGTGCAAAAAAATAAACAAATTCGGGCAAAAGCTGGAAATGGAAGATCTTCAGAACGATAAATACTGCAGTAAAATCCCCAGCCTGGATCAAACTACAGTTCAATCGGTTATCGATTCCATTTTGGCAAAAATCCAGAAAGGAATGCAGAAAGAAACCAACCAGGTTTTCTATCATACCGGCCCGCACCACGACGACATCATGCTCGGAATCATGCCGTTAACCAACCGGCAATCGCGTGACGCCAGCAACGAACTCCATTTCTCGGTGTTGACGTCGGGATTCACCGCCGTAACCAACATTTTCCTTTACGATTTACTCGTAGACACGAAAGATTTGATGAACGAGGGAAAAATTGAAATGATTGATTATCCCGATTTTTTTAAAGACGGATACCTGTACAAATGGGACAAAGATGTATACCACTACCTCGACAACATTGCGGCCAGGAACGAAGCTGGAAAGCGTCGCGGATATTGCCACAGGGTGGTCAGGGCGCTGGTTTCAATTTGGGACATCAAAAACAAGGAAGAATTGCGGGAAACCATTTATGAAGTCTTGTCATCGTTGAAAAACAGCTATGATGGCAGTAAAAACCCGCCAAAAATCCAGAAGCTGAAAGGAATGATCCGCGAGCTCGAGGAAGAACTCGTTTGGGCGCATTACGGAATTATGGTAAAAAACGTACACCACCTGCGGCTGGGATTTTACCAGGGCGATACTTTTGCCAATCAAACCGACATGGCGCGGGATGTTTTGCCGATTCTGAAAGAATTCAAAAAATATAAACCAACGGTTATCAGCCTTGCCATGGATCCACAGGGAAGCGGCCCTGATACGCATTACAAAGTTTTACAAGCCATTGCCCGCGCCGTGGAGGAATGGAATAAGGAAGAAGATTTAAGCCACCTGAAAATTATTGGTTACCGGAACGTTTGGTTCAAATACAATCCGTGGGATGTGGAATTAATTGTTCCTGTTTCGCTGAACTCCCTTGCAACCATGGACAAATCATTTTCGGAATGTTATGTTACCCAAGTGAATGCATCGTTTCCGAGCTACCAGCACGATGGCAAATTCAGTGAATTAACCCAATGCGTCTGGCTCGAACAACACAAACAAATTCAGTTGTTGCTGGGTAAAAACTTCTTCTATCAAAATAATTCGCCGCTGCTCAGGGCAACCCACGGGTTCCTTTACCTCCGGGAACTGAACGTAGAACAATTTCTGGATGAAGCATTCAAACTTGAAAAATCGATGGAAGGAATTTTTTAAATAATATAACTTGTTAATAATCATTTCTAAAAATCATAAAAAATGAAATTAGTTATTCTGAAAGACTACGAAGAAATAAGCCGCTGGTCGGCCAGATACATCACAAAAAAAATCAACGATTTCAAAGCCGCACCGGACGCGCCGTTTGTGCTGGGACTGCCAACAGGTTCATCTCCCATTGGCACTTATCAGGAACTGGCGGCATTGAATCAAAGCGGGAAAATTTCCTTTGAAAATGTGGTTACGTTCAACATGGACGAATATGTGGATCTCCCGGAAGACCATCCGGAAAGCTATCATAGTTTTATGAACCGCCATTTTTTTGATCACATCAACATCAATCGGGAAAACGTTCACTTGCTAAATGGCAACACACCCAATTTATTGGAAGAATGTGAAGCATACGAGGAAAAAATAAAATCGTACGGCGGAATACAGCTTTTTCTGGGCGGAATGGGGGCCGACGGGCACATCGCCTTCAATGTTCCCGGCTCCTCGCTGACCTCGCGTACACGGTTGGTCAATCTCAATTACGAAACCATTGCAAGTAACGCGCGTTTTTTCGACGACGATATGACCAAAGTTCCAAAACAGGCGCTGACGGTGGGTGTGCAAACGGTAATGGATGCCCGCGAAATCCTGATAATCGTGCAGGGAATTAAAAAAGCCCGCGCACTGCAACACGTTGTTGAAGGCGGCGTGAACCACATGTGGACGTTATCGGCACTGCAAAATCATCCGGATGCAACTATCGTTTGCGACGAAAAAGCAACCTGGGAACTGAAAGTGGGAACCGTAAAATATTTTAAAGAACTGAATAACGCTGAGAATCTGTAATTGAAAAACTGCCAGACGTTTCCGTACTGGCAGCTTTAAAATAATACCGCATTGATTGAGTAAATTACACCCCAAATTACGCTTTCTTTTGTTCCGAAACAAGTATTTTATTTTCCGGAGCAGTACAAGTATTCTTTGGTAAATATTCTGTTTAATAACTTGTACGGATGAATATTGCAGGAATGAAAAATGCAAAAGCTCTTCGGATCACGGCGATTTCGAAAGATTTTTCATGGGTTTAACTACTACTTCGGAATTGCAGGAAGGACAAAGGTATATTTCGCACCCTGTGCAGGCAAAACAATTGCTGCAGGTTCGCTGCACATCAAGGTTCGAAAACCGGAAACCACAGCCGGTACAGATATAAAATTTTTCCTTTTTCCCGCTTCCGAGCATTAATTAAATTGTTTTAGTAACCTTGAAATCCCAAAAATAATAATCAGCGTAAAAATAATCGCCGCCCCCGACGGGATATCCAGAAAATAGGAAAACAGCAACCCGGTAACCGTTCCTGCAAAAGCAAATAACGTGGATAGGAACAGCAGTTTTCGGAAATCTTTGGTAAATAAGTTTGCCGTTGCCTGAGGAACAGTTAGCAGCGACAAAATCAGAATGATGCCAACAACCCTGATATTTAACACAACAGTGAGCGCAATCAGAATGATGGTTAGATAGTTAAACATGGTTACCGGCAATCCGGCAGCGCGCGCAAATTCCTCATCAAAAGCAATGTACAGAATCTTCCGGTAAAAGAATGTATAAAAAACGATGATGACAACGTTCAAAATAAACATCCACCACAATTCAGCAATGGTTACCGTAAGAATGTTTCCGAACAGGTAACTCATCAGGTTTGGTGTGTAGCCTGGTGTCAGAAAAACGAAAATAATGCCCAGCGCCATGCCCAGCGACCACCAGATGGCGATTGACGAATCTTCGCGTACCCGCGCCACTTTGGTAAAAAATTGAATTCCGAGCGCCGAAAAAACAGCAAAAATAACAGCGCCCAGCAATGGGTTAAATCCGAGCAAAAACGCAAGCCCTATTCCACCAAATGACGCATGGGTAATTCCGCCGCTGATAAAGACGATACGCCGGGCCACAATATAACTTCCGACAATCCCGCAGGAAATACTGGCAAAAATGGCTGAAAGGAAAGCCTTCCAGAAAAAATCGTAAGTAAACAATTCAATAATTGTATTCATGTTACTGATGCTGTTTCAAAACTGTGTGTGGTATTACACCGTGTGTTATAATTTGAATGGGACAGTTGTAACTTTCAAGTTGTTCCTGTGAAATAATATTGCTTTCGTGGTAATGCAAACTTCCGTTTACACAGGCGATGGTTTTTACATAGCTCGAAATGGTTCCCAAATCGTGCGAAACCAAAATAATGGCCATTTCCTTGTTCAACTGTCTGAGTTTTTGGTATAATTCGCCTTCGAAACGATTGTCCACAAAAGTATCCGGTTCATCGAGAATCAGAATTTTCGGATCGCTGATTAACGCACGACATAAAAAAACCCGCTGCATCTGCCCTCCTGAAAGCTCGCCAATGGCCTTGTCCCTGATGTTGAGAACCCCCATTTCCGAAAGCAGTGATTCAGTTTTTCGTTTGATTTTTGAAGAGCGGAAAAGTTTTTGGTTTTTCATCAGCGAACCTGAGCGCACCACTTCAAAAACCGTTATCGGAAAATTTTTGTCGATGTGTTTTACTTGCGGTAAATATCCAATTGGCTTCTTCGGTTTATCAATGTCTTCACGAAATGAAACACGGCCTTTCATCGGTTTTATCAGTCCCAGAATTGCTTTAAGCAACGTGGTTTTACCGCCGCCGTTTGGCCCGATCATTCCAATGAAATCATTTTCAAAAACAGGGAGGTTCACATTTTTTAAAACCGGTTCCTTATCGTACCCCGCAGATAGATTTTCTATGTTTATCAGTGGTTCCATCAAAAGTTGTCGATTAACGTGTTCGTAATTTCCGTCAAATTATCGGACCACGCCGGATCAAGCGGCGAAATCTGGATAATTTTCCCGTCGATTTCTTCTGCAAACACGCGGGCATGTTCACGGTCAAATTCGCTTTGTATATAAATTACACGAATATTTTCATCTTTTGCCATATCGATAATTTGTGCCATGTGTTGCGGCGTAGGCTCCTTTCCCCCGGTTTCGAGCGCGAATTGGTTTAACCCGTAATCGCGGGCATAATAGGAAAGGCTCGGATGAAACATAATGATATTTCGCCCCTGGTAAGGTTGCAGCGCATTTCTTATTTTGATGTTTAGTTGGTCAATTTCCTTAACGAAACGGAGGTAATTCGCTTTATATTCAGCGCTCTTTTCCGGATTCAAATCACTGAGCTCCTGCATAATTTTTTGGCTCATTTGTTTTACCAGCGCCGGCGATAACCAAATGTGCGGATCCACCCCCTGCGCATGTCCATGGCTTGCCGGCCGATTACTTTCCTGCTTAATCAAATCAAGCCCTTCCGATAAATCGACCACCTGCATGTTTTTGTTTACCTGCGTAATTTTTTCGTGCCACGATTGTTCGAATGCTATGTAGCCCATCCTGAACCAAATGTCGGAATTTGCAATATCTTTTAATTGAGATGGCAACAAAGTATACGTGGCAGGACTGGCGCCGGGAGGAATTAGTACGTTCACGTTGAAATCATCGCCGCCAATTTTTTGAACAAATGTTTTTTCAGGCAGTATGGTAACCGTAACAACCGGTTTTCCTTCTCCGGCTTTGTCAGATTTCTTTGAATGACAGGAAAATAATGAAGCAGATATAATCAAAAATGCAATTAATTTATTCATGTTTTGCCGGTTTAATTCAATTTAAATATCAGGCAAATATAATGTTACTTTCAGGATGGATAAAATGTTTACTGTTTTTGATTGGCATTTTTAGGCGGAACCGGATCGTATCCGTGCGTTCCCCACGGATGACATTTCGAGATGCGTTTAACTGACAACCAGAATCCTTTTAAGGGGCCGTGAATTTTAACGGCCTCGACTGCATATTCGGAGCAGGTTGGAAAATGCCTGCACGATGCCGGCGTAATTGGCGAAATGGCATATTTGTAAAAATATACCGGCGCCAGCAAAATCCATCCTGCCCATTTTGTAGCTTTTTTTCTGAAGCTGGCCATTTTTTTACGTTTTGGCAAAAATACAACTAATTTTCATACCGGTTTGTTTATGTATTTCACAGAATACTTTTCGGCAAAAACAAACAGGCCGGTAACATACAAATTTTAAAATATTGAGAATATTTCAACGCAAAACATCTTTCATCATTAGTATCATTTTGTTACTTTTTGCGCTCTGCCTGAGCGGCATGCACCTGTACCTGGCACGTAAAAACCAGGTTGACAGGATACAACTTGCTGAAATTAACAGCATACGTTACGGTTTACTAAATGCTGATGAATGGCGAAAAAATCTAACAAACGTTATCAGTACAAAAATAGAAGATTTTGAACTTACCGATGAAAACCGGCAACAACTTCAGGACCAGGTTGAAACGTTAATGTATAAACTCCTGGACCAGGTCGAACAAATTATAAAAAACGACATGGGAAAAATCAAAAAATTCCTGGTGAACGCATTTGTTGATTTGGACAAGCTGCGGGAAAAAGTACCGCAACTTTCCGCACAACTGCTAACAGAGCTGTCGAAACCGGAAAATAAAAACAACCTGAAGAATATCGTCAAAGAACGACTGGACGATGTTGTATCTGAAACTTTTAACAAAGACGAACAGAATAAGCTGCAAGAGATTCTGCAGAATGAAAATTTCGAAAATAAAGAACAAGCGTCACAGGAAATGCAGCATAGCATTGAAAAAACGAAAAAGCGCATTCGTACCTATTCCATTTTACTTGTGATTATGCTGGTTCCGGTTTTTGTGTTGAATTATTTCAGCAGTAACCGGTTTTCGAAAAATGGTCTGTTGATATTGCTTTCGGTTACTTTTCTTTTCCTGGTAAACGGAATCGCGGTTCCAATGATCGATATTGAAGCAAAAATTACGAAGATTACCTTTGTATTACTGGGTGAAGACATCACTTTCCGCGATCAGGTGCTGTTTTTTCAAAGCAAATCGATACTTGATGTGGTGTGGATTTTAATTACCAACGGAAAATGGGACATGCTGGTTGTGGGCGTTTTAATACTTTCGTTTAGCGTTTTTTTTCCGGTGATGAAAATAATTGGCAGCTTTTTCAGCATCCGGTCGCCAAAATATTCAAAAAATAAATTGGTCCGCTTTTTCACGTTCAAATCAAGCAAATGGTCGATGGCCGACGTATTTGTGGTAGCTATTTTTATGGCTTTTATCGGAATTAACGGAATAATTGCCGATCAACTGTCGCACCTTCGAAATGTAAACAAATACGTTGAGGTACTTACCACAAACGGCACCAATCTTCAATCGGGCTTTTACTTTTTCGTATTATTTTGTTTATCAGGAATTTTTTTAAGCTTGTCTATACAGAACAAGTTGGAAAAGTCGTGATTTGACGCACCTGCACCAAACATGCCGGTTTATTTTACAGAGAATAAATTCATCTAAAAATTTAATTCAGGCCGCCAGAATACCATAATATTTTTAAATTTGCTGAACTTGGATTAAATCAAAATATTATGAATTATCAACTTAAACCAATTTAATAATGGAACAAAGAAACAACAATCTGGCAGTTGGCATGACCGTTTTCGGCGCCATTTTTTTCATTTTTGGATTTGCCACCACTTTCATCATTACGCTAAGTGCGCCGGTAAAAGCCATTTTTAATTTATCAGAGTTTGAAGCTCAGTTATTATCTTCTGCGTTTTTTATCGCTTATCCGATTATGTCCATTCCAACGGGTAAAATCATCGACCGCATGGGTTACAAATGGACCGTTGTGGCCGGTTTGATGTTAATGGCGCTGGGAAGTTTCATTTTTATTCCGGCGGCAAAAATCCCTTCGTTTCCAATATTTTTACTCGGTACTTTTATTTTGGCCATTGGGGTTGTGTTTTTGCAGGTTGCAGCTAATCCTTATGTAACAGCAATCGGCCCCGAAAGGAGTGCATCCAGTCGTCTGAACCTGACTCAGGCGCTGAATTCGGTAGCTACTATGATTGCCCCGTGGTTAATTTCGGTAGCTATTTTTAAAGGTTTGAACCTTCCTACCGACGACAGCACAATTACTACGGAACAAGGGTTAATGGCAGCCGATCGCGTACCGCTTCCGTTCATAATTATGGGAGTGTTAGTGGTAATTATCGGCATTGCAATCTTCTCCATCAAACTTCCGATTCTTGAAAAAGGTAGCGGTGTGAAAAAAAGCATCTGGAGATATCCTCACGTTGTTCTGGGGGGTTTTGCCATTTTCACTTACGTTGGCGCAGAAGTTGGTAACGCCGGGTTAATTGTAAATTACCTGAAAAATTCAATTGGAATTTCGGCAGAAATGGCTTCAACCTATGCCGCCATTTATTGGGGAGGCGCAATGATTGGTCGTTTCTTCGGCTCGTTTATGTTCTCCGATATGAAACAGTCGAAAAAACTGACATACCTGCTCCCTGTGCTTGCGCTGGCTTTTATTGCCGGTTCATTTGTTACCGACTGGAACTGGAACATCGGGATTACCTTCACTATTGTGGCGTTAATCAATTTTGGAATCATGCAGGTGGGCACCGGAAAAGCAGCCCGCACGCTGGCTATTTTCGCGCTTGTTGCCGCACTGCTTGATTTAACTACCACATTCACAACCGGCAACGTCGGGCTCTGGGCGGTTATCTCAATTGGTTTGTTCAACTCCATTATGTTCCCGAACATCTTCTCGCTGGCTGTGAGAGATTTAGATAAAGCCGAATTGAGCGGGGCTTCCGGTTTAATTAATTCGATGATTTTGGGTGGCGCTATAATTCCGCTGATTATGGGTGGTATATCCGATAATTTCGGTTACACCTGGGCGTTCCTTGTTCCGGCCTTGTGTTACGCATATATTTTCTTCTATGCAGTTAAAGGAACACATATAAGAAGAGCGTAAGCAGAAACAGCACATTTTAAATTTTAAAGCATGAAAAAAGTTGCAATAGGTGTTGATGTAGGCGGTACGAATACAGCCATCGGAGTTGTGGATCCGGAAGGAAATGTAATGGTGAAAAACAACATCCCAACACCCGGGCACGGCGACGCCGTTCTGTATATTTCGAATCTGGCTGCGGCAATTAAAGAATTAATAAATTCAGTAAAACTTTTAAATAAAGACATTGAAATTCTTGGAATTGGAATTGGCGCACCCAACGGAAATTATTACAGCGGCACGATTGAATATGCACCAAATCTTTCTTTCAGAGGCGTGGTTCCGTTTATAAAGTTACTTCGCGAACATTTCAGGGAATTGCCGGCGCTGGCCCTAACCAACGATGCCAACGCGGCAGCCATTGGCGAAATGATTTATGGTGGCGCCAAGGGAATGAAAAACTTCGTAATGTTCACTTTGGGAACCGGTGTTGGCAGCGGTATCGTGGTGAATGGCGATTTAGTTTACGGCCACGACGGTTTTGCCGGCGAATGCGGCCATACAACATTGGTTCCGGGTGGAAGGGTTTGCGGCTGCGGGGCACGCGGCCATCTTGAAGCATACTGTTCTGCGCCGGGAATGAAACGCACGGCATTTGAACTTCTCTCGTATTACAATGCTACCGATAGCCTGCTGTCAAACAAATCATTTAAAGAACTCGATTCGAAAATGATTTTTGAAGCTGCGGAAAAAGGCGATACGATTGCACTTGAGGTTTTTGAAAAAACCGGGGCCTGGCTGGGGCAGGGACTGGCAGATACCGTTCACCACCTGAGCCCGGAAGCTGTTTTCCTTTTTGGCGGCCCAACTGCATCCGGCGATTTTATTTTCAAGCCAACCAGGGAACACATGGAAAAACACCTGCTCCCGATTTTTAAAAATAAAATTAAAATCCTGCCATCACAGTTAATGCCCGGCGATGCCGCAATTGTTGGCGCCAGTGCACTGGTTTGGAAAGAAATTGAGAAATAATCTTGTTTTACAAGAATGAAAGCGAACTCTAACCGGGTTCGCTTTTTTTTTGCAAACAAAGATGAACGATTCGTTGTTTGTTTTAGCAACATCCAATTACACGTTAAAAAAATGACCAGGACCTTTTTTATAATTTTATTGTTGGGGCCTGCTTTTCACAATGTTTTCGCCCAGGCGCCCAATTTCAAAAATCAGGAAAAAATTGCCTTTCAGGAAAGCAAAAGGTATGTACAAAAATCGGCTTTTGCCGAAAGTGAAAATTATGGTAATTACGATTTAACCTATCAGCGAATGGAGTGGAAAATCAATCCGGCAATCCACTACATAGAAGGTAACATAACATCATACTTTAAAAGCAAAAAAGCCGGTTTAAACGAAATCGAATTCGACCTTCATTCAGCGCTGGGCGTGGATTCGGTAGTGCAAAACCGGAAGAACCTGGGTTTCAGCAGGAACAACAATAAATTGGTAATCAAATTATCCGCCAGCTTACAGGAGAACAAAATTGATTCTGTGACGGTATATTACCAGGGCGAACCGGCCGATTCCGGTTTCGGTTCGTTTGCACAATCCGAACACAACGGAACGCCGATCATCTGGACACTCTCAGAACCTTACGGAGCGATGGAATGGTGGCCCTGCAAACAATCGCTCGCCGATAAGATCGATTCGATTGATGTTATTGTTTCGTCGCCGAAAGCTTACCGGACAGCGAGTAACGGCATATTAATTTCTGATGAAGTTGCCGGCGGAACCCGGACGATGCACTGGAAGCACCGCTTTCCGATTGCTACTTATTTGGTGGCCATTGCTGTTACCAACTATTCCGTTTACTCTGATTTTCTGGATTTGAAAGACAACCGCAAAATTGAAATTCTGAATTATGTTTATCCGGAAAACCTTGAACTTGCCCAATCGCAAACCTCCGCCACTGTCGATATCATGAAATTGTACAACCAGGTTGTGGGTGAATATCCGTTTGCCAGCGAAAAATACGGCCACGCGCAATTTGGCTGGTCGGGCGGAATGGAACACCAGACCATGAGTTTCATGGGTAGTTTCGGCTTCGATTTGGTGGCACACGAACTGGCGCATCAGTGGTTTGGAGATTATATAACGGTGGCATCGTGGCACGACATCTGGCTGAACGAAGGGTTTGCTACTTTTTTAACTGGTATCGCTTATGAAAACCTGCAGAACGGCGTTTGGTGGCCGGTCTGGAAAAAGCAAAACGCTAAATTAATTTTAAGCAAACCCGGCGGATCGGTTTATGTGCAGGATACCACTAACATTTCCCGAATTTTCGATTCCAGGTTATCCTATTCAAAAGGTGCATTTTTGTTACACATGCTGCGCTGGGTTTTGGGCGATGAAGCATTCTTTTCCGGGTTGAAAAACTATTTTAATGACCCGCAACTTGCAGGCGGTTTTACCCGAACCGAAAACTTTGTAGTGCATATGGAAGCAGCCGGCGATACAACACTGACCGAATTTTTTAACGACTGGTATTTCGGTGAAGGATTTCCCGTTTATTCGCTGGAATATCAAAAAGCAGGAAATGGAACATACAAAATTATGCTGGGTCAAACCACTTCGCATCCCTCAGTTGATTTCTTTGAAATGCCGGTCCCGGTGCGTTTATATAGCGCCGGAAAAACCGATTCCATCGATTTCAGATTGACCAATCTCGAAAACAATCAGGAATTTACGGTTGCATCCGGTTTCGAAATAGCAGATGTGAAAATCGATCCAGATCACCGCATCCTGTCCGAAACAAATGAAATTATTAGTGCATCCAGCCAAACGGCAGCAGAGGATATCCGGATTTTTCCCAATCCTTTTACCGACGAACTTTTTATCAGCGTGCCATCAGGAACAAAAATCGTATCCGTCAGGATTTTCAACCTTCAGGGGAAGTTGCTCAAACAATTCAATGGCACTGTAATACATTACAATTTGTCATCACTTCCCGAGGGTTTGTATGTTGTGCGGGTTCAAACTTCTTCGGAGCAGTTCGAAAAGAAAATTCTTAAGCATTGATGTTAATCCCGTGCTGCAAGGAACAGATCAGTGATTTTTACGGAAAAAAACAAATACTTTTCAAAGTCTGTCAGTCAGCCCACGCCGATCGGCGTTTGTCAGGTAATTCACGTCTATGTACCTGCAGTTTATTTAAAAAAATGGATGCAGACGCCAAATGGATTGAATTAGCTTCGACGGCAACTGCCAAATGACATCAAATTACATTGCCGTATCTTTTAAACGCCAATTCAATTTCTTCCAAATTCTATTTGCCAATTCAACAGTTTCACTTATTTTCGTAACACGAATTCAAAAATTGGTAACACCATGTCGATTACGAGATTTGGAGTTTCGTTGGATCAGGAACTGCTGGAAGCGCTGGATAAATATGTGGCCGACAATCAGTTTGCCAACCGATCGCGTGCTATTCGGCACCTCATCGAAAAAAATATGGTGGAGGAAAAATGGAAATGCGACAATGTTGTTGCCGGCGCTGTGGTCCTGGTTTTCAATAGCGAAAAGAAGGACATTCTTATCAAATCTTCGGAAATTCAACATGAATACAGAAAGGTTGTGCTTTCGAACCAGGGTTTTTATTTGAACGACATCAATTACATGCAGGTAATTTCAGTGAAAGGGCCGTCCAAAACATTAACCGAAATTTCAGATAAACTCATTGGCATTAAAGGAATTGAACATGGGAAACTGGTGATGAGCAAAGCAGAATAATTTTTTTGCACACCAGGTAACACGAAACTAAGAATTAGTAACACCAAATAAATAAAAATGACGAACAGAAAAATTCTACTTCAACACATTTTGTTAGCCGCTTTTTTCTTTACGCAAATAGCTGCACACGCGCAATTCGGGTTAACCGACACGGTAAAAATTCAAGAAGTGGTAGTAACCGGAACACCTGTAAAAGTAAGCCGGAACAACGTTCCCATGGCAGTTTCGGTAGTCGACCGGGCGGAAATTCAGGAAACCGGTGAATCGGCCATTTTGCCGGTTTTGAATGGCAGGGTCCCCGGGCTTTTTGTAACCGAACGTGGTGTTACCGGTTTTGGCGTGGCGCAAGGTTCGGCCGGGCAAATTTCAATTCGCGGAATTGGAGGAAATCCCACTACCGGCGTTCTTATGCTCATCGATGGTCATCCGCAGTTTATGGGAATTATGGGGCACCCGCTCCCCGATTCGTACGTTTCTTCCGATGTGGAGCGTGTGGAAGTTATTCGCGGTCCGGCGTCCATTTTGTATGGCTCGAATGCGATGGGCGGAGTGATTAATATTATCACCCGGAAACAAACGCGTGAAGGGGTTCATGGTTCTGCCCGAATTTCCTACGGTTCGTACAACACACAAAAATACATGGCCTCTGCAGGTTTCAAAAAAGATCGGTTTAGCACGTTTATCTCACTCAACCACGATCAAACGGATGGGCACCGCGAGCATTCCGATTTTAAAATCAACAACGGATACATCAAACTGGCATACGATTTAAATCCTCATTTTTACGTGTCAACCGATTTTAGCCTGGCCGGCTTCGATGCTGCCGACCCGGGACCGGATACTATCAACGCAAGCGTAGGGGAAACCATCGATATTACCCGCGGATACTGGGCGGCAACGCTTCAGAATGAATTTGAAAAAAGTTCCGGCTCGCTCAAACTGTTTTACAATTTCGGGGAACACAACATTACCGACGGATTTCATTCCACCGATAACAATTACGGGTTGAATTTTTACGAATCGCTTCATCTGTTCAAAGGAAATAACATTACTGTGGGCGTTGATTACAACAGTTATGGTGGCATGGCCGAAAACGAAAAAGCGATGAATGGCGCCGGAATAACTTTCACCGACACTACCGTGAATGAAACCGGAATTTATGCGTTTGTGCAACAAACGCTGGCTGAAAAACTGACGTTAAACGCCGGGTTGCGCTATCAGAACCACAGTGTGTACGGAAATCAGTGGGTACCTTCAGCAGGTTTTGCTTACCGGTTAAGCAAAAACACCACATGGAAAGGTTCGGTTTCAAAGGGTTTCCGCAGCCCCACGATTCGTGAAATGTTCATGTGGGACCACAACACCGCGCTTGATCCGTCAACCGTATTAAATGTTGAAACCGGTTTTGCGCAAACATTTTTCGATAAAAAGTTACATGCAGAAATTACGCTCTATACGGTGAATGGTGATAATTTAATTGTTTATGTCGGTCCGCCAAACGGATATTTAAATACCGGTGAAATTTCCAATACAGGTATTGAATTTGCGTTGAATGCCGAGCCGGTAAAAAACCTGTCGTTAAATGCAACTTACAGTTATATTAATATGGACAAACCGGTTTTTGCCACGCCCGAACATCACCTGTTTTTCAATGCCGGCTATCAGTGGGACAAGTTCCGGATTTCGGCCAGTGTCCAGCAGATTTCCAATCTCGACAACGATCCGTCGCCGGCGGTAAACGAAGAAAGTTACACGTTGCTTCAGGCAAAAGCGATCTACAATTTAACCGGTTATCTTAAATTATATGTGAGCGGAGAAAACCTGCTTGACGCAAATTACCAGGTCAACAGGTATTACACCATGCCCGGCGCCACCGTTTTTGCAGGAGTGAATTTGAATTTCTAGTGATAATTTGGAAGCAAAATAATGAGGTGTAGCTAATCTGCACCTCATTTTTGTTTCCAATAGTGGGCGCTTTTGATTTCACTCGTTGCTATTTTTTTCCATTCTTTTTGTTAACTTACTTCCTGAATTTTAAACTGCTAAACCTATGGAAAAAAATACCAGACGCGAATTTATCACCAGAAGTACAGCCGCAGCGGCAGGAATATCGGTAGGATTGAATGCATTCAGTTCAGTAAAAACCGGGCGGATCATTGGTGCAAACGACAAAATCAGGGTAGGTTTTATTGGCGTAGGGAACCGCGGCTCGCAGCTTCTGAAAATGTTTATGCAAAATAAAGATTGCGAAGTAACTGCGCTGTGCGATGTTTACGAGCCATATATGTTGCGGGATCGCAGCAAAGTAGACCAAAAGTATTTATCCGATCGCCCCGGGCGAATTCCGGAAATGGGTGAGAAATTCAACATTCCCCCCAAAGTTTTTGGCGATTACCGGCAGTTGCTGGAAGATAAAAATATTGATGCAGTGGTTATTGCCACGCCCGATCACTGGCACGCGTTACAAACGGTTCACGCTATTCAGGCCGGCAAAGATGTGTATGTTGAAAAACCGCTGACCCAAACCATTTACGAAGGCCGAAAAATGGTTCAAACGCAGGAAGCGAGCGACCGGGTGGTTACCGTCGGGTTAAACCGGAGAGGATCATTGGTTTATCAAAAACTGGCGAGAGAAATACCCAAAGGAAAAATCGGAAAAGTGACAGTTGCTCGGGCGGCACGAATTAGCAACATGTACCCTGACGGAATCGGTAAAATGAAACCGGAACAACCTCCGAAAGGAATGAACTGGGACATGTGGCTCGGCCCCCGACGGGTGCGGCCGTTTCAATACAATATAGCGCCATACATGTTCCGCTGGTGGAGCGATTATTCATCGCAAATGGGAAACTGGGGCGTTCATTACATGGATGCCATCCGCTGGATGTTAAACGAAACCGCTCCGTTGGCAATCAGCGCGCACGGCGGAAACTACGTGCTGGACCACGATGGCGACATTCCGGATACCATGCAGGTTTGTTTCGAATTTGCTTCGGGAGCCATCATTTTATTCAGCATTTTTGAAGCAAACAGTGACAATCCTTTTCCGGATGGCGAACTGGAACTCAGCGGTACCAAAGGAAATGTATTTGCCAGCGAGCGGGGATATAAAATTGTACCGGCCATCAAAGGGCAGTTTCAGGATTGGGAAAACTTAATCGAACCGGAAGAATTTACCAATCCGAACCGGGATCGGGTCGATGGAAGCTCTACGGACAGCACTTCGCAGTTGATTCGCAATTTCCTCGATTGCATAAAATCACGGGAAAAAACCATTTGCACACTGGAAGACGGGCATCGCTCCACCACATTCGCGCACTTAGCCAATATTGCATTAGCCACAAAACAGCGGTTAACCTGGGATGCTCAAAACGAGCGGTTCACAAATTCCAACGAAGCGAATGAAATGCTCCATTACGAGTACCGAAAACCATGGAAATTATAAAATTCGAAAAAACAGATAATGAACTCCAGAAGAGAATTTATTAAAATTTCAGTTGCAGGAGCTGCCGGAATAACATTAACCGGAAATTTGCCGGCTTCTGCTTTATTTCAAAATGAAAGTAAAAGACCAATTCATGTTTTCACAAAATGCCTTCAGTTTTTAACTTATGAAGAAATTGCGGAAGTGCTGGCCCGGCAGGGTTTCGATGGCGCCGATCTGACAGTGAGGCCGGGAGGCCAGGTTTTACCGGAAAATGTTGAAACTGATCTTCCAAAAGCATTACAGGCATTGCGAAAAGAAGGGATCGATTCCGATATGATAACGACTGCGATTAACGATCCGGATGATCAACATACTGTTCCAATACTTCAAACAATGGCTGACCTTGGAATCCGCTATTACCGGATGGGATACATGGATTACGATGATAATAAAAGCGTTGTTGAAAATCTCGACATACATAAAAAAACCTTCGAAAAGCTGGAAAAACTGAATCGAAAATACGGCGTCTGCGGAAATTATCAGAATCATTCCGGTACCCGTGTGGGAGGACCGGTTTGGGATTTGCACCACCTGTTAAAAGATCGGGACCCGGAATTTATCGGGGTACAGTACGATATTCGCCATGCTGTTGCTGAAGGAGGCGTTTCGTGGCCACTTGGAATGAAGCTGCTGTCGAAATGGATACGCACCACCGATATTAAAGATTTCATCTGGGAAAAAGACGAAAAAGGAGAGTGGCAAATTAAAAATGTTCCGCTGGGAGAAGGCATGGTCGATTTCGATAAGTATTTCGAACTCTACAAATCATTTCAAATTGAAGCGCCTGTTTCCATTCATTACGAATATGATTTGGGCGGCGCAGAGCACGGCAGGGCCAACCCGACCATGAGCCGCGAAAAAATTTTCTCATGGCTGAAAAAAGACCTCGATTTCCTGGAAAACAAATTCAAAAAATTCAATCTGTAAAATCATGGACTGGTCGCGCCGAAATTTTGTACGAACGACCGGAATGGCTGGTAGTTTTCTGGCTGTAAATCCAACACTTTCTTTTAATTCAGAAGTTATGAATACGGGAAAAAGAATAACCATTGCTGATACCAGCTCGAATTTCGAGCGCGAACCGCTCATCCGTCCGTTTGGTTTTAAAGGTGGTTACATGACCGAAATCTGGCAAACCGCAGCCTGGCTGAAAACCGGTTCAGGAATTGAAAAAACAGGGTTGGGTACACAAAGCATCCTCTGGTCCGACGCCGAAGTATTCAGCCGTTTTTCAGAACCCGGGGGAAATTCGCTGATGTATTCGATGACTGAATATGCCCTGCAACTGCTGAAAGGACAATCTTTCGAATCGCCTGTGGAATTGCTCGAGGAGTTACTTGAGGAAGTTTATGCCTACGGAAAAAAAATTACCTCGAAAAACCAGCTTCGAAAAACTTTTGCTTTAAATGCATTGGTGGCAGTAGACAATGCGGTTTGGCTGGTTTATGCCGCAGAAAATGATTTGAATTCATTCGATGAAATGATACCGGAAAACTATAGAACTGCATTGCAAAACCGCCATAAAGCAGTTGCCAGCATCCCGTTAATGGCCTATTCCATTCCGGTCAGCGAAATAAAACAGGCAGCCGATGAAGGATACTATTTCATGAAAATAAAGATTGGCCAACCGGGATCCCAAAAAGAAATGCTCGAAAAAGATAAAACCAGGCTGAGCGAAATACACCGTGCCATCGGCCATTACCGAACAGCGCATACTGCCAACGGGAAACTGCCGTATTATTTTGATGCAAATGGCCGTTATGAGCAGAAAGAAACTTTGCTGGAACTCATCCGTCACGCCGAAAAAATTGGCGCTTTCGAACAAATTGCTATTATCGAAGAACCTTTTGCTGAAGAGGCGGAAATTGATGTTTCAGATATTCCCGTGAGGTTAGCTGCCGATGAAAGCGCCCACACGGATAAAGATGCTGCGGTGCGAATTGAAATGGGCTATAAGGCAATTGCTTTAAAACCGATTGCAAAAACACTGAGCATGACCTTGAAAATAGCAAAACTGGCTCAGGAAAAAGACATACCCTGTTTTTGTGCCGATTTAACGGTAAATCCCATTCTGGTTGATTGGAACAAAAATGTAGCCGCACGGTTGGATCCGTTTCCGGGAATGCACTCAGGATTGCTTGAAACCAATGGCCACCAAAATTATAAAAACTGGGAGACCATGGAATCGTATCACCCGTATTCCACGGCCAGCTGGCGAAAAACGAAAAATGGAATTTTTGAACTGAATCCGGATTTTTATTCCAAAAATGGCGGCATACTGACAGATTCAGAACACTACCGGGAAATGTTTAAAAAGAAAACCTGAGAATTTACTGGTTTTGAAGTTCGTTTTTGAAGGAAGTCCGTACACAACGAAACCCAATGTATGATTTTGTGGAATCCTGATATTCATAACTTCGCGTTGAAGTTTGAATAAAATAAGCAATGTCTTTCCAGGAACCGCCGCGAATCACTTTCCGTTTCAGCGGTTCGGGATCGTCGGCTTTCGCGTCATACTGAATTTCCGGATTAAAATCACTCATAAAATTATATGCCGCCTCGTAAAAAGCGCTGCTGGTCCATTCCGCCACATTACCAGCCATATCGTACAATCCATAGTTGTTCGGATCGAATGAACCGGTTCGCATGGCTGTTGTTGTTGTCGGGCTGTCGGCAACATAATTTCCCCGCAATGGTTTAAAATTAGCCACAAAACATCCTTTTTGATTGCGGGTATAGTAGCTTCCCCACGGATACATGGTATTGTGCAAACCTCCGCGTGCTGCTAATTCCCATTCTGTTTCCGTTGGTAAACGGTAATCATGCGCCGGTGTTTCTTTTAAACGCTTGTTAAACGATGACTTTAAATCGGAACGCCAGTTGCAAAAAGCTTTTGCCTGTTTCCAGCTAATGCCAACCACCGGGTAATCATCAAAACCAACGTGAGAAAAATACTTTTGGGTAAAAGGTTCGTTATAAGTGTAGGCAAAATCCCTGATCCAACAAAGCGTATCAGGATATACAGGAACCCTGTCGTGCATCAGGAATGAGCTTCGGTTGGTTATTGGCACAACCTCTCCTTCCCGATTTAAAACGTTTCCATCGTAACGCTGTGTTTCAAAATTATAGCTGTTGGAGCGTTTTGCAGCTTGCTGGTAATCCACCCAATAATAATCGTAAATCAGTTTTCGTGAATCAATTTCTTTCCGAAATGCAAATCGTTCTTCTTCAGGAATATATAAATCCGCCAATGCCACCTGGAAATCCGGGTCTTTCCATTCTATTCTCTCAAACCAATTAATTACCGGAGTTTCGAGTGGAACACCATTTCTGCTTTCTGTGATTAAAAAGTCGGTATAAGTTTCGCCCAATAATTTTCGGGCAATGGAATCGCGCACCCAGAATACAAACTGGCGGTATTCATTGTTGGTGATTTCGGTATCGTCCATCCAGAACGATTCCACGGAAACCCTTTTGGAAGATGTTCCGTCATGAAGCAGTTCCTCGTCTGACGGGCCCATGTTGTATGAACCCCGCGGGACATATACCATGCCGTATGGTGATGGCTCGAACCAGTCCCCTGATTTTCGCTCGCCTCCCGGCAGGTACTGCGTAATTTCCTGCTGGCACGAACTGAATACCAATCCAACAATCACAACGATATATAATTTAACATTCTTCATCCCGCAGCATTCTGCTGTAACTTTCTCAGGTTAAACGTAAATTACCTGCTTCAATTGTGTAACGATAAAAAAAGCCTTACGCGTACATAAGGCTTCAGTATAATCTTTCTAAAATTAATATTCCCACAAATCCTGTTCAAAATCGAAAATTTCATTTTCAATCCTTTTCGATTCGAGCATTGCTTCTTTTCCGCTCATATAAGCGCTGATGTAACGGTTGTTGTGCACATTCGATTCCTTGACAATATAGCTGTTGAACAACCTTTTGATGAAAATTTCATCGTACGTCATCGACTGTGCACCGTTGTATGGATTCAATGCAACGTTCGTTGCCAGCACGTTTCTCGCTTCCGGATAATATACCCAGAAAACAGGCTGACGCTGTACCTGTCCGGAAGCATCATTTTCCCGGACATATTCGCGAATCGGACATAAACCGATAATTCTCACATTCAGCGTAGAAGAAGCTTTATCAAAATACCACTCTTCCTTCACCATGAATTGCTTCACTTCGTTGGGCCTGATTTCTCCCTGAATAACCACCTGCTTACGCTCGCCCGTATCAAAATCGATGGTTTCTTCGGTTGTTTCCTCTGCACCAAAAACCTCTTTTACCTGATCGTAAGTCATCGGTGTTTTAAATTCTTCTTCCAAACGGGCGTCATAAGGTGTGATTTGACCATTTTTTACGCCTTCCAATAAAACGGTAATTAAATTTTGCCTGCCCTCATCCGGTACTGTCGGATAATACATGTTGAGGTTCATTTTTTCGCGCAAATCGATAATGCGCCATATCTTTTTCGACCAAAAAACGTCCGCTTCGCGCACGGAAGGCAGCGGCATCGGCTTTTTCTGGTACACGCTGGTGCGTTTATAAGCGCCGTCAATAATTTGTGCATTGGTATTCTCACTTGTTAATGCAAGCAAAAAGACGGCTACCATTCCAATATAAAACAATCTCTTTTTCATGATATCTATTGAATTTTAAATGAAATTGGATCGAGATCGCGAACTTCGCCATTCTCGCCAACTGCTTTAATATCTGCTATATACACAAAACTCTCCGGATTCATCCGGCCAAACTGAGCTTTCTGTTCCGTTGTAAACCGGTTCGAATTCGATTCCCAACGGTTGGTAAATCCTCCGGGGCCGGTAATTTCAATGTTAAAATGAGTAACTGTATATTTAAAATCGAAATCGAAATCCTCGAGCACCGCCATTACACCATCTTCAATCATCAACCGTTCTTTACGAATAGCGCCACCTGAGCTGCCAGCTACCTGTGCCACCGGATCAGGAACCCTTTTTACACGCCAGCCGGATGATCCGACCAATCGTCTTTCTCCCCCGATATTTGCATACACCGAAATCGTTGTTCTTCTTCCCTGTTCGTCCAGTTCGTCGGGCTGAACAATGTATCCGTCACCTCTTTTTTCGACGGAACCATTGGTCATGGTCACAGAGAGATTTTCCCGCGGTATTCCGCCACCGGAAACATCGAAAGGGTTTTTCAATCCTTTGTAGAACACGTTCATTTTTGTTGCCGACATAGTGACACTGGGCTCTGTAACCTGAAATTCCTGCTCAAAAGGATAATTTTTTATGATTCCAGCGGGAGTTTTATATTTTATTAAACCGCTCCAGCTAAATACTCCCGGTTCCGAAGCTTTTACAGTGTAGGTTGCTTTTCCATCCTGCACTTTTGCCGGTTTGCCGTTGATAAAAATCTCCGGTTGCTGCGTGGTATCTTCTGCCGCTAAAAAAACTTCGGCAACATATTCGTCGCCCTGCAATATTACATTTGAATTGGCAATTACACGCGCTCCCAGTTTATTGAACTTGAATGAACCGGCATCAATTTGGGAATAAAGATAATTGATGAGGTTTGCTTCGGAATTTTTTACGTCGATCTGGATTTTTGAAAGAAGGGTCATAACTGCAATCAATGGTTTATTCAAAAACCGTTCTGTTTCCCATGAATTATTTTCACCCCCTTCTTTCAGGTTCATTCGCGGGTCTGGTGTTGCCAGCGTATTCAACACCGTCTCCTTTAATTCAACATCCTCGTCTTCAACTAAATTTACCAGGTTGTTTCGGTATTCTGTTATTTGCTCTTTCAGTTCCTCTGCATGTTTCTGTGTAATCATGTATTCTGAAGGTGCGTTCAAATCGTCTTCTTTTGTAATCTCCAGTGTATCGCCGGCTTCTGTGATGTAATAAAAACCATCGCTTTTACGCGGATTTTCTTCATTCACCAATTTAACACCTGAATCGCGAACCAGATTTTCTTTCAACTGAGAAATATAAGAAATCATTTCGCTGGTTTTCTCCCGCACGAGGTCGGCTTTATTTTTCCATTCTTCAACCTTTTCAGCATTTTCGGCATACGCCTGTTCAAACGATGCGTATATCTGTGTATTTTTTGCATCCACTGTCCTGAGGGTATGCATCAGGCTGGTATCTACCACCTTGAATGCATCCAGAACCTCAGCCGCCACGTTTATAGCCAACATGGCAGTCAAGACAATGTACATCATGTTTATCATTTTTTGCCTCGGGGTTTCCGGGCAATTTTTAGCACCCATACTTAATAATTAGTTGAACTATTATTTTTTATAATTCATGGCGCCCAACATATTCCCGTAAATGGTGTTAAGCGATTCCAAATGCCTGTTTAACTGTTCAGCATTTTGTTTGTACTTTTCAAGTTCCGTGACCGACGAAGCAAGGATCTGGTTCATCTGGTTCAAATCGCTGCTGAACTTCTGACTTGCTTCGAACTGCGCTTTTACCCCTTTTAACTGGGTCTCGAAACCGGCGTTGAATGCTTCCATATTTTTGCTCAGCTTACCCAGATTGCCAGAATATTGCGATGAACTGTCGCTGATGTTTTTCATTTCATTCGAAATTGTGTTCGATGCAAGTTCGAATGAGTCTGCCAATTTTTTTCCGGATACGGATAGTTTTGAAGAAAATTCTTCCCCGTCCCTGTTTAATTTTTCAATCGCGCCTTTTCCGGCATCGGAGATTTGCTGAGCTGCAGTTGAGTATGAGTTGATTAACTTACCAACGGAATTATTAATCGATTCATTGGCCCGGCTGTTAATTTCTGCAAAGGTATTCATGGTTTCAGACGCATTGCCAAGATTTTTCACATACATGTCGGTGGCAAGTGTTGCCGATGAAATGTCGCTGATCCCCCTGGCGGCGTTACTTAAATCATTCAATCCCTGGCCAACTTTATTAAGCAGTTCCGGTGTTAATTCTGAACCTGAAAATAATTGATCCAGGCCTTTTTTATTTTTCTGATCGAGCTCTTCAAAATCAATCATTTCATAGTCTTCCCTCAATTCAGGATACACTTTCGACCATTCCGGCATATCCAGTGGCGGTTCAAACGCAGACAAAAAGAAAATGAATGCTTCTGTCATCAAACCAATTGTCAGAAGAAGTCCCGAGTACTGCCAGTGCTGAAGTTTAAACAGCGCTCCAATCATTACAACTGATGCACCCCATCCATAAACATAGCCCATGAATGTTTTCCAGCGTTTTGTTTTAAATAATTCTCCCAGGTTCATTTTATTACTGATAAATTTGTATAAAAAAATGTGATTAATTAAACTCTTCACCAAAGGTTGAACGGACGCAACGGAAACCAATGTATGATTTAGTTGAATCCTGATATTCGTAGTTACGGGTTGAAACCTCGATGTAATAGGAAATGTCTTTCCAGGAGCCGCCGCGGATAACTTTCCGTTTCATCACTGGCGGATCATCTGGCCGGGCATTGTATGTGAATGTTGGGTTCAAATCGCTGAAATAGCTGTAACCTGCTTCATCAAAAGCCGTTTCGGTCCACTCGGCAACATTTCCCGCCATATCGTACAACCCATATTCATTGGGATCGTAGCTTCCGACTTTCATAGCTGAAATTCCTCCGTCTTCCACATAATTCCCGCGCAGCGGTTTAAAGTTGGCTAAAAATACGCCCTCTTCGTCGCGGGCATAGTAGCTGCCCCAAGGATACATTGAGAAATCTTTTCCCCCGCGTGCTGCATATTCCCATTCCACCTCGGTGGGCAGGCGATAAGCCTGCAACGATGGTTCTCGTTTGGAAGTAAGATAATCGGTTTGAATTTTAGTCCTCCAGTTGCAAAATGCAAGCGCCTGTTTCCAGGTTACACCAACTACAGGATAATCATCGAACCCGGGATGCCAGAAATACCGCGTAGCCCATGGTTCGTTGTAAGAATAAGTAAAGTCGCGAATCCACGCCAGTGTATCGGGATAGACATTGACGTTATCGTTCATGATAAACGACGAACGGTTTTCTATCGGTGTCAACTCTCCGTTGGCATCGTACACGCTTCCGTTGTACTTCTGATTTTCAAAATCGTAGCTATTCGAACGTTTGGCAGCCTGCTGCAGGTCGATCCACCAGTACTCGTAAAAAAGCTTTCGGCTGTCGACTTCCTTTTTCCCGAAAAACCTTTCATTTTCAGGGATATACAAATCCTGCATGGCCATCTGGTAATCGGGATCGTCCCAATTGATTTTCTCGCGCCAGTTAATCCGGGGCGGATCGATTGGATTTCCTTCCCGGTCTTCCGTAACCAGAAATTCAGGAAACTGGTCCCCCAGCATCCTGCGTGCAATTGAGTCTCTCACCCAGTGTACAAACTGGCGGTACTCGTTGTTTGTGATTTCTGTGTCATCCATCCAAAATGCTTCCTGAGAAACTGTTTTGGTTTGCGTAGCCGACATAGCCGGATCCTGGTCGCTCGGTCCAATATTGAAACTTCCCCTGCGGACGTAAACCATTCCGTAAGGTTGCGATTCGCTCCATTTCGATCTGTTTGGCACTCCGACGAGTTCCCCGTTTCCCGACTTACTACAGCTCGTGAAACCCAAAATTCCGGACAATGCCATCACCATAAAAAGAATTTTTTTCATATCGCTAATAATATGCTTGCTTTATAAAAATCTTACACTCTTATACTTTTGGTTTCGGTTTCTCTCCAAATCCACTGAATAACTAATAAATACTTCGTGCGAACCGTAACCGTATCGACCGATGGCAGAAGTGACCAAATCGAAGGAATAGCCGATTCTCAACCCGCTTTCCATTTCCAGTCCCATCAAAAGTGCCACCGCATCATTGATACGGTATGAAATTCCACCCCAAAAACGTTCGTTGTAGACCACATTTGCGTTCAAATCCAACTGCCAGGCTGCCATGTCGGTTTTGAACAAAAATGAAGGCCGTAATTCAAATAACGGGTCGGGTAGTTTAATATTGTATCCGCCCATAAAATAATAATGCCTTACCAGAAAGGTAGTTGCAAGATCGCCGAACCTGATATTGGGCTGATTTAAATGGGTAGATGAAACGCCCAGGAAATAATCAGTCGATTGCAGGTACAGCCCGAAACCGGCATCGAGGGCCATCTGACTGACTTCTCCCTGCGGGATCAGGTAGTCGCCCGAACCGTTTGATTCGGTGCCATCCAGTACATCCTGTGTAGGACGCCACCTGTCGTCGCCTGTATTATATCCTTTATTCAACAATCCCATGGAAATTCCTATGCCCAGTTCCCCAAAGCTTAAATTTGCCCGGTATGCATAACCGAAATTAACTGCAATATTTTTCTCAAAACCAAGGTCGTCGCTAATGATGTTCAGCCCTAAACCACCCGGAGCGCCAAATGCATTTACCGCTGCATCGACACTAAACACGAGAGTTTCCGGGGCGCCATCCATACCAACCCACTGATAACGATTTAGAATTAGTCCATTAATTTTATCTTCTGCACCTGCAAAACCCGGATTCACACCCAACTTATAAAACATGTTGTTGGTATACTGCGGATCTTGCTGACTAAAAGCCGCTAAATTAATTATTAAAAACAAATATAAAAAAGAAAAAACTTTTTTCATTCTCCCTGTCATACGCGGCATAAATTCACTTTACATTCTATGTTAAAGAAATAAAAAATTGACCGAACAACAAACTTCTGCTTTTCCGGTAAGCAAAGAACGAAGGCATTATGGTATTATTTTGATGTTTCATCTATTTTTTGGACATATTTTAACCACATTTCAGGAATTTCGTTTTGTGTTGCCTGGCGGTATTCTTTTTCGCTGCATGCTACCAATAGCCTGTTTCCGGATAATGACACCACTTCAAACCACCAGCGATCGGTTGATAGTTCGTGAAAAAAAACAATTGGTTTATCCAATTCGTTCAATTCTACTTTAAACTGCGTTTTATTGACGGCAACATTCCATTCATCAACTTTTTGCCTTCTGCCGACAGCCTCAGCGAAATACCAAATCATTTCGGCTGCCAGTTTTGTTGAAATTGCAGTTTTATCTTTTCCCGGCACAACTTCGAACAATCCAAAAACTTTTAACCGTTCGCTGGCGCCGGCGTATTTTGCCAGTTGACAGGCTTCTTCGCTGTGCAAACCATTCGGATTTTCCTGCTTGTTCCCGGGGGCATCTGTATTTTTTATCGCTCCGAAATCGAATGAGAAAACATTGGAATTTCTTAGAATCGGTTCGGCTTCTGAAATCTGCTCCCGTAACAATCCCAATCTCAAGTGCCGGTTTAGACCTTTGTTCTTTTTAAATAGTTGTGGCGCCACCAAATGACTTTGATAAGCCAGTAAGCTAAATTGAAAAATTCCGGGAAACGTCCTAAAAATGCGGGTGAGATAATTGGACGAACAAAATTTTTCGCTGCCTTTTTTTACATCAAGCAACGCATCGGCAGAGGAGAGCGTGAAATATTTTTTATTTTTAAATGCCAGGCATATTCCTGAAGTTAATTCCTGACTTCCGCCAATCACTACCGAAACCACATTCAATTCAATAAAATAACCGATAACATCCTGCAATTTCTGTAAATTATCCCGCTGATTTTTCCCTGTTTTTAAATTTCCCAGATCGATGATTTTAAGGTTTTTGTCAGGAAAAGGCAACCGATACAATTTTTCCCTGATTTTATCCGGCGCTTTTGCCGATGGCCCCGATGAACTGCCGTTATCTATTGGAACTCCGAACAATACGATATCAAACTTTGCTATATGGTCACCCGGAAAATCTCCGTCCGTTTTTTTTATTACAAGCCCGGTGGAATATTTACCGGATTCGCCTTCTTTAATTCCTATTTTCGAAAAACTGACAGGCTGGAAGTATTGGCTTAATTTCATCGGCTTCAGTATTAACAGTACCAAAAGAGGCAAATGTAAAAAACATCTGCCTCTTTTTTATTTCTTTTTGCCTCTGCCCGACTTTGGTGCGGGCGCCTTATCTATAAGTTCTTTGCAATCTTCAAGTGAAAGCTCTTCCGCGTTTATTTTTTTGGGAATTTTGTAATTCTTCTTTTTGAATGAAATATACGGCCCCCACCTGCCATTCAGAACTTTTAGGTCGGGTTCTTCGTCAAAAGTTTTAATAACTGCTTTTCGGTCTTTTTCCCTTTTTGCTTCTATCAATTCGATGGCCCGATCTAAACTTATTGTGTGCGGATCGTCGTCTTTCGCCAGTGACACAAATTTCGAGTCGTGTCTGACATATGGCCCAAACCGGCCAATTCCGACTACCACTTTTTTGTTTTCATAATCGCCTAAATCGCGCGGGAGCTTAAATAATTCCAGCACTTCTTCGAGTGTAATCGTTTCGAGGTGCTGTCCGGCGCGCAAGCTGGCGAATTCAGGTTTTACATCGTTTTCTTCGGAACTGGCAATGCCCAGCTGTGCCACCGGGCCATATCGTCCGATTTTTACCGAAACCTGCTTTCCGGTTTTCGGATCAGTTCCCAAAATGCGTTCACCTTTCAAACGTTCCGAATTTTTCAGCACATTTTCCACTTTCCCGTGAAACGGCTGGTAAAAATCGTCGATCATTTCATCCCATTTCCGGTTTCCCTCGGCAATGTCGTCAAACTCTTTTTCAACCCGTGCTGTGAAATTGTAGTCCATTATCTGGTCGAAATTCGCGGTCAAGAAATCGTTCACCACCATTCCAATATCGGTAGGAAACAATTTTGAACGTTCGGCGCCGGTTATTTCAGTTTTATCCTTTTCTGCAATTTTCCCGTTTTTCAGGGATATTACCTTGTAATTTCTTTCCATTCCCGGGCGATCTTCTTTTACGACGTAATTGCGGTTTTGAATGGTAGTAATAGTGGGGGCATAAGTTGACGGCCGCCCAATTCCAAGTTCTTCCAATTGTTTTACCAGCGATGCCTCGGTATAGCGCGGAGGTTTTTGCGTGAATCGTTGCATGGCTGTAATTTCCGTCATTTCAAGCGGATCATTAACTTTTAACGGTGGAATAATTTCCTGAGACTGGCCTCCGTTGCTGTTTTCGTCATCGGTCGATTCCATATAAACTTTCAGAAAGCCATCGAAAATCAGTACTTCGCCCGAAGCAACAAATGTTTCCTGCGAATTGGAAACGGAAATGGTGACGTTGGTTTTTTCCAGTTGCGCATCGGCCATTTGCGATGCAATGGTCCTCTTCCAGATTAATTCATACAACCTTTTTTCCTGATTGCTGCCATCAACAAATTCCTTGTCCATATAAGTAGGACGAATGGCTTCATGTGCTTCCTGTGCGCTTTTCGATTTTGTTTTATAGCGCCTTATTTTAACATATTTTTCACCGTGTAGCTTCACAATTTTTTGTTCGGCTGAATGCAATGCCTGTTCCGACAAATTCACCGAATCGGTACGCATATAAGTAATTTTACCGCTTTCATAAAGCCGCTGGGCAACTGCCATGGTTTGCGAAACCGAAAAGCTGAGTTTCCGGCTTGCCTCCTGTTGGAGCGTTGAAGTAGTAAATGGTTGCGCAGGAGAACGTTTTGCCGGCTTTTTCACCACATCAGCAACGGCAAAATTTGCTGATTTGCATTTTTCGACAAATTTCAGCGCTTCTTCCCTCGTTTTAAACCGGTTGGAAAGTTCGGCCTTCAATTCTGAACTACTTCCGTTTTCTTCCCGAACCGAAAACAAACCCGTTACCCGATATGCAGATTCGCTTTTGAAGTTGATGATTTCACGCTCGCGTTCCACAATCAGGCGCACAGCTACGGATTGCACACGGCCCGCCGACAATGCAGGTTTTACTTTTTTCCACAATACCGGTGAAACTTCAAAACCCACAATACGGTCGAGAATACGGCGCGCCTGCTGGGCATCTACCAGATGATTATCGATTGAACGTGGATTTTCTATTGCTTTTAATATGGCCTCTTTTGTAATTTCATGAAAAACAATGCGTTTTGTTTTTTCAGCATCGAGATTCAGCACTTCTTTTAAATGCCATGCAATAGCTTCACCTTCGCGGTCTTCATCGGACGCCAGCCAAACTACTTTCGCATTTTTGGCCAGTTTCTTTAATTCGGCAACTATTTTCTTTTTGTCGGGGGTAACAACGTACTTTGGTTGGTAATTCTTTTCGATATCAATGCCAAAATCCTTCTTTTCCAGATCGCGGATATGGCCCATACTCGAGGTAACCAGGTAGTTTTTACCTAAAAACTTTTCTATGGTTTTTGCTTTTGCCGGCGACTCAACAATGACTAAATTTTCCTGCATATACTTTCCCTTGGGTTGAAAAAATTTTTGCAAATTAAAGAAAATGAATTGCTAAGTTCAAAATTTCTTTATCATTTTTAAATCTATAAGATTGATAATGATTAATTTATTTTTTCAAAATAAAAATATTCCACCGGGAACCACCGTTTAGTTAATTGCTGCCAAAGCAGAAATAGATATATTTGCCATTAGTTTAAACTGAAAATTTCATGACCGAAAAAAACAATAATTTTAAAAAATACATCATCGGATTTTGGACGCTTTTCCTCATTGGAGTTTTGGGAATATTCCTTCTTTTTTTCCTGATTGCCAAAGGAAAATTAGGTTTTATGCCTTCATTCGAGGAACTTGAAAATCCAAAAAACGAGCTGTCTACTGAAATATATTCAGCCGACGGAAAAATACTGGATAAATATTTTATCCGCGAAAACCGCACATTTGTCAGCTATAATGATCTTCCGCAACATTTAATCGATGCACTGGTTGCCACCGAAGATGTTCGTTTCTATCGTCATTCCGGCATTGATTTGCGCGGCTTGTTTCGTGTTTTCAAAGGCATTATTACCGGCGACAGTGGTTCTGGCGGAGGGAGCACAATTAGTCAGCAACTGGCAAAAATGCTGTTTCCCCGTTCACGATTTTCATCAGCTTCGGAACTGATACTTAGAAAGTTTAAGGAGTGGGTAATTGCCGTTAAACTCGAGCGAAGTTATACCAAGGAAGAAATTATTTTAATGTATTTGAACAAATACGATTTCCTGAACCTCGCGGTAGGAATTAAATCAGCGGCAAATGTGTATTTCAGCATTCCGCCCGATTCGCTGAAACTGCACCAGTCGGCCATGTTGGTGGGCATGGCGAAAAATTCTTCGTTGTATAATCCGGTGCGCCGCCCCGAGTTGGTGAAACAAAGGCGAAACGTGGTTTTAAACCAAATGGCAAAATATGGTTACATTTCAAAACATGTCAGGGACTCGGTAAAACAACTGCCGCTCGATCTTGATTACCACAAAGTAGATTATAAAAGTGGCCCGGCGCCCTATTTTCGGGAATATTTGCGGTTGACTTTAACCGCATCTAAACCGGACCGCGACAATTACGCATCGTGGCAAAGCCAGAAATACAAGGAAGATTCCGTGGAATGGGAAACGAACCCGCTGTTTGGGTGGTGCAATAAAAATATAAAACCCAACGGTGAACATTATGATTTATACACGGACGGACTGCGGATTTTCACCACAATTGACTCGCGGATGCAGAAGTACGCGGTGGAAGCCATTGAACAACATCTGAAAAACGATCTTCAACCTGAATTCGATGGCAGCATGAGCGATTTGAGAAATCCGCCGTTTGCAAACAATATGACCGCCGAACAGACTGAAGATTTGTTGAACCGGGAAATAAGGCAAAGCGAACGTTTCCGGGTGTTGCGCGAAAAAGGAAAAAGCTTTAAAGAAATTAAAGCAAATTTCCGCAAACCGGTGGAAATGACCATTTTTTCCTGGAAAGGGGAAGTCGACACGATCATGTCACCGCAGGATTCGATCAAGTGGTACCTGCATTTTTTCCGCTCTTCATTTATGGCAATGGATACGCAAACCGGACAGGTAAAAGCATATGTGGGCGGCCCGAATTACAAACATTTTATGTACGACATGGTTACCGGCGGAAAGCGGCAGGTGGGTTCCACCGTAAAACCCTTTCTTTACACACTTGCCATGCAAAATGGTCTCACGCCGTGCACAAAAGTACCGTATGTAAGCCAGCAGTTTCAAATGCCCGACGGCTCGATTTACGAGCCCAAAGATTCGGATGTGGATGAAGAAAAAGATGGAAAACTGGTAACGCTGAAATGGGGCCTCATGAATTCGAAAAACCGGATATCTGCATGGGTATTGAAACAGTTTAACCCGCATGCGGTGGTCGAAGTGATGAAACGGCTGGGAATTTACAGCCCGATCGATCCGGTACCATCCATGTTTTTGGGAACATCGGATGTTACGCTTTATGAAATGGTGGGTGCATTTAATACATACGGAAACCAGGGAGTGTTCATCAAACCTTATTTTGTTACGAAAATTGAAGACCGCTACGGAAATGTAGTGGCTACTTTTCAACCCGAAAGGCACGAAGCCATTGATGAACAAACTGCTTACCTGATGATTAACCTGTTGCAGGGAGTGGTCGATCAGGGAACGGGAATCAGGTTGCGTTACCGCGACGGTTACGGAAAGTTTACCATGCCCATTGCCGGAAAAACCGGAACTACCCAAAATCATTCGGATGGATGGTTTATTGGAATCACTCCGAAACTTACTGCGGGTGTTTGGACCGGCGCCGATTTGCGAAGCATCCATTTCCGCACCATTACTTCCGGACAGGGAGCAAACATGGCATTGCCAATCTGGGGATATTTCTTTAAAAAAGTGTTGGCCGATAAATCATTGGGAATTACGCAGGATATGGTGTTTCAAAAACCGGATAATTTCAATATCGATCTGAATTGCGACGACGAAGAAGATCAGAAGACACCGTCTGATTTTAATGATTTCTTCTGATAAATTTGCATTTCACAGATAAAAGAAAAATTCCTAACTTCAAAACTTCAATTAAACCTTTTATTATGAAAACAAATTTATTCTTTCTGATTCTAATTTCGATTACAGTTTTTGCCTGTCAAAACAACGATTATTATTCGATGGACGATTTTCCGAAAGTGGAAAAAATCGATGCGCATTACCACATTTACACGGATACGCAGCATTCGATGGAACAAGCACAAAAGGATAATTTTAAGTTTTTTGCTATCAATACATACTCAGATGGTTGCGAACGCGTGGCTGATGCGCACCACGGGCTAACTGTGTTGAATCAGGAATTCCCGTCGGAAATTTCCTATTCCGCTACGTTTTGCCTCGACGGATGGGACGAACCCGGCTGGTCGGAAAACACAATTACATGGATTGACCAATGTATTGCCGACGGCGCGAGTGCGGTAAAAGTTTGGAAAAACGTAGGGATGGAGTTTCTCGATAAAGACAGCGTATTAATTATGATTGACGATCCGCAGTTCGATCCCATTTTTCAGCATCTGTCTGAAAATGGAATTCCGCTGGTAGGCCATTTGGGCGAACCTAAAAATTGCTGGCTGCCACTCGACGAAATGACAACCAAAAACGACAGCGGGTATTTTGCACGAAACCCGCAGTACCACATGTACAAACATCCGGAATATCCCTCGTATGAGGAACAAATGGCAGCACGCGACCGGATGCTGGAAAAGAATCCCGACCTTACATTTATCGGGTGCCACCTGGCCAGCCTCGAGTGGAGTACCGAAGAAATGGCGCGTTTCCTCGACCGCTTTCCAAATGCGTCGATGGATATGGCAGCGCGAATGGGACAACTTTTTTACCAAACTGTAAAAGACCGCGAAAAAGTGCGCAACTTTTTTATCAATTACCAGGACCGCCTGTTGTACGGCACCGATATTACCGACCGCGGCGGAGACAAGGATCAGTTTCAAAACAACCTGCACGAAACCTGGCTCCGCGACTGGGAATACCTGACCAGCGACCACACGATGACCAGCAATTTAATCGACGGCGAATTCCATGGACTGCAACTCCCACGGGAGGTGGTGGATAAAATTTATGCGGGAAATACCAAAAAGTGGTATCAAACGCTCAACTGATTTAATTCTTTAGATTCCGGAAAACTGTTTAACAAGTTGTTGCGCTTCTTTCCGGTATTCCTTGTTTTTTTATGAATTTCAAGCCGTTCAGCGGATTTCACGTTTCAGGTTCAGGTAGGAATAGTGAAAACCGTTTTTTTCGTCGTAGAAATCTTCACGGGAAATTTCATCCCACTCGTTAAATTTAATTTCAGGAAAGTAAATGTCGGCATCGAAAGGTTGGTGCACCAGAGTGAGATACAGTTTTCCGGCAAGCGGATAAAACTGCCGGTATACCATTCCACCGCCAATAACAAATGCCTCGTCTTCATTTTTTACTTTTTCAATTGCTTCATCGATGGAATAAACAATTTCGCAACCCGGAAAATTATCCTCTTTTTTATCGGTGATTACAATATGCCGACGGTTGGGCAGCGGCCATTTCGGCAACGAAAGCAGTGTGTTCCGACCCATAATCAAACTATGGCCGGTGGTAATTTCCTTAAAATGTTTCAAATCGTTTGGCAAATGAAAAAGCAGGTCGTTGTTTTTTCCGATGGCAAAATTCTCGGCGATGGCTACGATGATAGAGATATTTTTATGGATCATAAATTTACATTTATACCGCAACCTTCCCTTTAATATGCGGGTGTGCATGGTAGTTTACCAGTTCAAAATCGTCGAATTTAAAATCGAAAATACTTTTCACCTCCGGATTAATTTTCATGGTTGGCAGCGGAAAAGGCTCCCTGGTAAGCTGCAGTTTCACCTGTTCGATGTGATTGGAATAAATGTGCACGTCGCCGAAAGTATGCACAAAATCGCCAGGCTGCAGTTCGGTAACCTGCGCCATCATCAGCGTTAATAATGCATATGATGCAATATTAAACGGCACGCCCAGAAAAACATCGGCGCTTCGCTGATACAACTGACATGACAATTTTCCGCCGGCCACATAAAACTGAAATAAAACATGGCAGGGCGGCAGGTTCATTTTATCCAGTTCGCCAACATTCCACGCGCTGACAAGGTGCCGCCGCGAATCGGGATTATTTTTAATGGAATCGACCACGTTGCTGATTTGGTCGATGTGTTTTCCGTCGGGGGTTGGCCAGCTTCGCCACTGGTACCCGTAAATGTGGCCGAGGTCCCCGTTTTCGTCAGCCCATTCGTTCCAGATTCGAACCCCGTTTTCCTGCAAATACTTTACATTGGTGTCACCGGCCAGAAACCACAACAATTCGTGGATAATCGATTTCAGGTGCAGTTTTTTGGTGGTTACCACCGGAAATCCTTCACTCAAATCGAATCGCATCTGGTGACCAAACCTGCTGATGGTGCCTGTTCCGGTACGATCTTTTTTCTCCGTTCCTTCCTTCAGTATAGTTTGCAGGAGGTTTAAATACTGCTTCATAATTCCTTCGTTTCCTGCAAAAATAAAACTTTAAACGGGCCTGGTTTGATATTAACACATTTAAATATCCACAATTATTTAACTTTTTATCCGGTAAGGGAATTTCCGTGAGATTGGTTTCATCATTGCATTGGTTAGTTGCTCAGGACTGCTTCCCACACTTCCGGAATACACGTGGTTAAACCGCCACAGCAAATCAGAATCATTGCCATCGTGCAGCGAAACTGTCACATCGGCTGTGTTTGTAGAGCCCCAAACGTTAAAAAGTACACCAACCACAAGCGCTGCACCGGTTGACATGGGTTTTGTTGTAAGGACTTTCCCGGAGATTACCGCGTCAACTTCCAGCAGGCGCGCCAGTTCATCAGGAGAAAATTCGCTTAATTGTTCCACTTCTATTTTATTCCGTTCCAGCATCATATTGGTTTTGTCCACATCCTGAAACTGAATTCTGTACTGCTCGTTTTTTCTCAAAAAACGGTTATACATCTGGTTTTGTAAAATAAAAGCCAAATCATGTTCATTTTCCTCAATCTGTTCAACAGTTACATTTTTGGGAAGTTTATTGTATTGAACCGTGACATCGAATGGCAGAATCGCAACCAAATGATGTTGCTGTTCCGCTGTTTTTAAACCGGCAGAATTATATACAGTTGCACAGGATGAAAGCAACAAAACAACTACCGCGAGAAATACTATTTTCTTCATTTTGAATGGTTTTAAAGTTTTAAAAGCTGAATTAAATTCTCAACAAAGTACCGATATATTTTAATTAGTTGTTGAGCTTTGCGCCACATTTTTTGCAGTGGACGGCATCATTGTCGTGTTTATCGTACAAACAGTTCGGACAAACTTGTGTGCTGTCCTTTGAAGCAGAAGGATTGATCATTTCGGCAGTAACAATTCCGGTGGGCACGGCAATAATCGCATAACCTAAAATCATCACTACACTGGCCAAAAATTGCCCGGTTGGTGTAACAGGACTAATGTCGCCATAACCCACGGTTGTGAGAGTAACCACCGCCCAGTAAATACTCAGCGGAATACTTTTAAAACCACCATTTTCACCTTCAATTAAGTACATGAGCGTACCGATAATAATCACCAAAGTGACTACAAAAAATATAAACACCCCAATTTTTTCGCGGCTGGCCCAAAGTGCACGCGACAAAGTGCGGCTGGCCGATGTGTAACGTGTAAGCTTTAAAATCCGGAAAACCCGCAACAACCGGAGCACCCGAATGACAATCAGACTGTGCGATCCCACCATAACCAGGCTCAGATAAGTTGGAATGACAGCCAGAAAATCGATAATTCCGTAGAAGCTGAAAATGTATTTCCAGGGTTTGCGGACAACGATTACCCGCACGAGATATTCCAACGTAAATATTCCGGTTATCGCCCATTCGGCAATTCTCAACTGGCGCTGATATCCGGAGCGGATATGCGGGACGCTCTCGATCATAACAAGGATAACGCTGATTATAATAACCACAAGCAGCAAAAGATCGAAAACTTTTCCTTCGCGGGTGTCGGCTTCAAAAATTACTTCATACCAGTAGTCGCGTTTGCTCATTCCCGATGTTTTTTTCAATATACAAAAATTCTGCAAATTGGAATTTCCCGGATTCCTGTAATCCACAGCGAAAAAAAAGCCCTGCAAAATGCAGGGCTTTCCTGAAAAAATTGATTTGGTTAGATGCAGCCCGCATGAAGAACGGACTTATTTTAGGTAAACCTAAAGTATTTCTTCCACTTTCGTATACGGCAAATCAAAAGCTTCGGCAACACCTTTATAAACCACTTTACCATTTACAACATTCAACCCTTTGCGAAGGGATGTGCTGTCGATGCAAGCTTGTTTCCATCCTTTTTCAGCAATTTGCAAAGCATAAGGCAAAGTAGCATTTGTAAGTGCAATGGTCGATGTGCGTGGAACTGCTCCCGGCATGTTGGCTACGCAATAGTGAATAACATCATCGATTGTAAAAGTGGGATCAGCATGAGTGGTTGCTTTTGTAGTTTCGAAACAGCCGCCCTGGTCAACAGCCACATCTACCATGACGGTTCCCGGCCGCATGGTTTTCAGCATATCGCGGGTAACGAGCTTTGGCGCTTTCGCTCCGGGAATCAATACCGCGCCAATAATTAAATCGTGCGACTGCACCATGTCACGAATGTTGTAATCGTTGCTCATCGAGGTTTTTACATTGGCCGGCATAATATCGTCGAGGTAACGCAGGCGTTTCAGCGACACGTCCATTACGGTAACATCGGCGCCCAGTCCGGCAGCCATTTTTGCAGCTTCCGTTCCAACAATACCACCGCCAATAATCAGCACTTTTGCCGGCGGTACACCGGGAACACCACCCAGCAAAACACCGTAACCGCCAAATGTTTTTTCGAGAAATTTTGCTCCTTCCTGAACCGACATCCGTCCGGCAACTTCGCTCATCGGCACCAGCAACGGCAACGAACGATCATCGAGTTCAACGGTTTCGTAAGCCAGGCAAACAGAACCATTCTCAATCATTGCCCTGGTCAGATCTTCCGAAGAAGCAAAATGAAAATAAGTATAAAGAATCTGACCTTTTTTAATGAGCTTATATTCCTGCTCGATAGGCTCTTTTACCTTGATAATCATTTCAGCAATTTCGTAAACATCCCCGATTGTTGGCAGCATTGCCGCACCAGCTTCAATGTAATCGCTGTCGGTAAATCCGCTGCCTTCGCCGCCTCCTGCCTGCACATAAACTTCGTGCCCGTGATGCACCAGTTCTGCAGCTCCGGCAGGAGTCAGCGCAACACGATTTTCATTGTTTTTTATCTCTTTGGGTACTCCAATTATCATCACTTACAGTTTTAAAATTCTTTTCAAAAATAGAAACTCGTGTTGAGGCAAAACATGACAAAAATTACACATTGCACCGTTTTCAACCTGTTGGAAGTTAGCAAATTTCAGTGGAATGATAAATTGGAAGTTAACTTTTCAATAAAATACCAAATTGAATTTTTCTCTTTTCTGTTGATTTCATTTTGATACTTGTATATTTGCTTTCTTGTAAAAATAGATTTTATAACATGCCGATAGTATCAGAAAGAGGTAGGATAATGCCGGACTCTCCCATCAGGAAGCTGGCGCCGCTGGCCGAAAAAGCCAAAGAAAGAGGAGTAAAGGTTTATCATTTAAATATTGGTCAGCCCGATTTACCAACGCCGCCCAAAGCGCTCGAAGCAATTAAATCGATTGACAGAAAAATTCTGGAATACACCCCCAGTGAAGGAATTTATTCATTTCGTAAGAAACTGACGGAGTATTACCATAAATTCAACATCGATGTGGATGTCGACGATATTATTATTACGACAGGCGGTAGCGAAGCGGTTACATTTGCGTTCATGAGTTGCCTCGACCCGGGCGATGAAATCATTGTTCCCGAGCCTGCCTACGCGAATTACGAAGCGTTTGCCATTGTTGCCGGAGCGGTAATTAAATCAATTGCCGCAAAAATTGAAGAAGGATTTGCGCTGCCGCCGGTAGAGGAGTTTGAAAAACTGATAACTCCGAAAACCAAAGGGATTATGATTTGCAATCCGAACAATCCGACGGGTTATTTATACACCCGCGAAGAGATGAATAAAATTCGCGACCTGGTAAAAAAGTACGATCTCTATCTTTTTTCTGATGAAGTATACCGCGAATTCTGCTATACCGGCTCCCCCTATATTTCAGCGTTTCACCTCGAAGGGATTGAGCAAAATGTTGTTTTGGTCGATTCGGTTTCGAAACGATACAGCGAGTGTGGGTTGCGAATTGGCGCGCTTATCACCAAAAATAAAGAGGTACGGCGAAATGTTTTAAAGTTTTGCCAGGCCCGGTTGAGCCCGCCGCTCATCGGCCAGATTGCTGCCGAAGCATCGTTGGATGCCGACCCGGAATACATGCTGAACAATTACAATGAATATGTCAACCGCCGGAAGTTCCTCATCGATGGACTGAACCGTATCGATGGTGTTTATTCACCCATTCCGATGGGAGCTTTTTACACCGTTGCGCGGTTGCCGGTGGACAATGCTGAAAAATTTTGTGCGTGGCTGCTCAGTGATTTTGAGTACGAAAATCAGACAGTGTTTTTAGCCCCGGCATCTGGTTTTTATACAGTGCCCAACAGAGGAACCGACGAAGTGAGAATCGCCTATGTGCTGAAAAAGGAAGACCTGGCGGTTTGCCTGAAAATACTGGAAGAAGCGCTGAAAATTTATCCGGGCAGTAAGGTGCGGCTGAAAACAACCACCGAAAATACCGCAGATTGAAAAGCAGAGGCGGGCTTTTTTACAAAAGCACAGCCGGTTTCCAGTTGGGATTAAGATTTTTCAATGGTTCGCCGGTAATATCAATTGATTCTGGCTTAATTTGACCGAGCCCCATTTTATATCCCATTGCCAGTTGTTTTATTTGTTTCAATCAGTCATGGTAGTTTGCTTTTAGTTAGCAGATTTCCGGAAAAACAAGTACAAGTTACAACAATCACATTATCGGCCAAAACAAGCGGTTCTTATTGCGGGTTCGGCTTTTATTCAGTTTATTATGTCCTATTCCTGCAAAGGATGGCCGCCAACGAATGACCAAACTATTATTCCAAGTAAAACTACCACAAGCAGCCAGAAAAATGCACCCAATGCAAGCGCTGTGGTTTCCTGGCGGGTGAGGCCGTCGTTATTTTCCAATGTATGACTTTTTCCCTTTTTGGCTTTTGGCGATGCAGCGCCCAGCAACAATCCAAATATAACGATCACAAATAACACCGGAATCCAGGCCATGCCGAATGCCACCGGGCCGATCGGATTCAGCCAGGCTTCGGCTGCAATTCCGGCGAGCGTCAGAATCAAAAGAAAACTCCAGAATGATCCCCATGGTCCCCGGGTCCGGAGGGCATAAAAAAACAATACCGACACTAAAATGGCCGCCAAAACTATTAACAGAATTTTCAAAAATATCATACCGAAACTTTTGTTTTAAATTCAACAAATAACGACCAAATAATTATGGTTTCTTCAGAATTATTTTTTTCTGAAAAGTCCCCAGTTTGTGGTCGATTCGCAACACATACAAACCTGCAGGCAGATTATTTGTCGACAATCGATAATTGCCCGTTTTCTGCTTAACCTCTGAAATTACCGCGGTCCCTTTTGCGTCTGTCACGTTTATCGTCGAAATTCCGCTTGCGGGAAGGCCTTCAATATAAAGAACATCAGAAAACGGATTGGGATAGACGCGAATATTTTCCAATTCGTTTTGTACGGCTAACGTCGGTTTCAACGTTACTTCAACAGCCTCCGAAGTATTGCTGCAACTATTTTCCGGATTAGTCACCGTAACTGAATAAAGCCCTTCTTCTTTTGCATTAAATATAGCTTGTGTAGCGCCGGGAATGGGCTCATCGTTTTTATTCCACTGATATTCGAGCGCGGGATTGTAAATGGCGCTGATCGCTGCACTGTCTCCGGCTTCAATTTTAAAAGCGGAATCGCCTTCCAGAATCATTGCCACCGGCTCGCACGCACCTGTTTCCACCAGTTTCCTGATTTCTCCCGATTGATTCATTGCTACATATAATTCGCCAAACATATCTTCTCCGAACGTTGTAAATTCCGTCGGCGAAAATGCATCCAGAAGTTCGCCCTCGAATTGTTCTCCGGAATGTTGAATGCGATAAAAATTCCCGAGGCAGTAATCCGCAAAAATATAATTGCCAAACATTCCGCTGAACATGGCGCCGCGATAAACATAACCGCCGGTTACCGAACCGGTGCAGGCATCGGAAGGCATGTGTTCATACTCAAAAACCGGGAAAACATAACTTCCTGAATCTGCACAATTTTCGGAATTGTATACATCGTGACCTTCGTAACACCGCCAGCCATAGTTTTCACCGCCGTCGTCGCCGGCAGCCTGAAAATTGATTTCTTCGATGTTGTTCTGCCCCACATCGGCAATCCACAAATCATGGGTCAGCCTGTCGAAGCTGAACCGCCACGGATTTCTGACGCCCAGCGCCCAGATTTCATCCAGTACCGAATCGTCATTCACAAAAGGATTATCAGCCGGAATTTCATAACCTTGTCCATCTTCCACATCCACATCAATGCGAAGGATTTTTCCCAGCAGCGTATCCGGATTTTGTGCGTTTCCTTCCGGATCCCCCGCGCTTCCGCCATCTCCCAATCCGATGTAAAGATATCCGTCGGGGCCAAACTGCAACTGCCCGCCGTTATGGTTGGAAAACGGCTGATCGACGGTTAACAACTGCATTTCGCTGTTTGGATCTGCCTTGTCCGCATTATTTTCGTCCACAGAATAACGCGCAATTACCGAATGCCCATCCGGTTCAGCCGTGTAATCCACAAAGAAATACCCGTTTTCATTGTAATCGGGATGAAACGCAAGGCCGAGCAACCCTCGTTCAGAACCCGACTGGCTAACAACGCCCGATAAATCTAGAAAAGGTTCTTCCATCACAGAACCGTCGGGTTGAAGAATTCGAATTAAACCACGTTGCTCCAGGATAAAAAGACGTTCGTCGCCGGCGTTTACGATGCCGAGCGGCAGGTTAAAACCGGATGCAAAAGACTGCAGTTCAATTTGAGGTTGCGCATTCACCAGAAAATAACAGAATGCAGTTACAATCAAAAGAAGTAGATTTTTTAGTTTCATAGTCGCAGAATTTTAACTGCCTTCTCCAAAGAAAACGGCAGGTGGTTAATATTAATACAATAACTTTTTTTGTGTGTGTTTCACAAATTCAGGCAGAGGCAGTTAAAAATATAATGATCCTACGGTTAGAAAATCATAAAGTTCGGTTTTACGGAGAATCAGATGTATTTTTTTCAGATTAGCAGAAAACAAAACTATCTTTTTGCAAATATTGGATTACAACCCACAGTTCTTTAGTTTTAGGGCCGCTAAAAAAGCCAGGCCTGGAAGTCTGCTTTGGTAATCTTACATTTTTAAAAAACCTGAAATTTACAGACCATGATTTCAAATATTCGTTTTCAAACAATTTGGTTGGTTTTCTTTGTTTTGATGTTGTGGTCCTGCAAGCACGAAACACAGTGGCAGGGCCAGGGTTCGGTGAAAAAAGTGAGCACGAAAACAGTTCCTGTGCAGCTTCAGCGGAAAGCGACTTACGATTTGGGAAATGGTATTTTTTGCTCGAATGAATTTGAAGGTGCGCGATTAAATGGCGTGGCATTAACCGACGATACGTTAATTACGGTTTTAATTACTCCGGAAAACACGCCCATCAATGGCAGTCCGTGGTATGCGTTTAAACTATGGTCGGAAAAAAAACAGGACGTGACTATAAACCTCACTTATTTAAATGGCGTATCCCATCGTTATTACCCGAAATTTAGCCACAACGGAAAAAGCTGGAGCAACCTCGATTCTGCAAAATACGAGGTGGTTTACAAATCCGCAAAAGAAAGGAAAAAATCACCGGTTGCAGCAAAGTTGAAAGTTACCGTTAGTCCGGATACACTGTGGCTTTCGGCACAGGAATTAACAACATCGTTCGAAGTTGACCAGTGGTTGGATCAACTGGCAGCGCGTTCTTTTGCCTCCAAAGTAAAAGTTGGTGAAAGCCGCGAAGGCAGGGCGATTAATGGTCTAAAAATAAGCGAAGGCAATTCAGGGAAATACATTGTTTTACTGTCGCGCCAGCATCCGCCAGAAGTTACCGGATATTTGGCGATGCAGGCTTTTGTTGAAAAGTTAAGTTCGGGAGAAAAGCTTGCTTCCGACTTTAGGAAAACGTACACGATTTTGGCTATTCCGCTGGCAAATCCCGACGGCGTTGCGCAGGGGCATTGGCGGCACAACAGAGGCGGTGTGGATTTAAACCGCGACTGGCTCGATTTTAACCAGCCCGAAACTTCTGCCATCCGCAACTTTGTTAAACACCAGGTGGATTCAGTGAATGGCGAAGTGGCCTTTTTTATGGATTTTCACTCAACTTTCTACGATATTTATTATGTGAACGGCGAAGATGCAGCGGCCGGCTCAAAAGGTATTGTCCGGCAAATGATTGAACAAACCGGTGCAGAATTCCCTAATTACACGCCGAACATCAAATCCCTGAAAAACGAATCAGGCATTACTTCCGACAACTACTTTTACAACACCTACCACGCACCTTCCCTAACCTATGAAATTGGCGATAATACGCCCCGTGACTTTGTGCGCAAAAAAGCAGAAATTACGGCAGAAAAACTGATGCAACTGATGTTGGAATAAATGAGATCGACACAAACGTAAATATTTCATTTTCTTGTTTTTACTTTTCGAATAAGTTAACTTTAAAGACAAAAGAAGAAAATGGATATCATGAAAACCGGAAATTCCAAAACCATCATTCTTATACGGCTAATGGTTGGTCCTGTTTTTCTTTCGGAAGGGATTCAGAAATTTCTGTTTCCTGCGTTACGCGGCGCAGGCAGGTTTGAAAACATAGGTTTGCCCTGGCCTGATTTTCTCGGCTACTTTGTCGGAACATTCGAAACAATATGCGGTGCGCTGGTTTTATTTGGATTTCTTACCCGGCTGGCAGCTGTGCCACTCATTATTATAATGATTGTAGCTCTTTCTACCACAAAAATTCCGATTTTTTTGAACGATGGGCTTTGGATGGCTTTTCATGCAGCACGCACCGACTGGGCGATGCTGCTCGGAAGTATTTTTCTTTTCATCAAAGGAGGTGGCCGCTGGTCGGTTGACCGAAAGTGGATGAAAAAATAACCGTGAAAAATTCACAATCAAAATAAACAGGAAGGTAAAAACTGTTTGTAAATACTATTGTTGTGAAAGGAATGCAGCACCGGCTGTCCACCAAAAAGAAGTGCTGTAATCTTTTCTCATCAGCTAAACTGTTTTATTTTTGTCGTTCACCAATTTTTAAACCATGAAAGTAGTTATTGTTTTTTTGTTTGTTTTCGGGATAAATAATTTGCTTTGGGCACAGGAGGAAGTTATCGTTTTGCAAAACATACCGATCGGGTTTGCGGCTGATGGTTTTTACATTAAAACCGTTACAGATGCGCGGGAGAACAAAGAAAACATCGGTTTTGTGCAGAAGGGTGTGTTTAAAAAAACAAAAGTCGATGCGAAATTGAAAGGCGGAGTGGAAAAAGCCGTTTACAATTATCTGAAGGAAAATTTCACACAGGAAAACAATGGTGTCCCGATTGTGATTCAAATAACAAAACTGGATATTTCGGAAAGTTCCGGCCTGCCCGTTACCGGGAAAGCTGAAATAAAAATGAAATTTTTGCGGGAGAAGGATGGATATTTGGGGGAATTATACGATGCGGAAGCATCGGTGGAGAAGCCCGCCGTAAATGTTTCAAAAACCCATGAGGAGCGGATTCGGGAGGTTATTACAACGTGCCTGGAAAGCTTTAATGATTCCGACTGGAAAACAATGGAACCGGTTTATAAGAAGGAAAGAGAGACAAACCCTTCGAAGTAAAACCATGATTCTTTCGGCGCATAGATCGCCAGCGCATTTTTGAACCGGGCTAGAATATTTCGCTCTTTCAGAGCCTTTGGCTGCCTGCAATAAAAAACGGGATTCCATCCGTATCTGCACAGTTGGGATCGGATGGAATCCATAATTACCATTGACGCTGTCAAGTCCTGCAGACGTTGACAGATCGGAAGCAAAAGACTGTTGCTGTTACTTTCATAATTAATTTTCAAGGCGCAACATCGGAGCGTTTGTCCACCTCACATGAGGGGGACGAGGTCAAATTCATTTGACCGGAGGGAGTTAAAAAATGCCATTCAATTAATTTCAAACCGAATTTCCAATCGAACTCCTGATTCTCATGGCGCATAGATCGACAGCACATTTTCGAACCAACCAATTGCGCCGCACCACAACATATTCATTGACACAGGGCGATGCCCTGTGCTAACAGATTTCGCTCTTTCAGAGCTTTTCGCTGACTGCAACAAAAAACGTTCAAGCACCGGGATTCCATCGGTATCTGCACAGTTGGGATCGGATGGAATCCATAATTACCATCGACGCTGTCAAGTCCTGCAGACATTGGCAGGTCAGGAGCGAAAGGCTGATACTGTTACTTTCATAATTAATGTTCAAGGCGCAACATCGGAGCGTTTGTCCACCTCACATGAGGGGGACGAGGTCAAATTTATTTGACCGGAGGGGGTAAAAATATACCATAAATAATTTCAACTATAATTTCTATCGACGCCTGATTCTCACGGCTCATAGATCGTCAGCTCATTTTTAAACCAACCAATTGCGCCGCACCACATCATATTCATTGACACAGGGCGATGCCCTGTGCTAACAGATTTCGCTCTTTCAGAGCTTTTCGCTGACTGCAACAAAAAATGTTCAAGCACCGGGATTCCATCGGTATCTGCACAGTTGGGATCGGATGGAATCCTTAATTACCGTTGACGCTGTCAAGTCCTGCAGACGTTGGCAGGTCAGGAGCGAAAGGCTGATACTGTTACTTTCAAGTTAATTTTCAAGGCGCAACATCGGAGCGTTTGTCCACCTCACATGAGGGGGACGAGGTCAAATTTATTTGACCGGAGGGGGTAAAAATATACCATAAATAATTTCAACTATAATTTCTATCGACGCCTGATTCTCACGGCTCATAGATCGTCAGCTCATTTTTAAACCAACCAGTTGCGCCGCATCAAATCATATACATTGACACAGGGCGATGCCCTGTGCTAACAGATTTCGCTCTTTCAGAGCTTTTCGCTGACTGCAACAAAAAACGTTCAAGCACCGGGATTCCATCGGTATCTGCACAGTTGGGATCGGATGGAATCCATAATTACCATTGACGCTGTCAAGTCCTGCGGACGTTGACAGGTCGGAAGCAGGCAGCAAATAGCAGACAAACCTTTGCCCAGGGCATATTCTTTGCCATTTGGGAGGCGGAGTTTCCAACTCCGCATTGTTTCCAACTCCGCATTTGATACAGCAGAAAAACCTCTGTCCGTGTATATCCTTTGCCGTCGCTTTTAAGCGACGGATTCAATCTCCCCGCCAAAACCAGCGCCAGGCTTAACGAACGTAAAACAGCCCCTCCTCCAGCCGGCTTTTAGTCTCAGTCGCATTAAAAAAATTGCATCCTTCGAAAAATTGTGACACAAGATCCCTTTTACGTTATCCAACACTAGGTAATCGTTACCATTAAATACGTGCGAGGCCTGTAAAAAAAGAATTTATTCTATATACGGAAGATATGCTTCAGTCGATGAACCGGATTGAGGAATATCTGGGCGAACTTGATTTCCGAAAATTCAAAACGAATAACCTTGTTGTTGATGCAATAATCAGGAATTTTAAGATTATTGGAGAAGCATCAAAAAACATCCCAATCGCAAAACCTTTATAACTTTCTTAGAACATCCAGCAATTGTGGCTGTATTTCAGGGCGGGCAAATAACAGTTGTTTTGCTTTTCCGTCCCACGGATTTCCCTGCCAGTCGGTAAATTTGCAACCGGCCTCGGCAGCAATCACTGCGCCGGCAGCAAAGTCCCACAGTTCGTCGCCTGAGGTAATAAATGCATCTACGGAACCGTTGGCAACGTAACACAATTCGAGCGCAGTGCTGCCCAGCTTTAATGTATTGTAGTTTGCCGCTACTTTGCCGGTCACGTTTTTGAAACGCTCGCGATCAATTCTGGCATATCCATGGTTCAAAAACAGCATGGGAATGTATTCTGTGTCGAAGTTAGGAAGCACAAGTTGTTCGCCGTTACAAAAAGCGCCGCCGCCTTTTACCGCGTAATATTCTTTTTGGTTGACCGGATCGATAATCACACCGACCAGCGATTCATTTCCGTTCATCAGTCCTACGGAAACGGTAAAAAGCGGAATGGAACGTGCAAAATTGTTGGTGCCATCCAGCGGATCAACCACCCACATTGGCCCGCCGGATTCACCTGATTGCCCGCTTTCTTCGCTTAAAACCGGGTATTCTGAATTGGTTCCAAGAACTTCAGATATGGCGCGGTCAGCTTCCAAATCCGTTTGTGTAACAAGTCCTTTTCCGCCGTCTTTCACATTGGTTTGTTTTGTTTTATGAAAGTTCTTTATCACAACCTCCGCTGCGGAACGCGCTGCATGCAATGCTATTTCCAGTTCTTTGGAATAATTGTTCATAATGGTTAAAAATCAATATCGCTGAATTAAAAAGATCCCTCCGGTAAGCAGCAGAATTCCTGCAATCCGGCCTGCAGAAATCGGATGCACCGTTAAACCGAAGAACCCAAAATGATCGATTACTGAAGCTGCAATAAGTTGCCCGGCAATGGAAGCCGCCAGAACCGTAGTTACTCCAATTTTCGGAATAAAAAAGATAACTGACGACACAAAAATTGCACCGAGTAATCCTCCGGCAAATAAATACCAGGGCGCTGTTTTTACATGTTCCCAGTCGGGAATTTGTGTTCTGAAAATAAAATTCAGGGCCAGCAAACTAAAAGAGCCTACCACAAAGCTGACCAACGCTCCCTGAATCGGATGTTTTAAATAGGTTGTCAATTGTGTGTTAATACTACCCTGGACAGCCACTAAACAACCAATCAGTAAAACAATAGTTGTGAAAAAAATTTTCATTTAACCGGGTTTTTAAGCTGCATCCTGAAACAATCAAAACGGCAGTCGTTTTGCAATTATAGTCGGCTGCAGCGGCTTCTAATTGTAAATCATTAGCGAAATCCTGCGTTTAAATTTCAGGTGCATTTTTCAGCACATATTCCTCAGCTTCCACATTCCACAGACCTTTGGTTTTAGCTACCATTTTGGCGAGTTCAGCATAAAAAGGATTCTCTTTGCCCAATTCTTCAAAATCGTCAATGGCCACCAGCGGCATGTTTTTGTGGGTATAAATCAGTTTTTTCCCTCCGGGAATGTTGGGCAGGTTCAGCGTGGTTTCCGCCACTGCATTCAATCCGCCGATATGGGTAATCAATCCGGCAGGATCCAATCCTTTGCTCATGATATCGAGCGCTTCCACCATGTCGTCGTTGTTGCCACCCGAAGTTCCCACGATGTGTGTATAGGCATAATGAACATTGTAAAAATTCAGTTTAGCCGAAAATTCAGGATTCGACGGGCCGGCAAAAAAGTTGAGGCAGCCATCGTGTGCGAGAATGGCATCGGCCTGTTCCACAACCGGCGCTACTGGCGCAAAAACAAATGCATCGTCGTAACCTCCGCCCGAAATTTCTTTCAGTTTTTCTACCGGATTATCAATATTTCCAGTATTTAAATAAATGAGTTCAATATCATTTTCCCTGGCCCATTCCGGCGGAAAAATTTCAGCCGCACGGTCGAGGCGGTCCTGTGCAATATCGGTCACCACCAGCAACGACGGTTTGCGGTCTTTACGGTTAACAACAAAATTGATAGCTGCCAGTCCCATCGGGCCAACTCCGGCGAGGATAGCCATTTTACCGCCTTGCTTAATTTCCATCTGGTGAACGTACGAACCCGGTTTGGTGTGGTAGTTGGCATGCATGGCGCCAATAACGCAACTCAGCGGCTCCGAAAGCGAAGCGGGATAAAATCCCGGGCCATCGTAAACCAGCAGGCAATTCTGTTCCAGCACGTCTTTGGGAATGATCACATAAGTAGCATCGCCGCCAATGTGTTGGTAAGAATATCCCGGTGCGCTTAAAACACCTACCGGACCGCCTTCGTAATAAATGGCTGGCTGGATGGAATATTTCTGTCCGGGTTGGAACTTGTGTTGCCATTTGGCGCCCACTTCCACAATTTCTCCGGCAAACTCGTGCCCGATAATAATCGGGTTTTCAGCTACGTCCTTTGGAATTCGTTTATGGTCTGTTCCCTGGTGCGACGCTTTATAGCTTGACATGCAAATGCTGTCGGACACCACTTTTGCAAGAATTTCATCCTCTTTTATTTGCGGAAGTTCAAACTCTTCCAGTCGTAAATCTTCTTTCCCGTATAACCGTACTGCTTTTGTAACGGCCCCTCCTGACCTCCCCAAAGGGGAGGGAAAAGACGAAGATGGCTGTGTTTTATTTGTTTTTTTCATTTCTGTTTGTTTTTAATCGTTTCATTTTTTCTTGTTCCCTCTCCCCCGGAGAGGGCTAGGGAGAGGCCTGCTTCTCCTTTGAAGAGGGCTCGGGTGAGGCCTCTTTCTCCACTCCTTCGGAGGGGACGGGGGAGGCTTTTCTATTTCAACATATTTTGTCCCCCGGTTACCGGCACGGCCTGACCAGTTTCGTATTGCTGGTCGATGACGTAAAAAATGGCTTTTGCCACATCTTCGGCGGTGCATCCCCGGCCGGCAGGAACCTGTGCTTCATAAAACGCTTTTACATCGGCAATGGTTTTGGCGCCCGGCACTTTTCCGGCGTTCAGGTACTGCACAAACAAACCGGAATCGGGATCGCTCCAAAGCGGGCCATCGAAAAAGTTGCCCGGACAAATGGAGTTCACCTTAATGTTAAAAGGCATCAGTTCCAGTGCAAACGACTGCGTAAGCCCGATTCCGCCAAACTTTCCGCCGGCGTAGGCAAAATTCTTATTGCTTCCTTTCAACCCTGATTTTGAATTGATCTGAATGATGTCCATGTACAACTGCGGTTTATGCTGATGCTGAATTTTCATCACTTTTTGCGCATATTTCGAACAGAGGAAATAACCGGTGTAGTTAACCTTTGTCATCAGTTCAAAAGTTTCCGCATCCATTTCATCGAGGCTGCCGGCACGCAGGATTCCTGCGTTGGAAATCATCACATCCAGACCGCCAAAGCGCAGCACCGTTTCGTTTACCAGGTTTTCAACCGATTCGGCTTCGGCAACATTCACATTCATAAAGAGGACCTTGTTTTTGGTGCCTTTTTCATTCAGTTTTTCGGCAAATTCGTTACCTTTTTCTTCATTCAAATCCGCCACCACAATGTTGGCGCCCTGGTTGTGCAGAATTTCGGCAATTCCGGCGCCAAAACCCTGTGCCGCGCCGGTTACAATCACCACTTTATTTTCGAGGCGTCCGATTGGCTTTCCGCCAAGCGAAACCTTTTTGCGGTAATGTTCCACTTCCCAACTTTCGATAAATGCAGTCTGTTCCGGTGTTAAAGGATGAGGGCCGCCAAAGTTTTCTGCAAAGGTGCCAATCCGGCAAAAATCGTTCACAATGTCCTGTAAATACTGAACGGAAGCCGGCGAATCTTCAGCAACGATTACTCCTTCATTCTGAATAAAAATAACTTTTGGCGGCGTACCTTTTCGTGTTTTAAAATCAGCAATTTTTGTTTCAGCCTCTACCGTAATGGTTTCAGCAGAAGTGTTGTTTTCAACAAAAAGATATTCCGGACCGCAGTACACCATCTGGTCGGGATTGAACGGTTTGGCAATGCCAGCATCGAACGAAGCTCTGTCTTTTATAAACCGCTGGATCCAGGAACTGTTGAATGCGGTGCAAACTTTCAGTTTTTCTTCGGAAAGCAACATGCGAACCGCTGGCAGCACTTCGTTAAATTTTGCTGAAACCGGAATTTCCTTTGCTTCGGGGAATATTTCAAACGTGCTTTTCAGGTTCGATTCCACGCCTGCGTAAAGCCCATGAATTTCATCGATTGAATTGGCGGCCACAAAAATGCCATGGTTCTGAATGAGCACGATTTGCGGATCGCGGCCAAACTTTTCGTTGTACCTCCTGATTTCTTCGGCAATGATGGTAAACAGAACATAGCCGGGGTCGGAGTAGGGAACAAACAATACTTCTTCTCCAAAAATTTCCAGCGTTTTTTCTTTGGCCAAATTACTGCACATCAGTCCGTTCACCAGCGTCATGTGGGTATGTACCACAAAACGGTAGCTAAACAAATTGTGCAGCGATGTTTCCACCGATGGCCGCAACCCGGAGGCCGGATCAACCCGCGCATTTAAAAGTGCGTTTTTTACCTGCTCCTCGCGCATCGTCGAATCTTCGGAAAATTGCTGTTTTGTAATATCATTTAGTTTTGGGCGGTCGAGCACACAAAATCCACTTTCGTCGATGTTGCCCAGGTTAATGCCACTGGCTTTTATCCAGAGGTGTTTTTCGTCTTTAAACGACGTGTTTCCGCCACCGGCAATTACAAACTCTTTTTTTTGCCCGTACCAGCGCGAAACGTCAATTAAATCTTTTATTTCCGGTTTCATGATATTGATTTGATTTTAATTTTTAAAAGGCACAAAAGCACGAAGTTTCACCAAATTTTTCTTCGCTTTGACGTTGGGGGAGTTAGAGGGGGCTTATAAATTTAGAAATCACTGCTTTCCCCAGATCTATAAAATATTCTTTTTCATCGGTTTTTGCTTTTTTGCCTATCAGGTATCCGTCTTTTCCATTGGCGATTAAATACTGGTGGGCGGCGATAACTGCGGCTCCTTCAAAATTAATTCGTTTCAATTCATCGTCCAGTTCCGTTCCGCTGCCGCCGTGCACTTTTAAAGGATCGAGTTTTGGCGTGTTATGTTCCGTTCCGAAGGTGATGACAAAACCGTTTTTGTTGAAATAATCGACAAAATCTTTCAGAATCCGATAGTCATTCCGGGCGGGAATCAGTTCGATACAATACACCTCATTTTTGAGAAGTTCCTGCATCAGTTTTTCCTTGTCGGCTTCGTAGTCGGTAAAGTTGGCGTTGCCAAAATCGAGCAAAACCGGGTAACACGGTATTCCGCCGGCATCGATGATAATTTCGATGACTTCTTCCAGGGAAAGAAAAGCTTTCGGATCTTCCGGCACAAACGCAGCGCCACCGGCTTTTAACAGGTTGCCGCGGATTTCATTTTCCAATCCTGCAACATCATCAATGGCCGATTTTATCTCTTTTCCCCGGAATATTTGATTGAAGAGTTTTGCCCTTCCCAAATCGGTTTCTTCCTTTTCGAAAACAGCAATGCGAATGGCCTGTGCAATGTGCCGCTCGCGGAACAGGTTTTTGGCCAACCGGTTTTGAACTTCTGCCGGATCGAAGTGAATACCGATGTTGTTTTCAGCAAAAAACGTATTCAGTTTTTTTACCATTTCATAGGTCTGGCGGTTGCTCTCTTCCTGCAAATCCCTGATTTTTTTGAAAGAGACTTCGCTCATTTTTGCCGGCTGCCGCAGGCCTTTTCCGCTAAAATAAGTCCTCCCCGGATTATTGGGGTCGTTTACCCGGATTCCAGCCTCCTGCAAATCGTTCTGCAGCGCCATAAATTCAATATTGAACAGCGGGAAAATAGAATGTTTTTGCGCCAGTTCAGCAAATTCGTTGTAGCCGTCGGTGGTGTAAAAGTCGTTAATTCCCAGCACCGTAATACCTTCTTTTTTTGCCAGTTGAAAGGCCTGTTCGATATCGGAAAAAGCGCTGAATGAATGCGGTGTGTGGATGTGCCCGTTGATATCGGGGACTTTTTCGAGGGATGTATTTCTGAATTCGTTCAGTAAAACTTCCGGTTCGGGATATGCAGAAAATATACTTTTTTCTTTCGCCATAGCTGCTGTTTGTAAATTTTTCGCAAAATATAAAAAGCTAAGGAATTTAGCTGCCCTTTGTTGTCTTGTTTTTCGGGACACGGACTTTTCACATCCGCGAAAATGGGATTAATTAATGATGTAATTGATTTTCAATGTCTGCAAAAACCCGTCTGGCAATTTCCAGTACATGTTTGCAAAAGTCTAAATCAGGCATGAAATCGGGGAGAACGCTGCCGAAGGGATATTTCGAAGGCAAATAAATATCGTGTGTTCTTTTTATCGGGACGTTATTTTCTGTCAGCAATGCTTTACAGGCTTTTTCAACGCTTTGCTGAGCATTTTGCAAACATGGATTGAACAATAAACTTTTAAGTAAAACTTCTGCCGACCGGAGGTTTTCAGCAGCAAATATTATCCAGGTTCTGGTCTCATCTTTCATAAATAACCTCCCCTGAATTTATCTCATTTAAAAATAAAGCAAACATTGTTTTGCTGTAAATAAACAAGGATCGAGTTTAACGAATAAGATTAACAATTGAAACATCGCTTGCGAAAATTTGTTAATCACACTGAATCTTCAAAAAAAGAACAATGAGCAAAACCATCATCATGACCGCCTCCGTTTTACTGGCCCTGGCTGTGGCAATCGGCGCTTTTGGGGCACACGGATTAAAATCGCACCTGTCGGGTGATATGTTGCAAACCTGGAAAACCGGCGTTGAATACCATTTTTACCATGCGCTGGGATTGTTGCTGGTGGGCGTGCTTTCGCTTTCCATGCCTTCCGGGCTGCTTAACTGGTCTGCTATTCTTTTAGCGGCGGGAATAATTTTGTTTTCGGGCAGTTTGTACGTTTTGGCCATCACCGGAATCAAATGGCTGGGCGCCATTACGCCTTTTGGCGGGCTCAGTTTTATTGCGGGATGGATTTTGCTTTTTATTGCTGTCTGGAAAAAGTTTTGACAGGAGAAAAACATCCTGCTGCCATTTTGAACCCCGGTATTCCCCGGTGACAAATCGTTTAATTTGAAACAGATTTCTATTCGGATACTTGCCGAAATGCCAAAACAGGAAAGAATTTTCTTATTCCTTATTTCTTATTCGATATTTTAGATTTTCTCCTTTTTCAATGTGGAAATCCGAAAGTGACACCTTTTTTTCAATGTTCTGTCTCCCTAATTTGTTAACGGGTAGTAAATGAATTGTTAGCGTTTGCCAAATGCAATTTTTGCCGGTTTCAGTAATTATATATTTAACTACTATTGCACAAATTTTCAAATTAAATTATTTTGTAATTTTTTAAACCTGAATTAAACCGAATGGGAAAAACAGGAACTTTACTGCTGATTTTCATGTTGTGGTCATTTTTTTCGGTGGCGCAGTACGTAAATACCGATTCATTGGTGATTGTCCCCGGATTTTCTTCTCCGTTAACTGTGGCAGAGTTTGATTCAATTGAGAATGTTTCACCCGAATTGTTGCAGGGATTTTCTGTTCCTTTTGCATTTGGGAGAGCTGTTGAAGCGGGAGAAATATTTGCGGGTTTTTCAGTGCCGGCAAACGGAAAAATAATTAGCCGTTACGGATGGCGATCAGGAAGGATTCACACCGGCACCGACATAAAATTGAATAAAGGCGATACAATTTATGCGGCTTTCGATGGGGCAGTTTCCCGCGCCTCCTACTTTCATGGATACGGCAATATGGTGGTAATCAATCATGGAAACAACCTGGAAACCTGCTATGCGCATCTTTCCGCTTTTCTGGTAAACAGTGGTGAATTTATTCAAAAAGGAGAGATCATTGGGCTTGCAGGCGCAACAGGACGGGCAACTACCAGTCACCTTCATTTTGAAATCAGGGAAAACGACAAACCTTATGATCCGGAACTTGTATTCGATTTTGAAAACGAGCAGGTTCATAAAAAAGCCATGGATACGGAGACACTTGCGGATTTAAACCTGGAATTTAAAGCAACGGGTAACGCCGGAAACAGCCCTGCACCAAAAGTTTACAAAGTTCAACAAGGTGATTCGTTATGGAAAATTTCCCGGCAGTTTCGTACTTCCCTGAATTCGCTTTGCCAACTAAACAACCTCACGGAACGATCGGTGCTGCAGGTTGGACAAGCGTTGCAAATTTTTTAGATAGACGGTTCTTATTTTGCTGAATCATTTAATTCTCTTGCTTTTTCCAGAATACCTGCATTGTTGATTCCGGTAATTTTTTGAAACATTTCTTCGAAACCGGTTCTTTCCAATTCCTGAAAAAACTGTTTATCTGCAGGAAATAAATTTCCATTTTCATCGGTTGCCCGAAAATGAAAACCGGCAACCAGCGCCTCCAGTATATGACCAAAATGAAGATGCTGTTCAATGGCGAGACGGATGGCCCCGGCCAGCCGGTCTTCGCTGCTTAATTTGCGGTACAAATCGCATCCTACCCGAAAAACAGTATCTCCCAGCGCACGGTTTTGAAACCGCTGAAGCAGATCATCAGCATGTTCTTCCAGTTCTTCAACCGTAAATTCCTGCGGGTATTTTTCAACCAGCACTTTCGCCGACTGCAGCATTGCATCGCGGGTTTTGGCGAAAACTTTTTTACTGGAAAGTACCTTCCAGAGTAGTTTTTCACCGGGATTTTCCAAAAAACCAAAATAAGCTGCCGCCGCATGGCCGAGGTTGTGGATAAACGATTTCCGGTCGACCCAGGCTTTCATGTTTTGTTTTGGCGCCAAACCTTTCACATCCGGAAGCGAATTTTTAAATGCTGTTGCATCCACCGGCAACGTATTGTAAGCTTCGGCAAAAATCTGCAGCGGGTCTTCTTCCAAATCGCTGGCAGTCATTACCGGTACCATTTTTCCGATGCTGGTTTCCACCAATCCAACCCTGTTTTCAAAAGGATAATTTTTGGGAAGGTGCTTTTTCAATTCACGCTGAAAAAGCAGATCGGCATCGCGGATGTTTTCGGCAATAAGAATATCGAGCGGAAGTTTTGTTTGTTGAAAACGGAGCAGCAATCCTGCCGCCAGCAGCGGAAAAACCGAAGGCAATCCTTTTTGCCCCACCGATGTGGCAACGATTGCAGCGCCGGCTATTTCTTCGGTAACCTTTTCTTTTGCCGAAAAATGAATGGCCCGGACGTTTTCAACCCGGATAAGTTCCTGCTGTTTGTCTTTGATGATAACATTGTAGGCTTTTCGCTGATTGACGAGGTTAACAAGATTTTTGTCGATGTCGATGAAAACCGTTTCGTAACCGGCCCGGCTGAACAGTTGGGCAATAAACGACCGTCCGATTTTTCCCGCGCCAAACAGTACCAGTTTTTGCATACCAAATTATTGTTTTTTGTAAGCTGCTATCAGTTTTTCAATCTCGGCTTTTTTCTCACCGTCCGATTTTTCAAACCAGGTTCCGCCGCTGTAAAAACAGGTAAAACCACCGGCACAAATTCCGGAAACAACAGCATCCCGGAGGTTCAGTTTTTGATGTTTCTTTTTCAGTTGTTCGGCAACGGAAACGATTACACCTCCTGTGAAATTATCGCCGCAACCCGTGGTATCGCCTGATTTTGCGGCGCCTGATTTAATCGATGAAGTCACTGTTTCCGATACCGGCAGTTCACCCGATTCGTTCCCAAACAATTTTCCTGAAGAATAATACAAAACCGGCTGCGAACCGCGGGTAATGATGAACGCGTTGGTTTTCGACTTAAAAAAATTGGCTGCTGCGGAAACTGTCTTTTCGCCACTTATTTTCAGCGCTTCTTCGTTATCCGTTATAAGAATATCGATATTGGGAAAACTTTTTTCAGTTTCGCCCAAAGGCCACGGGTTACCCGGGTTTTGTTTCTCATTTCTGAAATCGTAAACCGTATTGACCAACGTAACCGCTCCATGTTGTTTCGCTGTTTTCAGCAGTTGATGCAGGTTGTCGTGCAGGTTTGGCGTAAGGGCGGTGCCGCCGAAGCAAACGATGTCGGATTCAAAAAAGGAAACGGGCAAAAAACCGGGTTTTAAATCCCAGGCTGCACCAATGTTATTGATGAATGTCCGCTCGCCGTGGCCATTATCAAATTCCGGATCGGAGAGTACATGTGTGAACGGCGTCGGCTTTCGGCTTTGCGGCAGGTAATTATTAAAATCAACGGGCGTTTTGGTCAAAAGCTGCCTGATTTTTTCGGCTGTTTCATCGTTTCCGGAGATGCCGTAAAATTGAACTTCAAACAAATCTTTTGGTAGAATCTGTGCAGGGTGAATCAGTGAAACCAGCGAAGGGCCGCCGATGTTGAATGTTTCCGGCTTTTTATTCCCGGTTATTTCGGCAATAATTTCAGGATAAGGTTTGCCCGCAAATTTTTCGAGTTCTTCGGTAAAAACAAGGGTGCCGGGCAACAATCCGCCGTCGCCTGTTTTTTTGCTCCGGTACTTTTTAAATTCAGCGCTGCTAAAATCAATGTTGTTGTAAACGAAGTCTGCAAGGGCACAACCCGTGCCTGAAATTTTTATTTTTTTTTTCATGAAAATCAGAAGTAATTTTTGTAATCAGACCCCAGCAGGTGAAGCGGTTTTTCATCTTCTTCAATATCCGGAAAGCGGCCAAGTTCTTCGAGAAAACAGTTATCGGAATTATCGTCATTAACGGCGCTCACTTCGCCCACCAACACCTTTCCCTTCCCTTCTTCGCCGTAAAACCGGTGATATACTCCCTGTTCCAGCGTAATGCTTTCGCCGGGTTTTAAAATCACTTTCCCACCAGCCGGAATTTTCCGCACGATTCCATCCGTTTTCACCGAAACATCTGTGTCATCCAGTTGATTGCTGGTAGTGGAATTATAGAGTTCGATGACCAGGTTTCCGCCCCCGCGATTGATGATGTCTTCCATTTTATTCCAGTGGTAATGCATGGGAGTTTCCTGGTTTTCCTTCACGATCATTATTTTTTCGGCATACGGTTTTTTATCTTTTTGAAGGTTGCCGTTTCGGATGGTAAAAAGCAGAAGTCCCCGCGTGTTAAAATCGCCGCTTCCAAAATCGGTGAGGTCCCAGCCGAGCATGTTTTCGGCAATTTCGGAACAGGTTTCTTCTTTTCCTTTCCACTGTTCAGGCGACCAGTAGCCCCACGGTGGAAGTTTGAAGTTCATTTCACCGAAGAATTCTTTAGCCTCCGCAATCAGATGGTTTATTTCGCTTCGTTTCATAGGATTTTTTTCCAGCTAATTTAATACATTTTGATTGAATGGATTGCGCCCGCAAATGAATTTGGCAAAAAGCGCCACATCGCGGCAAAAGAAATTTAATGGTAATAATTGATCTGAAATTAACCCCGTGAACCATTCACGATCCAATGCGTCAGTACGAATTGATCCAAATTTGCCTGTTTAGGTTTCACGGCCATTCCGGGCAATAAAAACAAAACCCGCGGATAACCTGTTCTCAGGATATTCTTTTTTTTAACTTTGCTGTTCAATTTAACCGGTTCAATGAAAAGCATTTTACTATACCCTTTTTCAATTTTATACGGATTTGTTGTTGCCCTTCGTAACCGTCTTTTCGACATGAACATCCTAAAATCGAAGGAATTCGACGTGCCGGTTATTTCCATCGGGAACATCACAGTTGGCGGAACCGGGAAGACCCCGCACGTAGAATACCTGATTAACCTGCTGAAAGACCGGTTTGAAGTTGCCGCATTAAGCCGCGGGTACAAGAGAAAAACAAGTGGTTTTCAATGGGTACGGACTGATTCTTTGGTAAAGGAAGTGGGCGACGAACCGTTGCAGGTGAAACGAAAATTTCCGGATGTTACCGTTTCGGTATGCGAAAACCGGGTGAAGGGTGTGGAACAAATCCTGAGTTCAGAACAGGTGGCAACTCCCGATGTGGTGCTGCTTGACGATGCCTATCAGCACCGGAGGATCACCCCGGGAATAAACATTCTGCTGATTGATTACAACCGCCCGGTAAGCGAAGATTTGCTGCTGCCTGCCGGTAGTTTGCGCGAAAGGCCGGTTCAAATGCGACGCGCCAGCATCATCCTCATCACAAAATGCCCCGAAGAAATAACGCCGATTATGCGCAGGATTATGCAGAAAAAAGTGCGGCTGAAACCTTACCAGGAAATGTTTTTTACAACGCTTGAGTACGAAAAAATTGTTCCGGTGTTTAACGCCCGCAGTTTAAATGAAAGCTATGTTTCCGGCAGAATATACGATCTGCTTGTGATAACCGGAATCGCACACCCGATTCTGATTTATAAACATTTGAAGAGTGTTTCAAAAAGAATGGAAACCATCTCGTTTGCCGATCATCATAATTATACAGAGAAAGAGGTTCAGTCGATTATGCAAAAGTTTGAGGCGATGGGAACGGGAAATAAAATTATTGTCACCACCGAAAAAGATGCCGTCCGGTTTAGAGACATGGAAAACCTCCCCGAAACGTTCAAACAGGTTTTGTATTTATTACCGGTGAAGGTGAGGTTTCTGGATGAAGAAGGAAAGTTATTCAATAAAAAGATATTGGGATATGTTGGAGAAAATAAAAGCAACCGCGAACTTCATCAAAGAACGAATAAAAACCAGTCCTGATATCGGGATAATTTTAGGTACCGGACTGGGTGGGCTGGCCTCTGAAATCGAAATCATCGAATCAATTCCATACGTTGAGATTCCGAATTTTCCGGTTTCCACCGTGGAAGGGCACGCCGGACGGTTAATTTATGGTACACTTGGCCATAAAAAAGTGCTGGCCATGCAGGGCCGTTTTCATTTTTACGAAGGCTACACCATGAAAGAAGTGGTTTTCCCGGTGCGTGTGATGAAACTCATCGGAATTTCAAATCTGTTCGTATCCAACGCATCCGGAGGATTAAATCCAAACTGGGAAGTAGGTGACATCGTGGTGATAAACGATCACATCAACTTTTTCCCGGAACATCCGCTGCACGCGAAAAACGATCCGGAACTGGGACCACGTTTCCCCGACATGAGCAAAGTGTACGATGAACGTTTGCGAAATAAAGCGAAATTAATTGCGCTGGAACATAACATTCCGGTAAAGGAAGGTGTTTATATTGGAGTGCAGGGGCCCACTTTCGAAACCCCCGCCGAATACCGGATGTTCCGGATACTCGGGGGCGACATGGTTGGGATGTCGACCGTGCCGGAAGTGATTGCCGCCCGCCACATGGGATTGAAGGTTTTTGGGATTTCCATTATTACAGACAGCGGCGTGCCCGGGGAAATTGTGGAGATTTCGCACGAAGAAGTACAGGAAGTAGCCATGAAAGCAGAGCCCAAAATGACCTTGATCATGAAAAAACTGATCGAAGGCATTTGAGGAGTTCAGAGTTCAAAGTTCAAAGTTTAAAGTTCAGAGTTCAAAGTTCAAAGTTTAGTGTTTAAAGTTTAGTGTTCAAAAGTTAAACGGAAAGTTTTCGAAATGAGACACAGCATCAAATGAGAAATTTTTTTTACATCATATTAATTGCCGGAGTCGTATTCGGTTCATGTTCAACACAAAAAAACAACGATTTGGAACTGGTTATCAATTCGCAGTCCGATTTGGGGGAAGGGGCCATCTGGAACCACAAAACCCACGAATTGATGTGGATAAATATTACGGCCGAAATTCTGAATTTCTACAACCCGGGTTTAAAAAACAACAAGGAAATGTTCACCGGGCAGATGATTGGCACAGTTGTACCGGCTGAATCGGGGCATGTGCTGGTTGCGCTGACCAACGGAATTTATTCGCTCGACCCGCAGACCGGTACAAAAAAGCGGATCGTCAATCCGGAAGATTCTATCACCGGCAACCGCTTCAACGACGGGAAATGCGATCCGGCAGGTCGCTTTTGGGTCGGAACCATGAGCCTTGGCAATAAAAAAGAGGCAGGTTCGCTATACCGGCTCGACCCCGACAGTTCCATTCATAAAATGATTAATAATGTGAGCATTTCGAACGGAATTGTGTGGTCGGCTGATTCGCAGTTCATGTATTATGTGGATACGCCTACTCAAAAAGTGATGCGCTACAATTACAACAACGAAACCGGTGAAATTGAAAATCCGAAGGTTGCAGTGGAAGTTCCGGTGGAATTGGGTTCGCCCGATGGAATGACCATCGATTCAGAAGGAAACCTGTGGGTGGCGCTTTGGGGCGGTTCGGCAGTAGGATGCTGGAATCCGGAAAGCGGCGAGTTAATCCGCAAGATTGAAGTGCCGGCAAAAAATATCACTTCCTGCGCATTCGGCGACGACGATCTGCAAACGCTGTACATTACAACAGCCAGGCAGGGAACCAGCGATGAAGAACTTGAAAAGTTTCCGGATGCCGGTGGGGTTTTTAAAACCAGGCCAGGTGTTAAAGGCATGAAAGCCTATTTTTTCAACGATATGTAGTTTCTGAAAAATGGTCGCTATTCACCAGAAAAAAGGACAGGAAGTCAGGGATTATAAAATCACTGAAAACGGATTGGAAGCTGTCATCCGCTCAAAAGGACAATCCCAGTCGTACAATATTAATTTTGAAGATATCGAATTTAATGAAGTGGCGGTGAAAAGCCACGTAAATACAGTGGAAATCGGTCTGTTTATTTCTGTATTTGTCAATTTATTCCTGATACTCTTCCTGTTTTACACCTACCTGGATATCACTGTTATTTCAGCGATCGCCATTGGGATTGTGGCAGGAATGGGCATTTGGTCGGTTCAGCTTTTTAAAACAAAACCGGAAAAAATTTTCAAAGGTCCGCAAACTCTGTTTTTCTTTTACGGATCGCGCGAAAAACCGGAAGTGAATCAATTTCTAACTGAACTTCAGTCGGCCCAAAGAATTTACATCAGAAAAAAATACATGAGAATCGATGATTTTATTCCCTGGGAGAACCAGGAGCAAAATTTCTATTGGCTGTATAAAAGGAATTTTATTTCCAGAAACGAAATGGAATTATTGGTTGAAGAACTGGATAACCGAAAAATTATAAACGAAAAATGAACCTGCTGCTCGTTTCGCTTGCGCCTGTTTTTGTAATTGGTTTGTATGTTTATTTCCGCGACAAATACGAAAAAGAACCGCTCCGGCTCTTGTTGTTCGCACTTTTAGCCGGCGGACTGACGGTTATTCCGGTTTTCTTTACCGAATTTTTTCTCGAAGGCTTTTCCGGAATGTTCCCCGGATACGGGCAGGCTGTTTGGAAAGCTTTTGTGGTTGCCGGTTTCACCGAAGAAATGTTCAAATTTCTCGCGTTGTATCTTCTCATTTGGAAAAGCCCCGCGTTTAACGAAAAATTCGACGGAATTGTTTACGCTGTGTTTATATCGTTGGGTTTTGCCGCGGTAGAAAATGTACTTTATGTTTTCGAAGGCGGCTACAACGTTGGCTTAAGCCGCGCATTGACCGCTGTTCCGGCACATGCAGTTTTTGGAGTTACCATGGGTTTTTATTTCGGAATGGCCCGGTTTTATGAAAAAGAACAGGCAAAACTGAAACAAAAAGCGCTGTTTTATCCCCTGTTACTACACGGATTTTACGATTTTATTTTATTTACCGGTATCGAATGGCTGTTTGTTGTTTTTGTCGGATTCCTGGTCTATCTCTACATTTCCGGATTAACACGTATGAAGAAACTTTCGGATAGTTCGATTTACCGCACCGATTTCAATCTTTTAAATGAAGCATTCAAACGCAAAGTGGAAGACTAAAAAATTCAGAAACTGTTAAAATAAACCAATGCCTTATCTGCCAAATTTCAGCGACGTATTCCGCGCACACGAAATCATTCAAAAATATGCTCACCGCACGCCGGTTTTAACGTGTTCGTCCATCAATAAAATAACCGGCGGAAACTTGTTTTTCAAATGCGAGAATTTCCAGAAAGTGGGAGCTTTTAAATTTCGCGGGGCAAGCAACGCTGTTTTCTCACTTTCGGAACAGGATGCGAAAAAAGGAGTGGCAACACATTCATCCGGAAATCATGCGGCAGCACTGGCCCTGGCGGCAAAAATCCGTGGGATTCCGGCACATATTGTTATGCCCGAAAATTCTCCGGAAATTAAAAAGAAAGCGGTGGCCGGTTATGGCGCCAGCATTACATTCTGCAAACCAACGCTTACCGCCCGCGAAACCACGCTTGCTAAAGTGGTTGCAGAAACCGGCGCAACAGAAATTCATCCATACAACAATTTTTTTGTTATTGCAGGACAGGGAACCGCCGCAAAAGAACTGATTGAAGATACCGGTGATTTTGATGCAATCATCGCTCCGGTGGGCGGCGGTGGACTATTGAGCGGAACAGCCATTTCAACCAGACAAATGTTGCCGCACTGTAAAGTTTTTGCGGCCGAACCGGCAGGCGCCGACGATGCCTTTCAATCCTTTCATTCAGGAAAACTCATCCCTTCTGAAAATCCAAAAACCATTGCCGACGGGCTATTGACTTCACTGGGACAACGAAATTTTCAGATTATCATGGAAAAAGTGGATGATATCGTTGTTGTTTCAGAAGAAAAAATCGTGGAAGCCATGCGCATGATTTGGGAACGAATGAAAATTATTATCGAACCTTCTTCAGCCGTTCCGCTCGCTGCGATTCTTGAAGGTAAAATCGACGTTCAAAATAAAAAAGCGGGGATCATTCTTTCCGGCGGAAACCTGGATTTGGGACATCTGCCGTTTTAGAACCGGCTTCCGGGGGCATACCTTTAAACCGGAGTCATTCATGCCATACGCAGCTGCATCCGTTTAAAAATCGCTATTTTTGCTGAAAATCCAAAGTATAATGAGTTTCGCAGTTATTTTTGATATGGATGGTGTGATCGTCGATAACGGCAGGTTTCACCAAAAAGCCTGGGAAGAATTTTGCTCCCGGCACAATATTGCTTTTTCAGAAGAACGGTTCAGAAATGAATTTTTTGGGCGGACAAACGACCAGGTGCTGCCTGAACTGTTTGATCGTGATTTATCGAAACAGGAAATTAAAAAACTGGGAAAAGAAAAAGAAGCCATCTACCGCGAAATTTACAAGCCACATTTGAAACCGTTGGATGGACTGCTTTCATTTTTGGAAGAACTCCGGCAGAACAACGTTCAAGTTGCAGTTGCCACTTCGGCCCCAAAAGAAAATGTTGATTTTGTTTTAGACGGTTTGGATATTCGAAAATTCATTAAAATAATCGTTGACGATTCGATGGTGGCGCACGGAAAACCACACCCGGAAATATATCTGAAAGCGGCCGAATTATTAAATACCTATCCGGCTGATTGTGTGGTTTTTGAAGACAGTTTATCGGGCACCAAATCAGCATGCGATGCCGGCGCCAGGGTAATTGCAGTTACTACAACATTACCCGCTGCAAAACATAAATTTGCGAGATTTAAGATTGCCGGATTCTCCGAAATTTCGGTTAATTTTATCCGTCAAAACATATTCAACTAAACAATCAATATGAAATACCAAATTCTACTTTCCGTAATTATTACCATTTTTCTTTTCTCCTGTAAACAAAAAGACAATATTGTTCCTTTGTCAGAACATCCGCGCCCCGATTTTGAGCGGCCGGTGTGGCAAAACCTGAACGGTTACTGGCAATTTAAAACCGATTCCGCAGACGTTGGTTTGGATGAAAAATGGCAAAGTGAAACTGCTTCTTTCAATCAAAAAATACTCGTGCCGTTCTCCTGGGCCAGCCCCAAAAGCGAAATTGAAATGCCGAAAGTGGATATCGGCTGGTATTACCGCACATTTGAAGTTGAAAACCCGGAAAACTGGGACGGCAAACAAACGTTCCTGGTATTTGGCGCCAGCGATTTCAACACGACTGTCTGGTTGAACGGTACCGAAGTCGGCAACCACAAAGGCGGTTATGTTCCGTTCGACTTCAACATTTCCGATTTCCTGAAAAAGGGCGAAAACGAACTGGTGGTCCGGGTGGAAGACCGGGAACTCGATAACCGCCCCTCGGGAAAACAATATTACGGAAATGCAAAAGGAATCTGGCAAACCGTATATCTGGAAGCGCGGCCTGAAACATACATCGAAAACATCCGCTTCACGCCCGATATCGATAATAAAAAAGTGAAAGTGGAGGTTAATCTGAATAAAAAACCGCAGCAACCGATGGAATTTTCACTTTCAGGAAAAGGAAACGGATTGGATTTTGACGGACAAATACCACCAGGACAAGAAACTTCGTACTTTGTTATTCCCGTTGAAAACATGAAACTCTGGAATCTGGATGATCCTTATTTATATGAAGTGACAGCCACTGTTTCAGGACAAAATCTCACAGACGAAGTAAACAGCTATTTTGGCATGCGAAAAATTTCGGCCATTGATATCCCGGGAAAAGACTTTCGTTATGTTGCTTTAAACAACGAGCCAATTTATTTGAAACTCACACTCGACCAAAGTTATCATCCTGAAGGGTTTTACACGTTCCCGTCCGACCAGTTTATGAAAGAAGAAATTCAGCGGGCAAAAGATTTGGGATTGAACGGTTTACGAATCCATATAAAAGCGGAAATTCCGCGTAAATTGTACTGGGCCGATAAACTCGGATTGCTGATTATGGAAGATGTGCCTAACTACTGGGGACAACCCGATTCCATTTCCAAAAGTAACTGGGAGTATATTGCCGAAAATGAAATGAAGCGCGATTACAACCATCCCGCCATATTTTCGTGGGTACTATTTAACGAAACCTGGGGATTGTTCAGCAACGATTCTGCGGGGCACCGGTCGTATACGCCGCAAACTCAGGAGTGGGTGCGCGAGATGTACCATAATGCAAAAAGTTACGATTCAACCCGTTTGATCGAAGACAATTCACCTTGTAACTGGGATCATGTGGTTACCGATTTGAATACCTGGCACAGCTATACACCGGCACGGAACTGGGCAGGATTTCTCGACATGATCGTGGAAAACACCTACCCAGGTTCTTCATTCAATTACATCGGCGACAACAAACAGGGAAATCAGCCCATGCTGAATTCAGAATGCGGGGCAGTTTGGGGTTACAGCGGCAGCACCGGCGACATCGACATCACCTGGGAATACCACATTATGATGAACGAATTCCGCAAACGGCCCAAAATTGCAGGTTTTCTTTTTACTGAATTTCACGATGTAATTAATGAATGGAACGGATACTACCGGTTCGACCGCTCGAAAAAATCATTCGGACTAAACGAACTGGTTCCGGATATGCACATGAACGATTTTCACAAAGATTTATACGTGGTACCCGGAAACGGTTTTTACAATGAATATGAAGGAGGGAGTTCTGTTGATATTCCCATAGGGATCAGCGCCGTTACCGGCAAAATACCGGATGGCCTGGAGATAAATTATTCCGTTTACGGGTGGAACGAACTCGGCGAGAAATTTGATTATGCTACCGGGCAGATTCCGGCTTCCGCGGAACCATTCACTTTTGTTGAACTGCAACCTGTAAAAGTCGCTGTTCCTAATATTAATGCACTGATGTTGCTGGCAACCGAACTGGTTGATAGCGAAGGAATCGTCATCCAGCGCAATTTTGTTCCTTTTAAAGTGAAAGGACAAAAATTAGCTGATAAACTGTATGTTACCAGGTCGCCCGACCAATTTACAGATGCATCATGGAGTATTAAATACAAGAAGACGCAAAAAGGTAAGAAAGTCTGGGGAATGGGCTCCGGTTATTTTGAATACCAGTTTGAACTTCCAAAAGACATCAATCCGGATGATGTGGAAAGCATTGAATTCAGGGCGGAACTGGCATCGCGTTATCCTCAGGAGAAATACCTTGAAGAAGGTGAAGCAGAGCGTATTGGCATGACTATGGTTTCCGAAAAAGGAACAGATCCGGGCTACGGCAAAAACAGTTATCCGCAAACGGATGAAAAAACGCACAGTTCACTGGTTACCATCAATGCCAATGGTCAAGTGATTGACGAAGTGGAGCTTCCGGATGATCCGGCTGATCATCGCGGAATTTTATCCTGGATGAATCAGGAAGCCGGTTCGCCCTTCGGAAGCAATGATCGCAGTAAACCGTGGCTGCTCGATGAAGCTGGTTCGTATGGTTACCTGGTAAAAGCAACTTTGGACGAAATGGCTGAAAAAGATGCGCTTGAAAAGGGGAAAGTTATTATTCAGCTTTTTGTGGACGAAACATCTGCCGAACGGGGCGGACTTTCAATTTACGGCAGCAATTCCGGACGTTTCCCAATGGATTTAGCCATTGTTATTCACACCAAAAATTAGGTTTCATTAGTAACTACATAAGAGGCTGTTAAAGGGTAACAGCCTCTTTTTTTTGAAAAGTAATTAAGCTTCAAAGGCATCCACTTCCCGATAAGCCTCTATTAACCGTTGTTCACCTTCGATACCCGGTTTTGAAATGCCATGTTCCATTCCCATAACACCGGTGTAACCTTTATCATAAATATGTTTGAACACATTTTTATAGTTAATTTCCCCGGTGGTGGGTTCTTTTCTTCCCGGATTATCGCCGATCTGAAAGTATGCTATTTCATCCCAGGTAAGATCGATATTATTGATAAGGTTGCCTTCCATTTTCTGCATGTGGTAAATGTCGTATAAAATTTTGCAGGACGGGCTGTTCACTCCTTTGCAAATCATGTACGTTTGCTGCGAAGTTTGCAAATACAGGTCCGGTGAATCGGAAAGCGGCTCGAGCACCATAACCAGCCCGTGCGGCTCGAGTATTTCGGCGCCCCGGCGCAGCGCGTCGATGACGTTGCCATCCTGAATGCCTATCGGCAGTTTACGTTCAAAACTTCCCGGAACAACAGTCATCCATTTCGCATTTACCCGTTTGGCCACATCAACTGCCCTTCGGCAACCATCCAGAAAAATATCCACGTTTTCCTTTTTCCCGGCTGCCAAAGTGTTGGCAAGGTTTCCTCCTTTATCCACTACAAATACACCCATTGTCATTCCGAGGTTCGCCATTGTTTCCCCAATTTTGTTCTGCATCGCCACATCCCTGCCCATCATGCCGTTATCTTCGAAAGCAGTGAATCCCTGATCGGCAGCAAATTTAAGCTGATCGATTAAATCTTCGCCCGCGCTGTTTTTAAACATGCCAAAATGAGGCGCGTATTTCATCTTAAACTTTTCTGAAGCTGGGGCGACTGGTTCCGAAGCTGCCGCCATATTTCCCATACCGGTTAATGCAATTCCGCCAATAGCGGCGCTTTTAAGAAAATTTCTGCGTTTCATGGTAAAATTGGTTTAAATGATTTTCTGCAATTTCAGGACTAAAATAATGAAATTGATATGATATTTTATACTTAAGAACAATTTTCAGAATTCGCCGGTCAGTCATTTTTTCCTTCCATTATCTTTTTCTGGTTTAACCGATGTACATTCTCGCCCTGTCGATATAAATTTTCCAGCAAACCACCGATTTTTGATTTACCGGAATTCCAAAAAGTTTCATTTTTCTTTTTTTCAAAAAAACCTGATGTTTGGCTGAACTATTTTCCAACAGGTTTAAATCTTGCTGTTTACCTGATTTGAAAAATTTCAAAACATCCGCTTTGATTTTGCTTCGTTACAAAAGAGTTATTAATTTTAACGTTTCATTTTCTGAATCAACTAAAACAAATAAAAAATGAATAGAAAACTACGAATGGGAATGGTTGGTGGCGGCACCGACGCATTCATTGGCGCAATTCACCGCCTTGCCGCATTAATGGACAATCAAATTGAACTGGTTTGCGGATGTTTCAGTGTAAATCCTGAAATCTCGAAGTCATCAGGCAAACAATATTTTTTACCCGACGAGCGCGTATATGAAACTTATCAGGAAATGTTTGAAAAGGAAGCCCAGCTTCCGGAAGGCGAGCGAATGGATTTTGTCTCCATTGTGACGCCTAATTTTGTGCATTTCGATCCGGCTATGATGGCGCTGGAAAACGGTTTTCATGTTGTACTCGACAAACCAATCACTTTTACCCTCGACCAGGCCCTGAAACTAAAAGAAAAACGGGACGAAACCGGACTGATACTTGCCCTTACCCACACCTACTCCGGCTATCCGGCTGTAAAACATGCAAAAAAAATGGTTGCCGACGGAGCATTTGGGAAAATAAGGAAAATTTATGTGGAATACCCGCAGGGCTGGCTGTCATCGCCTGTTGAAAATGCCGGAAACGCCCAGGCATCGTGGCGCACCGATCCAAAACGTTCGGGAAAAGCAGGCTGCATGGGCGATATCGGAACTCATGCACATCAACTGGCAGAGTACATCACCGGATTAAAGGTAACTGACTTATGCGCGGAACTAAATACATTCGTGCCCAACCGTTTACTCGATGACGACGGCGCCGTGTTGATGCGGTTTGAAAATGGCGCAAAAGGTGTTTTAATGGCCACCCAAATTGCCGCGGGGGAAGAAAACGCCATCAGAATCAGGGTGTACGGTGAAAAAGGCGGATTGGATTGGGAACAGATGGAACCCAATACCCTCACGTTAAAATGGCTCGACCAACCAATGCAGGTGCTGCGCGTAGGAACCAGTATGAACAGCGAGGTTGCTGCACATAATACACGCACGCCGGGTGGTCACCCTGAAGGGTATCTGGAAGCTTTCGCCAACATTTACCGCAACTTTTCGCTAACCGTTCGTGCGAAAATGAACAACGAAGAACCAACGCCGGAAATGCTCGATTTCCCAGGCGTGGAAGACGGAATACGTGGCATGCAGTTTATCGACACGGTTGTAAAAGCCGGATACGACGATGAACAAAAATGGGTGAAATTCGGGGAATGAAAAGCCGCTCATACCCACTTACAGGTAGAATGGTTATCCAATTCAGTTATAAAGAAATACTTTGAACTTTAAACAAAAAACTTTAAACTATTAATAATGACACGACCAGTAACACTTTTCACCGGACAATGGGCCGATCTGCCCATCGAAACCATGTGCCAAAAAGCAAAAGATTTTGGTTATGACGGGCTGGAATTATGCTGTTGGGGCGATCACATGGAAATCGACAAAGCCGACCAGAAATATTGCGACGACCGCAAAGCGCTTCTCGAGAAAAATGGGTTGAAATTGTTTACCATTTCCAATCACCTGGTCGGACAATGCGTAAGCGATGGAATTATTGATGAACGCCATAAGGGAATTTTACCCGGTTACATCTGGGGCGACGGCGATCCGGAAGGAGTTCGTGAACGCGCTGCAGAAGAAATGATTAAAACAGCGAAAGCAGCAAAAATGCTTGGCCTCGATACAGTCGTTGGTTTTACCGGCAGTCCGGTTTGGCACATGCTGTATTCCTTCCCACCCATTCCGGCCGGGAGAATTGAAAAAGGGTATGAAGATTTCGCAAAACGCTGGATTCCGATTCTGGATGAATACCAGAAACTGGGAGTAAAATTTGCCTTGGAAGCACATCCCACGGAAATTGCCTTCGATATTCATTCGGCACATTTAACTTTGCAGGCGCTGGATAATCATCCCGCATTTGGTTTTAATTACGATCCCAGTCATTTTGGATACCAGCATGTGGATTACGTGCGTTTCATTTACGAATTTTCCGATCGTATTTTTCATGTGCACATGAAAGATGCTTACTGGAGCGATGTTCCTGAAAGTGTAGGCGTTTTTGGCGGGCACATGGAATTTGGAGACAACCGCCGCTACTGGAATTTCAGAAGTCTTGGCCGCGGCAATATCAACTTTGAGAATATCATTCGGGCATTGAACGACGTCGGTTATAACGGACCGCTGTCGGTGGAATGGGAAGACACCGGCATGAATCGCGAAGCCGGGGCAACCGAAGCCTGCAGGTTTGTGAAAAAAGTAGATTTCGCACCTTCGGATGTTGCTTTCGACGATGCAATGCAAAAAGAGAAATAGAAAAAAACCGAAGGGGGAAGCTGAAAGACGGAAACTCCGGATTTTCAGGTTTTCCATAAAAATTTAAAAAATGACAAACAGAAGAACTTTTATCAAAAATTCCGCAATGATAGCAGCGGGCGTGGGATTAACCGCCACCATGCCAATGGCCATGGAATCATGTGCGGGTGCGAATGAAAAACTCGTGTGCGGGCTCATTGGTTCAAACGGAATGGGCTTTGCCGACTTGAAAGCATTTCTGGGCCAGCCAAATACGGAATGTGCCGCCATTGCCGATGTTGATGAAAATGTGCTGAACAGAAGGATTGCAGAAACTGAAAAAATTCAGGGAAAAAGACCCAAAGGTTTTAAAGATTACAGAAAGCTTCTGGAAGAGCCCGGAATCGATGTAATTATTATTGGTACGCCTGATCACTGGCATTGTCTGCCAATGGTGGAAGCCAGCCAATTGGGAAAAGATGTCTACTGCGAAAAACCTCTCGGAAATTCCATCGAAGAAATTAACATAATGGAACGCGCCGCAAATAAATACAACACAGTGGTACAGGTGGGAATGTGGCAACGAAGCGATCCCCACTGGCGCGATGCAGTAGATTATGTCAAATCAGGAAAACTCGGAAAAATCCGTACGGTTCGTACCTGGGCTTATCAGGGTTGGATGGAACCGGTGCCGGTAAAACCAGATAGCGAAGCTCCGGCAGGTGTCGACTATGATTTCTGGCTCGGCCCGGCACGGAAACGACCGTTCAATCCAAACCGGTTTCATTTTAATTTCAGGTGGTTTTACGATTATGCGGGAGGTTTAATGACCGACTGGGGCGTACATATCATCGACTACGGCTTGTTCGGAATGGGCGATCCTTCGCCAAAATCAGTAATGGCAATGGGCGGAAAATTTGCTTACGAAAATGATGCTTCGGAAACTCCGGATACCCTGCAGGCTTTGTACGAATTCGACGGGCACACCATGCTGTGGGATCATGGAACGGGAATCGACGGCGGACATTACGGACGCAACCATGGTGTTGGTTTTGTGGGAAATAACGGAACTTTGGTCGTCGACCGAGGTGGCTGGGAAGTCATTCCCGAAAAGAAAAAGAATGAAGATTTAATTGACCGTGTAGATTATATTAAGGGAACCGGGAAAGGTCTGGAATTACACATGGCCAATTTTATCGACGGAGTAAAAACCCGCAACCGCGATCTGAACGCCAACATTTCGGTTGCGGCAAACACGGCTCGGGTAGCCCATTTGGGCAACATTGCACACCGCACCGGAAAACGGTTGTATTGGGATACGAAAAGCAGCAAGTTCATTGATGATAATGAAGCGAATGAATACCTGATACCTACTTACCGCGCACCTTGGAAACTACCAACAGTGTAAGTTCATTTTGAAAACCAAATGAAAGCAGGTTCTCCAACGGGGCCTGCTTTTTTTACAGTTTGATTCCTGCCATAAAGTTCCAGATGAATCCGTCGCAGTTGTAGTAACCATGCCAGAAGCTCGTCAACATGGAAAGTTCTGTCCCCAGGAAAAACTTCTCCCGGTTCAGCAACCGGAAATGGATTGTGTGAATTAATCCTTTGTTGAATTCTTTACCAAATGAAGCATCCGTAGATGAATAACCTCCTCTGCGGATTCCGCCGTAGGAATGCGCCATCTTGCCGAAAAGGAATCCACTTTTCAATTTGAAGAAATCTCCTTTTCCTCTGAAAGGGGTATAAACAAGCGAACCGGCAAACCCAAAATAACCTGTTATGTCGTAATTGTAACCATACGTGTAATCGTCTCCGCTGTTATACGAAATATTTTCCTGGCGCCAGCCGGAACTGCTGATTAAACGCGGTTCAAACCCCAGATGGTTGTTTAACTTAACTGAATATGTTGCTGTTAAAGAAACAGCCTGAACATCGCCCCACCCGAAAAAAGAGGGACCGATACCAATTGATATTTCATTTTTATCTTGAGCGAAAGAAATGATGCTCATAAAAAAAAAGAAAATGGTCAGTCTGATTTTCATGATTGCTTTTTTATCATTCGTTCACAAATGTAAAAGGTTCTCTTATTTTTTGGCCTTTTTTCGCGAAGAAATGATGAACATTAAAACCTTCATCTTCCTTTAAATAATTGATTTTAATTTATTTTAACGTAATGCATTGGTCTGGTTTTTGACAGATATAGCGAGAGTTTTTTAATTTTGGCATCACAAATAATTAGAAGTTGACTGAACGTCAGCTTTTCAGACAAATAGGAGAAAAAAATATGAATTGGAAAAAGTTTTGGATAGGAACGGTTGTTGTCGTTGTTTTGGGCCTGGGTTTCTTCAGCTTCACCCGCGATGATAAGAACTTCGAAATTGCGAAAAACCTGGAAATTTATCATACCCTTTTTCGGGAACTGAACATGTTTTATGTGGATGAAATTAATCCGAACAAGTTGGTCAAAACCAGCATCGATGATATGCTAAGTTCGCTCGATCCGTATACGAATTATATTTCTGAAGATCAGATAGAAGATTTTCGTTTTATGACCACCGGAGAATATGCCGGAATTGGAGCTATTATCAGCAAGCAAAACGATAAAATAATCATTGCAGAACCCTACGAAGGTTTTCCGGCACAAAAATTTGGGCTGAAAGCCGGCGATATCATTTTGGAAGTGGAAGGGAAATCGACTGAAAATATGAATACCGAGGATGTTAGCAACTTACTGAAAGGCCCGGCTAAAAAGGCAGTGAAAGTTAAAATTTTACGTCCCGGAACAAATAAAAAGCCATTCGAGGTAAATGTGGTCCGAGAAAAAATTTCGATCAATGCGGTTCCCTATTACGGGATGATTGACAAAAACACCGCCTACATCCGGTTGTCGAATTTTACCGCCAACTGCAGCGACGAAGTAAAAAGCGCTTTCCTTGATTTGAAGAAAAACAATCCGAAATCGCTGGTTCTCGATTTGCGATCAAACCCTGGCGGGTTATTGATGGAAGCCGTTGAAATTGTTAATATGTTTGTTCCGAAAGGTGAAGAAATTGTAAGCACCCGCGGGAAAGTACAACAATGGGATAAAACTTACACAGCCACACAGGCTCCGTTGGATACTACCATCAGGCTGGCAGTGCTGACCAACCGGAACTCCGCTTCGGCTTCAGAAATTGTGGCCGGCGCCATTCAGGATTTAGACCGCGGAATAGTTGTAGGTAGCCGAACTTTTGGAAAGGGTCTCGTTCAAACCACCCGCGATTTGAGCTACAACACAAAATTGAAGGTAACTACCGCTAAATATTATATCCCCAGCGGCCGCTGCATTCAGGCGCTCGATTATTCGCACCGGAATGAAGACGGCAGCGTTGGACATGTACCCGATTCCCTTATTTCGGAATTTACCACTAAAAAAGGACGAAAAGTATACGACGGCGGCGGAATTGTTCCCGATGTAAAAATAGAACCGGAACAACTTAGTAACCTGAGCATTGCTTTGATTACCAAATTTTTGGTATTCGATTTTGCCACAAAATATTCAAACGAAAACGAGTCGGTACCGGCAGCGGAAGACTTTGAAGTAACGGACGATATTTACAATCAGTTTGTCTCTTTCGCAAAAGAAAACAACTTCAACTACGAATCGCAATCGCTGGACGATTTGGACGAGTTGATAAACACTGCCAAAAAAGAAAAATATTACAGCATGGCAAGTGATGAATTCAATGCATTACGCGCAAAACTGGAACCCAATCTCGAAAAAGATTTCAACCAGTTTAAAAGCGAAATCAAAGAGTTGCTGGAAGATGAAATCGTTTCACGCTATTATTATCAGAAAGGCGCTATCAAGGCTTCCATTAATGATGATGAAGATATTAAACGCGCTGTGAAAGAGCTTGATTCATCCACTGCTTATTCCAGCTATTTCGAACCCGGCAGAGTAATTGCCATGAATCAAAACGGAGTATTTCTCCCGGCAGTTAACAGCAACGCGAAAATGAAACAACCCGTGAAGGAATTTGATTCCTCCACTGCCAGTATCAGTTTTCTGAAACGTACGCCGGATATTGCAATGAACATGTAAAAAATATTCTGTAAACAGGAAAAAAAGGAGGGACATCCCTCCTTTTTTTGTTGTTGGCCCGCTCCCGTTCGTTTTCCGTTTCATATTCCGTTTTATGTTTAGCTGTGAAACGCTCTGTAAACACAATGTGGTACGGTGTTGTAAAAATTTATTCCTCCCGTATTATTAATCCGGACATCAAACCGAAAAATTTTTAACTTGTACACCAATGTTTTTTAAAGGAGATGAAACATGAAGCCGCATCTGAAGAATTTTCTGGATTTTCAAATTTTTAAACACAACGATTTTGAAGTCACTGTTTACAGCGTCGTCCTCGTTTTCGTTGTCATCCTTGCCACGCTGATCGTACTGAAAATCATCCGGAGATTTTTCAAACGGTATATTCGCAAACAGGAATACGAAAGGCGTTCCTACTGGTCGGTATACCTGATTCTGCGTTATGTCGTCTGGGTTATCGTCATTGTGGTTTTGCTCGAAACCTCGGGGATTCAGGTTTCGGTGCTGCTTGCCAGTATTACTGCGCTATTGGTAGGTGTCGGTTTTGGTATCCAGCAACTTTTCAGCGACATTGCTTCGGGCATTGTTTTGCTGGTGGAGCGAAACCTGCAAATCAACGATATTATTCAGCTTGAGGATGAAACTGTGGGTCGTGTCATCCACATCGGATTACGAACTTCGAAACTAAAAACCCGTGAAGACATCATTCTGGTGGTACCCAATTCGAAGTTTGTAAACGATAAAATCATCAACTGGAGTCAGATGGACTACAACACCCGGTTTTCTGTGGAAGTGGGCGTTGCCTATGGTTCCGACACGCGCCTCGTGACAAAGATTCTGCTCGAGTCCGCAGATGAAAACAAGAGCATTTCGCGCTTGCCAAAACCATTTGTCCGGTTCAACGAATTTGGCGATTCATCGCTCGTATTCCGCGTTTATTTCTGGACCATGGAACCGTTTTGGGTGGAAAACATCAAAAGCGAACTCCGCTATGCCATCGACGATAAATTCCGGCAACACGGCGTACAGATTCCATTTCCGCAACGCGATGTTCACATCAAATCCGCACCTGGGAAAATTTCATAACCTTTTTACTTTTTTTGTGATAGCAATTTGAACAAATGACGGCTGAATTACTTTAAAATAAAAAACAAAAAAATGCGCCACACGCTTCGGTTTGTTTCGCCGTTCATTTTACTGCTTTTTTCGCTGTTTCTCAAGTATTTCATTCAGGAGTACAAGTTGATCGGTGAAGATTATTACGCTGGGTTCGATACCATTGGTTCCATTCTGCTAATCATCAGCATTGCCTGGATTTTCATTGCAGCCATGAGAACCGGCAAGCGGATTTTCCTGGAGAGGTTCGATACCAGCCTCGAAGATAATCTGCGCTCGCGAAAGTTTCAAACTCAGTTTAACATCATCGAACGAATTGCCGTTTTTCTTATCATCATTGTTTCCATCGGATTGATTCTCATGCTTTTCGACGACGTTCGAAAGGTTGGAATCAGTTTGTTCGCTTCCGCAGGAATCGCCGGAATTATCATCGGTTTTGCCGCACAGCGGATTATTGCCCTGGTAATTGCAGGATTACAAATCGCGATTACACAGCCAATCCGGATCGACGATGTTGTTATCATCGAAGGCGAGTGGGGCCGAATCGAGGAAATTACGCTCACTTACACGGTAGTCCGCATCTGGGATTTGCGCCGGCTCATCGTTCCCTCTACCTACTTTTTTGAAAAACCATTTCAGAACTGGACCCGGATTTCCGCCGATATCCTGGGAACTGTTTTTATTTACACCGATTACCACGTTTCGTTCGATGCGTTGCGAAATGAACTTACCCGCCTGCTCGAGTCCACCAATCTGTGGGATAAAAAGGTAAACGTGCTGCAGGTTACCGACGCCAAAGAACATACCGTTGAAATCCGTGCGTTGATGAGCGCCAAAGATTCTCCAACTGCCTGGGACCTGCGCGTGTACGTCCGTGAAAAACTAATTGATTTCCTTCAAAAAAATTACCCCGACAGTTTGCCGCGCACCCGTGTTCTGTTGCTGGGCGAAAACCAAAAACCAGCGCATGAAAAAGCTCCGGATTACAACACTCCTTCTGAATAAAAACAGTATCGGGCTCTATTCAAAGGTGCATTTCTGTGAAACTGTTTCAAATCGGCCGGCTTTACCAAAAATGATCAAAAAGCTTCGGATGCGGCATTTTCATTCGAACGAAAAAACGCCTCCTGAAAATTTCCTATATTTGCATATTTTTTAAAAATCATAGGAGAAACAACATATTTTATGGCAAATAAATTTCAGGAATACAAGCAGTTGGATCTTTCGCGAATTAACAAAGATGTGTTAAAACGCTGGGAAGAAGACGACACTTTTCACAAGAGTATTTCCACCCGCGAAGGGCATCCTACTTTTGTTTTTTATGAAGGGCCACCATCGGCCAACGGAATGCCCGGCATCCACCACGTAATGGCCCGGGCAATTAAAGATATTTTCTGCCGCTACAAAACCATGAAAGGATTCCGGGTGCATCGCAAAGCAGGCTGGGACACCCATGGTTTACCGGTAGAACTGAGCGTGGAAAAATCGCTGAACATCACCAAAGAAGATATCGGTACCCGGATTTCGGTGGAAGAATACAACGCAGCATGTAAAAAAGAAGTGATGCGTTATACCCGCGAATGGGAAGAACTGACCCGTATAATGGGTTATTGGGTTAACATGGACGACCCGTACGTTACCTTCGACAACCGCTACATTGAAACGGTTTGGTGGCTGCTGCAACAGATTTACCAAAAAGGACTACTGTACAAAGGATATACAATTCAGCCCTATTCGCCCGCTGCCGGAACCGGTTTGAGCTCGCACGAGCTGAACCAGCCGGGCTGCTACCGCGATGTAAAAGACACAACGATTGTAGCGCAATTCAAAGCCATTAGAAATGAAAAGTCAGAATTTTTATTCGGTGATGCAGATACGGACTTGTTCTTCCTGGCATGGACGACCACCCCGTGGACGTTGCCATCGAATACGGCGCTTGCCGTGGGGCCGGCCATTCGTTACGTGAAGGTAAAAACGTTCAATCCTTACTCCGGCGAACTGCTGACTTTAATTTTAGCCAAAGAACGTTTTACTTCTTATTTCGATGTTGAAAATGAAAAGCTATCGTTCGACGAATACCTGCCGGGAGATAAAAAAATACCACATCGAATCCTGGGTGAATTCCCGGGAAAAGATTTGGCCGGAATTCAGTATGAACAACTTATCGAATGGGTAAAACCCGGGGGCAAAGCTTTTGAAGTGGTGACCGGTGATTTTGTTACCACCGAAGACGGTACAGGAATCGTTCATACCGCACCAACGTTTGGCGCCGATGATGACCGGGTAGCCAAACAAAACGGCATTTCACCTTTGGTTGTGGAAGATTCCGATGGAAAAACACAGGCACTGGTCGACAAAAAAGGACGATTTTTCCCGGTGGAAAATCTTTCCGAAGCGTTTGTAAAAGAACATGTAAATGTTGAAAAATATAAAGATTTTGCGGGCAGGTACGTCAAAAATGAATACGATGATAACTTAACGGAAAACGACCCAACCGTGGATGTGGACCTTGCGGTGATGTTGAAGTTGGAAAACAAAGCGTTCAAAATAGAAAAGCACGTACATAATTATCCGCACTGCTGGCGCACGGATAAACCGGTGCTTTATTACCCGCTGGATTCATGGTTTATAAAAACCACCGCGGTGAAAGAAAAGCTGGTGGAATTGAATAATACCATCAACTGGAAACCAAAATCAACCGGGACGGGCCGTTTTGGAAACTGGCTCGAAAATCTTGTGGACTGGAACCTGAGCCGTTCGCGGTTTTGGGGTACGCCGCTGCCTATATGGCGCAGTGAAGACGGCTCGGAAGAAATCTGCATCGGCTCTGCCAAAGAATTGATGGTGGAAATTCAAAAATCCATCGAAGCAGGTTATATGACTGAAAATCCTTACGAAGATTTTGTAATCGGCGACAACTCAAAGGAAAATTACGATATCATCGATTTGCACAAACCTTACATCGATAAAGTTGTATTGGTTTCGCCGTCGGGACAAAAGATGTTCCGCGAACCGGACTTAATCGACGTTTGGTTCGATTCAGGATCAATGCCTTTCGCACAACACCATTATCCGTTCGAGAATAAGGAAAAATACAACCCGGACTCCGGCAAAGGGGTATTCCCTGCTGATTTTATTGCGGAGGGCGTGGATCAAACCCGCGGATGGTTTTTTACATTACATACAATTGCCGCGATAGTCGGTGATTCGGTGGCTTTCAGGAATATCATTTCAAACGGGCTGGTACTCGATAAAAGCGGCAATAAAATGTCGAAACGCCTGGGTAATGCAGTAGATCCGTTTGAAACTATTGAAAATTATGGTTCCGATCCATTGCGCTGGTATATGATCACCAATTCGCAGCCGTGGGACAACCTCAAATTCGATGCCGATGGTGTGGAGGAGGTGAAACGGAAATTCTTCGGGACGCTTTACAACACCTACAACTTTTTTGCACTATATGCCAATGTCGACGAATTTGAATACCACCAAGACGAAGTTCCCGTAGAAAAACGCTCGGAACTGGATCGGTGGATCATCTCCTTATTGAATTCGCTGGTAAAGGAAGTAGGTGAAAGTTATGAGACCTATGAACCTACCCGCGCAGGCCGGGCAATTTCTGATTTTGTCACGGAAAACCTCAGTAACTGGTATGTGAGGCTGAGCCGCAAACGTTTCTGGGGTGGTGAAATTTCCTCCGATAAAATCTCAGCGTATCAAACGTTGTACACCTGTCTTTCCACAGTTGCCCGTTTAATGGCGCCCATTGCACCGTTTTATGCCGATTTGCTGTACACCGATTTGAATTCGGTAACACAAAAAGAACCGAATCAAAGCATACATCTGGCTGATTTTCCGAAGTTCGATGAAAATCTGATTGACAAAGATTTGGAAGAAAAAATGGCCATCGCACAAAAAGCCTCTTCCATGATTTTGGCGCTCCGCAGAAAAGAAAAACTGAAAGTGCGGCAGCCGCTGGCAAAAATTATGGTGCCGCTGCTCAATCATCAATTCAAAGAGCAGTTTGATGCCGTGAAAGATATTATTCTGGCGGAAGTGAATGTGAAAGAAGTGGAATACCTTTCTGATACCACCGGCATAATTAAAAAGAAAATAAAGCCGAATTTTAAAACATTAGGCCCAAAATACGGTAAACTGATGAAACAAATTGCCGGCGCAGTGAATGGATTTAGCCAGACAGATATTGCTGAGGTTGAAAACTCGGGAAGCATAGAAATAGTGGCTGGCGGCGAAAAAATTGCACTTACCCGTGAAGATGTGGAAGTACAAACCGAAGATATTCCGGGCTGGACAGTGGCAACCGAAGGCCCGCTGACCATTGCTCTGGATATAAATGTTACGGAAGACCTGAAACAGGAAGGTATCGCACGCGAATTCATCAACAAAATTCAGAACCTTCGGAAGGAAAGCGGTTTTGAAGTTACCGACCGGATTAAGCTCAGGATTTTGAAACATGATGAAATAAATGACGCAGTTTTAAATCATAAAAATTATATTTGCGCGCAAACTTTGGCGGCTGACCTTCAGTTGGTTGAACAGATTGATGAACAGACGGCGAAAAGCGTGGAAATAGAGAAAGGCACAGAAGCATTGATTGAAATTAAAAAACTGTAAGAAGGATGCGTTTTATCCGGTTATCAATGTAAAAAAATTATTAAATTAGGCGAAAATTCAAAGAGAAATTTAATCTATAAAACCCTATAACATTATGGGAGAAAAAAACAGATATTCAGATGAAGAATTAATGGAGTTCAAAAAACTGATACAGGCTAAACTGGAAAAAGCGCAGGAAGATTATGCCATGTACAGGAACTCCATTACGCATGGCGACGGAAATGATACACAAGATACTTCGCCTACATTTAAAGTACTTGAAGAGGGCGCCGCAACGCTTTCGAAAGAAGAAGCAGGTAAACTTGCACAGCGGCAACAGAAATTTATACAACATTTGCAGGCAGCCCTGGTACGTATTGAAAACAAAACATACGGAATTTGCCGGGAAACAGGGAAACTGATTTCAAAAGAACGTTTGCGTGCCGTACCTCACGCCACTCTTAGTATCGATGCAAAAAACAGCAAAGTTTAAAAAGAAATTTTACATTCTTACATTCTTCGGATTTTTCATGGATGTGGAAAATCCGAAGTTTTTGTTTATTAATAAATGAGAAATTCACGCTTGCCAAGACTGTCATTAATTGTTCTTTTCATTCTGGTTATGGACCAGGTGTTTAAGATATGGATTAAAACCCACCTCGCACTTGGAGATGAAATCGTCATTTTCAAAAACTGGTTTATCATTCACTTTGTGGAAAATAACGGAATGGCATTCGGATTTGAATTTGCCGGCGAATACGGCAAAATGTTTCTGAGTGTTTTCCGCATTATTGCTGTAATTGCCATTGGCTGGTACATGGTGAAATTATCAAAAAACAAAGAGGTGCCGTTCGGTTTTCTGGTGTGCATTGCGCTTATTCTGGCAGGCGCCTTCGGAAACATCATCGACAGCTTGTTTTACGGAATGATATTCAACCACAGCTACGGCCAGGTAGCCGAACTTTTTCCTCCCGGTGGCGGTTATTCTGATTTTCTCCACGGCAGGGTGGTCGACATGCTTTATTTCCCCTTGCTGGAAGGCTTCTACCCCGACTGGCTTCCATTTTTGGGCGGCAAAGAATTTGTTTTTTTCCGACCGGTATTTAACATTGCCGATTCTTCGATAACTATCGGCATTTTTGCCATTATTATTTTCTACCGGAAACAGTTCGGAAAAACAGAAACCGAACACGAAACGAAAAAAGCACCGGAAAATGAAGGAGTTGCAGCATCAGGTGAAAATTAACACCTGACAACAGTGCTGGTTTCGCGCCCCGAATCCTTCAATTTATTTTACCTTTGCAGGATTCTAGCTTGAATGAAAATGGAAAATCAACTGGTTATTTACAATACACTTTCCCGTAAAAAAGAAGTTTTTAAGCCGCTTTTTGAAGGGCGGGTTGGGCTGTATGTTTGCGGGCCTACCGTTTACAGTAATTCACACCTCGGCCATGCACGGCCGTTTATTACATTCGATTTACTTTATCGCTACCTGTTGCATTTGGGCTATAGGGTACGCTATGTTCGGAACATTACCGATGTGGGCCATTTGGAAAATGAGGAAGATGATTCGGGAGAAGATAAAATTTCAAAAAAAGCGAGGATCGAACAGCTGGAACCCATGGAAGTGGTACAGAAATACATGAACAGTTTTCATGAAAACATGAAACAGTTGAATGTATTGCCGCCGAGCATCGAACCACGCGCCACAGGGCACATCATTGAGCAGCAGGAAATGATTGAGTCGATTGTCAAAAAAGGATATGCTTACGAAACCAATGGCTCGGTTTACTTCGATGTGGAAAAGTACAACAGCGAATTTTCTTACGGAAAATTATCGGGGCGAAACCTGGAAGATATAAAAATCAATACCCGGCAGTTGGAAGGGCAAAAGGAAAAGAAAAATTCCTTCGATTTTGCGCTGTGGAAAAAAGCAGTTCCGGAACATATCATGCGCTGGCCTTCAAAATGGGGCGAAGGATTTCCGGGCTGGCACCTCGAATGTTCAGCCATGAGCATCAAGTACCTTGGCGAACAGTTCGACATTCATGGCGGTGGGATGGACTTAATCTTTCCGCACCACGAATGCGAAATTGCACAATCCACTGCCAGCCTTGGAAGAGAGTCGGCCCGGTACTGGATGCACAACAACATGATTACCATCAACGGCCAGAAAATGGCACGTTCGCTGGGTAACTTCATTACCCTCGACGAAATGTATTCCGGCAATCATGAGTTGCTGGAAAAGGCATATTCGCCAATGTCTATCCGGTTTTTTATTTTGCAGGCGCATTACCGGAGCACGCTCGATTTTTCAAATGAAGCGCTGCAGGCATCAGAAAAAGGATTCGAACGGTTAATGGCCGCTATTGAAACCATGAGAAATTTACCCGTTTCGGAACAATCAACCGTTGATGTTCTTTCGCTGAAAGAAAAATGTTTTTCGGCGTTAAACGACGATTTGAACAGCCCAATTGCTCTCGCTCATCTTTTTGAAGGGGTGAAAATGATCAATTCGGTAAAAGCCGGAAAGGAAAAAATTTCAGCCAGAGATTTGCATGAATTTCAGTCGTTTTTTCATACCCTGGTTTTCGATGTTTTTGGTTTGAAAGCGGAACAGTCGGAATCATCCGGAGAGACGGAAATCTTTAAAAATGCCGTTGATTTGCTGCTGAACCTGCGAATGGAAGCAAAAGCACGGAAAGATTGGGCAACTGCGGATAAAATCAGGAACGAGCTCAATACTTTGGGAATCGAGGTAAAAGATACCAGTAACGGATTTGAATGGAATTTAAAACAGAACAGCCTCTCCCAATCAAAATAAAAAAGGGAGGTTTTAAACTGGTTTTAAAAATCAGGTGAATAAAATTGATTATTAAGCGATAAAAATAAAAACAGGAGGCTTTATGTTTTCAGGAATAATAGAAGAATTTGGTACGGTTACAGGAATTGAAAAAGATCGGGAAAATGTGCATTTTACGTTAACCTGTTCATTTACCGACGAATTAAAAATAGATCAGAGCCTTTCGCACAATGGCGTTTGCCTTACCGTTGTGGAAATAAATAAAACGGAAAAAACATACAAGGTTACGGCCATTAAAGAAACACTCGATAAATCGAATTTAGGGTTACTGGAGGTAGGCTCAAAAGTGAACCTGGAGCGAAGCATGATGATGAACGGTCGCCTCGACGGGCACATTGTTCAGGGGCATGTCGATCAAACCGCAACCTGCAAAAAAGTAGCGGAAGCCGATGGTAGCTGGTATTATACTTTTGAGTACAAATTCGATATCGAGAAAGCACGGCAGGGATATATGACGGTTGAAAAAGGTTCGGTTACGGTAAACGGCGTCAGCTTGACGGTTGTTAATTCAAAGGACAATTCTTTTCAGGTGGCAATAATTCCGTTTACGCACGAAATAACTAATTTTCATACTATTGAAGCAGGTTCAGTGGTCAATATCGAATTTGATATCATCGGGAAATACCTGAGTAAGCTGAATACCTACAACCGGTAACACTACTTTACTTCGGAGGTTTTTACAGATTGTTTGAATTATGGACAACCACACAGCATTAATTACAGGAGCTTCAAAACGAATTGGCCGGGCACTTGCCGAGCATCTGGCGGAAAAAGGCTGGAATGTTGTCATTCATTTTAACACCTCGGAAACCGAAGCTGAACAACTCCGGCAGTTGTTGCAGGAACGATATCCGAACCAACAGTTTACAACAGCCGAAGCGAATTTGGCCAGTCCCGATGAAACAGATGCGCTGATTCCGGAAGTTGTAACCAAAGTCGGTGAATTTCAATTGCTGATAAACAATGCGTCCGTTTTTAACCGGGGATACATTTCACAAACCGACAGGCTGCTGTATACCAGCCAAATGAACGTAAACCTCCGCGCACCGTTTTTCCTGATCCGCGAATTTGCAAAATATTGTAAACAAGGAAACATCATCAATTTTGTCGATACAAAATTGGCTACCAATCAATCGAATTATTCAGCGTATTCGTTATCGAAAAAAAGCTTATGGGAGCTGACTAAAATGGCTGCGCTTGAATTTGCACCCGAGTATCCGGGTGAACGCTATTGCACCGGGAGTTACACTGGCGCCGGAGGATAAAGACGAGGATTACCTTTTAAATCTCGCGAAAAATATACCTATGAAAAAGCCTGGCGGATTAAAACCCGTTTTACAAAGTGTGGACTATATTCTTTTGAACGATCAGTTGACGGGGCAGCTTCTTTATGTTGACGGCGGTGAAAATTTAGGTCGAAACAAATACTAAAAACTTATGGCAACAATTAAGGTAAAGAATTTATTGTTAAGAACATACATCGGATTCAATCCGGAAGAACTGGTGAACAAACAGGATGTAATCATTAATTTTGAAATTGAAGCAGAAATTCCGGAACAAGCGCTTGATTCAGATGAACCCATTGATATTTACGACTATAAAATTGTAACAAAAAAAATCATTGTTTTAGTGCAGGAAGGGCGTTTTAAACTAATGGAAGTATTGACGCAAAAAATCCTCAACCTGATTATGGAAGATGAAAAAGTAAAGCGGGCGAAGGTAGAAGTTGATAAACCGCATGCATTGCGTTTTGCCGATTCCGTAGCACTTGAAATGGAAGCACGGAGATAAAATTAAGATGCGCAACATCGTAATAATTGGTATCGGGTCGAACATTGACGCGGAGAAAAATATCCGGAAAATGTTCGAAATACTGAAGAATAAGGTGGAAATTGTGCAAATTTCTTCAATGGTACAAACCAAAGCTATCGGCAACATCAATCAGGCAGATTTCACCAACGGGGCGGTTAAAATCAAAACGCCGCTCGCACAGAAAGAACTAAACGAACTGTTAAAATCCATAGAAGATGAAGTTGGCCGCGACAGATCGCTACCGAAATTCGGCCCCCGGACAATCGATCTGGATATAGTGGTATGGAATGGCGAAATTGTTGACGATGATTATTACACCCGCGATTTTTTAAGGGACAGCGTCAGTGAATTAAGTTGACGAATCAAATGATTTTTGAATAATGCTGCGTAAACTGATCAAAATTCATTTTAAACTCTTCCCCAAGCGTTTCCCTGTATTTTACTTTAAACGACTCAAAATGATATTTTGCCAGATGTATGTTATTCGATTTGAGCAAAGTTAAAACTTGCAAATAAATGGCTTCTTCGTTTAAATCATCGTATTCAAGGATGCGTTTTGCAAGAGCTTCAATTTCGTGCAAGCGGTTTTCGTTTTTATAGATAGTAGCCAGGTTCAGCAAATTATCGATTACAAGGTTGCCCGTAAAACCTTTCATTTCATCGAGCCACGACCAGTAGCAATCTTTTAAAAAACGACCCTTTTTTACCATCACTAAAAAAGGTTTCCAGTTGTTGTTTATTCATTCCGCCCGGCGACTGTGAAAGTTGATATGCTTCCACAAAATCGCAGAAAAAAGGCTCTTCTGTTTTGGTCAGTAAAAAACCATTCTGGGTAACAACCTCAAGACCATCGATTTGGGTTAATATTTTACGCAATTTGTTCAATGTAACCGCCCGGTTATTCGCAATTTTTTTGGGTGGCAGTCCGCCCCACAAGTTTTTATCGATATCGGAAACAGGGGCGCCTGCGCCGCTTTTCAGGGTATAAAGCAGCGTGTATAAAAACAGTTCCTTAATTTTTGGGGTAAACTGCTGGGTAATGTCGTTCCTGTTTCGGTCGATGGCAATGAACTTGTTAAACAACTGAATTTGGTTCCCCGAATTCACCGGCGGAAGAACAATGCCAGCCGGCTGTTTCCTTATCCTAATCTTCCTGAAAACAAGCACCGAGGCTACAACAAAAACGATTAGCACCAGCATTGCCAATGCAATTTTTACTGAAACCCGCAGAAGGGAATTTTCCTTTTCTTTTACCTGCTTGTTTTCCAGCCGGATTTGCTCATCAAGAGCCAGCCGGTTGATTTCTTCATTTCCGAGGGGCCGGTTCCAAATGTACAGGTTATCAATGTAGCCACGCAAACTGGCACCCTGTGAAAGGGCGCTTCCCAGATGAATGTCGCCGGTTCCTGAAAATGGCGGGTGCCCATCTGAAGAACCAATGTTTTTTCCGTTCAGGAAAATTGCCTGCTCGCCGGTTTCCAGAATGTAGCGCCAGGCCAGGTGATACCAAATATTTGGATCAAGTTTCACTTCCGACATGAAATCGTTCGACCAAAGCCCAAAATAAGGATGCCCCGACCGCAAAATCAGGTGCAGTCCGCGCCGGTAGCCGCTTTCGTAATTCCCCAGAATAGCATTGTCACCATATTCCAAAATCTCGGTAAATTTCACAAAACAGCTCACCGTAAAACTGCTGTTTCTTAAACCAAAACTTTCCGGCGGACCGAGGTTTACGCTTGCATTTTCAGGTAATTTCAACACTTTTCCCCGCTCAATATCCTGGCTAAACGAAAAATTTTCGCCTTTGTAACCTGTCGGCGGATTGGCATCATTTAAAATCACGCCTTCAAAATTGAAACTGCCGGTCAAATCGTCGTCGAGTTGAAGCGGCATAGCAATGATGGTGTAGCTTTCCGGAATATCCATCTCGCCGGTTACCACAATATGTTCCGGCATCATACGATACCCGGGCGCAAATGGCGAAAGTGTAATTTCTTCACCACCACGGTACGGAAAACTGAATTTACCTCCTGTAATCGCAACATCAGGATTTTTCCAGTATACCTTTTCCATGGTCTTGTCGCCCACTTTTACATTTCCGTTAATCCATGCAAATGATTTTAGCTGTTCTATAATAAATTCAAACTGGCGAATATCTCTGCCAACGAAAATAAAATTGGGCTTTTTACCATATTTGGTCCATACTTCCAACAGGAAATTAATATAATCGGGAAGCATATTTTTGCTCATTTGTCCCGGATTTTGTGTCGGTAACTTATCAAACTCGTCAACCATGAGCAGCTCCAGGTTTATCGATCTGGAATTATTTGTAACTGTTTGTCCTGCTATTTCATCAGCCTTGATTTTCAAAACATAATTTCCGGCCTCATGCATGATGTTGCTTCGTTTCTGATAATCTCCACGCACAAAAAATATAATCCTGCGGTTTGCCTGTATCAGGTATTCCATTGTTGGCCAAGTCTCACCACGAGGCAAATAAAAGATATACGATGATAGGGGCGAGGCGTTTATCATTGAATCAAGGATTGAAATGTTCCCCTGGTAAGAAATAAAAACAGGTACAATTTTAGAAGAATCGGCTACCATCAATTCGAGCAGGTTTTCCAGGAATCCATTAAAATCCTGATTGGCATTTATAATTTGAATTCCTTTTTTACTTTGTTCCACTTCCGCTTCAATCCCGGAGAAATTATTCGATTTTAAAAAACTCCAAAATTGCAGGTTATTGAGGTTCGGCGAGTTGTATTCGGCAATCAGAAATGAATGTTCAGAAAATTCTGTTGCCGCAGCATCACAAAATGCAAATGTGGTTATTACAAAAATAAAGAAAATGTTACGGAATGATAGTTTCACCTTTGTTCCCTTGTCTTAAATTAGCCGCCGGTTAACTCTTAATTTTAGGTTACCCGGAACCTCAAAAATAGCTTTTTAGAAGAAATTACAAGTATATTTTAAAAAAAATATTTATATCGTAATGCTATTAAACTCAATTTATTAAGAAATGTATTAATGGAAAATTAAGCCGAAATTAACCTGGAAATACGAATGGTATTAAGGAACAGGTAATTACAGGATGCTATACTTGCATACAAATCTAATTGGTAAAATGACTGATAAAAATATCAAACGCAAATACTACCTGTTGTTTATTGGCGGCGGTTTAAGTTTTTTGTTTCTGTTTTTACTATCAAGTACAACCATCAATTATACTTCAACCGATGAATTTTGCGGAGCCTGCCATGTGCATACCCATGCAGAATCGAGTTGGAAACTTTCGCCTCACCACAACACCAGCAGTGGCGTTTCAGTACGATGTGTCGATTGCCACCTTCCGCCAAAGGATCAACCTTTTCGTTTTCTTACCCGGAAAGCATACCACGGATTTCATGATTTTTATGCTTTTATGACGAAAAATCCGGAAGACATTGACTGGGAAGCAAAAAGAACGGTGGAAGCAGCGCGCGATTTTGTATATGAAGATGGCTGCAAAAAATGCCATACCAATTTATTTCCGTCGACTTTGGATAAACTTGGCGCCGAATCGCATTTAAAATATGTGCGCAATCCGGAAAGCACTTCTTGTGTGAAATGTCATCAGTTTGTGGGCCATTATACCGGAGAGAAAGGATTAACAGCGGAACTGGAGGTGAATACAGGACCGAAGGAAATTTTCAACGAACCTGCTACAGTTCTTGAATTTAAAAATTTTGAAGAAAAGATTCCGGGTACTGCCGTTTCATTTACTATGCGTGCAATTCCGGGCGGACAATTTGAAATGGGCAGTCCTCCCGGGCAAAAATTCCGCGATCCTGACGAAGGACCTGTTCGGGAAGTGGAAGTAGATTCGCTCTGGATTGCAGAAGTAGAAGTTACCTGGGACGAATACCTGGCATTTTTCAACGCTACCAGTTCGCAGGGCCGCAAAGAAGCCGAAACTGAAACTAATGAAGATGTAGATGGAATAACCGGAGCAACTCCTCCCTGGGGGGCGCCCGATCAGGGATGGGGCATGGGAACCCGTCCGGCCATTACGATGAGCCACCACGCGGCACAAACTTACTGCCGGTGGCTGAGCAGCGTTACCGGCAAAAGTTATCGGTTACCAACGGAAGCAGAATGGGAATATGCTGCGCGGGGTGGTACAGACGGACCGTATTTCTTTGGTGGTTCTCCGTCCGATTACAGTTCCGACGGATTGTGGCACAAAATATTTGGGGCCGATACCGCGGTAATAAATACCTACGTCATTTACCAGGAAAACAGTCCCTATAAAACGCAGCCACCTTCAGAAGTTAAACCAAATCCATTCGGCCTGAAAAATATGCTGGGTAACGTTTCAGAATTTTGCCTCGATTATTACGATCCTTTGGTTTATGCAAAATACCCGAAAGGTGTAATTAAAAATCCGCGCGGACCGCGAAACGGGCAGGAACATGTTGTCCGGGGAGGTTCGTATAAAGACGGGGCAGCAGATTTACGGGTAGCCGATCGTGATTTTACCAAAACCGAAGCGTGGCTGGTTACCGATCCGCAAATCCCCAAAAGTATCTGGTGGTATTCCGACGAAAAACATGTGGGCTTTCGGGTAGTGTGTGAATACGATGCTGAAAAATTGAACTCAGAAAAAAACAAAAAAGAATAGCCATGGAAAAAAATCAACTATCGCGCAGGAATTTTCTTGAAAAATCAGCGCTTATCGGGGCCGCAGGGCTGGCAGGATTAGGCGCCTTAAATTCCTGCAGCAAAAAACCGAAAGCTGTTGATTATAAATTTCCTCCATTGCTGGACCAGGCGCCGGACGGAAAACCGATTCGGGCAGGTTTGGTTGGCTGCGGAAACAGGGGAACAGGAGCTGCACTGAATTTTTTATCGGCTGGCAACGATTTGCATTTGGTTGCGCTTGCCGATGTTTTCGAAGATAAAGTTTGGGATTGCAGAAAAAAACTTCAGAAACAAAAAACTGAAGTTCCCGAAAGCAACTGTTTTTGGGGATTCGATGCCTACAAGAAGTTATTGGATCTCGATATAGATGTAGTGATTCTGGCTACTCCGCCCCATTTCAGACCTGAAATGTTCGATGCTGCGGTTCAGGCAAAAAAGAACGTTTTCATGGAAAAACCGGTGGCAGTCGATCCGGTCGGCGCGCGGCAAATCATCGCCACATCACGAAAAGCCGAAAATATGGGACTGACGGTAATTACCGGTACCCAGCGAAGGCATCAGCGCGATTATATTGAAACCTACAAGCAGATTGCATCCGGCGCTATTGGCGACATCACCGCCGCGAAAGCATGGTGGCTGCAATCGCACGTTTGGTTCAGAACGCGGGAAGAAGGTTGGAGTGACATGGAATACATGATTCGCAACTGGAACAATTTCTGCTGGCTCTGCGGCGATCATATTCTCGACACTCATGTGCACAATATCGATATCATCAACTGGTTTCTCGGGAAACATCCGGAAAGCGCCATTGGCTTTGGAGGAAGGGCACGCAGGCTCACCGGCGATCAGTACGACTTCTTTAGCATCGATTTTGAATTTGGCGATGGAATATTTTCACACAGCATGACCCGCCAAATTGATGGCTGCGCCAATACGCTCGGCGAACTCATTACCGGAACAGAAGGTTATACAAACTGCAAAAACACCATTTTTAATCCTGACGGATCGGTGAAATGGAAATATGAATATCCGAAAAACAAAGAGGGGAAATCAACTGAAGTGGTTAAAATTTCGCCTTATGTACAGGAGCATATCCACCTGGTGACCGCTATCCGGAACAACGATCCGGTGGTGGAGGCAGAACGAACCGCAATTTCTACATTAACAGCAATTATGGGACGAACCGCTGCTTACACAGGTCGAAAAGTAGAGTGGGAAGAAATGATGAATTCCACCGAAAAGTTGGGGCCGACCGAATATGTTCTGGGACCGGTAGACATGGAATTTCCGGTTCCGGTTCCCGGTATTCAACATAAACTGTAAAATTGAAAATATGCTTTCCGTTGTAATACCATTGTATAACGAAGATGAACTGGTAACCCGGCTGCTTCGGGAAGTTCATCAGAACCTCAAAAAAACCGGGGAAGGTTTTGAAGTGGTTTGTGTTGACGACGGAAGTACGGATACAACTTTGAAAAAGTTGCTCGAATTCAGGGAGAAACACCTTGAAATAAAGGTTGTTTCGCTGTCCAGGAACTTCGGGTTACAGTCGGCATTGACCGCCGGGCTCGAATACGCAAAAGGAGACTACGTGGTGATTATGGACGGGGACTTTCAGGATCCACCGGAACTGATTCCGGTTCTGTATAATAAAATGCAGGAAACCGGTGCTGAAATTGTTACCGCTGTGAGAAAAGACCGGAAAGAAAGATTTTCCAAAAAGCTATACATTAACGTTTTCCATAAAATATTCGATAAGTTGTCCGAATCGCACCAGGTAGCAAAAACAGGTAATTTTTGCATCCTTAACAAACAGGCTCACCAGGCAATTTTAAATTTTTCGGAACGGAACAGGTACCTGCCCGGAATCAGGAATTTTATCGGATTTAATCATGAATTTATTTTGTTCGACAGGCCGGACCGGCTGGAAGGTGAAGCAAAAATGAGCCGGGCAAAATTGTTTGCACTGGCTGCCGATGCTATTTATTCCTTTTCAAAATGGCCTATCAAAGCTTGTTTATACCTGGGTATGCTCGGTGTTTTTATTTTTCTCGGTGCAATTATTTACACCCTTGCCTCGAAATTACTGGGATTTGCCCCAATCGGCTGGTCGTCGATGTTTTTGGCGGTGAGCTTTTTCGGCTCCGTTCAACTTACTTTTTTGGGGCTAATTGGCGAATACGTTTACCGGATTTTCAAAGAAGTACAAAACAGACCGGTTTATCTGGTAAAAAAGGTTTATGAATGATGTAGCTCACATATTAACTGCACGCAGCACATTTTTTGTGTTGTTGGGATTTGCCGGGATTGCATTGCTGTTCCTCGCGCCAAAAGCCGCTGTTAATGTGGATGAACAACTGCATTATCCGCACGCAAAAAAGGTGGTTAACTGGTATTTTACCGGCGGAAATGATACATCAGCCCTTCATACGCCTAAAAGCAATTTGAAATTCTACGGGCAGTCGGTCGATAATATTACCGCTTTGTTCAACCGCATTTTCAACGTTAAAAACGAATTTCTGACACGACATTTTACCGGAGCAATTTTATTTTGGCTGTTGTTGCTTTTTTCAGGTTTGCTGGCAAAAGAACTGGCTGGTTCTTATATGGCGGCGGCAATAACAGTTTTATCGCTGGTTTTTATGCCGCGATTATTCGGACAAGCTTTCGGAAATCTGAAGGATGTCCCTTTTTCAACCGGTTATGTTGCAGGATTATACCTCATTGTCCGTTTTCTGAAAGAATTGCCTGCTCCGCGCTGGATAACAGCAACCGGTTTGGGTTTGGCCATTGCTTTCACGGTTTCAGTCCGGGCCGGCGGGTTTATCCTGTTTGCTTACCTGGGTTTATTCGCAGTTTTATTTTTGATTTGGAAGCCTTTTGCACTTAAACAAATAGTTTCAACTAAACCTGTCCTTGTTAGGCTATTGGGCCAGGGAGTGGTAATCGTTTTTATCGGCTATTTTGCCGGATTACTTTTCTGGCCCTTTGCCTTGCAGGATGTTTTTCGAAATCCACTGGCAAGCTTGCACGTGATGGAACATTACAAAATCAGCATCCGTCAGATTTTTGAGGGGCAATTAATCTGGAGCACCAATTTGCCGTGGTATTACCTGCCTGAATGGTTGTGGATTTCAACGCCGGAGTTCATCATCTTCGGAAGCCTGATTTTTGGCTTTTTGTTCATCAGGGACCTATGGAGAAAAAATGTTTCAACGAGGCCGCTGTTTTACGAAGTTGTAGTTGCTTTTGCATTTGTTTTTCCGGTATTATATGTTGTTGCCATTCATTCGAACCTTTACAGTGGTGTACGGCAACTATTGTTTATTTTACCCTGCCTCGCAGTTCTTTCTTCCGTTGGAATTTATAAGCTGGTCCGGCTGCAGGTGAATAAAACCTTAAAATATCCGGCAGTAATCTTTTTTTTTGTTTTGATGCTTTTACCGTTGAAACATCAGGCATCCACTTTTCCGGTTGATTATGTTTACTTTAATTCACTGTCCGGCGGAAATAAAAATGCCTGGAGCAACTACGAATACGACTATTATTTCCATGCAATTGAAAAACCGGCGGAATATCTGAAAACGATTGTTGGGAGAAATGAACAGGTTACTGTTGCAATGAACTCCAACCTTTTCGTTTATTTCGATGATGAACCGAACATCAGCTACGAATATGTGCCATACCTGGAACGAAGTTCGAAGGATTGGGATTTCGGACTTTTTGGTGTGAACTATATTCCTCCGGATATGCTGAAAAACAATAACTGGCAATCTGCCGAAACAATTCAAACATTTTACCATAAAGGAAATCCGATAGCGGTAATTCTAAAAAGAAAAGATAAAAATGATTTTAAGGGAATTTCAGCCGCTGAAGGAGGAAATTGGGAGGAAGCAAAAATTTTCCTGAAAAAAGCCGTTCAAAACGAACCGGATAATATCTGGCTCTTCGTAAATTTGGCTAAAATAAGTCTGGTCCAAAACGATGAGGTGAATTTCAACAGGTACATAAAATCGGGGCGGGAAATTTATGCGGAATATGAACCATTCTTCCTGCTTGAGGCCCAAAAGTTATACGATGAAAAAAAATACGAACAGTCGTATGAAAAAATGAATGAACTTTTAAAAATAAATCCGCGATACAAACCTGCAGAAAAATTGTTAAAGGCTGTAAGAAATAAACTGAATTAAAATGTTGAATTAAAAATACATTGCATCATGAAAAAAATTAAAGGATTATTTGCACTGTTAATGCTGAACCTGTTAAGCCTTCCATACCTGTTAATGGCACAAGACGAAGGCACCTATATCGATAATCTGAATTCGCAGGACAGCTCATACATGGAACAGGACTTGCTAAACGATGCAGATCATGCATCGAACGGATCTACCACTGTAATTATTATCATTGTTGCCGTTGTGGTAATTGCTGCCATTGCATTTTTCGTGCTGAGGAAAAAGAAAAAATAAAAGGCAATCCGGAAATTGAAAAAAAGGCCTGCAGCACAGCAGGCCTTTTTATTGCAGTAAGTTCAACCAAAGCTCTGTATGGTAATTTATTGGCAACGGTTCTGTGAAAATGTTAAATGATATTGATTTTTCATTTTTCTTCCACTCCAAACTTATACACACAAACCGATTTATATTTTTCTCCCGGATTCAGAATTACTGAAGGAAAACCAGGTTTATTGGGGCTGTCGGGGAAATGCTGTGTTTCCAGGCACAGCGCCGAGCGATGTTCGTATACTTTCCCGTCCTTTCCGGTGTCGCTGCTGTTGAGGAAGTTACCGCTGTAAAACTGCAGTCCCGGTTCATTGGTGTAAACCTCCATCGTCCGGCCCGATTCCGGCGCAACCACACTGGCGGCAAAAGTTAATCCATTTCCCGACTTGTTCAGCACCCAATTGTGATCGTAACCTTTACCAAACTTCAGCTGTTCGAAATCCTCATCAATTCGTTTCCCAATGGCAGTTGGCTCCCTGAAATCCATCGGTGTTCCCTCAACAGGGACAATTTCGCCGGTGGGGATCAGCATTGAATCGACCGGCGTGTAATAATCGGCATTAATTTGCAGAATGTGGTTGTTAATGGTTCCTGAGCCGGCGCCGTTCAAATTAAAAAAAGAATGGTGAGTTAAATTTACGGGCGTTGGTTTATCGGTAGTTGCATCATAGTCGATGCGCAACTCATTGTCATTCGTTAATGTGTATTTTACCTCCACTTCCAGCTTTCCGGGATAACCTTCTTCCATATCCCGCGAAACATAATTCAGCACCAGTGTGTGATCATCAGGTTGCCGGGCATCCCAAACCACGGCATTGAATCCGGTTACACCTCCGTGAAGATGGTTCATTCCGTTATCGTTTTTTGCGAGTTTGTAAACAGTGTCGTTCAGGTAAAACAGCCCGTTGCCTATCCGGTTTCCGTAACGGCCGATCAGTGCGCCGTAATAAATTTCATTTGAATGAAGGTATCCTTCAAGCGATGCGTATCCCAAAACAATATCATCGAAATTTCCTTTTTTATCGGGTGTCCAGAGGCTGATAACGCGCCCTCCGTAATTAGAAATTTGAGCCACCAGGCCATTTTCATTTTTCAGGGTAAACAGCTTCACTTGTTTTCCGTTAACAATACCGGCAAATGAATCATTTTCGATTAACTGCGGCCCGGAAGGATTGTTTGTACACGAAAACATACCGGCGACAAAAACGCACAGTAATATGTTTAAAATACTTTTCATTTTCATCTTATTAAATTTTAAATTTTAGATGGTGGAATTGTCATGAATTAACGAATCACACGCAGTGTTTTTTTAAAATGTCATGATAATTTCATCGGTTTTGATACTTTACATTGTTGAATTCTGTAAAATTAAAAGTTACTTTTACACCTGGAAAGAAACGAAACAAATTATTATCCGCAAAATAATCTGAACCATGACTATCAACCGCTTTTTATTGCATGTTTTTGCAGTTTCAACATTTGTTTTTTCAGGTTGCCAGACCCAAAAAGAAGAAACCAAACGCCCGAATATTTTATTTGCCATTGCCGATGACGCCTCGTGGAAACATTTTGGCGCATATGGTTGCAACTGGGTAAAAACTCCCGCATTCGACCGCGTTGCCGAAAATGGTATCCTTTTCACCCGCGCATATACACCTAACGCCAAGTGTGCGCCATCGCGGGCCTGTATTCTTACCGGCAGAAACAGCTGGCAACTGGAAGAAGCAGCCAACCATTCACCGCTTTTCCCGGTAAAATTTAAAACCTATGCCGAAGCGCTGGGAGAAAACGGGTACTGGGTTGGCAGTGTTGCCAAGGGATGGGCGCCCGGCGACCCGGGAGAGATAAACGGCAAAAAACGCGAACTTACCGGGCCGAAATTCGACGAGTTTAAGACCACACCTCCTACCAGCGGCATTGACAATAATGATTATGCCAGAAATTTTGAAGCCTTCCTGGAAGCACGCCCCGAGGGAAAACCTTTTTGTTTCTGGTATGGATCCAGAGAACCTCACCGCCGGTATGAATTTAAATCAGGAATAAACAAAGGGGGAAAAGATACTTCTGAAGTTACCGAAATTCCTGCATTTTGGCCCGATGTGGATACTGTGCGGTCCGACATGCTCGATTATGCATTCGAAATTGAATATTTCGACAGTCACCTGCAAAAAATGCTTCAAAAACTGGAAGAAATCGGGGAACTCGATAATACACTTGTAATTGTGACGGCCGATAATGGTATGCCGTTTCCGAGAATAAAAGGTCAGGTATACGAATATTCAAACCACCTGCCGCTGGCAATCATGTGGCCGAACGGTATTAAAAACCCGGGGCGTGTGATAAACGATTTTGTGAATTTTATCGATTTTACGCCCACCTACCTCGAGCTTGCCGGCTTGACCGCCGAAGAAACCGGGATGCAACCGGTTACCGGTAGAAGTTTAACTGAGATTTTTGACTCCGAAAAATCCGGCCGGGTAATTCCGGAGCGCGATTTTGTTTTGGTGGGAAAAGAGCGCCACGATGTAGGCAGGCCAAACGATGTGGGTTATCCCGTGCGGGGAATAATTACCGACGGATTTTTATACCTGCACAATTTTAAAATCGATCGCTGGCCTGCTGGAAATCCTGAAACCGGCTACCTGAACACCGATGGCAGTCCAACTAAAACGTATGTCCTCGATACCCGGAGAAAGAAAGGAATCATGGAATTCTGGCAGCTAAACTTTGGCAAACGTCCGGCGGAAGAATTATACAACATCGACAAAGATCCGTTTTGTATGGTGAATTTGGCGGAAGATGAAAATTATGCCGAATTAAAATCGAAAATGGAAGGAGAGATGAAGGAAAAACTAACCGAACAGGCAGATCCGAGAATTTTGGGCAATGGCGATATTTTTGATAATTATGAGTACCAGGGTGCGGTTCAGAATTATTACAACCGGTACATGAGCGGCGAAAAAGTACCCGCCGGCTGGGTAAATAAAAGCGATTACGATTCTGACCTGACGGAATAGATCCAAAAGCCAGGGAATCGGCGCCTTCTCTTAAAACGAATTCGTATTTTTGAACTAAACTTCAGTAAAAATTAAATAATAGAAGAAATGAAAAACTTATCCAATCTAATCCTGCTTTTAGTCGCTGTTTCGTTCTTTTCCTGCAATTCCGGAAAGAAAGAAGAAAACGAAATGAACACATTATCGGCTAAAGAAAAATCGGAAGACTGGGAATTGTTGTTCGACGGCCAGTCGATGGATAAATGGAAAATGTTTAACGGCGGCGAAGTATCCGGATGGAAAGTTGTCGATGGCGAGATGCACAACTCCGGAGTAGGTTCCGATCATGGCGGCGACATCATCACAAAAAAACAATACGAAAATTTCGAATTGTACCTCGAATGGAAAATTGCGCCGGAAAGTAATTCCGGAGTATTTTACCACGTTCAGGAAGGCATTACCGATGCTATTTATGAATCAGGGCCTGAATACCAGCTCATCGACGGAAAAGGCTGGCCCGGCGAGTTGGAACCTTCACAGTACAGCGGCTCCAATTACGGCATGAATCCGCCACAGGGCGCTGAAGTAAAACCCGTTGGCGAATGGAATACAAGCCGAATTATTGTGAATAATCCGCACGTGGAACACTGGCTAAACGGTAAAAAAGTGGTTGAATACGATTTGTGGTCCGATGAATGGAAACAAAACAAAGCCAACAGCAAATGGGCCGATGCACCTCATTACGGCGAGTCAAAAACCGGCCATATCGGCTTGCAGGACCACGGCGGCCTGACGATGTTCCGGAATATTAAAATCAGGGAAATAAAATAACCTGGTGATTCACCTGTTATTCCCGCGCGAATAGCGATCGTTTGTTCATGCAAAGTTCACTTCCTGCGGGAATGACGACCTTTATAATTACCCAATAAAAACTATCTTTGCCCCAAAATTTAGTACGATGGCTTTTACAGCATTTCGCGGGATGCGACCGTTTTCTCAACTGATGTTTTCAGCATTTGTCATTCTGGTAAGTTTTCTTGTGTTCCTGATAGTTTCATTAATTGTTGCGGTTCCGCTTTTCGGGCTCGATTCGATGATGAGCCTTCCCACTTTAAACGAACTGAACAACCCGGAAAGCATCAGGTTAATGAAATATTTCCAGGTGGTTCAATCCATCGGGTTGTTTATAGTGCCACCGCTCATTCTGGGCTGGTTGTACCAGGGAGGCGCCTCAAACTACCTGTATCTCGATAAACCAATAAACGGAACTTCCGTTTTACTGGTTTTGCTGTTAACTTTTGCCGCAGCGCCATTTATCAACTTCATTGGGGAAATGAACATGAAAATGATTCTGCCCGACTGGCTTTCGGGTGTGGAACAGTGGATGAAAGAGACTGAAGAAAAAGCGGCTCAACTCACCGAAGCTTTCTTACAGGTGAAGGGAATCGGCGGCCTGATGTTCAATCTTTTCATGATTGGCCTTTTACCGGCTGTTGGCGAAGAATTGCTATTCCGGGGCGTTATTCAGCGAATCTTTACGCGAATGACCCTGAGTCATCATGGCGGAATCTGGATTTCCGCTATTCTTTTTAGTTCGCTGCACCTGCAGTTTTATGGCTTCGTACCACGATTGCTGCTCGGAGTTTTATTCGGATACCTGCTCGTTTGGAGCGGCTCGATGTGGCTGCCAATCATCGGGCATTTTCTGAACAATACATTTGCGGTTCTGGCCATGTACCTGGTCGATAAAAACCTGCTGACGCCGGAAGTCGAAAATTTTGGCGCTGATTCCGGAAGCTATTATTTCGCCGTTCTGAGCCTGGCACTGATTTTTGTTTTCATGTACTTAATCAAAAAAGAGAACAAACAAAACGAACTTCGCCAGGGCGATCTTAAAGCATAAACTTTATTCATCATTGGCAGGCCGTTTTCACTTGAATGTTTTGCCTGAACTCCAACTCCCGCTGAGTTTAGTCCATTTCAATTTCCACGGTTCCCGGTTCAAGGCCTTCGGCGGAAGCGGTTAAAACAGCTTTTCCTGTATTTTCACCAGCCTGCACCACAACAAGGCATTTCCCGTTGAATGTTTTAATCGTTGAACCTTTCATTGGTTCGTGGCTTACCGGATTTCCATTGTCCACCCCAACAATTTTTGCGTCGCCTTCCACTGAAAACCGGATTTGATTTCCTGCATCCGGCACAGGAATTCCATTTTCATCGAGCACTTCAATGGTAATAAAAGACAAATCTTCGCCGCCGGCAGATATCCGGCTGCGATCGGCCGTGGCTTTAACCTGCGCCGGTTTGCCGGCAGTTTTTATTTCCCTTTCCAACACAACTTTTCCGTTGGTGCGGGAAATCGCTTTTAAATTTCCAGGTTCAAAAGAAATGCGCCACATAATATGTAAATCGTCGCCTTGTTTGCTTTTTGTTCCCAATGATTTCCCATTCAGAAAAAGCTCCACTTCGTGTGCATTGGTATAAGCCCAGATATCAATAAGTTGTCCCGGTTCCCAATTCCAGTGCGGAAAAATATGCAGCACATCCTTGTCTGTCCATTCGCTTTGGTACATATAATAAACATCTTTCGGGAAACCGGCCAAATCAATAATTCCGAAATAAGAACTGCGTGATGGCCACCAGTAAGGTGTCGGTTCACCCAAATAATCAAAACCGGTCCAGATATAAGTTCCTGCAATGTGGTCGTATTTTTTTACAATCTTCCAGCTTTCTTCGTGTGTTGATCCCCAGGGGACGTGGCAATTATCATAGGAAGAACATTGCTGCCCGGGATTTCCGAATGGCGCCTGATTTCGTCCACGTGCCGGCCAAATTAACATGCTGTCAGAAGGCATCTGGTAAAACCCACGCGACATTAATCCGGAAGTTGATTCGGAAACAATAAATTTTTTATCCGGAAAGGTTTCATGAAAATCAGCAAAACTACCTTCATGATAATTAAAACCATAGATATCAAGCGCCCCGGACTTGAACAGGTTATTCCAGGGATTTACTTCGTTGCATGCTGCGGTTACCGGTCGCGTGGAATCCAGGCTTTTCACAATGTTAGCCAGTTTGGTGGTCAGCAGAGAATTCACCGACATTTCGCCTGAGGCAATGATGCTTTCATCTATATTTTTATCGAAGTTCAGCAGAAAATTGGCTTCCTGAATATCGAGGGTATCGGCGCCAACATGGTCCCACTGTTCCAAAACTTCATTTCCAATGCTCCACATCATTACCGACGGGTGGTTCCGGTCGCGCAAAATATGGTCGGTCAAATCGCGTTCGTGCCATTCCGGAAAATAGCGGGAATAATCGAACGGCGTTTTCTTTTTGCGCCACATATCGAAGGTTTCGTCCTGCACCACAAATCCCATTTTATCGCACAAATCCAGCAATTCGGGCGCCGGCGGATTATGCGAAGTGCGGATAGAATTACAGCCCATTTCCTTTAGTATTTCCAACTGACGTTCCAGCGCACGGATATTAATTGCGGCCCCCAGGCACCCCAAATCGTGATGCTGGCAAACACCCAGTAATTTCACATGTTCCCCATTCAATGAAAAACCTTCGTACGGGTCGAATTCAAAAAACCGTACACCAAAATTTGTTTCGTACTGATCGGTAAGTTTCCCGTTATTATATACTTCAGAAACAGCTTTATAAAGCACGGGATTTTCGATGCTCCACAACTCCGGTTTATTTATTTCAATATTTTGCGAATAATTAATTTCTGAACCTGATTCAATGGATTGAGACGATTCATCTTCTGCAACCAATTTTCCATTCGCATCATAAATCACGGTTTTAAGCGTTGCATTCGCCTGATTATCCAAACGGTTTTCAACTTTTGTTTCCACCGAAACAGTCGCTTTTTCTTTGCTGACTTCAGGAGTGGTAACAAATGTTCCCCAATGATCGACAAACAGTTTCCCGGTTTTCACCAGCCAGACATTCCGGTAAATTCCGGAGCCGGAATACCAGCGTGAATTCGGTTGTTCAGAATTATTCACTTTAACGGCAATTACATTTTCCTTATCGCCAAAATTCAGGTAAGGCGTTAAGTCGTGCCGAAACGAACTGTAACCGTAAGGCCGCATTCCCAGATAATGACCGTTTATCCATACTTCACCTTTTTGATAAATGCCGTCGAAATCGATGAAAACAAGTTTCCCGTTATCCGACTCGGGAAGCTGAAACGTTTTCCGGTACCAGCCAATTCCGCCGGGAAGCGCCCCGCCGCCGGGTGATGCCGGATTTTCGCGGCTGAATTCGCCTTCGATGCTCCAGTCGTGCGGAAGGTTTAAAACCCGCCAGGCCGAGTCGTTGAATTCCGCTGAGGAAAATTGTTCCGAATTATCTAGACTGAATTTCCAGTTTTTGGTGAATTTAATTCTGTCCCGTTCTCTTTCCTGATTGTTGCTACATGCTGAAGCAAAGATTGTTAACAAAAATAAAAAAAGGTATGCCCTCATTGAATAATGGTTTAAGTTGATATGCGTCAAAGGTAAAAAATAAGCAGATATAGTTATTGTTATTTTTACAAGCTAATGCCGGGAGTTACAAAAAACAGTTGTTTACATTCACAAGAGCTGAAATGTCTAAAAATCGAATAACAAATCCGTTTGCAGGTCATCCGATTTCAGCTTTTTCTTTTCATTTCTTCTGAAAACATACACAATTCCATATTCCTGCGCCCGCTGTCTTTTATGCTTTGGCGAACCTCCTCCAACATTTTCCTCGATTTCATTCCATAATTTACTGATAAACTCGTTGGTAGAATGCCGCAGTTTCTGCATTTTTTCGAACGAACGCGCTGTGTTTTTTTTCAGATTATTTTGATAAACTGCCGCGTCATGAAAATTTTCAACGTTAACCTTTACCAGTGCAATTGATGGATTGTAAATGGGACTGCCACCCTTCTGCATCCTTTTTTTCTCGCCCGAGATCAAATTGTTTCCCCACTCCAGCAAACCTTCTTCGGTATTTAACGGAGGAGTTTTTCCTTCTAACCCGGTTAAGCCGTAATTCGCTAAAACTTCCTCTTTCAGTTCTCCCCGTTCAATGGTCATGTACAAAACCTGAATGAAATGGGAGACGTACAAATTTGCCTTTTCAAAAGCAGCCTTATAATCTTTGCTTTTTTCTGATTGCAAATGAATATCCGCTTCATATTGTTTCAGACCGTTGGCAAAATTCATTTTTACCAGATTAAGTTCTTCGAGGGCAGGCAATGAAAAGGCCAGTTTTCCAGTTTCCTTTTTTGAGGCCATTTTCAAAGCGGCATCCATGGCACGCAGCCGGGCTTTATCGGTGGTTGGCAATCGACGGTATGGCATAAGTCCTTCCAAATTAATTATTGCGAATTTATGAAATTTGTATCACGATTGTCAGGTATTCGCTCTATTTGTTATGCACAGATTTTTGTGAATAAAAGTGTATTTTCAACGTGTCCAGGTTGTGTTCAAAACTTATTGATATTGAAGTTGCAAGGAGTTCCAATTAAAAAGTTGTTCAAGAAACGGTGAACAGGATTTGGGAAAATGCAATTGTATTATTTGGGCGTTTTATTAAAAAGCCCTCCTGAAATCGGGAAGGCTTCTGAATGTATATCTTTTCTGTTAATTCTTATTCAGAGAATTTTGCAGCCAGAAACTGCCGGTTTAAGCGGGAGATATGTGAAACCGAAATGCTTTTAGGGCATTCCACCTCGCAGGCACGGGTATTGGTACAACCGCCAAAACCAAGCTCATCCATTTTGGCCACCATATTGCGCGCCCGTTTTTTAGCCTCAATTTTTCCCTGTGGCAATTTCGCCAGGTGTGAAACTTTGGCGGCAACAAATAACATAGCCGATGAATTTTTGCAAGCTGCAACACACGCCCCGCAAGCGATACATGCTGCTGCATCCATTGCTTCTTCAACATCGTCATAAGAAACAGGAATGGAATTCGCATCGGGAACACCGCCGGTATTAACTGAAATAAACCCACCGGCCTGAAGAATTTTATCAAATGCCGTACGGTTAACCACCAAATCCTTGATCACAGGAAATGCAGCCGCGCGCCAGGGTTCAACAGTTATTGTTTCGCCATCCTTAAATCTGCGCATGTGCAACTGGCAGGTGGTTACCTCAGTATCCGGTCCGTGTGCGCGACCATTGATAAACAAACTGCAGGTGCCGCAAATTCCCTCGCGGCAATCGTGGTCGAAAGCGATTGGGTCTTTCCCTTCTTCAATTAACTTGTTGTTTAGAATATCCAGCATCTCAAGAAAAGAAGAACCGGTTGATATGTTTTCGATGGTATAAGTTTCAAACCTTCCCTTATCTGCAGCATTTTTCTGCCGCCAGACTTTTATATTCAATTTTTTGAGAACTGTGTCAGCCATTTTTTTCTTTTTTAATATTACTCGGTTAGATTTTAGACAAAAGGCAAAAGCTGTAAATCAGATTAGACTGAAACTCCTGTGCCTTCATCTATTCATCCTGGTACGACATTTATTTATAACTGCGTTGAGTCAACTTCACATTTTCAAAAACCAGATCTTCCTTATGCAGGACAGGTTCCTGGTTTTCTCCCTTAAATTCCCAGCACGAAACGTAGGTGTAATTTTCATCGTCGCGCTTGGCCTCGCCTTCATCTGTTGATGACTCTTCACGGAAATGACCTCCACAGGATTCATTTCTGTTCAGTGCATCGCGTGCCAGCAATTCTCCGATATCAAAGAAATCGGCAACGCGTCCTGCTTTTTCAAGTTCAGGGTTCAGGTTATTCATTTCGCCTGTAATTTTTACATCTTTCCAGAATTCTGCACGAATTTCCTGAATAAGTGAAATTGCTTTTTTCAATCCTTCAGCATTTCGCGACATACCCACATAATCCCACATCACCTGGCCCAGTTTTTTATGGAAATAATCCACTGGTTTACTGCCTTTTATATTAAACAGTCTTTCAATCCTGCTGTTAACTGCATTTTCGGCTTCCTCGAATTCAGGTGCTTTAACATCAATTGGCGGCGTCATAATTTCATTTGCCAGATAATCGCCAATGGTGTATGGAAGAATAAAATATCCGTCAGCCAATCCCTGCATCAATGCCGAAGCGCCCAGACGGTTTGCACCATGGTCGGAGAAATTTGCTTCGCCGATGGAATACAATCCGGGAACGGTTGTCATCAGGTTATAATCAACCCATGTTCCACCCATTGCATAGTGAATTGCAGGATAAATCATCATTGGCTCCTTATAAGGATCGACATCTGTTATTTTTTCGTACATCTGGAAAAGGTTTCCATACCGTGCTTTAATCACATCTTTTCCCAGGCGATCAATTGCGTACTGAAAATCGAGAAAAACGGCTTTCCCTTCGGCATTAACACCATAACCAGCATCGCAACGCTCTTTTGCAGCGCGGGAAGCCACATCCCGCGGGACCAGGTTTCCATAGGAAGGGTAGCGGCGTTCAAGATAAAAATCACGATCTTCATCCGGAATATCGTTTGGTTTTATTTCACCTTTCTGCAGTTTTTCAGCGTCTTCTTTTTTCTTTGGAACCCAAACCCGGCCATCGTTTCGCAATGATTCTGACATCAGTGTCAGCTTCGATTGCTGATCGCCATGAACAGGGATACAGGTTGGATGAATTTGCACAAAACTCGGGTTCGACATGAATGCACCTTTTTTGTAACACTGCCATGCTGCCGATCCGTTGCTTCCCATTGCATTTGTTGAAAGGAAGAAAACGTTTCCGTATCCGCCTGAAGCAACTACAACTGCATGTGCGCCAAAGCGTTTTATTTCGCCGGTCACCAAATCACGAGCAACAATTCCACGCGCTTTTCCATCAATTTTTACCACATCGAGCATTTCGTGGCGGCTGTACATTTCCACGTTCCCTTTTGCAATCTGGCGGTTCAGAGCCTGGTATGCTCCCAGCAACAACTGCTGCCCGGTTTGTCCACGGGCGTAAAAAGTACGGGAAACCAGCACCCCCCCGAAAGAACGGTTGGCTAACAATCCGCCATATTCCCTGCCAAAAGGCACACCCTGAGCAACGCACTGGTCGATAATATTTGGTGAAACTTCTGCAAGACGATAAACATTTGCCTCCCGCGAACGGTAGTCGCCCCCTTTAATTGTATCGTAAAACAGCCGGTAAACCGAATCATTATCGTTCGGGTAATTTTTAGCTGCATTTATACCTCCCTGTGCGGCAATTGAATGCGCACGGCGCGGGCTGTCCTGGTAACAAAATGCCTTTACCTTATAGCCCAGTTCGGCAAGTGAAGCAGCAGCAGAAGCGCCCCCCAAACCGGTTCCGACAACAATGATTTCGAGTTTTCGTTTGTTGGCCGGACTAACAACTTTTATTAAAGATTTATGTTTGTTCCACTTTTCTGCCAGTGGGCCTTCCGGTATTTTTGAATCTAATATGCTCATAGTGAATCTTTTTTCCGTTTAAAATTTAATGAGGAAATACAGCGGTATTACAGAAAAACCAACTGCTACTATCACAGCGTATACCATTCCGATAACCTGCAATCTTTTCATCCAGTTTTTATTGCTCATCCCCAGCGTTTGAAATGCCGACCAAAAACCATGGGAAAGATGAAATCCGAGCAAAATAGCTCCCAGGACATAAAAAATATCATAAATCAAACTGTCCTTGAATAATTCAGCGATTAAAGTGTAGGTATTTTCCATTTCAACACCTGAAATGGTTGCCGGCTCCATCGCATCGGGATTAAACCGGATTACCCAATAAAAGTTGATGATATGGATAATTAAAAACACCAGAACCAGAGCGCCAAGAACAAACATATTTCGTGATTCCCAGGTACTGTTTGCACCGGGATTTTTCTTTTTATAGCGAATGGGACGAGCTTTCAAATAGCGGTATTCCAGGATAAATGACCAGATGATATGAATGAGAAAACCTAATCCTAAAATAGGTTCCATTACCCGAATGGCGGGATTGGTAACCATAAAATGGGCAGCCTGGTTAAATAAATCTCCTTTATCGTCAAAAATTAACAACAGGTTCACCGTCAAATGCACTGCAACAAACAGAATCAGAAAGAGACCGGTGATACTCATCAGAAACTTTCTGCCGATAGACGCATTTAAAAACTTGCTCATGTTTCGATATTTATATTGGTTGTTTTTTATTTCTGGCACAAATGTAGATGAACGGCCAAACTCTCCCAAAAAGGAAGCGCCTAAAATAGTTAATTTAAATTGTTTCTAACAAAAAATAAATGGATTATTGTTTAGAAACATTGAAGATAATCTCCAAATATATATCGGATTAAGCAAATTCCCGGAATGATTTATTCCACTCGCGCAGGTTGAATTTATCGCTCAGCGCAACCAGCTCTGTGGGCGCGAATTTTTCTTCCACATCTTTTATTTCCATCATGTTGAATGTGCATTGAACTGCCACGGATTTTCCTTCCTTCAGATTAACAAATCCTTTTATTCGATATGCTTCCGGAGCCCAGCGGCTTAAGAATTTCTCCAGCGCTTCGCGCGATAGTTTCCTTCCGCTTTTGATGACCATGGAATTTATATTTGGCCGGGGCATCGCTTTCGTTCCTCCGAAATAAAACTTATCTGCTGCTTTATTTCCCAATTCAAAACCGATGTCACAAAAAGTAGTGAGATAAATTTCGGCAAACGGATTGGTCTTTTTTATTTCTTCCTGAACGGAGGTTGTATTGTTTTCAGCCAAATCAATTTTATTTATCAGAACGATATCGGCCATGCGCAACTGGTGGGTCACGCGCTCTTTCATCAGGCCAATTTTAGCGAAGTTGGGCGCATCAACAATGCACCAGTTGGAAGCCAGATAGAGCTTTTCGGCAAGTGCCCCGGCAGAAAGAACTTCCGCAATTGAAGTGGTGTCGGATAATCCGGAAGCTTCAATTACCAGCACTTCGGGTTGATGTTCATCGATGAATTTTTCCAGCGACCGCACAAAATCGCCCAGCAGGCAAACGCAAAAAACCGAGCCGTTGTTGATTTCCAGCAATTCAAAATTATTCCCTGATTTCCTGAGTTCCGCCCCGTCGACATTTGCCGGTGCAAATTCATTCTGAATAATTCCCAGCTTAGCCTGCCCCGAATATTTTTCAATAATCCGTTTCAGGAAAGTGGTTTTACCGCTTCCCAAAAAACCGGAGACAATATGAAATGGTATTTTTTGCATATTTCCAATAGTCACTTTTCGTCCACAGCCTTTCGCACTCTTAAAATATGCGCCGGAGTAGTACCGCAGCAACCGCCGACTACATTTGCACCGGCGGCAATAATTTTGGGAACCAGTCCGGCCATTTCGTCCGGAGTTTCCGGAAAAACAGTTTCGCCATCTTTATAAACCGGCATGCCTGCATTGGCATGAATCAAAACCGGGATTTCTTTATTGGCTTTTCGGATTTCCTCTACAATGCCTATCATGTTTGAAATTCCGTTTCCGCAGTTGGCGCCAATTAATTCCGCACCGGCATCAATAATGGTATTAACCATGTCAACCGGCGCAACGCCCATCATCGAACGAAATTCACCGTCCACAGTTTTTTCAAAGGTCATGGTACAAAAAACCTCACAATTTGTATTTTCTTTCGCTGCCTGAACAGCCAGCCGGGCCTCATCCAGATCCGTCATGGTTTCAATCATGATAGCGTCCGCGCCGCCGGCTTCGAGCCCTTGCACCTGCTCTTTAAATGCATTATAAAGTTCATCTTCGGAAACATCGCCCATCATTAAAATTTTGCCGGTTGGCCCCACCGACCCCAGCACAAATTTGTCACCCGCAGCTTTCCTGCTGATTTCGGCCGCCGCTTTGTTCACCTCGAAAACTCTACCGGCGAGCCCATATTTCTCCAGCTTGAATTTGGTGCCGCCAAAACTGTTGGTTTCAATCATATCGGCGCCGGCTTCAATGTAACTCCGGGCAATGTCGAATACATCGTCCGGATGTGTGAAATTCCACTCCTCCGGACATTCGCCCGGCTGCAATCCTTTTTGCTGCAAAAATGTTCCCCACGCACCATCGGAAACCAGAATTTTACCTTTTTTGATTTGATCGAGTATTTTGCCCATAATATATCGTTTTAAGGGTTAAAACCCTCTGAGTTTGTTTTCTTATTTTCATCGGCATAAATGCCGGTGTTAGTCAGTTATAACTTTATAAATCATTTGTATCAGCTACAAAGTTCATCAAAGCAAGTGAGGCCTTTTTGACTAACCCTGGCATTCATGCCAGGGATTTGAATAATTTATGATTATTCGGGCTTCAGCCCTTCATCTTTGTAAATCCATACTTATCCATAAATTCATTATATTCTTCCTCCCAACTTTTCAACTTATGATGTTTCTCCTGATTTTTGATATATTCACGTACATGATTAATTTGAGACTCACTTACCGACACAGCAAAATATTCTCCTGCCCATTCAAATTTCCCCGAAACCAGGTTATTTTTATTTATCCAATAAGATGATTCACCTTTAATGAGTTGAATATCTTTTGAGAGCATATGATCAGCATTTAATGAAATCACAGAATGAATATGTTCTTTATGTCCATTGATAAAATCCAGATGTATTCCTTTTTGTTTTGCACTTTCTCTAATGTGATTCAGGATAATAAATTTGTTTGAATTTGTAAAAAAAGGCACACGGTTTTTTGTTCCCCAAACACAATGTATCCAAATTCTGACATATGACATTGAAAAATTTTTGTGGCTAAAGCCGGATTAATTTATCTCTTCAGCCCCGGCATAAATGCCAGGGTTAGTGAAGCTCTAATTATAACATACCTATCAGGCGAAACCTCGAAATTCCCAGCTAAATTACAAAAAAGCTACAATTCTTTTATCCATTCTTTTATTACATCGAGTGACGGATTATCGCCTTCCGATTTCAGTTTGTAGTGTACAGAAACCACCGCCGGCCCGTTCACCACTCCAAAAGCAGCCATTTGTGCCTTGTCTGAAATTACTTTCAATTCAATATCTTTTCCCAGTTCGGTGGAGGCGCGTTTAATTTTTCCCGTCAGTTCCCGGCAATCAATATCCTCTTTACATAAAACGAGTATTTCACTTCGTTTGGATTTTATTTTCAGCCTGAGTTTTTCGTTAATCCGCTTTTGAATCGCAGCAATCAATTCTCCGCGGGGCGGAATTTTTGACACGAACACAATCCTTCCATCGATGCAAATGGTAGGAATATTTTTTACCATAAGTGACGACATAAATGTAACGGCTTCCATTTTTTTGATGGCATGTTCGCGCCACTCCACCACCCCTTCAAATTGCGGGGCAACGCGTTTTACAGCTTCCACCATATACTGGCAGGGGGCGCACGATTCGGAATCGAGGGTTATGATATCCACAATTACCTTGTCAGCCTGTCCGTAATCTTTCATGTTAAATACTTCGAGCGGGTTTTCCTTTTTCTCCAGCGCCCGCACCACGTCCTGCTGGTATTCATCGTGAACAAGTTCGGTAACCGCTTTCAGATTTTCAGGCGGCGTTTCCATGGGCAGATCACAACCCGGAGCGAGAATGAAGCCGGTTTTCCCGCCCAAATCGAGGCAATTCAGCACATCTTCGCGCACATCGTCTTTCGTTCCCATCAGCAAAACAACCGTCAGCCGCAGGTTCCCGCCAAAACTGATCCCCTTTTTTAAAGCAATGTCTTTCACATAACCAAGCGGGATATTTTCATCAATGGAAACATTGTCGGGGCCGCAGTTGCACATGGCTTCGATATTCTGCTGGGCATGACCGCAAACAAAAAACGAGCTGAGTTTTTGCCTTTCCCTGACAAAAGAAAAAACCTGCGTTGCAAATGGCGTTACAAACGATTCAAACGTAAGCGGATCAATCTGGCTTGTCATCGGATCAACAACGGCAATGATATCGCATCCGGCATCCATGAAATATTCCGACATTTTCAGGCTTACTTTTGTACAGAATTCCATCACTTCATTTACTTCGTCCGGCGCTTCAAAAAGCTTCACAAAAATATCGGTTCCCATTAAATGAAGCGCAAGAGTGAAAGGCCCCGTAACCAAACCGTACAAAGCAATTTCAGGGAATTTCTCCCGAAGTTGTGCAGTTGCTTCCAAAACAACCGGAATGCGGCCGTCGTTCGGAGATGGCAGCTTTAAATCAGTAAGTTTTTTCCCATTCGCAAGCGGATGTGAAACCACAGCCGGTGGGTTATGTGGCGACCAGCGTAATTCGCAACCGAGTATTTCAGCTTCAATTTGCAAATCAAAGATGACAGGAATGCCATCCGGATGATATTCTTCAACTGCTTTGGAAATTCCTTTCACGATTTCTGCTGAAGATTTAAGGTAAGTTTCGGCATTGGCGCCGGTTAAGAATCCGCCGTGAATTCCAACGAACGGAACCCAGGGGCTACGTATGGTTGGCTGCAGTGCAAATGCTTTTTTGATTAAGGCAAGTCCGTTCATTTTATAGATTTTTGGGTTGATTGGTGCAAGATTATTGAATAAAAGATTTAACGACTATCCGCAAATGTACCTATTTAAATTATTGTATGCTGCATATCAATTCGTTAACCCCGGCCTTAAAGGGGGCGAATCGATTATCTCTGCTCTCTTTAGGGCCGGGGTATTCAGAGAGAATCAATGAACATATTAGGTAGATAAACGGACATTCCTAAAAGATTTTTAGATGCAGAACTGGCAGACGCAAGATTTTTAGAATACAAGATCGACAGATCAAAACTTTTAGACAAAAAAACGTTTCGTGCTCCAAAGTTAACCCCCGGCTTAAGCCGGGGGCAATAAAACCCTTGTATAGAAGGGCTTTTAGCCAATATAATATTTAACCGGACACCAATGATTTTTTTTTAAATAAACAAACATTAAAATCCGGTCTCAAAGCGAAATCGCTGAGGTCCTGCGTCTTGTGTCTAAAATCTTGAGTTTACAAGAAAATCCAACCTCAGTTACCGGCTAACCACCGCCTCATTTAAAAATTCCACCAATCCCTGCGGATCGGGCGAGTAAATATCGGCGCCGATTTTTTGCCGGAAATCATCGGTAACCGGAGCGCCGCCAACGGCCACTTTTGCCCCGGGAACTGCTTCTTTTACGGCTTTTGTAATTTTCTCCATGTTTACCATGGTGGTGGTTAAAAGCGCCGACAAACCAACAAATGCATTTTCATTTTCTTTCAGCGCTGCAACAAACTGATCGGCTTTTACATCGGTTCCCAAATCGACTACTTTCCAGCCGTTCCCTTCCACCATCATTGAAACCAGGTTTTTGCCGATGTCGTGTAAATCACCCTCGACGGTTCCGATAATGAAGGTCCCTTTTTGTTTTACCTCGCCTGAGAGAAAGTAAGGTTTCAGGTGGATCATTGCGGTGCTCATGGCTTTTGCCGACATTAGCACCTGCGGCACAAAAACCTTGTTTTCACGGAATTTAATACCCACTTTTTCCATTCCCACCATTAACCCTTCGGTAAGGATGCGCTGTGCTGAAATTCCTTCGTCGAGCGCCTGCCTGGTAAATTCATCGGCGCCGTCCTGTCCTTTCATTTGAGGCGGATAAGGTGAAGCTTTATTGATTTTGCCAAATTCGATGCAGTCTGCGATTTTTGAAAGTAGTTCACTCATGATTTTTTTGATTTAGATTTTACATGCAAAAGTATTTACAATTCTAACCAAAAAATAGGATTTTCTGTGAAAAAGATGGAAAATATTGCTTCCATCTTTTTCGGAAATCATTTAACCTGTTACAGTTTCAATCCTACTTTCGCTGGAACATGGCCGGAGACTTTCCTTTGTTTCTCAGATGAATAAACACCTGTCTCAATCCTACTTTCGCTGGAACATGGCCGGAGACAAATATTTATGTAATCTTAAATGTACTATTATGGAGCTGTCTCAATCCTACTTTCGCTGGAACATGGCCGGAGACCTCGGAACTGTTGCTAGCTCTGTTTATGCTGCTATCGATGTCTCAATCCTACTTTCGCTGGAATATGGCCGGAGACAAAGTTTTTTTATTCAGCTGCAGTAAACAGATAGAACAGTCTCAATCCTACTTTCGCTGGAACATGGCCGGAGACAAAGATGTCAGAAATACATTTATTAACAACGCCTCAGTCTCAATCCTACTTTCGCTGGAACATGGCCGGAGACATTGACCCAAAAAATTTTACCGGCAATGTTATTAAGTCTCAATCCTACTTTCGCTGGAACATGGCCGGAGACCGGTTCAATTAGCGACTAAAAAAGTGCGAAAATCGTATGTCTCAATCCTACTTTCGCTGGAACATGGCCGGAGACTAGTAGGTTGAAATCTGCAATAGGTGAAACTCACAGTGGTGTCTCAATCCTACTTTCGCTGGAACATGGCCGGAGACCCTGAACTTACTATCGATCCTAAGGATGATTAGACTACAAGTCTCAATCCTACTTTCGCTGGAACATGGCCGGAGACGTGATGATTGATGATAGCATTTATTTAGTGTCGCAAAGAAAACGCAATAATTTTTGATATTTTGATTTTTTCCAGGTTTTATTGCAGGCATTCCTAGCCACCTTTTTCTGAAAATTCTAAAAACAGTCAAACATTTGGGGCAAATATAGTTTCTGTTGAACATAAAATTGCAATTACGTAAAATTTGGGCATAGAAATCCCATTTTTGGGGTTGTTTTTTGGTTATGCTGCTATTCTTGGCCGACTTTGGCCTTGTATTCTCAGCCTTTCCCGTTCTTCTTCCAGCAGTTTTGACCCAATCTTTTTGAGGTTGTAGGCGCAAACGCCCAAGGCAACGTAGTTTTTGAAATGGGGATAACCACGGTCGGGACACCTGTCCAAGCCCCTATGTTCGAGTTCGTTGATGTTTGATTCTATGGCGCTGTGCTTGTTTTTTAACTTGCGAAAAGGCCTGCCGGTTTCTTCGGCTTCTTCCTGTTTATTGCGTTTCCCCAGTTTTGGCATTATTACTTTGGGTACTTCTAACTGGAGCAGTTGCTTGTTTTCCTTTCCCCAGTACCCTTTGTCAAAACTCCACGATTCAATTTTGTATTTGGCCAACAGCCTGTCTGCCAACGCTATAACAATGTCCCGGTCTTGTTCGTGTTCCATTATCTGGTAATCGATAATTAAATCGAACTGGTCGGTTGTTATCGATAATTTTTTGCCCAGCTCAACACTTGGCCGTGATTTGCCTTTTTTTATCCATTCAGTGTAAGTTTCAAAAATTGAAAACATCTTTTCTCCGTGTGGTATCATTTCCCCTTTTATTATTCGCCTGTCAACCAAGTCGATATGTTTGAGCAACAGTTGCATAAAATATTCCAGCGAAACAACCAGGGCAAGGTCCTGGTCATCAACAATGGGCAGTTGTGGCAACCCTTTTTCCAGTTTTGCATAAAGTGCGGCAGCTTTGTTGATGTAACTGCGGGCTGCCTTGGCTTCCCTCTGTTCTTTGCCCTTGCCCCCTGATGATGATGCTTTCCCCAGTTCCCGCATCAGCCCCTTCATTTCTGTCTTCCAGCTTTTTATCTTCCGCCACCCCTGCAGGTTTTTGTATTTGCCCAGAAAAACACAAACGCCATCAATACATTTGCGCGCACTATCCCACAGCAGGTTGTAGTCGGTCGGAAAGTGGACGTTGCTCTCCACCACAAAACTGTCAGTTTTTAAGCGCAAGGCTGCCGTTTCTTTTTTTTTAAACACCTGCCCATGCCCAAATTCCAATACCAAGGAATTAATTTCTTTTACCATTTCATCGTCCAGAAGCGTCACGTTATCGTAGATATTCTGATAACTGAACTCTGTCCGCTTAAAGCCATATTCAGTCTCAATGCCCATTAACCACCTTATTGACAAATGGTTGTTTGAAAGGTTGTACACCCAGCCGTAATCCATGTTCAGGCACAGGCGTACCTGCGACAAAACAAAAATGCACCAAAGATCCATCCCCTTGCGGCCCGTTCTCATTTTGTCTTTCAGCAGGTGGCGTTCCAAAATCCCGAACAACCTTTGGTTATATTCCGGGTTGCAATAAATTGCTTTTAGTGCAGCTATCAACTCTTCCAGTTTATCTTTCCGTTTTGGGTTGACGGGGGTGTCTTTTATCAATCGCTGTCCTATTGAACATTGTTGTTCGAACCTGTTTCTCATATTTGAACCTTTTATGTATTACTGTTTGAAATAAGCGAACCTAAAATCATTAACGACCTGAAATTCTGTATTTTAAATAATATAACCAAACAATAACCGGTAAAGATTCAAGAAAGTTATTAACATTAACCTATTGATTGTCAAAGGATAGAGAGTTTACTAAGAGGCACTATTTAGTAATGCCTGTGTCTCAATCCTACTTTCGCTGGAACATGGCCGGAGACAATTCAATTGCTGTTTATCATGTTAATTCGATCCATGTATGTCTCAATCCTACTTTCGCTGGAACATGGCCGGAGACAATACTGTAAAAGAAGTATGAAAATAGAATATTCTGTAATGTCTCAATCCTACTTTCGCTGGAACATGGCCGGAGACCAGAACTAAAGTAGCTTGAAATCTTCATGAGTATGATGAGTCTCAATCCTACTTTCGCTGGAACATGGCCGGAGACTGATGCTAAGGTTGCACGTAATCAAGTGCGATAAGTGTCTCAATCCTACTTTCGCTGGAACATGGCCGGAGACATTGCATAATGAAACGTATCCAAACTTGTAACATGATGTCTCAATCCTACTTTCGCTGGAACATGGCCGGAGACTTACTTCGCATGAAATGCAATCGGCACAATCGCTTGAGTCTCAATCCTACTTTCGCTGGAACATGGCCGGAGACATCGATAACATTGACAATCGAACCAGATTGACAGAATAGTCTCAATCCTACTTTCGCTGGAACATGGCCGGAGACCATATGTTATGAATTGAAAAATCGAAGATACGAGTCTCAATCCTACTTTCGCTGGAACATGGCCGGAGACTAGCATGTCACATGACAGATTAACATCGATAACATGGTCTCAATCCTACTTTCGCTGGAACATGGCCGGAGACATGAATGTAAACTACAGATTCATGAAGATACTAGATTATGTCTCAATCCTACTTTCGCTGGAACATGGCCGGAGACGAGGTTGAACAATTAACAGAATGAATCTGTCAACGTGTCTCAATCCTACTTTCGCTGGAACATGGCCGGAGACATGAAGTGAACAATATTGACATCGTTAAATACAGTAGTCTCAATCCTACTTTCGCTGGAACATGGCCGGAGACAGTGACTGAAAAAAAACGATGAATAAATTGAACTGAGTCTCAATCCTACTTTCGCTGGAACATGGCCGGAGACTAGCAGAATAACAATAATTATCGAACAAATACTTGATCAGTCTCAATCCTACTTTCGCTGGAACATGGCCGGAGACATACTGACAGATCCAGTATGCAATAGAATGAATTCAGTCTCAATCCTACTTTCGCTGGAACATGGCCGGAGACGAATTCATTAACTTGACCAGTAAATATATTAACAAATTGGTCTCAATCCTACTTTCGCTGGAACATGGCCGGAGACCCATGCTTTCATAATTTTCAGAAAACAAATAGATTAAGTTTTTATAAGAACGGTCTCACTTTATTGCAGCAGCAAAAAATGATGTTTTTTACGGGATACAAAATTACAGCAAATCAAATGATAAAACAACATGTCAAAGAACCCGCTGGCAGGGATCAAAAAAACAAGGTATTTTTGTTTTGCAGGATGAGATCGAAATCGATATTTTGTCCAATTACGCTCATTGCCTTTATCTCATCAGTGGATACCGGCACCAGGAAAATGCTGTCGTTGTTTTCATAGCACTCCTGCACTTCCTTCATGTCCGATTTTATTTCGCTGTAAACTGTACGGTTGGTATTGGCCAGGAAGATTGATTTTTGCACGCGGGTACAACCCTTTTTTATGAGGTATTTAGCCACCTGGGTTCGTACTTTGTTGTTTTCGATGTCGTACATTATAAAATAAACCATATTCTGATTGTTTGATTTTACCCGCTTTATAATTCCAAGAACTTGCTGAATACGTTCGGACAATGGCCGGAGTGCATCAGTATCCTGTTTCGCCCTGATTTCGGGAGAACCTTCGAGCCCGGCGTTTTTTATTTTCCGCAGCTTTTCGGGAAAAGTGAGTTCCTTTTTTTTCTTTTTAGCCATTACATGTACCATTGTGCCAGCAACTGCCGGCAAATTTCGTTCAGCTCCGGATGAGTTCCGGCGCGCGGCGAAATGACGGGGGTGAACCCCTTTTTTCCGTAGAAAAGATTTACCTCGGCCTGTTTTCGGCCCAGTGCAAATTTAAATTTCTTCCCGTAATGGATATTGATTATTTCGGTGGTGGCTATTTCGTGTTCAAGCATTTTCGCCATCACATTTTCCGTAACAGTTTCAATTTGTTCGGGCACATAAATTTGTTTTTCGCGCCGGGGTTTAAAGTTGGGGTTTAGCGTTTTTTTAATCTTTTCCAGGGCCTCGTCCTCCAGTTGTGGTTTTTCGGGAGGTGGATTGTCTGCGCGCTCTGTTTTCTCTTTTTCCTTCCAGTTTGCTTTTAATTGTTTTACGTCCAGGTAATTGTTAAAGTCGACAAAACTTTCGGGCATTACCGGTTCGGCGTTCGGGTTGTAGTAAACCTCCGGGTCGAGTGAGATAAAACAAGCCCGTGTAACATCGGAGGTGCGTGTATCGGCCACCTGTTGCAGGTTGTATTGTTTTGAAAACGCATCGGTAAATGCACGGTAAAAAATGGAATAACGTGCATGGTCATACATTTTTTCCGAAAGGCGAAACAGTATTTTCAATCCGTCTTCGCTGGGCGAAACAAACATAAGCAGAATGCGGGGATCGGATTCAACGTTGCCTTTACTGCTTCGGGATTTGTCTCCTTCACTGACAGATGGTCGATATCGAGGATAAAATGGTTTGCCCAGGCAAAATTTTCGGTACGGCGCACCGGGGGGTGGAAAATACCGGTAACCACATAAGGCAAATCACGTTTCAGCAACTGGTACTGCTTGACATCGATATTCCGGACCAGCCGGAGTTGCCTGATTGCCGAGGCAATTGCCGGTTTTGCGTTTTTTACGGCATGAAAAAGGTATTCGGGCGTCACTTTAACGAGGGGGTCGGAGGATTGGTAAATACATTTTCCGGCTTGTAACATAATGAGTTTAAAGTTTCGGGTTTAAAGTTCAAAGTTTAAATTCAGGATTATCCATATTTCTTAAATTTTTGGGCAAGATGTTGGGCAAATAAATCGATATGAGCAAGCCGGGAACGGTTGACTGCTTTTTCCTGCACCACTTCACCGAGGTAGTCATTCATGCTTTGGATAAGAATCCTTTTTCCAAGCCCCTCAAGCCAGTATGAACCATCGTCGCGGATGCTGTAACAATCTTCGTTAATTACTTCCTGGCGGACGAGGGAAAATACCACATAATCGGCCCATACCCTAAAACGTTCAATCACATCGAACACCAGCACGGGCCGGTTATAGTCGTCGCGGTGGAATACGCCCACATAAGGATCGATTCCGGCTTTTATCAGTGCGCCTTCGATTTTTCCATACAATATTCCGTAGGCATAATTGAGGAGGCAATTGCAAAGATCGGTTGCAGGGTGTTGTTTCCGGCCGGTAATTTTAAATGCCCCTGGCAGGAAGAGATTGACTGTTTCGAAATAGATACGCGAGGCAGCCCCTTCCCAACCACGCAGGCCTGCGGCGATATCAGGAATTACTTCACCGTCGAGCGTGCCGGTTTTGGCGCGATAATCCTCAATGCGGGCGATGGCTGTTTTTATGCGTTCCCGGTCGGCCCCGGTTTCAGAATTCATCGATAATAACAATGCCTGCTGGTTTTCCATTTTGTGCATAATCATGGTTTTAATCCAGTTTATGGCATCTTTTGAAAAGGTGAATTCTATCTGCCCCTTCCTGATGGTTGACACCGAACCGTATTTGTGGCTCCAGATTCGGCCTTTTGGATTTCCGGCTTTATCAACAAAGAGGACTTCAATTTCGTGTTCGATGGCCAGTAAAGCGGCATCACTTGTTATGTTTGCCCCTTTTGAAATAATAATACTTTTTATTCCTGAAGGATGGATACGCTGCTTCCCGTCGGGGTGTATTACAAGGAACGTATCGTTGTCTTTCACAAGGCTGGTTCCGTAAGTATTAAGCACAAGTTCCATAATTGAGTTTAAAGTTCAAAGTTTAAAGTTCCGGTTTTCAAGATAAAATATTGTGTTGTGGTATTACCAAACTTTTCGAGGCGCGGGTGATCGCAGTGTATAACCACCTGTACTGGTTTTCGCGCGACTGGTTCATCAATGCCGGTTCGATGTTCAGGAACACATTCTCCCATTCACCGCCCTGGGCTTTATGGCAGGTTATTGCATAGCCGAACTTCACCTTCAGCGCATTAAACCGTTTGTCATTCTGCATGTACCGGATAAAACTTTCTGTTTTGGGCCTGATTCCCCTCTTTTTCATCCGGCGGGCAAAATCTACGGTGAAGGCTTTTTCCTCTTCCGGTTCCAAATATGGTGAAGCCCTAAATAGCAGGTTCTTTACAATTTTTACTTCTTTTTCTTTCCCGGTATGTGGATCAACCGTAACCGCGTCGATAAGCGAAATGCTTCCTACTTTTTCACCGGTGTCTGAAAACGATTTCAGCCGCAGGTGCTGCCCGTTGTTGTAGCCGGTGTAGTAGTTATTTTGGATAACCATTAACCATTCGCCAGGTTGCAGCGGGACATCGTTTTTTTTATACAGCCGGTTGCGCACCTGACAGTTGAGGTAATGAGCCGAACCATTTGAAAGCACAATAAGCACAGCTAGTTCTTCCTTTTGGTTTTGGATTAACTGTGCATATTTTCCGGCAGCAATCCAGATGTTGTTTTCCACCCTGATATCAGTGCCAAGATTTTTGTTTATGCCCAGCGGTGGGATGCTCCCGGAGAAAAGATTTTCGCGCAGAGCGGTGGCATTGCCAATTATTCCCCAGGCATCGGTTTGCCTTTTTACCTCGGTGAGCGCTGTTTCGATTACTTGTTTTTTGTAGCGTTCCGTGAGGTATTCAGCCGACAGGGCCGGAATAATATTGCTGTTGTAGGGCGGCAGTTGGGCATCGTCGCCAAGAAAAACCAATTTTCGGTTTCCGATATAACGGAAGATGTGGTCGAGAAACCGGCCATCGTCGAAGAGCAGGCCCTGACTGTGCTCGTATTTATCGGAGATCATGGAGGCCTCGTCGATAAAATAAATTGTATCCGGATGATCAGGATTGGGGCGCAGCTTAAAAGCGAGAGTTTTGGTGTTTTCGTCCACCACGCTTTTCAGCCCGTCGAGTTCATAAATAGAACTGTGTATGGTGGAAGCATTTCTGCCGGTTTTTTGCGCCATCACACGTGCAGCCCTGCCGGTGTATGCCATCAGGCGGCTGGGCCGCTTAATGGAATCGAGGTAGTCAAGTACTCCTTTGAGCAACGTGGTTTTCCCGGTGCCTGCATACCCTTTCAGGATAAAAACATGGTTGGTGTTATCAAAAAATACACCGAGCTTTTGAATGGCTACCCACTGGCCGGTGGTGGGGGTGTAAGGAATGTAGGTGGTGATGGACATGGTTGATGAATTAACTATTTGCTGTTTTTGTAAGAACAGAAAAATATAATTCTTTTAGATTTTTTTCGAATTTATTAGCTTTTGAAGGGGAATCCTCATTCCGCAATGGTTAATATCATTACGTGAATTGGTTAATGCAGCAAATTCTGGAAATAACGTTTTTACTATCGTGTTTTTGCACAACCTTCGCGTTAAGGCAATGTTCTCTTTTTTTGCGCATTCTCCTTCCCAACTTGTTTCAGGATATTTTTTTTCAAGAATTTTAAATGCACTACCAACTATCATTCTGTTCGTCTCATTAATTATTTCTAATTTTTCCGATTCACATACAAGGGAAATTATGGATTCCTGAAGAATTGTTAATCCCTGTTGTACCGAACCATTTTTAATACACCAATCGACTGCAATAAATCCATTTTTGATATTGTTGGATAATGCAAATTGTTTTATTTGCGATTTAATGCGTGAGAAAATTGGATTAAACGGGGCAAGTGAGGTTTCTTCGACCTTAGCTATTCTTTTTTCCAATTTAATAGCTTTCTCGCCAGAGATAATTTCGACGCCCCGGCATGTTTTTATAGTGGCAATGAACCCAGGTAAGTCTCTACTAAAGGCGTTTACTGCTGTGGCAACCTCATCGTTTCCCCTTGCAACCTTTAAAATTGGTCTCAAGGATTGCTGACATAATTCACTGATAGCATTAAGGTCTCCAAACTGTTCGAAATTACTTGCAGCCAGTGACCAATCTTTCAAAAGAACCAAAGGCATCAAATCCATAATTGGTGCAAAACCATCGTTTTTTTTCGACATTTCATAATTACCATAAGTCACAGACATTACCTTTGTTTTTTTAAGAAACTCAGAATATGAAAGCAAAATCATTAAAAGCATAGGAAGATAACGAAACGAATGCGTGATATCAAAATAAATTTCGTCATGCTCTTGTAATTCTCTATAAATTGTCTCAAAATTATCCCAGATTTCTTCTTCTGAATTTCCGTCTTTGATTGGCACATATTTAAAAGGTATATTTAAATTTAACTCCTTCAATACTTTTTCCAGACCAAAATATTGAACAGATGAATTTAATTTATAATTGAATCGCTCTGTAATTGATTCTGTGTAATTCAGTTCAAAAGCTTGATTTGTAGTAAAAATGACTATTTCATCATCCTCCTTCCAATGATGACATTGCAACTGAATTGTAGCATCCTGTATAAAAAATGATTCGATAGAATTCTTTCGATCTTCTATGTAATACTTACATTTCTCATATAAGGTGGTACCTAATACCGACATAAATACTTTTCGTGCCATGTTTATTTCGCATTTATTTTTAATAATTCATTGTCTAAAAGAGCAAATAACATTTTTTCCGATAATTCAGCGTTTAATGTATTTTGCAGGCTAAAGAACATGATTCCATGATCAGTACATTTTTCAATTGCTTTATCCTTCATTTTGCTTTCCGTTATAAACAACATTTTACTCCCCAATCCACCATATACTTTTACGGCAGATGCAAACTTATCAAGATCAGTCATATCGAAAATCTGTGTCTTACACTCAACAAAAAGAATTTTATTACCCAGATTAACTACGATATCAATTTCATTTTTATCCCCTTTTGACTTGGCTGGGAAACGACAATTTAACCGTATGTCACTTGATTTTGACCATTTTGACAGCAATACGGCAACTTCCAATTCAAACCAACCTGTATTCAAAAGGAGATTCCGTATGTTATTGGATTTCAGCAAGAACTCTTTATTTGATTTCTTGTTTTGTATAAAGCAATTAAAAGCTTTTTTCTCTGGAATCCACTCAATAGACGAACCGCTTTCTGTTTGATATTTGTTTTTATTGGGATTTTTCTGGAGGTAGCTGGTAATTTTTAAAAAATCAGAATAATTTTCTTTACGAAGAAGTTTTATTTTTCTAATTGCCTGAATATCTTCCTTTGAATAAGTTTCAATCGGATTAAAAGTGATCAATGGATTGCCATTAAGTCTGAATTGCAAGTCAAGGTCGAAGTTCACAAAAGAATTAGTCCCGTCAGAGAAGTTCCAAAGCCTGTTATTTTGATCAATGTAAAACACTGAGGTCTGTTTTCTTTGTATAAACTCATTGTAAAGCATTACCGACCACGGTTTAGTTCCCCCGGTAATATTTACTGACAAAGTTGCATCCACAGGAATTTTATTTTTGGTGGTGTCAATTTGTTTTTGAATTACTTCAAGATTTACTGGATTAAATTCAACAATTTCCAAATCAACCCCTTTTAATTCATTTTTTATTCCTTTTGCATCTTTGTATGTTTTATCTGAACAAACAAGAAGCACCTTGTCAGGATTTGTGTGGATTATACCCTGATAAACCGGCATTGGCTGGCCGCCAACGAGAGAAATATGATAATGCAACATAACTAATGAACTTTTAAATATGGATATTCCCGAAACCGTACAAATTCGAATTTCGATGTTTTGCTTCCGTTTCCATTCTCAATTATTTCGCGCCGGGTGGTTGAAGCCAGGCACGTAATCCCGGCATTTTGCAGACGGGCAACCAGCGCGAAGCAGAAAGTAAGTTCGCCCATAAGATGCACGGCAAAAGCGCCGGTATTTTCCGTACCCAGCAAACGGCGTATTTTCACTTCATACAGTTCGGCCAAAAGCGCCACGGCATCGGTTTCTGCTTCCGGATCGATAACCGGGAAAGTTAAATCTGTGATGCCCCCGTATTGGGCGGCAGCATTTTTTTGTTTTTCGCCCCAAGACGAGGAGGGATGGTTTGAACAATTTATCAGCATGTTACTTTGTAGTTTTTAAACAACAGTTTAACCTTGTTTTTGTAGTTTTTGAACAACGATTTTTAGAATGGCAACTCGCCACTTTTTTTTGATTTTATTTCCATTTCATCATCTTCAAAATCCTTGCAATTACAGAACTCTGCACCAAAGGGGCAATTTTCGGGTTCATAGTCGCAAAACTCAAAATGGTGCTGCCATCCGCCCGGCCAATGCTGAGTAGGGTGGTCGAGGTATTCGCGCATGAGTTCGTAGCGGCGTTTGGCGGGCAATCCATCCGGAAAATCGGGATAGAAAGAATATGCCGCCCAAAGTTGCTCAAACTCATCGGCCATGAGTTCCAGTTGTTCTATCGACAATTGTTCCGAAGGCGGAAATGTTTCCTTTTCGAGGCCAAACCACTGGCTCATGGGTTTTTCGGCGCTTTCTTCAAGCTCCAGCATATAATCGGGGTCGAACTCCCCTTCAGGAATTGGCGACTGCGGCACCCGCGCGGCGGCCTGGCGCATGTCGGAAATGAGGTAGGTGAGGTAGTTTTGCATGGTGCTATTGAAATAATTGGTTAAAAAAATCTTTAGCTCTTTCTTCACCGACCCATTTTAATATGTAATCCTTCCAAATTGAACGTTTAAAGTTAAATTCAGTCCATTCCTTTTTATTTTTCTTTGGATCGAGATCATACCATATTTTTAATGCATTGTAGAAATCATTGTGGTCGTTTTCCGGCAATTGTTTCAGTTTTCCTTTTTTATTCAGATAATTCTGGATTTTTCCTTTGTTTTTATCTATTGTCAATTCTAAATCAATCGAATCGTTAAAAGAAATTGAATCACCTTCCTTTATTTTGCAGTAAGCAATCTTTTCTTCAATCTCTTCCTTATACTCATCGTAAAAGGGTAAAACTTTATCGATAAGCAATAGTTTTGCTTTTTGCCATTCTTCATTGGTCACAAGGCTTTCTACTGCATTTATCAAGTCAGAATATTCTTTCATGCGAAAAAACATCTTTTTGAAATCATCAAACCTGGTAAGATTATCTATGTATTCTTCGTAGCCATCAATCTTCTCAGTAATTGAGTTGATAATATCGGCAGCCTTTTGAATATCATTTATCTCAATACTTTTTTCTAATTCCATTAACCATACTTCTACTTTTTTGTTTAATCGTTTTGCAATTTCCTTTTTCCGTTCAATTTCCTCTTGTTCCAATTTACTTGCAATCGATTCAGGAGAAAATTTTGATTTACTTAAATTGGTATAGCGTTCAAGATATTCGCCAAATTCTTTGGCTTTAGAGAATTCATTTTCATCAGAAGTCATGCTCATTTTCATGTAATCCAATGAAAGGTCATTAAGCTTAGATGGTTTATCATTGGCCATTGTTAACAACTCTGTAATTTGATTTGAGTTTAGCCATTTATTTTCAAATTGTCTCTCCATTTCATTTTCGAATGCCGATAAAAAAAAGCGTTCAGATTTTGAGGAATTAAGGGAAAGTTTGCTGATTTTGATTTTACCGAAACCCTGAGGTTTGCCCATACCAATTTGGTGGAAAAGTTTATCCTCGTTTCCATGAAAAGTCAACGCAGATAACAAAGCCCCAAGTTCTACAGGCTTCAAATTGTGAAAATGTACTTTCCCGGTAAATTTTGTTCCGGTAGGCAATGGCTTAAAACGCGTATCGAGTTCTTCATTTTCTGTTGGTTGTGGCGTTGCCAAATCTTTCACCGGATATCTTTTCCAGCCAGAGATTCTTGCATTTGAATTATGGTAAGTTTCATAATCGTAATAATTGATAGTTTTCTTTCCTTTCTGTTCTGTTTTTTGGGGAACTTTTCCAGTCTCACCTTTGGTTTGATGAATGTACAACGGATAATAGGAAGCCTTTGGAGAACCCAGGGTTGTTTTTAATTCAGCAGATTCTTCTGTATTAAGAGAAGCATTAAACTTTGAAAATTGTACTCTTCCTTTTGCACTATAATTTTCTTTACGATTAGGATGAAGTTTTTTATTGGTGAAACCAAAGATTAATTCCGGTAAATCGGGTTTGTTTTCGTCAAAATTTATTTGAGTACGTTTGCTCAAATCGTTTGGACTGAATTTGAATGGAATTTTATAAAGAAATGCCATTCCAAAATCTTTGAGAATACCTTTCTCGTGCCTGAAAAATATAGGTATATTTTCGCCTTTGTTAAACTTATATTTCCAGTAATTCCAGTCATCGGAATCTTTGTTGTAAAATTCAAATTGGTTAAACAATAACTCAGACACATCAATTGTTGGATTTTCAATATCAAGCTCAGCATCAAATACAAACTCATAAAATTTACCCTTCCCTTTTGCTTTTTCTCGTTGCGACTGCAAGTCACTTGTCCATTGATCCGGTTGCCCTGTAAAAACAATATCGCCTTTAATTTCCCCGGAATTATCAAATTTTAACCTTCGGGGTTGATGTTCATTGCAATATTCATTATCTAAAGCAAAACGTATATTTTTCAAGAGGTTTAAATCAACTTTATTTTTAGTAAGTAAATGGTATTTAAACTTAGCTGTTTTGGGATCCAACTTGTCAATTGGTTTATTCAGACCATCTTTGTTTTGCCAACTGAAGTATTCTTTTAAAAAAGAGGAATTTAAAAACTCATCAATTCGCTTGTGGTTGATTCGAAACGGTTTCCCATGATTTTCAATGATTACCATACCATTTTTACGCTTCAGGTAACCACAGCATACTTTGTTTTGTTCTGATACTTGCTTTAGGTCAAAAATCTTTGGGTTATCCCATTCTCTGGTAGCATACTTCATTCTTGGATTAAGATTCATCTTCCCAAAACTCATAATTTCCAGCACATTCCGGATCATGCCTTTTACCGAGGTGCCGGGAATGAAATAGTTACCTTCGGCATCTTTACTAAAAGAAACGTAATTGTCGTTTTTGGCTTCGGCTTCGGCGTCTTCTTTGGTATGCCCGTTGCGCACAAAAATGGGTGTTTTGGCTTCGAGTTCCAACTCTATTTCGCCGCTTTCGCCATCGCTGAACGGAATATCGTGAGAAACTTCGTTAGCCCATTTTGGAAAAAATACTTTTTCGTTGAGGGGTACAAAGTTGAAAGGCGCTTTAATGTATTGTGTCATGGTTTAGTCCTCCTTAAAATTAAATCCAACAAAAACAGTTTCGGCAGGTTGCAATACTTCCATGCCTTCAAAATCTTTATCTTTTTCCTGACGTATTTTGCTTCCGCAAAGTTTATCCTTAACAGGCCGCCAAAACTCTTTGAACCAGAGTTTACCTACTCCGTCAATCCGGTTACTCAGATAGTCTTTCGTAATAAACTCTAATCCTTCGAGTTGTTTCAGATCAAAGCAGCTAATCTGGTAATCGCCATCGACAAAGCGAATAGAATAAGACTTTTTATTATTATCATCGTAGAGTTGCCCTTCGATGATAAAGGGATTGCTTTTTTCTTCGGGCCATTTTGGAAGTTGCTGTTTTTGGTACACTTTTGGACTGGCGGCATCGCTCCACCACAGGTACCCTTCGTAGTTTTGAGACGGGTCAATTTCGGTTAGTTTGATTTTGTTATTTTCCATAATGCATAAGTTTTTCCTGTAAAATGTTTTCGTTTTTTAAGTGTTGAATTTCGTCGTCGACCACTTTTGCCAATGCTTTTTCGGAAGGGACAACCAGCCGGTATTGCGAGGCAAAAAGTTGTTTGCGGTCGTTGAGCAGCGAATATTTCACTACGGTTTCGTCGCTTTGCGAGCAAAGGATGATTCCGAGGGTTGGGTTGTTGTCGGCAGGTTTAAACTTGTCTTCGTACATGCGCACGTACATATCCATTTTCCCCACATCTTCGGCTGTTAGCGTACCAATTTTCAAATCAACCAGCACAAAGCAGCGGAGCAGGTAGTTGTAAAAAACCAGGTCGATGTGGTAATGACGGTTTTGTTCGGTGGCAATGTGTTTTTGCCGGGCCACAAAACAAAACCCTTTACCTAATTTAAGCAGGAAGTCCTGCAACCTGTTCAAAATAGCCTGTTCGAGTTCCTTCTCGAGATAAGGAGCGTAAGGTTTTAAATCGAGAAACTCCAGAATGTAAGGGTCTTTTATAAAATCGGCCGGATTAAACGATTCTGGTTTCTGTTTTTCCGGTGTTTCAACTTCGTCTTTAATTGATAATACCCGTTGATAATAGTTGGTTTGGATTTGCCGTTCCAATTGCCGCGTACTCCAATGTTCGTTGGCGGCTTCATTCAAATAATACTCGCGTTCGTCCTGATTTTCAACCTGAAGAATCAGTCTGTAATGGGTCCAGCTCAATTGTGCACGCAGTGCGTGCACAATTGGAAAAGCTATATATAAGCTCCTCATGTAAAACACGTTACGTCTCGAAAATCCTTTACCAAAATCGGTGGTCAACTTTTCCGAAAGCATATCAATAAGTGATTCGCCGTATCCGGCACGGGAGTTGCCAGCCTGCTCTTCTTCCACAATACGTTTGCCGATTTGCCAGTAGGTTTGCACCATGGTAAAGTTTACTGCCTGGTAGGTGTGTGAACGAGACTGCTCAATCAGCGTTTTAATCTCGTTGTAAAAGCCGTGGTTACTTACACTCTGGTTCATATTCTTTTCCATTTTTAAATAATTCCCCATTAAAACACCCGTGCCCACGCATGGTGCCGCCACCAAGTGGCAACATGCCGGCGCAAAGGTCTTTAAGGGCATATTCAAAAGCTTTCAGATAATCGGTGTTAACAATTTCTTTTACAATAACATTTAGGACGAACTGCTCTTTTGTTGCAGTAACCTCTTCGCTGAACAGCGCGCCATCCATTGCCCCGCCGGTAAACCGGTCGATGGCCACGTGGTTGAGCAATTTTTTGTTGAAGTCTTTTCCCGAATAAACGTCAGAAAATATAACATTTCCGCGTTGAGAGCCGTTTTCTTTGTCATCAAGTGCAAAGCCGAAAAGATTTCGTACTGCCGGATTATAAGTGGTAACCAGTTTTAAACGATCTTCATATTTATTGCTATCAAATACATCTCCCGGTTGATTCCTGAAATCGAATATCCTTTCTGGCATAGTTCGTTTATTGAACCTTTTTCTTTCAAATTTTCAGCAAAACACCACAAATTCTGTTAAAATGAAAAGCCGTCCGGTGCGCCAGCGCCCCTTTTACCGAAGTTGCCGGAATGAGTACTTTTTCTTCGGTAAACTTTCCTTCGCCGTAGTCAATCACTTTTTCGGTAACATAACTCATATCGGCGCTGCCATCTTCGCTGCCAAAGCCTGAACCAAAGAGGAAAAAGTCGTCGGGGGTGAGTTCAAGTTTGTATTTAATCCATTTGGCAGATTGGGGGGATTGATGAGATTGGGGGGATTGGATGTTGTCCCAAAAATTATCGTTTAAGTTAGAGGTCTTTTCAAGGTACCGGTTTAAATCCTTTTCATCTGTTAATTTGAGAACATCGTTTTTCACGTTTTTCACTTTTATGGCGCCAAACCCTTTGCGTGTGCCGCCGCCGATACGAAAGGCAGGATTATTAAACTCATCGAGAAGTTGGGCCCAGTCATTTTCATCGTCTTTGTTTCCCACCAGTTCCATTTCGAAGCAGAATCGGGCGCCTTTGTATACCACCTGCTCATCGAATTTACCGTGCTGTTCGGCTGCACCTTTATGCGAAATGCGCACGTGCTGGCGGATGGGCAGGTTTTGAAAGTTGGCATAAAACTCATCTGAAAAATCAACGGGTTGCAGTCCATCAATCACTCTTCCATCGTGCCCAACCATTTGAGCTGATGAATGAATCAGGCGGGAACCTTTTCCTTTATCTTTTTCCTGTTCCTTTTTGCCCTTGTTTTCTTCTTTAACATCTTGTTCAGCATAACCAAACAGGTTTATTAAGGTTTCTTTGTAAACAGTTGCGGAAAAGGCATTTCGTAAAACCCCCGCCAATGCAGTTCCTGGGATGTATGGCAACCCATTTACATCGGTGGCCACCAGCCGGTCGGTCATTACATCGCGTTCGCCGCTGCCGACAGCCAGCGGTGTTTCGGCCTCAATTACAAAGCGGGCCAAATAACGGTGAGTGTATTTTATTGTCTTATCCATGATTAGTCCCTCCTGCATTTTTTGGCCATTTCGGCGGCCAGGTTAATTACGGTTTCAATTGTTAACTCTGGTTTTAAATCCCCGATAAACTTCTCCAATTTATCTACTTTGTAACCCTCCCACTTTTCTTTTGCAACACCATGTTTCAGGTAACCTACACTAACTTTTTGTTTCGTTTTAGGGTCATCAATTTCCTCGAAAAGTTTTTTTAATAAGATTTCTTTTTGAGCCTGAGCAGTTAAATTGAAGTTTTTGGTTTTTAGTTGAGTTGCCATTGATCGGATAGTTCCCCATTGTGAGGCATACTTATCTTTTCCCTCAAATGATTTTCCAAATGAACTACCAACAAAACTATTAACTTCTGAAAGAATATCAGATTTTGATTTCGTTTCATTCGATTGTTTTATGAGATATTTCCAGACTCTGGAATCTACCTGGTTTCCGAATTCTAAATCAGGATTTGGAACTGTGTATGCCGGTTCTTGTTCTTTCTGTTTTGTTTTAATTTCAAACTTCGCTTTACCTAAATCACCTGTAAACTCCAAAAACGCCGGGTTAATCAACACCTTGCCAAAACCTTCGTTCTGGTAACTGCCCACCCATTTTTCAGTTTCGGATGATGTTGTTCCTTTTATGCAGAACACACTGCCTTTTTCAATTCCCATGCGGTCGGCATCGCGGGTTTGGCGTTTGTTGTTGTAAGGAGCGTATTGGAAAGTACGGATTTGGCTCAAGTCCCAACAAACATCTCCATTTTCAAATCCCAACTGATTTGCCTCGGGTGAAAATGTTGGTTGCCCGTATTTGTCGAAAAAGATCAGGCGGCTTTCGGCATAAACAAACACTTCGTTTTGTTTTACATCGCGGGTTTTGGGACTCTCCCATTTTGAAAAACCAAACCCCTTAATCTTCCCCTCAATCTCCCCAATCTTTTCAATCTTTACCAATCCATATTGCGCTGTGGATGAACGGCCAATCTGTTTTTTGCCTTCAAGAGCCTGAATCAATTTTTCTTCCAATTCAGAGCTTGCATCTTCATCAATAATCACTTCAAAACACCACTCCGAACCGGCCTGCAACGACTGGTAACCGTACATTTTGGCATCTTCGCTACGGCGTTTTTCGCTGTTGTAAGCCGATTTAATGGCAAAGTGTTTTTGGATTTCGACCTTCGAAACCATGTTTTCGCCCTTAGAAATTATGAAATCTTCGCGGTATTGTTTTAGCTGAACCGGATTATCATTTTCATCTTTCAATCCTTCTTTTGGTATCCCATGGTGAACAAAAAGTTCTGTGTCACTTTTATCATCTTTCTTCTTGTACCATGCAGCAGGAACTTTCAAAGCCCGTTTTTTGTCAACAAAAGGATGGGCATCGCCAAAACGTACTTTGCCTGAATGAAACAACATAAACGATTCATCTGATTCGTCTTGATAAATTTTCCCGGCTGCCACGCCTAAAAAGGCGCTTCCGGGAATAAAGTCGAGGGTGCTTTGGTTTCCTTCAGTGGCTGCCCGCTGGTTAATAATGACATCTGAAAGCAGCGTTACTTTAAATTGCAGTGTTTTCATGCTTTGGCCTCCTCTTTAGGTTCAACAAATTCGAATGTGCAGCGTCCCAGTCCGCGGTTACGGTTTTGTCCCAAACGTTTAATAAATTTGAGGCATTTTTTAAGATCATCTTGGTATTCTTTATTCACATTGTAAATCGTCCCAATTAATTCGCATGGAATAACAGTTTGCATTCGTCGCAGCGAATGTTCTTTTGCAATGCCATTTTCACCAATGGCGGTTGAGGCAATATCGCGGTAGAAAAACTCTTTTAATCCATATTCTTTTGTTTTTTTTCGCAATTCTGAACTCAATGATGCATTGCTGAAAAAAGCAACACCTTTCACATGAAGCCTTGACTCTGATATTTCTTTCTCATCGAAATAACCGAATACTTTGGGGATAAAATGTTCCAAACTATTTTCATCAGATTTTCCAGTTTGAAGTTTTAGATATTCCTTTTCAAAGCTTTCTCCAAAAAGTTCCATAGCAGCTTCCTGCAAAAGGCCTTTCAACGTTTTTCCCGGCACAAACGGAAATCCGTCGGCATCTTTTACCACAAGGGCATCGAGATCGCTGCCCGAGGTTAACCCCGAACCGCAGTGCCATTCGGAGTGAAAAATAATTTTGTAAATAATTTCTTTCATATTAAGCTCCTCCTTTGTTGATTGAGTGAATGGTAAGCCAGTCGAAAATTGGGGTGAATTCTAATGTTTTCTTTTCACCTTTATCGTCAATCTCCCTTTGTTCAGTCCAGTCACCTGATTTTTTAAACCCCAGTGATTTTAGTTTGTCTTCATTCATGGATATCACCCTGAGTTTCTTTTGTTCAGCAAGTGCAGGCTCGTAGTGTAAATCGGTAAGCCATTGGCGCAGATGCGATTTAATGGCATTTCCTTCTTTACCTTTTAATTGAGAAACGCAACTCTCAAGGTGCTCAACAGTTGGTTTTCTTTGTGTGGATTCCAGGTAATAAGGGCCAAAATCGAAGCGGATTGTTTTTTGGCCTTTGCCGGCACACAATTCCCTTTCCCTAATTTCCTTAAATTCTTCCACAAAGCTATCCTGCACCTTGTGGAACATCAGGCATGAGGGAGTAACATCGTCTTTTCTCAAACCATTTTTCGCCACTCTTTTGGCTTCACCACAAAGAGTTTCAGCGAGTTTGTAGCCATAATGAAACGGATAGCTTTCTTTAATATAGGCAATTCCTGCACAGGCAGTAAGCCCTTCTTTTAGAAAATCAATTTTTACCGGCAATTTACTGAAGCGTTCTTTGGTTTCCCTTTTGAAATTTTCGAGGAAGTATTTTGAAAATTCAAGTGCCAAATCACCCCGGCAAACGATAGTTAAATCATCACCACCAATTACAATGGGTCGAAAAGGAATTTTTTTGTTTGTTTCAGGTTTATAAACTTCATTATACGCTTTGCGGGCAGCTTCCTGTGTCGCTTTGTCCAGATTTAATGAAAATTTCCTAAAAACCTTAATAAAATCGTTTCCTTCCTTGTCTTTTGTCACATCAGCAAGTTTTTGCAAGGCAATTCCCATGTTATTCCCATCGGCATGAACAACAGCCAGCCAACTGTAATTTACAGAAAGCGTTTTCGGAATATCTTCCATGTTCCAGGGAATCTGGGAATCATCAACATCTTCCAACAACGAATTAAGTAAACGACGGCTTTTTGTTTTTACTTTAGCTCTGGTGCCACTGTCAACTATCGTGTTTTCTCCTTTTATTGATTCTTCTCCAACCGCTGGCAGCCCGGTTTTTCGCGAGCGGTTCATCGCCATTAATCCCACATCGAACGGTCGCATGGGTCGGTTGCGCTGGACTCGTAACCTGCGTTCCAGTTCGTCGAGGTGTTTCTTTTGAATTTCCCCATCAACTTTTACAACTGCCTGGCTGATGGTAATTCCGGGAGCAAATTCCATTACGGTTTTCGGAAACAGGCGTACCAGTTCTTTGCATTGCTCCTCGTCGTCGAAAACATATTTGATGTTACCGGCAGCATTAATAATGGCATTTTCTTCCGAAAATCTGCCCACACTCTTTATGAACAGGTCTGTACAAATTTGTTCCACCAGTTCGCTGGCGCCTGCAATTTCGCGCAGGGCGTTGGTTTGAAAAATGAAGCTTTGGATGCCTTGCACCGCTGCTCCATACAAAAATTTGGTTTGAGTCATCGGTCTTATTGTTTTAATTTTATTGTTTTTCTTCTTTCACCACCCCAAACCCGACACTGCTGCCTTTACCTAATCCTATAAAATTTGGCAGAGAAACATTGGCGTTAAAAGTGATTGAAAATGCCTGCATCTCCTGGTTTTTGTACTTCATTACCCGTTCGGCATGAATATCTTTGATTTTCACTTCGATTTGGTTTTTTGCAGAATAGCCTGTTCCTTCCAGAAAACTCAGGATGTGGCCGGTTAAAATACGTTCGAGCAACTGTATTTTTTCGGCTAATCCGGTAAGCGAATGGTATTTTTTATAGTTGGTCTGATTGAATGGAAGCCAGTTCGTTAACCGGTAATTGAATTGTTTTTCCCAAACACCAACCCGGTGCTGGTGCACTTTAAGCTGCTCCACTTTTACCTCTTTTTTTGAATTGCCGATTTCCAGTTTCCAGTCGGTAGCGGAAAAAAAATCCTGAACTCCCTCGATGCCTTGATCCATGCAAAGCAAAGCTGCTTTTTTATTCAAAAGTTTATACTGGATTAACGGATACCGATATATGGTTTCGGAGCCATTGTGATTGTGGAACAAATCGTTATGATATCCGGTTGTTTTAATGACAGCGCCCCTGAACCGGCTAATTTCATTAAATCTTAATTCAAAATCGAAAGTCACCAGTAACAACCTGATTTCTTTGGAATAGTTCATGGTTTTTAGAATGTGGTTGATTGTTTTTTTCGTGGTTAAAGTTAAGATGCTTTTTCTAAAATCAAAATTTACATGCTAATCATTCCAGGCAAATTCGAAGGGAGTTAAATGCTTAGGGTTTTTGATTTCCTTTTTAACTGAACGGAATTTTTTACAAAATCCAATTATTTCTAACCAGAACATTTTAGAAATGGCAATCCCGATCCAAAAGGAAAAATTTTGAATTTCCTGCACTTAATAAATGGAAACTTTATCTTTATGCCAGATTCATAAAACTTAACGTAATTAAATGTCGACACCATTTCTCATTTTCATCGTAATTTCCGCGGTTGCAGTTTTGCTTTTCATGGTGCTGAAACTGAAAATCAGCGCTTTCATTTCATTGCTGATTACCTCAATTTATGTTGGAATTGTTGCCGGAATGCCGCTTTCGAACATCACACAGGCTATTCAGGATGGTATGGCCGGAACGCTGGGTTTTGTTGCAACAGTTGTTGGATTGGGGGCCATTTTTGGCCAAATGCTCGAAAGTTCCGGTGGCGCTCAATCGCTGGCTCATTACCTGGTTAAAAAGTTCGGCACCGAAAATGCTTCCTGGGCAATGGTAATTACCGGGTTTATTGTTGCCATACCTGTTTTTTTGGATGTTGGTTTTATCATTCTTGTTCCCATTATTTACGCCCTTTCGAAAGATACCAAACGTTCGCTGCTTTATTACGGAATTCCACTGCTGGCCGGTTTGGCAGTAACCCACAGCTTCATTCCGCCAACGCCGGGACCAGTGGCAGTCGCCGATATCCTGAACGCACAATTGGGATGGGTGATTTTGCTCGGTATCATTTTAGGTTTTCCAACGGCTGTAATTGCCGGACCGATTTGGGGTAAATACATCTCGAAGAAAATATACCTGGAACCCCCGTTTGAATTCAACCAACCGGAAAACAGGGAATATGATGAAAACAACCTGCCGCCTTTCGGGACGATCGCCATCATTATAGCCATTCCGCTTTTATTGATTCTGGTAAATACATTCACCACTCTGGCAGTAGACAAAGGAATTGCAAGGCAGTCGGTTGGAACGGATATCCTTGAATTTATCGGTCACCCATTTTCAGCGTTGATTATAGCCACGTTAATTGCCATTTATTTTCTCTGTATCCGCCGGGGGATGGGGAAACAAAAAATTCTTGATTTAAGTACCAAAGCCCTGGGCCCGGCAGGAATTATTATACTAATTACCGGCGCTGGCGGTGTTTTAAAACAAATTCTGGTGGATAGCGGAATTGGAAAAATTATGGCCGAATCGATGGCGAATTCCGCACTCCCGCCAATTTTACTTGCATGGCTGCTGGCAGCAGTTGTCCGTGTTACACAGGGGTCGGCAACGGTTGCCATGATTACCGCAGCAGGTATTATAGCCCCGGTGTTAAATGAATTTGGCCTGAGCGATCCGCAACGGGCGCTGGTTGTTTTATCCATTGCATCGGGCGCAACATTGCTTTCTCATGTAAACGACAGCGGTTTCTGGCTGGTTGGAAAATATTTTGGAATGAATGAAAAACAAACGCTGCAAAGTTGGACTGTAATGGAATCAATTATTGCGCTTTGCGGACTGGGATTAACATTGCTTGCAAGTCTAATTTTTTAGAAACATAATTGTTATTTATATTTTTTATTATATTTAACCAGTTTTTTACATAAGTAAAGACTGAACTTAAAAATGAACCTATAACAAATTGTGTATGAAAAAAATTTTATTTAAGAGCTTAAGCGTAGTTATGGCAATCGCGCTTTTATCAGCTCAAAGTTTCAATGTTTACGCCCGTGAAATAACTGTTGTGACCAATGAACTTGATGAATCCGTATTTACGTTTGATCAGGCATCCATTGATCAGGAATTGAGTGAATTGAATGCATTGGATGCTTACCTGGAAACGAATGAAACCGCAACGTTTGAGACCCTGGTAAATGAAAACAGTCCGCTGGTTGCCAATGTTGCAGGCGATGCAACACCCATGGGCATGGCCGGGCAGGATGGCGAGCCGCCGCTGGGAATTCCTTCGTTTTTATGGGGTTGTGTTTTTGGTGTCATTGGTTTGGTTGTGGTTTATATTATGACCGACGAAAATAAAGATGAAACCAAAAAAGCACTTTGGGGTTGTGTTGCCAGCACAGCAGTAAGCATTGTTATTTACATGGTAGCATGGGGAGCATGGGCTTCAACTGCCGATCCGTACTATTAGAATTCAGTATTTGAAGATACGATTGCAAAGGCTGCCTGTTAACCAGGCAGCCTTTGTTACAAATAACAAACATGAGCTTTACATATAAAATATTCTTTTTCTTTATTATATCCGGTTTTACCTTAACTACATCTGCACAGGATTATTTTAGAATGTGTGCAGAATTTACAACCAAAGTTAAACCCGCCGAAGGCAAAGCAAACCTGACAAAAGGAACAATTTTTTACGATAAATATACGAAAGAACTTATCTATGATATCAGCTTTCCTTCCAAAGAAAAATGGATCATTCAGGATTCCCGTATTTATAAAATTAAGGATGACTCGCTTTATTTTACCGATGAAATTCCTTCGTTAAATGAATTCACGATTTTTCATCTTTCACTGAATTCCAGTTTAAGTTATTATGGGCTAAAAGAAGCTAAATTTGAAATTGCCAAAGTGGACAAAAAAGGAGATTTGATTATTTCTTACTGGAACATTCCCGTACAGGTTCAAAAAATAATCGGCAATATTGCCGTCGCCAAAAAAGCTGATAATTTATACAGCGTTGTTATTTTCGATCCTGAAAATCAACTAATCAGCAAGCAGTTTTTTCAGGATTACATAAAAATGGGTGGATTTGAATTTCCCGGGAAAGTTGTTCAGATTTTTTACGACCAGGAGCGCCGGGAAAATTATCAGGTGATGGAATTTAAAAATATAAAGTTAAATGATACGGAACACGAAGAAAATTACCACTACCAGTTTAAATAGTTATCCGAAGTTCAACATTTTTGTTACGGTATTTCTGGCAGTAACTCTTTTTGCGGGAAATTGTCGGGCTCAGGAAGAAGATAAATATGATATCGGCGAACTGCAAAACCTGTTTCGGCACCACGATCATAAACCTTTGAAATACGAAAGCAAAAAAGAGAAACCGAAAAATGAGATGGAATTTCTTATGGCTACCGGTTTCAATACCTACAAAGCTTTTTTTTCGTCGCAGGACAACCCGAGCTGTGTATTCTATCCTTCCTGCTCATCATACTCAGTTCAGGCTTTCCAGCAAAAAGGTTTGTTTGTGGGCGCATTATTCACCTTCGACCGGTTGTCGCGTTGTCATCATTTTGTAAAAACAAATCAATACATTTACGACCCTTCGAAACAGCGATTTTATGATCCGGTTAAATAGTGCGTATATTCTTTTTTTGATGTTGGTTTTTCTCTGGAATACAGGGGATGCCCAGGATTTATTCAGTGCCGAAAATTCAAAACGGTTTGCAAAATATCTGTTAAGCACGCAACAATATGAGCTGGCAGCGCGGGAATACGAGCGAATTTTGAATATGGAACCAAATGACACTGCGGTTTATCACCACCTCTTATCTTCGTACCGGCTCGGAAACATTTGTCAGTCTTCATTCCGGAACCTGGAACTGCTGAACGTGGATAATTTTTTTGGCAATGAGCAGGTTGCTTCAGAATTTTTAAAGCTGTCGCTGACCTGCAACTGCTGCTATCAGAAAATCGACTTTGCAAGCGCGCTGGGTTCCCTTTCACCCGCCGATCAGGCATTTTACAAACTGGGCCGTTTTATTTTCAGCGAAAGCCGCGATTCGCTCCTCTGGTTTTCCGACAGAAATCACGAACTGCTGCAAATGGAATATCCTGATTTATTTTCGAAAGTAGGAGCTATCGGAAAATTCAAACCTAAAAAACCGGCACTGGCAGCGGTAATGTCGGCAATTGTTCCAGGGAGTGGCAAGGCTTATACCGGTTACTGGGGCGACGCTGCCATGTCGCTGATGTTCGTTACCTCGAATGCATGGCTTTCTTACAAAGGATTCAACAAGAAAGGCGTTAAAAGCGCCAACGGCTGGATTTTCGGTTCACTTTCCATGGGATTCTACATTGGTAATATCTGGGGCTCGGCGAAAGCCGCAAAAACATATAACCGCATTGAATACGAAAAACTGTACAAGGATGCAAAAAGCAGTGTTTATAATCGTTTTTAGCTTTTGGGCAGCGGGCAATCTCCCGGCACAAAATATTGGTGAAACTTACCTTTTTGCCAATCAGCAGTTTTCGCTCGGCAACTACAAACAGGCGCTGGCGGAATACCAACGGGTTGCTTTTTTCGATTCGGAAAACCAATTTGAGGATGTATTCCAAAAAATTGGCGATTCGTTTTATGCTTTAGGCGATTTTAACAGTGCGGTAAAAAATTACGACATTGCTGCACGGTTCAGTAAAAACGACAGCATCAAAACGGAGCTGGTTTTAAAGAAAGCAAACAGCCTTTTTCAGCAAGGCAACTTCGTTTTTGCATTGAACGAACTGTTCGTTATCGATGATCTGCAAAGTAAATACCTGCAAAACAAATTCAACCTCTACCTTGGAATTGGCTATTTCGGAACAGGAAACTATAGCGAATCATTCAACAGCTTTAGCAAAATAGTGCCCGATTTTTCAGAACAGGAATTAAGCCTGATTTTCAAGGATTTCGAAAAGTTCAGAAAGCGGTTCCGGCCGTCGAAAATACAAACAATGAGCATGATATTTCCGGGGCTCGGGCAAATGTATATCGGTAAAACCGGCAGCGGCATTAATTCAATAATCCTTACCGGTGGAATTGCAGTAGTTTCTATATATATCTGGCAGGTTTATGGTGTGCTCGACGCTTTACTTTCAACGGGTTCGTGGTATTACAGGTATTACACAGGCGGTTATAAAAACGCCGAAATTTTTGCTTTTGAAAAAATCGAACACGAAAGAGAAAGGGTTTATTCCGAAATTTTAAACCTGATTGAAAATAATATCGAAAAAGGCCAATGAAATTACATTTGATTACAGTATTGGTTTTTGTGCTTGTTTTTGCGCAGCGCGTATTTCCGGCAGAAGATGAAAATGCTGTTGATCATATTTTCAGTCTCATTTACAATGAACAGTATGACGAGGCGGAACAAGCGCTTTTAAAGCCAAACGAATCGCTTGGGCCGTTTTATACTGATATTTTGAAAATTGATCTTTGCTGGTGGGAATTTGTCCAGACCGATAAAAGTGGCAAAGGAAAAGAATTGCAGGCGCTGATCGATAAATTCATTCAGGTTGATGAAAATTCGAAAGAAGCGAAAATCAGGCAACTTATCGGAAAATCGTATCAAATCAGGTACGAATTAAAAAGATACAACATCATTGGAGCAGCATTGGTCCGCTCAGATATAAAAAACCTGCTGGAAGAAATTAAAAAGCAAAAGTTGAGCTACACCCAAAACCGGCTTGATTTGCTGAACCTTTACGACACACTTTTTCAATACTTCGACAGCCTTATCAATCCATTTTTTTCGGAAAATAAAAGAATTGTCAGGGCAAATGCACTCGCAACACTCGGAAACTTCATGAACAACAGCGACTTGATCGTGCAAACGCTGGCATGCTACTTTACCGGAAAAATATACCTAAACATTGAAAAAGAGCCCGAAAAAGGCAGAAGATGTTTTGAAATGCTGTCTGAAAAATTTCCGCAGAACGCTTATTTCAGCGAACTTCTAATCGAATGCAAGAACAAAATTTAATGCCACAGTGTATCTTGCGAATGCCCGATGTGAAACGTCTTTTGATAGCAAACAGGGCATGTGGCCGTTTTCAGCCTGTGGATGTTCGTACGTTTCAGCCGCATGCCACAACTGTTGCACCTGAATTCGCTTTTATGTAATTCTTTTTTCCCGCTGGATACAACCACTTCAACTTTATCGAAAAGAATTTTGCAACGCGGGCATTTGTATATTTCGAAACCTGCTTTTACCAACAAATTAGTATCGGTTTTTGCCAGCTCTATTAGCCGGTTGTGGGTTTTATAATGAAACAGCTTCACGTTCAAATTCAGGTAATCGGTTAATCCGCGGGAATGGACAAGGTAACCATGTCCCTGGTTAAAACCTTCCTGATATCCGCAGTTTTCACACCGATATTGATAGTTATGCCCCATGCTGATTTTCAATGAATTAAATTTATGAAAATTGAAGCTCACATTCAACATTCCGAATTTGAAATTAAAAAGAACTTATCAACGGTTTCAACATTCCTGATATTATGTTTCTATCCTTTTTTCTGCTTGAAACAAAACATTTTAACCTTTTGATGTGTAATATTTTGTGAAACATTAAATTATTTGTCATGAAAACTTTAATCTCCTCTATGTTTGTTTTTTTCTGTTTTACTGCCTTCTCGCAAAACACCGGGTTGAATGTTGGCGATAAAGTGCCAGAGTTTACAGCAACTGCCGACGATGGTTCTGCATGGAACAGCAAAAACCACATCGGCGATAATTACCTGGTGATTTATTTTTACCCGGCAGCCATGACCGGCGGTTGTACCAAACAAGCCTGTGCTTACCGCGATTTAAATTCGGATATTAAATCAGCCGATGCCACGGTGGTGGGCATTAGCGGCGATAATGTTGAAAGCCTGCAGTTATTTAAAAAAGCTTACGATCTGAATTTCACGTTGTTGTCTGATGAATCAGGGAAAATTGCACAAATGTTTGGAGTGCCCACGCGCGAAGGTGGCACCGTTTCCAAAGAGGTGGATGGTAAGAATTATAACCTGACACGGGAAACAACCGCCAGCCGCTGGACCTTCATCATCGGCAAAAACGGTAAAGTGGTTTATAAAAAAGAAGATGTAAATGCTTCGGAAGATCCGGAAGAAGTATTGATGTTTCTGAAAAACAACACGTAAAACAGAATGAAACGTTATTAATCCTTCAGCACATTTTCGGGTAATTCCTTGCTGGTTTTGGCGCCTAATTTTCTGATTTTTTCAGCCCGCGTCACCAGGTTTCCCGGGCCCGAATGGAGTTTCCCAAACGCCGAATCATAATTTTTCCGGGTCGTATCGAGGCTGCGGCCCAGGTTTTCCATATCTTTTACAAAGCCAACAAATTTATCGTAAAGCGCCCCGCTTTGCCGCGCTATTTCGTATGCATTCCGGGTTTGGTTTTCCTGCTGCCAGATGGAGGCGATCGTTCGCAAAGTAGCCAGCAATGTGGAAGGACTGACAATAACCACTTTTTGATCCCAGGCATAAGAAAACAATTCCTGGTCTTCCTGAACGGCCAGGCTAAACGAAGCTTCAATTGGAATAAACAGCAAAACGAAATCGGGGCAATTCAGGTCTTTCGCGTTGTAGTAATGTTTGTCGCACAACGTTTTAATGTGATTTTTCAAACTCGACAGGTGTTCTTTAATGTGCAAACTCCAATCATCGTCGTTCGAAGCATTCACAGCACGTTCGTAGGCCACAAGCGAAACTTTCGAATCGATGATAACATGCTTGTTATCGGGAAGGTTGATTACCACGTCGGGCTGAATGCGTTTGCCGTCTTCCGCCAGACTGCTGAATTGTTTTTGATAACCCTGCCGGCCTTCATTTAATCCCGAACGTTCCAGAATTCTCTCCAGAACCACTTCACCCCAGGTGCCTTGTTTTTTCACATCGCCTTTTAACGCTTTTGTAAGGTTGTTGGCTTCTTCGCTGATTCGCGCGTTCAAATCGTAAAGTTTTTTTAATTCAGCGTGCAAATCGGTCTGGTCTTTCAATCCTTTCTGGTAAGTATCTTCCACTTTTTTCTCAAAAAGAAGGATTTTTTCTTTCAGCGGATTTAAAACTTCGCCTATATTTTTTTGATTGGCAGCCGTAAATTCTACGCTGTTTTGTTTTAAAATCCTTCCGGCGATATTTTCAAATTCAATGGTAAATTTCTTCTGAATATCTTCCAGTTCTGCTTTTTGGGTTTGAAGTTTCTCCGCCAGGTTGAGGTTTTCGGTTTTGGCTTTTTCCAACTGTCCGTTTACAAAAACATTGTCATTCCTGATCCTTTCTACAGCAACCTTCAATTCATCAAGTTCCTTTTTCAGGTTGTTCGAACGCTCCTCCCAAACCAGGCTTTGTTTTTCAGCGGATATCAATTTTTCATTCCACAGCTTTTCATCACCGCTAAACTTATTTTTGAGTTCCGAAACCTGCTTTTGACTTTTCGAATTGAAGTAAAAGAAAGTGAAAAATGAACCGGTAAACATTCCGGCAATCAGATAAACGATTTCCATAACCTTTGATTTTTGAACTTTTCAATGGGCACAATTTAATCAAATCATGGAAACCGGCGCCAGATTGGCGCTTACCATTTATAAACGATGGAATTGATGTTCATGCCGGCGCCAACCGAGCAAAAAACGGTGTAATCGCCTTCGTTGACTTCCTGATTTTCCATTTTACCCTTCAACACCAAATCGAGCAGTGTTGGTACAGTTGCTGTGGAAGAATTCCCCAGTTTTCTGATGCTCATTGGCATAATCCCGTCAGGAATTTCTTTTTCGTTATAGAGTTTGAAAACACCGTTCAGAATTGCTTCATCCATTTTTTCATTGGCCTGGTGGATGAATATTTTTTTAATGTCGTTCAGGGTAAGTCCCGCCTTTTCGATGCTTTCCTTCACCACTCCGGGAACTGTGTTGATGGCGTAAATGTATAGTTTATGGCCAATCATTTTTATCCACAATTCATCGCCCTGATAATCGGGGTTATTCGATTTTCCGAGTGTTAACAAACCGGCATAATGAACGGAATCGGAGCGGCTGGCATGAGACAAAATCCCAACAGGCTCATCGCTTTCCACTGCTTCCACAATTGTAGCGCCGGCGCCGTCGGCATAAATCATGGTATCGCGGTCATGCGGATCGGAAAGCCGCGAAAGGACATCGGCCCCAACAACAACGCCCCGCTTCATGAAACCGCTTTTGATGTACGCATCGGCAACAATCATTGCCTGCGTCCAGCCCGGACAGCCGGAAACGATGTCGTGACAAATGCACTCCGGATTTTTGATGTTCATTTTCATTTTCACCTTGTTTGCCAAACCCGGCAAAATATCGGTACGCGCATTGCCGTTAACTACGTCCCCGAAATTATGGGCAATAATAATGAACCCGAGACTTTCTTTGGTAATTCCGGCTGATTTGCAGGCCTCTTTTATTGCCAGTGCGGCAATGTCGGAAGTAGTTTGACCGGCTTCAACGTAACGCCGCTCTTCGATGTTGGTGATGTCTTTAAATTTTTGAATGATTTCCTCATTGGTTTTATCAAACACCTCTTTCGTGGAGGTATCGTAAAACTGATAATTCAGAAAATGATTGTTTTTTATCACCCTGGGCGGAAGGTAACTTCCTGTCCCGATTATTCTTGTGTATATTTCTTTTGTCATAACTTAATAACCTGTTCTCAAAATCCCTGATCAAATTTCAAATCTTTTTAGTTCAAATTTGTTGCCATCGAATACGCCGTAGGAATAATTGTCGATCCAATCGCCCAGCAGAATAAATCTCGATGTTTGATTTATTTCCATGTCGACCATCAAATGACGATGGCCAAAGATAAAATAATCTATCTGCTCTTTTTCCAAAACATTTCCGGCAAATTTATACATTCCTTCATTCTTAACCTTAAATTCTTCTTCTTTCCCCATTTTTGCCAGCCGGCTCGATTTGGCCCATTTATGAGCAATAAAAAGTGCGAAATTGGGGTGCAGCCTTGAAAATAACCATTGAACCTTTTTATTGGTAAAGACGCTTTTCATGAGCCTGTATCCCTTATCGGCCGGATCGAGCCCGTCGCCATGAGCCAAAAAAAATGTTTTCCCGCCATGTTGTGTTTTATATTCTGTTTGGTGGAGAATTACGCCGGTTTCCTGCGGCAGATAATCGTACACCCACAAATCGTGGTTCCCGGTAAAAAAATGAACCGGTATCCCACTGTCGGAGATATCGGCTATTCTTCCTAAGATGCGGGTAAAACCGCGGGGCACAACTTTGCGGTATTCGTACCAGAAGTCAAAAATGTCACCCATCAGGTAAATAACGGCGGCATCTTTTTTAACCTCATCGAGCCAACGCGCAAAAAGAAGTTCGCGTTCCCTGTTGTTGCTTAGAGCAGGCGCCCCCAAATGCACGTCGGATATAAAATATATGTTCTTTTTTTCTGACAAATAAGATTATCTTAATCGAAGTTTCCGAAGTGGAATACAAACAGGAATTAATTCAAAACATTACTCAGCGCCTTGTCCAAAGCCGGTCCTTTCAGGTTTTTTGCAACAACGGCACCTTCCTCATTTAAAAGGTAATTATAGGGCACTGCCTGAATGTTGTAACTCATCACCGCATTTTTGCTGCCTTCCATGTCGCCCACGTTTATCCAGTTCAATTTGTCTTTGTCAATTGCATCAACCCATTCAATACGGTTATCGTCCACGCTGACCTGATATATTTCAAATCCCTTGTTTTTATATTTTTTATATGCTTCTGTAAGCGCTTCGTTCATAATACGCGAATCGCGATCGAGCGCCGACCAAAACTGCAGTAAAACCACTTTCCCGCGCAGCGAAGAAAGCGCCACTTCTTTTCCATCGGGATTTGGCAATACAATCTCAGGGCTGTTTTCGCCTTTTTCCCGGATCAGTTTCTGCAACTGCAAATTTTTCTCTTCCTTCAACAACTCCAGCGTATTTTGGTAAAGCGCTTTTACATGTTCGGATTCAGGATAAATCGAATTCAATGCGGAAGCTGCAACGCGCATGGTTTGCAAATCTGTCACCACAAAATTCTGATTGTCAAATTTTTGGTACAATGCCAGCATGCTCGCCATGGAAAAAGGATTGTTCATTACAAAGTTCTTCGAAAATTCAGCCTGCTCGTTCATGATGCGGACATATTCCTCGTCCCATTGTTTTTTTAACGTATCGTAGTTGGCTTTGCCTTTGTACATGTTGCTCAGCGACTGGAGCGAATCGAGTTTCTTCCGGGTCGCCATCAACTTGTTGTTCAATTCTTTAACCTGAATAGAACCAAGTGAACCTTCCACGCTGTATTCGCGTGCAAAATTGGCTGCATCGGCATTGACAACAATCTGTTCCAGCGAATCAACCAACAGTGTTATAAATTTATCAGTGGAGAGTTTCAGCAAATAGAAGGTTGGCCGGTGTACCTCGCCTTCAAAATTAAACTCGCCTCTTTTATCGATTTTGGCGGAATCAACCGGTATTGGCGAAGCAACTCCAAGCCTGTCGAGATAGATGGTTTTTCCTTCAGCATGCGTAATTTTCCCGCTGATGGAAAAATTCTCCTGATTGCTGCAGCCTGCAAACAACAACGTTGAAACAACAACTACTAATATCCTGAATGCATTCATGCTGTTTTTTTTATTTAAAGCGCGTAAAATTAACAAATTCCGTTTTACCCGAAATAACAAAAACCGAAAATAACATATTTTAAGGGTTTTAGCTGACAATCATTTTTTGCACCTTTGTACGGATATTAACGAGAAACTTAGTACATCGAACATCAGAATGAAGCTGTGAAAATACACTACGAACTCGAAAATTTTGACGCACGAAACCCGGTGTTGACAATCGGGACTTTTGACGGCGTTCATTTAGGGCACCAAAAAATCATTTCCCGCTTAAAAGGGTTAGCCGAAAAATACAACGGAGAAACGGTCATTTTTACCTTTCATCCGCACCCGCGGCTGGTAACTTCGGCCGATAAAGCCAATCTGAGGTTGCTCACCACCCTCGAAGAAAAAATACAGCTTTTTAAACAATCGGGGATTGACCACCTGGTGATTTATCCGTTTACCAAAGAATTTTCAAACCTCACATCTTCCGAATTTGTAAAAGATATTCTGATTGACAAAATTCACACGCACTGCCTGGTTATTGGCTACGATCATAAATTTGGAAAAAACCGTGAAGGCGGTTACGAATTTCTGAAAAGAAGCGCGCAGCAGTTTGGGTTTAAAATCGAACAACTGGAAGCTTTGTTAATCGACGATATTCGCGTGAGTTCTACAAAAATCCGGGATGCTTTGCAAAACGGCAATATTCGGGTTGCCAACAAGTACCTGGGTTATCAGTTTACCGTGCATGGCCATGTGGTGGAGGGCAAACGACTGGGAAGGAAAATCGGGTTTCCTACTGCCAACATCGAATCGTCGGATGTACACAAACTGATTCCGGGATACGGGGTTTATGCCGTTCAAATTTTGTTCGACGGGAAAAAATTCAACGGAATGCTGAACATTGGCACCCGGCCAACTTTTAACAACAATGCGGATAACCGGAGCATCGAAGTAAATATTTTTGATTTCGACGGCGATGTTTACAACCGGGAGATAACGCTTGTTTTTGCCGATAAAATCAGAGATGAACGAAAATTTGGCGGGGTTGAAGCGCTGGTGGAACAACTGAAGAAAGATCGCATAACTGCGCAAAGCATCTTAACCTGAAATGGATTATTTCCTGACCAGTTCGCAGGAAATCGGAAGGTGATCGGAACTACGGAAGTCGTAGGTATTAAAGTTAAACGATTGAAATCCGGCACTGTGAAAAATGAAATCGATACGAAACGATGGTAACTTTCCCACATACGTGCGCCCAACGCCGTTTCCCGAACAAACAAACGCATCCTTCAACCCTTTTTTTAACTGGTTATAGGAAAATGAAACCGGCGGGTCATTGAAATCGCCGCAAACAATTACATGGTAAGGTGAATCTTCGATGTACCTGCGGATTTCCCTTACCTGTGCCGCCCTCATTTGGACTGCCGTTCGGTATTTGATGCCAACCTCCCGGAACTCTTCCAATTCGGCTTCTTCCGGCTGCGACTGCAATTCCATGATGGAATAACGATCGGGATCAATTTGATACGACTGTAAATGAATGTTAAAAATGCGCACGGTATCAACCCCAATCAACACGTCGGTGTATATCGAAATGTTTCTCGAATTTTCGAAACGAATTTCATTCATGTTAATGATGGGAAAGCGGGTCATTGTTACCGAACCAAACGTGGTGCTTGAACGCGCATATTGATAATGGTGAATAAATTTCAGGCTTTCAACGGTTTGACCAAGGTTGAAAATACTGTTTTTGCGAAGCCTCACCTCCTGCAGGCAAATAATATCGGCGTCTTGTTTACTAAGGAATTCGGTAATTTCTGCCGCAGTCTCTTTTTGTGAATGTTCCCCTTTGCCATTAAAATGCATCACATTGAAGGAAAGCACTTTCATATCGCCGTTTTCAACCTCCTTTTTGTTGATCTGGACATACCGCACCAAAAAATTCCAACCTATCAGAACGGCTAAAAGCGACAGAAAAAGGTAACGCGGCTTAATCAGCAGCCAGAACAAAATGAAAAATACATTCAGAAGCAGCAATGCCGGGTAAGCCAAACCAAATACCGACGGCAGCCACCACTTGTCGGGCGGGACATAAACCGAAAGGTACGACGCGGTTAAGCCGGCAATAACCAGCAAATTCATTCCAATCAGAAGGTATTTTATCGTTTTTTTCACGCTCATCAATTTACCGCTGCTTACGATTTAACGCAGCGAACCATACGATATTTCCCGCGGATATCTTTTCTTACTTCAATTTTTTTAAAATCCTTTTGTTCAAATAACTTTTTTATTTCCAGCGAAAAATTTTCATTTATCTCCAGAAACAGCGAACCATTCTTTCGTAGCTGTTTTTGTGCCAATGCTGCCAGTTTTTCATAAAAAACCAAAGGATGATTGTCGGGAACAAACAAGGCAAGTTGCGGTTCATAATTCAATACATTTTTTTGCATCCGGCTTTTTTCCATCTCCCTGACATAGGGCGGGTTACTTACAATCACATCATATTGCGGCCATTCCTTTTTTTCGAAGTTCAACATATCAGCGCTGAAAAAATCTACTTCCAAACGATTGATTTCTGCATTTTGCCGTGCCACTTTTAATGCTGCTTCCGAAATATCAAACGCTGAAACTTTGGCTTCTCTAATTTCCTTTTTGAGCGCCAGGGCTATGCAGCCGCTACCCGTTCCGGCATCCAGAATCATTTTTGGTTTCAGATCCGATTCCACAATCCAGTTCACCAGTTCTTCCGTTTCGGGCCGCGGAATTAACACCGACTGGGTTTACCCGCAGTTTCAGCCCGTAAAATACAGTTTCGCCTAAAATATACTGAATGGGCTCGAACTTTTTTAGCTGCTCAACAATTTGTTTGATTTGTGCCTTTTCAGTTGCAGGCAGAACATCGTCCTTTCTCAACACCAACTGTGTATAACTGTAACCGCAGACTTTTTCGAAAATCAGGCGGATAAAACCGCGAACTTCATCCGGCGGATAACAATCCTTTAATTCTTTTTTGATGGTTTGAATAGTAGCCTGCATTGTGTTACTTTTGGCGTGTAAAGTTAATTTTTCCTGCTGAATTGGAAACTATGCAAAAATACATGGCGCGCTGCATTGATCTGGCCGGACTCGGAGCGGGAGATGTATCGCCAAATCCGATGGTGGGAAGCATAATTGTTCACAACGGAAAGATTATCGGCGAAGGCTACCATCAAAAATACGGAGAAGCACACGCCGAAGTGAACGCCATTAATTCGGTAAAACACCAGGAACTGTTAAAAGAAAGCGCGTTGTATGTTTCCCTTGAACCTTGTGCGCATCACGGATTAACACCGCCCTGTTCCGATTTGATTATCCGGAAAAAAATTCCGGAAGTAGTAATTGGAACCGGCGATCCCTATTCAGAAGTTTCAGGAAAAGGAATTGAAAAATTGAAAAAAGCCGGGGTGAAAGTAACCGCGGGCATACTTGAGTACGAATGTCGCCAGTTGAACAAGCGGTTTTTTACTTTTCATGAAAAAAAGCGGCCTTATATTATCCTGAAATGGGCTCAAACGCTCGATGGGTTTATTGATGCGGAACGGCTGCCGGAAAGTTTTGGCCAACCTACATGGATTACCGGCGATTTGGCGCTCCGCCTGGTGCACAAAATCAGGGCGCAGGAAGATGCCATTCTGGTGGGTACCAAAACCGCTGAAAAAGATAATCCGTCGTTGACGGTGCGGCACTGGCCGGGAAGAAATCCGGTAAGGCTGCTCATTGATAAAAACTTACGACTGGCAAAACTCGGGCTGAATATTTACGACAAATCGCAGAAAACGCTGGTTTTTAATTCGGCACAGAATGATTCGGGAGAAAGACTACGCCTGGTAAAAATTGATTTTACCGGGAATATTTTACAACAGATACTGGCAGTTTTGTTTGCGGAAAAAATACTTTCGGTAGTAGTGGAAGGCGGACGCCAACTACTCGAAAGCTTTATCAACGAAAACCTTTGGGACGAAGCGCATCTTTTTATCGGCAACAAATTTTTTTTCGGCGGAATTCCGGCGCCAAAAATCAACGGCATTTTAACAGCATCAGAAACGTTTGATTCCGATTTGTTAAAAGTTTTCCGAAATAAAAATTCAGAAAGGGAAAGCCTGCGGCCCACCGGGCATGATTTGGATGTTTAACACATTTTCAACATACATAAAATAGTAGAACAGCTTGTGGTTTAACTCAAAACCATAATCCACAGTGGGGTCCCATCCGATAATCGGTTCGAAAAAAGAACTTTTCCGCGGATCCAATGAATTGGCGTTCCATGCCGCCACATACTGCTTGTTCCAGTTTTCGTAATATTGTTGTGAACGGTACCGCGCCGGACTGTCATGTAACAAATACCAGGTTTCGAATTTGGGATCCATTACTTCCAGCTCGTACTCCAAACTGTCGCTTTCCAATGCGGTTTCATCTCCGTTTTTTATTTCGACCACCCCTTTAGGACCTGAACAGGCTGCGATTACAAAAATAACTGCAAATCCGAATAATATTTTTTTCATTGTATCTTCCATTACAAACAAAACCAGTTCTTTTACGTTTTGTTTGCGATAATTGTTTTTCATTTTAAAAATTATCAAATTTATAAAAGCAATTCAAACTAACTAGAATGAGAGCCGGACTGGATTTTTGGTCAATTTTCTCCCTCGTTTTTTTGGTAACGGCAATTCCGGTTGCAATATTAATCGTACTCGAAAAAAGATCGCCGTACAAGACTGCTGCCTGGATTTTGGTTTTAATCCTTTTGCCCATTTTCGGCATTTTTTTTTACCTGTTTTTCGGGCAGGAGTACCGGAAACGAAAATTATTTTCGCGCAAGGGAATTAAAAGCCTCGGGAAATTCCGGCGGCTTTCGCTGAAACAACTGAAGCAAATTGAACATAAGCACCTGAGCATCGATAAAAAAGTATTCGAAAAAGAAACCATTATCCGTTTGCTGCTCAACAATTCCGACGCATTATTAACCACCGGCAACAAAGTTGAACTTTACAACGAAGCAACATCAACTTTCAACGATATTTTTGCGGCGGTGGAAAATGCCCGGCACCACATTCACCTCGAATATTATATTTTTTCCAATGATAAAATTGGCAACCTCATGAAAAACCTGCTGATACAAAAAAGCAGAGCCGGAGTGGAAGTGCGCATTATTGTGGATGATGTTGGAAGCTGGGGGTTGAAAAAAGATTTCTTAAACGAGCTGAAAAAAAACGGTATAAAAATTTTTTCTTTCATGGAAGTACGTTTTCCGCGGTTAACATCGAGGGCTAATTTCCGCAATCACCGGAAAATACTGGTTGTTGATGGTAAAATTGGTTTTACCGGCGGAATCAACATTGCCGATCGCTACCTCGAAGGCGCAAAAGGAATTGGGCCGTGGCGGGATGCACACCTGAAAATAGAAGGCGATGCAGTAGCTTGCCTTCAGGTTGTTTTTGCCGCCGACTGGTATTTTGTATCCCACGAAAACTTAGCCGGAAAAATCTATTTCCGTCCAATCACCAATGCTCCCGGAATCCCGATGCAGATTTCAGCCAGCGGTCCCGATTCAGACTGGGAAAATATCGGGCAGGCCGTTTTTGCAGCTATCTCCACGGCCAAATCAAAGGTTTATCTTACAACGCCTTACCTGATTCCGCCGCTGTCAATCGTTTCGGCGCTTACCACCGCGGCGCTCAGCGATGTGGATGTCAGGATTATCATTCCCGGCAAATCAGATACCGTCATGTCGAAATGGAGTTCGCTTTCGTACATCGAAGAGTTGCTGGAAGCAGGTGTGAAAGTTTATTTTTACGAAGCCGGTTTCATCCACAGCAAATATTTAATTGCCGATGATATTTTTTCGACGGTCGGCAGCACCAATCTCGATTTCAGGAGTATTGAAACCAATTTCGAAATCAACGCATTCATCTATGATCAAAACTTTACCGCCCGGTTGGTTAAAAACTTTATGAAGGATTTACAGGACAGCAGGCCAATCCTTCTGGACGAATGGATTCGCAGGCCGTGGCACCACAAACTTCGCGAATCGCTGGCACACATCATCAGCCCGATGTTGTAATATTTTTTATAACGTTAAAACCTCCGGAAATCGTGTGTATTTTTAAATCCGGTTTCAGTTGATAAAAATATCGAATGGCATGCGCGCATAAACGCCTTTCATCTGCGAAGCTTTTTTAACCGATTCATAAAAGCGGTATTTATCACCCAGTTCGTTTTTCAGAATTTTCCCACGAATGTTGTTGGTACCTGTTTTGAACAATTCTTCAAACGGATCAGGCTGCCGTGGCAACGAGATGGTGCGGAAATCTTCCAAACCTTCGATTTCAGCGGCCAGATTGATCGCATCCTCAAGGCCCCCAAATTGGTCGATTAACCCAATTTCGAGGGCATTTTCGCCGCTCCACACCCGGCCCTGCCCGATTATATCGACCTGTTCCCTGGTCATTCCGCGTCCTTCGGCCACATGCGAAATAAACGTATCGTACCCTTCCTCAATATTTTTCTGAAGCAAATCCCTTTCAAAGGGTGTCATCGGTCGGGTGAGCGTGAGTAAATCGGAGTTTTCGTTGGTTTTAACCACATCGGTTGTAATTCCGAGTTTGTCGTTTAGCAGTTCCCCAAAATTTGGAATAATTCCGAAAATTCCGATGGAACCCGTTATGGTATTCGGTTGTGCCACAATTTTATCGGCAGGACAAGAAACATAATATCCACCCGAAGCGGCGACATCGCCAAATGAAACCACCATTGTTTTTTCTGCAGCCGCCAGTTTTACTTCGCGCCAGATAATTTCAGAATCGAAAACGCTGCCACCGGGCGAATTAATACGCAAAACAATAGCTTTGTAACTGCTGTCGAGGCGCACCTTTCTGATTTCGCGGCCCAGGTCTTCACCGTCGATGCCAACGCCGCCAAACGGAACTCCGATATCACCGCTGGCATAAATAACTGCTATTTTATTCCGGCTGTAACCTTTACTGTAACCTTTTACATTTACACCGGCATAATTCGAAACGCCGATAACGGGAATTCCTTCATCTGAATCAGTTCCCGTAATTTCGCGCAAATCATCCAGCACCTGGTCTTTGTATTCCGCAGCGTCGACCAGACCTGTTTTTACGAGTTCTTCGCCTTTTTTAAAGGTTTGCACGCTGTCGGCCAGTTCATTTAAATAGTCGATGGAAAGATTCCGTTTTTCCGCAACGCCTTTAAGCAAATGGCGCCACAGGCTGTTCATGTAAACAAGTTGCTGTTTTCGGTTTTCATCGCTCATCTTTTCAAGCATAAATGGTTCAACGGCGGCTTTAAACTTGCCGTGCCTGATGATCTGCGCTTCCACGCCAATTTTGTCGAGGGCTTTTTTGAAAAACAGCATTTCTCCGCCCAGCCCCCTGAAATCGATAGTTCCCATAGGGTGAATTACAATTTTATCGGCCACGGTAGCGAGGTAATAGGCTTTCTGATCGTACAAATTCCCATAGGCATAGATGGGTTTGTCGCTTTGTTCCCTGAAGGCGATGAGCATGTTGCGGATTTCTTCTACGGAAGCCATTCCGCCGCTGGTTATCGACATGTTCAGGTAAATGCCTTTAATGCGGTTGTCGTGAACCGCTTTGTCCAGCGATTCTTTTATTTCGTCGAGCCCGATGGTTTTCACTCTCGTAAAGCCGGGAATATCCAGATCTTCAAACGGATCGTTGGGCGATCGATCGACAATCTGGCGTTCGAAATCAAGCACCAGCATGGAATTGCTTTCCACAGACACTTGTTTTTCCGCCGTAGAAATGATTGCGCCGATGACCATAAAAAATAAAATGATTCCGATTATTGAAATCGCGATGATGCCCACTACAGTAGCCAAAACATACTTGAAGAATTCTTTCATATCGATTTTTTTTGATTTTTGCTAATTTTAAACATTCTTTAGAAACAGGAAGAACGGAACTAAAGGAAATACAAATATACAATTCAATGCACGAGGTTTTTTTAGGAATAGGCGGAAATATCGGAAACAAAGCAAAAAATTTCAGCAAAGTTTATGAACTGATAGAAAACAAGCTGGGGAAAATAACCTCATATTCGTCGGTTTACGAATCAAAGCCCTGGGGATTTCATGCCGAAGAGAATTTCTGGAACCAGGTGTTGGTTATTGAAACCGTTTTGGCTCCCGAAAGGTTGTTGCAGGAAATCCATGAAATTGAACAAGAATTTGGCAGGACCCGCGAAATTGGCAAATATACCTCGCGCGAAATGGACATCGATATTTTGTACTACGATGATTTGTATTTGGAAACCGGAGATTTGATCATTCCTCATCCGCTGATTCACCAGCGCAGGTTCGTATTGGTCCCGCTGGCTGAAATTGCCCCGGACAAGAAACATCCGCTGCTCCGGTTAAACAGCGTTCAAATGCTCGAAACCTGCAAAGACGAATCGATTTTGAAGCAAATTGACGCGACCCGAAAATAATGGTATGCCAATCAATATGTTGAACCCTTTCCGGGTTCTGGTTCACATTTCATTCCCAACCCCGCATTTCATACGGGGCTATTCGAATTTAATCCTTTCAGGATTTTCTAGCTTCCTGATTCTGTTATTCCCTGCCCGTCCGGTCAGGCGGGGTTATTCAGTATTTCTAATTCTATTTAAACCTCCCGCTTATTTTCGCAGAAATAACAAAATCTGCGCATATCTGCGGAAAACATTTCTCTAAATGTTTTTTTGGTAAACACATTTCCAACTGTTGAACCCATTCCGGGTTCTGTTTTCGCTTCATTACCAACCCCGCATTTCATACGGGGCTATTCAAATTTAATCCTTTCAGGATTTCCTCCAGCTTCCTGATTCTGTTATTCCCTGCCCGTCCGGTCAGGCGGGGTTATTCAGTGTTTCTAATTCTATTTAAACCTCCCGCTTATTTTCGCAGAAATAACAAAATCTGCGCATTGAATCTGCGGAAAACATTTCTCTAAATGTTTTTTTGGTAAACACATTTCCAACTATTGAACCCATTCCGGGTTCTGTTTTCGCTTCATTTCCAACCCCGCATTTTCATACGGGGCTATTCGAATTTAATTCTTTCAGGATTCCCTCCACTTTCTGATTTTGTTATTCCCTGCCCGTCCGGTCAGGCGGGGTTATTCAGTATTTCTTATTCTATTTAAACCTCCTGCTTATTTTCGCAGAAATAACAAAATCTGCGCATGTCTGCGAAATCTGCGGGAAATACTCCAGCTTCCTGATTCTGTTATTTTTTTCGGTGTTCCCTATCTTCTTGAAATAAGCAGGAATAAAAAACAGAGAATCAAATTCGTTCACTGATGTTGGCAGGAGCTGCGGCGCTGGCAAGTCGTTTACTGTGCGCAAAAGACAACGATCAAATGGAATTGCACCCGCTAAACTATTTCAAATGCCACTACACTTTTATACCTTTCGGCAAATTTTTAACCGAAAAAAAATTCGAATGATAAATATCGATTTCACGCTGAAGCCCGGACAACTGAAAAAAAAACTGGATTTATTCTGGGAGCTGTCAGGCGAAAAAATAAAAACCACCGATAAAAATTATGATGCGTCAAAAGGTTCCCCGGTTTTTACGGTTGACGGAAAATACACCACCCGTGGCTGGACGGAATGGACACAGGGTTTTCAGTTTGGCTCATCTATTTTGCAGTTCGATGCTACCGGCGAAAATTATTTTTTGGAATCCGGCCGGAAAAATACGCTCAAAAAAATGGCGCCGCACATTAGTCACACGGGTGTGCACGACCATGGGTTCAACAACCTGAGCACTTACGGTAATTTGTTGCGACTGATGAACGAAGGCAAAATTCCATTCAACGAATGGGAGAAAAACTTCTACGAACTGGCAGTGAAAATATCCGGCGCAGTGCAGGCCAGCCGGTGGACAAAAATAAAAGACGGCGGTTTTATCTACTCCTTTAACGGACCGCATTCATTATTTGTGGATACCATCCGATCGGTGCGGGTTTTAATGGCCAGCCACCTGCTGGGACATGTATTGCAGAGCGAAGGCGATGTGAAAATTTCGCTTTTGGAACGGGCAATTCAACACGTTGCAGCAACGGCAAAATATTCCGTTTTTTATGGCGAAGGACGTGATTCGTTTGATGTGTACGGGAGAACCGCCCATGAAGTTATTTTTAATGTTAACGACGGAAATTACCGGTGCCCGAATTCTCAGCAAGGCTACACTGGTTTCTCAACATGGACGCGGGGACTTGCCTGGGCAATGCTCGGTTTTGCCGAAGAACTGGAGCTGTTGCAAATGCTTTCCGGTGATGAATTGAATTACTTTGGCGGAAAACCGGAAATCGAAAAAATGATGCTGAAAGCTGCACAGGCCACCTGCGATTTTTATATTGAAAACACACCTGTGGATGGAATTCCATATTGGGATACCGGGGCTCCCAACCTGCACAAAATAAGTGGTTACCTGAATAAACCTGCCGATCCATTTAACAACTGGGAACCGGTAGACAGCTCGGCAGCAGCCATTGGCGCTCAGGGTTTGCTTCGGCTTGGCTACTATTTGATTGAAAAAGGCGATAAAGAAGCCGGTGAAAAATTCCGGCAGGCAGGATTAACGGTAATAAACACGCTGCTGGACTATCCGTATCTGAGTACCAATCCGCAGCACCAGGGCCTGATTTTACACAGCATTTACCACCAGCCCAACGGCTGGGACAATGTGCCGGCAGGACAAAAAATTGCGTGCGGCGAATCGTCGATGTGGGGCGATTACCATGCCCGCGAAGCAGCGCTTTATTTACAGCGAATAATTAATGATGAAAAATATTATACTTTCTGGGAGAACCTTACCGCACCCTCTCCGGGTGAGATGGAGTATGAATAAGATGCTGTAAACTAATATTTGTATTTTTCTAATTTCTTATTCCTTATTCGATATTTTACATTGAAACCAATAATAAATCGATTTATGGCGAATCCTATTACTGATTTTTCAAAACTGTGCATCCATACGCTCACCACAAAATCGTGGGACCTGAAGCAGTGTGTGAAAAACTACAGCGCCGCCGGCATTCATGGCATTACCATTTGGCGGAATGTTCTGGAAGGACAACAGCTGAAAGAATGCAAATCGATACTCGATGATTTTGGGATGAACGTGGTTTCCATTTGCCGGGGTGGTTTTTTTCCTTCAGCAGAAAAAAGCAGGCGCGATTTGGCCATTGATGATAATTTATTGGCCATTGAACAGGCAGCCGGAGTTGGCGCTCCGTTAATTGTTCTGGTTTGCGGCGCCGATGGCCGGCAACCGCTGGAAAAGTCGCGGGATCAGATTAAAGAAGGTATTCTGAAAATTTTGCCGCAAGCAAAAGCTGCAGGTATAAAACTGGCCATCGAACCGCTGCACCCGATGTATGCCGGCGACCGCTCTGCGGTAAACACATTGGCGCAGGCTAATCAGATGGCAGAAGAAATCAATTCGGAACATGTTGGCATTGCTGTGGATGTTTATCATTTGTGGTGGGATAACACTCTTGAAAACGAGATTAAACGTTGCGGCAAAAACAAAAATCTGCTGGCTTTTCATGTTTGCGACTGGAATGTACCGACTGTCGATTTTTTAAACGACCGGGGATTGATGGGAGACGGTTGCATTAACGTGCCGCAAATCAGGGGCTGGGTAGAAGAAACCGGATTTAACGGTTTTAACGAAGTGGAAATTTTTTCGGATAAATACTGGGCGATGGATCAAAATGAATACCTTGAAAAAATTAAACATGCATACCTGAACTTTACCTAAAATGAACCGGACAATATGGCTTTAAAACAACAAACCAACATGATCAAAATCTACTTTGCCGGCTCCATTCGCGGCGGACGAAACGACGCGGGGATTTATCAGCAGATCATTGAATACCTTAAAAATTTTGGCGAAGTGCTCACGGAGCATATCGGCGATCCGAAGCTTACCCACGTTGGCGGCGATGGTCCTACGGATCAATTCATACACGACCGCGACATGAAATGGCTGCTTTCCGCCGATGTTTTAATTGCCGAAGTTACCACTGTTTCCATGGGCGTTGGGTACGAAATCGGGCGGGCGGTAGAAAACGGCAAAAAGGTACTCTGCCTTTTCCGCCCCGGCTCCGGACGGGTTCTATCGGCAATGATTACCGGCTGTCCAGATATCCAACTGGCAAATTACAGCTCATTTGGAGATGCAAAAAAAATCATTTCAGAATTTTTTGATGTTCAAATAAATGAATCACGGGTGTCCGGTTGAATAATGCATTAATGGCTAAAGCTCCTCTGTACAAGTACTTTATTACCCCCGGCTTAAGCCGGGGTCAAATTTTGGAGCATGACGAACAGGCTTTAGCCGTTAATATTTCGCGGACACCAGTATAAAAGAATGAAAAAAAATACATTGCGCGCGATTAAAAAAATAACCTCATAAAAATTCCCAGCAACACGGTTCCGGCTAAGCAAAATCCCCAAACCAAAGGAATTAACCGGTGTTTTCCGGAAACAGAATTTTCGCCTTTTTTAAAAAACATGGGCACAATTATCCGCAGATAAACCGCGAGGGAAATAACGCTGTTGATAATTGCGACCACGGCAAGCCAGATTATTCCGGCATCGAGTGTAGCGCCAAACAGCAAGAATTTTCCGGCGAAACCAGCAAGCGGCGGAATTCCTACCAGCGATAACAGAAAGATGGTCATGGCAACTGCAGCTACCGGATTTTTCTTTGCAAAACCATTCAGTTCCCTGATGTGTTTTCCGGCCTGCAAAACCAGTGCAAATGCGCCGGTATTCATCAACAGGTAAGCGGCGCCAAAAACCACCAGCGCATCAGTGGCCATTGCACTTTCGGGAATTGAAACCACCGCCAGCAAAAAATAACCTGCCTGTGCCACTGTGGAATAAGCGAGTAAGCGAATAATATTTTGTTGCAACAGCGCTAAAACGTTTCCGTAAGTCATGGAAAAAGCAGCCATCAAGGCTACAATTAACTGCCAGTTGAAGTTTTCGGGAGGTAAATCTTTGGCTACCTGTGCCAGGGCAAAAATAGCTCCGATTTTAGGTACAACCGAAAGATAGGCAGCGATGGAAACAGGCGCGCCCTGGAAAGTATCAGGGGTCCAGAAATGGAAAGGAAAAACCGAAGCTGCATATCCGGTTCCAATCAGCAACGACATAAATCCAAAGACCAGGGCCCAAACGGGCAAACCGGGCGTTTGCAAACCGGTTATTAAAGTTGTCCCTGTCATTCCGACCCAATAAGTCAGGCCAAAAAGCATCACGGCGCCGGTGATTGAGCCGTAGATAAAATATTTCATCGCACCTTCAGTGGCTGCATCTGTTTTCGGATAAGCTGCCAGTGCAAACCCACTCAAACCCATCATTAATATTCCGAGTACAATGAACATCAAATCGCCGCTGCCGGCCAGCAAAGTGCCTGCCAGTGTGGAAAACGTCAGCAGGCTGTAAACTGTCCCTTCCCGTTTTGTCCCTTTTAATTCCGCACGTGCCAGCAACAGGAAAAGGATATTTCCTGTTCCCAGAATAATTACCGCCCAATGGTTCAGCGCATCCACCCGAAACGTTTCCGAAAAGGCCGTATCCACCAGTCCGATCCTGCCAATGCCCAATGCCACTGCCGCAATCATTCCAACGGAAATGATCCACAAACTACCGCGCGGTTTCCGGAACATTTCGAAAATGAGCCCGGCAACTGCACTCACCAGCACAATAAGCTGAGGAAGAATAAGAAGCAAATCTTTCTGCATTTGGCTCATAATCCAAGTGCTTGAGTGGTAGAATGAATAACCGAAAGAATGAATTGAGGATAAATACCGATGATGAGAATCAATATAATCAGCGGTACGATCGCCCATAATTCCCTTCGGTTTAAATCAGTCAACGCCGTATTTCCCACGGTATTTCCACCCATGAAAACTTTTTGGATTGCACGGAGATAGAGCGCTGTGGTTATAACAAGTCCCAGTAAAGTAATTCCGACTGCCACCGGAAATTCGCTAAACGTCCCAAGGAAAATCTGGAATTCGGCAGGGAAATGTGCCAATCCGGGCAACCCCAGTGAAGCAAATGCAGCTAAAATAAAAAATCCACCCAAAACCGGCGCAATTTTCAGAAAGCCGTTCAACTGGTCCATGTTGCGGGTTACTGCCCGGTCCTGCAACGATCCCACCAGCAAAAACAAAACGCCGGTAACAATTCCGTGGCTGACCATCTGCAAAACAGCGCCGTCGAGCGCACGGGTCCGTGCTTCGGACTGCAAAACGGCTGCGGCCGCCACACCCAATATTAAATACCCCATGTGGTTTACGCTGGTGTAGGCCACCATCCGTTTAATGTCTTTTTGCGCCAATGCCACAAAGGCGCCGTAAACAGCAGAAAACACGGCGAAAATAATTACGTAAACCGCCATGTCGCGAAATGCCCCGGGAGTCATTTGCAAGGCAAACCGAATAAAACCATAAGCGCCCAGTTTCAGTAAAACGCCGGCTAAAATTGTGCTTCCCGGAGCCGGAGCTTCAGTGTGTGCGGCAGGCAACCAGGTATGGAACGGGAAAAGCGGTGTTTTAATGGCAAAAGCAATGAAAAGGCCCCAAAACGTGAGTGCCGCAGCCAGTCCTTTCAGCGGTGGCGCGGCAATTATTCTTGTCATATCAAAAGTCAGCGGATTTGTGTGGAGGTAAATACTCAGCAGGGCAAGCAACAAAAACAAACTTCCGATCAACGTATAAATGAAAAAAGTTAGCGCTGCCTTTTTGCGGTTTTCGTGACCCCAGCCGGCAATAACGAAATACATTCCCACCAATGTAACTTCAAAAAATACATAGAACAGCAACAGGTCGAGCGAGAGGAAAACCCCGAGGCATGCTGTTTCAAGCAACAGAAACAGGGAAACATACGATGCTGCTTTTTTCCTGATTTTCATGGAATAGATGAGTGAGGTAAAAAATAAAACTGTGGTTAATAACACCAGCGGAAAACTGATGCCATCCACACCCAGTTTATAGGACGCGCCAAGGGAAGGGATCCACGCGGCCTCTTCAATCTGGCCAAATCCGGCAGGAATGCCCCTGACCCAGACCAGCACCGCTGCCAGCAACGACAGGCCTGAAACAATTAATCCGATTATGTAGACCCAATTAATTTTTTTAGGTCGCAACAGCAGAATTAACAAACTGCCTGAAACAGGCAAAAAAACGATCCAGGTAAGTAAAGGAAGATTTTCCATAAGTTAGCTGTTTATTAAAATCATTATCAATAAAAATCCGATAAACCCAATAACCGACCAAAGCATTTCCCTGTGTACCAATCCGTTTTGCAATTTTTGCCCTTGCCTGCCTAAATTTTTGATGGTTTGCGTGATTCCGGCGATCGCTTCTTCCAGTCCTGCCTCATCTGATGAATTTGTCCACTGCCCTAACCGCAAATTGAATCTGCCCAGAAAACGGGTCAATCGTTCAACCAATTGATCCAACTGAAAAAATGATGTTGAAACGAGATAAAAAAGTTCGCCGGTGAACTGCACTGCAGTATCCAGTCCCTTTTCAACAAAGTTGAAAAAATGCGCGATTTGCATAACCGGAAAAACCACCCACTTTTTATAACCGCCGGCTATGGCATAATTATTCCGGACAAATTCAGCGATTCGCGATTTAAATTCCTTCGAAAAAAAGAACCAGCCAACAACCAGTCCGGCAACGGCAGCAGATACGCCCGCAACGATTGCTGCCACTGAATGGGGCATTTCAAAATTCATAAACTTCACTACGGGTTTCAGGAAAAAACCTCCGGCCAATATTACCAAAACCAGCACGGCCATTCCTGACCTCATCCAGTTAATTTTCGGAACATGCACAGGTTCCTTTCCTTCTTTTTTCCGGATGAGTTGAAGTGCGCGCCCCATGTACAATGCTGTCAACAAAGCGCCAACGGTGGCAATCGAAAAATACGCGGGCGCCAGATTCGATTTCAGCCCGGCTGCCAGAACAGCATCTTTGGAAAAATAACCGATAAGTGGCGGAATTCCCGCCAGCGCAACAGCAGACACAGCAAAAAGGGCAAAAGTGAATTTATTGCTTTTCCCGGCAGATTGCAGGTTTTCAAACCGGGTGCTTTTATATTCGTGCTGCCAGATTCCCGCTCCCAAAAAAAGGCTGCTTTTCATAAAAGCGTGTGCCAGCAGATGTGCCACTGCGGCTCCCGGAAAACCGGCGCCGATTGCCAGCAGCATAAATCCCAGGTGACTTGATGTTGACGCTGCCAGCATTTGTTTCAGGTCGGAAGCAAAAATTGCTGTTAAACCCGTTAACAAAATTGTTATTGCTCCCGCAAAACCGATCCAGGAAAGAATTTCGTGGGGCAGAACCGGAAATGATTTCAGCATTAAAATAATTCCGGCTGCAACCATTGTTGCCGAATGCAGGAGCGACGAAACCGGGGTAGGCCCCGCCATTGCGCCGGAAAGCCAGCTTTGGAACGGAACCTGCGCCGATTTTCCCATCACGGCAAACATCAGGGCAAAGCCTGCCAGCAAAGGAATATTGCCGGATGCTGCGTTGATTTCAGAACTTCCGGAGTGAAGGATGGTAAGAAAAACGCCAATGTATAAACCCATATCGGTTACACGCGTCAGCATAAAAGCTTTGGTTGCTCCATTTTGCGCTCCCTCTTCTTCATGCCAGGTGGCGATTAGCCGGTACGAGGCAAATCCCATCAATTCCCAGCCAACAATAAAACTGATCCAATCGGCCGATAAAACCAGCAATTCCATTGCAGCCAGAAAAAGCGCCATTCCCGCCCAAAAAGTTTTCTTTCCGGGCCCGGATGACATGTAACCTTTGGAGTAGACAAAAATGGATAACGCAACTGCGGTAACCACCATTAAAATTATTGCAGAAAAATTTCCGGCTTCCAAAAGAAACGGCATTCCGGGAAATCCGTTAATTTCGCTCACGATCGGTCCATTATTCAATACGTGAAACAGCAACCAGCCAGACAAAAGAAATGCTGCCACACCTCCCGCCAAAACCGGCCACAAAGCCCTTTTTCCGGGCAACGCAAGAGCCGCCAACGCTGCAAAAACCGGTATTAAAATAATGATTATCAACATTTATTCTTCTTTTAAATCAACCGCTTCTTCAGCTTCCACTGAACCTTTTGACCGGAAACGCTGTGTGGCAATTGCAAATCCCACAGCAGCTTCGAGCGCCATCACTGTCATCACTACCAAAACAAACATTTGAATGGAATAGGTATCCGGATGAAGGTAACGCCAGAAAACAACCAGGTTGAGCATGGAAGCGCCAAGCATCAGTTCCACGCCCATCATAATCATTACCAGGTTGGTTTGGCTTAAAGCGCCATACAAACCGATTCCGAACAGGATAACTCCAATGATCAGTGAAACAACAAATTCTGTCATTCTTTATTCGTTTTTCCGAAAGTTAAAGCCGTGGCTGCCGCAGCTATCATAGCCACCAAAATGGTTACTCCGGCAGTTTCAAAAATCATCATCGAGCGTTTCATCACTTCCATACCCAAATCATGATTTTGTTGTGATGGCGCCGGGACATTTGTTGCAATGGTTCCCCAGTTGCTAAAAAAAATGACGAACACAGCAAATACCGAAACCAGCGCCGCCATTGCAATTGACGGTTTTTTCTGATGGCTCATGTCCATGCCGCTCATTCCGCCGGGATCCATCATGTACATCATCATAAAAATGGCCATGATGCTCATTTCGGTGGCCATCATCATGATTTGCAGAACGCCCAGAAATTCAGCTTCCAAAACCAGAAAAATAAATCCCAAAAAAGCCATTGCTGCCAGCAGCGACAAAGCCGAACGCACCATGGAACTGGTCATGAAAACCCTCCAGCCAAACCAAATGGCTGCGAGCCCAAAAACAATTATCAGAATAAGTTGAATGTTCATCATCATGTATATTATTGTTTTCAGTATTCCTGCCTGAAAACGTATTCTTCTGTTGATTTCACAGGTTTTTTATCCTGTGCTGAACCTGGCATCCTTTCACACTGCCCTCTTCCTGTTCCTACACCAACAGCACCACCCCCACGTAAAAAATATTAAACAAAGCTGCGGGTGTGGCATATTTCCAGCTCCATGCCAGCAACTGATCGTGGTGAAAACGGGTTGCTCTTTTTCCGGCGGCGATCAGGGAAACAGCAACCGCCGCTGTTTTCACAATCATCCAGGCAAATCCGGGCAAAAACGGACCGTACCAACCGCCCAGAAACAACAAAACAATGGCTACCGATAACGTAAGCACCAGCAGTAAATGACCAATTTTAAACACCAGCAACCGGACGCCGGTAAATTCCGACCAAACTCCGCCGGCCAATTCTCCGCGTGAAACAGGCAAATCGAAAGGCGGCAAAAACGAAAGCGCCATCGCCGACAAATAAAACAGCACAAAACCCACTGGCTGGTAAACAACATTCCACAGCGATTGCTGCGATTCCACAATTTTCATCAGGTTGATGGATTCGGCGCGCATCACCGCAGCGGTAATGGTCATTACCACCGGCATGGAATAAGCAATGAGCTGCGCCAGAAAGCGCCAGCCACCGATGACGGAATACACGCCATTGGCAGACCAGCCTGCCATTAGCATCGCTACCATAATATAAGCCAGCGCAGCATTGAGAAAAAGTGCCCCGGTCGCCATATCGGCCAAAACAGTATTTTGCGTTAACGGTAAAACGGCAAAAGCCGCCAATACCGCAGCGATAAAAAGTATCGGTGCAGTTTCATAAAAAACTTTGTCGCGCTGATGCGGTTTTACGTCCTCCTGGAGCAACAACCGGAAAAATTCGCGCAACGGACGAGCCAGGTTAAATTTACCGGAATAAAACCACCGTTCAGCAACGGCGATTAGCCAGGCGCCGGCCAGAATAAGAATAACGGCGATTGTCCATTTCAGCACATTTTCCATATCAATTATCTTCGTTTTTAAAAGAAAAACCAGCTACGGCAAAAGGGTTGATATCCAGCGACGCAATCGTAATCAGCGCATCCGACAGCTCCATTTCTTTTACAATTTCTTCCGCCAGCACCGCATGAACTGCAGATGCTTCGTTTATTTTGAGTTCCTGCAGCTTTTCATTTCTTGTTTTCATTTCAGCGCTTATGATTCCTGCGGGACCTTCCAGTTCCACAGCGGAAAATGCCGCAAGCGGTAACGTTTCGCTGTTATAATGTTTTTCAAAATCATCCTGAAATTCAATTTTATTCAGCATTTCAACACTTTGCAGTATTTCGAGCAGCCGAATTTTCAGTCTGCCCCACGCGTTATTTTCATTTAAAACAATTGGTTTGAAACCTGCATTCTGATAATTTTTTTGTGAACTTCTTGCATCGAAACTTTTATCTGCTGCCCGTGCAACCGGTCCGGAAACATGATGCAGCAATACTTCCGGAATTTCTCCGGTATGCTGTAATTTCTTTTTCAGGTATTTAAAGTGAAGGATGGTTTGGGTAAAATCATGCAGATTTGCAAAAACATTGTTTTGTACGTTTCGCATTTGTCTCACGGCTTCTTTTTCAATCCAGTGGTTTCCAAGCAAAACTGCAAAATTTGCCAGCCAGTTCAGGTGACTAAAAATCCGTTCTTTTTCAAGTAAAGCAATTTGTTGCGGATTCAGTTCCTTTTGCGGATTTGTTAACTGTTCTGCCAAAATTTTGTAATAAAGCGGATGTAACGGATTTAGCTTTGAAATTTCTTCGGGTAAATTCTTAAAAGAAACATCTCGAAATCCTGACAGATCCCTGCAGAAAAGCGAACGATCGGCTTCTGTTTTTACGACCGTATCGCCATCGAGCGTGAATTGAAAAGCGAGGCCGCCGGGCAGTCCCGGAAAAAACGGGCCAAACCAGGCCATGTTCCTTTCCATAGGCAGTCCGTCGGTTGCGCGCGGCATGTCTTTGGTCATTTTCACCATCGACATAAATCCCATTCCGCCGCCGTGATCATGACCACCATCTCCTCCGTTTTCATCCTGTTGTCCGCTGCCGTTTTCACCAGGATTGTGGCCGCCGTGGTTATTTTCGTGGCCTCCATCGTCAGACTGATGCTTTCCGTTTTTTTCTTTCCCCTCTTTGTTTTCATTCTGATGTCCGCGCTGGTGGCTGTTTTCATGGTTTTCTCCTTCTCCGTGGTGATGATGATGTTCTTCCTCATCTTTGTCTTTCAGCATTTCTTTCACGAAAGCAGGGTGAAAAGTGTCCGCATCTTCACGATATGGTTTTTGAAAATGTTTGATAAGGTCCGACTTCAGTTTTCCAATTTCCGGTTTCTGTACACTTATTTGAAAATCCGGTTCGGGAAGCGGAGTATCTTTTCCCGTTCCGGCCAATATAAAAGCCCGCGGACGGGGCATTTGCAGGTAAACAACGGCAATTTTTTGTGCCAGCTTTTCATTCAGAGGTGCTGCTGCAAGCAATACATTCGCTTCGCGCGGGCTGGCAGCAACATCAAAAAAATCGTTCAAATAAATGCCTTTCGCCCTGAAATATTCCTCACCGGGAACCGGAAATACAACTAAAACGGGCGCTGCCAATTTGCTCACCCATTTTCTGAAAAAATTGAAATTTCCTTTGCGTACCGATGTTTTCGTCAGGTTTTGCATCATTGTCGTTTTAGTCCTCCCTGATTCCACGTATAAATGAGGCCCAGAAACAAAATTAACAGAAACACACCCATATCGAGCAGCGCCATCATCCCGATTTCCCTGTAAACCACCGCCCAGGGGTACATGTACGCCATTTCCATGTCGAAGGCCAGAAACAACAGCGCTATTCCGTAATAATGAACATGATACCTTGCCCAAGCCGGTTTTTGCTGAAGATTTCCACTTTCGGCCGGCTTGTTTTTTCCCCGTTCTTTTAACGTTTTTCCGATGGTCCGTTTAATGAGGTACAGCATAAAAACAAATCCGGAACTGAAAATGATCATTCCGAACAGAAGCAGGTATGTATTGATTGGCTGCACTTTACAACAGGTTTAATTTTTACGTGTTTTCACCGCCTGGCGGAATCCGCCAGAAGTATTCAGGAATCAAAATCCGAAGGGCTTATCTTGCCATGGCGCCTTCATGGAACAACTTTCGCTGCTGCATCTGCCGGTTCATTTCATTGGCAAACGCCGTATCATTTTCCATCCGGTTCAGCGTGTTATCCATCATGTGCTGGTCGGTTTCAGGATTATGTTCCCTCATCCGGTTCATGTTTTCTTCCTGCCACATTTGATTTGTAAAGTCCGGATTTTCCATCATCCGTCCCATGGCATTTGTGTTGTTTCGCATTTCGTTCATAAAATCATCGTAAACCTGCGGATTGTTTAAAATCTGATTAAAAACCTCCTGACGCTGTTCAGGATTATTAACCAAATCCACTTCCTCTTCTTCGTCGTCGCAGGCGGTAAACGCAACACCCGCAAACAGTACCAAAATCAGTGTCCAGATTTTCCAGGTCATTTTTGTTTTCATTTCAATTCCTCCTTTTATTTTAATTCGAATTTGAAGTTTAGTCGCCGTTATCATGTTCTTCCAGGTGTTTTCCCTGTGGCCCAACATTTTCGTTGTAAACCATTTGCGAACCGAGGTGACCCGCGAGGCTTACCGTTACAGCCGACGCCGTAATAACAAGAAAAACAATTATTTCAGCCCATAATTTTCTTTTTAACAGAAATTGGCTGATGGATTTGAAGATGAATGCCGCCCCTGACAGCCAGAGGGTTGTCATTCCGTAATATTCGTGAGTCTCGAAAATTTCGTGAACAGGCTCCGGCACGTCTCCCACATGAACGTGAAACACTTGTGTGGCAAGGATTGCACCGATGAAACCTCCCAGCAACAAAAACCAGGTGATCCATCCGAGTTCCATGCGCCAGCCAAAAAGCGCAATTAGTTGAGTTACAAAAGCGAGCAGCAATAAAACCACCGGAAAGTGGACAATCATTGGATGCAGGTTGGGAAATGAGCTGAAGCTATCGAAAACAGATTCCGAATCTCCCGGAATTGCCTGATCATCGGGAAGCACTTGCTGCGATTCGCCTGCTTCTTCCGAATGTTCGTGTTCGGCAGAATCCTGTACCGCAACGTTGAGGGAATGTTCTCCCCCTTCCTGCGCCAAAACAGGTGTAATGAATACAGTGCCAAGAGCTAACGGTAAAATAAATAAGATTGCTTTGGAAACCATGACTATTTTTTTAAACTGTTAATAATGCTCCCAATATACCGGCCCTGGTTTTATCACTTTTTATTTTATGTAAGGTTTATTATTTTATGCCAAACCGATTTCTTTTATTAAATACACATCCTGAATCAGGTTCAGCAAACTCACTCCTTCATCGAATGGCCGCTGAAAAGCCTTTCTTCCTGATATTAAACCGGAACCTCCGGCTCTTTTGTTTATCACTGCGGTCTTCAGGGCTTCCAGAAAATCGGATTCGCCGCCCGAAGCACCGCCGGAATTGATAAGCCCTATTTTTCCGAGATAGCAATTAATTACCTGGTAACGGCACAAATCAATCGGATGATCGGAAGTTAACTCGTGGTACATTCCCGGATGCGTTTTCCCGAAATTCAAAGCCTCGAAACCGCGGTTGGTGTCCGGCAATTTTTGTTTTATCAAATCGGCTTTGATGGTTACCCCCAAATGATTTGCCTGACCGGTAAGATCGGCAGCTGTATGATAATCAATCCCTTCTTTTTTGAATGCATTGTTACGCGTATAGCACCATAAAATGGTTGCCATTCCCAATTCATGGGCATGCTCGAAAGCTTCGGCAACTTCAACCAATTGCCGGTTTGATTCTTCGGAACCGAAATAAATTGTGGCGCCAACGGCGGCTGCGCCTAGGTTCCAGGCCTCTTCCACCGAACCAAACATAATCTGGTCGTATTTATTCGGATAAGTCAGCAATTCATTATGATTGATTTTGACGATGAACGGGATTTTATGTGCGTATTTACGGGAATATAATGCCAGTCCGCCAAAAGTTGTTGCCACAGCATTGCAGCCCCCTTCAATGGCGAGTTTCAAAATATTTTCGGGATCGAAAAACATGGGATTGGGTGCGAACGAACTGCCGGCGGTATGTTCAATACCCTGGTCTACAGGTAAAATCGATAAATAACCCGTGCCTGCCAACCTGCCGGTGTTGTATAACAACGACAGGTTTCGCAGTACCTGCGGATTGCGGTCGCTGTTTACAAATACATCGTCGATGTGTGTGGGACCGGGAGTATGTAGTTTTTCGGCCGGGAATGCCTGAGATTTAAAATCCAGGAGTTCGCGTGATTCTGATTTTTCAAGAAATTGTACAATGTCGTCGATTTTATATTTTGGAGAATCCATAGGTATGAAATTTTTAATGGGAAGAGAAAAATACATACCATAAAATCCTGGCGACGCCAAAAATTGTGTTATCCCTCTATACATGGGGAAGTTGCTGAATTTCAAGTAACACCAAACAGAAGTTTTGATGTGGAAGGATTACACGTTTTTGAGGAACTTTTTACATAAAAAATAAAAGGGGCGCAATATGCAACCCCTTTTTTGTTTACTGTGAAAAGCAGAAATTTCTACCATTCACTTTTGCCCTCTTCAGATGCCCCTTCTTTTTTCGGATTGTTTTGTTTCATTTCCGTTCCTTTGTTCTGTTGCATTTGTGTTCCTTTTTCGCGGGATTTACATCCGTCGGGCAATTTGTCGTAATCTTCGTCCTTTGCCATGTGGTTTGGAGTGTCGTGACCAGCCTGGGCAATTGCCACTTCAATTTTGTCAGCATCTGTTTTAGAATCGTCAAATTTTACCTCAAGTTGCTGAGATTGTTCGTCCCAGTTTGCTTCTGTTACTCCATCAACCGTTTTAGCGGCTTGTTCGATGTGCGATTTGCAGTCTTTCCCACCTTTAACAACAAATTTTTCAGTTTTGTCACCTGCAAAAACGGTCATTACACCAAACATAAACATTACGATAAGTCCAAATACTTTTGTCTTCATGATATTAATTTTTAAGTGAATAAAAAAGTTAACTGCTTGGAGTAATGCCAATGATGTGCCATCCAACCTGCCACTATAGATAATTAACTTATTATCAGTATTTAATGAAACCGGGACAGCGCCAAATCCTTTTCAGTTTGATAAAAAATTATCGAATTGATAAGTATCTTTAAGATTAACTTTGCGTTTCGCCAACCGAAAACTCCAAAGACCGTTTTTTCGCGATTTATTTGCTTTTTAACGCATATTAACGCTGCCGGTGCATCGAACGGGTATTTAATGTTTATTTTTATTCCGGCTTTTTAATATTTATGAAACTATTAACTACCATATTTATAACAATACTGTTTTTTCTGGCAGGAAAAAATCAGGCTCAGGTAACGAATAGTTTCAGCGAAACATTTGCAAAGTATTCCTCAGCCATTCACGCTGATTTAGCACAAAATTTTTTTGAAGAGTTCATCCCCGACAGTCAGGATAATAACGAACTGGACGGACCGGATGGTTGCTTAATTCCTTTCCATTGCCTGCCGGCGCCGTTTTGCCAAACGAAAAAAGTAACTCTCCGGAACCCGCTGTTTACGCTTCAAAAAACATACAATACGTTACTTATTGATCTACCGCCGCCCCTGCTTTCCTAATTTTATTCCGGAAAACATTTTCAGTGAACTGGGTTGAACATTTCCCCGATTCAGAATCAAAATCCGGAAACTTTGCAGTGATATTCATTCATTAAAAAATTTGAAATTATGGAAACAACAACTTATGCCAGCAGCAGTTTTTTAAGCGAAACCGCCAACAAAATCAGGTTCGAAAATCAAATAGCAACCGAAGATATTGAGATTCTATCTTTTGAAAACGTTTCAGAAAACGACGAGTTAATAATAGTGTTGCATTCGCACCTGTTCCTGTCAGGCAAGTATGAAGTAGTTTTACGCAGCGGCGGTAAAATAAATATTCTTATTTCGGAAATAGTATCGTTAAAACTGGCGGGGCAAAAATACGATTGGCAAAATTTTTATCACCAGCCTTATATTCGCATGAGAAATATCGGAATATTGTTGCCCGGCGATAATTTTTACCTGATAAAACATTATCTGATACCCGAACAATTCCTGTTAAAGATAATCCTTGGTCGAGTTACTGATAATTAATTTGTAAGCAAAAAAGGGTGCATTCAAGTTTCTTTGGATGCACCCTCTGTTTTTTATCAGCGTTATCGTTTATTCCTTTTCCGGATTTTCGCGGTATTGGCAGCATTCAGGCATCTCCGTATAAAACTTTTCCTGTTTTTTGTATAGAGGCGTACTGTGACCGGCTTCGGCGATGGCCCTTTGTATTGCATCTGCATTCGTTTTCCCGGAATCGAATTCCACACGGAGCTTTTCAGTTGTTTCATCCCAGGTTGCATTCAGCACTCCGTCTACTGATTTTGCAGCTTTGAGAATATGTTTGTAGCAACTCTCGCACGTCCGCTCAACGGTTATAGTCTCCAATTTTTGAAAACCGGGGCTTTCCTGCGGAACATCGTCATTCACATTTGATATTGTTCCTAACAACTTCGGTTTCATAATATCTCCCTTCAATGGTATATTCGGATCCAGCCCGCGAATTTCATACCGCAAGTAAAACCGGTTGGTTAATAGCGCCTTATATTTTCAAAAGCTATCAATTTGATAACCCATTCTCAAATTAATAACCGGATTTTAAGAGGCTGCCAATGACGAATCAGAATGTAATAACTTTATCACTGCCGGCCACCCACTGCGTCAGCTCAGCCATTGTGCTGATTTCCGCCCCTTCTGTCAAAGCGGTATTTTTAATTCCGCGGGCATCGGCACACGAGCCGCAAATTTTTACTTTTGCCCCTTTGCTGATGGAGTATTTCAACATGCGCTCGATGTTGTAATATCCATTTGGAGTTACCTGCCCGGGTATGGCACAGGTGACTGCATCGGCCATTAAGAAGATTCGTACTTCCACATCCTCATGGGCTTTGTTCAACTGGTTGGCCAAACGCAGCCCATTGTATGCTTTCTCCGTTCCATAAGGCGCGTCATTAATTAAAATCAGAATTTTTTGCATTTCCAATTGTTTTTAAAATCTGTGAATTGAATTTCTTATTCAACTGAAATATTATCCATTACTATTTTCAGATGATTAAACATAGGATTGAAGCAATGCAAACTTGTTCTGTTCAAATTCTGCAAGTACTTTTTCCATTATTTTTTCGGTGGGTGGTTTACTTGATTTTGTAGGTAAACATGTCAATCATTTTCTCAGATGTCATTTCTTCCTTCATCTTTTTAAAATGTTAATACGATTTTATTTTTATGGATTATTGCATACAAATCAGCCAGCGATGAAAAGGTACAAACCTGTGGTTCATCATTTTTCCTGCTTTTCAGGCAAGTCCCGCATCCCTGAATTTCACCGCCTTTTTCCAGGAAAGCGTCAACCTGTTGTTTTAAATCCTGGTTTTCATTGACCAGGTTATCCACTTCCACACCTTTTCCCAATAAAAATATTTGCACGGTGTCGCCTTTGGCTTTGGAATAATTCGCCAGCCGAAAGGCATTCCAGACCGTTTCCACATCGTTGGAATAAATCACCATCCCTACGGAAGTGTGGGAGTCTGGCGAAGGCTGTGGGTTTAACTTTGCCGAAAGGTTTGTTGAAATTAACAGCAGCATAACTGCTAACGTAAAAACTGATTTTTTCATAAAATAGCGTTTGATTTTTGATTATAACCGATCTAAACGGTTGAATTATTTTTGCTGTTCCAGTTGCTTCATTTTCCATTCCGGGTATCCTTCATCAAGGCGGCAGACTTTAAATCCGTTTTCAGACAGAACCTTCACGGCTTCGTCGGCCAGAACACAAAAAGGCCCGCGGCAATAGGCAATAATTTCTTTCTCTTTTGAAAAATCTTTGAGACAGGAGAGCAACTCGTTCAAAGGTACAGAAACGGCGCCGGTAATATGCCCCAACTCATATTCGATTGCCGGACGGACATCCATCAGCAACACGTTTTTGTTGATTATCATCGATTCCAGTTCATCGAGGGTAACTGAATTTAAGGCATGGTTATCTTCGCGCTGACGGTTTAACGTTTTTTCCAGTTCGGCAATTTCGCTGATGGCAAAACGGGCAATGTGCTGGTAAAGTTCCAGGAGCTCGTTGCTTGTAAGCGAATAAAAAACGTAATGGCCATTTTTTCGCGATTTTACAACGTTGTTATATTTCAAAATCTGCAAATGCTGCGATGCGTTTGCCACCGTTAAATTTGTTGCCTCAACTATACCTTCCACACTTTTTTCGCCTTGAGAAAGCATTTCGATTATTTCGAGGCGTGACGGATTTGCCAGTGCTTTCATCAGTTTTGCCAATCCGTCATATATGGCATCTTTAAATTCGCGGCCTTTCATAGTTACCAGAAATTGAATTCGAATGGCAAATATAATAAAGAATTCAATTATTCAAGAAAGTTATTGAATGAACTCCTGGTTTCCCGAATTGCACAGCCAAAGCTTCCGTCGTTTTTATGTTGGACTAATGAGTGATTTCTCCCTTCTTTAATAGCGTTCATTCACTCACACCATGTTCAGGGCCGGATTGAATGGTTTTATGCAACCCGTTGACAAAAATGACATATTTTACATAAGCATCCACCCATTTTCTTCCGGCATCCACATCTTCATCCCCGTAACCCTTTTTTGCATTCATTGCCATTTCAAACCAATGTTGAGTTTCGGCTTGTAATTCCTTTGTCAGCATTTTAATAACAGAGTCCGGATTACCTGATTCCAGTGCATTTTCAGCTACCGCAATAACCGCAGGCAGCGGCTCAGCCGGCTTTACGCCTGTAAAATCCATTCCTTCGGCTGCGCGGTGCAACCGCACGGCGGTGGAAACAAAATAATGCGCGGCAAGCTCCTTCGCTTTACCTCCTGTTTTGTAAACTGCCAGCGATTCTTCGAAATTGTTGCGTAATTCCTGCTCCTGGTCTTCGCCAACCCAAATAGCTATAACATTAAAGTTGCCTGTTTCCAGCGCTTTTCGGGCATCAACCGCTACCGGTCCGCTTTCGGTATCGCAATGTGCAAAAGCCTTTTCTGTTACGAATAAGGTTAACGAAATTAGAACCAGCATTTGTGTAATTTTTAATTTGAATAACATAATGACCTCCTTTTTGATTTTAAATTATTGGGAACAAAAGTAAAGCCCGGAATTCATTCGTGCGACCCGTTTTATAAAGTGAGACGGCTTTCTTCAAACATAACCGGTACCGGATTGTAAACTGATACTATCCAGACCTGACAAATCAGAAATGATTAAGGTTTACGAAGTGAATTCTTATACTGGGTAGGCGTAACATTCGTTATTTTTTTAAACACTCTGTTAAAGGCAGATTTGGAGTTGAATCCGGATTCGAAGGCGATTCCCAAAAGAGAAAACACACGGAAATCAGGATCTGCAATTTTTGCTTTTACTTCTTCAATCCGGTAACTGTTTACAAAATCGAAGAAATTTTTCCCCACCTTTTCATTGATAACGCGGCTCAGGTGATGAGGTTGAATATCCAGTTTTTCCGCAAGCTGCTGAAGCCGCAACTCAGGATCGAGGTAAGGTTTTTCTGTTGCCATATAGGTTGTCAGCTTTTCAAAGTACAATTGTACATCGGCCTCATTCAAAGCCGAGCCGGCATATTTTTCCTGTTTCCGGGCCGTTACGTAGGTTTCTTTTTCGGGAGAGGTAAAAATTTCTCTTTGGTTCAACCCGTAGTAACCAATCAGAATAATGAAAACGGATAACGAAAGGGTGAGCCCGTTGGTACAAAACGACCAGGAATAAAGTTTAAAAATATGGTGGATAACGGCAAAAATCATCAATGCTGTCCAAACACCGCCAAAAAGATAAACCAGTTTCCTTAGCCAGGAAAGATTAACATTTTCAAGGAAGGAAAAGTTGGTAAAGATGTTGACATCCAGTTTTCTGAAAAGCCGGACAGAAAGCAAAAAATAAACCGGCCCGGACAAAACGGTAAGAATCAAAAAAAATGAAAAAACGACCGGCATGTTCCCCGCGCTCTCTGCATGGTTCAGGCTCAACCTTTGAGAAACTCCCGGAGAAAAGGAAGCCCCCAGCAAATACAGGTTGAACAATAAAAAAGGGACAAAATGGAAAATTTGGGTACGTTTTAATTTACCGGAATCACTGATCAACGAAGAGATGTACAAAAAAAGAAAGGGTCCGTGCAATAAAAACAACGAGATAAAGCCGCCCGATAACACGGGGTAAAACGTGAACAACTCATCGGAAAACAGACCGTAGGTTCCTGTTAAAAAAGCAAGATATAATAACCAGAATGTTAATACCTTATCATGCGTTGCTTTGGGCTTTTTCTGAAAAAGCAATACAGAAAAAAAGAGTGCATTAAAAGCTGCTATTAAAAAAATATACTTCATTTACATGGTGGTTCAATCGCAAATTTACCCGTCGTCAACTTCTCCTTTGGTCATTTCCGGTTTGAGATAATTTGCCCGTTTCGCAACAAATATAGGATGAACCGGTAAATCCTTTGCATTTAAAATTTCTGAAAAGCTACTTCCCGCGTTACCTGTTTCCTATCATCATTTCTTATTACATCGGAATTTGCGCCTTTAGCTATTGATTAGCAAGCTGTTCCCTTCAGTGTTCCAGTGGCAGGTCGCTTGATTGCACCGGGAAATGCCATTCCGGAAACAAAAAATACCAACATTTAATGATTTCAGGTTAAAAACCCTTCGTCTACTTTTGAGGCTAAAATAAACCTTTAAGTTTTACCCGATGAAAAGAATTTCCACTATTATTTTGATGTCTTTTATTACATTTTTAACCATAACAACAAATGCACAGGACAGGCATTTTGCATGGACGTACGAAAGTACAACGCTTCCCAAAGGGGCAATCGATATTGAACCGTGGGTGACTTTCAGCGCCGGAGGCGAAAATTTTTACAACAGTTATGAAAACCGGATTGAATTTGAAACCGGCCTGACTGACAGGCTCCAAACGGCTGTGTACCTGAATACCGGTCAAAAATCATTTGCACTGACTGATGCCGACGGAGAAATCACCGGACTTGGAAAGAGTTCTTCATTCTCGTTTTCAAACGAATGGAAATTAAATATACTAAATCCCTCTGTGTCTCCGGTAGGTCTGGGATTATATGCTGAATACGGGTTGTCCACCGATGAAATTGAACTGGAATTTAAGCTGCTTCTCGATAAAAAAACCGCCCGTAGCATCTTCTCCTATAATTTTGTAACGGAGCTGGAGTTCGAGAGTGAATTTGAAGAAGAGGGCGGCGAAGGGGAAATAGAAACTGAAAAAGAATTTATAATCGAGAACGATTTGGCGTATATGTACATGATAAAACCCACCCTGGGAATTGGCCTTGAGGCCCGTAACCACAATGAATTTTCAGAAGGGGAAATGGAACATGCCGTTCTCTTTTTCGGTCCTACACTTTTCTTTTCACATAACCGGTTCTTTGCCATTGTTAATGCCTTGCCCCAGTTGACCAATCTTAAAGGAAGCGGTCTTGAACTGGACGATCATCAAAAGTTTAGCGGCAGAATTTTGCTAGGCTTCTCCTTATAAAAATCTCATGAAAATTATTAAGTTGATACTATTTGTTTTTGGAACCGCAGTACTACTGGTGTACTGCAGTTCCAAAATTTATATTCCATCGTCGCAGCAGATAACCATGGCGCAAAAATATTTGCCCGAAGCCGACAGCACCTTCTTATCGAAAGGGCATATTCTTTATGAAAATAAATGCGGTGGCTGCCATTTTCTTTACCGCCCGGATAGATACAGCACAAAGGAGTGGGAAAATATTTTACCGGAAATGAAAGCCAAAGCAAAGCTTACCGGCGAAGAATACCGGCAAATCAAAATTTATCTTTATTCGCTTAGTTCCGGGAATCAATAGACACCGCTCCTGTTTGTCGGTTTCATTGCGGGCATGCCGTTCCTTTAAAAGTTTCACGGCCGGTTTATTATAACCGATGGCTTTGTATTGAACGTCGTCATTCGCATGCGTTACCCGCCCGGCGGTTTGATCCGCTTGGCGGATGGCGTTGCACGAAAATAGGGTCAGCAGTGACATGATCCTCTTCACTGCGTATGATTGAAATCTTTCCAATCCTTCATTAACTCATGCCGTGTTTCCATCCTTTCGAAACCAGCCACCAATTCATGGGATAGGTGAAAATGGCGCCAACCAACAAGCCAAGGGCGCTGTATCCCCAGAATGTATAGGTGTCGGGATCAGGACTGTGTCCGTTAATTTCCGGAGTGACAAATTTCATCACCAGCCCCATTCCGAGCATCACAGTGATCATGGAAAAGAATTCGGCCCTGCCAGCCATCCAGAGCGCCTGTTTCTTCGAATCGGCCATTTTTTTCATGGCGGCAAACTGGAAGATAAACCAGCCGAAAGCGAATCCCGTTGCATACTCAAACCAGAATTCCGGCCAGAACTTCAGGTTAATTAGCCGACTGATTACCATTGCTGTCATGATCCCAAGCCCGTCACCGGCGACACAATGAATGACTGATCCCATTACTTTTTTCCATTGAGGAGAAACATAATTGTGGTGGTGCTTTTTTTCTTCTTCCCCTCTTTTTTTGGCTATACCAGGTGGCCGGCAGGTTACCAGGTACAGAGCGAGACCTAACACAGAAAAGAAAACCACAATAATGGGCCAGCCGTACTTCAGCGATTGGTTCACACGGGTATTTACATTAAATTCATCATAAGCTACCCAAACCGCAGCCAGAATTCCTATAATATACCAGGGCACTACAAACCACGAATCCTGTAAAAAAGGGAAAAGATGTATTTTTAATAAAGTCATAATATTGGGGTATTAAAATTATATTTCATTAATCGGCGACATACACTTTGCTGTTTACTCAGGTTTCTTCACTGGTAATCCCATTGTTATCCAATCGTGCATTCCTCCCCGATAGTACCAGATTTTATCTGCGGGATATCCGGCCTCCAGCAGGTTTTTAATCGCGGTTGGCGACTGAGGGCATTGCGGGCCGTTGCAAAAAAAGATAGCGGGTTGACTGCGATCCAATTCATCCGTCCGGTCAACTACCTCGGTGTGCGGGATATTTGTGGAACCCGGTATTGTCAATTCCCCGTAGAAGTGGCTTTTCCGCGCATCGATAATTTGTAATCTTTTTTGCTGGTATTCATAAACCTTCAGTTCATCTACTGTTCTTACACCATCTGCAACTTTTATCGGCTGAATTTTTCCCCAGGTCGTATCCACCAGCACCATGCCGGGATTTTCCTTTACCGGTTGCGGAACCATCTGCGAATTCTTTCTTTTTGGGTTACGTTTTTCGTTAATATCCATTTTCTGTTTTTTAAAGTAAAATAGAAGAATTAGAGTTTACATCAAATCCTTCTTACGCTCTTCGTATTCTGTTTTATCAATTTCTCCTTTAGCGTAGCGTTCTTTCAATATGTCCAAAGCCGATTTCCCCGGGGTTTGGTTTGCCGGTACATTATTTTTGTTTAGTCCCCGAACAACTACCCAAACCACTGCAATTATTATAATCAGACCAATAATCCACCACCAGGCCATTCCCCAGCCGTGACCAAATCCTCCCATCATCACATACTCCTTTCTTTTTTATTGATTATTCTGGTTTTGCATCATGCCTCCCTGTCTCCGGTTCATCATTCCTCCACGATTTTGCATCATGCCACCTTGTCCTTGCATCATCATACCGCCAGACTGCATCATCATGTTCTTCAACTGTTCTTTCTGATCGGTATTAAGGACGGCTTTCATTTTACCAGCCGTTTCATACGCGGCTACTTTCATGTTGATTTTCGTTTCGGAACAGGCTTCCATCTGGTTTTTCACCTGGTCTGCCGGAGCATCGTCAGCCAGCAGGTTTTTGAGTTTCATTTGTTTTTTCTGCAGCTCTGCCTGGTAATCAATTTGCTGTTTCTTAAAGTCCGTTTGCAGATCAATCAATTGTTCCACCTGGTTATCTTCCAGCGAAAGCTGTTGCTGCATGTTGGGCAGCCGGTTTATCATCCTGCCGTATTTCTGCATAGGCATGTTTTGACCCATCATTTGCCCACACATGGGACACATTCCGTTGCCCATCATGCCTTGCATCATACCCTGCTGCATCATGCCGCTGTTTTGCATCATCATACCTTGTTTTTGACCTTGCTGGTTTCGGCCCATCATTTGGGCACTCGCTGTAACTCCCATCAATAGAAGGAGTACGGTTGTAATTGCTATTAACTTTTTCATTTCATTTTAATTTTTAATGTTTGTTATTTTAAACAGCCTGACAATTGTATCTTCTTTTAATCTTGTTTGTCACTGATTTATTTTTTCAGTTCATCTAACTAATTACCTCATAATTGCGCATCATACCCATATCTTCGTGTTCCAGATTATGGCAGTGGTAGACATAGATTCCTGTGTAGTCTTCGAAGCGGAGCGCAATTTTAACTCTCATTCCCGGCATCAGCAAAAAGGTATCCTGCCAGCCTTCATCTACAAATCCATCTTTGACCGTATCCCAGGAATCACGGCTCATTCCGGAAACATCACGATCAATGATCTGAAACTGTAATCCGTGTAAATGTACAGGGTGAGGCATCCGCATCATGTCCTGCATCATTCCCATTCCCCGGCCATTATCTCCATTTATAAATTCCCAGATTTCAGTGGTGTTGAGTTTAACTTTTTCCCAGTCTGCAACTTTTCTCATTTCAAATGTTTCGCCGTTAATGACCCACTGCATACGCTGATTATAAAAGCGAAACTGCCTTGGTGAATTCGCATTAACAGCTTCTGACTCCGGAATTGTATTCATCGTATCGAATGTGGATGGTAGTGATTTGCGCTCACCGCTTTGCGAGGTAACTGAAAATTTACAAATGTTGAAACCAGCACCATTTGCCCGACCTGCCGCTGACATCATCCGGCCGCCCATCATTCCGCCACCCATGCCCATAGAAGAGCCGTCATTAAAAGAAAGGCTTTGCAATTGAACCTCTTCTCCTGTGTCCCATGTCGAAAAATCTTTCCAGAGTTCAACCCGTTCACCGGGGGCGAGCATCAGGTAAGGTTTTTTTACCGGCTGTGGCAACAAGCCTCCGTCGGCGCCAATGACGATTACATCCGACCCATCGCTCCATGCCAGTTTGTAAATCCGGGAATTGGAGCCGTTCAACACCCGGAAACGATAAGTTGATTTTGAAACCTGTATATTATTTTCAGGTTTTCCGTTTACCACAAGCTGATCGCCCAAAAATCCCTGCATCTGCCCCATCGGATTGTTCTGCATATAAACCAGCTGATTGTTTTGGTCGAATGTCCGGTCCTGGATAATAAGCGGGACATCGTATTCGCCTGCGGGCAGATCATTATTATCATCTTCCACAATAAACATCCCCGCCAATCCCTGATAAACCTGCGGGCCTGTGATTTTATCGGGATGCGGATGAAACCAATAGGTTCCGGGACGGTTGTTTACCTCGAATTCATATACATACTGTTCGCCCTTGTTTATTGCATACATCGGGTGCCCGTCCATTTCGGTCGGAATGTGCAACCCATGCCAGTGAATAACACTTTCGCGGGGCAACTGATTACGAAACCTGATGCGTATTTTTTGCCCGGGCGAGGTGCGAATTACCGGTCCCAGGTAATTATTCTCCATCGTCTCAATCCTGCTTCCTTCATTTTTCAAAAGGTTTGCCTGATATGCATAAACATTCGTTTTTTGCCCCTGAAACAAACTAACTTTAGATGGCGTTGCGGTTAACTCTACATCAAGGCCGGCATTAAAACCCGGACTGGCCGATTTGTTACCTGAAACCTGACCTGCATGATTGGAATTACAAAAAGCCAGTGATGGCGCAACAGAAGCCACCATTAATCCTTTTGCTGAATTTTTTAGAAACTGAGCACGATTCATTAGTTAGTGTTTTTTAACTATACAGAAATTAAAAAATCATGCCATAATCAACGCAGCCGTGCAAAGAAACGGGGATATCTACTTGAAGCAACATGAACAGGCAGTTAAAATCGTTTTTCGCTGTTGTTATTTGGTGTGGACATATTCAACCAATGTGTAGAATTGTTGCTCAAAACCAAAACAGTTGCAGGAAGTAATAGAACAACCGCAGTAATCTCTGTTTTTCGATCAATAAATAATTGCTAATTTGCGAGGGATTAAAGCCGAATCAAAAAAACAGTACCGGAATTTTTATGAAACTGAATTCTCTAAGCCTGCGAAAATCAATTAACAAAGCTTTTCTGAAAGTCAAGCCCAACCGTACACAAATTGAAACTTTCAAAATGAATATTTTGAACCTCTACGATCAGATTGACGAATCAGAATCGGAGGAATTCCATAAAAATATTATCCGAACTTTTCTCAGGGAAACTTACTATTCTCCTGATTACTATATCAACACCAAAGGCCGCACCGATCTTGTCATTCATAATGGCAAAGATACCTCGTCGACAGTTGGCGTATTGATTGAAACCAAAAAGCCATCGAACAAATCGGAAATGCCCACTCCAGGCAACCTGAATGCCAAAGCCATGCACGAGTTAATGTTGTATTACCTCAGAGAACGGATTTCGGCAAATAACAAAGACGTCAAACACCTTGTAATTACCAATATTCATGAATGGTTTGTTTTTGATGTGGGCGAATTTTACCGGCTGTTTGCCCAGAACAAAAAGCTGGTGAAAAGATATACCGAATTTGCAGAAGGAAGAACAGAAGATACAAAGACCGATTATTTTTACAACCAGATTGCCAAACCGTTTCTGGATGAACTGGATGACGAAATTACTTTTACTTATATCGACATCCGGGACTACGAACGCATTATCAGAAATAAAAACAAACAGGACGATAACAAGCTGGTGGCCCTGTTTAAAGTGTTTTCGCCTGAACACCTGTTAAAACTTCCGTTTGCCAACGACAGCAACTCCCTCGACAAACGTTTTTATACTGAATTGCTCCACATTATCGGGTTGCAGGAAACCAAAGAAGGCGGAAAAAAACTCATCGGGCGGAAAAAAGAAAACGAACGAAATATGGGTTCGTTAATTGAAAATGCCATTACGATTTTAAAATACGAGGATTGCCTTTCGCAGATCAAGAGCAGTAATTACGGAACGAACAAAGAAGAACAATTGTATAATGTAGCGCTTGAACTGGTGATTACCTGGATGAACCGGATTTTATTCCTGAAACTACTCGAGGGGCAGCTGGTAAAATACCATTCAGGTGAAAAGCAGTTTCAGTTTCTGAACATTGAACGCATTGCGGATTACGACGAATTGAACAAGCTCTTTTTCCAGGTACTTGCGGTTAAAGAAAACGAACGTGAAGAACGGGTAAAACAGAAATATGCAACTATTCCCTACCTCAACAGTTCGCTGTTCGAACCGAATTCGCTGGAACGGGGCGCCATTAAAATAAACAGTCTCGAAAATGACCATACGCTGCCGGTAATAAACGCAACGGTTCTGAAAAATAATACCGGGAAACGGGTCAGCGGAAAACTAAATACACTGGAATACCTGTTTAACTTTTTGGACGCTTACGATTTTGCCAGTGAAGGATCGGAAGAGATTCAGGAAGAAAACAAAACGCTGATAAATGCTTCGGTGCTGGGGTTGATTTTTGAGAAAATAAACGGCTACAAAGACGGCTCGTTTTTCACTCCCGGTTTTATTACCATGTACATGAGCCGCGAAACCATTCGCCGGGCTGTGGTGGAGAAATTCAATGCGGGACTTCGACTTTGGAAAGTCGAAGAAAAAAATCTGAACCGGGATTTGATGGATTCAGGGATTGCCGGGATTGAAGAAAGTCTGAACCACGAGTACAAGGATTCCAGGATTACCGGGATTAAGGAAGAAAAATATAAAAGTATTGACGATGTATACAACGGCATTGGTACCGATTTTACCAAAGCGCAGGCCAACGATATCATCAACAGCCTGAAAATTTGTGACCCGGCTGTAGGATCGGGGCATTTTTTGGTTTCGGCATTGAATGAAATCATTACCATTAAAAGCGAACTGAAAATATTGCTCGACAAAGAGGGCCGCACCCTGCGCGATTATCACGTGGAAGTGGTAAACGATGAACTGGTGGTTACTGACGACGAAGGCCAGTTGTTCGGGTACAAACCCGGCAGCCGCGAAAGCCAGCGGGTGCAGGAAACCCTTTTCCATGAAAAACAAACCATCATTGAAAATTGCCTGTTTGGAGTCGACATTAATCCCAACTCGGTAAAAATCTGCCGGCTGCGCTTGTGGATTGAATTGCTGAAGAATGCATATTATAAGCAGATCCCCATTGACGGCGTGGCTTTGAGCCACACCGTCAACAAACACCGGGAATTGGAGACCCTGCCCAACATCGACATCAACATTAAAACCGGAAATTCGCTGATTAGCCGTTACGCACTGGATGCCGACATGAAAAAGGCGCTGAAAAAGAGCCGGTGGAACATCGATGATTACCGCCTGGCGGTAATGACTTACCGAAATGCCCAAAACAAAGAGGTAAAGCGCGAGATGGAAAACCTCATCGACCGGATTAAAAATGATTTTGAAAGCGAAATCAAACGGGATGACAAGCGACTTAAAGATTTGAATAAATTAAAACAGGAATTGTTGTTGCTAACCAACAATCAGCTGTTTAGTTATAATGAAAAACAAAAAAAAGAATGGAACAAAAAAGTAAAATCGACAACGGAAAGATTAAAGAAAAAAGAAGCTGAATTAAACGATATTGCGAATAATAAAATTTACGAAAATGCCTTTGAATGGCGGTTCGAATTCCCCGAAGTACTAAACGACGACGGCGACTTTGCGGGGTTTGATGTGGTGATTGGAAATCCGCCGTACTATATTATCACAAAAAATAATACGGAAAGTGCTTATATAAATCATTTATTGACAAATTATCTGACGATTCAAAAATCAAACTCAAAAAACATTTTTAATCTTTTTATTGAACTGGGAGTACATCTTGGAAACAATACAAGCGTTAATACAATGATTGTTCCTGAAGGTTTATTTGAAACAAGAAGTTATTCCGATACAATTGAATTCTTAAAAACAAACGGTTCTGTTTCCAATATCACAAGAATTGAAGGGATGGTCTTTGATGAAGCTAATACTGGGAATGTTATTTTCATGTTTGATAAAAATGGAAAATCAGAAACAAAAGAGTTTAAATTTAATCTTACAAAAACACTTGAAATTATAGAAAATAAAAATGATTCAATTCTTGATAACTTAAAATCTGACAGATATTTAAAACTTTCTGATATGTGTCAGTTATTCAAAGGAATGGTAGTAAGCGATAGAAAGAAAGTCATCTTCCCTGAAAATATAAATAATTTACCAGACAAATTCTTATTAGGTAATTGTATTTCAAAATGGAAAATTGATAAGTTTAATTATACAGATTATACACAGTTAAAAATTATTGGTGGAACTAAGCTAAAATCGAAACATGATATTTTCCCAAAAATATTAATTCGAAGAACAGGTGATTATTTATGTTGTGCATATTTAGAAAAACCAGCATTAACTGAAAGCACATTATATTCATGTTGGTCTATTCAAAAGGAAATAAATAATTTATTTATTTTGGGAATATTGCATTCAAAACTAATTGATTACTACATTAAGCAATTGTTAGTCACAAATCCACAGGCATTTCCTCAAATTCTTATGACAGATTTGCAAAGCATTCCAATACCAAAGATTGACTTAAAAAATCAGATGCCGATTATTGAAAACGTCCAAAAAATATTAGAAAACCCAGCAGCGAATACCACGGCGCTGGAATCCGAAATCGACCAGATGGTTTACGAATTGTACGGGCTGACGGAGGACGAGGTGAAGGTGGTAGAAGGTATTTGAACCGGGGGAAAATGTCTGAACCGGGATTTGACTGATTTATGGATTACCGGGATGAAGAAAGAAAATTAATCGGGGTAATCAAGCTAATCCAACAAATCCCGGTTAAGACAAATGAACAGAAATATTAACTATAAAACCTTCAATATGGAAAATGAACCATACAAATACTCCGATTTAACCTCGAAAATTATCGGATGTGCCATGACTGTTCACAATACACTTGGGAGCGGCTTTCAAGAGGTAATTTACCAAAGAGCGCTCGAAATTGAAATGAGTTTTGCCGGACTGTATTCTAAACGTGAATTTGAAATGCCCATCATTTACCGTGATGTGCAAATCGGAACACGCCGGGTTGATTTTTTGGTAGACGATAATATTTCAGTCGAACTTAAAGCCACCAGCCAACTCGATGACGCGCATCTGGCACAAGGATTGAATTATTTAGAGGCCTATAATCTGGAAGTGGGATTATTGATCAATTTTGGAGAACGAAGTTTAAAATTTAAACGACTGCTGAATAAAAAATATAAGAAAAAGCCATAACCGGGATTTGACTGATTTATGGATTACCGGGATGAAGAAAGAAAATTAATCGGTGTAATCAAGCTAATCCAACGAATGCCGGTTAAGACAAATGAAGAAGTTTGAACCACGATTCAATGGATTACAGGATTGCTGGGATGAGGTGTGAAAGTATATTCCTGGGAAATCAGGGAAATCCGGACAATCAAAAAAATCCTGGTTAAGATGATTTATGGATTACCGGGATAAAGAAAGAAAGGATTATCGTGGGTATCATATTCACCAGCTGAGCTTAAAGTCACCAGGTGAAAAGAGGTGGTTGCCCGGGGGTTTCGGGATGGATCCTATTCTCCTCTCCGGTCGCCAAAAGGATAATTCATGCATCAGGATGTGTTATTTTTCGGTATCTTTATTAATAAAAAAAACCGCTTTAAACAGCATGCACACCTTTAATTTCTTTTTGGAACGACAGTAAAAATCGATATGGTTAAGGAAAAAAAGAGAGTGGCATTTATCTCGGTAATTGCCGCCGTGTTTTTAACTGGCTTTAAAATGGTAGTGGGTATTTTAACCGGCAGTCTGGGCATTTTGTCGGAGGCACTTCACTCGGGGCTTGACCTTGTGGCTGCGGTAATTACCTTTTTTTCCGTCCGGATTTCGGATAAACCGGCCGACGAAGACCATCATTACGGTCATGGGAAAATCGAAAATTTTTCAGCCTTTATCGAAACCATTTTGCTTATCGTTACCTGTATTTGGATTGTTTATGAAGCAATCAGCCGGCTTGTATCCGGTGAAACGCACATCGAAATTACGGTTTGGAGTTACATTGTGGTTGTCAGTTCTATCCTTATCGATGTAACCCGTTCGCGGGCTTTGTACAAAGTAGCCAAAAAATACAACAGCCAGGCGCTTGAAGCCGATGCCCTTCATTTTTCAACCGATATCTGGAGTTCGACTGTAGTTTTGTTTGGCTTGATTTGCGCCAGCTTTGGCTTTTATTTCGCCGACTCCATTGCTGCATTAATGGTTGCATTTATTGTATTGTTTGTTTCTTACCGTCTTGGTAAAAGGGCGGTTGAAGTATTACTTGACAAAGCTCCACGGGAAACGGTCCTAAAAACCCGGCAGGTATTGGCAACTTATCCAAAAATCAGGCAATATCATGGTTTAAAAGTACGTACCTCGGGCGCCGATACATTTATTAAGGTTAACATTCATTTTGATCCGGATATGAGTTTGAAAAATGTGCATGTTCTCTGCGATAAAATTGAAAAGGAATTAAAATCAATAATCCCGAGAAGCGAAGTGTATATTCATGCCGAACCACAGGATTTACAGCATTTAAAAGAAGACGAAAATAACATTCGTTCGGTTGAAATGAAATAAACCGCTAATTTAGCAACGTCTCGCCCGAAATCTGAACTACGATTTTTGAAAGTATAATCAGCAGCATATTTTGCCTTCCTGTTTAGGAGGGCATTCCACCGAACCATACGAACAAAAAACACAGCAATCGCCCGGCAGCGGTTTCAAAATAGTCTTACAGTTAGGGCATTCATAAAAAAACTGACAGGAATTTTCGGGCATCATTTCGGTCTTCTGAAAACCACATTCCGGACAGGTTATTTCTGATTTCAATATAATCTCTTTCATAATTATCTTTAAAACGATAGGGAACTGTCACAAAATATGCGTCAAATCTGCAATATTCGCTGTAAGAATTATTCAGAACATGAATCGCAACCCCAATATCAGCCTGCCACCATTTTGAACGGCCGATTTATTAGAATTTACCGGTATTTGGTATAATCCCTCAAATTTTACGTGGGGCGAAACAAACTGAAATCCCGGGGAAATAAATCCTAAGGAACGTGATTCTCCGGAAGCCGGATTATTTCTGATAAATGAGAATTCCTGGACCGGAGCAAAAATCCAGTTATCTGTTCCGGGTAGAATAATGTTGCGTGAAACGGCGAGGTTTAACTGCAGTTGTCTGGCTTCCGATTGTTTATCGCCTGAGTTGTAATTCACCCACTCGTAAGCATTATTTAAATCAAACGACCAGTAATTTGGTCTGAAAGAGGCATTTAATCCCAACACCGGACTATACATTTTACGAGCCGAACTGCTCCAGACCGGGAATGTAGTGCCGGCAAAACCGGCAACCCCAAACACGTAATTCCGTGTATTGAGACGGTACAATTTTACCTTTCCCATCAGAAAGGGATCCATCCACTGACTTTCCATCTGCATCATGGATTCATTTTCGCCAATGGCACGGTAACCAGTGCGCATCATCAATGTAATATCCCGACTCAGGCCATACGCCACTACAACGGGCATCATGTGCATGACCATTCTGTTGTCATCCATAAAACTGACGATATTCCGGTATTGCGTGCGGAAAATGATGCGGTCCTGACCTGGTGTCAATCCTGCATCCACACTGATGCCTTCGGGTTTGGCAATCAGGGTCTTGCAAAAGAAACAAACAGGTAAAAGAAAAAAGTACAATTTGTTTATTCTTTTCTCTTCTCATTTTCCCCACTGTTTATTTTTTTACCGGGAGTAAAATTGGCTTTTTTAATGCGGTTGTAAATTTCTTCTTCTGTGACAGTGGCTTCAGGCTTCAATTCGATAACCACTTCTTTTTCCTTAAAGCTGGCTGTTGCATCAGCTACGCCATCTATTTTTTTGAGCTGTTTTTCCAAAGCTGACTGACAACCCGGACAATCCATTCCAAAAACTTCGTAGCAAACTGTATTGGTTTTTAACGAATCTTGCTGTATTTGTATCGCCTGTTTCTGACCTTCACGTGCAAATGTTTTGTAGCTACTTCCAATTCCCAGGAAAAAAATAACTAACAAAAGCGGATAGGTGTATTTTAAATGTTTCATGTCGAATTAATTGTATTTAATGTTTTGTATTCCAATAATATATTAAATCAGGGGTATGTTTTCTTTCCTGACCCATTGAACTCATGATTGCAATATCATGGTTTTTTCATTTGTTTCAATTTTAAATGTTCCCGGTAATGTCAACGCAAAAATGTTAATATTGTTTTTTCAGATGAGTTAAACAAAGCGCGGTTTTTTTCTTTCAAACTTTATAGCTTTTGCAGCATGTTTTCCCTTTTTGGCCGGGCTGGCGTTCCACCGGGCCGTAAGAACAGAAAACACAACAATTGCCTTCCTTTGGTTTTAGTACTTTTTTACAGTTTTCACATTCATAAAAAAAGCTGCAGGCATTTTCAGGCATCGTTTCTGCCTTTTGAAAATTGCATTCCGGACAGGTTATTACTGATTGAAGTCTGACTTCATTGATTTTCAACTTCTTTACCCCTGACCCCTGAAGGGAAACTTGCTGAAAATCAAAAACCCCTAAATCCCCTGAAAGGGACAGAGAGGTTTTTGACTTTTCGGAGTGGACTCAATATTGAATTAATACCGTTGATTTTCTGGCATGCTGTTCAATTAATTTTCTGACTTATTTTTTCCAAACAGCAGTTTTAAAAATCCGGGCAATACAATCAGCAGCAGCGGCAATGCAATGATTAACCCGCCAATGACGGCAATGGCAAGTGGCTGGTGCATTTTTGCCCCAGTACCAATTCCGGCAGCCAGCGGCGACAAAGCAACAATGGCGCCTACGGCAGTCATTAATTTTGGTCGTAAACGGGCTGAAATCGCATAACCAAGCGCGTTGTCAACACCTGATTTTTTCAATTCAAATAAAAACTGTTGAATGGTAAAAATGGAGTTTTCACCAATGATTCCTATTACCATGATCAACCCGGTGTAGCTTCCTACATTCAGCGCGGTGCCTGTAAAATAAAGCGCCAAAACGCTTCCTGAAATTCCCAGCAAACTGATAAACAGAACCGTCAGTGAAATTTTCAGGTTCTTGAACATAAACAGGATTACTGTGAAAACCAGCAAGGCTCCGAGAATAAGGATTTTCAGCAATTCCTCGAATGATTTTTGTTGTTGGGCAAACGAACCTCCGTAAACAATCTGGTACGACGGTGGCAGACTAATGGTATGCATTTTTTGCTGAATATCTTTCATCACGCTGCCCAGGTCGCGGTTGGTCATCCGGGCGGTTACCATACTCATGGTTTGCAGGTTTTCGCGCTCAATTTCAGAAACGCCGCTCTGCACCGTAAATGTGGCGAAATTATCGAGTGGAAGATAGTCGCCGTTGGCCGTACAAATTTTTACTTTCCTGAGTTGTTCCAATGGCGTTTGATTGTTCACCGGATAAATCATTCGTATGTCGGTGAGTTGTTCCTTTTCGGGAATCGAGCCAATAACAGTGCCCTCGAGGTAGGTTTGTACCTGTGCCTGCAAATCAGTGGAGTTCAGTCCGAACTGTTTCAGTTTATTCTCTTTTGGAATAATTTTCAGCATTGGCCCTGCCACTACAATTCCGTTAAAAACATCGGCCACACCATCGATGGATTCCAGGCTGTCGGCAACTTGTCGAGAGAGTGCTTTTATCTTTTCATGGTCGGTACCGAATATTTTAATTTCAATGGGGTGACCGCTGTCCATCAGGTCGCCCAGCATGTCGGTAATTACCTGCATAAAATCGGTTTCCAGTGCCGGGATGGCCCTTTCAATCCGTTGGCGGATATCGTCGGATACCTCTTCGGTGGTGCGTTTCCGGTTTTTGTATAATTCAATCAGGTAGTCGCCGTCGTTGGGTTCCGTAATAAAAAATCCCATTTGTGTTCCGGTGCGCCGCGAGTAGGTTTTCACCTCCGGCGTGGTTTCCAGAATTTGATCCACTTGTGTCAGCAAACGGTCGGTTTCATCCAGCGATGTTCCTGGTGGGCTCACATAATCCAGTCACAATTGAACCTTCATCCATTTCCGGTAAAAAACCGGTTTGCAATTTCGGAATTATGGTAACAATCGATACAATTAATGCAGCCACAATTAAAATACTAATGTATGGTCTCAGGATAAAAAAGGAAATCCAGTGCCGTTTCTTTACATCCACGCCCTGTTGGGTTTTGCTGGTATTTTTATTTTTTGAAAGCAACAGGTAAATAACAGGAAGGAAAAGCCAGGTAACAAGAAAAGAACAAACCAGCGTAATGATCATCGTTTTAGTGAGAATTTTAAAATACGCTCCGGCCACACCTGTCATCAGTTCAAACGGAATAAGAATAACAATGGTACTGAGCGACGAACTAACCATTGAAGGGAAGAGATAATGAACCGCTTTTCCCACCAGCTCTTTGGGACCACGGTTGGGATATTCTTCGTGGGTACGGTGAATTTGTTCCACCACAATAATGGCATCGTCGATGATTAACCCGATGGCAGCCGCAATGGCGCCGATGGTCATTATATTAAAATCGTAACCAATAAAAGTCATTACAATAAAAGTGAGTGCCAGTGTCACTGGAATGGTAATCAGGATTACGCTGCTGGCTTTCAGCGACCGCAAAAAGATGGTTGCTACCACAATAGCCAGCAAGAGTCCAATCCAAAGTACGTCAATGATACTGCGGATGCTGCGGCTAACAAACTCCGACTGGTTGTAGTAGGGCCGCAGTTCCACTCCTTTAGGTAATAGTTTATTCAGTTCAACCGAACTTGCTGATACCTGATCGGCCACATCGATGAGGTTGGCATTGGGCTGCTTCAATACAGCTACCAGTGGAACATCTTTCCCATCGGCTTTAATTTTTACATATTCGGTGCGCGATGCAATGCTCACATCGGAGATATCTCCAATGGTAATTTTTCGTTTGGCATCGTCCTGCAACACCAGATTATTAAGTTGCTCCAGGTTTTTAATGGTAGCGTCCGTAACGGTAAGGTAAAGCCGGTTATAATCAATGGTGTACCCGTTCGACTGAATAAAATCGGTTTGCTGAAGCGCATTTTCAATATCCTGCGGACCCAGTTTCAGCAAACTCATTTTTTTCTGGTTTAAAGTAAGCCGATATTCTTTTTCACGACCGCCTATCACCTGAACGCCTGCCACGCCTGCAATACGCGAAAAATAGGGTTTTACAATATACTGGGCAATCATTTTCAGCTCAATCTGGTTTTTCGTTTCCGATTGCAGCGAATACCCCATCACCGGCAGAATCGAAGGATTCATCTTTTCCACAGTAATCTGCACTCCCGGTGGCAGACTGTTTTTTATTTGCTGAATTTGCGATTCCACCCGCTGTTTGTCGAGGTCGATGTCGGAACCCCATTCCATAAAAGCTGAAATTTCGCAGCTTCCCATACTGGTTGTACTGCGCACCAATTGTAAATCCTGCACCCGTTTTATTGCGTCTTCCAGAGGTTTGGTAACGGTTACCATCATTTTATCCACTGGTTGTTCACCGTTTTCGGCTATTACTTTTATTTTCGGAAACGTAATATCGGGAAAAAGCGACGTTTTCATGCTTTGGTAGGAAAGCACGCCTCCGATGAGAATGAGAACAAGTATGACTGCTATTGGGCTTTTAAACCGGACGAATATATCCTTCATAATTATTTCACAATTTTAACCACACTGCTGTCGGGCAGACCGTAACCACCTTCCAGGATAATGTCGTCTTTGGGCGAAAGGCTTCCCGAATGTATTTGCACCACGCTGTCGTTTTTTATTCCGGTTTGTACCGGAACTTCCACGGCAATGCTGTCCTGCACAATTTTCATTACCCAGAATTTCGATTGCGTTTCGTTTGTCAGCAACGCACCTTTGGGTAAAAGCAGGGTGGAGTCGCTGGCACTTTTCAGGAACGAAACCGTGAGATTCATGTTTTCGGGCCAGTTGTGCGTACCTTTCGGTTTTACCAATACCTCCTGTGTTTGCGATGTTTCATCCACGAAGGGACGAACGCGGTAAACAGTTCCGTCGGTTTGCGTATCGTCGGGAAGCAGCAGACGACAGCTTGTACCGGCCTGCACGAGTGTGTGGTGTTCGAACGGTACATTTACCTGCACCATCAAATCGTTGTTGTCGGTGAGGGTGCACAACGTGTTTCCTTCGGTAACATAGGCGCCAATGCCCAGATTGAGGGGTTTGTTTACCACCCCAGCTGTAGTAGCCGTCACTGGTATTTCTCCAAAATTACGGGAGAGTGAATTCCCTTCGCCTGATTGCTGCAGCGCTTTATTTTCGCGGGTTTGAATCTTAAAAAGTACTTGTCCGGCCTTCACTCTGTCGCCATATTTTACATTTACAGCGGTGATGTAACCCGAAATAGGCGCCACTACCTCATTTTTATTCAAAAAGACAGTCACGCCGTTTAAGGTAATTCGTTCTTCAATTCTTCCTTTTTTGAGCGAAGCAGTGGTGACGGCTGCTTTTGGAACGACCGTCTCGTCGGCATTGCCGGTGGTTTTATTTCCGCACGAAACGAACAGCGAAAGGCCTGCGGCGGTGAGTAGCATATGTAAAATATTCTTCATCGTCATGCGATTATTAATAATTCCAGTAATTCCAGGCATTGATTACCATTTGTTTTTCCATCTCAAGCAGCAGCTTTTCCTGCTTTTTTGTGGAGATATCTTTCAGAAGGTATTTGTAATCCATCACCGAAATTTCAGCGTTTTCCAGCCCGATTTTATAAATATTGAGCAACTCGTTGTATTGGTCCAGTTGCCCTGTGGCCAGCGAAATCCGTTTATCGAGGGAAGCCAGTTTATCGAGGGTAAATTTCCTTTGAATTTCGATTTCTGTTTTCTTTTGCTGTTTTTTGAACTGCAGGGTTTCAAGGTGGATTTGCGACTTTTCAAATTCCAGTTTTCGCTGATGTCCGTCAAAAAGGGTAAGGCTGAATGTGGCGCCGGTACTAAATCCCAGCCGGTTGACCGAAGGCACGTAAACGGCATTCATTCCTGCATTGGCAAACACATCCACCTGCGGCTGGTATTTCAATTCGCTGATTTTGCGATCGGCAACCATGTTGAGGCTGTCTAAATAAAAAGAGGTTAGAAACTGCGAATGGAACGGTACCATCGGGTTAAGCTGAAACTCCACCGGTTCAATTTCAGTGTCCGCCTCTTCGTTGATTCCGCACAACAGGTTCAGGTTGTAGATGTTGTCGCGGTATTCGGCCAGGGATGTTTCGTAGGATTGCTGATAATTCTGAAGGGTAATCTGCAGCAGTTTCAAATCGCTCTGTTTGTAAATGGCATGTTGTACCAACATTTTCATGGTGGCGATTTCATCTTCCACTTCTTTCATTAACTGCTGGTTGCTGTCTGCCTGTTTTTTCGATTTCAGACAAAGCAGGTACTGGTGCTTCACCGTATTTTCCAGTTCATGTACCGTAAGCTCGATGTTGTTATCGCTGATTTGATTTTGAATATCGAGTTTATCAGCATGCGTTTCCAGTTTTTTACCATTGAAGAGTCCCTGTGTTACGGTCACTCCGGCCACATACTGTCCGCCATCGGTGGCCGCCAGATCATAACCTGTGTACCTTTGGGCATCTTTCGAGACAAAGCGAAATTGACCGGAACCATCTGTACGTGCAACAATCGGCGCAAACAAAACACTTGCATCAGCGGTTACTTCCGGCTTAGAATAAATGCTTTTTAATTGCTCCATATCGAGTTGAATCACCCGTTTTTCATTTTTATTTTCATGAATTAACGGACTGTTTGCTTTGGCTTTTTCAAGGTAAAAATCGAGGTTGTGTTGTTGCGCCGCCAATTGTCCCGGGATGATAAACAGAGTTGAAAAAATAAATAAGAGATAAGCTTTCATGGAACAAAAATTTAACCGCTGTGCTTTCAAAAAACGGTTTTAAAGGTAATGGAAAGAATTTATTTTTTAAACGAATTGCTTTCCATTTCCCAATATTTAAAACTACTTAGTCCTTGTCTTCTTCTTCCGGTTCTTTGGTTTTTGCGATGTTTATTGGGGCAAGTCCGAAACAACTTCCCTGGATGTTTCTTGCGATTATAGCCGGCGCAGGAGTTAATTTTTTGTTCCGTTTTATGATCATCAGGAATCCGGAATATTTATCAGCGCCCATAGTTGTGATTGCAGTAAAGGCTCATCTTCGCAGGTACACGCGCAACCGAAGCACAAGTGATGCACCAGCTTGAAGTGACTGAATAACAGCCCCCTGTTACATCTGAAAGCGTCCTGTCAGATGCATAACCTTTCCAGTAGGGTTAAAATGTCTCCCTGTTATCCTTTTACCTCTTCCAGTTCAACAGGAAGCATGGATTATCTTACTGGAAAGCATTTTTATGCAACAGGACGCCTTCAACATTTACTCGCAAACGCAAAAATGGCAACAGTCGTTCTCTACGCTTTTCGAAAGGTGACTGTTCATGGTTACATTCTGTTGCCATTCCGTGATTCAATGTTTTTCGGTTTTCATCGCGCTGATACTGGCAACACCCGGTCAATCCTGTTATATAGCAACTCAACCACCGGTCAGCTTAAACTGACGGCAATACAAAAATACAACAAACTCGGTTTTGATTAGCTTCATTGCCGTTCACTTCACAGGCTGTGTGAAAACAGGATAAGAAGTAATTAATTTTTGCACCGGGTTTTAACCCGGTGACTTCTTGATGAATAAAGATCGGCTTTAGCCTTTAATTTTTAGCATTTTAAAGGCTAAAGCCTGAACATTGCCAATAAGTTTTTAACCACCGGGCTAAAGCCACGGTGTAAAAATTTGTATTCTTCACACAGTGAACGGATACTGTAATTTCCAGTAGGAAAGGGGTTTTAACCACTTTTTGTAAGCAAAAAAGCTTATTGATTAAGTGCCTAATTCAATTAATTATATATCGGACTCTCTAAATCCCCCGGAGAAGAATTTTCTCCTCTCTGCCAAAGCATCCATTTAAGGTCTTTGAAGAGTCCGGGAGCGGCCCTTTATTTCATTTTTTCCTCAACCTTAATGCGTTCGTAATCACTGAAACCGAACTGAAACTCATAGCAGTAGCCGCAATCAGCGGACTCAGCAGAAGACCGAAAAACGGGAACAGTATTCCTGCTGCAACCGGTACGCCCAGTGAGTTGTATACGAAGGCAAAAAACAGGTTTTGTTTGATGTTGCGCATCACTTTGTGGCTTAATTCCCGGGCCCTGACAATGCCGTTGAGGTCGCCCTTTACCAGTGTGATTTCAGCGCTTTGCATGGCAATATCGGTGCCGGTGCCCATTGCAATTCCAATGTTTGCCTGGGTAAGCGCCGGGGCATCGTTAATGCCGTCGCCGGCCATGGCAACAATATGACCCTGTTCCTGCAGTTCTTTTACTTTTTTGTACTTATCGTCGGGCAGGCAGTCGGCCACAAATCCGTCGAGGTGCAGTTCGTCGGCCACTGCTTTGGCGGTAAACCGGTTATCGCCGGTGAGCATGTGTACTTTTACACCCATTTTCTGCAGTGCCCGGATGGCTTTTGCAGAGGTTGGTTTGATGGTGTCGGCCACGCTAACGATTCCTTCCACTGTATTTCCGGTAATCAGGTACATTACTGTTTGTCCGGTTAACTGCCAGTTCTTTGCTTCTTTTTGCGCTTCCCCGTTAATGCTGGCGCTAAAATCTTCCAGTAACCGGTGGTTACCCAGGCCAACTTTTTGTTTTTTGTAAACCGCCTGTACACCTTTTCCGGTTATCGACTCAAAACTTTCCAATTTTTCAGGTTGAATATTTTTTGCTTTTGCACCGGCAACTATTGCATCGGCAATGGGATGCTCGCTGTTTGCATCGATGGAAGCGGCCAGTCCAAGCACTTCTTCGTCGCTCATTCTGCCAAACGATTTGTAGTTTTTCAAGGAAGGTTTGCCCTCTGTTATGGTACCGGTTTTATCGATAATCAGCGTGTCTACCTTGTTCATTTCTTCAATGGCGCGGGCATCTTTTACCAGCACTCCCGACTGTGCCATTCGTCCCGAGCCCACCATGATCGACATGGGTGTGGCAAGTCCCAGTGCACACGGACAGGCAACAATCAGCACTGCAATGGCATTTACAAATGCGTAAACATACGCCGGTTCCGGTCCCCAGATTGCCCATACAATAAAAGTGAGAATGGCGATACTAACCACGATTTGCACAAAATATCTGGCCACCACATCAGCCATTTTCTGAATCGGCGCACGCGAGCGTCCGGCTTCGTTTACCATATCAATGATTTGAGCCAGCAAGGTATCAGAGCCTACTTTTTCGGCTTTCATTTCGAACGCCGTTTTTCCGTTGACGGTCCCTCCCGTTACTTTATCATTCACCGATTTATCCGCCGGAATCGGTTCGCCGGTAATCATGCTTTCATCAATCACCGCATTTCCCTCGGTAATCACCCCGTCGACCGGCACTTTTTCTCCCGGTTTTACTTTCAGGATGTCGCCTTCGGTTACTTCTTCCAGCGGAATTTCCACCTCTTCGCCGTTGCGGATTATTCGCGCGACCGGGGGCGCCAGGTTAAGCAATGCTTTTATGGCAGAGTTGGTTTTACTGTGTGCCCGCAACTCCATTACCTGTCCGAGCAATACCAGGGTTAATATTACGGCTGCTGCTTCAAAATATACATGTACATTTCCCTGGGCATCTTTAAACTGGGCCGGAAAAACACCTGGAATAAGCAAAGCCAGCACACTAAAAATGTAAGCAGCTCCCACACCAATGGAAATCAGGGTCCACATATTCGGGCTGCGCCGCCGAATGGAACTCCATCCGCGTTTGAAAAAATCCCAACCGGCATAAAATACCACGGGTGAAGCGAGGGCAAATTCTATCCAGCTCCACACCTTTTTTGAAGCAATATTTTCAAGATTTAAACCAAACATATCAGACATGGCAATGATAAACACCGGCACGCTCAAAGCAACTGCCAGCCAGAATTTCCGGGACATTTTTTTCCAGGCTTTTTCTTCCTCGCTGGTTTCTTCTGCCTTTTCCGGAACCAAATCCATTCCGCACTTGGGGCAGCTTCCCGGATGATCCTGTTTTACTTCCGGATGCATCGGGCAGGTGTAAATAGTTTTACCGCCCACCGGCCGGCTTTCTTCTTTATTCAGATGCATACCACAAACCGGGCAGTCGCCAGGTTCATCATAAGTTTTGTCGCCTTCACAACGCATCGGGCAGTAATATTTTCCTTTGCTGTCTGAAGCCGCCATTTTTTTATGCTGATGGTGTTCGTGGTGATGATGATGCCCGTTGGTTTTCTGAAATTCTTCACCCACCGGAATCAAATGCATGTTGCATACCGGGCAGTTGCCGGGTTCAGTGTATGTTTTATCGCCCTCGCATTTCATGGGGCAGTAGTATTTTTTTACTTCACCTTCTGTTGCTTTTGGATGATTGTGGTGTTCGTGGTGATGATGATGTTCGTTGGTTTTCTGAAATTCTTCACCCACCGGAATCAAATGCATATTACACACCGGGCAGTCTCCAGGTTCATCATACGTTTTATCGCCCTCGCATTTCATGGGGCAGTAATAGTTTTCTGCTTTATCCATAACTTAGTATTTCTGCTACTTTCGGACTATTAATTTCTTTGATATATTTAAAAATCTGTCTGTTTCTACCCTTGATCCCTTGTAAAGGGAACAAATAGATTTTTCTCCTGACACCCTTTAAAGATGGGGCAAATCAGGAGAAAAATTTATTAATGATTATTATTATGAGAGAACATGTTTCTTTTCTTCGAACTCTTCTTTATTTATTTCACCGCGGGCATATCGTTCTTTTAAAATGTCAAGCGCTGATTTATTTTCTGTTGGGGTGGCGTTTTGGCCCGGATTAATTCCCCTGGTAAAAGTCCAGATAACAACTATCAAAACTATGATTCCAAGGATCCAGCCGAAGCCCATGCCCCAACCCATTCCATTCATTCCGTATCCAAACATTCCGTTCATCATTACGTGCCTCCTTTTCTTACTTTAAATTTTATCTTGTTCGTATTGGTCGTTCATTTTAAGGGAGCCTGACTTTCCTAATTCCGATTAATTGCCTTCGACTTAGGAGAGTCGAAGTTCCGTTAATTCTTTCCGGAATACATGTGCTGCATTCCGTTTCCATGTTGAGAACCATTCATTCCCATGGTACCGTTTTGATTGTAATCGTGCATTGCACGGTTCATTAACTGCGGATGGTTGGCCATAATTTTTGCCATATTATTGACAAAAGTTGAATCCTGCCCGTAAGTATTCATCATGTTGGTCATAAATTCGCGCATCAGATTCGGATTATTCATCATCTGATTCATCATCGGACCGTAACCCATGGTTGAATTATGGTTATCGTTGTCGTTGGTATTGGCAGATCCCATCATGTGGTTTCCGTAATATCCACCCATCATAGAGTTATGGCCCATCATTGAATAATTATTAGTGGTGTCCATCCTGTTATTCTGCATGTGACGGTGGTTCCGGTTCCACATCATTGTGGCTTGCTGGTTGCCATGCATGGCATTCATAAAATCGATCATAAGCTCACGGTTATTCAGAATTTTGTTGAAGACCTCCTGCCGTGTGTCCTGTTTTTGCAGGAGTTGGTCAATTTTGTCTTGTTGTTTGTAACTGCTCAGCGTTATGAACGCAATCGTTGCAATTATTAATGTTAGTGCTTTCATGACAGTAATTTTTAAATGTTAATAACTGAGTATAAAGGTAATGGCTACTGTCGCTGAAAGCGTTACACTATTTTAAGATTGATTTATATGATTTTAATGAATTAAACATCATTAATTGACTTGCGTTTTTGTTCCCTTAGTTTTTTGAACCAGGAAGGCGTAAAACCGGTCACTTTTTTAAACTGCCCCGACAGATGTGACACACTGCTGTAACCGAGTTCCCAGGCAATTTCACTTAATGTTTTTTTCGTCGTAAACCAGCAATTCTTTTACCCGCTCAATTTTCAGGTTGATGAGGTGTTTTTCAATGGTGGTGCCTTCAACCGAGGAAAAAAGTGTGCTCAGATAGGGATAATCGAGGTTCAACTTGTCGACCAGGTATTCCGAAAAGTTTATTTTGTTTTCACCTTTGTGGTGGTAAACATAATCGATGGTTGCCGTTTTAATTTTTTCGATTAACCGGCTTTTCGAGTCGTTAATGATTTCGAAACCGACACTTTTCAGCTTTTCGTTTACCTGGTCCAGTTTGTCGGGAGGCACCTCGTCGGCGGTTTGCACTTTACCTAACTGAACGTTTTCGACCTTGATTCCGGCTTCGTTAAAAATTTGTGAAACCACCATAATACAGCGGTTGCAAACCATGTTTTTGACGTTGATATTCATGAATTTATGTATTAATTAAATGGCCATGATTCCCTGCTCATCGTTGCGTACTTTGTACACTTCATCCACCGGTGAAACGATTATCATTCCATCGCCGCGATAACCGGTGCGGCCGTGCTTCCGGATTAGCTGTACCACCGGTTCCACATGTTCGTCGGCTACCAGAATTTCGAGCTTAATTACTTTGTATGCATCGGCAAAAGGATACTTGTCGCTGATATGTTCTTTTTCGTGGTCGGAGTACTGCCCCGTGCCTTCACACTGAACAAAGGTCATACAACAGTAACCCTCTGTTCTCAGGGCGTTATAAACATCCTCTGTCATTCTGTCCCGGATGTATGCTTTTATCAATTTCATGATTCAATTTTATAAAGTTAGTGTTTTTATAAAAAGGAATACCGAAGCTTCATCCCCATTTCCAACTTCCTGCTTCGGTCTTCTGATTCTCCCTCTTAATTCTCTTTTTCAGGACAGTTTGTTACTTCCTGAATTCCGCAACCGGCACAACCGCCTGTTTCATTTGAATTTTCGTTTTCCATAGAACAGGCATGTCCTGTAAATGAAGCCTTTTTGTTGAACAGCAGTTTTACACCCAGTGCCAACATGGTGAAGGCGACCAGGATAACCGATAATATCAAAATTTTTAAGAACATAACGTACTCCTTTCTATTTTGGAAGAAACCCCGGAACAATTTGTTCCGGGAAACTTCTATCCTACCTTTTCTCTGTCAATAAACTTATCAAACTTTTTATGATGAACTGTTCTGTTATTTTTAAAATGATTTACAACATTTTAATCTTTACCGGGTTTTTGTTCCCTGAAAGTCGAGCATGTACGGGTCATTTCCGTCCATCATTTGAAAATGGTAACCAAAAGTGTGGTTCGCCATATCAAACCCGCCAAAATGTTCGTCTCCGGGTTGATGTTCATCATACATGTGGTGCTGCCACTCTGTTTCTCCTTCACTAATATCTCCCATCATTCCGCCCATCATGTGGCCTTCTCCCATCATGTGGCCGTACATTTCCTCAAAAGCTTCGCCGGTGAGGCAAACCATCACGCTGTCGTGGTCGTCGAAATAATCGAGCATAAAAGTAGTGTCGAGTTCGTCGCTGTAACAGTGCACTTGAACCTCTCCGTCGCCGGTTTGAGTTACATCTGCTGTTGCGCTGGTGCTTCCCGGCATAATTCCGTTCGCACTTTTTAATCCATCAGTTGTTAGTGTACCCGCGTATGTTCCTTCAATGGAATTATCGGGGAGTGCTTCTTCCGATTTATTGCAGGCAGTGAATCCTGCAACAATAAGTGCACTTGCGAATAACAATATTATTTTCTTTTTCATTTTACTATTTTTATAAGACCTGCTTCAGTCTGTTCCAGCCGCCTGGCTGATAATTCAATCATTCTTTTCAATACATCAGGATAAACTTACCAGGGATTTTCAAAATCCCCGGTAAGAAACTGTTTCACTAGTTCATGTGACCTTCGTGCATGTCTTTCATCGGCTCAGCCTTTTCAGCAGAACGATCATACTGGCAGCAAGACGGCAATTTGTTATACGCTTCTTCGGTTGCTTTGTGCATTTCAGTATCATGTCCCACTTTTGCAATGGCCATGTGCACTTTATGCACATCGGTTTTCGAATCGTCAAAAGTCACTTCCATCATTTTGGTTTCCTTGTTCCAGTCGGCCGACTGAACGCCATCAACTGCTTTGGCAGCTTTCTCGATGCGGTTTTCACACATTCCGCAATTTCCGTACACTTTAAATTTCTCCGTTTTATTTCCGGCAAAAACGGCAACAGCACCTAACATAAAAATTGCTACTAAACTTAAAATTTTTGTTTTCATCTCATTAAATTTTTAATGGTTAATAAATTGAATTTATTTTATTGTATCTCTTGTTTCGCCACATTCCAGCATATCTTCGCCGAAATATGGATTTCGTATTTCTTTTGTTTCGCTTAGCCAATATGCGCCTTTGTTATCGCTGGCCATCGGGCAGAACTGGTAATAAGCAGTGTCGTTTTTAAGGCCGAACATTTTTAAACTGTTGTGGAAAGCTTCATTGAACTTTGAAAATGCCTGCCGCTGTTTTTCGATATCGGAAGCACCGGCAATCGTTTTAATTTCGCTGTTCAATGTTTTCAGTTGGTCCATCCAGGCCATGTGTGCATCGCCCTTTAACAGTTCCATGTCAACCGATTTCAACGACTTCTCCACATTTTGCGCTTCATTACTCACTTGCAGAGGATCGGAAGCCACAAATGCGTTTTTCATTTTAAGGTAATTGTCGAATACGGTGGTCAGTTGGGCGGTAAATTCCGGATCAGTCTTTACTGATTCGACCGATGCAGGTTTTTCCTGCATGGTTTCTCCTCCCATATCCATTCCGGGCATTCTACCTGCGCCTGAATCTCCGCCTTCCGGATTCATCATGCTTGGTTTTCCGGCAAGCTGTGCTGCGGCATCGATGCTGAATGTACCATGCACTGCAATTTCTTCACCTTCCTTCAATCCATTTTCAATAATGTAACTTTCACCCAGTGCAGGACCCAGTTCTACTTCACGCATTTGAAAATATACTCCCTGGTCAGTTGTGGATTTTACATAAACCACAGAGCGTTTGCCTGTCCACATCACTGCTGTTTTTGGAACTACAACCGCATCAGTTTGTTGCGCCAGTTTTGCTTCCACTTTCCCTGATACAAACATTTCGGGTTTCAGCTTTAATCCCGGATTGGATTTCACCAATCTCGCTTTTGCAACCCTCGTTTTTGGATTTATAACAGGATCAAGGTAATCAACGGTTCCTGTAAAAGTTTCACCCGGAAGCGATTCCACAGTAAAAGTTACTTTGTCACCTTTTTTAATCCATTTCATATCTGATTCATATACATCAAAAAGTACCCACACCCGCGAAAGGTCGGCAATTTCATAGATTGCTTCCCCTCTTTTCACGTAGTCGCCGGTATTTACCTTTTTTTGGGTCACGTATCCGGAAACGTCGGCCCGCACTTCGAATGTTTCTGTTGTGGTTCCCGACGATAAAATCCGGTTGATTTGGTCATCGGACAGCTTCCAGTTTTTCAATTTCTCCTTAGCCGCTGCAAAAAGTTGTGGTTGAGTGTCCTTAATTTTTTGCGCCTCAAACAATTCTTCCTGTGCTGTCACCAGGTCAGGTGAATAAACCGATGCAATCACTTGTCCTTTTTGCACATAATCGCCGGTAAAATTCACCCGCAGGTCTTCAATCCTGCCGGGAATGTGCGACGATTGCGAAAATACAAGCCGTTCGTCTTCCTGAACTTTACCATCCAGCCGGATTACCTTAACCGGAGCCATGTTTCCTACAACTGCAGTTTCCACATTGGCCAGTTGCATGGCCGTTGGCGACATGCTGATTGCAGATGCATCGATTGCTGCATTGGATTCACCTTCCAGCGGAATTAAATCCATGCCGCAAATCGGGCAGTCGCCGGGTTCGCTCTGACGGATTTGGGGGTGCATGGAGCAGGTCCAGATGGTTTGTCCTTCCACTTCTTCAATTTTCTCCTGGTATTCTTCTTTTGCCTCTTTTCCGGAGCCGCCAAACAGCAGCCAACCCAGCAATAAACCAATTGCCAGTGTTGAAAGAACTATGAGTATTATTTTTCTGTTTGAATTCATTGTTAATATGTTTTTGCAGTGATGTAATTTAATTTTGCCAAAGCTGTTTGGTACATGGTTTCTGCCATTGCTTTCATTTTTTCGTACTTCAGGAGTTGTTGTTGCATGCGCAATACCTCTTCAAAATCTTTTCCTGAGTTTCCGTAAGCGCTAAACAACAGGTTCAGTGTCTGGTTGGTTTCCTGAATTTGTTCATCGTACAGGTTTATTAATTCCTGTTGTTGCTGAATCTGGAACCGGGCCATTTCGTAATTCGTAGTGAGCGAATTGATGGTTTCCTCCTTTTGAAGGGAATAGTTTTCCTGCATCAGTTGCGCTTCTTTTTCGGCAGCTTTGTATTTTTTTCTGAAAATCGGGAATACTCACCGACACCATTGGCATCAGTATATTTTTTCCATTGTCAGCGAGCTCCATATCTGTGCGTTTGCCCACAATTGCATAATCCAATCCGACACCCAATTTCGGAAGTCCCTCTTTTTGCGCCACGGTTTCATTCACTTCGCTGGCTCTTCTTTGCAAATCCAGTGCATTGAGCATTGGATTAGTCAGCAGCGAATCTTTTCTGAAATTCTCCTGCAATAATTCCAAGGACAATGTATCCTGAACAACCACAGATTCGTTTTCGTCTCTGTTGAGTAGGTTGTTAAATGCAGTGAGCAGTGGTTTTTCTTTTTTATTCAAAATGCTGAGATTTGTTTGTGCATCTTTCAGCATGATGTCCACCCGCAACACATCGGTCATTGGCGAGGCGCCGTTTTTAAATTTGGAGTTGGCAATGGTTTTATACGATTGCAGAATATCGATATTTTTCTGCTCAATCTCTTTCAACCGGTTCAATTCGTACAACGGATAATAGGCTGCCGACACTTCGTAGTACAATTTATTCCGTGCATCGAGAAATGCCTGGTATTTTGCTTCAGCCATTAATGATGCTGCATCGGCTTTAGCTTCAAGCGTTCCGAACCACGGGAACATCTGATTTAAAGAAAACTTTGCCCGTTGCGGTCCAACCCGTGTTTCCACCGGCGAAATAAAATAGCCGAATGAGAGTGTTGGATCGGGCAGCGAACTCACCTGCGGAACCTTTTGAAGCGCAGCCTCAAAATCCTTGTATTTCGCCTGCAGGCCGGGATTGTTTTCGGCTGCAATCTGGAAGTAGTTAGAAAGTGTACCTGATGTCGTATTTTGATCCTCCCCATTGCTCACCCCTCGGTCGCCGAAGGCTTGCCGAGGGTGAAATCCTCCATTGCTCACCCCTCTGGCTCCCCTAAAGGGGAGAACCTCCTGCGCTGTGGCTCCCTGTTCCCCTTTAGAGCTTGTCCCGAGATATCGGGAGGCCTGGGATAGCGCGGAGGCGGAAGATTGCGACTGCGACTGAACAGCACTTATCCCTGAAATGAATAGGATTATTATTGTTATTATTTTCATTTTATTCATTTATAATATCTATGGCATTCGATGCTTGTTTGTTAGTAAGGAATTTCACCGGGATTTCATGTATATGCAATCTGGTTGTTGAACCCACTTCGGGGTTCATGAGGCATTTTTTTGATCTCCCACGGGTTATACCCGTGGCTATTTTTGTTAATCCGCCCTTTGGCGGATAAGAAAATGCCTGAAAGGCATTAATAATAATAGCCCCGTGTGAAACTCGGGGATAAAAGGTACAGCTCTGTCCCAACCCTAAAAGGGTTGAACTATTTATTAAGTTACTATTTAATTTATTGAATTGCATATTTACAACTTTTTTGATGGGTCAATTCACAACTGACTTTTTTTAATTTTTCGTTCTTCCCTGTAACTGTACAGCACCGGAACTACAAAAATGCTAATCAGCGCAACGGCCATTCCTCCAAATGACGGTATTGCCATTGGAATCATAATATCCGAACCGCGCCCGGTGGATGTAAGTACCGGCAACAATGCAATCATTGTTGTTCCCACTGTCATCAGTGCCGGCCGGATTCTGCGCAACCCTGCTTCAACTACGGCGGCCCTCACTTCTTTGTGGTTTTTTGGACGGTTACGCTCGAAACTCTGATCGAGATAGGTGGCAATCAGCACCCCGTCGTCAGTGGCAACACCAAACAGGGCGATAAATCCAACCCACACCGCCACACTGAGGTTAATGGTGTGCATCTGAAACAAATTGCGAATATTGGTACCGAATACTGAAAAGTCCATAAACCATCCTTGCCCGTACAACCAAATCATCAAAAAACCTCCGCTGAATGCCATGGCAATTCCGGAGAAAACCATCAGCGATGTGGAGACCGATTTAAACTGAAAATAGAGAATCAGAAAAACGATAATTAATACTATCGGAACAATGATTGAAAGCCGTTTTTCTGCACGTACCTGGTTCTCGTAACTTCCCGAAAACTTGTAGCTGATACCGGCAGGAACAGTTAATTCACCGGAATCAATTTTTTCCTGAATCATTTTTTGGGCGTCGTTTACTACGGTAACCTCTGAAAATCCTTCATTTTTATCGAAAAGAACATATCCTACTAAAAATGTGTCTTCGCTTTTAATGGCTTGCGGCCCGCGCTGGTAATCAATAGTTACAATCTGGCTCAGGGGAATTTGAGCACCCGTTGGCGTTTGTATAAGAATTTTTCCCAGCGATTCGGGGTCATCGCGCAATTCGCGCGGATAGCGCACCCGCACCGGGAACCGTTCCCGGCCTTCCACTGTTGAAGTAACTTTCATACCGCCAACAGCCGTTTCTATGGTTTGCTGCACATCTTCCACATTTAAGCCGTAGCGCGAAATTTTATCGCGGTCGATGTTGAACAGCAGGTACGGCTTTCCTACAATCCGGTCGGCAAAAACTGCCTGTGCTTTTACCGAAGGAACCGTCTTCAGGATATCTTCGAGTTTTAACCCAAAGTTTTCAATCGTTGTCAAATCGGGCCCGTACACTTTTATTCCCATTGGCGCACGCATTCCGGTTTGCAACATCACCAACCGTGTTTCAATTGGCTGTAGCTTCGGTGCAGAAGTTACGCCCGGAATTTTGGTTGCATTCACAATTTCCGTCCAGATATCATCGGGCGATTTGATGTGCTCCCGCCAGTTGCGGAAGAAATTTCCGTGGTCGTCAGGAATTAAATCTTCCCTGGTAATTCCCTGTTCCAATGCTAATTTATTTGAAAGTGTATCACCATTTGCAAGGATAAAATCATCGTTTTTATCTACTTTAAACCGAACACGGTGCCCTTTTTCATTCAGCATATATTCCGGTTTGTAATTGATGATATTTTCGTACATCGAAATCGGCGCCGGGTCGAGTGCAGACTCCACACGCCCCAGTTTCCCAACTGTTAAATCCACTTCCGGAATGTTGGTCAGCAACATATCGAGTTGCCCAACCACCTTGCGGTTAAATTCAATTCCGGAATGCGGCATCGAAGTCGGCATCAGCAGGAAACTCCCCTCGTCAAGCGACGGCATAAATTCCTTGCCGATTCCCGGGAAGGAATGCGTCAGTCCCGACCATACTTTGGTGGTCCGGATATTCCAACCCAGTTTGTCGAAACCTTTTGGTACGAAACCGAACAGGTTGTTAAATCCCATCCATGAAGTAATTCCAACGAGAATAAGGAATGATGGAATGAGCAAAAAAGCAACTTTATGATTCAAACACCAGGCTAGAATGCTCTTGTAGAAATGTTCGAGAAGAAGGAAACCTCCCAGTATTATTCCAACCAACAGACCCACAAAAATGAAATTGGTAACCAGGCTTCGCGAAGCGCCAAGTGGCAGCCAGTATTTTGCAAGCAGCCAGGTGACGGCAACTACTGAAATTATAACGCCGGCATGTTTTAACACCAGGAGTCCGAATTTCTTCAGTTTGCCGGTTATATTTGAATTTTCTGTTATTTCTTCATTTTTTTCTTTTTCAGCATAAATCTGATTCAGTAATCCGGAGATTCCAAAAGCAATCAGAATGGCGCCGGCCCAAACATATCCGGCAAAAAGCGCGATTATTCCAACCGGGATTATGGCGACATTTATCCAGCGGACAATATTTTTCTTTTTGATTTTCGCACCGAAAATCCAGTGGGCAAAAGTCGGAAGAAAAAGCAATGATACAATAAGGGCTGCAACCAGCGCAAAAGTTTTGGTAAATGCCAGCGGTCCAAACAGTTTTCCTTCGGCTGCCTGCATGGTAAATACCGGGATGAAACTTACAATCGTTGTGGAAACGGCGGTCAAAATCGCCGAACTCACTTCTGCCGCACCGTCATAAACAGTGGTAATTAGTTTTTGTCCGGGCGGCGCTTCGTCAATATGTTTTATAATGTTTTCAGAAAGGATAATCCCCAAATCGACCATAGTACCGATGGCAATGGCAATACCGGAAAGCGCCACAATGTTGGCATCTACTCCAAAATAACGCATGGCAATAAAAACCATAAGCACGGCAATGGGCAGCAAGCTGGAAATCAGGAACGAAGCCCGCAGGTTCAGTACCATAACGATTACCACCAGAATGGCGATGAGAATTTCGAGCGACAACGCTTCTTCGAGCGTTCCGAGTGTTTCCTGAATCAATGTCGAGCGATCGTAAAACGGAACAATGGTAAGCTGGCTTTCCACTCCATTATCCAGTGTTTTTTTCGGCAAACCGGAGGAAATTTCAGCAATTTTATTTTTTACATTATTAATAACTTCGAGCGGATTGGCGCCGTAACGGGCAACCACAACACCGCCAACCACTTCGGCGCCGTCTTTATCGAGTGCGCCGCGCCGCGTAGCCGGGCCCAGGCTTACAACGCCAATATCTTTCACCCGAACCGGGACATTGTTCTGAACGGCAACCACGGCTTTTTCAATATCACCAACATTTTTGATGTACCCCAGCCCGCGGACCAGGTATTCCGCCTGGTTGATTTCGATGGTTTTGGCGCCCACATCGCGGTTGGACTTCTGAACGGCCTGCATCACCATGTGCAGAGGAATATTGTATGCCTTTAAAGCATCGGGATTAACATCAATCTGATATTCCTGCACAAAACCTCCAACGGAAGCAACTTCCGAAACACCTTCTGTGGCATTTAACGCATACTTTACAAAGAAATCCTGTACGGTGCGGATTTCATGTAAATCCCAGCCACCAGTAGGGTTTCCGTTTTTGTCGCGCCCTTCAATGGTGTACCAGTAAACCTGGCCCAGCGCAGTGGCATCCGGGCCAAGCGCCGGCTGAACACCTTCGGGCAACAAGCCCGACGGCAGCGAAGCCAGCTTTTCGAGAATCCGGGACCGCGACCAGTAAAATTCAACATCTTCATTAAAAATGATGAAAATACTTGAAAAGCCGAAAATGGATGAACTCCGGATGGATTTTACCCCGGGAATTCCCAATAAATAAGTAGTTAACGGATACGAAATCTGGTCTTCGATATCCTGCGGCGAACGTCCGGACCACTGGGTAAATACAATTTGCTGGTTCTCACCAATATCCGGAATGGCATCCACCGGTACCGGATCTTTCGGCAAAACCCCGGTGTCCCAGCCAAATGGTGAAGTTACAATTCCCCAACTGATAAAAAGTATCAGTACCAGCAGGGTAACTAATTTATTTTCGAGAAAAAATCGAATGATTCTGTTTAACATGAAATTTCAATTATGAATTTTTTACCATGATTAAATAAGTGATTGAAAGAAATTGCATGGAGCAAATCCTTTCTGTTAATCATAATAAATTCATAAAAGAAACACCTGTTTCAGGGCGAGTACTTTTTGAGTGGGTAAAACCGGCGGCGATTCATCGAAAAAGGATGCGTCGGTATCTGTTTCCGGAATAATTAAACCAATTCCATCGAATAAATCGTATCCCAGGATTTCGAGTTCAGCCAACACCGGAGCTGTAGAAACTGCCGGAATGGAATAATCCTGTTTCAATTGGTAAACCTGCGTTTCATCCTGACAGCAATCTCCCATATTACAGCTATGGGTATTTTGACCGTAGAAAGAAACACCAACCAATTCTCCGGCACAGTAATGTTTGGACACAGCCATTCCCACTGTTGCAATCAACAACAAACAGGTTAAAACGATATGACTGATTTTCTTTAACATTACTTTATTTGTTACTGCAAAAGAACATATTTTTCTCTTAAAATGTTCCTTTCAGGTTTAATAACTTCTAATTTTTAATGATTTTAAATTTTTTCGGCTTTATAACCGGCTTTGTTAAAACCGCCAATTAACGCATCAATGTTTGCACCTTCAGATGAGACTATTACCAATTTATCGGGATGCTCCAAATCAATGGTATAATCTGTAATTCCGGCAGTGCTTTTTAAAACCGGTTCCACCTTATTTACGCAGTGCTGACAACTTAAATCTGTTTTTAATATTATTTTTTCCATCTTTTTCCAGTCTTAACTGCTGCAAAAGTAAATAACACTTCAATTAAAATTGTTATATAATTTTTGAAATGTTTTATAAGATTTTGGAAGACAGGAGCCGGACTTTCTCAAGCCCGGCATAAATAATTGGAGTTGGAAACTCCATCCCCCAAAAAGGTTTTCCTGCTCATTTGCCGGGATTTCGGGTAGCCATTTTTGGTATTACTGCTTTTTGCCGAAATAGCAAAAAATTAGCAACAATTGCTGCTGCAACCATAACGAAGTCCTGGTACACTCCAAAGTTCAGCGCTGCACTTATACCTAATAACGACCACAGGGTAGGAATAACAAGAAGATAACGGGGCAGTTTATCCGAAAAAACAAGTAAGACACCAAACGTTATTATAGTAGTGGGACAGGGCAGACCAATGGAAATTGTTGTGAAAAATCCTTCAGTAAAAAGGCTTACAACAGGATATACAATCAATCCGTAAATAATCAGAAAATAACCTGTAAATGCGCTTGTTATATTTGATGTTTTCCGGTTCATCCTGCTTCTGAAAAACGTCTCGTACAACATAAATAATCCTTGCAAAATGAATAACCCGCCAAATATAAAAGCTGCTGTGTTTATGGATGTGAAAAATAAAATATGATACACGATTCCAATCCATAACCAAAGTGTGCCAATAAATATCCCCGGCAATCTGGTGCTTTGATTTTTTCGGGTAAGAATCACCCAAAGAAGAATTAATCCTGCAATCAGAAAGATAAATTGCATCGGAAAAACATTCGCGTTGTATTTTTCGATTACATCAAAAAATTGTTCTGTAGAAAATGGTGTTTTCATGGCATTTAATTTTTTTATGAGTTAGACACATGATACGATTATATTTGATATATCAATTAAATTTATAAAATTTTTAGTAATTGTTACTAATGATTTCCAAAAATCCTTTCAGATTTTCAACGTCTGCTTCCGAAAGGTTTTTCAATGCCCTGGCGTGGTTTTCTGCTGCAATCGTTTTTAGCGGTGCTTCCAGTTCTTTTCCTTTTTGGGTGAGGAAAATTCGGTAAGCACGCCGGTCGTTTTCATCGGGCTGGCGTTTGATCAAACTTTTTCGCTGCATCCCGTCAAGCATTCGGGTCATGCTGGCATTATCCTTGGCCGTCAAACGAGCCAACTCAGTCTGGATCATTCCGTCTTGTAACCAGAGGCGGTTTAATATCACCCAGTAATCCACTGTAATTTCAGGATATTTTTCCTGGAATGCCCTCAACAAGCCAATTCGCATCAAGCTTGCTGTTTTATTGATGTGAAATCCTACCGAATTTTCAAAATTAAATTTCATGTTTGATATATCATTATTTGATATGACAAATATATGAATAATTTTTATCCCGCCAAATTTTTTTTTATGATTATTCGTTCTACTTTGACACATTTATCCAAAATCGAAAAATCCATGCGTTTTACCCTAAACCCCAGGGGAACCGCATACCTGCCCGACTGCAGGCGGGGATTTTTCTGATTTCTCCCCTTTGGGCTGGGGTAAAAAATCAGAAAAATCGCTTTCTCTTTTAATCTGTCAAAGTAGAATTCGTTTGTTTACCTCAATAAAACCTCCCGCAGATTTCGGAGATAAACGCTGATTATGAAAATACTCCAGCGAAAATCAGCGAAATCGCGGCCTGCGTTTGGCAGGAGTCGGGAAATTTTCTTTTTAGGTATGTGTGCAGGTATTCATTTTATTAATATCTGGACATCATTGCTGAAATGCCTCCGCCATTAATAACATTGGCAAAACCGCGGCTTTTTAATATCTGCTGGGCATATGCAGAACGGGCCCCTGTTGCGCAGTAAACCACAATTTCGCGTTCCGTATTATCGCCCAAATCGACATCTCCCGACATCAGATCATCGAGCGGGATATTAATTGCATCGGGGAAAGCCCCGCTCATAAATTCACCCGGTGTTCGCACGTCAATTACCAACCTCTTTAATTCTTCTGTGCTAACATTATTATTAGTTTCGGTTTCCTCAACCACTTTTTCGCCGATGCTTTTTTTCCCGACAGGCAAAATATCCACACGAATATTTCTGAAGCCGGCAGTTATGGCATGTCGTTGCAGCGAAGTGTGTCCGCCTGAAATATTTACCACTTCCTGACATCCGGCGCCCAGAAGGGTTCGCAATGACTGATGGCCTTTTTTACCGGTTTCATCATACACCAGAATCGGAATGTCTTTGGGAATTCTATCGAGATTCGGTTGCAAATTTTCGAGCGGTAAATGGTAAGCTCCGTTCATTTTGCTTTTTTGATGGGCAAATACATCGCGGACATCCAGCACAATCACCTGTTCTTTGGTTTCGAGGTAGTTATCCAGCTCGGAAACCATCAGGCTTGGTCCGTACCCCGACAATTTGTTTTCGGCTGCATAGGCTGCCATGTTCATAGCATCGTTGGCCGTCCCAATGGGCGGCGAGTAAGCAAAATCGATGTCGGCAATTTCGCTGACCGTTAATTTTGCGGCACAAGCTGTTGCTATAACATCCAAACGTTTGTCAGCCCCTTTGTAACCGGCAGTTTGTCCGCCAATAACGATGCCTGTATTTCTATCGAAGATCAACATCACGCTTACAGTTTCAGCTCCGGGATAATAGGAAGTATGATGTTCCTTGTGAACTACCACGGCATCGGCGTCTATTCCGGCAGCCCTGGCTTGTTTAAGGGATAGCCCCGTTAAACCAGCCACTGCGTCAAACACACGAACAACCGATGTTCCGATGGCTCCTTTGTAACGGTGCTGCCCTCCCAGTGCATTTTCGGCAGCAATCCTGCCCTGACGGTTTGCCGGTCCTGCCAGCGGAATGCGTACTTTTTTACCGTTCACCCGGTGTTCGATTTCCACCATATCGCCGGCGGCAAAAATGTTGGGGTCAGATGTTTGTAATTGGTCGTTTACCAATAGTCCACCCGCTTCGCCAATTTCCAAACCTGCATCTTTTGCCAGTTGTAACGTGGGTCTCACGCCAATGGAAAGCAACACCATATCCGTGTCTATTTTTTTTCCATTTTCCAGAACTAGCGAATCAGCGTTTATTTTTGTTACCGCCGTTTCGGAATGAATTTCAACACCAAAAGCAAGTAACTCGCGGGTAATAAAACCGGCAGTTTCGGCTTCCAAAACAGGCATTACATGCTGCATTTTTTCAATAACATGCACATTCAAGCCCCTTTTAACCAGCGCCTCCACCATTTCCAGACCAATAAATCCGCCACCTACGACCACTGCTGTTTTTGGACTGCTGTTTTTCAGATGGCTGTCAATTTTGTCCATGTCTTCCAGCGTCCACAGGCTAAAAACATTGTCATTATTTACCCCGGTAATCTCAGGACGAACAGGTTTTCCACCCTGCGCCAAAATCAGTTTTGTGTATTCGAATGTTCTTACTGCGCCATTGCGGCTGTCGATGGTTTGTACCTGTTTTCCGGTCCTGTCGATTTTATTTACCTGGGTATGCGTATGTACTTCAACCTGATATTGTTCATTAAAACTTTCCGGACTTTGCAGGATCAATTTTGAACGGCTGTCGATGTCTCCGGCAATGTAATAAGGCAAGCCGCAGTTTGCAAATGAAATATCGGGTCCTGCCTCGAGTAAGGTAATTTGCGCATCGGGCGATAACCGGCGCGCTTTTGCTGCGGCAGTGGCCCCTGCTGCAACACCTCCTATAATTAAAATCTTTTCCATTTTTCGTATTTTTTCTATGTTCTGACTTTTTTTTCATCTAAAAATCCATATATCTAAATATATAGATTTATAAGGGTGCGAAAATAGCGAACTTTTCAAAACCGGCGGCAAGAAATTTCCGATGTTGGTTATCGCATAATATAGAATTAAAATTGGGCTTGATTTTAATCTGAATTCATGAAATTCCACCGGATTTTCCCGAAATTCCATTGGTCTGAGGCGTGCATATCTTCGATTGTTCCTTTGCCATTCTCCGCTTTCAGTCGTCTGGTGGTATAGTTGCCTTTTTCGTACCCGAACGTGGTCCCGTCATCGTCATACAATATCAGCTCGCCGGGCGCTGTTCCATACACCCGTATTTCCAGCGGCATCTCTGCGTTCCATTGGGATGTCTGGCGGATTTTTGAAATCATTGGAATAATTCCGCCATCTTTCACAAAAAGCGGTATTTTCTCAAATCCTTTTTTCACCTGAATGATTTCGCCGTTACCCACATACTTTCCTGTGTAAAAGTCGTACCAGTTCCCTTGCGGCAGAATTACATTTCTGCCTTCATCTCCTGCAAAAAGCGGGGCCACTAACATGTTTTTTCCCATCATGTACTGATCTTTCACCTCTTTTCGAACTGCTTCGGAATACGGATTTTCGGTAGCATCAAAATCTTTTTCCATTTGTTCCTGGTTAGCTAGAAATCCCGGTTCCAGGTTCATGGCACGGAAAGGTGGCGTACCGTTAAAGTAGTAATCGGCAAAGGCAGAATAAAGGTAAGGAAGCAACTGCATGCGCAAAAACGCAACGTCCCGGCACTGGTTGTACACTTCGGGGAACGACCAGGGTTTGGTGCCGTTGGCCCAGGCATTTATCATGGCCAGTGGCGAAAAACAGGTGGTTTGCATGCGTCGCAGCCACTCTTCGGCAGTTTTGCTGGCCCTCACCTCCGGAGTCCAGAGCACGCCGCAAAAACCTGAATTCACGAGTGCGGTAATAAAATCGCGATGGTTGTAGTAATCGTTGTAAATGACGTACGGATACGAAACCGAACCGGCGTTGGCAGCGCGAATTAATCCGTAGGTGCGTTCATCTTTCTCCCGGAAAATTTCGTCGGTGAGTGTCATCATTTGAAGCCCGTAGGTTTGCCGCATTTGTTCGCCGTCTTTCCCCGAAGGAAACTGCGCAGCATCGGGCCAGAGCCAGCGATCGTAGCCATCCACTTCGTCCATTTTAAATCCGCTGACGCCGATGTCCAACTGATATTGCCTGAAATGATCCTGCATGATTTTTCGCGGTTGTTCCATCGTATAATCCGGTACAATTCCGTTCCAAACTGTGTGGGTACCGGCGTAAGGCAACAATTTACCATACAACATTCCATCGGGCGAAATGTAGGGGTTCATCCAAAGGTTTAACCGGATGCCTTGTTGTTGCATGGTTTGAACAAATCCGGCAGGAGTGGGATAACGCGTTTCGTCCCATTCAAAGGTACATGGGTACGATTTGCTGTGCCAGCCGGGCTCCAGGCCAACCACATCGAGCGGAAAGTTTTTTTCGGCAAAACCGTTCACTTCTTTTTGAATGTCGTTTTGGTTGTAGAGTGTGGGGGTACGTTGCCAGAAACCCAGTCCCCATTTGGGTGGAAGCGTGCCGCCACCGCAATAGAGGTTGAACCGCTGAACAACATCGAGCATGTTTTCGCCGGCAAACAGAATCATTTCAACACCATTGGCTGGGATTACCATTTCAAGGTTATCGGAGTATGGTTGTGCCGACCAGCTTTTGTCGGTATTCCGGTCTTTAGCTTCGGGCAGATTTTTACTATCGGCGCGAACGCCGGTTCCCACATACACTTCAATGTAACGGGCAGCATTAATTAAAACGCCGTAACCTTTCGACGAAACAAAAAACGGCACCGGTGCGTGTGTCCTTCCGTTATCCTCTCCACCGTAATGATCGACATGCAGCCGTAAAATACGGCCCCGCTGCTGAACGGTTTTAAAATTCAGCCCGAAACCGTAAATCTGTTCTCCTTTTTCCAGCGGAAAGCGCAGGTAAGTTTTCCCGTTTTTGGTAAATGTTTTTATTTCTTCAGGTGAAATTGGAAATTCCCGTTTCGACTTTTTATTCAAGGTTTCGCTGCGTGGCGCTTTGTTTGCCGCCGAAAGCAGATTAAAATCTTCGGGCTGATTGACTTCTGTTTTCCAGATTCCGGGGTACGTGTTTTCCCACTGCGGGTTTTGCGGTTCCGAAGAAATTACAGAATGGTTATTTTTTTGACTGCATGATGTAGCCAGAAAAATAAAAAGAAAAAAGAAAAGAAATGATTTCATTATTATTGGCTTGTTTGTTTAAACCGCTAAAGTAAAAAACAAATTTCACCAATGTGCCTTTCGACAGGTGTTTCCGAAACAGGGTATTTTTTCAGGCAGTTACAAAATCATCCAGTTTTATCTGCTCGTTCATTAAATCCTTAATGGTAGTCGATTTAAAATACTGAATTACCTGGTTATTTAGTTTTCCCCAGAAACCGCGCAACGCACAGCGGTTTTCCCTTTTGCAGGTGTTATGATTAGCCATACAGTCGATTACGCAAATACCTGGCTCAAAGGCATTATGAACGTCGTAAATAGAAATTTCGGAAGGTTCGCGGGTTAAAATATAACCGCTTTTTCGGCCGGCTGCTTTTCCAACCAACCCGGCAACTTTTAGCGAATTAATTATCTGGTCGAGGTACTTGTAGGAAATATCCTGATTTTTGGCAATATCTTTTTGGAAAATGCCATTTTCATCTTCATTTAAGGCTATTTCCAGAATTGCCCGAACACCATACCTTGTTTTTGTGCTGAATTTCAAAACCTGCTTTTTTTAGTTAGACTTCTTCGCTGTGAAATTTGAAACCAAAGTTAATAAAAACCTCATTATTCACTTTTATCGTACCAAAAACTTTCTCCGGCGGATCAATGTCAAAGTCGGTTAATTTTACTTCGAGTTTCCCCTCGAGTAAATATTCTGAATTCCGGTAAGAAATGATGCGGCAAGGAACTAAAAACTGATGCGAAGTGCCTGCAATGGAAATGGTGGTATTAAAATTTGTCAGCCCTGTTTCCTCGTCGAAATCCGCCTTTTCTTTTGGTTCGATGAAAATATTGATATAGGGATAATCGCGGGCGTGAATCATTTGATGAAAATCGCGGGTAATATTTTTACCGGGGCCGGTAAAAGCATCCACCGGTATGCGGATTTTCCGGTATGGCATTTTCGTTTTTTCATCAACATCCAGTGGGTTGATTTTAACATCGGTATTAATGAATTCGAAATGATTAACGTTTGATGATCCCTGAATGATGACATAGCTTTCGAACCCGTCTTTTGCATCCGAAGGGTTAAAAGCTGTGGCCATGCATTCCACTTGCAGTAAAAATGCTGCCAGGAATAAAAAGCCATATTTAACGATCAGTTTCAAAGGGTTATTTAATGTTTTTTAAAAAGGGTTGCCCGGAGATAATCTTCCGGGCGCCCCTGAATTTTCACCTTAAATTTTATTTAGAACGAGATTGCTGCTTCCAATACCAGTCCGTTAAATTTGCCACCGTCGATATCACCGTGGGCCGAACCATTATATTTCTGGGTAACATAATCGAGTTTCATTAAAACATTGTCGAGCATATACCAGCCGCCGCCAATGTTGGTACGGTTAACGGTAGAGCCGTCGTTGTTTGAAACCTTATTCAAACGCGTACCAACATAAAAGTCTCCGATCCGGTATAAAGCCTGCAATGCAGTTTGGGTAAAATGCTGATCGTTGCCGCTTTTCACGCCATTCATATCTTCGTAAATTCCAAACAGCTCCAGTCCGTGATATTTCACAAAAAGGTTTGCCATGTATGAATTCATTTGAGACTGGCCGCTTCCCGGGTCCCATCGTCCGGAGCGGAAGTTCTCTTCTTCAGCATCTGCCGGTTGCATTACGTTGTAATAGCGGGCGCCTGCGCGGTCGCCGCCCCACAAGTAATTTCCGCTGTGGCCTTCGGGCACGTGGTAACCCGATAATGTAGCGCGTACCCGTAAATCGTCGGTCAAATAGTTGTCGTATCCCAGTTTCCAGTTAAATACCAGGTCGGAGCCCAAATCATTTCCCCGGCCGTAATTCATGCGCCCGTTGTTAGCGCCAAGCAGCGCGATGACACCTTTGTTGCGGAACATCACTTCCAGTCCGGGATTGGTAGTGTAAGCATCCATAACCCAGTTGCCAACAAACGGATTGTTGATTACATGGGCATTGTTGCTGCGGAAATAATGAGCATCGCCATAATCGGGCATCATAACACCGGCCCTGATTGTGAGGTACTGCATCAACTTATCGGAAGCGGGTAAAAACGGCAGCCGGTCGAGAGTAAGGTAGCCGCCTTCAACCCAGGCCTCGTTGTGGTGCCGGGACGACATGTAGTTGTTGATAAACAACCGCACGCCCGGCGCCAAATCGGCTGTAATATTCAGGTTGGCCGTTGGTAAATTGAAATTATTTTTCAAATCCAATAATTCAACAGGTGCTTCATGGTTGAGCGCCTGAAACTGCAGGGCAAAATCGCCCCCTACTTTTACTTTAACCTCATCATTGTCGGTGGATAGCTTCGGGTATTCGAATTGTTGCGCAAAAGAGCATACCGATACCATTAAAGCTGATAATAAAATCAAAACTTTCTTCATAACTTAATCTTTAATAACTCTGTTTTTATATTAATCTCAAGGAATTTATTTTTTGTTCAGGGATAATTCACCGTTCGTTTTTGAAAATTCCAAATTGTATTTAATGACGATTTCGTCGCCTGTTTTTAAAGCGCCCAGCATAGCTGTTGGAGGTTCGATATTAAAATCAGACATTTTCAGCGGAACATTGCCGCTCACTGTAAAATGATCGTTATTTGAAAAATCGATTTTAACCGGCACTTTCACCGCTTTGGTTTTTCCGGCGATGGTAAGCTGTCCGTTTAAATAAGATTCATTCCCTTCTGTTTGAATGTTTTGATCATTTTTCAGGTTAAAAACAATGGTTGGAAATTTGTCCTCTTTTAAAGCTTTATGCGCTTTCCCATCCATAATACTGTTGTCGCTTTTAATCTCGTCAACGGGACATTCAAAATTGATTTCCGAAATGGTCACCTTTCCGGTTTCCTCTTTTTCAAGGAATGTTTTACCGTCGAATTTCCCCACGTTCATTTCCCAATCATGAACTGTGGAAGTACCTGTAACCTGGAGTTTACTTTTCTGTTCATCTAACTTAAAAACATTTTGGGTGCTCGCTACAGCCGGCAATAACGCCACAACTGCAATTGCCACATATTTAAATACCAACTTTTTCATAACACATTAATTTTAATTTATCCTATTAATCCTATCATTTTGGTAGGGCAAATGAAATGATGTTTTTTTAATCGGGATATGATCTAAAACATATTTTCCCTGCTTTGGCAATGAATATGATAAGCTGAACGTGCGTTTAAAAACGAATAAAAACCGTTAAATCATTGGCTGATAGAATTATATAATTTATACTGAATTTAAATATCTGAACAAATTAATTTGAAGTTCAAATTTTAAATAATCGTTAACTTAACATTTTATTGAGGTTGAAAAGTAAATTTAACAGACCGTAAAAAAAGAGGTGATAAATAAAACTTAAGAACAAATAGAAAATAAATATTGAACAAAAAAACAGCAATTTTATTTTAATCAGGATTAACCATAACTTTGAAAGAAAAGAGGGATATTTTTAAAAAAACCATGAAAAAAACTTACCTGTTTATTTCGTTACTGTTAACTGTATATTCGGTTTCGGCGCAGGAAAATAAAATTTCGATTCAAGATGCGGTACTATCCGCTTTCGGGCGCAACACCCAATTACAGCAAATGCGGGCGCTGCTGAAGCAAAAAGAAAGTTTGTGGCGCACAGAAACCGGGATTTCTACTCCTGAAATAAGCTACTTCAAAGAAGGGATCAGTTCCGGCCCCGGAGATCCATTTGATGAACAAAGGGTTACAATTTCGCAGGAATTGGATTTTCCGCTTACTTCCGCTTATCGGCTGAAAGGTATTGCAGAAGATGTTAAAGCGCTTGAACTGCAAATTACGGCTTTTGAAAAGGTGGTAAAATCGGAAGTTAAAAGCCAGTACATTGAAGTATTGTATGCGCTTTATTTGCAAAAATCAAGGGAAAACCAACTGAAACTGGCGCAGGAACTTTACAATGCGGTATATACAAAATTCGAAACCGGTATGGCCAACGGCATCGATTTGGCCAACGCCGAACTTCAGCTTGACGGGGCAAAAAACGATTTGGACCAGTCGGAATGGATTCTTCATAAAGCGAGGTACAGCCTTTTCTATACGATAGGGCTGCCGGTGGAAGAACAAAAATATTCGATTCAATTTTCGGATACGCTGATGGCAACCAACATTGAAATATCGCAAATTCAGTCGCTGGCCGTGCAGGAACAGCAGCCCGATTACCTTGCAACGATTCACGAATTTAAAGCCGGCGAATATTATTTAAAAGAAGCGAAAAGCGATTACCTGCCCGATATCCGGTTGAACCTGTACAAACAGGATTACGGAACCGGTTACAATTTCAATGGTTTTGAAATCGGATTGAGCCTGCCGCTATGGTTTCCGCTCAATAAACAGGGAAAAATAAAAATGGCTGATGCACGGCAACAGGAAATTAGCTGGAAGCAGCAGGAAATAAAACTCAACATGAAACGCCAAATTGAATACGCCTGGCACAATTATTCCGTAAGCCGCTCAATTATAAACCGCTACAATGAAAGCATGAAAGAAAAAGCGGCACGGCTGCAAAGTCTTACACTAAAAGCATATCAGCTCGGGGAAATCGACCTGCTCACCCTGCTCAATGCACAGCAAACCTATTTGGCCAGTGAACAACGTTACCTGATTGCTTTGCGCGATTATTACCTCCAGCTGGCTGCGCTTGAAAAATTTCTGAATACTGAATTAGTCTATTAATTGAAACTATAAATCAACTGAAAATGAATAAATCAATACCCATAATTTTATTTTCGGCAATCTTTTTAATGTTGCTGTCCTGCAACAATGAAAAACCGGCGGAAGAAAAATCCACCCAAACTGATTTGCCGCCGTCGCTAAAACCAGAGAAAGAAAACATCTTCCTGGTCCGTCTTTCGGAAAAAGAGCAAAACGAACTGGATGTGCAAACGTACCGGATATCGAGTAATTTTATTGATTACCCGGTAACGGCGCCCGGAGTTGTTTTCGCAGCGCCCGAACATACGAGTATTATCAGCACTCCCATCAACGGCCAGATTCACAAAATCAGCAAGTACGAAGGAAGTTGGGTACGAAAAGGAGAAGAACTTTTTCAGATTCAAAGCCTGGAATTTGGCAACCTGGTTTCAGAATATATGCAGGCACATGCCGAAGAGCATTTTCAGACTAAACGGCTAAACCGGTTAAAACAACTGGTTGAGGAATCCATCAGTTCTGCCAGCGAACTGGAGCGGGCCACCGCCGAATACGACCGCGCCCTGGCTTCGTCAAAAGCATCGTATTCAAAACTAAAAGCCGTTGGTGTTTCCGACGAAGAAATTACTGCTTTTACAGAAACGGATAATATTACCCCGGTGCTCAAAATCCACTCTGCCATCGACGGGGTAATCGAGAAGAATTTTGTGGAACTGGGCCAGTCGGTGAATGCGCTGGAAAACCTTTCGCGGATTTTAGACACCCGCGAGGTGTTGATCAGGGGTTATCTTTCGCCCGATGATGCCCGCCTGATAAACCGCGGAGACTCGGTGCTGATTACCAAACGCGAAAATCAGGAGTCGGTCATCCGCGCTATCATTACGTCAGTTAACCCGGGACTCGACGAAAACAACCGTTCGGTAATCGCCAACATCATTGTACCCACCAGCGACGGCTGGCCAAAACCCGGCGAAAATGTCAGGCTGAACATCATCACATCTTCTCAAAAAGAGATTATTTCCATTCCGGAAGAAGCGCTCACTTACGACGGAAACCAGCCGGTTGTTTTCATAGCAAAAGGCGCCGGCGTTTTTGAAAAGCGACCTATTGGTGTGGCGGAAATCAGGGACAGGTACATTTTCGTTGGCAGCGGATTAAAAAATGACGAAGAAGTTGCAAAATCAAATGTTTTCAGCCTTAAAGCGCTTTCCCGGTTTAATGTAATTTCTGAAGAATAATCCTGAAAATCAGCGAAAAAATGTTAAATCAAATCATCAATTTTAGTGTCAGGCAAAAATATGTAGCGCTTTCATTGGTCGTGCTCATGGCGGTTGCCGGTTATTTTTCACTGGTCCGCCTGCCTATCAATTCGCTCCCCGATGTTACTCCCGTGCAGGTTTTAGTGATTACAAAAGCAGGCAGGTATTCGCCTTTCGATGTTGAAAAACTGGTGAGTTATCCCATTGAAACTGCAATGAACGGCCTGCCCGATGTTGCCGAAGTCCGGTCGATTTCGCAGTTCGGGTTATCCGCAATTACCGTTGAATTCGACGAAGGCACCGACATTTATTTTGCACGCCAGATGGTGAGCCAACGGCTGCAATCTATTGGCGACGAACTTCCGCCCGGTGTTTCCAGTCCGCAGTTGGGGCCAATTACAACAGCTCTGGGAGAGATATACCAATATGTGGTAAAAGGCGAAAATTATTCCCTGACCGAATTGCGCGAAATTCAGGACTGGCTGATTGTTCCGCAGTTGAAAACAGTAAGGGGGGTTACCGAAATTAATTCATTCGGTGGGTTTGTAAAACAATACAACGTTATTGTGCTGCCCGGAAGGTTGCGAATGTTCGGCATTGGCATTTCCGATGTTTTCGACGCCATTTCGAACAACAACAGCGTTTCGGGAGGAAATTTCCTCGAGCACAACAGGGAACAATACATTATCAGGGGATTTGGCCAGATTAACAAAATCGACGACATCAAAAACATTATTGTAACCAATATTGACAATAAACCGGTTTTTGTGCGCGATGTTGCCGATGTTGAAACCGGTACGCAAATCAGGCAGGGAGGAGTCACCCAAAATGGGGAAGGCGAAGTTGTTACGGGTATTATAATGATGCTCCGCGGCGGAAACGGCCGGGAAGTAATATCGGCCATTGAAGACCGGATCAACAACATTAACCAAAACCTGCCCGAAGGCGTTCAAATCGTAAAGTTTTACGACCAGTCGGATTTGATTGACAGGACAACCGGTACGCTTTCAACAAACCTTATTGAAGGTGGATTTTTGGTTGTTGCCGTTTTGTTGCTGCTGCTCGGCGAAATCTCAGGGGCTATTATAGTTGCGTTGGTAATCCCGCTGTCCATGCTGTTTGCATTTATCGGGATGCGTGAATTTGGTCTTGCCGCCAACCTGATGAGTTTGGGCGCCATCGACTTCGGAATGGTGGTCGACGGTTCGGTGGTAATGGTAGAAAACATCGTTCACGGCCTGCAAAAAGGAAAAGGCAAAAACAAGGATGAAATTATCCGGAAGTCGGCACAGGAGGTGGTTCGCCCCATCTTTTTTGGAGTGCTTATTATATTAATGGTTTACGTTCCGATTATGACTTTCAGCGGTATGGAAGGGATTCTTTTCCGCCCGATGGCAATAACAGTTGCCGCGGCAGTTTTTGGTTCGTTGCTGCTGGCGCTGATTTTTGTGCCTGCAATGGCGGCAATTGTATTCCGGAAAGGCGTGAAAGTCCGTAAAAACTATCTGATCAACTGGTTGCGGCCCTTTTACATCCGTTCGCTCTCGAAATATATGGACCGGCGCTGGTTTGTTATTACCACCGCAGGGTTGCTTTTTGCAGCGTCATTATTTGTCATGGCGCACCTGGGAACGGAATTTATTCCTGAGCTCGACGAAGGTTCTATCCTGGTTGAACAGGTGCGAATGCCATCAGTTACCCTCAATGAATCGATTGAAAATGCGAACTGGCTGGCCGGAAAATTAACCGAAAATATTCCTGAAATTCAGACGGTGGTCCCGAAAACCGGCCGGTCAGATCTTGCCAACGACTGGATGGGTGTTCACCAGACCGACGTTTGGATTATTTTGAAACCCACCGGTGAATGGCGAAAAGGAGTGACAAAAGAAGATATCATCGCCCAAATTGAACCGTACCTGCAAACAGAGCCCGGACTGGCTTACAATTTTACACAGCCCATTGCCATGCGCGTGGATGAACTTACAAGCGGTGTAAAATCTGATTTAGCAGTAAAAATTTATGGTGAAGATTTGGACATGCTTAGTCAGATTGGCGATAGAATACTGGCGCTGCTGCCGAATTTGGAAGGAACCGATAATTTTTACGTGGAACAAACAGTCGGACAGCCTTACCTGACCATCGAAATCGATCGGGAAGCTGTGGCATCCTTTGGTTTGAATGTCGACGATGTTCAAAAAGTAATTGAAGCCGGAATTGGCGGACAGGAAGCCGGACAGGTTTACGAAGGCCAGCGCAGGTTCGATATTGTTGTCCGTTATCCGGAGGACATCAGAAACCAGTTGAACGAAATTCAAAACGTCCCGGTGCACCTCCCAAATGGTGATTTCGTACCTTTGAAACAGGTAACCAACATCGATTTGCAGGAAGGCCCGCGCGAAATTCAGCGAGAAAACGGGTGGCGCCGTTTAATCGTCGGGATTAACATTAAAAACATTGATTTGGGAACATATGTAGCCGGGTTGGAAGAACAAATCAATTCACACGCGAACATTCCTTCAGGATATTTCGTCAGTTACGGCGGAACATTTGAAAACCAGCGCCGGGCTATGCGACATCTCCTTCTGGTAGTCCCGCTCTCTATTTTCATAATTATCGGGCTCATGTACCTCAATTTCGGTAAAATGAAATATGCCATACTCATCTTGCTGAACCTGCCTTTTGCTTTATCCGGAGGGGTTTTTCTCCTTTGGATTCGCGGAATGTATTTATCTGTTTCTGCAAGTATTGGTTTTGTAGCATTGTTCGGCGTGGCGGTTTTAAATGGAATTGTACTGGTTGATCATATCAATGAACTTCGGAAAAGCAAAAGAGGCGATCTGAAAAAGCTGGTAGTGGATGGTTCTGCCGATCGATTGCGCCCTGTGCTAATGACCGCACTGGTGGCGAGCCTCGGTTTTATTCCCATGGCATTCAACACCGGCCCGGGTTCCGAAGTCCAGCGGCCTTTGGCTACAGTCGTTATTGGCGGACTGATAACATCGACGTTACTAACGTTAATGGTACTGCCAATTGTCTATTACTGGCTCGATAAACGGAAAAAGCCGGCTGAAGAAACATAGTTCAACAAAATTATTGTGGTTTGTCGGGGCGGGGCTGATGTTTGTCCCGGTCTTTTTCTTTTAAACTCAACAGTTGCCGTTTTACCTTTGAAAGCACGAGGTTCGCAGCCTCCTGAAAATTTTCGCCTTTAGCGCTCGAAAAAACTTCGTGCCCGGGTAAATACACTTTAATTTCAGCCTCTTTTTCTGCCAGCGATTCGCCGCTGTGTTGTTTCAGAAAAATATCGGCTGAGAGTATTTGATTATGATACTTTGGCAACGTGTCAAAAAGATCGTTCACATAGTCCACAAGTTCCCGAGCCGCTTCAAAATTTACTGTTTCAATTGTTTTCTTCATAAAAATCTCTGCTTTTTAATACCTCCCACTAATCAGGGAAATCAAAATTGATATAACTGCCAGTACCAGGAGAATATGAATAAGTCCCCCTGCTGAATAAACAAAAAAACCGAATAGCCACCCTATCACAAGGATGATTGCTATAATATAAAGGATTCCTCTCATGACAATTAATTTTAATGGTTATACGTGACTACCTTGGAAAAACCTATGCCAAAAATTAAAACACATTGATAGCTAAGCTATTAAGTCAAATTCATGTTTTTGTTGTAGAAGAAATGTTGAGGTGAATGGGAAATTTTTTACCCACTGCCTTTATTACACTTTTTAGTAAAAAAGGAAAATAGACAGCGCGAAATGCTACTTTCATCTGGCGGGGCTGTCATTTTTTCATTTACCAAAGTTTACGAAAACTATAAATATTTTGGTTTTCTTTGGTATAATAATTAATTATCTCATTCGTTTGGTTAACTTTTGTAGGAACGCTTAAAAACCAGGAGATTGCAAGTGTATAGAGTTTTCTTATTTATTCTTAGCGCACTTTCATTAAATGTTGCCGGCCAGGTAAAAACAATTGGTACACCTTACATTTATAACTACACAAAAACAGTTTATAATGCAGGTACGCAAAATTGGGGAATCGCGCAGGATAAAAATGGCTTTATGTATTTTGCCAACAACGACGGCATCATACGTTTCGACGGGTTGCACTGGGATTTGATTCGTGTTTCCCGATTGTCTCCGGTTCGGGCGATTTGCATCGACAGCCAGAATAATATTTATGCAGGCCTTTTCAATGATTTTGGCATTGTAGACGAAGATGCAACCGGAAAATTCGTTTTTCACAGCTTACGTCATTTGCTGCCAAAGGAAATATCTGATTTCGATGAAGTCTGGAAAATTTATGAAATTCCGCAGGGAATCGTATTTCAGTCATTTAATTATCTCTTCCTGTTGCAAAACAATAAAATTAAAATTATAAAACCCCGAAAAAGGTTTCATTTTTCGTTCAACGTGAATGGCCGGTTATTTCTGCATGAACCGGGAACAGGATTATTTGAATACATCAACGGTATGGTTGGCGAAGTACCATGGGCAGGTGAATTAAAAGATAAGGAAATATGGGCCATACTTGAAATCCGGGATAACCATCTACTAATTGGCACCAGCAGAAACGGCGTTTATAAATTTGAAAATGGCCGGCTGGAAAAATGGGATACTCCTGCGAATGAAATGATTGAGAAATACAAGCTGTTCAGCGCAACGAAAATACTGGGAAACAATTTCGTATTCGGTACTATCCTGAACGGAATCATAATTTCAAACGCCGATGGCGAGGTATTGCAACATATCAACAGAAATCAGGGGTTACAAAACAATACGGTTTTGAGCCTTTTTACCGACAACAGTGAAAACCTGTGGCTGGGCCTCGATAACGGCATCGATTATATAGAAATCAATTCTCCGGTCAGTTACATTTCAGACAATCAGGGAATCGGTACCGGCTACTGTGCCCGGATTTTTGATGATAAACTTTATTTGGGAACCAATCAGGGACTGTTTGTAAAATCATTCAGCAACTTTTCTCGGAATAATGAAAAGTTCAGTCTGGTAGAGAACACGACCGGGCAGGTATGGTCGCTGAACGAATTCAACGGACAACTAATTTGCGGACATAATCTGGGATCTTTTATCATTGAAGGCAACAAAGCCAAAAAAATAAGTGCAAAAGAAGGAGGCTGGAATTTTATCAATTTACAGGGGCATCCCGATTTGCTTTTGGGTGGGCATTACACAGGTTTACAATTGCTGAAAAGGAGTGAAAACGGATGGGAGTTTTTTAAAGATGTAAAAGGCTTTAACGAATCGAGCCGGAATTTAATGCAGGATTCAACCGGCGTTGTCTGGATGAGCCACGGCGGCAAAGGAGTGTTCAAAATCGTTCTTGACCCGGAACTTGACAGTGTGGCAAATTACAAATTGTATACATCGGCAAATGGCCTTCCATCCAACGAACAAAATATCCTTTTCAGTTTGCACAACCGGCCTTATATTTCCACCATTGATGGAATTTATGAATACAAAGCAGGTTCTGACAAGTTTGTAAAGGCGGAGAAATTAAATTCGCTGTTCAATTTTGACGGCCGGTTAAAAACGCTGGAAACCGACAAAACCGGAAATATCTGGTTCATTGCGGATAATGAATCGGGGGTTTTTCGTTTAAATGAAGATTTAACGTACACCAAAATCACTTCGCCATTTCGCCAACTGGATGGTAAATATGTTAATGAATTTGAATTTATTTATCCCTATAACAACGATCACGTTTTTATTGGCCTCGACAATGGTTTTGCCCATTACTCCAGTAAAGTTGCAAAATCATATTCCCAGCCATTTAAATCATTCATAACCAAGGTGGAATTACCTTACATTGATTCTACATTGCTGCTTTCCGGTAAAAAATTTGATGTGGAATTAAAGTTTCCATACAAAAAAAATGCATTTCGTTTCCATTATGCAGCTCCGTTTTACGAAAATCAGCAACAACTTGCATTTAGCTATTTTCTGGAAAATTTCGACGATGACTGGTCGCAATGGACCAGTAACAGTTATAAAGATTTTACCAATCTGGGCGAAGGAACTTACGTCTTCAAAATTAAAGCAAGAAATGTTTACGGAATTGAAAGTGCGCCAGCATCAATTAAATTTAAAGTGATGCCACCCTGGTATCGTTCAAAAATGGCAGTTTATTCCTACCTGTTCCTTTTCATCCTGTTCGTCTTTCTTACGGTTCGGTTTGTATTGCACCGGATGGAAATAACTCAGCAAAGGGAGGCACAAAAACATCAGGCGCAGCTAAAAGAAAAAGAAGAACGTTTTCAGCACCAGGCGCTGATAGCCGAAAAAGAGATCATCAGGCTCAGAAATGAAAAACTAGCAGGGTGAAATGATTCACCGCGATAAAGAACTTGCGAATCAAACCATGAGTATTATCCAAAAGAACAAATTTTTGGTGAAATTAAAAGACGAGCTGCATCGGTTACACCATACTGCAAACGACAAACAGTTGAAAACGAAGCTGTCGACCTTAAACAGAAAAATTGATAAGGAAATTGATAATAAGCAACAAAACCAGGTTTTCGAAACATACTTTGATGAAGTACACAATGACTTCTTTAAACGGCTGAAAGAAAAATATCCTCAGTTGTCTCCCCGGGAAATGCGCCTTTGTGCGTATATCCGGATGAATTTGACATCCAAAGAAATTGCAGCTTTGCAAAATATTACCGACCGCGGCGTGGAAATCAGCCGGTATCGCGTTCGGAAAAAACTGGACCTCCCGCGCGAAATCAATTTATCAACGTTTTTATCAAACATCTGAACCAGGCTTTTTCACAAGTGAAAAAATCATCTTACCCGTGTAGTAATATTTATTCTCTGTTAATTATGGTTAAATCATTGAATCACAAGTCGTAAAAAATTTTATGATGTGTTTTTGACGTATATGATTTTAACGGGAGATGAGTTTATGTAGCGTTCATTTATGTGGTAAAAATATTTTAATGCTGCATTTTCGACCAAATTTTAAAAGTTAAAAGTTAAATCGAATTCCTATGAAAAAAATTCTCTTTTTCTTTTTATGTTCACTTATTGCTCTCGGTACATTTGCCCAGGAAGTTTCGCTTACCGGGGTGGTTACCTCGGCCGATGACGGCGAGCCGTTGCCGGGAGTTTCGGTAGTGATAAAAGGAACGACAAACGGAACGGTTACAAATGCAGACGGGGTTTACCAGCTTCAGGTGCCGGCAAATTCCGTATTACAATTTTCGTTCGTAGGTATGCAAAAACAGGAAGTTCCTGTAAATGGTCGTACCGAGATAAACGTAGCCCTGAAAAGCGAAGCTTTTGATGTAGATGAAGTGGTAGTTGTGGGTTATGGTACGCAAAAGAAAAGTCTGGTTACCGGTGCTATCGCAAAAGTTGGCGGCGAAGAGCTCGAAAGGACGCATGATATGCGCGTTACACAAGCATTGCAGGGTAAAACCTCCGGAGTTGTAATATCCAATAACTCAGGCCAGCCCGGCGACCAGGTTTCTGTCAGGATCCGTGGTATCGGTACCAACGGCGATGCTGAACCCTTGTATATTGTTGACGGATTGCCGATGAGCGGTGCAGGTATCGATTTCCTGAATTCCAGCGATGTGGAATCGATAGAAATCCTTAAAGACGCAGCATCAGCTGCTATTTATGGTGCGCGTGGTGCAAACGGTGTAATTTTAATTACAACCAAATCGGGGCAGCAAGGCGAAAAATTTACAGTAAACTACGATGGGTACTATGGTGTTCAAAATCCGTGGAAAAAACTGAGCGTTTTAAATGCACAGGAATATGTAACGCTGATTAATGAAGCTTCATTAAACGGAACAGGCAATTTCAGGTTTACCCAGGACCAGATAGCAGGCTTTACCGCTGATACAGACTGGCAGGATGAAATGTTCAATTACAACGCGCCAAAACAAAATCATTCCTTTACATTTAATGGCGGCACGGAAAAAACCAGTTACTCATCGTCATTGAATTATTTTAATCAGGAGGGTATTGTCGCCAAAGGAAAATCAAGCTTCGAACGAATCAGTTACCGTTTGAATACGAACACCGATTTTGGATTTTTCAAGCTTGGATCAAACATTAACCTGGCGCGAATCACCAGCAAAGGGATTGATACCAACAGCCACTTTGGAAACGGTCTGGCACAGGCTTTAAATATGCCGCCCATTATTCCGGTAACAAATCCCGACGGAAGCTGGTCGGTTCCTGAACAATTTGGCATCGGACTTCAGGAAATAACAAACCCGGTTGCCTTGCTCGATCAGGTACATTCCGAAACAAACACCAGCAAATTTGTTGGTGGTTTAACCGCTGAACTTGATTTTGGCGAACTCACAGAATCATTGACCGGGCTAACTTTTAAATCGACTTACAGCGGTGAATTTTCGTTGGTTGACACAAGGGGTTACAATCCTTATTACTACCTGGATGGATTGCATTTCACAATTACCGACCAGGCATCGCGTTCAATGGATATTTGGTCAAGATGGAATTTCGAAAATGTTCTGTCGTATGACAAAAATTTTGATGTTCATCATATTACATTGATGGGTGGTGTTTCTGCATTCAAAGACATGCACAATAACCTGTGGGGCAACAAAAAAGACGTCATTTTTGATGATTTCGAACATTCTTATCTCGACAACGCCACAGATCCGGAAAGTACTGTTGCAGGCGGTGGTTATTCGGAACACACTGTTGCTTCCTTGTTTGGCCGCTTAAATTACGATTATCAGGATAAATACATGTTTGCCGCCACCTTGCGACGGGACGGTTCATCGCGTTTTGGATCGGAAAATAAATATGGTTACTTCCCGTCAGCTTCGGCAGGTTGGGTACTTTCAGAGGAACCATTCATGAGTTTCTTTAATCCCGTAGCCGACTTTTTGAAATTACGTGTAAGCTGGGGCCAAAACGGAAATGAAAACATTGGCGATTTTGGCTACACCTCAATTATAGGCAACCAAAACATTTATTATTTTGGCGTTGACAAAACCCAGTACAACGGAACACAACCTACCCGGATCGCCAACCCGTCGTTAAGATGGGAAACTTCAGAACAAACCGATATTGGTTTGGAAATGGCAACTTTGGGAAGCAGCCTGCGTTTGTCGCTCGACTATTATATTAAAACGACAAAAGACTGGCTGGTAACCGCTCCGGTACCAATGCTTGTGGGTAACTCCGCTCCGGTAATTAACGGTGGTTCCGTGCGAAATTCAGGTTTTGAAGCTGAATTGAGCTACAAAAAACGTTTGGGAAGAATGTTCCTAAATGCTTCGGTAAACGGCGCCTACAACAAAAACGAAGTGCTCGATATTCAAAATGCTGAAAAACGCCTGCATGGAGGAGATGGCGCTTTTTCACAAGGCGATGTTTTATATGCGAAAGTTGGAACCCCGATGGGTTATTTCAACGGATTACAAACCGATGGGATTTTCCAGACGGAAGAAGAAATCCAGGCTTATGTAAATGCCGATGGCGAACTGCTTCAACCGAAAGCAAAGCCAGGTGACATAAAATTTGTTGATGCTGACGGCGATGGTGTTATCGACCGGGATGCAGACAGGGTAAACCTCGGATCTCCATATCCTGACTTTACCGGCGGTTTTAACCTGACACTCGAATATTTGGGTTTCGATTTTAACATGTTTATCTATGCTGCACTCGGCCAGGAAGTGTACGATGCCACCATGCGTTATGACCTTAATGAATCAAATTACACCGGAGACTGGCTCAACCGCTGGACCGGCCCTGGAACTTCAGATACTTATCCGCGGGTAACTTTTGTGGACGATAACCAAAACATGACTACGGTTAGTGATTTCTTTGTTCACGACGGAAGTTTTGTAAGAATGAGAAATATCACGCTGGGTTACGCACTCCCGAAAAACGTTACCAGCTATTTGCACATCCGTAACTTAAGAGTTTATGTTTCAGCAGAAAACCTGGTCACCATCACGGGTTACAAAGGATATGATCCTGAAATTGGAGGAAGCGTTTTTAACAACGGGATCGATCATGGTATTTACCCGCAGGCACGCACAGTATTGGGCGGTGTAAACATTGGTTTTTAATGTAAACGATTAAAATTTTAGAAAATGAAAAATAAATCAATTTATATTTTTTACTTCTTTGCCCTGGTACTTCTGCAGGTCTCCTGTAAAAAAGATTTCCTTGAGCTGGAACCAAAGACGGGGCAGGTAGAAGCAAACTATTACAAAACTGAAGAACAGGCGTTCCTGGCAGTAACCGCCGTTTACGACGCCTATTCTGTGCAAAACTGGCAATTCGTGCCTACCATGTCTGATATCTTTTCTGATGACGCATTCTGCGGAGGTTCGAATATCAACGATATGAACCAGTGGCAGAAAATGGAGATGTTCAGCATGACATCTGAAAACGCTTCTGCTTCTGATTTATGGAACCGCTGCTATTCAGGAATTTACCGTGCAAACCTATATTTACAAAAACAGGATGAAGTTGACTGGAAAACTGAAGGTTTAAAAGAACGACTTGAAGCTGAAACGCTGTTCCTTCGGGCTTATTTCTATTGGGATCTGGTGCGCCATTATGGTTCCACTCCCATAATCACAGAAGTTCTTCCTTCGGTTGAAGATTATAAAGATATTCCCCAAAATTCGCCCAACGAATTATTTACGCAGATCGCATCCGACCTTTTGAAAGCAGTTTCTGCACTGCCTGTTGAAGTTCCGCCAGATGAAGCAGGACGCATTACAAAAGGCGCTGCACAGGCATTGATCGCACGTATTTACCTTTATCATGAAGGATTTGCAAAACCCGTTCTTGGTGTTTCAGACTGGACTGACGGAAATACGGTAATTAACAAAAGCTATGTTCAATCGGCACTGGAAGAAATTATTTCGGGTAATCTTTATTCACTTGTTCCGGGTTACGCCAATCTGTGGGATTGGGAAAACCAAAACAACGGGGAATCCATCCTTGAAATTCAGTATTCAGATAAAGCGAATTCAGGAGACTGGGGCGGATGGAACATCAACGGTAACTTTTCCTGTGTCTGGTTAAGTGTCCGGAATCCTGTCGGTGACAATGGGGCCATCTTCCCGGGTTGGTCATTTGCCGTTCCTACCTGGAGTTTGGCGAATGAGTTTGAAGAAGGAGATCCGAGAAAAGATGTTACCATTTACAACGCTGATGTGCAGCTCGAAGATTATACCAGAGGCTTTATGAATACCGGCTTTTTCAATCATAAATACATGGCTTTAAATGCCTATATCGGCTCCGGAGGTGATCCAAGCCATAACTTCCCGCGGAATTTTGTTGACATTCGTTATGCCGACGTTTTATTGATGGCTTCAGAACTGTTTTTAAACGACAATCCAGCCAAAGCTCTCGATTATCTGAACCAGGTAAGAACCCGTGCGTTGGGCGAAGACGCTGCATTAACCAGCGTCACCCTCGACGATATTTATCATGAACGCCGGGTTGAATTCGGAGGCGAAGGATTGCGCAAATGGGATTTGTTGAGAAGGGGCAACGATTACGCTGCGGCTAAAATTAATGCCAGTTTTGATGTCCCGCAGGATATTCCGAATTTATCGCATTTCGAACCGCGCACATTTAAAGCTGATACCTGGGGAATGTTTCCAATACCAGCAAGTGAAATTCGTAATACCAACGAAGGCGTGTTAACGCAATTTGTGCCTGCGTATAAGTAAGCCGTTTTTAATCATATTTTTTCAAAAAGAACAACAATGAAAAATAGAAAATATTTAAGTTTTATCGGACTGGTAGCGCTGGCAGTGTTATTTGCCTGCGAGCCCTACGAAGAAACAAAACCGGATGTTGGCATAGTAGCGCCTCCCGCCGGGAGTGAAATGGATTTTTCGGTAACTCCCGGCGACGATCCGTACCATTTCAATGTGGAGTTCATCAGCCCGTCGGTAGCGGGTATCAGCCAGGTTAGCTTCGACCTCGGAAACGGAAGCACAGCAAAAGGTAAAAGTGTAACTGCCTATTACCCGCTGCCCGGCGACTATACCATTACCATGACCATTAAAACCAATGGCGGAAGCAGCAGCATTTCAAAAACGCAAACCACCACCGAAACAGATTATTCGTTATTTGACGACCCGATGATGATTGCCCTGAGCGGTGGAGCGGAAGACCTCGACGGTAAAACCTGGGTAATTGACAGCCTCGCTGCCGGACATTTGGGCGTTGGCCCGGTTGGCAGTGCAGGTTTGGATTTGTGGGCTGCCGCACCGCTGGATAAAAGCGGATTTGAAATTTACGACGACAGGTTAACCTTTAAATTAGTTGGATTTGAGGCCATTTACGAAAACCATGGTAAAAGCTACGTAAAAGATTTCAGGGGAGATGATCCGCATTACAGCAATCCGGTGAATCCCGGTTCAGACCTGATTGTCGATTATAATCCGCAACCCGGTTCCTGGATGATTGAGCAAAAAGACGGAAAAAGTTACCTCGTTCTGTCCGGCCCAACTCCCATTTTTCCAATATTCGACACTGGCGCTGAGGGCGGAAGATATGAGATTATTAATCTGGATGAAAATTTTATGCAGTTGGTTGATGTAGGCGGCGACGGAAATGCATGGGGTTATAAACTTATCAGGGAAGGTTACCAGCCACCGCACATTGAGCTGGAAGCAAGTCTGAACCCGGCTGCTCAGTTGAATACTTACGATGTTAACATAACCGTGCAGCAGGTTCCGGCAGGAGAAACAGTCAATAAGGTAAAAGTTGATTTTGGCGACGGAACGGTTTACGAAACCACTGATGCTACTGAAACAATATCAAATACTTACATGCGCAAGGGAATATACACAGTTACTGTGACTGCAGAAACTTCACTGGGCGACATTGTCAATACATTTACAGCAGATGTTTCTGAAAACCATCCCGATTACGAGCCGTTCCTGTTGGACGAAATGGTTATGTACAACGATTTCTCCGAAGTTTCCATGGCCCCGATGAATGTCGATCAGGCAGGAGGAAGCGCATATATCGAAGTGGTTGATAACCCGTCGCGCATTTATCCGGACAAAAGCGCAAAAGCGTTAAAATTTGTCAAAGAGAATACAGAATGGGCAAACGCTTTTATGATGTTACCGGCCGGCTATCGTTTTGATCTTCGCCAGCGCCACACGTTCAAAGTAAAAGTTTACGGAAAAGCAGGCGATAAAGTGTTGCTGAAACTTGAAAATACCGATCGTGGCGGCGATGCTTATAAAACCGGTACTGCCGACGTGATTTATACCATTCAACAGGATAATACCTGGGAAATTGCAGAATTTGATTTTTCGGGTATCGGCGCCGGATGGAATGGCAGCGGCGACATGTTCACCAGCGATATAACAACCGATGAAAACTTCAGCCACGACTTTTACAACGTGGTCCGCATCATGTTAAATCCGGGCGATCCCAGTGACACATTTGAAGTGTACCTGGATGAACTTTCCGGTCCTCACGTTGAAGGACTAAAATCTGCTCACCGGTAAGAATTATATAATCTGTGCCCGGAAAACCTTTTTTCATAGCTTAGTTTGGTTTTCCGGGCATTGTTTTTAATCGATTTTTTTAAAAATAATGGCCAAAAGGAAAAACAGGTTTGTCCTGATTATTCTTCTGCTCCTGTTTTTGCAACCATGTTGCACCAGTCAACTATCTGAAATGGAGAATAATGAGCCGCTCGATCAAAAAGTTGAAGGACTATTGAAACAGATGACCCTTGAGGAAAAAATCGGGCAGATGTTTCAGGCGCCCGATGGATTTTATTCCAGCGAGGAAGCATTGAAAAAAGCTGTTCGCGAGGGGAAAGCCGGTTCGTTTTTGAATATTCAGGGAGCAGAGCGCGTTGCAGAAATTCAGCGCGTTGCAATAGAAGAAAGCCGGCTGGGTATCCCACTTCTGTTCGGCCGCGATGTTATTCATGGCTACCGTACTATTTTCCCGATTCCACTCGGAATGGCAGCATCCTGGGATACAACAATGGTAAAAGAAGCCATGCGTATTTCGGCTGTTGAAGCTGCTTCCATGGGTATTAACTGGACATTTGCACCCATGATTGATATTACGTGGGATCCGCGCTGGGGACGAATTGCCGAAAGCTGTGGCGAAGCGCCGTTCCTTACTTCACAGTTTGCCAAAGCAATGGTCGAAGGATTTCAGGATAATTTAAATTCGTCGTCTTCGATTGCCGCCTGTGCCAAACATTTTGTTGGCTACGGAATGACCGAAGGCGGCCGCGATTACAACACCACCTACATTCCGGAAACCTTGCTGCGAAACGTTCACCTGAAACCGTTTCAAGCGGCAAAAAATGCGGGGGTGTTGACTTTTATGTCCGCATTTAACGATTTAAACGGCGTACCCACTTCCGGAAATAAATTTACATTGAATACCATTCTTCGCAAGGAGTGGAATTTTAAAGGAATGGTGGTCAGCGACTGGGCATCCGTTGAGGAGATGATCAATCACGGTTTTGTGGCCGATAAAAAAGGTGCGGCTGAAGTTGCAGTAAAAGCAGGCGTGGATATGGAAATGGCCGGTACCTGCTATCAGGATAATCTGAAAAAACTGGTTGAGGAAGGAAAAATCAACGAAAATTTAATTAACGAAAAGGTAGCAAATATTCTGCGGGTAAAATTTGAACTGGGTCTTTTCGGCAAACCTGAAACAGATGCAAGTCTGAATCCCGATACACTCCTTGCAGTTTCCCATTTGCAAAAAGCGCGGGAACTGGCACGAAACAGCATAGTTTTATTAAAAAATGAAAACCAGGCCTTACCGGTTTCCAAAGACATTCATTCGCTGGCAGTAATTGGCCCGCTGGCAGATGCCCCGCATGACCAGTTGGGAACATGGGTTTTTGATGCGAAAGATGAAGATTCGAGAACTCCGCGGGCAACTTTTCAGCAAATCCTGGGCAACCGGATGAACTTTGCTCCGGGACTGGAATACAGTCGCGACAAATCAACTGCAGGATTTGCAAATGCGCTGAATGCTGCGCAAAACTCGGACATGATTTTGTTTTTTGCGGGAGAAGAATCCATTCTTTCCGGCGAAGCCAACGCCCGCGGAATAATTGACTTGCCCGGGATTCAAACAGAACTTATTCGCGAAGTTAAAAAAGACAGGAAAGCCGCTTGTTTTGGTGGTAATGGCCGGAAGACCACTGGCTATTCAGGAAGAACTGCAACTGGCCGATGCCGTTTTGTACGCCTGGCACCCGGGAACCATGGCCGGACCGGCAATTGCCGATTTGGTCTTCGGAGACTACTCTCCCACGGCCAAACTACCGGTTACCTTCGTTAAAGGCGCAGGTCAGATTCCGTTTTATCATTACCGGAAAAACACCGGCCGCCCGGCAAAACCGGAAGATTTTACAAACATCGACGATATTCCGCGAAATTCAAAACAGTTGTCGCTGGGCTTTAAATCGATGTACATCGATTACGGCATTGAACCGCTTTTCCCGTTCGGTTACGGATTGTCCTACACCAAATTTGACTATTCGAACCTGGTGTTGTCAGAAAAAAGGCTGAAACCGGAAGGTTCGCTCACAATTTCAGCGGATGTGGAAAACACCGGCAACTTCGAAACCGACGAAGTTGTTCAACTTTATATCCGTGATAAAGTGGGCAGTTTAACCCGCCCGGTAAAGGAGTTGAAGGGGTTTCAGAAAATTCATTTGAAACCGGGAGATGTGAAAAAGGTCAGCTTCATAATCAAGCCGGAAAATCTGGAGTATTTCAACGGAGAACGTTATGTAACGGAACCCGGCAATTTCGATGTATGGATCGGCCCCAATTCCGCCGAAGGGTTAAAAGCAGGATTTGCTTACGAAGATTAAAATTTTCCATAATTTTAAAACATGAAAACTCAACAATTCAGGATACTGTTTTTTATTGCCGTTGCTTTTCTGGCGCAACAGAAATGGAGTTTCGCCCAGGAAACATGCAATTACCTCGTTTGGTCCGATGAATTTGATATCCCCGGTGCGCCAAATCCCGAAAAATGGGGATACGATACCGGCGGCGGTGGCTGGGGCAATAACGAACTTCAAACGTATACCGACAGTCGCTCAAATTCGGTTGTGAAAGATGGGAAACTGGTTATTAAAGCCCTGAAGAACAATGGCGCATGGACATCCGCAAGACTGATAACCAAGGGGAAAGGCGACTGGTTGTACGGGCGGATTGAGGTGAAAGCAAAATTGCCCGAAGGAACCGGCACCTGGCCCGCTATCTGGATGCTGCCCACCGACTGGGTTTACGGTGGCTGGCCCAAAAGCGGCGAAATCGACATCATGGAACATGTGGGATATGATTTTGGAAAAGTACACGGTACCATTCATACGGAAGCTTACAACCATTCCATCGGAACGCAACTCGGAGATGTGGTGGAGGTGAACCGCGTGGCTACCGCGTTTCACGTTTATGCCATCGACTGGACCGAAAATGAAATTATTTGGTATGTGGATGGGGACGAATATTTTCGCTTTGAAAATCCGCATAAAACATACCGGGAATGGCCTTTTGACAAACGTTTCCACTTGTTACTCAATATTGCCATTGGCGGAAACTGGGGAGGCGCACAGGGTGTTGATCCAAACCTGAAGGAAGCCACCATGGAAATTGATTATGTGAAGGTGTTTAAAAAAAAAGTACCGGCGCCCGTCATTAACGGGAAAAAAAACGTTTCCCCCGGCGAAGAACTGATATTTTCCACGGCCGATGTAGGAGGAGTCAGGTACAAATGGATTTTTCCCGATGATGTGGAAGTGATCAATGGCGCCGGATCATCAGAGGTAGCGGTGAAATGGGGAAATTCGGGAGGAGATATTAATCTGCAACTTCTTTCCGATTGCGACACTGTTGCTGCCGAACCTTTCAGCGTAAGCACTGTTTTTCAACCCTCGGGAGAACAGTTTGAAATCCCGTTTTTCGACGATCAGAACAACATTTTTTGGCAGGCCGTTCCGGGAAATTCCAACCAAATGCAACTTTCCGGAACCGCTTCTTTGATTGCAGATTACAACATTAGTGCGCCCACGGAAAATCCGTTTCTTAGGTACGAATTTCAAAATCCGGTGGATTTAACTTCATTCAACAAACTGGAAATTAAATTGAAAACCCCTTCCCCTGCGCCGGGATCGTTTCGGGTTGATTTGGTGGACACCAATGGAAATATCAACCTGAACGATTTGTTCAAAATTACTTCGTTCGAAACCGATGGGGAATTTCACACGTATTCCTATGAGTTTGGCCAAAATCCGGACGGCATTTACGATTTGTCAACTATTAAATCCATCAGAATTTACGTGAACTACGGCTTCTTCGGCAAAACCGGAACCGGGCAAATAGAAATTCAGTCGGTAGCACTGAAAAATACATCAACGGGGTTAAATGCAGTTTTAAGTAAAAAAGAACCCGCCGTCTGGCCCAATCCATTCAGCAACTTTTTACAAATCCGGAATTATTCACCAATAACAAAAATTGAAATTTTCGATACCGGAGGAAATCTGGTTTTCAGCAAAAATAACCTCAACAGCAATAAAATTGAACTTCAACCTGCCATTCAACCCGGCCTGTATCTGATAAAAGTTTTTAATAAATCAGGAGAACTTCAGTCATTCTCAATCTTGAAAACCGTCCGGTAAATTCTTTTTTAAGGATATTGATCTTTGGTTTTGCAGGGGCAAAGCTTCACTCACCCAACCATCCGCAACGCAGGAGATTTTTATCATTAAAATCTTCCGTTAAATTTTCCAATTGAAAACGCTTTCCAATCAAAATATTTTGCTTTACTTTGCAATTCAAAGTACTTTTAAATTGATTAATAACTTATAAAACAGCAGCTATGAAATCACAAAATAAAAGACTCCTGGTTATCCTGCTTTCTGTACCTTTTCTATTGCTCATTCCTTTTCTTGCCATGAAATTTACAAACGAGGTGAATTGGTCGCCGTCCGATTTTTTGGTCATGGGTATTCTGCTTATCGGTGCCGGCTTGGTATGCGAATTCGTGCTGAGGATAGCAAAAAAGACGCAACACCGTATTATTCTTGTTGGAGCCGTTTTGTTTTTATTCTTTCTGGTTTGGGCAGAACTTGCGGTTGGTATCTTTGGAACACCGCTGGCCGGGAGTTAGCTAAAACAGATGCGTCTCCCGTGCGATTGCCACAGCTTCCAAAAAAATTTTCGCGGCTTTCCGGCTGGTCCATTTTTAACTGGTTTAATATTTATTGATTAAAAATCTGTGAATCAGTGGCTATAAAGAGAAACATTGCCACAGATTCACAGATGAAGAAAGGATTAGGATTTGTGTTGCGTCTCCCGCGCGATTGCCACAGCTTCCAAAAAAATTTTCGCGGCTTTTCGTCTGGTCCATTTTTAACGTAGTTTAATATTTATTGATTAAAAATCTGTGAATCAGTGGCTATAAAGAGAAACATTGCCACAGATTCACAGATGAAGAAAGGATTAGGATTTATGTAACAAATATAAAAAGCCGGAAAAAAACGATCTTATTCAATTCTGGTATACGTGAGGCAAAGATCTTTTTCCCAAACTGCTCCATCTTTCGATATCTCTCCTTCGCCAACGATTGTGTTACCGTTGTCGGTGATTGTCCAGGAATACTGTTGTGAAAATCCGGGTGCATTTCTCCACCATTTCAACGTATTGCCTTCGAAAGACCAGTCATATTTTCTCGACACGCCACGTTCATCGAAATAGATCATCACACCTTCGCCGCTGGAATCGTCGCTGCCAAAAATGGCGATGCCCTTCGGAAAGGCCGGATCTTCAACAGCGGAATTCATTTTCAAAAATGCACCATCATCTATCCATTCGAACGACGTTCGCCCATGTAAATCTTTACCGGGAAGCAGCGGATGCGTGCCCACTGTATTCCATTTGCCAATCAGCACGCCCAATGGTTTGAGGGCCGGATTTTGGAAAAAAGTTTTGTGTAAGTTCGACCTGTTCATATGAATTCGTAAAACCTTTTATTTAACACTTCTGGAGCATACTAAGTTCTGGGCAACCGAAAAAAAACCTTCTTTTTAACCAATTCGTTTTACCTTTTAATGCAGTAACATTCCACGGATTGCTTCGTTGAAAAAGGTAAAAAAGGTTCAACAAAATGGTGCTTAAACGTCTTCTTGAATATTTGATTATAAGTTGTGTTCTTTTTTGCACGGGATTTTCGACAGCAGCACAAAACAGTCAATTTGCTGTTTTACGCCGGCAAATGGTAAAAAATCAGATTGAAGCACGGGGAGTAACCGATAATAAAGTGCTGCAGGCAATGATGAATGTGGAGCGCCACCGGTTTGTTCTGCCTGAATATCTCGATGCTGCATATCGTGATTCGCCGCTACCGATTGGAGAAGGACAAACAATTTCGCAACCTTACATTGTAGCTTATATGACTGGAGCGCTGGATTTAAACCGTGACGATAAAGTTCTTGAAATCGGTACCGGCTCGGGTTACCAGGCGGCTGTGCTGGCGGAAATCTGCGACTCGGTGTTTACCATCGAAATTTTTGAATCGCTTGGGAAAAAAGCAAAAAGTTTATTTTCAGAATTGGGATACCGGAATATTTATACCAAAATTGGCGACGGATATCAAGGGTGGCCGGATTATGCGCCATTCGATGCCATTATTGTAACCTGTTCGCCCACGCATGTTCCGGAACCCTTGAAAAAACAACTGGCCGAGGGCGGAAGAATGATTATCCCGGTAGGAAAAGATGTTATTCAGTACCTGGTTTTACTGAAAAAGCGCAAGAACAAACTTTCACAGGAAACAGTTTTACCGGTGCGGTTTGTGCCCATGATTTCGGAGGAAGGGGAAAAAGTACTGAAAATTACTGTTGCAGCGCTATCCGTCAAGCGGATCAACCCGCTGGACGGATAAGAAACGAGCGCCCAGCTTCAGCATGGAGAACCAAATGATTGCGAACGATTTGCATAGCCGACTTCAGCCACCTTTTAACCGTTACCATATAAACATCATCAATTGAGCATTTCTGTAATGGAAAATAGTTGCAGCTCTATCCGTCTAGCGGATCAAACCGCTGGACGGTTAAGAAACGAGCGCCCAGCTTCAACATCGTGGTTCAAGTGATTGAAAGCATTTGGTTTTGAAGGCTTTTAACTATTCATTTATTTAATCATCCATCAATTTAAATTTTTGCGTACTTTAGGATAAACCAAAAACATTTGCCATGAAACGAATCGGTTCCCTTCTTTTCATTTTAACACTTGTGTCCATATTTTCCTGTTTCGCGCAGCGCCCCAATCCGGCGCGCCAGTGGTTCATGTACCGTGGGAACTATGCCGGCGGTGTGCTCGACAACGCGAATCTTCCTGAATCATGGGATGTTGAAACCGGCAGAAACATCGCCTGGAAAACTGAAATACCCAGACTTGGACATTCAAGCCCAATCGTTTGGGGCGATGCTGTTTTTGTGACCACAGCTGCTAACCGCGAAGATTCAGAAGGGGTTATGTGAAATGGGCCAAACTGCGCGGCGGCTCCTATATGGAAACGATGCTTTTGTACGGCGATTATCTGTACTGTGCCCACTGGAACGGAAATTTAACCTGTTATAACGCACTCACCGGCGATGAAATCTACTCTGAAAAAGTGGGATCGGGAAACAGTTACACTTCCTCGCCGGTGGCTGCCGACGGCATCATTTACATCTGCGACAACAATGGAACGGTTTATTCCGTGCAGGCCGGCCCGGAATTCCGGTTGCTCCGCGAAAACCAACTCGGAGAACAAATGATGACCACTCCGGCGATTTCCGAAAATTATTTGTTGTTCCGAACGGTGGGGCATTTGGTGGCGGTAAAAACCGATCAGGTGAAATAAATGTCGAAGGGAACTGTTAGGTGTATGTGCTTTATTTTAAATCTAATATCCCAAATTGTTGATCGTAGGGAATATGGATATCAATAATTTCAAATTTTGGTTTTATTCTTTTGGATAACAACTTATGAGTATTCAACGAGCGAGAGTCGGATGTCACAAAATATAATATTGATTTATCACTGTCGGATTGAGCAAAAAGTGGTTCACTTTATTTGGCATTTTGATGCAAAGGGTCTTCATCATTTAGCAGACGAATTAAGAAGCTGGTATCAAGGAGCACACTATGCGTCATATCCTATTGAGAAAGAATGGCACCAAATCCGATTATAGCTTGAATACTTGTTTTAAATATATGCTTTACATAGCCTTCCTGAATGTCATAGGTGATAATCGGTCTGTCTTTTTTGTTTGTTGGATAGAGTAAATCTTCAATATTTTGGAGCATAGCAATAATTTCTTTCACATCATAATTGTCGGGTGAAAGCTGTAAATTTCCCTTATTACCAAGAACTTTTATTTCTATGTTCCCAAATTTATCCATGAATACAAATATAATACAATATCTTATTACTTGATTTTTGCCCTTTCACAAGGGTGTACGACAAATTCCACGATAAACCATCGAACAAACATTTTTTACACCGGCGCTTTAGCCCGGTGTTTAACCTTTTCAGAGTCTTTTTCGGCTTTAGCATTTAATTCTCTTAATGGCTAAAGCCCTTTTGCTTTTGATATCTCTGTTCACCGGGCTGAAGCCACGGTGTAAAAGATCCGCTTTTCCGAAAGCGCATAAAAATATGGAATTTGTCGTACACCCCTTTCACAATGGCAGTTCAGCATTGCGCCCGTAAATTGCAGATTGCGGGCAATTGTCTCCCGTGCATGCAGGATATGAACAACTCATCTTTGCCTTGGCATGTGCTTAACATGCATTGGATTTTCTACTTAATTGAAGAACATCGATTAACGATTTTAGATTGCAGAAGTCAACTCCCGGGAGCATCAAAATTGTTCTAAAATCTAATATTTAGTCAACGCTGACATGTCTTACGACGATGTCAGGTTCCGGGAAAAACCAACGAAGCATAAACTTGTCAGCGCCTGCCTGACAACGTTAAGGAGGTTGAATTTAAAGGCCTTATACTTTCCTTCCCTTTCTCACTAATGTTTTATTTCGATTCCGGGCCTGGTTAAAAAAGGCCACTCCTGAACCCCCCGTCCGCAGAATCGAAGCGTGGCCCCGGGCGGTGAGCCGGAAAACAAATGATGTTGGTGTTAAAAAATTACGGCTGCTTGAAGAGGCATGACGAATCCAACGGCTTTCGCTCCACAAAAAATTAAACTGAACCTATTCAATCGTGGACCGGTAGAAAGTAAAAACAGAAGGCCAGGCAGTAAACCGTCCGACCTTCGTTTTTTGAAACAATTTTTAGTACTACAAAAATGTGACTCCGGGTTCGTTTAAAAACAGAACTACCGGATCACAATCATCTTATTTTGGAATGTTTTTTCTCCTTTTAGTTCAATAAAATAAATCCCGGATTTGAGGCTGCCCCTTTCCAGCGTGATTTTATCGGATGTAATTTTGGCCATCTCCAAAACCTTGTTTCCGGTTGCATTATAAAGGATTAATTTGTACGAACGATGTTCGTTGTTGCTGAATTCCACGGTTGTTTTTTCGGAAAACGGATTGGGATAAACGTTGAAAGCGGGTATCGCAACCAGGTTGGCTTTCGTTGAAATTTCAACGGTCACCGTCCAGTCCTGAATCGAATCACCATCTTCGGAAGTAACCGTATAAACAACAGGATCCGTAAAATCGTTGGCGGTAATTCCGCTGATTTGTGTAATGTCGTTCACCGTTGCCGTTGCACCCACCGACAGCTCAAATGTGGGAATCAGGTTGGTCAGGTCGGTCCCCTCTTCCACAGCAACGTTTACCGTATGCAGAGCGGAATCGATGGCGGTTGTATCCACTTGCGGCGGGCTGTCGAACGAGAACGAGTAAATCCGGGTTTCGCTGTTTAAAACCACTTCTTCGGAAACGACAACGTCCCATTCCTGAACGGCGGCGCCATCCTCGGCCGTTACGGTATAGGTTACCGGACTGGTAAAATCATTGGCCGTGGTTCCGCTCACCTGATCTTTTCCGCCCACAGTCGCTGTTGCGCCATCTGATAAGGTAAAATCGGCAACCAGGTTCGTTAAATCCGTTCCGGATTCCACTTCAATTTCAATGAGGTGTAATTCTGCATCGACAAGCGCTTCTCCGGTTTGAGGTGGCATCCCGAAGCTATAAGTGAGAATATTTGCCTCATCATTTAATACCACGGCTTTGGTAACCGTAACCACCCAATCCTGTGTTGTGGTCCCATCTTCGGCGGTAACCGTGTAAGTCACCGGACTGCTAAAATTGTTAGCGGTTGTCCCGCTTACCTGTTCCGTATCACCCACTTTTGCGGTCGCGCCATCAGAAAGCGTAAAGGTAGCTACCAAACCGGTTGCATCCGTTCCGGATTCCACTTCCACATTAACAGTATGCGCAGTTGAGTTAATTGTTGCATCTCCTGTTTGCGGCGGAGTTCCGAAACTGTAAGTGAGAATATCGGCTTCGTCGTTTAAAACCACGGCTTTGGTAACCGTCACCACCCAGTCATGCGTTGTGGTTCCATCTTCGGCAGTTACGGTATAAGTAACCGGGCTGCTAAAATCATTCGTGGTTGTTCCGCTGGTTTGTTCCACACTGCCAACTTTCACAGTTGCGCCGTCGGAAAGCGTAAATGTAGCCACCAAATTGGTAACATCTGTTCCGGATTCCACTTCCACATCAACCGTATGAGCAGTTGAGTTTATTGTTGCATCTCCGGTTTGCGGCGGGGTTCCGAAACTGTAAGTGAGAATGTCGGCCTCATCATTTAAAACCACGGCTTTGGTAACCGTGACCACCCAGTCCTGGGTTGTAGTTCCGTCTTCGGCAGTAACGGTATAAGTCACCGGGCTTGAAAATTATTTGCGGTAACGCCGCTTTCCTGGTCTACATCGCCCACTTTGGCTGTTGCCCCATCGGAGAGGGTAAAAGTTGAAATCAGATTTGTAACATCGGTACCCGCTTCCACTTCGATATCAATGGTGTGCAGCGATGAATTAATATTGGCATCACCGGTTTGAGGCGGTGTTCCGAAACCAAAGGAAAGGATGTCGGTTTCATCTGAAGTTAAATCACTTTCAATAATAACATTATCGATATACCAGCCTGTACTTATATTGCCGAAGTAAGTATCAACAGAATGAAAATAAAATGCAATTTGTACTGTTTCTCCTGCATAATCTGATAGGGGGAAATAAGTATAAGTCCAAATATTACTGCCAGTGCTGGTATATGATGTTGAGATATCCTCCCAATCTGTCGCTCCTTCAATTTTAATTTGTACTTTTCCGTAATCGCCAGAAGACATACTATACCAATGCCAAAACCTTAGCCGTGGGTTCTCTGAAGCTGCCGGAACTGTAAATTTTGGGCTTTCCAGTCTTGAATCTACTGGTTCTGAATAGTTCCCTTCCAATACAGTTGCTGCACACTGTTGCCCATCATAGGCTGCTCCTGGGCCAACAGATGGTGTTCCAACTTCCCATGTTCCTCTTTCTGATGCCCAATCTCCAATTCCATTTTCCCAATCTTCGGGTGTGTTGAAATCTATAGGACCAGTGATTACTTCAACATTATCGATATACCAGCCTGTGCTTACATTGCCGAAGTAAGTATCAACGGAATGAAAATAAAATGCAATTTGTACTGTTTCTCCTGCATAATCTGATAAATCAATAGATGGATAAGTCCAAATATTGCTGCCAGTGCTGGTATATGATGTTGAGATATCCACCCAATCTGTCGCTCCTTCAATTTTAATTTGTACTTTTCCGTAATCGCCAGAAGACATACTATACCAATGCCAAAACCTTAGCCGTGGGTTTTCTGAAGCTGCCGAAACTGTAAACTTTGGGCTTTCCAGTCTTGAATCTACTGGTTCTGAATAGTTCCCTTCCAATACAGTTGCTGCACACTGTTGCCCATCATAGGCTGCTCCTGGGCCAACAGATGGTGTTCCAACTTCCCATGTTCCTCTTTCTGATGCCCAATCTCCAATTCCACTTTCCCAATCTTCGGGTGTGTTGAAATTAATAGGACCAGTGATTACTTCGACATCATCGATATACCAGCCTGTGCTTACATTGCCGAAGTAAGTATCAACGGAATGAAAATAAAATGCAATTTGTACTGTTTCTCCTGCATAATCTGATAGATCAATAGATGGATAAGTCCAAATATTACTGCCAGTGCTGGTATATGATGTTGAGATATCCTCCCAATCTGTCGCTCCTTCAATTTTAATTTGTACTTTTCCGTAATCGCCAGAAGCATACTATACCAATGCCAAAACCTTAGCCGTGGGTTCTCTGAAGCTGCCGAAACTGTAAATTTTGGGCTTTCCAGTCTTGAATCTACTGGTTCTGAATAGTTCCCTTCCAATACAGTTGCTGCACACTGTTGCCCATCATAGGCTGCTCCTGGGCCAACAGATGGTGTTCCAACTTCCCATGTTCCTCTTTCAGATGCCCAATCTCCAATTCCACTTTCCCAATCTTCGGGTATGTTGAAATTAATAGGACCAGTGATTACTTCGACATCATCGATATACCAGCCTGTGCTTACATTGCCGAAGTAAGTATCAACGGAATGAAAATAAAATGCAATTTGTACTGTTTCTCCTGCATAATCTGATAGATCAATAGATGGATAAGTCCAAATATTACTGCCAGTGCTGGTATATGATGTTGAGATATCCTCCCAATCTGTCGCTCCTTCAATTTTAATTTGTACTTTTCCGTAATCGCCAGAAGACATACTATACCAATGCCAAAACCTTAGCCGTGGGTTCTCTGAAGCTGCCGAAACTGTAAATTTTACGAAACGTATTAATCTTGTATCTGTTGGTTCAGAGTAATTCCCTGCCAAAACAGTAGCAGCACAATTGTCTCCATTATATGCAGAATCGGGACCGCTTGTGGGTGTTCCAACTTCCCAGGTGCCACTTTCTACATACCAATTAGCAGCCCAATCGCCTTCAAAATTTTCAGACCATAAGGTAGTCTGCGCATTTGCGTGTGCAAACACGGTTGTTAAAAATAGCATTGCAAATGTTAAAGTAAAATTTTTCATGATCGTTAGTTTTTTGGTTTATTTTATTTTCATTATAGCTTTTTTAAAATGCAATTCTGTAACCCACCAAAATTTTAACTCTTCCGGTTTTTAGAGTCACATCGTATCTGTTTTCTAATGTTTCCGCCCGATTCTGAAAATCGCCCTGTGTTGCCAAATAAACGACCTCCAGATCGAGTCCTGTTTTTTGGCTGGAACCAAACATTTGTAAAAAACCTGCTCCAACTGTCACGCCATCATATTTTTCCTGAATTTCAACAGCCCCCGTAACATTGATAATACTATTGGTGCCATAGTGAACAGAAAGCCGTGGGCGCCATTTTTCACCCAGAGGTTTAGCATATATTCTTCCACCAACAGCATAGCCTGCACCTGCAAAAATAGTTGTTCCCACTCCGGCTGACAGACTTACGTAATCATGTACTGCATATTCACCATTAACTCCAATTACGCCGTATGCAACTCCTATGCCTGCGCCAACAGACCCTTTTTTTCGATCAATATTTTCGGGATTGCTCATTGGACTTGCAGAATTATTATTTCCGGTAGGTTGGCTTACTTGCGATTGAAATTGGCTATTCCCGCTAAGATTATTTCTCAAATTTAAAATATCCGTTTCGTTCCCTAATCTGTATCCAACCGAAAGCGAAATAATCCGATTGTTCACAGCATTATCAAAAACATCGCCAAGTCCAAGTCCGTATTGTAATCCAATACTGTATGAATCCAATATCAAACTTGCCCCGGCATTTAACCCGTAATCAATTGTGCTGGGTTCGAGTTTTACTTTATTAATGTTACCATCTCTTGACGTTTTTTGCTTACCACCAAGTGAAATACCGAGATATGGTCCGGCATTCAGTAATATATTCTTGCCGACAATATCAACTTTGTAAACTCCATTTAACGGTATTTCCAGGTAATTTAAGTTAGAAGAAGAACTATATCCTGAATACTTATAACTCTCGCCTTTCGTGCTAAAAAGCAAACCGGGTTCAACTGCAAGATATTCCGAAATTGGAAAGGAAACCGCTGCTCCAATGTGAAACCCGGGTTTTAATCTATCGTAATCTGATTTATTTTCCGTCTTCAACTCTGATAAATTAAAACCTGCCTTCACACTAAATTGAGGCGATACTGAGTTTGATTCAACCGATTGTGATGGTGTATAAGATTGAGCAACATTTGGCTGGATTTGTTTTTGCTCCATTTCGTTCTTTACTTCCGGCACTTCTTCTTTCGCAACAGCTTGAGGAGCAAATGGTGAAATATTATCCGTACTTCCAATTATTTTGCATTTTTGTACGTCGGAATTTCCTTCTACCGGGTGCATCAGTTCCAATCCAACACGAGCTGCCGCAAAACCCATTTTAGGTTTCACTTTTATATAATATTTTTTGTCTGATTCAGTAGTCAGTATAAGGTCATCCTGGTTTTCACCTATCCCTGTGAAAACATATTTGCCTGGTTCCAGAGTGCATAAAAAGTATCTTTTGGGATAGAAATTACCAAGTCGATTATTGTTCAGGTCAACCCGCAATCCCACAGCAAATCCCATGGCAGATGTACGATATACATAAACCATCGATTTTCCATCGGGGGGTTGCATATTTTTGAAATTTTCACTTGTTTCCCTGCTTATTTTACTTGTAGCGCAAGAGAGATAGACTATTGCAACTAAAAAAAGAAGACCTCCATTAAGTAGTTTTTTTTTCATTTGGCTTAAGTTTAAAAAGTAAGGTTTAATGTTAATACCGGGGTGAGCTCATGTTTTAAATTTGGACTAATGGATGGCACAAAACTTATTGCAGAAGAATTTTGAAATACCGTCTTATCATTTTTAAAAAGCATTCCAATAATTCCACCAATGCCGGCACCAATTGCGGTAACCATAATCCATTCAGAGGAAGTTAGAGGTTCCTTTTCGGAAGTATAATATCCGTATCCATAATAATTTGTATCCTCTACTGAATATTGCAAACAAACCAGAAGCCCGGACAATCCTCCCGATAAAGCTCCGTATCCGGCGTAGGTTCTTGATTTGGTGACTTTAAATACCTCAGAACTTGATTTTTCCATTACATCCCCGTGCATGGTGGTATAATGCAATTGGTCATTGTAAAAAGTCAGGTTTCTGAACTTCATGGATGTTCCATCTCCAAGAGTGATCTTCCCTTTGTTGATTGGTTTTTCGTTAAGCAATAAATTACGCTCTTGCGAGAATAAGTTTACTGAAACCAGGAAGAATAAGACGATTAGAAAGGTTATTTTTTTCATAAACTAAGAGTATTCATTTAAAAGTAAACCGCCATACTTATGCACAAGCCAGCATTTGTATATTTAAAATCATCTTGGAGATCCTCTTCGAGTATCGACATAAAGCCTCTTGAATAACGCAGTTCCAAACGCATCAAATCAGAAATATCAATGCCAGCTCCGATGTTCAGATTGATATCAAATGTTGGATCAAGTTCCATATCTTCTGTATCCGACTCAGATTCCCCTTCTAAAGAAACATCAACTTTCATTTTGGAAGAAATAACATAACCGGCGCCGGGGCCGGCAATCAGATATGGTCTTATATTTCCTGTACTAAGCAGATATTTTAATAAAAGGGCAGCATCAATGTAATCCAGTTGAAAAGTCATATCCGCGTCTATCTGATATGAATCGTCATAAATATAATCTCCACTGCCCGAAAACATTATTCCCCGTTGAGTATAACCCAATTCGGGCTGGACCATGAATGATTCGGTTATGGGATATTCTATAAATGCGCTTATTGAAAGGCCAATTCTTGCTCCGCTGTCGAAGTTAAAACCGGAGAATCCCGGTTCGCTGTTCATTTCGTCTGCAAAAGACGAAGCAAACATTTCAGTATCTCCATTCCATGTGCCAAAATTGACACCTACCGACAGTCCAGATCTTTTCACCTGAGAAAAGGCAATTGCAGGAAGGAGGATGAACAATAGAAGTAAGTTGATTTTCATGATATTAAAATTAGAATGATTATAAAATCCAATGTATTCAAATTAGGTATATCAAAGGTTTTTCAAAATCTTATCCGCATTCCCACCTGAAAACCGTTTGCCTGACCCATGGCAAATTGGTTGCTTAAAGGGGAAACAACTATATCAACAGGAATAGTATTTTTAGCATTCTCTATTTTGGAGGACAGCGTGTTTTTCGGCATCAGGCACAAATCGGGAAGAATTTCCGATTCGTTGTTTTGCGAGATTGAATCCTTGCTTTCTTGTTCATTGGACAATTTGATGAATTGGTTTTCCCATAGGATGATTTCCATGGTTTTGTAGTTTTCCAGCGTGCCTGTTGCTTTGTCCTGATTGCTTTTTTTTATAAGCAGATAAACCAATACTCCAACGCCAACTGCCGCAACTGCTCCAAGGGCGATTATTGTACTGTCGCCAGTCATTCCGGGTAGATCGCCGCTGCCATCTTTCCATTTAGCGTTAGATGTAATGGGGTTTAGGGTGAACACCATAACCAGTGCTAAAAATAATGCGATTGTTTTGTAGAAATTTTTCATAGTTTGACGCTTTTAGATTATTAGTAAAATTGATAATTGTTCTGCTTTTCTTCGTAAAGCTATTCCATCCTGCAATGCCGGCTAACATGCAGGGGGTTATAAAAAAGTTAGGTTTTTTCCTGCCAGGTTGATTACTGCTACGCGGCTATTCGTCCCTAATTTCTGGTATATGTGCGTTAGGTGCGCTTCTACGGTGTCTTCGGTTATAAATATACTTTCGGCTATTTATCTGTTGGAATTGTCATTTAGTTTTTGTTAGGTCAGGAATTTTATGCCGATGATGAAAAACATTCGTAATAATCCATGCTAATAATTATCAGTATTAGGGGCAAGTATAAAGCAGAAAGCATAATCCCTAGAATGGAGGCCTTTCATAAGTTCAATTTTTCTTTTGTCATTTTTCTTAAAATTAAAAATGTTTTACAACCTGTTCTCTATTTTTTAATAAAGTTGAAATAGAATATTTCAGTGTAGTTTAATGTAGGTAATCAGCTATAAATCGAAGCAACCCATAATATCATTATTAATACCAAGATAACAGCAATTATAGTAATTACTCCTCCAGTGTTGTTTCCAACTTTTCTCCTTTTTTCTATGGTTTCCTCATCAATACCATATGCTTTTGCCGAAGGTAAAATCAGAAGAATTATGAAACCCGGAACGCCTCCGGCCAAAACCCATAGCCATGGATTAAAACCTTTTTTGCTTGCTATTGTCGCCATTATGATAGCCACAATAATAAAAATTAATATTCCCATAATTTTGTTGTTAAAATGTTTGAAATCAATTATTAAATAGCATACTCCTTTCTGTGGTAGCTATTATCTCAACCGGGAAAACTGCAAATCCCCCGGCAGCTTTCGGCCCCCCTCCATATTTCCCAAATGCATTATGAACCTGAAATTTGCCGTCTTTCATATTGCATATAATCAAATGCGTCAAGCGCTAAAAAAAGAAATAACCTCAAAACCGTATCCTTACCCCAACCTGAAAACCGTTTGCCTGGCCCAGGGCAAATTGGTTGTTTAACGGGGAAAAAACCAAATCAGCAGGAATGGTGTTTTTTGCATTTTCCATTTGTTGCGGCAACGTGTTTTGCGGCATCACGCTAAAGGGGCGAAGACGACCGGTTTCGGTACTTTGCGGTGTTGAAACGGCTCTTTCCTGTTCTTTGGCCAGTTTGACGACTTGGTTTTCCCATAAAATGGTTTCCATGGTTTTATGGTATTCCATGACACCGGTTGCCTTGTTCTGTCTGCTATTTTTAATCAACACATAGGCCAGAACCCCCAACCCCACCACCGCCACGCCGGCAAGAGCGTAAACCGTGCCGTCGCTCACTGTGCCAGGAAGGTTTCCACTTTGGTCTTTGTACTTGGCTTTCGATTGCAATGGATTAAACGTTAAAGCCATACCGAAGATTAAAAATAACGCGATTGTTTTGTTCAGTTTTTTCATGATTTTAAGTTTTAATTTGAGTTATATTGATTTAAAATTTGAATACGAACCTTGCCCCATTTGCCGTGAGCCCAAACTCGAGTTGTGTGCTGCCGCGATAAGCCGAGGGGCGGGAATTATAAATGTTAACGGCTTTAATTAGATGGCTCCTGGCGCCAAGGCTCAAAATTGCCCCAACCGAGACAAACCCTATGGTTGCGGCAGCCGGAAAAATGAGGTTCTTTTGGTCGGAAGTTTCAAGTTTGCCTGAGTTTAAGTTGTTTAGGTCGCTTTGTGAATTGCTCAAACCGAGCGCTCCAAGGTAAACGCCAAAACCGGCGCCTGCTAATAAAGCGCCATAGCCGATGGCGCTTTTTGTTTTGTATTTATCAAATTCTGATGAGGCGGCGGCGGAATTTGAAAATAGCGCTTTCATCTCTTCTTTGCTCAATTTGACACCGTTTTGATAAACCTGGGATTTTACAATCTTCAAAGGATCATTCCCTCGTGCAGAAACATTTGCGGAACAGAAAATGCCAACGAGAAACAGCAAGATTAGTTTTTTCATTTTTCGTTTATGTTTTAACCGATGCAAGCTATTTCTATTCTCCCTGAAAATCAAAATAAAGGGGTTATAAAAAAGTTAGATTTCTTCCCTACCAGATTGATTACTTCCACCCGGTTATTCGTCCCTAACTTTTTGTATATCTTGTTTAGGTGCGATTTAACAGTCCCTACTCCGGTAAATCGTTCTTCAGCTATTTCTTTATTCGATTTGCCTTGTATGAGTAATTTGCAAATTTCCCTTTCACTTAAAGTGAGTAATTTTAAATTCGTATCGATAATTTCTCGTAATTCAAAACCGGCGGATCCTGTATTGTTCGATAAGTTCTTCTACATTCAATCGACCTGTTCTTTCCTTTTTGTACAATTTCTTCACGTTTACCACCACAAAAGCCACAATTATAATTCCTGAAAAATAGCTCAGAAATATATCCACATATTTTTGCTGAAGGTTTGAATAGGGGACAATTAAGTCGGGCCGGATATATTCCAAAACGAATAATAAAGAAATACTTAACAACCAAACCGTAAAAAGCGCCGTCCGCCGGGTTCCGCCCACAATAAACAACATCAGCGCCAGTATCGAGGTGTAAATGGGCGCGATTCCACCGGTAACTCCGCCATTTAGAACGCCGATAAACAACAGGCTGAATAAAATCATTAAAAAGTAAATTGCTGAAAACCAGCGGAATTTTTCTTTAAACCGTGAATGGCGCGAATAGTAGTAAAGAATGGCGCTTGTAAAAATCACAAAAAGCTTTATCAATGAAAGTACAAAGTCGATTTTGAAAATAATATTTATAAATATGAAAAACGAGAAACCGGCAACGGTAAATAAACAGGTGAGATTAAACAACTGGTGTTCAGGTTCAAAATCGGTATCGTTCCCAACCAGAGACTGATAGATATGCTTTGCTGAAAACTCAGGTTTGGAAAACGGAAATGTAAAAAAAGCAGGAAAATTATTCAAACGTTCTTTCTGAGAAATAAATGCGAACAGAAATAAATGTTTTTTCATGATATGAGTTTTTTAGGTTGTTTAATGATAAATTGGTTTTATAAGAATTTAAGTTATAGCAACGTCGGTTTAACAGAGAAACTTGCGACTTTTTTGAATCAGTTTAAAGCTGCGTCAGTCTTTTTTAGTCAAACTATAAAAATCGTCTAATAAAAATCGAATTTGTTCGATTTCGTTGAGTGCGTTTTAGTCACAACTTTGTCGTTGAAATCTTCTGCAAGGCTCCGGAATAAAACTTAAAAGGGTGTGCGGTTATCTATGATTGTGTCTCTGTAAAATGAAGTTGTAATTTACAACATTATATCATTACCGGCTGCAGAAAATCCATTTTTTTTGACCGGTACTACAATTAGAAAAAATCGCCGCCCAGACGAAATTTCGTCCCGTACGGGACGAGATAATCTTTTATAACCAATCGTTCTACCCATATCCGGCGCCTAACGGCACCGTTCAGCCGTCATCGGTTTTCGGGCTTCGGCTTCCCGCCTCCCACCTCTTCGTCTTCCCCCTTCGCTCTCCTCGATTTTTTTTCACCTTCCGGTTATTTGTCTTATTTTCGCAGTTCGAATACATTTATTTATGTGGCACAGGGTCTCGAGCATTATTCTCAGGAATAAAATACTTTTACTTTCGATTTTGCTGGTCATTACCGTCTTTTTGGGCTATTATGCGCGAAAGGTGGAAATGTCGTACGAATATTCGTCGCTGTTACCAAGAAAAGACCAGGCGTATAAAGATTACCGCCGCTTTGTCGATATTTTTGGCGAAGAGGGAAACCTGATTATCATCGGAATCCAGGATTCGAACTTTTTTCAACTCGACCACTTTAACCGGTGGAAAAAATTGAGCAACGAGCTTGCGCAGGTGGAAGGCGTGGAAAACCTGCTTTCGGTTTCCAATGCGTACAACCTGGTGAAAAACACCCGGGAGAAAAAGTTCGAAGTAAAAAAGATTTTCCCCGACACGCTGCAAACGCAGGCGCAACTCGACAGTCTGGCTGCGGAATTTAAGAGCCTGCCATTTTACCGGAATACGATTTACGAACCGGAAAGCAATTCGTATTTGCTGGCCATTACGGTCAACAAGGAAAAAATGATAACCAGGGAGCGCGAAAGGGTGGTCCGCTCCATTCAAAAAATTGGCCGGCAGTTCGAAAACGACGAAAACGTAAAACTGCATTATTCCGGGCTGCCGTATATCCGCGTGGTGAATTCCATCAAAATAAAAAGGGAATTGTACATTTTCAGCGCGCTGGCGTTGCTTATTTGCATTGTGGTGCTGTTTATTTTCTTCCGTTCGTTTAAAGCGGTATTTTTCCCGGTGCTGATTGTGCTGACCGGCGTGGTCTGGGCGCTGGGAATGCTGTCGCTGTTCGGGTACAAAATTACATTGCTGTCGGGAATGATTCCGCCGCTGCTGATTGTTATCGGCATTCCGAACAGCATTTATATGCTCAATAAATTTCATTACGAATTTGTGAGCCATGGAAATAAAATCAAGGCGCTGAAACGGGTGATTGTAAAAATCGGGAACGCCACCTTTTTAACCAACCTCACCACCGCGTCCGGATTTGCCACTTTTATTATTGTAAAAAGCGATATTCTCAGGCAATTTGGAATTATTGCCTCGCTGAACATTCTGGGTCTTTTTGTGCTTTCAATCCTGCTCATCCCCATCATTTTCAGCTTTGTGAAACCACCTTCCGCGAAGCATGTCCGGCACCTCGAAAGCCGTTTTATTTCAGGGATTATCAACCGGTTGGTACACATAACTACCAATTACCGGAAAACCGTTTATATAGCCACTGCGGCTATTGTTGGTGTGGGAATTTTTGGCATAACGCTGATAAAAAGCTCGGGGCACATGGTTGACGATATTCCAAAAAGCGACCCGGTTTATAAAGACCTGAAATTTTTCGAATCGAATTTTGATGGATTGATGCCGCTGGAAATTATGGTGGATACCGAACATCCGGGAGGAGTGATGCAATTGACTACGTTCGGGAAAATCGACCAGTTGGAAAAACGGCTGGCACAATATCCGGAATTATCGTCGCCGCTGTCGTTGCTCGATCTTTTAAAATTTTCGAAACAGGCATTTTACAACGGAAACGAAAGATATTACAGCTTGCCAAACAACCGGGAAAAAAACTTCATTCTGCAATATGCATCCACGGGAGAAGAAAATGCCGGCCTTTTGCATTCATTTATTGATAGTTCGAAGCAGGTAACCCGCATTAGCATCCGGATGAAAGATGTGGGAACAAAACGAATGGAAGAGCTTTATTCGTCGTTCAAAGCCGATATCGATTCGGTGTTTACTTCGGATAAATACGATGTGACCATAACCGGCTCGAGCATCACTTTTTTCAGGGGAACGCAATATTTGCTAAACAATTTATTTACCAGCCTCGCTCTCGCTATTATACTGATTTCCACATTTATGGCTATTATGTTTTCGTCGTGGCGGATGGTAATCATGTCGATTACGCCGAACATCGTTCCGCTGGTTTTCACTGCCGCAATTATGGGTTTTACGGGAATTCCAATCAAAGCGTCTACTATTCTTGTGTTTAGTATCGCTTTCGGAATTTCGGTTGATAATACCATTCATTTTCTGGCCAAATACCGGCAGGAATTAAAAGCGAATAACTGGAACATCGGCAAATCGGTTATTCTGGCTCTGAAAGAAACGGGTGTAAGTATGATTTACACTTCCATCGTGCTGTTTTTTGGTTTCGGGATTTTTACCCTTTCCAGCTTTGGCGGTACTGTAGCCATGGGAATCCTGGTTTCGCTGACCTTGCTGGTGGCAGTAACTTCCAATCTGCTGCTGCTGCCCTCGTTGCTTTTGGGATTTCAGCGGCTAACAACCACCCGTACGTTTGAAGAACCGCTGCTGCATATTTACGACGAAGAAGAAGATATTGAACTGGAAGAACCGGATGTTTCTCCGGAAAATGATAAAAAATAAAACCAATGTATTCGTTCGAAGAGTTACAGGAAAAAATCAACGCTGAAATTGAACTCCGAAAAAAAGAGTTGTCAGAATATTCGCCGGCTGAACTTTACCAACCTGTAGCCTATTCCATTTCGATGGGCGGGAAAAGGCTCCGCCCGGTGCTGCTGTTAATGGCATACAACCTCTTTAGCAACAAAGTTACAAATGCTTTGCCGGCTGCTGTGGCCATCGAAATTTTTCACAATTTTACGTTGCTTCACGACGATATCATGGACAAAGCGCCGGTCAGGAGAAATCAACCAACCGTTCATGTGAAATTCAGTGAGAACAATGCTATTTTATCTGGTGATGTAATGGCTTTTTTGGCGTATCGTTACCTGTTGGAATGCAAATCGGACCGAATTTTTGAAGTGGCGGCGCTTTTTACCGAAACCGCCGTTGAAGTATGCGAGGGCCAGCAATTCGACATGGATTTTGAAAACCGGTTGGACGTTACCGCCGAAGAATACCTGCGGATGATCCAGTTGAAAACCGCAGTGCTTTTGGGCGGGGCACTGAAATCTGGGGCACTGCTGGCAAATGCCGCCGATGATGTTGCTTCTCAGTTGTATCATTTCGGACTGAACCTGGGAATGGCTTTTCAACTGCAGGACGATTTGCTGGATACTTTTGGAAACCCTGAGAAATTCGGGAAACAAATCGGTGGCGATATTCTGTCGAATAAAAAAACATTCCTTTTAATCAAAGCGCTCGAAAACGCTTCGGATGCTGAACGCAGGGAACTGTTGTTCTGGCTCGATAAAAAAAACTTCAACGAAAAAGAAAAAATCGAACAGGTGACTGGTTTGTACAACCGGTTAAACACCCGGGAAATCACGCTTGAAAAAATTGATTTCTATTTTCAGCATTCGGCAAAAATTTTAGATGAAATACCTGTTGCAAAACATGAAAAAAAACAACTTCAGGTGCTGAGTAATAAAATGTTGAACCGCGATCATTAAGAAATTTGAAATTCCCTCAAAAATGGGTTTTAATAATTGTAGGAAAATAAAACAATACTAAATTTGTTGACCGTTTAAATTTTTCAGTTTTATAACGATCAAAAAATCAAATCATACATGGCTCAAAATATTGGTAAAATCATTCAGATAATTGGCCCCGCGCTTGACGTAAGCTTCGAAAAAGAAGACGGCGAACTACCGGCGATATACGATGCACTTGAAATAAAACGGGAAGGAAAAGAAAGTTTAATCGTAGAATGCCAGCAGCACATTGGTGAAAATACCATCCGGTGCATTGCGATGGATTCGACCGATGGCTTAAAAAGAGGAATGGATGTGATTGGTCTGGGAAGTCCGATAATCATGCCCAACGGGCAATCGGCGCTGGGCCGCCTGCTAAATGTTGTGGGCGACTCCATCGACGGGATGGAACAGTTACCCAAAGACGGGTTGAATATCCACAACGAACCGCCAAAATACGATGAACTGACAACCGAAACCGAAGTTTTGTACACCGGGATTAAAGTAATCGATTTGATCGAACCGTACGCCAAAGGTGGAAAAATTGGTTTGTTCGGCGGCGCCGGTGTGGGGAAAACCGTTCTTATTCAGGAGCTAATCAACAACATTGCGCTGGCACACAGCGGATTGTCTGTTTTTGCCGGTGTTGGCGAACGCACCCGCGAAGGGAACGATTTATTGCGCGAGATGATTGAAGCCAATATTGTTGATTATGGCGAAGAGTTTAAAAAATCAATGGAAGAAGGGAGCTGGGATTTATCGAAGGTAGATCCGGAAACCCTGAAAAAGTCGAAACTGGCGATGGTGTTCGGGCAAATGAACGAACCGCCCGGTGCGCGTGCCCGCGTGGCATTGTCGGGGCTTACCATTGCAGAAAGTTTGCGCGACGGCGACGGCAGTAAGGGAGCAGGCCGCGACATCCTGTTTTTTATCGACAACGTATTCCGTTTTACGCAGGCCGGTTCCGAAGTTTCAGCGTTGCTCGGCAGAATGCCTTCAGCGGTAGGTTACCAGCCAACTCTGGCCTCCGAAATGGGTGTTATGCAGGAAAGGATTACTTCAACCAAAAACGGTTCGATCACCTCGGTTCAGGCGGTTTATGTTCCTGCCGACGATTTAACCGACCCGGCCCCCGCAACAACATTTGCCCACCTCGATGCAACCACTGTGTTGAGCCGTAAAATTTCGGAGCTCGGAATTTATCCGGCTGTGGATCCGCTGGATTCCACATCCCGTATTTTGTCGCCCGATGTTGTAGGACAGGAACATTATACCTGCGCCCAAAATGTTATAATGTTGTTACAACGGTATAAAGAATTGCAGGACATTATTGCCATTCTGGGGATGGACGAACTTTCGGAAGAAGACAAGCTGGTGGTTCACCGCGCCCGCCGCGTACAGCGATTTCTTTCGCAGCCGTTTTTTGTTGCAACTGCATTTACCGGCCTCGAAGGAAAACTGGTTTCCATAGAAGATACCATCAAAGGTTTTAATATGATTATGAACGGCGATGTGGATAAATATCCGGAAGCTGCATTTAACCTGGTGGGAACCATTGAGGAAGCCATTGAAAAAGGCGAACGGTTGCTGGCCGACAAGTAGCATAACACTGAAATTATTAACATGTTTCTGGAAATAATTACACCCGATAAAAAAGTTTTCGAAGGCGAAGTGAAACTGGTAAAACTTCCCGGAACGAAAGGAGAATTCGAAATCCTGAACAACCACGCCCCTATTATTTCAACCCTTGAAAGAGGTACCATAAAAGTGATTGAAACAAACGGAAAGGAACATTTTTTTCAAGTGGATGGCGGCGTTGTGGAAAACAACTCGAATAAGATTATTGTATTGGTTGAATCTGCTTAGCCGGATAAGTTTTAAATAAGTCAGGTTAGAAAGAAATAAAAACTTTGTATATTTCCCCGGAGAATAAATTCTCCGGGGCTTTTTGTTTCATGCAAACTAAAATTCTAATCATACGGTTCAGTTCCATCGGCGATGTCGTATTAACCACACCCGTTATCCGCTGCCTGAAGAAGCAGGTAAAAAATGCCGAAATACATTTTGTTACCAAGGAAAAGCATGCTTCCATTGTACGTTCCAATCCTTACATCGCTAAAGTCCATGTTTTGGGAAATGATTTAGGCCAATTAATTGCCGGGCTGAAAGAAGAAAAATTCAGTTATATAGTCGATTTGCACCAGAATTTCAGGAGCAACCGGATTAAACGAAGCCTGCATGTTCCTTCTTGCACCTACGAAAAGCTAAACGTGCAAAAATTCCTGCTCGTCCGGTTTAAAATTAACCGCCTGCCAGCTCAGCACGTTGTTGATCGGTACATGAAAGCCGTCGCCGGCCTGAATGTAAAAAACGACGGACAAGGGCTCGATTTTTTCATCCCTGAAGATGATGCGTTCAACAACGACAAATTACCGGAAGCTTTTCAGCATGGTTATGTGGCATTTGTGATTGCCGGCACCTATACCACCAAAAAATTACCGGCCGGCCGGGTTCTTGAAATCTGCAACCGGATTGATGTTCCGGTTATTCTTTTGGGCGGAAAAAACGAATTCGGCGCCGGCAATGAAATTCAGGAAAAATCGAAAGGCAATGTGATGAACTTTGCCGGGAAAATCAGCCTGAACCAATCGGCTTCGGTCATTCAGCAGGCAAACGTGGTTTTAACAAACGACACCGGGCTGATGCACATTGCTGCTGCATTCAACAAAAAAATTCTTTCGTTTTGGGGAAATACAGTCCCTGAATTCGGAATGTTCCCTTACCAATCGGATCCTGCATCAAAAATACTGGAAGTAAAGAACCTGAAATGCCGTCCGTGTTCAAAACTAGGCTACGAAAAATGTCCGAAAAGCCATTTCAAATGCATGAACGAACTCAATGTGGAAGAGGCAGTTCAATGGATAAAAACCAATTATTAGTTTCTAAAACTTTATAAAGAGTAAATAATTCCACTTTGACACATTTATCCAAAATCGAAAAATCCATGCGTTTTACCCTAAACCCCAAGGGGAACCGCATACCTGCCCGACTGCAGGCGGGGATTTTTCTGATTTCTCCCCTTGTGGGCTGGGGTAAAAAATCAGAAAAATCGCTTTCTCATTTAATCTGTACAATTATGCATTCTGATTGCAGATTTGTCCGGTATTTTTTAATTTTACTTCATGATTTACCGCGAATTAACAGAACAGATAGTTGTTTTATCAAAGAAATTTCCTGTCGTAACGCTCACAGGTCCGCGACAATCAGGGAAAACCACTTTATTGAGGGAATATTTCAGGGATCATACATACGTCAATTTTGAAGAGTTGGATGTTCGGGAATGGGCGACAGAAGATCCCCGGGGATTTCTTGAAGAACATTCCGGCAAATTGATCTTAGATGAAATGCAAAGGGTGCCAACGCTTTTTTCTTATCTCCAGCCAATTGTCGACGAAAAAAAGATTCCCGGTCAGTTTATAATATCAGGTTCCCAAAGTTTTCTTTTAAACGAACGAATATCACAATCATTGGCAGGACGAGCTGCTGTTCTTGAATTGCTTCCCTTCAGCCTTTTCGAATTAACCAACGACGACAAAACGGATTTCTCCGAAAACGGCTATATCTTTAAAGGTTCATTTCCGCGTATCTATGATCAAAATATTGAGCCGATACATTTTTTTCCCTCTTATATCAGGACCTATGTCGAACGAGATGTCCGACAGATAAAAAACATTACAGATGTTAGTGCATTTCAGCGGTTTTTGAAGATGTGCGCAGGTCGCATCGGGCAACTTCTGAATATTTCCTCCCTCGCCAATGATTGTGGCATTTCTGTTAACACAGCAAAAGGTTGGCTATCTGTCCTCGAACAAAGCTATATCATTTTACTGCTGCGTCCGTATTTTAAAAACTTCAACAAACGGATGGTTAAAATGCCGAAGCTGTATTTTTATGATACCGGACTTGCCTGTTCACTCCTGGAAATCGAAAATGAATCTCAAATAACGACACATTATTTAAGAGGAAGTTTATTTGAAAACATGATAATCACCGAACTTCAGAAAAACAGGTTTAATCGCGCAATGCCTTCCAATCTTTATTTTTGGCGAAATCACCGCGGCCAGGAAATCGACTGTATTATTGATAAAGCAGAAATGCCTGTTGCCATTGAAATTAAATCAGGAAAAACATTCTCAACCAACTTTTTAAAAGAATTGGAATACTGGGAAAATATATCTGGAAATGATAGAAATCTTTATATAATTTACGCCGGTATATCTGACAGAACGCATAAAAATAAGCAACTTTTAAGTTGGAAAAACATTAAAAACCTTAATCGTTGATATCGGCAAATGTTTAATGTTCAAAATCAACTTCAGAAATAATTTTTTGTTTTTTTAACTTATCGATTTGATAAACAGTATTTTTTCCGGAAGCAACGCCGTTAAACATCTTCGGAAGCATGGTTGAACAAGTAACCAGTTAACCTGAAAATAACTTTGGCGACAGCCGTTCGATTTTTCATACTATTCAGGCGAAACAAACCGTTAATTAAGCTGTTATAAAAACAACTATTTTTTTTCGGATGGCTAAATTCAGAATTGAAACTCAAATCACACTTCTGGCGGTGATAATTGCTGCGGCTGTAATTACGTCGGGGTATTTTGCCTATAAAAGCCTTTCCGAAATTGTAAATTCCGTTCACCGGGAAGCCCGCCCAGACAATAAACTTTTCCTTATTAAAGATATTTCTGCCGATTTGCAGGTGATTGAAAACAACGTCCGGATGTATGTACTTTCCGGTGATGTAAAAGATTTGAAGTCTTACGATTCAATACAGGTGCGGATTTCCCAAAAAATTGAAACACTGAATGAAATGATCGCGGAGGGAAACGACGATTATGCGCTTGTAGACTCGTTTAGTGTGCTGGCCCTGGAGAAACTGGCATTGTGGCAAAGGGTATTGAACCTTCACAAAAATAAACTTGCGGTTCAGCCCGATTTTTCGGAATTATATTCCAAACTCGAAGAGCCGCAATTCGATACCATTCAGGTGGAAACAGAGAAAAAAGGAATACTGAGAAAGATTTTTGGCGGGAAAAAAACAGTGGTCGATACAACCATTGTCGAACATGATATTGAAAAAGAAGATATCAGGAACCAGATTCAGGAACTGGAGTCGGAGATGGTTGAAAAAGGGCAGCAATCGAACCAGCTGGAATCGGATTTAATCGCCGGAAACATTGAAATTTCCGGAAAGATTACCCGGTTGATTGCACAGGCCGAAAAAAATGAGGTGGATGGTTTGATGGCAAAAACACAGGAAGCCGATCGCCTGGCAGGAGTTACATACAAACGTTTGGCAGCATTTTCGGTTACCGCGGTGGTGTTGCTTTTGGTGGTGCTTTTTCTGCTGCACAATTACCTGAAAAAAAGTAAGTCGTACCAGCGGGCGCTGAAACGTGCACGTGAAGAAGCGGAAAACCTGGCTCTTGCAAAAGAGAAGTTTGCCGCCAACGTAAGCCACGAAATGCGCACGCCGGCAAATGCCATTTACGGCCTGGCCGAACAACTGCTTCACCGCCGCAATAACGACGATATTAATGAGCAGATTTCAGTTTTGGCACAATCGGCACGGCACCTGAACAGCATCATTAACGACACGCTCGATTTTTCGAAATTGCAGGCCGGTAAACTGAAACTGGAAAACGTCCATTTTTCCCCTGCAAAAGTTTTCGATGAAGTACTGGCGCTCGAAAAATATACTGCCACCAAAAAAGGGATAGCTTTAAATTCCGGTTTGGCGCACGATATTCCTGTGGCATTGGTGGGTGACCCACTGCGCCTGAAACAGATTTTGATTAACCTGATTAGCAATGCCATTAAATTCACCGAACGCGGAGAAGTAAAATTTACGGCCTGGGCTGAACCCATGGAAGAGAAGCAGTTTAGATTGCACATGCAGGTTTCCGACACCGGGATTGGAATTACGCGAAAAGATCTCGATATCATTTTCGAAGAGTTTGTTCAGGCTGAAAATCAAGCCGGGAAAAAATACAGTGGCACCGGACTGGGACTGGCTATTGTTAAAAAGCTGGTCGAGTTGCAGGGCGGGCATATTTCAATCGAGAGCCAGCCGGGAAACGGAACAACAGTGAAAGTGAATATTCCGTATGGCAAAGGGAAAAAAAGCAAAATTGAAGAACAAAGATTTGAAGTACCCGAGGTTCCGGAACATTACAGCGAGCTTCAAATTCTTGTTGCCGACGATGAGGAATTTAACCGTTTCCTGTTCCGCGGGATATTTAATAAATGGAGAGTTAAAATAAAGGAAGCAGTCAACGGGGAAGAAGTGGTAAAAATGGCGCTGAACCAGGATTTCGACCTCATTTTAATGGATATGCGAATGCCAAAAATGAATGGGATTGAAGCTACAAAAGCCATTCTGAAAGCGAAACCCGGCACAAAAATTATTGCCATTACCGCCACCAGCGATAAAACAGAAAAAGAAGCCTGCCGTGCCGCCGGAATGCTCGAATTTCTTCCAAAACCTTTCTCCGAACGAAACCTGTTTGATGTTGTAAATAAAGTGGTAAAATTTAGCCCCAAAGAACAAAAAGCGGATAATAAACCTGTTATCGATATTGCCGAACTGGAACGGATGATGAATGGAGATACTGTTTTTATGAAGGAAATGATTGAGTTGTTCATTCGTTCTGCTGAAACGGGTATCGAAAAATTAAAAACAGCAACCGTTGAAAACGACTGGGCTACTGTTTTTGAAGTTGCCCATAAACTGGCGCCGCAAAGTAAACATCTTCGTGCTGCCGACCTCTATCAACAAATAAAAAAACTGGAACTGGCAGCGTCAACAGTTCCGGTAAACCATCAGGAAATTCTCAAATTGATAATGGCAATTGAAGAAGAATTGACGGACATCAACTTTTTTCTGAGAAAATATTTGGATGAGACATCAAAAAACAAGGACATTTCCTTCCCACCCCAACTTAAAAATTAATTACCTTTCAGCTTTAATAATCCGTTTGGCGCACAGATAAAATTTACATCGCATGGACGAAAAACCCTTTAAAATATTTGTAGTTGAAGATAATGAATGGTATAACCGGTTGCTGGTCCACCATCTTTCGTTAAATCCCGATTACGAAATCGAATCGTATACCACCGGGAAAGAATGCATCGGCAATTTACATAAATCGCCCGATGTGATTACGCTCGATTATCGTCTTCCGGATATGAAGGGGCTTGAAATTTTAAAACAGATTAAAGCTGAAAATGAAGATATCCAGGTAATTTTAATTTCGGAACAGAGCGAAATAGAAGTGGTGGTGGAGTTGCTGAAATACGGCGCATACGATTATATTGTGAAATCGGAAGACATTCGGGAACGGTTGTTAAATACCGTGCAAAACATCCGGAAAGGAGCGCGGATGAAGCGTGAAATCGTATCGCTCCGGAACGAAGTAAAAAAGAAATACAGCTATCAGAATACCATCATCGGGAACAGCCCCGAAACCAAAAAAGTTTTCAGCCTGATTGAAAAAGCCACACGGACAAATATTTCGGTCACCATAACCGGCGAAACAGGAACCGGTAAAGAATTGGTAGCCAAAGCTATTCATTACAATTCAAATCGATCTTCGAAACCATTTGTGGCTGTGAATATGGCTGCCATTCCAAAAGATTTAACCGAAAGCGAACTTTTCGGGCACGAAAAAGGATCGTTTACAGGCGCACATTTTCGTCGGTTGGGGAAGTTTGAAGAAGCTAACGGCGGCACGCTCTTTCTCGATGAAATTGCAGAAATGGACATATCATTGCAGGCGAAATTATTGCGGGCATTGCAGGAAAAGGAAATCGTTCGTGTGGGAAGCAATAAACCGGTAAAAACCGACAGCCGGATTATTGTGGCAACTAACCGAAACCTGCAGGACTCCGTACTGAACGGGAATTTCAGGCAGGATTTATATTACCGTTTGTTTGGTTTATCGATTGAACTGCCACCGCTTCGCCGACGGGGAACCGATACGATTATCCTTTCAAAACATTTTATAAAAGAATTTTGTAACGAAAACAGGTTTCCCATTAAAACGCTCTCAAAATCAGCCATCGATAAATTGCTTACCTATTCTTTCCCCGGAAATATCAGGGAACTGAAATCGGTTATAGAACTGGCTGTTACAATTTCCGACAGCGATGAAATCAGCGGCGAAAATATCATTTTGGGGAACGACGCATTATTTCCGGAAAATACAAATGCAGAAATGACTTTACGCGAATACGACATTAAAATTGTTCAGAATTACCTGCAGAAATACGATAACAACATCAAGCTGGTTGCCGAAAAACTGGACATCGGCGTAGCTACCATTTACCGCATGTTAAAGGAAACAAAGGTGTCGTGACCGGTTTTCGACTTTCCCTTTTTATCAATTTGATAACAGGCTATCGTTTTGATAGTCATTGTTCGTTATGTTTTTTTTTATGTTGCTGAATTGCAGAGACATGACCTAAATGGTGCATCATTTGCTTATACAACCGAAATGCAATTTTGTTAAATTAAAAAAATGCAACCATGAATAGGGAAAAGAAAAATCTAATCAGAAATCTGGTAATCGGTTTTGTAGTATTTGCAGTGCTCGTTACCGGAATCGTTATTATTAGCCACAACCGGTCGGAAATAAAAGACAAAGAAGCCAAACTGGCTGACTTGAACCAACAGTATTCTGAATTAAATTCGATGTATGAAGAACGAGACTCGCTGGTTAACGACCTGGCGGGCACGTTCGACGAAATTGAGCAAAATCTCACCTTCATCAGAAATAAAAGAAAACAACTGATGATTGATGCACAGGAAGGCGCACCGAATCAGAAAGAAAAAATAGTGGCCGATATCAAACTGATGAACACCATGCTGGAGCAAAGCAGTGAAAAAATTGAGAGCCTGACCAAAAAATTAAAATCATCGGGCATAGAAATTAACTCCTTCAAAAACCGGATTGCAGAACTCACTCAAAATCTGGAGGAACAAAACGAAAGTGTCCGGCGGTTGACAAGCGATTTGGAAGAACGTGATTACCAGATTGCCGAACTGGGGCAGCAGGTTAATCAGTTGGAAAGTAATTTGTCGTTAAAGCAAGATTCGCTGGAAATGAAATCGCAGACGATTACCGAAAAAGAAAATCAGATAAACAAAGCATATTTTGCATCGGGAACGTTTAAGGAACTGAAGGAAAACGGTGTGTTGAAAAAAGACGGTGGATTCCTGTTCCTGGGCAGAAACGAAAAACTGCGCGACAATTTGAACGAAGACTATTTCACGGAACTCGACCGCAGAAATACAAATGTTTTCCCGTTGTTCGCAGATAAAGCCGAGATGATTACTGAACATCCCGACAGTTCGTACAGCTACATTTATGAAGACAATAAAATCGCATATCTGAAAATTGAAAATCCTGAAGAATTCTGGAAGGTATCAAAATATGCAGTCGTGGAAACAAAGTAAATAAACTCAATTGTCGAAAATAAGATAACAGACAATTCGGTATTGCCTTTTGAAATTATTTTATTGGGACAATGAGGCCCCGGGAAGTTTTTCCCGGGGTTTTTTATTTGAGAAGGATAAAGGAAACTTACTTACAACGGATATTCCGGTGCATTTTTAAAACACGGGAGTTTGAAGATATGTTCGGTAATTTTTATAATTTTGGTAGGAAAACCAATACCGGATTGTAATGACTACAAGTTCTTTAGCTAAATTGTATACCGGTTCGTTTCAGAAAAACTGGAACGAACCTGCTTTTTCTGATTACGAAGGAAGTGATTTTAACTATGAAGATATCGCCAATATCATAAAATCGCTCCATCTTTTTTACCAAATCATGGGAATAAAACGCGGTGATAAAATTGCTGTTTTAGGAAGAAATTCCGCACATTGGGCCGCTGTTTTCCTTTCAGCTATTTCAGCCGGTATTGTGATTGTCCCGGTTTTGCCCGACTTTAATTCCTCCAACACGAACCACATCATCAATCATTCTGAGGCTAAAATATTATTCAGCGCCAAATCGCTGGTCGATAAAGTTGATTTCAGCAATACGCAAAACCTGCAGGCAGTGGTTTTCCTGGAGGATTTTAACATGCACCTCTCGCGCGACGAAAACAACCAGTACAAGCTCGAAGACGCATTTCGGTACTACAAAGAAAATAAACTCGCAAAAAGTAATTTTCAGTTCGAAGAATGGAACAGCGGGGAAATGTGCATCATTTCCTATACTTCAGGAACTTCGGGTTTTACCAAAGGCGTAATGATACCCGAGCGGAGCCTGGTCTCGAACATCATTTACGCACAGGAAAACATGCCGTTGAAACCTGGCGATAAAATCGTCTCATTTTTGCCAATGGCGCATGTATATGGTTTGTTGTTCGAATTTCTGTTTCCGGTAACCCTGGGCTGCCACATTACTTTTCTGGCAAAAATTCCGTCGCCTGCTGTTATTACAAAGGTTTTCGGCGAAATAAAACCACATCTGATTTTGTCGGTGCCATTAATTATTGAGAAAATATACAAGAAACGCATTTTGCCGGCCATCGATAAACCGGCCACAAAATTGTTGCTGAAAATGCCGGGTATTTCTTCGGCAATTCTGAAAAAAATAAGGCAAAAACTGATTGAAACTTTTGGCGGAAGGTTTTTCGAGCTGGTCATCGGCGGCGCTCCGCTAAGCGCCGAAGTCGAGGGATTTTTCAAGCGGATTCAATTTCCGTTCACCATTGGATACGGAATGACGGAATGCGGGCCGCTCATCAGCTATGCAGCCTGGAACAAAACCAAACCTTCGTCGGCGGGTCGCCTGGTGGACCGGATGGAAGTGCGGATTAATTCGGAAGATCCATATAACATGGTTGGTGAGATTCAGGTGAGAGGGGAAAATGTGATGTTGGGTTATTACCACAATGAAAAAGCGACCAGCGAAGCATTTACTGAAGACGGCTGGCTGAAAACGGGCGATATGGGTTTAATCGATGAAGACAATTTCATTTACATTAAAGGGCGATCGAAAAACATGATCCTCGGGCCGTCCGGACAAAACATCTATCCGGAAGAGATTGAAGCACGGATTATGAACCAACCGTATGTGGCTGAATGTGTTGTTACCGAACGAAACGGAAAGCTAATCGCCAAGGTTTACCCGGATTATGAATCGCTTAAAACCGATGAAATTTCCGTAGGACAATTACCCGAAATTATGCTGGAAAACCGGAAAAAAGTGAATGCGGAACTGCCGAAATACGAGCAAATCAGCGAGATTGAACTTGTGGAAGAAGAATTTGAAAAGACGCCGAAAAAGAACATTAAACGGTTTAAATATGTTTAGTTTCGTTGAAATGCAGATAGGCGCGACAAGCTTATTTCATCTTCATTTTCAGCATATTGTAAAAATTACAAAGAATAAAACAAACTTAATCGGTTGAAAAACCTTAATTTTATGATGAACTAAAAACAGTGTTAAAAATGACAAATACAAATCGTAGAAATTTTCTAAAAACAACATTGGCGGCAACTGCAGGCTCTGTTTTGGCTTCACCGGCTGTTGCCCGCGTAATGCAAGACGAAAAACTTTTTGATGTTTCGCTGGCTGAATGGTCGTTTCACAAAAAATTGTTTGCGAAAGAAATGACAAATCTCGATTTTCCGGTTCAGGCGCGAAAGCTGGGAATCCGGGCAGTGGAATATGTCAACCAGTTTTTTAAAGAAGAAGTAAAAGATGAAAAATACATGGCTCGCCTGGAAGACATCTGCAAAAACGAAGATGTGGATAGTTTACTGATCATGTGCGACGGCGAAGGAATGGTTGGTGCTCCCGACCAACAGGAGCGTTTGAAAACCGTTGAAAACCATAAAAAGTGGATTGACGCAGCCAAATTCCTCGGGTGCCATTCCATTCGGGTAAATGCCGCCAGCCAGGGCAGTTTCGAAGAGCAGCAAAAACTGGCTGCCGACGGTTTACGCATGTTGTGCGAATATGCCGGCCCGCAAGGGATCAATGTTTTGGTTGAAAACCATGGTGGTTTGTCGAGCAATGCCGAATGGCTGGTTGGAGTAATGAAAATGGTTGATCATCCGCGCGTGGGAACGCTGCCCGATTTTGGCAACTTTACCATTAACCGCCAAACCGGTGAAACGTACGACCGTTACAAAGGTGTTGAACTGCTGATGCCCTGGGCAAAAGGCGTAAGCGGAAAATCGTATGCTTTCGATTCACAGGGCAATGAAACCACCATTGATTTTTACCGCATGATGCAAATTGTGAAAGATTCCGGTTACCGCGGGTACGTAGATATCGAATACGAAGGCAGCGAACTTTCTGAAATTGATGGAACAATAGCAACAAAAAAACTTCTTGAAAAAGCCATTGATAAAGTAACTTAATTGTGGCTTGATCGAATACGATAGGAAGCTGTTTTTCGGTTTCAGGTGAAAACGTAGTTTCAGGTCTTTTTTAAATAACGTAAAGCCATATTCTACCGAAGAAATACTAAAAAAATTGAAAAAACTTTGATTCATCTGATGACATAAAAAATAGATTGAATTAGGCGCTTAATCAATAAGCTTTTTTTTGCTTAAAAAAAATGTAGTTAAAACGCTTTCCCACTGAAAATTGCAGTACCCGTTCAATGAACAGGCTGTGTGAAGGATACAATTTTTTACACCGTGGCTTTAGCCCGGTGGTTAAAAAATTATTAGCAAAGTTCAGGCTTTAGCCTTTAAAATGCTGAAAATTAAAGGCTAAAGCCGATATTCATTCATCACGAAATCACCGGGTTAAAACCCGGTGCAAAAATTAATTACTTCTTATCCTGTTTTCACACAGCCTGTGAAGTGAGCGGCAATGAAGCTAATCAAAACCGTTTTTACTCTATTTTCATATTCCCGTCCAGTTTAAGCTGACTGGTGGTTAAGTTGCTATATAACAGAACTTTAGCCTTATCCTGTTTTGTATATCTTAAACTCCTAATGCAAAAAAAGAAATTTTATGAAACAAAAGAAATTGCTGAACGTACGAATCTTACGTACATTGTACAAACGAGTTTATTAGTGGACTTAAGCTTTGGTTGAATTGATTAATTAACGTACAATGTAAGGTAATTAGTTGTTTGTCTTTCAGGAAAAGAGCGGTGGTATTCACCGCTCTTTTACGTTGGCAAAAAAGGTAGTTGGTTTGTAACAAATGGTTTTTCACCTGTTTCTATTTAAAAAAACAGAAAGAACCGGCGCCGTTCTTTACTTCCGCTGTTTCACCATTTTTGCATCAACTAGTTTGAATAATTTATCCGAACGGCGCAATTTTACCGGAACAACTACTGAAATCCTTTGGCCTTTCAGCCCTTCATCCACCGGGTTTAAATCGAACCTGATTTCTTTTACGTGAGTTTGCACCACGCCGGTTGTGGGTCCGGTTACAATTATTTCATCGCCGACGCTGAGATTGCCGGTTTCGAGTTTAAATTCCGCCACTTCAATGTTGGTGAAATAGTTGGTGCATTTCCCGATGTAAAGTTTACGTCTTGTCGCCTGCGAACCATAATTGGCGCTCCATTCACCCAATCGCTGCCCGAGGTAATATCCATCCCAGAAGCCTCGGTTAAATACCGTTGCCAACCGCGCATTCCAATTGTTAATTTTTTCTTCGGTAAATTCGTTGTTCTGCCATGCTTCCACTGCTTCCCGGTAACATTCCACTGTAGTTTTAACATATTCGGGTGAACGTGCCCGGCCTTCAATTTTTAAACACCGAAACTCCTGCATCCAGTACTTTATTCAGAAAATGAATGGTCTTCAAATCTTTGGGCGACATGATGTATTCATTGTCAACATCCAGTTCTGCGCCGGTTTCCTTATCCGTTACAGTATAAGCGCGCCGGCAGGTTTGCAGGCACGAACCGCGGTTTGCCGACGAATTCATTTCGTGCAGGCTGAGGTAGCATTTCCCGCTGACCGCCATGCAAAGTGCGCCATGGACAAACATCTCAAGCCGCACCAGATTACCCGACGGCCCTTTAACCTGCTGCTCTTTTATCTGGCTGGTAATTTCATGCACCCGTCCAAGGTTCATTTCGCGCGCCAGAACCACCACATCGGCAAAATTGGCGTAAAACTTTACTGCTTCAATGTTGGTAATGTTTACCTGGGTTGAAATATGAACCTCAAAATTTATGGAACGCGCATACTGAATGACCGAGATATCGGCAGCGATAACGGCTGAAACTCCGGCATTTTTTGCGGCTTCCAGCACTTCATGCATTTGCGTAAGTTCGCCGTCAAAAATTTCAACATTCAGCGTCAGGTATGTTTTAACGTTATTTTCGGCGGCAATCCGGGCAATTTTTTTCAGGTCGCCAATGGAAAAATTATTCGAAGAGCGCGAGCGCATATTCAGGTGCTCCACGCCAAAATATACCGAACCTGCCCCACCCTGAATGGCTGCCATCAGCGATTCGTAAGAACCCACCGGCGCCATTATTTCAATGTCTGTTGTTTTCATTCCCAATATGTCGCAGTTAAAAAACTGTCTATTATTAATTATTTCACTGAAAAATGCCTGTGGTTCAATACCAATGGACGAATATTTTACCTTTCTTGTGCTCGTTCGAACACGCTCGTTTTATTCTTTTTCAGTTCCGGGGGACAAATTTAGATATTTCCTAATATTAATATCCGAAATTCTGTTCACTTTCATTTTGTATTTTCATTTTCAGAATTTTAAAAACAAAAAAAATCCCGGATTACTCCGGGATTTCACTCTTACTCCTCTAACTGATTAATATTATGAATTGAGCGAATCGATTTTTAAAAATTTTTCTGAACTCGTCATTGATATTCCACAGCGGCCGGGAGCTTTGATATCGTAAGTATTTCCGCAAGTGGGGCAAACATAAAACACTGACGGCAATGATTTTACATTATTGCTTTCAAGCGCTGCCAGGGCTTTTTCATACATTGTTTTGTGCTTTTGCTCTGTTTTGTATGCATAATTCAAACTCATTAAAGAAAACTGATTGCCGGCGGCATTGGCATTCGTAATAAATTCCGGATACATTGTTGTCACTTCGTAGGTTTCACCTTCTATGGCATCTTTCAGGTTTTCCTTTGTTGATTTCACCGTGAATTCGGGAGTTATTGCGGGAACATTTTGACTCCCTTCGCGCAAAACAGCCTGGTGGTTACCGGCATGAATTTTTTCGGACATGGAAGCAGCTTTAAACAATAAGGCAATTTCATGATACCCTTCTTCTTCGGCTTTTTTACTATACGCAGCATACTTTGCACTTGCTGTTGTTTCGCCTTTAAAAGCAGCCTGCATGTTTTCATAATTCAGTGTATTGGCATTTACCGATACATTTAAACGGGTTCCTGTTTCATCATTTTCATTTGCAGGTGGATTTGCAGTGAACGACGGCAGCATGATTACAGCGGCAACGGCTGCCAAAATTGTAATAAAAGTTGTTTTTTTCATTTTGTATTGTTTTAAAAATTTATTTTATGGTACAAAGGTGCAGCAAGGTCGTTTTAAACTTCCTTAAGCAATTCTTAAAATCTCCTTAAAAACTAACCTTGAAATTGAAGTGAAAAGGCAGTGCCTTCATTTTCGCGGCTCTCCACATAAAGTTCAATATTCTGAAGTTCAGCCAATTTCTGTACGATTGAAAGTCCCAGGCCGCTACCATCCACAATCGAACTGCGCGATTCATCGGCGCGAAAAAACCGGTTAAAAATGTACGGAATATCTTTTTCAGGAATGCCAATTCCATCATCTTCGACCAGAAGGGTGCATGGGTTTTCTTTCCAGCGAATTAAAATCCGGCCGTTGTTTTTGCCGTATTTTATCGCATTGTTTACCAGATTATCCAGCATTAATTCGAGAAAAAATTTATCGCCTTTTACTGCTGTTCCTTCCGGAAGCTGGTTTTGAATAATGATATTTTTGCCGGCAGCTTTTGCAACCCATTTATGGCGGATAGCAGATACAACCGGAAAAAGATAAACCGGCTCTTTACGGGCAACAATTTTACCTGAATCAATGCGTGCCAGGTGCAACAGCTGTTCCAGCAATGCATCAAGGCGGTCAACCATTTGGATAATACCGGATATTTTCTCTTCGTAAATTTCGGAGTTTCGTTTTCTGCGGATAAGAACTTCCAAGGTTCCACGAATTGCCGAAAGCGGTGTACGAATTTCATGAGAAGCATCGCTTGTAAACTGTTTTTGCTGCAACATGCTTTTTTCAATCCGGGCAAGCAACTCATTTATTGTTTTCGTAAGATCGTACAACTCGTCTTTTCGGGCAGGTAAATTTAACCGGGTTTCTATGTTTAAATGATCGATTTGCGAAGCAGAAGCAATAAGCTGATGAACAGGCTTAATGGCCCTGGAGGCGGCCACCGAAGATGAAAAATACTGCACCAAAAGTACAACCGGAAAAGATATAACAAGTACCCAGACCAGGTTGTACAGAACGTTGTGAGATTCCTGCCGCGAAACGGCAATGGTTAGTTGCCCGATTACTTTTCCGCTTTCATTTTTTACAGGGAACTGACCCAACCGAATTCTCTGGTGATTGATTTCGCCATTGTAAAAAATATGGTCGTTAGTGGCATCTTCCAGTTCCTGGTGACCAGGCAGGTTATTTGAACGAAAAATGATGTTTCCCTGCATGTCTTTCAATTGTAAAAAAGTAGGATTAACTTCCACCTGACTGTGTTCCGCCTCTTCCCACTCCGGCATTTTGTTAACAATAATCGAATCCTGAAGCCAGAACAGGTTACTGATAACTTCATCTTTTTCAACCTGAATATCTTCGTCGAGGTGAGAATAAGCCGTATCGTAAACCACAAAACTGATAGCAAGGAATACCAGCGCGGTGGTAAAAGCCACTGCAAGAGTATTATACAGGGCAATCCGGTTTTTAAATTTAAGTGTCATTCTTCTGCCTCAATTTTATACCCCACACCACGAACTGTGGTAATTAAAGAAGGTTTTCCGTGAATGTCGAGTTTTTTCCGCAAGGCATTAATATATACATCAATAACCGATGTATCATAATCAAAATGAATGTCCCACACTTTTTCTATGATACCGGTGCGACGGCATACTTTGCCTTTGTTGCGGAGAAAATACTCGAGCAACGAAAATTCTTTTTGAGTGAGTTCAACGGGATGGCCATTTTTCAAAACCGTATGTTTTTCGATATTCATTTCAATTCCGGCTGCCGAAAATATTACAGGTTGTGTTTCGCCCTTTCGCATGTGTACACGAATTCGTGCCAGCAGTTCTTCAAACGAAAAAGGTTTACGAATGTAATCATCGGCACCGGTTTCCAGACCAAAAACCACATCGTCAACTGTATCTTTTGCGGTTAAAAAAATAACCGGAACTATATGGTTTACGTTTCTGATATTGCGGCAAATTTCAATGCCACTGAGACCGGGCAGCATCCAGTCGAGTAAAATCACATCATACTCTTCAATATATTCAAGCGCCAGTTGCAGACCGCGTTTACCGTTGTCGGCCATATCAACGGCATAACCTTCCTCTTCCAGCCCTTCGCGAACGAAATTGGCAATTGATGGTTCGTCTTCAACAATAAGTATTCGCATCGTTTGATTTTCGGTGACTGTTTTCAAAGATAATGAAAGTCAATCTTCATTGGAAATGTTGCCAAAATCCGGAAGCGCCAGTTGCACGCCCGCGGCATGTTTAAATACAAGTTGTCCGCCGTAGTAGCCGGTTGCGGCCACTGAACCTGCCAACGCCGTAAATAAAATTATAAAAGACCACCTTATCCACCGGCGATCGTATTTAAAATAGAACATAACCGCCCGCAGTAATCCGGTTATTACAGCCAGCCACAACGTAATTTTTGCGGCCAGTTCGTGCAGTTCGAGCGGATTTTTCAAGGGCCCTTCTTCAATTCCTTCGCCGGCCAGGTTTCCGCTGATATACGCTGTAATTACACCGAGCGCTCCAATTAACAAAAGGAAAACCGCTGCATCTTTGAAAAACTCTTTTTTAGTCACCAATCCCAGAATTTCAGATAAAAATCCTGCCATTAACAAGGCAATCGGGAAATGGATAACCATAGCGTGAAAATGTGTTGCTGAAATCATTGTATTTATTTTTTCTACAAATCTATGTTCAGAATGATTTAAATACGATTAAACGATTCTTAAGATTTGCTTAAAATCTGCGCGACCGACAGGATCAGGTTATCCTCTGAAATCGGTGTCACAGCAACATTTGCAGGCGCTTAAGATAAAAACCCCTGTTAAAACAGAGGCTTTTCTATGCCATTTTCGTCAATGAAATAATCTTTTAGGCGCCCTTCGGAATCAAGAAATTTAAGCGAACGAAGTTACAAATTCCCTGGAATTGCACCGATATTCTGCCGCCGCCGGATTACCTGCTCAAAATCAGTTCTGCAAAATCACGTAGAATGTTAATACGGTTTTCAATGATGTCAACAACAATATCAATGTTTAACAAACTAATCACTGCGTCGTTAGATTCCGCCAAGGCGGGACAGGCTCTTTCAGCGTTATATCGTCGGTTTATTATTCGTTTTCTCCATTTGTGTTTTCGACGTTGTCAGGTGCTGCGCACGCTGACAAGTCTGCTATCCAAAACCTGCCAGCGTCGGCAGACCTGCCAGCGTTTAACAACCAGTTTATCTGCGGATTTTTCACAGGGATGAACGCTTCGATGCTCTGCCGACGCCCATCAGAAGGTTGAGCGGGTGACTCGAAGTCACCAGCTCAATAAAAAACCGGGCTAAAAAAAGCCAGTCATTTTCCAGAAAACCACGAAGTGGTTCAACAATAATAGCCGCGGGTGAAACCCGTGGGCGATTTCCGATTTGGAATTGAATTTAGGTGTAGGGAAAATGAGTAACATTTAAATCACCTGCTCAATAAATTTAAAAATCTAAAATATCGAATAAGAAATAAGGAATAACAGAATCAGCCACCTGCCTTTTCCGCACCATTGCAGGTTCGGAATTGACTTTAACCCCTCCATGGACCCTCTATGGACCCTCGAAGGTAGGTAGAAGGTATAGGGAAATGATATCCCAAACTTCACTGCGTCGTTAGATTCCGCCAAGGCGGGACAGGCTCTGTCAGCATTAAATTGCCGGGTTTATTATTCGTTTTCACCATTTGTATTTTCGACGTTGTCAGGTGCTGTGCACGCTGACAAGTCTGCTATCCAAAACCTGCCATCGTCGCCAGACCTGCCAGCGTTTAATAATCAGTTTATCTGCGGATTTAACAGGGATGAACGCTTCGATGCTCTGCCGACGCCCATCAGAAGGTTGAGCGGTTGACTCCCAGTCACCCGCTCAATAAAAAACAGAGTTAAAAAAAGCCAATCATTTTCCAGAAAAACCACGAAGTGGTTCAACAATAATAGCCGCGGGTGAAACCCGTGGTTTCGGCACACCCCATCCCGCCGAACCCGGAAAGGGTTCAAATGTCTCGTAACAGTTGAATTGAAACTTCATGAAATCGATCACCGGCCTTTTACATACCATTGCAGGTTCGGAATTGACTTTAACCCCTCCATGGACCCTCTATGGACCCTCGAAGGTAGGTAGAAGGTATAGGGAAATGATATCCCAAACTTCACTGCGTCGTTAGATTCCGCCAAGGCGGGACAGGCTCTTTCAGCGTTAAATCGTCGGGTTTATTATTCGTTTTCTCCATTTGTGTTTTCGACGTTGTCAGGTGCTGCGCACGCTGACAAGTCTGCTATCCAAAACCTGCCATCGTCGGCAGACCTGCCAGCGTTTAACAACCAGTTTATCTACGGATTTCACAGGGATGAACGCTTCGATGCTCTGCCGACGCCCATCAGAAGGTTGAGCGGTTGACTCCCAGTCACCCGCTCAATAAAAAACAGAGTTAAAAAAAGCCAATCATTTTCCAGAAAACCACGAAGTGGTTCAACAATAATAGCCGCGGGTGAAACCCGTGGTTTCGGCACACCCCATCCCGCCGAACCCGGAAAGGGTTCAAATGTCTCGTAACAGTTGAATTGAAACTTCATGAAATCAATCACCGGCCTTTTACATACCATTGCAGGTTCGGAATTGACTTTAACCCCTCCATGGACCCTCTATGGACCCTCGAAGGTAGGTAGAAGGTATAGGGAAATGATATCCCAAACTTCACTGCGTCGTTAGATTCCGCCAAGGCGGGACAGGCTCTTTCAGCGTTAAATCGTCGGGTTTATTATTCGTTTTCACCATTTGTGTTTTCGACGTTGTCAGGTGCTGTGCACGCTGACAAGTCTGCTATCCAAAACCTGCCATCGTCGCCAGACCTGCCAGCGTTTAACAATCAGTTTATCTGTGGATTTCACAGGGATGAACGCTTCGATGCTCTGCCGACGCCCATCAGAAGGTTGAGCGGTTGACTCCAAGTCACCCGCTCAATAAAAAACCGGGTTAAAAAAAGCCAGTCATTTTCCAGAAAACCACGAAGTGGTTCAACAATAATAGCCGCGGGTGAAACCCGTGGGCGATTTCCGGTTTGGACACCCCATCCAGCTGAACCCGGAAAATGAGTAACATTTAAATCACCTGCTCAATAACAGTTAAAAATCTAAAATATCGAATAAGAAATAAGGAATAACAGAATCAGCCGCCTGCCTTTTCCGTACCATTGCAGGTTCGGAATTGACTTTAACCCCTCCATGGACCCTCTATGGACCCTCGAAGGTAGGTAGAAGGTATAGGGAAATGATATCCCAAACTTCACTGCGTCGTTAGATTCCGCCAAGGCGGGACAGGCTCTTTCAGCATTAAATTGCCGGGTTTATTATTCGTTTTCACCATTTGTATTTTCGACGTTGTCAGGTGCTCTGCACGCTGACAAGTCTGCTATCCAAAACCTGCCATCGTCGCCAGACCTGCCAGCGTTTAATAATCAGTTTATCTGCGGATTTAACAGGGATGAACGCTTCGATGCTCTGCCGACGCCCATCAGAAGGTTGAGCGGTTGACTCCCAGTCACCCGCTCAATAAAAAACAGAGTTAAAAAAACCAATCATTTTCAGAAAAACCACGAAGTGGTTCAATAATAATAGCCGCGGGTGAAACCCGTGGTTTCGGCACACCCCATCCCGCCGAACCCGGAAAGGGTTCAAATGTCTCGTAACAGTTGAATTGAAACTTCATGAAATCGATCACCGGCCTTTTACATACCATTGCAGGTTCGGAATTGACTTTAACCCCTCCATGGACCCTCTATGGACCCTCGAAGGTAGGTAGAAGGTATAGGGAAATGATATCCCAAACCTCACTGCGTCGTTAGATTCCGCCAAGCCGGGACAGGCTCTTTCAGCGTTAAATCGTCGGGTTTATTATTCGTTTTCGCCATTTGTATTTTCGACGTTGTCAGGTGCTGTGCACGCTGACAAGTCTGCTATCCAAAACCTGCCATCGTCGCCAGACCTGCCAGCGTTTAATAACCAGTTTATCTGCGGATTTCACAGGGATGAACGCTTCGATGCTCTGCCGACGCCCATCAGAACGTTGAGCGGTTGACTCCCAGTCACCCGCTCAATAAAAAACCGGGCTAAAAAAAGCCAATCATTTTCCGAAAAACCACGAAGTGGTTCAATAATAATAGCCGCGGGTGAAACCCGTGGTTTCGGCACACCCCATCCCGCCGAACCCGGAAAGGGTTCAAATGTCTCGTAACAGTTGAATTGAAACTTCATGAAATCGATCACCGGCCTTTTCCATACCATTACAGGTTGGGAATTGACTTTAACTCCTCTATGGACCCTCGAATGTAGGTAGAAGGTATAGGGAAAAACGTATCCCAAACTTCACTGCGTCGTTAGATTCCGCCAAGGCGGGACAGGCTCTTTCAGCGTTAAACCGCCGGGTTTATTATTCGTTTTCACCATTTACATTTTCGACGTTGTCAGGTGCTGTGCACGCTGACAAGTCTGCTATCCAAAACCTGCCAGCGTTGGCAGACCTGCCAGCGTTTAACAACCAGTTTATCAATCATGTTCTCCATTCGCATCTCATAATAAAGCTGAAAAAATAATTGTCAAACAGAAGGTTCATGTTTCGGCACGTTATTCGTAAATCCCGAAGGGATAAAACAAAATAGCCCCGGGTTGCAACTTCTAAACTTGTGCTTATTCCGGCCTGAAGTTGAGGAAAAAAAATAATCGAGTTTCAGAATATTTACGGAAAATTTACGGATCAGTAATTGCTTGTGCTAGCGCATAACCCATACTTTCGTCCAGCCCGGTATACTTCATAGCTATAGTGATGATAATTTTGAGAAACCATTTCGCCGCTTTGCCACCTTTATTTTTAAATAGGCTACCAATGAATTCCTGCTTCTTGTCTATGATTGCATCAAAACGTTCCGGAATCTCCAGGCTTGCAATGTAGTTTTTTAATTCGTCATAATATCTTTTTGTCGTTTCAACAATTACAGCTCCGGTTTTCTTTGACCACGATAGTGCCCGCAAATAGAACTCCCGCATCCAATTACCTATTGGACTTAATTCTATTTCATAACCTTGATTTTCGAAACTAGTTGAGACTAATTCCCGAATATATCCTTCGATATCACCTTCATTAATTTTATATAAGCGACCATTTGGTATAACTTTAAAAAAATATTCGTATAAATTACGCACAATTACATCCGCAGATAGTCTTTCTTCTTTTTCTTCTTCTTCATGGCTTTCCACAACAATCTTTTTCAAAAAATTACGATGTTTTTCACTTCCTCCTAACGAGATTTCAATTAAATGCAAAAGGTTATCAGGCAAGGCAAATTTGATATTTTGGGGTACTTCAACTTGAAAATCTCCTTTAGCGATATAATATAAAGAGGAAGGACCAAAAATTACTGTAATCGGATCATGATTGACCTTTTTTGTTTCGAAAACGTTATTGCTATGTTCCATTGTGCTAGTGCTTAGTTTAATTAATTTGTACAATATAGCACATAGATCAACTCTTTTCCAAATTTCTAACTTTAGAGGATGCTCTGAATAAATCATCAGTTATTTTCGAACTACATGCAAGTGATGAGCATATCCGTACTTTTTCCCTCCATCTCCTACATTTAACCTCCCAAAAATGGTTTAACGTTGTCGAAGGTTGTCCCGACGAAATGAAATTAAACAACCAATTTATTTCTTTTTGAAAGTTCATTCTATTTCTGCTACATTTACCTAAACTAATTAAAACCTGCATTGAACCATTTTGCAAACCATAACGATTCGGAGCTTGCCGGGAAAATCAAATCCGGCGGAAAAGAAGCTTACCAGCAATTGTTTGAACGGTATGCTCCACGCATTTACCAGTTTTCCATTTCGTACCTCCACAATAAAATGGAGGCCGAAGAATTGGTGCAGGATGTTTTTCTGAAAATCTGGGAAAAACGCGAAACGCTGGACCAATCCAGGAACATCAAATCGTTTATCTTTAAAATCGCCGTAAATACCATTTACGATCGTATCCGCCGTACAAATCTCGAAAACGCATTTCAGGATTTTATGCCGGAAAGTGCCGAATCCGATTCGGGCAGCACCTGGAACACCGTTATTTTTGATGATTTGCAGGCGAATCTCGAAATATTGATTGCCCAATTACCGGGGCGGCAGCAAAAAATATTCAGGTTAAGCAAACAGGAAGGGTTGACAAACGATGAAATTGCACAACAGTTAAATGTTTCAAAACGTACTGTTGAGAATCATTTATACCGGGCAATTTCATATCTAAAAAAACATTTTCAAAACCAATCCTTTGCGTTGCTTTTCTTTTATCTCGCAGTAAACTGCACATTATAAGTTTCATTGGTGATAGTTTTCCGTTTCTTTTGTTTCCTTCTTTGAAATAGAAATAGTTTAGCGAATGCTTTGTGTCACTAACGCACTAAGCCGCCAAGGCCCCCGAAGTGTCAAACGCCTTATCCCATCTTTTTAATAATTCAAAGTATATTTCGTGTTTCTTTGTGTCTTCGGGTCTTCGTGGCAATCTTTATTTTTTCGCCCCTAAAGCAATAAGCCATCAAGGTCCTCGAAGTGTCAAACGCCTCATCCTATCTTTTTGATAATTCAAAATATATTTCGTGTTTCTTTGTGTCTTCGGGTCTTCGTGGCAATCTTCAAATATTTCGCAATCGCCGGTGAGTAAATTTCAAAACCGGTTCGTATTACTAAAAAGAAACAATTGAGTTTTCAAGGAAAGTAGTTTTAGGTTTGTTAGATAAATTTCGGGGGCTGTTTGTCAGCCGGCAGACGGTCCCTTTTTTAAAGAGAATAAAAAGCGAACTGGTAAAAGGAGGGAAATTCGCACAATATTAGTAAAGAATGAACGACGAAGTAAAAGATATTTTAAAGAAAGGCAAATCCGGAAATGCTCCGGAAAATGATCGCCAAAAAATGCTCTCCCTTTTTCATCAACCCGAAAAAGAATACCAGGTCAAAGAGATTCTATTAGAGGAAGCACAAACCACACAAGCGGATAAAAATTCACCTACCGATTTTAACAAATTATTTGAGCGCCTCTGGAAACACATTGAACAAAATCAGAAAAAGACAAAATCAAACACAAAATTGTTAAGACCATTCCTGGGAATTGCTGCAGCAATAGCAATCGGGCTGTTTACCGGCATTTATATTTCTTCCATGCAATCGGTGCCAACAGAACCGGTTTATTATGCTGTTTACTCTCCCAAAGGTTCGGTCTCTGAAATGTTATTACCCGATGGTTCGGTTATTTACCTGAATGCCGATTCAAAAATTAAGTACAGTGTGAATGGCGAAGGTGGAATCCGCGAAGTTTTCCTTACCGGCGAGGCCTGGTTCGACGTTCAAAAAAACACCGACAAACCTTTTGTGGTACACACGTCTTTTTATGATGTTAACGTTACCGGCACCCAATTTAATGTTAAGGCTTACGAGACCGACAACCAGGTGGTAACAACGCTGGAAGAAGGACAGGTTATTGTTCGTTCTGCCGAAAACTACAAACTTGCCAATGATGTGGTTTTGAAACCAGGCGAACAACTAATATTGGATAAACAATTTAAAAACATCGGTATTAAAAACGTAAACACGAAGTGGTACACCTCGTGGAAAGACAACAAACTCATTTTTGTGAACATGAACCTGAAAGACCTCGTAGTGCTGCTGGAACGGAAATACGGCGTGGATATTGACGTGAAAAACAAGGAAATACTTGACCTGCATTTCGATGGTACCATCAAAAATGAATCGATAATTGAAATCCTGGAAATACTTAAAAAAGCTTTGCCTATTAACTATAAAATAGTGGGGCAAAAAATTGAAATAACGAATAGCCGGAACTAAACTTAAAAAAGAAAAACAATGACATGAACTAAAACCAAAAAAAGCCGGAAGGTGCGCCAACACCGACCAGCTTAACTTGTTTCAAAACTTTTTGGTGAAACCACGTTGTGGCAGGCACCAAATCATTTATTCATCAAAACAATCAAATTTATGAAAAAAGTTATTTTGAACCGCATTCTGTACGGCAGAAGTGCGAAAAAGCTACTACTGATTATGAAACTAACGGCCTTATTTATCGTGATAGGTTTGATGCAGGTTTCGGCAACGGTTTATTCGCAGGCGACTAAATTCAGTTTCCGGGCCGAGGATAAACAAATTGTTGATGTACTCAAAGAAATCGAGGAATCCAGCAACTTCCGGTTTTTTTACATCCGCGAACAGGTGGATGTGGAACGACGCGTTTCTGTAAATGCGAAGAATGAAACCGTGGAAGAAATTCTGGATGAAATATTTAAAGGAGAGGGGATCGGTTACAAAGTGATGGAAGATTACCTGATTTTGCTAAAACCCGAAAACCAAAGTATCGATATTGAAACTGTATCCTCTCAGCAAGGAACTATTTCAGGTAAAGTTATTGATAGCAATGGCGAACCTTTACCTGGTGTCACGGTAGTAGTAAAAGGCACAACCAAGGGAACTGTTACAGATGAGAATGGAAATTATTCTTTGACAAATATTCCATCCGACGCCACTCTGGTTTTTTCATTTGTAGGTCTGAAAACTCAACAGGTGGAGGTTGGTGAGCAAACTACGATTAACATTTCTATGGTAGAGGAAACTGTCGGAATTGATGAAGTGGTTGCGGTCGGTTACGGGACAATGAAAAAAAGTGATTTAACAGGCTCTGTATCTCAAGTGAAAAGTGAAGAACTCAACGCTTATCCATCAACAAACGTTTTTCAAGCACTATCAGGTAGATCTACAGGTGTACAGGTAATACAGTCAACCGGAGCGCCCGGAGCATCAACAAGTATAAGAATAAGAGGTTCAAATTCTATTCAGGGGAGCAATGAACCTTTATATGTAGTGGATGGATTTCCAATTAATAATCCAACCGCTCTGAATAATTCTGATATTGAAAGTATTGAGATTCTTAAAGACGCTTCTTCAACTGCCATTTATGGGTCACGGGGTGCAAATGGAGTAATTATAACCACCAAGAAAGGCAGGGCCGGTGAAAATGTTATCGACTTTGAATCCAGCTAACAGTTCTCAATCTTTAATTAAAAAGATGGATTTAATGAATGCGAGGGAATATGCGACATGCAACAATACCAAAGCAATAAATGATGGGGTAGATCCTTATTTACAGAGAATGAAATAAACAATTTTGGAAACGGTTTTGATTTGGCAGGATTTTATATTAAAACTGCACCTATAATTACGACATCATTAAATGTAAATGGAGGAAATGAAAAAACCAAATATTCTATTGCCGGCAGCATTTTTAACCAGGATGGTATTATAAAAGGCAGCACTTACGACATATTTTATTCGATCAAATTTAGATTATAAATTCAATAAAAAATTTAGTGCCGTTTTCTCTACCACTTTCACGCGCCTCAACACAGACAGAAAAGATAGTGGCGGAGGTGCCCGTGGGACATTGATTGCATCTCAGTTTGCACCA
>CAWAMJ010000019.1:0-114477 GCA_963783085.1 uncultured Prolixibacteraceae bacterium | reverse complement strand
AGTATTTCATCCAATTGTTTTTCAAGAGCGCGCCGGTTGACGTAAACAATAATTCCAATTCCTTTAGCGCTTGCATATTCAATAACATGATGCAAATCCAGCGGTCCCGGAGAGCGTTTCGGATCAACAGTAACAGTGGTTGCATCCGAAGATTCATCATTTTCGGGACCGTACCAGCCTGCATCAAATTCAACAAATTGCAGGTTGTGTTCTGCAGCAAAATCCACACAAGCCATTCCCCCTTTCGTTGTTAATGTTACCTCGCGAATTACTTTCCCTGGTTTAATCCAGCCAATATCTTTTAAAGCACACGGATCATTTAAATTGAGCAGCAAATAATTATTTTCAATCAGTTCACCAGCTGATTTTCCCACCATAATATAACGCCAGGGAGTTGCATACGGCGGTTTTACCGTTGGATTTCCTTCGAGGACTGCTTTTAATTTCTGATTTCCGGAAGACTGAAGTTTCATCCGGGCAAAATCCACCAGCCGGGCTTCACCAATTGCCAAAAAATTTTCACCGGCTTCCACCACCAGCGGCCGTTCTGCCGGTTGTTTAATTTCACTGACTGCCACTCTTCTGTATTCCGATTGTGCCCGATCTGAAACCAGACAGGTGTAATTGTTTTTCAGATTGAATTCAGTCAGCTCCTTTTGAACAACCAGTGAATCAATTCCCGGCTGCGGCAAAAACGTGTATTTAAAAGCAACACCTTCATTAAAAACCTTAAATGATATTTCAAATTCCCGTTCCGGTGAAACTTTTTCTTTCAAATGAATCCGAAGATGATTGTAATGATCAGGAATCTCTTCCCTCTCTCCGTAAACCGGTTTCCATGTTTTATTAAATGTTGTATTCGACACTTCTGCAATTTCAAGGTTTTGCAAAGGAAACGAGGAATTTTCAGTTTCAAAACCCAGTCGGGAAACATCAATAATCACCGAATCTTCGAAAGTCACTGAATAAACCGCCTGCCCCTCTTTATCCAGTTCAAACTGAACATTTATTTTTTCATCGGGGCTGGAAACAGAAACCTTAAGGTTATTGGAACAGGATAATAAAACTACTGCCAGAAGCACAACAATATGTTCTTTCATTTTCAGAAGATAAAATTCATGGTCAAATTAGTAAAATAAAACTCAATTTACACTTTAAAAGTAGCAGATTTAATGTCTTCAAAATTACTATTCGCCAATAGTTTTGTTAATCAACGATTACTTATTTCTTTACAATTTTGTCAGTTAAAGTAGAGTTCCCAAAGTTAAACTGCATGAGATATATACCTGATGGTAAATTCTTTAATTCAATACTCTTTTCAATTGTATCCCCTGAAACAAAATCATTTTGTGTCAGGATTATTTCTCCTTGCAGATTAAAAATATGGTAAAAATACTGCCCTCTAATGTTTTTACTGTTAAATGTAAAATTTAAGTTTTCAGTAAAAGGGTTTGGATATAAACGTATATTTGGAATCAGATTATCATTTCCAAATCCAAAGTCGATTTTATGGACTTCCGTCATACGGTAACCTTGACGCTGCAAATAAAAATACAAATGATTAAAGGTCGAATCAATTGTAATCCGGTCATCAGCTAATTTTATAAAATCACCGGAATTTATTAAATAATAAACTTCTGCATCTTTGGGCTCCGTCTCAAAACTAATTTCGTATTGCAATGTGTCATTAACCAGAATTATCAGTGAATCCTGAAATGTATATCTCCCGCTATCGATTACTATTTTATCAACTCGAATTTCGGATTTCAAATCCTCTTTTTTATTACAAGAAACAATGAAACCAACTGTGAAAACAATTAGCCAGATTGCAATTATGAATTGTTTTGATTTCATATCCATATTATACCAATCACTATTGAAGTTCCTTTTTTACAGTTTGAACAGGATTACCGGCCCCAGCAAACCGGCTGGTTTAATTTCCCAATCTGAAGCATTAAACGGTTTATAGTCGATGTTAACAAAGTTGATGTCATAGAATTTTTTCCAGTTCATGCCGCGGATATCCATATCGCGAATGCGGTTGGCAGCCACATTGGTTACTTCCACTTCCAGCATGTTTTTTCCCTGCACCAGGTTATCTACCTTACATTTGAAAGTCGGCCCCAGTAAGATTCCAAAATCCTTACCATTTAATTTTACATTTGCACAGTCTTTCACAGTTCCCAAATTTAAAAGCGCTTCGCCCGGTTCTTTTTCCCAGTTGAACTCGATGGAATAATGTGCAGTTCCGGCATAACGCTCTGTTTCCTTGTCTCCCATTTCTGTCCACGACTGCAAATCAATTGTAGCGATATTTCCCGGATAAACCGGTCCTCCTTTTGTAAACTCAATTTTCCACATTCCTTTTATTTGTAATGAATCCGGCGAAATTTGTTCATAAACAAAAGGTGCTGCCTCTACTTTTTTATTGGTGCATTTCACAAAAACCGTCTCTTCCGGTTCCAGTTGAAGCCGGATAGAATTGCCTTTTTGTTCAGGCAAAGAAATCTTTCCATCCATTGGATTAAGGAAAATATAATTTTTAGCCGGGGCATTTAATTCAATCATAGCATCATTTGTTTCAGTTCCGGTATTGAAAATCATGTACCAACCTTCATTGTCCATCTTCATCTTCAGGAAATGAAATCCATTTTCAACAACCGATTTTTCACCTTCAATTCCGGCTGTCAAAAGCAATTCGGGAACCCTGCCCACATTTTCAGTTGAAATGGTTTTCTTCAAATTTTGAAGTTGTATTTCGCGTATTTCAAGCTGAAACATTCCCGGTACACTTTCAGGCAGTAGTTCATCAAAATAAACTTTTCCACCTGTGTCGATAAACTGTTTCAACTGCCGCATCGTCTCCAGCGGGACATAGCTGGTTTTTGGCACAACCACTGCCTTGTAAGCAGAATTGCCGGATGTTATAATTTTACCATTTTCAGATTTACTATTCAGCAGTTGTTTATCAGAAATATAATCAAAGGTATAACCTGCATTCATCATATCCTTCGATAAACCGGATATAGGGTGCTCCACAAACCAGCCGGCATCCTTGTTTACGCCCAGGTGATTAAAAATTCGTCCGGGCGCTGCAGCCACATCAAAATATGGCCAGTAGACAAGCACATCGTTCTGTTGCCTTGCTTGCTGTAACACAGACTGCGATCTTTGTATATATTTAAACAACACGGGCAATTCAGGCCACAGCGGATTACGGTCGTTCAATTCGGTGGAAGCATAAAACAGCCAGCCCGGCCATGCTGCATCTTCCGGCGAATAGCAGGTTCCGTGAAAAAACATGTGGTTAATTCCGGCGAGGAAAAAGCGGTTGGTTGCCCGAACCATATCACCGGGAGTGACTGTCCAGTGCTCATCAAGCCAGGTAAAACTCTCTGACGAAACCAGTTTTTGACCGGTGATGTGTGCAGCCGACGATGCAAATTTGTTTACAAAAATATCCACTGAGCCTGGTTCCACGGTCCGGAAGATTTCAGTTTCCGGAATGTCACTGGCGGCATATAAATCGAGGATATTACCCGGCGAACCATGTGCCTGGTTGCGGTTCAGGCTTTTGTGCAAATGTGTCCATTCGGTCATGGGTTGTATAAATGACTCCAGAACCAAATCTGACAACGTTTCGCGGTAATCTGATTTCACGCGGGCAACGATTTCCTCATCATCACAATCGCCGGCTAAAACATACAAATATTCAGCAAGATCGTATCCCCTCCGCTTTTTAAACTCTTCGGTAAAATGGGTGGTAAAATCACCTGTATATTCAAACGAATCGTGAAAAAAGCAGCGAAGCAAACCTTCACCGATTTCGAGCCGATTCCAGAACTCATTGAGGTACCAGTTGGTAATTTCTTCGTTAAACGTATCGATGGCCCAGCCTTGTCCGCCGTCGGCAGCACGTTTTACCTTATCGCCGTTTTTTATGCGGAATGCTGTATAAACCATTCCGGATGATGGCGTCGTAAATGATTCCTTAGGATTCAGCACAATAACCTTTTTGTTTTCATCCACAAATGAAACGGCTGCCGCATTTTCTACACCTTTGGGCAAATTCCATTTCTCTCCTTTCGTCAATATTGTTTTGTCAATTTGTAAAGACCATAATCCTTTATCTTCCGGAACAAATGGGCCACCACAACGCCAGCCGCTTCCGGGGGGCAAATCAACACCCATTCCCAGCTTGTGTGCTTCGGTAATCGTGTATTTCAATATTTCAGAAAATTCCGGAGAAAGATATTCGATGAAAATATTTTCTTCACCTTTCACTCCATAGATTGGAGTAATCTCAACCCCACCAATCCCTGCATCGTGGAATTCTTTTAATTCGCGTGAAATATTTTCCTTATCCACTGCATTGCCCATCCACCACCACCGCGTCCACGGTTTCGATTCCTGAGTGGATTCAGGCCACAATTTTTTTTCTTCTGAACCTGAAGAAAAAAGCAGGGAAATAAAAAGCAGAATTAAAAAGTACAGTTTCATCTGATTCAGGTAAAATTAAATTCAAATATCGCATTCGAAGACAGAAAAATATTTCTTTATCTTTAAAAACTGAAAGATACAAAATCATTAAGAAATGAAACGAGCTCTAATCATTTTACATACAATTATAACAGTAACCAAAATGAGCTCCATTAAATACTTTTACAACACTAAAGATAAATGAGATGAAAAACCGGCTATACCTTATTCTTTTAATTCTTTTTTCAACACATGTTTTTGCACAACACAAAACACAAGTCATCACTAAACAACTAAAAGATTTCCAGGACATGAAATTTGGAATGTTTGTGCATTGGGGACCAGTGAGTTTAAAAGGTACAGAAATTGGCTGGTCGAGGGGCAGTGAAGTGCCGGTGCAGGAATACGACAACCTCTACAAGCAATTCGATCCTGTAAATTTTGATGCCGGTGAGTGGATTAAAACATTGAAGGAAGCCGGCATGAAATATTTTGTAATTACTACGCGGCATCACGATGGCTTTAGTTTGTGGCCTACTGAATATTCTGATTATAATATTTCGTCCACTCCTTACAAAAAGGATGTATTAATGGAATTAAAAAATGCATGCGATAAATATGGAATTGTTTTCGGAACGTACTATTCCATTTGCGACTGGCATCATCCGCTGTATCCGCTGGGAAGTCCGGGAGGCAAAACAAAAAAAGCAACCGGCGATATGGAAAAATACATCCCTTATGTGAAAGGACAAACCAAAGAGCTGATTGAAAAATACAATACAAAGATTCTTTGGTTCGATGGTGAATGGGAAGAACCATGGACACACGAAATGGGACTTGATTTTTATAATTATTTGAAAGGCCTTGATAACAATGTGCTTATTAATAACCGTGTGGATAAAGGCCGAAAAGGGATGGAAGGAATTACCATTTCGGATGAATATGCAGGTGATTTTGCCACCCCCGAACAACGCGTGGGAACCTATGATGTTGAACATCCCTGGGAATCATGTATTACAATTTGCAACCAATGGTCGTGGAAACCAAATGATGAAATGAAAAGTCTGCAGGATTGTCTGTTTACCCTGTTGAAGACTGTGGGCGGAGGTGGAAACCTGCTGTTAAATGTTGGACCAATGCCCGATGGACGCATTGAACCACGCCAGGTGGAACGTTTAAAAGAAATCGGCAAATGGCTGAAAAAATATGGTGAATCTGTTTATGGAACCACCGGTGGCCCTTATAAACCCACCGACTGGCTAACTTCCACAAGAAAAGGAAATACCATTTATATTAACCTGTTAAACTTCAGTAAAAATGAAGTAGAACTGCCGTTTCCGTTTGACTCTGAAATAAAATCATGCAAAATTCTAAATGGGAAAAAACTGGACTTTGAAAGAAATGGAAATAAACTGCATATCAGGTTGCCCGGCAATAGCCCCAATGAATTGGTTTCGGTATTAAAAATTGACGTAAACAGTGATGTGAAAAATTTTGAACCGGTACAGGTAAATTAGAAATTTATGTTTTCAGTAAAAAATAAAACGATAATTGTTACCGGTGCCAGCGGAGTAATTGGATCCGCAATTTCTTTGGCTCTGGCAAAAGAAGGAGCACAAATAATTGCATTGGGAAGAAGCGCTGAAAAACTGCAGACAACATTTGAAAAAATAAGTGCATTTGGAAATAATCATCTTCAAATCATTTGCGACGTACTGGATATTGAATCATTAAAAGCTGCTAATCATGAAGTTCAAAAAAGGACAGAGAAAATTGACGCATTAATAAATGTTGCAGGCGGGGCAACCAAAGGAGCATCTACAAAAACCGAGTTCCTGTTTCATGAAACGGATTTGGAAGATTCGTTTTTTGGTATTGATTTAAATGATTTTCGTTACACTGCAGACCTGAATTTTCTTGGAAGTGTTTATCCCATCAAAGTTTTTGGTGAAAGCATGGCAAAACAAAAATTCGGAAACATTATTAATATCAGTTCAATGGGAGCAATTCAGCCGCTGAGTAAATCTCCTGCATACAGCGCCGGAAAAGCAGCCATTACTAATTTCACACAGTGGCTGGCCGTTCACCTTTCAAAAATGAATATCCGGGTAAATGCCATTGCACCGGGTTTTATATTAACCGAACAAAACCGGTTCCTGCTTTACGATGAAATAACAGGTCAACTCACACCGCGAGGAAAACGAATTATTGATCATACACCGCAGGAAAAACTGGGGACACCAGATGATTTGGTGTCCACGGTTTTCTGGTTATTGTCAGGTAATTCATCTTTTATTACCGGCATAACAGTACCGGTAGATGGTGGATTTTCAGCATACAATGGAATTTAAAGCCCCTCTTAATCATCCAGGAGACAGGAAAAACAGATTTAAAACTTCGATAACAAATCTAAAAATATGAAAGTAGTCATTCTCGATTCAGGATATAAATCCTACACTTTTGAAAAAGAACTTTTTGAAGGGAACGGAATACAACTGGAAATTCATCCCTCCTTTAAAGGCGAAAAAGCGGAAAAGATGGAATTTGCAAAAGACGCCGATGGAATACTGGTACGCCACACCATTATCGACGAAGAGTTTCTTTCGAAAATGAATAACCTGAAAGCTGTGGTTCGTTACGGAGTAGGTTATGACAATGTGGATGTGGATGCCTGCACACGTTTTGGAGTAAAAGTGGCCAACGTTCAGGGATATGCAAATCATTCTGTTTCAGAACATGCATTGGCATTGCTGTTTTCCTGTACGCGGGGATTGTGGGATACCGAAGAACAACTTTCCAGGAAATTTGCGGCACCACCTGTAGATGATATTTTTGAACTTCATGATAAAACTCTTGGAATAATTGGCCTGGGCAGAATTGGCAGCACTTTCAGCGAAAAAGCAGCCCCACTGTTTAAAAATATTATTGGAACAGATCCATATAAACCTCAGCGGTATTTTAACCGTTTCCCTGTTCTTAAAACTGAGCTTGAAGAATTACTTGAAAATTCAGATGTCATTAGTCTGCATTGTAATTTGACACATGAAACTACTCATCTTTTAAACGAAAACACATTCAACCTGATGAAAAAAAAGCCGGTGATAATAAATACTTCGCGGGGAGAAACTATTGATGAGAAAGCATTACTGGATGCATTGAACAGCGGAAAAATCCACAGTGCCGGACTTGACGTTTTTGAAAATGAACCACCAACAGATGCTCAACTTGAACTTTTAAAACATCAGCGAACCATTTGCACCGGACATTATGCATGGTATTCTGATCGTGCTGTAAAAGAACTTCAGAATAAAGCAGCACTAAACCTTTTGAATTTATTAAACGGTCAAAAAATCAGTGACAGCCTAAATTAAAAACAGCTTTATTAACCTTTTTAATCTGTAAAATCAGCTATTGACTTTCATCTTCAGATTCCCTAACTTGAGTTGGTAATTAAACTGACTTAAAATGGAACAGCTTTTAAAAATTGCATTCAATGAACTTGGAACCGAAGAAATAGCAGGAGATGAACATAATCCTGAAGTTTTAAAATATGCCAAAGACACAAAAATCAACGGCATTACAAATGATGAAATTGCCTGGTGCAGCACTTTTGTGAACTGGGTGGCCTGGAAATCGGGATTACAATATTCAGGAAAACCAAATGCCCGTTCATGGCTGAATGTGGGCACGAAAGTAATTTCGCCTGAACCAGGCGATGTGGTTGTCTTCTGGCGCGAAAGTCCCGAATCGTGGAAAGGGCATGTGGGCATATTTCTTGGTCTTTCACCCGATAGAAAGCGGGTTTATTGTCTGGGTGGCAACCAGGGAAACCGGGTTTCTGTTTCTGCGTACCGGCTAAATACAGTCTTGTCATACCAGCGGCTGGCACCAGTTAAAAAATTTACCATTCCAGATCCGGTACTTCAGATTGGCAGCAGCGGCCCTCAGGTTGTTGCACTGCAGGATGCATTAAAACTCCTAAGTATTGATGTTGGAACTTCTGATGGCTCTTTTGGCACGAAAACCGCATCAGGAATCAAAGAATTACAAACCCGCAAACCAAACCTTACGATTGACGGCATTTATAATGAAGAATCGAGAAACCTGCTGGAATCGTTGTTCCAGGCTTAATATTTTTAATCATTCAAATCATTAAATCATGGGAAAAACAGTAGCTGAATTAACAACAGAAGAATTTGAGGGCCTTTTACACGAATTTTATGCCCCACCGGAAAAAAGGTACCAAATGACCACCGAAGAAATCAAAGATCTTGCACAACGACTCAACAAAAAAATTAATGTACCAATAATAAACGAAACTGGCGAAGAAAAAATCCTTATTAAAGTTATTCTTAGCATCGATGGATTTCTTTATGAGCACCTGCCAAATGAATTTTACGATCTGATACGCAGCTCAGACAAAGGAATTGATCAAAAGGAAGCTAAACGACTGATACGTCGTTTAACACAATGTGCAAACCAAAAAATTGATATACCATATCTGCCCGAAGCGATGGAGCATATTGCTTTGCGGTTTGTAATCGGAATGGTGGTTAAAGCATCCCTGAAAAAAATGGATTTTGTACAAGCCCGATCAGAATCGGATAAAATGAACATTCCGGATTCGGATGATGATATTGAAAATATAATTGAAAATTAATCTGCTAAAAGGAAATTCAAAATAAGAAACTATTTAAAAACAAATACTATGAATTTAATCCGGTTAATCATCTTTCTGCTGTTACTGTCATTTATGAATGTTTCCGGACAAGTGCCGGCTGGTTATGATAATTTATTCAACGGAATTGATTTAGCAGGCTGGAAAATTAAAGCACAGCCCGAAGATTCAGTTAAAAATTACTGGACAGTAGAAAACGGAACTATTGTTGTCAACTCCGTTGGCGACACAGCACACAATTATGTATGGTTGCTGACTGAAACTGAATTCGACAATTTTGAACTGCTGTTAAAATTTGCTGCTTACAAATCAAGTCCGGGAAACAGCGGAATTCAGCTTCGCAGTCGCTACGATGAGGAAAATTACTGGCTTGATGGGCCTCAAATCGATATTCACCCGCCACAGCCCTGGAGAACAGGTTTTATCTGGGATGAAACACGCGGAGAACAGCGCTGGATTTATCCGGATGTGCCCAAAGATGAGTGGGTAGATGAATCGATGCGTGAAAAGGAAGTCAATATTCTTTACAGTGACGATGAAGAAAAATGGAACGAACTTGAAATTTTTGCCGATGGAAATAAAATTCAGGCCTGGCTCAACGGAGATATGATAACTAATTTTAAGGGAAAAGAAATTTTAAATAACGAGGTGCATAAACTATATGATGTTGGAAAAAAAGGTTTCATTGGACTTCAGTTACACACAGGTGATGAATTGCACATGAAATTCAAGGATATTTTTATAAAACAATTGTAAAAAAATTACTTTTCAAATTTCTCCAAAGAGGAGGAATATAGATTGGCCTTCCTGCCGCCAATCAAAGTATTGTTATTTCTTGTCCGGATTAGCCCGCTTTTTCCAATTCTCTCGGGCCAGTTCCTGCATGTCTTCCACTTTATCGGTTTCATCCACAATTTCGAGCCCCAGCAATGTTTCGAACAAATCTTCCATAGTTACCAGCCCAACAACACTTCCAAAACTATCGGCAACCATCGCAAGGTGTTGCCTCCGTAAAATCAGGGTATCCATAAGTTTCGCCACAGAAAATGAATCTTCAACAAAAAGTATATCCCGTTTTAATTCTGATGCTTTCATTTCATGCCTGTCCTGGGCAAGGTTTTCAAGAATGCTGTCTTTCAAAATTAAACCGGTTACATTATCCGGATGATCTTTGTAAACGGGTATCCGGGAAAAAACCAGCGGATTAAATTCATCAAAAATTTCAATTATCGACATTTCTTCTTTTACCATCATTATTACAGAACGAGGGGTCATTATTCCTCTCACTTTCAGGTTCTCCAGCCGCAGCAAATTTTGAATTATCGATTTCTCTTCCCTGTCAAGTGCACCGCTTTTTAACCCTGCATCGGCCATTGCAGAAAAATCGGCACGGCTAAAAACACTTCTGTTACTGTCATTTTTTATGAGCCGGGTAATCCATTTACTTAACCAAACAAAAGGTGCAAGCAGAATCAGTAATACTCTTAACGACCGAACAGTAAATGGCGTGAGAAGTTTCCAGTAACTGGCGCCAAGAGTTTTAGGAATAATTTCAGAAAGTATCAAAATGGCAAGTGTCATCAATCCGGCAATTAACGACTCATAAGTGATTTCAAAAAAATAAAGATTGAGGTGATGCGTACCAAAAATCTTTCCGGCTTCCACTCCCACTCCAATAGCACCTACTGTATGGGCAATAGTATTCAATGTTAATATAGCAGAAAGCGGCCGGTCAATATCTTCCTTAAACCGGTTCAGTAATTTACCGGTTAATGGTTTTTCCCTTTCCATGCGGCTTACATAAGTTGGAGTAATACTTAAAAGCACCGCTTCCCAGATTGAACATAAAAAGGATGTTACAATGGAAACAAAAAAGAAAAAAAGTAATGCTGTCATATTAAGCTTTACACATTTTATACGAAAATAGCGAATTCAATGTCAATTAAAAAGAATAACTTAATTGTACAAAAAATAAAACAATTAAACCCGATAACTGATTTCTGCAGGAAGTACTACCTCCTTCCTGATTTTGATTAACTTAACATGGTGTACAAATTTCTTTTCACCAATTAAGCCACAGATAAAATTAAATGGGAAATCCCTGAGTTATCATTATTTTTCCTAAAATTTGAAAAATCGGAAAAATGTAATAACTTAGAAACGCATTAGGAAAGTCTGAGAATAAATTTCGTTCTTTTTAAAATATGACCTGGTTCTGTATAGTAATACCCAAACATAAACCAATAATCATTTCATTAACTCCCAGTTGATTTTATTAATCACTTAAACCTTTTCTATTATGTATTACTTAGGAGCTGATATCGGATCTATTTCTGTTAATACTGTTTTATTAAATGAGAATAAAGAAGTTGTTGAAGAATACTATGATTACAGCCATGGTAAACCTTTTCACACACTTGCAAACAGACTATCCGAAATTCTTAAAAAATTTGATATGCCTTCCGGCAGGATTGCACTGACTGGAACCGGAAGCAAAACCGCTTCGGAATTGTTAAACGGAATTGCAGTAAATGAAATTGTTGCGCAATCAAAAGCAGTAATGGCTTTATATCCTGATGTAAGAACCATCATCGAAATGGGAGGTGAAGATTCAAAACTTATCTTTCTGGATAATAACGAAATGATGAGGGGAATGAAACTTTCCGATTTTACAATGAACAGTCTATGCGCCGCAGGAACAGGTTCCTTTCTCGATCAACAGGCAAAACGTATTGGTATATCAATTGAAAAGGAATTTGGTGAACTTGCTCTTAAATCAAATAACCCACCCCGAATTGCAGGCCGCTGTTCGGTTTTTGCCAAAAGTGACATGATCCACCTGCAACAGGTAGCAACACCTGTTCACGATATCGTTGCCGGACTTTGTTTTGCAGTTGCCCGTAATTTTAAAAGTACACTGGGTAAGGGAAAAGAGTTGGTTAAACCCATCATTTTTCAAGGAGGAGTAGCTGCAAATATTGGCATGATTAGAGCTTTCACCGAAATTTACAACCTTGAACCCGGAGAACTTATTGTTCCTGAATACCATGCTTCAATGGGTGCAATTGGCGCTGTTTTAAACGCTTTGGAATTGAATTCATTTTCTTCTGATAACATTTCACTGAATAAACTGAATAATTATCTTAAAAATGGATTTGAAGATGCTCAGTCTCTGCGAAAGTTAACAGATAAAAAACATCATTTAATTAAGGATGTATTTTCTTTGAACGGCCAGAAAAAAACTGTTGCCTACCTCGGAATTGATGTGGGTTCATTAAGTACAAATGTTGTAATCATCGATGAAAAAAACAACGTTCTTGCAAGAAGATATTTGCCAACTGCAAGTAAACCACTTGAGGCCATAAAACGTGGATTAATGGAAGTTGGAGAAGAAATCGGTCACCGGATTGAAATCCGGGCAGCAGGTACAACAGGCTCCGGGCGCTATTTAACCGGCGATTTTATCGGGGCCGATACAATCCGGAACGAAATAACCTGTCAGGCTACAGCAGCAATTGCTATCGATCCGGAAGTGGATACAATATTTGAAATCGGAGGGCAGGATTCCAAATACATCAGCATTTCAAACGGAGTGATTGTTGACTTTGAAATGAATAAAGTATGTGCCGCCGGAACAGGCTCATTTCTCGAAGAACAGGCCGATAAACTTGGCATTAATATTATCGGTGAATTCGGCCAACTTGGACTTTCAGCAGAAAAACCGGTGAAACTGGGTGAACGCTGTACTGTTTTTATGGAAAGTGATTTGAATTCACATCAGCAAAAAGGCACGCAAAAAGATAATCTTATTGGAGGGCTTGCTTATTCCATTGTTCACAATTACCTCAATCGTGTAGTTCGCGATAAACCAGTCGGAAATAAAATCTTCTTTCAGGGAGGAGTTACAAATAACAAAGCAGTCCTGGCTGCATTTGAAGAAGTTACAGGTAAGACTATACATGTTCCACCACATTTTGATGTTACCGGGGCCATTGGTGCAGCAATGCTTGCACGCGAATCAATGAACGGAACTCCTACATCATTTAAGGGTTTTGGTGTTAGCCAGACAGAATATGAAACAGATAGTTTTGTCTGTAAATCCTGCGCTAACCATTGCGAGATAAAAAAGGTGAAAATTGCCGGTGAAAGCAAGCCCCTGTTTTACGGTGGAATCTGCGATAAGTATGAATTAAGCGACCGGAAAATTCAACACGATGATATTCCTGAGCTTTTTACAGAACGTGAAAAACTTCTTGTTGGTGATTATCAACTTAAAATAACTGAAGATAAAATATCAATTGGACTACCGCGTGGATTAATGAATTACTGGCAACTTTTCCCCTTCTGGAGATCGTTTTTTACTGAACTTGATTTTAACCTGATTATTTCTGATGAATCTGACCGGAAAATAATTACAAGTTCGTTGGAGACAATGGTTTCTGAAACCTGCTTACCGGTGGAATTAATTCACGGACATGTTCTTAATCTAATCGAAAAGAATGTCGATTATATTTTTCTTCCCTTTGTAGTTAATTCTCAGGGCGAAAAAGAGAATCCTACAAACAACTGCAATTGTCCATGGGTTCAATCCCATCCGTATCTGATTAAAGCAGCATTCCCCGATGGGATTACACAAAAATTCCTTGTTCCCACATTACATTTTCGTTATTTCGAAAGAGCATTAAAGAATGAACTGCAACAGTTTTTTACTGACAAATTCAAACTTCCGAAATCCAGGATTTTAAAAGCTATCGATAATGCCAACCTGGCGCAAAAACAATTCGAACAGCAATTAAAAATAAAAGGAAGAGAAGCAATTTTCAATTTACAGGACGATCGCTGGAATCTTGTAATTATTGGAAGGCCATATAATACCGGCGATTCAGCACTTAATCTACGGTTAAACCGGAAATTGCAAAATATGAATGTATTGGCAATTCCAATTGATTATCTGCCACTGGAAGATGAAAATATTTTTGATGATTATCCCGGAATGTACTGGCCCAATGGACAGAAAATCTTAAAAGCCACGCGGTATATAGCCAAAACTAAAAATGTGTATGCCATTTACCTGAGTAATTTTCGTTGCGGTCCTGATTCCTTTTTAATGCACTTTGTAAAAAAAGAAATGAAGGGAAAACCGTTTATGCACCTGGAAGTGGACGAACATAGTGCCGATGCAGGAATGGTTACCCGAATTGAAGCATTTCTTGACAGTTTGAAAGGCTGGGCAGCAAATAACAGTTCTGAAAAGAAAAAAACAGAAATAACTGATGACGCTCAACATGAAACTCCTGAATTGTTTAAACGAACATTGTATTTCCCTTATGCAAGAGATTCGGTACATATCATGTCGGCAGCTACACGAAGCTGTGGAATACCAAGCGAAGTATTGCCCATGCAGGATGAATACGATATTGAACTGGGCCGGAAACATACCAACGGACAAGAATGTTTTCCGTTTATTGCGACTACAGGAAGCTTCTTAAGAAAATTGCAGGAGCCCGGAATTGATCCTAAAAAAGTAAGCTTTTTTATGCCTGACCACAACGGACCATGTCGTTTTGGTGAATACAACAAACTTCACCGGCTGATTTTTGATAAGCTGGATTACAAAGATGCGCTTATCGTTCATCCAAGCAATGAAGATGCTTATGCAAGTATTGCTCCGGGTTACTCTTTAAAATGGAGAAAAAATGCATGGAAAGGAATTGTGGCTTCCGATATCATCCGAAAAATGCTTGAACAAATAAGGCCTTACGAAATGAATAAAGGCGATACGGACATTGTATACCAAAAAAATCTTCAAGCCATTATTAATTCTGTTGAAAACAACTGCAAAAATTTAACAAAAGTTCTAACTGATGCGGCCCGTGAATTTAAAGCTATTCCTGTGAATAAACCCGGAACAAAACCCGTTGTGGCAATTGTTGGTGAAATTTTTATGCGCGACAATGCTTTCTGTTCAAATTTTCTTGTAAAACGAATGGAAGATTTAGGAGCCGAAACTTTAATGGCTCCATTTGCCGAGTGGGTAAATTATTCCACTATCCGATTTGTTCGCGACAGCCGGTGGAAGGGGAATGTAAAAGACCTTTTACGGGCAAAAATCCAGTTGTTCTTTCAAAAGGCAGTAGAGAAAAAAATCATCGGAAGCCTTGAAAGCATTTACAAACTGTCTTCAGAAGTTGAAGTGGAAGAAATGCTTGAAAATTGTGGCGATTATATTCATAAAGATTATGATGGAGATCCTGCACTGGCAGTTGGGTCAGCAGTTTTATTAGCCGACCAGCACATTTCAGGAGTGGTAAATATTCTTCCGTTTACCTGTATGCCGGGAACCATCAACTGTACGGTTTCACAAAATCTCAGAAAAAATCATAACGGTTTACCCTGGGAAAATTTTGCATACGACGGGCACGATAACATTGGTTTAGACACGCGTTTCGAGGCATTTATGCGTTCTGTTAAAAATACTACCAGGTTCTAAAAAGTAATACCCAAACATAAACAATAATTATTTCATTTTCTTCCTTTATTTCTATTCTACTCACTTAAACCTTTCTGTTATGTATTACTTGGGAGCTGATATCGGATCTATTTCTGTTAATACTGTTTTATTAAATGAGAATAAAGAAGTTGTTGAAGAATACTATGATTATAGCCATGGTAAACCTTTTCACACGCTTGCAAACAGACTATCCGAAATTCTTAAAAAATTTGATATGCCTTCCGGCAGAATTGCACTAACCGGAACGGGAAGCAAAACTGCATCGGAATTGTTAAACGGAATTGCAGTAAACGAGATTGTTGCGCAATCAAAAGCAGTAATGGCTTTATATCCTCATGTCAGAACCATCATCGAAATGGGAGGTGAAGATTCAAAACTTATCTTTCTGGATAAAAATGAAGTGACGCGGGGAATGAAACTTTCCGATTTTTCGATGAACAGTTTATGCGCCGCAGGAACAGGTTCCTTTCTCGATCAACAGGCTAAACGTATTGGCATTTCAATTGAAAAGGAATTTGGTGAACTTGCTCTTAAATCAAAAAACCCACCCCGAATTGCAGGCCGCTGTTCGGTTTTTGCCAAAAGCGACATGATACACCTGCAACAGGTGGCAACTCCTGTTCATGATATTGTTGCCGGACTGTGTTTTGCAGTTGCCCGTAATTTTAAAAGTACGCTGGGTAAGGGAAAAGAGTTGGTTAAACCTATCATTTTTCAAGGGGGAGTAGCTGCAAATATTGGCATGATTAGAGCTTTCACCGAAATTTACAACCTTGAACCCGGAGAACTTATTATTCCTGAATACCATGCTTCAATGGGTGCAATTGGCGCTGTTTTAACTGCATTGGAATCAAACGCTTTTTCATCTGATAACATTTCACTGAATAAACTAAATGAATATCTTAAAAATGGATTTGAAGATGCTCAGTCTCTGCGAAAGTTAACAGATAAAAAACATCATTTAATTAAGGATGTATTTTCTTTGAACGGCCAGAAAAAAACTGTTGCCTACCTCGGAATCGATGTGGGTTCATTAAGTACCAATGTGGTAATCATCGATGAAAAAAACAACGTTCTTGCAAGAAGATATTTGCCAACTGCCAGTAAACCACTTGAGGCAATAAAACGTGGATTGCTGGAAGTTGGAGAAGAAATCGGTCACCGGATTGAAATCCGGGCAGCAGGTACAACAGGCTCCGGGCGCTATTTAACCGGTGATTTTATCGGGGCCGATACAATTCGGAACGAAATAACCTGCCAGGCTACTGCAGCAATTGCTATCGATCCGGAAGTGGATACCATTTTTGAAATCGGAGGGCAGGATTCCAAATACATCAGCATTTCAAACGGAGTGATTGTTGACTTTGAAATGAATAAAGTATGTGCCGCCGGAACAGGCTCATTTCTCGAAGAACAGGCCGATAAACTTGGCATTAATATTATCGGTGAATTCGGGCATCTTGGGCTTTCAGCAGAAAAACCGGTAAAACTGGGTGAACGCTGTACTGTTTTTATGGAAAGTGATTTGAATTCACATCAGCAAAAAGGAACACAAAAAGATAATCTTATTGGAGGGCTTGCTTATTCCATTGTTCACAATTACCTCAACCGTGTTGTTCGCGATAAACCTGTTGGAAATAAAATCTTCTTTCAGGGAGGTGTTACCAATAATAAAGCAGTTTTAGCTGCATTTGAAGAAGTTACGGGAAAGCCAATTCATGTTCCGCCGCATTTCGATGTTACCGGGGCCATTGGTGCAGCAATGCTTGCGCGTGAATCAATGAACGGAACTCCAACATCGTTTAAGGGTTTTGGTGTTAGCCAAACAGAATATGAAACTGATAGTTTTGTTTGTAAATCGTGCGCCAACCATTGCGAAATAAAAAAGGTGAAAATTGCCGGTGAAACCAAGCCCCTGTTTTACGGCGGCATCTGCGATAAATATGAATTAAGCGACCGGAAAATCCAACACGATGATATTCCTGATCTTTTTACAGAACGGGAAAAACTTCTTGTTGGTGATTATCAACTTAAAATAACTGAAGATAAAATATCAATTGGACTACCGCGTGGATTAATGAATTACTGGCAACTTTTCCCCTTCTGGAGATCGTTTTTTACTGAACTTGATTTTAACCTGATTATTTCTGATGAATCGGACCGGAAAATAATTACCAATTCGTTGGAGACAATGGTTTCCGAAACCTGTTTGCCGGTGGAATTAATTCACGGACATGTTCTTAATCTAATCGAAAAAAATGTGGATTATATTTTTCTGCCCTTTGTAGTTAATTCTCAGGGCGAAAAAGAGAATCCTACAAATAACTGCAATTGTCCATGGGTTCAATCCCATCCGTATCTGATTAAAGCAGCATTCCCCGACGGGATTACACAGAAATTCCTTGTTCCCACATTGCATTTTCGTTATTTCGAAAGAGCATTAAAGAATGAACTGCAACAGTTTTTTACTGACAAATTCAAACTTCCGAAATCCAAAATTTTAAAAGCTATCGATAATGCCAACCTGGCGCAAAAACAATTCGAACAGCAATTAAAAATAAAAGGAAGAGAAGCAATTTTCAATTTACGGGACGATCGCTGGAATCTTGTAATTATTGGAAGACCATATAATACGGGCGATTCAGCACTTAATCTACGGTTAAACCGGAAACTGCAAAATATGAATGTATTGGCAATTCCAATTGATTATCTGCCACTGGAAGATGAAAATATTTTTGATGATTATCCCGGAATGTACTGGCCCAATGGACAGAAAATCTTAAAAGCCACGCGGTATATAGCCAAAACTAAAAATGTATTTGCCATTTACCTGAGTAATTTTCGTTGCGGTCCTGATTCCTTTTTAATGCACTTTGTAAAAAAAGAAATGAAGGGAAAACCGTTTATGCACCTGGAAGTGGACGAACATAGTGCCGATGCAGGAATGGTTACCCGAATTGAAGCATTTCTTGACAGTTTGAAAGGCTGGGCAGCAAATAACAGTTCTGAAAAGAAAAAAACAGAAATAACTGATGACGCTCAAAATGAAACTCCTGAATTGTTTAAACGAACATTGTATTTCCCTTATGCAAGAGATTCGGTACATATCATGTCGGCAGCTACACGAAGCTGTGGAATACCAAGCGAAGTATTGCCCATGCAGGATGAATACGATATTGAACTGGGCCGGAAACATACCAACGGACAAGAATGTTTTCCGTTTATTGCGACTACAGGAAGCTTTTTAAGAAAATTGCAGGAGCCCGGAATTGACCCTAAAAAAGTAAGCTTTTTTATGCCTGACCATAACGGACCATGTCGGTTTGGTGAATACAACAAACTTCACCGGCTGATTTTTGATAAGCTGGATTACAAAGATGCGCTTATCGTTCATCCAAGCAATGAAGATGCTTATGCAAGTATTGCTCCGGGTTACTCTTTAAAATGGAGAAAAAATGCATGGAAAGGAATTGTGGCTTCCGATATCATCCGAAAAATGCTGGAACAAATAAGGCCTTACGAAATGAATAAAGGCGATACGGACATTGTATACCAAAAAAATCTTCAAGCCATTATTAATTCTGTTGAAAACAACTGCAAAAATTTAACAAAAGTTCTAACTGATGCGGCCCGTGAATTTAAAGCTATTCCTGTGAATAAACCCGGAACAAAACCCGTTGTGGCAATTGTTGGTGAAATTTTTATGCGCGACAATGCTTTCTGTTCAAATTTTCTTGTAAAACGAATGGAAGATTTAGGAGCCGAAACTTTAATGGCTCCATTTGCCGAGTGGGTAAATTATTCCACTATCCGATTTGTTCGCGACAGTCGGTGGAAGGGGAATGTAAAAGACCTTTTACGGGCAAAAATCCAGTTGTTCTTTCAAAAGGCAGTAGAGAAAAAAATCATCGGAAGCCTTGAAAGCATTTATAAACTGTCTTCAGAAGTTGAAGTGGAAGAAATGCTTGAAAATTGTGGCGATTATATTCATAAAGATTATGATGGAGACCCTGCGCTGGCAGTTGGGTCAGCAGTTTTATTAGCTGATTATCATATTTCAGGCGTAGTAAATATCCTTCCTTTTACATGCATGCCTGGCACTATAAACTGCACTGTTTCTCAGAAACTCAGAAAAAATCATGACGGATTGCCCTGGGAAAATTTTGCATACGACGGGCACGATAACATTGGTTTGGACACCCGTTTCGAGGCATTTATGCACCAGGTAAAGGAATACCATGAAAGACAAATGGAGTTACCACGTTCTGAAAAAAAGGAAGCAAAAATGATGTGAACCTGTATGCGAATGTTTTTCCTGACTTCTGAATTTATATTGGAAACAGAACAACGTTCTTCTCTTGACTTTTAAAAATGTTTGAATCACTAACAATTAAATCCAGTCATGAAAAACGTATACAAAATTGGGGTCTCCCTTTTAGTAATTGCAGGGATGTTATTACTACCCGACTGCAAGAAAGATGATAATGATACTTTGCCCACTCCCGAAATTGTTAAGGGAGAGGATGTAACCGATATCGACGGCAATGTATATCATACCGTAATTATAGGTACCAAGCAGTGGACGGTAGAAAACCTGAAAACAACAAAATTTAACGATGGTAGCAGCATCCCGACAGAAACCGATAACGAGACCTGGATTACACTCACCACTCCGGGTTATTGCTGGTATAATAATCAATCGGGTTATAAATCCACCTATGGAGCTTTATACAACTGGTATGCTGTAAATACCGGCAAACTCGCCCCGGAGGGTTGGCATGTTCCCGGCGTTAACGAATGGAAAACACTGATAAATTATTTGGGCGGAGAAGACGTAGCAAGCGCAAAACTCAGGGAAAAAGGTACAATTCACTGGAAAAATCTCAATGAAGAATCAACGAATGAAGTTGGTTTTACTGCCCTTCCGGGTGGGTACCGTTATGCTTTTGGAGGCACAGAAATGGGTGAAAACTGTTATTTCTGGTCAACCCAGAGCAACACCTACCTTATATTAAATAATAGTGTTAGTATATGGACACCCTGGGTTGATGCAAATTGTATTGGGCTGAGTGTGCGCTGTATTAAAGACTATACGAAATAAACGCCCTGTAACTAAAAATTTCTGTTAACATATACATCCGCTGCATTTTTAACTTCCCGAAAACTTCCGGCACAAAACCGTACGCGGCACCAATTCACTCGCTGGCGCGGATTTGAAATCCGTGCCTTTTGAAATAACTTAATAAAAACCAAAAATGTCCGTAAGGAATAGATAAAACGTAATGATGGAACAAATTGCGCCACAGCCTTATGGGGCAAATGTGCGCCAGCGAGGATTCAGAACTCTGAACTGCTCCCTGCTCACTATATAAAACCTCGTTTCCCTGAAGATGATGTAAAATGTCTTATCTTTTTTTTTACTTTTAAACCCTCAAACGAAAAATATGCTCAGCTCTGTACGATTCCTTATCTTAACCCTGTTCATTCTCAGCACAGGAATATTAGGTTATTCCCAGGAGAGGGGTGTGAACCGGGATAAGTACCGTATTCACATTAAACAAACAAACGAGGAGATGAAAATTGATGGAGTGTTAAATGAGCAAACGTGGCAAAGTGCAGAGATAGCTAAGAATTTTACACGTGTGACCCCGGTGGATACAGGATATGCAGTTGCACAAACAACTGTTATGATAAGTTACGATAAATCAAATTTATATGTGGGAGCTGTTTGCTATGACCCCACACCCGGGAAAAGAATAGTGGAATCCCTGCGCAGGGATTTTGAGTTTGGCAAAAATGATAACTTCAGGTTACACCTCGATGCCTATAATAACATGACGAACGGGTATGCCTTCAGCCTCTCTCCTGCGGGAGCCCAGGCTGACGGAGTGATAAACAACGGAACCCAGTCGAGCTTTACCTGGGATACCAAATGGAAATCTGCAGTGAAGAGCTATGACGATCGCTGGGTGCTCGAGATGGCCATTCCTTTCCGCAGCCTTCGTTATGTTGGGGGAGAAAAAGAATGGGGCGTCAATTTTGGCCGGCTTGATCTAAAAACGAATGAGAAATCGGCCTGGGCTCCCGTCCCGCGGCAGTTTCCTCATAACTCCCTTCCTTACGCCGGAACACTGGTTTGGGATAAGCCCCTCGATAAAGCAGGATTACGGTTATCCGTCATCCCGTACGGAACATCGTCAGTCATAAAAAATAATGAGGCTGGAGAACCTGCAAAATGGAAATGGAATGCAGGCTTTGATGCCAAAATGATATTGTCAACATCCATGAACCTGGACCTGACAGTCAATCCCGATTATTCACAAGTTGAGGAAGACAGACAGCAGACTAACCTCGATCGCTTTGAATTGTTTTATCCTGAACGAAGACAATTTTTTCTTGAAAACAGCGACATCTTCGCCAATCTGGGGAACAGCCAGGCAATGCCTTTCTTTTCGAGGCGTATAGGGCTGAATGTTCCGGTATATTTCGGTGGGAGACTGACCGGAAGGGTAGGCAACAAATGGAGGATCGGAGTGATGGAAATGCAGACGGGATCAAAAGATGAAAATCTTTCCGGCAATTATGCGGTTGCAGTTTTGCAGCGTGAGATCTTCAGCCGCTCAAGCATTGTGGGATTTCTTGTGAATAAAGAGATCACCCAAAATTATAATGATACAGTATTCACCGGAAACCGTTACAATCGGGTGGCAGGATTTGAATATAACTTCGCAACCGCAGATAACCGATGGCAGGGCAAGGCCTTTTATCATCAGTCATTTTATCCCGGAGCGGATAGTGATGCTGCAGCCGTTTCCGGAAATATCGGTTATTTCTCCCGGTACCTGAAAGCCGCCATCAATCAATCCTGGATAGGATCGGATTATGTTGCAGAAGTGGGGTACATCAGAAGGACCGGTATTTATGAAATCGCACCGTCAGTGAGCTACCTGTTCTATCCGTCAGGTTCGGAACGGATAATTAATCACGGTCCCGGTGCCAGTCTGGATGCGATTTTCGATCCGGAATTTAACCTTACCGACAGGGAAATACAACTTTCATATACCATCGGATGGCAGAACAAAAGCGAACTGTCTGGCAGCGTGGAGGAACAATTTGTACAGCTCCGTCATGATTTTGATCCTACCAATACCGGGGGAGAGAAACTTCTTGCAGGGGAGCGATTTTACTGGAAAACTGCCCGGGCAGGATTTATTTCAGACCCCCGCAAATTATTCAACTACATGCTGAATGCAGGAATAGGGGGCTATTATAACGGAAACCGCTGGAACATTAACGGAATGGCGAACTACAGGGTGCAGCCGTATGGCAGCATCGGAATGACAGTGAACTATAACAACATATCATTACCTAAACCATACAACAGTGCTAAGTTAATCCTTGTGGGACCCACACTGGACGTAACCTTCACCGATAAATTATTCCTTACTACATTCGTCCAGTACAACAATCAGATTGATAACCTGAATACGAATATCCGGTTCCAGTGGCATTATGCGCCTGCGTCGGATCTATATATTGTTTATACAGATAATTCCTATACAGAAAATTTCGTAAATAAGAATCGCGGATTAGTCGTTAAGCTATCATACTGGTTTAATTAATTCCATAATTCGCAACCGCTTTTTATACTGGTAACCACTGTTTTCTGAATATTTTATATAATTTTAAAACCAGTTTAAAAACCAAAAATGCCATTCATCCTCCAGTGAAGCATTTCAAAAGCATAGAATTTAAAGGGAAAATTTCTGTTCCGGTAGCGGATATGAGATACAAAAGGGCGACAATGTATAACCGCAATTACGCCGGATTCGACTACGTCCGAATCCACTCGGAATTGCGTCTTTGAATTGATAAGGCAAGTTGAAATGGTCCCTAAAAAGTTTTTAGCTCCAATGACTGGTTACGAGGGACTCTTTGAAATAAGAGTTGGATACCTGTCAAACATTTATTGGGTTTTCTGCTGCTTTGACCAAGGAAAACTTGTTGTTCTTTTCAACGGCTTTCAAAAGAAAACACAAAAGACTCCCAAGAAGGAAATAGAAAAGGCAATGAGATTAAAAGAAGATTATTTTAAACAGAAAAAATTGAAATCATGACAAATTATAATGGAATTAGGACTTTTGACGAATTACTTGAACGAGAACACGGGAAAATTGGAACTGAAAGTAGAAATGAATTTGAAGAAAAAGCTCAAATGTTCATCGTGAGTGAAATGTTAAAAGAAGCTCGCAAAGAGGCAAAATTGACTCAACAACAATTGGCAGAAAGGGCTGGTACAAAAAAAAGCTACATTTCGAAAATAGAAAATGCAAAGGGAAATATCCAGCTTTCGACATTAATCCGAATTTTTGAGACTGGATTAAACCGAAAAATCGGGTTGACTTTTTTGTAATGGAAAATAAATTACAGACCCATAACATTGTGCAAATTGCATACCGGGGACAGCAAATCCCCGGACGCCGGTTCCCGCATGGATTTAGATGATATTTTCAACATTTGTTTAAATCATCAAATGGACACTGAAATAATAAAAGACTTTCTTATCTCACCAAATGATAAGAGCCGGTTTCGCCCTCCTTTGAATGAGGGCAAACGCTTCGGTGGATTTTTCACGGTGATGCCGTTTTCCATTTTCCGTCCAGCGGTTCCAAACCGTTGGACGGGTAGTTGGCAGATTCTGGATAACCCACTTCGCTTTTAAAACTTCAACATAAAAAATAGCGCCGGGGTAAACGGTACGGCTTCGGTATAAATATCCACCAAGTTAATTTCATCCACGCTTTCGCGACGAAGATTGGAATATTTGAGGTTTTCGCAATCAAACACGTTCAGGATTGAAATACCGGCTTCGGCGTTAACTTTGCCCGGGCGGAACCGGTATACCACGGCTGCGTCCATTCGTTTATACGGCTGAGCAAGCGCGGTTCCATCCGCAGTTGCCAAATTAAAAAATTCAAAGCCTGAACCGTAAACATAATTTGCCGAAACATAAAATGCGCGGAGATTTACAATTGCTGCCATTTTCAACTCATGTGTCAACTGCTGGGGCGCGGGATTCCAATAGTTCCGGACGAAAAACGGAAAATGCTCATCGGTCTTATTGTACGAATAGGAAATCCAGCCCATGTGGCGCTTGTACTCTTTTTTCAGAAATACGTCCACCCCGAAACTTCGTGCTTTCCCGGTATAAAAGCCCCCCGGTTGCGAACCGTTAAAAAACCGGGTGATGCCGGTTGTTGTTTTGTGGTAACCTTCAATGTTGAAGGTGAACCCGTTTTTATTGTACGAAAACCCGCCAACCAAATGCCGTCCATGCAAAACGGGGATATTTTGCCCGTTGCTGTTGGTCCAGAAATAGCTGAAATTCTGCAGGCTGTCCACCACCGAAGTTTTAAACATAAACTGGTTATACAAACCCCACGACGCATTCAAATTCATTTCAGGCGTCAGGTGAACAGTTGTCATCACCCGCGGCTCAGCATACCACTGGTTTAACCTGGCTGAATAAACCAGGCGCAGTCCGCTTTTCAAATTTAAAAGCCCGTGCAGCGGCAGGTCGTTTTGTACGTATCCAAACAACCTCGTTGAACTGTTATTTAAATCGAGGATTTCATTCTCCCGTGAATTTCGCAAAAGTGCCACCCGGTTGCTTGTCACTCCCGCTCCAACCAACAACTGGTTTCCGTTCGGGAAAGGAATTTCGTGTTCTGTTTTTAGCGAAAACTCATTAACATTGTTTTCCGAACGGATACTTTTAGTTATACGCGCCTGGTGACCCCGCGTATTTTCAATGTTGTTTTCTTCTTCGGAAGTCCGCTGAAACACTGAATAACCCGCCGTAAATGTTGTTGAACTTCCATTTTTCCACGGCCGGCTCAGAAATGCTGCACCACCAAGCTGCCTGTTCTTTTCCAGTTCATTGCGGATGAGCTGGCTGTTGCCGATACTTCGTTCCATGTTGTACGAAAATTTGTCGCCGCCGCTATACAAACTAACATAAAACTGCCCTCCATTTTCATTATTCAGCGAATATTTCAGGTTGCCGTCCCTGAAATTGTAATCGGGTTGTACGGTTAAATCCATCCCGGTGGTTTGATGTGCGCCATGTCCGTTGGAATTTCCATGGTCGCCGGAATTATTTCGTCCAAACAGATTGAGTTGAGTGGGATCATACAACTGATAATAGGTTTGGCGGTATGCAGCCAGCAACGATGATTTTTTCGAAAGCGGTACTTCCACCAGCGAATTCACTGTAGTATTATTTATGTTGAAGGTAAAAGACGGTTTTTGCAGGCTGCCGTTCTTACCAGTAATATCTACAATTCCACCCACGCGATCGCCAAACCGGGCTTCGTATCCGCCTTTGTAAACATCAATCGTTTTTACCACAAAAGGATTGATAACACTGATGTTATCGTTAAAATTTTTCAGGCCGAAAACCGTAAAACCATCGAATTGTACTTTGCTGTGGCTTTCGTAGCTTCCCCAAATCAGCAGGTCGTTCGACTGCTCGCCCGATGCCATTATCCCCGGCATCAGCCGTAAAAGGTTAAAAACCGAATTATCGCCGTAACCTGGTAAAACCGGCGCAATCCGGTGGTTAATTTTCATTTTGCCAGGCCAGTTGCCAATCAGGGTCGAATTTTCCACCGGGTTTCCGGCAACAATAATTTCGCTGATGTTAGTGATTCGGGGAGTGAGCAAAAATTCTTTATGAATACTACTGGTTATCAGCGTATCGTAAATAAAATAACCGAGGTGTGAAATCCGCAAATCGAATGCGGTGTCGGCAGAAGCAAGGTAGGTAAAATTCCCCTGGCGGTCGGACTGAATGAAATTGTTGTTGATTGAAATATAGGAAAACGGCAGCGGCTCATACGTTTGTACTTCCATTACCTGACCCGATATTTTTGTGAATTTCTTTTGTTGTACTGCTGTCTTTATATCGGTTTCCGGAAAAATCAAAAAAACTTCGCCCGATTTTTCGAGCTCGAGCGGTAACCCCTTCAACAGAAATTTCAATGCGTTTTCTTCCGATGAAAATGTTTGGTTGACAGAAACGGTGTATTTCGAAAGCAAATCTTTGTCGTAGGCAAATTGGAGGCCGTATTTTTCTTTTAAACCCAGCAAAACCTCGTTCAACGTTTTTTGCTGAACATCGAGACTGATTTGTGTTGGTTGTTGCGCGGAAACCTCAAACCAGGTGACTAAAATGAGTAAAACAGCAAGCTGTAGTACTTTCACATGCATATTTTTTTAAGGGCGATTTTACATGTAAACCTTCCGTCACCCTGAACTTGTTTCAGGGCCTTTTCGATAAGATGCTGAAACAAGTTCAGCATGACGTATGAATAATTTTATTACACAAAAACATTTATTCTAACTTTTTTCCTCAATCAAAAATACATTATCCGATTGTTTTTCGAATTTTACCTGCATCGACTTACAAACAAAATCCAATACCTCTTCAACGTTGTATTTCTTCTCGAAATTGCCTGCAAAATTGCGGTTGTTGAGTGCGGGCGCCAAATTAATGGTCACGCCGTAACGACGTTCAATTTCGTCAACAACCTCTTTTAAAGGTGTTCCCGGGAAAAAGAACCGGTTATTTAACCAATCTGTCACATTCTCCGGTTGAATATTTTTATCAAGGATTATCCGGCCGTTTTCTATTTTTGCCTGTGAATTCGGAAGCAGGATTACCGATTCATTGAAACCTGCAGTTACTTTTACTTTTCCGGTAAGGCAGGTAACCCGGTATTTTTCGTCGCGGGCAAACACATTGAAAGAAGTTCCCAACACCTGTGTGTTTCCCATTTCCGAAACCACTTCAAACTTTTTCCCTTTTTCAACATGGAACAGCGCCTCGCCGGAAAACGTCACTTTGCGTTCAAATTTCCATTTCAGCGGGTAATATTTTAACGTTGAAGCTGCGTTCATTTTCACTTCCGATCCGTCAGGAAGCACTGCTGTCATTTCATTTCCGGGCAACGTTACCATTGTTTTCTGATAAAGAAACGCTACTGCGCCAAGCGCTAAAACCAGGAAAACAACAGCCGCAGCGGCATATTTCAATGCAACGGAAAGCGCCAGTTTTCTCTGTTTTGGAACCTTGTTTATTTTCGCTGAAATTTCGTTCCAAACCTCGCTTTCTGTTTTTTTCCAGACGATTTTTCCCCCTGAAAAAAAAGCAGCGCTTTCTTCCTCTAAACTCCTATGTAAATTTTTGTCATTCATTTTTCGTTTAAAACCTGTCGTAATAAATCAAGGGCCCCTTTCATGCGTTTTTCCACCGCCTTTACGCTAATTCCCAGCATTTCGGCTATTTCCGAGTATTTTAGATTTTCGGCCCGGCTCAGAAGGAACACCGTCCGTTGTTTTTCAGGCATTTTTCTCAGCGCGTTTTCGTAATTTTCTTTTAACTGACCAAAAGCAAAAATTTCTTCGGGATTTTCTTCTTCGGTGTTGAAAACGAAATGTTGAAAAAAATGAAATGATTGTTTTTCTCTTCGGTAATGCGATATAAAAAGATCACCCGCAATTTTAAACAGTAGCCCTTTTACTTTTTCGGGCTTCACCAGCTTTTCCTTTTCCCATATTTTCAGAAAGGTTTCCTGTGCAATATCGGTAGCCACGTCGGTATTTCCCGAACGATAAAACACGTAATTGCGGACCGCGGCAAAGTGCATTTCGAACAACTTTTTAAATTCTTCCTGAGTCAAAATATGGTAAATTCGAACGTTGAACCTTTGGTTAAAAAGAAAAGCGCCGGTTATCTTTTAAACTAAGATGTACCTGGCCCGCAACCTGTTACCGGCCAGGCACAGTTTAGTTATCCGTGCATTCCACCGCCTCCGTTGCCCTGGCCATGCTGGTTTCCATTTCCGGATTGATTTCCGGATTGATTTCCGCCTGTGTTACCCTGGCCGTGCTGATTTCCGTTCCCGGCGCCGGAGGCATTTCCGTTTTGATGATTTTCACCGTTTCCCATGCCTGCGCCGTTGTGCATTCCGTTGTTAAAACCATTGCCGGTTATTTTACAGGCAGCCAAATCCACTTCAGCAGTTTCGCCATCTTTGGTCAAAATGGCGATATTATCGCAGGTACCGTCGCCATAATCCAGGGAAGAAATCAATTCATCGTTTAAAGTAATTTCAACCACGCCCTGAACAATGTAGCGGCAGTCGCGGGTGCGGATAAGCGGTTCTGTAATTTCTTTGGTGTATGTATCGCCGGTTGGAGTTACAGCAGTGGCGCTGCCGGTAATCTCAATCACGTCGTCGGTTTGATCCAGTTCGCTATCCATTCCTGCAATCCATTGCCAGGTGCGTTCCGACGTCCGCGTTATGGTCGTTCCGTTGTCAAACATGATTTCAACATCCGTGGTAAAAGTGCGGAACATTTCATCTTCACGATCGATGGTAACAACCGCGCTTCCATTGATCAGCAATGTATCAACGCCAAAATTATCGAACGTTATATTGCGCTGATATTCGGCGCTGTTGCGGGGCGCGGTAATTTCAATAACAATGATACCGCTCAGTTCTTTCCCGTTTCGCAACGTTGTGCTTTCGCCGTAATCGAGCGTAATGGTTTTCGGGTAGGTATCATCTTCCGAACCAAAAGTTACATTCGGGCACTGATTTGCTCCGTACCTGAGCTTGTTGGTCCACTGCCACATATGGCCCATTCGAAACTGTGCAAATATCGAATTACATGCGTTGGCATAAAAATCGATTTCATACTCGGTTTCTGTCAGTGCGTTTTCCATCTGCACTTCGCCGAGTGTAATTTGTGCCGATTTTTCGGATAAAATTTCCTCGTCGGTTGTTGGGTTGTCGATTTTTTCATTCTGACAGGAAAACAAGGCAACTGTCGCAAGAAGAATGGTAATTCCAATAAATTTTTTCATGGTCTTCGTTTTAAAATTTAACTTTTTAGTATTACTCCGAATGAAAAGATGTTTACCCTACCTAAAAACCAAAGTTTTTTTTCACAGATAAAAAATCTCCTGCTTTTTAAGTTAAATTTTCCGGTTTAAATCGAAGTGCAAATATAATGAAACCATTGAGTTACCTGAAGTTCCTAAGCAATACAAGCGAACGCGGCTGAATTTCATACATGTTTTGAACTTTTGGAAATTCGTCCCCGTCGTGTTCGTCGGTGTCGATTATTACTTCCCAATCAGGCCCTAAATTTTCCCAGGGAAATGTAAACCAAATTGGTTCCCAGTAACTGTTTACGATGATCAGTAAAATTTCTGCGTTGAGATGGTCGCCCTGTTCATCGACTTCTCCCATTAATTCGCCGTTGAGCAGCATACCCATGCACCGGGTGTAACTGCTATCCCATTCTTCCTGGCTCATGTCGAGTCCGTCAGTGTTGAGCCATCGGATATCTAAAATCCCTTCCCCCTGAATCCGGCGGTTGTTGAAGTAACGCCGCGGATGCAAAATGGCATGTTCTTTACGCAGGGCAATCATCTTTTTGGTAAAATTGAACAACTTTTTCTGGTTGTCGTTCCAATTCCAGTCCATCCATGAAATTTCGTTGTCCTGGCAATATACATTGTTGTTGCCGAATTGGGTCCTGCCGTATTCATCGCCGTGGCTAATCATAGGAACACCCTGGCTAAGCATTAACGTGCCCAAAAAATTACGCTTCCTTTTTTCCCTCAGTTTTATAATATCAGTGTTATCGGTTTCACCTTCTGCACCGCTGTTCCAACTGTTGTTGTTGTCTTCGCCATCGTTATTATCTTCTTTATTGGCGTTGTTGTGCTTTTTGTTGTAGCTGACCAAATCGTGCAGCGTAAAACCATCATGCGCCGTAATAAAGTTAATACTTGAAGAGGGGCGTTTCCCGGTATATTCATATAAATCGCTGCTTCCGCTCAGCCGGTATGCAAGTTCGCTTACCTGGCTTTCGTCGCTTCGCCAGAATTTTCGCACAGAATCGCGGTATTTCCCGTTCCATTCAGCCCACAACACCGGGAAACCGCCAACCTGATATCCGCCTTTTCCCAAATCCCACGGTTCGGCAATAAGTTTTAGCTGCGAGATGGTCGGATCCTGGTGAATGGTATCCAAAAATGTGGAAAGTTTTCCAACATCGTATAAACCACGCGCAAGTGTGCTTGCCAGGTCGAACCGGAATCCGTCCACCTGCATTTCCGTCGCCCAGTAGCGCAGGCTGTCCATTACCAGCTGTAGTGTGCGGCTGCTGAGCATATTCAACGTATTTCCGGTACCGGTATAATCGGTGTAATACAATGGATGTTCGCGCTCAAGCCGGTAATAATGATGGTTGTCGATCCCGCGAAAACACAACGACGGCCCGAGATGGTTGCCTTCGGCGGTATGATTGTAAACCACATCGAGAATAACTTCAATGCCGGCGCGGTGATAAGCCTTTACAAGCTCCTTAAACTCAGTTACCTGGCCGCCTTTGCTGCCCGATGAACTATATTCGGCATGAGGGGCAAAAAAACCGATGGAATTGTAGCCCCAGTAATTCGAAAGTCCTTTATCGAGCAAAAACTTATTGTGCGAAAAATGGTGAATGGGCATTAACTCTATCGACGTAATTCCCAAATCTTTAAAATAATCAATAACAACAGGGTTGGCAAGCCCTCTGTACGTGCCCCGCTCATTTTCCGGCACCTGCGGATGTTGCGCCGTAAACCCTTTCACATGCAGCTCGTAAATGATTGAATTGTGCATCGGAATTTCGGGCTTCTGAACTCCTTCCCAATCGAATGCAGAATCCACCACCACCGATTTTTTTATGTCGATACCACTGTCGGTACTGTTTTTTCTGAACTTCAACCTTTTACCGTCTTCCTGCAAATGATAGTCGAACATACTGCCTGTTACCTCCAATCTCCCTGAAATGGATTTTGCATACGGGTCGAGCAATAATTTCCGCGGATTGAAACGAAATCCTTGCCGGGGCCTGTAATTTCCATGAACGCGATAACCATACAATTGTCCCGGTTTTAAATCCGGTATGTAGGCATGCCATACATAATCGGTTATCTCCGTAAAATTGATGCGTGTATATTCGTGGTGATCTTCTTCATTTTGAAACAGACAAAGTTGCACGCCGGTGGCATTCTCGCTGAACAAGGCAAAATTAACCCCTTTACCGTCGTATGTTGCTCCCAAAGGATAGGGTTTACCCGGTAAAACTTTTCCTTTAAACTCGCTGATTCTTGGATGTGTGGTTTCCATTATTGCTGAAAAAAAGAAGTTATTGCAGATTGCTTTTTTTGAACTAAAATTAAGTCATTTGTTTCTACCAAACAATACAACATATCTATTGTTTAATAAATCAAACGACTGTTCGTCCCGGAAACCAGCTTTTTTCAAATTCGCTTTTTTTTACCGGAATGAAAGCAGTTTTACAGGTAAAATGAAACCCTTTTACATCGGTTATAAAAACGAAATACATGGTTTATAAAACAATTTTCCCGGTATGGACTAAATCAGGCGCCTGTGAATTTCGCGTGTGGGCGCCAAAGGCTGAAAAAGTGTCGCTGATTATTGAACCTTCCGGTGAAAAATACGAATTGCAGCCTGAAACTCACGGCTATTTTTACATTAAAACCAACGATGTATCACCAGGCGCACGTTACAAATATCAGATAAACAATGGTGAAAAATTTCCGGATCCGGCATCACTTTCGCAGCCTGACGGCGTGCATGAAGCTTCGGAAGCAATCGATCTGAAAGATTTTAAGTGGCACGACCTGCACTGGAAAAATATTCCGCTGGAAGAAATAATCCAGTATGAACTTCATACCGGAACGTTTACATCGAAAGGCACGTTTGACGGTATCGCGGATAAGCTGGACTACCTGAAAAATGCAGGTATAAATACGATAGAAATACTGCCGGTTTCGCAATTCAGCGGAAAAAGGAACTGGGGCTACGATGGCGTGTATCCGTTTGCGGTGCAAAATTCATACGGCGGTGCAAAAGGGCTGATGGATTTAATCGATAAATGCCACCAAAACGGAATGGCTGTAATTCTGGATGTGGTATACAACCATTTCGGCCCCGAGGGCAATTACACCGGCAATTTCGGCCACTATTTTTCAGACCGCTATTCCACGCCGTGGGGCCAGCCCATCAATTTCGACGGGCCGTATTCCGACGGTGTTCGTAACTATGTGATACAAAATGCCCTGATGTGGTGCCGTGATTTTCATATCGATGGATTGCGCCTCGATGCAGTCCACTCGATTTTCGATTTCAGCGCCAAACACATCATGCGCGAGCTGGCAGAAAATCTGAACGGTTTAAGCAATGAAACGGGCAGGGAATATTACCTGATTGCGGAATCCCATTTAAACGATGTGCGGTACATCTCGCCCGCTGAAAAAGGCGGCTACGGATTGCAGGCGCAGTGGTCCGACGATTTTCACCATGCGGTGCATGCGATAACAACCGGCGAGAAAAAAGGCTATTACTTTGACTTTGGCGAACCCGGGCAACTTTCGAAAGCCATCAAAAATGCATTTGTTTTCGACGGAAAGTATTCCGAATTCCGAAAAAAGACGTATGGAAATTCAACGGAAAACAACAGCGGCAAACAATTCGTTGTTTTTACCCAAAACCACGACCAGGTGGGAAACCGGCTGCGTGGCGAACGGCTCATTACATTAACGGATTTCGAAACGGCAAAAATAGCTGCAGCAACAATGTTCCTTGCACCAAATATTCCCATGTTGTTTATGGGCGAAGAATACGGCGAAAGAAATCCGTTCCTTTATTTCGTAAGCCACCTCGATGCAAACTTAAACCGGCTGGTACGCGAGGGCCGGAAAAAAGAGTTTAAAGATTTTTACGACAATGCTGAAAAAGCAACAGACCCGGATTCAGAGGAGGCTTTCGAAAAATCGAAGTTATCGTGGGACATTGAAAACAACATGGAAAAACGGGCCATGCTGGATTTTTATCGGAAATTAATCCGGCTTCGGAAAAATCATCCGGCGCTGAAAATTCCGGATAAAGATAAACTCTCCATTTCTGACGATGGAAAATTATTCGCGATGAAACGCTGGCTGGGCGATAATTACCTGGTCGCATTCATCAACTTCGAAGATGGTGATAAACGCGTTAAAGCGCCGGCTGAAATTTCGGATCACCTGAACAAACTGTTGGATTCCGAAGACTCGAAATGGCTGGGATCGGGAAACCTCGCGCCGGATCGGCTTCAGCCTGGCGAGGAAATAAACATTTACAAAAAATCAGTGGTAATTTATTCAAATTGAGAAAGTATGAACGGACAACAAAGGGTTTTTATTGAAAATATACAACCGCAGGTAAACTGCGGAAAATTTCCGGTTAAACGGGTGTTGAACGATAAATTTCAGGTTACCGCCGATATTTACTGCGACAGCCACGATGTGCTGAGCGCCGAGGTTCTGTACCGATCCGAGGGGGAGCGCGAATGGCAAACAGTGGAAATGAAACACGTTATCAACGACCGCTGGAAAGCCGAATTCGGCCTCTACAAACTGGGCTCGTATTTCTTTACGGCGCGCGCCTGGGTCGATCATTTTAAGTCCTGGCACAACGATATCCTGAAAAAGATTGACGCGCAGGTGGATTACGACGTCGATTTGAAAGCAGGCGCACTGCTTATTCAGAAAACGCTCGATTCAGGCAACGACATTTCAGAAAAAGATGAAAAATACCTCCAAAAAGTGATGGGCAAATTTACTTCTGATGAACAAATTTCCGAAAATAAAATTGAGCCCATTCTCAACAACAAGTTGTACAAAACCATGACAAGATACCCGGTAAAGAACCACATAACCAGCGCCGAACAGGAGCTGGAGGTGAACGTTGACCGGCAAAAGGCAAATTTCAGCGCCTGGTACGAAATATTCCCGCGTTCGCTGGGTACCGGTGGCAAACATGGTAACTTTCAGGATGTTGTTAATTTTTTGCCGTATGTGAGCGAGTTGGGCTTCGATGTGTTGTACCTGCCGCCCATTCATCCCATTGGCGAAACCAAACGAAAAGGTAAAAACAACAACGTGGTTGCCAATCCGGAAGAACCCGGTTCGCCATGGGCAATTGGCGGAAAAGAAGGCGGACATAAATCCATTCATCCGGAACTGGGAACGATGGAAGATTTCAAACAATTGGTACAACAGGCAAAAAATGCCGGAATTGAAATTGCTCTGGACGTCGCTTTTCAGTGTTCGCCCGATCATCCGTGGGTGAAAGAACATCCCGAGTGGTTCAGGCACAGGCCCGACGGTTCGCTGCAATATGCTGAAAACCCTCCTAAAAAATACGAAGATATTTATCCGCTGAATTTCGAAACCGACGCCTGGCAAAGCCTTTGGAACGAGTTGAAAAGTGTTTTTCTTTTCTGGATCGACAAAGGGGTGAAGATATTCCGGGTAGACAACCCGCACACCAAATCACTGAAATTCTGGGGATGGGCCATTCAGGAAATAAAAAAGGAACATCCGGATGTGATTTTCCTGGCCGAAGCATTTACGCGGCCAAAAGTAATGTACAACCTCGCCAAACAGGGCTTTTCACAGTCGTATACCTATTTTACCTGGCGGAATACAAAATATGAATTAACCACTTACTGCAATGAATTGTTAAAAGCAGAAGTACGGGAATTTTTCAGGCCGAATTTCTGGCCAAACACTCCTGATATTTTACCGGAATTTCTGCAGGTTACAAACCGCGCAGGTTACATTCAGCGCCTGATCCTGGCAGCTACATTAAGCTCCAATTACGGGATTTACGGCCCGGCTTTCGAATTGATGGAAAACCAACCCGTTCAACAGGGAAAAGAGGAATACCTCGATTCGGAAAAATACGAGCTAAAACAATGGAATTTAAACGATGCAAAGAGCCTCCGGAAAATAATTACACGGGTGAACCAAATCAGAAAAGAAAATAAAGCGCTTCAAAATACGCATTCGCTTCAATTCCATCACATTGAAAACGAAGCGCTGGTTTGTTACAGCAAAACCACCGATGATTTCAGCAACATCATTTTGGTGGTGGTAAGCCTGGATCCCTACCACACCCACTCGGGCTGGATTCATTTTCCGATTGGCGATTTCGACATGGATGAACATGTGCCCTACCAGGTGCAGGATTTAATCAGCGGCTCTCATTTTTTATGGACCGGCGAACACAACTATGTAGAAATCAATCCCGGCATAATGCCGGCACATATATTCAGGGTGCGAAGGAAAATACGCACCGAAAGAGATTTTGACTATTTCATGTAAACATTAAACGTTTGTCCACGGCATGATTGAATGTTATGGCAAACAAACCGAAGAATAAATTTTTTAACCATGCGTAAAACCAACTCAAAAAACTGGTACAAAGATGCGGTAATTTATCAGGCCCATGTTCGGTCGTTCAAAGACAGCAACGGCGATGGAATTGGCGATTTCAGGGGGTTCATTCAAAAACTCGATTACCTGAAATCGCTGGGTGTAACGGCCGTGTGGATTTTACCATTCTACAAATCTCCGCTAAGAGATGGCGGTTATGATATTTCAGATTTTACAAGTATTCATGAAGATTACGGCACAATGGCCGATTTCAAGCGGTTTATCCGCGAAGCACACAAACGCGGCCTGCGGGTAATAACGGAACTGGTTTTGAACCACACGTCGAACGAACACAAATGGTTTGAAAGGGCGCGAACGGCAAAGCCCAACAGTACGTACCGTAATTTTTATGTCTGGAACGACTCCACCGACAAATACAACGATGCCCGGATTATTTTTCAGGATTTTGAAATTTCGAACTGGTCGTGGGACCCGGTGGCAAAATCCTATTTCTGGCACCGTTTTTATTCGCACCAGCCCGATCTGAATTACGATAATCCCAACGTTCACAAAGCCATTTTTAAGGTGCTCGATTTCTGGTTCGGAATTGGTGTTGACGGCCTGCGGCTCGATGCGGTCCCGTACCTTTACGAACGTGAAGGCACCAATTGCGAAAATTTACCGGAGACCCACGAATTCCTGAAAATAATAAGAAAATACATCGACGATAATTACGATGACAAAATGCTCCTGGCGGAAGCGAACCAGTGGCCTGAAGATGCTTCGGCATACTTTGGAGAGGGCGACGAATGCCAAATGTCGTTTCATTTTCCGCTGATGCCGCGGTTGTACATGTCCATGCGAATGGAAGACCGTTTCCCGCTGATCGACATTTTGGACCAGACACCGGCAATTCCCGACAACTGCCAGTGGGCGATTTTCCTGCGCAACCACGACGAACTGACCCTTGAAATGGTTTCCGACGAAGAACGCGACTACATGTATAAATCGTTCGCCAAAAACCCGAAACAGCGAATTAACCTGGGAATCAGGCGGCGTTTATCGCCTCTGCTTGAAAACGACCGCAAAAACATCGAACTGATGAATATTTTGCTGTTTTCGTTGCCGGGAACGCCAATCGTTTATTATGGCGACGAAATTGGAATGGGCGATAATTACTACCTCGGCGATCGCGATGGGGTGCGAACACCCATGCAATGGTCGGCCGACCGGAATGCAGGATTTTCTTCTGCAGAGCCGCAGCGACTGTTCCTGCCGGTAATTTTCAACCACGATTACCATTACGAGTCAATCAACGTGGAAAACCAGGAAAAAAATCCGACGTCGCTGCTGTGGTGGATGCGGCGCGTTATCGCAAAAAGAAAACAATATACTGCTTTCAGCCGCGGCGATATCAAGTTTATCGATTCAAATAATTCGAAAATCCTGGCTTTTACACGATCGCATGAAGAAGAAATAATCCTGGTAATCATAAACTTATCCCGATATTCACAGCAAGCTGAACTCGACCTTTCCGAATATGCCGGATATGTTCCAACCGAAGTTTTCAGCCGGAACGAGTTTTCAGCGATTAACACGGAACCCTACATTTTCCCGCTTCAGTTTAAAAACTACTTTTGGTTCGAACTGAAAAAACAGGAAGTAGAAGAGCAGGATGAGCCGCTTTCTCCGGAAACACAGATGGAGGTTTCCGCCAAAGACTGGAACCAGATGAAAGAGCCGACTCAAAATATGCTCGAAAAACTATTATTCGGCTATGTCAAGAAAAGCCGCTGGTTCAGGGGGAAAGCACGCGTAGTAAGCGGCATAACCATCAACAGCGCCATTCCGCTGGCAACCGGCGATCTGAATTCTTATATCCTGATCATTGAGGTAACATACAGCGAAGGCAAAAACGAACAGTACGTTATCCCGCTCTCCATTTTTTCGGGTGACGAAATTTCAGACATCCGGTATAAACATCCGGAAGCACAAGTGGCACACGTTGAAATCGACGGCCACGAAGGGCTGCTTTTTGACGGTTCGTACAACAAAGAGTTGCGCGATATCCTCTTCCAGTTGATGTACAGCAAGGGGAAAATAAAACATAAAAAAACAGCGCTGGCCGGAATTGCCGGAAAAAAATTCAGCACAAAGATCACGAAAAGCGAATTACCACTGTCATCGCGCGTTTTGCTGGCTGAACAATCAAACACTTCCGTTTTGTACGACAGCCGGTATTTTTTCAAACTATACCGAAGCCCGGAAATGGGAAACAATCCGGAACTTGAAATCATCCGGACACTGACGGAAAATACCGGGTTCAGGAACTTTCCAACTTTTGCCGGTGCGCTCGAGTACCAAACTGCACAAGGAAATACCGCACTCGGAATTTTGGTTGATTTTGTTCAGAATGAAGGAAACGCATGGGAATTTACCCAGTCGTCCATCGATCATTATTTTGACCGGATTATTGCCGATAACGATATACTGATGTTGGGCCAGACAGAGGAAGATGTAGATGTGGTAGGCGACGTTGGCAACGAGAAAATGAGGGAGCTGCTGGGTCATTTTTTTATTGAAATGATTGAAAAACTGGGGCAGCGGACGGCGGAAATGCACATGGCGCTGGCATCGGTAAAAAACAAAAAGGAATTCGCGCCGGAGCCATTTTCGCTGCTGTATCAAAAATCGTTGTACCAGTCGTTCCGCACGTTGATAAAGCGGACGATCAACCAAATGAAAGCATCGAAAAAGAAACTGAACGATGAACAGGTAAAACTGGTGGACGACATCATCAAAAATGAAAGCCTGTTGTTGTCGACCATAAAACACACCCTGGAAAAGAAGAAAATCCATACGTCGAAAACCAGGGTCCACGGCGATTACCACCTCGGCCAGGTACTTTTCACCGGAAAAGATTTCATCATCATCGATTTTGAAGGCGAACCTACCCGTTCGCTCACTGCGCGTCAGTTGAAATACTGCCCGTTTAAAGATGTTGCCGGAATGCTGCGTTCGTTCCATTATGCCATTTACATGGGACAATTGGAAAACCAGTCGAAAGTACCGGATAATACGGGCTTGCTGAAACCATGGCTCGGCGCCTGGTACGAAATGGTGCAGGATATTTTTATGAAAAGCTACCTCGACACCGCCGGGAACGCTTCGTTCATTCCCGAGGAAGAACGGCAAATTAACGATCTCCTTTCGGTATATACCATTGAAAAAGCCATTTACGAAGCGGATTACGAATTTAATAACCGTCCGGACTGGTTACACATTCCGCTGAACGGTTTAAAAAAGATATTGAACGATTTGGCTGAACAGGATTAAAGAATCGAAAAAAAATAACATTATGAGCGATATAGGAGTGAAAACATCAGAATTGAATATTCAAAAAACGGAGGACGAAATCATTGACACTAACCCGGGCGTAATCATTTCGGAAGATGGAAACAGCACACAACAGATACCGGATTTTATTACCGATTACGACATTTATCTCTTCCGGGAAGGAAAACATTTTTCACTGTACGAAAAACTGGGCGCTCATGTAACGCAACATAACAACCGCACGGGAACTTTTTTTGCGGTTTGGGCGCCCAACGCAAAATCTGTTTCGGTTATCGGAAACTTTAACGGCTGGCTGAAAGACGCTCATCATTTAAAAGCCAGAGCAGACGGCTCCGGGATTTGGGAAGGTTTTATCGCCGGCGTGGAAAAAGGTGAGGCATACAAATTCTTCATTGTTTCGCAAATAAACGGTTATACGGTTGAAAAAGCCGATCCGGTGGCGAATTTTAGCGAACCGCCGCCCAGGACGGCGTCGGTGGTTTGGGAACACAACTACGACTGGAAAGACCAGGAATGGATGGAAAACCGGAAAAAACACAATTCGCTGGAAAGCCCGTTTTCCGTATATGAAGTTCACCTCGAGTCGTGGCGGCGAAATCCCGAAGAAGGTTCGCGCTCGCTGAAATACCATGAACTTGCGAAGGAATTGACAGAATACGTAAAAGAGATGGGATACACTCACATTGAACTGCTGCCGGTTACCGAATATCCGTTTTCGGGTTCGTGGGGTTACCAGGTTACCGGTTTCTTTGCACCGACCAGCCGCTTTGGCACACCCGACGATTTTATGTATTTCGTGGATTACCTGCACCAAAACAACATCGGTGTGATCATGGACTGGGTCCCGTCGCATTTTCCGGGGGATCAGCACGGACTGCACTTTTTTGACGGTACGTATTTATATGAACATGAAGATCCGCGAAAGGGATTTCACCCCGACTGGAACAGTTATATTTTTAATTACGGCCGGAACGAAATCCGCAATTTTCTGATTAGCAGCGCCCACAGTTGGTTGAAACGATATCATATCGACGGGATTCGTGTAGATGCTGTGGCTTCCATGTTGTACCTCGATTATTCCCGGAACGAGGGCGAATGGATTCCAAACGAGCACGGCGGGAGAGAAAACCTGGAAGCCATTCAGTTTATGCGCGATTTAAACGAATCGGTGTATACAAAATTCCCGGATGTTCAAACCATTGCAGAGGAATCTACCGCGTGGCCAATGGTTACGAGGCCGGTTTACACCGGCGGACTGGGTTTCGGGATGAAATGGAACATGGGCTGGATGCACGACACACTCGGGTATTTTTCACTCGATCCGGTTCATCGGAGTTACCACCACAACCAAATCACATTCAGCATTATGTATGCTTTTAACGAAAACTTTATGCTTTCGTTGTCGCACGACGAGGTGGTGCATGGAAAAGGGAGCCTCATCAACAAAATGCCCGGCGACGACTGGCAGAAGTTCGCCAACCTGAGGACGTTGTTCGGTTACATGTTTTCGCACCCGGGAAAGAAACTTCATTTCATGGGAATGGAATTTGGTCAGTGGAAGGAATGGAGCCATGATGGCAGCCTCGACTGGCACCTGCTCGATTCCGATAATCACAAAGGTTTGCAGTTTTTTATCAAGGATTTAAACAGCGTTTACCGCCGCCACCCGGCGTTGTACGAAAACGACTTTTCGCACGAAGGATTTAAATGGATCGATGCAAACGATGCTCCCAATTCCATTTTAAGTTTCATGCGTTTCGATAAAAAAAAGCGGCAAATTATAGTTGTAGCGATGAATATGACACCGGTACCGCGGCATAATTACAGGATTGGCGTTCCGTACGACACCAACTGGATTGAGATTTTAAACAGCGACAGCATCCAGTACGGAGGAAGCGGCATGGGCAATTTCGGGGAAGTGACTGCAAATCCCGTTCCCTACCACAATGAAGACCAATCGATCAACATATTGCTCCCGCCGCTCGGAATTGTAATGTTTGCACCTGAATAACAAATGCAGTAACTTTCATTCACGTTCGCAGGCGCCGGGGAAATGTTACGGATGAAAAGAAGCATAAGTGCGGTTTCGCGGGTTGTATATCCCCCGGCTAAACCGGTAGTTGAAGTTAATGCCAGGCCGGATTTCAGGGCAGAAATAAATATTTAATCCTAATGATAGCAATGCACGACAAACAAATTTTTAAAAGCCATGGCAAAATATGATCCGGTGTCTACTTACCGGTTGCAGTTCAACAAGGATTTTACCCTGAACGACGCACAAAAAATCATTCCTTACCTGTACAAATCGGGAATAAAAACCATATATGCATCACCGGTTTTTAAAGCAGTTGCAGGTAGCGCGCACGGTTACGATGTTACCGATCCGCAGCAAATAAATCCGGAAATTGGCACAAACGAAGATTTTGAAAACCTGGTGAACCTGGTGCACGAAAAGGGTATGGGATGGCTGCAGGATATTGTGCCCAATCACATGGCGTATTCCACTGAAAATCCGTGGATGTACGATGTTCTGGAAAAGGGAAAAAACAGCCGGTTTTACCGGTATTTTGATATCCGGCAAGACCATCCCGATGAAAACCTGAAATACCGGATAATGCTCCCTTTTTTCGGAAAACCGCTGAAACAAATGCTCCGGGACAAAGAATTGCAGGTGGTTTTCAACAAAGGAGGATTTAAACTAAAGTACTTTGAAAATGAATATCCGATGTCGCTCCGGTCATTGGAACCTTTGCTGCGGCCAATCGGTAAAAAACAAATTCCGCGAAACATCATCAATTACCTGGAAGAAAAGTGGTTTTCGGAAAATCCGTCGGGCACCCAAAAAATGCTGTATAACGATTATCAAAATGTGCCGGCTGTAAAAAACTACATCGACAGGCGTTTAGTGGAAGTAAACGAAGATAACGACCAGTTAAAAATGCTGGTTGATTTGCAGCATTATTATCCGTCGTTTTGGCGCGATACGGAAACAAAAATCAACTATCGCCGGTTTTTCACCATTAACGGTTTAATTTGCGTGAATGTGCAAAAACAATACGTATTTGCCGCATCTCACGAACTCATCAAAAAATGGAGCGAACAGCAACTGGTGGATGGATTGCGCATCGATCATATCGACGGGTTGTACAACCCTGCTGAATACCTTGGGCGGCTTCGGGAACTGGTTGGCAACGACATGTATATTTCCGTTGAAAAAATCCTGGAAAAAGGAGAATCGCTGCCGCTGAAATGGCCGATCGACGGATCTACCGGCTATGATTTCCTGAGCCTGGTAAACAACCTGCTCACCAATCCGGAACGAGGCCCGGAGTTCTACTCGTATTACATCGACTGGATCGACAATATTGACGATTTCACCGATGTTTTTTATCGCAAAAGCCGGTTTATTCTTTACAAACGACTGAAGGGCGAATTGGAAAACCTGACGCGCGAATGCATGAACCTGCCTTCGATAAAAAGCCAGAATTTCAGCGAAGAAGAAATTGAAACCGCCATTGCCGAGTTTTTAATTTTGTGCCCGGTGTATAAAATATACGGCTCGCCTTCCAATTTTTTAAAATCGGAGTTGCAGGATGTCAAAGACATTATTAATGCAGCAATGAAAAGGAACAAGGAAAATGGTGCAGCCTTGAAAGCGTTACTTGGTTTGTTTATGTTGAAAAAAGAAGAAGAAAAAGAGGAGCCAGAGCCGATTGATACTTTCTTCAGGCATTGCATGCAATTTACGGGGCCACTGATGGCGAAAGGAATTGAAGACACCGCTTTTTATTCCTACAATCCGTTTATTTGCCACAACGAAGTAGGCGATTCGCCGGCATATTTTGGGATTACCCCCGAAACATTTCACATGAGCATGCACGAAAGGCACGAAAAGTTCCCACTGACCATGAACGCAATTTCGACCCACGATACCAAACGTGGCGAAGATGCCCGCGCCCGGTTGAATGTTTTAAGCGATTTACCGGATGACTGGATTACCGTAAGCCGCGAATGGCGGCAAATAAACCGGCAATACAAAAAGTTTAAAGACGGAAAAGAAATACCATCGGCAAACGACGAATATTTTATTTACCAGGTGTTGTGTGCTCACGTGCCGATGAACGGCCAACCCGATGATTTATTTATTGAACGTTTCCGAAACTACCTGGTGAAAGCGCTTCGCGAGGCCAAGGAAAACACATCGTGGAGCAATCCCGATAAAGATTACGAACAGGCAACTGCCAGGTTCGTTGAAAAAATTCTGTCGCCGAAATCGGAATTTACCGGCAATTTTATTTCGTTTCTTGAAAAAATTATCCCTCACGGAATTGTCAATTCAATTACGCAGGTGATTTTAAAAAACACGGCGCCCGGCATTCCCGATACATTTCAGGGTACCGAAAACTGGAACCTCAGTTTTGTGGATCCAGACAACCGGCGGCCGGTGGATTACGAAGCTTTGTCGGCCCAACTCGATGAATTAACTGAAGCCTGGCAAACCGATGCAGCAATACTTGCAAAAAATCTTTGGGAGAATCCGGTCGATCCAAAAATCAAGCATTGGGCACACTGGCTCACTTTGCAGGAGCGGCGGCAGTTTGAAGTCCTTTTTCAGGAAGGAAGTTATATCCCTTTAAAAACCGCCGGCAAATACAAAAAAAATGTGATGGCGTTTTACCGGAATTATTTTCACGATTACATGATTGTGGCTGTTCCGATAAATACGGCTACTTTACCCGATGGGTTCAACTGGGAAGACACGCAGATAAAATTGCCGGGCTTTCAACCTACCGCAATGGAAAACAGGCTCACCAAAAATGCCATTACCGTTGGCGAAAACCTTAATGTAAGCGATATTTTTAACGTTGTGCCTTTTGCAGTCCTGCGCAGTTTGCCGGAGGAGAAGTAAAGAAAAGGCTGTTCTGAAAACTATGATAATTACCTGCCAATGTCATTTCATTAACGCTGTCAAGTCTAAAGAGACGTCGACAGGTTACCGGCAGCAAAGACTTGTCAGCGCTCGCAAAACCTGACAATCTCAATTAGATGATATGCAGAATAAAACCCTTTGACTCAACGACATTGAATTACCTGCCTGCAATTTAAATTGAGCCAGATTGCGGTTTTCAACTTGTCCCTGAATTACTCCCTGGCAGGAACATCCGGTTTATTCAGATTTTAAAAAGGTTAAACCGGTTTTCCTGAATGTTAAAAACCAGCAGTTTGCCGCTGATTACTTCGCCGTAACCGGTAATAATTTTGATGATTTCGTTTGCCTGCAGTGTTCCCGCAATACCCGGTAAAACGCCAATCAGCCCGATGTCGTTTTCGTTGTAAATGCCATCTTCGGGAACTGACGGAAACAAATCAGCATAAGCAGGGCCACCCTCGTAGTTAAAAACAGTGATTTGTCCTTCGTAATTTAAAACCGATGCAAAAGCCAGCGGCAACTTCAATTTTGCCGAAACCCGTCCCAATATCGCCCGCGTTTTGTAATTGTCGGTGCAGTCGGCCACAATATCATAATCCCTGAACAGATTCTCTGCGTTTTCTTCATTGATCCGTAAATCATAAGTGCGAATAGCTATTTCGGGGTACAGGGCCAGTAATTTTTGCGAAGCCAGTTTTGCCTTCTTTTTCCCCACTTCCGCGGCAGTGTAAAGAACCTGTCGCTGGAGGTTGGAAACACTGACTGTATCATCGTCGGCAATACCGAGTGTTCCCACTCCGGCAGCAGCGAGATAAATCAGCAGCGGACTTCCCAAACCGCCGGCGCCGATGACCAAAACCCGCGCATTTTTCAGCTTTTCCTGTCCGGCGCGGCCTATTTCAGGCAATGAAAAATGGCGGGTAAACCGGATTAAATCTTCGTCATTGAGCTGCTTCATGCTGTTGTTTGGGTTCAGGGCTGTGTTCGTGGTTTTCGGAAACGCAGTCGCAGTTTTGTCCCCACTCGCTGGAGCCGTCTGCAAAAAATTCGTGCTTCCAGATGGGCACTTCATTTTTTACCCGGTCGATAATGTAGCTGTTGGCGGCGTAAGCTTCTTTGCGATGTCCGGCGCCGGTAACCACCACCACTGCGCACCCGCTGATTTCCACCCGGCCCAAACGGTGAACACAGGCAGCCTGATTGAGACTGAACCGTGATTTTGCTTCTTTCAGGATTTCGCCAATCATTTTATCAGCCATCGGTTCGTACGCCTCATATTCCAGATGCGTAACTTCCTTCCCTTTGTTATTGCCCCGGACTTCGCCACTGAAAAGTACCACCGCCCCGCTATCCGGATTTCGAAACCCGCCGAAAAGTTCAGCATAATTTATATCGTTGTATTGCAAGTGTTTCATGATGTTCAAACTTTACCCGCCGCTTGATGGCGGAATCAAAAACAATGTATTTTTTGGTTCGATTTTTTCATTTAACGGGACGAATTCTTCGTTTACAGCAATCCGGCTGCTTGCCAGCACTTCCTGTGCTTCCGGTTTTTGTAAAATTAATTCGCCGATCACCTTCGAATAGTTTGCCCCCGGTTCAACCGACACCGTTGTTTCGTTTCCAAAAAATTTTCGAAGCCCCGCAAAACAAACGATTTTGATATTCATTTTATCCATTTTCTAACCTCCTATGTTTAGCATTGATAATTCGCTTCCATGAAATTTTACCGGCTGTTTCAGGCGCAGCAAGCCTTTCAGTTTTTCAGTCAACTTTTCGTCATTATTAATCCAGTGTGCGAGCTTTTCACCGTGAGCATTGCTGAGGCAACCAAAAAAATAGCCCCTGCTGTCCATTCGCAACCGGTTACAGTCGTGGCAAAAAGGCGTTGACTCGTTGGCAATAATCCCGAAAAAACCACCTTCAGCAGTTTGCCAGTAATGTGCGGTTTCCGCATGTTTCCGTGGGATTTCTGTAATCGTATGTTTTTTCATAATGGTTTCGAGAATTTCCTTTTCAGAAAAGAACAACCCGTTTCTGGCACGGTACAAATGCCCCATTTTCATTAACTCCAGGAAACGTATTTTAATGCCCAGCCCGGTGGCATAATCGAGAAGCGGGAGGATTTGTGAATCATTTTTCCCGCGTATAATTACGGCGTTCAGTTTTACGTTCATTCCGGTTTTTACCGCAGCTTCAATGCCCTGCAAAACCCTTTTTAAATTGGAATGGTGAGCTATTTTATTGAACACATCCTCATCCATTGCATCAATTGACGCATTGACTGAGACGATGCCTGCATCCCTGAGTTTTTGCGCGTGTTCCTGCAGGAAAAAAGCGTTGGTGGTAAGCCGGATATCGGTTATGCCAATCTTCCGGATATTCCGGATTAACGGATAAAGGTTGGAATACAGCAACGGTTCACCTCCGGTAAGCCTGATGCTTTTCAGGTTCGTCAACCGATGCACTGCTGCAATTAACTGTGTAAACTCATCAACACCCAATTGTTTTTCTGAAGCAGTTTCCGCAGGTTTTGCAACAACATTTTCACCGATCTCCTCTCCCACGCAGTAAACGCATGAAAAATTACAGGAATTCAGCAAACTAATCCGCAGTTTTTCAAATCTCCTTCCCAGTTTATCTTCAATTTTTACCATGCATTGTTTCTCTTACTGTAGCCGGTTAAAAGTTGATTCAGGATTCTAAACCGATGGCCAGACCCGATGATATGGTGATAAAAATTCGGCAATGGTTGATCAAAATTTCAATTCCGGCAATCAAAAATTTACACTGTCTGATTTCAACTAGTAACTGATAAACAGACGGATTTGTTGTATTATTTTGCAAAAAAAGACAATTTACTCTTAAACAACAAATATACTCTTCTTGTTATTGGTTTGATTTATGATTTTTTGTCTAATTAATTCACGGCTAGTTGTCAGCAAATTAAAAAATCTAACTATTATGGCAGTTTTCAATTTAAAAATCAACAAAAAAGAATATGAGGTTGATGTGGATCCGTCTACGCCAATGCTTTGGGTGCTTCGGGATCATTTAAACCTTGTTGGGACGAAATACGGATGTGGAATTGCACAATGCGGCGCCTGTACCATTCACATGGACGGCTATGCGGTGCGTTCCTGCATTACTTTTGTCGATTCTGTGGGCGACAAGGAAATAACAACAATCGAAGGCTTATCGGAGAATGGCGACCACCCGGTTCAAAAGGCCTGGATAGAGCACGATGTACCCCAGTGCGGCTATTGCCAGGCGGGGCAAATAATGAGTGCATCGGCGCTGTTACAATCAAATCCGAAGCCCACCGACCAGGAAATTGAAGCAGCCATGAACGGAAATATTTGTCGCTGCGGCACCTACACACGAATAAAAGCAGCCATTAAAACTGCGGCTGATTCATAGGGGAATCTTACTCATTTTTCAAAAAAAATCGTATCTAAAACAACGCAAAATGACAATTGTAAAAACAAAACTCGACAGGCGTTCCTTTATCAGAAGTTCAGTTTTAGCCGGTGGCGGCATGTTGATTGGTTTTAGCTGGCTGGCGTCGGCCTGCGCAACGGAATCTGCCAAAGCGATAACCATGCCCGATGAATGGTTTGAAATCAATGGATTTTTGAAAATTGGAGAAAATGGTTTGGTCACAATCATGTCGCCCAACCCTGAAATTGGCCAGAACGTGAAAACTTCGATGCCGATGATTGTGGCCGAGGAACTGGATGTGGACTGGAAAAACGTGATTGTGGAACAGGCCCCGCTCAACACCGATATTTTCACCCGGCAACTGGCAGGCGGAAGCCAATCCATCCGACAGGCGTGGCCGGGACTGCGAATGGCCGGCGCCACTGCACGCAATATGTTACAGCAGGCTGCTGCAAAAAAATGGAGCGTTCCGGTGGAGGAAATCACTACGGATGCCGGAATTCTTTACCACAAAAACAGCGGCAAAAAAATCAGTTACGGGGAAGTTGCTTCCGCTGCGGCGCAAATGCCTGTTCCCGAAGAGGTGAAATTAAAGGATCTGAAAGATTTTAAAATCATCGGAACTTCCAGGAAAAATGTTGACGGGCAAAAAATTGTAACCGGTCAGCCGTTATTCGGCCTCGATTACAAAAAAGAAGGGATGCTGATTGCCATGATTGCACATCCTCCGGCTTTTGGAATGAAGCTCAAATCGTTTGATGCAACTGAAGCAAAGGCAATGCCGGGGATTAAAGATGTTTTCAGCATAAAAAATTACAAAGACGATTACGAACTGCAATGGTCGGATATTACTTCTTTTCCCGACCTGGTGGTTGTGGTTGGCAATTCAACCTGGGAAGTGATGAATGCCAAAATGATGCTGAACATGGAGTGGGAACCTGCTTCCGGTTTCAACGGACAGAAAATTCCTGCGGGGCTCGAAAGTACAGCAATCCACAACACAAAAATAACGGAAGCCGGGGCAAAACCCGGAAAGGAAGTTCGCAGGGACGGCGATCCGGAAAAAGCTTTTAAAAATGCAGCCAAAGTAATTGAACGCACCTATACCGCGCCTTTCCTGGCACACAATACCATGGAGCCGATGAATTTTTTTGCCGATGTAACTGACGATGGTGCAGTTTTGGCAGGGCCGACACAGACTCCCGAGTTTATGGAAAAAACAGTAGCCGAGCGGCTTGGCCTGCCACTGGAAAAGGTTGATGTTCAAATGACACGCATGGGCGGTGGTTTCGGCAGGCGTTTATATGGTCATTTTATGGTGGAAGCTGCGCTTATTTCGCAAAAAGTAAAAGCGCCGGTTAAACTGATTTACACCCGCGAAGACGATATGTCGCACGGGATTTACCGGCCGGCTTACCATGCACTTTACCGCGCAGCGCTGGACGCAGATAACAATCTGGTTGGGTTTCATGTACGAATGGGCGGCATTCCCAGCAGTCCGCTGCATGCAAACCGCTTTCCGGCAGGTGCGGTGGATAATTACCTCGCCGAAAGCTGGCAGGTTGATTCAAACATAAGCACCGGCGCATTCCGGGCGCCCGGCTCCAACTTCAATGCGGTAGCCGAACAGTCGTTCCTCGATGAAGTGGCGGAAGCAGCCGGGAAGGATCCGGTGCAATTCCGTATCGATTTGCTTAAGCGGGCGCAGGACAACCCGGTGGGTGAAAACAACGATTATGATGCAGCCCGGTACGCCGGCGTGCTGGAACTGGTCCGCGACAAATCAGGCTGGGACGCCGGTTCAAACAGCACCAAACGCGGGGTGGCAGCTTATTTCTGTCACAATTCGTATGTGGCGAATGTGGTCGATATGGTAATGGAAAACGATAATCCTGTTATTCAGAAAGTATATGCTGCTGTGGATTGCGGTATTGTGGTAAATCCTGATGCCGCAAAAAACATGACCGAAGGCGGGATCGTGGACGGAATTGGCCATGCCATGTACAGCGAATTAACTTTTAGCGACGGCCAGCCCGAACAAAACAACTTTGATATGTATCGCCTGATCCGCCATGCCGAGGCGCCAAAAGAAATTGAAGTTCATTTTGTTGAAAACGATATTGATCCAACCGGACTTGGCGAGCCGCCTTACCCGCCGGTAATGGGAGCGCTGGCAAATGCACTGTACAAAGCAACCGGAAACCGCTATTACCATCAGCCGTTTGTTAAAAACAGTTTTGAAGTTTAACACAGCTGAAAAAAACGAACAACAACAGAAAACCGGAATTAAAAATGACGCATGAAATAAAAACCCTGTTTCAAACTTTGAAAATCTGGCAGCAACGGGGGAAAAAAGCTGTATTTGTTTCCGTGGTTGCCCTGGAAGGATCTTCTTACCGGAAACCGGGGGTACGAATGATCATCAGCGACGATGGAGAATCGGTTGGCGCCGTCAGCGGCGGATGTGTCGAAAAGGAAATTGAACGGCAGGCACAGAGCGTGTTTCGAACCGGCAAAGCAAAAGTGATGACCTACGACGGCCGTTTGCGGATTGGTTGCGAAGGTATTATTCACATCCTGATTGAACCTGTTTTTTTGTGTGATGAGTTGCTGAACGATTTTGAATCGGTATTAAATTCAAGGCAAAAATTTAGAATGGATGCATTTTTCCATTACGATGTCGGAGAATATGAAAACATCGGCACCTTAATAACTTTAAAGGATAAAACACATTCGCTGAATCCATCATTTACTGCTGAACAGGTTGATTACCAGGAATGTTTTTCGCAGACATTCGAACCAATTTTTCAACTTTTTATTTTTGGCTCCGAACATGACGCCGTTCAATTGTCGCAGGCAGCAAAGCTGCTGGGCTGGGAAGTAACCATTGTAGCTTCCGCCGACGAATCGAAATCATGTGATTATTTCCCGGGGGCTTCTTCATTAATCACCCCTTCGTTCGATAACATCGACACTTCGGTTTTTGATAAACAAACGGCAGTGGTGTTAATGACGCACAATTTCAGTAAAGACGTTCAATACCTGATGGCGCTGAAAGATATCCAACCCGCCTATCTGGGAATGATCGGTTCAGTAAACCGAAGGGAGCGAATATTCGCTACGCTGATGGATTATTATCCTGATATATCGTCCGAATTTCCGGAACAAATCCACAGCCCGGCAGGAGTTAATATCGGCGCAGTTACCGCTTCTGAAATTGCAGTTTCGGTACTGGCTGAAATTCTGAGTGTTGTTCGAAGTCAGCAACCGGCAGCGCTGCGCGAAAAAGCAGGATCCATTCATGGTTAACATTCCGGTTGTTCTGCTGGCAGCAGGCGGTTCTGCGCGGATGGGACGCCCCAAACAATTGCTTCCCTGGGGAAATCAAACCCTCATCGAACATCAAATTCAGACGCTGCGAAAAACCGGAAATCCGGTTTGTGTGGTTTTGGGCGCCAGTGCCAGCCTGATTAGTCCCGTTATTGAAAAACATCATGTGTACACCTTCATCAACCACGATTGGCAAAAAGGTATGGGAAGTTCGGTTGCCGCCGGTGTTACCGGTGCGACCGCCGAATTTCCAAATTCCGACGCAATCCTGGTAGCGCTTTCCGATCAACCGTTAATTCCTCCGGAACATTTTAATAACATGCTAAAAACATTTCGGCCGGGAAAAAAGCAAATTATCATTTCGCAATCTGCTTCTGGCTGGAACGGTGTACCTGCGCTTTTCGATAAATGGTATTTTGAGGAACTTAAAGAACTGGATGGGGAACAAGGCGCCAAAACCATTATCGGGCGGTATAAAAACGCGGTGATTAGCCTTAACTGCAGCGATAATCTTGCGGATATTGATACTCCGGAAAGTTACAGGCAGGCGCTTACGCTAATGCCAGGCCAAAAGTCACAATGATAATCTGCTGATTACCGTTCCTTTTGTACCTCGGCGCAATAAATTTCGTCAGCGTACGGCGCCATTCTACCTGCCATATTTGAAGCCGTTATCTTCTTCAGGTCCACCGCTGCCTGCATCACCCCATCTGGCGTGACCATCGATAAAACGATCCGTTCTCAGTTTATCGTTACCCAAAAAAACACCCGGGAGAAACATTACGAGTTACGCTTTCCCAGCTTCTGTTTTTCTATTCCTTTTGTACTTTATTTTCCCAAAACAGACCACTGATATCGGTAATCCTTAATATGTAAGTATTACTTTCCAAAGCTTTCATCTCAGGATTTTTCAAAGTTATTTTTGCTTTTGAACCCAATGGCACCACCAAACTATGTTTTCCTGGTTTTACTTTGGCTACATAATAGTTTTTAATACTTTCCTCGTCCATCGACGCTAAATCATCTTGAGTGAATTCAAGAATGGCATTGTTGTGATTGTCCAGCAATTCAATACCAATAATCCAGGAACCGTAAACATCAACACCTTCGGTTCTGTATACATCAAAGGAAAGCGTATTGTTGTTAATTTTACCCTCAGCAATCTCAAGTTTTGGTTTTACCGATTTATTATAAAGCGTACCCCATAATCCTCCATGAAAAACCTGATTTGTTATTAACGTCAACCCCAAAATAAAAAGCGAACCCACTAAAACTACCTTTGGAAAAATATGATCTTTTACTGGTAAAATACCTGAACCTGTCCATGGAAACCAGTTCTTTTTAGTTATTGCCTTATTTTTATTTATCAAATAGCCGTCAACTGAATATTTGCCACTGCCCGTTAAAAACAAAATAAAGCCCGTAGCTATACCCAATACACCTATTTGCCACTCATCCAAACAAGTGGTGCCAATCCAACCCGAACCAAAAAGGATGCCCAGGGCTAAACCAAACAAACCTATGCTCATCAACCGGGTAAAAAGTCCGAAAATAATAAATAAGCCTACAATACCTTCTATGATGGTGAAGATCACCATATTTATCCATAGCAATTCGGGATTTTCCACTAAAAACTGAATAAGGGGTTTAATTCCGAAAGCATTCGGTAAAAAGTGGTTGAATTTTTCACCAATATAACCTGCCACATCCGGATCAAGTTTATTTGCTAAAATTGTTCTTCTCCAAAAGGCAGAGAAATATGTCCAGCCAATCACCAACCTTACCGGAAGTGTAATAAGCCCTGCGTTATTTTTCATCATCGAAGCAGTTTAAATGGTGAGTGTAACAAACCCTTTTTTCGCCAGTTGCAATCCGTATAAAATACCGTTTTCAACGATGGTTATGTTGTCCGGCAACAGGTTTGGATCAATGTTAAATTTTTTGAGCGAAATGCCACAAATAAAAACGGTTACGTTTTGAGCTTTTGCTTCCTCCAAAACCTTGTAAAATTCGGGATTGTCCGGAATATCACTAACTGCCTTACCACAGATGATAACATAAAATTCCCCAAACTTTTCACCGTCCTCTTTAACCAATTCACTGGCCGTCAGCAAAACCGGCTCTAGTTGCTGTATATTTTTAGAAAGAATTAAATAATTATTCTTTTCCGGTTTAAAATCCTTCGCTTTTAGTTGAATTGTTCCGGATAACAAAAGGAATATAGTTGTTATAATTACAATTGAATTTTTCATTGGTTACGAATTTTTAAATTTGAATTAATGCTGAAAAAAAGAAGTCCGCCCAGTATGGCTACATTTTTAAAAAGGGGGCCAATGGTTTCCACTTGACCCACTTGTACCGTTAGAGTAATTGGAATCAGAACCGCAATGAGTACCATGGCAGCGTACCGGATTTTGAAGCCAGCAAGCAGAGCGAGACCCGCTATAAGCATCACAATTCCCGATAAGATTACGGCAGTTTCCGGCGGCCCCAAAATATGCCCGATGAACCCCATATTTGCATTTTCTATTCTGCCTACTGCATTTTCGGTATTAAATAAATGATTTGTGCTTGCAACAATAAAAATAAGGCTAAGCATTATGCGAAGCACAGCTACAGAATTGTAGCTTACTTCAAGTTTTTTTTCCTGAAATTTCATGTTTTTAAATTTGTAATTCAATGTCATTTAGTTAACGCTGTCAAGTCTATAGACGTTGGCAGGTTAGGTCCTGCAGACTTGTCAGCGTGCGAAGCTCCTGACAACGTCGAACAATTAAGAATAATATTTTTTACTAACTAAACGACATTAATTTGTAATTGATAAATAACTGTTGTAGAAACTGTTTAAGTTTGCCCGGTTAGAAAATCAATTACGAGTAAACCCTGAAATTTTGATATAAGATGTATAACGGAATAACAGAGTCCGAATGGTTTCCTGATGATCCGGAATAAGACGGAAGCTTCAATAAACCGATTGTGAAATCAAAGGAGTAGGCTTCCGGAATCAGAAAATTGGGGTGTTGGAAAGTTGGGTTTATAATCGGCTGAACAACTTCAGAAACCGCAAACGCCTCACAATGCGACTTACAAACTGTTGATTGACTCTTGTTTAAGACGTCGGTTTGAGGAATCCCCAGTTCAGCCTGAATGTAATTTCTGATTTTGCAAGGCGAAAGCAAAAGCAGCAATGCAAGCCCACACACGGACAAGATTGAACTGACTTTTTTAATTTCCAACTTTTCTTTCACTTTTGCAATTTTAGGGATAAACGGTTTTAAGATTGAATTATTGTTGCGGTTTTGCTTGTCTGGTCTTGTTGGTTTATACTATCTCTTTCGCTTGTAATGCAGTTGAGTCAGTCCTTTCTCAAATGTTTTTGCAACTTCAAGCCAATATCATTGCAAGGATAAAATTTGCAGAATAATGATGATAAGGAAAACTACAAATTGAGGGATCGCGATTTTAAAAACTTCCGGATGTATGAATCCAGCAATTATCAGGCTTGTCATGAAATTAATAAGTACAATTCCCACAGGAAAGTATGCTGAAATTCCCGGCAGTTGTATGACACTGGCTGAGACTAATACCTGGATTATTCCTACAGCTAACAATAAGATGCCACCCTGAAATATCATTATTCGCGAAGAGCCGATTATTATTGAATCCCCGGTTATCTTTTTCAGTTCCGGTATTTGTTTTTTTTCACCGTAAATATTGTGCGCTATGCTCATTAAGATGATAATTATCCCCGCTGTTATTCCCATTTATTTCTGAATTATCAAACCAATTAAGAATGCAAATAAAATAATAAAATCTGGTATAGTAGAACATTACCGGGTTCTTCTTTATCCGGTTCATGATATGTTTCTTAAATCCACGGAATTAAAACTTTATTGACGTATTCATCCCAGGCCGGACCAAAGGTCTCTGCCAGCATTGCCTCCTCTTTAGGAGAATATACCCGGGAACCGAAATATAATACCATCCCGACCACCACCCCCAGCCAGCTGTTGAAAAGGAATCCCAGCCAAGGCAGCACCAGAAAAGCGACACCATTATAGATTGGATGCTTGTTCAAAGCATAGGGGCCGTAAGTGATAAGCTCTTTTTTGGGAACCTTAAGAAGAATCAAAACCACTGACCATAACCAGATTATGATTCCTAAAATCAGAATAAAGCCAGAAACGATTTTTAACGGCTCTGATGGCCCGCCAACACTAAAAAAATGTGGAAACAAAAAGTTAAGGATCAAGCCGATTAGTAGAAAAGGCAGAGTAAACAGCATGATCTTGTCCCCGCTTCCAATCAGTTCCTTGAGAAATTTCATATTTTTTCCTCCTTTGATTTATGTGAATAATAGCAAAATCGAAAGCACTTTATACCAACATAATATGTGGGTAATCAGGCGGAGATTTTATTTATGTTTCAAACTGTCCCTCAGATTCCCGATGACTTAGTGAACCGTCCCGACCAGCGGCGGGATGGTGTGAGAGAGGCTCCGGCGGACTTTTAGTCCGTCAGCCGCGTACTCGATTGTTGGTAGTATTTTATTCTCTTAATTTAACTTTCAATTTATATAGATTGTCTGAATTTATCAATTCATCCCAATGAAGTTTTAAAATTGAATTAAATTCAAAATCTCCATTTTGTCTCTCATAAACCCAAACATTTTATTACTGCCAACTGCGACTGATCACCGGTCACTTCTTACGTTGTTTTCCGGTATCGCCAGATTGCCAAACCCAAAAAGATGGCGCCCAAAACCAGAAGTGAAATAAATTCGTTGACCAAATCGAAAAAGCCGGAGCCTTTTAAAATCACGTTTCGCATAATTTTCATGAAATAAAAAATCGGGTTTGCCCGGTCGGCCATTTGTGCCCAGTGCGGCATACTTTCCACCGGAGTGAAAATCCCGCCCATCAATATAAAAACGATCATAAAAAAGAAACTTACAAACATAACCTGTTGCTGGGTATCCGTTATGGTTGAAATGAAAAGCCCCAGCCCCAGCACGCTGACGAGGTAAACTCCGGCAAAACCAAATAAAAGCAACAGACTGCCAACAATTGGCAAATCAAAAACCAGCCAGGCAATGAACAAACCAAAAGCGAGGTCGAACAAGGCAATAACCCAGAACGGGACCAGCTTGGCGATGATAAACTGGTATTTTTTTACCGGCGTAACGTTTAACTGCTCAATGGTTCCGATTTCCTTTTCGCGCACCAGGTTCATCCCCGACATAAACATCCCGATGATGGTAACCAGAATGGCCAGGATTCCCGGCGCCATATACCATTTGTAGTCGAGCTCGCTGTTAAACCAGTAACTTTCGGCTATGTTGAGTTTTGAAAGCGGCGTTAATTGTGGCATACCTTTCAACTCCGCAACCAGGTTTTGGTTGAAGCCGCTGATAATTTGTACGGAATAAGAATAAATCAATTGTGCAGAATTTCCATCAATGGCGTTTACGAGAAGTTGCAACTGCGCCTTGTTTTCGCGCACCAGGTTGCGTTCCATGTTGGGCGGGATTACCAGGATAACATCTGCTTCATCATTGAGCAGAAATTCTTCCGCCAGTTTTTCGTCTGGCACAGCCCGCTCCACGTTGTAAAACGGAATGGCATCAAATTTCGCAACCAGTTGCCGCGATGCAGAAGATAAATCCTTGTCCACAACCACCATATCAATTTTTTTCATGTCGAAAGTAGCGGCGTAAACCAATATCAGCATTTGCAGCAGCGGAATTCCAAAGATCATCGGCAGCATGGTTTTGTTCCGGAAAATCTGCCGGAATTCTTTCTGGAGAATGTAGCGGATAGTTTTCATGATATTTGCTATGAGCTACGAGCTGCGAGCCTCGAGCCTCAAGCTATGTTTTATTTTAATTTTTTCTGTAATCCTATAATCATTTTTTGTTCTTCATCAATTTGTTCAGCTAACGACGAAAAATCGTCATCATTCACAAATTTGAGCCTGTTGGCAATAATCAGTTGAGTTTCCAATTCGAAAGATGATCCGAGGGCGACATCCAAAAATCGATTAAAATCTTTATCACTTCCTCTTCCGGAACCTTCCGCAATATTTGATGGAATAGAAATAGCAGAACGTTTGATTTGGCTGGTTAATCCATATAATTCTTCTTTGGGAAAATTCCCGATTTTAGTATACGTTTCAACTACTAAGTCAATTCCTTTTTGCCACACCTTCAGATTTTTAAAGTTTTTCATTTTGTTATTTTTTTGTTATAAATATTTTGAATCATTAAGCTCGTAGCTCGCAGCTGGCAGCTCTCAGCTCTCAGCTTGCAGCTCACAGCTATTCCAATCTTATCTTAAACTTCCTCACACTCACCGCCACAAAAAACAACGTCATCCCAATCAAAATCAACGTCTCTTTCCAAACATACATAATTCCAACTCCTTTCAGCATGATTCCGCGGATGATGGTAATAAACCAGCGGGCGGGCATAATGTGGCTGAGCCATTGCAACACTTCCGGCATATTTTCAATAGGGAAAATAAATCCCGACAAAATGATAGTGGGCAGCATCAGTGCGATCATTGAAATAAACATAGCCACCATCTGGTTTTTTGCAGCAGTGGAAATCAGAATTCCCAGGCACAGCGCCATCAGAATAAACAATATGGTTTCGAGCATGAGTAAAATAAAGCTTCCGGTAACAGGTACTCCAAAAATAAAATGGCCGATGAAAACAATAACAAATGCGTTGGCGATGGAAAGTAATAAATAGGGAATCACCTTTCCCGCAATAATTTGTACAGGCCGCAGCGGAGAAACCAGAAGAACTTCCATCGTTCCCAGCTCTTTTTCGCGGGTGATGGAAATTGAAGTCATCATGGCAGAAATGAGCATTAATATGAGCGCCATTACCCCCGGCACAAACATGTAGGCGCTTTTCATTTCTTCATTATAATACATGCGGACTTCGGGCTGGATTTGCATTGGCGCCTGCATGTTTGGATTCATTTTCCGGATATAATCGTTCATAATTCCTTTGGTGTACGAAATCACCAGCCGCGCCATATTCGGATCAGAAGCGTCGGCAATCAGTTGTACATCGGCGGTGCCTTCTTTCATTAGTTTTTCACCGAAATTGCGCCCAAAAACAACCACTTCTTTTACTGTTCCTTTTTTGAATATTTCTTCTACATCGCTTGTGTTTTCGAGGTTTTCATCGAGTATAAAATACCCTGATGATAATAATTTGGTGGTAATTGTTTGTGTGGCTTCATCTTTCGACTGGTCGTACACGGCAATATGCACATCCTGGATTTCATTCTTGATCACCGTTCCGAAAATCAGCAACTGTGCAACCGGAATTCCGAACAAAATCAGCATCGTCCGCGTGTCGCGAAAAATGTGGAAGAATTCTTTTTTTATGAAAGATTTTAGTTGTTTCATTTTTTTAGATTTTAGCTCGAAGCTCCAAGCCACAAGCTCCAAGCTCCAAGCTGCAAGCTGCCAAGCTGCAAGTTATTGTTACTTGCGGCTTGAAGCTTGCGGCTTGCAGCTATCTTGCAATTTTCAAAAACACTTCGTCCATATTCTCAGCATGGTATTTTCTCTTCAGTTTCACAGGCGTATCCAGCGCTTCAATTTTTCCTGCTTCCATAATCGATACGCGATCGCAGTATTCGGCTTCGTCCATATAATGTGTGGTTACGAAAATTGTAATCCCATTATGGGCGGCTTCATAAATTAAGTCCCAGAATTTGCGCCGTGTTACCGGGTCTACGCCGCCGGTTGGCTCATCGAGGAACACAATTTTTGGATCGTGAAATACTGCCACCGAAAATGCCAGTTTCTGCTTCCAACCAAGTGGCAGACTGGCAATCAGCTTGTTTTTGGCATTTTCCATTTCCAGTTTTTTCAGTAGTTCCGCCATTTTTTCTTTTCGTTTTTTAGGCGAAATCCCATAAATACCTGCATAAAGTTGAATGTTTTCAGCCACGGTCAAATCTTCGTATAATGAAAATTTCTGGCTCATGTACCCGATGTTCTTTTTTATTTTTTCCGTTTCACGGTACACATCAAAACCGGCCACGTTCAATTCCCCCGAAGTAGGAGAGGAGAGGCCGCATAATATCCGTATTGCCGTTGTTTTTCCGGCACCATTCGCCCCCAGAAAACCAAAAATCTCGCCTTTGTACACATTGAATGTGAGGTGGTCGTTGGCGGTGAAGGAACCAAATTTTTTAACCAGGTTTTTTACTGTTATAATTTTTTCCATTTTTAATAGCTTCAAGCTTCAAGCCCCAAGCTTCAAGCCGCTTGAAGCTCGTAGCTTGAAACTTGAAGCTGTTTCACATTAATCCCATAAACACATCCTCAATACCAGGTTCAATCTCTTCCACCACCACATTTGTATGGTTTTTCTTTTGAAGGTAGGAATCCAGTTCGCCGGTTTCCACATCGTCGTCAACACCCGTAAAATGTGCGAATTGACCGAAGGCAAACACCGATTCTGCTTTTTCATAAGCCCTCAAATCGTTTATCAACCTGAACATTTCACCGGAACGCACCCGGATGATTTTCCGGGGAAATTTTCCGGTAATTCCTGCCGGGGAATCCACATCCAGAATTTCCCCTTTCTGGATCAGCGCCACGCGGTCGCACAGGTTTGCTTCGTCCATATAAGGAGTAGAAACCAGAATTGTAATTTCTTTTTCCTGCAGTTTTTTCAGCATTTCCCAGAATTCCTTTCGGGAAACTGCGTCTACGCCGGTAGTTGGCTCGTCGAGCACCAGTATTTTTGGTTTGTGAATGAGTGCGCAGGAAAGTGCCAGTTTTTGTTTCATTCCACCCGAAAGTTGCCCGGCCCGACGGGTTTTAAATGGCTCAATCTGGTGGTAAATGTCGCGGATGAGGTCGTAATTTTCTTTCACTGTTGTTCCAAAAACGGTGGCAAAAAAATCCAGATTCTCTTCCACGCTCAAATCCTGGTACAACGAAAAACGTCCTGGCATGTAACCCACAATGCGCCTTATTTTTTTGAAATCTTTAACCACATCCAGGCCATCCATTTTTGCCTCGCCTGAATTGGGCAGAATCAGTGTCATCAGAATCCGCATCAATGTGGTTTTTCCTGCGCCATCCGGGCCAATAAGTCCGAAAAGTTCGCCTTTGTTTACTTCAAGCGAAATTTTGTTTAATGCCTGTGTTTCGGAGTAGGATTTTGATATTTTGTTTATTCGTATCATTTTTTTAGTGATCAGTGATCAGTCGCAGTGATCAGTTAAATATCCGTGCTGCTTCCGAATTTTCCGGGATTTAAAATCATGTAATTGATGAGTTTGCTGATTTCCTGAGTTTCAGCCTCGAATTTTTTGAAACCAGCTTCTTCGATGTATTTACATGCATAAGCAAACTCAAGCCAAACCAATGTTTCACTATTTTCACCGTCCGAATCCGTGAGTTTACTTTTAAAATGCTTCGGATAATTTCTTTTTCGGTAAGCTTCTGCGACATTGCTGCAGGTTGATCGGGAAGAACGTCTGATTTGATCTGTTAACGAATACTTCTCTTCCTTGGGAAATGTTTTGGAAATTTCAAAAATCTCCATAGCCAGTTTAAATGCTTTTTTGTAAACGTGTAAATCTCTAAAATCCATAATGTTAACTATAAAAGTTATTAATTTCAAATTACTCACTGGTCACTGCCACTGATCCCGAGACTTTTCACTGATCACTGCACTTTTCACTGATCACTGCGACTGATCACTGATCACTGCGACTGATCACTGATCACTGCGACTGATCACTGATCACTGCAACTGATCACTGATCACTGCAACTGATCACTGATCACTGCAACTGATCACTGATCACTGCGACTGTTCACTGCGACTGCCAACTAACTTCCCCCGGCATTCCAATCTTCAGCGTGCCATCATTCGGAACTTCCACTTTTACTGCATAAACCAGTTTTACCCGTTCTTCTTTTGTTTGAATGATTTTAGGCGTGAACTCAGCCTCCGGCGATATCCATGTGATTTTTCCGTTAAACGACTGTTTTTCATTCGCATTTTTATCAACCAGAACCTCTACTTCTTGTCCGTATTTTACCTGCGGCAATTGTGCGCCACTCACATAAACTTTCAGGGTCAGCGGGTTGAGACCGGCCACTTTGAACAGCGGTTTTCCCGGATTCGCCAGTTCACCCTGTTCCACATAAGTTTCCAAAATGGTGCCGGCTGCAGGCGACTTTACTATGCCGCGCTCGAGCAAATCACGGGTTGCAGCCATTTGCGTTTGCAGCACCTCCAGTTCTTTGTTAACCGATGTAAATTGCGTGCGGGTGCTGGCAATTTGTTTTTTAAGCACATCGATTTGCCCGGTGATATCATCGAGTTGTTTTTGTGTGGCAGCCTCGTTTTCCAGCATTTTCGAAACCCGTTCTTCATTGGTTTTCAGGTTTTTAATCTGTTCTTCAAAAACATCGATTTGCGATTGAATGGACTGGCGCCTGACGCTAACCGCTGCTTTTTGTGCCTCAATTTGCTGAAGCTTCAATGCCGTTTGAACCGTGTCGATTATCGCAGCCACAAAACCGGAATCAATTTTTTGTCCTTTTTCCACGTTCAACTGAACGATTTTACCAGATGTTTCTGAAGAAATAATCACCGGGTCGGCCTCAAAGTTTCCGTATGCATCCGATTTTTCCTCGTTGGTGTTGCACCCGAAAAGGAGGGCGGCAAAAACGAAAATTAGAATTTTGTATTTCATTGTTTGATATTTATTGTTTCATAAAAATTAATTCAATCCCCTTTGTTCCTCCGTGTTCGAAGGCGATTCGCTTTGATGTATTTTCTGATAATATCATGGATATTCGTTTGATCTTTTTTTGTTATTGCATACAAAAACGCACGGAAATGTGTCTCTACTGCCTACTGCGACTGATCACCAATCGCTTTCCCTTGAATTATCCGGTATTTTTCTTTGCTCTCGTTGAGTTGAATCTGATGTAATTCACGATTAATTTTCGCCACTGTTTCCGCCTGTAAATCACGCACGTAATCGGCTGAATTAATCGTTCCGCTTTTCAATTTCGTGGCAGTGGTTTTTGTGATTTCTGTTTTCAATTCCACCAATTGGGCATCTTTTTTCAGCATTTTTTGCAGCTTGTCAATTTGCGCCGATTGTTGTGCCAGAAGCAAATTCATATTTTGTTCGAACGTTTCTTCCTGGTGCTGAACCGTTTCCTGCTGCAATTGCAGCACTTGTTTTTGTCGCGAAGTTTTTTTCCAGTCGAACATATTCCATGACAATCCAAGTCCAACCAAATAATAACTGTCGAATTTGTCGCTCAGCATGTTTAAACCCGGTTTTCCGTAGCCTGCCTGCCCAAAGCCAAAAATTTTCGGATTGCGGCTTTTGTCCAGCAAACTCATTTGTGTTTCCAGTTGTGCCGACTGATTTTTGAACAGCTGCAATTCAGGGCGCGAAAGGTTTGCTCCGGGAGTCGCAACCGGCCCGGCAAATTTCAGGTTATCATCTTCTGAAATATCTTTTCCTGTTAATATGGAAAGCATTTTGAATGCTGTTTTTTTTCCGGCTTCCAACTGCAGTTCATTTTGTTCGAGGTTAATAATTTCAGCCTGAAGTGACAGTGCGGATGATTTTTCGAGTACCTCGTTTTGAATGCCCGACTGCACCATTTTCAGTTGTTCTACCAGCGCTGTTTTTTGTGCATTGAGCACCGCCAGTTGTTTGTTCATGGCCAGCACGGTAAAAAATGCCTGCGCCACCTGCTCGTTAAGTTTGTACACTTCTACTTCCACCTGGCTGAGGTTGCTTTTCAAAATTGCATCTTCCAGTTGCAGGTTGGCAGCGGTTAATCCTCCGTCCCAAATGGTTTGCCTGAATTCCGCATAAGCTTTATACTGGTCTTTTGACACGGTTGGAATTGAAATTCCCGGCATGGCGATATCTACTTTCGTAACATCCGACTGGTAAGTTGCCTGTCCGTTGAGGGAGACCTGCGGAAGGTAGCTGGTTCTGACATTTTCTTTTTGAAGGGATGTGATTTCCTGCCAGATTTCAGCCTGTTTCAGATTGGGGTAATTTTCGCGAGCCAGTTGATAGCATTCTTCCAGTGTAACAGTATTTTGTGCAAACACAAGTTGAACCGGAAGAAATAGTATAATCAGCAATTTTTTCATTTTTACGTTTTTTATTTATTACTGCAAACCGCGACTGGTTATTTATTGGTAGTCAGTGGTTTTATCAAAATCGAATTGAGAATAAAATCCTTAACCGTTTTCTTTCGTGTTTCGAGGAACTGTTTATATGCTTTTTTATCGTTATCAAAGAACATGATTTGCATCAGCGGTTTGGCTGCAAAAGGAAAAATGCTCAGTCCCAGAATGTTTATCATCAAATCGCGCGGATCCATTTCCCGGATGTTGCCTGCCTTCATTTCCTTATCGAACGTGAGAAATATTTCCCGCGGATGGATTCCTGTTGATTTTATTGCCGATGCAAGAAATTCTGGTTCCCTGTTCATCTCCTTCAAAATAAAGGTGGGTAAAAACGGGTTTTTCATCAAAAGGTCGATGTAATTTTCGATAAAGATTCCCAGCTTTTCCTGAATGGGTAAGTCGGAGTGAACCATTTCCATGATGTTGGGCAGAATTTTACTGAATACTTTTTTAAAAATTGCTTCGAAAAGTTTTTGTTTCGTGCGGAAATAATAGTGCAGCAGTGCTTTGTTAATCCCTGCTTCGTCTGCAATTTCCTGCATCCTTGCGCCGTCCATTCCTTTTTGTATAAATACTGTTTGGGCTGCATTCAGGATTTTTTCTTCGGTATTGTCTTTTTTTATTTCATTCATTTTATCAAATGGTTTAACTGTTTGATTTAACCAGTTGGTCAAAATTAAAACATTCAGAAATACTAAACAACAGTTTTGACTAAAAAGTTTAACCGGATGGTTAAAATTGGAACTGAAGAGCTGAAAAATATTAGTTTGGTTAGGAATTTAGGCCTAAATTCCTAACTTTATACCAAAATTTAGGCTATGTATTATCGAGATGTTATTGATAATATTGGAAAATGGATAGATACCAAAGAAATCTTAATTTTATTTGGCGCCCGTCAGGTAGGTAAATCTACACTGCTTGATATGCTGTCTTCGCAGCATTCCACAATGAAAATTCTGAATTGCGAAAATCCGGTGATTTCCGATTTACTTCAAAGTAAGGATATCAGCAGGATTTTAACATTATTTCAGGAGAGCAGGATTGTTGCCCTTGACGAGGCCCAGGTAATTCCTGAAATTGGCGCCATATTAAAAACATTATATGATGACAAGCGGGTTTTCCAAAAAATAATTGCAACAGGTTCAAGTAGTTTCGATCTCGCAAATCAGACAGGGGAACCTTTAACGGGAAGAAATATAAAATTTAAGCTTTTTCCGTTGTCGATCAATGAAGTAAACAGGCAAAAAGGATGGCTAAGTGTGTTGGAATCGTTAAACAAATATTTAATATATGGAATGTATCCTGGAATTATTGATTTGTCGAATGAAGAAAAAAAACGAAAATTGCTTACAATGTCCGGCGATTATTTATTTAAAGATATATATAAATTCGAACGACTAAGGAATCCCGAAATATTGCGCAAGTTACTTAAAGCGATTGCTTTGCAGGTTGGAAGTCTGGTTTCAATCCAGGAGCTGTCGAATTTAATCCGTGTTTCCGCGATAACAGTGGAGCGTTATCTTGATCTGCTGGAAAAAAGTTTTGTGATTTTCAAATTAGGTTCGTTCAGCAGTAATCTTAGAAATGAACTTAAAAAGAGCACAAAATATTATTTTTATGACAATGGGATTCGAAATGCGGTTTTAAATAATTTCGTCAGTGTAAATGAAAGAACGGATGTGGGGGCGCTTTGGGAAAACTTTTGTGTCACCGAATATTTAAAATTTGCTGAGAACAATGAACATTTTTCCAATTTCTACTTTTGGCGGACGTATGATGGCGCTGAAATCGATTTGGTTGAAGAAAAGGATGGTGAGTTGACGGCATTCGAATTTAAGTGGAATCCGGGTAAAAATCCGGCTATTCCCAAAAGTTTTAAAGATTCCTATAAGGTTGCGGGATTTGAAGTAATCAATCCGAAAACGCTGGATTATTTTTTACACAAATAACGGTCGTACTTTTATCAACTTTGAAACACCCGTATAGCGAATTAACATAGTTTGAAGGGTAGTTTCCGAATTTAAGTCTGAAAAATTACTTTAATTATCAGGAGAAAGGATTCTCCTGCTCCCGGGACGCGAACTTTCCAAAGTCCGTGGTTCCCTATTATTTAGTATCACGCGGATGGCAACTGCTGGAAGGGTAGTTTCCGGTTAACTTTTTACCAGCTTAAACGCCACGTCTGCATGAGGTTGATTCATTTTTGGGATGGTAATTTCAAGTTCCCCGTTTTTAGAAGCAACTTTTTCTTTTTTGAATTCTTTACCTGTCCATGTATCGTACCAAACGACATTGTATTTTTCATCACCGGATTTTGTGATATTTATTTGCAAATCACTCGCATTATTTTTTCCGAAACTGCGAACCCAGCCAAAAGCTTTTTCGCCGGAATCCATCACATAAACATCCGCTCCGTTGGCTGTGGCTGCAACCGGTTTGAATGGTAAATTGGCAAAATCAATGTCTTTCACAAATGATGAGAGGTGTTTTAAACTTTGCCAGTCTTGTTCGTTCAACACCGGATAATCCCACCAAACAGGTGTTGCTGCCAGTCCGTTGGTTAATGCTGCCCAAATTTGGTTGTGGTAGGCAATGTGGTATTTCGGATTTTCAATTTTATAGTAAGCCAGCCCGGCGCCCGCCTCTCCAAAAATGGCCGGTTTTTCAAAATTATCCCAAAAACGCCGGCTGGCCCAGGCATAATTGTACATGGCGCTGCGCATGGTATCTGCAGGGTATTTCATTTCCCAACCCTGTGCCGGGTACATGTGTATATTTGGAATGTCATTCCTTTCGTACAGTGGCTCACGATATTCCTCAAATCCGCCGCTGAAAGAGGCAGTCATTGGGTGGTTGTACGGATCGTGTTCATCAAAATATTTATTGCACTTTTCTACCCAATCGTAACATTCCTGGTGGTGTCCTGCAGCCCAGCCGTCGGTGCCGTTCATTTCGTTTATCAGCTCCCAGATTCCCCAACTCCGGCTGTGTGCAAACCGTGCAATCAGGTAACGGTATTTCTGCTTTTGATATTCCCAAACCAGCGAATCACTGTACACATTTTCCACGTTGGTTAGCTGATTGTAAGGATTCTGTTTCCATTGCGCAGCCCAAACTGTTTCCGAAAACAGGTCGTGCGGCCAAATTGCGAACATCAGCTTTATATCGTCTTTTTCGAAAATGGAAAGCATGGAATCGATCCGGCCCAGTTTTTCCTGATTGTAACGGCCCAATTCCTCTTCAATCAGCCCGGTGCCGTTAACGAATCCGCCGTAAGTAATATCCCACAACCCCATGAAACTGGCACCGTGATTTTTCAGCGTATTAAAACGCTCCCGGTCATTCCGCCAAGGGGAATAAACGCCAACTCCGTAATACGAAGTGCCATCGTCGTATTCAAAATAATGCGGATTATTATCCGAAGGTTTTATCCAGCCGTGGTGTTCTGATTCCGTTGCGGTAAAACTTCCGGGTTCCGATTTTCCGGTTCCGCCAACATCTTTGGCAAAAACCTGATAATTATATCTCCCGGTTTCGTTCGGCGAGAAGCGGATTTTCCACGCGTCTGCGTTCTGGAAATTATCGTAAAAACCGTTGACTTTTATTTTTTTGCCCGAGGGCGAAGTAAATTCAGCATAAACATCAATATCTGCCGGATCGTAAGGATTTTCAATTCCCACATTGGCCAAATCCAGCTTCATTTCAAACTTTTCATACTTCTTTACGGTTTCGGTGTTCACTTCTGAAACTTTCACCAATGGATTTACTCCCGGTATATATGTTTCCGCACCAGCCACTTTCGATGCAGCTTTTACATCGGTGGCTTTTATCAGATACCACGCAATTCGGAAATTGTCCATTTCCGTATTTGCCGATTTTGCAGTTGCACTTCCGCAATCGACATAAAAATCGACAGCATGAACATCATTGCCCGAATAATATTTCGGTCTTAAATCATAAATATACCTGTGCCACTGGTTGTCGCCCGGAATTTCTTTTTCGAGGTATTCAACCGTGGGCGGTTCTTCCGAGTAGGTGGGGCTGGCAGTTAATTTGAAAGCCATATCCGATTTTACATCGATTTGGATGCGCGGGTTTTCATCTACGTTAATTGCCCGCAACGGATGAAAGGTAAAATGATTGAAAGCTCCCATGCCTTCCGGGCGGTTGCAGGCGATTTTTAAAACATCGCCGGCTTCCGTTAAACCATAAGATTCCGGAGTGGCGGTTTCCCAGATTACAAACGGCGGGCGGTTTCCCTGGTTATTTCTGAAACTGAATTCCAGTGTTCCGTTATCGAACCGATCGGTGAATCCGGCAAAACGCTGCGCTGTTGCCGTCGAAGTAACGGCCACAAATAACAGGTTGAAAAACAGAAGAGTTTTTTGTTTTGTAAGAAACTTGTTGAATTTTAAAAAGGCGTTCCGGGAAGTCCGGAAAAACATTTCATTTAATTGAATCATGTTATAATCAGGTTTAATTTTGATTTCAGATTAATTCTACCGTAAAATAATCGAAAATTCGATTTTCAATATTAATCGCAGAGCAGATTGAAAAATTCGACTAAATATAAATGATTTTGTATAACCGGCACTTTGAAACCAGTGGTTTTAACTTTACTTTTACATCATCTGAATCGGTTACTAATCTAAATAAAACAAAATGCGAACTTTACTTTCCTCATCAAAAATCATTCTGATTGTTGCTTTTTTTTTCCTAACATCTTGTAATTCAAATCGGAAACAGGCACAAACCGAAGAAAAACCGGCGGAACAAACCTCCGGAGAAAACTGGATTCAACTGTTTAACGGGAAAGATTTGAACGACTGGCAAATCAAGTTTAAAGGGCATGAACTGGGCGACAATTACAAAAACACATTTCGCGTGGAAGACGGTCTGTTGCGGGTACGTTACGATAACTGGGACGAATGGGACGGCTCATTCGGGCATATTTTTTATAAAGATGAGTTTTCGCATTACCGGCTTCGGGTGGAATACCGGTTCGTGGATGAACAGGTGAAAGGCGGCCCCGGATGGGCTTTTCGGAATAACGGGTTGATGATTCACGGTCAATCGGCAGAATCGATAGAGCTGGATCAGGATTTCCCTGTTTCCATCGAGGTGCAGTTGCTTGGCGGAAATGGTACCGACGAGCGTTCGACCTGCAATCTTTGCACACCCGGAACAAATGTGGTGATGAACGGCGAGTTGATTGAACAACATTGCATCAATTCAAAATCGGAAACCTATGCCGGCGACCAATGGGTAACGGCCGAGGTGGAAGTTCATGGCGGCGAAGTTATCCGGCATTTTGTAAATGGCGAAGAAGTGATGCATTACGAACAACCGCAACTCGATCCGCGCGATCCGTATTACCACAAACTGCTGCCTGCCGACGGAAATAAAATAATCAGCAAAGGAACTATTTCTTTGCAGGCTGAAAGTAGTCCCACTGATTTTAGAAAGGTGGAATTGCTGGTATTGGATGAATAGCGCTTCCCAAAGTATTTTTGGGTTTAAAGCCGGTTTTTGGAACAATAAAACCGGCTTTAAATTTTATTAACACTGTAATTTTGCAGTGTTCTTTGTAACAAATAATTTTGTTCGATTTTTTTAACGAAACGATAAATAACAATTAAAAAGCAGAATATGATTTTAGAGAAAAAATTAATCCTGAAAATAATTACGGCTGTGTTTTTGGCAGCGTTTCTTTTTTCAGGTTGCAGCCAAAAACCGGAACCATCCATTCGCACCGGTTATATGGATTTATCGGTAAAACCCGGCGACGATTTTTACCGCTACGCAAACGGAAACTGGATAAAAAGCAATTCCATTCCTGAAGATCGTTCCAGTTACGGTTCATTCGATATTATCCGGAAGAAAAGGGATGAAGATGTAAAAACACTTCTGGAAGAAATCGCACAAAAAAAAGATGCTGAAAAAGGAAGCATCACGCAGAAAATCCGTGATTTTTATGTAACCGGAATGGATACTGCAACAATCGAAGAACAGGGAATTTCACCGTTACAACCGGAACTTGAACGCATCGGTAATATTAAAACTTCGGAAGATTTCCAGGATGTTGTTGCCCATTTTCATAAATATGGTTTCGATCCGCTTTTTAACGGCGGGGTGGATCAGGATTTAATGGATAGCAAAATTTACCGGTTTTACCTGATGCAGGACGGACTGGGATTGCCCGATCGCGATTATTACACCAAACAGGATGCCCGGTCGAAAGAAATTCGCGAAGAATATCTGAAACACATCGCAAAAATGTTTGAACTGGCCGGCACAAAGACCGAAACTGCGCAGCAAAATGCTGAAACGGTGATGGACATCGAAACACGTCTGGCCGAAAATTCAAAAACGCGGGTTGAAATGCGGAATATTCCTGCATTGTACAATAAAATGACTGTGGAAGAACTTTCGGAACTGGCGCCAGGTTTCGACTGGAAACGTTATTTTGCCAACATCAGCGATAAAGATTTTGGCGATGTAGTGGTTGGAATGCCGGAATTTTTTGAAGAAGTGGGCCGTTTGATGAGCGATGTTCCGGTGGACGACTGGAAAATTTACCTGAAATGGAACCTGATTAACCGATCTGCCGAATTTTTAAGCTCCGGCTTTGTTAACCAGGATTTCAAATTTTACTCTGAATTCCTTTCCGGAAACAAAAAAATCAGAGACCGCTGGGAGCGGGTGGTTGGTTTTGCCAACGGCGCTTTGGGCGAACCCCTGGGGAAATTATATGTCGCTGAATACTTCCCGCCCGAATCGAAAGAAAAAATGGAGGAGTTGGTGGGAAACCTGAAAAAAACACTTCGCCTGCGTTTGGAAAATCTCGACTGGATGAGCGATTCGACCAAACAGGCTGCGTTTGCAAAACTGGATGCCATGCAGGTGAAAATTGGCTATCCCGACAAATGGAAAGATTACTCAAAACTGGAAATCGAACCCGATTCGTATGTGATGAATGTGATGCGGGCCAACAATTTTGCCTACAATCAGCAACTTGATAAATTTGGAAAACCGGTAGACAAAGAGGAGTGGGGAATGACCCCTCAAACCGTAAATGCCGGCTACAACCCGCTAATGAATGACATCACATTCCCGGCTGCGATATTACAGCCCCCGTTTTTTTACGCCAATGCCGATGACGCTGTGAACTACGGTGCAATTGGAATGGTGATCGGGCACGAAATGACCCACGGTTTCGATGACCAGGGAAGGCATTTTGACAAGGATGGAAACATGACAGACTGGTGGACAAAAGAAGACGAAGAACAATTTAATCAGCGGACTCAACTGCTGGTTGATCAATACAGTGATTTTGTGGTGCAGGACAGCGTTCATGTTAACGGCCGCTTGTCACTGGGTGAAAATATTGCCGATTTTGGCGGATTAACAGTGGCGCTCGAGGCGTACCGTTTGAGCCGCGAAGGTAAACCGGCAGTTAGCCCCATCGACGGATTTACCGATGTTCAGCGCTTTTTCCTTTCAAATGCCCAGGTTTGGAAAGGATTAATCCGGGATAAAGCGCTTTTGCGGCTTGTTCAGGAAGATGTACATCCATGGGGTGAATTCAGGGTAAACGGAGCATTATTTGATGTGCCGGAATTCTATGAAGCTTTTAACATTCAGCCTAGTGATAAATTATACCGCGATTCGGCATTGAGGCCTGTAATCTGGTGAATAAGAATTATTTTCAGACAAAGTCCTGTGGAACTTCCACAGGACTTTTTTTGCTTCTTCCTGTTTTCATTTAAATTCCGAATGCAAAAAGCCGGAGAGTTTGACTGATGTAATTTTGAAAACGATTTTTATGCGTTCTTCTGATTTCTTTTTTTCCGGTTCGACAGGCTGAGTGTAATCAGCGACAGCGCAATTACCGCCATTCCCAGCACCGAAATGAAATCAGGATGTTCATTTTCGAGAATCATCCAGCTTAACACTGCGCCTGACACCGGGATAAGAAATTTCCAAACATTCAGCAATGAAACTTTTACATTTGGCCGTTTTAGCAACGAATACCAAATGGTGATGGCTGCTGCCGATAATAAACTCAGCCACGCCAGCGCATAAAAATAGGTGGGCGGGAACGGACCGTGATGAATTCCTTCCACCGGAATGGAAACCAGGAAAAGCATCAAACCGCCTATCATCAGCGATGTAGAGCTTAATACAACCGGCGAAATTCTGGCTGACGATTTGGCAATCAGCACATTCGAATAGCCCGATACCAGGTTATTGATCAGCAGCAGACCTATTCCCAGGAACTCCAGGTCGCCCTTCATTTCCACTTTGGTACGGCCAAGTGTGATTATAGCGATTCCGGCGACACCGATTAAAATGCTGAATGTTTTTAGCCAGGTCATTTTATCATTATGAAAAGCAAAATGTGCAACAATGGCTACAAACAGTGGCGAGGAGCCAATTATCATAGCGCCGAGCGCGCCGGGAACCAGATTCAATCCGCTGTAAAAAAGCGCGTACTGCGTAAAAATCTGAATAGCTGCAATCAGCAGAATGAATTTGTAATTCACCTTCAGTTCTGCCATAAATCGCGAAGGTTTTCCGAAATAGAAAAAAATAAGCACTCCGGAAATAAAAAACCGGACACCGGCAAACTGCAGCGGAGTGTGGTATTGCAAACCTATTTTTACACCTACAAATGCAGTTGACCACAACCAGCAGGCGAGAATGGCTAAAAACGTCGTGCTTCTAAGAATGTTTTTCATGTTGCTGAAAGAATGGTGCAAAGGTGTTAAATAATCGGGATTCGTGAAAGAATTTAAAAGTAGTTCTACTTTAACAGATTAATAATGAAATACGATTTTTCTTCTTGTTTACCCCGCCCTAAAGGGTGCAATCAGAAAAATCTACCTGTTCCCTTGAGGGATCCCAGGGGAAAACAGGTGGATTTTTCAAATGTGATAAAGTAGAAGTAGAATAAATGGTCTTAAAATTCGATTATCATTCACAAATCCTTTATTAATTTTACAAATTGCATGGGAAAGTTCGAACAAAATTGGTTTTAATCCTTTACTTTGCAACCGGCAAAAATCAGACTTATGGGAAAAGCAATCATTAATAATTACGAAGAATTTGAAGCACTTCTTGGAAAGGAAATCGGCACTTCCGAGTACATTCAGATCACACAGGACCAAATCGACAAATTTGCAGATGCAACGCTGGATTACCAGTGGATTCATACCGATCCGGAGCGGGCGGAAAAAGAATCGCCGTTTAAAAGCACGATAGCACACGGTTATTTAACCGTTTCGATGCTCACCTATTTGTGGTACTCTATCGTTGATGTCCGGAATGTAAAAATGATTGTAAATTATGGTATCGAGAAACTTCGGTTTCAACAACCGGTGCTTGTGAACGACAAAATAAGGGCGCGTGTTTTTTTGGACGACATCAGAAATTTACGCGGTATAGCAAAAATTACCGTTAAGATTATTGTCGATATTGATGGCCAGAAAAAACCTGCCTATGATGCCCTGGTTACTTTCCTTTATCATTTTGGATAAAAATCCTTTTTAAATTCAATTCTGTTTACCGGTGCGGATAACCTCCGGCGCAAGTTCGGTTTTCTCCATTATTTTGTAAATTGAAGAACTAAAAAAACGATTTATGGAATATTTTTCTCTGATTCTGAATTCGAACGAGATAACCTGGGAAACTGCCCTGGTGCGGATTATTTTCAGCTTTCTGTTGGGAATGCTCATCGGCGTTGAACGCGAGCGGAATCATCAACCTGCGGGCATGCGCACACACATTTTGATTTGCATTGGCGCCACGATGGTAATGCTGATTTCGATTTTCATTCCACAAACTTTTACTGATTTTAAGAACGGCGATCCGGGCCGCATTGCAGCACAGGTAGTTTCGGGAATCGGATTTCTGGGCGCCGGCGCAATTCTGAAATTTGGAACTGACATCAAAGGGCTTACAACGGCAGCCTCAATCTGGGCAATGGCAGCTATAGGCCTGGCAGTTGGCGCCGGAATGTTTATCATTGCTGCCATTGGCGTAACAGTGATTTTCTTTGCCTTGACTATTCTCGATTTTTTTGAGAAAAAGTTTTTCAAAGAACGCACATTGCGCAAAATTGAAATCGTTGTTAAAAAAAGAAATGCAGATTTTCAGGCAATTAAGAAGATTCTGATGGATGAAGATGTAAAAATTGTTTCTACCGGTTTCGAGCGGAATATAAGCGAAGCCAACGAAAAAATAACGTTTATGGTGGGTGTCACCAAAAATTTAAATGTACAGCAACTTTCCGATGCGCTTGAACATCATGCCGGTATCGTTTCCATTTCAATGGAAATTCTTGAATAATCCTACTGCTTTTTAAAGTCATCGAGAAGCCCCTGACAGGAATCTTCGAGCAAGTCGAGAACCAGTTCAAATCCTTCCTCGCCACCATAATAAGGATCGGGAATTTCATTGTAGTTCCATTCACGCCTGAAATCAGTTATTTTATGAATCTTTTCCAAGTCTTTTCCATTTCGGGCCAATTTTTTCAGGGTAGTAATATTTTCGTCGTCCATACCAATAATCATATCAAAGCGGTTGAAATCGGTTTCCGGATCGAATTGCCGCGCGATGCTGGTTAAATTGTAATTTCGTTTTACTGCATGCTTTTGCATCCGCTGGTCAGCCGGCTCTCCAATATGCCAGTGGCCTGTTCCGGCTGAATCAATTTCAAAATGTTTTGTCAACCCTTCTTTTTTTACCACGCCTTTAAAAACGGCTTCAGCACTTGGCGATCGGCAAATATTTCCCATGCAAACAAATAATATCTTTTTTTTCACCATATTCATAAATTGTCAAATCGTTTGATTGTTAAACCTCCAATTAATAAACTTCCGAACGGATAAATTTGAACTTAAAAAAAATATGAAACCGCAAGAATGTTAAAGGTTTTCGCTGTTCCAGATTTCGTAAGATTTTAAAGCCTGCAACAACAACATTTCATACCCGTTTTTAACCATGGCCCCTTTTGCCATTCCTTTTTCCATAAACGTGGTGATTTCGGGATTGTAAACCAAATCGAACAACAAATGTTTTTCGGTGATAAATTCGTACGGAATGGGCGGAAAAGTATCCGCTTTTGGGAAGGTTCCCAATGGAGTGGCATTAATTATTAGCTGCCGTTCGGCCAGCCTATTTTTATCGATTTCTTCATATCTGATTTCATTTTCTTTCAATTCTTCTATTGATGCGGAAATGTAATCGATTCCCAAATTGGCCAACACATATTTTAACGCTTTCGAAGCGCCGCCGGTACCGAGAATCAATGCCTTTTTATGGTGTGGCTCCAGCATCGGTTTTAGCGAAGTCTCAAAACCGTAAGTGTCTGTATTGAAACCTTTCAAATGAATTTCGCTTCCGTGGCGGGTAATTTTTACCGTGTTCACCGCCCCGACTTCTTTTGCGGAATCATTTAATTCATCCAGAAAAGGAATTACCTGTTCCTTGTAAGGAATGGTAACATTCAGTCCCGCCAGTTCCGGATTTTCCTTTATAATGCCGGGAAATTTGTCAATGGTTTCGATTTCGAAATTTTCATATGCCGCATCAATATTTTCTTTTTCGAACTTTTCAGTAAAATACCGCTTTGAAAAAGAATGGGTGAGCGGGTATCCTATTAACCCATATTTCTTCATTTTTCCGATTTTTTTGGTTTCGTCAATCCTTCAATAATAAAAATGAGGGCGAATCCCAGGATAGCCAAAACTATTGCCCCTGAAAGTAAAGATTGTTCTCCTGTAATTTGTTCATATTTTCCGGGAAGGATATTTTGCTGGGCTAGTGGTTTCACCATTCCGTGGCGGTCGGTAAAGGTTTTCGTAACTTCTTTCCACGGCCAAACTTTATTGAGCGAACCCACCATAAAACCGGCAAGTACAGCGATAGTGAGGTTGTGATAGTTTTTAAGCAACCACGATAAAAAATTTGAAAAAGCAATGATTCCAACGGCGGCGCCAACCAGGAAAGTAAGTAATACAGCCAGATTGAAATCGCTGACCGCACCGAGGATAAACTTGTACATGCCCAGTAATACCAGGATAAAACTTCCGGAAATCCCGGGTAAAATCATGGCACAAATGGCAATTGCCCCCGACATAAAAATGAACCACCATGTTGTATTTGCTTCACCCGGAGATATCACTGTAATGGAATACGCAGCGGCAATTCCTGTAATGCCGGCTACAATGGCGCCTGCATTCCATTTTTTAATGTACCGGGCTACATATATTGCAGAAGCTACGATCAACCCGAAGAAAAATGCCCAAACCAGAATTGGATAATGAATGAGCAGATATTCGAGGCCTTTGGCCAGCGAAAAAACGCTGATGCCGATTCCCAGCAAAACGCTCAGCAGAAAACTGCCGTTGATGCTTTTCCAGAATTCCGTAAACCTGCCTGTAAAAAATAATTTTAACGCGTGCAGGTTAATGGACTTTATTGAATTGATAAGCTCCTCATAAATGCCGGTTATAAATGCAATGGTTCCTCCGGAAACTCCCGGCACCACATCGGCGGCGCCCATTCCCATTCCTTTTAATACCAGAATAAGGTAATCTTTCGTTTTTCTGTTCATTTTAACATTGGAATTTAATGTTGATTACTACAGTTTTTTCAATTTGCGCAAATATGGCAATTAATTCTTCATTTTCGTAAAGAATAGGGTACACAGAACCGGGATTTAGCAGAGGTTATGTTCGCTTCAAAAAATTACATTCTGACATAAACAAAACTGAACAGAAAATACTTTCGAATCGCAAAATGTTTTATTTCAATGTTTTGAAGTGAACCGGGTAAACAATCGGCGTTTTAAACTTTTGCCACGCCGGAATAACAAAAAGAAACGATAATTTGTTATGAAATAGCATAAACTTTTTTACCAGTATATCCACTGAAATGGTTGAAAAAGTTTTTGCGAAAGCGAAACGATGGAAAATACTGTGACAGTCATGAATTTAAAAATATATTTAATTCTGATTTTAATTTTAATCCGGAATGACATGAATGCACAAACAAACGAAAAAGCGGAGATAAAAACATTGCAATTTTCAGTGAACGGAAACTTTCCAAACAATCCGGATTTGCCGGTGTTGCTGTACAAAAATGTTTTCGATTTTGGTGAAGCAGATCCGGCTTCCCAAATCGAAAAATTATTTTCGCAAAACAACTGGGGCGGTTCCTGGCGGAACGGGGTTTACAACTATCAGCACTACCACAGTACGGCACACGAAGCGCTTGGGATTTATGGCGGCTGGGCTGACCTGCAGTTGGGCGGCCCCGATAACGAACCGGTGCATGTAGAAAAAGGCGACCTTGTGGTTTTACCGGTCGGGACTGCGCACAAACGAATTAACTCAGGCGACGGTTTTGCAGTGGTTGGCGCTTATCCCGACGATCAGAGCTGGGACATGAATTACGGTAAAAAAGAGGAACTGGAAAAAGCAAAAGGAAATATAAAAAAAGTCGCTTTGCCGGAAAACGATCCGGTTTTTGGAAAAAATGGGAAGATGTTTAAATTCTGGAAATAATTTTTCAGGAATAACAAAAAAATCAGATGTTCCGTAATTTCGCCTTAAGATTATCGATGAGCTTATTAATTCGTTTGTTTTTTTTCGCTTTCGGGTAAACCTCGAAAAGGTAATTTAGTTGTTCAAAATCCTGTTCCATGGCATTTTGCAATACCCGCGATGCTTCCGGTTCATTTTTATTTTCGAGCAGCAAACCTGTCATTCGGTATTTTAAAATCGCATCTTCATTTTTACTGATTCCGGTGCGTAATATTTTCAGCGCATAATTCAGCTCTCCGTATTTCATGAGAACGTCCACCCAGGTAAGCCAGATTTCGCTGTTTTCCGGTTCCAGTTTGACTGCCTTTTTTAAGGCTTTACCGGCTTCGTCGGGTTTGTCGTTGTCGTTAAAAATTTTTGCAAGCGTCAACCAGTATTCCGGATTTCCGGAATCAATTTTTAATGCTTTTTTTATGAAGATGATACTTTCAGAATATTTCTGTTCAACCCACATGATTAATCCAACACCAAACCAGGCTGCATCATTGTCCGGATTTAAATCTAACGCCCTTTGGTAATATTTTTCGGCTTTTACCAGCTTGTCGAGGTTTAGGTAACATTCGCCGATGTAACAAAAAGCATCGTCATTGTCGGGTTCTATTTTAAGAAATTCGAAATATTTTTTAATGGCTTTCCTGTAGTGTCCGGCATTGGCATGTGCATTGGCTATATTGAACAACGCCTGATGAAAACCTTCGTTCAGCAATATTGCGAAATCATACGCTTCGATGGCTTTTTCATGCATTCCCGCTTTATTGTATGTAATGCCAAGATTAAACCAAACAGTATAGTTGAAAGGGTCTTCATCGAGAAAGCTATTGTAATATTCAATGCTTTTTTCGAAACTTCCCTGTTGATCGCTAAAAAATCCGAATTCGAAAAGTGCCGGTTCATTGGTTGGATTAATCTGAAGTGCCTTTTCAAAAAACTCCGTGGCTTTTTGAATTTCTCCTGCCTGAACATACGCGGCTCCGATGTGGTAGAGAATATCATCTTCTTCGCCATTGGCTGTTTTTACCGCTTTCACAAAAGATTTTTCGGCAGCACGATCTTCTCCCAAAATGAGCCATGCCGATCCTTTCATCAAATGTACGTCCGGATTGTTTACCTCCACCTTTTCAGCAAGTTCCAGGTATTTCATCGCTTTTTTGTACATGCCTTTATTGAGCAGTACCTGACTGTATTTCAGTTTCAGCGTTATTGCATCCGGATGTATTTGAATGCCCTGGAGAACAGCAATTTCAGAGGCCTTAAAATCGCCTTCGTACATAAACTGCTCGACGATGGCTTCAAATTCCGACACATCGAAATATTTTTTACTTCCCGTTAGTAATGAATTTTTGAAACGGTTCATTACTTCGCTGATGTCCTCGTCGTTAAAATAATTTTTTTCTTCCTCGTTCATAGACTCTAAAAATGCGTCTGCGAAATTAATAAATCGCTTTTAAAAACAAAGACACCTAATGGTGTTGATCGCGCAACAAATCATTCACGGTTTTCACCGGATTGAATGTTTCTATGGGTACTTCAACAAAGAGCGTGTTCCAGTTGCTCATGGCGCCGTTCCACAGACCGGGCAACTCAAGCGCCTTTAAATCTTTTCCGTCTTTCGATTTTTTCGATATGAAACCGGTGGCAGGATCCGTGAATTTCGTAAGGTCGTATTTTTCCCGCTTATAGTTTTTGATGCCACAAACCAAATCAACCGGGTTGAAATGAGTAGCATGTTTGGCAATAGTTTGTTGCTGCACACTTTCGGGGTCGATTTGCGAACTTTCAACTATCTGCAGCGAAATTGTACCATCCGGATTTTTTGCCCAAAACGGGCCACCACCTGGTTCTCCTTCGTTTTTTACGATTCCGCACACGCGTAACGGACGATTAAATTTATCTTTCAGATATTGGTATAAATCTTCTTTTTCTGTGTAGTATTGATTACTCTCGGGTTTTGTATTCAACGTATTTTCGAGGAAATTTGACGCTGCAGCCAAAAACGCACTGTCAAGCGCCACATAATGTTTTTCGTTCAGTTGTTGTTGGTACATGAATAACTTTTCCTGGTATTTCAGCAGGACTCCGGCCAACGCTTTTTTATAATCCACCGTGATTTTCTTTAAATGATCGGGAACAACATTGTCGATATTTTTTATAAAAACGATGTCAGCATCAAGATCGTTCAGGTTTTCGATGAGCGCTCCGTGTCCGCCCGGGCGGAACAGCAGTGAACCATCATCTTCGCGGAAAGGTTCGTTGTTCAAATCCACCGCTATGGTGTCAGTGGAAGGTTTCTGCAGGCTAAAGTTCACCTCGAACGTGGCTCCGAGCTCTTCTTCATATTTTTCTTTTACATCCTGAAATAATTTTTCAAATCCTGGCTGATGTTCCGGTGAAACTGTGAAATGAAGACGAACTACTCCGTTTTTATCTTTCGCATATTGTGCACCTTCCACCAGATGTTCTTCAAAAGGAGTCCGTTCATCATTTTCGTACCGGTGAAATTTTAACAAACCTTTTGGGAGTGTGCCATAATTCAGTCCTTTTTCTTCAAGCAAATAACTGATCCAGTTTTCGCAGGTTTCTTTGGCATTGTTTTCCCCGAGCGTTTTTTTGAGGTTGGGAAAAAAGGCAAACTTTTCTTTATTTTTCAGAAACTCCCGGGCTGCTTCATTTTTTTGAAGCGCTTCCTCCGGTGAATCCGACTTCCGACAGGACTCGAGCGCTTCGAATAATGCTTTGAACATTCGGCTTGCTGCCCCCGATGCCGGAACTAATTTCAACGGTTTAATACCACGCTCCACTTTTTTATCATAATACCCGATCCTGTTTCTTAGTTGTTCCGCATCGAGTTTTATAATTCCATTACCAACTGATGCGGCATCAATTAATTGCAGATATGGAAAACCGTGTTTGAAATTTTCAATTTGTTCGAGAATATGGTGAAGATCGCTTCCGCGGGATTTTATTTGTTGCTTGTCTTTTTCTGATAACATAGACCTTTTTTCTAATGTTTAAAAATAAGAATAACATTTCTCAAATGAAACTTATCAACACCAATAAAAAAGGAAAGTTTTCAACTAATTTTTAACAGGATGCCGGTTCGGTGGCGACTGTTTATTTTTCAGTACTTTTACAGCCTCTAAAAAATACGATGAAACAAGCAGAATTTGTTTGGGGACATACCAGGAGGTACAACGATTTTCCAACCTATTTTCGAAAGCTGTTTTCGGAACGCGTGCAGAAGGTTTCGGTGGATGCAGGTTTTACATGTCCGAACCGCGACGGGACAAAAGGGACTGGCGGCTGTTCGTATTGCAACAATAAAACGTTCAAACCAACCTACTGCAACCTCGAAACTTCGGTAACCGAACAAATTGAAAAGGGAATTGATTTTTTCGCAAAGAAGTACCATTCGATGAAATATCTGGTCTATTTTCAGGCGTATACAAATACCTATGCACCTTTGGAAGATTTGAAAATGTTATACGCAGAAGCGCTTCAACATCCTGAAATTGCCGGACTGGTTATCTCCACCCGCCCTGATGCAGTAAATGAAAAATTGCTGGATTACCTGGCGGAATTAAGTCGGGAAAAATACGTAATGGTTGAATTCGGGATTGAATCGCACCTCGATAAAACACTGGAAAAAATTAACCGGGGGCATACATTTGCCGATTCGGTCTGGGCACTGGAACAAACTGCACGGCGTGGAATTAACAATGGTGCTCATTTAATTCTTGGACTTCCGGGTGAAACCCGCAACGATTGGCTCAACCAAGCGAAAGCAGTATCGGAATTACCGGTTAAAAACCTGAAATTACACCAGTTGCAAATTCACAAAGGAACGGTTCTGGAAAAACAGTTCAGCAAAAATCCGGAACAGTTTTATCTTTTTTCTGCAGATGAATACGTCGAACTGGTGGTGAACTACCTCGAATTGCTGAATCCCGGAATTATAGTCGAACGATTTGTCAGCCAGGCTCCGCCCGAAATGCTGATCGCCCCAAAATGGGGACTGAAAAATTTTGAGTTTGTGGCCAAGGTGGAAAAACGGCTGGCAGAACGAGAAACATGGCAGGGAAAATTGTATAGAAAATGAGCTATGTTTTTTATATAATTTAAAATCAAAACGCCGTAAATCGTTGAAGTTTAGATACAGCTCTACTTAAACTATTACTTCTTTTTGTCGCGTTTTCAATGCTCCAGTTGTAATAAGTGAATTCCATTAAACAACCATTATAATTGGGACCTATTCTAGCATTTTCATTAATGGGCACAATGTCTTCTCTTATTCTTCTTATTCTTGATTTTTTGGCTACCTGTATTAGGGTGCTTTTGGGATCTGATTCAAGTTCAGGTTTCATTGGGAAATTATTTCTGGAAACTTTAAAATATTCCGACTTTCCTTCAATATCCGCTAACAGCCACGCCTCTACTTCTCTAACAGCAATTCGAAATACGAAATTTGAATGTAAGGTAAAATCTATCCAGTCTTTCTTCAATTCTGATGGGCAAGAATAATTATCTAAATCAGTAAGCATAAAGAAAGGCGTTACAACGGAAGCTTGATTGAATCCCCTGATATTTGATTTGAGGTACCCGAAGCCATGACCTTTGTACGTATTTACGATCGAAAATTTATTGTGAAAATGAGAAAGTAACTTTGTCATTATCGTTTCGCTTAAATCATCTTCGAAAACAAGGTTGATATAAATCATAACCTAAAACAGGCTGAGCTGGTTAATATTTTTGGGTTTTGTTCTGGGCAAAACTGCTGATGCCGGAGTCATTCCACCTTCCATCATTGCTTTGATTTCAGGAATTGAAGAAGCTGTAACTATTTCAGTGCCTTCTACCGAAGGTATTAATAGCAGTATTTCATCAAGGGAAATGCCTTTGTCACTCAATAGATCCATACTATGTGAAGTAATCAATACCTGCCGTTTTTTTGGTTTTTGTAATTTGTAAATTAAAGAAGGTATGCGCGATACAATTCCGCTATTCAAGGATAGTTCCGGTTCCTCTAATAATAAAATGCTGTCGCCTTCCTGCAGCGACCAAAGTAAACCAATTAGTCGAAGCGTACCATCAGAGAATTGATCTTCCCTCTGTTTTCCTGCCTTTGGTCGCCAGTGATTATAAACGGCTTCCAAATGAGGCCTTCCGTTAACTTCTTTATAATCAAATTTGTTAAATTGAGGAACAGCTATTTTTAAAGCATTTTCTATTTTTTTTAGCCAAGCGTTTCTGGTCTTTTCATTGACCTTTGAAATTCTTTCAAGGAATCCTTTTCCAAATGGGTCTCCTGGCAAATCCGGTCCCGTAAACGATTGTGGATGTTTTAATAATTGCGGTAATAAGTGCTGATATACGGTGGCCTCCAAAAAACGTGCTATCTCGCGAAATTCCTTGTTCGCGTTTATTTGCTCCAGGTGGGTTTGCGTCAAGCGTTCTTTATCATTTTTATCAGATTTATCTGGCCGGTTCAGGATTAAGCTTTTCGCCTTCCAGACTTTTTCATAAGTCAAAAAAGGTAATCTTTTTCCTCTAACTTCTTGTTTGATACCAAGGGCATATTTCCAAAGTATTTCATCTGAATCAAATTCGGAAAGATGAATTTCAATTTCGACATCAGGCTGAGTGCGAGCAGCCAGGCATCGTATTTTGGATATTCCGCCACGTTCCAATACCGCATTCTGTAATCCTCCTCCCGGTTTCGCAATATCTCTTAAAAAGCGAAACACATCCAGAAGATTTGATTTACCGGATGCGTTAGGGCCAACTGCAAAACCCCGATTTTTTAATGGCACATCAACTTTTTTAAAGTTTTTCCAGTTTTTCAATATTATTCTTGAAACTATCATCTATTTGTAACTATTTAAACTGAGTAAAAATGGTAAAACGACTAAAATCCCTCAATGTTTCTGTGTCCGGTCGTCAATTACCACCAGCCGGTATTTTTGGCTGTTCACTACCAGGCGGTGTGCATCAATGTGCAGGTGCTTTGTAACCGTTTTATTGTGTATGTTGAAATCCCGGATTAGTGTTAATTCCGACAGGTTTGAGCCTGAAAGCAACTCGCGCATCCGGCAGTTTTTGCAGAAACTGTTTTCGCTGTTTACCAGCTTTTCCCGCTGGTTGCAGCCCATTATTTCGCAAAATTCGTGTTCGAGAATATCGCCTTTGTCACTCTTTGTTAGGTTCTGAAAAGCTTTGTTAAAATATTTTACCTTGAAATCGTGCCCGGCTAAAAAAATGGCCTGCGGATGATGTTCAATTAATTGGTTAACCAGGTCGTTGGCCTCTTCTATTCGCGCAAATTCGAGCCGCATAATTCTGGAATTTAAAGGTTTATTAAATGAAAATTGGATTCCGTTTTTAATTTCAAATCAAACTGAAAAGTAGCAATTATAACTAAAATTTCTAAGTGAATATGTTTTAAAAAAAATAATTTGCCTGCTGTTCAGGAATCGACCGAACCAAACACGCGTTTTAGGATTTCAGTCACGCGGGCAGCCGGATTTTCGCGGATGCGTTTTTCTTCCTGTTCAATTTTCAGAAACAAACCATCCAGTGCTTTCGAAGTAAGGTATTCATCCAAATCAACATCTACAGTTTTAAAACCCGCCACTTGTCCCACAACCGATCCGGCAACTCTATTCCATTTATCCGTCAGCAGGTTCCAGCTTTCGGAGGTGGATATGCTGCCCACCAGCTTTTTGTCCAGCGATACCTGGATTTTCGGGCGGTAGAGATTAAACAATTCATCGTAGGTTGTACGGTGCAGATATTGTGTGGCCGCATCATCATCGCCTTTTAAAATATTCACTGCATCGGGAATCGTCATGCTGGTGATGCTGTTCACAAAAATAGGTTTGGCTTCCGAAACAGCATCTTCGGCGGCACGATTAATTCGCAACAGCACATCATCAACTAAATCCTGTCCTCCGGGAATTTTACTGATATTATCAACAATAACACCGGCTTCAGGCGGCAGGTATATTTTTACCAGTTCGTCACCATAGTATCCATTTGTTACCCCAAGGTTTTCCACTGATTTGTTGGTGCCCACAATCAGTGCTTCTTTCAATCCGGCGACGATTTCGTCGCGTGTGAGTGGTTTTCCGCTGTTTATGGTTTCATTCGCAATTTGTTGCAGTTCGGCGCAGGAGGAAAGAAAAACAGCGAACAGGAGCAATAAACCTGATTTTTTCATGGTGTTGTTTTTAGTTTTTATGTTAACGTAAGCAACGGATTTTTGTTTGTTGAATGGTGCAGAATCCGATCCGCAGAATTTTTTTGCAGACGGGCCTTTCAGGCCTTCGTAACATATCTGCCTGATTTCATTGGACGTTGCCCAATGCTGTTGATTGGGGCCAATTTCTAACGGAATAACTTATCAATTAAATCCTCGCGGTTTTTTGATTTTAATTCCTGAATTATGGATTTCCGGTATTCGCGTTTATACCAGAAAAAGAATTTGCGCTGGTTACGTTTTGCATCCTGTTTGCGGGCGGTGTAAACTTTTTCGAGCGTGTACGGATGATACCCCGAATAATATACAACTGTGGCCAGTGTCATCGGCGTTGGCGTAAAATCCTGCACTTGTTCGAGCCTGAAATTCATATTTTTGGTTTGAATGGCCAGATTCGCCATGTCTTCGGATTTGCTGCCCGGGTGGCTCGAAATAAAATAGGGAATCAACTGCTGGTTCAGTTTTTCTTCTTTGTTAATTTTGATGAATTCTTCGTTCAGCTTTTCAAACAATTTAAACGACGGTTTTCGCATGAATTTCAGCACATCGTCAGATGAATGCTCCGGCGCCACTTTCAACCGGCCCGAAACATGGTGTTTAATTACCTCGCGCAAATATTGTTTGTTGGCTTTGTCGATTTCTTCCTTTTTTGTTTCGTGCAGAATCATGTCGTAACGTATTCCACTTCCCACAAATGCTTTTTTGATTTTCGGATTTTCGCGAACCTTTTCGTACAATTCCAACATTGGTTGGTGACTGGTATCCAGGTTTTTGCAAACGGATGGAAAAATACACGACGGCCGTTTGCATTTCCTGCAAATCTCCTCGTGAATGCCTTTCATGCGGTACATGTTAGCCGACGGGCCGCCCAAATCGGAAATATAGCCTTTAAAATCAGGCATCTGCGTAACTTTATCCACCTCTTTTAAAACCGATTTTTGAGAACGGCTGGCAATGAATTTTCCCTGGTGTGCAGAAATGGTGCAAAACGTACAACCGCCAAAACAACCGCGGTGAATGTTTATTGAATGGCGAATCATTTCATACGCCGGAATTGTGCCTTTGTTGTGGTAACGCGGGTGTGGCAAACGTGTGTAGGGCAAATCATAGGAATGATCAATTTCTTCTTCGCTGAAAACCGGCCACGGCGGATTCACTACAATTTTTTTATTGCCAGCCCGCTGCGTAAGTTTTTTCGCCTCCATTTTATTCGATTCTTCCTCGATGTGCATAAAATTCCGGGCAAAAACTTTTTTGTTTTGCAGGCAATCTTCATGCGAAGCCAGTTCCAACTCGTCCCACTCTTTTTTTGTGGCGTAATCTTCACCGGGTTCAACCTGAAAAACGGTTTGCGGAATGGTGGTCAGTTTTTTCAATCGGTACGCCACGTTGCATCAGCCGCGCAAATTCAATGATGGACTTTTCAGCCATTCCGTAAAAAAGCATGTCGGCTTTTGAATCGATCAAGATCGAGGGCATCAGTTTGTCCGACCAGTAATCGTAATGCGTCACCCGCCGCAAAGAGGCTTCAATCCCACCAATAATCAGCGGAACATCAGGGTATAATTTTCGGACGATATTGGAATAAACGATAGTTGCATAATCGGGGCGTTTGCCGGATTGCCCGTCCGGCGTGTATGCATCGTTCGAGCGCTTCCGTTTGTTGGCGGTGTAGTGGTTTACCATCGAATCCATGTTTCCGCCTGTGACGGCAAAAAACAATCGCGGTTTTCCCAGCTTTTTGAAATCCCGCAAATCGTCCTGCCAGTTGGGCTGCGGAACAATGGCCACTTTCAAGCCTTCGGCTTCCAGAATCCGGCCAATTACTGCCGCGCCAAAAGATGGATGATCAACATACGCATCTCCCGAAAACAGGATTACATCCGCTTCTTTCCAGCCCAGTTGCTTAAATTCTTTCTGTGAAGTGGGCAACCAATTGTTTTTCTTTTGACTGTTTTCTGCCATTAATTTCTTTACAAGAGTAACAAATTTAAATCAAATGGTAAAAACTACCAAAATGTCCTTTAATCAGAACATTCAAAAGTAGAAATCCGGAAGCAGCTTCAAGTTCGCAAACGGAAAAATAATCTGAAAAAACATGCTATTTTTGTTTTAACATTTGGTGATTGATTTTACCGCATAAAAGCAAAAATGGAATTATTACGACCGAAAGATATTTTTAGAGCCCCGCCGGCATTTACGTTGCTTGGCGGCGAATACTTTGCCAAATTCCTGATGTACATTCTACGGTTCCGGAAACTCAATAAAATATACGAACAAATCGCCTCGAAAAACGGAATCGAATTTATCGATGAAGTTATCCGGGTGATGGAATTCAACATCGAATTTGATGAAAATGAATTAAAGCGAATTCCCGCAAAAGGACCGGTTATTGTTGTTGCAAACCACCCGTTTGGCGGCCTCGACGGACTGCTGCTCATAAAATACCTTTCCAAAGTACGTCCGGATGTTACAGTAATGGCCAATTTTTTATTGCAAAAAATTGAACCAGTTTCGGCATATTTCATCAGCGATAATCCATTTGAAAACAAGTCAAGGGAAATTCACCCGGAAGATTTAATGAGAAGCAACTGATCCACCTGAAAAATGGTGGAATTTTGTGCCTTATTTCCGGCAGGCGATATCAGCACGTACGGAACATTCGATAAAGTTGCAGATCAGTTTGGCAGTTTCCGGTAGTGAAATTTATAAAAAACGCGCAGTGTGCCTGTGGTACCGGTTCATTTTCAGGGAACCAACAGCCGGTTGTTTCATTTTCTGGCAAAAATTCATCCTTCACTTCGTCAGTGTGCGCCTTCCTTCGGAACTGCTGAGCAAGAAACATAAAAACATAAAAATTCGCATTGGGAATCCCGTAAAACCCGTGGATCAGCAAAACGTTTGAAGATGTCTACCAGTTTGGCCGTTTTCTCCGCGCACAACATATAGCATGGAATCGGCCATTGAGGTAAAGCGCTTTTTCAACTATAATCTCAAACCGCAATCTAAACCAGAACCAGTTATTGATCCGGTTCCAAAGGAAAAAATCGAAGGATGAACTTCAGAAAATCAGGGAGGATTTTACCCTTTTCAACCTTAAAAATTATACGGTGTTTTGTGCGCCGTCCAAAAAAATTCCTTCCATTTTGAATGAAATAGGGCGGCTGCGCGAAATTACGTTTCGCGAAGTGGGCGAGGGGACCAACCGCGGAATCGATATTGATGAATTTGACTTGTACTACAACCAGATGTTTATCTGGGACGAAGACGAGGAATGCATTGTTGGCGCCTACCGCATCGGAAAAGGAAATGACATTCTGGAACAGTATGGAAAACGCGGATTTTACCTGAATTCGCTGTTCCGGATCAGCAATGATTTTAAACCGGTTTTGAACGAAAGCCTGGAACTGGGCCGCTCGTTTGTCATCAGGGAATACCAGCGTAAACCGATGCCGCTGTTTCTGTTGTGGAAAGGGATTTTATATTTTCTGCTGAAAAATCCGGAATACCGGTACATGATTGGCCCGGTGAGCATCAGCAATAATTATTCGAAAATTTCCAAAGATTTGATTATCCGGTTTATTATGCGCAACCACCTCAACTGGAGGTTGGCGCAACATATAAAACCAAGAAACAGTTACAAATTTAAAAGCGATAATCAGGACATAAACATTCTGATGGAAAACATGGAGCACGACATTAACCGGCTCGACAAAACCATTGGCGATTTGGACGAACTGAATTCCGGATTGCCGGTATTGCTGAAAAAATACATCAAACTGAATGCAAAAATTATCGGCTTCAATGTAGATCCAAAGTTTAATAATTGCCTGGATGGGCTGATTATACTCGATGTTTACGATGTGCCTAAAAATACCATTGAATCACTTTCCAAAGAAGCCAACGATGGTTCCATTCTGGAACGTTTTTACACTCATCGGGAGTTGTCGGCGGTGGATTAAAAATCACGGCACCTTAAAACTGTTTTCCTTTTGCAAAAAATCTGTTGATTTGGACATAAAATTTACCTTTGCACCCCATGAATGAATTCGATGTAATTGTTGTGGGTGCCGGACCTGCCGGATTGCTTGCTGCTGGAAGGGCTGCAGAACTGGACAGTCGCGTACTGGTTTTGGAAAAAATGCGCCAGGAAGGACGTAAGTTACTGATTACCGGGAAAGGCCGCTGCAACATTACCAATGACGCACCCGTCAGCGAATTTATTAAACATGTTTTTCCTGACGGCCGGTTTCTCAAAAACGCATTTTCCCGTTTTTATTCGAAAGATATAATTGAGCTGCTGCAAAAATATGGAACTGAAGCTACGCTGGAACGTGGCGGCCGTTATTTTCCGGCAAGCAACAAATCGGCCGATGTATTGAAGGCTTTGCTGAAATGGGTAAACGAACGGAATGTGGAGATCCGTTGCGGACAAAAAGTGGAAAAACTTTTGATTGAAAACGATGAAATCAAAGGAATTTTGGTCAACGGGAATCCAATAAAATCGAACCGGGTAATCATTGCAACCGGCGGAAAATCGTATCCGGCAACCGGTTCCACGGGCGATGGTTATGAATTGGCAAAACAAGCGGGGCATTCTGTTGTGCATGCGCGGCCTGCTTTGGTGCCGCTGGAAACAGAAGGAGGCGTAGCGCAGAAACTGCAGGGACTGAACCTGCGAAATGTATCTGCTGTAGTTTGGGTGAACGGCAAAAAAGCCGGCGAAGCATTTGGCGAAATGCTGTTCACACACTTTGGCCTGTCGGGGCCAATAATTTTAACACTGAGCCGGATTGTTGTGGACGAGCTGCAAAAGAAAAATAAGGTTGAAGTTACCATTGATTTAAAACCTGCCCTCGACGAACAAAAACTGGACAACCGCCTGATTCGGGATTTGAATGAGCACGGAAAGAAAAAATTCGGCAACATATTCCGTAACTGGCTACCTTCGTCCATGATTCCCGTTTTTATCGAACTGCTGGAAATAGACCCCGAAAAAGAGTGCCACCAGGTTACCTCGGCTGAGCGGAAAAAAATACGTTTTCTGCTAAAGAATTTACGGTTTAATATCTCCGGGCACCGGTCGTTTAAGGAAGCTATTATAACGGCAGGCGGAATTCCCACAAAAGAAATTTCGCCGAAAACCATGGAATCCAAACTGGTGAAAGGCCTTTATTTTGCCGGCGAAATTATTGATCTCGACGCTGAAACCGGCGGTTATAATTTACAAATTGCTTATTCTACCGGCTGGCTGGCCGGAGATTCAGCGGCAACTCAAGCAAAGCTTATTGAATGAAGATGAACGAATGCCAGGCTTATTTGAGTTTAATTGAAATTTCGAGATGTCCGTTTAGTCCGTCATTGATTATTCTCTGTAATGTTGAAAATCGAACGTCTTTTAAATTTCTTTCCAATTTTGAAATGTATGACTTGTTTGTACCTGCTAATTCAGCTAATTGTTCCTGGGTTAATCCTTTTTTTTCGCGCGCCTGTTGTATTAAAACACCCAGTTTAAAAGCGTCATAATCAGATTCAAATTGTTCTCTTTTTTGGATTCCTCTTTTTCCAATTTTTTCATCGATAAACTGATCAAGGCTTTTCATATTTTCATTATTTGTTTTCATAATATTCCTGTTTTATTTGTTCCGCTTTCTCAATTTGTTGTTTTGGCGTTTTTGCACTTTTCTTCTGAAAACCATGGCCGATTACAACCAGGTTTTCGATATCGAAAAAGCAAAAAATCCTGTAAATGTTATTCCCCGCCTGAACTCTTATCTCATATAATCCTGAGGTGTTTTTCAAATATTTCAAATAAATTTCCGGTATTCGTTCAATTTCTTCTATTATCCTAAGTGTCCATAAAATTTTCTTTTGAACTCTTTCCGGTTGGTTTTCATAAAAGATTTCAAAATAATCCTTGAAAAAATAGAGTTCTCTTTTTTTATTCATGTTGCAAAACTATAAAAAGTAGTCCAATCGGACAACTTAATTTGCACATCTTATAGCTTTGGACTTAAATGAAAGGTAATTAAAAGTTTCCGATGATGTTTTTCACCCGTCCCACTTCTCCGGTTTCCAGCATCACCTTTATGCCATGCGGATGGCTGGGCGATTTGGTGAGAATCCGCTTTACAATCCCTTCGGTTAATTCGCCGCTGCGCTGGTGGTGCTTTTGAACAATCTCCACTTCGCTGCCGATGTTTATATTTTTTCTGAGTGTGCCGTTCATTTTATATTTTCCTTAAACTAAATATTTCGAAGCATCCATAATTCTCATCTTGCAGAAAAATTTCAATTTCTGCAACATTTTGAATTAAAGCCATTAATACAGCATTTGTTTTCTGATTTCCGGTGCGAATCCAGATGATTTTCGGACGGAAATCCCAATAACAATATTCGAGGTTCATTATAATATCAGTATCCTGTGTTACGATGGTGTATTTATTTTTTTTCGCAAATTCCCATATCTCCTTATCCGATGAATTTATTAAACCTTCCATTTTCAAAGAAGTCGAGCCGGAAAATTTTCAGCTGTAATAAATTGTTTATTAACAGCTGAGAAATGTTTTAGTAATCCAAATAATAATTTTGGCTATATTTCTTTCTGATAGTTTTTATTTCCCGATCGGCAGTAAAACTTAATGCCGCATCAATATATCATTTTCGGTCATAAATTTCGTTTCTATTAAATCTAGCAACGCTTAATTTCGTCATGGGTCATCCCTGAAGAAGCCAACCCATAATATCTCCGTCAGTTTTACGCATTCCTCTGATTTTCGTGTTTTCCAAACCGTACGCTCTCCGGGTTCAATTGTGAAAATCTACATTTATAATTTACCATCTTGAGAATTTTAGGTAAATAGTCACTTAATATTCATTAAACAGGAATTTCTCAGGTTTCTGAAACGGTTGTCATTCAAATAAAATCATTTGTCATACCTGCATTTCTAAATTGTTTTGGATTGATGGTTGCTGATATAGTTTACTTCAAATACAAATTACTGTCGCCGTAACTTAAAAACCGAAAATTATTTGCCAGTGCATATTCGTACAACTTTTTCCAGGCGCTGCCTAAAAAAGCGCTGATTAATAGCAGCAGCGTACTTTGCGGTTGGTGGAAATTGGTTACCATTCCATCAATTAATTTGAATTGATAACCGGGAACTATAATAATTTGTGTGGAAAACTGCAGTTCGTTTTTTCCTTCTTTTTCCAAGAAACCGATGAGGTTTTGAAGCGCTTTTTTTAATGAAACTGAAGCCTCATTTTCGTAAGGTTCCCACTGCGAAACTTCAAGAGGTAAGGCAACGATTTCCTGTTTTTCCAGTTGCAAACCCAGCCAGTACAAACTTTCGAGCGAGCGCACCGAAGTTGTTCCCACTGCAATTATTTTTCCTTCGGCAGCCACCAAATCCTCAATGATTTTTTTGGGAATAATTACTTTTTCATGGTGCATGGCGTGCCCGGAAATGGTTTCTGATTTTACCGGCTGAAATGTTCCCGCGCCCACGTGTAACGTAATTTCTTTTGTTTGAATATTTTTTTGTTGCAGTTCGTTTAATACCGAATCCGTAAAATGAAGTCCCGGCAGTTGGCGCAGCCACCGAACCATCAATTTTTGCATACACCGTTTGGTAGGTTTCTTCGTCGGATGCTTTGTTGTCGCGATTTAAATAGGGTGGAATCGGCAAAACTCCTGCATGCTGAATGATTTCGGCAAACGAAAAATTCCCGTTCCACGAAAATTCGATGTGAAAAGAATTGTCTGCCTGTGATATTTTTTCAGCCTGAATTATTATTTGTTTCCCCTGCAGAACGAGTTCTTTCTTTAAAAGTTCCTGCTTCCATTTTTTTGCGTTGCCGACCATGCATTTCCAGGTTACTTTTTCTTTTTGCCGAAACGCGATTTGGTAATCTGCAGGTTCAACTGGTTCGAGACAAAATATCTCAATTTTTGCGCCGGTTTCTTTTCTGAAAAAAATACGCGCATGAATTACTTTGGTGTTGTTAAAAACCAGCGTTGAATTCACCGGCAAAAACCGGTTTATTTCTTCGAAAACAGCTTCCGCAATGTTTCCGTTTTTCCAAACCAGCAGTTTCGATTGATCGCGTTTGGGAAGCGGATATCTGGCAATTTTCGATTCAGGCAAATCGTATGTAAAATCGGAAATCCTTATTTTTCGGTAATCCTTCAATTTTAATTTTTTTTGCCACAAAATTAAATCAATTCCTGAATTGAGGAAAACACAGCTTTTTATATCTTTATTATGAAGCCGGATTTAAACTGAACCTATTTGCAATTAGGCTGTTATCCGGTAGAAAATACTTGTTCTAACCTTAAAACTGACAACATGAAAACTGCAACTTTAATGATTTACATGATGATTACTTCAACATTATCGCTTAATGCACAGGTCAGGGAAATTCCCCTTGAAGATTTTTTTCGGAATCCCGAAAAAGCAGGTTATCAGATTTCGCCAAATGGGAAATATTATTCGTATCTGGCGCCTTACGAAAACCGGATGAACATTTATGTTCAGGCGATTGGAAAAGAAAAAGCCGAACAACTCACTTTTGAAACCGACCGTGACATTGCCGGCTATTTTTGGGGAAACAACAACCGCATTTTGTATTTAAAAGATGAAGGCGGTAACGAAAATTTCAGTCTCTACGGTGTAGACACCGATGGCAAAAACCTGAAATGTTTCACGTGCTTTGAAAACGTGCGGACAACTATCATTGACGATCTGCCGGATATCGATGAATTTGTAATCGTTGGTATGAATAAACGAAATCCGCAGGTTTTTGATCCGTACCGGCTGAATATTGGAACCGGCGAAATGGAAATGATTGCTGAAAATCCGGGAAATATTCAGGGCTGGATCACCGACCATGATGGAAAATTACGTGCTGCAGCAGCCATTGTCGATGGTGTAAATACGCAGTTGCTATACAGGAAAACAGAAGCTGACGAGTTGAAACCGGTTTTAACAACCAGTTTCAAAGAAACGTTGGATGTTTCGTTTTTTACATTCGATAATAAAAAAATGTATGCGGTTTCCAACGTTGGAAGGGATAAAACCGCTGCTGTAATTTTTGATCCGGAAACGGGGGAAGAAGTGGAAATGCTTTACGAAAACCCGGATTTCGATGTTGATCGGTTATCGTATTCAAAAAAAGATAAAAAGTTGTGGGCTGCCTATTACACTTCGTGGAAAAGTGAGCGCCATTATTTTGACGACGATTTTAAAAACCTGGTGGAACGGCTTGAAAAGGAATTTGGCAATGTTGAAATCGGGATTTCCGCATACGACAAGGCAGAGGAAATGTTTATTGTCCGCACATCGAGTGACCAAACGCTTGGCGCTTATTATTTATACGACAAGAAAAAGGACGAGCTCACCAAAATCCATGAAGTTGCCCCGTGGCTGAAAAAAGAGGAGCTGGCCGAAATGAAACCCGTTGAATATATCGCCCGCGACGGCATGAAAATTATGGGATATTTAACACTTCCGAAGGATATGGACGCCAAAAACCTGCCGGTTGTGGTGAATGTGCATGGTGGTCCGTGGGCGCGCGATGTCTGGGGATTTAACCCCGAAGTGCAGTTTCTGGTCAATCGCGGTTATGCTGTTTTTCAACCTAACTTCAGGGGATCCACCGGATTTGGAAAAAATTTCTGGGAATCTTCATTCAAAGAATGGGGGCTCGATATGCAGAACGACGTTACAGACGGTGTTTACTGGCTCATCAGGCAGGGAATTGCCGACAAAAATAAAGTTGCCGTTTATGGCGGGAGTTATGGTGGTTATGCCACTTTGCAGGGCATTATAGTCAATCCGACGTTGTATGCTGCAGCGGTTGACTACGTTGGTGTTTCCAATCTTTTTACGTTTATGAAAACCATTCCGCCCTACTGGAAACCACTGCTTGATATGATGTATGAAATGGTGGGAAATCCGGAGCAGGACAGTGTGCAGTTTGCTGCCACCTCGCCCGCATTAAACGCCGATAAAATAATGACCCCGCTTTTTGTGGCGCAGGGGGCAAATGATCCGAGGGTAAACAAAGCCGAATCGGACCAGATTGTGGAAGCTTTGCGCAACCGCGGAGTAGAAGTGGAATACATGGTGAAAGAAAATGAAGGGCACGGATTTCACAACGAAGAAAACCGTTTCGATTTTTATCGTGCCATGGAAAAGTTTCTGAGCACGCATATCAAATAATTTGCCGGCAAATTTTTTTAACATCGGGCTAAAAGCAATCCTGGAAATAAGTTTCAGTTTGAAATCTCCCCTGACATTTTTTTAGCAGTGAAGAAATTGGTATACTTTTGCGTAAAATTTATATGGTATGATAAAAGTAGGCGACAGGGTAAAATTTCTGAACGATGTCGGTGGCGGCGTAGTCACCGGATTCATCAACAAGAATATGGTAAATGTGGAAAATGAGGATGGTTTTGAAGTTCCGTATCCGATTTCGAACCTGATAAACACGGATGCACCGGAATTGAATAAAGGTTATAAACCTGTTGAAGAAGAACCGGTGATTCAGGAAAAGGAGGCAGTAAAGACCGAAAAGCAAAAAGGGCAAATTCTGGCCGGAAAAGATTCGCCCGATTTTTATTTCTGCCTGGTCCCAACCGATTCCGGAAATCCGCTGGCAGGCGAAATAGAATTATTTCTGGTAAACGACAGTAATTTTCAACTGTTATATTATTACTCCCATTTTAAGGAAACAATTTATACCGCGGTAAAACATGGAACTGTTCAGCCAAATACAAGGGTTCAACTGGAAAGCCTGGTACAATCTGAATTAAGTGAATTACCCGAATATTGTTTTCAAATCATCTGGTTTTCAGATGAACAGAAAGAATGGAACAATCCTGTCACAAAGAAATTTAAAATAAATCCGGTGAAATTTTACAAGGAAAGCAGCTTTCAGCCGAACCTGTTTTTTGAACGGAATGCCATGGTATTTCAGATTTCCGAGAATTTACTGAATACAGAACTGGATAAACTTACGGAAGAAGATTTTCGAAAAGTTGTTAAACAAAAAGAACCCAAACCGGAAACGGAACAGCCGGCAAAAAAGCAAATTGCCGAAGTTATTGAAGTGGATTTGCACATTCACGAGTTGATTGAAAATGCTAAAGGATTGAGCAATAAAGAGATTTTGGATATCCAACTGGAAAAAGTGGAATCGGAAATGCGGGCTGCCATACAATCGGGGATTAAACGAATTGTGTTTATTCATGGAGTAGGACAGGGCGTGCTGAAACAGGAAGTGACCAAATTACTGCGAAATAAATTCCCGAAATTCTATCACCAGGATGCCTCATTCCAGGAATACGGATATGGCGCCACTATGGTGATTTTGAAGAGGAAGTAGTTCAGAGTTCAGAGGCCAGAGTTCGGAGTTTAAAGTTCAAAGTTCAGAGTTCAAAGTTCAGAGTTCAAAGTTCGGAGTTTAAAGTTCAAAGTTTAAAGTTTAAAGTTCGGGGTTCAGAGTTTGTATTGTTGGTTGAATTTTGAACCCGGAACTTATTGTTATCTTTGCACCGGCAGGCTGTTTTATCGCCCCGTGCAATCGGGGAGGAAAGTCCGGGCAACGCAGGGCGCCGTGCTTCTTAACAGGAAGATCTTTGAAAGGGGATAGCAACGCAACAGAAAATAACCATTCCCGCTTTGGCGGGAGAACGGGTGAAAAGGTGGGGTAAAAGCCCACCGGTGGTTGTGGCGACACAACCAGCCGTGCGTCTCACGGGTTGCAAAGCCAAATATATCCTGGTGATTACAGCTGTCGCTGTAAAACGAAGCTGCCCGTTTCGTTGCCGGCTGCACACCGGTAGCCAGGAGGGGTAGGCTGCAGCGATCCCGGCAGAAATGCCGGGACAAAAGATAAATGATAAAAGTTCTCCGTCGATTGGCGGGGAAGACAGAACCCGGCTTACAGGCCTGCCATTTTTTCTTTTTACAACATCTGCCTGAATGATTTTCCCTGATCCGGTAGTTGGTCTTTTAATAAATCAAGGGTTATTTCCATTAATTTTTTTCTTGCACGGGCATCGTATACCTGCGGAATTGCCTTTGCACGATTTTTACCATCGTAATATTCACCGGAAGTTTTGGTGAATAACAAATTTTCAACTGCTTCCGCTCCTTCTTCAACAGTAGTCAGTGTGTAATCCCATTCTTCCGTAACCATTTTGGTGTTCATTAATGTGGCCGGATGTATTGAATTTACATTAATTCCATTACTTTTTAACCGGTTGGCCAGTTCGATAGTGTATATTATCAATGCTGTTTTACTTCGTTTATATGCCAAAAAACCTTCATAATTTTTTTCCAGCATCAGGTCCGAAAAATCAACCGGTTCCTGTCCTACAGATGCAACATTGATAATGGAGCCGGTATTTTCAGGCAATAGGGGAAGCAGGTTTTCAGTGAGCAAAACGTGCGAAAGGTAATTCACTGCAAAACGTAATTCAAAACCATCCCGGCTTGTTTCCCTGATTGACGACTTCCCTTTTCCAATGCCCACATTGTTAATCAGGATGTCAATTTGCGACAACTCTTTTCTCATTGTTTCACTCATTTCCCTCACCTCTTCCAACGATGCATAATCAGCATTGTAGTAATTTACCCTGCCGGTTTTTGACAACTCGTCTGCCAGTGCTTTTCCTTTTTCGGGATTTCTGCCATGAATAGCGACTACCGCCCCCTGTTCCACCAGATGTTTTGCTACCAGTTTACCCAGACCGTCGGTTGCACCTGTAATAAACACTGTTTTGCCCGATACTGATTCTTTCATTTTTTTCGAATTTAACTGTTTCCCTGCGGTTGTATATGCTAAACAGCTAATCCGGCATTATCGTTTAAAAAATGAATAGCATTAAAATAGATAAAGTGGAAGTTTCGAATATTTTACGGACGAAGGAGCGTGAAAACAAACGTCATCTTATTTCAATGGAAAAATTTTCTTTACGGCCAGGTATTCAATTATTCGTTCAGTATTCTGGCCATCCTGCTCAGGATTAAGCGAGAGAACGGCATTTTCAGGCGCTTCGAATGGTTCATCCACACCCGGCATGTGACGGAGTTTTCCTTCTTCTGCTTTTTTGTATAAATTCGGTTTAAATGATTTACAGAACCCGAGATCTGCATCCATGTGGATCAAATGGAACCGCTCTATTCCGATGATTTGCGCACATTGGTTGCGAATGTCGTCATTCGGCGAAATAAACGAGCAGATAGCAATGATTCCCTGATCGTTCAGGATTTTTGCAATGTGTGCTACCCTGCGTAAATGTTCGGCGCGGTCGGACGGGGTAAAATCGAGTTCGCGTGAAAGTCCTGAGCGGATGGTACTGCCATCGAGCAGCACCACCGTTGCGCCCAATTGGAACAACCGCTTTTCGAGCGTAAATGCCAGATGGTTTTTACCTGAGCCATGCAGTCCGGTAATCCAAATGGTTTCACCTTTTTGGTTATAACGTTTCTGGTATTCTTTTTCATGTATAAGCCCGATTCCGCTGTCAATTTTTTCTTTATCGGTGTCGGTTATCCGCGATGGCAGTTCGTCGGAACTCATTTTATCGATGATCATACCAACGGCCACAGTATTGTTGGTTATCGGATGGATCAGGATGAACGAACCCGTGTTTTTATTCTTTTTATAGGGATCAAAAAACAGCGTTTTGGCTGTTGTAAACACGGCTCGGCCAATTTCATTGAGGGCGAGTGTGTCCACTTTCGATCGTTCAAGTGTATTAACATCTACTTTGTACCGCAGCATATCAATCCGGGCTCGGGTGATATTGGTGTTGTGTTTCAGGAAGAACTGCGTGGAGCTGTCCATCAGTTCCTCGTCCATCCACACCAGCATGGCTTCGAAATGGCGTTCCATGCGCGGCAGGTTATCCGGCGTAACCAACATTTCACCTCGGGAAATATCGATTTCATCTTCCAGCTCGAGGGTTACTGCCTGCGGCGGAAAAGCTTTTTCAAGGTTTCCATCGAACGTGGGTATCCGTTTTACCTTCGATGTTTTTCGCGAAGGAAGTGCCATCACCGTATCCCCGGGTTTTACTATTCCTGAAGCAACATTTCCTGAAAAACCGCGGAAGTCGCGGTCAGGGCGCAATACATACTGCACCGGGAACCTGAAATCATCGTAATTCCGGTCGCTGCTTACATGAACGTTTTCCAGAAATTCTAGCATGCTTTCACCATGGTACCAGGGCATCTTTTTGGAGATATCTACAACATTTTCGCCTTTAAGCGCCGACAAAGGAATGAAATTCACATCCGGAATATCGAGTTGTGTAACAAATGACTTATAATCGGCACAAATGTCGTCGAACACCTTTTTGTCGTAATCCACCAAATCCATTTTATTTACCGCCAAAACCACGTGGTGTATCCCCAGCAATGATACCAAAAAGGTGTGGCGTTTGGTTTGTGTAATCACTCCTTTGGTTGCATCGATGAGAATAATGGCCAGGTTGGCGGTTGATCCGCCGGTTATCATGTTGCGGGTGTACTGTTCATGCCCGGGAGTATCGGCAATAATGAATTTTCGCTTTGCCGTTGAAAAATAACGGTACGCCACATCAATGGTGATTCCCTGTTCCCGTTCTGCTTTTAATCCGTCGAGCAGCAGCGCGTAATCAATTTCATCACCGGCATGCCCCACACGTTTGCTGTCGCGTTCCAGGGCAGAAAGCTGGTCTTCGTACAGCATTTTGCTGTCGAACATCAACCTTCCTATTAAGGTAGATTTTCCATCGTCGACACTGCCGGCGGTTAACAGACGGAGCAGGTCTTTATGTTGATCCTGATCAAGAAATTCTTTAATGGAAAGGCCCCCCTCAATCTCCCCGGTGGTGGGAAGATTCACTTCATTCCTGGTATTGTTGTTGTTTTTGTTGTTGATTGTATTTTTCATTTTTAGCTGATTTATTTCCTGTTCTCCCCTTTGGGGAGTTAGAGGGGGCTTCTAAAAATACCCTTCTCTCTTCTTCTGTTCCATACTTCCTTCCTGGTCGAAGTCGATAACGCGGGTGGTTCGTTCTGATTTGGTGACGGTCATCATTTCCTCTACTATTTTTTCGATGGTGTCTGCTTCGGAATCCACGGCGCCGGTAAGCGGGTAGCAGCCGAGGGTGCGGAAACGAACTTTTCGCATTTTCGCTTTTTCGGCTATTTCTTCCGGCATCCGTTCGTCGTCAACCATAATCAGGTTTCCATCCATTTCTGCAATTAAGCGTTCTTTGGCAAAGTAAAGCGGGACAATTGGAATTTTCTCCAGCCGGATGTACTGCCAGATGTCGAGTTCGGTCCAGTTTGAAAGCGGAAAAACCCGGATAGATTCACCTTTATGCACTTTTGCATTATAGATATTCCATAATTCCGGGCGTTGATTTTTCGGGTCCCACTGGTGGAATTTATCGCGGAAGGAGAAAATGCGTTCTTTTGCCCGTGATTTTTCCTCGTCGCGGCGGGCGCCGCCAAAGGCAGCATCGAATTTGTACTTCGACAAACCTTCGAGCAATGCCTGGGTTTTCATGATATCAGTGTGCACTTTGCTTCCGTGCGTAAATGGTCCAACTCCTTTTCTGAAAGCTTCCATATTGGAATGCACAATCAAATCCCAGCCTTTTTCTTTGGCGTAACGGTCCCGGAATTCAATCATTTCGCGGAATTTCCATTTCGAATCGATGTGCATTAGCGGAAACGGAACTTTGCCCGGGTAAAATGCTTTTTCCGCAAGGCGTACCATCACTGATGAATCTTTTCCGATGGAATAAAGCATCACCGGATTTTCAAACTCTGCAGCCACTTCCCGTATGATGTGTATCGCTTCTGCTTCCAGTTCCCGCAGGTTTGTTAAACTATATTCTTTCATGAATTTGATTCAAACGTTTCTTAATAAAATTTTCGAATGCAGGCAAAGATAAAACTTTTATTTCAACGACTTCCTGCTGGAAATGTTCAGATCTCATAAAAAGGACATCAGAAATGCCAGAAATACGGGATAATAATCAGTGAGAGTATAAAGGCGAGTATATTCAGCGGAAGCCCTATTTTTACATAATCTGAAAATTTGTAATTCCCGATGGCCTGAACAATCAGGTTGGTTTGATAACCGATAGGAGTTGAAAAACTTGCTGACGCGGCTATGGCAATGGTAACAAAAAAAGGCTTCGGGTCAACATGCATTTGCTGGGCAGCCGCCAGCGCCACCGGAAACACAAGCGCTGCAGCAGCATTATTGGTAATTATTTCTGTGAAAATTGTGGTGATGATGTATAAGGCCGCCAAAACCCCAATAGGACCGAACGCACGCGCAAAATTAATGGTTGTTCGTGCCATAGCTTCCGCCGCACCGGAATTTTGCATGGCCTTGCTAATGGCAAATGCGCTGGCAATCGTAATTAAAACATCCCAGCTTATGGCTTTTGTATAGCGCTGGTGGGGCATTATTTTTAACCAGATTAAAAGTATGGCTGCAATGGTGGAAAAGTAAAACATATCAAACGTCAAACCTTTGGGTGTGCTGTAATTCTGCCCTACCGTTGCTCCAATGATCATTACCAGCAAAATGATGAAAGCCAGCCATTTTTTCCAGAACGTGCCGGTTGACCGGTAATCGCGGATATAGGATGTGAGATAGAAAATTTTTGATTCACCCCAGTTTTGAATAAATTTTTCGGTGGTCAGCAGAATGAGGTTGTCGCCCGCTTTCAGTTTTAATTTGTCCATGTTTGCTGTTATTCGTTCCCCGTTTCGGTGAATGGCCAGCACCACAGCCTGATAATGGTCGTAAAAGTTGAATTCAGGTATGGTTTTTCCGACTCCCGGAAACCGGGGTGAAATAACCGCTTCGTACTGTTTCAGACTTTCTTTTGGAATCCGTTTTATCAGGTTGATTCCGCTTAAACGAATGTTGTCTTTTGCAAGAATGTAATTCAGGCGATCGGATTTACCGGCTACCAACAGCTTATCGTTCGGATGTAAATACACGGTTTCTTTTTTGGTTTGAATAATTTTACCATTTCTGTTGATACTGCGTATTTGAAGGTTTTTTAGTTCTTTCAGTCTGCCGTTCTTAACTTCGAGGCCCGCCAGGCTGCTGTTTTCCGGAATAACAACATCATAATAATAATCCTTGTATTCGGTAACACTTTTTGCTTCAAACAATATTTTCTTCCCTGGTAAAAATTTATTGCCTGCCACCGACATGTAAATCGTTCCTATAACAGCAATAAAAATACCGACTTTTCCCAATTCAAACATACTGAACCCTTCGAAGCCATTTTCAAGAATTAAACCGTGCACTACCAGGTTTGTGGATGTTCCAATGAGTGTGCACATACCGCCAAGAATGGTTGCATACGACAATGGGATTAGGAATTTTTTGGAAGAAAGGTTGAGTTTTTCCGACCAGTTTTTAATGATGGGGGCGAAAATAATCACCACCGGAGTGTTATTCAGAAATGCCGAAAGCACCGATACAGGGAGCATGATCCGTGGAATAAGGAAAACCATTTTGCCACGTTTTCGCGGCAGGTACGTTTGTGCCAGCCGGTTCAAAATCCCCGATTGCCTCACTCCTTCGCTCACCAGGAACAAAATTCCGACAGTAATCATTCCTTTGTTCGAAAACCCTGAAAGCAATTCCTGATTTGAGATAATGCCGGTTGAAAGCAAAATTACTGCAGCCGAGAAAAAAACCAGGCCGGGCCGCATAATTTCTTTAGCCAGTGCAACAATGGTTAAAATTATCACTGCTATTACAATATAGCCTTCAATTATCAGCAAATTAGTAGTGGTTTATGTTGAACAATTCCCTTTTTTATCTTCCCGGTTTTCAGCAAATCAAAGCTAAATATAAAAATAAATTCTTCAAATCACGGGTTGAATTTCTGTTGACTGAATAGCAAACTTTTTAAGATTTTTATTTTACCATATTGCTGCAATTTGATAATGCTGTTAAATTTCTGAATCCCAGATTTAAAGTAAAGAAAATTTAGATGTGGCATTTCCATGTAATTTTAAATTCACCTGGTTTTTTATGAAAAAATAAAACGCAGGTTTGTGTAAAAAAAAATAAATATTACTTTTGCACCCGCCTTTGAGAAACAAAGGATAAACATGAGGATGACTCAGTAGCTCAGCTGGTAGAGCACATCCCTTTTAAGGATGGGGTCCTGGGTTCGAGCCCCAGCTGAGTCACCAAAAGATAAGAAGCTTCTGTAAAATGCAGGAGCTTTTTTTTGTAACTGATCAAATATTAAATTAATGTATAAAGTCTATATCCTTCTGAGTGAGAAAACGAATCGTTATTATGTAGGTTACACCAACGACCTGGATCGGAGATTAAGCGAACATAACCGGAAGAAGGGTAAATATACGGATGAGGGAATACCATGGAAATTAATATATACAGAAGATTTTACAACTAAATCAGAGGCGATGGAACGTGAGAAATACATTAAGGCAAAGAAATCGAGAAAATATATTGAAACAATAATTTCGGGGAAAGGGTAGGGCATTCCGCCGTTGCGGAAGGGTCCTGGGTTCGAGCCCCAGCTGAGTCACCAAAAGATAAGAAGCTTCTGTAAAATGCAGGAGCTTTTTTTTGTAACTGATCAAATATTAAATTAATGTATAAAGTCTATATCCTTCTGAGTGAGAAAACGAATCGTTATTATGTAGGTTACACCAACGACCTGGATCGGAGATTAAGCGAACATAACCGGAAGAAGGGTAAATATACGGATGGGGGAATACCATGGAAATTAATATATACAGAAGATTTTACAACTAAATCAGAGGCGATGGAACGTGAGAAATACATTAAGGCAAAGAAATCGAGAAAATATATTGAAACAATAATTTCGGGGAAAGGGTAGGGCATTCCGCCGTTGCGGAAGGGTCCTGGGTTCGAGCCCCAGCTGAGTCACCAAAAGGTAAGAAGCTTCTGTAAAATGCAGGAGCTTTTTTTTTGGGTACAATCGCGAACAAAAAGTAATATTTAGTTAACGCTGACATGTCTTACGACGATGTCAGGTTCCGGGAAAAACCAACGAAGCATAAACTTGTCAGCGTCCGCAGGACCTGACAACGTTAAGGAGGTTGAATTTAAAGGCCTTTCCCTTTCTCACTAATGTTTTATTCCGATTCCGGACCTGGTTAAAAAAGGCCTCTCCCGAGCCCCCGCCCGCAGAATTGAAGCGTGGCCTCGGGCGATGAGCCGGAAAACAAATGATGTTGGTGTTAAAAAATTACGGCTGTTTGAGGAGGCATGACAAGTCCAACGGCTTTCGCTCCACAAAAAATTAAACTGAACCTTTATCCCGTTGAAGCATGAAACGGAAAGCCCCAGATGAGTCAACCCCGCTGCCGCGCGAATCCTTTCGCGCGTGCGTTAACTACGCGATACCCATTGCGCAGGAGCAGTGGTTTCGGGTTGCAATAAAGAAATCAAAAAAGGCTATTTTTAGCTCACAACTAAAAGAAAGACGAAAGGAAATGTAAATTTGAAAACCAAAACAAAGAAACATAACGAATGGATGAGCAGGATATTAGATGGCAACAGCGGTTTAACAACTATTCCAAAGCATTACGACAGAAGCTGTTGATTATGTTCAAACTAAATTATCAGAACAGGATATTGACATTGAGGATGAAGAGTCAGAAGATGTTTTAGACGAAATCATAAGAGAGGGCTTGATTCAACGTTTTGAATACACCCATGAAATGGCCTGGAATGTAATGAAAGATTATCTGTTGGAAGTGGGTGAAATTAAGGCGATAGGTTCAAAAGACGCAACAAGGGAAGCTTTTAAAGCAGAACTTATTTCTGGCGACATTTGGATGGAAATGATAAAAAGCAGGAACAAAACGTCACATACGTATAATGAGGAAACCGCCCATGAATTTATGTAAAAATTTTAAACAACTATTATCCTGCCCCCCTACCTACTCGATTTAACAACTTTTTTTAAGTGTTAAATCAGTTCTACTAAAGATTCAAGTAAAGTTTGTAGTTTTACAAGAAAAAAAATCCAAATCAATGCCTGACAATCCTAAAGAATATAAGTATAAACTCAAAGTAGACAATTTTGTAAAACTTTTCCTGGCGAGTGATGATGAATTTGAAAAATTAAAAACTTATTTGTTGAATGAAGGAGACGAAGGTGTAAATGGAATTACTAGGAAAGAACCATTTACATTTTTATCCAACGTCGAGATTTTAGGACAGGTAAACATCGATAGTGTATTCAAGGAAGATTGTACTTTATTATATTGTGCAAATTCTAAATTTAGTGATTTTAAAATATCAAAGTCAATTTTATTTTCCAATGAATCGCCAATTTTAAGATTAAAGAATTGTGTAATTCATGATTTCAAAATCGAATTTAGCGTTGTTGGAGGAGTTGTATTTGAAAATAAATGTGTGGCAAATACTTTAGATTTTCTTCGATGTAGTTTACCTTCTTTTCGTTTTAAATCGAGTAATGTCAATAAATTATTTCTTTACAGTAATGTAGTTGATTCCATTGAAATTGAGAAAAGTATTATTAAAAAGGTTCAATCAGATTTAAATGTATCAAGGGTATTCAAAATTCAAAATGATTGCAAAATAGACACCTTTTATAGCACATCAGGTTCTTTGGCAAATGAGTATAAAATATTTGACTCTCATATTGGATATTTTTCAGCGAATAAACTATTCTCATCATTTAGTTTAAAAAACTCTACCATTTCTCTTCTTAATTTAAACGACTGTGAAATCAATGAATTTAGCATATCCTTATCATGTAAAATGGAGGCTAATATCTCAGGTGGTTCTATAAATAAAATCAATTTTAGTAAGGTCGGGCTTAATCGAGAAACTTTGATTACATTTTCAAAAGTTCAGGTTTATGCAATTTTATTGGATGAATTTTCGATGCTTGGAAATTTGTATTTCAGGCAAATTATCAAGGGGAAAGAACCCTTTGGTTGGTGGGAAGATTTTATGAATAATATTTTGACACCAATTGATGATAATACTGTTATGGAAAGATTATTTCAGCAGACTGGAATAATTCTTCAAAAGATGAAGGCTGATTATTTGTCAAATATCAAAAATCTGAAAAGAAATATTGAAAACCCAATAATCCGAATTTCTCAGGCATCTTTAGGTAAAACCGAATTTATGGATTGTCCGCTAGCTGATTTCCGATTTGAGTTTAATAATTCAAAAATTACCGACTGTTTTGTGTCAGGAAATTTCATCCCAACCGAGAAGGTTTACATTTTAGGCGCAGAACCAAACTCATTGGAAGAATACCAGCAAAAAGCTTCGTTCTTCAACCAATTCAAAAAGATATTTGAGGCTCAGGGCAATATTTACCATGCTACACAATTTCAGGCTAAATGGGCAGAGGAACAGAGGAAAGAACTTCTTCTTCGAAAACGTGTAGAATATAAAAATGTCACAAAATTATGGTCAAAGATTAAAATTACCTTCAACTCAATATCAAACGACATTGTAACTTTATGGCTCAATAAAATATCAAACCTTCACGGTGAAAGCTATGCAAGAACCCTCGGTGTTTTTTTCGTTTTAATCATACCCGGAATTTATCTGATTCTCCTATGGTCTTTAGGAAGAATATCCTTTAGTGCTGAATTCGATTGCAATTTATTCTGGAAATATTTTGAGTTTCTTAATCCTGCGCATGGCATGAAATTTATCGATGAAGAGAATGAGATAAAAGGCTGGGCCATCCTTGTTGATTTTTTTGGCCGAATTACGGTATCGTATGCTATTTACCAATTTATTGCAGCATTTCGGAAACACACTAAAAAGTAATAACCTTCTAATGGACAAACTGCAATATACAAAAATGAGTTTCAAAAGTTACCTGTTCTTTTAATTGAAAAGTCTATTCAGGGAAAAATAAACGAAGAACTCATAGTTAGTTTCCACCTCAAAAAGCAATCCGAGTAATTATGAGAAACCGCCAAACGCGCGGTACAAATAGCAATTGAGCAAGATGAAGAAGCAGCGATGCAGTTTATCGATGAACAAATAAAATGTTACCAGCGGTATCAAATGTTTATAGAAAATAATGCCACAACCCCGCTGCCGCGCGAATCCTTTCGCGCGTGCATTAACTACGCGATACCCATCGCGCAGGAGCAGTGGTTTCGGGTTGCAATAAAGAAATCAAAAAAGGCTATTTTTAGCTCACACACTAAAAGAAAGACGAAAGAAAATGTAAATTTGAAAACCAAAACAAAGAAACATAACGAATGGATGAGCAGGATATTAGATGGCAACAGCGGTTTAACAACTATTCCAAAGCATTACTGAAACTTACAGAAGCTGTTGATTATGTTCAAACTAAATTATCAGAACAGGATATTGACATTGAGGATGAAGAGTCAGAAGATGTTTTAGACGAAATCATAAGAGAGGGCTTGATTCAACGTTTTGAATACACCCATGAATTGGCCTGGAATGTAATGAAAGATTATCTGTTGGAAGTGGGTGAAATTAAGGCGATAGGTTCAAAAGACGCAACAAGGGAAGCTTTTAAAGCAGAACTTATTTCTGATGGTGACATTTGGATGGAAATGATTAAAAGCAGGAACAAAACGTCACATACGTATAATGAGGAAATCGCCCATGAAATTTATGTAAAAATTTTAAACGACTATTATCCTGCATTTCTTGTATTTAAAGTAAAAATGGAAGAAAAAAGAAGCGGTGACCAACCCGATTTATTTGAGGAATAATGTACGGATTAAAAGATACGCATATTGAAAAAATCCAATCTGTATTTGCCAACTATTGCAATATCGATAAAGCGATACTTTACGGTTCACGGGCCAAAGGCAATTACCGAAATGGCTCTGACATTGACCTTACATTGGTAGGTGAAAACCTGGATTTAAGCACACTTCTAAAAATTGAAAACGAGCTCGACGACCTTCTGCTGCCATACAAAATAGACGTTTCTATTTTCCATAAAATTGAAAATCCTGATTTGGTTGACCATATCAACCTAGTGGGAAAATTATTCTTCGAGAGAACTAAGTAATTCGAAAAAGGTATAATTTGAGCGCCGGGATTCAGCCGTTAATATCAGATTATTGGGCTAAAGCCCGGTGTCTTTTGATTGACTAAAACCCGTCCGATAAATCGGACGGCAAAGGATAATAAACACGTTTTCATATAGTCTGTGTAGTGAACGGCAATAAAAATCCCACTGCTATCGTGCGAATCCTTTCGCTTTGTAAGTTCACAACGTGATACAATCGCACAGGAGCATTACAGACGCCAAAGCCAAAGAACAGAACTTCCTAATCAATGTCGCCATCGCTACATAAGTGGACCGGCCTCTTTTTATCAATCCCGGAATCAAAACAAAATCTTAATGAGAAGGAGAAGTTCTCCCGAGCATTCGGGAAGGAAATCACTCCTTCTAAGTTAGGTTTTGTGAAGATTATGGGTGAAGATAAAAAGCAACCTTGATTTTTTTGTCTCGTCCGCGAGACTTCGGGATGAGAGCCTCCGGCAGGAAAAACATGTTTGAATAAAGTTATCAGCTCTGCTACCGCGCGAATCCTTTCACGTGGGATGTAAACAACCCGATACAATCTCGCAGGAGCAGGATTCCCCTCCTTACGAGGGGTTAGGGGAGGCTCTTCCTAATTTTTAGCCGTCATCGAAGGCGGAGCCGCATTCCTCCCGGTTCCCCATTTTTTGTTGGGTTTCGGGCCCATTTGGAAAATAAGTTCGCCGCCATCGGTAATTTCTTTTTGCGTTATCCATGTCCGGTCAAAAGGTTTTCCGTTCAGCGTAGCCGACTGAATATATTTATTTTCCTTTGAATTATTTATGGCTGTAATGGTGAAGGTTTTGTTCTTACCAAGGTTTATGGTTACTTCGCCAAACAACGGGGTGCCAACGGTGTAGTCTGGTAAGCCGGGCGTTACGGAATAAAATCCCATGGAGCTCAGCACATACCACGACGAAAGGGAGCCCATATCTTCGTTTCCGCAAATGCCACCCGGACCGCTGCGGTACAGTTGTTCGCAAATCCGACGCACACGTTCCTGTGTTTTCCAGGGCTGGCCTGCATAATCGTACAAGTAAGCTACATGGTGCGAAGGCTGGTTTCCCTGTACATACTGCCCGATGGTGCCTACCACGCCAACATATTTCGGCGGTGTAATTACCGGACTCATTTCAAAAAAGGTATCCAGTTTATTTACAAAAGGCTTGTCGCCGCCAAACAAATCGATTAATCCCTGCACATCGTGCTGCACCGACCAAATGTACTGCCAGGCGTTCGATTCGGTGTAATAGCGGTTCGGCCGGCGGCCCACCAGCAGCGGATCAAAATATTTGTACCACGAGTGGTCACCCGATTTTACAATCTCCTGCTCATGCCCATCGAGTGCCGGCAGCCAGGTTCCATCGGCTTTTTTGGGGCGCATAAACTGCGTTTCCGGGTCCCAGAGGTTCGTGTAATTATGTGCCCGTTCCATAAAAAGCTCATAATCGTCGTTTTTATCCAGGGCTTTGGCCAGTTGCGCAATGCACCAGTCGTCGTAAGCCAGTTCCAGTGTATTTGGCACCGATTCGGTAACTTTGTCCACCGGCGTGTAACCCAGCTCCTTGTAATAATCCAGGCCCGAGCGACCGGCATATTTTGGTACCGGGTGGCTTCGGATTTTCCAGCGCTTTTTTGCGCATGGCATTGTACAGGGTTTTTACATCGTAATCGCGGTATCCTTTCATGTATGCATCCACAATTACCGGAATCAGGTGGTCGCCCACCATCGACTCGCCAAATACATTCAGAAAATGTTGCGCCGGAAGCCAGTGGTAGTTTTCCACTTTGGCCACAATCGATTTTATAAAGTCGTTTACATGTTCCGGTGCTGTTAATGTAAGCAGCGGATGTTGAGACCGGTAAGTATCCCAGCAGGAGAATGAACCATAAAAATCGTACCCTTTAGCCAAGTGGATTTTTTTGTCGGAACCAAAATATTGTCCATCTACATCCTGCGAAATGTACTGCGCCAGGAACGAATGATAAAGCGCGGTATAAAAAATTTCTTTCTGGTCGGCAGTGGCTCCGTCGATGGTTATTTTCGATAACTCATCGTTCCAGGTTTTGCGCGCATCGTTTTTTACTTTGTCGAAATCCCAGTCGGGAATTTCATCATGCAGGTTTTTTCGCGCGCCCTCCACGCTGGTGTACGAAATGCCTACTTTCACCAGAATCTGTTCATTTTCTTCGATTTTGAAGGTAACAAATGCCCCGATTTTATTTCCGCGTTCTCCATTTTTGTAGGGAAAAATACTACCGCCCGATTCCGGTGTAACGTACGAGGCATCGAATGTGCCGTAATATTGAAACCGTTTGCTGAACTCAGCCACAAAGTATACTTTACCCAGGCCGGCGCTTTTTTCTCCTTCAATCCGGTTATCATCAATTATATTCAAATACGAATCTTCATCCGATTTCATATTTCCGATCTGGTGACCGAGGTCAAGAATAATTTTGGCATTATTGGCTTTCGGAAACGTGTAGCGGTGAAAACCCGCCCGTTTTGTTGCCGTCAATTCAGCTTTAACATTGTAATCTTTTAGCAGTACGGAATAATAGCCGGGAGATGCAGTTTCGTCATCGTGGCTGAACCGCGAGCGGTAGCCTTCGTCGGGATTACTGCGCGGCCCCGGCACAATGTGCAGTTTATCGCCCACGGCGGGCATCAGCAAAACATCGCCGCCGTTTGTCATACCAACGCCGCTCCAGTGGGTGTGGCTGAATCCCATTATCGAATTGTCGTTGTAAATATATCCGGCGCAGTAAGTCCAGCCTTTGGTATCCACATCCGGACTTAAGTGAACCATGGCAAAAGGCAGCGAAGGCCCCGGAAAGGTATGCCCGAAAAATTCGGTGCCAAGAAACGGATTTACATAATCGGCAAATTGTTTTTGCTCTGCGTAAAGCTGAGTTGAAGAGATCAGGAGCGTGCGAAGCGATAAAACCAGTACCAGCAAACGTAATTGCATGATGTTGTATTTTAGTTATTATTGGTTGAATATTAAACGCTGAGTCCACTCCGAAAAGTAAAAAACCCTTAAATCCCAAGGGGACTTTGAAGAGTTTATTGATTTTCAGCAAGTTCCCCTTTAGGGGTCAGGGGTAAAGAAGTTGAAAATCAATGAACTCAGACTTTTCGGAGCAGACTCAACGCTAAAAACCTCAACCTTTTTTGCGAATGTACACCATAAAATATAAATGAAAGGCAAAAATATATTGCAAGATGGACAAGATATCAGAAATTATTCCGGCCGAATGAAAACTAATTTGTTGGCGGGCATTGGTGGAGAGAACCCGGAAGAGGGATCAATCCTTGATTCGCAAAGTATGAAACCATTTGTTAATTCGGGAAGCCTTCCCGTTACAATTTATATAGCGAATGATACACGCCAATTTTGATGAAAATCCACCAGAATTTTAAACTGTTCTTTCTTTCTTTCTTTCTTTCAAATTGTCTTAATTCTAAACTCCTTCACTCAAGAATCTTACCCGATTTACACTAAAAACAATAAATATTTGCCTGTCTGGCCAAGATTTATTGTAAATTGACTAATATAAGCGAAGTTTTTGCCTTTTGATATTTGTTATTTTGCTAATGTAAATTACTTTTAATCAGTCTAAACTATATTTCTATATAACATTGTATGAAAATCTTAAACCAGTTAGACAAAATTACAGTTATCCTCCTTATCAGCCTGTTTTTACTTGCTTCCTGTGCACCTTCGGATAAGCAGGAAACCTTCCGGGTGAAAAACCTAAACTCCGGCTGGACAATGCAATCCAGTGAAAAATTAAGCGGAGGTGACGAAAAATCGATTTCAGAAAATGGTTATAACGATATTTCGTGGTACAAAGCGATTGTGCCGGGAACCGTTTTGGGGAGCATGGCTACCTCTGGCGTTATGGACGACCCGTATTTTGGAATTAATATGCAGAGCGTAGATTCCGGTCAGTTTAAAAAACCCTGGTGGTTTCGCACCACTTTCCAAATTCAGCCCGAAGATATGGGGAAGGTTGTCAGCCTCCGTTTTAACGGCATTAATTATCGCGCCGATTTGTGGGTGAACGGAAAAAAAGTGGTGGGGAAAGATAAATTTGCCGGAACATACCGCATGTTTACCTTTAATATTACCGATTATGTAAAAGACGGCGAGAATACCCTGGCGTTAAAAATGTGGCAACATGCCGACGGTGAGTATTCCATCGGGTTTGTCGACTGGAATCCGCTGCCACGCGACCGAAACCTTGGTATTTTCAGAGAGGTTTTTCTGGAAATAAATGAAGGGGTAAAAATCAGGAGCCCGTTTGTGTATGCAAAAGTGAATAAACAAACCCTGAAAGATGCCAACCTTTTTATTCAGACTGAATTGGTAAACAGTTCCGATAAAAATATAAAAGGCGCCGTACGAGTGAACTACGACCTGGGCACAGTGGAAAAGGAAGTTTCCATTGCGGCTGGCGAAACCATTTCGGTTAAGTTTTCTCCACAGGATTTCAGCCAGCTTTCAGTAAAAGATGTAAAACTTTGGTGGCCGAACGGAATGGGCGATCCGAATTTGTATCCCTTTACCACGGAATTCATTTCCGGAAATAAAATCGTTGATAAAGTAGAAAAGAAATACGGAATCCGGGAGGTTGACAGTTACCTGAATAAAGACAAAAACCGCACATTCGAGGTGAACGGAAAGTTTGTGCTGATAAAAGGCGGTGGCTGGACCGACGATGTTTTGCTGCAGGATACTCCAAAATCGGTTGAAGCACAACTTCGGTATGTAAAACACATGAACCTGAACAGCATCCGGTGCGAAGGTTTCTGGGGGAAAGATGAAACACTGTACAACCTTTGCGACCAGTACGGGATTTTGGTAATGATTGGCTGGAATTGTCACTGGGAATGGGAAGAATATCTGCTGAAACCCACCGACCCAAAATATGGTGGCGCCACCAGCGACGAAGATATTAACCTGCTGGCCAATATGTGGAAAGACCAGATGTTGTGGCTGCGCAACCACCCCAGTATTTATGTGTGGATGCTGGGCAGCGATAAACTTCCGGCGCCAAAACTGGAACGCAAATACATCGAGCTGTTTAAAAAATACGATCCTTCGCGGTCGTACTCCACTTCGGCCGGTGGTGCCGGCACCGAAAATAATCGAATTGTAGCAGAAGTTCCGCTGGTAAGCGACATTAGCGGGCCTACCGGCATGAAAATGCTGGGGCCGTATGCGTACACGCCGCCGGTATACTGGTTTACCGACACTATGCTTGGCGGCGGTTATGGTTTCAACACCGAAACCTGTCCGGGGCCAAATGTCCCGCCACTGGCATCGCTGAAAAAAATGTTCCCGGCAGATAAATTGTGGCCCATCGACACCACATACTGGGAATACCACACCGGGCGAAATGAATTTAAAACCCTCGATCGTTACCGGAAGGCATTGGATGCGCGTTACGGAAAATCTTCCGGAGTGGCAGAGTTTGCTTTTAAATCGCAGGTAAGCAACTACGAACTCATGCGCCCCATGTTTGAAGCATTTGTTGCCAACAAGCCCAAAAGCACCGGGCTCATCCAGTGGATGCTCAATTCCGCGTGGCCCGAATTGTACTGGCAGTTGTACGATACCTACCTGGAACCAAACGGTGCGTTTTATGCGGTGCGAAAAGCGTGTACGCCGCTTCATGCCATCTACCGTTATGGATTCAATGATATTTATCTGGCTAACGAAGATTTAAACGATGCCAAAAATCAGACAGTGAAAATCAGGATTTTCGATATCAATTCAAAAGAAGTGTTTGGCGATGAATGGAAAGGAAATATCAAAACGAATATTTCTAAATTTATTTACAAGCTCCCCGATTTAAAGAACCTTAGTTCGGTTTGGTTCCTCGATTTGCGGGTTTACAACGAAGACAATGAAGAAGTAGATAACAGTACTTACTGGTTGTCGGCGAAGAAGGATGTGCTTGATTACGAGGCCGCCAAAAAACTTCCGTGGCCTTATTACACACCCTCGAAACAATATGCAGATTACACGGCACTCGATAAACTTCCGAAGGTAAAAATGCAATATGAATACACGTTTGAAAAAGATGACAAGTTTGGTATTGTTCACCTGAAAGTAAAGAACCCGTCGGATGCCATTGCATTTTTTGTTTTCATGGATGTGGAGGATACGGCAACCAACCAACCAATTTTACCCATTTACTGGGATGATAATTACATCACGCTGTTGCCGGGCGAAGAACGAAGTTACAAGGCCAATTATTTCCTGACGGATGCAAGCGATAATAAGCCGCAGTTGCAAATAAAAGCGTGGAATGTGGATCCGGTAACATTGAATTAATCGAAATGAATTAATTGAAAAATAAAATAAATGTCCGTTCATCTACCTGATATGTTCATTGATTCACCCTGAATACCCCGGCCTTAAAGGGAGCAGAGATAATCAATTCGCCCCTTTTAGGGCTGGGGTGAACGAATTGATATTCAGTATATAATAATTTAATTAGATACATTTGCGGATACTCATAAAAAATAATTTATACGAAAAAAGAATCAGCGATGATTTTTGCCCAATGGAAAAGTGTGAAATATACAGATAACTTTGACACTGCATCGCTCACATTTAAAAATCTAAATAAACCGCTTTATCATGAAGAAAAATAATTTGTTGGTCGTTTTAATCATGCTTGTGTTTTTTGTGATTTCATTTCTGACCAATATTCTGGGAGCCTTAAATCAAAAAGTATCCATAAGCTTCACACTAACCGAAACCCTGGCCGGACTTCTTCCTTTTGCCTTTTTTATCGCCTACGGGGTAATGTCCATTCCCTTTGGTTTCCTGGTAGAAAAATTTGGTGAAAAAAAAATTATGATGGTAGCTTTTACAATGGCGTTTGCAGCGTCGTTGGTTTTTGCCATTTTCCCGGTGTTCAATGTATTTGTAATTTCTTTATTCACCATTGGCGCCGGCATGGCAGCGTTGCAGGTAGTTATCAATCCGTTGTTGCGCGTTTCCGGAGGCGAAGCCAATTATGCTTTTAATTCGGTGATGGCGCAGCTTATTTTCGGTTTGGCGTCCTTTATCAGCCCTCAAATGTATTCGTACTTTGTCGTCAATATCGACCAGGGAAACCTTGGTAAACCCCTGATTGGCTTAATGTCGGAATTAGTGCCGGAAAGCATGTCGTGGGTTT
>CAWAMJ010000018.1:0-73925 GCA_963783085.1 uncultured Prolixibacteraceae bacterium | reverse complement strand
CTTTTAAATATAAAATCAAATAAACGGGAAAGGATCTTCGGGAAATCCAGGTATTTTTGATTGTTCAATGAAGTTTAGTTGGTTACCCACCTGCCTCTTTTTTACCGGAGGCAGGTGCGGTTCCTGAAAATTGCCCACGATTACCACAATTTTGCTAACTTTTCCAAAGCCGGGCCAGTTCAAAATATCCGTCCGGTCAAAAACATGAAATAATCAATGACAAAATGAAACGATATCTATTTATTTTCCTGTTGGTTTTTCAATTCGGTTTTGTTTCGGGCCAGAACAAATTTTCATTTGTGTTTTTACCGGATTTGCATTTACAGCCCGATTCTGCAATCGAAGCTGATTTTACCCGCCTCGCAAAACAAATCAATAAAATCAGTCCCGATTTCATTATTACTGGAGGCGACATGATTTACACCGCCAAAAACGGCGATGAGAAAAAAGCCAAAATGTTATTCGATTTTATGGATAGCGAGCTGGAAAAGTTTAAAATGCCGGTTTATTTCACCATGGGAAATCATGAGGTTGTCGGTATTTTGCCCAACAGTGGAATTGAAAGTTCCCATCCGCAGTGGGGAAAACAAATGTATGAACAACGGTATGGCAACCGCTGCAAAACGTTTAACTATTCAGGCTGGAAGTTTTTCCTGCTTGACGGAATTAAAATACTGGAAGAAAAAATGAACTACACTTCGGGGGTGGATTCGGAACAAATGAACTGGATTAAAAGCGAACTGGAAAATATCCCGGCAGACGTTCCGATTATTGTTTCCATCCACACACCGCTGGTTAATCCAAAAGCTTTTATTGATTCAGGAATTCCCGCACTTTCTGAAAATGCAAAAGCTGTGCTTGATTTATTTGAAAGACATAACCTGAAAATGGTATTGCAAGGCCATAACCATGTGTACATGAACTTGTTGTTTCGTGGCGTGCATTACGTTTCCGGCGGAAGCACATCGTACAGCGATAATCTGAAACCATTCGATGATGGTTTTATTCTGGTTCACATAAAAGGCAACCAGGAAAAAACTGAGTTCATTCAAACTAAAAGGTCAGTTCCTGTAATTGATTAATCTAAACTACTGAAATTAAAGCCAGCTAAAAATGAAAAAAGCAACCATTTATAAATTTTTCAAAATACAGTATCTGTTTCTTCTGATTATCCTGATAACCAGTTTATCTCAGGGTGTTTTTGCTTTACCGAATCCGCTGGTTTTTCCCATTCCGCAATCGGTGCAAATAACAAATGATGATTTCGTTCTGGATGAATCCATAGTAATTCTTGTCCCCGAAAACGCGTCGGAAAGTGATTATTCACTTGCCCGCTTGCTGACAAGCGAATTAAGCGATAAATATGGTTTGGCCGTAAAAACAGAAAAACACGCTGAAATTCCGGAAAATAAAAAAGTGATTGTTATGGGAAGCATCGGAAATTCGCTAATAAAGAAATATTTGGATGAAGGAAACTTGAATCTCAGCGGACCGAATTCAGTTTCTGAAGGATACCTGCTAAAAGTCAGCAGCAATACAATTATTATTTCCGGATGGGACGAACCAGGCGCTTTTTACGGGCTGCAGTCACTTCGGCAATTAATTCGAAATGGCCATGGGAAATCTGTGGCAGGAGTGGAAATCCGCGACTGGCCTAATTTGCCGGTCAGGGCAATCCGGCTTTACGCTCCCGGACCTGACAATATTGCTTTTTTCAAACGGTTCCTCAAGGATTTCATGGCGCTTTACAAGTTCAACCAGGTAATTATTGAGTTCAATTGTATGCGGCTCGACAAACATCCGGAAGTTAATGCCGGCTGGATTGATTTTGCCAAAGATTTGCAGTATTCGCGGTTAAACCGCCCGGTAGGAAAAAGGGGCGAAGGGAAAACGTCAAGCCATTTTGATGCGGGCGATGGCCAAATCATCGAAAAGCAGGATGTGCGCGATATTGTTGAATTTGCAAATGAAAACCATATTGAAGTGGTCCCTGAAATTCCTTCGCTGTCACACGTGTATTATCTTTTAGCACGTCACCCGGAATTGGCCGAATATCCGGGCGATAACTGGCCCGATACGTATTGTCCCTCAAACCCGGCTTCTTATGACCTGCTTTTTGAGGTTTACGATGAATACATTGACGTAATAAAACCAAAAATGGTTCACATTGGGCACGATGAATGGCGCATCCCAATGGATGTTTGTCCGGCATGCAAGGGAAAGGATTTTACCGAATTGTACATTCAGGATGTCAGTAAAATTTACAATTACCTGAAAGACAAAGGAATTAAAACGGCCATGTGGGGCGATCATTTGCTGGAAAGTGTTCGCAACGCCGGGCCGCGTGATGCAGTGTCTTCAACAGGTGTAAAATATCAGAAACCCGGCGCACTGCGTCCTGCCCAGGTAAGGGATTTTATTCCCAAAGATATTCTCGTTTTCAACTGGTTTTGGGGCGATGAGGAAAAGGAGCAGGATCTTCAGGAATTCGGTTTTAAACAATTTTTTGGGAATTTCAAACCCAACATCAGCAATTGGGATGAACGGATAAAAAAAATTGATGTGGTTGGTGGTGCGCCTTCTTCCTGGGCGGCAACCAACGAGTTTAATTTCGGGAAAGATTTGCTGTTCGATTTTTTGGGATGTGCCAATCTGTTGTGGTCAGCCCACTCATTGTCACAATCTGATCTCGCAGAAATGGTAAAGGAACAAATACCTTCAGTCCGGGCAAACCTGAGCAATGAATTAATTCCGGGCGAAGATGCCAATGCCGTTGAATTCATCGATATCAGTCCGGATTTTAATTTACCGTTTCATTCAGAAGCTTTCAATATTGATTTAAGCACACTGAAAAACGGGAACGTTTTCGTCAGGCATAAAACATTCAAACTACCTGACGCTTCTGCTTCAAACGGAAATTGCGCCGTTGCCGTTGGTTCTGTTGGCGTTGGCGAAAATCCTTTTTCCGGAGAAGTAAAAGGAATTCCGGTGAATGAGGACGTGAGCAGTCTTATCTTTTTACACACCTGTGCATTGCCGGCCGGAAACCAAAAAGCATATTACAACATTCCCGATTTTTTTGACACTGCCGACTTGCTGGGCTGGTACGAAATCGTTTATGAGGATGGTTACAGAATAAACATTCCCGTTCAGTACGGGGTGAATATCCTGGAATGGAATGCCGGAGCAGAAGATAATTTCGACCGGCTCGAAGGCGAAACCGGATCTCCTCAAAATGTATATTGTTACCAGGCTGATCCGGTTCAATGTTCTTCCGATACGGCAAAAAATCCGGTTACTTTTTATGCTTACGAATGGGTAAATCCAAGATTTGGGAAAGTAATAAAAGAAGTAAATATGTATGGTTCGAAGCATTATCAATCCACTCAACCAGCCGGAAATCCGGAAACCAAACCAATGAAAAGCAACGCTGTTTTTCTGGTTGCCCTGAGCAAAGTGATAAAAAGAGAACCGTTTAAACCGGAAGATGAGTAGAGTATTATAACATTGAGTCTGCTCCGAAAAGTCTGAGTTCATTGATTTTCAACTTCTTTACCCCTGACCCCTAAAGGGGAACTTGCTGAAAATCAATGAACTCTTCAAAGTCCCCTTGAGGGGATTCAGGGGTTTTTGACTTTTCGGAGTGGACTCAACATTTAAACATTACAAAACATGAATAAAAATACGATTACGTTAATTTTTATAAATCTTCTGATTTTCATAATCCCGGCAATTTCCCTGGGAAATTTTCATGAGAATCTTTCGAGCCAAATACCAAAAACCCGGATTTTAAAAGTTCCGGCAGACTTTTCCACAATTGCAGAGGCAGTGGCACATGCAAACGATTCCGATTGGGTGATTATTTCTCCCGGTACTTTTCAGGAAAATGAAATTGAAATTAACAAGTCGATTACAATTTCTTCGGAATGGAAATTAACAGGCGATGAATCAAAAATTGAAGAAACTGTTATTGATGCCGGAGACAAGATTCTTTTTACAATCAATGCAGATGCAACGGAAATCAGCGGGTTGAAAATCGTAAATGGTGATCATACCCTGAATGTGGAAGCCAATGTAACCATTGAGCACAATCATTTTATCAATAATCTCGACGGAATGAGTTTTGAATCGGGCGGCGGTGGATATGTGGGATACAATACGGCCGAAAACGATCGTGATGATGCTCTTGATCTGGATATTGTTTCGGATGACAAAAATTCAGGCAGCGACATTCTGATAGAACACAATGTTTTTATCAATTGTAACGATGACGGAATTGAAATCCGGCTGTTCAAACCGCATAACCAGAACGTTCATTATACCATACGTGAAAACCGGATAATTGGCAGTAACAATGCCGGGGTCCAGCTAATTTCATACGATGAATTTACCGGGAAAACTTTCGACATACATCATAATATTTTCGAGAACTGCAAAACCGGTTTGGGTTGCATGGAAGGTGCACAAACCCGCGAAGATTTGAGCGGCGCAACCAAAATGGACGAAACGGTTTATTTTTACAACAACACGGTAACCGGTTGCAAAATGGGCGCAACCGGTGGAAACAAAATAATCGCATTCAACAACTTAATCATGGGCAATTCGCTTGGCGGTTTCAAAAAGTTCGGTCCAAATTCGGCAATCAGGAACAACCTGTTTTACCAAAACGGGGGAGATGATTTTATGGAGATTAATCCCAAAGCAGTTCAGTCGGAAAATATTGTTTCAACCGATCCCCGAATTGAACCAAATGCATTATCGCCCGTGGCAAACAGCCCGTGCATTGATGCCGGAGTTCAGACATTTGAAGTCGCTGGCGCTGAAAATCCAGGTGTATCTGCAGAATACATTGCCGGAAAAGCGCCCGATATCGGAGCCGTTGAATACGGACGACCGGTTCAAAAAACTTCCGGAATAAGCCTGTTTCAGGTTGATGCAGGAGAAAACCAGGTAATCAAATCTTCTGCGGCTTCGGTGGTGTTGGCAGGCAGAATAAAAAGTGCCAGTACCGAACCTTTAACATGTACCTGGAAACAGGAACAAGGGCTGGCGGCTGACATTAAAAATCCGGAAAAATTAATTACATCGGTTTCACTTCCGGCGGAAGGAATTTACCGGTTTTCAATCAACTGCTCAAATGGGAATCCCACTGCATCGGATGCTGTAACCGTCCGGTACACTGATAATGGAAACGGGAAGCAACTTTTTTTAAATGAGCAGGAAACCAACGCGGTTCAAGCTCAGGATTTTGCATATTTATATGGAGATGCCAAAACCAGGAAAAAGAATTCCGTTCGGTTGGAACCCCAATCAATGCTGGAATATTCAGTTGGATTGGCCGGAGAAAACAATTTCAACGTATGGTTTTTGGTGAAATCGAAAAAACCAGGTGAAAGCAAGCTGAAAGTTGAATTCAACCAAAAGAAAACGGGAGAAATTGCGGAAATTGAAAAAGCATTTCACTGGACGAAACTGCCGGAGAAAATTGAAGCCACGCCCGGCCAGTGGCAACTGCTTTTAAAAAATAGTTCGGGACAGGTCACGCTCAGAAAAATTGTTTTTTCCACCGACGATAATTTCATACCCCGTTAGCCGGGAATAATTATGTAGCTAATAATAAAAAGGTTATGGCATCAAATTTTTCCAGGAAAAAAAGAAAGGCAGAATTTGAAGTAATATTTGTACTGCTGCTTGCTTCTTTAAGTTGCTGTTCTGTAAAGAAGAATATCTTATTTTCAGAAATTGGTGTGTGCACAAGTTTCACCAATGCCGATACGCTAAAATCATTCGGATACGCTTTTGTTGAAGAAAGTACGGGGCGCTTCCTTGTGCCGCAAAAGAGCAACGAAGAATTCGGTGAAATTCTTCAAAATGCATCAAATTCGAAAATTAAAGTTAAAGCCTGCAACGACTTTATCCCCGGGAATATGAAATGTTTGGGGCCTGACGCTGTGCAATTTGAAATTTTAAAATATGCCGATTCTGTTTTTCGGCGGGCAACAAAAGCAGGAGCTGAATTTATCGTTTTTGGGAGTGGCGCTTCAAGGCAAATCCCTGAAGGTTTTTCCCGCGAAAAAGCACGTTGTCAGTTTATAGCTCTATGCGATTCAATAGCCCTGATTGCCAATAATTATAACGTTGTTGTACTGCTGGAGCCACTGAATAAAAACGAATGCAATTTCATAAATTCCGTTACCGAAGGAGGTGAAATTGTTAAGGAAGTTAATCATCCTAATTTCAGGTTGCTCGCCAATATTTATCATATGCTGATGGAAAATGAAAGCCCCGAAAGCATCCTTAAATACGGATTCCTGATTAAACACGTCCACATTGCCGAAAAACAGGATCGGGCGGCGCCTGGCACGTACAACGAGGATTTCAGGCCATACTTTAATGCGTTGAGAAAAATTGGTTACCAGGGCAGAATTTCAATTGAATGTAATTGGGAAAATTTAGATAATCAGGCTGGTGTGGCCATTGAATCAATTAAAAAACAGCTTTAAATTGTTCCGGATTTATGAAAAAGATAATATTAACTGCAATCGTTTTAACAGGTATGTATGCCTGTGCAAGAAATACCTTCGCACAAACAGGTGGTCATGAAAATGTACTTATTGCACCAACATACGAATGCGCGGGAATTTACTGGAAAACAAAAGAAGCCGGCACTTGCAAAATAACGTATAAGGCGAAGTCTGAAACGGAGTGGAAGAAGGGTCTTGATTTAATGTATGAGAAACGCGCCGGTGAATATCGGGGAAGTATTGTGGATTTGAAACCAAACACTTCTTATGAATTGGAACTGGAATCGGGAAACGAAAAAACTTCATCGGCCTTTGTCACCCGAAACGACAACTTTCTCATTGGTAAAGTTACTGAACTTCCGGAAGGTGAAACGGATAAGCCGATTCGGATTACAGAATCAGGAACGCCTGAAGCCTATCATTTGGTTACCGTGCACCCGGGGAAAAAATCAGTTTTGAACTTAAAAAATGTTTTTGATTATGGAATTGAAATCGATGCGGATTATGTTGTTGTAAGAGGTGTGGCGATTAGAAATGCTGCCATTCATGGAGTTTTGATTCGGAAAAACAAACATGATATTGTTGTTGAACAATGTTACATCACCTTTTGGGGAAGGATTGGCGGACCGAAAACATACGGAAATCTGGAAGGGGCTTCCGACAGCGGAATTTATGCAGAAGAAGGTACCTCCAACTTAACACTGCAACGCAATTTTATTGAGGATCCCCGCGGAGCTTCAAACGATTGGGAAACAGGGCATCCGGACGGTCCTCAGGGAATCTCAATTATAGAAAGCAAAGGGGGAAACGTCATCCGTTACAATGAAATTGTATCCACTGAAGACCATGGATACAATGACGGAATTGGAGGGGGAAGAAATTTTTCGTTCACCGGTAATTTGAATAGAGATTCTGATGTGTACGGCAATATTATCCGCAGTGTTTGGGATGATGCGATTGAATGTGAAGGGGGGAACACCAATATCCGGATTTGGGGAAATTACATGCATCTCTTTTTTAATGCTATAGCTACGGCCTCAACAACATGGGGGCCCATTTATATTTTCCGGAATGTAATAGGTGAAAGCAGAACGGGCCACCGAAACAGCACGGGCGGCGCTTTTATTAAAACCGGAGAAAGGGATGAATTTGGCGGAGGAAGACGGTATGTATTTCACAATACCATTTTACAACCCGATGGTGTTACCAACGTTTTCACCAGCCATGTAAATCCCAATTGTGTGACCCGTAACAATATTTTTGATGTGCCGGGAAGGCTGGCGACAGACAGGGAAAAGGAACCGGAAAGTGATTATGATTTTGATTATTTTTCAGGAAGTTTCAAAGGATTAACTGCAAAGGAAGAACACGAAATAAAATTTAATGTTACTCCTTCCGGAACCAGATTGTACCAGTCCTCTTACAGCCTCGAATTTTATCCCCGATCTACAATAAACAGCATTAACTGGGGCAAACATCCTTATGAATTTGGCGATCGCAGGGTGGAAATAACCGATCCGGTGGTTTGGATTGAGAATCCGTTAATCGATTCAGGAATAATTTTGCCAGGAATTAACGACCATTTTTCCGGTGAGGCGCCTGATCTTGGGGCATTTGAAGTTGGAAATCCGCCGATTCAATTTGGGAGACGGGCTTACCTGAATTATAATGAAGACAAGGCGCCGTGGGAAAAATAGTAACGTTCTGGTGCCTATTTATACTTATTCTTTTTTGAAAGAATTGAGTTTTAAAATGTAAAAACCAATATATTTAGTCCATTGATCCAAAAGCAAAAAACCGGGAACCATGAAAAAACATACGACCATAATTCTCCTGTTCCTCCTGATCCTGTCGAATCCCGCAACTGCGCGCGACTGGCCCATGTGGCGGTACGATTATAACCGTTCGGCATCGACCCCGGAACAGCTGGCCGATAAACTTCATTTGCAGTGGCAGGTAACATACTCTCCGCGCAATCCCGTTTGGGACGATCCGCTAAACCGGAACCTGATGCAGTACGACCGGCTTTTTGAACCAGTGGTTGAAGGAAATAAATTGTTCATTGGATTTAACGATCAGGACAAAGTGGTGGCTCTTGATTTAAATACGGGCAAAGAACTTTGGCATTATTATGCCGACGGGCCGGTTCGGCTGCCACTGGCAATAAATAAAGGGAAAATCTATTTAACGGGTGACGACGGCTATATTTATTGCCTGAATACGGATAATGGCAGTTTGGTCTGGAAGCGGCTTCTGGCGCCGGCAGAAAATAAGTTACTTGGAAATAAACGGCTGATTTCCATGTGGCCGGCGAGGGGAGGAGTGGTTATTAAAGATGACATCGTATACACAGCAGCCAGCATTTTTCCGTTGATGGGAACGTTTATTTACGCCCTTGATGCCGCCACCGGGGAGATTATATGGAAAAACGAAGGAACCGGAAGCAATTATATTCTTCAGCCTCACCGGTCGCCTGCCTTTGCCGATGTGGCCCCACAGGGAGCTTTTACCATTAGTGGCGATAAACTGCTGGTGGCCGGCGGACGAACAGTGCCGGCTGCATTCGACCTGAAGACCGGGGAAGAAATCTATTATCACCTTTCAGCTAACCAGAAAAACGGTGGAACGTTTACCTGTGCCAACGACAAAGTATTTTTTAATCATACCCGAAAAAGACTCACCAGCATGTTTGATTCTGAAAATGGTGAAAAACTGGTTTCGGAGGTTGGTGAATATCCTGTGGTCGACAGAGATCAGATTTATTTCTCCGGAAAAGAGTTGCTGGCTGCACAATTGAAAGCAGACAATAAACTGGATACATTGTGGGTAAAAAATATACCGGCAAGCAATGATTTGATAAAAGCCGGAGATTGCCTCTTTGCAGCCGACAGTACCGGAATTTCCGCAATTAAACTATTCGCCGGAAACAAATCAGAAACAATCTGGACGTATAAAACGGATAAAAATATAGACCGGCTGATAGCTGCAAACGGAAAATTGATTGCAGTCTCAACTGATGGTTCAATACTGGTTTTTGGAGATACTCCAGTGGAACGGGTGGCAGATTTTACAGGGAGAAACAGTTTAAATCCTGCTGCTAAAAAATCGAAAATCATAAAGGAAACAGAAGTTGAAGAAGGATATTGTCTGGTTCTTGGAACCGAAAATATTAACCTTTTAAAGGAACTGGTAAGTGCTTCAAACCTAAGTATTGTGGCTTACGAAAAAGATGCTGAACGAGTGCAATCTTTAAGGGAATATTTTGATCAGTGCGGGGTGACGGCAGACCGGTTGAGTTTTCAGCATTTTGACGAAAAGTTTCCGGCACTTCCCAGGTATTTTTCCTCGCTTACAATCATTAATGATTTTTCGATTTTGAATGGCGGAGACACAGGCATTTTGGAAAAAGTCTACGAATCGGCACGGCCTTATGGTGGTAAAATTTTAATAACAGCCAAAGGTAAAAAGCAGGACAATTTGCTGAAAACACTAACAGAACTTGAACTTCCCGGTGCGCTAACCGAAAAACAAAAAGGATATTGTATGGTAACCCGAATAGGGCCGTTGCAGGGCGCTTCACCCTGGACGCATAACTACGGCGACATCGCAAACACAGTAAAATCGGACGATCAGTTGGTAAAAGCGCCGCTCGGAATTTTATGGTTTGGCGGAAACTCAAATATGGATGTGCTCCCCCGCCACGGTCATGGCCCCGGAGAACAGGTAATTGACGGGCGACTGATTATTCAGGGAATCAACAGCATCAGCGCCCGCGATGTTTACACCGGAAGAGTGCTTTGGAGACATGAATCTGAACAACTCACCGACGACAACTGGCTGGTGTATTACGATGAAAGTTACGACGAGGAAAACCCTCTGGATGTAAAAACCAATCAGGTACATTTGCCCGGTTCCAATGCCCGTGGAACCAACTATATTGCCACCAAAGAATTTGTATACCTGATTGAAGGAAACAAGTGCAGCCTGATTGACATCAATTCGGGTAAAATTGCCAAAGTATTTAATACGGGCGACGATAATACCCGGAAACTTGGATACATTGGAGTGTACAAAGACCTGTTGATCCTGGGGAATAATTTTGCGGAATTTCCTGAAATGGAGAAAGATCCGGATGAATTGAAAAAGGAAAAATTTTCAGATTATAACCTGACAGCGAGCAGGGAACTGATAGTTTTAAACCGGTTTACAGGCGAAAAATTATGGAGCATCAACGCAAATCATGGTTTTATACATAATTCAGTAATTGCCGGCGATGATATTCTTTTTTGCCTCGATAAACTTCCGCAATATTTGGAAACAAAATTGAGAAGGCGCGGGCTGCCACTGCCGGAAGGTACAAGACTATTATACCTCGAAGCTAAAACAGGCAAGATTATCCGTGAAGTAACCGAAGATATTTTTGGAACCTGGCTGGGTTATTCCGATGAACATAAATTGTTGCTTCAGGCAACCCGCCCGTCACGGGATATGTTAAACGGCGAAGAAGGCACGCGCATGATTGCCTACGATATCCATTCACAAAATAAAATATGGGACAGGGAAATAAATTACGCCAATCCTCCCATTATTCATAACGATAAAATTTATACCAACGGTGAAGGTTTTAGTTTGCTAACAGGTGATCCCCTTACCGAAAAAGATCCGGTAACCGGAGAAGATTTAAAGTGGGGTTTTAAGCGTGAATATGGCTGTGGGTTTGTTGCTGCAAGTGAACACCTGCTTACTTTCCGGTCAGCTTCGGCAGGATTTGTAAATTTAGATGTAAACGAAGGCACGGGAAGCCTTGGCGGATGGAAAGCAAGTTGTTCAACCAATCTGATTGCCGCCGACGGAGTGCTAAATTCCCCGGATTATACCCGGACCTGCCAGTGCGCTTATCAGAATCAGACTTCGCTGGCGTTGGTAAACATGCCGTGGATGTCGTACTGGACAAACAGCAATTACACCTGGAACGGTAAACAGGTTCAACAACTTGGTTTAAACCTGAATGCCCCGGGCGACAGAAGCGCGGATGATAATGTGTTGTGGTTCGAATTTCCGGTGGTTGCCGGTGCCCCGTCGGGGATTCCTGTAAAACTGGACACATCCGGTTTTAAGCAAATCAGGAAAGAACCGGTGAGCATAAAATCGAAAAATACACCCTGGGTAAGTGCAAGCGCATTGGGCGGGGTAAAATCGATTGAAATAACATTAAGCCAGGAAGATTTTGTACCTGAATCATCCTATACGGTGAAACTTTATTTTGCAGAACTCGAGAATAATAATCCGGGAGAACGTGAATTTGATATTGCAATCCAGGGAAAAAAAGTAACCGTTGGTTTTGATATCTTAAAAGAAGCGGGAGAACATGATAAAGAAGTGATAAAATCATTTGAGGGCATTAAAGCAGGTAAAACATTAAAAATCGATTTGATTCCGCTGAAAGGAAATACTTTAATTTCAGGAATTGAATTAACACAGGAAAAACTGGCGGAAAAATGAAACGGATTTATTTGAAAATATTGATCGTTGGCGCGGTATTAAGTATGGCCTGTACGACGAAGGTTTCGGAGTGGATTTTGTTAAACGAGGCTCCCCAAAAATATGTACTCGTTTATTTTCATAAAAATAAATTGACAGAAACAATCCGGAGTCAAAATAACGATGTGAAAAACCAGCTAAAACAGGCAAATATCCTTTTCAAAACAATGGAAACAGACGAAATTGAAAAGCCATATTATGCCTTGTATTTCAATAATCATCTCATCACAAAATTTGAAGATTACAAAGCAGTGGATAAAATAGCTGCGTCGCCACTCAGTACAAAAATTGCATCCGATTTAAAACAGGGAAAATTATGCGTGATGCTTTACCTGAAAAGTGGTGATGGTGAAAAAGACAAAAACAGTTTGGAAACAACGAATAAAGCACTTGAATCGTCTCCGTTCGCCAATATCATTTCTCTTGTTGAACTGGACAGAAGCAGCGGGGATGAAAAGTTGCTGGTATCGATGTTGTTGAATGTGGAAAGTGATTTGAAAGAAATTCACGAACCCATGTTGTTTGGAATTTTCGGACGTTTCCGGGCATTGGAACCATTACTGGCAAAAGGTATTTCGGAAGAAAACATCCACCTGATGATCGACTTTTTTACGGCAGATTGCAGTTGCCTTATCAAAGATAACCTCCCGGGAAGAAGTATTCTTTGCAGCGATAACTGGGAAAATCCGCAGCCTGCGCTGGTCAATACAATTCTCGATGCAAACCCCGAACTCATTCACCAGTAAATGAGGCAGGACACAATTGTATACGATTCACTGGAAGCGCGGCCATTACCTAAATGGCTTACCGACCAGCGGGATGGACTAAATACCTACCAGCCTGAAAAGTTGGAGATGAAGGAAGACCGAACATTGCAAATTTCACTTATTTCCACCGGAGTTGTAATCATTTTAACCATAGTAATTTTAACCATCTGGTTTTTACGAAGAAATAAAAAGAGGAAGTAATATGAATCCATTCAAACTGGTAATAAAAGAACTTTTGTACCGGAAAGTCAGTTCGCTGATAATCCTGGTTACGGTAATCGCAGCCAGCGCCGTGTCGGTGGCCGTTTATACCTTAAGCAAAGCCAGCGAAAATGAAACACGCAAAATAATGCGGGAGCAGGGACTGAATTTGTACATTTTCCCCAAAGGTACCAACCTGATTGATTTTTATTCGGTGAACAATACGCCAACATTCCCGGAAAATTATATCGATACGCTGGCAGAATCAAAAACATTTGATGCAGTGCGGCACCTTACCGGAATCCTGCAGCTCAAATATCCCAACTGGACTGATCCAAATGGTTCAAGTCATCAGATTGTAGTAATGGGTTATAAAGATGAAGCCATGCAACGGTTTCTATCCAAACAGGAAACCATGGGGTTTGATGTGGAAAAGGGAACGGTTCACGTTGGGTCGCTGATATCGGTAAATATTCCCGAGGGTGAAAAATTTAAAATTACCGGAACATGATGGCAAACAATATGATTTTGAAATTGCCAAAAGATTGGAAGAAGGCAAAGGAATGCTCGACCAGGGAGTGGCTTTTAACCTTACCGATTTACAGCAGATTCTGGGAATGGAAGGACAAATCAACAAAATTGAAGCGCTGGGCTGTGTTTGTCACGATGGCCGGATAAATAATGCACGCAATCCAGGTACAAAATATATTTTCCAATCTTGAGGTAACCGAAATAAGCAGCATTGCCGATGCACGCGAAAACCAGCGGCTAATGATGAATAAGTACGGTTCGTTTATTATCCCGTTTATTTTAATCATTTCGATGCTCATTTCCGGCCTGCTTTTTTATGCGAATGTAACCAGCAGGCGATACGAAATCGGTATTATGAAAGCCATGGGAAAAAGCAAATCTTTTATTTTGTTGATAATACTGCTGAAGGCTTTGTTGCTGGGATTCCTGGGAAGTGTCGTTGGTTTTTTTGCCGGAAGCTTTATCGCAGAATATTTTGGGAAGGAAATATTTCTTTTTACTGCAATGTCCATCAAACCGCTTTGGTCGTTGCTTGGATTCAGTGTGCTGATTTTTCCGGTTTTATGGATGCTGTCGAGCTGGATACCTGCATTGGCGGCCACTCAAATCGATGCCGCAAAAACACTTGGTAAGGAATAAATAAGGATTATAAAATATGCTTGAAATCAATAATGTCACTAAAATATATACAAAAGGCGAAGATAAATTTACTGCCCTCGACGATGTTTCTCTGAAGGTAGAAAAAGGTGAATTTGTTGCTGTTGTCGGACCGAGTGGTTCCGGAAAATCGACACTGCTTCACACAATTGGAGGCCTGATTCATCCCGATTCAGGCCAGATTTTATACCGCGGAAGTGATGTGTATAAAATGAGTAATCAGGAGATAAACAGGTACCGGAGAAAAAATATCGGTTTTGTTTTTCAGCAATTTCACCTGATGCCGTATTTAACAGTTTTCGAAAATATAAAAATAGCAAAGGTTGAAACAGAAAGTAAGAATGGTATTATAGAAGGACTGTTGGAGAAATGTGCGCTTTTACCGCAAAAAAACAAATATCCGTCTGAGCTGAGTGTAGGTGAAAAGCAAAGGACGGCTTTTATCCGGGCCATTATTTCAAACCCTGATATTTTGCTTGCCGATGAACCCACCGGAAATCTCGACCCGGAAAACAGCAAAATATTAATGTCGCTAATCGAAGATTTCCATCAAAGTGGCGGTACGGTCCTTTTGGTTTCGCATGAATTGGAATCAGCAAATTATGCCAACCGAAAAGTTACACTTAAAGAAGGCAGGTTAATAACAAATAATTTAGAAACCGTCAGCTAAAGCAATCGTCAAAAATATTCAACAAATGAGAGTTGATGTATAAATTGCCGTTCACTTTACATGCTGTACGAAAACAGGATAAGAAGTAATTAATTTTTGCACCGGGTTTTAACCCGGTGATTTCATGATGAATGAAAGTCGGCTTTAGCCTTTAATTCTCAATGTTTTAAAGGGTAAAGCCTGAACTCAAAATAAAATAAAACGAAATCAACGTATAACCAAAAATCAATTTTTCAAAAAAATGAAACACAGTTTTTTAACTCTCTCAATCGCACTTTTCATAAACTTAATTGCAAGTCAGGTTTTTTCGCAACCAAATTATACCGTAAAAGGAAATTTATTTAATACCGAAACCAACGAGCCGGTTGCCGGTGCAAACATTGCAGTGGCTGGTACTACCGCAGGAACAAGTTCGAATAAAGATGGCCATTTTGAATTGCGTCTGGCAAATGGTGAATATAAAATACGGATTACTTCAGTTGGATTTACAGGTAAAGAAATACAAATTCGTGTTCCCTCAGAAAACAACGAATCTATCAAGATTGGACTTCAACCCAAGAAACAGGAAATTGAAGGAGTGGATGTTTTTGGAAATTTTACTGTGCCGGGGAGAGACACGGCAATTAACACTGTTCCCTTGTCGGTTTTGCCCGCTGTCACCAAAATAAGCGCTGCAGAAATTGAAAAACAGGGTGCGGTAACCCTCACCGATGCGTTAAAATATGTTCCCGGTGGATGGACAGAAACCCGGGGCCGGAAATCGAAACAGTTCTTTTCGGTGCGAGGCCAAAAATATCCTTACCCTGACTATTCCATTGACGGTGTCTGGCAGAAGGAATTTGAAGAGACTGCGTATGTTCTCTCCGCGCTGGATGTTGAATCGGTGGAAATCGTAAGATCGAGCAATGCGCTTGTAAAAGGCTTATCGGGCCTGACCGGCGTTATTGAAGTGAAAACCAAAAAGCCGGAGCGCGAAACTATTTCGCTTCTCACCAAATACGGGCAATACAATAATTATGTAGCCAATCTGCAATACGGAAACAAAATAAACGATGTGTCATTTAATACGGCTGCCGCATTTTTCGGCACCGATGGCATTCCAGGTAGCGGGGGAAAGGAACGCATTGGCAATTTTCAGGGAAATATGGATTGGGCGTTAAATAAAAAACTTACATTGCTTGCAGGCGTAGCCTATATTTCCGGATTGCGCGAATTCGTCAGCATTGTGCCACCGGGTTCCCCAAAAATATTAAACCAGGAAGAAAAATTCGATCCTTTGCATACTCTGGTTTCGTATGCCAAACTTAATTACCGCGGAAACGATGGTTCGCAAACCGAATTGCAAACCAATTATACCTTTCGCGATGCAAACTATCAGAATTATAATACTCAGCAGGAGTCAACAACTACGCACCACGATAAGGATTGGGAGTATGGATTTAATGTTTTACACAGCCGGTTGATTAGTCGGTCAAACACGTTTCGCATTGGCGCGCTGTACAACCACTGGGTAGCTCCCGACGGAAAACGCTATTACGCGGGCCGACGTTGTGATGTGGAAACATGGTCGGGTGTGGTTGCCGATGAACAAAAATTTGGGCGGTTTTTGCTCGATGCCGGTTTCCGTTTAATTGGCGGATATATCAACGAATGGGGCGGATTTGGTATTGAAGGAAGTGCAGCGGGTTTTCAGAATGTAGCTCCCATAACCGATCAGGCGGCTCCGGTGGAGTGGCAGTCGGCACTGGGAGGTAGTTACTTGTTGTCGCCTGCAGCGTCGTTGCACTATAACTTTTCCGGCGGAACCATTGCTCCGCGAAAAGGAAGTTTGAATTCGGCCGGGGTGACTCCAAAAAATGAAACACGATTGCAACATGATTTGGGATTCCGGTTTAAAACGCAAAATCAAAGCGAAATAACCATCAGCACTTTTTTCACTCAACGGAAAAATGCACTCGATTTAAGCGGGGAAACAGTTGTTTCACAAAATGATCTGATAGTGGAGTTGTATGAAAATGCTAATAAACGAAGTTATGGATTGGAACTGTCAGCAAATCAGAATGTTCCTGTACTACAAAGTGCTGTATTTGCAAATGCCACATTCATGAAAAATGAAAAAGAAGCCAATAATAAAATGGTTGACGATAATCAATTACCCAACGTGATTTTAAACGGAGGCTTTTTATACGCACATTCGGGACTGGATGCCAACCTTTTTATTCACTATACCGGACCGTATTCAAACAACCGGTTTGTCAATCCGAAATGGATAGCTGAAAACGGCGATTATCCGCTGGGTGATTTTGTTACAGCCGATTTTACGTGCGGATACACTTTTTCAGGCAAAATAAATACCCGGATTTTTGTGGAAGTGAAAAATATGCTGGATGAAAAATATGAAACGGTAGCAGGTTATCCCGATGCCGGAAGGTTGATGCAGGCGGGAATTAAAGTAAGTTATTGAATATCTTGCCGGAAGATTTATCTACATTTTCCTGGTTGCCTCCCATGGAGATATCTTTCCGTTTTTTTCAGCCATTCCCTTCATGGTGTTTTGGTCTACCTGGCATTTGTAGTTTACGCCGTCGCATGTAAAACGGAACTCGTTCCCGCGGAGTTTTCCCACTGTTATTTTTAATAATTTTCCGCCTGTTGTTAAATTTCCCGAGACTATTTGAAATTCCTGGCTTAGCATCAGTTCTCCGTCGTTACACTGCCATGTTCCCTCAACTTTAGCAGGCACTATCCACAGGTAAGCAGTATTCCAGTTCAGCGATTTATCTTCCAATTCTTCCGTTTCGTCGTAATGCCAGTTTTGCATCGAAAAAGTATTGGTTACAATGCGTGTTCCGGGCTTCATTTCAAGAATTTTGGGCCGTAATTTTAAATTCAATTCCGGCAGGAGAAAAAGAGTTACCACGGTAGCTTTTGAAAAATCGAATTCAAAAATATCGGCATTAATAAAATCGGCTTTATCCGCTACGCCTTCCCTGGCGGAATTTTTTTTGGCGAATTCAACCATATCAGGATTATACTCTACACCAGTTGCTTTTGCGCCTCTTTTTGCAGCAGAAATCACAATCCGACCATCGCCGGAACCAAGGTCAATCAGATAATCCGATGATGTTACTTTTGCGATATCGAGCATTTTTTCAACCAAAACCTGCGGGGTAGGGTACCAAATTACATCTTTCCCTTCCTGTCCTAATTCCGGCTCGTAGTCGCTGTTATTTGTTTTATCCTGAGCCGGCGAAATTCCTGAAAATAACAGGAATATCAGTGTTACGGTTATTGCTGTTAAAAAATTCCCGGTTTTCATTTTGATATTATTAAATGGTTTTTGTCAAAGATAATTTAAACAAATTCTTTTGATTTTGAAGATATTAGGATATAAGTTATGAAAAAAATAGTTCTTATCAGCAAATTTTTTTTGGGAATATCCTGCCCGGCTTTTTTGGCGCCGGAGGTAGCTTAAACGAAAAAAGTTCGGAATAGAAAAACCGGAAAACTTTGCTGTCAATTTGGTTGTTTTCTCAGGTTTACCTCGTGAATTCCACCTTTGCGGGAGCAAACTTTGCGATTTTTGGTTTCAGCAGATGTTGCCGGTCTTCAAAACAGTATGTTAAACGAAGAGAAAATTTTGGGTGGTTTAAAACGATTAACCAACGTTGAAAAATCAGGAAAATAAAAAACGCAACCGACAAAATTTAGCTGATTGCGTTTATTATTTTGTGCCCAGAACAAGACTCGAACTTGCACGGCCTGTAACGGCCACAAGGCCCTCAACCTTGCGTGTCTACCAATTCCACCATCTGGGCATGTTGTCTTTAATTCATCTGAAAAAAGTAACTTTCATTTTTTTGAAAAGCGAGTGCAAAACTAAAAAAATTCCCTGAACAAAAACATATTTCATTTAAAATGTTGCGTATCACCTGTCATATTCTTCTTCGAACTTCACCGCGGATATTTTCCCGTTTTTAACTGTAAAATAATAGCGTTTCGTTTTCAATACCTTAGGGGTTACTATCGGATCGAGCGTTAGTTTACCCTGGTTGATTTCCGTCCGCTTCAGTTCTTCTTCTTCTTCAAAAATGTAGACTTTTTCCTGCTCTCTGTCGATGATACTAACCGGTTGCCCAAAATTATCGTTCAAAGTGGTAACTGGTTGCCCGATATACGTCCTTTGCAACTGTCGCTGAGTTCCGCATGAAAATAAAATAAGTCCTGCTGCAACAATCATCAGAAATCTGTGCATAAAAAAAAATTTATTTTGTCGGTAAGTTAAAGTATTTAAGTTCATCCGATTTTTTGTATCCGTTAATTTATCTTTTCCTGAAAAGTACTCATTATTGCTTTCTTTGAGAATGCCGGCGCGATATTTATTTTTTATCTTTGCCGCCTGTTATATAACATATTCTACACCAAAATATTGCAACAAGATGATTCAATTTTTCAGGACCCAAAGTAAAACAATTATCGCAGTTGATACTTTCATCCCGTTAACACAGGAAGATATAGCAAAGTTAGTCTGGCTGTTTTCCGATGCTGAATATTTAAAACAGGAAAAGCTGGAAGGCTGGTTTGTTGGGCCGAGAAAAGAAATGCTAACACCATGGAGTACCAATGCCATGGAAATTAGCCAGAACATGGGCATAAAAGGCATCCTGCGAATGGAAGAGTTTTTTCCGGTGGAGAATGAAGGGGCAGAATACGACCCGATGCTTCAGTCGAAATACAAAGACTTAACACATAAGGTTTTCAATATCGATAAACTGCCTGATCCGATCATCGAAATTGAAGATATTGCAGCATATAATGAACAGGAAGGGCTGGCGTTGAGCGCCGGGGAAGTGGATTACCTCAATTCAGTATCAACCGCAATGGGAAGATCATTAACTGACAGCGAGGTGTATGGTTTTGCGCAGGTTAATTCCGAGCACTGCCGGCATAAAATATTTAACGGCACTTTTATTATCGATGGAAAAGAGATGGAATCTTCGCTTTTCCAGCTGATTAAGAAAACTTCAAAGGTAAATCCCAACAAAATTATCTCGGCCTACAAAGACAACTGCTCATTTGTACAGGGGCCTGTGGCTGAGCAATTCTCACCGAAAACACAGGACAAACCCGATTTCTTTGAAGTGAAAGACAAAGAACTTGTTTTATCACTGAAAGCTGAAACACACAATTTTCCCACAACAGTAGAGCCATTTAACGGGGCTTCAACCGGAACCGGCGGTGAAATTCGCGACCGGATAGCCGGCGGAAAAGGTAGCTTTCCAATTGCAGGAACTGCGGTTTATATGACATCTTATCCACGGACCGAATCGCAGCGCATCTGGGAACAGTCGACAGAAGAGCGCGATTGGCTGTACCAAAGCCCCGAAGAAATCCTGATAAAAGCATCAAACGGTGCAAGCGACTTTGGGAATAAATTTGGACAGCCGCTAATCGCCGGATCGGTTTTAACATTTGAACATTTCGAGAATCAGAAAAAATACGGCTATGACAAAGTGGTTATGCTTGCCGGTGGAATCGGATACGGAAATAAAGAATACAGTTTGAAGGACGAACCTGAGAAAGGCGATAAAGTTGTTCTGTTGGGCGGTGATAATTACCGCATCGGAATGGGCGGCGGCGCTGTTTCCTCGGTGGCAACCGGCGAGTTTAAAAATTCAATCGAACTGAATGCTGTACAACGTGCCAACCCTGAGATGCAAAAACGGGTGTACAATGCCATTCGCGCGTTGGGCGAATCCGACGAAAATCCAATTATTTCCATTCATGATCATGGGGCAGGGGGGCACTTGAATTGCCTTTCGGAATTGGTGGAATCCACCGGCGGAAAAATTGACACTGCAAAATTGCCGGTTGGCGATCCAACACTTTCCCAAAAAGAAATCATCGGGAACGAATCGCAGGAACGAATGGGCCTGGTGATGAAACCGGTTCATGTGGAGTTGCTGCGGAAGATTGCAGAACGCGAACGGGCGCCAATGTATGAAATTGGCGACGCGACAGGCGACATGCAGTTCACATTTGAAAATTCCGAAACCGGTGAAAAACCCATCGACTGGCAGCTCGGCTACATGTTTGGAAATCCTCCTAAAACTGTTTTGGAAGATACTGCTTTGGAGGCCGGTTTTCAGGAACTGGAATATGATACTGACAATCTCGAAGTTTTGGTTGAAAACCTGATCCAGTTGGAATCGGTGGCCTGCAAAGACTGGCTCACCAATAAAGTCGACCGTTCGGTAACCGGCAGGATTGCCAAACAACAATGTGCCGGAAAACTGCAGTTACCGCTGAATAATGTGGGCGTAATTGCGCTTGATTATCAGGGGAGAGCGGGAGTAGCCACATCAATCGGCCATGCGCCGGTGGCAGGAATGGTGAATGCGGCAAACGGTTCAGTTTTGTCGATTGCAGAAGCGCTGACGAATATTATATGGGCGCCGCTGACTGATCATATTCGCGGAATCTCATTAAGCGCCAACTGGATGTGGCCCGCTAAAAATCCCGGTGAAAATGCCCGGATTTACAAAGCCGTTGAAGCAGCCAGCGATTTTGCCTGCGCACTGGGAATTAACATCCCCACCGGGAAAGACTCCATGTCGATGACTCAAAAATACAACGACGACGTGGTTTACGCCCCCGGTACCGTTATTATTTCTGCGTCGGCAGAAGTTTCGGATGTAAAAAAAGTGGTGGAACCTGTTTTGGTGAACGACGAATCAAAAGAAATTCTTTTTATCGATTTTTCATTTTCAGAGCGTGCGCCTGGAGGCAGCGCTTTTGCGCAGTCGATAAACAAAATCGGAAAAAATGCGCCAACTGTCGCCAGTCCCGAAAAATTTGTGCAGGCATTTAACTCTATCCAAAAACTAATCGAACAGGATTTAATTCTTGCCGGTCATGATATTGGGTCGGGTGGTTTGATCACAACGTTGCTTGAGATGTGTTTCAGCAGTAACGAAGGCGGATTGGTAGTGGATCTGTCCGGGTTTGAAGAGAATGATACAGCAAAAATCCTGTTCGCCGAAAATCCGGGAATTGTGATTCAATGTGCCAGCAACAATGAAGTGAAAAAACAGCTCGCTGAAAACAATGTAAAATTCCTGTTGCTTGGTTCTGCTGCCCAGGATCGGGAATTACGCATAAAAAATGGCGGGTTTGAAACTAATTTTGATATAAACACACTTCGCGATTTGTGGTTTAAAACGTCGTATCTTCTCGACCGGAAACAAAGCGGAAATGAACTTGCGCTTGAACGCTTCAAAAATTATAAAAGAATCGAACTCGGATACGATTTTCTTGATTTTTCAGGGAAAGCTGCAGATTTCGGAATCGATTTAAACCGGAGAAAACCCACTGGGATTAAAGTCGCAATTATCCGGGAAAAAGGAGTGAATGGCGATCGTGAAATGGCTTATGCAATGTATCTGGCCGGAATGGACGTGAAAGACGTGCACATGACTGATTTGATTTCAGGCCGCGAAACACTGGAAGATTTGAACATGATTGTATTTGTGGGCGGCTTTTCCAACTCCGACGTACTGGGATCGGCAAAAGGTTGGGCCGGTGCATTTAAATACAACGAAAAAGCACGTGTTGCATTGGAAAATTTCTACAAACGCAATAACACGCTGAGCCTCGGGGTTTGCAATGGCTGTCAGTTAATGGTGGAACTCGATTTGGTTTACCCGGAACACAGCATCAAACCAAAGATGCTGCACAACGAATCGCATAAATTTGAATCGGCATTCCTGAATGTTGACATCCTGGAAAACAGTTCGGTGATGCTGGGAAATATGACCGGCATGAAACTGGGAATCTGGGTGGCGCATGGAGAAGGAAAATTCTACCTGCCGTTTAATGAACTCGAATATCACATTCCAATGAAGTATAGTCACGATGAATATCCGGCTAATCCGAACGGTTCACATTTTGCCGCAGCTGCCATTTGTTCCGGCGATGGGCGGCACCTGGCTATGATGCCGCACCTCGAGCGGGCGTTCAAACCCTGGCAATGGGCCAATTATCCCGCTGGCAGAAAAAATGACGAAGTTGCACCGTGGATTCAGGCGTTTGTAAATGCGCGGAACTGGATAAACGAACGCAACAAAAAATGAATGTTGCGGGTTCTTTGATGGTTGGCGTATAACTCCCGCCAATGGGGAATTATTTTTCAACCACCATTTTTTCCGCCAGTTTTTCAGCGAATTGTTTTCCTTTGTGAACCTCCACAATTTTCAAAGCGAATTTCACGGCTACACCAGCGCCGCGGCCTGTAATAATGTTTCCGTCGTGCTCAACGCTCCCGTCGGTTACGTTCGCACCTTTCAAACCATCTTCGTAACCAGGGTAGCAGGTAGCCGTTTTATTTTCAAGGATACCCAAATCTCCCAAAACTATCGGCGCCGCGCATATCGCTGCCAGTGGTTTTTTGTTCTTGTTAAATTCAGTGAGTTTCCTGCGAAGGCCTTCGTGTTTTTTCAGGTTTTCTGCACCTGGCATCCCCCCCGGAAGTACGAACATGTCAACTTCACTGAAATTTACCTCATTGAAAAGCAGATCGCTCGTCACTTTAATTTTATGCGAACCGGTGACTACCGTATTTCCGGTTACAGATGCAATTATTACATCAAATTCCGCCCTTCGTAAAACGTCGATGATACTTACTGCTTCAATTTCTTCAAAGCCTTCAGCTAAAGGAACCACTATTTTCTCCATGTCAGATATTTTTTTGTTCTGTGTAATAAAACAAAAAAAAGACCTCCGGGATGAAGATCTTTTACAGAATTTGTTTTTTTTTTTATTTTTTCGAATCAGTTGGTGGCAAATTCATGCAACGATTTTTCAAGTTTTTTCCTGGTAAAGAAAATACGGCTTTTTACTGTTCCCAGCGGCAAATTCAGTTTTTCAGCTATTTCCTTGTACTTGTAACCTTCCAGAAACATGGTGAAAGGAACTTTGTAATCATCTTCCAGCGCTTCAATACTTGCATGAATTTCTTTTGAACTGTAAAAAGAATCGGGAGCAGGATAAACTTTGTCTTTCGAAAATAACAGGTGAAAGTCGTTGTTCGAATAATCGAAAGTGTTTTTTGTTTTTACACTTCTCCTGTAATCATTGATGAAAGTGTTTTTCATGATGGTGTAAATCCATGCTTTGAAATTGGTGTTTTGCGTAAATTTATCCCGATACATCAAAGCTTTCAACATCGTTTCCTGAAGAAGGTCGTTAGCCCTTTCAGTGTCGGAGGTTAAACTCAATGCATAATAATGCAACTTGTCTTTTAAACTAAGTAGTGCGTTGTTAAATTGAATTTGAGTCATGGCGTTTTAATTTTAAAATGGCGTTATTTTTAATTTGTCTAAACAAATATAAGGCGGAATAATTTTTTTTAAAAGCATTTTAAACTCTTTTGCCGGTTGATTTTTTCTATGCTTAATAAAAATTCTTGATAAAGAATGTCAATATACATTTGTTCATTTACCATTTTACTGGTTAATAAAGTGTGTTTAAATAAATTACGACGAGTCTAAACAGAATGTTGCAAACCATTCGGTTTAAATTTCAAATTATATCTTTGCGGCTCAATTTTCGAACAACTTGAAAGAATGTATGAATTTAAATAAACGCTATGCCTGAAATTTTGATATTCGCCAAATGGAGACGAAAGAGTTATTCAGTATACAGCACGATAAAAAAAGTGGTTGTAATCTCGGTTTTACCAGTGATTTATTTTCTGTCGGCGCCGGTATTGGTGATTGCTTCCGAACAGGATTCAACCGGAATAAAAATGAAATATGATCTCGAAGAAATTGAAGTCAGTGCCCGGCGTTCGCCTGCTTTATATTCGCAGATAGCGCGAATTGTTACCGTGGTCGGTTCAAAAGAAATTGAGGCGGCGCCGGTGCAAAACGTGCAGGATTTGCTCGAATATGTTGCCGGTGTAGACGTACGGCAGCGCGGCGCCGAAGGTGTCCAGACCGATGTAAGCATCCGCGGCGGAACATTCGATCAAACAATTATCCTTCTGAACGGTATTAACATTTCCGACCCCCAAACCGGCCATCACAACTTTAATTTACCGGTTAGTTTAAATCAAATTCAGCGCATTGAAGTGCTCGAAGGTCCGGCGGCCAGAGTTTACGGCCCAAACGCTTTTTCCGGCGCAATAAACATCGTAACTAAAAAACCGGGTTCCGAAAAATTATCACTAAACATCGGTGGTGGCAGTCATCGTTATTTTAATGCAAATGCTTCAACCGGATTTTTTACCGGAAAACTGGGGCATTTTCTTTCGGCGGGAAGAAAAAGTTCATCAGGATATATCGAAAATACCGATTTCGCAGTCTCTGACGCTTTTTACTCCAGCCTTTTGGAATCTGAAAAAGGGACTTTTGTATTCCAATTGGGTTATTCTGAAAAGGGATTTGGCGCCAACAGTTTTTATACGCCCGTTTATCCAAACCAGTACGAACAAACCAAAACCTATTTTTCATCGGCGAAATGGGAATCAACGTCTGCTCTTCATTTTACGCCTGCAATTTACTGGCGAAGGCATCGTGATAAATTTGAATTGTTCAGAAAAGAAGCGCCTGACTGGTACACTTCACATAATTACCACCGAACAGATGTTTTTGGGGCCAATCTCAACTCCTGGGTTCAGTGGAGTTTGGGGAAAACATCTTTGGGCGCAGAATGGCGTTCAGAGAATATTTTGAGCAATGTACTCGGGGAAGAAATACAATCTCCCGTAAAAGTGCCGGGAGAGGATGCATTTTTCACGAAATCGAAATCAAGGAACACAACCTCACTATTTTTAGAACATGCTTATTATCGCAGGGGATTAACCGTTACCGGAGGATTAATGGCGAACCATATTTCAGAAAACACCACAGGGTTGAATGTTTTTCCGGGAATTGAAATAAGCCACCAGTTATTTACCGGACTAAAAATTTATTCATCGTTCAATTCCTCACTTCGAATGCCAACTTTTACTGATCTGTATTATTCCGGGCCCACCAATATTGGAAATCCTGATTTAAAACCGGAAAAATCAGCGTCTGTTGAAGGTGGGATAAAATTAAACAGGCAGTTTATTCAGGGCCATTTGGTTGTTTTTTATCAAAACGGTAAAAACATCATCGACTGGGTGAAAATGGAAAGCGGCGAAATTTGGCAACCCCGAAACCTTACCCGTTTGAAAAGTTTCGGAACTGAATTCCGAATTCAGTTTAATTTGAAGGATTTAGCCGGAAATCATTTTCCTGAAAAAATTTCCATTAGTTATTTCAATAACAACCTCGAAAAGATTAGCCAGGATTTTATATCGCAGTATGTACTCGATAATTTAAAAAACAAGCTTGTAATCACTGTAAACCAGGAACTGAGTAAAAATCTGTTGATTTATTTTGGAGTAACATATCAGGACAGGGAGGGCACTTTCACCGAGTACGTTTCGAATAACTGGGGCAAAGAAAAGCAATATGCTCCGTTTTGGCTGTTCGACGGAAAAGTGAGTTACAAGTATAAAAATATAAGCATTTTTATTTCAGCCAATAATATTTTCGACAGGAAATATTATGACGTTGGAAATGTTATTCAACCAGGCAGATGGTTAAAAACAGGAATTTCATATAAACTTGATTTTAACTAAAGATTGTTTTACCGGTATTGCAAAAATTGTATATTCGCCAGAAAAAATAAGTCATGTTAAAAGGAATATTAGCAATCTCAGGTCAATCCGGTTTATTTAAAATGATAACCGAATCAAAAAACAGTATCATCGTTGAATCGCTGGATACAGGTAAAAGAATGCCGGCTTATTCAACTTCCAGAATTTCGGCGCTTGAAGATATTGCCATCTATACTGACACTGAAGATGTGCCGTTAAAAGATATTTTCAAAGCTATCTATGAAAAGGAAGATGGTGGAAAAACAATCAGCCATAAATCATCGGCAAACGAATTGAAAACCTACTTTGAAGAAATTCTCCCTGATTACGACAAGGACAGGGTGTATGTTTCCGACATTAAAAAGGTGATGCTTTGGTACAATATTCTTCAGGAGAAGGAAATGCTCGATTTTACGGAGGAGGAAGAGGAAAAGGAAACCGGCAACGAAAATGCTGAAAACGAATCGAAAGAATCAGAATAACCGGTAATTCTGCGACTCCTTTTGTTTCTGCAATTCGTTCTTTTCCAAAAGAATTTCAAAAAGCTTTACAGTGGCAAGAGCATCGCCGGCTGCGCGATGCCTGCCGTTTATTTCTATTCCCAAATCTGAACAAATTTTGCCAAGCGAATACGATGGATGTCCCGGAATTAATTTTCGGGAAAGTTTGACAGTACATAACTGTTTTCGATAAAAATTATAGCCCAACCGCTTAAATTCTTCCCTCAGAAACTGGTAATCGAAACGAACGTTATGTGCGACAAAAATCCGGCCTGCGGTTAATTCCACTATCTTTTTCGCTACCTCGTAAAATTTCGGTGCATTTGTTAACATTTCGTTGGTTATCCCGGTCAAATCGGTTATAAAATACGGAACATCCATATCAGGCTTAATAAGCGTTGAATATGAATCTGTAACACAGGAACCGTTATGCTGTATTATGGCAATTTCAGTAATTTGTCCGAAACGGTAATTACTTCCGGTAGTTTCTATATCAACAACAGCGTACAATATTTTTTAAATTATACTTATGTATGAAAGAATTGCTTAAATTTGTTAAAAAAACTACTGCAAAGTTAAACTTTTCAGTTTATACGCCGTTTGGAAAGGTATAAATTGGTACTAAACTTTAATTGGCAGTGAAACTTTAGGTAGAATTTTTAAAAGAATATTAAACTATACGCTATGAAAAAATTTGTACTCCTCGTTATTCTCGCATTTTTTATTTTTGGAAGTGCCTTTTCCCAAAATGCTGATAAAAAGTGGGCAATTGGGTTAGGCCCCGGAATTTTCAACAATCTTGAAAAAAATGAAATGGCATTTTTGTCAGAATTGTACTTAAGTCGTTATTTAACACCATCATTCGATTTGATGTGGAATAATAACGCCGGTTTTAGTGACGATGGCTGGGATATTGTTAATTCAGCGCTTAATTTAAGGTACAAATTGTACAACGGATATATTTTACAGGAAGAAAGCGCTGTTCAGCCTTACCTTTTTGGCGGAGTTGGTTATTTGTGGGACAACCACGAAGGCGGGGTGAATTTTGATGCCGGCATCGGAAGCAAGTTCCCCATTGGAGAAAGTGTGTCGTTATTTCTGGAGGCTGGTTACATCAAAGGCATCGAAGGCTGGCGATATATCCAGGGCGTTCCCGGCGAACAGCCGGTAACGGATAATCATTTCAAAGTAGTTGGCGGAATCGAATTTGCACTTGGCGCAGGTAAGGATTCTGACGGCGATGGCGTTTCTGACAGGAAAGATAATTGTCCTGACACACCTCCCGGAGTTCAGGTTGATGAAAATGGCTGTCCTCTCGACAGAGATGGCGACGGTGTTGCAGACTATAAAGATGATTGTCCGGATGAACCTGGGCCAGCCAGTTTAAATGGTTGTCCTGACAGGGATGGCGACGGTATTGCCGATAAAGATGATGAATGCCCGGACGTTCCGGGCCTGGCTAAATTCAACGGATGTCCGGATTCTGACGGTGACGGCGTTGCGGATCCCGATGATAAATGTCCGGATACACCCAAAGGTTGCCCGGTTGATGTAAATGGTTGTCCGCTTGATTCCGACGGGGACGGTGTGATAGACTGTGAAGACAGATGTCCTACCCAGCCTGGTTCGGTCGACAACGATGGTTGTCCTGCCTGGGAAACCATTGAAGTGCCAAATGTATATTTTGATTTTGATAAATCGTTCCTGAGAGACGAAGGAAAAGCCAAACTCGATGAACTGGTTGAGGATATTGATGGAAGTAAAGAATATGAAATTGAAGTTGGCGGCCATACTGACAGCATTGGAACTGAACGCTACAACATGGGTCTTTCACAACGCCGTGCTGAATCCGTAGTTAAATACCTGTTGTCGAAAGGGGTAAGTAATGCCTATATTAGTTCAAACTATTATGGCGAAACAAAACCGGCAGTGCCAAATACATCGCGCGCTAACAGGCAGTTAAACAGAAGGGTGGAATTTGAAACGGTTCGAATTAGAAAATAAATAACAGCGGAATAATACAAAAGAGGCTGTCCGGTTTTCGGGCGGCCTCTTATAATTTTATACTGCCCTGATGGTTCCGTTTTTATTTTCGTGTTTACAGAACGTTAAAAGCGATGCTATTCCAAAGCGTATGAAGTCTCCGGCTCCAATCCGGTTTGAAATAAAACTACACAATTTCATCGAAAGAAAGTACTTGCAAAAATTATTTCACCCGGTATAATTTGGAACCGTGCGGCGGAATTTCAATATTGATTTCCTTTGCGTTTATGGATGTTCCTTTCCACAATTCATAAAATTCCAACTCCTCATCGCGGACAAATTCTTTGGTTGCCAGCGAAATAACTTTTGGTTTTTCACCGGTATTGAACAATCCAATATAAGTTGCATCAGAACCTGGATCTTTGGCTGTCCAGACGGAATAACTGTCGTCGTAACGCAACTCTTTATTATCAACCGAATGCTGATTAATGTACAGCACATCTTCATTCGTTAACAATTTCAAAGTGAACGCATCATTTTCGGGCAAATTACCACCAAACATCAACGGTGATTTAGTAATGGACCAAAATGACATCAAAGTAATTTGTTCGGTTTGCGAAAGCCGGGAGTATTCGTCGGTAATTTTGTCTGGAGTCGTATTTATATGATCGGCCACATAACTGTCGGAACCAGTTTTACGGAGTTTGCCAAGCGGCAGCATATCCGAATCAGGCCAGGAACCGGGCTGAATGTATGGCTGCCACAAGCGAGCATAAACAAAAGCCTGTTTCAGGAACTTCCAGTCGTCCCAGAAATCGTTGGAAACGCGCCACAAATTGGCGTTTTTTTGCAAATGTTCAGCTTCATCTATTGGTGCAGCACCCGGAGATAAGCTCAAAACAATCGGACGGTCGCAATGCAGAATTGCTTTATGAAGTGCAGTAATCTCATTCCTGTGATACGGCCTCGACATATCATCGGCTTTAATATAATCCACACCCCATTCGGCATATAAATCAAGCAGTGAATTATAATATTCCTGCGCACCCGGTCTCGACATATCCACACCGTACATCCCGTCGTACCATACGCAGGTGTCGTTTTTATCAGCTATTATATCAGCATGAATATCGGTGCCTTTTATTAATATTTTATTTTCGACTGCCTGCCACGGAATTCCGCGCATAATATGGATTCCGAATTTCAAACCCCTGCTGTGCACGTAATCGGCCAGCGGTTTAAATCCTTTTCCTCCGATTGATGAAGGGAATTTACGTTCATCGGGTAGCAGCCGGCCATTAACATCTACATTTTGAGGAGGTTGTTCCTGCTGAAAAGAAAGGATACTGACTTCCGGGGGAAGATACCAACCCAAATCAACCACAATGTATTCCCAGCCAGAATCCTTCAGTTTTTCAGCCATGTAATCCGCGTTGGCTTTAACCTGATTTTCGGTTACATCGACACCGTAACAATCCCAACTGTTCCAACCCATTGGCGGCGTGGCAGCCAAAATTTCGGTCTCGCCGGATTTCTGTTCTTTTTTTGAGGAAGAATTACAGCCGGCAAAAATTATCCCTGCCAACAAACAAACTGCAGCTATTTTTAATGTCATGAATTAAATGTTGTTACTCCTTGGTTTCAATTTAGAATAATTTACGATGCTTTTTATCTAAAAATCACATTCAATAAATCCACCGAATTTTTTGTACTTCTCATACAGCACTTTATACTTCTCCACATTTTCAGGAATGGGATAGTATTCGGTTTCAATTCCGCCACCCATTTTTTTCTGCGCTTCCGAAGTACTGGAATAAATTCCGGCTGCCACAGATGCAGCCATTGCAGACCCGAGAGCACACGCCTGTTCAGAGCGGGCGACTTTTATTGGCATATTCAGTACATCGGCAACAATTTGCATAACCAGCGGCGACTTTTTTGCTACTCCGCCCAGGGCAATCACTCCGTCAATCCGGACTCCTTCCTCCATAAACCGATCGTTAATTGCTTTTGAACCAAATGCCGTTGCTTCCACAAGCGCACGAAAAATGCGTGGGGCGTCCGATCCCAGGTTCAAGCCGGCAATGGCCCCTTTCAAATTTTGGTTCGCATCAGGAGTGCGGCGGCCGTTCATCCAGTCGAGCGCCACAATACCACTTTCCTCAATCGGGATTTTGGCTGCTTCCTCGCTTAACCTGGCAATAATTTTATCCGAAGTTTCTTCAATAACCTTCTGTTTTGTGGCTTCATCCAGCAATTCTGATTCGGTCAGAATATTTTTAAGCGGCCATTCCAGTATCCGCTTAAACCACGCATAAATATCGCCAAATGCCGATTGCCCGGCCTCCAGTCCCAGCATTCCCGGCACAATTGAACCATCAACTTGTCCGCAAATGCCGCTTACCAGTTTGTCGCCCGCTTCATCCATTGGTGCAATGAGCATATCACAGGTTGAAGTTCCCATTACTTTCGAAAGATAGTATGGCTCGATTTCGGCGCCCACTGCGCCAAGGTGGGCATCAAAAGCTCCGACGCCAATTACCACATTGCCGGGTAATCCCAATTCTTTCGCCCACTCCGGAGTTAAAGTTCCGGCTGCAATATCGCAGGTGAAAGTATCCTTATATAACCGTTCTTTTAAACCAGCCAGCATCGGATCGAGCGCCTTCAAAAATTCTTCTGACGGCAAACCTCCGAATGCTTCGTGCCACATCGCTTTGTGGCCGGCGGCACAGCGACTGCGTTTCAAGGTTTTTGGATTGGTATTGCCGGTAAGCACCGCCGGAATCCAGTCGCAATGCTCCACCCATGAATAGGCGGCGCGGAAAACACCGGCATCTTCGCGAATTACATGCAGTAATTTCGCCCAAAACCATTCCGACGAATAAATTCCACCTTCAAATTTGGTAAAATCAATTTCCCAATTACGGGCCAGTGCATTAATTTCTTCCGCTTCTTTTACCGCTGTATGATCTTTCCAAAGCACAAACATGGCATTTGGATTTTCCTCGAAACCCGGGGTTAACGAAAGCGGTGTGCCTTTTTCATCAACGGCAACCGGAGTTGAGCCGGTGGTATCCACGGAAATACCAACCACATTTACCGCAACTCCTTCAGGAGCCTGTCTCAAGGCTTCTTTTACCGTAAATTTCAAACCTTCAAGATAATCTTTCGGATGCTGCCGAAACCGGTTATTTGGCGGATCGCAATACCAGCCTTTTTCCCAGCGGGGGTAATTAAAAACTGCACTTGCCATTTCCTGGCCTGTTTCCACATTTACAATTAACGAACGAACGGAATCTGTTCCGTAATCCAAACCGATAGTATATTTATCCATTGGTATTTTATGATTTTTATTGATTTCTTCCTCATAAACTCAAGCTCTGATCTTTGAACTTTAAACTTTAAACTTTGAACTCTGAACTTTGAACTCTGAACTCTGAACTCTGAACTCTGAACTTTAAACTTTAAACTTTGAACTTTGAACTTACTTACTCCCCCTGCCCGTAATACGCATTCTTCCCGTGTTTTCGAAGAAAATGTTTGTCGAGAAGCGCCTGATCCATTGTTGTTTCCGGATTTAATTGCAGCGATCGGAAAGTCATTTTTGCCACTTCTTCCATTACAACTGCATTATGAACTGCATTTGCGGCATCGGTGCCCCAGGCAAACGGACCGTGGTTATTCACCAAAACTCCCGGAATATAATCAGGATCGAGATCTTTAAACCGCTCCACAATAACACGTCCTGTTTCCAGTTCATATTCTCCTTCAATTTCTGCTGTTGTCATTTTCCGGGTACAGGGAATTTCGCCATAAAAATAATCGGCATGGGTGGTTCCAATTGCCGGGATACCTTTTCCGGCTTGCGCCCAGGAGGTCGCCCATTCAGAATGTGTATGAACAATGCCGCCAATAGTTGTGAACTGACGATACAGCACCAGATGAGTTGCGGCATCGCTCGAAGGTTTCAAATTGCCTTCCACCACCTGGCCGTATAAATTAAGCACAACCATATCCTTAAGTTTCATTTTGTCGTACGAAATGCCACTGGGTTTAATTACCACCATATCCCGCTTGCGGCTGATTCCACTCACATTTCCCCAGGTAAATACTACCAGCCCGTGCCTTACCAAATCAAGGTTGGCTTCCAATACCTGTTCTTTTAATTTTTCCAGCATATCATATAGTTTAAAGATGAAAGCTCAAAGTTTAAAGTCATTGATAATCTGTTCGCTTCGATCGTTCACTGCGACTGTTCACTGCGATTGTTCACTGCGACTGATCACTGATCACTAATTATTCCACCGGTTCCAGCCAGGCTGCAAAGCCACCACCGGGAACCATTTTAATCTTTAAAATGGCCTTGTTGTTCACAGCCGTTTCCTTTTTATCTGCAATTTCGGCATTTTCTTTTGTTTTTTCTGAATCGGAAAAGCTGGTCATCCTGTATTTTCCGGAAGGAAGGAAATCAAGCGACAGGTCAGACTCACGTTCATCGCTGTTATTCATGGCGCCGATAAACCACCGGTTTCCATCGCGGCGGACCATAATAATGTATTTGCTAATTTCACCTTTCAGCACTTTTGTATCGTCCCAAACCGATTTTACTTTTTTCAGGAACTCTTCTCCCACTTTGCCGTAATAATTTTGAGGATGATCGCAGGCAACCAGATACGGACTGTCGTAAACAACAAACTGGGCCAGCGTATTTGAACGGGTTCCCATTACCTGGGCCGGTGTTCCGTTTAAAAATTTATCCGGATTCCGGTTTAAAAAACCACCCGGGGTAAAATCCATCGGGCCGGCTAGCATACGCGTAAACGGCAAGGTACACATATGTTCCGGAGTTATCCGCAGCGACCATTTGTTGTATTCGTTTCCCAAAACTCCTTCGCGCGTTACCAGATTTGGATAAGTGCGGCGCCACCCGGTTGGTTTGTATGCTCCGTGAAAATCGACCATCAAATGATGTTTGGCCGCCGTTTTAACGGTGTTTTGATACCAGTTGACCATCTCCTGATCGTCGCTGTCCATAAAATCGATTTTAATGCCGGCAATTCCCCAGGTTTCATATAATGCACAGGCTTTGTCAAAATCGGCCCGGTTAACATCCGTATTGTAAAGCCACAACCAGCACCGTACATTTTTACTTTTTGCATAACGGAGTATTTCCTGCATGTTCAATTGTGGCGCCACAGTGGTAATATCGGCATCGGGTTGGTTAAACTGCCCGTACCATTGCCAGTCGATGAGCATGTAAGGCCAGCCCATCGACGAAGCCAAATCAATGTATTCATAAATTACCGGCTGTTCCATTTTTACTTCGCCGCTCCACCAGTGGTCCCAGGCGCTGATGCCCGGTTTAATCCATGAAGGATCGTCAATGGCACAAGGTTCATTCAGATTTTGAATGATTTCCGATTCCACCAAATCGCCTGGTTTTTCGCCCATCATAATCACGCGCCACGGCGTTTTATGCGGATTTCTGAATACAACTTTGTCACCGTTTTCCGGTTGGCCTTTGCGCGGCGACAAAGCGCTTCGCATTGCAAATTCACCGGCAGCAGGATTCGCTTTCAAATACATTCCTGCGTAATCTGTTAAAGCTGCTTCGGTAACTGCAACAAAACAGTTATCATCAACTTGCAGGGTCATCGGCAAACCAATAACCATTTCCGGCGTGATAGTGCCGATTTTACGTTCAAAAAATTCAACCTCCTGAGATGTTGTGTAGCTGCCATAATTCACGGCCCAGCAAGTATGGTTTCCAGCAAAATTGAACTGGCTTAATTCATCCGTCATTACAAATTCACGATTGCCAAATTGTTCAGGAAACTCAGTACGAAAAGCCATTCCGTCGTTAAATACTCGAAAATCCAGCGTTAGTAAACGCCCGGGGAACCGTTTTTCTTTCAGGTAAATACGAACCCCATTATGTTTGTCTCGGATGGTTTCATACCGTTTTAACACAGGTTTCCAGGTATTGTCCGCCTCGTAATTTTCGGTCTTTAAAATTTCCATGTATTGCCCCAGCGGTGGAGACTGTTTAAAATTGAATGAAATTCCGGAGGGTTCAATAATTTCATTCTCGTTGAAGCTGGCTGAATACTGAATGTTTTTACCGATTGAGATTTTTGAAGTAATCTTTCCATCGGGCGATTTCACCTGAATATTTTGAGCAAAAATGTTACCGGTTAAAAAGGTAAGAGTGGCAAAAAGGATGGTTTTTTTTATCATGATTTAGTTTTTCAAAAAAAGTTAAGTTCAAAGTTATTTTTTGTATCCCGCGTACCAAAAGAGTAAAAATAATGCTTAACCTGATAATGAAAAAACTATTCGTACCGAATTGAAAAATATTCCTGGTTCAACAACAATTTCGCTGTAAAAAACAAAAACCCGGCACCAGGCCGGGTTTCCAAATTCATATTTTTACCGCAGTTTGTTAAGCAATTTTTATTTCAAGAGGAGCTTTTTCCAAAGCTTCTTCTTTTTTAGGCAGGATTACCCGCAAAATTCCATCTTCAAATTTGGCTTGAATATTCTCAGCGTCCACTGAATTCGGCACTTTAAAATGTTTTTCGAATTCGAACGCGCCAAATTCACGGTGAGCATATTTGAATTCTTCTTTTTTGCCTTCTCCTTTTTCTTCTTTTTGATCCACTTTAATCGTCAGCAGATTTTTGTGATAGCTCATTTTAACTTCTTCTTTCGGAAAACCCGGAAGCAACAATTCAATCCTGAAATCCTTGTCAGTTTCGAAAACATTTGTTGCCGGTTGGTTCCCGCAATTTTGAAGGTAATTTTCGTGGTAATCGTTTTTCAAAAAATTATTGAAAAGTTCGTCAACTAAGTTGTTGTTTACGCTGTAACCTGGTTTGTGAAATTTTACTAAGTTCATGATATTTTCTCCTTTTATTTTGATAATTTATAATTTTCAACTTCTGTAATCCCCGTTTTCAATTCCTGTACCATTTAAATATCAACTAAAAATTCAGCTGGTTCAATCAATTTTTGTGACATATAGTCGCAATTTCATTCAATCAGCATGAATAATTGTCATGTTATTCAATTATGTACATGTATTATTTTGTTGGAAAGTGATTCAGGATTAATCGTTATTTTTGTCGAAAAATTTTAAATGCGTATTGATATTATCACAGTTTTGCCCGAAATTCTGCAAAGTCCCCTGAACCATTCGATTATTAAACGATCGCAGGAAAAGGGTTTGGCAGAAATACACGTGCATAGTTTGCGAGATTATTCCAACGACAAGCACCGGCGGGTGGATGATTATTCCTTTAGCAAAGGCGCGGGAATGGTAATGGCTATTCAACCGATTGAAAAAGCAATTGAAACACTGCAGAACGAGCGCAGCTACGACGAGATAATTTTTACTACTCCCGATGCGCCGCTGTACAACCAAAAAGAAGCAAACAAGCTTTCCTTAAAACAGAACATTATTATCCTCTGCGGGCATTATAAAGGTGTAGATCAACGCATTCGCGATCGTTACATAACAAAGGAAATTTCGGTGGGCGATTATGTTTTAACCGGAGGCGAACTGGCAGCGGCAATTATTACCGACAGTATTGTTCGGCTGCTTCCGGGAGTACTTTCCGATGAAACATCCGCGCTTACCGATTCGTTCCAGGACAATTTGCTGAGTCCGCCGGTTTACACGCGGCCGGCCGAATACAAAGGAATGAAAGTTCCGAAAATCCTGCTGAGCGGAAACGACAAGTTGATTGATGATTGGAAACACGAACAATCGATTGAACGGACCAGAAAACTCCGGCCCGATTTGTATAGAAAGTATTTGGATGAATAGATATCCGGGAGTTCGGAAACTTCCGGTCCCGCATTAATACCGCTGGCAAATTTTATTGTACGGGCAATACTGGCAAATTTTTTCGTGTGGAGATTGATAAAAAACAGTTTCCTCTGAAAATATTTCTTCAAACAGTGATTTTAGGTTTGCAGTGAATTCATCCTCAACGTCATGAAATGAAAATTCTTTTTTGTCCCATTTTATTTCAGGAGAATGCGATTCATCGAAAAATTTACGCAAACTGTAAATTGCAGGTTGAAAAACAGCATTTTTTCCCAGTGTATCTTTTAAAATCAAGGAGTAATACAGCGCCTGTAAAATCTCTTTTTTAGGTTTTTCCAAATCTCTGGCGAACAGCTCTTCCACCTCTTTGAATGAAAATTTCTCAACCGAACCGGTTTTGTAATCCAGAATCCGCCACTTTCCATCAACTTTATCCACCCTGTCGATTTTACCGCCTATGAAGATTTTTTCAGGATTATTTTTCAAATCGATTTTCAAATCAGATGTATATTTTTCTTCCAGGGAATGAAGTAAAAACGGAGCGTATTCCAAATCAATTTCCATCAGCCGATCAAGGAAAACCTTGGTGTTTTCAAATATCAGCACTGTTTTTCCCTCAAGCTTTACCGGCCTGTTGATGGGACTTTTGTATTTAAAATAATGTTTTCCGATAGCTTTCCTGATTTCATTTTCAATCCGCACTTTATCTTTTTTCAGGGCCTTTAAATCTTGCTTTTCAACTATTTTTCCAATAAATGGCTGGTAAAGCATTTCAATGGTTTCATGAAAAATATTTCCAAAAACCGGATGGTCAATTTCATCTTTTACCTCTTCCGGCTCAGGCAGTTGCATAATGTATTTAAAATAAAAACGCAGGCTGCACTGCAAATAAGTATTGATGGCTGTTGGCGAAAATGGAGTTTCCGGAGTATTTCTCTCCAAAAGTGCAGCAATTTTTTCGGATGAATTTTGAAATAAAATTGGCTGCACCGGCTCGTTTGAAAACGAAAAATCGAGGCTTTGCATATTTGGTCTCAAATTCGAATCGTACAAAAGCTGATAACCAAACCGGCTCATTTCACCTGTGCTGATTCCCTCCTTCAGCGTGCTGAAAGTGGCTGTTATATTTTTTGCCCGCTGTATGAGGCGGTAAAAGTAATAGGCGTACATCGCATCCTGTTCGTCAATTCCCGGCAGGCCAAAACCTTTTCGAATGTTAAACGGAATAAACGACGGAGCAATGAAAGTTCGCGGCCATTTATTTTCGTTCAATCCCAGAATAACCACATTTTCAAAATCGAGGCAACGGGTTTCCAATATTCCCATCACCTGCATTCCCGAAAGCGGCTCGCCTTCAAATGAAACGGAAACCTGTCCCAGATACTGGTTAAACAGCCGGAAATAAACCAGATCACTAATTTCCCGATTTTGCTCTTTCATCACCGAGTTGAACAACCGATTCCAGCTTTTCCACTGCCTGATATATCGAATAAATGAGTTCGGGCAACATTTGGTTTTTTTCGTCCGCATCATTCACCAGTTCGTAAAATGAAGCAAGAATTTCGAGGAAATAAGCGCCGTACGCCTCTACTTTTTCCGGAAACGAAAAAATAAGTTTGTGCAGGGGCGAAAAGTCAATATCATTTACGGGAATTGAAATACGGTTGTGAGTTTTTATATCCGACAGAAACTGAATTGCTTTGTCCGGCTCAACGTTTCCAAGTAATTGATGGTTTAAAATATCGGTCACAAACCGATGGTAGACCACAGTTTGCCCGTCGCTGTTTTTTTTCCTGTTTTTCAGTAAATTGAAGAGTAAAACCAGGAAACCATATACAACTGAATTTTTCACCGGATAACCCATCGTAACATTTACCGTTTCAAAAATTTCCGGAATTGCACCTAACGCCGGAAACAACAGCGATTCATCGGCAAGAACAATTGCCGTACTATCGAATTCTGCTTTGAAATTCGTATGTGTTTGTTTCAAAAATCGCGGGATTTCCTGGGCCTGCCCGTAATTCGACGCAACAGCTATAATCTTTGCGGATTTTTCTTCTACAAACTTGTTGGTATTCATTTTAAAATCGTCGGGCGGCCCAAATTGCTTCAGGTTTTCCCGCATAAACCGGCCTGCCTCGTGATTGAAATCTTCCACATAAAATTCATCGAAATCCCATAAAAATGTTGCTTTTTCTATCTGCTGTAAACGTTTAAAGAATTTTATTTCGCAGGTATTCAGCGCGTTCAGTCCGATAATGTAGTAGTGGCTGAGTTGAAAATCAATTTCATTCTTTTCCATGGTTTCAATTACCGAACGGTAAATCATACCGCCGTAGGCCATTCCTTTTTTTTCGAGCCTTATTTTAAAATCGATATAAACCGGATATAATTTTTGCCAGATTTGCAGGAATTTTTGCTGGTTTTCCTTTTTTTCCAAAACTGCCACACTTCCCCAAAACCTTGCAAGCGCTTTCCTTTGTTCTTCGGTCAAATAATCGAAAAGGGTTTCCAGTTCTTTTAAATCTGCAATGTTGGTGAATAAATCTTTGGCATTCACCAGATAACGATCTACATCATTAAAGTCGGACAAAAGCACTTCTCCCCAGAAATAAAAATCATCAAACGATTCTTTCGTTTGCGTGTGTTTCCGGAAAACTTCATATAATTCAGAAATAAGTTGTAGTTTTTCTCCTTGTTGTAAACCGGAAAATCCTGAAATCAACTCATTTACTGTAATATTTAACGGTGCGATTACAGGTTTCTGAATGGTTTTCTGCAAATAGGAATTAAAAAAAGCACCGGCGCGCCGGTTAGGGAAAACCAGACAAATATCCTGCAGGTTCTCAGGATGTTTTTTGTAAATGTATTTCGCACATTGGGAGAGAAACCGCTCCATAATTTTGAAATTTTTCCGAAGATAAATGATTCTTTTTTAAATCGACAGTATGGAAAATCTTTTTAAAGTATTTGAACAGATTTTAAAAAAGTGACAATGAATTGCCAAAATTTTATGAAATTTGGACGATATAGTACTAACTACAACCTTAAAATAAAATGAAGCAATACATTCTTTTCACCATTTTTTTTGCTGTTTTAGCGTTCCCGATTGTTGCACAAGATCGTGTTATCGGTTTAACTTTTGCTACCCGCAGCGAAGTTATTGCACAACATGGAATGGCCTGCACAAGTCAGCCGCTGGCAACACAGGCGGCTATCGAAATTCTGAAAAACGGAGGCAATGCCATTGATGCTGCCATTGCTGCCAATGCAGTTCTTGGTTTGGTAGAACCTACGGGAAACGGGATTGGCGGCGATTTGTTCGCTATTGTTTGGGATGCAAAAACAAAAAAGTTATACGGGCTAAATGCAAGTGGCCGGTCGCCTTACGATTTAACCCTTGCCTATTTTAAGGAACACGGATATGAACAAATCCCGGCGCTGGGGCCGCTCCCGGTTTCGGTGCCCGGTTGTGTGGACGGCTGGTTCGAACTGCACGGAAAGTTTGGTAAATTGGATATGGGAAACCATTTTGGCGCCAGCGATTTTTTATGCTGAAAACGGTTTTCCGCTGACGGAGGTAATAGCTGCTGCGTGGCAGGGAAATGCAAGGGCGTTGAAAGAATTTCCGGGATTTAAGGAGATTTTTATGCCTGGCGGAAAAGCTCCTGAAAAAGGCGAAGTTTTTAAAAATCCTTACCTGGCGGAAACCTTAAAACAGATTGCCCAAAAAGGCCGCGATGTTTTTTACAAAGGTGAAATCGCTGAAAAAATTGTGGATTATGTTCGTGAACAAGGCGGATTTCTCAGTATGAAAGATTTTGAAGAGCATACCTCGGAGTGGGTGGAACCGATTTCGACCAACTACCGCGGATACGATGTTTGGGAATTGCCGCCAAACGGACAGGGAACGGCAGTACTTCAAATGCTGAACATCCTGGAAAATTTCGACATAGCAAACATGGGTTTTGGTTCGCCGGAGTACATGCATTTGTTTATTGAAGCAAAGAAACTGGCATTTGAAGACCGTGCAAAATATTATTCCGATCCCGATTTCAACGATTTGCCAGTTAAAGGACTTATCTCGAAAGAATATGGTGAAAAACGAGCGGAACTTATCAATTTGGGCCGCGCAGCACGTGATTATCCGGCTGGAGAGCTCGAAAAAGGAAATACTATTTATCTTACCACCGCCGATGCTGAAGGAAACATGGTTTCGTTAATCCAAAGCAACTATTTAGGTTTGGGATCGGGAATGACCCCCGGAAAACTCGGATTTATTTTACAGGATCGCGGGCAATTATTTGCCTTAAAAGAAGGGCACATGAATGTTTACGAGCCGCACAAAAGACCGTTTCATACTATTATTCCCGCATTTATAACCAAAGATGGAAACCCATACATCAGTTTTGGTTTGATGGGCGGCGCCATGCAGCCCCAGGGTCACGTGCAGATTATCTGTAACCTTATCGATTTTGGAATGAACCTGCAGGAAGCCGGCGATGCTCCGCGAATTATGCATTCCGGTTCCAGTCAGCCAACCGGGGAGGAAATGACCGATGGCGGTGAAGTTTCGCTGGAATCAGGATTTTCTTACCAGACTATTCGCGCATTACTGGAAAAAGGGCATAGAATTGGTTACGTGAACGGATTGTATGGTGGTTACCAGGCCATTATGTGGGACAGCAAAAACAAGGTTTACTACGGAGCATCTGAATCACGAAAAGACGGACAGGCTGCAGGTTTCTGATTTAATCGAAGTACTGCCGAAAATCTTTTTGGTCTTTAATTATTTTTACATTTCGGGGTAATTTTGGCTCATGCAGGCGAAACTGCCAGCCGGTAACAAAAATTTTTATTCCTGAAAACAGTTCCCTCAATTCCGATAAATAATTTTCGAGGTCCTCCTTTTTAATTGAATTAATAAATGCAGTAAATACGAAATCAATTTTTAGTTTACCATGCAGTTTCACCAAATCTTCAAACGGAACAAACTGGCCAAGGTAAATGATTCCGTATCCGGCTTTTGCAGCCAAATAAGAGTAATACAGCAGGCTCAGTTCGTGCAATTCATGTTCAGGAAGAAAAAACAAGATGTTTTTATTGGCTGTTTGAACTGCTTCGAGTTGGTCGATTTTAGCAATAATTTTGTGCCTGATAACATTTGATGCAAAATGTTCCTGCGCCGGAAAAACTGAACCGACCTGCCAAAAATTACCCACCGTTAATAAAAATTCGAATAAAACATTCATGACAGCGTCTTCGAAACCGATTTCGGAAATCACTTTTTCAACCAACTTTTTAAAGCTGATGTTGTCGAAGTTGGCCATGTGCAGCAAAAGCTGGTCGATGTAATCATTTTGCGATGTTTTTTTTTCATTTACTGTTAAAACTGTTTCTTTTAATTCTTCATCGCTCATACGCGAAACTTTCGAAATTTTATAACCGTTTCTTACCAGTAGCGAAACATTTAAAATTTTGCGCAAATCGTTGTCGCTGTAGTGCCGGATGTTGGTTTCGGTGCGTTCCGGATGCAACAGATTATATCTTTTTTCCCAAATGCGAATGGTGTGGGCTTTAATGCGTGATAAGGTTTCCAGGTCTTTAATCGAATAATCAGCATTTTTCATTACGGAGTAAAATTTATTTTATTCAAAAGTTTCTGTGAAAATAACACAATGAATAAGGCTTTGTTTAAAGTTGTTAATGAAAATTCTAAACAAAATATTTATTACAACTATACATGCTCCTGCGTTCGTTGACTTTGGCAGGAAAAAAAGATATTTCAATTAATCCCGTCCGTTTAATATAAATATTCCATTTTTGTAATCAGAAATTTGGAAACCGGATGAAACGAATATTTTGTTTTTTGTTCCTTCTGTTTATTTTTTCGGGTTCAGTGTTCGGAAAGCCGAAATATGTAATTGTAATTCATGGCGGCGCCGGAGTAATAGAACCTTCCGCTTTAAGTGAAGAGCGTGCGAATGAATACAGGTATAAACTTGAAGAAGCTTTAAATGTTGGGGATAAAATGCTAAGCAATGGCGCCGGTGCAAGCGATGTTGTGGTGGAAGTTATCAAAATCCTGGAAAACTCACCGCTGTTTAACGCCGGAAAAGGCGCAGTGTTTACCGCTGAAGGAAAAAACGAACTCGATGCCTCGATAATGAATGGCAAAGATTTGAATGCTGGTGCAGTTGCCGGTGTGTGTACTGTTAAAAATCCGATCATGGCGGCCCGCGAAGTGATGGAAAATTCGGAACATGTTCTGCTGACCGGGAAAGGCGCTTCTGAATTTGCCCGCAGACAAGGTTTGGAAATGGTTGGCAACAGATATTTCCACACGAAAGAAAGGTACGAATCGTTAAAACGCCTTCAAAAAAATGAACGCAGGCGAAATGAAAAAGACAACATCGGAACAGTTGGTTGCGTGGTGCTCGACCAGGAAGGGAACCTTTGTGCGGGTACTTCAACCGGTGGAATGACCAACAAAAAATACGGGCGAATCGGCGACTCGCCAATCATTGGCGCCGGAACTTACGCCGATAATAAAACCTGCGCAATTTCGTGCACCGGGCATGGCGAATATTACATCCGGCTTGGTTTTGCGCGAGATGTTTCGGCGCTTATGGAATATAAGAAAATGCCGGTTGACGAAGCCTGCCGCGAAGAAATAAGAAAACTGACTGAACTTGGCGGAACAGGGGGTGTTATTGCTGTTGACGGCGAAGGGAATATTGCCATGGAATTTAATACCGGCGGCATGTTTCGCGGTTTCATCAAATCGGGCGGCGAAAAGAAAATCGCCATATTTAAAAACGAATAATTGAAGTTCAGGAATGAAATTTCTATATCCGACATTTTTATTTGCATTGCTGGCAGTTGCCATTCCTGTTATTATCCACCTGTTTAACTTCCGGAGGTATAAAACCATTTATTTCAGCCATGTCGGTTTTTTAAAGAACATCAAAAAAGAATCGAGAAAAAAATCGCGCTTGAAACAACTGCTCATTTTGTTAACCCGGATTTTAGCCATTGTTTTCCTGGTTTTTGCATTTGCACAACCTTATATTCCGGCAGAAAATAATGTTAATGCAAGCGTGCAGCAAACTGTGGCGGTTTATGTTGATAATTCATTTAGTATGAATGCGTTGTCGGAACAAGGGCAGTTGCTGGAACTGGCGCGGAACAAAGCTGTGGAAATCGGGCAAACTTATCCTCCCGGAACCAAATTCAGGTTGTTCACCAACGATTTGGACCCAACCCACCAGCACACCTTCAACAAAGAACAATTCATCCGGCAGGTGACCGAAATACAATCTTCACCGGCAGTGGCGCCTTTGTCGATGATGCACAACCGTTTTGCCCAACAAATTCATGGCCCCGGTGAAAAAAGCGATGGAATTATGTATTTTATCTCTGATTTTCAGCGAAATATTGCCGACATCGACAACTTCACAGAATCAGATATCTACAATTTTTTGCTGCCGCTTAAACCTAACAAAGTCACAAATCTTTATATTGATTCATGTTGGGTGGAAGTTCCGGCACATCGCTTAAATCTGGAAGAAAATATTTTCGTCAGAATTAAAAATATTTCAAACGAGGATTTTCAAAACCTTCCCTTAAAACTTTACCTCAATGATTCGTTAAAATCAATTACTAATTTTTCAGTTTCAGCTCAAGGTCAGATTGTTGCCAATCTGAAATATACCAATGTATCGCCGGGAATTCAACTGGGTAAAATTGAAATTACAGATTATCCGTTTACACAAGACAACAACTGGTATATCAGCTATTTTGTGGAGCCAAAACTGAAAGCGCTTGCCATTTTCAACAGCAGCAGGCAAAGCAGTGAAGGACTGGAATATATTTCGGCCTTATTTGAAAATGACGACTATATTCAACTCGACGAGATGAGCGTTCAGAGTCTGCAGATGAGCAAACTGGCCGAATACAACGCAATTTTTTTGATTAATCCTGATAACTTTACCAGTGGGTTTTTAAACGAACTGTCGAAAATTGTGGAAAGCGGAACTTCAGTGGTCCTTTTTCCGGGAGCTGAAAACAATCCGCAAATGATTAACAATTTTCTTTCGGAATTCAATGCTAACCGGATTACCGGAACCGATACCACAACACTCGAAATTTCAGGAGTGGATTACGACAACCGTTTTTATGCCAACGTATTCAAAAAAAGGGAAGAAAATCCGGCGCTCCCAAAAATTAAAGGCCATTTTAAATTTGAAGAAACCACCAGAAGCGCTGAAACTAATTTGTTGTGGTTTCAAAACGGCGACAAAGCATTGTCATACCACACGTTCGGAAACGGATATGTTTGGGTTTTTTCATTTCCGCTGGCAGAAAAAAATGAAGCGTTTGCACGCGACATCCTGTTTGTTCCAACCCTTTACAACATAGTACTGCAAAGTTTGCCCAAACAACGAATTTCATATACTGTTGGTGAAGATCATTCGGTTTTAATTCGCCGAAGAGAAAGCCTTGATCTGAGCAATCAGGTTGAGGTAGAGAATGTTGCCACCGGAGATATATTCATTCCTGAATTAAATGTTACCGATCAGGGACTGCGGATTGGCCTGAGCAACCAAATTGAAAATGACGGGCATTTTCTGATTGAAACCAACAATGAAGTTATTTCGGCGCTGGCATTCAACTACAACCGGCAGGAGTCGGATTTGCGCTATTTCAATGTTGCCGAACTGGAAGACAAAACCGCTAACCTGAAGAATGTATCAGTCATCGAAAATGCTGCTGCTACCAGTTTTTCCGATATTTTCGAAGAAATTCAGAAAGGAAAGCAACTTTGGAAATGGAGCATTTTGATTGCCCTTTTCTTTTTGTTGGCCGAGGCGCTGATTATCCGTTTTTTAAAATAAGGGTCGTAATTTATTTTATTCCGGCTGTTTTTTAACACCGAAACTTATTTTGTAATTCCTGCCGAAAATTGTAATTCTGCATCCAAATTTTTAAAAACTATTCAAATATGTCAACATTAACTTCGAATGACTACATCGCCCGCGAGGATAAATTTGGCGCACACAATTATCATCCGCTGCCGGTGGTTTTGGCAAAAGGTAAAGGTGTTTTTGTCTGGGATGTGGAAGGAAAGAAATACTTCGATTTTCTTGCTGCCTATTCTGCTGTGAATCAAGGTCATTGTCATCCCAGAATTATAAAGGCACTTTCTGAGCAAGCATCGACACTGGCGTTAACATCGCGAGCTTTTTACAACAATGTTTTAGGTGAATGGGAAGAATACATGACCCGGCTTTTTGGTTACAGCCGAATGCTACCAATGAATTCCGGCGCCGAAGCCGATGAAACAGCTTTGAAACTTATCCGGAAATGGGGGTATAAAATAAAAGGCATTCCCGATAAACAAGCGAAAATTGTGGTTTGCAACGGAAACTTTCACGGGCGGACCATCACCATCATTTCCATGTCGTCCGATCCGGATGCGTACAACGATTACGGCCCTTACACGCCCGGGTTTGTGAATATTCCATACAACGATTTGGAACGGCTCGATCAGGAATTAAAAGATTCGAATGTGGCAGGATTTCTGGTGGAACCAATTCAGGCTGAAGCCGGTGTGTATGTTCCTGAAGACGGATACTTGAAAAAAGCGGCTGAATTATGCAAAAAATACAACGTATTGTTTGTAGCAGATGAAGTACAGACCGGTCTCGGAAGAACAGGAAAAATGCTCGCATGCGACTACGAAAATGTTCGGCCCGATATTTTAATCCTTGGAAAAGCAGTTTCCGGTGGGGTTTATCCGGTTTCGTGTGTTTTGGCCGACGATGAAATTATGCTGACTATAAAACCGGGAGAACATGGCAGCACTTACGGAGGAAATCCTGTGGCTGCAAAAGTAGCCATGGTTGCACTCGATGTGCTTCAGGAAGAAAAACTCGCCGAAAATGCGCTGCGCCTGGGTAAGATTTTCAGAGAAGAAATTCGAAATATCCGATCGGAAATGATTGAAGACGTTCGTGGAAAAGGATTGCTGAATGCTGTGTCGATTAGGCCTGTGCAGGGAAAAACTGCGTGGGATGTTTGCCTGGCGATGAAAGAAAACGGACTACTTGCGAAACCCACACATGAGAATATTATTCGCTTTACACCACCGCTTGTTATTACTGAAAATCAATTGCAGGAAGCCGTTGGAATCATCATGAAAACTTTTAAAGAAATGGGGACATAGCCGAAAAGTCACTGGTTTCAAAATTTTTTTACCGTCATTTTGAGCGAAGCCGACGAAATCGTTTGGCAAAAAGATGTTTTGGCTTCGCTCGACGTGCCGGTTTAAACGGCCACTTATTCCTGAACAGGCACGCTGCCTTTTATTTTTGTGCAAATTTATATTGTCCAATCACCCTTTCCCGGACAACATCGAAATTCCGTTGATAGGAAACCACCGAAACTCCTATATTCATATACCCGCCAAAAGGCGAAATTTTTTCAAATTGGTAATTTCCCTGAATCAAATCGGCCTGCAGGTATGGCAAACAGTTGTTAAAATCGCGGCCATAGTTAAACAATGCATTTAAAAAATAAAATGCTACATCATAACCCTGCATCCCAAAATTATTTGGTTCAGTATAAAAATTATCCTTGAACTTTTTGAAAAAAGCAACTGTTGCCGGATCATTGTAATCTACCCAGTATGGTGCTACGAACTTGAGTTTTAAGTTATGAAATTGTTCCAGTTCAATACTTTCGTACTGCTGAAAGCGGTTCGAACCGATTAGTGTAATGGAATATTCATCAGCCAGGTTGTTTATGTTTGAAACAGCCACGCTCAACTCACCTACCACCGACGAAGGAATATAGATCACATTTTCCTTGTCATGCGATAAAATTCTCCTCAACCCGAACGGACCCTCGTGCTCGAAATCGTAAATCCTGAAATCGGCGCCGTTCGCTTTTCCCATGAAACCGGAATTGTAGAGTTTTTCCTGAATCAGGTTAACCACCCTGCCTTCCGGAGTTCCTTCATAATCGTTTGTTTTAAAGACGATGAAATTACTGTTGAAATATTCGCCAGCCACCAAATTAGCCGTTTCAACAGCAAGATATTCCCGATTGGGATTCACCTGGTAGTAATGCGAATTGTCCACAGTCTCAATGCTTTCTGCAGAAAGGGGCGAAATCATGGGAATGTTATTTTTAGCTGCTATATCGGCAACATCCCCTTGAACTTCCTGAAAAACCGGTCCGATGATTAAATCTGTCTCCAGAAAATCATCAGCGTAAATAAACTTCTGCACAGAATCGCGATTTTGTTGTGTGTCGAATACATGCAGCCTAACGTGCATACCGGCATTTTGCATGGAATCAACCGCGAGCAACACTCCTTCATAAAATTGAAGGTAATTCTGCGTGTTCCGGTAAAATCCGAAAAACATATCTTCCGGTTCGTCTTTTTCAACCAGTGTGTCATTCTCTGAAACAACTCCTGCCAGCAGCAGTGAATCGGTATTAAATTCCGGCTCGCGTGGCTTTTTGTTTAGCGTATCGTTAGCTTCCAAAAACAACGGAATGAACAGTGCCACGTCGTAGTAATCGTTTTTCGCCCACTGGTTTTGTCCCGGTTCACAATTTTCAGGAATAACCATCGGCACTTCCACTTTAAAATAATCAGGCGGAACCATCAAAGAATCAACTTCTTTGTTTTGCATGAAATCTGCGATTTCTTTGTCCGGTTTTTTGGGTATAAGCAATGTTTCGCCGGCAATTAAATTTCGTGTGCGAAGGACGGGATTGTATTCTTCAATTTCAGGTATGTTCAAATTGTATTTTGAAGCCAGGCTGTATAATGTTTCACCTTTTCTGACAGTGTGTTTTATAAACGCATCTTCGTTCACGGGTTTTGCCTCAACAGCCGATTCCTCCTGAACCGGAATTTTTATTACAACACCTGCGGGGAATGCTGTTCGCAACACAGGATTGATATTTTTTAATTCTTCTTCCGATACGTTGAACTTTCGGGAAATTGCCCACAACGTTTCCCCCGATTCAATGATATGTTCAAAATAATTGCCCGGTGGTTCGGCTTTTGCAGTTGGTTCATCGCGTTGAACTTCAGTTACTTTTTCAGCCGGAAGATAAATGGTGCTTCCCACTGTTAATTTTCTGGCTCCCGGGTTCAGAAACAGTATTTCACTTTCGGCAATTCCATATTTTCGCGAAATAGAAAAAAGCGTTTCGCCAGGCTGCACTTCATGTGTAACAAGTTCGTCTTTTTTTTCGTTTGTTTCTGTTTTTTCTTTCTTATCATTCTGAATTTGTGGTTGTTCCGGTTGTATTTCCTGCGCCACTTTTCCCGCAGTCGGTTTATTCCACCTTGGAATCCTCAGTTTCGTGCCTTTTTTAAACTTCGTGATTTCCGGGTTGTAAGCATAAATCTCTTCCACGGTTATACCATATTTTTTTGCAATAAAATAAGGGGTTTCGGTTCGTGAATGAATGGTGTGATATTCAAAATGATCGGGATCGCCTTTTTGATATACAGGTATTTCGTTCAGATTTGCATTTTCCCGGTAAGGGATTTTTAAAATCTTACCAATATTCAGCCCGTCGGCAATTTCCGGATTATTTTCGATTAACGTTGAATTGTCGATATTGAATTTTTGGGTTATAGAATAAACGGTTTCTCCGGTGCGTACCTGGTGCAAAATATATTTTTCGCCACCGATAACCACAATTTCATTTTCTTTCAGTTGCTGCGCAACAACAACATCCGAAAACGGCAATAAAATCAGAAAAACCACCACATATTGAATCAATCTCATCAGCATTTCATTTAAAATCCGGTTCAAAAATAACAATAAAAGCCAACCACTTGCTTAACGTTTATTATCGAATTTAATTTTGATAATATGCAGTTTATTTGGCAGCAGGCTTCTTTTGATGTTAACAACTTAGACTTTTTCTCTGAATCCCGGTAAAATTTTGTTATGTAATTCTTACTTTTGCCGCTTAAACGGTTGCTTTCAATATCCTAAAAAACAGTTCATGCAGGAAAAAATTTTAATACTCGACTTCGGTTCGCAATACACGCAGTTAATCGGGCGTAAAATTCGCGAGTTGAACGTTTACTGCGAAATTCATCCATTCAATCATTACCCCAAAATTGATGAATCGGTGAAAGGTGTCGTATTGTCGGGAAGTCCGTATTCTGTTCGCGACAAAAACGCGCCGCGCCCTGATTTATCGGAAATAAAGGGGAAATTGCCGGTATTGGGAATTTGTTACGGTGCGCAATATATGGCCCACTTCTTTGGTGGCGAAGTTGCACCATCGAACACCCGTGAATATGGCCGGGCAAATTTGGGATTTATGGACAGCGGATGTCAGTTGTTCAAAAACATGACCCTGCATACCCAGGTGTGGATGTCGCATGGAGACACCATCGCAAAATTGCCGAAAAATTACAAGGTGGTAGCTTCAACCGAAGACGTGGATTATGCTGCATATAAAGTAGACGATGAAGAAACCTATGCCATTCAGTTTCATCCGGAAGTATATCATACTACCGAAGGGAACCAGTTGCTTTCAAATTTTGTGGTTGATATTTGCGGTTGCGATCAAAGCTGGACTCCGGCTTCGTTTGTTGAAACTACCGTTAAAGAACTGGCCGTAAAATTAGGAAACGATAAAGTGGTGCTGGGTTTGTCCGGTGGCGTAGATTCTTCCGTTACAGCGGTTCTGCTTCATCAGGCCATCGGCAGAAATCTTACCTGTATTTTTGTAGATAATGGGCTGCTCCGAAAAAATGAATTCGAAAATGTGTTGCATTCATACAAGGACATGGGACTGAATGTGCTGGGTGTTAACGCCAGGGAACGGTTCTGGAACGATTTAAATGGGATTGTCGATCCGGAATTGAAACGAAAAGCAATTGGCCGGAATTTCATAGAGGTTTTCGATGAAGAAGCCCATAAAATAAAGGGTGTAAAATGGCTGGCACAGGGAACCATTTATCCGGATGTAATTGAGTCGGTTTCAGTGAACGGACCTTCTGCGACCATTAAATCGCACCATAACGTTGGCGGTTTACCCGAAAAAATGCACCTGAAAGTGGTGGAGCCGCTGCGTCTGCTGTTTAAAGACGAAGTTCGACGAGTAGGAAAAACATTGGGTATTAAACCGGAATTACTTGGCCGTCACCCTTTTCCGGGACCAGGGCTAGGAATCCGCATTTTGGGCGAAGTTACCCCCGAAAAAGTCAGAATGCTTCAGGAAGCCGATGATATTTTTATTGCAGGATTAAAGAATTGGGGATTGTATGACAAAGTCTGGCAAGCAGGGGTAATACTGCTTCCAGTTCAATCGGTAGGTGTTATGGGCGATGAACGAACCTACGAAAATACGGTTGCACTGCGTGCTGTTGCTTCTACCGATGGAATGACTGCCGACTGGGTTCATTTGCCTTACGATTTTTTGGCGAAAATGTCGAATGAAATCATAAACAAAGTAAAAGGGGTGAACCGTGTTGTATATGATATTAGTTCAAAACCACCGGCAACAATTGAATGGGAATAAACGTTTTATTTTTTACAGGTTTTGGTTTGTGGCGATTTAAACCGGGCAGGAAATTCCCAAAGCACACGTTTCAAACCTGAAGAGACAAGAACAATAAATTAAAATTGATATGCAGATTAATTCACAGAAAATAATTAAAATAAACATCCTTTTTCTTTTGCTGGCATTTCTGACCGGATTACCAACGGCAGCTGTTCATGCACAGGAAAATGTTCAGGAAAATCAACTGAAATTCGGACGATTGTTGCGTTTAATTGATGGCTATTATGTAGATACCGTAAATGTTGACAAATTAACCGAAAAAGCGATTGTCAGCATGCTGAGCGAACTCGATCCGCATTCGGTTTATATTTCGAAAGAAGAAGTGAAGAAAATGAACGAACCCTTAAAGGGTAATTTTGAAGGCGTTGGAGTTACATTTAATATTTTTAAAGATACGTTGCTGGTTACTTCCACCATTCCGGGCGGGCCGTCGGAGAAAGTGGGACTGCGATCCGGCGACCGTATTATCGAAGTTGACGGTGAAAACATTGCAGGTACGGGATTGAAAAACAGCGATGTTTTCGATCTCCTCAGAGGAAAAAAAGGTTCTGAAGTAGAAGTGAAAGTCCTGCGCCGCAACGTGGACGAAATTCTGGATTTTAAGATTGTCCGCGATAAAATTCCGATTTACAGCCTCGATGCTTCTTACATGCTCGATGAATCGACGGGATACATCAAATTGAATAAGTTTTCGGCAACCACAAATGACGAATTCGTTGATGCAATTAATGATTTGAAACAGAAAAATTTAAAAAACCTGGTTCTTGATTTACGCGGAAATGGCGGTGGCTATTTAAAAACAGCCATTGAAATCGCCGACCAGTTTTTACAGGATAACCGGCTGGTTGTATACACCGACGGAACCAACGAACCTCAGCATGAATATGATGCCACCTCCATAGGAAATTTCGAAAACGGAAATCTGGTTGTTTTGGTGGATGAGTCATCGGCTTCGGCAAGTGAAATTGTGGCTGGAGCTATTCAGGACTGGGATCGTGGATTGATTATAGGCCGCCGTTCGTATGGAAAAGGATTGGTACAAAAACCCTTTTTCTTAACCGATGGATCGATGGTACGACTTACCACGGCACATTATTATACGCCCAGCGGACGTTGCATTCAAAAACCTTATGAAGAGGGAATTGAAGATTATAGACTGGATTACCAGAAAAGGTTAAGCCACGGGGAAATGTTCAGCGAAGACAGCATCGTTTTTGCCGATTCTTTAAAATATAAAACATTGTTAAACAAAAGAACGGTATTTGGCGGCGGCGGAATCATGCCCGATATTTTCGTCCCGATGGACACATCGAGCTATTACAAATATTACAACCGGTTAAGAAGAAACAATGTCGTTTATAATTTTGCATTAAATTATGTCGATGTTCACCGTGATGAATTGAAAAACAAATATCCCCTGTTCGAAAGTTTCAGAAATAATTTTGAGATAACTCCTGAAATGATAAGCGCGGTGGTGGCAAATGGTGAAAAAGAAGGAATAGAAAAAGATGAAGAGAGCCTGAGTTTTACAGTTGGCGATATGAAGCGCGAAATTAAAGCGTTAATCGCGAGAGACATCTATTCCCGAAATGACTTCTACAAAATATTTTACGAAGATGACGATGCCATTAAAAAAGCGCTTCAGGTTCTTGAGGACCAGCAGGAATACAACGAACTATTGGTTTCAGCGGATTAGAAAAGCATGAACAACATTATATTCGAATGGTTCGCTGGCAATAAAGCAGAGTTGCTGGGGGCCATTCTTGGTTTGTTATACATTTTTTTTTCAATCCGACAGAACATTTTAACCTGGCCAACCGGGCTGCTTACCTCGCTGATATACACGTACGTGTTTTTCCGGACAAAATTCTATGCAGATATGGGGCTCCAGGTTTACTACGTTATCATCAGTATTTACGGATGGTATTACTGGCTGAAAGGGAACAATTCGAAAAATAGCAATAAAGAACACGACGTCCCGGTAAAAAATACGCCAAAACTGTTGTTTTTTAAATTAGCGGCATTTACAGTAATAATCTATTTATTTCTACTTTTTATTTTACTGAAATTCACCGATTCCGATGTGCCCTTTATGGATTCGCTTACCACCGCACTTAGCATTGTAGCTACCTGGATGCTGGCGAAAAAATATCTGGAACATTGGTTGATTTGGATATTTGTTGATTTTGTTTCAGCAGGATTGTACGTATACAAAAACCTTTGGCCAACGGTTGTTTTATTTTTAGTGTACACAGTAATGGCTGTGGCAGGTTACTCCGAATGGAAAAAAGATTTACAAAAACACTTTGAAAATGCCTAAAATAGTTGTTGTAACCGGAGCTGAATCAACAGGGAAAAGCGAACTGACGCAATGGCTGGCCGGAAAATTCGATGCGCCGTATATTCCGGAATATGCCCGCGAATATATCCAAAATTTAAACCGAAAATACAATTATCAGGACGTTGAGAAAATTGCCGAAATTCAGGTTAAACAATTAAATTCGTTAAAAAATTGCGATTCTTCATTTGTATTTGCAGATACCTGGTTGATTATTACAAAAGTCTGGTTCGAAGTTGTTTTTAAAAAAGTGCCGGTCTGGCTCGAAGATGAAATAAGAAATACGCCCATCGATTTGTTTCTGGTTTGTAACACCGATATTCCATGGCAGTCAGATCCTGTGCGCGAAAACGGTGGGAAACAACGATTGGTGTTGCAGAATTTATATATCGATAATATCAAAGCATTTAATTTTAAATTTGAAATGGTTGAAGGTACCGGTACGGACCGTTTTTCAAATGCATTAAAAATTATCGAACGGTTGAAAGAAAAATAAACCAACCGGTAAATCAGGTGTTTTAAACCTGATAGAATAACGTAAATTTCAATTCTAAAAGAAATAAAATGACTGTTAAAGAATTTGAAGAAAAAGTAGCCCGAACAGTTGAGCAATTAAGTGATCCTGATTCTTACGACCTGGTTTGCCACGAACACCGTTTGGGCGAACCACTTCCGTCGATTTCAAAAATGCGCAAAATTACCGCATTGATCAGGGAGATTCTTTTTCCCGGGTACTTTGGCAATACTACGCTCCGGCCAAATACAACGCGGCATTACATGGGAGTTTATGTTGACGAACTCCATGAATTGTTGAGTGGGCAGATATTAGCCGGAATGTGTTTCGAATGTCAGGATCCTCATGAAGATAAAGTCAGGATACATTCGGGCAAGGCAGAAAATGCTGCTATGGAATTTATAGAATATTTGCCCGAAATACGACGTAAATTGGTTGCCGACGTCAATGCTACTTATTTAAACGATCCGGCTGCACGTAATTTGGGTGAAGTAATATTCTGTTATCCGGGGATACATGCGATTACCAATTACCGCATAGCACACAAATTATTTCAACTCGAAGTTCCGCTGGTTCCGCGCTATATTACTGAAATGGCGCACAGCGAAACCGGAATCGATATACATCCGCGTGCTGAAATTGGTGAAAGTTTTACCATCGACCACGGAACAGGCGTTGTAATTGGTTCTACCTCCATTATTGGCAACAATGTGAAAATTTATCAGGGAGTGACGCTTGGCGCGAAAAGTTTTCCATTGGATGAAAATGGCAATCCAATTAAAGGAATTCCGAGGCACCCTATTGTGGAGGACGATGTAGTGATTTATTCCGGCGCAACGGTTTTGGGAAGGATCACGATTGGTGCAGGCTCGGTTATCGGTGGAAACGTGTGGCTGACTCAGGATGTTCCGCCAAATTCGAGAATTGTACAGACCAAACCACGTGAAACTACGTTTGTAGATGGATTAGGAATTTAATTTGAAAATTTTTTAAATTGGAAGCATATAAGTTAACAGCGAAAACATTTTCCGGGCTTGAACCGGTTTTGGCAGAAGAAATAAAAAGGATAGGTGGAAAAAACATCAGGCAGGGCAGGAGAGCAGTTTTTTATGAAGGTAATCTTGAGGTGATTTACCGATCGAACTATTTTTTACGGACTGCATTGCGCGTACTCAAGGAAATCAAAACTTTTCAATTTAATAACCCGGATGAGTTTTATCTGAAGTGTAAAAACATCAACTGGATAGAATTCATGAACGTCGATCAAAATTTCGTGGTGAACAGCACGGTGATGTATTCCGGAGATTTTAAGAACTCGATGTTTTCTTCTCTGAAATTGAAAGATGCACTTGCAGATTACTTTCGTGAAAAAATATCAAAAAGGCCAAATGTTGATACGCAACATCCTGATATATACATTGATGTGCATATTTATAAAAATAACTGTACTGTATCTCTCGACAGTTCGGGTGAATCGTTGCACAAAAGAGGTTATCGCATAAAACAAGGCGATGCTCCGTTAAATGAAGTTTTGGCGGCTGGAATGATATTACTGACCGGTTGGAGCGGTCAAAGCGATTTTCTTGACCCGATGTGCGGATCAGGAACACTTCCTATTGAAGCTGCTTTTATTGCGCAAAATATTCCTGCGGGAAAATTCAGAAAGAATTTCTCTTTTTTTAATTGGCCCGACTTTAACCAGCCACTTTTTGAACGGATAAAATCAGAAAATCAAACAAAAGATTTTACACAACGCATTTTTGCGTCAGATATATCGGCCGAAAACGTCCTCAATGCCCAGACCAATGCACGGCGCGCGTTGGTATTTCGCAAGATTCAGTTTAAAACCAGTAATTTTAAAGATTTGGATATTCCACTTCAAAATGCCACTATTGTTATAAACCCACCGTACGGGGAACGGCTGAAATTAAATGATTTAGCCGGACTTTACTCGCTTATTGGCGAACGGTTAAAACATCAGTTTCATGGAAACATTGCCTGGATTTTATCTTCATCCACGGAATACCTGAAACATGTTGGTTTAAAACCAGCCAGTAAAATGGAACTTTATAACGGCACGCTGCGTTGCGCATTTTCTGCATATCCACTTTTCAGCGGAAAACTGCACGAAATAAAGCAAAAATAAGATGGAAATTTAAAATATGATTTGAATTCCTATGCATCCGGATCGATGTAGGTATCTTTATCTCTTGTTCTTGGTCTGATATCATCGCCACCGCGAACTTTCATCATTTCATTTGAATTTAAAACATCGAAACCAAAAGCATTGAATTTTTTTTCTTCGGCATTAGTAAAAGACCTTTTCATTGTAAATAGATTTAATCATTAAACTTAAAAATCACACATTCTACCTTTATATTCTAAAAAAGCTCAAAAGGTAACCCCCAAATTGGAAAACTTTTTAAAATGATATAAATTGCTGAAGTAAAATCGAGTCAAAATGTGCAGGATACTTTATATGTTTCTACTTTTCATTTTTTTCCAGCCAATAACGCTGTATTCAGAAAATCAATCGTTTAAAAATGACAGCATTAGAGCAAGAAGGATGTATGCTCATGGCATTAAAATGGCTGAAAAAAATTTGTATAATAATGCAATTGATTCATTTATAATATCATTAGAAATTAATAAGAAACTTTTTGGAGAAGGTAGAAAAACCGGCTATATACAGACTGCTTTGGGAATAAACTACAAGAATATTGGTCAACTCGATAAAGCCATTCAGTATTTTCTTGCCGCTGAAAATTCATATAATTCTGATGATGAGCCAAATAAGAAATATATTGCAAGTATATACAGCAATCTTGGCAACGTTTATAAAAGCAAAATGAATTATGGAACGGCTTTGGAATATTATGAACGCGCGCTGTATTTAATTGAAGCGATTCCTTCCTCCTCTTCATATATTAAATCGGATATTTATTATAATCTCGCTGTTACATACTTTAAAATAAATGAGTATTCAAAATCACTTTCAATTATTGAACAACAAATTAAAAAAACTGATGAATTTTCAGAGCTATACCTTTTAGATTTAAAAGCTGTTGTTTACCAGGTTGTTGGCTCTTTCGAAAAAGCGGATAATGCTTATATAGAAGCCATAAACCAAGCTATAAAGCTATATTCAGATAACGATATTGAAGTTGCATACGAATATTTGAATTACGCCACTTTTTTGGGATCAACTGGTATGATTGATAAAGCATTAAATGTTCTTCAGAAAGCTTATGATATTATTATTCAAGTTGAAAAAGGAGGGGGGATAAATATTGCAGAATACTATTTCATTTTTGGTGGTATTTATGCCAACAAGAAAGTTGAATCAACGGATATAAATGAATTTAAACGCCAAAAATCATCGAATTTAACGTCGGCCATTGATTGTTACAAAAAGGGCTTAAAAGCACTGAATTTTACCAACGCAGTTGAAAACACCCAAACGGAACCAGATTTATCCAGGATGTTTATCATTGATGCAGTGTCTTGATTATTTGAAGGTAATTGCAGATACATACGTACAGTTGGCAAATGTATATGATGGTAAGAAAAATGAATTATATGGCGAAACATTAAAAAAAGCGCTGGATTATTACGAAGTCACCGCAAATATGATTCAGAACGCCCGAAAAGAAATTTCCTCGGATGAAAGCAAAATGCAGTTGGTGGAGCTGGAACAGGCGACTTTTCAGAAAATGATAAAAGCTGCTTTTAATGCATACGAAGTTAACGCAGATCCGAAAATCGTGGATTTTGCATTTAAAAACGCGGAGCGGATAAAAGCGAGTTCTGTTTATGACCGGCTATCCGATGAACTTGCAAAAAACAACAGTCTGATACCGGACAGCCTCGAAGAGTTGGGGAGAACCCTCAACTACAGTATAACACAAAACAATGAAAAATTGTACTATCTGAACCGGCAGAATAATCCCAATCTTGCTGAAATTGAGAGAACTGATTCGCTCCTGTTTGAGTTGAAAAAGCAACGTGACGAATTGAATCATTACCTGGAAGAAAACTACAGCAGTTTTTACAATCTGAAGTATACTACATTAATGTTTGGAATATCCGATATCCAGAAGAAACTGAAAAGCAACGAAGCGCTTTTGGAATATGTTTTTATAGAAAATGATTCAATACCTGAACTTTATACACTTTTTGTTACTCCGGGAAACATCAGGTTTGAAAATTCTGAAATTGATACAACATTTGTAACGGCAGTGAAGGAAACATTCAGTTTTATGTCCAGTCCGAGGTACATGTTTACCCGGAACAGAGATGCCCTGCAATTTTGCAAGTCGTCGAATTATTTGTACCGAAAATTAATTCAGCCGTTTGAAAAGGAAATTACAGATAAAAAATTGCTGATTATTCCCGATGGGAAATTGAGCTACATTTCTTTCGATGCTTTACTTTCCGAAATGCCGGATACAACGGCGCCGGTTAATTTTGCACGATTAAAGTATCTCATTAAAGAAAACAGCATAAATTATTCTTATTCAGCTAACCTGCTATATAAATTTGAAGGAAGGAGCGATAATTCCGGAAGTAAAAAGGTGCTTGCATTTGCTCCGGAATATGCCGCCGATTCGTTTGTTTTTAACAATAAACAACTCGCTCTCGTCCCATTACCGGGAATTCAAAAAGAAGTGGATTTGATTTCAAATGAAATAACTACAAGCTCGTTCCGTGGGAATGATGCCACTGAAGATAATTTCCTTAAATGGTTTAAAGATTTCGACATCCTGCATTTCGCTATGCATGCTTTTATTGACGATTCCAATCCGGCTTTTTCCAGGCTTGCCTTTGCCCGTAATAAAAATAACGGCACGGAAAACCGGTGGCTTTATACGGCAGATATTTATAATCTGGATTTAAGCAAAGCAAAATTAACAGTTTTGAGTGCTTGTAATACAGGGAGTGGCCAACTGCGAAAAGGCGAAGGTGTCATGAGTTTGGCCCGGGGATTTTTATATGCCGGTTGTCCTTCGATCGTGATGACGTTGTGGGAAGTTGAAGACAATGCCGGCACCCAAATTATGGCGTCTTTTTATAAAAATCTGAAGAAAGGCCGGTCGATTGATGAAGCTTTACGGCTCGCCAAACTCGAATACCTCGAAAATGCAAATCCCCGGACTGCCCATCCGCACTACTGGCTGGGATATGTAAGCATTGGCAATAGTTCCCCGCTTTTCAGAAGTTACGACTATTACTTTTTCGGACTTTTGATTTTAGCGCTAATTGTCATCATTGTTGATCAATTGATTCGGATACGTAAAATACGCAAAAAACGATCTTGATTTCAGGGATTCATTTTTTAACAATTTTCGCGGTGTTGTTTAGCCTTTGCCAAACATACTTTTTATTGATAGTTTCCAAGGTCATCGTATTTAGAATGTGTGATTTTTACGATTAAAATCTGTTTAACTATCTGAATATGAATAAGAACGCGGTGTTTAATGTTTAAATCTTGTTACTGGTTTCAACAAGGGAATGTGTGAGTTTAATGATTTTTAATCTTTTTACAATTTTCTTTATTTCTGTCACTATTAGATGAATGTGTGATTCTGTTAATGACTAAATTTGAAAGAAAAGAATGTGTGACACTAAGTTTAAATGATATCTGTTTATTACTAATTATCGAAAAGTAAATCTCAAACTCCGAAGTAATGCTTTCGCATCTTTTTCATAAAATCCTTTTCTTTCGATGATGGCAAAAAGTTGTTGCTTTGCCAATTCTTTTTTACCCAATTTAACGTAGCATAGTGATTTGTTCCATTCTGCTTCTTCTATAAAAACATTATCACCCTGTTTTATTACTTTGCTGTATTCAGGTATTGCTTCGTTATATTTTTCCAAATCCTGCAGCAGTGTTGCTTTCCAGAATTGATATGGGTATTTTTCATCCACAACCCGAATCGCCTCGTCGTACATTTCGATGGCTTTTTCATAATTGCCTTGTAGCTGGTATATATTTGCCTGTTGAAGGTAATTTAAATCAGAAACAACAGCACGTTCCGGCGACCATTGTGCTTCTTTGTAAAACTTCTCATAGGTTTTATCAATTGAACTGAATTCCCGACGAATTACTCCGGCCAGGGCTATCGTTATCAATGCAACTGCAACACCTTTTTTCAACCACCCAATATTTGGAATATTCGTTTCGGGCAAAATCGATTTTATTTCTTTATTATATGTTTCTTCGTTTATATCTTTCAATTTATTACGTAATGAAAACACATCGTTTTCGCTTATGGCAGCATCAACGTTTTTCCGAAATGTTACTTCTGCCTTTAAATCAGTATTTTTTTCATATTCGGCTTTAAATTCTTCCAGAAGGTTTTCATCCAGTTCACCGTCAATAAATTTCTCGATGTTTTTGGCGCTTACATTCCATGAAGTTTCGGTGTCCATTATTTGAGCAATTTCTTTCCTTAGGCTTCTGATATCCAACTCATTTACTGCACGTTCCAGTTCCCGGTGGATTTCCACTTCTTGTTTTAACAAGCGGTTTTTCTCCATCTCTTCTTCAAACAGCCTGAGCTTTGGATTTAAAAGTTCTCCATTGAGATAATCATCAATGTCTCCGGTTGTGTATTGAAGTTTTACGGTTTTAGCCACCTGCGATAGCGTATTCCGCAAATTCATGATATCTTTTTCATGAATGGCCTCACCTAGTCCTTCAAATTCTTCAAGAATAAAATTATTATCAATATTTTCCGATTCTCCCAACTCCGACAGGTAATAATCCTGTTCGCGGTAGAATTGGTGAATATTTTCATTTGAATATTTTTCGTGCTGGTAAATATGCGCTTTGGGAAGTGAATCGTAAAAATTAAGAAGTTCTTCGGGGGGAACTGCGTTGGTTAACTCTTGAATGTCGGCGAATCCTTCGAGCAGGTCGAATGAGTTTTTGTGATTATTTTGGCTAATTCTCGCCGAAATGGTTTTCAGTTTTTCTCGTAAAATCAGAACGTCATTTTCTTTAATTGCGGCCTGCAGGTTCATTTCAAATTTAACTTCTTCCTGTAATTCAGCGTTGTGCTTAAGTTCGCTTTCGAATTCCAGTTTCATGGAACCATTTAATTGCCCACTGCAATAATCTTCGATCCAATCGAAATGTTTTGTTTTAGGTATCATCTTCAAGTATTTTTTTATATTCTGCATCTTGTTTTATTCTGCTTATCAACAATTCTTTGCATTTATATTTTCGGGTTTTTGCATATTTTTCTCCTTTATAACCCATGATCCGTGCAATTTCTTTTAACGGTACCTTTTCGAAAAATAATTCCAAAAGCTTCTGGCAATCAGTGCTTAATGCTTTGAAATGCTTTTGGTACAATCCATATTTCTCGTTCTTATCGACCAAATCAACCAGGTTATCATCGTACAAATCTTCCTGATAAGGTAATGAATCATTTATCTTATCCCGCTCAATTCTACGTTTTTCAAGTTGTTTAAGCCATAAAAACCTGCAAACCGAATATAAATAGCCCTGGAAAGAACTTTTTTCGAAAATCAAATCATTTTCTTTTAATTTTCGATAAATAACTATTATAGCTTCCTGAAAGATATCATTGGCATCGTCTTCGCTCCCCTGATTTTTCTTTATAAAGTAATTTACTTTATAATAATATTGCTTATAAATGTACTGCAAGATTAAATTGTCATGCCTCAATATCCCCTTCAGGATTTGCTCATCGTTATATCCTTTCATGTCGTCCTATTATATTATTCTATAAATGTAAAAAAGGTAACCCCTCAATTTATAGTTTATTAATTTTTTTTGAATAATTATAAATTCCCTGCTACTTCAGGGACTATAAAATTCGCACATAAAAATACAATCTATTTATAAATATGAAAGTGTTGCATATTAAATTTTACCGGAATTTGATACGTGTCAAATCGTTCCAATATCTGTTAAAACCAACAAGAAAAAATTGCCATTTTCCAGGCTAAACTTGTTTTTCTTTTATATGTTCATTGCTAATAGCGAGGTACTTTTTAACAAAAATTATAAAAATAATTGATTGGTAGGGTTACCATTTGACGTAAAACAGAACTTTAATATAAGAAGATGCTTTCTTTAATCATTTAAATCAAAAGTAAGTAAAGAGGAGAGATTACTCTCTCTTTACATACGTTCCGGAACCTGGATTCCAAGTAAATTCATTCCTTTTTCAATAATTGTTCCTGTTACAGATGACAGCAGCAATCGGAAACTTCTTTTTGCGACATTTTCCTCATTCAAGACGGAATAGTCGTGGTAAAATTGATTAAACTCTTTTACCAGTTCGAAACAATAGTTGGCGATAATTGCCGGGCTGAAATTTTCACCCGCTTCTTTTACCGCCTGCGGAAATTGTATTATTCGTTTTATCAATTCTTTTTCTTTTAATTCCAGGTGCAATATACCGCGCAGTTCTGTACTTTCCACGATGTTTCTTTCGGCTGCTTTCCGCTGCAGGGAACAAATTCGGGCAAAGGTATATTGAATGAATGGACCGGTATTGCCATTAAAATCGATGGATTCTTCCGGATTAAACAGCATGTTTTTTTTCGGATCTACCTTCAGTATAAAATATTTTAAAGCTCCCATAGCAATTATTCGTATTGTGCTTTCGGTTTCTGTTTTCGAGAGCTCGTCTAATTTGCCCAATTCTTTTGACATTTTTCTTGCTACTTCAATCATTCCATCAATAAGATCGTCGGCATCGACCACCGTACCTTCCCTCGATTTCATTTTTCCGCTTGGCAGCTCTACCATGCCGTAAGAAAAATGGTATAAATCCTTTCCCCATTCAAATCCCAATTTATCCAATAAAACAGACAGCACCTGGAAATGGTAATTTTGTTCATTGCCAACTACATAAACCATTTTATTGATGTTAAAATCATTGAAGCGCATTTTCGCAGTTCCGATATCCTGTGTCATATATACCGATGTACCGTCGCTTCTTAGGAGTAGCTTTTTATCCAGTCCTTCATTCGATAAATCCGCCCAAACAGAGCCGTCCTCTTTCCGGAAGAAAACGTTGTTGTCCAACCCTCGCAAAACTTCTTCCTTTCCAACCAGATACGTTTCCGACTCATAATATATTTTGTCAAAATCTACGCCTAATTTGCTGTAAGTTTCATCAAATCCGTGATAAACCCATGTATTCATTTTTTTCCAGAGATTTACCGTCTCTTCATCCCGAGCTTCCCATTTTCTCAACAGCTCCCGCGCGGCAAGAATCGAGGGCGCTTTGTTTTCAGCCTCCTCTTTCGACAGGCCGGTTTTCACCAATTCTTCTACTTCTGATTTGTAGTGTGTGTTAAAAATCACATAATACTTGCCGACCAAATGATCACCTTTAATTCCCGTGCTATCAGGTGTTTCGCCGTTGCCCCATTTTTGCCAGGCATACATTGATTTACAGATGTGAATTCCCCGATCATTTACGATATTTGTTTTGACTACTTTGTAGCCATTCGCTTTTAATATTTCTGATATGGAAAAACCAAGCAGGTTGTTTCGGATATGTCCGAGGTGGAGGGGTTTGTTTGTATTTGGAGATGAATATTCCACCATCACAAGCGGTGAAGATTCGGTGGCTTTAAGCAGCCCAAAATCACTATTTCTCCATATTTTTTTCAGATTATCAAGCCAATAACCAATGCCTATTTCGAAGTTTAAGAAACCTTTAATTACGTTGAATGAATCAACCTCCGCAACTCGTTCACTGACAAACCTGCCAATTTCTTCACCTGTTTCCTCCGGCGATTTCTTTGAATACTTTAAAAAAGGAAAAACGACAAGAGTAATGTCACCGTCAAATTCTTTGCGTGTATTTTGCAATTGAATCAGGTTATCGCTGGCTTCAAAATTATACAACTCTTTTAACGCCTGTTTGGCGGAAGAAAAGATTAAATTTTCCAAACTCATTTATTAATGTTTTAAAAGAGCAACAAAGATAATATTTTACAGTTTTCGGCGCAGCTTTCCCGTCGAACTTCATTATTACACTGTTACTGCTAATATTCCAGGTGAAAATACGTTATTTGGGATTTTATACCATACTTCATCGTTAACAAAACAAAAAGGCTATCTCTTTTTAAGATAGCCTCTTGATAATTGTAGCGAGAGGCGGGCTTGAACCGCCGACCTCATGATTATGAATCATATTCTAATTTTTTTCTTCTGTTTTTATTTATTTGTATCTTTTTGTAATATTCAGTTATATAGTGAATTATGTGAATAATGTATGGTATTTATTTTTTTTATTCAGGATAAAATAGCTTATCTTGTGTGCAAATTGTGTGCAAATGAATTTATTTGCACACGAAACGATTAAGATACTATGTACAATTATGCAAATAACGGTATTACAATATCTTCAATCCTGGACCAACGCAGGGAATTGAAAGAAGGAACGTTTCCGGTAAAGATACGAGTAACTTTTAAAAGAGAACGAAAATATTATTCAACCGGGAAGAATTTGAGTATTGAAGAGTGGAAAAAACTCCCGGAATCAAGAAGCAATAAGCAGATTTCTGTTCGAACGGATATTCAATTTTCTTTTGATAAAGTTAAAAATGCTGTTATAGAGTTAGAACATGATGATAATTTTTCATTTACGACTTTAAATACCCACTTAGGACAAAATTCTGTAGACTATACACTTGGAACAGCTTTTCAAACAAAAATTGATTCGCTGTTAAGCGAAAGCCGGATAGGTTCGTACAATTATTATAACGATAGCCTTAAAGCTATTGAAGATTTTGCCGGGAAAAAGATTCCGCTGGAACGTGTCACAATCGACTGGTTGAAGAAATTTGAAAAACATTTGCTGGCTACAGGAAGAAATTATACAACTGTAGGAATGAGATGTCGGGCAATCCGTTCGATTATGAACGACGCTTTAGCTTCTGGAGTTATCAAAGAAAAACAATATCCATTTGGACGGGGAAAATATGAAATTCCGACTGGTCAGGGAAGAAAATTGGCTTTAACGTTACAACAAATAAAGAAACTAGTCACCTACAAAGATGGAAGTGAAGCAACTGAACATTACCGTGATTTATGGTTTTTCTCCTATTTATGCAATGGAATTAATTTTGCCGACTTGATTACCCTGAAATATGCAAACATACATAATGATGAAATATATTTCATCCGGTCGAAAACAATCAATGCATCGAGAGTGAAAAAAGAGATTAATGCCATTATAACACCTGAAATGAAAATGATTATGGATAAATGGGGCAATAAAGATAAAAGTCCAGATTCATACATTTTTGGTTTTCTTAACGGTGATGAAACGCCGTTGGAAATAAAGAAAAGGGTGAGGGATGTTATTAGCAATTGTAACAGGCATCTCAGAAAAATCGGGAAAGCAATTGGAATTGAACGTTTAAGTACTTATACCGCCCGGCACTCTTACGCAACCGTACTGAAAAGGTCTGGAGCTAATATTGCCTATATTTCGGAAAGTTTAGGGCATAGTGACTTGAAGACGACAGAAAACTACCTGGCCTCCTTTGAAAAGGAGGAACGTGTAAAAAATGCCAATATTCTGACAAATTTTGGTGATTAACGATTTACATGACTAAATGTGTGCTCAAACGGATAAAGACTTATATTGATTCACAATGGATTTATTTATTTAGTATTTTGATATATGCCACGTCGCAAGCAATACAAAATATCAGCCAGGCAAACTGCAATTTATGATGCTATTGTAGCTGAACTTCAAAAAAATCCTGAATTGACTGACTATGATATGGAAACGATAGAAATATCGGTTAAAAAGAAAATTACACCACGAATTCACGATATAGATAAAGCGATAAATAACTTGACAAGGTATATTGCAATAAATAAGGAATTTATCCAAATCGTCAACGGTGAAGCGATAGTTTCGAAAAAAGAAATGGCGAAAATGCTAAAAATTTCCAGGCCAACCCTTGATAAATGGATTAGAGATGGATTTATAATTCCAGTACAATCAAATGTTTCACCTAATAATGAAAACTTTCCGCCCGACCTGATTCTGAAGCAGCTTCAAGATCAAAAGAATAAAAAGTAAAAATTATTTTCAGCTTTACGTTGTCGCTCGATGACATAGTTTGTCTCCATTTTGCAAATAACACCAAATAAAAAAGAATTACATAGTGGTGCTTTGCCTTTATTGTCGATGTTTGTCCTATTGATGTAAAGCTATTTATGTGTTTGACTATAAGTTGTTTTTGGTTTTATTTTACGCTTAGGTTCAGAAAAAAATTAAGTGCAACTACAAAATTGAATACTATGTCAAATATTATTATAACCACACCCGAAGAATTGCGGGCAATCGTAAGTGAGGCCGTATCCCATGCTCTGCCGAAGCAAGCTTCCCCCCAGACACCGATTGATACTTTGACCCTGAACGACACTTTGGAGCTGCTAAAGGAACATGGTTATCCTACTTCAAAAGCAAAGATTTACAAGTTGACTTCTACCGGTAAAATTCCCTGCAGAACCTATGGAAATAAACTTGTTTTTTCCCGGAAGGAGATATTGCAATGGGCGGAAAACCAGACCAAATTCAAACATGATACAACAGAGTTAAGTTTACACCTCGCCCGCAGCGCCCGGCGTAAAAAGTAACTGTAATCAAGACGAAACTCAAGATAAACGAACATAGATCGTTTTTTAAATTTGTTTGAAACAAACAAAAAAAAGCCCCGCAGGGCTTTTCATTCATATCAAACCATCATCCGCAAAAGAGAAATAAGAATCTTCTGTGAGAATAATATGATCCAAAACAGTACAATCAAAAACCTTTAAAGCTTCAATTATCTTTTTTGTTATTGCTTTATCTGCTTCACTTGGGAAAAGCGTTCCCGAAGGATGATTATGACAAAGAATTACAGACTTAGCCAACGCTTCCACACAGTATTTGGCAATGATAGTGGTATCGATAACTGTTCCTACAATACCACCTTGAGAGATTTTTGCATATCCGATAGTGGTATTGCTGCGGTTAAGCAAAAGGATGAAAAAACTCTCAAAGATTTCAAGATCGTCCAAATAGAAATTGCGGACAAAATCATTTGCATCTGTTGATTTCTCAATTCTTACACATGGAAAATCAGTTTTTGTTTTCTTTAAAGTAATTAGTGGAAGTCTTTTACTGTAAGTTTTCATTATTTTTTGCCGCTGCCCTGCGGACTTATTTTGGCATACCAACGCTTCGGTCAGCACTTTGTCTGGCTCGCCAGTTAATTTTGAACTGCGAACCATTGAGCAGACCGGATTCTTGTCAAGGGCGAATGTCACAAAACCTAACCGCCACTGAAAATAAATATACCTATTGGTTAGGTTTTTGACCGAGCGTGAAACGTGGCTTAACCATAAGAAATTTTGAGAGAAAGCCACCATTGACTTTTCCGGGATGCGCAAATAATTTTTGTGATAAAATTGAATGGGATAGTCATTTTTTGATCTGCAATAACTTTTTCAAAGCGAGAGCTTCGGGGGCTGATTTTCTTGTCATTAGTTTGAAACAAAGATTGTTGGGGAAATTTCAATCAAAATCATTCCGAACAAATCCATTTTAAAGCTTGTTACATTTTTCATTATGATTTACAAACTTCTGAGTTAAGGTTTCTTATGTAACCGCAATTCAGCAAATTTTTGTTGTTTAGTACTAAACCAGATTCTATGAGGAAAGCAAGTTACGGGGAGAAGAATCTCATTATTGAAATACTTACGCAATCTTTTGAAACCAATCAAAGCGTAAATTATATCGTAAATCAGGATAAAAACAGGCAAAGGAGAATACGAGCCCTAATGGATTATTCATTTGAAGTATGTAATCTTTTCGGTGACGTCTTTATTTCCGACGATAAAAAGGCATGTGCACTAATCATGTATCCTGACAAAAAGAAAACTTCTCTGAAATCAATCTTTTTGGATATAAAATTAATTTTTCAGTGTACGGGAATAGGGAACGTAAAAAAGACACTGGACAGAGAAGGTTTGATCAAGAAAATCCAGCCTAAGGAACCTATGACTTATTTGTGGTTTATCGGAGTAAGTATGGAAGATCAAAATAAAGGTTTTGGCAGCAAAATGCTGAAATCGATAATTGAATTAAGCGACAAGAACAACAAACCAATTTACCTTGAAACGTCAACAATCAGAAATCTTCCCTGGTACAAAAAGTTTGGTTTTGAAGTGTACAGCGAACAGGACCTTAGTTATCGGCTTTATTTTTTAAAACGTAACACAAAAAAATAAAAGGAAATGTTGGTTTTTGGAACACAAATGCATCTTCTAACATTTCTTTTTGTTAGTATTGAGGTAGTTATACTTGTCTTCCTGATAATTTTTCAGCTGGCAAGACCCGATGATAAGACAGTTCTCCTAAATATTGTTCTTATTTTTTTATTGTTGGTTTATAATATTTTGGGAGGTTTACTTCCCGATCCCAACCTACCCGGTTCCACGTTTTTACAACTGACTATCGCCTATGCCGGCGGTTTTATAACTCCCTGTTATTTTCCCTACTATGTGTATAAAGCCTTCGGGTTAACAAGATTAAAATTCCAGGCTTATGTAGGTGTCTGGCTATTCCTGGTAACACCATACATACTTTTTGTTGTAGTTTTTGCAATGACGAAGAATTTAGCGATAGCCAAAAACATTTATATAATACCGATCGTGTATAGCTTTTGGATTTTGACCCTGTTATTTCGCTCTATTCAGTATAAATACAATAATAGTCTCAGCAGCAGCGAGTCAAAACAAGAATTAATTGTACTCCTTTTAAGTATAGCTCCATGGGTCAGTCTTCCATTAATTGATGTTCTGGATTTGGGACAGGCGACTGAAGTTTCAATCACCAATTTTGGTTTTTTGTTGTTATTTGGTCTGCAGGTTAAGCGAAATATAAAACAGTTTAGAATTGACAAGGAAAGATTAATAGCGTCTGAAAAGCAATTGAAAGCCTTAAACACAAATCTGCAGAAAGAAGTATTAAAGCGCACCCGTGAATTGGAAGAATCAAACCAGCTAAAAACCAAGAACTTTATCAATCTTGTTCATGAAACGAAAACGCCACTGACACTGATAAAAAATTATCTCGATGAATATATAAACAAGCATGGGTCTGAAGGTGAACTCGGTATTATTAAAAGCGGAATTGATAAATTAACTGTAGATGTAACCAACCTTTTCGATATTGAACGATTCTCGAAAGGTATAGACGTATACAAACACAACAAAATAACAGATATCGGCGAGATTTTAAATAATAGTCTTCCCTTATTTGAATACTATTGCACCAAGCAAAACATTCGTTTGAAAACATTTATCGGGAAAAATCTCTGTGTAAAAGCTGACCCCAATGCTATCAACCGAATCGTAAATAATATCATTGAAAATGCAATCAAGTTTACCGATGCCGGTGGCGAAATTACCATATCGTTAACCCAAAAGAATGGTAAAATCCTGTTTTCAGTTCAGGACGATGGAGTAGGGATACCTCATTCTTTGCACAAAAAGATATTTGAACCCTACTATCAAATTGGGAAAGATAATACAAGCCTTCAGGGAATGGGATTGGGTTTACCGATTGTAAAAAAAGTTGTCGACGGGCTGAACGGAAATATTGAAATTGAAAGTGATCCCCGGCATGGTCCGGGAACCAGGATTGTAATTAGTCTTACAAAGCATTATTTAAGTTCTGAAGATCTTCCCGCTCAATACGTAAATGAACCGGCTGTGTCCTATTATCAGCTTACGGACTTCAAAATTGAAGACAGTGCATATATACCCGACAGATACACTCTTTTGCTGGTTGAAGATAACAAAACGATGCTGAATTATCTGAACAACAAACTTAGTGGAAAATATAATGTTTATTGCGCGCTAAATGGTGCGGAGGCTCTAAAGAAACTTCGGGAGATGCCGGTAAATCCGGACCTTATACTTTCTGATATTATGATGGATAAAATGGATGGATTTTCATTTGCAAAAATACTTTCCGAACAAATTATTTATAACCATATTCCAATTGTTTTTTTAACTGCAAAATCAACTTCTGCAGACCGGGTGAAAGGACTAAAAATCGGAGCTATTGATTTTATGCCGAAACCCTTTTCATTTGAGGAATTAAATCAGAAAATCGAAGCAATTCTGTCAAACATATCCAGACAGCAAGTGGCAATTCTGAACTCTTCCTTGCTAAATCTGAAATCACAAAAGCAAATCAGGACTGAATATTTATCCGGTAACAACAATTTAAGATTTGATCAGAATTGCCAATTGTTTGTACTTACGCCCCGCGAGATAGAAATATCGAGGCTGATTGTAAAAGGGAATACGTACAAAGAGATAGCAGGTAAATTGTACATTTCAGAAAAAACAGTAACCAAACATAGTCAGAATATCTTCGGAAAAGCGGGAGTATCCAATAAGGTAGAACTCATTAACAAGCTAACTCATTAGGACTTATCAGGGAAAATACTGATTAATGCGTACGAAAGTAGTAGGTTCTGCGTAGTATTTTAAGCTTCAATAATCCAATATTTGTGAATGATAATGATTGTCAAATCTCAAAATACGGATTATGGGCGAAGGATACGTATTGGAATGGCTGGATACTTTGATTTCGGTAACATTAAACCCCGAAAGGACCGATGTTGCCTTGCTTTCTTCGAAGGAAATTACACAGATTCAAAATAATATTGATGCTGAAAAGTACAACGTAATACGCGCGATAAAATACCTGGTATTTAATCTGGGCGACAGCGCAAAAATCAAATCGGCGTTAAAATTATATTACTCCAGTTTAAATGTTTTGCTGGACCAGGCATTGAAAAATCAAATTCAAAATTCACAATACCCGCAACTCAAACTGGTTTCAGATAAACTCATTCAATGCGTTAATGAAATACTTCTTCTTTTTGAAGGCAGGTTTTCAAATTTTTTAGATGCTCATGAACGAATTCCAAGAACCTGCTTTGAGTCGGTGAAACAAGAACTAATGGCACGGATTATTTCCATGGAACAGAAGCTGAATAATTTTCCCTTATGCAAACCGGCTTGCGAAATTTTGATCCAGGTTCTCGTAAATTTTCTTAACTGTCCATCGGCTGAACGTTCGGTTACTTTCCGTGAGATTAAATACATTAAAGAATTGTGTTTGGAGATTGAAAACCTAAAACACACCGATAGAAACAGAACCTTTTCAATTCTGGATGAATTGTTGATTTACCTGAATTTTAACAGCAGGATTTATTTTGAGAACCTGATACAGCGGTTAACGAATGAAATTAACAACTATGAAAAGAAAGAGCATAAAATTGAACGGTTACTTTTTTATTTCAAACTTATTAAACAGTTGCCCCGGAAAATCAGATGTTATTTTTAATTCCAAACAACCTGATTTAAATAAAATTATCTGCAATTGGTTTCTGCACGAAATTTTATATCTCGAAAAAAACATCCATGTTATTGACGGGACATCTGACTTACCAAAAAGCAAAGTTGCCAGGGAGAAAGTCGTTCAAAAAGTTATGTGTACCCTTTCAACAGACCAAACAGGATTGATATTAAGAGCGGCTGATGAATTACGAATATTGACAGCAAAATCAATGAGCGAAGTTTTCAAGACCATTGTTCCACATTTATCAACGCGATATAAAAAAGACCTTTCTTATGATGGAATGCGCAGTAAATCGTATGCGGCTGAGGAAAGCGACAAAAAAATAGCTATTAAAACGCTTCAACGTATTATTAAAAAGATTGAAGAATATTGACTTTCTCAAACGTCATAATTTATGGAGGGTTCCAAAGGTTCCAAAAGGGGTACAACCTAAAGTTGGACTTGTGACGGCTTTCATATCACAGTTTCTTTGTTCCGAAGAATAAAAAAATTCATTCCCATGTTTATAGAAGAAAGAAAATTTGAATTTTGGATGAACCGCCTGGTTTCACATTTTGAAACAGTGAATAAAAAGATTGACAAACTTTCCAATACCGAAAATAAAATTAATGATGAAATGTTGCTGGATAACCAGGACCTTTGCCTGCTCTTAAAAGTGAGCAAAAGAACGTTACAACGGCTTCGCAGTTCCGGCAAATTACCCTATAAACGAATTGGCAAAAAAACGTATTATCTTGAATCGGATGTTCACGAATTTATTCAAAATGGTTTTTCTAAAAAGTAAAAAGTTCGGTTTTATATGACAGCAAATAAATTTGGGTTTTTAATTAAACCTAAGGGAACATATTCACCAACCAGTCTTACCAATAAATCATTCAATTTTTCAACTTCAAATTCTCCAATAGTAGGTTCCAGGTGATCGTTCCCAACGCCACTGTCATCCGTTATAAAAACATAGGTTCCATTGGTCAATATGGCAAAAGAACGCATTAAATATTCCGTAGCCTTATCTATACCGGAAGCTGTAATTGGTACTATTTTAATCCCTTTTTCTGCAGCTTTAATTAAATTTAATTCCAAACTTGAAATTACTTCCTGTGTGTAGTGTGGCGGAGCATCTAATAATAGAAACAATATTCGGGCAGAAGCATTATCGTTCCATGAATTTTGTGTAATAGCAACATCCAGGGCAGAATGTACAGCCTCGGGAAAATCGCCCCCACCATTGGCAGACTGGTCGGATATAAAAGAAATCAGACTTGTTTCATCGTTTGTAAAATTGAAAGGACGGGTTACAAATTCATCTCCTTCATCCCTGTAAAACACCGATCCAAAACGCATTTCCAATGAAGGATTGTTTTGTTTTATCCGCTCAATTACATTATTTAATTCAGCTTTTAAATAGTCAATTTCATCGCCCATCGAACCGGTGGCGTCAACTGCAAAATAGATATCAATTATTTTTTTGTTTTCTATCGTTTTATTCAGGTACACTTTGTTTATGCCCCGGGCATACTCCAAAGCATCTACAATCTCTTCAGTATCTTCAAACTTAACGCGGGCAGTTAGTCCGTCAAGGTCCAAATCCGACCATAAAGTGGCTTTCCCTTTATTATCTGTTTTGGTTTTCCAAACTTCTACGTCACCAGATAGAAGACTGATTTCAGCATTTGCAACCAATGACTCATTTTTATCTGCAACCACAAAACTGTATCTTTTTATTTCTTTGAGGTTCCATTTATTTACATCCTCATAATACTCCTGATTATTTAACAGGTTATTCCAGAAATCCCAGTTATCGAGGTCGTTCCATTCGCCTGCAGTTAAAACCCCTGGTTCGAATTGCCCATTTGGATTTCCGCCTCCCCAGTCGCCTGTACTTGTAGGTGAGCCACTACCGGAAGTCCCGGAATATGCATTTAAAGACATATAGGCTCTATCCGAACCTGTACTTGTTTCAGGTTCAGTTACCTCCTCAAAAAAACTTGTTTTACCGCTTGCCGTTTTTTTGTCAATTGTATCTTCATCTTTCCAACAACCCCATATCAATGTTACAATTACCAGTAAGGCTAATCTTATTAATCCGTTTATTCGTATCATAATAGGTAGGTTTTTTATTTTAGAGCGA
>CAWAMJ010000017.1:0-28603 GCA_963783085.1 uncultured Prolixibacteraceae bacterium | reverse complement strand
ATAATGCGTAGGAACACACAGGGAATGATTTCCCCGCATTTTTGGTACTGTTTTAATATATTCCTGAAGCAGCTTGCCCTGTTTAATTTATTTTTCATGACAAGTAGAATTGATACATTTGCCCATTCAATAATCCGTTAATTTTAGAAGAAATTTCAGTTATGTCACAGCTTACAAATGAAATGAAGGAAATGATTGCATCCCGGCAATGTTTTCATGCGACAGTCAGCAAAGATGGAATTCCCAATAATGCGCCTAAACGTTCGACCCGTGTACTTAATGATGAAACCTTAATTTTTAAAGAAGGAGTGGGAGGCAGAACCTATAAGAATATTCTGGATGGTTCGAAAGTAGCATCTGCTGTAGTGGATCGCGAAACTGTTGACGGATATCGTTTTATTGGTACCCCTGAAGTTTTAACCAGTGGTGAACTATATGAAAAATCTGCAGAAATGTCGCTAAAGGCAGGAATGCCCAAACCCAGGACTGTAATTTTAATTCATATTGAAGAAATTCACAGTTTGAAACCCGAGCCAATGGCAGGTAAAAAAATCGGATAAGTTTTGGATGATTACCTATTGCAAACCGGATTTATCAGGTGTGAAAATCCTGCATCGTTTTGTTTAACATATTAGTCATAACTATCTGGTTCCTTTTTCGTAAAACCACAGTATATTGAACTAAAGATTAAATAGGTATTTTTATTAGCAACGAGAAGTGGTTATGATTGCTTTCGGCCCGATATCATCGCGAAGACTGGGACTTAGTTTGGGAATCAATAATATTGTTTCTCAAAAGGTTTGTTCGTATAGCTGTATTTATTGCCAGGCAGGTGTAACACGCTATAGAACCATGCAACCAACCAATTTTCACACTCCTGAAATACTGGTTAACAGTGTGGCTTCGCATTTGGAAAAGCTCGACAAAATGCACTGGCCCGATTATCTGACTTTTGTAGCAAATGGTGAGCCCACGCTCGACAATAACCTCGGAGAAGAAATCAGGTTGCTGAAAAGGTTTGGTATTCCGGTAGCTGTTATTACAAACGCATCGCTTCTTTATAAAAATGAAATCCGGGAAAATCTAATGAACGCAGACCGGGTATCGGTAAAACTAGATACAATTAGCAAACTGGCCTGGCGAAAAGTCAACCGGCCTTCCATTGGTTTGCAGATTCAACGTATTTTAAATGGCATCGAAATATTTTCAGAACAATACAAAGGAAAATTGAATACCGAAACAATGCTGGTTGAAAAATTTAATAACCTACCCAACCAAATCAGGCAAACGGCAGCATTTATTTCGTGTTTGAAACCCGATACAGCTTATATTTCTGTTCCAACGAGGCCCCCGGCTTTGCGAGAAGTGAAACCGGTTACGGACAGGCAATTGGCGCTGGCCTGGAATATTTTCAACAGCTTCGGGATGAAAACTGAAACCCTTGCCGGTTTTGAAGGAAACGACACGGGATTCACAGGCAATGCTGCCGATGACATTCTGAATATAACGGCCGTTCATCCGCTGCGGGAAGATACCATACGTGAATTGATAAAAAAAGAAAATGCCGATATGGAAGTTGTGGATTCGCTGCTGTTGCAGGGATTGTTAAAAAAAACAGCATTTAACGGGATGAATTATTATTTCAGAAGTCATTAATTATGGATTCATCGGATAACTGTCACAGTCGATGTTTAACTTATCGGAGTAAGTTCATATTTTAAAATGATTGGGAAAAAGTAATAGACCTTGAATTCCGATCGGGAAATTTTTGCATTTCGTTTCGCTAAACTTCCCCCCGTTTTAGCTTTTGAAACGGCGAGGTGGCGCGGTTTTTATATCCATGAACGGAAACGGCAACAAACAAAATGATTGCCGCTATAATTGCAGCAATTACAATCGACTGATTATCCTGCCATTGTTTAACGGCAATGGCAATTAATGCCCAAACACCAACCAGAGCAGCTTCTCGCATATTCCGGAAACGAATCAGCAGCAAATAAATGAAAGAGGCGGCTACAATCAGAACAATCGTCCAGACCTGCGGCGTAAGGAATCCGCCGTTCCAGTTCATACTTATCAAAAATGCGGAAATGTTTGCCACTGTTGCTACAATTATCCAGCCGATATAGATGCAAATCGGCCACCACACAAATATGATAATCCGGACAGGTGCATCCCAAATCTCAAGTCGCAATCTAACCGTCAGCACTATTAATGAAACCAGCAATATCAGCATTAAAATCACCGAAAGGCCAATCCTGTCATTTACCCAGGCGGCAATCCAAAATCCGTTTGCCAGGTTGCTGATGGCAAACCAGAAACCAGTTCTTTCCATGTTTTCATCCTGCCCGTATTTTATCCGGGCAAACCACTGATAACCCACAAATGCAAGGAGAAGCAGGTAAATTAGCCCCCAAATGGAGAAGGCATAACCGGCAGGAGTAAACAATGATTCATATCGGGCGCTGATGTCAGCCACCGATGTGCCGTTAAAAGCTGCACTGCCCGCAAGGGCATTCATGACTAAAGCAAAAATCAAGGTAACGGTATTTGAAAGCAATAAAGTTTTTTGTTTCATGTTTTTGGCAAAAAGTTATACTAATTTACAAAACAATATCATTTATGTCATGTTCATTTAAACGAACATATATGATGTAACTTTTTTCAACAAGGAAAAATTCTCTTAAAAAAAATTTGAATCATCGTTGGATTTTTGTGAAAAGTGCAATTGGTAAATTTATCACCATTTCTGTTTCCTTTTGAATAGCCCAGAATTTATTAATTTTTGGATTGCATATCTTTTTGTTTTTATTTAACTTACAAATAATTGATTTTTAGCCATTAAATTATTTTCAAATTCTTCCTGAATGAGGACGTACAACTGAGTTTTTCGGGTATTTTTTTTGCTAAAGAGTACTGAACGGTGTGTAAGCTGAAGCGAATTTACAGGCACAAGTATAAAAGCACAACAGGTTAGTTGATCATTTTTCATTCTTTAAACAGAATTTCATGCTTGAAAAGATCACAAAAATTATCGCCCGTTTCTTTGGAATAATAGCAGGTTCACTCTCCGGTATAAGTGCCATTTTAATAGCCGTTGGATACCTGGCAGAACGCAGTCATTTGAAAATGCTGGGTTTCACAAACATACCGGTGGATTTGAATCAATATTTATATACCGGTTCAATTTTACTGGGATTTTTGCCCGGCATAATCATATTGCAAAGCATTTCGCTGGTTTTGGAGCCACTGGTTTTGGTGATATTTTCGGTAATTTTGCTGGCCAGATTATCAAGGCGAATTCCTTCTGTGAAAGTTTGGGGAGATAAAGTTTCAAACTCGGGAAAACATTTCATAGCCAGGTTTAGGCATTTCTTTTTGATTTTACTTGTTGTTGCACAGATGATATCGCTGAACTGGATGGTAAAAGCAGTATTGGTTGAAAACCTGCTTTTTACGGAAGTTAATGCAACAGCACCAGCTAAGTTTACCTTTTTAACCGCCAACACCGATGCACTCAAACAACTGATTTTAACCAAAGATGAAAAGCTGCCGCGCTATTTTACCCAACTGTTTTTAAGTGTTTTGCTTATTGGGTTGGCTTTGCGTTATATCATGTCGGTGAAAAAAGAGAAAGACGAACCCGTGAGTTTTCATGTCAAATTTTGGGCTACGATAAATTTTCTGCTTTTTGCAACGCAGGTAATCCTGGTTCCATGCAATTACGGTGTATTGTTGCTTAATAGTAAATATCAGGAAGTTAAAACGCAGTTTAAAACTGTCGGACAAAAGAATGATTTTCAGAAAACGGCTCAAAAATCGCAGTTAAATGCCAGCCAGGTAGCACGCGAAAATGCCATCCGCAACCAGAAACTCGAAACGCATGGAATTCCGTTCAGGTACAATCTTGAAGCAAAGCCACAGGTTTTTACAAATCCGGAAGGTGATATGCTCACCTATTCTGCAACTTCAACCGCACCTGATGTGGCTCAGGCTGAAATTGATGGAAATGTGCTGATCATAACACCGCTTGAAACCGGAGACGCTCTGATTACTGTTGTAGCCCGAAACAGCGAAGGCAAGGAAGGCTCGGTAAGTTTTTCGGTGAATGTTGCAGATGAAATAGATATATGGGGTGCAGAAGTGGCAAATCAAATTCCCCCGCAAACACTGATGGTGGGAGATAAGCCTTTTGTTCGGAATTTGATGGCTGATCCTACTGTATTCCGGTTGCTCGATCAGGAACCGGTACAGCTTACTTTTCAGGTGAATTGCGAATCAGCCCAGGTTGCCGGTGTGAAAATTTCGGGAAATGTTTTGGAAGTGCAACCCCTTTTAAAAGGCAACGCTGTAGTTTCGGTAACAGCAAACGATGGTTATGGTCGAATGGTATCGACAGAATTCAATGTAGTCGTACTTGATCAAAAACTTCAATGGCCGGAAGATGATCGCCTCTTGCTTATTTATCAGTCGGATGATGAATTTTATCTCTATTCGAAGCTGGAAAAACGAATTTGGTACGTTCGTTCCAACGATATTGAATCGATGGTTTATTACGGACTCGCAGAGGCATTTTAAAGAAACAATCAAAAATGGAGGTTTAAATATGAAGACAAACTTAATATTCTGCAGATGGATGGCATACACTGTCTTTGCGTTGATTCCTTTTCAAAATGCTGCACAGGAAGGCGTGGCCAAAATTACGAAAATTGCTACCATTTCTGAAGGAGTTGTCAAGGAAGAAAAGAACCAGACTTCTCTTGCCCAGTTAAGGAGGAACGATCAGAGAAATTGGCTAAACATCAAAATAAATGAAAAGTTGTTTTATAACGACAACCTGAAACTGGAACAAAATATTCGGTTGAGACTGCGGGTAAAAAATCAACTGCAAAACGGAACTGTATCGATGATGCCCTATCCCGACTTAAAAGAACCGGGATTATACGAAGTGAAAGAAGCGCAGGATGGTTCGCGGCGGGTAGCTATTGAAATCCGGCAGGGCAGCGGTATATTTACCGTTATTAAAGACAAAATTCAGGTAAATACCCAGGGACTGCAAAGTGTTGTGGAATCGGGCAGCACTACTCGGGCGCTGTATCATGTCCGTTCCGACAGTTCGGGAGAAGTTTATCTGGAACAAGGACATCTTACCTTTCCAAAAGATCCGAAAGTAAACCGTTTAAATGTAGGGGAGGCAGCCTATTTCCGAAACGGGCAAATTACCAGCGTATTTGTTCCCACCGCACAATTGGCTTCCGAGTATGAAAATTTCATTCAGATGAATAGCTCAACAGTTTGGAAACCGTCGTTGCTGAAGCGACCGGGATTCTGGGCCGGAGCTGCCGCAGTTGGTGTGAGTACAGCAATTTTAATAATTCAACCCTGGAAATCTGATAAGGCGACTGGAAATATAAACGTGAACTGGGGTTTTTAATTCAAAAATCATATCGGTTATGAAAAAGTTAACGGTGCAATTATGCAATTATGGGCTGATTTGGAGTGCTGTTTTTGCAATTATCGGTTTGCAAATTTCATGCACCCGGGAAGACGATTTGATGCGAAAAACAGTTGTCACATTAAATATTCCACTACCCGGAGATGGCAATTTAAAAAGTGCCGCTTCGGTAACCAGCGTTACAAGAGTTACAATTACAGTGACTGCGGATGGTGAAACTTTGGTTCCTGAGACTGATTTGGACATTACAGGAAATAGAGCCACCGGTAAAATTTCAGTCGATAAAGGTACGGGCAGAACATTCACAGTTAAAGCCACGGATGGAAATAATATTGTTCAATGGCAGGGTGCTACGACAGAGAATATCGACAAGAATGATTTTACGGTTAACCTCACATTGTCACCCATCCTGCCGGCCGCCGCTGATTTGCAGGCAACGCGGTCGGAAAACATTGTCAACTTATCATGGAATCAAAATGCCGACGACGATTTTGCAGGATACGATTTATACCGATCGGATTCGGAAAATTCGCTGGGTGACAATATTTATTCAAGTAATGTAAATACAACAACTCAGTATAATGACAGCACGCTGGCGGAGGGAAAAACCTACTATTATACTTTGGTTGTTACAGATACCGAGGGTTTTAACATCAACAGTAATCTGGTTCAGATAGAATTGCCATACGTTTTGCCAACGCCGAGCATCCTTCGCGTTGATTCGGTGAGCAATATCGTCGAACTTTCCTGGACACCGAATCCTGATCCGGATTTCAACAATTACGTTTTATATCGATCGGACAATGAAACTACCTTCGACGAACAGGTTTATTCAACCAATACCCTTTCGGACACCACATTTACTGACACTCTGGTAACTGCCGGGAATACCTATTATTATCGGGTTGTAGTAACTGACGCCGACGAATTGAGTAGCGGAAGTAATGTAGTTCAGGCTGAAATCCCGCAGAGAATTCCAACTGCGGTTCATTTGGACGCTTCTCTCGATGGTTACGTTTACGCATACTGGACTCAAAATGCTGACCCTGATTTTGACAGGTACGAGTTATACCGCTCGCAAATGGAAAATGCGTTGGGTTCAAAAATATATTCAACCAATGTTGTCACTGAACGAGAATTTGTTGACACAACTTTTATTGAAGGGAATACTTACTTTTACACTGTTGTTGTTTATAATATATCAGGCTCGGGGTCGGAAAGTAATGTCGCTCAAGTTGATGTGCCTGCTGTTCCGCCTGTTCCGAGTTACCTGGAAGGGTATGATTATGAAGAAATTTATCTGTACTGGACCGAAAATCCCGATTCTGATTTCGCACGTTACGAACTTTATCGATCGAAAGATAATTCGCCGGGCGACAGAATATTCACTACAACGGATGTTACTGAAACATTTTATTATGATAATTCTTTACCGGAACCAGGCATTTACAATTATAAAGTGATTGTGTTCGATGAGCATGGATTTAGCTCGGAAAGTAATTTATTTCAGGTTAGGTATAATCTTATTACACCAGGTACTTTGGATGGTTGGAGCGAAGGAGTATACGTAGAACTTAACTGGACTCAGAATTACGACTATAATTTCGCGAAATATGAATTATACCGGTCAGAGTCGGAAGCGGATTTGGGAACAATGATTTTATCAACGGATACCGTCACTCAAACAAATTATGCGGATTATCCGGTTCCGGAAGGAAAAACATACTATTACAGAATTTTAGTTTACAGTACAGATGGTTATTATGCTGAAAGTAATACCATTAAAATAGTAATCCCTAACTATGATCCAACACCAAGTAAATTATCAGTCGTTTCAGTTAGCAGTGTTGTCGAACTGTCGTGGACACGAAATTACGATGCCGATTTTGCCAAATATGAGTTATATCGATCGAATTCCCAAAACTCGCTGGGCACGTTAATTTTTACGACTTCCAATGTAACTGAAACAGCATATAATGATGGTAAAGTGGCAGAAAACAGCACCTATTATTATACGGTTATTGTGTATGATATCAGCGAACTCTTTTCGAAAAGTAATGTTGTTCAGGTTAAAACACCTATTTTCTAAAAGTTCGTTTTGTTAATTTATGACTCAGAGCATATCTGTTGACAATTAAAACAGCAAATTATCAGTTATGTTAAGTTCGAAAAAATGGCAGAACAATACGTTTAGATTAAAGGATTTTTTATAACTTTTTAGCCATTAAGAACTGAAATCATGGATAACGAATTAAAGACAAAAATCAAAACATTTATTTCTCAAGGAATTTCTGAAGAACCGGTAAAAAGCCAACCCGATCCATTTTGGCAAAGCCTGCGGGACGCTGGCACGGAAATATGGCTCGACACCGGCGATATGGAAGAGGCCGAAAAAATATGGACGGCTGAAATGTCGGCACTTACAACCAATAACACGTTGGTTAATAAAGAAATACAAAAAGGTATTTATGATGATTTTATAGCTGAAGCCAAAGAAATTGTAAAGCCGCTTTCGCTGAAAGAACAAATTATTGAAATTGCTTTTATTCTGAATGCCCGCCACGGACTGCGGCTGGCAAAGAAATTTGGCGGTAAAGTGAGCGTTGAACTTCATACTGATACCGCACACAATATTTCCGCAATTGTTGATTACGGAAAACGCTATTTCGAAATAAATCCGGAACATTTTATCGTAAAAGTGCCTTATACCGCAGCCGGATTGATTGGCGCGAAAAAATTACGTGAGGCTGGCGTAAAGATCAATTTCACGCTGGAATTCTCGGCGCGGCAGAATGTGATGGTGGCAGCTATTACAAAACCCAATTACCAGAATGTTTTTTTGGGAAGGGTAGGAGCGTACATCAAAGATAACGAATTGGGAGACGGTTCCGGCGCCGGCGAACGCACCGTCATTTCGGCCCAGAACTGGGTTACTGACCTGACAAAGAACAATAACGGACCTACAAAAATGATTGCAGCCAGTCTCCGAAGTTACGAACAACTCGAGGCGCTGGCCGGAGTAAATGTTTTTACCATGCCCACCAAAGTAGCCGCCGAAGGAAAATTAAAACTCGGCGGTAATTTCTCTTCAAAATTGAATGAAAAATATCCGGTGGATTTAACTACGGAAGCAGAAAAATATTTCCCCGAAAAACTTTGGGAGGTTTCAGAAAAAGAGTTGGCGCTTGCACAAAGCTTAAGCAGTGATTGTCCGAAAGACGGAAATGAACTCATCGACCGGGTGCATGCGGCAGGGTGCGGCGATATGTTTCCTTATTTGAGCAACGAAGATTTGCAGCACATTTCCAACGACGGAAAAATTCCGAAGCACAGCCGCTGGGCCGCCCGCATTGAAAGCGAAGAACTGGCCATCGATACGCTGCTCAACCTGGCCGGACTTGCCAGCTTTGCCAACGATCAGCGTGAGCTGGATGCACGAATTGAACGGATTATAAAAGGTTAAATAAAATGTGCGCCTGAGCTACAGGATACATCAGTTGCTATTTTAATAAAGCACCTAAAAGCAACCCAAGTTGCGTCCCAAAAGCAAATCCCATTATTCCGATAGTGAGACCGGAAATAATAATTTCTTTATTTTTTATCGCTCCTGCAACTGCAGGAACAAACGGAGGGGAATAAGTAAGTGCGGTAATGGCAATAATCGTGGTATCGGCATCGACCCGAAAAATTTTTGCCAAACCTACATGGATAATCATGGAACCGATAATAACAAGCAATACGTATAGAAAAAGCTCCAGATATTCAACCTGGAACATTTCGGTTAAATTGGCCATAGAAGATACCACCAGGGAAAAAATAATAATTAAATACATTCCCATCGGAAAGCTGTTTTGAAGCCGGTTGACCGGTTTAAAAAGCGAAGCAACCAAACCGAAAGTTGTTATAGCAAGGATTGCAATAACATCCTGTGCGCTTTTGGGAAACAAAAAACTGATTCCGCCGCCAATGGCAACAACAACAATTGACAGTCCCAGCGCTTTCAGTAAATCCGGAAAATACTTTCTTTTCACCAAATCATCGTAGTTTTCAATATTCTCATTTTCCTCTTCACCTAACTGAAATTCGTTTTCCGCCTTGTGAATCATATCGAATTTGGGTAAAAAAGTATTGAAAAGACGCTGGGCAACAGTCATTAAAAAAAGCAGCGCTACCGAACCAATGATTAAATCATAAGTATTGGTCAGGATAAAAGTTTCAGCCCGCACGTTTAAACCGGTTGCAATTGCTGCCAGGTTTGCTGTTCCACCGGTATAAACGCCCACCAGCATTCCGGCAACTTTATTGGATTCTTCAATTGAATCCTGAAACAGGAAATAGCCGGCAAGTACAGCAATAATCAACGAAACCAGCGCCAAAACAAGCGAAAGAAGTGTGCCTTTTGCCAGTTTGAGCCATTTTTTCAGATCAAGCGAAAATAATAACAACGGCAGGGCCAGTGGAATTATAATGGTCCAGAGAAGTTCCTGTAAATGATAAATCCGGTTGACTACAACGTCGGTTTCCGTTAATTTGCCGGCAAACTGCAATTGCTGAAATTCGCTTTGTGATAAATAATGGTGGGCTGACTGTGCCAGCAACTGTTGCATTGCCGGTCCGGGTGAAGGCAATATTCCTGAGTTACCCAATATCAAACCAAAAACATACGCGAGAACAACTGCGCCAACTCGTTTTAAAACAGTTGAAATTTTGCAGAGGTAAATAATAAAAGCCGGGGCAAGCACGTAAAATAAAACCAGCGTAAAAGTTATCCACATAAGCTCGTCGTATCAGTTTAATAAACAAACTTAGCATTTTTTTCGAATCGCCGATACGAATCTTTTTTTTGTATTTAAAACCGGCGCCAGACATGGGTTTTCTATATTAAATTTATGATAAGCAGTGCTGGGGGAAAGTTGGTTGGACTAAAACCACAGGATATGTCAGCCTCAGATTGTCGCGAATTAACCTCCTGAGAATCGCGTAAAAATATTTTTACATACAATTATCCGGTTTAACTGAACCTAAGAGCGTCGGCCCGGTGCATTTTTTTACTTGAGCAGATTGGCGAAAGCAAGCGAAGGATGAAGGTCAGATATGTTGCCCCCGGCTTAAGCCGGGGGTTAATTTGTGAAAACACAGAAACTGGCTTTAGCCATTAATATTAAAACTTTTTGAGAAGAACCCCGAAATATAAAATAAATACCCTTGTCCTATAATTGATATTAAGTTAAATAAAATTAATATTGAAAAAGGAGAGTTGGCTAGGCTCTCCTTAAATTATAATCTTATCCGTTTCCCAATTCTTCCAGAATTTCGTTGTATTTATCCATCATTTTTAACCGGTAATACAAATTCTTGAGTGACTCAAGCGTCATCACGTGGTCCGGATCCAATTCGTGGCATCTTTCCATGTATGGCAGCGCTTTACGAAACCATTCGTTGGCTTTTTCCATTTCCTCCTGGTACCGTTCATTTTCATTTGCCGGGACTGAATTGGCAACTTCTATCTGTTCCACGCCATTGTTGTAATACAAAGCGCCTAAATTATAGTAGGCATCAAAATACTCGTTATTTAAATCTATTGCTTTTTGATAAGCATCGATTGCTTCTTCTTCATTTCCCTGTTTTTCATGCAGAGTTCCCAACGCAAAATAATAAGTCGCGTTGTTCGGATCCTGTTCGATGGCCATTTCTAAGTACGTCATGGCATCTTCGGTTTTGTCCAAATCAAGGTAAACCTGAATCATGCTGGTTAAAATTCCATTGTCGCCGGGATATTTTTCGAATCCTTCTTTTAAAACATCAAGTGCGCCGATAGTATCGTTTTTCAACTGGTAGGAATTGGCAAGAAGGCTGTAAGTACGGGCGCCATTATAACCGTATTTTGCAGCTTCGGAATAATAATCAATGGCTTTGTCATAATTTTGCGCATTGTAAGCCGCCAACCCGGCGTTGAACAGAATAACAGTATCCACCATGTTCGGATTATCTTCCTTTATTACAGGAAGATCCTGAATTTCAAGGATGTTTTCAAAAGAATTTAGCGCCTCACCGTAATCTTCGGAGTTGAAAGCTTCCACTGCCTGATTAGTTAAATCATTGGTTAACAGCGTTAATTTAATCTTGATGTTTTTGCTGAACTTATCTTTTTCGTCCAGTTCCAACGCTTTTTTGTATGATTTTAACGCTTCATCCAACGGATTTTCACTCAGGCTTTTAATTTCCTTATTATCAGACTCATATATGGCCTGATAAATTTCTCCCCGCACTTCCCAGGTGCGCGGCCAGTTAATCGTTTTCTCAGCTTTTTCATTTGAAGGATCAATGGATTCATTAATTGTATTTAATGCTTCCCTAAGGTCGCCGCTTTCCTTTTGATTGAGTGCGGTTGTTACTTTTCCCGTCTGACAGGAAACTAACGTCAGTAATGCAAGTGTAACTGGAATGATTAATTTTTTCATTTTTCTGATGCTTTTTTATTGAATACATACAAAATTAATAAAGATGCATCTTTAATCAAAATTATTACTTAAATATATATTATGTTTATAAGTGGACGTAAAAGAAAAGGAAGGTTTTTATACCTTCCTTATATTCGTTGATTACTGGTTTAACTGTTCCATAATCTGATTGTATTTTTCCATCATTTTCAGACGGTAATACAGGTTTTTCAACGATTCAAGCGTCATTTTCTGTTCCGGTTTTAACTCATGGCATTTTTCCATGTAAGGAAGCGCTTTTTCGAACCATTTATCTGCTTTTTTCAATTCTTCCTGATATTTTTCATTTTCATTCGCCGGGATTGCATTGGCTACTTCTATCTGTTTCACACCCTCGTTGTAGTAAAGTGCACCCAGGTTGTAGTATGCATCAAAATAATTTTCGTCAACATCGATGGCTTTTTCGTAAGATTCTATTGCTTTTTCTTCTTCGCCAACTTTTTCATAAAGGGTTCCCTGTGCGAAAAGGTAAGTAGCGTTGGTTGGATCCTGTTGAATGGCCATGTCCAGGTATTTCATCGCTTCTTCTGTTTTGTTCATATCAAGATAAATCTGAATCATGCTTGTCAATACCGTATTGTCTTCAGGATATTTCTCAAAGCCTTCTTTCAATGCTTCCAATGCGCCCAGTGTATCTTTTTTCAACTGATATGTATTTGCAAGCAAGCTATATGTACGGGCTCCATTATAACCATATTTAGCAGCTTCACTATAATATTCTATCGCTTTATCGTAATTCTGTGCATTGTATGCAGCCAGCGCCGAATTGAAAATAATTACCGTATCAACTGCGTCCGGACTATCCGCTTTAATGATATCCATGTTTTGAACGTCGAGAATTTGTTCAAACGAATGCAAGGCTTTTTCAAATTTTTCATCGTTGAACGCTTGCACTGCCTGATTGGTAAGATCGTTGGTGAGCAGAGTTAATTTAATCTTAATATTTTTGCTGTACCTGTCTTTGTCGTCCAGCTCGAGCGCTTTTTTATAGGATTCTAAAGCTTCAGCCAAAGGATCATCAGCCAGGCTTTTTACATTTTCATCTTTCGATTGGTAAATTGCCTGATAAATATCTCCCCGCACTTCCCATGCATGAGGCCATCCAATGGTCTTTTCTGATTTATCGTTGCTGGGATCAATCGTTGTATTGATAGTTTCCAAAGCTTCTTTTAGCTTACCACTATCTTTATAATTTTCGGCGCTGGATACTTTTCCCTTTTGGGCAAAGCTGGCAGAAAATGCAAACACAAAGGTGAGCAGAATAATTGTTCTTTTCATTGCTAAAAATTTAATATTAATTTGTTTTAAAGATATTTACAAACTTTTGACAAAACGAAATTATAAATTAATCTTCATTATTATTTTCATCATTTTCATCGTCAGGCTCGAGTTCATCGTCAGGCTCGAGAGCTTCTTCAATTTCATCAGTTTCCTTTTCCACATTAACAACCCTCGCAACAGAGGCAATATTATCATCATTCCTCAGGTTGATTAAACGCACTCCCTGTGTTGCCCTTCCCAATACGGAAATTGAACTGACAGCTAAACGAATGGTGAGGCCTTTCACAGTTATAATCATCAAATCATTTTCATTCGATACGCTTTTAATCGCAATCAATGCTCCTGTTTTTGGTGTAACATTCAATGTTTTCACTCCTTTCCCACCCCGGTTTGTAATCCTGTAATCGTCTATTTGAGAGCGTTTTCCATATCCGTTTTCTGAGATAACGAGAATATCTTCGGCCCCGTTATTTACACATACCATACCAATTAATTCGTCTTTATCATCTTTGAGAGTGATTCCGCGCACACCTGTTGCGGTCCGGCCCATCGGCCTTACCTTTGCTTCATTAAACCTGATTGCTTTTCCGGAACGAACTGCCAGTAATATTTCACTGGTGCCATTGGTCAACCGGGCTTCAATCAACTCGTCGCCTTCTTTTATATTGATGGCATTAACACCGTTTTGGCGTGGCCGTGAATAAGCTTCCAGCGAAGTTTTCTTTATGACTCCGTTTTTAGTGGCGAGAAGGATATAATTGTTGTTGATGAAATCTTCGTCGGAAAGTGTTTTCACTTTTATGAAAGCCAATACTTTATCATCCGGTTCGATGTTCAGGATATTTTGTATCGCTCGGCCTTTCGATGAACGGGAGCCTTCCGGAATCTGGTACACCTTCATCCAGTAACATCTGCCTTTTTTAGTGAACAGAAGCACCGTGTTGTGCATCGATGCAATAAAAAGATGTTCAAGGAAATCTTCATCGCGTGTTGTGCTTCCCTTTGAGCCAACGCCTCCCCTGCCCTGTGTCCTGAATTCGGTAAGCGGTGTACGTTTAATGTAACCCAAATGAGAGATGGTGATTACCATATCTTCATCCGCATAAAAGTCTTCCGGGTTGAATTCTTCGGCATTCGGTATAATTTCCGTTCTGCGGGCGTCGCCGAACCTACTTTTTATTTCCAGAAGTTCTTCCTTGATAATATTCATCCGCAGGATAAAATCGGCGAGCACACTTTTAAGGTATTCAATTTGTATTTTGATCTCGTCATATTCGCTTCGGAGCTTATCCTGTTCAAGACCAGTTAGTTGTCTTAAACGCATATCAACTATTGCACGGGCTTGTGTTTCGGTTAGCCCGAACCTTTCCATTAATTTTTCGCGGGCTTCATCCGGAGTCGAAGAACCACGGATAATGGCAATTACTTCATCGATATTGTCGCTGGCAATGATCAGACCTTCCAGGATATGTGCCCTTTTTTCCGCCTGCTCGAGATCGTATTGGGTCCTGCGGGTTACCACTTCATGGCGATGGTCGACAAAATGCCGGATTAAATCCTTTATATTAAGCATTTTTGGACGGCCATGTACCAGCGCAATATTGTTAACATTGAACGTTGTTTGAAGTGCCGTATATTTGTACAATTTGTTCAATACCACATTGCTCATGGCATCGCGCTTCAAATCGTAAACAACGCGCATCCCTTCCCTGCCCGATTCGTCGTTTACATTGGAAATACCTTCTATTTTCTTGTCGTTAACCAATTCCGCCGTTTTTTGAATCATTTCGGCACGGTTGACCTGGTATGGAATTTCGGTCACAATTATTTTTTCCCTGCCGCCTTCATTTTCGATATGTGCTTTTCCACGAATGGTAATCCTGCCGCGGCCGGTTTCAAACGCTTCCTTTACGCCCTGGTAACCGTAGATAATACCGCCGGTTGGAAAATCAGGCGCTTTAACAATTTCGGCCAGGTCGTCAATGGTTACTTCATTGTTTTCGATATAGGCAATTATTGCATCGATTGTATCTGATAAATTGTGCGGCGGCATGTTTGTAGCCATACCTACTGCAATGCCCGATGAACCGTTGATTAACAACTGCGGAATACGAGTTGGCAGTACCGTTGGTTCTTTGAGGGATTCATCAAAATTGGGTTGAAAATCAACCGTGTTTTTTTCCAAATCGGCGAGCGTTTCTTCTGCAATCTTCGCCATTCTTGCCTCGGTGTACCGCATTGCTGCGGGACTATCTCCGTCAACAGAACCAAAGTTTCCCTGCCCGTCGATCAGTGGATATCTCAATGACCATGGTTGGGCCATCCTCACCATCGTAAAATATACTGAAGAATCCCCATGTGGGTGATATTTCCCCAATACTTCTCCAACAATTCTGGCAGATTTTTTATATGAACGGTTCGAAAACACACCCAATTCATTCATTCCGTATAATACCCTGCGATGCACAGGTTTAAAACCATCGCGAACGTCAGGTAATGCACGTGAAACGATTACTGACATTGAATAATCAATGTAAGCAGATTTCATCTGCTCTTCAATGTTTATTCTGATAATTCTTTCACCATCACTCATTTATATCTCCTTTTTATTGTATAAATTATCGTCTTAAAAATGACGCACAAAAATAATAAAATCATCTGTCAAAAGGACATATTTATAGTGGTTTTAAAGTAACAGACAAGAGAAAATATTAACAAACGAACTGTCAATAATTCAGCGGAACGTTTTTTTCTTAATAACTTCGACAGTAAATTCGGAATTAATGGGGTTTTTTTCAGTATTTTTAAGTGCTCAACATTTAGGAATAGTATTTGTTGGATAATGTGAAATTTTAAGGAGTAATATGGAATCACAATTTTCACCAAGAATTAAGGATATAATTGGATATAGCAGAGAGGAAGCTATCCGGCTTGGTAACGATTATATAGGTCAGGAACATTTATTTTTAGGCATATTGCGCGACGGCGAAGGTATTGCCACGGATATTCTTGAAAATTTAGGTGTCGATCTGATAGAAATAAAACATTTGCTGGAAAGCAAAATCAAAACAGAAAAAATCATCGATGACCACTCCGACCTGGTTATGTTAAAATCGGCTGAAAAGGCTTTAAAATTAATATACCTCGAAGCTCGTTCATTTAAAAATCCAACAGCAAACAGCGGGCATTTATTGCTCGCCATACTTAAAGACAACGAAAACATTGTCACCCAAGTCCTGGTAGATTTCGGTGTTAATTATTACATCGTTAAATCGCAGCTGAAAGATTATAAAACACCGGAAGCCAAATCGAATTTCCCCGACAGCGATGATGATGATGCCGGCGACGCTTTTTCAAAAGCACCAGGAGGCACGGGGCCTAAAAAAGGCGGCGCATCAAAATCAGATACGCCGGTGTTGGATAACTTTGGAATTGATATTACAAAGCTGGCAGAAGAAAACAACCTCGATCCAATTGTTGGACGTGAAAAAGAAATTGAGCGGCTTGCTCAGATTCTAAGTCGCCGGAAAAAGAACAACCCGATTTTAATCGGTGAACCGGGGGTTGGTAAATCAGCCATTGCAGAGGGACTTGCTTTGCGTATTATCGGTAAAAAAGTGTCTCGCATTTTATTCGATAAAAGAGTTGTCAGCCTTGACATTGCTTCCATTGTGGCGGGTACAAAGTACCGCGGACAGTTCGAGGAACGGATGAAAGCTATTTTGAACGAATTAACAAAAGTCAATAACGTTATTCTTTTTATCGATGAAATTCACACGATTGTAGGCGCTGGCGGGGCAACAGGTTCGCTGGATGCAGCCAACATGCTGAAACCTGCGCTGGCACGCGGAGATATTCAGTGTATCGGTGCAACTACACTCGATGAATACAGGCAACATATCGAAAAAGACGGCGCTCTTGAAAGGCGATTTCAGAAAGTAATGGTCGATCCTACTTCGGTTGATGAAACCGTTGAAATATTGAACAACATTAAAAGCCGGTACGAAGATCACCATAATGTAAACTACACACCGCAGGCAATTAAAGCATGCGTTCAGCTTACGGCCCGGTACATTTCCGACAGGTATTTACCGGATAAAGCTATTGATGCATTGGATGAAGCCGGTTCAAGGGTTCATATTTCAAATATTAACGTTCCCGAACGGATTGTTAAGATCGAAGAGAAAATAGAAAAAACAAAAGAAGAAAAAATAGTCGCGGTAAAAAGTCAGAATTTTGAATTGGCAGCGAATTTCCGAGACAAAGAAAAAACACTGTTACAGCAGCTCGAGAAAGAAAAAGAGTTGTGGGAAAAGGAACTGATAAACCATCGCGAGACGGTTGACGAGCATAAAGTAGCCGAAGTGGTTGCCATGATGTCGGGCGTGCCGGTGCAACGTATTGCACAAGCCGAAGGAAAGCGTTTGATGAACATGGAAAAAGACTTGCGCAGCAAAGTTATTGGGCAGGATGAAGCAATTACAAAAATTGTGAAAGCCATTCAACGTAACCGCGCCGGCTTAAAAGATCCGAACCGGCCTATTGGATCGTTTATTTTTCTTGGACCAACCGGTGTTGGAAAAACCCAGTTGGCAAAGGTCCTTACAACCTATTTATTCGATACGCTCGATTCCTTAATCAGGATAGATATGAGCGAATACATGGAAAAATTCGCTGTTTCAAGACTGGTTGGCGCGCCTCCCGGATATGTTGGTTATGAAGAAGGCGGACAACTTACTGAAAAGGTGAGGAGAAAACCGTATTCAGTGGTATTGCTCGATGAGATTGAAAAGGCACACCCGGATGTATTCCACCTGTTGCTGCAATTGCTCGACGAGGGTCGTCTGACAGATAGTTTAGGCCGTAGTGTTGACTTTAAGAATACGATAGTCATCATGACTTCGAACATTGGTACCAGGCAGTTGAAGGACTTTGGCCGCGGGGTTGGTTTTGTTACCAGCCAAGCTGCCGCCGTTAGCGAAAATGAGCATGCAAAGTATGTCATTCAAAAAGCCCTGAAAAAGGCATTTGCACCTGAATTCCTCAACAGGATCGACGATGTGGTGATGTTTAATCAGTTAACAAAAGAACACATTCACCAAATTATCGATTTGGAAATCAAAGATTTATATGCAAGGGTGGAAGCGCTGAATTACAAACTGAAAATATCACCGGCGGCCAAGGATTTTCTGGCAGAAAAAGGATACGATCCTCAATTCGGGGCACGGCCGTTGAAACGTGCAATTCAGAAATACCTGGAAAACGAAATGGCCGAAATTATAATTAAAGCATCGATTACAGAAGGCGATACAATTTCGATTGGTTTCGACAAGAAAAATGAAAAACTTCAGATGCGGATATTATCAGGAACAAAAGAGATAAGCAATTAATAACTGAAAGCCCGGTTTTACCGGGCTTTTTTTATGGATTGTACCGGATGATAAAAATGCAGATATCGTCGTATTGAGGCGCTTTCTCCTGAAAAATTTCCAGGTTTTTTTCCAGTTGTTTAGCCATTTTCTTTGGCGCCATTCCTGCAAGTGGTTCCAGCGCGTGTTTCAAACGGTTGATGCCAAACTGAGCTTTTTCACTATTCTGCAATTCAGTAACACCGTCGGTATACAAAACAATCGTATCGCCTTTATCCAGGGTGATTCGCGAATCATTATAATCTTTGTCAGGATATAAACCCAGAGGCAGACCATGAGATTCATTCAGCTCAACCATACTTCCGTCGGTTTTTAAAATAATCGTACTTGTATGCGCAGCGTTGCAGTAAAATAAATCGCCTTTTGAAACATTGAAAACCCCAAGAAACAGCGTCAGGAAAAACTGGTGCTGATTGTTGGTACACAATTGTTTATTGGCTTTGTTAACAATATTTCTGGCTTTTTTGTAGGAGGAATTTGTTTTGATTATGGTTTGTGCAATGCTCATAAAAATAGCCGCGGGAACACCTTTCCCCGAAACATCGCCAATGGTAAAAATCAGGTTGTCATCATCCATAAAAAAGTAGTCGAATAAGTCGCCGCTAACTACCTGTGCAGGTTTATACACAGCATACATATCGATTTCGTTTCGGTGGGCTACCGATGAAAAACCGGTATTGATTATGCTGTGTTGGATTTCTGAAGCCTGCACCAGATCCTGTTTTTGCAGGTTTCTTGATATGGCCTCCTGATTATGTTCAGACCGAAATTTTTCGAACCACAATTTTAGCGAGTCCAGGCTTTCTGAAACCAATTGAATTTCATCTGAAGTTTCGGATGAAAGCTGTCCCGGCTGGCTGCTAAATTGTTTTAGTTGGCTCGTTACCCTGCTCAATGGCTCAACAAGTTTATTGGTGATGTAGGTAACAATGAAAAAAATGGCGATGATCCCCAACACTGAAAAAAACAGCAATTGCAACGTTATCAGGTATAATTCTGCAAACAACTGGCTGTATGGCAGCATAAAAATCATGTACCAGCGATTTTCATTCACGGGAGTGTAGTAAACCCAACTTTTCTTGTAGTTAAACAATTCAGGATATGCCACCATTGAACCACTCCTGTTATTTTTTATGATTTTTTCCAAATCCACATCTTCTGATCTGAATACTCTTGCTGAAACATTGAACAAATTATCATTCAGGATTTTTTCTTTTTGGGGATGTGTAATGTATTTTCCTGATTTGTTAACGAGAAATGCGAACCCTCCATTGAGTTTCAGGCTGTTAATGCTTCGGTTTAATTCTGAAAGCGAAAGTTCGCAAAAAACTTCTCCCTGAAAAACAGTATCTGATTCATGAACTGCGAAAATGGGCGAATAATAGGATACCGACACTTTTCCTTCTTTATGGCACCTGAAAGGTTCCGTCCATCCCGGTTTTTTTGCAAGCCTTACATTCTGAAGAATTTCTTCTTCGTTTAAACAGTCGTACATCAACGTATCAGATTGCTGGTATTGCAGGGAATCAGCGGCTCTGATCACGAAATAATTGTGGTATTCCAGCGGCACATCCGGTTGAATATTAATGTGAATGGCATTTAAAAAAGGGTATTTTTGAATGACCTGCGAAATGAGCATTTTTGCGTCGTTATTTTTAGCGTAGTAAATAACTTGTGTGGCCAGGTTGTTAGCGACCTCGCGTGTTGTCATTACATCTTTATTCACCCGTGAGTTGACTACCGAACTTAAACCAATTGCCCGGTTTTCAATATTTTCCTTTAACAACTGCCGGTTGTAAAAATAGATAATCAACAAAAAAATGATAAAAACACCTGTTACGGCAAGCGAAATCCAAATGCTTATCCTGTAACCAATTGATTTGTTTATCATTCCCATAGGTTAAATTTTAACGACTATCTTTTCCATTTTTTTTCAACCAGCTTCGGGTGCTCCTGTATAAGCAGGTTTCCGATGCAAAATCAGCAGCAGATTTCAATGCCTGCTTAAAATTACCGTGCAGGTTTAAATAAAAATAACAAAACGAACCATGCAAAAAATCTCCTGCTGCCAGCGTATCTACTGCTTCAATTTTGTTAACCGCCACTTCTCGTTTGATAGATTTTTCGCAAAATACAACATTTTTTTCACCCCCGGTAATGGCTTCTTTTTTTATGTTTTTTTCTTTTAAAAACAGAAAAACATCTGCATAATCCGCTATACTACATTTTTTATTTTCTGAATTTCAAATTTTTAAAGTAGAGCACCGGCAATTCCTTCACCTTCAAATTCTGGTGTAAAAACCAGGTTGTCAACAAACGTTCAGCAATAAAACCCAGGATTCGCTGCTGGTAACCGCCATATTCAGACAATTCAACACGTTTCTCAAATTCGAAAAGCACATTGAACCACCACTCCATAAAAAGGTAAAAAGTTTGCTGCGGCAAAACAAACATATTATTTGCATACAATCGTTTGCTTTCCAGCATATTTTGAAACGATTGCAAATATTCCGGATGATTTTCAGCGAGTATCTTCCGGATTATAACCAGATCACTAATTTTATGGTAACGCCGGTAATGTTCCTGTACCGAATATTTCAACTTTCTGGGTTGCGGGAGAATTGCGTCGTGGTTTTGAAAAATATCAAGAATTTCCTGTTCTCCCAAAACTTTGCCGGCGAACCGCTGAATATTTTTGGTGTAAATTAATCCATACCTTTTTTTATATAAGCCAATCAGAAAATAAAGTTTTCGTTTCAGTATCAAATCAAGCGGCTCTTTTTGTGCCGTAAAATAGCGCCGGTAGTGGCAGCATCCTGTAAGGTCCTGCCGTGTGTTTTTCCACACCCAGTAAATACCCGTTAATTCGCTGAAATATAAATTCTTATCTGAAATTGAATCGCCTGTATCATCTCCCTCCATCCAGGTTGGTCCGGTGTTTAATTTTTTTCCCGCCATTACAGGAACATACACCGGATTTTCAAATGGTATTGCCATATTCCGGTAGTAAAAGCTGTATATCCTGATTTTTGTGTTCATACGCCATTTAATTGACGAATTCTAAAATTTCAATAAATACATATTTTGCAGCACTTCATCACGGGTTTTCGGATTAATAAACTTTCCGCCACGGTTGAGGTAAAGGTGCTTGTACTGAATTACTGTATCGGGGCTTAGCTGAAGCTTTTCCATTTCCTCAAATCCTGCATTATCCGTGAAAATCCAGGCTCCGTCTTTCCCTGCAACTTTTTTTAATTCCCTGAAATTATGTAGCTGCACTGCCTGGGGTTCGCTGTAAAAAAAAAGCTCGTATTGTCCGTATTTGTAATTGTACAGGGTATCTCCGGCTGCTGCATTTTCATTGAAATATTTTGCGGCCTTCGGCGGCGCCTGAAAGCTAAAAATATACCTAAAGATTTGTGTATTCAGCAAAAAAACAAGGCACGTAAACGCAATCAGCGCCGGAGCCAGCATTTTTATATAAACGTTATCTTTTTTCATCAAAATAAATACTGATGAAATGATGCCGATAATGAACAAACTCCAGTAATAAAGCGGTACAACCGGAAACAGCCATAATACAATTAATCCGATGATAAACCATAAAAGCAAAGCAGTAAAAAGCTGGGTCCCGAAAAATACATGATAAATTTTTTGATTTTGCCGAACCGCAATGTCGATCCATTTTGCTGCCAAAACAGCCATTAACGGCACAATGGCAAATACGTAATTGGGAAGCTGGCTGCTCGCTGAATTCAAAATGATAAAATAAATCCAGATTCCGGTCAGAGTGAAATATTCGAAAGAACGAAACCTGTTTTTAATCAATGTTTTAAATTCTAAAAACACAACGATAAAAAATATCAGACTCCAGGGCAGTAGCTGGTACAGCAAATTATGGACGTAAAATAACGGGTCGTTGATTGCTTTTACATATGAGCCGGTAATCCGCCCCACCATGTTTTCCCAGAAAAAAAACCGGATTCCCTGCCAGCCGAACTGGTTCATTAATCCGACAAGCGCCGGGCTTACAACAATCAGGGCAATTATGACGCCCAGATACCAACGAATATCCAGAAATGATTTAAAACGTTTTGTAAATAAAAGATGCCCAACAACCGCAAATGCTGGAATTGCAGCACCGATAGGGCCTTTGCTGAGCATGGCCAAACCGATGGCCGCAAAACCTGTCAGCCAGTTGCGGGTCCTGCCTGTTTTTATAAACTCAAAAAGCTGCCACAACGCCAGCGTCACGAATGCCTGCAACGGCGTATCGGTATGGATATCCATGCTGTAGAGCGAATAGATAAACGAAAAGAAAAGCAGAACTGCCGTAAGCCGCCCTACCCTTTTGTTGTACAGACTTTCGCCAAGTTTGAACGCCCAAAAAAAGCCGGCGAATACCAGAAGCAACACCGGAAGCTTAAACCAGAAATTGGAAACATTGCCAACTGTAAATCCAAGGGCGCCAAGCCAAAAAAGCAACGGCGGCTTTTGGTCGTACGGATCGCCATGAATGGTGAGGTTTACAAGGTTCCCGTTCTGGTAAATTTCTTTTGCGGCCGTGGCATATTTTCCCGCATCACGAGTGACATCAATTGTTAAACCGGAGAAATAATTGACTACTCCCAAAAGAAAAAAAAGGGAGACAATGAGTATGATTAACCTGTTTTTTTGCATCTAATCTCCGATGTCGGAAAATGTATGGTTTATGTGTTCATGGCGCCGCATACCTGAATCACCTGTCCGCTGACATACGACGATAAATCGGATGCGAGGAAGGTTGCCACCCCGGCTACTTCTTCAGGTGTACCGCCGCGTTTAAGCGGAATGGAATCTTCCCAGGCTTTTCGTGCATCGGCCGGAATTTTACCAGTCATTTCGGTAATGATAAAACCAGGTGCGATGGCGTTTGAACGAATTCCTCTCGAGCCCAGTTCGCGCGCTATTGACTTGGTGAAGCCGATAATTCCCGCTTTCGAAGCTGAATAATTAGCCTGTCCTGCATTTCCGCTCACGCCAACAACCGAGCTCATGTTGACGATGGAGCCTGAACGTTGTTTCAGCATGGTTTTTTGTACTGCTTTTGTAAAGTTAAACACCGATTTCAGGTTGACGCTAATTACCGCATCCCACTGTTCTTCAGTCATTCGCATGAGCAATGTATCTTTGGTAATCCCTGCATTGTTCACCAGTACATCAATCCGTTCGAAATCCTTTACGATTTCGGAAACAATTTTATCGGTATCGTCAAATTTGCTGGCATCAGAAGCATATCCTTTTGCTTTCACCCCCAGTGATTTCAGCTCATCTTCGGTGGTTTTCATGTTTTCATCGGCAAACAAATCGGTAAATGCCACGTTGCAACCTTCCTGTGCAAATTTCAGAGCAATAGCTTTTCCGATACCCCGCGATGCGCCGGTGATTATCGCTGTTTTTCCTTCCAATAGTTTCATTTCTTTCAGATTTATTTTTTGAGCAACAAATATAACCCTTTACAGAAAGATAAAAAAGACAAATTGAAAACCCGTTAACGCTTCAACCGCGCACGGAATGCGTACTGAAGATAACGCATATCGCCTATAAAATTCAGGAACAACAGGTTAAACAGATAGAACAGCGGACTTTTGGTTGGACGGATTCCTTTTGATTTTTCAATTTCGAAACCCCAGTTATTAATGGCCCTTTTCATACTTTTTCTTGTAAAAAACCGCAGATGGGTGTAATCGAGTATTCCGCTTTTCTTGTATTTCCAGTCTTTTAAGAATAAATACCGGTTAAAATGTTTCCAGTAACGAACGTTGGGCAGTGAACAAATGAGAATGGCATCGGCGGTTAAATGCTTTTTCACCCGTTCGAAAAATTGTTCCGGATATGCCACATGTTCGATAAAATCGTTGCAAATGATGTAGTCGAAATAATTTTCCGGGAGGTTTTCCATCTGTTCGAATGCATCGCCGCAAAACACCTTGTCCATTTTCATTTTCGCCAAATCCACCGATTGCTGATCCAAATCGATTCCCCAGGTTTCGCACTGGTATTTTTTTTTCAGCGATTCAGAAAACCTTCCGCTCGAGCAGCCAAATTCGATTATTTTCGCCGGTTTCCGACCAACAAACTGAAGCATTTCCGGCCGGTCGTCTTCATAATATTCTCTGTTCTCCATATATTTTTACCTGATAAGAATTTCAAAAATAAGATTATTTGTGGATCGTAACCGGGATTTTCAAAGCATCCGTGGTTTTCCGCAGAAGTGTAACACCTAAAAATCAGAAAAGGTATTTTTCCAGTTGCGCCATAATTTCGCCTGCATTTCCCTGTAAATGAATGTCGGTAACCTGTTCGGTAAACAGAGACTCTTCCGGATTTATTTCGATTATAACAGCCCCGCTTTGTTTTGCAGTACGCGGAACATACGAAGCCGGCACCACTTCGCCGGTAGAGCCTATTATCAGGCAAACTTCGGCTTTTTCTGCATCGGCAAAAGCATTTGAATACGCATCGTGCGGAATACCTTCGCCAAAAAATATAAAATCGGGTTTTAATGGTTGCTCATCAACTTTGCACAGGGGCGGGATCATTTTAAAATCAAAATCGGATGCAGAATATGATTCGCCGCATTTCAGGCATTTCAGCCTTTTGGAATTTCCGTGGAATTCACGTACGATTTTGCTCCCCGACTGGTAATGCAAATTGTCGATGTTTTGCGTAATAACGGAATGCAACAGACCATGTTTTTCCATTCGTGCCAAAACCTCGTGGGCTTTGTTTGGTTTGGCATCGGCAAAAAAATCGTAAAATATTTCGCGAATGTAAATCCAGCTATCTTCCGGGTTGTTTAAATAATACTTCAAATCCAGCACTTCCGGATTGTACTTGTTCCACAGCCCTTTCTCGCCCCGAAACGGTGGGATTCCACTCTCCACCGATATTCCGGCGCCGGTAAATGCTATGGTATATTTGGAATCCCGCAGGATTTCTGCTGTTTCTTTAATCAACAAATTCATTTTTTGAACGTATTTTGCATGTTTCGCCGCTTTAAATTTAATCAAAATAAATGGTTTATCTTTGCTGAAAATTTTTTGAAAATGCTTGATCAGTCGACCATTTGTGCCATTTCCACTTCACCCGGAATGGGGGCGCTGGCCATTGTACGGCTTTCCGGTGTAGATGCCATTACCATTGCCGATAAAATTTTCAGGAGTCCGAACCGCGAAAAGATACTGAGAGATCAGGATGCGAATACGTTGCATTTTGGCCAGGTTGTTTTTCGAAACGAAGTAATTGATGAAGTGGTTGTGGGTTTGTTTCGTGCGCCGCATTCGTTTACCGGAGAAGATATTGTTGAAATTTCGTGCCATGGTTCCGTTTTTATTCAGCAGAAAATTCTGGAAGTTTTGGTTGAAAACGGCGCCCGCCTCGCCCAACCCGGCGAATTTACCCAGCGGGCTTTTCTGAACGGAAAGATGGATTTGTCGCAGGCGGAAGCGGTAGCCGATGTTATTTCATCTTCGAATGCTGCGGCTCATAAACTGGCGCTAAAACAAATGCGCGGCGGTTTTTCAAAAGAGATTAAAGACTTGCGCGACCAATTGCTACATTTCACGGCAATGGTTGAACTGGAACTTGATTTCAGTGAGGAAGACGTGGAATTTGCCGATCGTACGGAGTTACGAAAACTGACTGAAAAAATAGAGCAGTTGCTTCGAAAACTAAAGAATTCGTTTCAACTGGGAAATGCCATTAAAAACGGAATTCCGGTTGCAATTGTAGGTGAAACCAATGTGGGAAAATCTACACTGCTCAATGCATTGCTAAATGAAGACAAAGCCATTGTTTCCGAAATTCACGGCACTACGCGCGATGTTATCGAAGATGTGGTAAACATTCACGGCACGGCATTCCGGTTTTTCGACACAGCCGGAATCCGCGAAACGATGGACCAGATTGAAAGTCTTGGCATTGAACGTACTTACAGCAAACTCGAACTGGCTACTGTTGTGTTACTGGTAATTGACACAGAAAATCCGTATTCCGTGGTTTTTGAGCGGATAAATAAAATCCGGCAGCGAATTTCCGATGAACAGCAATTAATTATCGTGGCGAATAAAATAGACACAGGGAAACGGAAAACTATTCAGGAACTGGAAGTTATGGATATAACTGATAATGAAAAGCTGGTTTTTTTGGCCGCCCGGAAAAAGGAAAACCTGGATGAATTAATCGACCTGATGGCTAACTCTGTGAATCTCGACGCCACCAACCAGCCCGATATCATTGTTACCAACGCGCGCCACTATGAAATTTTGAAAAATGCACACGAAGCAATCCTTCGTGTATTGCATGGGCTTGATACCGGCATCACCGGTGATTTCCTGGCACAGGACATCCGCGAATGCCTGCATTACCTAGGCGAAATCACCGGCGAGATTACCACACACGATGTGCTGGGACATATTTTCAAGAATTTCTGTATCGGAAAGTAAATGAGACTCACTTTTCAGAAGCGTAGCGCGCTGAAAAGTGTTAGTCGAATTCATCCCGATGAGCGCAGCGATATCGGGATCTGCCAAAGACCACTGCTATTCAGGAGCAAAGCGAACTGAAATTGCCTGGTCGAACTTCCGCCAGTTGACCGGCAGATATCCGATGAACGAAGCGAGGTCGGGATCAATTACCATTGGTGCTTTAACTTCAGGAATACAACAAATTAAACCGTTGATTTAAGAGAACCTTTTTATTATGGGAACTATGAAATTATACCATAGTTTTTAATCTCATGGTTTTTGTAAATTATTAAAGGCTAAAAATTAATGAAGCAAATCTCACTTCTTTATAAATTTATATAACGCAATAACCAAAATAATGCAGGATGCAAAAATGATAATAAACAATCTTGTTTGGTTTCTTTTTAATGGAGGCTCGTTGTAGGCTATTGAACTTTCAAACCAACCATCTGGTTTAACTTTACCTTCAAGTTCATTTTCAATATTATCTGGTAGTTGACTAAAAAAATCAAATCCGGTAATTTGCTCCAATGAATCAACTGTTATGGCAAAATCTTCTAATGGTAAACTCGACGAAGCATTGAGTAAATCAAACGCAATCATTTGATTCAAATCTTCAGAATAGAGGACTTTAAAAAACTGATCCGGTACTACGACCTCATTTTTACCGATTTTATGATTGAAATTCTTTATTACCGGGCCTGTAACAACGATTATTTTCCCCTTTTTCGTTACCCAGTCTCTCACTTGTTCTTCTAACGATTTCCAGATTCCACGATTAAAACCGGGTAACTGAGGGGAAACATTAGACATGTAAAAACTTTCGTACATAGCAACGGTATCAAATGCCATATCCGCAGCAGGACACAAATGGCCTCTGTCGAATCCTGAATTTGCATAATCCTTTGTATTTGCTGATTTTGTTGAAATCATTGGATCCATCCTAAAGCCACCGTTTCGTTCAATTTTTCCATTTAACATTTCTGGCTTCAGTTCATAATACACCCAATTGGCCTGTTCAGTATTCTCATTATACGATAGCACGTAATAATGGTGGTAAATTTGTTCTCCAGGAGAATTTGGGAGAAAAGGTAAATATTCTGAGAAGCTGAATGATCTGTTAAATATCAATAAAATCAAAATAACTTTCATAATTATTAACGGTAAAGGTAAAGTCTTTCCTAATCGACATCAACGACCAAATATATAACAATACCAACTGTTCAAGCAGAAAAGCAACAGGACAATTTTTATTTTCTCCAGTGATTCTTTAAATGGTTAAAAATATGATATGTTGCATATACAAAGGATTGGATGAACTGTTTGAACTGATAGAAACCACCTGAAGTTCCCTGACTTAATGCCTACTCAACGGAACATTTGATTAAATCCGTTACTTTAGATAATATTACTTCCCTGCTTTCTGTAACC
>CAWAMJ010000016.1:0-272570 GCA_963783085.1 uncultured Prolixibacteraceae bacterium | reverse complement strand
TGATTCCTGGTTTTTTATAAATCTTCTTTACAATTTATCACATTTTTTTCGGGTTCTCAAATTTTATAAAAAATTCAAGATTACCGAAGATAACAAACCGAACTTTGGAAAGTCCGGCTCCCGGGCGGGTTCCCGAAATGACAGTAGTGTCAGGTTCCGGATGCCAGACTTTTCAGCGTGTTTATACGTTTGGTTAAAAACAAAGCAGGTAACTGCGACTGATCACTGATCACTTTTTTTTTCACCGGTTCGTTCTATTGAGCAGGTGATCTTCAGTCACCGGCTCAGCTTTCTGATGATCTCCGGCAAACCATCGAAGCATTCACCTCCTCCAGTCTGCAGTTTTGGTCAAGGTGTTTTGGCCTGAAAAAAATCCGGTTTTGAATTCATTTTCTTAATTTCGCGCTGACTTAAAATTCAGAAAATGACAAAGCGTTTTTTCCTTTTTCTGATTTTGGCGCTAACGTACAGTTCGTGTCAAAATTCACCTTCAAAATACATTTACAACGAAGGTTTTATCTACGGTACCATTTACCACATTGTTTATGAAAGCCCGCAGGGGAAAGACCTGCAGGATGAAATCACAAAAAAATTCAACGAATACAACCTCATTTTCTCAACCTATGAAAAAGAATCGGTAATTTCGAAAATAAACAACAACGAACCCGTAAAACTTCCGCCGGAATTTATAACCTGTTACAACCGTGCCATGGAAATTTCGAAAATCACAGCCGGCGCATTCGACATTACCGCCGGACCAATGGTTAACGCGTGGGGCTTTGGCCCGGAAGAAAAAGAGAAAATGACGCCGGAAATTATCGACAGCCTGAAAGCGATCACCGGTTATAAAAAAGTGAGGCTTGAAAACGGAAAAATCATCAAGGAAAACCCACACATGAAACTCGACATGAGCGCCATTTCAAAAGGCTACACCTGCGATTTGATCGGCGACTTCCTGAAAGAAAAAGGGTGCGAAAACTATATGGTTGAAATTGGTGGCGAAGTAGCTGCCCTGGGCAAAAATGAAAAAGGTAACACCTGGACCATTGGTATCAGCAAACCCGACGAAAATGCATTTTTCGCATCGAACGACATACAGGCAAAAGTAGAACTGCCCGAACATGGTATGGCAACCTCAGGGAATTACCGGAATTATTATGTGGAAGATGGAAAAAAATATGCCCACACAATCGATCCTAAAACCGGCTATCCGGTACAGCACAGCCTGTTAAGCTCTACTGTTTTAGCTGATAATTGCATGACGGCCGATGCATTTGCCACCGCATTTATGGTCCTTGGTCTCGAAAAAGGGGAAGAACTGGCGCGTATAATTCCGGAAATTGAAGTTTATTTTATTTATACCGGTGAAAACGGGGAGAACCGGATTTATATGTCGGAGAATTTTGAGCGGCACCTGAAAGAGTAAATCCGTTACAACCGGGATTTATCTACTTTCATAATTTTGATGGTTTTAAAATCCACCTCACTTTTTATTTTCGCCTGCTCCAGCCTGTCCTGTGTTTGGTAACAGTAAATCCCCTGTTGTTTCAGGTGCTTGTTTCCGCTTACATGCGTATTCGGAAATTTACCGCCTTTTTTAAACAACATTTGAGTGGCCAGTCCAAGCATAGCTATTGAAACCAGCGCCACTGCCATTAATATTATTTTAATCCATTCCATATCGTCTTCTTTTATTGATTCGTAAAAATACTCCTTCTTTTTGAAACGTAGTCCGCTAAAACGATTTGTTTATCGCAAATATTTTGCCATTGATCTAAAAATTAAAGTTCATTCCCCAAATTCATTCTGAATTTTGTAATTTCGTTTACTGGTGTCCGCGAAATATTTTAATTTACCAAAAATAAGTTGGAACACAATTATTCTTCTTGCTGATAATGAAAGTTTTAATATTAATGGCTAAAGCCTGTTTTTCGTACTCTAAAATTAACCCCCGGCTTAAGCCGGGGGCAATAAAACCTTTATACAGAAGGGCTTTAGCCATTAATATGTTATTTAACCGGGCACCAGTGAATTTCGTTCAAAACAAATAAAACAAAAACCATGGAAAAACATGTAAACGTAGTGGCAGCACTGCAAATCGGGTTGAGTATTTTCACCATTGTAATCGGTGTAATTGTGTATATTGTTTTCTTTTTAGTAGGCGATTTTGCCGATGATCAGGAAGCGCGGGTTGTGCTTAACATCATCTCGAATGTGCTTGTAATTTTCTTTATATTAATCAGCATTCCGGGGTTGATTGCCGGGATTGGCCTCTTCAAACGGAAAGAGTGGGCGCGGATACTTGCGCTAATCATTTCTGTTTTAGAACTTTTTAACTTCCCGCTGGGAACGGCAGTCGGGGTTTATTCCATTTGGGCGCTGGTTCATCCCGACGTGGTACAGTCATTTAAAAATGATAAAACATTATCAAAATGAAACCGGCTTTTCATCTTTTCCCGGATAACTGCCAATAAACAAAACCGATTAATTAATTGTAGATTATTTTGAAAAAAAATACAATTATGGTTCGATATGAAATTCGGGTTACCGGCCGGGTGCAAGGTGTGGGTTTCAGGCATTATGTAATGCAAAAAGCACGGGAACTGGAAATTAAAGGTTGGGTAAAAAACACGGTCAACGGCGAGGTAAAAGTGATGGCGCAGGGAGAAAAAGCGGATGTCGATATGTTAATGGACTACCTGCAAACCGGCCCCACCCTTTCAAGGGTAACGAATGTATCGAAATACATTATGCCGGAACTGGACGAATATTCCGGATTTAATATCGTTTAGGTAGTGATATTTGTTCTTCATTTCCGGTTGACGTTGTCAGGTTTTGCGAACGCTGACAAGTCTTTGCTGCATGTAACCTGCCAACACCTTTAGACTTGACAGCGTTTACTAAACGACATTGATTCAGGAATCGAAATCAGGCAAACAAAATCACCGATTCTTTTTATCTTTGTCTTCCTAACCACGGCAAAAATCAGCCCGTTTAAAAACCATTATCGTGGAAAAAGCCAATTACCACATGACCCCGCAACAATTCAGAAAAGAAGGCAAAAAAATAATTGACTGGATTGCTGATTATTATGAAAATGTTGAAAAGTTTCCTGTTCTTTCACAGGTAAAACCCGGAGACATCAAAAATTCCCTTCCGGATTCCGCTCCTCAAACCGGCGAATCGATGGATGAAATGATGAAAGATATTGATGACAAAATCATGCCCGGTATCACACACTGGCAGTCACCAAATTTTTATGCTTATTTCCCTTCAAATACTTCGTTTCCTTCCATTTTGGGCGATCTGGTTTCTTCCGGACTTGGCGTGCAGGGAATGATTTGGGCCACCAGTCCGGCGGCAACAGAACTGGAAACGCGGGTGCTCGACTGGCTGGCGGAAATGATGGACATGCCGGAAAAATTCAAATCGACATCCACCGGTGGCGGCGTTATTCAGGATACGGCTTCCACTTCGGCGCTGACTGCTGTGATTGCTGCACGCGAAAGGGCAACAAATTTCGAATCGAACAATCGTGGCGCCACACAAAGGTTAATGGCGTACGTTTCTTCGCAAACACATTCTTCAGTAGAAAAAGCGATAAAAATTGCCGGAATCGGGAAAGAAAACCTGCGGCTAATCGATGTGGATGAAAATTTTGCGATGAAACCGGAACTGCTCCGAACGCGGATAAAAGCCGACAAAGAAAATGGTTTCCTTCCGTTTTTTGTTTGTGCCACTATCGGAACCACATCATCGAATGCCATGGATCCCGTGCGAAAAATTGGCGAAATCTGCCGCGAGGAAAACTGCTGGCTCCACGTTGATGCGGCGATGTCGGGAACTGCAATGGTCTGCCCTGAATTCCGCTACCTGAAAGATGGCGTGGAACTGGCCGACAGTTTCAGCTTTAACCCGCACAAATGGATGTTTACCAACTTCGATTGTGACGTATTTTGGATTGGCAACCGCAAAGAACTAATCAATACTTTTTCCATCCTGCCGGAATACCTGCGCAATAAAGCCACCGAGTCGGGTGAAGTATTTGATTACCGCGACTGGCATATCCAGCTCGGACGCCGGTTTCGTTCGCTAAAACTGTGGTTTGTCATTCGCCACTACGGCGTGGAAGGTTTGCAGCACCACGTACGCAACCACGTGGATATGGCCCAAAAATTTGCCGGCTGGGTGAAACAATCGGAAGATTTTGAATTGGTGTGGACGCCACCGCTAAACCTGGTTTGTTTCCGGCACAAATCCGGCGACGAATTCAACATGAAACTGATGAACCAGATCAATGAAGAAGGAAAAATATTCTTTACCCACACAAAGTTGAACGATCAGGTGGTTTTACGCATGAGCATTGGGCAAACAAATACGGAAGAAAAACACATAAAAAATGCGTGGGAAATCATTCGGAACAAGGCGAAGGAACTAAAAGAAAAACAGGCACTGTCCGGCGAATGATAAATTTATCCTGGCTTGAAGCCCCGGTAAAGCAACATTTGTTTTAAACCACAATTCCGCGTGTGTGGATTATTTTTTACTTTTAACTTTTCAACTAAAAAACAAACAGAAAATGACAGATTTTGCCAACATGGAAGTGTGGTTTGTAACCGGCAGCCAACACTTATACGGACCTGAAACACTGAAACAGGTCGACGAAGATTCATCAAAAATTACAGAGGGTTTTAATAATTCAGGAAAATTACCTGTAAAAGTGGTTTTTAAACCGGTGGTAAAAACGCCGGATGAAATCCTGGACATTTGTGTTCAGGCGAGCGCTGATAAAAACTGCATCGGGATGATTACCTGGATGCATACGTTTTCGCCTGCAAAAATGTGGATTGGCGGTTTGAAAGCTTTAACCAAACCATACATGCACCTGCACACGCAGTTTAACCGCGATTTGCCCTGGAGCGAAATCGATATGGATTACATGAACCTGCACCAGAGCGCGCACGGTGGTCGCGAATATGGTTTTATCAATGCACGGATGCGAAAAAACCGCAAAGTGGTGGTTGGCCACTGGCAGGATGAAAAAGTACAAAACGATGTTGCAAAATGGTGCCGTACTGCCATTGGCTGGGCCGATTCACAAGGACTGAAAGTAGCCCGCTTTGGCGACAACATGCGCGAAGTTGCTGTAACAGAAGGCGACAAAGTGGAAGCACAGATAAAATTCGGCTGGCAGATTTCGGCTTATGGCGTTGGCGACCTGGTAAATTACGTGGAAAAAGTTACCGACGAAGAAGTTGATGCGCTTGTACAAGGAATACGAGCAGGAATATGCTGTGGCTGAAAACTGCAAACCCGGCGGCGATTATCATGAAAATGTTCGTGTGCAGGCGCGGTACGAAATCGCTATGAAACGTTTTATGGAAGACGGAAATTTCAAGGCGTTTACCACCAACTTCGAAAACCTTACCGGATTATCCCAGTTACCCGGACTGGCTTCGCAGCGGTTGATGGCTGCAGGTTACGGATTTGGTGCAGAAGGCGACTGGAAACAGGCTGCAATGCTTCGTATCATCAAAACCATGTCGAAAGGAATGAATAGCGGAAGTTCGTTTATGGAAGATTATACCTACCACCTCGACCCGTCGAATGAAGCTGTTCTTGGAGCGCACATGCTGGAAATTTGCCCGTCGATTGCAGCCAAAAAACCACGACTGGAAGTTCATCCGCTGGGAATTGGTGGTAAAGATGCCCCGGCACGCCTGGTTTTTGAAAGCGCCACCGGTGATGCCATGAATGTAACTTTAATTGATATGGGCAACCGTTTCCGGATTATCGTAAACACACTGGACGTAATTAAACCGCTGGAAAAAATGCCGAAATTGCCGGTTGCCTCGGCTTTCTGGAAAACACATCCGAACCTGGCAGATGGTGCAGCAGCATGGATTTATGCCGGTGGAACCCACCATTCGGCTTACACGCTGGCGCTTACACCAGATTACATTGAAACATTTGCCGAATTTGCCGACGTGGAATTTGTAGTTATCGACAAAAATACGAATGTTACGGAATTCAAAAAAGAATTACGTTGGAATGAAATGTATTACCTGCTTGGCCAACGGATTGAAATAATGCCTCACCGCCTCTCCGGAGAGAAAAATCAGAAAAGCGGCGTTTTATCAGTTCTATTTTGGTGAACGCTGTTTTATTATGGCAATTCATCAAAATTAATCTGCGGAGGAATGCCCGCTGGCTTTCGTTCAAAATAAGAATCAATGGGGGAAGTGTTACTGAAGAAACCACAATTTCGGAGAAAAAATAAGCCGTTCTCAACGCCACCCGAATAATCCATCCGCGATTTTTTACGGGCGGTTGCATCGGCAGTAAATTTTATTTTGGTGAGCTCAACCCACTGATTTTTCGTTGTATATATCCATTGGTTTGAATAGTTTCCTTTCCGGACAATATAACCGGTTTCGGTCATAAAATTCTCGAGGAAAGAATACAGGTGAGTAAGGTACGTATCGGTTTTGGGGCGCCGCCAACTGGCTACCAATTTCCACTGGTTTACCTCCGGGGCAAAAAACCAGGCCGTAAAATCGGTTGCACCGTTTCCGGTGGGTTGTGCATGCAGCAGAAATCGATATGTATTTCCGGCTTTCCAGTTAAATTTGAAGTAACTCTGTCCGCCCGAACCTTCGTTACCAAACTCACCGGTATGCACATCGTCGCCTTTTTTCAACAATTGAATTTTATATTCGTCGGGGATTTCACCCGGATTATCTGTTTTATAGGGACTCCACACCGAAAACAGAATGCGGCGCTCGGTAGGCGAATTTACCTGCATTCCAAAATATCCCTGTCCAAAACCGTCGGCCATAAAATACGAGCCCAACACATCGTTGTTTTCGGGCACGGTAATTTCATTGTAAAACCATTCCACATCGCCGGCATTATCCGGCACCTCGTAATTGAGATGCACCGAAGGTCCACGGCGGCCCCAGTAAAAATCATCTTTCACATAATAAACATTACCGGTTGTGGCTCCTCCGCCAATTATTACACTTTCCACATCAGGAAAAGCAGCGCCCGTCTTTCCAAGTCCCTGCAATTCCACCCACTGATAACCGGGAAAATTTACATGAAAAACACCCACAGAAATAGTATCTAAACATCGAATTTTTTATAATTACTTCTTTCGATCCATTTCCGCAAGTAACTTTAACGGTGGCGGTTCCCCCGGCAGATTTGGCAACTAAACCAACATTCAAGGCTCCGGTTTGCTGCACCTTAAAATACGTCCGAATGCGCATGGAACTATCGGTCCAGTTGGCAATGCCTTTGTCGCCAATCAACTGTTTGTTTTTATCCAAATCGTTTACCACCCAGCTGTTTCCGCGCGTTGGAACAACAAACTTAAACTGAAGTTTCGGATTTTGTCCTTCGGCTTTTGCAACCGGCGGGTTACAGGAGGCTGTAACATACATAAAAAGGGGAAAAAGCAGAAATAAAAATCGAAGTCTCATTGTATTTTATTTTTTGTTTTTTGAATCGTTCTTTCGAGGCTGTTCACCTGTTCGTCAAGCGATGCTTTTTTATAAAAACGTCCGTGGCCGAAGTTCAAAAATTTTAAAATTTTAAAGGCGTTGAATTTCTGAAAAAAACGGTTTTGAAAGGTTTCCAACGACGAGCAGTTTTTGTTCAAATCTGCCAATTCTTTCCAAAAATCATCGTGAACGAGGAAACTGCCAACCGGTTTCGGCAATTGGGAAACGAATTCTGAAAAAATGGCCTTCGGCATTTGAAACATTTTATCCTTTTGGTCAAAGAATATTTTCAAATCCTGAAAAGCCTTAAAATTATAGGTTTGTGTTAGATCGTCTTCGCCGTTCAGCCATTTCTGCAAAACCGGTCCTGTTCCGAACGGAACCCGATCGGACAGTCGCGCAGAAGGATAGACTTTGGTGGAAGTAATCTCCCCTACCCGCCCCATTTGCGCCAGGTTTTGCAAAAAATAAAAATCCTCACCGGCTTGCCTGCGATTCATACCACCGCGTTTTACGTATGCGCCGGCAGTTACAGCAAAAGCAGAACCAACCGTAAAAAGCGAATGCGGATAACCTGCAAAATGCATGGCTTCTTTGTAATACCAGAGGTAATTCTCGTACAATTGGATTCCTTGCAGATGTTTCGCAGAAAGCCCGGAAGTTTGGTGCTGAAAAGAAATGGTTGCGCCTATATTTTTTGGATTTTCCCGAAAAAAATTTTCTATTTCTCTAAGGTAATTTTCTTTTACCAGCGTATCTGCATCCAGCGAAACGATAAGACCATCGGGTTTTTCAAGCAGATTGAACCTCCGCACGGCTTCGTCCATTCCGCGTTTACGCGCCAAACCTGCACCCGCCCATTTTTTTTGTAATTCAACAGGGCCAACTGCAAAAAACCGTAAACATTCCGGTTGGTTTTCCCGCACCTGACTTTCGATTTCTCTCTTTGTATTGAAATTAAACGACTTAATATTTTCCGGGGCAATTTCTGAATGGTTGATCAGAATTAGTACCTCGACTGGCTTTTCAGGTAAAATGCAGTTTTTTAGCGAATGTAATGTTTTTAAAATTTCCGGTTCGAGGTAACACGGAATCACCACAATCATCCCGGTTTCCGGATGTGGAAGTTCGGGAACCAAAGCCATATTCCTGTTTTTTTCGAGATACCGGTTCGCAAACATATTTTTTGTTTATGTACAAAGCTACATTAAAAAAAAATCCGGAAGAGTTTCCGGATTCACCACATTAAAATATGCAAAATCTTTTATTTTTCTGAATAGCGTTTATTCAGTGCTTTTAATACTTCGGCAGTCAGGTTGTGCGCATCGTGCCCAACCAAAATATTGGAAGCATTAAAAATGTAATCGTAGTGTTTGTCTTTGTTATATTCTTCCAGGTAATTCATCAGGCTGTCGAGAATCTGCTTGTTGTTGGCTGCCTGTATTTCAGCTAATTTACCCGAAAGTTCCTGGTCAAGTTGCACAATTTCCTGCTCTTTACCCACCAAACGATCGCGTTCCTGAACAGCCCGTTGTTCGGTTAAAAATCCCCCACGCTGCAATTTTTCCTGAAATGCCTGGGCTTCTTTTTCAAATGACTGTCGTTTGGTACCGTATTCCGAATTGTATGCTTCCTGTTTTTTGGTGAATTCGTCGTGAAGCGCCTGTGCCAAATCGTAGTTCATAATTATAGAGTCGGCTTTGACATAGGCAATACTTAATGAGCCATCTGAACTTTTTTCCCGTACAGCAACCTGCTCGGCATTACTTTTATTTCCCGATGTAAAATACAACACATATAAAACAGCTACGGCTATTAACGCAACAATACTTACAACTAATGATGATCCCTTCATTTCGGACAAATTTTTTATTTTCTGACGTTTTATTAGTCCGACAAAGATAATTTTTTCAATTAACATGATAGAAGAGAATTTATATTTTTTTGATACCTATAAATCAATGAATTCCACAAAAAACATGTGTAAAATCATATGGATTCACTGATAAACATCATTGAAATGAAAGCGCCATGAATGCTACTTTTATCCTGTTCAAAATAAAAAGGATCGAAACGTTGAATTTAATATGTTGAATCGAATGATTGCCAATTTACTTCCGCACCTGCCTAAAAAACTGGTTTGGGTTTTTTCGAAACGATACATTGCCGGTGAAACAATTGAAGAAGGTCTGCTGGCTTCGAAGCTGCTAAACGAACAGCAGATAGAAGTTACCATCGATCTGCTTGGTGAGTTTATCGATTCGCAGGAACAGGCAGAAGACAATAAAAATCAGTACCTCAACATTATTCAACGGTTTACAGAAGAGGAAGTCAAAGGTAATTTTTCGCTGAAGCCCACCATGTTCGGCCTTTTAATCGACAAAGATGTTTGTTACACCTACATTCGCGAAATTGTAAAAAGTGCTTCAGAGAAAAACAAGTTCGTCCGCATTGACATGGAAGATTCGCAATGCGTGGATTTGGAGCTTGAGTTATTCTTAAAACTACGGAATGAATTCCCAAAAAACGTCGGGCTGGTGTTACAAGCCTATTTGCGCCGCACAATGGACGACCTGAAAATGCTGAACCAGTACAATTCAATAGAAAATCCACTGAATTTCAGGCTTTGTAAAGGAATTTATATTGAACCTGCCAAAATAGCTTTCAAAAATTACAACGAAGTGAGGGAACATTACCTGGAAGATCTGGAATATATGTTTCAAAATAAAATGTATGCAGGAATTGCCACGCACGATAAATATCTGGTGGAAAATGCATACCAGCTAATTAACAGATACAAAATTCCGAAAAGCAGGTACGAATTCCAGATGCTTTACGGCGTAACACCTGAACTTCGCCAGTCGATCGTTAATGGCGGACATTCGATGCGGGTGTACGTACCATTTGGAAAACACTGGTTTAACTATTCCACCCGGCGGTTAAAGGAAAATCCGAAAATGGCGCAACACATCGTGAAGGCGCTTTTCGTTCGGGGGTAATATGCAATTCGTTTTTCCAAAAAATCAAACAGACTTGTAAATGATTTCTCCCAATGGCCGTTTGGGTACATGATGTGTGCCGTCTTCGCCACGCCAGTATTTTATATTATTTTCCACAGTAGTTTCGAGCTCTATTTTTTCTGCAGGTTTCCCCAAAGCAATTACCCACAAAACCGGCAGGTGCCCCGGCAGTTGTAGAATTTTTGCCAGCTTCCCTTTATTAACCGTTCCGATAATACAACCGCCAAATCCATCTTCAACCGCACCCAGCAAAATGCTCTGCATGGCAATACCGTCGTCGCAGGCATAATTTTCCGTTATTGAATTATCGTGCATCACTACAATGTAAGCCACCGGTCTTTCACCTTCTTCAGGTCCTTTCCAGTAGGTCAGGTAACCGGCCCATCCCAACTGCTGAAAGATTTGCCCGTTCATTGCTTCATCGGTGCAAATCAGGTATTTCAGCGACTGTATGTTTCGGGCGCTTGGCGAAAACCGGGCCAGTTCAATCCACTTCTTAATTTGGGCTTCATTAATCTTTACTGATTCATCAAACCTGCGGTAACTGCGGTTTTTAATGATTAAATCACGCAACATAACATCAATGTTTTTTATTAAAACCGAAAGTTATGAATTGATTTTTGATTTTGTTGAAGTTATTCCTATTTTTAAAACGAAAAAGGATAAAGGCGAAGTTAAAGGAATTGCTGACCAAACTTAACCACTAAGAAATTAACTTCCCTCTATCCTTTTTCTTCAAACGTTATTTCATCCATTCTATTGTCTGCAACTACAGGATGTACGACAAATTCCACGATTTATGGCGCGGTACAAAGCTTTTCATCCTTTTTACACCGGCGCTTTAGCCCGGTGGTTATCTCTTGGCGTTTTTTGTGGCTTTAGCATTTAATCCCTTTAATGGCTGAAGCCCTTTCGTTTTTGGCCGTTTCTGTTCACCAGGCTGAAGCCACGGTGTAAAAAATTCGTTTTCCCGTAGACACGTAATATAGAATTTGTCGTACACCCAGATTTGAAGATTATTTTTAGTTTTGTAGAACAGAACAGAACAGTTGGCGTCCTGTTAAAGCGGCTAAAAAATGAGCAAATTCAAATTTACGGTTGATAATAATTCAAATGTGTTAAAATTTCAGCAACTGGTTGATGCGATTATCGATTCCATCAGCCAGAATGAGTTAAAACAGGGCGAAATGCTGCCGTCGGTTAATCAGATTATGAAAGAATGCAACCTCTCGCGCGACACTGTTTTTAAAGCTTACGCTGAACTTAAAAAACGGGGCGTGGTGGAATCGGTGCCAAACCGCGGCTATTTTGTAACCAAAAAAATAACAAGGGTTTTTCTTTTCCTCGACACTTTTAAAGCATACAAAGAAGTGCTTTATGGTTCGTTCCTGAAGTATCTGCCAAAAAACATCAGCGTCGATTTACATTTTCATCATTATAACATCGGTGTGTTTGAAAAAATAATTCTGGAAAGCCTCGGCAAATACAGCAAGTATGTTATCATGAATTTCGATCATCAGAAAGTGGCCGGAATCGTTCGTAAAATCCCTGCCGATCAACTGCTTGTAATCGACTGGAGAATACATTCAACGGAAAACCAATCGGCGGTTTACCAGAACTTTGGCGAAGCGGTTTACCGTTGCCTGGAGGAACACCTTCAGGAAATAAAAAAGTACCGGGAATTTACATTTATTTATCCGCCGTTCACTTATCACCCAAAAATTGCCATCGACTACTTTAATAAGTTTTGTGCTGACAATCAGATAAAGCATTCGGTAATTTACGAAGTTGAAAAGTTCAAAATTAAAAAAGGGGGCCTGTATTTTTTGGTGAGCGACAGAACACTGGCCAGTTTCCTCGATCAATGTGAAAAACTGGGATTTGAACCAGGCCGGGAAACCGGTGTGATTTCGTATAACGAAACACCGATGAAAAAGTACGTAAAAAATGGTATTTCCGTAATTTCCACCGACTTTGAACTGATGGGACAAAAAGCGGCTGAATTTGTGGCCACAGGTGAACCGGTGCAGTTTGAAGTACCAACAATCCTGAAACTGCGCTCATCGCTGTGATTTGCCGCGACAAATCCGAACAACAGGATTTACAGGATACGAAGTAGTGCTGACGTATCTCCAAAAACATGTTCTATAACACTTTTTCAGATTTTGAAACGCAGGTTTTTGAGCGTAATTTTACCAACATACCAGAACAGAACAGTTCGGAAAGGAATTAAGAACTAAAACATTATAAACCATGTACTTATTAGGATTCGACATTGGCAGTTCATCTGTAAAAGTTTCGTTACTTGATGGTGAAACAGGGAATTGTGTGGCTTCGTCATTTCATCCGAAAGAAGAGTTGAAAATAACCGCACACCAGGCAGGCTGGGCAGAACAGGAGCCCGAATTGTGGTGGAAAAACCTGAAACTGGCGCTTGCCGATGTACGGAAAGAATCGCAGGTTAATCCGGAAAACATTGAATCGATCGGCATTTCCTATCAAATGCACGGCCTGGTGATGGTTGACAAAAATCAGCAGGTTATCCGGCCGTCAATTATCTGGTGCGACAGTCGCGCGGCTTCCATCGGCGACAAAGCGTTTACAGAAATCGGCGGCCAGCGCTGCCTCACCAATCTGCTCAATTCTCCGGGAAATTTTACCGCTTCGAAATTAAAATGGGTAAAAGACAATGAACCGGATTTGTATGATAAAGTGTACAAAATTATGTTGCCTGGCGATTTCATTGCCATGAAGCTGACGGGCGAAATACAAACGACGGTCAGTGGTCTTTCCGAAGGAATAATGTGGAACTTTCAGGAAAATTCACTTGCTGATTTACTGTTCGAAAACTACGGGTTTTCACCGGAGATTGTTCCGGATATTGTTCCCACCTTTTCCATCCAGGGGCAACTTTCAGAAAAAGCAGCAAAAGAACTCGAACTCTCACCGAAAACAAAAGTCAGTTACCGCGCCGGTGATCAGCCCAATAATGCACTTTCACTGAATGTACTAAATCCCGGTGAAATTGCTACCACAGCAGGCACTTCGGGAGTGGTGTACGGTGTAAGCGACGAAATTAAATACGACCAGCAGTCGCGTGTAAATACATTTGCACACGTAAATCATTCAAAAGAAAATCCGCGGCTCGGTGTTTTACTCTGCATCAACGGAACGGGAATTCTCAATGCCTGGCTGAAACGGGTGGCCGGCGAAAACCTTTCGTATGATGAAATAAACGAACTGGCATCTCAGGCGCCGGTTGGTTCCGGTGGAATATCCGTTCTGCCATTTGGAAACGGCGCCGAACGCGTACTGAACAACAAAAACATCGGTTCCGCATTTAACGGTATCAATTTTAACATGCACGATAAAAAGCACTTGTTCCGGGCTGCCCAGGAAGGAATTGTCTTCTCCTTTAAATACGGGATGGACATTATGAAAAATATCGGGATTCATGCTTCAGTTATCCGTGCCGGAAAAGCCAATATGTTCCTAAGTCCGATTTTCAGAAATACGCTGGCCGGGATTACCGGTGCCACGATTGAATTGTATAATACCGATGGTTCAATTGGAGCGGCACGCGGCGCCGGAGTCGGATCGGGATATTATAAATCGTTCGGCGACGCATTTAACAACCTCAGCAAACTCGAAACGGTTGTTCCGGACAACTCCAAAAAAGCGGAATACGAAGCTGCTTATGAAAACTGGAAAAAAGTTCTCGAGAAGGAAATCAGGTAGGAAACTGCGCTGATTATATCGCTGCTACATAAAATATTTTCAACCGGCAGCGCTAATAACGACGACAATAAAATACATCATTTACTCATAAAAAATAAATCATCATGGAAGTTTTAAAAGGAAACAAAGAGTATTTTCCGGGCATCGGCCAGATAAAATACGAAGGTCCGGATTCGAAAAACCCGCTGGCGTTTAAATGGTACGATGAAAACAAAACAGTAGCAGGAAAAACAATGAAAGAGCACCTGCGTTTTGCCGTGGCTTACTGGCACACCTTCTGCGGAACCGGCGGCGATCCGTTTGGTCCGGGAACACAGATTTTTCCCTGGGACGGCGCTTCCGATGTAATGGACGCAAACAAGCAACGCATGGATGCGGCTTTTGAATTCATTACAAAAATGGGTATTCCGTTTTACTGTTTCCACGATACCGATGTGGTTGGCGACGGTTCGGTATTTGAAATTGAAAAGCGGCTCGAAAAAATGATCGAAATCGCCAAACAAAAGCAGGAAGCATCCGGAGTAAAACTGCTATGGGGAACAGCAAATGTGTTTTCTGCTCCGCGTTACATGAATGGTGCGGCCACAAATCCTGATTTTAATGTGCTGGCAAATGTGGCAGTTCAGATAAAAAACGCCATCGACGCCACCATCGCGCTCGGCGGAACCAACTACGTTTTCTGGGGCGGTCGCGAAGGTTACATGAGCCTGCACAACACCGACACCAAACGCGAACTGGAACACCTCGGACAGTTCCTGAAGACGGCACGCGATTACGGCCGGAAACAGGGTTTCAAAGGCACCTACCTGATTGAACCAAAACCGATGGAACCAACCAAACATCAATACGATTACGACGCCCAGACAGTAATCGGATTTCTGCGTGCAAATGGTTTGGAAAACGATTTCAAACTGAATATTGAAGTTAACCACGCAACGCTTGCCGGCCATACTTTTGCGCACGACCTGAGAATGGCTGCCGATGCCGGTTTGCTCGGATCAATCGATGCCAATAAAGGTGATTACCAGAACGGCTGGGACACTGATGAATTTCCGACCAGTATCTATGAGATTACCGAAGCGATGCTGGAAATCATGCAGGCAGGCGGATTTACCAATGGCGGAATAAATTTCGACGCAAAAACCAGAAGAAACTCCACCGATTTGGAAGATATTTTTATTGCGCATATTGGCGGTATGGACGTTTTTGCCCGCTCATTGGTCATTGCTGATAAAATTCGGAACAATTCGGATTATTTTTCACGCAGGAAAAACCGCTATTCGTCGTTCGACAGCGGCAAAGGCGCCGAATTCGAAGCCGGAAAACTCTCCCTGGAAGACCTTCGCGAAATTGCCCGCGAAGTTGGCGAACCTGAACAAATCAGTGGTAAACAGGAGTTGTTGGAACAAATGATCAACTGGTATATTTAATGCCCGTTATTGCTGAATCATAATATTTAAATACCCGGTTCAGAATAAATTTTGAATCGGGTTTTTATTTTATGTGATAAAATCAGAAAATTAAATCAATCAAAATGAAACAAAATCGATTGTATGTTACCGCCATTACAGTAGTTGCGACTCTCGGGGGATTACTTTTCGGATACGACACGGCGGTAATTTCGGGCGCTGAAAAATCAATTCAGGAATATTTAATTAACAGCCAGGGATTAAGCACATTAATCCACGGGCTCACCATTTCGAGCGCGCTTATTGGTTGTATCATCGGTGGGTTGTTGTCAGGAATTCTGGCTTCAAAATTTGGCCGAAAGAAAACATTAATGTTTGCCGCAGTTTTATTCCTCCTTTCCGCGCTTGGTTCGGGATATCCGGAATTCCTGTTTTTTCAGAAAGGCGAGCCAACCATTGGACTGCTGCTCATGTTCAATTTTTACCGGGTTATTGGCGGAATCGGCGTTGGACTTGCTTCGGCAGTTTGCCCCATGTACATTGGCGAAATTGCACCGGCAAACATACGCGGCCAGCTGGTTTCGCTGAACCAGTTTGCCATTATTTTCGGTATGCTGGTCGTGTATTTTGTGAATTGGGGAATTGCAAACGGACAATCATTGGAATGGATTAACAGCATTGGCTGGCGACGCATGTTTTTATCGGAAACCATTCCGGCCGGGTTATTTGGCGGTTTGCTTTTTTTCGTTCCTGAAACTCCGCGGTACCTTTCGCTTACCAATCGTAAAGAAGAAGCTTTAAAAATCCTGAAACGCATTAACGGAGAGAAACAGGCAAAATTAATTATGGCCGAAATCAACAGCAGCATTACCCACCACCGGTCTGCCAAATTATTTTCTTTTGGAAGGACGGTTATTATCATTGGAATTCTCCTTTCTGTGTTTCAGCAGTTTGTGGGAATCAACGTCGCCCTTTATTACGCTCCGCGTATATTTGAGAGTATGGGCGCCGCAAAAGATGCATCGCTGATGCAAACTGTAATTATGGGTTTGGTGAATGTTATTTTTACAGTAGTCGCCATTTACACGGTTGACAAATGGGGACGAAAACCACTGCTGATTGTTGGCTCTGCCGGTATGGCGCTGGGCATGTTTGCCATTTCGACGCTGGCTTTTATGCAGGTCATCGGAATCGGCACTCTGATTTTCATCATTATTTACACTGCCTCGTTTATGATGTCGTGGGGACCAATTACCTGGGTATTAATTTCAGAAATCTTCCCTAACAAAATCAGGGGAAAAGCAGTTGCCATAGCAGTTGCTGCCCAGTGGGCTGCCAATTATTTCATTTCATCGACTTATCCGGCAATGATGGAATTCAGCGGCGGTTTTACTTACGGATTTTATGGACTGATGAGTGTACTATCACTTTTATTTGTATGGAAAATGGTGCCCGAAACCAAAGGAAAAACATTGGAAGAAATGGAACAGTTGTGGGAAAAATGATTAAATTAAAAAAAAGAAAGCCGGAATTTCAGAATGAATTCCCGGCTTTCTTTTTTAATTCGGTTCCCAAAAACATCGTTTTGGCGACACGATTTTGCCTTCTGCCTTTAGCACCGTCATTGCTTTATCCACTTCTTTTTTATCCAATCCTGAAGCTTCTGCAATTTCACCGGCTTTTAAAGGTTTTCCGGCAGCCTGTAACGTTTTTAACACTTTTTCTACGGTCATTTCTGAATTTAATTTAGGTTTTGAATTTCCAACTTGTAAAATTAATCAATTTTCGTTTTCATGTCCATTGCCGGTTATCACATCATGGAAAATAACTTTTCACTAAAACATCCACCGGACGACCTTGAGTTGTAACCAATATTCATCCGGTGAATATTCAGCGATGATACCTGAAAAGTTATTCAGCGAAACGTTCCCATACCACTTTCCAGTCAACAATTTTCCAGAAATCCTCCACGTATTTCGGACGGGCATTTTGTTTGTCGAGGTAATAGGCATGTTCCCAGACGTCGCAGGTGAGCAATGGCTTTTTACCCACACGAATGGGATTGTCAGCGTTGGCAGTCTGCATGATTTCGAGTTCATCATTTTCATTTTTTACCAGCCAGGTCCAGCCCGATCCGAATAGTGATGTGGCAGCGCCGGTGAATTCTTCTTTGAATTTATCAAACGAGCCGAATTTGCCTTCGAGGGTTGCCATTAATTCGTCGCGTGGCTCTTCGCAATGTTCTTCTGAATTGAATTGTGCGAAATAAAAGGTGTGGTTCCAAACTTGTGCACCATTGTTAAAAACGCCGCCGCTGGCTTTTTTTATGATTTCCTCGAGCGAAGCATTTTCAAACTCAGTTCCTTTTACCAGGTCGTTCACTTTATTTACATAAGCCTGATGGTGTTTTCCGTGATGAAATTCGAGGGTTTTTGCGCTGATATAAGGTTCGAGCGCATCTTTTGGGTACGGTAAATCCGGTAATTGAAAAGCCATGATTTTAATGTTTTTTAAAGGTGAATAATTTCAGTTTTTTATCTCTTCAGATTGAACATTTCTATTTCAAAAAAGATTAATGGCAATCATAATTTGAATTGAATATAAATAATTCAGGGACGACCTCCGTCAAAGATTCCCACCGCCGGGAATGACGCATGTATTAACATAATATTTGAGAAGTAAGCAATAAAAACCCCGGAGCCTCTGCCCCGGGGAAAAAACCAAAAATCAACTAACCTTTAAACCGCCTGGTGATTTCATCCCAGTTGATGAGATTCCAAAAAGCACTTACATAATCCGCACGTCGGTTCTGATATTTCAGATAATACGCATGTTCCCACACGTCGATGCCCAGAACGGGCTTTCCCTGAACTTCAGCAACATCCATTAACGGATTATCCTGATTGGGCGTGGACGAAACCACCAGTTTTTTTTCTTGAAGAACCAACCAGGCCCAACCAGATCCAAACCGCGTTAAAGCGGCCTGGTTAAATGCATCCTGAAAATTTTTAAACGATTCAAATGAATCATTTATGGCATCTAACAACTCCCCGCCTGGTTCCTTCGAACCTCCGGGAGCGATTACATCCCAATATAAGTTATGATTGTAATATCCTCCACCATTATTTCGTACTGCCGTCGGAAGATTTGATACTCCCTTAAGTAACTCTACTATACTTTTTCCCTCCAAATCAGTTCCTTCAACTGCATCATTCAATTTACCGGTATACCCCGCATGATGTTTGTCGTGATGAATTTCCATGGTCCGTGCATCAATATGAGGTTCCAGTGCTGCGTAATCGTATCCTAATTTTTTGAGTTCAAAAGCCATGTTTCTTTTCTATTTTTTTTAATTAAAGAGTAAAATGTATTTTTTTCTTAATTCAAAAGTAATGCTTATTTAGATTTATTCAAAACATTTAGCAAAAAAACATTTCGAATTCATTTATTGTTCATAGGAACTTTCAATCGAAATCAGGTAATAATTGAAATAATTTAACGTTGAAAAACCTCGCTCTCCCAAACAGCACTAAATAGAGAAGGACATCAAAACCATTATATTTACCGGCAGAATCAGATTTTTATGAACCGCGAAATACTTTGCGGATTGTTTCAAACGTTCATTTTCCGCAATGCCATTTTTAAAACGATGATGTGACCAGAGTAACGAAACCGACACATCTTTCGGGGTAAAAACAGATAAAAAAATCACATTTTTATGATGCAGCCGCTTCAAGTTTATTAATTTTGTGGGCGTTTTACAGCCGCTTTTTTTCAGAGGCTGTTTTTTAATCAACCAGAGTAAAATAAATAAAACCATGTTCATTTTAATTTTCATCTTCGGATTTCTTTTTGGAGCAATTTTGCAATATGCGAATTTGAATCGATATAATGTTATCAGCGGAATGGCAACACTTGACAATTACACCGTTGCCAAAGCCATTGCCGTTGCGGTGGGGATTGGCGCCATTCTCCTCAACATCGAAATTGGCCTGGGGCTGGCATCTTACCATGTAAAACCATTTATTTTAGGCGGGATTATTATCGGGGGATTGATTTTTGGTACGGGAATGGCCATCCTCGGTTATTGTCCGGGCACACTGGCAATATCGCTTGGCGAAGGTTCCATGGATGCGCTCCTGGGAATAATCGGCGGCTTGTTCGGCGGCCTGTTGTTCACAGTTGCTTTACCGTCGGTAAATGGAATTTTAGGTCCCGATTTGGGCAGCATTTCACTGAATACGATTACTGCCGGTAGCGGAATGCTTTTTTATATCCTGGTATTTGTTATCGGAGCTATATTTACCGGAGCAGCATTCTGGGTGCATCAAATTGAAAAAGGGCCTAAAAACATGAAATGGCTGGGTGCGGGAATTGCACTTGCTGTTTTAAACTCAGTCGTGTTTTTAACCGCAACAACAAATCGCCCCATCGGCGCATCAACCAGCTACCCATATCTGGCTGATTTCCTTTCGGGGATAACCCACAACAGTTATTTCGAGAAAATAAGCATACCCGGTCACTGGGAATTGATCCTGCTCGCCGGGGCATTTGTTTCCGGGGTGGTAATATCCCTCATTCGAAAAGAATTTAAGATTCAATTGGTTCACGAAAACTGGAAACGATATAAGGGTTACTCGGTTTCATCCAGGGCAATCTGGGCGTTCATTGGCGGTTTTATCCTGATTTTCGGTGCGCGAATGGCAGGCGGGTGTACCAGTGGCCACGTTATTTCAGGTGGAATGCAACTGGCTGTGAGCAGCCTGGTTTTTGCGGTGTTTGTTTTTACAGGTTTGTTAATTACGGGACGGCTTTTCTACGGCAAAAAACGAAACCGGTAACCGTTGCAAAAATTTAATAAAGCACAAAAATTAACAAATCACGCCCGAAAATTTAAATATAGATTTAATTTTGCAGCGCAATTATAAAAAAAGCGAATATGGACGATGGCCCGTATCATAAGAAATTGAAAGTACCAACAATTCTGTAAGGGGCAATTGAGCTTCCTTGCAGAAAAAATGTAAGGAGGCAAACCATGATTAAAATTTTCAAAACATTTGGCGGAAACATCGAAATTCCGACATTTGAAAAAAACTGCTGGATTAACGTTACAGCACCTTCAAAAGACGAAATCAACCGGCTTCGGCATGAATTTAAACTCCCGCAGGATGTTATCCAGGATATCCTCGACACCGATGAACGCCCGCGCGTGGAGTTTGACGACGACTGGTCGCTGATAATTATGCGGATACCCGTGGAAAACCAAAATAACGGTGTCCCTTTTTACACGGTGCCGCTTGGCATTTTTATCTGTGCCGATTTTACACTGACGCTTTGCATGCAAAACAATGAAATACTGCCACTCGAAAACACATCGCCGTTTCGGGAACAATATAAGGGAGTTACTGACAGCATCAACTTTATCCTGAGGCTGTTCATGCGTTCCGGAACCACTTATCTGAAATACCTGAAAAACATCAATCAGCAAACTTCCACCATTGAACAGGACCTGGAAAAATCGATTAAAAACCGGGAGTTGAATAAATTGCTGAAGATGGAAAAATGCCTCGTCTTTTTTATCACCTCAATTAAAGCCAACGAACTGGTGCTGGCAAAAATCAGGAATTCGAAAAAAATAACCACCGAAATCAATGAGGATTTACTCGAAGACGCCATAATTGAAAATAAACAGGCGCTGGAAATGGCCCGCATTTATTCCGACATTCAAAGCGGGATGATGGACGCTTTTGCCTCAGTCATTTCCAACAACCTGAATGTGGTCATGAAACAACTTACCATTGTATCCATCCTGCTAATGATTCCGACATTGATTGCCAGTTTTTTCGGGATGAACGTGCCGAATATCTTTGAAAATTCGGCCAGCGCCTTTGTTATTATTGTGGTAGTTTCGCTGGCGATTTCGTTTTTGGGAGTTGTTATTTTCCGGAAGAGGGAATTGTTTTAATTTATATTTGGCGAACCGGAAACACATGGGGATAGAACTAAGTTCCGAAAGATTTTTTTACAGGCGAATGGATGCGACAGATCTCAATAATTTTCTGCGTTTAATCCGACAGGCGGAGGTGATGAAATACATTACCGGACAGCCGCTTTCGGACGAAAACGGAAGAGAAAGTTTCAAAAAGATTTTGAACATTATCGAAGCGAATCCCCAATGTGGATACTTTGCTGTTCATCAGAAAACCGACCATTCTTTTACCGGATATGTGAAACTGGTATTAAAGGAAAAAGGAAAAGCAGAACTGGGATACATGTTTTTACCTGAATTCTGGGGGAAAGGCCTGGGCAGCGAAGTCATCCGGCGGATGCTGGATTTCAGCCATACTGTGCCGGAAATTAAAACGGTGGTTGCTGTTACTGATCCTGAAAACCTGGCTTCAAAACGAATATTGATGAAAAATGGTTTTCAACTCCATGAAACCTGCCAAATGGAAGGTTTACCTGCTGAAATTTATCAGCTTGAAATAAAATTGAAATAGACTGCAACCTCTAAACCACTAACGTTCGGGAAACAACACTGCACAGACCACTCACAAATTATGGCTGGCGGACGGTATAAGAATAGTAGCTGTTTGCTTGGTATCAGGTCAAGTTGCAGAAAAGCAAGCCGGTTGTTTTAGCCTGATTCGCCGGTTGACGCATAACTTTAGGAATTTCCTCAACATTATTAGGATTAAGGACTAAAGTCCGGGTGATGGTTGGCATTCCAATCCGCCGCTTAAAAGCGACGGCAAAGGAAATTGCCCCGGAACAGGATTCATGCTTGATCCTGTCCTGTCAACCTTCGCAGGATTTGAAAGTATTAATTCAAACGAAGGATTCCATCCGATCCCGACAGTTGCAGATACCGATGGAATCCCCACGCTGTTCTGTTTTGGTTCCACCTTAATAATTAAAACTGCTGCCGCCCAGGAATTCCCGCAAGAGCGACGTTGGCGGAATTTCGTCTTCATCCATCGGTTTAAAATAGGAAAGGAATTTCAGTAAACGGGTCGATTCCACGTACTCAGGTTGATTTTCGAGCACCAGTTTTAACAATGGTTCCGCATTTTTTTTCAGAACGGCCAGTTCGTATAATGTGGCCGAATTAAACATTCGATCGGCATTTTCCTGGTATGGAAAAATATTCCGTTCCTCGCCCCTTCGCACTGCCGGCCAGCGTTTGATGGTGTCGGCAGCGCGGTAACCACGGTATTTGCTGTCGCGGATAATCCTTCTTATCAGGCGGTTATCAGCGGTGGAAATATGCGTATGTTCGTCGAGAGAGATTTGCGTCAGCGCCGAAATGAATATTTTATAGGTATTTTTTGCATCAATTTTCGGTACCAGATTGGGATTCATTCCGTGGATTCCCTCCACAATCAAAATATCACTTTCCCCAAGTTTCATCTTTGCGCCATTCATGTAACGCCTGCCACGCAGAAAATCGAATTTTGGTAATTGTACTTCATCTCCGTTAAAAAGTTCGATGAGTTGTCCGTTAAAAAATTCGATATCGATGGCACCAAGCGCTTCAAAATCAAAATTTCCGTGTTCGTCATGCGGTGTTCTTTCGCGGTCGACAAAGTAGTTATCGATGGAAAGCTGATGCGGCCGCATGCCGTTAACTGCCAGTTGAACCGCCAGTCGTTTACTGAACGTGGTTTTCCCCGATGCCGACGGCCCGGCAATCAGAACCACCTTTACCTGTCCGTTTCGCGATGAAATATCGTTGGCTATTTCCGCAATTTTCTTTTCATGCAGCGCCTCCGATATCTTGATGATCAGTCCGCCCTGTTTCTGGAGGATAAAGTCATTCAGGTTGCCAACCGTGGAAACGTTCAGAATTTGCGCCCAGTCTTTGTGTTCCTGATAAATTTCAAACAATTTTTCCTGTTCCAAAACCTCCTGTAACTCTTCAAATTTTTCCGGTTTTGGAATACGCAGCAATAAACCATCGAAATATTTCACCAATCCGAAATTGGTGATGTATCCGGTGGAGGGTAATAAATTACCGTAAAAATAATTACCAAGGTCTTCCAGAAAATAAAGGCTTGCATATAAATTGCCCTGTTGTTCAAACAGCTGCGCCTTTTCCTCCAGGCCTTCTTTAATCAACAGATCGACTGCTTTTTCGGTGAGCATTCCCTTTTTAATGAACGGAATGTCCTTTTCAACAATGTCCTGCATTTTGTTGCGAATGGAAGCAATATCATCGTCATTGATTTTGCGGCCGAGGTTGTTCATTTCACAAAAATAACCATTGGCAATTCCTTTTTGGATACGCAGCGACGCATGTGGAATAACCTTTTGCATGGCCGCATACATTATAAAAATCAAACTGCGTATATACATTCGGATCCCGTCGGGGTGCGCAACATCGATAAACTCCACCTGTTTCGACTTCACCACGCAAAACGATAATTCCTTTACCTGGTTGTTGACCACCGCCCCGGCTACTATGTTCGGGGTTTTAATCTTCAAATCGCGGCTGATTTCCATCAGCGAGGTTCCCATGGGATAATTATGGTACGAACCTGAATTGACACAATAAATTTCAACTTGTTTCATAGGACTGTCTGATATCTTTTCGGTTGATGGATTAGTTTTTATTTTTTATCACTGATATCATCATCTGCAATCTTTATCATGATCGAAAACAGTATGCTGAACATCCGTTTTTAACCTGGCAAACTACATGGCCCGCAAACCTGCTACTTTTTTAAAGCAACATATCATCCGCCTTTACCTACGGCTTTTAATGATTCTTCCAGTTCTTCTTTTAAGAACCGGGCTGTGTGCGATTGTTTGTTTTTTGCCACGTTTTCAGGTGTTCCGGTGCAAAGGATTTCGCCGCCGAACCTGCCGCCTTCCGGCCCCAAATCAATAACGTGATCGGCCACTTTTATCACATCCAGGTTATGTTCTATCACGATCACGGTGTTTCCTTTGTCTACCAGTTTGTTCAGTACTTCCAGCAACACCCGGATATCCTCAAAATGCAATCCGGTGGTAGGTTCATCAAGAATATATACTGTTTGGCCGGTATCGCGTTTAGCCAGTTCCGTAGCCAGTTTTACGCGCTGTGATTCGCCACCCGACAAAGTTGTAGACGACTGACCGAGCGTGATATAACCTAATCCTACCTCCTGCAATGTTTTCAATTTTATTGCAATGGAAGGGATGCTTTCGAAAAATTCCACGCCCTGGTTAATAGTCATGTCGAGCACATCGCTGATGGATTTGCCTTTGTAACGCACTTCCAGGGTTTCGCGGTTGTATCGTTTCCCGTTGCATTTATCGCAATGAACGTAAACATCGGGCAGAAAATTCATTTCAATTTGTTTCAAACCGCCGCCCTGGCACTCTTCGCATCTTCCACCTTTTACGTTGAAGGAAAAACGGCCCGGTTTATATCCCCTGATTTTCGATTCGGGCAACTGCGCAAACAACGCCCTGATATCGGTAAAAACGCCTGTATAAGTTACCGGATTCGACCGAGGTGTCCGTCCGATGGGCGACTGATCGACACGAATAACTTTATCTACCTCTTTCAATCCTGAAACCTTTTTATAGGGCAATGGATCCTGTACTGACTTATAAAAATACTGACTTAAAACCGGTTGCAACGTTTCATTAATCAGCGTCGATTTTCCACTGCCGGAAACACCGGTTACACAAATAAACATACCCAGGGGAATTTCAAGCGTCACATTTTTCAGATTATTGCCGGTGCATCCTATCACTTTCAATGTTTTGCCATTTCCTTTTCTTCGCGATGCCGGCACCAGAATCTGACGGCGGTTGTTCAAATAATCTGCTGTTAATGTATGCGCCTGCAATACCTCTTCCGGCGTTCCCGAGGCTACTACCTCTCCCCCGTGCCGGCCGGCGTGAGGCCCCATATCGATAAGATAATCCGCGTGGAGCATCGTATCCTTATCGTGTTCCACCACAATCACTGAATTGCCTGAATCGCGCAGTTGTTGCAGAGCATGGATCAATTTCAAATTGTCGCGGTGATGCAATCCGATGCTGGGTTCATCGAGAATGTAAAGCACATTCACGAGTTGCGAACCAATTTGCGTAGCGAGCCGGATGCGTTGTGATTCGCCTCCCGACAAACTTTGGGCCGTGCGGTCGAGCGCCAGGTAATTCAGTCCCACGCCCAACATAAATCCCAGCCGGTCGCGGATTTCCTTGATTACTTCGGTGGCGATTTGCCGCTGGCGGTCGCTGAGCCGTTCTTCCAATCCGGTGAACCATTCCCCCAGTTGGGTTAAATCGAGCTTTGCCAGTTCCGAAATATTTTTTCCGTCGATTTTAAAATGAAGCGATTCCTTTTTCAGACGCATGCCGCTGCACTCCGGGCATTCCGTGGTTTTTATGAATTGGTTGGCCCATTTCTGCGCTTTTTTCGATGGGTTATCTTCGCGCTGGCTGTCGATGTATTTTACAACCCCTTCGTAGGTCATCATGTAGTTCATGCTCGTGCCCAGTGGCGTATTTTTCAGTTGAACCCGTTCGTTTGTCCCGAATAACACCGCCTGCAAGCCTTCTTCGGAAATCTCTCCCACCGGCGTTTTCAGCGTAAAACCGTATATTTCGCCCAGCGCTTCGATTTGCCAGAAAATAAGCGTATTCCGGTATGCACCCAGTGGCGCAATTCCGCCTTTCGCAATACTCTTGCTTTTGTCAGGGACAATTTTATCCAGGTCAATTTCCGAAATCCGGCCAAGACCGTTACATCTCGGGCAGGCGCCCTGTGGCGAGTTAAATGAAAAATTGTGCGGCGCCGGTTCGGCGTAAGAAATTCCGGTTGTGGGGCACATTAAAAGCCGGCTGTAATATTTTGCTTCCCCTGAGTCGTGGTTGTGAATCATCAGAATTCCATGCCCGTGTTTCATAGCGGTCCGAACGCTTTCTTTCAACCGTTTTTCAACCGAATCATCCACCTTCAGTTTGTCGATAACAATTTCAATAAAATGATTTTTATACCGATCCACGCGGTGATTGTGTTTTAACTCGGTTATTTCGCCGTCGATGCGCGCGTATAAAAAGCCCTTTCTCCTGATTTGTTCGAACAGTTCGCGGTAATGACCTTTCCGGCCTTTCACCACCGGCGCCAGGATGTTTATCCGCTTCCCGGAAAAATCTTTTTTAATGAGTTGAAGAATTTTTTCCTCGCTGTATTTCACCATTTTTTCGCCGGTGTTGTATGAAAACGCTTCACCGGCGCGTGCAAAAAGCAATCGCAGGAAATCGTAGATTTCGGTAACTGTTCCAACCGTGGAGCGTGGATTACGGGTGGTTACTTTTTGCTCGATGGAAATAACAGGGCTTAACCCGGTGATTTTATCCACGTCGGGCCGTTCAAGGTTTCCGAGAAACGAACGCGCGTAGGCTGAAAATGTTTCGATATACCGGCGCTGGCCTTCAGCATAAATTGTGTCAAATGCCAGCGAAGATTTTCCGCTGCCACTCAAACCGGTGATTACCGTTAACTGATTACGCGGGATTTCCACGTCGATGTTCCTGAGGTTGTGCACACGTGCGCCATGAACAACAACTTTATCCTCCCCGTTTAACTCGTCTAAAACTATGTTTGTTTCGTTTGTTTTCGAATGCTGCATCTTTAACTTTCGTCCGGTTTGTTTAACACCGGAATTTTGATAATGTATGTTTTTCGTGCTGAATTGGTAAGGTATGTCTCTCGCAACCAAGGGTTAAAATCTTTCAGCAATTTATAATTGATCCCGTACTTCAGGGCAAAATCTGCAAAATCGGTAACCGGCATATTTATTTCAACTTCAGTGGTTTCTATTTTCGGATATTTTTCATCGTCCGCAATTTCGAAGTTGTATTTCGCCGGATTTTCCAACACCAATTTCAGCGCAATAATCCGGTAAACGTAACGCTGTGTTTCTTCGGAAAACAACAAATCGTAATACGAATTGGTTTTTTGCCGCTCAATTTGCCGCTCCACACCCCGCATGCCGGCATTAAAAGTGGCAGCTACATTCGCCCAGCTTCCATATTTTTTGTATGCGTCTTTCATGTATTTGCAGGCGGCGACTGTGGCTTTTTCCACATGGTAGCGCTCGTCTACTTCGTTATTCACTTCCAGCCCAAAATCTTTGGCCGTTCCCGTCATAAACTGCCAAAATCCCACAGCACCGGCAAATGATACGGCGCGCGGGTCCAATGCGCTTTCGGCAACTGCCAGGTATTTAAAATCTTCGGGAATTCCATTTTCCTTTAAAATAGGCTCAATAACCGAAAAATAACGCGGTGCGAGTTTCATTATCCGAATGGTTTGGGAATGAAAATAGGAATTTACGATTAACTCCCGATCGAGCGCTTCCCGCACGTCGAAACGTTCGAGCGGAACCCGTTCGCCGGCAAATGATACCGAGTCTGGAATTTCAACGGCGCGAAAAACTATTTTGGGTTCGATGATTGTTTTTTCTTTTTCAGGCTTCGCCGAACCTATAAAAAGCAGGATAATAACCGCCTGCGCCACCACCAATAACGAGATAAAAACTCCCCTCCACTTGTTTTTCTTCATTTTTCTCCTCTAATTTAATTCCCGCAAAATTACATTTTTACGCGCTGTATTACAACCAAAATAACCTTGTATTAACATACTTAATACTAACAAATTTTACCGGAAGGGTGTTTGTTCTTTGCTTCTTGAATAATTTAATAACAATCGGTTTCAAATAAAATTACCGGCTGGCAAACCTGAACAAGGAAAGCGCCGCAACCGGTGCAATCCTTTTCATTAACAGCGAATTGATTGACTAAAAATATTATTGTTGACTTTCCACCGGAATAAAGCTCATCTGGCGGATATTCTGCAAATCGGAATAGTCATACTGATAAAATCCATCGTCGCCAATCATGAACAGGTAATTATTTACCGGAATAACATCGTATGCATTGATGTTTGGGAAAACAGCAATCTGGTGTTCATCGATGTGGTGTTTATCGGTTATATCGTATACCTTCAAACCGGCATCGCCATCGCAAATAAAGAGGATTTGATCGTCGATGCCCAAACCATAAGGACCGTGCATCGGGTACGATTCCAACAGTTGGTTATTGGTATAATTTTCAGACAGTTTCAGCACATCGAGGCGGTTAACATTGCTGCCGCACTGATTTCCGCCGCGCAGCGTGATGTACGCATAACCGTCGGAAATAACTACGGGATCGCAACTGGTAACGTGCCAGAATTGACCTGTATATTCCGGCACTGTGGCCACGTTGAGGTTGTAAATCCGCATTCCCGACTGTGTTCCCAAAAACATATGATTATCATAGATAAACATGGTTTCGATGTTCCACCCTACATTCTGGGTTCCGATGTCGCCTGGAGTATCAGCCTGGTGAACATCGAAAATGTGCAGCATGGCATTATCAACGGCGTAAAGATAGTTGCTATACAAGCCGAACCGTGCCATTGAACCGCCAACTCCAAAAGCACTTCCGGCAGAACCCGCCGCACCTTCGGTTGACCGCGATGCATACGCTGCATCATTCATTGCCAAATCGTAGTAAACCGGGTAATAGTGGTATACAATTTCCTGCCTGACCTTTTTAATTTCCCATTCAACTACCACGCCTTTTTCTTCGTCCACATTTGCCACCCGGTAATTTTCGTCGTAGGGCGGAGTTGTATAAGGGAAAACATCTTTAACACGATGTACTTCTTCTGAATGTTCGACGTCGGAAATATCGATGGCCACCAAATCAATATAACTGTTGGCGTACAACGTGTTTTCCTTTATCGCGATATCGACGTTGCCGGGGATTTCAATAAAACCAATATTTTCAGGACTTTCAGGATTGGAGTTGTCGATAATGTGAATTCCCTGCATTTCTTCATTAATAAAAAGGTAATCGTCTTTAAAATAGATTTTTCCGGGATTAACCAATTCGCGTGGTGAAGTGGTTTTTACGGCATTGCGTAAATCTTCGTACGACATATACACAGGCGCATTGGCTGTAAAAACTTCGGCATATTCATCCATACATGAATTTGCCGCAATTGTTAAAATGAAGAAGGACAGTATGATTTTCAATGTTTTCATAGTCGTGGTTTTGTTAGTTGAAAATGATTCCAAAGGTCAACGAAAGCCGATTGTAATCGATTTGAAGTTCATAGTTGTTTTCGCCTTTGTAACGCAGGCGGTGAAACCGGTACCCAAATGCAACCGACATTCCGAACCCGGGCGAAAACAGGTACATGTAACCCACTCCAGGATTGATCATCCCACCGCCTTTTGCCTTTAAATCTTCGTTGTAATAATTCGGCCCCGGCCAGATGCTTGACATCGGATAGGCATCGTAATAAATACCCCGCGGGCTTTCGAGCGGAATATCATAACCGCCCGTTAAAAATAAAAACGGTGTGGAAACGGTATTGTTCCTAAAGCGATATTCAAGGTTGATAAAAGCGGGTAAATACGTTTCTTTGAAATACTCCACTCCAATTCCGGCGCCTGCAGAAACATTTGCGGTTAGCGGATAGTTCATTGTACCGGCAAAACTCAGGGGTGCCGGCTGGCTGTTGTTTGAATTTCCAATCAGCAATCCCAGCCCGGCGCGGTAAAATGGTTGATGGCTGATAAACCGTTCCCGGATTTCCGATACATTGGCGCTGGTACCGCTGGAAATACTGTCGATTTCCGAAGCTTCAAAAACCCATATATTCCCGGCCGACTCCACTCTCAACTTGTTAAGATCGTTTGAATACTGAAATTCACCCTTCAGGATCGTTCCGTTTTTCAGGTACACATAGCCCTTTTGGTTTTGAGCAAACGTGTGAAAGAATAACACAGCAGTTAGTAAAAACAGACCTATTTTTTTCATATCGAAATATTTAATAACAGAACGATTTACCTCATTTTAAATAAAAACCTTCAAAACTGTTGTTTGTTTTTACCTTAAAATTCGTAATAAACACCAGTGTAAACGCCAATCCTGTACGGACGGTAATCCACATCGGGGTTTGAGTTGATAGAGCTCAAAAAGTAATTCAGCCGCGGCTCAACAGCAACCGATACGTGTTTTCCGAGCGAATAATTCATACCGACCCCCACAGTTCCTGAAAAATTCAGCATCGAAATATCTTTGGTTTTTCCAACATTTTGAAGGCTGCCCCCGTTTTCAACGTATGCGTTGTTTCCCACCACGACTCCTGCATTTATTCCACCTACCAGTTCCATGCCCAATGTTTTGTCGAACAGCAAATACCGCAGGAGGAGCGGGATTTCAACAAAATCGAACACCTGCGAAAATTCGCCGCTGGTTATGAAGTCAGATTTCGTAAAATTATCGGCCTCAGGATTGGATACAAAAATGGCGCCTTGTGCAGTGTTTCTGTTAAATTCCACAATACCCGCAGCACTGTTCATGGCCATTTTGTTTCCGGCAACTTTTACCGCTGCATTCGTGTACGTGTTTGCCATTTCCAGCGGAGCTCCGTAATAGCTGCTTTGTTCATCGCTTGAAAAGGATAAAAATTGCATTGAGCTCCCCGATTTCTGGCCATTTTGTGCATAATAAACACCGCTTTCCACCCGCCATTTTCCACCTGTTTTATATTGAACTGAAATTCCTCCGCTTACATTTCCCGCTCCTTCTGAATTGCTGTACACCATGTTTTGTGCATAACTGGCTGAATGGCTGGAAACATGTGAAGCATAACCAGGCGCCACATTAATTCCCATTTTCCAGCCGGTTTCTGATTTTGCCGTTTTTTTCAATGACCGAACATTTTCAGCTATCCGGTTTTTTTCATACTCCGCAATTTCCGCTTGTTCTTTGTTCAAATGTGGATGAGCTGCCAAAGCAGCAGCTTTTTCTTCAGAATTACCGGCGTTCAGTAACGGCAGTTTTTTCATCCCCGTTGTCTCCCCCGGATTTGGCGGAACAGCGGTTTGTTCCCGGTTTTCATTATTTTCATTTCCCGCGAGCAAATCGTTTTCAAAGGATTGCCGGAATTGTTTTCCCTCTGAACCGGACTTATCTTTTTCCCTTGAAATTACTTTTTTTGTTTCACCGGAATCAATCTTATCTTCAGGTTTGGAAGTTATCGTTTCATCTTTAAATTTCTTATTCTGAGTGGTTTCATCTTTTAAACTCTGAAGCGGTTGTTCTTGCGGAACATATTTTTCAATTTTTTCATTCTGAACAGTTTCCGTATTTCGTGTATCCGATTTTTCGTTGATATACCAACCCGCCAAAAACGCAAGAATAATCACTGCTGCCGCGGCAATCCGGCTGTAAAAAGCGATCAGCTTCTTTCTTTTAACGCCGGAAAGCTGCCCCTGCAACGCATTCCACAAATGAGCCGGCGGCATTTCCGAATGCCCCTCCAGCTTTTCGCGGAATATCCTGTCCATTTTTAATTCCTCTTTCTTCATGCAGAGTAATTTGAATTCGTGTTTACTTCCCTGTAAAGTTCTTTTACTTTTCTTTTCAAAATATCTCTGGCCCGCGCCAGGTTCGATTTCGACGTACCAACAGTGATTTCCATTATTTCGCTGATTTCCTGGTGGTTCATACCTTCCATAACAAAAAGGTTGAAAACCATCCGGTAGCGCGGCGGCAGCTGTTGTACCAGTTTCAGAAGTTCGTCTGCCGTTAATTTTTCCACCGCGCTTTCCGAATAATCCTGATTCTCATAAATTCCAACGTCTTCCACCGGGTACATCAGATTTTGTTTCCTGAACTTCTGCAGGCAAACATTCACCATAATTCGCCGAATCCAACCTTCAAAAGAACCTTCGTGCCTGAAACTCTTAATCTTTGTAAAAACCTTCACAAAACCGTCCTGTAAATTATCTTCAGCTTCGGTTCTGTCTTTCGCATACCGCAGACACACTCCAAACATTTTCGGAGCAAACATCCGGTAAAGTTTTTCCTGTGCATGCACTTTACCCCTTGCACAATCCCTGATAATATTTGTTAAATCTTCCAAATTATGCTTGCATAAGATTCCTCCAAAAATACGGATAAAATCTTCCCGAACTTTACCAGTTGTTATTTTGTCCCTTTTTCGGCCCGGGCACAAAACATTCGATAGATGATATTGCTGTTGTAAAGGTTGCGTGCGAAAATTGAAAATAATCAACGCAACCATTTCGCTTTGGCAATCATCTTTGGTGAAGTTTGAAACATTTAAAAAACCTGAAAGATGAAAACGAATCGCCTGTTGATTTTAATTTGCACCATTTTTACAGTTACCAGTTGCAATTTAAACGGAAGCGACGAAATCCAGGAAATTCCTGTGACTGAAAAAACCGCAGCATTGTTACAAGCTGAAAACAAGTTCGGCTTTGAACTATTTCAGCGGGTATATTCCCACGAAACCAATACAGAAAATATAATGATTTCGCCGCTGAGCGTGAGCCTTGCGCTTGCAATGACGTACAATGGGGCTGACGGTGAAACAAAATCGGCTATGGAAAAAACGCTGAAAGTTTATGGATTAACAGCAGACGACATTAACCAGTCGTACTACGATTTGGTGAATGCTTTGAATTCGCTCGACCAGAAAGTGCTGCTTGAAATTGCTGATGCTATTTTTTACCGCCATGATTTTGAAGTGGAGCAGGATTTCGTAAAAGTGAATAAAAATTATTATAATGCCGAAGTTTCGGCGCTCGATTTTGGTTCGCCAACTGCGGTAGACGAAATCAATAACTGGGTAGCAGAAAAAACGCACGATAAAATCAAAACCATTCTGAATGAGATTTCTCCGAGTCATATGATGTTTCTGCTCAATGCAATTTATTTTAAGGGAACCTGGCAAAAAGAATTCAATACGGAAAATACGAAGGAACTGCCTTTTTATACCGCCAGTGGCGAAACTGTTCAAGCCGAAGCGATGCAACGGCTCGATACGATTCCGTACCTGATAAATGATTTATTCAGCGCAATCCGCCTGGATTACGGTACCGGAAATTACAACATGTACATTTTTCTTCCGGAAGATGGAAAAAACCTGGAAGACATTGTTTACAAACTCGATAAAGATAACTGGGAAACCTGGATGGATGGATTTAACAATACACCAAAAGTAGATATTCAGCTTCCGAAATTTAAATATCGATTCGAAATCAAGCTCAACCAGGCTCTTTCTGAAATGGGAATGGGAGTCGCATTTTCGGATGATGCCAATTTCACCGGAATCAACCGCAGCGGAAACCTGAAAATCGATTACGTAAAACATAAATCTTTTATTGAAGTTAACGAAGAAGGAACTGAAGCTGCAGCTGTAACCATTGTCGGAGTTGAAACGACATCGGTTGGAAACGGCCCTCAAAACGTGCCGTTTTATGTAAACCGGCCCTTTTTATATGCAATTACTGAAAAAGGTACGGGCGCAATTTTATTTTTAGGAACAGTTAAAAACCCGCTGAATAACTGACATACGCCTGCGAAACAAATTGACCGGAAACAACAGACTAAAACAGGGGAAATAAACGTTTCTAAAAAAGATATTCAAAAGCCATGAAGCGAACATTGTTCCTTATAATCATTTCTTTTACCGCCATTACCGCTTGCCAGCAGGAGAACGATGCGGTTACCATCACAGAAACCGGAGTTGTGGTTGACTATGCCGGCGCCGGAAACTGCGGTTTTATTATCGAGTTGGATAATGGCGGCCGGATTCAACCGATGGCTTATCCCGAAGGTTTTAAATTTGCCGAGGGACAACAGGTTTTGGTGGAATACGTGGAATTACCGGATGTTATTTCCACCTGCGACCGTGGTGCTGCCAGCGACATTAAATACATCGAGGAACTGAGCTGCGCACCGTATATCGATTTGTATTTTGAAAATTACGATAGCCTGGCCCGTGACCCGATATATTTGAAAGAAGCTTTTGTGGAAGGCGATTGCCTGCACCTGACCGTGTCGTACAGCGGCGGTTGTCGTGAACATACCATCGATTTGGCCAGAATGAATGCCTGGTATGCCGGTTCGTCGGACGTGCCGGTCTTCGAAATCAGGCACAACGCAAACGACGATGTTTGCGAAGCATTTTTTACCAAAGAATTGTCGTTCGACCTGACGCCGCTGAAACTGGAAGGCAAAAAGGAATTTTTACTTACCGCCAAACTGGCCGACGGTGAAATTTACAATGAATTGTTTAAATACGATTATACAGAATAAATCAAACCAAATCTTTTTCTGCTGCACGGGTTAGTTCTGTAAAAGGTTGCCGGGATTTCTGTTCAGGCAGCCTTTTTTCTTAAAAAAAACAGGTGGCGCCACAACGAGCGGCGCCACCTGTTTTAACCATCGGGTTTATTTTTTTTAGAAAATGCTGTAAGACAAACCCACAGCAAGGTTCAATGTAGTTTTCCCATATGTTTCGTCGTATTTCCCAACATCCGGATCGGTAAAAGAAACGGTACGGTCCTGGTAGAATGTATTGGAAACGCCGGCGTCCAAAGTCAGGTTATCAGTTATTTTGTACATGATTCCTGCTCCGGCAGTCATCGATGGATTGCTAAAGCTGAAGTCGCTCTGATAGCTGTCGGCAATTCCCATTTTCGACCATAAACCACCCGCGCTAAAAGCAAAATTGTCGCTCACGTTAAACTGAAGTCCCAATCCCACTTCATATCCGTTCTGATCAATTTCGCGCTTGCGAATCTGCGAATTATCCCGGTCTTTCCAAATGGCAAGGTCACGAGTGTTCATGCCCCAGTCTACACCTTTGTCAAAAAACATCGTGTAGGAAAGCTGCACTTCCAGCCAGTCGAGGCCTCTGTAACCAACACCAGCGGCCAATATTGCAGGAATATCATTCCGCGTTTTTGCTCCATCCGGAAACAACCCCAAATCGTCGACTTCTGTATTGTTTTCAAGCTGAAGCGTAGTTTTCATTTCGTATTTCAACGCGATGTTTAAATCTTCCGAAGGTGAAATATTCACGCCAATCATAGGTGTAAAGCCGGCGCCGGTTTGTTCTGTTTTCACTTCCTTATCGCCAAGTTGGCCGGCATTGCCGGCTAAAGATGTTGAAACAGCATTAAGTTGATTAGCTGTTTGCTGAAGTGTCGGACTTGCCTGGTTGTATGTACCGTAAATCATATTCAAATTCATCGCATTCACTTGCTCCTGTGATAGTCCAATCAACTGAACTAAACCGCCTTCAATTCCGGCTCGCTGTGCTGAATTTATGTAACCTGCCCCCTCTAATTGGGCAAGTGTGAAATCACCCGCGCCACCATCAATTAAGGGTTGTAAGGTTTGAGGCATATCTGCCGCGGCGCTAACCATATTGGCTTTACCACCAACCTGGGCCGATGCTTCAGTTAACCAAGCCGGCGCCGGATAAAATTCATTGCCAACATTCAACTGAATGTTTCGAATACTGCCTTCATAGCTGTTTTTTGAAGGAAGATATCTAACTCCGCCATAAACCGAAATGTAGTCGCTAATTTGATACGTTGCGCCCAATTGAATACCCCAGAAAACAGAACTGCCATTAAACGACAGGTCTGCATCATAACCGGTAACATTTAAATCCGGATCGATTTGGGTTAATCCGGCCAAACCGGGCACCACCTTGGTAATCGGAATTTCAAACGACGGCAGACCTTGATTGAAATCGGCAGAACCGCCACCGGCATTCGGTCCAAATCCCAATGAAAATGCCCAGTCTTCCATTTTGTAAACAGCGTATGCTGTTGGAAAAACCGGCACTTTCACTTCACCCACATAATGTTTATTGTTCAACAACGGAAATTTGGTGTCAACGGTTTTATCCTGGAAAATGGTTTGCGAATACGCGGCAAAGTGCCAGCCATCTTCCAGCTTAATTAATCCGGCAGGATTAAAATAAACGGCATCAATATCCAGCGATGCATTTCGCGACATCATCCGGATAAATTGGGCGCTCTGATTGGTGTTCGTTAGTAAGCCACCGGCATTTGCGCCATAAACCAGCAAAAATAATGCTGTAACCAGAATAAGTTTTTTCATGAGTTTAATCTTTTAAAAGTTGATTGTGATTAAAAATTGTCAGGAATAAAACGGGAAATTTAAACAGGAATCTGAACCTGTACGGCCAATTTACAGAAGCTAATCTGTATTTCCGGGACTTCGCATGCTTCATTTGTTCGATGTTTACATTTTGCCTGTTTAACAAGCCGATCCAAAAATCACTGAAAAGGCTGTTCTGTCTGTTCCCCAAAAGGTGAAACAAATTTATAATTTATAATCGATCCGCAAAATTTTCTATCTGAAATTCAATCGTTTGTAAAATTTTCGAACGATGGAATCATAAATTCTAAAATCCACTTAAAAACAACACCCGGAAATCAGAAGATTCCGGGTGTTGCGAAAAATTTATATTCTTAGTTAAATGTGAATCACTTCGTCGTAGGCGGCAGCGGCGGCTTCCATAATGGCCTCGCTCATGGTTGGGTGCGGATGGATTGATTTTATTAGTTCGTGCCCGGTAATTTCGAGCTTTTTGGCCACAACCAATTCGGCAATCATTTCGGTAACATTTCCGCCAATCATGTGGGCTCCGAGCAATTCGCCATATTTGGCATCGAAAATTAACTTTACAAAGCCCTCTTTTAAACCTGCAGCGCTGGCTTTTCCGCTGGCAGAATAAGGGAATTTTCCCACTTTAATTTCATAACCTGCTTCTTTTGCTTTGGCTTCGGTTAAACCCACCGAAGAAACTTCGGGTCCGGTGTAGGTACAGGCAGGAATGTTGCCATAGTCGATTGGTTCGGGATTCAAACCGGCAATTTTTTCAACACAAACAATCCCTTCGGCTGATGCAACGTGTGCCAGTGCAGGCCCTGTTAAAATATCGCCAATGGCATAAATTCTTTCAACGTTGGTTCGATAGTATTCATCCACTTTTACGCGGCCGTTATCAGTTTCAACGCCCAGTTCATCCAAACCAATTCCTTCGGTATTCGGAGTAATCCCCACGGCTGATAGCACAATTTCAGCTTCGACTGTCTGTTCTCCTTTTTTAGTTTTTATGGTTACTTTGCAATTATCGCCGGAAGTATCCACGTTCTCGACCGTTGCGCTGGTCATTACTTTCATCTTCATTTTTTTGAAGGAGCGTTCCAGTTGTTTGGCCACTTCTTCATCTTCATTCGGAACAAGCGTTGGCATAAATTCAACGAGTGTAACATCAACGCCAATCGATTGATAGAAATATGCGAACTCGCTTCCAATGGCCCCGGAACCGACAACTACCATGCTTTTTGGAAGTTTATCGAGCACCAGCGCTTTGCGGTAACCAATAATTTTTTTACCGTCCTGCTTCAAATTTGGCAACTCGCGCGAACGTGCCCCGGTGGCTAAAATGATATGTTTGGCCGTGTAAGTTGTTTTCTGCCCTTTTTCGTCGGTTACTTCCACATTGTTTTTACCGGTAAGTTTTCCGGTTCCGAAAATGGCTTCCACTTTGTTTTTCCGGAAAAGAAACTCGATTCCCTTGCTCATACCATCGGCAACGCCGCGACTGCGTTTCACCATGGCGGTTAGATCCGGCTTTACTTCACCTTCAATGCTAACTCCATAATCGGCAGCATGTTTTGCATGTTCAAATGCCTGTGCGCTTTTCAACAATGCTTTGGTCGGGATACATCCCCAGTTCAGGCAGATGCCGCCTAATTTTTCCCGTTCAACAACTGCCACTTTTAAACCAAGCTGAGCAGCACGAATGGCGGTTACATACCCACCCGGGCCGCTTCCTATAACAATTACGTCGTAATTCATTTGTATATCGTTTATTGTGATTTTTTATTTTTTAAAAACTAATAACACCTCTCCATAAGAAAGGTTCTTGTCGTTTAAACCGTGAATTTATCACCAAAATTTCACTTCATTTCTGATTCTGCTTCGACAAATCCGAAAGATCAAATTTCAGATATAATTTGTTAAAGCAGTATCCGGCTACTTTCTGTTGAGCAAAAATAATGAATTCATGCGGACTAGCGGTTTAATTTCAACGCAGAATAAAAATCGAGCAGTTCCGCAGCGGCTATAAATGAACTTTTTTCGTTGGTTAATACTTTTTGCTCCAATTCCTTCAGCTTCTCTTTAATTTCGGGATTCCCGTAAAATGAGCGTTTAATTTGTTCACCGATAGTTTCATGCATCCGAAATAACGATTGTTCATTTCTCCTGTTAAAAAAATAGCCATTTGCCAGTGTGTGTTGGCGGTATTCTTCTATTTTATCCCACACTTCTTCAATGCCGGTATTATTTTGTGCTGAACAAGTTAAAACCTGCGGTTCCCAGTCCGATTCCCTTTTCGGAAAAAGATGCAATGCATTCTGGTACTGCGATTTTGCCCACAGCGCTTTTTCGTGGTTACTACCGTCGGCTTTGTTGATGGCCAGTAAATCGGCCATTTCCATAATTCCGCGTTTTATTCCCTGAAGTTCGTCGCCTGCACCGGCAAGCATCAGCAAAAGGAAGAAATCGGTCATGGAATGCACCGCAGTTTCGCTCTGCCCCACTCCAACTGTTTCAATAAAAACATGATCGAAGCCGGCAGCCTCACACAGAACAATTGTTTCCCTGGTTTTGCGGGTAACACCGCCAAGCGAACCCGCCGACGGACTTGGCCGGATGTATGCGTTTTTATCGCCGGCCAGCTTTTCCATCCGGGTTTTATCACCCAGGATACTACCTTTTGAGCGTTCGCTGCTGGGGTCAACTGCCAAAACGGCAAGCTTTCCGCCACGGCCGGTAATGTATGTTCCGAGCGCCTCTATAAAAGTGCTTTTACCAACGCCCGGTACCCCGGTAATCCCGATACGAACGGATTTCCCGCTGTGCGGAAGGCATTTCAAGATGATTTTTTGCGCCAGTTCCTGATGTTCCTGTTTCGAGCTTTCAACCAAAGTTACCGCTTTGCTTAGCAGCGTAATGTTCCCGGAAATGATGCCCTCTACATACTCGTCTACCGGCAAAAGATTTCTTTTTTTCTGCAGAAACTGCTTCACCGAGTGCGCCCCGCTTTGTTCCTGTTGCTCAATTCCTTTTTGCACCTTCAAGCTTTTATATTCAGGATTGTTTTCGATATGGTTCTCGCTTTCAGACATACAGCATTCTTCAGTGAAAAACAAAAATACCACATTAATTCAGGAAGTATAAAAAAAAGTGCCGCAAACCAAAATTTGCGACACCGTTATCATTGACGTTAAAACACTTTTACCCTTGTGTTACCACATTGCTTGAAATTCGTAAGGTTGTGGTTGTATTTTTAGGATCGTTGGTAATTACAGTAATTGATTTGCTCTGGCGCCCACGTTTGCCGCGCGAATCGAAAGTAACTTTAATTGGAGCCGATTCTCCCGGTGAAATTACTTTTTTAGCCGGAGCGACTGCAGTGCAACCGCATGATGAACGTACATTACGAATGATTAAATCTGATTTTCCGGAGTTCTGAATTGTAAACGTATGTTCCTTTTTTTCTCCCTGTGTCATTTCACCAAAATCGAACGTATTGTCTGAAAATGATGCCACCGGTGCATTTGCCAGTTGTTCAGGCGTTAAATTCGAGAAATCTTCTTCGATGGTGGCGCTCACACCGATTGAACTTCTGTAATCGTTGCTGCCGTCAAGCGAAAGATAAATCCGGTGGGAAGTAAATCCGTAAGTGTTCGCTTTTGGGGCGTTATATGTTACCTGGAGTGTTCCTTTCCCGTGAGCCGGAATAGTTTCAGGAGTTACTTTGGCTGAAAGGTGATCGGGCACGCTGCGAAATCCAACCTGAACCGGGTTATCGGTATCGTTAACCAGTTCCAAATCCTGTGTTTTCGTCTCATTTTCTTTAATTCTGGCAAACGAAATGTGATTTGTTTTTACCCGAAGCGCGCCAATTTGCCGGGGATACTGTTCTGCCAGCGTTTTTTCCCGTTCCTGTACCCTGCCGGTAATTCTTAAAATAGTAGTTGCATTTTCGGCATTGGATTGTACGGTAACGGTTTTATTGAAAGAACCGGGACGGTTTTGCGGGTTGTAACTAACCTGAATTTCCCCGGCTTCTCCCGGGGCAACAGGCTGGCGCGTCCATTTTGGAGTAGTGCAACCGCAGGAAGCCCTGACATTGTTCAACACCAAAGGAACTGCCCCTTTGTTTGTAAATTTAAAGATGGTGGTTTGTACGCCGGCTGATTCTTTGAACGTACCGAAATCATGTTCCAGTTTATCGAATACAATTTTCGCTTGTTGTGCACCCGCTGCTGTAAACGCAGAAACAAATGCAAACAAAATGAATAGCTTCATCAATCGTTTCATAATAAAAGTGTTTTAATTTTTTGGATTTATTGACTTACTTTGCCACACAAATGTAGAAACGGTTTCTGTTTTTTGTTGTTAACCAGGTCTAATATTTTGTTAATGAAGTGTTAACAATGTTGCTGCAACATAGGTGCAACGAGGTGAAGGGTAAGAAAACGCCAAATTCTTAATGAAAAGCAAAACGTTAAAATACATCATTTTGCTGGCTACAATTTCGGTAGCCGGAATACTTTCCATTCAATTTCTGTTTCTCAGAAATTCATATAACTATTCCGAAAAACAATTCAGGGAAAGCGCTGCGGTGGCGTTAAAGGAAGTTGCCTGGCAAATATTGCTGGCCACCGGCAACACTTCCAACTTCGACAGCATTGCGCCTGTGGAAATGGTTTCAAACAATTACTATTTTATAAATGTGGATGCAGTTATCGATTACGAACTGCTTAAATTTCATTTGGTGGAAGAGTTGAGAAAGCATGAAATTTATTCCGATTTCGAATTTGCCATTTATAATCCGGCCACGGATGAAATGGAACAAAAAACGTTGATTACCACCGAGCTGAAAGAAAGACCATCGTCGTTCAATTTTCCGAAAAGCCAAATCTACAACAGCTATTTTGCGGTGCATTTTACCAACCGGTCGCAATATTTCAATTCACGGCTTTCCATCTGGTATTTTTTTACGGCGTTGCTCGTTATTGTGGTTGTATTTTTCGGCTACACACTTTCGGTAATCATCAGGCAGCGGCAGCTTTCCGAAATCCAGAAGAACTTTATCAACAACCTCACCCACGAATTAAAAACTCCGATTTCTTCCATTGCATTATCGGCCAGTGTGATTAACGACCGGAAAATTCTGAAAACGCCAAATCGTCTGTTCGATTATGCAAGAATTATTCAGGAACAAAACAACCGGTTAAGCAAGAATGTGGAGAAAGTCCTGAACCTCGCGTCGCTGGAAAAAAACAGAATTCGACTGAACCTGGAGCCGGTGAACCTGAGCGGGTTTATTGAGGAAAACGTGGAACATTTCAAGCAGTCGGATTTTGGACGGAAAGCAGTAATTAAGAAAATCTTTGGCGAAGAAAACACAACGATTAGGGTTGATAAATTCCATTTTTCGAATTTAATCCTGAATATCCTGGAAAATGCAGTAAAATATTGTGAAAACGAACCAGAAATTGTAATTGGGCTCAGAAAACAGAAAAACCGGTTACAACTGAGCTTTGCCGATAACGGAATCGGGATATCGAAAGAACACCGGAAAAAAATATTCAAAAAATTTTACCGCGTACCTACCGGAAATATTCATAATGTAAAAGGCTTTGGTTTGGGCCTCGACTATGTTCAAAAAATTGTAAAAGCCCACGGCTGGTCCATCAAAGTTGACGATAATCCGGCAGGAGGTAGTATTTTTATGCTTTTAATTCCATACAAAAAATGAATACAGAATCGGTGAAAATTCTTTTGGTTGAGGACGATGAGGCGCTGCAGTTTATAGTAAAAGACAACCTGGAGCAACAAAATTTTAAAGTTGATGTGGCGGGAAATGGCCAACTGGCGCTTGGATTATTTGAAAAGAACCGGTACGATTTAATCCTGCTCGATGTAATGCTCCCAAAAATCGATGGCTTTCAGGTGGCGCAAAAAATCAGACAAACAAATCATCAGGTTCCCATCATATTTCTGACGGCGCGCTCTATGACCGAAGATAAAATTAAAGGGCTCACCATTGGCGGCGACGATTATATTCCGAAGCCTTTCAGCATGGAAGAATTGTTGCTGAAAATAAAGATTTTTCTCAAACGGAGCCAGGCGATGCCACATCCCGCCGATAATTTCTCGGGTGGAAAACGAATCGGCGCATTTTTGTTTCAACCCGAAGAACTGACGCTTTCAATCGGAGATAAAATCAGGAACCTTACCCTAAAAGAAGCCGAATTGATTCGTTATTTTTCGGAAAATGCCAACAAGGTTTTAAGCCGGAATGAAATCCTGGAAAAAGTGTGGGGAAGCAATGACTATTTTCTTGGCCGCAGCCTCGATGTTTTTATTTCGCGTTTACGAAAATATTTCAAAGATGACCCGAACATTAAAATCGTAAATCTGCACGGAATCGGATTCCGGTTTTCGGTAAAAAACGGAGATTAATTGTTACAGTTTAAAAATATATCCATGTCGATCACTCAATTAATAATATTGGTTGCAATCGGGCTTTTATCCGGACTGTTATCCGGAGTGTTGGGAGTTGGCGGCGCCATTATTGTCATTCCGGCGCTGGTATTTATTTTAGGTCTTGCGCAACACCAGGCACAGGGCACCAGCCTTGCGTTTATGGTTCCTCCCATTGGCATTCTGGCAGCCTGGAATTACTGGAAGGAGGGTTATGTAAACTGGAAGTTCGCGCTGGTACTGGCCCTTACTTTTATGGTGGGGGCGTATCTCGGATCATTGGTTTCCGTGCAACTGTCTGATAAGCTCCTGCGTAAAATTTTTGGGATACTGCTTTTTGCCACTGCCATTAAAATGTTCTTTTCGAAGTAGATGTAAAGGAAAACAAGGATTTGACGGCTTCAGGTAAAAAACCGGAAAAAAACAGGTTACTTTTTGGAAGAATTAAAAAAACGGCTATTTTTGCAGTCCGAAAATTTACAGTGAAAATCAAGTAAAAGAAACAGGAAATGAAAAGAACATTTCAGCCATCAAACAGGAAAAGAAAAAACAAGCACGGCTTCAGGGAAAGAATGTCGACTGCCAACGGAAGAAAAGTATTAAAAGCCCGTCGTGCAAAAGGAAGAAAGAAATTAACCGTTTCTGACGAACCAAGGCATAAAAAATAATTTATACCTGATAATATTTTTTGCGGGAAGGTAAGGAATAAAAAATTCTTTACCTTTTCGTGTTTTATATAAAATTCTGTGGTGGCAAAATCAATTCCATTGCTGAACCTGCCGGAACAGTTAAAAATATGTCATGTATTTCCCGGAGAAAATGATGCTAATTTCTGCGGATAACAGAAAAGCCATACTAATTTTAATATATTTTTGTTTTATAGTTGTACCGTTATTTTTTGCACCATGAGCTTTTCACAATTCGTTACCAGCCGTACATTTCTGAAGCATTTGTTAATTGCCCTGGGCCTTATTTTTATTATGCTTTTGATTACCACGCAGGGATTAAAAATGTATACCGAGCACGGAGAATCGAAACCTGTACCCGATTTTTCAGGATTAACAAAAACTGAAGCACAGGAAATTGCGCGCCAAAACCATCTTCGGATCGAGGTTATCGACTCGCTGTTCGCCGACGACGCCCAACCGGGAACAATTGTCGACCAGGTGCCGGAAAAAGGCCATGCGGTGAAAAACAACCGAAAAATATTTCTAACGATCAACTCCCTGCAACCCGAATTGGTGACACTTCCGCGGCTCACCAATATATCGTTCAGACAGGCGCAGGTGTTGCTCGAAAGCAGCGGTTTACAGGTAGGGGAAATAATTTATCAGCCTTCGGAATACAACGATTTGGTGCTGAATGTGCAAATGAATTCAAACAATATCAGGACTGGAAAAAAATTACCGAAAGGAACAAAAATCGATTTGGTAGTTGGTCGCACACGAGGTAACCTTTCAACGCCACTCCCCGATTTGACCGGTATGAATGTTGACGAAGCAAAAAACGCGCTAACCGACGCGATGCTCAATGCAGGAGTTGTAATTTACGATGAATCGGTACTTTCCAGCGAAGATTCGTTAAACGCCGTAGTCTGGAGGCAGAGCCCGGACCCCAGAATCACAGCAACTGCCAATCTCGGTTCTTCAGTCGATTTGTGGGTAACGGTTGATCAGTTGAAAGTTGATGACGCTCTCGAACAGAATTTTTAATGCAGATTATGGAAGAATTTGTGGAAGAAAACGACGACCTGGAAGAAAATGGGTTGTTTGAACATTACCGGCTGTCGGTAGATCAGGGACAATCTTCCGTTCGCATCGACAAATTTCTGGCGAACCGCATCGACAATGCATCAAGAAGCCGGATTCAGTCTGCCGCGGAGGCAGGAAACATTCGTGTTAATCAATTACCGGTTAAAGCCAACTACAAAGTAAAACCCGGCGACGACATTCAGATTGTCATGGATTATCCGCGCCGGGAACTCAAAATAATTCCCGAGGAAATCCCGCTAAACATTGAATTTGAAGACGAACAGTTAATCGTTGTCAATAAACCGCCTGGCCTGGTTGTGCATCCCGGGCATGGAAATTATACAGGTACTTTGGTAAATGCCCTCGCATTCTACCTGAAGGACTTTCCGTTGTTCAACAACGATGATCCAAGGCCGGGACTCGTTCACAGGATTGACAAAGATACCTCGGGATTACTGGTGGTGGCCAAAACCGAGCTTGCAAAGAACAAACTGGCGCTTCAGTTTTTTGAGAAAACCACCGAACGGAAATACCAGGCGCTGGTTTGGGGAAGTGTAAAAGAAGACGCCGGCACCATTACCGGGCACATTGGGCGGAGCCTGAAAAACAGGCAGGTTTTCACTGTTTTTCCCGAAGAAGATTATGGAAAGCACGCCGTTACCCATTACAAAGTCTTAAAGCGAATTGGTTACGTTACGCTGGTGGAATGCCGCCTGGAAACCGGCAGAACGCATCAAATCCGGGTACACATGAAACACATCAACCACCCGCTTTTTAACGACTCTACTTACGGCGGCAACCAAATCCTGCGCGGAACCACTTTTACCAAATACAAACAGTTCGTGCAAAATTGCTTCAAAGTACTTCCACGGCAGGCACTTCACGCAAAAACCCTCGGGTTTGAACATCCGGTATCGGGCAAAAAAATGGTGTTCGATTCTGAATTGCCCGAAGATATGGCAAATGTTATCGAAAAATGGGAAAATTACATAGCATACAGAAATGATTGAAAAACCCAATATTGCTGTTATTGCCGGCGGCGATTCGTCGGAATTTGTGGTGTCGGTAAAAAGCGGCGCCAACGTTTTTAAATCTGTGGATGCAACCAAATATAAGCCATGGCTGGTACAAATGCGCGGTAAAGAATGGCTGGTTTTCGAAAATGACCGGAAAATAGCCGAAATCGATAAATCGGATTTTAGCTTTTCACTGAATGGCAGGAAAATAAGATTCGATTTTGCTTATATCACCATTCATGGCACACCGGGCGAGGACGGCATTTTGCAGGGATATTTCGATTTGATGAGCATTCCCTACTCCACCTGCAATGTTCATACTTCTTCGTTAACGTTCAACAAGTGGTTCTGCAACAACTACCTGCAACGGTTTGGCATTAAAATGGCCCGATCGGTAAAGTTGTCGAAAGGGGAGAAAATTCATTCCCTTGAAATCATTGAAAAACTCGGTTTGCCACTTTTTGTAAAGCCGAATGCCGGAGGTTCCAGCTTTGGAATTACAAAAGTTAAATCTGAAAATGAACTGATTGATTCCGTGCATAAAGCCTGGAAAGAAAGTAGTGAAGCACTGATAGAAGAATTCATCGACGGCAAGGAATTTACCTGCGGTTTGGTGAAACTGAAAAATAAAGAACTTATTTTCCCGGTTACGGAGGTATTGCCAAAAAATGAATTTTTCGACTTCGAAGCAAAATACACCCCTGGCGCCGCCGAAGAAATTACGCCTGCACGATTACCCGGGCATCTGTTTGAACAATGCCGGCAACTGAGTTCGAAAATTTACGATTTATGCGAGTGTTCAGGGATCGTCAGGGTGGATTATATCTTAAAAAATGAGGAATTCTATTTCCTCGAAGTTAACACCACCCCGGGCATGACGGAAACCAGTTTCATTCCGCAACAAATTGTGGCAATGGGGCTTACACTTCAGGATGTTGTAACTTTAATCATTGATGAAGGTTTGAAAAAAGCTCAGGGAAACAGTCAGAATGTTAACAACTATAACCGGTAATATTTGGCAGCCGGTAATCTTATTTCGTACTTTTAAACCCTCTTAAAATTTAATCGGAAAATAAATATTTGATATGGCGGCAGAAAGAAAGAAAAATGTTTCGCAAATGACTGTTGAGCAAATAAATGCGCAGTATGGAAAACTTCCGCCGCAGGCAATTGAAGTGGAGGAGGCAGTATTGGGTGCGCTAATGCTGGAAAGGGATGCCTATGTTACTGTTGCCGATATCATCGATACATCAAGCTTTTACAAAGAGGAACACCAGAAGATTTTCGACGCCATCAAAGAACTCTCGGCCAATGAAAAACCGGTGGATTTGCTGATGGTGACGCAGGAATTGAAAGATCGGAACAAGTTGGATGAGGTTGGCGGCCCGGGATACATTACGCAACTTACACGACGGGTGGCTTCTGCTGCACACATTGAATTTCATGCCCGGATTATTGCACAAAAATACATTCAGCGCGAGTTAATACGCGTCTCGTCCGAAATCCAGGCAAAATCATACGACGATACCATGGACGTAGACGATCTGATTGATTATTCTGAATCGTCATTGTTTCAGGTAGCCGAAAGAAACATTAAAAAAGAAACGGTACCTATAAAACCGGTGCTAAATGCAGCAATCATCCAGATTGAAAAAGCCCGGAAACAAAAAGACGGCCTCAGCGGCGTGCCATCGGGTTTTACAGCGCTCGACCGGATTACCTCGGGCTGGCAACGCACCGATCTTGTTATTGTTGCAGCCCGCCCGTCGATGGGTAAAACTGCTTTTGTGCTCAGCATGGCCCGAAACATGGCGGTGGAACATAACCGTTCGGTTGCGCTTTTTTCGCTCGAGATGTCGTCGCTGCAGCTGGTGAACCGTTTGATTGCATCGGAAACGGAACTAGGTTCCGAAAAAATAAAAACCGGACGGCTGGAAAATTACGAATGGGAACATTTGAACCGGAAAATTTCAAACCTCGAAAAGGCGCCCATTTTCATTGATGACACACCCGCGCTGTCGATTTTTGAATTCAGGGCAAAATGCCGAAGACTGAAAATGCAGCACGACATACAGATTGTTATTGTGGATTACCTGCAGTTGATGACCGCCGGCACCGATTCCAGGGGCAGCCGGGAACAGGAAGTGAGTGCAATTTCGCGCTCGTTAAAAGCCATTGCCAAGGAACTCGATATTCCAATTATTGCGCTGTCGCAGCTTAACCGATCGGTGGAATCGCGCGAAGGAAAACGCCCGCAGCTGTCTGACCTCCGTGAATCGGGAGCTATCGAACAGGATGCCGATATTGTGACTTTTATTCACCGTCCTGAATATTACGGAATCGACGAAGATGAATCGGGAAACTCACTACGGGGCGTTGCCGAAATTATTATTGCAAAACACCGAAACGGCGCAACCGGCGATGTTCACCTCTCGTTCAAAAAAGAACTCGCAAAATTCAGCGATATGGACGCTCAGTTTGGAAATGAATACGGAAACCATCCGCAAACATTCAGTTCAAAAATGAACGAAGACAATGGCGCTGAAACTATTGCCGCAGGTATTTCCGGAAACAACAGTTTTGATTCACCGGGCACCGCATCTGATATGCCTTTCTAAATTAATTCCACCCGAATTTCCCGTTTTTTTTACCGAAACCGGCAAATCTCCGGCAGGTTTGTGCATTTTAACAGTTATGGTGTTAATAATTCTGAACTTATTGCGTTATTAGTTTGTAATTTTTTTCGGAACAGAAATAGTAACATGAAACGATATTTTCTATTATTCATCGCTGTTTTCTTTGTAGTTGCCCGGGCAAGCGCCCTGCACCTGCTGATACCGATGGACGAAACACAAAAAAATCATCTGAAATCATACGGAATTGCCTATTGGGCCCTCGAAAACAAGGTGGAAGTGAAATGGTTGCTGAATTACCGCGGCGGTAGTTTTTTAATGCAGCATTCTCCGGAAATTGAAAATGAATGTGTTGTTCGGGGAGTTGGTTTTGAAACGATTGCCGATGCACAAGCCGATGCTATTTTAAATGAGATAGCGCAACCCGATGTGAACCAGGATGCAGTGAGTATGAACAAAGCTCCCAAAATCGCTGTTTATTCGCCTCCCAACAAGCAACCGTGGGACGATGCCGTGACGCTGGTTTTAAGTTATGCTGAAATAAAATATGACGTTGTTTACGACGAAGAAATTTTGGCGGGAAAACTTTCGGAATACGACTGGTTGCATTTGCACCACGAGGATTTTACCGGACAGTTCGGAAAATTCTGGAGAACCTATCAACACATGCCGTGGTATCAGGAAGAAGTTGCAATAAACCGGCAGCTTGCCAAAAAACTGGGCTTTCTGAAGGTTTCGGAAATGAAATCGTTTGTTACGCGTGAAATCGAAAAATACGTGATGAACGGCGGCTTTCTCTTTGCCATGTGCGCCGCCACCGACACGTATGATATTTCGCTGGCGGCAGTCGGAATCGATATATGTGAATCCATGTTCGATGGCGATCCGGCAGATAAACAGGCAAACGAAAAACTGGATTTTAACCGGACTTTCGCTTTTGAAAATTTTCACCTCGAAGAAAGCCCGTACGAATATGAATTCTCAGACATAGATGCTACACGGACTCGCTCGGTTTCGCGGGAAAACGACTATTTTACCCTGTTCGATTTTTCTGCCAAATGGGACCCGGTACCTACCATGCTGTGCCAAAACCATAACAACCTGATCCGGGGCTTCATGGGGCAAACAACCGCCTACCGGAAGGAAGTGCTAAAACCAAATGTACTGATTTTAGGCGAAAACAAACCCGCTCGTGAAGCTCGTTACATCCACGGTGAAAAAGGAAAGGGCTTCTGGACTTTCTACGGCGGCCACGATCCGGAAGATTACCGTCACCTGATTGGCGATCCACCCACCGATTTGAGCCTGCACCCGAATTCGCCGGGATACCGGTTGATTTTGAATAACGTGCTTTTCCCGGCAGCCAAAAAAAAGAAGAGAAAAACATAACAATCACAGAACAGGATTCTTGTCAAAAGCAGCAATCTTCCGCAAAGGCAGAAGAAATAATGTGGTGACAAAACCCGCAAACCGGACTTGCCCAGATCCGATTAGTTGGTTTCGGATTAAGAACGTTTATGCGCCATTAATAGAATTTTTCAAACCTGAGATTGGCGCCGGAGGGAGAATTCCGTTAAGTTTTCCACACATTTTTAATTTTTACTGAAAAACAAGTTATTTTTATTGTTTTTCAATAAATAATTATTGATATTTGTGAAACTATCAATTTTAAAAACCTGAAAAAATGAAGTTTAAAGTAGAAACCCAAACCGGACAAATACTCAAGGTGATGAAGATACTGGCCTGGATAGCTTTTTTCGGCTTTGTCTTTCAAATCGGCTCTTACCTGTTCACGTATGTTTCAAGCTGTTTTAATCCTGAAAGCGCCGGAAACTTTTGGCAGAAACTTGATTTATATGAACTGAGCCAGTATAATTTCACGTATTATACTGTGCTGGTGATATTTCTGTTGATTATGTCGGTTTTAAAAGCCACGATCTGGTTTATGGTTGTCAAGCTTCTATCCAGAATAAAAATGAAAAATCCGTTTACAATGGAGGTAGCCCACAATCTGGAATCTATCAGTTATTCGCTTTTTATTATATGGATCATGGCGCTGATGGGCAGTGCGTTCGCCGGCTGGCTTGGTGAAATGGCAAAAGACGTGCATGAAACCTGGAATTCGGGAGAATTTCTGTTTATGACCGGCCTCACGTTTATCATTTCACAAATTTTTAAACGTGGTGTCGAACTTCAATCCGAAAATGAATTAACCGTATAATTATGCCAATTGTAGTAAACCTCGACGTGATGATGGCGAAGCGCAAAATGTCACTGAACGAACTTTCGGAAAAAGTGGATGTAACAATAGCCAATCTTTCCATCCTGAAAACAGGTAAAGCAAAAGCAGTGCGGTTTAGTACCCTTGAAGCGATATGCAAAGCACTCGATTGCCAGCCGGGGGATATTTTGGAATATTCCGGGGTATGAACGGATAAGCCTTCGCATTTCTTCCGAAAAATAATCTTTGTACATTTGGAAAAAAAATATGAAAAACGCAATTTTCATTTCGATATCATTTGCACTGCTGGTTTCCTGCAGCTCAGGCAGTAAAGCAGATGCTGAAAAAAATAATATTATTTATCAACCCGAAGACAAGCAAATCCTTGAGGAGGTATTCGAACTTTTTGAAAATGAAAAGAATGAACCAATCGGGACATTAATCATCAAAGTTGGAATGTTTTTTACGGGCACACCCTATGTAGCCCACACGCTGGAAACTGAACCCGAGCAACTGGTGGTTAACCTGCGCGAAATGGACTGCACCACGTTTGCCGAATATTGCCTGGCGATTGCCAGAACCATTAAAAGAGGAAAGCCGTCGTTCGAAAATTTTGCGGAAGAGTTGAAGGACGTTCGATACCGAAATGGTAAAATTGATGGTTATCCGTCGCGGCTGCATTATTTCAGCGACTGGATATCGAATAACGACAAAATGGGAATTGTAAAAGATGTATCGAAAGAAATTGCTGAAACGCCGTATTCCAATCAGGTTAATTTTATGAGCAAACATCCGGCCGCTTATGAACAACTGAACGACAGCGCCGAACTCGTAAAAGAAATAGCCCGGCAGGAAAAAGAAATTTCTGCCCGGGATTATTATTACATTCCGGAAGATAAAGTTGCCGAAGTGGAAGATCAGCTAAAAGACGGAGATATTGCAGGAATAACAACGGAAATCGACGGCCTGGATATTGCGCACGTTGTAATTTTGATGCACAAGGGAGGAAGGATACACATTTTACACGGTTCTTCGGCAGCTAACAAAGTTGTTGTTTCGGATGACACGCTGGAAGAATATTTAAAAAACAGCAAATCAGGCACAGGAATTATGGTAGCCCGCCCTCTTTGAAAAACCGATAAAAAAATTAATTTTAAGTTCTGAAATAATTCTAAACCAACATGAATAAAACAATACTACAATTAGCATTTGTTACCGTTTTTCTCTCCTTTTTAAATGCCTGTAATGATAAAAGTAAACAACAATCAACCGAAAAAGAAAAACCGAATATCGTATACATTCTTGCCGATGATCTTGGTTACGGCGACATTTCGGCGTTAAATGCCAATTCAAAGATACAAACGCCGCAAATCGATAAACTAACGAAAGAAGCGATGGTTTTCAGCGACGCCCATTCCAACTCATCAGTTTGCACGCCCACGAGGTACGGGATTCTGACCGGACAATATGCCTGGCGCAGCCGGATGAAAAGAGGGGTTTTGCTGGGATACAGTCCATCGCTGATTGAAGAAAATACCGCGACCATCGCCAAATTTCTGAAAGAAAATGGTTATACAACAGCATGTATTGGAAAATGGCATTTGGGAATTGATTTTAAACTGAAAGACGGCACTTACCACTCAGGCGAGCCGGGAGTGGAATTTACGCAGGAGCTGAGGGCTTTTAACGATGCTGAACAAATCGATTTCAGTGCGCCGGCCAAAGGCGGGCCGAAAGGCGCTGGTTTTGACTACTCCTATGTGTTACCGGCGTCGCTCGATTTTGAGCCGTATTTGTACCTCGAAAACAACCTTGCCGTGGAAGCGCCCACCGATTCAACGCCAGGAAATTCGCTGAATGCCGAAATTAATGCAACGGGTCCGTTCTGGAGACCGGGACGAATGGCGCCGTCGTTCAGTTTTGTGGACGTTTTGCCTACATTCACCAACAAAGCAAAAGAATTCATCGCCAGCCAAAAAGTTACGGGAAAGCCATTTTTCCTTTATTTCCCGATGAACGCGCCACATACGCCGTGGGTACCCGACAAGAATTTTGCGGGAACTTCGGCAGTGGATGAATACGGAGATTACGTGCAGGAAGTAGATGACCATGTCGGGCAAATCCTGCAAGCCTTAAAAGAAAATGGTTTTGAAAACAACACCATCGTATTTTTTGCCAGCGACAACGGCGCCTACTGGTGGCCGCCGTTCATTGAAAAGTACAACCACCGCTCGAATTTCACGTTTCGCGGAATGAAAAGCGATGCGTGGGAAGGAGGCCACCACATCCCGTTTATGGTGAAATGGCCATGGAAAATAGAAGCTGGCACAGTTTCCGATCAAACTACTTCGTTAACCGATTTTTTTGCTACAGTGCGCGATATACTTGGTGCACCGGCAAGTGGAAATCCGCAGGACAGTTACTCGCTGTTGCCAATACTTTTGGGAAACCAGGATACGATTAACCGGCCGCCGGTGATCCATCATTCGGGCGCCGGCAAATTTGCCATCCGCGATGGCGACTGGAAAATGATTGAAGGACTTGGCTCGGGTGGTTTTTCACAGCCGAGAAACCCGGAACCCGGCCCCGGCGATCCGGAAGGACAACTCTACAATTTAAAAACCGATCCACAGGAACAGGATAATCTTTACGTGTCGGAACCGGAAAAAGTAGAAGAACTAAAGGCGAAACTGAAGGAAATCAGGGGATATTAGGAAGTTGGCAGTCGCAGCAAACAGTGATCAATTGAAGAAATTAACATCAACTAAATATGAACTTTATCAAATTAAACCTCGCAACTATTTTGTTTTTAACGATTTTATCAGGTTGTGAAAAGCAAAAAGATGAAGTTACGAACCTGCCGAACATCGTTTATTTGCTGGCAGACGACATGGGGATGGGTGATTTGGGATGTTACAACGCCGAATCAAAGATTCCGACCCCTGCGATGGATGCGCTGGCTGCAGAAGGAATGTTATTTACCGATGCACATACCAATTCTGCTGTTTGCACGCCTACCCGCTATGGAATTCTGACGGGAACCTATGCTTTCAGAACGCGATTAAAATCGGGTGTTTTGTGGGGCAGCTCGCAACCGCTCATCGGTAAATCAACAAAAACCGTAGCGCAATTGCTGAAGGACAATGGGTATAATACCGCCTGCATCGGAAAGTGGCACCTCGGATTAGGCTGGCAAACAAAAGACCCTGGCATGGAACTCACCGACAACTGGCAGGAAGACAACCGGAAAATCGACTTTTCCAAACCTATAACCTTCGGCCCGAATGATCTTGGCTTCGATTATTTTTACGGTATAACCGGTTCGCTCGATATGCCGCCGTACCTGTACATCGAAAACAACAAAGCACAGGGAATTCCTACAGAAATAACTGACGAAGGTGGTCGGACAGGACTCACCGTCCCGGGTTTCAAAGCTAAAAATGTGATGCCCGATTTAACACAAAAAGCCATTGATTTCATCCGCAAACAGGGCACTGACCAGCCGTTTTTTCTTTATTTCCCGTTTACGGCGCCGCATACACCAATCGTTCCGAACGATGTGTTTCTGGGAAAAAGCCGGGCCGGAAGCTATGGTGATTTTGTGGTGGAATGTGACGCCACTGTTCATCGCATAGTTGCAGCATTGAAGGAAACAGGCGCCTTCGGCAACACGCTTATCATCCTTACCTCAGATAACGGAAGTTCGCCACATGGTTTTCCGATTCAGCAGGAAATGGAATACGACCACATCACCAGCAACGGTTACAAAGGCCGGAAGTCGCACTCGTACGACGGCGGGCACCGGGTAGCGTTTGTTGCATCGTGGCCGGGACACATCAAAGCCGGGTCAGTTTCTGACGAAGTAATTTGTTCCACGGATTTGTTTGCCACCGTTGCTGATTTAACCGGTCATAAACTTGCTCCGGGTGAAGCCCCCGACAGCTACAGTTTTCTTCCGGTTTTGCTTGGTGAACAATATACAAAACCACTGCGCGAGGCTACTGTCCATCACTCATTAAACGGTGATTTTTCTATCCGGAAAGGAAAATGGAAGTACATCGATGCGCAGGGACATGGTGGTTTCGCGCAAATAAAAGAGCCGGTCCCGCCGGATTCCATTCAACTATATAATTTAGATACCGATTTTGCGGAAACAACAAATGTGTACCAGCAATATCCGGAAGTTGTTGCTGAATTAAAGGCACTTCTCGAGAAATACAAAACGCAGGGTTACAGCAGGCCGAGGTAAAAATTGTAAAAAATTCTTTTTAATTATCTTCAGACGAAACCCGCGATTCCCTTGCTTTCCGCCGGGATTCCCGTTCTTTGATTAAGTTCGATAATTCCTCTTTTGACATTGGCAGGTTTGGATATTTATCCAGCCATTCCTGAAAATCTTTTTCAAATACATCGCTATCCACAACAAACGCTTCGTTGATGTATTCGTACCGGTTTGTTTCCCTGCAATACTGGCTGAATTCGTCACGCAAAGCAGTGTATTCGCCGGAAACTACTATATTTTGAAGAAGATGCGGCGGAATAAAAGCCACTCCGGTTGATTTTGCCAAAACCACATCGCCGGGCAGTACAGTTACGCGGCCAATGCGAATGGGAGCGTTGATACTGGCAACCATCATCTGTTTAATTGCCGATGGATCGGAACCGCGAATCCACGCATTAAATCCTTCTATTTCCTTCAGTCCCTGAACATCCCTGACTGATCCGTTAAAAATAACTCCCCTTTTGCTGGCTTTGTAAATGGCATTGCCGAGATTGTCGCCAATTAACGTACCATCCACTATTTTCCCGTAGCTGTCTGCCACATAAACATCGCCGTCGAGCAATTTGATTATGGGAGCATAATTTGTCACAGGAGTTTTGGTCCCTTCGCGTTCAGCAACTTTTTGAACATAGTTATCGAAATCTTTCCGCAGTGGGGTAAATTGTGCAGTAACAACGCGGCCGGTCATTACCTGATCGGGATGAAGGATTTCCCAGCCGTTTTGATAAATACCTGCAAAATTTTCAAACTGATTTTCATAACCATACCGGTTCAATGAGCCCCAGACTTCCTCCATTGAAAGGACTTTTAACCGTTCAAGAAGTTGGTCGGAAACTTTTGGCCGGCCATCGGGCGTGCGCTCACCGGTCCATTCCGATGTTAATTCTTCAATACTTTCCGCCGGCCAAACCACACTTTGCGCGTTTGAATAAAACCAGAAAACCACAAGGGTAACAATTACAAGGATCCGTTTCATTTTTATTGATTTAGGTAAATTCGAAATTTACGATAAATTTATCGATTTACGTATTAACGGCATTTGGCCCGCATTTTTCATTATTTATTCAAATTGACGTTGTCGAGTTCCCGGTACACTCGTTAACCAAATGCAGTTGATTTACATCGGTTTATATCTGCCAGGCGATCGAAAAAACAAAAATAATTTTTAAATTTGGTGAAACTTAAAACATAAACCATGACTACCTTAAACCGGCGAAATTTCATCAGGACCTCCATTTTGGGAGGTATTGCTGCTACTTTAATAAATCCTTCAAATGTGTTTGCTTATTCTGAAGAAGAGAAAATTGGTGCAGCAAGTGTTGCATTAACAACCGGCGACAACAGGGGAGATCTCGCTTTTCGCGCGCTCGAACCTTTTTCAAAACAAATCAGCAGGGCAATTGGAAATAAACGCGTAGTTCTGAAACCCAACAATGTTTCCATTGATATTCCACTAAGTTCAACACATGTGGATACACTCGAAGGAATTCTCGAATTTCTTCAGTCGATAAAAAAGCTGGATAATGTAATAATCGCCGAATCAGCCGCTAACGGACCAACCCTTGAGGGATTTGACAATTACGGATATTTCAGGCTCATTAAAAAATACGATGTAAAACTGGTCGACCTTGACCAGGAAGGTTTTGAAATTGTAAATGTATTTGATGAAAAGGATTTCAGGCCACATCCGGTAAGGGTTTCAAACATTATCCTCAACCCGGATTCGTATGTTGTTTCAGTGGCAAGAATGAAAACTCACGATCGTGTTTTGGCCACACTTTCCCTGAAAAACGTTGTTGTTGGCGCTCCGGTGAAAGATATCGGTTTTGGCTGGGGAAAAAATCACAAGGAAGGTACAACAAGCGACAAACCCATTATCCATGGCGGCGGGATTCGCGGTATAAACTACAATTTATATGCACTTGCCCCCCGGCTGCATCCGGATCTTGCAGTAATCGACGGATTTGAGGGAATGGAAGGAAACGGTCCGAACAGAGGAACGCCAGTCGATCACAGGATTTGTGTGGCGGGCACCGACTGGCTGGCAGCCGACCGCGTGGGAATTGAACTGATGGGAATTGACTTTGAAACAGTCGGTTATCTGAATTATTGCGCACAAACCGGATTAGGGGTCGCCGACCTGGATAAAATTAATATCATCGGTGAAAAAATCAGCGACCACAAAAAATCCTACAAACTAAGCGACAATATCGAAAAACAATTGATTTGGATGAAACCAACCAATTAGTTTCGTGGTACAGTTACCACCTGATCCAGTGCAGGTTCGGGTTGCTGTTTTTTAATGGCAACAATCGTAAGAATTGCTGAAATAAACAGCGATCCGGACATGAAAATATACGATGCGCCAAATCCCCCGGTGGTTCCGTTTAAATAGCCGACGATATACGCCCCGATAAAAGAGCCCAAAGCCCCCATACTGTTAATCAATGCAATTGCACCGCCGGACACATTTCGGGGCAACACTTCAGTAATCACTGCGAAAAAGGGACCGTAAGGTGCATACATCGCTCCCCCGGCAATAACCAGCAAAATGAATGACAGCCAGAAATTACTCGTCCCGATTAAATAAGAACCATAAAAAGCCAAGGCGCCAATAAATAAAAACGGCCATATAAATTCTTTCCGGTTTAACGTTTTATCCGAAAAATAAGAAGCTGCCAACATTCCGATGATCGCCAAAATATAGGGAACAGATGCCAGCCAGCCGGTTGTAACGATATCCGCATCGGGAGCTGCGTTAAGAATAGAAGGCAGCCACATCACAAATCCATACACGCCAATGCACCACAATGCATATTGCAGGCAAAGTAATACAACAACTTTGGATTTGAATGCCTCGCCATAATTTTTTACAGGCTTTATACCATGTTGCTCTGAATCCAGCTTATCCTGCAACTCGTTTTTTTCTCTGTTCGTCAACCATTTGGCATCTTTGGGTTTATCCACCACCATGTACCACCACAAAAATGCCCACAGAATGGCAGGAAAACCTTCGAGGATAAACATCCACCGCCATCCCACCACATCAATCAAATAGCCGGATAAAATCGACATCCACAAAATGGTGACCGGATTTCCCAGAATCAAAAATGTGTTTGCCCTCGACCGTTCGGCTTTTGTAAACCACCTGCTTAAAAAAATCAACATGGAAGGCATTACCGCGCTTTCAACTACACCAAGCAAAAACCGGATGCCTATCAATGCATTGACGTTGCTAACCATTCCGGTAGCCATGGCCAGAAATCCCCAAAGAATTAACGACCAAAAAATTAGCCTCTTGGCACTTTTGTTTGCTGCGTATAGCGCTCCAGGGATTTGAAAAAAGAAATACCCGAGAAAAAACAAAGATCCCAGCAACGACGACATTGCCGCGGTGATGTTTAAATCTTCAGCCATTCCGCCTGCTGCGGCAAAACCGTAATTCGCACGATCCAAATAAGCAAGACTGTAAGTAATAAAAGCAATAGGGATCAGCCGATACCAGCGTTTTCTTGCAAGTGCTGTTATCCATGTTCAATTTATCAATTTTGGTTTTATTCCGTTCACTTTTCCTTCGGGGATTATTACAGAATACAGCGAATATATTAATTAATTCAGGATTTGGCATGTTATAAACGTTTATCCGGGGATTTTTCTGTGAATCTTTGTGAATTCGTGTCTTCGTGGCTAAAGAACATAATAGCTGCGAAGACACAAAAACACAAAGTCACTTCATGATAAAATTTCGGTTATATCAATTAACTCCAGGTTCTGTCGTGTGAACGTTTTTCGTTCCACTCTTCCGTTGGTTCGAAAAAGCTTTTATCACGGCGATCCAGGTGCTCTTTTACCACATCTTCGTTCAACACAATGCCCAGGCCGGGCGAATCCGGAACCGGAGCAAATCCTTTTTGAATAATTGGCGTTCCGTCGACTTTTGTCACCAGGCTTTCCCACCATGGCAAATCAACCGAATGATGTTCGAGCGCCAGAAAATTCTGCGTGGCTGCGGCACAATGCACGTTCGACATAAATGAAACCGGCGTTCCCGCCTGGTGCATCGCCATTGCAACACCATTTTCTTCTGCATAGTCGCCAATGCGTTTGGTCTCGAGCAATCCGCCGGAAGTTGCCAGATCGGGGTGAACAATATCAACCGCATGAATATCGATGAGAGGCTTAAAGTTTTTCAGAAGGTAGATATCTTCCCCGGTGAGCATCGGCGTTTCCAAAGCATCAGACAATGTTTTCCATTGGTCGGTATATTCCCAGGGAACAACGTCTTCCATCCATGCCAGCCGGTATTTTTCCAGTGCTTTTCCCAACCGGATTCCGTTATTCAAATCGAAATGGCCATAATGATCCGTGGAAATGGGTATTTCCCAGCCGATATGTTCGCGCGTATGTTCTACCAGTGCAGCCAGTTCATCCAAACCTTTATCGGTAATTTGAATTTGGGTAAACGGATGTTTGGTATTTCCGTAGCCCATGTAATCGCTCATATCGTATTGCCCGCCCCGCCAGAATTCATCGTTTACCAAAGCGCCGGGAATGTTCCGCAACGAATTAATCGAAACATCCATTTTTAGCCAGGTGTAGCCCTCATCTTCAATACGGTGCCTTATTTTCTCAGCTTGTTCATCATGGGTTTTGCCTTGCGGGGTGTCGGCGTACAAACGAATGCTGTCGCGGTATTTGCCGCCCAGCAACTGCCACGCAGGAACTCCGTATGCTTTTCCTGTAATATCCCAGAGCGCCATTTCCACTCCGCAAACACCTCCCGCCTGGCGTGCCGGACCGCCAAATTGTTTAATAATTCTAAAAATCTTTTCTACGTTGCAGGGGTTTTCGCCTAAAATGCGGCTTTTCAACATCAATGCATAACGCACATCGGCTCCGTCGCGCACTTCTCCCAATCCGTAAATTCCCTGGTTTGTGTCAATACGAATAATTGCCGTTCTTCCAAGTACGGTTGTCACGGCATATCGCAAGTCTGTTATTTTTAAATCTGATGGCGCCGAATTTCTGGAAACCCCGGCGGTGGTTTGTGCAATGGTATCTTCCACCGACAGGTGCATTAAACCCGCCAGCGAAATTCCACCCAATGCAGCTTTCTTTAAAAAATTCCGGCGATTATTACCTGCAGAATTCTCCAATTCAATTTTGACTTTTAACGCTTCTTCTGCTTCTCTCTTTTTATTTTGAGAAGCAATTTGCTGAATAAAACTTTTCATAATTTTAATAATATATAGATTTTAAAAAATTATTCCTGTATACCTGATTGTCCGGATTATGAAGCAAACTTCCGGCGCCTTTCGTTTATTTGTCCCACCAGACTTTGGTTTCCAGATCGTCCGGTCCCTGTTCCGCAATTGCTGCATTTACATTCGCCGAATTCACCTGAATTTCAGAATTCGGATAGGTTAGCCTGTTTATCCAGGTGGTTTCTCTGCCCGGATAAGGATTGGCCTCCAAATCGGGATATCCACTGCGCCTGAAATTTGCCCAACCTTCTTCTCCGTTTAAAAACGATGAAATCCAGTACTGCGTATTTATTTGCTGCAACTCAGTTCCTGTATTCAGCGGATGCGCAGCGATGTATGCATCGATTTCATCTTCGGAAACAGGATTTTTTGAATCGTAGGATGCAACCTGTTCCAAACTGGTGCGAATTCCATTTTCGTAATATTGTTCCGCAGTACCTTGTGTTATCCAACCACGGAAACGCGCTTCAGCCAAAAGCAAATTTGTTTGTCCCGCAGTTACAATATAACTCGGTGCAATTACGCTCGCAACGCCGTTCCTGTCGGCCTGGCTGTAGTCATACATACTAACCAGTCCGTCTTCTTTTGCCCTGGTTTCAATTGTTCCATTATCAAATCCCATCGGCATTCCAATTTGATCTTCCACTGCCGTACTGATGTTTTGAGGCTTTTGATCGTTACCGGAAGCTGCGCCAACGTACCGCACGGAAAATGCAGCCAGTCTTGGATCATTCAAGCTTTTCAACCGGTCGACAAATGTTTTTGTCAGGTAAAAATTGGCTCCTTCAGTTGAATTCAGCGTGTTGCCCACCGGATTTCGATAATCCTGTGTGTGACGGATTACTGCATTATCCTGGTTCGATGTAATAACGCCGCCGTTAAATGCAGTTTGAACAACTGAAGCTGCCTGAGTTGGATCTACTTCGCTCAGCCGCATCCCCATCCGCAACAACAACGAATAACCGAATTTTTTCCATTGCCCGATATTTCCACCGTATAAAATATCGGCAGTTTCAATTCGTCCGGACGCATTCAGCGAATTTGCAGCATCCGTCATTTCAGCGATTAACTGCGGATAAATCTCTGCCTGCGACTGGTATTCAGGAAAATAATCCTGACTGTAATATCCATTTCCTCCATCGTTGTATGGAATCGCGCCATACGTATCGGTAAGGACCATAAAAGCCCAGCTTTGGATTATCCTGGCCATATTCATCAGGTTTGAACGTTCCGGAACATCCTGTGTAAAATGAATTACGTCCCTGGTATGCTGAATTACATCGTAATAATTTACCCAGTCATCATCCGTTGATTCCCGGTTATCCTGATTATAATTGGCGCCGGTTAATACACCTGAAAACGGGGTTACAATCCACTGCACGGCGCCAATTTCATAAACCAGCGTCGATTGTGCCGAATTAATTATTGCGCGGTTCAAAATAAATGCAGGATCAAGCGAAGTCGCATTCGTTTCATCTGTATTTAATTCGTCGAATCCATTGTCACAGGAAGCAACAAAAATGAAAACGAAGACCAGAAAGCTAAGTTTATATATTGTATTTTTCATTTTCGGATGTATTAAAATTTAACATTAAAATTGAAGCCCAAATCCCTTGTAGTCGGAAGTCCGGTTGACTCCAGGCCCACGAGGTTATCGGAAGTATATCCGAAGCTGTCCGGGTCGATGTTGGGAACCCATTTTTTTATCATCAGCACATTGTAAGCTGTTAAATTGAATGTAAGGCCTTTAACAAAGGAAGCGGGGGGCAATAAACCTGAAAAGTCGTATCCGAGCGTCAACTGGCGCAGCTTCCAATAGCCGGAATCATAAATAATTGGCTCGATAAGCGACTGCGATCGAATAACTTCCCAATAGGTTTGAATATCGGCAGCCACAGTATTCGGCCCACCGGCTTCATTCACTCCGGGGCCCACTTTTCCTTCCCGGCCCTCGAGGGTCATTTTATGAAGTCCGTGACGGACCAGGTTGAAGTTGGTTCCCGAATTCATTATACCGCCCAATTTAAAATCGATAAGAAATGAGAAGGTGAGGTTTTTATAACGGAATGTGTTGGTAAAACCACCTGTCCATTTTGGCAATGCACTTCCAAAATACATCAAATCATCTGTTCTGATGGGAATTCCGTTGGCATTGTGGACAATTTGTCCGTTTGCATCGCGTTTGTAGCCGAATCCGGTTACCTGGCCCAACTCTTTTCCAACCACCTGTGTTAACGAACCATTGAACAAACTCGTTCCCACCGTAATATTTTCTCCGGGTTCATCCGTTAATAAACTTAAAACCTCTGTGGTATTGTAGGCGCCGGTAAATATAAAGTCCCAGTTAAAATTGGTTGAATTAACCGGAACAAGATTCACCATCAATTCAATCCCTTTGCTTTCACTTTCTCCTGAGTTGATGCGTGTATCGTCAAATCCGGACGCCGTTGAAATCTGCGCTGCAACAATCTGGTCGATGGTCAGTTTTTTATACACAGACACTTCAAAGCCAACCCTGTTTTGAAACATTCGCATTTCCAAACCCAGTTCGGCTTCTTTTGTTCGCATCGGTCGCAGATTGGGGTTCGGGACTGTATTTCCGGAAGATCCGCCCAAAGGCTGTAAATTTCCGGCAGGATTGGGAAATAAATTTGAATTGACACCATAAAACAGCACATCGGAATATGGAGATACGTCGGTGTCGCTACCCACTTCGGCATACGCCGCCCTCAATTTTCCAAAAGTTAACCAATCGGGCTGGTTGCTAAACGACTGCGAAAAAATGTAACTGGCAGAAATTGAAGGATACAAAATGCTCCTGTTTTCGGGCGACAAAGTAGAAAACCAGTCGTTGCGGACGGTGCCATTTAAAAACAGAAGATCGTTGTATGATAGTTCTGCCGCACCATACAAAGAATTGACAGCACGCTCGGAAAGGTTGTACTGCGGAGCGGTGCTCCTGGCATTTTCCACAGTATAAAGGCCGCGAACAATAAAGTCGGTAGCCTGTACACTGTTGTTTCTGAATTCTTTGTACATCTGGTTTCCACCTGCCTGAATGTTTATACCAAAATCCCCGAAATCTTTGGTTGCCGAGATTAAAAAGTCGGCATTGGTTTCCCGAAACCTTCTGACTTCCTGCGTATACAAACCATTTACAAAACCTTCGGGCGCCGGGGCGCGTGAAGCTTGTCCTGTCGGATAATTGTTGTAATCCTGATCGCGCGACCAGTAATCCTGTCCGTAACGCCCCTGTACAAATAACCAATCAAAAAGATCGTACCTGACGGTTATGTTTCCGAAAATACGATCCCTTACAATGTTTTGGAATTGTTCGTATAACGTGAAATAAGGATTTGTCCGGTTTCTGAAACGCGACCAGATGGCTTCGTTTCCTTCGCTGTCGTAACGGTTGTCCCTCAATACATCCAGCGGCATGGAATTGGCCGTCATCATTAAAACAGTGGGAATTGAGTTGTCCTGGTTTGCGATATTGGGTGGATTCTCATTTTTTTCGTTGGAATAATTTACCGCACCCTGAAAACTAAGTTTATCGGTTAATGAATAAGTAAAACCAAGGTTAATGGAATTCTTCTCAAATGTATTGTTCGGAACAATGCCTTTGTTATTCATATTAGCGTACGAAAGGTGCATCCCGCCGTTTACATTGTTTGTGGACAATGTAACAGTATTGGTGATGCTTTGTCCGTGCCTGTAAAATTTGTCAATCCGGTCGTATTGTGGTTCATACGGAACAGTCAGATTGTTAAATAATACCTGTGTCATACCCGGTTCAAATTTTTCGCCAAACGACCATTGTCCGGAAGTTGGGAACGGAGAAGTCGGACGGGCGCCATGTTCCCCCTGGCCATATTCGTACTGAAAATCGGTATAATCCAGCGGCATATTATTGGTATAATTTAAATTATACGAAACTCCGATGCCTTCCTGTGTTCCTTTTTTCTTCGTGGTTATCATGATGACGCCGTCTTTCGCGCGGGAGCCGTACAGTGCGGAGGCAGCAGCGCCTTTCAGAACCGTCATACTTTCCACGTCATCCGGGTTGATACTGATAAGTCCGTCGCCGCCGTCGGTAACCATTCCGCCACCCCGCGTACCGATAGAATTATCTGAACCAACTGAATTGGGTTTGGCGCCAAAGTTTGTATTATCAATCGGAACGCCATTCACAACTATTAAAGGATTGTTTTGCCCTGCAATGGACGATTGTCCGCGGATTCGAATTTTAGATGTTCCGGCAGGCCCGGTTCCCATTGCAGAAATATCGACACCCGCTATTTTTCCGGTAAGTGAATTCATAAAATTCGGGGTTCGGTTTACCGTGAGCTCTTCCGAAGTTACCTGTGCCGTTGCGTAGCCCAGGCTCTTTCGCTCCCGTTCGATTCCGAGAGCGGTTACAACAATTTCATCGAGTTGTTCGTTAGAGGCAACCAATGTAACATCTACATTGGTAATACCGGTAACATTTTTTTCCTGCCTTTCGAACCCAATCGACGAAAAAACCAGAACACTTTCTTCCGGAACATTCGAAAGGGAATAACTTCCTTCGCTATTTGTAACGGTACCATTGTTAGTGCCTTTTACAACTACTGTAACTCCCGGAATTGGTTCCCCATCGGAATTAACCACTTTCCCCGTGATTGTTTTTTGCTGATCACCAAACCGGTGAATTGTTTCTTTTTTTTCACCAGATGCGAAGGTTTGAAGAGAACTCAGGGAAAAAAGAAAAATGATGCCGAGCACCATTATTAACTTTTTTTTAAGGGATTTTGATTTTACCCCGCCAATTAACTTTTTTTTCATAAAATTGAAGCTTTTGTAGGTTTAAAATAAAATGGATACTAAATCTGCAAATTGTAATCAGGGAAGCGCGTCACCGCTTTCCTGATTTTTTATCATGAAATTTCCGTTTTTCCTTTTAATTCCGGATGGTTCCTTCTTCTGTTATTTTACACATGCCGTTTAGTTAGTTTTGTTATTAACTGGTTGGTTATAATGGGTTACTTGTTTATTCTTACTAATTTATGTTATATAATTCAAAACATCAAGTGATCCATTTAATATTCTGTAACGGAGATTTTAAGGCATTTTATTTTCGTCAAAAGCCTTTAGGAATAAACTGTCGCGCCCGTTTTTGAAGAACATAAGTTAACTGGAATTTTTTTTCGAAAATACAAAGATGTGATATCCGCATTTTAAAAACCGGGATCGGAGCATCAAAATGCATGTTTATGCAGAATTTACCCGAAGAATCTTTGAGATAAAAGCGACAGTTTTTTGATAGTTATTGCTGTGGCCGTCACTTCAGCTTTTCCCACCACTTTTCGAACTTTTGGCTGAAATCTTTAAGCAGCACTTTTTGACCGATCATTGGTGTAATCAGCGGAATGTTGGATTGCCGGTTAAATTCTGTTATTTTTTTCAAAGGATCGTCCCACGGATGATTGGCCAGGGCGAATTTTGAGTTGTGCACCGGAAAGAACCGTTTGGTTTTCAAATCTTTTGCAGCCTGAACCACCTGGTCGGGCATAGCGTGAATAAATTTCCAGCTTGTGTTGTACTGTCCGTTTTCCAGGATCGCCAAATCAAACGGACCGAATTTTTCGCCGATTTCAGCAAAATGAGTATCATAGCCACTATCGCCGCCGATATAAATTTTCAGGGTTGGCGTTTGCAAAATATATGACGACCAGATGGTTTTTTTGTGTTTGAATTTCCGGCCTGAAAAATGACGGGCCGGCGCCGAAAACATTGTGAACCCATCCTCCAGCGGAATTTCCTGATTCCAGTCTTTTTCGATGATCCGATCTTTATCAAATCCCCAGTATTCCAAATGCCCGCCAACGCCCAAACCGGTAATCACTTTATTTACTTTCGGTTTCAGTTTCAAAATGGTTTTATAATCGAGGTGGTCCCAGTGGTCGTGTGTGATGATTAAATAATCAATCTCGGGAATATCGCCGGCGGTGTATATATCAGTCCCTTCAAAAGCTTTTATGGCGAATGAAAATGGCGAAGCATGCCCGCTGAACACCGGATCGACCAGGAATTTTTTTCCGTCAACCTGAATAAAATACGAAGAATGCCCGAACCACACCAGCACATCTTCTCCGGACGGTAAATTCAGCAAATCGGTTTTTACGGATGGAATTCTTCCAGGCGGCCGTTTGTTCTTGGCTGAAATGTAATCTTTAAACATTTTTGAAAAACCGGCATCGGTGGCCAGTTGCGGCGTGTGGTGCAGGTTTTGAAAAATTCCGTCGCGGTAATTGGGCGATTTTTTAATCCGTTCCAATCGCTCTCCGCGCGGCAACCGGCCAAATTTGGGATGTTGTGTAACGATAATGGTCAATAAAATAATTACTGCCAGGATTGAAAAAAATACAATCATAATATACTTGAATTTCACTGGTAAAGTTGAAAAACGGGTTCGTTAAAATTTGAATTAATTAACAGTTTTGGTTGAGGAAAGTTTTGGAAGACAGACTTTCCGGTTCCGGCACAAAGAAGCGGGAGTTGGAAATTCCATCTCCCGCAACACATTAAAGTTATTCAGTTGAATCTATTTTTTTTCGGTAAAGTAATGTCCTTCTTCCATTAAAGGTATAAACCCCGCAAACCGCCACAGGAATAAAAACTGTCGCTGTTGCGCACGTCATCGCCCACACCGGTTACCAAGTTGTAATTTTCGTGCACCCGGTTATTACGGGAACCGGGCTCAGTTTTTTTTATTTCCCGCCATGATATCAGCGTTATCACGATGATAAAACCGATGAATATCTTTCGCATAGCATGAATTGGTTTGATGATTTGGTTCATGATAAACTGTTTGTCTCTTTATTGTTAAAAATTTTCTTTCAGCGCAAACGCCACATAATTGTCGCCCGATTTTGTACCCATTTTTCCGCCACCGCAGGCAATAACCACGTATTCGCGGCTATTTACCGAATAAACGCTGGGCGTTGCATAACCTCCGGCGGGTAATTTGTATTTCCAGAGTTCTTTGCCGGTTGCCTTGTCAAATGCCCTGAAATATTCATCTTTCGAGGCAGCAATAAAAATCACGCCGCCAGCAGTAACAACAGGGCCTCCGTAATTTTCCGTCCCTGTGTTGTGTATCCCTTTTTCGGCCAGTTCTTTTACTTCGCCCAGCGGGACCTGCCACAAAATTTCGCCTTTATTCAAATCGATAGCCGAAAGATTTCCCCACGGGGGTTTCACTGCCGGATACCCATTTTGATCGAGAAACCGGTTATAGCCGGTGTGCGTGTATGGAACTTCGCCTTCATTGTTTTCCAGCCCAAGTAAATGTGCGTCCGGTTCAGCTTTTTCGTTTAGAAGATAATCGGCAAGCAACTCCCGCTCTTCATTTTTCAGATGACCAAAAGCGGGCATAAATCCTTTCCCTGTATTCAGTATTTTCAGGATTTCTTCTTTGTTCATTTTTTGCTGAACGTCAATTAGCGGCGGATAACTGGCGCCCGGTTTTCCTTCGCGGTTTTGCCCGTGGCACATGGCGCAATTGATCTGGTAAAGCCGTGCACCTGGGTGAGCTTTCGATTTGGCATCCGAATGAATTTCAATCATGGTCAGAATCCATGGCATGATGCTTCCGTTTACATACAGGATTGCCGACTCCGGATCGCACGCTGCCCCGCCCCACTCTCCTCCGCCGTCGAAACCGGGGAATATAACTGTTCCTTCCGTACCGGGTGGAATGAACTGCCTGCCGGAGCGTACATTTTTCAATATGCTCACCACAAAATCATGCGATTCAGGCGAAATGCCGGTTATATTTTTCATGGTCAGCGACTGCGGTGAAAATGGTGGCGGTTTCACCGGAATTGGCTGTGTTGGCCAGGTTTCCTCCCCTTTTAAATCCGATTCGGGAACCGGAGTTTCCTCTACCGGAAAAAGTGGTTCGCCGGTTTCACGGTCGAGCAGAAATACGAAACCCGATTTGGTGATTTGTGCCACAGCATCCATGTTTTTCCCGTTGTGATTTACGGTAACCAGATTAGGTGGCGCCGGTAAATCGCGATCCCAAATATCGTGATGAACGGTTTGATAATGCCAGATTCGTTTGCCGGTTGCTGCATCGAGCGCCAGCACACAATTGGCAAACAGGTTTTGTCCTTTCCGGTTGCCGCCCCAAAAATCGAAAGCTGCCGAGCCGGTTGGAATGTACACGATTCCACGCTTTTCATCCAGGCTCATTCCCGCCCAGGAGTTGGCGCCACCCGCTTCTTTCCATGAATCTTCGGGCCAGGTTTCGTAACCAAATTCACCCGGTTGCGGAATGGTGTTGAACACCCACTCCAGTTTCCCGGATTTCACGTGAAAAGCCCGGATAAAACCCGGCGCTGCCCCGGCGTTTTCCGAAACACGCGAACCAATAATCAGCAAATCTTTATAAACAATTCCGGGGGTGGTGGCGGCCACATATTTTTCTTCGGAATTTTCGCCCAGACCTTCCTTCAAACTAACTTTTCCTTCATTTCCGAAAGAAGAAACCAGTTCCCCATTTTCAGCATTCAATGCAAACAATTCAGGGCCGGCTGCAAACAGGATTCGTTTATCTGAACCATCCGTCCAGTAAGTAACGCCGCGGTTTACGTTCATGGCATAATCCACATCTTTATTCGGATCGAATTCCCAGATTTGTTCGCCGGTAGCTGCATCAAGTGCAAAAACTTTCAGCTTCGGCGAAGTTCCGAAAAGAACACCATGAATGATTAATTGGGTTGCATTGAATCTGAGTCCTTTCGAGCGAATCCCCGCCTTCAGATTGATATTCCCACACCGGTTCCAAAAATTGCACGTTTTCAGGGGTAATTTGTTTAAGCGGCGAATACTGATTGCTGCTTTTTCCGCCCTGGTAAACCGGCCAGTCTGTACCTGCTTCCCAAACCTGATTTTTTTTGTTTCCGCAACTCGCAGCAAAAAACAATATTAACAACCAAATGCCAGTCTTAAATCTTTCATTTTTCTGAAGGATATTTTTCATTGGTTTATATCTTTAATTCTTATGCTAACTCATGCCTGCCTGCAGACAGGCATTCCATAAAGCATGACATTGTTCTTACCAATCAAATGACTAGTTCAACTTAATTTTTACTTGTTCTTTTTTTCCAATTCACCGTAATTCACTGCGTCGGGAGCTTTAACACTTTCATCCTGAAACACCTGGCTGAGCGACCAAAAAGCATACAAATCGTGCCCATACCATTTTCCGGCAGTTTGTTTTTCCAGCTTTTTATAAATTTCCTTTACTTTTTCAGGAAATTCCGGCAACAGTTTCCAGGTTTGCTCAAATGCACGGGTGGCGAAAAGAACTACGGTTTCATCCTCATTTTCCATATTATCTGTTAATACCTGAACATATTCCGGTTCGCCCGCTTTGATGAGCGTTTTTGCCGCTTCAATTTGCACCGAAGCAAAATCGTCGCTCTTCACCCGTTTTTTCAATTCCGCAATGATTTCCGGATTGTACATCTCCAGACTTTCCGCTGATACGACCGTCCAGTAACGCACGAAACCATTATCGTCATTCAATTTTTGAATTACTTTATCGGTTGAAAAGTTGGGTTCAATTATTAGATCGCACGCATCCAATATTTCAGAAACCGGAAATAATTCCTGATTTCTTGTGATTTCGTAAGGAGTGCTGTTTTCTGAAAGCCGCATCATTTCGGGCTCCGGCATTAAACCGGTATCGTAACTTTCCAGCATTTCGCTCCGAAGCCGGTTTCGCATCTCCGACAATTCATTTTGGTACTCCGGATTTCCCGCCAAATTGTGAATTTCGTATGGATCGTCCACCACATCATACAATTCTTCGGGTTGCCGTTTTTCAGCAAACAACGTTTTTTGAGCGGATGTCAAATCCGGATCGCCGGTAAATTTGTGGAGTTCCCGCATAATTTCCGATTTGTCGCTGTAAAAATTGGGCTGAAGGAGCGGTGTGTACGGCAAAAAATTCCGGATGTAGCGAAATCTCTCTGTCCGCACTGTCCGGGCCATTTCAAAAGCCTCATCCACCCTGTCCGATGTACCAAAAACAAAATCTTTGGAAGGCACTTTTTCGTCGGAAATAAATGGTTTCCCATTCATATTTTCCGGAATTTCAACATCAGCGATTTTCAGAATGGTCGGAGCAAAATCGAGAAAACTGACCATCCGGTTGTTTTCGGTTCCCGGTTGCATGTGAAATTTTTCAGCATATTTTTCAGGAACATAAACCAGCAATGGAATTTTCAATCCTGAATCATACAGCGCCCTCTTGGCCCGCGGCATTCCGGTTCCATGATCGGCAAAAAAGAAAACAATGGTGTTATCGAACAAACCGTCGTTTTTCAATTCATTCAGCCGTTCTTCAAACTGCATGTCCATCACCTGGACGTTGGTGTAATACCTCGCCCATAACTTTCGGATGGCTGGCGATTCAGGAAAATAAGGCGGTAAAATCAGGCTGTCCGGGTTTACCGTTTTTATTTTGGAAATATATTCTCTGATACGTTCGTGGTACACCGAATCGTTGCCAAAAATTCCGGACTGGTGGGTGATTTCGATATTAAATACACTGAAAAAGGGCTGACCGGGTGCGCGGTTTCGCCAGTGTGCCGTTTTCGAGGTTTCATTCCAGATGGTGGTGTCCACAAAGTTGTAATCTTCCTTGTTGTTGTTGGTGACGTAATAACCTGCTTTTCTCAAATATTTTGGAAACGGAACCACTATTTCCGGAACTTTTACTTCGGAACGCAGGTGTTGCGTTCCCAGCGAAGTGGCATATTCGCCTGTGATGATGCACGACCGCGACGGCGAACAAACCGGCGCCGTGGCAAAGGCTTCCGTGAATTTGACACTTTTTTCGGCAAATGCATCGAGGTTGGGTGTGTACGCATTCGGATCGCCGTAACAACCGAGCATTGTTGTGATATCTTCGGTTGAAATCCAGAGGATGTTGGGTTTTTCAGGTTTGTTTGAGCATCCTGAAAAAATAAACACAATAGCAGCAAAGGATAAAAATGATTTCATAAAAACATGGTATTTCACAATTCAGTCGGAATAAAGTTTACCAATGATAAAAAAATAATCCCAAACCTGAATTTCCATCTTTCAGATTTGGGATTTTTCACCGCGTGTTTTTTTCCGGTTATGCCAACAGATATTCAGCACTTGGTTTAAAAGTTTCCGGATCCATTTCCACATAGAAATTTTTCACGCCGCCTTTTTTGGCTGCTTTGAAAAAATCGTCCCAATCAACAACACCTTCGCCAATCGGCACCTGCGCGTCTTGTTCTTTCGAATAATCGGAAAGATGGGCAGAAATAAACCGGCCCGGGTATTTACGGAAATAATCGGCTGCCTGGTATCCAACGCTGATAACTGCCACCTGAAACTGCATTTTCACCAAATCCGGGTCAAATTCTTCGAGCAGTACATCATAAACCAGCTTTCCGTCGCGCTTTTCAAATTCCATGTGATGGTTGTGAAATCCCATTTGCAAACCGGCGGCTTTGGTTTTTTCGGCAATTTTGTTGAGTTCCCGGGCTGCTTTTCTGTAATCATCCATGGAAGCACCTTCGGGCAGCCAAAAGCTGGAGCAAACCATTTGTTTCATTCCAAGTCCGTTTGCCCATTCGATGCGGTTATCCAGACTTTCGCGCAACTCTCCCATGTTAAAATGAGAGCTGGTGCATTTCAGGCCGGAATCCTCCACAATCTTGCGCATTTCGGCGCCACTCATGTGGTTTAGCGGTTCGAAACCGGCATTGGAATAACCGAGCGGCGAACACATTTCCATTTCCTTATAACCCAATCCAGCCATTTTTTTCATGGTTCCCGGAAAATCCTTGTTCAGGTCTTCGCGGATGGTCCAGGTCTGGAAACCGAAGCTTTTTGTTTTTCCTTTTTCGCTTCCAAAGGACGATAATGGAAGCTGGCTTAGAATTGTAGCGCCACCAATGGCGGCGCCGGAATTTTTGATGAAGTTTCTTCTTGTGGTTTTCATTTTATTGATGTTGTTAATTAAGTTGTTGTTTCAAATCTGGTCCGGATAATTCCGGCGCAGGGTCGGCCAGTGTTTCAAACCGCCAAACGGTCGCGCCGGTGTTTCGTTCTTACTTTGTAAATCCCCGGGTTAAAACCCGGGGTTATTTATACTTCTTTTTTAATGTTGTGATTGATTTCATTATTTCAAATCTGGTACGGATATTCCGGCGCAGGGTCGGCCAGTGTTTCAAACCGCCAAACGGTTGTGCCGGTGTTTCGTTCGCTTTTATTCCCCGGATTAAAAACCCGGGGTTACTCATACTTCTTTTTTAATGTTGTGATTGATTTCATTATTTCAAATCTGGTACGGATAATTCCGGCGCTGGATTGGTCAGAATTTCACGCTTCCAACCGATTTGCGCCACTTTAAACTTTAAACTTTGAACTCCGAACTCGGAACTTTGAACTTTAAACTCCGAACTCGGAACTTTGAACTTTAAACTTTGAACTCCGAACTCGGAACTTTGAACTTCGAACTTTGAACTTTGAACTTTGAACTTTAAACTCCGAACTTTGAACTCCGAACTTTAAACCTCTTCCGGACTCCAGCCTTTACGATACTTGCGATCCAGGTATTCGTTCGCCTGTTTATCGTTTGTAATTTTCATTTTATCAGCATCGTACATCAGCATTTTACCTGAACGAAGCGCTGCGGCATATAAATTCACTGCCTCGGTAATCGGCCACGCCTGGCGGAAACCACCTTCGATTTGCTTACCCTCTTTAATTCCGTTGACAAAGCGCTGGATTCCCGGTAATTTCACAGCACCGGCAGCAGCGGAAACTTCTTTACTCTCTTTCACGCCTTTGGACAATAAATACGGGTTTTCAGCTTTAAATCCCCTGGTTAGAATAACATCTTTGTCGCCAACAAACATCATCCCTTCCGACGGGAATTCAACACCCTGTTCGTAAAATTCCTTGGGCACCGGGGGGCGCATTCCGCCATCGTACCAAATCAAATCGATGGCCGGACGACCTTCAACAGCAGGATATTTAAAGCGCATGGAACTGGCGAACGGAAAGCTAAAATCGTTTCTGATTTTAAAGGCAGCTCCCTGATCATTTATATCGCAAACCGAGCTAAAGTTCGGTTCTACGATGGTTGGTTTTCCCAGCTTCAATGCTTCAAAAACGCTCCATAAACTATAATGCCCCATATCGGCCATTGAGCCACCGCCAAAGTCGTACCAGCCACGAAAAACCATGTTGGTATAATGCGGGTGATACGGACGTTCGGCTTCCGGCCCCAGCCACAAATCCCAGTCAAATCCTTCAGGTAATTCAGGCTTGTCGGCCGGCACTTTGGCATACTGCGGCCAAACCGGCCGGAACGACCAGTTATGTACTTCTTTTAATTCGCCAATGGCCCCGCTGTTTATCCATTCCATTATCGTTGGCATATCTTCGCCATTCGAATCCCAGGGTTGCAAATGTGTTGTGGCATTCGATTTATTGGCCAAATCAATCACTTTCCTGCCTTCGTGCAAGCGGTTCGACAAAGGTTTGTGCACCGAAACCGCAACTCCGCGTTTTAGCGCCGCAGTAGCAATTATTCCATGTAAATGGTCCGGTGTCATTACCTGCACCCCGTCGAGATCTTTTTCTTTTTCCAGCAGTTCCCTGAAATCAGGGTACGCCCTGCAATTATAGCTTTTCCCGGTTTCTTTTACATAATACGCATCCACAATTTCTTTCCCGTTATCCAAACCACCCGGAATGGTATTGTTGCCCCCCGTATTCCAGTTTGATTTGCCGATTAATTTCCGCATTTCGCCGCGCAGACCGGTTGGGCTCCAATCGTAATAATTAATGGCTTTGCGCTGCGGATCGCACACGGCAATTATCTGCACTTCCGGCAATTGAATAATATCGGGCAATTCGCGCAAGCCTTGTGTGCCAAGGCCGATGTAGGCAATATTAATTTTATCACTTGGCGGAATAAACCCGGTCCCTCCCAACACGTGCCTGGGAACAACAGTTAAACCAACGGCTGCGGAAGTGACTCCGCCGATGAATTTCCGGCGGTTCATTGAATTACTGCCTGATTTTCTTTCAGGTGAATTTTCTGATTTTTGATTCGATTCTTTTTCCATTATTAATTGGTTTAGATTTTTGAATAAATTGAACGTACTAAATTACGTTTTCATTTTGGTAAAAAAAATCGGAAATAATGAATCCGGAAATTTACAGCCGATAAATTTGTTTCCGGGAAATTCAGCCCGTAATAAATATGCCGGTAACCCATCAGCCCCCGTTCAGACAATATCCCATTGTATTGAATATTGTCTGATTCTAATGTGTTGTCAAACCGGTTTTTAGTGAAGCCGGAATTTTGACAATTAACTTGTGGAAAATGCGGAATTCTGCTAGAGCCTGATTCCAAAAAAGCTCAGCAAACTTCTGATGACAAAAAATAGTGGCGACAGAAAATCAGCGGATGGAATCCGCTGGTCCCGGGGTTATTCGGCCAGCAGTTTATCGGCCATGGCATCGGCCAGTTTTAGCAGTTGCTCCCGGTTCTCCGGTCTAAGCGCGCCTTTTTCTTCTACGGGATCATAAACCAGTTCCCATTTGATTTTTTCGGCAAAAAGTTGCAGGTTTTTCACGCCGCCGCCGTTCCAGGCAAAATTTCCGAAAATGCCAAGGTAATGATTTTTTGGCGCCATGTGTTCGATGGTTGTCAGCAGCGTCTGTACGTTCGGGAACAACGCGTTGTTGTAAGCCGGACTTCCCACAATGAAGCCTTTGTACTTGAAAACATCGTTAATGATGTATGACGAATGTGTTTTCGAAGCATCGTAAACGCGAATGTTTTTAATGCCGCGAACCGCCAGTTGGCGCGCGATAACTTCAGCCATTTTCTTGGTATTGCCGTACATCGAACCATAAACGACCACAACGCCGGGGTCGAGGTCGTACGAACTCCATTTATTGTAGCGCGTCAGCACCCATTCGAGGTTGCTGCGCCAGATGGGGCCATGCGTGGCAGCAATCATTTTGATATCGAGCGGAGCCAGCTTTTTAATGGCCCGCTGGGTGTGCGGACAATACTTACCAACGATGTTGGTGAAATAACGCATCACTTCCACTTCATAAAAACCGAGGTTGATTTCATCGTCAAAAATGCCGCCGTCGAGGGTGCCGTAACTTCCAAAGGCATCTCCCGAAAACAGTATTTTGTTGGTTTCTTCGAAAGTTACCATTGTTTCCGGCCAGTGTACCATGGGAATGGCCTGAAACTGCAACCGGTGTTTTCCCAGTTCGAGGATATGATCGTCATAAACTTCGAGCACATTTTCCGGTTTCATGTAAAAGCTTTCCACAAAACCAAATGTCTTTTTATTTCCAACCAACGTAATGTTCGGATACTTTTGAACAATGGCCCTTAAAGCTCCGGAATGGTCCGGCTCCATGTGGTTTATTACAAGGTAATCAATCGGGCGATCGCCAATAATACCTTCAATTTCATCAAGGTAATCGTCGATAAATGAACGTTCCACCGTATCAATAAGTGCAACTTTTTCATCGACAATAAGATATGAATTATATGAAATTCCGTGCGGAATAGGCCAGATATTTTCAAAAAGATGGGTCCTCCGGTCGTTGACTCCCAAAAAATAGATGTCTTCAGCAAGTTTAACCTGATGCATTTCTATGAATTTTAATGTCGTTTTTTTAACCGGCTGCGAATTTAACGATTTTGGCTTTAAAAGGATTTAATCTGCTATTGAATAAACCAATTTTTAATACGCCAGAATGAAATGATGATCGCAAACCGGTTCGAATATGATTTCTGAAAATGTTCTATCTTTGAATTCATGGAAAACAAAGAAAATTATTCCCGTAGTAAAAGACGGTGTTGAAATTTGAAAATGAATAAACGTATATGGCACTAGAACGAAAAAACCGGGCAAGGCTATTTCCGAAAGTCGGAAAATTTATCATCATTTTTTTTGCGCTGGCACTACTTGTAGCTGGTTTTCGCGGTTATCAGCTTTACAATTATGTTTTTGCTGAAAATGCAAAGTCGGATTACATCTTGTTCATTTCTGAAGATGCCACTTACGAGCAGGTTCTGGATAGTTTAAAAACCAACGACGTTCTGGAAAACTACAAAGCATTTCGGTGGACTGCCAAAAAGAAAAATTACCAGGCTAACCTAAAACCGGGCCGATACCATATAAAAAAAGGAATGACTTCCAATCAAATCACCGACATGCTGCGCTCGGGACGACAGGAACCTGTGGGTCTGACTTTCAACAACGTGAAGTTCAAAGAAGATTTGGCCGGAAAAGTAAGCAAATACATCGAAGCCGATTCGCTTTCCATTCTCAACCTGTTTTCCGATGAAAGCAGAATAAAAAATTACGGATTCACCCCGGAAACATTCCGGGCGATGTTCATTCCGAATACTTATGAATTTTACTGGACAACCACAGCGGACGAATTTGCCGACCGGATGAAAAAGGAGTACGAGAAGTTCTGGAACAACGAACGACGGAAAAAAGCAGAAGAAATTGGGCTCACACCTGTTGAAGTAACAATACTTGCTTCGATTGTTCAGTCGGAAACTGCACAACCTGATGAACTCCGCCGGGTGGCAGGCCTTTACGTTAACCGGCTGAGGCGCGGCCAGTTGCTGCAGGCCGATCCAACGGTAAAATATGCCGTCGGTGATTTTTCGCTGCGCAGGATTTTAAACACCCACCTCGAAATTGATTCGCCATACAACACATACAAATACGCCGGATTGCCCCCCGGCCCCATCAATTTCCCGGAACCGGCCTCGATTGACGCAGTTTTGAATTACGAAAAACACGATTACATATATATGGCTGCCAAACCCGATTTTTCGGGATACCACAACTTTTCCTCCACGCTAAGCCAGCACAACCGGAATGCCGCGAAATACCGGGCAGCGCTAAACGAATTGAAAATCTATAAATAAAGCCGTCCCGGCAACCGTTGTCCCTGGTTTTCAGCCAAACCAAAACAAGATACTTTTCAGCACTTTCCGGTGCATAAACATCTTTTCAGTGACGATTGTTGGATGTTAAATAAGGACACAACCATTTCGTTCACATGAAAAATTCCTCCGGAAAAAGCATGAAAAGCGACTGGCAACGTTTGGTACGCGCATTAAAACTGGCGTCGCCCAAACGGGCAACAGTGGTCATTATTATCTTTTTCACCATTATTGTTGCTGTTGCAGGCGTACTCGATCCGCTGATAATGAAGTACATTTTTGACAGCCTGACAGATGGATTTCAAACGAAACTTCTGATAAAAGGCTTGTTATTTTTACTGGCTTTGAATGTTTTTAAAGAAGGGGTTGGCGCTTTATCAAATTGGCTAACCTGGAAAACACGTATAAAAGTTCATCATAAACTTCTAATGCTTACTGTGGGCCGGCTGCATATTTTACCGGTTGAATTTCACCGGATGCAGGGAACAGGAGCGGTAATGACAAAACTGGAACGCGGAATCCAGGGATATGTAAGGGCGGTTGCAGAAATCACTTTTAATGTTTTCCCTGCTGTTGTTTACCTGGTTCTGGCGCTGGTGGTTATGGCAGGTCTCGACTGGCGCATGACGCTGATTGTTGCGTTTTTTGCACCGTTACCAGCACTGGTAGCAACGGTTGCGGCAAAAACACAACGCCAAAGGGAAACTTTTTTGATGAACCAGTGGGCGAAGATTTATTCGCGGTTCAACGAAGTACTTTCAGGTATTGTTACGGTTCGGAGCTTTGCCATGGAAGATTATGAAAAATCGCGGTTTATGAACGATGTTGAACAGGCCAACGAACAGGTTATTCAAGGTGTGGGTTATGATTCGAAAGCAGGCGCGTGGCAAAATATTATCGTTTTGCTGGCGCGGGTTGCATCCATTGCTTTTGGAGCATACCTGATCATCGAAAATGAAATTACCCTCGGAACATTAATTGCATTTCTGGGATACATCAGCGGACTTTTTGTTCCTGTGCAAAATTTATCGGGCATTTATAAAACATTTCAAATGGCCACTGTTTCGCTGGAGCATGTTTTTGAAATACTTGACAAGCAGGACTTTTTGGGCGATGAGCCGGATGCAGTTGCAGCTCCGCCGCTGAAAGGTGAAATTGATTTTAAGAATGTTCATTTCAGGTATGCGGCTTCCGGTAAAAAAATCATCAACGGGTTCGATCTTCATGTTGATGCGGGGCAGACGATTGCACTGGTTGGCCCCAGCGGGTCGGGAAAATCAACGCTGGTTGCTTTGCTGCAGCGGTTTTACGATCCTGATTTCGGAGAGATTTGTCTCGACGGTTATGACATCAAACAACTGAAACAAATTTCATTGCGCCGCCAGATTGGCGTGGTTTTGCAAGACGCGCTTTTATTTAATGAAACGATTGCCGACAATATCCGGTACGGCCGCCCAAACGCTTCTTTTGAAGAAATCAAAAAAGCTGCTATCGATGCCAACGCACACGAATTCATCATGGAACTTCCCTCGGGTTACGAAACGATGGCCGGCGAGCGCGGAAGCAGGCTTTCAGGCGGTGAAAGACAAAGAATAGCAATAGCGCGTGCAATCCTGAAAGATCCGCCCGTTTTAATTCTCGACGAAGCTTCTTCGGCCATGGATGCTGAAGTGGAAGAACTGGTGCAGGAGGCATTAACACGGCTGATGCAAAACCGGACTTCTTTTATTATTGCCCACCGGCTCAACACCGTGGTAAATGCTGATGTTATTGTGGTGATGAAAAAAGGGAAAGTCATCGAACAAGGTTCGCACCGGGAACTGATGCTTGAAAAAGGTTATTATGCCGGGTTAGTTGACAAACAAACCAAAGGACTGCTCCTGTTATAATGAACACGGAAATATCAGCCTGAAACGACATTTACCTCGCGCTCCAGTTCTACTCCGAATTTTGCCAAAACCGATTGCCGCATTTTTTCCGAAAGATCATAAATCTGGCGTCCGGTTGCTTTTCCGTAGTTCACCAATACCAGCGCTTGTTTTTCATGCACGCCGGCGTCTCCTTCGCGGTATCCTTTCCAGCCGGTTTTTTCGATGAGCCAGCCTGCCGCCAGCTTCATTTTTCCATGTTCTGCCGGATACACCGGCAATTCCGGAAATTTTACCATCAGTCTTTCAGCAACATCCGCTTCTACTTCAGGATTTTTAAAAAAACTGCCGGCATTTCCCAAAATTTTCACATCAGGAAGTTTAGATGAACGAATATCGATAACCGCTTGTCTGATGTTGCGGAGATCGGGCTCACCCATTTCCGTTACTTTTTTCTCCACGCGGTCGTATTTTAAATTGAATTCCGGAAATTTCGACAACCGGAAAACCACGGTTGTAATGATGAAACGGTTCTTTAGTTCGTGTTTAAAGATGCTGTTGCGGTAACCAAACCGGCATTGTTCCGCCGTAAATTCCTGCGGTCCGCCGGTTTTTAAATCGAACCCGTATACTTTTTCAATCGCATTTTGAATTTCCTGGCCGTATGCGCCGATGTTTTGAACCGGCACAGCGCCCACGGTTCCAGGAATTAACGACAGGTTTTCAACGCCGCCCAAGCCATAATTAACGGCATATTGTACGAACCCATCCCAGTTTTCGCCAGCTCCGGCTTCCATCCAAACATGATTCCGATCTTCGTTTACCGGATAAATTCCCGGAATGTTCGGGTGAATGACCAGCCCGTCGAAATCATTCAAAAACAAGGTGTTGCTCCCTTCGCCGAGCACGTATATTTTTTCCTCTCTCCAGGTTTTATTTGATTCGAGAAAAACGTTCAAATCGTCGGGTTCGGTGAATTCAAAATAAAATTTTGCCCTTACATCCACGCCAAAAGTGTTGTGCGGTTTCAACGGGTAATTTTCGAAAAAACGGATCATGTGAATCTTGATTTGGCGCAAAGATAGGATATGGAAATTATTTAGACGACGTATAACTTTGATTTCTTTGAACAGAAGCAGCCGGATGCCGCTGATCGTTTCCGGCAGGATCCTTTCGCTGTTTTTTTGGGTCAAATCGATTGAAATTACCGGACAGGAGTTGACGGCTGCGATTGTTCACCCAAAGGCAGTAAAACATAAAACGTTGAACCTTTCCCTTCTTCGCTTTCTACCCAAACTTTTCCTTTATTTTCCTGAATGAATTCTTTCACCAGGATTAATCCCAAACCAGTACCTTCTTCATTTAAGGTGCCGGTGGTTGAGGAACTCCCGTCGATTTGGAACAGGTTTTCCATCCTGTATCTCGGAATGCCAATACCGGTGTCGGCAACCGATACTACCAGACCGTTAGCCGTTTCACTTGCCGAAATGGTAATTACCCCGCCCGGTTTCGAGTATTTTATGGCATTCGAAATCAAGTTCCGCAAAATGGTACTGATCATAGCCCGATCGCCCCGCACAACGGCTTTTTTCGGAAGCTTGTGATTCATCTCCAGCGATTTGTGATTGGCCAAATCAATAAATAAATGATCCATTTCGTTGATTAAGCCTACCATATCGAAGTTTTCGGGATTAAATTTCATATGTCCTGTTTGCGATTGGGACCATTCCATCAAATTCATGAGAAGATCCATCGCCTTGTTGGACGATTGGCTTATAATTTCAGCATATTGTTTTACGGCGCTGTAATTTTTGTTGTTCACCTGTTTCACGAGTATGTCGCTAAACCCGATAATTGCATTAAACGGACTTTTCAAATCGTGGGCGATGATGGAGAAAAACTTGTCTTTTGACGCATTCATTTTGTGCAGCTCTTCATTTTGGCGCCTGATTTGGTCAGACCGGTTTGCTATTTTCACCAAAGAGAGCGAAAGCAGGTATAACAATGTACTAATTATAATCCCGCTAATCAGTATGATGAAGATATTGTCCTGTAGAAAAATGAAGCTCCTTCGACTGTGTGAATAATAAAATCCATTTTCTACCATTAAACTCTACCGGGCGCAAAATGGAGCGAAAATTGCCGTCATCCGATTCATTAAGTTCATTTTTCTGACTGTCGTATAAAAGTGTTTCAACTGAAAGGCTGTCGTCATAAACCTGCAAATGAATCCGGTTGTGCTGGTTTGCATTCCACCGTCCCAAAATCCCCCGCATTAAATCGTCCATCCGGTACGGACTATAAACCCATCCCTGAATTGCTGATCGCCGCTGTTCCACTGTGGCAACCGGCATCCCATGTTTATATACCGGCACATACATCAATGTTCCGGATTGCACATCTTCGCTGGTCTCCTGCACCAAATCAACTTTTCCCGAAAGCATCGCAACGTTTCTGTCGCGCGACAGCTCCATCGCCCTGCGCCGGGTTGGCTGCGAATACATATCGTACCCGAAAGCACGCAAATTCCGATCTGAAAATGGTTCCAGATAAATAATGGAAGTATAAATTTCCCGGTCGCCGGAAGGGTATATCGTGTAATCCGGAAATCCCTCCTCCCTGATTTTTTGAATGTGCTCCTGGAGCCGGTTTTTGGGGACAACCACAGAAAAGCCAACTCCCTGAATGCCGGGATAGGTTTCTTCTATTTGCGAACGTTCGATGAATTCCCTCCATTCGGCGCGGGTTACCGTATCTGAAACAGCGAACAGCGCTGTTCCGGCCCGCAAAATCAATACATGCGCCTGAAGCCTCGCGTCAATTTGAAGTTTTATTTCATTACTAACCGATAAAAAATCTTCCTGTGCCTGTTTTTCTACAAAATCATGAGTATATAAGGTAAGAATTACGGTAATCGCCAATCCAAGAATTAATACAAGCAATGCTTTCCAATCGTTTTTTGAAAAATATTTGAAGACATAACCACGGGAAGCTTTGTAAAAGGTCGATTTCATGTACTTGAACTGTATCGTTATTGGATACGAAAATACTTTTTTCCCGGAATATTACAATACTCCGGCTTTTTCATCCTTAGAACGATACAATTTTACGACCCGCAGCCCGATGCCGGATCAAAAACAGCAAATCGGGCGCTTAATGTAATTAACTGCCTGTGAATTTTTTATTCTCTGATTATTCGAAAATCGCCGGCTCACTCCGGCCGGAACCATTATTTGTTTTTTCCGGCAATCCGCCTGCCAATTTCAATTGTGCGCTTTACCTGGTGATCAACTGCTTTTTTAATCGTTTCCCTGTCTTCCTTCATGTTTCCCTGGCCGTCGACGGAAACGCTTGTTCCGTATGGATTTCCGCCTGCCGCATAGGTAATTTCGTTTGTATAGCCGGGCGCTACCACAATCATTCCCCAGTGATACAACGAGGTATACAGTGCAAGCAAAGTTGATTCCTGTCCTCCATGTGTATTCATAGCGCTGGTCATTCCGGTGGCAACTTTATTCGTAAGCGCCCCTTTTTGCCACAGCGGACCGGTTGAATCCATAAACTGCTTCAACTGGGCCGGAACATTTCCGTAACGGGTTGGCGTACAAAACACAATCACATCGCCCCATTCCAAATCATCCAGCGTAACTTCTTCCACCTCTTTCGTGGCTTCCATGTTTTTTTTCCAGGCAGGATTCTTTTCAATTTCCGATTCCGGAGCAAGTTCGCGGGCTTTTCGCAACCGCACTTCCGCATTATCACTTTTTGCACTTTCAACCGCCATGCGGGCTATTTGATAATTATTTCCTGTTGAACTGTAATAAATGACTGTTACTTTAATATTTTCCATAACGTAATAATTTTATTTTGTATTAGTTAAAAACTCTCTTTTTCAAAGCGTTGCAATTTCCCTGTTTGAAATCCGATGCTGATAAAGCCGGTTTAGGAAAACCTTGTGTTCGAGTGCCTCGATAATTGGTTCGGTAAAATCTACTTCAGAAAACTTACTGGCGCTCAGCAAACCGCCTGCGCTAAAAACATTAACTTCAATTAATTTCGATCCGATAATATCGAGGCCAACGAAAAACATTCCGTCGCGCACCAGGTTGGGAGTTACAGCTTCCGCAATTTTCAGGATATCGTTGTTTACCACGGCAGGTTTTGCCTGCCCCCCGGCGTGCAGGTTTGAACGAATATCGTTGCTGGCATTTTTTCTTCTGATGGCCGCGTATTTTCCTTTGTGCTGAAGAATTTTGCCATTCATCAGAAAAACACGGGTATCGCCTTCTTCCGATTCGGGAATAAATTCCTGTGCCACAATGTATCCTTCCTGGCTAATGGCTTCGATCATCTGGTTCAGGTTTTTTACATTTTCTTCATTCACCAAAAAAACGCTTCGTCCACCCGAACCGAACAATGGTTTAACCACTATGTTTTTATTGTTTGCCAAAAAGAAATCATTTATCTCTTTTTTATCACGTGAGATAATGGTTTCCGGCCGCACTTCTTTCGGAAATTGCTGGAAATACATTTTGTTCAACGCGTGCGACAAACCATTGGCATCATTCAGAACAATAACCCCTTCTTCAATCGCCATCTGGCCAAAAGAAATTCCGGCAACACGCGCCCATGCACGCGTTTTATCCTCTTCAGCCGGATCGTTGCGCAAGAGTAAAACATCAAAATCGCTCAATGTTATTTTCTCTTTTTTCGATTCATTTTCCTTCAGGTTTTCGAGGTACGATGCCACCGTCCTGAATTTTTTCCCATCGGCGCGAACTGCCCGGCCACCTGCCCGCCCCTCGGGATAGTAAGCTAAATCTTCCACTCCGATATAGCAGACTTCGTGGTTGCGGTTATGCATTTTCTGTGCGAGCAAAGTAGTGGTATATGGTTCCCGCTCCGTAAGCACATTATTAACTATCATGCAAATTTTCATGTCGTTATATTTTACGGCGCATTTTAAATCGCCGGATTTATCAAATCAGTAATTTTTGTATTGAATTTAATTTCTTTCAGTTTTTTTACCGATTCAGCATCGGAAAGATATCTTGGCTTTATTCGCAACGGTTTCAACACTTGCCTGGATATTAGTTCATTGATTACCGGCAAATATTCTTGTTTTATTTTGCCAATAAGAAGCGGTTCCAGCGGATTATCTTCTTTCAGATACCTGATCAGGTGCAGCAAGCCTCGCAAATAAATGGCATCTTTGGTTAATCCGCCACCGCGATGCACCCGTGTAGTAATATAAAATGCAGTTTCCGGATTAAAATGGTATCCATCAGTCAGCAATTCAAATGTTTGGGTAAATTCGTTTCTGTTTACCAGCGAATCTACCGCAAAAACCCGCGCTGCCAGTATCTGCATCCGCGAAACGCTCAGCCCGCCGCTCAGATGTTCCGCCAAAACAGCAATGCCTTCCTGAAGTTCCTCGTAACCCGGCACGCCGCTGCTCAAAAGCTTTAACGGCTGACTTTTCCCGTTGTAATAGGTAAGGACATGCGTTCCGATTTCGTGTTGAATCAATGCATTTGCACGCGTTTTTCTGATCCGGGAGCCGGAGGGAATGTTGAATATCCCTTTGTTGACCATCATGTTATCGATAGAATCTTTGATTTCCACTTCCGTTTTTACCTCGTGATATTGCTGTTTTAAAAACTGTAATTCCTGCCGGGCGACCTCAGCAAATTCATCGGTATTGTAATATCCGCAGGTGTTGTTTTGCTCCGTTTCATCAGCCGGGAATTTTTCCAGAATTTCCTGCGCAACGGTTAATAAATTATGGCTCACTGCACCAAATACCTGCAGGCTTCCGTAAAAAAAACCGGGTGATTCCCTTTCGTTCAGCATGGTAAGCATTTTATCGATTTCGGCGCGTTTTTCGCGGAATAAAAATCCAAGCGTCGGATCATCAATTTCCTCAATTCGAATGTTGTACAACTTTCGTTTGAGCAACTCCGGATCCTCGGGCATCATCCGGTAATGGAACACAGGCTTTTTTTTAAAGTTGTTCTTTTTGAATTCTTTCCAGGCTTTTTTGCTGTTTACCGGAGAAACCAGCATCAAAAAATGAATCTGGTTGTCGATATCCACAAGCTGCTCGTCGATTTGCCAAACGTCGGATTGAAGCGTTCGTTTGGCCAAACTTTGAAAACCGGAAATTTTGTGGCTGGTTTGTACTTTCACAAAATCAAAAACTGACTTTTTTAACACTTTGGAAAATTCAGAGTACAATTTTCGTTCAAGTAACGGATAAGCCAATCCGGTTTTCGGATCGTTGTAAAATTGTTCCACTTCCAATCCCAGCAGCAAACACTCCAGTTGTTTTAGCTTTTTCCGATCGAGCAGCGGCTGATGAGTTTCCTGGCAACGGTTTTCTGATATTTTCGTTTGCACTACCGGAACCAGCCCCGCCAGATCCATATTTTTCAGATAATTGGCGATTGGTTTTACGGTTGATTGCAACAAGTCCGACGGACCATAAAGTTCAAATACTGCAGAATTATAAAGCGGCGCCTTTTTTTGAGGATCAGACCAGATTTCCAGCAACAGAAACGCACCAAATATATCGGACATTTTTTTAACCACTTTTTTCAGCAACCGGCGGTATTCAGGAAAATCCGGTTCAGGACAAATCATGTAAGAAGCTTCGTTTCTGAGAAGGTTTTCAATGACACCATCTTGTTCACCTGCATGAACGGGCCGGTAAACCAGCATGAACGGCAATTCCCGCTCAACGTGGATAATGCCATGCCCGTCCAGGTTCAGGTTTGCTCCCCGATTTCCCCCGGTTTTATCAGCCAACTGATCAAAAAACCGCGCTTCTTCAATTTTTTCCATCATTCTGATCCCCTACATTTATACAATTTCTTTAATTAAAACCACCTGACAAAATCAAGAAGCATTAACCGAATTTACATAAATCTTTCCAGCGGTTTTCATAACCCCCGGAACTGTTCCTTTCAAAGCTTTTTTCAGGATATTCATCTGCCGGATATCCACTACGCCAGTCCATTCATCCATGAAAAACTTCTTTAATTCAATGGCCAGTACGCAACTTTTCCCGGGAAAATTTGTGTGAATCCACTCGGACAAAAATCCACCCTTAAACCGTACATTTTCAGCAATCCTTAGATGCCTGCCCAGGAAATCGAAATCATGGAGTTTTTGCATAAAAGTTTCGACCACCGGCGCCCATACAGTTTTATCCAATGTTCCGGTGCCTACGTTTATATCCGGGTTTTTCGCCGGTTTATCGCCAAGTATGCTTTTTGTTCTCCGGAAATTGTAGGAGTGGATATCGTACACAACCACATAACCCGATTTTTGGATAATTCTTTCGATTTTGTCGCGAAGAAACCGGTAAAACCCGTCGTAATCCGCCAGCAAATCATCCCATATGTTTTTGGGAACATTATCTTTCCACACTTTCAGTCCCCATGCTTGTCCGGGAGTTTTATAAATGGCATTTTCGCGCGGGCGGTTTACATCTACCTCAAACCTCGAGCTATTGATTACCAGACGGTTTTCAGAAATATCCGTAAAAAAACCAGTGAATGGATCTTCCTCACGCAACCGGTCTTCTTCATTAATGGACAGATGCTGCGAAACCTCGTCCCGCACCCGGTGACCATCATGAATTGCGGTGGCAATCAACGGAAAGCCGTAATTATTGATGTCATGTGAAAAATCAATCATAGAACGAAACTGTTAAAATATTGTGCCAAAAACTCTGAAGTGTTACCTTTGAGGAATGCATAAAATCTGCAATACGCAATTAATCAATTCATTAATAAAACGTTATTGTATTTTTAAACGGATAATTACTATTCATTTCGAATAGGCGCTGAAAATTATATTTATTATAAGTGTGTGTAAAACAGGTCACATAATTGTGGAAACGAAGGGGATTGTTAATGATGAACGGAAATTTGTTCAACAAATGATAAAGAATTCCTGTTATTGGAATAAATCGGAAAAACATGGTCAAACAGAATTTCAAAAAAAGAAGCAGGATGAATCAATGGCATCGACTTTTTTTCACCACATGCAATTTCGGGATGCGTAAACGAAAACAATTTTTAAACGAACCATTTTGACCAATGAAGATAATCACCTGTTTTTTTGCTTTTATTGTTATCCTGATATCAGCCTGCACGTCGCGGCCCGGAAATCCGGACGTCGTCGCCACTTCCTTTGAACGTGACCTCACACAAATAAAAAGAAAAGACACACTGAAAGTATTAACTACTTACAGCAGTACGAGTTACTTTTTATACCGCGGCAAAACCATGGGATTTGAATACGAACTGTTGAAACGTTTTGCAGATCATTTGGGCGTAAATCTTGAAATTCATGTTTCGAAAAACATCGACAGCTTGTTGTACCAGCTCAACCAGGGATATGCCGATTTGGTGGCTCATGGGATTACCGTTACTTTAAACCGAAAGGAAAAAGTAGATTTTACTGATTATCTGTACCTCACACACCAGGTTCTCGTTCAGAGAAAACCCGATAACTGGCGCAGGATTGGATGGAGTACGCTGCAAAATTCACTGGTACACGATGTTATTGAGTTAGTAGGTGATACGGTTTCGGTGCGGGCGAATTCTTCGTACTTCGATCGCCTGCAACATCTGTCACAGGAAATTGGCGGCCCGATTTATATCGATACGCTCATGGGAAATCTTTCAACCGACAAAATCATTAAAATGGTGGTGGATAAAAAAATAAAGTATACGATTGCCGATAACAACATCGCCAAAATAAATGCATCGTATTATCCGGTCCTTGATATCCGGGTGCCGGTAAGTTTTTCGCAACGAATTGCCTGGGCAGTGCGTTCCAACTCGCCGGAACTTAAAGATTCGCTGAACGCATGGCTGGGGCAAATGAAAAAAAAGACTGAATATTATGTAATTTACAACAAGTATTTCGAAAACAGCCGGAGTTTCCGGAGCCGTGTCAAAAGTGAATATTACAGCTTGAACAACAATAAAATAAGCGAATACGATGACCTTGTTAAACAGTCGGCAGAACAACTCGGCTGGGACTGGCGGTTATTTTCGTCGGTGGTTTACCAGGAATCGAGGTTTGATCCCGACGCAGGTTCATGGGCGGGCGCCAAGGGACTTATGCAGCTTATGCCGGAAACAGCCGAAGCGTTAGGAGTGGAAGATCGATTGGATCCGCAGGATAATTTGCGTGGGGCAACCAAATACCTGAAAAAACTTTGGAACAGTTTCGAATATATTCCCGACTCGGTTCAACGGATAAAATTCACGTTGGCTGCCTACAACTGCGGAATTTCTCACATCATCGACGCCCGGAAACTGGCTAAAGTCGAAAATTTGAACGCCGATGTTTGGGACGATAATGTGGAAGACATGATCCTCGATCTCAGTTACGCCGAAACATACAACCGGCCTGAAGTAAAATATGGATATGTGCGCGGAATTGAACCTTATAATTACGTCGACCAGATTTTCGAGCGCTACAGCAATTACGTTCAGTTAATCGGACTGGAAACGGCGCAAAAGAATATTTAGCGAAAATTAAACCACAACGGCAAACACACGCAATTCGCTCAGAAACAATAGTTTAATTAAATAAAATAAAACGGAAACAAATCCGTTTCTTTGTTTTACGTGGTAACTTTTATTAATTTAGGCGGCCAAATTTTATGATATATATGAAGAGTAGTGCGGCAGTTATTTCCTTGTTATTTTTATTGTTCAGCATATCCTCCGGGGCACAGCAATCAACCGTTCAAAAATCAGAAACCCCCAAAGTTGTGGTAGGTTTCGTTGTGGAAAATATGCGGCCGGAGTATGTCCGCCGGTTTTGGGACAAATTTCAGCCTGGCGGTTTTAAAAAGCTTTACAACAATGGCGCAGTTTGCAGTAACGTGAATTTAACGCTGCATGTGCAGAATTATGCCAGCGGGACTGCAACGTTGTTTACCGGGGTAAACCCATCAATTCACGGCATTGTTAACAATACCTGGTACGACAGGTTGAAGGGGAAGGTGCAGGATTGCACGGAAGATGAATATTACATCACAGTGGGCGCCGATTCCCGAAGTGGAAATGCGTCGCCGGTAAAGCTACTCTCGAATACCATCACCGATAATCTGAAAATATTCTCGCGTGGAAAAGCCAGGGTTTTCAGCGCTGCCATGAACCGCGAATCGGCAGTTTTTTCGGCCGGACACGCAGCCGACGGCGCTTACTGGTTCGACCCCGAAACAGGAAAAATGATATCAAGCTCGTTCTATATCAGCACTTTTCCCGATTGGGTGCGGGATTTCAACAGCCAAAATTACGGCGAAATGTACAGTTTCAGAAACTGGACGCCGTTGTTGCCGGAAACATCGTATACCGAAAGCACACCTGATAATTATATACTCGAACAGGGATATTACGAGAAATGGAATACATTTCCCCATACCATCAGCCGCTACGTGAAACGGGCCGGAGATTTTTCGCCACTGAAAACCACGCCCTACGCCAACGAAATCATCAAGGATTTTGCCAAACAACTTTTTGATAACGAAGAAATTGGCGCCGATGAAACCACAGATTTTGTCACTCTTGTCTTTTCGTCGATGGATTATGAAAACGGTTCTTTCGGACCGGCATCACTGGAAATGGAGGATAGCTATCTGCACCTGGATCAATACCTGGGGGAACTGTTGAGCTTTGTTGAAAACAAATACGGGAAAGACAATGTTCTGTTCTTTTTAACCGCCAATACTTCAGCATCTTATCCGGTAGAATACCTAAAAGAAGAGTTTCACCTCCCGGTGGATTATTACTCGCCGGAAAGCGCTGTCGCACTTTTAACTTCATTTTTGAACATCACCTACGGCGAAGAAAGATGGATTGAATATTATTCTGATTTGCAGGTTTACCTGAACCACGATTTGATAAAAAAGAAGAAAATTGATTTGAACGACATACGCGACGAAGCATCCAATTTCATCAACCAGTTTGAAGCTGTGCAGGTTGCTTTGCCGGCCTACCAGCTCGAACAGGGAAGTTCGGCCAACGGAATGCTGGCGCCACTGTACAAATCATATGCAAAAAACCGGTCGGGCGATTTTCTCTATTCGCTGAAAGAAGGCTGGCAACCGCATTACAAATACAAAAAAATAAACTTCACCGATCAATCGCAAATTCCTATGGTATTTTACGGCGCCGGGATACGCCCTCAAAAAGTTAATCCAAAATACAACGGAGTCGATTTGGTGCCAACCCTTTGCGAAATGATTGGAATTCCGGTTCCCGATAAAAGCCAGGGAAAAATTATTGAGGAATTGGTGAAATAAGCCGTCGCCTGAATTTTTCAAACTACTTTGTTTTCATGAGCTGGGCAGATGTTTCCTTTTCGGTTTGATGATTTGACCGGCTCGCAGCATTCACTTTTTCAGGATTCTTCTCCTCTGTGTCCGGAACCATCTGAATTGAAAGTATCGTATCGTTTTTTAGCTGAAAATACTGCATTACCGGTTCAAATCCTGAACTCGAGAATTTCAGGTTCAGCTTTTCCGGTTTCAGCAACAGGTGGTAGTATCCCTGGTTATTGGTTATCGTTCCAATTCCCGATGAAGAATCGAAAACAGATGCATATTTTATGACTTCACCTGTTCCCTTATCTATAACATATCCTGAAACAGCAATATTTTGTGCCCCTAAAAAGCAAGGCAAAAACGTGAAAATTATAAAAAACAAGTAGCTTGTTGTTTTCATGGCAAACCGTATTTGAAAAATTGATTCTGTTTTGATCACCTGTTATTAAGACTCCTGAAAGCTCAAAAAGGTTGTGTCGGAGACCAAAAAAAATCAAACTTTATTTCTTCCTGTTTTAATCTCAAAAAGGTTTAGGTTTTTTAGTCCGGAACTTGCGGAGATTGAAGTGGAATATGCACTTTTTATGTTCCACAAGCATGTTGAATAACAGTTATGTTACGCAACATTCTTTATAAAACTTATTAATCATCTGTTTAATTTTATGCGGAAATAATCAAAAGACATTTAGTGGAAAAACCTGCGGTTACCCATTTCATTTTCATAAAAAGAATGATTCTAACCAATTTTAAAATCTTCGTATGGATCCAATACAATCATTAATTAGAGACCTGGCCGATCAGCACGGCCGCAAAAGAGAAAGCCTGTTGCCCATTATGCAGGGTGTTGTTCACCGGGAAAAATTTTTATCGGAATATTCGATGATAGAAATTGCCCGCGAAATGGACATCCCAGCAGCCGAAGTTTACGGCACAGCAACTTTTTATTCTTTTTTGGAAACAAAACCCACTGGTCAGTATATCATCAGGGTTTGCAAAACCATCACCTGTGCCATGAAAGGTAAAACCCAGGTATTATTTGCCATTCATGAAATGCTGAAAATAAAATCAGGTGAAACTACGCCTGACAAGCGCTTTACTCTGCTCGAGACCAATTGCCTCGGATGGTGCCACAAAGCGCCTGCAATGCTCATAAACGATGAAGTATATACCGATTTAACCCCTGAAAAAGCAAGGGAAATAATATCGGGTTACATGAAACGAAACAACAATCACAATTAAACCACAAGCCATGGCATATTCCTACCAGTTGAAGAGGGTCGATTTTATTTTCCGGAATGAAAACGACTGGGAGAAAGTTCTCTCGAATACCATCAAAAAGAAACCTGACGAAATTATAAACGAACTGATAAGCTCTGAATTAAAAGGCCGCGGCGGCGCCGGTTTCCCCACGGGCCTCAAATGGAAACTGGCAGCCGAAGCCAAAGCCGATAAAAAATATGTGATCTGCAATGCCGATGAAGGCGAACCGGGCACTTTCAAAGACCGTGAAATCCTGTCGAAAGTACCGTATAAAGTTTTTACAGCCATGGCCGTTTGCAGCTATGTAACCGGAGCAAAGGAAGGATTCATTTACCTGCGCGGTGAATATCTTTTTCTGACAGAGGAACTTAATAAAGCGCTGGACGAATTCCATTATTATTGCAATGAAATCAACCTCGATTTCAACATTAAAATTTTCATGGGCAGCGGCGCATATATTTGCGGCGAAGAAACCGCATTGATGGAATCAATGGAAGGCTTGCGGGGCGAACCCCGCAACAAGCCGCCATTTCCAACGCAAAATGGTTATATGGGAAAACCCACCGTAATAAACAACGTGGAAACGCTGGCGCACACCTTTACCATTTTTCAGTACGGCGCTAAAAAATTCTACGATTTGGGCGTCCAGTATTCCCGCGGCACCAAATTATTTTCAGTGTCGGGCGATACACCAAAACCGGGAATTTATGAGCTGGAACTGGGAATGAGCCTTCAGGATTTTGTATATGAGTTTGGCGACGGCGATACAAAGGCAGTGCAGGTTGGCGGCGCATCCGGATTTCTGGTCCCCCGAAAAAAATTCAAAGACACAGCCATCGGGTTTCAAGGCCGGTTGGTTGGCATTTCCCTGCCTACCGGAGGTTCGATGATGCTGTTTAACAGTTCGCGCTCGATGTTTAACGTACTCGATAATTATCTGGAATTTTTTCGCGAAGAATCGTGCGGGCAATGCACGCCGTGCCGTGTGGGTTGCCAGCAGCTTTTAATCGGGATTAAAGCCGTTAAACGCGGCGAAAAACCAGCTTCATATCTCGATAAACTCCTTCGGCTGACGGAAACTATGCAGTTAACAGCCAAATGCGGACTTGGGCAGTCGGTTGCGAATTCTTTTTCGTCGATCGTTGAAAATTTCAGGGAAGAGATGATTTATTAAAATTGAAATTCAGAAAAAATGACAAAAAAAATCAATATTACCATCAATGGTTTTCCTGTTCAAACCAAACCGGGAATGACAATCCTGGAAGCAGCCGGCGAACTGGGCATAAAAATTCCCACATTGTGTTATCACAAAGATTTGTGCGTTGCGGGAAATTGCCGCGTTTGTGTTGTGGAAGTGGCCGGTCAGAAACGGTTATCTGCTGCATGTGCAACCCCGTGCGACGAAGGCATGGAAATCCTGACCAACAGTTTGAAAGTTAGAAATTCAAGAAAACACATCATCGAATTACTCTTGTCGGAACATAACGCCGACTGCACCAAATGCTACCGAAACGGAAATTGCGAACTTCAGGAATTAGCGTCGGAATATAAAATTATGACGCAGGACTTCATTGAACTTTCGCCATTGAAACAATATCAAATCGATACATTTTCGCCTTCAATTGTGAAAGATGACAGCAAGTGCATTCGTTGCCAGCGGTGTGTGCGCACCTGTGCCGAATTACAGGGTGTAAATGCCCTGACAGTTGCGTACAAAGGCGACCGGATGAAAATTACCACCTTTTTTGAAAAAGCGCTGCGCGATGTGGTTTGTTCCAACTGCGGGCAATGTGTAAACCACTGCCCTACCGGGGCGCTGGTTGAACGAAATTATATTGAGGAAGTGTGGGAAGCCATTGCCGACCCGGAAAAACACGTGGTCGTGCAAACTGCTCCGGCAGTTCGCGTTGGTTTGGGAGAAGAACTGGGAATTCCGGCTGGTTCGCGGGTTACCGGAAAAATGGTGACGGCGCTGCGAAGGTTGGGTTTTGATTCGGTACTGGACACCGACTTTACCGCAGATTTAACAATTGTTGAAGAAGGTCACGAGTTGCTCATGCGGCTGAAAAAGCTGCTGACAGAACATGATAAAACAGTAAAACTCCCGATGGCAACCTCCTGTTCGCCGGGTTGGATCAAATTCATCGAACATATATATCCTGAATATCTCGAACATCTGTCCACCTGCAAATCGCCGCAACAGATGTTCGGAGCGCTGGTGAAAACCTATTACGCACATGCCCGGAACCTCGATCCGGATAAAATTGTTTCGGTTTCAATCATGCCTTGCACCGCCAAGAAATTTGAATCGTACCGCCCGGAAATGTACGACAGCGGACATCGCGATGTGGATTATGTTTTAACCACCCGCGAACTGGCTATTTTGATTAAGCAGGCAGGTCTGGATTTTGATAAACTTCAACCTGAGAAATTCGATCGTTTGATGGGCGAATCAACAGGTGCAGCCGTAATTTTTGGCGCTACCGGCGGTGTGATGGAAGCGGCTTTACGAACGGTTTATGAATTGGTTACCGGCCGCGAAATTCCTTTTGAAAACCTGAACGTACTTCCGGTGCGGGGAATGGAAGGTGTCAGGGAAACTTCGATAAAAATTGAGAAGCCGCTGGAACAATGGGCATTTCTCGACGGCATTGAACTAAAATGTGCGGTAGCACATGGCCTGGTAAACGCAAAAAATGTAATGGAAGCTGTAAAATCAGGAAAAGCCGATTATCATTTTATTGAATTCATGGCTTGTCCGGGCGGTTGCCTGGGCGGCGGAGGCCAACCCATTCCTACAAATCCGGAAATCAGACAAAAAAGAGCAGAAGCAATTTATGCAGAAGATGCCGGTCTTCCCTTGAGAAAATCGCACCTAAACCCTGAAATCCTGAAGTTGTACAAAGATTTCCTGAAAGAACCGCTTGGAGAAGTTTCTCACAGATTACTGCATACCAGGTATACCAAACGGCAACGATATTAGCTGTTTTGAAAAATCCGGCAGATTTTGCCGGATTTTTTTTGCTGCCGGCAAAAAGCAAAATATCTTCACACCATGCAGAAAGAATTGTTTTACCATTCATTTTTAACACCGGCAGGCAACCTGCAACTGGTTACCAACAGAGAAAGTTTATTGTCGGTATCGTTTCTGAACGGGTCGGGAAGTCACTGTGACCGCCAGCCAGAAATCCTGAAAAACGCTGTACAACAACTATCTGAATATTTCACCGGAAAAAGAAAAATTTTCACCCTGAACCTTCAACCTGAAGGAACTGACTTTCAGAAAAAAGTGTGGAATGAACTTATGAAAAATGTACCGTATGGTGAAAAGATATCCTACCGGGAGATTGCTGTAAAACTAGGTTCTGAAAAGCTTTCGAGGGCAGTGGGGCTGGCAAATGGACGCAATCCTATTGCTGTGGTTATTCCGTGCCATCGTGTTATCGGCGCAAACGGCAAGCTTACCGGATATGCCGGCGGATTGGAACGAAAAAGATGGCTCCTTCAGCATGAATTTCGGAATAACGTTCAAAAAGAACTGCTTTTTTAACGGTTAAGTTCCGCGTTGTGTACCAAATGTCCCAAAATGAAACGCTGCAAATACCGGCAAGTCCGCACAAAACCTTAAAAATCAACAACATAAGAAACAAGGAATATAATTTGCGTGGAATCCAACATTCTTTTGCAAAGATTAAGTGATTCGTTCTTTTTTAAGGGAATACTTTTAGATTAACTGGTTTAAATAAGGTTTGTAGATGGAATCTGGCACTGTCAGGTTCCATTTTTTTTGTTGCCACTTTTCATTTATATTCGCCTGGATTTTACTTTTCAATAGTGAAAATCATCATTGACTATTCAAACCTTTTACAAAAAAGAAATGTTTCAAACAACGAAATAAAAAAGGGCAAATGACACGACAAATTTCACTGTTCCTGCTGTTAACGGCTATATCGCTGTCACTTTTTGCACAGGTAAGATACCACGAGCCTGTAAAAGATGAAATCCTCAAAGAAACGTTCACCTACGTTTCGAAAGATGGTGAAAACCTCGATCTGGATGTTTATCGTCCGGAATTTGATGCCGATTATGAGAGGGCAACCCTTGTCTATGTGCATGGCGGAGGTTTTCAGGAAGGAAGAAGGGATGACGACAATATTCAGGAATTTTGCAACCGCCTGGCGGAATACGGTTATGTGGTGGCTTCCATTTCGTACCGGTTGACAAGAAAAGATGCGGAAACCGGCTTCGGCTGTGATTGTCCGGCCACTGAAAAGCTGAATACATTCAACGCCGCAGTGGAGGATTTGCAGGATGCTGTTTTCTTTCTTATTCAGAACCGGGAAAACCTCGGAATTGACCCGCAGCGCATTATTCTTGCCGGAAGCAGCGCTGGCGCTGAAACCGTTTTAAATACTGCGTACAAACCGCCGTATTGCTACGGACTGGATTCGGGACCGGTTTCATACGCCGGTGTCATCAGTATGGCGGGCGCTATTCCCGATACGGTGAGTATTTACGATGAGTCGGCAATTCCATCGCTTCTGTTTCACGGCACCAATGACAATCTTGTTCCCTATGCCAGTGCCCCTCATCATTATTGTGACAAAGGCAGTCCGGGATACCTTATTTTACACGGCTCGTACACCATTGCCCAAAAACTGGACAAACTGGGTGTGCCTTACTGGCTGCACACTACCTGCGGCGCCGGACATGAAATTGCGAACCTTCCCATGAAAGAATATTTCGACGATATAGTGGATTTTTGTTATTTCTACGTCATCACCAAAACCGGCGAAAGCCGGCATACGATTATCAAAGGAAAAAAACAAAATCCGGATTACGAACAATTTAATTTTTGCGAAGAATGAAAAAAATAATTTTGGCGGTGTTGCTGCTTTTGCCCGCCGCAATTTTTGCACAGGAAATGAATATTATGACGTTCAATATCAGGTTCAACAATCCGCGCGATGCCGAAAACGCATGGCCGAACCGGGTTGAGATGGTAGGAAATTTGCTCCGGTTTTACGACCCTGATATTTTTGGCATGCAAGAAGCACTGATTGGCCAGATTGAAGATGTTCAAAATCAGTTGCCGGATTATAAATGGTTTGGAGTTGGAAGGGAAGATGGCAAAAATGGCGGGGAGTTTTCCCCGGTATTCTATAATCCTGCAAAGCTGATTTTACTGGAACATAACACTTTCTGGCTTTCAGAGACACCTGAAAAGCCGAGTAAAGGTTGGGATGCCGCACTTAACCGGGTGGTTACCTGGGGAAAATTTCAGTCGAAAGTAACGGGAAAACAATTTCTGGTATTCAACACCCACTTTGATCACATTGGTGATGAAGCGCGAAAAAATTCGGCTGATCTGATTAAAAAGAAAATCCAGGAAATTATCAAAGGCAAAAACCTGCCGGTAATCCTAACCGGCGATTTCAATTTAACGCCGGATAAGGAACCTATCATGATGCTGAAAAAATTTATGTCCGACAGCCGCGAAGTCTCGGAAGAATCACCATTTGGACCTGTCGGAACATTTAGCGGTTTCGACATCGATGCAGATTTGAGCAGTCGCAGAATCGATTATATTTTTGTTCATGGCGATATAAAAGTTTTGGAATATGCAGCTTTGAGCAATTTCAGCAATCACCGTTTCCCATCGGACCATTTGCCGGTTTTTGTTCAGTTACAATTGAAATAACTTTTACTCTACCTGCTCAAAACCTCCGGAATTTTCGCTGTATTTCAGTTGATGGATATCTCATTTTCCTTAAGCAGCTTTTCGTCCCGGTTTTGGACGACGATCATCCTTCGACCATGCCGTATTTGGTTAGGAATGAATTGATCTTTTTATTATTCAGGCTAACAACTGGTATCAAAATTACGAATGAAAAACCAGTTACGCGAATGGCAGAATAACAGAGAATTAAAAATTTGTAAATTACGGTCATTTCTTATTTCTTCGCCAAATGTCTGATAAAACCGGAGAATATATTATCGAAGCTGCAAATGCTGTCTGGGGATTTCCCATACTGGTTCTCCTGCTGGGCGGCGGTTTGTATTTCCTGATCTATTCCAGGCTGGCGCCATTGCGCTACCTCATTCATGCTTTGCAAATTCTTACCGGAAAATACGATAATCCGGATGAACCCGGCCAACTGCGGCATTATCAGGCGCTCTCAACAGCACTGGCCGGCACGGTAGGTATGGGAAATGTAAGCGGGGTTGCGGTGGCAATCACCATGGGCGGACCGGGTGCGATTTTCTGGATGTGGGTTTCAGCGTTGCTCGGCGTTAGCACAAAATTCTTTACCTGTTCTCTGGCGGTGATGTTCCGCGGAAAAGATTCGGCAGGCGAAATTCAGGGCGGGCCTATGTATTTTATCACCGAAGGACTTGGAAAAAACTGGAAACCGCTGGCCCTGTTTTTTTCTGTTGTGGCCATGATTGGCGTCACCCCTCTTTTTCAGGCCAACCAACTGACGCAAATGATTGATGATGTAATACTTCAGCCAAATAGTTTGGGAGGAACATTCCTGTCGGATTTAATCATTGGGATTGTCATTTCGATCATTGTCGGTATCGTTGTTATCGGCGGAATAAAACGCATTGGAAATGTTACCGGACGGGTGGTGCCGTTTATGGTAATTGTTTATGTGGTAACAGTTTTAGTCATCATCTTTTCCCATCCGGCTCAAATTATTCCGGCATTCAAAACCATTTTCAGGGATGCATTCACCGGCAACGCCGTTTTGGGAGGTTCACTTGGTGCAATTGTTATAACCGGTGTGCGGCGTGCGGCGTTTTCAAACGAAGCCGGACTGGGCACAGCGCCCATGGCACACGGCGCTGCAAAAACCAGCGAACCCATCCGCGAAGGCCTTGTGGCGATGCTCGGTCCGCTGATCGACACCATCATTATTTGTACCATGACCGCCCTGGCAATTATTGTTACCAACACCTGGGCTGAAAGTTCCGCCGATGGCATCACACTTACTGCCACTGCATTTGATGCAGGTTTGCCATTTGGAAAATACATTCTCGCCGCATCGGTTTCGTTTTTTGCCATGTCAACCATGTTTGCATTTCCATATTATGGAGCCAAATGCCTCGGTTTTGTTGCCGGGGCAAAATACCAGCATTTATACAACTATGTTTTTGTTGTTGCAATAATTATTGGCGCTGTTTCCAATTTGCGGGTCATAATCGGGTTGATTGACATTTCATTCGCCCTTATGGCTTTTCCCACGGTTATTTCGGCTGTTCTTCTTTCGCCGCATGTCCGGCGGGCGTCGAAAAGTTATTTTTCCCGTTTAAAATCCGAGAATGCCTCAAAATAAACCGGTTGCACAACGAACGTCATAAAAAAAAGATTTCGTGAAATAAGGCAGTACAGACGGCCTGCTTTCAAATAATAAGAAAAAGCGCATGCTTAATGTTAATTTCATATTGAAAACTTCGTACAGGTATCGTTTAAACAAGTTAGATAATTTAATGATATTTGTCGTTGACAGCAATCATCAACAAAAAAATAAACCAGCATGTATAAAATTCAAACGTTAAATAAAATTGACCCTGAGGGGCTGAATCTGTTTCCTTTAGGTAATTATGAAATTGCCAGCGAAATACCGAACCCGGACGCCATTGTATTACGCAGTTTCAATATGCATGAAATGAATTTGCCAAAATCATTAAAAGCCGTTGCACGTGCCGGCGCCGGTGTAAACAACATTCCCATCGATCGTTGCACCGAACAGGGGATTGTGGTTTTCAATACGCCCGGCGCAAATGCCAACGGAGTGAAAGAACTTGTAATTGCAGGCCTGTTGCTTTGCTCGCGGGATATCGTCGATTCCATTGTTTGGGCGAAGACGCTTATTGGCAAAGGCGACGAAGTTCCGGCATTGATCGAACAGGGAAAAAAGAATTTTGCCGGACAGGAAATTCAGGGGAAAACGCTGGCGGTAATCGGACTGGGCGCTATCGGTGTTTTGGTGGCAAACGCAGCCCATGCACTCGGAATGAACGTAATTGGTTACGATCCGTACATGTCGGTAAAACAAGCGCTGAAACTCAGCCACGAAGTTAAATGGGTGGAAGGAATACAGCCACTTCTGAACCAGGCGGATTACGTAACGTTGAACATTCCGTTGACTCCGGAAACAAAAGGTTATATCAACAGCGAAAAATTCCAAATGATGAAAGAAGGCGTGCGATTGCTGAATTTTGCACGCGGCGGACTTGTGGATCGCAGCGATTTAAAAACAGCCATCAATTCAGGTAAAGTGTCAAAATACGTCACCGATTTTCCGGACGAAGAGGTTATTAACATGGACAAGGTAATCGCCATACCGCACCTTGGCGCCTCAACAAAAGAATCGGAAACCAACTGTGCAATTATGGCTGTTAACCAGGTGAAAGATTTCCTGGAAGACGGCAACATCAAGAATTCAGTGAATTTCCCGGAAACTTATCTTGAGCGAAATGGCGGAGCAAGGATCTTGATTGCCAATAAAAACGTTCCAAATATGGTGAGCCAGATATCAAGTGCGCTGGCTTCCGAAAATCTGAACATCGATAACATGCTGAACAAAAAATGCGAGGGAATCGCATACAACATCATCGATGTTACACAATCTCAGATAAGTGATGCCGTAAAAAAGAAACTCGAATCCATAGAAGGTGTTTTTATGGTGCGAAGCATTCAGGAATAAAAAATGTTTAAATAAAAAGAGGAAGTCTGGAGGCTTCCTCTTTTTTCATTATTTTTGGGGACAATCGAACAATTCAGGCAAAATCCAAAAAAAACAATAGTTAACATGAGCAAAAGAATTGAAACACGGGCAGCAGATAACATTCGAATTTTATCTGCCGCCATGGTTGAAAAGGCAAATTCAGGGCACCCCGGAGGTGCGATGGGAGGCGCCGATTTTATAAACATACTTTATTCTGAATTTCTAAATTACGATCCGTCAGATATGAGCTGGATCAACCGCGACCGGTTTTTCCTTGACCCGGGCCACATGTCGCCGATGATTTATTCGGTGCTTACCCTGGCCGGTTTTTACAGCATGAACGATCTGAAGAATTTCCGCCAGTGGAACAGCGTAACTCCCGGCCATCCGGAACTGGATGTAACACGCGGGATTGAAAACACTTCCGGTCCGCTCGGACAGGGGCATTCCATGGCTGTTGGCGCAGCAATCGCCGAACGTTTCCTCGTGGCCCGCTTTGGAGAGTGGATGGCGCACAAAACGTTCACTTACATTTCCGACGGCGGAATCCAGGAAGAAGTTTCGCAGGGGGCCGGACGAATTGCCGGTTATCTCGGGCTAAACAACCTGATAATGTTCTACGATTCAAACGACATTCAGCTTTCCACAGAAACGAATAAAGTAACCACTGAAGACACTCAAAAAAAATACGAGGCCTGGGGCTGGAACGTGAAAGTGATCGATGGAAATGACACGGACCAAATCAGGGGAGCGCTGAAAAATGCTGTTAAAGAAACCGAAAAACCGACGCTCATCATCGGAAAAACCATCATGGGAAAAGGTGCGCTGGACAACTCGGGCGAAAGTTTTGAAGGGAAAGTTTCCACGCACGGCATGCCGCTTGGCGCCGCCGGCGCTTCATTTGTAAAAACCATCAAAAAACTGGGCGGCGACCCGGAGGATCCTTTTCAGATTTTCCCGGAAGTGCAGGAATACTACAAAAAAAGAAAATCAGATCTCGAAACGTTTGCACGCGCCAGTAAAGCAGAGCAGGCAACCTGGGAAGTTTCTAACCCTGATTTGGCTGAAAAACTGAAGAAGTTTGTTTCCAAAGGTGTTCCGGAATTCGATTTTGCATCGGTTCAGCAAAAAGCAAACGTGGCATCGCGTGGTGCATCGAGCGCTGTTTTAGGCGCCATGGCCGGAAAAATCGAAAACATGATCGTGGCGTTGGCAGATTTATCCAATTCCGATAAAACCGACGGATTTCTGAAAAAAACAACCGCTTTTCACAAAGGTGATTTCAGTGGTTCTTTCCTGCAAATGGGTGTCAGCGAGTTAACGATGGCTTGTCTGGCTAACGGAATGGCGCTGCACGGCGGAGTAATTCCGGTGTGCGGAACGTTCTTCGTGTTTTCCGATTACATGAAGCCCGCTGTTCGTTTGGCTGCATTAATGGAACTTCCGGTGAAATACGTGTGGACCCACGATGCTTTCCGGGTAGGTGAAGACGGTCCGACTCACCAGCCGGTGGAACAGGAAGCGCAAATCCGGTTGCTGGAAAAACTGAAAAACCACAAAGGACACAACAGCATGCTGGTTTTGCGTCCGGCAGATGCATACGAAACTTCGGTAGCCTGGAAAATGGCCATCGAAAATACTTCTACGCCAACTGCACTTATCCTTTCGCGTCAGAATATTCCCGATTTGCCGGTGAACGGCAATGCATACGAATCGGCGCTTCAGGCGGAAAAAGGGGCATACATTGTATTGAAACCGGAAGAAAAACCTGACGTAGTGCTGGTGGCCAGCGGCTCTGAAGTGTCGACACTGGTTGCCGGGGCAAAATTGCTGAAAGAAAATGACGAAGTGAACGTTCAGGTGGTTTCGGCGCCTTCGGAAGGTTTGTTCCGAAACCAACCGGAAGAATACCAGGAAGAAGTTTTGCCTGCCGGAATTCCGCGTTTTGGACTCACTGCAGGATTGCCGGTGACTCTGGCAGGTTTGGTGGGGGAAAAAGGTAAAATCTGGGGAATGGATTCGTTTGGTTTCTCGGCGCCCTACCAGGTGCTCGACGAAAAGCTGGGATTCAACGGCGACAATGTATACACACAGGTAAAACAGATGCTTGCTTAAAACTTAAAAGCTGGCTGAAAAGAATATTCGGATGACGAGGTTTGCATTGGCAGCCTCGTTTTTTTTTGTGTAAACGGAGCGGCTTTAGCCGGGTTTTTGGAAAGGTCAGGCCGTATTTCACCTCACCCTGACATCGCGGGCGATGTTTGTCCCTCTCCCGGCGGAGAGGGACAAAGAATGCTTTGAACAAAAGGCGGTTCGAATAGCGGGTTTCTATCTCTGGGAGAGTTTACCTGCGGTTATTAAATGCTGATAGGTACTGCGGACTGGCAAATATATTTCCTATTGGCCGGTGCCGTTAGGTACCGGATAGGGGTAGCATTGAAGATTGCGAAGGATTCTCTCGTCCCGTACGGCCCCGTACGGAACGAAATGTTGTTTCGGTGCCGGTTTTTCCACCCCTGTTTCGTCCTTCACAGGACGTTCAGAAGCTGCGAGCTACGAGCCGCCGACCGCTTGCCACTGGCCATTGGCTCTTGAAATTAAACACAACGAACTCGATTTCGATTTCATTCTGAAAAATTGGGAAGAGGACGGATGACGCGAATGTAAAAGAAAGTCTTTGGTCGTTTATCATTGGGAAAAAGACCGAAAACCGAAAACCGAAGACTGATGAGGTGCCGAAGACATTCCTATGAGAGAAAGCGGATTCCGGTCATCTTTTACTAAATTTACAGTTAACGCAAAAAAATTCCGATGGATTATCTGCTCATTGCTGTTGTTACATTAATCGGCGCCGGACTAACGCTCTTTTCCGGATTCGGTCTGGGAACTTTGCTGTTGCCGGTGTTCGGGTTGTTTTTTCCGATTGAACTGGCCATTGCCTTAACTGCGGTAGTTCATTTTGCCAACAACCTGATCAAGGTGTGGTTTTTCCGAAAACACTTCGACTGGAAAATCATCGCGATCTTCGGAATTCCGTCGATGTTTGCAGCATATCTGGGAGCAAAATTACTCACTGTTATTACCGATTTAAACCCGCTGTTTTCCTACACCCTGAGTGGACACGAACACCAGGTTACGCCGGTGAAGTTGATCGTGGCCGTTTTGCTGGTGGTTTTTTCACTGTTCGATTTGTTGCCCAACCTCGGCAATTTTCAGATTAAAAAGAAATACCTGCCTGTTGGCGGATTGCTGAGCGGATTTTTCGGCGGTTTATCGGGCCATCAGGGAGCTTTGCGTTCGGCGTTTTTAATTCGCGCGGGTTTATCAAAAGAAGTGTTTATTGGCACGGGCGTGGTTATCGCCTGCTTAATCGATATTTCACGCCTGACGGTTTATTCGCGTAACATGCTGAGCCATATCAGCCAATCGGAAATAATGTTGCTTGTGGTTGCGGTAGTTGCTGCATTTACCGGTGTTTTCATTGGAAACCGTCTGTTTAAGAAAATTACCATAAAAACGCTTCACGTCGTTGTTGCGATAATGATTTTGATTTTTGCGGTGTTGCTGGGTTCGGGGATTATTTAAAAACGGAATCGATGGTCTCTTTTCAATCCCGGAACAGATGGACAAAACCGTGCGCCCGTCGTTCCTCGTTGTCGCGGCCCCTGCCTTCAACCACATAATAGTAAACACCCGGACTTGCCCAGCGCCCGCCAATCCGGCCATCCCAGATGGTTTCCATCCAGGTGCCTTCGAATCCGCGTACATTTTCGCTTTCCCAGAAATGCACCCGTTTGCCCCAGCGGTTAAAAATGGAAATTTTTATGCTCTGCATCGACACGAATTTAACCACAAAATAGTCGTTCACACCATCATTATTCGGTGTGAAAACATTGGGCGCATCCATAAACGAGGTGTCCGCCACAATAAATTCTTCGAGGTATGTTGTGTCAACACAAGTTTGATTTTCCGAAATGTGTTTTGAAACCAGTTTTACGTCGTAAGTTCCGGAATTTTCATAGGTAAAAACCGGGCTATCGTCGTAGGCTACAACCATGATGCTGTCTACCGGCTGATCACTATTTTCCGATTCCCGTTTTATCTCGTCGAGGTCCCGGAAAAAGAACCATTCGTATGCCCCCGGCGTCCCGTTCTCCGACTCGTTGGTGAATGTTACGGTTAACGGCGCTTCACCGCTTTGCTGATCGACAGAAAATTTCGCTTTGGTAACAATCGATTCATAGGTTATTTCTGAAATTCCTTCACACCCGAACTGATCGTATACCCGCAAAGTATATTTGGTATCCTGAGTGGGCGGATTGAAAATCTGCGGGCTGATAACCGAAGCAATTTTGGTTTGTCCGCTTTTCCATTCCACCTGAACGTTTTTCGAAAGGTTGATTTCGGTATTGTTCGCCAGATCATAATAAATAAACCCGCCGGTGTCAAATGCACCATTCATTTTAAACGATTCGCAATTGGAATCGGTAATTTCGGCGGTGGCGGAAAACCAGTCGTTGAAAACCCACGCCCGGTGCACCTGTGTTGTTGTCCCCTGCGTAATGGTGGCGCGGTATCCGCCGTCGGTTAATGAAGAAATGGTGGATTCCTGCGCGCTGGTGCTTTCGGAAAAATAAAATTCAAATTCGCCGGAAACGTTGTTGTATTTTTCCCACAGAAATGTTTTTGTTCCTTCCAGAGCAGTTTGTACCCGCAATGCACCGTTCGCAGCGCCTTCATTCTGTGCACAGAAAACAAAAATGCTATCGGTTTCCCCAAATACCGGATAATTGGCTCGCGCCGATGAAGATGAACCCGGCGCTGAAATCTGCGCTTTGGAAACCGCCGGATACAGGAAAAAAACAACAATTGTCAACAGAAAAAAAATACTTTTTTTGTTCATAATGCCATTCTACATTGAGCTACAATATTAACGTATAAATTTTATTTAATTGTCCGCAGGCGTTACAAAATTCGGTTCTTAAAAAGAACAATCAAATCCAAAAACCTAAAAATTGACCATCGAAAATGAACCGGTTAGTAAAAACATCTTTTACTTTTGTGGTTTTAAAATTGAAAGGATTGGAATTGTGTTAGACTATTTAAAAGGCTTAAGTAAATCGCAGTACGACGCTGTTGTTCAGACTGAAGGCCCTGCACTGGTGATTGCCGGCGCGGGTTCCGGAAAAACCCGGGTTTTAACCTACCGTATCGCGCATTTGCTGAAACAGGGCGCGCGGCCATCGTCCATTCTGGCTCTTACTTTTACCAACAAAGCAGCCCGCGAAATGAAGGAACGGATCGCCACAGTTGTCGGTGAAAAAGTAGCGCGCTACCTGTGGATGGGAACCTTTCACTCCATTTTTGCGCGTATTCTCCGTACCGAGCATGAAGTGATTGGTTACCCGGCGAATTTTACAATTTACGACAGCGCCGACACGAAAAGCCTCATCAAAACCATTTTGAAAAGTTTTCAACTCGACGATAAAATTTACAAACCGGGAGTGGTTGCTGCACGGATTTCCATGGCAAAAAATAACCTGATAACGCCTAATGCTTACATGCAGAATGCCGAAATCAGGGGAATCGATAAAAACATGCGGATGCCTGCCATCGCCGAAGTTTACAAGGAATATGCAAAACGCAGCTTTCTTTGCGGCGCGATGGATTTCGATGATTTGCTCCTGAAAACAAACCTGCTCTTTCGCGATCACGAAGAAATTCTGGCTAATTACCAGCAGCGTTTCGGCTATCTTTTGGTGGATGAATACCAGGATACCAATTTTGCACAATATCTGATAATCAAAAAGCTGGCGACAGTTCACCGCAACATTTGCGTGGTTGGCGACGATGCACAGAGCATTTATTCATTCCGCGGCGCCCGGATTGAAAATATCCTGAACTTTCAGAAAGATTATCCGAATTACAAAATTTTCAAACTGGAACAAAACTACCGCTCCACGAAAACCATTGTGAACGCAGCGAACAGCATCATCCTGAAAAACAAAAAACAAATACCGAAAACTGTTTTTTCAGAAAACGAAGAAGGAAAAGCCATAAAAGTGGTTTGCGCATTAACCGATAATGAAGAAGGATTTTTGGTGGCGCAGGAAATTGCAGAAACGCAGCTCCGCCAACATTATAAAAACCTGGATTACGCCATACTTTACCGCACCAACGCGCAGTCGCGTATTTTTGAGGAAGCGCTTCGGAAAAGAAACATCCCGTACAAAATTTATGGCGGCCTGAGCTTTTATCAGCGCAAGGAAATTAAAGATTTGCTGGCTTATTTCCGGGTAATCATCAATCCTTCGGACAACGAAGCGCTGAAAAGAATCATCAATTATCCGGCGCGGGGAATTGGAAGCACAACGCTTGCAAAACTTGAAACTGCCGCGGTGAATGACGAAAAATCGATTTGGCACGTGGTTTCGGCCTTGTCAAACCAAAATACTGCCGGATTGAACAAAGGGACAGTTACAAAAGTGCAGAATTTTAAACAGTTGATAAATCTTTTCGCCGGGATAGCCGCAGAAAAGGATGCCTTCGATGCCGCAAAAACCATTGCAGAAAAAACCGGCATCTTAAAAGAATTGTACAACGATAAATCGCCGGAAGGATTGAGCCGCCACGAAAATATTCAGGAATTGCTGAACGGAATACAGGAATTCAGCATCAATGCCAAAGAAGAAGGCCGGCCGGATAAACTGGAAAATTATTTGGAAGATGTGGCGTTGCTTACCGACCAGGATACGGAAAAAGAGGAAGACCGCGACAAGGTAACGCTGATGACGGTGCATTCGGCGAAAGGACTTGAATTTAAAAATGTATTTGTTGTTGGGCTCGAAGAAAACCTTTTTCCTTCATCGCAGTCGGATGAAAAAAATTCGCCGGAAGCTTTGGAAGAAGAACGCCGGCTGTTTTATGTTGCATTGACCCGCGCCAAAGAAAATGCCTGGTTTACCTATGCCACCCAGCGATACCGGTGGGGCAATCTCGATTTTTGCTCCCCCAGCCGGTTTCTCACGGAAATGGAAGAAAAATTTCTCGACAATGCCGATTTCGGCTACCGGAAACAACAAGGTTCGCGCGGACAACGGCAATTTTCAGGAACGCGCACGGAACGTCCGGCAAATGACTTTAGCCGGCCACAGATGCCGACCTTCAGAAATACGGGAGCACAAAACATTTTGCAGAAAAAACTCGTAAACCTAAACCAGGAGAAAAGTGCGGAGCAGTTTGCCGGAGACGACCCCGGAAAAATACAACAGGGAATGACCATTGAGCATCAGCGGTTTGGCGAAGGAAAAGTACTGAAAATAGAAGGTGTGCCGCCGAATTTAAAGGCTACTGTTTTTTTTCAGAATGCCGGTCAGAAACAATTGCTGCTTAAATTTGCCAAACTTAAAATCAAATCTTAACGTTCAAAAGAACAAAAAGATACGAAAAATTGTGTTTTGCGAGGATTTCATTAGTTTTGTAGCAAATTCAAGAAACCTCCCTAAACAGATACCTGATAATAAACGAAATTCAATGATTTAATTTAATTACATGGACTATAATACACAGAGAAAAAAACTTCCGTTACCGGAATATGGCAGAAATATCCAGAGTATGGTTGATCACATCCTCACCATTGAAGACCGGGATGAACGAAATCGTGCTTCCCAAACAGTTATTGATGTTATGGGAAACCTCTATCCGTATCTTCGCGATGTGGCTGAATTCAAACATAAACTATGGGACCATCTGGCGATAATGACCGATTTTGAGCTGGATATTGATTATCCGTATGAGCCGCCATCCCCGTCAATTCTTACTGAAAAACCACGACAGGTACCTTATAACCAGCACGATTTAAAGTACAGGCATTATGGATTGGTGACCCAAAAGATGATTGACAAAGCTATTGAGATGGAAGGGGACGAAAAACAAATCCTGATTGAACAACTTGCCAATCACATGAAAAAGTTGTACCTGAGCTGGAATAAAGATTCGGTGGACGATGAAAAAATCTTTACCGATCTCGAGGAAATGTCTGGCGGAAACCTCCAGGTTTCGCGTGATTTGGTGCTTTCTGATACAAAAGCAATCTTCACCAAAAAGAAAAAGAAAAAGAAAAAACACGCCAATTCCTGATGAATGTCGAGTTTTAAAGTTGAAGGTGGTCATAAATTACGGGGTTCACTGAAACCACAGGGCGCCAAAAATGAAGCGCTCCAGGTAATTTGTGCCAGCTTGCTGACTTCCGAAGATGTTCGTATCGATAATATACCCGAAATTCGCGACGTTCTGAAATTAATTGAAATCCTGAAAGGATTAGGTGTGAAAACGGAACGGCTCGAAAAAGGAAAGTATATTTTTAATGCCGCAAACATTGATATCGATTATTTAAAAACAAAAGAGTACGAGTTACAGGCGTCGAGCCTCAGAGGTTCGATTATGATTGTCGGTCCGTTGCTGGCACGTTTCGGGAAAGCGTTTATTCCGCAACCCGGCGGCGATAAAATAGGGAGGCGGCGCGTTGATACGCATTTTGCAGGATTTCGAAAGCTGGGTGCTTCTTTCGATTATGATGCACAAAACCTTTGGTATTCGGTTTCTGCTCCCAATATGACCGGCGCTTACATGCTGCTTGATGAAGCTTCGGTAACCGGCACCGCCAACATTTTAATGGCCGCTGTAATGGCTTCCGGCGAAACAACCATTTACAATGCTGCCTGCGAACCGTATGTGCAGCAACTTTGCCGGATGCTCGTTTCGATGGGGGCTAAAATCTCGGGCACCGGCTCCAATTTACTGGTAATACAGGGAGTAGGATCGTTAAGCGGTTGTGCGCACACCGTTCTGCCCGATATGATCGAAGTGGGAAGTTTTATCGGGTTGGCTGCATTAACCGCTTCTGAAATTACCATCACAAATGCAGGTATAAAACACCTCGGAATTATTCCAAACTCGTTCCGCCGGCTGGGCATTAATGTAGAACAAACCGGGGATGATTTACGGATAAAAAACACCGAACATTACGAAATTGATAAATACATCGATGGTTCCATCATGACGATTTCCGACGCACCATGGCCCGGATTGACACCGGATTTATTAAGTATTTTTTTGGTTGTTGCCATCCAGGCAAAGGGAAGTATTTTAATTCACCAAAAGATGTTTGAAAGCCGCCTCTTCTTTGTGGATAAGCTGATTGATATGGGAGCGCAAATTATTTTGTGCGACCCGCACCGGGCTACAGTCATCGGATTGGATCGCGAACAGGATTTGCGTGCCACGAAAATGTCTTCGCCCGATATCCGCGCGGGAATTGCCTTGCTCATCGCAGCTTTATCGGCCAAAGGAACAAGCTACATCGAAAATATTGAACAAATCGATCGCGGATACGAAAATATTGACGAACGGCTAAACCTTTTGGGAGCAAAAATTACACGGCTCTGAATATATCCGCGAACAATCCCTTTCGATTTTTAATTTGTCAATCCATAAAAAATTATATTTTTGACCTCTGTTGAAAATCAATAATATTACATAAAATGAAAAAAGTTATCGTTTTAGTTGCGTTCCTGGTCATAATTGCAGGAGGTTCGTTTGCCCAGAAATTAGGGACAAACATTGGAGATAAAGCGCCGGAATTAATCGGTACGTCGCCCGATGGCAAGACCGTTAAATTATCGGACACCAGAGGAAAAATGGTTTTGCTCGATTTCTGGGCATCATGGTGCGGCCCCTGCCGTGCAGAAAACCCGAATGTGGTAAAAGCATATAATAATTTTAAAAATGAAAATTTCACGATATTCAGCGTTTCGCTTGATAAAGCTAAAGATTCGTGGACAAATGCCATTCAGAAGGATAATTTAAGCTGGCCGTATCACATCAGCGATTTGAATGGCTGGAGCTCAAAACACGGAGCTGTCTATGGCGTTCGTTCAATTCCCAGTAATTTTTTACTCAACTCCGACGGGGTTATTATTGCGAAAGATTTACGGGGACCCGCTTTGGAAGCTAAATTAAGACAACTCGCAAATTAAGTTGAATTTCCGCTATCGGATTAAAATCCACCAAATTGGCACCTAAAATATGATTTAGGTGCCAATTTGTCTTTTATAAAGGTGTGGCAAATTTTTTGTTTAAGGATGATGCAAATAAAATTCGAAAATTATGGCAGACAGAAAAATACATGAAGGAAAAGGACAAAATACTAAAAATGAGAAGATTGAACCCGAAGTAAAACAAGACGAGCAAACGGTGGAGAATGCAAATCCGGAGGAACAGGTTGACGTAACTGACGAAAAAGACCAGGAAGAAAAACAAAAAGAAGCAGTTGCGAAGGAAGAACAGCTTGAGAAGCTGGAAAAACAACTGGAAGAAATGTCTGACAAACACCTGAGGCTTCAGGCTGAATTCGATAATTTTCGTCGCCGCACATTAAAGGAAAAAGCGGAATTAATAAAGTCGGGTGGAGAAAGTGTTCTGATAAGTATTTTGCCGATAATCGACGATTTTGAGCGGGCAATCGAATCCATGAAATCAGTGCCCGACGATGATATTGCCAAACAAGGCACCTTACTCATCTACAACAAATTCAAGGAATTCCTGAAACAAAACAACGTCAGGGAAATTGAAGCGATGAACCAGGATTTCGATGTCGATCTTCATGAAGCTGTCACAAAAATTCCGGCGCCGGACAAAAAACACAAAGGAAAAGTGGTGGATGTTATTCAGAAAGGATATAGTTTAAATGATAAAGTTATTCGGTTCGCCAAAGTGGTAGTTGGAGAATAAAAGTTAAGAAAAATGGCAAAGAGAGATTATTACGAAGTATTGGGAGTGAGCAAAAATGCGACGGCCGAAGAAATAAAAAAAGCGTATCGGAAAAAAGCGATACAGCATCATCCGGATAAAAATCCGGGAAATAAGGAAGCTGAAGAAAAATTCAAAGAAGCTGCTGAAGCGTACGAAGTACTTAGGAGTCCGGAAAAAAAACAGCGGTACGATCAATTCGGACATGCCGGAATGAGCGGCGCAGCAGGTGGCGGATATGGAGGTTTCTCTGATGTAGAAGATATTTTTTCAGCATTCGGCGATATTTTTGGCGGCCATTTCGGAGGATTTGGCGGATTTGGAGGTTCGCATGGCCGTAGCACCGGACGCCGGGTTAGCCGCGGTTCCGACCTTCGGGTGAAAGTAAAAATGAACCTGACGGAAATCGCTAACGGAGTTGAAAAGAAACTCAGGGTAAAAAAATACGTCCCCTGTGATCATTGTAACGGAACCGGGGCGAAAGATGCTTCCGCGTTTTCAACCTGCGGAACCTGCCGTGGTTCGGGACATGTAACCCGCGTCACCAACACATTGCTGGGGCAAATGCAAACAACTTCCACCTGTCCGACCTGCCAGGGCGATGGAAAAGTAATTACCGATAAATGTAATCACTGTGCCGGAGAAGGCGTTATTCGCGATGAAGAAGTGATCAAAATCAATATCCCGGCCGGAGTTGGCGAAGGAATGCAACTGAATGTTTCGGGAAAAGGAAATACCGGCAGGCGCGGCGGAATAAACGGCGATTTGCTGGTGGTAATTACAGAAGAAGACCACCCGGAACTGGTTCGGGACGGCAATAATTTGATTTACAACCTCTTTCTTTCTTTCCCTGACATAACGTTGGGAACTACTGCTGAAATTCCCACTGTTGAAAGCAAAGTGAAGGTAAAAATTGATGCAGGTAGCCAACCCGAAAAAATCCTGCGGTTACGCGGGAAAGGACTGCCCGACGTAAACGGGTACGGCAGAGGAGACTTGCTCGTGCGCGTTCATGTGTGGGTTCCGAGAAAGTTGAACGCCGAAGACAAAAAAATGCTTGAAAAACTTCAGGAATCATCTACTTTCAAAGAAGGGCCTTCTGCGTCGGAAAAATCATTTTTCGAAAAAATGAAAGACATCTTTTAATCGCCGGTTTTTTCAGAATACTGAGACTTCTTTTCCTGAATTTAATTGCGTAATTTTAAACAGTTTGTTTTTAAATTGTTTAATCTAAATTACCAACTCTGAAATGAAAAAAATTACAACAGTATTTGTCGCCATGTTCCTTGTGTTGAACGTTTTCGCAAAACTTGAAGAAAGTCAGATAATCGGAAAATGGAAATATTCAGTAAGTACCGACGGGGGTGTAATGAACGGCGTATTTAATTTCACCGAAAAAGACGGCAAACTCGCCGGACAAGTTGAAACCGACGATGGTTACATCATTCCGTTTTCTAAAATCGAGCTAAAAGAAGAAAATACGCTTTACCTCGAGTTGCAAACCGATTCAGACCTCATAAAAATTTCGGTAAAAGTGGAAGGAAATACTTTTAAAGGTACCGGCACATCCTATCAGGGCGAGGCGCCAATTACCGGCGAAAAACAGTAAGCACTTTTACAGCTCAGAATAAAACATTGCCGTGGAAGAAATTTTAGCCACCCGATATCATTTTCTCGAAAAAAAACTTTTGGAAGAAATCCTTGAAAACGGGGTTGAAAAGAAATTTGCCGCCCGCGAAACAATAATCAGGGAAGGTCAGTTCATGTCAAGTTTTCCGCTGGTAATAAACGGATTGATACGAATTTCGCGGAGTAACGACGATGGAAACGAGTTGTTGCTTTATTACCTGAAAGAAAATGAAGTGTGCGCCATGTCGTTAACCTGTTGTATGGCCAATTTAAGAAGCACTGTGGAAGCCGTTGCAGAAGAAGAAACGGAAGTAATACTTTTGCCGGTATCGTTGCTCGATAAGTGGATGTGCGAATATCCTTCCTGGAAGCAGTTTGTGATGCAAACTTTTCAGAACCGTTTCCGAGAACTCATCGATACCATCGATTCCATTGCTTTTTTAAAACTCGACGAGCGGCTTGTTAAATATTTTTCTGATCGACACCGGAAATCCGGAGCAACAACATTTTCGGGAACCCACCAGGAACTGGCTTTACAGTTGAACACCTCGCGTGAAGTGATTTCAAGATTGTTGAAAAAACTGGAGAAGGAAGGCAAAATCGAATTGTCGAGAAATTTTATTAACTATTCCGGTGTTTTGTGATTTCGGTTACAGACATGAAACCGTGGTGGTATTTATTTTGTGTCTCAGGTTGGTGATTTTTCATAACAATAATTCATATTTTTGGGTTATAAAATCGGTTAGTAGTTGAAGGTTGTGAAGCCGGACTTTGTTGGTCCGGCTTTTTTATGCAACAAATAGTTTCCGGAGCAGGATATTAAAAATACATTCAGGAGAAAACGTCCGATTTTATTTTCATCATTCGCGAAGCCACAGAACATTGCCAGATTATTACTAATTCTACTTTAACAGATTAATAATGAAATACGATTTTTCTTCTTGTTTACCCCGCCCTAAAGGGTGCAATCAGAAAAATCTACCTGTTCCCTTGAGGGATCCCAGGGTGAAAACAGGTGGATTTTTCAAATGTGTTAAAGTAGAACTAATTTTAAATTCACAGTAACGTTTAAATAAATTGAGAACATCATCCTATTCTGTATGACAGCCAGTTTGAAACATCTTGAAAAACAATTTTATTCCGACGGTTACCGGCTGGGCGCCGGGGCAGGTCCGACAAAAGAAGGTTTGTTTTCTTCAATCCGGAAAATGTATTTGCTGATTGATGAATTCAATCAAACTTTTTCGCAATTGGCTAAAGCACAAAATCATATAATTGCCTGCACAAAAGGTTGCGAATGGTGTTGCCACCAGCCGGTTTTTGCCTTATCGCATGAACTGGATTACCTGGAACATTATATAATAACCCATTTTAGCCCGATAAAAAGAAAAGTGATTCAAGCTAAATCCGGAGAAAAAGTTAAAAAGTTAAACGGATTGAAGAACAATGAATTATTAAATTCAAAATTCCCTTGCCCGTTGCTGGAAAATGGGGTATGTATTGCTTATGATGCGCGGCCGGTTGCCTGCCGGATTTACCTTTCCAGCGATGTAAAAACCTGCCTGAAATTCTATCAGGAGCCCGAAGAACAAACCAACTATCCGGCGCTGCTTCGGTTACCGATGCGCGCCGGCAAAATGATGAACGAAGGTTTTAAGGCTGCGTTAAAAATCAACGGATTAATTTCAACAGAATCCAGAATCGAGGAAAAACTTGAAAATATTTGTTATTCTTCCTGATAAACAAACGACCACGAAAGTAAAATCACTGGCCACCAGCGAACCGGTATGTCAAAATGAATTCAACATTTACTTTTAATTACGCAATAAAAAAGAGGTGAAAAAATCACCTCTTCTTTGTCATTATCAAATAGCAAAAACTATTTTTTTTGTTTGTTTCCACCAAATTCTGTAACTATTGTTACCGTTTAAAGATTAAACACATTCACATGTGGGTTCGACCTGTTATACATCATGGGAATGTCCGTTGCCGGTATCAATGTTTCATCCGGATTGGCAGATCTGCAGTTAATTTATGTCCCAGAAAAGCCTGGTTGTTAACTCATCTCCTCCAATCGCTGCCGCTGCGCTTGCATAATTCGCAGCATTTAAGGTTTGCTCATTAACAGGATAAGTAAAACGAGTAGGTATCTCATCAACTCCTGTAGGAGGGTTCGGTGGCATAATCAGCACTTTAGGATAATCCAATCTTCTGTAAAATGTATAACCTATAAATCCTCTGGTATACATTGCAATCCATGCCTGGGTACCAACAGCATCCTTCCAATTATCATACGAAGAATATGGATAAGCGTCAAGATAAGCAGAAGCCTCATCGGCAGTTCCTCCCCATTCGATAATTGAAGCGGTTACTGCGTTATTGAAATATTCTTCAGCTTCTTTACCTACGTCCCATCCCCGTGATGCTGCTTCTGCAAGATAAAATTCTACTTCATCATAGGTTAAAAAGAATCCGTGGAAATCGGGCTCAGCAATTTTTGAATTGTAATGCACCTTATTACTGTAAGACCCCCCTGATGCGCCATAATCTGTTGTGATTCCTGACAAATCTTCAAAATAGTTATCCAGACGTGGATCAGACATATCTGTCATTAAATTTACCATACCAGAAACCATAACAAAGTCGTGTCTTCCGCTTGCTACCAAATCGTCATAAAGCTGATTTACATAAGGTAACGATTGCTGATAAGGGAAGTACGCGCTTTCGCTCTGGCTGTCAAATACGCCACTGTAAGCAGCTTCAACAGTAGATTGTCCTAACGCGGATAAGGGTCCATCAGCAATACCAATACCTAATTTTACCAATAAAGAATTTCCAAACTTTATCCAGGATGAAATATCTCCACTATAAATTAAATCAGCAGAACCAAAACTATCTCCAGAGTCATCCAGACTGGCGACAGCATCATTTGCACGTTGAATCAAATCCTTATAAATTGTTTGGGCATCATCATATTTTGGAGTGTAATTTTCTTTGTCAAGCGCCTCAGAATAAGGGACATCACCAAATATATCAACCAATCGTTGATATATATATACATTAAGCAACTCAATAATTGCCAGCCGGTTGTCCTGGTTCATTTTTTTTGCAGCCAGGTTCGGTTCTACAAGTTTTTCGGCGCTAATTATCTCAGAAGCATCTTTTAAATCTATCAATATCGCATAATAAGTTCTGAAAATTCTATCGGGAATCGTCCTGCTCACAATATTGTAGTTTGCTTCATCCCTGTATGATCTTTCCGTCCAATACTGAGCCATCAACTTCCAAATATTATCATTAACATTTGTGCTTGCTATTTGATCAGCTAATTCAATCTGGGCATTTGTAACTAATACAGCAGCAGAAACCTCTCTGGGGTTCTTAATATCTATATTCATTTCATTAAAATTATCCGTACAGGATAATAAAGCTCCCAGAAGAAATATGACTAAAAATAATTTTTTATTTCTCATTTCTGTAAGTATTAAAAATTAACATTCAAAGTAAAACCAATATTTCTGGTTGAAGGCATAACGCCGCTCTGCCACCCCTGAATATTTCCTGCTCCCTGCGAGGTTTCCGGATCAGCATGCGGCAGGTTTTTATGAATGATCCACAAGTTGGAGCCAACCAAAGCAACGGATATGTTATCGATAAAGGTATCGTTAAAAATAGAAGCAGGCATTGTATAAGATAATGACAGCTCCCTTAATTTAACATAACTCGCATCGTAAATAAACATTGCATTTGGTGCATAAGCAGACCCCACCGGAGTATAATATGTACCCATTTCGTCAGACCTTACAGTATTTATTGTTCCATCGGGCAGCACACCTTCAAGTATTAAACCCCCTCCGTCAGCAGCATAATTGCGAATCGGATTGCCCAGTTCATTTAATCCGGCGCTCTCTTTGTATAACCCTGTGCTTGAACCATACCACATATCAAGCGAGAACAAATCGCCGCCATGTTTCCAGTCAAGTAAAAAACTTAACGTAACATCTTTATATGAAAAACTATTTCTAAAGCCTGCAATCCAGTCAGGATTCACATCGCCAATAACCTGATCGGATGTTGAAGTTGTCCAATAAACACCATCTTCAATAATACGATTTTCCGGCTTTTTCACATCATCAAAATATACGTAATCTGTTCCCTGTATTGTGCCCATTGATTCTCCTTTTCTTGCATTGATTGTTACACCTCCCTGTAAGCTGGCAAGCTGCAGATTATCTAAACCTTCTGCAAGAGAAACTACTTTGTTTTTGTTTCTAGACCAGTTAATAGATGCATCCCATCGGAAATCATTAGTCTTGACAGGAACAAAATTCAACATTACTTCAATCCCTTTATTACTAACTTCCCCTGCATTAACATATTTAAAACTTGATCCTGTGGCGTATGAAATTGCTGCAGGCATAATCTGGTCAACGGTTCTGTTATCGTAAACGGCAACATCTAATCCAATCCTGTTGTCTAAAAAGTTTAAAGTAAGCCCGCCTTCCATACTTTTTGTCCTTTCCGATTTAAGGTTCGGATTGCGTATTGTATTGCTGTTTGATGCCACACCATTCCCATTAAACGGAAATACTTGTAAATATGTGTTGTATAAACTTGCAAACGGGGCATCATTACCAACTTCTGCATAATTCAGCCTCAATTTACCGAAACTGAATAAATCACTATTTATAAGTTCCGTAAAAATGAAGCTTGAAGATAATGAAGGATAAACGTAAGTACGATTGTCTTCAGGCAACGTGGAAGATTGATCCACACGTACAGAACCTTCTAAAAAAAGCATATCTGAAAATCCCAGAGATGCATTTGCAAAATAACCGTTAACTTGCATTTTAGCGGCATGTTCTATTGGCAATTCCAAAGGAGATTTTGTATTGGCCAAAGAATACATTCCGGCAACAGCAAGGCCGCCATTTGTAGAAGCCCAAATGTCAGAATTCTTTTGTTTACGGATGTTTGTGCCGATTAACCCTGTTAAGTTAATATTTCCGGTAATATCCTTATTGAAGTTTGCCATCAAGTCGAAGTTATATTCCGAGTAATCTCCCTTTTTTAATGAATATCCGGAAGAAACATCGTTATAACCAACACCAAAAGCTTCAGCAATAGAGCCGATAGCAAGTCTCTCTTCCTGAACATACGAATAATGATCAATTGCCGCCCTGCCGGTTATCGTCAGGAAATCGGCCACTTGCCAATCAATTTTTGCATAACCAATAAAACGATTCCTGCTATCGGTTTCATAGTTCCGGTACCTTTGCCAATATGGATTATTCCAGTATGCCGGGTCTAAATCATCGGGGCCATTCATGTTCCAGGTAGCATTTGTCCCCAGTAATTCATAAGCTTCCTTTTGATCTAAAATATCAACATTTACTTGCCACCACTGGCGGAATCCGGATACGAGGTTACCTGAATAACCTGTAATATTCCTACCTGTTGTTTCTGTATTTATAAAATTCGCAAATGAGGTAACTTTAATTTTATCAGAAACAATATAGCTTCCTGTTAAACTAAAATTGTTTTTGTCTAAATTACTATTCGGCATTATACCATCTTGCTGTAAATTCTGGTAGGAAAAACGATAAGTGGTTTTCTCCCCACCACCGGCGAACTGAATGGAATTTGAGAGAGAAGTGGCTGTTTCAAAAAAAGCAGACGGATCATTTTCGGCTGCTTTCCAGGGAAGGGCTTTTCCATATGTACTTAATCCGGGAGTAAAAGAATTCCACTGATATACATTAAGGCTCGCATCGAAAGGTTCACCCATTGAAGCATCTTCGTATGTTGGAACATTGTACGTATCCGTTCCATCTCCATTCCAGTCATAATATTCAAGTCCGGGGCGATCAGATGCACTATACCAGTCGATACCATAACCGCCGCCATACCCTTTCTGGTATTCGGGAAACGTGCTTTTATCCAACATTCCAACAGTTATATTTCCTGAATAAGAAACGCCCATAGATTTACCCTCAATGCCGCTTTTTGTCGTTATAAGAACAACGCCATTCGCCGCTCTTGAACCATAAAGTGCAGTAGCAGCAGCTCCTTTCAATACTGAAATAGATTCAATATCATTCGGATTAATATCGGCAACCGTGCTGCCATAATCATAACCGCGTCCGCCTCTTCTTTGATAATCCACATTCATTATTGTATTATCGATAGGGACGCCGTCAACAACAAACAGCGCCTGGTTGTTTCCGTTTAGGGAAGATAGTCCGCGAACAACAACATTGGTAGATCCGCCAAAATTGGTATTTGATTGTATCTGAAGTCCGGCAACTCTGCCGGATAGCGCTGATGTAAAATCGGCTCCTTTAATTGTGCTGATTTCATCACCGCCAACCTCTTGTACCGAATAACCCAGAGATTTCTTTTCTCTTGTAATACCAAGCGCTGTAACAACCACTTCATCAATACCGAAAACATCGGTTTGCATGCTTACATTAAAAGTGGTCTGCGTGCCAATCGGAGTTTCAAAGTTCTTCATCCCAACAAAACTAAAAACCAACGTTTGGGCATCATTCGGAACGCGAAGTTCAAACTGGCCGTCGATATTGGTAATAGTTCCAAGGGTTGTTCCCTTCACAGATACCGATACCCCGGGAATAGGCTCGCCGTCCTCAGAGGATGTAACCGTTCCGGTTAACACCTTTGTTTGAGCGTTGGCAACCAAGTTTCCCATGAAAAGGAGAATCGACAAAAAAAGTGCAATCTTTTTCATAGAAATAGTTTTAAATTATTAATTAAACAGCTATAAAAATTCGTAATAAAGTGTTCTAAAAACAGGATTGGGTATAAGCCCCTTACGCATTTACCCGATTATCTTACCCGATTCATCTCACTATTCCTTAAATGTTAAAAAACATTAATGAGAGCAAAATTAAAAAAAGAATTCAATTACAAAAAAAATATGAAACTTTCTTCTTGTGCCCTTTTACAAATTGAAAGCAAAAAATGATATACGCAAACAGAAAGTAACAGTTTTCAAAATTCCCGCAAAATCTGTATAAAAATCATACCTAAATGCAAAAACCACTCAAGACATTCATTTTAAACATGTTGGAAAAAATAGGCGTATTTGCCGCAAATGAAAAATTTTGATGTAGAATCAAATGACCCTGTTTATTTTACCGGAAAAACAGCCGCCGGTTTCAACCTGTAATATCCACCAGTTCGTTCAGGCGGGTGATTTGAAACAACATATGTTTTTTATGTTGGGAATTGTGCGGCATATTGCAGTGCAAAGGATTAAAATAAACCGCATCGATACCGAAATTTAAAGCCCCCGTAATATCCACATCCCATTCATCGCCAACCATAATACTTGTATTTTTCTTTGCGTTTACCGATGTGATTGCAAGATTAAAAATTTCCTTGTCCGGTTTCGGCGCTTTTACTTCTTCGGAAAGAAAAACTTTATAAAAGTACGGCATCAGTCGTGTGTTTTCCAGCTTTTTGTATTGCACTTCACGAAACCCGTTGGATATGATGCTTAATATATATCCTTTTGATTTTAAATGATTTAAAACTTCAGCAGCACCGGGAACCAGCGCTGTTTGGCGGGGCATTTCATTTAAATACAAAGTGTTCATTTTGTTGGCATCTACATCGTTAATCGCCAGTTCATCGAATGTTCTTTGAAACCGCAGCCATTCCAATTCTTTTTTTGGCACCAACTGTTCCCGGTAGCTTTCCCAAAGTTGCTTGTTATGGTGGGAATATACTTCAAAAAACCGGTCAAACGTAATCGAACTATTATGGTTAATATGGATTTTGAAAGCCAGTTGCATGGCGAAATATGCATTTCTTCTGAAATCCCAAAGCGTATTATCCAAATCGAAAAAAATGTGCGTATATTTTTTCTTGTACATAAAAGTTTTAATTCTCACCGGGCAAAGGTGTTTTGTCTTTCTTTTTATCCGAATGTCCGTCAACAACGATCACGATTTCTCCTTTTGGCGGGTGCTCTTTATAATAATCGGATAATTCGGTTACCGTTCCACGTTTTATCTCCTCGTGTAACTTACTCAACTCCCTGCAAACACAAGCTAAACGTTCCGGCTCGAAAAATTCGGTAAACTGCGACAGGGTTTTTACCAACCTGAAAGGAGATTCATAAAAAACCATGGTGCGGGTTTCGGCAGCGAGTTGCTGCAACCTCTTTTGCCGGCCTTTTTTTTGTGGCAGAAAACCTTCAAACACGAATTTGTCAGTGGGCAATCCGGAAACAGCCAGCGCCGGAATGACTGCTGTCGCTCCCGGCAGACATTCTACTTCAATATTGTTTTCAACACAACTACGTACCAGTAAAAAACCCGGATCAGAAATAGCGGGAGTTCCGGCATCGGAAATTAACGCCACCAGGTTTCCTTCTTCTATTTTTGAGATTACAGAATGAACCGTTTTATGCTCGTTGAATTTATGATGCGGCACCAGTTTTTTATCAATTTCAAAATGTTTTAACAACACAGAAGAAACGCGGGTATCTTCCGCCAAAATTAAATTCGCCTCTTTTAAAAGCCGCAGGGCGCGCAAAGTAATATCTTCCAGATTTCCGATGGGTGTGGGGACCAGAACTAATTTACCCGTATTATTTTTCATTTTGAAACCTTCGTTTTACCAGGTTAACAAACTTCAGGCTGGTTTCCGTTTTTTTCCATCTGAAATTTTGCCTCAGGAAAACGACCGCGTCCCTGATGTTATTCATCGAATCGAGCGAGTCTACCGTTTCATTGAATTTTTCCGGATCGCCGTCGAAAAGCTCCCGGATGTACTGAAAACGATCGTTGATTCCGATAGCCGATTTGATGCTGTTCACGGGCCGGTTGGAAATTTTAAATTCAAGTTTGTTTTTTCCGGTTGCCAAATCATTCAGGGATTTGCCTTTTAAGAAGCTGTCGCCCAATCTGCCTGAAGGCTCAGAGGTTTCCGTTTCATCGTCCAGCATATCTTCTTCATTTTCTGAATAATCGGCCGCAGGTACTTGTTTTTTATCTTCCAACTGTTCATCGGTCCCCTTTTTTTGTTCCTCTACCCTTTCCTGGTGAATGGATGCGGAATCAGTTATTTTGGGCGCTTCCGGTTTTGTTTCTTCTTCTTCCTTCACTTCAGGCTCCTTCTGTTTATGTTCAATAACCTTTTCCTGAATTTCGGCTACCGTTTCCCTGATTTGTTCAATTTTTTCACTTTCCACCGGCATAACCTGCTCGTTCACTTCTTCGCTAATATTTAACAAATGAACAAGTTGCATCACTCCTTTTGCCCGGGTATGAATGAATTCCATTTCAAGTGCATCAAACTTTCCCTGTGATTTAACATCGGCTATCAGCTCCTCAAGCTCGCTCATGTCTTTTCGCAAAATATTAAGCAGTTTTTTATGTTCCATTCTATGCAGGGCTGAAGTTTTAAAGTTTATTTTTGTAAAAATACTAATTTCTTATTCATATAACGTAAATGTTTATTGAAAGGGATGTAAACAGCCAGAAAAAAATTGGCAGCATCGAAGTTGTATGCGGATCGATGTTTTCAGGGAAAACCGAAGAATTGATCCGAAGGTTGAAACGGGCCAAAATTGCCCGGCAGCGTGTAGAAATCTATAAACCGGAAATCGATGTCAGGTATTCTGAAACTGAAGTGGTATCGCACGACGAGAATTCCATCCGCTCCACGCCGGTTGAGAATTCATCCAACATTTTACTGTTGACCGGAAATGTGGACGTTGTTGGAATTGACGAGGCCCAGTTTTTTGATATTGGCTTGGTGGAAGTGGTGATTAAACTGGCCAACATGGGAATCCGGGTGATTGTTGCCGGGCTCGATATGGATTTTAAAGGAGCGCCATTTGGCCCCATGCCCGGATTAATGGCGGTAGCCGATTATGTAACAAAAGTACATGCCATCTGCGTCCGCTGCGGAAGTATTGCACAATTTTCACACCGGCTTTCGGCAAAAAACCAGGTGGTTTTACTGGGCGAAAAAGAGCAGTACGAACCGCTCTGCCGTAGTTGTTTTTTAAAAGTTGTAAAATCCCCCTCCTAACCGGATGAAAATATGATCGATTTCACGTTGAGCGAAATAGCAGCAATTGCAGACGGACACCTGATAAAAAAAGGGGAAGCACCCGTTCAGAGAATTTCGGAAGTTGCAACGGACAGCCGCACTTTTTTCAATCCTAAAAATTCACTGTTTTTTGCGTTGAAGGGACCGCGTAACAACGGTCACCGTTACATTCCGGAATTAATTAAGAAAGGTGTAACCGCATTTGTTATTTCAGAAAAGAACCCGGTACATGAGAATGCTTCATTCATTTTCGTGGAAAATACAACCGCGGCCCTTCAGAAACTGGCAGCGCATATTCGAAGGTTACACCACTATCCGGTTGTGGGAATTACGGGCAGTAACGGCAAAACCATCGTCAAAGAATGGCTTTTTGAATTGCTCACAGGCGATTTCAACATAGTCCGCAGTCCGAAAAGTTTTAATTCGCAGGTTGGCGTGCCACTTTCCGTATTGCTGATGAATGATAAATTTAACCTCGGATTGTTCGAAGCCGGAATTTCACAGCCGGGCGAAATGAAAAACCTTGCGAAAATCATTCAGCCAAACATTGGACTTTTGACCAACATTGGTGATGCGCACCAGGAAAATTTCCAAACCCGGGCTCAAAAAACCGAAGAAAAACTGTTGCTTTTCAAAGGCGCCGACAAATTGATTTTTTGTCAGGACGATCCGGCGTTAAATGAAATTTCAACCGGATTTTGCCGTGAGAACGGCGTAAAAAAAATCGGTTGGTCGCTCAAAAATAAGGATGCGGGCGTTTTTTTTGAAATTGCAAGCAGAAGCAGGTTCACCAAAATCAAAGCGCATCGAAACGCTGAGAGCTTTGCATTTCAAATTCCTTTCACCGACAGTTCATCGGTTGAAAATGCCTGCCACTGTTTTGTTGTAACCAGCGAGTTATCAGATAATCCGGCTAAAATCCTGCCGCGGTTCGAACAACTGGCGCCGCTGGCCATGCGCCTCGAAATAAAACAGGGAGTCAACCATTGCCTGCTAATCAACGACTATTATAATTCAGATATCACCTCGTTAACCATTGCCTTGTCGGTGTTGCACCAGCAGGCAAAAAAAGAACACCTGAAAAAACAAATCATATTGTCCGACATTCAGCAAACCGGCTATTCAAAAAAAGAATTGTACCAACAGGTCGACAGTCTGCTGCATCAGTGGGAAATCGATGAGGTTACCGGAATCGGGGAAGAAATTGCTGCCCAGGCAGGGATTTTCACAACACCTGGTCGTTTTTTTTTATCGGTTCAGGAATTTGAAAATTACATTAACCGGCGGCAATTCCGCAATTCAGTTATTTTAATAAAAGGGGCACGAAGTTTTGCTTTTGAAAGAATATCTGCTTTGCTGCAACAAAAATCGCACAGAACGCAATTGGAAATAAATTTAAATTCACTGGTTCACAATCTGAATATTTTCAAAGGGTTATTAAAACCTTCCACCAAAATAATGGTTATGGTGAAGGCCTTTTCATACGGAAGCGGCGACACCGAAATTGCGAGGGCTCTGCAGTTTCAGAATGTAGATTACCTGGCAGTTGCCGTAGCCGACGAAGGTGTTGAATTGCGGAATGCAGGAGTAGATACGCCGATTGTGGTAATGAATCCGGAAGCACACAGCTTTCAATCCATTATCGATTACCGGCTCGAGCCAAATATTTACAGCGTCGGTTTACTGAAAGATTTTACGGAAGCTGCTCATCATAACGCTTTGCAGGATTTCCCGATTCATTTGAAAATTGACACCGGAATGAACCGGCTGGGTTTGAAAACGATAGAAGAAACAAAAAAAGTCATCGGTTTAATCAAATCGGCGAATGCATTAAAAGTAAAGTCGGTTTTTTCGCACCTGGCGGCCAGCGACGATCCGGCTCTTGATCATTTCACAATTCAGCAAATAAAGATTTTTGAGCAATTTGCGACAGAGGTTATAAAAGCGCTTCCCTACCCCGTTGACCGGCATATCTTAAATTCCGCAGGTATTGAGCGATTCCCGGAAAAGCAATTTGAAATGGTAAGGCTTGGAATTGGTTTATACGGAGTTTCGGTTACCGGCCTGCCGCTGGAAAACATCAGTACGCTCAAAAGTACCGTATCACAGGTAAAAAATGTGGAAGCCGGCGAAACAGTTGGCTACAGCCGGAAAGGAAAAATTTCGCGCAACAGCCAGATAGCGATTGTGCCGCTCGGATATGCCGATGGGCTGGACCGCAAATTGGGCAATAAAACCGGAAGTGCAATTGTGAGCGGAAAACGTGTGCCCATCATCGGAAATATTTGTATGGATATGCTGATGCTGGATGTAACCGGACTGAATGTAAGCCCCGGTGATCCGGTGGAATTTTTTGGAAATGAAATTACTATTGAAGAAGTTGCCGCTCAGGCCGGCACCATTCCTTACGAAATTTTAACCGGAATTTCGCAGCGTGTAAAACGTGTTTATTTGCAGGAATAAAAATCAACCTAACTTACTAACCCTGTCCAGACGCTGTGCATCGAGGATTTTTATTTTGCGCCCGTCGATAGCAATAATATTTTCGTTGGCAAAAGTTGATAACGTTCGAATGGCATTCGACGTGGTCATGTTCGAAAGGTTGGCAATATCTTCGCGCGACAGGTAAACTTTAAGGGTTGTGCCATCGGGCTCGTAACCATACTTGTCTTTTAACAATATCAGCGATTCGGCCAATCTCCCGCGAATGTGTTTTTGCGTCAGCGTAACAGTCCGTGTATTTGCAAAACCAAGTTCGCCTGCCAGCTTATTAATCAGTTTCTGCGAAAAATTGTTGTTTTTCAAAGCTCGGTTCAACACGAATTCAGCAGTTACCGTGCAAACCATCGATTCTTCGATTGTAACAGCCGATGCAATGTGGTTTTCTCCGGCCAGCAGCGCGCGATAACCGATGATACTAAAAGGCCTGGCCATGCGAATGATTTGTTCGCGGCCCCCAACTCCTTCCTTGAATATTTTTACTTTTCCGTTTACCAGTAAAAGAAATCCGGTAGGTTTATCGCCTTCCTTGAAAATAAACTCATTTTTCTTATACTGAGCCATGGAAACGTATTGTTCAAGCTCTTGCTTTTCTTCCTGGTTTAAAAAATGAAACACCGATTTCGGGTTTTCAACAATCACCTCAACACCTTCAGTTGAATTTAGCATATAATCGTCTAAAAGTATGTTTTACAGCATCAAAGTTAAAAATTTTGTAAAAATCGCCTTCAAATTTTACGCCTTATTTATGTCATTTGTGACATAAATCATCTAAAAATAATTTTTGCGATTTAAACAACAAAAAGAGCCTGTTAATATCTGGCTACCAAAGGTATTTTGCGTCCGAAGCCAAATGCTTTTGAACTTACCCTCAAAATAGGCGCCGCCTGAAAACGTTTGTATTCGTTTAAATTCACCAACCTGATAATTTTATCGACCACCTCTTTTTCGAAACCGAGCGCAACAATTTCCCGCGGCGGCTTATTAAGTTCGATATAATTAAAGAGCATCCGGTCCAAATCAGCATATTCCGGCAGCGAATCGGTATCTTTTTGATCAGGCCGTAGCTCGGCAGAAGGTGGTTTTGTAATTGTATTTTCGGGAATAATTTCCCGGGTTCGATTGACAAAGCGCGAAAGTTTGAATACATCGCTTTTGTACACATCGCCGAGCACAGCAAGTCCGCCGTTCATATCGCCGTACAACGTTCCGTAGCCAACCGCCGATTCGCTTTTGTTGGTGGTATTCAACAAAATGTGGCCAAACTTGTTCGAAAGCGCCATCACGAAAATTCCCCTGGCACGCGCCTGAATATTTTCTTCCGTTATTCCCGGCTGAGTTCCCCCAAATAACGGAGCGAGCGTTTTTTCAAACTCGTCCACAACATTTTGAATGTTAACAACATCATACCGGACTCTGAGGTTTTCCGCCAATTGACGGGCATCGTCAACGCTGTGGCCGGATGAATATTTTGACGGCATTAGCAAAACCCTTACATTTTCGGCTCCCAGCGCACGAACCGCCAGTACCAGGGTCAACGCCGAATCGATACCTCCTGAAAGACCAAGCGTGGCTTGTTTGAAGTTCATTTTCCGAAAGTAGTCGCGAATTCCCAGCACCAGTGCGTCGTGTATTTTTTCGATGTAATCCGACTCCTTTTGCAGCTGTTTTTCGCCAATATTATTCGTATCGATCAACAAATAATCCTCTTCAAAATACTTCAACTCTTTGACGATTTCTCCGGCATGATCGATATAAACCGAGCCGCCATCGAATATAAGTTCTGTTTGGGCCCCCACCTGGTTCACATATAAAACCGGGACTTTGTATTTTTTTGCCTTCGAAACCAGCACATCTTTGCGCCAGCTTTCCTGGTTGTAAGAAAATGGCGATGCCGAAATATTCACTACAAAACCGGGATTGAATTCCGACAGTTTTTCCATGGGTGAAACCTGGTAAAGCTTGTCTTTTCCAAATTCATTTGCCGTTGGCTGTTCGTCCCAAAGATCCTCGCAAATGGTGACGGCAATTTTTTCGCCGCGATATTCAACTACTTGAAACTCTTTGTTGGGTTCGAAGTGACGGTACTCGTCGAAAACATCGTAAGTTGGAAGCAGCGTTTTGCTATGCACCGACTCAATTGTTCCGTTGTTCAGGAATACGGCCGAATTGAAAAGCGTTTTTCCACGTTCATATTCATTAATCCTCGGCACTCCCACAATAGCCGCAATTCCCCGGCAGTGGCGGGCAATTTTGGCAACTGCATCATCCGCCTTTTGTATAAATTCCTTTTTCTCCAGCAAATCGTGCGGATAATAACCCGTGACTGATAATTCGGAGAAAACAACCAGTTCGGCGCCATCGTTTTTCGCCTGTTCGATAGCAGAAATCATTTTTGCCGAATTTCCCCCGAAATCGCCAATGGTATAATTTAACTGAGCTAATGCAACTTTCATATAAGAGTACGTTTCATGTTTACCTCATTTGGTGAACTGAAGATTTTCGATTGCAAATCTCCTATTTTTGCCACAATTTCGCAATAATAAATGAACTAAAGCGTATTGAATTAAAAATCATGTAATATGAAGTTGCTGTTCCGGATATTAATTTTCACCTGCCTGACTGCCGCCGTTGTTTCGTGCAAGCGAAACCCGTTAAAAGTTGATATTTCTGACATAAAAAACAATATTGAATTTGTAAGGTTTGGCAAAGAATTATTTTCACTTCCGTTGAATGACACCCTCGCCGAAATGAAAACGCTGCATGAAAAATATCCCGGTTTTTTTGACCTTTTTACATACCGGATTATTCGTATAGGCGGTATTGATGAGGAGAATTTTACCAGGTACATGGCTGAGTTCCTCACCGACACGATGGTTCAAAATGTAAAGCTGGAGGTTGAAGACGAATTTTCAGATTTTGGCAAAACGGAAAAGGAAATCAATAAAGCGTTCAAATATTACCAGTATCACTTCCCGCAAAAGGAACTGCCAACCGTTTACACTTACATTTCAGGATATAACCAGTCGGTTGTAACGGCTGAAAACATCGTTGGCATCAGCCTTGACAAATATCTGGGCCGCGACTACAAATACTACCAATTATTAAGCACTACCCCGGCTTACAAAATCAAAAACATGTATCCCGCGAAGATTCCTGCCGATGTGGCTTTTGCCTGGGGTTTGACCGAATTTCCACCAAAATCGGAAATTACAAACCTGCTCGGAAATATGGTTTACCAGGGAAAGTTAATGTATTTTACCGATGCGCTGTTACCCGAAACACCAGATACGGTTAAGATTGGTTACACCAAAAAAGAACTGAAGTGGTGCGAAAATAACGAAGCGGAAATGTGGACGTACCTGGTGGAAAACAAAATGCTTTACTCAAACAAGCGGATGGATATTGTGCGCTATATTAACGACGGGCCCACCACCAGTGGTTTCCCGGTAGAATCTCCGGGAAGGACCGGAATTTGGCTCGGCTGGCAAATTGTGCGGAAATACATGGAAGAATTCCCGGAAATCACCCTGCCGGCATTAATGGCGAATGAAGATTACCAGGGAATATTAAATGCTTCGGGATATTTTCCGGAGTAGAATTGTTAATCGGGATAATTATAATACCGTCGGTTATATTCATAGGCATCAATATAAACTTTTCCGTCAACAGGATAATTTCCGATAGTCGCATGTTGGGAGCTGATCGCTACGGAGCCGAAAATTCCAATTCCACCGGCAATATTTGAATAAACCGGAACCGGCTCTGCAAAAGGATTGTCGATTGCCAGCGATTGTTGTTGCCGCGATACTGAATAATAATACAATTCCCTTGAAATATTGTGGATAAGCGCCTGCGATTCGAGGTATTCGTCAAAATCAACATAAACGTCGCGCCCGGTATCAATCCAAAAAGAAAGCTGATAATTCTCCCGGGTCATGAGTTCATCGGTAAAAAACTCAACTGCATCCGCTTCAACATCGAGAATATCGGCATTTCCTGATGCAGACAACACCGGATCAAGCGATTGAACCAGCGTTCCAAATCTTTCCTGGATTATCGTGTCTGTCGGGACAATTGAATCCAGGTTAATATCCCCGTATCCGTAACCATACATTCCTCCGCCATAATAAATACTCCCACCGTACGAACCATTATAACCGCCGATAAATTTCAATGCAGCTTCAATTCCCCTGTTTTGAACCAGCGTTAAACGGTAAAAATTATCTTCTTCTTGTGGGTCGTTTAAGCCAAGCCTTAGTTTTATTTTAAAAAAGTTCTCATTGTATTGTTTGGGTATTTTTTCCATGGTAATTTTCATTTCATCTAATTTTACGGGAACAGGCACAATTGTTTCACAAGTAACCGGCCCGAAACCTTCATTCGAAATTTCGAGGCGGTAGGTTGACCCGGGTTTTATAACTACCGTTGAATCAATAAAAATACCCGATTCATAGGGATACTCTTTTACAACACCATAATCCAAATGATCATAAAAAGTATCCACAATGCTGATGTAACCAAGTTCTGAGATAAAATTTCCATCTTCATACAATTTAACCGCAGCATTGGGAAGCGCCTCGAAAAACCTCCGGTCGTCCAAAATACTCCGGCTTTTTTCCACTTTCACATACTTATATTTACTTCCTGCGGTAAAAACAGCATTTACAACAATTTTAGGTTTTATTTCGGCTGATTTAAATTCGATGGTTTTTTCGCAGGAAGCAAGTGTAACCGCCAGTAAAATATAAGTATACAATCGTGTAGTTTTTATGCTCATGTTTTAGAATTTAAAGGTGTAAGAAACCGACGGGATTAGCGGGAAAAGACTGACTTGTTTAAGCTTTCGTGTGGAATCTTCATAATACCATCCGTCTTCGTTATAACCCCTGGTTGTATCGTATCCCCAATACAGGTAAAATGGGTTTTGGCGGTTGTATGCGTTATAAATACTGAATGACCAGGTTCGTATTCCGTGTTTTTTCTGTTTATGTAAATTTATGCCTACGTCGAGGCGGTTGTAACCAGGTTCGCGATAATTATTGCGGCTTCCGTAGTATTCAATATCGGAATTTCCACCAAAAGTATTCATGTAATAGCCGGGAGAATATTTCTGCAGAGCCAGCGTTGTGGCATTCCCGGTACCAAAAATCCAGGTTGCCCCAATGTCAATTTTGTCGCTAATTTTGTGCGTTAACGCCAGGCTGATATCGTGGCGCCTGTCGTATTTTGCCGGAAATATTTTGCCAAAATTAAGGTTTTCAAATTTCCTGTCCGACTTTGAAAGTGTGTATCCCAGCCAGCCGGTTGTTTTTCCAATATTTTTTTCGATTAGAAGTTCCATTCCGTAGGCCCATCCTTTTCCGGTCTCGATCTTCGTTTCCCAGTTGCTGCTGATTCCGCCAAAAGAAGCGCCTTCTTTGTATTCAATCAGGTTATTCATCGTTTTATAAAATAACTCCACCGATACATCAAATCCTTTTGGCAATTTGTAAAAACCGCCGATCGCCCACTGATTTGAAATTTGTGGTTCCACTTTTTTTGTTGCCGGGAGCCACAAATCTGTAGGCAAACTAATCGTTGAAGTGGTTAGCAGATGAATATACTGGCTCATTTTTGCATACGATGCTTTCAACGACCATCTTTCTGAGCCTAAATAGCGCAAAGATGCCCGCGGCTCCAGCGAATTGTAGGTTTTTCCCTGTACGTTGAACATGGAAAAATGAGCGCCAACATTTATTTTAAACTTCGAACTTAAATCAATAATGTCTTCCGCATATACACGTAACTCATTCGCCCTGATATTTTTATTCCCGTAAATGGTATCAGAAACCTCCTCCGGGTTTTCTTCCTCCGTATATTGAACGTGATTCACACCGGGACTGAATGAATGTAAAATATTCTCCATTCCGAATTTTACAGAATGGCGTTGCCAGGGAAAAAAATCAAAATCGATTTTAGCCGCAAAATCTTCTATTCCCGAATCGTATTCAAAAATATCTTCCGTTTTTGTATTTTCCTTTGTATTCAAAACCGACTGTTCTTCGCCAACATTGAAATTATATTTGCTGTACGTTAAGGTTACGTTACTGAACAATTTCGGATTATACACATAATTCCACCGCAAAGCATTGGTAATATTACCCCATTTCAGACCAGCCCCATATTTTTCATTGAACCGGGTGTGCTCGTTCACATAATATCCTTCTTCAATTGAATATGCCTTATCAAGTCCGAGATACGATGAAAAATAGAGCCGGCTTCGATCAGAAAATTTGTGGTTGATTTTGGCATTTATATCGTAGAAATAATAACCGCCGGTATAATTATAGCCTTCTGTGCTATTGTTTACAATTTTCATTATTGGCCGGGCGAGCAAATCCAGGTAAGTCCTTCTTCCCGAAATAATAAACGAAGTTCTGTCTTTTTTGATCGGGCCTTCCAGTGAAAATCGCGATGAAATCAACCCCACGGAAAATTCACCTTTTATCTCTTTCATATTCCCTTCCTTCATACGAATATCAACCACCGAAGAAAGCCGCCCGCCGAATCGTGCCGGAAAACCTCCTTTATACAGTTTAACCGTGTTTATTGCAGAGGGATTAAAAACTGAAAAAAAGCCGAATAGATGGCTGGCATTGTAAACCGGCACACCATCCAGTAAAAACAGGTTTTGATCGGGCCCGCCACCGCGAACATAAATTCCGCTCGATCCTTCAGTTCCCGATTGTACACCCGGAAGCAACTGGATTACCTTCAGCACATCAGGCTCGCCCAGCAAAACAGGAATTTTTGACAGCGCGGAGGATTGAAGTTCAACCATACTCATTTGCGTACGTTCAACCTTTGAAACTTCCGCGCCAAATACTTTTATTTCTTCCAGCTCCGACATCAGATTTAATTCCACATTAACCGTCGTATCTTTCACCAGATCAAGTTCAACCTCCAGCTTTTCATATCCCACAAAAGAAAACACCAGTGTTTTTTTTCCTTTTGACATGGAAAGACTATAAAAACCATATTCATTGCTGATGGCGCCGGTTAACGAGCCTTTCTCGTAAATATTGGCATTAATGAGATTTTCACCGGTTGATTTGTCACGGACAAAACCATTTATAACGTAATTTTGTGCAGAAAGAGCTGCGGGAAATAAAAAAAACAGCGCAATAAAAACATTTCGAAAATTCATTTTTGGTTGAAAAAGGTTATTGTTTTGGTTCTATTTGGTTACAAACATATGTACAAATAGATTTAATTTTTATTTATGTTTCTTAAAAAAAAGCAAAAATTTCAAACAAATGAAATAATTTGTTAAATAACGTAAAACGAACAACTTTTGGTGTCTGTCAGAGAGTTTAAAAATTTAGTTTCAAAAGGACAGCTTTTGATAGATCTTTAGATTTTCGGGAAGTTTTTAACTCAATTAACGACCTTTATATTTTCACACCCGGAATCTTTAATAATTTTTCCTGCATTTTCTTTCCACGAATAAATAGCCGGATACAAAACCGTTGCATCCTGAACATCGTTAAAAATTATTGCCGGACGAACGTCGTTTCCTTTTATGAAAAGTTGAACATGGTTAAACGAGATGTTTTTGACATGCCGCACAAAAAAGCCTGAGGCTGGCAAAACTTTTCCAAACATTCCGGCGGTTGGATAACCTTTGTCGTTTTCGGGCGCTTCCAACTGCGATTCTTCTTCGCTGCCATTGCTCAAATTCGTTATAGAAATATTGTTAAGGCTGATATTTTCCGCATACGCACCCGGAATCCCGGTGATATTCGAAGTCGTTTTTGAGGAAGTTGCAGCAATTACATTCGATATCGAAACGTTGCGGAGCGTTCCTATTCCGGGCTCTTCTGCATTGGGTGAATATTTTCGCGCGCGGTTTCCCAACCGGATGAAAATGGGACAGCCGGTTTCCGAAATGGTTATGTTGCTGATGTTTACCTGGTCGAGCATGCCGCCATCGACCATCTCTACCGAAATTGCCGACTGGCCAATCACCTGCCCGTAAATCGGGTCTTTATCCGCAGACGGACTTACCGTGCAATTGCTGAAAACAATATTCTGAAAACCGCCCGTGGTTTCAGTCCCCATTTTCAGTGCGTTGCAGTGCGATTTAACTACGCAATTTGAAACAATTACATTTTTACACAATCGCGGACTGGTACTTTTCAGGCAAATACCATCGTCATCGCTGTCGACAAAACAACCGGAAACCACTGCATCCTGACAACCGTCGATGTCGATTCCATCGTTATTGTAATTGCAGTGGTTGTATACATTTATTCCTGTTATTTTCAGGTTGTCGCAAGCCAGGTAATGTTGCATCCATCCGCCGGAGTTGAGCATATTCACACCTTCAATCCGCACATTTTTACAGTTGATAAGCTGAATAAGATGTGGCCTTGTTATACCTGGTTCATCGCCCGATTCAGCCCGTTCGAAAGCAGCGCCTTGTCCGTTGATAGTGCCTTGTCCGGTGATCGCAATATCCGTTTGGTTTTCAGCAAAAATAAGTTGTTTTGTCGCCTGACCAGTCCGCAGTGCAACAAATTCAGGCTGAATGCTCAGATAATCTCCCAAATCCATACTCCCCAAAAGTATCGCCCCTTTCTGAATTTCGAGGGTAACGCCGGTTTTTAACACCAGCGATCCGGTCAGGAATTTTCCCGGTGGAACGGTAACGGTCCCGCCGCCACTTTCAGAAACTTTATCGATTGAATACTGGATGATTTCTGTATTCAGGATTTCTCCGCCGGGTTTTGCCCCCGCATCCAGAATGTTGATATCTTCGGCATAACCACAACTTGCAATCACAAAAAACAGGATAATCGATTTCAGTTTTTTCATTTTGGAAAATATTCGATTGATTCAGTAAAATTAAACGTTTTAACAGAATTAAAACCAAATTTTGATTTTTCTGTTCAAGCTGATTATTCTGTGATTTCGCATAAATTTAAAATTAACAATTGTATGAAACCATTATATTTGCTTTGTTACATTTGAATTGAAACGATATTAACCGGAGCCGGTAACCTGCTTTATTTCAATTGATATTTTTAATATGCAGAAAATCATAAAACCTAAGCTAATCCCGCTGATCGTTGGCGTTTTCATTTTTTTCGGTGAAACCCTGGGAGCTGCTGATTTTGAAACCTGGACTTTTGTGGGTGGCCAAACCAAAATCAGGAACACGGGCTTTTTCTTTCACAGTGCTAATTTTTTTCGAAACGGAAGTGGTTATTTTTTGAATCACACGCAGTTGGCGCTTGATTTTCCTTCAAAAAAAAGCATCAGCTTTGGCGTTGGTTATAAACAGGAATATGTTGAATTTCCCAATCGATGGCGGACGGAGTACCGGCCAATGTTACACCTGTATTACAAAAAGAACGGGGGCAATTTCAGTTTCAGGGATCGAAGCCGCTGGGAATTCCGTTTTATGGATGGCGAGCTGATTAACCGGTACCGAAACCAGCTTCAGCTGTCTTTTACCAAATCGAAAAAAATAACACCCTACTTTTCAACTGAATTCTCGTTCTATTTTGACAAATTCGATTACACCAGACAGCGGACCATTTTAGGAGCAGAAATTCCGGTAAAAAATTTTGTACTCAACCTCTTTGCCGGACATCAGTTAAACAAAGATTTCCCGAATGATTGGAATGCCACAATTATGACGGGAACGGGTCTGGTGTATCGTTTTTAATTGCAAGTACAAAGAAGCAGCCGGCACATTAAAATTCACTCAACATTTCCAGGGCAATTTTATCGTTTGTATTTTCTGCATGTTCTTTTAAATATCGCCGGTGTTGTTCCAGTATTTCATGGTATATTGGATTTTTCGCCTGGTTTACCATTTCCAGCGGATCGTACTGCATGTCCACCAGCGATTCGCGATCGTTCCCTTCGCTGTAAATGCAGTATTTGTAACGCCCGCTTCGTACCATTCTGCCCTGCGGTTTGTGACTTTCCCCGTTAACCGGTTCACACTGAACCATGTGGTTTTCGGTAACTACAAAGTCTCTTCTCCAGTTACCTGTTTCTCCGGTTGCCGGTGCTTTTAAGCTTTTTCCGATCAGGTCTTTTGGAATTTCAATCCCGGCAAAATCGCAAAGGGTTGGAATCATATCAATGCCGGTATTTACCAAAACATCCGATGTTCCTTTTATGGTTTTGCCGTCCCATTTCAGGATTAACGGCACCCGCGCCGATTCATCGTAAAAAACGGTTTTCTGGTTCCAGTGATGGCTGCCTGCACATTCCCCGTGGTCGCTGAGAAAAACCACCAGCGTATTTTCTTCCTGTCCTGATTCCTGCAGCGCCTGCATAATTTCGCCTACAAAAGTATCGGCGCGTTCGATGAGGCGGTAGTAGCCCCACTGCAACCGGCGCCAGTCGGCATCGGTGTAATCGCCCACCGGAAAAAGCTTCAGGTTGGCCTGGTACGACTTTCTCATGAACGCCATGATATCGGTTTCGTTTTCCGGAGGAAAGAAATTCGCTTTCAGCGGTGGCATATCTTTTAGTGCCGGCACCTCGCCAACCGGTCCTCCCGGCAATTCCTGTTTCCGCGCCCACTGGCAAACTTCGTGCGGGCTTAAAAATGAAGCAACTGCAAGAAACGGTTTCTCATGTTTTTGTTTGAGAAATTCAGTGGCAGGCTCAGGATTTAACCGGGCGCCATTTTCGTCGAAAATTGTAAACCCGTGAATGTCATTTTTCTTTTCATCGAAGGAAACATGCCATTTTCCAAAGTAGGCGGTTTCGTATCCTGCGTCCTTAAAAATCTTTCCAAGAAAATGAAACCGCAGAGGATCGAGTTCATTTTTATCGTTTGTCAAAACTCCGGTTTGGTGCGGAAAACTGCCCGTCATCATTGAGGTACGCATGGGCATACAAAGTGGATTTGGCGTGTAGGCTTTGGTAAAACGAACTCCTTGTTCAGCCAGTTTATCCATGTGAGGCGTGTTAATATACTGGTTTCCCATTACACAACTCATGGCATCGGCAAACTGCTGGTCGGTCATTATTATAACAATATTTGGTTTTTGGCTAATTTGTGACCAGAGTGTCTGAAAACTAAATGCAAGAAAAAGCAAAAGAAATGCTGATTTGTGAATTATGTTTATTTTCATTTTGGAAACTTTTTTCTAATTTATTAAAATTCAATATTTTATCAGGTATTTTTTTCTACTGAAATAATGTAAAGTTGTTCCGTTCCATCATCAGCTATACCTTGAACAAGCACTTGATTATTCTCTCTGTTCCAGCGCGGGGCGGAGTCAATTCTCACATCACCCGAATATTCGCCTTTGTTAACTCCTTCAGATCGTGTCCACTCCCCATCGGAGAGCCGAATGATGTTATAATAGTTGTATTCGTTTTTATCGTAGCCGTTCACAAACCACTCTCCGTTTGGCGAGAGACTAATATCACCCTCCGGATTTGGAATGGATTCGGGTGATCCAATTGTTCCGGTAATCTTTTCATTTACAATGTCAATAATGATCTGGTCATCTCCTTTTCTTCCAATCATTTGCTGCCCCAGGCCCCATTCAGGGTGACCGCCTATAAACGGGCGATCAACCACCAAACCGGTACCATCAGCATTCATGGTACAAAACACATTGGTTCTTCTTTTCTTGCTTTCGTCTTTATTCCATCCCGCCCGAATAAAAAAGCAAAAAAGATTTCCATCGCGGTTCCAGAGTGTATGGTTTATAAAAAGTGATTCACCTTCAGTGTCCATCCCCTTTTTTTCTATTTCCTGCTGCATGGTTTTAAAGGAAACCAGCAACCGCTTTTCACCCGAATTTGTATCAATCTTAAAAATTCCATCGTCTTCCGGGGCAGTAATTCCTTCGGTCCAGTCGGTGGCGCCTTTGTATCCCGTAACTGCACGCAAACGCGCCATTCGCGCATAGTTGATAGCCAGGTATGAACCTCCAACCGGGCAAACGCCGCCATTTCCAACCGGGGTATCCTCAAACCTGTATTCCCTGATTCGTTGTTTTTTCTGAATATCATATAAAACGGTGAAGACTTTTCCGGTGTTTTTATCACGGTCGTTAAAAAAGAACTGATTTTCCGGATTTTCAGGATTCCAGTAAAACATGGTTCCCTGCTGCGGGTTCCACCCCAGCGATTCGTCCACTTTTTCCACTTTTAAATAATTTCCATCCTTTTTATCGGTGTGAACGAGATTCACTCCCGCAGGCTCGTTTCCATCCGGTAAATGATCGATAAAAGGTGAACTCAGCGTTAAAATTCTATTCCCGGAGGCGTTCCATGGAATCGTTAACGATTGCCCGATGTATCCGAAAAGGTGATTTTCAGGCCCGGTTGTGATCTGTTTAACCGATGTTGTAAAATCTGAAGCATTTAAAAAATTGTTAAAAGGAAATCCCAAAAGTGCCAGGCTTCCCAATGACGCAGTATTAAAAAAATTCCTTCGTTTCATGTGATTATTATTTTAACTACCAGCGGCTTCGCCTGAATAAAACGCCAAAATATTAAAAGCCTTCTTATATGTTTTATCTTTCAAATACTTCTTCGTGTACCACGTTTCCGTCCACATCCATATGTTGAAATGTAAGTGTGGGCACGCCGTTTTTACGTGAAACATAACCACGGAGGAACCCTCCTTTTACGCGAAGGAACCGGTGCACCGGGCGAACTTCGTCGGGAGGCCAGCCACCGGCGTGAACATCAGAACCGGCGCCACAGCTGAATTCCCAAAGGTTTGTATCGGGCCAGTGGGTTACATATTGCCAGTGACGGTCGCCGTTACACAAGTAAACATTATCAAATGCATTCAACCGTTCGCGCAATTCATCTCCTTCGGTCTGAAATCCTTCATTGGCGTAATTATCGTTTTTATTTTTCCGGTCGGGCCCCAATATTGGATTGGCATTGACAATTACTTTGAAAGTGGCATCCGATTCTTTTAGGGTGCGAAACAGCCATTCTATTTGTTCGGCGCCAAAAATGGTCTTTTCAGGTCCGTCGGGCATCGAATTTTTACTTCGATAGTTTCTTCCTTCGGTAATCCAAATCTGCAAATCTTTTCCCCAGCGAATGGTTTTATAAAATTTGTCGTGCGACGGAAACTGTTCTTCATTAAATATTTCAAGCCCGCGATCCCAGGTTACGGTTCCGTATTTCATTCCCGGCCAGGCATCATCGCGCAACACATCATGGTCATCTTTCATAAAATAGGAAGTTGTTTGTGTCCAGAATTTTCGTTGAAGCGGCAAGGCAAACAACCGATCCCATTTAAACCGCATTAAATCTTCTGTGAGTGCGTAGGGTTCCGGTTTGTCGTAATATTCAACATCGCCGGTATGCACGTAAAAGTCAGGAAATAAATTCATCATGGCCGAATAAATTTTATGACCGCCAGTGGTATCTTTCCGCCAGTAATCGTGACAGGTTACGATACAGAATTCGATGTTTTCTGCTGTTTCAGCTTCAGGCGGAGTGCGAAAAGCGCCTTCAATTTTATCCGAAACTTTTGAATTCCCATCCATTCGCGCTTCTATTTCCACCACATATTTTGTGTTGGCTGTAAGATTATCCAGTTTCCACTGGCGGGTGTAATTCTCTTGGTCATTAACAGCAACCCATTCGGTTTCAGTTTTATTTTCCTGATTCGTTAACGGATACCAGGTGAGTTTAACTTCGCCGGATGCTCCCGGACAAGCGCCAATCATATCGTCCAATGTTAATCCATCAGGAATTTGTGCTTTGTAAATTTCCTCCGGATTGGCTTCCTTGTCCAGTTTCCGGTGCTCCTCCGACGAAGGCGCCAGAAATTTTGCCCCACCGGCATTACCTTCCTTATTTTTGGTCAGTCGTGTCCAGATGACTACCGAATTTTGGTCGGCCCAGCCGTTGTGAAATCCGTTCCCAAAATACGGTCCGTCGGTTTGTTTTTCGGTTTGGCAGGAGAAAGATATGAGAAAAAACAAGATTGAAAGTAAGTGGATAAATTTCATAAAAATGCAGACTTAACTATTTGTTTTTAATGATATGTTCAATGTCGTGAATAAGTTTCGAAGCTGGTTTTACAAAATCTTTTACTTCATTTGCCTCAAATTCAACAAAATCATCATAATCACCGGTAATTCTTTTATCAAATATATCAGTATAAAATTTTCCTAATTCTCTTTCAATCAATCCGGTTTTAATAAATTTTAGGCCAAACATTTGTCTGATGCCTGAATGAGTTTGTGCATTTATATTATAATGAAGCATAAGTGCAGTAACCGCATAAAAACAAGCATAATAAATACGATTTACCGCAGTATTCCATAATTGATTATCAATATTGGTTTGGCAGGAGAATAGTATTAATGCAGCAAATGTTATCAGTAAATAAGGTTTTGTTCTCATTTTATTTTTGAGTTTAGTTTCTTATTGTTGATATAAATCTTTATACAGCTCATATATGATTCTCGCAAATCTTCGAACCGGTCGCAATTTGTGACCGGTTCTTATTATGTTAGCTATCCTCGTTTAATTTCACCAAATATTCTTTTTGCTTCTTTTATATCAATTTTCGCACGAGTTCCATGTTTTTCCAATAGATACAAAAGATTTGCACCATTTAAAAGTGTAATTGGCTTTCCTTTTGCAAATTCATACGAATCAGGACCATAATCCGAAGTAGTTACCAGAATCCCTTTATTTGCTCCTTCATTCAATACAGTGCCATATAAATCCCTAATAGCAGAAACACCAACTGTATTGGTATATCGTTTTGCCTGAATAACAATTTTGCCTCCACGGATTGGGTCAGGGTCAAATGCAACTGCATCAACACCACCGTCTCTGCTTGCCTGTGTAACTTTTACTTCGCCTCCATTCGAAGTAAATTCTTTTTCAAATAATTCACGGATTAAATGTTCAAAATCCTCCCAGTCCATTAAAGCAAGGTTTGTTGAATTATCAATCACAATATTTTGAGAATTAACAAATCTTTTATCATTTTTTTGAATTTGTAAAATAGGCTGAATGGCAGTAATTCTATGTAATTTGCTGCTTCCAACTCCTTTAAAAAATTTAAAACACGATTTCGACTCAACATTTTGTAGTTCAATTTCCAGAAACTCATCACGCTTCACTTGGATTGAAATGATACAGGTGTTTTCTTTTTTACCTGTAGCCTTGTTTACTGATTTTATCCATCCATTAAAATTAACAGCATCAATTGCATTGTCGGTATCATTTATTAGAATTTCATAAATTGAACGAAGTATAATGCTGTAACAGGTTTCATCAAAAAGTTTAAGCAATTCACTCTGGGATATTTCTATATTTTTGTATTCCTTTTTTGAAGTTAAATATTTCGTTTCTTTAATTCTTGGCAACTGTTCAATATTTGGGAGCGTATATTCGACTAAAAGAATCCTGGTGTCTGGATTGAAATCAATTTCTACCTCTTTTTCAAATTCAAAATTATATTTGGAAAGTTTTAATATTTCATTACATAATGTAACAACCGAATCAGGATTTAACCTTAAATAATTAATTTTTAAGCCTTCAATTTCTCTTCTTCTGATTTCTTGATTGTTCAAATGTCGTTTTCTTTTAATCTCCCAATCCTGATATTCTTTTTCCCGACTTTTTATCAATTGATTCCAATTTACAATATAATTCGATTTCAACTCTTTTGCTCTTTGTCTTATTTCAAGAATATTCCCCAAATTAAATTCTCCATGCAAATCAAAAAACCACCACATTTCAAATTCATTTAAAACATTTTGTTTTCCCTCGTTTGTCTGCGCTTTTTCCCAAATTTTCTTATACGATTCATAAATATTACTGTCATATGACCATATCCTTTTTTTTAATTTTTCAGGAAATCTTCGCAGAAAAAATTTAATACTGGAAAGTATATTAGAATCCAATAGGTTTAAGACAGAGCCTCTGTAGTTTTCAATTTCAGATATTTTTTGATGGTCAATTTCCCAATTTTTCTTGTATTCAAAATAGTCTGGAGCAAGTCTTTTGTAATGAAATGAAAAAATTGTATTCGAATATTCTTCTTCATACATCAGAGGCTTTTCTGCATAATATTCTCTTTCAAAATATGGGTTTTCAAAAACAAGTTTTTTTAGTTCTGCATTCAACCATTCTTCCGGGCTGTTAAAATTGAGATGTGAATTTTGGAGATTTTCTTCATCGAAATCGGGTAATAACAACCTTTCCCAAATTGGTTCCCGTAACTGATTAATTCCATCGGGAATTATATTTTTTACAATCTCGCAGGCATTCATAATTTTATTTGGTTTTTTGAGACTTTTTAAGTCCTTTCAATTCTGACAACAAAAATATCCCTCCAATATACTTAAATTCATCTTTCAAATTTATCAAACTGTAATCAGTAACTATGCTGTTATGCGATTCAAGGTTTCGTTCAGCATAAGCAGATAATATTGTATTTTCAAGCCATTCTTCAATTTTCTTTTTGAATTCTTCCTGGATTATTTGACCCTCGTCCAGTTTAACCAGTATCTCATTTACCAATTCAAATTCTTAATGTTGTTTCAGTTTGTCATAATTCAGTTTGAATTTTTTAGCGTTAAAACTATTCTTTTCTGGTATGTTTAATCCGGTTTGATTTAAAATGGATGGTTTTAACAAATATTCAGAATCGGAGTGTCTTAACGAATTATTCAGAAAAATTTTAATGTCCATAAATAGCCTGTTTGGCAAGTCATTTCTGAAAATTGCTTTGCATTCATTGATAAAGCCCTTATGATTGTTTGGAAAATTAGCTTCAGCTAAAACTGTCCAGTAATCTTTAAAGTTAAACGAGAATTTATTGGTTCTTGCTTGGCACAAATAAGCGTAAATATCCATTAACTTTTGGCTCTTTTGATACAATCGCAAGTCTTTCGTGACATTTTTAAAAACTGATTTCTGATATTCCTCAATTTTAAAAGAATACTTATCGAACTTGATTATGACAAATTGACGATAATTGTATTCATAATCTGTGAAGATGCAATTTTTTATGGAAAGCTTTCCTGAAATCGCATTTTCTCCATTTACGAAATCGAGTTTTAGTTTTTTTAGAACCTGTAGAGCTTTATCCACTTTTCGTATTACCTGATGGATTGCAATTACAGGGTTGTTCCAATCGAATATTCTGTAATCAACTTTAATTATTGCATTACACGTTGAGTTAGTGATATTATTTGGTTTTGAAAAAACAAGATGGTTGAAATCGATTTCAATGTTTTCATTTTCAGGAATCTTTGTTTTAACTTTTTTGGTTCTTTGTGGATTGTAAAATGTTATACCCCAAATTTTAATGGATTCTTCCAATTGAAAATCAAAATCATCAATTTTGAAAACACAAAATCCTTTTTGTTTTTGGTACTTTTTATTGTCAGTCAAGTTTTTTAAGCAAGCTATTTGTTCGTGCAATTTTATTGTGCTTGAAGTTTGCCCTTTATATTTTTTAAAAGATTCTTTATCATTTCCAAAATCACGGAATGTTTTGTCATAAGGGAATTGATTTTTATGCTCTTGCGGAAAAACAATTATTTCGGCTAAATTTCGAATATAATCGCTGGAAAATCCATTAAAGTAAAGTTCAACAATTACTGCACTAATTAAAAACTGTATATCATCTTTGAAGGTCTTATTTATTGGCTTGTTAGTTACAAGTTGATTAATTAAAGATTTAATTAATCGGTTAAGATAATTTCGTAAAAGCAATTTTTTAATTTTCTCAAATTCTGTTTTAATTATTAGTTGATTTTGTTGATTAGTTTTTTTATCGTCTATTCCTTTGGAAAACCAAATGGCGTTGAAATTATTTTTGAAAGTGTTTATTTCATTTATTACTTTGGGTGAATTTCTAATAATCAGGTTATCATTCTTAAAATATGGGTGTTTAATCAATAAAGCTTCAATTCTTCTCGCATATCTCGATTTATTTTCATTTATCTGTATCTCAATTTTATGAATCAATGATCGATGAGATTCAAATTTTTCATACTGAATGAATATCAAGCCGGTATTTTTTTGAAAAATAAAATTCCAGTAATGCAAGAAATATTCAACGCGTTTACTGACATTTATATTTGTTTCGTTTGTTTCGGTATTCCCGAATTGGATTTTACGAAACTTCATATTCAATTTATTTTTTCAGAGATCGGTTTTGGATAGTATATTTCATCCTGTTCTTTCATAGGATAATTCCATCTTTCATGACATTTTCATAAAATGGGGTTATTTTATGTCTCGATTCCCAGTCTTTTTTGCTTAAAACAAGGGGACTGATTATTCTGCCGGTATCAAATTCGATATCGTAAAGCGGATATTTTACTTTAACTTCATCTTTTCGGGTAACTTTTTCTTTTTCAAGCAAAATCAAAATATCGATATCTGAACCGGCAACGTCTTCACCGCGGGCACGGGAACCGTATAAAATAACGGTAGCATCAGGAGATTGTATATGAACTGTTCTTTTAATTTTTAGTAATATGTCTTCATTTTTATCCATAAATCAAAAATAGGCAATTTTACCTTATTCTGAGAAATCGGGCAGACCTGCTTTCCATCCTTCAAACAATTCCTCCAACTCTTTCACTTTATCCGGATTTTCGTTTGCCAGATTATTGGTTTCAGTTGGATCTGTTTCAATGTTGTACAATTCCCAGGGACTATCGAAGCCTTCTTTAACTATTTTCCATGAATCGGAATAACAAGCTTGTCCATCGCTCCATTCCCAGAAAATCAGGTTTTTCTCTGTTTGTTTTTTCACCTTTCAACAGCAGGCAACAAGACTCTACTCCCTGCATGGGAGTAATTTTTTGATCGTTGAATTCTGTGGGATACTTTGCACCAGTGATATCTACAAATGTTGCCATCAAATCAATAAAATGCCCCGGAAATTCTGAGAAAGTTTTTGGCTTGATTTTTCCCGGCCACCACGCAATCAGCGGAGTATTGATTCCGCCTTCGTAACTGAAATTTTTATAAAAGCGGAAGGGTGTATTTCCCACATTTGCCCAACTATGACCGAGCGACGACCATCGGGTCATGGCGCCGATTTCGCCGTAATCATCTGTAATGTTCACCATTTCGGCAGAAGCGCCATTGTCCGATACAAAAATTATCAGCGTGTTTTCATCTTTTCCAATTTCTCTTAGCTTTGTCAGCACCCGGCCAATGTTTTGATCCAGCCGGTCGATCATCGCCGCATAAACCTCCATTTTGCGGATTTCATCTTTCCGCACTGAATCGGTCAGGTTTTCCCAATTTTCATAGGTCGGGTCCGACAATTTGTACGATTCATCAATCAGTCCCATCTGCAGTTGTTTCTTGTAACGTTGTTTTCTAATTGTTTCATAACCTGCATTATATTTGCCTTTGTATTTGGCAATGTCTTCAGGCCATGCCATTAATGGATCATGTGGTGCATTGTACGCCAGGTAGAGAAAAAACGGTTTTTCTTCATTTTTGTATTCATCCAGCCAACCCAGGGCATAATTGGTAAAATAATCGGTGGTGTAAAAATCTTTGGCTTCAGGTGTAAACGGGTGATACATCACCGAATCGATGCACCACCAGCGCTGAGTTTTATTTCCGGGTTTTCCTTTTCTGGCAGGTGCTCCTTCTCCGGGACGCTGGTTCCCCGGATTAAAATAATTACAGGCTCCATCCTTTAATCCGTAATAACGATCGAAACCTCGCGTTACCGGGTTTTCAAGTCCGTGATGTTTCCCTGACCAAAGTGTGCGGTATCCGGCTGTTCTGAGCACTTCGCCCAGAGTGACTGCATTTGTAATCGGGTTCTTGTAGGTTTTGGAATAGCCGTTTTGTTGCGCGTAAACGCCGGTTAAAAGACACGCGCGGGAAGGAAAACACTTCGATGTATTGTGAAATCGCGTAAAACGGATTCCACCTTCCGCAAGTTTATCAAGATTGGGCGTTTGTACCTCGCTGCCATAACAGCCAATATCTGACCAGCCCAAATCATCGGCGGCGATTAAAATAATATTGGGATTTTGCGGTTTTCCCTGGCAGGAGGTAAAAATTACCAGGGTGAAAATAAAAAGAATGATCCGGAATGGTTTCATTTTATACAGTTTTAAGTGATTTTTAAAAGTATAAAAAATCAAGATTTTTTTTATTGTTTTTTTTTCCCTCTGCCTGTCGGCATCTCCCCTCACGAGGGGAGAACGTTCTGACCCAGGAATCTGCTAAATTCGAATTTTAGCACCTACTTTATTAGAATGTTTTCCCCTCATGAGGGGAAACGGCGAAGCCAAAAGAGTAAAAGAAATAATAGTAATATTTTTCATTTTTTTCGTTTAAAATTCTGCGTTACCAGCCGCTGGTGCATCCGGTTCAGGAATTCCTTGTCGTTAACTTTTATGCCCACCAGGCAATTTGGAGATTTTGACGGATCTGCTTTTGTAAAACCGGCATCATCCACATAAATGAACATCTTTTTTGTTTCGAAAAGCTCAGGCCAAAGCGCCATTCCAACCGCCACACCATCGAACATTTTGGGTTGAACGGCCCAGTCGGCATGGCGGAACCAAAGCGAATAAAGCGCACTGACTGCGTCCGTTAACGGTGTTTGCCGCATCGAAAGCGCCAGCAGGTAATTTTGCGGATAAACAACATGGTCGGTGATGTCGAGCGGTGCAAGCGTAATATTTGCGCCGGAATTCATAAATTTTTTAGCAGCGGCAATGCTTCCCCTCACATTCCACTCAGCAGAAGGTTCACCGCCGCCGTACCCAATTCTTACGGATCCAAACATGGAAATTACCTGTTTGGCCTTTTTCAAAGCTTCCGGATCCTTGTCGATAACATCACCAATATTATCCACCGGCCCGACCGTAAACAGAATGATTTCGCCGGGATATTTATTCAGCGTTTCGATAATAAAATCCGGCGCCGGCTTTTTTTGCGGCTTCAGTGAATTAAAATCTTCGGCCCAAATCATCTGCGGCGACATACCTTCCAGTTGAGTGTCTTCACCAACTACCGACGGCGTGTGTCTTCCCAGATAAACCGGAATCTTTTCCAGTCCGGTTTCGTACAGCATTTTTGCAGCGACCTGTCCACGACCCGGCGTATTTCCATGATCCATGCAAAGTCCCAGAATTTCAAATTGTTGCTGGCTGCTCAGCAGAAGTGCAACCGCAAAAGCATCATCGATATCGCCACCCAAATCACAATCAAAAATTACTTTTTGTTTTTGTGCCGAAACACTGAATGTTAAGAAAGTTATTGCCATTAATAACAGGATTATTTTTTTCATCTGATTTCTTTCATTATTTTAAAAGTTTCGAAATATCAACCGGTTTTTCAAGTACCGCAGTTGCACCAAGCGTTTGACTGCGATCTCCGGGTAACGAACCGCCGGCCCAAATTTTATATTCGCCGTTTCGCAGCACTTTTTCGCCGTTTTCATCTATCATCGAAAATGACTTTTTATCCAATTCGAAATGAACGAAAATTTTGATTTTCATGAGTTTTATTTTTTTGATAATTTCAATTGCTAACTACCAATTTATCCATAATTTTTGTACCGTTGTGGAAATGAAAACCACAGTAATAAATACCAGGTTTCAAATCCTTCAGGTCAATACGTTTTATGTTGATTTGATTCCGGGCAATTTCCACCGGCTCATTCCTGATGATCTCACCCATTGAATTATACAAAACGAATTCGGCTATTGAATTTTCCGGAAATGAATATTCAATGGTGGAATAGTTTCGGCCGGGATTGGGGCGAATCTTCATCGAAATGTTTTTGTTTTTTTTAAGTGTATTGTTTTCCTGCGGCACATCATGAAACTTATGATTTGCAATTTCATACCATAATGTTTTTTTGTTGAGGGAGAAACGGATTCCATTTTCGAGCTGGTTTAGCGGCAGCGAATCTATCCGTTGTCCACGCTCATTCAACTGGTAAACCAGAAAAGAATCAACACTTGCACCGTTGAAATTTATCATCGCTGCAACCGGTTCACACAAAGCGCGGGTACCGCCGCTGCTCATCAAACGGGTTTTATCTGTGTTCCATTGCAGGCCTTCATTTTCCACACGTGCGCTGGTTAACAGCAACATTCGCCTTGATTTTCCGATGGGCAGCGAATCGAGTGAAATCAAGTGAATGGCAGCAAAATCAAGGTTGCCGGTTGTTTCTACGCCCGAAATGGAAATATTGCCCAGCCCGATGGTTTTATTGCCCAGATAACCGGTTGCCCCCTGCCAAAAAGGATTGTTTACGGTAAAATATCCATTGTCGCCATCCCACGTCAATTCGCCGGTATCGGTCGTCACCACTTTCCCGGGATTGCCGGGTGTTCCTGCTAAATAAGAACTGTCACTGTTAAATGATGCATGTGCAAACCCATGTTCCAAAAACGATGTACCGTATTCCGCATTTTGAAAGTTTATTACCTCGTTGTTCCGGAATATTTTTAAGTTGTTGAAAACATCCTGCCTGCGGTAATTTGCTTCCACAACTGTTCGGGATTTTTCGATGGATTTCATCCGGTAAGGCAAGGCCAGCAGCAGTTGTGTCATCATTACGGGATGCATCGCAATATCAAAAAACATATCCTGCCCGCGTTGATCATAATGGTTCATGTAATCATAATAGGCATGCCAGAGAATTGCGTCCAAATCGAAAAACGAGCCGTAAGCATACAGCAGCGAGGGGGCTTCCACCTGAAATATGTACGGATACGGATGATTGTATTCACTTAATACAAGCGGCATATTTTTTACCCTGCTGAGCATCATGTGGTTGAACGTTGAATTTTCCGGATTTAATAAAACCGACTGGTTTCGCATGGTAAAATCAGTGTCCGACCAACCATTTGGAAAACCGGGATGATCCCAGTACATGTGAAAATCCATGTAATCGGCCTGCGACTGCGAATAGATACTGGCAAGCCCGTAATAGTTATTGGTGAACGTGACCGGGCATTTTACATTCAAATCATTTTTCAGAAATCCTGAAAGTTCGCCGGTGTAATGTTTTTCGGTATCGAAATAAAATTCAGCATTGTCGCGCACACGCTGATTGGTATATTTCCCGATTTCCGAATTCCGGGTCCTGCTGATATTCCTGGCTTCCAACGATTCGCCCGGTTCCAGTCCAACACCGTATGTTTCGGAAATACTTACCGAATCGAGCCAGAACGTACCGGTTTGTTTTCCCCATTCAAAGGCAACAATCAGTGCATCTGAATTGAACGGGCTGTTAAAAAACAGTTCGTATTTCTTCCAACCGGCCGAGGTTTTATAAAACGGGCCGTCAATCCATTTCCAGGTCTGATTTTCCATAATTTCCAGCCGGACATCCTTCTCCACATCTGCTTTGGCATAAAAACTGATTTTATACGCTTTGTTTTTCTCCACCTTAAATTCGTTCGATTTTAACTGAACATTCCAGTTTTCGGCGCCGGGCGCAGTAACCACTATTTTTGCCGATTTGGTTCCGTCTTTTACATTTTCAGTGTCAACTGAAATTTTCCCCTGCGCGCCTCCGGTAACCAGGCTGCTCCAGTTCGAAAGGTTTTGCTCAAATGAACCGTTTTTAATCCGTTCGGCCGAAGTTCCGGGTTCACCGCCCGACCAGGCTTCACGCAACTTTGTTGTATTTTCATATTTCCGGGCAAGCCAGTCGTTAAACAAAGTATCCAGTTCATGCGAATAATATGCGCCTATTCCACCGGTCGTACCTTCAAAAATGAAATCGGACTGCCAGCCCAACCAGCCGTTAAACAATGAATTTTCGTTGGTCAGTTCCATGTTTGCCATCGCCGGATCAGCGGCATAAGTGAGGCCTGTGTATGGATTTTTATGGCCAATGGTTTTCTGTGCGAAATCTTTTTGCAGATCGATTATTTTTCGGTCGAAAAGCGTTACATATTTGCTTTGGTCGTTTGTTACCGGCGCCGCGATGCCATCGGCAGTTTTGTACATTCTCCCTGACTGGACACAAAAATTGAAGTAAATTCCCCGATCTTTCAAACATTTAATGAAATAGTCCATTTTATCGAGCCGCACCGGACTGATTTGCAAGGTATTTTGTGCCGAATTCAGAAACAGACCGTATTGTCCTTCCACATCCATCAGGTGAATGCGCACCAGGTTTATCCCGAATTTTGCCATTCGGGCCGCCACCAGCGGCGCTTCTTCTTTTGATGGGAAATTAGCGATGGCAACATTCACCACGCCGACAAACCGTTCGTTTTCCAACTTGTTTTCAAACCGAAAATGCCCATCGGGCGTAACCTGCAGAAAACCATATTTCCCGGCTGGCGGATCAAGATATGCCGACATGTCCGTCACGGTTTTTGTTGAATCGTCCCACGGCAGGTAAAATTCAAACCAGTCGCTGCGGTTTTGTGCTGTGGTAGAGAGGAAAAATAACAAAAGAAAAACAGTTAAACAAAACTTCATTTTCTCTGGTTTTTTGGAAAAGATTTCCCGTCTTCGCAGGTATGTAACTGCAGGTAAATATTAATACTGATGAAACGCCTCGGAAACAAAATGCAGTACCACAGGCAACGAATCGCGCCAGTAAGTCCAGTTGTGGGCGCCGTCGCGAACCCTGTATTCGTGCGGGATGTTCCGTTTCCTCAACTCAATGTGGACCAGCGAGTTTCCTTCGAATAAAAAATCGTCGTCGCCAATATCCATAAACCAGCGGACTGATTTTAAATCATCCTCCGGCATATTTTTTACCATCTCCAAAACGCTGTATTTCCTGTACCAGTTATTCATTTGTTCTTCGGTTGCGTCTGACATGCTGCGCCGTTGCATGTACCGCTGCACTTCTTCCTTGTTTAACGGCCCTGTGGAAGCGCTCAGCGGGCATGCTGACGAGAACAATTCCGGATGGTGCAAAGCATAATAAAAAGAGCCGCCTCCGCCCATTGAAAGACCAGCCACTGCGCGGTATCGTTTTTCCGGCTTTATGCGGTAGGTTTTCTCCACATAAGGCATCAGTTCTTTAAAGAAAAAATCTTCATAATTCCAGTTGCCGCCCGGTGCATTTGTATAACCGCGCTGGCCGGTATCTGCATCGGGCATAACCACAATCATGGGTGTGGCATGGCCTTCGTGAATGGCTTTGTCGGCGATGTGGAGGATTTCGCCAAACTGCACCCATCCGGTTTGATCGTCGCCGGATCCGTGTAACAAGTATAAAACCGGATAACTCCGTTCCGAAGTTTCGTAGCCCGGCGGAAGATAAATCGCAAACTTGCGGTCCATGTTCAGGATTTCACTTTTCATCGAGAGGTTATCGAATACTTTTCCGCTTTGAGCGAAAACTGCCGGTGAAACCAGCATAAAAAGCAGCAATACAACAATTTGTTTCATGGTTTATTTTGTTTAGCATTATCATTCATTTTTGTACATTTTAATTCTATGGTTTTTTATCCCCGCGTTGGAAATAGTTTCGGTTAAGGTAACCGGCCTATTTTATTCATTTTCTTTTCAACGTATTTCCATATTACAAAAGAAACAAAACCTCCGGCAACGGAAGCAAGAACGTCTGCAACATCCATGATTTCCGCCGAAGCGTACTGCATAAACTCAAACATGCAGGAAGCCAGTGCGACCACCGAAACGATCAACCATGGGCGGACCGGCGGTTTTATCAGTAAAAATTGCGAGAAACCAATAACATAAAACAGGCTGGGCATCGCTCCTGCAAACCCAAAATCCTGAATATCATTTGTATAGATGTAATCGCGGTAAAAAACTTTGGCAACAAATCCTGCAACAGTGGCAGTCAGCCCGATCAAACCAAACACTACTTTTTTTTTGTTCATGTTTTGCTTTTTCAAATTCGCAACGACCGTTGAAAGATACCAAAGAATATTGAAAACTTTTCAATGTTTTAATTTTTCAAGCGAAGTTCCGCAGTCCAAAACTCCTTTAAACAGAAGCATGATGTTTACAGAAGGTGTTTTCGTAATCATACCTCTTTTAAGACCAAAAGAAGGATGTAAGTGATGTAAACTGCCAGCATAATCGCTGCTTCCCACCGATCAAGTTTTTTGCGGCCTCCTGTAAACATGGCTGCGAACAGGAGCATGGTCCCGCTTCCGAGCAAATACAAATCGGTATTGAAAGCGGTATTAAAACTGATTGGTTTGACCAGCGCGCTTACAGCAATTATGAGGAAAATATTAAATACATTTGAACCAATAATGTTACCTACTGCAATGTTGGTATTTTTTCGGAGTGCAGCTACAACCGAAGTTGCCAGTTCGGGCAGCGAAGTTCCGATTGCCACAATGGTGAAGCCGATTATTTTTTCACTGACACCCAAATCTGTTGCTATCACTACTGCATTGTTGACCACCAGTCTTCCACCCCAGACAAGCCCCGCAAGCCCCAAACCAATAAAAATCCATGTTTTTAACAACGACATTTGTTTAACCGGAATTTCATTTGGCGTAGCGTCGGTTTTGAGTTGACGGTAAACGTAAAACATAAACAAACCAAACATCAGCAGGAGTATCAATCCATCGGCCCGCGAAAGCTGAGACGTATTTCCCGCAAAATTGTTTGAAAGCAAATAAAGCAGCACGACTGCAAAAAACGAAAGCGGAATTTCGCGCCAGACGGTGGAAGATTGTACCACCAGCGGATAAATTAACCCGGTGATACCGAGTATCAGAAAAAGATTGGCGATGTTGCTGCCAATTACATTTCCGAAAACAATGTCGTTTAAATTTTTTGACGAGGCAATTATATTCACTACAAGTTCGGGCGCCGATGTTCCGAATGCCACCACCGTCAAACCAATAGCCAGGTCCGAAACACGATACTTTTTTGCCAGTGCCGAAGCACCGCCAACCAACCAGTCGGCGCTTTTAATCAGCAGCGCCAGTCCGGCTGCCAGAAACAAAAACTCAGTCAGCATAACGGGCAGGTTTGTGCATTTTTCCAAAGATAGGATATTCGGCTAATTTTACAAGCTGCAGACCGGCATACCCTGTCATTTGAAATAGTTCTCCAACAGATTTGTCAGCAGCATTTCAGATTTAGAAAATTTAGATGTAATTTAATGCCTTTTAAATATTCATATAAACCAACAAAATAATGGAGAACAATAATTCCCGCCGCGAATTCATTAAGAAAGCGGCAGCAGGTTCGGCGCTTTTCATGGCCGGAGGTATTTTACCAGGTTTCAGTGCCGAAAGTTACCGGAGGATTGTGGGAGCAAATGATAAAATCCGGGCCTCGGTAATGGGTGTAAATTCACGCGGAAATGCGCTGGCACAAAATTTTGCATTTCAGGAGGAGTGCGATGTACTGCATATTTGCGATGTGGATTCGCGTGCCATCGAAAAATGCATTGCCAATGTAAAAAAGGTTCAGGACCTTGAGCCGCAGGGATTTGGCGATTTCCGGAAATCACTGGAAAGCAAAGACATTGATGTGATGGTAATTGCCACGCCCGACCATTGGCATGCCCCGGCTGCGCTTTTGGCGATGCAGGCCGGCAAAAATGTATACCTTGAAAAACCCTGCAGCCATAATCCAAACGAAGGCGAAATGCTGGTGGAAGCTGCCAAACGTTACAACAAATCGGTTCAGATGGGCAACCAGCGACGCTCCTGGCCCAATGTGATGCAAGCAATCAGCGAATTAAAAAACGGCATCATCGGCCGTCCTTATTTTGGAAAGGGCTGGTATTCCAACAACCGCGGCCCAATCGGAAACGGAAAAGTAGTGCCTGTTCCGGGTTGGCTGAACTGGGATCTCTGGCAGGGACCGGCGCCGCGTGAAGCTTATAAAGACAATATTGTACATTATAACTGGCACTGGTTCTGGAAATGGGGCACCGGCGAAGCGCTAAATAACGGAACTCACATGGTCGATCTGCTCCGCTGGGGATTCGATGCGGATTATCCGGAAAAAGTGAGTTCGAACGGCGGCCGCTACCGATACAACGACGATTGGCAAACGCCAGACACGCAGGTGATTACGCTGGATTTTCCCGGCGAAGTATCAATGTCCTGGGAAGGCCGGAGCTGCAACGGAAGGAATGTGGAAGGAAGTTCAGTGGGCGTGGTTTTTTATGGCGAAGAAGGCAGCCTGGTGATTTCAGGTGGAAACAGCTATAAAATATACGACCTGAAAAATAACGTGGTAAAAGAGGTAAAAGACACCCGGGAAGTCGATCCGAGAGATGCTGCCAATCCTGCCAGCCACCTCGATGCTTTGCACATTCGAAACCTGTTTGCAAATATTCGGTCAGGCGAACCGCTCAGGGCCGATATTGCCTCAGGACATAAAAGTACATTGCTGGTACAGCTTGGGAATATTGCGCAACGGGTAGGCCATTCATTGGAAATAAATCCCGAAAACGGTCATATCAAAGGCGATAAAGATGCCCAAAAATTGTGGTCGCGGACGTATGAGAAAGGCTGGGAAATGAAACTTTAAAGGTTTACTGGTTATGCAAACAAGAAGAAATTTTATCAAAACGACCGGAGCAGGGGCGGTTGCCACCGCCGTTGTGCCGGGAATCATAACGAAAAACATGGCTACACCTCCTGAAAAGCAAATTACAATTGGAATTATCGGTGCTGAAAATTCACATACCATCGGCTACGGAAAGGTTTTTAACGTTGAAAAAATGTTTCCCGGTGTTGAAGTGAAGTACGTCTGGGGCGAAACCGATAAATTTGCAAAAAACGCCATGGAAAAGGGAAACATCCCGTACCAGGTTAAAGACCCTAAGGAAATGATCGGGAAAATTGATGCGCTGATAGTTGATCACCGCCATCCGAAATACCACCTGGAAGCAGCTGCACCATTTGTAAAAGCCGGCATCCCAACTTTCATCGATAAACCGTTTTGTTACCGCGCCGCCGAAGGAAAAGAGTTCCTCGATATGGCGAAAAAAGCAGGAACACCAGTTACTTCGTACAGTTCGATCGCACAAAGTGCGGCTACATTCGATATGATTGATCAAATAAAATCGATGGGTACAATAAATCAGGTTATTCGCACCGGCCCTGCCGATCTCGATTCAGAATACGGCGGGATATTTTTTTATGGGGTACATATCGTTCAGCCGCTAATGTACATGTTTGGCGAAAACGTTGAACGGGTGAGAATTACCCGCGACGGCCGCTTCGGAAATGCCAGCTTAAAATTCGCTGACGGTTTGTTTGCCACCCTTATCTTTAAAAGAAAAGCTTACGGCTGGGAGACTTTTGTGGAAACAAACGATAAACTAACGGAACTGAAATCGCGGGTGGAAGAACCCAACCCACCAAAAAATGACGCCGACATGGTAGAAATGTTCCGCACCGGAAAAGAGCCGCGCTCACACCAAAGTATTTTAAATGGTGTTTCGGTGCTCGAAGCGCTGGAAAAATCGGCGGAAAATGAAAAATGGGTGGACGTGGAATACCTGAATGTGGAATAAAATTTATATGCTCCACGAGTAGAGACACAATGCACCGCGTTTTCACAAAAAATGTAAAATGAATAAGAACATAAAATATAAAGTGATGAAAAACAGACAGTTAATTAAAATATCTCCTATCGTCCTCTTTTTGTTTTTTCTGTTGGTAACGAATAATATAAAAGCGCAGCAGGTTATCGAAGGACTCCATTATATCGATAATAAACCCGTAAAAGTGACGATCAGCGACGGGAAAATCAGGTCGGTCGAACGTATTCAGCACCTCTCGGATAAAAACAACGATTTAATCATTGCTCCCGGTTTTTTCGATAATCAGGTAAATGGTTTTGCAGGAGTATCTTTTGCGTTGGGACACAGCGATTTAACAACGGACGGAATTTTAAAAGCCACAAGCGAACTCTGGAAAAAAGGAGTTACAACATACATGCCCACATTAACAACCAACAGTAAAGATGTGCTGGTGCAGAATTTCGCGATCCTGGCCAAAGCAATGGACGATGAACGGCTGCTCGGCTCCATTCCCGGATTTCATTTGGAAGGACCGTATATTAATCCTGAAGATGGATTTCGCGGCGCGCATCCAAGGCAGTTCGTCAGACTGCCCGATTGGGATGAATTTTTAGAAATGTACCACGCAGCTGATGGTAAAATTATGGAAGTTACTATCGCTCCGGAATTGGAAGGCGCGCAGGATTTCATAAAAAAATGTACCGAAAAGGGAATTCTGGTAGCAATCGGGCATCATAACGCAAACAGGGAGCAGGTTGATCAGGCTGTTTACAACGGCGCAAAAATTTCGACCCACCTTGGCAACGGATGTGCAAATACGATTAACCGCCACCAAAACCCGCTTTGGCCGCAACTTGCAAATAACGAATTGTTTGCCAGTATCATTTGCGATGGATTTCATTTACTGCCGGAAGAAATAAAAGTTTTTTATGATGTGAAGGGCCCGGATAAAACCATCATTACTTCGGATGTTACCAGTTATGCAGCATTGGAGCCGGGCGAATATAAAACCGAAACCGGTGAAACCATCGAACTGACTAAAGAGGGAATGCTGCGATATCCGGCGCAAAATGTTTTATATGGTTCGGCGTCGCCTATTACAAAAGGAGTTGGGCATATTATTGAAGTCACAGGTTGTTCACTGGCAGATGCCATTCAAATGTCGAGCACCAACCAGGCCAGGTTATTTGGGCTAACCGACCGCGGAACCCTGGAACCTGGAAAACGGGCCGATATAATCCTGTTTCACCTCAACAATTTCGAAGTGAACATTGAAAAAACATACGTTAAAGGGAAACTGGTCTACGAAAATAAATCTTCGTTATCAGCAAATCAATGATTGCGTAACAAACAGGAAAATGGTTCAGCGTTGCAACAACGCCGGTATCTGCTTTGCGCCTTAACTTTACTTTAAATCAATTAAATAAAAATACCTTCAAATTGGATTCAGTACAAAATCGCTTATTTTTGATTTCGATTTACGAAAATCACAGGAAAATACATAGAATATTATGAATATCAGTGCATTACAAAAAGAACGTGCAAAGTATCAGCCGAAACTTCCCCAATCATTAAAAGGTGCGGTAAAACTGGTTGAAGGAGAAAAAACAGAATCGATAGCCGACCAGAAGGAAATCGCCGGATTATTTCCAAACACTTACGGAATGCCGTTGATTACCTTTGAAAAAGGCGAACAACAAAAAGACCGGGAGCCGGTAAATGTGGGCGTAATCCTTTCCGGCGGACAGGCGCCGGGTGGCCATAACGTTATTTCAGGAATTTTTGACGGCATCAAAAAAATCAATCCGGCGGGTAAATTGTACGGATTTTTAGGTGGTCCGGGCGGATTGGTTGAACATAAATACATGGAGATTACCGCCGAAATTATCGACGAATACCGGAACACGGGCGGCTTTGATATTATTGGTTCAGGACGTACAAAACTCGAAGAAGAGTGGCAATTCGACAAAGGACTTGAAATTGCAAAAGATTTAAACCTGAGCGCACTGGTAATTATTGGCGGCGACGATTCAAACACAAACGCCTGTGTACTGGCAGAGTATTATGCAGCCAAAAATGCAGGAATACAGGTTATCGGCTGTCCGAAAACAATCGATGGTGACCTGAAAAACGGAATGATTGAAACATCGTTCGGATTCGATACCGCCACCAAAGTTTACTCTGAATTAATTGGCAACATTCAGCGCGATGCCAATTCAGCAAAAAAATACTGGCACTTCGTAAAATTAATGGGGCGTTCAGCTTCGCACATCGCACTGGAATGTGCATTGCAGACTCAACCAAACATTACGCTGATTTCAGAAGAAGTGGAAGAAAAACAACAAACGCTTGCCGAGGTAGTGGAATACATGGCCGGAATTATTGCCAAACGTGCTGAAAATGGCGAAAATTTCGGTGTAGCGTTAATCCCGGAAGGATTGATTGAATTCGTTCCTGAAATGAAAAAACTGATTTCTGAATTGAATGAACTGCTTGTTGAAGGCACAGAAACTGAAAAGGAGTTCAAAATGCTAAAAAAAGCGCACCGGATCGAATGGCTGGCGGGGCAACTTTCTGCAAAATCAGCAAAAGTATTTAGTTCACTGCCTTCGGGGATTGCCACTCAGTTGACACTCGATCGCGATCCGCACGGAAATGTGCAGGTATCGCTGATTGAAACTGAAAAACTGCTTGGCGAAATGGTAAAAACAAAGCTGTCAAAAATGAAACTTGCCGGCAAATTCGTCGGCAAATTCGGAACTCAGTATCACTTTTTCGGATACGAAGGTCGTTGTGCAGCTCCTTCGAATTTCGATTCCGATTACTGTTATTCGCTGGGATATACAGCTTCCGTATTAATTTCAGAAGGAAAAACCGGTTATATGTCCTCTGTAAGGAATTTGACGAAGCCTGCCGAAGAATGGATTGCCGGCGGTGTTCCGGTTACTATGATGATGAACATGGAAAGACGTCACGGCCACATGAAACCGGTAATTCAGAAAGCACTTGTCGATTTGAACGGTTCGCCGTACAAGTATTTTGTATCGAAACGCGGTGAGTGGGCGTTCAGTACCAATTACGTATATCCGGGACCGATTCAGTATTTCGGACCGACTGAAGTATGCGACCAGCCCACCAGGACCCTGAAACTGGAAAAAGAATAAAAAACTTCATATCATAATAAGTATAAAGCCTGTCTGTATACGGACGGGCTTTATTTTTTCACCCCATGCACAAAACTTGGCTCACATTAAAAAGTTGTGGAGAAATAAAATTGATTGCCAGATGAAAAGATTGAAAATTCCCATCTCTACAATATTCTGCCGGAATCCTTCATCTTTGCCTTAACGCTGACATGTCTTACGACGATGTCAGGTTCCGGGAAAAACCAGCGAAGCATAAACTTGTCAGCGTCCGCAGGACCTGACAACGTTAAGGAGGTTGAATTTAAAGGCCTTATACTTTCCTTCCCTTTCTCACTAATGTTTTATTTCGATTCCGGGCCGGGTTAAAAAAAGGCCACTCCCGAGCCCCCCGTCCGCAAAATCGAAGCGTGGCCCCGGGCGGTGAGCCGGAAAACAAATGATGTTGGTGTTAAAAAATTACGGCTGTTTGAGGAGGCATGACGAATCCAACGGCTTTCGCTCCACAAAAAATTAAACTGAACCCAAAACTTCTTACTAATTTATTTTGTTCAATATAACAAACAGGTTCGATTGCAACTTGATAACAATCTACGGGTTGTTCTATTTTAACCCTGTTTTTTGTAACCTTTCCCTGTTGCTGATCGAATAATAAATATTGTTTAATTGCTTTAACATACTAAAATCTTTAAATATGAAGTACATAATAATTTTTTTATCGGTTGTAATGCTGGCATCCTGTCATAATTATAAAAAAGATGCCGAAAACCTGCAAACCAAAGTAGATAGCTTACGAACGTTAACGGTTCAAAAAGATTCCACCATCGATGTATTTTTGAACGATTTCACGGAAATCCAATCCAATCTTGATTCCATTAAAAAGATTGAAGCAATGATTGATGTACCAAACCAATCGGAGCGGGTTTTAAACGCGAACCAAAAGGAACGGATTTTATCGGATTTGGCAACGATCAACGGTTTACTGAAAGACAACAAGCAACTGATTGCGAATTTAAAAAGCCGTCTGAACAATTCGAACTTCAAATCGGGCAAATTGCAATCGATGGTCGACGAGTTGGAGCAAACCACGCAAAATCTGGAAGCAAACGTGAAGCAAAAAGATGCGCAAATCGCTGAGTTGAACCAACAGGTGCAGGAACAAAGTGAACAACTGATGACTTTAAATCAGAAAATGAATGATATAGAGGGATACAGCGCGCGTCAACTTGATTCGCTCAGGCTGCAGGAAGCTGCACTGAACAAAGCGTATTATGCAGTTGGCACAGTTGGAGAACTAAAAGATCAGGGCATTGTGGAAAGGGAAGGCGGCATTCTTGGAATTGGCAGCACACCGGTGATTAGCGAAAATTTTACGGCTGACGAGTTTAACCAGGTTGATATCCGGAAGTTTAATTACCTGCCGCTAAATTCGAGAAAGGCTGACGTGATTTCTGTTCATCCGGTCGATTCTTACCATCTTTCGGGCGAAAACGGTGCAGATACATTGTACATCGACAATCCGGCAAAATTTTGGTCGGCGTCGAAATACCTTGTTATAGCAGCCAAATAAAAAGATAAAGGGGCAGTTTTTAACTGCCTCTTTTTTGTGCCCTGAAATCAACTGTCTAGTTTTTTCATCAGCCACGCCATATTTTGCGCCAGGGTGCGAATGGTCTGCATTCCTTCCCCGTCGGTTAAAACCTCGCCCGGATTTCTTACGAATGCAAAATTCCAGTAGCTCGATCCCGGAATAATCATCTGATTGATGTTGGAATTACCCGATTTTTTCCGTGGTGATTTAATCAAACTTACTGGTTAAACACGTATTCAATGATGTTGGCTCCCATTTTCAGCGCCTGTTCCCGCACTTCAAACGGATCTTTGTGAACTGCCTCATCTTCCCAGCCATCGCCCAAATCCGATTCGTAGGTGTACAGGCAAACCAGCCGGTCTTCGATAAAAATTCCAAAAGCCTGCGGTGGTTTATTGTCGTGTTCATGAATTTTAGGCAACCCGTTTTTAAACTCAAACTTCTGGTGAAAAATCGGATGCGAAGGTGGCAATTCCGTCAGTTCCCTGTCGGGAAAAACTTTTTTGATTTCGCGCCGGAAATATTCATCGAGCCCGTAGTTATCATCTACATGGAGAAATCCGCCGGCTTCCATGTACATCCTGAGATTTGCGGCTTCACTTTCAGAAAAAACAATATTCCCATGACCGGTCAGTTCAATGTATGGGAAATTAAAAATTTCCGGACTGCCTACATCAATGGTCGACGGTTCGGGATATATGTTTGTGCTGAGGTGCTGGTTGCAATATTTTATCAGGTTCGGCAGCGCTGTTGGGTCGGAATACCAGTCGCCGCCGCCGCTGTACTTTGCGAGTGCTATTTTCACGCCTTCCGACTGTGCGTTTGTTTGAAATGTGACTGCAAATAATATAAAAACAAAAAATACCTTCATGTCTGTAATTTTTCTGAAAATTATCATTCTTTTCCGGAAAGCAGCGTTTACAGGTTCGCTAAATTGGCAATCAGGCAAGCTGCCACTCCGGCAGTTTCAGTACGCAACCTCGACGGCCCCAGCGTAATTTCAGTGAAATTTCTTTTTTTTGCCAGGGCAACTTCTTCAACGCTGAAATCGCCTTCCGGACCAATGAGAACCAACAAATCTTCTCCCTTTTTTATATCGTCTTTCAAATGAATTTTATTGCCCTCGTTGCAATGGGCAATGAATTTTTTTTGCGCTTCAACCGACGAAATGAAGCTGGAAAACGGCGTCAGCATGTTCAATTTTGGAAGATATGCTTTTAACGATTGCTTCATGGCTGCAATCGTTATTTTTTCCAGCCTCTCCGGCTTAATTGATTTTCGCTCAGAATGTTCGCATAATATTGGCGTGATTTCATCAATACCTATTTCCGTTGCTTTTTCCAGAAACCACTCCAGGCGCTCGTTGTTTTTAGTAGGAGCAATGGCAATGTGCAGCCTGAAATTACTTTTACCAAATTCTTTTGTTGCACTTACAACTGAAAGTTTGCATTTCTTCGGATTCGCGTCTTCGATTCGAGCTTCGTAAAAACCACCCTCGCCATCCACCACCTGCACCAGCTCTCCCTGCGCCAGCCGGAGCACTTTTACGCTGTGTCTCGATTCCGTTTGATCGAGAAAAATTTCGCTGCCATCGATTTGCGGCACGTAAAAAATCTGCATGATTTTACCTGTTTTTTCTCATTTTCTGAAAAATATCCCAAAGCACAATTCCTGCGCTCACCGAAACGTTAAAGGAATGTTTTGTTCCATACTGCGGGATTTCAATGCTTCCGTGGCATAAATTCACTACCTTTTGTTGAACGCCTTTTACTTCATTTCCAAAAACCAGGGCAACTTTTTCATTCTTCGCAGGCTGAAAATCAGGCAATGATACGCTTCGTTCCACCTGCTCCACAGCATAAATTTTATAGCCTTCAGTTCGAAGTTTTTCAACTGCCGCTTCGGTTGTTTCGAAATATTCCCAATTTACCGATTTTTCGGCATCGAGGGCGGTTTTATGGATTTCCTTGTTGGGCGGAGTAGCTGTAAATCCGCACAGGAAAATACGTTCAATCAGCAAAGCATCGGAAGTGCGAAATACCGAACCGATGTTGTTGCAACTCCTGATGTTGTCGAGCACAACCACCAGCGGGATTTTTTCGGCTGCTTTAAATTCTTTAACCGTCAACCGGTTCAATTCCTGATTTTTGATTTTTCGCATTTTTCGATTTTTCCTCAACAAATTTCACCAATCCATTTTTGCTCTTTTCACCGGCATTGTCATACATCTCGCACCTCCGCCGCCCCGCGCAAGCTCTGAGCCGGCAATTGTAACCACACATTTTTCGTAATCGCCGGGCAATTTTTTTCCTCTGATCACGTCATTTGCCTTGATTATTTCGAAACCATTTTTGCTTAACTCTTCCAGCGTGTGCACGTTTCGTTCGTAACCGATAATTTTTCCCGGCGCAAAAGCGAAAAAATTGGCGCCACTGTGCCATTGTTCGCGTTCCTGTACCCACTGGTCTTTTGTTCCGCCACAGGGTACAGGTTTTAAATCCATCCCCAGTTTTTTCAACGATGCCGGAATATTAATATGCTCTTCTATTTTAACAACTTCGCCGTTTTCAATCTGCATGTAAATAGTCCGGTAACGAGTGGTTCCATAAACCATCGGTTCATAAACCATGCAGGTGTCGGTATCGAGAATGGTAAAAACCATGTCGAGGTGAATAAACGATTCCGGAGTCGACGGCAATTCCTGCACAATAATGTGGCTCGTTTCATCTTTCCGCAACTTAAGGTTTTCAATGATGAAATCGATTCCCTGTGTGCTGGTGCGCATTCCGGTTCCAATAACATATACATTTTCGCGCGCCATCTGAAAATCGCCGCCTTCGAGTACTGCTTTATTATCCGGTGAAATTCCGTAACCGGGTTTCAACGGATTTAACGTTGTGGTTTGAAAAAGCGGATGGTGGTTAAAAATGGCATCCATAATAATTGTTTCCCGTTCACGAACAGGGTTTGCCATTCGGCCAACGAGCATATTTTCGTTCATTCCCATGGCCGAATCGCGTGTAAAAAAGAGGTTATGCAGCGGGCGGATCATAAATTTTTCGAGACTGAGGTAATTGGTCAGGTTATTTTTTTCAAGAATAACTCCCTCAATTAATAACCGGGCGATTTCTGCCGGGGAATTTTCCGCCAGCTTGTTTTCGAAACCCGGGGCTCCCTCGTAACTGCAAATCTCTTTCAACAGCATCATTTTCTTGATTTCGTCGCTGAGCACTTCCCGCAGCAAATCTTTTACTTCGTAAACCAGGGAAACCTTTTTGAGCACACCCGCCAGTTGTGCATATTCCTGCGATGCAATCGACAGGTTTAAAATGTCGCTGTACAAAGCACGTTGAGCATTCTCCGGCGTCATATTCTCCACTTCTGGGCCGGGAGTGTGAATGATTACAGCCTCCAGTTTCCCGATTTCAGAATTAATACTGGTTTTCATTATTATAACCTTGAATTTCTTTTAATTATTTCTATTTTTCAATGTAACTTTTCAGTTGTTTTTGTATGATTTTAAAACCTTTTGCTGAATTTTAACTGCACCTGACGGACCTGAAACAGAAATGAAATTAACGGGCAAAGATATAAACTTTGCACTTGCTATAATTGAAAAACAATATCTTCGTTTTAATTTTGAAAGGAGAAAAAATGTTGAAAAAGATAATTGCCATATTATTTCCGGTGTGTTTCTTTTTTCTGGCATCAACGGCGCAGGAGGATAAAAAAGAGATAAACATGGGAATCGTCCAGGGAAATGATACGATCATTCATAAAAATATTAAAGAAATAATCATTCTCCCGGAGCGGCATTTCAAAAACAACCGCATTGAACGCAGGTACTGGCGGTATGCCGCCAAGGTAAAAAAAGTGTATCCGCTGGCTATGGAAGCCAAGGAACTGCTTAATAAATACGAGCCGGTATACAATGCCATTCAGGATAAACAAGAGAAGAAAAAAATGATGAAAGACCTTGAAAAAGAACTGCTTTCAAAACACAAAGAAGAGTTGAAAAAATGGTCGATTTCCGATGGGCGGATTCTGTTAAAGCTGATTAACAGGGAAACCGATCGCACCCCTTACAGTCTGATTGAAAATTTCAGGGGCGAATTCAGCGCTTTTTTCTGGCAGGGCGTGGCGCGTATTTTTAAAAATGATTTGAAGGCCGGATATGATCCGGATGGCGAAGATGAATGGCTGGAGGAAATTGTTACGATGATTGAATTGGGCTACATCTAACTCCCATGGAACAACCTTTAAGAACTTTTATTGCAGTAAAAATTAACCCTGAACCAAAATTACTCAAAGTATTAGACAGTCTGAAAAAGTCGCTTTCCGGTGAACCGGTGAAATGGGTGGATTCGAAAAACCTGCACCTTACTTTAAAATTCCTGGGTGAAACTGATTCTTCCCTGGTTAACAAAGTAGGAGAAAAGCTAGAACTGTCAGTCCAAAATCTTTCAATTTTTTCAATTGGTTTAAGCGGTTTGGGATTTTTCAAAAATAAAACACAGCCGCGCGTATTGTTCACAAAAGTGGAAGGTTTCGAACCGTTACAGCAACTTAATATAAACGTTACGAATGAACTGCAGACGCTGGGATTCGAAAGCGAAACCCGCAAGTTTAAACCGCATTTAACTCTGGCCCGGATTAAGTTTATTAATGACCTGGCGAATTTTTACAAAACCATTGAAAACTACCGGGAGGAAAAATTCCAGCAAACAGAAATCCGGGAAATTATCTTTTACAGAAGTATATTAAACCCAACAGGGCCGGTATATAAACCGTTGAAAATTATACCTCTGAACAGTTAAAAAAAATAATGGATTATTTACCATTTCCCCGGAAACTGACCAACAGCGTATAGATCAGGATTTTAAAATCAATGTATAGTGAAATGTTTTTCAGGTATAACATATCGAACGGGAGCCTTTCCAGCATTTCTTCCACATTCGACGCATAGCCGTATTTTACCTGCCCCCAGGAAGTAATTCCCGGCCGCAGTTTGTGCAGGTGGGTATAATGCGGCGCCAGCTGTGTAATCTGCTCGATGTAGTATTTTCTTTCGGGGCGCGGGCCCACCAGCGACATGTCGCCTTTAACAACGTTAAAAAACTGCGGAATTTCATCCAGATGAGTTTTACGCAGAAATCGCCCGATTTTTGTAATCCGTTCGTCGTTCGTGCAGGACAGTGCAGGAGTTCCGTTTTCGGCGCCTTTGTACATACTCCGCAGTTTATAAATGTAAAATGGTTTGCCAAACCGCCCGATTCTTTCCTGTTTATATATTACCGGACCTTTCGACGTGGTTTTAATAACAATCGCAAGAAAAATAAAAACCGGTAAAAAAATACCCGAAGCGATGAGCGAAAACAGCACATCGAGAAGCCGCTTGGTATTTTCCTGCCAACCCGGCATCAGGCCATTGCTGATTTTTAACAGCGGACTTCCGTAAATTCCGTTCATTTTTACCGTGCCTGAAAGGAAGTCATATAAATCGGGAATTCCCCAAATTGTAACCTGCCGGTTTTCGAGAATGGTCAAAATTTCGCTTAACTTCTCGTGCTCTTTGGTTTCAAGCGCAACGATCACTTCTTCAATGTTATTTTTCGCGAGAATGAGGTTCAGATTGTCAAGGTTACCAAGTTTCACCATATAACGGCTCAAAAGCGAGTCATCGTTATTTTCGGTGCCAATGAAACCTACGAATAAATTTCCGGCCGGTCGCACCTGGCTCATCATTTCATTATATACTTTAACTGCCTTTGCGTTGCTGCCAATCAGCAATGTATTAAAACCAATTTTCCTGTTTCGGATGCGGCGAATCGTTCGGGCAGTTAATATTAGCCTGAATATATAGGTGAAAGTAAAGTGCAGGGCGAAAAGCGTAAAAAACAACTGGTAATAATTCCGGTACGATTGAATGAAATCATCGAGAATAAGTGCAAAAAATATAACAACAACTCCCGACAACGATGTAAAAAACGTTTGACCGAGTTCCAGCAAACGCGAACGACGGTAAATATTTTTATAAAAACCAGTAATATAGTATACGGTAATCCAAAATGCGGGAATGAAAAGTAACCCTAACAAAAACCGGTTGGTAAATTCAATCGGGATATCAATACCGAACCGCTGGGGTTCGATAACAGCTTTGCGGTAGATAAAAAAGAGTGCCCAGCTTACAACTGCAGCTAAATAGTCAAAAATTAAATATTTGGCAACCTGCCAGTTTTTATTCATTTTCTGCCGGTTAAGTTTGGTATCGCATCTTCTAGAAACGGAAACCAACTAAAAATATTGCGGCAAAAATAAATTTTTCATGTCATTATCGGCTTGTAAACTGATCAATCTTTGCATTAATTTTTTCAAGAAGTTGAAGCACAGAAAGATAATCGTTAATTGAGGTAATATCACGATTTTTACGTTGTATCGCATCCAGAAAAACAGCAGTTTCATTGGTGGCCGGGTGTTGTTTCATATCAATTGGACTTCCGTTATTTTCATTCCGGACGCCCGCAGGTTCGAGCTTAAAAAAACGTCCTTCACAATAACCCTCAATTTTTAATTCGCTTCTTTTTTCCTTTTTTTCGATGTTGAATATTACTGTGGAAGCATTTTTAAACTGCAGGTAAATATGATTAAACCAACCCTCGCCCGCTGAAAATGAAACTGCATTTATTTTTTTCAGGTCGCTTCGGGTGACCTGCTTCAACAACAACAAAACTTCGCGCACAGCCTTTTCGAATACCAGATGATCGTTTACCAGCGTTATCTCTATATGCGCGGGAAACTGAATGTTGTTGTTCATCCAGCGCACAGGTGATGAGTAATGTAGCGGGTTTGTAATATGAAAAACAGGTTTTGTTTCGTTTGCCAGTTTTACAAGTTGTTCGCACTCTGGTATGGTTAACGGAGGATATTCGGCAGCAAAAATATGCTTCGATTTTTTGACCATTTCTGTGAGAACTGCGAACGGAATGAGCGAAAAATGATTGATGAACAATACGTCGCAACGTTCAATGAGTTCAATTCTGCTGAATTCGGGAAACGCAAATTTAAAATCAGCAGATTGTATATTTGTGCCCACCGATGATTTTCCGAAAATTTGCACATCGGGTGCTTTTTGAATTTGCCTCGTGAACGGCTCTAACTGTTTTAAATCGCCTATTAACCCTATATTCAACATTGTACAAATATATCATTCAAAACAACCCGTTTGCCGGCAGTTGCATTTAATTTATCAACTTTAAATGTTAATATTGAAAAACAAACTGAAATCCCGATATTGAGGTGAATAATTTAATTTTGCAGAATGATTGAAAGAAGCATGGCAGAGAACGATGATTTACGGCACCAGGGAATGCGGAAAAAATTGGCGGAAGGTTTAAAAATTAAAGGAATCCGGAATGAAAAGGTGCTTGAGGCCATAAAAAAGGTACCGCGGCACCTTTTTATGGAAAGTTCATTTATCAATTTTGCATATAAAGATCAGGCGTTTCCCATTGGTGCGGGGCAAACCATTTCGCAACCGTATACCGTTGCTGTGCAAACACAACTTTTACAGGTGGAACCGGGCGATAAGATTCTTGAAATCGGCACAGGCTCAGGATATCAGGCAGCCATTTTACTGGAAATGGGGGCAAAAGTTTTTACGGTTGAACGGCAAAAAGAATTATTTAAAAAGGTGCAGTCGTTGCTGCCGGAAATTGGTTACCACCCTGCATGTTTCTTTGGAGATGGTTATAAAGGATTGCCCGGTTTTGCACCTTTTGATAAAATTCTTGTTACTGCCGGCGCACCGTCGGTTCCGGCCGGTTTGCTGCAACAGTTGAAAATTGGCGGACGGCTTGTTATTCCGGTAGGAAATGAAAAAAGACAGGAAATGCAGGTGATTACCCGCGTTGCCGATGATGATTTTAAAACAGAAAAACATGGAGGTTTCGTTTTTGTTCCATTACTCAAAGGAACTGTTAACAGATAGGTTATGGTTAAAATTGAAAAATTTGTAGTAAATCCTTTGCAGGAAAATTCCTATGTTATTTCAGACAATACCGGTGAATGTGTTTTTGTGGACCCCGGTTTTTATTATCCGGAGGAACTGAATGAAATTACAAGATTCATTCGTAACAATCAGTTAAAACCTGTTCAAATAGCAAACACACATTGCCATTTCGATCATATTATGGGAGTTGAATACATCAGAAGCGAATACAACGTGCCGTTTTACATTCATCCCGATGATTCGTATTGGATAGAAAAAGCTGCGGAACAAGCCGGCCTTTTTGAAATCGATGTTAATCCGGTATCACCCGCCGATTATTATTTTCAGGAAAACGATACGGTGAAATTCGGGAATTCCGAAATGAAAATAATTCATGTTCCGGGTCATTCACGTGGCCATGTTGTTTTTTATATCGAAAAAAGTAAAATACTCATTGCAGGCGATGTGCTTTTTTACGGAAGCATTGGCCGGACTGATTTACCGGGGGGAGATTACAATACATTGATTTCGGGAATTAAAAGCAAGCTCCTGGCGCTGCCTGAAGAAACAAAGGTATATTCGGGCCACGGACCTGAAACAACAATTGGCTTCGAAAAGAAAAAAAATCCATTTTTAATTTAATACAGAATGTAACCGGGAATTGGTTTAAAATCATTTTTTGCCATTTCACGGAACCATATACTTGCAATAAATTTCATACAAAAAAATAACAACTTATGCCTCACGACAGCTTTGTAACCCGCCATATCGGGCCGCGCGAACAAGAAATAAATAAAATGCTTGAAACCATCGGCGTTTCAAACATGGAAGAACTGATACGGGAGACTGTTCCCGAAAATATCCGTTTAAAAGAACCGCTGAAGCTACAGGAAGGATTGAGCGAGCGAAAATATTACAGGAAGATTTTGAGTCTGGCTGCAAAGAACAAGGTGTTCAACACCTACATCGGAATGGGATATTATGACACCATAACACCTGCGGTTATTTTACGGAACATACTGGAAAACCCGGTGTGGTATACATCTTATACGCCTTATCAGGCCGAAATTTCGCAGGGAAGACTGGAAGCGCTGCTGAATTTTCAAACCATGGTTTGCGAACTCACCGCCATGGAAATAGGTAATGCATCGCTGCTCGATGAAGCCACCGCCGCTGCCGAAGCTATGGTGATGATGATGAATTTACGTTCGCGCCAGATGGCGAAAAACAACGTAAATGTTGTGCTGGTTGACGAAAAAATGTGGCCCCAAACCATCGATGTACTGCAAACGAGGGCTGCTCCGCTGGGAATCGAATTAAAAACAGGGCCGAAAGAGCAGTTCAGTTTTTCTGAAAACGTTTTTGGTGTTATCATTCAATATCCCGACTCGAACGGTGAGATTCCCGATTATTCAGGCTTGGTGAAAGAAGCTCATTCCAGGGATATTAAAGTTGCGGTTGCTACCGATTTACTTTCGCTTGCGTTACTGGCCCCACCCGGAGAATGGGGCGCCGACATAGTTTTCGGAAACAGCCAGCGTTTTGGCGTTCCAATGGGATATGGCGGTCCGCATGCTGCATTTTTTACCGCCCGCGAAGCATATAAACGCAGCATGCCTGGCCGGATTATCGGAGTTTCCAAAGATGTTCACGGGAACCGCGCGTTGCGAATGGCCCTGCAAACCCGGGAACAACATATTAAACGTGAAAAAGCAACTTCCAATATTTGTACCGCCCAGGCTTTGCTGGCTACAATGGCCGGGTTTTTCGGCGTCTATCACGGTCCGGAAGGAATAAAAACCATTGCTGAAAGGGTGCACAACATCGCTTCTTTTCTTGCGGTGGAAATTGAAAAACTGGGTTATCTGCAGTTAAATCCATACTTTTTCGACACCATCCGTTTTGCTTTGCCCAAGCATGTAAAACGGGAAGATATCGAATGGCTTTCGCACGAATTGGAAATGAATTTCAGGCTGTTCGAAAACGGCGAGGTTGGCATTAGCATTGATGAAACCACCAACCGTGAAGATATGACCTGGATTCTGGAAGTTTTTGCAAAAGCAGCGAACAAAAAGTGGCAAATCATTCACGAATATCCCACCGGTTTCGAAATGGACAAAAAAATTGCCCGCCAATCCGGTTTTATGACGCAGGAAGTTTTTAACAGGTATCGCTCCGAAACCGAAATGCTGCGTTACATTAAGCGCCTCGAACATAAGGATATCTCCCTGGCCCAATCGATGATTTCGCTCGGTTCCTGCACAATGAAACTGAATGCCGCCACTGAAATGCTCCCGTTGAGTTGGATAGAATTTAACGGGATTCATCCGTTTGTACCGAAAAATCAGGCACGTGGCTACCATGAAATGATGGAAGAATTGCGGCGCGATTTAACGGAAATCACCGGGATGGCCGATGTCAGTCTGATGCCGAATTCCGGCGCTGCCGGTGAATATGCCGGGTTGATGGTCATCAGGGAATACCATAAGAACAGGGGAGAAAATGGCAGAAATATCGTGCTGATCCCTTCGTCGGCCCATGGTACAAACCCGGCCAGCGCAGTTATGGCCGGAATGAATGTGGTGGTGGTTGCCTGCGATAAAAACGGCAACATCGACATCAATGATGTGAAACAAAAAGCAGAAAAACACAAAGATACACTGGCTGCATTTATGGTTACCTATCCTTCAACGCATGGAGTTTTCGAATCGTCAATTGTGGAAATGTGCGGTATCATTCACCAAAACGGAGGACAGGTATATATGGATGGTGCGAATATGAACGCTCAGGTTGGGCTCACAACTCCCGGTATAATCGGCGCTGATGTTTGTCACCTGAATCTTCATAAAACCTTCGCCATTCCACATGGTGGCGGCGGGCCCGGCGTTGGACCAATCGCCGTGGCAGAGCACCTGGTTGAATTTTTACCTTCGCATCCGGTGATGAATAACGGACATGTGGGAATTAATGCCATTGCCGGCGCCCCATGGGGAAGCGCTTCGGTTTTACCAATTACGTATGGTTACATTAAAATGATGGGTGCCGGAGGATTGACACAGGCGTCGAAAATTGCCATCCTGAACGCAAATTACATCGCAAAAGCGCTCGAAAAAAATTACGGGATTTTATACAGCGGTGAAAACGGCAGGGTGGCTCACGAATTGATTCTCGAGTGCCGCCATTTGAAAACTTCCGCGGGAATTTCAGAAGAAGATATTGCCAAACGTTTAATGGATTATGGATTTCATGCGCCAACACTTTCATTCCCTGTTCATGGAACGTTGATGATTGAACCCACCGAAAGTGAATCGAAAGCTGAACTGGATAGGTTTATTGATGCTTTGAATTCAATTTTTGAAGAAATTAAAGAAGTGGAAGAAGGCGCCGCCGACAAAACCGACAATGTTCTTAAAAATGCACCACATACGGCAGAAACCGTAATTTCCGATAACTGGGTGCATTCTTATTCCCGGGAAAAAGCAGCTTACCCGCGCGAGTGGGTGAAAGAGCGGAAATTTTGGGTGCCGGTAGGGCGGGTAGATAATGCCTGGGGCGACCGAAACCTGATTTGTACCTGCGGCACCCCGAAAGAATATGAATTGTTAAATTCGAACGAATAAAACCAGCTTATTCCTATGATTTCAGGATGATTACATTTCCGAATGCCAAAATAAATATAGGACTGAACATTGTTTCCAGGCGGCCGGATGGTTACCACAACCTGGAAACGATTTTTTACCCCGTGAAACTTTGCGATGCACTGGAAATGGTTGAATCGGAAAAAACCGGATTGTCGGTTTCGGGAATCGAAATCAATGCTTCCGCAAACGACAATTTGGTTTTAAAAGCGTACCACCTTCTTAAGAATGATTTTGATTTGCCGCCGGTGCAGTTTCATCTGCACAAGGTAATTCCGTTTGGGGCCGGCTTGGGAGGAGGTTCTTCCGATGCAGCATTTGCGCTAAAAATGCTGAACGAACATTTCGAACTGGGTTTAAGTTTCACTGCGTTGAAAAAATATGCTTCCCGGATTGGCGCCGACTGTTCATTTTTTATCAGTAATCAACCTGCATTTGCCTCCGAAAAAGGCGATAAACTGGTTCCTGTTGAATTGAACCTTTCACCTTACCATGTTGTAATTTTAAAGCCTGGCCAATCGGTAAACACCAGCGAAGCATACCGCAATGTTGTCCCTTCGGAGCCTGATTTTGATTTACGACAACTTTCCAAGTTGCCGGTGGAAGAATGGGAAAAAATGGTGAAAAATGATTTCGAAAAAAGCATATTTAAAAAAGTCCCGGAAATCGGGCAATTGAAAAAACTGCTTTACGAATCCGGCGCAGCCTATGCTTCCATGACCGGAAGTGGTTCCGCAGTCTATGGCATCTTTCGACATTCGCCGACCGATATCGACAAATTCATACCTGATGGTATTTTTATTTACCGTTAATTTCCGGTGTTCGCCGGTTTTAAGGTTCCATTAACAAAGTTTTCGTACTTTTTAACTTTTGAATGTGTAACCTTTGCCCCCGTTATCAGTCTATATTTCAGAAAACAGTTCAGAAAAAATAGACAAACAGAAAACAGATAAAACAGAAAACAATGAAAACAATGAAAATTACAATTAAACAATTTGTTCTGGCATCACTATTTATGATAATTTTTATCGGTGGAAGTGTAAACGCCAAAGGAACAGAAACAGAAGTTGCCTTGAGCCATGAAAAAATCGCTGAACCTCAATTGACAATTCAGGACTGGATGTTAAACGAAGACTTCTGGAACAGCGGGAATAAAACATTTGCATACAATGAAGAATCAGACAAAGAATTGGCCATTGAAAGCTGGATGACGGAAGGAGATTATTGGAAAGCACCGGAAACTAACAGCGTTGGAATGGAAAAAGAAGCAGAAAAAGACTTGTTTCTGGAAAATTGGATGATAAACGAAGCATACTGGAATTAACATAGAAAAGGAAGTTTAAATCCGCTATTTTGGATTGAAGAGGCTGCCTGAACGGGCAGCCTTTTTTTTTAAGCATTTTTCGGGGAATTTGTGTTATCTTTTTGTGAGGAAAAACAACATTAACAACCTTTTGAACGTCTTAAATATATATGTAGCCCGAAATGAAACTGAAACTGAATATAATCCTGTCCTTCCTGTTTCTGTTGCAGATATTCCCGGCAATAGCACAGGATGTTACATTTTCACAGTTTTATTCGAATCCGGTTTACCTCAACCCTGCATTTGCCGGTGCTGCTGAAGTGCCGCGGATGGCGATTCAGCACAGGAGCCAGTGGCACAGTTTTAACAATGCTTTTTCAACCCACAGCATTTCATTTGATACCCCGCTGAAAAAAATCAATTCCGGCTTTGGCTTGCTGTTTTTTGACGACGCTTTGGCAGATAATATTTTAAACCAGTTGCAGGTGAACATGATCTACACGGTTTTTATCCGCTTAAATGAAACTTTCCGTTTAAACGGGGGTATTCAGGCAGGATTTCGCCGGAATTCGTTAAATGCGGATAAACTTATCTTTAACGACAACCTCGATTCCTATTTCGGAAATCATGGTATTTCTGCCGAATTGCAGTATTTAGGCGATCCCAATCATTCATTTCTGGATTTTTCCACGGGCGTTCTTGTTTATAACAAGCAACTATTTTTTGGTGCTGCCGCACATCATTTAGCCGAGCCCAACCAATCTTTTTTTGAAGGGAGCGAAAAAACAGATAAACTCTACCGCAGGTACACATTTCATTTTGGCGCCCGCTTGCCCGTTCATTTTCACGGTCAGTACCGGAAAAGTTTTGATGTATCGCCACAACTGGTGTACAATTACCAGGGAGGTTTTCAGCAAATTAGTTACGGGGCTTTAGCTGCGAAATCCGGATTTACACTGGGTGCCTGGTTCAGGCAAAACATTGGATTGCAGTATGACGCAGTTATTCTTTCCGCAGGTTTTATACAAAAAAGATGGCAACTTGCTTACAGCTATGATTTTGACGTTTCCGGAATTTGGGGCCAAACCGGTGGTACGAGTGAAATTTGCCTTTCATTTCTTTTGAAAAATATTGATAACCGGCCTGATTTACCTTTTTACAACGGGTATGAACAACATTTTGGCAATTGAAACTACCGCAGGAGAAGCACCTGTCCTGTTTGTTGATGCTCAAGACCTTGTACATCAATATATTTTGCAATCCAAATATAATTGCCTCCCGGAGCAGGTTTACCATCCATTGTATTTCCATCCCACGGTTGATCGGAAGAATTGGTTTCGTACACCACTTGTCCCCAGCGGTTGTATATTTTCATTTTGAAATTGTACTGATAAGTATCCAGTCCAACCGGTAAAAATGTCCGGTTTTCTTCAATCGGGCTGCCCGGCCTGAAAGCATTGGGAGCATACGTTTTGTCGGAAATTATTTTAATAATCGTTTGAGTTGAGTCGATACAGCCATTGTCTGTTGTTACGATTAATTTGGCCACATATTCTCCCAAATCATGATAAGTATGCACCGGATTTTTTTCTTCTGAAAAAGTACTGTCGCCAAAATCCCAGTAAAAATAGTCTGCACGTTCGGAGAAATTCGTAAACGTTATGGTTGAATTGTCGATTAGCGCGATAGGATAATCGGCCCTGAAACTGGCAACAGGCGATGAAAAAACATCAATCCAGTTTTTTTTCACCAGTGTATCCGAACAGCCGGTTTGCATCGAATGCGCGATTAAACCTACATCGTATTTTCCCGACTCCTGAAAAGTGAAGGTGTGCGATGTTCCCGACGGTAAAGGTAAACTATCCGTAATCCATGCAAATTCAACCATCTCATCAGAAGTTTCAGCCTCAACTTTTGCCATAAACGGAATACATCCCCAATCGTTTTCGATGTGAAAATCGAAGTTCGGTTTTCGTTTCAACGACATTTTCGCAGTATTGCTAACACAGCCGTATTCATCAACCGTTAACCGGACAGTGGCCGCTGGTTCATCAAAAACAACAATTACTGAATCGTTTCCGGAGCCAACCCGGTGCATTCCTTCAAACTCCCATTTGGCCAAAGTGAAACCGGTGTTGTTCGGATAAAAAAGTAAAGTTGTATCCGGATAACAAAAGCCAGGGTCGGCAGCGATTTTGGCAAACGGTGTGGGCACCACTTTTATCATGCTGTCGATTTTAAATCCTGCTTCGCAGTTGGTAAGGTTGTTGATGATCTTTAACGTTACGTCGTACATTCCCGGCGAAGAATAAGCATGAAGCGGATTCTGTTGGTTACTGATCCCGGATTCGTCACCGAAATCCCATTCATAAGATAATCCTTGCGGCACCAGCAATTCGCTGTTAAATTGAACGGTTAATGAATCGCAGCCGCGATCCTGTTCCGAATCCATTTTGAACAATGGATTTGAACCTATTTTAATTCGGGTAGGTTCGCTGTAACATCCGTCCTCTCCCACTATCAATTGAACTACCGGGTCCGAATCTGAAATCCCGAGCGAAACATGGAAACTATTGGGCCCCAGTGTATTGAGCACCAGGCTCCCGCCAAAATCCCATTCAAAACTGGCATCGGCCCCTGCGTTGCCGGTATAACTAACAGTTCGCGAATAATCTTTGCACAATGCATCAGGAATATATGTTATTTCGAAATCAGAAGATGGAAGCGGATTAAACTGAACCTGAAAAGTATCGGTGACCAAACAGCTGTCAATGGTTTTCAATTGGTAATAAATTTCAAAGCTTCCAGGGGCGGAAACTTGAACATGTGCGGAAGTCCGGCTTGTCTGGGAAATGGCTACTACGGCAGGATTGTTCGATTTCCACAAAAAGTTATTGCTGAAGTTCCACAGGGAATCCGGTTCACCGGAAATCGCCACCGACAAATCGGTTTCCATATCTCCGCAAACCAAATCGTCTCCCTCAATCTGAACATCCGGAGCGGGATATATCTGAAGGTTTATTGTATCACGAGCTTCACAACCGTTTTCATCAATGGTAGTTATTGTAATCAGCCCGGAGTGTTTTGGCTTGTATTTCTGTTCTTTAAATAAAGTATCGCCGTTTTCATTTTGCCAAACATAACTTTCAAAACCGCTGCCTGCATCCAGTTTCTGCAAACTTATACCACATTCATCCGAGACATCCTCCCCCAGGTTTATTTCAGGATGATTGACAGTTACCATTACCGAATCTTTTAATTCGCAATCGAAATTACTGGCCGTTACAACATATGTACCCTCCGTGTTCACTGTAATTATTCTTGAAGTTTCTCCGTTGCTCCATTCGTAATTGTGGAAATAGGCTCCTGCGTCCATGCGCAGACTCTCTCCGTAACACAAAACCGTATCTTCTGTTAAATCGAGAGAAATATTGAAATTAAAGCCAATACTGTAACCATAAGACTCCAGTCCGCCAAATCCATAAACATACGCCAGAAAACCGCTGTTCGGATCAAGGCTCCTTAACCGGTGCGTAAATTGTTCAATTTGCACTTGCGCATAAGAATACTCCGCATCATCCGGAAAAACTTTGAATTCATTCTGAATATTACTTTTATCAAGCACGATAGAACCGGTGTTACTCGTTTTTGTTATAATATTCACGAAATGTTTCTTCAGGCCCTCGTAATTATCCTGTGTATAGTCCGGTGATTTGAAAGGGTAAAATGTAATATCGTTTGTTGTCTGTTCATTCGAATTCAATATGTTCATGAACGGATCGCCGTCTCCTCCCGTAAACGTACTGTCAGTTCCGTTTGATCTGCTGTATTGTGCAATTAGAACAGGTTTATCGGCTACTATTTTTTTGGGATCATCATATTTAAATACCCGTTCTTCGAACGCGCCCCGGTTAATTAAAACCGGTGCGCCCGAAATGTATACCGTTGTGTTGTCTTCGGCTGCCATAATCCGGTAAGTATCATATTCACGGGATTTCAGCGGAACGGTAAGGTATTCTTTCCCCCAGGAGTTTACCGGCGGAATTTGCTCGTACAAATGATCCCAGTAACCAGTCCCGCCCACCTGCGTGGCAAGCGACCCGGAAAAAAAAGCAACCGGTTTGTCGGAATGAATATAACTGCCGGTTAAATCTCCCTGCCCCTGTTCGTGTGCCCCCAATTCATTTTCAGACTGAACCTGGTAGGTTTCACCTTTATTCAATACAACCTGAAAAGTGATGTTGGCCGGCTTTTGCTGCGCGGTTACTTTCGATGGTGTTATTTCAACGGTCGTGTTGTCTTCGGTGGCTACAATAAGAAATTCGCTGTTGCGGCCGTTTGATTTTTGCAGATTAGGGTCTACGGTGGGATAATAACACATGGCAAAATAATCAGTTCCAAGTAAGTCGGTTGGATAGATTACAGCAGCATCGGCGGAATTCACTTCGAGGTTGATGGCGTATACATTGATTGGTTTTTCCGACACAATATGGATTCCTTTCTTTTCGATTTTTTCAGAACCGATTACCTCTGAATCCGAGCTACTTCGTTCAGCAGATCCATTAGCCGTCACCTTATAAGGTTTGCCTTCAATCCAGTATCTTGTCGTTTCCCGTGCTGTAATTCTTATTTTCTGAAAACGTTTTTCGGTTTGGTTTCGGTTTTCCATAAATCCGAGCCAAAAATCGGTTCCTTCGGTAGTTTTGCCACATTTTTCAGACTGGCCGAAAACCACGCCCGACAATAAAATAAAAAATATGGTTATCAATTGTTTCACCGCGTAAATATCTACGTGTCAAAGCTAAATATAAAAAGAAAACCGCACAATACTGTAAAATATTGCACGGCTCCCAATTGTTATTTTTTACCTCGGTTTTTACTTTATAACCGCCGGTTTTATTTCAATCATCAGGTGTTTTCGGGGAATCACCTCGTCTTTTTTAATATGAATTTTTACAATTTGCCCGTCGAATGGCATTCTCACCTGATTCTGCATTTTCATGGCTTCCAGCAGAAGTAACGTCTCGCCTTCTTTTACTTTCTGTTTGTTTTTTATGAAAATGTCGATAATTGTTCCCGGCATAAACGAATATATATGATTGGGATTTGGCGCCTCCCATTTCACCCGGTTTTCAAACTTCCAGGTGTACGTTGTCTGGTAGACTGCTCCCTGAATGACAAGTGGCTTTAATTCCTGATTTTCCTTATTTTTATTTTCACTCATACAACAATTTTTACGGGTTTAAAATGGCGGAATTCCGTGTTTTTTATTCGGAAGGAAAACAGTTTTATTTTCTGATACTTTAAGTCCGTGCAAAATTCTGCCACGCGTTTCTTTGGGTTCAATCACCTCATCGATATACCCTTGGGCAGCAGCAACATACGGATTAGCAAATTTTTCTTTGTATTCCTGAATTTTTTGTTGCCGTATCTCATCCGGGTTTTCAGCTTCTGCAATTTCTTTTCTGAATACAATATTTGCAGCTCCCTCAGGCCCCATTACAGCGATTTCGGCGGTTGGCCAGGCAAAAACAAAATCGGCTCGTAAATGCCTTGAGTTCATGGCAATGTAACCGCCTCCGTAAGCTTTTCTTAAAATCACCGTAATTTTTGGAACGGTAGCTTCACTGTACGCATACAAAATTTTTGCACCATGACGAATTACACCGGCATGTTCCTGATCGACCCCTGGCAGATATCCCGGCAGATCTTCCAGGGTTACAATCGGTATATTGAATGCATTGCAATATCGGATAAAACGGGCTGCCTTATCCGAACTGTCCGTATCGAGCACGCCAGCCAGCACCATAGGCTGGTTAGCCACAAATCCTACCGTTTCCCCTTCCATTCGTCCGTAACCGATGATAATGTTCGGAGCAAAATGTTCCATTACCTCAAAAAATTCAGAACCGTCAGTAATGGTTTTTATGATATCGCGCATGTCGTACGGAATGCGCGGATCAGCAGGTACAATATCTTCAATTTTCTTTCCTTTTTTGGGAGGTTTTGGCGGAAATGCCATCGCTTTTGTAGAATTGTTGCGCGGAATGTAACTGATCAATTTTTTAATTTGCTCAAAACACTCCATTTCTGTTTTCGCAAAAAAATGTGCGTTTCCGGTTAGTTCAGCATGTACTCTTGCGCCGCCCAGTTCTTCCATTGAAATTTCTTCGCCAAGCACCGACTTAATTACACTGGGACCGGTAATAAACATTTTTGATATGTTTTCCACCACAAAAACAAAATCGGTGAGCGCCGGTGAATATACCGCTCCGCCGGCACATGGGCCCAATATAACTGAAATCTGGGGAATAACTCCCGATGCGAGTGTATTGCGAAAAAAAATCTCGCCGTAACCTGCCAATGAATTTACGCCTTCCTGAATCCGGGCGCCTCCTGAATCGTTGATGCCGATTAACGGGACTTTCATTTTTAGTGCGTGGTCCATAATTTTGGTGATCTTCCGCGCGTGCATCAAACCGAGCGAACCGCCGGCCACGGTAAAATCCTGTGCGAAAATACAAACCGGTTTGCTGTAAATGGTCCCGGTACCAATGATTACTCCATCGCCGTGAAGGACCATTGAATCCATTCCAAAATCTTTTGCGCTGTGTTCTACAAATAAATCATATTCATGAAATGAATTTTTATCCAAAAGGGCAAGAATACGTTCGCGGGCGGTGAGCTTTCCCATTTTTGCCTGCTTTTCAATTGCTTTGTCGCCTCCACCTTTTTGTACTTCTCTTTTCCTTTTGCGAAGATCGAGAACGTTGCTTCTAAGTGACATAGATATGGTTTTAAATTTTCAAATTTCCGCCGGAAGCGGATAATATTTTAACATTTTTCTATCGCGGGGACAAAATTAAGATTTTTTTTCATTGCACCCTTTTAACTCTTTTTTCTCTACGGAATTCACAATAATATGATACAGTACCGCCGAACAATTAACTTTATTGTTTGAAAAGTTGTCGTTACCGTGCAGCCCAGCGAAATACAAAAAATGCTATAATGCTGTAGAAAAGATTGGGAATCCAAACTGCGATTACTGGCGGTGTATTTCCGCTGATAGCAAAGACCGTGGAAATTTGCATGAACAATATGTATGAAAAACTCAGCAACAAACCCAATCCGAGGTGCAATCCCAAACCTCCCTTTATTTTTCGCGATGCCAGTCCGGCGCCAATAATCGTGAGAATAAATGCTGAAAATGGTCCGGCAACGCGTTTGTGTTTTTCAATTTCCCATTCAACTGTATTAACTCCTCTCATTTTCAGTTTTGCGATCTCTTTATTTAATGCGGGAGTGGTAAAATTTTCCATTTCATTTTTAACAATCCGGTAATCTTCCGGCGCCATGTTTAGTGTTGTATCCATCCGGTAGCCTTTTTCAAACTCTTCGTGATCCGGGTAAATGGTTCGTTTCCACCAGTTGTTGATGATCCACTTGTTTGATTCTTTATCCCACCGAATGTTGTCGGCAGACAATTTTTCCACCAGTTTCGAATCTTCGAATTTTTCGAGGGTAAAACGATAGCCTACGTTACTCGCGTTAAAACTTTGCATGTAAATGTAAACTCCGGGTTCAATCTGCCGGTGAATATTTCGCTCCGTATTTACCCGGTTATTATCGATATATGTCTGCCGAAAATTATTCAGGGTTTTATTGGCGGGTGGAATAACATAATTTCCAAGCAAGTATGAAAACGAAGCAAGAATGAATGCCGAAACCAGGTATGGGCGCATTAATCTCGTGTACGATACGCCGCTGCTTAAAATGGCAATAATCTCTGTATTGTAAGCCATTTTTGATGTGAAGTAAATAACGGCAATAAAAGTAAACAGCGGACTGAACAAATTGGCAAAATAAGGGATAAAATTCATGTAATAATCGGTGACAATTACATGACCTGGAATTTCTTTTGAAATGAACTCATCCAGGTTTTCAGAAATATCAAATACTACGGCAATACTGATAATCAGCGCAATGGCATAAAAAAATGTGCCGAGGAATTTTTTCGTGATGTATCTGTCGACTGTTCCGTAGATTTTCATATCTGTTTATAAACGAACTTTTAACTGATTTACCATTTCCGTTTTCCAGCTTTTAAAAATGCCTTCTTTTATTTTTTGCCGCGCTGTTTTTACCAACCACAAATAAAACGCTAAATTGTGTTGACTGGCAATTTGCGCGCCAAGCATTTCATTGGATATGATCAAATGCCGTAAATATGCTTTTGAATACTGATCGACAAATGAATGTCCATTTTCATCGATGGAGCTGTGGTCGTTTTCCCACTTCTTATTCCTGATATTTATAGTGCCGTTGCCCGTAAACAGCATTCCATTGCGGCCATTGCGCGTTGGCATTACACAGTCGAACATATCCACACCGCGATCGATGGATTCCAGAATGTTTACCGGTGTTCCAACGCCCATTAAATACCGTGGTTTATTTTCGGGCAGATCGGCAGTTACAGTTTCTGTCATTTCGTACATCGTCTGTTCAGGCTCTCCTACCGACAATCCACCGATGGCAAACCCTTCGGCATCAAAAGTTTTCACATGTCCGGTGGCTTTTTTTCGCAAATCGGCGTAAGTACTGCCCTGGATAATCGGAAAAAGAGTTTGCCGGTGGCCATATTTTGGCTGTGTGTTATTAAACCGGGTGAAACATCTGTCGAGCCAGCGCTGAGTAAGTTCCAGCGACTTTTGCGCGTAGTTGTAATCGGCATCGCCCGGAGTGCATTCATCAAATGCCATCATGATATCGGCGCCAATGGAACGCTGGATATCAATTACATTTTCGGGGTTGAAAATGTGGTATGATCCGTCGATGTGAGACTGAAAACGTGCGCCTTCTTCACTTAATTTCCGTATATCTCCGAGCGAAAACACCTGATAACCACCACTGTCGGTTAAAATGGGCCTATCCCAACCGTTAAATTGATGCAGGCCGCCGGCATTTTCGATGACACCGATACCCGGTCGCAGATAAAGATGATAGGTATTTCCCAGAATTATCTGTGCGCCAATATCTTCCTTTAAATCACGAACATGAACTCCTTTTACCGAACCGGCAGTACCAACAGGCATAAAAATGGGTGTTTCAATTTTTCCGTGATCTGTGGTTATAGTTCCGGCGCGGGCCCTTGAGTTATTTGATGTTGTTTCAAGTTCAAAAATCATAATGCAAAATTCGAGCGTCAAATATAGCCATTATACCCGAATTCAAATAAAACAGAATCACCTGCCGATGTTAATAAATTTTAATTTGAACGAAAAAACAACGTGAAAAAGAGGCCTTGATTTTCAACCTGTTTTTATTCGATAACCGCTGCTTTTTATGATTTTCGTTTATCATAAAATACGCTGAAAACATTTGAATGAAATACAATTTATTCTTACCTTCGCTAAGACTCAGTTACTGATATCCCGATTTTTCAATTTCCAAAGCGGGGTACTTTAACCTACAAAGCCACAAATAGATATGGAGGAGCAAAGATTAAAGTTATCAGAAAAAGCACGCCAGGATTACGAGTTGGTGAGAAGGGCCAAAAATGGCGATGAAAAAGCTTTTGCACAATTGCTGAGCCGTTATAAAGATGCCATTTATTTCATGCTCCTGAAGATGGTAAATAATAAAAACGACGCCGAAGATTTAACCCTCGAAGCATTTGGAAAAGCCTTCAAAAACCTGCACCAGTATTCTCCAACTTATGCTTTCAGCACCTGGTTATTTAAAATTGCTTCGAACAACTGCATTGATTTTCTCCGTAAAAAGAAAGGCACACATATTCCTATTGACAATAATAACGATGACCAGAATTCAAATTCCGAACAAATAAAACTGAAATCAAAAGATTTGAACCCGGAGGAAAAACTCATCCGGAAACAAAAGGCAATTTTGTTGCACAAAGTTGTTCGGCGTTTAAAACCCCGCTACCGCACATTAGTGGAACTGCGTTATTTCAGGGAATTTTCCTACGAGGAAATTGCAAAAGAGCTAAATTTGCCGCTCGGCACGGTAAAGGCCCAATTATTCAGGGCGCGCGAAATGCTTTTTAACCTGATAGGGAGCACTGAAATAAGTACAAAAGAATAAACCGGTTTCATGGAAATTGTTTTAAAATATTTTCCGTTTATCACTTCGGAGCAGAAAAATCTGTTTTCACAGTTGCAGCCGCTTTATGAAGACTGGAATGCAAAAATAAATATCATTTCCCGGAAAGACATTGATGCACTTTACGAGCGGCATGTTCTGCATTCGCTGGCCATTGCCAAATTTGTGCGGTTCTCACCGGGCTCTAAAATACTCGATGTTGGCACTGGCGGTGGTTTTCCGGGTATTCCCCTGGCCATCTTTTTTCCGGAAGTAAAATTCCACCTGGTCGATTCCATCGGAAAAAAAATAAAAGTGGTAAATGACGTGGTTAGTTCGCTGGGGTTAAAAAATGTGACGGCGGAACAAATCAGGGCGGAGCAGGTAAATGAAAAATATGATTTTGTAGTTAGCCGCGCCGTTACCAAACTGCCGGAATTTGTGCAATGGATTCGCGGCAATATTTCGGAAAAACAAAAAAATGCTATTCCCAACGGAATTTTATATTTGAAAGGCGGCGATATTGCCGGTGAAATTTTACCTTTCAAAAATAATGCTTCGGTTCAGAACCTTTTTGAATACTTTGCTGAAGAGTTTTTTGAAACAAAGAAACTGGTTTACCTGCCTATGTAATTGCATCCGGTTATCGCAAAAATCAGCAACTATTCTCCGGAAACCATTACTTCTCTGAGTTTTTTAATCTGCTCGGGATTTCCCAATACAAAAAGCTGGTCGTTGCGCGAGAGGATCATATTCGGATCGGGATTAAAAACATACCTGGCGCCGCTAATTTTTATACCAATTATATTTGCACCCGAAATTTCCCTGACTTTCAATTGGGCGATCGATTTACCTACGAAACGTTGGGCCAGATTCCTGCATTCGACCTCTTCGAGACTGACATCGCGTGATTTTTGCAGCAGGATATTATCCAGAAATTCAACGACATCAGGCTGGTGTACGAGTTTTGCCATCCGCTGACCACCAATTCGCTCGGGCATAATAACATTGGTGGCGCCGGCACGTTTCAGTTTCATTTGCGATTCGAATTCCGATGCACGGCTGATAACGGTAAGGTTGGGATTCATGCTTCGTGCCGTTAGTACCACAAAAACATTGTCAGCATCAGTGGGTGTGGTGGCCACCAGCGCCCGGGCCTGGTTCACACGCGCTTTTTCCAAAACGTTTTCATGGGTGGCATCGCCTTTTATATAAAGCCACTTTGGGTTTTGGCGGATGCGCGAAATCACACTGTCGCGTTTATCAATGATCACAAATTCAACGCCGTTTTCTTCCAGTTCGATTGCCGCTTGCTCGCCATTCCTGCCAAAACCAACAATTATGACGTGGTTTTTTAGTTTTTCAATTTTTTTGTCCACTCTGTATGTTTTTATATAGTTTGCCAACTCGCCATCGAAAACAAAACGCGCCATGTTCGAACCAACGTATGCCAAGCTCCCCAAACTGGTGAAAATTAACCCCATTGTAAAAATTTTTCCAGGCGCACTGATTGGTTCGTTTCCAACTTCCTTGAAACCCACCGTCGATACGGTTATCACCGTCATGTAAAGGCTGTCCAGAATTGTCATCCCTTCAATCACGTGATATCCGGCGGTACCAAAAAAAATGATTGAAACCAGCAGACCAATTCCTATTTTGACAGTCTGGCTCGAAGCTTCCTGAAATTTATTGTATTTCTCCTTCATATGCCGGGTTCCGGTATTGTTTTAACCAGTTTATTTCCTATTTGGCAATTTAAGCATTTTTTCTTTTCACAAAACCTGTTTTTAAGTTGTAGCAATGCCTGCGAATCGAACGCCGAACGGGCTTCCACACCTAGTTTTTGCCAGTTTTTGATTATAGAATTATTTTCCGCTGGCAGTTGCTCCAGAAATTCGAGCGCTCTGTTTTTCAGATGGTCCCTGTTTTGTTGTTCGCCATAAACAAATAGAAACGGAACTACCACGTTAATAATTAACGTATTTATCGCTTCGTCTCCCAACTCGCGCTGCAAATGTTTTGGTGTATCTCTGTTAAACCGGAAATGGGAATTCCAGTAACCGGATGCTTTCACCCTGAACAATTTCCGCAATTCTTCCAGCGACGCAGTTTCTGTGATTTGGGAAAAAAGGTGGTGGGAACGATGGACAAGGGCTGCAAGCTGGGAAATCCGGACAGTCGGAAAATTAGCGGGCCTGAGCCGCATGAATTTCCAAAGGTGCGATTCTATGGGCGCTAATTTGTATTTGTTGTATAAAAATGAAAACTCATCCCGCAGTTTCAGAAAATAATCGTCGCCGATAAGTTGTTCGTTTAATAAACCGGAAGCGCCAAACAGCATTGCTTCCAGCTGAAAAACGCTGTTACGGTGTTTCCCGAGTAATTTTAACGGAACAGCTTTGGCAAGCAATTCAAAAGGAACAGCATTGACTTTAAAACCGAATGCCCGGGCCAGAATCTGGTAAAAAGTTTCGTTCCAGTTATTGTTATTCTTAGTCAGCTTTTCAACAATATCAGCCGTTTTACTTTCCAGCCGGTCTACCATCAGCCGGTTAAAACCGAGATGCAAAACCACCGGATCCACTTTATGAAAATAATTCTCGCAGGCAATCCACGTTTGTGCATCAAGCAGTTTTCTGTAATTCATTTTATACTGATCGGCATATTGGAAAACGAACACCGGTACTTTTTGTCCGTTGGTTCGTAAAACCTGTTCGTCAAATTCCTCAACCACATGCAGAATTACGTTGTCGTACGATTTATCTTCATGGTGATTATGTTTTTTCCAATCGGAAGCTTTTCGGTGAATTTCTACATTCCCGGCCCAAACCGTCTCATCAATTTGAATACGGGCGTTAAAAAAATCAGGACCTGAATCGGTGTTTCTTTTTCCGGTACTGATAATTTTTAACGATCTGCCGTCGGCTGTTTGTAAATCATTTTTATGAAAAATTCCATTCTCCCATACAAACTGCAGGAATTCTTCCGGAATAGTTTTAGGAACATTCATGCACACGTTTTTTAAAAAAACTAAAAATAGTATTTTTTTCTTTCCCGGTGGCGTATTTGGGTATACTACAAATTCTATATTATAATGTATCTACGGGAAAATGGATTTTTTACACTGTGGCTTCAGCCCGGTGAACAGAAACGGCCAAAAACGAAAGGGCTTCAGCCTTTAAAGAGATTAAATGCTAAAACCACAAAAAAACGCCAAGAGATAACCACCGGGCTAAAACGCCGGTGTAAAAAGGATGAAAAACTTTGAACCGCGCTATAAATCGTGGAATTTATCGTACACCCGTATATTTTACCAGCATCCAAGTCTATAATTGCTTTTATTTCAGAAAATTATATTAATTCAAAATAAACACTAAAAGGTGTTTTATTGTTATGCTTTCGAATCGAAAAACAAAAAACAATGAAAAAAGTAATACTGTTGTTAACTGTTCTCACCGGTGCAGTCAATTCATATTCGCAGGATTTTGCATTAAAACAACTCGATAATTCGCCGCGGCACCAGGAATGGGTGAAAGTAAAAGCGGGCAACCGAAATGTAAATTGTTTTGTGGTTTATCCGGAAACGTCCGAAAAGGCAACTGCGGTAATAGCGATTCACGAAAACCGCGGCCTCACAGACTGGGTCAGGAGTTTTGCCGATCAGCTGGCTGCCGAAGGATTCATAGTTGTTGCACCGGATTTACTTTCCGACTTTAATGAAAACATGAAAGCCACGGCAGATTTTGCCAACCCCGATGACGCCCGGAATGCCATTTATGAGTTGCCGCCGGATCAGGTAAAAGGGGATTTGAATGCCGTTCAGGATTTTGCTGAAAATATTCCTGCCGGAAACGGAAAAACCGCAGTAGCCGGATTTTGCTGGGGCGGTTCACAAAGTTTCCGGTTTGCCACCTACAACAGCGATGTGGAGGCGGTTTTGGTATTTTACGGCAGTGCACCCGACAAGGACCAAATTAAAAACATTTCGGCGCCGGTTTATGGTTTCTACGGAGGAAATGATCAGCGCATTAATTCCGGAATTCCAGAAACCGAAAAGCTGATGAAGGAAGCCGGTAAAAAATACGAATACGAAATTTATCCGGGGGCAGGACACGCATACATGCGACAGGGAGACGATCCGCAAGGTTCGGCTGAAAATAAAAAAGCGCGCAATGATTCGTGGGAGCGCATGTTGAAAATTCTGAAAAACATTTGATTTTCCGGCAACCCGCGGAATTATTTAAACATCCGGGGAATCAACTGAAACGCTTTTAATCCGGAGCGCGCTGTAACATTTTTCCAGGAATCCACATCAAAATCGATTCCGACAGTTGAACAGGTAGGCATATCATCTTTAAATTTCTGAAGCAGGTTGCTTGTACAATAATAAAAACCGGGGTTGTGCCCGAAAATAAATACCGTGCCTGCATTATCGGGCAAATCATTTATAAGGCCCAGAAACTCGGAAGTGGTCATTCCGGTGTAAATTTCCTGTACTTTTTTAATGGTTTTCTTGTTCAAACCCAGGTTTTCGGCAAAGATTCCCGCCGTTTTTATTGCCCTTTTTGCCGGGCTCGAAATCATAATATCAGGAAGAATTCCTTTTGTGTTTAATTCCGTGCTAATCAGCTTTGCGTCCTTATTTCCCCGCTCGCTGAGGTCGCGGTTGAAATCGTCCTCGTAACCATACGGTGTCGACTTTGCGTGCCTGATCAAAACCAGGTGTTTCATTTCAATTGATTTAATTAATCCTCTGTTAAATCTTGCAATTTTTCCTGCACCTTACTAAATGCACTCCCTTTTTAAACGAATATTTAACTTTTGTTTAAAACAACACTTATTCCCGTCCGTGGAAAAGCAAATAAAAAACCAATTTCATAATTCGTTCAAATTTAAGTTATTTTGCCGGATTAATACATGGAAACTGTTTATGAAACGAATAGGTTTACTTTCCGACACACATGATTTTATACCTGAACGGTTATTCACTTTTTTTGAAAAGGTGGACGAAATCTGGCATGCCGGCGATTTCGGCAATCTCGAAACCGCAGATCGGCTGGCAGCTTTTAAACCTCTAAAAGGAGTTTACGGAAACATCGACGGCCACGAGCTACGCATGGTACATCCGCAGCACCAGCGTTTTTTTTGCGAGGAAGTGGATGTTTGGATGACGCATATCGGAGGTTACCCGGGACATTACGAACGGTATGTAAAACCAGAAATTTACACGAATCCACCCAAGTTATTTATCAGCGGCCACTCGCACATTTTAAAAGTGATATACGATAAAAAACTTGATTTGCTTCACATGAACCCAGGCGCGGCGGGTTACAAAGGTTTCCACAAAATGTGCACAGCGCTGCGGTTCGCCATAGATGGAACGGATATCCGGGATTTGGAAGTTTGGGAAATCCCCAGAAGCAATAAAATTAATTATATTTAAAACCCAAAAGCAACCATTGGCAATCTTAAAACATCTGACTACAAATTACCTGCTATGACTTGACCCACGTTGAATATTTTAAAAATTAAATCCGATGAAAAAACCTTTACTATTCCTTTTTTTGCTTTTGCCAGTGCTGTTTCTGGGGCTCGACGAACCTTTGTATTACGGATCTTACAAACCGGTTTTTATGCTTCGTTCCGAAATGGAAAATAATGTAAAACTGAAAGGACCGGAAGCGATTATTGCTCCCGGCAAAATTTACATTAAAGACCATTTAATATTTATCAATGAAAAATACCGCGGGATTCATGTAATTGATAATATAAATCCTGAGGATCCAACGAATTTCGCGTTCATCAGCATTGACGGATGTATTGATATCGCAGTTAAAAACAACGTTTTATATGCAGATAATGCGGTTGATTTAATTGCCGTTCGCCTCAATGAAAATATGACAAATATTGAAGTTACGAAAAGGGTGAAGAACGTTTTTCCACAGTTGATTTCACCTGATGGAAGAGGATTATCCTGGAAGGAATATCAGGCTATCCCCAAAGATGCAATTCTGGTTCGCTGGGATGAAAATTAACAAAAGACACAACAACTCGAAAAATAAAAAAACATGAAGAAAATAACAGTTATTTGGGTAAGTTTTGTGGCTGTAATTTTACAGGCTTGCAGTCTTGCAGATTCTTCCGTGGAAAGCAGTTCATCCGACAGTGGTACCGGAGGTTCCATGGCGCGTTTTACCATTGCAAACGATAAATTGTATACCGTGAATGAGGAAACCCTTCAGGTATTTGATATTTCATCTGAAGAATCACCTGAACGTACGAATTCAATTCCGGTTGGCTGGGGCGTTGAAACTATTTTCCCGTTGGGAGATAAACTTTTTCTGGGAACCAGCAGCGGAATGTATATTTACGATGTAAGTAATAATGGCGCCCCGCAAAACATCTCTTTTTACGAACATGTTATTGCCTGCGATCCGGTTGTATCCGATGGCGAATATGCCTATGTTACGTTGAGTGCCAGCCGCCAGTCCTGCTGGAGGTCTGTCAATGAACTGCAAATTATCGATCTTCAGGATATTCGGCAACCCCGGTTGGTACAGCAGTATCCGATGATAAATCCGCGGGGACTGGCAGTGCGTAACAACCTGCTTTGGGTTTGCGATGACGGACTGAAAGTGTTCAATGTTTCGGACAAGTTAAACATAAACCAGTTGTATCATTTTAATGATTTAATTGCTTACGACGTTATCCTGGACGAGGATCGTGCGCTGGTAATCGGAGAATCCGGCTTCACTCAATACAAACTTGAAAATGACACCATCAGAAAATTAAGTGAAATCAATTTAAACTAAATCATATGAAATATTTGTTATTCGTTTTGCTGTTGTTACCTCAGCTCGTTTTTTCACAGGTTACAATCGATCAACCGGAAGAACAGAAAACATTTTCACTGGGAATTGTTCCGCAGTATGCAATTGTTAACGGTTTCCGAATAGATTTGGATTTCAGGCTTAACGAAAGAAATCAATGGCTGGTGGTGGCGCCGCAAATGTATATCAACAATAAAGCGAATCTGGACTGGGATTATAACAGCATGATTGGCGCGGGCGTGGAATTACAACATCGTATTTACCTGAAAAAGGAAATGAGCAGCAGAAATGTCTACTTCGGTTACGGGCCGGTTTTCAATTATTTTTCGGTGCAGGACGATGGATTAACCACGCGGCAGTTTGTTGAAGACGGTGGAACGTACATCGGCCTTGAAGAAGGTGAAATGACCACCAATATTTATAAAATCGGAGGCAACTTAATATTTGGCATTCAGTGTTTAATTGCCGATAATTTTTATTTCGATTCTTTTATAGGAACAGGCATGCGTTTTAGTTTCGATGATAAAACTACCGGTCTTCATGAATATTACAATGAATGGTGGGGCGACATGGGTTACTCCGGAACATTGATGGTTGGCGGGTTTCGGTTTGGTGTCCTCTTTTAATTTTCAGCGCGGTTTTTCTGCATCACAGCAACAACCCAATTTTTTCGCACCTGGTGATTGATGTAATCCAATCCGTTGTTTTTTGCTGAATTCCGGATGTCTTCCAAATCTTCAAGGTAAAAACCGCTCAGGAAAATTTTACCTCCAGCCGTGAGATGTGAAGCATAAACCGGCATATCTTCCGTTAATACATTTTTCTGAATGTTGGCGAAAATTAAATCGAATTTTTCTTCGGCAAGCAAACCGGCATCTCCAAGTTTTACCGTCAGATTTTTTATGTTGTTGTAAGCGGCATTTTCTTTGGTTCCCGAAAACGCCCACTCGCTGATGTCGATGGCAGTGATTTTTTCAGCTCCTTTCATCGAAGCCAGAATTCCCAGGATGCCGGTGCCGCAACCCATATCAAGAACCTGTTTTCCCGACAAGTCTTCCCGTAAAACGGCTTCCATCATCATCGATGTTGTTTCGTGGTTACCTGTGCCAAAAGCCATGTTCGGTTCAATCACAATTTCATATTTCGCATCCGGAAATTGTTCGTGAAAAGGCGCCCGCACAACACATTCATCGCCTATCATCAGCGGTTTGAAATAATTTTTCTCCCACTCTTCGTTCCAGTTTCGCTCCCGAATTAATTCCTTCGTCCAGGTAACGGAAATTTCGAATCGGTGATTGGAAAGCAGACTTTGCAACTGCTGCTCATCAAAATCTTTTTCGGTGATAAATGCATCGAGGCCATTTTCAGTTTCCATAAAACTTTCGAAACCAATGTCTGCCAGTTGCGAAGCCAGCATGTCGGTAAACCATTCCTGAACCGGCTGAGTTTCAATTGCTATTTTAATGTAATCCATATTGATAAGGTAATTTCTCTGCAAAAAAAATGACGAAAAAAAACCACAATTTCAAATTGCGGTTTTTTTTATGGTATTGTAATTTGAGTTTAAAACCCATTAATAATTCCAAGAAAATCTTCGGCATTAAGCGAAGCTCCGCCAATTAATCCGCCGTCTACATCTTTGTTGGCAAAAAGTTCTTTTGCATTGCCGGGTTTGCAACTTCCGCCATAAAGAATGGAGACTTCATCTGCCACTTCGTTTCCATATTTTTCAGCAATTATGGAACGGATAAAAGCGTGTATTTCCTGCGCCTGTTCCGAAGTTGCCGTTTTCCCTGTCCCGATTGCCCAAATGGGCTCATAGGCAATTATCAGCTTTTTAAAATCGCCGGCAGAAAGTTTAAAAATGGTTTCTGCCAACTGCCTTTTTACATATTCATTTTGAGTTCCGGCTTCCCGTATTTCAAGCGGTTCACCGCAGCAGTAAATTGGAGTTAAATCATTTTCCAGTGCCAGCGCCAGTTTTTTGTTGAGGCTCCCGCTGGTTTCGCCATAATATTCGCGACGTTCGGAGTGGCCTAAAATGACGTATTGTGCGCCGGTTGATTTCACCATTTCCGCTGAAACTTCTCCGGTGTACGCACCTTTTGCTTCGGCTGCGCAATTTTGTGCAGCAATGCCTATTCTAGCAATATTAATATTTTCGTAAACTTTGGTAAGGTGGGTAAATGGCGTTCCCAAAATTACAATTACATCGTTGGCCCCATTCTTTTCCACTAAATCGTTAACTTCTTTTGCCAGTTGAACACCCTCGGGTAAATTCGTATTGCATTTCCAGTTTCCTGCTACTATTTTTTTTCTCATTTTTCTGATATTTAGAAAATTATGTATTTTAAAAGAACGTGTACAAATTTAAAAGGTTAGATTTTATTTGTGGAAATCCGATTTTCCCCGTGCGGTTTGTTAACTATTTATTCATGAAATTTTCCTGAAATTCATGGGGAGTGGGAATATCGTTGTAATGATATTTGGCTACAATCGTACCTTTTTTTAGCACCACCAAACCCGGGTTAGAGCGAATCATCGTTTTCAATGTAATTTCATCAGTATTAAAAAATTCGTATGGCGCGTTGTTTTCCTGTGCGAACTCAGCCGCTTTATCGGGCAACGAAGAAGTGAGGCAAATAAACGACATTCCGTTTCCCAACGCCCAGTTGGCGAGTTGGTTAATTTCATTTTGTGCGCTGGTATTTGTTTTGTCCAAATCGTACGCCACCAGCATAAACACAAAATTTTCATCGTATAAAAAGAAATCAGCGATATTTTCACCTTCGGGTGTTTCAATGGTAAAATCGTGAACCGGCGGCTTGTAACCCTCCTGCACCAGGTTCGACTCCATTCGCTCGAATTCCCAGTTTAGCGTATCCTGCCACGGGTAATTCTCTTCGCTGAATTTTTCTACATCGCCATTATTTTTATTCCTGTAATAAAAAATATTGTCGTAAACATCTTTGGGCGCATCTTCAGGATATACCATCGCTTCGGGAATATTAACCCCAACCTTGTACGGTCTGAAATCGAAAACCGGAAGATGACTGTAAGAAAAGAAAACCAGCGACACATAGGCCGCCATAAACAAAGCTGCAAACGTATACCTCGTGCGTTTAAACGGTCGTTTCATATTTTTCCTCCAGATAAAAACAATGATGGTAAGTACAATTAAAACCACGTTTTTATAGAAAGTAGCCCAGTTTGAAATTACCAGTGCATCGCCAAAACAACCGCAGTCGGTTACCGGGTTTTCAAGTGCAATCCAAAACGTAAGTCCGGTAAAAAACAGCATAAACAACAGGGCCAGCCACGAAAAAAAACGCAGAAATACGTTAAAAAGCAAAGCCACACCAATTGTGAATTCGGCCAGTGAAAGCAATACCCCCAACGGGAAAGCGGCCCATAAAAGCCACCCGAGCCCCATTGCATTGAAATAATCGGCAAATTTATAAGTCGATCCCCAGGGATCAATCCCTTTGACAAATCCTGAAAATATAAAAGTAATTCCCACCAGTATGCGGGCAAAATGCTTTATAATATATATCATAGTATTGTTAGTTCTGTTCTTCAAAGTCAATTTTTATTAGGGCAAAAACCGAATAGTTGATCATGTCGAGATAATTCGCATCAATGCCTTCCGAAATGACCGTTTTCCCCTGATTATCTTCTATTTGCTTGGTACGTTTTAGTTTCATTAAAATCAGATCGGTGTAAGAGCTAATCCGCATATTTCGCCAGGCTTCCCCGTAATCGTGATTTTTATCCATCATTAATTTTTTAGCTTTCTGAAAATTGTTCAGGTATAATTCCAGTGTTTCGCTTCGGCCCAGTTCCTTTTCAGAAGACCCTAATTCGAGCTGAATCAATCCCATGATAGCGTAATTAATAATCCCGATGAATTCAGCCCGGGTTCCTTCGTTCACTTTTGAAATTCCTTTTTCTTCGATACTTCTGATTCTCCGGGCTTTTATGTAAATCTGGTCGGTTAGCGATATTGGCCTTAATATTCTCCACGCGGTGCCGTAATCTTCCATCTTTTTCTCGAATATATTCCGGCATACTTCTATCACCTGGTCGTACTGTTGATTTGTATCGTTCATTCAATTTTAAATAAGCCATAAAAATATTAAAATTTGAGGAATTTGAAGGGTTTTGTTATACATTTGTAACTGCTCTGTTAGATAACCATAAAACATTTGCCTTATGTTGATTACCCCGTCGGCCGGGAGGTTCCTCAAACGAAAAAACACAATAAATCTGGGAGGCGAACTTATCGACTTGTCCCATCCTGTTGTTATGGGAGTTGTTAATGTCACACCCGATTCATTTTACGACGGGGGAAAACTGAATGATGAAAAAGTGATGCTTTCACTGGTGGAAAAAATGGTTGCCGACGGCGCGGCAATCATAGACATAGGCGGCGTTTCCACCCGGCCCGGGGCTGAAATGGTTTCCACAAAAGTTGAACTGGAAAGATTACTCCCGGCGGTTCAGGCAATTCGCAAAAATTTCCCGAAACTGCCTCTTTCAGTCGACACGTTTCGTTCGTGGGTGGCAGTTCGCATAATCGACGAAATTGGGCCGATAATCGTGAATGACATTTCGGGCGGCTCACTCGATTCGAAAATGTTTGAAACCGTAGGCAAAATGAAAGCCCCCTATATTCTTAGCCATATCCAGGGAACGCCGCACTCCATGCAGGAAAACCCGCAATACAGCGATGTGGTAAAAGAAGTTTCATCGTATTTTAGCGATAAAGTGAAACAATTGACCAAGTTTGGTGTGCCCGATGTAATCATCGACCCGGGATTTGGTTTCGGAAAAAACCAGCAACATAATTACGAAATTCTTAACCGGCTTGATTCTTTTAAAGTTTTTCAACTTCCGCTGATGGTTGGGTTGAGCCGGAAGTCAATCGTTTGCAAAACATTGGGAGTAAACCCTGAAAATGCGCTCAACGGCACATCGGTGGTAAACACGCTGGCATTGCTTGGTGGAAGCGACATTCTGCGCGTACATGACGTAAAAGAAGCGGTTGAAGCAATTAAAATTTATGAAGAGTTAAAAACGATGACAAAATAATGCCCTTATTTATCACCATACGTTTTCTGGATATTCTTGACATTTTTTCGGTGGCAGTTTTGCTCTACCAGTTGTACCGTTTAATAAAAGGAACGGTTGCCTTCAATATTGTCATCGGGCTTTTTTCGCTGTACCTGCTGTGGCTGGTTGTGCGTGCGTTAAACATGAACCTGTTGGGTTCGATCATGGGCCAGTTCATTGGCGTTGGAGTTTTGGCGCTAATCGTTGTTTTCCATCCGGAAATCAGAAAGTTTCTGGTTTTTATTGGCACCAACTACAACGTAAACCGTGTGTTATCCATTGATAAATTGTTCGGCACCCATAAAGGAAGAAACATTAATAATCCGCAAATCGAAACTTTGGTGGATGCGTGCGTTTCCATGTCGAAATCGAAAACAGGCGCGTTGATTGTAATTGCCGGGACTTCAGAATTAAACGAACAAATTAATACCGGCGAAAAGCTGAACGCTGTTATCTCGTCTTCCCTCATTCGAACCATTTTTTTTAAAAACTCGCCGCTGCACGACGGTGCGGTTATTATAAAAGCGAACGAAATTGCTGCTGCCGGTTGTATTTTACCTTTAACCCAGCGCGAAGTTGATAAAAGCCTCGGTTTGCGTCATCGGGCAGCGATTGGTATCACAGAAAATACGGATGCCATTACAATTGTCGTTTCTGAAGAAAGAGGTTCCATTTCATTTGTAAAAGATGGTGAAATTAAACGCCGGCTTTCGAGGGAAGTTTTAACTTCGCTTCTCGAAGAAAATATTTTCAGCCCCAATTAATTAAAAATTACTTTTTGAATTTGTTAAAACCCATGAATAGAATATGTGAGTTATTCAACATTAAATATCCTGTTATTCAGGCCGGCATGGTTTGGTGTTCAGGATGGGAACTTGCTTCGGCAGTCAGCAACTGCGGTGGTTTGGGATTGATCGGTTCCGGATCGATGCATCCTGAAACACTGGAAAAACATATTTTAAAAACGAAAAAAGCAACGGACAAACCTTTCGGTGTAAATGTGCCGCTGCTATATCCTGAAATCGATAAAATAATGGAAATCATCGTAAAAAATAAAGTTCCGATTGTTTTCACATCGGCTGGAAGTCCGAAGAAATGGACAGGCTGGTTAAAGGAGCATGGAATTAAAGTTGCGCATGTTGTTTCCAGTTCCCTGTTTGCCCAAAAATCGGAAGCAGCCGGTGTTGATGCTATTGTTGCCGAAGGGTTTGAAGCCGGCGGGCACAACGGAAGGGAAGAAACTACTTCACTGGCCCTGATCCCGGCGGTTCGAAAAGCAACGAAACTCCCGCTGCTTGCTGCCGGCGGAATAGCAACCGGCGAAGCAATGCTGGCAGCGATGGTTATTGGCGCAGACGGCGTTCAGATTGGTTCGCGATTTGCGATTTCGGAAGAGTCATCCGGACATACCAATTTCAAGAAAATAGTCACGCAACTTGGAGAAGGAAGTACGAAGCTGGTTTTAAAACAACTGGCTCCGGTCCGGCTAATCAAAAACGCTTTTTTCGAACAGGTTGAAGAAGCGGAAAATACAGGAGCCACTACCGAAGATTTAATAAAAATACTGGGGAGGGGCAAGGCAAAAACCGGTATGTTCGAAGGTGACACAGATGAAGGTGAACTTGAAATTGGACAGGTTTCAGCACAAATACATGAAATTTTGCCGGTCAGCGAAATTATGGAACAGCTGATTTCCGGTTACAGGAAAGCAAAACAGGAAATTAAAGCCAATTCAAAATACACTTTCGGCTAAGGTTCCTGAACAGGTGACGCAGTGCTGATGTGAAGATTAAAATACTGAAAAGCCAGAAATGTATAAGGGACCATCCAAAACAACGAAGAAATAACTATCGAAAGTCCGTTCAACAGCCAGTACCACAGTGGATATTCCACCGGAGCAGCATTCTGTCCGGCAAAAATAGTAGAAGTTATTCCGGCAAATACCGAGGGAAGCGATAATACAAATCCAACGGCGTATATAAGTATCACACCTACGAGATTGATTAGAAAAGTATTCCACCACTGTGAATGAACCAGCCGCCATGAACGCGAAAATGTATTCGCCAGTCCTTTCTTCTCGAAAAGCTGCGTAAAAACAACAATTGAAAGGGAATTTGCAAAATAAATGCCGGGCAAAATGCACAAAATCACGCCCAAAAGCGCCAGTGCAAAAAGTATCAGATTTGCTGCGAGCGCCAGCAGCGTATTCTTAAACAGTTCGGGTTGAATTTCGTCAGCAGTAAAATTCCCTCTCCCCTTGCGAATATAAAAATCGATGTAAGTATAATAAGTACCAGCTAACAGCGACTGGACAAAAACCCCAAACAACGTGACGAGAAAAACATTTAGGTACAATGAATTTCCATTTTTTAGCATCTCTTCCAGTTGTACAAAATCAACAATTTTCATCATTTTCATCTGAAAATAAACCACCAATACCGCATAAACCAGTACAAACGGAAGAACGTAGGGAACAATGAGTTTAAAAACAGGATTGATTTCAGACCGCAAAAAATCAAACGAATCGGAAAAAATCTCGCCTAATTCTCTTTTTTTTCTGAATTGGATTTCTTTGTGTGGCATAAAAAAGAGGTTCGTTTAAAGGAATGTTGTTTTGTCGATCTGGTATTTATTTCTATCGGTGGAACTGCGCGAAATTAACTCGCCCAGAAAACCAGCCAGAAAAAACTGCGCCCCGATTATCATAGATGTGAGGGCGATGTAAAAATAGGGGCTGTCAGTTATCAGGTTTCCCACAATTCCATTATGAAGTTGTATAATTTTTTGAACCCCCAGCCAAATTGCCGCTGAAATACCAATGATAATCATCAAAATTCCAAGAACTCCAAAAAAATGCATCGGGCGTTTTACAAACCTGGATATAAAAGTTACCGAGAGCAAATCAAGCGGACCGCGAATGAACCGTTCCATACCGAATTTGGTTGCGCCGTATTTCCGCTCGCTATGTACCACCACCTTTTCGCCGATGCGGGTATAACCCGCCCATTTTGCCAGAACCGGAATATACCGGTGCATTTCACCGTAAACCTCAATGCTCTTCACCACATTTTTGCGATAAGCTTTTAAACCGCAATTCATGTCGTGAAGTTTAATTCCGGTAATTCGCCTGACTGTCCAGTTATAAAATTTGCTGGGAATATTTTTGGTAAGTACCGGGTCGCGGCGCTTTTTCTTCCAACCCGAAACGAGATCATACCCGTCTTCCGTAATCATTTTGTAAAGCCCGGGGATTTCATCAGGGCTGTCCTGCAAATCGGCATCCATGGTAATAACCACGTCGCCCTGAACCACATCGAAACCACAGAATAACGCTGCAGATTTTCCGTAGTTACGCCTGAATTTTATGCCTTTTAAATTTTGATTTTCCTGCTGCAGTTTTTCAATTACCTGCCACGATTTATCTTTACTACCATCATCGACCATCACAATTTCGTAGGTGAAATTGTTTTCTTCCATTACTTTCTTTATCCACTCCGCCAGCTCCGGGAGCGATTCCTCCTCATTAAAAACAGGCACAACTACGGAAATATTCATTCTTTTCAGTTTATTCGACCACCGGTTCTGATGGTTTTTTCTGCGTAAAAATAGAAGTTATTAATGAAATAATTAAACCAATTAATGTTCCGCCAACAATTGCAATTATCAACATCATTACGGGGCTCTGCATGCGCGCGGCCATATTAACGGCTGCATCTATCTGATCTTCAGGAACCCGACCCTGTTTTACAATTTGTTCCTCGGTAAATATTCTCATTTTTTCCTGCAGCGAAGGATCAATTACCGCATACAGCAAATAAGTATAAATTCCGGATAAAACGGAAGCAAACAGCATGGTAAGCACGCCCATGCCAAGCGCCTGCCCGTACATCATCGTGCCGCCGAGCGACCTCCTGTATGCAAGCTGTGCCAATACAATACCCGCAATCATTACAACATAACCAATCCATTGCGATGACTGGTTAAACATGTTTCCTGTGACATAGTAAACCACAGAAATGAGAATTAAAACAATCCCAAGGTAAATTCCGTAGGTTAACGAGGATTTCCAGATTAAAGAAGATTTTTGTTCCATAATAAATTGATTTTATAGGTAAAGCTTAAACAAATATAGGTTTATTTTCATCGGTTTTGCAAATACGGGATTAATAAGTTGGCCGCAAATTTAGCATAAACTTCTGGTTATCCCTGCATTATAATTCAGGAAGGCGCCGCATTGAAAAATTCAGCTTAAAATTTACAATCTGATTTGCTGGTCAATCAAAATTTTCTACTTTTGCAGCCGGGTAAGTCCTGTGCGACCAGCTCCTGCTGAATTCCCCCAGGGTCGGAAGGCAGCAAGGGTAGGCGGTTGTAGCGGTGCGACACAGGTAGCTTACCCACTTTTTTTGAAAATTTGCGGTTTGAGGAAGTTTGAAAAAAAGTTTTTGCAGAATAAAAAATTAATTCTTTACTTTGCGCCGCTGAATTCAAAAACAGAACGCGTTCCTGAACAACATTCAGGTGAAAAAATTGAAATAAAATGCCGAATTAGCTCAGTTGGCCAGAGCACGTGATTTGTAATCTCGGGGTCCTCAGTTCGAATCTGAGATTCGGCTCAATTTTTCGGGGAGATACCGAAGCGGTCAAACGGGGCAGACTGTAAATCTGTTGGCAAAGCCTTCGTAGGTTCGAATCCTGCTCTCCCCACAAAAGGGAATAACGTAAAAAGTTGTTCCCTTTTTAATTTTACTTAACCTTCATTTACAGAGATTTACAACTGGCTACCCAAATTCAGGACCAGCAATCAAATACTGCAAATGCTTTTTGCCCGGGAACAAATTTTTGTGGCGGTACATTCTGGTAAAAATACGTTGCTTTGTGAAGCCGGTAGCTATCAGCCACTCAATAAGCCGGATTTGCCCTACCGGCACATCCACAACCACGGCTTGCCGGCTCAGTTGCTGCAGTGAGTTTTGCATCAAAGCAATAGCATGTTCATCCGTTTCTGCAGCAACCGGCCCCACCTGAAAATATTTATTTCCTTTGCGTCCAAGAAGAAAACCATTCAAGCGATGTCCCGTTTTTATCATCCACGCAGTTTCCTCGGAATTGTTGAACAAAAACCGTATCAAATTTTCCCTTCCGGTGCCAAAAACATGTCGATCGAACTCTGTTACAGAAGAAATATCCGTTTGCCGGATTCTTTGCACTTCTGCATTTTCTTCCTTCTGCAACGATTGAACCGAAAAGTTAACCATTCGAACCAACTGACATTCGTCTGCAAAGCCAAACTTCTGATAAACAGGACGGCCAGCAGGCGTTGCATCCAACTTTATGCCGGGATAACTATCTGTTTCTTTGAATAACCGCTCCAATAGTTTTTTACTGATTCCTTTCCCGCGGTAATTTTTATCCACCAGCACCATTCCAATCCAGGCTAATTCGCCGGAATAAATCACCGCAGTGGATGTTCCAACAACCATATTATCAACTTCGGCTGCCAGGCAAATGTCAGGTGAGTTTTGAATCATAAACTTCCAGTCCTGCAACGTTTGGTTCCATCCTTCCGATAACACCAAATGCATAGCTTGCTTGACATCTGCAACTTCTAAACTTCGAATTTTCACCAAACGATTCTAATATTTTCTGATGTTCACTTTAACTACTGCCCGTTTTTCCTGAAACTCAATTTTCACTTCCTTCTCATCAAGGCTGTTCATGATTTTGCTAAAATCCGGACTTTCGCCCGTGGCATGAACCGAACCTTCTGTTTTCGAAGCCGGTTTATTTGTAAAACTTCCCATTATTAAACCGATAACATCGTTCAATACATCTTCGGGGACCGGCAGCTCGCCAACAATGGAAAGCCCTTTAAAATCGTTTAAATTATTTTCAGACAGGCGGTTTAGTATCTCGTTCATTTTATTTACGTTTTAATTTTGAAATCAATGATAAAAAAATCATTCCTGGTTGAAATATTATCCCACTGAATCATTGGATTCAAATAATCGAGATCTTGTTTATCCAACAAAGCGGTGAAATTTATCACCACTTTCGACCCTGAAATTTCCCACAGTGAGCTTTTTGTGTCGCTGTCATCCGGATCGTTTTTAAAAACTGACTTCAATTTCGACCATCCTTTTTTAAAGGCGCCGAAACCATTTAAAATTGCTTTTTCATAAAATTTTATTCCATCGAGAAACTCAATGGCCAGCAGCGGCTCTGAATGCTTGTTGTACATTACCGGATGAAAACCGCAACGGATATTCTTATCGATGAGTTTATGGTTTACGTGGATTTGAAATTTATCGTTTTCAACTTCGCTAAAAACGACCTCTTTAAAATCTTTTAAACCTTCGGATTCAATTATAAAACCAGCGACTGCAGCATTCACGAAATCAACGTGTACCGGAATATGAAACGCTAATTCTGTTCCGTTTAAACCGCCAAAACCTGGTTTTTTCAGTTTGTCGAGGAAATAATTTTTTATCGGTTCAGAATTCATATTTTATCAATCGTTTGTGGTTTATATACCGGTAACAAATTGATCGGCGGTTTTGTGCAATCAAACAATAGCTTTTTTTGGTTGGAGCCGGTTCAAATATAACCTGGTATTCTCAAAATCGGGATAAGTTTTTAATCACATCCTTTTTTGTTTTTTTCGGTTGTTGTAAGTTTACAAAAAAACGAAGTTCATCATGCCTGAATTCTTTGTAAAATTAAACACACTTTTATTACTGCTCCTTTTTTTATCGTGCAAATCCGAAGAAAAGCAACCAAATGTTGTATTCATTTTAGTTGATGATTTGGGATGGGCAGATGTTGGATGCAATTATCCGGCTACTTTTTATGATACGCCAAACATCGACCGTCTGGCAGCGAACGGAATTCGTTTTACACAGGCTTATTCGGCTAATCCGGTTTGCAGCCCCACACGTGCCGCGTTAATGACCGGTAAACATCCGAACCGTGTTAACATCACCGACTGGATTCCGGGACAGGACCCGAAAAACCGACCGTTGCTCGGGCCGCAGGATCGGGATGAACTGGCGCTGGAAGAAGTTACCATTGCGGAAAAGCTGAAAGAAAATGGTTACAATACCTGCTTTATTGGAAAATGGCATTTGGGCGGAGAAGGTTTTTACCCGGAAAACCAGGGATTTGATATCAACATCGGCGGCATTGAAAAAGGAAGTCCGCCAGGAGGTTATTATTCTCCTTACAATAATCCGAAACTGGAAGATGGTCCGGAAGGTGAATACCTCACCAACCGGCTTACCAATGAAGGTATCCGGTTTATCCAGGAACACAAAGAGGGCCCGTTTTTTTTGTACCTGGCTTTTTATACGGTACACACTCCTATTCAGGCATCAAAAAAATTTATTGGGAAATACCGCACAAAACGTGAAAAGCTGGGTATTGAAGAAGTTCCTTACCGACAGGAAGGCGAAGGCTGGACTAAGCTTCTGCAGGAAGATGCGGCTTTTGCGTCGATGGTTGCTTCGATGGACGAAAGTGTGGGACGTGTACTGGAAACCCTGAAAGAACAGGGGCTGGATAAAAATACCTGGGTAATTTTTACCAGCGATAACGGCGGACTGTCAACACTCTACAGAAAAGGGGCACCCACAAGCAACGGACCGCTGCGTGCCGGGAAAGGCTGGTGCTACGAAGGCGGAATCCGTGTGCCACTTATAATCAAAGGCCCCGGAGTTGTCAATGCGGGCCGCGTAACCGACCAGCCAGTGGTAAGCATGGATTTTTTCACCACCATTTTGAATTTCGCCGGAGTGGAACACAATAACAACGATGGTGTTAACCTCATCCCGCTGCTTGCTGAAGAAAAACCGCTTAACCGTGATGTTCTGTTCTGGCATTATCCGCACTACCACGGCAGCGCATGGAAACCCGGTTCTGCATTGCGAAAAGGCGACTGGAAACTGATCGTGAAATATGAGGATTCGGTTACAGAATTATATAATCTTGCGGAAGACCCGGGCGAAACAACAGAGGTTTCAAAACAATATCCCGGGAAAACAATGGAACTGAAAAACCTTCTCGAACAGAAATTAAAGGAGACCGGCGCCCAGTTTCCGGTGCCAAATCCACAATATAACCGGGAGTAACAGAAATCAACTGAAAAAATGATTTAGTCAATGAATAAATACAAACTATTTTTTCTGTTTTTAACCTTCTTTTTTATACATCAGCAGACAGTGGCACAGGAAAATACCGAAAAAAACCTGGGACTGAACTTTTTTCTGGACTGCTGGGAATGTGATTTTGATTATGTGCGGCAAAATCTCGAGTTTGTATCATTCGTCAGGGATCCTAATCTGGCCGATGTTCATATCCTATCCAGTTCGTCGAGAACCGGTAGCGGCGGCCGAAAATACTTCCTGAATTTTATTGGCTTGGGAAGTTTCGCAGGTCAGGATTTGGAATATGTTTACACAGCAGAGCAGTCGGAAACAGATGATCAAACGCGGCAGGGATTGCTAAAACTCATCGAAACCGGAATTCTGCAATATTATTCGCAAACCGGCTACATCAACAACATACAAATTGAACTGGCACATTCCGGAAATTTAAAAGCAGAACAAGCGGTTGAAGATCCCTGGAAAAAATGGGTGATTCGTTTGCGTGCGGGAAGTGATTATCAAAAGGAAGAGAGCCAAAACGAGTTTTCGCTGGGAACCGAATTCCGCATCGAAAAAGTGACCAAAAACTGGAAAACGCGTACCGAACTGGAATACGACATGGACCGGGAAAATTTCTTCGATGAAGGTGCGAAAATTGTTAACCGTCAGAGCCGGAAAAATATCAGAACGGAATACATAAAAAGCCTCTCACCGAAATGGTCGGCTGGAATTTTTGCTGATTATTTTTCAGATACCTACATCAATATCAAAAATGATTATGGTTTGGATGCAGCCATTGAATACAACATTTTTCCGTGGGACATCAGCAACCGCAAAGTTTTTACATTCCGGTACCTGGCAGGATTTTCACAACGCGATTATTCAGAAAAAACCATTTACGACAAATTACATGAAACGCTTTTTCACGAATCGCTTCAATTGAACCTGGAACTGGTACAACCTTGGGGACGAGTGGAATCGCGGCTGGAAGGCCAGCATTATTTTCATGATTTTTCCAAAAACCGGTTGATGCTCGATTCTGAAATTTCAGTGCGGTTAACCCGTCAATTGTCGATTTACAGCGAAATTGAATTTCAGGTGGTGCACAACCAACTTTACCTGCCGGCCGGCGGCGCATCGCTCGAAGATGTTTTGTTAAGGCGCCGGAAACTTGCCACCAATTATGAAATCCGCGCAGAATTCGGTTTTAGTTTTACTTTCGGTTCAATTTACAGTAACGTGGTAAACGAGCGGCTGTAAAACGAAATCAAAGCTTTACCAATTCGAGGTTTTTCAGTTCCAGATTGTTCCAGTTTTCGCTCACCGGATTTAAAGAAACGACTCTGTTTCCTGTTCCCGGGATGTTGATTTCGCCTAAATTGATCTGTTTAAATTCAGTGCCTGGAGTAACTTCTGTTTCTACCGACTGATCGTCGACGGCCACTTTAATTTTTGAAATCGAATCAGCTTTTGCCAACGCTATGATTTTATAGGTTCCGGGTTCGCTGTTGTCAAACATCCATTCGATCCGTACCCGGGGATCAATCCAGTTTTTAACAACCGCGGAATCACCTGTGCCTTCAATCCAGGCCTGTGTTCCGTAACCCGGATTATGAATATCCGCAAAATTGGCAGGCAGAAAAATTTTGCCGTCAACCGGTTTTGGCATGTTGCTGGTTACCGTTAGTTTGTTTCCCGTTTTTACTGCAATCACAGTATTTATCGGATCGAAAATAACGGAAGGTGCATTTATTAGTAAATCGCCGTCATCAAATTTATAGGCAAATTTTTGCTTCGGGTTCGACAGGAGATACACATCTTTAATGCTTGCCTTTATTCCTGGCACACGCAGGTTTCTGTCTTTGGGCCAGTCGAAAACATGGAGATACAGAATCCGGCCGCTTTTTGTTACTCGTTGCGTGCACCTTCCCCACGGAAGTTTGAAAAAAGGGCTGGCTTCGGTTCCGTAAACCGATTCGCCGTTCATTTTCATCCACGCGCCAATTTTTTGCAGCCTCACAATGCTGGAATCCGGAATTTCTCCCACGGCAGTCGGCCCCACATTCAAAAGTAAATTCCCGCCTTTGCTGGCTATATCGGTGAGCATCCGGATCAGCATTTCCGCCGATTTCCAGTTGTTGTCGTTCCGTTTATAGCCCCAACTGGTGTTCATGGTCATGCAAACTTCCCAGTCGTAACCGAGCCCGGTAGGCGGAACATTCTGTTCAGGAGTTGAAAAATCACCGGGCCACGGCCGGTACAACCGGTTGTTGGTAATCAAATCCGGATATTGACTGGCTACATCCTGCAGCTTTTGTGCAGCCTCTTCCGTCATTCCACGGGGAGTATCCCACCACAAAATATCAAGTCCCCCGTAATTTTCAAGGATTTCTTTCACCTGCGGAACTGCTTTTCCATCGATGTAATTCATCAGTGGTTCACGTTTTAAGTTCGGATCCCAGTGTGGCTCGCCCTGTTCAATGTTGTAATAAGTGCCGCCCGGTTCGTGCCAGTCCTGCGCCTGCGAATAATAAAATCCGAGACGCATGTTGTATTTTTTGCAGGCATCGGCCAGTTCTTTCAACGGATCGCGCTTAAAGGGCGTAGCATCATAGATGTTGTATTTGCTGGCTTTGGAATGAAACATGGCAAAACCATCGTGATGTTTCGATGTGATTACAATATATTTCATGCCGGCATCTTTAGCCAGTTTCACCCATTTTTCTGCGTCGTATTTAACCGGATTGAAATTTTCCGCCAGCTTTTCGTATTCCACGACCGGAATTCCTGCCCGGGCCATTATCCATTCGCTAATTCCGGGAATTTCGTTTACCATTCCATTCTCCGGCGGGCTGTGCATACAGTCCCCAATGAATAAACATCCCAAAACGGGCCTCGCGCCACCATTTCATTTTTTGATCCTGTTTTATTGCAGCTTCGTCTTTTTCCTGTACCTGTGTTTTTGGCGAACAGGCTGCCATTGACAAAACAATTCCGATGATAAAAAAAATGTTTTTCATTGACTTATGAATTAGGTTGGTACCAATATACAGGTACAAATTTGATGTTTTTCATTACAAATTACGAACAAAAAAGGATTTTATTATTTGAATGGAGTGGCAACATTCCAGGTGCGGGTAGCATTGTTAAAACCACCCGGCCCGTCGCCGGTAGCGCAGTATAAACATACAGGTTTCCCGTTTTCAATCAGTAGTTGCGGGCGCTCAAAACTCCCCAGGTTAGCGGTGGTCCCATCATCCCATGTAATCGTGCGTGAATAGGCTTTTGGCGGATGACTGATTTGCCAGTCCACTCCGTTTTTTGAGGTCGCGTGAATACCGGCCTGGTATTCTTCCGTTAGTTTACCGGACTGATCTTTTGCAATCATTTCGTAATGATCGCCTGCCCACCAAATGTAAGGATCTTCCACGTGGAAGTCCATGTAGTCGTCGCGCAACCTTTTAAAAGGCTCGGTTCCAGCTTTCGGCTTTGGCAACGCCAAGGCGGGTCCCTTTCCCCGGAACATTTGAACGATAAACCAGTAAAACGCTTCCATCACCGGCCACGCACGGCGCCGGATTCGTGGTTATATTGTCGTCCCATTTCCCGGGGCGGGGTTTCAAAACAGGTTCATCGCTCCTCTCCCACGGCCCGAATACCGATTTTGCGGTCGCCAGGCCAATCCGCAATTTCCCGTAGGTTTCATTTTTAAACTTTTTCACCTCATCCGAAACAGGTTCAACCAGCGTTTCCGGGGCTGGCCCTTCCCCTTCATAGGTTGTTCCGATGTAATACAGCAGGTAGGTGTCGCCGCTTTTATGAATGGTTGGGTTGTGTGTGGTGCGGCCATCCCAGTATTCACTGCCCCGGGATTTCAGTACAACTTCCTGAAAAGTAAAGGGACCTTCGGGTTTGTCGGCGACTGCCCTCACAACCTCAGAATAAAAAATATAGCCATTAAAAAACGGGTATTTTTTTGGCCAACGCGAAGCAAACATATAATATTTCCCGTCGTCACCGCGAATAACAGAGGCCCCCCAAACCCAGTAACCTTCCATTTCAAAACCGCCGTTTTTCACTGACGGTCCTAATTTTTCAATAAATGAATCGTGCGATTGCCCAGTGGCAAACCTGCACCAAATCACAAAAACTGCTAAAAACAGATATTTAACCCACATTTGAAAAGAAGTTAATAAAATCGGGATCACTGCGTCGACTTAAAATTATTTAACTGACGACCAGCATTCAATAAATTCAGCCGCCCCGACAGGTTAAAGTTAAAATTTTTTACTCTTCGAGTTTAAACCTGCTGCCAACCCCGTCGTAAAAATTATCGGAAATGGTTAAACTGTTTTTTTCTTCAACCCGCACGATTCCATTTAATACTACATACTGAAGTTGAAAATCGCCATCGAGTTTTATGTAGTTTTCTCTTTCCGAAGAATAAATGGACTCTTCTTTTGTTAGTTCGTATTTTCCCGATGCAACCATAGAATTGTTTACAAAAACCTGATAATCAAAATTATCATTTAACACCAATTTTACCGAATTACCGGTTGTTTCAGGTGTTTCATGAATATTAAACCCTATTCCGCCGTCGGTACCAACCCAGTTCCAGGTTCCACTTAAATCTGATGCAGGCGTGCGGATTTCAACATTATCGCTGCAGCCGAAAATCATCAGAATCAAAACTAACTGAATAAAAATCGATTTCATATCCTTTGTTTTAGAATAGATAAACAAATGAGAAATAGGTTGCGTTCGGTTGAAATTAAAATTTGTGGTTGTCAAAACTTCTTCTGGTAAATCAGCTTTCCCTGAAATAAAACTGTTTAGACTGTCCTGTTTCTGTTATCAAATAATTCTCTGTTGTAAACGATTTCGAAGGTGAAAAGTTATTTTTGCAGGAAACCAATTTAAACCGGATATGAATTCAATTAAAATTTTCCTGGTGCTGCTAATAGCTTTTGGCAGTCAGCTTCATGCACAACAAACGTCGGTTTCCGCAAAAAACGACCGGAAAGTCCTCAAAAAGGCTAAATCGAACATCGAAAAATACCGAAAAGCAGATTTTTCATTTCAACTGGAAGGTATTGACAAAAGTGAGTTTCAGAACATTCAGGTGGATGTGGAACAGACTTCGCACGAATTTTTGTTTGGGTGTATTATTTTCGATTTGGTGAACCATGGAAAAGTGCCGTTAAATAAAGATCTTTTCAAAGAACGGTTCAAACAGCTTTTCAATTTTGCGGTGTTTCCGTTTTACTGGGCAGGATACGAACCACAACAGGGACAAACGGCGCACGATGAAATTGAAGAGGTTGTGAAGTGGTGCATCAACAACGGCATCACCTGCAAAGGGCACCCGCTGGTCTGGACACATACTGCCGGCACGCCGGGCTGGCTTTCAGAATATTCTGCGGAAGAGAGCAAAGAATTGCTGAAGCAGCGAATCGAAAAAATTGTTGGCGGATTTGAAAACCAGATTGAAATATGGGACGTGCTGAATGAAGCTGTGAACACGGTTAACTGGGATGTTGCAGTTGCTGAAAACCGCGCAGGCAAAGACAATCGCTACACCGGAACTAATTTAATGTTGGAAAAATCCGGTTTTATTGATTCCTGTTTTCAATGGGCCCACCAGGCAAATCCAAATGCACAGCTTATTTTAAATGAATTCGGAATTGTGGCGGATGAAAGTTTAAGGCAGCAATTCCATGACCTTTTAAAAACGCTGCAACAAAAAAACACGCCGGTTTCAGGTGTGGGAATCCAGGCACACGAACCTTACAAAGGCCGGTTTTATTATTCGCCTGAACAAATCTGGTCAACTTTTGAAGCGTATTCAGATTTAAAACTTCCGATGCACATCACTGAATTCATTCCGGTTTCCAACGGCGATTCGATTATGGGCGGATATAAAACCGGTATTTGGTCGGAACAGGCTCAGGCCGATTTTGCTGAAATGATTTACACCCTCAGTTTTGGATATCCCGGTGTGATTTCGGTGAACTGGTGGGGAATGTCGGATTATAACATCTGGCAAAAAAACGGCGGGCTGGTCGATGAAAACCTTCAACCCAAAGCAGTTTACAACACCTTAAACAGATTAATCAACCACGAATGGAAAACCAACATTGAAAACCTGAATCCGGGAAAAAACGGCAAATTCGAATTCCGTGGTTTCAAAGGGAATTACAAAATTACGGTAAAACAAAACGGACGGGCTTTAAAAACCGAAACCGTTGATTACGATGAGGTTAAATCAGGCAGAAAGCTGGTGATCAATCTTTAATTAAACCTGAACTTCTCTTGAAAATCCAGCCAATGCATTTTCAAAAAAATGCTTCGTGCAGAGATGAATGATCGTCAACATTTTGCTACGCCAGGACCGGCCTCAACAGAAAACGCCCCAAAAGACCTTGAACTCTTTTATAAAACAAATTAAGTTCGTAACTTGAAATATTTAAATATCAATAGATTGAAGGCGACAAATTACACATCGGACCAGAATGAAATACGAATCTAAAATTGAATAACCATGTCATTTTTTTCAAAACTTTTTAGCGGCGGCGTCTCCGAGGTTGTAGATAGCGTGGGTGGTGTACTCGACAAATTTACACTGACAAAACAGGAGAAGGAAGAAATTAAAATGGAATTGCAAAGCCGGTTAATCCAGGTTGAAACCGAACTGGAGTTAACTTACCGGAAGGAACTTGATACGCGGTCAGACATTGTAAAAACAGAGCTGGCACAGGGCGACAACTATACCAAACGCGCCCGGCCCACCATTATATACATGGGCCTGCTTTTCATTTTTATTGCCTATGTACTGGTGCCGGTTATTGCATATATCAGCGGTGTTCCGAATGAAAATTTACCGGCGATTGACCTGCCGGACGAATTCTGGTGGGCATGGGCGACTGTTGTCGGCATTTATGGTGCTGGCCGTTCTGCTGAAAAAATTGGCATTACAAACAAAATCACCAATCTGGCCACTGGTTCAGGCGCGTACAAAATGGATAAGGAGAAAATAAAAATTGTTGGATAACAAACCTGGTAATATGAAAATTGAAAACTTTAAATTAATTCGCGAGAATGGCGATGCAGTCATCGATTTTAAGGATACACCCAATCATTCCGGTAATTATGAAGTTGGATTGCCCGATACGATTGTCATCCATTATACGGGGGGCGCATCGCTGGATTCGTCGGTAAGCTGGCTGACGAACACAGCCGCCCGGGCATCTGCGCATTTTGTAATTGGCAAAGATGGAAAAATCGTTCAGTTGGCCCCGCTGAACGTGGTTACGTGGCACGCCGGCGAAAGTGAATGGAAAAACCGGAAATGGTTGAACAGATACAGTATCGGCATCGAAATAGACAATGCCGGATTGCTGGAAAGACGTGCGGCAGGTTTTTTTACTTCGTTTAACAAACGAATTGATGATGATAAAGTGGTGCTGGCAATTCATAAAAACGGCCATGTTGAACAGGGATGGGAAGCATTTACACCCGAACAAATCAATACGGTGGAAGCGTTGTGCATGCTGCTTATCAAACTCTACAGCATAAAAGACATTGTGGGTCATGATGATATTGCACCGACCCGAAAAGTAGATCCGGGCCCCGCATTCCCGCTAAAAAAAATGTGCGATCGGATTTTGTTGGGCCGGAAAGATGCCGAAGAAAATGAAATTCCGGAAACGGAGGAGCCAAATTTACAAAAGGGAATTGTTACTGCCGATTTGCTAAACATCCGCGCAAATCCCAGTGCCGCTTCCCTGAAAGTTTCAGAGCCCCTGCCGCGTGGAACCAAAGTAAAAATCCTGGAAAAACAGGGCGACTGGTACAAGGTAAGCGTGGATTTGAAGGGTTGGGTAAGCGCAAAGTGGGTACGATAAACGTCAACAATACATGCTCAACCTAAATAATCTGCCTTTTGCACGATAAAAACAACAAATTAAAAAATAAGACCGCATTGGGAAATAAACAGAAAATTCCCGGAATCAACCTCAATTATTTAAGCGTCAGACGGAATCTCGGGATCCTCGGAATATTCCTGCCAATTGTACTGCCACTGGGTAACGGTTTTACTTTGGAACCGTCCATCAGTGATTTTTATTACACGAATGTTACCGTAATTTTTACCGGCTCGTTGTGTGCATTTGGAATTTTCCTTTTTTCATACAGAGGATATTCGAATGGCAAGGTTTTAATTAACGATAACCTGCTGACAAATGTGGCTGGACTGTTTATATTTTTAGTTGCGTTGATTCCCACTACGGGAGAACCATCACTGGTTGATAATGTTCCCAATGGTCATACCGATCCGCTGATTGGTGCTGTTCACCTGACATGTGCAGCTATTTTTTTCTTTTTAATGGGCTGGATGTCCTTTTTTCATTTTACCCGGACCAATCAAAAAATAATTGATCCGGTAAAACGTAAACGAAATAAAATATACAGGATATGCGCGTGGGGAATCTGGATATCGGTTGCCATACTGCTGATTGAAAAAATCACGGAAATCAACAAGACAGGCTATGACACTTTTATTGGTGAAACGCTGGCGATGTGGTTCTTTGGTTTGGCCTGGCTGGTAAAAGGGAAAGCTTTAAAAAGTCTCGGAATTTAGGGTTTAAACAGTCTTTTATTTTTTCGGCAAATCAATGAAAATGAGCTGTGTTTTGAGCTGGTGACTGGAGTTCACCTGCTCAATTTACCACTCATCGCTATCAATTATTTACCCCCGGATGACCCCATTGCCAGCCAGTACTAACCTTACCCTTGCATTTCGCCTAAATGGGGAAAGAAAACGTGATTAATAGTTTAACGGGGACAAACCCGCCATTGATGGCGGCTTTGGGATAATGCTTTTTAACCTGGAAACCTTCGTTAGCGAAAGAAATCCAGCGGATTTCAATGTTTATAGAAACTTTGGTAATAATTGCGGATACGACCCCGGGTCGAACATCGAATGATGAATCGTTTTTCTATAAACGTAGGATACCGGTGGTATCCTGAATTTTTTTGGTTTATACGAATCGATTTGGTCTTCAAACCGGGTAACGAGTTCGCTGATTTTGGTGTATGCTTCCTGTTTTGAGATCATGGTTGAAAGGAAAAAAAGGAAGCAATTTAAAAAATTCTAACAGAAGGATTACCGGCAAGTACAATAAAAGTTTTGAATTCAATCTCCCCCCTTATTGACGTTGTCAGGTCTAACGACGCTGACAAGTCGGGCAGCCATAACCTGACAACGTCCGCAGGACTTGTCAGCGTTAACAAAATTACCTTAATAATCCGCACCCACTCCATTCCCCCAAAAAATCCTTACTTTTGTCGGATTCAAAAAAAAGCTCGAAAAATTCGATAAAAATGAAGATATCTTATTCCTGGTTAAAAGATTACATACAACTGGAACAATCGCCGGAAGAAATTGCGAAAGTCCTCACGCAAATCGGGCTCGAGGTAGCCGGCGTGGAGGAAGTGGAAACCGTTAAAGGCGGAATGAAAGGTTTGGTAATTGGAAAGGTAATCACCTGCGAGCCTCACCCAAATGCCGACAAACTAAGCAAAACCACCGTTGATATCGGAGCCGGCGAATTGTTGCACATTGTTTGCGGCGCGCCCAATGTGGCAGCCGGACAAAAAGTGGTGGTAGCACCGGTTGGAACCACGCTCTACATGGGCGACGAGGAACTCACCCTCAAAAAAGCAAAAATCAGAGGCGAAGCTTCGCAGGGAATGATTTGTGCCGAGGATGAAATCGGGATTGGAAACAACCACGAGGGAATTATCGTACTCGACGAATCAGCGGAAGTCGGAACCGAAGCCAGGGATTATTTCCATGTACAGTCGGATTGGGTCATCGAAATCGACCTCACACCGAACCGCATCGACGCGGCATCGCACATTGGCGTAGCACGCGATTTGGCGGCTTTCCTCAGTCAGGAAAAAACGACTGTTTATACGCGTCCGTCGGTGGAGGATTTTAAAGCCGACAACCACAACCGTGAAATTCCGGTGGAAATTTTAAATCCGGAAGCGTGCCCGAGGTATACCGGCGTTACCATTTCGGGAGTCGAGGTAAAAGAATCGCCCGGCTGGCTAAAAAACCGGTTGAAAGCCATCGGCCACTCGCCCATCAACAATGTGGTGGATATTACTAACTACGTACTCTTTGAAACGGGGCAGCCACTGCATGCATTTGATGCCGATGAAATTACCGGCGGAAAAGTGGCGGTTCGTAAAATGCCGGCAGGAACAAAATTTATCACACTCGACGAAGTGGAACGAGGCCTGCACGAGGACGACCTGATGATTTGCAATACCGAAGCCGCCATGTGTATCGGCGGGATTTTTGGCGGAATACAGTCGGGAGTAAAAAATTCCTCTCAAAATATATTCCTGGAAAGCGCTTACTTCGACCCGGTGCATATCCGTAAAACCGCGCGCAGGCACGCCTTAAATACCGATGCATCGTTCCGTTTCGAAAGGGGCGTCGATCCGAACGGGGTGATTTACGCCTTGAAACGGGCCGCTTTACTAATCAAAGAAATTGCCGGCGGAAATATTTCTTCGGAAGTGGTGGATGAATATCCAAAACCGGTGAAAGATTTCAACGTCTATATTTCCTTTGCCAATGTCCGGCGGTTAATCGGGAAAGACCTGCAAAAAGATACCATCAAAAACATATTGACTGCGTTGGAAATTAAAATTGAAAATGAAGACGGACACGGTCTGGCATTGCTCGTACCACCGTATCGCGTGGATGTACAGCGCGAAGCTGACGTTATCGAGGAAATCCTGCGGATATACGGATACAACAATGTAGAAATTCCGGCAACTGTTAAATCGTCGTTGCAGTACGCCGAACAACCTGAGCCGGGACAAGTCAAAAACCTGATTTCTGAAATGCTCACTGCTCAGGGTTTTAATGAAATCTGGTCGAACTCATTGACCAAAAGCGCTTACTACGACAATCTGAAAGAATTTAATGACGCTAAAACTGTGAAGTTGCTGAACCCGCTCAGCGCCGATTTGAATGGAATGCGCCAGACCCTTTTGTTTGGCGGATTGGAATGCATCGCTTACAATTCGAACAGGCAGAATAAAAACCTGAAACTCTACGAATTCGGGAACTGCTATTTTTATAAGGGAACGGAGCTGAAAGAGCACCCTGAAACGAATTACCGGGAGGAAGAACACCTCGGTATTTTTATCACCGGGAAAAAAGAAGCAGAAAGCTGGGCCGGCGAACAACAACAGTCCACCTTCTTTCAGCTAAAATCATATGTGGAAAATATATTGAAACGCCTGGGCTTTCCGGTGGAACAGGCACAAACCGAAACCAGCGGATTTGAACTCTTTTCTGAAGGGATCTCTTACAACTTCAACAACAAACCACTCGTTCACCTGGGAATCGTTGAACGGGGATTGCTGAAAAAATTCGAAGTTGAAAATCCGGTATATTACGCGGATTTCAACTGGGGTCTGGTTTTAGCTGAAAACAAAAAGCACCGGGTAACGTTTGAAGAATTGCCGAAATATCCGGCGGTACGGCGTGACTTGGCGTTGTTAATCGATAAGCAGGCAACATTCCGGCAGATAAAGGAACTGGCGTATAAAACCGAACGCAGCATCCTGCGCAAAGTCGATTTGTTCGACGTATACGAAGGCAAAGGAATTCCGGAAGGTAAAAAATCGTATGCAGTAAGTTTCATTTTACGCGACGACCAGCGTACGCTAAAAGAAAAGCAAATCGACAAAACCATGCAAAAACTCGTTGAGGCATACAAACGGGAACTCGATGCTGAATTGCGGTAATGAGAATTGTTGGTTATCTTTATTTGAAAATTTAAAATACCGATGGCAACAAAACAAATGATAATTGAAGAACTTAAATCCGTTCCGGAAGAACTGACGAATGAAATACTTGATTTTATCAAATTTTTAAAGTTCCGAAGGAGTTCTGAATTGATCGAAACTCATCTGGCAAGTTATGATGTACTCGCTAAAGATTGGGATAAAGTTGAGGAGGACGAAGCATGGAAAGATTTGTAAAAGGCGATATTGTTGTGTTGCCTTTTCCCTTTTCCGACTTAACCAAATCGAAAAGACGCCCGGCTCTCGTTCTTGCTGATTTAATCGGAGATGATGTCATTCTTTGCCAAATAACAAGCCAAAAAATTCGGGATACATATGCCGTTTCACTATCAGATTCTGATTTCGCAAGCGGAGGTTTATATAAACAAAGCAACATACGACCCAACAGAATATTTGCAGCAGATAAAAGCATCATAATCAAAAAGGTTGGCAGAATAAAAAAAAGTAAGTATTCTGAGATTTCTTCTTCTGTTTGCAATCTTATCTCTGACAACTTCTGAGAAAACTTTCCAGTATTCAATGCAAAACCACACCAAAGGAATAATTTACGCTGCCGTCACCGCCTTTTTCTGGGGATTTCTGGCCATTGCTTTAAAGATAGCGGTGCAGGAAGTGGATCCCAAAACCATCGTGTGGTTCCGGTTTTTTGTAGCGTTCATTTTATTGTCGGGCTGGCAGTTGGCGCGAAATCCGGCTTCGATGAAAATAATGATAAAACCGCCTCTTTTACTGGTATTTGCTGCGCTGGCGCTTTCATGGAATTACCTCGGGTTTATGCTCGGCATCGACCGTACAACACCCAGCAATGCCCAGCTTTTTATACAAACCGGGCCAATCATGCTGGCAGTTGCCGGATTTGCACTTTTTAAGGAAAAAATCAGCCGAAATCAAATCATCGGGTTTGCCGTTGCTGTTACCGGTCTGGCATTCTTTTACAGCGACCAGCTTTCAGCATTTTTTGAGAGCAAAAAAGAATACAACATCGGGATATTGTTTGTTATTTCCGGTGCGGTAGCGTGGGCGATTTATGCAATACTTCAAAAGAAGCTGGTAGTAAAACACCCGGTGCAAAGTTTAAACCTTTTTCTTTTCGGATTGCCGTCGGTGTTGTACCTGCCGTTTATCAATCTCAGCCCGTTGCTGCATTTGAACTGGTACTGGTGGGTACTGATGATTTTTCTGGGCGCCAACACGTTTATTGCATACACGTGCCTGGCACAGGCGCTGAAATATACAGAGGCCAACAAAGTAAGCGTTATTATTATCATCAATCCAATCATTACCTTCATTACCATGGGAATCCTCACCAAACTTGACGTTTCCTGGATTCAGCACGAACGTTTCTCACTGATAACCGTTTTGGGCGCGGCGCTGGTGATTTCCGGCGCTATCCTGGTATCTAAAAAGCAGAAAATGAGGAAAAATGAAAGCACAAGGTAACTCCACAAGTACGAGGCGACTCACCTTCGCTAACCCCTAAAAATTAAGGCCTACAAGCCAATAAGGTTCCACATCTTAAATAAACCGTTGGCTAAAGCACAACGGCAAAGGATAATTATCAAAATATTTTAGCTTTAGAACCAACTCGATAATCATCGGATTTCGTAAATTGAACCAAATTAAACGAAACCGAAAATGAAGATTATTCGATTTCCTCACTTTTGCCTCTGCCTTTGTTTTAGCCTTAGTCTGGTATATTCCTGCAATACGAAAGAATCGAAAATAATTACCGTGAATGGGGAAATCCCCGCCAGTGCAATCGGAAAAACTCTTCACCACGAACATTTGCTTGTCGATTTTATCGGCGCCGACAGCACTGGTTACGAACGCTGGGACAAAAATGAAGTGGCAGAAAAAGTGCTGCCTTATTTAACCGAAATCAAAAAACTGGGCTATAAAACGCTGGTGGAATGTACCCCGGCTTACCTCGGCCGCGATCCGGAACTGCTGAAAATGCTTTCGGATAAATCAGGATTGCATATTTTAACGAACACCGGGTATTACAGTGCTGTCGGCGGCAAATATCTTCCGGAACATGCCTTTGCCGAAACCGCCGGGCAACTGGCAGAACGCTGGATCGATGAAGCACAAAACGGAATTGAAGACACTGGCATTTATCCGGGATTTATCAAAATTTCAGTGGAACCAAAACCGCTGGAGGAAATTAACCGGAAGATTGTTGAAGCCGCCTGTATCACGCACAAAGCAACCGGCCTCACCATTATGTCGCACACCGGGTTGGCATTGCCCGCATTTCAGCAACTTGAAATTTTGGAAAGCTACGGAATCAATCCATCGGCATTTATCTGGACACATGCGCACAACGAGCCCGACTACAACACGCACATTGAAGCAGCCCGGCGCGGCGCATGGATAGCCTTCGACAATTTCAACCCCGACCGCCTCGACCGTTTCGTTGAATTTGCCCTTCTGATGAAAAAAGAGGGTTTGCTCAACCGCGTCCTCTTTTCGCACGATGCCGGCTGGTACCGCCCCGGCGAACTCAACGGCGGAGACTTTCGCGGATTTACCGAAATCGAGGAACTACTCATTCCGGCGCTTGAAAAAAATGGTCTCGCCCAGCAGGACATTTACGAGATTTTCACATTGAATCCGGCCGAAGCTTTTAAGGTTAAAAAGAGGTTGGTTGTGGAATAAACTACACGCGCTGAGCAGTTTATTTACATCGAAATGACCTGCTTTCGATTTGAAAATCCGAAATACAGATAAAAAACCAGGCATCATGGAAAAGCAGGAATTTAAATCGTTTGTTGTGGAAGAAAAGAACGGGAAATTTGCCGGAACTGTTAAAACACGGCATATTAAGGATTTGCCAAAAGGCAATTTGTTAATTAAGGTTTCCTACTCGTCGTTGAATTACAAGGATGCACTTTCTGCGTCCGGAAATAAAGGAGTAACAAAAACTTATCCGCACACGCCGGGAATTGATGCTGCAGGAACTGTGGCCAAATCTGAAGATTCGGCATTTCAAATTGGCGACAAAGTAATTGTTACAGGTTACGATTTGGGGATGAATACTGCCGGGGGATTTAGCGAGTTTATTCGGGTTCCGTCGGCGTGGGCGCTTAAATTACCGGAAAACCTGACCATGAAAGAGGCGATGGTATTTGGCACCGCCGGATTAACGGCTGGAATTTCCATTTTGCGCCTTTCAGAATTGGTTCAACCCGAAGACGGGGAAATTATGGTTTCGGGAGCTACCGGCGGCGTTGGATCAATGAGTATTTCTATTCTTGCCAGACTGGGCTATTCTGTGATCGCAATTACCGGTAAAGCATCGGAAAGCGATTACCTGCTCAAACTGGGAGCAAAAAAAATAATCCTGCGCAATGAGTTTGAAAATTTTGATAAACGGCCAATGTTAAAACCAACTCATGCAGGCGCAATCGATACCGTTGGAGGAGTGATTTTGGAAAATATTATCAAATCAACCGCGCCGATGGGAGCCGTGGCATGTTGCGGGAATGTTGCATCACCAAAGCTTGAACTTACCGTGTTCCCTTTTATTTTAAGAGGGGTGGCACTAATAGGCATCGACTCTCAGAATTATCCGATGAAATACCGGAAACAGGTTTGGGAAAAACTGGCCGGCAACTGGCAACCATCGCAGTTAATGGATACCTGCAATGAAATATCACTTGATGAAGTAGCCGGCAAAATGGAGTTGATGCTTAACGGAAATTTAAAAGGCCGAACCGTTCTGAAACTAAATGAATAACATCCGCTGAACGTTAGTTGCCAGCTCTGCACTTGGAAAAACACCAGCAAATCTTTTAGCTTTTTGAAAGCATTTTTTCGGATTCTTGAAATCCAGCGCGAAATATCAAAGTGATCCCGAAAGTTTATTTCACCACATCATATTACCGGTGCATTTTTTTAAATTCCAGAACCTTTTATAAAATACCGGGTTTTATATATATTCTCCAGAAGTGAAACTTTTTAACTGAAATTTTGAAATAGTTTCATACCTTTTGGTATATAAAATCAGGCAATGCCGGTTTTGGCAACACAGACGGGCTTCTTAAGCAACAACAAAAAACCACAGGTTATGACTAAACGAATTCGCAAAATCACCAGGTACTTCATGTTTTTAGCAGTGATATCTTTGGTTTACTGCCACAAGACATACATCCCCGAACCGGAAACAGACGAAACGGAAAATCAAACCGAAGAAGAAACAGAAAATGAAACAGAACAGGAGACAGAACAGGAAACACAAATAGTTGCCATTGATTCTGTGATACAGCCATGGCAGGAAAACCCGTCGTACTGGCAATACAAAGGGAAGCCTGTTTTGTTACTCGGGGCCAGCAGCGATGATAATTTATTTCAGTGGCCAGCAGACAAACTCATTCCGCACCTCGATTCCATGGCGGAAGCAGGGGCAAATTACGTGCGTAATACCATGAGCGACCGCCATGATTTGGGTTTCGAATTGTACCCTTTTCTGGAAGTTGAGGGTGGAAAATATGATTTGAATCAATGGAATGATGTCTATTGGGACAGGTTTGCATCATTTCTGGAGGAAACGGAAAAAAGGGACATTATCGTTCAGATTGAAGTATGGGATCGTTTTGACTACTGGAGCGATTACTGGTTAGATCATCCATATAATCCCGCAAATAACATCAATTACACAGCGGAAGAGTCGGGATTTAAAGGTGATTATCCGCAGCATCCTGCCAGCAACCGGCAACCTTTTTTCTTTACCACTCCCGGTCAGCAAAATAATGATACTGTACTGAAATATCAGATAAAATATGTGGAAAAAATGCTTTCCGTCTCACTGAATTTTGGTCACGTGTTGTATTGCATCGATAATGAAACGGCTGCCGACGAGGAATGGGCAATTTACTGGAATGATTTGATTAAGGAAAAAGCATCACAAGCGGGTATGCCGGTTTATGTAACGGAGATGTGGGGTGCGGTTGATTTAAAATCCGAGCCACACAGGCGAACATTCGATCATCCTGAAAGATATGCTTTCTGCGATGTGTCGCAAAACAACTGGGAAGACGGACAGCTGCACTGGGATAATTTACAATGGGTTAGAAGTTACATTTCTTCAAATCCACGTCCAATAAACACAGTTAAAACTTATGGTCCACCCAATACCTTTCCGGGTCCGGAACGCTGGTGGAAAAATATTATCGGCGGCGCAGCATCGGCCCGGTTTCACCGGCCGCCAGCCGGATTAGGTTTGTCAGGACCATCGATAGCCGCGGTGAAATCAGCCCGGAAAATTGAATCTGTTGTGAAATTCTGGGAGCTGACGCCAGGTAACGACTTGCTCGCATCAAGAGAGGATAATGAAGCTTATTTAACTGCAAAACCCGGGGAAAATTATGTGGTGTATTTTACCAACCGGGGTTCGGTAAAACTCGATGTAAAAGATTACAATTCACCGTTTACACTGAGATGGCTGGAATTGAGTTCAGCAGAATGGAAATCGGAAAATACCATTGAAGGAGGAAGCTTCATCGGGTTAGATGCTCCGGGGCCCGGCAGTTGGATAGCAGTAATAACAAAACAACAGACCACCCACTGCAATTAAATGGATCACCGGGCAAAACTAATTGTTCGCGCCTACTCTCCTATCAGAATAAATGGGGCCCAGTAAAACGGATGGCTGAACCCGGCTTTTATCAGGTCTTTTTTGGCTGTTGCAAGCGATGCAGCAAACGGTTCATTTCGATCGAGAACGCCTGAATAAAAATCCACCATTAATTCAGAAGTGGAAACATCGTTTACTTTCCACAGCGAAAGCATCAGGTTTTTGGCGCCGGAATAGAGAAATGCCCTCGAGAATCCCAGCAGCCCCTCTCCTTCTGCGATTTTTCCCATTCCGGTGTCGCAGGCAGAAAGCGTTACCAGATCGGCATTTAATTTCAGGTTATATATTTCGCCGGTGTACAGAATATTGTCGTATCCGGAATCCTGCACCGGGGCAAACAGCAGTCCGGAAAGTTCGGGATTGATTTTATTGACGAAACCATGTGTGGCAATATGAATAAAATTAAATTGATCGAGCGGTTGCAAACAAAAGTTTTTTTCGGAAGCCTCTGAAAACAAATACAATCCTGATTTCGATGAATTATTTTGAAACAACCCGCAGACTTCCGTCACTTCGTTTTCCGACTCTTTTAACGGGGCGAGGCCAAAATCATTTAAACTTAAGTTATAAGCCGAAAAATAAGGCCCATGATCTGGTTCTATACTGGTTAATCCCGATTCCGTTTCGCGGGTAAAAACCGGTGCAAAAGCCAGCATGCTGTTTTTTATTAACGCCGGTGGCGAAGGCTGGCGAAGTTTCAGCCACAGCGCAAACGATGGAGAATAACTGATGTTGAAACGGTTCAGGAGATACGACCACCGGCCGGGAGATGAATTCCCATCTTCGTCGTTCTGCAAAAGCGCTTCAAAAGGCAACAACGACAAATTACCGTCGGGAATAATAACCAGGTTTCCGGCTTCTTTGGGAATATTGTCGGGAATAAGCAGCCGGTACAACTGGCGCGCTTTTTCGATGTATATCCCATTCAGCCGGTACATGATTCCTTTTCGCATGCCGGTAAGCAAATCATCAAAATTTTCGACCGGTAATTTCACCAGCGAGAAGTTGTTTTTGGTGATGGCATACCGGTAAACCACATTACTGCCGGTAAAATAACTCAACACCACTGTTTCATCATCCAAATGATCCTGAACATCGGCAATTGTCGGAACTTCTTCATTGTATTTCAAGTGGTAATATTCCGGAAACTCTTTTTCCAGGTATTCAACCAGTTCTTTATGCGCCTGCAGGTGTTCGAATAATTTGCCTTGCAACTCAGCCTTTTGAACACTGTCTTTTTCCATTTCAATCTGATGATTGAAAAAATGAATAGTACCCAGAACTTTTTCTTCGCGGCGTAACACGGAATCCGGAATTCCGGCAAATCCTTTTCCCTGATTAACCGAAATTGATTGAAGAAGAACCAGGTTTTTGCTCTTTTCGATGTACCGGAATGCCGACTCCAGTTCCAGCGGGTTTTGCATTTCATGCGTTTGCCATAAACTCTCGAGCACAGCGCCGGCCAAGCGTTTGGAGTTGCGGGCCAGATTAATTTTATCAACTTTGCTGAACATAAAATTTCGTTGCGCAGAAAGCACCGAATCCGCGCTGTGAAAAACCGCCATCACATTTCTGCCCGTTTTTTCGGCCAGTTCCGGACAGGAGTAAAAATTTTTCCCTGGCACAGGTAGCTCTCAAAAAGATAGGAAGGATCGAAACCGACAGGCACTCCACCCGGTTTATCCACCGATATATTTGCCGCAAATGCCTGTTCAATAAAAGAATCGGCCAATTCGTATTTTTTTTGCGAATAGTAAATCTCGGCCAGTTTGTTACATGAAAAAGCGAGGTACGGATGTTTTCCGCCATACAGTTTCCGTTGATTCAGCAGCGCTTCCTGAAAATAACTTATTGCCGAATCGGGAACATTCATCATCCGGTATGTTTCACCAATATTGCTGATTGTATTCAAATATTTTTCGGGCTGTTTGTTTGCCGACTGCTGATAAATACGTTTAGCCTGGTTCAAATATTCCAGCGACTTGCCGAAAACGCCGTTGTCGCGGTACAGCAAACCGAGGTTATTGTAAAGCGGCGCCAACTCCGGATTTCCGTCGCCGTATATGGACTCATCAAGCGCCAGCGCCTTTTCAATGGCTTTTTGTTCGTTCGGCCGATCACCCAATTCATCGAATACATTCGCCAGATTCTGGTAAACATTACTGATTTTCTCGCTTTTGCTACCCAAAGCGGCGGTGTAAATTGTTAATGCCTTCTGGTGATATTCGTACGATTCCTTGCTGGCCCTGAGGTAATTATACGCCACACCCATGTTCGAATACAAATCTGCCAGCTTTTCCTGATCATCGAGATTCTGAAGTACTTTTTCAGCTTTTTCATAATACTCGAGCGCCAACGAATAATTTCCGAGCATGCTCAGCAAAGCGCCAATGTTTACATAATTGTTGTACACCGTGGAGTCGTTGCTTTTGTTTTTTATTTCCACTGCTTTTTCAAAATTGGCTAGTGCTTTATCAAATTCATACCTGTTTTTATACACCAGGCCTAAATTATTGTAAATGCTACCCACCAGCGGATTATCTTCCCCCAGTTCTTTGATTCTTATAGCTTTTGCTTTTTCGAAATAATCGATGGCCTGATCGTAATTTCCCAGCTGCCGGTGGATGTAGCCGAGCAAATTACACGTGTAGGCAAATTTAAGCGGCGGTGTTTTTGGCGATTGTTGCTGAATAAACAGCGCCTTTTGCAACACCGAATCGGCTTTGGCATACTGAAAATCATAAAAATATGCATACCCCAGTTCCGTTAACAAAGAAGTATAAACACCTCTGTGTCTTTTAGCTGCCAGTTGGTTCTGATGAATGTTTTCTGCGAGGCCTGAAATCACGGTTTTAGCGTATCCGGAACTGGAAAGCTCGTGCGATATTTTGATAAACCGGGTAAATTCAGGCTGACCGGTTTTTCCGGGCGAAAGATTTTCCGATACCTGCAAATACAAACGGTTAACTTCTTCGCGGTTATGATTTTTGTATGCCATTTCGATGGCATTGAGCGATGTTACCGGCTGTGCATGAGCTGCCGGTTGGTTCAGGAGAATAATGATGAAAATTATACATTTTACTATACGCATTATTCTTCAAAAATCTCAATCACTGCACTTTCCCGTGGATCACCCACTTCAAAAACCACCCTGTCGCGGCCGTTTTCTTTCACTATTTTTCGCCCGATGACAGGAATCACATACACATTTTCAGCCGTTGTAAAACTTTGCCGGGGCACGTTATTCCCGGGATTTTTTGGATCAAGCGCCGTCAGCAGGTTTCCCTTTTCGTTAAAAATACATACATACGTGTTGCCCCTGTTTGGTTCCCGGTTGATGGCAATAGTCGCCGGCTCCTGTTTCGATGCATTCACTTTCAGGTAGGTTTGGTTGTTGTATGCAACTGAAGACGGAAAGGAATACAATTCATTGTCTTCAATGCCGAACCTGACCGGAGGCTCGATGTAATTTCCCGGACTGGCAGACTGGTTCCCTGCGCCGGTCCGGCTAATCGTAATTTCAGCGCTGTTAAAATCATTTTCCCCGCCATTGGGCCCAAACCGGTATACCGATGAATTACTTCCGGAAGATACCTCATAAAGTAAAGGTACCGCCAGCAGGTAAAAAGGCCTCCCCGGCGCATTCCTGAACGTTTGGCCGTTTCTCAGTTTTGCCGAGCCCCTGTTATCAGTCGACACAAGTTCAACACCCGGAATTAAAACATCTACGGTGGCTATAACCGAATTATTTCTTGCGCCGGGTTGTCGTAAATAAAAGTAACGTTCATTATCGAATTTCAGGTGCTGAAGTTTGGGTTGGCCGAAGGTGGAGGTTGCAATGAACAGGAACAGAAAAGTCAGTTTTTTCATGGTCGTTTTTTAAAAGGTAATTTAAAACTATTTAGTCTTTTTTTGCAACATTTACAACTCTAAATTGTTCACCTAAAAAAATGATTTTTAGCGATTTGCATGAATTCATTGAAGAAAAATTTAGCTGGCCTGACAAAACTCCCAAAGTTGCTTCTGCTAATCCTGATCAGTGTTTTACATAGTTTTTTATTGCTGGGACTGGGTTACGTGTGGCTGGGGATGACATATACATTTGGCGACGAGGCTTTTTTGATTAAATGGACTTCGCTGATTAAAAAAGTAGTGATGAACATCGATCCGAAGCCGCCGCCGTCGAATGTGTTGTTTGTGAACACAGCGCAGTCGAAGGTGGAAATAAAGATTGACCTGGATCCGCTTTCTGTTGAGCCCACTAAAATTGAAATTACAAACCGGGAACAACTTTCGCAACTTCTTGCGCTTATGGCGCCTTACAAAGATGAAATAAGGCTGGTGGTGCTTGATATGCTTTTTGATTATCCGTCGGAAAAGGATTCGCTGTTGCAGCAGCAGTTTCATTTTTTTGCCGAAAAAGTGGTAGGCGCCAGCCATCTTGAAAGTGGCGACAAATATATAAAGCCGGTGCTCGACCTCCCATTCGCGCTGGCCACGTACACTTCGGCGGCGGGAATGTATTTCAAGTATCCGGTAATGTTCAATGGCCGAAAAACGCTGCCAACCGTGATATATGAAAAAGTGTCGGGCAACAAAATTACCAGGGGAAGCCTGTTTTACCGCGACGGGAAAAAGCTGAGTTTAAAGGCGCCAATTACCGATTTTAAAGTGAGAATGGAAGATTTTAAAGTGGGAAACGATCTTTCGGAATCGAACTATGCTCTCCATCATTTGGCCACATTAACTACCCTGGGGCCGCTGATGGACGAACAGGACCGGGAAAAGCTTTTTGCAGGAAAGCTGATCATCGTGGGCGATTTCAACAATGACATGCACAAAACGGCTTTCGGAATAATGCCCGGACTGTTGATTGTGTACAACGCCTATCTCACCCTTTTACACAACGAAAATGTAATAAATCCGGTTTGGCTGCTGCTCATGATCATCGGTTTTAGCTGGATTTCATTTCGTTTGCTAAAAGGCAAGGGATTTACTTTGCTCGACCTGGTAAAAAGAAAGTTTAAATCGGGGTGGATTCTTTTTCTGCTCGATTCACTCGATGAAATGTTGTTCCTGGTGGTGCTGACATTTATCTCGTACTTGTTTTTTAATATTCACATTAACATTCTGGTGTTCTTTATTTATCTCAAACTGGTTGAGTTTCTGTTGGAATTCCTCAAAAACAAATATCAGTGGAATTTTTGAACCGAATGTTGAAACCCGCGTACGTTATGAAAAGCAGGATTTGGAATTTAGAAGTCTAACTTAAAACATTCAAAAATGAAAACAATTTTTTTTGTATCCATGTTTTGTTTCGCTTTTTGTGCATCAGTTTATGCACAAAATTTTTACGTAATTAAAGTAGAAGGAAAAGCATTTTTAAATGACCAGGAACTGAAAACCGGTGATAAACTGACTTCAGAAAGTACAGTGACATTCTCGGCGCCAACCGATAAAATTTACCTGTTGTCGCCAAACAACGGTTATTTTTTATTGTCGCCGGAAAAACATCATGAAGGTTCGTCGGGTTTGCTTACTTCGCTGAAAAACGCCGTTATTCCGCAGAACAAGTACTACCAAACCGCCACACGAGGCCTCATGGAGAACAGTTCTTATTTTGAAGACATTTACGATTTGATGGGATTTTTCAAAGACAGTGTTTTGATCATTGGACAGGGAAAGTTTAGTGTGAATCCGGAGAACATCAAACTCGACAGTTCCCACTTTTTTAACGTGGAACAGATATCAGACGGTGACGCGGTGCCGGTTAAAATTGATGGAAATTCATTTTATCTGCAACCCGGAAACAATGGTGAAAATGTGGTAATGACCTACGTGCAAAATGGCGGCAAAACCAGGATCGGCGATTTCAAACTGAAAAAAGTATCGAGAAAAACGTTGTCTGAGGAACTTTCGGTTTTTTTTAATGAAAGCGCGGAAAACAATTCCACCTTTGTGTATTATGAACAAGTATTGCCATACATTGCCAATGTATATGGACATGCCAACATAAACGAAGTGAAGGATATTATTGTGAATGATTTGAAAATTCCGCTGAAGGTACGGGAATAGTCAGAAACCTTTTGCCAGCATAATTAAATCCAGTTCTTTCCATTTTTTCCCTTTGCTAAAACCGGCAGCTTCCTCCGGGCTGGCGCCATCAATCAGCAACTGGTGCATTCCCAGCCGTTTTACCCGTTTTTTCAGCACTGCTTTTTTCTTGTTTTCTTCTGCTACCATGCCGGCGTACAATACGTTAAACCAGATTTCCATTTCAAGCGAATTTTTCCTGTATTCGCTGCTCAGCAGTGAAATCAATTGCAAAACAGTGGTATTGATGGCGGAATTGGCACGGTTGTAAATCACCACAAAATCATCGTAGATTTTCCGGCGCCCGTAAATGTCAGCAAGTTTGTTCAGCCGCGAGAAATAAAACACATCAGAAGGCGCGAACCGTTCGCCGTTGCGCTTCGAAAGAAAAACACACCATTCGTCGAAACTTCCTTTATCAAATTCAATAAACCTGCCGTTGGAAAAACGATTGATTAGCTGTGGCATTATTTAAAAAATTTCTGCTTGCGAAAGATAGCAAACATAAACCGGTGTTACAACCGGCCCCGAAAGTGCTGGCCGTTAATCGTCAAGTCCGGATTTTGCATCCGCTAACACTCAAACTGTTTGAAATTACTTCCATAATTATTCGATATGTTATGCAATATGTTTTATTCCCGAAGCACATAAATTTTGTATCTTGTATGGAAACCGGAATTGAGATTTAACCGAAATTAACCGGGAAATTTCAACCAAAATTTCTGCGGTATGAAGTACAGGTCTAACAGCATTATCACGCTTATTTCCCCAACTGCTGAAAGTGCACCTTTTTTTCATGCTGTTCTGCAGTTCAACAGGTCGCTGAAAATGCGCATCTTCATTTTAAACATCCTGAAAATATCCGGTTTCGGGAAAATTTTCAAGCGCAAGAAAATGGAAATTGCAAAAAAAGTTGCATGGGAGCAGTTGCGTCAATTTTTGGAAAAAACAGTAAAAAATAATGTCCCTGTTAAATTAATACCGCGGGTAAAAACCGGGAGAAAACTCAACATTCTTCGATCTGAATCAAAAAACGGCGGTTACGAATTTATGGTGGTATGCAAAAACGATGGTTCTTCCACCCGCGCCGAAATTGACAAAATCGTAAGCCGCGCGTTTTGTCCGGTTTTGGTGATGGATAAAAACCATTCTGTTGGTAAAATAAAGAAAATTGCCGTTCCGATCGATATTTCCCAGTCAACCAAAAAAAAGCTTCGCTGGACTACTTTTTTTGCGAAAAAATTTGGCGCCGAAGTTCGTATTGTTTCCGCTTTGAATGTTGATATTCAGGAAAGCAAAAGTCTGGCCTACAGAAATGCGGACAACATAAGAAATATGCTGACAGAAAGAGGCATAGCATGCGACATTGAAGTTTTGAAAGTTTTTAAAAAGGATAAAACCGAGGCAATTCTCAATTTTATCCGCGATGAAAAACCCGATCTGGTTGTTATCCGGACACACCAGGAATCGGTGCTGGCCGGAGCGCAAATTGGCCGTTTTGTTTCAACAGTTGTACACGAATGCAAGATGCCGGTGTTCACCGTCGGAAGGTCAATCCATCCGCTGCCCGTAGATTTTGAATCGTAAAATTTCGTTTATCAGTTTGAAAATGACAGACAAAATTCAGGAAATAACGCAGAAAATTTACCAGGAAGGTGTCGACAAAGCCAAAGCCGACGCCGAAAAAATTATTGCTGATGCCAAAAAGGAAGCCACAGAAATTGTTGAAAAGGCAAAAAACGATAAAAACGAAATAACGGGGCAGGCTGAAAAAGAAGCGCAGGAAATCCGGAAAAATGTGGAGTCGGAGATGCAATTGGCAGCCCGCCAGTTTACCAGCAAATTGAAACAACGGATTGTAGCATCGATAACAGCCTCGCCAATCGAAAAACCTGTAAAAGAAGCCTTTGATGACAAGGATTTTGTTAAAAAAATTATACACACAGCAATTGAAAAGTGGAACCCGCAACAACCGGAAATAACCGGGCTGAAAATACTTCTACCTGAAAAAGATGAACAAGAATTCTCAGAATATTTTGAGTCAGAAATTCATAACATGCTGAATAAAACCATCGAAATCGGATTTGACGATAAAACAAGAAAGGGTTTTAAAATCGGTCCGAAAGATGGAAGTTACATTATAAGTTTCTCCGAAAACGATTTCGAAAATTATTTCAAAAACTATTTTAAAGAACGAACCAGAACTTTGTTGTTTGAATCCGGAGACAAATCTGAAAAAGATTAGCAGCAAAACGATCGGTTAAATTGCTGCACCCGAAAAAGTCGTGAAAAAACCAATCTGAGAGAAACCGCGTACACCGGGATTTGAATGTATTGGAATTAAATTTCCGGAAAATCATTAAAAAAAAACCGGTGATGTTTAAAAACAAATATTATTGTTTGGTGGCGGGCCTGCCCGATCTGTTTTTCAGCGAAGACAAAGCGATTCCGGAAGTCGCGGAATTTAAGGCTGAACTGGAGGCAATACTGCATCCGGCAGATTTTAAACTGGTTCGGTTACTTTTTTTGCCCAACGATAATAAAAACCTCATCAATCTTCTTTTCAAAATTGACGAGCCGTTTAACGAACCGGGAAATTTCCGCCGCGAATTTTTAGAATCTCAAATTCAGCAACCTGATGCACTTCCTGATTATATGGTTCACTACATAGAATGGGCAAAAAATCGCGAATCAAACGAATGGAATGTTCAGGCAGAGAATAAATTAACCAGTATGTTTTATGAATTTGCGCTGAAAACAAAAAACGAGTTTCTGAACGATTGGTTTCAGTTCGAACTGTACCTTAAAAACATACTAATAACCCGAAACAGCCTCAATTATAATTACACATTGTGCCAACAACTGGTTGTTGTTCACGGCTTCGACGAAGTCAGAAAATTACTGGCTGAAAAAAAGCTGCAGCCGGAAATTTACCAGGATTACCTTCCTGAAGCTGAAACGATTTTCAAAATTGCTGAATCCGATCGTAATATAGGGGAAAAGGAAAAAGAGCTGGATAAAATCAGATGGAACTGGCTGGATGAGCATTCATTTTTTTACTGGTTTTCGATAGAAAAAATATTGAGCCATACCATTAAATTAATGATGATTGAAAGGTGGTTGAAATTAGATAAGAAAACGGGCGACGAATTGCTGAAAAAATTAATTGAAGAGCTGGCAAACAGCTATCGCTTTGCTGATGAATTTTCATTGTAAACGAAAACCATATGAGCACAAAAGGGAAAGTGGCAGGCATTATTTCGAACCTTGTAATTGTTGAAGCCGACGGACCGGTTTCGCAAAACGAGATTTGCTATATTCTGATGAAGGACGTAAAACTGATGGCGGAGGTTATCCGAATCGGGAAGAAAAATGCATTCGTTCAGGTATTCGAAAGCACGCGCGGAATTAAAACCGGCACCGGCGTAGAGTTTACCGGACACCTGCTGGAAGCCACGCTCGGCCCCGGAATATTGTCTAAAAATTTCGACGGATTAATGCACGATCTCAATAAAATGGAAGGTATTTTCCTAAAAAAAGGAGACTACACGCCACCTCTTGAAAACGATAGGGCCTGGGATTTTAAACCGCTTGCGAAACCAGGCGATGAAGTGGTGGCCGGCTCCTGGCTTGGCGAAGTGAAAGAAAACTGGATTGACCATAAAATAATGGTACCATTTTCTGTGGAAGGTGAATTTAAGGTCAAAGAAATTAAAGAAGAAGGAAGCTATAAACTTAATGACACTATTGCTGTTATCGCTGATTCTGAGGGAAATGAAAAAGAAATATCGATGGTTCAGAAATGGCCGGTGAAAATCCCGGTAAAAGCGTTCCGGGAAAAACCGCGCCCGTATAAATTTATGGAAACAGGGGTTCGGGTAATCGACAGCATGAATCCAATTGTGGAAGGAGGCACCGGATTTATTCCCGGTCCATTCGGAACAGGTAAAACCGTGCTTCAGCATGCGCTTTCGAAACAAGCCGAAGCCGATCTGATTGTTATTTCTGCGTGTGGCGAGCGAGCCAACGAAGTGGTGGAATTGTTTACTGAATTCCCCGAGCTGGAAGATCCCAGAACCGGCCGGAAACTGATGGAACGCACCACCATTGTTGCAAATACCTCGAATATGCCGGTAGCTGCGCGCGAAGCCTCCGTGTACACCGCAATGACCATTGCCGAATATTATCGCTCGATGGGACTGAAAGTGCTGCTGCTCGCCGATTCTACCTCGAGGTGGGCGCAGGCATTGCGCGAAATGTCGAACCGCATGGAGGAATTGCCGGGGCCGGATGCTTTTCCAATGGACTTACCCGCCATTATATCGGGTTTTTATGCCCGGGCCGGATTTGTGCGCCTGAATAACGGCCAAACCGGTTCGGTAACTTTTATCGGAACTGTCTCTCCGGCCGGCGGAAATTTGAAAGAACCAGTAACTGAATCGACAAAAAAAGCCGCCCGGTGTTTCTATGCATTGTCGCAGAACCGCGCAGACAGCAAACGGTATCCGGCGATCGACGCTGTCGACAGCTACTCAAAATACCTTGAATATCAAGAATTTCAAGATTATGTGAAAAAAAGTATTTCTGATGATTGGGTGGATGATATTCTGCTTGCTAAAAATATTCTGCTCAGAGGGCGCGAAGCTTACGAGCAGATAAATATTTTAGGAGATGATGGCGTGCCCATTGAATACCACGAAATTTTCTGGAAATCAGAGGTTATCGATTTTGTAATCCTTCAGCAGGATGCCTTCGACAAGGTAGATGCCTCCACCCCCATCGAACGACAAAAATATATGTTGAAAAAAGTGCTGGAAGTGTACCATAAAAAGTTTGAATTTGAATCGTTTGAAGAAGTCAATCCTTTTTTCAAAAGGATGATAAATGCTTTTAAACAAATGAATTACTCCGAATTTCAGTCGGACAAGTTCAAACAACACGAAAAAGAATTGCGTATGATAATGAGCGAAAAAGAGGTAGAAGAAAATGTGAAAGCCGGTTAAAACAAATCAGGAAAAAAATGGAAACTACTGCTTTTCAGAAAATACACACAAAAATCGACCAGATTACAAAAGCAACATGTTCGCTTTATGCGAGTGGCGTTGGCAACGAAGAAATGGCAGTTGTTAACAACCGGCTCGCGCAGGTCGTAAAAATCCAGGGTGATTTGGTAACACTTCAGATTTTCTCCGGAACCGAAGGAATTCCGACCAATGCAGAAGTGGTTTTCCTCGGACATGCACCGCAACTTACAGTAGGCGAAGAACTCAACGGCCGGTTTTTCAATGCTTACGGACAGCCAATCGACGGCGGACCTGAAATCGACGGCCGGAAACTGGAAATAGGCGGGCCTTCGGTGAACCCGGTGCGGCGAAAACAACCTTCTGAACTAATTGCCACCGGAATTGCCGGAATTGATTTGAATAATACGCTCGTAACCGGCCAAAAGATACCGTTTTTTGCCGATCCCGACCAGCCTTACAACCAGGTGATGGCAATGGTAGCGCTACGTGCCAAAGCCGATAAAATTATTCTGGGCGGAATGGGAATTACCAATGACGATTACCTTTTTTTTAAAAACGTTTTTGAAAATGCAGGCGCCATCGATCGGATAATCAGTTTTGTTAATACCACCGAAAACCCGCCGGTGGAACGATTGCTGGTGCCCGACATGGCGTTGAGCGCCGCTGAATATTTCGCCGTGGAAAAAAACCAGAGTGTACTGGTTCTTCTAACCGACATGACGCTTTATGCGGATGCGTTAAGCATCGTTTCGAACCGGATGGACCAGATTCCGTCGAAAGACAGCATGCCGGGCTCATTATACAGCGACCTCGCAAAACTTTACGAAAAAGCGGTTCAGTTTCCCGCCGGTGGTTCCATAACCATCATTGCCGTTACCACACTTTCAGGCGGAGACATTACGCACGCCATCCCCGACAACACCGGCTACATCACCGAAGGCCAGCTCTTTCTCCGGAAAGATACCGATATCGGAAAAGTAATTGTCGATCCGTTCCGCAGCCTTTCACGACTGAAGCAACTGGTAATCGGCAAAAAAACGCGGGAAGACCACCCGCAGGTCATGAACACTGCTATCAGACTTTATGCCGACGCAGCAAATGCCAAAACCAAAATTGAAAATGGTTTCGACCTGACCGACTATGATAAACGCGCCATGAAATTTGCCCGGGAATATTCCGAAAAATTGCTCGCCATCGACATTAACATTGAAATCGATGCGATGCTGGACACGGCCTGGGAATTGTTCAACAAGTACTTTTCGGTTGCCGAAACCGGCATTAAATCGGAGCTTGTTGAGAAATATGGAAAAAAGAAAAATAACATCAGCAAGAAATAATATATGCCATGGAAAATCAACTGATTACTATTTTAAGAATTACTTCTCCCCAACTCGGGGATTTCGTAAAAAACAAGTTTAACGATGAAAACATCGAATGCTTTTTTGCCAACGAAGATCTGGCATTGGGCAGCGTATACAATCCCGACGAAGTGTTGCTAAAAATAAAAGCCAGGCAGTCGGAACAAGCAATAAAAAAATTGCTTGAACTACATAAGGAATTCGATTTGGACAGAATTAATGACGATGCTTCGTTCTACAAACTAAAACGGATATTATTCCCGGTAAAACTCAACGAAGGTTGCATCGAACTTTGCAAATCGGCCATGCTCCTTGCCCGAAAAATTAATGCCGAATTAAAACTTTTGTATGTTTATGAAGATCCGGAAATCGACCAACCTGTGAAATACACCGTTTCCTGGGAAAAACACGTTCAAATGGAACTAAGAGATGCTCATAACAAGGCACAATTAAAAATGGTGAATTTCAGTGTTGAACTAAAAAAAATTATACCTGCCGAGTTGTTCTCAGCCGTGAATTTACACTACCGAATGTTGAAAGGAACTCCCGAACAGGTGATTAAAGAGGCCAGCGAGCGGTATGATCCTCACCTGATTTTGATTGGAACATCAGGCAGTACGAATGACGGCGAGTTCATGGGAAAAACAGCGGTGAAAATTGTGGAAAATTCAAAGTACCCGGTTTTTGTCATCCCGCAAGCGATAGAAATTAAATCTACCGGACGATTAAATATCATGTACGCAACTGATTTCTACAACGCCGACAACACTTCGCTGAAAAAGTTGCTGAAGATTCTGGAACCTTTTGAGAAAAAAATTTATTGCATCCACATTGATCTGAACGACGATCCGCGACACCAGGAAAAAGTGGAAGAACTGAACAAAATGCTGCAAGAGGATTACAGCGAACATAACATCAGATGCGAGCTGTTCGAAAGCGAAAATCTGGAAAAAGGTTTCGAAGATTTTATTCAAAAAAACGACATTAATTTGATCTCTTTCTCCAAAATCAAAAGAACCGCTATTTATAAACTTTTTCACTCAACCCACATTGAAAAGCTGGTATCGATAGAAAATGCGCCAAAGCTGATTTTCCCTGTGGAATGACAAACTAAACCGGTAGAATGGCATTAAAGTTTCAGTACAATAAAACTGCGTTGCAAAGGCTGAACAAGCAGTTGAACATCAGGCTGCGGGCACTGCCTACGTTGAAAAACAAGGAAGCGGCCCTGCGCGTGGAGGTAAAAAAAGCACGCGATAAAGCGCAGGGACTGGAACAGAAGCTGGAGCAACAAATGAAAGCTCAACCCGGAGGCATCTGGAATGAATTCAAATCTGAAATTATTTCTTTGGGCGAGGTTAAAACCGTATCGACAAAAATCGCCGGCGTAAAAATCCCTGTTGTGAAAGAAATTGGTTTCGAAGAACGGAAATTCAGTCTTTTTACTCAGCCCGACTGGTTTCCAGAGGGTATTTCAATAGTTAAAAAATTGGCAGAAACAGCCCTTGAAAAAAAATTCTACGACCGAAAAGCAGCTTTACTCGATCATGCCCGGCGGAAAACCACGCAAAAAGTAAACCTGTATGAGAAAGTTCAGATTCCGGAATTTGAAGATGCTATCCGGAAAATAAAACGGTTTTTGGAAGACGAGGAGAACCTTTCGAAATCGGCGCAGAAAATAGTGAAAAAACGGCGCGAACGTCAGGAGGAAACGCTATGATTGTTCCAATGTACAAATATACATTTCTGGTTTATCACCATGAATACCGCGAATTTCTAACAAAGCTGAGGGAGTTGGAAGTGGTTCATGTTGATAAGAAGGATATTCCGCTAAACGAAGAACTAAAAACGAAGTACATCGAAATCAACCGGTTTGAAAAAGCAGTTCGGTTTTTGAAACAACGGGAAGTTGAACCAAAATCCAATTCAGCAAAAGAAAACCCGGCACAAATTGTCCACAAAATCAATCAGAAAAAGAATGAACTGGAACAGTTGAACCACCGGCTGGAAGAAATCCGGAAAGAAATTGAAAATACGGAACCGTGGGGCGAATTCTCGCTGGAAATGATTCAAAAGCTGGAAAAAGAAAACATTCACCTGAAATTTTTCACAGCCTCTGAAAAACGTTTCCGCGAGTTGGCAGAATCGGATTTAACAGTCGAATTGATTTCGGAAACCGGCAGCCTCGTCTGGTTTATTTTGATTTGGAAAGGGAACGAACAGCCGGATATGGATGCCGATGAAGTCAGTTGCCCGAAACATGAACTTTCGGAACTTAAAAAGACCGGGCGGCAATTGGAAAATGAAGTCAAAAAAATTAATACCGAACTGGATAAATTTGCTGCGCAATCCATTGAAATTTTGGAACAGGCAAAGGCTGAACTTACAAATTCGCTCGAATTTGAAACCATCGTATTAAATACAACTGCCGAAGCGGAGGAAAAACTGATGGTTTTGGAGGGCTGGGTGCCAAAAACCAAAAAATCGAAAACCGACCAGTTTCTCGAAGATAAAAGTGTAGTTTACGTTTCGCGACGTCCTGAACCGGACGAGAAAATACCTGTTCTGTTAAAAAATAACCGCTATGGAAAGCTGTTCGAACCAATTGGCAGAATGTTTTCGCTACCTGCATATTACGAGCTCGATTTAACTATTTTTTTCGCCCCGTTTTTTATGCTCTTTTTCGGCTTCTGCCTGGGCGACGCCGGTTATGGCCTGCTTTTTATTGTTGGCGCAGGGATTTACAAATTCAAAGCAAAACAGGAATTCAAAGCCTATTTATCGCTGGTGCAGTTCCTGGGAATTGCGACTGTTATTTTCGGAATAGTTTCAGGAACATTTTTCGGAATCAATTTAATTGATGCTGATTTTCAGTTAACCGAAAAAATACGTTCGTTTTTTCTTGATCCGAACCAAATGTTTAACCTGGCGCTCATTCTGGGATTGGTGCAAATTATTTTCGGATTGTTTCTGAAAGCGGCCAACCAGGCAAAACGATTTGGTTTCAGCTATGCAATTTCAATTTTCGGATGGTTGATAATTCTACTGGGAAGTATTGGTTATATTCTGCTCGTTAGGACCGAAGCAATTTCGCCGAACAAAATTATATTATACATTATTCTGGCTACCGGCGGATTTTTGATCCTGTTTTTCAGCGATCCGAAAGTGAACGTTTTTATACGCATCGGAAAAGGCATGTGGGATGTGTATTCCACTGTCACCGGAATTTTCGGGGACCTGCTGTCTTATATCCGTCTGTTCGCACTGGGGCTGTCAAGCGCTATTCTCGGTTTTGTGATTAACGATATCGGACTGCAAATTCTTGGTTCGTCCAAAATTCTGGGACCGGTTTTCTTTATCATTTTTCTGTTGTTCGGACATACGCTGAACATTTTGATTGCATCGCTGGGCGCCTTTGTGCATCCTATGCGTTTAACCTTTGTTGAATTTTACAAAAACGCCGGGTTCTCGGGCGGAGGAACAGAATACAAACCGTTTTCGAAACAAGTATAATAAATAAAATACCAACAACTAATTATTCAGAAAGGAGAACAATCATGTCATCACCAGTAATTATAGCGTATCTTGGCCTGGCAATCATGCTTATTTTTTCGGGGATTGGAAGTGCCATCGGTGTTTCGAAAGGTGGAAATGCTACAGTTGGCGCACTAAAAAAACAACCGGATAAATTCGGGAGTTACCTGCTGTTGAGCGCGCTGCCGGGAACACAGGGTTTGTATGGTTTTGCCGGATTTTTTATCATTAACAGCGGGGGAATTATTTCCGCAGAAATGACCATGCTGCAGGGAATCGCCATTTTAGCAGCGGGGTTGACACTCGGGCTTGTCGGTTTCTTTTCTGCGCTGAACCAGGGCGAAGTAACTTCGAACGGAATTGCCGGAATCGGCTCGGGTTATGATATTTTCGGGAAAACGATGGTATTGGCTGTATTTCCGGAATTATACGCCATTATTGCATTTGCCGCCACTTTTTTAATCAGCATGAGTTTGTGAATGAACGCCAGGCACGTCATTTTCCAGCTTCGGCTTCCCGCTTCCATTTCGCCCCTACCTCACGAACAGCAGTTCGCGGTATTTGGGCAACGGCCAAACTTCATTGTCAACAACCAGTTCAAGCCGGTCGATGTGGTAACGGATATCCTCGAGGTAAGGCCGCACCGTTTGATCGTAACTTTTTGCGCGTTCAATTAAATCTTCAACAACATTGGCTTTTTTTCGCGCTTCGATTACCTCTTTTCGTTTTGCTTTTATTGCGGAAATGTGTTCGCCTATTTCTTTAATCAACTCCAAACGCGCGCCGGCAAGTTCCCTGAATTCATCTTCGGGGAACAAATCTTTCATATTTTTCACATTTTGCAGCAGCATCGTCTGGTATTCAACCGCGGTGGGAACAATATGATTAATAGCCAAATCGCCCAGCACCCGCGCTTCAATTTGAATTTTCATTACAAATTTCTCGTACTCCACATCCACGCGACCTTTCAGTTCGGTATCGCTGAAAACTCCCATTTCTTTGAACATTTTGATGGTTTCCGGGCGCGAATAAGCCGAAAGCGCTTCCGGAACAGTGTTCACATTGGTTAAACCGCGTTTGGCTGCTTCCTTAATCCATTCTTCGCTGTAACCGTCACCGTTAAACCGAATGGATTTCGAATCGATAATCAGCGTTTTAAGCACCTGAAAAATAGCCTCATCCTTTTTCACTCCCTTTTCAATTAAATCGTCTACCTTCTTTTTGAATTTTTTCAACTGGCTGGCAATAACCGTGTTCAAAACAATCATCGCCGATGCACAATTGGCGGAAGAACCGATGGCCCTGAATTCGAACCGGTTTCCGGTAAAGGCAAACGGCGAAGTGCGGTTCCTGTCGGTGCTGTCGAGGATGATTTCCGGAATACGGCCGATATTCAGTTTTAAAGCGGTTTTCTCATCGGGAGTCATTTTCCGGTCAACCACAGCTTCTTCCATCAAATCGAGCATTTTGGTAACTTCTGTTCCCAGAAATACAGAAAGTATGGATGGCGGAGCTTCGTTGGCTCCCAGCCGGTGCTGGTTTCCGGCGTTGTAAATACTGGCGCGCAAAATGTCCTGGTTGTCATGAACCGCTTTTAATGTATTGATTACAAACGTCAGAAACTGCAGGTTGGATTTTGGGTTTTTCCCGGGGGAATAAAGATTTACGCCGGTATTCGTTTCCAGCGACCAGTTGTTGTGTTTTCCGGAACCGTTCACTCCGGCGAAGGGTTTCTCATGAAAAAGAATCCGGAATTTATGCCGCCGCGCAATTTTCTGCATAATATCCATAATCAGTTGGTTATGGTCGTTCGCTAAATTTGCCTCTTCGTAAATCGGTGCAATTTCAAATTGATTTGGCGCCACTTCGTTGTGCCGGGTTTTTAGCGGAATGCCCAGTTTGTACGCTTCATTTTCCACGTCCTGCATAAACCGGTTCACCCGGGTAGGTATCGATGAAAAATAATGATCGTCCAGTTGCTGGTCTTTTGATGAAGAATGCCCCATCAAAGTCCGCCCGGTGAGCATCAAATCGGGCCGCGCCATATACAGCGCTTCATCCACAAGAAAATATTCCTGTTCCCAGCCCAAATTTGCAATGACCGAAGTAACCGCTTTATCAAAATACTGGCAAACTTCAGTTGCGGCATTATCAATTGCACTCAGCGCCCTCAACAGCGGCGTTTTAAAATCGAGCGCTTCGCCTGTATACGAAATAAATATGGTTGGAATGGTTAACGTGGTTTCACTGATGAAAGCGGGTGAAGTGGGATCCCAGGCTGTATAACCACGGGCTTCGAAAGTCTGGCGCAAACCCCCGCTCGGAAATGACGAGGCATCGGGTTCCTGCTGTGAAAGCAAACTTCCCGAAAACGATTCGATGACACCGCCACCGGCGCCATGTACGATAAAAGCATCGTGTTTTTCTGCAGTTCCTTCCGTTAACGGCTGAAACCAGTGCGTATAATGCGTTGCCCCGTTTTCAATAGCCCAGGCTTTCATTCCCTGCGCCACCTGATCCGCCATTTTACGCTCGATGATCGTGCCGCTTTCAATGGCATCTGTTACTGCTTTAAAGGCCTCCCTCGACAGGTATTTTTTCATTTTTGCCTGGTCGAAAACCATTAACCCGTAATAATCTGAAACCAGATTGTTTTCCCTGATTACCTCCACCGGTTGGCGGTTCAGGACTTCTTTCAGTGCTTCGAATCGAAATTTAGCCATGTTGGTACGATTTGATTATTGAGGAAACTATTAAAACCACCTGAAAAGAAATGAATTTCTGTTTTATTTCAGGAAATTCAAATTTAAAACTATTTTCACTCCCCTCCTCTCTTTTTATAACCATACTGTAAAAATTTACATTAATTTCACAACATTTATACAAAATACAGGGGGTGATAAGTAAAAAATGTCACTTTACCGGAAAACAAGGCTATTTTTTTCAGAAAAAACGATTTCTGATGTGGCAGCAAGTATTTAATTTGATATTTCCTGAAACATCAGTTATTTTACTGAAAATTTCAATAAACAAAATGGAAAGAAACCAAATCATCGACAAGATAAAAAAAGCAGACATTTCCAAAGTGAAATTTGCCGTAGCCGATATCGATGGCATTTTGCGGGGAAAATACATTCATAAAGAAAAATTTATGGAAGCTGCAGAAACGGGCATCGGTTTCTGCGATGTAATTTTTGGCTGGGATTCCAACGATGCATGTTACAACCAGACAGAACTCACCGGCTGGCACACAGGTTATCCGGATGCGCAGGTAAAAATCGACATCAGCACCTACCGCGAAATCCCATGGGAAAATTCGATACCTTTTTTTCTGGCCGATTTCAGCGAAAGCCATGAAAAATACGAGGCAGTTTGTCCGAGAAGTTTGTTAAAAAGAACGGCTGCCTGGTGTGAATCGATGGGTTTTAAAGCCAACTTTGCGCTTGAAACAGAATGGTTCAACTTCAGGGGCAACCCTGCCGAACTGGATCTTTCCAACGCACAACAACTTCAACCGGTTTCGCCGGGTATGTTTGGATATTCCCTGTTGCGCACCTCATTGAACAGCAACTATATCGCTGAACTTTTCGATTTATTGAAACAGTTTGATGTGCCGCTCGAAGGACTTCATACCGAAACGGGCCCGGGGGTGTACGAAGCTGCAATTGTTTACGACAACATTCTGGCTGCTGCCGATAAAGCTGCGTTGTTCAAAGCAAGCGTAAAAGAAATTGCTTACCGGCACAATGTGATAGCTACTTTTATGGCGAAATGGAACACAAAACTCCCGGGATGCGGAGGCCATATCCACCAAAGTCTGTGGGACAAAAACACCGACTCAAACCTTTTTTTCGAAAACAGCGGCAACGGCCTAAGCAAAACCATGGAACAGTATATTGCGGGCCAACTTCATTGCCTTCCTGAAATTATGCCCATGTTTGCACCTACGGTGAACAGTTATAAACGCATTGGCCATGGCGATTGGGCGCCGGCAACGTGCACCTGGGGATTCGACAACCGGACAGCCGCTATACGTGTTATTCAGGGGAGCAATAAATCAGCAAGAATAGAATTCAGGGTACCTGGCTCCGACCTGAACCCCTACCTGGCCATGGCGGCTTCCCTTGCATCCGGATTGTACGGCATTAAAAATGAGTTGAAACTTACTGTGAGCGAATCAAAAGGTAACGCATACGGCAGTGCAGGAAATAAATTGCCCGGCAGTCTCCGCGAAGCCACCGAAAACATGAAAAATTCAGCTATCGCGAGGGAACTTTTCGGCGACGTTTTTGTCAACCATTTCACACAAACCCGCGAATGGGAATGGCAGCAGTTTTCCACCGAAGTTACCGATTGGGAATTGAAAAGGTATTTCGAAATTATTTAAACCAACATTTCTGATTAATTTTGGCTTTTTTAAAAAACAGCTATGCAGAACCTCGATTATGTGCAAGTAATCAAATTGGCCTGGGAAGAGTTCGACGGTGATCGCCATCAGATTAAAGGTATTTACGATGTTAGCGCACATGTGTCCACCAATCAGGTTTATAAAATCTCATTTTACGCCCGCGAACCCGTTTTTGCAAAATTGTCGGATTACGGAAATTTTGAAGATTTCAGGGAAGACCACATCATTATTAATAATTTGGCAAACAACCTCGAGGCGCCGTACCAAAGTTTTTTGGCACAAGCCCTGGTAAAAAAGAACGAGTTGTTTATTTACCGGTATCACCACGAACACCATGGTGCATGGGTTATTTTTTATAATCCTATAAAAACGAAATACAGCCTGCCGCGCCGCCTCGATGAAAAACAAATCCGCAAATCCGGACGTGAACTGGCAAGGTTTCACAACGCCTGCCGGAACGTAAGCAATCAACTGCCACGAACTTCAAAAAATGTGGTAAGCGATATTCACCACCTGCTCAAATCCATCGGTAAAAATGAAATTGTAATGGAGAACGGGCATAAACTGGCTATTCAAAAGCATTGCGAACATTTTTTAAATAATGCCGACAAAGTAAATTACGCCACTGATGTGGAAATTATACCAGTGTTTGTGGATTGGAATATCGGCAATTTTTCGATCACAAAAGATGGCAGGTTTTATTCACGCTGGGACTACGACTGGTTCCGAATGGCATCGAGGGTTTTCGATTTTTATTTTTTCAGCCGGGTGGTTTCCGACGTTGGCGACCGTACCATTTTTAGTTATCTGGTAGACCCGCTGATGGAAGACCGGTTTATGATTTTTCTGAAAGAATATCATAAAGTTAATCCGCTCACCGAACCCGAAATTCATTTTATAAAGGAAGCTTACCGTTTTTTTATTCTGAATTATGTAGTAAAGGATGGTCCGTATTTCTTCCAAAAATATTACTCCAGCAAATTGATTAAAGAAGCACACGATACCTATTTACCGGCGCTCGACAGAAATTACAGGGTAGAAAAAATATTGAAAGTTTTAAAAATTTAACATGAGGATTAAAACATTTCGAAGTATTGTAAAAAATTATAAAGCAGTGTTTTTCGACGCTTTTGGCGTGCTGAAAAACCACAGTGGATTAATACAGGGAATTGATAAAACATTCGAATATCTTGATGAAAAAGGTATATTCTATTACGTGCTGACAAACGATTCATCGCGCAGCCCCGGGGAACTCGCAAAATGGTACCAAAACCGCGGATTAAAACAAATTACTACCGATAAAATATTATCATCGGGAATGCTGGCCATGGAATTTTTTAAAACAAAACTAACCAACGGCAGCGCTGTTGCCTATTTGGGTACGATAGATTCGGCGCATTACATTGAAACCGTCGGCATTGAAACTGTCCCGGTAAAAAACATATCATCCGAAAACATCGACCGCATTCATTCTTTTGCTTTTTTGGATGATGAAGGTTTTAACTGGAACGATGACCTGAATAAAACCATCAACCTGCTCCGGAAAAAAAATATGACGGTTGTGGTGGCGAATACCGATATTAATTATCCGGTAAGTAAAAACGACATTTCTGTTGCTGTTGGCGCCCTTGCCGATTTGGTAGAAAAGATTATAGGAAAGAATTTTATCCGTTTTGGCAAGCCCGATGCGCAAATGTTTTTGCTGGCCTATGAACGCGCTTTGCAGGATGTTGCCATTAATCGAAACGAAATTTTGATGGTAGGCGATACGTTATATACCGACATTATTGGCGGAAATAAATTCGGCCTCGATACTGCGCTGGTCCTGTCAGGAAATACATTGCCAGACATGGCACAAATCCGGATCAGCAGTTCGGGCATCATACCAACTTATATCTGCAATTCGGCAGTAATCGAATGATTTTTATGGCCGCTCCATTCAAACGAAAAGCCGTCCGGCCTGACGGCTTTTCGTTTGATAGCAGGCCTGGTTATTATGCATCTACATGCTTTACGGTTTTAATAATACGGGCCGCAATTTTATACGGATCGCCGTTTGAAGCCGGACGGCGGTCTTCCAAACGCCCTTTCCAGCCGTCTTCAATTGTATTTACCGGAATACGAATCGACGCCCCGCGGTCAGAAACTCCATAGCTAAACTGGTGAATCGACTGAGTTTCGTGTTTTCCGGTTAATCGTTGGTCGTTGTACGCCCCGTAAACTTCGATATGTTCCGGTATTCTTTTTCCAAATTCCTCGCAAATTGCTTTGAATACATTTTCATCTCCGCAGGTGCGCATCAAACCGTTTGAGAAATTGGCGTGCATGCCCGAACCGTTCCAGTCCAAATCTTTTCCAAGTGGTTTCGGATGCCATTCCACATCAATACCATATTTTTCAGTGGTGCGTTCCAACAGGTACCGCGCCATCCAAATCTGATCGCCCGCACTGTGCGCCCCTTTGGCAAAAATCTGAAATTCCCACTGGCCTGCAGCTACCTCGGCATTAATACCTTCAACATTAAGTCCGGCATCCAGGCAAAGATCGAGATGTTCTTCCACAATCTGACGGCCAAAAACTTTCGAACCTCCAATACCGCAATAATAAGGCCCCTGAGGAAGCGGAAAACCGCCAGCCGGAAAACCTAACGGCAGCCTCGTTTGTGGATCGTAAAGAAAATATTCCTGTTCAAATCCAAACCAGAAATCTTCATCTTCTTCTTCAATGTGCGAACGCCCGTTGGTTTCATGTGCTGTTCCGTCCGGATTCAAAACTTCGGTGAGCACCAGGTATGCATTTTTCCGATCCGGGTCCGGGCACATAAAAACAGGTTTTAGCAAAAGGTCTGAAGAACCGCCTCTTGATTGATTCGTTGACGAACCATCGAAGTTCCAAATCGGGCAATCTTCAAGTTTGCCGCTAAAATTTTCCGCAATTCGGGTTTTCGACCTTAAATGCTGGGTTGGAACGGTACCATCAAGCCAAATGTATTCCAATTTTGATTTCATGATGTAATTATTTGTTAATTATTAAAAGATTTTTCGAACTAGCAGCAGTAAAAATATTATAAATTGAAATCTATAATCTGCATTTTGTAGCAAATTGTTAATTTTTTAATACAAAATTTACATTTAATCGTTTTTTTTAATGTACCCCTTTAAAAAATAGCTCATATCAATATTTATAGAGACATTTCGAACAGATGCTTTCATTTTTAACAGGGTCTACCCATAATAATTATATTTTTTATACAAACGTACCCTGTTTTTTTAAACCACTTAAATTTAACATCTATTTTACCGGTTTTTCTTTTCGGGCGAAATACTAACTTTGAAATTATAAACGTTGCTACTTGTAATGATTAAATTTGGCGCATACTTATTATGAATGGATTATTCGCACCGTAACCAAAAAAACAAATTCAATTAACCATACAATGAACTTTAACAGGCGTAATTTTATTAAAACAAGCGGCGCTGCTGTTGCGGGAAGCATGATCCTGCCCCCGCTGACACAGGGATGCCGCCAAGAACAAATATCAGAAGCAGTGAAAAATTATTTAACTCATTTTGAAGTCACTACTGCCATGTTGCAAAAAATAATTGCAACAGCCATGAGCAAAGGTGGTGACTATGCCGATCTTTTTTTCGAACATAAAACATCGAACAGTCTCGGGTTGGAAGACGGAAAAGTTAACCGTGCTTATTCAAATGTCGGTTTTGGTGTTGGAATCCGCGTTTTGAAAGGAGATCAAACCGGATATGCATATTCCGAAACCATTACCGAAGACGCCATGCTGAATGCGGCAAAAATGGCCGCCAGCATTGCAAACAGCAATGCCAGTTTCAATGCCGGAAATTTAACCGAAAAAAGCCCGTCAGACTTTTATGCCATTTCCAGAAAATGGGAAGATATTTCGGTGAAAGACAAAGTCCCGTTCGTACAGAAAATAAATGATAAAATTTTCGGGCTCGACGAAAAAGTCATTAAAGTGAACGCTTTTTTAAGCGACGAAACATCGTTCGTTTTATTTTACAACTCCGAAGGTCGTTTAACGTACGATTACCGGCCGATGGTCAATTTCGGCGCTGTTTGCATCATGCAAAAAGACGGTCAGGTTGAAAATGCATATTCAGCGCGTTCTTTCCGGAAAGGTTTTGAATGGCTGACTGACGAACTGGTCGACGAACTGGCGAATGAGGCTGTCGATCGGACGAACATGCTGTTCGAAGCCACCAAACCCAAAGCAGGTGAAATGCCGGTGGTTATGGGTGCCGGAGGTTCCGGAATCCTGTTGCACGAAGCTATTGGCCATACGTTTGAAGCTGATTTCAACCGGAAAGGAACTTCTATCTTCAGCGATAAAATGGGTAAAAAGGTCGCCGAAAGTTTTGTAAACATTATCGACGATGGAACACTGGCAAATAACCGCGGTTCAATAAATGTTGACGATGAAGGGAACGAGGTTCAGAAAACCTATCTGGTGAAAGACGGCATTTTGAACAGCTATATCCACGACCGCATCAGCGCACAGTTCTATAATGTTGGCCCCACCGGAAACGGACGGCGCGAATCATTCAAAAACGCCCCAATTCCGAGGATGCGGGCTACTTACATGGAAACCGGCCCGCATACCCGGGACGATATTATTGCCAGTGTTGATTATGGCGTTTACGTAGACAACTTCAGCAACGGCGAAGTAAAAATTGGCGCCGGCGATTTTACCTTTTTCGTAAAATCGGGGTACCTGATTGAAAACGGAAAATTAACGCAACCGATAAAAGATATAAACATTATTGGTAACGGACCACAGGCGCTCGCCGATATTACCATGGTAGCCAACGATTATTTAATCGATAATGGCACATGGACCTGCGGGAAAGACGGACAATCGGTACCGGTAACCTGTGGGCTCCCCACAGTTCTCGTTAAAAAATTAACAGTTGGAGGTTCGGTGTAATCCAATGATCAACCTGAAAAAAGAATTTAGCAATGACAAAAGAAGAAAAATATAATTTGGCAAAATGGGCAATGGGCCATGCTCTTGAAAATGGCGCGCAGCAAGTTGGCGTCAGCATTTCGAACAACCGCAGCAGCAGCGTAGACGTCCGCGACGAGAAAATTGACAAATTGGAACAAGCCATCGAAAGCGGGCTAACCATCCGTTTGTTTGTGGATAATAAATATTCGGCTCATTCCACCAACCGGTTGAAAAAAGAAGATTTGGCACGTTTTATTGAAGAAGCGATTGCCGGAACAAAGTATTTGTCGGAAGATGAATTCCGCACATTGCCCGATCCTTCGCTTTACTACAAAGGCAACGGACAAAACCTGAAAACTACCGATGATAACTTCGACAAGGTCGACCCGCAGAATAAAATCAATATGGCTTTCGAAACAGAAAAAGAAGTTCGCGGAAAAGACGAGCGCATCATATCGGTATCGGCAACCTATTTTGACGGGATGAACGAACGTGTAATGGTCACCAGCAACGGATTTGAAGGAGACACAACCAGTTCATATTTCGGCCTGAATGCTGAGGTTTCTGTAAAAAGTGGCGACGCGCGACCGGAATCGTATTGGAGCGAAACATCGATTTTTTTCGACAAATTACCGCGAACAGGTATCGGCAACAAAGCACTGGAAAGAGCACTGAATAAAATCGGACAGAAAAAAATAGGTTCCGGAAAAATGCCGATGATAGTGGAAAACCGACAGGTTAGCCGCCTTTTCGGGCCGCTGATTTCTGCGCTGAACGGTTCGGCAATTCAGCAGAAAAATTCGTTTTTGGTTGATAAACTGGGGCAGAAAGTTGCTTCCGAAAAACTGACAATCACTGATGATCCGTTTATTATTTCCGGACGCGGTTCGCGGCTGTTCGACAGCGAAGGACTGGCTACAAAAAAACGACCTGTTTTCGAAAAAGGCGTTCTTAAAACCTATTATATTGATACTTATTATGCCAAAAAACTTGAAACGGAGCCTACCAGCGGGAGCACGACAAACGTGGTTTTCGAAACCGGCAGTAAAAACCTTGATGAATTAATAGCTTCAGTGAAGAAAGGAATTTTGGTAACCGGCTTTAACGGCGGAAACTGCAATGGTACAACCGGCGATTATTCCTACGGAATTGAAGGATTTCTTATTGAAAACGGTAAACCCACACAACCGATTTCGGAAATGAACATTACCGGCAACATGAAAGATTTGTGGTCGAATATCGGCGAAATCGGCAACGATATCAACAGGAATTCGTCGTGGCTCATTCCTTCTGTTTTATTTGAAAATGTCGATTTCAGCGGAATTTAATTTTAATATTCGGTTTGAATTCGGTGGGCCTTAAACCAAAAGCAGTAAAAAAAGATTGTGCTTCGTGCAAATCAAAAAACTTTTCCCTACTTTTGCAGCCAATTAATTTTAAGCTGTTGTTATTTAACGCGATGCTGCGGCTTAAACATTGTATAACAAAAAGTTCATTTAAACTATGTATTTAACATCAGAAAAGAAAAAAGAGTTTTTTGCCCAATATGGCAAAAACGAAAACGATTCAGGTAGCGCAGAAGCACAGATTGCGCTGTTTACACACAGGATTAACCACCTTACTGAACACCTGAAACGAAACAAAAAAGACCACAGTACCCGCAGGGCGTTAATCAGATTGGTGGGAAAACGCAGAAGTTTGCTCGATTATCTGGTAAAAAAAGATATAGAACGCTACCGCGCGATAATAGGTCATTTGAACCTTCGTAAATAATATAGTTGAAAGGCAATGCTTTGTGTTGCCTTTCTTTTTTTGTAAATTGCAAAACCTCACCACCCATTTTATAGTTATTAATTTTTATTTTCATTTATGTAAATGTTATGGTAAACGAAACAATCAAGACTATCGAACTTGCCGATGGCAGGTCAATTACCATTGAAACAGGAAAATTGGCGAAACAGGCTGATGGTTCTGTCGTTGTAAGAATGGGTGAAACCATGTTGCTGGCAACCGTTGTTTCAGCAAAAGAAGCGAAAGAAGATGTGGATTTTATGCCTTTGTCAGTAGATTATCGCGAAAAATTTTCTGCTGCCGGACGTTTCCCAGGTGGGTTTCTGAAAAGAGAAGCCCGTCCGACCGACGACGAAATACTGGCTGGTCGCCTGGTCGACCGGGCGTTGCGACCACTGTTCCCGGCAGATTATCATGCTGAAACAGCCGTGATGATTTCCCTGATATCGGCAAGCGCCGATGATATTCCGGATGCTTTGGCCGGCCTCGCAGCATCAGCGGCAATAACGGTTTCCGATGTTCCTTTTGAAACACCCATTTCGGAAGTACGGGTAGCGCGCATTGACGGCGGATTTATTATCAATCCCACTTATTCGCAACTTGAAAAAGCAGATTTGGATATTATTGTTGGCGCATCTTTCGATAATATTATGATGGTGGAAGGCGAAATGAAGGAAGTTTCGGAAGAAGTAATGCTCGAAGCCATTAAAATAGCCCACGACGAGATTAAAAAACATTGTAAGGTTCAAGAGGAACTGGCCGCCGAACTGGGTGTGGTAAAACGCGAATATTCGCACGAAAATAACGACGAAGAACTTCGCGAACGGGTAAAATCAGAATTGTACCAGGATTGTTACAATGTAGCGAAAAAACAGATCACCAACAAGCAGGAACGGCTGGAAGCTTTTGATGCAATTCGTGACGCATTCATTGAAAAATACCTGGAAGAAAATGCAGGTAACGAAGAAATTGATGCCGGGCTGCATGAAAACCTGATAAAAAAGTATTTCCACGATGTGGAGAAAGAAGCCATGCGCCGAATGATTCTCGATGAAGGAATCAGGCTTGACGGCAGAAAAACAAACGAAATTCGCCAAATTTGGGGCGAAGTGGATTATTTGCCCGGCGCGCACGGTTCTGCTTTATTTACCCGCGGCGAAACTCAGTCGCTGACTTCCGTTACGCTGGGAACAAAAATGGATATTAAAATTATTGATACTGTAACGGTGCAGGGGAAAGAAAAATTCCTGCTTCACTATAATTTTCCACCGTTCAGTGTAGGAGAAGCAAAAACACCGAGAGGGCTCAGCCGCCGCGAAATCGGTCATGGAAACCTGGCACACCGGGCTTTGAAAAAAATGTTGCCCGACGATTTTCCATACATCGTGCGCGTTGTTTCCGACATTTTGGAATCCAACGGTTCGTCGTCGATGGCTACTGTTTGCGCCGGCACCATGGGCTTGCTCGATGCCGGTATTAAAATGAAAAAACCAGTTTCCGGAATTGCCATGGGACTGATCACCGACAAAGGTTCTGACAAATACGCTGTTTTATCGGATATCCTGGGTGATGAAGACCATCTGGGCGATATGGACTTTAAAGTTACCGGAACTGCCGACGGAATCACAGCAACTCAAATGGATATTAAAGTCGACGGGCTTTCCTATGAAGTGCTGACCAAGGCATTGCAACAAGCCAAAGAAGGTCGTATGCACATCCTCGGCAAAATGATGGAAATAATCAGCGAACCTCGGGCCGAATTCAAACCGAATGTGCCACGCATCGAGGTTATCGAAATTCCAAAAGATATGATTGGCGCAATAATCGGTCCGGGTGGTAAGATTATTCAAGCTATTCAGGAGGAAACAAATACCGTTATTGTGATTGAAGAAACCGACCAGGTGGGGCTGGTTGAAATTTCAGGTTCCGGTTTGGAACCAATTGAAGCAGCAAAAAAACGGATTAAAGGAATCATTGCGCTGCCTGAGGTTGGCGAAATCTATAAAGGCAAAGTGAAATCTGTGGTTTCATTTGGGGCATTTGTAGAAATTCTTCCGGGAAAAGACGCGCTGCTCCACGTTTCAGAAATGGATTGGGCGAGGGTTGAATCGGCTGAAGATTTCATCCGGGAAGGTGAAGAAATAGAAGTGAAATTAATCGGTGTTGATGAAAGAACCGGTAAACTGAAACTTTCGCGGAAAGCATTGCTGCCAAAACCTGAAGGTTATGTTGAGCGTCCGCAAAGGAGCGATCGCCCGCAGCGCCGCGATAACCGCGGAGATAGTCGCGGGGATAATCGCGGGGATAGTCGCGGAGACAGAAATTACAACCGCAGGGATAATCGTCGCGATAACCGTAATGACGGCGGTGGCAGACATCGTCATGACGATTGACCCGATGATATTATCGGATAAAAGCAAAAAACCGTTCAGCAACGAACGGTTTTTTTATGGGTTCCAGTCATTATTTTTAATTTTGAACCGGCGATAAAACGAGGTTCAAAAAAACCAGTCGGACAATATGGAAAGTTGGGGAAAACAAACGGTGTCTCAAATCGATGAAAAGTTAAAAAACACACAACAACGGGACATCCGGTATTTCAGGATTGAAGAATTTAAGCGGAACGTTTTTCGTGTAGACGAATTTTCGACGAATTGTCCGGTTTGCAGGAAACAAAAAATTGATGTAAACGGAGTGGTAGCAAACATTGATGAAGCGATAAACACACCGGGTGCGCGGCGGCGCGAATACGACCGTTTAATCAGCCGGCTGGCTTCGCATATGCAGAAAGAACACGGATTCTACGCCCCTTTTTACTTTACTTATCTTTTTTCGTTTTTTGGCATGGCTGCAGGCATTGTAATTGGCTCTCTTCTTTTAAAAATTTTTCCTGCAGAGGGTTGGGCGCTGTTAACACTGGGGTTTGTTGCCGGATTAACGGCGGGTTATGTTTGGGGTGGAATTAAAGATGGAAAAATCCGGTCGTCCAAAAAATTAATGTAATTTTTAAACGTAAAAATGATTAAGCTGACAAATGCAATTTTTGATTATTGAAGGAAATATAGGCGCAGGTAAAACCACCCTTGCCAAAAAACTGGCAGAAGAAATGAATGCAAAGCTGATTCAGGAACAATTTGCAGACAACCCGTTTTTACCGAAATTTTATAAAGACCAGGAACGCTATTCGTTTCCGCTTGAACTTTCGTTTTTGGCCGATCGTTACAACCAGATTAAAAAGGAAGTATTCAACCTCGACCTTTTCCATTCGCTCATTATTGCCGATTATTATTTCGCCAAATCAGCCATTTTTGCCGAAAATACTTTGAAAGCAGACGAATACCGTTTGTTCCGGCAAATATTTGATATTGTGTTTGAATCGATGCCAAAACCCGATTTGTATGTGTACCTCCACGCCGATACCAATCGCCTGTTGAAAAACATCGGTAGACGCGGCAGGGAATACGAACAGGAAATCAGCGTTGAATACCTTGAAAAGATTAAAGAAGGCTATTTTGCATTTTTTAAAAAGACTACGAATTTCCCAATACTGATTATCGATATCAATTCCATCGATTTCGTCGACAATTATGATGACTATCAGCTTTTAAAAAGTGCAATTTTAAAAAGCGAATATAAATTTGGCATAAATAGACTAATATTGAGATAAAAACTTGTTTTGCTGCTTTCAAATAAAAAAAAGCTTGCTATTTTTGTGTGCAGTGGAAATTAAACTGTAAATCATTTAAAATATTGTCTGACATGAAAAAATCCAACTTTAAACCTTTTGTAATTCTTGCAATAGCTGCCGTTCTTTTTTCTGGTTGCTCAGGTCTGCAAAAGATGAAAAAAAATGCCGACAAAATCCAGTTCAAAGTAACGCCCGAGGTACTGGAAGCTCACGGCGGTCAAGTTGAAGTATCTATCGACGGGAAATTCCCGGCTAAATATTTCAACAAAAAAGCTACGATGACCATTACTCCGGTGTTAAAATACAACGGTAGCCAAACTGAATTTGAGCCGGTAACTTTACAAGGCGACAAAGTAGAAGCCAACAACAGGGTAATTAGCTACACCACCGGTGGAAGTTTCAGCTACAACGATGAAGTTGATTACCAGGAAGCCATGCGTAATTCTGACCTTATGGTAAATATTACCGCTTCTAAAGGTTCGAAGTCAGTAGACTTTGCGCCGATTAAAATTGCCGACGGCGTTTTGGCTACCAGCCAGCTGGCTGCAAATGTGCCAAAAACAATTTTGGGTGTTCGCCGCGAACCAAACAACAGCGGCAAATATGATCCGAACATCGATCCGTTCCAGAGAATCGTTCCGGATGAAATGCTTGCTGATATCCATTACATTATCAACAGGGCCAATATTCGCAGGGAAGAAGTTCAAGCCGATGATATTCAGCAACTCGAACAATTCACGAAAAAAGCCAATGAAGATGAACGCATCGATTTGAAAGGCGTTGAAGTTAGCGCTTATGCTTCTCCCGACGGACCGGTTGATTTTAACACCGAATTGGCAGGACAACGAAAAAATACTTCATCGGATTACTGGGCAGGCCAGTTGAAAAAAGACGGAATCAATATTAACCTGAAAACAAAATACACTCCCGAAGACTGGGAAGGATTTAAAGAACTGTTGGAACAATCGAATATTCAGGATAAAGAATTAATCCTGCGCGTACTTTCAATGTATGATGATCCGCAAGTTCGCGAACGGGAAATCAGAAATCTGTCTGAAGCTTTCACTGAGCTGGCTGACAGGATCCTTCCGAAATTACGCCGTGCGAAATTATTAACAAGCGTCGATCTGATTGGAAAAACTGATGCCGAACTGAAAGAAGTGGCAAAATCCAATCCGTCGTCACTGAACCCTGCAGAACTGCTTTATGCGGCCACATTATTCGACGATTTGAACGAACAACTTTCAATTTACAATTCGTTCATCAAAGTTTATCCTGACGACTGGAGAGGACCAAACAATGCAGGTTATGTACTGGTGCTGCAGAACAAATACGATCAGGCAAAACCAATGTTCGAAAAAGCTGAAAAGTTAAGAAACAACGAACCTATCGTAAAAAATAACCTGGCAGCCATCGCACTTTACGAAGGAAATAACAATGAAGCAGAAACTCTTCTCGGAGGCGCTTCAGGAGCAGGCGATGAAGTTAATTACAACCAGGGTATCTTAAACCTGAAAAAAGGTGATTACGACCGAGCAGTTAAATACTTTGGCAGTTACGAAGATGTTAATTCGGCTTTGGCAAAGATGATGGCCGGAAACAATAACGGAGCATTGAGGGATTTGGAGAATTACAACGGTCCCGAAACCGCTTTGAGAGACTATCTGAAGGCAGTAATTGGTGCACGTACAGCAAAAGAAAACCTGATGTACGATAACCTGCAAAGTGCAGTTCAGAAAAATCCGGATTTAAAGGAAGTTGCCAAAAACGACCAGGAATTTGCAAAATATTCCAACGAACCAAAATTCCAGAGTATCGTTCAGTAAAAACCGAACCAAAAAATAATAGTTCAGGGACAATCATAACGGTTGTCCCTTTTTTATTTGCAGAAGATGATAAATAACCTTTCCTTTTCTCCGGGAAAAATGTATTTTTTCGTTTTCAAAAAAATGAACTTAAATATTAATTATGAATTACATTAACAATTACATTGAAGAGAACAGGGAAAGATTTTTGGAAGAGCTGTTCGAATTAATCCGGATCCCATCGGTCAGTTCAATAAAAAGTCACCAACCCGATATGCAAAAAGCTGCTGAATACTGGAAAAAACTGCTGCTGGATTCCGGTGCCGATAAAGCGGAAATTTACGAGACTGAAGGAAACCCGGTAACATACGGTGAAAAAACAATTGATGAAACGTTACCTACGATCTTAATATACGGCCACATGGATGTAATGCCGGTGGACCCGGTGGATAAATGGAATTCGGAGCCGTTCAAGCCTGAAATTCGCAACGGTAAGATATTCGCACGCGGCGCTGACGACAATAAAGGGCAGTCGGTAATGCATGCCAAAGCGTTCGAGCTGATGGTTAAAACCGGCAAACTTCCGTGTAACGTTAAATTTATGATTGAAGGTGAAGAAGAAATTGGTTCGCCCAGCCTTGAAAAATGGTGCAGGGACAACAAAGAGATGTTGAAAGCCGATATAATCCTGGTTTCGGATACTGCAATGCTTGCAGCCGACACACCTTCCATAACCACAGGTTTGCGTGGCCTGGCTTACTGGCAGGTAGAAATTACCGGTCCCAGCCGCGATTTGCATTCCGGATTATTTGGCGGCGCTGTGGCAAACCCAATCAACGTATTGTGTTCCATGATCGATGAAATGGTGGATGAAAACGGCAAAATTACCATCCCGGGATTTTACGACGATGTGCTGGAAGTTTCAGACAAAGAACGAAAACTGCTGGCAAAAGCACCTTTCGACGAAGAAAATTACAAATCGGAAACCGGAGTGAAAGATTTATCCGGCGAAAAAGGATATTCAACCAACGAACGTACCGGTATACGACCGTCATTTGATGTTTGCGGAATTTGGGGCGGCTACACCGGCGAAGGTGCAAAAACAGTGCTTCCTTCCAAAGCGTATGCAAAAATTTCGTGCAGGCTCGTCCCCAACCAGGACCATCATAAAATAGCCAGTCAATTTAAAGCACATTTCGAAAGTATTGCGCCAACGTCTGTGAAAGTGGAAGTAACCTCATTACACGGCGGACAGGGTTATGTTTGCCCGATAGATATTCCGGCTTACAAAGCAGCCGAAAAGGCATTAACCGATGTTTACGGAAAGCAGCCGGTACCAGTGCGCTCAGGTGGAAGCATCCCGATTATTTCCACGTTCGAAGAAGTGCTGGGAACCAAATCGATTTTAATGGGTTTTGGTCTCGAATCCGATGCAATCCATTCACCCAATGAAAACTATCCATTACAACAATTTTTTAACGGCATCAAAACGATCCCGCTGTTTTACAGCTATTTTGCTGAAATGACTAAAAAATGATTTTTATCTATCCGCCACGCGATACGGTCGGTCAGGCGGATAAAAATTATACCGCAAATTAATTTGAATTGCTGTATTGTCAAGTTTCAATCTTTGGTTTTGGTTTTGGCAATTCGAATTACAGCAAAAACAGTGAAAGTTTCGTAATTGAATTTTGGTGCATCCGGCTTTATTTTACGAAGGATCCGGTTTTTTTGCCCGGGCTTGCTTTTGCGCCTGATCAGCGTCACCGATATGTTCATGGTGTGTTTTTATTTTGAATTCGGCTAAAACATCCTTCACTGCAATTTCAGGAGAGCGGCTTTCGATGATGGTAATTTCTTCATCGTGCAAATTTTTAATGGAAATTTTTCTGCCGTATTTTTTCTGAACAGCATCAAAGCTATTGACGTATGGCCAGGTATGGATTACAGCTCTCTCAAGGTTTACAGATGCGCAAACCCAATTGGGCTGATATCGTCCTGATTGGGCAATTTCCTGACCGGTTACATCGCAAAGTTTGGCAACTCCTTTGAGCGTAGCCGACACAACAATTGAATGATGTTGCCATGCCCTTGAATTTAGAAGGAAACCTCCCGGAAAAGCTGATGGCCAGAAAATCATTTCAGCGCCTTTTTCCTGCAGTTTACTCCAGCCATCGTTCCACTGAACATCAAAGCAAATCTGAATCCCTATTCGCCCGAAGTCGGTATCGAATACAGGAGGGTTATCGGTTCCGGGAGAAATTCCACTTTTCATTTCATCAATCGTCGGGTGCATTTTCCGGTATTCCCCAACATATTTCCCGCTGCGGTCGATCACCACTGCAGAATTGTAGAAGCTTCCTTTTTCAGCAGTTATCACCGGGCAAATAAACCAGGCCTTGTTATCTTTAGCCAAACGGGAAAACCGTTCAATTACTTGTTTGGAAAATTCAGCCTGCTCCGGAATAGTCATTTGTTTTTTTACTTTCCAGAAAAAAGGAAAAGTTTCGGGTAAGCAAATGATGTCGGGCTTCAGCGGAAATACTGTCTGCAGTTTATCATCTACAAGTTTCACCATTTCCTGGCTGGTTTCTGCAGTCAAACCTTCGCTGCAAAATCCGGCGGCAAAAATCTCCCGTGCCAGCTTTTCACTCTGTTCGGATGAATTTCCTGATAATGGATTTCCCAATCCAACTGCTCCGGCACCCATGGCTCCAATTTTTACAAAATTCCGTCTCGAAAATTGTTCAGATTTCATAGTCGTTTAGTTTTTAATACTTCTTTTGCCAAGTTAGGAAACATTTACGTTTGTACCGGACAAAATTGCCGTTACTTTTTTTGATAATATTCACGCAGAGGAAATTATACGGAGCGGGTTTTAAGGTGTTAAAACAGGTTGCCGGTTTAAAGTGAACTTCTTATTCCAATATCATCGGCACTTTTCAGTATTTCCGCCAATTGTATATATACTTTACTGGCGGACGGCACGTTATTGTTGTAGCCATTTAAAAAATAACTTACTTTTACGACCCGAAATTGAGGAAGTTCATGAACAGATATCTGAATTTAGTTTTTGTTTTATTCCTGACATTTTTAGTTGCCGCCTGCGGTTCAGGCCGTATGGGAAGGGATGCAGTGCTTTCGCATGAAATAGGCGAATATTATAAAGCTATTGAAAAATACCGGAAAGCGAGCCGCAAGGAAAAAGACCGGGAAAAGAGAAAAGAATATGCGTATGCCATTGCTGAATGTTACCGCAGTATCGGCGATTACGAACGGGCGGCGCTTTATTATAAAAATGCCATTCGGCGAGGATATTCCGACCCACTGGCGTTACTGCACCAGGCGGACATGCTCCGTGCAACGCAGGATTATGAACAAGCCATAGAAACGTACCGGATATACCTCGATTCCGTTCCCGGCGATGAACGGGCGTTAATCGGTTTGAATGCGATTCAAAAAACGCAGGAATGGGTGGCAAATCCTACGCGGCACATTGTTAATCCGATTAAAGAAATAAATTCGGGAAATAGCGACTACTATCCGGTTTTTGTGGCAGGCCGCGACAATGAAGTCATTTTTACATCGACACGAAAAGCGTCAACGGGAAAAAGGAAAAGCATGATTACCGGGGAAGATTATGCCGATTTATTTCGGGCAACGTTCAATGTACAGCGGCAAAAATGGGATGAACCGCAATTACTGGAGGAAAATTTACTGATCGACACGGAAGATGAAGAGGGCGCCCCTACCCTCACCGCAAACGGAGAACAACTGATTTTTACCCGATGCCGTTATGATAAAGAACAGGATTTGGGCGCTGAGTTGTTTTCAACTTCACAATCGAGGGGCTCGTGGTCGGAACCCATAAAAGTGCAGGTAGTCGGCGACAGTATTGTGGCAGCTCACCCGGCATTAAATGCTGATGGTTCGGTGCTTTATTTTGTTTCGGATATGCCCGGGGGCTTTGGCGGGAAAGACATTTATCGTGCTGAAAAAAACGGCGGCACTTTTTCTGATCCTCAAAATCTGGGCGAAACAATCAATACACCGGGAGACGAAATGTTTCCGTTTGTCCGCGATAACGGCGAATTGTATTTTTCATCGAATTACAAAATCGGCATGGGAGGATTTGATATTTTTGTTGCCAAAGAAGACGACGAGGGAAACTGGACAGTGGAAAACATGGGATCGCCAATCAATTCACCGGCAGATGATTTTGGAATTGCGTATGTGCAGGGAGAAAACAAAGGGATGTTTTCGTCGAACCGGAAAGGCTCGCGTGGCGATGATTTATATTCTTTTCTTGTTCCGCCAAAAATTTTCCGGCTCGAAGGAGAAGTTTACAACAAAGAAACGGGCGCTAAAATTGATGGCGCTTCGGTGAGGATTATCGGAACCGACGGAACAAACCTTCGGATGAGGACACAGGACGGAAAATTTCAGTTAAAACTTCAGCCGGAAACCGACTATATTTTTGCAGCTTTTAAAGATGGTTATCTGCGCGATAAAGCGGCTGCCAGTACCATTGGGCTGGAAGACAGCAAAGATTTCAGCTTTAATCTTTACCTCACCCCAACCGATGCGCCAATTAACATCGAAAACATTAATTACGAATTCAACAGCTGGGAATTATTACCACAGTCGATGGTTTCGCTGGACTCGCTGGTTCAGGTATTGATGGTGAATCCAACGATTACAGTGGAAATTATGTCGCATACCGATTATGTTGGCAGCGATCAGTTTAATTTCGAACTTTCGCAGAAAAGGGCGCAAAGTGTGGTTGATTATCTGATTAAACAGGGAATAAATCCGCAGCGGCTTGTAGCAAAAGGATATGGCGAAACGTGGCCGAAAACAGTCACCCGCCAATTGGCAAAACAATACGATTTTCTGAAAAGAAATGACGAACTGACCGAAGAATTCATTTCGAAATTGACACCAGAACAACAGGAAGTTGCCAATTCAATCAACCGGAGAACAGAATTCAGGGTACTTTCCACCGATTTTATCGAACATTTTGACGCCGAACCGGAACAATAAACCATTTTCCTTTTGACAGAAAACAAAAATCCTGATTTTCCTGCCGGTAAAAAATTTATTGATATTCGTCGCCAAAAGAAACACCCATTTTGCGTGCCTTTAGAATAAGGTTATGGTCCGCATTCACTAAACGCAAATTACCGCCAACATCTTCAAGAGACACTGTTATCAGTTCATTTCGATCCATGGCTACCATGGTCCCAAAATTTCCTTCGGCAATACATTGTGCCGCATAAGCGCCGTAACGAGTTGCAAGTATCCGATCCATGGGTGTTGGGCTTCCTCCGCGCTGAATGTATCCCAGCACAGTTTCGCGGGTTTCAATTCCGGTATATGTTTCAATGGCCCTGGCAATATGCGTGGCCGCCGATTTATTTTTCGGATGTTCAATTCCTTCGGCCACAACAACAATGGAATACGGTTTTTTATCTTCGTACCGGTTTTCTATTTTTTTACAGACTGAACGAATGTTGTAGGGTACTTCGGGTATCAAAATAATATCGCCTCCACCGGCCAATCCGGAATAAAGCGAAAGCCAGCCGGCATGATGGCCCATAAGTTCGATAATCATCACCCGCTGATGGGAGTTTGCCGTAGTGTGCAACCGGTCAATAGCATCTGTGGCAATCTGCACGGCCGAATCGAAACCAAAAGTAACATCCGTTCCCCACACGTCGTTATCAATGGTTTTCGGAATCCCAATAACGTTCAATCCTTCCTTGCTCAATAAATTGGCGGTTTTCATGGTACCGTTTCCGCCGATGCACACCAGGCAATCGAGCCCCAGTGCGTTATAATTTTCGATTATTTTTTCCGGTTTATCATTTTCGGCGCCATTATCTTTCACCAGTTTGAAAGGTTTTTCCCTGGATGTGCCTAAAATGGTACCGCCAACGGTAAGGATGCCCGAAAGCTGCGATTCTTTCAACTCGATGTAATCGTTATTAATTAAACCCAGAAAGCCGGCATTAAATCCGAGCACCTTCATACCATATTCAACAATAGCGGTTTTACCAACTCCTCTGATTGCGGCATTTAACCCGGGGCAGTCGCCGCCTGCAGTTAATATCCCGATTTTTTTGGGTTTGGCAGAAATATTCATAACGATCGTTTAAAAATTTTAGCTATCGAATTTACGAAAGAATATTCGAATTCATTAAATTTATCTTCCTGTTATCAAAGATTTACTGAAAATTAAAGTTAACAATCAACCCGGTATAAGCCATTTTTACTTTATTTTTGTATTTTAGGAATTGAAACCGAAAAACATCATAAACGAATAAATAATTAAAAATCGAACAAAAATGAAAAAGTTACTTTCTTTCGCAATGGCAGGAGCCTTTATTTTTGGTGTGTCCTGTCAGGGAGGTCAGAAAAAAACGTCAGAAGAACCTGAAGAAAAACAAGCAGCCATAGAAGAAGCTGGTCCGAATGAACTCACACAAGCTGAGAAAGATGAAGGCTGGAAATTACTTTTCGACGGCGAAGATCATGAAAATTGGCGCGGAGTGAACCAGGATTCTTTTCCAAAAGGTTGGGAAGTTGTTGACGGAACATTGCATTGCAAAGGCACCGGAATGGGTGAAGCAGGAGGAGAAGAAGGCGGCGACATTCTGTACGACCAGAAATTCAGCAATTTCGATTTAAAATTTCAATACAAAATTTCTGAAGGCGGAAATTCAGGGGTATTGTATCTCGGACAAGAGGTAGAAGGTGATCCTATCTGGAAAACTGCGCCGGAATACCAGGTACTTGATAACGAAAGGCATATCGATGCAAACTTAGGTAAAAACGGTAATCGCCAGTCTGCTTCGTTGTATGATTTAATCCCCGCCGATCCGCAAAACGCAAATCCTGCCGGAGAATGGAATACCGGAGAAATTATCGTTTTCAAAGGAACAGTGGTTCACAAGCAAAATGGTGAAACTGTTTTGGAATACCATCTTTGGACTCCGGAGTGGGAAGAATTGGTTAAAAATTCGAAATTTCCTGAATTGAATCCCGATTGGGCAAATGTCGCCAAAGAAGGTTACATTGCTTTGCAGGACCATGGTGATGATGTTTGGTACAGAGGAATTAAGATTAAGGAATTATAAAAAAATTCATTTAAAGAAAAGGGCAAAATTCTAAATTTTGCCCCTTTTTTTTCGCTGAAAAAAATAGCCTGATTACAGTTGGCTCACTGTTTTATTCACCAATGTTGCATCTTCCATAATTACATCGTAATAATAGCCCGCACCAAAATCTTTTTTCAAAGTTATTTTACCCTTAAAGGTAACTTCGTTTTTAACTTCCACTTTATCGTTGGTGGTAATGGTTAAATCATAATTTCCCTCATTGTTGGTCCCATCCTGGATGTGTATCCAGTTTTTTCCCATAATTTCATTGTTAACCTTTATCACAATGCCTCTTATTTCTACCTGGTCCCCAGCATATTTTTCCGGATTTGCATAAATTTCTGCAATAGTTAATTCACCTTTGGGCTTTTCAAGTGTAACCTCGCTTTTTTGTTCAGTTTCCACTTTTCCGCTGTGCGGAGGCTGAATTCTCATCTGGTTTTGTGCGATTGGAGTTTTACTTACCTGGTTCACAAAATAGATTACATCGAAGGTTCGATCCAGCTCTTTGCTGTGAAAATTGTTCATTTGCAATGCCTCGTCATAATAAAGTACATCGCCCTTATTTACATCTGTTTTGGATGTGGCAACCCACTTTTCGTCCATATTTTCTTTTACCTTCAGGTAAGTATAGGTATTGCCCTGTACTACTTCAGTTACTTCAAATGCTTTGGCATTGCCCTGCGGAACAGTTTGTACGACCTGTCCGTTCTTATTTCTCACACACGATGAAAAAACCATCACCAAAATCAACATCAAAAAAACTCTCATCTTCATTTTATTTTTAATTCAATTAATACATGCAAAACTTTTTAAATTTTCCTGCGAAGGTTAAAATACAATCGGTTGTAATCGTCTCCCTTCTGAAAAGTCGCCTCAAAATTAACAGAAAAGTACCATTTTTTATTCATTTGAAACGAAAAATCGACCTCGCCGATATTTTGCTTTAATTTTAAATTTCTGCTCAGGATACTGAAATGGCATTCCCAAAAATAAACGATGCTTTTTGTTCAAAATTAAATTATCCAAATCCAGCTTCCTGTTCAAACCGAAATTTATATCCAAAAAAAGTGTCCGGGAAAATATTAACAGCGTCGTATAAATTATTTATTTTAAGGGATAATTTGATTTGAACAGTCATTATTGTAAGGAAACAAAAACCACAACAATGAAATACCTTTATATACTTGTTTTTATTGCTGCATCAATTTTTTCCCATGCCCAAAAACCACGCTTAATTGTTCTAACTGATATCGGACAGGATCCCGACGATGAACAGTCGATGGTGCGGTTGCTGCATTATGCCAATGAATTTCAGATGGAAGGACTGATAGCCACGGCGGATAACAATTCGAAAACTGAGTCGCCGGTTATCAGAGATGAAATCATTCATAAAATGATTGATGATTATGCAGAATGTGTGGACAACTTCAGGATTCATGCCGACGGATTCTCCGGCTCCGGAATACCTGCACCAGATGGTAAAAAAAGGGAATAACAAAGGAGGAACCGACGTTCCGCTGGAAAAATTTATTGGAGAAGGTTTTGATACTGATGGTTCTGAACAAATCATAAAGGTTGTTGACAAACCAGAACCTCGCCCAGTATGCATAGCTGTTTGGGGTGGCGCCTGTGATTTGGCACAGGCCCTGTGGAAAATTAAAAACACACGATCTCAGACCGATATCGACAAATTTATTCAAAAGTTACGTGTTTATTTTATTGGAAAACAGGATGCTTCCAACCAGTGGATTATCGATAATTTTCCGGATTTGTGGCTCATTCTGGCGCTCGACCGTGGCGGAGACAAATGGCAGTCGGGTTATCGCGGCATGTTTTGGGGCGGCGACATGTCGAATACTTCGCGTGAATGGATCCATGAAAATATACATGGCCACAATCCGCTGGCAGATAATTACCCGGATAAAACCTACACCGGCGGAGACGGAAAAAATCCGAACATGGCTTTAAAAGAGGGCGACACTCCTTCCCTGCTCTATTTTCTGCCTAACGGTTTAAATGTGATTGAACATCCGGAATGGGGCGGCTGGGGTGGTCGCTATGTTGAAGAAAAGCCGAATTTTTACCGCGATGCTGAAGATACATTTTACGACAAATCGCAGGGCAAGAAAATTACGTCGCCCAGGGCAACTGTTTTTCGCTGGCGCCAGGACTTTCAAAATGATTTTATGGCGCGGGTCGACTGGGGAGGAACGCCTCACTATGCCGATGCCAACCACCAGCCCGAAATCGTTTTGAATGGCGAAATTAATCCTGAGCCACTGCATATTCTCGCGTCGCCCGGAAAAAAAATTATGCTGAATGCTTTTACTTCCAGTGACCCCGACCGGGATGAACTAACGTTTCACTGGACTTATTACGCGGAAGCCGGAACATTTAAAGGAAATGTGAAAATCAGGCGAAAAAGTAAAGGAAGGGCGAAAATTAAAATTCCGAACGGTGCCGGCGCAGGTACCATTCACATTATCTGTAAAGTTTCCGATGACGGAACACCGTCGCTGTGCAGTTATAAAAGAGTGATTATTAATGTGCTTTAAGGTTTACCGCCCATAATTACGGCATCATTTTTTCAAACATCTGCGGATATTCATCAAGCAATTCGTGTGCATGATGGAAATTGAAAATAATCCCCAGTTTCCGGTTGGGCAGCGCTTCCGCAATTTTCACGAGATTGTATGGATCACCAAACCAATGCAGTCCCGAAGACGCATGAACATCTTTTTAAATGATGGACATTCTAATTCACCAATTCGCTGTCAGTTTGCACATTGGTAAGCAGTTCTTCCGAATTCCAACCGATATTTTTCAACTCGTTCATTAAAGAATCCTTTAACAAAACGTAACGTGGCAAATTCTCTTCTTTGACTGGTTCAACAGGCGGCGCTTTTACTTTTAACGGATCGACTGCGGTGCCGTTCTTGTACACCCTGAAATCGAGGTGCGGGCCGGTTGCCAACCCTGTGGCGCCAACGTAGCCAATTATCTGGCCCTGTTTCACGCGCTTCCCGGTAGCAATGCCCTTGGCAAACCCCGAAAGGTGCATGTAAGTAGTGGTGTATACTGAATTATGTTTTATTTTCACATAGTTTCCTCCACCGCGTCTCTGGTAAGCGCGGGCGATAACTGTTCCATCGCCAATACTCATCACCGGCGTTCCTTTTGCCGCGGCATAATCCACGCCATGGTGCGGCCGGCGAATCCGAAGAACAGGGTGCAGCCGGCTGTTCGAAAAACGGGAACTGATTCTCGAGAATTTCAGGGGAGCCTTTAAAAATGCTTTTCGCAGGCTTTGTCCCTTGTCATCAAAATAATCGAGCTGATCATCCTGATTAAAACGGAAAGCATAAATTTCCTCTCCATAGTGGTCGAATTCAACCGCGTAAATGGCGCCGATTCCTATGGAAACGGAATCAACAAACAGTTCGTCGTAAATAACCCGGAAACGATCACCTTTTTGAATGGCATAAAAATCGATGGTCCACTGGTAAATATCGCTTAAATCAAGTGCCAGCATCGGGTCGAGATTATTATCATTCATCGTGTTCCACAGCGAAGTCTCGATAACGCCCTGCGATTTTCGCATCCGGGCCTGTACATTTTTCAATCCTTTATAAACACTAAGTGTATCAAACAGTTCGTAAACAAAATATTCAGTTGGCGAATCTTCATAAACAAAATATTTCGCTTCGTGTAGCGAATCGGAGCTCAAAAAAAGCGTGTACATATTACCGCTTTTAATTTTGCGGACATCGAATACAGTTTTCGATTTTTTCGCAATTTTATCGATGGTCACCAAATCGATGTTGTACCGCCCCAAAATATTGCTTAAGTGCTGGTTTGGTTTCACAGTTCCTGCTTCCAAAAGAAAAGAATCGACCGGCAATCCGTATTTCAATACCGGAGGCGCCGGAGGAACTGTATCCACTTTTACCACTTCGGGTTCCTGATGGCCCTGTTTCGGCTGACATGAAACGATTCCAGTTAAAATTAAAATCACCCCTAAAATCCAACTTCCAATTTTTATCATTACAATTTCAATTTTTCGAAACCCTGCCCATACACACCCATTACACTTCCCATCGATATGAATGCTTCCGGATCAATTTCTTTTATTTTTCTAAAAATAGCACTTGTCTCCCTCTTTCTAACTACCGAAAGTACAATTTTAGTATTTTCTTTTTTATACCAACCGGTCCCATCCAAAACAGTAACACCACGAATTGCCTCATTATTAATATAATCAGCTATCTCATTATATTTTTTTGAAAATATAAACATTTGCGCAGAGCGGTTGGCGCCACTCAAAAATGAATCGAGTGAATAGGAAACCACCCACATGGACACATACCCGTACACGAGTTTTGCGGGGGAATGAAACACGAAATAGGACGATGCAATAATGATTACATCACAATATAAAATGATTCGTCCCGGGCTGATGTTTCTGTATTTGTTGACAATCATGGCAAAAATATCAGTTCCACCGGTACTACCGCCGCGTGAAAAAACAATTCCGAGGCCGATGCCACCAGACATCCCTCCCAGAACAGCCGACAAAAAATCATCATCGACCAGCGGTTTTTCCAACACGTTCTGAAAAACGGAAAAAAACAGAGTGAGCACTAAAATGCTGTAAATGGTTTTTATTCCAAAATTGGCACCCAATATTTTGAGCGCCACAATCACAAGCACAATGTTTACGAGCAGGTAAGTAAGCCCTACCGGTATTTTTGCGGCAAAATACAACACGGCTCCCACCCCGCTGATGCCACCCCCCGTTATTTCGGCAGGTATTAGAAAAAGCACCCATCCCATGGCAAAAAGAAGCAACCCGATGGTGATAAATACGTAATCCTGAATGGAATTAACCAATTTCCTGTTCATTTTTGTAATCGTTGTAAACATCGCAAATTAAATGATTTCTGTAAAGCGGGCGCAAAAAAACCAACAGTTCAACGAAAAATAGTTGATTTCCGTCAGGAAAAAGAGGATTAACAGAGATTTAATAAAACAGTTGCTTTACCGAAAAAACACGAAAAAAGGCGCTTTTAAAAAGCGCCTTTCAAAAAAACTAAATCTAAATTTCAACAATTACTGGCCATAGTTGTAAGTGCCTTCATAATCAAAACTTTTGCCATCGTAATCGGTACTGGTAACTCTGAATTGAACCGAGTCGAGCCCGCTGATGGAAATTGAATCGAGCTTGAACGAAACAAACGCAGCATAAGGAATATCTTCCGTATCGCCATTGGCATTATGTCTCAATTCGAGTTCGATAGGCTGGTCGGCAGCAGTTAATTCACCCGGTTGTTTAACGAGGTTAATAAAATGCTTTTTGTAGCTTCCCCAATACTTAATTTCGAAATTCAGCAAACTGTCGGTCATCCAAACATCTTTTACAATAATCGGATCGTTACCAATACTGTCCTGATTTTCTTCCGTGATATCGAGAATTCCCTTTTTCAGGATTTTCTTCACCGAATTAATTTTTACGTAATATTCGGTCGCTTCATCAGTGCCGGTTGCATCGTCACCCAAAATGGTATAATTTACAAGTACCCGGTCGCCATTATTTAAGCGATTATGTCCGGGATTGTGATAATACCACGGATAATTCGATGCCACAGGTACCAGAACATCATTGTTGTCCATCACAATTCTGAATTCCAGGGGTTCCTGGTTTACCTCCTGCATAATACCGAATCCAACCCACATTTTGTCTAAAGAATAACTATCCTCATCTTCAAGACACCCGGTCATGGATATCATCAATCCCAAAAGAATTCCATAAACATACTTTTTCATAGATTTTTCTCCTTTTTTAAAAATATTAGTTATTTATAAAATGTTACATTCCAATGATGATTACGAAGTATCTTCGGTTGCGTCGCTGTCATAAAAAATGTCATGTTTTCATACAAGTTTGTTTAAAAATCTGCCGTTTTCAAGTTGGCACAGCAATTGTTATTAACACTTTCATATATGTAAATATTTACATATTTTTGGATTGAAAATAAAAACGGTATTTTTATAAAAATTATGAAAGCGATCACGTCATTAACATCGTTGAAAAAAGAAATCCAGTCAAACGAAAACGTCTGGTTATTGTTATACAAAAAAGGTTCACAGCAAAGCGATTGCGCAAACGAAAACTTTTTAAGCGCAGAGATAAAAGTAAAAAATATCGTTCTTTGCCACGCCGATGTGAACGAAGTGAGGGATATCCATCCGGAATATAAAATTACCAGTGTTCCTTCGTTTTTGAATTTTGAAAACGGCACTTTAAAAAATATTGTTAAAGGTTGTCACCAGCCGGAACAGTTAATCGCGATTTTTGAAAAAGTTGCTTTTGTGGTGGCTGGAAACAGTGAAGAAAAACCACAAAAAAATGTAACGGTATACACCACCCCCACATGCACGTGGTGTAATACTATTAAAAGACATTTACAGGAGCACAGCATCCGGTACCGCGAAATTGATGTATCGGCTGATCAGAAAGCCGCGGAAGAAATGGTGAAAAAAAGCGGACAGCAAGGAGTTCCGCAGACTGATATTAATGGCCAGATTATTGTGGGTTTTGATAAGAACAGAATCAATACATTATTGGGAATTAGTTAAACACACAGAAAACAAATAAAGAAAGAATAATATGAAAAAGTTAATGTTTATGCTGGCCGTTGCAGTTATCTCGTTGCAGAGCTGTAATGCCAGCCAGTCGAAAGATAATGGCAACGAGAGTGCGAAAGCTTCAATGGTAACGCAAACTGTTACAAGTGACGATGCGGAAGGTGGTTCCGTAAAATTGACCAAAGAAAAATTTTTAGCTGAAGTTTGGGATTTCGAAAGTTCGCCCCAGGAATGGAAATACAAAGGCGATAAACCTGCGATTATCGATTTTTATGCTGACTGGTGCGGTCCATGTAAAATTGCATCGCCGATTTTAGACGAAATATCAACGGAATATGCCGGAAAAGTTACCGTTTACAAAATTGATACACAAGTAGAACGCGAACTCGCTTCCGTGTTTGGAATCAGCGGAATACCCGCGTTCCTTTATATTCCAACAGACGGAAAACCGGTAATGACTTCAGGAATTGCGCGATCAAAAGAACAAACAAAACAAATGTTTAAAGACAACATTGAAAAAATATTGTTAACTTCAAATTAATCAATTAATTATTAATTTTTAAGAATGGTAAAAATGAAAGAATTACAGCCAATTAATCAAAATGTTTTACTGGAGTTGTCGGAAGACACATCCGAACAAAAGACCGTTGCAGGAATTATTATTCCTGATTCTGCAAAAGAACAGCAGGAAGTTGCAAAAGTTGTTGCGATTAGCAACATCGAAAATGCAGAAATAGCGCCTGGTGACGAGGTTCTCTACAAAAAGTTTTCAGGTACGGAAATCGATTTCGATGGTAAAAAGTACCTGTTGATACCGTATGCCGATATTCTTTCGAAAGTAGTGGAAACCGAGTCAATTTAAGCTGTTTTTCAGGATTTTATCATTCTGCCAAAATTTTTAAAAATCGACATAAAAAGCCGGAAGTTGAATTTCTTCCGGCTTTTTTATTACCTGTTTTTCTAAAAATTCAATTGGAAAACATGCTTATAAGCTCGTTGGCCGTAATCCTTTTTTGTTCGCCGGTTTCCATGTTTTTTAAGGTGAATTTTTGTTCCTGCATTTCCGATTCACCTGCCAAAATTACATACGGAATTTCCTTTTTATTGGCATAATTCATTTGCTTTTTCATCTTGGCATTTTCCGGAAAAATTTCAGCGTTCACATTTTGTTTTCTCAGTTGCGCCAACACTGGCAAACAGTACAATTCTTCTTTTTCACCAAAATTTGTAAACATCACTTTTGTAGTTTCCAGCGTTTTCTCAGGAAACAGATCGAGTTGTGTAAGCACGTCATAGATTCTCTCGGCGCCGAATGAAACCCCAATTCCGGAAACATCCGGTAAACCAAAAATTCCGGTCAAATCGTCGTAACGACCGCCGCCGCAAATGCTGCCGATTTCCACATCTTTTGCTTTCACTTCAATGATTGCCCCTGTATAATAATTTAAACCGCGGGCCAACGTCAAATCCAGTTCCACATCAGTGTTCAGTTTTAGCTTTTCGATGTAGGAAAACAGTTTCTGCATTTCTTCAACGCCTTTCAAACCAATTTCAGAAGAATATAAAATGGTATTGAGTTGCCCGAGTTTTTCAGCCGTATCACCTGTGAGTGATAAAATCGGTTGCAGTTTCGAGATTGCTTCGGTTGAAACCCCTTTTTCCTCCAGTTCGCGATTTACCTTTTCCAAGCCGATTTTCTCCAGTTTATCGATGGCCACAGTAATATCTACAAGCCGTTCCTTCTCGCCGATAATTTCCGCAATTCCGGCAAGTATTTTACGGTTGTTAATTTTTACGGCTGAATTAATTTTCAACCGGTTAAACACATCATCGATAATTTGGATCAATTCCGCTTCATTCAATAAACCGTCGCTTCCGATCACATCCACATCGCACTGGTAAAATTCGCGATAACGCCCTTTTTGCGGACGGTCAGCCCGCCACACCGGTTGAATCTGATAGCGCTTAAACGGAAAGGTGATTTCATTCTGATGTTGAACCACAAACCGTGCGAATGGAACAGTTAAATCATAACGCAGGCCTTTTTCCGAGATTTGCGGAGTGAGCTTGTTCGAATCTTTTTCGTTATATATATCTTCTGAAACTTTTGAAATGAAATCGCCCGAATTCAAAATTTTAAACAACAGTTTATCACCTTCTTCTCCGTATTTTCCGAGTAACGTCGGTAAATTTTCCATGGCCGGCGTTTCGATGGGTTGAAAACCGTACAACCGGAAAACTGTTTTTATGGTGTCGAAAATGTAGTTTCGTTTCACCATTTCCGATGGAGTAAAATCGCGGGTACCTTTGGGTATAGATGGTTTTTGTGCCATTGCTTTTTTATTTTGGCAGGCAAAAATAAAGAAAAGAATACAGTTCTTTAAATTACCGATTCAATTTTCCAGATGATCAGGTTGATTTCCATAACAGAAATTCTTCGCAAAAAGGTATCCGTTTGTAAAACAAATATTTATTGGTATGGGCTACATCATTAAAATAGAAGACAGTAATCCGAAATCGGAAAGCAAATCCAGCAATCCGGAAGGAAAGAGCAAAATAATCTTATTGGATAAAACGAATGGTCATCGGGTAGCGGTAATTCTGACCGTTACTGGCTGCCACAGAACCAACAATGACCAAAACCAGCCATGCCACTCCAAAACCAATCAGCAATAAAACTCCAACACCGATAATGATCAGAATTGCCGACACCATAAAAATTAACGACCACGTTATTTGAAAATTTAGAACTTCTTTTCCCTGGTCGGCTACAAAAGCATATTCATCTTTTTTAATGATATAGATGATGAGCGGACCGATAACATTTCCGAGTGGAATACCAATTAAAGCAGCAAGTGCAGCAAGATGGGTGAACATGCCCCATTGTTTTTCTGTTGGGTCGGAGACGATTCTTTCCATTGTTTTTGATTTTTGTTCAACTAAATTAAGCATTTTTTGTTTATTCGCATTTATTTTTGAAAAACAGTGTAACGATGGAAGAAAGCAAAAAAGAAGGACGATATTCGAGAATTTATGAACAACTCGAAGAATTGGTGGAAAAAAGCAACAGCACCACCGCCAGAAGAGCCACAATTATTGCCGTTTTGCACCACAAAATGGAAACTTTTTTCTGGACCGGGTTTTACCTCGTCGAGAATGGCGAAATGACCGTGAATATGTACCAGGGACCGGTTGCCTGTCAGGTTTTGAAAAAAAATACCGGCGTTTGCTGGGCTGCTTTTAATACAAAAGAAACAGTAGTCGTTGACGATGTACATCAGTTTCCGGGCCACATTGCGTGTGATTCCCGTTCAAATTCAGAAATTGTAGTTCCGCTGAAAAACAGCAAAGATGAAATCATTGGTGTTCTGGATATCGACAGTAAAGAGAAGGCTGCATTTGGCGAAACAGACAAAAAATGGCTGGAGAAAATTCTCGATCTGGTGAATGTGTGAAATGTAAATAAAAACATTTTTTATCAGGGAAATTAAACTGCCGAAGCGGAAAATGAAAATCCGCTCGCAGCCATTACTTTTGCATTCATATTCCGCTATAACTCCTCTTATTTTGACCAAATCTAAATTTCGCCGCTACCACTTGTTTTCACATTGTAAAATTTATCTTTAAAAATTTTTTAAATCGAAACTTTTAACTCAAATAAAATGACAAATCAAAACACTACAACCATCAAGTTTCACAGTGGTGAACAAATTCCGGTGGAATTACACAAGGTGAGAATCGTTCAGAAACTATTTTTAAGGCCAATTGAAGAAAGATACCAAGCCATTGAAAAAGCCGGTTACAATACCTTCCTGTTAAGTACAAAAGACATCTTTCTTGATCAGCTAACTGACTCGGGAACAAATGCGATGAGCGACAATCAGGTTTCATCAATGCTTCAGGCCGATGATGCCTATGCGGGTTCACAAAGTTTCTACCGAATGGAGGGAGCAGCACGGGAAGTATTCGGAAAACACTACGTTTTGCCAGTCCACCAGGGACGTGCTGCCGAAAACATCATTTCGCAGGTGTTTATTAAAAAAGGCCAGGTAATTCCGATGAATTACCACTTTACCACTACCAAAGAACATATGGAACTTAACGGTGGAAAAGTACTGGAAATTTTTACTGACGAAGCGCTGAAAATAAAAAGCGACGTACAATTTAAAGGAAATATCGACATCGAAAAACTGAAGGCGGTGTTTGAAAAATACGGTTCAGAAGGAGTTGCATTTGTGCGGATGGAAGCTTCAACAAATTTGATTGGCGGACAGCCGTTTTCGATGCAAAACATGCGCGATGTGCGGGCGCTGTGCGACCAGTATAATACCATGATGGTACTCGATGCGAGCCTGATTGGCGAAAATGCATACATGATTAAACAGCGCGAGGAGGAATTCAAAAATGCAGAAATAAAAGACATTTTGAATGAAATGTGCAGTTATTCGGAACTGGTTTATTTCTCGAGCCGAAAAGTGAGTTCTACCCGTGGCGGAGGCATTCTTACAAACAGCGAAGACCTGTATCTGAAAATGCGCGATTTACTGGTTCTTTTCGAAGGCTTTTTAACTTACGGAGGCATGTCGGTACGGGAGATTGAAGCGATGGCAGTGGGCTTGCTGGAAACTTGTGACGATACAGTAATCAGCCAGTCTCCTTCATTTATAAAATATGCGGTGGATAATCTGGATGCTGCCGGAGTTCCGGTAATCACACCTGCCGGTGCGCTGGGTTGCCATATCGATGCCATGGGATTTTTGCCACATATTTCGCAAACCCAGTATCCTGCGGGAGCTTTGGCATCTGCACTTTTTATTATCTCCGGAATAAGAGGCATGGAACGAGGAACTATTTCCAGCGTTCGCGATGAAAACGGAAATGACATTTTAGCTGATGTTGAGTTGCTGCGCCTGGCATTCCCGCGCCGCGTATTCACCCTGTCGCAGACCATGTTTGCCGTCGATCGCGTAAAATGGTTGTATAAAAACCGCGACCTGGTTGGCGGACTGGAATGGGTGCAGGAACCGCCGTTGCTGCGTTTCTTTATGGGTACTTTAAAACCTGTAAACGACTGGCCGCAAAAACTGATTGCCAAGTTTAAAGAAGATTTTGGCGATTCGTTATAAAGAAGACGGAAGACTGAAGTTGAAAGACGGAAGACCGAAGACCGAAGACGGAAGTTGAAAGTCGGAAGACGGAAGACCGAAGACCGAAGTCGGAAGACCGAAGACTGAAGTCGGAAGTTGAAAGTCGGAAGACCGAAGACCGAAGACGGAAGTTGAAAGTCGGAAGACCGAAGACCGAAGACGGAAGACCGAAGACGGAAGTTGAAAGTCGGAAGACCGAAGACCGAAGACGGAAGTTGAAAGTCGGAAGACCGAAGACCGAAGACGGAAGACCGAAGTCGGAAGTTGAAAGTCGGAAGACCGAAGACCGAAGACGGAAGTTGAAAGACGGAAGACCGAAGACCGAAGTCGGAAGTTGAAAGTCGGAAGACGAAGACCGAAGCCGGAAGTAAAGAGAATTGAATTAAAATTAAATAGATAGGAAATAAGTTTTTGGGGGAATCAGAAATGGTTCCCTTTTTTATGCTTTCGATTATTAACCGGAATTGTATAATTTACTTCAT
>CAWAMJ010000015.1:0-97678 GCA_963783085.1 uncultured Prolixibacteraceae bacterium | reverse complement strand
GAGTAAAAGTCGGAGCCGTTGTTTTTGGAAATAAAATAATAATAAGGTAACTGTTTCATGAACTATTGGCAAGACGTGGCCATTATATCTGGTAGCACCATCGCCATTAAAATCACCAATCCTTACATAATCGTTTTTCAGATTCGATTTTTTTTGCGAAACAAGGTGTTGTTCAAAACCAGTCCCGGTCTCTGAAAGTTGAATTTGCCAATCGGAACGACTGGATTCTACACCAGTACTAGGATTCCGATAGCCATAATAATAAAACATCAGCTTTACCATCAGCATTGAAGTCACCAAGAGTAAAGAAATGGTTTTTTGATGGCCAAGGTATCACTGTAAATTTGGGTTAATGTTGAACCATTAAAAGAATAAATTTTTAATCCGTCGTTTTCAAAACTCCAGATATCGGTTTTGCCATCACCATCAAAATCTGCACTAAGTACCTGCGAGGCAAGTGTGCTTATTGTCCCCGATCCTTTCAGTGACATAGTTGTTCCCAAACCACCAGAAGCATTTGCCAACGAATATATTCTCCACACACCACTCGCATTATTTACAAAAATGTCGTTGATACCATCACCATTATAATCTGCTCCTGAAAATTCGTTGTCGTTCTCCTGTTTGTCAGCTTTTCTGCGTTTTTTTCCACTTTGTCCTGTTTCACTACTTGATGATGTCAAACTACAAATGGATGTGGAAGATGAAAATGCACTTCCAGTATTTTTAATATAGTAAAAGGTAGATGTTCCTGAAGCGACCGTTTCATATACTATATCATCTTTCCCATCACCGTTAATATCAAGCGACCGCAAATCTTCCACGTTACCTCCAAAGTTGTAAGTTGTATTTCCATAGGCATAATTGAAGTTGTCGCTCCCATCCCCGTAATACATTCTGTACCCGGTCCAAGTAGCCCCGTTATTGGTATTGGGAAAACAAAGAAAATCAGCTTTACCATCTCCGTTATAATCGCCGGTCAGCATTATCGATTTGTACGTTATGTAGCTATCAGTTGTATTATATTTTGTCTGAGCAAAAGATACGGCATCCGGTGCCTGATAAGTAAATGCAGTAGAGTTATACCTGCTAGTTCCAATCCCGTATTCAATTACTTCGTTTAGGATTGAATGTCTGTTATAATTGGAAGTAGTATAATTATATTTAAATTCATATTTTTTTACAACTGTTGAGTTATATTCTATTTCGATTTTGTCCAGAAGCAAACGTTGTTCAACAGTTTTACCTTTTAGGTATGAAGTTTTTTTATCATTTCTAAACTTATAAAAGAATGTAATTGTATTTGGGCCATAATTAATTTCGCCAATGTAATTTAAACCACCATCTTTGATATAGGTAAAATCCATATAATTACCGTAAACGTCAGTAATTTTGTTTACATACCAGCTAACAGTTTCATTTAATCCATCGACCGTCTGATCTGCATCACTGTCATATCCGTATTGGCAGGTAAGCCCGTTCTTAGTTTTTACCTCAAATTTATCTGGCCCATAAGTCCCTGTATAGCAGGTAATTTTACTGAAAATATCGTTTTCAGTTCTGTACTGCGATGCATTTGCACCGTAGGTTCCTGAAGTACAAACCATTCGCTGTCCGTCAACAGAGAATCTGTCAGTTGTTGCCAGATTAACTCCAATGTAAGTTACATCGTAATAATAAGTTTGAGGACTCCTTGTAATAACTGATAACCCATTTATTTGCCAGCCATAGCCGGCTACACCCGTTTCGGCAAAACTATTATAAGTTAAAGAGAGGCCTGGGGCAAGACCTGAAATTCCAGGAAGCACATCAAACGGAATTGAGTAAGCCGCACCTCCAATAGCGTTAACAATAAAAGAACCGGTTGTTGCCCCTGCCATATAGGATGTGTTTAGTGATCTGGTCTCAGGGTCAACAATAGTTGAATTATAGTAGACATCCCCGGTAACTATCGGATCAATAATTTCCGCTGTCATTGTACCTCCACTTGGAGTGTATGTATAATTTGGTCCAAAAGTTATACTATTTCGCGCCTGATGGATTTTCGTGCCTGACTCGACAGATGTAATGGTGATGTCAAAATCCTGACTAAACCCGCCAAAATTACAGATCAGTATAATGATGAATAAAAGATATATCTTTTTCATTGTGATTCTATTATAGGATTAAAGATTGGATGTAGTTTAGTCTTTGATTATCTTCCATTCGGAAGTATTCCGACCTATAATAATTTTCAAAACATACATACCTGAAGGATACTTAGATAGATCTGCAGTTTCAACATCATTGAGAATCTGACTATTGAGAATCTTTTTCCCTTGAATATTATAAATCTCCATCAAAACCTTATTGTCACGTATGCCACTAACCTGGATTTTCAAATTACCCTTTGTGGGATTGGGGTAAAATTTTATATTAATCCCGTCTATATCATCTTCAACTGATTGTTCTATATTACCAGAATTAGAGCTGTTTTGGATCGTGGCACTTTTAGTTAGATCGATAATTCTATCTGTTCGATTTCCTTTAACATCATAGGTATATACATAAGTAGTATCGCAAATACCAAATGACTGTAAATTTTTTATTAGCAATATTGTAAATGCTATTAAAAAAACTAAATGTTTAGGTTTCATTGCCTTGCCCTCCCTTATTTTTGTGCCTGTTCAAGTTTTTCCAATCGGACTTTCAAATCATCAATTAAAGTTTGTTGTTCCTGAAAAGCTTTAATTAGTAAAGGAATTAATGCGGTATATCTAATTCCTAATGTTCCATTTTCGTCTGCAACTACAATTTCAGGAAAGATTTCTTTTACTTCTTGTGCAATTAACCCTAACTGCTCCACTTCTGCTTTACTAGCAATCTTAGCATCAGCTTCTTCATCCCCTTTAAACTTTGGAATTAATTTATAACTTACCGGACGGAGTAGTTTTAGTTTGTCTGTCGTTGCCAATATGTTTTTTATATCGGTTTTAGCATTCTCATCAGAATAATATACTGTATAGTAGTAAAAATAGGCATCGTAGGCGTATAGTTCGTCCCAGTTATAACTCGATGTTCCCAAAGTGCTGTATGATGACGAATAAAGACCCCCGTTACCAAAAGTCAGGTTGTTTCCGGAATCATTAATCCTAAAATTGCCATTAACATCAAGTTGGTAGGTTGGGCTTGTATTATTTATACCAACTTTCCCGGTACTACTCACTTTAATTTGTGAAAAACAGTTAAAAGAAATAGTAAAAAAAACTGCCATTAAAAGTAAAGTACATATTTTCATCTCATATTGGATTTTTTGGGTTGCTAGGCATGGTTTGTAAAAGTCCAACAACCCGGATTATACATTTTATTAATAATATCCTTCAAAACCACAAACCACAATGATTTTGTATTGTAAATGTATTTCGTATTAAAGCATTTCGAAAATTGACTTTTACTATCCTTTTTTTGTATATTAGTACCAATCAATATTTTTGACTTTATTTCAACTAAACGCAATCCGTTGGTTGCATTTTTTGCAACTGAAGAAAAACAGAACAAAACCAATTATTGATTTTTGCAACTAAAAAACCCTTTCCATGAAAAAAACACAAAAACCTGTAAACCAAGTACAAAAATTACTATTCAATCAGATTGAAAGTTTACTGCCCAAACACACGATTCCGGCCCACGAAATTGCCGATGTGCTTTCTTTGAGTACGGATTCGGTTTACCGTCGTATGAGAGGTGAAAAAAAATTAAGCATTGATGAGATTTGTACTCTTTGTGAATATTTTAATATATCTGTTGATGTTTTGCTCAACCATAAACAAAACAATATAAGTTTCGAGACCATCCCTTTTTATTCTGATGAAATGGACAATTTTTTAAGCCATTTGGACTCACTGGGCAAAACACTAAAACGTTATCAGCCTGTAAAAAATAGTAAAATATTGTATCTCGCTGCCGAAATCCCTTTTGTGCATCTGGCAGAGTTTGAAGAGCTAGCTACATTTAAAATTTACACGTGGGCAAATAGTGTTTATAATTACGCTGGAAGTTATTCATCATTTTGTTCGCTGGTAAAAGGTGACAAACTATTTAGTTATTACAATGAAATCTCGAATTACTATAAACAAATTCCCTCGCTTGAAATATGGAATACAAACACGTATGATGCGACACTGGGTTGGATAGAGTACTTTTACGAATCTGGCAACCTCGAAAACAAAGAAATGGCACTTGAACTTTGCTCACAACTGATGCAGTTAACTTCTGGGTTACAGACAAAAATTGACAAAGGAAATGAAGATGGACAGGCTAATGATTTTACTTTTTACATTTGTGATGTTGCCCTCGAAAATAATTTCATGATTATTAAAAGCGATAGCCTACAGGATTGTTTCCTGCGATTGTTCTCAGCCAGCGGAATGATAGTACACGACCAGGCATATTGCCAGGAAACAGAAAAATGGTTTTACAACCTTCATGATAAATCTATTTTGGTGAGTGGAAGTTCGAAAAAAGAGCGGCACATATTTTTTCAGGTATTGAGAAGTAAAGTTCAGCTACTGATTGATAAATTAAATCACCGGAATTAGTTCGGAATTTAGTGAAAGGGTCAAAACTTAAATTAAATTACCTAATTGTTGAATTTGCTTATCTAATTTAAGTGCAAAAGTAGAATGTTTATTGGCATGGTTTTGCCCATTGTCTAATATAATTAATCTCAAAATTGAAAAGATAACCCAACATTTTTTATCTGAAAGTAAATAAATAAAAAAATCTAATATTATTTACAAAATTAACATATCAACTTGATATTCAGTTATTTATATTTATAGTTGATGCAATTTTACTATTGTGTTAAACTTAGATAAGCGCTAACGCATATGCTATCATTATAACAATAACCAGCCCCACTAAAACTAAAAACCACCGGGGGATAACCACATTCTTTTTCAGTTGCTTCGCATGTTTGGCCAAAAGCCACTCAAGTCGTTCCGTATTCAAGTTAAATTTTAGTTTGGAAGTTTTGAGCCCATAAACTTGCCTCGCAATTTCAGGAGCAACTTCTTTTATATGTTTACTGGTTTGCTGAAGGAGTTCAATCTCAGCGATTAGTATTTCCAGCAATTTCTGTTGTGACAAATTTTTTCTCATAACCTGAATCCTCGTTTTTTATTTGGTTTGTTTTGCTGTTTTTTCTGTTCGGGGTAAGTTGTTGGTCTCAGGTTCTGTAGGATTAGTTTCTGCAGGTTGGCCGCGCTAAATGAGCGGTGTACAGAACTGGCTTTTATTGATTCCTCACCAATCCTGAACTTTATACCAACAACTTTTCCATCGGAAGCTTGCTTAAGATGCATTTGAATGCCGAATAAATTCATTTGTTCGGCATATTCAAAAATGTTCTGCGGTTTTTGTGGTAAGATTTTTTCATGTACATTGATAATTTCATTACTCAATCTTTCTTCTTTCTAATTATTGTGTTTTAAATAGTCGGCCTGCAGGGATTCGAACCCTGGACCCTCCCGATAAGTCGGGATGCTCTGCCAGCTGAGCTGGATGAAGGGCAGCAGCAATTAGTACCTATTCGTGTTTTAAAGAGTCGGCCTGTAGGGGCTCGAACCCTGGACCCTCCCGATAAGTCGGGATGCTCTGCCAGCTGAGCTGGATGAAGGGCAGCAGCAATTAGTACCTATTCGTGTTTTAAAGAGTCGGCCTGCAGAGGCTCGAACCCCTGGACCCTCCCGATAAGTCGGGATGCTCTGGCAGCTGAGCTGGATGAAGGTGCAGCAGCAATTAGTAACTATTCGTGTTTTAAATAGTCGGCCTGCAGGGATTCGAACCCTGGACCCTCCCGATAAGTCGGGATGCTCTGCCAGCTGAGCTGGATGAAGGGCAGCAGCAATTAGTAACTATTCGTGTTTTAAAGAGTCGGCCTGCAGGGATTCGAACCCTGGACCCGCTGATTAAGAGTCAGCTGCTCTGCCAACTGAGCTACAGGCCGTAAGCGCGTAAAATTAATAAAAAATATCGTTTATTGAATTTAATTAGCTTATTAATTGGGAATGCATATGTCAGGTATTCAGATGTTTGTCAATTATTGAAGATTAGTAATTTGCTGATGTGACGGGGAACTTACAGTAATGAGTGAAGGTAATTTGCCGAATCTGTTAGTCCTATTTTTCTAAATCTATCTAAAATCTGAAACTCATCTAAATCAGGATTAGTTCGATTGAGCACCAAATCTTTAAAAGCCTGTATTGCACGCTCTTGATTTAAGTCGATTATGTCAGCAATAAAATCATCAACACCTTTTACTTTGAGGCCAAAAATTGACAGGTATTCTTCAGGAAAGTCCTTGAGATTATTTGTAACTATAACATTCGCGTTTGTTTTAATAGCTGCAGCAAGCACATGTCTGTCTTTTGGATCAGGCAGTTCCAGGCCATCAATTAATGGTTCATAGTTTTCAACCAATGCATCTGGAAACGCCAATTGTGCTTTATTTATTCTCTTATTTGCTTCTTCTTCAGGAACTCCTTTTCGAATCATTACATCATTCCATTCATCAAAGATATGCTTGCTCCATTTTAAGGTATAAAGTTCATAATAAGCAAACCAAAACAGCAAATCACGGACGTCAATCGGATAAATTACATTCGTATCGAGCACACAAATAAACTGAACACTATGTATCATATAATCCGGATTCTTCGTCAGATTTCATAATGTCAATTAATAATTGCTTCTGTCTTGTTTTCATTTCCTTCTTGTAGTTGACAATGTCTTCATACCTTATCCTTCTGTGTTTACCGATTTTAGTAAATTGTATTTCACCCTTTTCGAGTAATTTAATGAAATGAGGTCTGGAACATCCAAGCAATTCTGCGGCTGCTTGAGTTGTCATTTCTGTTGCAACGGGTACAATAGAAACAAGTCTGCCCTTGCTCGTTTCTTCAAGAATTTTCACCAAAAGCTTCAACGCATTTAATGGAATCCTAATTTTTTTTGAAGTTTCTTCGATTTCAATTTCTGGATTCTCTGTTTGTAGCTCTTTTAACATTGTAGCCAAAGCATCATAAGATTCCATCGCAGTTTTCTGTTCCAGTTTTGATGGTCTTTTTATTTCTTCAATGAATTTCATAGTCTTTAATTTTAATTGATTGTGCAAATATAAACGAAATAAACGAAACAATGTTTCGAATATTTCGTTTAGTTTGGTTTTTAATAAAATGATAGATGAAATTCAAAAATTTTAGAACTTTACCCGAACTGGTTTACTTGCTTCACTTTCGTTATTCATTCGGTCGAGCGCCGAAACCCGAACCTCGTATTTTTTCTTTTTCCGGTTGATCCTTGAAAATTTATATTCTGAACCTCTGACTATTTTGTATATAAATTCAGGATTTTCACTGTTGAACGAATGGCTTTTTTCGTTCAAATAAATAATGAACCGGTTGGATTTGTCCGGTTCATTGCCGGTTTCAATGGTTTTCCACTTTATTTTTTTACCATGCTGTTTCAGTTTTATCACCTTTTCCGGCGGAACATTGTCGAGCCACGGCATGGGCGGAACCAGTGCAATGTTTTTGTACAAATGCAGTTTCAGGCTGTCCTGGAACCCCATTAAATTACGATTGAAATGGTTGCTGCTGTAAAAAGCCGAACCACTGATTCCCGGGATTTTTCGCAGCAATTCAATTTGTTTTGGCAATTCATCGGGCAGCGTCCATTCTTTTACTGTTGAGGCAGCGTCGCTTTTATAAACTGCCTGTCCGATATACATTGCACGCTGATAAGCATGGTCTCTCCACCAGTGAGCCAGCAAATCAAAATCAACCGCAGGATGCCCTATTTGCCAGTAAAGTTGCGGCAGGCAGTAATCTATCCAGCCTTTTTCCTGCCATTTAATTATATCGGCATACAACTGGTCGTAATTAGTGGCGCCCGCTTTTGTTTCTGAGCCCTCCAGATCGTCGGCTTTATTGCGCCACACCCCAAACGGACTGATGCCAAATTTCACCCACGGTTTTACCGATTTGATGGTGTCGTTCAGCATTTTGATGAGGATATCCACGTTTTCACGCCGCCAGTCGCTTTTATATTCCGGCAGAAAACCACGGCTGTAAACAGCAAACGAAGCAGTGTCGGGAAATTCTTCCTGCAAAGGGTAGGGGTAAAAATAATCGTCGAAATGAATGGCATCCACATCATAACGTGTAACAATGTCTTTTACTACTTTGGTAACAAACCCGCGGGTTTGCGGCAGTCCCGGGTCGAAATAAAGTTTATTGCCATACTTTAAAATCCATTCCGGATGCTGAAAAGCAATATGGTTGCCGGCAAGTGGTTGTTCACTATTTTGTGCCACCCTGAATGGATTTAGCCAGGCATGAAGTTCCATTCCGCGTTTGTGGCATTCGTCGATCCAGAATTTCAGGGGATCGTAAAATGGTTCGGGTGCTTTGCCTGGTGTGCCGGTTAAGTATCTCGACCACGGCTCCATTTTCGAAGGGTAAATTGCATCAGCCGCCGGACGTATTTGCAGGATGATGGCATTCATTCCCAGTTGTTGCTGCAGGTTCAAAATATCGGTAACCTCTTTTTTCTGCTCGTCGGCTGACAACCCGGTTTTCGAAGGCCAGTCGATGTTATTCACCGTTGCCACCCACACCGCCCGAAATTCGTATTTGGGAGTTGTTGGCTGAGAAAATGCCAATGCAGGAAACAAAAGAAATAGTATCAATATTTTTTTCATGAAGTTAAATTGAATGAATCACAAAAATAATTATTCCGAATTCAGAAGAAAATCGAAAATAACAATTTGAGTGTTATTTATTAACTTTGAAAAAAATAAAATGATTTTAGTAGCCGACAGCGGATCGACCAAAACCAACTGGTGTTATTCTTCGGGGGAAGGTGAACCTGAGTTTTATCGTTCGAATGGAATCAATCCTTTTTTCAGGACCACAAAAGATATCGTTGAAGAACTGCAAAAAGTTTTATTGCCTGCGTTATCCGGAAAGGTAAAGCATATCTATTTTTACGGAGCCGGTGTGGTAAACGAAGAAAAAGCCGGAGTAATAAAATCGGCACTTGCCGAATGTTTTCCCGGCGCCGGTTGCGAGGTGGAAAGTGATTTGCTGGCAGCTGCCCGTGCAACATTGGGCCATGCGCAGGGAATTGCATGTATTTTGGGAACGGGTGCAAATTCCTGTTTTTACAATGGTAAAGAAATAATTGAACACGTGCCGCCGCTGGGTTATATTTTAGGCGACGAAGGCAGTGGAACTTACATGGGGAAAAGACTTTTAGCCGATTACCTCAAAAAAATAATGCCTCGCTGAACTGGCCCAACGTTTCAGAAAAAGGTTCCCGAATGATTACGCTGAATTTCTGAACAATGTTTATCAGAATGAAAATGTGCGAATGTTTTTAGCAGGTTTTGTTCCCTTTATAAAAGAAAATATTGAAGAAACGTATTGCAGGAACCTGGTCGTACATTCGTTTGAAGCGTTTATAAACCGGAATATTAATCGCTATCCCGACTATCAAAAACAAACGGTGAGTTTTATTGGCTCCGTAGCATTTTATTTTCAGGAACAACTGAAAGAAGTATTGGCGAAACAAAATTTGCAGGCCGGAGTTATTTTAAAAGAACCTTTGGAACAGTTAATTCAATACCATTTACAATGAAGAGTGTAACCGAATCGAGCTCGAATTATGACAATCTTGAAAAAATGAGTGTTCGTGAATTGCTGGAGGGCATTCACAATGAAGATAAAAAAGTGTTGCCGGCAGTGGAAAAGGTAATTCCGCACATTGAAAAGCTGGTTTCCGAAATTGTGCCGCGGGTGAAAAAAGGAGGGCGGCTGTTTTATGTAGGCGCAGGTACCAGTGGCCGGCTCGGAATCCTTGATGCTTCTGAAATTCCTCCAACATACGGTGTGGGCTACGATTTGGTGATCGGGATAATTGCTGGCGGCGACCGTGCAATACGCAAAGCTGTGGAATCGGCCGAAGATAACGAAAACTTATCGTGGGAAGAACTGGCACAGTTTAACCCGGTTAAGTTGGATACAGTAGTGGGAATTGCCGCATCAGGAAGAACACCTTACGTTATAGGTGCGGTAAAAAATGCACGCAAAAACGGACTGTTAACGGCCTGCGTAACAAGTAACCCGGATTCGGTTTTGGCGCAAAATGTGGAAATTCCCATTGAAGCAGTCACGGGCCCTGAATTTGTAACCGGAAGCACCCGAATGAAGGCAGGCACGGCACAAAAATTAATCCTGAATATGATTACCACAACGCTCATGATTCAGCTCGGCAGGGTGAAAGGAAATAAAATGATAAACATGCAGTTGACAAATCAGAAACTGGTGGAACGCGGAACACGTATGCTCATGGAAGAACTTGGATACACAGAATCCAAAGCAAAAAGATTGCTGCTTCTGCATGGTTCGGTACAAGGAGTTCTGGAAGAATTTTCAAACAATCGCAATTCGAAATAACCCGTTCTAAAAACTACTATTGTACTGAAAAAAAATCTATCTTTGCCCTTCTAAAATCGTTCTGTGGATTTTGAAAACAATAACCTGTTGGTTACAAAAATATTGAAGATTAACCGCAGGATTTGTCGTTCTGGCAAATTCACGGTTGTTTAGGTTTAGTTGGTTTAGGTTAATTCTCACCTTGTGAGAATGTAAAAGGCTGTCAGTGGACAGCCTTTTTTTGATCGCTTTTATTCGGCCATTTATCTTGTATTACCTCTTATCCGGCTTCAAAATATGTTATAGAACATGTTTTTTGGGTTGACTTCGGATTGAACTAATTCATAAATTTATGCGTTAGCGTTAACGGTAACTTGTAAGATTCAGTAATTTAATCAGATAAACGTTATTAAACATCTAACTTATAGACGATAAACTAAAATATGCTTGCCTATGAAAAAAGTCAATCTGTTCTTGTTATTGATAACAAGAAATAAACGAAGATTCTAATTTCTTCTCATTTTTATAAATCATTAATTAATAAATCAAGCTTATGAACGTATGCAGAATTAAAAGTTCTTCGCATAGGAGTTATATAACTCAATTTGCGAAATTTTTACTGGGTGGTGTATTTATACTCATCCAGTTTGGGGCAATAGCCCAGCAACAAAGTATTTCCGGTACAGTTACCGGAGAAGATGGAAATGCAATTCCCGGTGTTACTGTGATTGTAAAAGGCACAACCAAAGGAACGGTAACGGATGCAGACGGGAATTACACACTGACCAATATTCCTGCAAATTCAACATTGGCATTTTCTTTTGTTGGATTGAAAACACAGGAAATTCCTGTGAATAATCAATCCACTATTGATTTGACGATGGCAATTGATGCCATTGGTCTCGATGAAGTGGTTGCCATTGGTTATGGTACAGCGAAGAAACAGGACCTTACGGGAGCAGTTTCTTCTGTAAATGCTGAGGAAATGATTAAATACCAGCCGTCCAACGTACAGGAGTTGATTCGTTCTGCCGTGCCGGGATTAAAGGTTGGCTACAGTACCAGCGCCAAGAACACCCCTGAGTTTCAGATACGGGCAAATAATACCATTAAAGCAGATGTCAACGATGATGTTGATGAAGAAGCAGAAGCCAACAAACCATTAATAGTACTGGATGGTGTTATTTTTAACGGAGATATTACCGCAATCAACGTCAACGACATAGCCAGTGTCGACGTGTTAAAAGATGCGAGTGCAGCCGCGATTTACGGTTCGCGTGCCTCAAACGGTGTAATTGTATTTACCACGAAAACTGGTACTACAGGGGAACCGACCATTACAGCCATTGCCAAACTGGGTATTGTCACCCGCGGGAAACATTTAAACTGGCACCCGGCAGGGGATGAAGTTATGACCTGGTTGACCGATATGAATGAATCTATCAACAGCCTGTCACAGAACCGCTGGTCAAAGTTTGATAAATATGAGAATGTTCCGGCAGAATACCAGTCCGACTGGCTGCAGGCCAACGGGATACCTGGAGAGACCGATCCAACGGTTATTACCACAGCCTGGCTTAATGCCTTTGGTTTTGAAACCAATGAAAAAGAAAACTACCTGTTGGGAAGAACTTTTGACTGGAATGACTTTTTATACCATACCGGCATCCGCCAGGATTATGATCTGAGTGTAAATGGACGAAGCGATTATGTATCCTATTACTGGTCCCTGGGTTATACCAACAGTCAGTCGGTAGTTATGGCAGAAAGTTTTTCACAAATTACCTCCCGGTTAAACCTTGATATAAAAGCAACCAGTTTTTTGAATTTAGGGCTAAAAGCTAATTTTGCTTACCAGGATGAAGGAGACGAACCCATTGATGCTGATGTCCGTTCCGCATCACCGTACGATGCTCCGTGGGAAAATGTAGTCTATAATGAAAATATTCCGGCCATCGGTGATCTTCCGAATAAGTATCCGAGGGAATATTTGAAAACAGCGGGAGCCGGTTCAAACCGGGGCAACCCGTACCTGGATCCTGCCTATACAACCCGTAAATACGATCGTTACAGGATATTTACGACATTGTATGCCAAATTATCTCTTCCATTTGGAATCCAGTTAACTTCGAATTTTTCTCCGCGCTTTGATTTCAGGAAGAGATTTCGCTACGAAGACAGTGCCAACCCTGTCTGGAATAACGGGGGGTATGTACAAAGACGCCATGATCAGTCCTATGAGTATCAGTTGGACAACATCCTGAACTGGAGTAAGGAGTTTGGGCAGCACCGTTTTGATGTAACGGGTTTGGTAAATGCTGAAAAGAGCCAGTCCTGGTATACCGAGGCAGCCGCAACGAATTTTTCACCCACCGAGGCGCTGGGATTCCATGCGCTTGCATTTGGTTTGATTCCTACCGCAGATTCGGAGGACGAAGTTGTCACCAGGGATGCATTAATGGGTCGCATGAACTATTCGTATGGCAACCGTTATAACCTGTCTGCATCTATTCGTCGCGACGGTTATTCCCGTTTTGGATTAAATAAGAAACATGCTTCTTTCCCATCCATTTCAGCAGGATGGACGCTAACCAACGAAGGATTTATGGCCGACCGGCCAGCGTGGTTATCATTCCTGAAACTACGCGGTAGTTGGGGAGTAAACGGCAATAGTAGCGGTATAGGCTCGTATGCAGCCTATGCTACCCTGAGCGATAATAAATACCTGAATTATAACGGCGGTTACTTTATTGCCCCATACCTGTATATCAACCGGATGGCCAACCCGAACCTGGCATGGGAAAAAAACCAGGCTTACAATATCGGGCTTGACTATGGTTTGTGGGACGGACGATTAAGAGGTTCGATAGATGTATATACGTCAAAAACCACCGATTTGCTGTTAGATAAAAAGCTCCCGATATTAACCGGATTTTCTCAGGTAACCACTAACGTGGGAAGTTTGAAAAACGGCGGGGTAGATTTATCGGTAAACACGATAAATATTGAGAGTAATGATTTTAGGTGGACTACTACTTTTAATTTAAGCTACAGCACGAATAAGATTGTATCGCTTACCGGTGAAAAAGTAGCGACAGTAGATGAAAATGGAAATACTGTAATGAAAGAGCCGGACGATATTTCCAACGGCTGGTTTATCGGTAAGAACAAGGATATCATCTGGGATTATGAGATGGATGGAGTTTATCAGATAGGAGAGGATGCAGAAGCTGCCAAGTATGGTTTGTTTCCCGGAGACTTCAAATATGTTGACCAGAACGGATGATGGAGTTATCAATTCAAAAGACAGGGTATTTCAGGGATTAACCTCCGCGCCGTGGTACATGTCTTTGATCAATGACTTTCAATACAAAAATTTTGATTTGGGTGTGATATTATTGTCCAAGTTGGGTTATTACGGTGGAACCTCAGAGCCGTTTAACAACGCTCAGTCATACATTAAAAACCACAACTGGTGGGACCTTCCCTACTGGACGCCCGACAACCCGATCAATACCGCTGCCCGGATCAACTCCATTAACCTGGCAGGTGCACAGATTTGGCAGTCGAGGAGCTACCTGCGTATCCAGAATGTATCACTGGGGTATATCATCCCGTCGGATGTGCTGGAACCGCTTAAGATTAAGAGCGCCCGGATAGCTTTTACAGCCGATAATCCGGTCGTTTTTACAAAGTGGTTACAGGGCGACCCGGAATCAACCACGGATATGCCCAGTACCTATTCCTTTAGCGTGAACATTTCATTGTAATACGTTTATAAATGAAAGAAATACATAACTTAAAAAAAGATAAGAGATGAAAAAAATAAAGAATATAACAGGGTTGGTATTAGTTTTATTACTTGCCTTTACAATGTCTTGTAACGAAGACTTTTTGGTGGAAAAACCATTGTCTACCTTAAGTCCGGAGAATACATTTATAAATCAGACAGGCTTACAGACTGCACTGGATGCAGCATTAAAGGGGATTTTCAACCAGTGGAACGGTGATAGCGGAGACCTGCAGTTTGACGCTGCCATGGGCGATTACATAACAACAGGCAAAACGGATAATCCCAGTATGCCATCTGTTGATATGAGGACTTATTGCACACCGCAGACTGACTACGATGGTGAGATGCGCGGTATGCGGCGCATTTACGACCAGGATTATCAACAGATAAAGAATGCGAACACGGTAATCGATAACATTGATATCCCGGACTGGCCGGGCGGGGCCAGTGACCCTAACAGGAACGATTTGCTGGGAAGGGCTTATTTCGCACGTGCCTTTTTCTACCTTCAACTTACATTGGGTTACGGAAACGTAGCTTTCCCATTAAATGTAATTTCGGAAGCACGCCAGGATTTTAAAGCATTTTACATGCAGGGCATCTGGGACCAGATGATCGCCGACCTTGAATGGGCAGAACAATGGGTAAAACCAAAAAGCGAGTTGCCTATTGGTCAACCTCCTGTAAATGCTGTACGGATTTTGCTGGCCAAATACTATATGATGAACCAGCGATTTTCGGACGCAGAGGCCATGATGAATAAAGTGATTAACGGCGGACAGGTACGTTTATTTACCCAGGCCGATGTGGATGCATCAGGCGTAAAAACGGTGTTGGTAGGAAATAACACCAATCCATTCACCGGCGAGTTGATTCCAGGATTTGATTGTGAGCAGCCAGCCGACCCGGTAAATTTACTGTTCGATAATGAAAACAACCAGAAGGTAAATAACCCGGAAGGAATATATACCATTGTCAACGCACCATTTGTCGATGGAAGCCAGGGAAGGTCAGCCCGTCCCCGGGCATGGGGGCCTAATTTTGTAAGTACAACCAAAGGGGTAAAAGCACCGCCAACAGGTACAGTTACCGGAATGGACATCCGCCAGAATGAGGTTACAAAACAGATGATGAAGTTTGGCCGTGGCCAGGGATTTTCACGCACCACCAATTACGGTCAATATGAACTCTGGAGATTTTAAAGGTGAAACTGACCGCCAGGATTACCGTCATAAAAGAGGCAACTGGTTTGATATGGATATGCTGGTGTATGACAATCCTGACCTGAGTGAGTCAGAATGGTATCTTCAGCCGGCAAGGCTATGGTACAACGACGTATTGTTATGTGAAGACTCCATCCGTTGCTGGTACGGTTACCCATTATATAAATTTTGGGCACACAACTATGAAGACCAGGTAAAACGCCAGGATGGTGGAAAACAGAATATTTACATTATGCGAGTAGCCGAGGCTTACCTGATAAGGGCAGAAGCCCGTTTTTGGCAGGATAATTATTCCGGTGCCGCCGAAGATTTAAATATCATTCGTGAACGTGCCAATGCCAAAGCGATGTATACTGCCGGAGATATACAGTCTATGGGAATAGGGGCAATACTGGATGAACGTGCCCGTGAATTGTATGGCGAAGAATACCGCCACTTTGAACTGGTACGGATTTCAGTAATCCTTGCCAAAACAGGGAAAACCTGCTACAATGGGAAAACTTATTCCTGGGATGACAAGGACATGGAAAAATCGCTGTCAGCCAACAATTTCTACTACGACAGGATGATGGAAAAAAATAGTTTCTTCAGGGATAATACATCATGGTCAACCTATCCTGACATAAAATATACCATGGACCCAAAGCATATTTTTTGGCCGGTATTTGAAGACTATATTATTGGTAATGTGGGAGCTGTTTTGAATCAAACCACTGGTTATGATGGTTCCGAAAACAATATTGAACCATTAAACCATGTAGTGCAACCTGCAGGTCAGCCTAACGTTGACCCAATGGTAGCCATTGGTGAAGTTGGCGGTGAATAGTGAGAAACCAGCAAAAATTATAAATGAAAATGTAGTAAATTAGTTTAGGATTAGTTAGTTGCTGATAAAAGGTATTCACTGATTTATTTTCAGTGGATACCTTTTTTTAATTACCTTGTAACTGAGAACTGATGCTAACCACTTTCTGTGTAAAAATATATTGAGAGGATTAAACCCGGTCAGTTAAAATCTGTCAAACGCTGTGTTTTTTATATGAGTTGAAATATTTTATGCTGATTGCATACGGAAAAATATAAATTCCACCTGTTGAGGTGGAATTTATTGATTTATTAATTAGTAAAGGGGAATAGACAATATTCCCCTTTTATATTTGTTCGCTCAATAATAATTATACTTCTTCCGGCACTACATAAGGTTTCCGGTAATTTCTGGTCAGCATCATATCTGCTTCCGGATCATTGGCAAACTTTTCATAATTCCCTATAAAGGACAATTCGCGCTTCAAGCGGTACGAAATATTTGCCAGCAAGGGCAGCGCCGAAGAATAAAATCCGTCATTTATATCGCAATTCAAATCATAATTGCTTCCTGATCGAATGGCATCGACAAAATTTGCATAATGTCCGCCACCGCCGGGAGGCGCCATAAAAGTCGGGTCTTTTGGTACTTCTGAATTTTCAATATCTGAACCTGCAAACGGTTCTTTTTCCCTTTGGCGGAAAGCTTTCCAGGTGCTGCCGTTTAATTCCAGATATCCGTCTGTACCATAAAACATATTCCCGATTTTAACATCGAGGCTTGATTCGCCATGAGTATAACGACCACGGGTCTCAAATTCCAGAACTTTACCATCGTTGTATGTAAACAAGGAAGTTTGCGTATTTGGCGTTTCCTGCGAACACTCTTTGGGACTGATGCCATAAATGCCACCGGTTGAATAAATTGATACCGGATGTTCCTTTTTATTCAATCCCCACCGGGCAATATCAAACTGGTGAGGCCCCTGGTTTCCGGTATCACCATTTCCTGTGTTCCAGTGCCAATGCCAGTTGTAGTGAACTTTCTTCTCGTTGTAGGGCTGCCAGTTTGCCGGGCCCAACCACAAATCATAATGCAGGCTTTCCGGTGGCATACCATCTTCAGCAATTCCAAACGAATCGCGGGGTTTATAGCAAAGCCCTTTAGCCATGTACACATCACCAATTCCTCCGTCGTGTAAAAACTTCATCGCCTGCATAACATTCGTTATCGATCGGTTTTGAAATCCCACCTGCACCCGAACATTGTACTTACGGGCAGCTTCAATCATTTTTCTTCCTTCTGCTACTTCATGGCAGGCAGGTTTTTCAATATACACATGTTTCCCGGCCTGGGCGCCCCAAATTGTAGCAAGGGCATGCCAATGGTTTGGTATTGCACATCGAAACCGCATGAATTTCCGTATCGTCGAATACCCTACGCATATCCCATTCCTTTAAAGGTTTGGTGCCGATAGCATCCTGAACTTCCTTTGCTTTTGCATCATAAAATTGCTCGTCAACATCACAAAGTGTTTTTAAAAACACATTCTTATCATTTTTTAATTTGCACCAGCTTCGGATGTGGGTGCCTCCCTGTCCGTGGTAACCAATAACCGCAACATTTATTCTTTCGTTGGCTCCCATAATCGAGGCATACGATTTTGCACTGAAACCTAATCCGCCAATAGCGATACCTGCTGTACCGGCCAGGCTCTTTTTAATAAAATCCCTTCGTTCTGTCATTTTGTTGATATTTTTAAATGGTTTAGATATTTTCGGCTCACAATTTACCAAAAACCATTTGTAAAACAGGAGCAAAGAATAAAAATTCTTTTCGATTCCCGAAGTTTATCTTTTCAGCAAAAATTCCGGTATATTTTTTTGGAAAGGAAATATGTCGTTTTAAAAAGTTGGCCGCGTCGCAACATGGCGCGGCCAACTTCAAAAAATCCATTTGCAGAACGAATCCGGTTTAAAAAACGATTGGCAAGGTCATATTTACCGGGACTGTTTTTCCGCGCTGCGAACCTGGTTTCCAGTCTTTCATGTTTTGAACCACCAATGCAGCAGTTTCACCGGCTAAATCATTGTCCTGTTCCAATATTTTCACCTTGGTAACTTTCCCATTTTCATCCACGGTAAAACCAATTAATGCATTTCCTGAAACATTTTTTTCCTGCGCCAGTTTTTCCTGCATGCTGTAAACGTATTTCCCTAAAGCAGGGAAACCTCCCGGGAATTCCGGTATTTCTTCCACAATAATAAAGGTTTCACCTTCATTGCCATTCTCCGTTTCGGCTGTGGCGTTTTTTTCTCCCGGAGGAGGTGGAGGAGGAGGTACTTCACCTTTAAAATATTTATCCGGAATAATATGAAACACTCCTTCTTTCATTGCAACTTTTTCTTTGTTCCCGGATTTTAGTGAAACTGCACTTACAGTTATCGTTTCATTTCCCACATAAGAAAATACGATTTCTGCATTTTCGGGTGTTTTCAGCGCAAATGTTCCGTCTCTGTCGCTTACTGTTCCGGAAGTTGTTCCTTTAATTACAATTGAAACCCCGGGTAAAGGCTCGCCCGTTTCATCCTGAACAACAATTCCGCTAACTTCTTTTTCTCCTTTTTTTAGCTGTGTAACGGAATTTTCCGGGTCAGATTCGTTTTTGTAATTTGGTTCGGCACATGCAAACAAAATGATTGCAACGGCCGGTAAAGCCCATAAGAATTTCAGACCCTTAATTTTTGGTGTTTTCTTTTTCGTCATCATTTTTAATCGTTTTGTGCTGAGGGCAAAATTCAGGTTGTTGGTTACTCCAATAATCTGCATGCCCATCAACTGGTTTACCAATAACGCCTGGTACCTGCCCTTACCATGCCCCATCGAAAGGACACGACGATCGGCCAGGTATTCGTGGTTTTGTTTAATAGATTGTTCAAAGAGCCAAATAAATGGATTGAACCAAAAGATGACTGTTAACAGTTCTGTGATCAGCAGGTCGAACCAGTGATACTCGCGAATGTGCACTTTTTCGTGAGCCAGAATTTCCGGAAGGTTCTCCTGGTTATGAAATTTCGGATTGATAAAAACAACATTGAAGAATGAGAATGGAAGTCCGTATTTTTTGTTTTCCACGATGCGGATGCCTTCTATTGATTGAATTTTGTTCTTTAAAACCAATTTTGCCAGCACGAATGTTTGCGTTAAAAGCCGGAGCAGAAAAAGAACAGCGCCTGTGAAATAAATCAGTAACAACGTACGCTCCACAGTGAATGGAATTTCCGCTGCCTCCGGAGCTGTGTCAATCAAACGCGCATTTTTAAAAGTTTCGCTCAACGCCTGGAATGCTGTGGTTTGATTACCGGTTTCCATTGAAATTGTATAGTGGACGGGAAAAAGCGGAACGGCAACCGACGTGAAAAGGGCAGCCAGCAGAAACCAGCGGTTGGCACTGTGGAACGTTTCCTTCTGAAGAAACAGCCGGTAAACAAGATAGAATAGCGCTATCCCGGCGGAGGCTTTTATTAGAAAATTAAACAATGTTTCCATAGCTTATTTTGAATTTTTTTCCTTATTTAATTCTTCTTCGGCAGTTTTAATCATCTCTTCCAGTTCCTGAATGCTGAGGTTGTTTTCCCTGGCAAAAAACGTTGCCATTTTCGGGAATGAACCATTAAAATAATTTTTTAACAACGAACTAAACTGAAAACCTGTGTATTCCTTTTTACTGATTTCAGGATGAAAAAGATTTACATTTCCTACTTTCCGGCTGTTAACAAAGCCTTTTTTTTCGAGCACTTTCAATACTGTTGCCACTGTTGTGTAAGCTGGTTTCGGTTCATCAAATTCTTCAACCACATCTTTTACAACGGCTTCTTTTAAGTTCCAGAGAATTTGCATGATTTGCTCTTCAGCTTTTGTAAGTGTCTTCATTATTTATAATGTACGGATTTTAATAACTACTACAAATGTAGTAATAAAAATTCAGAGGTAAAACTATTTTTATAAAATAATTACTATTTATTTAGTAGTAGAGGTGATATAACAAAAAAACCGGCTGAAAACCAGCCGGTTGAAATATGTCATGTTGGGAAGGTTTTATTCTCCCCAGATTACTTTGGTTTCGCCAACTGCCATTTCCTTAAGGTTGTAAGCAAAATTCAGGTTTGTGGCATCGGAGTCGAATGTAAAAGCAGCCACCTGCACTGCAACTGTGTCGCCGGCGTATGCCTGTTTCAGCCAGGTTCCGGTTTCCTGTCTCACGTTATAATCAGTTACTTCCGAATCCAATGTGAGGCCGACGAACATCAATTCATCGGAATTATCCAATAGTTTCACAACATAGGCTTCAGCGCCTGAAACAGATTGCCAGCCAACATAGAACGACAAATCTCCGCCGTTAAATTTTAACGAATCGATAACCGGAACATTAATATCGTCAAGTTCCAGATCGTCGCTGTTTTGAATGGTTTCGCCACCGGCACTTGTTACTTCGAACAGGTAAGATCCTCCATCGGGCAGGCTCGGCGAAAAATCGCTTTCCTGAGGTTCTTTTGCGCGGGTGTTTACAGATTCATTTACCGGTGAAAGTTCAATTTCGCTTCCTCCCGGAGGTGTAACGATTGCCGATTCCAACACTTTGTTGCTATAGGCATAACAGGCTACCCCGTACATTTCCGAACCGTCAATTTTCTTTTTTATAATATATACATCCGAAGATACTTCGAATGCCGATTCATTTTTCTCGTCGTTGCACGAAGCTAAAATGGCAACAACAAATAAAGAGAGCAATACTGTTTTGAAAGACATTTTTGTTTTAATTCTCATGTTTGTTTTCTTTTACATTATTTAATAATTTCATTAACGGTAAAAAACCATCTTCAGTATTTCCGGTTTTTAACGTTTGTTAAAGATGCGGACAGAACGAAAAGGTTGCTTGAGCAGTGAAAATTTTTCATTTTAAGAATCCGGTTGAGGAAAAATCATGTGAAGAATTCACAAAATCATTGTGTTACCGCCCTCCGCATCTCTTCCAGCAAATAACCGGCGGTTTCCACATTCGGAATGTTTGGGAAGGTGAGCGTGAGTTTGTGCTTGATTTCTTTCATTCGGCCGTTTTTGTTTTTCTGGACATACTGCACAATTTTCAGGAAATCCTGCGACTGGTAAAATGCTGATTTTTGGTCGGCAATAAAATAGCAAATCATTTTTTCTTCTTTCAGAATGATTTTTTCAATTCCAAGTTCAATGGCTTTCCAGCGCAATTTTACAACTTCAAGCAATTCACGGCTTTCTTTGGGCAATTTCCCAAATCGATCGGTTAATCCATTTTTAAACTGCGAAAGTTGTTCTTCATTTTCAACGTTGTCCAACTCCCGGTATAAAAGCATTCGCTCGGAATTACCGGGAATATAATCGTTCGGGAACAGCAATTCCATGTCGGTATCAATTTGGCAATCCTGCACAAATTTGATGTTCAAAAAAGCCTGTCGCTGCTGCTTGTCGTCTTCTTTGAACACATCTTTAAATTCTTCCTGCCGCAATTCCTGGATGGCTTCGTTCAGTATGCGGTGGTAGGTTTCAAAACCAATGTCAGCGATGAATCCGCTTTGTTCAGCGCCAAGCAGATTCCCTGCGCCGCGGATATCCAAATCCTGCATGGCAATATTAAACCCGCTTCCCAAATCTGAAAATTCTTCGATGGCTTTTAACCTGCGGCGGGCATCAGCATTAACGGTTGATAACGGCGGCGCCAGCAGGTAGCAAAATGCCTTTTTATTCGAACGCCCAACCCGGCCACGCAACTGGTGCAAATCGCTTAACCCGAAATTTTGCGCATGATTGATAATCATCGTATTGGCATTTGGAATATCGAGGCCGGATTCAATAATAGTGGTTGCAATCAAAACATCGAATTCGCCGTTGATAAAACCGAGCATCACTTTCTCGAGCTTCGGACCTTCCATTTGTCCGTGGCCCACCCCGGTTTTAATCCCCGGAACAATGCGTTTGATGGTTTCCTCTACTTCGTAAATGTTCTGTACCCGGTTGTGAATGAAGAAAACCTGTCCGTTACGCTCCACTTCATACAAAATGGCGTCGCGGATAAGTTGCTCGTTAAAGCCATGAACTTCAGTAACAATCGGATAGCGGTTGGGGGGTGGGGTTTGAATAATCGACAAATCGCGGGCGCCCATCAGCGAAAATTGCAACGTTCGCGGAATGGGCGTTGCTGTTAACGTGAGCGTGTCTACATTCGCTTTTAAATGCTTCAGCTTCTCTTTTACCGAAACGCCAAATTTTTGTTCTTCATCAATAATAAGCAAACCAAGGTTTTTTATGCTAACATCCTTGCTCACCAGGCGATGTGTGCCGATAACGATGTCGATTTTTCCTTCCGTGACTTCTTTTAGCGTATTTCTGATTTCAGCGGCCGATTTCAACCGGCTGACGTATTCAATTCGTACCGGAAAATTTTCCAGCCGCTCAGAAAAAGTTTTAAAATGTTGCAACGCCAGAATAGTCGTTGGAACCAGAACAGCCACTTGTTTGCTGTCTGTTACTGCTTTAAATGCTGCACGAATAGCGATTTCGGTTTTGCCAAAACCAACGTCGCCACACACCAGGCGGTCCATCGGAATTTGTTTTTCCATGTCGGATTTAACCGCGGCCGTCGTTTTCTCCTGGTCGGGTGTGTCTTCATAAATGAATGAAGCTTCCAGTTCCGTTTGTAAATAAGTATCGGGCGAAAATGCAAAACCTTTTTCGGAAATCCGTTGCGCATACAAAGCAATCAGTTCTTTTGCTATGTCCTTCACTTTCGCTTTGGTCCGGTTTTTCATTTTCTGCCAGGCGCCGGTGCCAAGTTTGTTCAATGTCGGTTCTGTGCCTTCTTTTCCTTTGTATTTTGAAATGCGGTGCAGCGAATGAATATTCACCAGCAATGAATCGTTATCTTTATAAACCAACCGGATTGCTTCCTGTATTTTTCCGCCCACTTCAGTTTTTACCAGGCCGGCGAATTTTCCGATCCCATGATCGATATGAACCACAAAATCTCCGGGATGCAGTTTGCTCAGCTCCTTCATAGAAATAGCTTCACGCTGCGAACGCCGGGTTTTCAATTTAAAACGGTGGTACCGTTCAAAAATCTGGTGGTCGGTATAAACGCAAACTTTCAAATCGTGATCAACAAATCCTTCATGCAAGATGAACAACTGCGGCGTAAATTTCACATTTGCATCAAGGTCGCTAAATATGGCCTGCAACCGCTCAATTTGTTTTTCCTGGTTTGAGAGAATAAAAATGTCGTAGCCGTTTTTCCGGTGCTCGACCAGATTTTTGCCCAGCAATTCAAAGTTTTTATTGAAAACCGGTTGTTTTGAATTCGAAAATTTAAAAACCGAATCGGGCCCGAAAGCCAAATCATAACCAAACTCAACTACTGTTTTATCCTGAAGTTGTTTTTTTAATACTTCTCCTGAAATAATCTGTTCAATTAGATTTTCATCCGGTTGGTTTGAAATTGCCTGGCGGTGAATGTTGGAAACCTGGTCGAAAAACTGGTTCAAATCATTTCCGAAAAACAAAGCTTCGTTTTGCAGGAATTCGAACAAAGAAACCTTCGTTCCGGCAATTTTTTCATTTTGAATATTGGGAACAATAGTAATCCGTTTCAGCGAATCTTTCGAAATCTGGTTGTCGATGTCGAAACTGCGGATGGAGTCCACTTCGTCGCCAAAAAAATCGAGGCGGTACGGGTCTTCGTTCGAAAATGAAAAGATATCGACGATGCTGCCGCGCACTGAAAACTGCCCCGGCTCGTACACAAACTCAACACGTTCAAAACCATATTCGAACAAAAATTCATTGATGAATTCAATTGAAATTTTATCGCCGCGCGCAACCTGAAGCGTATTTTGTTCCAGTTCGGTTTGCGAAATCACTGCTTCAATCAGCGCCTCGGGATAAGAAACCACTATAAATGGCTCCGCGCCTTCGCGCATTTTGTTCAGCGCTTCGGCACGTTGTACGATATTTTCCTGTTCGGTTTGTCCGAATTGCACCGACCGTTTGTACGACGAAGGGAAAAATAGTGTATTTTCACCGTAGCCGAGGTTGTTTAAATCATCGTAAAAATAGGCGGCTTCTTCGCGGTCGTTGAGCAGTACCACCTGGTTTTTTTTGAGTTTTTTAAATAAATTGGCAATCCAAATGGTTTTGGCTGAGCCAATAATTCCATGCAGGTGAATTTTTTCACCCGGGGGGGCAGTTATTTTCGAAGCTATTTCAGCAAAATTTGTGTGCCCTTGAAAAACTTCTGAGATATTCTCTTTTTGCAAAATCTTTAAATCTGATGCAAAATTATAAATAACATTTATTCAAAAAAATATCGGATTATCATTCGGTAGATTGAAAACATCCGGGAGTAAATTTTGTCACCGGGTAAATTGCAGGCGCGAACCTTCTGCCGGTTCATTGAATTTTTCGTTGGCGTAAACTTTTTTTCCGTTTATGAACAGTAGAAACAACCTTGTGCGAGAATTCAGTTCCCTCAAATGGCGACCAACCGCATTTGTAAAGGATATTCTCAGGGGAAACCGTCCAGCTTTGATTGGGATCAACCAACACCAAATCGGCAAAATAGCCTTCGCGGATGTAGCCACGGCGATCCATCCGAAATAAATCAGCCGGAGCGTGACACATTTTCTGAATCATTTTTTCGAGGCTGATGTAACCTTTTTTGCTCATTTCGAGCATCGCAACCAGCGAATGTTGCACCAACGGCCCGCCTGACGGCGCTTCGAAATACGATTTGCTTTTTTCTTCGGGTGTATGTGGTGCATGATCGGTGGCAATTACATCAAGCCGGTCATCCAGCAGCGCTTCCCACAAAGCCTCCTTGTCTTTCGCACATTTAATGGACGGATTCCACTTGATGCGCGTTCCATATTTAATGTAATCCCGCTCATCGAACCAAAGGTGATGCACGCAAACTTCAGCAGTGATTTTCTTCTCCGACACTGTTCCCGGCTGAAAAAGGCTCATCTCTTTTGCCGATGATAAATGAAGGACATGCAGCCGGGTATCAGATTTCAAAGCCAGGTTCACAGCTTTCGATGAAGATATGTAACAGGCTTCATCGCTGCGGATGTGCGCATGACGGGAAATCGGAACCCGCTCGCCATACCTTTCACGTGCGGTTTTTATATTTTCCCTGATGGTGTTTTCATCTTCGCAGTGGGTTGCAACAAGTGTTGGCGCATTTCTGAAAATTTCGGCAAGCGTTTCTTCATCGTCTACCAGCATATTTCCGGTTGAGGAACCCATAAAAACTTTTATCCCGCAAACTGTTTTCGGATTGGTTTTTAAAACTTCATCCAGATTGTTATTGGTGGCGCCCATGTAAAACGAATAATTAGCCGCTGAAACTTCCGCCGCACGTGAATATTTTTCTTCGAGCAATTCCTGTGTCACTGCCTGCGGATTGGTATTTGGCATTTCCATATACGAAGTGATACCGCCCGCCACAGCAGCACGGCTTTCGGTGGAAATTTCACCTTTGTGGGTTAATCCGGGCTCCCGAAAATGCACCTGGTCGTCAATCACGCCAGGTAAAAGATAAAGCCCGCCAGCATCAATAACTTCTGTTTCCGTTAAGTCGAAATTTACAGGAATGTCATTCGAAAACAGGGTGTCAATTTTATCTCCGGAAATCAAAACGCTTCCGCTGAACTTTTTTCCTTCGTTTATAATCGTTGCATTTTTGATAAGTGTTCTCATTTTTCAGCTTTTAAAGCAAAGGTAAGGAAAAACAGGAAAGCGATCGGATGTCAAAAGAAGTTTGAAAAACTGTTTTTGCTGCAAAGAAAACTGTGCAACTGATACTGAAAAGTGCGACTGAGGCTGAACTGTGCGACTAACTTCTACCGCGACTGTTCACTGATTTCATATTTCCTGAACCAGCTTCGCATTTTCATTTTCAGCACGCCCCAAAGCGCTTCGTTGAAAATCCCGCCGCTCATTTTCGATGTTCCTTCTTTACGGTCGGTAAAGATGATGGGAACTTCAACAATGTTAAACCCAAACTTATATGCGGTAAATTTCATTTCAACCTGAAATCCGTAGCCGATTAGTTTTATTTTGTCGAAATCAATGGCCTCCAAAACTTTACGTCGGTAGCATTTAAATCCTGCGGTTGTATCCATTATCTTCATCCCGGTAATAATCCGTACATACATGGAGGCAAAATACGACATCAAAACACGGCCGAGCGGCCAGTTGATCACATTGATTCCGGAAATATAACGGGAGCCGATAGCAACATCAGCACCTTCGAGTGCCGCTTTATATAAATATTCAAGGTCATTCGGATTGTGCGAAAAATCGCAATCCATCTCGAAAATAAATTCATAATCATGTTCCAGCGCCCATTTAAAACCGGCAATGTATGCGGTGCCCAAACCCAGTTTCCCTTTTCTTTCCAGCATATGGAGTTGGTCCGGAAATTCATTTTGTAGTTTTCTTACAACATCAGCAGTTCCGTCGGGCGAATTGTCTTCAACGATCAACAAATGGAAAGGGGTCGCAAGTGAAAAAACCGTACGAATCATTTTTTCAATATTTTCCCTTTCGTTATACGTTGGTATTATTACCAGATTTTTTGACACTGTAATACAAGATTTGAATTGAATCGCGAAATTACATTTTTTACAGAAATCTGAATGGTTTAAAAGTTAAATGTATTTAAATGGAGATTTCAACGCAGGTTAAAAAGGCAGTTTAAAAAAACTTTTTAACTTGACTTCAAAAAAAAATCGAACATGTACAATTTTGTAAAAGTTAATCTAAAAGATGAAACTCATTACCAGGCGCTTGTTTCACTGTTAAATGAATATATGAAGGATGAGATGGGCGCCGGCAAACCAATGTCCGCTGAACTGAAAGCTGATTTAATTGATGGATTGAAACAACATGCAGCCTACGCCGGTTTTTTTGCATCGGTTGGTGATGAATTTATTGCTTTGGCAAACTGTAACCTCAATTTTTCAACCTGGGAGGCAAAACCACTGATAAATATCCACGATTTTATCGTTCATCCTGATCACCGTGGTCGCGGGGCAGGTATGTTTCTTTTGGATAAAATTGCCGGATATGCGCTTCAAAATGGATTTTGCAGGATTAACCTGGAAGTTCGGCACGACAATATAAAAGCTCAAAAGCTCTATAAAAAAGCCGGATTTCATGAATGCAGCCCGCCCAATTATTTTTGGGAAAAACAACTTCTGAAATGAATTTCAGTTTGAGAGACAACCGCTGCGAAGCACGTAATTCTTGCCGGTGAAAATTTTATATTTAACTTTCGGTAAATTCAAAAGGGTGAAAAACGTTTCAATCATATTCTGTGCAGTGTTTCTTTTTTCGGGATGTTCACCGAAAAAACAAAAAACAGCTAATGAAGTAGTGGTTTTTTGCGCTGCCAGCCTAACAGACGTCATTTCCGATATTGCCCGGGAATTCGAAAATGAAAATAACGTTCGTGTCAAACTGAACCTGGCTTCTTCCGGTACGCTGGCCCGGCAGATAGAGCACGGCGCCGAACCTGCACTTTTTATTTCGGCAAATAAAAAGTGGATTGAATACCTGGATGAATTGAATCTGATTTTGCCGGAATACGAGAAAAAGGTTGCCGGAAATTCGATGGTTTTGATTGCGCCCGCCGAAAGTTCCCTCAAACCGGTCCGTTTTTCTCCGCAGCTAAAATTCCCGGAAATGTTTGAAGGCAGGCTTTCAATTGGCGATCCACAACATGTTCCGGCAGGAATGTATGCAGTTCAAATACTGAAATCGTTGAGTCTGGAAAGTGAATTGGAGCCGCGTTTCCTTCCGGCAAAAGATGTTCGTTCAGCGCTAATGGTAGTCGAATTAGGTGAGGTTGAAGCTGGAATAGTTTATAAAACCGACGCGCTTAAATCGAAGAAAGTAAAAATAATTACCGAGTTTCCCGATTCGCTGCACAATGCAGTGAATTATTATATGGCAATGGTAAAAGGGCAAAAAAGTACATATTCAGTTGATTTATACAATTACATTGTATCGGATGAAACCAAATTGAAATGGGAAAAATACGGATTTAAACTTTAAACTGCTTTGAATCAACTCTTCACATATTCGCCCGCCGAAATTACTGCAATCCAACTATCGCTGAAGGTAGCTGTAATTTGTACTGTTATGGTTTTGCCGGTTGCAATTCTGATTGGTTGGTTTTTGGCCCGCAAACAATTTTCCGGGAAGGCATTTGTGGAAGGTTTTTTGCACCTGCCGCTGGTTTTGCCGCCGGTTACAACCGGGTATATTTTGCTTGTGTTGCTCGGTACCAACGGATGGCTCGGTTCCGTTTTGTATGAATGGTGGGGAATAAAAATCGCTTTTTCGTTTTATGCAGCGGTTTTGGCGGCAGTAGTTGTTTCTTTCCCGCTGGTAACAAGGTCAATACGGCTTTCCATTGAACTGGTCGATAGAAGTTATGAAGAAGCCGCACGTACTTTGGGTGCATCCAACCTGCGCATTTTTTTTACCGTCACCTTGCCGCTGGCATTTCCCGGCGTAATCAGCGGTGCAATTCTGGCTTTCGCCCGAAGTTTGGGTGAATTTGGCGCCACCATTACCTTTGCGGGGAATATTTCAGGCGAAACACAAACCCTGCCCCTCGCCATTTTTTCAACAATGCAGGTTCCGGGACAGGAATCTTCAACATTGCGGCTGGTTCTCGTTTCTGTAATCCTGTCGCTGCTGGCAATGATTGGCGCAGAATACCTGAACAAGCGGATTTTAAAACGGAAACTATGAACGAAGCGTTAACATTCGACATAAAACTGCAGCGCAAAGACTTTCTTTTAAATGTAAAAGCTGAAATTGAAAAAGGAATAACCGGCATCTACGGCCCATCTGGCCATGGTAAAACCAGTTTGCTGAATTCCATCTCGGGTTTGTTAAAACCGGATTCGGGTCATATTAATATCAATGGCGAAACAGTATTCGATTCCCATGCAGGAATTAACGTTCCGGTCAAAGATCGGAAACTTGGATACGTTTTTCAGGATATCCGTCTTTTCCCGCATTTATCCGTCGTCCAAAACTTGAAATACGGATTAAAAAAAGGCCGGATAAATAATGTAGGTTTTCAGGATGTGATTGATATTTTGGAAATCGGCGAGCTACTTCACAAAAAACCTTCGGAATGCTCAGGCGGCGAAAAACAACGAATTTCCATCGGACGTGCCCTGCTCAGCGGTGCGCAGATATTAATGATGGACGAACCATTTTCGGCAGTGGACGTTAACCTGAGAAACAATATTATTCCTTTTTTGAATGCGCTCAACTCGCGGTTTAATATTCCGATGCTGGTCGTCAGTCACGATTTACCCGATTTATTGAGTTTAACCAGTCGGTTGTTATTACTGAAAGAAGGCAAAGTGAAAGCATTGGGAAATTTCCAGGAATTAATTCTCGACGAATCGAATGTGGAACTAATGAAAGGAGCCGGATTGTACAACGTATATAACCTTTTTGTTTCTGAAGCGTTACCGGCAAAAAATATGCTACTGCTTGCAAATTCATCCGGTAGTTTTCAGGTGCAGGCTTTGTGCCGGCCCTTTCAAAATAATACTGAAACCGGAAAGAACACTAAAGTGCTCATTCGCCCGGAGGATATTTCAATTTCTCTTCAGCCGGTCAAACACATATCTCTTAGAAATCAAGTGGCCGGCACCATTGAAAAGATATTTTCCAAAGATGGTTTGTCGTATTGTCTGGTAGATGCGGGCGAGAAAGTGCTTGTTGAAATTACGGAAGCATCATTGATAAACATGAATCTTGATATTGGGAAAACCGTTTATTGTCTCTTCAAATCTGTTGCTTTAAAAATTTTTTGAAAAAGATTTGCAAGGATAATCTTGATATTCAATTTGTTGTTTTCGAAGGGTAAATTTTCTCCTGTTTTTATTTTTATTTTTGTTTGGAAACTTCAAAAACCTGTTTACATTTGCAGCCGCTTTTAGGGGCGTGTTCATTGAGGAGGTGATAAAGAGGTACCGGAAACGGGAGGGATACTGGCAGGGATAAAGAGCTGGTATTTTGGAAGGTTTCCGGGGGTATGGAAAAAATAATTTAAAGATTTTGGGTTATTTTTTTGGTGAGAAGAAAAGAGTTATTACCTTTGCCGCCCCGAAAGGGAAAAACGGACAGCGGGAAAAACAGCCGCTGGTGAAATAGGAAAAAAACGAGAGAAAAAATATCAGCATTTTGAAGGAAATATTAGGGTGCTGATTTTTTATGAGTTCTTTAAAATTTTGAGACAAAAAGCATTAAAAAAGCAAGGTGTACCAACTTTGTTAATTTCATAGAGTGACTTCTGGAGCGAAAGAGATTAAACTTTTATAATTACAACGGAGAGTTTGATCCTGGCTCAGGATGAACGCTAGCGGGAGGCTTAACACATGCAAGTCGAACGGCAGCACGGGCTTCGGCCTGGTGGCGAGTGGCGGACGGGTGCGTAACGCGTATGCAACCTTTCTTATGCAGGGGGATAGCCCATGGAAACGTGGATTAATACCCCATAGAATCATAACCTCGCATGGGGATATGATTAAAACTCAGGTGGCATAAGGTGGGCATGCGTAGGATTAGCTGGTAGGTAGTGTAACGGACTACCTAGGCTACGATCCTTAGGGGTTCTGAGAGGATTACCCCCCACACTGGGACTGAGACACGGCCCAGACTCCTACGGGAGGCAGCAGTGAGGAATATTGGTCAATGGCCGCAAGGCTGAACCAGCCATCCCGCGTGCAGGATGACAGCCCTATGGGTTGTAAACTGCTTTTCTACGCCAAGAAACTCCCGCTCGTGAGCGGGACTGCCGGTAGCGTAGGAATAAGCATCGGCTAACTCCGTGCCAGCAGCCGCGGTAATACGGAGGATGCAAGCGTTATCCGGATTCATTGGGTTTAAAGGGTGCGCAGGCGGGCCTGTAAGTCAGTGGTGAAATCCTGCCGCTTAACGGTAGAATTGCCATTGATACTGCGGGTCTTGAGTATGGTTGAGGTAGGCGGAATGTGCAGTGTAGCGGTGAAATGCATAGATATTGCACAGAACTCCGATTGCGAAGGCAGCTTACTAAGCCATAACTGACGCTGAGGCACGAAAGCGTGGGGAGCGAACAGGATTAGATACCCTGGTAGTCCACGCTGTAAACGATGTTCACTCGCTGTTTGCGATATACAGTAAGCGGCTGAGCGAAAGCATTAAGTGAACCACCTGGGGAGTACGATCGCAAGGTTGAAACTCAAAGGAATTGACGGGGGCCCGCACAAGCGGAGGAACATGTGGTTTAATTCGATGATACGCGAGGAACCTTACCTGGGCTTAAATGTAGGCTGCATTACGGTGAAAGCTGTATTCCCTTCGGGGCTGCCTGCAAGGTGCTGCATGGTTGTCGTCAGCTCGTGCCGTGAGGTGTCGGGTTAAGTCCCATAACGAGCGCAACCCTTATCGTTAGTTGCTAGCAGGTAAAGCTGAGGACTCTAGCGAGACTGCCACCGTAAGGTGAGAGGAAGGTGGGGATGACGTCAAATCAGCACGGCCCTTATGTCCAGGGCTACACACGTGTTACAATGGCCGGTACAAAGGGCAGCTACCTGGTGACAGGATGCTAATCCTAAAAGCCGGTCCCAGTTCGGATTGGAGTCTGCAACCCGACTCCATGAAGTTGGATTCGCTAGTAATCGCGCATCAGCCATGGCGCGGTGAATACGTTCCCGGGCCTTGTACACACCGCCCGTCAAACCATGGGAGCTGGGGGTACCTGAAGTCTGTGACCGCAAGGAGCGGCCTAGGGTAAAACCAGTGACTGGGGTTAAGTCGTAACAAGGTAGCCGTACCGGAAGGTGTGGCTGGAACACCTCCTTTCTGGAGCACAGGAATTACGAAAAACGGAATTGACAGATTGGCCCTTGCTTTTTTTAAAGATATAGGAAGCCCCTCCGGCCTCCCCAACGGGGAGGAAAGAGGAAATGTAGCAAAAAAGCCTCTGTTTGTAATTTAAACGTTACAAATAAAGAAGGAGAACGGGGCTTTGAGTTTTCCCCTTCGGGGGATTAAGGGGGCTTTTAACAGAGTCCCGTAGCTCAGCTGGTTAGAGCGCTACACTGATAATGTAGAGGTCCCCAGTTCAAGTCTGGGCGGGACTACAAAGAAAGCTACTAGTCACTAGCCACTAGCCACTAGCAAAACAGCTAGAAGCTGGGAGCTTGAAGCTAGAAGCTAATTATCGGGGGATTAGCTCAGTTGGCTAGAGCGCTAGATTTGCATTCTAGAGGTCAAGGGTTCGACTCCCTTATTCTCCACAGCCTCCCCTAACCTCCCGTTACAACGGGACAGGCTCTCCAAAGGAGGGGAAAAAGAGAGGGAAAAGAAGGATAAAAAAGTTGGAAAAGTGATTTGTGACACTAAAAAAAGGCAAAACGTTCAAAATAAATTGAAATACTGAATTTTAGTAAAAGCTAGGAGCTTGCAGCTCGTGGCTTGCAGCTAAAAAGAGATAAGGCTGGTGCCGGAATAGGAAAAGGTTCGATTCCTTGCTTATCTGCATACTTGAGGCTAAAAGCTAGAAGCTGGAAGCCAGACGGTAAAAGTTCTTTGGCATGTTGGGAAAAGATAATAATAATATCACAGAGAGAAATAAAGGATTACAAAGAATCAATACGAGGATTCTTCAGGAAAAGAAAGTTACTAAGGGCGTACGGAGGATGCCTAGGCTCTCAGAGGCGAAGAAGGGCGTGACAAGCTGCGATAAACTGCGGGGATTGGCAAATACGAATTGATCCGCAGGTACCCGAATGGGGCAACCCATCCCGAGTAATCGGGAAATTCCGAGCAATCGGAAGGCAAACCCGCTGAACTGAAACATCTAAGTAGGCGGAGGAAAAGAAAACAACAGTGATTCCCGGAGTAGTGGCGAGCGAAACGGGAATAGCCCAAACCGTGTCTGTTTCGGCAGGTACGGGGTTGAAGGGCTGCGATATAAAAATATAAGCTGAAGTGGAGCGGTACTGGAAAGACCGGCCATAGGAGGTGATAGCCCTGTACACGCAGGCGTTATATTTTTTAGCAGTACCCTGAGTAGGGCGGGGCACGAGGAACCCTGTCTGAAGCTGCCAGGACCATCTGGCAAGGCTAAATACTACTGAGAGACCGATAGTGAACAAGTACCGTGAGGGAAAGGTGAAAAGCACCCCGAACAGGGGAGTGAAATAGTACCTGAAACCGTACGCTTACAAGCGGTAGGAGTTCCGATTTATCGGAATGACTGCGTGCCTTTTGCATAATGAGCCTACGAGTTAGTCGTCACTGGCGAGGTTAAGTTTTTAAGAAACGCAGCCGAAGCGAAAGCGAGTCTGAACAGGGCGAAAGAGTCAGTGGCGCTAGACGCGAAACCTTGTGATCTACCCATGGCCAGGTTGAAGTGATGGTAACACATCATGGAGGACCGAACCAGGAAGCGTTGAAAAGCTTTTGGATGAGCTGTGGGTAGGGGTGAAAGGCCAATCAAACTGGGAAATAGCTCGTACTCCCCGAAATGCATTTAGGTGCAGCCTTGTGATAGTTTTACAGAGGTAGAGCTACTGATTGGATGCGAGGGCTTCGCCGCCTATCAAATCCAGACAAACTCCGAATGCTGTAAAATGTTTCACAGGAGTGAGGGCATGGGTGCTAAGGTCCGTGTCCGAGAGGGAAAGAACCCAGACCATCAGTTAAGGTCCCGAAGTGTATGCTAAGTTGAAGAAAACGAGGTCCGGCTGCAGAGACAGCTAGGATGTTGGCTTGGAAGCAGCCATTCATTTAACGAGTGCGTAACAGCTCACTAGTCGAGCGGCTGGGCATGGATAATAATCGGGCATAAGCATACCACCGAAGCTATGGTTTTTTCCGGGCAACCGGGAGAGAGGTAGGGGAGCATTCCAACGGCGCTGAAGTCAATCTGCGAGGGTTGATGGAGCTATTGGAAAAGCAAATGTAGGCATAAGTAACGATAAAACAGGTGAGAAACCTGTTCGCCGATAGACTAAGGTTTCCTGATCAACGCTAATCGGATCAGGGTAAGCCGGGCCCTAAGGTGTACCCGAAAGGGGAAACCGATGGCAAGCGGGTTAATATTCCTGCGCCCGTCATGCGATGAAAGTGACGGAGGGGCGTAGTTGCTAGGTACTGACGGAATAGTACGTTGAGCTTAGCCTTCGGGCGAAGCGAAGCAATCAAGCCCCTTCCAAGAAAAGCGAGCATGGCGGCCCGTACCGCAAACCGACACAGGTAGTCAAGGAGAGAATCCTGAGGCGCTCGAGTGATCCGCGGCTAAGGAACTAGGCAAAATGACCCCGTAACTTCGGGAGAAGGGGATCCCGATGAATAATCGGGACGCAGAGAAATGGCCCAGGCGACTGTTTATCAAAAACACAGGGCTCTGCTAAATCGAAAGATGACGTATAGGGCCTGACACCTGCCCGGTGCCGGAAGGTTAAGAGGGGATGTTATCCTTCGGGAGAAGCATTGAATCGAAGCCCCGGTAAACGGCGGCCGTAACTATAACGGTCCTAAGGTAGCGAAATTCCTTGTCGGGTAAGTTCCGACCTGCACGAATGGTGTAACGATCTGGGCACTGTCTCGGCCGCGAGCTCGGTGAAATTGAAGTAACGGTGAAGATGCCGTTTACCCGCAACGGGACGGAAAGACCCCGTGAACCTTTACTGCAACTTCGCATTGACTCTGGGTAAGTGATGTGTAGGATAGGACGGAGGCTATGAATCGGGTTCGCCAGGACTCGTGGAGCCATCCTTGAAATACGTCCCTTTGCTTACTTGGCGCCTAATTCCGATTCATCGGAAGACATTGCGTGGTGGGTAGTTTGACTGGGGTGGTCGCCTCCAAAAGAGTAACGGAGGCTTCTAAAGGTGCGCTCATGGCGATTGGTAACCGCCAGCAGAGCATAATGGTATAAGCGCGCTTGACTGTGAGACCGACGGGTCGATCAGGTAGGAAACTAGAGCATAGTGATCCGGTGGTTCCGTATGGAAGGGCCATCGCTCAAAGGATAAAAGGTACTCCGGGGATAACAGGCTGATCGCTCCCAAGAGCTCATATCGACGGAGCGGTTTGGCACCTCGATGTCGGCTCGTCACATCCTGGGGCTGGAGAAGGTCCCAAGGGTTCGGCTGTTCGCCGATTAAAGTGGCACGCGAGCTGGGTTCAGAACGTCGTGAGACAGTTCGGTCCCTATCTGTTGTGGGCGTATGAGATTTGAGAGGACCTGATACTAGTACGAGAGGACCGTGTTGGACAGGCCTCTAGTGTACCTGTTGTGGCGCCAGCTGCATTGCAGGGTAGCTATGCCTGGATGAGATAAGCGCTGAAAGCATCTAAGCGCGAAGCTCACCTCAAGATGAGATCTCGATTAAGGGCCGTAGGAGACGACTACGTTGATAGGCTGCAGGTGTAAAGGCGGTAACGCAAGTAGCCGAGCAGTACTAATTGCCCGAAAACTTTCAGAAACAATCCTAAGATTCCTTGTAGTGATAATGGAAACCAAATTTCTTTCTTTCCCAACTGCCTAAAGGTATTGCAAGGCTGAAAACACCGGTCAAAAACCGGAAAGCCTTCACCAATATTAAGGTGGTCCCGAGCACTCGGGACGGCGGGGCAAAACCCGCAACAACCTTTGAGAAAATTAAGGTGGCTATAGCGGCGGGGCACCACCTCTTCCCATTCCGAACAGAGAAGTTAAGCCCGCCAGCGCCGATGGTACTGCGTAAAAGTGGGAGAGTAGGCCGCTGCCAAATTTATCCAGGCCCATGTTCAAACGAGCATGGGCCTTTTTTAATTTCCGGATTCTTGTTAATTTACGTGAAAAGTTATTCTGTTATACCCTACTTTTCTGTCCCTTTTTTTAGTTTTGTGCAACGTTGAAAATGCTTTATGCTGAAAAAAGAAATCATTAAAATATTTCTGTTCGTACTCATTTGTATTCCTGCAAAGGTTTATTCTCAAATCGACCCGGATCTGGCAATTGAAGATCAAATTGAAGAGGAGAAAAAAAGGGAGGTTATTGAAATTAAACCGCTGGTAAAATTGTGGTACCTCGACGGATACGGCGCATTTAAAGATTCAGCCCGCCTTGATACCACCCTCGACTTTTACCACATGTACAATCCCATTTATGATGATGCTGTCTCTGTATCCTATCTTGGAAATTATGGCACACCTTATCAAAACAATAACTTTTTCAAACGCGATTCAGAATTCGATTTCTTCTTTCTGCAATCGCGGGCGGCCTATTTGCTAAATCCAGCTTCAGTAAAATTTTTTAATACCCGCACTCCGTATACGCGGCTCGATTTCAGTCAGAGCGAACACCGCACCCGAAAGAACGAAACGCGTTTTAATGTTCTTCATTCCCAAAATATCAATCCGTTTTTGAACGTAACATTTCGATACGATCAGGCAAAGTCGGAAGGACAATACAGCAATCAGCAAAGCAAAAATAATTTTGTCAGCCTCTATTCCAACTACAATCGCGACAAGCTGAGCATCCACGGCGGTTTTATTTCAAACAGCATAAAAAACGCCGAAAATGGCGGACTTACTTATGATTCACTTTTGTTAAGTAACGCCGAAACCGAACTTCTCAACGTAAACCTTGAAAACGTTCATTCGGAATATGGAAACATGTACGTTTTTGCCACCGGTGAATATCGGGTGGGGAAAACCATTGAAAAAGAAGAAGAATCCGATGAATTCAGACCAGTTGTCGGTTTTATTTATTCATTCGAATACGAAAACAACAAAAAACAATTTATCGACGACACCACCAATACCTTTTTTATAAACGATTATTACGGAAACGATTTCGTAGTTGATCTGGTCCGGTTCCGGAAAATCCGGAATGTTTTTCAAATTAAACAATATGAAAATTCGGAACGAAAAACGAGTTTCGGGAAGAGGGCATTTATCGGGCAGGATTTTATTAAAGCGTCTTCACCGGGAATGCTGATAAATGACTCCACACTTTCGAGGGTAACCAACCGGTATACGAATGTTTATGCCGGAGGAGGAATTTTCAGGCAAACCGGAAATTTCTGGAAGTGGAATTTCGACGGGAAAATATACCTGCTGGGCCGGAACATCGGGCAAACGGAAATTTCGGGTGTAATCTCAAAACCGTTTACTTTACTGAAAGATTCACTGACCGATATTACAATTCGCGGGAAGATTGAAAACAGCGTTCCCGATTATTTTCAGGAAACTTACTATTCGAAGCATATTCAGTGGGACAATGATTTTAAAATGGAACAGCGGATGACGGTGCAGGGAAATTTTGTATCTCCGAAACGCCGGCTCGAATTCGGGGCGAACTATGCCATCATCAATAATTTTATTTATAACGATACACTGGGAATTCCATCGCAAACCGGAAAAGAACTGCTCATTTTATCGGCTTACCTCGACAAAGATTTCAGTTGGCGAAACCTGCACCTCCGCACCCGGTTGCTGTGGCAAAAGGCTTCCAATCAACAATACATTCACCTTCCCGATTTTTCTGCATTCGGCACCGCTTATTATAAATTTGTGCTGGCAAAGGTTTTGTTTGCGCAGATTGGTGTAGATACACGTTACAATACGGCATGGTATGCCGATGCCTACGATCCGGAAACCGGGTTGTTTTACCTCCAGAATGACAAAAAATATGGTAATTTTCCATACATCGATGCATTTGCCAACCTCCGCTTAAAACGGACCCGCATCTTTTTTAAAATGATGAATATCGGTACCGAATTTATCGACGAGGAATACATGACCGTTCCGCACTATCCGATGCTCCGGAGGACCTATCGAATTGGAGTTTCCTGGGCTTTTTACGATTAAGAAAAATATTTATTGCCGCGATGGTAATTTTGTTCTTTACAGTGAATTGTGATTATTACAATTAATTTTACTTCGTCACTACATCATAAAACTCTGATAAAATCATGGCGGTAGCGCCCCAGAGAATTTCGTTTTCAAACATTACACAAGGAACATTTAATTTTCCGGAAATGGTAGCCAGCTCGGTTTGCCCGAACGTATTTTTATATTTCGAAATCGGGAAGAGTATTACTTTTTCAACTTCGTGGCGGTTGATGTTAAAGTGCGGTTTTTCTGCCAGCCACCCTACAAACGGGTGAATCATAAACCGGCTCACGCCCACATACAATTCGGAAAGCGAGCCGAGAATTTCAATCTTTTCGGGTGGAATACCAATTTCTTCTTCAGTTTCGCGGAGAGCGGTTTCCAATTCGGTTTCCCCTTTTTCAATTCTGCCGCCCGGCATGGCAATCTGGCCTGGATGAAATTTCATGTGTTCCGGGCGTTTTATCAGGCAGGCAGTCAGCTCGTCGTTTTCGATAAAAAGCAACAGCAACACGCTACTTTTTTTGGCGCTGACTCTTTCCGTTTCAGTTGCTCTTAACTCGCGGTTGGGCGGCAGCATCTTTTTATGCGAAGCTCCTCCCGGCAATTTTTCAGCCAGCGCTCTCCTGATATTTTCCGGCGAAATAATCATTGCGCAAAAATAAAAAATAGCGGTGAAACCTCAACGACTTTCACAAGTAGAAGACAATTTGTTTGGGCTTGGGAAAATCCAACTTCCGGGAGCCTGCCACCGTGACTTTGGGACTTTGAGTTTCCCAACTCAAAGATTTTAAATCCGGATTCCCAGTCCGAAGAAGAATACCCTGCCGGGAGAGCCGCTGTTGTATCCGCCTGAAGGATCGGTAAAATCAAAAATATTATCGATTCCAGCCTTAAAGTAATAGTCGTTTTTTAATGTATGTGTGCTGGTGAATTTCCAGAGTGAAAAACTTCCGAGATCAATGGTTTGTATCTCGTGCGTAATGTCGTCCATCAAATCAATCGATTTTCCGCCGTAAAAGTTGCTCTGCAGGTTCAGGTTCAAATTATAATTTCCTGCATTAACATCATAGTCCACATTAAATTTCCCGGTGAAATTCCTGACGTTATTAAATTCTTCACCAGCTATTTCGTCGTATTTTTTTGAAAAAGTGACAATTCCGGTAAAAAGTAAATTTTTAATCACTTTGGTCTTCAGTAAAATATCCACGCCTTTTAGAAGCACTTCGTCGTAATTCCGATAGGCATATTCAATAATTCCGCCGGGTTTTACAGTATATTCATCCATATTTTCCGAAATCATGTTCGAAATGTCATTCCGGTAAACCGAGACCGAAAAGGAAACGCCCTGTCGCGTATATTCAGCGGAAAGCGACACATATTTTGAGGTTTCCGGATTGAGGTTTTCGTTGCCAACCAAAAACATTGGCGGGCCGGGAGCCGGAATCTGGAACGACATATATTTTTCCTTCAGCGTGGGTGTTTTGTACCCCATGCTGTAATTTCCGCGGAACGCGAAATGCCAGATGGTATACATGGCTGAAAACTGCGGGGTGAAATGCCATCCGTACTGCGAGTTGTTATGCGCCCGAAAACCACCGATAATATTCAGGGCATTTCCCAACTGCAAATCTTCCTGAGCAAAAACAATAAAGTCGGTGTTGGTTCTGTCATCGATTTTGTTGCGGGGAGCGGTAAGATTTTCGGAAATGTATTCGGTTCCGAGTGTCAGGAAATTCCAGCCGGCGAGGCTGAAATTCCCGAGCAGCCGGGCGTTATTGTACAAATTGTTATAATCGGTGACGAGCGAATCGGGAGTGATTTTATTAAACAGCTCATAATCGTCGGAATTCCAGCTAAACGAAATATTGCTGCCGGTGTTTAAAAACCAGGTTGCTTTTGCTCCGTATGTAAAATCCTGGTTCCGTCGGTCGTACAACGACGGCGATGTATTTTCGCGGTTTTTGCTCATGAACGAAACATTCCCTTCCAGCAGGAAACGCTCGTCGGGCGAGAACCGCAAATGTTCGTTCATCACCACAGCATCTTCTTTTTCCTGTGTCCGGTAAGTATCCCCGGCGAGTAAATCGTAACCGTTGGTTTTATCATAAACGGCAGATGTCTGGGTTGAAAACTGCCCCAGTTTCGAGCCCGCACTCACCTGGTAATTTTGTGTATTGTATTTTGAAAAACGAGACGATGCGGCCAGTTGGAATTTTTTCACCGGTATTTTAGTGATGATATTTACCACGCCGCCAAGCGCATTCGAGCCGTATAATGTGGAACTGGCTCCTTTTACCACTTCAATTCGTTGAATATCGGCAATGTTGATGCGGCTGTAATCAACGTCTCCGTAAGTTTCGCCCGCCAGCCGCTCGCCATCCACAAGAAAAAGCATGTACTGCGGATCGATTCCCTGCAGCGAAATGGACTTTCCCTGTGCATGGCTTTCGAATTCAATTCCAGGGACGGCAAATTCCAGTGCATCGGTAATACTTGTTACGTCTTTGTTTTCCAGTTCACGGATGCTTATCGACTGGGTAAGCACGGGCGTGTTTGCCAGGCTTTTTTCGGTCCGCGTTCCGGTTACCACCACTGCGTTCAAATCGATGGAAGTTTCTTTCATTCCGAAATTCAACGTCACATTTTCGCCGGTTAAAGTTACCGGTTGTTCCATGGTTTCGTAGCCAAAAAAGCTCACTCTTATTTTATATTCGCCATTTTTCAGCGGTGGCAGTTGGTAATTTCCATCGTTGCCAGATGCCGTTCCGATAGTGGTGTTTTCCACCACAATGTTTGCTCCGGCAAGTGGCTCGCCGGTTTGCGATTTAATGGTTCCCGAAACAATATTCTGACTGTATACGGATTGCGCATTTCCCAGGAAAAATAGCAGGGAGAAGAGCGCAAAGATTAGTTTTTTCATCAGTCGTTTAATTGAAATTGGTTTACGAGATTTAATTACTAAACAATCGGTAAATCTTCATTTTCAGAATAATAAGGATAAAGTTACAAAGAAAATCGATGAATTGAAACCACCACCTGAAGGTAGATTTAAAATCATAAGTTTACTTTAGAAGTGCGGTAAACAGGGGCTTGATATTAAATCAATCGAAGCGAATGGCCTTGTCGGGCGAAATTTTTGTGATTAAATAACCCGGAATGACGAGCATTAAAGTGGTAACGAAAATGGTTGCTGCATTGAGCAACAGCAAATGCGTCAGCGAAAAATTAACTGGCATAAAATCGACGTAGTACATGGTTGGGTTCAGTTTTATGAACCGGAACGTTTTCTGAAGGAAAATAAACAGGATACCGGTTACATTTCCCCACAACATGCCGCGGGACGTGAGAAAAACCGAAAGGTAGAGGAAAATTTTACGGATGCTCCAGTTACGGCTTCCCAACGATTTCAAAATGCCAATCATCCGGCTGCGCTCAAGGATTAACACCAGTAAACCGGAAATCATGTTGAACCCGGCCACCAGCGACATTAAAATCAGGATTACCCACACATTCATGTCGGTTACTTTCAGCCAGTCGAAAATTTGAGGGTATTCACGGGTAATGGCCGAGGTTCGCAATATTTCTGATTTCTCGCTGTTGTAGGGAATAATTTTGCTGCGGACTTTTTGCTCAATTTCGTCGATCCGGCTAAAGTCTGAAAGGGTAATTTCGAAACCGCTGACTTGGTTGCTGGTCCAGTCATTCAGCCGCTGCACCTGTTTTAAATCGCCGATAATGAATAAGTTGTCGAATTCTTCGAGACTTGTCCGGTAAATTCCCGAGATTTTGAGTTGCAGCATCCGTGGCGTACTTTCATTTTCGTTTATAAAATAAAGTACCACTTTGTCACCGAGTTTTACCTTCAGCAGATTCGACACCTGCTGCGAAATCAGGATTTGATCGCTGCGCGCCGAATCGTTCAGCTCTGGTGTGTGGCCTTCCACCAGGTTTTTTTGAAAAAAATCCCAGTTATAGCCGGGCGCCACACCTTTAAATACGATGCCCTGGATGTATTCGTTGGTCTTTATCATTCCGGGTTTGGTGGCATAAATATGAATGGATTTAATCCCGTCAATGGGGCGGATATCCGATAAAAATGGCTGGTTTTCAGAGATTGGCTGCGTCTCGTACGAATTATTCGAATCGTAATTGATGATTTGAATGTGCGAACCAAACCCGATCACCTTGTTTCGGATTTCTTTCTTGAAGCCGGTTACAACAGACACTGAAATAATCATAACAGCCAGTCCGAGCGTAATTCCGAACAATGCGATGCGAATGATCCGCCGCGACAAGAATTTTTTGTTCGATTTGTCGAAAAACAACCTGCGCGATATGAAGAGCTCGGTATTCATCAAAAAACTGAAAAGAATAAATTAAGCGGAAATTTTTTCCATTTCTTCAACAGAAATATCCTTCCTGCGGTTTATGAAAGGTAGTACAAGCATTGAAATAATTCCGATAATAATTATCATTGCTGTCATCGAAGTATGGGCGACAAATGCAAAAATGATCCCATTTTCGCGTGCAACTCCGTAAATCGAAAGCGCTTCGATGGCCATAAAATGCCATGCTCCAATTCCACCCTGAACCGGCGCCACCATACCAAAACTGGCAAATACAAAAGTCGTCAGGCCTGCAATCGGGCCCAGGTTTTCTGTAAAACCGAATGCAAAAAATACAGAATACAACATAATGTAATACATGGTCCAGATAGCTACGGAATGAAAAATAAACCAGCCCTTTTTCTTCACCGAACGAATGGAAACAAAACCTTCTTTAAAATTCAGGAAGATTTCGGTGGCTTTCTTGTAAAAAAGCGTATGTTTCAATGTTTTCCTGAAAACAAAAATGAGTATCAGCAGCAACAGAATTCCAATCAGCAGCAGCGGCGAAGTGGCCATTGAATGCAGTTTTGTTTCGATTTCCGGGTTGCGGTGCAGAAAATCGAGCATTTGGCCGAACTGCGAAATAATAACGATCATCAGCAGCGTAAGCAGCGAAATCATATCCACTGCGCGTTCTGCAACCACTGTTCCTATCAACTTGGTAAATGAAATTTTCTCGTACCTCGACAGTACGCCGCAACGCGAAATTTCGCCCATTCGCGGAAACGCCAGGTTCATTAAGTAACCCACCATAACCGCAAGAAAAGTATTGATGAACCAGGGTTTGTGGCTGATTGGCTCAATCATCAATCCCCAGCGCAAGGTGCGGCTGACGTGACTTAACAACCCGATAATCAGCGAAATTACGATCCAGAAGTAGTTCACATCGTTTTTTAAAACCGATTTAATCCGCTCAATATCCTGGTCTTTGTACACCAACCAGAAAATAAAAGCGCCCAAGGCAAAAAAAGCGAGAAATTTTAAGATTTTTAAGGCCAAGTTTTTCAAACCAAAAAATTTTTAAGCCGGTTTGGCAGCCGGAAGTCCTATTCCCTAAAAAATTACTAATTTCGGGATGCGAATTTCAGGCCTGTATCAGCTATTCGTGGCTGACAAAAATATAAATTAGTTTTTATTATTTTCGAGAAAAAGCCATTTTAAGTAGGAACTGGAATGAATCGAAATTGCAACGATGAATATTGTCCGACCCAAAAAATATTTAGGCCAGCATTTTTTAACCGATCAGAATATCGCACAGAAAATTGTTGGCAAACTCGGTAACACGGTTCCTGAAGTACTGGAAGTAGGACCGGGAATGGGAGTGCTAACCAAGTTTCTGCTTGAACGAACCGATTTAAATGTCAGTGTAATTGAAATTGACACCGAATCAGTGAAATTTCTGGAAGAAAATTTTCCGGCGCTGAATGGTCGTATTCATTCCGCCGATTTCCTGAAATTCGATTTTACAAAATTTTTTACGAACAGGTTCAGCATTATCGGCAACTTTCCATACAACATTTCGTCACAGATTTTTTTCCGGATACTGGAATATAAACATGCAGTGCCTGAAGTTGTTGGAATGATACAAAAGGAAGTCGCCGAAAGAATCAGCGCCGGGCCCGGTTCAAAAACTTATGGAATTCTGAGCGTTCTGCTCCAGGCATTTTACAACACCGAATATTTATTTACGGTTCCCGAGCAGGTTTTTTGGCCGCCGCCAAAAGTAAAATCGGCGGTTATCCGGTTGGTGCGGAACGACGTGGAAAAGCTTCCGTGCAGCGAAACATTATTTTTTAAAGTGGTTAAAACAGCATTTAACCAGCGCAGGAAAATGCTGCGGAGATCGCTGGCGCCCATTGCCGGTCAGCTTCCTGAACCATTTTCCGCGAAAAGGCCTGAACAACTTTCGGTTGAATCGTTTATAGAATTAACAAGTTTTATTGAAAACATTGAAAAAAGCTGACAATGCAGTTTGAAATGACCCGGGAATACATCGACGCGCTGAAACAATTCATTGAAAATGATGAGCATGAAAAAGTGAAAGCGCTGATGGAAGAGCTTCATCCGGCTGACATTGCAGAAGTGATGGACGACCTGACGATGGAAGAGGCAAAATATATTTACCTTTTGCTGGAAGGTGAAAAAGCTTCTGATGTATTGATTGAAATTCCGGAAACCGATCGACGGCGGTTTTTAAAAGAATTGCCGCCGGAATTGATCGCCAGCAAATTTATCGAATACATGGATTCGGACGACGCAGCCGATATTGTGGCGGACCTCGACGAGGAGATGAAAAAAGAGGTGCTGAGTGAAATTGGAGATGCTGCACAGGCCGGCGATATTGCCGATTTGCTGGAATATGAAGAAGACACCGCCGGTGGTATTATGGCTGTGGAACTGGTGGCAGTGAACGAAAACTGGACGGTGGCCACCTGCCTGAAAGAAATCAGCAAACAGGCGGAAGAGGTTGATGAAATCTACAACATTTATGTTGTAGACGACATGGAGCGGCTGAAGGGTTTTCTACCACTGAAAGAGTTAATTTTGAATTCTACCACCGCAAAAATTTCGAAAATTTATAATCCCGATGTGCGGATGGTCAGCACCTCCATGAGGCAGGAGGAGGTGGCCGAGATCATGGATAAATACGACCTGGTGGCCATTCCGGTGATCGACGAACTTGGACGGCTGAAAGGCCGGATAACTTTCGACGATGTTATTGATTTTGTGCGTGAAGAAGCCGAACGCGATTACCAGATGGTTTCGGGGATTTCCGGCGACGTGGAACCCGGCGACCGGGTGTGGGAATTGTTCCGGGCGCGTTTTCCGTGGCTGCTGGTGGGATTATTGGGAGGAATTTGCAGCGCCCTGGTGTTGCGTTCCCACGGTTCGGAACTAAGCCAGATTACAGAACTTGCATTTTTCATTCCTCTCATTGCAGCTACCGCGGGTAACGTGGGGGTTCAATCTTCATCGATTGTGGTGCAAAGCATTGCCAGCGGTGTAAAAGAAATGGAATCCACCGGCAAACGTTTGTTAAAAGAACTGACGGTAGCTGTTGCAACTGCAACCGTTTTTTCGGCGCTTATTTTTAGCTATAATTATTTTACGCAGGGAAGCATGAGCCTCACCTATTCCGTTGCCATCTCACTTTACATTGTTATTCTTTTTGCCTCTTTTTTTGGAACGGTTATCCCGCTGGTTTTGAATCGGTTTAAAATTGATCCGGCGCTTGCAACCGGGCCGTTTATAACTACGATGAACGATATTTTCGGATTGCTCATTTACCTTTCCATCGGCAGGTATTTTTTCGAACTTGTTTAAAAATACAAATGTGAAAACCGAAAGAATTATCATTGGCAGAAAAGATGTAGCAGATTTCGGGCAACTCGATTTGTTTGGAATAGAGGTGAAAATCGATTCCGGCGCATACACATCCAGCTTTCACTGCCATGAAATAAAATGCTTTCAGAAAAGGGAAGAAGAATGGGTGAGATGTAATTTTCTCGATCCGGAGCATCCGAAATACCACGAAAAAGAATTTTCATTTAAAGTACATAAAACGAGAAAAGTGAAAAGTTCGAACGGAATGACAGAAGAGCGAATTTCCATTCTCACCGAAATTACCATATTTAAAAAAACATATCCAATTGAACTTACCCTCACCGAACGAAGTGATATGAAGCACCCGGTGTTGCTCGGAAGAAAATTTTTATCGAAAAAATTTTTAGTGGACACTTCGCGCAAAAATCTTTCGTTTAAAGGGGAATCAATAAAAATCGAAATTCATAAATAAACAGATGAGAATAGTCATATTATCCCGTAATACCAATTTATATTCAACCCAAAGGATTGTTGAAATTGGCGAACAACGCAAACATGAAATGTTGATTATCGACCATACAAAATGCGATTTGGTGATTGAAAAGCGCAATCCGGTAATTATTTACAAAGGGAAAAAACTCACGAACATCGATGCGGTTATTCCGCGAATCGGCGCGTCGGTAACCTTTTACGGCACTGCTGTGGTCCGCCAGTTCGAAATGATGAAAGTGTTTTCCACGGTAGAATCGCAGGCGCTGGTCCGCTCCCGCGATAAATTGAGGAGCCTGCAGATTTTGTCGAGGGCGGGGCTGGGGTTGCCGAAAACCGTTTTTACCAATTATTCGAAAAATGTAAAAGAAATCATACAGGAAGCCGGCGGCGCACCCATCGTAGTGAAATTATTGGAAGGAACGCAAGGCCTGGGAGTTGTTTTGGCCGAAACCAACAACGCTGCCGAATCGGTGCTGGAAGCATTTAACGGGTTGAAAGTGAGGGTAATTGTGCAGGAATTTGTAAAAGAGGCCGGCGGCGCCGATATTCGTGCCTTTGTCGTCGACGGGGTGGTGGTGGGCGCCATGAAACGCCAGGCGAAAAAAGGTGAATTCCGCTCAAACCTGCACCGCGGGGGGACTGCCGAAGTGGTCGAACTTACGGAAGAGGAGGAAAATGCTGCGTTAAAAGCCGCTCGTGTGATGGGACTTGGCATTTGCGGTGTCGATATGCTGCGGTCGAATCAGGGGCCGCTGATTTTAGAAGTAAATTCTTCTCCGGGATTGGAGGGAATTGAAAAAGCCACTGGGAAGAACATTGCCAAAAGTATTATCCGTTTTGTGGAACGCCACGTTTAAAAAGGAGGTTCATGAGGGAAAAAAGAAAATCAATTTCGATTCTCGGAGAAGAAATTCTGCCCGGCCGAAAAGAAGTGCTCAGCCTCGATTTGGCACGGTTGCATACCTACACAAAACTGGAAATTCCGGTAATCGTTGAACGGGGAAAGGCCGACGGACCGGTACTTTTATTAATTGCCGGCATTCACGGCGACGAGCTAAACGGTGTGGAAATCATCAGGGAATTGCTGGCCAAAAAGTACACACGTCCTGAAAATGGAATTGTGATTGTTATTCCAACGTTGAATATTTTCGGTTTCATTAATCAAACCCGCGAGTTTCCGGACGGCAAAGATTTAAACCGGATGTTCCCGGGGTCGAACAAAGGTTCGCTGGCCAGTATTTTTGCCCATCATTTAATGAATGAAATTATTCCGCACGTCGATTACTGTATTGATTACCACACCGGAGGCGCGCGGCGGTTCAATTCCTCGCAAATTCGCGTTCCGAAAGGGCATCCCGAATTGTTCGAACTGGCCAAAGTTTTTAATGCCCGGTACATTGTTTTTGCCAAAGAGCGCGAGAAATCGTTTCGCGAAGCAGCTACTGTCGCAGGTAAAAAAGTGCTGTTGTTCGAAGGCGGGAAATCGCACGATTTTAACCACCGGATTACTCAGCGGGGTATTTCCGGAACGCTCCGGGTAATGCACCGCCTCGGCATGCGCGATTTTTCGAAGGAGTTGGAAGAGTACAACTTTGCGCCATCCATCGTTGTAAACGAATCGGTTTGGGTTCGGGCACGCCAGGGCGGGTTGTTTCGCTTTTATGTAAAAGACGGTTCAAAAGTAGAAAAGGGCCAGGTAATCGGAACCATTTCCGATCCGTACGGAAAATATGAATTTAAGGTGAAAATTCCCGCCGACGGCTATATAATCGGGCTGAACCACGCCCCGGTGGTTTACAAAGGAGATGCACTGGTGCATTTGGGGCTGAGTTAAAACTTATGCGAAGAATCAAACCTTCAGGGTTCAAAAACCCTGAAGGTTTGAATTTCCCAAAGGGCTGTTTATTTAAAATACCGTTGAATGCATTTTCTCGTTGACAGGCGCCGATTTTCCTGTTACTAACAATTTAGTCCTGCAGGTTGCAGGAGGGTGTTGTCGTAAGGCAATATCTTCCTGCAATTTACATGATCATTTAACCTGAAGTTTTCCAAAGATGGTTTCTTTTCCATAAGAAGCGCGTACAAAGTAAACTCCGCTTTTCCATCCTGCTGTTTTAATCTTGCATGCTTTCCCTTTCAACTTTATTTTTTTCTCTTTAAGCATTTGGTTTTGGTCGTAAATTTCCAAATCCCATTCCTGGCTTTCATCAACCATTATATCCTCTGAACCTGGTTCAAGTGTAAGAGTAGTTTCACTTACCGATGGGTTTGGTGTAAAAGTCATATAATAATATCCGCAATTATAGCTTGAACCCATATAATCGGAAATAATATTAACATTGTTATTACAACAAGTACTGGCATTTACCGATATCGGTCCTCCCGGAGACGAATTGGTATATATGTTTGATTTAAGTTAACAGTTGTTGGACTATCAACAAATTTATATAGATTATCATCTTTTATAAACCCCGAGACTTTCCAAATATTACGATCAAGTCCGTTGCCAGTAAAATTCTCTTCGAGTACTGTCCATATATAATTGGGATTTGCATTCCTTGGATATGCCTGTCCAATTACTTTAGATTTGCCGCTAAAAAAAAGAGCAACAATTATTATTATGAATCGTGTTTTCATTATATTAAACTTTAAGTTCGTAATTTATTTTTAAGCCATAATGTATATTTCTTTGATAATTAGTCAACCATGATGAATTAATTCTAAAGCTGGTATATGGTGAAACCAATAATCTGCTGTTTTGCCACGAAAAAATTTCTTTCTGAACATCCAAATAGATATCCATAAATATTTCATCATCGCTGTAAAATTCAAGGGTGTTGTAATCACTCCATTCTCGCCATTCCCAATATTTATCTGGATGTTCTGCAATAACCTTCATTATTTTTCCACCATATATGCCAGCGGTTAAATACCAATTCTTACCGTTAAGGTTTAATTCCTTTTGCAGAATAACTGGAACACTAAATTCGTGGAATTTGAATCGACGGGGACCACTTACATTAGATGCATTCCTCCCTAATTGATAATTGATTCCAAAACCAAAAACAAGCTTATTATCAAGTTTTCGTTTGTATAATACCTCTAACCCCGGGTCAATGGGATAAAAGTAATAACCATGTTCCAATCCAAGGTTAGAACCTGCGGGTTTCATATAATGAGACAGTATTGCATTTAGCCCAATACTTTGCTTTTTTTCCTGTGCATTATTTTTGATTTCCTGAGCCTGAAGTTGAAATGCGGAAAACAATAGAAGAACAATTATTATAATTTTCATTTTTGATATGTTTATTTTGATTAGTGAATTACGGTGATAAATTACCGGGTGTCAAACACGGTAAATTTTCGTTGCCAAACTATTGGCAAATTTTGGTTACAGGCTGTGTATCATACCATTCGGTTTTTAAAGGTTAGTATCATTGGGTTTTATTTAGATGGCTTTAAGAAATGATTGCATGCGTTGCTGCTTTTGGTTTTGTAATTTAATGCGGGAATTAGGTTATTTCTATTTATAAATTCTAAAATTGCAAAAAAGGTAACTTCGAAGTTTGATGTTTTGGAACAGGCGCCACTATTGCTTTGTTTGTAAACTATCAAACCACACGATGAAATCGTGCGGTAGCATAGGGTTTTTCAGGCACATATTGCAAATGTGCGCCAGCGAGAGAGGGAAATCTCAAATTTGTGTCTTCAACTAATTTTTGCTTTTGCAAAACAAGAAATGGATTATAGAGCCGCGGCAGCGGCGCCTTGGCATTTTTATATTTTAATGAATTTTCTAAAATTATTCCTGTCGATTACAAATCCATTTGCATTATAGGCATCTAAGAATTTCTGAGGAAATTTTGTTTTTTTGTCTTTCCACTTAAACTCAAATGCAGTAATTTCTCCTTCTTTCTCTTCTACAAAATCAATTTCCTGCTGTTGCTGTGTTCTCCAAAAATACATTCTCGCAAATGTGTCTTTGTAAATATTTTGTTTTAGTCTTTCAGACACAAGAAAGTTTTCCCATAAAGCTCCTTTGTCAAGCCTTAGGTTTAAGGGCTTAAAGTCACCAATAATCATATTTCGGATGCCATTATCATAAAAGTAAATTTTACGATTTTGCTTAATTTCATTTCTTAAGTTTCTACTAAAGCTATTAAGACGAAAAACGATGTAGCCCTTTTCTAAAATATCAATGTAATTTTGTGTGGTAATTTTATTAACTCCTATGAGTTGAGATAATTCATTGTAATTAACCTCACTTCCCATCTGTAAAGCTAAAGCTTGCAATAGTTGGTCGAGAACATCAGGTTTTCTAATATCTGAAAATGCCAGGATGTCTCTGTATAAATAGCTGGCTACGAGATTTTTTAGAGTTTCTCGTTCTTTGCCTTGATTATTTATTACTTCCGGATAAAATCCATACAATAATCTGTTTTCAATTTGCTGCTCTGCTTTTATAAATCCAATTTTATTTTCGTATTCCTCCCATGAAATTGGAAATAACTCATATTCCCACTTTCTGCCTGTTAACGGTTCATTAAGTACATTTCCTAAATCAAAAGATGAAGAACCATTTACAAATAATTGAACTTCTTTGAATTGGTCTGTAATTATTTTTAGGGTTAATCCTATCCCGGGAATTCTTTGCGCTTCATCGAGAAAAACATATTTATATTCTCCCAGAATTGTTTTGATTTGCTCTGTTGTTGGATTTTGTAGAAGGCTTCTTGTCGATGGGTCATCTGCATCTAAAAACAAATATTCTTTGTCTTTCAAAATTTCTTTTAAAAGTGTGGTTTTTCCTACTTGTCGCGCACCAACCACAATAATAGCTTTCCCGCTATTGAATTTCTCTTTTATGGTATTTTCTATTGTTCTTGTAAACATTTTTTATTTCAAAAGTAGTTTTAAATATTATAATGACCAAATACTGCAATAATTGGTCAGTACGATGTCACTTTTATCATGTCCACTTGAGGGGATTTAGGGGTTTTTGACTTTTCGGAGTGGACTCAAAATTGGTTGCATGTTGTGTTTTTATTTTACGAACGACAGTTTTGTCCCTCGTTTAACGCTGTCAAATCCTGCGGATGTCGACAGGTTACGCGGCCACCGTCACGACTTGTCAGCATGCCCGGCACCTGACAACGTCAGTGCAGGAATTGTAAAACGACGTTGAAAATTAATTATTTAATGACAACCAACCCGGAAATGGTTTAAACGGCATTCATAGCAAGTACCGGATCGAGCCGGGCAGCCGCCCGGGCGGGCATGAACCCGGCAATAAAACCGATGACGCTCGAAATCATCAGTCCGGTAACAATATTTCCGGCGGTTAATACAATGGTAAATTCAGTCATATAATTTACCACCAGTGTTCCCAGGTAAATGATAAACAATCCGATAATACCGCCGATCACCGATAAAACAATCGCTTCGAAAATAAATTGCAGCAGAATGAAATAGCGCTTGGCCCCCAACGATTTTTGTATGCCGATGATCCGTGTTCTTTCCTTAACCGAAACAAACATTATGTTTGCAATTCCAAAGCCTCCCACCAAAATTGAAAAACCGCCGATAATCCAGCCGGCCATATTAAATACAACAAAAAACTGATCGAACTGATTGGAGATAATGCTGACTTTGTTCAACGCGAAATCGTTTTCTTCCATCGGTTTTAACCGGCGGATACTTCGCATCATGGAAACCAGTTCGGCTTCAAACCGGTCGTCGCCAACGTTAGGTTTGGCTTTTACGCAAATGGTTTGCCCCTGGTCCTGGTTGCGCACGTCAACCATGTAAAATGCTTTGATCGCACTGATGTGGATGTTTTTATCCATGCTGGTACCGAACATGTCCTGTCCCATTTTTTCGTACTCGCCAATTACCAGTAAACGCTGCCCCTGGATTTTAATGGTTTTACCAACCGGATTTACAGTTCCAAACAGCTTGTCTGCAATTTCTGAACCGATGACCGTAACCGGAGCTCCTGAGCGCATTTCTCTTTCCGTAAAATACCTCCCCTGCGCCAGCTTCAGGTTCCACACATCGAGCAAATCGTAAGAGGTGGCCATCACCGTCACATTTTCCATATTATTACTGCCGAATTCAACCGTCCTGGAAAAACCAAACAGAAATGCCGCGCCCTGGACTGTCCGGCTGTTTCGCAGCAGATCTTCCGTTTCTTCCATCGTTGGAACGGGGCGGTTCATGTATTTCCACCAGGGATATTCGGTCTCTCCTTCGGGGGGCGCCCATGGCCACTTTTGAACATAAACCATATTGGTGCCCAGCGAATTAAGGCTTTCGCGGATGAACCTCTCCAATGAGTCGATGACCGTAAAAACAGAAATGATTGCAAATATTCCGATGGTGATTCCCAGTAGCGAAAGTATTGTGCGTAATTTGTTCGCCCGTAACGAATTAAAAGCAAAACTGAAACTTTCGATGACCAGCCTGATTAGAAGCATTGCAAATATTTTTCGTAAAGATAGGAATTGTTCTGCTACCTATTTTTGTTTCTGTTTCAAACTTTGTAACCATTCGTTGATTTGGTTCAGATAATTAGTGTTAAATTTAAGCTGCTGATTACAACTTTCAACTTGAATAGCTTGTTAAGCTTGAGAACGGACAACCAAAAAAATTTCTTATCTCAAGCTTTTTTAACAAGATTTTCATTGGTTTTTTTATCTTTGCAAACGAATTGGAAAAACGGAATAAATGGCTGATAATAAAAAAATTAAGACTGCTTTGGTTTCAGTCTATCATAAAGAAAACCTCGATCGGATTATTCATCGGTTAAACGAATTAAATGTAAATATTCTAAGTACCGGAGGCACAAAAAGTTTTATCGAATCGCTTGGTGTTGAAGTTACTTCTGTTGAAAGCCTTACCGGTTATCCATCGATTTTGGGAGGCCGGGTAAAAACCCTGCATCCGAAAGTTTTTGGCGGCATCCTCTCGAGGCGCGAAAACCAGGGCGACGTCAGCCAGCTCACCGAATACGATATCCCGGAAATTGATCTTGTGATTGTTGATTTATACCCATTTGAAGATACAGTGGCTTCCGGAGCGTCGGAACAGGAGATTATCGAAAAAATCGATATCGGCGGAATTTCGCTCATCCGCGCCGCGGCAAAAAATTTCAGGGACGTGGTTATCGTTCCCTCCCAAAAAGAATATGGGCCACTGCTGAATTTGCTGAACGAGAAAAGCGGCGAATTTTCGCTTGAGGATCGAAAATTGTTTGCAACAAAAGCTTTTGGCGTTTCTTCCCATTACGATGCTGCCATTTTTGATTATTTCAATCAGGGTGAAAATGCAGAAGAACGAATTAGTTTAAATAACGGACAAGTGCTGCGTTACGGCGAAAACCCACACCAGGAAGCTACATTTTACAAGTGTAAAAATTCACCTGCCGAACACACGCTTGCCGATGCCGAAGTGCTGCAGGGCAAAGCACTTTCATACAACAATATGCTCGACGCCGATGCGGCCTGGAAAGCAGCCAGCGATGCGTTTCATTCGGTTTCGCACATCGAAAATAAAGTGGCAGTTGCGGTGGTCAAACATTTAAACCCCTGCGGGTTAGCTGTGACCGGAAACACCCTGGAATCACTTGAATTGGCCTGGGCCGGCGATCCAATCAGCGCCTTCGGAAGCATTATTTGTTTTACTTCTGCCGTCACAAAAGAAGCTGCTGAGTGGTTCGGGAAAAAATTTGTGGAAATTATCATCGCCCCCGAATTTACCGACGAAGCTTTAGAAGTTTTCAGCAAGAAAAAAAACTTACGTGTGCTTGTAATTCCGGTTAAAAATGAGATAACAAAAGAAAAATTATATCGTTCGATCAGCGGGGGAATGCTGGTGCAGGATGAAGACGAAGGTGTGGATACTCAATTCGAAAACGTAACCAAAGCGGAATTCGATACCTCCAAAATGAACCTCGCCAAATTTGGTATTACGGCTTGTAAACATTTAAAAAGTAATGCAATAGCTGTTGTAACCGAAAATAAAAACGGTTCATTTTGGTTAACCGGGACAGGAATGGGGCAGCCTAACAGGCTCGACAGCCTCCGGCAACTAACCATGCCGCGCTTCGAAATGAAAGAAGGATTGAAAATTGAGGATTCTGTTTTGATTTCCGACGCATTTTTTCCATTCCGCGACAGTATTGAAGCAGCAAACGAATACGGAGTAAAATACATTGTAGAGCCGGGTGGCAGCATTCGCGACGAAGAAGTGATTGAAGCCTGCAACGAATTTGGCATCGCGATGCTTTTTACGGGAAGAAGACATTTTAAACACTAACAAATATTTTGTAACACAACTTTTTTTGTAAAAAATATGGGATTATTTTCATTTTTAACTCAGGAAATTGCAATTGACCTTGGAACGGCCAATACAATAATAATCCACAACGATAAAATAGTAGTTGACGAACCATCGATTGTGGCCATCGATTTGAAGTCGGAAAAGATGGTGGCAATTGGTGAAAAAGCGCGGCAGATGCAGGGGAAAACACATGCCAACCTGAAAACCATCAGGCCGCTGCGCGATGGCGTAATTGCCGATTTTAACGCCGCCGAACAGATGATTAGGGGCATGATTAAAATGATAAACACCAAACCACGTTTATTTGCCCCGGCATTGAAAATGGTAGTTTGCATTCCATCGGGAAGTACGGAAGTTGAAATCCGGGCCGTTCGCGATTCGGCGGAACATGCCGGCGGACGGGAGGTTTATATGATTTACGAACCACTTGCCGCAGCCATTGGGATAGGCCTTGATGTGGAGGCCCCCGAAGGAAATATGGTGGTCGACATCGGCGGTGGAACTACTGAAATTGCTGTTATTTCGCTGGGCGGGATTGTAACCAATAAATCAATTCGTATTGCAGGTGACGATCTCACTGCCGATATCATGGAATACATGCGGCATCAGCATAACATAAAAATTGGCGAGCGAACAGCAGAAGAGATAAAAATCCATGTGGGTTCGGCGCTTTCACAATTGAAAGACCCACCGCAGGATTACGTAGTGCAAGGGCCAAACCAAATGACCGCCCTGCCCATTGAAGTGCCGGTTTCGTATCAGGAAGTTGCACATTGTCTTGAAAAAACCATCGCAAAAATAGAAACCGCGGTTTTAAGCGCCCTCGAACAAACCCCGCCCGAATTGTATGCCGATATTGTTGCCAAAGGAATCTGGCTGGCTGGTGGCGGCGCGTTGCTAAAGGGTCTCGACAAAAGACTTACTGATAAAATCGGCATTCCGTTCCATATCGCTGAAGATCCGCTTAGGGCAGTGGTTCGTGGTACCGGAATTGCTTTGAAAAATGTAGATAATTTTTCATTCCTGATAAGATAATAACAGGATATATGTAGCTTTGAAATGAGGAGCCTAATCAGGTATTTATTAAGAAATTATGCTTTTGTTCTTTTCATATTGCTGGAAATTGCCGCCCTTGCGTTGGTTTTCAACAATAACAATTATCATAAAGCAAAATACCTGAATTCATCCAACCGAATCACCGGAAACGTTTACAATACGTTTAATTCGGTAATCAACTATTTTGAGCTGGCAAAAGTCAATAAAAAGTTATCAGAAGAAAACGCGTATTTAAAAGGCCTGATAGAGGCGGATCCGCATTTTACCACTTCACCCGATACCATTATTCCGCATGTTAGCCCAACAGACTCAGCTTTTCGCTATACATCGGCGCGGGTTATCAATAATTCAGTGAACCGCCCGTTTAATTACGTCACACTGAATAAAGGCAGAAAAGACGGAATTAAACCAGATCAGGGAATTATTTCTTCTGAAGGCGTTGTTGGCGTGGTTATCAACGTTTCCGAATCATATTCACTGGGACTGTCAGTGCTGAACCGGCGCTGGAGCATTTCGGCAAAGTTGAGGAAAAACGGATATTTTGGATCGTTAATCTGGACCGGCAATAATTATCGCAAGGCAAGTTTAATGGAAATACCATACCATGTTGATGTGGCCATTGGCGATACCGTGGTAACCAGCGGTTATTCATCGGTTTTTCCGGAAGGAGTGCTGATTGGGACCGTTTCGGAATTTGATCAGGCGGAAGGTGAAAATTACTACAACATAAAAGTTGAACTATCCACCGATTATAAGTCGCTTTCATACGTGGAAGTAATTGAAAATTTAAAAGCTGAAGAAATAAAGCAACTGGAAGAAGTTACAAGAGAGGATGCGTTATCTGATTAAATACAGCGGAATGTTTATCATCCTGGTTTTGCTCCAGGTTTTAATTTTAAACCAGATTCAACTAGGTGGTTTTGTAAACCCGTACATCTACATTTTATTTGTATTGCTGCTGCCATTGAACACACCCAAATATTTGGTAATGATTTTGGGTTTTCTGGTAGGGCTATGCATCGATGTTTTTTCAAATACCCTTGGGATTCATGCAGCTGCCACCGTTTTTATTGCTTATCTCCGGCCGTTTGTAATTCGGATTATATCAACCCGCGAAGAAGATCGAAGCAATTACCCGGGGTTGTTTCAAAACCGGTTGTTATGGTTTGTTTATTATGTTTCCGTAATGGTAATCCTGCATCATCTGGTGCTTTTCTATCTTGAGATTTTCACTTTTGCACATTTTTTCAAAACATTGTACCAAATTCTGTTGAGTTCCGTTTTGTCAATAACGGTTATTATTTTAAGCCAGTTAGTAATTTTTAGGAGGTAGATTTTTAGTGAATAATTTTTCGAAACGCGGGTTTGTTATCCTGGCAATATTTGCATTCGTAGTATTGATATATTTAGGGAAACTATTTCGTTTGCAGGTGCTCGATTCCACCTATAAACAGTTTGCCACGAATAATGTGCTGCGCGAAATTGTTCAGTATCCGGCGCGCGGGCTGGTTTTCGATCGAAACGGGAAACTGCTGGTTTACAATAAGGCAGCCTACGATTTGCTGATAACCCCGCGTGAAGTGAGGGATTTCGACACCACTTATTTATGTAACCTGCTTGAAATTGAAAAAGAAGATTTAATTGCCCGGATAAAAGAAGCCAGTAATTATTCGCGTTACAAACCTTCTATTCTGGTAAAACAAATACCGCCGGAAACTTACGCCGTCCTTCAGGAAAAACTATACAAGTTTCGTGGTTTCCATACCCAGTCGAGAACATTGCGGGAATATAATTATGCGTCTGCAGCGCACCTTTTGGGATATGTTGGCGAAGTTACGCCGAATGATATTAAAAGGGATAAATATTACAGCATCGGCGATTATATCGGTGTGAATGGCATTGAACGTTCGTACGAACAAAATTTACGCGGAAACAAAGGTGTGAAAAAGTTTTTGGTCGATGTTCATAACCGCATCAAAGGCAGTTATCTGAACGGGCGGGAAGATGTGCCGCCGCAAATCGGAAAAAATGTTGTTTCTTCCATCGATGTGGATTTGCAAATGTATGCCGAAACTTTGATGCAGAACAAACGCGGAAGTGTTGTAGCCATCGAACCGTCAACCGGCGAATTACTTGCACTGGTGAGCGCGCCGGCCTACGACCCGGGATTATTGGTGGGGCGTGTGCGCGGGAAAAATTACAATATGCTGATTGCAGATACCTTGAAACCGTTTTTTAACCGGGCGCTGCTGGCTGAATATCCGCCGGGTTCCACTTTTAAAGTTTTAAACGTCCTGGTCGGCCTTCAAACCCAGGCGATAAATTCCGAAACCCGTTTTGCCTGCTCCGGACCTGCGTCACTTCCCATCAGATGTACCCACAACCACTATTCGCCGTTAAATGTTGTTGGCGCAATCCGTGAATCGTGCAATCCTTATTTGTGGAATACATTTAAATCGATACTGAACAAATACGGAACTTCCGCCGACGGTTACAATGTTTGGCGCGATTATACCCTGAAATTCGGAATCGGCAAAAAGCTGGATACCGATTTGCTTATTGAAAATAAAGGAAATGTGCCCCTCGATGATTATTACAATAAAATTTACGGTGAAGGACGCTGGAATGCCATGACGGTACGATCGCTTGCAATTGGGCAGGGGGAGCTTGGAGTTACGCCGCTGCAATTGGCGAATTATTGTGCAGCTGTGGCCAACCGAGGATTTTACCACATTCCGCACGCAGTAAAAGAAATCGAAAACGGGGAAATAGATTCAAGGTTCAAAAAACGGAATTCCACCGGTATCGACGCCGAATATTTTGAACCGGTGATAGAAGGAATGCAAATGGTTGTGGAAAATACCAACGCCGCAACACTAGTTCGGATTCCGGGAATTACAATGTGCGGAAAAACGGGTACGGCCGAGAACCCGCATGGTTCCGATCACTCTGTTTTTATGGCGTTTGCACCGAAAGACAATCCTAAAATTGCGATTTCAGTTTATGTTGAAAACGGAGTTTGGGGAGCAAGATATGCTGCGCCAATTGCGAGCCTGCTGGTGGAAAAATATTTAACTGATTCGATTTCCAACGGCCGGAAATGGGTGGAAAAAAGAATGATTGACGCAAATTTATTAAATCCAAACCAACCGAAGTAAAATGCTAAAAAGAAACAGCGTTTGGGCAAATATCGATTGGATTACAGTATTACTATACCTGCTCCTGGTTTTTCTGGGATGGCTAAACATTTATGCTTCGGTATTTAATGAAGAACGCAGCAGCATTCTGGACATATCGCAACGCTATGGCAAACAAATGATTTGGATTGGTGCAGCATTGTTAATCGCTTTTATTATTCTGCTGATTGAGGCTAATTTTTACGTGCTTTTCGCCTACTTTTTTTATGGATTTCTGGTGTTTTTACTTGTTCTGGTGCTGGCGATCGGCACAGAAATAAACGGAGCCAAATCATGGTTCGTCATTGGCGGGTTCAGCATTCAGCCTGCCGAATTTGCCAAATTTGCGACAGCGCTGGCGCTGGCAAGGTACATGAGTTCGTTCGGGTTTAAACTGCAACGGTTTAAATCGCTGGTTAAAGTGACGGCAATCATTTTGCTGCCTGCCTTTTTTATTCTCATTCAAAACGATACCGGTTCGGCACTCGTATATTTTGCATTTATTCTCGTGTTGTACCGCGAAGGGCTTTCAGGAGTTGTTTTATTTTTCGGTACATTCATTGCAATATTATTTGTTTTATCACTGGTTTTATCCAAACTGTTTTTATTCATTCTTATCCCGTCGCTGGCGTTAATTTCATTCTTTATTTTTAATCCCCGGCTAAAAAAATTCAATTACATCCTGTTGTTTTTCGCAGCCGGTTTTAGTCTGTCGTTTGCATTGAAATGGTTCGCCGGGGATAAATTCAGTACAGTGAATGCATTGAGCATCGGCTCATTCTTAAGCGCGGTCGCCTCGTTGTTTTATGGCATTGGCAGTAAAATAAAGAATTATTCGATCATCGCGCTGGTTTTTCTCAGTTCGCTGTTGTTCAGTATCTCTGTCGATTATGCTTTTAACAATATACTTGAACCTTATCACCAGGATCGTATTAATGAATTGCTTGGCATAAAATCAGATCCGCTGGGGGCGGGATATAACGTCAATCAAAGTAAAATTGCCATTGGTTCAGGCGGTTTCAGTGGGAAAGGATTTTTAAAAGGAACGCAAACCAAATTCGATTTTGTGCCGGAACAAAGCACCGATTTTATATTTTGTACCGTGGGTGAAGAGTGGGGATTTATCGGCACATTTATCGTTGTTTTACTTTTCCTGTTATTATTTGTGCGGTTGATTATACTGGCAGAACGGCAGCGTTCGCGTTTTTCCCGGATTTATGGCTATTCTGTAGCTGTAATATTGTTTTTTCATTTTATGGTAAACATAGGAATGACGATAGGAATGATGCCGGTTATAGGCATTCCGCTTCCGTTTTTCAGTTACGGCGGCTCTTCGTTATGGTCGTTTACCATTTTGCTTTTCATTTTTGTGAGGCTTGATGCCAGGCGCTGGGACAGGCTTTCAGATTGATGCAATTATTTGATAGCTTGCCGGTTATCGTAAAACCGGGAAAGTTGGAAATTTTTTTCTATATTTGCGTGACTTAAACAAAAATCGTAAATTTTAGTATACATATTTGGTGCTTTAAACAAGGTATCAAACGTTCAGAAAAAGCGAACCCGAAGCAGCGTTTCGGAATTGCTGACGCTAACCTGAATACCGCCGGGTGATTACCCGAAATATTTGGAAACAGGTATATAAGATGCCGCATTTGCAGTCAGTCAGGGTATCTGTGAGAAACGTGGATTTTCATAACATTTAAAATTTATTACCGTGAAATACAAATCCTATACATTATTTAATTTAAGGCAGATACCTCAACTGGAATACCTTACGGAAGAACAAAAGTTCGACATCGAGGTTGTGGGTACTGTTTTGCCGTTCAAAACCAGTAATTATGTAGTGGACGAGTTGATCAACTGGAAAAATTTTGAAAAAGATCCGTTTTTTATCCTGAATTTTCCGCAGAAGGAAATGTTGGACAGGAAGAGTTTTAAGCGGGTTGCAGCATTGTTGAAAGCCGGCGCCCCGAAAAAGTTAATCCAGGAAGAAGTGACAAAAATACGGCTGAAATTGAACCCGAATCCCGCTGGACAGGAAAATAACGTTCCGGTTTTTGAAGGGAAACGGCTAAATGGGGTACAACATAAGTACCGTGAAACTATGTTATTTTTTCCATCGCAGGGACAAACATGCCATGCCTATTGCACATTCTGTTTCCGGTGGCCGCAGTTTGCGCTCAACGAGTTCAAATTCGCCATGAAAGAGGCCGATTTGCTGGTGCGGTATTTAAAAGCAAATCCGAAAATCACTGATGTTTTATTTACCGGAGGGGATCCGGCAGTGATGAAAACCAGGTTTTTCGAATACTATTTTAACGCGTTGCTCGCCGCCGATATTCCGCACCTCAGAAACATCAGGATAGGTACAAAATCGCTGACATACTGGCCATACAGATACACTACCGACGAAGATGCCGATGAGCTGCTGAGGTTATTTGAAAGAGTGAAATCGAAGGGAATTAACATCGCCCTGATGGCCCATGTTAACCACCCCGGCGAATTAAAAACCAAAGCTGTAAAAAAAGCAGTGAAGCGGTTAATTTCTGCGGGGGTTCAAATTCGTTCGCAGTCGCCGCTGCTGAAAAATATTAATGATGATCCGGATATTTGGGCCGAAAGCTGGAAGCAGCAGGTGAAAATGGATATCGTTCCTTATTATATGTTCGTTGCCCGCGACACCGGTGCTCAGGATTACTTTGCAGTGACTTTAAACCGCGCCTGGCAGATTTACCGGAATGCATTTAACCAGGTGAGTGGAATTTGCCGCACGGTAAAAGGGCCAAGCATGTCGTGCAGCCCGGGAAAAATTCAGGTGACTGGTGTTTCCGAAATTAATGGTCAACAAGTATTTGTGCTGAATTTTCTGCAGGGGCGCGACCCAAACTGGATTGGCAAACCATTTTTCGCCAGATTTGATCCGCGGGCAGTGTGGATCGACGATTTGGAGCCGGCTTTTGGCGACCCGAATTTCTTTTTCGAAGAACCGTATTACGAAATGCACGCATAAAAATCAAAGTCAGGTTTTTTCCCCGGGCCTGTTTATTTGTACGCCAAATTCTGTTTCTGCAAATTCCAGTACATCTTGCATAAAACCGGAAAAATTGTGTTCGAGAAACATGAATTGTTCGGTCAGAATTTCAATGGCCCTTTCGGTTTTCCCAGGCAGCGAGGTATAACGGCTCATGGCTTCCAAAGACCTGGAAATCCCGCTTTTTTGAGCGTACGATTCCAAACGCCGGTTTTGGATTAACCATGGCAGAAATCCCTTTACACGCGCCGGCAAATGCCGGTAATTCGAAAGCAGCACTGCATGTACCCACTTCGTAAAATCGCGCAAAGGCAGGTTGGAATAGCTGTACCAGTTTTTGGCCAGCAGGTGGTCAAAAAACAAATCGACCACAACGCCTGAATACAATCCAAAATCGGGGCGGAAAAGCTTTTTGGCTTCCCTGAACTTTAAATGGCCATCGGTAAATGAATCAATGTTACGGTGCAGGAGAATCCCTTTTTGGATTTCCGCCGGGTAATTCAGGTATTTTTTGCCTTTAACATAATCACCAATAAAATTGCCTACTACAATTTTTTCATCTTCGCCTGAAAGGTACAGGTGAGCCAAATAATTCATTCCGCTACTGTTTTCAAAGTGAACGGTAAACTCATTAAAATGTTTTTCGAAACAGGAACCGGCGTTAACAAAACAGTTGAAGCTGATTGCGAAAAGGTTGCTATAGTGGGGCGGGTAAATTTTTATGTAAAACCTGCGGCCTGAAATTTGAAACGACTTTTTTATTGCTTACTTTTGCGCCTTCAAATTTATTTTTATGGGGAAAAAGATAGTTGCTTTCGGAGAAATTGTATGGGATATTTTGCCCGATGACGAAGTTTTGGGCGGAACTCCTTCAAACCTGGTTTTCCGGTGCAACTCTTTTGGAGATGAGGGATTTTTACTTTCGCGGATTGGCGACGACGAACTTGGCCGCACCGCATTGAAAAGACTTGGCGAACTGGGAATTTCAGATGCAAACGTTCAGGTGGATACCGAATTTCCGACCGGAACGGTCGACATAACTTTCGATGAAAAAAACGACCCGGTTTACAAGGTTAAACTCGATGTGGCTTTCGATCATATCGAATTTTCGCCAGAGGCGCTGAAATTGGTGCGTAATGCCGACTGTCTTTTTTTTGGGCTGCTGCCGCAGAGGTTTGGCATTTCAAAAAATACAATTCGCGAACTGATCAAAGAATCGCCGCGTTCCCTAAAGTTTTTCGACCTGAAATTATTTCAGCATTTTTTCGATGTGCGTGTGGTTGAAAACCTGCTGCACAGTTCGAACATCGTTCGGATTAAGGAGAAAGAAATGGATTTTCTGGCGGAAAAGCTGAACCTCGTTTTCCACAACATAAACGATTTTTGCGCGGCCCTGGCTGAAAAATACAACGTTGATTTGGTGCTGATAACACGCGGTCAACACGGCGTTTCGGCCTACCACATTGAAAAAGGCGCTTTTTCCGATCCTGGATACATTGTTCAAATGAAAGATAATATTGGCTCGGGAATGGCATTTTCCGCCGGTTTCCTGCACTATTATTTAAATAGCAGTTCAATAAACGAAGCTCTGGAATTCGGGAATGCCGCGGGCGCTTTAAATGCAACCAAATTAGGCGCCACCAGCTACTTCAATAAAAAGGATGTTTTAAAATTCATGAAGAAAAACCCTAAAAAAACTCGGCTGGCGAATAATACTTTATAATTTATTTTCGATTTAAACAATACTTTTAAACATATTGCCCAAAGAAACAAAACTCATTGTTTTTCAGTTAATAATGAAAAATGACGGTATGAAAAAGTCCGCGGGCGAAATTGCTGAAGCATTGTTTGGAAAATTGTGGGAAAACTATTCCAGTCGGGTTTCATACGCCCGGACATATGCCGGGCTAGTTTATAAAAAGGGTGGGAAATTAGTAATCGATCACATTGCTTTTCGAACGCTGAACACACATACCGGCGAGCAACCGGAAGGAATTCAGGCAATACAGCACATTTTGGAATGTTGTGGTTATAAACGTGCAGGAAAATATAGTTTCCCGGAAAGAAAGCTTTCAGCCGTTCATCTGGAACATTCAAATCCGGCTTTTCCAAAAATATTTATCAGCCAGCTGGAGGTCGAACTGCTTCCGGAGTGGGCTCAAAATTTAATCAGACAGACGGTCAGGGAAACGCCGTATAATTTATCGGATAGCGGACTGGAACTGTTGGGCCGGCTAAAAACCGATGGTCAGTTAAATACCGAAGCAGCAGAAATTTTGGTTGATAACCTTGTGCAATATTTTCGCCGTCCGTGGATTGCACCTTCCAAAGAAACTGTGCTGAAAATTAATGATGTGTCGCAATATGCATCCTGGGTCTTGTTACACGGAAATTCAGTGAATCATTTTGCAGCATATACCAACTTTCAGCAAGTGAAAGAATGGCCCGACCTGGAAACAACAAGCCGGTATTTAGCCAATGCCGGAATACCTATGAAACAATCCATTGAAGGAAAGCCGGGCAATAAGCTGAGGCAAACTGCAACCCTGGCGGTTAAAGAAGAAGCCGAGGTACAGGGCGACGACGGGATCGAGAAAATTCCCTGGACTTATGCATATTTCGAACTGACGCAACGGAATTTGATAAAGCAAAACGGCGTACGAAAAATTTTCTCCGGGTTTCTGGGCGAACAGGCGCGTCATCTTTTCGACATGACTAAAACCCTCGAAAACTAATAAACTTCAGGCACATAGTTTAGTTGCGATTTCGGTGGGCGTTTATAATCCTTGTGGTCGCCCCTCTCCGGAAAATCGAGTGGATCGCGTGTTAAATCCTGGTAAGGAATCAACGAAAGCAAGTGACGGATGCAATTGAGCCTGGCGCGTTTTTTTTCATCGGCATTTACAATATACCACGGGCTGAGGGCAGTATCAGTAAATGCGAACATTTCGTCTTTTGCTTTGGAATATTCTACAAATAATTCCCTCGACTTTAAATCGACCGGGCTTAGTTTCCAACGTTTTGTAGGATCATTATTCCTTGCCCGAAAACGTTTTTCCTGTTGTTTTTCGCTCACCGAAAACCAGTATTTTATCAATATTATCCCGGAGTGGATGAGCATTTCCTCAAAATTCGGACAGGAACGAAGGAATTCCCAGTATTCATTTTTGGTACAAAAACCCATTACTTTTTCAACTCCTGCCCGGTTGTACCAGCTTCGGTCGAACAATACCATCTCACCACCTGCGGGTAAATGGTTTACATACCGTTGATAATACCACTGGGTTTTTTCGCGGTCGGATGGCGTGCCCAGCGCAACCACCCTGCAAATTCTGGTATTCAACCTGCGGATGATGCGTTTAATGGTGCCGCCTTTACCTGCAGCATCGCGCCCCTCAAAAATAACCACAACTTTTAAGTCTTTGTGCTTTATCCATTCCTGCAGTTTAACCAGTTCAACCTGCAGGTTTCGTAATTCGTTTTTGTAATATTTTTTTGATAATTTTTTCTTCTTGCCCGTTGTGGATGTTGAATCTTTCATGTGTTTATCCGTGTTATTTTTATTCGAAACAGTTAAAAATAGTAATTTTTCAGAAGGTAATACAGGAAAGTCGCCAACTAAACCAATAAATAAGCCCCGAATTGCGTGCCTTCGATATCGGTGAGCGGGAAATAGCCGGATTTTATTTTTTGCCCTGACAAGCTGAGCGGATGCTTTTTCCCCATATCACTGCTAAACTGGCGGAAGGTTTTCCCCGGCGAGTAAAAAACCGTGAACTTTCCTTTTGCACCGGGATATAACAGATGATTTAATTTCAACGACAACAATCCCATATTTTGCCTGACGTTGATTTCGAGGCACGGGTTGATCCGAAGTTCCTGGTTTTCGTCGGCGTAAATGAGCGTATCAACACCAAATGTTCCTTCGTAAAGCCTGGCCAGTTTGCTTTTTTTTAGAATGTCGATAAGCGGGTTAACCAGCCCGGTCTTGCATTTTTCAGCGAATATTGTGAGCACGGGGTCAGCATTTTCGGTAAGCCCGTTTAAATAATTCCCCTGGTATTGCCCCTTTTTATCGGCAATGAAATTACTGATTCCAAGATATTGTATATTTCCGGATGCCATCTCAAACTGAAAAGCCATATCGAATTTTTTATCAAGGAACGGCTCTACAATTACATATCCCTGTTCGTTGATCATCCCCTGCAGCTTTTCCCAGACTTTCGGATGAACGGGCTTTTTTGTAACCGGCTGCAAGCCTCGTCCCGAGCTGCTCCAGGGAGCTTTCACCATAATTTTGCCCCAACGGTTAAGAAGCGGTTCTATATCTTTTACCGTACTGCAGATTTCACCGGTGAGCTGCTTCGGAATGTAGTATTCTGCCGGATGTTGTACCAAAAGTTGATTTAAAATACCGAGCGCAAATTTTTTGGAATATAGTTCCCGGTGCTCGGGCTGCCATTTAAAAACCGGCGAGCGGAAAAAAACTTCGGAACAGGAGGGTTTGAACGGCGCCAGAACACGGTGCACATGCGGGCTCCAACCCCACGGCATAAGGCGGTTTTTTGGGCGGCCCAAAAAATTCCTGTCGTTTACAGCATCATCCAAAAGAACAAATTCGGGAACATCGATCCCAACTTTTTTTAACGATTCGATGAAACCGGAAGACGGCGTTTTATGCACCAGAACAACATCTTCGGGACGGGCAAAAAACACTGGCAAAGTTCCCAAATCAGCTTCCATTTTTTGCAGTAACCGGTTGGGTTGCCACCAGATTCTTCCATTGGCAACCGCATATTCGCAGGTAGGATTAAAATAATAAATATCGGGAAAGCTGGCAGCCATCAAATTTGTTTTTTCTTATCAGGATTTTATATGTTCCGATTGTTTTTTGGTTTCGAATTAATTTCATATATACTATTTTTTCTAATTTTTAACCTGTAATAAGTCATAAGATTTCTAAAAACAAAGCATTCAATTTGCCGATTTGTTAATGAAATGTTTATTCAGGCAAATCAATTGCAAAATTAAAGGAATTCTCTTTTATTTGGCACCGTTTTTTTACAAGAGGGATGAAAGAATTTCGCGACACGCAAAGCAAAATAAATTTTTGCAATAGTGACGTGTAATTATTTTTTAAATGGTATACAAATACTTACTAATTGCTATTTTTTTTTTGACGATAATTGAAAATTACATTCTATGAAAAAACTTGTACTGTTTATGTTTTGCATTCTTATAGTAGGGGTGCAATTTGTTAATGCTCAGGTGAGGAATGTCTCCGGCACTGTTACCAGTTCCGAAGATGACGCCGGAGTCCCGGGCGTTTCTGTGGTTGTGAAAGGAACGACAATTGGTACGGTAACCAACATTGATGGTTATTACCAGATAGATGTTCCGGCTGATGCACAAACGTTGGTTTTCTCCTTTGTGGGAATGAAAACCGTTGAAAAACCCATTACCGGCAGTCAGATCGACGTGGTGATGAGCGCCAATGTTATTGGTGTTGATGAAGTGGTTGTAACTGCATTGGGTATTCCAAAAGCAAAAAAAGCGCTGGGTTTTGCATCCACATCTGTTAACGGGGAACAATTTGCAGAATCAAAAGTGGTTAACCCGATGAACGCTTTGCAGGGTAAAGTTGCCGGTGTCGACATTTCGAGCGCTCCGGGACCGGGAGCCACCCAAAACGTAATTATCCGCGGTGCTTCTTCATTCGGAAGCAACCAGCCGTTATACGTGGTTGACGGTGTGCCGATTACCAACTCACAGGTAACCACCGGAAGCGCATTGAACAACAATGTTGACTTCGGTTCAGGTATCAACGCGTTGAACCCGGACGATATTGAAACCATGACCGTTTTGAAAGGTGCGGCTGCAACTGCATTGTATGGTTCACGCGCTGCAAACGGTGTTATCCTGATTAAAACCAAATCCGGAAAAAATACCGGCGATAAACTGCAGATTTCCTATGATGGTTCCATATCCATGTCAAGAGTTGGTCGTATTCCGGAACGCCAGGATATGTTCGGACAGGGATGGAGCGGAATGCACGCACTTGAGGAAAATGGAAACTGGGGACCAAAATATGACGGCAGCGACCGTGTTTGGGGTAACATTGTAGACAACAGCCAGTTGATTAAACCTTACGCTTTTGTAGAGTCCCGCGTCAGGGATTTTTACGATTATGGAATCAGCCATAAAAATGCTGTTTCTGCAAGTGGCGGCGATGAAAATACGCAATATTTCATGTCGTTTTCGCACAACAGCACCGATGGCGTTCTGCCTGATAATACAGATACTTACAAAAGAACTACTTTATCGACAAAAGGAAGCCAGAAATGGAAAGGACTGACAATAAGTTCGAATGTAAATTACAGTAACGAAAATACCAAAGGTGTACCTTCAGGTCAGGGAAATTCAGTTTTCAGAAGCCTTTGGGAAATTGCCGAAGATTATTCCATTGTCGATATGAAGGATTACAACAATAAATTTTTCAATCTGAATAATTATTACACTCCTTACGGTGTAAACCCGTACTTTTCGTTATTTGAAAATGGTTCGGACCAGATAAGGCACAAACTTTACGGTAAAGTTCAGGCCGATTTCGACATCACGAGTAATTTGAAGGCGACTTACCGTTTTGGGGCCGACCTTGAAAATACAAATACGGAAAGCTGGCAGGCTAAAATTGCCATTCCGGAAACTGCTCCGAGTTACAATGCCCAGAAAAACCAGCCCGGTAACTACAGCATCAATAAAAGGACACGTTACGAAACGAACCACGACGCTTTCTTGAATTATGACTCAACTTTTGGTGGGAAATTCGATTTAACTGCCCTTCTTGGTGTTAACATCAACGAAAGGGGTTACAACAGGGTTGGCGGTTCGGTTGCAGCGCTCGATGTACCTGAATACTACGACTTGTCGAATGGTACCGCCGATGCAGTTGCCACTCAGTATAAAGAACAAAGAAGATTGTGGGGCGCCTATGCAAACGCTACGCTTGGCTATTCAAGTTACGCATATTTAACGTTAACGGCACGTAACGACTGGTCTTCCACACTGCCACCGGAAAATAACAGCTACTTCTATCCGGGCATAACCGGCAGTTTTATTGTTTCTGATTTTTTAAAGGAAAATGGTTCATCACTGAATAAAGTCGACTTGTTAAAGGTTCGCGCTGCATATGGCTGGACCGGTAACGATGCTGCTCCTTACGTAGTGTATCCGGTATTTGAAAAAGGGTATGTGATTAACCCAGGTTATCCGGAAGTGGATGATTTGGTTTTCCCGCTCGACGGAGTAAATTCCTGGATGATTAGCAACCAGTTGGGTAGCCCCGATTTGGCGCCGGAAATTACCAAAGAATTTGAAGTTGGTCTGGAAGCAAATTTCTTTGCCAACCGCATCGGATTGGATGCTTCTTACTACAATAAATTAACGGAAGGATTGATTAGCGTGCAACCGCTTGATCCTTCTTCGGGTTATACTTCAATTGTGAGCAACATTGGCGACGTGCGCAATAAAGGTCTTGAACTTTTGGTTTACGGCTCGCCGGTTCGTTCAAAAAATTTCCAGTGGCAAATTAGTGTGAACTATTCTCAAAACCGAAATAAAGTAGAACGCCTGAGCGAAGGCGAAATAAACCTTGGCGGTTTTGGCGGCGCAAGCATTGTTGCCATCGAAGGCGAAGAAATGGGATTGTTCAAAACACAGGTTACCCAAACCGTTAAAATTGACGGCGTAGAGCATATCGTGGTTGATGGTAACGGCATGCCAATAGCAACGCCAGACGAAGTGGTGTTAAAGGATAAAAGTGTGAATGAAAAATTCAGGGCTGGTCTTACCAATACCTTCACTTACAAAGGTATTTCACTTGGCGGAACTTTCGATTTACGCTATGGTGGTTATATTTATTCGTACCAAAAAGATTACATGCACTGGACCGGTAGCGGCCCCGAAACGGTTTACAACGACCGCCAGCCGTTCATTGTACCAAATTCTGTAATTAAAGTTGGCGACGACTATGTTGAAAATACAATTCCGGTAGCATCGGCAAACCTCCACACTTTTTACAGTGCCGGCGGATTCGACCAAACCGATGCTTTTTTTATCGATCGTTCGTACCTGAAACTGAGGGAAGTTATACTTTCTTATGAATTGCCGAAACGTGTAGCTAAACGAGTTGGAATGGCTACAGTAAGGGCATCGTTGGTTGCCAGCAACATTCTGTTGTGGACGCCGGCTGAAAACGTATACATCGATCCGGAAACAACAACTTTTGGAAATGATATTTCAGCAAAATTTGGCGAGTTTGGTGCTAACCCAACCAACCAGAGCTATACCTTTGGTTTATCATTCACATTTTAATTCTTAAAAATAATTGGATTATGAAATTTAGAAAAGTATTATATATAGCATTAATCTCGCTGCTTCCCCTGATGGGATGCAATGATTGGCTGGATGTAAACGAAGATCCAAACAATTTGGGCGAGTTAAGCAGTCCGGAGGCAGTGATGCCGGTTGCCCAGATGAGTATTGCCAACTCGCTGATGGGTTGGGACATGGGTTTTGCCGGAGCTTTCTGGTCGCAGTACTGGACACAGGACCACACTTCGTCGCAGTTCAAATTCCTTGATGAATACGATGAAACCAGTTTTGCAACCGCGTATACTGATTTAGTTCCTTTCGCTTTGAACGATTTAAAAGCGATCAGGGAAAATTCAGAAGAAGGTTCAGGGAATTATCTGGTTGCCGAAGCGCTTTCCATTTATTCCTGGCAAATAATTACCGATACCTGGGGCGATATTCCTTATTTTGAAGCGCTGCAGGGAGATGATTATCTTTTCTCTCCGAAATTCGATTCTCAGGAAGCCATCTACACCGATTTGATGTCAAGGATTGATGCCCTGCTTGCCATGGATTTTTCAGAAGCAATGCTGAATGGAAATTATGATTTTATCTACGGTGGAGATGTTGATCAGTGGCTGGCTTTTGCCAAAACGCTGAAACTGAAATTGATGATTCGTTTGTCTGAAACTTCGAAATTCAACCTTCAGGAAGCGGTGGCGCTGGCAAATTCAGGAGGTTTCATTACAAAATCGGCAATGATTCACGGTAACGTTTGGGAAGATAAAGACACCAAACGTCATCCGATGGTGGAATTTGAAACAGCCGGTTATTTCGATAATGTGATTGCCAGTATGACCTTCATGCGTTATTTAACAACAAATAATGATCCCCGCATCGATAAATATTTTGTTGCTCCTTCTTCCGGTACCCATCAGGGTTCGCTCCAGGGCGACTTTGCAAACGAGGATGATACCGATAACGATGGAACACCGGATCAAAAAGAAGACTACAGCACTGTTGAATTTTCACCCAATGCCGATATTCCGTTAATGTCGACCTGGGAAGTTGATTTCTATCTGGCTGAAATTTATGCGCGGGCAAATGATCCGCGTGCCGAACAGTTTTACAATGCCGGCGTTCAGGCCAACCTCAATTATTGGGGAATCAGCGAATCGATTACCGGCGAAGGTGAATATGCCGCATGGCCAAACGGAACCGTGGAAGAAAACATCAAAGCCATTGCCATGCAGAAATGGGTGGCGTATTATAAGTTGCAGCACATCGAGTCGTTCTTCGAACGCAACCGGACAAAATATCCTTCTGTAAACCCAGTTGAAATCAGAACATTAGCTGCCAAAACAGAGATTTATTTCGACTTCCCGGTAGGAGATTTTACGATTTCTGTTGCAGGATTGGGAAAACTGAGCGGCAATTTGCCGTCATCGCCCATTTATCCGAACGCTGTTATTACCAGAAATACCAATAAACCGTCGCAGAAAACAAGTCTGGGCGAAAAAGTTTGGTGGGATCAAAAAGCAGGTAAGTAGTAAAACCTTAATTTAAAAAAGAAATGAAAAAGATATATTATTTGTTGAGTTTAATAGTCCTGCTGGGGGTAGCTGCTTCCTGTGAAAAGGAATCAGAGGGACTTTCAAGGATTACACACTATGTTGATATAGCGCTGGAAGGCGGCAGCACCGTTGCTGTGCCGATAGGTTCAGCTTATAACGAACCTGGCTATGTTGCCATGGAAGGTGAAACAGATATTTCCGATCAGGTAGAAACCGAAGATGATATAAATACTTCCCAATTGGGCGTTTATCATGTAAATTACAGCGCAGTCAATCAGGATGGATTTGCATCGACAAAAACAAGGACTGTTGTCGTTTACGATCCGTCAGCTCCCGATGTGGATTTTAGCGGAAAATATACAACTACCATTATCAGGACTGAATCAGATGGCTCCGCTCCGAGAGAATATAATGCGGAAATGACACTGACCAAACAAGGAACAGGTGTTTACCATGTATCTTGTTTATTAGGCGGTACTTATTCAATTGCTTTCGGTTATGGACCGGCTTACGCAATGGTCGGTTATGTGAGCCTGAACAGTGATTTTACCTTCTCACTCATCACCAGTCATATTGATGGTTGGGGTGACAGCCTTGAAGGTTTCCAAAATGGAAAATACGATGAGGGTACCGGTGAAGTTTACTGGGAGTCGATTTATGCAAGTGGCGATATTTACCACGTAACCGGTACAAAATAAGTTTAACAAATTAAATGCAATCGAAAATGAAAAGAATTATTTATAGCTTATTCAGCATATCGCTCCTTTTGGTATTTTTCACAGCGTGTAACGATGACGAGCTCGAAATCTGGGAAAGCTCCACCGGCGAGCTCGATGGAAACTGGTATGTAAGTTACGACCACAGTGTTTATGGTAAAGATCCATTTGGCGTTGGTGTGACTCCGGTTTATACTTACAATACTGCAGCAGACAATGGACAGGAAATCTGGTTAACCGACGAAGATAATTTCTGGTCGTACAAAGTTCGGATTCCGGCAGATCCGGAAAACTTAACTTTTGGAAGTACTGATGCTGTAACCAATGCAGTTGACGGTTATCCGATTCAGGTTCGGGTAACAAACGGAAAAGTGATAAAAGATGCGGTAACAATGCCTTCGGGTGTTACTGCCGACAGCATCTACTTCGAAATTTGGTTCGAAGATTTGGAAGATGCAACCGGAATTGCAAACGATACATTGTATGTAAGCGGTTTCCGCAAAACAGGTTTTGAAGAAGACGAACCATAGTAGTCAAATCAATGATAGATAAGAAAGGCATCCGTTGGATGCCTTTTTTTTGTGCCTGAAATTTTGGAGAAACGAAGTATTTATCATGTAAATGAACGAAGAAAGAACAGGCAATTGTGAAAAAATGTTAATTGAAATTTCTTACCTTAGGTAACTGAACAGCACCAGGTTAAATTAAATTTAAAGGTTAGTCCATGAAAAAAAATGCACTGTTATTTTCGATTCTCCTTTTCATCGGATTTTTGGTTGCAAATGCCCAGACGAGGCTCATAACCGGTACGGTTACTTCTTCTGAGGACAATGCGCCAGTTCCCGGAGTTTCGATTTCCGTGAAGGGAACTACGGTGGGTACAGTCACCGATTTAAATGGGAAATACACATTAAACGTACCGGAGGGAGCACAAACACTGGTTTTCTCATTTATCGGAATGGCAACGCGGGAAGTGGATATTGCTACTGCTGAATCGTTCAATGTAGTAATGGAGCCTGATATTTTGGGTATCGACGAGGTGGTGGTGGTTGGCTACGGCACCGCTACCAGGCAATCGTTTGTTGGTTCATTCAAAAAAGTGGAAAGCGAGCAAATTCAGAGCAAAACTGTCTCCAACATTTCGCAGGCGCTGGCTGGCGAGTCGGCAGGTGTTCGCGTAATTAATACCTCAGGCCAGCCCGGAACTGTTGCAACCATCAGGGTAAGAGGCTTCGGCTCGGTAAACGGTAACCGCGATCCTTTGTATGTGGTGGACGGTGTGCCGTATTCCGGTTCAATTAATGCAATTAATCCGAACGATATCGAGTCGGTGACTATTCTGAAGGATGCCACTGCAACTGCTATTTACGGTTCGAGGGGCGCCAACGGTGTTATCCTGATAACAACCAAATCGGGCAAAACGGGAGAAAGTATAATCGAGGCAAATGTTAAAACCGGTGTGAATGTTGCCGCGCTGCCACGTTACAACACCATAAAATCGCCTGAGCAATACATTGGGTTGAGCTGGGAAGCCATGTACAACAAAGGAGTTGCGCTTGGGGAAGAAGATCCGGTTGATTATGCCAACGAAAATCTGTTCTCAGGTTCGGGAATCAATCCGAAGTATAATTTATGGAATGCCGGCGGTGCAAATTTAATTAACCCGGAAACCCGCACGGTACGTTCGAATGTTGGCCGGCTTTATGATCCCGAAAACTGGGAAGATTATGGCTTTCAGAATTCCTCGAGAACGGAAGCAAACCTGGCTTTCAGGGGCGGGTCCGACAACTCAAAATACTATACTTCGTTTGGTTATCTGAAAGACATAGGTTACATTATCAATTCCGATTTTGAGAGGTATAATGCGTCACTCGATCTCGAAAATTCCATCCGCACCTGGCTGTCGGTAACCACCCGGATGGCTTATGCACGAACCATTACCAACAACAACGGGCAATCAACGGATTCCGGAAGCATATTCTGGTTTGTGGATAACCTGCCACCCATTTTTCCGCTGTTTTTGCGGGATGAAAACGGGGATTATGTGGAAGACCCTGTATTCGGCGGGAATCAGTACGATTATGGTGTTGGCCGTGCTTTCGGCGCTTTAACCAACTCCATTGCCGATGCACATTACGACCAATCAAGAGCAGTACAAAACCAAATCTCCGGAAACTTTTCCGCCAACATTAAATTCACTCAAAACCTGACACTGGAAAATACATTCGGCGCCCAGTTTTTCACCCGCAAATATGTTGATTTGAGGAACCCTTTTTATGGTTCTGCTGCAGGTCAGGGAGGTTATGTTTACCGCACCGACACAAATTTGTTGTCGTACAACCTGCTGAATTTGCTGCGCTTCAAGAAAAGCATGGGCGATCATTTTATCGAAGCGCTTGCGGCTCACGAAAGCAACTTGTGGGAAAGGAAATTTGAAACCGCGCAGAAAGAAAAAATGGTACACCCGGATATTGCCGATCTGAACAATTTCGTGGTGGTTTCTGCACCTCCGACTTCCTACACTGATAAAGCACGCCTGGAAAGTTATTTCGGACAGGCAAACTACAATTATCAAAGCAAGTATTACCTTTCTGCTTCCATCCGGCGCGATGGTTCTTCGCGTTTCATCGGCGATAATAAGTGGGATACTTTCGGTTCGGTCGGATTTTCATGGGTGATGAGCCAGGAAAATTTTCTTCGGAACCTGACCTGGATTGATTTTCTGAAATACAAAATCAGTTACGGTTTAATCGGCGAACAGGAAGGCGTTGGTTTTTATCCGGCATATACCACCTACAACGTAAATAACCTGAACGATGAAATTTCAATTTCGGAAAATGAAGTTGGTAATCCGGATTTAACCTGGGAAACATCAAAAATGTTTCAGACCGGTGTTGAATTCGGGTTTGGAAAATATTTGGAAGGCAACATCGATTTTTATCTGAAAAATACGGAAAACCTTCTTTTCGACCGTCGTGTGGGGCCTTCGGTCGGATATGCACTCATCACAGTGAACGATGGTATTCTGCGAAACAGCGGAATTGAATTTGAACTCACAGCGCATGTTTTAAACAAAGCTGATTATGGTTTGGATTTCAGCATCAACGGCGAAATTCTGAACAACGAATTGATAAAGATGCCCATCGATCCGGCAACCGAAGAACCTAAAGTTCTCGATATTCAAGGCTCCTACGGCAGGGCGGAAGGACATTCCTTATTCGATTTTTACATGAGGGAATGGGCCGGTGTTGATCCTGCCGACGGACGGGCAATGTGGTTTGTCAACTATTTCGACGAAAACGGAAATAATACAATGGATGCCGGAGAAGGCATTACTTCTTTATTCGAATATAAAACGGATAATCCGGGTCGTGAAATTAGCCAGACGGTAACAAAAACGTACGCCAGCGCCACGCAAAAATTTCTCGGCAAATCAGCCATCCCCGATCTTCGGGGCGGTTTCAGGCTAACCGGGCATTATAAACAATTCGATTTTAGCGCGCAATTTCTTTACAGTTTGGGTGGTTATTCGTACGATGGCGCCTACGCGTTGTTAATGGATAACGATGTTATCGGCGGGAACAACTGGTCGACCGATATTCTCGCCAGATGGCAAAAACCGGGGGATATTACCAATGTGCCAAGGTTATCGGCCAATTACGATACAAACGTAAACAGCCTTTCAACCCGTTTTCTCACAAAAGCAGGTTACCTGACCCTGAACAACATCCGAATCGGTTACACGTTCCCCGATTTTGTTAACAACATCGGAATCGATTATCTGAACGTTTTTGTTTCAGGTGATAACCTGTTCCTGTTAAGCGCCAGGGACGGATTTAATCCTTCAACATCTGAAACCGGTTCATCCGATACTTACAGGTATTCCCCCCTGAGCACCTATTCTGCCGGAATCAGGATTAATTTTTAACGTTTAAAAGGAAAATGAAATGAAAATACAAACTGTAATATTTTTTACAACCCTGCTTCTTGTTGTAATATCCGGGTGTAAAAAAGATTTTCTGGAAGTTGAGCCAACGCAGTTTCTTACCGAAAAGCAAATTGCCGAAGCCGCAGAAAATAATCCTGATGTAGTTGCCGGAAGTATGAGCGGAATTTATACGCTCATGTTCGAAACGGGCACCGGTGGCTCTAATCCGTTGGATCACGACGATTTCGGACAAAAAGGGTACGACATTTACAGTGACATGTTATCGGGCGATATGGCATTGTCCGTAAGTACATACGGTTGGTACCGCGATTTGACGGAATTAACGGTGACAACTGATTTTACCCAGATTGAGAATTACAAGGTATGGCGCTACTATTACCGGCTCATCCGTTCGGCCAATTCCGTAATTGCTGCTCTTGGCGGGAATGATGCCGTGCCGGAACTGGAAGAAAATAAATACATTATGGGGCAGGCGAAAGCAATGCGCGCGCACAGTTATTTCTACCTCACACAGTTTTTTTCAACCAGCTACGAGCCAAATGCGGAAATCCTGCCCATTTACACCGACCCGAATCAGCCGAATCAGCCCGAAAGTACAACACAGGCTGTGTTCGATTTAATTGTGGGCGATTTAACCGATGCAATTAATTTCCTTGAAAATTTTACAAGAAGCCAAAAAACCCAAATCAACAAATCTGTGGCTGAAGGTATTCTGGCATACGTTTACGCGTACATGGGCGGGAGCGACAATTATCAGAAGGCCCAGGATTTAACCGCTGATGTTATAAACAACGGCGGATTTTCAATCATGGATTCTACGGAAATTGTTTTTTTAGGCGATCCGGCAGTTGGCGGTTTTAACAGTGTGAATACTCCCGGCTGGATGTGGGGCGTTGATTTAACCACCGACAATGGCCTCGACCTGGTTTCGTGGTGGGGACAAATGGATGCCTACACGTACAGCTACCAGTGGGCCGGCGACAGGAAAGCAATCGACAAAGGCTTATTCAGTCAGATTCCGGGAAATGATTATCGGAAAAGCCAGTTTAATAACGATCCAACTTCGGGATATTACCTGACGCCGATGAATAAATTTTACGATCCGGCGCGTGAAATTGGCGGTCAGCGAAACATTACCACAGATTATGTATACATGCGCGTTGCCGAAATGTATCTGTTAAATGCCGAAGTGGCTGCAAAACGCGGCGACGACGCCACTGCCAAAAGCAGCCTGAGGGAATTGCTCAAATTACGCGTTCCGGATGTTGGTTATATCGATGCGTTGGCGGGACAGGATTTGCTGGATGAAATTTATTTGCAAACCAGAATTGAATTGTGGGGCGAAGGGAAAAGTTACCTGGCGATGAAAAGAAACCAGGCGACCATCGTTCGCGGATCAAACCACCTGTCGTTTGTTGGCGAACCGATTCCGTACAACGATCCAAGGCTTACGTTCGAAATCCCGCAGAGTGAAATACAGAACAATCCTTTTATCAATTAAAATGAAATCGAAACATTTAAACAAACTCTGGAACATGAAAAAGATAAAATACATACTACTGCTTTTTTGGGTTTTGTTTACGTTTAATAACTGTTCCGAAGATATCAAAGGCACTGAAGAGTTGAACTATGCAGGGTTTGAAGGAACATCGGCAAGTGTGGTGGTTAACCAAAACAGCTCGAGCGATCTTTCCATCAAAATCTATTCGACCCGGAAAACAGGTTCCGCCAGAACTTTTAATTTAGCTGTTGTCACTGATAAAACTTCGGCAGATGTCGCTGCATACGATGTGCCATCATCGGTTACCATTCCGGCAAATTCCAATGTGGGAGAGTTTACAGTAACCGTTTCCGACGAGAACCTCGATCCGGGTGGAAACACAGTGGTATTGCGGCTGGAAAGTAACAACAAATTATACACCGGTGACAATATAACCATAAACGTGCAGTTGTATTGTCCGCTGAATATCAGCGATTTTTTGGGCGAATACATGATATCAGAGGCAGGATACGGGGAGTATCCAACCACCATTACAAAAGACCCGGATGTGGAAAACAGAATTTGGGTCACCAATTTTTGGGATTGGACCAATGATTTGGTCTACCTCGATTTCAATCCGGATAACGGGAAAGTAAGCGCGCCTTCGCAGGTGGTTACCATGGGCGACGGCAATGATTATACCATTACCGGCAACGGCACGTACAATGCCTGCGCCGGAACATTTCACATGGAATACGGCGGCGACGTGGAAGGTACTGTCCACGATTTTTACCGCGCTGAATAAAATACAGGTTTAACGGATGTTAATTTTCAGCTGAAGGGGCTGGCTCAATGGGTTAGCCTCTTTTTTGGCTTTCGGTCAGAATTTAGCTTTCTGCATAAAACGGGATTGACAAGGTGTCTTCCGGTATCTCCAGTAAAATTTTATCATTCTCCTGCAGTCCTTCGTTAATAATGATGTTTTCCTCATTTTCGGAACCGGGGATTACTTTCCTTTTCCAGGTTTTCCCGTCTTTTTTCAGAAATACGAACGAATCGCCGTTGTTGGTGAACAGGCAGCTTCGCGGAATTTTTAGCACATCGGGAAAACTTTCAACAATTATGGTGTTGGAAGTGGTCATGGCCGGTTTTATTTCTTTCCCGTTTTCTTCCAAATCCACGGAAACCTGGAAAACTTTCGTGTCAAAACCCGGAAGTTCCTGTCCGATGTTGGCGATTTTTGATACGCTGCCTTTGTATATTTTCCCGGGCAATGCATCGATAGTCACTTCCACGCTGTCGCCAAGGGCAATCTTCGAGATATCAATTTCCTGAACATACGTTTCCGAAACCAGCACCGACATGTCTGGGAGCGTTGCAATAGTCGGCATCCAAATATTCACTTCGTCTCCGGCGCGCAATTTGCGGCCGTTCCAAAGTTTGGCATACATAATCATCCCGTTTTTGGGCGCCTTCACACGTGTGGCTGCCATCCCCTCTTTTAGCAGCGAATCGCGGCGGGCGTAATAATCATACCGGTCCTGAATGCGCCGCGTTTTTGTTTTTAATTCCAGCTTTTTCAGTTCATAATCTCGGCGTTTTTTATCCATTTGTCTCAGTATCTTGTTGTATTCTACCTGCTGTTTACGCTGGTATGCCGGCGATTCGTATTTCGACTGTTCCAATTCTATTTTCTGGTATTCCGAATCGTAGGAAAATTCCTGAAGTTCCTGCCTCAGTTGGGTAAGCTGGATGGTGGAATCGATTTTTGCATCGTTTAGTTCCGCCCTTCGCTTGTCCAAATCCTGAGTATTATTTTGCATTTGCTCGGTTATTGCGGCTGCATCGAGCGTGGCTACCCACTCACCTTTTTTTACCATCGTTCCTTCCTGCACCATGTCTTTTATTTTGAGCTGGTAAATGCGCAAATCACGGCGTTTCAATTCATCGGGGAGGCTGATAACCACCGCATTTTTCCCCTGGATTTCCCCTTTTGAAACGATTGTCCGTTCAAATGATCCGCGTTTCACCGTGTATACCTTTTCCGAAAGCGTGGAGCGGCCAAAAACGATTGCTGCGGTTAATGCAACAATGGCGGCGATTATCCAAATGATTCTTTTTTTGCTAAACATGAAAAACGGATTTTAAAGGTTATTTTCCAGAATCTGATCGAAATCTTCCGAAAGTGAAACATCATTTTCAAAATCGAAAAGTGTGAGTCCGCGGATGGTAAAAAAATAGTTCCAGTAGGAACGCAACGACCGGATGTATGCGCGCCGTGCCTGTTCCTGCGCGTTTCGTGCCAGGTTAAGCCGCGTTACATCCACTTTGCCTATCAAAAACCGCTGTTGTGTTACATCGTATCCCATTTGTGCAATGGTGTCGGCTTTCGCTGTGTTGAAAACCTGGTTGGCCTGCAGGTTGAACTCCATAACATTCATAATCACATCCTGTTCAAAATCGATTTTTTCCTGGTTCACACTGATGCGCACCACCTCGCGGTTCGATTTCGCCATCGAAAGCTGTCCTTTTCGCCGCCCCCAGTCGAGTATTGGAATATCAATTCCCAGGCTAAACCGCTGCCGGTCGAGCGGATCCACATACACCTGGTCGATGGAATTGGCATTTTGGTTTAATCCGTACAGTGCGAAAAGATCGCCGCTAACGCCGTTTTCGCTTTTGGCTGCATTTACTTTCCGGTCCTCCTCGAGTATGCGTTGCCGCTGGTTCAGTATCTCAGGATTATTTTTCAGCGCCAGATCCACAGCCTGTGCCGGACTTATCTGCAACTCCGGAAGTTCGATGGGAATAATACATTCAACTTTGGTCTCTTTCGGAAACCCCAAAAATGAATTCAATTCGGCTACGGCGCGCTCTACACCGAGTTTCGCCCGCGTCAGCGCCAGGTTTGCATTCATGTTGTCGAGCTCCAGGTTTAACAATTCATCCTGCGTAACTGTGCCTACCTGAAACCTTCCCTGTCCGATTTTAAACAGGGTATCGGTGTTGAAAACATTGGTTTCGGCAATGTTTACTTCAATTTGTGCATCAACCAGGTTGAAAAACAACTGGTTCGATTTTAACGCCAGTTCTTCTTTCGACTGAATAAACTCTTTTTTGGCTTTTTCAAATTTCAACGGCTCGATTTTGGCGGTCCATTTCAGGCGGTTGTATCCGTTTAACGACTGCGAATAACCGATGCTAAACGGGGTTGAGGAATACGACGAAATTTTATCGTTTCCCAGTTTTTGAGATAAATTCAATTCCGAACGGGCAAAAATCTGTCCGCCGGTCAAACCCACATTCTGATTTAAAAGCAGTGAAACATTTGAGTTTAAATCTTCGCGGGGCTTGTATTCATCGCGGTTTTCATCGTAATTATATACTTTCTGCATCGAGCGGTTGTAATCGATTGCTGTGGTTTGCAACGATAATACCGGGAGCCGGTCGGCCTTAAAATATCTGAATTCCCAGTAACTCGACAAATACATGTTTTCGTTGCGGAATGCATCGAGCGACTGCTGTGAGGCAATTTCGATGACTTCCTCCAGCGTCAGATATTTTTTTTCCTGGCTGATTGCGGTTTGAATGAAAAAAACATAAATGAACAGGAACAGAAAAAAGTGTTTCATTTTTTAAGTTGATTTTTATTAGTAGCGTAAAGAATTGACCGGATCTTGTTCCGACGCGCGTTTGGCGGGCAAATAACCAAAAGTAACCCCCACAAGTACCGAAACCCCGAAAGAGATTACAATGGAAAACAACGATATGATGGTTTGGATATCAAAAACAGCGGTGATGATTTTCGAAAGCGCGACCCCCAGCACAATTCCAATGAAACCGCCGGTTACGCTAATGATAGTCGATTCCGACAAAAACTGGATGATAATATCTTTCCGGGAAGCGCCAATGGCCTGGCGGACGCCAATCTCACGAATCCTTTCCATCACCGAAGCAAGCATGATGTTCATGATGCCGATTCCGCCTACAATGAGTGAAATTCCGGCGATGACTCCCAGCACAATGTTGAAAATGTTTTTGGTACGTTGCTGTTGTTTCAGGAGCAATTCGGGAATGGTTACTTCGAAATCGTATAAATTATTGTGCCTCCGCAACAGCATCCTGCGGATAATTTCAGCGGTTGGATTCAGGTATTCTGTTTCAGCTACCTGCACAATTATTTTATCGAGCTGATTAAGGTTTTCTTTGCTGTTCCCGTTATTTTGCCCGCGCGAAGCGGCCAGTTGCTCTACTTCGTCGGCGCGAATGAGCGAGCGGTTTCTGAAACGCATCACCATCGTCCGGGCCGGAATAAAAATGGTATTGTCGGTGCTGCTGATTCCCAGCTCATCCGATGCCGAGGCGGTAAAATCGCGCCGTTCAACCACGCCAATTACTTCCAGCCAGATTTGGCCGCATTTCAGGTATTTTCCAACCGGATCTTCCTGGTTAAAAAATACATTTCTGATGTTGTCGCCAATAATACACACCGGAAAAGCATTCTCCATTTGTTCGCCGGTAAAAACCTTTCCGCTGCTCAATGTAATGTTAAACAGTTCGAAATATGTGTTGTTAACTCCCTCCAAAACTGATGGTTTGCTTTTCCCGTTTAAAATGGCCGGATAATTAAACGAGATAACAGGGCACACTTTATCTACAGTCGGAATAATCTCGGCAATGGCATCCACATCGAGCAAGGTCAAACCTTTCGAGAATTTTTTGGCGCTTACCTGCTGTATTTCATCGCCCGAAGAGCTGCTTTCTTCATTCTCATCAATGGTTGTCTGCGATGGCGAAATAATAATGTTGTTTACCCCAACCATTTTTATTTGTTCCAGAATTTCCTGCTGGGCTCCATTGCCGATAGCCAGCATGGTGATTACGGCAGCCACGCCGAAAATAATCCCCAGCGCGGTTAAAAATGATTTTATTTTATTGGCAAATATCGCCTCGATGCCAGTGAGGACATTGTGGCTGTAACGCTGAATTTTTGCTTTCATCCGTTTTGTTTTCAGAGATTTAATATTTAGCCCTCAACCAATGATTACTACATTTCCGGAATTCCCGGACGATTTGCTTTTTAACTCAAAAGGTTTCTTTCTATCTTCTTCCACTGCTTTTTGAGCTTCCTCTTCCTCTTTTTGTTTTCTCAACCTGATTTCCTCAAAAATATCCATCCCCCTGATTTCGAGTACGTCAGCGTTTTCGGGTTCGGTGAGCAAAAGTACGTCACCCGCACCCACTCCTTTATTTACCAAAAAATAATTCTCGTTCTGGTCGCCCAAATCAACCACCTGCTTTGCGATTCCGTTTTTATCAAGATAAACATATTGCATGGAGTCGTTTTCGAAAACAGCTTCTGAGGGAATAAAAACAGTATCGGCATAGGTAGCTGTATGAACGACATTGCTGGTAGTCATTGCGGGTTTTAACCCGTTTACATCGCCAAAAACCCTGACTTTCACTTCAAAAACTTTGGCGTCGCTTTTGGGCATGGGTTCACCAATGTTGGCCACCGTAACCACCTCTCCTTCCAGCTCTCTTTCAGGTAAAGCATCGATTCCGATGTTTACTTTTTGACCTGTTTTTACTTTTGAAATATCGATTTCATTCACATAAGTAATGGATAACAACGACGATAAATCGGGCAGAGTGGCAATCACCGGCATCCATGGACTGACTGTGGAACCAACTTTTATTTTTTCGCGCATCCGGTCTTTTCCGTAAATAACCATTCCCGCTTTTGGTGCGGTAATTACCAGCGAATTATAAACTTCGGTGAGTTTGTTAACACGGCTTTCCAGTTGGCGAAGTTCTATTTTTTTCCGTTCAACCTTCGAATCTGCCTGACGCTGTTTTAGTTCATAACCTTTGATTTCCTGGTCGAGGTACCGTTTGGCTTTATCCAAATCCATTTCTGCCTTTCGGATAATAGATGGCGATTCAAAAACAGATTCGTCAAGAATTATCTTTTTCTCTTCCACATCTTCGCGTGCATTGATAATTTGGTCGCGGTAGTTACTCAGGGTAAGGTTTGAGTCCATTTTGGCGTCCTCAAATTCGTTATAAACCTGTTCCAGCTCTTCTTTTGAGGTGATTAGCACTTCTTCCACCGCTTTTTGGTCGAGCGTAGCTACATAATCTCCTGAATCCACCACGGTTCCTTCCTCCACCAAATCGGTAATTTTGATTTCGTAAATACGGATATCCCGGTCGCGAAGGTTGTCGGGAACAACAATATCTTCGGAATTCTGGGCCTCGAGCTGACCGCTTGAATAAACCAGCATTTCAAAAGGGCCGCGGTTTACGGTGGTAACAACCTGTATGGTTTCATTTTCCGACTGCGTTAATAAAAAAAATGCGGCTAACAGAACAACAATCGAAATTAAAGCGGTTAGCAGGTAACGTCTGTTCATGATTTTCAGTTTTTAATAAAAGAAGAAAGAACGGTGTTACTTAACAAAAATTATGCCCTCCTTCTTTTGCTTTTTATTGCAAATAACGGATTTATCTTCAAAAGATTTTATAAATTATGTAAAATTCTATTAAAAGAATATAAATCACCTGGTTCTGTCAGGAAAACACTTATTATTTATCTTTTTCATCCTTCTGAAGTATTGGACTTCCTGTCCGTTTTTTTGCCTGGGCAAACGTCATCACCAAAATGCCTGCAACGGTAATTAATCCGCCAACCAGCTGGTGCGGTAATGGGAGGGTACCGAAAAACAGGAACGCACCAAACAACACAAAAATCCCTTTCAAACTTTGTACAATGGAGGAACGCGCCGCATCAATGTAACTCAGTGAATAATAGATGGTGAGCACGGCAAGGAACGGGCCGAGAATCGCTCCGATGGCGATATTTTTAAATGCGGATACCGGAATGGCAAATGATTGTCCGTAATAAAAAAACATGGCGATGGAAAATGCCAGCAACCAAACGGTGCGGTTGAGGTTGAGCAATTCGGGGCTCATTTTTTTTACGTGTACCTTTACAACCAGTGTTGCAGAAGTGGCAAAAACGGCATTTATCAATACGATGCCGGTGCCGGGAATAAATAGTTCCGATAGCGAAGTTCCGCCGGTATAGCTGATAATAAAAGCGCCGGCCAATGCGATAACCGCGCCAAAAGTCCCCACCGGACCGAATTTTTCACCCAAAATAAAAATCCCGCCAAGCGCCACCATCACCGGGTACATGTTTCCGAGGAACGACGTTACCGAGGGATCAGGAATGATATGAATGGAAAGAAAAAATGTGGTTGTGGTCAGGATTTCGAGAAACCCCAGCGTAATTAAAACACGCACCTGCCTTTTTGTAAGTATTTTTAGTTGTGCCAGTTTTTTGTTGCGAACGGCCAGAATCAGGTTTAGAAGCGTACCAATGGCAAACCAGTACACGCCAAATTGCGCCAGGTGCACTTCGTTCAGCGCAGCCTTGCTGAAAATGTACACGTTGGAAAATGCCAGCGTTGCTACCAGTGCAAAAAAATAACCCTTGAATTTATCCGACCGCATTCAGAAAGATTTTGGTGCGAAAGTAAGAAATTTAACTTCCTTTCTTCGTAAAGCAGATAAATAGAATGTTGTACCTTAAATTTTTGAATATTGATTTTTAATCCAAAACTGATTTTATACTTATCTTACAGTGAATTTATTATATTGAAAGATGAATTATTCATTAAAAACGGGGATGTTGTTAATTGTTTTCATTTTGCTCATTTCAAGCGCATGCAATCAGGAGAAAAAGGCGGCTGAAGTTGATCAGATAAACTGGGATGAAAGAGCCATTGATTTGAAATTAGGTCAAAATGATATAACAGGAAGTTCATACTTATCAGTTTATTCCGAAATTTATGATCAAACCGATAAAACCGCACATTTGTTGACTGCCACTGTAAGTATCCGAAATACAAGTGTAACTGATTCACTCTTTATTTTAAAGGCTGATTATTTTAACACAAAGGGCGAACTTAGTCGATCGTATGTAAAAAGTCCGGTTTTTTTAACACCGCTCGAAACCATAGAAATCATAATTCCGCGGCTGGATCGGAAAGGAGGAAGCGGGGCTAATTTTATTTTTGACTGGGCCACGCGAACGGAAAAAAATGAACCTTTATTTGAAGCCGTTATGATTTGGACCACCGGAAACCAGGGAATATCCTTTGTTACCCGCGGAGTGAAACTATAAATCCTGAAACTATAATAATCTTTATGCATTTTTGTTTTTGTCAGAACCTGTTCATTTTATCTGATTAATATAAATTTAAACTTCTTGCTCCTGAACCATGAATTCCGGCCATCCGTTATTTTTGTTGTAAATTCGTAATTTGGTATTTATCAAAAACAGAACAATTGTATAAAAACAAAATAAAAACAGATAAAATATGTTTCCACACATCAATCCGGTAACCACCGGCGCATGGAAAAAACTCGAAGAATATTACGCCACGTTTAAAGGCACGCGTATTAAGGAATTATTTAAAAACGATAACGATCGTTTTCAAAACTATTCGATAACATTTGAAGAAATCCTGGTCGATTTTTCCAAAAACAGGGTGGATGATAAAATTCGCGGCCTGCTTACAGAACTTGCTGTTGAATGCGGATTGAAGGATGCCATCGAAAGCATGTTTTCGGGCGAAAAAATAAATGCCACCGAAAACCGGGCGGTGCTGCATGTGGCGCTTCGCAACCGCAGCAATACACCAATAAAAGTGGATGGAAAAGATGTGATGCCCGAAATAAATGAAGTGCTTAATCAAATAAAGGAATTTTCTGAAAAAGTAATTTCGGGCGAATGGAAAGGTTATTCCGGGAAACCGGTTACCGACATTGTAAACATTGGAATTGGCGGGTCGGATTTGGGGCCGCTCATGGTTACCGAAGCATTAAAGCCGTATAAAAACCACCTGAATTTGCATTTTGTTTCGAATGTAGATGGAACGCACATGGCGGAAACGTTGAAAAAAGTAAATCCGGAAACTACGCTTTTTATTGTGGCGTCGAAAACATTTACCACGCAGGAAACCATGACCAACGCCAATACTGCCCGCGACTGGTTTCTCGAAAAAGCGAGTGATGAAAGCAAGGTGAAAAACCATTTTGTGGCGGTTTCTACCAACGAAAAGGAGGTGGAAAAATTCGGTATCGATACCAAAAACATGTTCCGTTTCTGGGATTGGGTGGGCGGCCGTTATTCGCTGTGGTCGGCCATCGGTCTTTCCATCGTTCTCGGAATTGGTTTCGAAAATTACCTTGAACTCCTGGACGGCGCCCATGCCATGGACAACCACTTTCACAAAATGGAATTCGATGAAAATATCCCGGTAATTCTGGCGCTCACCGGCATTTGGTACAACAATTTTTACGGCGCCGAAACGGAAGCTATTTTACCATACGACCAGTACATGCACCGTTTTGCAGCTTATTTTCAGCAGGGAAATATGGAAAGCAACGGGAAATATGTCGATCGCAATGGCAATCCGGTAGATTACCAAACCGGCCCGATTATTTGGGGAGAGCCCGGAACAAACGGGCAACATGCTTTTTACCAGCTCATTCACCAGGGAACAAAACTGATTCCGTGCGATTTTATCGCACCGGCTGTCAGCCATAATCCGGTGGGGGATCACCACCCGAAACTGCTGGCCAACTTTTTCGCCCAAACCGAAGCAATGATGGTGGGCAAAACGGAAGATCAGGTTGTAAATGAACTGAAGGAAGCCGGCAAACAGGAAGAGGAAATTGCAAAATTGCTGCCTTTTAAGGTTTTCCAGGGAAACATCCCGACCAATTCCATCCTGGCGAAAAAAATTACACCGCGAACTTTGGGTTCTTTGATTGCCATGTATGAACACAAGATTTTTGTGCAGGGTGTTATCTGGAATATCTACAGTTTCGATCAGTGGGGCGTGGAACTGGGGAAACAATTGGCTGGTAAAATCCTTCCCGAACTTTCCAGCGGTGATCCGGTAATCGGGCACGACAGCTCGACTAATGGATTGATAAATACATACAAGAAGATGAGGTAAATAGGTGACGCGGTTTTTAACTGCGTTTTCTTTTTGAACAAAATCATTTGCCCGGCGATTGCAAACCGCCGCACGCAAAAATTAATACAACATCCTCGCCCGGATGGTATGTGGGATTTTTTTCAGCTCCGTTAAAATGGGCTCGCCACACTGACTTTCCGTGTCAAAAATTACGTAACCAATATCGGCATCCGTTTGCAGGAACTGTGCGGCAATATTAATGTCCTTTTCAGTAAAAACATAGTTGATGTTTTTGAGCACACCCGGCATATTTTTATGGATGTGCAGGAATCGTTGTTTGTTAATGTTCTGCTGCAGTGCAATCTGCGGAAAATTCACAGCGCCAATGGTGGAGCCGTTATCGCTGTACCGGATCAGTTTTTCGGTTACCTCCAGTCCGATGTTTGCCTGCGCTTCCGAAGTGTTTCCCCCAATGTGCGGGGTCAGGATAACATTATCGAATTCCTGTAAAACAGAATGAAATTTTTCATCGTTGGAAGCCGGTTCAACCGGAAAAACATCAGCAGCAGCGCCTGAAAGCTTTTTTTCCCGTAACGCAAGGGCAACAGCATCGTAATCCACAACCGAACCACGTGAGGCATTTATCAGCAGTGAACCTTTTTTCATCACTGCCAGTTGCGGTGCAGAAATCATATTTCGGGTCAGCTCATTTTCAGGGACATGCAACGTTACAGCATCCGAAATTGCAAGTAACTCTTCCAGGGAATGACACGGAGTTGCTTTTCCGAGGTTTAGTTTTTTCTCGATATCATAATAAAATACATTCATTCCCAATGATTCGGCAAGAATGGAAACCTGCGAACCAATGTGTCCGTATCCAATGATTCCAAGATTTTTTCCGCGGACTTCAAACGAATGTTGCGAAGCTTTTAACCAGCCGCCACGGTGAGCCGCGGCATTTTTAGACGGGACCTCGCGCATCAGCATTATCAATTCGGCAATTATCAGTTCGGCAACGGAACGGGTGTTGGAAAAAGGGGCATTGAAAACCGGAATCCCGCAAAATTTGGCCGAATCTAAATCCACCTGGTTGGTGCCAATGCTGTAACAGCCAACGGCAAACAGTTTTCCGGCTTTTTTCAAAACCTCCTTACTCGAGTTGTGTGCGCGACCGGATTCCAAGAATATGCGCGCTTTTAAGCTGCTGTTCCAGTTCATTTCCGCCGAGTGCAGTTTTTAAATACTCAACGTTGGTGTAACCCGCTTCATGAAAGGTTTTCACTGCAGATTCATGAATGCCTTCGAGAAGCAGAATCCGGATTTTGTTCTTGCCGAGAGAGAATTTTTTGGGCATCGGTTTTTTTTGTAAAAATAATAAGCATCTGTTTATTCACGATTAATCCTGCCGAAAAACATGTTTGAATGTCCGTAATGCGTCATAAAATGAACGTCACCCTGAACTTGTTTCAGGGTCTCATCGATACTGTATTGATTATTAAAAAAGCATAAGATGCTGAAACAAGTTCAGCATGACGTACAAAAAGGAGACACGATACAATGCGGATTTTTACAAAAAAATACTTTCATTCTAACTTCATTTAATTCAGCCTGGAATAAAGTTCCCTGATGTTTTTTCTTGGAAATTAATTGTAATTTAGATTATCAAAATCAACCTGGCAATGAAAAAAGAAAAGGTTTTTAATCTTCCCAACGCATTGAGTTTTTACCGCATTATCATTTTTCCGTTCATCCTTTTCTTATTGATTTCCGGCAGGGAATATCTTTTTTCCATCTTCTTGTGCATCAATCTGTTTACCGATTTTTTGGATGGGTTCATTGCCCGGACTTTTCATCTGGTTACACGAATCGGTGCCAGACTGGATTCTTTGGGAGATTACGGCACCTATTTTTTGGCTTTTGGTGGTGTTTTCAAATTTAAAAGTGCAGACCTGGTGCACCATGGCTGGATTCTGTATTTGTTTGCCGCCCTTTATTTAACTTCCCATGTCATTCATATTATCCGCTTCGGAAACTTTCCGAGTATGCACCTGTATTCTTTTAAAACCACCGGCTATATTCAGGGACTGCTCTTTTTTCTTTGGTTTTTTATCGGGTTTTATCCCGCACTCTACTATTTCGCCATTGGTTTTGGTATTATTGCCGTATTGGAAACCATTGCAATTACTTTTATCTTAAAAGAAAGAAAGTTGAATGCCAGGGGTTTGTACTGGGTGTTGAAAAAATGAATTTGGAATTAAAAAAAAGGTTTCACATTTTAAATGGAAACCTTTCTGTTAAAATAATAGTTCGTGTTTTAGTCTTTTATGCAGCGAACTGACACACCATTTTTAACATTGTAACTTGCGCCATTTAACCGTTCATTAATATTTTCAGTACCCCAGCTAAATGAGTAACCCGGGTTGTCGATTGAGCTCCACCATACCCCTTTGATTCCTATCTGTTCAAATGCTCCGTTACTATAACGTCTGCCACCGGGCAAACCGTTGAATCCGGTTGAATTTGTGGCTCCGGTGTTTGGGGCAAGCCATAATCCATCTCCATTTTCGATAGTACCGGTTGCTTTTAATTTTCCTCCTGCAACACTTGAACCTCCCAGATAAGAGCCTAAAAGCAGCCACTCGTCTTCATTTGCAACATGCCAACCTGCCGGACATAACTTTCCGGTTTCTATCGCATACCAGTTGTATAATTTTCCATACGGTATTTCATATAACGCTGAGTCGTTGTCATACCAGGCATAAGCACCGGACGTGAGGTTGTTCCATTCCGTATTGTCCTTTACATTCGGTATGGGAGCGCCATCATTGTAATGACTTGTTCTTAAATTTCCTGCCATCCATGTTTGCGTGCCAATTTGAACGGTATTGTATACATTTCCGTCGATATCGACAACAATATCGGATGGATCGGCAGGTTTAAATGTTATACTATCGATTTCGGTTACGGCGCGTTTCATTACCAACGTACCCGATTTGTACATGTATAGAGTGTCTTGTGCTTCTGTTTGGGCGATCATTAATAAAAGGGTCGAAAAGAGAACTATGTATTTTTTCATTTTTATCACTGTTTTATTGTTTGATTAATTTAGTTGTTATTGTTTTTTGCTGAAGCTTCATTTTCAGGAAATACATGCCTTTGGGAAGTTCGCCGATATCAACTTCAACTTTATTTTTTCCTGCATAACCAGTTGTTTCTTTATGAAGTAACGCCCGCCCCTGAAGATCGAGAATGATAAACCTGATTCTGCCTTCCCTTTCGATATCATAATTAATATTTAACCATTTTCCCGCGGGATTCGGATAAACACTGACATTGAATACCTCCGGCTTTTTGCTGGTAATCGTCCCGGTGTTGAAATCAACGAAGCTTAAGAAATGCAAATTTTCAAGGCTGAAGGAATCGGCGCTTCCATCGGCTTGAGTGATTTCAACCGTTCCCGAAGGAAAAGTAAGTTTGGTTACTTCATTCAGGGCAAATTCACGTTGAACGTCATCATTTTGCTGCACGTAAAGCATCTGTGCCTGAATGCTGTTCACACCCGAAACAAGGGTAAAAAAAATGAAAAACAAGAGTGGGTAAAAAATTCTTCGGACTGAAACCAGCGGTATTTTTCGCGGTTGTTTAAGCTTATCCGTTCTTTGATTTAGTTTCTTTTCGTCTGGCATATAAAACCTCCTTTTTATAAATTTTATGAATGAATGAATCTGATTTCCGATTATTTTTTCATAAGCGGAAAAATAGGGATCAGCGATGGCAAAAAATTGTAAAAAATCGGCAGAAAAGCGGGAGCGGCCAGAAATTCGAATTGGGGTGCGGCTAAATCAGATAATTGAAGGTTCGGTTAGTGTGCCGCATTTATTTTCCGGAGTAAAATTCGGAAGCCCTGTATTTTTGCTGAAAAAATTTTCCGGGCGTGTCACCGGCGTATTTGGCGAACTCTTTAATAAAATGAGCCTGATCGTAATATCCGCAGCGGTAAATAATATCCTGCCACTTCGTTGCGCCTGTTTCCCTGATGAGTTTAAAAACACGATTAAACCGTAGGATTTTGGAATACGCTTTGGGAGTTAAACCGGTTTGCCTCTGAAAACGACGTTCGAGGCTGGAAATGGATATGCCTGTTTTATCTGCCAATTCCGTTATCGGTATTTGTCCGGCTTTGTTTACCATTAACTTTTGTGCAGTTTCAATGGGAATATTGTTTCTGATTTTGGCTGTTTTTAATCGTTCAACCAGAAATTGTTCTGCAAGCTCCAGCTTTTTTTGGTTACTTTCAGCATTGGCAATCTTTTTAAATAATCTTTCTGATTTATATCCGATAGCACTACCACCATCCGTTGTAAAATTTAATAATTCTGATGCCGGGGAACGAAGAAAATGGTAAAGGCCGGTAGGATAGAAGTTAATCGCTATTGTCCCGATCGCTCCGTCACTGTTAAGTATTACCGGTCGGTTGGTTAATCCGGCAATAAATATTTCCGGGAGTTCATATTCATCCGCAGAACCCGAAGCGAGCGTACATTTTCCTTTGAAATTAATAATTAAACCTCCAAAACCATACGGAACAATTTTTTGATGATGCAGCCGCTCACCATTATTCATATCGGTGAGTTGAATGGAATGTACAAAAGGTTTCAGAGTTTCATTTGGTCCAATTACTTCAAAAATCATTGGTTACTTAACATTTAGTCAGGTTATTGCTGAATCGGATTCAGGTTATATGCGGTTTTAAAAGTAGAAATTTTAAGTAAAAAAGCAAAAGGAGCGACGAAATGAAAACTTTCGTTCGTTTTATGTTGTGCTGATATCTTGCGTGATTTCATTGATCATAACAAAATAAAATTGTAAATTTCAAACTTCTGATTTACCAAAACCATGAATATGGAAAAATTTATTCTTTCGCTCGATTCCGGCACTACCAGTAACCGGGCTATTCTTTTTAACCATTCCGGAGAAATTGTAAACATGGCGCAGGAAGAGTTTGAACAGCTTTATCCGCAACCGGGCTGGGTAGAACACCGGCCGGACGATATTTGGCAAACCCAGTTAAAAGTTGCCCGTGAAGTGATGAAAAAACAACGGGTTGAAGTTGCTCAAATTTCGGGAATCGGGATTACCAACCAGCGGGAAACAACCATTGTTTGGAATCGCGAAACAGGCGAGCCGGTTTATAATGCAATTGTCTGGCAGGACCGGCGCACTTCAGGAATTTGCGACGAGTTAAAAAAACAAAGCATTGAAGGGAAGTTCTCCGAAAAAACCGGACTGGTCATCGATGCCTATTTTTCGGGAACGAAAATCAAGTGGATTCTCGATAACGTGGAAGGGGCCCGCAATTTGGCTGAAAAAGGCAAACTGGCTTTTGGCACGGTAGATTCCTGGCTCATCTGGAAACTGACAAAAGGGAAACTGCACATCACCGATGTTACCAATGCCAGCCGCACGCTGGTTTTTAATATCCACACCTTAGAATGGGACGAAGAATTACTGAAGATTCTGAACATTCCCAAATCCATGTTACCGGAAGTTAAATCATCGAGCGAAATTTACGCAGAAACCGAACCTGAATTCTTTGGCGAAAAAGTTCCGGTGGCAGGAATTGCCGGCGACCAGCAGGCTGCGTTGTTCGGGCAGATGTGCATTGAGGAGGGAATGGTGAAAAATACATACGGAACCGGCTGTTTTGTGGTGATGAACACCGGCGATAAACCTATCATTTCGAAACATAAACTGCTTTCCACCATCGCCTGGCAAATCGATGGAAAAGTAACGTATGCCATTGAAGGCAGCATTTTTATTGCCGGTGCGGTAGTGCAGTGGCTGCGCGACCAGTTGGGGATTATAAAAACTTCCGCCGAAATCGAAGAACTGGCACGCCAGGTGAACGACAGCGGCGGGGTTGCATTTGTGCAGGGTTTTGTTGGATTGGGCGCGCCTCATTGGGATCAATATGCAACTGCCTCGGTAATGGGCCTGAGCCGGGGAGCAACAAAAGCGCACATTGCACGGGCTGCACTTGAAGCTATCGCTTTTCGTTCCATGGAAGTCATCGAAACCATGGTGGAAGATTCAGGAATTGATGTGGAAGAACTGCGTGTGGATGGCGGGGCGGTGGTGAACAACCTGCTGATGCAAATTCAGGCTGACGCAATCGGTAAAAAAGTAGTCCGGCCAAAAGTTACCGAAACCACAGCGCTCGGCGCAGCCTATCTGGCCGGTCTGGCTACCGGTTTCTGGAAAAACACAGACGAGGTAAAACAACAATGGCAAATCGATAAAACCTTTTCTCCGGTTGCAGAAACAGAACAGTTTCAGAAAGTAATCAGCAACTGGAAAAAAGCAGTGGAACGAAGCAAACACTGGTACGATACACATGAAAATTAATTGATGATAGCTGGTTAAAATTCAACGCTTTATTTATGGAAAGAGAAACAATTTTAAATAAAATTCAAAGGAACAATACGGAGTGGGATATCATTGTGATTGGTGGTGGCGCTACGGGACTTGGTTGTGCCGTGGACGCAGCATCGAGAGGCTATAAAACACTTTTGCTGGAACAACTGGATTTTGCAAAAGGAACGTCGAGCCGGAGCACAAAACTGGTTCATGGCGGCGTGCGTTACCTGCAGCAGGGGGATGTGTCGCTGGTTTTTGAAGCGTTGAAGGAGCGTGGGCTGATGTTTAAGAATGCACCGCATCTGGTAACTAATCAGTCGTTTATTATTCCTACGTACGATTTTTGGGGAGGTCCTTTTTATACAGTCGGACTAAAAGTTTACGACGTTATGGCCGGGAAACTGGGTTTGGGACCATCAAAACACCTGTCGCGCGAAGAAGCCCTGGAAGCGCTGCCAACGGTGGAACAGGAAGGATTGAAAGGCGGCGTGATTTACCAGGACGGCCAGTTTGATGATGCACGTATGGCGCTGACGCTGGCAATCACAGCCGTTGATTACGGGGCAACAGTTCTTAACTATTGCAGGGTAACAGAACTTTTGAAAGAGGAAGAACTGATTTGCGGCATTAAAGCGGTGGATCAGGAAACAGGTGAAGAATTGAAAATCCGCTCGAAAGTGGTAATAAATGCTACGGGTGTTTTTGCTGATGAAGTGATACAAATGGACGAACCCGGTAAAAAGCAACTGATAACCCCCAGCCAGGGGATTCATTTAATTTTGAATAAAGAGTTTCTGCCCGGAAACCACGCAATAATGGTTCCGCACACTTCCGACGGACGGGTGATGTTTGCAGTGCCCTGGCATAATCACGTGGTGGTGGGAACTACCGACACTTTAATTGAAAAACATTCGGTTGAGCCGGTTGCGTTGGAAACTGAAGTGGATTTTGTGCTGGAAACTGCCGGACAATACCTCGTGCGGCGGCCAACCCGGAAAGATGTGCTCAGCGTTTTTGCCGGCCTGCGCCCGCTCGCCAAACCCGACGATGAAAAAAAAGCCACCAAGGAAATTTCGAGGGGACACAAAATCCTGATTTCTGTTTCTGGATTAATCACCATCATTGGGGGAAAATGGACAACTTACCGGAAAATGGCAGAAGATACCATCGATAAAGCTGTGATGCTTGGCGGACTTACCGACAGGGAATGCATCACCGCTCATTTGCCTGTTCACGGATACCGGATGGATATTAACCCTTACACGGATAATATGGCGCCTTATGGTTTGGATAAAGAAGCGGTTATGGAAATTGGGGAGACAGAAAAAAAATACAGGGGCTGGCTAAGTGAGAAATTGCAGATTTATAAATCGCAGGTGGCCTGGGCAGTGCGTAAGGAGATGGCAAGAACAGTGGAAGATGTACTCGCCCGCCGCACCCGCGCACTTTTCCTGGACGCCCGCGAAAGCCTGAGAATCGCACCCGAAGTGGCTGATTTGGTGGCGCGGGAGCTGGGACAAGGGCGGAACTGGAAAAAAAATCAAATTAAAGTATTTGAAGAGATGGCGAAAAACTATTTCTTTGAAGACTAAACTTCAAATCCAATGATTGAACTTTTTGGAGAGTTTCTCGGAACTTTTATTTTAATCCTGCTCGGCAACGGAGTGGTTGCCAATGTAAACCTCAATAAAACCCATAGTTTTAATGCCGGCTGGATTGTTATTACCGCGGGGTGGGGAATGGCGGTATTTGTGGCAGTTCTTGTTACAGCCGACTTGAGCGGTGCGCAAATTAATCCGGCTGTTACACTCGGGCTTGCATTCAGCGGTTTGTTTCCCTGGGTGAAAGTAATCCCGTTTATCCTGGCGCAGATGCTCGGCGGCATGGCTGGCGCCGCCACAGTATATATTTTCTTTAAAAATCATTTTAAAATTACGGATGTGCCCGGGGCTAAAAAAGCCTGTTTTTGTACGGCGCCGGCTATCCGCGATTTCACAAATAATTTCTTTTCTGAAATGATTGGTACTTTTGTGCTGATTCTGGCAGTGTTGCTAATCACGTTGCCGAATCTTGAATATGAAAGTTTGGGAAGCCCAAAAGTCGGATTGGGTTCGCTGGGGGCGCTGCCGGTTTCGCTGGTGGTATTTTCCATTGGTTTGAGCCTGGGCGGAACAACCGGTTATGCCATTAATCCGGCGCGTGATTTGGCGCCAAGAATAGTTCATGCATTGCTGCCTTTGAAAAATAAAGACGACAACGACTGGCAGTACGCCTGGGTTCCGGTACTCGGGCCGGTGGCAGGAGCCGCGTTGGCTGCCCTCGTTTATTGGGTGATCTTGCAGTTGATTTAGAAAAAGTTGCCGGATGTTTTGTTGGAAAATAAATACTCAAAAAATCAGGATATGGAAGACCGAATTAGTGAAAGTGCAGGAAGGCTCCGCGAAATGATCGAACGGGCCATCGATGATCATGTGATTACGCGCGATGAATACGATAAAATTATTCACATTGCCACCGAAGACGGCCACATCGACCGGCACGAGCAGGCTTTACTGAGTCAGTTGCAGCAAATGATTGAAGATGGTATGGTGAAGTTTGGCAAAGCGTAGTTTTTTTGTTGGCAATACCCAATTAGTCCGGTTGATTGCCTTTACTAAAGAACATAAAGAAAGCCCCGAAGAATTCGGGGCTTAATGCTGCTTAATGATTGATTGCGTTGCCTTTTTCAGGCTTGTCTACCTTTGTTTCTCCCATTCCGGGTTATTTTTTACACGATTTCTTCTTCGTTTTCGAAATACTGATGGTTGTCTGTGTTTTTCTGGAACAGCCCGGGAAAGTTAGGAAAGACAAGGAATTTATCTCGCTCTCCCAGGCTTTCATCCGGCTTTTTTAATGAAAGCCCCTGAACTGTGGAATCAATTCACTCCTCAGGGGAAGAAGCAATAACAGTCCCGAAAAAAACAGTAAGGTTTCGTAAATCATCTGACTTTAGTTTAAATTAAACAATAAATCACCGCACATTCAAAAATGCGTTATTCGGTGAAAAAAAAATGTAAAATAGAATCGCGTCCTTCTGGTAGTATATTCTGAAAA
>CAWAMJ010000014.1:0-168189 GCA_963783085.1 uncultured Prolixibacteraceae bacterium | reverse complement strand
GTAAAAGGTAATCCGGTTTGACAGTATAATATCAAGCCAGTTTTCGCATTTCCCATTATTCAAATGGATATACGTTTTTAATTATTGATATAAGCTGCCGGTGATTCTCTCAAAATAAATTGCACAAGGGTGCATTAATAAATGCAGCAAGGTTGTTAATTTGAGCGAAGAAGTTAACGATGAAATAGTTTTAGAAACAAAAATAGGCCATCGTTTCTATAGCCTATTTTTTGTTAAATACGGTCAGCTACAATTTCATTTACGGGCAATTCCTAAACAGCTCAGAGTTATCAACAGTGATACCACCATCCACACTTATAAAAGTGAACCAGCCATATCGATTGCCTCCAACTTTTGATGAAATATCATCAGATGAATTTGACCGGGTAACGCTCCATAAAACATTTCCGTCTGAATCAAGAAGATTCAAATCAACAGCAAGTACACCACCGTCTTCATAAAAAACGTGTTCTAAAGTGTACCAACCGGCTGAAGTTACGTTATAATAATTTCCATTATTTTCATTTTTCAATTTATACGGGTTCGCATAAGAATCGGAATTATTATCCATTTACAAGTAATCCGATATCCGGTGTCCCAACATGAAATATAAAATCTCGTAGATGATTTCCGTTGGCACCGGTAGCAGCAACCGAATAATCAAATCCTGTACCGGTACCCCAATTAGGATCCAGGTATACATCAATTTCTGCACTCCATTCGCCTGTCCATGTGCTTGAATAACCATCAAATCGTGTAACCGATTCAGCTCCCCTTGAAATACAGCATGATAATACCCCATGGCAGAAGTTATGCCGTTGGTTCCGGATGCAACACGAGTAACTTTCCATACCAACTGCTATTTGCATCAAACCACCCCATTGCATCTGTTTCAAATCCCTGGTAGTAATCAGGAACACATCCACAATCTTCACCTTCAACATGTAGCTTATCACCATGGGCGAAATGTGCTTTCACTGCATTTTCACTTACTTCGATCACAACGTAACTCCATTATCAGTTCGATGACAGAGTTTTACTTTTTCTTTTTTGGAACCTTTTTTCAGAACCAATTCATCTTGTGGTTCGATTGAAGTTTTTTCACACGCTGCGAACAAGAATGCGACGATCATCGCAGAAATTAGTTTTTTCATAATGTTTAATTTTAAAATTAATAAGAAAAGGAAAATTTATGTTCAGTTTTGCTGATTCTGTTTTGGTGAAAAAAAGGCTGTTCTCTGTTTGAACAGCCTCTTTATTTCAAAATAAGTTATTTACTTTTAACCGGTGTTTCCTTATCTGATTTATCATGCTTAACGGCTTTAAAAGTGCCATCTTCATAAACAGTAACTTTTAATCCTCTGGTTTCATCTTCGTACACGCCTGCCGGAGCAACTCCATTATTCAGACTACCAGATTGTGTATCTTCTGCTATGCCAAAAGCTACAAAATTTAGGATTCCGTTGGCTGTGGTAACTTTATGTTTTTCACAATCAAGCTTATAGATGTTGCCATCTATTGTTATGGTAACCGTTGCAGGATCTAACCACTCAGGCGTTGCCTGCGCATTGACAACATTAGGAACCAGAAAAACAACCAAAAAAAGACTTACAAATAAAAAACTCAATTTTTTCATAACGTTTAATTTTTAAGATTTAACCACTACTGTCTCGCTAAAAGAGACTGAGTGACAATTGTTTATAATTTGGTTCTTTGACATTTTTGTAATCATTGTTTGTAAGTAGCTCTTTTACAGAAGTTTTGTCCAGTAGCGAGATCCCCAAAATTTGTAAAACTTCGTAGGTCGAACGGTCTATTTTTAATTCTTTGCTTATAATTGCCACCAAACAATAGGTGATAATTGCACAGTAAAGTTGTGTTTTTACAGCATTGAGGGTATGACCCCAAAAGCTTTTCACCTTAAGATGCTGTTTGATCCATTTAAAAAACAATTCGACTTGCCAACGATTTTTATAAAGAATGGCAATTTCCAGGGCTGTGAGTTCGAAGTTATTTGTGAGGAAAACAAATTCAACTTCTGTTTCGCAGTCATAATACTTGATCCGACGCAGTTTCTGGGGGTAACGATTGTAAGATTTTGGATGCAAAAAAACACCGGTTTGATCGCATCTTACCCCAGTCGATTTGTCTACTTGACTCGAATACATTCTCTTGAACTTGAGGTTGTTTTTGGCCCGTACAACAAACCATGCTTCAAGTTTTTGAATTCGACAAAGCCGCTCGAAATCATTGTAGCCTCTGTCAAAGATATAATAACTGCCTTTCTCATATGGGATATTATCCATGGCATTTACATCGTTGACCGATGCGGTAGTAATGTGAACAAAGCTCGGAATCTGGGTCTTGACGTCGTATAGCGTATGCATTTTTACGCCACCTTTTTTCTTCCTGAACTCAGCCCACCAGAAAACGCTCAGGCAAAGATCGATTGTTGTGGAATCAAAAGCATAAACATTGCCTTCAACTTTAACTTCAAAATCGTCACTTGCACAAATCCTTCGGGCATGATCTACAAGACAATAGGCAAATTCTTCGTAGATTTTGCAATTCCTGTTGATGTTTGCCCTTGCAAGAGTTGCCAGTTTCACGCTGGAGCCGAGTCCCAAATGATATGACTTGTTCCAGTGCGCATCAATGGCAACAATTAAATCCCGAAGACTGTCACGATTGGTGAGTTGTCCAAATACCATACAGAGCATCTGGTTCCAACAAGTGAAAGTGCGGACGTGTTTGTTGCCATTGTACTTCATCACAAGGCGGTCAAACACCCTGCGGGGCAAGAATTCAGTGATTTGTGCAAATACATATTTCCCTTGGTTCATCTCTTATTATTTTGATGCCAAAAGAAACAATTCAAATCGTCACGCAGCAAAAACTACTACAAATAACTGATTGTCAATTCTGTCAAAGAACGATTTAATATTTTAACGAGACACTAGTGAGATTTAACAATAAAAGACAGTTTTTAATTTTTTTTATCAATAAAAATTTATGGGATTCAGAGCTTGCGATTGATCAAAACGAAAGGTATAATGGTTACCGGGCGCTTTTTTAGTTTTATAAATAATCTTCGTCTTGTCATAAAATATTGCTTCAACCGTTTTTCCTTCTTTTTGTATTTGCTTACCAATAAAGAAGTTATAATCTACAATTATTATTCACCAATTACAAAAAATAAGCGATATGTTTGGTACTTATTCTTATTTTGGGACAACGCGTCTACAAAACGTCCTTTACACTTTGTTTACAGTCAGTCAACCACTTTCACTTTATCCGCCTGTATCTCTTTGCTCCGGGTAGAGTACAACAAAATCTATTGCCGGGATGATGGTGAAGTTAATTTGTAAAATAATTACATTAGCCGGTTGAAAGTTGAATAAAGCAGTTATAAATCTAAAGATCAATAAAATGAAAAAATCTTCGATTTCAAGACGAAAATTTTTAGGAACAACAGCCGCAGTTGCTGCAGGTTCAATGTTACCCTTCAATTATTCGCTCGCAACCGGCAGGCGACGCAAAAAACCCAATTCAAAAGTAAACGGCGTCCAGTTGGGATTGACAACTTATTCTTATCGTACCATTCCCCACAACCTCGACGAAGTGCTTGGTTATGTGTTGGATGCAGGTGTTAATGCACTGGAGATGAGGCTCGTGCTGGAGGAAGGGCTGGGAATACCGCAGGGGCCCGGAAGACGCCGTGACGATAATTTATCCGATCAGGAAAAAGCAGAACGTGCTGCTGCCGCAGAAAAGTTAAGGGAAGAACAACGTGCGTGGCGCTTGGCATTGCCCATGCAAAAGTATGCGGATGTACGTAAAAAATACAATAATGCAGGTGTGGATATCCACATTGCCAAATTTGCACCGTCGGCATGGTCGGACGAGGAAATCAATTATGCCTATAATGCGGCAAATGTTTTGGGAGCATACGGGATAACAGATGAAGCAAGTATGGAAGCCTGCAAACGTCTCGGAAAATTTGCTGAAAAACACAACAGCCTGGCAATATATCATACTCACGCGCAATTTAGCGAGCCCGGTTTTGATATCGACACAATGCTCAGTTTTTCGCCCGCAAACAGGCTGAACCTGGACGTTGGCCATTATTACGGAAGTACCGGAAGACATCCGAACGAAGTCATTGAAAAGTACCACGACAAAATTCCGATGATTCACATGAAGGACAAAACGGGACCAAATCATCCAACAATGCCGAACACTTCGGTGCCGTTTGGTGAGGGTAGTACACCGATTTCCGATATCCTTCTTTTATTAAAGAAAACACAATGGCCTATTGACGTATTTATAGAACTGGAATATAAAATGGAAGATCCTGCAAAAGAAGTTGTAAAATGCATTGAATACATGCGAAATATTTTGGAATAAGTTTCTGATTATTATAAACACTGTAAATACCGGGACATATGCTTCCGGTATTTTTTTTGAATGTTTAAATTGAAATTCGTTCGAAAGAATTTACATTAATATTGAGTTCACTCCGAAAAGTCAAAAACCCCTAAATCCCCTCAAGTGGACTTTGAAGAATTCATTGATTCTCAGCAAGTTCCCCTTTAGAGGTTAGGGGCAAAGAAGTTGAAAATCAATGAACTCAGACTTTTCAGAGCAGACTCAATATTCCAATTGCACAGTTTTACCCGTATGGGCTGATTTGCGGGCGGCATCGAGTATCCGCACCACTTCCAAATTATTTTTCAGGGAATACAAACCATATTCGGGTACGGTAATTTTTTTGTGGATTACATCGGCAAAATAGGCAAACGGATCTTCGTAAACTTCAACATCATCCGACGATACCTTTTCATTTTTCGCGGCGTTCATGCCATTTGCCCTGATTTCCATATCGGTCCTGTTTTTTGCGTAAATAAATCCCGAATCGCCGTAAATTTCCATGTCTTTTCGGCTAAACGGCCAATTCCACGACGCCTGAATGATACACTCCGATTCCGGATACGAAACAATAATGGTTGCATCATCATCAACTTTTGGATAAATACCGGGTTTAAACTGCCTTGTTACTGCAGTTACTGAAAGGGCTTTTTCGCCATTGGTTAGCGCCGTCATTAAATTGGCCCCGTAGCAACCAAAGTCAACAATGGCGCCGCCCCCATTTAAAACCGGGTCGGTCAGCCAGTCGAGGAACACCTTTTCACAACCGATTTCCTTCGGTCCCTGATGCCCGTCGTGAATCACCACTTTTCGCAGCGTCCCCACGAAGTTTTCGTCGTTTACCATTTTCATTGATTTTGCGGTTGCGGGGTACCACGATGTTTCGTAATCAGTGAGTAAAAAGATGTGGTTTTTTTCAGCCAGTTCAGCCATTCGGTTTGCATGTTCCATATTCACTGCCAGCGGTTTTTCAACCATTACATGAATACCTCTCGGAGCACAGGCTTCCACAACGGAAAGATGGTCGTAAATGGAGCCAAAAGCAACTACTGCTTCGGGTTTTGTATTGTTGAGCATTTCTTCCAGATCATGATAAATTATTTCATCCGGAAGGTGGTATTTTTCGGCCATCTGTTGTGTTCGTTCTTTATTGGTATCGAAAACCCCGACCAACTCGAAATCCCCTTTTTCCGGCCGCCCCAGAATAAAGGAAATATGCCCGTGCGTCATTCCGGCAACAGCCAGCTTTATTGGTTTTTCGGCCGGTTTTGCGTTTGATGAAACAAAAAGAAGCAATAAAGCAAAACAGGAAATTTTGAACTGATGCGTTTTCATGTTGAATTTTTCGTTGGTTTACAGCTGTACAAATGTATGAAAAACGCACAATTCAGCTGCCAAAACTTTTAGCTTCAGGAAACCCTGGACGCACTCAAAGATCTTGTAAAACGATTGCAATGATGCCTTTTCTAAAAAATGAATCCGGCGATTGCAAATCATCGCACCCCATAAAAAAACCGCCGGTTTTTACCGATGGCTTTTTTGTTTCTTTCCCCGTTATTAAATGCCGGTATTAAGTGCTCATTACTGCATCTTCTCCACAAACAAACCTTCTCCCGTTTTCGTCACCTGCGCCAATTTTTTCCGGTTGAGGCCTTTCATGGCTTTGTCCCATTTTTTATTGCTGAGTTCCGATTTTTCCTTCAGTTCGTTTAAATCCACCGGCGATTCCTTCAGCAGATTCAATACCAGTTTTTCGTCGTCGGTGAGTTCCACTGCTTTTTTCTCCGGTTTCATTTGCGGGAAAAAGAGCACATCCTGAATGGACGGGCTGTTGGTCATGAACATGGTCAGCCGGTCGATTCCAATTCCCATTCCCGAGGTGGGGGGCATGCCGTATTCCAGCGCCCGCAGGAAATCCTGGTCGATGTACATGGCTTCATCATCGCCTTTTTCAGAAAGCCGCAGTTGCTCCTCAAACCGCTCGCGCTGATCAATCGGGTCGTTCAATTCGGAATAGGCATTTGCCAGCTCCTTTCCGTTCACCATCAACTCGAAACGCTCTGTCAGTTCCGGATTATCGCGGTGTTTTTTGGTCAGCGGCGACATTTCAACCGGATAGTCCATGATAAATGTCGGCTGGATGTAATGTTCCTCGCATTTTTCGCCAAAAATTTCGTCAATCAGTTTTCCTTTTCCCATGCTCGGGTCGGTTTCCAGTCCCAGTTTATCACAGATCTCGCGCAGCTCTTCTTCCGTTTTTCCCGATATGTCGTAACCGGTATGTTCTTTAATGGCGTCGATCATTGTTACCCGCGGGTAAGGCGCTTTATAATCGATGGTATGTTCGCCCAACTGAACTTTTGTGGTTCCGTGCAGCGCCAGCGCCACGCGTTCGCAAATTTGTTCGGTGAAATTCATCATCCATTTGTAGTCTTTGAAAGCTACGTAGATTTCCATCACCGTAAATTCCGGGTTGTGTGTGCGGTCCATGCCTTCGTTGCGAAAATCTTTGGAGAACTCGTAAACGCCATCGAAGCCGCCAACGATCAATCGTTTCAGGTAGAGTTCATTGGCAATGCGCAGGTAAAGCGGAATGTTTAACGCGTTGTGGTGGGTTACAAACGGCCGCGCTGTGGCGCCTCCGGGAATAGGCTGCAGCACCGGCGTTTCCACTTCCAGGTAACCATTTTCGTTAAACATCTGCCGCATGGTGTCCAGAATTTTCGTGCGCTTAATGAACACCTCTTTTACTTTCGGATTTACAATCAAATCGACATATCGCTGGCGGTAGCGCATTTCCGGATCGGTAAATGCATCGTAGGTTTTTCCTTCTTTTTCTTTTACGACGGGCAACGGGCGCAGCGATTTGTTCAATACGGATAATTCTTTTACATGAACAGTAATTTCGCCCATTTGTGTAATAAAAACAAAACCTTTTATGCCGATGGTGTCGCCAATATCGAGCAGTTTTTTAAATACTTCGTTGTATAGCGTTTTGTCCTCATTCGGACAAACTTCGTCGCGGTTGACGTAGATTTGAATCCGTCCCTGGTGGTCCTGGATTTCAGCAAACGAAGCTTTTCCCATAATCCGGCGGCTCATTAAACGTCCGGCCAAAGTAACATCCTGAAAATTATTCTCTTCCTGCCTGTATTTCTCTTTTATTTCTTTTGATGTGGTATTGACTGGATATTCTGCTGCCGGATAAGGATCAATGCCCAACTCGCGCAGTTTTTTCAATGAATCTCTTCTGATAATTTCCTGTTCGCTTAATTCCGGATAACTCATGTTCTTCCTGTTAAATGGTTTTATATTCAAACCCTTAAAATGCATGCATGGTTTGACCTCACTCAAAAATTTTCGCAAAGATAATAAAAGAAGTGGGTTGCCCGGATGGTGTGATTTTAAATCTACGGTAACCGATACTACTAGGTAATATTCCAGTAAAAATATATCGAATTGTGCAAAAAGCATCCTTCGGTGTAAATCCCGGCCAGCGCAGAAGTTGGGAGCTATCTTCCTATGCCGAATCCCATGCTGAGATTAACAAACAAACTTCCTCCTTTTGATTCTTCCTTTCCGGTAATAAAAAAATCGTACCCAATGTTTGGCCGGATAAACCATTTTCCAACAGTCTCCCCGGTAACCTTATTTTTAAAGTATTTTAAATTAATGTCGCAGCCAGTGCCTATTCCCGGACTAAAAACACTGGTTAGTTTAAGATTAGCCGACTCTTCATCAGGAATATCAAAATTTGATTTTTGCGATTTTATCTGATAATTACCAATCGAAAGGTATGAGAAGAAACTGATTGATTTTGTGGTTACCCACGACTTGCCCAGTTTCATACCATATTTTATACTGAAGGCTTCATCTTCCGGAGTATGGATTAAATTGTAACCGGTAACGGGCATCGTGTAAGTTGAATAAAGCTTTTCAACGCTTCCCTGAAAGAAAAATGAAAGATAAAACTGATTGATGAACCACTCGAGTTCGAAAGCCATACTTTGAAAATCCGGATTGAAATTTTGCGCCAGATTGCCGCCCAAATATTCATGCCCGTAACCCAAACAAAAATTCATCCAGGCAGGTGTGGTTTGTTTTTTAATCAAATCTAAAAATCGATTAAATTTTGACCCGGGATAAGATTTTTGAAAGGATTTGATTGATTTGTTCAGGTCATTATTGTCTTCTCCTTTATAATACCGGACATAAAGTTGTATAAATTCTTTACTCTCCGCATTTAGTTCGGACTGCTCCAAATCCTTTTCAATTAATTTTATTTCCTGACTTAAAAACTCATGAATCTGCGCCGTGATGTTATCAAACGTAATGTATTTTGTTTTATCATCGAGCAGGTGATCGAAATGGGCAGCGATATAAAGAAATTGGTGAAAGTCGCTGTTGGCCAGCCTTATCAGTAATTCTTCGGCAGGGTAAAAAATAATGTATTCATCGTCGATATTATTTTTCAGGTAGTTCATGGTTTCAATGGCTCCGCGATTGTCGCCTCTGGTTGTTTTATCGGCTACCAGCTTTCTGCCGTTTCGTATCATTATTTCGGTAGAATCGGTGTAGCTTATTATTTGTTGTTTTATATCTTTCTGAGCAAAGGTTAAAATGGGGGCAACAACAAGTAACATTAACCAAACTAATTTAGTCAGTTTCATGCTTCGGTTTTTATTTAATAAATACTGATAAGGCTTTGAGTTATGCCGCAAATGTAGCATTAAATTTACGTATAACTGCTGGTGGATATATCCTACGCATGTTGTTCCAACAAGTTCATCTCACCAAATCAAAATCTGCGCCGGTGCGGGAGGTTCCTGGCTATCAAAACAACGAATTTGGAATTTTAAGATAATATCGCCGGTAAATTTTATCTTTGTAAACCTTCGGGAAAAAGGAACAGGAGAAAAATACCTATGGAAAGAATCTGGAATTTAAAAAAACAAGGTGATCCGAACGAAATAAAACACCTTTCGGCGGCATTGAATGTGAATATGACGCTGGCCCGCCTGCTGGTGCAGCGTGGCATAAAAACATTTAACGAAGCCAAAACATTTTTTCGTCCGCGCCTCAGCGATCTTCACGATCCATTCCTGATGAAAGACATGGAAAAAGCAGTTGCCCGACTTGATTTAGCCGTCGCGAACCAGGAGAAAGTGTTGGTGTACGGCGATTATGATGTCGATGGCACCACGTCAGTCGCACTTATGTATACTTTCCTGAAACCGCGTCTGGAATACATTGAATATTACATTCCCGACCGATACAGCGAAGGATACGGAATTTCGCCGCAGAGTATCAATTATGCCGCAGAAAATGGTTTCACGCTGATTATTGCCCTTGATTGCGGGATTAAAGCAGTCGATAAAATTGCACAGGCGAAGGCGCGCGGACTTGATTTTATCATCTGCGACCATCATAATCCCGATGAAAAAATTCCGGATGCCGTTGCAGTGCTCGACCCAAAACAAACCGACTGCAATTATCCGTATAAAGAACTTTCCGGATGTGGAGTGGGCTTTAAATTTCTGCAGGCATATTGCCAAAAAAAGAACATCGAGCCCGAAGAAATTTATGATTTGCTCGATTTGGTGGTGGTGAGCATTGCATCCGACATTGTTCCGGTTACCGGCGAAAACCGCGTGCTGGCCTATTACGGGTTGAAAAAGCTCAATTCAAACCCCGGAATTGGAATGCAAACCATCATTAATTTATCGGGATTGAACGGATGCGAAATTACCATCAGCGATATCGTGTTTAAAATCGGCCCGCGATTGAATGCTTCGGGAAGAATTGAGCACGGCAAAAAATCGGTGCAAATACTGGTTTCCAACGACGAAGATAAATCGGATATCCTGGGCGAGGAAATCGACTCGTTTAACGAAATCAGAAAAACGCTTGACCGTGATATCACACAGGATGCCCTGGATATGATCGAAGCCGATCCGCTGATGAAAGGAACGAGAAGCACTGTATTGTACAACCGCGACTGGCACAAAGGTGTTGTCGGTATTGTGGCTTCCCGAGTTACCGAGCAATATTACAGGCCCACCATTATCCTGACTGAATCGAATGGATTGGCTACGGGCTCGGCGCGCTCGGTAAAAGATTTCGATTTGTATGAAGCCATTGGCAAATGCAGCGATTTGCTCGAATCCTACGGTGGACATATGTACGCCGCCGGTCTCACGCTTAAAATTGAAAACATCCCGGAATTCAGGCGCCGTTTTGAAGAAATCGTTTCGCTGCAAATCAAGATGGATGCTCAATTTCAAAGCATTGATATAGACACAAAAATTACGCTCAGTGAAATCACACCGCGGTTTTACCGCATCCTGAAACAATTTGCACCGTTTGGGCCGCACAATATGATGCCGGTTTTTGTTACTGAAGATGTATTTGATGCCGGAACCAGCCGCATGGTGGGTAAAAACAACGACCATCTCAAACTCGACCTTGTGGAGCCCGATGTTAACTCCGGAATTTTCCCGGGAATTGCTTTTAACCAGTCCGATAAGTACGATTTAATTACCTCCGGATTGCCTTTCGATGTTTGTTATTCGATTACAGAAAATGAATACCGGGGCAAAAAAAGTTTGCAGATGTACATCCGCGACATCAAAAAACGCGACATTTTTTAGTTCGTGAGTGCATAGAGTAAAATCCGGCCGTTTCTGAAGGTTTTAAGCAACCGGTAATCTTTCTGAATTTTTTTCTGAATCAAATCATTTTTTCCCTGAACCAAAACAAATTTCGGATGCATTCCCAATATTCGCCCGATTTCGGTGCCGGCATTAACTTTAAACGCTTTATGGGTTGGCGTAAACAGTAAATTGGAATGCACAAATTTCGTAGGGCTGTCGATACCCACCAGGTAATAAATAATTTGCTGATAATTCGAAACATAAATTTTATCGCCCTGCTTCATTTCTTTTTTAATGTAGGTGGCCACCTCGCGTTCCACATCGGGTTTGGCTACTTCATTCTGGTAATTAATAACCTGCACGGCCAGTAAAACAACAGCCAGTAAAATAAATCCGTACTTCCGCGAGAAAATGAGACCTGTTGCTTTATCGGTCTTGAATTCAGGATGAAAAAACATACCTGCCAGTAAACTAAACGGGAGCATGAGTTGAATGGTGTAGTGGCTGAATTCTTTTCCGGGAAGGTACATGGCAATCAGCACGCACAAAATCCACAAAGCAAAAAACCATTTGTAGTTGAACGGCAGCGGTTTTTTCTTGTTGAAAATTACATAAAAAAGTATGAATGAGATGGGTAGAAATTTCGCGATAAAATCGAGCAGCATGATTAGATACCTCATTGGCGATGCATTACCGCCATACAACCCCGGAAGTTCGTAGGTGATAAAATAGAAATCCTGGAAATGATCGCCGAGATAAAAATAAAGGTTCACCAAACCGAACGGAAGGAGAAAAGCCAAACCCGCAAGAAAATAACGAGCCAGTACAGGCAGGAATTTTTTATTTTCAGGGTTTTCCAGTTCAACCACAAAGAAGAACAGCATGAATGCGAAAAAATCGAAAAGCACCAGGTATTTGATAATGAAACCGATGCCCATTATCAAGCCAGCCGCAAAAAAATGTTTTGCATCCCGCTTTAAAAACAGCAGCAAACCGGCTATGGTGGTAAAATTGAACAGCAACTCGGTGTTTGGCGAACGCCCATGATAGGTCCATATTGAGGTGTAAAGAAGGTAAATAAAACCCGATGCCAGCGCTGCATTTTTTTGTTTAAACAGCCTGAAAGAAACTTTGTGAACCAGAAAACCGGTTGCACCCACAACGAGCGCAAAAGCCAGCCGTTTCAGAAATATCGATTGTCCGAAAAGAAACTCGAGCGCCGCATAAAACATGAAAATTCCTACCGGTTTTGTATCGGTTACATCTTTGTATAATGCTTTTCCGTGTAAAATGTCGCGGCCGATGATCAGGTATGTTGATTCGTCATGGTCGAGTACGCTCGGAAAAAAACTGAACAAACGCAACGAAACGGCTGCAAGCAAAAAAACAAGCAGCAGATTGGCATCTTTGCTAAGAAAATTTTTCATCAAACTGGTTTTATCAAACAATAATTTTTTTTTCAAAAACCCGTAAATGTAAAAGAATTATTGAAACAGTTCCTTGATTTCGCTGGTAGCCATCAAATCTTTTAACGCAGAAATTACAGTGCTCCCTGTTTTTTGCAACCTTTCTTTCGACTGGTGGCCGTCGGCAATTAAAATGCACGCGGTTCCCAATTCCCGGGCTACTTCAAAATCGTGAATGGTATCGCCAATAATGAACGTGTTTTTTTTATCGATTTCAAATTGCCGGATTAACTGTTTGCCGCGCTCGATTTTTGAAACAGCGTAATGATCGTTTAGGCCGGCCACTGCTTCGAAAAAATGAGAAATGCGGTTGTGTTTCAGTGTTTCTTCCAGCATTTCCTGTTTCATGGCGGATAGCACAAACTGGCTGATGTTATGTTCTTTAAAAAAAGAAAGAACCTCAATTGCCGAATCGTGCAGCGGACAATTCTTCACCTGTCGGTCGTACAAATCGATAAATTCTTTTGCCGGAATTTCAAAGTTTTCTTTTGAAAAATCGAAACCAACTGATTGGTAATATTCTTTTACAGGAAAGGAAAAAACATCTTTGTACCGGGAGTGGTCGATCATCGGAAGTTTGCGTTTTTCGAGTAAAACGTTTATAGTTGCAATGCAGTGGTCGAGATCGTTCAGCAGCGTTCCATTCCAGTCCCAAATTACAGCAGCCATAATTATTTTGTTGCTTGCAGCTTGTTAATGACCGGATTGGCGTAGATTTTCAGAAACCGCTCCTGAATGTCGGTGATCGGAAAATCGATGTGAATCATTGCCTGCTCAATCATCATTTCGAATTTCTTTTTCTCTTCCATTGAATATTTGTGCTGAAATTGGTTGTCCTGCATCAGCAAATCGTAAGCGATGTAATTATTTGGCCAGAGTTTGTAATTGGCATAAATGCTCTGATCGATTAACGCTGCTAATTGTTCGGCCTGTTTATTTTGTTCCTGCTTTGTATGCACTTCCACAAAATCAATTTTAATGGGATCGCCAAACGAAAAATGCATTCGGCCTTTCGGGTTGAACATTCCCATCGACATGCTTTTCAAATCGTCTTTGTTGGTTTTTATCTGGCCATACCGTTCTTTTTTAATCAGCTCTTTCATCTTTGCTAAACCACATGGTTCAATTTCATACGAGATGGAAACGGGCACAATATTCAGTTCGTTAAAACCGTCGTTAAAGCTGCCGGTATTGCTCATGTTCAGCATTTTAATGATACTTGGCTGTGTTTTGTCAAATCCGTCTTTTGTTCGGCCTTCGCGTTGCGCAATCCAGACAGACATGCGATCTTCAACAATTGATTTCCGGATATAATGCGAAACTTTTTTGGACGCTTCCATCAGTTCGCGGGCGCCAAGGTTCCGTTTTATGATAAAAGCATGGTTCAGTTTTACCGCATGTTCAATCCATTCGTAAAGCAAAAGATTGTTTCCGATGGCTACCTGGGTTGTGTTCATGCCGTGCTCAAAAATCAAGAAGTTTAACAATGCAGCATCCAGTACAATGTCGCGGTGGTTTGAGATGAACAAATAGGCTTTCTTTTTGTCGAGTTTGCTGATTCCCGCACTGGACAGCCCACTCGATGTTTTGTTGATGATCCAGCGGATCAGGTCATAAATAAACGTTCCCTGCAGTTGTTTAACGTTTCTGATCATGCGCAATTGCAGCTTCACCATTTTTACCTTCGGGCGCACCTTGAAAATATGCATCAGCACCTCGTCGAAAACCGGGTCTTTGATCAGCAACCGTATTTTTTGCCTTGCTTCCTTGTCGGTGTAAGGGCGGATATCATCAAAATTATATTCTGTCATCTCGGAATTTTTGGGTGACAAAGTAAAGCATTCGAAGCTATATTTTCAACCTCAACTGAAATTTTACTTCAGTTTTTTGATTTCCGCTAATTTCATTATAGCCTGAACTGATGGTTTTTCTGTCGGTCCAGATGGTATCGGCCAGTTTAAACCAGAAATCGATTTGCCTGCTGATTTTGCAACGCAGGTTGATGTAAGCCCTCCAGCCATTTCCATAATAGGCCGGAATGGAAAAGGTATACAACAGGTCGTTTTCGTAGGCATAAATTCGCGAATTGTAGCTATCGGTATTGAACCACGCGACGCGAAAATATCCGGTAGCCGGAAATTGAACTGGCGAGTAACGAATGTCCTGGTAAACCATGAACCCGTTTTCTTTTTCCATGCCTTTGTAGAAAACATGTTCCATTCTTGTTCTTAATCCTATTTTCTCAGAAAGCTGGTATTGAATGTGAAACCGGGTTTTCCGGGTGGTTTCCGGCAAGTTTATATACCTGTTTTCCATTTTAAACTTCTGCTCTTTTTCTTCATTTTTTAACCGGAGGTAAAACCGGAATTTATCAGAAAAAACCATATCGGCCTGTGCAAATACATCGAACCCTGAAGCTGGAGCTGCAGTGGAAAAAGTAATCCATTCCGAGCGGTAAAAATCTGAATATGCCGAGAGGGCAACGTATTTTACCGGAAGGATTTTCGTTCCCAAAAATAAGCCCGTTTCGTTATTGGCCGCGCTTCCTTCTGCAAAAGGACCGGCCCACAAAGCATGGTAATTTTTATCGAAATGACGGAACAAAGCCGAAAATCCGAGCTGGTCGCTGAGATGCGCCACCGCACCCTGCACAAACGCTTTCCCTTTTGATTTTGATAACGCCGCCTCGCCAAACAACTGGTACTTTCCTTTGCTATACAAGTAATTGGCGCCGCCTGTGTAATTCTGTTTTCCACGGAATTGAAATAGATTGTACAACTGATCGCTGCGGATGTATGGCAGCTCAAACTGCTGGTTTACGAAAGTGGCGCCAATGTTCAGGTTTTGGAAATTGTAAGTAAAAATTACACCGGCATTGGTTTCCTTTACCGAATTTTCATCCGCTGTTTCACTGTTGGTTCGGTGATATCCCGAAGTTTGCAGGCTGGTAAAATAAGTTGCTGCCGAATCGGAAAAAATTATGTTGGCATCCCGCTTTTTATTCGAATAAAACAGCTCAAGCGTCCCGCTTCCAAGGGCGATGGAAGTGGCAGCTCCACGGAAAAACCGGTTTTCATCGGCAGAGGTAAAAGGGCGAATACTTTGGCCGGTTTTCAAAATATCCAGTGTATATAGCGACTTCGATGAGGAATAACCCTGCCATACAACCAGGCCCTGACCGGCGCGCACCAAAAAATCGCCAACAATCACCTTCTGAATTACCGGATTGATTTGCAGGCTCACATATCCGGAATAATAATCAAAGCCGGAGTTGTTGGAACCATTGAAAAACGCTTCACCCGGGTCTTTTTCAGCGGTTATGCCGGCTGAAATTTTTTCCCCGGCTTCGAAATGGTACCGGGTGTAATAGCGCGCGCGATTGCCTTCGTACGGAATGGTCCCGTCATCCTTTTCCCGAAATCCTTTCTGTTTTTGAAGTAACGACTGCGTCCGGGCAAAAAGTTGTTGCCGCGGGTATTTCAAAGCATCGGAAAAGGTTTCCGTTTTTTCTTCTGCGGGCCCAAACCAAACGAAAGGCGCCGTTTTTAGCAGTTCGTTGCGCGAAATTCCATCAATTGCATTTAATTCGAAAATTGAATACACCGAACCGAATTTGTTCCGGTAATCAAGTATTTTTTGAATTTGAACCTGGTTTAGCACATGCAGTTTTAAAAGATCGTTTTCGGTTGCTGAATTTATGTTTAGCGGATTTTCGGCTAATTGTTCCAGGTCTTGTGTAATTTGGGTCACTTCGGCATCTTCTTCGAGGTTTTCCACAATCGATTCAATAATTGCTTCCAGTTCTTCACTTACATCCGGCTTTTGTCCTGCCGAAAAAAACGGGATTAGCAACATGAGAATCAGGATGATATGTTGTAGCATCCGTTCCATTTACAATTTAAACTGAACCGAAACAGAAGGTGTGATCCCCAGGTTTCCGTGATAACTGAATGCAATATCGCCGTTTAATTTGCCTGCGTTGTAGCCAATTCCCGCGGTAGAATTGAACGGTTTTCCCGAAACCCCGAACCGCAGCGCGAAGTTTTCCACCGGAAGAAATTCGATTCCGCCTTTAAATCTCGCAGGAAAATTGCTTTCTTTTTGTATCCCGGTTGTCACCAGCGCCATGTCATTAAATTGATAATGGCCGCCAATCTGGTAAGTCGCAGGCATTTTTTGTTTGCCTGCGGGTGTTTCAATACCAGCTGCAAACGGATTGAAAATGTGGCTTCCCAGAAACAGGTTTTTTGCCGGCGACCAGATGATACCTCCTTCAACAGTGGCGAATCCAAATGCACGTTCGTTTTCAGGAAATGTTTGCGAGAAATAATCGAATTGAATGCCGGCGTCGAAATTTTCAGTCAGCTTTTTGGCAAAACCAAGTCCTATTTTATTTTCCTTATAAGTCGCTTTTCCAAATTGCGAAAAACTGATGCCGAACGTTCCCGCTTTCACCGGCAGCACGAGCGAACCTGCAATAAGTGCCAGTTCGTCGATGTTGAACCTGGATTCGTAATAAAAGCCGGTGGTAATATCGGTAAGATTAGCCAACCCAGCCTGGTTATGAAATGTGCTCCAGGCATCGGAAAAAGAAACCGCGGCATTGGAAAGCGCCAGTGCACGCGCTCCCGCCCAATGGTTTTCGGCTGCATTCAAATAAAGTGTGTTGATTAAAATCAGGAGTACGACACATTTGGTTCTTCCCATTTTTGTTTAAAGAAGATGGTTTTGGTTAGTTTACTCAAGATCAATCGATAAAACTTTCGATAAACCTGTTTTTATTTTGTTTAATTCATTCTCTGTTATGGAGCCTAATTTCCTGACAAACCGGTTTTGGGAAACTGAACGAACCTGAAAACAATCAGCGCAGGACTCCTTTACTAATCCATTTTTATGCGTGGATTCAATTTTAACCATCCACGGTGCGATTTTGTAATGAGATTTCCAGTCTGTTACCGGAACAATTATTTTAAGTGGCAGTTTTCCCAGAGCATCATCATTAACAATTATTGCCGGCCTCGTTTTTTTGATTTCTGCGCCAACTGTCGGATCTAAACTTATTAACCATACTTCACATTGTTTCATAGAAGTTGTCGAAATCTATCTTAGTAAAAGCTGTTAATTCAGTATCGTCCCTGTAGTCAGAATATAGAGCTTCCGCAGCATTTTGCATCTGTTCGAAATCTTCATTTTTCCGAATAGTTTGGAGTGTTTTTTCGATTACATAAATGCGTTTACGAACCGGAAGACTTTCAATTTCTTTTAATATATCTTTTGTATTCATTACTAAAAAAGCAGTTGGTAAAATTTTTTCAAGATAGCAAAATAAATGACTGTTCGTCTCAATTCGTTTTGAACTTGTACTTTACTTCCGAAAGTTCCTGGTTGGCTTTTACAATTTTCTGCTTCAGGCTTTCCTTGTAATCAACCATTTTTTGCATCAGTTCCCCATCGCCGGTGGCCATCATTTGCACTGCCAGAATTGCTGCGTTCATAGCGCCGTTAACTGCAACTGTGGCAACCGGAATTCCCGGGGGCATCTGCAGAATAGCCAAAACCGAGTCGAATCCGGAAAGGCTGGCGTTAATGGGCACGCCAATCACCGGTACCGGCGTCATGGCGGCAATTACTCCCGGCAGATGGGCTGCCATGCCTGCGCCTGCAATAATCACTTTTATGCCACGACCTTTTGCGCCTTTGGCAAATTTTTCCACTTCATCCGGCGTGCGGTGTGCCGAAAGCGCATTCATCTCGAATGGAATTTCAAACTCTTCCAACAATTTTGCAGCTTTTGCCATCACATCCAAATCGGATGTACTTCCCATGATAATACTTACTTTTGGTTCCATCTTTTGCAATATAAAATTTCCAATTAAGCAATTTGTTTTGTTACTTTGCAGCCTCAAATTTTTAAGCGAAAATACACCAATTAAGCAACTTAAAAAAATTTATTCTCCGGTAATGAAACAGGTAAAAATCCACGATAAAACCTTTGAACTTTTTATTCCTTATGAAAAAATCAGATCGGTGGTTGAAAAGATGGCCGATAAAATGAGTCGTGATCTGGCAGGTAAAAATCCCTTGTTCATTTGCATTTTAAATGGTTCATTTATGTTTGCCGCCGAACTTTTCCAACGGGTTTCTATGGTGGAAACTGAAATTTCATTTGTAAAACTGGCTTCGTATCGGGGCGACAGCTCAACCGGGGCTATTAAACAATTAATCGGGCTGAACGAAAATATCGCCGGCCGAACTGTTGTGATTCTGGAAGATATTGTGGATACCGGCCTCACCATCGAAAACATCCTCGAGCAACTGGGAAAATTAAATCCCAGGGAAGTGCTGATTGCAACACTTTTGTTAAAACCTGATTCCCTGAAAAAAGAGGTGCAACTCGATTATGTGGGAATGGAAATTCCAAACGACTTCATTGTCGGTTACGGCCTCGATTATGATGGTTATGGCCGAAACCTGATCGATATTTACACAGTTATTAACGAATAAAATCCAAAGCAACATGTTGAATCTTGTATTATTTGGCCCTCCCGGAGCGGGAAAAGGTACACAGGCAGAATATTTGATCCGTGCATACAAATTAACACACTTATCCACCGGCGATTTACTTCGCAGCGAAATTGCGGAAGGAACCGCCCTCGGCAAAGAAGCGAAAGCTTTTATGGACAAAGGAGAACTGGTGCCCGATGCTGTGGTTATAGGCATGATTAAATCAAAACTGGAAAACAAAGGCGATTCCAATGGTTTTATTTTCGATGGATTCCCCAGAACGGTAGAACAGGCAAAAGCGCTCGACGAATTGCTGAATGCCAACGAAACGCCGATTTCAGCCATGCTGAGCCTGGAAGTGGAAAAACAGGAACTTATCGACAGGTTGCTCGGCCGTGGAAAAATATCGGGGCGTGCCGATGACCAGGATGTTTCGGTGATTGAAAACCGCATTAACGTTTATAACCAAAAAACAGCGCCACTGGTCAATTATTACGAGAATCAGGGGAAACATTATGGTATCAACGGAATGGGTTCCATTGTTGAAATCGCCGACCGGTTAAAGGCGGTAATTGATAATTTATAACAGTTTTCAAGTTGTGATTCCCGCAAAACCTGTCTCTGCACCGGCATGTTTTGCGGGAACTTTTTCTTCTGGTGCTGTGTTGTGGAGAGGAAAGGAAAAAGAAAAAAATGGCAGAAACCAATTTTGTTGATTACGTAAAGATTTTTTGCAAATCGGGTCACGGGGGAGCCGGTTCGGCGCACCTTCGCCGCGAAAAGTTCGTTCCCAAAGGCGGTCCTGATGGTGGCGACGGCGGTCGCGGCGGGCACATCATTCTCAGGGGAAACCAAAATTTGTGGACGCTGTTGCACCTGAAATACCGGAAACACATCACGGCAGGGCAGGGCGGGAGCGGCGGCCCGCAACGTTCTACGGGCGCCGATGGTGAAGATATAATACTGGAAGTTCCCCTTGGAACCATTGCCAAAGATGCCGAAACTGACGAATTCGTGCTTGAAATTACGGAACATAACGAAGAAAAAATACTGATGACGGGCGGCCGTGGCGGACTTGGAAACGACCATTTTAAATCGTCGACCAACCAAACCCCGCGATATGCCCAACCCGGCGAACCGGGGGAGGAAGCCTGGAAAATACTCGAGTTAAAAGTGCTTGCCGATGTTGGCCTTGTTGGCTTTCCAAGTTCGGGAAAATCAACGCTTCTGTCGGTGGTTTCGGCGGCCAAACCAAAAATTGCCGAATACCATTTTACAACGCTTGTGCCAAACCTGGGAATTGTGGGCCACCGCAGCAAGCATTCGTTCGTAATGGCCGATATTCCGGGAATTATTGAAGGGGCTCACGCTGGGAAAGGCCTCGGGTTGAGGTTTTTGCGCCACATCGAACGAAACCCGGCGTTGCTGTTCATGGTTCCTGCTGATAGTCCGAATCACCGCAACGAATACAACATCCTGTTGAACGAACTGGAGAAATATAATCCCGAGTTACTCGACAAGCAGCGGTTTCTGGCCATCAGTAAATCCGACTTGCTGGATAAGGAACTCATGGAAGAAATCAGCGCCGAACTGGAAGGAATTCCCCACCTGTTTATTTCATCGGTTACAGGTTACAACATTCAGCAACTGATTGATAAAATCTGGAACATTTTAAACAGTTAAATGGATTTTTTTCACCGTATAATCGAATTTGACACCGAACTGTTTTTATACCTGAACAGCATTCACAGCAGTTTCTGGGACACCATCATGTTGCTGGTTACCCGGAAAGAAACATGGATTCCGTTGTTCCTGGTCATCCTGGTTTTTATTGTCAGGAATTACCGGATAAAAACGGTGCTGATCCTGTTTTTTCTGGCGCTAACCATTCTCGCCAGCGATCAGATTTCAGTTTTAATAAAAGAAACGGTGCAGCGGTTGCGCCCGGTATACGAACCTTCTATTGAGCACATGGTGCACAACGTATTGCGAAAAGGCGGATTACACGGTTTTGTTTCGTCGCATTCGGCCAATGCATTTGCTATTTTGGTTTTTACTTCGCGGATTTTGAGGAACAGGGGCTATACGGTTTTGATGTTTTTTTGGGCGGCTTTATTTTCATATTCCCGCATTTATTCCGGCGTTCATTATCCGCTCGATATTATTGGCGGCGCATTGCTCGGCTGGATTATCGGCTGGGTGTTTTTCAAATTGCTCATGTTTGTCGAAAACCACTTTTTTCTGGCCCGTATCCCAAAAATTGCAACCACCGATCTTCAACCCGAACAACTCAGGGTTATTCTTCTGATTTTATCAGTAATGGTTATTTCCGTGCTGATTGCTGTTTCACTGCTTCACCGTTATAATTTTTTGTGAAATGAACCAGTCGGCATTTGATTTTTATTTCGGGGTAACGGAAAAATACAGCCGTCTTTTATCACACGTCTCCGGCCGCCTGAAGTGGTTTGGCATTTACAGGCTGGTTTCATTTCTGCTGATTTTTTCTCCGCTGCTTTTTGGTTTGAACGTTGGGCTGACGGTTGCATCAATGCTGCTCTTTCTGGTTCTTTTTTTCTGGCTGGTGAAGGAAAACATCGGCCTTGAAAAGAAAAAGGAAAATTACAAGTTGTTGAAAAAGATTGCCGATGATGAATTGCTGGCGCTCAACCACCACTTTTTACATTTCGAAGATGGAAACGAATTTTTAGACACCGGGCATTTTTATTCTTATGATTTGGATCTTTTCGGCGAAGGATCGTTGTTTCAGTTTATTAATCGCACTGCAACGCAAAGCGGGAAAAAAAGGCTGGCCCACTGGCTCAAAAATCCGCCGTTTCAAAAAGAGGAAATCCTGAAACGTCAAGCGGCTGTAAAAGAACTTTCGAACATCCCGGAGTGGCGGTTGTATTTTTTGGCAAAAGGGCATCTTTTTAAGGAAACTGCTGAAATGAGCGACGAAATTAAATCGTGGTCGGCAACCGAACTGAAACTGGAACATGCTTCAAAAATAAAGTGGCTCATTAATGTTATTCCTTTGCTCACGGTTGCAACAGCAGTGTTGGCAATTGCTGGAATAACCGATCTGGCACTTTATTTTATGATTTTTGCGCAGTGGTTTCTTTTGTATCGGTTCCGGAAACCCATTTCCCTTTATTTCGATTTTTTTGAAAAAAAGTCGTCGGTTTTCTCAAAGTACGTGCAACTGCTGGAATACATTGAAAATCATGAATTTCAATCAGAATTTTTAGTAGAGTTACATAAAAAGGTAAAACATCCGGTATCTGCCAGTCTGATTTTCCGCCACTTGAAAAAGGGGGTAAAAGAATTTGAATACCGGGCGAATTTGATTGTCGGATTTGTTCTGAATTCTATTTTTCTGTGGGATATCCGCAGCGTATACAAATTGTGGAAATGGCAAAATCAGCACCACGAAAAACTGGCTGTCTGGCTGGAAGTAATTGCCGAAATGGATGCGCTGATTAGCCTGGCGAACCTCGCACACAACTCTCCTGATTACATTTTTCCGGAAATTAAAGAAGAGGGATTCGTTTTTCAGGCCGAAAAACTGGGCCATCCGTTGTTGCACCCGAAAAAACGCGTTGATAACGATTTAACGATCGATGGCTGGTCGCAGGTATTGATTATAACCGGCGCCAATATGGCAGGGAAGAGCACATTTCTGCGTGCAGTGGGGGTAAATTTGGTGCTTGCCCGCACCGGCGCGCCCGTTTGCGCCGGGGAAATGATTTTTACGCCCATAGAAATCTACACAAACATGCGAACCACCGATTCACTGCTGAAAGACGAATCGTATTTTTTTGCCGAACTGCGAAGGATTAAAACCGTTCTCGATAAACTGCAAAACGGTGAGCGGATTTTTGTCATTCTCGACGAAATTTTAAAAGGGACGAATTCGGTGGATAAACTGAATGGTTCAAAAAAATTAATCCACCGCCTGGTCGAGCTGAATTCAGTTTCTTTGATTGCAACCCATGATTTAAAATTGAGCGAATTGGAAAATGAATTTCCACAGCAGGTTCATAACAAGTGCTTCGAAATTCGGATTGAAAACAACGAACTGGTTTTCGATTACAAACTTTCCGATGGCGCAACCAAAACCATGAACGCCACATTTCTGATGAAAAAAATGGGAATTATTAACTAGCGAAAAGGCAGCCGGTTCTGTTCAAACGAGCGGCGGTTGCTGGTTTACAAATTATCAACTTTTCAACAAAAACTGTTAGTTAATGCTGCCCTGAAAGAAATGAAAGCCTGAACAGATTTAATTATATTTGTGCCAAATTGCAAAAAACTATGACCCAACAGTACGACGAAGGAACAATTAGAACATTAGACTGGCAGGAACATATCCGGAAACGCCCGGGAATGTATATCGGCAAATTAGGCGACGGCTCGTCTGCCGACGACGGTATTTACGTTTTGCTTAAAGAAGTGATGGATAATTCCGTTGATGAATTCATGATGGGAAACGGGAAAAAGATTTCCATCAACATCGACCAGGATAAAGTTACCATTCGTGATTACGGACGGGGAATACCATTGGGCAAACTGCTGGATGTAGCCAGCAAAATGAATACCGGCGCCAAGTACGATTCCAAAGTTTTTAAAAAGTCGGTGGGTTTGAATGGCGTTGGAATAAAGGCGGTTAACGCATTGTCGTCCAATTTTGTAATCCGCTCCATTCGTGAAGGTGTGGCAAAGGAAATCTCATTCAGTAAAGGCTTAAAAACAGATGAAAAAGATTACGGGGGTTTGGACGAACCGAATGGAACGCTTGTAAGTTTTGAGCCTGATCTGGAAGTATTTCAGAAGTATCACTTTATAAGCGATTATATTGTGAATATGGTGAAAAATTACACCTTCCTGAATGCTGGTTTAACCATCGAATATAACGGGAGCAGGTATTATTCGCGAAATGGGTTGCGCGATTTGCTGGAGGAAAATATCGACGGCGAACCAATTTACCCGATTATCCATTTAAAAGGCGAAGATATTGAAGTGGCTGTTACACATGGCAACAGTTACGGCGAAGACTACTATTCATTTGTAAATGGCCAGCATACCACACAAGGCGGGACTCACCTGCAGGCTTTCCGTGAAGTATATGTAAAAACCATCCGCGAGTTTTATAAGAAAGAATTCGATCCTTCCGATATCCGGGCCTCCATTGTGGCAGCGATAAGCATCAAAGTTGAGGAACCGGTTTTCGAATCGCAGACAAAAACCAAACTCGGTTCGAAAGATATCGGTCCGAACGGGCCATCGGTGCGGGCGCACGTGGGGAATTTCCTGCAAAAAGAGCTCGATAATTTCCTGCATAAAAACCAGGAAATTGCAGAAGTCCTGCTGAGAAGGATTGTAGAATCGGAACGCGAACGAAAGGCGATTTTCGGGATAAAAAAACTGGCGAAACAACGCGCCAAAAAAGTAAGCCTGCACAATAAAAAACTGCGCGACTGCCGCGTCCATTTCGACAGCAAAGAACCACGAGCCGATGAATCGAGTATTTTTATTACTGAGGGTGATTCCGCCAGCGGCTCTATCACCAAATCGCGCGATGTAAACACACAGGCGGTTTTCAGCCTGAAAGGAAAGCCGTTAAACACATTTGGATTGACCAAAAAAGTAGTTTACGAAAACGAAGAGTTTAACTTGCTGCAGGCGGCGCTGAACATTGAAGAAAGCCTTGAAGATTTGCGCTATAACAAAGTAATTATCGCAACCGATGCCGATGTCGACGGAATGCATATCCGCCTGCTGCTTATTACTTTTTTCCTGCAGTTTTTTCCCGAATTAATTAAAAAAGGGCACGTATATATTTTGCAGACGCCGCTGTTCAGGGTGCGCAACAAACAAAAAACCTACTACTGTTATTCCGAAGTAGAAAAGGAAAAAGCGGTAAAACAACTGAAAGGAAAACCGGAAATTACGCGGTTTAAAGGGCTGGGGGAAATTTCACCCGACGAGTTTAAACATTTTATCGGTAAAGATATCCGGCTCGATCCGGTTCTCATGAAAAAACATGAATCCGTTACACAAATGCTTGAATTTTACATGGGCAAAAATACCCCTGAACGTCAGGACTTTATCATCGATAATTTATACGTCGAGAAAGACGAAGTAGCATAGTGTATATATTTATATCTTTGGTGAAAATTGAGTAAATGACAGAAATTGAACTTAAAAAGCGCTTAATTACCAGGATCAAATCACTGAAGGATCCGTTGCTTCTCGAGGAAGTTTCGAGATTAATTGAACCTGGTAGTGCCGAAGATGATATTTATATTCTTTCTGAACAACAAAAAAAGGATATTGAAGAAGCGCAGGAACAATACAAAAAAGGACAATTTATTAGTAATGAGGACGCTGATAAACAAACTGATCAATGGCTGGAAGAGTAGTTTGGACTGTTCAGGCACAACAGGACAGAATCCAAATTTTATCTTACTGGAAAGAAAGGAATAAATCAAAAAAATATAGTGTTAAGCTCGACGGGCTTTTTAGAAAGTCAATCCGGCTTATCAGCAAATATCCTTTAATCGGAAAACCCACAAACACACCGGGAGTAAGGTTGAAAGTTATAAGAGACTACCTTATTGTGTATGAAATTAAAAAAGATGTTGTTGTTATTCTGCGGATTTGGAATTCAAGAAGAAATCCGAAGGAGTTGAAAGAAGTGAAATAGTGTAATCAGCTTAAATTTCTAAATAGGAAAGTTCAGTAATAAGAATGTCAGAAGAGAATTTGGATAACCAGGAATTTGAAGACCAGGAAAATGAAGGTGGAATCAAGGAGGAGATAAATTACCTGCCGGGAATGTACCGCGACTGGTTTCTCGATTATGCATCGTACGTAATTCTGGAGCGTGCGGTTCCATATATGAACGACGGGTTGAAACCGGTGCAACGCCGTATTTTACATGCGATGCGTGAAATGGACGACGGCCGCTACAATAAAGTGGCAAATATTATCGGGCAAACCATGCAGTACCATCCGCACGGCGATGCTTCGATTGCCGATGCCATTGTTCAGTTGGGGCAGAAAGATTTGCTGATCGACGCCCAGGGAAACTGGGGAAATATTCTCACCGGCGATGGCGCAGCAGCTCCCCGTTACATCGAGGCACGGTTATCGAAATTTGCTTTGGAAGTGGCTTTTAATGCAAAAACCACGGAATGGAAACTGTCGTATGACGGACGGAAAAACGAGCCGGTGACTTTGCCGGTGAAATTTCCGCTGCTGTTGGCCCAGGGAGTAGATGGAATTGCTGTGGGACTGGCATCGAAACTGTTCCCGCACAATTTTAACGAACTGATAGACGCTTCCGTTTCGCATTTGAAAGACGAAGAATTTGAACTGCTGCCTGATTTTCCGACGGGCGGACTGGCTGATTTTAGCAGGTACAACGACGGGCTTCGGGGCGGTTCGGTAAAAGTGAGGGCAAAAATCGATAAACTCGATAATAAAACACTGGTAATTACTGAAGTGCCATTCGGGAAAACTACGCAGTCGTTAATCGATTCGATCATAAAAGCCAACGATAAAGGCAAAATCAAAATCAAAAAAATTGATGATAATACGGCCGAAAATGTAGAAATTCTGGTTCACCTGGCGCCGGGGGTTTCATCCGATAAAACCATAGATGCACTCTATGCTTTTACCGATTGCGAAGTTTCACTTTCGCCGAATTCATGCATCATTCACGAAGATAAACCGCTTTTTATAGGCATCACCGAAATTTTGAAACGTTCCACCAAAAGTACGCTCGAATTGCTGAAGCTGGAGCTGGAAATCAAAAAAGCGGAACTGGAAGAGGCCTGGCATTTTTCATCGCTGGAGAAAATTTTTATTGAAGAGCGGATTTACAAAGACAAAAAGTTTGAAGATTCGGAAAATATGGATCAGGCGGTTGCGCATATCGACCATCGCCTCGAGCCCTGGAAGCCAAAACTGAGACGCGAAGTTAAACGCGAAGATATTCTCAAACTGATGGAAATCCGCATGGCCCGCATCCTGAAATTCAACAAGGACAAAGCCAACGAGAACCTGCTTTCCATTGAAGATGAAATTGCCGAGGTGGTCAACAATATCGAAAACATTGTCCCTTTCACCATAAAATGGTTCCTGCACCTGAAAGATAAATATGGAAAAGGGCGCGGGCGAAAAACTGAAATCCGCAGTTTTGAGAACATTGTGGCCACAAAAGTGGTGGTGAAAAATGAAAAGTTGTACGTCGATCGCAAGGAAGGATTTATGGGAATTGGCCTGAAAAAAGCCGAATACATTTGCGATTGCTCCGACATCGACGAGGTCATCGTGTTTCGCCGCGATGGCAGTTATTTTATTACGAAAGTTTCCGACAAAGCATTTATCGGCAAAAATCCGCTGCATATTGCGGTTTTCAAAAAGAACGACAAACGCACCATATATAACGTTGTTTACCGCGACGGGGAAACCAGTGTTTTTTATATGAAACGGTTTTCGGTAACCGGCGTCACCCGCGATAAGGAGTACGATCTTACCCAGGGGACAAAAGGTTCGCGCGTGGTCTATTTTTCTGCCAATCCAAATGGTGAAGCCGAAGTTTTGAAAGTGATTTTAAAACCGAAACCACGCATTAAAAAGCTGGTTTTTGAAGTCGATATGGGAGATTTGGCCATTAAAGGACGGCAGTCGATGGGAAACATTATGACCAAACACGAAGTTCATAAAATTTCACTGAAGGAAAAAGGGGTGTCGACACTCGGCGGGCGTAAAATCTGGTTCGACCCCGATGTGCTGCGTTTAAATGCCGACGGACGAGGGAAATACCTCGGTGAATTTTCAGGCGAAGATAAAATTCTGGTCATATACAAAAACGGCGAATATCAACTGTACAACTTCGACCTGAGCAATCATTTCGATCAGGATATCTTGTCCGTGGAAAAATACGACAACGGAAAAATTCTTTCCGCGGTTTATTACGATGCCGAGCAGGAGTATTATTACGTTAAGCGATTTGAAATCGAAGAGGTGGAAGACAAACGCATCCGGTTTATTGGTGACAATCAGGATAACAAGCTGCTAAGCATCACCTGGGTGCATTATCCGCGGCTCGAAATTGAATTCGGCGGTAAACATGCTGAACGCGACAATGAAATTATTGAAGTGGCTGAATTTATCAGCGTAAAATCATGGAAAGCAAAAGGAAAAAGGCTTTCGAATTACAGCATCGAAAACATAAAGGAAATTGAACCTGTTGTAAAAGATGAGTTCGACAAACCGGAGACGGAGGAGGAGACAGATGAAGAAAAAGGTATCGGCGACGATATACCTTTCGAGGTAAAACGGCCTAATAAAAATGAAGACGATACCAATCAAATGTCGCTTTTTTAGCTGACAAACGTGGGCCTGAACTTTGAACATCGAACTCTGAACTTGTTATGAGAATATATTTAATCGGATATATGGGAAGCGGAAAGTCGACGCTCGGGCGCCGGCTTTCAAAACACGCAGGATTGCAGTTCATCGATATGGATAACTACATCGAAGAACGAAATTATAAAACAATTCCACAGATTTTTGCTGAAGAAGGTGAAGAAGAATTTCGTAAAAAAGAGCGAAAAGCGCTGGAAGAACTTTCTCAATTTACCGATGTTGTGATTGCCACCGGCGGTGGTGCCCCCTGTTTTTTCGATAATATCGAAATCATGAACAAAACCGGGAAAACGATTTATCTCAATATCGATCCGGATATCCTGGCCGACAGGTTGCTTAATTCAAAAACCAATCGCCCGCTCATCAAAGGAAAATCCCGCAGCGAACTAAAAGCTTTCATCGGTGAAAGCCTGCGAAACCGAAACGAATATTATCAGCAGGCAAAATATGAGATCACCCGTCCCGATGTAGATTTGGATGAAGTGATCAGGATGCTGGAGGATGAATAAAGTCACTTTCATTTCAGATAAAAATTAGTATTTTCCGCGCTCGTTTGAATATCAGGTATATAACATTCAAAAAACAATTAAAAATGAGACACAAATTAATCACGCTGTTGGGTGTGTTATTTGCCTTTGGCGCCGCGGCACAAAACAATACCGACGAAGGTAAATTCAAAGTGTATAACGAAGGCGAAGGGTTTTATTACGAGTCAATCCTAAAAGATGTAAATGCAGTTGACGAAAAACTGAAAGAAAAAGAACCATACAAGCGGTTTGTCATGGATCAGTCGGACCTCGATTTGCCGAATGATCCGTCGCTTTACACCACTGCATGGGCGCAGGGTACTATTTCTCAGGGAAATGCAGGCACCTGCTGGTGTTTTTCCACCTCTTCGTTGTATGAATCGGAAATATTCCGGCAGACCGGCAAGCAGGTGAAGCTTTCCGAAATTTATTCCGTGTATTGGGAATACGTGGAAAAAGCGCGGCGGTTTATCGAAGAGCGTGGGAATTCCAATTTCGATGAAGGTTCGGAAGGAAATGCGGTGGCGCGTATCATGAAAATGTATGGTGCAGTGCCTGAAAGTGAATACACCGGTTTGCTGCAAGGACGGAAATTTCATACCCACGCCGAAATGATGGAAGAGATGAAAGGTTTTTTGAATTCCATGAAAGAAACAAATTCATGGAACGTGGAATTTGGCCTCGAAACCATAAAAGACATTATGAATCACTACATTGGCAAACCACCGGTGGAATTTGCCGTTGAAGGGAAAATGTATACCCCAAAAACCTATTTGAAAGATTATCTGAAGCTGAATCCCAACGATTTTGTTGAAATTCTGTCCTACGAACAGGAACCTTACTGGGAACAGGTGGAATACAACGTTCCGGATAACTGGTGGCACAGTAAAGATTATTACAACGTTCCGCTCGATGTTTTTATGAAAGCTGTAAAGGATATCATCAAAAGCGGCTACACCATGAGTATTGGCGGCGACGTTTCGGAAACCGGTTTTAGCCGCGAAACAAACTGCGCGATGATTCCGGATTACGATATTCCTTCGGATTACATCAACGAAGATGCGCGCCAGTTTCGCTTTTCAAACGGCGCCACCACCGATGATCATGGCATGCATTTGATTGGTATTCTGGAGAACTACAAAGGTTCCGGCGACGATTGGTACCTGATTAAAGATTCAAGTTCGGGTTCGCGCAACGTTGGCGAGAACGACCCGAAATTTGGCTATTATTTCTTTCACGAAGATTACATTAAGCTGAAAATGATGGGTTTTACCGTACATAAAGATGCTGTAAAAGATATCCTCAGTAAATTCAAATAGAAGTTTTTTTTGACAAAACAGAAACAGGTTTATTCGCAAAAATGGACCTGTTTCTGTTTTATTCCCGAATTTTTTACGTAACATTAGTTGCGCGAGTGAAAAATCGAGGTGTTAATTAAAATGATAATAAATTCTTGTTTTATTGTTTGTGAGTTTATAAAAAAACGGTTAGATTTGTTACTTAAAGTCAACATCTGGAGGAGATGAATAAAACGATATTAAATGATCTTATTAAGAAATTCAATATTAATGATATTGAGAATCATTTATATTATATTTTTCTGAAAGATAACGGTTTAGATTATAAAAAAAGTCTGGTAATAAATCGCAGGTTCAACGATTTTAAAATTCTACCAGATTTATTTTTACAGTGTTCCGGCCTTAACATCGGTACCCTGAAAAACCTTGAAAATTGTCTTGAATTAATTATTCCATCGAACGACAGAAAGCTTAACGGAGCTTTTTTTACTCCCGATTATGTGATTGATTACATTATTAATGAAATGGCGCCGCTGGAAAATGATGTTTGTTTAGATCCGAGTTGCGGATGCGGAGCTTTCCTTATCGGGTTAGTTGATTATTTTAAACGAAAATATAGAAAAAGTTTAAAGTCTATTTTGCGGGAAAATATCCACGGAGCAGATATTTTGAAATATAATGTTGAACGCACAAAACTGCTATTATCCATTCTGGGATTACAAAATAACGAAATAATCGAAGAATCGGATTTCAACATAACACAAAAGAACAGTTTGAAGTGGAACTGGACAACATCTTATGATGTTATCGTAGGTAATCCACCATACGTCAAATATCAGGATTTAAATGATGATAATCGGGCGTTTTTATCCAAAAACTGGAAGTCTGTCGACAATGGCACTTTTAATCTTTATTTTGCATTTTTTGAACTGGGATATCAATTGTTGAATGATTCAGGCAGGCTTGGTTATATCACTCCAAATAACTATTTCACATCGCTTTCCGGAATTTCACTGAGAAAGTATTTTCACCAAAACCGGTCGTTGTACCGAATCATTGATTTTAGTCATAAAAAAGTATTTGATGCCCAGACATATACTGCCATTTCGTTTTTGAATAAGAAAAAAAATGAAGCTGTCCTTTACGATAGGATTACCAATGATCAGAACTGTACCTGCTTTTTAAAAAGTGCAAACGGTTCTCTGAATTATTTTCATGATCTCAATGTGAAAAAATGGAGATTATTAAAAAAACAGGAACAGGAAAATATTCGGAAAATTGAATCGGTTGGTACGCCAATAAAAAGTTTATTTACAATTTCTGTAGGTGTTGCAACTTTAAAAGATGAGGTGTTTTTTGTTGATGCTATTTTCGAAAAAAATGGGTTAATTAAAAAAACAACTGAGAATGGAACATTTCACATTGAAAAAGAAATAACAAGGCCGGTTTATAAGATTTCAAATTTTAAATCCCAGGAACAGTTAAATAAAAATACATTGAGGATCATCACGCCTTACCTCATCAGTCCAAACGGCGCAGTATCGATTCCGGAAAGTGAATTTGAAAGTAAATATCCCCAGTGTTATAATTATTTGTTGTCGGAAAAAGTAAAACTGGCAGGCAGAGATAAAGGCAAAAAAAAATACATTCCGTTCTATTCATGGGGAAGAACCCAGGGAATAACAAAGACAGGAATAAAATTAATTACACCAACCTTTAGCAAACATCCAAGATTTATGTACGTTTCCGAGGAGGAGGCTTATTTCACCAATGGTTACGGGATTTTTTTCAACAATCCAAATGAAGTTTCGTCGCTGTTTTCAGATAAAATCCATCCGATGTCAAAAGCTGAAAATATTTTAGAAGTTCAGAAAATCCTTAATTCGGTGGTTATGGATTATTACATCAGCCGGACAAGTTTTTCGATTCAGGGTGGTTTCCCATGTTACCAGAAGAATTTTATCGAGAAATTCACGATACCCTTTTTCAGTAATACAGAACTTGAATATTTGAAAAGCTTAAAAAATGAAGATGAGATTGATAGTTTTTTGATTAAAAAATATCAAATTAAAATCCCGGTTCCAAAACGCTTTTCATATACGTCGAGCAATCTCTTGGTTAGCCCTTCGTAACTCAAATTATCCATTGTAGCAATTGAATTTTCAGGCAACAGATTGTCGTACTTCAATTCTTCAGTAGTATGATAAACTTTTACCGGATTCCGGGCAAAATCTGCAATAATCAGAGCAACTCTTTCATATTTAAAATCATCATCTCGCTGGCTGGCCCTCATATTTAACGCAGAAAATCCCTTTATGTATTTTTCCAGATTTTTTGCCGTTGCACTTGTAAAAGGCTTATAAACTACAGTGTTTTGTGCCACATGCAATGATTCGAGTTCTCTGGCAGAAATCAAATACACTTCACCAAGCACCATTTTCGGAACACGCCGGTGCAGATTTAGCGGTTCGGCGTAAGTTCTTTCAAACATCGTGTCAACGTTCTTACCCAAGCTGCTTAATTGACTCCTGACATTAATGGATAATATATGTTCAGAAAAAAGTTCGCCATACGGTTCAGTTGTCCCTGTATTGTACAATCCATTGAAATCGATTCGTTCTTCCCGGGGAGTTTTATTGTTCGGGAAAACGCAAATATCTTGTTTTTTGAATTTTAAAAATCCGGCCAATACTTTTTCTCCGTTTGCTTTACCTGCCGGAGGATGTATTAAATCCGGATTAACTCCTTCGGTTACGAGTGATGATTTCACCACCTCGTGCAGTAAATTAATAAGTTGTTGTGAAGTAATGAGCGATCTTTTTCCATTTTCACCTGATGATGTTATAATATCTTCAAGCGATACTTTAATAATTTCAAGTGCTTCAGATAAATTTAATCGATTTGCCGGGCAACTGGAAATACGTTGATCAATTGCTGTTTTTATCTGCTGTAAAGTTCTCAAACCGGTCATTGTTAAAAAATAGTTGTAAAGAAACACCGAGTGAATTAGCAATTTTTTCGATGTTTATGATGGATATGTTTCTCTGGCCGTTTTCTACACTGGCAATATAACTGCGGTCTAAATTTGCTGTAAATGATAAATCTTTCTGAGACATTTTCTTTTCTTCCCGAAGTTCTTTTATCCTGCTGCCAATTTTGAATTTCACATCCATGAAGACAAAGATGAAAATTTGTTGACTATAAGCCAAAGACTATGAGTAACATCCGGTCTTTGTTTTTTATCCTCTGTAAATTTTTTTCTTCTAAAACGGCTGAATCGTTAGTGAATACTTCCGCACCCCCGGCATCACACGGTAGCGCTGCAACTGGCGTACTGCCGTGCCGCCAACTCCGGTAACTTCGTAATCTACATTTAGAATGGTATTTGGCGTTTCCTGCAACTGGTAGGTGTACATGGCGCGCTCCAGGTTGTCGGTGGTGTATTTGTGCAAGCTGAAATTCAGTAGATCACCGCCTTTTATCAGCAGGCCTTTCCCGTTTTCATCCTGAACTTTCAGCCAACGTACTTCGGTGCGGTTGCCGTATTCCTGCGGAATAATGTATGGAACATACATTTCATCTGCATTTGATTGATACAATCCGGTTTTTGCCCCGGTTTTGCGGTCGGGGTAGGTTTCAAACGGGCCGCGGCCATACCATTCCACGTTTCTGAATGCTTTCGGAAGCTGAAACTGCAAACCTATTTTCTGGAGCATATCGGGCATGGGACCGTGCGGAACGATTTCCTGCTGCAGCACGATGGATCCATCCGCAGAGATTATCCAGGTTTCATGCCTCTCAAACGAAGGAACATCGCGGCCTTTGGTCATTTTCAGTGCCGGATCGAGCGACGAATTGGATGAGGCTTTTACGCGAATGGAAACCGATGAACCCGGTTTATCATCAATTTGAATATCGTCTACCTGTGGCACCAAATTTTTTAACCCGAGGGTGCGTAACTGGTTGTCGATGCTGCGGCCCAAACCGGGTGTATAGTTGCGCTGAGAGAAATGCTGGCTGCCCCACGGATCGATGTCGTTGGCCAGCGGCGCCCGCCAGACCTGGAAAGCAGGCCCGCCTTCAAGATACTCGGTACCGTTGTATTGCAGCGATACAAATTGTCCGGTTTGTTTGCTCAGTTGGTACCTGAAATTTCCGCCGGTAATTTGAATTATCGAATCAAATTCTGCTGTTTCTATGGAATTCCCCTGCTCAACCTGAAGTACATCGGACGACGCCGGTGGAATATTAAACTGTTCCCATGCAATTTCATGCCCTGATTCGGCCCAGTTGGTACTTTCCTTTAATTTAAACGAGATGGTCAGAATTCTCTCCCTGAAGTTGCTGTCGCCGAAATAATCAAATGGAACAACAATTTCTTTTGTCTGTTGTGCAGGTAATTCAATGTTCAGTTTTCCCAACTGTACCACTTTACCGTCAGCGGATAATTCCCAGCTTCCGGCCAGTTCATTCAGGTTTTTAAAATGATGGTAATTGGTAATTTTCACGACTCCTTTTCGCGGATCGACCATTTCGAATTTTACCGGCTGTCCCGATTTTTTTATCTGATAGATTTCGGGTTGAATTTGGCGGTTGGGCCAGATGATTCCGTACGTTCGTCCACCCAAACCCACTGAATAGAATTCGCCTTCCTTTTTATCGTATTCAAAATCAAGGGTCAGCACGGCGCCGTTTGTACCCGTTTTTAGTTCCGAAAGTGAAACGGCACGATCAAAAACCTTCACATCATCGATGATCATTTTCGACATGCGGCCTGAATATTCCCCCTGATCCTGTGTTTCCGCCTCGCGGCCGATACACAGCGGGAAAGGATTGTGATCGATGTTTCCTGTGAAATTGCCGTCTGCCACCAACTGGTCATCAACATAAAGCTGAATTTTTCCGCCGTCGTAAATGCCGGCAACATAATGCCAGTTTCCGTACCAGTTATCATTCACTTTCGCTTTTATAGAAATCCGTTCGCCGCTGTGAATATAAAACTCCAGGCTTTCCGGCGAGTTCATCCTGATTCCGTATTGGTATTTCCCTTTCGTCAGGAATGTATTTGGCTGCGGAATTTCCATTGGTTTCACCCAAAACCCGATGGAGATTTGGTTCCCGGTGATGTCGAGGCTGGGGTCGCGGTAGAATTCCACCCAGTCGTCGTGCCCCGAAAATTCGAGCCCGCGCCCGTTTTTTCCTTCTGTAAAGATCGGCCGTCCCATTACCTGTCCATCATTATGTTTGGCCGACAAATCGGGTAATATCCAGCGCGGGGTATTCACTCCCGGGCTAATCCAGTCCCAGATTGCGCCGCCGGTCAGTCGCGGGTACCTGCGGATCAATTCCCAGTATTCGTCCATTCCGCCCAGTCCGTTTCCGGTGGCGGCAATGTATTCGTCCATGTACGACGGCCGCTGATCGTCGGGTGGCAAAACTTTTCCTTCGGCCAGATTTTTCAATTGCGAAGGTATCCAGTAACGTGGCCCCACCAAATCTTCAAATGGAATGTAGAATTTGTTGCCTCCGTACATCCATGCCGGACGGCTGGGATCGATTTCTTTTCCGGTTTCGATTACTGCTTTGATATTATCACCTGAACCCGATTCATTTCCGGCGCTCCACACCACCACCGATGCGTGGTTTCGTTCACGGTAAATCAGTTTGCGGCTGCGGTCTTTATACATTTCAGTCCAAGCCGGATCGCCCGATAATTGCGTATTGGAATGTGCTTCGTCGCCCACTTCGGCAAAAATGTAAATCCCCAGTTCATCGGCAAGTTCGGTGTATTCCGGCGACGGCGGATAATGGCACGTCCGCACGTTGTTTATATTGAACTGCTTCATAATCAGCAAATCTTTTCGCAGCGTTTCCACCGGCACCGCCTGCCCGTGTTCGGGATGGTGCATGTGGCTGTTTACCCCGTTAAATTTTACCGGCACGCCATTAATTTTTAAAATATTATCCGCCAGTTCCACTTCACGAAAACCAATTTTTTTGGTGAACGCTTCAATGGTTTTTCCATTTTCATCTTTTAGCTGAAAGAGAATGGTGTACAGGTTTGGAAATTCTGCAGACCACTTTCTCGGGTTTTCAACCAAAGAGGAAACCGTTACTTTTTTTGTTGAATGACCATCAATTTTGAAATTCATGGACTGTATTCCCTCGTTGAGAATCGACTGGTTATTTTCATCCAGCACATCGATTTCGAGCGAACAGGCAGCTGTTTCGCTGTTTTTATTCTGAATATCAGTTTCCACAGCGAGTTTTGCATCGGTATAACTTTCATCCAGGTCGGTAATCACATAAAAGTCGTGGATGAAAGTTTTGGGTTGTGCATACAATTCCACATCCCGAAAAATACCCGACAGCCGCCACATGTCCTGGTTCTCGAGGTACGAGCCATCGGAGAAACGGATGACCTGCACCGACAAATCATTTTTGCCGGTTTTAATAAATGGAGTGATATCGTACTCAGCCGGTTCAAAGCCGCCCTGGTTGTATCCCACACGTTTTCCGTTCACCCAAACATACGATGCCGATTTAATTCCTTCGAAACGAAGCATCACTTCTTTGTTTTTCCAGCCCGGCTGAACGTTGAACATACGTTTGTAACATCCCACCGGGTTGTAATAATCCGGAATATTTGGCGGGTTGCTTTCAAAAGTCAGTGCAACATTTCGGAACTTCGGATGACCGTAACCTTTCAACTGCCAATTGGACGGCACCTTAATATCGTCCCAGTTTTTTACATTGAAACCGGGTTCCCAAAAACCTTCGGGTACCTGTTCCGGCGTTTCCACCCATTTGAATTTCCACTGGCCGTTGAGCAACTGAAAATTGTCGCTGTTGGTTTTATCGTTTTTTAAAGCTGCTTCGCGGGTTGTAAAAGGAACGTGAAAAGCATGCGGCGCATTTTGGCCTTTTTCGAAAACAGCCGGATTTTCCCAGTCGTCGCGAAGGAATTCGACTTCCTGTGCAAAAACATAATTGCATAGAAAACCAAAACAGAATGACAAAAACAGGTAATAGTTTTTCATGACAGGTTTTTATGGTTTAATTACAAAACTAAGTTATTTAACAGATGTAGAAACCGAAATCGGTTAAAATCTATTTTTTGTTGAACTCCCTGAAATAATCGGTGGGCGTGAAACCGGTCTGTTTTTTAAAGGTTCGGTTGAAATTGGAAAGGTTGTTAAAACCGCTTTCATAACAAATTTGGGAAACCGACATTTTTCCTTCGATAATGAGTCGGCAGGCATAACTAATTCGCATGTCGTTTACAAACTCCGAAAGCGACTTTCCTGATTTTTCCTTGAAAAAGCGGCAGAACGCGGAAGGGTGCATGTTCGCTACTTCGGCAACTTCTTCGAGCTGTATTTTCTTCAGGTAATTGGCATTTAAATAATGGATTACTTTATTTAACCTTGAGCTTACAAAATTATGGTTTTCAATTTGGTAAAGCTCGCCGGCAAGTACTTTATATTCGGTTGTTTTAGCCAGTTGCTGTAACAGGACAAGCAACAAAATAGTACGCTCAAAACCGGTTGCGGATGCTATTTCAATAATCTGTTTTTTCACTTTTTCAGCAAATGATGGGGTAAACCGGATTCCGCGGGAAGAACGTTCCAGTAAAACTTTGATCAAATGAAAATCAGGATATTCCGAAATGGCTTCCTTAAAAAATTCGTTGGAAAATTGAATGACGATATACCTGGCTGTTTTTGTATTTTTTTCCTCAAAGTACGATTCATCACTTTTCCAGAAATGAGGAAGGTTACTACCCACCAAAACCAAATCACCTCCCGTAAATTCTTCGATATTATCCGCCACGAAACTGGTTCCGTGTCCTTCGATAACATACAGGATTTCATATTCAGAATGAAAATGCCAGGGATACGTAAAGTGTGGTTTTTCCTGCCATTTTACTTTTACAGTGGAGCGTCCCGGAAAATCAATTTGTTCGTGCATTAACTTCATGGTACATCAATTTAAAATGTTATCCGTGAAAAAAACTGCGAAAACTGAAAGAAAATTAAAAATCTAATATTACGAAAAACGTTAATTGTGTACAAATCATTGCTAATATAGTACTGTTTGAATTGCGTGGTATAAATTAGATTTGTACACCAACCTACATTCAAATCAAATGACAAACGAACAGTGGAAATTAATACTTGATACAGTTAACGGACGAACAGCCGGAAAACCGGTAACCGGATTTATCATCGACAGTCCCTGGCTCCCGGGATGGGCAGGTATTTCAAATCTTCAATATTATTCTTCGGAAGAAATTTGGTTTCAGGCCAATAAAAAAGCCATCGAAACATTTCCCGATATTATTTTTCTCCCTGGTTTTTGGTCGGAATTCGGCATGTGCACCGAACCTTCGGCTTTTGGCGCCAAATTGGTTTGGAATGAATTTAACCTGCCTCATGCCGATAAAATAATTAGTGATATTTCACAGGCCGGTACTATCAAAATACCCAATCCGAAAACCGATGGATTGCTGCCGTTTGTAATTCAGCGGCTGGAGAATTATCAGAACCCAATTCGGGAAATGGGGCACGAAATTAAATTTGCCATTGCGCGCGGCCCGCTGAATGTGGCTTCGTTTCTGATGGGGACAACAGAATTGCTGACAGGATTTATGATGGATCCGGAAAACAGCCATAAATTACTGAAAACAATCACTGAGTTTACGGTACAGTGGCTACAGTACCAAAAGGAAAAATTTCCGTCTATCGAAGGAATTCTGGTTCTCGATGATATAGTGGGTTTTATTGGCGACGATGAATGCCGGGAATATGCTGTTCCATACATCAAAGAAATATTTGACGCTTTCGATTCGAAGCTGAATTTTTTCCATAATGATGCACAGGGATTGATAAGTACACCATATCTGAAGGAAATGGGCGTTCATCTGTTTAATTTCAGTTTTGAACATACCATGAAAGAAATCAGGGAATTGGCCGGACCGGAAGTGGCGCTGATTGGCAACCTGCCGCCGCGCGATGTACTGGCCGCTGCTTCGCCTGAACAGGTGCGGGAAAAAACACGGGAAATGGTGCGCGAATTCGGTGATAAAAACCGGGTGGTGTGGTCGTGTGGCGGAGGAATGCCGCCCAACGTAACCACTGATAACATTTTATCGTTTAAGGAAACCATTGAGGAAGAAGTTCCGAAAATAAAAAATTAACTGCGCGGGCAAACAGTACCGCCTTTTCAAATGCTGTAAATAATAGTTAAACGAACTAAATACCTTATGAAAATCAAAGTTTTACTCCTGTTGGTTTTTATTTCATCCCAGCTTTTTGCACAGGAACTGGCAAGTTTCAAAGTAATTATTGATAAGGAAAAAATCGACGCACCAGTCAGTATTCCGCTTGACGGCATTAATTACAATACCGATGACGGAAACCTGGTTCTTTATGAAATTACCAACGGCAATGAAAAAGCAATGCCAAGTCAGCTTGAATCTGGGCAAACCGCAACATTCTGGTTTATGCTCGACGGAAACACACCGGCAAATTCAGAGCGAAAATTTATTTTAAAACGCGAAACAAAGGAGGTAGAGCCCGATGTGGTTGTAAGTCTGAAACGAGATTACCAGGATTTGGGCTTGCTGGTGGGTGATAAACCAATTTTGAAATACCAGTATGCAGTTACCTATCCTCCCGAAGGTGTGGATCCGATTTTTAAACGCTCGGGTTTTATTCATCCGCTGTGGTCGCCCGGCGGCGAAGTGCTGACGCGAATTCAGCCGCCTGACCATCGCCATCACTACGGAATTTGGGGGCCATGGACGCATACCCACATTGGCGACAGGCAGGTGGATTTCTGGAACCTGGTGCTGGGACAGGGAACAGTAAAATTTGCCGGATTTCTTTCCGAAGTTCAAGGCGATGTTTTCAGTGGTTTCAAAGCGTTGCAGCAGCACATTGATTTTGGCGCAAAAGGCGAAGATCAGATTGCCATGAATGAAATTTTAGATGTGCGGGCATGGAATGCTGGCGCTAAAACCTGGATTGTGGATTACACCACTTCGCTTAACAGTCCGCTCGACAGCGGAATACTGCTTGATGCATATCGTTACGGCGGTGGAATTGGCTTCCGTGCAACTGAAAAATGGAAAAAGGACAACTGTACGATTTTGACTTCTGATGGAAAAACGCGCGCCGATGCGGATGGATTGTACGCCCGCTGGTGCATTGTGGAAGGTGAATCGGACACGGAAGCCGGCCGTTCTGGAATTTTGTTTCTCAGCCATCCCTCCAACCGGATGCACCCGGAGCCGATGCGCGTGTGGCCGCTCGATGCCAACGGCGGTCGCGGCGACATGTATTTCGAATTTGTGCCGATTCGGCATGATGAGTGGAAACTGGAGCCAAAACAGGAATACACGTTAAAATACCGGATGGTTGTTTTTGACGGCGAAATGGATGCCGAAACTGCCGAAAAGTACTGGAATAGTTTTGCGTCCAATCCAAAAGTGGAATTTGAATGAAGAGAATATTGCCACAGATTCACAGATGAAGAAAAGAGAATGTTGCCACAGATTCACAGATGAAGAAAAGAGAATGTTGCCACAGATTCACAGATGAAGAAAAGAGAATGTTGCCACAGATTCACAGATGAAGAAAAGAGAATGTTGCCACAGATTCACAGATGAAGAAAAGAGAATGTTGCCACAGATCCACAGATGAAGAAAAGAGAATGTTGCCACAGATTCACAGATGAAGAAAGATTAGGATTTAGGTGGGAACAGATAATATTTGCTAATTAAAATCTGTGAATCAGTGGCTAAAAAAAGAAATATCGCCACAGATTCACAGATGAGGAAGGATTGAGATTTAGTTGGAAACAGATAATATTTACTAATTAAAATCTGTGAATCAGTGGCTAAATAAAGAGAATATCGCCACAGATTCACAGATGAGGAAAAGGATGAAATATTCAAATCAAAAATATCCGTATCAAGAAGAAAGTTATCAGATAATCGGAATTTGTATGGAAGTACATCGCATTTTGGGAAAAGGATTTTTGGAAATTGTGTATAAAGATGCTTTGGAATACGAATTTAAAACGCAAAATATTTCTTATGAAAGGGAGAAAAAATATGAGATTGAATATAAAGAAATAATATTACCGCATCATTTTTATGCAGATTTTGTCGTTTTTGACAAAATTATTCTTGAGGTAAAAGCGCAACAGGGAATTGTGGAAAATCATTTTAAATGGGTTATTAATTATCTCGCAGCATCGAAATGTAAGCTAGGTTTGATCGTAAATTTCGGAGAAGATTCATTGATAACAAAACGGGTTATTTTATAAATCGGTGGATCAGTGGCCGGGAAAATATCGCCACAGATTCACAGATGAAGAAGGATTGAGATTTAGGTGGGAACAGATAATATTTGCTAATAAAATCTGTGAATCAGTGGCCAAAAAAAGAAATTTGCCACAGATTCACAGATTAAGAAGGATTAGGATTTATGTTGGAAACAGATATATTTACTAATTAAAATCTGTGAATCAGTGGCTAAATAAAGAGAATATCGCCACAGATTCACAGATGAGGAAAAGGATGAAATATTCAAATCAAAAATATCCGTATCAGGAAGAAAGTTATCAGATTATCGGAATTTGTATGGAAGTACATCGCATACTGGGAAAAGGATTTTTGGAAATTGTGTATAAAGATGCTTTGGAATACGAATTTAAAACGCAAAATATTTCTTATGAAAGGGAGAAAAAATATGAGATTGAATCAAAGAAAATCTGTGAATCAGTAGCTAAAAGAAGACGATATCGCCACAGATTCACAGATGAAAGAAGGAATAGAATTTACGTGAAATCAAACAATATTTATTGAGTAAAAATCTGTGAATCAGTGACTACATCAAGAAAAATTAAAGTTTAAACAGAATGAAAAAAATTACGTTGCTCTATTTTATTATTTTAACCACAATAGTTGTGGCAACAGGACAACCAAAGGTCACCGCCGAAAAAGTGGGCGACAAAATCGAATTCAGAATCGACGGAAATCTTTTTACGAGTTACATTCTATCCGAAAACGAAAAATACCCGTTTTTCTTTCCGGTGAATGGTCCTTCCAATGCAAGCGTCACTTCCATGCGAAACGCCAATTATCCGCACCACAGTTCGCTCTTTTTTGGTTGCGATAAGGTAAATGGCGGCAATTACTGGCAGGAGGGGCTGGAACGCGGCCAGATTATTTCACTCCGGGCCGATATTGTGGAAACGGGTGGAAATAAAGCAGTGGTTGAAAATGAGTGTGTTTGGCGCCGGCCGGAAGCTGACTCACCAATAATCGACAAGCGAAAAATAACGGTTTCGGCGCCTTCACCGGACAAGTACCAAATCGATTTTGAAATTGAAATGGTTATGCTGATGGACGTCACCATCGGAAAAACAAACCACTCGCTTTTTAGCGCCAGGATGGATCCGGATTTGGCCGTAATTAACGGGGGAATAATGATAAACGCAGAAGGCGATACCAGTGAAAAAGGAACGTTTGGAAAACATTCGGCATGGATGGATTATTATGGCGACAGGATGGGCAAAAAGGAAGGAATGGCTATTTTACAGCACCCTTCAAATGAATGGTTTCCGGCGTCGTGGTTTACCCGCGACTATGGATTTTTCTCGCCTACACCAATGTACTGGCCTGAAAATGGTGAAAATATTCAATTGAAAAAGGGCGAGACAATAAAATTGAGGTACAGGGTGTTAATACATTCAGGAGATGAAAAAGAAGCACGGATTGCGGAGGAGTTTGAGCGGTTTAGGGAAGAATAAGATGGAAGCTGCAAGCTACAAGCCGCAAGCTTCAAGCTGCAAGCAGGAGAAAATGAAGATTGAAACTGGAATGGACAGGTTCCCGCTTCCAGCCAATACTTAAAGAACACAGAAATGCGAAATAACCAATACAACAGTTAAAAATACACCACATGAAACGAAGAAATTTTCTTAAAAAAGCCAGTGCTGCAACTGCAGGAGCAATGATTGTCCCAACCATAGTACCATCGTCGGTTTTTGGTAAAAATGCACCAAGTAACAAAATAAACGTTGGGCATATTGGCTGCGGGCGAATTGCGCGCGGACATGATATGCCCGGTGTCTGGCAGCACGACGTCGCACAATATGTTGCGGTTTCCGATTTGGACACCAACCGTATGAAAGACGGTAAAAAACTAATCGAAGATTACTACAACAAAAAAACGGGCAGCAATAATGCGGTAGATTTAAAAATGTATGACGACTATAAGGAAATGCTGCTAAACAAAGACATCGATGCAGTCGTCATCAGCACACCCGACCACTGGCATTCACAGCCAGCAATAGAAGCAGCCCTGGCCGGAAAAGATATTTACCTGCAAAAGCCTACTTCGCTGACCATTGCAGAAGGTCGTTTGCTCAGCGATATTGTGCACCGGCAGGGTGTAATTCTTCAGGTTGGTACTCAGCAGCGTTCTTCGCCCCAGTTCCGGCGTGCAGCCGAGTTGGTAAGAAACGGACGGATCGGGAAAGTCCATACGGTAAAAATAGGGTTACCTGGTGATCCTGCCGGACCGCTGTTCGAAGAAATGGCCGTACCATCCAATCTGAATTTCGAAATGTGGCTGGGATCAACTCCTGAAATTCCTTATACCGAGCAGTTGGTCCATCCTCAGCAAGGCTATGGCCGGCCCGGTTGGCTGCGCCATGAAAATTACGGGGCAGGCATGATTACCGGCTGGGGACAGCACCATTACGATTCCGCAGCCTGGGGAATGGATACTGAATATACCGGTCCGATATCAGTTGAAGCGGTGGCAGAATTCCCAAAATCAGGCAGTTGGAATGTACACGGCGACTTTATGGTAAAACACGAATATGCCAACGGAATTACAGTTTATACCAGCGGAGGTTTTCCAAATGGTATTCGCTACGAAGGTGACAAAGGATGGGTATTTGTTACCCGCGGCGCATATCGCGCAACCGCTTCTGATCCAATTCCCGAAGGAAGCACAAAAGCGCTCGATGCCAGCAACGAAGATATTTTAAAATCGCAAATCGGTGAAAATGAAATTCATTTATATGTGAGCGACGAACAACACGGCAACTGGCTGGATTGCGTACAGTCACGCAAACAACCCATTTCGCCGGTTGAAATCGGGCACAGGGCATGTACGGTTTGCCTGGTTAGCCACATCGCAATGAAAATACCGGGGGTTTTGCGTTGGGATCCGGAAGCTGAAAAATTTGTTGATAATGACGTGGCGAATTCCATGTTGAGCCGCCCGCAGCGGTATCCGTACGGAACAAATTACATCCGGTTATAATGCTGAAAGGCTGTCTGAAAGGAAATTGTTAAAATTACTTTCAGACAGCCATTTTGAACGAAAAACGACATGCTAAAAAAATATTGTGATTTGCAAATGTAAGTCAATAACGGAAATTAAAACTTGAACTAATTTTACGGAACGATTGACTAAATGTAAAAGAAATGCTTTGGCATATTTTTTTGATTTGGAATAGTTTAATAACCTGACTAAAATTTGAAGGTATGTATAAAACGCTCACATTCCTCAGATTGTAAATCAACTGCTTTTTTTAGCGGAGAATATCGCGATCGCTAAGTATTACGGCTTTAACTCTACTAAATAATATTAATCTTTTTAAACTTAAAATCTATGCAAAAATTACTTATGTTTATTATGGTGCTGATTGTTTCTGTTGGTCAGGCAATGGCACAAAAAACAGTTACCGGATCGGTGAAAGCTGAAGATGGTTCGCCACTTCCCGGAGTAACTGTCGTGGTTAAAGGAACATCCGTTGGAACAGTTACCAATGCCGATGGCGAATACTCGCTTTCTGTTCCCGGTAATGCAAACACACTTGTATTTTCGTTTATTGGGATGAAAACCCAGGAAGTAGTAATTGGCAATCAAAGCACCATCAATGTGAATATGGAACAGGATGTAATTGGCCTTGAAGAGGTAGTTGCAGTTGGATATGGAACGGTAAAGAAAAAAGACCTTACCGGCGCCGTATCACAAATCGATGCCGAAAAACTGGAAGATGAAGCAACTTCCAATATTACATCTATGTTACGCGGATCCATTCCCGGATTAAATGTCAATTTAACAAACAGTGCAAAGGGTTTAAGTAACGCCCGGGATTTGCTGGTCAGGGGCCAAACTTCATTAAGGGCGGATAATGATGATCAAGCCGATGCAAATGCACCGTTAATTGTGGTGGACGGAATGATTTATTATGGCGACCTGGCCGACATCAACCCGGTGGATATCGAGGCTTTCGACGTTTTAAAAGATGCATCTTCCGCAGCTATTTATGGTTCAAGGGCATCGAATGGGGTTATTATTATCACTACCAAAAAAGGGAAAAAAGGGAAGCCGACGGTTAATGTTACTGCCAGTGTTGGTGTTGCAACTCCTTCGGTTAGCGGGCTCGACCTTATGAACGGCGATCAGTTTATCCAGTGGAGGATTGCCGGTTTCGAGAGTAACGAACGTCACCAGATTGACAAGGGGCCCGGCTATTATAATAATCCTGAAAACCTGCCCAGCGGAGTTTCATTGGATAGCTGGAAGGCTTACGACGGCTCTTCTGAATCGAATGATGTAACCAGTGTTTGGCTAAACAGGCTCGGGTTTTCACCCGTTGAAATTACCAATTATAAAAATGGAACCCGGTATAACTGGTATCCCGATTTTATGCAAACCGGTTTAACCCAGGATTACAACGTAAGCTTATCGGGCGCTGCAGAGGCAGTTTCCTATTATTTTTCCGTGGGTTACGTAAATAATGATGGTATCCGGTACAATGAAAATTTTAAAGCCATCCGTTCACGTTTAAACCTGGAAGCAACAGTCAATAGCTGGTTAAAGGTAGGAACCAACACCCAGTTTTCAGTACGCGATGAGAGCCCGGTTATCGGCGATGACAACTATGGAGATGTTAATCCGTTTGCTTCTTATTACGAAGAAGATGGAAAAACCATCACGTTTGCCCCAACAGGAAATGTTTCCGCTTCCAGACATCCTCACCGGTATGTTGTTTATCAGGATCAGTTTAGAAAATACAATTCACTGAACAGTAAATTGTATGGAATCATAACGTTGCCGTTTGGTTTTTCATTTACCTCAGAATACATCACTCGTTTTAACTGGAACAGGGAATATATACACCGAAGTTCAGGAGATTTGGAATGGGCTGCCGAAGGTGGACGCGCATGGCGCAGAAACTGGACGATTTTTGAATGGCAGATTAACAACATCCTGAAGTGGAACAAAGATTTAGGCGATCATTCGTTTGACTTTACGTTTGTTCAGAATGCTGAAATGTATCAGTACTGGTACGATCGGATGGACAGGCACAAATTTCAACCCAGTGATATTCTTGGATACCACCGTATGCAGGCCGGAACCGAAGATGTGGAAATTTCGAGCGACGACCAGAAAAGCACTGGTGACGCGCTACTTGCCAGGATGAACTACATATATAAAGATCGCTACCTGCTTACCGGCTCCTACCGTCGTGACGGTTATTCCGCTTTTGGGCAAAAACACCCGCGTGCAAGCTTTGGTTCGGTAGCGCTTGGCTGGACGATGAGCGAAGAGGATTTCTTTAACGTTCAGTGGGTAGACATGCTGAAGCTCAGGTTGTCCTATGGTACAAACGGTAACCGTGGCGTTGGTATTTACGATGCACTTGCAAACCTCAACACCGGGAAATTTGTTTTTATAGATGGAACCAATGAATATTACGTTTCGCAGTTGTATTCGAGCCGCATGGCAAATCCCAATCTGAAATGGGAACGTACCTCGGCATACAACGTTGGATTTGATTTTGCTGTAATAAATTCAAGATTAAGAGGTAACCTTGATGTATATAAGATGGTTACCAAAGATTTACTGATACCACGCCAATTGCCCGATATCACAGGTTATTCCAGCGTTTTCTCCAATTTGGGAGAAGTTGACAATACCGGTTTTGAACTGGCGTTAAACGGCAACATCATTCAAAAAAGTAATTTCAACTGGTTGATGAGCGCTTCCGTATCATACAATAAAAACGAAATAAAACATCTTTATTTTGATTATGATGCGGAAGGAAATGAAGTAGACGATATTGGTAATGAGTGGTTTATAGGTCATGCTATCGATGAAATCTGGGACTATGAACTGGATGGGATCTGGCAGGAAGATGAAGTTGAAGAAGCTCATAAATATTCGCGCGACCCTGGCGATTTTAAACAGGTTGATCAGAATGGCGACGGATTATATACCAACGAAGATAAAGTTTTCCAGGGTACCCGCTCGCCAAAAGTCAGATGGACATGGCGTAACGATCTTAATTTCGGTAACTGGGAACTTGGTGTAAAAATCTATTCGTACATGGGTTATAAATCAGCCGATAACCACAGGAGGCAAAACGATGTATTCTACGACCGCGGCGCCATGTTCAATGTTCCATACTGGACTCCGGAAAATCCGATTAACGATTGGGGACGCGTGGAAAGCTACGAAACCGGGTTCCAGGTTTGGGAAAAGAATGATTTTATCCGCCTGGATAACGTATCTCTGTCGTACAATGTTCCATCAGACTTGTTGCAGAAAGCAACCATAGTTAACTGCAAATTGTCGCTGATCGCTCAGAATCCGTATGTTTGGTCGAACTGGATGTGGATGGATCCCGAAATCAAGGACTTCACGCCAACAAATATTTCTTTTAAAATTAATTTAACGCTATAAAACTGAAGGATATGAAAAGATTTAATATAATCTCAATTTTAACAGTGGTCCTTGTTTTAATGTGGACCAGTTGTACGGAAGATTTTCTGAAGCCGGAACCGCTTTCGTTTTATGCGCCTGAAAACACTTTCGTCAATGCCGATGGATTAAACAGCGCACTGATCGCCTGTTTACGAAACTCAAGACACGATGTTTACGGTGACTGCCCTCCGTTTTTAAATGACAATATTTTCTCGGAAGTTGCTGTGGAAGGTACTACCGATAAAACAGGGCCGCTGATGGACATGCCGGCGCAGTTGTTGCCCGATTTGGATATGGACGACAAAGACCGTACTTCAATCGGGTGGTTTTGGAATGAAGCATATAACCGTATAAAATATGCCAATACGGTTATCTCACGTATTGATGTTCCCGAGTGGGAAGGTGGGACAAACGATCCGGTGCGCAACAACATTTTGGGAAAAGCATACATTCACAGGGCGCGAACCTATTATCATTTAACCCAGCATTACGGCGATGTTCCGCTTATTCTGGAAGAAATTACCGAACCAAGGCTCGATTTTTACAGCACTACCCGTGAAAGTATTCTTCAGAAATGTAAAAAGGACCTCGAATTTGCGGCGAAATGGGTAAAAACTGAAGCAGAGGGTTCTCCCGTTGGCGATGTAAATAAAGCTACTGCCAACCATCTGCTGGCAAAGGTTGATTTGGCACTGGCTGATTTTGACGGGGCAATTGCTGCCTGTAATGCCATTATCAACGATGGATGGCACCATTTGATGACCGAACGGTTTGGAGTAGATGCAAATGATGGTATCCACGATGTAACCTGGGATTTACACCGGGAGGCCAACAAATCGGCTCCGGATAACCGGGAACGGATTTTTAACTGGGTTGGCAGTGAATCATTAACCGAAGATGGCGCCAGTGAAAAAATTAGTGTGATGCGGCAGGCAGTTCCTTTCTGGGGAGGCGCCGGTAAAAATAAAACACCTTCAGGTGCAGCCGGTATGAGTGATCAACCGGCTGGAGTAAGGGTTGGAAAAGGGGACGTTGAAATCGACCTGGTAACCAAATACGGAAGGGGAATCGGCAGACAACGCCCTACTCCTTATCTTCAGTATGATCTTTGGGCCGGAGAATTTGGCGACGACCAGCGCCACAACGAAACCAACTGGATGACCATGGAAAAAATGGTGTACAACCATCCTGATTTGAAAGCTGACGGCGATCCATGGTACGGTCAGCATTTAAGAAAATACGACGATAACGGTGGTATTCTTTGTACGGATACAATTCGTTCGTGGTATAACTGGCCTTACTATAAACTTTACACGCCCGACCCAACCGATGTTACACCCGATGGTGGTAATGGCGACTGGTATTGTTACCGCCTTGCAGAAACTTATTTGCTCCGTGCTGAAGCTTATTTCTGGAAAGACGATTTGGCCAATGCCGCAGCCGATGTTAATGCGATTCGTGAAAGAGCTGGCTGCAGCAAATTATACACACCGGGCGAAATTAACATCGGAACCATCCTTGATGAACGAGCCCGTGAATTATACTACGAAGAATTCCGTAAAATTCCGTTAATCCGAATCTCGTACCTTTTTGCGAAAACAGGGAAAACTGCATACAATGGCAAAACGTACAGTTTGGCGAACATTACCACCGATAACTTCTGGTACGATCGTGTAATTGAGAAAAATGTATTTTACCGCGATAATGTAGTGGCTCCCCACTATACTTACCGGCAGGCTCCGTACCTGATTCACTATCCGATTCCGGCAAATGCAATAAATGCCAATAGTTTGGGGCATATAAACCAGGTTCCCGGTTACCCGGGAGCAGAATCAAACATTGCTCCTTTGAAATGGGTTGATGGCGAAGGTGAAGGACAAACTGTTGAGCAATAAGATACTGATTGTTTCATAACGAAGAATCAGTTTAGTTAGGTTTGATTCGTAAAGCGCCGCCTTTTCAGGTGGCGCTTTCGTTTTATGGGGTGCAATAATCAATTAAACAAAAACAGGTATTTTAATCCTTTATGATTACCAGTCATTTTAAAAATTGCTCTTTTCCCAATTCTGAAAGTGATCAGGCTACCCTGAACTATTCCAGATTCCATTTATTTTGAACCATGCTTTAACTATCAATTTATGCCGGAAAATTCAATAATATAGTCTCAAATCATTTTTGAATCAACCAAAAAAAACTATGTGTTTTAAAACACTTAATGAAGTTCGCTAACCCTTGGATTTTTTAATTTACTTCGGCCGGAATAATTATCAAATAAATAACTAATCATTCTAACTAATGACGTATAGAAGAAAACCTATAAATTCAACGGGAGTAGTAACTCCTGAATTTGCTTCGAATTCAGGTTTAACAAAAATTACTGCCAGCACTGAACATAACATCAACTTAGGAGTTGCATCATTTACCCTTCGCAAATTATCCGCAGGAACAAGCAATTAACATGAAGCTTCATTGTGGAATTAACTACATGACTTTTAAAAATATGCACCCACCATTGGATTAGGATAAAAAAACCATAATAAAAAATAATCAAAACTTATTTATCTAAAATTTAAAACTATGCTAAAACAATTATTGCTGTTAACAGTATTTATTATTGCTGTTGGCAGTGCATTTGCGCAGAGAAAGGTTACCGGTACGGTAACAGATAACACTGAGACACCATTGCCCGGTGTTACAGTGATTGTAAAAGGAACAACCGTTGGTACAGTTACTGATGTTGATGGGAATTTCAGCCTGACCGTGCCCGAGACAGGTAAAATTCTTGTATTCTCATTTATTGGAATGAAAATGCAGGAGGTACCAATAACCGGCGAGCAATACAATATCAAGCTGGAATCGGATGTTATCGGACTCGAAGAAGTGATTGCTGTTGGTTATGGTACCATGCGAAAAAGCGACCTGACGGGTTCGGTTGCAAGGGTATCCTTTGATGATAAATCGCTTCAGTCAAATTTGAACATCTTACAAACCTTGTCAGGAGCATCGGCAGGAATTAATGTTCAGCAAACTGGTGCAGCAGGGGGAGAACCTGACTTTTCAATAAGGGGAAAGACGTCATTGTCTGCCTCAGATAAACCCTTGATCGTCCTTGATGGGATTATTTACAATGGCGCCATTGCCGACATAAACGTTAGTGATGTTAAAACTGTTGATGTATTAAAGGATGCCAGTGCTGCAGCCGTTTACGGTTCGCGATCGGCAAATGGAGTAATTTTAATTACAACTAAACAGGGGAATAGCGAAAAACCTCGGGTAAACTTCGATATGTATTACGGGTTCCAGGACATTACCAACACACCAATGAAAGTGATGAATGCGGAGCAATATGCAATAAGGCTTACCGACTATTATTACCAACAGGATTTATACACCTGGTACAGAACAAATCCCACAAGCGATGCCGGGAAACCGCAAAGGCCGGATGTAACCAACCGGGAAATTGTGGCTTCAACACTTCGAACTCAGGAAGAAAAGGATAATTACCTTGCCGGAAATGAAATAGACTGGGTGGACGAAGTTCTTCAAACTGCACCGATACAAAACTACAACCTCAGCTATTCGGGAAAAACAGAAGGTACTAATTACTATGTGTCCGGCTCATATGCTAATGAAGAAGGAGTATTAAAAAATGATAAATTTTCGAGATTCACTTTACGAACAAATGTTGAAAGCGATATTAATGACTGGCTTACATTAGGTATAAATACTGCCTATTCTTACCGCGATTATTCCGGGCTTTCCGCAGATCTCGATGATAATACAATTCTCGAGGACGCAAGAAATGCCAGCCCGCTTGCAGATAATAAAATAGGCCAGCCTGATTACGACATGTTCTTAACCGGTGAAGCGTATATGCCATATCCATTGGTGAATCTTTATGCCGATAACAGCGACATCAGGAATAACCTGTTTATGGTGGGAAGCGCAAAAATAGATATACCGTGGGTTGAGGGATTAAACCTGGATATTAATTACTCAAATACCTTTAATACCAGGAATAATTTTTCTTTTTTTCCATCTACTCACCCCGATGGGGCTTCGAACCATGGATTAGGCCGTAAAGATCATATTGAGCAAAGAAGCTGGATTCAAAATAACATCCTAAACTACTTACGCAGTTTTGGTGATCATAATATAAATGCAACTTTCCTCTATAGTCGTGAGCACTCTCAGCAAAACACTTCGCGTCTTCAGGCAGAAGGATTTGAGAATCAAAGTTTAGGCTACAACGGACTTGGACTTGGAACCATATCCACCGTATCGACCACAACAAATGGTGGTACCTGGGCAGAGGACGGGATATCGTACATGGGAAGAGTTAGCTACTCTTTCAAAAACCGCTACTACGTTACAGGTACTGTAAGACGAGATGGATATTCCGGTTTTGGTGCAAATAATAAATTTGCCAATTTCCCATCAGTGTCTGTTGGTTGGGTACTTTCTGAAGAGTCCTTTGCCGGTGGCAGCAATTTTCCATACCTGAAATTACGGGTATCCTATGGTATTAACGGAAACCAGGGGCTGGGACGTTATAAAAGTTTCTCAACAATGGATACACGTTCATACGTTTACGGTGCTGAAACAAGTATTGGTGTTTATCCAAGCGGAAGTCTCGGCAACGATGACTTAAAATGGGAAAAAACTGCCTCGCTAAATGCGGGTATCGATTTTGCATTTTTGGGTCAAAGGATATCGGGTTCTTTGGATGTATATAACGCAAATACTACCGATGTACTTGTAAAGAGGGCGTTACCAGCAACTGCAGGATATGAAAACGTCTTCACAAACATTGGAGGTATCAACAACAAAGGGATTGAATTAATGCTAAACACCAATAATGTGCAACGAAGTAATTTTAAATGGACCTCAAATTTTACCTTTAGTTTGAACCGAAATGAAATTACTAAACTTTATGGAGATGAAAACGATGCAGATATTGGAAACGAATGGTTTGTAGGTGAGTCAATTAGCGCTCAATACGACTATGAAATGGCAGGAGGCGTATGGACTGAAGAAGAACTCTATAACGGGCAAATACTGGATGGTTGGTATCCGGGGCAATTTAGATACGTCGATCAGAACGACGACGGTGTAATTGAATCCACAAATGACAGGAAGGTAATTGGATACGAAGATCCAAACTTCCGGTTCAGTATCAACAATTCAATGACATACAAAAATTTCACCTTAAATTTTCTGTTTAATTCCATAGTTGGTGGAAATGGTTATTACATAATGGACAACACTTCCGTACTGAATACAAATTTCAGGTCAGACAATGTTTATCGTACGAACATGTCGGCAGTTCGCCCATACTGGACTCCGGATAATGGCGTAAACAATGCAACTGGTATTTACAATTCTCCGGCTGTGCCAAGCGGAATTTACCAAAGCAGGGGTTTTATCCGGCTTCAGGATATTTCTCTGGCATATAAATTCGACAATTCGGTACTAAGCAGATTGAAGATAAATAATTTACAAGTGTATGTATCAGGTAAAAACTTATATACCTGGACAAAATGGTCGGGTTGGGATCCTGAAACAGGTACAAGCAATACTCCGTTAATGCGAAGTTTAACGGTAGGACTAAAACTTGCTTTATAATTAGTTAAGGACATTAGAAACCTATAAATTTTAAAAAAATGAAACAAAAAATATTTAGAATAATCAGAACATACATTCTGGCAGCAATGATTATTCCAATGATAGGCATATCATGCAATGAAGATAAAATATTGGAAGAAACACCACTGGATTTTTTAGCACCTAAAAATGCATATAGCAGTGTAGCTGGTGCACGTCAAGGAATTTCAGGGCTTCACGCGTATGCCCGCCAATTTTTATTCCGTGATGGAGCGTCGCAGGAATATTTTGCATGGAGAAGAGGATTGAGTACTGACATCGCTTTTCATGGGGAAGATCCTGCCAGTACAAAATTTCCCTGCGATTTTGTCTCCTTCTTTACTCCTACTAATTATATAAGCCGTGATAGTTGGACACGTAACTATAAACTGATACAAAATGCCAATGTGTTAATTAAAGCAATTGATGATTCTGATCCAACAATATGGCAAAATGAAAAACAAAAAGAGGCATATAAGGCTGAAGCTATGTTTTTCCGGGCTTATGCATATCGTGAATTAGTATCGGTATTTGGTCCTGTGCCAATTGTTAACGAAGTTATAAATGCACCAAAAACCGATTTTGTCAGGGCTCCCGTCGCTGATGTTTATGCAGCTATGGAAAGCGACCTGAAGTTTGGCGCCGCCAACCTTCCTGTGCGTGGAGAAGAAGAGGATCCGGGCAGGATTACACAGGGTGCAGCCTGGCACTTTTTAGCGGAAACCTATGTAGCGCAAGGGAAAAACCAGGAAGCTGTTGATGCTGCAAGCCATGTGATAAACGATTATGGATATGCAATTATGACCGAACGTTTTGGTAGTACTATTGAAGCCTTTGGAACGGGCGATGTTTACCTGGATTTACATGCTTATGGAAACCAAAATCTTGCTGAAAACACCGAAGCTATTTGGGTTGTACAATTCGAACCTTTAATTGAAGGTGGTTCTGACTTTCTTGGTGAAAGGGGATTTGGACCTGCTTACTATAGGATGGGAAATACACCTGATGGGTATAAAGCATTTTTAGGTGAATATTACAATGGGAAATATACAGGGTATTCCGATACTCTTGGTCGCCCGGTTGCGTGGATAAGGCCTACCTGGTACTCTTCCAATACGATCTGGCAAGACGATTGGGACAATGACTACAGAAATGCAAAACATCAGATAAAACGCGATTTCTATTGGGATAACCCGGAATCGGAATATTACCTGCAAAAGGTTGACTTTAGCCTTTATCCTGCCAGTGCGGGAAGGGATCCAATTAAAGATACCTGCCAGTATATTTACCCGTATTTCATGAAGTTTGCAGATCCGTTAAACCACTTTACCAGTCCTGATCGCTCGGGAGGAGGTTACAACCATAAAGACAACTATGCATTGCGCCTCGCCGAAACCTATTTATTACGCGCTGAAGCATACATAAACCTGGGGCAGAACGATAAAGCCGCTCAGGATATTAACGTAATCAGAGAACGTTCAAACGCAAAGCCAATAACTCCGGCAGAGGCTACCATTGATTTTATGCTTGATGAACGCGTGAGGGAACTTTGGGGTGAAGAACAAAGACAAATAACCCTCCGACGTACTGGTAAACTGGTAGAGAGAATTAGGGAATATAATAATAATCCTAAATTTCCCGGGTTAAACGTTAAGGATTATCACGTTCTGTTACCAATTCCTCAATCTCAAATCGATCTTAACATTGATGCCGATTTTCCGCAAAACGATGGATATAAATAATATATAAGAAGCTTTGTAGCGAAATGTTATAGTTAGTTTTGGTTAGTGAATAAAAGTCAGTGCTTGTTCTGAGAATTAATTTGATTAAGTAGCTCAGAATGACCACTGACTTTTTTTTGAAAACAAATCAATTGTTACAAAAACAGATGTTTTAACCCTGCATGATTGTTAGTCATTCTAAAACATGTAAATTTGTGTGCGTTTACCGAAAATATTTAAATCAAACAATAATGAAGAAGTTATCAATTCCTTTGCTGGCTATCGCGGTGCTGCTTTCAGCATGTGGCGGTGGCGGCAATAAATCAACTGAAACTGAAGAACAAAAAAGTATGTTTACAGGAGCAAAAAATGAAGTGAAACTAATGACGCTCGACCCGGGGCATTTCCATGCTGCGCTGGTCCAGAAATCGATGTACGAACAGGTTGACCCGGTCGTTCACGTTTATGCACCCGAAGGTCCCGACGTACAAAGCCACCTGAAAATAATTGAAGGCTACAACTCAAGGAAAGAAGATCCCACTTCATGGGAAGAAGTGGTGTATACCGGCCCTGATTACCTGGAAAAGATGCTGCAGGAAAAACCCGGCAACGTTATGGTTACAGCAGGCAACAACGCAAAAAAAACTGATTACATCCTTAAAACCGTCCAGGCGGGTATTAATGTTTTGGCCGACAAGCCCATGGTTATTACCCCGGAAGAATTTCCAAAGCTTGAACAGGCGTTTCAGGATGCCAAAGAAAACAACGTTTTGCTGTACGACATCATGACCGAACGGTATGAAGTAACTACAATTATACAGCGGGAATTATCGAAAATACCCGAAGTATTCGGAACGTTGCAAAAAGGCACTGCTGAAGAACCGGCAATCACAAAAGAGAGCGTCCACCACTTTTTCAAATATGTGTCAGGTAATCCGCTGATACGCCCGGCATGGTTTTTCGACGTGGACCAGCAGGGCGAAGGAATTGTTGATGTAACAACGCACCTGGTGGATTTAATCCAGTGGGAAGCATTTCCTGAAGTGCCCCTAAAAAAGGAAGATGTCGAAATTATTTCGGCAAGGCGCTGGACAACCGACTTAACACCCGAAATGTTTCAAAAAGTTACCGGTTTGGATGAGTATCCTGATTATTTAAACAAGGATGTTGAAGATGGAAAACTCAAGGTTTACAGCAACGGCGAGATTAATTATACCTTGAAAGGGATTCATGCCAAGGTTTCTGTTGAATGGCATTTTCAGGCGCCGGAGAAAACAAACGGCACCGGCGATACGCACTACTCAATTATGCGTGGTTCAACCAGTAACCTGATTATCAAACAGGGCGAAGAGCAAAATTATAAACCAGTGCTGTATGTTGAAGCAAATTCAGATGAAGGACTGGAATCGTTTTCTACGGGTCTCGATAAAGCCGTCAATCAGGATTTGGCTGTGATGTATCCCGGCATTCAGTTGAAAAAACTGGATGAAAAAACATGGATGGTGGATATTCCTGAAAAATACAAGCTCGGCCATGAGGCCCATTTTGGACAGGTAACTGAAAAATACCTGCGTTATCTGGTTTTGGGGCAAATGCCGGAGTGGGAAGTGCCCAATATGATTGTGAAATATTACACCACAACACAAGCATTGAAAAAAGCAAAAGAAGAGTAAAACCTGACTTCTGATTCTACGAAAATTGCACAGGGGGTTAACCAAAGAAAAGGTCAACCCCTTATTTTTTTCTGATAACGGTCATTCCATCGCGTAACGGAAGAATAACTTTCTCAACCCGGTCGTCATTCTTAATAAATTCGTTGAATTCAATAATTCCCTGTGTCTGATCGTCGTCGGCGGCAGGTTGTTCGAGCACTTTGCCACTCCACAAAACATTATCGGCAATGATTAATCCACCGCGACGCAATTTGTTGAAAACCAGGTTGTAATATTCAATGTACTCGCGTTTGTCAGCATCCAGGAATACCAGGTCGAATGTTTCTTCCAAGGTGGGAATAATATCTAATGCCGCTCCGGTAAGTTGAACGACTTTCTCGTTAATTCCTGCCTTTTCAAAATACCTGCCGGCGAAACTTTTCAGTTCATCGTCGATGTCAATGGTAAATAATTTTCCATTTTCTTTTAATCCTTTTGCCAGGCAAATCGCTGAATACCCGGTAAATGTGCCAACTTCCAATATTCTGTTCGGTTGAACCAGTTTCGATAACAACGATAAAACAAGTCCCTGCAAATGTCCGGAGAGCATTCGCGCACCCAAAACTTTCAGATTGGTTTCGCGGTCGAGTTCCTTTAAAACATCATCCTCATCGTCAATATGGTTCAGGATGTAATTTTCAATTTGCCGGTGTTTCATATTTACTGGTAAATCAGCCGGCTCATTTGGTCTTCCTGCAAAATTTCATTTGCAACCTCAAGAAGATCATCGGCTGTAATTGCTTCTATTTTGTTAAAAATAACCCGCATCGGATCAACTTTGTTGAACAACAAATAACTTTTAGCGATTGTCAGCATCAAATCTTCGCGGTTTTCAGTGGAAATAGCAATTTGTCCGATAAGCTGTTTTTGCGCTTTTCGCAACTGAACGGCACCGAGTTTTTTATCGCGCAGCAGTTTAAATTCCTTCCAAACCAAATCGGTTGCTTTCTCCAGGTTTTCGCGGTCGGTACCAAAATACACGTTGAACAAACCCGTATCAGAATAGGCCGAATAACCCGATTCGATGTTGTATGCCATTCCCTTTCGTTCACGCAACGCCATGTTCAGCCTCGAATTCATCGCCTGCCCGCCAATGATGTTATTTAGCAAAACCATGGTAATCCGCTTGGAATGCAAAACATCAAACGCGGTATTTCCCAAAACACAGTGCGACTGAAAAGTGTCTTTGTTCAGAATCCGGCTTTGCGGAACATAGTGAATAAAGCGCTGCCGGTCGTTCGATCTCAGGTTCTGTTCCGCAGAACCAAAGTATTTTTCCAACATTTTTATCAGTTCCGGAAAACCTATTTTTCCAACGGAACCAATTACCATTTGATCGGTATGATAATTATTTTTGATAAAGGTGAAAATCGAGTCGCGGTTAAAGCTCTTCAGGTTTTTTCGCGTGCCTAAAATATTTCGCGCAATGGGATGGCCATCGAAAACCAATTCTTCAAACTCATCGAAAATTAAATCTGAAGGTGAATCTTTGTAGGAATTAATTTCTTCGACGATCACTTCTTTTTCCCTTTGGAGTTCCTTTTCAGGATAAACGCTGTTAAATAAAATGTCGCTCAGAAGCTCGGCAGTCCGGTCGTAAAATTCAGCTAGAAAAGTGGAATAAAGCGCTGTTTCTTCCTTTGTAGTGTAGGCATTCAGTTCGCCGCCAACATCTTCAATCCGGCTTAAAATGTGAAAAGCCCTGCGCTTTTTCGTTCCTTTAAAAACAGAATGTTCGATGAAATGAGCAAGACCATGTTCATGCTCGTCTTCGTCGCGCGATCCGGCGTTTATTAAAATTCCTAGGTGTCCAACGGGCGAATCCGCGGGTTTGTGAATCAAACGGATGCCGTTTGTGAATGTATGTGTCAGAAAATCAGTGTCTGTCATTGATGAAAAATAATGAGCCTGCAAAAGTAAAAAAAAGAATGTACCAACTCAAACAAAGAGCAGCGTTTTACTAATGTTGTACACGAGGCGATTTGAGAAAAAAAATCTTTGTGATTTTGAAAAATTGTTTACTTTTGTCACACCAAAAAAAGGTGCCATAGCTCAGTTGGTAGAGCAACGGACTGAAAATCCGTGTGTCCCTGGTTCAATTCCAGGTGGCACCACAGAAATGAGAAGAAACAAATTGAAAGCGAGTATCTTATGGATATTCGCTTCTGTTTTTAGTCACCATGGGTTTGTAATGTTATCGGTCTGTCCAAATCCAGCCTTGACCATTTTTCATGGCCTCCCCTGCCTTTGGTATCTTTAATCAAATTAAGGTTTTGGTGGATCAACTGATATTCTTGTGGAGCGAAAACTGTTTTTGTAGTAGGAATTCTGTATTTTGTTTTACCTTATCAGGCGGTGCGTTCGGGAGTGGCCTTTTTTAACCAGGCCGGGAATCGAAATATAACATTAGTGAGAGCGGAAAATAACCACTTTAACGCTGTCAGGTCCTGCGGACGCTGACAAGTTTATGCTTTGTTGGTTTTTTCGGGAACTGACATCGTCGTGAGACATGTCAGCGTTAACTAAACATTAGGTTATGATTTTGGAAACTTAAATTTTAGAACAATTTTGATATTTTAGAGAGTTGACTTCTGCAATCTAAAATCGTTAATCGATGTTCTTCAAATCTTCTCACCTGGTAATCAATTTTATTTCTCCACAACTTTTTAACGTGATCCAGATTTTAGGCCACTCTAATGTTAATGAAACAATGGAGCACGTGCATATTTCTACAAAAAAAATAACTGAGCAAATGGGGAATTTTGAGCTATTGTTATCAGAATAAATCGGCATGGCTGCCTGTACGGATAAGTTTGATTTGTTTGGCGGCGGAATCTTTTTCCCAAATTAACAGCCAGTCGGGTTTTATGTGGCATTCCCAGCAACCCGAATAATTGCCAGATAATTTATGTTGTTTGTATTTATCTGGTAATTTTGGGCCGTTTTCGAGCAAAATGAAAACCTTTTGAATTTCGGTTATGGGGTAGCGGCGTTTTTTACAGGTTTTAAAATCGCGTTTAAATTGCGTTGTAAACGAAAGGGTGTAATTCACGAGTTCAGTTTATCCATTAAATCATCAACGTTTTTTGCTTTCGTTACCTTACCCTGCTTTGCTGCTTTAATTGCCTCTTTTGTAGTTTCGTTGGGTTCGTTATTGATTGTAATAAATTTTTCGCCCGAAAAACTTTTTAAGAATTCCAGTAACTTTCTCCCTTTCGCTGTTTTTTCGTTAATTATTACTGTTGTCATAATCTGAACATTTTTAGCAAAAATAGTATAAAAAAAATTTGTCCCGAAGTACCTGGACTTATTTCTTTTTTCCAAATACTATTACAGCCACAATTATAATAACAACCCCGGCAATTCCCACGGTCAGCCATGTTTTATTTAACCCGACCTGTGCTGCCATAAGCTGCACCTTTCCACGTGATTCAATTTCGTAGGCTTTTGCTTCGGCTTTTGCGCCAACGCCTAAATTTTTTAGTGGCCCAACAAGCCCCTGAGCTAACCCAGGTAACGCCCCAGCTACCTGAGCAAAATAAAAGGGCGAAACGTGTGTATCAATACGCGGTTTTTTTGAGACGGTTCCGCCTTCAATGAAGGGTGTTCCTTTAATTAATCTTTCCATGATATTATTATTTTTTTCCGGCTACACCGGAATTTATTTTGTTGCTCCAGCTAATTTACCAGCCAAACGGCGTTAATTTTTAATTATCCAAACCAGTGCGAAAAGCACACCGGGCAATATGATCCAGAACCCCAAAAACGTGAATTTGTAAAACCCGGGATGTACCTCTTTTCAACTACAACTGTGTTGTTATTGGTTTGCTGTTTAGAATGTGAAACGCGTTCACAAGCTATACAACTTGAGCGATTCATAAAAAAATGAAAAGCCGCAACTTTTATTTAGAGCTAAAAGATAACCCGGAACTGGCAAATAATTTATGAATAATACTTGCTTCAACGTTAGATAATTTCCAGTTATTAGCTTATTTCGTTGCGTTAATTTAAAGCAATAAAAAGGAATAATTTGGTTTTAGGAGACGAAATAACAACAAAGCCAAAAATGAGAATTTTCCAAAAAAAAAGGAAATGTTCCGAACATTTCCCTTTTTTATTTTTATTGTTTTGAATGCTTTACAATCTTTCTTTTTTTATTTCTGCGGTGTTTTGAATGCCGTGGTTTCTTTTTACTGTCGAAGCGATCGATTCGCTCGTTCAGGCTCACTTCCAGGCGATCTTCATTGTTTGCCGGTGATTCGGCAATCTGCACATCGGGTTTTATGCCGCGTTTGTTTTTCTGAATAATATCGCGGACCTCGTCCAGCTTCAGGTTAAACGACGCACCCGGAACATTGCTTTCCAAACTGTACCAGATTTCTTTTTTCAGATAATCTGTTTTAATCGGTTTTGCAATGCCTTTCGACGTTTCCAAATCGAGTAATTCCTTCGGAAATTCCCTTTCAGCTTCAATGTATGCATCAAGTTCGTAGAGCAGGCAACATTTCAGTTTGCCACAGGCGCCGGCCATTTTTTGTGCCGAAGGTGAAAGCCCCTGTTTTACTGCCGCTTCCGAGGTAATACTCGAAAAGTCGGTGCGCCAGCTCGAACAACAAAGTTCGCGTCCGCACGAACCGATTCCCCCCACAAGGCCAGCTTCCTGCCGCGCGCCAATTTGTTTCATCTCCACCCGGATCTGAAATTCTCGTCCGTACCTTTTTATCAGTTCCCTGAAATCGACACGTCCGTCGGCGATGTAGTAAAAGATGGCTTTTTTACCGTCGGCCCGAAATTCCACATCTCCGACTTTCATGCTCAGGCCCAATTCATTGGCTATTTGCCGCGCCCGAATCATCGTTGGTTTTTCCCTGCTCCTGGCTTCCTGCAGGTTCATCAGGTCGTTATCGTTTGCTTTCCTGAAAATGGAGTTAAAGGTAAACCGTTTCGGATTTTTTATTTTTCGGTCAAACTGCTTTTCTGCAAGATAGCCGGTTAAGGTAATTTCGCCGGTATCGTGCCCGGGCGAAGTGGAAACAACAATCCAATCGCCACGTTTAAGTGGCAAACGTTCTGTGTTTCTGTAAAACTCCCGTCTGGTCGATTTAAATCTAACTTCTACAATATCTGATTGTTCTGAAGTGTCCGGCAAATCGTTTAGCCAATTGTAAACGTCTGCCGTATTATCTGTTATTGAACTATTGAATGAACATCCTGTACAACTCATTTCTTTCCCCTCTATTCTTTCTTGTTTAATTAATGACAAAGATCAAAAAAAGATTTAAATATCGTAAATTATTGCTGTCTAAATAAAACTTATTGATGATTGGTGATGTGGCAAAATCCACTTGCTGCATTGATATTCGCGCTATTTGGGGGTTTCAGATTCAATGACGGAGTTGAGATTTTGCTGGGCTTGATGATCAAACTCTTACCTATTTTTGTTGTTGATAAGTTTTTACCGGAACCTTTTCAGAATATTTTTTACCTTCAAACACCAACCGCTATCTTTGTGGCAATATGGCAAATTCAAAAAAATATGTTGAAACGCCTTTGATGAAACAATATTACAACATCAAAGCAAAACACCCCGATGCCATTTTGCTGTTCAGGGTGGGCGACTTTTATGAAACGTTTGGCGAAGATGCCATCAAAGCTTCCGAAATTCTGGGAATAACATTAACCCGGCGTGCAAACGGTGCGGCAAGTTATGTGGAGTTGGCAGGTTTCCCGCATCATGCTGTTGAAACCTATTTGCCAAAGCTGGTGAGGGCAGGACAGCGAGTGGCCATTTGCGAACAACTGGAAGACCCGAAACTGACAAAAAAAATCGTTAAGCGTGGCATTACCGAGTTGGTAACGCCCGGTGTTTCCATCAACGAAAATATCCTGGAAAACCGCGAGAATAATTTTTTGGCTTCGGTTCATTTCGACAAAAAAATGGCCGGCGTGGCTTTTCTCGATATCTCAACCGGTGAATTCCTGGCTGCCGAAGGAACTTATGAATATGTGGAAAAACTGCTCGATTCATTTAAACCAAAGGAATTGCTTTATCAGCGCGGCCGCGGCAAAGAATTTGAAGATATTTTCGGCAGCGGTTATTATACCTACAAACTCGACGACTGGGTTTATACAAGCGATGCAGCTACCGATCGCCTGATTCGGCATTTTGAAACGACTTCACTGAAAGGATATGGGATTCAGAACCTGGCGCTGGCCGTAATCGCATCCGGGGCAATCCTGCATTACCTCGATATTACGCAGCATAATCAGCTAAAACATATTACCGGATTAAGCCGGATTGAAGAAGAACATTTCGTTTGGCTCGACCGCTTTACCATTCGCAATCTCGAACTTTTTTCGCCGTTGCACGAAGGAGGGAAGTCGCTGATTGATGTGGTTGATAAAACTATTTCGCCGATGGGTTCGCGGATGCTGAAACGCTGGATGGCGCTTCCGCTAAAAGAAATAGACCCAATTAACGAGCGGTTGGAAGTGGTGGAATATTTCCTGAAACATCCGGAGTTGAAGGAAAATCTCGAAGAACATCTTCGGCAGGTAGGCGATTTGGAGCGGCTAATATCCAAAGTGGCTGTCGGTCGCATTAATCCGCGCGAAATGGTGCAGGTGAAAAATGCATTGAATGCAGTTTTACCATTGAAACATGCCTGCTCGGACACTGAAAACAATACGCTGAAACGTTTTGCCGAACAATTAAACCCATGCGATTTAATCCGGGAAAAAATTGAAAAAGAACTTGTTGCCGACCCGCCGTCGATGCTAAACAAGGGAAAAGTAATCGCAAAAGGCGTTTCCGACGAACTCGATGAATTGCGCCAAATTGCCTATTCAGGAAAAGATTACCTCGCACAGTTGCAGCAACGAGAAAGTAAAAAGTGTGGAATTCCTTCGTTAAAAATAAGTTACAATAACGTTTTCGGTTATTATATCGAAGTTCGTAATACGCACAAAGATAAAGTTCCGTCTGACTGGATTCGAAAACAGACGTTGGTTAATGCAGAGAGGTACATCACCGAGGAATTGAAGGAATACGAATCGAAAATACTCGGGGCAGAAGAAAAAATCCAGACGATGGAAGCAAAGATTTTTGGGGAGCTGGTTTACGCGCTTTCGGAGTACATTTCAGCTATTCAATTGAATTCCAACATTCTTGCCCGCACAGACTGCCTTCTTTCTTTCGCTTCATGTTCAACCGCTTACAGTTATTTTCGGCCGGAAATAAATGACAGTACCATAATTGATATAAGAAACGGACGGCATCCGGTTATCGAGCATCAGTTGCCGATTGGCGAATCGTACATTGCCAATGATGTTTTGCTAAACCAGGACGATCAGCAGATTATCATTATTACCGGCCCGAATATGGCGGGAAAATCAGCGCTTCTGAGACAAACTGCGCTAATTGTTTTGCTGGCACAAACGGGGTGTTTTGTTCCGGCAGAGTCGGCAAAAATAGGCGTAGTCGATAAAATTTTTACAAGAGTTGGCGCCTCCGATAATATATCGCTCGGCGAATCAACTTTTATGGTGGAAATGAACGAAGCTGCAAGCATCCTGAATAACGTTTCGGACCGCAGCCTGATTTTATTTGATGAATTGGGACGCGGCACTTCAACTTACGACGGCATTTCAATTGCCTGGTCGATTGTGGAACACCTGCACGAACATCCGCGGGCGAAGGCTAAAACATTGTTCGCCACGCATTATCACGAATTAAATGAAATGGAAACAGCTTTTCCGCGGGTGAAAAATTTCAATGTTTCCATTAAAGAAGTGGCTAACAAAGTGATTTTTCTGCGGAAGCTTGTAAGAGGAGGAAGTAACCATAGCTTCGGCATCCATGTGGCAGCTATGGCCGGAATGCCAAAATCGGTAACAGCACGGGCGGAGCAAATCCTGAAAAAACTGGAAGGCGAAAAAGGAAAAGAAAAGCTGACCAAACCGCTGGCTGAAATCGGCGAAAAACGCGAAGGCATTCAACTTAGTTTTTTTCAATTGGACGATCCGGTACTGAAGCAAATCCGGGATGAGATTTCTCACCTCGATGTCAATAATTTAACACCGATTGAGGCGCTCAACAAACTCAACGAAATCAAGAAACTGACCGGCCTCAGGTAAGTGCGGGTATTTTTTTTTAATATTTTGTGAGAATTAAAAATTAGCCATATATTTGCATCGCTTTAAAAAAAGCCGTTCATTAAAATATAAGTGAGCACTGGCCGGCCGGTTTAAGAGCCGATCGGGGAGTTCTGAAAAAGTTCACTGAAATACGCGAGAATAGCTCAGTTGGTAGAGCACGACCTTGCCAAGGTCGGGGTCGCGGGTTCGAGTCCCGTTTCTCGCTCAAAAACATTGAAAATGATCCTGATTTACAGGATTTTTTGTTCTTTAAAAGAATTGAGGATGCCCGGGTGGTGGAATGGTAGACACGTTGGACTTAAAATCCAATGGCCCTTAACGGCCGTGCGGGTTCAAGTCCCGCCTCGGGTACCATGCGGGAATAGCTCAGTTGGTAGAGCACGACCTTGCCAAGGTCGGGGTCGCGAGTTCGAGTCTCGTTTCCCGCTCAAGAATGAAGGTTGCAAAAGCAGCCTTTTTTTGCTTATTTTCCCGCTCAAAAAAAGGCTGTCAAATTAATGGCAGCCTTTTTCCTTTGGTAATAAGTTATTTAATCCCTTCCAATTTCCCGGCTTCCGGAACCTTTTTCAAGCCCAACGTTCAAATCGCCCAAATCTGCCCTTGCCGTTTTAACCAGTTCCATGATTTCTTCCGCTTTTTCAGGATGTTGTTCAATAACATTATATTCTTCTCCCGGGTCGCGCATCATGTTGTAGAGCTCGGGTTTTTCAACCGTCATCCTGATTCGCTGGCCTCCATAGCCATCATGACCCGGTACAGTATGATAGGACGCCCAGGTATGTGGTAAAACCAGTTTCCAGTTTCCTTTTCGAATGGCATTCAGGTTATTTTTTCCATAGTAGAACAGGATGTTGTTACGTGGTTCAGCATCGAAATCTCCTTTCCAAAGTTCAGTGATATCCACACCGTCGATTTTTAAATCCGGTAACGAGGTTCCGGCAATGGCTGCAAAGCTTGGCAAAATATCGATTGCACAACCCAATTTATTGCAGATGGTTCCCGGAGGAGTTTTCCCTGGCCATTTAACAATAAACGGTACGCGCTGTCCGCCTTCCCAGCTCGTTGTTTTACCTTCGCGCAAACCTCCCGCCGATCCGGCATGGTTGCCGTAATTGAGCCACGGGCCATTGTCGGTGGTAAAAATAAAAATGGTATTTTGTTCAATTCCGTTATCTTCCAGCGCTTTTTCAATCTGCCCAACCGACCAATCAACTTCCATCATCACATCGCCGTATTTTCCCTGTTCACTTTTTCCCCTGAATTTATCGGAGACGCCCAGCGGCACGTGACCCATTGAATGTGGTATATAAAGAAAAAAAGGTTTATCCGCATTCCGGTTAATAAAATCGACTGCTTTTTCGGTATAAATTGTCGTTAGCCGATCCTGGTCTTTCAATGAAGTGATGTGATCAATCGCCTCATTTCCTTCAATCAGCGGAAGTTCAGGATTGGATTTTCTTCGGCTTCCGTCCGGCAATGGTTTTCCAACATCATCCAGAGGCCACATATCGTTTGAATACGGAAGCCCGACATACTCATCGAAACCGTTTTGCAAGGGCAGGAATTTCTTATGATGTCCCAAATGCCATTTTCCAAATGCTGCCGTAGCATATCCTTTTTCTTTCAGCATTTCTGCAATGGTTGTTTCATTCGGATTAATCCCAATTGTATCTTGCGGAAACAATGCGCCCGAAATGCCAATCCGGTTCGGATAACAACCCGTTAAAATACCCGCACGCGATGCGCTGCAAACAGGTTGCGCTGAATAGAAGTTGGTAAACCGCATTCCTCCGGCTGCCAGCTTGTCGATGTTTGGCGTTCGGTAACCGGTTGCCCCAAAACAACTTGCGTCGCCATATCCCATATCATCGATAAAAACCAACACAAAATTCGGCAACCGATCCGCATCTGTTTTTTTGGCTTTTATGGTACAGGAAACAAGTGCGCTCAGGAGTAAAATAAATGAAAGGTGAATCACTTTTTTCATGAAAAATGGTTTTAGTTGGTGAATAAATTGCAGAATATCGCATAAAAATAATGAATTAGCTGACAGTATCTGTTTTTTTTGACAGATGTTGTTGTCGAAGGGAAAATTCGTTGGTGAAATTGCTGTTGTTAGTGTTTTGTGAATCAACTGCTTCCGGGAACTGGATGCTCTGTTAAACACAATTTCTTATTTAAAAAATAAAAAATACTATTTTTATGGCCCTCAATGATCAAATCAAATCATTATAAAAACAAATAAGGATTTAAAATGCAAAGTAAAAATCAGAAAAACCTTTCGCGAAGAAATTTTTTAACTGCTTCGGCAGCAGGCTTCGCAGGAGTTACTTTTTTGCCTTCAATCTCAACATTTGCCAGTACAGGTGCCGCTTCTGCAAAAGCAGGTAATGGAATTAAAATGGCATTGATTGGTATGGGAAGACGAGGGATGACCCTAAACAAAATGTTTTTAAACGACGACCGTGTTACAATGGTTGCCGGTTGCGATGTTTATGGAAGAAAAAGGACCCGTTTTGAAAATGTGGTCAATGAATTCTATGAAGCGAAAAAGAAAAATGCAGATGTTAAAACCTATGAACGGTTTGAAGAGTTGCTGCAACGCAAAGACATTGATGCGGTGGTTATAGCAACACCCGATTTCTGGCATGCCATTCATGCAATTGCAGCGCTGGAAGCCGGGAAAGATGTTTACCTTGAGAAACCGATGACATTTACCGTTAAAGAAGGGCAGGAACTGGTGAAGGCAGTTCGCAGAACGGGGAGAATCCTGGCAATCGGCAGCCAGCAACGTTCCGATCCAAACTTCCAGCATGCTGTAAGAATGGTGCAAACCGGTCGGTTGGGCAGGATTACAAAAATTAATGCTTTCGTTGGCGATCCGCCCAAACCTTATGATTTGCCTAAAGTTGCAGTTCCCGAGGATTTAAATTGGGATTTATGGCTCGGGCCGCTTTCAAAAAATATTCATTACAATCCGGAACTGAACCCGCCAATTTCGCTGAATCCGAAAAAGGATGAAGATTTCTGGGGAGGCTGGCGCTGGTATAAGGGAATGGGCGGCGGCTTTACTACCGACTGGGGCGCTCATATGTTCGATATCGCGCAGTGGGGGCTTGGCATGGACCGTAACGGTCCTGTTGAAGCGTCTCCTATCGGTGATGGTTCGCAATTTATGAAATTCAAATATGCGAACGGCGTGGTGATGACTTCTGAACCTTACGGCGAAAACAAGCCAAAAGGCGTTAAATTCTGGGGAGACAAAGGTTGGATTGAAGTTGCCCGCCAATATTTTGAAGCTTCGGATGATACGTTATACGCTCCGGAATCTGGTTCAGGTTCCGATGTTCGCTACGAAGAACAAGGTTCGCATTACACCAATTTTGTTGATTCTGTTTTCAGCCGGCTCGAACCTAATGTTCCCGTTGAAGTTGGGCACAGCTCCTGCACGGTTTGCACCATTGGCAACATCGCGTGCGATTTGGGAAGAACAGTAAAATGGGATCCGGTTAACCAGAAATTTGTTGATGACAAAGACGGAAAAGCAACGGCAAAATTGCATTACGATTACAGAAAACCATGGAAGTTGTAAAGTAAAATTAACTTCAATAAAAAAGGATCGGTTTCGATCCTTTTTTAGTTGAGGCTAACAATGCTTCTGTTCGAAAAATTCAAAACAAAAGCTATCAGGCTATTAATTCAGCGGCTTTTAAATGTCCTTCCATTTCCTGCTGAATTACTTTAGCCGCTTCGCCTGCTTTCGCTGCAAAATCAGGCCCGTTTGAAGCATAAATAATTCCGCGGGAAGAATTAACCAGTAACCCACAATGGCTGTTCATGCCATATTTTGCAACTTCCTGCAGGCTGCCACCCTGCGCGCCAATTCCGGGTACAAGTAAAAAATGGTTGGGTACTGTTTTTCTAATGGCGGCCAGTTTTTCTGCTTTGGTGGCGCCAACCACGTACATCATATTTTCCTCATTTCCCCAGGTTTGGGAAGTTTTCAAAACCGATTCGAAAAGGGGGCTCCCACTTTTTTCGTCTTTTAAATATTGAAAATCGGAAGCGCCTTTATTGGAAGTCAGCGCAAGCAAAATCACCCATTTTTCAGGATATGCCAAAAATGGTTTGACGGAATCCTCACCCATATATGGAGCAACGGTAATTGCATCGAAATTAAACTTTTCGAAAAAAGCGCGGGCATATAAACCCGATGTATTACCGATATCGCCGCGTTTGGCATCGGCAATCAGGAAAATTTCGGGATAATTTGATCGGATATATTCTACCGTAATTCCGAGACTATGCCATCCTTGCCATCCCAAACTTTCATAGAACGCCAGGTTTGGCTTGTAAGCCACTGAAAATTCAGCAGTTGCATCGATAATGCTTTTATTGAATGCAAATACAGGATCGGATGTATTTAAAAGATGTTTCGGAATTTTTTGAACGTCAGTATCCAGACCTACGCAAAGAAAACTGCGTTTTTTTTGAATTTGTTCGAAAAGTTGTTGCTGGTTCATAAGCCCCTTTTTATTCCCCCAGGGGGAAGATTCGAAAATTATTTTAGTGAGTAAGTTTTTGATTGTTAGATTAATATCCGAATTTTCCTTCCATTATTCCTGTAACAGAGAGATCTTCGTCCAGATCGGGCCAGTGTAATCCGGTTCCTCCACAAATAATTTCGATATTACTTTTCTGGTCATCTGTGGCATTTTTGAGTTTTATATTCAATTCAACCGGAAAACGAATTTCTTTACCATCCGACATTGCCAAACAGATCATGCCATTTTCATACCATGCTTTATTTACGGTAAAGAATAATTCAGCTACCATGTATTTCATGCCATTTTCTTTTTATCAGTTCAATATTTTCCAGAATTAAGTCTTCTGCCGTTTTCAACTCATTTACTTTCATCCCTTGCGAAAATTCGAGTTCAACAGGTTCAATCCAATATTTTGCAAATCCTCCTGCTTTTCGAACATGGATGTGCATAGGTTCATTTCCTTCATTAGAATAAAAGAAGAATACAAATCCAAATTTTCGAAAAACTTCAGGCATCAAACTTTTTTCATAAATATACAAAATACTTTACTCATTTTTCCCTTCCCTTTTGGGGAAGTACGGGGGATGGGCTCTTTTAAATCTCAGCTTCTTTCAGTTTTTCCGCGTTTTCCTCAATCATCAGTTTTTCAATGATTTCATCGATTTCGCCATTGATAATTGCCTGCAGATTATACATGGTTAAATTAATGCGGTGGTCGGTAACGCGCCCTTGCGGCCAGTTGTATGTGCGGATTTTGGCCGAGCGGTCGCCGGTGGAAACCATCGTTTTTCGTTTCGAAGAAATTTCGTCGATGTATTTCTGGTATTCCATGTTGTAAATACGGGTACGCAATTCGGTCATCGCTTTTGCAAGGTTTTTCAGTTGCGATTTTTCATCCTGACAGGTAACCACAATCCCGGTTGGAATGTGTGTTAAACGGATGGCGGAGTAGGTTGTATTCACCGACTGCCCGCCTGGTCCCGATGAACAATAGGTATCTTTTTTAATGTCTGCTTCTTTCAGTTCCACATCAAATTCTTCGGCTTCGGGCAAAACCGCAACAGTTGCCGCCGATGTATGCACGCGTCCCTGCGTTTCGGTTTGCGGTACGCGTTGTACGCGGTGTACCCCCGATTCGTATTTCAGGATTCCGTAAACCCCGTCGCCGGTGACCTTTGCCACAATTTCCTTGTAACCACCGGCAGTGCCTTCGCTCATGTGGGTTACTTCGAACCGCCAGCCCTTTTTCTCGCAAAATTTGGAGTACATCCGGAACAAATCACCTGCGAAAATACTGGCTTCGTCCCCACCTGTTCCCGCGCGGATTTCGAGGATTGCATTTTTATCGTCTTCCGGATCGGCCGGAACAAGCAACATTTTGATTGCTTTTTCTTTTTGCGGAATTTTTTCTTCGGCCAGTTCAATCTCTTCGCGGGCCATTTCGCGCAATTCTTCGTCCGATTCCTCGGCCAGGATTTCTTTTCCGGATTCGATGCTTTCCACCAGGTTTTTATATTCCCTGAAAACATTCACCATTTTCTCCAGGTTTTTGTATTCCTGGTTGAGTTTAACATACCGTTTCATATCCGAAATAATCTCCGGATCCGTGATCATTTGCTGCACCTCTTCGAAACGGTGTTTTATTGATTCGTATTTTTCGAGTAATTTATATTCTGCCATTGTATTTTCCTTTATCTGTAATCTGAGAATTCTGTTTTGGGTTTATGTTTTTCATTCATTTGCCAATAATTCCTGAATTTCGATTTTTAAAACCGGCAAGTGATTGATGACAATTTCCCAAATCTGAGTGCTTTCTATTTCATCATAACTATGAATTATTTTTTCACCAGAAATAGCTTAGCCAAAAATGTAAGCTTTTTCTACTTTATTCTTATTCAGAAATTTCCGGAGCATTTCCATATTCGAAGAAATTATACTGATCATTTATTTTGTTGTTAATATTCAAATTTTCCGTTGCCGGTTTCTATTGTAAGTTTTTTGCCTTTAAAAGGTTCAACCCTGCCAATGATTTGGGCATCAATGTTAAATGATTTTGCCATCCGAATAACTTCACCGGCAATTTCCGGTGCGGTATAAATCTCGAACCGGTGCCCCATGTTAAAAACCTTGTACATTTCTTTCCAGTTGGTTCCCGACTGTTCCTGAATAATTTCAAACAGTGGCGGCACCGGAAACATATTGTCTTTTATTACATGCACATCTTCAACAAAATGCAGCACTTTTGTCTGCGCGCCACCCGAACAATGTATCATTCCCGAAATCTGGCCGCGGAATTTATCCAGTACTTTTTTAATTACCGGAGCATAAGTGCGTGTGGGCGATAAAACCAGTTTGCCGGCATCCGTGTTTAACCCGTCAATTTTACCGGTTAATTTATAATTGCCGGAATAGACCAGTTCACCAGGAACTTCCGGATCGAAACTTTCCGGATATTTTGCAGCAAGATATTTGGAGAAAACATCGTGCCTTGCCGAAGTTAACCCGTTGCTTCCCATGCCCCCGTTATATTGTTTCTCAAAAGTTGCCTGTCCGTATGAAGACAATCCCACGATTACATTTCCGGGCGAAATGTTATCTGCTGAAATTACATCGGCCTTTTTCATCCGGCAAACTACCGTGGAATCCACAATAATGGTGCGCACCAAATCTCCAACATCAGCTGTTTCACCACCAGTGGAAAAGATACCAATTCCCAGATTTCGGAGTTCTTCCAGAAGTTCTTCAGTACCTTCTATGATTGCCGCAATTACTTCACCCGGAATTTTATTTTTATTGCGGCCGATTGTCGACGAAACAAGAATATTATCAGTGGCGCCAATACAAAGCAGGTCGTCCACATTCATTATCAGGGCATCCTGTGCAATTCCTTTCCAAACCGAGATGTCGCCGGTTTCTTTCCAGTACGTGTAGGCCAGCGACGATTTTGTGCCCGCTCCGTCAGCATGCATTACGTTGCACCATTCCGGATCGCCGCCCAAAATATCGGGGATAATTTTACAAAATGCTTTGGGGAAGAGCCCTTTATCAACATTTTTTATAGCGCTGTGCACATCCTCTTTCGAAGCTGAAACTCCCCGTGCATTATATCTTGATTCGGTAACCATTTGTATTCCGGTTTTGTGGGTACAAAATTAACATTTTCTGCCCATTAATATAAAAAAATGGAAAGCCGCTAAAAAGGCTTTCCATTTTCATCAAAAATTGATCGTTATGCGTATAAAAATCGTTTAATCTTTTTTGTCGGTGTTTTTTCGAAAGGTATCGGTTGGTATACTACCTGGTGTATTCTGGAGAATTTATTCACCTCTTCGTTTACCTTTTTTTGAATTTCCCTGAGAATTTCCTCTGATTTATCATGGAAATACTGATGCGCTTCCGCTTTCATATGTTGGAAATTCTGCTCAATTTCTTCCGTATTAAGGTGAATCATTGCAACAAGCTTTCCCTTTTTCTCAACAACCAGCGATTCCAAAACGAAACGCATTTTGTTGATAACGGATTCTATTTCTTCCGGATATATATTTTCACCACTGGCGCCCACAATCATGGTTTTTATTCGCCCTTTAATATAAATAAAGTTGTCTTTGTCGAATTTACCGCGGTCGCCGGTACGGAACCAGCCATCTTCGGTAAAAACTTCGCTGGTCAACTCCGGAGCTTTGTAATACCCTTTCATTACGTTCGGACCTTTTGCCTGAATTTCGCCTTCGCCGGTGACGGGATCTGCGTTGGCAATTCGTATCTGAACACCTTCCATTGCCGGTCCGGTGGAACCCAGTCGTGTGTTTTTACCTACTGCACCGGCGAGTAACGGTGATGTTTCGGTTAATCCGTAACCAATTGCATAGGGAAATTTGCCTTCGAGTAAAAAACGTTCCACTGTGGGATCCAGCTTTGCACCTCCGATTCCAAAAAAGTGAAGTTCCCCTCCGAATGTTTTATGCAGTTTTGATGCTGCCACTTTATGCAAAACTTTTCGCATGGCCGGAACAGAATACAACAGCCGCATGGCTTTATTCTTCTGAAATGAAGGTAAAATCTTCGACCGGAATATTTTTTCCATAATTAACGGAACCGACAACATGATGGTAGGTTTTACCACCTGCAATGCAGGAAGCAGAACCGATGCTACCGGCGGTTTCCGCAAATAATGGATGGATGCACCGTATTTTATTGGCAACAGAAATCCAACCGTATTTTCCAGAGTATGCGACAAAGGAAGAATGGACAAAAACCGATCGGTGGGTTTTATTTCCTGCAGGGTATAACATTGTTGTGCCGTCCAGGCCAGGTTTTTATGGGTTAACATCACACCTTTAGAATTCCCCGTGGTACCGGAAGTATAAATGATGGATGCCAAATCTTCTTCTTCAACCTCTGCCGAATGTTGTTCAGCGTTTGCCAATGGCAGTGAACTTTCCAGCATTTTCAAATTTTCTGCTGCAGTTTCATTCGGCACAATGGCAAAACTTTCAATTAAAATTACCCGCTCAATAAGCTGCAGCGTTTCCTGGTTGATGTTTTTGTATAATCCTTCAGAAACAAACAAAATTTTTGCTTCGGAATGTTCAATGATGGAGTTTATTTCCTTTTGATGAAAATCGGGTAAAATTGGAACAGCGATGGCGCCGGTTACCGAAACTGCAAAAAAAGCGACACCCCAATTGGGCATGTTCGTGCCTAAAATAGCAACTTTATCGCCTTTTTTAACACCAAGCCCAATTAAAACGCCGGCTACTTTATTAATATCTTCACCCATTTCCCTGTAAGTATAATTGCTTTCCCCGGCAAAAACCACAGAGGTCCGCTCAGCAAAATTTTTTACTGATTCATCAATCAGAGCTGGTATGGTGAGTTTCGAATGTATCATTCCGTTAGTAAAACAATTTTTTAAATTTCTATTATACAGCCGGTAACGTTTTGTTTTGCCGCATTATTGGCTGCGTAAAATTAACAATAAATATTTTGCGGCTACTTTTTGCATAATTAATAATTGTTAATGTTATTTTCTACGCCAACCAAATTTTATGCCGTAATAATATAACTTAGCGAAATGGAAATGGAGGTTCGAAAGCAACAATTTTTAAAGAAAACTGAGGAGTTTGTGCAAAAAATTTTTCAGCATGAAGGAACCGGGCACGATTGGTGGCACATTTACCGGGTAAGAAATCTGGCTTTAAGAATAGCTGCGGACGAAGGCGGAAATTTGTTTATCATTGAAATGGCTGCTTTACTCCACGACGCAGACGATTGGAAGTTGAGCAACACTCCTGAAAACAACAGGGCCGGGAATTGGCTGAATGAACTTCTGGATTCGCCAAAAGAGATTCAGGAAATATTACACATTATAAACCAGGTTTCCTTTAAAGGCGCCGGAGTTGACACAACGCCATCTACTTTGGAAGCAAAAATTGTTCAGGATGCCGACCGGCTCGACGCAATTGGCGCCATTGGAATTGCAAGGGCTTTTGCATACGGCGGAAGCCGCCACCGATTGTTGTACCATCCTGAAATTAAACCTGAATTTCATCTGAATTTTCAATCGTATAAAAATGGTGAATCACCTACAATTAATCACTTTTACGAAAAGCTGCTTTTACTGAAAGACAGGTTTAATACAGCTGCCGCAAAGAAAATTGCACTGGAAAGGCACCGGTTTATGGAAGTTTTCCTGGAACATTTTTTTAACGAATGGGAGAACTATATATAAGACTGTTTCGTACCAAATCAAACAGATAATGATAAAATTTGAATTTAATACGTAGAAAATTAATCAGTATAAACCTAATTTAACAGACCATGAAAATTGACCACATTGCTGTATGGACGTATAATCTCGAGGGATTGCGTAACTTTTACATGCATTATTTCGATGCCTCTTCCGGAGAAATTTATTATAACCATTCCAAAGAATTTCGTTCTTATTTTCTTAGCTTCGATGGTGATTGCACACTCGAAATCATGGAAATGCCAAACATTCCCAAATCAAAAAATGACGCGGTAAAACAATTTTCCGGAATTGTACATTTTGCCATAAAAGCAGGTTCGAGAAACGAAGTAGACCAGCTGACACAAGTTCTTCGCAAAGATGGCTTTAAGGTGGTAGGTGAACCGCGCACAACCGGAGATGGAAATTATGAAAGCGTTGTGCTGGATCCGGATGGCAACCGCGTAGAAATTGTGGCCTGATTTTTTAGCTTTCAAAAAACTTATTTCAGATTCCGGATGAATTTGATTTTTCATTTTCTATTTTTACAATTCAAACTAAATCTTTTAAAAATGAGTTACAGATACCTGGCCGGCTATACTTTTTTGTTATTGGCCGTACTATTCGTTTCCGGATGCGAAGAAAAAGTTCCTGAAGAATTACCCAACATATTATGGTTAGTGAGCGAAGATAACAGTCCGTTACTGGGATGTTACGGAGACGATTTCGCGACCACCCCCAACCTCGACAAACTGGCTTCCGAAGGTTTTTTATATACACATGCTTATGCAAATGCACCGGTTTGTGCACCAACCCGTAATACTATAATAACCGGGGTTTATGCCAGTTCAAACGGCTCTCAGCACATGCGGAGCTACTATCCGCTTTCGGAAGAAATACATACCTACGCCGAATTAATGCGAAAAGCGGGCTACTACTGTACAAACAATTCAAAGACCGATTATAATACAAATACAATCGATCCGGACGATGTTTGGGATGAAAGCAGTAATAAAGCACACTATAAAAACCGGCCCGCAGAGAAACCATTTTTTGCCGTTTTTAATTGCGGAATTTCTCACGAAAGCTCCATTCATAAATGGATTCCAAATGAAGAGTTGAGGCATAGTCCGCAGGAAGTTCCAATTCCGCCATACCACCCGAAAACACCGGAAATGAAACACGACTGGGCACAGTATTACGACAAGGTGGAAGATATGGATACCTGGGTTGGCGACAAGCTAAAAGAACTCGACGAGGCAGGGCTTGCCGGCAATACCATTGTTTTTTACTACGGCGATCATGGAGGTGTGCTTGCCCGGAGTAAAAGATACGTTTATGAAACAGGTACCCACATCCCGTTTATCATTCGGATTCCAGAAAAATACAAATACCTGTTTCCCGCAGAAAAACCAGGCTCGAAAGTTGACCGGTTAGTTAGTTTTGTCGATCTGGAGCCGACATTATTGAGTATTGTCCGGGCGCCAATTCCCGATTTCCTGCAGGGACATGCATTTTTGGGCGAACAAAAAACCGAAGATCCCGAGTACGCTTTTATGTTCCGTGGCAGGATGGACGAGCGCTACGATATGAGCCGTGCTGTGCGGGATCAAAAATACCGGTACATCCGAAATTACATGCCTTACCGGGTTTATGGCCAGCACCTGGAGTATTTATGGCGCGCGCCGTCAATTGGTTCGTGGGAAGAAGCTTATAAAAACGGACAATGCAACGAGGTTCAAAGCAGGTTCTGGGAACCAAAACCGGTTGAAGAACTTTATGACACCGAAAATGATCCGTGGGAAATTAATAACCTGGCAAAGGATTCGAAGTATAAAGACGTGCTGGAGCGAATGCGAAAAGCCAACCGCGATTGGATGATCCGGGTATATGATACCGGTTTTATTCCTGAAGCCGATAGAATCGAAAGGGCAGGAGAGACGCCATTTTACGATTACATGCGCTCCGGGAAAGTTGATCTGCAAAAGATAATGAATGCTGCAGATTTTGCCACACTCGCAAAACCACAAGATATTGACAAGCTGAAAGAATTTTTGAAAGACGACGAAAGTGCTATCCGGTACTGGGGTGCAACCGGTTTGCTCATGCTGAAAAATGATGCGGCGCCTGCAATTCCGGAATTAAAAGAAGCGTTGAATGACGAATCGGCAAATGTGGTTGTGGTGGCGGCCGAAGCGCTTTATAACCTTGGTGAAAAAGAACGCGCCAAAGAGGCGTTGCTGCAAGTCCTTCAAAACCCGAACGAATTTGCCCGCTGCCATGCCTTGAATGCGATTGATTGTATCGAAGAGAAAAACCCCGAAGTAATTGACGGGGTGGTTGGAATGATTAAACGCGCCCCGGAAATGACCCGCACGCGCTACGATCTTAGGGCTGCAAAATGGCTCTTTGAAAAGTGGGGGCTGGATCCGGAAAAATACAACCTGGTTTTTAACTGGTAAATTCCGGTAAACAGAATGACGACAGGCAGTTTGAATTACAGGCTGCCTTTTGTTTTTTTATCCGGACTTCGTCAGATAAATGTTTCACTGTTGCAGAACCGGTCATTCTTCATAAACGGTTAAAACAACATTTGTTTCAAAATCATTGGCGCCCATTGTTATGGAGAACCCGCTTAGCTTTATCTCCACTGGAATGGCTTCTATTTCGCCTTTACCGTTAAAAAAATAAGTTGGATTATCTGTAATGGCCTGAAAAGTATCACCATCTCCGATATGCGTCGTCCCACTGTTGTTAACATTATTTCCGGTTCCTGTTCTTTTCGCTTCCAGCGTTAATCCTGCATTCCAGTTTAAATCCGATTTATGGAGATAAATTCTCCAATTTGCATTCTTAACATTCTTATCCCAGTAATCATTGCTTAAAACAGAAACAAAAATTGATGTTTGGCTTTCAGCTGAAGACTGAAAATCTTCGCCGGCTTCGTTTATGGTATAAAATGTGCTGGGGAACGTAATATCCCCGTCAATTTTAACCGTTAATACCTGGCCCCATGCCGCACAAAAGAATAGTAGAAAAAATATCGTTGAAGGAATCTTTCTCATTTTCCTGTTAATTATCGGTTATCGTATATATTATTGTGAATTCTGAATCGCCCATAGTTTGGATTTTGCCATAATCTTCGATTTCAATTGAAAAGGAGAGCAAGTGTCCGTTGCTGATTCCGTTTCCCGTATAACAGTTTCCGATATTTGAAATAATTGGTCGGGGCTGGTTCGAAATTACTGTCTTTCCGGTTGGCTGGCCAAACTGCCCTTCGCCGCTGCCGGAATATACAGAGGCTTCAACATAGAGTATGATTCCTTCGGGAAAATTTCCCTGTGAAATCTCTGCTGTAACCGATCTCGAATTTTGAGTTGGCGGTAACGCCGAGGTGTAATTTATCCACAGGTCATTGCCTGTTGTTTCCTGAATTGAAGGCGATCCACCGGATTCGGAATCCGGATTTACTACAAAATGGATGTCGTTATTTATTCCGGGTTCAATATCAATTAAAGCCACTTCCGGAAGACTTAAATGAGCGTTTATTTGTGCACTTTCCCATTGAGAATATGCAAATTGCGATATTAATGAAAAGAGAATAAACAACCCTGTTGATCTCAATCTTACAATTTTCATCGGATTTTTCAATTAATCATCAAGCAGCTTTTCGGGAACTGCTGTATTATTTTTTATTTTCACAATAAAAGGATTTTTAAATTGATGCGCCAGTTTTTGCCTTTCCTCCACGGCTTCTTCAAATGTTGCAAATTTTCCGACAAAATACTTGTGGAGGTTATTCATTTGCAATTCGAAATCAAAAGGCTTGCTATTAAAATAACCGGATTCCCTCGTGAGCGTTCTTTTAAAAGCTCCAATTTGAACGGAATAGAAAACGGAATCGATTGGTTGTTCCAATTTGTTTTTTGCCGTTGTTATTGATTTTGTTTTACCGTTTAACATGGGTGTTAGCGTAGTTGGCGATTTAAAGATGATATTTTTCTTTTTGGAAGTCATTTCAACGGTAAGAATTTTTTCTTCTCCGGGTTTCAAATCCAAATTATAAACCGATTGTTTTATCTCGTGACCAGTTGGAAGGGAATTGGTATAAATTTTAAAAACATAGTTTCCCGGGCGCACCATCGGGAAAGCAAACTTTCCCTCTTTGCCGGTGGTTATCCTGAATTCTTCAAATTCATTTTTAAGTTCAACAATTACATTTTCCGCAGTTATTTCATTGCTGTTTAATACGTCGAAACCACTCTTGACAATTTGTAGGGTGCCCGTAAATTTTGCTCCGGTAGTAATTCTAAAATTAATTGTTGACTCCTTATCTTCAAATACTTCGATGTCGACGGGTGTAGGAATATTGGTTACTTCGTTTATTTTAAAATTCGACCGGTCGACAAGCAATAGATGTCGCCCCGGCTCAACCGTAGTAAATAAAAATTCCCCATTACCGTTTGTAACTGCTGTTTTATTTTGAAGTGTCAAAACAATTCCTCCGGCAGGTTCATCGTTGTCGTATATAATCCTGCCACGGACAACGCCTGCCTTAATGATCTGTTTCAGCGGAACGCCCAACTTATAAGTATATGTTACAGTCGCTGTAAATTCAGGATTACCTGTTTGTTGTCTGAAAATCGTATAAAAACTGCGCGCCGAAATGATATGTCTCTTCAGGAAATTATAATCGAGGTTAAATTGCATCAGGTTTCGGTTTCTGTAATAATCATCAACGTCATAAGCGTTTTGCATGTTAAAATTGGCTTTTAAATTTTTGGCGATTTGGCTTATAACTGAAAGCCCGGCAGTTACATTGCGTTGTTCATTCGAAACAAAACTATTAATGTTCGACCAGCCTCCAAAAACACGTATTGCATTTTTAGAATTGACATGGTATGATACGTTGAGATTGCCCTGAAATGCGTTCTGTGTGTTTTGTCCGGTTTGTAGAAGCAGGTTTGTGGTTTTACCAATTTCACTCAATATGCTGTATTCAATTTGTTTGAAACGGTGATTGAATTGTGTATTGAACGAACTTGTTTTGTAGTGAAATTTGTCCAAATCCAGCCGGTCTTTTCGTTCGAATTCCCTCCAGTAGACCTTGAGGTAAGCACGGCGCGCTATATTATAATTTAAAATTGCCTGATAGGTTTTGGTGTAGGGCGCCGTCACAAAAAAAGTATCAAGTTCAGCATTTCTGAAATCTTCTCTGGCATAAAACCCCATGTTGATTTTTTGGGTGATACGGGCGGAAACATTCCCGGAATAAAAAGTTGAATTTGAAAAATATCCCGGATAATTTTTTCCGGCAAAGTAATAATTGCCCGCTACCTGGAATATTGAAAAATTAGCGTTCAGGTTCATTCTGAACGCCTTGTCCCATATTCCCTGAAAAAGGCCTCTTGAAAATTCAACGTCAACGTTTGTTTTTTTGAACGGCATAAAACGACCTGACAAACTGATTAATTGTGCAACATCATTGGTATATTTGGTTGTTTTGGAAATGTAAAACAGGTTGATTTCGTTTTCCTTGTTAAATTCGAAACCTGTGAATCCGCCAAGTTCACTTTTTATATTGTTGTAAAAACGGGGCTGTACGTATGTAAATCCAAAACGAAAACCATTATTCAACCGAATTTTACTCTCGCTTCCGAAACCGAAACGCGATGATTCAGTAAGCGGCGTAAACCGAAATGCTTTCTCACCTGCAAAAAGTTCCAGATTTCTGTTTGTGTAAGATATATAGTATTGATCGTATAGTCCGAGATAACTTAAATTCGAATTATTCGGCCCTCGCGCCAAAAACTCCAGTTGCTGCTTTCCCTGCGGGTCGAGCGGACCACTTCCCGATATCTCGAACTGGTAACCCGATTCGAGCTTATCTTGCACACTGGAAGTTAAATAGGTTGCGGAAACAGACACTGGAAAGCGGAAATAAAAATCCTTTTTCCCTTCTTTTGAAGGAAATACAGTGAACGAGCGGTATATACTTTTTTTAACTTCTCCGGAAATCGTTGCGCGCACCGAAAAAAACTCTTTTTGTGCATTCATTAAAGCTGGTGACGTTTGTTTGTAAACATGAAATTGAACTGAATTTCCGGGTTCTATCTCAATTTCGGAAGGGCCTTCAACATCGCAATTCTGTGTTTCAATAAATACTTTTTTTCTAGTATTTCCGATATTTTTTAAAAGGTATTCTGCACGGAATATTTCCCCGGCCTTCACCAATGTCGGCGATTTAACAAATAATAAAGAAATACTTTCTGTTTCTTTTACAGTTAATAATACTGTTTGCACGCTTAATGTGTCATTTGTTTCCGGACGAATCGCCGACAGTTGTAAATTGTAATTGCCAACCGAGTAATTATCAGGGGCTTGAACTGTAAAAAGCAATAATTTTTTTTCTGATGGTTTGAGTTCGACTGATTGTGTACCGGGAATTAATTTCCATCTTTCGGGAGCAGATATAATTCCTTGAACGGTTTGCGTGGTTTTATCGTTGTTTGCGATAAAAAAAGCCAGGGTAACAATCTGTCCCGACAGTATATGTTGTTCTTTCCCAGCGTAACTGATGGACACGGGATTTTGTTGCTGCGCCTTTAAAACGTTCAGCAAAAACAGAATCATGAAACATATAAAAACGGGTTTTTTAAACATCATTCTATTTCAAGCGACACATTTGTGCCGAAAATATGATCGTCGTCACAGTCGGCAACCAGAACACCGGTATATTTGGCAGGCTTGATACCTTCTAGATTAAGTGTGACTTTAACTGATGTTTCAGGAAATGTTTTCCGGCGATCGGCTTTTATTATTCCGGCGGAATTTCCGCTTTCATCAAATAATTCCAGCGATAGTTCAGGTTTTAATTGCCGTTCGCCTATATTTTCAATAATCACATTCAGGATATTAATATCGTTTTGTTGGTCCATCTCCAAGCCAAGAAACTGGAGGTCGCTGGTACCGGTGTTTTCTATATTGGTCACTATTTGCACAGCATATCTGATGGCGGTGTTGATGGTAATTCCGCCACTTTGCTGAGTTGTATCCGGCGGAATAATTCCTTCCACCATAATAACACTCCAGTAAGTTCCTTTGAGTGAGTCTTCTGCAGGCACTTTAACTTCATAGTCAATAGTAGCTTTTTCCCCGGGGCCGAGGTTCATCAGCTCCGGATTAAAAGTAATCCAGTTGGCATTTGATCTTGCCAGGGTCCCGGGATCGTCGTGCCTGCTTTCTCCCCTGAAATTGAATGAATAGTCTTTTAAGTAAGCCCTGACACTTTTTTCAGTATTGGCCGTGTTCTGAACTTCAATTCTTCCCCTGTAGCTTTCTCCTGTGGCTGTAGTTTTTTCATGTGTCAATCCGTTCAATACAACAATACTTCCTTTTAAAAAAGGGGTATAAATAATCAACATGCATACGACTAAGAGCGATTTGCGTCCCAAATTTTTAAATTCCATTTTTAGGGTTTTGTAAAAAGGTTTATAAAATTGTCATCCGCGAAAGTATCAATCTTTGGCCTCAAAACAATGGTGAGAAAATTCTAATTGTCGTCGGTTAAAGTATAAACAACATTGAAAGAAATCTCGCTTTGGGTAAGTTGGGCATAATTAGCTGCTGAACCATCAAACTCCAGTTTCCATATCAGAAAGTGCCCGTTATGAGCGCCTTTTCCTGTGTAACAAGTGCCGATATTTGTTATGATTTTAGCCGGTTGATTTGACAATGAAATTAATCCGCCGGACAATCCAAGCTTTCCCTTTCCTGTACCGGAAGCTTCTGAAGCTTCCACCATTAAACGAATACCTTCAGGAACATCTCCGGAAATCATGGCTTCAATCTTTCTCAAATGATTATTGTTTCGAATTACGGAAGAATAATTGATCCAGATGTCCGCGCTTTCGATCGCGCCTGAAAAAGATACGGAATTTCCGGCTCCACCCGGGGAAACGGACTGAAAACTAATATTTGTTGAATTGTCTGAGACCAGACTAAGTAATGCAACCTCCGGTATATTGATGTTTATTTTATGGTTTGCCGGATTCCCCTGGGAAAAAACCGGAGAAGAAGAAAAAACAATCAGAATTAAAATCGATATGTTGATTTTTAAATCCATGTTTAAATTTAGGAAGTTACCTTCATTTAAACATGCTTTTTTTCAGATTTTACAGATTGAATTTTCTAAATTGTAATTTTTCGGTTACGGGCCAAAATTGAAAAGAACGATTTTCGAATAATGATGAGCTTAAAAAAGCTGCCCGGTTTTGGACAGCTTTTAATTTTATTGTATTTGCCTAATTTTCGTCTGAGATAGTATATGTCACAGTCACAGTATAATCATTAGTTAATATAGAAGCATAATTGTCTTCGTTGACAATAACACTATAAGTCAACTGGCTTCCTTTTGATGCTCCATCTTCTGTGTAACAACTTCCAACGCCGTCTATTACTGTAATTCCAGTTCCGGTTGAAATAAGTGTACTGGGCGTTGTTATTTGACTTGAACCTAAAGTTCCTTTTCCTGTGGCTGCTGTGGCTGCTTTTAATTGCAATGAGATTCCGGTCGGGAAGCACGGCATCGATTTTAGCTGAAATTGAACGGGTTTTTTCGCTTGAAACAATAGATGAATAATTCAGCCAGTGGTCACTGTTTGTAACACCGGTAAAACTAATGGCGTCACCTGCTTCTGTTGGGGCAACCGGATTAAGATTAAAATTCATATCTCCGCTCGTTTCGATATCCAGTAAAGCAAAGCTGCTCACATTTATGCCAACGGTGTGGCTTGCTGTTTGAGTGTCGCCTCCTTCTGCTTTTACGACATTAGATACTCCGAAAACCAAAACTGCTGCGATAATTAAAGATAACTTTTTCATGATTTTGTGTTTTTAACTATTTATAAATTTTTGTTTCAAATTTCTCGCGTTTTAACGCGTCAGCAGCTAAACAACTCCAATGCCAATTGATTAAACTTTCTAATAGTCAGAGTTTTAGGCATTATGCCAGAATTTTCAGTTGTCCCGAATATGGACAAATACCTATCGGCTGGGACACTGGTCATAAAATCGGGACATAAGCCCGAAATGAAACATGTAAGCAGTGGATCGAAAGAATTGGATTTTTAGAAAGGCAACCTGGGGAACAAAAATGTTTCCCGGTTATTATTTGGATGACTTTGCCAGGTGTTCTGCGGCAATTTCAACCTCAGCGTACCACTCTTTTCCGTATTTGCGGATCAGCGGTTCTTTGAGAAATTTGTATAGGGGAAGTTGATTTGATTTGCCACAATTGCGGCCGGGTTTGCAGATTTTAAGCTGCTCGTAATTTATGGCATCGAATCTTTTGTATTCTGTAATTCGGATTGGGAACAGATGACAGGAAAGGGGCTTTCTGAGGCTAGATTTGCCCTCGAGAAAGGCTTTTTCAATGCCGCACTTCAAGATTCCTTTGTCATCGTAAAACGAATAGGCGCATTGCCTGTTATTTACCAGCGGCGTTACCAAATCGCCATCGTTGTCGATAACCGAAAAACCTTGCTTATTAATTTCTTTTTTATGATTGTCAGGAAGATATTTTTCAATCGAAGGATAATTTTCTTCAATGATTTTTGCTTCTTCTTCATTTAAGGGCGCACCGGAGTCTCCTTCAACACAACATGCTCCCTTGCATTTCAAAAGATCGCAAAGGAAATGTTCCTCAAAAATATCAAAACTAATTATGGTGCGTCCTATTTCTATCATATCATTTTTTTTGTCATTTCCACAATTGAACTATTTGTTAAAGATATCCGCTTTCACCGGAAAGACAACTACTTAACTGTTACCCGTTTTTAACTGATTAAGTTTTTTCCGGTCATTTCTGCGGGAACTTCAAGTCCCATCACCGATAACAAAGTGGGGGCCACATCAGCCAAAATTCCATTCTGCAACCGAACATCTTTATTTTCACTGATAAAAATACACGGCACCGGATTCAGCGAATGGGCAGTATTTTCCGAACCATCGTCATTCACTGCATTATCGGCATTTCCGTGGTCGGCAATTATCATCACGTTATAATCGCCTTCAATGGCTGCTTCCACAACTTCTTTCACACATTGATCGACCGCTGTAACTGCTTTATAAATAGCATCGTAAACACCGGTGTGGCCAACCATGTCGCCGTTGGCAAAGTTGAGGCAGATAAAATCGGCTTCTTTATTTCTCAATTTAGGAACAATGGCATCTTTAATTAACGGCGCCGACATTTCGGGTTGTAAATCGTACGTTGGGACTTTTGGCGACTGGATTAAAATCCGGCTTTCACCGTCAAACTCTTTTTCCCTGCCCCCGCTGAAAAAGAAAGTAACGTGTGCATATTTTTCAGTTTCGGCAATCCGGATTTGCTTCAAACCGGCATCTGCCACCACTTCACCCATCGTATTGGTTACATTTTCTTTATCGAATATTACGTTAATTCCTTTGAAGTCGGCTTTGTAGTTGGTCATGGTGTACCACTGCAAATCCATGGTTTTCATGCCATATTCAGGAAGGTTTTTCTGAGTAAAGGCAATTGTGGTCTGGCGCAACCTGTCGGTACGGAAATTAAAGCAGATAACCACATCGCCTTCTTCGATTTTTGCTACTGGTTCGCCATCTTCACCAACCATGACAATCGGTTTCAGGAATTCGTCTGTAATCCCGTGTTCGTATGATTTTGTTACCGAGGCCAATAAATCGGTGGTTTTTTCTCCCTTACCTTCCGTATATAAATCATAAGCCAATTTTAAACGTTCATAATTTTTATCGCGGTCCATGCCATAATAGCGGCCAATTAGAGATGCAAACCGGGCGCTGGTATTTTCAAGTGCTTTTAAATCAGTTTCCAAAAAGCCCAAACCTGAACGCGGATCTGTGTCGCGTCCATCCGTCAAACCGTGAACAAATACCTTGTCCAAACCTTTGTCTGTAGCAATTTGCGCCAGCGCAACCATGTGGGAACTCAGTGCATGTACGCCGCCAGGACCAATTAAGCCAATGAGGTGAACTTTTTTGTCATTTTCTTTTGCATAATGATATGCTTTGTTGATTTGCGGATTTCCCCAAAGCGATTTGTCGCGGATTGCTTTTGTAATTTTCACCATGTCCTGATATAAAACCCGCCCCGCACCAATATTTAAATGACCAACTTCGGAATTTCCCATTTGCCCATTGGGCAAACCAACATTTTCGCCAGATGTCAGCAATTGGGAACTTGGATAGTTTTCCTTTAGCGAATCCATGAACGGGGTTGGCGCAGTGGCAATGATATCTTTTTCTGAACCATCGCCAATTCCCCACCCGTCAAGGATTATTAGCATTGCTTTTTGATTGTTGGTCATAACTTTTTCTGCTTTAATTTGTGTTTTTTGAAGCGACAAAAATATCTTTTTTTGGCTCAAATTAGCAAATACATGGCGCCGAACAATGGCGATTTAACTCAAATTTTGTCTGTATTGCACTAACCGCGGAAAACAAAAAAGCTGCCCCAAAGGAACAGCTTCTTATATCTGTAAAGAATAATTTTTTTGTTAATAAAACTTCGAACGTTTGTCGCTAATTTCCACGGCGTTTTTATGCGCCTCATAAGCTTGCGAAGTAGCGCGGAAATTCAGGTTTTGTGCCATTCTTGTTTGTTCTGTGTTGAGGTCTCCTGCCGGAACTTCGTTTTTCGAGGTAATTTCAAGAACATATACTGCGCTGTTTCCTTCAACCGGCTCCGAAATTTTATCGACATCCAGTGAAGAAAGCGTTCCGATAACGGCTGGTTCGATTCCCATACCAGGAACCTGAAGCGAATTTAAATTAACGCCATTCGCATTTTTTACGGTCGCATTGAGTTCGCTGGCAACAACCTGCAAGTCTGATTTACCTTCAATTGCCGCGCGGGCCTTCTCCTTCAGGAATTCCGCTTTTTTCTCACGCAATACCGCCAGTTCAACCCTGTCTTTTACACTTTCGAAATCAGCAATTCCTTCATTTGTAATGGAAGCAACTGTTGCAATAACAAAATTGTCGCCCAGTTCAAAAATCGTGGATCCCTGCTGGTCCTGGATCATTTCGCCTTGTTCAGTATCGTAAGCAGCCTTAATTAAGCTTCTGGCGTTTTCCAACCCGGCAATATTGCGATCGTTTTCACCTACCGATGCCACTTTTTTATTCAACTGTTGTTCTGCCACTGCAGCATCGAATTCCTCTTTATTGGTATTTTCGCTGGCAAATTTGCTTGCCTGGGCATAAACATCCTGGTAAGTTTTTGTGCTCGGAACCACATTCCGCACAAGATACGCTATCTGCACATGAGGCGACTGTTTTCCTTTGTCGGTGGTTTGTATAATGTGAAGTCCAAACTGAGATTGAACCACCGTTACTTCACCTTTTTTATTGTTAAAGGCTGCTTCTTCAAACGGTTTAACCATTTGGCCGCGACCGAACCAGCCTAAATCTCCACCCTGCACTGCAGAACCTTGATCGGTTGAGTATTCCCGTGCCAGCTCTTCGAAATTACTGCCATTTTCAATCGCCGTTTTCAAACTGTCGGCAAGTTGTTGTTGCGCGGCCATTTCGGCTTGCGAGTTCACCCGAAGTAAAATATGTCGTGCTTCAACCGAGTCGGGCAACATTTCAGATGCGTGTAATTTAGCCAGTTTGTAAGCATCATTTTCAAAATAAGGGCCAAAAATATCGCCAACATTAGCGCCTTCTTCGAAAACCCAGTTTTGAATATTTTCCGGCAAATCCTCTTTTTTATACCATGTATCGTCGAAACTTTCATCCGAATTTGAATCTACAAACTGTATATCTTCTTTTGTTGATGCAAAATCTGATGCGATATCGTTTATCCATTTTTCAGCGTCCTGAAAATCCTGGTTCGACGGATTAACCTGGAACGTAACATACTCAATCCTGCGCTGTTTCTCCTGGTCGTAATCTTCTTTGTGATTATCATAATAATTTCTCAGGTCTGTTTCGTTCACTACCACCTGGCTATCGGCTACTGAATTGTAACTTAATGGGATATAATCGAAATTTACCTGGGTGCTTCTGGCTTGCATACTGTTTTGTGCCTCGTTGCTTGTGACGTATAAACCTTTGGCAACAAGATTATTGTATTTCGTCTGAATGCGTTCGTCAACAATCTGGTCTTCCAGGTAATACCAATAACTACGTTGTTCCGGTGCAACATTTCCACTTTCGAGACTTTTCAAAAAACGTACGACCGCAGCCCGGTCAACCTGTCCGGTGTTTGGATTACGGAACAACTGCTGAACAATCGGGTGAAGGTTGGTGCCCTGCAACATATCGAAAAGTTCCTCTGAACTTACATCCAATCCCAAATCGTTGTATACATCGCTCATTACAATTTCGTGAACCATGTTTTGCCAGGTTTGCTCACGCACCTGCACCCACATGTTTTCATCCAGCTGGTTTTGCTGGTTATTCATTTTATAGATGTCGCCAAGCTGTTCTGTTTGTCTCTGAAATTGCTGATATTGAATTGATTCGCCATCTATTTCGCCAATTTCCATTTGGTTGCTCCGGAAAATTGAGCTTCCCGATTGGAACATATCTCCAAGAATAAATGCGGCAAGCGAAATACCTATTACGATTGCAACCAGCAATCCTGCTCTTGTTCTGATCTTTTGTAACGTTGCCATTGATTAACAGTTATTTTAATGCAAATACTACTTAAAATTTTTGAGCTACGAAGATAATAATTTTCAATAGAATACCTGAATATTTATTCATTTTTGGAAATCGTAGAATTTTGATTTTAAACTAATTCAAAATCAGTATTTTGCATTCTTTGGTATTCGGGGGAATTCCAATTATTCCTCCACAACGATTAGCTTCACCAATTGTATTTTCGTATTGCTCGCCTTTAATATTTTAAAATGAAATTTTCCGATTTTGATGTTGGTGTTGATTTTTGGAATGCTTTCGTGATGATATAATATTAAACCGGCAAGTGTTTCAAATTCTTCGGTTTCCGGGAGTTCGAGAAAATATTTTTCATTGAGCAAATCAATTTCCGAGCGGCCTGAAAAGATGTATTCATTTTCGCCTATTTTCTTTTCCACAATGTCGCTCGTGTCGTGCTCATCTTCAATCTCACCAAAAATTTCTTCCAGAATATCTTCGCTGGTAACCATTCCCGATGTTCCCCCAAATTCATCGACCACCAGTGCAATACTCCGGTGTTCTTTGATAAACGTACTCAGCAATTTATTGGCCGACATGGTTTCAGGAACTATCAGCAGGTTTTTCAGGTACGGTTTTATACTTGCCGGATTTTTAAAAATGGCTGATGAATGCACATAACCGACGATGTTGTCGATGTTATCTTCATAAAAAAGAATTCGCGAATAACCGGTTTCCGTAAATTTTTGGCGCAGTTCGTTTATGTCGGCACTAATGTCCATCATTTCTATTTCAGGGCGGGGGACCATGATTTCGCGTAATTTAACCTTTGAAAAATCAAGGGCATTTTTAAACAGTTTTACCTCTTTTTCAAGATTTAATTTTATTTCGTTTCCAAGGTCGGTTTCGTTAACAAACTCATCTAAGTCAATTCGGCTGAATACCATGTTTCGCGAATTCTTGCTGACATTCGTTTTAAGGACATGCTTTAAAAAGAAATTTGTAATGGCAATGGTAAAACTGGTAATGGGGTAAAAAATAAAATAAAAAAGCGCCAACGGGAACGCCAGCACATTTAACAATGAATTGGGAAATATTCGAAACAATGTTTTGGGTAGAAATTCGGCAACAACCAGAATGATAAAAGTTGAAATAATGGTCTGAAGAAAAAGGATAAGCGAGTCCGATTGGGTAAAGGTTGCCAGAACCGGTTCGATTAACCCGGCAAATGCTATACCGTAAATCACAAGTGCGAGATTATTGCCAATAAGCATGGTGGCTATATAGTGGCCGGGATTGGAGGTAACTACCTTGAGTATTTTAGAACTGAAAGGTTCCGATTGTTTGTCGAGTTCGAGGCGAAGCTTATTGGCAGAAATAAAAGCGATTTCCATTCCGGAAAAAAAAGCCGAAAGGATGATGGTTATTAAAATAATGAGTAAAAGGTTCATTTTAATTATTTCTGGAATTCGAGCGGTTTTTCAAATTTTTGCACCGGTTCTGTGTTATTTTCGGGGGGTGGTATGTTTATAGAATCACTGCCGGAATTCGCATTGTTTTCCATATTTACGTAAATCGTTCCTTTTGGATTCTTAATTCTCCAGTTTTGAAGCGATTGGTCCGATGTGAACCCAATTCCCGTAATGATTTGATCTTCCCGTATAATTCGAACAAATTCCTCGGTGTGTATCAATTCTTTATCTTCTTCCCAAATCAGGTGTTCGGTTTTTAGTGTATCGCCGCGGGCATTTGTTGCAATAACATTATTTTTTGCTTCCCATTTTTTTTCTTTCTCAAATTGCTTTGCATAGTCGGCAGTGATGCTTGATATGATTTCCTGGTCTTCATTGTATTTTATTAATTGAATTCCTTCAGGAAATTCGACGTAAGCGATTCCTTCATTTTCGAACCGGAGCAGTTTTGGGGCTTTTAAAAAGAAACGGACTTCGCCGCTATCGGTAAAAAGGGTTTCAATGTTAGTAGCTTCAACGGTGGGAAGATTTTCGGGTGCGCTAAATGTTTTAATTTTCTCAATGTCATTCTCGCAGGCACAGAAAAGAATTGCAGCCCCTGTGAAAAGAGCTGCAATTCGAAATATTTTAACGATTATATTTTTAGAACCTGACTTTTGTCGTTTCATTTATCCAACCTCCAACTTTGTACGTCTGTCCTTCTTGCAGGCTGCGGAAAAATGCCTCTTCTTTATTCGGGAAATATTTCCGGTAGGTGGCAGCTTTCTGCGCTGCATCCACTGCGCAATCTTCGCCCGCCCTGCGTGCACGTTCGAAATAGTCAACGGCCACCCAGAAAACAGAAGCTTTTTCAAAATCGTCTCCTCCAAAATTTTTGCTGCCAGCAACATAAAGATCGCCCATCAACATTAAAGCTTCGCAATAGTCCGGATTGATTTCCAGTGCTTTGCGTAGGTAGTTTCGTGCATCCTGCAATGCATTTTCTTTTGCGAAAATGAAATAAGCGTATTCATAATAATAGGTTGCAAGCAAATCTTTATCCGTTTCCTGTTCCATTGCCTGCTGGTAATATTCCTTGGCTTTTTCGGTATTATCATTCCGGACATAACGTCTGGCCATATTAAATGCAGCTTCTGCCGAAGGCTCGAGCTGGTAAAGTTTCTCAGTTGCTTCTGCAAACAAATCGCTCTTATCGCAACCTGCTTTACCCAGTCGGCGCAACATATTTTTGATGAATTCTACATCGTCGCTTTTTTCCTTGAACTGCGGCGTGAAAATATTAATCAGCGCATCACAGTCAGCAGCTCCTGAAGTACCAAAAATATCTTCGACATAAGGTTGTGCCTGTTTTGCCAGGGCAACACGATCAGCGTCAGAATTTTCACTTAGAATAGTATTAATAATTCCGGTGGCGGTATCGTAATTTTTAACTACTGCTTCTTTCGGAAGTTCGTTCAGTTTGAGCAAAGATCTCGATGTTTGCATCAAAAGTACCAATACCGGAATTTCGGTTTTGTTACCTTGTTCCTGAACTGATTCCGACAACCATTCATATCCTTTTTTCAAAACTTCTTTCATTTCATCCTGCGAAAGGTTATTCTCAGGACCGCCTTTATATTTCAGCCAGTCGGTAGCTTTTCGTCCCAGGTTGTAACCTTTTTCATTAAAATACTTGATCCTTTTGTCGTATATTTTCATCAACTGCTCGATGTATTCATTCCTCTGTTCCTGGTTAGGTGCGCTTTCTATAAGGCTTTCGTATATTTTTATTCCCTGAATGTATATGTTAGGTGTGGATTTAGGAAACTGATTATACACTTTTTTCCAGTGGGGCAGCGCCGACTGAAAATCGTTTTGTTTATAAAATTCGGTGAAAAGCGAAAGCTCGTTCATAAAATCCCGGTTCTGATCTTTAATCAATTCTTCTGCTGATTTCAGGTTTACATCCCCGCTTTCGGCTTCTTCTGCCATTTCACCGGTAACCAACTGGCCCGTACTAAAATCAAAATTAATAACATCGCCGCTTTTTTCATCAATATCCAGTTTCTTGGTATTGTCAATGAAGGTAAATTTTAACCATTTTGTTTTTTCATCGGCTTCAACTTTATATTTTCCGTCGAAACTGGTCATCATGGTACCGCCGCGGTGCGCTTCAACTGTAATCCCCGCCGCCGGTTCGCCGTCGCGATAAACCGTCCCGGTAATTACTCTCTGTGCCAGGGAACCTGTTACCGCGACTAAAACAACAACGGCAGCCAGGAACATTTTGTAAATATTAGCTTTCATAGTATTTATTTGTTTTTTATAATTTAATCAAATCTTCGTTGAATAAACCAAAGTTCATACAGATTTACACTCAAATTCAATTTTGCATAATTTTCCACAACTAAACTATTTCGGGTTGTTCCTTTTCTTCCAATTTCTGCCGAAATATTGATGGTTGAATTTGAACGATAAACAGGTAAACCAACTCCAAAACTTATGCCAAAATCGTTAATCTGCTGATTATTAAGCTTGAGATAAGACTTCTCGAACTTAATTCCAGCCCGGTATGCAATTCTGTTCAAATAACTTCCTATTGAAAACCGGTTGGGAATCCATTCGGCACCTGCTGCAAATTTATCCAAATCTGTTAAAACCGGATTAACTGAACCGAAAAATTTTGCTTTCGACCACGTCTGGTGAAAATAATCGGCGTTTATTTCAAGTTTGTTGTTTTTCACGTATGACACTCCAAAGCCATACGTGAAGGGAAATTCAATGTAACTTTTTTCCTCGTCCTGAAAATTCAATGTATCCGTGTCGAGTTTACTGCTGGAGGAAATGGTTTTTTGAGTGATATCGGAGTAAAAACCGGTATATTTCGGTTTTGCTTCCAGAACAGCCGCCAGAGTAATATGTTCATTTTCAGTTAGCGGAACAGTAACTTGTGTGCCAAAATTGAAACCAAAGTCGCTCAACCTTATCCTTTCGTATTTCTGTAACGTGTAGAAATCGGACGACTCGAGGAAATATACCTCTGAGTTGCGGTTTAAACTTCCAAAAATATAATTCAGCCCGGCCCCGAGCGATACATTTTTTACCGGTTCGAGTGCAAATGCCATGTAAGCTTTTGATAGTGAACCTTCTCCAAAATACTGGTACAAAACGTTGCCTGCATTTTCTATATCCTGGTTTACCCGGACATCATAACCAATATCGGAAACCGGAGTTAATCCGAGGCTGGTTGCCAGCCAGTTCGTGATCTGGAAATTCATGGCGAAATACCTGAAATTGATATCGTTGGTATTCATGCTGGCAATGTCATTTCTGAAACCGGAAAATTTTCCTGATAGCCCGAATTCGAACAAAAACGCAAGCGAATCAACAGCAGTGTACGACGCCGGATTCGAAGTGTTGATTTGCTGAGGGTTCCGGCTGGCGAGAGATGCCCCGCCCATGGCTGCTGTGCGCCCAAGCGAATAGGATTGTAAATCGCCAATTCCGTAACGCGAATAAGGCGAAGTGGTATTATTATTAAATTGCGCAAATAATAAAGCCGGTACCAAAAGTAATCCGGCAATTAAACTAACTCTACTGAATCTCCCCATTATATTGTAATATGCGGTTTAGCCCCAGGGCTGTTAAATTGAATTGTACAAAGAAAGAATTTTTTAATTTTTTATCAAAGTAATTAGCATCACCACCGGTAATAATTACTTTTAAATTTTTATAAAATTCCTTAAAAGTTTCGATCGTTTTATCTACCTCAAAAACAATGCTGTTCTGAACCCCTGCCAAAATTGCTTCTTCTGTGGTTTTTCCAAAAAATTTATCAAATTCCCTTGGTTTCACCAGTGGTAATTTTCCGGTAAACTGATGAAGTGCTTTAAACCGCATTGCGAGTCCGGGTGAAATGTTCCCGCCGAGGTACTGTTTTTTTTCGTTCACCAAGTCGAATGTAATGGCAGTGCCGGCATCAATTATCAATACATTCGATTCCGGAAAAAGATCGAAAGCGCCGACTGCTGCTGCAATCCGGTCTTTCCCGAGTGTATCTTTTGAATGGTAACAATTTTCTATGGGCAGCGGTGTATTTTTATCCAGTTCAATAAACCGGTCGAAATTTTCCTGCAACGATTTCTTCAATGCCGCCGAATAATCTTTTACCGATGATAAAATAACATGGTTTAGAGAAGGATGTTCCTGTTGCAGGACTTCAACATGGCCGGGTAAAAATTCATCAACCGGAACAGTGATTATTACCTCTCCGTGATTAAACACCGAGAACTTGGTACGTGTATTTCCAATATCGATAACCAGATTCATATTCAGTCGATTATGCGTTGACTGATGTCGAGCGCTTTAACTGAATGTGTTAACGCACCGATGGAAATATAGTTCACACCGGTAGCAGCCACCTTTCGGATGCGTTTCAATGTCATATTGCCGGAAGCTTCTATTTTCGCTCGTTTGCCGATGATTTGGACGGCTTCTCTCATCATTTTCGAACTCATGTTGTCGAGCATGATAATATCTACATCTGCTTCCAGTGCTTCCCTGACATCGTCGAGCGTTGATGTTTCAACTTCAATTTTTATGCTCTTCGGAATATTGGAACGAATGGCCTTCACCGCTTCTTTAATTCCCCCGGCAACCTGAATGTGGTTATCCTTGATCATTACCATATCGTATAATCCGAAACGGTGGTTTGATGCGCCACCCATTCTTACGGCATATTTATCGAGGTGGCGGTAACCGGGAAGTGTTTTCCGGGTGTCCAGGATTTCCACATCATGGCCTTCAATTTCTTTCATACACTTACCGGCGTAAGTTGCAATTCCGGAGAGCCGCTGCAAAAAATTGAGCGCTTTGCGCTCGCCGGTGAGCAGCGCGCGGTAATTTCCTTTAAATTCAACCAAAACATCTCCGGGTTTTACTCTTTGACCATCTGAAATTTTTTCATTCCACTCTACATTCGGGTCAAATTTCTTAAACACCATTTCTGCCACCGGCAGCCCGGCGACAACACCTTCAGCCTTGGCCACCAAAACGGCAGTTTTATTTGTATCAGGCGGCACCAAATTATTTGTTGTAATATCACCGTCCCCGATATCTTCAGCATAAGCCAGATCGAAAAGTACTTCTGCTGATTTTAATATTTTTTCATCCATTATTTCTAATTTCTTATGGGTTCAAACTGAACATCGTTATCTTTTTGCTGAATTATATGCAGTTTAAAATCCGGGTTTTCCTTCTGAAAATCTTCCCTGATGTGTCCGCCCCTGCTTTCTTCACGGATTAATGCAGAGCGGGTTATCAGCCGGCAGATTTTGACTGCGTTTCTAATTTTCAAACGGTTGTATTCGTTGTCCGATGCATATTGTGCGGCAATTTCATCGAACCTTGCCAGGGCATTCTCCAAACCGGTTTTGTTTCTTACAATTCCAAGATTCTTCGACATCATTTTTGCGATTTCATTTCGAAATGAAAGAAACAGCATTTCATTTTGTGTATCAACGTTGACCGGCGCTATTTCCGGGAGCTGCTGATTTTCATTTTTCAAACCGGCTGCCTTTTCACTGGCCCGCTTCCCAAAAACGAGACATTCAAGCAACGAGTTGCTGGCCAGCCTGTTTGCACCCATCACTCCGGTTGAAGCGGCTTCGCCGCAAACAAATAATCCTTTAATGTTGGTTTCGGCATCGAGGTTCGTTCTTATGCCGCCCACCATATAATGTGCTGCCGGCGAAATGGGCAGTAAATCAGTGGTTAAATCATAACCCAGTTCTTTTAAATGGATGTAGATATGGTAAAACCGCTTTTTAATTTTTTCGGCATCCAAATGTTTTAGCGACAGATAAATACAATCTTGTTCCGATTTCTGAATTTGCCGGAAAATGCTGTAGGCAACCACATCGCGTGGCGCAAGTTCCGCCAGCGGGTGGATATCTCTCATAAACCGTTCACCTTTTTCATTCAAAAGCCATGCACCTTCTCCGCGAACGGCTTCGCTGATTAAATATGCCTCCTTCCCGGGCACATACAATGCAGAAGGATGAAACTGGATAAATTCAAGGTCTGCTATTCTGGCCCCCGCTTCGTAAGCCAGGGCAATTCCGTCGCCGGTGGCTGTATGCGGATTTGTAGAACGTTCAAAAATCCGCGATAATCCACCGGTTGCAAGAATAACTGCTTTCGATTTAAAAATTATATTTTTGCCGGTTTTAAAATCAATGGCCTGAATTCCCGACACACTCCCGTTGTTTTTAAGTAGTTTCACCACTGCGTGAAATTCAAACGCTTCAATTGATGGCCGTTCTTTAACTTTCTGAAGAAAAAAACAGGTTAATTCTTTACCGGTGGCATCGCCTCCGGCGTGTAAAATCCGGCGTTTGCTATGCCCGCCTTCCAGGCCGAGGACAAATTTCCCGTTTTGCTTGTCGAAAGGCATTCCCATATCGATGAGATCAAGCACGCGTTGCCTTCCTTCATTTACAAGTACTTCCACCGCATCAGTATCGCATAATCCTCGTCCGGCAACTAGCGTGTCTTCGAAATGCCGCGCTGGTGAATCATCGCTGGAAATAGCTGCTGCAATACCACCCTGTGCGTAATATGAATTGCTGGTGTCAAGCTGTGATTTTGTGACAATTGCTACCTTGCCAAATTGTGAGGAATAATATGCCGATGTAAGTCCTGCCAGGCCGCTGCCAATAATAACCGTGTCGAATTCAAGTACCTGCATAAATTTGCCTTTCTTTTTCGAGCGGCAAAGTTACTACATTCTTTTCAGTAAATTTATTTTTTTTAAAATCCTTTAAATTTCAGGGAAAAATAGTAATGACGAAACCGGAAACCTGTTTCTTTTTTGAACCGGATTTAACAATTGGTTATATGTAGTCCATAATTTTTCCGGCAATCTGAAGAAGTGAAATTTCTGCAAGTTTTGTTTGAAATTTAACGGAAATAAGCCGCTCTTCTGCATCGAGCAGGCTTTTTTGAACCTCCCGTAATTCCAGCCCCGATAAGGCTCCCAACCGGTAGCGCTCCAATGCTATTTCAAGGTTTTCCCGTGCTACATCCAGATTTTGGTTTTCCATTTGTACCAGGCTCAGGTTGTTTTGGTAGGCATAAAAAACAGTCAGTAGTTCGGCTTTTATATCCTGTTCCACTTCCTGAAATAAAAACAATTTATTTTCTATTTCAACCCTGGCATTGGCTTTTTCGCGGCGGCTGTTGTATCCGTCGAAAATATTCATTCCCAAAACCAGCCCATAGTTTAAAGTGCGGCTTTGCTGGTTGTTAAGTTTCAGCGCGCCGTAATCGCTGATGGTTCCGGTTCCATAACCACGATATGAATAATTATACCCTGATGTCAGATTCAGATAAGGATAAGCACGAGAGGCAATAATTTTGTAATCGAGTTCCGAAATGACCTGGTTTTTTCGTGCAATCTGCAAACCGGTATTGTAGTCAAGCATCGATTCCAGCAAATTCGAATAAACCAAGCCGGGATTGAAAACAATAGTGGTGTCTTTCACAGCGATACTTTTTTCAAGGTTCTCGAGCGCCATTAGCTTTTTCAGTCTGACTTCCGATTCCAGAATAGCTTCATTTTGCCGGGCCAGTCTCGAACTGTCGGCATTCAGATAAACAATCGACTGCAACAGTTCCAGTTTCGACGAAGCCCCGAGAAGGTAACGTTCTTCATCAATCCGCACCCTCTCCCGCGAAAGTGAAACAGCATACTCCATGTTGTTGAAGAAGTTCAATTGCTCGATGTAATAATAATATTCAGAAATAATCTGTGCCACAAGGTTTTCCATCGCCATTTGTGTGTTCAGTTCCCCGATTTTCTGCAGTTCATTTAACTTTTGATAGGAAGTTTGTACGTTGAACCCGTTGAACAAGGTCAAATCGAGGTTAACGGCAGCAGCTCCCGTTGTGTTATGGATACCTCTCGATACATTCTGCGAACCATCGTTCATATTTTGTGTGGTGGAAGTAATATTTCCACCATAGCGGTTGGTGGTGGAAATCGTGGGTAGATACCCTGCGTTTCCGCGGGTAAAATTATTTTCGGTGATTTGTTCCTGGTTACGGGCTACCTTAACAGAAAAATTTTGTTCGAGGCCTGTTATTACGCACTTGCTCAAATCATAAATTTCCTGAGATTTTAACAAGTTTGAACCGACCACAATAAGGAAAAACAGGAAAAAAAACTTTTTAAACAGCTCCGGTTTCATCGTAAACAATTGGTTCATTTTTAATATTTTTTGATTCACTGGAGATTAGGAGATAAATTCCCGGGACAACATACAACGTTAAAAAAGTGGATATGGTGAGCCCTCCAACAACTGCAATACCCATGGCAATTCTGCTTTGAGCGCCTTCGCCCAATCCAAGCGCCAGTGGTAAAATACCGAGAATGGTAGATAAGCTGGTCATTAAAATGGGGCGGAATCGGGCTGCCGAAGCATATCGGATTGCATCCTGTTTATTCATACCGGCTGCTTTTCGCTGGTTGGCAAATTCAACAATCAAAATTCCGTTTTTTGAAACAAGCCCAACCAGCATAATAATTCCGATCTGACTGAAAATATTCATTGTAATATTGAAGTACCACATAAATAGCAGGGCGCCGGTTAAAGCAAGTGGCACCGTCATCATTACAATAATCGGGTCTTTAAAACTTTCAAACTGTGCAGACAAAACCAGGAAAATCAAAACGATGGCAAGTATAAAGGCAAACATGAGGCTCGACGAACTTTCCATGAAATCTTTGGAATCGCCGTCGAGTGCTGTGCGAAAGGAATCGTCCAACACTTTGTCAGCAATTCTATCCATCTCCGCAATCCCGTCACTAATAGCAACTCCATTAGCCAGGTTCGATGAAACAGTTGCCGATACAAACCGGTTATAACGATACAACTCTGGAGGGGCTGTTGTTTCCTTCAGGTTGACAAAATTATCGAGCTGAACCATTTTCCCCCGATCATTTCTCACATAAAGCGATTTAAGATCGACTGGTTTATTGCGGTCCTGGCGATGTAGTTCGCCAAGTATTTCATATTGTTTTCCGTTCATTATAAAATACCCAAACCGTTGGCCGCTCAATGCAAGTTGAAGGGTTTGTCCGATATTTTGTGTGGAAATGCCCAGCAGGTTGGCTTTGTCGCGGTTGATTTCAATCTGCATTTCGGGTTTGGTAAATTTCAGATTTACGTCGGGTGAAACAAACATCGGATTGTTATTTACTTCTGCCATAAATGCCGGTAACACCTGGCGCAGCTTATCAATGGTTGGCGCCTGAAGAACGTATTGGATTGGAGGGCGCGCACGTCTGCCACCAAAAGTAGATTGCTGAACGACAGTCGCCCTTGCTTTTGTCTTTTTCCGGAGTTCGTCAGTGAGTTGGCCGGCAATTTCCTGCTGCGACCGTTCCCGTTCAGACGGATCGGAAAGAACAACCCGCACAAACGCGAAACTGCCTCTTATCATGGTTGTTATATTATCCCGTTCCGGAATGTTCTTTTCAACCAGTTTGGCAATATCTTCGATATAGTCATACGTGAATTCATACGTCGCCCCTTCCGGTGCAGTAATCCTTGCACTCATCTGGGAACGGTCTTCCATCGGCGCCATTTCGGCCGGAATAATTTTCCATAAAATAAAAATTAAAACTCCGGATGCCAGCAATATCGCAAGCGAAATATACTTTCTGTTCAGGAATTTTTCCAGTGATTTCCTGTAAGCTTTGTTGAGCCGTATGAAAAACTTTTCGGTGTAATTATAAGCTTTGCTTCGTTTATGGCGTGTTTTTAAAAGCTTGGTCGACAGCATTGGGGTAAAAGTGAGGGCGACAAAAGACGAAATACCGACCGCGCCTGCAATTACAATGCTGAATTCCCTAAACAATCTGCCGGTCATTCCTTCCAGAAATACAATCGGGATAAAAACTGCAACCAATGTTATGGTTGTGGCAATGATTGCGAAAAATATTTCGTTGGATCCTTCCAGGCCCGCCTGTTTGGGAGTCATTCCCTGTTCAATTTTTACATAAATGTTTTCCATCATCACAATGGCATCGTCCACCACAAGTCCGATGGAAAGCACAATCGCAAGCAGCGTCAGTACATTTATGGTGAATCCTGCCAGGTACATGATGAAAAAGGAACCTATCAGTGAAACCGGAATTACCAGGATAGGAATTATCGTAGTCCGCCAGTCGCGAAGAAAGAAAAAGATGATGATTACAACCAGGAAAAAAGCCAGGTAAATAGTTGATTCCACTTCTCTAATGGACGAACGGATGTACTGCGTATTGTCAAACCCTATATCTACTTCCACATCGTCGGGAAGGTCTCTTTTCATAAAATTCAACCTTTCATAAACACCGTCTACAATGTCAATATGGTTGGCTCCCGGTTGGGGAATGATGATGGTGGCTACCATCGGTATTCCATCCATTTTCATGATTCCGCGAAGATCTTCAGGCCCCAGTTCTGCACGGCCGATATCGCGTACCCGGATAAGCTGGTCGCCCGATTGCTTCAAAATAAGATTGTTAAATTCCTCCGGGGTCGTCATCAGTCCAAGAGTACGAATGGTCAGTTCTGTGGTGTTTCCTTCAATACTGCCTGCCGGCAGTTCAACGTTTTCACGAAGAATGGAATTACGCACATCGAGCGGTGTCATCTGGTAACCTGCCAGTTTTGCCGGATCGAGCCAGATGCGCATGGCGTAACGCTTTTCACCCCAAATATCCACTGCGCTTACTCCCGAAATGGTCTGCAACTGTTCCTTGAAAGTAAGTTCTGCGATTTCCGAAAGCTCGAGCAAAGAACGTTTTGGACTTTTTATGGCGATCATCATGATTGGCTCAGCATCTGCGTCGGCTTTCGATACGGTTGGCGGATCACAGTCGCGCGGAAGGTATCGTTGCGCTTGCGAAACCTTATCGCGCACATCGTTGGCGGCGGTTTCAAGGTCAACTGTCAATTCAAATTCAACGGTAATCCGGCTGCTGCCCTGGCTGCTGCTGCTGGTGAGGGCGCGAATTCCGGGAATACCGTTAATCGATTGTTCCAATGGTTCGGTAATCTGTGTTTCAATTACATCGGAATTGGCTCCCGGATAGGAAGTTCTGACTGAAATAATGGGAGGGTCTACACTCGGGAATTCCCTGACACCGAGAAAAGTCATCCCAATTGCTCCGAACAACAAGATTACCAGGGAAAAAACCGTGGCAAGTACCGGACGTTTTATGCTGATGGATGAAAGGCTCATAGCGGTATGCGTTAATTATTTGTAATTAAGGTATCCAGATGAACCGGGATATTTTGCCGGAGCTGAAGAATTGCTGTTGTAAGCAGGGTATCGCCAAAATCGAGGCCTTCTTTTATTTGAATGTTTGATTCAGTGCGCAATCCAATAGTAACTTTACGTTCTTCCGCAGTACCGTGTGTGTAAATAAAAACTTTTTCGCCTTCCATTTCCGGAATAATTGCTTCTGTTGGCACTGATATCGTATTTTCTATTTGCGATAATTGTGCAGTTACACTCGCAAAACGTCCGGGTTTGAGTTCCTCGTTCCGGTTAGGGTAAAGTGCCCTTACGGTAATTGTACGTGTGTCAATATTTACTTTTGGTTCTACGGCATATACTTTTGCATCAAAAATTTGTGAAACGCCGTCGATGGTAAAAGTTATTGGAAATCCTGGAGCGACTTCACCTGCGTATCTTTCGGGAATTGAAAATTCAATTTTTAACGGGCTGATTTTTACCAGCCGTACAATATTGGTTTGCGTTGTGGCAAAGGCGCCTTCGCTAATCATGCGCAAGCCAACAATTCCGTCAAAGGGAGCCCGCAGTTCGGTTTCTGCAATCCGGGCTTCCAACAGCATAATATCGGCTTTCAGCGACTGAAGTTCAGTTGCCACCTGGTCGTAACTTTCGCGGCTGATTGCATCGCGGTCGAGTAACTGGCTTTGCCTGAATTCCTTTTCCCCGGTAAGCTTCAGTTGTGCCTGCAATTTTAGTAACTGCGCCTGTAAAGGTTTGTCGTTGATTTTTGCAAGCAGGGTTCCTTTTCTTACCCGGCTTCCTTCATTGAAATAAATTCCAACAATTTTCCCTGACGTTTCAAACGACAAATCAACTTCTTCATCGGGAAGTAGCGAACCGGTGCTGTAAATTATTTCGTTCATCTGGCTTGGCATAACCACATAGCCACTTGCAAGCAAAACCTGCGGACCACGCTTGTTGTACAGTGGGGAACCATCGTTTTTTCCCTGTTTTAAAAGAGGCTTAATCTTTGGATAAAGAATGATGCCCGCAATTACCACTATTATAATTGCAGTAATTGATATCCTGAAAATTTTTTTCGTTGTCACAGTTTTTAGTTGGTTTATTAAATATCCTGTATTTTGATTTCAACTGAATTTGTTTGACTAAGGAAAATCTCAAAAGTTCATTTGCAAAAAAAATAAATTTTCAGTTAAAAAACGATTTTATTTTATCCGGTTGAAATATAATTTCTTAAGTGAATGAAAACCAGTCAATATTTTTCGAGGGGAATTCTGTTTCAAATAAGAGATTTCTCACCTGTAACACCGATGTTCAAAATGATAATAAGGGCGATCCTTGCATCGTCTTTATAATGAGTTTTTATTTCAGGAAATTCTTTCTGTTCGGAGGCTCTGTCCACTTAATATTGATTGAAATAATACCTGCGTACTATTAGTTATAAAAGGACAAGACAATGATCTCTGCTATCCGGCATGTTTTACATCACAACCAACTTCTTTGAAATTCTTCCTTCCGGAGTGGTGCAGACAAATAAATAGGTACCTTCTGAAACGCGTATGCCGTTTTGGTTGGTAGCATCCCATTCCAGTTTTAATTCCGAAATTTCATCAAACTGAGTTGCATCGAAAGTTTTAATCAATTGGCCAAACAGGTCGTAAATTTCCAGCCTGATTTTACCGCGGTTTATCTGCTGCTGAAGTTTAACCTCAATGGTTGTACGGTTGCTGAATGGATTCGGATAAACAGTCAGTTTGGTTTCTTCAATTTCATTTTCGTTGGTTGCAACCGCTGTTTCAGTATCCCATCGGTCAACAATTGTTTGATCGCTAATATTATCAATCTGCTTCAGCATTCCAGGTTCGAGGCACAAAAATGCAGTATATTGGCTGAGAATCCTGTTGCTGATCGATTTGTCGATAATATCGTTAATTACTGAATAAGAACCTCCTGATTTTTCCAGTTCAAGTATCTTGGTTCCCATCCAGAACTGGGCGATTAAAGAATCAGACTGAAAAGCATTTTCCTCCGGAATATTGATTTTATCTGAAAAAATAGCGCCGGCATACTCTCCGGAGACTTCTGCAATAAATGGGAATTCGCCACTGAATTTGCCTGTTTCGAGATACGGAAGATTTGAAAACACATTTTGCTGGCCAGGATTGAAACGGCTGTAGCAGAATCCGTTTTCAAGCGTGGTGTGAATGTCAATCATTCCGTTTTCGCTGACAACCGACTGGTATATCGTGTTGAAACATGTTGCAAACGAATTGTTTTCTCTGGTGTTACAATAATCGCCGCCGGTTAATTTTGCAAGGTTTCTGTAAAAATATTCATTTCCGAGGTACCAGTTATTTCCCCCTCCGTAACTGTGAAAATTGTTTGTCTGAAAATCGGCAATAAAAACCGGCACCTGCGGATCTGCGAGTTTCAGTAAATCTTCAATTAGTTGATTTGCTGATTCAATATCATCAATTTTATCGGTATTTGCGATAAGAAAAATCTTTGTATTTTCTTCTGTTTTTGCCCTCTCTATTCCCGATGCCAAAAGAGTTGCCAGATTGCTGTAACTTACAAATGGATTTTCACCCAGCTTGTTTATTGTTTCAGCAATTGAAGCGGAATCGCCCGGAATCCAGTTTTCTCCGGCCTGCTGCAATTCAAAATCGTAGTACAAAATATTGAACGAATCTTTTTCCGTGAACAAATTTGTAATCAGCTGCGAAAACTCGTTCAACAGTTCGGTTGGTGAAATCTGGCTGTTATCTTTTTGATAGTCAAAAAGAAACAGGATTTTCTGAGATTGGCGCAGGTTCATGTTTTCCAACGGCAACAGCGCCAGCTGATAATATTTTTCCCCGCCGTTTTCAAAAACGCTTAAAAAAGGACCATGCTGCAAAGGCGAATTAACTGAAAATTTTTGAAGGTTTGAAGATTGGTTTGCGTCGAAACTTATAAAGTGTGTGTTGCCCTTTTCATCCTCATTTACCGGATTTAACGGAACAACGCCGCTGTCGCCGGTAACTGCCGGATTTGTCCAACCGGTTTTTAACCGTGCAAAAACCTCGGTTTTCCCTGTTTCATATTTCGAAACTTTCAGATTTTCAGCAGGAAAATCAGTGGAAACGGTTTTTATGTTCCAGTGGGCCGGCGCCAAAAAAGTAATTTTTACTTTTCTGCTTTCCTTTGCCGCCATTGGGAAAATTCGAAGTTCGTAGTTCTGATTTCCGTTTTTATAAAGCACCGACGGATCGCGACGGCGTTTAACAATATTTTCGTAAATCTGGCTGGCCGACCAGCGGTCCATAATTCTGGCTTTCAAAATCGAATCGCCAAACCACAACCACGAATCTGTGACCACGGCTTCTTTGGGCAGGTTGAAATAATATTCTACTTCCACGGTATCTTTTGCTGCGAAAAAGTCGAGGCCGCGGGCTGAAAAAGTAATTTCCCAATTCACTTTCATAAACAAACCTTGTGGTTCATAAGTAATTTTGGTTTCTTCGATTGTTCCCTGGCCGCTTCTCCAGTTTTGTGGGTCGAGAATTCGTAATGATTGAGAATAAACAGCGCATCCCCCGAATAAGAGGATGGCCGTAATTATTGATTTTTTCATGACATCAGGATTTAAATGAGTTAGTTGAAATCATGAAGGCAAGTTAAGAAAAATTACGCTTATGCGTCAGAAGAACAGTTTGTTATTGAGCTGGAAAGGATGTGTTGTTATAATCCCTGAATGTCATTCCATACTGTTATATTTACCGGAATTCCGTTTTTGAGGTTTTCAGCCCGAACCTGCACCACCCGCTCACCGGGATACCTGATTTTATGTTTTTCGGTAATGGGCGCCGATTGTTTAAAATCGCTGATGATTTGGTTCAGTGTGTTTTCAATTGCCGGAAAATTGTGCAGTTTTTGCAAATTCATTGCAATAAAAACCTGCGAGGTTCCATATTCAGCCTCGTTTAAACTTAGCTCACGGGTTGAAAGGCCACCCGATAAAATGGTTGCGAAAACATCGAGCATCAGCGCCAGCCCGGCGCCTTTCCAGTAACCAATGGGGAGCGGCAACCACGATTCCAGAATTTCGCCCGGGTCGGTAGTGAGTTCGCCTTTTTTATTGAAACCGCCGGGATAGGGGAGCTGTAAACCTTCCATTTTCACGGCTTCCATTTTTCCGTAGGAAAATTGCGTCATGGCAAAATCAAAAACAATTGCCTCATTTTTAAAAGGCACGCCGAAAACCATTGGGTTGTTTCCCAGGCGGCTTTCCCGGGCGCCCCAGGCTGGTGTGTTGGCTTCGGCATTTGTCCAGGCAATAAACGCAAACCCTTTTTTTGCCGCCTCCCATCCGTATCTTCCGGCGCGCATCCAATGGTTGGTGTTTGCAATGGCAACGCAGCCAATTCCAAACTCTTCTGCAAGTTCGATAGCGCGGTTGGTGCAGAATTCAGCGTTTAACGGCCCCGGGCCAAGATTTCCATTCCATTGTTCCAGCGCTCCCAAACTGTTGATTTTTTCCGGCTCCGCATCCGGAATTACATATCCCTTTCGCAGGTATTGTACGAATCGTGGAAAACGATTTACGCCATGTGAATAAACACCTTCAAGGCTGTTAACAGCAAAAATTTCAGCGCATTTTTCTGCTTTTTCTTTTGTGAAATTATGTTTCAGTAAAATCCTGTTAAATTCGGATTTCATTTCGGCAAAAGGTATTTTTATTGAATCCATGCTAAATAATCTTCATATTCGTTTTTTTTACTTCTTTTTTCTGTAAATCAAGTAATTTACAGAACCTGCTTTAAAGCGCTTCTTACATTTTCAAGCAAAACAGGAACTTTATCGTACGGATCGCCTTCGCCAAGCGTTTCCAGCGGCAGGTAGCCACGGTATCCTGCATCTTTTATAATTCTGAACAGTTTTACGAAGTCGGTAGGTACTTCTTTTCCGTCAATCCACACATTTTCCTTAATTTGCCAGGTGACTGCCTTATCAATGTTTTTCTTGATTTCTTCGTACGGATCGTGTTGCCGGTAGCTGCCAACATCGAGGTTCAAACCGAGCCATTCCGAATCTACCATTTCAAAAATCCGGTTTACATCTGCGGCAGTTTTAATGAAATCGTTATGATTCTGAATGGCCACTATTACGCCGTATTTTTCTCCGATTTCGCAGCAGGTTTTTACATCTTCTGCCATCCATTCAAATACCTGGTCGCGGGAGTAACCTTCATGCGGATTTGTTCCTGCAAAAATTCTAATGTTCGGAATGCCAAGTTTTGCAGCTGCAATTATCCACTCTTCAATCATTTTAATATCCGCTTTCCGGCTGGCTTCATCCGGATTCGCAAAGTCGTTTCTTACTCCGGTTCCGCTAATATCAAGACCAAGCAAAAATGCCTGCCGTTTAAATTTCCGGATAAATTCATCAGAAGGCACTTCGGGATATCCAGGGAAATAATAACCGGTTGGGTCGATGGCATCGAAATTATATTTGGCGCAGAAATCAAGCACATCAAACAAATCGATTTTTTCATCCCGCAGCGGCTGGTTAAACGAGTACACATTCAAACTGATTTTGAATTTGTGCGAAAATGGTTTCATCACTTTTTCGCTGTCCGAAAAAAAAGGCATTGTTCCCAATCCTGCTGCCACTGGAGCCGCTGCCAGGGTTTTTAAAAAGTTGCGACGTGATTTCATAATTTTGGTTTTAAATTATCAGAAATTTTCTATTTCTTCCAGAAATTGCTCAGGCGTTTGAACCTTTAATCCTGAGGTTAAAAAATCTTTGATATTCCTGGTTACAATAACATCTAATCCATTTGTTTCTGCTGCGTTGGATTGTATGGCGTCTTCAAAATCAGGAAATATGGAATTCAATGACAGCAATACTATTTTTTTATCAACCCCCAGAATTTCGACAACATCGATAAGATTTGTCAAAAAACGAATTGCTGTTTTTATCATTTGTATTTTTCTGAAAGATAATCGCTTTTCAGACTATCGGGGTCGAAATTTTTCATGAATCCAGCCCAGTTATCAACAAATTTCTTTGCAGATGATTTCATATTATCTTTAACGTCGGAAAGTACGATTACTTCTACATTTTTATTTACAAGATGCGCCGACTCCGGAATTTCGACCATTCTGTTTCGCGGTATTTTTGTTTTGAATCTGAAAATCTTCATCACATTAACTGTTTTTTTCAAAGATAAGAAGATTACCAATATTATCACACGCTTACGGGTGTGGCAATTACCACATCTTTTACACAGGCGCCTCCGGAAAGGTTGAGCAGCCACTGAATGGTCTTGAAAATATCGTCGGGCTGAATGATTTCGTCCGGTTGCGCCTGAACGCCGGCTTCGAACGCCATTGTTGTGTTTACCCACGCCGGACAAAGCGCCGTAACTTTTATTCCCTGCGGAGTTAATTCGCGATAAAGCGATTCATTTAATCCAACCAGCCCAAATTTGGAAGCCGCGTAAGCGCCACCTTCTGTAAAACCAATTTTACCTGCGCGGGACGCAATGTTAAAAATATAACCCGAACACTGTTTTTTCATTACCGGCACCACTTCCTGCAGAAAAACAAATTGCGCTGTGAGATTCGTATCGAGCATTTTCCGGAAGTTTTCTTCGGAAACCGAGAGGGAACCTTTGAAGTGCATTCCTGCATTATTCACCAGCACATCAATGGTTTTTAACTCATCAACAATTTGGCTGACAGCGGTTTTTATGGATTCAGTATGAGTGATGTCCAGTTTAAAACTCACCGGGCGGGAACCGGAAATTTGTTTGATTTCGAGAGCTGCTTCATCCAGCGCTTTTTTATCGCGCGCAATTAAAACGGTTTCATATCCCGAGCGCGCCAAACCAATGGCAACAGCTTTCCCAATTCCTTTTGATGCGCCGGTAACAACGGCTACTTTTTTCTTTGTAGTCATTTTTTGAATTTGTCTAAAGTTATCAAAATCAGAATAAATAAAAAATGAAGCAGGAAACAGGCAGTTTTATTCCTCCTTGCCTTTCAGGGAATGTTGGGATGGGGCTTCCAGCAGAAAGCCGCTTCCATGAATATTTTGAATTTCGATGTTCGGATCGGCAGCCAGATATTTTCTGAGTTTTGTAATAAAAACATCCATGCTGCGGGCGGTAAAGTAGCCATCTTCGCCCCAGATTTTTCGAAGCGCAGTTTCACGCGGCAGACAGTTCATTTTTGTTCTGGCATAGCAACTTCAGCAAATCTGATTCTTTAGGCGACAGCTTTTGTTTTTTACCTTCGAAAACAATTTGCCGTAGTTTTGAATCAAACGTGAACGCGCCGACGGTAAAAACAACCTCTTGTGTAACCGGCTGAACCGACTGCCGCTTGATAACTGCCTGGATTTTACACAGCAGTACTTCGGTGTCGAATGGTTTGGTAACGTAATCGTCGGCGCCGAGATTGTAGCCTTTCAAAATATCTTCTTTCAATGTTTTGGCGGTTAGAAAAATCATCGGGATATTTTCGTTGATTTTCCGGATATCAGCGCCAATGGTAAATCCGTCGATGTTGGGCAGCATAACATCCAAAATACAAATTTGAAAGCTGCCGTTTCTGAACCGTTCCATCGCGTATTTCCCGTCATCGACCCACGTAACTTCATAATCGTTCAGTTCGAGGTAAGATTTTAATACTGAACCAAAACTCAGGTCATCTTCCACCAAAAAAATATGTTGATTTGCACTCATATTTCAAAACTTATTCCCTCACATAAGGTAAAAATACATCAAATTTACTTCCCACGCCGGCCTCACTGTGTACGCCAATTGTTCCCCGATTGGCATCGAGCACGGCTTTTACATAACTTAATCCCAGTCCGAAACCCTTTACATTATGAACATTCCCGCTGGTTTGACGGTAGAACTTTTCAAAAATTTTATTCTGAACGTTTTTCGTCATGCCAATTCCATTGTCTTCCACCGAAATTAATATTCCTTTTGCTTTGTTGATTGTTGTAATTTTTATTTGCGGCGCTGCATCCGAATATTTCAGCGCGTTATCAAGCAGGTTGTAAATCAAATTGGTGCAATGTTTTTTGTCGGTGGTTACAACTGAATTTTGCGCTTTCAGTTCCAAATCGATATTCCCTTCCCGTTTTTCAACCTGAAGCGCAATTCCCTGTACGGCATCTTCAATTAATTCATGAACGTTGGTTTTTTCCCAGTAGAATTCAAACTCTTTCCGGTCGAGGCGCGCGATTGTCAGAATATCTTCCACCTGCAGGTTCATCCGTGCATTTTCCTTTTTTATCATTCCCGCAAAATATTTAATTCGCTCCGGATCATGCACCACCTTTTCATTTGTAATTGAATCGGCAGCCACCGAAATTGTGGCAATTGGAGTTTTAAATTCATGCGTCATATTATTAATGAAATCAGATTTTATTTCCGCTATTTTTTTCTGCCTGAGAATGTAAAAAATACTCAGCGAAAAAGTAACAAGAATAAACAGTGAAAAAAGAAAAGATGCCATGAGCAACCAGTTCAGCGAACGATACACGAAACCCTGGCGGTTTGGAAAAAATACTGCCAGTTTGATGTTTTTCTGAAAAATATTGTTCGGATAAAGCTCAACCTGATAATTTGTGGCAGCCAATTTTAACGAATCGGTAGCTCCCGGCTCCAAATCGATGGTGCTGTCGCGGATAATTCCGAATTCAAAATCGATGGGAATGTTCCGGTTTTGCAGTTCTTTGGACAATACACTGCGAATGAGGTTTTTATCAACTTCCTGAACATCCCACAAACCAATTTCGGTAACCACCTGGCTGGCCATCCGTTTAAGGTTTCCGGCTTTTATTTTCGCCCTTTTCGAAATGTTGGGCTGAAATACCTGAAACGTATCGAGATTCGTGAGCAGCGAATCGATTTTAATTAGCCCCGCCGAATAGAGCGAATCAACGTCGGTAATTATTGTATCGTCTTTCACAACAAAAATCTGGTTTTGGCTACTGTTTCCATTTATTACAATCTGTCCGGAATCTTCATCTTTTTCATCGGAATAATTGTATGTATATGCCTGACCATTGTTTACCGAAGTATCAATTTTGATTTCAATTTTCGATTTGCCTTTTCCGGGGCTGATTTCGCGAATGATTCGAACCGGTTTCGGCGGATTTTTTGGCGGATGAAAATGTTGTGGCCCATTTGGAAGCGGCGGCATTGCAGGTGCTTTCCAATGTAACGAATCATCGAAAACCATTTGGTTGAGCACACCGAAATTGTGGATATCTTCGAGTTTCTCCACCGTGTTGTTCATTGCCTCATTCACGCTCCGGCTAAACAATTCATTTTTCACCCGAATGGCATTGTTCATCCAAACCAGTTGAACGACAACAATCCCGAGAATGGAAATTCCCATCAGAACAATTAATATGGATATGATTTTTTTGTTCACAATTCAAATATAGAGAATTAGGATTACCGTTTTTCAGTTTTAACTTTTCCTTAACAGAATTTAACCAGGTGTTAACCCATTGTAGCAGTGAGTATAAGCTATATTTGTTTCGGGTTTGAGATTCATTTAAAACAGATAATTATGAAACGAATTTTTTTTACCACCGGAATTTTGACAGGAACAATCCTTATTCTTACATCGTTTTCGACGATTGAAAATCAACAGGATCCTCCTCGCATGAAAAAGAAAAAAAAGCATGTTAATTTAGTAAAGGTGGACGGTGACGGGAATGTAACCCGGCTCGATACAGTTTTAACTGACCGCGATTTTTTTGTATGGAACGGCGACACAATTGACGGCCTGAACAAGCTGAAATGGCTTTCTGATGAGGATTTCAATTTTGATTTCGATTTTAACGCTGACAGCGAAAATGTATTCGTAATGAAACATTTAAAACATGGAATGCCGATGATATATGAATTTAGATCAAAAGGTGATTCCACAAAAAATATCCGCATCAAAATACCTGGCGATGAATTGCCGGGGATTCCGCATCCTCCGCTTCCGCCAATGCCGCCGCATGTTCCGCGCATCTTTCATTTTGAAAAAGATGCCAATGTAATTGACCTGAGCGATCCGGGAATCATTTCATTCAAAAAGAAAGACCTGAGCGGCGATCGGGAAAAGATTATCATCATCAGAGATAAATCCGAAGAAAACGGGGAAGGGCAACGGGAAGAAATCATCATCGGCGGCCGCGGAATGCATCCTCCGTTCGAAGTGAACAACGATGAAAATATCCGGGTTCCGGAAAAAAACGGGAAAGTGGTTAGAATTAAAGAAAAGAAAGAAAATGGAAAGAAAAATGTAGAAGTTGAAACAGAGGATGAACGGGAAAATTAAAAACAGGAAAACAGTCAGGAAAACAATTAAACAGCTATTCCGTTTACAGTTAACGGACTTTTACACTATTTCGATTTCATGTATTCGTTGAGTCTGTGGCCGGTTTGAATGAACCGGCCTTTTTGATCCCGCAGGTTTGATTCCGATGGATTACATCATCGGATCAATGGTTTGGATGGTGCCATCATCGTTGTAATGCAGTTCAGTAACTTTCACGTTCCGGAGGTGCGTTTTACCCGAAAGCTGTGTGTCGTGATAAAACAAGTACCATTTTCCGTTGAATTCAACAATGGAATGATGGTTGGTCCAGCCTTCAACGGGTTTCAGGATAATTCCTTTGTAAGTAAACGGTCCGTAAGGATTATCGCCTGTTGCATACACAATTTTATGGGTATCGCCGGTAGAGTAGGAGAAATAATATTTGCCATTGTATTTATGTACCCACGAAGCTTCAAAAAAACGATGTTCATTGTCGCCGGTCATCAACGGGTTTCCGTTTTCATCAAGGATTTGGACGTCGCGCGGTTCCTCTGCAAAACTGACCATGTCAGCATTTAACCGGGCCATTTTCGGATTAAGCGCCGGTTGATCAGCTGGCGGTTCTGTTCCTTCCGGATTGTATTTGTTGTCTGTCCAGTTTTGTAACTGGCCGCCCCAAATTCCCCCAAAATACATGTAAAAAGTTCCGTCGTCGTCACCAAATACCGCCGGATCCATGCTGTAACTTCCTGCAACTGGTTTGGTTTCTGCCTGGAAAGGGCCAGCTGGAGAATCGCTGACAGCGGCGCCAATTCTGAAGATATCTTCTTTGTCTTTTAGCGGGAAATACAAATAATATTTGCCGTTTGCATATGCAGCATCCGGCGCCCACAACTGCCGTCCGGCCCAGGGAATATCTTCAACAGAAAGCGCCACGCCATGATCAGTAACTTTGCCGCCGATGTTATCTACTGATAAAATATGGTAGTCGCGCATTGCAAAATGATCGCCCAAATCATTTTCGGGAATTCCGGCATCGATATCGTGCGACGGATAAATGTAAATTTTACCTTCGAAAACATGTGCCGAAGGATCGGCTGTATAAATATGATCGGTCAGCGGTTGCGCAAGATACGTCGACGAAGTTGTATCCGCCGGATTCGAATTATTCTCTGACGCTTTTTGATTTGTGCAATTCGCAGTGATTATGAAAATGATGAACAGGAACGAATAAAGTTTCATGTTTTTTTACTTTTTATGATAAATTAGTTGAAGTTGATTCTGAAAAATCAGAAGCAGGGGCGCTTTAAATCTGCTCCCATCCCCTGCGGTAGGTAGGCCGGATCCATTCTTCAGCAGATTCAAAGGCCGGTAACGTAACATATTTTTTATCGAATATCGGTTCGCCGTTTTTCATTTCAAAATCGTCGTGGGCGAGTATTTTCAGTTTATCTTCTGGTTCAATATTGGTAAACCGCATGTTTGGCCCGTCCCATCGTAATTTCCGTTGAAGGCTTTGCAGCCTCGCAGCCAGGTTGCCGAGCAACACCATTTCAGTAAGCGGCGCTGCGTAGCTAAAATTGGATGATGCTTCCAGCCGGGTTTCCGGATTTTCTTTCGCCGCGCGAATCCAGTCCTGTTCGTGTCCGCCGCCCATGGCTTCCGAAATTCTCCTGATCTTTTTTTCCGGTTCGTTAAATTCTTTCATACTGCTGGTTGGCAAAAGCGTTGGATTCATGGCGTAAGTCCCGCACATAATTTTCCCCCGCGTACCATAAAAAATACAGCCGCCGCTATCGTCGCCCATTTGTTCTCCATCCTGCAGTTCGTCAGGCCGCGGAGGCATCATTCCGCCATCGTACCAGTTAACGGTAACTTCGGGCATGGCAACTTTTGGAAGGTTGTCACGCCTCGGAAATTCGTACCGGACAAATTCGGCATTGGGTGGCGATTCAACAAAAACAGGCGTTGAACTGGCTTCTACTGCGGTAGGGTATTCCAGCATGAGCGCTTTGAAAACCGGGTCGAGAATATGGCACCCCATGTCGCCAAGGGCGCCGGTACCAAAATCCCACCAACCACGCCAGTACCACGGATGATATACCGGGTTGTAATCGTGCCATTCCGCCGGACCAATGAAAAGGTCCCAATCCAAATCACGCGGAACGCGCTTATCTTTTTCCGGTTCTTCCAGACCCTGCGGCCAAATCGGCCGGTTGGTCCAGGCATCTGCATGTGTCACTTCGCCAATAACACCTGCCCAAATCCACTCGCAAATCTGCCGGATTCCTTCTCCCGAATTTCCCTGGTTTCCCATTTGCGTGGCCACCCGGTACCGCTGAGCAGTGTCGCGTAAAAAACGTGCTTCGTATACGGAATGAGTTAAAGGTTTTTGCACATAAACATGTTTGCCTTGCCGCATTGCCATTACAGCAGGGAGCGCATGGCTGTGATCGGGTGTGGCAATAACCACTGCATCGATGTCTTTTTGCTGATCGAACATCACGCGGTAATCTTTATATTGTTTGGCTGAATGCCAGCGTTTAAATGCATTGCTTGCATAATCCCAATCCACGTCGCAGAGCGCTATAATATTTTCCGTTTCCATGTTCCGGAGGTTCGAATAACCTTTTCCACCCACACCAATTCCTGCAATGTTCAGTTTATCGCTGGGTGCTTTATGTCCGAAACCTGCAATAACGTTCGAAGGCAGGATTGTAAATCCGGCGGCAGCTGTTGCTGTTGCTTCAATAAATGAGCGCCGGGTTATATTGCTTTTATTCTTCATTTTTTTATACTATAATCTGGAATCAACATATGCGCGCAAATTAGAAAAAATATCAGGTTTAACCTACATATTATTTTTATGAATTGGTATTCAGGCACACGGAATTTTTTTCAATCATCATAATCAATGTCAATATCTTTTGCGTTCCTGCTCCAACGTAAATCAAAATGATAATAAAACCTTCGATGCAAAAATTACGTTACGAATAAAACAATGTTGTTGTTTTGAAATTTCATAACTTAATTGAAAATAAACCATTAAAACGATGAAACCATTTACATTGCTCATTTTAGTCCTGTTGTTTTCCATATCTGCCTGGTCGAAAGTCAAAAAATTTCCATTAATCGGAGATAAAGCGCCTTCCTTCACGGAGAATTCCACGAATGGCGTTTTGAATTTTCCGGAGGATTTTGGAGACAACTGGAAGATTTTGTTCAGTCACCCCCTCGATTTTACGGCAGTTTGTACTTCCGAATTGTGCGGGCTGGCATACAATCAGAAGAAATTTGATTCGTTGGGAGTAAAAATCGCTGTTGTTTCGATTGATGAAATTGAAAGGCATCAGTTGTGGAAAGAATTTATGGAAAAAACGATGAACGAAAACGGGGATGTTATAAAAATTAATTATCCGATTGTGGCTGACTTTTCAGGGAAGATTTCCAAAAAATACGGCATGTTGCATACTTCGGCAGACGATCACAGAGATGTGAGAGGCGTATTTATTATTGATTCAAATAACATTGTTCAGGCTGTTTCATTTTATCCCATGAACGTGGGCAGAAGCATCGATGAAATTGTAAGGACGGTTGCCGCCCTGCAGTTAACTCACAACGAAAATGTGCTTACTCCCTGTAACTGGGAACCCGGCGATGACGTCCTTGTCCCTTACAAACCTTATAAAGCGGATGAGTTGGAAGAGAATCCGGGTCTTGCGAAACAGTATTACAATAAGGGGGAATTTATGTGGTTCAAAAAAATGAGGGAATAAAACCCGCTGGAAATTTGAATTCAATCCGGAAGTAAAAGCAGCGGCCAATTTTGTGAATGATATAATTCTAATCTTATCGAAAGCTGCTGAATCTGAACATAAAAAAGGGCCGCTCAAAATCTGAACAACCCTTTTTGCTATTACTAAATTATTTTGATTAGGCCGGCATATCAGGCAAACTCCAAGGTTTGCGGTAGGTATGTTTAACCAGTTCGGCAGCAAAGTCTTTTGCAGGAACCGGGTCCGTCCAAATTTTATTGAATTTCGGATCACCGTCAACAATTTTGAAATCGTCTTTTTGAACGATTCTGATTTTATCGTCATCGGAAAGATTGGTAAACTGCATGTTTTCACCATCCCAATCCAAAATTTTGTTCAGGTTTTGTAAACGAACAGCCAGAACACCCATAACAACCATTTCGTTGAACGGACCGGCTTCGTTAAACTGAGATGCAGTAGGAACGCGATTTTCCTTGCTTTCTTTACAAGCGCGTACCCAGTCCATTTCGTGGCTCAATTCAACCCGGCGACGGAATTTCGGCGCCTCCGGCACGCGACCTGAAAGCAACCATGGATTCACACCGTAGCAACCGCAAATCAATGTGTCTTTTGATCCGTGGAACAGAACGCCGCCACCGCGGTCGTTCGGGTTTTTACCTTCCGGCCAACCTTCCGGCAACATTGGTTTAATACCACCGTCGTACCAGTAAACATCAACTTCCGGTAGTTTTGCATTCCTTTTTAACTTCCAAGGTTTATCGGGATTTGGGGCACGTTCCGGGAACGTCAGTTTCACCGATTGTGCTGTTGGCGCACATTCTTCGAGCAACAATGTGGAGTTACCCTGTGCATGCGTCGGATATCCGAGATCAAGACCAACAAATACCGGATGCAGGATGTGGCAGGCCATATCGCCAAGCGCTCCTGTTCCGTAATCCCACCAGCCACGCCAGTTCCACGGATGATAAATTTGGTTGTACGGCCGCATTTCAGCAGGGCCGGTAAACAAATCCCAATCCAAAGTTTCAGGAACCCAGTCACCCCGTTCCGGAGTATTCAATCCTTGCGGCCAGATTGGTCTGTCAGTAAATGCTTCCACTTTTTTCACTTCGCCAATTTCACCATTGGCAATCCATTCAGTAGTGAGGTTTACACCTTCGCCCGATGAACCCTGGTTACCCATTTGCGTAGCCACACCATATTTGTCGGCCAGCCTGGTCAGCAAACGCGATTCGTAAACCGAGTGAGTAAGCGGTTTTTGTACATAAGCATGTTTGCCCATGGTTATTCCGTGAGCGGCAATGATAGCGTGGTTGTGGTCGGCAGTTGCAACAACAATCGCATCAAAATCATTACCCATTTCGTCATACATCCTGCGCCAGTCTTTGTATTTTTTGGCTTTCGGGAAATAATCAAAAACACGTCCTGCATACTTCCAGTCTACATCGCAAAGGCCAACAATATTTTCCGATTCCAGGTTTTTGAGGTTGGCAAAACCCATACCTCCAATACCAATAGCTGCAATGTTGAGTTTATCACTCGGCGCTTTGTGTCCTAACCCGGCAATAACATTGCTGGGCAAAATTGTAATTCCGGCAGCGGCTGCTGCAGTAGTTCCAAGAAACGATCTTCTTGAAACAGATTGTTTATTCGAATTCTTTTCCATAATAATTAAAAAGTTTTAATTGGATAGGTGTCTATCTTAAAATTTAAGTATTTCAAAAAAACAGCTAAATATAGTGATATTTCATAGCGCGGTCAAACATACAATTTATGTTCCCAAAATCATAATTCGTTAACTTTCTTTATAATAATAGGATGTTAATTATCACTTCTGTTCATAAAAATTTGAAATTCAAATCACTGCAAGTTAAAAATAATTTTTCTCTATTCCGGTTAAAAAAAATCAATTTGATAAAGGAAAACCGGCAATATATCTTTGCGACATAATTTTTATTGAATCTAAATAATTAATCATCGAAAAATTAAAATCATGTTGACAATAGGAGATAAATTTCCGCAATTCGAAAAACAAGCAGTAGTTTCTGTGGAACCTGGAAAAGAATTTAAAACCATTACGCATCACGACATTGAAAGTGGAAAATGGACGGTGTTCTTTTGGTGGCCAATGGATTTCACTTTTGTTTGCCCCACCGAAATCACAGCTTTTAACGATTATTACGAAGAATTTGAAAAGCGAAATGCCAGTTTAATTGGCGCTTCCATTGATTCGGAATACGTTCATCTGGCCTGGAGAAACAATCACAACGGACTGAAAAATCTGAAGTTCCCGATGGTTGCCGACACTTCAAAATCGTTATCAGAAGAACTAGGTATTCTGGAAAAAGGAAACAAAGTGGCTTATCGTGCTACCTATATCATCGACCCGCAGGGCATTATCCAGCACATTTCCATTAACGGACTGAATGTTGGACGAAATGTAAAAGAAACTCTTCGGTTGCTTGATGCTTTTCAAACCGGGGAGCTCACACCGTGCAACTGGGAACCCGGCCAAGCAACGCTGAATTAGAAATTGGCAAAAGAGAAATATGTTAATACGCCATTAGTTAAGAGGGAAAAATGAAAGGAGCCGCGAGGCTCCTTTTTTTGGTTGTGACTGCCGTTCAATAACCCAAACCCACCGTTCAGTAAACGCTGCTTTTAAAATTGGTTTTTTTCAGCCACCTTTGAATAAACCAATTTTCAACGGATATGAAAAGTCAGGCAATCATTTTTTTACTCCCGCTTATATTCTGTTCGTTAGTTTCGTTTTCGCAGGAAAAAATAATAAAACCAAACCTGGAAGAAGGGCAAACGTATGTTTTTGAATTGGCGAATCGAATTTCCAATTTCGATGGTAAAAACAATTCATCTGTCCACTCTGTTGAAAAAATTACGTTCAAATTTGAAATTGAGGAAGTTACTTCGGATAAAGTCATTTTTTCTTCCATTATACTTTCCGGCAAATCGGAGGAGCCTAACGCCAGAATCAAGACGGTGTTCAACACAGAATTTCCTCCTGTATTTAAAAACATAAACCTGAACAATAACTCTGTTAACATTGTCAAATCGCTTTTGGCAATGGTCCGGTTACAATACGAAATCAATTTGGCAACTAATTCGATAAAACAGATCAATACAGCCGAAATGCTGGAAGAAATGCATTCTGTAATGACCAAAAAAGGATATGACAAAGAGATCATTTCGGATGTGATTGATTTTGTTATCGAGAGAAATGAAGTAAGACAGCGGATTTTTTCCTACAACGAACTGCTGCTTTTTTTTAACCATTCGGTTCAGGAGCAAAACGAAACCATAGAAAGTCCGTTTCTCGAAAAAGTATTTAAACGGACTTCAGATGGGAATTATGTCAGCGGACAGAAAGAAAAAACACCCGGAACAGAATTCATATCGGCAAAATTGGATAAAAACCGCGGTTTGATTTTGGACTTTTATAAATCCCGGTACGATTCGGCTAAAACCACGTGGAGAACAAATCAGTACAAAATTTTAACGGAAACTGAAATAGCGTTTTTGGATGAATACAAAACCGGTAATAACTATTTTACTTTTAACTGCACCGTTCAAAATCCTATTGATTCTTTCGTTACATTGTTTTATATGGATTTGCCTTACGGAGAAGAAAACACGGCAAAAATCCTGAAGCTGGATGAAAATAATCATGTTTCTTACCGGATAAATTTACCTGAACGATCATTCGTTTTCTTTTCACCAAAAGAACTTGATTACCGATCGCGGATTGCAGAGAATATTTATTATGCTGAACCGGGCGACACACTCGATTTGGAAATAACCAATAAGGGAGATAAAACTTTCATTGGGATTTCTGGAAGTAATCAACAAATTAATACCCTGTTAAATGACATCCGCAAAGAAAAGAACCTATTTTCCCCTTCGATGAAAACAATACAAATCAATAACATATCAACAGGTTTTCAAGGATATTCGCTTGCTGACAAAACTGTTATAATATTTGATAATTACCTGAATGAGAAAAATATAAAACTGGATGCAGCGGATTATAATTTTGTTAAAAACGAGTTGCTCGCCACAACATATTTTACTTATTTCTCCTATGCAAATGTTGTTGACTTCATTCATGCCGATCCGAATTGGATTAATTTGGCCGGATCCGATCTATTGAATGAAAATGAACTGGAAGCCAAAAAGGCAATTGAAATGATCGGGGATTTTGATATTCATGACGTTTACAACGATTTTGGCTTTTACTCGCGGCAGCTTTCGAATATTTATTTGCATTATTATCTGAGACACCTTCCACGGGTAGTTAATTCCGGTGTGGATTACAGGAAAACAGCATCAATGGAATTTGATAAATCTAAATTAATTCTCGGCGGGGCTGTTTATTACCGGACTTTGGCAGGAGAAATTATCCGAAGTATCAACGGTGGGTATCTGGCTTATTTGTCTGCCACAAAATATGAGTTGAACGAGTCGCTGGATGGTATTGATCAACTCGCCAATCAAAGTTATGACGAATATTTTATCCGGTCATTAAAAGAATTTCGTAACAAGCGATTGAACTGGGAAAGCGAACATTTTGTGCCCGATGTTGAGTTGTATAAACCGAATGGCAAAAAAACAACGCTTGAAAAAGAAATCGAAGGAAAACCAACAATTGTTTATGTAAGCAGCGATTGGAGCAGGTACCGGTATGAACTGGATAAAAAAGCGGCTGAAAATCCCGATATTCGTTTTGTGCTGATCGTGCAGGGGAATAAACTGAATGAGTGGCAGGATTATTTGAAGAAGGCTGAACCGGTTGCGGAACAATTGATTCTTATCGACAATGAAAAAACTTTAAATGACATTTTTCTCCGGTCGAGTTTACTTTATATCGCTTTCGATAAAAACGGAAATCTCCTGAAATACGACGTTGAGTTAAAAAAAGCAATTCAACTCGCCAAACAAAACCTTGCCGAAAAAAAGGAACTCAACAAATCGCAACTTCAAATCATAGTACTGGTACTTTCACTGCTATTAATCTCGTTAATCACGGCATTATTCATCTGGAAATGGCAGGTCCGGCAGCGGTTCCGCAAGGAGGAGCAGCAGCGGCGGTTGCGTGAGCTGGAGCTCACAGCTATCCGGTCGCAAATGAACCCCCACTTTTTGTTTAACAGTCTGAACTCGGTGCAAAACCTGGTGCAGCAAAACAAGGGCCGCGAGGCCCATTTATATTTAGCCGATTTTGCCGGGCTTATTCGAAAAGTGCTGCAAAACTCCGAAAAAGAGGAAGTGTCGCTGGCCGAAGAACTGGAAATGACCCAACAATATTTAAACCTCGAAAAATTGCGTTTCGATTTCGATTATCAAGTAAATGTTTCTAAGGAAATTGATATGCATAATACGCTGGTACCGTCGATGCTGTTGCAGCCATTTGTGGAGAATGCCATTATTCACGGACTGCAAAACAAAACCGGAAACCGGCAGTTGAAAATTAACATTTCGGATGAAGGCACCGGCATTAAAATAACGATTGAAGACAATGGCATTGGACGTGAGGCAGCCAGGGAGATTTCGAAAACCAAAAATGGGAAAGGTTCGAAACTGATGAAAGAGCGGCTGGAAATCCTTCAGAAAAGGCAGGGCGAAAAATATCAACTGGAAACCGTTGATTTAAACGGAGGAAAATCCGGAACGAGGGTTGAAATTTTAATTCCGGAAGAAAAATAATAAAATGAATAAACAACAAAGATTTTATACAGTGAGGGCTTCGCTCTGAGCGAAACCTTCGCTAAACCTGCAATTGCTTTTTATTCACGACCATGACTCAAAGTCACACCACGAACATGATAAACGACACTTGCCTGATATTTCACGAAAATTGTCGTATCTTCGATTCTGTAAAAGACATAAATATGGAAACAGATAATTTAACTATTAAATCCCTTGAAAATAAAGATGTTTTTAGATTAATTGATCTCACCAGAAGTGGCGTGGATTATGATACATTTAAGAAGTTTACAACGTCTTATCCGCTAAATCCAGCGGTTTGGTCAAAAATTTTGAACATGTCGGAAAGAACAATTCAACGATACAAGAGGGAAAAAAAACGATTTGATTCAATTCATACAGAAAAATTTCTTCTGATTATGTTACTTTTCAAAAAAGGAGTTGATGTTTTTGGCAACACAACAAATTTTCTGACATGGATAAATTCCAAAAATATTCCGTTAGGAGGAATTAAACCTATTGATTTGTTAGATAACTCATTCGGGATTAACTTGGTAAAAGACGAGTTGATAAAAATTGAACATGGTGTTTTGGCATGATAGTTTATCGGCTTGCAAATCAAAAGTATTCCAAAGACTTATCAGGGGCCGTAGCCGGGATTACAGGTGGAAGATGGAATTTTAAAGGAACAAAACTTTTATATACTGCAGATTCAAGAGCTTTATGCATGGCAGAAATAGCAGTTCATACCCCGGTTGGGGTAATGCCCAAAGATTATTATTTAATTTCAATTGAAATTCCTGATTTTTCGAGTATGAAACAGATTGAAACAGAAATGCTTCCTAAAGGCTGGAGAAAGTTTCCGTACTCCAAAACAACGCAGGAATTGGGAGAAAATCTCATCAATTCGAATGAATATCTTTATATTAAAGTTCCATCGGCTGTTGTTCAGGGGGATTATAATATTTTGATTAATCCTTTACATGCTGATTTTGACAAAGTAAAAATTATCAAAACCGAGAAGTTCAATTTTGACGAAAGACTGTTCAGATAAAAATTTTCGTGAGTTTTGAAATCGAGGGTCTTTGTACGATTTCCACCTGTTTGTAGAGCGAGGGTTTCGCTCTGAGCGAAACCCTCGCTAAAAAATAGAAGAGATGCAAATCAAATCAATTCTAGTTGACGACGAAAAACATGGCCGCGAGAACCTCGCCGGAATTTTACGGGAATATTGTCCGAATGTGGATTTGTATGGCGAGGCGGATTCGGTGGACAGCGCCGTTTCTCTTGTACACAAATTCCATCCCGACCTGGTTTTTCTGGACGTTGAAATGCCTAAAGCCGACGGTTTTAAACTGCTCGAGCAACTGCAGGATTTTCGGTTTGAAGTGATTTTTGTAACAGCATACGATAATTATGCGATCAAAGCCATCCGGTTTTCTGCCGCCGATTACATTCTGAAACCCATTAATATTAATGATTTGCAGGCGGCGGTTGAGAAAGTATCCGGTCGCATCCGCCGGAAAAACGAAAACCTGCGGATGAAGCAACTGGTGTACAATATCGGTCAGCCGGCCAATCCGCGCATTGGCTTGCCCTCCGCAGACCGCATTGAATTTGTGGAGGTAAATAAAATTATCCGCTGCCAGGGCGAAGGAAACTATACACATATTTATTTCGAGCCGGATAAACATTTGCTGGTGGCCAAAACACTTGTGGAATTTGAAGAATTGCTGAAAGAATATGGATTTGTACGCGTTCATAAAACACACCTGGCAAACCTAAATCACGTAATTGCGTATGTAAAAACCGGTGGCGGAACGTTGCAGGTTTCCAACGGCGATATTGTTGCAGTTTCGCGCAGAAGGAAGGAAGAAGTGCAGAAAAAACTAAAAATGATAACAAAATGAAAAAGTTGGTTTTGTTGCTGATAATCATTGGAGTATCTGCCGGTTCGATGGCACAGAAACGACAAAAACAGGGGCTGTTTAAAAAGAAAAACCTGTTGGAGCAATTGCAATCAGATACTTCATCATTTCGGTTCCCGATTCATCGGTGCATTTTTTTATTCTCGAAAAACATATTCAGATGGTAACTTCCATCGACAATCAGCATTACCGCAACCACGGCAATTCTAAATAACACCAGTACATTTGTTTTTATAAAAACATGAACTATATTTGACGCTATAAAAGAATAAAAGATGATTAATTCTTTCGCAAATAACAACAAAACAATGATGTGCACAACGATGTGTATGGAAGGGGTTTGTATGCTGCGGAAGAGGTAAATTATAGTTTTCACGGAATTATCAGCTCTTCCATCGGAAGGGCTTTTTTTTTGGTTTTTTTTAACCGTTTTTTTTAACCTTAGATATTAATTATGAGTGATTTAAACAGAGAATTTGTAACAGCCGGCCGAAATGACGCGGTTAATTTTTGGGAAAAGGAAGCTTATCCCTGCTGCCGGGGCGAAACCTTGATGAACAGGAAGCCGGCGCGCCTGAAAGTATTCCGGGAACCAGGAGCGTCCGATGGTTTTGAAAACAGTTTCCATGGATGGTTTCATTTCCGATATAAAGTTATCAGATACAGGTAAAAAAGAGTTTTAATTTTTTAAAAATAAATGTTATGGCAGATTTAAATTTTTCACTGACAGGGCAAAATGAGAACCCTACAAAGTTTGTAGCTAAAACCCGTCATTTTCAAATTACAATTGACGAACCCGAAGAACTCGGGGGCACCAATCACGCGGCCAATCCGGTAGAATTTTTACTCGCTGCTTATGCGGGTTGCTTAAACGTAATGGGGCATATTGTAGCCGGCGAATTGGGTTTTAAGCTTAACAGCCTTAAAATTGAATTGCGTGGCGACCTCAACCCTTCGAAAGTATTTGGACATCCAACCACCGACAGGGCTGGTTATAAAGAAATCAGCGTGAATATTATTCCCAGTGCCGAAACCGACGAGCAAACACTGGTGAAATGGCTCAGTATAATTGAAAGTCGCTGCCCGGTAAATGACAATCTGGTTAATCCCACACCGGTGAAAATAAATTTGGGAAAACAGGAAGAAAAAGCAGCTTAAATACGTTTGGAAATAGCAAAACCGCCCGGGAATGTAACCGGGCGGTTTTTAAGGTCTCTTAAAAGAATGAAGCACTTCTAAATGCTTTCTTCTTCGTCACGGCGTATTTTCAGTTGAATAAAAAGGTAAAACAAGATATGTATATATAATACATCCGACACAAATGGCCAGCGCAAATTCCAGTGTGGCAAAAAATACCAAAATTCCTGCAACCACTGCCGCAGCTGTTATTAAATTCAACAAATACAGAATCACGATTGCCAGCGTCATAACAAAACCAAGGCGGGCAGCAAAAACCTTCTGCGCTTTGGAAATTGGCTTTTTATTCAGGTTTAATGCATTGGCAAGCTTTGCGCTGATGTAACTTACCGGACTGAATTTCAATTTTGTAAATGCCCTGATGTAAAAATCTGCCATCAAAAAAATGAAGAACAGGGCCGAATGAAACATGAATCCAGCAGCAACAAGCAAAATTGTTAGAAATGCGTTTATGCGCGTTACCTGTTCATTTACCTTTTCTTCGGAGACCGGGCATACCAAATTCTTTATCATCTTCATTTTTCTTTAAATCGATTTAACTATCAAAATAAAAATAAAAAACTCTTTTGTCTTTAATTTAAAGGTGATAAACCAAATGTTTGTTACAAAAACTTAACACAACATGTAATTTCCGCCTTTTTGTTGAACAGGATATTCAGATGTTCAAAAAAGATGGTTTTTCGGCAATGGGTTTATTTACGAAACCGGTACTGAAACCGGCCCGTCGAGAAAAATCTCCACTAATTCGCCCGATTCGTTGAAAACAACAATGCGTTCCTTGTCGATCCACATGGCACACAACGACCCGCAATATTGTTCCCATTCCAGTTTCATTTGCACAACGAATACATTTTCGTAGCTTTTCGGAATCACCGGTTCCCCGGAGGAATTAACGGAAGGTGACTGGTAACTTTTTTCGAACGAGACAGTAGCCTTGTATCGGAAACCGGCAGTGATGAAAAAATTATCTTTTGGGTGTTGGTTAAACTGATCGATTAATCCTGAATAGTAGTTGACTGCTTTTTAGAGGTAAGTTTTGAAGTTGTTTGTTATTCGGTTATTTTTTTCTGGTTGAAATTATTTAACTTCGTTTAAAATATAAACAGATGATTATGAAAAGCATGATTTTAATGATAATTATTTTGGCTTTCCCGGGTTTTAAAGCTGAAAAAATAGATTCCAAAGTTTATCCTTTTCCGAAGCTAAAAGCAGGAAAAACGAAATCAGTGGAACAGCAAACAGTGATGAATGGCGAAACCACGCACATGGAAAATTTTGAAATTACGGCTGCAACACTCGAACCGGGGAGATATCAACGGACTAAAATTCAAAACGATGCTGAAGAAATCGTGGTGGTGAAAGAAGGTCGTTTGAAGGTTGCTTTAAATAATAAAACCAAAGAATTAGGGCAGGGGAGCGTGGTTCTTATCCTTCCGGGCGATGAACTTAAAATGGAAAATGCGGATAATGATGCAGTTACTTATTACGCCATTCAATACAAATCGAAAAAACCAATAGATTCGGAAAGGGGCAAAACCGCTGGTGGTTCGATGACGATCGACTGGAACGACCTGAAATTTACACCACACGACAAAGGGGGCGTCCGGCGCTATTTTGATCGCAAATCAGCCATGTCCGATCGCATTGAAATGCACGTTACCACCTTAAATCCGAACATAAAAAGCCATGAACCTCACACACATAATCCGGCTGAAATTATAATTATGATGGATGGAAACACTGAAATGGAAATTGGCAATAAACATTTCCGGGGGGAACCCGGCGACATTTATTTTTTGGGATCTGAAATTCCGCATGCCATTCGCAATACCGGAAATAATCCCTGCATGTACATGGCTTTTCAGTGGGAATAAAAGTATTGGTAATCCTGTTTTTTTTCAAGATTGTTTGCGCGGGTACCGAAACGAATTTATGATTTTTTCTGTATATTAACTTCCCTTTCAGCAATGAATAAATTTCAACTAATGAGTTTTCTGAGAAAATGAAAAAATACACAGTTATTGTATTGCTTATCAATATTTTATTTAGTTCCGGAAATTCTTTTGCCGGCGATGGTTATCAATTGTGGTTAAATTATACGCCTGTTTCGGCTTCCTTGCAAAAAGAATATCAAATTCAGATAAAAGGATTAAAAGTAACCGGTGAATCTTCAACCATGAAAATCGTTAGGGAAGAGTTGTTCAGCGGACTGAACGCGATTTTGGGAACTGAAATTGCGGAAGTTCACGAAGAAGCAACAGAAGGAGTTGTAATTGCCGGTAAAATAGGAAGCTCACCGGAATTAAAAAGCCCGGATATTAAAAAGAAATTGCAAAATATTGGTGATGAGGGATTTTTCATAACTTCCCAAAAGTCGGGCGGGAAACAAATCACACTCATAACTGCCAACTCTGATAAAGGCGTTTTGTATGGGGCGTTTCGTTTTTTGCAACTGCTTCAAACAGGCAAAAGCATTAAAAACATTGACATTTTCAGTTCGCCCAAAATAAAAATCAGGGTGCTCGACCACTGGGATAACCTGAACCGGAGCGTGGAACGTGGCTATGCAGGAAAATCGCTGTGGGACTGGGAAAGCCTTCCCGAAAAAATGGATCAGCGGTATGTTGATTATGCCCGCGCAAATGCATCAATTGGAATAAACGGCAGCGTTCTGAACAATGTAAATGCCAATCCGGCCATGCTGAAACCGGAATATTTAAAGAAGGTGGCAGCACTTGCCAATGTTTTCAGGCCTTATGGAATAACGGTTTACCTCTCCGTGAAATTTAGTTCGCCCCAAAACATTGGCGGTTTGGAAACTTCTGATCCGCTTAATCCGGAAGTTCAGCGATGGTGGAAAAACAAGGCAAAGGAAATTTATTCATACGTACCCGATTTTGGCGGTTTCCTGGTAAAAGCCAATTCCGAAGGACAACCGGGGCCACAGAATTATAACCGCACCCATGCCGAAGGCGCCAACATGCTGGCCGATGCCCTGAATCCTTTTGGCGGAATTGTAATGTGGCGCGCTTTTGTATACGATAATAATGTGCCGGTTGACCGTGCCATGCAGGCATTGAATGAGTTTGAACCGCTCGACGGTGAATTTCGCGATAATGTTTTGATCCAGGTGAAAAACGGGCCCATCGATTTTCAGCCTCGTGAGCCGTTTCACCCCCTTTTCGGGCACATGCCAAAAACGCCGCTGGTGATGGAATTTCAGGTGACACAGGAGTATTTGGGGCAAAATACCGATTTGGTTTACCTGGCGCCGCTGTTTAAAGAATGCCTCGAATCAGACACCTACGCCAAAGGAAAAGGTTCAACGGTTGCGAAAATTATCGACGGTTCGCTCGAAAATCACAAAATGACCGGTATAGCCGGAGTTGCCAACACCGGAACCGACACGAACTGGACAGGCCACTTGTTTGGACAATCCAACTGGTTTGCTTTTGGCAGGCTGGCCTGGAACCACGAGCTTTCCTCTGAAGAAATTGCCGATGACTGGATAAAAATGACTTTTTCTTCCAGTCCTAACGTTGTGAAAATCATTAAAAAAATAATGATGGATTCGCGCGAAAATTCAGTGAATTACATGACTCCGCTGGGCCTGCACCACATCATGGGACGGAACCATCATTTTGGCCCCGGACCATGGGTAAGCGGCGGCCGGCCCGACTGGACCTCGCTTTATTACCATCGTGCCGACAGCGCCGGAATTGGTTTCGACCGCACTGCCTCCGGGAGTAATGCTGTTAACCAGTACTTTCCGCCTGTTGCCGGCAAATTTGCCAATCCGGAAACGTGTCCGGATAAGTACCTGCTTTGGTTCCATCACCTGCCGTGGGATTACAAAATGGATTCGGGAAATATGCTTTGGGAAGAACTTTGTTATCGCTATTACAATGGTGTTGAAGGTGTAAAACAGATGCAGAAAGAATGGAATTCGCTTGAGGGAAAACTCGATCCGCAGACATTTGAACACGTAAAAAACAAAATGCAAAACCAGCTAAAATTAGCAGAATGGTGGCGGAATTCGTGCGTGCTCTATTTTCAGCAATTCTCGAAAATGCCAATTCCCGGAAGATTGGAAAAACCCGAAAAATCACTGGAATATTATGAAAATTTGCAGCCGGAATACATCACCGGAAAGTAATTTTAACGCAAATTGGTTAACAAATTGAAAGTTTAACATTTCGATGAAAATTTCCATCAACAGCAAAAACAACAAACCTCTGTGGCAAATTTCCATAGCGGTATTAATGCTCCTGATGACCATTTTTTTCATTAAAAACGAGCATCTTGAGCTTTCCCAAATCCGAAAAACGCTTGGCACAATCGACGGTTTTTATGTGATTCTTGGATTATTACTCACGGGCGTATACATTCTTTTGCAGGCGGTGATGTATTTATTCAGCTTTAAAACAGTGGGAATAAAAATCGAGCTGCCTGATGCGTTGCAGCTTTTTCTCCGCAGAAACCTAATCAGCATATTTTTACCTGCCGGTGGTTTTTCGTCGCTGGTATTTTTTAATAAACCACTCACCAAAAAAGGCATCGAAACCACCGATATTTACTATGCTTCATATATTTATGCGTTGTCCGGTCTTCTTTCGGTGGTGGTTGTTGCTATTCCGGTACTGGTTTTTTTGATGATAAACGACCGGATTGGTAAAGTTGAACTGATCTCTTTTATCCTGTTAATTCTGTTAATCGCGGGAATTGTATTTTTAACCCGTTCATACATTCGGAAAGGCTGGGTGTTCAGGCTGCTCCTTCGGGTAAACCCGGAAATGTCGCTGGTGGTAGACAACATCATTTCAACCGGCCTCAATAAAAAACATTTTTTATTTACGCTGCTTGTTTCTGTTTTTATCGAGTTTATTGGCGTGGCGCATGTTTATATTTCGATGCTGGCGCTGGGTTACCAGCCGCATTTGTTTGTTGCTTTTATGGCGTATATCGTAATGGTGATGCTGCTTATTGTTTCGCCTTTTTTGCGGGGAATGGGCGCTATCGAAGTTTCAATGACCTACATTTTTGCCCGGAGCGGAATTCCGACAGCTGAGGCGGCTGCAATTACGCTTGTTTTTCGTTTTTTTGAATTTTGGGCCCCGCTGATCGCAGGTTTAGCTTCATTTGTTTTCTCAAGGAAAAATGTACTGCTGAGGGTGATTCCGGTTTTTATCATTTTTATTTCGGGATTAATTAACATTTTATCTGCAATTACACCGGCTATTCCATGGCGAATTGAGGTTCTCGATAAACTGATTCCGCGACTGGCGGTACCCGTGTCGGCATTCACTGTATTTTTTATCGGAGTGTTGCTTATCATTCTTGCTTACTATTTGCTGAGAGGGGTGAGGCGGGCCTGGCGAATTACGCTGTTTCTACTGGTTTTGTCGGCCATCGGGCACATGGTGAAAGGGATTGACTATGAAGAAGCAACAATTTCAGTTATTGCAATTGTGAGTTTGCTTCTTACAGGCAGGTTGTATAACGTCCGCTCTATACCGCTGCTTCGGGCAAACCACTGGAAAGTGTGGTTCATCGCATTTCTGTTGTTGATTTTCGGCACTGTTGCCGGAACTTATTTTCTCGAGAAAAGCCACATGGGAATCGACTACAATTTCATAAATTCGGTAAAAGCTTCTTTTAGTTTGATTTTCCTTTTCGATGCCTCGGGTTACCTGCCCAAAACTACTTTTGGCCATTTTTATATCCTGTCGGTTTATATTTTCAGCGGCGGACTTTTATTGCTGGCGATTCTGTTTTTGTTCAGGCCGCTTTTGCAGGATCAGCCACAGCACGATGAAAATGATATTAACCATGCCCGGCTGCTGACGCAGAATTATGGAACATCGGCGCTCGGTTATTTTAAATATTATCCTGATAAACTGTTCTTATTTCACGACGACGGTTTTGTGGCCTATAAAATTTCCCGGGGTTACGCCATCGTGCTGGAAAATCCCGTTTGCAAAAGCAAGGCGGATATGCCGCAGCTTATCAGGGAGTTCGAAAAACATGCAAAAGAAAACGGATTGCGGACTTTTTATTACCGCATTCCGGAAGAATCTGTGAATATGTTTCGCAGCTTACAAAAAAAAGTACTTTTTATTGGGCGGGAAGCCATTCTCGATTTGAATTCATTTTCGTTGTCGGGGTCGAAAATGCACCCGCTTCGAAATGCCATCAACAAATCGAAAAAAATGGGTTTTACATTTCATATTTACCCGGCGCCGGTAAAAGACGGGGTTATACAAAAACTTAAACAGGTTTCCGACGAATGGTTGCAAAAACCCGGAAAAACAGAAACGGTTTTTTCACAGGGAATGTTCCTGCCCGAAATGATAAAAAATACCACCGTGCTGGCCATTGAAAATCCGGAAGAAAAAGTTGTGGCTTTTTTAAACATCATTCCTGATTATGCAGAAGGCGAAGGAACTTATGATTTGATTCGGATTTCCGACGACGCTCCAACCGGGATCATCTATTTTCTTTTAACAGAAATGTTCGGTTTTTTTATGCAGAATGGAATTTTTAAAATTAACCTTGGCATGGTAGCTTTTGCAGGTATTACGGAACCAAAAAGTATGACTGAACGCACCATGAAATTTGCGCTCGAAAACCTGAAATCTTTGAACTATTTTAAAGGGCAGTACCTTTTTAAGGAAAAGTTTAGTCCGGTGTGGGTAAATAAATACCTGGTTTATGATTCCGATTTCGACCTGATAAATTTCCCGGTGGTACTGAAAGAGGTTTCGCAAGTAAAAACCTAAAAAAACATTTTAGAATTGTTCCATAAAAAAAACTTTTATTTTTGCACCAAACACAAGTGGATGAAGAAGGCGTTGATTTTGTTCTATTTTCTAATTTTTTCAACTGAACTTTTTGCCCAAAACGAAATCGGCCCCGAGGGGCGGAAGCTTTTTCTGATTATGGCTATTTTAATTGGTATGCTGTTTGTGCTGTTCGTGTTGCTTAAACCGAAACGCAAATTGAAATCAGTTAAAAGATATATTTTCAGAAGAAAAAAAGTAAGGTTGGAAATCACAAAAGACAGGATGTATTATCCGGATTATCTGGATTTAACCATAAAAAACACCGGAAATACCGATGTCGATATTGATCAGCCATTGATAGTTTTCGACAATTTTTGGCTGAAAAGAAAGTTTAAGCTGAAAGGAACGAACCATTACCGGTTTTATCCGCTTTACCTGGAAAAAGGAAAAACACATTCGCTGAAAATTGACATCAACCGTTTTTACAAACACGATAACCGGCTGAAGAAGTTTCCAAAAATGCGCTTCGTTATTACTGAGATAAACGGGAAACGACTGGCGACCGGAAGTGTTTTTTTACGAAAAACATTATTAAAATTTTAAATGAGGGACTGGAAATTTAACCACATCGATTTTTCGATTTATCCTGTTTATGAAGGAGATGATCTGGGCGTTTTTTGGTCGCCTGAAAAAACAACAGTAAAAATATGGGCGCCCACCGCTAAGCTTGTGGAATTCAGGTTGTTCAAAGACGGACAATCGGGCGAGGCATTTCATAAAACAAATCTTCAGGCCGGAGAAAACGGAATTTGGTACACAGTTCTGAACGGCGATTACGAAGGCCGGTTTTACACGTTCAGGATAAATGACGGGGAATGGCTCGAAGAAACACCGGATATTTACGCGCGATGTGTGGGCGTTAACGGTTTGCGGGGTATGATTTTCAACCCCAGGAAAACCAACCCCGCAAATTGGGAAAACGACAAAGGTCCGCGTTACAATAGTTTCACGGAAGCTGTTATTTATGAAACGCACGTACGCGATTTTTCCATTGCCGGTAATTCCGGAATTCAGAATAAAGGCAAATATTTGGGTTTTACAGAACTGAATACGCAGCTCGAAGATGGAGTCCAAACCGGTGTGGCGCATTTAAAAGAACTCGGAATCACCCACGTTCATTTGCTGCCGGTTAACGATTTTTATACTGTAGATGAGGAAAAGCCACTGGAAAAATACAATTGGGGGTACGATCCGCAGCACTACAATGCACTTGAAGGTTCATATTCCACCAATCCATACGATGGCACGGTGCGGATTGGAGAGTTTAAAAAGCTGGTGCAGGCGCTGCATGCCGAAGGTATTGGGGTGATTCTTGATGTGGTTTACAACCATACTTACTTTGCAAAAGAATCGGTTTTTAACCAGACGGTACCGGGCTATTTTTACCGGCAAAAATCCGACGGGACATTTGCCAACGCTTCCGGCTGTGGAAACGAAATGGCTACCGAACGTGCCATGGCCAGGAAATACATCATCGATTCGCTGAAATACTGGGCGCTGGAATACCACATTGATGGTTTCCGTTTCGATTTGATGGGAATTTTCGATTTGGATACCATGAAAGCCATTCGTTCGGAGCTAAATAAGGCAATGCCGGGACTGTTCCTTTACGGCGAAGGCTGGGCTGCCGACCAGAGCCCGATGCCCGCGCAATACCGGGCTATAAAAACGAATATGTCATTACTGCCCGGAATAGCCGCTTTTAATGACGATTTTCGCGATGCTCTGAAAGGCAACAACGGGGCCAAAAAAAGTAAAGGATTCGTCAGCGGCCTCGACTTAAGGGAAGAAGCAGTAAAATACGGAGCAGTTGCCGCAGTGAAACATCCACAGATTGTTTACGATTATGTGGAAACAATAAAACATCCGTGGGCAGGGGAGCCCGATCAATGCATTAATTATGCAGCATGTCACGACAATTACACGTTGTGGGATAAATTGCGGTTCAGCAGCTCAAGGTTTTCCGACGAAGAAATGCGAAAAATGGTAAAGCTGACGGGAGCTCTGATTTTAACATCGCAGGGAGTTCCGTTTATCCATTCGGGAATGGAATTTTGCCGGACCAAAAAAGGCAATGGAAATTCGTATAAATCGCCCGATTCGGTAAATCAGGTGGACTGGGCGCGCAAAAAAAAGTACATTGATGTTTTTCAGTATTACCGGCAATTAATTCAATTGCGAAAGAACCATCCGTTGTTCCGCATACCTTCAACCGAACAAATTCAGAAGCACCTTCATTTTTGTACACAATACAAACTTGGCGTGGTTTCGTATTGTATTGATGGAAAAAAGGTGGGTGACGTTTGGGAAAGAGTTATCCTGATTTTCAACGGAAACCGTAAGGAAATTTCAATTCCATTGCCCGAGGGTGTATACGAAGCAGTTGCCGACGGAAATGAAATCAATGAAAACGGACTTGGCCGATCGTTTTCAGGTGCGGCAGCAGTAGAACCGGTTTCCATGTTGTTGCTGGTAAAGAAAAATCAGAAATAATTCATTTTTCTGAAAACCCGCCGGTAGTGGTAGCCATAAATGGAATAGGTGATGGCAAGAGGGAAAACTTTCGGGCGCTTAAACAGGCTCCAGAAAAAAAGGCGCCAGTAATACCTGCGGTTGCGATCGATAATCCCAATCAGCAAAATCGATTTCAGCAAAGCCATAAATTTTCCGAAGGTGACTTTAGTCCTGGCTTTTACGCGTGGCTGAAAGTCAGACAGAAAACTATGAACGCGCCGGTAAAAAGGTTCGATATCGTAAATTCCCCGGATGACTTCGCGATAACCATCTTCAAGGATTTTTTGGTTCATTTTGGGAATGAAGTTCATGGATGCATCGGTATTGTCGCCAGACATTTTGTGTAAAATGCGGCCTTCGTTTTTCAGCCGCTGATAAAGTTTCGATTTTGTTGGCGCATTCAGTAAGCCAATCATCGCTGAAATTATTCCGCTGTTCTGAATGAAATCGATTTGCTGCTTGAAAATTCCCGGCGAGTCGCTGTCGAAACCAACAATAAATCCGCCAAGTACTTCCATCCCGTTCCGTTGTATGGTTTTTACGCTTTCCACTAAATTGCGGTTTTTGTTTTGCTTTTTATTGCATTCCTCGAGGCTGGTTTCCTCCGGAGTTTCAATTCCAACAAATACAGAGGAAAAACCTGCGGCGGTCATCTGGTCCATTAACTCCTGATCGTCGGCGAGGTTTACGGAAGCTTCGGTAGTAAAAGAAAAGGGATTGCCGTGATTTTCCATCCAGTTTTGCAAGGCAGGCAGCAAATCCGTTTTCAGCGTTTGTTTGTTGCCGATAAAATTATCGTCGACAAAAAATACACCGCCGCGGCAGCCGGAATCGTAGAGGGTTTGCAACTCATTCAAAATCTGCCGGGTTGTTTTCAACCTCATTTTATGGCCCAGTAAAGCGGTGATATCGCAGAATTCGCAGTTGAACGGGCACCCTCTGGAATACTGAATGCTTTGCGATGAATAATTGGTGTGGTCGATCAAAGAATAATCGGGCGCCGGAGAAGTCTTTACATCTGCAAATTCGTCGGTCTGATATATCCGTTTTGGGTGTCCGGCTTTTAAATCACTGAGAAACAGCGGCAGTGTTAGTTCTGCCTCGTTTAAAACCAGATGATCCACAGCGTCGAATTTCTCGTGATCTTCCGTGAAAAGCGGCCCTCCGGCAACAATTGTTTTATCCAGCGTTTTGCATTCTTTAATAACTTCCGTTGCCGATTGAATTTGAGCCGACATGGCGCCGATGAAAACGAAATCTGCCCAAAGCAAATGCTTTTTTTTCAGTTTTTCAACATTCATATCTATCAGCTTTTTGTTCCACTCCCGCGGCAGTAACGGTGCAATTGTCAATAAACCAAGGGGCGGGTGCGCTGCTTTTTTTGATACGAACTTAAGCGCGTGTTTAAAACTCCAGAACGTGTCGGGATATTCGGGATAAACCATCAGGATATTCATGACAGGACAGTTATTATTGATTATTTTTTCAAAGTTAAAGCCGGGAAAATAAACGGAAAACTTTTTGGGACAACTGTGTAAGAAAGTGTGGTGTAGCCCACTGTTTTGGGACGGAAGAAATTGACCGGTGGCGGATGCCGTTCATCAATTCCCGTTCTTCAACGCATCTTTTACATTCAAAATGTATTGGCGCGAAACATTAACCCCTTTTGGGTAATCATACAATGACAGCTTTAAGCCTTCCGCACTTTTGTTCACTTTTTGAATGCTGTTTACATTTACAATATAAGAACGGTGAACCCGGATAAGCGAAGGGTATTTCAGCAGTATTTTTTCTGTGTTTTTTAGTGTATTCCGAATTAACCGCCTGCTTACCTTTTCGTTTTGCCTGAAAATGATTTCGATGTAATTGTTCGCTGCCTTAATTAAAATCACCTGCTCCGGATAAAGGAAAAGATGTTCCGACTGATTTTCCGATTCAAATTCAATTCCTGTTTCAGTCTCTTCTTCAGATGGCTGAAAATCAGGGGTTTTTAACTGGTTTAGTAAATGTTCGACCCGTCGTTTCAGGAACTCATATTCATTTATAATTACCAGAATTATTACGGCGGCCAGCGATATTAGTACAATGTTTACTGCCAAATGAAAATTGATATCAATTTTCCCGACAAATCTGGCATAAAAACTAAAAGCGACTGAATTGAGAACTATGAATATAAAATGCAGTAAAAGCTCCTTTTTAATTTTCCATTTTTCGGGAATAAAAAGTTTTGGAAAAAATGATGGAAGGGCAATCCGTACCAGAAACAGAAATATCAGGATGATGATTCCAAAACCGGCAATAATCAGCAATTTCTTGTTGAATTCTTCCGTTTGCGGATTAAACGGAAGGAAAAACAGCAGAAACAGAAAAATGCCGAGACTGATGCCCAAAATTGCCTGCAGGTTCGATTTCAGGTTGTCGTTAAAAGGATATGGTTTATTTAACGAGCTAAACATTTTTATTTGTAAATCGATTTCAAATATTAATTATTTTTCAGCTTAAGATACCACTTTTTTTTAAGAAGTAAGCTGATGCCGGTTGGGGAAAAACGGGTTTGGCATTTTATTGGATAACCTAGAATATGGCCAGTAACAAATCGATATCCTTTGCCGGAATGTTGAATGTATAGCCGATTTCGGGATTGGTTAAAATGCCATGGTAGACGTAAACGCCCTTCCGGAAGCCTTTTGAATTTTTAATATGATGGTCGACTCCGCCGGCATCGGCAATAGCCAATAAAATAGGAATAAAAATATTGCTGAGCGAAATGGATGCGGTGCGTGCAACCATGGCCGGAGAATTGGGCACGCAGTAATGGACCACGCCGTGTTTTATATAGGTTGGGTTTTTAAAATCAGTGCATTTTGAAGTTTCGAAACATCCTCCCTGACTGATGTTCAGATCGATAATAACCGAACCTTCCTTCATCTGTTTTACAAGGTCTTCTGAAACTTTAAATTTAGGGGGAGTATTAAACGACAATGCTCCAATAACTGCGTCGGCCGAAACCAATGCTTTTTTCAATACTTTCGGATAAAAAACGGAAGTAAACACGCGACGTCCCAGTTTTTCTTCGAGCCGGCTCAATTCATACACGGAAGTATCGAAAACTTTCACAAAAATCCCAAGGCCCAGTGCCACACGGGCAGCATATTCCGCGGCAGTGCTGGTACCGATAATTACCAGCTCGGCAGGTGTAATACCTGTTACTTCGCCAAAAAGTACCCCTTTTCCGTTGCTGGCGTTGCTCAGGTATTCACTGGCAATGGTGATGGATGTAATCCCGGCAATCTGGCTCATTTGATGAACGATTGGCAAAAATCCTTCTTCGTTCTGAATGTATTCAAAAGCTATGGATGTAACTTTCTTCTGCATCAGTTTTTGAATGGTGTCCTTGCAATGGGCGTGAACCTGCATGTTTGAAATAATGGTTTGGTTTCCGCGCAATTTTTCAATTTCATCAGAATCAAATGGTGCGACTCTCAAAATAATATCACATTGAAAAACTTCCTCTGTTTTTTCTGCGATTTTGGCGCCGGCATTCAGGTATTCTTTATCGGAATAACTGGCAGATTTGCCTGCGCCTTTTTCAATCAGGATTTCATGGCCGTAAGAAACGAGTAATTCAACAGCCTGAGGGGTTAACGGTACCCGGTATTCCAGTCTGGGTAAGTCGCATGGAATACCGATTTTCATTTTTTGCCCTTTTTTTTTGATTTCAAGCATTTCCTCCTGCGGAAGCAACATCGTCTTGGAAACCGAAAGGTTTTCTGTTGATTTTTCTCGTTCGGCCATATTTAAAAATTTGTCATTCTCAGCGGTTTCAGCTCTTCAAACCATTCAGCAATTTACATTCAAAAGCCCAATTTTCAAAATACAATCATTTCAGGCAGTCCGGGCAGTGATTATCCGGTTTTCAAACTCATCAGCTTCAATCGTTACCGCTACGAATTCCGGAGGCAAAAGCGGTTCTATTTTTTCGGGCCACTCAATAAAGCAGTAGTTTCCGCTGTAGAAATAGTCTTCGTACCCAAGGTCGAACGCTTCGCTCATGTCTTTAATCCGGTAAAAATCAAAATGAAAAATCGACTGGTTTGCAGATGTTTTATACTCGTTGATTAGTGCGAAAGTAGGACTGGTAACAATATCGGTGGATTGAAGTTTGAAACAAAGCGCCTGAATAAAAGTGGTTTTGCCCGCACCCATTTTCCCGTACAAGGCGAATACACGCTGGTCCGGGAATTCATTCAACAACTTTCCGGCTACCGGTTCAAGCTCTTTCACTGAAGTTATTTTTTCGGAAAACATTTTTTAAACAATGAATTTGTGCAATATTACAAAATATGTAGAATATAAGAAAAAGGAGTTTCAACCCATTCTCTTGTAACTTCTTAATTTTGAGTGGCAAACTTATATTCACAATCCCAAACACTCCGGACGGCCATTTTTGTTTTGCCTTGTTCAGGGTGAATCTACGATTTTTCCAGTCCAAGCAGATTGAATAACAATAGCCGAAAGAGCTAACCAACTGCAAATTGCTCCCGGAAATCCTTTCCTGTTCTGAACTAACAAATTATGATAACAATTAATCCACTTTAACCATTACCTTTAGAAAGTTCAAACAGGAATAATAAATGCAGGTAACCGTAAACAGAAAAAATATCAAATTCAGCCCTGATGCCTCCAGGAAAATTGCCAGATTTCTTTACACCGGCGATGAAAGGGCAGTAAGCACAATCCGTTCAGTACTTGAAATGTCCGAAAAATCGATCGCACAAACACTAAGTCCGGTACTGAGGGATTATTCGCTCCGGCACCGGAATATTTCTAAAATTTTTGAAAAGCATTTTAACAGAATTGCCCATTTGCTGAAGCAGTTAAATGTTGAACCCGGGGCCCTTGATATCTCCCGGAAAATACTTATCGGTTCCTATTTTACCATGGAGTATTCCATTGAAGCAGCCGCTTTTTTTAATCCATCGGTTGTGGAACACCCCGACCAGTCGGAAACCGGCAAGGGCGAAAAAAGGGTTATCCTTAGCTTCAGGGCTACCGGCGAAGGGCATATCTCATCGATTGTTTTCAGAACGGGGGTGCTGGATAAAAACAACAACCTGTTGCTTGAGCCTGTTGGAAAAATGCTGGAGGAAGCGGAACATATCAGGCGGCACAGGTACGATAAAGCTTCTTTTAAAAGAAAATTAGAGGAAATGAAGGATATCCATGCTATAATACCTTCCGGTTTAATTCTGGACAAATTAAATGATACTTTTACCTACGGCGAGCTGCGGGATTGCATAAAAGATGCAAGAAAATCAATCCACCTCACCGGGGAAAAGGAAGTTTTGTTTAATCAGATTACCTGGCTCGCTTCATCGCATTACGAGCTTGAATTTTCGTTGGATACCAACATTTCGGAACGGGTTATTTTTCCTGTATCGGTGAACGAAAAAAACGGAATTGAAGATGCACGTTTTGTAAAGTTTACCGGAGATGACAATGAATTTGTATACTATGCAACTTATACAGCTTACGATGGGGCAACCATATTGCCCAAAATGCTGGATACCCGCGATTTTTATCATTTTAAAGTACTGCCACTTCATGGTGAAATCGCTCAAAACAAAGGAATGGCGCTTTTCCCGCGCAAAGTGAACGGGAAATATGCCATGCTTTGTCGCCTCGACGGCTTTAATAATTACATCTCTTTTTCTGATAATATTTCGATTTGGCGGAAAGCCACACTGCTGCAACAACCAAAATTTCCATGGGAATTTATTCAAATAGGAAATGGAGGATCGCCGGTGGAAACTCCAGAAGGCTGGCTGGTAATTACACACGGTGTGGGACCAATGCGCGAATACGTTCTCGGTGCAGCATTGTTTGACCTCCAAAACCCTGAAAAAGAAATTGGCAGGTTAAAAACACCGCTTTTAGTGCCCAATGCCGAAGAAAGGGAAGGATACGTCCCCAATGTAGTTTATTCCTGTGGATCGATGATTAACCATGACGAACTGATTATCCCCTATGCCATGTCGGATTATGCATCTACATATGCAACCGTTAACCTGAGGGAGCTTTTGAATGAGTTAAAAAATCCGTAAAATGGAGGATTCGAAAATAACTGACAAAAGGCGGTGGCTTGAAATAACCGCAGTTTTGGCAACCGGTTTCCTAAAATATGTTTTAATGGACTGGCTGAACTTTCGCGCTTTTTATATTGCGGCTGCATGTATCTTCTGGTCGGTTTACATTTATAAAAGGTACCGTGGGAATAAGCATATTTTGCAGCAGTGGGGTTTTCGCAAAGATTATTTTAAACAGGCATTCTTTTTTCTGGCACCGTTTGCATTGGTTATGGTTGCAGCCATCGTTTGGTATGGCATTTCGTACAATGCCGTTTTTATTAACTGGCATGTAATTCCCGTTTTTGTGTTTTACCCGGCATGGGGAATCATTCAGCAGTTTTTGATAGTGGCGCTGGTTGTTGGAAATTTGCAGTCAGTTACAACAATGAACCTCAGTAAATTTCAACTGTATCTTTTTACGTCGCTGGCGTTTGCATTGGTCCATTACCCCAGCCTGCCTTTAATGATTTTTACATTTTTAATGGAACTGGTGTTTTTAACGGCCTGGTTTAAATGGAGAAACATTTGGGCCCTCGGCCTTTACCACGGATGGGTTGCCAGTCTGCTCCTGTACTTTGTACTGGACAGGGATTTATGGAACGAACTGTGGACGGTATTATAAAATTCAGATGATTGTTTTCCACGAAAAAATATATTGCCCCAACCAGATTCCGGTGTGCTTTTGTAATTAATTCTTTACCGATAGTTTCATCCGGAACCGGTATGGGTGAATTAAACAAAAAATGCATCAACCCTGTTTTTAAACAAAAACAGATAACTTACAAATGTTGATGTAAATTATGTAGCTGTGTTGCTGAGTGAAAGTCCGGATTTGGTATGTTAATTCAAAGAATATTACCCGATAAAATAATAAAGCCTTACATTGACTTTTATTTGCACATCAAAGCCAGTGAGAAGCGAAATTTTATGTTTTTACCTGATAACATCAATGTTTTGACTTTTCAATTATCAGGAAACACAAATGCGCGGTATGCAGGCACAAATTGCAGTAACATTACCACACGAATTTCGGGGGCTTTTACCAATAAGCGCTACTTTGAAACTTCCGATACATTTGAAGTTATTATGGTATTTATGAAACCGTATGCCATATATTCCTTATTCAAAATTCATTTGTACGATTTTAAGAATGAGATTATTAGTTTGTCTGAAATTGCAAATCAAAAAGTTGTAGCGGAATTAAATCGAAAAATGAAGGATAGCAATAGCTTCATTGATAAGATAAAATTGATTGAGGCATTTTTAAAAACGGTTTTTTTGAAGAATGCAGGTTTTCCCTTTGCAATTATGGGAGCTTTGGAGCTGATTCATTTAAAAATGGGGCTTTTGTCGTCGCAGGTGATTGCAAATAGTTTAAATGTAAGCCAGCGCACGTTGGAACGCTTATTTAATCAGGTTATCGGATTGAACATAAAGGAATATTCTTCATTGATACGACTAAAAAACGCGGTAAATAATCTTAAAGATTTTTCGATGTTAACCGATGTGGCTTACGACGCCGAATTTTTTGATCAATCGCATTTCAACCGCTTTTTTAAAAGATATACCGGAATTTCACCTGGCCGTTTTGTAAAGACTGATTTGAACAACAAACAAGTTGTCGATTTTTTACAATTATATACCGAAACAGCTGAATAAATTTGCTTTTAAAAAAGTAAATTATGACACAGCAAAGTAGAAGTTTTGAAAAATTTAACCTCATTACATTTTATGCAGCGCCTGCCTTTTTAATAACAAGTTCATTGGCCTATATTTTTCTGGGAAATGGAATGAACAACGGAGTTACCGGTGGTTTTATACAATGTATTGCCATGTATTTGTTTACTTTCCCGATGCTTGGTTTAACTCAGCTTTCGTCTGAAAAACTACCAAAATGGTCAGTGTTGTTCCGAATACTTTTGGTGTTTGGTTGTTTCATGGGTTTTGTGTTTGGTGTAGATTCTGTTTTAAATGCCACGCAGCCAAATTCTTACACCATTCTGGAAATGGATCGTAATATGTACATTTTTATGATGACTTTTGGTCCGATTTGGCCGGTTACCCTTGGAATTTTTGGAATTGTTGCCGCAGTAAAGAAAATCCTTCCAACATTGCATTCCGTGCTCATTGCATTTAGCGGATTCTTATTTCCGGTGGGAAGGATACCCAAAATTGAAGTACTTTATATTTTTACTGATCTGTTGTTACTTGTCTCATTTTTTTTGATTGCCGGATACTTAAAAAACAAAGAACCCCAATCATCATCAAAAGTGGTGAATAACGAATAAATTTATTGAATTAGGCACTTAGTCAATAAGCTTTTTTTGCTTAAAAAAATGTGGTTAAAAACCCTTTCCTACTGGAAATTCCAGTATCTTTTCACTGAACAGGTTGTGTGAAGAATACAAATTTTTACACCGTGGCTTTAGCCCGGTAGTTAAAGCTTATTGGCAAAGTTTAGGCTTTAGCCTTTAAAATGCTGAAAATTAAAGGCTAAAGCCGACTTTCATTCATCATGAAATCACCGGGTTAAAACCCGGTGCAAAAATTAATTACTTCTTATCCTGTTTTCACGCAGCCTGTGAAGTGAACGGCAATGAAGCTAATCAAGTCCGATTTCGTTCTATTTTTGTATTCCCGCCAGTTTAAGCTGACCGGTGGTTGAATTGCTATATAACAAGACTTTAGCCTCATTCAATAAATTCATTATATGCCTCTTCAAAAGTTTTATTACGAATTCTTTGGTTTTATTTCAAAACAAAAGAACCAAATAAAAAACATCTTCTAAATATGAAAAAACCGTTTCAGGTCGGTGGCCCTTTTCAGCCGGTAGTGAATGTACAACAGGAGCATGGAAATTATTGCAACGGAAACCATCACAATCAGGCTCCAGCTGAAATGAAAGGAGCTTTGGGAGTAAACTGAAATTATCCCTTCAATGCAAATACACAGCAATCCGGCTGCCATCAAAGAAAATGCAATAATATTCAGGCCTTTTTGCCTTGCTTTCCGCACCAAAACAATGAGTGCAAAAACGGTTAAATACGCAGCCAGAATCAGGGGGGTCCCAAGTTGTATTTCCCACCCGGTATTGCCGGCATAAAAATCGAAAAGCACAAAAAGGCCTGTTACCGATAAAAAGCTTAACAAAACCATGAGTATAATTTTCCGGCGCAGAAATGTACTCAGCGTAAAATTGATGAATAAAACCAGGCTGATTGTAGCCGGGTATTTTGACCAGGTGATGTGCCGGTTCCCGATAAAATCGATGAGTAAAGTGGTAATAATAGCGGAAATAAGTATTAACCCGGATATTTGCCAAAATATTTTTCTTTTCTGAAAGCCGGTTAATTGTTGATATTCCGTCAGCAATTTTTCTTCCCGCCGCATTTTCCCAGACCTTATAAAAGCGGTATTTTCTGCGGATTTATCCATTAAGGGTTCTCCGCATAAAGAACAAAAATTGACATTTTCTTCCAGTTCCACCCCACAGTTCGGACATCGTATCATAACCTGTTACTCATTTTTTTCCCATTCAACCGAAATGTTCTGGTCGCGTAAATATTGCAAAAACTTTTTTTCAAATTCAACCGATGTTGTGACGTTCCCAAAGCTCAGCACCAATTTATCCGCAAATCCGGCAATGCCGCAGTTAATTTTCAACATCTTGTTTGGCGGAGGCGCTGTCAGTAGAAAATAATCAACCAATCTGCCGGTTTCACCGGGCAAATCTATTTTCCCCAAATTGGTAAGTACACCGCTGTACTGGCTCGTGCCCAGCGAGTAATATTTCATGCGCAGGATTAAACTTTTCAGGAACAGCGGTATTCCCCTGACGTAGATTTTCTTTTCGCTGCCTACGTTTCTCGAAATGTTTTTATTGATCAGCTTTTCATCGGTTTCCAGTTTTGTTTGGTGATAAACCGATTTAAGAATCTCATCGAACGTGTAGTGGCCCAGGCGCAGGTCGATCTCCGGCATTACAAACAGCGAAAAATTCCGCATGGTTTCCGACGGAAATATATTGCGTAAATTCACCGGCACCTGAATACGGAGCTTTTTTTGTTTTTTATGGTTGTTAAACCCCTTCAAATTTTCAAATATTTCCTGCAATATATAAAGGTAAACCGAAACGAGATAAACGGTTATGCTTACTCCTTTTTCGCGTGCCACCTTTTTCAATGTTTCCATTGAAACAATTGCATTGAGCCGGCTAAAGCGGGGGGCTGGTTTTACGGAATAAGGCAGGTGAAAGGCCTTTGAACGTTTGATCATCGGCGGGATTTCGGCCTTAAAATACCGGTTGTATGCATCTTCGTATTCCTCTTTCGGAATTTGGCTAACCGGTTCGTTAATCCGGTATTCATCGGGAATTTCTACACCACATTCGCCGAAGTAGATGATGAGAATGGCTTTAAAAAACCGGAACGCCCCGGTTCCGTCTGTCAAAATATGCGAAAATTCCCCGCTAATTTGGTTGTCCCTCGCCAGGAACCGGATTAACAGCCCTCCTTTTGGGAATTTTCTGCAACAAACCTGATCGTCTGCTTCAATGGGAATGTGTTGCGCGAGATGCTCGAGGTAGAACCAGAAAAAACCTTCCCGGAGTTGCACCATAAAATAGGGAAATCGTTTTTCAGCCAGCAAAACCGCTTTTCGTAAATGCTCTATTTTTACGGGTTGTTTCAGAACAGCCGTTAACCGGAAGACTGAAGTAACTTCTTTGGTAGTAATAGCCGGAAATATTTTGGCAGCATTATCAAGGGCAAACCAAAATTTGTCGTGATTCGGTGTCGTATTTCTGTTCTTACTATTCAAATAAATCTAATTTTAATAATCGTCCCGCTTCATGTTCAAAATTATAAATAAATCCCTGTTCGGGCTATCATTTGCGGGCGGGAATAAAAAAAGAGGCTGCCTCAAAGGGGTTTTGATATGTTAAATTACCCGCAAATTGAAAGCACTCCAGTTATTTAGCCCCCTAAATCCCCCTTTCCCTTCCCTCCGGAGAGCCCGCCTGACGACAGACAGGGTCAGGAGGAGTCTGATGTTATAATGTGTAAATATTCAATTTATTCACCTTACTTTTCTCCTCAATTTCAGGCTGTCACCCGTTTTTGCGATTTCTTTTTTGGCGGAACAGAAACCATTGCCCCGGCCCGGCCATCGGGCCCAGACATTGGCTCCTGAAGCATTTTTAATCGCTCGTTGAGCAGCTTTTCCCATTTTTCAGCCAGTTGCAGTTTACCCGAGGTAGTTCCCAATGTGTGAATGATGTAACTCTTATTCAAAATTATGTAATGCTTTTTATTGCCGGAAACCTAACCTTTGTTAGTCATGCCAATTTTAACAATTCTTATCGTTATTATCGTTCCGGGAGTTATTCTCAGGTTGGTAAACAGTTACATTCCCATGCAGCGCGCCATCAAAAACATTCTCAACGTGGTTGTGGTAACCATTCCTGTTATATGGTTGCTGAATTTGTTTGGTATGTTGAAAAGTTTGAAAACGTTACCGTTTAGTTTACCTCTCTCCGCTCTGGAATGAAACTATAAACAAATTTAAATGAGTAGACGAAAAAAAACAGAAAACAAATTGGGAAACCTGCGCCCCAAAGCAGGGATGTTACAAAAGGAGAAGCCAAATAAATCAGAATTATCATTTTGCGACGCTGATTATGTAAAACTTGTTCACGAGCTCGAACTGCATCATGTAGAACTGGAAATGCAAAATGACGAACTCAGGATGGCAAAGGAGCGGGCAGAACTTACGAAAAAGAAATATATTGAACTATATGATTTTGCCCCTTCGGGGTACCTGACAATTACAAGGGAAGGTAAAATTGCAGATTTGAATATCAGCGCAGAACTTTTGCTGGAGAAAGAACGTTCTCGCCTGGTTGGCAGTACTTTCGGATTTTTTGTATCCTCTGATACGAGAGTGGTTTATAATGAATTTCTCAAAAAAATATTCAAAACATATGTAAAGCAAACCTGTGAGCTTAAACTTGTAACAGGCATTGAGTCAGTGAAATATGTCATTTTTGACGGAATCGCCAGCACTACCGACGAAAAATGCCTCGTTTCACTGGTTGACATCTCAAAGCGCAAACACGCTGAGAATGAATTGAAAAAAGCCAAGGATAAAGCAGAAGAAGGCGACAGGCTGAAATCGGCGTTTCTGGCCAACATGAGCCACGAAATAAGAACACCCATGAACGGGATTCTGGGTTTTGCCGAACTTTTAAAATCACTAAAACTGACGGGTGAAAAACAGCAGGAATTTATTGAAATCATTCAGAAAAGCGGCACCCGCATGCTCAGCATCATCAACGACATTATCAGCATCTCAAAAATAGAATCACAGCAAATTGAACTGGCGATTTCAGAAACGAATGTAAACGAACAGGTGGAGTACATTTATCACTTTTTCAAGCTGGAGGCAGAACAGAAAAAATTGCATATTTCCTTTAAAAACGGGTTGGATTCAGATAAAGCATTTGTGAGAACAGACCGTGAAAAGTTATATGCAATACTCACCAACCTGGTAAAAAATGCGATAAAATTTACCCCGTCAGGCTCTGTTGAATTGGGCTACAAAGTGAACGACGATTTTCTTGAATTTTATGTAAAAGACAGTGGTCGCGGAATTCCGGAAGAACAAAAGCTGTTCATTTTTGAACGGTTCAGGCAGGGCAGCGAAACTTTAAACCGGAACTTCGAGGGGGCCGGTCTGGGCTTATCCATTTCAAAAGCCTATGTGGAAATGCTCGGAGGGAAAATTTGGGTGGAAAACAACACCCGCAAAAATGGCAATTCTACAGGCGCTACCTTCTTTTTTACGCTGCCGTTGTACCCGTTGCAAACCGGTAAACCACAAAAAACAAGATTGGCAAAACCCGCTAAAGTTCCTGCCAAAAAATTGAAAATTTTAATTGTGGAAGATGATAAAATTTCGGAAATGCTTATGATTAAAATGGTTGAGGATTTTGCCGAAAAAATTTTGATAACCACAACCGGTGTTGAAGCGGTTGATGTTTGCCGGAAGAATCATGATATTGATTTGGTGCTGATGGATATAAACATGCCGGAAATGGATGGTTATGAAGCCACCCGGAAAATCAGGGAATTCAATAAAGAGGTGGTGATAATTGCGCAAACGGCTCATGCATTGATTGGCGACAGGGAGAAATCGATGGCCGCAGGATGCAATGATTACATCTCAAAACCAATAAACAGGCTCAAGTTTAGAAAAATGATAACCAGGAGTTTAAGTTCCTGTAATAATGTGTGAATGATGTAACGAATTCGCGAAGTTATGTAACAATTCAGGGGTCAAGGGGAAATACCTTTGAAAGTGTATTCATTACTTACAACATTATTTTTAAAACAATAATAAACGACAATGAAAGCAAAGTCAACATTTTTATTCAAAACTGCCGGCTCATCAAAATTCAGGTTAATGGCAAAAGTTTGGAAGGTCCGGATAAAATTGCCCCGAATTTCTTATTCGACGAAAAATACGATCGGTACTGAAGCGGGCAGAATGTTTATTTTTCAGGTACTAAATTAAAGGCAACTTTCTCAATTCAAAAAGTTCTTCGGAAATCAGAAATCACAAAAAAACAAACAACTGCCAATAAGATTATGGGAAATTTACTCTGCATCATTGCAGTAATCCTGATTATTGCATGGGCAATAGGTTTTATTGAATACCATGCAGGGGGAATTAGCACCCGCCTTCCGACGAAACAAGAATAACGAAGCTATATCAATTTATACCCGGAGCCATGAAATACTGCAATCTGGCCAGGTAAACGTGTGAATGATGTAAATCATTTCCGAAATAGTGTAACACCGGTTAGCGCACGATGGCCGATCTTTGTAACAATTCAGTTAAAACAATTAAAAAAATAATTATGAGTTCAGGAAAAATATTTTTGGGTGTACTGGCTGGCGCAGCCGCCGGTGTATTGGCAGGGATTTTATTTGCCCCTGCAAAAGGATCGAAAACCAGGAAAAAGGTTGCAAGGAAAGGTGAAGATTACTATGATTCATTAAAAGTAAAATTGGAGGATTTACTTGAGGTTATCGATGAAAAATTTGAAAAGATAAAGGATGAAGTTACCGGATATGCCGAAAAGGTAAAGGACGATGTTACCAGTTATGCTGAAAAGAAAATGTCGAAACCGGATGAAAAGGATAAAAATGCAAAAATAACCGCAGAAGCATAAAAATGATTTTGAATTCCCGCTGGCATTTATGTCAGGGGAATTTTATCAATGTCGCAGGTTAAACGACATTGAATCTTTTTAAAAGCAATTATGTCAGAAACTTTGGTAGACCGGGTGAAATTAATTGAATCGCTGCCTAATGTTTCAACATGTTTTTCCGAGAAAGGAAATAAATACCACAAACCGTGATTAAAAAAGAATTAAAAATCCCCGTAAGTGTAAGAGCGCCCCTCGTTTTTATTGGCTTGATTGCCTTTTTTGCCGTATTGTATATCGCCAGAGCTATAATAATCCCGCTTGTTTTTGCCACCATTATTGCCATTATTTTACACCCCGTGGTAAACCTTTTTGTGCGGATTAAAATAAACCGGATTTTTGCCATAATAATTACCTTGTTTCTCACCTTTCTGGTTATTGCCGCATTTGGCCTGCTTGTGTTTTCGCAGGCAAGCCGGTTCACCGAATCACTGCCAAAACTGGTGGATAAGTTTACAGAAATTCTCAATCAAACGATTATTTATGTTTCGGGGCATTTTAATTTAAGTACCAAAGAAATTACGGCCTGGATTACCACAACAAAAAATGAACTCATTGGCAACATGGAAATTGGGCAAACCATTGCCAACGTTGGTAGTGTGCTGGCATTGTTTTTTCTTATTCCGGTGTATGTTTTTATGATTTTGTTTTACCAGCCTATTTTAATTGAATTTTTCCGCAGGGTTTTTGGCAAAGCGCACCGCAGCAAAGTAAGCATCATCATCAATCAGATAAAAACGCTTATCCAGCGCTACCTGGTCGGATTACTCATTGAGGTGGCCATTATTTCTGCCATGTATTCTGTGGGGCTTTTAATTCTGGGAATAGAATATGCCATCATCCTTGGAATTTTAGGGGCTTTGCTCAACCTCATCCCTTACCTGGGCTCGGTTATTGCCGCATCTTTGCCAATGATCATTGCCATTGTTACCAAAACATCGCCCTGGTTTGCCCTGCTGGTGATGGCGCTTTACATCTTCATTCAGTTTATCGACAATAATTTTATTGTGCCCAAAGTAGTTGCTTCTAAAGTGAAAATCAACGCGCTGGCTTCTATTGTTGCGGTAGTTGTTTTTGGCGCATTATGGGGAATACAGGGAATGCTTGTTGCCATTCCACTTACTGCCATCGCTAAACTTATTTTCGACCATATCAAGCCATTGAAACCCTGGGGTTTTTTGCTGGGCGATACCATGCCCGCAGCATTGGTCATTAGTCCCATTCTCAGAACATTGAAACTGAAGAAAAAAATCACTCCTGAAGAGAATGAACCGGCAGATAATGTGTGAATGATGTAACTCTTATTCAAAATACTGTAAATATTTCGGGTACAAGTACACCTACCTTTACAAGGTGAAAAAATTTGCACCTTTAAAAAAAGTGACAATAAATACCCTCGTTGTCAAAAACCACGTCATACGGCTTGGTGAAAAAACGGTAGAAAAAACGCAGGAAGCCAATGTTTTCTTTTCAGGAATCGGCGAATTCTTTTTATTCCTTTGGCAAACCACAAAAGAAACTTTTTCCTTCAATTTTGAATTCAACGAATTCCTGCGCCAGTGTTACCAAATCGGATATAAAACGTTCCCACTTATTTCGGTAACCGGCCTCATTATGGGGTTGGTGCTAACCATACAGTCGCGGCCTGTTTTGGCCGATTTTGGCGCTGTATCCATGCTTCCGGGAATGGTTTCCTTATCCATCATCCGCGAAATGGGCCCGGTTATTACCGCACTGATTTGTGCCGGGAAGATTGGTTCGGGCATGGGGGCCGAACTGGGCTCGATGAAAGTGTCGGAACAAATTGATGCCATGGAAGTTTCTTCCACCCATCCCATTCGTTTTTTGGTGGTTACCAGAGTTTTGGCAGCCACGCTAATGATTCCGCTTTTGGTTCTATATGCCGATGCACTTGGAATTTTGGGAAGCTGGGGCGGAGCAAACATCAAAGGAAGCGTCACTTTTATGTTGTTTTTCAACCAGGCATTCCGGGTGGTCGATTTTATGGATTTTTTACCTGCCGTAATTAAAACATTCTTTTTTGGCGCCGTCATCGGGCTGGTGGGATGTTTCAAAGGTTATTCCGCCGGACGCGGAACAGAAAGTGTGGGCAAGGCGGCCAATTCGGCGGTAGTGCTTGCTTCCCTGCTCGTGATAATTGTTGACCTGGTTGCTGTTCAGGTAACCGATATGCTTTTATAAAAAACAGAAATGATAAAAATTGAAACGGTTACGCCGGATAGTACTAAAATCCCCAGCAAGGTTATTGAAATTAACAACCTCAGTAAAGGTTTTAAGGATATGCAGGTATTAAAAAATTTGTCGTTTAGTGTTGCCGACGGAGAAAACCTGGTGGTACTCGGGAAATCAGGATCCGGGAAATCGGTACTTATAAAATGCATTGTTCGTTTGCTGAATGCCGACCAGGGAACTATAATGGTTTTGGGTGAAAATGTAACTAAATTAAAAAGCAAACGATTGGCAGCGCTGAGGGAAAAAATCGGATTCCTTTTTCAAAGCGGGGCGCTGTACGATTCCATGACCATCAAGCAAAACCTTGAATTTCCCTTAATCCGGCTGAAAAAGAAGCTTTCCGGAAAGCAGAGGAATGAAAAAATTGAAGAAGTGCTGGAGAACGTGGGTTTGGCCGACACCTTACACAAAATGCCTTCCGAGCTATCGGGCGGAATGCGGAAACGGGCAAGCCTGGCACGCACCATTGTAGTGGATCCGATGATTATGCTCTACGATGAACCGACCACCGGACTCGACCCGGTAACTTCCGACGGAATAAGCGCGCTGATTAATGATGTTCAAAAAAAATACAAAACATCATCCATCATTATTACGCACGATATTGAATGTGCCCGTGCCACTGCCGATCGAATTATCATGTTAAAGGATGGCGCGGTTTATATGGAAGGAAACATCGATGATTTTGAAAAATCAACGGATGAACTGATCCAATCCTTTTTTAAATAATAAACATAAAATGGAAAATTATACACCACAATTTAAAGCACGTCTGGGAATCTTCATTGCTGTTGGGATTGCAATTTTTGTAGCCGCCATATTCATTATTGGCAAACAGCAGAATTTATTCAATCCGGTGTTTAAAATCACAACCAATTTCTATAATGTAAGCGGCCTTCAGGTTGGAAATAATATCCGGTTTTCGGGCATCGGCGTTGGCATTGTCGATAACATTAAAATTATTAATGATTCCACCGTGCAGGTCGACATGCTTGTCAGAAAAGATGTCCAGAAGTTCATAAAAGCCGACAGTTACGCAAGCATCGGTTCCGAAGGAATTATTGGCGACCGGATTATTATTATTACCCAGGGTAGCAACAGTGCGCGAATGGCCGGTGACGGACAACATATTATGTCAAAAGAGCCGATTGAAACCGACGATATTATGAAGAGCTTGAAATCAAGTGCAGAAAGCGCCGAAATTATTACGGTGCAACTTGCCGAAATAATGCTGAACATTAACAACGGACAAGGAATGCTGGGGCGATTGATTCAGGATTCAACCATTGCAGAAAACGTTAATCTGACCATTGAAAATTTTAAAAAGAGCTCTGAAGGATTGGACAAAACCATTGAAGTTACCAAAGAAAATGTGTTTGCATTTATGGAGAGCCTGCGGAAAACGGCGGCAAAAACTGAAGTTGCTTCCAACCAGCTTGGAGAAATTATGACGAAAATTAACAATGGAGAGGGAGCTATCGGAATGTTGATTAGGGATACCACAATTGTAAATAATATTGATGAAACCATTTTTAATTTGAAAGAAAGCAGCATTGGGCTCAATGAAAACATGGAGGCGCTTAAACACAATTTTCTGTTCAGAGGGTATTACAAACGACAGGCAAAGGAAGAGGAGAAATTGCGAATGGCCCCGGAACTGATAATTCCGGTGGAGAAGAAATGAGTAGGAAAAGGGCGAAGTGCAGAGGGCAGAGAGCAGAGTGCGGAGAGCAGAGAGCTCAATCAGCGCTGTTTTTGGCCTGAAGGGCCTGCATATTTCAGCCCAGGGCAAAGCGACCGTAGGGAGTGTCGCCCTGGGTTTCAGCAGCGAAACAACCATCGACCGCGCACCGGCCCGGATTGAAAAACAGCAGTTGTTGCGGTCGAAAAGGAAATGATGTCATTTCGGGTTTTCACCCAATTTTATTGGGCATAATGAGGTAACGACAGCGGGAACCGGACTTTCCCAAGTCCGGTATTTATATGTTGGAGTTGGAAACTCCAACTCCCGAAAAGAACTGTCGTTTGCAGACAATGACAGAAAATGGCCTGAAGGGCCAACCTATTTCAGCCTGGGGCAAAACGACTGAAGGGAGTGTCGCCCTGGGTTTGAGTTGAATAACAGACATGGACCGCGAACCGGCCCGGATTGAAAAACATCTGTTATTGCGGTCGAAATGGGAATAGTTTTCATAAACGCGAAAAATGTGGATGCGAACAACAACTATATTCTTTTTTATTTTACTGATATCAAATGATTTCGCATTTGCACAGGATACGATTGCCCAAAAAGATTCAACCCATTTGTACGAGAACATTGAAACTTATTCGGAACGAAGCAGTTTTACCAAATTTATGTTTCGCTTGTTCTTTAAACCTGTAGCGCCGGCCTCTTCACAAAAAATACGGAATAAGCGGCTGATACAAAAACCGTACAGCTCTTTCGAAGGAAAAATCATCAGACAAATCAATATTACTACGCTCGATCCGTTTGGCTATTCCATTGGCGATACCATTGCGGCGTCGCTCAACTTTTTATCAAAAACTGGAAACAGGCTGCATATAAAAACCCAGACCGGCACCATTCGAAACCTGTTGCTGGTGCGTAAAAATCAACCCTTCGATTCGCTGACGGGTGAAAGAGTCGGAGCGGTTGGTACGCAGTATGAATTACATTACCGATGTATCCTTTTTTGTTCAGGTTGCCCCGGAAAACTCTGACTCTGTCGATATTTTTATCCGCGAACTGGATAGCTGGAGCCTTATTCCCGGCGGTTCCGTTTCTCCTTCGCGCCTTCATTTTAAACTGCGGGAAAATAATTTTGCCGGCCTCGGCCATACTTTTCAAAACGGAATTATCTGGAAACCTTCAACCGGCGACTTTGCTTACCGGACCAAATATTTCGTACCGAACATCCGCAATACGTACATTAATTCCACCGTGGAGTTTGGCACCGACGAATACGGGAACAGCATTAAAAGTTTTGCCGTTGACCGGCCATTTTTTTCTCCCTTGGCGAAATGGGCAGCCGGGGTAAATTTTTCGCAACACTACCATAAAGATTCTATCTGGTCGGTTAATTTTATGCGTTTTAAATACAATGCACAGGATTACTGGGCAGGAAATTCCGTGCCGGTTTTCAGAGGAAATTCGGAATACGACCGAACCACCCGGTTTGTTTCCGCCGCCCGTTTTATCCGGGTACGTTTTCTTGAAAAACCTCCGGAAACAATTGACACACTCGGTTTTACAACGACGAAAATTTCTACCTCGCCAGTATTGGCGTAACAACCCGGTTATACGTAAAAGACCGGTATATTTTTAAATTTGGAATAACCGAAGATGTTCCGGTTGGAAAAGTGATTGGCCTGACCGGCGGTTACCAGGAAAAAAACAGTTTGGGGCGTTTCTATGTGGGGGCACGTTTTTCTTCGGGCACATATTATCCCTGGGGATACCTGAGCTCCAACATCGAACTGGGTACTTTCCTTCGGTTGGCGCACACGGAACAAGGCGTTTTTAGGGTTGGCGCCAATTATTTTACCAACCTCATTGAAATCGGGCAATGGAAATTCAGGCAATTTGTAAAACCACAGGTGATTATCGGCATCAACCGCATTGCTTATGACAGTTTAACCATCAACAATGAATACGGGCTGAGAGGCTTTAACAGTCCGGAATTGTCGGGCATCAGCCGGCTTTTGTTTACATCGCAAACCCAGTTTTATGCGCCGTGGAATTTTATCGGGTTTCATTTTGGCCCCTATTTTAACTTTTCACTGGGGATGCTTGGCGATGCAGCAAAAGGTTTCCGCGACAGTAAGGTGTATTCGCAAATCGGAGTGGGCGTTTTAATCAAAAACGACAACCTGGTGATGAATGCATTTCAATTGTCCATTTCCTTCTATCCGGTAATTCCGGGCAAAGGCAATAATGTTTTAAGAATGAACTCCTTTCAAACCACCGATTTCGGCTTCCGCGATTTTGAGATTGGGAAACCTGCGCCGGTGCAGTTCCAATAGCTTTTGTACCTTTTTTAGGGGATAATATTTTGCAGCTTTTAACCGGGAAATTTTACCAACTCCTCCCGGTTATAATTGCCAAAATGTGTGAATCATGTAAATTTTGCGAAGGTTAATGTAACAAAGTCACGACCCGGGTTTTCTATTTTAGTGCCGGTAAATATTGTTAATAAGATGAAACGAAGAACGATGCGCAAAGACATAGCCCTTTATATCCTAATAGCAGTTGTTATAATTCGTTTGGTGTTGCTGGCGGGAGGAAGAAGATGGATAAACAGATCCATGCACGGAACAAACAGCCCAATGGAAATGGGCCCAAATCCGAAATAGAATGTTGCATTCAATTGAGAATGTGTAATTTTATGTATTATGCGGAGCCATCTCCTGAGAGGATGATCTGGTTAAAGTACCATTTTAATAATTGCAAAACTGATCTGTTGAGGTGGACATTAGTTGAAGATAAATTCAAAAAAATAAAAATAATTGAAGAGTAAAAAAACAAAACCGGCAATAAAACCGGATGGCGCATCAAAAGAAAAGAAACCCGCGCTGGCAACACGGAAGTTTCCGATAATTGGTGTCGGCGCATCGGCTGGTGGCCTGGAAGCGCTGGAACAACTGTTGAGTAACGTGCCCGAAACCAGTGGAATGAGCTATGTGGTCATTCAGCATTTGGACCCCACACAAAAGGGAATGCTGCCCGAGCTGCTTCAGCGAATTTCCAAAATGAAAGTTTATCAGACAGAGGACCGGATGAAAGTAAAACCAAACAGCGTTTATGTTATTCCGCCCAACAAAAGCATGTCTATTTTAAAGGGGGTACTCTATTTATTTGAACCCGTTGAAGCCCGGGGAATGCGACTTCCCATTGATTTTTTTCTTCGCTCGCTGGCCGACGATCAGAATGAGTTTGCCATCGGTATCATTCTTTCGGGAATGGGTTCCGACGGCAGCAGCGGCCTTCAGGCGATTAAGGAAAAGGGTGGAATTGCCATTGTGCAGGAGCCGGAAACTGCAAAATTCGACAGCATGCCCCGGAATGCAATCGATGCCGGATTGATTGATATTGTTGCCCCGCCCAATGAAATTCATTTAAAACTGGTTGACTTTTTCAATCATTTACCCGAGGTGAAATCAGAATTGAAAGGGGAGCAAAAAGACAAAAGTGCGCTGGAGAAAATTATCATCCTGTTGCGTACGCATACCGGGAATGATTTTTCGCTGTATAAAAAAAATACCATTTTCCGACGCATCGAACGGCGAATGGGCGTTCATAGAATCGATAAAATTAATTCGTACATCCATTTTTTACAGGAAAACCCTGAAGAGGTAAATATTCTTTTCAAAGAACTGATGATTGGCGTTACCGGTTTTTTTCGCGATGCTCCGGTTTGGGAAGAATTAAAAGAAAAAGTAATTCCGAAAAAAGTGGGCAAAGACCAGCCCGGCACAACAATAAGGGCGTGGATACCTGGCTGTTCAACAGGCGAAGAAGCATATTCGTTGGCCATTGTATTTAAGGAAGCGCTGGAAAAAGTCAATCCACACGGCGGATTTTCATTACAGATTTTTGCAACCGATTTGGACAATGAAGCCATTGAAACCGCCCGGAAAGGACTTTTTCCGAAAAATATTGAGGCAGATGTAACACCCAAACGGTTAAGCCGTTTTTTTTCCAAAACCGACGATGGCTACCGGATGAATACCGAAATTAGGGAAACGGTTGTGTTTGCGCAGCACAACATTATTATGCACCCGCCTTTTACCAATATCGACATTATTTCGTGCCGCAACCTGCTGATTTATCTGGACCCCGAATTGCAGAAAAAGCTGCTCGGGTTGTTTTATTACAGCCTGAATCCGGAAGGGACTTTGGTGCTGGGCAGCTCCGAAACCCTCGGTACGCAGGGCCATCTTTTTATACCCGAAAATTCAAGCCTGAAAATTTATAAACGTGGCAATTCGAACCTCAATCCTGAGCTGTTCGATTTTCCCTCTTCATTTTCCCGATCAAAAATGACAGTTAACGAAAACAAAGCCTCCGAAAAACCAATTGCAAATATTCAAACACATGTTGACCAGTTGATGCTTCACCAATTTTCGCCGGCCGGTGTTCTGGTAAATGAAAATGGCGACATTCTTTACATCAGCGGGCGAACCGGAAAATACCTGGAACCTGCGGTAGGGAAGGCCAACCTGAATATTTTTGCCATGTTGCGCCCGGGTTTTCAAAACGATTTTTCCATCGCCTTCCGCAGGGTAGTAATGAAAAAGGAAGACGCGGTTTTGCACCGTGTTAACATTGGAACAAACGGAAGTACCATTACATTAAACGTTGCCATCCACTGGATTAACAAACCGGAAACTTTGGTTGGGAAGATATTGATCATATTTACCGAGGTGGCCAAGAATTCTGAAAGTTATACCCGTTCAAAAAGAGGAAAAGAAAGCACGGCCAGCGCGAGGGAAAAAGAACTGGAAGAAGAACTGCAGCATGCCCGGGAAGAGGTGCAGAATATAATGGAAGAAATGCAGACTTCGCAGGAGGAACTGAAATCAACCAATGAGGAATTGCAATCCACCAACGAAGAGCTGCAATCCACCAACGAGGAACTAACCACTTCGAAAGAAGAAATGCAAAGCCTGAACGAAGAACTGCAAACCGTAAATGCCGAATTGCAGTCGAAAGTGGATGATTACGCGCGGGTAAACAACGACATGAAAAACCTGTTGAACAGCACGGATATTGCCACACTGTTTCTCGACAAGGAACTGAACATTCGCCGGTACACCAACCAGGCAACCAAAATTTTCAAACTGATTAAAAGCGATATTGGCCGCCCGTTTACCGACCAGGTTTCACAACTTATTTACCCCGGACTGGCTGAAGATGCCCTCGAAGTACTGAGGACACTTATATTTATTGAGAAGCAAATTCCAACCAAAGACGGCAGGTGGTTTTCAACACGCATTATGCCTTACCGCACTTTCGACGACCGGATTGACGGGCTGGTCATCACTTTTATCGATACCACCGATTTGAAACAAGCCGAAAAAAAACTTACCGAAACCAGCCAGATGGCTCGCCTGTTGTTAAATGCGTCAACCGAAGTCATTATTCACCTGTCAGCCGACTGGAAAATTCTGGAATATAATTCAGTAGCGGAAGAATTTTTTGGGGTGAAGCATGATAATGTTATCGATAAAAATTATTTGGAATTGTTTGTTCCTGAACCTCTGCGGCATAAAACGGAACAACAACTAAATCAACGACTGAAACAGTCAAGTCAAAATAAATTAATAATGAAGGTAATTGGTGCAGGTGATGTTGAAATGGAAATTGAATGGACAGTTAATGTCCTTTTCAACAGTCTGAAATTGCCATCTGGAGTAATAGTCATCAAAAAAAAATAAAGTTATGGAACGATTAGAAGTGGATTTTATTAATACCAAAATGTTGCGCGAAAAAGCTGAAGAACAACTAAAAGAGAAACAACAAAAGGAAAGCATTTCCATGGAAGAAAGCGATTCAAAAAAACTGTTGCACGAATTGCAGGTGCACCAGATTGAACTGGAAATGCAGAATGAGGAGCTGCGTCAGGCGTACGAAACAGCAGAAACAGCGCTGAAAAAATATATCATGATATTTGAATTATCTTTGGTCGGATATTTCACCCTTGATGCTGACGGAACAATTTGCGAGCTGAATTTCACTGGCGCCGATATGTTGCATGAAAGACGCTTTAGTTTGATAAACAGCAACTTTAAACTTTTTGTCTCGGAAAAATCAAAACCCGTGTTTAATAACTTTTTCAGAAAAGTTTATACCAGTAATGCAAAAGAATCATGCGAAATAGTGCTGGGTTACGATAATAAACTTTTGTGCCCGGTATACATAGAAGGAGTTGTTACTGAAGATGATTATAAATGCCTGCTGTCGGTGATAGATATTTCCCGGTTTAATTTGAAGGATAATTCCTGAATGTGTGAATGATGTAACTCTTATTCAGAATTGTGTAACGTTTTTGAACCGCAAAGTTGTGAACTTGACAGTGTGAAAATCTATTCACAATTGTCCCGGCATCTCCGGGAATTTAACATACAATGAATATGAAAACGCAAAAAATGAACAGACTGGCAAAAGGTATCTTATTGGTATTTTTTTCGGTAATCATGATAATACCGTTTACTTCATGTGCCAAAAAAATAACATTTTTAAACTCAACTGTTGTTCCGGGGGCAAAAGGTTTTGTGAAGGTAAAGGAAGATAGTAACAAGAACTATACGATTAAGGTTGAAGTGTCTGATTTGGCAGAAGTGGAAAGGGTTGAATCAACCAAAACCACCTATGTGGTTTGGATGAAAACCGATGAAGGCAATGTTGAAAACCTGGGACAATTAAACAGTTCAACCAGTTTTTTATCAAATCGGCACACTGCATCTTTGGAAACGGTATCATCCTATAAACCGGTGAAAATATTTATTACTACGGAAAACGGGATAAATGTGCAATACCCGGGTGAACTGGTTGTGATGCAAACCGACACGTTTGAAAAATAGCAGGTCAGTTCATGCTACTCCACCACTGTTTTATCAATTTCCTTCATTAACCGGCTGGTCTCCGTGAGGGCCATAATAATATTCCGGTAATGCAGTATGTCTTCGAAAGTGAGGGTGCGGCCTTTGCGGTCTTTCAGCCACTTTTTGGCGGGTTGGTAGCCACCAATGTAGAAATTCCACGCAAGCGCGGGTACATGGCTTAACTTGTATTCGTGCCGCATTATCCACCTTTTTTATTTTTTGTTGCAATTCGAAAATGTGTGAATGATGTAACTCTTATTCAGAATAATGTAACGTTTCCTCCTGCCGTTTAAGGTAATTTTATTCCGTTAATTGAACCTTTGCTCCGGGGTTCAGAATAAATAATACAATGAAAAATTCACTTTATATTATTGCCGGGTTGCTTTTACTTCTTTGGGCCATTGTAACCTTTGGCTTTTATCCTTTCCGTTATATCGATATTCTTCTGCCGATAGCAGGTTTTATCGTACTCCTCCGGATTCTCTTTACAAAAAAGTTATCGAAAACATCAGAAAAACAATTTTAGAATAAATTATGGAAACAAAATTTGATATGAACGAATGGGGACGAATAAAGGAATGTCTCAGAACTAAATATCCTGAGTTAAACGAATCCGATTTGATTTGGGGACGTGTTTCGAGAGAAGACCTGATCGAAATGATTTCCTCCAAATTAGGTAAATCTCAAAGAGATCTGATGGATGTAATTGATTCTTTTTAAGATTTCTTTTTGAAAGTTAATAAACATGTTAAAAACAACAAAATGAACTACTTGTATTTAATTGTTCCTGTGATAATTATTCTTTTGGCAGGAATCAGAATTGTCAGGCCAACACATCGCGGTTTAATCGAACGGCTTGGAAAATACCAGAGCCTGGCTGCTCCGGGGTTTCACTGGATTATTCCGGTTATCGACCGGTTGTTCCTGGTGAATGTAACCGAGCAAATGGTGGATGCCGAACCACAGGAAATTATCACCAACGATAACCTGAATGCCAGTGTTGATGCACAAGTGTATTTCAGGGTGAAATCAGATGAAGAAAGTGTAAAAGGTTCCATTTACAACGTAAACAATTACAAATGGCAGATTGTAAACCTGGCCCGGACTACGCTCCGTAATATTATTGGCACGCTTACATTAAAATCGGCCAACAGCGAACGTGGTAAAATTAACTCCGGACTATATCGCACTCTGCATGAAGAAACCCAAAACTGGGGAATTGAGATTGTGCGGACCGAACTGAAAGAAATTGACCCGCCGCGCGATGTGCAGGATACCATGAACAAAGTGGTAAAAGCTGAAAATGAAAAAATTGCAGCCATCGATTCTGCCACTGCAGCCGAAACCGTTGCCGATGGTGTAAAACGCGCCAAAATAAAGGAAGCAGAAGGGTACAGGCAGTCAAAAATTCTGCATGCCGAAGGTGAAGCTGAAGCCATAAAACTGGTAAACGAAGCTGCCGACAAATATTTTATTGGAAATGCGCAGCTTTTGCGTAAACTGGAAGCGCTGGAAGCATCGCTTGGGAATAATGCTAAAATAGTTATCCCAACAGGTACCGAATTGGTCAATATTATAGGCGAAATGGCCGGGATAGTGCCCATGGGGAAAAAACCAAAGAAAAATAATTTACCGGAAAAATTGCTTGAAACAGTTCACCGCGGGTGATAACGGCAGAATCAGGATTTTTCTGGCGATAATAACATTCAGACTGTTCCGGACGAAGGCGATTTTGCGGAAGCATCATAAATCAATAAAAAATAAAACAAGATGAAATCAGCAAAACAATTGGGAATCTGGATGGATTATTCAGTCGCCAATATCATGGAATTATCAGATAATAAAATAGAAACGATCGTACTGGAATCAACTTCCGCCTTCCAGGAACCATTACAGAATTTAAACACGGATGAAAGTCGGGTGGACAACATGGAGCAAAATCAAAAATCAAACTTTTACAAAAAATTGAGTTACATCATAAATGATTATAATGAAATACTCCTGTTTGGTCCCGCCGACGCAAAAACAGAATTATTCAATTTGTTAAAAGATAATCGCCGGTTTGAAAAAGTTAAGATTACTGTTCAACCTGCAAATAAGATGAATAGCAATCAACAGCAGGCTTTTGTGAAAAACTTTTTCAACACGCCGGGACATAATGATTGAAATAAACCCGAAAAAAGTTGCCATAATTGTTGCCCACCCGAACGATGAAACCTTGTGGGCCGGAGGGACAATATTGAGCCACCCCACGTGGAATTGTTTTGTGGTTTCGGTTTGCAGAAAGAGCGATACCGGGCGCTCCCCTAAATTTTACGAGGCGCTTAAAGTGCTCAAATCGGAAGGGGTGATGGGCGATCTGGATGATGGCCCTGATCAAATTCCGCTGGATGAAGAAGAAGTTGAACAAGCTATTTTAAACTTGCTGCCCGAAAAGCATTACGATCTTATAATTTCGCATAATCCCACCGGTGAATATACCCGCCATTTGCGGCACGAAGAGGTAAGCCGGGCAGTTATCAACCTTTGGAACACCAACAAAATAACGGCTGATGAACTCCGTACCTTTGCATACGATGACGGGCACAAAAAATATTATCCGCGGGCAATTGAAAATGCGTCAATTTACCGGTCGCTCACCAAACGGACATGGCGAAGGAAATACAGTATTCTGCGCGAAATATACGATTTCGAAAAAGACAGCTGGGAGGTTAAAACAACTCCGCGCGAAGAAGCTTTCTGGCAATTCACAATTCCGTTCAATGCTAAAAAATGGCTCAGTAACGGAGGCAAATATGTATGAAACAAACAATAATCAATTAGAATGCTGAACCGACATTAGTATTTCCAAAAAATTAGCGTAACATGCAGTTTAACAAGGATTTAATACACTAAGTTAGTTTAAAGGATGTCGTCATTTGTAATTTAATCCTGCTTTTTAAGCGGGATTTTTGTTTACACCAATCTCAGGTCCGATTTATGAAACTCTTCGTAGGCCTGCAAAACAGTTAAATGGGAGATGAGATAAGCCAGGGAACTTTCGGCTCCCTGGTTGCGGTTTACGCCATAACTTTCAAAACCGTCGCAACATCCTTTGGTTTCAAAATCGTACAAGCTCATCCGCAAATCGTTTTCACCCAAAAACCACAAAAAAGCGGTGTATAATTTATTCAGGTAATCCTTGTCTTTTGTTACAAAATAAGCTTCGTGGTACATTAATACCATCGCCATGGCATCAATGGGCTGTTGGGCAAAAACAGAACGTTCACCCTCTTTTTTGTACCATTTTTCATTTCCGATTATCGAGAGGTAATTATCCTTTAACGTGTGGCTGGTCAGAAAATTCATCGATTCGATTGCTGTTTCTGTGATTTTTGGGTCGTTCAGTATTTCTGCTGAATGTAAGAGCGCCAGTGGTAAAATACCATTGTCATATGCCAGTAAAGATTCAAACCAATTCCAATTTGTAGCCTGGTTTTCACGATAATGTTTCAGCAATACATTGGCGAGATTTCTTAACCTTTCGGTCATCGAATCGTCAGCAGGAGTGTTTTTCAGATAGTAACAAATTCCAATCATAGTATTGGCAATCCCCCGGATCGATTTTAATTTTTCGAAATTGGGCGATGCATTAAAAAAAATCAGTTTGCCGGTTTGATAGTAAGCGTCATTGGGAGCATTTCCCAGCAAATAACCCAACGCCCAAATGGTGCGGCCAAATGAATCTTCGGAGCCGGTTTCATCCAAAAAGTTCCGGTTAAAACTCAGAAAATTCCGGAAGGTACCGTTTGCATTTTGCAGGTAGTGGATGTAACTCAAATAGACAGGCGACAATTCCAGTGCGCGCATATCCTTCTTTTGCCGGTAGGCCATCAAAACCATTAGCAAAGCCCTTGAATTATCATCCAGGCAATAACCTTCCTTTAAATTTGGAATACCGAATTTGGCGTGTTGAATAATGCCGGTATCGTCGGTAAGGCGATTGATGTGCGCAAGCGAAAAGGGGGGAGAATAAGTAAATCAGGTTCAGTTTCCTTTTTGGAAATAACCGGGTATCCGTTGTCCACTATTTTTTCGGCAAGTGCAACATATTTTTCACCGGTATTGGGCCAGGTAATTTTTTTGCCGTATTCGCCGGCTTTGGTTTTTAATTCGCTTAGTTCCTGCGGATGCTCAAGCAGTTCCGTTAAAATGTTTGCAAGGTGATCTGAATCATTAAAATCGAACAACCTGCCTCTTCCTTTAGCCAGCAATTCAGCAGCATGCCAGTATGGCGTTGACAAAACGGCTGCACCCACTCCAACAGCATACGAAAGGGTGCCGCTGGTAATTTGAGCTTCATTCAAATAAGGGGTAATGTAAATATCGCAGGCATATAAATATTTGAACAGTTCCTGCTCATCAATAAATTCATTCAAAAAAGTTACATGATTTTCAAGTTTGAGGTTTTTTACCAGACGAAGAAGGAAAGTCCGGTACTCTTCGCCGGAATGCCGCAGTACATTCGGATGGGTTTTTCCCAAAACCATGTACAGGATTTCCGGATGATTTTTTACCACTTCCGGCAATGCTTTTATCACGGTTTCAATGCCCTTGCTCCGGCCAATAAAACCGAAAGTCAACAGTACTTTTTTGCGTTCGAGTTTAAATTCTTTTTTACATTTTTCCGGGCTGAAACGAATATCAGGGACTCCATGTTCAATCAATGCAATTTTTTCTTTGGGTACATCGTAAATGCTTACCAGGAAATCAACTGCTTTGTGGCTCATTACTACAATTTTGTGTGCCATTTTGCAAATCTCTTTCAAAACTGCTTTCTCGTTGTACGAAGGTGTTTTGAGTATGGTATGAAGGGTAACAATGATTGGAATCTCAAGCCTGTGAAGCAGCGGGAGTATATAAACTCCGCTTTGCCCGCCAAATATGCCAAATTCATGCTGAAGGATACAAACATCGGCACCACTAAGGTTAATGTATTTTACTGCTTTCAGGTAATCTTCCTGATGATCCTGTCTGATGGTTAATTTAACTTCTGCAGGGTATTTATAGGTGAGATCATTGTCGTTTATTGCAATTACAAAACCTTCGTGCCCCTGTTCCTTTTGTTCATTTTCCCCTATCATCGATTTGAACAGGTTACCGGTAAACGTTCCAATGCCGCATTCGCGGGGCGGATATGTTGCTATATATGTGATTTTCATGAATTTTAAATTTTAAAACAAGACAAAAGAATTAAGAAACAGGACTGATAATTAACTGTATTTCCTGTTTGTCGAAATTCTTTTGTCTGGCTCGTTTTATTTCTTACTTTTTATGTTTTCGGAAGTAAGTTGCCGATGTTTTTTATGTCGTGCGGCAGGAGTTCCCGTTCGAAATATACCAGTTCTTTGTGGTTGGGATCCTTCTGGATTTTGCAGTAATAAATCCGGTCGACGTACCTCCTTATCACAAGGTTAAGCGTTGGATTATCCTTCGCCTGCACAACTTCACCTTCTTTAAATTTGTTTTCCATTGTCGATTGAACTTCTTTCCGTGTTATTCTTTGCCGGAACTTTACTGTCCGGCATTCTGTTTTCATCAGCAACCTTATTGTTCCGGATCGCTTTTGCCGGCCTTTTTTGCAGCTTTTGCAGCCCTCTTCTCTTTGAGGCTTGAAGCGGCTACTTTTTTTATGTTCTTTCTCTCTTTGCCTTCATTTTTTTCTTTACCCTTTGCCATGATGTTTATTTTAATTGTTTTAATTACAGCATGCTTTCCTTGTATTACAGCATGCTTCCCTCGTATCCGCTTTTTATCACGGTTGAAATCATTTTAAACCGCCCGTTTGCCCGCACAATATTGGATGTATGGGCAGGAATAATTATGCCCTCTCCAGTTTGAAGTATACTTGGCTGGTCATCAATCACAACTTCGGCAATGCCTTCAATAATCTGAATAAAAGTATCGAACGGAGAAATTTTCTCGGCCAGTGCCTCTCCGGTGTCAATAGCAACAACACTGATATTTCCGGTGGTTTTTCTGATGATGGTCCTGCTCACCACTGAATTCGGAACGTACTCAATGATTTCGATGAGGATGTGGATTCTTGATTTTTCAATTTCTTTCATTTGTATCAGTTTCAAATAGAACAATCGCAACAAAGTTACTCCCGCTCATTTTTGAAAGTGTTACACAATTGATGTTATAATTTACATTATTCACACATTTTTATCATTTTACGATGATCCTCGGCGCAGCCCGTAAACGGTTCTGAAATGATACCCGTAAACGGTATAAGTAATCGCATCAACCATTAGGTTTGGCTTGTTAAATAGGGTCCAGATAATAAACTTCCAGTATTCGGTTCTGCCCTTATCCAGGAAACCAATAACGTAAACCGATTTTAAAAATGCCATCAGCAGGGAGAATTTTATCTTAGTTTGTCCCTTAGCCAAACGATTGTAATTCAGCAATAACTTTCTCACCCTTTTGTAATAAGGTTTTACCGAATAAATACTGTTGATTATTTTTTTGTAACCTTCCTGAAGTTCATCGTAATCCATTTTAGGAATAAAATTCATCGATGAATCGGTATTATTTCCGGTAGCTTCGGTGGTTAACCTGTTTTCTGCTTTTAACTGATGATAGAGTTTGGTGTTTTTAGGTGCATTTAATAAACCCACCATGGCCGATACAATTCCACTTTGCTGAATAAAATCAATTTGGCGCTGAAAAACTGACGGCGTATCGCTGTCGAAACCAACAATAAAACCGCCTGAAACCTGAATTCCGGCCTGTTGTATCTTTTTAACGCTTTGAATAAGATCCCTGTTTTTGTTCTGAACCTTATTGCATGCCTGAAGAGAAATTTCATCGGGTGTTTCTATGCCAATAAAAGCAGCATTAAAACCTGCATCAATCAATTGCGACATGAGCTCTTTATCATCGGCAAGATTTATTGAACTCTGGATACTAAAGTTAAATGGGTATTTATGGCTTTGCATCCATTTTTTCATTTCCGGGAGAAGGTTGTTTTTTATTTCTTTTCTATTTCCGATAAAATTATCATCTACAATTGAAACCGCCCCCCGCCATTTAACGGTATGGTATAAAACATCCAGTTCGTTGATAATCTGGGCCGTACTTTTCATTCTCATTTTATGCCCCAGGAGCGATGTAATTTCACAAAAATTGCAGTTATACGGACACCCGCGTGTAACCTGGATATTCATAGTAGCATAATCTTTTACCGACAACAAATGGAAATCGGGAGCCGGTGTTTGCGTAAGGTCGGCATATTCATCTGTAGTATAAAGCCGTTGTGGTTTTCCTGCATTCAAATCAGCCAGGAAATAGGGGCATGGTTATCTCTGCTTCATTTAAAATAAAATGATCTACATCCGGATAATTCGGATATTCCTGGGTAAAAAGCGGACCGCCGGCAACTATTTTTTTATTCCATTTTTTACTTTCAGTAATTACTTTGTTTCACCGATTCTTTTTGAATATACATGGCGCTGATAAAAACATAATCGGCCCACTGAATATCGCTTGTCCGAAGTGCTGAAATATTCAAATCCACCAGTTTTTTCTGCCACGTATCGGGCAACATTGCCGACACTGTAATTAAACCGAGTGGCGGAACTGCGGCTTTTTTCGAAATAAATTTCAGGGCATGTGTAAAACTCCAGAAAGAGTCGGGGCATTTCGGATAAACCAATAATACATTCATTTTTATTTTTGTTGATTTGTTATGTGCAATCCGTTGTGATTTTACTGTCTCTTTTTTACAGAATGGAATTTAAGGCAACGAATTACAAGGTAAATTTCGGGAATTTGGGTTGATGAAATGTGTTACATAATTCTGATGAATATTTACATTATTCACACATCTTCGAGTGTTTCGCGACGTTTATTTTTAAGCATTTTGAAATGGGTAGGAGTAAGGCCGGTGTATTTTTTAAACTGATTGGAAAGATGGGCAACACTGCTGTAGTGCATCTTGTAAGCTATTTCCGAAAGGTTGAGTTCGTCGTAAACAATCAGTTCTTTTACCCTTTCAATTTTATGGGTCAGGTAAAATTTTTCAATGGTAATACCTTTTACTTCCGAAAAAAGATTGGCAAGGTAAGTATAATCGTAATCGAGTTTTTCACTCAGGTAATCCGAGAGGTTCACCTTAATCTGATCTTCGGAATAATGAACCAGTTCAATAATGGCACTTTTTATTTTTTCAACAAGAACACTTTTTTTATTGTCCATCAACACCAAGCCTGCCTTTTTTAAATCGATTTTTAACCGTTCAATTGTTCCTGCTGGACATCTCCAATAATATCTGCTTCGCCAATTCTTACATAAACATAAGGCAGGCCGAGTTTTTCAAGTTCGGCTTTTACCACCATCTGGCAGCGAATGCAAACCATATTTTTGATGTAGAGTTTCAAAATTACCTTTTTGGATGATTTAAATTTACAACTAATCATGCAAAATCCACCGAAGTTTAAGGATATGAAGTTGTAACAATATTATTTAACCTGGAATGACAAAAAAAGAGTTACAAAATTTTAACTCTGTAACTCTCTCATTTTAATATTTTTAGAATGTGGG
>CAWAMJ010000013.1:0-90714 GCA_963783085.1 uncultured Prolixibacteraceae bacterium | reverse complement strand
CTACAACTACAAAACATTTCAAAAGGTTACGGACAGCCGGGTACCCACAGCTATCGGCCGGTATTGAATAAGTTAAACCTGGAACTTAATGCCGGTCAAAAAATAGCGGTGGTTGGCCCCAGTGGTTCAGGAAAAACAACTTTGCTGAATTTAATGGGAACACTCGATTTGCCTGATGAAGGAAAAATTAATTTCGAAGGGAAAGACATTACCGGCTATTCCAAAACCGGGTTGGCTGCCTTTCGCAACCGGCAACTGGGTTTTGTTTTTCAGTTGCATCACTTAATGCCGCAGCTTACGTTGTGGGAAAATGTATTGCTTCCGTTGCTGCCACAGGGAAACAAAATTTCAAAAGAAGAAAAGGATTGGGCTGAATACCTCATTCAGAAAGTAGGGATTTGGGAACAGCGCGATCAGAAACCATCGCAAATGTCGGGTGGTGAATGCCAACGCACAGCCGTGGTGCGGGCGTTAATTAACAAACCTAAACTGGTGCTGGCCGACGAACCCACCGGCGCACTTGATGAAGATAACGCCGCTGCATTAACTGAACTGCTTCTAAATTTAAGTTCGGAGGAGGGAATAACTTTGGTAACCGTTACGCATTCAATTGAAATGGCAAACCAGATGGACAAAAAATACATCCTGAAAAACGGACAATTGGTTTAAAATTTCTCCCCTTTAAGGGAGTTCCAGGGAGCTGTTCTTATGACAAAAATTCAATATATATTAAAAACTTTTGTTCACTATTTTAAAGCGAATTTATTGGTTGCACTTGGAGTTGCCATTAGTGCCACAGTGTTAACAGGTTCGTTAATTATTGGCGACTCGGTGCGTTACAGCCTCGGGCAGGCAACCTTCTACCGGCTTGGAGAAACCACACATCTTGTATCAGTGGTTGAGCGGTATTTCAGGCAGGAGATGGCGTCAGAAATGGAAGCTGATAATTCGCAGATTAAGGCTGCACCGGTTTTGCTGTTGCAGGGAATGGCCGTAGCCGACGGCGGACAGCGCCGGGTGAATAAAGTGCAGATTATTGGAGTGGATAAAAGTTTTGAAAAGATTGCCAAAACACCTTTGTATGGTGAACTAAAAGACAACGAAATCGCCATTAGTCGCAATCTGGCCGAACAACTTCAAATAAAAGAAGGTGACAATTTGCTGGTGCGCATAAAAAAGGCCAGTCTTATTCCCATGAATGCACCGTTTGTTTCGGCAGAGGAAACCAGTGTTTCCATGCGGGCGCTGGTTAAAAAAGTAGTTCAAAAAGATGAGTCTGGGACGTTTTAATTTAAAAAACTCGCAAACCGCTCCCTACAATATTTTTCTTTCCCTTGATAAGCTCAACGATTTGATGAATTTCAAAGGAAAGGCCAACCAAATTTTGATTTCAACCGATTTGAAGACAGCCGAAATTGAAAAGGTGGTGGATGATTGCCTTACTCCGGAAGATGCAGGATTGATTCAGAAAAACATTCCGGCTACCAATGAAACCGAGATTTCAACCGAACGGGTTTTCCTCGAAAATAAGGTGGCTGAAACGCTGCAAAAACTCCCCGGTGCCAAACCCATGCTTACCTATTTTGTTAATGGAATTTACCTGAACGACAAAGATACGCCGTATTCGTTTGTCTCGTCGCTGGACGATTCTTCACTCGGTAAAAATGAAATTATTCTGAACCAGTGGGCAGCCGATGATTTGGGAGTTAAAGCAGGAGACAGCATTCAGTTGAAATACTGGATAATTGGTCCGCTGCGTGAGTTGGTTAATGCACAGCATTCTTTTGTGTTGAAAAAAATTGTACCGATGACGCCCGGGTGGGCTGATTCAACCCGGATGCCTCAATTGCCCGGACTTTCTGATGCCGGCCACTGCCGCGAGTGGGAAGCCGGCGTTCCCATTAACCTCGATGCCATTCGCGATAAAGATGAGGCGTACTGGACTAATTGGGGGGGGGCGCCCAAAGCGTACATTTCGCTGAACGATGCATTGACAATGTGGTCGAACCGGTTTGGAAATTACACTGCAGTCCGCTATCCGACCGGTAAGTTTGATGTTCAAAAATATAAACGGGTTTTTGCTGAAAATATACATCCCGGCGAATTGGGAATGTCAGTGGAACCCATTCGTGAGAAAGGAATCCAGGCAGCAAAAAACGGTACCGATTTCAGCGGGCTGTTTATTGGGCTTAGTTTTTTCCTTTTGGTGGCTGCCATTGTTCTTACCTCGCTGTTATTCCGGTTGAACCTGGAAAATCGTTCTGCCCAGGTAGGCTTGCTTGATGCACTGGGATTCCGGCAAAAACAAGTACGCCGTTTATTTCTCTCGGAAGGATTAACGGTTGCCATGTTTGGCAGTTTAATCGGGCTGGTGGTTTCAGTGGCATATACTTCACTGGTATTTAGAATTTTGAACACTCTTTGGTACGAAATTGTGCGCACCGACGTACTCACCATTCGTATTTACCCGGCAACCTTGGTTATGGGATTTGTTATCAGCATTGTTGTTTCGTTGCTGGCCATATATATTTCGGTTTCGCGCTACCAGAAACAACGAACCGCCGACCTGCAAAAGCAAACTGTTACCGCTGGAAAAAGGTTATGGGAATTCATTTTTGACATGTTATTTTCATTGTCATTAATCAGCGGCATTGCCATTTTTGTGATGCAGGTTTTTGTTTCGAAACAGATGGATACTTCGTTGTTTTTCATTTCCGGAACCTTATTGTTGTTGGGATTAATATTGTTGTTTAGAAAAATAATTATTCGTTCCGAAGCTAAAAGGCAGAATACCATAGGATTGCAAAGAATGGCACAGATGAACCTGGCCCGAAACAAAGGAAGGTCGCTCACGGTGGTCATTTTGTTTGCCCTCGGAACTTTTATTGTCGTTTCAACCGGCTCCAATAAACTCGATTTGTTTGCGAATGCGCAGGATAAATCCAGCGGAACAGGCGGGTTTATGTATTTCGCGGAAACTACCATGCCTGTTTTGTATAATTTAAATGACGAGGAAAAACGTGCAGAAGAGGGAATTTACGAGGATTTTACTGCGGTTCAGTTCCGAAAAGTGGAAGGCGACGATGCAAGTTGTTTAAACCTGAACCGGACTTCTCAACCGGCTATTTTAGGTGTTGACCCGCAGATGCTGAAAGGTCGCTTTTCGTTTGCTGCAAAAATGAAAGGTCTGGGCGATACTGATCCCTGGCTGGCGCTTGACCAAACTTACGACGATGGAACCATTCCGGCCATTGCCGACCAAACCGTTATTCAGTGGGGATTGGGGAAGAAAGAAGGGGATGTTTTAATGTATCAGAATGAGTTGGGCGATACATTACGTTTGAAACTGATTGCCGGAACCACACCATCTATTTTCCAGGGTTACGTAATTATTTCCAATAAAAACTTTCTGAAAAATTATCCTTCCAGCAGTGGTTCACAAATTTTCCTGATTGACGGAAAACCGGAAAATGCCCAAAAAATTGGCGACGAGTTGCAGTCGGTATTTCGCGATTACGGCTGGCAAATGGAATCCACTGCCAAACGATTGGTTCAGTTTTATTCAGTTACCAATACGTACCTTTCCATATTCCTTGCGCTCGGTGCGTTGGGGCTCATCCTCGGAACCATTGGTCTGGCGGTAATTCTGGCGCGAACACTTTTGGAACGTCGCCGCGAAATTGCCGTAATGCAGGCCATTGGTTTCAATAATAAGCCGCTGTTCCGGATGATTACCACGGAATACTTAATCCTGTTGTTTGCCGGCGTGCTCATTGGCTTTTTTGCTGCGGTGGTTGCAACATTACCCGCACTACTTTCCAATAATACCGATGTTTCGTTTAGCACCGTTGCTATTGTAGTAGCTTTGATTTTAGTAAATGGTTTCCTTTGGATTTTTGGGTTGACCTGGTTCTCACTGCAAAAGAAAACGCTAGTAACGGGGTTGAGGGTAGAGTAATGAAAGATAATTATCCTTTATTGGGTTCAATGTTCATATACTTTTGTCGCACTTTTTCCAGATCTTTTTGCCTTTTTTCCGGATCTTTTACATACTCCTGATGTAATTTGTTTCTTATGTCGCGCATCATTTTAACAGCGTCGAATTTTTTATTTTTATTCATCTTCATTTTATTTTATTATTTCACGAGGCGTCCGAATTTCAATAGTGCTATAACCTAGCATCAAATTAACAGCATTGTATTTTCTAATTCTTTCTATATTAACAATATGCTTAAAATTCCAACTCACAAGAATATCTGCTTTTTGAACAGTGGCATTTGCAATATGTAATGCATCTTCATAAAATTTTTGACTTACTGCTCCAGCTTTTACATAATTTGAAGCAAGAAATTCAACTTCCTCGGTTGTTAAAATATTCTCCAAACATTGATTTGGAATCGAGAATAATTTCTCCTGAACGAATACAGGAGCCAATTCAATCTCTCTGTAGGTAATATCAGAAATAATAGCCATTTTTTGCCCTGAAGTAATTTCATCATATAATTTATTTGACCATTCCAAAAATTCTTCATCAAAACAACCACCTATTACCGACGTATCAATGTAAATCCTTTGTTTCATACACTGAATATAATCACACTCAAAAATACAAAAAATGCGGATACTTTTTTGAAGCTGAATTATTATCCCGTATTAATTCATTTTGAGTCATTTTGAATATCATTTTATTTTCAGATTTTTAAGGTATTCCATCAATCAAGTGATTCTCGTTCCTGATTATCCGGTTGATTCCTTTGTTCCATAAAATCAGTTGTAAACAAATCCAGGCTGTCCGGCATATTTTGCCAGGGATTATGATAAGAGATGAACAGAAAATCCGGGATAGTCAAACTTTCCCTTTCCAGCTTTGTTCGGTCTCTAAAACAATGAAACATTATGCCAGTTAATATTCCCGAAACCGGGCAACCCAGAGTTGTAATTATTGGTGCCGGATTTGCAGGATTGCGGCTCGCCAGAAAATTGTACAAAAAAGGTTTTCAGATTGTACTTATCGATCGGTATAATTACCACCAGTTTCAACCTTTATTTTATCAGGTGGCAACATCGGGACTCGAACCAAGCTCCATTTCATTTCCGCTTCGAAAAGCGTTTCAAAAAGTGAAAAATGTTTACATCCGGATTGCAGAGGTTGAAAAGGTATTTCCCGATAAAAAAATGCTGCATACCACGCTCGGAACGGTTTGGTATGATTATTTGGTAATTGCGACCGGGGCCACAACCAATTTTTTTGGGCTGGAAAGTTTTGAACAAAACAGCATCCCGATGAAATCGGTGCCCGAGGCATTGTTCCTGCGTAACCGGCTACTCGAAAATTTTGAAAAAGCGGTTACCATACGAGACATTGAAGAAGTAAAACGGTTGCTGAATGTGGTTGTAGTGGGCGGCGGACCTACCGGAGTTGAAGTTTGCGGTGCACTGGCTGAAATGAGAAAGTTTGTTTTGCCGAAGGATTATCCGGAGCTCGATTTTAATTACATGAATATCACACTGGTGGAAGCCGGCGATCATTTGCTGCACGGAATGAGTGAGAAATCGGGTAAAAAAGCCGCGAAATACCTGGAACAACTGGGAGTGATGGTAAAGTTAAACCACAAGGTTGTTGGCTACGATGGCAGGGAAGTTGAATTAAAAGACCGCCAGAATTTTAACACACGTACCTTGATTTGGGCAGCAGGTGTAAAAGGGCAAATGCCCTCGGGAATCGAACCCGGTCTGGTGGTGCGTGGAAACCGCATAAAAGTGAACCGGTATAACCAGATGGAGGGTATGCCGGATATTTTTGCCATTGGCGATATTGCATTCATGGAAACCGAAGTGTATCCAAATGGACATCCGCAAGTAGCCCAGGTAGCATTGCAACAGGCTTCAATCCTGGCCGATAACCTGGTAAAGCTCAAGAAAAACAAAGCAATGCAATCTTTTGAATACAAGGACAAAGGTTCGATGGCCACGGTTGGCCGGAACAGAGCTGTGGTAGATTTACGGCGATTGCATTTCAGTGGGTTTCCGGCCTGGTTGACCTGGATGTTTGTGCATCTGATGTCGATTGTGGGAGTGAAAAACAGGCTCGTTATTTTCATAAACTGGCTGTGGAATTACATGACTTACGACCAATCGCTCCGGCTAATCATACGTCCGGCAGGAAAATCTAAAAATGAACCTTCCAAAACTGAAGTCCCCTGACGTTTTCTTTTGCCGTTTTTCCCATTGCCAATATGTTTTTCATTATTTTTTAGCTGTGCTGAATCCGGAATAAAAACAGCATAGTTTGTTTCCGGATTTTATGCTTCGGGATTTTTCAGTTTTCGTATTCTACTTCAGTTTATTTTCGAGATAAACATGTACATTTCCATTCCATGGTTTTGAACAAATATCTATATCCCCGTCGCCGTCAACATCGGCAGCTTTTGCTTCATGACAACGATAGCCCTCCAGAATCAGGTGCTTTTTCCAATTTTTGGCATCCCCCGACAAATTTTCCCAAATAAACCACTGGTGAGGTTCGCTGCTCATGGGGCCGCCACCGCTGAAAACATCTTCATCGCCATCGTTATCGAAATCGGCCACTGCCAGCGAGTGAAAATCCTGCTGTGTCATGTTTTCCGAAATCAAATGAAATTTCCATTTTTTGCCGTCCCGTTTGTTTTCCCACCAGAAAACACGCGTATCTGCGGTGTCGCATTCCGATTCAACAATGTCGTTGTCACCATCTTTATCGATATCTGTCACCCAGGCTTTTAATGCCAGTCCATATTTTCCGGCGCGTGAACCTCCTTCGGGAACTATTGGATGTTCGGCCCATGAAAAACCGGAACCGTTGGAATTTTCGAACCAAACATCGCCACGGACAATGTCAATGTCACCGTCGCCATCCAAATCTCCTGCGCCTTTTGGATCCACTCCGCCGTGAATTCCGTTGCCAATGATGACAAACTCCCATTGTGCTTCCGGATTTACAGGAATATTGTACCAGATGAGGTGTGGATTTGCCGGATCGTTACTATTCGCAATCACATCAGTATCGCCATCCCCATCTACATCAGCCGCTAAATTATCGTGGCAGGAAATGGTAAATTTATTGTGAAACGGAAACTTTCCCGTTTTGGGCGAACCCGTATTTTCGTACCACCCGGTTCCCACCATAAAATCGGTTTTTCCGTTGCGGTTAACGTCGATCGGACAACCACCCACGTCAGTCGTGGCGCCTTCTCCCAGAAGATGATAAACCCATTCATCTGCAGTTTGATATTCAAACCACGACATTTTTCCACGTTCCCCGAAAATCCAGTCGAGGTCGCCGTCTTCGTCCAAATCTACCAGGGCAGTTTGACCTGTGCGCATTCCATACTCGCCAATTTTATGAAACTCAAAATCCGGGAATTGTGCATAAGATGATGTTGCAAAAACAACCAATGAAAAAAATACCTTAAATTTCATGATATAAAGGCTTAGATTAATTAATAAAATTAGGAAAATAGCGGGAATTGAGCCTCATAATGATTCAGTTTTAAAAACCGCTTTAATTATTAAAAGAAATTCCTAATCATTTTTAAATGGTTTTAAATCGTCATTCATTTCATTTATCTTTGCCTCCAATTCCTTAAAAATTATGTCAGAAAAACCATTGATATTAGTTACCAACGACGATGGAATTCATGCGAAAGGTTTACGTGAATTGGTGGAGGTGATGAATCATTTTGGCGAAGTGGCGGCCATTTCTTCCGAAACTTCAATGTCGGGTAAAGCATGTTCCATAACGGTAGATCATCCGCTGAGGGCAGTGCCGGTGGAGAAAATTATGGGAGTGCCCACATACAAAAGCAACGGCACACCGGTGGACAGTGTGAAACTCAGTTTTAACAACCTGTTCGAAAAAAAGCCGGACTTTGTGGTTTCGGGAATTAACCACGGCGCCAATTCTTCGATTAGCGTAATTTACAGCGGAACAATGGGCGCGGCCATTGAAGGCAGTTTGCACGGTGTTCCCTCGCTGGGATTTTCGTTGGACGATTTCGCTGCCGACGCCGATTTTTCAAAAGCGAAAATTGTGGTTGCCAAAGTTTTTCAAAGTGTGCTGGAATATGGTTTGCCGCTTTACACCTGTCTGAATGTAAATATTCCGAAGGGGAAACCAAAAGGGATAAAAGTATGCCGCCAAACCAGCGGAAAATGGGTAGAGGAATTTGAGCGCCGCGTTGATCCGCACGGAAGGGAATACCACTGGCTGTCTGGTTATTTCCAGAATTTCGAGGAAGATTCCGTGGAAACCGATATCCATGCGCTGAAAGAAAATTATGCATCGGTTGTGCCCGTTTCCATCGACATGACTTGTTACAAAACCCTTGAGGATCTGAAAAACTGGACGTTCTGATGCAGCGAAAAAAGCGAAATACATTCGACAAAACAGGTATGGGTTTTCTGGCCGGATTTCTACTCCCGCTTGTTGTTTTTTTGTTGGTGTATGTTTTTGGTGAAAGCGATGTTCCTTTCTCAGAATATGTCGGTGGTTTGTGGCGATTGCAGGCGCTGATAAAATTGGTTAGTCTTTGCATTTTTGCCAACCTGCTCATTTTTACCGGATTTCTGAAGATTAAGTACGAACAGGCTGCCCGCGGCGTGCTCGGCGCAACCATCGTTTATGCACTGGCGGTTTTGATTTCAAAAGCATTTTAAATGAAATACTATCTCATTGCCGGCGAAGCTTCGGGCGATTTACATGGTTCAAATCTGATGAAGGAATTAAAAATTGCCGATTCTTCTGCGCAATTTCGTTTTTTTGGCGGCGACTTAATGCAGGCGGTTGGTGGCGAACTGATTAAGCACTACCGCGAAATGGCATTCATGGGTATCGTAAACGTTTTGCTGAACCTGAAAACCATCAGTCGCAATATGGAATTCTGTAAAAAAGATTTGCTCGGGTTCCAACCAGATGTTTTGATTCTGATTGATTATCCGGGATTTAACCTTCGAATTGCCGAATTTGCGAAAAAACATAACGTCCGGGTTTTTTACTACATTTCGCCAAAAGTGTGGGCCTGGAAAGAGTATCGTGTAAAAAAAATACGGCAGTTTGTCGACGAAATGTTTACGATTTTTCCTTTTGAAACAGCGTTTTATAAAAAACACCGGTTTGAAGTTCATTATGTGGGAAATCCGCTGATGGATTCTATCGAACAATTCAAAAAAGAAACCCTCTCAAAAACGGAATTTCTGCAAAAAAATGACCTGGATGAAAGGCCTGTGGTGGCTTTGCTTGCCGGGAGCCGTGTTCAGGAGATCAAACGCATGTTGCCGATAATGGTGAAAGTGGCAAAGCAATTTACCGGTTTTCAGTTTGTAGTGGCCGGCATAAAAAGCATCGATAATGAACTTTATCAGAAATTCTTAAAAGGTTCGGGGGTGAAACTGATTTACAATCAAACCTACGATTTGCTGAACAATGCCCACACGGCGCTGGTTTCATCAGGTACGGCCGCGCTGGAAACGGCGCTGTTTAATGTTCCGCAAACGGTTATTTACAAAGTGGAAGGCGGCTGGTTGGTAGATGTAATCTTGCGTAATTTCGTTTTCGACATGGCTGGTGTTTCGTTGCCAAATATTATTATGAACCGGGAAATTGTGCGGGAGTTTATTCAGATGAAAATGACTTTTAAAAATGTAAAAAAAGAAATGCAAAAACTGCTGTTCGACAATTCATACCGCGGAAAAATATTCGATGATTATGCACGTTTAAAAGCGATGATGGGAAACTCCGGGAGTTCCCGCCGTGCAGCGCAAAAAATGGTGAAATTGCTGGAGGCAACACAACAGCCTTTAAACTTTAAACTTTAAACTTTAAACTCTGAACTCTGAACTCTGAACTTTGAACTCTGAACTCTGAACTTTGAACTCTGAACTCTGAACTCTGAACTCTGAACTCTGAACTTTGAACTCTGAACTTTGAACTCTGAACTTTGAAACTTTGAACTTTGAACTCTGAACTAAAGTCATGTACAGTTTATTTAAAAAAGAAATTAGAGCGTTTTTAGGTTCGCTGATTGGTTATCTCGCAATTTTGGTGTTTTTGCTGGTAACCGGGCTTTTTCTGTGGGTTTTCCCGGGCGCTTATAATATCCCCGACAGTGGTTACGCTACGCTGGAAGGCTTGTTTTCACTGGCGCCGTGGCTCTATTTGTTTTTAATTCCTGCCATTACCATGCGGTTTTTTGCCGATGAAAAGCGCAGCGGGACCATTGAACTGTTGCTTACCCGCCCTCTGTCCGATTTCAAGCTGGTGTTTGCAAAATTTTTGGCCGGTTTGGTTTTGGTAGCCATTTCGTTGTTGCCCACGCTCATCTATTTTTTGTCGGTTTACCTGCTCGGAAATCCGGTGGGTAATATCGATACCGGCGCCACCTGGGGCTCGTTTATCGGACTTTTTTTCCTGGCGGCTGTTTACCTTGCCATAGGAATTTTTGCTTCGTCGCTTACCGATAACCAAATCGTTTCGTTTATTCTTGCTATGGCGCTGTCGTTTGTTTTTTACCAGGGATTCGATTTTATTGCCACTTCAGGAATTCCTTACGTTTTGGAGCAACTTTTTTCGTGGCTCAGCATGAACAATCATTACCTGTCGGTTTCCCGCGGTGTGGTCGATATGCGCGATCTTATCTATTTTACAGGAATGACATTTATTTTTTTATGGTTTACCGTCGGAACGCTTCGGAGCAAAAAATGGAAGCAAAAAAAATTCCGCAACAACTCGATAGTTATTTTTATTGTTCTGATGTTTATCTTCTGGTTTTCAGGTAATTTTCTTTTTCGGATCGATCTGACGGCCGATAAACGATTTTCACTTTCGCAGGTTAGTACAAAAATTGTTTCGAATTTCGTTCATCCGGTAGAGGTTGAATTTTACCTTGAAGGGGAACTGGAAGCAGGACTGCGAAAACTGCAGGAAGAAGTGTTTGAAAAGATAGCAGTTTTAAATGCATATTCTCCCGAACCTATCCGAATTCAGGTGAGGGATCCTTACCGAATTGCCAGCGAAGAAAAACGGGAAGATTTCATCAGGGAACTCATTAGCAAAGGAATAAAACCGACCAGTTTCAGGCGCGAAACCGATCAGGGAGTAAGCACAAAACTTATTTTCCCGGGAGCAGTTATCCGGTACAACGGACGAGAAATTGCGGTAAATTTCCTAAAATACAATCCTGACTTTTCCCACGAAGCAAATTTTAACCATTCCATTGAAAGTGTTGAATTCGAGCTTGTTTATGCTTTTCAAAAATTGTTGCGCGAAAAGAAACCGGCTGTTGCTTTTCTGGAAGGACAAGGCGAAGCCGACCAGTTTCAGGTGTATGATTTTGTCAGTTCGCTGGCCGGGGAATTTCAGGTAACGCATATTCCCGCCGATTCGCTGCTGAACGAAAATCCGGCGGATATTTTAATCGTTGCCGATCCGGTGGAACCTTTCGAAGAGCGGGAAAAGTATTTCATCGATCAATACCTGATGAGGGGAGGCAAAATAGTTTGGCTGGTGGATCCGGTGCAGGTCAGCCTCGACAGTTTATCGAAAGGTTTTATGACATTTGCATTCCCGCGTGATTTGAACCTCGGTGATCAGCTTTTTCATTATGGTGTGCGGTTAAACCGCGAACTTTTGCAGGACGTAGAATGTGCGCGACTCCGGGTGAATACTGCGCCACAGGGAAATCCGCCGCAATTTACTTTGCATCCCTGGTACTATTCTCCACTGCTCATCCCCAATGATAACCATCCGCTAAGCCGCAACCTGAACCGGGTTTTGGCAGAATTTGTTTCGTCTGTCGATACACTCCGCGGAAATTCAACGCTGAAAAAAAGCATGATACTTTCTACATCACCCTATGCGCGCACCGTTCAATCACCGTCCGCCGTGAGCCTCGAAAATATAAATAATCCGCCTGCGCGCGAACTGTTCAATGAATCGTTTATTCCTGTAGGTGTTTTAATTGAAGGTTCGTTTTCGTCTGTTTTCCGTAACCGGCTTACCGAACCAATCGGATTTCCTTCTTCTTCAGTTGTGCAGGAAAGTCCGTTTACAAAAATGGTCGTTATTGCTGACGGTGGAATTATTAAAAACGAAGTGGATTATTCCACCAATCCGCCGCGAATCCAGGAATTGGGGTTTGATCGTGTCTCAGGACAAACCTTTGGAAATAAGGAATTTTTGCTGAACACCATTTATTATTTAAACGACGATCAGGGAATTATGCAACTTCGCAACCGCACGCAAAAACTGCGCCTGCTCGATAAAGTTCGCCTGCGCGAGGAAAAAACCATGTGGCAGTGGCTAAATATAATGGCGCCACTTTTTATCCTTGTGGTTTTCGGGATTATCTATAACGTTTACCGCAGGGGGCGCTACACCCGTTCGTAAATGCCTGAAAAAATCAAACTTTCCGGAATAGGATATATAATTAAAGTTTGTATATTCGTGTACTTGGTTTACCGCCACAAATGTAAATCAAAACCGCTTGTTTTACAGCGCTCTATAAAAAATAAATACCGAATCTGATAAAAAACTATATTAAATATTTACTATGAAGTTTGTTGTCTCAAGTACCGACCTGTTAAGCCATCTGGCTGCAATCAGCAAAGTAATCAGCAGTAAAAGTACCATGCCCATTCTGGATAATTTTTTATTCCAGTTAACCGAATCGGAACTTAAAATTACTGCATCTGATCTTGAATCGACGTTAATTACCAGCATGGAACTGGATAATACCGAAGGTGAAGGAACCATCGCTATCCCGGCAAAATTATTAATCGATACATTGAAGGAGTTTCCGGAACAACCGCTTACTTTCCAGATGAATGCCGAAACGTTTGCCATTGAAATTTTTTCCGATAACGGGAAATTCAGTATCGTGGGACAGAATGGCGAAGATTTTCCCGAACTGCCGCAGGTTGACGAAGAATCGGCATCGTCCATCAATTTGAACCACAAAGTATTGCAGAAGGGAATAGAAAAAACATTATTTGCCACTGCCGACGATGAGTTGCGGCCGGTGATGAATGGCATATTTATAGAAATCGGTCCGGAATACACCAGCTTTGTTGCGTCCGATGCACATAAACTGGTGCGTTACCGCCGAAGCGACGCCACTGCGGAATTTGATTCATCGTTTATTCTGCCTAAAAAACCGGCAAGTTTGCTGAGAAGCCTTCTTCCTAAAGAAGAGTTTGATGTAAAACTGGAATTTGATGATAAAAACGCCATTTTTACCTTGAGCAATTACAAGCTGGTTTGCCGTTTGGTTGAAGGAAATTATCCGAGCTACAACTCGGTAATTCCGGCAAATAACCCCAACAAAATGACCATCGATCGGCTGGCTTTTTATAATACTGCAAAACGGGTGTCTGTATTTTCAAATCAGGCAAGTAATCTGGTTAAGTTGAGCATCAGCGAAAATCAACTGGTAGTTTCGGCACAGGACATCGATTTCTCGATATCTGCAGTTGAAAGGCTGAATTGCGACTACGATGGCGATGAGATTGAAATCGGCTTCAAATCAACATTTTTGCTCGAAATTCTGGCTAATATTTCCGCTGCCGACGTAAAAGTGGAAATGAGCGACCCTTCGCGAGCAGGTTTGCTCCTGCCAGCCGAAACTGAAGATGACGACGAAGACGTTTTAATGCTGTTAATGCCAATGATGATAAACGCATAAAATTTTAAAAATTAAATTTTTGAAGGTATCCCAAAAATCAGAAATAAAGCAAAATGGTTTTTCGGATACCTTCTCTTTTAAACCATAATCATGCAGCTTTTATTAAAAAATCCGGTTGTATTTCTCGACCTTGAAACAACAGGTATCAATATTGTCAACGATCGAATAGTTGAAATTGCACTTCTGAAAATTCACCGCAACGGTTCAGAAGAAGAAATGGACTTACGTATAAATCCGGAAATGCCAATTCCAAAAGAATCTTCGGTAATTCATGGTATTTACGATGAAGATGTGAAAGATAAACCAACATTTAAAGAAGTGGCAAAAAACCTGGCTAAATTTATGGAAGGATGTGATTTAGCCGGTTTTAATTCCAACCGGTTTGATATTCCGCTCCTGGCTGAAGAATTTCTGCGTGCCGATATCGATGTCGATCTTAAAAAGCGAAAGTTCATCGATGTGCAGGCTATTTTTCACAAGATGGAAAAACGGACACTGGCCGCCGCTTACAAATTTTACTGCAATCAAAAGTTACTCGATGCACATAATGCCATGGCCGATACCCGCGCGACTTACGAAGTACTGAAAGCGCAAATCGAAATGTATAACGGTGTGGAATACGAAGATCATAAAGGTGCTAAATCGTTGCCCATCATAAACGATATGGAAAAACTGAGTGAGTTTTCATGTTACGACCGGAATGCAGATTTTGTGGGAAGAATCATTTACAACGATGACGGTGTCGAAGTTTTTAATTTTGGCAAAAATAAAGGAGTACCGGTGGAGCAGGTGTTGACAGAACAACCGGGTTATTTTGGCTGGATTATGAACAGCGAATTTCCGCTGTATACCAAAAAAGTGCTGACGCAAATTAAATTACGCATGATGAATAAGTAACTTTGCCTTGCGATATCAAATCATCTGAAATTCAGAAAAACCATGAAAATCATTTGTATAGGGAGAAATTATGTGGCCCATGCCAGGGAACTCAACAACGAAATTCCGGAAGAACCGGTGTTTTTTATGAAGCCTGATTCGGCGTTGCTGCGTAATAATAACCCGTTTTACATTCCCGCCTGGACACAGGAAGTACATCACGAAATTGAACTGGTAATCAGGATAAAACGCTTAGGCAAGAACATCGACCGGAATTTTGCACACCGGTATTATGACGAAATTGGATTGGGAGTGGATTTTACCGCCCGCGATGTACAAAACGAATTGAAGAAAAAAGGACTGCCATGGGAAAAAGCCAAAGCATTCGATCAGGCTGCCGTTATCAGTAGCGAATTTTTTGAAGTAAAGCGGTTAACCGATTCGCAAAACATTCATTTCAGGCTCGATATCAATGGAAAACCTGTTCAGGATGGATTTTCGGAACTCATGATTTTCAAATTCGATGAAATTATAGAACACGTTTCGAAATACGTTACCTTAAAAATTGGCGATTTGATATACACCGGAACGCCTGCCGGAGTTGGGCCGGTTCAGATTGGCGATCATCTGGAAGGCTACCTTGAAAACAACAAGCTACTCGATTTCAGTATTAAATAAAAACTAAAAATTATGGCAACGCTTAATGACATCCACCGGTTCCTGGAACCCAAAAAACTGGCAGTTGCAGGAGCATCGCGCAATCAAAAAAAATTTGGCGGCGCAGTTTTTAAAGAACTCAAAGAAAAAGGTTTCGATCTGTACCCCGTCAATCCGCACGCTGACGAAATTCAGGGCGTAAAATGTTACAAGGCAGTAGACGAGCTGCCCGAAGATGTGGCTCATCTGTATGTGGTTACACCAAAAAAGGAAACGCTGCAAATCGTCAGGCAAGCAATAAATAAAGGGGTGAAGATGATTTGGATCCAGCAGAGCTCGGATACACCCGACGCCGTGCAGATAATAAAGGAAGCAGGAATTCCGCTGATTTACAAACAATGCATATTTATGTTTGCCGATCCGGTAAAAGGGCCGCATAAATTTCACCGGTTCCTTTCCAGATTTTTTGGCGGCTATCCGAAAATGGCGCCTTCTGTAAATTAATTTCGACTTTTTAAAAAAAACTGAATGTCATTTCAACAGATACGGGGAAGATACCTTTAATTCTGAAACAGGTTTCTCCTCCTGTATCGTCGACATGATAGCTGCCGCTTTGGTAATTGTTTTGTTATTCGCAACGAAACTTTGGGTGAGACTGGAAGGCAGATGAACAAAAAATATAAAGATGCAGGAATCTGATTTTGAACTGGAAATGCAAGTCCGCGATTACGAATGCGATATTCAGGGAATTGTGAACAACGCTGTGTATCAAAATTATCTGGAACATTGCCGGCATAAATTTCTGAATTCGGTGGGGCTCGATTTCGCGGAACTGCACAACCAGGGAATCGATGCAGTGGTTATTCGAGCTGAACTCGACTACAAATTTTCGCTGCAACCGGGAGATGATTTTATTGTTCGGTTAACGATGGCAAAACAAGGTCGGTTGCGGATCATATTCAACCAGGAAATAATTCGTAAAACCGATAAAAAAACAATGGTGAAAGGAAAAATAACCACAGTACTAACTAAAAATGGCCGTCCGGTTTCACCTGATGTTTTGGAAAAAAAACTGGAGGAAAACGGAGTAAGAATGAATCAAATTTAATTCGGCGGTACGAATTTTTTCATAAAAGTAATCCAATGCAGTTATTTCAAAGTTTTTATCCTTCATTTTAACGTCAATTTGTATTCCTGGCGAAAATACGTTTGAAGAAAAAAGGGAAAGCAGCAGATTTTGCAAACTTTCCCTTTTCTGAACGGTGCCGGTAAAAATATTACCACGTCCGGTTTTTCATGTATTCATCCAGTTCTTTGCGCGACATAGGTAGTTCATTTTCGTTGGTATCGATCCATTTGATGAAGGAATCTTTTATTTCATCCGTCCATTTTGTATCGATTTGGCCGGGTGTATAAACGCCTTTTCGAAGCATTTCGTGCCCAAATTTGTCGCGCAGGCCAATAAATTCACCGGTAATCACCACCTTTTGAACCAGGTGGGCCGGGATGAAAATAACACCTTCCCGTTTTGCCAGAACAACATCTCCGGGAACCACTGCCGCCCTGCCTATCCGGATGGGGACGTTTATGCCGGTAACGGTCATTTCCATGATATACGACGGATCGAAGCCGCGGGTGAATGCGTTGAATCCTTCGATTTTTGAAAGTCCTTCCAAATCGCGGGCCCCACCATTGAATATTACTCCGGTTTTTGATTTGGCATAAATTGAATTGCCCAGGTTGTCGCCGATTAATGTTCCGTCGATTACTTTTCCGAAACCATCGGCTACATATACATCACGCTCCTTCAGCATGTCGATGGGCCAGGAATTGGATGCGCCAATCCGACCCTGTTCTTTACCCAGCGCTTCAATCTGCTCCTTTATTTCCGGCCGGGAAGGAGAGTATTGAACAGTTAATGCGCGGCCAACGAATGGTTTATCGTTGATGGTTGTCCAGCCCCCTTCGAACTGGTTGTTGTATCCTTCGTTACGTAAAATGCCCCAGGCTTCTTCAATCGAAAGGTTGAGCAGCCTGTCGAGCAGTTCGTTGGGTACGACCGGACGTCCGCCGGCATCACGTTCACCTTCCCATTTTGGGGTGTAGAATTTCATTAAATTTTCCGATGGCTCTATTTGCGCCTGCACAAAACAATTTAATCCGGTAACGATTGCGATAACAAGAATTAGTTTTTTCATATAAATTAGTTTTTGAATTATCCGTTCTCCTTCTGTAATTTTATTTTTTTTCTCATGTATTTCTTCCCCGTTTGGTTTGTTGCGCCACCAGTTGGCGAGCGACGAACCGGTAATGTTCATCACCGTTCCGAAAACAGCTGGTGCCAGGCCAACAGAGGTTTTCTTGCCGTTGGCAGCGCCAGCCGGGGCAATATCAATACAACTAACTCCACTGGCGATCCCACGAATTCCGTTCGTTCCACTCATCGGTTGGGGCGAAAAATTTTTCGCCTTCTTTCAGGTGTTCTTTTACCACTTCTTCATTTAAATCGATACCGAGTCCCGGCGCTTCAGGAACGGCAACAAAACCATTGTCCAAAATCGGTTTCTGCCCTGTTACATAATCTTCCCAATATGGCGTGTCCACGTCGTGGTGTTCGAGCGCTACAAAATTTTGAGTAGCAGCAGCACAATGAATATTTGCCATAAACGAAACCGGCGTTCCGGCAAAATGCATGGCCATTGCAACTCCTCTTTCTTCGGCATAATCGCCAATTTTTTTCGTTTCAAGCAGGCCCCCTGCCGAAGCCAAATCAGGATGCACCATATCAACGGCGTGATTATCGATGAGTTTTATGAATGCTTCCTTGCCAAAAATATCTTCACCGGTGAGTGTGGGTGTGTTAATGTTCTGCGTGATTTCTTTCCATTTTTCGGTGTAAAACCACGGCACCAAATCCTCGAGCCAGGCGAGCTGGTATTTTTCCACCGCATTTCCCAGCCGAATGGCTGTATTGGTATCAAAATGACCAAAATGATCGGCTGCCATTGGGATTTCGTAGCCCACAATTTCGCGAACCCGGTCAACATATGCCACCATTTTTTCCAGCCCCAAATCGGTAATCTGAATTCTTGTAAACGGATGCTTTGTATTGCTTAGATTGCCTAATTTACTTTGATCCCATTCACTCTGGCCACTCCAGAATTTTTCACCAATCAATGCGCCGGGAATATCCTTGATCAGTCCGATTCCAAAATCCATTTTCAGGAAGGTGAACCCTTTTTCCATTCGCGAACGCATTCTTTTTGCGTACACTTCGGGGTCTTTTGACGATGGTGTGTCGGCATAAATCCGGATTTTATCGCGGTATTTACCGCCAAGCAACTGGTAAGCCGGCACTCCGTAAGCTTTTCCGGCCAAATCCCACAGGCACATTTCAACACCCGAAACCCCGCCGCCTTGTCGGCCATGGTCGCCAAATTGTTTGACAGATTTAAAAACCTGCTCCACATTGCAGGGATTCAAACCCAGCAGACGACTTTTCAGCATCAGCGCATAGCGAGGATCGGCAATGTCGCGCACTTCGCCCAGACCGTAAATGTCCTGGTTGGTGTACATTTTTAAAATCGGCCCGTCAGTGGTATGGGCAACACGTAAATCAGTAATTTTTAAATCGGTCGGACTGGAACTTCTTTTTACGTTTTGAGTTGAATATTCAACACTTGCTGCAACATCATTCGATTTGGCGAGAAATGCAATCCCCAACCCACCGAGCGCTGTCTTTTGCAAAAAATTCCTTCGGTTAAAACCGGTTTTTAAATTGATTTTTTCTAATTTTTTATCTGGATCTTTCATGATAATTAGATTTAGTTTCATTCAAAAGTATAAAAATTTGAGGTTGATCCTTACCTTCGGCTGGCAACAATCTTCAGTATTTTTAATGCCTGAAAAAATATCATTTATCAGTAATTCTACTTTGACACATTTATCCAAAATCGAAAAATCCATGCGTTTTACCCTAGACCCCAAGGGGAACCTTATACCTGCCCGACTGCAGGCGGGGATTTTTCTGATTTCTCCCCTTGGTGCTGGGGTAAAAAATCAGAAAAATCGCTTTCTCATTTAATCTGTCAAAGTAGAAATAATTTTAAAATCGATATATTACGGCCCAAAATTCAAAGTAAAAAAAACCATATTGAAAATGAGAAAACTTTTGATTTTAAATCTTGTTTTTGGAATGACTTTCTTTTCATGCCAAAATCAAAAAAAAGCAACAACTGAAAATATGCAAAACCCGTTTTTTAAGGAATGGACAACGCCTTTTGGAGTTCCCCCTTTTAATGAAATAAAGGAAGAACATTACCTTCCGGCCTTTGAGGAAGGTATTCAGCAACAGGAAGCAGAGATTGACCAAATTGTTGCCAATCAGGATGGGCAGACATTTGAAAATACAATTCTTGCCCTGGATAAATCGGGTGCGCTGCTGGATAAGGTAAGCGGAGTTTTTTCGCCGCTGACTTCGGCAAATACAAATGACAAAATGCAGAAAATTGATCGCGAAGTCACTCCAATGCTGACCAGGCACCGTGATAACATTTCCATGAATCCGGAATTGTTCAAAAAGGTGAAGGCCGTTTACGACAACCGGAATAATCTGGGGCTTGATGCAGAACAACTGCGTGTTACCGAAAAATATTACCGGGATTTTGTGCGGAACGGAGCCAACCTTTCAAAAGAAAATCAGGATAAACTGAAAGCATTAAATGAAGAACTTTCGAAACTGAGCCTGCAATTTGGCGAAAACCTGCTGGCTGAAACAAACAAAAATTTCAGGTTGGTGGTAGATAAAAAAGAAGACCTGTCGGGTTTGCCCAACGATGTAATTGCACGCGCGGCAGCCGATGCCCAAAAGTTTGGCGACGATGGAAAGTGGGTATTTACGCTCGCAAAACCTAGCATGATTCCGTTCTTACAATATGCTGACAATCGTGATTTGCGCGAAAAATTGTACCGCGGATATTTCATGCGCGGCGACAATGACAATGAATTCGACAACAAGGAAATCATCAAAAAAATAGTGAAATTACGCGATGAACGGGCTAAATTACTGGGTTTTAAAAATCATGCCGAATACATTATCGACATAAATATGGCTAAAACACCGGAAGCAGTCTATGATTTTCTTTTGAAACTTTGGAAACCGGCCCTAAATGTGGCAAGGCAGGATGTGAAAGAAATGCAGGCAATTGCTGACAAGAAAGGCGCTAAATTTAAACTGCAATCGTGGGACTGGTGGTATTACAATGAAAAGTTGCGCAAGCAAAAATTTAACCTCGATGAAGCGGAAGTAAAACCCTATTTCAGCCTCGAAAATGCCAAGAAAGGAATTTTTTACGTGGCTGAAAACCTGTACGGAATAAAATTCATACCACGCGATGATCTGCCGGTATACAATGAAGAAGTTGAAGCTTTTGAAGTTCAGGAAGCCGGTGGTTCGCACCTTGGCGTGTTGTACATGGATTTTCATCCGCGCGACGGGAAACGGGTGGGAGCGTGGTCAACCGGATTTCGCAGCGCCTCGTACCGCAACGGCAAACGGATTTCCCGGATCGGAACTATTGTAATGAATTTTACCCGCCCGGCCGGCAATACTCCGGCGCTGCTGAGTTTCGATGAGGTTACCACGTTATTTCATGAATTTGGTCATGCACTTCACGGATTGTTTACCGACGGGCCGTATGATCGGACAGCCGGAAGCGTGCCACGCGATTTTGTTGAACTTCCCTCGCAAATTATGGAAAACTGGGCAGCCGAACCGGAAGTGATGAAAGTTTATGCCACTCACTATGAAACGGGCGAACCAATTCCGGAAGAACTGATCCGGAAACTGGTGAAAAGCGGAACGTTTAACCAGGGGTTTATTACCGGTGAATATGTGGCAGCTGCCCTGCTCGATATGGATTACCACACGGCAAAAAATCCGGACATAACCGATATTCGGCAGTTTGAGAAAGATGCAATGGATAAAGTTGGTTTGATTCCTGAATTTATTCCTCGTTACCGCAGTACCTATTTCTCCCATATTTTCAGCGGGGGATATTCTGCCGGATACTACGTTTACATTTGGGCGGCAGTGCTTGATACAGATGCATTTAATGCATTTAAGGAAACAGGCAATCTTTTCGATAAGGAAACTGCGGCGAAATTCCGGGAACTACTTGCCAAATCTGGTTCCGGCGAAGGAATGGATGTTTACCTGAAGTTCAGGGGCAAAGCGCCGTCAATTGAGCCGCTGCTTGCCAAACGCGGGCTTAACTGAAAAAATGAGGCTGTCCAGTTTTGGACAGCCTCATTTTTTTCTTCGTTTTTTCCGTTGCTATTCCTTTTTCCGTTCCTGTTTTTTCGAACCGTCAGTTATTACCGGAAAAGGTTTTGTTTCAGCGCCTGTGTAAAGCGTTACGTGCGGGAAAGGTATTTCAATTCCCTCTTCATCAAATGCCTTTTTGATTTCCTGAAACACAGAGTTTTTCACTTTCAGGTAATTCGTTTTTTCAAACCAAACTCCCAGAAGAATATTAATTCCACTGTCGCCAAAATTTTTAAAAATAACTAATGGCGCTGGTTCTTCCAGGCAGAGTGGGTTATTTTTTGCGATTCTTTCCAGAATGATCCTTACTTTTTCGAGGTCCTCCTTGTAGGCTACACTTACATCAAAATCAAGGCGGCGGATTGGAAAACGGGTGATATTGGTCAGTTCGGAACTGATAACCGTTTGATTGGGAATCCGGATAAGCAGGTTATCGAACGTTTTTACTTTTATCGAAAGCAAATCAATGCCGTAAACTACCCCCGATTTATCGCCGATTCGGATAACATCGCCAATTTCGAACGATTTCTCGGAAACCAGGAAAAAACCGCTGATAATATTCCCGATGCTGGTTTGCGATGCAATTCCCACTACAATGCCAATAACTCCGGCTGCACCGAAAATGGGGGCCAAATCAATGCTCAATTCCGAAATAATGATGAACAGAAGAATGATGAAACCGGAATATAGTATTCCCCGGTTAATAATCATTTTACGCTGTTTCGACCATTTGGCAGGTAAAAATTTGCGAAAGATCCAGGCCAGCGTGTAAATAATAATTAACCCGACCACGAGAATCACTAAAATCCTGAGAAATGTTTCCAGGTTTTGAGCGCTGAAATATTTTGACCAATCAAATTCCATTATTCCGATTTGTAAATGTTTTTTATAAAATGAAAGTTCATCTTCAGCAGGCTTCTGCCCGATGCATTTCTTGGTTTTCCTAATACTTCCGGTTTTTCGCCGTGAAATAGTTTTGAATGGCGGTATTCTGCCGAACTGATGATGTCTTTTCCTTTGTACTCGATTTCCACGATACTGGTAATGATTTTTTCGTTTTTATACAGGGTCAGGTTATCGGTTCGGATAACAAACCGCTCAACCTCAAGTATCCCGGGTGAATTGTTGAATATGGTCACCGGGCAAATAGCTTCCAATGCCGATGTTTCCATTTTCCCCATATTCAGATAGAAGTTGCTTTCCAGTGCAAAAGCCGGTTCTCCGCTGTCTGGTGCGCCAAACCACGTGTCTGAAAGCCGGGTTATGGAAATTTCCTTCAACAGGTTTTCGGGCAGGTATTTCGAAAAATAAACTTGAAGATTGAGCGGGATTTTTAAAAAGAAAGTCAGTTTTTGCCTGGGCGTAACAAATAATTTATTTCCTTTAAATACCAGTGGTTTTGCAGGTACAGAAGGCAAAATAACCAGCGAATTCGATTTTCCGGTTTGAAAATATTCACCTTTTTGAATTTCTTCGTCATTTGCTTCGGTTTGTTCATCCAAAACCACGAGATACCAACCTTCCTTTTCGCGCCTGATGCCCAGTTTATATTTCTCCAGGTCGATAAATTTGCCAACGCCGGGCATAAATTGCTGCTTCCCAAATTGCGGGTATGTTTCCATGTTCTAATTGTTTGGAAATTAAAAGTACAAAATAGTTGGAAAACGGTTGCTTTGGGCAAAAAAAATCCGGGCAGCACCCGGATTTGTTAACGTATCGTCAGTTTTTATTTATCCACATTGATATCGCCGAGATCAATATCCAATGATTTTGTGATTTTACTGATGTTAGCCGGATCAATTATTCCGTTGATGCTGATCAGCGTATTATCGTCTCCGCCAACAACCAACAGTAAATCAGAGAATTTTCCGTTTCCACCGTCTTTGGCTAAAAACCGCACCACTTCATTATCTTCGGTTACTTCCATTAAAACTTCATAGTCGTTGTTTTTGAAAAATCCGTCTTTTTCCAGCTCAGCATAAAAATCAACCGATTTGTTCAGGTTGTCGTCTTCAACCGACAGAATCCGGATTCCATTCAGTTTCGACAACATTTCGCTGGTGTTTTTATCTCCGGTATCCACATTGCCGGCAAAACTGAGCAATTTTCCGGAAATGTTCACTGTGGTAAATCCTTTCTGGTTGGCATATTTTTCAAATAATTTGTCAACCGGTGTTTTTTGTGCAAGCGCTGCCATCGGCAGCACAACTGCAAGAATTAAAATTAATCGTTTCATTTTCAATGTATTTTTCATTTTTTTTTGTTTTCAATATCAATCGCTTTAAAAACTGTAATCAAACATTAATTGGTTGCAGGATTGTCTCGTTTCATGGTTTTTTATTTTTACGTTTTTATTTAATTGGCAGAGACGCGGTATTTTGCGTCTCATTTTATTTATATTTTGTTCCATTCGTTCATGCGCGGTACATCGCAACCCTACAACCTGACTACTACTCACTGTGACTGCGACTGTTCACTGCGACTGTTCACTCCTCACTGCGCCTGCTCACTATCCAGAATTTGCACCTTTTCGAACGCATCGTTTACAGGTTTAATTCCTTTTTCCAAAGGCTCGGTGGCAGTTTCCAGTTTGTTGAAATTCGACAGTTCTGCCAATCCCTTGTTGTATTTCGAAGAAACAAATTTTAGGGTTTGTGTGGCGCAGGCATAAGCCGCTTCCGGACTGTCAAATGAATCTTCAAACGATTTTTGCTGTTGTTCGTAAAATAAAATCCCTCCGAGTATAATTATTACCGATGCTGCAATTCCGGTTACCATTAGCCACATCTGCCGGTATTTTGATTTTTCCCGGTTTTCATTTTCCAGAATATAATCCATCACGTCTTCTTCGATGGTGGCTTCTCCGGCAACTTCCGCCAGTTCCGAAATTCCCGCGAAAAATCCGTTATATTCCTTCAACTCGTCCGCCACTTCGCCCGACCGGAAATATTCCTCCAGCCTTTTTTCGTCTTCCAGCGAAGTTTCCCCCTCAAAATAGAGTTGCAGTAAATCTTTTACTTCTTTCGTTTTCATCTGAATTTAACTTTATTAATTCATCGCGTACTTTTTTGCGGGCCCGCGAAAGGTTTACCCTGATTGCATTCACCTTCAGTTCGGTCCGCTCCGCTATTTCTTCATATTCCAGTTGTTCGATATCTCTTAGTTGCATTACCGTCCGTTGCAAATCGGGCAGTTCGGCAATCAGTCTTTTTATTTGTTTTGCAGTTTCGCCCAGCTCAACCTGCGAATGAACATCAACCGATTCTTCCCTCATTTTACGGTCTGTTTCCGCGTCAATCGGCACGGTCCGGTTCGCCCTGATGATATCGAGGCAGCGGTTGCGCGTCATTCGCATTGCAAACGCCTCAATATTTTCAACTTCGTCCAGCGTTTCACGTTTTTGCCAGAGTTTCAGAAACACGTCCTGAACCACGTCGTGCGCTTCGTTTTCGTCTTTCAAAAAATGAGTTGCAAAGCGAAGCAGTTTTTTGCTTACCGGTAGAACTGTTGTTTTAAAATCCCTGGCAACCATTTACTTATCGTCTTTCTGTTTTTGTTCGTTTCAAAGGTAAGACGGAGGCCTTACAATATCATTACATCATAAAATTATTTTTTTTTGAATTTGGCTGGCGACCGGGCTTTTCGCTGTAGTTTCCTCATATTTTGCTGTTCCGGCACGGCGTGCAGCGGGCTTTCTCCGGCAGCCGCCGCACACCGGCCGTCACAACAAAACATTTCAGAAAGCTGCCGCTGCAATCCCTGCCAGACCGTTGCCAGCGAAAATTTTCGTCAACTTACAATTCCGGTTTTCCGAATCGCTTTCTGAATTTTTTTGAATTTGCCGAATACACCGTATATTTACTTCCAGACCACAGTTTCGGTTGTTAAACAATAACCAAATAATGAAAACATCACCTTTTAATAAATTATACTGAAATCATGAATAAATCTATTTTGCTTGTCTGGATTTTCGTATTTGTAATTTCCATTTTTCAAAATGTTGAAGCACAGAGCAATCGTAAAAACATTCAGGTTGGGCCACAACCAGACGGAAGTTTTTTGGTTCCGTCCAATCAATTGTTGCGGCCGGCGGGATTACAGGTGGTTTTTCCGGGTCGGCCGGTGGATTTGGTTCAAACGCCCAACAGAAAATTACTGCTGGTAAAAAACAGGAGCTCGGTAGATGTAATCCGCATGGAAGACCGAACCATTTTGCAATCGCTGAACCTCGCAAAAAACGGATGTTCGTTTACGGGTATCTGCCTTTCTGCGGATGGTAAAAAGGTTTTTGTTACTGATGCAAAAAACCTGATTCATGTAGCGTCGTTTGATAGCAGCCGGATGTTGCGGTGGGAACGTCCGATTCAGTTGCCCGCGCCGGAAATCGGCGGTGATGCCGTACCCGGTGGCTTGACGCTGAACCATCAGCAAAATAAAATTTTTGTGACCCTGAGCCGGAACAACACACTTGGTATGGTAAATCTGGAAAGCGGCGCTGTTGAAGAAATACCCGTGGGTGTTGCACCATACGATGTAGTTCTTGGTTCCGGTTCAAAAGCATATGTTAGCAACTGGGGGGGGCGGCAACCCAAAGAAGGAGAGCCGACTTACAATACATCGGGAAGCCAGGTTTTGGTGGATCCCGAAACCGGCATTGCAAACAACGGCAGCGTTTCGGTAGTCGATTTAATTTCCGGGCGGCAGGTGAAATCGGTTGAAGTGGGATTGCATCCAGGCGCAATGGTTTTGAGCCCGGATGGAAGCCGTTTGTATGTGGCCTGCGCCAACAGTGATGTTATTTCGGTAATTAATACGGCAACCGATGAAGTGACAGAAGAAATTTCTGTCCACCTGGAAAACGATCTTCCTTTTGGCAGCGGACCAAATGCACTCGATATTTCAGTAGACGGCAAAACATTGTATGTTGCCAACGGAACCAACAATGCTGTTTGTATAATTGACCTTAATCAGCCAGCCCGGATGACAGGCTGCATTCCAACCGGTTGGTATCCGGCGTCCGTTGTTTTGGATGAAGAAACAAACCTGTTGATGGTCGCCAATGCAAAAGGTGTTGGCTCAAGAAACCGCTTAACCGGCAGAACAGCCTACAACAGTCGCGAGTTACAGGGAACAATTTCTTTTATTCCACTTCCTGACAAACGGCAACTGTCACAAATGACGGAAGTGGTTCGTGAAAACAATTCGCTGGTGAAAAAGCTGACCGAAAATAACCCAAAAGGGAATCTGAAAAAGAAAGTGCCGGTACCGCAGATCACAGGTCAGCCTTCGGTTTTCAAACATGTGGTATATATTATTAAAGAAAACCGCACGTACGACCAGGTATTTGGCGACTTGCCGCAAGGTAACGGCGATACCAGCCTGGTGCATTTTGGCAGGAATGTTACACCTAATCATCATAAATTAGCGGAAGAGTATGTTTTGCTCGACAATTTTTATTGCAGCGGCGTACTTAGCGCCGACGGTCACCAATGGACTGACGAAGCATATGTTACCGATTATATTGAAAAGTTTTTTGGCGATTTTACCCGCAGTTATCCGTATGACGGCGACGATGCACTGGCTTATGCAAGCTCGGGTTTTATCTGGGATAATGTATTGAAACACGGATTAACATTTCGCGATTACGGCGAATTTGTGGATGCGGTTATTGAACCACGCGACGCCACTTTTACCGACATATTCAACGACTTTAAAAATAACACCGGACAAATAACCATTCAGGCCAAAGAAAATCTGGAGCAGTTAAAGCCGTACTTATGCCCGACTTACATCGGGTTTCCCAATAAAGTTTCCGATCAGTACCGGGCGGCAGAGTTTATTAAAGAATTGGAAGAATTCGAAAAGAACGGCAATTTCCCGAATTTTACCATCATGTTGCTGCCCAATGATCATACATCGGGAACGCGGCCGGGAATGCCAACTCCACAGGCTGCCGTAGCAGATAATGACCTGGCGCTGGGTAAAATTGTAGAAGCAATTTCACACAGTAAATTCTGGAAAGAAACCTGTATTCTGGTTACTGAAGACGACCCGCAGGCAGGGCTCGACCATGTGGATGGCCACCGGACAGTTGGGCTGGTTATCAGTCCGTACACGAAAAGAGGAGAAGTGGTTTCCACCTACTATTCACAAATTAATATGGTGCGTACGATCGAAAATATTTTGGGAATTCCACCCATGAACCAATTGGATTTAAACGCAGTACCCATGACTGATTGTTTCACAAAAAAAACCGATTTTAAGCCTTATAATGCTTTACCCAATAACATTCCGTTAGATCAGCTAAATCCAAAATTGCAGAGTTTGAATGAAAAACAATTGTATTGGGCTAACAAAATCGATGGAACAGGATCTGGATGATGTGGACCGTATCGACGAAGATGTATTCAACCGGATTATCTGGCATGCCGTAAAAGGTTACGATGTTCCTTATCCTGAACCAATTTCCGAAGATTGACTCATTAAAAATTTATGCTGCAGGATACAAACCGCGAAAATGATAAAAACCTCATCAGGGAACTGGAACTGAAGCTTTCGGAGTTGAAATTTCAATTGGAGGAAACGAAAAGCCTGCTAAAGAAAGAGCAGGAACAACAACAGTTTTTCCAGTTGGTGGCCGATTTTACTTTTGGTTGGGAGCTCTGGTTCGAATCCGATGGCAGAATTAAATATTGCTCGCCGTCGTGCTATGATCTGACGGGTTATACCGCCAATCAGATAATGGCTGCTGCACAACTGGCCGATTTGCTGGTTTATTCAGCGGATAAGGAAAAATTTGAAAAATTTCTTACTGATTCACTCGATCAGATGCTGGTAAACCAATCGCTCGAATTCCGGATTCTTACCCGCACCAAACAGCTTCGCTGGTTTTCGGCAAATGTCAGGGGCGTTTATAACAAGGAAGGCCGTTACCTCGGAATACGTGCCTCTGTACATGATATCACCCGGCTCAAACAAGCGATGGGGCATATTCAAACCATTTCCGAAAAAAACCAACTCGATAACCGTTCGAAACAACGACTGAAATCGGAACTTGAAATTAAAGAACGCGAATTGGTTTCGTTTCTGCTGCAATTATCTCAGAAAAACGAAGTAATCAACCTTATTGCAAGGCAATTAAAAGAAATGAATTCCGGGAACGGAAAAAACCGGAAAGAAAAAATTATCCAGTTGCTGCAGGTGATTGACAATATGCCGTCAACACCAATCGACTGGGACATTGTGGAGGTGCAAATGAAAAAATTGTATCCCGGTTTTTTTGATCGCCTTCAGCTAAAACATCCGCATTTAACGCTAAAAGATAAAAAACTATGCGCCTCGTTGCGTCTGGGGCTGTCGAGCAAAGAAATTGCCGGTTTAAACAATATGACGCCGCAAAGTGTTGAAATTGCACGCGTACGGTTGCGCAAAAAACTGAAATTATCCCGCGAAACCCGCCTGTCAAAATACTTGGAACTCATTTAAAATTCTTACTTATTAGGTTTTTAATCAATTATAAACATAATTTGTTATGTTTTGGCTTTTGTTTATAATGTTAATAATTAAGCGCATATTCATAAAATGTTAGGTAATTATTTTAAATGAATTGGTTTTGTTAGGTTTTGCGATTTTGTTTTGGCTGGTTTTAATGTAAATTTGGTCTGAATAAATTCTAATGATTATGAATCAAAACAGCGAAAACAATCAGTATCGCGCTTTGCTCGACGAGGAAGTAGGCCAGTTGGTGCACCAGGGATGTTCTTCAACCGACTGGAGCCTTGTGAAAGTATCTCATGATTTCATGCCCGAAAACATCGAGAACACCAAATTCACCGGGCAAATCCGTTTGAATAACTTTAATAAAAAGGTAAAACTTATCGGCGGTATTGAATTTAATACCGGAATTTATAACGCCTGGCTCCACAATTGCGAAGTCGGAAAAGATGCCTTAATCCACAATGTGAGGAGTTATATCGCCAATTATTACATTGGTGAAGGTGTTGTTATTCATAACATAACATTACTGGCTGTTGATGGGGAAACTACTTTTGGCAACGGCATTAAAGTTGAAACGATTAACGAAGGCGGCGGACGGGAAATTCCAATGTACGATTTCCTTTCCACACATGTAGCGTATATGATGTCGCTGTACAGGCACCGTCCGGCAATGGTCTCGTCGCTTATGAAAATGGTGGGTGATTACACAGAAAACATTAAAAGCAGCCGCGGTGTGATTGGGGCAAATTCGAGGATTTTGAATTCCAACAACATAATTAATGTAAAAACCGGCCCTGCAACCTGCATCGATGGGGCCAAAAAATTGAAAAACGGCAGCGTTAACAGCAATTACGAAGCGCCAGTGTGGATAGGCGACGGGGTAATAATGGAGGATTTTATTGTTTGTTCAGGAGCGAGAATTACGGACGCAACTCTGATTTCCAAATGTTTTATCGGACAGGGATGTATTCTCGACAAGCATTATTCGGCAGTAAATTCACTATTTTTTGCCAACTGCCAGGGTTTTCACGGAGAAGCCTGTTCCATTTTTGCCGGGCCTTACACCGTTACACATCACAAATCGACGCTGCTGATTGCAGGTATGTTTTCATTTTTAAATGCAGGCAGCGGTTCAAACCAGAGCAACCATTTATATAAACTGGGGCCAATTCACCAGGGAATCATGGAGCGCGGGGCTAAAACAACAAGCGATTCCTACGTTTTGTGGCCATCGAGAATTGGCGCTTTTTCGCTGGTAATGGGGCGACATTACAAACATAGCGATACCACAGATTTTCCGTTTTCATACATTATTGAAAGTAACGACGAAAGTATTCTGGTGCCGGGAATTAACCTCAAAAGTATTGGTACAGTCCGCGATTCGCAGAAGTGGCCGAGGCGCGATAACCGTAAGGATTCCAACCTGCTCGACCTTATCAATTTTAACTTGTTAAGTCCCTACACCATTCAGAAAATGATTAACGGAAGGCGCAAATTATTGGCTATCCGGAAATCATCAGGCGAGTTTGCCAGCGAGTACAGCTATGAAAAAATGAAAATTGAAAAACGAGCACTCGATCGTGGTATTCTTCTGTATGAAATGGCCATCTGGAAATTTTTAGGGAATTCATTAATTACCCGCCTGCAGGGGAAAAATTACGAGAATGAAGAGGAAATCAGGAAAATGCTCAAAGCCGACACATCGCTGGGTAAGGGTTATTGGGTCGATCTTTCAGGATTGATTTGCCCGTTTGAAGCACTCGACAAACTGTTGATTTCCATTGAAAAAGGCGAAACCACAACGCTGGAGGAAGTGAATTCTGCGCTGTATTCATTGCACAAAAATTATTATAATTATGAATGGACCTGGGCAGCAGATGTGATCGAAGAATTCTACGGGAAAAATTGTGCTGAATTTACGGCAGTCGATGTAATTACAATTGTTGAACGCTGGAAAGAAAGTGTTTTGGGAATCGACAGGTTTTTGTTCGAAGATGCCAATAAAGAATTCTCATTGACAAAAATGACCGGTTTTGGGGTCGATGGGCAAAATGGCGCCCGCGAACTGGATTTTGCACAGGTGCGCGGTGAATTTGAAAAAAACGATACCGTTACAGCCATTAAAAATCATATGGAGAAAAAAGAAGCTTTGGGAAACGAACTTATTACCCGGATAAAAAATTCAGTCAAAAACAGTGTCCCTTTAAATTAATCAGTTATGTGTGGAATAGTAGGTTATATAGGCGAAAAAGATGCATTTCCGGTGTTGATAAAAGGTTTAAAACAACTGGAATACCGGGGTTACGATTCGGCAGGAGTTGCTTTGTTCAACGGCCAGATCGAAGTTTTTAAACGAAAAGGGAAAGTTGCTGAACTCGAAGATTTTGTTCTTTCTGCAAATGTGAAAGGAAATATAGGGATTGGCCACACCCGCTGGGCCACACATGGTGAACCGAGCGATGAAAATGCTCATCCGCAAAACTCCATGAACAATACGTTTTCCATGGTACATAACGGGATTATCGAAAATTATTCCCAGTTAAAAGAAGATTTGGAGAAACATGGATTTCATTTTAAAAGCCAGACCGATACCGAAGTCCTGGCCAATTTGGTTGAATTTTTTTACAATCAGGGCGACGATGTTTCTGCAGAGATGGCCGTTCAGCTTGCACTATCGAAAGTGGTTGGTGCATACGGAATCGCCGTGTTGTGCCGAAACGAAAATAATAAAATAATTGCCGCCCGGAAAGGAAGCCCGCTTGTGGTAGGTCTCGGAAACGGCGAATATTTTATAGCCAGCGATGCAGCGCCGATTGCGGAATTTACCAATCATGTTATTTATCTGAACGATTATGACATGGCTGTAATCGAGAAAAATAACTTCACACTTAAAAATATTCAGAACAATCCGGTTTCACTGAAAATCACCAATCTCGATCTTAAAATCGGGGAACTGGACAAGGGCGGTTTCGAACATTTTATGCTGAAAGAAATTTATGAGCAGCCGGTTACCGTGGAGGAAACGTTTAAAGGACGTTTAAAACCGGAATATTCAGATATTGTCTTGGGGGGGCTTATAAATGTTTTTCCAAAAATTGTGGAAGCTGAACGGATTGTTATTATCGGTTGCGGAACTTCGTGGCATGCCGCCCTAATTGGCGAATATATCCTGGAGGAATATGCGCGGGTTTCTGTAGAAGTGGAATATGCTTCGGAATTCAGGTACAGAAAACCGGTTTTAGGAAAAAAAGATGTGGTAATTCTAATCAGCCAGAGTGGCGAAACTGCCGACACACTGGCCGCCATGGAACTCGCCCGCGAAAAAGGGGCGCTTGTTTTGGGAATTTGTAACGTCGTCGGGTCATCTTTGTCAAGAGGCACAGATGCAGGCGTTTACACCCACGCGGGCGTTGAAATTGGCGTGGCTTCTACCAAGGCTTTTACAGCACAGGTAACCGTTTTAACGCTGCTGGCATTAAAACTGGCCAAAGAAAAAGGTACAATTTCAACCGGAGAATATAAACAATTGGTGCAGGAACTCGCTGAAATTCCTGAAAAAGAACGTTGGATTTTAAATGCCAATGAATCAATCAAAGAAATCGCTAAAAAATATAAAGATGCGGTAAATGCATTGTACCTCGGTAGGGGATATTTATTTCCGGTGGCGTTGGAAGGAGCTTTAAAACTGAAAGAAATATCATACGTTCATGCTGAAGGTTATGCTGCCGGTGAAATGAAGCACGGTCCGATTGCACTTGTTGACGACAATCTGCCGGTGATTGTGGTAGCCCCGCATGATAAATATTATGAAAAAATTGTGAGTAATATTCAGGAAGTAAAAGCGCGCAAAGGAAATGTAATTGCCATTATTTCTGAGGGCGATAAAGGTTTGAAAGAAATGGCCAACGATGTAATCGAAATTCCGAAATCGCATCCTGCACTGGCGCCGCTGCTGTCGGTTTTGCCATTACAGATGCTGGCTTATCACATTGCAGTGCTGCGTGGCTGTAATGTCGATCAACCGCGAAATCTGGCCAAATCAGTCACCGTTGAATGAAAAACATTATTTTATTTTGGCAGTAGTATTAAATAAAACCGACTGAATTTTGTCTTTTGTCGAATTATTTTGATTATTCTGTCTCCCTGATCTTATTTCAATTCTATATACCGAATGTGAAAACTGATTTGCGGTTAAATCTTTAAAAATTATTTAACAAGCAGCAATTAACGTATTTTGGGAAATACTTCCGGTATCTTAAATTGTTGTATTTTCGTAAAAACAGGTGATGGATAATACTGGTACAAACGAAAAAAGCAGGGCAATAAGGTTGATATTTATCTTAATTACCTCAGCAATTGCTGTCATCATCGTATCATTAACCGTTGGGCGCGACCTATATGAAGGAAAGGGACAAAGCCTTTTTTCGTTTGGCTTGATTCATTTTTCAGGATACCTCTTTTTCCTGTTAATGCCGGTTGAAATGGCCTTCGTTTATTACCTTTCTTATTTCCCTGAATTACAACTAACAGGTGTCGCGTTGGCAACTGCCATTTCTGCTCAAATTCTGGATTATTTAATTGGATATTCATTCAGCCCTAAGTTCCTTCGGAACGTTGTGGGAATGAAAAGAATAGAAAGAATAGAGAGATATATTCAGCAATACGGCAACCTCACCATTTTTATCTTCAATATTTTACCGCTTTCCTCGCCTGTACTGGCGCTGGTTGCTGGTATGCTCCGTGTAAAATTCAAAAATATAATGTTGTACAGTATTATCGGACTGGCTTTAAAATATTTTCTGTTAAGTCTTTTATATTCGCTGTTATAACTGACCACGTTTGGTGTGGGATTAGAATTTTTCGGCAGGAACTGAAAAATCCTATCTTTGCAAAAATTTTAAAAAGGCACTATGAAGGCATTTATTTTTCCCGGTCAGGGAGCACAATATCCCGGAATGGGTAAAGATTTATACAAAAATTCTGCACAGGCGAAAGAATTATTTGAAAAGGCAAATGAAATTTTGGGTTTCGAAATCACCATACTGATGTTTGAAGGAACCGTAGACGATTTGAAACAAACACGAGTGACGCAACCTGCAATTTTTCTGCATTCGGTAATATTGGCGAAAATCATGAAAAATTTTATCCCGGATATGGTGGCCGGACATTCTTTGGGCGAATTTTCAGCGTTGGTGGCCAACAAAGCCCTCACCTTCGAAGATGGTCTGGTTCTGGTATCGAAACGTGCCGAAGCAATGCAAAAAGCCTGCGAAACAGAACCTTCCACCATGGCCGCTATTGTTGGTTTGCCCGATGATGTGGTTGAAGAAGCCTGTGCGGAAATTGAAGATGTTGTTGTTCCGGCAAATTACAATTGTCCGGGTCAATTGGTTATTTCGGGTTCCGTGTCAGGAATAGAAAAAGCCTGCGAAATCCTAAAAAACAAAGGCGCACGCAGGGCATTAAAATTGGTTGTTGGGGGCGCGTTTCATTCACCTTTTATGGAACCGGCCCGCGAAGAACTTGCCAGAGCAATTGATGCAACAGGTTTTTCGAAACCCATTTGTCCGATCTATCAAAATGTAAATGCCAAACCCGAAATTAATCCTGAAAACATCAGGCAAAACCTGGTTGCGCAACTTACTGCTCCGGTCCGCTGGACGCAAATTGTTCAGAATATGATTTCCGATGGGGCAACTTCTTTTACTGAAATCGGTCCCGGAAAAGTGTTGCAAGGATTGGTCATGAAAGTAAATCGCGAAATGAAAACCAATGGTATCGAGAACTTCGAAGAATAATTCAACAGGATTTTAGCAAAGATTATCCCGGCGAATGCCGGGATTTTTTAATTAAACGCCAGCTGTTTGTTTTGTAACATTCGGTAGATTGTCGATTTCCCAATGCCAAGTTTGGAAGCAACCAACCGCACATTTTGGTTGTATTTGTTCAGGAAATGTTTTACAATTTCAAGGTTGTACTCCTCGAGCGTTTTTTCATTGGCCAGCAGGTTTTCAACGTTCTCTTCGATGTTCATATTCAGGTGAGAAGGTTTTATGGTATCGTTGTTGGTCATTACGCAGGCCAGCTCCATTACTGCTTTTAATTCCCTGATGTTCCCCGGGAAAAGATAGGTAAGCAACATGTTTTTGGCTTCATCCGAAATGTTTTTCTGAGACATGTTATTGTCTTTGCAAAATTCGTTTACAAAATGTTTCGCAAGCAGGATTATATCGTTTCCTCGTTGCCGTAACGGCGGAAGTTCAATTGGCAACCCAAGGAGGCGGTAGTATAAATCCTGACGAAATTTTCCTTCTGAAATCAATGTTGCAAGGTTTTTATGAGTTGCAGTTATAATTCTTACATCCAGCGGTATAATTTCATTTCCGCCAAGGCGCGTTATCTCCCGTTCCTGGATTACCCGCAACAATTTTGCCTGAACATTAAAATCGAGGTCCGCAATTTCATCTAAAAACAACGTGCCGGTATTGGCTTGTTCGAATTTTCCGATTTTTCGAAAATCTGCGCCGGTAAAAGCACCTTTTTCGTGTCCGAACAATTCACTCTCCACAAGTCCATCCGGAATCGCCGAAACGTTTACAGCAACAAAAGGTTTGTTGCTTCTGCTTGAATTATAATGAATTCCTTTTGCAACCAGTTCTTTACCCGTACCAGTTTCTCCCGAAACAGAAACCGAAATGTTGGTTTGAATGGCTTTTTCCATCAAATTGAAGACATGATCGATTTCCCGGCTATTTCCTTTCATTATTTTGCGGAACGAGAATTTCTCTTTGACTGCATCTTTCAGCCGGATATTTTCTTCCTTTAGTTGGTCGGACTGGTAAATATTTTTGATGATGTTGCTTAGCTTTTCACGGGTGTCAGGTGCTTTCATAATGTAGTCATAAGCGCCGTTTTTCATCAGGTTGATTGCCGTGCTGATACTTTCCTGCGCTGAAATTATGATGACATGTGCTCCCGGCGATTTTTTAAGAATTTCTTTCAGGACATCATGACCAGTCATGTCCGGGAGTGTGTAATCCAGTGTAATTACATCGGGGGCTTCATTGAGTGAGGCTATACAGTCTTTTCCGTTGTAAAATACCTTCACCTCGTAATTGTCGCTAATCAGTTGTTTTTTTAGTACCTGTGCGTACAGTTTATTATCTTCGACAATGAAAATACTGTATGGTTTTCGTTTGTGTAAGTCGGCCATTGTTAATGAATTTAGTGTTATTTGTCTTCTGTATATCCCTATGCAACAATTGGGTACCAAAATAGGAAAATTATTTCAATAAATTCCCTATTTGAAACAAATTTTGTTTGTAATTATGGAATTTTTTATAGAAATCTTATTGCTGACTATAAAATACGGATTTGTCGGAGCGATAAAAAATCTGATATTTAAAAGATTAGGTAGTGTTGGAATTTTATTGTTCTAAAATAAAGTTCAAATCAATGATTTTTGCGTTTAACGGATTTTTACTATAAAAGTCCGTTGGGAACAAATCATTATATTTACTGAATAATTAAACCGGAAGTGAATCTTTGTTGTTCTTCCTGAAAAAAAAATTAAACATTTTAACGAAATGAAATACAGATCTTTTCATAAACTATCTTACGGATTGTACATTATAGCCACTGAACATGAAGGTATAAAGGCAGGTTATGTTGGTAATACGGCATTTCAGGTAACTTCTGAACCTCCGCAAATTGCAATTAGCAGCAATAAGAAAAATATTACAACTGATAAAATAATCCAAAGTAAAAGGTTTTCCATGTCTGTACTGGCGCAGGAAGCAAGTACATCGTTAATCGGACGGTTTGGTTTTATGTCGGGTGACGAAGTGGAAAAATTTGCAAGTGTACAAACAAAAACCGCGGCAACCGGTGCTCCGATAATTCTGGAGTCTTCAGTCGCCTGGTTCGACTGTAAAGTTGTGGATACAATCGATGTGGGTTCGCATATTTTAATTATCGGCGAAGTTCTCGACAGCGATGTAATATCGTCGGAACCACCGTTAACTTATGCATACTACCGCGAAAAGTTTAAAATGCTTGCTCCGAAAAATGCACCAACATACATCGATAAAGATAAACTTGAAAAGGAAACTGAATTTCTGGAAAAAGAAGAACCACAGGCTAAACCGGAAAAACCGGAGCCTGAAAGAAAACAAACTGATGCTTCTTCCTATACGTGTGGCATTTGCGGATATGTTTACGATCCGGAAGTTGGTGATCCTACAGCCGGAATTCCACCCGGAACACCATTTGAAGAGTTACCGGATGATTACAAATGCCCGATTTGCAACGCTGATAAAGAATATTTCAGGGAAAATTAAAGGCTCTACGATTTGGCATTTTTTACCTGTATTTATTTGATTTTATATGCTACAATTCTATTATCATAAAACGTAGGTACCAACACGAGATTTAATTTTGATGCAAAATCGAGGTCGGCAGTGTTTATTTCCTGCTGTGTTGAATCATGCAGTTTAATGTTTTTTCCGTTTTTGTGAATCCAAACCATTCCCGGCCAGTTGGAATAAACAAAATTTCCCTGGTTATCCTTGTCGAGCCCATCTACACCTCCTGCATCTTCCACAACGGTAGTAACTTTTTTAGAAGAAATATCGACTTTGTAGATGTTCATGTCGCCCACATATAATTGCCCGTTTTCTGTCAATAATCCATTGGGGGAATTAAGAGGATCGCCTTCGAGCCACACTGAAATGTTTCCGTCATTTAAAACATAAATCCTCGCTGTCCGGGTATCTGAAACAAATATCTTTCCGTCGTTACTGGCAGCCACATCGTTTAAAAAAACGGCATCCGGCGCATTGTAGGTGTCTGACACTTTTCCCTTTTCAATATCTATTTCCACCAGTTTATCGATGTCCGATACATATAACTTTCCTTTGGAAATAGCCATTCCTTTCGGCGCATCTAATCCCTCTACCCACTTAAGGGTTTTAACGCTGCCATCGGAATTCAGAATACTGATAAAGCCGTTGCCGTCTTTTTCCGTGGGCGCGCCGTTGATGTTAGCCACATAAATAATGTCGTTTCCTTCATCGTACAGAACTGATTCCGGAGTTTTCAGTACCTCTTTCGATGATTCCCAAACCTTCTGAAATTCCTGTGCTTTTGTTATAAAAGCGCCTAAAATGATGATAATGCCCAGTAAAATTGTTTTCATAATCAAAACATTTTTATATTTATTTGCTTGATTTAAATGTCATTAATAAGAAGCGTTTTGCGAATGAAATGTTCATAATTTCAAGTGAAATATTTAACCTGAAAAAGATAACAACAATGAAAAGGATACTGCTGGTTTTCACGTTTGCAGTGCTTGCTTACGCAGTGCATGCACAGAATAAAAACGGACTGAATTTACTGGTTGGCACATTTACCTCAGAAGGTGCGGAAGGTATGTATTTATGCAATTTCAACGATGCCGGGGGAACAATTTCTTTGGAGAAAACTTTTAAAGCCGTTGATGATCCCTCATTTTTTAAATTTTCTCCCGATAAAAATTATTTGTACGTGGTAACCCGGGCCACCGAAGTTGTGGAAGAATCCGGTGGTTTTATTTCAGCATACAAAGTCGGTGAAAACGGAAACCTTCATTTCCTTAACAAGCAGGTATCCAACGGAAAAGATCCATGTCATGTCGATGTTTCAGGCGATGGCAAATTTGTAGCCATTGCAGCTTACGGAGGAGGAACTGTTTCGTTGTATCCGGTAGCTGGCGATGGAAGTTTGAAACCTGCCAAATCTGTAATTGAAAATCGGGGTTCAGGATTTGACAAATCAAGGCAATCGTCGCCCCACGCGCATTCTGTCAAATTTTCACCTTTCAGTAATCAGGTTTTTAATGCCGACTTGGGAACTGACCAACTGAATATTTTTATTCTTGATGGAAACAAACTTCGAAAGAATGCTCAGGAATTTGTAAAGTTAGCGCCAGGTTCTGGTCCCCGACATTTTGATTTTCATCCGAACGGCAAAGTGATTTATGTGATAAATGAATTGAATTCAACGGTAACTGCATGCAGAATCGAAAATGGAATATGGAAGGAGTTTCAGTCGGTTTCTGCTTTGCCACCCGGCTTTGACGGGACGAGTTATTGTGCAGATATTCACGTTTCGCCCGACGGGCGTTTTTTATACGGTTCAAACCGGGGCCATAATTCTGTTGCCGTATTTTCCATCGATAGTGAAAATCAAAAGCTGAAGCAAATCGCAACGGTTTCAACCAACGGCAACTGGCCCAGAAATTTTGTGTTGAGCCCCGATGGAAAATACCTGCTGGTAGCAAATGAACGCAGTAATAACATTACTGTTTTTCAGATAAACAAAAATACCGGTATACCGGAATTTACAGGAAATGAAGTGGAAGTGCCAGCGCCGGTTTGCCTCGAATTTTTTTAACAGGTATTAACTGAATTTGGTACTTATCAGTTTAATAAATTCATCACGGGTGGCGTCTTTCTGGAATGCGCCTGTAAAATCAGAAGTGGTTGTTATGGAATGTTGTTTTTGTATACCCCGCATTTGCATGCACAGGTGTTGAGCTTCAATGACCACGGCCACGCCCAGTGGTTTCAACGTATCCTGAATGCAATCTTTTATCTGGGTTGTTAGCCGCTCCTGAACCTGGAGCCGCCGGGCAAAAACATCGACCACTCTTGCCACTTTACTCAACCCGGTAATGGTGCCGTTTGGGATGTATGCAACATGTGCTTTCCCGAAAAATGGTAAAAGATGATGTTCACATAACGAATAAATCTCAATATCTTTTACAATTACCATTTGGCGGTAATCTTCCTTGAACATGGCCGATTTTAATATTTCAACCGGATCGATTTTATAGCCCTGCAAAAGGAACTGCATGGCTTTGGCAACACGTTCCGGAGTTTTATTGAGGCCTTCCCGCGAAATATTTTCACCAACCAATTGCAAAATTTTCCGGTAATTTTTTGAAAGTTCTTGAGTAATGCTTTCATCAAAATTGTCGATCCTCTCGTACCCGTTCGAACTTTTTAATTCACGTAAATCCATATTTTGGATATTAAATTTCATACAAAGATTAACTTTTTTTCAGAAATTAAGTATGAATGGATAGATGGTTTTCACAAATTAGTTGATTGGTAATATTTTTGAAACATGAAGATTTTATTAGTTTCGGCAACCTGGATGGAGGTAAACCTGCTGGCCGACGAATTGGAACTGGTGAATGAAAATGGCAACTTGCTGAAAAGGTATCGGATTGAAGACAAGGAGATTGACATTTTAGTTACCGGTATTGGAACTACTTTTGCTACATTTCATTTAACCAATGCATTACACCTGAATAAATACGACCTGGTTATCAGTATCGGCTTAGCCGGCAGCCTTACCAGTGAATTAAAAATTGGCGAAGTAGTCAGTGTGGTTAGTGAAGAATTCAGCGATTTGGGTGTTGAAAACAGAGAAAATTTTCTAACATTATTTGAATCTGGATTTGTAAACGAAAATGAATTCCCGTTCCAGGGAGGTTTGTTAAAAGCTTCCAATAGCGGAGGATTGTTTAATTTAAAGAAAGTTCGGGGAATTACTGCCAATAAAAGCCATGGTAAAAGCGCAAGTATAAAAGAATTAAATGAGAAATTTATTGCACATGTAGAAACCATGGAAGGTGCTGCTGTTTTTTATGTTTGCAACTGGTTTGGCATACCTTGTTTTCAGATCAGGGCCATTTCAAATTTTATCGAGCCCCGCGGGCCTTTGCATTGGGATATACCATTGGCGCTTGAAAATCTGAGAAATTCGCTGCTTAAAGTACTTAAAAACGTCGCGGTACCGGTTAACTGATTTTTTTACCTTTGTCCAAATTTTAACATCATGAAGTTTTCTGTGGGATTTTCGGACCGTCCGTACGATACATTTATTTTCGATGCAATGACTCATCAAAAAGTAGATACCGAAGGATTGGAATTTGATGTTGTTGTTACCGGTACTGAACAGCTAAACCGGCAAGCTTTTAATCATTCATTCGATATTGTAAAGCTCAGCTTCAATGCATTTGCTTTTATTGCTGATGTATACAAGCTGATAACTTCAGGCAGCACCATGAGCCCGGAAAACGGACCGCTTTTAGTTGGAAAAAAGAAAATTCATCCGAATGAAGTGTATGATTTAACGGTGGCAATACCCGGAAAATACGATGCTTCGAGTTTGTTGCTAAATATTGAATTTGCACAAGTAAAAGAAATAAGAGAATACCATTATTTTGAAATTGCGGAAGCAGTTTTGGAAGGGGAAGTTGATGCCGGAATTATTTTAGACGAACAAAATTTCACATACGAAAATAAAGGATTGAAGAAAATTATTGATTTAGGTGGAAACTGGGAGGAAAAAAACCGGCTTCCGGTGCCGCTGAAAGGTATTGCTGTTAGTCGCAATATTGATGACCAAACGCAAAAAAAGATAGAACGGGTGGTAAAGCGCAGCATCGAATTTGCCAAAGAGAATCCGGATTCGGCTGCAGAATTTATAAAAAAGCATGCCCGCGGGTTAACTAATGAATCAATGCAAAAGCTTATTGACTGGCATGTAAACGATTTCACAACCGACTTTGGAGAAGACGGTAAAAAAGCAATACAAAAATTATACGAACAAGCAACCCTTCGCAAACTGGTGCCATCTGTACCTGATGATTTGTTCGTTGTTTAAAAATGCAAAAATTGAAGTTTTTGAGCAATATTTCTGGAATTTACAAGTTCTTTTTGTGCCACTTGCTTAAAACGAAATTATTTGCTGAACCAATTTTAACCACTTTGAAAAATGATAGTAGTTACAGGAGCCGCCGGATTCATTGGCAGCTATTTAACAGGCAAACTAAATAAATTTGGATTTACGGACCTTGTACTGGTCGATCGGTTCGATGATCCGTCAAAAGACATAAATCTTTTCCAGAAAAAATATAAGAAATTTATCGATCGTGATGATTTTTTTAAATGGCTGATTAAACATGCCCGGGAAGTTGATTTTATTTTTCACATGGGCGCCCGAACCGATACTGTTGGCCTTGAACCGGATTTGTACCAGCAATTAAATTTAATTTATTCCCAGCGGTTGTGGAATATTTGTTCAGAAATCCAGGTTCCTTTACTTTATGCATCTTCCGCAGCGACCTATGGAAACGGAGAAGTCGGTTTTTCAGATGACCACAGCCATGTTACCCATCTGCGACCGCTGAATTTGTATGGCTGGTCGAAACATGATTTTGATGTTTGGGCACTGAAACAAGCCCGTACACCGCCATTTTGGGCCGGACTTAAATTTTTTAACGTTTATGGTCCGAATGAGTATCATAAAGGGAGGATGGCTTCCGTGGTTTTTCATGCTTACAATAAAATAAAGGAAACAGGGAAAATGAAGTTGTTCCGTTCTCATCATCAAGATTACAGAGATGGCGAGCAAAGCCGCGATTTTATTTTTGTTGACGATATTGTGGATGTGATGTTGTTTTTTATGAAAAACCAGGAAAATCCAGGCATATACAATGTTGGCACAGGGAAAGCCCGTTCGTTTCTCGATTTAACGCAGGCTGTTTTTAAAAGTCTGAATCTACCATCGAAAATTTCGTTCATCGATACTCCCGTCGATCTGCGGGGAAGATATCAGTATTTCACCGAAGCCGAAATTAAAAAATTACGTGAAATCGGATATACCAAATCGTTTGTAGAACTGGAAGAGGGGGTAGATTTGTATGTGGAAAATTACCTCGAAAGAGAAACCTGCTATTAATTTCAGCTAATCATTTTGAACCTTCAGGAAAAAAACAAAAAAAATCCCGGCAAAAACTGCCAGGATTTCAAAGCTTTTTAACTATCCGCTATAAACCTATTTTCGAACTTTTCGCACTTAGAAACCTTTCAAGGAAAAGAAGCAGCGAAGCAGCAAACATTATCCCCGCAATGCTCGCGGGCAAGCCCGTAATTTTGTCGAAAATATTGTTGTATTCCTGCGATACGGCTGTTGAACTTAAATCGGGCAATAATTTTTCAATCTCGCCGCCACCGTTTGCCCCCGTTGCTGAAAAAATAACCATGGCAGCAATTAAAGCAACAAAAAGGCCGAGTATAATCCAGAAACTTTTGCTGAAAATACGTTCTGCTTTAACCTGCTCCAGCGCTGGTTGTTCCTCGAATATTCTGTTCATCACCCGTTTTGAAAAATCCTTTTCCGGCGAATCCAGTTGAATGCTTTTTATTAAAGCCCTCAATTCCTTATCTTCTTGAAAAGTTTTCATTTTTTTAGTTTTTTATAATATTCGCAATGCGAAAAACTTTTTCATTTAAATCCAAAGCACATTTTCTCTTTTTTATTTCGCTTCCGATGGTTAGACACAGAAATTACCATCTGGTTACAAAATTGTGTACAATTCTTCCTGCAACATATCATTTAAAATCGTGTAGAGCTTTTTACGCGCCCGGTGCAGTTTCACCTTCGTATTGCTCGGCGACAGACCCGTTACCTGGCTCAATTCTTCAACGCTTTGGTCCTCAAAGTAATACATCATTATTAGCGTGTACTCATCTTCCGGTAGCTTTTTCACAGCTGCCTGAACATATTTTGCACGGTTTTCTTCGGGAATACCATCAAAGTTCATTTCCTCAGCTTCGTCTCTAATCTGAACATCCTCCGTTGATGTAAAATACTGTTTCTTTTTTCTGACTTCCGAAATACAATTATTATAGGTAATCCGGTAAAGCCAGGTCGAAAATTTTGCTTTCCCTTTAAAAGTGTGCAACGATTTATACGCTTTTATAAAGCTCTCCTGCGCCATTTCTTCAGCATCTTCACGATTTCCAAGAACTTTTAATGCGATGGAAAATACAATGTTCTGATATTTTTCAACGATATATGAAAAATAATTTGCCTGTCCGCCAATTACTTTTTCAATGTAATAACTATCATCTTTTTGTTCCATCTGCCACTTTGACGAAAATTGAAGTCTCTGGTTACAAAAGTATTGAAAAGAAATCTTAAAAATATTGTAACCGGTCAATTAATGTTGCGTCCAAAGGGCAGAAAATCGAAATATTAACAATTTAAAACTAAAATATCATGGAAGGAATTTTTGTACCAATCTCGTTTTTTCTCGGAATTTTTGCCATACTGTATGTTTACTGGACAACCCGCACAAAAGAAAGGTTGGCCCTTGTTGAAAAAGGTTTGGATGCCGGGATTTTTAGAACAACACCATCAAAATATAACTTACTGAAATGGGGAACATTTTTGATTGCACTTTCGGTGGGAGTTATAACTGGTTACGCTCTTTCAACAGTGATTAATGAAGTAGCTGCATTTTTTACAATGATTCTGTTCTTTGGCGGAGTAGGATTAATTATTGCTCATTTCCTGACCGGTGCATTGATGAAAAAAGAATAAGTAAAAAATAATGTTTGATAAAAATGGAGTTGAACAGCCTCAACTCCATTTTTTTGCCTTATTCCGAATAGTAGGAAATCATATTGATTATGGCCTCCTGACAAACCGGGCAAAAATGTTTGGCAACATTACTTTTCATTCGGCAATCCATAAAAGGACTGTAAACTCCTTTTTCAACATATCCGCCTCCTTCGAAAGCGCCAACTGTGTTTTCATATTTTGCAATCCGTGGAGTAGGAACCGGAACTGAATCACTCACTTCTGCTTTCCATTTTTTTTCAAAATCGACTAATGTTGTTAAATTAGGCTCCCACGGTTCCACATCGAAATTATAATATTCACCGAAAGCTACTGAAGAAGTATAGTATTCGTCTCCAAGGCCGGCAAACCCGTGACCAAATTCGTGCACAAAAACTTCTTTAGTCGATGAATTGTCAGAAGAACAAACATTGATGTTGTTGTAAAAACCTCCGCCTCCATATTTGCCGGTATTCACCAAAACATAAATTTGGTCGTGCGGAACAATTGCTGCTGCATCATATACTGATTTTAGATCACTGATTGTTAAATACCTCGGTGTGTCGAATGTGTAAAAAGAAGAATTAAAACGGGTGTTTTTATAGATATTTTCCCCGGGAACATCTGTTCCCGATTCTTCAGACGATGTGCATACCGCTGTAACATTAAACTTGTTCTTTTTCGATTTAAAAGGCTCTTCTTCAAATAAATATCCCGTCACTCTTTTTGCATCACCGATAAATTTTTCCATCTCATTTTTGGTGTATCCTTCGGCAAGGATAATCAAATCGACGTGGTTTTCAGAATCACCGTTTTTCAGTATTTCAACGGTTTGAAACGGGGCGGGTTTCTCTTTCAAAATAAAATAATTTTCGGGATCAATTTCAGTGGAATAAATTGATTTGAAATTTCCGTCTTTTTGCCGGACGTCAATTTCCAGAATCATTTTTTTTAATGGGAAAGGTAAAATTGCCGTCTGATGATAAGCTTTCACTTGTTGGCGGGCTTCGTCTGTTTTTTGCCATTCATCGAAAAGGGTGGTGAACCCTTTCGAAAATAACAGAGCGCCTGATGTTGAGTCGAGCATTTTTATTTGATAAATTCCATAATCAAATGTGTTGGTCAGGTTTTTTTTCGAACCCGCCCAAAAAGGTTCTTGTTTCATCTGCACCGGAAAAACATATATCTCATTGAAATTCCCGGCCAGGTTAAAATCAAAACGCAAAGATTTATCCTGAAAATAATCGCTGAATGTTATTTGTGCTTTGGTTAGAAAAGGCAAAGCCAGAAGAATTAACAGAATCTTCAGTTTCATGTGATGTTCATTTATTATTTTTGGCTAAAAATAGTAATAATCATTCTAATCATTTATGAGAACTTTTTACAAATTTCTCCTGGAATATTTTCGCCAGTTCGATCAGTTGCAGGTATTTGCAAAACCTGTGGCGGCACTAATTGTATTAACATCGATTATTTTCATCGCCTGGTTTGCGCATTTTATTACGCGGCAGGTTTTTCTGCAGGTTGTTTCCGGTTTGGCGCGCCGTACTAAAACAACCTGGGATGATATTTTGATACGAAACAGGGTTTTTAAGGGCCTGGCCCATTTGGCGCCTGCATTTATTTTATACTACACCGCCTATTTTTCCTATCCCGATATTCATCAGGAATTAAGTGAATTATCGCCTGAAAAGCTGCAACTTTTAGCGAATGATTACTATTTTTCAGTGGCAGGTTTTCTCCTGAAAGTTTCGCGGATATATTTTACAATGATTGTTGTTTTTGTTTCCAATGCTTTACTGAACTCCGGCCTCGAAATTTATAATACAACTCCTTACGCACAAAACCGGCCGATTAAAGGTTATATTCAGTTAATTAAGATTTTAATTTTCTGCCTTGCAGCCATCATGATTATTGCCATTATTATCGAGCGCAATCCTACTGTTTTACTGGCCGGACTGGGGGCAATAGCAGCTGTGTTAATTTTGGTGTTTAAAGATACCATTTTGGGTTTCGTTGCATCCATTCAACTGTCGGCCAATGATATGGTAAAAATAGGCGATTGGATACAAATGGATAGCCACGGTGCCGATGGAACAGTAATTGATATTACGCTGAACACCGTAAAAGTTCAGAACTGGGATAAAACAATCTCTACAATACCTACTTATGCTCTTGTTTCGGAATCGTTTAACAACTGGAAAGGGATGGAGGAATCAGGAGGACGAAGGATAAAACGTTCGGTTTATATTGATATGGGGAGCATAAAATTTTGTGATGAGGCTATGTTAAACCGGTTTGAAAAATTTGAATTGATTCGATATTATATTAAAGAAAAGGAAAACGAAATTCAGGAATTCAATAAAAAAAGAAAAGTTTCCATTGAAGATGTTATTAGCGGAAGAAGGCAGACCAATATTGGGATTTTCAGAAAATACCTTGAAGTTTATCTTAGCCAACATCCGAAAATCCATCAGCAAATGACTTTTCTGGTCCGGCATTTACAACCCACCGAAAAGGGCCTGCCAATAGAAATTTATGTATTCAGCAAGGACACAGCCTGGGCAAATTATGAAGCAATTCAAGCAGATATTTTCGATCATATTCTTGCCGTTATTCCGGAATTTGAACTTCGGGTTTTCCAGTCACCTTCCGGTTCCGATATTTCCAGAGCTTTGGTATCCAAATAATTCGGGATCTTATATCATTGTTCATTTATGGGATTTTGTGATAAAGATTATGTTGCAGGGTATTTCAACTTATTAATTATTAATTTTTGATACTTTTGCTTAATAAATTGAAAATAGAAGAGATTTAAACATGGATACAAAACAATACCTCGAACAGGCGGCGGATATTGATCAATTAGATGAAAAGATATTAAAATTGATTACACGAAATGCACGTATTCCATTTCTGGAAGTTGCGAGGGAATGCGGCGTTTCGGGGGCGGCAATTCACCAGCGCGTTCAGCGTCTGTTCAATATAGGCGTTATTGAAGGAAGCGAATTTATTATAAATCCGCAAAAGTTAGGATATAACACCTGTGCATACATGGGAATTTACCTCGACAAGGCAAAGTACCACAACCAGGTGGTGGAAGCTTTGCATAAAATTCCTGAAATTGTTGAATGTCATTATACTACCGGGCAATATGCTATATTCGTAAAAATACAAACCAAAACCAACAAGCACCTAAAGCAAATCATCGACGATGAACTGAAAGACATAGAAGGAATTGCCCGCACAGAAACTTTTATGTCTCTGGAAATGGAGTTTAAAAGACAAGTTCCCGTTAAATGATTTTGCATGACAATCAATCCTCGATGTACATAAAATTATACGACTCATTGTGTTGACTGATGTCGAGGCCAATCTTTTCTCCCTGGGGCGAAATTCGAAGTGGTACGATATAGTTTGTAATTTTATACATCAGCAATGAACCGCCAAAGGTGAAAACGGCAACAATTACAAGCGCCAGTAAGTGAAAGAGGAGCGTGGTAATGTGGCCGTGAATCAATCCAACATCGTTCGCAAAAACCGCTGTAGCTATCATCCCGACGATCCCACCCATTCCGTGTGCCGGAAATACATCAAGTGTATCGTCCAGAGTCGATTTGGTGCGGAGGGTTATTGCATAATTGCTGATTATAGCTGCAATTACTCCGATTGAAATACTTGATCCGACATTTACAAAACCTGCCGCTGGCGTTATTGCTACCAGCCCCACCACCAAACCAATCGATGCTCCCACAGCCGACGGTTTTTTCCCTTTGGCGCCATCATAAAAAATCCAGGTTAACATGGCTGCCGCTGAAGCTGTATTGGTATTTACAAGCGCCGATGCTGCTACTGAATTCGCTGCCAGCGCTGAACCTGCATTAAAACCAAACCAACCGAACCAGAGCATTCCGGCGCCCAGTAATATATATGGAATATTCGCGGGCTTGAATTCTTTATTGGCATCTTTTCTCCGGCCAAGAAAAATAGCTCCGGCGAGGGCTGCAAAACCCGCCGACATGTGTACAACCGTGCCACCGGCAAAATCAAGTACTCCCCAATTTCTTAAAAAACCGTTCGGATGCCAGGTCCAGTGGGCCAGAGGAGAATAAATGAAGATGGTAAACAGGCACATGAACAGCATATAAGCCCGAAAACGGACCCTGCCTGCAAAAGAACCTGTGATTAAAGCGGGTGTAATTATCGCGAATTTTAGCTGAAACATTGCGAATACAGCCAACGGAATAGTTGGCGATAAATTAGGATCTGTCCCCCCGTTAACATTTCGAAACATGAAAAACGTGGCTGGATTTCCAAACAGTCCGTAGCCTTCGCCGCCAATACTATCTCCAAAAGCAATACTGAATCCTACAATTACCCATAAAACACTAACAATTCCCATCGCAATGAAACTCTGGAGCATTGTTGAAATGATGTTCCGCGGCTGAACCATTCCGCCATAGAAAAATGCCAATCCGGGCGTCATTAAAAGTACAAGTGCCGTTGCTGTTAACATCCAGGCAGTATCCCCTGAATCTATATCCGTATAATTTTGCGGTTTATTACCTGCCGAAAAGAAAGCACCTAATAAAGCTGCAATTACCAGCAACGCCAATATAAACCACCATCTTTTTTTGCTTTTCATTTTTTTTTAGATTTTGCTATCTTATTGACATTAAAACTCCGTAAAAATATCATTTAATTATTTTTTGTGGGTAATTTGTGGAATTATGATAAAATAAAATGAGCTAAATTAATAATTTGATAACAATGATAAATGAAAGGGGTAATTTTGCTAATAAAAAAGAATGATTTGTATAATTTCGTCAGCAAAGTAGTTTGTTTTGAGATTTATGTTTTTGAAACGGAAATAAAATAAAAATGACACTAAGAAATAACCTCGACGATGTTGACCTGAAGATTTTGGATATTATAACTCAAAATGCACGGATTCCGTTTAAAGATGTGGCGAAAGAAGTTGGAGTTTCAAGAGCTGCCGTTCATCAACGCGTAACCCGGATGATTGATTTAGGCGTTATTGTAGGATCAGGTTACCACATTAATCCCAAAAAAGTGGAATTCAGAACTTGCAGTTACATCGGAATCTTTCTGGAAAAAGGAAGTTTATTTTCGGAAGTGGTGGAAAAGTTAAAATTAATACCCGAAATTGTGGAATGCCACTATACTACCGGGCAATACGCTATTTTTATTAAAGTCTACGCCAAAGACAATGAACATCTGAAAAGTGTTTTAAGCAGCGAAATTCAGAAAATACCGGGAATTGCCAGCACCGAAACATTTATTTCGCTTGAAGAATCTTTTAAACGTTCAATTCCTGTGAATTCATAGTTCGTTGTCGGACAGCTTCATACATCATTATGGCTGCTGCCACCGATACATTTAACGATTCAATTTTCCCCAAAACCGGAATTAGTGCTTCCGCATCTGCCTGGCATAAAACGTTTTCAGAGATGCCTTTTTCTTCCGAACCCATAACTATCGCAAGCGGACCGCCCATTTTTGCTTCAGTATACAATGATGTTGCTTTTTCTGTGGCTGCAACAATATGGATACCGGATTCTTTAAGAAATTTTATGGTCTCCGCTAAATTTTTTGAACGGCACAAAGGTAAATGATGCAATGCACCGGCAGAGGTTTTTACCGCATCGCCACCAATTCTTGCCATTCCCTTCTCCGGAAAAACAATAGCATGAATACCTGCACATTCCGCGCTTCGTACAATTGCACCAAAATTACGTACATCAGTAATCTGGTCGAGAATCAGCAAAAACGGACTCTCGCCCTTTTCAAAAATTCCGGGTAACAGCGATTCAACATCGTAAAATTCAACCGGGGATAATAAAGCCAAAACTCCCTGATGATTTTTTCTTGTAATCCGGTTAATTTTTTCTGCCGGTACAAACTGAAAGGGAATTTGGTGCTGTTTCAGAAGTTGAAAAAGCTCTGCGAACAACTCATTGTTAAGTCCTTTTTTTAGAAAAACTTTTTCAATAGGGCGATTATTTCTTATCGCTTCAATAACGGCCCTTGTACCAAAAATATATTCACTGTTAACCATTACCAGTTTTTTTTCGAACACCAGTTTTCGAGTTCTTTTTGTTGATTTTCCCAATCCATAAATAAATTATTTAAATTTACTTTCAATTGGTTATATTTTTCAAACACTGCATTGTCTTCAACAACTTGTCCTGATGATAAATGATTGTCAAATTCTGAGATTTTAACCTCCAGTTTTTCGATTTGTTCTTCGGTTTGGCTCACCTGTTTTTGTAACCTCGAAATATTCTTATTTATCTCTTTTTTTTCTTCGAAGCTCAATAGCTGTGATGTGCTTTTTGAAGAACCATTAATTTTTAGAGGTGTTGAAGCATTATTAACCTCCAATTCCCGAAGCGAGTCCATTTTCCTTTTTTCAAGAAACTCATAAATCCCACCCAGATATTGTTTAATTTTTTTGTTCTTGAATTCATAAACGCAATTTACCAAACCATCCAAAAATTCCCTGTCGTGCGAAACCACCAGTACTGTTCCGGTAAAACTTTTCAAAGCTTCTTTCAGAATTTCTTTCGATTGCATGTCGAGGTGGTTGGTAGGCTCGTCAAGAATCAGGAAATTAACGGGTGTTAACATCAACCGGATCATTGCTAACCGTGATTTTTCGCCACCACTTAATACTTTTACTTTTTTCTCCACGTCGTCGCCGGAAAACATAAAAGCTCCCAAAACATCACGAATTTTAGTTCGGATTTCACCAACTGCAATTTCGTCTATGGTGTCAAAAACAGTTAATTCTTCGTTTAAAAGCCGGGCCTGGTTTTGCGCAAAGTATCCAATTTTTACATTGTGCCCCAATTGTAACATCCCCGCATGCTCCAATTCTCCCGTGATAATTTTTACCAGGGTAGTTTTTCCTTCGCCGTTGCGACCAACAAAGGCAAGTTTTTCACCGGCTTCTATATTGAAATCGATGTCGTTTAAAACCAAAAGGTCTTCGTATTTTTTTGTTATGTTTTTTCCTTCAACCACAACTTTCCCGGAACGTGGAGCCGGTGGAAAGCGCAGTTTTAATGCTGTTTTGTCTTCTTCTTCGATTTCAATTCTCTCCAGTTTTTCGAGCTGTTTGATCCGCGATTGTACCTGCACAGCCTTGGTTGCTTTATATCGAAAGCGTTCGACAAACTTTTCTGTTTCTTCAATCGCTTTTTGCTGATTTCGATACGCCGCCATTTGTATTTCGCGCTGTTCCTTTTTCCATTCCACAAAATCCGAGAACTTCATTTTCTGGTCGGTTATTTTTCCGAGGGAAATCTCAATCGTACGATTGCAAACCATATTTAAGAAAGCTTTATCATGTGAAACAAGGATAACAGCGCCTTTGTAATTCTTAAGAAAATCTTCGAGCCACTGAATTGATTCAATATCCAGGTGGTTTGTAGGTTCGTCCAGTAAAATAGTATCGGGTTTTTTTAACAGAAGTTTTGCCAACTCGACACGCATTCGCCATCCACCGCTAAATTCTGCAGTCGGACGATTAAAATCATTCCGTTCGAAACCAAGGCCAATCAGCGTTTGCTCAAGTTCCGCTTCGTATTTGTCACCTCCAAGAATTGCATATCTTTCGTGTAGTTCGTTTAGCTGATCAAGCATTTTTAAATATTCCGGCGAATGGTAATTGGTTGTGTTTGCAATGTTTTCATTCAGGATTTCAATATCTTTCTTCAATTTTATAATACCGTCGAAAGCCAATACAGTTTCTTCTTTCAACGTTCGGGAATCTGTAAGTTTCATTTCCTGCGGCAAATAGCCAATTAAAACATCTTTTGGCATACTGACGGACCCCTCTGAAGGTTCCACGGCGCCAGATATGAGTTTTAACAAGGTAGATTTACCTGCGCCATTTTTCCCTGTTAGTCCGATCCTGTCATCCTTATTAACTAAAAAGCTAACGTCTTTAAGGAGCTCGAATCCACCAAATTTAACATTTATATTATTTAATGAGATCATCTTTTAAATTGAAAAGAGGGCAAAGATAAGTATTAATGATGAAAATATTTTGATGGAAAATGGGGTAAAAAAAATACCCTTAGCGGGTAAAAGAAGAAAGGGGAAAGCTATGGACGCTTTTTGAAGATGATTGATGATTTACAAACCCCTAAACACAAAACCAATCATAAATACAGAAGATGCTTTCCCCTTATAAGTTCTATTTCTGAAAATAAAACCAACCATTAAATCAAAACAAATATAAGTAAAAAACGTTCAAAAATGCTAACATGTATCAAACAAATTAAGGTATAAGAATTTAAAATGCGACTGTTTTCCCAAAATGGGATAGGCTGGATTTTAATTGGGATTCTTTGGCATTGATTTTCATCTTATTTTTCATCTAACTATTATATTTGCTGAAAAAAAGTGGGTAGAAAAAAGAAGCTGCCTTTCTACGAAAAGGTAAAAATTGAGGATGTTGGTGCTGAAGGAAAAGCATTATCAAGAATTAATAATGTGGTTATATTTACTAAACATGCAGTTCCGGGCGATGTTGTTGATTTGCAGGTTACCAGGAAAAGAAAAAAATACCAGGAAGCGATAATCACAAAAATTCATCAGTTTTCGGAAAACAGAACGGAAGCTTTCTGTGAACATTTTGGTGTCTGCGGTGGCTGTAAATGGCAGTTTTTGCCATATGACCAACAATTGTTTTATAAGCAGAAACAGGTGGAAGACCAACTTCTACGTATAGGAAAGGTTGAAATTCCTGAGTTATTGCCGATTTTGGGTTCAGAGAAAAATACTTTTTACAGAAATAAGCTGGAATTTACATTTTCGAATAAGCGCTGGCTTACAGATGAAGAAGTTCAGTCCGACAAATCGATAAATGACTTTAATTCATTGGGATTTCATGTTCCAGGCCTTTTTGATAAAGTGATTAAAATTAATAAATGCTGGTTACAACCTGCGCCCTCCAACGAAATCAGAAATTTTATCTTTGATTACGCCAGTAAGCATCGCTTGCAATTTTTCGATATCAAACAAAAAGTCGGATTTTTGCGTACGTTGATAATTCGCACAACTTCAACCGGTGAAATAATGGTCATTGTTTCTTTTTTCAAAGAAGATAAGCAAGAAAGGGAAATGCTGTTACAATCTCTGATGAATGCATTTCCGGAAATAACCTCGCTCATGTACGTTATCAATCCGAAAGGAAACGATACTATTACAGATTTAAACGTTGAATTATTTAACGGTCGTGAATATATTGTTGAAGAGATGGAAGGCCTGAAATTTAAAATTGGACCGAAAAGCTTTTATCAAACCAATTCCTGGCAGGCGCATGAGTTATATAAAGTGGCTCGCAATTTTGCCGGACTAACAGGAAACGAAGTTGTTTATGATTTGTATACCGGAACAGGTACTATTGCCAACTTTATCGCAGGAGATGCAAGGAAAGTAGTAGGTATTGAATATGTACCTGAAGCGATTGATGATGCGCGAGAAAACTCGGAATTAAATCACATTGTGAACACCGACTTCATTTCAGGAGACTTAAAAGATGTATTAAACGAGGAATTCAGTTATAACTATGGCAGGCCGGATGTTGTAATTACAGATCCCCCGCGGGCCGGAATGCATGGCGATGTGGTTAAAGCATTATTAGAAATGCTACCCGATAAGATTGTATATGTAAGTTGCAATCCAGCGACACAGGCTCGTGATATTTCCCTGATGTCGGAATTTTATCAGGTGTCAAAAGTTCAACCTGTGGATATGTTCCCGCATACACATCATGTAGAAAACGTAGTTTTACTTACGAAAAAAACATAATAAGAAGAGGTTGCTTTTGCAACCTCTTCTTACCTATCCCAGGTATGTTTTTAATAATTTACTTCGGGATGTATGCCGTAATCTCCTGATTGCTTTTTCTTTGATCTGACGTACCCTTTCTCTGGTAAGTCCGAATCTTTCACCAATTTCCTCCAGCGTCATTTCCTGACAGCCGATGCCGAAAAACAAACGGATGATATCAGCTTCTCGTTCGGTGAGGGTAGCCAAAGCGCGGTGAATTTCGCGTGCCAGCGATTCCTGAATTAAACTACGGTCGGCATTTGGCGAATCATTATTCACGAGCACATCCAAAAGGCTGTTATCTTCGCCATCAACGAATGGCGCGTCAACAGAAACGTGGCGCCCGGATACCCGGAGCGTATCGGCAACCTTATCCGCGGGTAATTCCAGCGAATCAGCCAATTCTTCCGGTGACGGCTTTCGTTCATTTTCCTGTTCGAACTTTGAATATGCCTTGTTTATTTTATTTAATGAACCGACCTGGTTCAACGGTAACCGCACAATTCGCGATTGTTCGGCAAGCGCTTGTAAAATTGATTGTCGAATCCACCAAACCGCATAAGAAATGAATTTAAATCCACGGGTTTCATCAAATTTTTCGGCAGCTTTAATTAGTCCGAGGTTACCTTCGTTAATTAAATCCGGAAGGCTTAAACCTTGATTCTGATATTGTTTCGCAACTGAAACTACAAATCGAAGATTTGCCCGGGTTAATTTTTCCAGGGCTGCCTGGTCACCCTTTTTGATTCGTTGAGCTAATTCAACTTCTTCTTCAACAGTGATGAGTTCTTCTTTCCCGATTTCCTGCAAATACTTATCTAAAGAAGCGCTCTCACGGTTTGTAATCGACTTCGTTATCTTTAATTGTCTCATAATCTCCTTAAAAAAACGTGCAAATATAGAATATTAATAATTAGCGATCAAGGAGAAGGCATAACAAAAAACTTAATTAGTGATTTGTTAAAGGTATATTAAGTTGATGATTATTCTACACCAAAAACAAAATAAGCTAATTCCCCATTTGGGTAAATGCCCTCAATTAAAATTCCTCCCTTCGCATTTCCAATCTCTCTCTTAAAATCATTGACCTCGTAAATGGGTTTTTTATTCACATTTGTAATTATAAAACCTTCTTTAAGACCCGTATCCCGGAGCTTCCCTTTATTTAAATTTTTAACTTTTATTCCATAGTCAATATCAAGATTTCTTTTCTCACTTGTGCTCACATCATCAAACTCGGCGCCTAAAACGGTTACATTATCTCTGACAATTTGCGTATCGCCGTGTCTATTACGAAGCGTTACAGTAAATTGTTTCTTTTCTCCATTTCTTTTCACACTAATTTTAACATCGTCGCCAGGACGGTACTGGCTAATCTTTTCCTGTAATTCTGCTGCTGAATTCACTTCGCTACCGGCAACACTTATGATAACATCTCCTTCTTTGATGCCAGCTTCTTTTGCTGCGCCGTTATCCGTTACTCCCCCTACGTATACTCCTTCAATGCGATCAAGGTTGTATTTTTCTGCAACATCGGCTGTAACATCTCCAATGTTGACACCTAAAAGAGCACGCTGAACTTCGCCAAATTCTTTTAGATCTTCCACAACTTTTTTGGCGATTGATACCGGAACGGCGAAAGAATATCCTGAGTAAGAACCGGTTCTGGAAGCGATCGCGGTGTTGATACCAACCAGTTTACCTTGTTGATTTACCAGTGCGCCACCACTGTTTCCCGGATTAACGGCAGCATCAGTTTGAATAAATGATTCAATGGAAAACTGATCGCTGTTTATTCCCAAATTACGTGCCCTTGCGCTAACGATTCCCGCCGTAACAGTTGAAGTGAGATTAAACGGGTTTCCAACTGCCAGTACCCATTCTCCCAGTTTCAGCTCGTCGGAATTGCCGTAAACCAGGTATGGTAAATTTTTGGCGTCGATTTTTAATAAGGCGATATCAGTAGATGGATCGGTGCCAATCAACTGAGCTTCGTATTCACTTTTATCGTTTAATATTACCTTAATTTTTTCGGCTCGTTCAATTACATGATTGTTTGTTATTATGTATCCATTTTCGGAAATAATTACACCTGAACCAAATCCCATTGCAATTTCCGGTTCCTGATTTCTTTTTAATCCGAAAAATTCATCGAAAAAAGGATTACCACTGGACCAGCCGCCGCCACGGTACGATTGTGTTGCAATATGAACAACAGCGTGTACGGAATTTTCTGCTGCAAAGGTCAAATCCGGCATTTGAGCATTACTGTCAGCAGGATAATTTGCGTATTTCAAAGGTTGTTGCTGCGATACTGTTACAACTTCTGCTTTATCAAAAAAAGTGCTGTATGTCCAAACTGCAATCAAAGCTCCGGCAACCACCAGCAGCAACGTGAATGTGTATTTACTAACTTTTTTCATGGTTTTATTTTTTATATTAAAACATTTTTTTTATGCGCTGCTATATAACGCAAATATGCTGCCAGTGTTTTTTGTAAGTCCGTTTGCTATCAATCATTTGACATATTTTAACAATCCTCCCGCATGTTTGTTAAAAAAACAATAAGGAATAAATCCTTCTGTATGAATTTTTGTCAGAAGTTAACTATTGTTCTGTTTGGAAGGAACTACAAACCATTTCGAATCAAGTTCTGCCGGTTTGTAATTTTCAATATACTCCAGCGCCTCGGTGGCATTTTTCGCAACAAAATACAATTCACGGTAAATTGCTTTTGCAAAACGTTCAGAAAAAGAAACTTCAAATTGTTTTAAAAGGTATTTGTAAAAATTGTTGGTGTTAATTAATACCACAGGTTTTGTATGGTAGGAGAGTTGCCGGAGTGTAATTACTTCCAGCACTTCTTCCAGAGTTCCGAACCCGCCCGGCAGAGCAATAAATGCATCGGAAAGTTCCCTCATTTGTGCTTTCCGTTCCTGCATGTCGCTGGTAATTATAACCTTATGGTTGTTCGAAGATGCCAGTGATCTGCCAGCCAGCCTTTCCGGCAAAATTCCCGTGGTTACAGCCCCAGCCTGTGAAGCGGCTGCCGTCACGGCTTCCATCAAGCCGACATTGGCGCCGCCGTTAATCAAACTGTGCCTTCTGCTGCCAATGAGACGACCCAAAGTTTTTGCTTCCTGAAAGTAGATATCATCGATGGCGTCGCTCGACGATGAAAAAACACAAATTTTCATGAATGTCATTTTAAAAAAAATCCGGGTAAATATCCCGGATTCATATTTAATTATCAGATTGATTACACATCGATATTTGCATATACAGCATGATCTTCAATGAATTTTCTTCGTGGCGGTACGTCGTCGCCCATCAACATTGCAAAAATATGATCGGCTTCTGCCGCATTTTCGATGGTTACCTGCTGAAGTGTCCGTTGCTCCGGGTTCATTGTTGTTTCCCAAAGTTGTTCCGAATTCATTTCACCCAAACCTTTGTAGCGTTGCGTATGAACAACGCTTTCATTTCCGTCAGCCCATTCGTTGATCAATTGCAGGCGTTGTTTATCATTCCATGCATATGCTTCTTTTTTGCCTTTTTTAACCAGGTAAAGCGGTGGAGTAGCAATATACAGGTATCCTGCCTTAATCAAATCAGGCATATATCTGAAAAAGAAAGTCAGAATAAGTGTGGCAATATGGCTGCCATCGACATCGGCATCGGTCATGATTACGATTTTATGATATCGTAATTTGGCCATGTTCAATGCTTTTGAATCTTCTTCCGTTCCGATGGTGACACCCAAAGCCGTGAAAATATTTTTAATTTCTTCATTTTCAAATATTTTATGTTGCATTGCTTTTTCAACATTTAATATTTTACCGCGAAGTGGCAGAATTGCCTGTGTCCGCCTGATCGCGGCCTTGTTTGGCGGTTCCGCCGGCAGAATCACCCTCAACCAGAAAAACTTCACAAAGTGCGGGATCCCGTTCCGAGCAATCGCTGAGCTTGCCAGGCAGTCCGCCACCTGACAATGCATTTTTCCGTTGTACCATTTCGCGCGCTTTTCGGGCTGCATGACGCGCCTGGGCAGCCAAAACCACTTTATTGACGATAATTTTCGCCGCACGTGGATTTTCTTCCAGGTAATGCGAAAGCGCTTCGCTAACTGCCTGATCGACTGCGAGACTTACTTCGGAGTTACCCAACTTGGTTTTGGTCTGACCTTCGAACTGCGGTTCTGCAACCTTCACTGAAATAACACCTGTTAATCCTTCCCGAAAATCATCACCACTGATGTCGAATTTAAGTTTCGACAACATTCCTGAGTTCTCGGCATAGGTTTTTAACGTACGCGTAAGTCCGCGCCGGAAACCGGTTAAATGTGTACCGCCTTCAATTGTATTGATGTTGTTTACATACGCGTGAATATTTTCAGAAAACGAGGTATTATACTGCATTGCAATTTCCACCGGAATATCATTTTTTTCAGTGGTAATATGAATAACATCCTCTATCAGTTTTACTCTTGAATCATCGAGATATTCAACAAATTCTTTCAATCCATCTTCAGAAAAATACTTATCGGATTTAAATTCCCCATTTTCATCTTTTTCACGTTCGTCAATAATTGACAATTTGATTCCGGCATTCAAAAACGCCAATTCCCGCAAGCGGGCTGCCAGAATTTCATATTTATATGTCGTTGTAACAAAAATTGAATCATCGGGTGTGAAAGTGACTTTTGTGCCGGTAATATCTGTATCGCCCACCACTTTAACCTCGTATTGCGGCCGTCCGATGGCATATTCCTGTACCCAGACCTTCCCATCGCGGTGAATTTCAGCTCTTAAATGCGACGATAATGCATTAACGCAGGAAACACCCACGCCATGCAGCCCGCCTGAAACCTTATAAGAATCTTTGTCGAATTTTCCTCCGGCATGCAAAACGGTCATCACCACTTCCAGCGCCGATTTATTTTCTTTGGTGTGTTTTTCCGTAGGTATTCCACGGCCGTCGTCGGTTACCGTAATTGAATTGTCTTCGTGAATTATTACGTCAATGTTGTTGCAATAGCCGGCAAGCGCTTCATCAATTGAATTATCGACAACTTCGTACACCAAATGGTGCAATCCTTTTTCATTGGTGTCGCCAATATACATTGATGGCCGTTTCCTGACCGCTTCCAATCCTTCCAGCACCTGTATACTGTCGGCTGAATAATTGCCGTTTCCCCCGCGGGGAATACCATTTTTTTCTGTATCGTTCATTCTGTTCCCTCTTTTAATTTTTTCAATTCGCCCATTCAGTAAAATAGTTCCCGGGCTCCAAAATAACAACACGTTTTTTTGGATGGAAACTACTTGATTTATAATACTTTAAATTGGTTTGAAACCCCTGTTGAAATCATTGCGCAAATATAGCAAAATTAACGGAAGGAATGGTGTTTTTTTAACGTACTTTAAGCATATTTTTCAACATTTTATTAACCTGAAAATGAGCATGAAATACAGGTTAATCAATGATGAAAAGAAGAAAAAGGCCAACGTTAAAATGCGTAGCTTATACCGGCCAGAAAATTAAAGCTTTGCACCGGGTACCCGAACCATCGTTCGTACGTTTGGAAACCGAAATTATTTAACCGGGCAAAGATTGAAAAGTTGCTGGTAATTTTATAGTCGGCATTGAAATTCATATCGAAAACCGGGCTCAGGTTATATGATTTGAAGCGAGCCAGCGGAATTTCGGAAATCGGAACATACGGATTCTCACGGGAATCGAAACCGGTGGTTTCAACAATAAGTGCTTTTCGCTGGCCAACCAAAAATACATCTGTGGAAAGATGCAGCTGTTCGTTCACTTTATATCCCAATGAAATCTTTGCATCCCAATCTGGCAAATTCCAGGCTTCCTTTTGGTTTTTCATTTTATAGACATAATAATTTCCTGAAATCAGCAAATCGAGTTTTTCTGCAGACGAGTGAAAAAGTTCTGCATTGAATTTCAATAAATCGAGATCATCGTACACAATATCGAAGTCGTTGTCTACGATTGAACGACCGGAAAATGATCCCGCTCCCGGATATGCCTTTTCGTATAAATAATACATTGGTTTGTCTTTTATCATGGAATAATCCGCAGAAATTTTGAAGTTGGTTTTTTCCGCGAATTTTCCATCGAAACCACCGTAGAAATGATACTTTTCGAATGTGTTTTTTACGTCGTGCATTGGATCCGCGAAAGGATTTTCATAGGCAATTTTCGAATAATGATTGTTGATGTAATTTCCATCGACGCCGGCATAAATGTTAATAATTTCTTTCACCGGTATAAAATTCACCCTCACATTCGGAGCAATTTTCGCACGCGTTTTTGAATCGTCGTCCATTACAAACCATGCGTTCACCCCAAACCTGATGTTGGCCACGTCGCCGCCAAGCTGGTAACCGGGTTTTGCCATAAACCAGATTTGCTGCGTGCTGCTTGTGTCGAGCGTGCTGTAATTGTAAATGTCGCTTGCTTTTACGTAAGTGGCGCTGGCTTCGAGCAAACCGTAGCCAACATCAAATGGTTTTTTGATATCTGCCAAAAACTCGCCGAAATGTTCGCGCTGACCGGTTTTTGTTCCGAAATAATGATATAAAAAGTTAAAATCGAAAACGAGATCATATTTACTGGTCGTGGTATTTTCAAGATTTATATTAAGCGCTCCTTTGGTAAACGTTTGCCGGCTTCCGAAATAGTTGATTTCCTGATCGTCTTTTTTCAATACCGACGGCACAGAATCTACCGGATAGCCATAATAATTAAAACCGTTGTGGTCGAAATTCAGGTTAAACGACAGGATGGAATTGCGGGCCAGGTGTTTGATGAACATTTCGGCATCGTTTTCTGAAAATGGCGCTTTTACATGATCTCCGCCTTCCAGTGTTACTTTTCCATGCGATGAAAGATGTTTTCCATGCAAGCCGAAAATGGTGTTTTTAATGTTCTGGCTGTTGAAGAAAATTTCGCCGTATGGTTTGTTGTAATTTCCCACGCCGGCTTTTACAAGTCCGTACCCATAATTTTGGTCGGGCTCGGAAGCAAAAGTAGCTGCTTTTAAGGTGTTAACGGAAAAGGTGTTAAAAATGGGCTGGCTGAAAATGCTGTAATTAAACGTGGGTTTTTTCTGCTCCGTTTCGTCGATCGTTGGCATTTCGTTGATTTTGTTTGCATCGGAAATACTGGGTGTATAAGATTTTACAACCTCAACTTCCTGGGTCAGCGTTGTATCGCGCTGTGCCATGCTTTTAGAAACTGCAAATACGGGAATAACAAAAAAAATGTATTTAAATAGCTTAGAGAACATAATCTTTGATTTTTTATTTTTCGTTTAATTTCATCTGGAAGGAACTGTCGCGTGCTTTTTGCTGTTCCTGTTGCTCTTCGGCTTCGATGACGGAAAGCTTTTCCCTGGCTTTTTCTTTAACGCCATCGTTTTCGTTTCCATAATTTTCAACAATGCTTCGCAAGGTATGTTTTGCCTGAAATTCATCGCCCTTGTCAAGGTAAATATCAGCCAGCAGCAGAAATGCTTTTCCCAGCCAAAATTGAAATGGCGTCCCTTTTTCAATAAAATCCATGATTTCCTTTTCGGCGTTGGCTTTTTTATTTTGTCTGTAATAGATTTCCGACATCAGGAATTTTGCTTCTGCACCCTGTTCCTGTTTGGTATCAGTTGCGGCTTCTTTCAGCGGCGCAAGCGCAGCATCGAAGTTGTTCAACTGGTAATTGGATTTACCGATAACATAGTTTGCTTCCCGTTTCAGCGCCTCATTGACCACATCAGAACCTTTTAATTTTACGGCTGCATCAATTGCATTTTGATAATTTTTGAGCTTCAGGTTGCACCTCATTTCTCCGGTATATGCTTTTAAAACGTTCCATTTGCTGTTGGCCAGCGTTTCGAGCCGGTTGAAATATTCGAGCGCCCCGGCATAATTATCTGCATTGAACGTTAATTCCGAAGCACGGGAAAGAGCAGGTTCGCTGAAAATATTGGCAGGCTGGTTGGCCACATATTTATAATGTTCATTGGCTTGCGAATAGTTTTCCTGTTTGTACAACGATTCAGCAAGATAGAAATGCGCATTCAATGCAAAGCTGCCGTTTGGATATTGCTTCAGGTAATTTTGTAACTGTGCGGTTGCCCCTGTTTCGTTCGACATGTACAACCGTTCGGCAGCCAGATATGTTAATGAATCTTGTTCTGTGCTGGTAACATTAACCCCATTTCCCAATTTCCGTGTATAAGCGAAATATTCATTTACGTTGTTCAGTTCGATGTAGCTGTTTTTTATGCCAAGCAATGCAGCCTGCGCTTCCGGCGAGCCCGGATAATTCTCAACTACTTTTTTATAGTTTGTCAACGCTTCCGAATAGTTGCCATCGTTATAATTAATTAACCCCATTTGCAGCAACGCCCTTCTGTAATAGGCACTTTGCTGATAGCCGTTAATAATTATGCGGTACTTTTGTGCGGCTTCATAATTTTGGCCGAGCCGTTCGAACGCCCGCCCCAGTTCATAAAGCGCATCGTCCTGATAATCCGATTGAGGAAAGCCTGCCTGGAGTTTTTCAAGGCTATTTATCTTTCCCTTTAAATCTCTTTGAAGGCCCTGGCAAAAAGCAATCTGAAACAATGCATAGTCGGGTTCGAATGTCTTCATATCAAATGACTTCTGATAGTTCTGCCGTGCCAGCGTATAATTTGTATTCAGGAAATAATAGTCGCCAACCCGGTTGTATGCATCTGCCAGTTTATTCGTGCGCTTTCCTTCCATCGAATTAATGTATTTGCGAAAATGCGATGCGGCAGGTTCATAATCTTCCATCTTGAAATAAGCGTACCCAAGATTATATTCCGCATTCTGGTATTCGTCAAGTGAAAATGCGCCTGGTGTTGTTAAAAACTTTTGATAAGCAGTCACCGAATTGGCGTAATCGCCTACCCGGTATAGCGCTTCTGCTTTCCAATACAATGCGCGGGCATTCATTTCGCGGTTGTAACTGCCGTTTTCCAGCGAAAGATTGAAAAAATCGATAGCCTGGTTATAAGCAAAATTATTGAACAGTTCCAGTCCGCGCAGGAATGTAACCCGCTGATACGCCCGTAAAATAGATGGCGATTTCACTTCAATTTTTTCGATGGTATTAATTGCGTCGGCATAATTTTTTGTGACCATAAAAACCTCCGTCAGGTACCGGTACGCATCGGCATTTCTTTCGGAGTTGGGGTACAGTGTGATATAGCGATCGAATGCTTTAATGGTTTCATTAAACGGAGAATACGAAAGTTCGTAAGTGAGTTTGGCATAGCTGAACAAGGCGTCTTCTTTAATTTTTTCATTAAAATCCATATCTGCGGCAGCTTCGAATGCAACTCTTGCCTTTTCTTTTTCGTCCAGCTTTATATAGGTATCCGCCAGATGATAATACGCATTTTGTGCCATTTCATCATTTCCTGCGGAAGCTTTTTCCAGCAACGGTGCAGCTTTCTCATATTGTGCCGTCGTGTAATAGCTGTAGCCTAACAAGTAGTTGTCTTCCCGCGTTTTCAAACCCGGCGATTCATAATACGTTTCAAGATAAGGAATAGCCTTTTCGTACTGGCGTAAATGAAAATAGGAATCTCCGATGATTTTCGATAATTCAACCTGGTGTTCCTCGTCCACATCATCAAGCACTGAAATTGTGTAATCAACTACTTCGTTATACCGTTGCTGTTTATAATAAATATGGCTTACGTAAAGTGGAATAACTTTCGAGTAAGTGGGATCGCCGTTTAGTTTTGAAAACCCCTGCAACGCCGATTCAAAATTTTCCTGCAAATACATGATGTGCGCCCAGTAATAATTGGCCGGTTTGCTGTAAATGCTGTTTGTTTCCTTGATGGCATAAAAATCGGCGGCTGCATCTTCAAGGTTATCCGTCATTAAGTTGGAATAGCCGGTTTGGTACTGCATTTTTATTTGATCGTCCTGCGACAACCCGGCAGGATCAACATTTTTGTAGGCGCGCAATGCAACCGGATAATGGCGTTTTTCAAATTCATAATCAGCCATCGAAAACCACGCGTTGTTGATGTACGGGCTTTCCGGATAATCTTCAATAAATTTATCGAGCAGCTTGCTCCCTGCATTATGGCCGGCTTTTAAGGCCGAAACTGCCTTGTAGTATTCAGCTTCGGAATACAATTCCGATTTTTCATCCAATTCTTTCTGATATCTTCCGAAATACCAAAACGCTGCGTTATATTTTTCCTGGTTAAACAGTTGTTTGGCGGTTTCAATTTCTTCCTGAACATTTTCAAAATAAGCGGTTTGCTGGGCGCTGATTTGAAGTTGAACGATTGAAAATAACAATAAAATAAATAATTTAGGTATTGTTTTCATGCTTTCGATATTTCTGTATTGAAACTGATTCCGGTTGTTTTCCGGCCTATTTTGCATTGTTTTTTTTAATGTGTATCTAAAATAGGAATAATCATTTTTTTCCGTTGTGAAATTACAAGCTATTTTCTTAACAAGAAACTGTTTATTTCTTTTGTTTATTATTTAACGCGGTAAAAAATTTAATTTTAGCTCACAAATCTGGAGGATATGGATGAAAAAAATAGGTTAATCGAATTAATTGATGCGGACATTTACCAGCGGGAAAATCTGGTATTATCGAAAATCAACCTGAAAATTAACGAAGGAGAATTCGTTTATGTTATTGGAAAAGTTGGCACCGGCAAAACAAGTTTGATAAAAACGCTCAATGCCGATTTGCCATTAATTGATGGAAAAGGCACGGTAGCCGGTTTTCAACTGGAGTCGATAAAACATCGCGAAATTGCCTTATTGCGACGAAAAACAGGAGTTGTTTTTCAGGACTTCAGACTGCTGACAGACCGAAATATTTTTGATAATCTTACTTTTGTGCTGAAAGCTACCGGTTGGAAAAGTAAAAACGAAATCGATGCCCGCATTATTGAAGTTTTGAAAAGTGTGGGAATGGTGGAAAAAATGAAAAAAATGCCGCACCAGCTCAGCGGTGGCGAGCAACAGCGGGTAGTAATTGCCCGCGCCATATTAAATAATCCGGTGCTGATTCTGGCCGACGAACCTACTGGAAATCTCGATCCTGAAACTTCCGGTGAAATTCTGGACCTTTTCATTCGGATGAATGCCGAAGGAAAAACGGTATTGATGGCTACCCATGATTATGCGGTAATTGCAAAAAAACCGGCACGGACGCTCATTTGCTCCAATCGGCAGCTTGTAGATTCAGCCGAGAATGAAGTAATGGTGGATTTTGAAAAATTGCTGGAGTCGAATGTTTAACGATCTTTTCAAATAAATCGTTCAAATATCTCCTGAACCACTTTTTCTTCGTTTTCCCAGGTAAGCTCGCGAGCCGCTGTTTTCAGGTTTTTTTTCCAATCCATTCTTTTTTCTTCATCGAACAAAGCTTCCTGAATTGTTTTGGCAAGTTGTTCCGGTTCATGTGAATGACTGATTTTCCCGATTTCATACTTTTTCACAACGGCAGCCATTTCCGGGAGGTTGCTCACCAGCACCGGAACCTCCGCCTGAATGTAATCGAACAATTTATTGGGCAAGGCAAACCGGTAATTCAAACCCAAATCTTCCTCAACGGAAAGCCCCAAATCGGCTTGCGGCGTTAACTTCGCCAGTTCTTCCAACGGAAGCCTTCCTTTAAATTCCACTTTATTCTGAAGGTTTTCCAATTGCACCAGTTTTTTTAAATCACTTGCAATGTCGCCATCGCCGGCAATAACCAACCGTGCATTTTCGATGAAATGCATTGCCCGGATTACTTGTTCCAACCCGCGGCCAATGTTTAGCGCACCCTGGTAAAGAATCATTTTTCCTGGTTTTTTATCCGGTTGGTTGAACTGGAAAAAAGTATTTTCAGCCGGCAGGTTTCGCACTACCCGAAAAGTTGTTCCGTATTTTTCAGCATAAACCGAAGCAATCGACTGACAAACTGTATACGCATATTTTATGTGTGGAACGGTTCTTTTTTCAATCCATTTCCAGACCCGCTGAACAACGGGCCGGTGAATCAGCTCCGGTACTTCGGTAAAATATTCATGGCTGTCGTAAACCAGCGGTAATTTCTTCATTTTGGAAGCCAAAAAATTGGCAGGCAGCGTATCCAAATCGTTTGAAAGTAAAACATCATTTTTCGAAAAAAGCAGCAGCAAAAACAACCTGAAATTAAATTCAGCATAAAAAAATGGTCCTTTCACGAACACTAATTTTAACCGTTTTGTTTGGTAACCTCTCGGGCGGATCGGCTGGCTGTGCGGTAATTTCCGGCCAACAAGCAAAACGTTAAATCCCATTTTGATGAGTGTTGTGCATATTTTATGCACCCGATTATCGGCTATTAAGTCGTTGGTTACCGAAACGGCAATTCTTTTTGCAGTTGTTTTTTTCACCTGGTTTTAAATACGTGTAAAGATAGAAACTTCGGAACCGGTTTAAAATTAGGTGTATGTTAAATTTCACAAAGTTCCGGTTTCACAAGAACGTGGTTTCCACATTCACTGTTTTTAAAGCACATGCGACAAAAGAAATGAAATGAGAAAACCGGTCACGGCAACCACGCCAATCCAGTCGTGCCCCTTTTCGAAAGCTTCGGGAATCATGGTAATCGACACCATATTTAAAATGGCGCCGGCAGCAACAGCCAAAGTAGCGCCGGTAAAAACATCAGACAACCGGCTGAAAATGGTGAAACCAGAAATGGATGCGATTCCGGTGATTACAGCAATAATCGTCCACACGCCAAAAATGAAAATCTTCGATCTTCCGGCGCGCTTCATTCCGGCAGAACTCGACAAACCTTCGGGAATGTTTGAAATGAAAATGGCAATTACCGTTGCAACACTCACTGCGCCACCTTCCAACATACTGATTCCTATGGCGATCGACTCCGGAATGCCATCCAGCAAAGCACCCAACGCAATGGCCATGCCGCTGCCTGATTGTTCTTTTTCGGAAGGTTGCTGGTCTTGAGAACGTTTTCGGTGTTTTGCGCCCTTATGTTCCAGGTAGAAATTAAAAATTGAATATACCGCAGCTCCCAGCAGAAAACCAATGGCAGTGGGCGCCAGCCCGCTTCCTTTGTATGCTTCTTCCATTAATTCAAAAGACAGGGCTGAAATCAACACTCCGGCGCCAAACCCCATGATGAGCGCAATAATTTTTTGTGATAAGTTAATGTAATAACCGATTACGGAACCAATAATCAGCGCTCCGCCCGATAAAAAACCCCACAACCCGGCTTTTACCCATTCTTCCATGTTGTTTTGAAAATTTATTGTCTGTTTGCTTCAGGTGTAACATCTTCAATTTCAAATTGTTTATTGGACTTGAAAATTGCTGCTGCTCAACTGTAATCGACGATTTGACCGAAACAGTTATTAATGAAATTGAAGGGAGCAATTCGATGGAACCGCTTGAAATTACCGGCTACAAAACGGATGACGAGAATTTCATAGTCGAAAGCAGCCAAAACCGCGGAACCTGGTTTAACAGCCCCGATTTGGCGAAAAAGTTGTTTGTTTCGCGTTCGAAATTTATAAAACAGAATTTTTTAGGAGATTAAAAAAGGTTGAAGCAAATGGATTCCGGGCTAAAGCCCGTGTTATTTAGTGGTTTCTGTAAACCGTTGGCTGAAGCACAACGGCAAAGGATAACAATTTCAGTCTGGTTTATCCTTTGCCGTCGCTTTTAAGCGACGGATTGCAGTGCCAATGAATACCCGGCCCAAAATTTATCGCCAGGCGAAGGATAAATCGCAAAATACTGATATTCATATAATTTTATGATTCTGTGATACTTTTGTGATAAACAGAAAATACCTTTGAACTGTTTCTTTGAATAAAATCCGATGGAAAAAGCCTTAATTATTGAAGACGACAAGGATATTTCGGAATTGATATCCATTCATTTAGCCGATATGGATTTGGAAGTTGACAAATCGTACGATGGTAAAGATGGTTTGATGAAAGCGTTGAACAATACATACCGCTTCATTTTACTCGATATTCGATTGCCGCAACTTGATGGTTTTGAAGTATGTAAACGCATCCGGATGGAAAAAATACATACGCCTGTTTTAATGTTAACTTCAAAATCGGAAGAAATAGACAAGGTTCTCGGTCTTGAAATGGGCGCCGACGATTACATCTCCAAGCCATTTGGAATTCGTGAATTGCTGGCAAGAATAAAAGCGGTATTGCGCCGGTACGATTACAGCTTGAGTGCAGAAAATGAAGCGGAACAGGAATTCCGGTGCGAAAGCCTTTACATAAATGTAGGGATGCGCATTGTGGAAGTCGGTGGAAAACGTATCGAACTGTCGCCAAAAGAGTTTGATTTGCTCGTTCACCTGGCGTCAAATCCGGGGAAAACCTATTCGCGAATGAATTTGCTCAACAAAGTCTGGGGCTACGAGTTTGAAGGTTTCGAACACACGGTGAATTCGCACATCAACCGGTTACGATCGAAAATTGAAAAGGATATGAGCAAGCCCGAATTTATTCTGACCACATGGGGCGTCGGTTACAAATTCAGGGAAATGTAAAAAAAGAATTAGCACAATCGAAAAATGATAAAATCGAAAATTTTTAACAGGTTGTATATCCAGGTATCGGCGATTTTTTTACTGGTCCTGATATTTTTTGCAGCCATAACCCTGTACATTTCGGTACAATCGGCAAATAAATACAGCATCGAAGTAAATCAGCGCCTGAACCGCGAACTGGCAGCCAACATGGTCGATGTTATCCAGCCAAATATGAAAAATGGCATTGTCAGCGACGAAGGGATGGCAGATATTATGCATTCCATGATGGTAATCAATCCAATTGTTGAAGTATATGTGCTCAATCCCGAGGGTAAAATCCTGAAATATGTGGTTCCGGATAAAGCTGTAAAGTTGACGAAAATAAACCTGGCGCCTATCAAGCAGTTTCTGAACGATCCGGAACACAGTATTATTTACGGCGACGATCCGCGCAACCCGGGAGAATACAAAACTTTTTCGGCAGTTCAGGTTGAGGAAAACGGCAGGCTCACCGGATACATTTATATTGTGCTGGCCAGCCAGGAATATGTGTCTGCATCGCAGGCAGTGCTCGGCAGTTATATCCTTGGACTTTCCATTCGTTCGGTAATCATCATTTTAATTATTTCGGCCCTGGTGGGTTTGCTCGCCATTTATTTTATCACCCGTAAATTGAATCCGATTTTCCGGGGAATCAATGAATTCAGGGACGGGAATTTGTCAGCCCGTATTCCCGTAAAAAGCGAAAATGAAATCGATAGAATCAGTTTGACGTTCAACCAAATGGCCGACACCATCGAAAAGAACATTCAGGAATTGAAAGGAGTGGACAACCTGCGCCGGGAACTGATTAGCAATGTTTCGCACGACCTGCGCACTCCTGTGGCATCCATTCAGGGTTATGCCGAAACACTGATGCTAAAAAAAGACTCGGTTACCAAAAACGAACAACAAAAATATCTCGAAATAATTTACAAAAGTTGCGGGCGGCTGAAGAAACTGGTAGAGGAATTGTTCGAATTGTCGAAATTGCAGGCGAATCAAATCGAGCCGCATCCTGAACCATTTTCCATTTCCGAACTGGTTTACGATATTGCAAATAAATACCGCCTTCTTTCCCGGAAAAAGGGAATCAGCATTAATACGATGATTGATAAAAATGTGCCGCTGGTAAAAGCCGATATTTCGATGATCAACCGGGTACTGCAGAACCTCATCGACAATGCTATGAAATTCTGTAACGAAGGCGATACTATCAACATTGAAATCGATCCGAAAAAACCGGATTGGGTGGAAGTCCGCGTTGCCGACTCGGGACAGGGGATTAAGCAGGAGGATTTGCCTAATGTTTTTCAGCGTTACTACAAAGGACGGCAGGATGACGGCAGTTCGGGTACCGGACTTGGGCTGGCGATTGTAAAAAAAATAATCGATTTGCACCATTCGCAGATTAATGTGTCCAGCCAATACGGAAAAGGAACCACTTTTATTTTTGATTTGCCGGTTGCAACGGTGTAATTTAGTTCCGGATTTAACGTTTTAAATTCATTGGTGTCCGCGAAAAAAAGAACAAAATGAAAAACAAACAACTTATATCAGCGTTTTTTTTATTACTGGTAACATTTACTGGCTGTGCACAGAATAAAAACCAGGTGAAAAATTCGGGAGAATACCGTGAATTGACACCTGCCGAAAAACGGGTGATTATTCACAAAGGAACCGAGCGACCTTTCACCGGTAAATACGACAAATTTTTTGAAGAAGGAACGTACGTTTGTAAACGCTGCGGCGCCGAACTGTACCGGTCGTCCGACAAGTTTGATGCAAATTGCGGCTGGCCCGCTTTCGATGATGAAATCCCGGGCGCAGTTACCCGCACTCCCGACGGACTTCGCACTGAAATTACCTGCACGAATTGCGGCGCTCATTTAGGGCATGTATTTCTCGGCGAAGGTTTTACTGATAAAGATACGCGCCACTGCGTTAATTCCATTTCGCTGGTTTTTGTTCCGGCAGAAAATTCAGCAACGGCAAAACGCGACTCGGCTTATTTTGCCGGCGGATGTTTTTGGGGAGTTGAATATTTTATGGAACAGGCCGATGGCGTCATTTCAGCCGTTTCCGGCTACATGGGCGGACACAGGAAAAACCCGTCGTACCGCGATGTAAGCAGCCACACCACCGGCCACGCCGAAACAGTTAGGGTGATTTTCGATCCTTCCAAAACCACCTACGAAAAGGTGGCCAGGCTGTTTTTCGAAATTCACGACCCGACACAGGTTAACCGGCAGGGGCCGGACGTTGGCGAGCAGTACCGTTCGGAAGTTTTCTATAAAAATGAAGCTCAGAAAGAAACCGCGGAAAAACTGATCGGCATCCTGGAAAACAAAGGTTACAACATTGCTACAAAAGTGGCGCCTGCCGGAAAGTTCTGGGAGGCCGAAGGTTATCACCAGGATTATTACGAACACAAAGGCGGCACTCCCTATTGCCACGGGTACACCAAACGGTTTTAAAAAACGGGCATTTTTCAGCCGGTTTCTGTTTCTCCGGGTTCGCAATTGAAATCTACCTTCGGGATAGCACCTGTTTTCGGACACTTTTACGGAAAAATGCCGTAGAAACGCGGCAAATTGAGACTGTTGATCATTGCAGGTGTGTGGCAATTAATCCCGGATCTATTCATAACCGGTTACAGTTATTTGAACAACAGCGTTTGACGGAACGATAAAATTTCTAATTTTATGCAGCCAAAAACCAAAAACTTTGACTGAACGGCCGAACATAACGCTGAAAAGAGGGGTACACAAAGCCCAAAAAGTAATACGCATTGAGTTTACGTATAACATTCAGGTTATGGATGTATTGCGTAAGAACACTACTGCAACCTGGAGCCGTACATTGCGCTGCTGGTGGATATCGGAAAATAATTTTAACCTGAATACTTTTTTCGAAATGTTCAGGGGAAAAGCCTGGCTAAATTATTCGGAACTGAAAAACGCCAACGGCGTAAAAACATCTTCCAAACCTTCGGAAATTAAAGCAAAGTATAACCTTCCCACCATCAAATCGCAGTTATCCTCTGAAGTAAAGGCGCAGATACAATCCTTTAAAACATGGATGGAACAAAAACGGTATGCCGCAAATACTATCAAAACCTACATTCACCAGTTGGAAATTTTTTTCGGGTTTTATCCGTCCAAACTACCGGAGACAGTTAGCGTTGAAGATATTACGAGGTTCAACACAGAATTCATCATGGAAAATGGGCTAAGCGCTACGTTCCAAAACCAGACAGTGAGTTCCTTAAAATTGTTTTACGAAAAGAACTATAACCGGTTATTGAACATCGAAGAAATTGAGCGGCCGTTGAAATCGAGTCCTCTGCCTAAAGTGTTTAGTAAACCCGATTTGGAAAAATTCTTTCAGACCATTACCAATCCCAAACATAAAATGGCCATGATGATGATCTATTCCTGTGGTTTACGCAGAGGCGAACTAATTGATTTAAAACTGGAGCACCTTGATTCGAAGCGAAGGTTACTATCGGTGATTAATGCGAAAGGGAAAAAAGACCGTGTTGTTCCGCTTAGCCAAAGAACGCTGGAGGAAATAAAAGAATATTATCTTGCCCACCGCCCGGTAAAATACCTGATTGAAGGGCAGTATCGGGGGAAAGCGTTAACGGCCTCCAGTTTGCAAAAAGTGTTTGAAAAAGCATTACTTAAGGCGAAGATTAATAAGCCCTATACAATTCATTGTTTACGGCACAGCATCGCGACTCATTTATTGGAAAATGGGACTGATTTACGGATTATACAGGTATTGCTTGGTCATAAGTCATCGAAAACGACCGAAATTTATACGCATGTAAGCAAGCAGACGTTAGATAACATAAAAAATCCGTTTGATGATCTCAATTTATAGGATAAAGAAGTTACACCTAACGTGGCAAATAAAGAAATATAAGATAACTTTGTTCCACAGACAACGTAGTTATGGTGCAGCTAAGAAACTGAAATAAAATTGCGAAAGTAAGTTCTTTCAAATGTTGGTATGGCGGCGAAATAAAATCCCGCGAGGTGTGTGGAAATACGCAGCATTTAATGTCTGGCGGGGCTGCTTAAAAAGCTGGAATAGAAACCGGGTTAAAATGTGGAATTTTCCGGTTTTAATAAAATTATCAGAAGTAACACGCCCCGCGTTTGAATGCCGGTTTCGGTACAATTAATCGGGGCGGGAAGCCTGACTTGCACGCGGAAAAGTAGTACTCCGGGCTGTCATCTTGTTTGCAGGCTTCAACTCCTGCGCCGGTTTTGCAGTTAAGTTGCGGACATAAAAAGTCGGTGATTTTAACAAGCGGCAGCATATAAAACTGAACAGTAACAAGTATATTTGAAAAGAAAGCTAAAACGTCAATCTTTACCTGGAATGGATGAGCAAAACCGTCACATCACTTGGGAGGGGCAAACAAGCCGCCAGCCCTTTAATTGTAACGGGCAATCCCGCTGTGACAGGAAAAAAAGCCGACACCATAACAATGTGCCATATTGCATTGGGCGGCCGGCAAAAATTTGAAAAGTGAGAACATTTAATAAACATACAAATAACCTGAACGGACAGTGCATAAAAAGCCCAACGCAACATGCACCCGGCCGTTATGGTGCAGCTAAGAAACTGAAATAAAATTGCGAAAGTAAGTTCTTTCAAATGTTGGTATGGCGGCGAAATAAAATCCCGCGAGGTGTGCGGAAATACGCAGCATTTAATGTCTGGCGGGGCTGCTTAAAAAGCTGGAATAGAAACCGGGTTAAAATGTGGAATTTTCCGGTTTTAATAAAATTATCAGAAGTAACACGCCCCGCGTTTGAATGCCGGTTTCGGTACAATTAATCGGGGCGGGAAGCCTGACTTGCACGCGGAAAAGTAGTACTCCGGGCTGTCATCTTGTTTGCAGGCTTCAACTCCTGCGCCGGTTTTGCAGTTAAGTTGCGGACATAAAAAGTCGGTGATTTTAACAAGCGGCAGCATATAAAACTGAACAGTAACAAGTATATTTGAAAAGAAAGCTAAAACGTCAATCTTTACCTGGAATGGATGAGCAAAACCGTCACATCACTTGGGAGGGGCAAACAAGCCGCCAGCCCTTTAATTGTAACGGGCAATCCCGCTGTGACAGGAAAAAAAGCCGACACCATAACAATGTGCCATATTGCATTGGGCGGGCGGCAGTAAATTGAAAATGAGAACATTTAATAAACATACAGGTAACCTGAATGGACAGTGCATAAAAAGCCCAACGCAACATGCACCCGGCCGTTATGCACCAATTTGAAAACCTTCGAGAATGAATAAGAAAAAAAAAACAGAAAAAAAAAAACAGCATTTTGTTCCAAGGACTTATCTAAAGAATTTTGGATTTAAAAAAAATGATGATTTTTATGTAAATGTTATTCTGAAGAATAAATCAATTGATAACTTATTTAAAGTAACATAACAAATATATGTGCTGAGAATCATTTGTATACATTGACAGGAGACAAGATTCAAGGCAATTATCAGAAAACATTTATTCTAACATTTTCGAGGTTGAATATCCCAGTTTATATGAAATTTTGACAAATGACAATATTTTTGAAGTAACACCCGAAAATAAAAAATCTATCATTTCAGCCATTATAACAATGTTTTATAGAACAAAAAAGTGGTTAAATGAAATAAATAATTTCAATGACTAGAGTTTAAGTAAGGTTTATCATATTTGTAAGCAATTCAATGTAGATTACTACACTGACTCTAATGGAAATAAAATTAATATCAAAGGGAAAAGTATTGAAGAATTAAAACAAACTAAGAAAAACGAGACTCGAATTCCATTTGTTTTAACTCAACTTAAGACAGCACTTAGATTAATCGAAATAAAACAAAAAGACAATATAAATGTGTTTAAAATAGAAAGCAAAAATGAGTTTGTAACTTCAGACAATCCGGTTTTCGCAATTAATATAAATAAAGTTCAAACTATACCTTTTGACACAAACAATGCTTATTATCTTCCTATTAGCAACAAATATTTATTATCAATTTTTCCAAATGAAGACTTATTAAAAAATAATAGAATTATAAGAATGGTTATGAGCGATGACCAGGTTAAAAAAATGAATAAGATACAATTGTTAAATTGTGACAAATCTATTATTGGTTCAAGAAATGAAATAATAGAGACAATTAAATGATAAAAATCGGTGCATAACAAAGTACATATTGCAGGGCGGGGTTCGGTGGTACGCCAACTGCGGATTCTCGTTTCGCAGTTCCGTGTCCTTCGGACAGGAACGCTCTTCGAAATCCGCCCCGACAACATGTACCAACCGTTACCTGCAAGGTTAAAAAAGAACACAAAATGACAATGAGAATATTGATAATATCACTTTTTACCATTTTTTTGTCTGTGCCAACATTTGGACAAAATGGACTAAAAGAAGGAAATTATTTTATACTGCAAAAAGACAAAAAAACAATTTCTTTAAACACATTTGAAAATGGGGAATTAAAGGAAAAAGAATCATATTCGATTAATGAAAAATCAATTTATGCAACAGACCAGAAATATAAAGTTGCAATACTTGATACGTCAAGAAATATTATCTCATTGTTTGAAATTGAAACTTCAAAACAAATTGATTTAACTATTCCATTTGACCTTAAACCTAAAACCATCATATTAAATGATGACAATCTATTTGTAGGCGGTGAAATGGGAAAAGAAATGCTCATTCAATATTATTTTCAAACAAAGAAATGGTATAAACTTGAAATCCCTGTAGAAGTCCTTTTACCTGGCAAAGCAGTTGATGACCTTGTTTTAAATGACAGCTTGCTTATTGCAATTGACAATATTGTTATTCCCAAATATTTACTATTCTACAAATTAACTTCAACGGGTAAACTTTCTTATTCACACTTTAAGGAATTGAAATCAAATGGTACTTATGAAAGTATTTATGGAGGTAGAATTACTCCAAAATATCTCGGTTTGATTTCTGGCACTTTTGGCGGTTATGGTTCTTCTGAACATATTACCATTTATAACAACCTTGACTTATCGGGGAGTTTTGCAATTTCGACGGATTCAGATAGAAAAGATTACTATACGTTTAATGATTTTCTTATAGTTGGTGATAAAATCATTATTGCAAGTAAAGAGAAAGGATTTGGGATTTTTGAAATTAAGCCTTCATATTTCCATATAAAACAAGATAGACCTGATATCTTTAATTCTACGGTAAATACAAATAAAATCAAGTATAAACATTATAAAAACCAAGAAATAAAACGTCTTTCATTAATTCCAGACAGTTCAAAAATTGTACTAACAATTAGTAATAAGTTTGGAAAGATTAGACATGAAATTATTGATATATAAAAACCCAGCAGGTAACAAAATGTAAATGTAATGCGGGTTTCAGTGGGTAATCCAACTGCGGCTCGTTGTTGCAACACCGCCAATTCGTCTTTGACGATTGACGGAAAATTTGAAATATTGAATAAACGAATTGGCTCCGTGCGAGTTTGAAAGTTCTCACTTTTAATCCCGCACTCCACTTACATAAACCGTTATGGGCAAGTTTGAAATTAAGAAAGTACTAATAAACTATAAAAAAATAATCAATGAAAAATTTAATTACACTTACAATTTTGATAATTTCCCTTTTTTTGGGATTAAACGCTATTTCACAGACATTTGGGTTGAGAGCAGGTTTGCACTCATCATCTATGCAAATAAAATATATTTCTTCGGACAGTGAGAATTCACATATAAATCCTGGATTTCAAATCGGACCAACAGTAGAAGTTCCAATAAATGAAATTTTCTCGTTTGAATCTGGACTTTTATTTTCAACGAAAGGAGTTAAACTAAAGAAAGAACAAGAATATTTAAACGAGTTTATAAAACAAAATAAAAAATTGAATTTGCTTTATGTCGATCTTCCATTGACAGCAAAATTATCCACAGATGTAGGACAATCAAAAATTTTTGGAGTGTTGGGCCCTTATGTTAGTATGGGATTGAGTGGGACATATGAAAACGAAAGTGAGACTGGAGGTACACCAAAATTGCATGAACTTGATGTAAAGTTTGGTTCAAACGAGGAAGAAGGTGATTTAAAAAAGTTTGATTACGGATTGACTGCCGGAGCGGGTATAATTTTAAAATCTTTTCAAATCGGAGTAAATTACAGTTTAGGATTAGCCGACGTGAATGTATTTAAATATATAAATAATGCCACGAAAGCAACAAATCAAGTTATGGGAATTTCTGTAGAATATAAATTTGGAAAAACAGAATAAATCAAAAACCAGCCCATAACATTGTGCAAATTTCATCCCGGTTTCGGCTGTAAATTCATGTATTTCGTAACGCTAAATATTTTGTAGTATGTTGAAAATAAATCAAACGCATCCGGGCCGAAAACTTGCACGTAACCGTTACCAATAATTTTGAAATGAATAAACTACTACATATAAAACCAGCAAAATTCTTTTTATTTCATATCGCTGCAATTGCGCTTTCAATTAGTGTTTTTATTATTTGGGGTCAACTCGTCCCTGAGTCCTTAATATCATTTGGATTTGGATTTGTAATAATTGGAATCATTGGGGGGTACTTATTTTGGATATTCTTATTATTAAAAGGATTTGATATTATTGACTCGAAGAATGGTCTGAGAAGTAATTTGAAAAAATCCAAACTTCACTTAATAGCAATACTCGCAGCTTATTTAGTATTTGTTTTAGTATTCATGATGGACTTTGCCCAAGAGGATTATGTCATCCCTATGATAATAAGCATTTTTATAGGTGCAATATTGACCTTTTCATTCTTTTATGTAGTAATCCAAGTGACAAAAAAATTTAAATTTTACGACAACAAACCAGAGCCAAATCTTTGGGACTATTTTGTTACTGTATTTACATTATCGTTTTATCCTTTTGGACTTATAATGATGCACTCGCATCTCAGGTTAATATTGAGAGACCAGAAAATTATAGAAGAAAAGAAAAAATGAATAAAAAACTATTGGTAACAATTAGCCTCTAATAAAGCGTTGCTTGCATACGCTTTACATTAGAGGGTGTGTTGAACTAAACTTCACCTCGTTTTAACCAGCTGATAATTAATGCTTTGCTTATAGTGTTTTAAATCGGTTTTTTGGATTTTATCCACGGCCTGGTTTTCCGGCTTTCTTCGGCTAATTCTCCAGTTTGCCAGGCATATTTCAAAATAAATTCTGCCGTTCTGATATTGTTTTTCATTTCCATGTTCAGTTTTTATCAAAAGTTTACACCAACAGGCATACCTTTTCTGGTTGCGTCGCCGGAGGCACCGCATCAGTTTAAAATTCAAAATGTCAGGAGTTAACCGATTTCGGCTTTTACATTTGCCGGGGGCGCCCGGTCTTTGGGCCAGGTTTCCAATAATTGCAGTTCTCCCCCGCAATCGCGACATTTCAGCTGCGAGCGTTCGCCAAAGCGTAATTCCAGCACCTGCGCCCGCGAAAGTGGTGGGGCCTGTTCCTGCTCTTCCCCAAGACTTTCCCGGATAGCTGCCAGGCTTTGCTTTTTGCTGCGCGGCGCCAAAAACCCCAGGTGGCGTATCCTCCGGAAATAAGGCGGCACAATGTGGTCGAGAAAACGTTTCAGGAATTCCACGCCGGGAATGGTTTCGGTTTTCTTTTGGTAACCGTTTTTCGCGGTCGCACCAGCTAAACGTAACGTGGGTGTCGGTCACTTTCAGAATACGTGCATTGGAGATGGCCACCCGGTGGGTGTACCTGCCCAGGTATTCCACCACACTTTCAGGAGAACCGAAAGCCTGTTTGGCATACACCACCCAGGGCTTTTTAATCAGATCGCGCGGCACCTGCTTTTTTATCTTGCCCTGTCGCTTCAGCCTGCGCAGCTTTCTTTGCAAAACGCGCACTGAACACTGCCGACATCTGTTTGACATCGAACAAAAAGTCGCCGTCCTGCTTGCTGCTTTTCCATTTCCCGTTTTCATCGATTCCCCCGGCCGGTACAATCAAATGCACATGCGGGTGGAACCGAAGCTGTTGGTCCCAGGTGTGCAAAATAGCGATTGCCCCCGGTTGTGCCCCGAGGAGTTTGGGGTCACGGGCAAACAGGCACAGGGTTTCCCACGATTTTTCGAACAGCAGGCTGTACATCACCTTCGCGGTTGAAACGGAACAGTTCCAGCAACTCGTGCGGAACGGTAAACACCACATGGAAGTATTTGACCGGCAACAGTTCCTGTTTTCGCGCCTCCACCCACAGCTCCTTGTCGATGCCCTGGCAACGCGGGCAATGACGGTTGCGGCAACTGTGCAGCACGTAATGCACCGAACCGCAATCGCTGCATACCATGGCCGAACCTCCCATTTCGGGGGTACGGCAACCGGCCAGTGCCCGCAATACCTTTAACTGGTGCCCGGAAACGCCCCGTTCCTTCAGCAAAGCGGGAAGAAACCGCCTGATCACTTCCCCCAGGGTATCATCCAGAAACATTGCCATAAAGCTTTTCCATGGGGGCAAAACCAGCCATGGGGTTCGATTTTGCAATATGCAGGTACATCATGGTGGTGGCGATATCCACATGCCCCATTTGATTTTTTACGCTTACAATGTCCAGTCCCATTTCCAGCAGGTGCGTGGCATAACTGTGGCGGAAAGTATGGATGCATACCTTTTTAGTGATGCCCGTCTTTTTGATACACCCACGGAAAGCATGACGGATGCCTTCACGGCTGATTTCCTTCCCGCGAATCTTTCCGTTAAAAAGCCAGGTTTGCGGGTTGGAGGCTTCCAGGTACTTTCTTATCCCTTTAAGGGTGAGGGGCGAAACAGGAACGTAACGGTCTTTCTTGTGCTTGCTTTGGCGGACATGTACCCGCTTGCCGGTCAAAATCAATGTCACTTATTTTCAGGTTGAGAACCTCGGAAATACGGAGGCCGCAATCGTAGGTAACGGCAAACAACATCCGGTGTTTTAACAGTTTGGGCGTTTTCAGGATGAGTTTGATTTCGGGTTTCGAAAACACAACCGGCAATGCTTTACTGCCCGATACCGGAGGAAGGGCCAGGTAGAGCTTCTCGTTTTTGAACATCGAAAACATAGTACGCAATCCGTAAACCAGGTGCTTGAATGAACTCATGCTGGGCTTTTCGTTTTGCCGGATAGTGAAAAGGTATTCTTCCATCTGGTCGATAGACAACTCTAAGCGGTGAACATTTAAAATACAGCACCATTTTCGAAATTTGCATCAGGTAATTGCGGGTGCACGATTCGGATTTACCGGCAATGGTGTACTTGCGAAGGAACTTTTCGCTGATGGTTTTAAACTCGGGAACAGCCTCGCAGGCCTGCTCCAGATAAGATTTTCTGCTCATAATAAATTTGTTTAAAAATTAATGGCAGCAAAATCATATATCTCTGCAACTATTCCTATTTTAGTTGGGAAATAAGCTCCCGCAACGCGGGTTTAGTTCAACAAAGTACATATTGCAGGGCGGGGTTTGGTGGTACGCCAACTGTGGATTCTCGCATCGCAGTTCCGTGTCCTTCGGACAGGAACGCTCTCCGAAATCCGCCCCGACAACATGTACCAACCGTTAGCAACAATATTATGAAAGATAAAGAGACTGATATTAAAGAGTGTTTTGCCTACTTTGGGAGAGCAATTTATGTTGTTCAAACTGTAGAAAAAAGTATTTTAAATTCACTAATTTCTAGTTATGAGAACCTGACAAAATCACGCTATGACGAGTTGTTAGCTGAAAAGTCCCAATTAACGCTGGGACAAATAAAAAGAGAAATAATCGAAAGAAAAATATTTAGCGAAGAAATAATTGATAAAATTGAAACCTTTCATACAAAAAGAGACTGGCTTGCACATAACTATTGGTGGGACAGAGCAATTGAGTTTAATCGAGATGATTTAAGGCATAAGATATTTACAGAACTTGATGAACTTACTGCTTACTTTGATAATCTAAATGAGATAATTAAAGACCAAAACAATAAATATCTAATTGAGAAAGGGCTAAACATTGACCAACTAATAAATGAATTCTCGCAGTTAAACCAAACACCTGAAAGTCCTTCGACAGTTAAACTAACAAAGAATGAAACTTTGACTGGTTTATACATTTACGAGACAATGCCTGGCTTCGAAATCCCCTTATTCAAACTTGAGAATAATAGCTATTGGACATTATGTGAAAGTGGACTAACGGCATTCAACCTTGAAATTGACAATAGCAAATTGAAACCTTTAGAAAAGACTAATGGAATATTTCCTGTCAAACAATTTAATCCCAAACCCAAAATAAATATAGACTTGGAATATGAGTTAGATTTAAAAAAGGGAGGATTATCAATCAAAGTAAAACCATTTGAAGTAGATGGAAAATTTGTATTTAAATGGACAATATAAAAAATACTGTTGCTAACAATTAGCCTCTAATAAAGCGTTGCTTGCATACGCTTTACATTAGAGGGTATGTTGAACTAAACTTCACCTCGTTTTAACCGCTAATAATTAATGTTTTGCTTATAGTGTTTTAAATCGGTTTTTTGGATTTTATCCACGGCCTGGTTTTCAGGTTTTCTTCGGCTAATTTTCCAGTTTCCCAGGCATATTTCAATATAAATTCTGCCGTTCTGATTTGTTTTTCATTTCCATGTTCAGTTTTTATCAAAAGTTCACACCAACAGGCATACCTTTTCTGGTTGCGTCGCCGGAGGCACCGCATCAGTTTAAAATCAAAATGTCAGGAGTTAACCGATTTCGGTCTTTACATTTGCCGGGGGCGCCCGTTCTTTGGGCCAGGTTTCCAATAGTTGCAGTTCTCCCCCGCAATCGCGACATTTCAGCTGCGAGCGTTCGCCAAAGCGTAATTCCAGCACCTGTGCCCGCGAAAGTGGTGGGGCCTGTTCCTGCTCTTCCCCAAGACTTTCCAGGATAGCTGCCAGGCTTTGCTTTTTGCTACGGGCGCTTAAAAACCCCAAGTGGCGTATCCTCCGGACATAAGGCGGCACAATATGGTCGAGGAACCGTTTCAGGAATTCTGTGCCTGGAATGGTTTCGGTTTTCTTTTGGTAACCATTTTCGCGGTCGCACCAGCTAAAAGTAACGTGGCTTTCGGTTACTTTCAGAATACGTGCATTGGAAATGGCTACCCGGTGAGTATACCGGCCAAGATATTCCACCACACTTTCAGGAGAACCAAAAGCTTGTTTGGCATATACCACCCAGGGCTTTTTAATCAGGTCACGCGGTACAAACTTTTTTATTTTCCCCTGTCGTTTCAGCCTGCGCAGCTTTTTTGCAAAACGTGCACTAAACTTTGCCGACATCTGTTTTACATCGAACAAAAAGTTGCCGTTTTGTTTGCTGTTTTTCCATTTCCCGTTTTTATCGATTCCCCCGGCCGGGACAATCAAATGCACATGCGGGTGAAACCTAAGCTGTTGGTCCCAGGTGTGCAAAATAGCGATTGCCCCCGGTTGTGCCCCGAGCAGTTTTGGGTCTTTGGAAAACAGGCACAGGGTTTCCCACGATTTTTCAAACAGCAGGTTGTACATCACCTTGCGGTTAAAACGGAACAGTTCCAGTAATTCGTGCGGTACGGTAAACACCACATGAAAATATTTAACCGGCAACAGTTCCTGTTTCCGGGCTTCCACCCACAATTCCTTGTCGATGCCCTGGCAACGGGGGCAATGCCGGTTGCGGCAACTGTGCAGCACGTAATGTACTGAACCACAATCGCTGCATACCATGGCCGAACCTCCCAGTTCGGGGGTACGGCAACCGGCCAGTGCCCGCAATACCTTTAACTGGTGCCCGGAAACGCCCCGTTCCTTCAGCAAAGCGGGAAGAAACCGCCTGATCGCTTCTCCCAGGGTATTATCCTGAGACATTGGCGTAGAGCTTTTCCATGGGGGCAAAACCAGCCCTGGGGTTCGACTTTGCAATATGCAAATACATCATGGTGGTGGCGATATCCACATGGCCCATTTGATTTTTTACGCTTACAATGTCCAGTCCCATTTCCAGCAGGTGGGTGGCATAACTGTGGCGCAGGGTATGGATGCAAACCTTTTTATTGATGCCCGTTTTTTTGATACACCCACGGAAAGCATGACGGATGCCTTCACGGCTGATTTCCTTCCCGCGAATCTTTCCGTTAAAAAGCCAGGTTTGCGGGTTGGAGGCTTCCAGGTACTTTCTTATCCCTTTAAGGGTAAGGGGCGAAACAGGAACGTAGCGGTCTTTCTTGTGTTTGCTTTGGCGGACATGTACCCGCCGGCGGTCAAAATCAATGTCACTTATTTTCAGGTTGATAACTTCCGAAATACGTAGTCCGCAATCGTAGGTAACAGCAAACAACATCTGGTGTTTTAACAGTTTGGGGGTTTTCAGGATGAGTTTTATTTCGGGTTTCGAAAACACATCAGGTAATGCTTTACTGCCCGATACCGGAGGAAGGGCCAGGTAGAGCTTCTCGTTTTTGAACATTGAAAACATAGTACGCAGTCCGTAAACCAGGTGCTTGAATGAACTCATGCTGGGCTTTTCGTTTTGCCGGATAGTGAAAAGGTATTCTTCCATCTGGTCGATAGCCAGCTCTAAGGGTGAACATTTAAAATACAGCACCATTTTCGATATTTGCATCAGGTAATTGCGGGTGCACGATTCGGATTTACCGGCAATGGTGTACTTGCGAAGAAATTTTTCGCTGATGGTTTTAAACTCAGGAACAGCTTCGCAGGCCTGCTCCAGATAAGATTTTCTGCTCATAATAAATTTGTTTTAAAATTAATGGCAGCAAAATCATATATCTTTGCAACTATTCCTATTTTAGTTGGGAAATAAGCTCCCGCATCGCGGGTTTAGTTCAACAATGTACATATTGCAGGGCGGTTCGGTGGTACGCCAACTGCGGATTCTCGTTTCGCAGTTCCGTCCTACCGGACAGGAACGCTCTCCGTGGCGCCGTGCCAAGCCCATAAAGTAGGGATACGTACATTGAAATACTTTTTAGCAACCCGGCAGTAACCAATCTGTCCGGTAATGATTAGCCATCGGCCGGAAACGAGTCTTGCGTAGTCGTTAGAAATGACGGCACGAAGCGTAGACAGTGACTGTTAACGCCATGCTATTGAGCCTCGAAATGTTTCTCACTGAAGTCCTGGACGTCGGAGTATCCGGGGCAATACCAATCCAGCGCAAAAGGCGAGCCGGGGAGGTTCAGTCGGGGTCTGTGAACATGGCAAAGACAGGCAAGGGTTGCATGGGAACACGGGAGAGCCTACCTCCTCCGCACGAAACATGGCCAATAAAGGGCAGGCCATACCGGAATATGTCCTATCCGGTAAGGTAAATACCGGCACCTTACAAGGAGCGCAGAAAAGAGCGGTATCGCAAGCGGTATCCGGAACGAGGGAAACCGAAGTGAAGGAGATGGGAGAAGGCAGTCTTAGCACCTTCATAGTACCGGTTAGGTATGGGGAACCACACCCAAGGGACCCATATCAGGGAAGGGGGGTGCCTGAAATTGGGATTGTATTTTGGACACATTTAATGGACCGGATTCATGAAAGCAATGTTAACATTAGAAATGCAAATAGCACAGCGAGCTATTAAACACAAGGATGAGGGGCTGCATAACCTGAGCCAGTTTATTGACGAAGAACTGCTGGATAACTGCTACAGGCAGCTTAACAAAAACAGTTCAAGCGGAGTAGATGAAGAAAACTGGTATGAATATGGTATAGGAGCGAAGGAAAGGATTCCAGAGCTATTGACCTTATTCAAGACAGGAAAATACAAAGCCCCCAATATCCGTAGGGTGTATATACCAAAGGGCGATGGAGGGAAACGGCCATTAGGCATTCCTACCATTGAAGATAAGGTATTGCAATCAAGTGTTCGGGCAGTATTGGAACCAATCTATGAACAAGAATTTAAACACTTTTCCTATGGATTTCGTTCCAATCGCTCAGCACATCAGGCAATAGATTATCTAACCCGACAGATTACCTTTGAAGGTATGCGGTATATCATAGATGCAGACCTGAAAAACTATTTTGGTAGTATACCCCATGGCGAATTAAGGCAATTAATAGCACGCAGGGTGAGCGATGGTGTGATAAGGAAGATGATAGATAAATGGCTTAAAGCAGGTATTCTTGAGGAAGGGCAGGTTACCTATCCTACCGAAGGAACCCCTCAGGGCGGTATTATATCCCCCTTGCTGAGCAACATTTATCTGCATTATGTTTTAGACACATGGTTTTCAGAAGAAATCCAGCCTTTATTAAAAGGTAAGAGTTTTATCGTGAGATATGCCGATGACTTTATACTGGGTTTTTCCGACCAACAGGATGCGGAACGCGTATTGCAAGTTTTATCCAAACGGTTCAACAAGTTTGGTTTGGGCTTACACCCGGACAAAACCAGTCTAATCGACCTGGATTGCAAACGGGGTGAAGGGGCAAGGAGTTTTGATTTTCTGGGATTTACACATTATATGGGAAAAAGCCGCAAAGGCAAACCCATATTAAAGCGAAAAACCAGTAAAAAGAAACTCAGAAAATGCATTACCCAAACAGATGACTGGATAAAGCGCAACAGGCACCGCAAACTTCCGGATTTAATAGGCGATTTAAATGTAAAACTTCGTGGTCACTATAATTACTATGGTATCACCTTTAATACAAAGGGTATACGATGTTTTTATAATGAAATCCGCCGTTGTTTGCACAAATGGCTCAACCGTAGGGGAGGTAAAACAATCTGGATTTGGGAACGGTATGACCAACTGGTCAACAAATGGATACCTTTATTAAAACCTAAAATTTATCATACATTTAGTTCAGCGAAACCAATTTTGGAGGAACCGTATGCGGGAAATCCGCTCGTACGGGTCTGTGGGGGTGCAGGGAGGTAACGAACTGCACTACCCGGCAAATCCGCCCCGTAACATGTACCAACCGTTATAGCCAATGTTGAAAAAGAAAATTCCATAAAAACAGATTCTTGCTAAAAAGTAAATTATTGTTTACCTTTGGAGTTCGTTTCGAAAGATATTAAAACATGAAATGTTCCGAATTATTCCGACTCTTGAAAAAACATGGGTGGTATCCAATTTCTCAAAAAGGGTCGCACGTTAAAATGAAAAATGACCAAAAGGAAGGAATAATAATTTTTCCTAATCATGGAAGCCAGGAAGTAGGTAAAGGACTTGAGAAAAAAATTTTAAAAGATGCAGGAATAAAACTTTAAAAAATTGGAATTATGAAAAATTATAAGAAAAAAATTAAAATAATTGTTGAAAAAACAAAGACAGGATTTTCAGCTTATTCCGAAGAATATCCAATATTTACAACGGGTAGGACTATTCCTGAACTTATTAATAATGCGCTTGAAGCAACTCAATTAAACTTTGAAGAAGAATATATTATTTCTCATGAAAATTTAAAATTTGAAATTGATTTTGCACAATTTTTTCAATACTACAAAGTGCTGAATTCAAAATTTCTTGCAGAAAAAATTGGGATGAATCCGACTTTATTGTCTCAATATGTACAAGGACACAAGAAACCATCTGAAAACCAAACTGAAAAAATATTAAGCGGAATACATCAAATTGGACAAGAATTATCTGAAATGAATTTGATTTATAAAAGCTAAAACAAAGGCTATAACAATGTGCAAATTTCATCCCGGTTTTGGCGGTAAATTCATGTATTTTTAATCGCTAATTATTTTGTAGTATTTTGAAAATAAATCAAACGTAACCGGGCCGCAAACTTGCACGTGACCGTTGTGTTTAATTTTGAAAGAAAAGCAACCATAACCACAAAAAAACATCATAAAAGAAAACCTACGTTAAAACCAAATAATCATGAAAACATTTAAAAATCTTGTTTCTCGCTTTCATAATCACATTGACAAGTTGTATTAAAATATTCAACAATGATGATTATGATTTTACTTATGAGACAATTGTAACTGAATTACCTGTAAATCTGGAAAATATTAACTCTTCCTTTGATGATTATAACTCAGACCTTCCCTATCCAGCATTCAGACATGGAATTTATTTTTCGACAAATAGAAATAGTTCAGGAAACAACTTTGATATTATCTATAAAAGCATGGATATTTCTTATCATTCAAAAGGTGACATATTAAATATTTCATATGTTAGTGATGCTAATAGTTCTAATAAATATGCAAGCAAGGTTTTGGAAACAATAAATACAGACTTTGATGAATATGGACCATTTTATCATTTTGGAGATGAAGCTCATGAATACTTTTTCTATGCAAATAACGAATCAGGTAATTTTGATATAAAGTATGCATCTTCAAAAAAACTTGATTTTGGAACATGGAATGCTCAGGAGATAATAGATGCTCCAGAATCTTTTGAATCCATCAACTCTGAGTATGACGATTACTACCCTTGCATATTTAACGAGAATAAAAGTCTTGTGTTCTGTAGTAACAGAGAAATGGGAGTATTTAATATTTATGAAACAGCATTTGTTGAAGACGAGATTAATCCTAATTACCTGTATCCCACAGAACATGAAATTGTTAGAAATGCTATTTTGTCAAGTGACAAAAATGATAAATGCCCATTTGTAGTAGGGAATATAATGGTCTTCACATCAGACAGAGAAGGAGGTTATGGTGGATTTGACTTGTATTTCTCACAGTATTTGAATGGGAAATGGTCTCAGCCACAAAATTTGGGAGATAAAATAAATTCAGAATATGACGAATACCGCCCCATTATTGTTCCATTTTATGAATTTGATGAAACAATGTTAATTTTTTCATCGAACAAACCAGGAGGGAAAGGAGGTTTTGACTTGTATGCCGCAAGAACAAAGACATTTCCGAAACAAGATTATTATTAAGTAATTTAATCCTAAAAAATTGAAAACTAAAAAACTAAACACAACACAGTACATATTGTAGGGCGGGGTTCGGTGGTACGCCAACTGCGGATTCCCGTTTCGCAGTTCCGCGTCCTTCGGACAGGAACGCCCGCCTGACCGGACGGGCAGGCTCTCCGAAATCCACCACCTAAAGGTGCTGTACTTAAGAGGTATGGTGCTGAGCGTTTAGGAAAAGGCTTTGCCACGAGCATAGTCAGGTATGGATAAAGGAGATGAACTAACCGTAACCGCTGAAGAGGAGTCGAGAAGTGGCCACATTCTGTCAAAAGCTGGAGAGCATGTTATACAGTGATAGGCACAGCGGGCACCTGTCTACTGGCTGTGCGGCAGGCGTCTTTCAGGCGGCATTGCCCCGCTTTGCGGGGACCTTTATCCGGGCTTAATTACGGAACCCGGGAATCCCGACGAAATGTCGGGAGACGGACTAACCCGTAGTAGTAATGAAGTTCCTGTAATGGGAATGGACCGCGTGCCGCCTAAAGCTTTAGCGGTGGCGCAGCGAAGGGGTTAGGTTATACAGTATCATAACATTTAACAACTCTGGAAAGAGGATGAATTTATGGAATGAGACAAAATCGGTACCGGTAAGCCGCGAAATGGTATGGGCGGCTTACAAGAAAGTAAAAGCCAACAAGGGAAGTGCCGGTGTTGATGAAATCAGCATGCAAGAATTTGATGCTGACAGGTCGAAACACTTGTACAAATTTTGGAACCGCATGGCATCGGGCAGCTATTTTCCGCCACCTGTTAAAGAAGTTGAGATAGCCAAGAAAGACGGTAAAATCCGTAAACTTGGTGTCCCGACCATTGCAGACAGGATAGGACAAATGGTGATTAAAGATTACCTGGAACCGAGGTTTGAAAAGATATTCAGTTCAAACTCCTATGGTTACCGTCCGAACAAGGATGCCCATCAGGCACTCGAACAGGTTCGTAACAATTGCAGGAAAACAGATTGGGTAATTGACCTCGACATCAAGGGTTTCTTTGACAATATCGACCACAGAAAATTATTGCTTGCTTTGGAGAAGCACGTTACAGAGAAATGGTGTTTGATGTACATCAAACGATGGCTGAACTCACCTGTTCAGAAAGAATCGGGAGAACTGGTTCAGAAGCAGGGAAGGGGAACGCCACAGGGAGGTGTAATTAGCCCGTTACTGGCCAACCTGTTTCTTCATTATGCGATGGATAAATGGCTTGAGCTGAAACATTCGGCAGTAGAGTTTGCGCGTTATGCCGATGACGCCATCCTGCATTGCCGGAGTAAAACCCATGCAGAACGAACGCTAAATGCTGTTCGGGAACGGATGAAAGAATGCGGATTGGAACTGCACCCGGTAAAGGCCAAACTGGTGTATTGCAAAGACTATCGACGTCGGGACAATTATCCGGTAGTTAAATTCGATTTTCTGGGATATTCTTTCCAGCCCCGCACAACAAAATCAAGGAAAACAGGAAAGCTGTTTCTGGGATATGATTGTGCAATAAGCATCAGTTCAAAGAAACGTATAGCAGACAAGATGGAAGAATTGAATATTGTGGGGCTAACCCATAAAAGTATTGTAGGCGTTGCCCAATTTCTAAATCCCTATATTCGGGGATGGGTCAACTACTATGGTAAGTTTAGGAAAAGTGCCATGAACTCTATCTTTCAATGGCTGAACAAGCGATTAATCCGCTGGGCAAGGAAACGGTACAAACGCTACAAAACCAGTATAAAACGAGCATTCCGATGGTTTACAACAGTTCGGGAACAATTTCCCGGTTTGTTTTATCATTGGCAAATTGGATTATGTTGATGAAGCGTATAGATTTGTATAACCTGTCTGCCGACCAGGCAGGCAAGAGCCGGATGACGGGAGACTGTCAAGTCCGGTTCTGTGAGAGGCTTAGGGTGAAACTCCCTTTGCCTACTCGACTACCAACCGTTACAAACAATTGTGAAAAAAATTATTTGCTTAAAATATTGTTTCCCTATAAGGAAATATTTTATCTTTGTTAAAAAACTAATTTTTGATGATTAAGTATGCGATAATATTTTTAGAATGGGCAAAAGAATTCCTTGACACTCTTGACGAAAAAACAAGAAAAAAGGTAATCTACAATATTTGGAAATCCAGAGATGTTAATGACCCTGAACTATTTAAAAAGCTAGATGGAAATATTTGGGAATTCAGGACAAAATTCCTGACTAATCAAATCCGACTTCTTGCATTTTGGGACAAAACAGAAAAGGAAGAAACTCTTGTAGTTGCGACTCATGGATTTATTAAAAAGACACAGAAAACGCCAAAATCAGAGATTGAAAAAGCTGAAAAAATTAGGAAACAATATTTTAAAGAAAAGGGAGAAAAATAAAATGAAAAAGTACACATTAGACGAATTGACAGATAAATATATTGGAAAAAAAGGTTCAACAGAAAGAGAGCAATTTGAATTTGAATTAAAATTAGACATCCTTGGAGATATGATAAAAAAAGCAAGGAAAGAAAGACATTTGACACAGGAACAATTAGGAGAATTAGTTGGAGTTCAAAAAGCTCAAATTTCCAAAATTGAAAACAATGCAAAAGACGTTAGGTTATCGACAATAATGAAAGTTTTTGATGCTTTAAAAGCAAAAGTAAAAATGACAATTGATTTTGACGCTAACTCTCATTTGGAAATAGCCTAAAAACAACAGTTTGTAA
>CAWAMJ010000012.1:0-143794 GCA_963783085.1 uncultured Prolixibacteraceae bacterium | reverse complement strand
GGATAGTTCACTCGTTTATAATGAGATACAACAGGAATGGCTATAATAGAAATATATGTAATAAATTTATTACAACGTTATAAACAAGGTTGAAAAAGGGGGTGATGGGAATATGAGAAAATCAAAAGCAATAAAAATACTTCAAAGACAAAAACAGGCATTCATTGACAAAAGTTATGTGAGTTTATCTGTATGGTTGAAAAAGACAGGTTCTTATATTGGTGAATTTCTGGGACACAATTCAATCGAATATTCATCATTTTCTAAATTTGAGTTTACAGAGAGATTTATGAATATGCCAGATGAGTTTATCAAATTGACAAAAAATAGAGAGATAATAGAAATTCTTGGATTATTGCAAAACTCTATTGACAAACTAAAGACTGGTAAACTTTTTAAACCAAAAAAGAAAAATGTTTTATCGAATAAGAGTAACTGGAAGCTGATAACAATTGCGGTAGCCATATTTTTGGCTGGACTTTATGCCGGAATTTGGTTGAAAAATAATACTTCATTTTCGTTTTTTTCTACAATCGACAAAAGTAGTAACAATCATTCCAATAGTGAAACCCCAAAATAAAACAACTATTAAAAAAGTCCAATGTACTTCATACATAATATTAATAACTAAATTTTAAAAACTAAAAAAATGACAACAAACATTCAATTATCCGTTATTTTAGAAATGCTTATAGCTATTGAATCAAGATTGAATACTTTAATAGAGTTTCAAATTGAAAATGAAAATCTTGAATTATTCAATGAAGAATCAAAAAAACATAGAAAAATTATAATCCAGACTTTAAAAGACGTTTATCCTTTACTCGATTTTGTACAGAAAGGGAAGGAATAATATCCCTCATACTGGAACTGATTTCTACTCTTATAATTTTTTTTCTTGACCCAAAAAATCGACGAAAAACCAAACCCAGTTTATAACAAAGTGCAAATTTAATGCCTTTGTCGTTGGTTTTTGAACTGCCGTTCCCGCATTTACTTTCGTTGTTTTTTGACATATTTTCTCACGTTTGCCGGCCAAAACTTGCACTCAGCCGTTGTGTTTAATTTTAAAGAGAAGCAACCTATCAACAAAAAAAGCAATCATAAAAGAAAACCTACATTAGAACCAAATAATCATGAAGACATTAAAAATTTTACTTTTCGCTTTCATAATCACATTGACAAGTTGTATTAAAATATTTAACAATGATAATTATGATTTTACTTACGAGACAATTGTAACTGAAATACCTGTAAATCTGGAACATATTAACTCTTCCTTTGATGATTACAATTCAGATTTACCTTATCCCGCATTCAGACAAGGAATTTATTTTTCAACAAATAGAAATAGTTCAGGAAACAACTTTGATATTATCTATAAAAGCATGGATATTTCTTATCATTCAAAAGATGACATATTAAATATTTCATATGTTAGTGATGCTAATAGTTCTAATAAATATGCAAGCAAGGTTTTGGTAACAATAAATACAGACTTTGATGAATATGGACCATTTTATCATTTTGGAGATGAAGCTCATGAATACTTTTTCTACGCAAATAACGAATCAGGTAATTTTGATATAAAGTATGCATCTTCAAAAAAACTTGATTTTGGAACATGGAATGCTCAGGAGATAATAAATGCTCCAGAATCTTTTGAATCCATCAACTCTGAGTATGACGATTACTACCCTTGCATATTTAACGAGAATAAAAGTCTTGTGTTCTGTAGTAACAGAGAAATGGGAGTATTTAATATTTATGAAACAGCATTTGTTGAAGACGAGATTAATCCTAATTACCTGTATCCCACAGAACATGAAATTGTTAGAAATGCTATTTTGTCAAGTGACAAAAATGATAAATGCCCATTTGTAGTAGGGAATATAATGGTCTTCACATCAGACCGAGAGGGAGGTTATGGTGGATTTGATTTATATTTCTCACAGTATTTGAATGGGAAATGGTCTCAGCCACAAAATTTGGGAGATAAAATAAATTCAGAATATGACGAATACCGCCCCATTATTGTTCCATTTTATGAATTTGATGAAACAATGTTAATTTTTTCATCGAACAAACCAGGAGGGAAAGGAGGTTTTGACTTGTATGCCGCAAGAACAAAGACATTGCCGAAACAAGATTATTATTAAGTAATTTAATCCTAAAAAATTGAAAACTAAAAAACTAAACACAACACAGTACATATTGCAGGGCGGGGTTCGGTGGTACGCCAACTGCGGATTCTCGCATCGCAGTTCCGTGTCCTTCGGACAGGAACGCTCTCTGAAATCCGCCCCGACAACATGTACCAACCGTTGTGCTTCATGCTGAAAAAAAATAGAAACTATGGATAGAATAACAAAAAGCTTTATTCAAGAACTCTTAGTTCAACAAGAACTTGAATCAGAAGGAGAAGCAAAAGACTTCGAAAAATTAGTTAATTATACAGTTATCACTAATGGATATAATCGAATTTTTAATATCGAATATGTCACAGTTGGCGAAGGAAATGATACTGGTATAGATGGCATTGCAATAATTGTAAATGGTCAATTAGTTGAGACTACGGATGAAATAGATGACCTACTTGAAAAGAATGGCTCATTGGAAGTTTCCTATATTTTCGCACAAGCAAAAACCAGTTCTAGTTTTAGTTCAGGAGAAATAAACACTTTTATATTTGGAATAAAAGACTTTTTTTCAGAAGCCCCCCAACTTGTAAGAAACGATGATATCATAAAATTTGCCGAACTTTCTGATTATCTTTATGAAAATGCAGCAGCTTTCAAGAGCAATCCTGATATTAAATTATATTTCGTAACAACTGGAAACTGGACTGGTGACCAAAATCTTACAGCAGTTATTGAGGCTGGCAAGGCTGAACTAGAACAGAAAAACCTTTTCAACAAAGTTACATTCGAGCCATATGGAGCAAGAGAATTAGCAGCGGCATATAGAAAAACAAAAGAAGCAATTAGTTGTACAATAATATTTGAAAATAGAATTACCATACCAACAATTGAAGGTGTATCTGAATCATATATTGGTCTTTTACCATTCTCTGAATTTATCAAAGTTATAGTTGATAATGACGACAAACTTCTTAGTGTTTTTGAAGATAACGTAAGAGATTTTCAAGGTGACACGAACGATGTCAACAAAGTAATTAACACTACCGTAAATGGGGACAGGAATGACTTATTTGGAGTCCTCAATAATGGAGTAACAATTGTTGCTAGTAGCATTTCAAGCACGGGGGATTCCTATACTTTAAAAGACTATCAAATTGTTAATGGTTGTCAAACAAGCAATGTCTTATTTAATAACAGACACAATGAAAACATAAATAATATTCGTGTCCCCGTTAAAATGATTGCCACAACAAACGAAGAAGTAAAGAATCAAATTACTTTAGCTACTAACAATCAAACGCCCATCAAAAAAGAACAATTAGCTGCACTTACTGATTTCCAAAGGAGATTGGAGCAATATTATAAGTCTTTTGATGGAGATGGAGCACTTTATTACGAAAGAAGGTCAAAACAATATAATACTGATAGTTCTGTGACTAAGACTCGTATAATCAGTATTCCTATTCAGATTAAATCCTTTTCAGCAATGTTTCTCCAAAATCCCCATTTGGTCACAAGTTATTTTGGTTCTATTGTAAAAAGGTTGAATTCTGATTCTTCACAAATTTTCAATGAGGACCATGCTTTTATTCCTTACTATACGAGTGCCCTTGCATATTATAGACTTGAATCTCTTTTCAGAAGAAGAATTATAGACTCCAAATACAAACGTGTTAGGTTTCATTTATTAACCATGTTCAGAATATTAGTAAGCGCCCAAGATAATCCTCCATTCAATAGTGAACGTTTGATGAATAGATTCTGTGAACCAATAATTGATATTTTAAATGATGAAGCAAGATATTTACCATTATTTCAACAAGCTACAAATGCCATGGACGGAGCTGATTTTGACCTAGAAGATAAGCAGCATGTAAAACAAGGCTCAAAGACACAAATATTGATTGATGCTGTAAAATAAGAAAAGCACGAAAGCACAACAAAAGCTATATGTAATGCGGGGTGCAGTGCGTAATCAAACAGCTGTGCTTCGTTGCAACACCGCCAATTCGTCTTTGACGATTTGGCTATAAAAACAAAATTTGAATAAACGAATTGGCTCAGTGGCAGCCTGACCGTGAAGCGTTTCAAAGTCCCGCACTCCACATAGCCAAACCGTTAGCAATAATTTAAAAAACATGTATAAAACATTAGTAATAATCGTACTGTTATTTGCACCTAGCTATATAATGGCGCAAATATATACGGAATTGGAGAATGCCGGACTGGCACAGGTTAAATATAGCTGTTGCTCGCTGGGAGATATCAATAATGATGGCTTACTGGATATTTTGATTTCAGGAGATGGTTTAACAACAACTGTTATCTATCTTAACAAAGGAAATAATGTATTTGAGAAGGATACTATAAATACCAACCTGCCGGCATTTGAATTCGGGAAAATCGATTTTCTCGATTATGATAATGATGGAGACTTAGATCTGGTTATGGATGGTAGGACTAACTCTACTGTTTTTCCTTTTCCAAATTTTAGTAAAAATAATGGTAATGGAGAATTTGAAGTGCAAAATTATATGTCATTTAATTATGCTGAGTTTACCAGCTTTGAAATTGGCGATTATGATAATGATGGGGATATTGACCTCTTTAGCACCACGGCTGGCTTATATGAAAGCAATGGCAGAAATAACTTCTGCAGAATAGAGACATCTGTTCCATCGCTGACAAATGGATCCGCAGATTGGGGAGACTTTGATAAAGATGGAGATTTAGATTTGCTTGTTACAGGTGACAACGGATGGCCTGATTATGGATTTTCAAAAATTTACATTAATCAGGGAAATAATGTTTTCGTAGCCGACACCTCAAGTTCACTGAAAAATTTAAGATATGGCATGGCTAAATGGGGGGACTATGACAATGACGGCTATTTAGATATTTTTTTATGTGGCACGGACCAAAACTTTGTAACGATATACAGAAACAATAATTTAAAGTTCGACGAACAACCAATTGTAAGTGGATACCGTTTAGGGAGTGCTGCCATCGATTTAGGAGACTTCAACAATGACGGTTGGCTGGATTTTATGGTTACGGGTGTAGGCATCAATGATATAGAGACCACGCTTTATAAAAATAATGGTGGTGTTAGTTTTACTGAAGAAACAGGTGAAAATATTCAGGGTGTTGAAGGGGGCGTAATCAAATTTGGAGATATTGATAATGACCATGATTTAGATATTATTGTTACAGGGGAAGGAAACCTTTTAAGTTCAGGGTATCGTGATCGGGTCACTAAAATATACCTGAACAATACTACCAAAAGCAACACCAGCCCCGAACAACCTCAAAGTCTGAGCGCTAATACAGACTCAACCAGTGTATTATTGCACTGGTCGCCTGGCAATGACGCTGAAACACCTGAAAAAGGGTTGGGATATGTACTGGAACTGAAAAGGGGACACGATAATTTAATTTGTTTCCCCGGCCTCATATCAGCTTGGGCGCAATATAAAAGACACTTGCCTGCTGGTTAAAAATCTGGAGCCGGGGTATTATTACTGGAAGGTAAAAACTGTTGACAATGGATTTCTCGCTTCTTCCTATTCCGAAGTACATTCATTTTATATAGGAGATTCAGTTCCTATCATTAGTCATTATCCAAAACCTGCAGAAATTTCAACGGATAACGAAAGTTTTACCTTCACGATTAAGAATAACGGGAAGGGTCTTCTGAACCTTACGGAAATAAAAGCCATGGATGATTGGTATACTGTAAGCACGGAAACCGGAGGAGACAGTACGAATATTATCCTTCATTTCAGTAAGAATGGAGGTGCGTTACGAAATGGTCGTATTCGTTTAACTACAGGATACGCTGCAAATTCTCCTTACCTGATTGAATTCACTCAGTATGGTGAATTTATCCTGCAAAAAGATACAACTCTTGATTTAATCGGACTGAAATACAGTTCAATTGGATTGGCTGATTATGACAATGACAATGATATGGATATGCTGATGTCAGGTGAAGATGATTATTCATTCACCAAGCTTTATCAAAATAATCCGGGCAATATACTTGAAGTGAATAATGACGTGTTTCCTCAGTTAAGCAGAGGGGAAATAAAATGGGCCGATTACGACAACGACGGAGATATGGATGTGTTTATTTCGGGGGCCAAGGCACCTTATGAATCAGATAAGCAATCGAAGTTATTTAAGAACCTGGGCGATGGTACATTTAAGGAAGATAGTATTTCCAACTTTACGGCCATGTTTGCCAGTAAAGCTGATTTTGGGGATTATAATAATGATGGTTATATCGATCTGATTGTTTCAGGCAGCTCAGAACAGGGAGAAAAAACCTGCCTGTTCCTAAATAATAAAGGCAAATCGTTAAACGAATTATCTTCCTTTGAAATGTCGGGGGATTATTATACGAATGTATTTTTCGTAGACTTTGATAAGGATTATGACATGGATATTTTGCTTAAAGGAGAATTGTATGAAAATACAGGCGATGGTAATTTTCTACTTTATTCAAATCGTGTTTTTAGTGAAGAAAGAAATTGCTCATGGGGAGATTTTGATAACGATGGAGACGTTGATATTTTTTCAGGAGGACTAATTCTGTTGAATGATGGCAATGACAATTACACTAAAAGTAAAATAGCAGGTCTGCCCGTTAATATTATGCACCATGACTGGGGTGACTATGACAATGATGGAGACCTTGATTTAATTTTTAAGATATACTATGAAACTTATCTTTTCAACAATAATGGAAATGCTGAATTTACTCAACAGGAAAGAGTATCTTTTGCTGACATCCAAGGCACCGTAGCATTTTTCGATTACAACAATGATGGCAAATTGGACGTCGTTTCTACAGGTTTTAACCGATCTGGAATCGCAGAAACAGAAGTTTATGTCAATAAAGGTTTCAAATCCAATACCATGCCTGATCCCCCAAAAACTTTAAAGGATTCTGTTTATAGTAACACTGTCTATCTGTTTTGGAATGAAGGTTCGGATAATGAATCTGCAAGTGATGGGCTTTATTATAATTGTTATTTATACCGGGTTGGGGGCGATACAATTTTGAATTCCATGTCCGATCATTCATCCGGGGTATTAAGATTGCCATTTTTGGGTAACGTCCAAAAAAATCAGGGGTGGAAAATTCATTTAGATTCTGCCGGAGTTTACAGATGGGCAGTACAAACAATCGACCAGGCTTATACCGGTTCTAAATTTAGTGGAGAGAAGGAATTTGAAGCTGTTCCTTATTTGGCATTCAACCCGGCAATGGAAGGTCTAAAATGGCAGGCAGGTAAAGTAAATCAGGTTATTTGGGATGAGGCATTTATTGATTACGTGAAATTGGAATATAAAATTACCAGTGAAGAAAAATGGAACACAGTACAGGATTCGGTTACGGCAAGTGAAAAGCAACTCAGTTGGACTACTCCCGATATTCAGCCAACTAAAATGTTAATCCGGATATCAGATGCCCGGTATGGTTTAAGTGATACATTATCGATTTCGCTCATTCCATCAACTAAAATTATTACTCCGGTTTCGGGCACCGAAGTGATGCCCGGTGATACCTTGACTTTAAAATGGGAGAACCTTTATTCTGACGCATTTACTCTTAGTTACAGACCTCAGAATGAATATAACTGGAATGTAATAATAGAAAATATAGAGGATGAATCAGATTCTTTTAATTGGTGTCTGCCTGTTGTAAAACCGGGAGTTTATTGGATTAAGGTTTACGACAGCGAAATAAATGAAAGTGCAGATTCTATCGTTATAAATATTTTGCCTTATTTAGAAATTGTCAGTCCTGTCCCAAATCAAGAAGTTTCCTATAAAGGAAGTACCGAAATCAAATGGATTTCCTCCTATGCCAATAATGTTTCGATTTCTTATAAAACATCGAAGAATTACTACTGGCACACCTTATCTTATGATTATCCTGCAGAACAGAAATCATTTACCTGGGATGTTTTTCAATACATTTCTGCTAAGGATAGCTGTCAAATACTAATTAAAGATTTAAATAGCAATGCTGCTGATACTTCGGGGTATTTTTACCTTGTAGATAGTTTAACGACAGGCATAGCATCAAACATTTCTCAAAATATCGATATTCGTATCTATCCAAATCCAGTTAAGGATATCCTGCATATTGAGCTTCTTAAAGATACGAATACAAACTATGTTTTAAACATTTATAACTCTTACGGAGAGAAAGTTTATGAAAATAACATTTTAGCAGATATCAGTAGTTTCGATTTGGGGCGATTACCTGCCGGGGTTTATTTGGTCAAATTATTTGATGGAAAGAGAACATTTAACAGAAAAATTGTTGTTCAATAAAAACTATCGCTAACAAATTAGGAATTAAGGCACAGTTGGGCCCCGAAAAAAGGCAGTAAGTATGCAAACCTGCTGCCTTCTTTCGGGGGTAACTGCTTTCAAAATGCCAAGCCCAATTGTGTTTTAATTCGTGTTGGGCTTAGCCGCTGATTATTAATTGTTCCGGCTATGGGGATTGAATGTTTTTCTTGTTTTCTTTCCGGTATTTTTCATCTGTTGTTTTTACCGGTTTGCCTGTTTGGCGTGAACCCGGGTTATTGAGGTAAAATTTTTGTTCGTTTGCCTGCATATTTTTCCCGTTCAGCCAAAACAGGGAATTTTTAGCTGTTAACCTGGATTTAAAAAAGGTTCAAAGAACGTTTTGTTGCCCTGTGATTAACCTGGTTCCAATGGTACATCCTTTACCAATCCGGCAAAGCGTAACCTTCCTTTTTTACATGCCGGGCAGTTGGGCTGGCGGTGGTTTTTAATAAGTTCAAGGATTTCATTCCACACCGTATCCTGTTTTTCCCAAATCCGGCGGCCATCTTCCAAAGCCTCTTCTTTTTTGGTTTCAGTCTCTTCAGCCAGGAGCTTCCGGGCAGTTTCAATATTTTGTTTCCGGTAACGGCTGGAAAAAATACCGAAATACCGCACCTTAAAGAACCCCTTTGGCAATACATGCGACAGGAACCGGCGGATAAACTCATCGGTATCGAGCCACATTTTGCGGAAACGGTTGGTGCGGTAGTCTTTCCACGAAAAGAGTACCTTCCCGTCTTTCACTTCCAGGATACGCCGGCCGGTAATGGCAATGCGGAACACATAACGCGAGAGGTATTCCAGTATCTTTTCGGGGTTGCCCATGGGTTTCTGCACATTCACTACCCATTGCTTTTGGTACAGAGGCGTAAGGAACCGGTCAAACTGCACCGGCCCTTTTATGTCTGCCAGTTTTCCGTGAAAAACAAGTTCCCCGTTTACCTTCGACTGCTTTAGCAGATGCAAAAACTTGCCCCTGAACTTTTTGGACAGCACTTTCCCGGCAATAAAGAAATTGTTTTTATTGGGAATATGTACCCAGTGGTTACGGTCAAAGCTGAGCCCGCCTGCCGGCATAATGCAGTGTAGGTGGGGGTGTTCTTTCATGTTTTGTCCCCACGTGTGCAAGACAGTAATTAACCCAATATCTGCCCCCAGGTGTTTGGGGTCGCGGGCAAGTTCCAGCAGGGTTTGCGATACAGTTTTAAAAAGCAGGCCGTACATCACCTTTTTATTTTGAAGGCAAAGCAGGTTTAATTCGTGAGGCAGGGTAAACACCAGGTGGTAATATCCCACCGGCAGGAGTTCTTTCATACGTTTGTCCATCCACTCCAGTTTGTCTTTTTGCTGGCACGCAGGGCAGTGGCGGTTGCGACAGGAATTATAGGATTTTTCGGTATGGCTGCAATGGTCGCATTTTTCAAAATGGCTGCCAAGGCCTGCTGTGCGGCACGCTGATAACAGGCGCACCAACCCTTTTTCCTGTCCTGAAACCCGGTTCCGGCTGATATAGCCTTCGCCATATTCGTTCAGGATATTCTCAAGGCTTATTTGATGTTGCATAGCCCCTCCAATCCTTCCAGCGTATCCAGCGGGTTTACCACCTGGCCGGTGTTGAGTTGCTGCACATGCAGGTATTTTAGGGTATTGCTTAAATCGGAATGTCCCAACAAACGCTGTATGACCAACAGGCTGGTGCCCTGTTCGAGGTGGTGTGTGGCAAAACTGTGGCGAAAAGTGTGCGGTGTGTAGGGCTTTTTAATGTGTAGCGTGCGGTGCCGTGCATTAGTGCAAATAGTCCGTACAGCAGTAATGCCCAGGTGTGTGCCTTTTCCCCCGGCGCCTTCGAAAAGGTAATGCCCTGGTTTGTACTGCCGGTAATATTTTCGCAATACAGAGAGCAGTGCAGGCGAGAGCGGAACTTTCCGTTGCTTCAGACCTTTCCCTTCCTGGATGTTGACCTGCATCCGCCGGCTGTCGATATCGGTCAGTTTGATGTTCACACTTTCCGATACCCTGGCCCCGGTGGAATAAATAAGCATAATGATGGTGCGGTGCTTGAAGTTGTCAATGGCCCCAAGTACATCGGTTACTTCGTCTTTCGACAAAACCAGCGGAAGTGTTTTGGCAACTTTTGGCGTTGGAAGGTATTGTTTTGCCCATTCTTTGTGGTAAATGTTGGTAAACAGGAAACGAAGGGCAAAATATCCCATTTTTACACTTCCCGGTTTGTGGTTACCGTCGGTGAGCATCGACTGGAAATAAGCCCTCAGCTCTTGCACTCCTGTTTGCCCAGGGTCTTTTTTGCAAAATTTGCTGTAGTCAACTATGTGCCACCAGTAACTTTTCCTGGTCCTTTCACTTAAGTTCCGCAGAACAGATTCCTGTTCGAATTTTTTTTAAATTTGTCATAATATGAATTTTAAATGAAACAATACCTCAAAGATACTGACGTTCGGTGAATTAAAAACCACCGAACGCCAGTGAGGTTAAGTTCAACATCGTATAAATTTTATTGGGGTGAAAGTGCCAATTTTAAAGGCATTACTTCTATTCAAGTTCGTTGTATTTTGAAAGATAAGTGCTTCGGAATCCCCAACAAAACTTATACGTACCGTTATAGCCAATGTTGAAAAAAAGTAAATTCCTGCAATTATTTTATTGTAAAAAGTAAATTATTATTTACCTTTGAATACAATTTAGAAAGATTTATTTAAATGAAATGTTCCGAATTATTCCAACTCTTGAAAAAACATGGGTGGTATCCAATTTCTCAAAAAGGGTCACATGTTAAATTGAAACATGACCAAAAAGAAGGAATAATAATTTTTCCAAACCATGGAAGTCAAGAAGTCGGTAAAGGACTTGAGAAGAAAATTTTGAGAGATGCAGGAATTACAATTTAAAAACAAGAATGATGAAAACATTAAAGAAAAAAATTAAAATAATAGTTGAAAAAACAAAGACTGGTTTTTCAGCATATTCAGAAGAATATCCAATATTTACTACCGGGAGAACTATTCCTGAATTAATAAATAATGCACTTGAAGCTACTCAATTAAACTTTGAAGAAGAATTTGAGATTACGCATGAGAACTTAAAATTTGAAATTGACTTTGCGCAATTCTTTCAATATTATAAAGTGCTCAATGCAAAATTTCTTGCAGAAAAAATTGGAATGAATCCAACGTTATTGTCCCAATATGTACAAGGACGTAAAAAGCCGTCTGAGAACCAAACTGAAAAAATATTGAGTGGAATTCATCAAATTGGACAAGAACTATCTGAAATGAACCTGATTTATAAAAGTTAAAAACACAGGCAATATTAATTGTTAACTCCAATGATGAAATAATTAGGACAATGGGAATCCGAGAAGTAAAAAACAACCTAAAAAATCTGAATAAAAGTCAACTAATTGATTTGATTGGTGAATTATATAATAAGAATAAATCAGTTAAAGAGTTCTTTGATTTTTATGTAAATCCAAACGAAAAAGAGCTATTATCAAAATATCGTGAGAAAGTATTCGAAACCTTCTTTCCTAAGAGAGGATTTGGCTATAATTTGAAAGAAGGGAAGAAAGCTATAAGCGATTTTAAAAAACTTGGAGTATCCGATGAAAATCTTGCTGACTTAATGCTTTTTTATGTGGAAACTGGAGTTGAATTTACGAATGATTTTGGAGATATAAACGAAAGTTTTTATTCAAGTCTGGAAAAGACTTACGTACAAGCTTTGACTTTGATGAGTAAAAATGGACTACTGGAAAAATTTGCAAACAGAGCCGAAAAAGTAATGACAGACACAAGTGATATTGGTTGGGGATTTCACGATTATATTACTCAAGTTTACTTTGATTTTTATGCTGATTACCTGGAAGATAATTGAATAAGAGAATAAAACACTGGCTATAACAAAGTGCAAATGTAATGCGGGCGGGCGTGGTGTTCCAGCGTTTTTCGCCCTGTTCAACCACCGCCAATCCGTCTTTGACGGATTACGGTTTAAAAATGATGTTTAATAAAAAGCCGGCTTGGCTCCGTGCAGGTTTGACAGGAAACCGTTTCAAAATCCCGCACTCCACTTGGTGTGCCGAGAAGCAAAGAATCGGCAGTTTTAGTTCTTTGCATGCTGTAGTTAAGATGGTGGAACCGACCCACTAAGACCGTTGTACAGGCAAGGGTTTTAAACCACCTAAAGGTGCTGTGTTTAAGAGGCATGGTATTGAGCGTTTAGGAAAAGGTAGCCCACGAGGTTATCAGGTATGGATAAAGGAGATGAACTAACCGTAACCGCTGAAGAGGTGTCGAGAAGTGGCCACATCCAGTCAAAAGCTACGAAGTATGTGACGGAGTGAAAAATAGTGTTGTAAACAACATTAAGTTTGGAAGTTACCTGTTTACTATCCATTCGGCTGGCGTCATTCAGGCGGCATGAACTTTATCCAGGTTTAATTACGGAACTCGGGAATCCCGACGAAATGTCGGGAGACGGACTAACCCGTAGTAGTGATGAAGTCTCGGTAATCGAGATGGAGCAAAGGGGTTAGGTTATACAGTATCATAACATTTAACAACTCTGGTAAGAGGATGAATTTATGGAATGAGACAAAATCAGTACCTGTAAGCCGCGAAATGGTATGGGCGGCTTACAAGAAAGTGAAAGCCAATAAAGGGAGTGCAGGCATTGACGAAATCAGCATGGAAGAATTCGATGCAGACAGGTCAAAACACTTGTACAAACTTTGGAACCGCATGGCATCGGGCAGCTATTTTCCGCCACCTGTTAAAGAAGTTGAGATAGCCAAGAAAGATGGTAAAACCCGAAAACTTGGGATTCCAACCATCGCCGACAGGATAGGGCAAATGGTTATTAAAGATTACTTAGAACCGAGGTTTGAAAAGATATTCAGTTCAAACTCCTATGGTTACCGTCCGAACAAGGATGCCCATCAGGCACTCGAATCGGTTCGGAATAATTGCAGGAAAACAGACTGGGTAATCGACCTCGACATTAAAGGTTTCTTTGATAATATAGACCACGGAAAACTGATGCTTGCAGTAGAGAAACATGTTTCGGAAAACTGGTGTTTATTTTACATCAAACGGTGGTTAAATGCACCCGTGCAAAAGAAATCAGGCGAACTGGTTCAAAAGCAGGGGAAAGGCACACCGCAGGGTGGGGTGATAAGCCCGTTGCTGGCAAACCTGTTTCTTCATTATGCCATGGACAAATGGCTTGAACTGAAGCACAAAACAGTGAGTTTTGAACGTTACGCAGATGATGCGATACTTCACTGTAAGAGCAAAGCCCATGCAGAGTGGTTGTTGGTAAAAATACGTGGACGTATGGCTGATTGTGGGTTGGAATTGCACCCTGAAAAGACTAAACTGGTGTATTGCCGAGATTATAGACGTCAAAGCAATTATCCGACCGTTAAGTTCGATTTTCTTGGGTATTCGTTTCAGCCGCGCACAACCAAATCGCCAAAGACAGGGAAACTGTTCTTGGGTTACGATTGTGCCATCAGTATTAGTTCGAAGAAACGTATTGCAGACAAGATGGAGGAATTGGACATTGTTGGACTGACTTACAAAAGTATTGTAGGCGTTGCCCAATTTTTAAACCCTTTTATACGAGGGTGGGTTAACTACTTCGGTAAGTTCAGGAAACACGAACTGAATCCAATCTTTCAGCTACTGCGAAAGCGATTAATACGCTGGGCAAGGAGAAGGTACAAACGCTACAAAACCAGTGTAAACCGTGCCTATATATGGTTAGAAAAAGTGCAGTTTCAATTTCCTACATTATTTTACCATTGGCAAATTGGTTTATTTAAATGAAGCGTTTAGATTTGTATAACCTGTCTGCCGACCAGGCAGGCAAGAGCCGTGTGATGGGAGACTATCAAGCACGGTTCTGTGAGAGGCTTAGGGTGAAACTCCCTTTGCCTACTCGACTACTGAACCGTTATCGCATGATTTTAATAAATACATCATAGAAAATGAATACTATTAGATTGTCACTAATCGGTTGTCTCATTGTATTTAGTGAAATTGCTATTTCACAGCCAGTTATTCAAAATATTAGAAGTACGGCTGATAGTTTGAGAGATGAGGGAGATACACCTGGGGCACTTGCGGAATATAAGAAGGTTTATTCTCAAAATCCAAAGAATCAACCTAATGTTTATAATTATGCGTGTGCTCTCTCTATCAATAAGCAAATTGACAGTGCTTTTAAATACTTATATATTGCAGTCGAAATGGATACGTCAATCGCTTCATTAATTGATCCAGATTTTTTAACAATAAGAGAAGATAGGCATTGGCAAGACTTTGAAAACCACCTAATTTCAATGCTGAATATAAAATTTAAAAGGCCATATTTAGATCTTGAATATGCAAAATCACTTTGGAGGTTGCGAGCTTTGGACCAGGCTTATTTTAAAGAAATAGGTATTGCCGGTAGAAAAATTGGAATGAAATCTTCTGTTGTTGAAGCATTATGGAATTCTAAATTTATGATTCAGAAAAATAGTCAGAAAGCGCTTGAAGAACTTATTGTTTTGAAAGGGTGGCCTAAAATCAAAGACGTAGGAAGTGAAGCAGCAATGGGGGCATACCTTGTAGCTATACATTCAAATGATGGAAGTCAGAAGAAATATTTACCGACAATAAAGCAACGATGTGAAGAAAATGAACTTAGCTGGCAGAGATATGCCAATATATATGACCGCTGTCTTGTTAACGAAAATAAACCGCAGAAATATGGTACACATACAAGATTCAATCAGTCTACGAATTCTGAAGAACTTTACCCACTTGAAGATGAAACAAAAGTTGATACATGGAGAAGAGAACTTGGATTGGAACCTTTGGCAGAATATCTTGCAAAATTTAATATAAAATTTCAATCAAAATAGTTCAAAAACTATTGCTAACAACTAGCCTCTAATAAAGCATTGCTTGCATATGCTTTACATTAGAGGGTGTGTTGAACTACATGCAAAAAGGAAAAAGACTGATGTAACAGACTGCAGGCATATACATAAACTACATGCTTTAGGTTTATTGACAAGCAGCTTTTTACCCGATGAAACAACCGAGAAACTACGAAAATATTGTTGCCAAAGGAGCAACCTGCTTTCATTCATCAATTACAATTTTTAACATTAGTCAGAAAAATCTTCAATAATATTTTGATTTTGCACGTCGAAATGTTTACAAACTTGTTAACTTTGCAAAATGACCCGAGAGATAAAATTTTATAAAAACTATTTTATTGATTACTATATTTCACTTGATTCATCAGTACAAGAAAAAATAGAGTATGTTTTTAAGGTAATTAAAACTGTGGATTTAATTCCTCAGAAATTCTTAAAAAATGTTGAAAGTACGGTTGGACTTTATGAAATAAGGATAAAAGTTGGTTCTGACATTTATCGGGTATTTTGTTGTTTTGACGCTGGTCGCATTGTTGTTTTATTCAATGGATTTCAGAAAAAAAGTCAGAAAACACCAAAGAAAGAAATTGAAAAAGCATTAAAAATAAAAGAGGATTATTTCAAAAACAAAAAAGGAGAAGGAAAATGAAAACAATAAAAGATGCAACAAATTTTGATGAATTATTAGACATCAAATACGGAAAACTAGGAACAGAAAAACGTGATGAATTTGAAATGAAAGCAAAAGCTTTTATTGTTGGAGAAATGATAAAAGAAGAAAGAAAAAAGGCTCATCTCACCCAAGAAGACCTGGCAAAAAAAACAGGGACTAAAAAAAGTTATATCTCGCGACTGGAAAATGGAAAAATTGATATTCAGATTTCTACTCTGTTTAAGATTTTCGAGGAGGGATTAGGAAAAAAATTAGGATTAACAATAAACTAAACTATAACCAAGATTAAACTACGACGCCAACGAATAAAACGAAAATTCCGATGTTGACATTTTATTATCATTTAAGAAACCTTTAGGCTGGGAGTTTGTTGACCTTCAGGAATTGTTGGAAAATGAATTAAAAATTAAGGTTGACCTCGTAGAAACGAAACAGTGAAGTTAAAACGAAGAAGAAAATTAGTAACGTATTTAAACATTTTAGACCAACCTGTGCGATTCAACCCGTTCGTTTTCAATCGGACTTTTATGTTATGGGCGCTTCTGGGATTAGCAGGTGGAATAATAGCAGGAGTATATTGGATTGGACTTGAGTTTTTGACACACCAATTAGCCTTTTTTAATGGTTGGCAAGTAATTCCTGTGATGGCAATTTGCGGACTTTTAGCAGGCCTGATAATTCACTTCATTGGAGACCCAGGGGAAATAAATTTAATTGTAAACAACATTCGGTTTAACAAGGGCAAACTTGACCCCAAAAACAATCCGTCAATGGTTCTCTCTTCTTTGTTATGTGTTGCGTCAGGTGGTAGTCTCGGGCCCGAAGCACCATTGGTTCAAGTGACAGGCTCAACAGGAACTTGGATAGGAAAATTGTTCCGGCTTAAAGGAGAAGAATTACGATCATTAAGTATCGCAGGAATGGCTTCAGGTTTTACTGCATTATTTGGCGCGCCTTTAGGGGGTAGTTTATTTTCCCTGGAAATACTTCACCATAAACACGCAGTTGAATACTACAAAGCCATAATCCCTGCATTTGTTGCAAGTTGCTTTAGTTATTTGGTGTTTGCTTTAATCATTCATTTAGGACTTGGTCCTATTTGGGATTTGTCTGCTTACGAATATTCAGGGATTTTTGATTTCGGATACGCAGTTCTTTTTGCAATCATCGGTGCAGCTTTTGGTTGGGCTTTTATTTTTTGCACCAAATTTTTTAAATCAATTTTCGAGAAAAGACCGATACCCATTTATATCAAAACGCTAATTGGTGGTATACTACTTGGTGTAATAGCGTTTTACTTTCCAATAACCCGATACTTTGGGCATCACGAAATTAACGTACTACTCTCTGGAAATTTCCCATTGATTTTATTGTTTGCGATTTTAGTTTTTAAAATAATCGCCATTTCAATAACCGTAACATCCGGTTGGAGAGGTGGGTTTATTATTCCACTATTTTTCGTAGGTGCAACATTAGGATTAATTATCCATCAACTATTCCCGACAATAAATTTGACTTTGGCGATAGTTAGCTGTATGGCTGCAACTAACACTTGTGTAACCCGAACACCAATGAGTACAACAATTTTACTTGCTACCTTGACAGGTTTCGGACATTTTATACCAATTTTATTTGCAAGTCTGACGGGCTATTTTTTAGCTCCGAAAATACCTTTTATTGGTTCACAAATGGGAAAAGAATGAAAAAAAACCTACCACAATTACCCTCCAATATAAAGATTTAGATAAAAAATATGGAAAAACAGGTGCTACTTTCCGCGAAAAATAGGAAGAAGAATTTGAGGCTTTTAAAATTGGAGTTCTGATTCAGGAAGCAAGAAAAAAACAACACATAATAACATCCATTGTTTGTTTTTCGAAATAAAAATATGATAAAAAGTTCCATTTTTTGTGACGTTGCCGTGATACTTTCCCCGGAAATTTGAACCAGTTTAATCATTAAAAAAATGCAGCTATGAAAACGTTCAAATGGATGACAAGTATTTTATTTTTTACAGTTCTTTTTACGCAGTGTAAAAAAGACGAACTACCGTTTATTCCTTCCAAAGGAATGTTTACCGTTACCATCGGGAATGTTTCTGAAGAGTACCCGTTTTTCCAGTCGGGAACCACGGTTATGCCCGATGGCGAAACCGACGCAGGACCGGCGCTTCCGGGACATTCGTACACCTTTTCTTTCCACGCGGGCAAAGGACACAAACTGTCGTTTTTTACCATGTACGGCTGGTCGAACGATGGATTTTATGCGCCCGGCGATGAAGGGATTAACCTCTACAATGGTGACGATCCTCTTGAAGGAGATATCACTTCGCAGGTGATGTTGTGGGATGCCGGAACCGAAGAAAATCAGACACCCGGCGCCGGAAACGTGCACGATGGCGCCGATGAGAGCGAAAATGTTCAGTTGATGTCAGGCGTTGGCGACGGATTTGATTACGGAACTGTTGAAACCAATCTGAAAGTAACGCTGGAATTTGATGGAACCAGTATGTTTACTGTGAAAATTGAAAATTTAAGTGGCAGTACCACACCCATTTCGCCGGTCGCCTGGGCTGTACATACCGATCCGTATCTGTTTTTTAAAGAAGGAGAACCGGATTACGAAATGGGAATCGAAGAAATTGCCGAAGGTGGTAACGTTGGGCCGCTTGGAGATTACCTCGCTATGAACACCGGTTATGTTTCACCCATCGGACCGGGTGTCTGGATTCTTCACCACAAAAACAAACCGCTGTTTGCCAATGGAAAACCGGATTATGGTTTGGGTTTGGAAAATTTGGCGGAAAACGGAGATCCATCAATACTGGCCTCTTCGCTGATGACAGATGACGAAACCAGTGGCGTTTACAACATACCGATCGGTTCGGGCAGTCCCGGAGCGCTTTTCCCGGGCGAAGAGTATACGTTTTCGTTTGAAGCCAAACCGGGAGATTATTTAAGTTTTGCGAGCATGCTCGGCCAGTCGAACGACTTGTTTTTTGCCCCGGATGATCGTGGAATCCGCCTGTTCTCAGGAAACGTGGCGAAAAATGGCGACGTAACGGCACAGATTAAACTTTGGGATTGCGGAACGGAAGTCAACGAATACCCCGGCGCTGGAATTCACCAGCCGGCACAATTGAACGGCGGAATCGATGAAGGCGGCGTTATCAGGGAAGTCAACGACGAATTCACTTATCCACCTGTCAACCAGATGATACGGGTGACCATTGTGAAAAATTAAAAATCTTTTTTCCCGGAGTTGAAAAGACAGCTGTCAATTCGCTCCCTAAATGCCCGGATAAACGGACCTGGCCTGGCATATACAACCTCCGGCTTTTCCAAAGAAATACCTTGTGGGAAAGCCGGAGGTTAAGATTAATTCTACTTTTACAGATTGGTTTAAAATTAGATTTTTCTCCTTTTTTACCTCGGTACTAAAGGAAGAAAAGAGAAAAATCATCCTGATCCTTTTAGGGATTTTAGAATAAAATCAGGTTGTTTTTTCTAAAGTGTCAAAGTAGAATTAATAAGGAAAGCCAATTCCTGTAATTTGCTCGCACAGTTCGAGAAATTTTTCCTGAACTCCGGCATCAGCCGCTTCAGGCACATGGTGCTTTTGTTTTTTGTGGTGAAAATAGCGGCCGCTGACTTTGGCTCCGTCGTCATTGCCCGCAGCCAGCCAGACCTGGGTCTCGTATCCTTTTTGAAGGTCGCCCGGTGCGCCGGAACCACCCATTTTTGTGGGCACCCAGCCCGGGTCAACAGCGTTGGAATATACATCCGGCCATTTGCGCGCCACCGCAAAACTTAAAATTACATCGTGCAGTTTTGAGTCGCCGTAAGTAACACTGCCGGTTTCCATGCTCTTAAGATTTGGATTTCCCGACGTGTGTGAGCCGGAGCTGAGGTAAACCAGACGTTCCGGCTTGTGAATCAGACATGTCAGAATATAGGGAGCCAATGTGTTTACTTTAAAAATCAGTTCGTTTGATTCCCGGTAAACTCCGGCATTATGTATAACTGCATCGAAACGGCCCAGTGCATTAACATGTTCGGCCAATTGTTTTGTTTCTTCCATGTTTGAAAGATCCGCTGTAAGAACATTTTCTGCGCCGGGTACTTTATTTAGCGCATCCTCTCCACGCTTTTCGTTTCGTGCATGCAAAACAACCTGATGTCCCTGTTCAACCAACTCTTTTGCTGCTAAATGTCCCAATCCATCTGCCGAGCCGGTAATAAATATTCGTGCCATAATTTTATGTTTTGAGTTTCGTGTCGTTTCAATATTCGTAACAAAGGAAAACAGTTGAGTGTTCCCGGAAATCCAATCGGGCTGTTAGAAAAAAACAATATCGGCGAAAGATTCTCCGATTTTCGGGATTCGGACTTTCCAAAGCCCGAAAATTAGATTAGAAATTAAGTTTCAATGTCGTTAAGTTAGCGACAGGACCCTTCGACTACGCTCAGTCTGACAGTCACCCTGAGCGTAGTCGAAGGGTGTTTGTTTAATCCAATTATTGAATATTCAGCTTAATTAAACGGCATTGAATTAAGTTTGAGTCCACTCCGAAAAGTCAAAAACCCCTAAATCCCACAAATATAGGGGACTTTGAAGAGTCCATTGATTTTCAGCAAGTTCCCCTTTAGGGGTCAGGGGTTAAGAAGTTGAAAATCAATGAACTCAGACTTTTCGGAGCAGACTCAAGTTTTGTATTTTTTAAAAACGCAATTTTTTTCCAAAAAACATTTCAATTAGTACCTTTAACCAAAACGAAATCAAAAAACTGAGATTATGAAAATAGCAATGCTTGGTACCGGTCTCATCGGTACTTTTTACACCATGTCGTTACACGGATTGCGCAGCCGTGATGAAGTTGCGCTGGTTTATTCCCGTTCAGAAAAACGGGGGGCCAAATTTGCCGTCGACAACCACATTCCAAAGTGGACAACTAATCTTAAGGAAGCAGTTTCCGACCCGGAAATAGATGTAGTTGTGGTTGGCCTTCCCAACGATTTGCACAAGGAAGCCATTTTTGCTGCCGTTGACGCAGGGAAACCGGTGCTTTGTACAAAGCCGCTGGGACGAAATGCTCAGGAAGCTTGGGAGATTCTGCAAAAAGTGGAACAAGCCGGTGTATTTCATGGCTACCTTGAAGATTTGGTGTACACGCCAAAACATCTGAAAGCCCATGCTTCGGTTGAAAACGGCGCCATTGGAAAAGTGTTGTGGGTACGTTCACGCGAGGCACATCCCGGGCCGCACAGCGACTGGTTCTGGAATCCGGAAAAGTCGGGTGGGGGCGCCATTGTCGATTTGGGCTGCCACTGCATTGAAATCGGGCGCAGTTTTATCGGCAAAAACATTCGGCCGGTGGAAGTGGTTTGCTGGGCCGATACTCAAGTGAAGCCCATTGCAGCCGAAGACCATGCCATTGGGCTGGTGCGCTACCAGAACGGCGCCATCGGGCAGTTTGAAGTGAGCTGGTGTTTCCGTGGCGGCATGGAACTGAAAGACGAAGTGGCCGGCGTAGATGGTTCCATCCGGATCGATAATTTCCTGCGCACCGGGCTTGAAATGTTTTCGGCGCCGGGTAAAAAAGGCTATGTGGCTGAAAAAGCCGAATCCGATTCGGGCTGGCTTTTCCCCGTGGGCGATGAGGTGCACGAACTGGGATACAACCACATGTTCACGGACATGTTCAGCGCTATTGAGGCTGGCAAAAAACCGACTGAAGATTTTTACGATGGTTATGTGGTAAATGCGATTATAGATGCCTGTTACAAATCTGCCAAAACCAAAAAGTGGGAACCGGTGGAGCTGAATGAATGGCGTGGTCTCAGCGAAGTGGAACCACTTTCGGCGTTTGTGGAATACGATGAAAACCACTGGCTGGTAAAAGAAGAAATCCTGCCCGACGGACGTAAAAAGGTGATTCTGAAAGAAAAGAATTCAGCGAATATTATTGAAAAGGAAGTTTGAAAATTATTTCAATTCGATTTTTATGAAACTGCCCACGATTTTCGCGGTTAGCATCATTCTTATTTTTTTTTCCGGATTTCTTTCCGGACAAAATAACGAATTAACAGACAGCAGGTTCAAAGTGTCAGCATTGGATAACCATGTTTTTACAGCCGATAAATTCTGGCGCGGGGCCGACGGTGCAGCAACCATCGATTTGGAAAACGGAAAAATACTTTGGCTTTTTAGTGATACATTTATTGATACTAAAGGGACAGGTCAACGTGAAGGCTCGAAGATGATCAATAATACCATTGCGATTCAAAATGGGAATAACCTTGAAAATGACGAATTAAACTATTTTTGGAAAGGAACAAACGAAAATCCCAAAGCTTTTTTTGAACTTCCCGGAAAAACATGGTTCTGGACCGGGCATGGAACGGTTGTTAACGGGAAACTTCTTATTTTTCTTTTTGAAGAAAAATCGACTTCGGAAGGTCTGGGTTTTGAATCGATTGGCTGGACACTGGCAATTATTGCTAATCCGAATGACAACCCCAAAAACTGGAATGTAAAATATGTAAAAGGCCCGGAAACATTCGTGGTAATTGTTGGTTCTTCTGCGGTTCTGAAAGATAATGATTTTGTGTACGCTTTTGGAGTTAAAGAACCGGGTACACACGAAACTTACCTGTTTCGGTTTAGAAAAGACCAGATTTCAAACGGAGATTTATCAGGAATGGAATGGTGGATTGGCGACAAATGGGCCGGAAATTTAACAGAGGAACCAAAATCTGCTGTACTGTTTAAATCACAAACCGAATTTTCCGTTCATTTTGACCGGGTGTTGAATAAATACGTTCAAATTCAAACGCTCGGTTTTGGCCATTCGTCGCTGGCGTACAGGCTGGCAGAGAAATTAGAAGGCCCCTGGACAGAGCCGGTGGTTTTTTATACCCCGCAACTTAATGAAAACGAATTCAATTACACCGCCAATGCGCATCCGGAGTTGAAATCTGATGGTATTCCGGTAACTTACAACGTGAATAACTTTAAGTTTGATGAACTTGTAAAAGATGAGAAAATATATTTTCCGCGGCTGATGTTATTAAAATTCTTAAAACAATAAAAAAAAACCGGACCATGTATAAATGTTGCATTTCAATTGTATTTACAATCTCAGTTATCGGCCTTTTGTCGTGTACAAACGACAATGGCGCTTCAAAAGGTCAGGAAGAGATAAAGGCTTATGATCTCGATTTTAACTGGGGCGAAGGTGGCCCGAATGCTTTTGCTGCGCCGGGTTTATGGGCCGATGCCGACCCGGAAGAACATATAGCGTGGTACAAAAGTATGGGTGCAAATACCATTCAAACGTTCATTGTTTCGTGTAACGGGTATGCCTGGTATAAAAACGGAGTGGTTCCTCCACAGCCGGGGCTGGCACATGATTTTTTGCCCGAAATGGTGAAGCTCGGGCACGAATCCGGAATTAAAGTAATGGGATATTTATGCATCGGCTCGAACACGCGCTGGGGGCAGGAAAACCCGGAATATAGTTATGGAGTGCCTGCAGACCGGCACATTCCCTATACCCAAAAGTACCTGGATTATCTCGACGCCGTTATTCGCGATGCCGTTTCCAAAACCGGTGTCGACGGGTTTATGATTGACTGGTTTTACCAGCCCAACCGCAGCAGTACCGGCGGAAAGTGGCTGGATAGTGAAAAACAGCGGTACAAAGAATTAACGGGCAAAGCATTCCCCGGAGAAGAAAATCTTTCGGAACACGATTATACAATCTATAGCCGACGCGCCATAGCCGCTTGCTGGGACGTTATTCACAAGGCAGCCAAAGAAACCAATCCCGATTGCATCATCTGGCTCACCTGTTTCGATATTACGCACCCGCACATTGTAAATTCGAAAATGTTTCAGGAAATCGACTGGCTGATGAATGAGGAAGGCGATATCAGCAAGATTGATTCCATCCGGAGTATGGTGGGTGAAAATACGCGGTTGATTACTTGTCTGGCAAATTGGAACCGGAAAGATGCAAAGAAAGTAGTTGTTGACGCACAAAAAGCGGGAGTAGGATTGTACGGTTTTGTAAAACCCGACAGCAATTCGCTGTTGCCGCCCATTTCGCATTACCTCGCGCAGCCCATCGACAGTTTCAGCGGCGATGCCCGCAACATTGCAACGCTTGCCAGAACGTACAAAAACCTGCCACTGGATTTTGTAGCCGGCAGCAATTAGAGCAATGTAAATCAGCTTTATGTAAAATAACATTATCGATTATGAAAATAAAACAACATCTGTTCAAGCCGGGGTACCTGGCAATCCTGTTTTTCTTAATATCCTGTTCCCACCAAAACACGCTGGAGTTTTATGTGTCACCCACCGGAAACGATGCAAATCCTGGTGCGGAAAGCAGCCCTTTTAAAACCTTTGAAAAAGCAAAAGGCGCCGTCAGGTTACAATTGAAAAATTCACCGGAAAAAGCAATCGTGGTTAATTTTAAAGGAGGGAATTATTACCTTGAAAAGCCGGTTGTATTTTCTTCGGAGGATTCCGGGAATAAAAATTCGCCGGTGGTTTACAAAGCTGTCGGCAGCGAAGAACCGGTATTTACAGGCAGCCGAAGGTTAAACAACTGGCAGGTGCTGGAAAATGCTGAAAAGCTGAAACTTCTGTCACCCGAAATAACAGGAAAGATATATTTTACGAATTTGAATTCAGCAGGCTTAACCGACTTTGGCGATGCCACCGAAATTGGAAAACGACCGGAATTGTTTTGCAACGGTCAGGTACAAACCCTCGCCCGCTGGCCAAATGAAGGTTTCACCAAAGCTGGGCTTGCCATCGGAAAAACTGAATTACCGCCAACTTATATCGGAAAGCACGGAACGAAGGAAGGTGTTTTTGAATACCTCGGTAAAAGGCAAAACCGATGGGCTGGCGAAAAAGATGTCCGGCTGGGAGGGTACTGGTACTGGGATTGGGCCGACGAGTTTCAAATAGTGGCAAAAGTGGATGCACAGTCACAGGTATTTTACATCAGCGGACCTTTTCACAAATATGGTTACAGGGACAGCCTCCGTTATTTCGGACTGAACCTGTTTTGTGAAATCGATCAGCCCGGAGAGTATTATCTTGACCGCGATTTGGGCCTGCTTTACTGGTATCCGCCTGAAGATGTGGTTCCTGAAAATGCCCACGTTACATTATCCGTTTTTAGTGCGCCGTTTATGATTGAAACTCATGACTGTTCAAACTTAAAATTTCAGGGATTAACTTTCCGGGAAGGGCGGGGGAGCGCCATTTCGGTTGACAATGGTAAAAATTGCCGGATTGCAGACTGCCGGATTGAACGTTTTGGTAAAGACGCCATACGCATAAGCGGCGGAAAGGGACATGGAATCTCCGGATGTTTCCTCAGCACGTTTGGTTGCAGCGGCATTGATGTAGCAGGGGGCGACCGAAAAAACCTTATCCCGGCCAATCACTTTGTGGAAAATACGGTGGTTGCGGACTTTTCATTGTTTAAACGCACCTATGAACCGGCTGTTCATGCAGAGGGGTGTGGTATCGTTATTCGTAACAACCGGTTTATGAATTCGTCGTCTTCCGCTATGCGCATCGAAGGCAACGATATGACCGTGGAGTACAACGAAATCAGCCATGTGGTAAATGAATCGGATGATCAGGGCGGGCTGGATATGTTCTACAATCCGTCGTACCGGGGAATTGTAGTCCGCTATAACCACTGGTCCGATGTTCAGGGGGGCACACGCCACGGCGCTGCCGGTGTTCGGCTCGACGATATGATTTCGGGGGTGCAGGTTTTCGGGAACATTTTTGAACGATGCGGCGCCCGTGATTTTGGAGGTGTGCAAATTCACGGCGGAAAGGATAACGTGGTGGAAAATAACCTGTTTTACGATTGCCGCGCAGCAGTGAGCTTTTCTCCCTGGGGTGAAAAACGCTGGCTGGAAAATTTGGAATCGCCGGGAATCCGGAAAAAACTGTATGAAGACGTGGATATTAATTCGGAGTTGTATCAGGATAAATACCCCGGACTGAAAAATATTCAGGAAGACGTGGATGTGAACACCATAAAAAATAACCTGTTAATCGGTTGCGAAGATCGATTTCTGAGAGACAAAGGGATAAATAAAGAAGAAAATAATACATCTGTTGTTGCAGATGGAAAAACAGTAAAGGATTTTTTAAAACCTGAACTTATGGAAAATTACGGGTTACAACCCATTCCTTTGGACAAAATGGGTCCAAAAAACAACAAATGGATAAACTGAACCAATTGAAACGCCACTTTTTCGGATGGGACAGTGTTACCTTCCAGTGAATTTAACCGGATCATTTCCCGGGGATTTACAGAGAAACCAAATCTTTACTACTTTTATTCGGGTAGTCACTCGTCATTTTACAATTTATGAAATCCAAAGTTTTGTTCGTTTTAATGTTATTCCTCGCAATATCTGCGAATTCTCAGCAAAAAATACGTGTTGTTATTGATGCCGATACCGGTAATGAAGTGGATGATTTATATGCAGTTGTGCGTGGTTTAATTGAGCCATCGTGGGAAGTTGCCGGATTAAATGCAACACAGTGGCAGGTGAGTCATTGGGCTTGTCGTATATTCAGGCGTTGGAAGTAATTTTAAATTCTGATGTTGAATTGCATGTAATTCCTGTAAATGTGGCGTCGAAAATGAAGTTCGACTGGAATGAAACCGTGGGGCAGTTGAAGGGAAAGCATGATTTGACTGATTTTTTGTTGCAGCGCTGGTACAATCACATCGACCCGGGTGTGAGGGAACGAACCATCTGGGATTTGTCACTTGTCGAAGCCATAATTCACCCTGAATTTTCGGAAGAGGTAAAAATCAGGACATCAAAAGAAAAAGGCGACCGCGAAATATGGATGTACAAAGATATTGATGCCGACAAAATGCGTCACGATTTTTTTAAAACCACACTGGATTATGCGAAAGATTTGGAATAATTGGTTTCATTTTCACGGAAAAATGAAAGATTACTGCACTGATTTTTCATGATTGACTACAGATTTTTGGTACGATTTTCGAGCAGCAGAAATATGAAATTCAGGAAATAATTTTAATTCGGGATAATTGGCAAACAGCTTTTTTAAAATACCAACAGATTCGAATGAAATGAAGATGGAGAGGAGAAAGATTGTTGTTTATTGGCTGGTTTTATTGACCGTTATTTGTATGAGCAGTAACCTGACAACGGCACAGGGAATTCCGGCGCTGGGAGATTTGCCGCTTGAAACATCTGCAGTAAAAGGAAGCCGGAGTGATTTGATTTTATACCTCACCGGCGACGGAGGGTGGAACGCATTCAGCCAAAAGTTAAAAGAAGAATTTGAAAAGAAAGGTTACGGTGTGGTTTCGCTGAACAGCCGGAAATATTTCTGGAAAGGAAAATCACCCAAGATATTTGCCCGCGACATTGAAAAGATTTCCAACTATTTTATGAAAAACTGGGGAAAAGCTTCGTTAATTGTGGTAGGTTATTCTTTTGGCGCCGATGTGGCCAGTTTTTTGCCCCGGTTATTAACCATCGATTTACAACACAAAATAAAAAAAGTTGCTTTGTTATCACCTTCTGCAAGTACCGATTTCGAGGTACATCTAAGCGATTTGTTAGCCACAGCCGATGATGCACAACGAAAATACAAAGTGGGCGGCGAGATTGAAAGAAATGGGTTGCCGATGACTTGTATTTTCGGACAGAACGAGAACCTTCTGCTTAAAGACAGCTTAAGTGAAAACAATAGCCTGAAAGTTTTCCGGCTGCCGGGTGGGCATCATTACAACGACAACTTTTCGCTACTGATGGAAACGATAAATCCATGATTATTTTAATATAACAACGTGTGTTTTTACTGAATTAATGTAAATCCCACTTGTTGGGCAGACTCAATATCTCTTTCAGGAATCCGGATAACGATTATTCTGCCGAAAACCCGCCGGATGGTTTCAAACCGCCAGACGGATAGCTCGTTTCAATTCCGGAATACAATAATTTGTGGTATTATACTTTTTCCGGCAGTAAAAACGGAGCACGGTATTCTTTGGTGAGCATGCGGTTTGCCTCTTCGTCGTTTTTGAATTTCATTGTTTTCGGATCGAAATCCAGTGTGCGCCCCAGCCGGTACGAAATATTGCCAAGGTGAATTAACGCACAACTGTAAAATCCCTCTTCAATATCGCCTTTTGCCAACTTTTGATCGTTTGCACGAATGGCGTTAATATAATCCTGGTAATGGTTGCCGAGCCCGCTGCCTGAATCAGTTGGTGTTTTCTTCTGGCCCTCAAAAACCTGCCAGTCGGTAACCGTTTTGCTCATAAAACCTTTGGAGCCAAAGAATAAATTTCCAACTTCGTTTGCTGCGCTGGTCATATAATCGTTTCCGGTATCCCCTGCTTTCGTGGGCAGTTCGTGGTTGGTAATCCAGTGGCGTACTTCAAATTGCAGGATTTTCTTTTTGTTATCGCCGCCGTCAGGATTCGGAAATTCGAAAATTGTCATCTGGTCATTGGGAGTTTGCTGTGCATCATCGAAAACAAAATGACCACCGATGGAACTGATTTTTGTGGGTAGTGAAACTCCCAGTCCCCAGCGGGCGATATCCATTTCGTGCACGCCCTGGTTTCCCATGTCGCCATTCCCGTAATCCCAGTTCCAGTGCCAGTTGTAGTGGAAACGGTTGCGGTTAAACGGTAAAAGTGGCGCCGGCCCCTGCCAAAGGTTGTAATCTACTTTTGAAAGGTATTGTTTGGTATAGGGTTGCACATAAGAATTACTGCCGATGGTAAAGGCAAATTTTTCATCCTTAGTCATCGGACCGTCCGGGTACCTGCCGATGGAATCGCGCCATTTGTAACAATTTCCTTTACCCAGGTAAACTTCTCCCAGTTTCCCGGAATGCAGGTAACCCGCCATCGAAATGGAACATGGATTGCTGCGTTGTTCTGCTCCGTCCTGTACAATTACATCGTATTTTTTAGCTGCTTCAACCAGCTTTTGGCCTTCATGAAAGGTGTGGCAGCAAGGTTTTTCAACCGAAACATGTTTGCCTGCCTGAATGGCCCAGATTGCCGCCAGCGAGTGCCAGTGATTGGGTGTGGTTATGGAAACGGCATCAATGTCTTTATCTTCAAACATTTTGCGCATGTCCATATATGTTTTGGGGGCTTTGAATCCTTTATCCGTAAAATGATTTTTAATGCGCTCTGCAAAAAGATTTCCATCCACATCGCAAAGGGCAACTACTTCCACGTTATCCAGTTTAAGGTATTCCTGAATATGGTTTTGTCCCATTCCGTGGATGCCGATTTGGGCTACATTCACCCGGTCGTTTGCACCTTTCCAGCGCGAGCCGGTTAAAATGGTCGGTGCGGTTGTAATGGCAAGACTGCCGGCTGCTGTTGTTTTAATAAAATCTCTTCGTTCCATTTCGAGTTTAGAATTTAAAGTTTGAAGTTTCAGGTTGTACATCTGTTGGTAATATTCTTCAACTTTACAACTTTCTGATTTTGATGTTTTTGAAATATACCGGGCTGTTGTGATCCTGAAGCAAAATATGTCCTTCAGGATGTACTCCGTAATTCTCCACATCCTTGAATTTACTTTCGGCCACTTTTTCTTTGAAATCATCGCTGAAGCGATCGTAATCCAGGATTTTTTTCCCGTTAAGCCAGTGTTCCACTTTTCCGTTTTTGCTTACAATCCGGCTACTGTTCCACTTTCCGGGCGGATTTACTTTTTTGTCCGGCGATGGTGGATATAATTCATATGCTGCTCCGGTGGTGTGGAAATCGTTGGCTTCCATTTGGCCGCGATCAACGTAATCCTTATCATCGAGCAACTGGTATTCAATTCCGTAGCCGTATCCGCCACTGTCGCCCGGCCGTTCCACCACAAAATATTTTAATCCGGAATTTGAGCCGGGCGTGGTCAGTTGCCAGTCCCATTTTAGTTCAAAATCGCCGTATTTTTCTTTTGTAATGACACTTCCGCCTTTTTCACCGGTGCAAACAATTGTGCCGTTGGTAACTTTCCAGCCTTTTTCCGGAAATGCCTGCTGGTTCACACCGCGCCAACCGTCGAAATTTTGTCCGTTGAACAACAACTGCCATCCTTGTCTTTCTTCTTTTGCAGTGGTTTTATTATCCTGCTGCGCATATAAAAGCTGGTCGGCGGAAAAAAGCAGCGCTACGATAAAAATGGATTTTAACAGAGTTTTCATATTGATGATGTATTACTGGTTTTTAATTCAAATAAAAGCAAAGAAAAATACAAATAAAAACGGAAGGATCAACCTGCCTTTACAATTTCATGAATGGCAGTTTCAACCTGGGTCGGTTTAACGTTAAAAACTGTTTCGAATTTTGAACTGTCGAAATTGTAATTACGGTCGTACTGGTACAACATTTCCGTGGTTTCTTTCATAAGTGGATTGATGAATCCCATCAGAATGATCATAAATTTGGGAATGACCATACTATTCGGTTTTGTTCCAATTTCTGCAGCGAACCTGTTAATCCATTCGCGCATGGTAAGTGGCTGAACGGTTGGTAAGTGCCACACTTCGCCATAAGCCGAAGGCGTATTTCCCAAAAGTGCTGTTGCCATTGCTGCATCGGGCGTGTAGGTGAAGTTGTGGAGGTGGTTCAGCTTACCAAACCAAATAGCTTTTTTCCTTTTCTTCAAGTTATTAACCACTGCTTCATTTAAAACGCTGTTGCCAATTCCGGGTCCGTAAAAATCGGCAGCACGGGCAATTAAACCCTGCAGTTTTCCTGATTTAACTTCGTTCAGCAGCATTTCCGCAATTTGTGCGCGCACTTTTCCTTTTTCGCTCGAAGGCTGTATTTCGGTTTCTTCCGTCATCGGATTCAACTTGTTTTTATCGTACATGTACATGTTATCGAAAAACACCAGTTTGGTATTGTGTTTTTTACAGGAGGAAATAACATTCTGCATAATAACGGGCCATTTTGCCCGCCATACCTGGATGTTATACTGCAATCCGACCGTTATATAAGCAACCTCGGAACCGGCAACTGCCTTGTCTGCAAATTCGCCGTCGGTTAAATCGCCGGCTAAAAGTTCATCATCGTCATTCACTTTCTCAGGATTTCGGCTGACCAGCCGCACCTGAGCTGTGTATTTTTTCAGTTCGCGGGCCAAATCGTTACCAATGGCGCCACCTGCTCCCAATATTACTTGCATTTATTTAGTCTTTTTAGTTTATAACCAGTCTTTTCTTTTAAAATAAAACAACATGGTCAGTGCGATGGCCAGCATCACCCCGAGCATAATAAAATAGCTGTATTTAAAGTGCAGCTCAGGCAGGTAATCGAAATTCGTTCCGTAAACACCTGCTATAAAAGTAAGTGGAATGAAAATTGACGCAAAAATGGTGAGCACTTTCATTACGTCGTTTGTCCGGTTTCCCACATTGGCATGGTAAATATTCAGATAATCGTTTGTCATGTTATAATAAATGTCGATTGCCTCAAGCGCCTGGGTTGTCAGATCCTGTAAATCTTTTAAATAACTCAGGGTTTTTTTCTGAATGAGCTTTGAATCGGATTTGTTCAGGAAAAGCATAATTTCCTTTAGCGGCCACACGTTTTTTCGTATAAAGCTGACATTGGTCTTCAACTGGTAGATTTGGTAAAGCGTTTCTTTTCGTGTTTGATGAAGCACCTCTTTTTCCAGCGCTTCAATGGTACTTCCCAGATTTTCAATGTTGTGAATGTATCCATCAACCAACGTATCGATGAGTGCGTACGCCAGATAATCCGGGCCCGATTGTCTGATTTTCCCCTTGCTTGTCCTTATCCTTTCACGCACCGGATCAAAATAATGCGTAACCGTTTCCTGAAAAGTAATAACATAATTACTGCCGATCACTATTGAAATCTGATCGCCTGTAACCCGCTTCTGATCTTCCTTGTATTCCAGTATTTTCAGAAAAATGTTCAGGTTGTTTTCATTTACGCTTAATTTTGGACGTTGGTCAGGATTTAAAATATCTTCCAAATCCAGCGATGGAATGTCAAAAAAATCACCCAGAGTTTCAATGATTTTTATGTCGTGCAAACCGAAAATATTAATCCACATCACCGAATTGTCGGGGATTTCATCAGGTATTTCATCCAAACTTCCCAATGGGGTTTCAGAAACAGAGTCTTTGTCGTAAATCATTAAATGGAATTCCGGCTGTTCCATTTTTTTGTTTCCAAGAAAAATAAGCGCCCCCGGAGAAGCGCCCTGTGATTTTTTTCGGCTTTTTATAAATCGTGCCATTCGTCAGTTTCTTTTTTGCTATTCTGTTTATTCAGTGGGATTGTTTCAAAAAATCAGTATGTTTTGTACTCCGCCAGACCCATGGAAACCAGTTCGTCGTTAAGCGAAACTTTACTGTCTGCAAGGAATATAGTACCAATATATCGGCCATATTTTCCGGTAAGTTTATCAGTTTCTATCAATATTTCATTTTTATTGACATTCAGCCGCTGCTCCACAAAAATTTTGGCCTGCATCCCTTTTTTAAATTCGTCGGAATCTTTTTTCACATTGTAGGTTTCCGGTGTGTTTATACCGGCCAGCCTTATCCGCTGGTTTGTTGTTATTTTAAATCCCAAATCAATGATCACGTCAATGGTGTCGCCATCAACAACCCGTTCAACAAGAGCTTTATACTGATACATTATTTGACGGTTTTATTCTGAAACATTTGAACAAGTTACTTAAAAATCAAATGAAATTCAACATAATTGATTTTTTGGCTTTCTTTTATAACTTTATTGTTGTTGTTTTAATACTGTTTATTCCGTATTTGCCAAATCAAGAAAAGCTAAACAAAATTATGCCGGAATCATTTGCGCCGAAATCAGGAAAAACGCAGCAGGTTGCATTGATTGCTGCGCCAGTAGTAAGTTTGTTCATTATACTTTTTGCTGATCTCGATCCGGGAAATCCGAAAGTGACGTATACGGCTGCCATTGCATTTTTAATGGCTGCCTGGTGGATTACCGAGGCTGTTCCGCTGGCGGTAACTGCTTTGCTTCCGGTGGCGCTCTTCCCGCTGTTTGGCGTGGCCGACGGAAAAGTGATTTCGGCCATGTATTTCAACCACCTGATTTTTTTGTTTATCGGTGGTTTTATGGTGGCTTTTGCCATGGAACGCTGGAACCTGCACCGCAGGATTGCCCTCCGGATATTGATTTTCTTCGGAGTGAGCCCTGGCCGCATTTTAATGGGCTTTATGCTCGCCACCTCGTTTTTGTCGATGTGGATGTCGAATACCGCCACAGCAATGATGATGGTACCGATTGCATTGTCGATAATCATGAAACTCGAAGAAAGCCTGGGCAGGGAACATACCTGGAAATATTCGATTGGTTTGTTGCTCGGAATTGCCTATTCAGCGTCAATTGGCGGGGTTGCAACGTTAATAGGTACACCGCCAAACCTGTCGTTTATACAAATTGCGCATATTGTCTTTCCTGAAATGCCGGAAATTTCATTCGCCAGTTGGTTTATTTTTGCATTCCCCGTCACAGTTTTGCTGTTTTTTTGCGCCTGGTTGCTGCTCTATCTCCTGTACAAGCCCAAAGAAAGCTGGAGAAATTTGAAGATTGGCGGATTCAAGGAGGAGTACCAGCTTTTGGGCAAGCCCAAACCAGAGGAAAAAATTGTTTTGGTGCTTTTCATTATTCTTGCTTTGCTCTGGATATTCCGATTGGGGTTCGATATTCAGTCGGTTGTGATACCGGGATGGGCACAGCTTTTTAATGCCCCTGATTACATTAACGACGGCACTGTGGCCATTTTCATTGCAACATTGTTGTTTGTTATTCCTTCAAAAACAAAAAAGGGCGAACGGATCATGAACTGGGAAACCGCCAATAAAGTTCCATGGAATATTGTGTTGCTGTTTGGTGGCGGTTTTGCTTTGGCCAAAGGATTTGTAGAGTCCGGCCTTTCACTTTGGATCGGTGAACAACTGGTTTCGCTTGCCCATGTAAAACCTATTGTGCTGACGCTTTCCAACGTTACGATGATGTCGTTGCTGACAGAACTTACCTCTAACCTGGCCACCACCCAAATGATATTGCCCATCCTGGGCGATCTTGCAGTTTCCATAAAAATAAATCCGTTGCTTTTAATGGTCCCCGCCACGGTAGCGGCTTCGCTGGCATTTATGCTGCCGGTTGCAACGCCGCCCAATGCTATTATTTTCGGTACCAACCGCATCAGGGTGAAAGATATGGTCCGCACCGGAATTTTGCTGAATATCGCCGGAATTATAGTGGCCACGCTCGTTATGTATTTCTGGGGCATCGTGGTTTTCGATATCGATGTTTCGGTTTTCCCGGCATGGGCAGCATGAAACAAATTAAAACCGACTGCGACGGTTGCACACCGGTTGCCGGACGATTGTTTTCAGGATGTAGTAACTGTGAAATCAGAACGTGTGCCATCGGTAAAAAACTTAAAAGCTGTGCTTTTTGCAGCGACTTTGCCTGTGAAAAACTTGAAAAACATTTTCTCCACCGATCCGGTTGCCCTACAACGGCTGGAAGAAATCAGGGCATTAAATTAAATTGTGCGGCGTTAAATTTTACACAAAAAAACCATCCTTCAAAAGAAGGATGGCTGGTATATTATTTTGATGTTGGTAAGCGTGATTAACTTCCGAAATCGTCGAACAGCACATTTTCATCCGGAACGCCAAGGTTGTAAAGCATTTTCTGAACTGCATCGTTCATCATTGGCGGTCCGCAGAGGTAGTAATCAATTTCTTCGGGTTCTTCGTGTTTGCTGAGGTAATTGTCGTAAATCACCTGGTGGATAAATCCGGTAGGACCTTCCCATTTATCTTCGGGCATTGGTTCCGACAGTGCCAGGTGAAAACTGAAATTATCGTAATTTTTTTCAATTTCGCGGAATTGGTCGTAATAGAACACTTCTTTCCATGAACGGGCACCGTACCAGAAGGTAACTTTTTTGTCCCTTTCTTTTACCGTATGAAACAGATGGAAAAGGTGCGAGCGCATGGGGGCCATTCCGGCGCCGCCACCAATAAACATCATTTCGTTGTCGTTGTTTTTCAGGAAGAATTCTCCGTAAGGCCCTGAAATGGTTACTTTATCACCCGGTTTGCGGGAGAAAATATAAGAAGAACAAATTCCCGGGTTTACTTTTTTAAATGCATTGTTGGCACGGTCCCACGGTGGTGTGGCAATGCGGATATTCAGCATTACGATGTTTCCTTCGGCAGGGTGATTGGCCATGGAATAAGCGCGGAATGTTGGCTCCGGATTTTTCATTTTTAAACTGAACATGCCGAATTTTTCCCATTCTTCGCGAAATTTTTGATCCACTTCGATGTCGTTAAAATCCACCTCGATTTTCGGAACGTCTATTTGAATATAACCTCCCGATTTGAAATTGAGGTTTTCGCCTTCCGGAAGCCGGACCACAAATTCTTTGATAAATGTTGCCACGTTTTTATTGGAAACCACTTCGCATTCCCATTTTTTAATTCCAAGAACTTCTTGTGGAATCTTTATTTTCAGGTCCTCTTTAACTTTTACCTGACAGGCCAGCCGCCAATTATCGTTTTGTTCTTTCCGGGTAAAGAAATCTGTTTCGGTTGGCAAAATCGAACCGCCACCGTCAACTACCTGGCAACGGCACATGGCACAGGTACCGCCGCCACCGCAAGCAGAAGGAAGGAATATTTTGTTGTTTCCAAGCGTTGATAACAGTGAATTTCCAGGTTCTGCCACTATTTCGCGGGAACCTTCATTAATATCCAGCTTTACTTCGCCGGAAGGGGTTAGCTTTTTCTTTGCAAAAAGAAGAATTGCAACCAGCAGGATAATTACCCCCAGGAAAACAATCACGCTGGTGATTATAACAGTTGTTTGTGTTGATAGCAAAAGCATTGAAAATCGGTTTATTTGTTATAATTTAATTCCCATAAATCCCATGAACGCCAGTCCCATTAAGCCGGTTACAATAAACGTGATCCCCAGTCCGCGAAGCGGTGCAGGAACATTGGAATATTGAAGCCTTTCCCGGATAGCAGCAATACCTACAATGGCCAGAAACCAACCGATTCCCGAGCCAATGCCGTAAACAGTTGCTTCGGCTGTGTTCACAAAAGCTTTTTGCTGCATAAACAGTGAACCTCCAAGAATGGCGCAGTTAACAGCGATCAGCGGGAGAAAAATTCCCAGTTGCGTGTAAAGGACCGGTGCAAACTTTTCAACTATCATTTCAACCAACTGTACCATAGACGCGATAACTGCAATAAACATGATGAAGGATAAAAAGCCGAGATCGATGTTGGCAAAGTCCGGACCTAACCAACTTAATGCACCTTCGCTGAGCACATAATTTTCGAGCAGGTAATCCACCGGAACGGTTATGCCCAAAACAAACACTACTGCAATTCCGAGTCCGGTTGCTGTTTTAACTGATTTCGAAACTGCCAGATAAGAACACATGCCCAAAAAATAGGCAAAAACCATGTTCTCGATAAAAATCGATTTGATGAATATATTTATCAGGTTTTCCATAACTAATTCTGTTTTGGCTGTTAATTTTCAATTAACTTTTTGTTCTTGCTGCGTTGTACCCAAATAATCACACCCACAGTAATCAAAGCCATCGGCGGCAATATCATCATCCCGTTGTTGGAATAAAAACCGCCGTTATCGATATACCAACTGTCGGGTATCAACTGATATCCGTAAATAGAGCCTGATCCGAAGAATTCCCGGACCAGACCAACTATAATCAGGATAATTCCGTAACCGGCTGCATTTCCGATGCCGTCGAGGAACGACTGCCACGGACGGTTGCCTAAAGCAAATGCTTCCAGCCGGCCCATCAGGATACAGTTCGTAATGATTAATCCCACAAATACGGAAAGCTGTTTACTCACATCATAAACGTATGCTTTCAATATCTGGTCAACCAGAATTACCAAAGCGGCAATTACTACCAGTTGAACGATGATGCGGATACGATTGGGGATGGTATTGCGCAATAAAGAAATAATAACGTTTGCCAGCGCCAAAACGGCCATAACCGACAACGCCATAACCACTGCTGGTTTGAGCTGTGCTGTTACTGCCAATGCCGAACAGATACCCAAAACCTGTACGGTTATAGGGTTGCTGTTGTTCATGGGATCAGAGAGCAGCTTTAAATTTTTCTTCGAAAATAATGGTTCGCTCATCACTTATGATTTTTTCTTGTTTAAGAATGCTTTATACTTGGTAAAATCGTCCATCAACATTTTCTGAAGTCCTTTACTGGTAATGGTACCTCCTGAAATTCCGTCGACAGAATGTTCTTCAGGCGCGTCCTGACCGGCTTTGGTAACGGTTATAGAAACCAGATCGCCCGATTCGTCAAAAATGGTTTTGCCTTTAAATTCCTGCTGAAACCAGTCAGTGGCAATTTCAGCCCCCAATCCCGGTGTTTCACCTTCGTGGTCGAAATTGGCCCCGTAAATTGTGTTCATATCGTCGCTTAACGAAACAAATCCCCAGATGGGCCCCCATAAACCTGTTCCACGCATCGGCAGGATGTATTTTAAACCTTCTTCGGATTGAATTTCAAAAACAGGGAGTTTTTGATCTTCCAAAGGTCTTGCATATTCCTTCTTTAAATCGATATTGAATGCGTCACCTTCCACTTTTTCACCTTGCGTATTAACCACATACTGATTCTTTATTTTTTCTGCAAAAATATCTTCTGCATTTTTTGTGGTTGTTTCAACATTTACCGACGCAAGGATACTTTGTTTTTTTTCGATTTCAGTGTTTTTTTGTTGCTTGGGCCTTAAAGCCATCGATACCGAAGCAAGCACTGCGGCAACCAGAATAACCATTGCCGATGCATAAATGAATGTATATGTATTACTGTTTCTGTCCATGATTCATATAATTTACGAGTTAAGCAGTCCTTCGGCTCACTGTTGCCCTTTTCAACCGGCGTTTTATGTGTCCCTGAACGACATAATGGTCGATTAGCGGAGCAAATGTATTCATAATCAGAATGGCCAGCATAACTCCTTCCGGGTAGGCAGGGTTGAGTACCCGGATTAAAATAGCCAGAACGCCAATCAGGAAGCCATAAATCCATTTTCCCCTTTCTGTTTGGGCTGCCGAAACCGGGTCGGTGGCCATAAATACAGCGCCGAAAGCAAATCCGCCAATGATGAGGTGCTGCCAGAAAGGAAGCGCCATGTATGGGTTAACCGCAAAAATGTTCAGCAGGATTCCCATGAAGAGGCCGCCCAAAAGGGTGGACAACATGATTTTCCAGTTTCCAATGCCGGTGATGATTAAAATAACCGCCCCAATCAGAATTGCCAGCGTCGATGTTTCGCCGATGGAACCTGGGATAAAACCAAAAAATGCATCGGCAACGCTGAAGTTGATATTTCCTGCTGCTGCGTCGGCCATCGGTGTAGCGCCGGTAAAAGCGTCAACTACTCTATCGCCGGGATTCAGTGAAACCCAAACTGAAATTCCTGACATTTGAGCCGGATAGGCAAAGAATAAAAATGCCCTGGCTACCAATGCCGGATTCCAGATGTTCATGCCGGTTCCACCAAAAACCTCTTTTCCGAAAATAACAGCAAAAGCCGTAGCTACTGCTATCATCCACAGCGGTGTTTCAATGGGCATTATCAGTGGGATGAGCATTCCTGAAACCAGAAAACCTTCGTTAATATCATGTCCCCGAAATTGTGCAAAAACGAATTCGAGACCCAGTCCAACTGCATATGAAACAATAATGACGGGAAGCACCCGTATAAAGCCATACAAAAACACCTCGGAAAAACCGGTGGAAGCAAATTCTCCGATTGCTTTAAAGTGTTGGTAGCCCACGTTGTACATGCCGAACAAAATAGCCGGCACCAGCGCAAGAACCACTATTGACATGGTACGTTTCAGGTCGATATAGTCGTGAATGTGTGTACCTGATTTCGATGTATTTTTGGGTACAAACATAAACGTAAAAAAACCATCGTGAACCGAACGGAGCCAGTGGTATTTCGCCCCTTTCTGCACGTACGGTTCAGTTTTTTCAAAAAAGTTTTTTATAAAATTCATTTTACCAAACAGTTTGTTAATATGGTATTGGATGTTAAAACTTCAATCTCCGGAAACCAGGTTATCCAAGTTCCTTTATCATGGTATTGATGCCGGTGCGCAAAATATCCTGTACTTTAATTTTTGAAACACAAATATATTCGCACAGCGCAAAATCTTCTTCAATCACTTCGTAAATACCCAGTTGCTCCATTTTGTCGATATCATTCGCCAGAATCGATTTCAATAAAATTACCGGCATAATATCCATCGGGACTACTTTCCGGTACTGGTTGGTCATTACGAAAGCCCGTTCACCGCCATGTAAATTGGCATTTAATTTATAGCCTTTTTCCGGAAGCAGCGACGAGAGGAAGGTTTTTGACGCGCTGAATTTTTTAACGCCCAGCGAAGCCCATCCAAGAAATTCATACTGATCGCCCTCAGGAATAACAGTTACCTGTGAATCGTGAAAGCCCAGGTAGTTTTCTTTTTTCAATTGTACGCCTGTAAGAACATTTCCGCTGATGATGCGTTGTTTGTAGTCAACATTAATCAAGCGGTTTTTTACCACCGGCGCAACGGGGGCGCCAAGTACCGATTTAACATACATGGGTTTTTCGACTTCCGAGCCTGTGAGCGCATAAATTCTGGAAAAATCAACTTTTCCGGTTTCGAACAACCTGCCGATGAAAAGCACGTCCTGCACGTTTACCGTCCAAACCACATCGCCTTTAACAATCGGTGAAACATGGTGAATCTGAACGCCAACGTTTCCCGTTGGATGAGGGCCGCTGAACTGTTCAATCGCGGCATTTTTGATTTCTGTAAACGACGAACTTTCATTTACTCCCAAATGTACTTTTCCATCGGTTAATTTAGCCAGCGCATTAACTCCTGTCTGAAACGTAGACAACTGACCTTCCAAAACAAAATTATAATCGGGTGCAAGCGGTGCGGTATCGAACGTGGAAATAAAAATTGCTTTGGGTTTTTCAGCGGGCGAGGCAGTAATTCCGTAAGGGCGCCTTTTAATAAAAGGCCATGTCCCGCTCCTTAATAACTGTTCTTTAATTTCTTCAGCCGAAAGTGCGGAAGGATCGGCTTTTGTAAATTCTGCAAATCCTGCACCGGCATCGGGTCCTATCACTATTTCCAGAATTCTTCGCCGTTCGCCGCGGTTAACCGAAACCACTTTTCCACCCAGCGGGGCAGTAAAAATTATTTCGGGATGATATTTGTCGTAAAATAAAGGATCTCCTGCTTTTACCTCACTGCCTTCTTTGATGCTCAGCTTGGGTATGAGACCCGGGAAATCGGTAGGTTTTATCGCTACTGTTGCCGGAACCGGAAGGGTGTCCAGCTTTTTTTCAGCACTACCTGCAAGCTTTATATTCAGCCCTCTCCTTAACTTTATAACCTCTGACATTTTGTATCAAGAATAGATTAATTTTAGGTTGGCAAAAGTAAATAATTAATTGTCTTTTCACAATCTTTCATTGTGAAACTTACGCTATTGGAAACGACCGTATTGGTCAACATTTCAGTTGATTTAAATCATTTACCTGCAGGATTTTTTCGGGATATTTTTTCGAAAAAAATGAAACTTCAGATTAAATTAACAATTTTCACGTTCTTTGTATTAGGAACTCTACTTTTTGGATTATGCAAACATTACAAAAACACTTTTTGCTGACGTTGATTTTTCTGCTGCATTTTTTAACGGGCGGGGCCCAGGAGGAAAATTTTTATTATGAAAATGCTGTATACGATGAAAATATAAAAACGGTGCTGATGTATCGCGACGGCTTTATCATGTCGGATCCCGTGTTTGAAATTGGTGATGAGGTGCCGCTGATTTTAAAGTTCGATGATTTGGGTACCGAAGTAAAAAATTACTATTATACCATAATCCACTGCGATGCAGCCTGGCACGAGAGTTTTATGCCGCAAACAGATTACCTTGATGGATTTAACGAAAATCCCGTTAACGATTATGCAAAATCGTTTAATACTACATTTGATTATGTAAATTACCAGTTGCTTCTGCCCAATGAAAATGTAAGATTTAAGGTCTCAGGCAATTATGCTTTGGTGGTTTATGAAGGCAACAAGGAGAACATTGTATTGACCAAGCGTTTTTACGTTGTTGAACCAATGGTGGATATTGAAGGAACAGTCAGACGCGCCACACTTGACGCATTTAAGGGCTCGAACCAGGAAATTGATTTTACGGTGTTTCATGAAAAACTGCAGGTTCAGAACCCGCGGGAGGAAATAAAAGTGGTGGTTACGCAGAATAACCGCTGGGACAATTCCATCCGCAATTTAAAACCATTGTTTATTCGTGATCAGGCGTTGGTTTACGATTATAATCGTGAAAACGTATTTCCGGCGGGAAACGAATTCAGGTATTTCGATATCAGAACCACGAATATGAATGGGGAAGGAGTATTGAACACGGAGTTTCACCGCCCGTATTACCATAAAACACTGGTTCCGGATGAAGTTCGTTCGGGGAAAAAGTTTTTTTCTTACGAAGAAATGGACGGGAAATATGTAGTAGAAAGCCTCGATCCACAGGTGCAGGATTTCGATACAGAGTGCGATTATTTTTTTGTGCATTTTACGTTAAACCTTGAATCGGTTTTACTGGGGGGAACCGTGAATGTTTTTGGTGCGTTAACCAACTGGAACGCCAATAAAAGCAGCGAGATGAGCTGGAATTTCAATACCAGCGCCTATGAACTGACGCTTCTGCTAAAACAAGGTTATTACAATTATCAGTACGTTTATGTGCCGCAGGGTTCATCCACCGCCGACCATGTAAATCTGGAAGGAAGTTACTGGGAAACAGAAAACAATTACCAGATTTATGTTTACTACCACGACCTGGCCAGCCGCTACGACCGGCTGGTTGGCTACCGGCAATTAAATTCGATTACAAACAGGTATTAACAGGAACGGTGTCCTCGTCACATCATTCCGGGAAGTTGCGATGAAAACTGCAACTGTGAACGGCGAACCTTTAGTTTACGATCCTCAGAAATCCTTCTCCTTCACGGAAAGGCAGCGAGAACCAGAACCGGGTGCCTTTCCCGGGTGTGGATTCCAGTTGAAGTTCGCCCCCCAGCAAGGTGACATAATGCCTGGCAATTGGCAGCCCAAGCCCCGAACCCGATGTGCGTTCGTTAATTTTATTTTGCACCCGGTAAAAACGGCTGAATATGTTTTCTGCTTCTTCTTCCGGGATTCCAATACCGGTGTCTGAAACATAGAACTTAACCTGTTCGTTGCGGAGCATTTCATAACCCAAATCAATTTCCCCTTTGGGCGTATATTTAACGGCATTGTCTACCAGAATTTTAAGGACATCGTTTAACCGGTTCGGATCAGAAATAAATCCGAATGCCGGATTGGGAACACTTATTTTCAGGTTGATCTTCAATTTTTTATTATCGGGGATGTTGGGCAGAAACCAGTTGTATACGTCGCGGATTAATGTGTTTATTTTACAAAAACGCGGGCTGAGGATGACGGTGCCGGTTTCTATTTGAGAAAGATGGACGGTATTATCGATCATGTTCAACAATTGCGAACCATTTTGCATGATGGCATCCGAGATTTCTGTCTTTTCTTCGTCGTCCATATCTGCTTCGGTCAACATCCGTGTGAAATTGGTGATAATATTCAGTGGCGTCCTGATTTCATGCGACAGGTTCGATAGGAAAGCGGACTTCAGCCTGTCCGATTCTTCTGCTTTCTTTATCGCTTTTTCAAGTCCGATTTCGGCGGTTTTTCGTTTGGTGATATCACGTGCTATGGAAATGACAGAGCGTGCATTTAATTTTGCCAGGCGCATCTCGTACATGAAAATTCCGTTGGGGGTTGTGAGCGAATATTCGATGGTTTCGAGGGAATTATTTGCGATACAGGTATGAATACACTGGTGAATTTTCTTTGCCATATTTTCCGGAAATCCTACATCATAAATGGTGCTCCCGACAATATTTGCATCTTCCAGTTTAAACAAATCGCTTTCTTTTATCACAAAATCCTCGTACATGCCATCTTTCCCAATAACAAAAAACATATCGGGAATAGCTTCCAGCAGTACTTTGTACCTTTTTTTCCCCTGTTCCAGTTCTGCTATCTTTTTCTTTGTTTTGGTAATATCCTCCAGAATTACGAAAACCCTTTCCGAATCAGGTTTAATGATGTTTATTTTATACCAGCGCTCCAGGTTTTTGGCATGAAATTCTTTTGTTTTCCGGTTTTCGAAGAGCAGCATCTTGTTGATATCGAACAGTTCGCGGAAAACCAGTTCAAAAACATACGCTGCTTCCTGTCCCTGTACTTCATATAAATTGATTTTGAAAGCTGACTCAAAAGCATTATTTACTTTTTCAATCCACAGTTTTTCAATGTTTCCGGCTTCATCGCGGTCGGTTTTAATCCGGGCAATAAGAAATTTCGATTCCTGAAAAACCTTCGAAATGCCTTTTTGGGTGAAATCCAGCTTTCCGGATAAAACTTCAATTCTACGCTGATAACGAATACGCAAAAGGATTCCGGCAGTAAATGCAGCGGTTAAAATAACCAGCGGATGATTTATCAGGCTGTTTTCGTTTAAGTTGATTGAAAGACGATGAGTTTTGAACAACTGAAAACCAATGGTAACAAGCGAGAGTATAAAATAGAGTGTGACCTTCGAAACCGATTCTGAAAAAATGAACAGCAGAAACAGTCCTGACAATAACCACCAGGTGGAATAATAAATGGTTTCGGCTGCCGGCGGGTGATTGTTAAAACCCGATAAATAAAAGGCATATATAAATAGTGGTATCGTAAAAGTTGTGTTGAGGGCGCAGTTTATTTTTTTATTCAGAAGGCAAACGATGGCAAGCAAAGGAACCAAAAGTAACCCGAGGTTGCATAAAAAGCAATCCCCTTCGGCTGGTTTAACTAAACTGTACGCGAATGTAAAAACGGTTACTCCCTGAATAATTGACATCATTACCAGAAGTTCAAAAAGCCGTTTTTTTTCGTTCGGAGAGTTACTGGCCCACAGTTTCTCTGTAACGTTATGATAAAAAGGTTTGCTCAACGCTATAAAAATAACGATTCCTGTTTAAAAACAATAAATAAATGAAATTCTCAGCATACAAATTTTGGCAAAGGTAAAGTTTAATCCATAATTTTTATTTTTTTTCGGATTGATTTATTTTACGCTTTGTTTGCCAGCCTTTTAAGAATATTTGCTTCCCTGATATTTGTTATGAAATGAACGGGCTTGTTTCTTTAGTTTTGTATCGTCGGATATGAATAAAAATTTAAATAAAGAGCTATGTCAAAAGGATTTTTTAACGTTCCTGTTGCAAAGAACGAACCCGTTTTAAGTTATGCCCCGGGAACTCCCGAACGAGAGGAACTTAAGAAAATGCTGAACGAAATGCGTTCGGAAGAAGTAGAATTGCCAATGGTGATTGGAGGAAAGGATGTTTTTACGGATCGGAAAATCAGGATGTTTCCTCCGCATGATATCAACCACACGCTGGGATATTATAGCCAGGGCGATGCCAGCCATGTGGAAATGGCCATCGATGCAGCGCTGGAAGCAAAACCTGCCTGGGAAAACCTGTCATGGCAACACCGGGCGGCTGTTTTTCTGAAAGCCGCCGATATATTATCCGGGCCGTATCGGGCGAAAATCAATGCAGCTACCATGCTGGGGCAATCGAAAAATGCACATCAGGCCGAAATTGATGCCGCCTGTGAACTGGCGGATTTTTTCAGGTTTGGCGTAAAAGAAATGATCAATATTTACAACATTCAGCCTGAATCGGCGCCAGGAATCTGGAATTACAATGAATACCGGCCGCTGGAAGGTTTTGTATTTGCGCTAACTCCGTTTAATTTCACTTCCATTGCCGGAAATCTTCCGGCTGCTCCTGCATTGATGGGAAACGTAGTTATATGGAAGCCATCGAAAACTGCGGTATATTCAGCGCATGTAATTATGGAAGTTTTTAAGGAAGCCGGCATTCCGGACGGAGTGATTAACCTGGTTTATGCATCCGGCCCCGTTACCGCTGATGTGGTGTTAACGCATCCGAAATTTGCCGGTATTCATTTTACCGGTTCAACAGAAGTTTTTCAACACATTTGGAAAACCATTGGCGATAATATATTCAAATACAAGTCGTACCCGCGGATTGTTGGTGAAACAGGAGGTAAAGATTTTATTTTTGCTGATAACACTGCAAATGTTCAGCAACTGGTAACCGCTATGGTACGTGGCGCTTATGAATACCAGGGCCAAAAATGCTCGGCGGCTTCGCGCGCTTATGTGCCTGAAAGCTTGTGGCCGAAAGTGAAAAAACAATTGGGCAACGAACTGAAGACTGTCAAAATAGGTCCGCCGGAAGATTTCACCAATTTCTTCAATGCGGTGATTGACGAAGCTTCTTTTGATAAGCTGCAGGGTTATATTGAACGAGCCAAAACCGCGAAAGATGCAACTGTTTTGTTTGGCGGCAAATGCGATAAATCAAAAGGTTATTTCATCGAACCAACTGTTATTCAGGCTAAAACCCCCGATTATGTAACCATGCACGAGGAGTTGTTTGGCCCGGTGTTAACCATTTATGTGTACGAAGACGCAAAAATGGACGATACGCTGGATATCCTCGACAAAACCTCAATTTATGCTTTAACCGGTGCGGTTTTTTCCCAAAACAGGTACAACATCGAAAAGATTGTAAAATGCCTGACCAACGCCGCCGGAAATTTTTATATTAACGATAAACCAACCGGTGCTGTGGTAGGGCAACAACCATTCGGCGGCGCCCGTGGCTCGGGGACAAACGATAAAGCCGGCTCAATTTTTAACCTGTTGCGCTGGACTTCCATCCGTACCATTAAGGAAACTTTTGTTCCGGCTGTTAATTATTCATATCCGAATTTTCAACCTGAAAACGATATTTAACAGATAAATTCATAAACCTTTATTTGTTCAAAAAAGAGGGTTGATTTATTCAGCCCTCTTTTTTTTGCATCAGGAATATATTATTTTTGCCGGAAACCGGTTGTGATGGAAGATCAAAAATTAAAAAGGTGGAGATGGCCTGGAATTCTGAGCAATAAATACATTATTGCCACGGTGTTATTTTTGGTGTGGCTTGTTTTCTTTGATGAAAACAGTATTGTTTCCCATCGGGAGAATAAAGAAAAACTGGAACAACTTATCAGGCAAAAAGAGTATTATATAGAACGGATAGCTGCCGACAGGCAAAAACTTGAAGATTTAAATGCAGGAAAGGAAAAACTGGAAAAATTTGCCCGTGAACAATATCACATGTCAAAACCCGATGAAGATGTTTTCATCGTTATTGAAGAAGAATAATCCTACTTTACCAGCGACATTTTATTTTTATTAAGAAAACCTACAACTGTTTGATTGATAGTTTAATTTTCTTATATTGCTTAACGGTATGAACAACAATTTAGACATATTCAGAATTAAAACAAATAATATGTCCCCGCAAAAGGGGCGTATCTTAATTGCTGAACCGTTCTTGTCCGGGAGCTATTTTAACCGATCAGTGGTTTTGCTGGTGGCATTTAGCGAAAAAGGCGCGGTAGGTTTCATTTTAAACAAAAAAGTTGACCTTGCAGTGCACGACATTCTTCCCGGCTTTCCCGAATTCGAAGGACAGGTTTATTTAGGCGGCCCTGTGGCTACCGATTCTATTTATTATATCCACAAACTTGGGAAAAGATTACCGGGGAGTATTCAGGTGCTGGGTGATTTGTACTGGGGGGGCGACTTTGAGGAACTGAAATCGCAAATCAAAAATGGTTTAATCCATCCTTCCGAAATTCGTTTCTTTCTCGGTTATTCCGGTTGGGATTCCGGGCAACTGGAACGTGAATTAAAGGAAGATTCCTGGTTGGTAAATAATGTGGAAGAGCACGCGGTAATGCGGGAATTGAACGCAGCATCCTGGGTTGATTTTGTGAAAAAGGTAGGGACACGCTATTCGGTCTGGGAAAACTATCCTGAAAATCCATCAATGAATTAATGCACTTTTTCCTGCAAAAACTGATTTAGCATTTCATAAATTTCTGGGGAAAAATGGTGGATAAACCTCCTGTTTTCCAGCCCAATTACCCATTGAACACCAATTTCCTCGCCGGCAATAAAAATTTCATCCATTTCTTTAAAACGCTCTTTTTTTAACAGGTCGGGTTCGTCGGTTACCAGATTTAGATCTCCGGCTTTTTTCAAAATCACGTTTCTGAGCACATCTTCGCAACAACCGGTATTTAGTGATGGCGTTAGCAGGTTGCTGCCTTTAATCATGTAAATATTGCCCGCAATGCATTCACATACCGAATCGTCTTCATTTAAAATTATCGTGTTCTGAAAATTTGTTCCGGCGATGCTGCTTTCAACGATTTTCCAAAATGTATGGTTGTAGAAAGAATGACGGTTGAACGGATTCCGGGAATATTTTTTGATTTCGGAGAAATTCAGCAAAATTCCCGTTTTCCGGAAAGGAAATTCAGTTCCGGAAAAAGCATTGGCAGAGATAACGAAGTGCATTTCTTTTTTGTTCCGGAAAATTTGAAACCGGACAAAGCCGGAACGATAGAACCTGTTTTTGTTGAGCATCCGTTTTACGATGCGGAATAATTCCTTTCGATCTGAAAACAACCCGGGCAATGCGATTTTTAGTTGTGCTGCCTGCTGTTTTATTAGCTCCAGGTTTTCTTCAAAAAAAGGTATTCCGCCAAATCCGAACCACATTTTCCGGCTGAACTGGTCATATTCATTCCACAACAATGGCTTCAGGCCAAATTCATTTTTATTAATTACTTCCCCGTCAACAATTAAAAAATCCATGGATCAGACAAATGAAAACAGGTTGTCGATAAACAGATCGAACAAGCCGGGTTTTAGAATAATGGGAAATATAAATCCGAAAAGCGCGCCCAAAAAGTGGGCGTCGTGGGCAACATTGTCTATTTTTCGTTTTCCCATGTAATAAGAATATACCAGGTAACCGACCGCAAAAATAATTCCCGGGATGGGAAGTATGCCAAAGAAATAAATTTTTTCCCACGGGTTGAAAAAGATAAACGCGAACAATACTGCCGATACAGCGCCCGAAGCTCCCACCGCATTGTAATAATAATCGTTTTGGTGTTTTATCAGGCTGTAAACGTTCGATGCAAGAATTCCGCCCAAATACAACAACAAATAAAACAGAATGGCGCGTTCCCCGAAATAGCGTTCAAAATAATAACCTTCCACATACCGGCCAAAAAAATACAGCACGAGCATGTTCACAAACAGGTGCATCCAACTGGCATGCACAAAAGCATGTGAAATGAGCCGGTAATACTGTTTCCGGTGTATAACCATCGCAGCATTAAACTGAAGTTTTTCGGTGAGCGAATGGTTTTGAAGAGCAGCATAGGAAACCACTGCCGTTATGCCTATGATAATCCAGGTTAAAATCATTTAGTGCAGAATTTTATAAATCATTTCTTTTTGTAAACTTGCCGTGTCAACCAATCCTGTCCCCTCGCCGCCTTTGCTTTTCATATCGTATTCGCGCAAAATTCCCATAATTTCGTACAATTTTGTGGGCGTATATTTTTTTGCCGCCGAAATGTACGATTTGGCGATAAACGGGCTCAATCCAAGCCCGGCCGCCACGCTGTATTCCGATTTGTTTTCCAGAAAATGATAGGTAAACAACTTCGAATAATAAAAATACAAACTGGCAATGGTCTTCGGAATCGGGTTCAGTTTTTCGTTTGCGCCGAAATAATTGATAATTCGGTTTGCTTTCAGTATGTTCTTTTCGCCCAGTGCATTTTGCAGTTCGTAAACATTAAATTCCTTACTTACACCGATGTTTTTCTCGATATGTTCGGCAGTAATCTGCTTCGTATCTTTTACAGCAATAATCAGTTTATCGAGTTCGTTGGCTACTTTGCCCAAATCGTTGCCCAAAAAGGAGGTTAAAATCTGCGATGCCTGCGGTGTGATTTTAAACCCTTTTTCTGCCAGATAACTTTCGACCCAGGCAGGCACTTTGTTTTCATAAATTTTTGAAGAGGTAAAAACAACGCCGTTTTTTTTGATTGCCTTGGCCAGTTTCGTACGGGAATCCAGGTTTTTGTATTTGTGGTTCAGTACCAAAATGGTTGATGCCATCGGTTTTCCGGCATAATAAGCAAGATCTTCAATTTTTTTAAGGCTCTGTGCTTCCTTTACAATAATCACCTGTTTGTCGGACATCATCGGAAAACGCAGCGCACTTTCGGCAATGGTCCGGGGTTCGGTATCTTTTCCGTAAAAAATGGTTTGGTTAAATCCTTTTTCGGCATCGGTCAAAACATTTTTTTCGATGTAATTCGAAATTTTATCAATGAAATAAGGTTCTTCCCCCTGCAACAAATAAATGGGATGATAAATCTTCTTTTTAAGGTTATCGATGATGACTTTATAATCCATATTAAAATCTTAAATGTTTTACTGACAATCCGTTGTTTTTAATTTCAAGTAAAGCGTCGATGCCAGCCTGAATATGGAGTTCAACAAATTTCAGCGTTACAAGTTTGTCGCTTTCAGTTGTTTTTACACCCGCCGAAATCATGGGTTGATCAGATACGAGCAACAGTGCGCCGGTGGGGATTTTATTCATGAAACCAACCGTAAACAGGGTGGCCGTTTCCATATCGATGGCAATTGCCCGTGTTTTGGTCAGGTACCTTTTAAACTTCTCGTCATATTCCCAAACGCGGCGGTTGGTGGTGTAAACCACGCCTGTCCAGTAATCTGACCCGTTATTGCGTAAAATATGCGAAACCGCCCGCTGAATGTTAAATGCCGGCAGCGCTGGTACTTCCGGGGGCATATAGTCGCCCGAGGTACCTTCGTTGCGGATGGCGGCGATTGGTAAAATCAAATCACCGAGTTTGTTTTTTTTCTTTAAGCCGCCGCATTTGCCAAGAAACAGCACACCTTTTGGTTTTATGGCGCTCAGTAAATCCATGATGGTTGCAGCATTCGGGCTTCCCATCCCAAAATTGATGATGCTAATCCCTTCGGCTGTGGCATTGGGCATATTTTTATCGCCGCCTTCCACGGGAACTTCAAAGCGCAGGGCAAACTTTTCAACGTAATTTAAAAAGTTCGTCAGCAAAATATATTCGCCAAAATCTTCCAGTTTTTTGCCGGTGTAACGCGGAAGCCAGTTGTCTACAATTTCTTTTTTTGTCTTCATCTGTGAACCCAATTGGTGAAGAATGTCTTATTTTGTTTGCTGGAAAAGGCAGTCACAAAAATATAATTTTTATGCGGGCGCTGCCAACATTTGTTTACAGTTTATAATGAAATATTAGGATTGAAATGCAAAAGCTCAATTTGCCTGAGTACGAATTCAAAATAAAGGTTGAAGAAAGCCGCCAGTTTATTTTCGATATAATAAGGAAAAAATACATCGTGTTAACACCGGAAGAGTGGGTGCGACAGAATTTTATCCGGTATCTGGCTGAAGAAAAAAATTATCCGCAGTCGCTCATGGCTGTGGAAAAGAAGATAATGCTGAACGGTAAATTATTCCGGTTCGATTTACTGGTGTACAACCGCAACGGGCAACCATTTTTGATGGCGGAATTTAAGGCGCCGGAAGTAAAAATAACTCAGGATGCCTTTGATCAGGTGGTACGTTACAACATGGTAATCCGGGTGGAAAATGTGGCGGTTTCCAACGGAATGCAGCATTTTGCCTGTAAAATTGATTATCCAAAAAACAGCTACGAGTATTTACCAGAAATTCCTTTGTTTTCCGAACAATGCAGAAACAGCGGCCGGGATTTTAGCTGAAATTTTCCAAAAGCTATCTTTTGCATCCGAAATAAAGTTCATCCAGTTTTTTTACCACAAATTTAGTAGCTGCTTCCGCTCCGGAATTGTTTAAATGAGTTGCATCTTTCCAATTCAATTTATTTTTGACGACCGAATCAGGATTGGCAAAAAAACGAGGAATGCTGTTGAATTGAAAAGCATTTCGGTTATTTTTGCACCGAAAGTAAAAATTTACCGGTTGAAATTAAAACGGCGCCTGTTTTTACAAGTAGAAATTCAATTGTTAATTGTTGAAATAAAATCTTCTGGTCTGCTTGATTTTTTATAAAAAATATATTTCCTTTGCAAGCCGTTAAAAAATGTGTTTGTTTGTACATCAAGAAATTATATAAAAATGTCACGAGTTTGTCAGATAACAGGTAAAAAAGCAATGGTGGGTAACTCTGTTTCCCACTCGAAACGCAGGGTAAAACGGACATTTGATGTCAACCTGTTTAGTAAGAAATTTTATCTTCCGGAAGAAAACCGCTGGGTGAGTTTAACAGTTTCTGCCGCCGGTATCCGCACTATCAACAAAGTGGGTATTAAAGCAGCGCTGAGTGAAGCAAAAGAAAAAGGTTTTATTAAAAAATATTAAAATCGTTTGTAATGGCTAAAAAAGGAAAAGGCAACAGAATACAGGTAATTTTGGAGTGCACCGAGCACAAGGATAGCGGAATGCCGGGAACTTCGCGATACATTACCACCAAAAACAGGAAAAATACTCCTGAACGGATGGAATTGAAAAAGTATAATCCGATACTTAAGAAAGTAACAGTTCATAAAGAAATAAAATAGGTTAAGTTATGGCAAAGAAAACGGTTGCAACATTACAAAAAGGTGCTGGAAAAGGCCATGCAAAAGTGATTAGAATGGTCAAATCAGAAAAAACCGGCGCTTATACTTTCAGGGAAGAAGTGATTATAAACGACGAAGTAAACGATTATTTTAAGAAATAAACGATTCGGATACGAAATGATATCAGGAAAGCTTTCATCGCGCGATGGGAGCTTTTTTTGTATTCGAACACGCCAACATACGTTTACCACAAATTATTATTATTTTAGGCATCAGTAAAAAATGAAAAATGGCATTATTCGGAAGTTTTACAAAAAATAAAAAAGAAAGTCTCGATGAAGGGCTTTCAAAAACCAAAGAGAGCGTTTTTAAGAAACTGGGGCGTGCGGTTGCCGGCAAAACAAAAGTTGATGACGATGTTTTGGATAACCTCGAAGAAGTATTGATCTCTTCGGATGTGGGCGTAGATACCACCATAAAAATTATTGAACGCATTGAGGCGCGCGTAGCCCGCGACAGATATTTGGGCACCAGTGAATTAAATAACATTTTAAAGGAAGAAATTGCTGCTTTGCTCGAGGAAAACAACACAGAAGACGTTTCCGATTTCGACCTTCCGGAAAGCACAAGACCCTATGTAATTATGGTGGTAGGCGTAAATGGAGTGGGTAAAACAACCACCATCGGTAAATTGGCCTACCAGTTTAAAGAGGCTGGAAAATCAGTTTATTTAGGCGCTGCCGATACGTTCAGGGCCGCTGCCATCGAACAGCTGGAAATTTGGGCCAATCGTGTGAACGTACCGGTTGTGAAACAGAAAATGGGTTCCGACCCGGCTTCGGTGGCTTACGACGCGCTTTCATCAGCCAAATCAAAAAACGCTGATGTGGTAATTGTCGACACCGCCGGAAGGCTGCACAACAAGGTAAACCTGATGAACGAACTGTCGAAAATCAGAAAAGTAATGGATAAAATAGTGCCTGGTGCGCCGCACGAAGTTTTGCTCATTCTCGATGGTTCCACCGGCCAAAATGCATTCGAACAGGCCAAACAATTTACCAAAGCCACCGAAGTTACCGCAATTGCGCTCACCAAACTCGACGGAACCGCCAAAGGTGGAGTGGTTATCGGAATTTCCGATCAGTTTAAAATACCAGTGAAATATATCGGTATTGGCGAAAAAATGGAAGACCTTCAGATTTTCCGCCGGCGCGAATTCGTAGAGTCGCTGTTTTCGTAAGGAAAAGGGAATTCCACAGCTTCAGTCGATTGTAGATTAACTGATTATTTTTCTTCCGTTTTCCCTGCGTCGCCGGCGCCCGGTTTAAAGTGGCTGGCAATCTCAAATACCGGAATGTCGTCGGGTAATAATTTCAGATTACAGGCAAAAGCCACCACAATATTTTCTTCCGGATAAATTAACAACGCTGCACTGCCACCAGTCACACTACCACTTCTACCGTAAATTTTCCTGCCCTCGAGGTCTTGCAGTAAAATCCAGCCATTGGCCATTGTCGAGGGAATATCGTCGGCCAGTATTACCGGCTTAAAGAGGTTGTCTTTTGCCGACTGCGGAATATAATCCGAAAACAACACGGCGTTTCCCAGTTTCACCATATCATCGGCAGTGGAAAGCAGGCCCTGTGACGGAGCCCGGTAACGCATATCGCGGAACGTGGCATTTACCACCGCCGATATCATGTTGCGATCAAAATAATCAGCGCGGTTTTTTATCGTAATAAACGGATGGTCAACAACCGTGCTTCCCATGTGAAGCGTATCGGTTAAATAATCTTTCAGCAAATTGTTGTACCATTTTCCGGTTGCTTTCTCCATAATTGCACCCAGCAGGTTGTAATTGTACATGCTCAATGCCTGGAAATATCCCGGCGGCGCTGTCAGGGAATCATTTTTAAATTGTTCCAACCCTTTTTGAAGGCTGATATTCAATCCGCGCCAGTCATCTTCCTGACCCGCAGGGCGCCGAAGCCCGGAAGTCTGGTGAATTAAATGCCGCAATTTTAAATCGTATTTTTTCTCCGGAAAATCAGGAAGGTAATGTTGCACGGTTGAATCCGGATTAAGTATTCCGTCGGCTACCATAAGCTGGTATAACATTGATGTAAAAACCTCCGAAACCTCGCCAATCCTGAATTTGGTTTCGCGGGTTGCCGGCACCTCCAAATCTTTTGAAGCCATTCCCATCCCTTCTGAATAGACCAGTTTACCATCCACGGAAACAGCCACATTGGCGCCCGGTGTATTGTTGCGCACCATAAAGAAAACAACATCTTTCCGGGCCGCTTTTACCGCATCAATGTATTTTTTATCGTAAAAGATGTCGCCTTGCTTTCTTTGGCATCCCGCAAAACTTATGAACAAGAAAATAAACAGAAAATAACTCAGTACTTTTTTCATTTTTATATTCTCTGGTTTTATTTGGTTTATTTAATGAAAATCGTTCAAAAATAGGAATTTCAGTTCAACCTGACCTATTAAAAAATGTAAAAAGGAAAGGGAGCGAATAGTAGAATGAGTTGACAGGCGGAAGACACAGACCTTCTTTTTACACGAAATTCTTTTTGTTCAGCAAATTATAAAAAGCCACCTTGTATGTGTTGCTAATGGGAATGAGTTTACCGCCGATTTTGATGGTATTGTTTTCAATGTAGTTGATTTTATCTACCGAGATCACATAGGATTTGTGAACGCGCACAAATTTTTGCGGATCAAAAATATCAGGAAGGTTTTTAAAGTTTAACAACGTCATAATGCGGCCGTCTTCAGTATGAATCTGCAGGTAATCGCGCATTCCTTCAATATAAAGGACTTTGTTAAAATAAACCTTCACGGTTTTATTGCCCGATTTGATAAACGTATATTCCTGCCGTGCAGGTTCCTGTTGTTGCGCTGTTTCCGGTACAGCCTGTTGATGGTGTCCCTGATCTTTCATGAATCGGGCATACACTTTTTCAGTTGCTTTTACAAACCGTTCGAACGGAATTGGTTTCAACAGGTAATCCATTACATCGAGTTCGTAAGCTTTCAACGCATATTCATCATATGCCGTAGTGAGGATGACATACGGCGGATTCTTCAACGTTTCAAGCAACTGAATCCCGGTGAATTCGTCCATTTGGATATCAAGGAAAATGAGGTCGACCTTATTTTCGCGGAGAAAGGAAAAGGTGGAAAGTGCGTTGTCAAATGTTCCCAGCAAGTTCAGGTAATCCAGGCGGGCTGCATATCGTTCTATTTTTTTTAGCGCCAGTATTTCATCATCAACTGCTATGCAATTCATTTTCATGGTTGTGCAATTTTTGGTTACCTGTTGTTTCTTTGTAAAGGAACCTGAATAAACACCTCAAATTTATTATCGTTTTTGTTGATATCAAATTTATAATTCCCGTTGTACAACAGTTTTAGCCTTTTCTCCACATTTTTTAATCCGGTGCCGGTAGTTGGTTCGGGTAGTTTAAGGTTATTGGGTTTGATGTAGTTCTGTGTTTTCAAAGTGATGAAATCCTCATCGATGCGGAATTCGATGTCCACCCCCGGCGAATTAACCTGCTTGTTGCAGTGTTTAATAGTATTTTCAATGATCGGGATAAACAACAACGGCGGGATTTCTTTGCCGGTATTGCCCCCGGATTCCCTGTACCTGATGAAATCCGGATTTTTAAAACTTAGTTCCACCAGTTTCAGGTAATCGCGAATGTAGGCCAGTTCATTTTCAACCGTCACCTTATCGGCATTCGATTCCTGGAGCATGTAACGCATAATTTTCGAAAGCAGGAAAATGGCATTTGATGCCTTATCGCGGTCTTCGAAAATTAAAGAATCGATGTTGTTCAGCGTATTAAAAAGAAAATGCGGATTTATTTGTGAGCGTAAAATATTCAATTCCGACTGGGCAGTCCTTCTTTCGAGTTCCGATTGCGATAATTGAATATGATAGGAATAACGCAATAATTTCATTGCCGAAGCCAGACCAACAATCATAAAATTTGAGAGCAGCGAATAAAACAAATCGTAGATTAATGGCCGGCTCATGGTCCAGAAACCAAGCAATGGCTGAATTTGGTACCGGATATATTGCGAGATGGTAATGTTGAAGGAAATAATTAACGCCAGACCCAGTAAAAAAAGAAGGAGTTTTCGGTTCTTCAGCAGAAACTGAGGAATCAAAAATTCAATGACAACATAAACGGTGATAATATCGAAAGGAATGTAAATCAGGTTTATAGATGCTTCGGAAAGATCGCCGCTGGTTAGCACGAATGGCATGGTATAGAAAACGTAGATAAAAATCCAGAAAAGGATGTGGTTTAAAACCCGGTACTTAAAAATGTTCATGTCCGTTGAAATCGATTTAAATACAATTTTACGAGTTTATTGCGTGAAAACGAATGCTTTTCTGCGAATTGGGCAGTAAATTTTCCCAGGTTCAGGATGCGGTGAAATGATAGCCTGTTGTCGATTAAAACAATAATTTTGCAGATGATTTTAAACAGCAACAGAAGTGGCTTCATTTTCCGAACGTGCAATGGTCACGGCGCCACAACTGTCGCTCCATACGTTTACGGAAGTCCTGAGCATATCGAGAATCCGGTCAACGGCTAAAATTAATCCGATTCCTTCCAGCGGAAGGCCGACGGCAGAAAGTACCACAGTAATCATTACAAGTCCGGCCATGGGAATTCCGGCGGCCCCAATCGAAGCCAGCAATGCCGTAAAAACCACCATCATTTGCTGAAGGAATGTTAAATCCACCCCGTATGCCTGTGCGATAAACATTGCTGCCACACATTCATACAGCGCTGTTCCGTCCATATTAATGGTAGCGCCCAGTGGCAACGTAAAACTGGTAATTTTATTGGAAACGCCGCTGTTATGCTCCAGCGCTTCCATTGTTATTGGCAGTGTCGCGCTCGACGATGAAGTGGAAAAAGCCGTGAGCAATGCAGTACTCATGTTTTTAAGATGAGCAAACGGACGGGCTTTCCCAATAATTCGCACAATGAGCGGAAGTGTTACAAATGCATGAAAAATTAAACCTGCAACCACACACAAGCTGTAAACTGCCAGACTTCCCGCAATACTCGCCAGTTGTTCCGAATTTCGGGCTACTTCGCGCGCAACAATCCCGAAAATTCCGAGTGGGGTAAATTTGATAATGAAAAGCGTTACTTTCATCATCACATCGAAAACTGCATCGAAAAATGTGGAAAGCGAAGCTTTGTAGCGGGTTTCTACCTGAGTAATGAAAAAACCAAAAATAATTGCGAAGAAAATAACAGGAAGAATTTCCCCCTGTGCCATCACATCTACAATGTTTTCCGGAATCAGGCGGTAGAGAATATCTTTCACCGAGCCGGCATGTTCTGCCAGTCCTTCCACTTCTTTTTGAAATCCGAGATCGACCCCCACTCCCGGCTCAACAAGGTTTACAAATGTTAATCCGGTTAGTATGGCCAACGTGCTGGTTACAAGGTAGTAGGATAGTGTTTTTAATCCGAGGCGGCCCAGGTTTTTTCCGGCGCCAATGCTGGTAACCCCGCTAACAATCGAGCTGAAAACAAGCGGGATGATGACCATTTTTAACGCTCTGAGGAAAATATCTCCCAACCACGATACGTAGGTTACGCCTGCCGGAAAAAAATAACCGAAAATTACAGCCAGTATCAGAGCGGCCAGAATTTGCCAGTGCAGTTTAATTTTAGATAATTTCAATGTTGGTCTGTTTTTATTTGTTTATAAAAGAAGTCGCTAAATTATCGCTTTTTGGAAATCTGGCAAATTCAGAGATTTGATTAAAAAGGTTCCGAAAAATGGAAAACCGGATGAATATCCGTTAAGATCGTTTTTAATTTCATCTGATTGTTTTTTTACCTTTATCCGGAATAAATCGATCAGCTCAACTAAATCTGTAAAAAATGAAAAAGGCAAAACAGGTTACTTTTCAGGTTATCCTTGTAACGCTTGCCCTTATTTCCGGGGGCTTTTCGTCACCACAAAAAAATACGTACAATGAGTTAATGGATTTCGCAGGGGCGGTTAAAATAATCAACACACATGAACATCAGCGAAATCCGGCAGAAATGGGGTATGAAAATTACAATTTCTGGGTACTGCTCGCTAATTCATATCTAATGGCCGATATGATTACAGCCGGGGCAGATAAATTGACAACAGATTTGTTAAACAGCAAAACACCCGGCGAACTTTGGGACGAAAACGGGAATTTTCTCAGCTTTTGCAGTCAAACCAGTTATTACGGTCAGTTCCTGGAAGGATTCAAAAAATGTTACGGGTATAACGAAAAAGCATTTACAAAAGATGGCATTGAGCGACTTTCTCATCAGATTGAATCCAATTACCGAAATTACCCGGTCTGGTTCGATTCGTGTTTTAAACAGGCAGGTTTCGAAACCATGCTCATTGATCAGCATTGGTCGCCTTTGAATTTAAACGTAAATGAAAAATATTTTACTCTAGTTTTGCCTGTGAACCAATTGGTAAACAACATTGGCAGGGCGCGCGAGGTATTTACACCAAACAACAAAACAGTTGCAAATTTCACTGAAGCAACAGGCGTGAAAACAATTAATACACTTGATGAATACCTGATGTTTGCCGATTTTATTTTGCAATCAGCCATAAAACATGGTGCGGTCGCATTGAAAAATTCAATGGCGTACAGCAGAACGATTTATTACGAAAATACGCCGGGGGAGGTTGCAGATGAATTATATGGAAAATCTAACGGTTTAACGGCATCGGAGCATAAGGCGTTACAGGATTTTATGTTTCACTGGTTTCTCGATAAAGCGGCGGAATACAACCTGACCGTCCAAATTCATACCGGTTATATGGCCGGAAACGGTAACCGGCTCGAAAACGGAAATCCGGCCAATATCAACAATTTATTCCTGGAACATCCGAAAACACGTTTCGACATTTTTCACGGCGGGTTTCCCTGGACCGGTGAATTTACCGCACTCGGAAAAATGTTTCCAAACGTATACCTCAACCTGGTGTGGCTGCCGCAAATTTCAAAAGAACGGGCGAAAATAACATTCAATGAAATGCTCGATTGTGTGCCATACAATAAAATTCTATGGGGTGGCGACTGTCATTTTATCGAAGAAGCGGTTGGTTCGCACGAATTTGGGAAGCAAGTGGTTTGCGAGGTGCTGGCCGAAAGAATATCGGGCGGACAAACCGATGAAGCAACCGCTAAAAAAATAATCTCGGCTGTTTTCAGGGAAAATGCAATAAATTGTTTTCCGCGGTTGAAAATTGAAAATCAGTAAAAGAAGAAATGAAAACCGGAACTAAAAAGAGAAAATCCATGAAAAACGTTAAATACATTGCTTTTCTGCGCGGCATTAACATTGGAGGACATAAAAAAGTTCCGATGGCGGAACTCCGAAACCAGATGGAAAAACAAGGATTTCGGAATGTGATTACCCTGCTGAATTCGGGTAATGTAATTTTTGAAACAGAAACAACCGTCGTTGGTGAACTTGAAAAAACAGTGGCAGATTTTCTTAAACATTGTTTTGGTTTCCCCGTTCCGGTGCTGATCAGAAAATCCGAAGATTTGCGTAAGATTCAACAACACAACCCGTTTGGCGGTGTCAAAATAACCAAAGACATCCGTTTATACGTTTCATTTTTAAAACAAGCGCCGGATGCCGATGTACTTTTACCGTGGATGTCTGAAGATAGATCATTTCAGATTTTGGATGTGAAAGAAAAAATGGTTTTCAGTGTTTTGGATCTTTCGGTTTCAGGAACCGTGAAAGCAATGGAAATTCTGGAACGTTTTTACGGAAAAGAAATTACAACAAGAAACTGGAACACCGTACAGAAAATTATTAATAAACTGTAAATGTTGATGGTTACAACCCCGAAACCGATACTTTTACTTCAACGGCTTCAAACTTGTTTCCATTAAATGCGGCGAAGACTCCCACATTCCCCAGGAAAAACAAGTTGTTTAAACTGTAGCCTGCTTCCCAGTAGTTTTGCAACGCCGGTGTAGAAAGATAATTCAGGTGTAAACTTTCGCTCCAGGTTCGCTGGTTCAGGAACGAAAGGTAACGCAGCAACAGGTATTCTGTCCGATATTCAGCGCCGGCAGTTACATAACTTTCGGTTGTGCTGTAGCGGTAATCGTTGATCAACTGAAACGTATGCGTAAACGGCCGGAAAGAAACCGGGCTTTCGGCGGTGCGAAAATGTTTGAACTGCGAAAAATGCAGCCGGGTGTTGCTGATGAAAGTTCCCGCATTAACATACCAGTCGATGCCTGCAACCGGTGAAATATTGGCTAGCTGCCGGAAATTCAACTCAATCCGGCTGAAATCGGCATTCGATGAAAATGGTCCCGGCACCCCTTTTTTGAAGAAAACATTTATCGAATAGAAATCAGAGATAAACAGAAAATCAGAAGTTTCGAGCCAGGGTTTTTTCTGCGATCGCTGGTAAGCGGCTCCTATTTCATATTCAAAACTTTTTTGTTCCGCCAACGCCTCGCTGTTTTTTGTGAGTCCTTCAGGAACATTGGGTTCGTATTCTTTTTTATCGGAAAAATTGTAAGACGTATGGTTTTCCAGCGGGAAGAAGTGATTGAAATCCGCTCCCGCGTAAACGGTTAAATTCGTCACCACTTTTTGTTGCATGTTCAATGAAACAAAAGAAGTCTCAAATAATTTGAGATAATTCTTACCAAATACCCAGGCTGACATGGCGTTTAAATCCGGAGTTACCCCGAATCCTTCCGGTTTGAAATCGCGGCTCAGTTTGCCGGTTTCAAACTGCAGGCTGTTGTTTTTCCACAATATATTTTCCAGTTGGCTTTCCACTTTCCAAAACAGGGTTTTTCGGTTAAATGCATAGCCGATTTCGGGAATAAACGAAATGAACTTTCCCGAATCAGTTTGAAATTTCAGCCGGAAGGTTTGTCTGTATTTATTGCCGTCAACGGTATTGAAATCGTAATTATGCGCAGCCAGCAATCCGCCGTAACCAAAAGTAATGAGCGAATCCGGGCAAAAATCGCTGTGGCCAAGCACCAGCCGCATAATTGCCTGTTTTTTCTTTGCTTCCGATTTCATGATCGAATCCTCAGCCGTTGTCGTGGACGAACGCAATGAATCAACAATTTCGTAACCGCGCAGTTCCGCCTGGGTAAACGGAATAGTCCGTATCGTATCCCAATATGCTCTTTCATTGATAATGGAATCCGGCTTATCCTCGAGCTTGTAATTTTCCTGCGATGCCGCCGCGAATGTACTGTCCCGGTACTGTTCTTTTAAAATTTTCCGGTTCAGTCGGCCAACTTTTTTTACATCGCGGTTGGTTAGCTTTTCCTGGGAAACAATTTGAGCCACTTCCTGCCGGAGCTCCTTCTCTTTTTCGTCGGTTACTTTTGGTTCAACTTTCATTGAATCAGGTGAAAAAGCAGGATTTACGGCGAAATCATTTTCTTCAATTTCCGAGTAATTGAGGGAGGCGCCGTAATTAAATTCACCTTTCAAACCCAGAGCCGAAAACCGGCCTTCGATGAGGTGCGAAACCGGAAGCCAGTTGTTGTTGTCCAGGTTTTCGTACTGCTGTTTCAGGCGGTATTCAAAAAATTCCATCCGCGTGTTAAAGTCAACACTGTAAAGGCACCAAAGCTGGTCCACGATGTACATGTAGCCATTTACCAGTTCGCCGCTTTTTCTTTTAGGTTCCACTTTTATTTTGAAAACGTCGAGGTTTCCGGCGGAAATGAAGCCTTCGTACCGGTAATTATAATGCTGCAACGCCAGCGGCGAAAGCGGTGAAATCACCTGGTTCGGACGTTCCTCATAAAAATTTGCGGTAATCAATCCCATCACCGGCGGTTCGTCGAAACCCACCAGCGAACTTTTTTTGGCAAGGACCTCCTGCTTGTATTTTCCCGGGTAATCAAACGTGATTTTATTGAACGATTCGATGACGTATGTCCGGTCTTCCTTCAAAACGTCACCAAGTTCCTGTCCGTCTATTTCCAGGGTTTTCCGGTACAATTTCGGAATGTTTGTGAACGTAAAGTTGCTTTTGATGTACAGTTCGGCTTCGTAATGTTTTATTTTTTCGCGGTAGTAAGCCGCCTGTGCCATCGCCTTCCTGACAATAAAATACGCCGGGTCCTCTTTTCCCGGAAAAACTTTTACCTCTTTAATTTGGAATTCCTGTCGCCCCAGGATAACATCAACATGCAGGCTGTCGGTTCGAAGGTCGATTTCCTTCCCGGTTTGCAGGTACCCGAGCGAACGAATAGTCAGGTGGTAAATTCCTTTTGGCAATTGAATTTTAAAGAGGCCGTTGGTATTGGTAATTGTTCCCTGCCGCGTTTCCCGCACAAAAACGGTAGCGTACGGAACCGGCTCTTTGTCGCTGTTGAAAACTGTTCCGGTAATTTCCTGTCCGTGTGCCTGAAATAAAATCCAGCAGAAACCGATTAACAGAAAAAAGAAAAGGCGGTATTTTGATGCCATGTTCGGACCGAATTGAAATTACATCAAAAATAACATCAATTATTGGAATGATTGAACTCAGTAACAAAAATCAGAAAACGACAGTCGAGCAGCCCCGGTGCAAAAAAATGACGATAATCAAAAAATTGTTAAACAGAATTTCTACTTTTAGAAGGTAAAACTAAAAAAGCGACCCCTCTCGAGACCGCTTTAAATGTTTTCACAACGGAATAATCCTTATTGTGAGTTGCTTCAAATTGTAAAACCAAAATTAGCTATAAATAATTAAACCACAAATATTATGAAACGAATTTTAGGACTTGACTTAGGGACCAACTCAATTGGTTGGGCGTTGGTGCAACATGATTTCGAGAAAAAGGAAGGTAAAATCAATGGACTTGGTAGCCGGATTATTCCGATGAGCCAGGATGTTTTAGGTAAATTCGACTCGGGTGTTTCTATTTCACAAACTGCAGAACGGACCGGGTTTAGAGGTGTCCGGCGATTATACCAAAAAGATGTATTGAGACGTGAACGCTTACACCGCGTTTTAAAAATTCTTGGATTCTTACCCGCACATTATGCTGAAAATATCGACTTTGAGAACCGGTTGGGGCAATTTAAAGACGGAAAAGAAATTAAGCTTAATTACCGAAAAGATGGCTCGTCCAAACATGAATTTATTTTTCAAGATAGTTTTAAGGAGATGGTTGCAGAATTTAAAGCAAACGGACAAAAACTAAAAATCCCGTACGACTGGACAATTTATTTTCTAAGAAAAAAGGCTTTGACTGAAAAAGTAAGTAAAGAAGAGTTAGCTTGGATTATTCTGAACTTCAATCAAAAACGAGGCTACTACCAATTGCGCGGCGAAGAAGAAAAAACAAACGATGATAAAATAGAAGAGTTTTATTCCTTGAAAGTTGCAAAAGTTGAAGCGACGGATGAAACAAATGCGAAAGGTACATGGTACAATATAATTCTTGAAAACGGATGGATTTATAGGCGGCAAAGTAAAGAGCAGTTAGATAAGTGGATTGGAAAAACAAAAGAATTTGTTGTTACTACACAGTTAGAAACAGATGGCTCGCCCAAATTAGATAAAGAAGGAAGTGTTCGCAGAAGTTTCCGGGCAGTTGATTCAGAAAAAGATTGGATTGCAATAAAAAAGAAAACCGAAAAAGACCTTGATGAATCGGAAAAAACAGTTGGGCAATTTGTTTATGAAACGCTTATTGGAAAACCCATACACAAAAAATCAGGGGAAAATTAATTCGGACAATCGAGCGGAAATTTTATAAAGAGTGAATTAACGAAGATTCTTAAAACACAAAAGCAAGTTTCATCCCGAAGCTTCAGTGATAAAAATATATTATCAAGCTTGTACCGCAGAATTGTATCCGAGAAACGAAGCACATCAAAAAAATATTCGAGATAAGGATTTTGTGTATCTTGTTTGTTGATGATATTATCTTTTTTCAACGCCCACTAAAAAGTAAAAAATCCAGTGTTAGCCAATTGTCAATACGAATTCACGAAACTATACAAAACTTTCTGATTATTGAAGAGGATGGATAATAAGTTCTAAAAAAAGAAATCAGGATTAATGAAACCATTGAAAGCCATTCCTAGATCCAATCCACTTGTTTCAGGAATTCAGATTGTGGCAATTTCTGAAAAATTTGAAAATTTATCAAAAGAATGCTTCAATTGAGAACAAACCGGCAATTGATGTAGATGTAACCGACCTGTTTATTCCTGACGAAAATGCATGGGTGGAAGTATTCGATTTTTTTAATGCTAAAAAGGAAATTGAACAAAAGCAACTTATTCGATTTCTTTGTGAAGAAAGAGTATAATTACACGTCAGGAAAAAGACAATTATCGCTGGAATTATGTAGAAGATAAAAAATACCCATGCAATGAAATCAAAGCTCAGTTTCTTTCGAGATTGAAAAAAGTAGAAGGACTTGAAGATTGCGACTCTTTTTTACAGGAGAAAACAAAATTGGGAAAAAATGAACAAGCGATTGAAGTGTCCAGAGAACAGCAATTGTGGCATATTATTTATTCGGTTAATGATAAAAAGGAGTTTGATAAAGCATTAAAATCTTTTGCATCAAAATATCAAATTGATGAAGAATTCATTTGTTGAAAATTTCAAGAAATTTCCACCATTTCAAAGCGAATATGGCGCGTATTCTCGAAAAAGCCATTAAACGTCTGCTGCCCTTAATGAGAAAGGGTAAATTTTGGCACGAAGCGTGAAAATACCGATTCTAAATTATCAATCGGGCAGACCTGATTATGGAACTCATTAATGAAGAATTGGATTTGAAAAAGAGCGGATAAATGACGGATGTGGCCGACGATGATATTCCAAAACAAATCCTGAAAAGTTTTTGAAAGTTTTAAAGGATTACAAATCCATGGTCATGGATTAAATACCTATCAGGCTTGTTATTTGGTCTATAACAGACATTCTGAAGCCAGTGCGATATAACGCAATGGAAATCAGCCCTCGGATATCGCGCAATTATCTTTCAAGAATTTAAACAACATAGTCTTAAGTAATCCTGTAGTGGAGACAGGTCGTAACAGAAACTCTTACGAGTAGTTAAGGATTTATGGGATTATTATGGCAACGGAGTTGAAAAATTTTTTAACGAAATTCATGTTGAGCTCGGTCGTGAAATGAAAAACCCTGCAGGTAAAAGAGGAACAGAATATGCAAAGCTAAATTATTGAAAATGAAAACACTAATCAGACGAATCCGAGAACTATTGAACGGAGTTAATGAACGACTCTGAAGTGTGACAGGATGCTGTGAAACCTTATTCGCCAAGTCAACAGGAAATTCTTGAAAATATATGAAGAGGGAATTTACCAAAATCCGGATGCAAATTATAGCGGTATTGAAGTGCAGGATGATGTAGAAAAAATCCGGAAATAATGCTTCACCATCCAAAATCGAGATATCAACAAATATAAACTCTGGCTTACAGCAAGGTTACCGCTCTCACCATATACCGGGCAGGTAATTCCATTCCGCTCAATAAATTATTTACTACTGATTATCAGATTGAACATATTATACCTCAATCCCGCTATTTTGATGATTCTTTCAGTAATAAGATAATCTGTGAAAGTGAAATAAATCAATTTAAAAGATAGCCAAACGGCTTATGAATTTCTGAAAAACGAGAAAGGAACGAATATTTGAACTCTCACAAGGTAAACATGTAAGAGTTATTTACATTAGATGAGTATGAAGACTCACTGTCAAAAATTATTTTAAAAAAAACCGGGCCAAACTAAAGAAATTGACTGAGTGAAGATATCCCGGAAGGATTTTATTTAACCGTCAAATGAATGATAGCAGGTATATCAGTAAATTGGTTAAAGCTTTATTAAGCAACATCGTCAGAGAAGAAAATGAAGACAGAAGCTACTTCTAAAAACATTGTTCCTGTTCGGGAGCCATTACGAGTAAACGTTGAAAAAATGACTGGGGGTTGAATGATAAATGGAATGAAATTGTATCTCCGCGTTTTAAGCGATTAAATCGAGTTAACCAATTCCGATGGATTTTGGATTTTGGGACAAGAGATATTAATGCTTATTCGGAAATGCGGTTCCCGAACCACTGCTTAAAGAGGTTTTAATCCAAAAGAGAATTGATCACAGGCATCATGCTATGGATGCTTTGGTTATTGCATGTACTACTAAAGACCATATCAATTATTTAACCTCTTTAAATACGCAGCGTAACAATTTTGCGCTTGTTCGTAAATTGAGAAACACTGAAAAAATTGAGGTGGTTGATAAAAAGACCGGTGAGATCAGGACGAGAAATGTCGCCCGTAATTTTCATCTTCCATGGACAAGTTTTCCGACTGATTCGTATGAATGGTTAGGCAAAACAATGGTCAGTTTTAAACAAAACCTGCGGGTAATTAATAAAACCAATAATAAAACCTGGCAGTGGGCAGAAACTAATGGTAAATTGAAAAAGGAGCTGATCAAGCAAACCAAAGGCGACAATTGGGCAATCAGAAAGCCAATGCACAAAGATACCGTTAGTGGAAACGTAAAAGTTAGAGTTAAAAAAACGGTGTCATTTATAAATGGTGTAAAAGACTGGCAAAACTTAGTAGATAAAGAACTTAAAAACAGAATCAAATCACTTTATAGTTTGGGCAAGAACGAAAAAACGATTCTAAAATACTTCAAAGAAAATCCGCATCAGAAAGATGGCAATACTATTTCTAAAGTTGAAGTTTATGCATTTACACAGAATGCAACTGCAACACGGATAACTTTATCTGATAAGTTTACTGCGAAGCAATTAGAAAATGTGACGGATTCAGGTATTCGTTCAATTCTGGGAAAACATGCCGAAAATTATATTGACGAAAATGGAAAAGAACGTTTTGATTTAGCATTCAATCCTGAAGGTATAGAAGAATTAAACAGTAATTTAACTAAATTGAATGATGGGAAAAAACACAAGCCGATATATAAAGTTCGCATTTATGAAGAAGGAAATAAATTTCAGGTTGGAGAAACAGGGAATAAAAAGAAAAAGCATGTGGAAGCTGCGAAGGGTACCAATTTGTTTTTTGCCATTTATTGGAACGAAGAAAAACAAAAGCGTGAATATGAAACTGTTCCATTAATTGATGTAATTGAGCATCAAAAATGGCGAGCAACTCTCCCAAAAGAAGAACAAAAGATTACACCAATAATTTCGGTAAATCATGAAAAAGGCAAGTTCTTGTTTTCTCTTTCACCCAATGATTTGGTTTATGTGCCAACAGAAGAAGAATTGATTAATCCGGGAATGGTGAGTTTTGATAATCTGACAGCCGTACAAAGTAGTAGAATTTATAAAACCGTTAGTAGTTCCACTTATCAGTGTTTTTTTATACCAAATCAGGTGGCAAATTCGATTCATAATAAAGTTGAATTTTCAGCCTTAAATAAGATGGAAAAAACAATAGATGGAATAATGATTAAAGAACGTTGCTGGAAACTTAAAGTGGACCGTTTGGGCAATATTATAAAAGTTATAAAATGAATGAACCGTTTCAGCGTCGCTCAAACACACCGAAGTGCTACCACAGAGAAAAACCATTAATAAACTCATCGGATGACTCTGAGTCATCCGATGAGTTGGAGAAACGTAAAAAAATTATACCATGCAATTTGAAAACGGACATATTTACCACATCTATAACCAGGGGAATAACCGGCAAAAAATATTTTTCAACGCGAAAATTACCTGTTCTTTTTGCGAAAAATCCGGATTTATATTCTGCCTTACGCAGATATTTTAGCATGGTGCCTGATGCCCAATCATTTTCATTTTATGGTACTGGTTAATTTGAGGATTTGCCTCTTGATAGCGAGGGTTTCGCTCAAAGCGAAGCCCTCGGTGATATTAATACCCGTTGCGTACTTTTAACAGCTCCATTGGCATTATGTTACGTTCTTATACAAATGCTATTAATAAACAACAAAAATGGAAAGGCGCACTTTTTCGAAAAAAAACAAAAGCCGAATGCGTTACCTGTTCCGATGGAAGTATACCCTCATTTTTTAATACCAATTCCGGAACTCAAATCAACATCATTGATCCGGAAAAACAGTACCCCGAAATGTGTTTTCATTACATTCATCAAAATCCGGTAAAAGCTGGCTTGGCGAGTAACGCAAGTGATTGGGAATTTTCATCAGCCCGCGATTATGCCGGTTTAAGAAACGGGAACCTGGTGAATAAAAAAGTGGCAAAACAATATATTATTAATCTGTAATGCGATTAAATAAGCGAGCATCGTTCAAATCAAACCCTCGCGTAAATTGCTTAAACATACCATTATGATAAAACGTACCCTCTATTTTGGAAATCCGGCTTACCTGAGTTACAAAAATGCCCAATTGGTTATAAAAATACCGGAAGTTGAAAAAAATGAAACAATGCCACAGGGAATGAAAACAAAAGCTGTGAAAACAATTCCCATTGAAGATATCGGCGTGGTTGTTTTGGATAATCAGCAAATTACAGTAACGCAAGGACTACTAGCAGCTCTTTCAGAAAGCAATGCAGCGGTAATTAACTGCGATTTTAAACATATGCCGTTTTCATTAATGCTTCCTATTGCCGTACATCATGCTTATACAGAGAAACTGCGGTTTCAATTTGAAGCATCTGTTCCGTTAAAAAAGAATCTCTGGCAGCAAACGGTTATTGCCAAAATATCCAATCAGGCCGCCCTTTTGGACAAACTGCAACTGGATGCCGCGCGTTTGCATTATCTGACTGAAAAGGTAAAAAGCGGCGATACTGAAAACTGCGAAGGTCGGGCCGCATCGTATTACTGGAAAGTAATTTTTGATAATGAGACTTTGGAATTTGAGTCCAGTCGAAATTCCGGGTCATCCGGGGACCTTGGTAACAGTGCATTTAAACGTCACCGTTTTGGTGAACCGCCAAACAATTTACTGAATTATGGGTATGCAATTTTGCGCGGAGTGGTGGCGCGTTCGCTGGTGGCCAGCGGATTACTTACTGCCATGGGTATTCATCACCGAAATAAATACAATCCGTATTGTCTGGCAGACGATCTGATGGAACCTTATCGCCCGCTGGTGGATGAACTGGTCTTAAAAATAATTGAAGAGAACCGGGAGATTGATCCGCTAACACCGGCATTAAAGAGAAAGTTATTGCAAATTCCGGCGATGGATGTTCAAATTGACGGACAAACCAGCCCGCTGATGGTGGGAATGCAAAGAACCACTGCTTCCCTGATGCAATGCTTTGAAGGAGAATCGCGAAAACTGATTTTTCCTGAATTAAACTGAACATTCATCCGATGACTCCGAGTCATCGGATGAATATAATTTTCATGAAATTATCACGATTAAATCAATACCGGATTGTGTGGGTTTTTGTATTTTTTGATTTACCAACTGATACCAAAAAGGACAAGCGAAATTATACCCGGTTTCGCAAAAACCTGCAAAAAGATGGATTTACCATGCTGCAGTTTTCCATTTATACGCGGCATTGCAACAGTCGTGAAAATGCAGCGGTTCACATAAACAGGGTGAAATCTTTTTTGCCACCCAAAGGTGAAATTATAATTTTTACCCTAACCGACAAACAATTCGGTATGATGGAATTTTTCAGGGGCGAATCGGAAACCGGCCGTCCTGGAACCCCGCAACAGTTGGAGCTTATTTTAAGGCAAGCGAGGGCTTCGCTTAAAAGCGAAACCCTCGCTAATACATTGCTGAACAAAAAAAACCGCCCGGATTTAAAAAACCAGACGGTTTACACAGCATTCGTTTTTTAATCCTGTTTTTCAATCTAAAACACTTTTATCCAGTTGATTTAACCAAGAGATGCTGTGTCAAAGATCGATAAAAATACAATTTGAAAGCAATTCACAACAGACGCTGCTGATCAATACATCATTCAATAGCTGTGTCAAAGATCGATAAAATACAATTTGAAAGCAATTCACAACTCATAGTTCTGCAGTTAATGCATGTTCCGATGCTGTGTCAAAGATCGATAAAATACAATTTGAAAGCAATTCACAACTTCAATCAGTTAGAATGTCTGATTAACTTTGGCTGTGTCAAAGATCGATAAAATACAATTTGAAAGCAATTCACAACTCAACATGATAGTTGTATAGTCACTGATCTAGCTGTGTCAAAGATCGATAAAATACAATTTGAAAGCAATTCACAACGGTTGACAGTACATGTTAATAAAGTGACATGCTGTGTCAAAGATCGATAAAATACAATTTGAAAGCAATTCACAACAACGGTTGCAACGAATGTCATACAATTGCAAGCTGTGTCAAAGATCGATAAAATACAATTTGAAAGCAATTCACAACGATGGCAATCTGTTTATATCGAGCTAATCTGCTGTGTCAAAGATCGATAAAATACAATTTGAAAGCAATTCACAACATGCATTCAGAGATACGCAATTGAAGTGCAACGCTGTGTCAAAGATCGATAAAATACAATTTGAAAGCAATTCACAACAACCGGCAGCTGAATACAACTTCCGGATAATAGCTGTGTCAAAGATCGATAAAATACAATTTGAAAGCAATTCACAACAGATAGCGACAGCTGTGCAGTACTTGTAATGGCTGTGTCAAAGATCGATAAAATACAATTTGAAAGCAATTCACAACAGCACTGCTGATCATTCACAGTTATGTCGACTGCTGTGTCAAAGATCGATAAAATACAATTTGAAAGCAATTCACAACAGTATATCAGTAGGTTAAGTTTTACAATTATGCTGTGTCAAAGATCGATAAAATACAATTTGAAAGCAATTCACAACACGTTATCATTCGCATGACGATTACGGGACAGCTGTGTCAAAGATCGATAAAATACAATTTGAAAGCAATTCACAACAGTATAACGGTACTTACTTCTACCGAATTGTGGCTGTGTCAAAGATCGATAAAATACAATTTGAAAGCAATTCACAACTGTCATGGTAATAATAGGCATTACCGCAAAGCTGTGTCAAAGATCGATAAAATACAATTTGAAAGCAATTCACAACTGCATGGTTACGATTCAATATTTACAACAGCTGTGTCAAAGATCGATAAAATACAATTTGAAAGCAATTCACAACTAGTCCGGCTCACGTTGAATAACTGTCAGATAGCTGTGTCAAAGATCGATAAAATACAATTTGAAAGCAATTCACAACAGCATCGACTACAGTGATCATATGCCGATTGCTGTGTCAAAGATCGATAAAATACAATTTGAAAGCAATTCACAACTTAATCAGTAAGCAGTTGTACAAATTGAGCTGTGTCAAAGATCGATAAAATACAATTTGAAAGCAATTCACAACTATTATTCTGCATCATCCAGGACAGATATCGAGCTGTGTCAAAGATCGATAAAATACAATTTGAAAGCAATTCACAACAATACCTAGCAAACATGTAACTACAGTTGACAGCTGTGTCAAAGATCGATAAAATACAATTTGAAAGCAATTCACAACAGACACTGATCGTCATTCGAATTGCAATAAAGCTGTGTCAAAGATCGATAAAATACAATTTGAAAGCAATTCACAACCATTAGTCTTACAGACATCATTGTAGACTATAGCTGTGTCAAAGATCGATAAAATACAATTTGAAAGCAATTCACAACGTGGAATTCGATGCAATAAACTTTTCAGTGAGCTGTGTCAAAGATCGATAAAATACAATTTGAAAGCAATTCACAACGACAGTTCGACAAGACGTGCAGTTCATCGAGCTGTGTCAAAGATCGATAAAATACAATTTGAAAGCAATTCACAACAGATACTCTCCGAAGCTCCATGTAACAGTAATCGCTGTGTCAAAGATCGATAAAATACAATTTGAAAGCAATTCACAACAACGATGTGCAATTGTTGCCATACGGCCAATGCTGTGTCAAAGATCGATAAAATACAATTTGAAAGCAATTCACAACCTGTATGGCGGATGGATGTGTTCAAGTAAAGGCTGTGTCAAAGATCGATAAAAATACAATTTGAAAGCAATTCACAACGGTGACAGCTCGCAGGGCAACAACCCGCATTGCTGTGTCAAAGATCGATAAAATACAATTTGAAAGCAATTCACAACTACTGTTGGATTCATCTTCATCAATGTCTGGCTGTGTCAAAGATCGATAAAATACAATTTGAAAGCAATTCACAACACAAATCGCCAATTGCCCTGATATTAGTATTGCTGTGTCAAAGATCGATAAAATACAATTTGAAAGCAATTCACAACTTACAGGCTTTCATAGCCCGTTTCGATTACTGCTGTGTCAAAGATCGATAAAAATACAATTTGAAAGCAATTCACAACGAGGTCGGAAGAAATGAAACAAAAAACGTAGAGCTGTGTCAAAGATCGATAAAAATACAATTTGAAAGCAATTCACAACTCCATAACCGTGCAAGGCTGTGGTATTCGTCGGCTGTGTCAAAGATCGATAAAAATACAATTTGAAAGCAATTCACAACGCGTATGCGTGTTTTTCTGTTATCGGTGTTACGCTGTGTCAAAGATCGATAAAAATACAATTTGAAAGCAATTCACAACATGCTGTATTTAACTTATAGAAAACGAAAAAAGCTGTGTCAAAGATCGATAAAAATACAATTTGAAAGCAATTCACAACGGTCGTTGCCTGCAGCATCGGTTATTCGCAAGCTGTGTCAAAGATCGATAAAAATACAATTTGAAAGCAATTCACAACGTCCATAACCGGAAGGCTGTGGTATTCTTCGGCTGTGTCAAAGATCGATAAAAATACAATTTGAAAGCAATTCACAACGCGTATGACGTGTTTTGCTGTATTCGGTGTTACGCTGTGTCAAAGATCGATAAAAATACAATTTGAAAGCAATTCACAACCAGAAGGCGCTGTTCTGGCCAATTATCGCAGCTGTGTCAAAGATCGATAAAAATACAATTTGAAAGCAATTCACAACGGAAGTATTTACGGTTCAAATTCCCCTCAAGCTGTGTCAAAGATCGATAAAATACAATTTGAAAGCAATTCACAACTCAATTGAAACGATTGATCGCCTAAAAATTTGGTTTTAAAACATCTTTTTTCAATTTAAATTTATTTTTAAATTGCAGCACAGTACAGGACAGCATGTTTAACTGATTTTCTGTTGAGACTTTACTGCTGAAGTTTGATATTCATAATTTTAACATTTAATAAATTTTAAAAAATGGCAAACAGGTTAATAGGAAGGCTCCCAAAAGTTGGTATTCGTCCGGTTATCGACGGCCGTGAACAAGGCGTTCGCGAATCGCTGGAGGTTCAAACCATGAACATGGCAAAAGCTGCTGCGGCGCTGATTAAAGAAAATCTGCGTTTCCCGGGTGGCGAAGAAGTGGAATGTGTGATTTCCGATACCACCATTGGCGGAGTGGCAGAGGCTGCCAAATGCGCTGATAAATTTGACCGCGAAGGCGTGGCCGTTTCACTAACGGTAACTCCCTGCTGGTGTTACGGTACGGAAGTGATGGATTCCAATCCGTGGGTACCAAAAGCCGTTTGGGGTTTTAACGGAACGGAACGGCCGGGCGCGGTTTATCTCGCGGCTGCGCTGGCCGGTTACGCACAAAAAGGACTGCCGGCATTTGGCATTTATGGCCGCGATGTGCAGGATTCAGGCGATCAAAATATTCCCGCTGACGTAAAAGAAAAGATTTTGCGGTTTGTAAAATCAGCGCTGGCAGTGGCGCAAATGAAAGGCAAAACCTATCTGTCGCTCGGATACACATCCATGGGAATTGCCGGTTCGATGGTGAATCCGGATTTTTTCCAGGATTACCTGGGCATGCGCACCGAATTTGTGGACATGAGCGAAGTAAAACGGCGCATCGATGAAGAAATTTACGATAAGGAAGAGTATGAGAAAGCGCTGAAATGGACAAAGGAAAATTGCAACGAAGGCGATGATTATAACAGTCCGGCGAAGCAAATGGGCCGCGAACGAAAAGACTGGGAATGGGAAATTGTGGTGAAAATGACTTTGATTTTCAGGGATTTGATGATTGGAAACCCAAAACTGAAAGAAGCCGGCTTTGGCGAAGAATCGCTCGGCAGAAATGCGATTGCAGGCGGTTTCCAGGGACAACGCCAGTGGACCGATTACTATCCCAACGGCGACTTTTCGGAAACCATGCTGAATTCGTCGTTCGACTGGAACGGAATCCGCGAGGCATTTGTTTTTGCTACGGAAAACGACAGCCTGAATGCAGTTCCAATGTTGTTTGGCCATTTGCTCACCAATACAGCGCAAATTTTTTCCGATGTGCGAACCTACTGGAGTCCCGAGGCAGTGAAACGCGTTACCGGAAAAGAGCTGGAATGGCTGGCCAAAGACGGAATCATTCATCTCATCAATTCCGGCTCCACAACCCTTGATGCCACGGCACAGCAACACGACGAGCATGGAAAGCCAACCATGAAACCATTTTGGGAAATCAACGACGAAGATGTAAAACGATGCCTTAAAAACACACGGTTTTGTCCGGCGGAACGTGAATATTTCAGGGGCGGCGGTTTTTCCAGCCAGTTTAAAACAGCCGGGCAAATGCCGGTAACCATGTCGCGCGTAAACCTGGTGAAAGGCCAGGGTCCGGTCATCCAGATTGCCGAAGGTTTCACTGTTGAGCTCGATGATGAAATGCACAAAATTCTGGATAAACGAACCAATCCAACCTGGCCAACCACCTGGTTTGTACCAAAATTAACCGGTCACGGCGCATTCAAGGATGTTTATTCCGTGATGGCCAACTGGGGCGCTAACCACGGCGCAATCAGTCACGGCCACATAGGCGCCGATTTGATTACGCTGGCGTCTATCCTGCGAATCCCGGTTTGCATGCACAACGTGGACGAGGATAAAATATTCCGTCCGGCAGCCTGGAATTCATTTGGCGAAAATAAAGAAGGCGCCGATTATCGCGCCTGTGCGAATTTCGGACCTTTGTACGGATAAAGGTTTTAAAGGAGGTTGTTTTAATTTTCTGAACAACCTTCTTTTTTCTTGGCGGTAAACTAACTTAATCTTTTTAACATGAAAAAAATTGCAATTCTTATACTGGCGCTGTTTGTTTTAAGCTGCACCAATTCAAAACAAAAACAAAGTCAGGCTGACAAAATGGAAAATTTCGAAAAAGGAACTTACGGTTATGATTTATCGTTCCTCTCCAAACACGGAAAACCTGTGGAACTGGTCAATGGAAATTCGAGGATTTTGATTTCTGCCGAGTACCAGGGCAGGGTGATGACCAGCACTGCGGGCGGCCTCGACGGGAAAAGCTATGGCTGGCTCAATTACGAATTACTGGAATCGGGCAGGGTGCTGACACAGTTTAATCCGGTTGGCGGGGAAGAACGTTTCTGGCTGGGACCCGAAGGCGGACAATATTCGTTGTTTTTTAAACCGGGCGATACGTTCGATTTTGAAAACTGGGCAACTCCGGCGCCAATCGATACCGAACCGTTCGAAATTGATCGCGTTTCGGAAACCGAGGCAGAATTTTCCCGCTCAATGAAAATTCCGAATTACAGCAAATTCACATTCGAATTCGATGTTGACCGGAAAATCAGCATGTTAAAACCGGAAGAAATCAAGGAAAAACTCGGAATCCGGTTTGGCGAAGGTGTGAAAAATGTAGGTTACACCACAATAAATCAGTTGACCAATACCGGCAATGAGGCATGGACGAAAGAAAACGGATTGCTTTCCATCTGGCTGCTCGGGATGTTTAATCCATCGCCGTCGGTAACCATTTTTATTCCATTCAATACCAAAGCTCAAACCGATTATATTGTTAAAGACGATTATTTCGGCAAAATTCCCGATGACCGGCTCGTGATAAAAGATGGCATGATCTACTTCAAAGGCGACGGAAAACAACGGGGAAAGCTGGGAATTCCGCCGCAGCGGTCCATGTCGGTTTTGGGAAGTTACGATGCCGAGAACAAAATCCTGACCGTAGTAAAGACTAAAATTCCGGAAGGAGAAACCGACTATGTGAATTCGGCCTGGGAAATTCAGGAATCCCCTTACAAGGGCGATGCACTGAATTCGTATAACGACGGACCACTGGAAGAAGGCGGACAACTCGGGCCTTTTTACGAACTCGAAACTTCATCGCCGGCCATTGCGCTGAAACCAGGAGAAAAAGCCGTTTACAGCCAGTCGACCATTCATTTCGAAGGTACCGAAGAAGAGTTAAATGCCATTTGCCAGCAAATTTTCGATGTTTCACTCAACGAAGTAAAATCGGTTTTTAGCGAATGAAATTGTCGTTGAACAAAATGTACAAAATCGTATTCAACTTAAAAAATTGGTAAAATTTCATTTAAATAAAAATGAACCGGCCGGATTGACCAAAGTACAGCAGGTTGTGCATTCCATTGCCAAAGCCATTGATACCGGACAGTTGAAAATGGGCGATGTTTTACCGTCAGTAAACCAGTTGAGCGGTGAAAGTGGCTTTTCCCGCGATACCATTTTTAAGGCTTATAATATTCTGAAACAAAGAAGCCTGGTTGAATCTGCCCCCGCAAAAGGGTATTTTGTCGCCGGGGAATCGTTCCGGATTTTTATGCTGCTCGATGATTTCAGCGCTTTTAAGGAACAGTTGTATCAGACGTTCCGGCAAAACCTGCCCCCTTCCTACGCAGTCGATCTCCTTTTTCACCATTACAATCCGGAGGTTTTTCACCAGCTCATTCAGAACAGTTTGGGGAGGTACAGCGTGTATATCGTGATGAACATCGATCATGGCGGCCTGAATCCGCTGCTGAATAAAATCGATTTTAACAAACTGCTGGTCCTTGATATGGGCAAACCGGAAAACACCAACATCAATTTTATTGTGCAGGATTTTAATGAATCGGTTAAAAATTGCCTTGAAAAAGGAAAGCACCTGCTTCAGAAATACAAACAAATGATTGTGGTGTATGAAAAAAACAGCACTCCGCATCCTTCGGAAACGGTTGGCGCAGCGCGCAGTTTTTGCAGAAATCATTCCATCAGGTTCCGGAAAATTGAAAAAGTGGAAGAATCGCAAATGGAAAAAGGGCAGGTGTATTTCGTTTTTCGCGATTCCGATTTGGTGAAGGTGGTAAAAAATTGTCGCAACCATCACTTCGAAACCGGCAGCGACATTGGAATCCTTTCATACAACGACACCCCGATGAAGGAAATAGTTGGAAATGGAATATCGGTAATTTCAACTGATTTTGAAATGATGGGGAAGCTGGCTGCTGATTTTGTGAAAAACAGGCAATCCATCCGGAAAATTTTACCGACTTTCTTAACTTTGAGGAATTCTTTGTAAAACGACATCCGGCATTTAATCGTTAAACATTTATTTTTCAATAAAACCAAAATTTAAAATAATGAAAAAGCTCAACCTGTTACTTGCCCTTATTTGTTTTGCTTCGCTCACGATGCAGGCACAACAGATGTTTGAAAATTATTCAGGACAAGACATTGGGAACCCGAAATTGAAGGGAGGTTTCACTTTCGATAAAAAAATGCAAAAGTTTACGCTTGAAGGCGCAGGATACAATGTTTGGTTCAACAGGGACGAATTTTACTTTGTTTCGCAAAAAGTGGAAGGAGATTTCATTCTTTCTGCCAACCTTTCGTTTTTGGGAAGCGGCGCTGAAGAACACCGGAAAATTGGCCTGATGATCCGGAATTCTGCAGATGAAGATGCAGTTTATATGGACGGGGCAATTCATGGCGACGGGTTGACTTCGCTGCAATATCGCGAAGAAAAAGGAGCGGAAACCCTGGAAAAAGCATCGAAAGAAAAAGCGCCGGGATTCGTTCAGGTAGAGCGAAAGGGAAACGAATTCTTTTTTCGGATTTCAAAAGACGGCAAACCTTTTCATGAAGTTGGAAAAGTGGAAATTGATATGGCCGGTGAAGTTTTAGCCGGAATGTTTATCAGTTCGCATAACGAAGGTGTAAAGGAAAAAGCGCAGTTTTGGAACGTACGCCTCGAGAAACCTGCCCCCGAAGGAGTCGACGGATACCAGGTGCAGTCGCCCAGCCGCCTCGAAATTGTGGATGTGGAAACCGGCCTTCGAAAAGTTATTTATGAAACCGATAACCACATTGAAGCGCCCAACTGGTCGAGAAACGGGAAGTTTTTAGTGTATAATTCCGGCGGGAAATTGTACAAATTCAATCTGAGAAAAGGAAAACCGGAAGTGATTAACACCGGGAACATCACCAGCAATAACAATGATCACGGAATTTCATTCGATGGCGAAATGCTGGCCATTAGCAGCAGTACCAACGATAACGGGAAAAATCGTTCCATCGTTTATACAGTGCCGGTAAAAGGCGGAACACCAAAACGGATTACCGATGATGGCCCTTCATACTGGCACGGCTGGTCGCCCGATGGCAACTGGCTGTCGTATTGTGCCGAACGCAACGGAAATTACGACGTATATAAAATTCCGGCACGCGGCGGACAGGAAATGCGCCTGACAAATGCAGAAGGCCTCGACGACGGCCCCGAGTTTTCGCCCAATGGAAGGTATATCTATTTTAATTCTACACGCAGCGGGAAAATGCAAATCTGGCGGATGAAACCCGACGGCTCGGAGCAGGAGCAGGTAACCGACGATGAGTTCCAGAATTGGTTTGCCCATATTTCGCCGGACGGAAGGCGAATGATAATGATTTCTTACCCGGAAGAGGTGCCTGCAAATTCGCATCCGCACAACAAACGGGTGATGCTTCGGGTGATGCCGGTAAATACAGAAAATATTAAAACTGTTGCTTTTCTCTACGGGGGGCAGGGAACCATGAATGTACCTTCCTGGAGCCCCGATTCGAAAAAGGTGGCGTTTATGTCGTACACCTATTAGAAAAATACAGTAAATTGTTTATTCGAAAAGCCACCCGCATTTATGTGAGCGGCTTTTCGTTTTTTAGATTCCCCGACATTCATTTTAGAAAACGAACTTATTTACGCAACAGGTTCAGTTGCCTTTCTGCCATAAAAGCGAGTGAATCCTGAAATGTGACTTCCAGTTTGTCGCCTTTAAACCGGAAATGGTATGTTTTTCCTGAAATACCTTTTAAAACGAGCGGTTGTTCTCCGGTATATTCAAACCTCCGGTTGGGTTTATCGTTGGCCAAATATTCAGCATCGCCGTTATTTGGTTTTGTTTGTGTCGAAGATTTAACATCGGACAACCATTGTTTTCTTTTATTTCCGCAACAACTCATTCTGTATTTTTTTCTGTGAATTTAAAAAGTATGCAAGCTGTTCCCGAAAGTGCCAGCCATATTACAATTCCCTGCACCCAATTGGAGCTAAGTAAAAACGCAAACGGAATGGCAAGCCATAAACTGAGACAGAAAAAGCAGTCGAGCAGGTTTCCGAAGAATCCCTGTCCGAGCAGCTTTCGAAACTTTAGCACTGCGTTGAATGGCCCGTCTTCCTGCGAAAGAAGGTGGGTTATTCGCCACAGTGCCAAAGAACAAAGAAGAAATTCAAATATACCGGGTCCCGTCATGGGTTCAAACGTTCCATCATAATCTGAGAATAAGAGTGATACTCGCTGGAAACGCCGGAATTATATCCGTTGGTCACCCGCTGCCTGGCGATTAACCGGAAGGAATAAATGGTGAAATACTCACCGGTTTTTATCCATCCATCAGTTCCGGGTTGCGGCTGTATTTGAACATTCACCAATCCTGCATTAGAGAAATCATCCAACGTTCCTTTATAACCCGGGCAACTATGAGGCGTATTCGATGAATTGCTTCCAATTGGCGGGTTGAGAAGAGGATCACTGTTGTGTGCACTACCCACAAATGTATAGCCGCCGGACATGTTGAAATCTCCCTCAATATTGGCATTTAAATCAATCGGTGTTCCGGGGCATCTTCCCATCGTTAACGTGTAAGTGTTAACAAAGCCATAAATATCAATTACTTTAAATGAAAATTCAATTGGCGTATGCAGTTGTGCATCGGTAAGGCGACTTAATCCACAGCCCGCATTTACAATTGAAGGATCGGTTAATTCCGGATTTGTCATTTGAAAATCGAGTCCGTTGTTGTGTATGAATAAGGCAATCAAGTCTGTGGCATTGGAAACATGCGCTCCATTTTCATCATAACCATCCACCCGGACATAAAATTTTCCGGGAACACGCGTTCCTGAAATAACATCATACAGAGCAGTGTTCAACTGCATGTACCTGTCCATATTTGAAAATTCCCAATCGATTCCATCCACAAATATTTCGCGTTGAATATTGATGTATGCAGGAACATCTCCGTTCAACACGCCACCGATGTTCGGATAAAATGCACCAACATCATCGCCCGTATAATTGGGTAAATGACGTTTGGAAAATTTGGGATGTTTATAATTCTGGCTGACATATTCCCATCCTGCCGTTCCGGCGCGATTCACACGAATAGTATACCATCTGATTTTGTTATCATCTGCATTTTTTGTTGCATCGTACATACAACCTTTCATATCGATTGTTCCTCTCCAGGCAGCACAATTTACGCTAAAACCGGCAAGCGAACTTCCGACAGAAATAACACCGGTTTCTTCAAGAGAATTTGAATAACCGTATCTTCTCAGGTTGGCAGGTGATGTAGATGCGGAATTGTTCTGGTTTCCTCCGATAAATACGTTGCCAAGACTGCCAATAAGATTACCGTTAAAGCAGCTGGAAGTTACATGAACCGAAGATTCGGGCAAACATAAATCAATACGTTTCAGATTAGGAATGTTGTAATACGGCGCACTTTCGTACTTTACTTCAAAAGGCGAATATTCAACAATTTTTACAATTACATCCGGATACAAAACCGTATTTATATCTTCTCCCGGCGCAACATCGGTTGCATCTTCCAGTCCGGGAAACGACATGTCGAAACTAAAACGGAAAATGTAGTTTCCGTGCATGTCGGTTATCGTATCGCCGAGCAATTTTCTGTTTCCTGATCCTGTGTATGCGCCACCAGCCATTTCGGCAGCAGTGCGATCATATTCCTCGAATGTTAGCGTAATATTCGAACCAGGATCGGTAGAACATTTCAGAAATAATCCACCGATGTTTTCGGCTAATTTTATATTGCCGACCGACAATGCACTAACTTGTTCAGATGACCTGACTTGTGATGAAGAAACAAGATCGAAGTTGGACGAGGCAAATTCAGTACTTATCTCTTTTTCTTCGTCCGATTCCTTTTTTACTTCGGACGATCCTTTCCGGGCATAGCTAAGCGATGTTTTTGGTTGCATTGCTTCACCGGTCAAATCGAAAACAATGGGTTTGAAATATGGAGGCGGATCCGGTGGATTGGGATCATTGATTTGGGGAGGAATTCGCTCCGGGTAACGGGTCTTAATCCAATCGCCAAGAAGCGGGTTTTTCAAAGCTTTCAGCAATCCCGGATAAGTTTCGATTACAAAAGGAAACCTGCGGCAGGGATTAAAAATGCAGGTGCCGCTATAAAGCGTTACATTTCCGTAAACAATGAAGTCATTAATGTTTGCCGGAGTCGAACAGGTAAGGATTAAATCATTAAAATCGGTATCGACACCTGCATCGTTCGACCAAATCTCGAATTCATAATTTCCGCCCACCTTTTGAGGGAACTTCAACATTGTTTCTGAAAGTTGCCAGCCCGAGCTCGGCTTGCTTTGTATGGCAATGGACCACTGGTTTCCAAATACGTTTACAGATGTTCCGGTGGTTCCGGCATGCGCTCCGTTTCCGAACGTGGCGCCCTGTATAACAAAACGTTGCTGGTAGGAAGCATTTTTTGCTTTAACAGATACTTTCCAATTACCTTGCATTGAAATAATCATATCAGTCGAATTAATGTTTAGCTTACTCTTTTTCCGGATTTTCAGCATCCTCCGGCTGAGTGCAGCTTGGGAATACTAATATGAAATACTAAGGCAATGGATTTTATCAAGCGTCGATACAAATTACAACAAATTACCAAAATTCGGAAAGATAAAAGACAAAAAAGTATTTTTTTAACAAAAGAAACTTAGAAATGAATGTCAGATAAAAATTTGTGGAGTTTTTACTATCCTGATTAAATGAAAAAAACCGCTTTTCGATTGATTTCGAAAAGCGGTTTTTTGAATTATTTGTTCTTGCCAGGTACTACTTCCTGTATACTTTTTTGTACCCGTAAACAGCATTTTCGCCCAATTCTTCTTCAATGCGAAGTAGCTGGTTGTATTTTGCCATGCGGTCGGAGCGGCTTAGCGAACCGGTTTTAATCTGGCCCGAATTGGTAGCCACTGCAATGTCGGCAATGGTTGCATCTTCGGTTTCGCCCGAGCGGTGCGAAGTAACTGAGGTGTAACCTGCACGGTGCGCCATTTCAATGGCATCCAGTGTTTCGGTAAGCGTACCAATCTGGTTCACTTTGATAAGAATGGAATTAGCTGCGCCCATTTCAATTCCCTTTTTCAGGTATTCAACATTGGTCACAAACAAATCGTCGCCAACCAATTGGCACCGGTCGCCGATTTTCTTGTTGAGCAGAACAAAACCATCCCAGTCACTTTCATTCATTCCATCTTCAATGGAATCAATCGGGAATTTGGAAATTAATTCAGCCAGATAATCCGCTTGTTCTTCGCTGGTGCGTTTTGCAGCGCCTTCGCCTTCAAATTTGGTATAATCGTAAATGCCGTCAACGTAAAATTCAGAAGCAGCGCAATCGAGTGCAATGGATACATCGCCGCCGTCTTCTGCGCGGCCGGGGATATAACCAGCATTTCGAATGGCTTCAATAATACTGTTCAGCGCGTCTTCGGTACCTTCCAGTGCAGGAGCGAATCCGCCTTCGTCGCCAACAGCAGTGCTCAGTCCGCGGCCTTTTAATACTTTTTTCAGATGGTGAAAAACTTCAGCGCCCATTCTTAACCCTTCGTGGAACGATGCGGCGCCAATCGGGCGGATCATAAATTCCTGGAAAGCAATCGGTGCGTCGGAGTGCGAACCGCCGTTTATGATGTTCATCATCGGCACCGGCAATGTTTTTGCATTTACGCCACCAATGTACCGATACAATGGAATGCCGGAATATTCTGCCGCTGCTTTTGCCACTGCAAGTGAAACACCGAGCAAAGCATTGGCGCCCAGTTTTGCTTTTGTTTTGGTTCCGTCGAGTTCAATCAGTTTTCTGTCGATGGCTACCTGGTCGGTAGCGTCCATTCCGATCAATTCTTTTGCAATGATGTCATTTACATTCTCAACCGCTTTCAAGACACCTTTTCCAAGGTAGCGGTTTTTATCGCTGTCGCGCAATTCAATCGCTTCGTTTTCACCGGTTGAAGCTCCTGACGGAACGGCTGCGCGGCCAAAGGCGCCACTTTCCAGTAAAACTTCAACTTCAATGGTCGGATTTCCGCGAGAATCGAGTATTTCTCTTGCTTTGATGTCGCTAATTAGCATTGTAAATTGTTTTTTATAGTTCAACTTAATAATTCGTTTGTGCCAGAAAACCAGGACGTTAATCCCGATTGTTTAAAGCAGTCCAAATATATGAATTTGTTTGGTTTTAATGCAGGTGTAAAACTCAGTGTTCTACATATTTCACAAAGGGTTAACTTAAAATTTCCAGTATTTCTGCTACTGTTTAAATACTGAAAAACTGTTAATGCGCCTGGGATCGGTATTTTTCACCCATTTCGTACCTCAAAACATCCACTTCCTGGAAAGTGATTAGTCCGCCGCGTTTACTGTGCTCCATCATTTCATTAACTTTTTTGGCAAATTCATCGAGTTTTTCCACCGTGTCCACAATTTCTATGGAAACGGGCATGTCGCTTGAAAGCGCAAAAATTTTCATGGTATGAATGGAATGGCTTGCTCCAAAAGACATCATTCCTTTGGATGCAGTCGCCCCGGCAATCCCGGCACTCCGGGCGGCAAAAACGATTTCTTCGTACAACGGACGGCCGTGGATTTTGTCCGATTCGCCGATGTAGACCTTTAAAACTCCGGCTCTTCCTGAGATTTTCATTGTTTTCGGTTTAAAAGATTGAACGTATTAAAACCACACCCAAATAAACGGCCAGTATCCCTAAAAAGATGCTGCCGCCAACGTTTAAAAGCAGTTGCAAAAAAGATTGTTCCCTTAACATTGTAAAGTTATTGTATGCAAACGACGAAAAAGTTGTAAACCCGCCGCAAATACCCACAGCCAAAAACATTCGCCATTCTGCATTCAGCAGATCGCCTTCTTCGGACAGAGCGTAAATGATACCAATAATGAAACTACCCGCCACATTGGCTGCGAGTGTGCCGTAGGGAAATGTGCTGCTTTGTCCCCGCTCCACAAAAATCTGCACCAGGTAACGCATTACACTCCCGATAAAACCGCCGGTACCCACCAGTAATATAGTTCTTAACATTTTTGTTAACTTTTGTTTATCAACCTTCAGCAGTAAACAGACAATTTGTAAATTGTGAAAATTAATTCATGCTGAACCGGTTCGATATCGTTATTATGAATGTCAAAAATAATAAAATGAAGTTACGCATTTTCCTGCTTTTTCTTATATGCCATTTTACAGGGGTTGTTTATCCGCAGCAAAATTTCCAAAATACATTCAAAAGTTTTGTCAGTCAGGATGATTATAAAAATGCATGGATTGGAATGCAGGTGGCGGATGTAGAGTCAGGTGAAATACTTTTCGAATTTAATCCCCGTAAATTGTTGATTCCGGCTTCCAATTTAAAGTTGGCAACTTCGGCAGCAGCACTTGAAATGCTGGGCGAAGATTACCGCTTTCAAACAAAAATTGGCTACTCGGGAACTTTGGAAAATGGAATTTTAACAGGAGATTTAGTTCTGATTGGCGGTGGCGATCCAACATTAGGATCGGAATATTTTGCGGAGGAAAAACCTGATTTTCTGAATGTTTGGACTGAAAAAATCAGGCAGGCAGGAATTTCAAACGTACGCGGGAACCTGGTGCTTGATGCATCGGCTTACGATTCTGAAAAAATTCCGCCAACCTGGATTTGGGAAGATTTGGGCAATTACTACGGCGCCGGACCGGGCGCTTTTACGGTTTACGATAACCTTTTTCGAATTACTTTTCGTTCGCCAAACGAAGCAGGTAAAAAAACAGAAATCATGTCGGTTTATCCTAAAATTCCCGGTTTGCAGCTTAAAAATGAAGTGCTTTCCGATAACAGCAATTGGGATCACGCATATGTTTTTGGCGGGCCGTTCGATTTGCAGCGGGTGGTGCGCGGCACCATTCCAAAAAACCGGAATGAATTTACCATAAAAGCGGCCATGCCGTTTCCCGAAAAAATACTGGCAGAAAAGTTAATCCAATACCTCGAAAATGCCGGTGTTTCCCTTTCCGGCACAGTAAAATTTGAAAAAGTTTCTCCGGAAGGTTTTCATGAAATATTTGTTCAGAAATCTCCAACACTAGCCGAAATTATTAAAGTAACAAATCACGAAAGTGTCAATCTTTTTGCAGAACACCTGGTAAAACAAATTGCGTTGGAAAAAAATGGAACCGGCAATCGGGAAAATGGAATTGAACTGATCCAGGACTTTTGGAACAAAAGCGGAATTGACAAAGATTCCTACTTCATGGAAGACGGCAGCGGGTTGTCTCATTTCGATGCTGTTTCGCCTGAAGTTTTCGTGAAGATCCTTCTGTATATGGCCAATAAAAGCCCGCACAAAGAGACTTTTTTCAATTCGCTGCCGTCGCCCGGCGAAGGAACATTATATTATTTTGATACTTCGTATTTTCCCGGAAATTCCCTAAAAGTGAAAAGCGGCTCCATGACGCGCGTCCGCTGTTATTCAGGCTATTTACAACTAAATTCCGGCAAACAGGCGGCGTTTTCAATCATGGTGAATCAGTTTAAAGGCGGTCACGCCAAAGTAATCCGCGAAATAGAACGATTGCTTTTTCAAATTAAAAAATCATTTTAAGATATAATAAAAGTTAAATTAGTATTTTTTTTGTGCTGTTACCATATTGATTTTCAATATAATATTAAACTTAGTCTGATAGAGGTGTTACTACGCTATTGACTTTTACTACATAAATGTTGTAACTTTCGTTAACCATTATATCGTTTCTGATTAAACCAGTTTCTTTAGTATTCGCCAGAGGACGTACATCTATTAATTTCACGAATGGTATGAACCAGTTTCATATAAACCACTTGCAAGCGGTTATTTTAATTTTTTTTGATGATTGCAAAGTTTAAACAAATAATTTTTAGCTATATAGCTTCAAAAACTAACTAGGAATCTTAAGACAAGATTTTTTGTGACTGAGAGGGCGGAGCGGTTATAATCAGTTAGCAAACATGGTAGAAATTAAAACAGAATTCAGTGATTAAAGCGGCAATTGAGTACTTAATAAAGGCAATAAACAACGATTTTGATATTCCTGGAGTGAGTCAGGAACCGCAGGTAGTTCCGGGAAATATTGCTTTTGTTGATGCATATCAGGATACATCTTCTGCAACATTATCTGATAAATTAATTGTTTCAGTTGTAAATATTACACAGGAGAGAACATTCAGAAACCTTTCCTACAGAAAAGCATCTGTTGACGATAACGGTGTTGCTGTTGTTGAAGAAAAACCACATGAAATCTGGTTGAATATTTATATTCTTTTTGGCGCCAATCGAACTGCATACATGGACTCACTTAGCTCGATAAGTAAAATTATAGGTTTTTTTCAGCGGCATTATGTTTTTACGCCGGAGTATTTACAGGAATTAGTCGGAGATGAATTTAATGTCGACCTGCCTGGTATACAGAAGTTAATATTCGATTTGTACTCTATGAATTTTGATGAACTCAATCAGCTGTGGGGTATTTTGGGAGGTAAATATATTCCATCAGTTATGTATCAAATGAGGATGCTGGTAATACAAGAAGGTGAGGCGACGATGCAAAAACCAATTGAAGCAATAGGCGCTGAACCAAACGGGAAATAAAAATGAAAGTAATTTGGAAATACGATCCTTTGTTTAGCTTTAAGGTATTCTATCCTAAAAAGTTGAATCCAAATGATTTTGTTATAACACCGTCACATACATGTAAGAAACTATTGGACAAATACCACCTCATATTTAAAAAGTCTGAAAATGGAGGTACGATTATTTCTGAAAAGCGTATTAATGATGACCAAACCGTTGAAACGGTTTTTAGAATAAACACGTTGACTGCGTTCAATTTTATATTACAATTAAAAAATTCCTTGTTATTTTCCCATATCGATCCATACAGCAATGATCCTGAGGCTGAATTGCCTGAATATTTTGGCAGAAGGAGATTTTTTTATTTTGACAATTTAAATGAAAGTTTGGAAATCGATCAGACGATTATTCCAATTTCAGAAGTTAGTCCAACGGTTGAAATGAACGAGATGGACATTGCTGTAAATTCAACTGCCGGCAGTGACGATTTGGCTTCTTTAGTTGAAAACGAATTTACATACACCAAAAGAAATGGAGTTACAGATTTGGTATTCAGTCCTGTAAGGCCAATTCCAAACGATAATATTACTTTTAACCTGTCTGCCACAAAACCAGCCGCAAATGTTGCGCTTGCTACAGGAGCTTATGAATTTGAACAGGTCGGAAGTGGCAATCCCAAAGAAACTATATATGCCGGTTCAGAATTTTTAGGTGAATCATCATTCGCTATAATTCAGGTTTACAAAAATGAATTCACCGATTATGCAAAAGCGATACGATATAATATAAAATTAGAAGAAACTTAAATTCCAGTAATTATGGCACTAAACATAAATAACTTAAGAACACCGGGCGTTTATATCGACGAGGTGTCGTTACTTCCGCCCTCAGTAGTGGCAGTTGAAACTGCTGTACCGGCTTTTATAGGGTATACGGAAACGGGTAGTCCGGAGGGAAGCGATAATCCGAAAGCTGTGAAAATTGCATCGTTTCAGGAATACCTGGACTTTTTCGGCGGTCCTCAGGCGCCGGGCGATTTGGGCATTAACGTTACAGTTGTTGATACCGTACAGGATATTACAGATTCTTCCAGTACTGTCACTGGTTCAACACTGATTAGCAGATCTATTACGGGGAATGATTATATCATGCCAACGCACAACATGTATTTTGCCGTTAAACACTTTTTTGATAATGGAGGCGGCGATTGTTACATTGTTTCGGTGGGTGGATACGGCGCTGTCAACGATTCAAAACTAATGGGCGGAATTGACGCTTTAGAGGTAGAAGACGAAGTCACGCTTATCGTTGTTCCCGAAGCCTCATCCGATGATAACTATGACGGTATTTATGCCCACGCTCTTGATCAGTGTAATAAATTAAAAGATCGTTTTGTTATTCTGGACGTACCGCAATCAGACGACGCAGTTACCAGTAGATCGGCTGCCGCTTCGAATATTTCTGATTTTCAACAAAACAGCAATCTGGGCGATTACGGCCTTTACGGTGCATCTTATTACCCATATCTTGAAACCACCATCGACATTCCGTTTGATGGCCACGAGGACGAAATTGGTATAAGTCACAGCCGGGTTTTGGCCGATGGAAGTGCATCCCAGGATCCAAGCTCGGCACTGCCCGACAATTTAGCCGGTATTACAGAAAATCTTCTTGCCATACAAATCGGCAACGCCGTTGCTGATATTTCCGTTGTTCTGCCGCCCAGTGCCGCCATCGCCGGTATTTACGCCCGTGTCGACAAAAACCGGGGCGTATGGAAGGCGCCCGCAAATGTATCTGTGGCGCAAGTTATAAAGCCGATGGTAAAGATTACTGACGACATGCAGGAAGATATGAACGTGGATCCAAACGCCGGCAAATCCGTGAATGCTATACGCACCTTCACCGGGCGGGGCATACTTGTTTGGGGAGCCCGTACCCTTCATGGAAATGATAATGAATGGCGATATGTACCCGTTCGCCGTTTCTTTAATTTCGTGGAAGAATCGGTTAAAAAAGCCACCTATCGTTTTGTTTTTGAACCGAATGACGCCAATACTTGGAATACCATACGAGCAATGATAGAAAACTTCTTAACCGTGCAATGGAACCTTGGCGCTCTGCAGGGGGCCAAACCTGAAGACGCCTTCTTTGTGCGTGTAGGGCTTGGACAAACCATGACGGCCCAGGATATCCTGAATGGAAGGCTTATCGTTGAAATTGGAATGGCTGCCGTACGTCCGGCTGAATTTATTATCCTTCGCTTTATGCATAAACTGCCGGGTGCATAATAAATATAAACGATTTAAAATATCAATATTATGGAATACCCTTTGCCAAAGTTTCATTTCCAGGTAGACTGGGGCGGAACAATAATAGGTTTTACAGAAGTTTCGGGTCTCGACGTTGAAACTGAAGTAATTGAATACCGGCATGGCGCCAGTCCCGAATATAATAAAACAAAACAGCCGGGATTGACGAAGTACAGCAACATTACGTTGAAAAGGGGAACCTTCAAATCGGACAACGAATATTTTGACTGGTGGAAAGAAACCAAGTTGTTTGAAGAAGGCAATTCTCCGGGCTCCATCTATCGTCGTGATATAACCATAAAACTGCTGGACGAAAACCATGCTCCGGTAGTGGTATGGAAAGTTAAAAAAGCATGGCCAACCAAAGTGCAATCCACCGATTTGAAGGCTGACGGAAACGAAGTAGCCATCGAGTCCATCGAACTGGTGCACGAGGGTTTAGTAATTCAAAACGAATAATGCCTATGGCTGCCGATTATTTTCCACCGGTTGGGTTTCATTTCAGGATCGAGTTTCAGGATAACCCCGACCTGGATGGGCAGGAAGCCTATTTTCAGGAGGTATCCGGTTTATCGGTGGAAATAGAAACCATATCGAAAAAGGTAGGCGGCGAAAACCGGTTTGATTACCGACTCCCGGTACGGAGCAAGTTTTCGAACCTGGTGCTTAAAAGAGGAATGCTAAAAGAAGGCTCAAAACTCCTTCAATGGGTAAAAGATTCCATCGAAACCATGGAAGTGACCACCGCAACCGTACTGGTAATGCTGTTGAACGAAAAACACGAGCCTTTGGCCACTTATCGTTTTGTACACGCGTGGCCGCAAAAGTGGTCCATTTCGGATTTTAATGCAGAGGAAAGCAAACTGGTGATCGAAACGCTTGAACTTGCCTATCAGTATTTTAGAATAATGTAAAGATATGCCGGTAGAAATACGCGAATTAATAATCAGGGCGAGGGTAGAACCCTCCGGGCAGGATGACCCGCAAACCGACAGCCTCAACGGTAGTTCAGGAAAGGAATCCTGCTGCGAAAGTGAAGTTGCCCGTTTGGTGAATGAACAATTGAAACGAAAAAAAGAAAGATAGTATGTTCCCTAAAGTTACCGGAAACCTTTCCAGTATAATGAATATCGTGCCCGCGCTGGATAAGCTTACCATTATCCCGTTAAAAAAAGCAACGCCTGTACCGTTGCCTACAGGGCCGCCGTATGTCGTGCAGTTTAACCCGGAAAAATTTGACGAAAAGCATAGCATTATATACAATGCCGTACAGGCCATTGGCGCCACCGGGGCAGACAACAGGTTCAACCGGATACAGCCTCGCAGGTTTTCTTTTGAATTCCTGATCGACGGCACCGGGGCCAGTGGCGATAAACGAGAAGTTATAGCTGAAATCGAGCTCTTTAAAACGATCGTCGGGTTTAAGGGGGCTTTGCACCGGCCGGGGTTTCTTCTTTTAGTCTGGGGGGTTCACGTGGTTACAGCGGTGGCAAAGGATTACACGATCAATTACAGCCTCTACAGAAAAAATGGTACACCATTGAGGGCCACCATTACGGTTAATTTTGACGAACATAAGGACAGCCTGTTTCAGATAATCGAACAAGCCCTGCAATCGCCCGACCTCACCAGCCGTCATATTGTTAAAGAAGGCGACAGCCTGCCACTAATGTGCAACACGGTATATGACGATCCAAGGCATTATCTTGAAGTGGCAAGAGCAAATAAACTGACCAATTTCCGGAAGTTGAAAACAGGAGCAGAATTGGATTTTCCACCCATTAAAAAAGAATAAAACTAACGATATGTTTGATTTAAATGTCAGCCAACTGCGATTGCCCATACCCGAAAATACGGACGTGGTGGATTTCGCCGTAAAAATTAATGGGACGGAGATATCGCGTGAAATACAGATTTTATCCATTGAAGTGGAACGTAGTTTTAACCGTATCGCTAATGCCAGGATTATCATTCTCGACGGTTCCGTGGCAGACCAGCAGTTTTCGGTTAGCGATCAGGATACCTTTTCGCCGGGAAACGAAATAGAAATTCTTACCGGCTATCTTCCCAACAGAAGCCTCATATTCAAAGGCATCATCATTAAACACGCCCTTCGAATCGGAAAAAACGGAAGCCCCCAGTTGCATATCGAATGTAAGGACAAAGCGGTTAAGATGACCGTGGGCAGAAAAAACAAGTACTTTTTTAACGACAGCGACTCGGGGATTATCGAATCCATAGCAGGCGAACATGGTTTAACCACCGATGTGGATTCCATAAGCTTAACCCACGATGAGATGGTACAATATTATTCCACCGACTGGGATTTTATCCTGACCCGCGCAGAAGCCAACGGTAAACTGGTACATACCAACAATGGAGAGTTACAGGTGAAAACCCCGGATTTCGCTCAGTCGCCGGATTTCACCGTAACTTACGGATCATCGCTGTTTGAGTTTGAAGCGGAAATGGACGCCCGCGACCAGTACCCGGCTGCCAAAACCACAGCATGGGATTTTTCTTCCCAGGAAATCATCGAATCGGAAACATCGTCGGAGGGCGGCGGAGGAGGCGGAGTAACAGGGGCACTTTCGGGGGCCTTATCTGCGGTCGGACTTGCCGGAGCGGCACCCAATACGGATTACACCAACGTGATCGGCATTGCCAATTTACTGGGGCAGCATTCCGGCAGGGTTATCCGGGAGGAGTTGCAAAACTGGTCCGAAGCGCAAATTTTAAAAAGCAGATTGTCAAAATTAAAAGGGCGCGCCAAAGTACAGGGAATTGCCCAGGCGGAACCCGGAAAGGTAATCTCGCTGCAGGGCGTTGGTCAACGGCACAGCGGCCCCGTTTTAGTGACGGCAGTAAAACATGAAATCCTCGATGGCGGCTGGTTTACGCACCTTCAGTTTGGCCTTGATCAGGAATGGACGGTCGATAAATTCGACGATGTGCAGGACAAAGCCGCGGCTAAATTGCTTCCGGGCATTGGCGGCCTGCAAATCGGCGTGGTAACAAAGCTGGAAAACGACCCGGATGGGGAATTCCGCATTCAGTTACGCCTGCCCGTTATCGATCCGGTCAGCGACGGTATCTGGGCGAGGATGGCTTTTCAGGATGCCGGCGATAACCGTTGCGCCTTTTTCCTCCCGGAACTGGGCGATGAAGTCATTGTGGGTTTTGTCAACGACGACCCGCGCGACGCCATTGTTCTCGGAATGTTGAACAGTTCGGCCAAGCCCGGCCCGTTCACGGCCAGCGACGACAATCATCAAAAAGGATGGCAAACCCGGAGCGGAATAAAGATGGTTTTCGATGATGACAAAAGCAGTTGGACACTTGAAACGCCAGCAGGTAAAAAAATAGTGGTCGATGACGATGCGGATGCGGCAGAAATAGAAGATCAGCACGGCAACAAGATTACAATGGACAGCAACGGGATTAGCATTGAATCCGCAAAAGACCTTATCCTAAAGGCTCAAAACGAAATCAAGGTTGAAGGATTGAACATTACGCAAAAAGCCTCTGCCGCCATGAAATGCCAGGGCGGTAGTCAGGCGGAAATATCCGCGTCAGGGGAATTGGTGGTTAAAGGCGGAATAGTGAGAATAAATTAAAAATTAAAAACGCGATTATGCCGGGAGCAGCAAGAGTTGGAGACATGCATATCTGTCCGTTGAGCGACGGACCCAAGCCGCATGTAGGCGGACCGGTGATGCCACCGGGCGAACCTACAGTACTTATTGAGAATATGCCTGCGGCAAGGGTTGGCGACCTCGTAACCTGCGCAGGGCCACCCGATACCATAGCCATGGGTTCGGGCACGGTTTTCATCGGTGGCAAGCCAGCGGCGCGAATGGGTGACACAACAGCTCACGGAGGCAATATTATATTAGGAAGTTTTACGGTTTTAATTGGATAAACAATGAATCAAAGAAATTCATTTCTTGGCGTTGGATGGGGGTTCCCGGTCAGTTTTTACAAAAAGGGCACCGAATGTGGTGTACGAATGGTGCAGGATGTGGAAGATGTAAAAGAAAGCCTGACCATCTTGTTCAGCACACGGCCGGGCGAACGAGTAATGCGGCCGGATTACGGCGCAGCCATGGAGGACCTGGTTTTCGAACCGGTGAACGAAGGACTGAAAAACTACATCATAGACCTGATTAAGAAATCCATCATGTACTACGAACCGCGCATTGAACTGGAAGAAGTCGCTATCGACGACAGTGCAACCAACGAAGGCCGGATTCTGATTTCGCTTACCTTCTCGCTGCGAAATACCAATTCAAGGTTTAACTATGTATTTGATTACTATAAACGTGAAGCCACAATCGTTTCCCTATGAAAAATAAAACGGATACATATAATTCATTGCAAAACAACGGAACCAGCCAGGCGGAAAGGATAAAGGAATTTCTGATCCCGGAAAATTTCAATATCGACAACAAGGTACTTCAGGACCTCATTGCCAACACGTATGATTTTGCGCGTTTCATGGCATACTTCAACCAGGAAAACGCCATCGAAGGCGACTGGACCTGTTTTTTTGAATCCGAGCCGCTCACCTTCCTCGCCATCATTGCCGGCAGCGATGAAAACCTGTTGGAAGCCGCCTACCAAAAAATACAACGCGATTACAATAATTTACCTAATATTGAAAAAGACGAAGCCCGGGAAGCCAAACATGCCCTGGATTTAATCGAGAACATCCGCAACCTGGCCAAACGGATCGAGCACTATTACCGTTTGTTGCCGGATACCCTTCCCCTGAAACAGGAAATTCTTTCCTACATTCAAAAAGATTCCCTTACCGATACGGAGCAACTGGCCGAAAAACTGCATTTGCTGATCGGGTTTCATAAAGAAGCCTATCCGCGATCGCTGGAAACGCCCAAGGACCTGAATCACGTTCAGTATAAATATTTCTTTAGCGAGCGATGGGGCGTCATAAATCCACAGGCCTTTTATAAAATTCCCTTCCAGGTTGGGTTTCGGAACAACGGGTTTGAAAACCTTCACGAGCTTTTTCAGGAATTTTTGAAAACCTATATTCTGATAAAAACAAGGGCGGAATACTGGTTTATTCAGAACCTTAACACACCACAGGTTCGCGAACCGCACATCGCGCTATATTTTGCTTTTTTAAAATTATTTGAACTGGTTCAGGAAGATTTAAACAACCTTACCAAAGAACATCTTGAATTTTACTATAAAGAGATTCTGCATCTTAAGGAAAGGGAGGCTATACCCGACGAAGCACACCTGATCATTGAACTGGCCAAAAATATCGCTTCATATAAAATTGATGCCGATACCGAATTTCTGGATGGCAAGGATGCCAAAAAAACAGACCGGATTTTTAAACCGGTCGAAGACTCGGTAATTAATAAAGCCACAGTTAAATACATTAAAAACAGTTACCTCTCCGGTTGCTGGTCGGGGCTTTTTACCAACCCGGACGTAAGCAAAAAATATTCAAAGCAGGAAGAAGTCCCAAATGAGAAAGCCAAAAGCTGGCGGGCATTCGGGGACAACAAAACACTTCCATACGGCGAAGCAGGTTTTGCCATCGCCTCTCCGCAGTTGATTTTAAAAGAAGGGAAAAGGAACATTGAGCTGGATATTGAATTTGAAGAAGATGAAATTTACAAAGAAGTAGACGAAGCAGGCAATCAAATTAATTTCATCGATTTATCACAGTTGGGATTGTTAGAAATGTATCTCTCCACCAAAGAGGGCTGGTTAAAAATCCCTGCCCTGACTTCGAATAAATCCGGCACAAGCTCCGGATTTACCCTCAGCCGTGAAGGCGATGTTCTTTATTTCAACATAAGATTAACGCCCGATTTGCCGGCCATTGAACAATCCGGTGAAATAAGGCCGGTTTCGGAATGGCCGCTTATTAAATTAACCATCAATAGTGGCCATGAAAATTTCCTGCAGGCGTATGAATGGCTTAAAACAACCACGGTACAAAAATTCGGGATAACAACAAGGGTATTTGGCATCAGGGAAAACCTCATCGTGCAAAGCGACCTGGGCATTTTTGACGGAACGGAGAAATTCCTGCCCTTTGGCGCCATACCGGAGAGAGGCGATAAGTTTTATCTTGGCAGCGCCGAAGTCTTTCAAAAAAGGTTGCAGAGTTTAACGATTAATTTTGATTGGATCGACCCGGTTAATTTTGGTGGAGTAACGGAAGCAGACGGAGAATACTATGCCGGATATTTCAGTTCGTTCACGCCTCCACAACTGGAAGTTAGCCTGTTGACCAATGCCGAATTTAACAGAAGCGACTTAAAAGCCATCAATTCCATTCCCATTGACGAACTAAACACCACCGTTGATGGGAGGATTACGGACGAAACCGGCAATTTCCCTTTGGAAGGGGTCAGGGTAGATTTAGGGCTTCATGTTTCAACCGAAGAAGTTTTAACCGCTTACACGAATTACAACGGCGAATTTAATTTCGATACCTCCGATTTTACAGGCGAAAGCGCCAGTTTATCTGTTCAATACAATAATTATCAAATCATTGATTTTGTAAACCCGGAGCAAACCCAAACTTTTAATATTTTATTAGCCAGATTTTCAATCCTGGAACCGCTGGTAGAAAACGATACCGTCGTTCCCACCATCAGGCTTGATGATGTCAATACTTTCAGGGATGTCCGTAGTCAATCCTTCGTGGAACTGCAGTCCAACATGCCCACCGGCTTTATGCGGCTTAAACTTACCGGAGGCGACTTCTTGCATAAAGAATTTCCCAATGTCCTGACGGCGCATACCATTTCGGCGGCTTCGGCAAACATCGAAGACCCGGCGAGCGTCACATTGCCCAATCCACCCTATACACCGGCCACTAATGGTATAAGCCTGGATTACAACTCGCAGCAGACTATTGCTATAGGCGAGGATGCCGATGGCATAGACCGATTTTATTTTCTGCTTCCATTTGAGGGCTATAAAGAAATATCTTTGGTTAATCCTGTCGATAATGGCATTCCGTTGGTTTATCCTTACCCTGCCTTTGACAGGGCGGAAGCAAAATTTGCCGCTGGCAACCTGTACATTGGACTTGAAAACGTAACCCCCGGCGCAAACCTTTCCCTGCTCATCCAGTTTTTGGAAGGCTCCGAAGCCGAACCAGAGCTGCAGGCCCCCGACATTCACTGGTCCTATCTGTCAAAAAACAATCAGTGGATCCCGTTCGCGGCCAATCAGATTTTGTCCGATTCCACCTTTGGCTTAACGCGCACTGGAATGGTTCAACTGACCATCCCTAACAACATTGTGAACACCACTACCTTATTGGAGGACGAAGGGCTGTTCTACTATCTCAGGGCCGCTGCGGTGGAAGATGATACAGCCGTTCCGGAAAAATCGGTCAGAGCCCTGCCCGAAGTTACAGACGTTCGCGCACAGGCTTTAAAGGTAATGTTCGAAGACCGGCAAAATTCCCTCGAACACCTTGCGGAACCGTTGCCCGAAGACAACATCACAAAACTCAAACGAAGCCGATCCGAAGTTAAAAAGATTGAACAACCTTTCCCTACTTTCAACGGAAGGTTGCCGGAACAGGGAAATGAATTTTACCGCCGGGTAAGCGAACGCTTGAGGCATAAAGACCGGGCTGTGACCCGTTGGGATTACGAGCGCATTGTTTTGGAAAAATTCCCGAAAATATACCGGGCCAAATGCCTGAACCATACCAAACCGGGTTCTGAACTGGCACCGGGAAATGTGATGGTCGCTGTGATTCCGGATTTAAAAAGGCGAAGCGGCGAACTTACCGCCGATCCTCGATTTTCCGAAGGCGATCTGAGGGAAATGGAACAGTTTTTACGCACCCGAACCAATTTGTTTACCGCTTATACCGAAGAAGATGAATTTGGAAACCTGACACAACAATTCCTTTTTGTTGAAAATCCGGTTTACGAAACCATCCGCGTGAAATTCGAGGTAAAATTCAGGAAAGGCGTAGACGTAAATTATCACCGTTTTGCCCTCGACGATGAAATAAAAAATTTCCTCGCGCCCTGGATGAAGGACAGGAACGCGGAAATACAATTCGATAAACCGCTTTACAGATCAAAGATTGTTTTCTTCCTGGAGGAAATACCTTACGTGGATAAAATCATGAATATGGACATCGAAATCGACAATGTGGAATTGCCAAAAGATATTGAAAGGATAATTCCATCGGGATTGCGGACCATTTTTACCACCTATCTCGAAGAGGACAAAGATGCCTTTACAACGGACCATGGCATAGAAGCGGTTACTGCGGATGTAGAAACGGAATGCATATAATCCTGGCAAAGAAAATAAATTATGGACGATCGCATAAATACCATATCGCCGGCACGGCCTGAACGCATTACCCTGGATTTTGAGCGTCTTCGTTCGGAAGGGATTCGCCGCCTGGAGGAATGGGCGCCTTTTATCTGGACCGATTTTAATATCCACGATCCCGGTATCACCATTTTGGAAAGCTTGTGCTATGCCATCACCGACCTCTCCTACCGCACCCATTTGCCGTTCGAAGACCTAATGGCCATCGGGCCGGACAACGGCAAAAGAAAACTTTTTCATCCTGCCGAAGAAATCCTGCCCTGCGAACCGGTCACCGAAAAGGACTACCGCAAAATCCTGATCGACATTCCCGGCGTGAAAAATGTCTGGCTGAAGAAATCAAAGGAAAATGAACAGGCCCTGTATGTTCAGAAAAAAACAAGAACGATTTCCCCGGAATTTGAGAACAGGATAAAATACCTGATAGATAACGATGCGAGCGAACCGCAGAATGTTAGCGGCTTCGAAAAGAGGGTGAAGGAAATTATCATGAGCAATTCGGATTACAAAAATATCCTTCGTGAAACCTTCGAAGAATTACTCGAAGACCAGGACGGATTTGATCCAAAATACATCGATAAGATTTACAATTATACCGCAGAACTGGAGGAAAACCTAAAATCATTCTATGTTCTTATTGTCAAACATCTTAAAACCTTTAATAAATTTTACCTGCAAAGCAGACAATACTGTTCCCTCGCCTTCAGGCAGGCCGACAACGAATTTGTACGTGAACTCAAGACTTTGATACCGGAAGATTTTCCCGAAAACGACCTGACCAAACCGTTGTATGAAATTATCGACAAAACAGCTAAAGATGGTGGAGTAAACATGGACGACATGGCCCGTTTATGGCAGGTAATGGATTTTATCGCCTTTAACTATCCGGATGCCGCGGAAAAAGTAGCAAAAATCCCCAATAGGATTAGTTGCGTGCTCGGCTATCTCTTTTTAAGCTATTACAACGAAAACCAGAATCCGGATGAGTTTGAGAAGATTGAGCTGAATGGTTTGTATTCCATAAAGCTGGATTTGCACGATACGGAGATAATTCCCGGTTCGGCTGCGGCAAAACGCATTATTCGGCAGGCCCGGCAAATACTTCATCAAAACAGGAACCTTTGCGAAGACTTCCTGGATATTTCCATCCTTGAGGCGCAGAACATCTGCCTCTGCCTGGATGTGGAGACAATGCAGGGATGTGACGAAGAGAAAATTATGGCGGAGATAATTTTTCAGATTCAGGAATTCCTTACCCCGACAATTCAGTTCCGTACCCTTCAACAATTGGTGGAATTGGGATATACCGGCGATCAGATTTACGATGGGCCGCTGTTGGAACATGGTTTTATTATCGATGAAGAACTGGAAAAAGGAACCATCCCCGAAGCTATTTATATGTCCGATCTCTATCGAGTGATCCTTAATGTAGATGGCGTTGTAAACATCAACGAACTGGTGATTAAGCGAAAAGGCGAAGACGAGTATGTCCGCAATCTTACCTGCCTCGACCTGAACGGCAAAAAACCCTTTATCGACATCGAATGCTCCTGTCTCCACAGCAGCCGGGAAAATTTCAGAACCCGGATACCGTACAAATCCATTGCTGAGCTCATCCGCGCTAAACAACTGGAAATCCGCGGACAGGCCGGCAAAACAAGCGACAAACTCCAAACGCCAAACGGTGAATACCGAGGGGATTTAGCGGAATTTACAAGCATTCAGATGGAGTTCCCGCAAAACTATGCTGTCGGTTCGAATAGCCCTCCGCCAAATGCCCCGCCAAAAAGGCTTGGCGAGATTAAACAATTGCAGGCTTATCTGACCTTTTACGATCGATTAATGGCCAACTACCTGCAGCAACTAAGCCACGTCAGGGATTTGTTTGCTGTAGAACAAAATGTGGATGCGCCCAGCTATTTTACCGATGCCCTTTATGACATCCCCGGAATCAGGGAACTTATATTTCAGCCCGTTCAACTCACGGAGGAAAAGCTCGAAACCCTGAGCGGTATGGAAGTGGACGAAGAAATCATCCTGCTGCTAAAAAACTCAGGGCTTGTGGACAAAAACTTTCTTTCCTTCGTAGAATGGAACCTGGCCTTTGGGAAAGCCCTGGGCGAATACTGGACGGCGAATAAAGACAGTGTCCGCGATAAAATAACCAAACTCATCCAAAGCGAATACCAGGAAGAAGAATGGCAGGCTTTTGTTGAAGACGACGAAAATTACTATCGGAAAAAACTGCAGGAAATTGTTGAACCTGACAATCTTCAGCAACAAAGAAAATATGAAATTACAAACCATTTGCTGGCGCGTTTTGGCGAATGTTTCACTTCCTTCAGCTTGCAACAATTTGGCGTAAGCGCCGAAGCATCTCTTTTCGAAGATTACCGGGATTACCTTCAGGCCAGGGCCGATTATCTTTACTATCTGCCGGCCATTCAATCCGAAAGGGCGAAGGCTTACAACTATAAAAAATTCATTTATTCAAAAGAAGGCTGGAAGGACAGTTCAAAGACCGCTAAAACATCTGCCGAAAGGCCTGATGTATGGAACACGCTCAATGTCTCCGGGCTGAAAAAACGAATATACCATCTGCTCAACATGAGCATTCCCACTACCGAATCGGTGTTCTGTGACCCCGTTTATCGTATCGACCTTGCCGAAGACGATACCGCCAATCGACCTCGGTTCTTCATTCAATGGGTGGAACTGGACGATAAAAACCAGGCGAAAAATATTTTGCTGACCAGCCAGGAATCCTACACCCCGGCCAAATCAAAAAAACACCAGCAAAAATTAACGGAGATCAGCGCCAATGCGGATTATCTGTCCATCGTGGACAGCGATACCAGCGAAAGGTCTTACCGGGTGCAGTTTTCTTTCACCGAAGGAACAGAACAGGTTGTTTTGCAAAGCCGGGATTTAAACCACACCCAGGCGGAACAGCTACAGGAAAAATTAGAAGAAATGACGGGAATGGAAAGCTGCAAAAAAGAAGGCTTTCACATTGTGGAACACATCCTGCTGCGGCCATTGGTAAAAAACGATGCGCTGATGGAATTCATGTATTGTTGCCGGGATTACAAAACCGTTTGCGATCCTTACTCTTTCTGGATCAGTCTGGTTTTGCCGGGATGGACCAGGCGTTTCAAAAACCTCTCCTTCAGGAAGTATTTTGAGCAACTGGTGCGCAGAGAAACGCCCGCCCATATTGCCATATGTTTTCGTTGGATCGAAAATGAGGATCAGAGAAAAATGTACCGCTTCGAACAGGCATTTGAACAGTGGAGGGAATCCAAAGCCGAATGTGAACCAGACGCCTGCGATGTTTCGGAACAGGCACGGATATTATTGGAAATCCTGAACCGATTCCCCTGCAACGGTTATTGCCCGCAGCAGAAAGAAGAAAACATCTGCGAATGCGAAGAGGAAGAAACCCGCGGTGAAAGGGAAACCGATGAAGTAAGATTGGAACGCAACAAGAAAAACATAGGATAATGAACCGGAAAAAGAAAATCCGCCATATCGCCCAATCCAACCGAATTACCCGGCGTTGCCTGATTGGCACGGGCATCGTTTCCGGACTGGAAATAAATCTCGATGCCCAGCAGCACATTTGCGTGCAGGCAGGAAAAGGCGTAAGCAGCGACGGAAAATACATCGAAATTTCCGGCAACCTGGTTTTTACTTTTTACCGGGAATTTGAGTTTGTAGGCGAATATCCATTCTTTTTTTATGAAGATGGCGGACAAATTCCACTGTGGAAGCTTGTGACGGACGACGAATTTTCCGTTTCCGACCAGGCATTGAGCCCGCAATATCAACAGGAAAAACTAAATCCCTTTTTAAAGGACAAGGTTGTTCTGCTTTATTTTGAACATCAAAGTCCACAAAAACAGGAAGAAATTCCGGAGGAAGAAGAACTCCTGCTTTCGAAAGAGGAAACGGGCGATGAACAAGGCCAACATGCAAAACACATCACTCATTTTTTACTGGCACGGCAGGAAGATATTCTTCAAAAAATGGATATCCAGAAGCTCAGCACATTGATGGTCTGGAAGCGTTTGGAAGACGATGAAGATTTTATTTACAGCGATGCCTTCAATCCCAATGACGACAAACCCACTGCCGAAGATGTCAACAAAGCCAAGAACCCGGCATTGCGGTTGCCCGAAATACCTTTGCGAAGGTTCGGTTTTTCCAAAGGCGATCCCTACGATTGCCCGCCGGGTGGCCCGGACCAATCCGAATTTCCGGAGATAAAAAACCTTCATGACATCTACAAAACCTATCGTCCCTGTGTGGACGAAGCGATCTCCGATCTATACAAGGCGCTGAACGACCTGTTCCGATATTATGAACCGCTGATCGATAAATATCCCACCTGGGATGTCGCCGCCACCTTTGATGCCATGATGGACAAATGGGACGCGTTCAAATCGAAAAATAAAAATGAAGGCAGTTCGGTACACAAGGAATATATTCAGTATTTCTACGACTGGATGAGGGATTTGCTTGCGGCCTACCATGACCTCCGAAAACGGCTAATTGATTATACCTTTCTGAGCTTAAGCGGAGCCGATGAATTTCCAAACCATTTTCTGCTGGGCCAACCCCTGCGCGAAACGGTAACGAACGTTCCACAACCTTTCCGTCAACACTTCAAACATCCCCCGGTTTTCAACGGGCAGGCCGATCGCTTAAATTCGATCCGGCTTTATTTCTGGAGACTAATGGTGATGATAAAGAATTTTTATCTGCCCGGATACATCGAGGAGTCGAAAATGAATTTCTGCAACACGCCCCACGAAGATCCGGAACAAGAACCTGTTTTCGATAGGCTGAAAGTTACCCCGGGCCGTTTCTACGATAAACCTGTGGAACTTCAAACCATTCCGTATTATTATTATCCGGTGGCTCGTCATCGCTATTCTTTGCATCATTTCTGGAATTACGAACGCACACGAAACAGCACCGCCGATGAGATTTTATGCTACCACGCCAACGATTCGGAGGAAAGCTATACCGGCAAGTTGCATATTATCCGGCCTTTGCATTACAACCTGGATCCGTATGATTTTTTCCGTATCGAAGGGCATATTGGCCAACCCTTTGCGGAAACCCATCTCGAACTGCGAAATATCAAACATAAATACAACCTCGATTTTAATATTGTCGGCGTTAAACTAAGCGAAGCAACGCCGCTGACCGCGTTTTACAAAACATTCGCCGGAGGCCACTACTGGGGAATTCTATTCATTTCTGCCCCATTTTTTGGGAATGGAACACATTGCCGGTGTACGCAAGGGCGGGACATTTATTATTGTTTATGATGTTGATGACCTAATAATCGCCGATTTCCACCTACCCTATCATTGTTGCGATTACATTGCCGACGACCTGATCGTTTTGCGCGATTTAAGTGACGAACAGCGAAAACGACGAATTGAAGAATATGTAGGCAGGGCCGAACAAGACGAGGCCGACGATCTGGCCAAAATCAACCAAATCGGCAAGGAACGCGCAAAAACCCTGAATTTTTATGGCATATACACCTTCAGGCAGTTGAGCAGGATGACCGAGGACTTGTTCGATATGATCGATATCCATTCTGCGAGAAGCAAACACTGGCCGGGCGAAGCCGAGAAACTACAGCTTGAAAAGGAGGTGGAGAATAAAAAAGAAAGAAAAGCTTGATGGAAAAAAACCGGCATAGCATACAACGTCATATCCTGGAAATCGCTGTCCCTTCAGAAAAAGAATATCAGGAAATACAGGACAAAGCCAGCAGTTTGTGCCGGGAAGTTCTACCCGAAATACTTGAGCGTTTGTTTAACGATCTTGATATTGGCGACCGGGTTTTGCAAATCCCGAAGATGGAAATCGATCTTCAAAATCTGCCCCAGAACAACTGGGAAGAAACATTCCTCTCCCGTTTTGAAAAGCAGATGAAAAAACAGTTATTGAAAAAAAAGAACAATGCCCGCCAACGAAAGCCTGGCTCGCCTGTTTTGGAAGATGAATCGCCGGAGGAACATCTCCTGACCAGCGAACAGAATATATGGCAAAGCTTTTTTCAATTTCTGAAAAACGGTGATATTGACAACCAGGGTCCGCATTTCGATTTTCAGGAATTTGAAAACGAAATCATCGGTTCTTTGGAAGATACCGGACGAAGATCAGAATTTCTGCAAGGATTAAAATCCCTTTATAAAAGCCAAACTGGAATAATCCGGCGATTGGCAGCTCAATTTTCCCGTACTTTTTTATTGCGGTTCGCAGATGTACTATGGGATATTCACAATTCGGAATGGGAAAAACTGCGCCAGGCTTTTGACCGCTTCATAATAAAAGAGGAATACAAAACGATCTTTCAAAAATTCAATTTTTCTATCGATGATGTTTTTGTGGAGTCGACCCTGAAAAAACTTTTGTTACGGGTTTCAAAACCGGATTTTGGCGAACTCCAAAAAGAATGCGAAATTGCCTGGGAGGAAGAAATGAAGAATATGACCGGGCGGGCGACGCAAACCACGAAAAAAAGCGAAACTAAAGAAAAAAAAGACATCGCGAAGAAAGCAGAAAAAGACAAAGAGGAACCGGCCCGAAAAAAAGAATTCTTCATTCGCAATGCCGGCTTGGTAATTACAGCTCCGTTCCTCATAAATTTGTTCGCCAACCTCAACTTGACTGAAGAAAAAGACTTTATTTCTCCCGAAGCGCAGGTAAAAGCGATCCACCTCACGCAATACCTGGCAACCGGCGAAGAAAATGCGCCGGAAAATTTGTTGTTTCTGAACAAGATTCTCTGCGCCTGGCCCGTGGAAGAAACCCTGAGAAGGGAAATCATCCTGGAAAAGGAAACTAAAGAGGAAACCGACAAGCTTTTGGAAGCTGTCATCAAGCACTGGGGAAAGCTGGGCAAATCATCTATTTCAGCCTTAAGGGAAACGTTTTTACAACGCAACGGAAAATTGCAGTTTCAGAAATCCTCCGGAAACTGGCTTTTGCAAGTCGAACGTAAAAGTGGCATCGATATCCTTGTGGAAAGATTGCCCTGGACAATTTCTGTGATTAAACTGCCATGGATGAAAAGGAGTTTGTTTGTAGAATGGGTATAAATTTGAAAATAAGTTATTCATGTTATGCCAGAGAAAGAAGCATTAAAGCAAAAGTCATCCACTGGATCAAATAAGAACCAGCCTTTTTTCTCTCCTTCGCTGCTACAAGACAAAGAAGGGGGACAATTTTCAATGTCGACGGAGTCGGCAGTTCCGTCGCCAAAAATAAGCAGAACGTCCTTTGGCATTAATGCGATCGTATATTTCGACAAGGATAGTTTTTTCATGGATGTACAAAATCATTCGGTAGTCCAAAAATTAAGCAAAGACCTTATGTATTTGTACAATCCAAAAGTGACTGTAGATGGCTATGCCTCACAGGAAGGAAGCGATGAGCAAAATCAGAAATTGTCCGAAAACAGGAGGTTTGGCGTCATTGCAGTTCTTAATTCAACGACAAAAGTCAATCCGATCAATTACGAAGGTATAGCTTACGGCGAATCCCAACCGGCAGTTCCCGAAATTGGAAAGTCAAAAACAGAGAAGGAGAATCAAAGGAAATATAATCGCAGGGTGGAGATCAATATTTTATTTGATCCGGCCACAATAAAAAATAAGGAAGACAAAAAGAAAAAGCTGTTTGATCTCGACTATAAACCCACACCGGAAGATTTAAAACGATGGGAAAAAGAGGATTTTAACAGAAGGCTCTGGGATCAGCCCTACGTGCCACCTTACAAAAAGAAATCGCTGAACGAGCTACTTTGGAAAAAGTTTGATGACTCCGTTGACAGCGCCATGAGAAAGCTGAACGTTCCTAAGAAACTACGCCCCTGGATAAAGAAAGGCGCCCGCAAAGCCATTGAGAAAGGCGCCGAAACCATTTTAGATCATGCCCTTGACCAATCCGGCCTGAACGACACCGAAAAGAAAGCCATAAAAAAAGCTGTTGAAGCCGCTGGAAAAACCGAGTTGTTCCCGCAATAATAAAACGCAGATATGAACACTTTTAAAAAAGAAATCGCCAGCTCCGGAACTTCGATAAAGAGACCATTCTTTGGCCCAAACAAAATATTTCCAAAACTTACTATCAATAAACCGAACGACAAGTACGAGCAGGAAGCTGATGCCATGGCAAATCAGGTAATGAAAATGCAGGAGAAAAATCGGGTTCAGGGGATATGTGATTCTTGCCAGGACGAAGAAAAAGGTTCTGTGAAGCCAGGTATTCAAAAACAAGAAGAGCCTGAAGAAGAGGAACCTATTCAGGAAAAACCTGACATTCAGCGACAATCTGTGGATGAGGAGGAAGAATCCGTACAAGCTGAACCAGCAATTCGACGACAGGAAGAAGAGGAAGCGCCAATGGAAACCAAAAGGGACGATATTCTGCGACAATCTGATGAATCGGAAGAGGAAGAACCTGTTCGGGCAAAAGGAGAGAGTGGGGGAATGGTGGCTTCTCCGAACCTTCAGAATCAATTAAAAACTTCAAAAGGTGGAGGTTCACCATTACCGGAAAGAACAAATACGTTTATGAGCGATGCATTTGGAACAGATTTTAGGCACGTTCGTGTACATAATGGAGCACAAGCCAATAAAATGAACCAAAGCATACAAGCAAAAGCTTTTACGCACGGTTCGGATATATATTTCAGAAATGGTCAATATAATCCAGGCAACGCAATGGGTAAACATTTGCTGGCCCATGAGTTGACGCATGTGATGCAACAAAAAGCAGTCCGTGGTAAAGTAAGTGCTAAGATGAAAATATCTAACATTCAATGTAAAGACGCAGACAGCTTTTCACCTACAACCGTTAACTGGTCGGATACCCATGATCATATCCTGAAAGAAATTGCCACAATAAATACGGGTGATAATCAGTATTTCGAAGTTAAAATACCTGGGGCCATTAAAGGTGGTCTTGCGGCCGGAAGGGCCGGCAGGGCAGACTTTTATCAGGCTTCGGCCCCCATTGCCCTTATTTTCATCAATGGACTGCCATCGTTCCTGAAAGCGCATCCTGATTTCCACCATAAAGGCATAAAGAGTATTAAGTCCCAGAGAGCAAAGGGCGCACCCATTGCTGGTCCGGTTGGCCGGGGAAAAAACAAATGTGAAAAGGGGCATATTTGTAGATTAGATCTGGTGCCGCAAAAAATACTACTGGGAGATTTAAAACCAGCCGGAGAAGCGGAACAAATCCTTGGCAAGGGCCAAATTTCAAGCTACATGGCCGGAATCCGGGAAACCAAAAACGATATTAATAAATACTTAAAAGCAAATCCCGAAAAAGGACATCCCTGGCAGAGAACAAAGATGGATCCTATGAATTTCCTAAATGGAACCCCTCTTTGGGAAAAATCAAACAATTACAAATCCCGAAATTAAGGCAAATTTCAAACAATTCAGGGGCAAACGTCCCACTCGGGTTGTACGATGACAAACTGAACAGGGCTTTTCAGGCCATTGGTGGTTTGAAAGGGAAAGCAGTGATTTATAAACATCCATCACATACGGGAATATGGGTTTATGAATTCATACCATTTAGATTCCCTAAGGGTTTGCGCAAGATGAAAAAAAGCAAGGCTTTCGAAAATGCAATAAAAAGATTAAATAAACTTAAACGAACGTTACGCGCTAAAACGAAACTAACAACATCAAAAAAGAAAATAAACCGGATGGCAGACAAAAAGGACAATGCCAGTCTTCCAAATGTTTATCCCAGCTTCAGGCATCGGCTAAATCCTTCGATGGCGCAACACAATATCCAGCGAAGCCCCGAGACCGTTTATGATCCCCAAAACTGGCAGGATGAATATCAGAAGTGGAAAAAGGAAGTAAGCGGGATGACCGGAGTAGGCCTTAAAGCCAAAGCTTCAGGAAAAGGACAAAATAAAACACACCAACAATTACAATTAATCAATGCCGTTTCGAAATTAAAAGACCGCACCGGTTTAAATGTACCCTTGCCATTCGGACATATAAATGTTAAGAATATTGCAAAAAATTTCAGGCAATTGAGACACTGGACCCGTTTTGGAATTCTTTACAGCCAATTGCGTAATTTTTTCGGCACAGCTTTCAGTACGATCGTCTCACTTTTTACGCGAATAAAAAATCGTATTTCAAATCCTGATAAAGTAAAAGCCAAACCAAAATTTGGTTCCGGAACATTCGCAACCGTTCTAAAAGTGGCCTTTAAAGTTATTATTCAATTTTTGAAGTTGACCATAAATCAGGTTTATGAAAACCTTAAGAGATCCCTTGCGACAGGAGCCCAGGCTTTAATCAAAGACTTCTTCAGCGAAACTTTTTTAAAGAAGTACGAAGAGGACATCAATCCCATCCAGGATAAGATAAAGGAATGGATTAATCTTCCGAAAAAAATTGAAATCCAATTTCGCCAAAAATTTTCCAAAGAACTGGAGGTTTTCGAAGCCGGAGTGAATATTGCGAATAAACTCAAGAAAGGCCTGAAAACAATCGGCAATATTCTCAGTATTGTCAAATGGGGCTACCGTATTATTCAGTGCGCCACACCTCCGTTATTCGGATGTTTAAAACTGGCTCTCTCGGCGTTAAAAGAAGCAGCCATCCGGATGGTGGTAAAATCCTGCTGGTTTCAGAAAAAAGCTATTCTTCCGCTGCTCAACGGCTTTGATTTTTTCAAAAAATTACCCCAATCGATATCAGACAGTATCCTGAAATTCTTCCGTGGTGTAATCCCATTGCCTGAAAGACAAAAGAATCTTCTGTTTCCGATTAAAAAATATGAGGACACTAACCTGAAAACAACAGATTTGGATTGTGATCCAAAGAAATTGTCGCCTGAGCAGGAAGCACTGCTCAAACTTTATGATAAATATGGTGATGAGAAGATGGAAAAAATGATGAAATTATTGAAATCTGATGACGGTCTTAAACTTGATATGGATATTGTGAAAGGTATTGATAAAGCACTTAAAAACCTTTCTGTTCAGGATATCCAGGATGCCCTGGACAACAGGGATAAATTAAAGTCCGGTGGGAAAGAAGCCATTGAGGACCTTGAATCAAACATAAAAGCTGCCAAAACTGCCCAGGATATATCGGAAGCAGTATCGGAAGACAGATTTAAATATACTGAATTAAAAGAAAGTGTTTTGAAGGGCATTAAAAGTGGTAAATACACTAAATTGACCCCGGCCGAAAACTCTATTTATCTTTTTGGAAACTGTGACCAGATAGCCGGTAAAACTCCAAAAAAAGGAATGAAATTATCCATGCTCTACCGAAAGAAGACAGGTGGTCATCCTAATCTGGCCTTGGTATGCGGAGCAGCCTTTATTTCCGTAATGATAACGAAAGTTAACGTAGAAAGTGGCAAGGTTAAATCCTTCAAAATAAAGATACTTAGTTCTACTCCGCTTATTAACGGGAAAGGGATTAGGCTTCAGCAGGGAATAAATAAGAAGGCTGTTGCTCAAAAAACGATTTACAACCAATGTTCGTTAAAAAATAAAGCGGTAAAAAATAAATAATTACGCAAATAGAATCAAAATGGCCGATTATTCTCCCGATATCTTCAGAAGGAATTCGATAATACAGATAAATTCTACTTCGACACATTCTAATCTATTTAAAGTAACAAAATCCTTTAAAAGCAATTTTTATAAGTCAATCTTAACCTATTGAAGAAGACTTATTCAAATTTAATTTAAAACGGATTAATGTAATCAAAATGAAATATGAAAAGTCATACACAACATAAAAACAATTTTCGAACGGCAAAGACCAATCTTAAGAAATTTTTCGGTGATAACACCATCTATCCCAAACTCACCATCAACCAGCCTAACGATAAATTCGAGCAACAAGCAGATGCCATGGCCAATAAGGTTATGGCCATGCCCGAAACTGGCATTCAGCGCAAATGCTCCGAATGCGAAAAGGAGGAAAAGGAATCCATACAAAGAAAGCCGGATTTGCAGCAACAAGAAGGATTTTCAATTGCCCGGGAAGAGGATCTAGAAGAAGAAATGCTTCAGACCAAATCCAGTGGAGGTGGAATGGAGGCAACGCCTAACCTGCAGAACCAATTAAATTCATCAAAAGGAGGAGGATCATCGTTGCCGGAAAATACGAACAGGTTTATGAGCAATGCCTTCGGAACTGATTTTAGCAATGTTCGTATCCATACTGGTAGTAATGCCGAAAATATGAACCAAAACATTCAGGCTAAAGCTTTTACACATGGTTCTGATATTTATTTCAGGAATGGTCAGTATGCGCCTGGAGCACACGAAGGCAAAAAACTTCTTGCGCACGAACTAACCCATGTTGTTCAACAAGGAGGTGCAAAAACAACCAATAAAAGTAACGCAACGACGGTAAGTAGAATTGGTAACCCCAGTTTTGTAGCACCCAAAATACAGCGGCAAGCCTGGCAAGACTCAATTACGAATGACCGAGCTGATGTTTATACAGACCATCGGGGTGCAGTTTACCATATGAGGCAGTTTCAGCGCCAACACCCTAACCGGGAGTATCGTGTTCTAAGGCGTGGGAATAATTACGTAATCCAATGGCGTGCACGATCCGGAAGCGGCTCATCGGGTAGTGAAACACCTTTTTTTAATGTTCCCTCGGGCAAATGGATTCTTGTCTCTCTAAATTCAATTGGACAGGACGCTGGTGGAATAGGTTATGTGCGCACCTACAATGGCACATTGTTAATTCGACGATTTAGTGCTTCTGGCGGAGTTAGCGGACATACAACCCCTGTCGGGAATTTTAGAATTAATTATCGTGACAGAGACCATCGCTCATCATCGTATGGACGCTGTATTTCAAGAGGTAGTAGACGCAGAGTGAGCGGGGGCAGTGCTTCTTGTAGACGTGGAGAACGCTATGAGGGCGCAGACATGGCATTTTACCAACGGTTTGCTCCCCAGGTAGGATTTCACCGCGGCGACCCCACTGTTGCATCGCATGGTTGTATTCATTTGCATGACGCCGATGCTCGAACGTTGTGGAGTTGGGCTCAAACAAGAACAAGAGTGGTAGTATGCGGATTGCACTGCACTTCAATCATTTCTTCCATATTAGCGGCACGCGCAGTCCGACAACGATCTTCTAACTAAAGTTACGTTTTATAGGCTCATAATATCTTCATAAATGAGGATTTTTTCTAATTCAAATTGATTGATTTGCTTTAATTTCATGATATCTTAAAGCGAGCGCAATCACTCGACAAGAAAATGTAAGCTTTTCACTTCGGTATTGGTTTTAATTTGCAAAATATTATGTTGATAACGAAAGCTTTAACTTATAATTTGTTGACAAATGGATAAAATCTTAAATCTCCGGCTATCCCTTCAATTTTTGGAATCACTTGTTCGGCAAAGGCTTAGCCGGGACCTGGAGAATTTCAACAATGAAGGACTTATTGTTACTGAGGTTCAGGCACCCAATTTAAGTTCGGAGGAGGACAGTCCGTTCACCCGGTTTATCAATAGCAAACAAGTTACAAGTGACGAATTGGTCGTAGTAATGCTGGCTCTTGTTCCGCATATATATCCCAACTTCATCGACAGTATTATAAATGAATATATTCCGCAGGGAGGAGATTATCCCGCTATTGGTGGAGTAAAGGGAAGTAACCACCGGGGAACTTTACCCACTGGCGAAACAGCATTGTATATTTTAGCCGGTGCAGATCTCGAAAAGCGATTCCAACTTTACAGTTTGTTCTCCCAAAACCATTATTTTGCCAAAGAGAATATCCTCTATCTTGAGACTATTTCCCGGGGTGAACCTCATATGAGTGGGCGTATTATTTTAGACGAAGATTATGTAGATTTATTCACTACCGGCCAACCATCACTTCCAAAATTAAGCACCAATTTTCCGGCACAACACATTACCACCGGTTTGAGTTGGAATGATCTGGTGTTGAACCAGCAAACACTTTCACAAATAGGCGACCTGGAAACCTGGATAAAATTTAATCCGGCATTAATGAATGGTTGGGGAATGTCGGACAAAATAAAGCCGGGTTACCGGGCTTTGTTCTACGGCCCGCCAGGAACAGGGAAAACGCTAACCGCCACTCTGCTTGGAAAATATACAGGCAAGGAAGTTTTCCGTATCGATCTTTCCATGGTAGTGTCAAAATATATCGGTGAAACAGAAAAGAACCTCTCCACACTTTTTAATAAGGCTGCGAATAAGAATTGGATTCTTTTTTTTGATGAGGCCGATTCCATATTCGGGAAACGGACTAATGTGCGTGACGCGCATGATAAATACGCCAACCAGGAAGTTTCTTATCTTTTGCAACGCGTTGAAATGTATGATGGTCTTACAATTCTTGCATCGAATTTCAGAGACAATATCGACGAAGCTTTTAGCCGGAGATTTAATGCCATCGTCTATTTTCCCAAACCCAAACCTGCAGAAAGGCTTCAACTCTGGAAAAAGTCGTTTCCCACGGAAGCTGTACTCGATGCAGATGTCGACCTGGAAAAAATTGCCAGGGATTATGATTTAACCGGATCACATATCATAAACGTCGTTCAGTATGCTTGTTTAAAATCCATTGCAGTACAAAGCAATATCATCAACCGGGATCTGCTCATAAAAAGTATACAAAAAGAACTTGCCAAGGAAGGAAAAACTTTATAAAAAAACTACAGGTGATTTTAACGAAAGCTTCCTCCAGAGGTACACCTGCAAATGGCATCTTTTTAATTTCCATTACCCACTGCGACTGATTACTGATCACTGATCACTGATCACTGATCACTGCGACTGATCACTGATCACTGATCACTGCGACTGATCACTGATCACTGATCACTGATCACTGCGACTGATCACTAATCACTGATCACTGCGACTGATCACTAATCACTGATCACTGATCACTGATCACTGCGACTGATCACTACTCCTTCAACTTCTTATATTTCACCCTCTTCGGCGCTGCGTCGCCCAGGCGTTTCCTTCGGTTTTCCTCGTATTCCGTGAATGATCCTTCAAAATAATAAACTTCGGAATCACCTTCAAACGCAAGGATGTGCGTGGCAATGCGGTCCAGGAACCAGCGGTCGTGGGAGATGACCACCGCACAACCCGCAAAATTTTCAAGGCCTTCTTCGAGTGCCCGCAGGGTATTCACGTCAATATCATTGGTGGGTTCATCGAGCAGCAGCACGTTTCCTTCGGCTTTTAGTGCCAGCGCCAGGTGCAAACGGTTTTTTTCCCCACCCGAAAGTACACCGCATTTTTTTTCCTGATCAGAACCGGTAAAATTAAAACGCGCTACATACGCCCGCGAATTTACCTGCCGGTTGCCGAGCATCATGGTTTCTGTTCCGCCGGATATCACCTGGAATACGGTTTTGTTCGGATCGATGGCAGCATGTGTTTGATCCACATAACTGATTTTTACGGTGTCGCCGATTTCAATTTTCCCCGAATCTGCCTTAACCTGATCCATTATCATTTTAAACAATGTAGTTTTTCCTGCGCCGTTTGGTCCGATGACTCCAATAATTCCTGCCGGTGGAAGCTGAAAGCTGAGGTTTTCAAAAAGAATGCGATCGCCGTAACCTTTTGATACACCCTCCATTTCAATAACTTTATCTCCCAGTCGCGGGCCATTGGGAATAAAAATCTCCAGCTTTTCTTCCTTCTGTTTTACATCCTCATTCAGCATTTTGTCGTAAGCATTCAAACGGGCTTTTGCTTTGGCATGCCTCGCTTTTGGCGCCATTCGCACCCATTCCAGCTCGCGTTCGAGAGTTCTGCGCCGTTTTTGGCTGCCTTTTTCTTCCTGTTCCAGCCGTTTTGCTTTTTGTTCGAGCCAGGAACTGTAATTCCCTTTCCACGGAATTCCCTGTCCGCGGTCGAGTTCCAGGATCCAGCCGGCCACATTATCCAAAAAGTAACGGTCGTGCGTGATGCAAATAACGGTTCCTTTGTACTGCGCCAGGTGCATTTCCAGCCACTGAATACTTTCCGCATCGAGGTGGTTGGTAGGTTCATCGAGGAGGAGCACATCGGGTTCTTTTAACAACAACCGGCACAGCGCCACGCGGCGGCGTTCACCGCCCGAAAGTTCGCTGATCGGTTGATCATCGGGCGGACACTGCAGTGCATCCATAGCCCGTTCAAGCCTGGTATCGAGGTTCCAGGCATCCAGATGATCGATTTTCTCCTGAAGTTTTGCCTGCTCGGCCATCAGCTTGTCCATTTCGTCCGGATTTTCATAAACTTCAGGTAAGCCAAACTGTTGGTTGATTTCTTCGTAACGATTCAACACGTCAACTGTTTCCTGCATTCCTTCCTTCACTATGTCGATGACGGTTTTCGATTCGTCCAGTTGCGGTTCCTGTTCGAGCAAGCCAACTGAATACCCCGGCGCAAAAACCAGTTCGCCATTAAAAGATTTATCCTGCCCCGCAATTATTCGAAGCAACGTCGATTTTCCGGAACCGTTTAACCCGATGATTCCAATTTTAGCGCCCAGAAAAAAGGAAAGTGAAATGTCTTTGATAACTGTTTTGTTAGGCGGGTAAGTTTTACTCACCTTGTACATTGAGAAGATTATCTTTTTGTCGTCGCTCATTTTTGCTGATTTTAATTTGGGGCAAAAATACGACAGATTAAGGGATTTTCCGGTCAGGATTTAAACGTTTATTTTTTTCGGATTTGGGAAAATCCGAATCCCGGGAAACCGGACAATCCTTTGTCCGTTTTTTTTACCCCATTGCCTGCCTTCATCCGCATCGAAAGGGGACGAACAGGCTGACCTGGCGACGACACAATACTTCAAACTTCAGCACAGATGTGTAATAAAACGTTCTCACCTCGTGAGGGAAATGGCGAAACCAAAAGGGGAAAGAAGTTCAGTTTGATTTCGTGATAATTAACAGGATTTGTTTATTTTTAAAACATCTTAAATTATTGCTTAACAAAATCAACATGAAAACAAAAACGTATCTCAGCCTTTCTCTCATGATGTTTATCGAGTTTTTTATCTGGGGCGTGTGGTTTGTTGCCGCGGGAAATTACCTTTCTTCCATCGGTTTTCAGGGAGAGGAAATTGGCCGGGTGCTGAGCACGCTGGCGTGGGGATCTATTATTTCGGCATTTTTTGTCACCCTGGTTGCCGACAAGTACTTTGCAGCTCAAAAACTGAACGGCGTACTTCATATTTTGGGCGGGATGTTAATGTTTTGGGTATCGCAAATTACAGAACCTGGTTTGATGTTTTGGGTTCTGCTGTTGTACATGATTTGTTACATGCCAACCATTGCCCTGGCCACTACAATCGCCTTGCAACACACTCCTGATGCGGGAAAACAGTTTCCGAGGATACGCGTTCTGGGAACCATCGGCTGGATAGTTGGAGGGATTTTAATCAGTGTGTTCGACCTGGAGGTTGGTCCTTATCCGATGATACTGGCAGCTGGCGGTTCAATTATTCTGGGCATTTACAGCTTTTTCCTCCCGGATACGCCACCATCAAAAAAAGGGGCGAAAGTTACGTTTAAAGATGCTGTCGGTTGGGATGCGCTTAAGCTGATGAAAGACAGATCGTTTGCTATTCTGATAGTGGCCACTTTACTGATTTCCATTCCGTTTGCCATGTATTTTCAATATACCAACATGTCGATGAATGAAGCGGGAATTAATAACGTGGCCGGGATAATGTCGATGGGACAAATGTCGGAAGTAATTTTTATGCTGCTGATGCCTTTCTTTTTTGTACGTCTGGGTATCAAGCGAATGTTACTGATGGGGATGTTTGCATGGGTAGTCAGGTATACGCTTTTCGCCTTTGGAAACAATGCTGAACTGGTTTCTTTCTTCTATATCGGAATCATACTTCACGGGGTTTGTTATGATTTCTTCTATGTTACCGCACAAATTTATGTCGACCGGAAAGCACCGCTCAACCTGCGCGCAAGCATGCAGGGGCTGATAACATTTATTACTTATGGCGTGGGTTGGCTCATCGGCACCAATTTAAGCGGCTGGGAATTGCAGCGGACACAAATTATTGAAAACGGAAAAGTAGTTGGTCATAACTGGCAAAGCGCCATGCTGGTACCAGCTGTTATTGCGACAATAATTGCAGTTTTGTTTATCATTTTCTTCAAAGATGAAAAAGTGGTGGAAAAACCGGAAATTGAAACAATAATTTGATTTGGGATTCCATCTGTATGAGTTTAGTTGAGATTGTTTTTTTACAGATTATAATTTCTGAACTTCATCTTCATAATCCACTTGCAAGTCCTCGTGCATCATGGAAAGGACTTTCCGTATGCGTTTTACCTGATTGAAATACATGTTCGCCAGAACCCGACTGGAATTTAATTTCAGTCTGGATTTTCTCATCTGCAGGCAAAAATAAATCAGTAATTCAATTTCAGTTTCTTTTGATCCGGAAAAGCGAATGTATTTTTTTGTGGTTCGGAGTACTTTACGCAGTGTTTTTTTAGCCAGGTAAACATTCCTGCTGTTCATGTGTGAAAATTGTTCGTTAATTTCTTCCTTTACGTTATGAACGAAAGCCTGCTGATTGTATGCGTCAAAAAGCAGATAACCCAGCAATTCCTTGTTTTCCTTTTTGTATTTAGCCAGGCGAATACAAACTTCCTGAAGTTGCTGCGGTGGAAGCGCTTTTAATTCCTTTTTTATTTCGCTGAGTGAAGCTGTTTCCATGAAACATAATCGTTTAAACCCAATTTTTGAAGTGATTCCACAAAAGTAACTTTTTTATTTTTTTGAAAAGTTTGTAACGAAGCCTTTGCCGCCAAATTCGTTTGTATTAATCCTGAACTTTTGGTAAATGAGGCTTGTTTCATTTCAAACTGTTCTTACTTGCTTATGAAATTAAAGTTTTTTTGTCCGCGCTGGGGATCAGAAGAAATTCCTTTTTCAAAATTTATTGAACAGGTAAAAAAAGAGGGATACGATGGTGTTGAAATTTCGTTGCCCGAAACCGAATCGGAACAAAAAGAATATTTGTCGGTTTTATCAGATACCGCGACGCCGTTTATTCTTCAGCATCACCAGACTGACAAAAAGAATGTGGATGCATATATTCAGGAATTTGTTTCGCGACTGGAATTAATGGCTGAAGCAAAACCGCTGTTCATTAATTCACAAACAGGCAAAGATTTTTTTTCATTCGAAGAGAACTGTAGCATCATTGAAAAAGCAAATGAGGTGGAAACAAAATCGGGGATACGCATTTTTCATGAGACGCACCGTGGAAAATTCAGCTTTGCCTGCCATGTGATGCCTGGTTATTTAAAGGCGTTTCCACAAATGAAAATTACCGCCGATTTTTCGCATTGGGTGAACGTGTCCGAATCGTTACTGGAACACCAACAGGAAACAATGAACCGCATTATTCCGAACGTGTTTCATATTCATTCGAGGGTTGGTTATCCGGAGGGGCCGCAGGTAAACCATCCGGGAGCGCCGGAAAATAAACATTTTCTGGATGAGCACCTGAAATGGTGGGATGCTATCATCGAAAAAAGAAAAAGACAGGGAGATATGGAATTCACGATCACTCCCGAATTTGGGCCCGTTCCATATATGCCAACACTGCCGTTTACCGGCCAACCGGTTTCAAATCAATGGGAAATCAACAAATACATGATGAACCTGCTCAAAGAACGATATTTATAATTAAACAATACCAAAATGGAATCAAAAGGAAAACTTTCAACGCAGCAAATTGCTGAATATCATAAAAATGGCTACGTCATTCTAAAAAATCTTTTGTCGGAAAAAGAAGCGGATGTTTTGCGGGAACGGGCAAAAAGCGATCGCGAAATGGACAAACACGCTTTTCAGCGCGATGACGGGACCGGCGCAAAAGTGCGGCTTTCGCTGTGGAACCATCCCGGCGACGGAATTTACGGGATGATTGCCCGCAGCCATAAAGTGGTCGATTCGGTGGAGCAACTGCTGGAAGATGAAGCATATCATTATCATTCGAAAATGATTATGAAAGAAGCCAAAGTTGGCGGAGCGTGGGCCTGGCATCAGGATTATGGCTACTGGTATGAAAATGGCGTTTTGTCGCCCGATTTATGCAGCGTTTACATTGCAGTTGATCCCGCCACAAAAGAAAACGGTTGTTTACAGGTTTTGAAAGGTTCGCATAAAATGGGCCGGATAAATCATGTATTAACCGGTGATCAGGCAGGCGCCGATTTGGAAAGGGTGGAAGAAATTAAAAAACGGCTGGAACTGGTTTATGTGGAGTTGGGAAAAGGCGACGCGTTATTTTTCCATGCCAATTTGTTGCACCGCTCTGATCGGAATAACTCTGAAAACCCGCGCTGGGCAATGATTTGCTGTTACAATACAAAAACTAATGATCCGTACAAGGAGAGCCATCACCCGCGTTACACGCCGCTTAAAAAGGTACCCGACAGCGCAATTTTGGAGTCGGAATTCAATACCACTGTGAATAATGAAGCGTGGCTTGATCCAAACCGCGACAGCAGTGCGCGGAACCTGGGAAAAAAGAGCTAGCCGTTGTAGTTTTAACAGGATTTTTTTTGTTTGGCTCAAATAAGCAGAGGAATATATTTCTTTAGCGTTTAACCGGTTTCCCATCCACTTCAATCCAGTCGAGCCGCGAGCAGGCCGCCGATTGCCCGCCGGGCATTAAATCGGTGAAACCAATTTCTTCCACATTCGACAGGTCGGGACTTTTGGCAATTCCCACTTCCACAATTCTGTCCACATCCAAAATATGCCATTCTGCATCCTGAAGATTGAACTCATCGATGTTCCAGTCTTGTGACGGGCCGGAAGACAAGTCGCTGATCAGCCAGGTTCCGTCGGCCAGTTTTAGCGTGATGTGCAGTTGGCGCAGCCCAAACTGTTTTGTCCGCCAGCGTATTTTTGCAAAACCGGTTAAATCTGCATTTTGCGATTTACGTTTCAGCGTTACCATCCAGTTTCCGCGGCATAATCCCGACCAAACATAAAAAGGGTCGTCAACCGGTTTTTCGTGATTGCTTTTTTTCAGGCTGTCCTGCCCCGGCCCATACAGGTTTACAATTAAATCGGGATTGCTTACATGTTTTTGGGAAAGCGGTATTTCCGCAGGCGTTTCTTTCCAGTCTTCCCTGAAAAACAAACCGGGACGGTAATTTTGCTGGGCGTTCGCTACGCTAAATATGATTAAAAAGCTGATAGCTAGTAAATTTGCTTTCATAAAATAATTTTTTCCCTGCTAAAGGTACTTTTCCACTTTTTCCAGCAGGTTTTCTTTTTTAATTGGTTTTGAAACATAATCGCTGCATCCGGCTTCCAGCGCTTTTTTATCGTCGCCGGCAAGTGCATATGCTGTTTGTGCAATTATAGGAATTTTTTTATTCTTTTTCCTGATGATTTTTGTTGCTTCGTAACCATCCATCATTGGCATTTTTAAATCCATTAAAATCAGTATGATATTCGGGGTTTCATTGAATAATTTTACTGTTTCTTCTCCATTCCGGGCGCGTAGTAATCGTATTTTTTTTTGCGACAGCAGCACTTCGATCAATGCATAACTGATATCGTCATCCTCAGCTACAAGAATAGTTTCATCGTCCGACGTGTCTGCCTTTTCCGGTTTTTGGGTCATTTGATTTTTTATTTCAATATTAAAACAATTCGCTGAAAAAACAAGATTTATTTAGCTTTTTTACAACTGCCGGTTTCTTTTTTTTCGGATAATTCCAAAACAAAAAAGTTGAAAAAATATTCAGAAAAACACAATCGGGACCTTTGAACATTTGTTTCGATTAGCTTAATGCTACATCCAGGAACATCATGGTAGCAAAACCAAGCATTGCGCCAATTGTGGAAAAATCTGATTTGTTTCCGCTTTGGGATTCGGGAATCAGTTCTTCAACGACAACAAAAATCATTGCCCCGGCAGCAAACGACAATGCATACGGAAGTAAGGGGCTAATCAGCAAAACAAGATATGCTCCAAGAACTGCTGCTATCGGTTCTACAAATCCTGACAACTGACCATAGTTGAAAGCTTTTAACCGGCTTAAACCTTCGCGCCGCAGCGGAATGGAAACCGCCGCTCCTTCCGGAAAATTCTGAAGGCCGATTCCCAGCGCCAGTGCAACTGCTCCGGCCAAAGCTGTTACATCAGGATTTTGCGCCAGTGCGCCAAACGCTACACCAACAGCCAAACCTTCCGGTATGTTGTGCAACGTGATTGCCATCACCAGCAAAATGCTCCGCTTCCAGGAAGTTTTTATGCCTTCTGCCTCGTTCCTGCTTTTTCCGAGATGTAAATGAGGGAGGATACTATCAACGATTAATAAAAATGCACCGCCCGCTAAAAAACCAATCAGAGCCGGAACCCAGGGAATGCCACCCTGTTCTTTTTCCATGGCGATGGCCGGACTGAGCAACGACCAGAAACTGGCAGCAATCATCACGCCTGCTGCAAAACCCAACATCGAATTCAATACCTTTTGATTTATTTGTTTGAAGAAAAACACCATGGCAGCGCCAAGCGCAGTTACTCCCCATGTGAACAGCGATGCAAAAAGCGCCAGTAAAACAGGATTGATTTTTAGCAGTTCCTCCATTTTTCAATATCATTTATTGTTCTAAACAAAATTAATAAAATCAGGATTAATTATGTATTAATACAATGGTTTACGTACAAAATGTTGCTTATGAAAGGTTTATAAAGAAATAATATTTTGTGCTGTAATTTTGCCAAATTTGAACTTTGATTTTTTCGTAAACTTAGTACATTTGTCGCCTTATGCATGTTTAATTATAAAATTCTAAATTATGGCATACAAAATTTCTGATGAATGTATTGCATGTGGAACCTGTATTGACGAATGCCCGGTTGATGCGATTTCTGAAGGGGATATTTATGTAATAGATCCTGAACTTTGCACCGACTGTGGATCATGTGCGGAGGTTTGCCCGGTTGAATGTATTTCCATCGACGAATAAAGTCCGGACAACATAAAAACATTCGGAGCCTGTTTCTAAAAAGAAGCGGGCTTTTTTAATGTTTAAAACCCGTTCAAATTCATTAAAACCGTTGGCAGGAGGAGCAAAAATCCGAGCACTGTTAAAATCACGATGAACGGCGCCACCCATTTAAACCACTTTTCGTAGGGGATTCGCGCAACTCCCAATACCGCAATCAAAACTCCTGAAGTTGGCGTAATCATGTTTGTGAACCCGTCGCCAAATTGAAATACAACAACGGTTGCCTGCCTCGAAATTTCGGTTAAATCGGAAATTTGCGACATGATGGGAATGGTAAGCGCTGCCTGCCCGGAACCCGATGGAACAAATATATTCAGAAACGTTTGAATCATGTACATCACTGCCAATGTGCCAACTTTCCCGATATCCTGCATCGGTTGTGATGCATAATAGAGAATGGTGTCGATGATGTGCCCGTCGTCGAGAATGACGATGATTCCGCGGGCCAGACCAACAACCATCGCCGCAGGCAAAATATCTTTGGCGCCTGCCACAAATAATCTAGTGATTTGATTGGGTGATTTGCCCGCAGCAATTCCGGCGGCAATTCCCAGCGCAAGGAAAAGTGTAGCGATTTCTGCAATGTACCAGCCGTGGCCCATTACACCGATAATCAGGAAAACCACGGTAAATGTCAGCAGCAGGAGGATATAATAATGCACTGTTTTCCGAAGCATTAAAATTCCCGCAAAAACGAAAAGGAATGTGGCAACCGGGACCGCCGGAAATAAGTAAACACTATTCCCGATATTGATTGTGCTTTTAGCATAAAACACCGAAAAAAGGATAAGAACAACTGAAAGCACCACGAATGAAACCCAGGCTGCTTTTGGCACCGAGAAATCAAAAGAAACATTCGGTTCGGTGCTTCGTTTTTTCCAGTATTTGTCATCGTCGTAAACCAGGGACTTTTGGGGATTTTTTCGAATTTTTGAAGCGTATTTCAATATGTAGGTAAATCCGGTAATGTTAATGATCGTCCACATAAAAATCCGGTATTCTATGCCCGAAAAAAGAGGAATGTCGGAAAGACCCTGTGCAATTCCAACTGTAAAAGGATTTAAAAAAGCTCCGGCGAAACCCAGCGCAGCCGCCACAAAACAAAGCGAAACGCCAACGATCGAATCGTATCCCATGGAAATTGCCAGCGGAACAAAAACAATGGTAAATGCAATGGTTTCTTCGCTCATGCCGAAAACAGCTCCGAAAAGGCTGAAGATAAACATGATTCCGGTAAGTATGATGTTGTTCACACCTATTTTTCGCAACAGGGTCGATTGCTCCCATTTCTGAGAAAACTTCAGGAACGAATAAATTCCAATGTCAATTGATTTGCTTTCGTTTAAAATCCAGAACGCGCCGCCAATCATTAAAATAAAAGCGATTATGTTTGCTGTTCCCACAAATCCGTAAAAGAAAGCTGAAAATGCCTGCCACGTTTGAGCATTGCTTTCCACAAAATGAAAAGAACCAGGCTCAATTACTTCGCGTTCAACACCATTCACCACAATATTTTGCCGCTCAAATGCACCACCGGGAATGACCCACGTTAAAACAGTACAGAAAATAATCAGCGAAAAAATGATGACATAAGTATGCGGTACTTTTTTTAACATGCCTTTTTTATTTGAGTTTCCGAAAGTAAATAATTATCGGCGCGCCACCATGTTTTGCAGCATCAAAATAGTTTTTCCCGAAGGTTTTTAATTGCCGCTCCCCGCCGGTGGAGCAAATTTCAGAAAGCTTTCACCATTTGTTTAAGCAATTATTATTCATTTGGTTGTGTTGGATTATTCAAACCAAATTTTGTAACTTATGACTGTTTATAAATTCCATTACATGAAGATTTTACTGGAAAATATTAAGGAACTTGTGCAGGTTGAAGATGAACCTGTACGGTACCGGGCGGGGAAAGAGATGAGGAAATTGACCACCATTAAGAATGCATTTCTGACCATCAGCGACGAGTTGATTAAAAATTTCGGGAGGATGGATCAATTGAAGGATTCTTATGTGGACGACGATTTCCTGGTTGAAATCGATTGCTCCAACCGTTTGGTTTACCCCAGTTACTGCGACCCTCACACCCATTTGGTTTTTCCATCCTGGCGCGAAAAAGAATTTATCGATCGGATTACGGCTTCGGTGTATGAAGAATCTACACATCGGGGAGGTGGAATTGTAAGTTCATCACAACTGCTGCACGAAATGAGCGAAGACGAATTATTCGAAAAGTCACTTGAACGCATCATTGAAATTATGAAACTCGGAACAGGAGCGGTGGAAATTAAAAGCGGGTACGGACTGAATACTGACGATGAACTGAAAATGTTGCGCGTTATCAAACGGATTAAACGAACCGTGCCGGTTTTGGTGCGTTCCACCTTTTTAGGCGCACATGCTATCCCGATGCATTACGACGGAAACAGCTCAAAATATGTTGATTTGATTATCAACGAAATGATACCACAGGTTGCCGCTGCTGAACTGGCTGATTTTATTGATGTTTACTGCGATAAAGGATCGTTTTCGGTGGAGGATACCGACCGCATTTTACTGGCTGGCATGAAACATGGTTTGAGGCCAAAAATCCATGCCAATGAATTCGGATTGACCGGCGGAGTTCAGGTGGGAGTAAAATACAATGCACTATCGGTTGATCATCTTGATTTTATGGCCAAAACCGAAATCGACAGTTTGGTGAATACCGAAACAATGCCCATTATACTGCCTGGCTCGGCATTTTTTCTCGATCAACGGCCGGCGCCCGTGCGCGAAATGATTGATGCCGGATTGCCGGTAGCGCTGGCTTCCGACTATAATCCGGGTTCATCACCCTGCGGAAATATGAACTTTATTTCCTCACTGGGTTGCATCCGCTACAAAATGCATCCCGAGGAAGTGATAAATGCAACCACCATCAATTCGGCTTATGCCATGGGAATATCTGATCGGTTGGGAAGCATCGCACGTGGGAAAATAGCCAATGTTTTTATTACCAATGATGTGCCGGGTATTGAATTTTTACCTTACCGGTTTGCCAACGATTTAATTGAAACGGTTATTATCAACGGTGAGGTTCAGTCGTTTTGAACGTTTAATAAAGAACAAACACACGTTCATCCCAAATTATTTTTTCATTTCTTTTCAATAATTTCGAAAAGTTCAATCTGAAACCACTTCCTATCTTTGCAGTTGCTTAACGTTGCAAAAACAATTTTTATGAACAGGATAATGGAGTGTGTCCCCAATTTTTCGGAAGGAAAGGACCTGGAAGTTATTAAACAAATTACGGATGCAATAGAAACTGCAGCCGGAATAAAGTTGCTGGATGTAGATCCGGGGAAAGCGGCAAACCGCACCGTGGTTACGTTTGTTGGCGAACCGGAAGATGTGGTGGAGGCTGCTTTTCTGGGAATAAAAAAGGCTTCGGAACTCATTGATATGCGCAAACATTTTGGCGAGCATCCGCGCTCGGGCGCAACCGATGTTTGTCCGCTGGTGCCGGTTTCCGGGATTACCATGGAAGAGGCCGTTGAATATGCCCGCAAACTGGCAGAAAGAGTAGGGAAGGAGCTTGAAATTCCGGTTTATTGCTACGAGTTTGCTGCTTTTCACGAAGAACGGCAAAGTTTGGCCAATTGTCGTTTTGGTAAATATGAAGCTCTGGAAGAACGGCTTTCAAGCAAACAGTGGAAGCCTGATTTTGGACCATCCGTTTGGTCGGAAAAAGTGCAGAAAAGCGGCGCCACTGCCATCGGCGCCAGGAATTTTCTGGTGGCGTACAATGTGAATTTAGAGACCACATCTTCGGAAATTGCCAATTTAATCGCTTTCGAAATTCGCGAAGCCGGCCGCCTGAAACGCGAAGGGAATTCAGTTACCGGGAAAATTGTCACCGGTGAAAATGGTGAACCTGTGAGAATTCCGGGCAGCCTGAAAAAAACGCGTGCTATTGGCTGGTACATCGAAGAATACGGAATCGCACAGGTTTCGATGAACCTGACGGATATTGCAGTTACGCCGGTTCACAAAGCTTTTGAAGAAGTGCGAAAAACCGCTGAAAAGTTCGGAACAAAAGTCAGCGGCTCGGAAATTATCGGCCTCATTCCTCTTTCAGCCCTGCTTGATGCCGGAAAATATTTTCTGCAAAAACAAAATCTCTCCATCCAGAAAACAGACGAAGAGTTACTTCAAGCAGCCGTTCGTTTTTTGGGTTTGGATGAATTAAAACCGTTCCATCCGCAGAAAAAAATTATTGAGTATGCGATGGCAGAAACGTAGAAAATTAATTACTTCTTCTGTACCTTAATATATTATTCAGAGCTGTAAATATCGTTACGCAGGATCATCTAAAGAGTATAATAATCTGGTTCAGCCGGATTGGTAGGTTGATGCATTAGTAGAAAGCGGGACATAAACCAACAATAAAAATAATCCTGAACAGCACCGTTGGAAAATTGCAAATTAATTAAGAGGCAAAATAGAAGCTGAAATATTATTATTTATAATTCAATATATGAAACTTTATAGATTCCATGAAAATCTTCAAATTGCACTCGGATAAAATACATTCCAGTCTTCGCTTGATTGCCAAAACCATCTTTACCGTCCCAAACGATTTTATTTATTCCAATCACACAATTTTGCTGTACATTTTTTATTTTCCTTCCATTAATATCGAATATTTCTATCTCGACAAAATCTTCGGTAATAGAATTAAATTCAATGATTAGTTCTTTTGAAAATGGATTTGGATAATATGTTAAAGATTTTATAATATAATCAGAATTTCCTACAGTTATGCCAGGCTGAGCTATAGAAATTTTCTGTTTTTCACAGTCATTGTAAATTATTATTTCTCCTGAAAGTGTATCTCCTGAAATATTTTTAGGAGCTAAAACAGAAATAGAAATATCCTCACCTGGTTCTCCTGATGTTGACGAAAATCCAACTATCGATGGATAATTCGATATAATATTCCAACTATTGTTTGAGGTGATAGTGAAACTTTCTGTGCTCCCATATTTATCAAATACAATGTTGTTTGTTGAAATTGATAAGTTACAGGATTCTGATTGAGACAACGATATTACCTGCACCTTTCCACAATTGTTTGTAATTGTTACTGTGCCTGAAAGTTGATCAGGCGAAGTGTTTTCAGGTGCGGTTACCGATACAGAAATATCCTCACCTGCCTCTCCTGAGGTTGATGAAAACTCTAACATTATGGGAAAGTCATATTCAATACTCCAGTTATCATTGGAGGTAAGTGTAAAGTTCTGTGGGCTTCCTGTATTGTCAAATAAAATGTCGTTTGTTGAAATTGACAAATTACAGGTTCCTGATTGAGATAACGATATTACCTGCACCTTTCCACAATTGTTTGTAATTGTTACTGTGCCTGAAAGTTGATCAGGCGAAGTGTTTTCAGGTGCGGTTACCGATACAGAAATATCCTCACCTGCCTCTCCTGAGGTTGATGAAAACTCTAACATTGTGGGAAAGTCGTATTCAACGCTCCAGTTATCATTGGAGGTAAGTTTAAAGTTCTGTGGACTTCCTGTACTGTCAAATACAATGTTGTTTGTTGAAATTGACAAATTACAGGTTCCTGATTGAGATAACGATATTACCTGCTCATTCCCACAATCGTTTGTAATTGTTACTGTGCCTGAAAGTTGTTCAGGTGAAGTGTTTCCAGTTGCGGTTACCGATACAGAAATATCCTCACCTGCCTCTCCTGAGGTTGATGAAAACTCTAACATTGTGGGAAAGTCATATTCAACACTCCAGTTATCATTGGAGGTAAGTGTAAAGTTCTGTGGACTTCCTGTATTGTCAAATACAATTTTGTTTGTTGAAATTGACAAATTACAGATTCCTGATTGAGATAACGATATTACCTGCTCATTCCCACAATCGTTTGTAATTGTTATTGTGCCTGAAAGTGGATCAGGCGAAGTATTTTCAGGTGCAGTAATCGAAATAGTGGTTTCCGCAGCGGCAGTTCCAGATGTTGAAGAAAAATTCAATGTAGCTGGAAAAGCATAATCAATATTCCAGTTGTAATTAGATGTAATAGTGAAACTTTCGGTATTTTCAGTATTATCAAATTCAATGTTATATGAAGAAGCAAAAAGATAACAGGTAAGTGTTTGAGAGAATGTACAAAATATCGAATATTTTTTATGTTCATAAGTTACATCTCCAAATATTGAAGGCATGCCATTTGACCAAGTATCTATTGATTGTATTGCCTCACCCTCTATACTTATCTTTGGAAATTCGGTAGTATATCTGACTCCTGGATTATCTTCAAATACCCAAGCCAACCACACTGCTCCTGGTGGGGCTATTATCACTGGACTTTTAAGTTGGATAGTTTGCCAGCCTTCTGATATATTTACTGGTGTTATTTCAGTTACTCCAAGAAGTCTAGATGGAGAACCAAAGGAATATACACCTAACAATACATTTCCATAACCACCATTATGGTACATTGAAATGCTGTTAATAGAATAATTATCATTAATTTGTATTGGCATAGCCTGTCGGTTGGCACTCAAAGATGTTGAATTGAATATATCCGTGTAACCAGTACAAAAGTTAACATCAATAGAATAACTACCTGTTACACCGGGATTTGAACCTTTAATCTTAACATAGTATCTGTCATACCTATACAGCAATGAATTTGTAGCTATCAATGCATTATTATCTAATCCGCTATTATCATCTTCCTGCAACAAGTTAAATGTTTCAGAAGGATAGGATTCGAAGTTGTAATCATAAAATTCCATATGGATATCAGTGTTGCCGTATGTAGCAATTGCTAATTGGCTAAAACTATTAAGCGTCGGTAAGGAGTACCAGTTTTCCTCACCAGGTGAATTTATTGCGGCAACTATTGGAGAGGCTCCGAGCGTGAGAGGTATAGCATTCCAAAATGGAGCATTCTTCTGTGTTACGGAAATTGTTTTAGTTTGTATTCCTGTACCGGAAATCATAATTGTTGCCTGTCGTGGTTCCGACCCGTTATTTGTTGTATTAGCCATTACAGTAATGCTTCCATTATTTATGCCAGAGTTTGGAACAACATCAAGCCAGTCTGCATTATCTGTAATATTCCAGCTTGTATTTGATGTAATATTAAATGATTCACTTACTCCTACTAAAAAATCCAATGAGATACTATCTGATGATACCCCCAACAACAAACGCGGCTCAACAGTAGAATAGACATTTAAAACCGTGTTATATCCTAAATCAATTAATTGAGTTTCTGAATAGGATGCTTGGTTTCCTGCAGAATCTCTGGCAGTAATACTGTTTAAATGCCACTGACCTTGTTCAGCATATTGGTTTATTTCAGTATACCCAGTAAAAGTTTTAGTGAAATTTTCGATAATAACATTTTGGATTACATTTCCTTGTGATTTTTGTGTAAGTGAAGGACTATCAAATTCAAAATAGAAGGAATAAACCCTTGAGAGACTGTCTAAAAGAACAATGGAATAAAAAACTTTTTGTATTGAATCAGATACATCGACAGTTGTAGGAGTATAAGAGAAATCTTTTAAAACTGGAGGTTCAATGTCTTCTTGTGCAAATAACAGAATAGGTATAAAGATTATTGTTAGGATTAAGTATAGTTTTTTCATTGTAAGTTGATTTTAGGAATAAAATTAAGTAATTTGGTCATTATTAAATAATAAAAGAATGAATTTGTTTTAGAAAGTATCTTTCTGAATCGGGAAATACTGCAAAAATCAAAATTCACGTACTTTGCGAATATTAAAGCAATAGAAAATTTACAAATTAGGCACACTTGTTTATTATCCAGATATTTTTTCAATGTCTTAATATTTTTAAACCTTGAAGAATATGTCCGAATTTTAAGTCCCAGTCTGTCTGCATTTAAAAAGGAGGTTTTTGAAAGTTACCACACCACATTTGATAAATGGTCAACTAACAAATGACTTAAACATGCCAAAATATTGTTAAGCACTACAAAACAAAGTATTTCTGAAATTGCATTTAATTCCGGCTTCAAAAATCTGTCAAACTTTAGCAGGATATTTAAAAATAAAGATGGTTTATCGCCAATTCGGTTTAGAAAGGACCCGTCGGTCCCAGTAGAACATGTAATTTTTCTTCATAACCTGCCAGATGGGCGTTTTTTTAATTCCCTTTCAATTTTTTGCGATAAGCTGAAAGTTGTTTTATTTAATAACCAGTTTTCGCATTTTTTTGGGAAATGGTGGAAGCAGTTTTAGTGAGCTATTTTCCGGATGAATTCCAAAATTCCTCACATCGTTGCTCCTCCGCTATTCTCAAAATCGAAAACCCCAACTCAATAGCCCGGCTAAAATCTTGGCAGGCTTTTTCTTTTTCGCCCAATTCATAGCGTGCCAGTCCGCGCAGGAAATACGCATTTTTATTTTCCGGATCCAAAGTAATGGCTCTGCTGCAATCATCAACAGCGCCTTTCATATCGGCAGGAAACCGGGTGGCAGCGCGGTTAATGAAAGCGCGTGCATCATTCGGATTTTGTGCCAGGTAAACGTCGAGGTCTGCTTTGGCTTTCTGCGCTTTGCCGGTGGCCAAATAAATCCGTGCCCGGGCCAGGTTTAACTCCGGGTTTTGTGTTTCCGAGATTTTTTGCCCCAGTGCCCCGAGCAATTCTTCGAAATTGGGTTTGGTCCAGTATCCCATAGTCATCTGGATGCGACCGTTGCACATGTCGTCCACCAAATCGAACGCCACGTAATAATAGGTTTTATCAAACGTATATTCGCCGGGTTCCGGGCACATGGCGCCTTCCTTATCGCTGAAACGAATGGTATTTTTGTCAATTCCATAATCGGTCACCACATCGGTGCTTTGATCGTTGCCAAAATCTACTTCCGCTGTTCCATTCGGTTTAAACTCGAGTGCCACAGGCCCTGAGTGGCCCATTCGCACCCATTTCCCCTGTAGAGAATCCTGGGCATTTAACGTTCCGCAAAAGAGAAGGAAAAGAACGGTTAAAAGTCGTATGGTCGTTTTCATTTTAATGATGTTTTACTGGTTTTTCTTTTCAAGCCAACGAGAATAATTATTCCGGCGCGGGCTACCAGGAATATTACAATCCCGAGCAGCGGATCGACCAGCGCCATTTTCAGGCCACCGGCAAGTGCACGGGGGGTCAGTTCGCCATGGGCTGCAACTTCGTTAAAGGCATTGATTAACCCGAAAGTCCGGCCCAAAAAGCCCCAGGCAACCGCAAACCAGCCGAAATGATTGAGCAGGTTAATTGCTTTTTCGTTATTCTCCCTTTTCAGAAATCCCCAGATAAAAAGTGCTATTGCCACCAGAAATAACAGAAAAAGCGGAATGGTGAAAGCAGGGCCGCCGTCCATGAATTTTTCAAATAATCCGGTCATGATTGTTGATTTTTAATTGTACTGAATCAAAGATAAAGCAGATTCAGTTCCCGTTTTTTTGATTGAGACGGTTAAGCAAATTATCGCGCTTTTCAGCAAATATAAAGCGACAAAACGGGAAAAGCTATCGTTTTGCAGAATCGTTTACGGAAGATGTATTTCATCGATAAAAAAAGGTTACTACCCGTATTTTCAGTAATATTGTTTAATGAACCGCGCGATAAAAATAAAACCGAAAACTATCCTTTTTCACGTTCTCTTCTGGATAGGCGTCTGGTTTTTCTACTTCTATTTTTTCAGCTACAACTCCAGCGACAAAGTATATATTACCTGGTTCTCGGGCTGCCTGTTGCCCGTTACGATGATGGTCACCTATTTCGTGGTTTATTTCCTGATTCCGCGCTACCTGCTTGCCAAAAGGTACGGCAAATTTGCGTTGTACAGTTTTTACACCTTCGTTTTTTCATCGTACATCATTGTGCTGGTGATTTACGGATGCCTCATCTTTTTACTCAGTTTCAACATTTCGGTGATGCCGCCCATGAGCAAAAATTTCCTGTTTATCCTGCTTTTGGTTTACCTGGTGGCCGGTGTGGTTAGTTTTGTAACGGTGCTGAATCACAACTTTAAAACTGCTTCGGTAAACAAGGAGCTTCAAAACAAAATACTGGCGACCCAGCTTCAGTTGAAAGAACAGGAATTGCATTACCTGAAACGACAGATTCATCCGCATTTTCTGTTCAACACCTTAAATACCATTTACGGATTTGCGCTTCGGCAATCGAAACAAACCCCCGAAATTATCCTGAAACTCTCGAACCTGCTCGATTACATTTTGTACCAGGTAAACAAACCCAACGTGAGTTTGAAGGAAGAGGTACTGCACATCAGAGAGTACATCGAACTGGAGAAAATCCGGTTTCAGGATACGTTGAAAGTGGAGTTTTCGGCCGGTGAAATCAATGAGAATATCCGCGTGGCGCCGATGCTTCTAATTCCGTTTGTGGAAAATGCATTTAAGCACGGCACACTCGAAGAGGGATTTTTAACCATCAAAATCGGGATTTCCGTGGTTGGAAACCGGTTGTCTTTTTCCATAGGGAATTCCTTTCGCGAATCGGACGACCAATCGCAAAACGGCGGAATCGGCCTGGAAAACATCCGGAAGCGGCTCGATTTGAATTACGGGAACAATTACCGGCTCACTGCTGAAAAGAAGGCCCACTGGTATTTTGCTGAATTAATCATTCAAAATTTAAAAGAAGCTGAAAATGCAGAAAACGATTCAATGCATCATTGTGGATGATGAACCGGTGGCGCGGGAAATTCTCGAAAACCACCTCTCCAAAATTGCGGTCATAAACATTGCCGGAAGCTGCAAAAATGCTGTGGAAGCGTTCAACCTGCTGAGCGCGGAAAAAATCGATCTTGTTTTTCTCGACATCAACATGCCGGAGTTTTCAGGGTTGTCGCTGGCCCGATCGATAAACCGGGAGGTGAAAATTATTTTTACCACTGCGTACCGCGAATATGCCGTGGATGGTTTCGATTTGCGTGCGGTGGATTACCTGCTCAAACCCATCTCGTTTGAACGATTGCTGCAGGCCATCAACAAGTACCTGGATGAAAATACGCCGGTTCCCGTTCCCGAAACCAATGAACTGGTGCCTGAAAAAAGCGATTATTTTTTTGTGCGTTCCGACAGGAAAATGGTAAAAATCTGTTTTTCTGAAATCCTTTTCATCGAAAGTTTAAGCGATTACGTAAAAATTCACCTGGAGGATAAAACAGTTGTCACACGGGAAACCATCACCAGCATCGAGGCAAAACTGCCGAAGGACGAATTTCTTCGTACGCACCGTTCGTTTGTTGTTGCGCTCGTTAAAATCGATTCCTTTACCAGCGAGTTGGTGGAAATCGGGAAAAAGCAGGTTCCCGTTAGCCGGAGTTACAAAACGGAAGTACTGGAACGGCTGGAACGATAGCATAAAAGCGGGTACAGACAATAAACATACTAATTTACCGAACTTACAAGGTGAAAGTTTGTGTTTCCACAGTACTTTTCATTTCGAAGTGCTGGCAACGATTTCAAATCCGGTGCCAAATTTTTTAAAAAGCATGGATTACGCCGAAGGCATTCCCACGGAATAAATGGGATCACTTTATATTTCTGGTGGATTAAAATTTTATGCGTTTTCCAAAATTATCTATGTAGCAAATTGAAACATTCGCCTTATCAGGCAGATTTTACTTTTTGCCTTGACGCAAAAAGTAAACAAAAAAGTCAAGGCTGCTTTTTATCTTCACCCATCATCTTCACTAAACCAAACCTCGAAGGAGTGATTTCCTCGCTCACTCGGAACTTCTCCTTCTCGCTAAGGTTTTGTTTTGATTCCGGGATTGATAAAAAGAGGCCGGTCCACTGCTGTAGGGTTGGTTGCAATGTTAAATTACTTCGTCATTTTGGCCTCGGATGGTTAGTGCGCCATTTGACTGGATGTTTGGTATCCTAAAATCCTGATGGAATCAGGATAAGGTGCGCACGACTGGGCGGGGAGGGGGTGAACCAACTTTCCGGCTGAAGTAGCCGTAATACGTAAGCCGAAAAGAAAGTCTGGAGCGGGTGGAAGCTTATTTTTTTCAAGATTCTTTTTGCCAAAGGCATCCCATTGGAGGTTACTTTTCTCATCATGTTGAACGAATTGGAATCCCGATACCATAAAGTTTATAGTATCGGGGAAGAAAAAGTTAAAAGCAAAATAAAAAGAAGTATCCCAAACCACGAATAAGTCCAAAACTGCCGAAGAAAATTTTGACAAATTTAAAAGTCCACCGAAATTTCAAGGTGAGCCAATAAATGCGAACCAGCGGAGGGCGATATGTTCATTACGTGATGGAATTGCGCAATAGCGGAGCCGGACAATCAGCACGCACCGCTTTGGAACGATTATCCTGCACCGGATTATTACTATCAAAAACAGGATTTAAAATAAACGGAGGAAATTGTCCATGCCATTTAATCTTAATTCCGGGTCTTCTCAATCATGTGGTTAATAACATGGGTGTGTTCATGCTGAGGGCTGAACATGATTATCTCCGCATCGGCATTGACCTTGACGTTATGTCCGGCCGGCCAGTAAAACATGTCGTTTGCATTTACCGTTTCCTGAATACCATGGGCATCGGTGGTTGTGAGCTGACCAGACAAAACATAACCCCAGTGCGGGCACTGGCAGAGGTTTCCTTCAAGTCCCACAAATAGCGGGGTAGTATCCACTCCTGCAGAAAGGCTGAAATATTCGCCGCTGATTTTTCCCAACCCGGATGCATCGCCGAAACCAGTCTTCTGACGAATAACAGCGCCGGGAATTTTCATTTTTACATCAATGTTTTCTTTTGCAATTTTCATTTTTTTGATCCTCCATTTTTTATTTCGACATTATTGTATCTTTTAACGACCAGAGAATGGCAAGCACATCCTTTTTCGATTGCTCATCAATATTATGTTTTTCCAAAACTCCCATTATATCGTCAATTACATACATGTATTCTTCGGCGGTAATGTGCATTCCCTGGTGCGTGGCCGGCATATCCCTGCCTTTGTATTCAACCGGACCGCCGCTTCCGGCACTAAAAAATTCGATGGTATGTTGCCTGATTTCTGCAAGCCGTTCGGGTTGCTCCTGGTAAGGTTTAAACCGGGCATTAATTGCCGGATTATTCATGTGCGCTTCAATTACATCGTCAACAATTGACGTGATACCAGCTGTTCCGCCCAATCTCTCGAAAAGTGTTTTCGTTTCTGCGGAAGGCGTTTCAGCACTTATTAAGCACGTGGTGGTTAAAAGTGCAAACAGAATTGTGAATTGCTTTTTCATTATTTTTTACCATTAAACGTTTGCTATCAAATTTACGGCAAGTAAAATGCAATGAATAGCACAAATGGTTCTTCTGCAAGCAATTTTGGTTCAGGAAACCAATTCATGAAAATGAAATCGCAACAGGATTATTGCTGCACCAGTTCAGAAGGCATGATCCCATATTTTTTACGGAAACATTTTGCATAATAGGAAGGACTGTTAAATCCGGTATCGAAAGCTACTTCAGATATATTTCCTTTTTGCTGTTGCAACAGTTGCAACGATTTGCGCAACCTGAAGTGAAGTAAAAACACATTCGGTGACTTTCCGGTTAACCGAATCATCTCCCGGTAGAGTTTTGATTTGCTGATTCCTATATTTTTCTCGAAATCTTCAACTTTTAACTCGGTGTTTTTCCACTCTTTTTCAATAAACTCCATGAAATTATTGATGAATTGTTCTTCCGCGGAAGTTAAAACGTAAATTTTGTTCCGGTTTATAATTTTACCCAAATTCTCGCTCTCAAATAAATGCTTTACTTCCGTTGACACAACAATTTCAGCCACTGAAACATAACCCATTCGCCGGGCCAGTTTAATGGTATCTTCAAAAATTGATTTTTTTTCGGTTACCGGAACACCAGCGTGCAGTCCGATGCTTAATTCGGTAAAATTAATTTGATACTGCGTTCTGAAACTTTTGTAAATCTTTTGTATTCTTAAAGCGCATGAAACTGCTTTGGTGATGGATCGAAATGAAATTAAAAAACCATCCGCGCCTTGCCGGACTACGTTCCCATCAAACGATTTTAGAATAGCAATTATTTGTTTATAAAGATGTTGCACTTTTGAAATGCCGGAGAAAGGATTAGGTTCCCGAAAGGAATGATGCTCAACAGTCACCACCATCAGCGTTCGGAAAGCCGGATCATTGATAATGTTTAAATGGGTATTTCGTGCTTTTTCCGGATCTTCAATTCTGCCTAAAAACGATTCAACAATCGTAGCATCCACCTCAATGATTTGATGGGGCACCTCGCCGTGCGCCTGTTTATGCATTCCGATAATCGCGTTTTCGTTTGGCGCTTCCACCAGGCAAAAAGCAGTCTTCCGGATATCATCGAACCAATAAGTTAAACCACGGCAGCCGTATTTGTGCTGGATTTTTAAATCTTCCTGGTGAATTTGGGCAACAATTTCGGCCGTTACCGCTTCCGAAACATCGTGGCGATCCATGTATATTGGCATACCGTTGTTATTATTTAAAGAGATAAATCATAAACAACCGTTTTGACTGATTGTTGCGTGTGCGCAGAAAGGGCCAGCCATTACCGGCTGCGATTTGCAATCGGCGCCAAAAATTCTTAAAAGTACGGATTGCAAATCCGCGCTAGAGGGGCAGAAGGCATAACTTCATTGTAGTTGAAATAATGTTTGTATTCCTTAAAACTCTATTCTTCGGGAATTTTGGAGTCAAAATCCCTGGTGTAAGAGGGTATCAGTACGTTGTGTTTTTTTTGAACCTTCAATCGTATTTTCTTCTACAATGAGCAGTTTCGATTCGTAATCGATAAAGTGATTGCTGATTACAAAACCTTCTGTGGACTCCAAATCAAAATCACCGTATTTACTTTTTTTATTTTTTATGATTTTCATAAAACGCTTTGCTCAACAATTTTAATCTCTTCCTTCGTCAAACCATACAACTCATAAACCATTCGGTCAATTTCTTTGTCGGTTTTTTCTATTTGGATGTGACGGTGGAGTCTGCCAGGTGCGCCGGAGCATGCTCCGGCGTTGTTGTTCGCCCCATGGCTATGTTGCATGCCCGTGCAGACATTGATTTTATTTTCTGTACTATCTTCGGAAGGTCTTCTTCTTCGCACACCAAAAGGATGTGGGCGTGGTCGCCACAAATATTGTATGCCAGAATGTTCAGTTTATCTTCTTTCGCAATTTCTAGAATAGTTTCAGTTGCTATTATTTCCTCCTTTTCGGATAGCCAAACAAGCTGACCTTTTTTTACATAATTATCGAACATGCGGTTCTAAAATCTTCTATCTGCTTAAAGAGTGTGTGGCGAAAAAGAATGCGGGAAAAGATAGAGAAAAGTTGGGATTAGTAGTTGACTTTTTATGCTGGATAGTTCGCAGAAAGTATAATATTCAATTTCGCAGAGGCAAACTTACCGTTTTCTCCGTTCTCGCTTTCAGCTTTGTTATTTTATCGGCAACCGAGCCCAGCTCGCCCAGACGAATGCCAAACAGCAGCAGTTTAATTCCTGTTCCGGGGTTGGTAATAAGCCTGGTTTTTTTTACCACTTTTTCATCGCGGATGGCAATTTTCGCCGATTGCTCTGCCAGCGAAAAAGGGGCGAGGTATTTGGCAAACTTCCAGGCGCCGTCGCGGGCCAATTCCATGCTGAAATCCACCAGCAGGTTGTCCAGCTTTCCGGTTTTTGCAAGTATCTTCCTCAGGGCGGGCCAAATCACCGAAAGGTTGTTTTGAACTTCGTCCACCAGCGAGGCCAGAATTTCGTTGATTTTGTAAAAGTCGTTTTGAAGCAGCAGGATGTTTTTTCCCTGCGAAACTTCAACCGCTGCCAGAGCCAGGTCGAGGTTGATGTGCGCGTTCATTCCCATCAGCAGATGCTGCAAAATTACAGGCCAGTAAAATTTTGAGAAGGAAAAGGCTTTTTCCCACGACTGCGAAACCCGTTGGTTATTTCGCCAGTCGTAATAAGCGACGATGTATTTTTTTGCAAAAATCACATCTAATTGTTCCATCCGCGCACAATCGTCAAAATTACCGGCTTCAATTTCTTCTTTTACTTTTTGCGTAACCCGCAGGTAGAGCACGGCAAAATAACCCAGCGGGTCATCGTTGATTTCCGATTCAAGAATAATCCTATCCAAAACCAGAATTACATCGTCGATGGTATTTATTTCAGATACATTCAAATTCATAGTTTATAAAATTGGAAACAGAATTTTCCCTCGCCTGTTGGGAAGTTAGGAGGGGCCTTTAAGCCCTTTTACCGTTCGGTCTTCGAGCGGCGGCGCCGGAGTCATCAGATGTTTGTTCTCTTTTACTGATTTCAGAATTTCCTCGACCACTTTTTCCATTTGCGGATCGCGGCCTTCCATTAATACATTTGGGTCGTCCCACACTTCGAAATCGGGTTTTACTCCTTCGCCTTCCCAGAACCAGTGTCCGTCGTTGTCGTACAAACGTGCGCCGGGAACCGTAATTGCCCCCGCCGTCGATGAGCTGGTGGCCGGTTGCCGGGCCGATTAAAATTCCAAGTGTCCGTTCGCCCACAATCGGACCCGCTTTCAATTCCTGGAAAGCCCATGGCAGACCGTCGCCGCCGGAACCTGCCCAGCCGTTAATCAGCATTCCCACAGGGCCGGTATTTGTTTTAACCGGATTGGTGTGGTCCCGACCGTGCCGCCAGTGCAGGTTATAAGTTACGGGCCGCTGTATGAGTTCCAGAAAACGGTCGGCAAGCTGGCCGCCCGCATTGAAACGTTCATCCAGAATGAATCCTTTCTTATCGAGTTGCCCGTAAAACATGCGCACCAGTTCCAACTGGCCGCGCGCTGCGGTGTTCGACATATAAATGTACCCCAGCTGTCCGCCGGAAAGTTTATCCACCATTTTCCGGTTGTTTTCTATCCATTCCAGGTAGCGCAGCGTTTGTTCCTGCGAAGGTGTCAAACATTTTATCACCTGTTTTTTTGCATCTTCATTTTGTCCCGAACGGCTGGTTTCCAGAGAAACTGTTTTCCCCGACAAACCTTCAAATGCTGCATACGGGTCTTTGTCCGGATTGAGTTTTACCCCGTTCACCGACAGAATGTAGTCGCCTTTTTTTACATCCACGCCCGGTGCATCAAAAGGCGAGCGGACTTCAGTGTCCCAGGCTGCGGGCTGAACGATTCGTTTTATCCGGTAGTTGTTCCCTGCTTTTTCCCAGTCGATTCCCAGAAAACCATTTGCACGCGATGGCGTATTTTCCGTATCTCCGCCACCGGCATACGTGTGGCCTGCGCTCAGTTCCGAAGCCAGGTTCAGTTGCAGGTTCGTGATGTCCCAGCGTGTGCGGGCATCTTCAACCAACTTTCCGTATCGGTTGCGAAGTTCTTCCCAATCGAGTTGGTGCATGTTCGGATCGTAAAAAAAGTCGCGGTACCGGCGCCATGTATCGTTGAAAATCTGGCGCCATTCTTCCCGGGGAACCAATTCCATAACCAGTCCGTCAGTTGGAATGGGTTTTTCAATTTTTTGTCCGGCTTCCGGTTTGATAACCGCGTATTTTCCTTCGCTTTTTACCAGCAGCATTTTCTGATCGGCGGTGGGAACCACGTCATTCACTTTACCCATAATTTCTTTTTCTTCACGCTTCTCAAAATCGTAAAAATGAAGTGAAGCGTCTTTTTCGCCCGAACCTGTGTTGGGCCGCCGGAGGTAAACCAGTTTTCCTTCCACGGGAATTAAACCTGCTATGTTTCCGGCTTTCGGCGGCAGGAGTACCAACCGGTTTTCAAACTGGCCGAAATCGATTTTCACCGCTTCAATTTCGTCCTTTTTTATCGCCGTTGGTTTTTGTTTCCGTTTTTTCTTCCTTTTTACCATTTCCGTTTTCATCCGCTTCCTTTTTATCTTTGTCGTTTTTCAGTTCCACTTCGTCGTTTTTTGCCGACAACAGCGAAGGGGTTTCTTTTGAAAGCGCAACAGAAGCAATTTGTGTGGAATTCGGATAAATCCACGTGCCGTCGTCGAGGCTGGAATAAGCAGCCGACATGTCGCGTTTGGTCAGGTAAAACAAGTATTTTCCCATCGGCGCTGAATACCGGGAAATTATCGTCGTAAAAACCTGAAGTGGCCTGCTCCGGTTTTATTCGTTTCAATATTATAAATAAAAATGGCATTGTTGGCGTTGTCCAGTTCCTGCGTAAATGTGATCCATTTTGAATCGGGCGACCAGGAAACCGGGTAATTGAAACGTGCTCCATGGCCGAGATTCCAGTGGGTATTTCCTGCTTTCGCCGTTTTACCGCTTTCTGTGTCGATGATGAAAATGGTGTTGGTTTCGTCGATGAAAGCCAGCATCTTACTGTTTGGCGACCAATATAAATTGTAACCAAATCCTTTTTTCCGGTTGGTCAGCTTTTTCGGTTCCTCTTTGCCTTCGCTGTCCTGCAGGTAAATTTCGTATTCACCCGATTTATCACTCCAGTAAGCAATGGTTTTTCCATCGGGCGACCAGGACGGATTTTGATCAAACGCGCCGCTCGATTGCGTGTGATTCAGTGTGAAACCCTGTTCAACCGGAACATTGAACAATTCGCCCCGCGCTTCAAAAACCACGCGTTTGCCGCCCGGTGAGGCTGTCATTCGTGAAATATTTTTGCTGACGTCTTTACTTTGCGGCATTTCAACCGATAAATCGCTCACCACATGTACTTCCACTTCGTTATATTTTTCGCTTGCCAAATTCATCAGGTAAAGGTCGCCGCCCATTTCAAAAACAAGGTCTTCCGGTCCGGCTGAGATAAACGAAATATCAAAATCCTTAAAATTGGTCACCTGCTTTTGTTGTTTCGAATTGGTATCGTATTTCCAAATGTTCATGCGCATGTTTTCGCCGCGGTCCGACAGGAAATAGATTTTATCTCCTGCCCACGCAGGTTTTCCGTCTGTAGCCGGATTGTCGGTGATTCGTTCGGCTTTTTTATTCTTTAAATCGAAAAGAATAATGTCGGATGCCAATCCGCCCCTGTATCGTTTGAACGGGTAATTTTCGGTGATTTTCGTGATGTATGCGAGCTGGTTTCCGTCGGGTGAAAAACTGGCCAGTTCGCCATACGGAACCGGAAGTTTTTCGGGCAAACCGCCGTCTTTGTCCACCAGGAAAAACTGGTTCACTCTCGAAACTCCTTCTTCGCGTGATGATGCAAAAAGTAGTTTTTTCCCATCGGGATGCCAGTCTATCATCCGGTCGGGGAATGCATTGAAGGTAACCCGAACCGGAATTCCGCCGGTAACCGGGATGACGAAAACATCGGAATTTCCGTTGTAAGCCGCCGTATAGGCAATAAATTGTCCGTCGGGTGAAAACTTTGGCCACGATTCTTCGCCGGGAGAATGCGTAACCTGCATGGCTGTTCCGCCGTTTTTATCAACCATCCAAATATCGCCGCCGTAAACAAAAGTGATTTGCGATCCGGAAACATCCACGTAGCGCATAAGTTTGGCGTTGATTTGTCCGAAAGCACCGCATGTTAAAGTCAGTGCCGTAATTAAAGTCAGTAGCTTTTTCATTGTTTGTTTTAATTCAGTTAATGGAAAGGATGCAGTATCCTTCGGAAATTTAGTATCGAAAAGTTATAAATAATTACGAAAACTTTCCGGGTTATCCTGACACAATTTGGTCGGATTCTTTACTTTTGGCGAAAATAAATCCGTTCGAATGAAAAACTTAAAACGATATTTTCTGCTTCATGCAGAACCCAAAGATATTTACAACGCGCTCACCAATGAAAATATGATTGAAATCTGGACCGGCGAACATGCTGAAATGAAACCGGAAGCCGGTACCGAATTTTCATTGTGGGATGGTAGTGTTACCGGAAAAAACCTGGAATTCGAAGAAAATAGAAAGATTGTGCAGGAGTGGTACTTTGGCGAGCAGGATGAAAAATCGATTGTTACGATTTTGCTTCACCCCGACAAAAAAGGCACCAACGTGGAACTGCGTCACACGAATATTCCCGACGATGCTTTTGAAAACATTTCGGACGGCTGGGATGAGGATTATTTTGGCGCACTGAAAGAATTGTTTATGTGATAACCTACATTTCCGACCATTTGGTTTTTACTTTCGGAAACCGCTTGCCATCAACAAAAACGTCATCGAGCTTTTCGGTGAAAAAAGCTACCAGGTCTTTAATTTTTGCCACTTCTTCATTTGGATACGGATAAGTCCAGACCACATTCTCCATCGTTTCGCCATTGACCTTTACTGAATAATACGACGCTATTCCTTTATACGGACAGCCGGTTTTAAAATCGGTGGGTTCGAGCAGGTTCATTTTTACATCGGTTTTTTTAATGTAAAACCGCATGGGCAAACCGGTTTCGAACAGCAGCACCGGACTAAATGTTTCGGCCACTGTGTTTCCTGAAATTTCAATCCTCACATGCCGCGAACTTAAACACGTATCAATTCGGTGGTACGGATCGCGCGGATGGATATGCACTTCCTCGTCTTCTTCGAACCAGTTGTCCATGGCGTTCCAGTCGAAAGCAATGAACTTTTTCAGGTTTTCCGGGGCCGCTTTTGAAGTTTCGTTGTAACTCCAGGCTGCATTTTCCGTAATTTTTCCGCCTGTATTTATATTCCACCAGCTCTTTTCTCCCCATTCGTCTTCTTCGCTGTTTTTTCCGCTTTTGCTTAACAATTCGACGTTTACGTCCGCGCGTGGGAAAAAATAAACCATCGGGAAATCCCTTTTTAACATCACCAGTTCACTGTCGGCAACAGTTTCGCTGTTTAAAAAATTTCGTACCCGTTTCGCCACCGGAACCCATCGCGGTTCTTCCATAAAAGGTGGTTGCTGAAACATTTTTTCGCTTTTTGCCGGATTACTCTGATCACTCATGACGTGTATTTGAAGTTTCTATTTGCTAAACAAGTTTTTAATGGCGCAGGTTTAAATGGATGTTCATTCCTCACTCTGTTGCAGTAAACTGCAACTTTCCTTCTCCAGGGTAAAGAGGGATGAAGAAAGCACTGAAAAGGCGGTATGGAAATGGAGTATCTTTATTTTGCGGAAGCTGTTGCATTTGTTTCCGGTTTGCCAGCGCCTTCAGGTGCCGGATATAGGTAGCACAATGGTTGAAAAAATGTAGAAATGGTTGAGGAGTTGGTTTGATTTCAGCGCCTGTTTTGTCTTTCCCGGCACGGTAAAAATTCTAAACACCTTCCACCGTGGAACGGGATGAAGCCTTGAGGGGATGGCGGATCGGATTTTTTGATCTCAATATGGAGATGCGACCACACTATTCCGGAAATTCATTCAACCTTTGGTAAGTACGAATAATATTTTTATTGGAATCTGAAATTCCCTTCATTAGCAGGATTGAATCACTTACAATGACCTGCCAGGTGTTTGGATTTTCCGTTTCAACTGAGTTTATCAGCGTAATTTCAGGTTGATGCGCATTCATGAACCAATAGCCGTTCGTGCGTTTTCCATCCGGTTTGCGCTCCACGTAAATCAGGTCCCACCTGAAAAAGAGGTAATGTTTGCCTTGCGGATCAAAGTTAAAATATTTGCAGCATTGAAAGTTGATGAGGCAGGGGAGATTAAAGAGGTTTTTGCGGAGGTATTTGGGATTTAACGCAATCTGAAAGGTTCCAAAACCAACGCGATGAAATCGCGCAGTAACTGCAAATCAGCACCAGCGGGGGAATCATAATAAAAACACAGATTTTTGCCGTGACGATGCCATTGGACACAAAACAAAATTATGCTATTTTTGTCAAAACGGTTTAGATATGACAACATTAACGGTAACGGTAAATACAAAGACTGCCAAAGGAAAGAAATTTATCGAGTTTATTAAGACACTTGACTATGTTAAAGTTGAGGAAAGCCCTTATAATCCGGAATTTGTAGAAAAAATACAGAAATCCAGAGCCAGTAAAGGCAAAGAGATTAAGACAAAAGATTTATGGAAGTAATTTATAAATCGAAAGCAATTGAAGATATAAAATTCTGGAAGAAAAGCGGAAACAAAATCATTCAAAAAGTAAATTACTAAACTCATTGAAGATATCTAAAAACATCCGGAGACGGGATTAGGACAACCGGAACAGTTAAAATAGGAGCTTTCGGGACTATGGTCCCGCAGAATCGACAAAGCAAACCGATTGATTTATGAAATTCGCGAAACACACATCGACATCCTTTCACTACGAGGACATTATTCCGACAAATAATTTTTGTGTTTTTTGATTCGTTCTTTTGCATCATTAACATAACTGATGTTGCTTGGTTATTGATACAGCCGGTATAATATGAGCTGTCAGAGCATTTCAGAATGTAAACGTACCACATAAGTTTTAGGTTTTTGGATGTGGTGGACCGTGTCCACCGAAGTTCGAAGTAGTTTAGCGAGAGAACGAAGTTCTCCTTCGCTAAAGCTACGATTCAAATCAATCGCTTGTTACGAAAAGCCGTTCCTGAGCCCGATTTCATATATTTTTCGAATTGAAAAGCTTTGTATTTTTCGGAGAACGCAATATAAGTCATCAGTTTAACAGGCAATTTATCTTTGGTGTAGTGGACTTTTCTTTCACGGTGCCTTTTTAACCGTTCGTCTAAATTATTGGTACAGCCCGAATAGAAAGAATCGTCGCAACATTTTAGGATGTAAACGTACCACATAAGTTTTGGTAATTTGAAAAGCAGTGGACTGCGTCCACCGAAGCTCACCGAAGGTTTAATGAATACTGCTTAAACCTTCGATGAAAGCTAATGAATAATTGGATGAAACTCACCTACGCTAAAGCTTCGGTGAGCGAAGGTGGAG
>CAWAMJ010000011.1:0-221033 GCA_963783085.1 uncultured Prolixibacteraceae bacterium | reverse complement strand
TACAAAAAGCAGGGTTGGATATGCACTTATTTTAAACTTGTCAGCAAGTAAAACGCCTTCTCCTTTTTCGCCGTCAAAAGCCACGTTAATAAAGTTGGCATTATAGAATTCACCAACTTCCGGGTCAGTGAAAGTATTTGCTTTTAACAACTTGCAAGGGCCACACCAACTGGCCGAAATATCCAGAAATATTGGTTTGTTTTCTTTTTTTGCAGTTTCCAGCGCTTCTTTCCAGTTCCCCTGGTGAAACGATATACCTTTTTTGCTTTTTTCTGCTTCAGGAAAAAAATCCGCTTGCTTTACATCCATTTTTTTGATATGAACATTTTGGGATGCTGAAGAAATATAATTATTGTCCGTTGGATTCAAAAAACCTCTTGTACTTTCTGGTATCTGAGCCAACACAAACAATGTGATGAGCGCCAGGCCGAGTAAATTAAAAAATAATTGTTTCATCTTTTTTAAGTTAAAAATTATCAATTCAGTTTGCGATGTATTCGTTCAACGTTCTTTTTAAGATTTTCCTGGAAAAGAAAATCCTGCTTTTTACTGTTCCCAAGGGAAGTTCTAATTTGTCTGCTATTTCCTGGTATTTGAAACCATTCAGAAACATACTTAAAGGAATCCGGTATTCTTCAGACAACGCATTTACACTTTTTTCTATTTCTGTTAAACCATAAAAAATATCAGGGCCCGGAAAAGATATCTTATCCCATTGCTGAATTGGATAATCGTCTTTTACGTCTTTGTTCGTCACTTGTATTTTCTTTTTTCTTCGGTATTCATTAATGAAAGTATTCCTCATTATGGTAAATACCCAACCTTTAAAATTGTAATTCTGGCTAAATTTATTTCTGTATTTAAGCGCCTTGAAAAACGTTTCCTGAATCAGGTCGTTGGCCTGTTCTTCTTCGGCAGTTAAACTAAGTGCGTAAAATCTTAATTTATTTTTTAATCCGTAAAGGGCTTCATTAAACTGAATTTGAGTCATGGCGTATTTTATTTATTCGTTTTATTCGGAACTTGCCTCCCACTTAAAAGCTTCAATTTGCTTGTCGAACGGCGTATGCGCGAGGTGGTTTACATAGTTACTGATTGTTTTTTGGCCAATGCCAACAATTATTTCCAGTACATTTTTTTGGGAATAGCCAGCTTCCACAAATTCCTGAACTTCATCATCCGAAGCCCATCCGCGTTTTTCCACCAACAAGGCGGTAAATTTTCTGAGCGCTTCAAATTTGGTATCGTTGAGCGGTTTGTTGTTTCGCAGCGCTTCAATCATTTCATCGGGCAGTTTATACATTTTTGCCACCATGGAATGAATGGCCATGCAGTAATGACAACTGTTGTTGTAACTTATGGTCAGCCAAACAATATTTTTCTCAACAGCGCTAAGCGAAGTTTTATCAAATAATTCGGCCATTTGCCTGTAAGCGTTTAAAACCTCCGGCGATTCGGCCATTATTCCGTAAAGGTTTGGGATAAATCCGTTTTGTTTTAATGCCCCTTCGAGCATTTCTTTTGAACCTTCGGGAGCCGATTCGATGGTGTGTAATTTAAATTGTGTCATAATTATTACTTGTATTTATTCTAAGCGAATGCTTAGATAATGATTAAAATTTTTTAATTGAGTTGGTTCAAAGCCACATCAATAAAATCGGTTAACTGGCTTTTATTCATTGTTTTGCTGGCAACCGAAATTCCCTGCATCACGCCAAGGAAAAAACTGGCTTGCTTTTCAACATCTGTATTTGCCGGAATTTCATGTTTTGTTACAGCATTCTGTAATACCCGGAGAAGCATATTACGGATTAATTCATAATAAAGGTTTAATTCCTTAGCGATATCCGGGTCTTTCTCTCCCAGTTCGCCTGCTGTGTTTACCACCAGACATCCTCTTTTTACTTCGCTGCTTCTATTTATGGCTGCATTTTTCAAAAAACTTTTCAACTCGGCCAAACCTGCGCCTTCCTGCAACAAAGGTTGAAATCTGTTTTTGATGACAAATGCACGATATTTGCGTAAAGCGTTTATAAACAGGTTCTTTTTATTTTTAAATGAAGAATAAATCGAAAACTGGTTAATGCCCATCTCTTTTTCGAGCAACCTTACCGAAGTGGCCTCATAGCCATGAACCCAGAACACATTCATGGCTTTCTCCAGTACTAGTTCATCATCGTATGTTTTGTTTCGTGGCATATTTTATTTTTGAAAGCGTAAAACTAAGCAATTGCTTTGAAATATCCAAATAACATAACTAAACATTGTCCTCTTGTTGTTTCGACGGGCATTTCACCGTTCCATACGAGCAATAAACGCAGCAGTCGCCGGGTTTCGGTCGTAAAACGGTTTTGCAGTTTTCACATTCGTAAAAAAACTGGCAGCCATCAGTAGGCATTTCTTCGGTCTTTTGGTGGCCACATCCAGGGTAGGTTAATGTAGAAAAATCCTGTATTCCCATTTGGTTTTATATTCCTTTTAATCGTTCCAGCAAAGTAGGCAGCAACTCAGCTACAGTCGGATGGGATATTACAGCATTCTTCAATACAGTATAAGGAACATCTGAATACATCACCTGTAAAATAGCGCTGATGATTTCATCGCCGCCAACTCCCAGAATGGCTGCACCAAGAATTTTTTGACTTTCAGCATCAACTATTATTTGCATCAATCCGTTGGTTTCACCTTTTTCTTTGGCTCGTGCAACCTGGCTCATGGGCATTGTTGCTTCCATAACTTTATGTCCTTTTTCGAGGGCTGCTTTTTTGGTCATTCCGGCGCGTCCCAACGGCGGATCGATGTAAAGGTTATAGGCCATAATCCGGTCGGTTACTTTGCGATTTGCGTTGCTGAATTTATTGGCGGTTACAATTTCAAAATCGTTGTACGAGGTATGTGTGAAAGCGCCTTTCCCGTTGCAATCGCCCAGGGCATAAATTCCATCGACATTTGTTTCCAGGTAATCGTTTACCACGAAGTATCCGCGATCATCGGTTTTAATCCCGGCAGCCTGAAGGTTGAGCGAATCGGTGTTCGGTTGGCGTCCTACGCCAATCAGCAGATGCGAACCGGTTACTTCCGGGCTTCCCTCTTTGCAGTCCAGTTTCAGGGTGATTGAATTATCCTCGTTTTGAATGCCTCCGATACATTTTGCATTCAGACGGAATTCGATGCCTTCATTCTGCAAAAATTCCAAAATGTTTTCACTGATTTCCTTGTCCTCGCGGCCAATAATGGAGGGCCCTTTTTCAATAATGGTGACTTTGCTTCCAAACCTCCGGAACATTTGGCCAAATTCCAGCCCGATGTAACTTCCGCCGATGATTACCAGGTGTTCCGGCAATTCTTCCAGTTGCAGAATGGATTCGTTGGTCAGGTAATTCAGTTTTCTGAAAGGTTCAGGAATAACCGGCCGGGCGCCGGTATTGATGTAAATTTCGGGGGCGGTGATTTTTTCGTTGTTGACCTGAATTGTTTTTTCTCCTGAAAAACGGGCCTCGCCTTTAAAAAAAGTGATGTTTTCTTCCTTTTCCACACCGGAACTTATGCCATCAACCGATTCCTGCACGATTTCATCCTTGCGGCTTTTTATTTTTTTTAAGTCGGCAGATGCTCCTTCGGGAATATTTATTCCCAGCGCCGCCCCGTTTTGGGCATCCCAGATTCTGCGTGCGCTGGCCACATAAGCTTTTGTGGGGGTGCATCCGTCATTCACGCATGTTCCGCCAACTTTATCTTTTTCAATAAAGGCGACCTTATTTCCTTCGGCAGCCAGCTTAAAAGCAAGTGGTGTTCCCGCCTGGCCGGAGCCGATAATAATTGCATCAAAATTTTTCATATCTGTTTTATTTCGTTTTTGAATTATTTCCGAAAGCATTGTTAAAATCGATGATTGCGCCAATGCAGGAAGCATGCACAAAACTCTGGGGAATAAGTATGGCGGGGAGCTTGTTTATTAACCATTTAATCCAATTATGATGCTACTTAAAGATTTACCGAAAGAGTTTAGGGAGAACCATATCTTCAGGTACACCTGTGGAAATGTTGAGTACCAGTGTAAAGCAACCTATCTGCCTTTTGGCATCCGTGAGGTAACCAAATACGAAGCGATGAAACTGGAAGAAATCTATACACCCCTTATTCATCTTGAATGGAAAGCCATAAACACAGTAAAATCAATCTACCAATCACATTTTATTATGGCGTATTCGGTGATATGGTGGTTCAACAACCGGGACAAAACTGCCTATGATGAGATGATAGGTTACTCCGCTATGGAGACAGGTTACCTAAACCGGGTAAAAGAGGAAGACAGGCGGCTAAAAGCAGGTGTACAATTAAACATTTTCAGTCATTGATTAAACCGTTAATCATGAAGAAAATATTTTATAACAGGAGGTTAAGGGTATGGGGAATAAGGTTCGCCATAGTCTTTATCGCTTCACAGGTAACAGGTCTGGGTATCGGTTATTGTATTGCGGGGTACTTTGTGTTAATGTTCCTGTCTCAATTCTTTATTAGGTTGTTTTTGTCTTTTGTGGGACTGGCACTTATGGTGGTGCTTTTGCTCACTTTCTTTATTGGACTATTGACTCTTTAAAATATCATGTGAAGCGGGCGGCAGCCCGCTACTTTTTTCATGAGCCTGTGCGGGAAAAAAGTAGCAAAAAACCTTTGAGGAGTATCATTAATTGTATAAAACAACATCAGCGTATAGACAAATGGGGACAAGTCTTGACATGTTAACACTTAACTGTCAATTCGATAGTATTATAAATAGGTTTGCCGGGGCTGGTATAAAAGCCGGCCTTGTATGCCTATGCAGAAAACGGAAAACAGGAATATCGAAGAAGCAACCCAAAGGGTCAAAGAAAGGATGCCTTTGGAAAAAATCCGGCATATCTCCAAATACCGGGATTTATCCATGGAAGATTATGAGCAGCTTATCAAAAATGCCGAAACCATTGCTTTGTTAATTCTCAGGGCCCTCTTTTTTAAGAAATAACCAACCGGATTGGCTTAATATTTGAAGCATTCTTTCATCCTTAGTTTTAATTTCAACATCTTACGACAATGAACGATTTAAGCCTTTTTAAACAGTTTGCACCAGAAGCACCACATACTTTTAAGGAAGGGAACAATGCAGTTATATATACGCGTGTCTCATCGGCTGACCAGGAAGACAATACCAGCCTCGCATCACAAAAGAAGCATTGTGAATTATACGCCAACAGGCGGGGACTAAATGTGGTGGGATATTTTGGCGGCACTTATGAATCGGCTAAAACCGACGACCGCAAAGAGTTTAACAGGATGCTGACATTTGTGAAACGCTCAAAAAACATCAACTATGTTATTGTTTATTCCTATGAACGTTTTTCGCGTTCAGGGATTAACGGGGCTTCGATTGCCGATGATTTATTGAAACAATACGGGGTTATTACATTAGCTACTACGCAGGAACTTGACCCGACAACCCCTGCCGGTTCTTTTCAGCAAAAAATCCTTTTCCTTTTCGGGCAGATGGATAATGAATTAAGACGGGATAAAATAGTTACAGGCATGAAAGAACGCCTGCTGGAAGGGTATTGGGTGTGGAGTACCCCAAGGGGTTATGATAATTTGAACCCGGGAAGGGGAAAAGCTTCCGAACGTAAACTGGTCGTTAACAAAGAAGGGAAACTGTTAAAAAAAGCTTTTGAGTGGAAAGCTTACCAGCAATTGCCCAATGTCGAGATTGCAAGGCGGTTAAACAAAATGGGGCTAAAAATATCCGAAAAACGGATGATAGAATTGTTTAGCAACCCTTTTTATTGCGGTTTAATCGTTAGTAAAATGCTTCCGGGTCAAGTTATTGAAGCAAAACATGAACCTTTGGTTACAAGGGAATTATTTTTGAAGGTACATAATATCCGGCAGGAAAACAGGAGCCATAGTTTCGTGCATGACAGGGACAATGATAATTTGCCCCTGAAAGTCTTCGTAAAATGTGATAAGTGTGGTGGGCATTTAACAGGTTACCTGGTGAAAAAGAAAGGGCTGTACTACTATAAATGCAACACAAAAGGATGTAAAATAAACCGTAGCGCCAAAGCGATGCACGAGAAGTTCGGGGCGCTGTTGAAAAGCTTCAAAATCGGGAAAGAGGAGTTCGAAATTGTCAAACTACAATTAGAGGAACAAATGGCTGTCTTTTTTAAATCACAGATTGAAGAAGCAAAATCGCTAAGAAACAGGTTGACGGAAACTCAAAGGAAACTTGAAGCCATTGAAGAACGTTTTGTTACCGGTGAAATTGACCGTGTCCTGTATGAAAAATTCCGGCCTAAATATGAAAAGGAATGTTTTGAAATAGAACAGGAACTTGGTAAAACAGGCGGATATAAATCGAACCTTGCAAAAGTGGTAAATTTTGCAGTAAAAATGTGTCTTAATCCACTGATAATGTGGGAGAAGTCGGATTTAGATGGAAAGAGGGTATTTCAAAACCTGCTGTTTCCTGAAGGAATTATCTATAATCGTGAATTGGACCATTATCGAACCCCCAGAGTAAACTCATTTTTCTCCTCAATCCCGCAACTGGCAAGGGTTTTGAGCGGCAACAAAAAAGGGGATAATGTCAATTTTGACAAAATCCCCGCTTTTGTGGAGCTGCGGGGAATCGAACCCCGGTCCAAACGAGGAAGCCACAGGCCTTCTACATGCTTAGCCCCGATTTAATTTTCGTGTTCCGGCTGGCTCAGGGCCACCGACCGAAACCTTATTCCCTTTAACTTCACCGGAACATCGGGACTCCGTTCCGGCTATCTTCGATTTTTACTGCACCGCCTGATCGGGTAGCCTCGAAGCGACGGCACCCGGGCGATGTCTTGTTCCGAAACCTTGTTTCGGAATTAAGCGTTAACCTACTTTATTCGGTTACGCAGCAAGAGCGTAATTATTTTCGCCAATTAGAATTTTGATCATTATTTTTTAGGGTCAACAACCAAAACCCTGCATGCTTACCTGCCTCTTCTACCCGCTGTCAAAACCAGTCAGCCCCGGTAGAATTTTTTTCAATGAACGGCCCACAAAGATACAAAATATGTACCAACTAAAAATAAAAGGATTGCAGTTCCGGTTTAAATGCTGTAAAGTTCGTAATTACCATTATGTTATTTCCCTTGTCCGAGTCCGCTAATAAACCTTACAGTTCAGTAATAAATTCTTTCAGCCATTTCCGCAACGGTTCGCCAATTTCTTTGTGCGCAAGGCCATAAATAATATTCGTTTTGATAAAATCAAGTTTATTCCCGATATCATAGCGTTTTCCCTTGAATCGTAACCCGTACATGGCGTGCTTTTTTACCATCTCACGCATGGCGTCGGTCAGTTGGATTTCATTGTTTTTACCGGGTTGCGTTTTGTCGAGGTAATCGAAAATTTCGTGGGTAAAAATATAGCGGCTGGCAATGGCCAGGTTCGACGGCGCTTCTTCCTGCGATGGTTTTTCGATAAAATCCTCGGCAATCAGCACGCTGTCTTCCAGTTGTTTTCCTTTGATAATTCCGTAACGGTGGACTTTATCGTAAGGCACTTCTTCCAGCGCCACCACCGAACTTTTGTACTTTTCATACACGTTCATCAATTGTTTCGTAATTGGTTCGCCTTCGCCGCTGATTAATGTATCGCCCAGCAAAACAGCAAACGGTTCTTTTCCTACATGAAAACGGGCGTAGCGGATGGCGTCTCCCAATCCGTTCATCTCTTTTTGCCAGATGAAATGAATGTTCGCCAGTTTGGATATATTTTTTACCTGCTCCAGCAAATCGAACTGCTTTTTTTCTATCAGCGATTCCTCGAGAATGGGGCTGCGGTCGAAATGTTCTTCAATGGTTCGTTTTCCTTTTCCGATAATCATCAGGATGTCAGTAATTCCACAGGCCACAGCTTCTTCCACTACATACTGGATCACAGGCGTATCAACAATCGGAATCATTTCTTTGGGTTGTGATTTGGTGATGGGCAGAAAACGTGTTCCCCATCCTGCAGCGGGGATAACAGCTTTTTTTATCATTTTTTTAGCTTTTATTTTTTGTTGTGAATGATTTTGCGGCGGCAGCCGGTTTGATAATCCAATTCATAAACACCGCTCAACTGACGATGTTTGGCCGGATGACCTGAATGTTTATTTTTTCCAGCGTCTTTTGAAGGTTTTCATACGTGTTATCGTCGTTGTAAGTTCCGATGATGGCCCCTCCCGAACCGGTAAATTTTGCCGATGCACCAACCGAGCGTGCGGCTTCCACCATTTCAATGTTCCCTTTGGTAATGGGAATCAGGCTTCTCCGTAAATCGAAATTGGCATCGATTAATTTATGCAACGTTTCAAAATCGCTTGTTTGCAGCGCTTCTTTAAACTGAACCGTATATCCGGCCCAGGTCTGCATGGCATCAAGAACTTTTTTCTCGCCTATGTTGAACCGGGCACGCAGGTTATTATGAACCACCTCTGTTCCTTCCGACAGGTTTTTTCGAAATGCAATATACATCTTCGGGAATTTGGACGCATCGAGCACTTCATAATTTCCAAAGCCCTGCTTGTCCATGATTTCTTTTTCGAAATCCATAAATACCGGTTTTTCATAAGCCTGTGCCACTCGGTCCTGCAGGCCGGCAGCAATTCCCAGTTCTTTATTTTCGACACTTAAAACAAGGTTTGCCTGAATGGGTTTTGGAATGGCGATGCCGTAAAAAGAAATGAGGGCTTTCATGCAGGCGGTAATTATGGCGCTCGACCCTGCCAATCCCAGCCGCACCGGAATATCGCTGTGGTAGCGAATGGTAAAATTACGCTGATCGAGTTGAATGTTGCACTCCTCGCAGTAATCGTAAAAAACTTTTATAGTAGCTTTCAGTAGCCTTATTCCACCATAGTAGCCAGACAAATTAACATTTTCCACGAGTTCGCGGATGCTTCCAAATTTCGTAATATCGAGCCCCTGCGGGAGGATTTCCAGTTCTGGTGTATGATAAAGCTGAACGCTTGCTTTAAAATTTGAGAACAAAAATGCGATGGTTTTTCCAAAATATCCGTCGGACGGGTTGCCGATAACCGCAGCACGAGGGTATGAATATGTTTCTATTATCATAATTGCCTATTAACTTCTATTTATTATTCCATTTTCTGATGGACTCCAGATTAAATTCATTTTCAATGTTCTTTGCCGCCGGAGTGTACAAAAATAACAGTTCCTGGTTAAAATATTCAGTTATTTTACCCCGAACCATTTTTAACGTGGTATTCAACAAATTGTTTTCCTGTGAAAAATCTTCGGGTAGTACCGCAATCGTTGCCGGCAGCCAGCGTTCCGGAAATTCACCTTCAAATTTCCCTTCTTTCCGGTACTCGTTTATTTCATTTTGAATGATTTGCAAACTCACCTTGTTTCCTTCCTCGCTGCCTGGTTCAATATTTTCGCTTTTCAGTTTCCGGTTAATTGCATCTATTTCAGGTACTATCATTCCGGATGTATAGGCATTCTGATTGTTGTACAGCATCACCTGCCTGATGTACGGTGATTTTTCCACAATGGCTTCCTCTATTCCTTCAGGACTGTACTTTTCGCCGTCGTTTCCGATGAGCAAACTTTTAAAGCGCCCGAGCACTACCAGAAATCCGTCTTCATCCATATAACCCAGATCGCCGGTATACAGCCATCCGTTTTTAATGGTTTCAGCAGTGGCAGCGGGATTGTTCCAGTAACCGACCATTACATTTTCACCTTTCACCACAATTTCCCCTTTTTGTCCCGGTGGTACTTCATTTCCCTCTTCATCCAGAATTTTCAAATCGAGATTTTTTACCAGTTTTCCGGACGTGCCAAATTTGATGCAGTGTGGAACATTGGAGGAAATTACCGGCGCCGCTTCGGTAAGTCCGTATCCCTGGCACACCGGAATTCCAATTGCATAGAAAAAACGTTGCAACTCAATATCGAGCAGCGCCCCGCCACCGATGAAAAATTCCAGTTTTCCGCCAAAACCATCGCGTATTTTTTTAAACAATATCGAATCGAAAACCCCAACAACCGGTTTTAATAAAAAACGCCAGCCTTTTCCTTTGTCGTATCCAAGCCCGTTGTACATATATGACACTTTCAACGCAAACTGAAAAATTTTGTATAACCGTTCACCTTTTTTCCGGATTTGTCCTTCAATGTTTTTTCGGAAGGTTTTTGAAAATGCCGGAACGCTCATCATTAAAGCAGGCTGAATTTCCCTGATGTTGCCGGGAATATTTTTCAGGGTTTCCAGTGGGGTTTTCCCAAGTTCAACCGAAGCGATACTCGCTCCTTTATACATAAAAACATAGAGGCATGTAGTGTGGGCAAAGGCATGATCCCACGGCAAAACCGCCAGCGTTTTCCAGTGTGGTTTTAAATCCATAAGTGTGTTCGATTGTACCACATTCGCGGCATAATTCAAATGCGATAGCATAATTCCTTTCGGATCGGCCGTGGTTCCTGACGTGTATGAAATATTCGCCAAATCGTTGGGTTGAATATTTTTCCAGATCGTTTCACATTTTTCGCGTTGTTCTGCCAAATACGCTTTTCCTTGTTGAAGTAAATCCTGATAGTTGATGTCGTTTTGCCCCGGATTTTCTTTACCGTCTATATAAATCACTTTTTCAAGTTCGGGGAGCTCATTGCGGATAGCTTCAATTTTCGGGGCCTGCATTGCGGAAACAAAAATTAGTTTTGCGCCGCTGTGTTTCAACCGGAAAGCCAGTTCGTTATTTTCGAGCCGGATGGAAAGCGGGACGTTTATTCCACCGGCATATAATAATCCCAACTCACTGATAATCCAGTCGTTTCTGCCATCGGCAACCAAACCTGCACGATCGCCTTTTTTTAGACCGGTGGAAACTAACCCGGCGGCCAGATTTAGCACAAGTTCGCGTGTTTCGTTATAGGTTGTGCCGGTATATTCACCATTCTTTTTTTCCCACAGGTAAACGTTGTCAGGAAACTTTTCAACGGCAGTTTCCAAAAGTTCGATTATTGTTTTCATTATCAATCGGTTTAGTTTAAAAAATGCAGATTTAAAATTCAATACGTAATGTTATACCATGTCATATTGTAAAAAAATGCCCTGTACTGGGGGCATTTTGTTTTATTCGGTGATGAATTTATAAATGGTTTTTTCATGGTACGTTTCTCCCGGTTTTAATTCCGTTGATGGAAAACCGGAGTGGTGAACTGAATCGGGATAATGTTGGGTCTCCAGTGCCACTCCTGAATAACTGCCAAATTTTTTCTCTCCGTCAATGTTCAGTTCCGGAATCCAGTACCCGGTGTACAACTGCATTCCCGGTTGGGTGGTGTAAACTTCCACACTCCGGCCGCTGCTGTGTTCACGCAAAGTTGCAGCATGCTTCATTTGGCCGTTTTCATTATCCAGTACAAAATTATCGTCATAACCCGTGGGAAGTCCGGCCATATCTTTTTCAAAAGTTTTGAATTCGCCAAAATTGAATGGCGTTCCCGAAACCGGTACAATTTTTCCTGTGGGAATTTGTTCCACCATTTCCGTAATTTTGGTTGCACTTAACTGAAGCTCGTGGTTTAAAATGTTTTCTTTCCCGCCGGTGAGATTAAAATAGGTGTGATTCGTCAGGTTTACCACGGTTGTTTTATCGGTTTCTGCAAAATATTCAATTTCCAGTTCATTATTATTATTCAATGAATACATGCATTTCACATTGAGGTTTCCCGGATAATTTTCTTCCATATCCGGACTGGCATAAAAAAGCTGAACACCCACTTTATCATCGGTTTGAAAAATTTCGGCATTCCACAACCGGCGATCAAATCCAACCTTTCCGCCGTGCAGGTGATTTGGTCCGTTGTTGACGGCGAGCTGGTAGTTTTTTCCTTCAACCGTGAGTTTACCATTGGCAATGCGGTTTCCAAACCGGCCGATTATTGCGCCGAAATAGGGATAATTTTCAAGGTAACTGTCGTTCAGGTAATCGTTAAGCCGGTTAAACCCGCAGGCAATATTCTCTGTTTTCCCGTCCTTATCCGGCACTTCAACGGCAGTTATAATTCCGCCGTAATTGGTAATTTTTATTGTTACCTGATTATCGTTGCTTAATTCAATCAGTTGTACTTCCCTTCCATCGGGAAGTTTTCCGAAATCCGATTTTTTTACATTCATTGAATTGGTTAATTTAGTAAGACACAGAACAAAAATATTAAAACTAAACGTTTAAACTGCATTTCAGGTCATTTTGTTTGGTTTGCCGGTGTTGGAAAATAATTTGAAAAAATCAGCCAACTGTTTGGAGAAATATTTTCAGGCGGCAGGTGCAGGCGGACCCGCTTTTCAAAAAAAAACATTATTTTTATCCCTCAAAACCTGACCTTGTGAGAAAAGTAATTCGAATCAATTTAGAATCTTCTGTTCCCAAATACCGGCAAATCATCGACTCTGTTTACCAGGCGGTGGAACGCAAATCATTAAAAAAAGGCGACAGGATTCCATCCATCAACCAAATATGTACCGACAATGGTTTAAGTCGCGACACGGTAATGATGGCGTTCAAAGAACTAAAAGCACAGGGAATTTTAACCAGTCAGCCCGGCAAAGGATACTACGTGGCTTCAACTGAAATCAGGAGAAAAGAAAACGTATTTGTATTGTTCGACGAGTTCAACGCTTTTAAGGAAGATTTGTACAACTCTCTTATTCAATCGTTAAAGGGAAAGGCAAATGTTGAAATTTATTTCCATTATTTCAACTTTAAAATATTCCGTAATCTTATTCTCGACAGTATCGGGAAATATACATCGTACATTATTATGCCGGCAAACTTTGAAAATACCGGCCATTTAATCGCGAAACTACCGAAAGAAAAAGTTTTCATACTCGATCGGTTTAAACCTGATTTAAAAAGCTATCCGCTGGTTTATCAGAATTTCGAAGAAGACGTATACGATGCTTTAAATGACGGGAAAATATTGTTGAGCAAATACCGCACGCTCGTTTTTGTTAATCCCGATGGAATTGAACCACGAGAACGGGTGTTGGGATTTGAACGTTTTTGCCACGAAAATCAAATCAATCACAGGGTTGTAAAAAACCTCGATGAATTAAAACCTGAATTATACGAAGCTTATTTTCTGATTTCCGATCGCGACCTGGTGAAATTGGTAAAACTGGCGAAAAGATGCGATTTGAAACTGGGTAAAAAATTCGGTATTGTTTCGTTCAACGATACCATGTTAAAAGAAGTGGTGGCAGGCGGAATTACTACGATATCCACCGATTTTGTTGAAATGGGCAAAATGCTGGGACAATTGGTTTTGACACATAAAACCGGACACTACAGAAACCCGTCGCGTTTAATTGTCAGGAAGAGCCTGTAAATTGTATTTATTGACATATCCCGAAAATGTTTTCAGGAAAAACCGATTAAAAACATATATTTGTTCCATACTGGTACCTACCGGTGCCGACAGGAAAAAACAGTAACATTAATAAACCAGAATATGACGAAAATTTCCAGCTTAACTGAAAAAATCAACGGTGGCAATCATCCGTTATTTCACGAATTGTACGGAACCGACGAAGCCATTTTAAAAGAACAGGCCGATCGGTACATAAATTTGATGAACGATTTCAAAGAAACTTACGGACAGGACGATGTGCTGTTGTTTAGCTCGCCCGGAAGGACGGAAATCGGCGGAAACCATACCGATCATAATTACGGGAGGGTTTTGGCCGGCGCTGTGAACCTCGACAATGTAGCCGTTGCCGCACCAAACGGAACCGGCACGATTCGGATTAAATCGGCGGGTTACCCGGAATTCCAGGTCGACCTTTCCGACCTCGAAATTGACGAATCCAATTTTTATACTTCGGCTTCGCTGGTGAAAGGAATTTGCGCGCGGATGAAAGAAAAAGGCTACAACATTGGCGGGTTCGATGCATGTGTCGACGGACGCGTGCCAAAAGGTTCCGGACTTAGTTCGTCGGCTTCTTTTGAAGTTTTGGTGGGTACTGTTTTAAACGAATTGTTCAACAACGGGAAAATGCCGGCGGTTGAAAATGCAATTATCGGGCAATGGGCTGAAAACAACTATTTTGGCAAACCATGTGGTTTGATGGACCAAACAGCTTGTTCGGTCGGAGGATTAATTACCATCGATTTTAAAGATCCAGCCAATCCGGTTGTAAAAGAGGTTGGTTTTGATTTTGTATCTACCGGTTTTTCACTTGTAATTACCGATGTTGGCGGCGGCCATGAAGATGCAGCGTCACAGGCTGAATATGCTTCGCTGCCAAAGGAAATGAAATCGGTGGCTGCTGAATTTGGGGCAAATGTATTGCGTGAAGTTACACTGGAACAAATCATCGAAAAAATCCCGGATATCCGCGAAAAAACAGGCGATCGGGCAATTCTCCGCGCCATTCATTTTCAGGGTGATAATCAACGGGTGGTCGACCAGGTGGAAGCGCTCGAAAAAAATGATTTCCAGGCTTTCCTGAAAATGGTCGTGGAATCAGGATACAGCTCGTACATGTACAACCAGAACATTTTCGACGTAGTTCACAAAGACGAACAGGTGGTTTCCTTGGCGCTGGCGCTCAGCGAACTGGTGTTGAAAGGCAGCGGCGCCTGGCGTGTTCATGGCGGCGGTTTTGGTGGTACAATTCAGGCATTTGTTCCGCAGGAAAAACTCGGCGAATACGTGAAAACACTCGAGCATGTTTATGGAAAAGGCAGTTGCCATAAGCTTTTTATCAGGGCGAAAGGTTCGGTAAAACTGGATTTTTAAACAATTGAAACCATACTGAAACAATAATCTAAAAAGAATTGAAATGAGTAAAAACAAGTATTTGTTTCCACTGATAGTAATGGCCGCTCTGTTTTTTATGATCGGTTTCATGACTACCATGAACAATTCGATGATCGATTTTCTGAAAGAGGCATTCGGACTCGATAACCTGCCCAACGGGAAAGTTTTAAAACAGCTGCCGAATTCCTTTTTTTACGGCGCTTATGCATTGTCGATTCCGGTTGGTTTTTTAATTCACCGGATTGGATACAAAAAGGGTGTTGTGCTGGGAGTGGCGCTGCTGGCAGTAGGCGTTATTTTATGTATCCCGCTCGTGGCAGTTGGTTACCTGCCGTTTTTATTTGGTGTAGCCGTTTTTGCTGTTGGAATCGTGCTTTTACAGGTGGTTGCCAACCCGTATGTAAATGCTTTGGGACCGGAAAAAACAGCAGCCAGTCGTTTAACACTTGCCAATTTCCTGAATTCAGTTGCTACTGTAATTGCACCGATTTTTGTATCGATGCTCATCATTTCTGATGCAGGCGGTTCCGGAGAAATGGACCCGACACAGGTACAAAAACCTTTCATCATTTTGGCAGTAATCGCCGTGATCATTTTTGTGATCCTCCTGTTTTTAAAACTTCCTGAAATCGAAGAAGAAGATAAAGATCAGGCCATCAAACCCAAAAAATACAAAGCAAGCGCATTTCATTATCCGCATGTTTGGCTGGGCTCGCTGGCAATTTTCTTTTATATGGGAATTGAAATCGGTATACCCAGTTTTTTCGCTGATTATACAAAGGAGCTGGGATTGGATCTTAGCGCCATTCAACGCACCGACTGGTTGAAATACTACTGGGGCGGATTAATGGTTGGACGATTGGCCGGTATTTTCATCCTCCGGAAATTTACCGCCCGCCAAATTCTCACCTTGTGTGCCATCGGCGGAGCAATTTTGGTTGGTGTTTCACTGGCATTGGGCGCAAACGCTTCGCAAATTGCCCTGGTACTGTTCCTCGGAACCGGTCTGTTTCATTCCATTATGTGGCCAACCATTTACAACCTCGCGCTCGAAGATTTGGGCCCGCTTGCCAAAGTGGCATCCGGGGTTATTTCAACTTCGGTCATCGGCGCCGCTGTTCTGACACCGATGATGGGCGCCATTCAGGATAATGTTGGAATTGTTGCAGCAATAAGTTGTTTGTTCGTCTATTATTTGTATTTGATTTTCTTTGCAACAAAAGGATCAAAAATTCGCACATAATATCAATCAATTCGAAATTACCGTTAAAACCACCCGTTCATAAAAAGTTTTCGGGTGGTTTTTTTCAGAAACAGAGAATAGAATTTTTTTAGAAAATGCGACCAACTAAAGGTGAAAATTAAAATACATTTATAGATTTACAGGCTGACTGAGGGATACATTCATTTGCAGGCAGATTTAAATCAGTCGCTTTCATTTTAAAAACTTGAATTAAACCATATAAATCTAACAATATGAGTACACTCGACTGGATTGTTCTTGGGCTGTTTATCCTTGGCCTTGCAGGAATTGTGATTTGGGTAATCAGTAAAAAAGACAAAGATACAACAGATTATTTTTTGGCTGGGCGCGATGCTACATGGATTGCCATCGGAGCCTCCATCTTTGCATCAAATATTGGTTCAGAGCACCTTGTAGGATTGGCCGGAGCAGGCGCTGAGAGCGGAATGGCAATGGCCCACTGGGAAATGCACGGTTGGATGATATTGCTGCTTGGATGGCTTTTTGTGCCTTTTTATTCGAGGAGCAAAGTATTTACCATGCCGGAATTTCTGGAACGCAGGTATAACCGGCACGCACGTTCTTTTTTGTCTATTATTTCGCTGGTGAGTTACATCTTAACAAAAGTGGCTGTTACCGTGTATGCCGGCGGCGTGGTTTTCAAAGATGTGTTCAACATCAGCTATATTTCTTTTTTCGGATACAATATTGATTTTTTCTGGGTTAGCGCCGTGGGTTTGGTTTTGTTAACCGGCTTGTATACAACATTTGGCGGAATGAAAGCTGTTTTGTATACATCGGTGTTGCAAACCCCGATTTTACTGATCGGGTCGATTGCGATTTTAGTTTTGGGGTTGATTAAAATTGGCGGCTGGAGCGAATTGATGGAAATTACCCGGGCCAATGTTACTGCTTACGGCGACCCGATGACAAGCTTGATGCGTTCTCCAAAAGATCCGGATTTCCCATGGACGGGCGTAATTCTTGGTTCCGCAATTATCGGTTTCTGGTACTGGTGCACCGACCAGTTTATTGTTCAACGCGTACTTTCAGGCCGCGACATGAAGCAGTCTCGTCGCGGAACTATTTTTGGCGCTTACTTAAAACTAACTCCGGTATTTATTTTCCTAATTCCGGGAATGATTGCTTATGCATTGAACCAAAAAGGATTAATGGTATTGAAAAATAATGATGCTGCATTTTCGAGCCTGGTAACGGAACTGCTGCCAATCGGGTTTAAAGGAGTGGTTATCGGTGGGATTCTGGCAGCATTGATGAGTTCGCTGGCTGCTTTGTTCAACTCTTCAGCAATGCTTTTTACGGTAGATTTTTATGAAAAATACCGGCCGAACCGAACTGAAAAACATTATGTACTGGTTGGCCGTCTCGCCACAATAGTTATCGTATTGTTAGGCATCGCATGGATTCCGGTTATGAAAGGGCTGGGAAAGGTACTCTACGAGTATTTACAAGACGTGCAGTCGTTGCTGGCGCCCGGTATTGCAGCCGTTTTCCTCCTTGGAATCCTTTCGAAAAGAACGTCTCCGAAAGCCGGCATCTGGGGACTGGTTATTGGCTTTACACTGGGAATGATACGATTGGGATTGAACGTATTTTCGGGTTCCATTCCTGAAACTTCATGGTTATATATTATTTTCCTGCAGCACAACTGGTTGCATTACGAAATTTACCTTTTCGTCCTGGTAATCATTTCAATGGTTATTATCAGTTACTTTACGCCACCAAAAGATCCCAAATCCATTGGTGGCCTCACGCTGGGTTCAGCGTCGCCGGAACAACGTGCTGAAACCCGCAGTTCCTATAATCACTGGGATATCATCAATTCTGTAATAATAATCGTAATTATTCTGGTATTCTATGTCTACTTCTGGTAAATTTTGTGGTTCAAAATAAACGAAAAATAGCTGTCGTTTCTGGCAGCTATTTTTTAATTTTAGGGGACAAAATTTTTCTATGTACGATATAATCGGAGATGTCCACGGATACGCACAACTGCTAAAAAAACTTCTTAAAGAACTCGGCTACCAAAAGACTCCTGACGGATATTCGCACCCGGCGAGGAAAGCAGTTTTTGTCGGTGATTTTATTAACCGTGGCCCGCAGATTCGTAAATCACTCCGAATGGTGCGGAAAATGGTGGAAAACGGCAATGCACTGGCCATACTCGGAAATCACGAACTGAGCGCCCTCATCGTAAACCTGAAGGACAAAAAAGGATCGCCATTGATTCGGACGCCCCGCAAAAGTTTTCTTTCGGTATTGAAAACCCTGGGCCAGTTTACACAAAAACAGGAGGAGTGGGAGAGCCACGTAAATTGGATGCGTACACTTCCGCTATTTTTGGAACTCGGCAAAATAAAAATTGTGCACGCCTGCTGGTCGGATGAGGCTGTTCAGTATCTGAAACAAACGTTGCCCGAGGGAAAATTAAAAAGAAAGGTGATCAAAGAGTTGTATAAAAATCCTGATTCGGAGCTTTCAAAGAACATTTGGCTGGTGTCAAAAGGAGTATATCTTGAAATGCCCCATGATTTAAGGATCAGGAATAACAAAGGGGTTTCGCCACAATCTTTTCGAACACAGTGGTGGCAAAATCCGGCAGGGAAAACGTTCAATCAAATTCTTTTTGAAAGCAAATATACGCTTCCCGAATACAATATCCCTGAACAACTTCTGCCTCAGTATTTGCCGTACGAAGGAGACGAACTGGTTTTTTTCGGTCATTATTGCCGGGGCGACGGACCCTTTATTATCAGTCCGAAAATTTGCTGCGTAGATTCCTGTGTTACCGGTACAAAAACACTCACGGCTTATCGTTGGGATGGCGAAGAAAAACTTTTGCCGGAAAATTTAATTCAGGTGAAACCGTAAATATTTGGTTTCAAAACAGTTGTTTTTGAGATTGTTTTTCATCCGGAAAATTTTTTTATTTCTTGTTGCAGAAAGGAAAAGAAAATATATATTTGCAACGCCTTTCGGAAATGGTACACTAACAAACGCCGGGAGGAAGTTCTAAAAAAGGTGGCGTAGTTCAGTTGGTTAGAATGCCGGCCTGTCACGCCGGAGGTCGCGAGTTCGAGTCTCGTCGTCACCGCAAAAGAAGCAGCTCAAGAGGCTGCTTTTTTGTTGTACAATATCGGGTTGTTGTGTAACGAGGTCGCGAGTTTCCCGAGCACTCGGGATCGTCACGGCAAAAGAAGCAGCTCAAGAGGCTGTTTTTTTGTTGTACAGATTTTCTTTTTTTATTCAGAAGATATCAGAAAATTGCAAGATTAAGCCGATAAAGGAATAAAGGGTGTACGACAAATTCCACGATAAACCATCGAACAAACATTTTTTACACCGGCGCTTTAGCCCGGTGTTTAACCTTTTCAGAGTCTTTTTCAGCTTTAGCATTTAATTCTCTTAATGGCGGCAATAGCAACTACTGTCTCCGCGCAAAACATTACACGGCTCGAATACAGCATCGACGGTTTTGTGGCAGAAGGAAAAGGAACCGCAATTGATATTTCCGGTGACTCAAATGAACTGGATACTGATTTTAACATCGACATTTCTTCACTGGATCCTGGCAATCACACCATTCATTTCCGTGCAATGAACGAAAACGATGTCTGGTCATTCGCTGCCGAACGCTCGTTCTATATTCCGGAATCGCCCGTTACAGAAGGTATAGTGGCGATGGAATATTCCATCGATGAATTTGTAAAAGAGGGCGAAGGCGAAATGATAACATTATCAAACGGCACCAATGATTTGGATAGCACCCTGCTTTTTGATATTGCAGGGATGGAACCGGGAATTCATAATATTTACATGCGGGCAAAAAACAAATTAGGAGTGTGGTCGCTGCCAGCGCAACGATCGTTTGTAATTAGTAAACCCGATACAGCAAAAATTGAAAACATCTTTTATCGGATTTACAACGATAATTTTGAAAGTACCTGGATGACAGCGTTAGTTGATCCGGCCCGAAAAAATGTGGATTCTACCATCATGGCATCCGTCGCCGGTCTGAATCTTGATGATAATTACACCATCGAATTTTACGCACAGAATAATAGGGCTGTTCGTGGATTTTCTGCTTACCTGTCGAATGTAAATTTAATGATGAACCATTCGCCGGAGAGAAAAAAAGATTTACTGGATATTTCGGTTTCGGTTAATCAGGTAATGGAATTATCAATGGATTCGTTATTTACCGATGAAGATTTAAATTTTGGCGACAGTCTGGCGTATGCAATAACAAATGCTGACAATGTCGATATATTTGATTTTACTGATTGGGAAACTCATTCACTGCTCTCTTTTTCGCCGATTTCAGGATATTCAGGAAATTACAATTTCTGGCTGAAGACAAGCGATTTGGCCGGCGAAAGCGACAGTGTCCAGGTGATGCTAACCGTAACTGGCGTTACCGGAATTTCTGATAAAGAAGCCGCTGCCAGTAACTTTTTAATTTATCCAAACCCCGCAAATGACTTCGTAAAGATTAAAGTGGTTAATAGCCAAATAGAAGCATTTACACTAAATCTTTTAAGCGCAACCGGGAAGTTAGTATACTCTAAAAATTATCAAACAGACGAATTGGAGATGAATCTACATGAAATTCCCCGTGGGATGTACTTTATTGTTTTGCAGTCTAAAGGCTTGATAGTAAGTAAGAAATTAATTCGTAAATAAAAGTCTAATAAATTAAAAGTTATTGATATGTAAAAGCTACTACTAATGACAGTTGCGTATGGAATGTTTGCATTCGTTCAGTTGGTGAATGCCCAAATATCAGAAGATGAAAGGTCTGATGTAGAAGTTCGGATGGAAGCCATTAAAGAAAAATGCGACGACCTGCCACTCGACGAACGTATTCGTGTTACAGTTGCCCGATTCTCGGCAACAGCGTCCAATGCTCCCTCGGTTTTAGGTGAAAATATGAGCACAATGTTAACGAACGCGCTCAGCGAAGTCAATTGTTTTAATGTGCTCGAGGAACAAAAGAACCTTTCGGATATGACGAATGAAATTGACGCCTCAAATTCAGAATATTTTAATGCAGCTACCGGAGTGGAAAAAGGTAAAATGAAACTAGCACAAATTGTTGTGACAGGCGAAGTTACGGAATACAACGATGCTACTACCGGCACGAAGATTTTAGGAATCGGAGGTTCTGTAAAAAAGGCGAAAATCGGGTTTATTTTAAAAATCATAAATCCACGTACACGCGAAATATTAAAATCAACGAGCATCAACACAGAAAGTACAAAAGCAAAATCATTTAGAGTCAGTTTTCTGGCCCACAATTCAGATGCAAATCCGGCAGTAGCCGATGCCCTTGAGAAAGGAATAATTCAAGCCACAGAATACCTTGCCGACGAAATGGATAATATTCCACTTCCGTCGGAAGATGAGTTAAATTCCAACGTTTCCACTTTGGTTGTAAATAATGTCTCGTTTTCACAAAAAAATGCTTTGCTTAACTCGATTACAGGAAATTCAGATGTCACCAAGGCTGAACTTGCCAGTTTCTCCGATAACACTGCAGTATATTCTGTAATGCATACCAGCAGTACCGATCAGCTTGCCACTGAAATCGATAAAAAACTAAATGGACGATTTGAAATCACCGGTGTTCAGTCAGGAAAAATTATTATGAACATGAAGTAGCCATTTTGTTGTTTGGTTGAAACGAGTTGCTTGTAAAAAGTAAATTTATTTACAAAACATTCCATGAAAAATACGATTGGCGTAAATACTTAATTTTCCGCCAACCGTATTATTGCGAATGACCTTTGTGGAAAATTGAGGAGTATTCATCAACTTTCGAAAAATAGTTCCACAACACGTTCAAACCTTGTATTCAACACTTTCAGCCGGTTTTCATTGATTTTCATTTCTTCGGGATTAAACCAGCGATCGTCGAGATAAAGGCAGCGGTTCATCTCAATCTGAATCCACGGGAGCGGGTGGTTTCCATATTTTCGGGTGATGTAGCCACCGGAAAATGGTTTGTTAATGGTCGCCTGTAAACTGTTTAACCTGAAAATTTCGCGGAAAGCGGCTGCCAGCTTTTCCGTAGTTTCAAAATCGCAGGCTTTCCCGTGGTAGTTGCCCAGATTTACCACCGGTCGGTTTTGTCCCGGGTCAGGTGCAATATCGGGAGCTGTGGCAGCCATTGTGTGACAATCGAATGCAATTTGAATGTCACTGCGCCGGACCTCCTGCTGAATCCGGCGGTGGTAGTCGTCGTAATATTTGGTCAGCAATTTATCAATCAAGTGCGCATCTTTGTGATATCCGTTGTAATAAATTTTTTTATTGTAGCACGTGTGGCTTTTCACTACGCCGTCGGGATTGGCAGGCGGTAAATCGTTCGGGGGCCGGCTCGGGTCAACCACCGCACGCAAAATACCGGCGCAAATTACTTTTCTGGCAGTTTCTTCGATGTTGTAAATTTGCCGCGTAAAAGCGTCGGAATCTTCAATTAAATCTTTTTTATCCAGCCGAAGTTTTCCTTCCACTTCCGGCGGAATTATGTCCCCTCCGTGAGGAATTGAAATCAGCAGCGGATATGGTTTTTTCATAACTGTTGATTTTTATATTCCCGCGGCTAACCCGTCGCGCCGAACATCGGCGATGCCTTGAAAACCTGAATTGTCGTGTTTTTTTAACACGCCATGCAATGCTCCGATGTAAAAAGCATACGGCTCGAGTTCACGGATTCGGTAACCTTTTTTCTCCAGATAAGTCGTTAACCCTTCCGGAAAACGCTGGGCTTCCAAACTAACCAGGCCTCCCATGGAACAATGTAACCTCGGCGCTTTCATCGATTCGCCAACCGACATTCCCAGTTCCGTAATGTTTACCATAAATTGTGTGAGCGCAGAAAGTACCCGTTCGCTTCCGGGGCTTCCGATGGCTATCCAGATTTTATCGTCGTTGTAAACCAACGTCGGAGAAACTGTTGCCCATGGAACGTGATTGGGCCGCAGGTAAAACGGGTGTTCCGGCTTGTTGTAATCAAAATCATAAAGGTAGTTGTTGTACAGAAATCCCAGTCCTTCGGCTGCTGCTTTGCTGCCATAAACGCGTTCAACCGATTGCGTGAGGCTGACAGCCGTTCCGTCTTTGTCGATCACCGAAAGGTGTGTGGTTTCCCCGGAACTTTCGTCGTAAGTGGGTATCGCAGGATACAACATAATATCCAGCTTTTCCAGAATTTCTTCCATTGTTTTCTTTATATACTGCGGATTCAACATGTCCACTTCATTATCGATGAGCGATGAAAAAAGTGGATGAAATGGTTTTCCGTCTCTCTCCAAAAGGGCTCTTCGAATTAAATGTATTAATAACAAATCTTTCAGAAACGGCTCTTTAAATTCAAAATCCTGTGGCACCATATCGAGCATCGAAAGGACGAACAGCAGTGGTTTTCCTGCACCGGGCGGAGGCATAGTGTCGATTCGAAGCCCCCGGTAACTGGCCGAAAGCGGTTTGCGTTCCACCGGCCATGGAATTAAATTGAGGTCGTCGTAACGCAGCAAACCTCCGTTTTCGCGCATATCGGCATCAATCATTTTGGCGATTTTTCCATTGTAGAAATCTTCAACTCCTTTGTTTGCCAGTCTTTTCAGCATCTTTGCCAAATCGGGTTGTTTGAAAATTTCACCCGCTTCGTAGGGTTTATTGTCTTTCAGAAAATATCTCGCACCGGAACGTGAATCAACCTTCTCAAAATTTATAACTTCCCGTTTTTGCAATGTATGTTGAAGATTCGTAACCGGGAATCCTTCTTCAGCAGTTTTTATTGCAGGTTCCAGCAACGTTTCCCAGGGTAATGTGCCGTACTTTCGGGACGCATAAGCCAGCGTGGCCAGGGTGCCGGGTACTGTTGTAGCGCGGTATCCCACTGAGCGGTCGTTTTCGGTAAGCGCTGAAACATGTGCCAGCGAAGGCGCCCGCGATGAACCGTCGATAGCTGTGGATTTTCCGTTTTGCGAAAGCATAATCATCGTTTGCCCGCCAAAACCACTTCCCTGCGGTTCGGAAACACCAAGCGCCAACGCCGCAGCCACAGCTGCATCCACAGCGTTTCCTCCTTTTTTTAAGGCTTCCACTCCAGCGAGTGTAGCTTGTTTCGAAGCCGTGCTGACCATTGCATTCTCCGCCACTGAACACTTTCCGTCATCTGAAGGTTCAAAATTATCTTCTGTTCTTTTTACGAATGGTTTCATAACGTACTTTTAATTTCTGGTTTTCAACAAAATATTTGCTTACTGCAACATCAAACAGCTTCATGATTATTTCATCGTAAGTATAACCGGCTGCTCTTGCACTTGCAATGAATGACGAATTTTCACCAAGGCTCGCCATCGAATTGATTTCCAAAAAATAAAAATTTCCTTTTTTATCCATTCTCATGTCAATCCGTGCATAATCTTTCAATCGCAGGAGCCTGAACAAACGTTTTGCATCATTTTCCAGCTTTTGAATGGTTTCCTTTGGGATATCGTCGGGAGTATGTTTTTGTTTTGGTTCGTTTATTTTTTCGTATTGGGTTTGAATATCGTCAGGATTACCTTCCATGTCGATTTCCAGAAGCGGCAGGCATTCGATGTTGTCTCCGTTTCCCACAAGGCCCAAAACAAATTCGCGTCCGCTGATAAAACGTTCGGCAAATATTCCCTGATGCAATTCATCAAGCATTTTCGTTACCTCTTTTCTCAAATCGGCTTTGTTGTTTACAACTTTCAATCCAATGGAGCCGGCTTCCATCACAGGCTTGATAATAACCGGAAATCTGACATTCTGGTTAAAATCTTCAGGCGAATAAAACTGCCAGTATTCCGGCGAGGGAATCCCAAGGTTATTCATGATGATTTTCGACACAATTTTATCGAGCGCCAGCGTATGCCCAAAAGGACCGGAACCAAAATAGGGCAGGCCGAGCATTTCGAATATCGACGGAATATGCGAATACCGGTTTTCGCCCTGGATTCCGTAAGAGCGGTTAAATACGAATGGAATTCGATCGGATTGTCTGTTGATCCCGCGAAGTTGTTCAAACATGTCCAGGTTTCCATCGAGCAATTGCACTTCAAAACCATGATTTGTGAAGACAGATTTAATTTGTTCAATGGTTTTTTTGCTGTACAGTTCCTGGTTCTGTATGCCGAACTTGCTGATTACATTATCGAAATCTTCGTTGTATATGATTATTATTCGCATGTTTTGGTTGTTGTGCCCAATGCCGTTTGGTGTACAACGGAAGAGCCATTCCTTAATCCGGAAATCAGCTTACCGGCGAAAACAGAAAAGAAACCTCTGTTTTCAACTTGTTGATAATGAGATTTCCTGTTGTCCTTCATAAAGATAAACCAACAGGTTTTCAATTTGTTTTCTTAATTAACCGTTCTTTTTTTCCGGAGATAACAGGAGAAATACGGACTTCGTCCGAATCCATCGCAAATGGAATTGCAAAAACGATTATGATGTTCTGAATATTGCCAGATTTTCTTTTAAACAGGGCTTTTCAGCAAACATCATTTCGTGATGGCTGTTATATACATCGTACTAATTCTTATAAAATTTAAAAAGTAGATTTATGAAAAAACTAATTTTTGTTTTTGTCGCATTTCTTTTTATCGTTTTTACAGCAAGAGCTCAGGGACCGATTCAGGATGGTGAAACTCAGGTGAATTTGGGCGTGGGTTTATCCACTTATGGTTTGCCCATTTACGCGGGAATTGAGTTCGGGTTGGAAAATAATTTTTCGGTGGGCGGTGAATTCAGCTACCGGAAATATAACAAGTACTCGGTTTACAGTCCTTCGATTACCACTATCGCCGGATTCGGCAATTATCATTTTAACGAATTGCTCGAAATTCCATCGCAGTGGGATTTATACGGCGGATTAACCCTTGGTTACTCCATTTGGTCGAACAACAACATGAATTACAACTGGTACAAAGGGTCGGGAATTTATCTGGCCGGTCAAATTGGTGGCCGTTATTACATCAACGATAATTTTGCTGTCAATCTCGAATTCGGTGGCGGTACGTATTCCGGGGGAAAACTTGGTGTGACAATCGTACTTTAATTGCCTCAAAAAAAGCAGTTCCCGGTTTTGTTTCTCAATAAACCGGGAACTGCTTTTTATAATCAATACCTACAGTTTCGGACCGATGCTGACTCCCAGTGATACCGAAAAATAAAAGTCGTTTTTGATTAAGCTGTTTTGTGTTAGGAAACGGTTGTAGCCTATTTTCGGTCGAATGAAAAAATAACCTTCGGGGGCATACATGTGGTTCGGTTTCCATCTGCTCAATACTACGTCGCATGATGTGCCTGCCCCGGCAAATAACGAAGTGCTGGACAGGATTTTATTTTCTCCGAACGCGGTTGGTGATGTAAGTTCGAATCCGCCAACCGACAAATATGGATAGAATTTGAAGTTTCGTTTCGAAACGATTACCTTCCCCAGTTTTGCTCCGTATTTTTGACTGCTTAATCCTTCTCCCGCCGAAATTCCGGAACCGTTTTCCCCGCCGGACAGATTACCATGGCTCACGTTGCTGAAACCGCCGCTGATGTATAACGACAGGTAAAATTTTCGGATAAAGGCATCCAGTTCAACTTGTAAGGCATTTAATTGTTCGTATCCCGATAAATTTTCTCCGATGCCGATAAAGTCGCCCGTATAACCCATGTTGAAATTGACCCGGCTGTTTAACGTTAAACGCCTCATGCTGTTTAAAAAGTGAATGTATCTGGTTTTGGGATATTCATTCCGGTAATCCCGGATAATCCTGTTCAAACCTGAAATTTTATCACTGAACAGGAAATGTAGGTAAATACGAATCAATGCTTTGTCTTCTTCGGCTAAGTCTGAATTCTCAAGTTCTTCTGAAATATCACTTATTTTCGGTAAAAGGTATTGGTACAGCGCGTTTCGGAAGTCGTTGTATACCGGAGTATTCGCTTTACCCGATATTAGCCTGTTGTAATGTTTTGCACTGTCGGCCAGCCACTTGAATTTTCGCGTAGCCAGGGCAATCAGCATTTCTTCCCGCGGATATAAAATAACATAATCCGGATCGGCTTCTTTTTGCAAGTTTTGAAGAATATTCAGGGCGGCTTCGTTATTTCCCGAAATAATTTGTTCCACCATTTCGTTTCTTTTCTGTTCAATCAACAACCTGTTTCTATCCAAATTCTGTGAAACGGCGCATAAAAAAACCAGAAGCAAGCTGGCAGTAACTGATAACTTTTTCATTCAATCAGAAATTTTCGATTTTTTTGTGATTCCCATACAATTTTCCGAAACCGGAATAAATATACATCAAACTCCCCGGATCTGATATTATTGTAACACAACAGGTGATTCGCCCATTGGGTTTACTGCAATTCAATTTGTTTATGAATTAGAATTCGGTAGCGGATTTCAACCTATTGTAGCAACCATAACTGCTTTAATGGTATGAAGCCGGTTTTCCGCCTGGTCGAAAACAACCGACGCCTTGCTTTCAAAGACATCTTCGGTAACTTCCATGGCATCCAGCGCGAATTTCCGGAAAATATCTTCGCCCACTTTTGTTTCGCGGTTGTGGAAAGCCGGCAGACAGTGCAGGAATTTAACCTTCGGGTTTCCCGTTAATTCCAATACTTTTCTGTTTACCTGGTAAGGTTTCAAAAGTTTTATGCGCCCGGCCCAAACATCATCAGGTTCGCCCATAGAAACCCAAACATCAGTATATAAAAAGTCGCAACCTTTCACCGCTTCTTCCACATTTTCAGTAACAAGAATTTTAGCGCCTGATTCTTTGGCAATTTCCGCGCACTGGTTTTGCAACCCCACCAACGGCTGGCATTCTTTAGGCGCGGCAGCCCTGAAATCCATGCCTAGTTTGGCGGCGCCTGCCATCAGCGAATTTCCCATATTATTGCGGGCATCGCCGAGGTAACAAAATTTAACCTGCGAAAGTGGTTTGTCACAATGTTCTTTCATGGTTAAAAAATCGGCCAGAATTTGTGTGGGATGAAATTCGTTGGTTAAGCCGTTCCAAACAGGCACGCCGGCATATTTTGCCAGTTCTTCAACCACCTGTTGCCCAAAACCGCGGTATTCAATTCCGTCATACATTCTTCCCAAAACCCGGGCGGTGTCTTTCATCGATTCCTTGTAACCGATTTGCGAACCCGACGGACCGAGCCAGGTAACACGCGCTCCCTGATCAAAAGCCGCAACCTCGAATGCACACCGGGTCCTGGTTGATGCTTTTTCAAAGATTAACGCTATGTTTTTACCTTTTAGCAACTGTTGTTCGGTGCCTGAATATTTCGCTTTTTTCAGGGATTCCGAAAGCTGAAGTAAAAAATGAATTTCTTCGGAAGTGAAATCGAGTAGTTTTAGGAAACTCCGGTTTTTAAGGTTCAATGCCATAATTTTCTTTGTTAATATTTTGTAATTCAAGTGTTTTAATTTTCCGCACACGTTTCCAAAATTGTAAGATTGAGTCCACTCCGAAAAGTCAAAAACCCCTAAATCCCCTAAGGGACTTTGAAGAGTTCATTGATTTTCAGCAAGTTCCCCTTTGGTCAGGGGTAAAGAAGTTGAAAATCAATGAACTCAGACTTTTCTGAGCAGTCTCAAGATTTTTATTGTTAATCTTCGTAATCCATTGTTATTTTCGAACCATACGATTTATCTTCCAGTTTTTTAGCTTCGGTTATTACACTTTTTTTGCCGCCTTTTTTAATGAAATTCAAACATGCCTGTATTTTAGGTTCCATAGTCCCTTCTGAAAATGTTCCGCTGTCGAGGTACTTTTTTGCATCGGCATAATTCAGGAATTCGAGTTTTTCCTGAGTTGGAAGTCCGTAATCTTTATAAATAAACGATACATCGGTGAGAATATAAAGTTCATCGGCTTTTATGTTTGATGCCAGCAGGCTGGAAGCCATGTCCTTATCTATAACAGCATCGAGTGTGCGGACATTTCCCTCCGCATCGTAGTAAACCGGAATTCCTCCACCGCCGGCTGCAATAACAATGTTGCCGTTTTTTACCAGCAATTCAATGGTTTGCCTGTTGATGATATCCAGCGGTGCAGGGCTTGGAACCACCCGCCGGTAACCGCTGCCGGCTTTGGAACTGGGTTTAAATAACCAGTTTTTTTCCCGCTGCAACTGCTCTGCATCTTCGCGGCTAAACATTTTACCGATTCGTTTCGACGGATTTTGAAAAGCCGGGTCATTCTCGTCAACTTCCACAAGCGTTACCATATTAATTACGTTTTTCCGGATTCCGTGCTTGTTCAGCACGTTTCGCATCATCCGTTCCAGCATGTAGCCAATTCCGCCTTGAGAGTCGGCCACACAAATGTCGAGCGGCATGGGAGCAATGTTGTATAATTGTTCGCCGGCCACGTTCCGCAAAAGAATGTTGCCAACCTGCGGGCCATTCCCGTGCGTAATTACGAGCTCATATCCGTCTTTTATAAGATGAATGAGATTTTCCAAAGTTTCGGTAGCGTTTTTTTCCTGCTGCTCAATGGTTCCGTCTTCGCCGTTTCGCAAAAGCGCGTTTCCCCCGAGCGCAACAACAGCCAACTTTTTCATGGTAATTGATTTTACGGATCAGGCAAACATAGAAAAACAAATGAAATAAAGAAATGCTTTCTATTAGTGTTTTAAGCGGGTTTTTCAGGGATTCGGAAAACGGCATCATTTGTTCTTAAAAAGAAAGGAGAACGAGGTTTTGCTGTTGTTTTCGTTTCATCATTTTAAACTTTCGGGAAAGAAATTAAAATCTTTATCCTTACTTTTTTTGGTTAAATTTGCATTTTAATTTTCAACACGAACCTGTATGGCATTAAAAACAAAAAAGCCTGTAGCTAAAAACCGAAAAAAGAGAAAAACAAAAACTTCATTTTTTAAAAACGAAAAGTTCAGGTTTATTCTCGGAATCCTGGTGCTGCTGATGTCGGCTTATTTGTTGATTGCTTTTGTTTCGTTTTTATTTTTTGGCGCCGCCGATCAAAGCAAATTCGATTTGAAATGGTCTGAATTCCTTCTTGATACGTCCGTAAAAGTTCAGAATAAAGCCGGAAAAACCGGAGCGTATCTTTCCGAAATTATTATCAACCGCGGCTTTGGCATTGCATCATTCATTTTTGTTTATTTCATGTTTATCACCGGTTTTAAGATACTGGGCCGGAACCTCGTCAGTTATTCCCGAAGCTTTATTTTCAGCGTGCTCCTGGTGCTTTGGATTTCCATCACATTCGGATTGGTATTTTCCAAAACCGACGCCGGAAGTTTCATGTACATGGGCGGCCGCTACGGATTTATAATGAGTAACTGGCTAAGTTCACTAATTGGCAAATCCGGACTTGTGTTGCTGCTTTTTATTACTGCACTTACCCTCCTGGTTGTCCGGTTCGAAAAAGCATTTGCCATCCTTAAAAACATGTTTAGGAAAAAAGCGAAAACTGAAATGCCGGAGAAACAGGAAGAAGAACCGGATAAAGAAGAAGTGGAAGATAATTCCATTTCGAAGGTTATTGATGACGATGATGTAGTTACGGCAGTTTTTGAACCCGACACAGAAGAAGAAAAAAAGGCACAGTCCGCTAACCTTGATTTGAAAGTGGCGAAAGCCGAAGAAGAAGAAGAAGAAAACTGGAACTGACCGTGCATAAGAAAGTGGAGGAAGAGGAGGAAGAAAACGGAACGGATACAGAACTTCTGGAAGATTATGATCCGACGCTGGAGCTGTCGAAATTTAAATTTCCTACCCTTGAATTGCTGGAAAACCACACATCCGGTAATGCCGAAGTAAGCAACGAAGAATTAATTGCCAATAAAAATAAAATTGTAGAAACGCTGCGGCATTACAAAATCGAAATCACAAAAATCAGGGCTACCATCGGACCAACAATTACGTTGTACGAAATTGTTCCTGCTCCCGGAATCCGCATTGCAAAAATCAAAAATCTGGAAGACGATATTGCATTGAGCCTGGCTGCACTCGGGATCCGTATTATTGCGCCAATTCCGGGAAGGGGTACCATCGGTATTGAAGTCCCCAACCAGAATCCGGAAGTTGTTTCCATGCGTTCGATCCTGAGCTCCCGCAAATTTCAGGAAACAATCGCAGAACTTCCGGTGGCACTCGGAAAAACCATTTCGAATGAAACCTACATGTTCGATTTGGCAAAAATGCCGCACATTTTGGTGGCGGGGGCAACGGGCCAGGGAAAATCGGTTGGTATCAATGTAATTATCACATCCCTGTTGTATAAGAAACACCCGTCGCAGTTGAAGTTCGTTTTTGTTGACCCGAAAAAAGTGGAACTAAACCTGTATTCGATACTCGAGAAACATTACCTGGCCAAACTGCCCAATGAAGAAGAACCGGTTATTACCGATATTCAGAAAGTAAAATATACGCTCAATTCCATCAACATTGAAATGGATATGCGTTACGATTTGCTAAAAAAAGCACATGCCAGGAATATAAAAGAATACAATAAAAAATTTATCAGCCGGAAATTGAACCCTGAAAAAGGACATCGGTACATGCCTTATATTGTGGTGGTTATCGATGAGTTTGCCGATCTGATTATGACTGCCGGCAAGGAGATTGAACTACCCATTGCCCGAATTGCCCAATTGGCGCGGGCAGTAGGTATTCACATGATAATCGCTACACAAAGGCCTTCAACAAATATTATTACCGGTGTAATTAAAGCCAACTTCCCGGCGCGGATTGCTTTTAAAGTGGCCTCAATGATCGATTCGCGTACCATCCTCGACACACCGGGTGCAAATCAGCTCATTGGGAAAGGCGATATGCTGATTTCTTCGGGAAGTAATATGACGCGTGTACAATGTGCGTTTATCGATACACCCGAAGTCGAACAAATTTGTTCGTTTATTTCGGAACAGCAGGGTTTTTCAACGGCATTTTTACTTCCGGAATATGTAGGCGACGACGAACCGGGTCCGGGCGAGGTAGATCTGAACAACCGCGACGAACTTTTCGACGACGCTGCACGTGTGATTGTGGCAAATCAGATGGGCTCAACGTCGATGATTCAGCGAAAATTCTCCATCGGTTACAACCGTGCCGGAAGAATTATGGATCAGTTGGAGGCTGCAGGTATTGTCGGCCCAAGCGAAGGGAGCAAAGCACGACAGGTGCTTATTCAGGACGAATACAGTTTGGAACAGTTATTGAATAGCTTTAATTAAAAATAGAAGATGAAGAAAACAATGTTGATGTGTTTTGCGGTTTTAATGGCTTTTTTATCATCAACCGCACAGGAACAGAAGGCAAAAAATATATTGGATCAGGTGAGCGAAAAAACCCGCTCCTACAAAACCATATCAGCCGATTTTACATTTACCATGAATAACGACGAAATGGACATTCACGAAAAGAATGAAGGCTCCATAAAACTTAAAGGTCAAAAATATGTGGTAACGCTGCCCGATGTCGGAATGAAAATTTATTCCGACGGAAATACAGTCTGGAATTATATGGAAGATGGAAATCAGGTAACTATTTCGTCTATCGACAACGAGGAAAGCGACTTGATGAACCCATCGTCGTTGTTTCATATTTATGAAAAGGGATACCAGTCGAAATATGTGGGCGAGAAAACGCAGGAAGGCAAAACGGTCTATGAAATTGAGCTCTTTCCGGATGAAGAACAACAGGATGTGTCAAAAATCAACATATTGATCGGCAAAGCCGACATGATGATCGATTCGGCCACGTTGTATACAACCGATGGTAACTTGTATGGAATTGAAATTAAAACGATGAAAACCAATCTTGATATTCCCGATTCCAGCTTCACGTTCGATCCTTCGAAACACCGTGATGTGGAAATAATTGACTTCAGATAACCCGGATTGTCGCTCTGTTAATTTATTTTGAAAAGCGCCAAAAAATTATTCAGTCGTTCAGAAAATGATGCACTGCAAGTTTGTAGGAATTTAATCCGAATCCCATAATACAACCCCGGCAAACGGGACCAATCACTGATTTATGGCGGAAATCTTCACGGGTTAAGGTGTTGGAAATATGCACTTCAACAACTTCAGTTTTTACGCCTGCAATAGCATCGCGAATGGCGATGGACGTGTGTGTATATGCACCGGCATTTATAATTATTCCGTGTGCAGTAAACCCGTATTCGTGAATCTTGCTAACAATCTCTCCTTCGATATTGGATTGGAAATAGATTAAGTTTACCGCCGGGAAAAGTTGCTTCAATTGTTCAAAATAATCTTCAAAACTCTCTGAACCGTAAATATTTTTCTCCCTCAGGCCCAATAAATTTAAATTCGGACCGTTGATAATCAATACATTCATTGTATTTAAATTTTAATATATTTTATAGTAACTTTACTCGTTCAAACTGCGTAACCGTAAGCAGTTTGTCAGGCATAAACAAACCGTATTATCAGAATCAAAATTATTTAAATCAGTTGATTAAAAAAAGTAAAAACAAAGGTTATGAAATGGGAGGACAGCAAAAAGGGATACGAGAACTATTTGAAACTCGAAAAATCCCTGTCGCAAAACTCGATTGCGGCATATATTAACGACATAAACAAACTAATCGACTTTTTGGACGAGAAGTATAAGAAAGTAGCACCCGAAAAGGTAAAACTACAGCATCTGAAAAGTTTTTTGGAGTGGTTAAACGAGCGCGGTGTAAGTCCGAGAACGCAGGCACGAACGATCTCCGGAATCAAATCGTTTTACAAGTACCTTTTAATTGAAGGTAAAATTACGAGCGATCCAACGGCTTTGCTCGAGTCTCCAAAAGTGGGCAGGAAACTTCCCGATATTTTATCGATGGAAGAAATCGATTCGCTTATTGAAGCTGTGGATTTGGAAAAACCCGAAGGTCAGCGTAATAAAGCAATGCTCGAAACCTTATATAGTTGTGGTTTGCGCGTGTCGGAACTTGTAAACCTAAAACTGACGAACCTGTTTTTTGAACAGGGTTTTGTAAAAATTGAAGGGAAGGCCGAAAAGGAAAGACTGGTACCGGTTAGTAACCGGGCGGTTGATGAAATTAATAAGTATTTAAACGGCTACCGGAAAACACTGAAAATTCATAAAGACAGTGAAAATATCCTTTTCCTGAACCGCAGGGGCAAAAAACTGAGCCGGGTAATGGTTTTTACCATTATAAAAAATCTGGCAGAAAAAGTTGATCTGGGTAAAAAAATCAGCCCGCACACGTTCAGGCATTCGTTTGCCACTCATTTAATTAACGGTGGGGCCGATTTACGCGCAGTCCAGGAAATGCTCGGGCATGAGTCAATTTTAACTACCGAAATATATACACACCTCGATCGCGATTACCTGAAGACCACAATCCATCAGTTTCATCCGCGTTCTTAAGTGGAAAGATATATTCAGAGTTGAAAATGTCCTGGTTGTGCCGGGACATTTTCATTTTATGTCATTTTGTTCAAAATAAACATAACCATTTTACAGATTGTTAAGATATTGTTTAATCGACATTAAAAACAGGTCGATGACAGTCTTTAAATCCGCGGGGTTAGAAAAAAAAATTACATTTGCTTACCGGTTTATATCAGGAATAAGTATTTTATTAAGGTAATTATAAGGCAGTTATGAGAAATATTGATTTGTCGAAGTATGGCATTAGCAACGTACAGGAAATTGTTTTTAACCCTTCGTATGAGCAATTATACGAAGAAGAAATGCGGCCCGATTTGGAAGGTTTCGAAGAAGGCCAGTTAACCGAATTGGGCGCCGTAAATGTGATGACAGGGATTTATACCGGAAGGTCGCCCAAAGATAAATTTATTGTGAAAGATGAGGTGAGTAAAGATACAATATGGTGGAATTCACCACAATCGCCAAATGATAATAAACCGACAACACCCGAAGTTTGGGCTGAACTGAAAAAACTGGTAGCCGAACAGCTTTCCGGGAAAAGGTTGTTTGTAATGGACTCTTTCCTTGGGGCAAACGAAAATTCGCGATTGAAAGTCCGGTTTATTATGGAAGTAGCATGGCAGGCACATTTCGTAAAAAATATGTTTTTACGGCCTACCGAAGAAGAACTGGAAAATTTCGGAGAACCCGATTTTGTGGTAATGAATGGCTCGAAGGTAACAAATCCGGACTGGAAAGAACAAGGTCTCAATTCGGAAGTGTTTACTGTTTTCAATCTCACCGAAAAGATGCAGGTGATTGGCGGTACCTGGTATGGCGGAGAAATGAAAAAAGGAATGTTTGCAATGATGAATTATTACCTTCCGCTTAACGGGATTGCTTCCATGCATTGTTCGGCCAATAAAGGAAAAGAAGGCGACGTGGCCATATTCTTCGGTCTTTCGGGAACCGGCAAAACAACACTTTCCACCGACCCGAAGCGGGAACTGATTGGCGACGATGAACATGGCTGGGACGATGATGGGGTATTCAATTTTGAAGGCGGTTGCTACGCCAAAACCATCAACCTCGATCCCGAAGCAGAACCCGATATATTCCACGCCATCAAACGAAATGCACTGTTGGAGAATGTGACAGTTGATGAAAACGGTAAAATTGATTTCAGCGATTCTTTGGTTACCCAGAACACGCGCGTTTCTTATCCCATTTATCACATCGAAAATATTGTAAGGCCGAAATCCAAAGCCGGGCACGCCAGCAAAGTCATATTTTTAACTGCGGATGCTTTTGGTGTTATGCCGCCGGTTTCGAGACTGACAAAAGAGCAAACGAAATATCATTTTCTATCCGGATTTACAGCGAAACTGGCTGGTACCGAACGTGGCGTAACAACCCCGCAGCCCACTTTTTCAGCTTGTTTTGGCGCTGCATTTCTTTCGCTTCATCCAACAAAATATGGCGAGGAACTCGTAAAAAAAATGGAAGAACACGGGGCGCAGGCATATTTGGTAAACACTGGTTGGAACGGGACCGGTAAACGAATTTCAATTAAAGATACCCGTGCGATTATCGATGCCATTCTCGATGGATCAATCGAAAAAGCAGAAACGAAGACAATCCCGGTTTTCAACCTGGAAGTACCGGTCGCTTTGCACGATGTGGATCCCAATATTTTGGATCCGCGGGATACATATTCCAATCCGCAGGAATGGGAAGAAAAAGCAAAAGATTTGGCCAGCCGCTTTATTAAGAATTTCGAAAAATATACTGATAACGAAGAAGGTAAAGCATTGGTGGCTGCCGGTCCGCAACTCAGTTAATTGATTGGATACAGAATATCATTCACAGGCCCCGCCAGTTCAGGCGGGGCTTTTTTGCAGAATTTCCGTTAACGCCGAATCAGCGTCGGGATATTTAAATTTAAATCCGGCTTCCTGCAGTTTCCGCGGTTTTACTTCCGGGCTTTCCAACAGCGTTATGGCTGCTTCGCCGAACATTATTTTCAACGCAAATCCGGGAACTTTAAAAAATGACGGGCGGTTCAGTTTTCCTGCAAATACGTTGGTGAATTCCTCATTATTCACCGTATCCGGCGCTGAAAGGTTGAACAGGTTATTTTCACTGTACCTTTCAACCGCCCAAACATACGCATTAATAACATCATCGATGTGCACAAATGGAAACGGCTGTTTCCCGCTTCCGATTTTTCCGCCGACTCCCATTTTAAACGGCAACTTCATTTGCTTTATCATTTGTGATTCCCTGCCAATGACCGGCGCCATCCTGAAAATTACTTTTTGAACTCCGGAATTTAAATCGTCCGTCGCTTTTTCCCAGTCTTGTACAACTTTACCAATAAATTCCGAAGTAAAATCTTTGCTGGTTTCGTCGTGGGTTTTTCCGGGTTCGTAAATTCCGATAGCCGACGCAGAAATCAGCTTTTTGGGGCGGCTTTCCGGTCCGGTTTCATTGATTGCCTGTACCAGATTGGTGGTGGTTTGAACACGGCTGTTGTAAATCACTTTTTTATTTTCGTCGGTCCAGCGTTGTAAAACGGGCGCTCCTGCCAGGTTTATGATGACGTCTGCATCTATGATGCTATTCTTCAGGTCTTCCAGCGCGCCGTATAACAAGCCGCGTTGAATGCCTTTTATGTTGTGCCCGTTTTCCTTTAGTTTCTCCAGAATTGAAGTTCCAAGGTATCCCGATGATCCAGAAATTTGTATGTTCATTGTGCGGCTTTTTTTTGATGAATAATTTATTTTCTTTGAGCGAATTAAGAGCGAAAATTCGTTAATAAAAGAATAACAATAAATTTATCAGTTAAGTTGATTGTTATTTTCACGGAACGCCTATGATTTGTTACTTTTACGAACTGAAATGAGCAGGAGAATGCACATAATATCGCGATTCCACCGCTGGCGAATGAAACATTTAAGTGAAAGAGCTTTTATCACCGCACTGAGCGTGGTAGTGGGATTGCTATCGGGAATTGCTGCTGTTGTCCTGAAGAACATGGTACGGTTAACCCAGCGCGGGGTAAATATGCTGGTTTCGCAGGAAGTGCACAACTACATTTATTTCGCGCTGCCGTTAATTGGTATTACCCTCACACTTTTGGTGATTAAATATATTATTCGCAGGGAAGTAAAGCATGGTATTCCGAATGTTCTGTACAGCATTTCGAAACGAAAGGGAAGGGTAGGCACCCATAATTTATATTCTTCTGTAATTACCAGTTCGCTAACGGTTGGTTTTGGTGGTTCGGTGGGGCTGGAAGGTCCAACGGTTGCCACAGGTGCTGCCTGGGGTTCGTGGCTGGCCAAATATTTCAGGTTAAGTTATAAAAATTCGATTCTCATCCTGGCGTGTGCCAGCGCCGGGGCCATGGCCGCTATTTTTAAAGCGCCCATTGCCGCCATTGTTTTTGCCGTGGAGGTAATTATGATCGATTTGACCGTTATTTCACTCGTGCCGCTGCTTTTATCGTCGGCAACCGCAGTAGTAACTTCCTATGTTTTTTTAGGCCAGGATGTGTTGTATCCTTTTGAAGTTACGCAGGCATTTGTGCTCGATGATCTTCCCTATTATATTTTACTTGGTGTAGGCACCGGCTTCGTTTCGGTCTATTACACGCGCATGTATATTTATGTAGCCGATTTTTTTGATAAATTGAAAAATAAAGTTTCGCGTTTGCTCGCCGGTGGCATCGGTTTGGGCGTTCTGATTTTCTTTTTTCCTTCGTTGTACGGCGAAGGTTACGAAGCAATAAATGCCTGTTTGGCGGGCGATATGGAGTACCTTTTTAATAACAGCCTGTTTTATGATTTAAGGGGCGAATTCTGGGCCGCAGTTGTTTTGTTAAGCTTGGTGGTATTGCTAAAAGTGGTGGCAATGTCGGCGACTTTTGGCGGCGGCGGCGTAGGCGGGATTTTTGCGCCAACATTGTTTATGGGCGTAAATACCGGAATGCTTTTTTCGCAGTTGGTAAACTGGCTGGGAATCCGGCAGGTTAGCAGTCATAATTTTGCGCTGATTGGGATGGCCGGGCTAATTGCCGGTGTGCTGCATGCCCCGCTTACCGGAATCTTTTTAATTGCCGATATTTCCGGAGGATATAAACTGTTCGTGCCACTCATGATTACAGCAACTGTTGCCTATATTGTGGTACGTACATTCACTACCAATTCGGTGTACCACATCCAGTTGGCGCAACGGCATGAGTTGCTCACCCACGACAAGGATGCCAATGTGTTGCAAATGCTGGAAGTCCGGAAACTTATCGAAACCGATTTCGCCATTCTTCCCGAAGATGCTACACTGCGCGATTTAACCAAAGCCATTTCGCAAAACCACCGCGACCTTTTTCCCGTGGTTGATGGCGGCGGAAAAATGGTCGGCATGTTAAAAATGGACGATGTACGCGGTTTGATTTTTAATCAGGAGTTGTACGATAAAGTCAAAATCAGGGATATTATGTATATGCCTGAGCATAGTATCAGTCCGAATGACAGCATGGATGTCGTGGCCAATAAATTTGAAACTTCCGGGCGTTATAACCTGGCTGTTATCGACGAAGATGGCAAATATGCCGGGTTTATATCCCGGGCACGCGTTTTCACCAAATACCGTAAACAGATTATCGATGTTTCGCACGTTTAAAATATTCTGGAAAAGAAATGCAAAGCGCAGGTTAAACAAACTTGTTGTCTGGAGGATAGCCAATATTCCCGAGCGCCAGTTTTTATATCTGATTAGTTTGATCGTAGGACTGGTAACCGGCCTGGCAGCGCTGGTGCTGAAAAACCTTATTCACTTCGTTGCCGAACGTTTAACGCAGTGGATTGAAGTTGACGCAATCAGTTACCTGTTTCTGGTTTATCCGTTTCTGGGGATACTGCTCACGGTTTTGTTTATCCGGTATTTTATAAAAGATGACATCGGGCACGGCATTTCCAAGATACTGTATTCCATTTCGCGGAAAAGCAGTTTTATAAAGCCGCACAATACCTGGTCGTCAATGGTGGCCAGTTCGCTGACCATCGGATTGGGTGGCTCGGTGGGAGCCGAAGCGCCAATCGTGCTTACCGGTGCATCCATTGGATCGAACCTCGCACGGATTTTCAAGTTGAATTACAACTATGTTACACTAATGGTGGGCTGCGGGGCGGCAGGAGGTATTGCCGGAATTTTTAATGCACCCATCGCCGGTATCATTTTTACGCTCGAGGTGCTTATGCTCGACATGACCATGGCGTACCTGATTCCATTGTTGATTTCTGCCGTTTCTGCCACCATCCTTTCCACTTTTTTTATGGGGGAAGGTGTGCTGTTGCGTTTTTCAAACATTCACGCCTTTTCCATCGGAACCATTTGGTACTACATTTTGCTGGGCATTTTCACCGGTTTGATCGCCATTTATTTTACCCGGATGACCATGTACCTCGAAAAGAAATTTGCCAACATTCATTCCTGGGTGGTCCGGTTGTTTATCGGGGGAGCGACCATCGGATTGCTGATTTTTCTTTTTCCGCCGCTTTGGGGGGAAGGATACATCGGGATTTCCTCCATTTTTAAAGGAAACGGCCCTGATTTACTTAACAATTCGCTGTTGTTTCCGTGGAAAGGCAATGCATATGTTCTTTTGATTTTTCTTTTCGGAATCCTGTTGTTTAAAGTGGGGGCAATGGCGGCAACCACCGGCTCAGGCGGGGTTGGCGGTATATTTGCGCCGTCGCTGTTTATGGGCGCCGTGGGCGGATATTTTTTCGCGCTGGCGTTAAATACCTTTTACGATGTTCATTTGCCTGAAGATAATTTTGCACTCGCAGGAATGGCCGGAATGATGGCCGCAGTGATGCACGCGCCGTTAACCGCCATTTTCCTCACCGCAGAAATTACCCGCGGATATGAATTTTTTATTCCGCTGATTATAACTGCTACCGTGGCTTACGTCACCATAATGCGTTTCGAGCCACATTCGGTGTATACCAAACAACTGGCACAACGTGGCGAACTGATGACGCACCACAAAGACAAAGCCGTGTTGTTGCTGATGGAAGTGCGAAATTTAATCGAAACTGATTTCGAAGTTCTCTCTCCGTCGGCAACGTTGCGCGATTTGGTAAAAGCGATCTCAAGGTCGAAAAGAAACCTTTATCCGGTGGTGGATGAGAAAGGATATTTAAAAGGAATGGTGAAACTGTCGGATGTAAAGAATCTGATTTTTGAACACGAACTGTACGATAAAGTGATGGTGAAGGACTTGATGTACATGCCTGAGTATTTTATTTCATCGTCGGATAACATGGAAACCGTGGCCGAAAAGTTTGAATCGTCGGGGCGCTATAACCTGGCGGTAATAGATGAAGGTAAATACCTTGGGTTTATTTCCCGCGCAGTGGTTTTTTCGAAGTACCGGAAAACATTGCAGCATTTTTCACACGATTGACCTACCTTTGCTGATATTGTTCCATTCAAAAAGGTTTACGTTATGGTTACCCGCCGCTCTTTCCTCATCAAAAATGCGCTTGCCTGTGCCGGCATTCCAATCATAAAATCAGCGTTTTCAGTTCCTGCTTTTTTTCAGGAAAATAATTGTCCGGTGGTGGTTTCCACCTGGAAACATGGCCTGCCCGCCAACGAAGCTGCCTGGAAAATCCTTTCCGAAGGCGGTTATTCACTCGATGCGGTGGAAGCTGGAGCCCGCGTTCCCGAGGGCGATCCGGATGTGATTACCGTAGGTTACGGTGGCATTCCTGATGCCGAAGGAAAAGTAACTCTCGATGCCAGCATCATGGATGAAAAAGGCAGAGCAGGCAGTGTGGCGTTTTTACAGCACATTAAGCACCCGGTTTCGGTGGCGCGGCTGGTGATGGAGAAAACGCCGCATGTGATGCTGAGCGGGGAAGGGGCGCTGGAGTTTGCGCTCGAAAACGGGTTCGAAAAAGAGAAACTCCTGACTAAAAAAATGAAAGCCAGGTGGAAACAGTGGAAAAAAGAAGAGGGCGAATTTAGTCCGGTTATCAACATTGAAAAGCAGATTCAGCCCAATCACGATACCATTGGAATGCTGGCGGTTGACAAAGACGGGCGGATTTCCGGGGCATGTACCACCAGCGGACTTGCTTTTAAAATGCACGGACGGGTAGGGGATTCCCCGATTATTGGCGCCGGATTGTTTGTCGACGGAAAAGTTGGCGGCGCTGTGGCAACCGGTTCCGGGGAACTGGTGATGCGCACGTTGGGTTCGTTTCTGGTGGTGGAATTCATGCGAAACGGCATGTCGCCCGAAAAAGCATGTCGCGAAGCCGTAAAACGCATTGTCGACAATATTCCCAACTACGAACAACACCAGATTGGTTACCTGGCGCTTGCTAAAAGTGGGGTTTACGGCGCATTCAGCCTGCAACCCGGTTTCGAATTTGCTGTAAAAAGCGCCGGTACCAGCGAATTAACCGAAGCAGAGGCCTGGCTGAAGAAGTTGTAAATCCGGAAAGAGGAAAGCGCAGAATGCAGAGGACGGGGAGTCTGTGAAAGCCTCTCCTTTCAGCGTTTGCTGTCGGAGCCGGCTATCCGGTTAACAGCAGTTGTTATTCTAATAATATTTGTCGATTCCGCCAAACCCTTTAATTAGTTTGTTCTCCTTTGTTTTTTCAATGAAGTTGTTTAAACGCTTCGCAAATTCCTCTGGTCTTTTCCTTGCACCATCAATGTATGCTATTCGGATTCGCTTATAAGCCTCTGAAAAGTTTTGATAGTTTTCCCAAACAGTTTTATCCGATTTTAACTTAACCAAAATATCTTCTGGAAACACAAATTTTTCTTTGACGACTGTTACTACATCCTCAATTACAGATTCATGAATCAATCCATTTTCAAGCAGCCAATTCAGTCGCTCCTTATTGGCCTGGGAATAGGTTGAGTTATTTCTTCTTTTGCAAAAACGCTGTATGTTGGTTTCTTCGTTCAGCGATTTTACGGTGGAGTCAATCCATCCAAAACAAAGTGCCTCCTCCACTGCGTCGTTATAAAGAATCCTTTTTTTGCCTGTTTCTTTTTTGGGATACTCCAGCCAAATATCATCTTTTGCCTCAAAATTTGTTTCGAGCCACTTTCTCCAACTTTTTCGGTCCGTAAAATATTTGGTTTCAATTTCCTTCATATCTTAAATTGCTGCCAATGCAAAGAAAATGTGATCTACTCAATTTAGGTTTTCGTGGTTTTATTCAATCGTAATTTCTTTTGTCATGTTTAATTCTCCCAGCCAAATTTGTCCGTTATTTTGTTTAATATCATTCTTGTCAACCTGAAAGCTTAGTCCGGGAAACTCGAAAGTTGCTTTGTAATGTCCTTTTGGTACATCTTCAAAATTGTCATAAATAATGGTAATGACTTTACTCTCGTTGCCATTAATTATTGACAACCAATCTTTTTTCCACGCATTCCAGGGATCTGCCGAAACTACCTCAATTTTATGTGTATAAGATTTATTGGTGCTAAAGTCCCTGATAAATAACCCATTTGTGAAATAATGGAATAAACCAATGCCAGTTTTTTCAGGGTCAATATAATAGTAATTGAAAGAGTCATTATTTTTTAATAACAATTCAATTTTTACATTATTTGATGATAAATATTGTACTGATTTTATTTCGCAACTCAATCCTGCATGAAATTGATTGTATTTTTTTAATGCATCGGCAATTCTTTCATCTTCACGCGGGTCAGGTAAAAAATTACCCAGCGTGTCGAGTTTAAGAATGAATCCAATTGAAACAATATTATCACCATAAAATGAAGGATGAGTGGCAATTATTGGTCCGGATGGCAGGAATGATGAGTAACCGGGGAAAGTCTGACCGCTGTAAATTTCATCTCCATTTGCATAAATTGTAAAACCCCCGATACCTTCAATATCATCGGCAAATGATTTATTATTTTTTAAGTAAATCAAATGAGTTGAATAATCATAGTATTCAAAATCATTATGATTTAAAACAACTTCATCATTTGATACAATACAAAATCCATCAGTAAGATTTTTATTAAAATCAATTTCGTCTTTATTACAGCCAGTTAATAAAACAGCGATAACAAATAAAATGGTAATTGTAGTTTTCATTGTTTTAGTTTTTCCAAATAGATGATTTCAAGTTTAATTCGGTTGCTTTTACCACGAAACCTAATGGTCGGGCTGGTACAGTAGCGGAGAAATCCGGTTGGCAAAAAATTTAAAACATTACCACTGACTTTTCATTGAAAAACTGCCACCGCTATTTTATTTAGCTTTTGTGCGTGCCCGGCATGAGCATGTGCACACACTACTGAAAGCTAACCATTACAGTTGAAAGATTGAAAAAACGAGGTTACATTCTCCTGCTGGAACTCTACAACCAATTTAAACCGATTAAATGGGATGGAAAATTGTCCCTTGGTTTCCCGATGATTTAGCGAACCGCCGTATCCCGCCCCTGGCGGGACGTACAGTGGTGTGAGAACTTCTCCCTGCCAGTGTTTGCTGGCGGGGCGGGCTACTCGATTATGGCGTCTTGTTTTTTTTAAGTTTGTCTTTTAATTCCCGAATTGTAAGAATTTTGGTTTTTTCTATGCTTTTAATTTCCAGTAAATCCTTGTCTCCAGTGGCAAGATAGTCGGCTTTGCTATCAACTGCCAGGTTCAATAAAAAATTGTCTTCGTAGTCACGGCATAATTCTATTTGGGAAGTTACTTTTATTAAAATCCCAAAATTATTGAAAGTGTGAAGCAGGTGTTCAATGTCTTTGTCCGTAAAATATTTTTGAAGTTTTGGCCTTTTGGCAACTGTTAAAAATTCTTGAATCAATTCTTCGGAGAAAAAAAGTATTGCTTTTCCATTCTCAATATATCCGTCTAAAAAGCTGTAATCCTTTGTGATAAGGAAGCTAATCCAAAGATTCGTGTCAAGAGTAATTTTTTTACTTTTCATATCGGGCTTTTCTGACTGATTCAACTTCTTTAGTGATTTCGTCTAAAGAAGGAGTACTTTCAGATTGGCTCCTCAGTTTGTTAAGTAATTCAGAAAAATCGGGTTTGACCGTTTCTTTTTTTATTTTGATTAATTCCATGTCAGCAAGGTTTTTAAGCAACTGTTTTGCTTTAGGATTTATTATTTCAATTCTTAAAGATTCCATAGCAATTTATTTTTTATCAAATGTAAGAAATTCTGAAATGACCCGGCTATTTTTATGCCTATTTTGCGATTTTGGTTTTCCTCAACATGCGCCATAACGGTCTCGGCTATGAGTAGTTGCGTGGGCTAGCATTAACTTTTACAAGTACGCACAAAGTTGGAAATTCCGCAGGAATTTCCAAAGTAGGCGAGAAACAAGCAATTACTTATAGCCATTGTTGAACTTAACCTCACTGGCGTTCGGTGGTTTTTAATTCACCGAACGTCAGTATCTTTGAGGTATTGTTTCATTTAAAATTCATATTATGACAAATTTAAAAAAAATTCGAACAGGAATCTGTTCTGCGGAACTTAAGTGAAAGGACCAGGAAAAGTTACTGGTGGCACATAGTTGACTACAGCAAATTTTGCAAAAAAGACCCTGGGCAAACAGGAGTGCAAGAGCTGAGGGCTTATTTCCAGTCGATGCTCACCGACGGTAACCACAAACCGGGAAGTGTAAAAATGGGATATTTTGCCCTTCGTTTCCTGTTTACCAACATTTACCACAAAGAATGGGCAAAACAATACCTTCCAACGCCAAAAGTTGCCAAAACACTTCCGCTGGTTTTGTCGAAAGACGAAGTAACCGATGTACTTGGGGCCATTGACAACTTCAAGCACCGCACCATCATTATGCTTATTTATTCCACCGGGGCCAGGGTATCGGAAAGTGTGAACATCAAACTGACCGATATCGACAGCCGGCGGATGCAGGTCAACATCCAGGAAGGGAAAGGTCTGAAGCAACGGAAAGTTCCGCTCTCGCCTGCACTGCTCTCTGTATTGCGAAAATATTACCGGCAGTACAAACCAGGGCATTACCTTTTCGAAGGCGCCGGGGGAAAAGGCACACACCTGGGCATTACTGCTGTACGGACTATTTGCACTAATGCACGGCACCGCACGCTACACATTAAAAAGCCCTACACACCGCACACTTTTCGCCACAGTTTTGCCACACACCACCTCGAACAGGGCACCAGCCTGTTGGTCATATAGCGTTTGTTGGGACATTCCGATTTAAGCAATACCCTAAAATACCTGCATGTGCAGCAACTCAACACCGACCAGGTGGTAAACCCGCTGGATACGCTGGAAGGATTGGAGGGGCTATGCAACATCAAATAAGCCTTGAGAATATCCTGAACGTGTTTATTTTAATTAAGAAGTACTCCACCTTTCAATCGAAAAGTATACCACTTAGTCATTAACAGAACGAGGATAAAAACTCGTTTATAAAGCATGATAAGTATGTATACAAAACAAGAAATTATTATTCGAAGCCACCGAGAAGGCAAAAGTCATCGACAAATCTCACGAGAATTACAGATAAACCGCAAAACGATAAAAAAGTATATTGAGGATTATGAGAAACTTCAAACGGGATTACTCCAGCCGGAAACAGCACTTATCGACCTTTCTGTCAAATCCTCCGATATATCGTACTGGTACAAGAAGCAAAGTTCGTTTGACCCCTGAAGTCCAGTTGTTTATCGATGCCCAGCTTGAAGAAAACAGCAGTAAAATTCAACAGGGTATGCGCAAGCAAATCCTGAAGAAGATCGATATATTGCAATTGCTTCATGAACAAGGCTTCGGTGTTGGCTATACCACCGTATGTAATTATATCAGGGAAAAATAAGGAAAATCAGCCACCACCAGGAGGCATTTATCCGGCAGCAGTATGTACCGGGTTCGGTTTGTGAGTTTGACTGGGGGGAGATAAAACTAAATATAGAAGGACAACTTTGCCGTTTTCATATTGCCGTATTTACCTCTGCTTACAGCAATTATCGCTATGCGGTTATTTACAAGCGTCAGGATACCCTGTCTTTTATGGAATCCCATGTTTTATTTTTTAAACACACCGGGGGTGTTTATCACCAGATGGTTTATGACAATATGCGCGTAGCGGTTGCCAAATTTGTCGGCAAACACGAGAAAGAACCTACCCAGGCCTTGCTCCAGATGAAGGGGCATTACCAGTTTGACCACCGTTTTTGCAATGCCTACAGTGGAAACGAAAAAGGGCATGTTGAACGCAGTGTGGAATATATCAGAAGAAAAGCCTTTGGTTTTAAAAGCGACTTTGCCAGTCTTGACCAGGCCCAGCAATATCTCGAAACAATTGTCAGTTAAATAAATCAGACCAAACAGCAATTAACAGGCCGCACTGCCATGGAGATGTTTGGTGATGAAAAAGGCCTTTTATGGCAATACACAGGGCCATTGGCATGTTCCGATTCAGAGCAACTAAGGGTCGATAAATATGCCACGATCAGTTACTGCACCAACCGTTATTCGGTATCTGAGAAGCTGGTTGGGTGTTTTGTTGATGTTAAAATATTTGGTAATACCGTCGAAGTTTACTTCGAAAATAAACTTGTCGCTTCGCACCAGCGCGATTACGGCAAGCACGTGTGGATTATCTGCATTGAACATTACCTGGATACCCTCAGGCAAAAGCCCGGTGCATTGAATGGAAGTGTTGCCCTTTCGTGCAGCCCATATCTGAAAAAACTATATCAGCAATTTTACCTGGGTGCCCCCCGCGACTTTATTGACCTGCTTCATTATTGCCGTCAACATATAATCAGTGAAGAAAACCTGGAAGCTACCGTGTCCCGGCTGGTTGGCCTTTGTCCCCAAGGTATAACCACAGAGAAGCTAACGGCTCTTCTGGGCAATAAGCCCGGGGAAGATGCCAAACCGGTAGCCGTAAATAACCAAACGGCTTATATGGCACAGGAACAACTCAAACAGGTCACAGCATTATTAATGAATTAAAACAACCGAAAAATGAAACTTCAAAACGAAATAAAAGCAGAAATCACCCGGTAGAGCAAAGAACTCAGGCTGCCTGTTTTCCGAAATGAGTTTGAACAAGTGGCACGGGAGTCGGCCAAAGAAGGGGCAGACTATGAAACATTCCTTTTACGGTTATTGGAACGGGAATATGATACCCGCCTGGAAAACCGGAAGAAAGCACAAATCAGGCAGGCAGGTTTTCCGGCCAAACTATATCTGCACGATTTAAAGCGGGATTTGCTCCCTGTTGATGCAGCAGAAAAACTTACCTTGCTCGAACGGCTTGACTTTGTAGCCTCGGGAAGAAATATCATACTGGCAGGGAATCCGGGAACAGGTAAGACCCATATTGCCATCGGACTTGGACTGAAAGCCTGTCAGCAGGGGTACAAGGTTTATTTTACCACTGTTCACGGGCTGCTCACACAATTGCGCGAATCACACGCACAGCGGACCCTGCGGCAGATGGAACTGAGGTTCGAAAAATATGATCTGGTAATCTGTGATGAGTTTGGCTATATCTCTTTTGACAAACAAGGAGCCGAATTGCTCTTTAATCACCTCTCGCTTCGGGCAGGCCGCAAGGCAACCATTGTAACAACCAACCTTGGATTTGACCGATGGGAAGAGATCTTTGGTGATGCCATACTTACGGCCGCTCTGGTGGACCGGTTGACCCACAAGGCACATCTGGTAAACATGAACGGGGACTCTTACCGGTTAAGGGAAACAAATGAAATGATGAAAAAATGAAAAATCAGCAGCGAAAAATCCGCGCACCAGTACTCTTCTGATCGGGGTACCCCGTTCAGAAGAGTACTGCCTTTGTATTTAAATAAAATGGTATACTTTTGGACTGAACTACTGGTATACTTTTCGGCTGAAATAAGCACTAATATGGCGAAGGCTATATCAGCCGGAACCGGGTTTCAGGACAGGAAAAAGGGTTGGTGCGCCTGTTATCAGCGTGCCGCACAGCAGGCCTTGGCAGCCATTTTGAAAAATGCGACCATTGCAGCCATACCGAAAAATCCTATAATTCCTGTCGCAACCGCCACTGCCCTGCGTGCCAGCAAAAAGACAAACTGGAGTGGATGGACAAACGTATGAAAGAACTCCTGCCGGTGGGATATTACCACCTGGTGTTTACCCTGCCTCACGAATTAAACCTGCTTTGCCTTCAAAATAAAAAGGTGATGTACGGCCTGCTTTTTAAAACTGTATCGCAAACCCTGCTGGAACTTGCCCGCGACCCCAAACACCTGGGGGCAGATATTGGGTTAATTACTGTCTTGCACACGTGGGGACAAAACATGAAAGAACACCCCCACCTACACTGCATTATGCCGGCAGGCGGGCTCAGCTTTGACCGTAACCACTGGGTACATATTCCCAATAAAAACAATTTCTTTATTGCCGGGAAAGTGCTGTCCAAAAAGTTCAGGGGCAAGTTTTTGCATCTGCTAAAGCAGTCGAAGGTAAACGGGGAACTTGTTTTTCACGGAAAACTGGCAGACATAAAAGGGCCGGTGCAGTTTGACCGGTTCCTTACGCCTCTGTACCAAAAGCAATGGGTAGTGAATGTGCAGAAACCCATGGGCAACCCCGAAAAGATACTGGAATACCTCTCGCGTTATGTGTTCCGCATTGCCATTACCGGCCGGCGTATCCTGGAAGTGAAAGACGGGAAGGTACTCTTTTCGTGGAAAGACTACCGCACCAACCGTTTCCGCAAAATGTGGCTCGATACCGATGAGTTTATCCGCCGGTTCCTGTCGCATGTATTGCCAAAGGGGTTCTTTAAGGTGCGGTATTTCGGTATTTTTTCCAGCCGTTACCGGAAACAAAATATTGAAACTGCCCGGAAGCTCCTGGCTGAAGAGGCTGAAACCAAAAAAGAAGAGGCTTTGGAAGATGGCCGCCGGATTTGGGAAAAACAGGATACGGTGTGGAATGAAATCCTGGAACTTATTAAAAACCACCGCCAGCCCAACTGCCCGGCATGTAAAAAAGGAAGGTTACGCTTTGCCGGATTGGTAAAGGATGTACCATTGGAACCAGGATAATCACAGGGCAACAAAACGTTCTTTGAATCTTTTTTAAATCCAGGTTAACAGCTAAAAATTCCCTGTTTTGGCTGAACGGGAAAAATATGCAGGCAAACGAACAAAAATTTTACCTTAATAACCCGGGTTCACGCCAAACAGGCAAACCGGTAAAAACAACAGATGAAAAATACCGGAAAGAAAACAAGAAAAACATTCAATCCCCATAGCCGGAACAATTAATAATCAGCGGCTAAGCCCAACACGAATTAAAACACAATTGGGCTTGGCATTATGAGAGCAGTTACCCCCGAAAGAAGGCAGCAGGTTTGCATACTTACTGCCTTTTTTCGGGGCCCAACTGTGCCTTAATTCCTAATTTGTTGTGCTTTCGTTATTTATTAGTTTTCAATTATCTTCAACCATTCAGTTATTGAGTCCAAATATTTCGGTGACAGAATTTGAAAATAAGGAAATTCTTTATCTAAATAGGTCATTGAATGTGTAGTGTTTTCCAAAGTTAAAATTTCATATTTTTTTGATTCTGATTTTTTTAGAGCTTTTTCAATAATTTTATTAGCTATTTTCAGGTATTACATTATCTGATTGCCCTTGAATTACTAATATAGGTTGACTGATTTTTTTGAAATAGGGAAGTCCACTAAAGTTTAGCTTGTAATTTTTTGTAATATTTTTTTCAGGAATCCAAACGTATTTAAACCAATCCTCGATTTACATATTTATTTTTAATCAAGTTTAATTTTTTATAGCTTAAATTATTTGCCAAATAATCATATCCTGCTTTTTGAACTTTTGCAGCTATAATTATATTTTTTTTGACCAATCTGGTCAATATTCATGTTTTTCCAATAATTTAAATCACTCTCCAAGAGCGTTCCACTCGGGCAACTAATCGAAATTCCAAATTTGAGTTCAGGCAATTTTGTCAATATATAAGGTATTTTAATACCTCCCTGGCTACTGCCTTTTATTCCAATTTTATGAGAGTGGAAGCATTTGTTGTTTTTGCAAAAAAAGTAATTGCATTAATATCATCGGAACAAAGTTCTTCTATGGTTGCTGATTGCCAATTGCCTTCTGATTTTCCAGTTCCTCGTTTATCGTAATTAAAAACGGTATAACCTAAATTGGCAAAATAGTAAGCTTCGGCATTAGTACCACTTCGGTCATTTCCTTGAGAGGATGTAACGAAAAACAAACCCTTTTTGAATTGAATTTTTTGGTTCCCATAGGGTCCCGTATAATTTAAGTCCATTGGAAGTGAAGTATAAATCTTGTTTTTTAATTACGTCAGATTTCTGTTTCGTTTTCCTGAATTAGGTCGGTTTCAAATGTATTTAATATTTGCTCGTTTTCATTGGAATAAATTATTAAGTGTCCTTTGAAATTGTTGTTTTGTTTAATGTATTTGTATTCATAAGTATAATAATCACTAATCACATAAAACTTAAGTGAGTCTTTCTCTAAAGTTGTGTTTTGACAGGGTATTTCATAAGCATTCATTTCGATACTTGTAAAAAATGTATTTTTATTGGTTATCTATTTCTACAAGTTTTATTTTATATTTTATGGAGGACTTTCCGTAATCGATAGTTCCAGAATAAGATTGTGCAACTAATTTCCCAAAAAAAATATATAGTTGTAATTATTAAATATCTCATATTCTTATTTTTTAAATACATTTTATTAGAAGTGACTTCTCATTTTTAAATTTATTCTTTTTCATCCCACCAAGCCCAAAAAATCACATTAAATTCGCAGACTATACAACTTTTTTATTCATCCTTTAATCTCTTCTCTTAACAGTTTTAATATTTCATAATTTTTAATTTGCACTTCAATTAGTGCTGGAATCAATTTATTTCTCATAATATTAATTCTATTTACTGTATTATTCTGATGTTGTGGATCTCGAGCCCAGCCAAGAAAGTCCGATCTATGTGGTTCAGCTTTACCCAACAAAGATTTATCCAGCCTTAGTATAGATGTATATTGTTCTCCTAAAGCTCTGTGCTTGTTTATCACAATATCTTTATTTACGTCTTCAAATTCTTTATAAGTCGCATATGTGCTTGGGTAGGTCGAAAGTTTCTTTTTTAAAAGTTCATTTTGTATTATTCCAAAATTGTCGGTATTAATAATAGCTTGCAACGTACCTTCAATTAAATTTAATGTACCATAATCAGATACATCAAACTTGTAGATAGAATCAGTTAAAGCTGGAACATTAGGACCAAGATGTTTTAAATATTCATTTAGTTCATTCAAATGGTATTTATGTACAGCTAAGCAACTATCGATATTTTTTTGATTTGCTAAAAAATCCTCTTTTAAATTCTTAAGAATAATTTGCTCTTTGCTTCGTTCCTTTCGACTTTCGTTGTGATTGTTTATTTGAATGGCAATTAAAATTCCAATAACAACAAGAATGATTTCTCCAATTGCATAAATCAAATACTTACTGAATTTATTTTCAGTCAGCATTTTTTGTCTAATTTTTCTAAAGAATTTTATCATTGGTTAGCGGTTTCTGATAATGAAGCACAACGGTTACGTATATGAAACGTTTGGCATTTCGAAGCACTTTCCTGTCAAGTTACAAGTGCTTTTGATACGAGCAGAAACGCTCGATAACGCACTGACTGCCAAATGTTTTATATACGATGTTGAACTTAACCTCACTGGCGTTCGGTGGTTTTTAATTCACCGAACGTCAGTATCTTTGAGGTATTGTTTCATTTAAAATTCATATTATGACAAATTTAAAAAAAATTCGAACAGGAATCGGTTCTACGGAACTTAAGTGAAAGAACCAGGAAAAGTTACTGGTGGCACATCGTTGACTACAGTAAATTCTGCAAAAAAGACCCGGCAAACAGATGTTAAAGAGCTCCGGGCCTATTTTCAGTCGATGCTCACCGACGGGAACCATAAACCGGGGAGTGTAAAAATGGGATACTTTGCCCTTCGTTTCCTGTTCACCAACATCTACCATAAAGAGTGGGCAAAAGAATACCTTCCAACGCCTAAAGTAGCCAAAACACTTCCGCTTGTTTTGTCAAAAGACGAAGTAGCCGATGTACTTGGCGCCATTGATAATTTCAAGCACCGCACCATTATCATGCTTATCTATTCCACCGGGGCCAGGGTATCGGAAAGTGTCAACATCAAACTTACCGATATCGACAGCCGGCGGATGCAGGTCAACATCCAGGAAGGCAAAGGTCTGAAACAACGGAAAGTTCCTCTCTCGCCTGCACTGCTCTCTGTACTGCGAAAATATTACCGGCAGTACAAACCAGGGCATTACCTTTTCGAAGGCGCCGGGGGAAAAGGCACACACCTGGGCATTACGGCTGTACGGACTATTTGCACTAATGCACGGCACCGCACGCTACACATTAAAAAGCCCTATACACCGCACACTTTTCGCCACAGTTTTGCCACACACCACCTTGAACAGGGCACCAGCCTGCTGGTTATACAGCGTTTGTTGGGACATTCCGATTTAAGCAATACCCTAAAATACCTGCATGTGCAGCAACTCAACACCGACCAGGTGGTAAACCCGCTGGATACGCTGGAAGGATTGGAGGGGCTATGCAACATCAAATAAGCCTTGAGAATATCCTGAACGAATATGGCGAAGGCTATATCAGCCGGAACCGGGTTTCAGGACAGGAAAAAGGCTTGGTCCGCCTGTTATCAGCGTGCCGCACAGCAGGCCTTGGCAGCCATTTTGAAAAATGCGACCATTGCAGCCATACCGGAAAATCCTATAATTCCTGTCGCAACCGCCACTGCCCTGCATGCCAGCAAAAAGAAAAACTTGAGTGGATGGATAAACGTATGAATGAACTCCTGCCGGTGGGATATTACCACCTGGTGTTTACCCTGCCTCATGAATTAAACCTGCTTTGCCTTCAAAATAAAAAGGTGATGTACGGCCTGCTTTTTAAAGCTGTATCGCAAACCCTGCTGGAACTTGCCCGCGACCCCAGACACCTGGGGGCAGATATTGGGTTAATTACTGTCTTGCATACCTGGGGACAAAACATGAAAGAACATCCCCATCTACACTGCATTATGCCGGCAGGCGGGCTCAGCTTTGACCGTAAACACTGGGTACATATTCCCAATAAAAACAATTTTTTTATTGCCGGGAAAGTGCTGTCCAAAAAGTTCAGGGGCAAGTTTTTGGATCTGCTAAAGCAGTCGAAAGAAAACGGGGAACTTGTTTTTCACGGAAAACTGGCAGACATAAAAGGACCTGTGCAGTTTGACCGGTTCCTTACGCCTCTGTACCAAAAGCAATGGGTAGTGAATGTGCAGAAACCAATGGGCAACCCCGAAAAGATACTGGAATACCTCTCGCGTTATGTGTTCCGCATTGCCATTACCGGCCGGCGTATCCTGGAAGTGAAAGACGGGAAGGTACTCTTTTCGTGGAAAGACTACCGCACCAACCGTTTCCGCAAAATGTGGCTCGATACCGATGAGTTTATCCGCCGGTTCCTGTCGCATGTATTGCCAAAGGGATTCTTTAAGGTGCGGTATTTCGGTATTTTTTCCAGCCGTTACCGGAAACAAAATATTGAAACTGCCCGGAAGCTCCTGGCTGAAGAGACTGAAACCAAAAAAGAAGAGGCTTTGGAAGATGGCTGCCAGATTTGGGAAAAACAGGATACGGTGTGGAATGAAATCCTGGAACTTATTAAAAACCACCGCCAACCCAACTGCCCGGCATGTAAAAAAGGAAGGTTACGCTTTGCCGGATTGGTAAAGGATGTACCATTGGAACCAGGATAATCACAGGGCAACAAAACGTTCTTTGATTTTTTTAAATCCAGGTTAACAGCTAAAAATTCCCTGTTTTGGCTGAACGGGAAAAATATGCAGGCAAACGAACAAAAATTTTACCTCAATAACCCGGGTTCATGCCAAACAGGCAAACCGGTAAAAACAACAGATGAAAAATACCGGAAAGAAAACAAGAAAAACATTCAATCCCCATAGCCGGAACAATTAATAATCAGCGGCTAAGCCCAACACGAATTAAAACAGGATTGCCATAGCTATCTGTCTGCAATAAAATGGTCAACAGAAAGTCCGTACAAGTGCAAGAAATGCGGTCATGCGAAGTATGGGAAAGGTAAAAAGCCATATTCACGCCGTTGCGCAAAATGCAATTATGATGAAAGTCCAACGGCAGGAACGATGTTTGACAAAATCAAATTTCCATTACTAATAGCGTTTCACGTGTGCTTCAAAATCAGCACTAAGAAGAAAGGGATGTCATCTTTGGAATTGTCTGAAGAGTTTGGATTGCGGCAGAAAACAGTTTGGGAATTTAAGTGGAAAATACAACAAGCAATGGCAAGCAGCCGTAAAAACAAATTGGGAGGCAAAGTCCAGGTTGATGAGTTTCTTATCGGCCAATACGAAGAAGGGAAAGTAGGACGCAGTGGAGACAGCAAAAAAAAGTTAGTGATTGTTGCACTTGAAATCTTGGAAAAAAAAGAAGGTGTTGGGCGTGCTTATGCACAAGTAATAGACCGTGCTTCGAGCAAAGAATTCAGGCCGTTTTTTGAGACTTATATCAGCAAAGACGCATACGTTACCACTGACATTTGGAAAGGGTATTTGCCATTAAAAAAGGATTATCCAAATTTGGAGCAGATACCTTCGGACAAGGGAAAGGGTATGCAACAACTGCATATTCATATAATGAACATTCAGGGTTGGCTGCGAGGAATACACCACCATTGTTCGAGGGGACGGTTACAAGGTTATCTTGATGAGTATCATTTTCGGCTCGTCATTGAAGATTTCCGGATTTTTTGGTCATTAAACCACGAAATGTGGAATCGCACCGTAGCCGAGGGTGATGAGATTCCGATGTCTTACTTCTGGCTTTTAGCTTTTTGCGACAGGCTCACTGCCTTAGGTTTGTTGGTAATTACATTCTGCTCCGCACGTCGTTTCGCATTTTATGGCGGGAAGTTCACCCGAAATCTTTTTCCCGAACATCTTCAAATTCTGTGGAATAACGTCTACATCGTGAGATTTTTGTCTACACCGGGAAGCTACTGGAGTGGATATCAAATTCTTATTGGTCAGTATAAGTCAACGGTATCTTATCCGGTTGTTCAGGCCTAATTATAATGGCACAAAATTTTCGGCTTTTATCTGCATCGGGGAAAAGGTACTTTTTTGAATTCAACCCCTTGTTAACATTTTAATTTTAACCCAAAAAGACAAAAAAATGAAAAGGAAAAATTTGCGATTACTGATTATTGGATTACTGATAACTTTTGGTTTTACGGCCTGTTTGAAAGATGAAACAGATTCCATTGAGGATTACGATACGGTTGTGACAAAATATGATCCGGATTTTGATTTCAATGCAAAGCAGTATTACATGCTTCCGGATACGGTGACGATGATTACCGATGATGAATCGTATGAGAAAAGCCAGGAGGAATTAGCTCTCGACTCTGCAATTCTTTCCCAAATTGAAATCCAAATGGAACAGGCAGGCTACACGAAACTGGCGCTGGCCGACACAGCTGATTCTGATAAAATGGATCAGGCAGTTATTGTTCTTGCTTCCCGTGCTACGGTTACCTATGTAAATTATTACAACGATTATTACAATTACGGCAGAAGTTACTGGGACTGGTACTACGGTTTTGATTATTATTTTCCCGGATATTACTGGAACTATTACTATCCGTGGGGCTATCCAACTGATTATGCTTACAGTTATTCGGTAGGAACAGTAATTATCGAAATGGTTGATCCGGCAGATCCGTATAAAGTTGACGATAACAACAACGAGGTTGTTTATCCGGTGAGATGGCTTGCCGTGCTTAATGGCCTGGCGGAAATGTCGTATGAAAATACGGAACAGCGCATTACCGACGGAATTGATGAAGCGTTTGCGAAATCGCCGTATCTGTAGCGATGGCCTCTCCCTCTGTCCCGGCGGGCCGTGACTTTCCCTCTCCATGGCGGAGAGGGATGAGGAGTGCCCTGAACAGGCGGCGGTTCGAATGGGTGAGGTCCTGCGGACGCTGTCGGATTTTGTTCCCCATTGGCCGGCGCCGTTAGGTGCCGGATATGGGTAGCATGATCGTTTATTAAAGATTCTCTCGTCCCGTACGGGACGAAATGGTTTTTCGAGATTTATATTTCTACCCGTATTTCGTCCTTAACAGGACGATAAAGGGTTGTGGCTAGGTTGCTTCTTTTGCGCTACTGGCGATATGGCCTCTCCCTGTCCCGGCGGGCCGTGACTTTCCCTCTCCAAGGCGGAGAGGGAGGAAGAATGCGCTGAACAGGCGGCGGTTCGAATGGGTCAGGTCCTGCGGAAGCTGTCGGATTTTGTTCCCCATTGGCCGGCGCCGTTAGGTGCCGGATATGGGTAGCATGATCATTTATTAAAGATTCTCTCGTCCCGTACGGGACGAAATGGTTTTTCGAGATTTATATTTCTACCCGTATTTCGTCCTTAACAGGACGATAAAAGGCCTCTCCCTGTCCCGGCAGGCCGTGACTTTCCCTCTCCAAAGCGGAGAGGGACGAAGAGTGCGCTGAACACGCGGCGGTTCCATGATGTATGGCAGAAAATGTAATAAAAAGAGACGCCCCGGATGATCCGGGGCATCGCATCTTTGCCTGGATTTATTCAGGTTGTATTTTTACCGGATGAATGTAGGCCTGATATTTGGCGGAAAGCACACCCCTGTCCGGCATGGTTTCTTCGCCCATCCAGAACCGGTACTGAACAGTGAAGGATTCATTTGCGGCCAGTTTTTTAGTAAAGAATGCGCCAAAACGTCCATAGTCGCGATATGCGGACCAAATGGTTGAATCCGGATTTTCAGGATTGTCCATCTGAAGAATGCTGTATGTTTTGTTGTTTAACCCATAACTCATAGCCACCCACGGAAGGTTGTAATCCGTATGCGGGTCGATGTTTTCCTGGTGGAAAAAATAGGTCGGTTTTTCTGAGCCGGGTGCTCCTTCGGCAACATCGTTGTGCGCCCTGAACTGCACCCCGCCATGTTCGGCATTTCCATCGAGGCTCACCGCACCGTTTACTGCTTTTAACGTGGATGTAAAATCGAGGATGAGCAAACCAGGCGCCGGCTGCCGGTAAATTTTTGCCTGCCGGACTTCTTCGATAACAGTAGTCCCGGCGCTGTCGTTCCAGTTGATTAATGCTTCGGTTGTGGCGAATACCGGGCCGGCAACATTTTTGATGAATTTTACGTGCTTCTGAACGGTTAAATCTTCCATGCCCCAAAACGATAAATCCTGCCCCTGAAATCCCACATTTCGCCATCCAATCATTATCCCGCGGTGGTGCGACCAAACCCCCTCCTCTGGACCGTTGGTAATTTTGTTGGTTCCCTGCAAATCGAAAAAATGATAAAACGGCCGGTTACGTTCGGTTAATGTATTTCCTTTGGTTAAATGTTCGTCCAGTTCATAGCTGTAGCGAAATACGCGCCGTCCGTCGAGAAACAGATCCAAATGTTTACCGGGCGTGTCTTCCCATGTAAAACCGGATTGCCGGCGGCTGCTGTCTTGTTTGATCTGTGCATCCCATTCCACCGGACCATTGGTAGAGGTTTTCGGTAAAATCCACCACAGTTCCTGTTTTCCGGTTTCCGTTTCTGCGAGCTGGCCGGGAACGTTGCTTACCGCACCGTCTTTTGTTTGCAACGTTACGGTTAATTCATCATCCGGAACCCCCTGAAAACGTTCGGGCAGTTGTACTTCTGTATGTACCGGCACCGCTTCGGCGGAGAAATTGATTGGTTCTTCCTGCATGGTTATGCTGACCGTGCTTTTGTTGGTGCACTGACTGAAGCCAAACAAAAGAACCAACGCAAATAATTTAAAATACTGATTTCCTGAAATTGGACTATTGAACCTGCTTTTTAAACACATAAGTTTTGATTTTACTAAACCTTCATTTGAATTTGAGGCGTAAAGTTAATTTTTAATTGAAAAATAACGGTCTCATCCGGGATAATTGTGGGCGGAGGGCAGGGCGGAGGGCAGAGGGCAGAGGGCGGAGGGCGGAGGCAAGAGCAAGAAGCAGAAAGCAAAGCCAAGAGTTGCGAGCTGCGAGCGTTGAGCCGGAGATAAATTTGGAGATCAGGATGATTGTGTGATTAAATTTGCGTTGCATAATCTTTAATACTCTCCTTTAATGACAAAAAACGACCCGCGGATTGTTCCGGCCAGTTTAGACTTTTGCCGGGCAAATTTAAACCTGCCTTCCAATTCCTTTGGCACTTCCATTCCCTCAGAAAGTTTAAAACCAACCGCCCGTTTTTTCGGATTGTCAAATGTATACAGTACATTAACTTCCAGTCCGCTTTCATAAAAGACGAAGGCCCACCGGATGTTTTCCACCTGAAATAGCGACGTTTCCAAAGGTTTGGCCGCGAACTCAATATCACGTTCTTCTTTCAAAACCCGGTTCACATAATCAAGTGTCTCCCGACTTTCTGCGGCCGGTACAACTTTAAATTCGTGGTTGTATTTGTTCATGAAGTAACGGGCTTCGTTGGCGCGCAGGCCGGCAAGCGCTTCCGCTACCGGTGAAGATTCGAGTCCCGCCACAGATACGTTTTTAAAATCAACGGTGTAAGACATTTTTATTCCTCCTTTTCATTTTTATTGTAATTAAATCAGGAAATTCAAACGTTTAGTTTATGGGCATTTTTTTGGGCTGTCAATGCCAGTTCGGTGGCAAGGAAACAGTGATCCTGCGTCATGGCGGTTTCGGTGCGGTTGGCTACATCGCTTACCAGCCTTTCGCCGTAAGGGGTATGAACTTTGGAACAATCGTAGTATTTGGTTTCCTTCTGATTGACCAAAAACAGATGATCGGTACCTTCGCGGCCGGCAATATCGGTGTACTTTCTCATTTCGATGTAACCGTCGGTACCTAAAATGAATGTGCGGCCATCGCCCCAGGTATCCAGGCCGTTGGGTGTAAACCAGTCGATACGGATATAACCGGTGGCGTGGGGGCTGCGAACGCTCATATCGCCAAAGTCCATATATCGCGGATAATCCGGCAGGTTAAAATTACCGACTTGTGAATAATTTACCTGGGCTTGTTTGGAGTTGGTATAAAAAAGGAATTGGTCGCATTGGTGCGAGCCGATGTCGCACAGAATGCCACCGGCTTTGTCGGGGTCAAAAAACCAGTCGGGACGGCTTTCCGGGCGCATGCGATGCGGACCAAGCCCGATGGTTTGAACAACTTTTCCGATGGCGCCCGATTCAACCAATTCCCCGGCTTGAAATGACGCGGGATTTCCCAACCGTTCGCTGTACATGATTGAATAAATCCGGCCGGTTTGCTTCTGCACTTTTTTCACTTCTTTAAACTGATCGAATGTAACAATGCCGGGTTTGTCGGACATGTAATCCTTTCCCGATTTCATCACACGGATTCCGAGCGGCGCCCGGTCGACCGGAATTCCTGCGGTGGCTACCAGCTGGATGGAATTGTCGCCGAGGATTTCTTCTTCACTTTTTGCGACTTTTACATCGGGATAACGTTTGGTAAATCCCGGCAGCAGTTCAGGTTCCCTGGAATAAACCGCCACCAGTTTTCCACCGCCGGTTATCAGCGCGTTTACCATGCCGTAAATATGCCCGTGGTTCAGGCCAATTACCGAAAAACGAATCGAATCTTTGGGTTGCATCCGTTTTCCGGGTTTCAGGATAATTTCCTCCGGCCGGGAAGTGGAGTGCAGACCGCGGCCAAACAGGTCACCGGGAAACATAGATGCAGCCGCAAGTCCTGAAACGGATGCCAGTGACTGGCGGAAAAAATTTCGTCTGTTGGATTTCATATCGTAACGTTTTAATTTTTTGAAAACTTATTAGCCAAACTTACATGAAAATTCAGGGAAAAACACCGTCTCCCGGCGAAAAATTGCATGTAAAGTTGCTTTTGCCGAAAATCAGAGAAAAGGGCTAGGAGGCTGTATTGAAGGCAAATCCGAATGTTCATGGTTTATTAATCAGATGCTGAAGAAGTATGAAATTTTAAGAATCAATGTCCGGTTTTCCAGTTGCAGTTTCTTCCACACATCAGGATTTGACTGATCAAAACGACTTTCGTTGTAGGCCAGATACAGGAAACTCCCGGGCCGGTATTCCCAACTGAGAAGACAACTAAGCAGGTAATCGTTATTTATTTGCTTTTCATAATAATTTGTAGTTCCGAAAATTCCCTGCGCATGCAACCGGATAAAAAAATCTTTTGTAAACATCCAGGTTGTGTTTGATGACAGTTTAAAATACTGCCCGTCAATCTCATGAGCTGTGTTGTATGTCCGTGTATATCCACCCGCCAGTTCTGTAATAATATAAGATGTTATGCGGCCTTCTCCATTTAGGGCAAGATTTTTTTGTATTCCAACGTATTTCTGATCAAAGTTATAATATGTACCCCCTGATGCCGTTGCGGTTCCGGCAAGTTTGGAGCCTAAACGAATCGGGCGGGTTGAATAATTCATGGTCAGGAAATTTCCCGAATAATTACCGGTCAGTTCAGTAGCAGTAAAATGATCATACCCCGATGAAAATGAGGCTTCGTTTAACAGTATAACTGTAACATCTCCGCCCACTTTAAAGTTGTTTGCCGTTCTTTTTCCACCATCGATTACCCGGTTACCGGAACCGGTATGAACCACATTACCAAATTTCTCCGCGGGAGTAAAATCCGGGAACAATTTCAGCCAGCGGTTTATGTATCTCGATGTAAACAGGTCTCTGTTAAACCCATACTTAATATTGGTTATAATTCTGCGGATATGATGTTTATTGATTCGCGGGCTCATTCGAAAAAGGCCGGAATATTGGTTCCAACCCCGGTCAGGTTCTTTTTGAATATAGCCAATGCGGTTAATTTCGAATGCAGGTTCTGTTCTGTTGTAATTACAGCTAAAACCAAAAAGGTCGCCGGTGCGGGTATAGGACAGGATATAAGCCATATTTTGATTGTATTCCATTTCTGTTCGCCCTGTTGCCACCTGAAAATCAATTATATCATTTTTATTCAGCAGGAAGCTGCCGTCAAATCCAATAATTCTGTTGTATTCATCTGCATGTTCCTTTGTGGCGGCAAGAACGCCAATGTTACTTGAACCTAAAATGTCTTTCTTAACCCGCATAACGCTGAATATTGCCGGTTCTGTATTTTGAAGTGAACTGGAAAAAAAAGATTCACCGGTAACATTGCCAAGTACGCCGAACTCAATTCCATGGCGCAGTTTTCCTGTCATTTTAACTCCGCCGAGAATATCTCCTTTTGCGCCGATTCGCCGGCTGTAAAACAGTTCTAAAGGAGTATTGAATATATTAATCCTTTCGGTAAAGAAGGGCCTGAGTTCTTTAAAACGTGTTGGGAAACGAGTGAGGTTTATCTCAAAAACATCGGCATCTACCTGTGCGAAATCCGGATTAAAAGTGAAATCTGCAGTAAGATTCGGAGTTGGACTGTAACGAATATCTCCCCCAAAATTCAACCCTTTTGACAATCCGTAGTCAATTGTTTTCGATTTACTGGCTACAACATAAGGCCTGAATTCCAAAGTTCTTCCTGATTTAATATTATGAATGTTGTTAATATTTCCCATTTGAGACATGCGCGTGGTATTATCCCATTCCGGCAGGTGAGGTTTCCACTGTCCGCGGGAAGCATCCTTCGAGATGGTTCTCATGATGTTAAACCCCCAGGTTTGATGTTCTTTAGCTGAATACCGTAAATTAAAGAAGGGTATTTTTACTTCGGCATACCAACCTTTTTCATCCACTGATCCTTCCGAATACCAAATCCCATTCCAGTTGTCATCCCGTTTAATGTCATCGTACCGCAACTCATCGCCTTGCACGCCGGTTGGCGAAACCACAAATTTATAACCGGTCCGGCGGTCGTGATAACTGTCAATAAATATCATCAGGTTATCGGGGCCGGAGGTTCCTCTTGGCGAAAGTTGCTGAATAATTTTGTCCGGCTCCGAGTCCCAGCACCAGACTCCTATATACAAATTCTCATCATCATATAAAACAGCAAATTCGGTGTCCTCACTCATTGGAACCAACGGATAGGGCTCCTTTTCGGTGAAACTGCCCGAATGTTCGGCTTTATACCACGCTTCTTCGTCCAGTTTACCGTCGATGTTAATTTTTTCAACCGGGGCCAAGCGATAAGCATCAACTGTAAAATGCTCTGTTGTTGTATCATAAACCAACGACCTGATCGAGTCAAAATAAGCAGGTGAATACCGGCTGAGGTCAACCTCTCTTTGACCGCAGGCTTTTTGATTAAAGCAAAACAAACAAATGGTAAACAGAATACATATTTCGGTAAATCTTTTTGTGTTTACAGTCTCAGGTAGTATACCGGCAGAATGTATTTTAAAAAAATAGTCATGAGCCTGTTTCATGTGCAGAATGTTGAGATTCTGAATAATTTCTCGCTAAAAGAGCTGAGTTTATAAAGTAATTGATAAATGCACTCCAAACATACTCATTTGTTTTTCATTATAACCCGGTTTTCCGCTGCCTTATAGATATTCAGAATCAATTCCACTGCTTTTCGTGCCTCCGTTCCGTCGATTTCGAATGGTCGGTTTTCCTCAATCGCTTTTATAAATGCTGAAATATTCCTGGCATGATTTTCAAAAGAGATAGCCGCAGGATCGGCAACCCCGCCACCACCTTCAATTTTGCCGTATTTATTAATTATTTCCTTATCCTCGTCGGTTTCATCTGCAAATTGCCACACCTGCAAGCTGTTTTCAACCAAAACGATAGTTCCGTTGGTGCCGGTAATTTCCAGGCGCCGGAATTGTCCCGGGAAAGAAGCGGTTGTTCCGTAAATCAAACCGAGGGCTTTGTTCTTAAATTGAATGATGCTCACTGTTGTGTCTTCCGTTTCAATCTGCGGATGCCCAACCTTCGAACTGAATGCTCCCAAGCACTCAACTGGCCCCATTATGTAAAGAAGCAAATCGACCATGTGGATGGACTGGTTCATTAATGCTCCACCTCCATCGAGATCCCAGGTGCCGTGCCACCCTTTATAATAATCATTAGTTCTCCACCATGGAACATGTACCGAGGCGCAGGTTATTGAACCCAAACGATTTTTTTCAACTGCTTTTTTTATTATCCGGGTGGTCTCATTGTACCTCAAATTAAAAATTCCCCCCAGGAATGTTCCTGCTTTCCGGTGCGCGTCTATCATACGATCGATCCGGTCGGTTTTTATTTCGAGTGGTTTTTCACACAAAACATGCACTCCGTATTTGGCAGCTTCAACTGCAGGTTCCATATGCGCGCCGCTGGGGGTAGCAATCATCACCATATCAACTTCACCTGATTTTAACATACCGGTGACGGAATCCCAGCTTTTAACCCCGTATTTTTCCGCCATTTTAACTGCTTTTTCATTTCGGATGTTCCAGAATCCCGACAGCCGGGTATTGGGCAGAGATTCAATGGCCTGCGCGTGAAAGTCTGCAATCATTCCAGCACCAATAATACCGATGTTCCAAATTTTCATGATAATGATGTTTTAGATAAGTTTTTGTTTTCGTCCATAAATTTAATAAAAGTGAGTCAATGTCGGATAATTAATGAACGTTGTTGCTGGCATCCGGTTGACGTTGTCCGGAGCTTTGAATGCCGGCAAATTCCTGGTGCCAGCAATATTTTTATTCTTTATTACCTCCTTCCATGAAAAGAAAGATGAAAAATCAAAACCGATAATTTGATATGGATTGTTAAAAAGAACGTATTGAAGTTTCTGGCAATCAAAGTTTTCGTATTTGTATTTTTTGCCGAATGGATTTTTTTTAATAAATTACTTTGCGAAAGCTGGTTTTCGAATAATGATTTTGATTCGAATAAAAGTGAAGGTGGATTCTCCGGCAATTCAAATAAATTTCTTTTTAACCATGAGTCCACTCCGGAAGGTCAAAAATCCCTAAATCCCTTCAGTGAACTCAGACTTTTCAGAGCAGACTCAACCATTAAATTTAAGTGTTATGAAAAAGAAAAAGCATTTATCCCGTTCAAAACTATCGGAAAAAATTGCAGGCCTGGGCCTTGCAGTTTTGTTATTTTCATCGTGTCATGTGGTTGTTCCGAGTTTTGCACCCTCAACCGAATTCGGCTATAACATGTCTGGGGATTTCGACCCCGAGGAACCTTATGTAACCGGTTTGTTACAGTGCAAAACAGAGCTCTACCCCAATATTATTTTTCCAACGGAAGAGGCTACCATGCCGGCAAATTACGTAACCATTCTTAATAACGCCTATCCGGGCTGGACTTTTAACAATGCCACCACTACTTTATCAGACGATGCCATCGAAATTAAAACGTATGATGCAGTTGGAACGTCTATGGCAGTTGGTGTGTGGATACATGCCCGTTACGTTCCCCATGGCAGCGATCCAACGGATAATATTCACTGGGTGCAATTATTAATGACAAACCATGGTTTAAAAGGTACGGGACATGGTCCTTCAGCTTCCTATCTGGATGCGCAAAATGCATCTACTACAACTCCTTATTACGACGACCAGTTTGCTGCCGATTCCAGAGATATTATTGACAAGCCAACGCGTGTGGATGCAAATCTTGATCATACCTGGGAGGCAACTACTTTTCTGGTTACCGGGCCTGATGTAGGCGCCGGCTCCGGAACCGTAACTTTATTAGGGCCTGGCTTTACCTGGGGGTGGAAAAATACATGTACACCAACGGATGGTCTGCAGGAACTTTATATCTACCTGGAAAAACCTGCAACTTTCAAGGTGCTTCAGGAACCCAGGCCGGGTGGCAGGATGCAACTGGTAAGTCAAAAACCCGTGAGTATGGCTGTAGTTCAGGAAAAAAACAGAGCGGCATTAACGGTAAATTTTAAGGAGGTCAATTTTACAATTGGTGAAACGGATAACTGGGGGATTGCTCCGTTAACAAACGCAAACGGCGTAATTGATTTTGGCGGTTACGCCTTGGGAAATAAAGAAATGCATGAATTTTCGGCAAAAATAATCCGGGGTTCCGGAAACATACGGATTGAAACAGGGGAAACCTCGATGGAATTCGTACTGCCGATGCAGTTGCCCAGCGGAGAAACTGAAAATTTTGTATTCACCGGATATGGTCAATACAAGAGAGAATCAAACACCTTCACCATGGATCCTAAAATGACCGGAATCAGCGAACGTTTCCTTAAAGCAAATGTGCCAAAAGATACCAGAAAGAATAAAGAAAAGTAATCATACGCACTGAATGCATGATTTCTTATTGATATGATTTTTTTGGTATGAGCGAAACACGATCGTTCCGGTCAATAATGGTGTCGGTAGTTTCCGGCACGGTACCTTTTTTCATCCAACCCCTGCTTTCCAGAAAATCGATCAGTTCGGGATTGTCTGCAGAAAGGGGCGGGAGCCACAAGCCGGTTTGTTCACGGTTCCACCATTTTCCTTCGGGATTACCGGGTTCTGCGAAACTGTAACGGTACAATACAACGCGCACGTATTTGGGCGGTTCGCCGGGGAACGGATTTTCAGCAAACAGGCGCAGTGCATTCGGATCGTTATGCAGCAGTTTCCAAACCACATTCAGCGACCACGGGTACCGGGAATAGGTTGTCATGGAAGCGAACCACATTTGCCAGTCGAAACGAAGCTGGTATGGTGCAACCTGCGGCGGACGTTCATCCAGGCGCACGGGTAATCCTTTGTAAATGTATGGCTTCCAGTTGGTGGAATCGGAAAGTTCCCCGTCGTCAGTTCCTTCGTAAACCACGTTCATCCGTTCTTTTCCTACTGTTCCAAAAGCTCCGTAGGTATTTACCAGGTCCAGCGGATCAAAGGAAGTGTTCATAATTTGTTTCGGCGAAAGGATATTCAGAGCGGGTTGAATGCTTAGCAGCCCGATGATGATTGTAACAACAAGGGCTGTTATTTTCATTGGTTTTGAAGGTCTTGCATTTGCGGCAGCTTCCTGTGATTTTTTAACCAATGATTTTGGGAGGATTACCGACCAGAAATCATCGTCGAAACAAGCCAGCGCCGGAACAATCGTTAGCCAGTTCAGAAAGGAGAGGTTCCCGCTGAGGATGAGGTTGATTTGAAAAACGACGATGATTGCTCCTGCAACATGACGTGCCACCCGTGGCCAGAACACAAAGAAGGGCGCTGCAATCTCGGCCAGCCAGTTAAACCAGACTCCGGCTTTCAACACAGCATGCGGCAAAAAATGAAACCAACGGCTTAAAGGGCCGGGAAGGGGCTGTGTTTCGAAATGATAGTAAAGGGCGGTTGCAGTCGCGCCAGATTTCCGTTCCGCGAAGCTTGATGAGGCCGGCGCCAAGCATGATGCGGAAAACGAGCCACCGGAACAGAATAATTATAAGAAAAGGGGTTTCGCGCTTGGGAAACGGACGCATGTCGGTGAGCGGACAGAGAAAAATCGCAAGAAAACCTGTTTCGAGGAGTTGGATTTCCCAGCCGTAACCGTACCATACCTGCCCCACGTGGACAAACGACATGTATAAAATCCAGAGGACAACCATCAGCAGGGAATTGGCAAAACCGGCAACCACAATCAGCGAGAGCGCGAAACCAATCCATGCAACAACTAACAGCGCCGTATCGGAATGATTTAACCAAAACAGCGAAGGAAGCCGGATAAATCCGGCGCCGTCCGAACCGAGCGCCGAACTCACACGGTCGAGGTAAAGTCCAACCGGTGTAAGTCCGTTGGAACCAATCAGCGGAATGATTTGCCGGATGGCAACCAGAAAGGCTACGGTGTAAATAATTCCCAGCAACCGGAGGATCATAAAACGGGTTAGCCAATAGGTGCGTTGTTTGCCAGGATGAGGAGACGATATGTCGAATAAATAATTTTTCATTCGCTCTTTCTTTTTCACTTCCTAACCGGGACTTCGATTTTCCTAAGTCGAAGATGTTGGCCGGACGTAGAAAGTCCGACTCCCGGTTTAAACTGCATGCTATTTAATTTAATCAATGTTCATTGCCTTAATTTGAAACAGGTCCTTCAACGCCCTTTTTGCCGCGTGATAACCGCACATACCATGCACCCCGCCGCCTGGAGGTGTTGAGGAGGAACAAATATAAATTCCCTTTGCTGAAGTTTTGTAAGGCGACAATCGCAATGCCGGGCGGGTAAACAACTGCGTAATATCCATCAATCCGCCATTGATATCGCCGCCAATGTAATTTGGGTTGTAGTTTTCCATCTGCGTTGAATTCATCGTGTGCTTCTCCAGAATTAAATTACGGAAACCCGGTGCAAAACGTTCCACCTGCTTTTCGACAATTTCTGTCATATCCGCGTTTGAACCATTGGGAACGTGGCAATAGGCCCAGGCGGTTTGCTTTCCTTCCGGCGCCCTCGATGGATCGAAAAGACTTTGCTGGGCAAGCAGAACATAAGGTTTTTCAGGTATTTTGCCGTTGAATACCCGGTGTTCGGAAGTAGCAATTTCTTCCAGCGTACCCCCCAGATGGACCGTTCCTGCTTTTCTGCATTCGGGCGCAGTAAACGGAATGGGGCCGTCCAGCGCCCAATCAATTTTGAAAGTGCCCATGCCGTACTGATAGCGGTTCAACTGCTTTTTGTAAACCAATGAAAACCGTTGTCCGGCAATTTCCATTAATTGCTTTGGCGTTACATCAAATAAAACAGCTTTGGCTTTTGGAAGCTGATCAATCGAGCGCACATAAAAACCGGTTTCAATTTTACCTCCCAGGGAAACAAAGTAGCTTGCCAGGGCGTCGGAAATGGCTTGTGAACCACCCTCAGGCAATGGCCATCCGGCGGCATGTCCTGCCGTTATCAGCATCAGCCCAATTGCCGACGAAACGGAATTGGTAAGCGGCTGCATGGCGTGCGCTGCAATTCCTGCCCATAATCCTTTGGCTTTTTCAGTATGAAAACGTTTACTGGTTTTTACCGCTGAGGGAAGCGCCTTTATTCCAAATTTAGCCAGGCTGAGCGGATGTTTTGGAAAATGAAGCGGGCCCATTGCATCGGGAATTAACCTGCGCCGGTTTTTCACAAGCGGTTCTATCCAATTCCTGTAAGCATTTTCATCGGCCCCCAACTCCCGGGCGGTTTTCTCCAGCGACTGGTAGAGAGCTGCCGCCTGCCCGTCGTCGAACGGATGGGCTGCGGCAATTTCAGGATAAATGAATTTCAATCCGTATTTTTCCAGCGGGAGCTTTTTGAAAAAAGGGGAAATCACCGCCATTGGATGAATGGCCGAACAGACATCATGCACAAAACCGGGAAGCGTGAGTTCTGCTGATCGCGATCCGCCACCAATGGTATCTTTTGCTTCCAAAAGCAGCATGGAAAGCCCCGCCTGTTGCATCGTAATGGCAGCTGCCAGTCCGTTTGGTCCCGCACCTACTACAATGCCATCGTATTCTTTTTGCAACATCCGGTAACGATTGTTTCAATAGAATATACATTCGGCAGGGTTGGTTTGTTTATAATATTACCGTCAGACTTTTCGGAGCGGACCTATTTCCAAATAAATTAATTTTACACTTCTGTTAGTTCCGGTGACCAACATAAAAAGCAGGTTATTGTTACTATCACTGTTCACTTGAATCATTTTTTATGCAAAACGATCTCATAACAATAGCTGCGGTTAAAAAGAGCTTTGGGAATATCCGGGCTGTGAATGGGGTGAATTTTTCCCTGGGCAAAGCTGAATATGTTGCACTGCTGGGACCAAATGGCGCCGGTAAAACAACCCTGGTTGAAATGATCGAAGGAATCAGGCATCCCGATTCCGGCGAAATTCTTATTAAAGGGAAGAAACTGCGGGAGAATAAGGATGAACTCTACAATATTCTCGGAATTTCATTTCAGGAAACTAAATTTTTTGAAAAGATTACCGTATTGGAAACCCTGCGTATGTTTGCCAGTTTTTATGGTATGACGAATGAAAAGGTCGCCGAAGTGATGAACATCGTGGGGCTCACAGAAAAAGAAAAGGCTTTTACGAAAAATCTTTCCGGAGGTCAGCGGCAAAGACTGGCGCTGGGAATTGCTATCCTGAATGAGCCGGAAATTCTTATCCTCGATGAGCCCACAACCGGTCTGGATCCAACTGCCAGGCACGAAATATGGGATATTCTCATGAACCTGAAACACGATCATAAAGCTTCCCTTATACTCACCACTCATTATATGGAAGAAGCTGCTTATTTGTGCGACCGGATCATCATCATGGATCGTGGCGAAATCATTGCTGAAGGGACTCTGGATGAGCTTCTCGCCCGGGAAAATATTCACCATGTCGCTGAGTTTTCGATACCGGAAGATATTCCTGAGTCATTAAAAAACCGCCCAAACGGGCTGGAAATCAAATGGGATGAAGAAACCCGCAGGGGAATGTGTGAACTCACCGACGTTACCCGCGACCTGCCGCACCTTTTTGATCTTCTTGAAAAAAACCAACTCACCATGCACGATTTTGAATTACGAAAACCAACACTTGACGATCTGTTCCTCCGGAAAACGGGTCGTCGGCTGTCGACCTAAAGACGGAAAAAACAGACATTCACGATGCTAAGAAAAGAACTTTGGATCCTAATTATCATCCACCTGAAAGAACTGATTCGTGAACCCGGAGTCATCTTCTGGGGCGTCGGATTTCCAATTCTGATGGCCTGGGGACTTGGAATTGCATTTAATAAAAAACCAAATGTCAGGCAGGATGTGGCCATTATAAAATCAGTCAGTCATTCCAAACTGATGAATTTTCTGGATCGTAATGCCGAAGCTTCGTGGACCCCGGATTCCGTGAAAACGTATAATGTAGTTGTTAACGATTCCATTTTCGGCAAAACCACGTTTCGGTTTATACCAGTCAATCTGAATGAGGCAATCCGCGGGGTCAAACGGGGGCAATTTCAGCTTTTCCTCGAAAGTCCCGGCGATACGATTATTTATCACCTCGATCCTGCCAATCCGGATGCACGGACACTGCAACTTCAGCTCAACGGATTAATCAATGAAAGCGATTTTCGTTCGGTCGGGTCTGTCGTTGTTCCCATGAAGCTGCAAGGGACAAGATACGTTGACTTCCTGGTGCCCGGCCTGCTTTCCCTGTCGGTGATGATGGCCTGCATGTGGGGAATCAGTTATACCATTATTGAGCGCCGTAAAGGAAACATGTTAAGGCGGATTGTGGCAACCCCCATACACAAGGGAAACCTTCTGGTGGCGCATATGACAGCACGGCTGGCAATGACTTTTACCGAGGCTGCCCTGCTGCTTTTATTTACCTACATGTACTTTGATATTCGTCTCCAGGGCAGTCTGGTGGCCCTGTTTTTGGTATTCATCGCCGGAAATTTTGCTTTTACCGGAATTGCCGTTCTTTTTTCATCGCGGACATCAAACACTGAAATCGGCAACGCCATCATTAATTTTGTGACCATGCCGATGATGATACTGTCAGGCATCTTTTTTAGCTACCGTAATTTCCCTGAATGGACTATCCCGATTATCAGGAAGCTGCCACTGACAATGGTAGCCGATAGTTTCCGGAGCATCATCAACGAAGGCGCCGGCATTTCGCAGGTTCTGGAAAACACATTGTTCCTGGGAGCTATCGGCATTGTAACGCTAATAATAGGAATGAAGATTTTCAGATGGTACTAATCAACCGAAGATGTAACCAGCGCCAAACCGGAATTTTAGCAGTTTTGTATTTTGATTACTTTTACCTACCGGTCACTTTTTATCATAAGCCCTGGTAGTTTTCATCTCACCACCATCGCGTCCTTGCCTGGCAGATGCAATGGTTAACGTTTTTGGATCTTTTAAAGTCCACACATCGGTCGATGTTCTTTCTTCGCCGTTAAATGACATTTTGGTATTTATAGTAAGCGATTTGCCGTCGGGCGACCATGATGCAGTGGATTTGCTTTCACCCCTGCCAAAGCTGTTTGTTGTTTCTTTGCCGTCGAAGGAATATTCGCTGGTATACGAAGAAGCCTCGCCATCGCGGTTGGTAAAATTTCGTTTTACGGAAAGTTGGCTGGCATCCTGTTTTACGACTATATCGCCGCTGCCATACCTGCGGCCGTTGTCGCCTAAATCACTTTTCGATTCATTGAACGTCCAGGTGCCGGAAAAATCTGTTTTCCCACTTTGCGCTAGGGTAACAAAAGGAACAATCAACAATAAAACGATTGCAAGGGAGATTGCCCGGACAACATTCGAGCTGTTAACTTCTGAGTTTGAAACTGATGTTTTCATTGGTATTGAATTAGATTATTGATATTGATTTTTTATCCATCTAATTTAAAGATTATTAATGACATAAAGAAGATGAAAAACATCAGAACGGTACTTTTTTTACCACGAATCAGAAACAGGTAACTTTTAGGCAGTGCTTTGTTAATTGATAACCATTTTTCTGATTATAATTCCGTCATTTTTGTTTGATATCCGAAATAAAAAAAGCTGCCCCGAAAGACAGCTTTTAATGTAAGGTAAGAGAAAAAATGATTAATTAGACAAAATCAGCGTTGGCAAGGTAATTATAACTTGCTTCAACACTTTCAAATGGATCGAGATCGCGGAAACTATCCTGTTCAACAAAAAACATTTTCATTCCCGCAGTGTCTTTTTCGGCAAAAATCCGTTTAAAATCAATCCTGCCGGAACCTACCGGGGCAAAGAATTTATCATCGGTTTTTACCATATCTTTTACATGCCAGAGTTGGAAACGGCCCGGGTATTTTTCCATCAACTCTACGGGATCGTGTCCGGCGTTGGTTACCCAGTACAGATCCATTTCAAAAGTTACCAGGTTCGGGTCGGTTTCATTCAGCAAAACGTCCATTCCCATTTGCCCGTCCATTGGGTCGAATTCGAATGCATGGTTGTGATAACCAAACTGAATGTTGTATTTTTTAGCAATTTCACCAACCTGGTTGAATTTCTCAGCAGTTGTCTTGTAGCCGTCAATGTTCTGGCGGTTAGGCTCGGGCAGGTACGGATAAATTACGTATTTGCACCCGGCGGCTTTTGCATCGGTAAAAACTTTATCTGCTGTATCGGGTTCGGTAGCTGAATGGCTGCTGTTTAGCGGCATTCCAAGTTCTTTTAGTTTATCGCCAAAAGCTTTTGGCGCCATTCCGTAAAAAGTACCATCTGATAGGTTATATCCGGCAGCCTCCGCCGAATTGTAACCGATGTCGGCCAATCGTTGCAACGTACCATCGAGGTCCTGGTTAATTTTATCGCGTACTGTATATAACTGTATGCCGATTACAGTTCCTTGTTTTGAGCACGAAACCATTGGAAGCACCATGCTTCCTGCTGCAACAGCAGTCGTTGTTTTTAAGAATTTACGCCGATCGGTCATTGTCATCATATTTTAGAAATTGATTTTCAATATCCAAAAATAACACAATCGATTCAACTTCAGGAATAAAAACAGATTAAAATACCGGTTTCCGGAGGATAAATTGCTGACGGATTACCTTTGACGCAATCGGTAATTACTCAAATTGTGAAATGATTTTTTTGTTTTTCAGGATATTTACAATGGCATCGATAATTTCATCGTCCTGCAGGGTAGAGTAATTTAAAATTACATCGAAATCGTTGTTTTCAGCTTTTCTGCCAATAATTTTTTCAATAAACGAATCGCGCTTTTCGTCCATTTCCTTCACGTAATTAATGGCTTCTTCCTTGCTGAAATCTTTCAATTGCATGATGCGGTTGGTCCTCCATTCAATTGGCGCTTCCAGCCTCACATTTAATTTGTTTGGCAAATCGCGCAGGATCACACCTGCCGAACGGCCAACGATAATTGTGCGCCCCTGCTGTGCCAGCCTGCAGATTACACCTTTGAAAGTATCGATTAATTTCTGGTCTGAAATGTCGTAGATCGTTTCATTCGAAAACGATTGTGCCACCTGCCGGAGCATCTTAACGGCTTCTTCCGAATCATTAAAATTTCCTGATTTTACTTCTTCGATAATGCCTTCCACCGTTTCTTCGAAAACATCTTTGTCTACCCATTTCCACTCGGCCTCCGTTTTGGTATCCGACATGTAGCTGTAACCCGTTAGTATTTTCGATAATTTAATGGCTATTCGTTGTGCGGAGCACCCCGATTGCCGTGAAATGGTTACTACCGGTCCCGGAAAATCTCCGGTTTCAAGATTACAACCGATGATTTCGTGCATAAAATTTTTTACGAATTTTTCCATATTCCACTAATATCTGGCTCTTTTCTATTGACAGTTCGAAGGTACAATCAATTATTTTTTTATTGAGCGTTGTTGGTTTAAAATTAGATGAAAAAATAAATGTTTTTAAACAAGTTTTTTAACAGGTTTATGGTATAATTGCGCCAAATTTAGAAAGTATGGACAAAAAAATCAAAACAGCTATTGCTTCATTTGGTATGTCGGGGCAGGTTTTTCACGGCCCGTTATTAAAGGTAAACCCTGGTTTTGAGGTCATACAGGTTCATGAGCGGACGAAAAATATTTCAGTCAGTATGTTTCCCGATGCGGAAATTGTTCGCACGTTTGATGCCGTTCTTGGAAACTCTGATGTAGAATTGGTTGTGGTGAATACGCCGGACGTATTTCATTACCCGATGGCGAAAAAAGCTCTGGAAGCAGGGAAACATGTTGTTGTTGAAAAGCCGGCCGTGCAAAAAAGCGGGCAGATGGAAGAGTTGCTGGCCATTGCAAAAGAAAAAAACGTAATATTTACGGTTTTTCAAAACCGGCGCTGGGATGGCGACTTTTTAACCGTAAAAAAAGTGCTGGAACAGAATAAGCTGGGAAGGCTGGTGGAATATGAAGCTCATTACGACCGTTACCGCCGCGAAATAACCCCGGATACCTGGAAAGAAGAAGGAGATGAATTTGTTGGCGTTCTTTATAATCTGGGTTCGCACATGGTGGATCAAACGCTTCATTTGTTTGGAATGCCGGAAGCCGCAACTGCACATTTGAGAATTTTACGCACGGGTGGAAAAGTAACTGATTATTACAACATTCGCCTGGATTATGCGGATTTTTCGGCGGTGCTGAAAAGTACGTTGCTCGCCAAAAATCAGGGGCCACGCTACAGCATTTTCGGGGAATTTGGTTCATTTCACAAGTGGGGAATCGATCCTCAGGAGGAAATGTTAAAAGGCGGTTACTTTCCCATTGGCGAAACGTGGGGAAAAGAACCGCATGACGATTGGGGAATCCTGGTTTATGAAAACGACGGGTTAACCTATGAATGCAATGTGGAAACCATTCCTGGCAATTATAACTTATTCTATGATAATGTTTTTGATGCCATTCGAAACGGCTATGAACTGGCTGTAAAACCGGAAGAAACAGTTAAGGTTTTGAAAATTCTGGAAGCCTGTCTTAAAAGCGACCGGGAAAAAAGAACCATCAACCTGTAACATCAAAGAAAATCGTTACCGTTTAAAAAAGGAGAAAACCAAAATCAGATTTTCTCCTTTTTTCGTTGTGCCGGTTAAAGGAACTGCTTCTTATTCAGCCGGCTTCAAGTCTATCATTTTAGCATCGATTATAATGGGGGAATATGGCGGGATAATTCCGTTTCCAGTCGCTTCGAATGCCAGTTCCGACGGGATAATCAATTCAATGTCGGTGCCCTTGTTCATCAGCGAAATTCCATCTTTCAACCCGGGAATCATATCCTGTTCCATATAAATAAATTCCCAGATTCCATCAGAAAATAAAGCTTTCGATGAATCGAATATGGTACCATCAGCCAAATATCCGGTGTATTGCATAAAACAGGTATCCCCCGGTTGCGGATAAGGACCGGTTCCTTCTTCAAAAACAACATAATAAACTCCGGTGTCGGTAGTATCCACATTAAATCCGTCGGCTTCTATTTTTTTCAGGATCACATCCATTTCATCCAGTTCCGTTTGCTGCGTACGATCCGGAGTATCGTCGTCATTTAAACAGGAGATGTTAAAAATCAGCATTGAAGCTACTAAAAAGGTCCCGGCAATTTTCATTGAATTATGCATGTTGTAATTTTTAAGAGTTAATGAATGTTTGGCCGCAAAAATCGTGCACAAAAAATGAATGAAAATAATCCGGATTTTACAAGTGCAGTTGATTATTAACGACAAAAGTATCAGATGACAAACCTTAAAACTTTCAACCGGTGCAGTTGTTTTCATTAACAAAATGGTGTAAAACAGCTTGATAAAACCAACTTCTGTGGAAATTTAATTTTTCTGAAAATGAAACACACACATACCAATAATCTTGTCCATTCGTCATCGCCTTATTTGCTGCAACACGCACATAATCCGGTGAACTGGCAGCCCTGGGGCGAAGAAGCTTTGGCGGAAGCAAAAAAAGAAAATAAACTGCTCCTGGTGAGCATCGGATATGCAGCCTGCCACTGGTGCCACGTAATGGAGCACGAAAGTTTTGAAGACGAAAAGGTGGCTGAAATGATGAACCGCAATTTTGTTTGCATAAAAGTGGATCGCGAGGAGCGTCCCGATGTGGATAATTATTACATGACGGCGGTTCAACTGATGCGGCAATCGGGAGGCTGGCCGCTGAACGTTATTGCCCTCCCTGATGGTCGTCCGGTTTGGGGCGGCACTTATTTTCCTAAAGACATGTGGATGCAGAACCTCACGGGCGTAGCAACTTTTCACCGGAATGATCCCGCCCAAACTGAACAATATGCCAGCCAGCTGCAAAACGGAATTCAACAGGTTTCGCTGATTGTTGAAAATGGCGATTCGGAAATTGAGGAAGATTTGCCGGAAATGGCTGTAACGAAGTGGAAAAATAATTTTGACCTGGAGTGGGGCGGGAAAAAAGGGCAACCGAAATTCCCGATGCCGGTAAACCTGGAATTTTTACTTTCTTATGGATTTCATAACCAGGATAAAAAGATATCCGATTTTGTTGAATTGACTTTGCAGAGAATGGCACAGGGTGGTATTTACGACCAGGTTGGAGGTGGTTTTGCCCGGTATTCTGTCGATGAAAAATGGATAGTCCCGCATTTCGAAAAAATGTTGTACGACAACGGACAATTGCTCAGCGTGTATGCAAAAGGTTTTCAGCAATTTCAAAACGAAGAATTTAAAGTTGTTGTGTACGAAACGGCGAAGTTCCTGGAAAGGGAACTGATGGACGGAAGCGGCGCTTTTTATTCATCGCTCGACGCCGACAGCGAAGGCGTTGAAGGCAAATTTTATGTGTGGAATTCTTCGGAATTGCAGGAAATTTTACACGATGAATTTGAAATGTTTGCCGGATATTACAGCATTGAACCCGAAGCAGAATGGGAAGAAGGAAATTACATTTTGTGGCGCAACAAACCCGATGAAGAATACGCCAAAGAAAAGAACATCTCCGTGCAACACTTACGGGAAAAAGTGAAGGTGTGGAAGGAAAAATTAACGAAGAAGCGGGCAAACCGGACACGCCCGGGACTGGATGATAAAACGCTGGTTTCCTGGAATTCCCTGGCGACGCAGGGATTGGCCGACGCATATTTTACGTTTCACGATGAATGGTTTCTGTCGCTGGCGCTGCGTAATGCCGGTTTTATCCGGGATAGTATCATGCAGTCTGACGGCAAACTGTTTCACACCTGGAAAAGCGGGAAAAGTGCGGTCGATGGCTTCCTCGAAGATTATGTTTTCACTGTCCAGGCTTTCCTGTCGTTGTTTGAAGCCACCGGCTCTGCTGACTGGCTGAACGACGCACAAAAACTTCAGGAATATGCTTTTTCAAATTTTTACAATCCGGAAAACGGCCTGTTTTTTTATGCCGAAAAAGATAATCAGTCGGTGGTGACCAATCATTACCAAAATCAGGACAATGTAATTCCCGCTGCCAATTCGGTGATGGCAAACAACCTGCATCGCTTGTACCTCATCCTTGGCAAACCTGCATATTTGGAGCAGGCAAAAAAGATGCTCCGGTTAAATACCAAATTATTTTCTTCCTATCCAACCGCCTATTCCAACTGGGGGATACTGCTTTTGAAACTGACAAAACCATTTTTTGAAGTGGTGGTTTGCGGCAGGAATGCACAATCGTTGATTCAGGAAATGCAGGTTGACTATCGCCCCAACGTAATTTGGATATCCGCCACTGCCGAAAGTACAGTTCCAATTTTAAAAGACCGGTTCGTGAAAGGGAAAAATCTGATTTATGTTTGTCGTGAAGGCTCCTGTTATATGCCGGTTGAAACGAAAAACGAAGCATTGCAATTGCTTAACCAGCCGAATGAAAAAAACTGATTTTTTAATTGTTGGGAATGGTTTGGCCGGAACAATGCTGGCTTTCGAAATGCTGAAAAACAATCTTGATTTCCGGATCATTTCTTCGCCGGTGAAAAGTCGCGCAACGGAAGTGGCTGCCGGAATGTTTAATCCGCTGGTGTTTAAGCGGCTCACCAAAAGCTGGATGGCGGATGAATTGCTGCCGGTGATGAAAGAAAAGTACAGTGAACTGGAGCAACTTCTTGGGCAGAAATTTTATTTCGAAAAAGACATTATCAAACCGCTTTCTGTTCAGGAAGAACAGTGGTGGACGGAAAAACGAACAAAACCGGAATTTTCAAAATACATTGTTTCCGTTCACAAAAAGGCGCCGGTAAAAGAGCTGGTTGCGGCAACTGCTTACGGGCGGGTAACCGGTTCGGGATATTTAAATCTGTACCGATTTTTAAAGGCTGCGGATGAGTTTTTCACCAAACAAAATTTACTGTTGAAAACAACGTTCGGTTTTGACGATTTCAACCCGTTAAATCCGGAAACCCGGAATGCTTCCAAAATTATTTTTTGTGAAGGCGCATATTTGGCGGAAAATCCTTTTTTCAATTTTATAAAATTGGTTCCAACCAAAGGTGAAATTCTATTGGTCTATATTCCCGGGTTACCGGAAGATTTTATCCTTAATAAAAGAATATTTGTCCTTCCGGTAGGGAAACAGAAATTTAAAACAGGTTCCACTTATAACTGGGATTATACATCGGAGCAACCTACAGAAGCCGGGAAATTGTTTCTGACTGAACAACTTGGGAAGATAATTTCCTGCCAGTTTTCAGTCGAAAACCATTGGGCCGGAATTCGACCGGCTACTTCCGACCGGCGGCCCGTGCTGGGAATCCATCCTGTTTACGGAAATTTATCGGTTTTTAATGGTTTGGGAACAAAGGGAGTGATGCTGGCTCCGTATTTTGCAGGTGAAATGCTGAAACTACTTACCCAAAATGGCTATTCCGTTCCGACGGAAGCTTCTCTGGAAAGATATACATCTGCCTGACGGAAGTCGAAATTACTATCTTCTGCGAACCAGTTGGTAACCGGATCTGAAAAAGTATGCAACCGGATAAACCAGCATGTGCATGAGCTTGGTGTAAGGAAAAATCATAAAAACAATTAATCCGATAACAAAATGAATTTTGTACATCACGCTTTGACTGGCAATTAAGTCTCCGGCATCGGGTTGAAAAGTTATTACCTGTTGCGCCCATCGCCCCAATGAAACGTAACTCTCCACAGGCGAAGATGCCGTGGTAAATACCGAAACCAGGCCCAGCAATGTTTCAATAAGCAAAAGCGCCAAAATGAAATAATCATTGAACCGGCTGGTAAACCGGAGCCGGTTATCAATGGAACGCCTGCCGGTTAAAATGATTAATCCGATCAGGGTGAGCAAGCCGAATATTGAACCAAAAATGATGGCAATCATGCGTTTGGTTTCGGTAGACATAACCAGGTGATAAACTTTTTCCGGCAGGAACAACGTAAAATGGCCTAAAAACACAACGATAATTCCCCAATGGAATAAATTACTTCCCCATTTCACTCCTTTATCTGCCATGAGTTGAGTCGATTTTGCCTGAATGGTTTTGTTCGCGACGATGATCCGGGTAATTAAACCGAACCAGAAAACGGCAAATGCAATGTGGGGGAAGTACGTAAAAAACAGGTTGTTGATATAACGTTCCATAGTTGATTATTTACAGTTCATACAATCACCACCGCTGAATTCTACCGGTTTTTCATCGTATTCGGCATCCAAATCCAGCGTTTTTTCGTTTTTAATAATTTCATTAACGGCGCCAAAATCAACCTTTTTGGCCGACAAGGAGAGAATGCCCGATGATAACATGCCGGTACATATTTTTTTTCTCATTCAACGCTTCATGAATCCGGCCGATAATCTGAACCGGTTCTGCCAAAAGCTCTGCGGCAATATCTGCTTTCAGGGTCGACAGGAATTCCAGAAAAACAGGCAGGTAGTCGGGAAGTTCGTTAATCGAAAGCTCCAACCCATGTCCGTTGTAAAATTCAAGCAAATCGACCATGGCCTGCCCCCGGTCTTTCGAATCGCTTTTGATGTGCTCGAACAGATGCAGCGATGCACTTCGTGAATAATCGAACAACTGGACATATTCCGCCTGCCAGTCAACGATATTCATGCCTTTGAAATGATGCAAAAAATGGATAATATCTGCAATTTTTTCTTTGGGAAGGAGCGCTTCTTTTGCTAATACCTTTTCTGCTTCCGGCAAGAAATCATGTAATTCAACCGTGGGATACGAAAGCAACAGCGACAATATTTTGTAGGTTTTAATCATGTTTAAATCCCTCCAAACAGGTTTTTTAATTTATCGGATTGGGCGCTGTCACCTTCCGGATAGCCGCCTGTGGTTTTTTTGTGAAATACATTTTCAGCATATTCTTTATGTGATGTGGGAATTACAAAACGCTCGTCGTAATTGGCAAGTGCGAGAAGGCGGTACATCTTTTCCGTTTCTTCCGCTGTAAGTCCCGCTTCTTTCAAAACGTTTGTATTAATTTCATTATCAACTGTTTTGCTGCGCATATAGGCGCGCATTGCCAACATTTTTTTCAAAGCTGCTATCACTGGTTTTTCGTCGCCGGCAGTGAAAATATTGGCTAAATATTGGTTGGATATCCGCAGCGATTCCACGTCGGGAAGAATTCCGTTGGCGCCTATTTTTCCCGCATCAGCGGCAGCCTGAATTGGTGAAAGCGAAGGCACATACCAAACCATGGGAAGCGTTCTGTATTCAGGATGCAGAGGAAAAGCAATTTTCCAGTCCATGGCCAGTTTGTAAATGGGTGATTTCTGAGCGGCCTGTAAAACGTTGTTCGGGATTCCCTGTTTTTTTGCCAAATCAATTATTTCCGGATCGTTCGGATCGAGAAACAGATTAAGATGTGCCTGATATAAATCCTGTTCATTTGTTGTTTCGGCTGTTTCAAGAATTTTATCGGCATCATAAAGCATGATTCCGATATACCGCAACCGTCCTACGCATGATTCGCTGCACAAAGTTGGTTCGCCGACTTCGATTTTTGGATAACAAAACGTGCATTTTTCCGATTTATTGGTTTCCCAGTTGAAGTAAACCTTTTTGTACGGACAACCGGTTACACACTGCCGCCAGCCACGACAATGATCCTGATCGATGAGAACGATACCGTCTTCTTCACGTTTGTAAATGGCCCCGGACGGACAGGCTGCCAGGCAACTGGGATTTAAACAGTGCTCGCAAATTCGCGGAAGGTATAACATGAAAGAATTTTCGAATTCCCCGACGATCTCTTTTTGAACTTTTTCGAAGTTGATTTCCCGGCTTCTTTTTTCGAATTCGCCCCCCAGATCATCTTCCCAGTTTGGAGTTTTTTCAATATTTTCCATGGGTTTACCGGTAACAATGGAGTAGGGGCGTGCCGATGGAGGCGTTTTAAACCGCGAACCGCTTTGCAAAATGGAATAATTGAATGTGAACGGTTCATAATAATCTTCAATAAGCGGCATATTGGGATTGGCAAAAATGTTGCGCATGATCCGCGCTTTATTTCCCATCCGCGGTTTTAGCTTATCTTTATCCAGTTTCCAGCCGCCTTTCCAACGCTCCTGATTTTCCCATTCATCAGGATATCCTATTCCAGGTTTGGTTTCCACGTTGTTAAACCAGACATACTCCGTTCCTTTCCGGGAAGTCCATACATTTTTACAGGTGACGGAACAAGTGTGACAACCAATGCATTTGTCGAGGTTTAAAACCATGGCTATCTGAGCTCGTATTTGCATGATATGAGTTTTTTAGTTTTCTACGGATGCTTCATCCTTCCATTCAACTTTTTTCAGTTTACGGATAACAACAAATTCGTCGCGGTTTGACCCAATTGTTCCATAATAGTTGAATCCATAGCTCAACTGTGCATATCCGCCGATCATGTGCGTTGGTTTCAGGATCATCCTTTCCACGGAATTATGAACGCCGCCCCGGTTGCCGTTAATTTGGTTCACCGGCATATTCACGGTTCGTTCCTGGTTGTGGTACATGATTAAGGCTCCCTCGGGAATCCGTTGCGAAACAACCACGCGGGCAACCGAAGCTCCGTTTACATTAAATGCTTCAATCCAGTCGTTGTCTTTCAGGTTGATTTTCCGGGCATCTTTTTCACTCATCCAGGCCACTGGCCCGCCACGTCCCAAAGTCAGCATTATCAGGTTATCCGACCACGATGAGTGAATGGTCCACTTGTTATGCGGCGTCATTACATTTATAATCAGGTGTTCTTCAGATTCACCGAGTTTTTCCAGCGCTTTTTGTACCGATTTTGTATTGATGGGTGGTTTGTAGCATACCAGATTTTCGCCAAAAGCAATCATCCACGGATGGTCCTGGTAAGTGGTTTGCCTTCCTGTTAATGTTCTCCATGGAATTAATTCATGAACATTGGTGTAGCCGGCATTATAGGAAACCTCTTCCGAATCTACTCCGCTCCATATGGGCGATGTAATTATCTTCCGGGGCTGACGAAGCAAATCCTTAAACCTGATTTTTTCATCTTCGCGTTTTTTTGCCAGATGCGTGTGTTGCCTGCCGGTTGATTCCTCCAATGATTTCCATGCTTTTACAGCGACCTGTCCGTTTGTTTCAGGCGCTAAAATCAGAATGGTTTCGGCTGCCTGAATATCGGTGTCCAGTTTTGCCAGGCCGTTTTCCGATGTAGCGTTTAGTTTTTTTAATAATTCAATTTCAGAATGTGTGTCCCAGCTAATTCCCTTGGCCCCGTTTCCGGCTTTTTCCATGAGCGGCCCCAGGCTGGTATACCGGTGGTAAGTTGCAGGATAATCCCGAACTACTTCCAGTATTTTCGACATATTTTTTCCCGGCTTTAATTCTATATCTTTTTCTTTCCAGTCTTCCACCAATGCCGTTTCCGGGATTTCCGCCGGGGTATCGTGTTGAAGAGGCAGCAGTACAATATCTTTCTCTTTTCCAAGATGATTGGCGGTTAATTCGGAGAATTTTTGAGAAAGTGCTTTAAATATGTCCCAGTCGGAGCGGGCTTCCCAAACCGGATCCACTGCCGCTGAAAACGGGTGGATAAAAGGATGCATGTCCGTGGTGCTTAAATCATTTTTTTCATACCATGTGGCTGCCGGTAAAACGATATCAGAATGAAGGGTTGTTGTCGACATCCGGTAATCGAGGGTGACCAGCAAATCGAGTTTCCCCTCGGGCGCCTCATCGTGCCATTTCACCTCACTGGGAATAGCTTTTCCGTTGGCTTTCAAATCATCGCCAAGAACGCTGTTTTGGGTTCCCAAAAGATGTTTCATAAAATATTCCATCCCTTTTGCGCTCGAGCCAATTAAATTCGACCGCCAGACAAACAGGTTTCGTGGAAAATTTTTAGGATTATCCGGATCTTCCGAGGCGATATTCAACGTTTTGTTTTTCAGCTTTTCCACAATGAATTGTTCAACATTTTTGCCTTCGGATTCCGCCTGTTTTGCCAAATGTAACGGATTTTCACCCAGTTGCGGACTCGATGGCAACCATCCCATTCGTTCGGCTTTTATATTGCAGTCAATCATTGATTTACCGGCCCATTCTTCTTTGTTTGCCAAAGGGGAAATCAACTCCGACAGGTCTACTTTTTCATATCGCCACTGGTTGGTATGCATGTAAAAATAGGATGTGGTATTCATTTGTCGCGGCGGACGGTTCCAATCCAGCGCGAAAGCCAGCGGCAACCAACCAGTTTGCGGACGGACTTTTTCCTGCCCCACATAATGCGACCAGCCTCCGCCCGATTTTCCCACACATCCGCAAAGTACCAGCATATTAATGGCGCTGCGGTAAATCATATCCGTATGAAACCAGTGATTTACACCGGCTCCGATAATAATCATCGACCGGCCTTCGGTTTTTGCCGCATTTTCCGCAAACTGGCGGGCGGTGGAAACAACCTGGCTGGCCGGAACTCCTGTAATTTTTTCCTGCCATGCCGGCGTGTAAGGCAGTGCCTGCTGGTAATTACTGGCAGAAAATTGATCTTCGAAGCCTCTTGCAATGCCGTAACCGGCAACCATCAAATCGAAAACCGTGCAATAGTAATCCCCGGTATCAGCAAATTTGCGGACCGGCACTTTCCGTTCAATAACATCCGGATGCTCCGTAGCTTTGTAATGCTCGTGTTTATAAGTTTCGCCGCCAAAAAACGGAAATGCAACATCAATTAAATCATCCCGGTCATCAATTACCGACAACTGCGGATTAATATCTTTTCCGGTAAGAGCGTCTTTTAATTCCAGGTTCCATTTTTTGCTTTTGTCCCAGCGGGAACCAATGGTGCCGTTGGGAATAACAAAATCAGCAGCTGCTTTCATCGAATAAAACCGGTTTCCAGCCGGCACTTTGTTCATCTCTCCACCGGGTTTTAAAATCACCGGCCCGAATGATTTGCCCCGCAACAAATCTCCCTTCTTCTTTTTTTATTTTAACCAGAAAAGGCAGATCGGTATATTGCCTTGCGTAATTTTCAAAATACGGTATTTTTTTATCGAGGTAAAATTCTTTGAGAATTACATGTCCCATAGCCATTCCCAGTGCAGCATCCGTTCCTTGTTTGGGTTTCATCCACAGGTCGGCAAATTTTGCAGCTTCGTTAAAATCCGGTGAAATATTAACAGTTTTTGTGCCTTTATACCGGACCTGCGTATAGAATGGCGCGTCGGGAGTTCGGGTCAGCGGAACATTGGAACCCCAGAGCATCAGAAACGACGAGTTATACCAGTCGGCGCTTTCCGGGACATCGGTTTGTTCACCCCACGTTTGCGGGGAAGCGGGCGGAAGGTCGCAGTAAAAATCGTAAAAACTAAGTACTGTTCCCCCCAGCAAACTTAAATACCGGGTGCCTGAAGAATAGGACACCATTGACATGGCCGGGATTGGTGTGAACCCTGCAATCCGGTCGGGGCCAAAGGTTTTAATCGTGTAAATATTGGCCGCGGAGATTATTTCATTTACCTCGTCCCAGTCAGCGCGTACCAATCCGCCCAACCCGCGTTCGGCTTTGTATTTCTTCGAAAAAGTTGCGTTTTTCATGAGGTTTTCCCACGCCGTTACCGGATCGTTCGTTTCCGTTTTTGCTTTTCGGTATTCTTTCACCAGTGTAGCCCGGATCATTGGATGTTTAATCCGGTTGGCGCTGTACAAATACCAGGAATAACTTGCTCCGCGCGGACAACCACGCGGTTCGTGATTTGGAAGTCCGGGCCTGGTTTCCGGATAATCGGTTTGCTGAACTTCCCAGGTCACCAATCCGTTTTTCACATATATTTTCCACGAACAGGAGCCCGTGCAGTTCACGCCATGAGTCGACCGCACCACTTTATCGAATTGCCAGCGGTTTCGGTAAAGGCTTTCCCAGTTACGCTTTTCATCGGTAGTTGCTATGTGTTTATCAGGGCTTTTCGATACGTTTTTGCTAAAATAAAACAATCTGTTAAGTAAGCTCATGTGTCGATTCATTAGTTTTTTTTCAATTCAATAATCATTTATTCCAACTTTCCCGAAAGAAAAACTCCGTCGTTAATGCCGGTTATCAACGTTAGCAGCTGGATTTTCATTTTTTTTGTTTTTCAGCAAAACAGCGATAATAATCAGGTCGATAACGGCAAGCGCAATAAATACCAGGAAACCGCGGGCATAACCAACTTTTCCGTATGCGCCTGCAATTGCACCCATAACCGGCGGCAAAGCAAATCCTCCGAAAGCGCCAAGTCCGCCAACCCACCCGGCAGCCCCGCCAACGGCTTTTGGAACAAAAACCGGCACCAGTTTAAATATGGCCGCATTGGCAATTCCCATACCAAGGGCAAGCAGAATTACCGCAATTATACTTATGGATATGGCATGGGCAAAAGATAAGATGACAGCAGCAATTAGGATGGCGAACATGGAAAGCAGGGCCACTTTTTCTCCCCCCAACCTATCGGAAACCGAACCGCCCGGAACACGAATAGCCGAAGCCAGAATCGAAAACATGGCAGTAAATAGCCCGGCTTTTACAGGCGCATAATTTTGATATTCCGCCCAGTAGGTAGGGAACCAAGCGGTTAAAGCAATAAAACCACCGAAAGTGGTAAAATAAAGCACAACCAATGCCCAGGTATTTTTTATTTTTGCCGAATTCATCAGGCTGTCTTTCACGCTCCCGGCGGGGAAAATTTCCTGGCCTTGTTCCCTGGCTTTAGCTTTGGCTTCAGCATCTGATATTCCGCTTTTACGATATTGGAAATAGGATGCGTTTACACCAATAATCCCATAGATAATGGTTCCGACTAGTAAAAAAAGGAACCAGGCAAAATAGGCTGAAATGAACCCATAAGACGTAAGAAACAAGGGAAGGACAATTGAGAATATTCCCGGCGCAAGGTTACCGATCCCCGCGAACGTGCCGAGGGCCATTCCCTGCTTGTGCTTTGGAAACCAGTATGATGTTTGTCCGATTCCGACGGAAAAAGTTGCAATGCCGCAACCACTCAGAAATCCAAAAACCAGAATCAACCCATACGTTCCCGTCATTCCGTCGGGGTAAGTTGTGTAAAGGAGCGTTGTCACCCCGCCCAGTCCGATTACACTCAGCAACATAAGAATGAAAAAAGGTTTTTTGCCGCCGGTTGTATCCACCCAGGCGCCGAAAGGAATGCGGAGCAGCGACCCGGAAAGCGCGGGTATGGCAATTAAGAGACCCAGTAATGTTGGCGATAAATCCAACGCTTCCTTAAATTTTATGGCGGTAGGGCCATACAATGCAACTGCTGCAAAACCGAAAAAGAATCCAAGGGTGGTAGCAGTCAATCCCCTTTTTGAGTTTCCTTTGACAATCATATCAGGTGTTTAAATCAGATTAACGAATTTACAGAAACCGGAAAGTTTTTATTGTAACAATTGTGACATTTTTAACAATAGATGTTGAATAACACCCAAAATGAAATTGTACATTACAGGAAAGCTGAGAGTCTTTAAAATAAATAATCCCGGCACTTTTGCCGGGATTATTCGATCATATTCAAAAGCGTATACCTGATTATGTACGGGGTTCGTACGTAACAAACCTAAGAGTAATTCGCGATGAACTGCATAAACAACTGCTGATTTTACAGGTGCAAAAAACTGATATTATTTATCAATTTACTGATAAAGGCCGGGATTATCTGGCTATTTGTTGTGTTCCGTTCATTAATTTCATTTGCAGGTATGCATAAATTAATGCCGAAACTTTTGCGCGTTGTTCGTTGGTGGAAGCGCCTGCATGACCGCCTTCTGTGTTTTCGAAATAGTAAACCCTGTATCCCATGTCACTCATTTTTGCCACCATTTTCCGCGCATGGCCCGGATGCACGCGGTCGTCGCGGGTGGAGGTAGTGAAAAATACTTCGGGATATTTTTTATCTGGCTCCACATTTTGGTAGGGCGAATATTTTTTAATGTAATCCCATTCTTCGGGAATATCCGGGTTTCCGTATTCCGCCATCCAACTTGCCCCGGCCAGCAGTTTGTTATAGCGTTTCATATCGAGCAGCGGCACTGCACAAACTACTGCATTGTACAAATCCGGACGTTGTGTAAATGCCACGCCAACAAGCAGTCCGCCATTGCTGCCGCCGTATATTCCCAATTTTTCAGGCGAAGTAATTTTCCTGCTGATTAAATCTTCGGCTACTGCGTGAAAATCATCGAAAACTTTTTGCCGGTTTTCCTTTAATACTGCCTGGTGCCACTGCGGGCCGAACTCGCCGCCGCCGCGAAGATTTGCAACCACGTATACACCGCCTTTCCCAAGCCACGAAGTGCCTGTTATTGCTGAATAGCGCGGCAGCATCGGAACTTCGAAACCTCCATACGCATAAAGCAGCGTCGGATTTTTTCCGTTGTATTTCATCGATTTCCCACTGACGACAAAATACGGGATTTTCGTCCCGTCTTTTGACACTGCTTCAAACTGCTGCACCTTATAGTTTTCGGTGGGAAAAAAGGAAGGTAATGATTTTACTTTTTCCAATTGCCTTGTCTGGCTGTTGCCATGGTACAGCGTAGACGGCTCCAGAAAATTCTGATAATAAAAAAAGTAGTGGTCGCTAAACTGGCTCGATGCACTCAAGGTGATGTTTCCAAAATCAGGCGCATTTATTTGTTCTTTTTTCCAGCCGTGGTCGTAATTGCAGGTATAAAGTTCTCCTTTTACATTCGATAGCATGTTCACTAATAACGAACTTTCGGTAGGCGAAATTTCGGTGACACTTGAGCGTTCGCCGGGATGAACAATCAGTTCAAAGTTTTTCCGGTGGTTGATTAAATCGCTGTAATTAATGCTTACCACATCACCTTGTTTTAATGTTCGGTCGTTTAATTTCCAGTCTGATTTCAACTGAAAAATCACTTTCCCTTTAAAAAAAGCCGATAATTCAATGTCATCCGGAACATCAAGTTTAATAAGTTGTCCATTTTCCCGAACATAATAATTGGCGGTAAAAAAGGTGGTATAATTCATGATCACCTGGTAAATTTTATCTTCGGAAGCAAATGTATATCCCCAGTTTCCCATGTTTTCCGGTTTCCCTTCGAAAACGGGTTCTGCATCTTTCAAGTCTGTTCCGCGTTTCCATAACTTTACCTGCGTCGGATATCCTGAAGTTGTGACTCCTTCTCCGAAATCAGTGGATACCAGCAATGTGTTTTTATCAATCCAGCTCGCGCTTCCCTTGGCTTCCGGCAGGTAAAATCCGTTTTCCACGAATGATTTTGTTTCTGCATCAAATTCCCGGATGATCACTGCATCACCTCCGCCTTTTGAAAGACTGATCAGAAACCGGTCATAGTCCGGGTACAGACCCGTGGCGCCTTTAAATACCCATTTAATATCATCATCTGCGGCCAGTTGATCCAGGTCGAGCACGAGTTCCCAATCCGGATTTTCGCCCAGGTAATTTTCCGTCGTTGCTCGCCGCCAGATTCCGCGTTCATGTTCCTGATCCTGCCAGAAATTATAAACATAATCACCATAAATGGTTGGGTCGGCGATTCGGTCGGTGGAGTTGTAAATTTCCAGATCTTGTTTGTACATCTGTTGGTAGCCGGGTTGCGACGTTAAAACATCGAGGGTTTTTTCGTTTCGCTGTTCAACCCAATCAAGGGCTTTTTCACTGTCAATATCTTCGAGCCAGAGGTACTGGTCCTCATTCTGCGCAAAAACCGCTTGTGCCATAATAATCAGATAGATGATAAAAAAAGTATGTGTTTTCATTTTCAGTTTAATTGAAATGAACGATAAAATTAGGAAAACATTTACATTGAAAAGAAACCTTTCAGCGGTTAATTGCGCTATTTTTATGTGCATAAGCCGAAATGGTCGGGATTTTACATCAAGCCGGAATATTACGGGTACTGTGAGTGAAAGGAATTTAAAAATGACTACGGTAAACTAAAAAATATCCGACGTAAATTAACAGGCAATCAGCATACATAATTGAACTGTTACTCATTATTTTCGTTAAACATGAAGAACTGTTTCGGGATTTTAACTGGTACGGTACAGAAAAACGAGCGTTATCAAACTATGGCAGCATTAATTTTATTTTTCATTATTTCCATTACCATTTCATTTCTTTGCTCCATTCTCGAAGCGGTAATTCTCAGCGTTACACCTTCGTTTGTCAGCCGCATGGAACAGGAAAAGCCAATTACCGGAAAATTGCTGAACCGTTTCAAGGAAGATATCGACCGGCCGCTTTCGGCAATTCTTACTTTAAATACAATTGCCCACACAATGGGCGCTGTGGGTGTGGGCGTGCAGGCGGGAAAAGTTTTCGGCACCACGTATTTAAACCTTTACTTTTTCGAAATTTCCTATGAATCCCTAATTGCCGGATTAATGACGCTGGCTATTCTTATATTATCGGAAATTATTCCCAAAACCATCGGCGCCAGTTACTGGAAACAACTCACTCCGTTCACGGTGCGGTCGCTTCGGGTGTTGCTGATTATCCTGGCGCCGTTTGTGTGGCTGAGCAAGTGGATTACCCGCCTGATTAAAACCGAAAAAGGCCGGAGCGTTTTTAGCAGGGCCGATTTTGCTGCCATGGCCGATGCCGGCTTAAAAAGCGGTGCGCTTGACATTGAAGAAAAATCCATTATTCAGAATTTGCTTAAGTTGGAAAAGTTGAAAGTAAGGGGAATTATGACGCCTCGATCAGTGATTAATATGGTAGACGAAGCAATGACCATCGATGAAATTTATGAAGAACACAAACCACTGATTTATTCACGAATACCTGTATACAAAGAGCATCCGGACAACGTCACCGGACTGATTTTAAAAGATCAGATTCTGGAAAAACTGGCGGAAGACGAGCATTCGTTAAAAGCGGCCGAGCTAAAACGCGATATTCTTTTTGTGGAAGATAATTTTTCGGTGGCAAAACTGATGGATGCGCTGATTTTAAACCGCCAGCACCTGGCCATAGTTGTTGACAGTTTCGGTAGTGTGGTTGGATTGGTTACTATGGAAGATTTATTTGAAACGCTGCTTGGGCTTGAAATAATGGACGAAACCGACAAGGTGGAAGACCTTCAGAAACTGGCGCGCGAAAATTGGAAAAGCAGGGCAAAAAACCAACAATTTCGTAACAACAATCCCGAATAATTTTTCCCGGCCCTAATGCAACAGAATGTATCTGCCGAGAGGTCCGATTATAATTGTTTGATAAAAATGTCTTTGAACTTCATTTTTAATTCGTCGCCCGTGTGCAGTTGCAAACAAATGTGGCCCTTTTTCCCAACATCGAATTGTTTGTGCGCGTCGTTGTTTAAAACTTCTTTTCCTTTAAAATCAGTAATTTGTTCACCGTTTAGCCAGGCTTGTATTTTGTTGCCGTCGGCATAAATTTCCAGATTATTCCATTTTTCTTCCCCATCGCTGCTTAAAAGCAGGTCGACTTTTCTTTTTCGCATGTTTTCATTTACCCATTCATCGGCTGGAAGATCGGGATATATCCAGCGTTTTTCCCCGCGGGTTTCATCCCATATAAACCCCGTTCGCCACGGTTGGGGCGGATGAATATCTATCTGCGGCCCGTCGAGCCAGAAATTTTCTTCATCATAACGGCTCCTGACCTGAATTCCGCTATTGCCCGGGCTTGATGAATAAGCAGTGAATTTCAACTGAAGTTCAAAATTGTCAAATTCCATTTCAGTCATCAGCCAAACATAATCGTGTGCTGTGTCTCCAACCGAATTGACCACAAACGCGCCATCTTCCACCTTCCAGTACTCTTTTGCGGCATCTTCAGGTTTTGCTTTAATAATCCAGCCTGTAAAATCGTCTCCGTTAAAAAGAACGTCGAAACCATATGGAACCTGTCCGGTAGCTTCGCAATACGCCATAAGTAATAGTCCAATTGCTGCAGTTTGAATCGCTTTCATTTTTATTTAATTTTCGATTTAATGTTAATTCTGCAATTTGTGTGAAAATGATTTCGGCCAATGAATTTGTTCCGCAGAAGTAAGTTACACACTTTTTCATAAAATTTAAATAACCCGGCGGGGCATTTTTATCTTGATATATAAATTGTGTTTTATGTACACGGGGTTGAATGCTAGTGAAATGCACAAAAGATTAATTGCATTTCCAAATTCCGGAGATGTAAATAAGAATGCCAGGTTAAACGGAAAAAGTCAGTCGACCATTTCTTCAATGTCGTCGTCTGATTCAGGCACCTGAACGTTATCCGAATCTTCCCTGACTTTTTGGAAGTTTAGTTTTTTTTGCGACGATTTTACAACGATCCCGATGACAAACCGCAGGGCAAAATGTTCCAAAGGTTCCGGAAGATAAGGGATGTCGATTTTATCGTTGGCGCACCTGGTAAGCCGCCGAATCAACCGTTTGGCTTCTTTTTTGTCGATTCCCTTGTCTACACTTCGCACCAGGTCGTAAAACTCATTGGGCAGGTTGTCGTACAGGAAGTTATCAATTTTAAGAATAATTTTGATGAATATTTTTTCCTCGCCGGTTTCCCTGATTATCGGAACATTTATCTTTTTATTCAGCCGTTGCGCAAGGTCTGTTATCTCCTCGGTCGTCATTTGATTACGTCTTTCAGGAGGAGCGTAGAATTCGTGTAACAGATCTTCGAATTCCTCTGTGGTTAATTCTGTAACTTTTTTTGGCATGATTTAATGATTTAAAATTTTAAATAACAAAATGCGGACATCTTATGCCTGAAAAAGCGTCTCAGACAATAGTCGCAGTTTCTCGATATAAATTCCGTTGATGGTTCGATCGCGTTCCATAATTCATAGTTTGATTTAAATATTCAAGTTATGGAATCTGGATATGAATAACAAGGAAATGACTAAAACAAACTGAGAATGAAACAACTAAACAACTAATTAAGTTCGTCTTCGATGCTCTTTCCCTGAAGTAAATCGAATAAATTTTTTGCAGCCCGTTTTTGAAGTTCAACAGCGGCTACGTTGGAATACCAGGCATAATGTCCGGTGCAAATGGTCCGGGTGTGGTTAATCAATTCGTGTTGCGCCAAAGTTGGCGGTTCATTTTCAAATACATCGAGGCCTGCAGAGTGGATTTTTTCGCTGTTAAGGGCAGCTAAAAGAGCATTTTCGTCGATAGTTTCTCCGCGCGAAGTGTTGATTATCACCGGCTTTTTTTTCATCCGGTTGAATGCGTTTTCGTTTAAAAGATGAGTGGTTTCTTCCGTTAAATTACAATGTAAGCTAATTACATCGGAAGCATCCAGCAATTCTTTCAGGTTTACTTTTTGTACGGAAAATGAATCGAAATAGTCTTGCGGTTTATAAGGGTCGCACGCAATTATTTGGTTAAAAAGCGGAGCGGCTTTTCTGCTGAGCGTACTACCTATCCTTCCCAGGCCGATTATCCCAAGCGTTTTATCGTGAAGTTCGAAAACATCATCCACCGGCGGCACGGCAAATTTTTTCGCAAGTTGTTCAGTGGTGTTCCAAAGTGCACGGCTGCATGAAAACAGCAGGGCCAGTGCATGGTCGGAAACCGAATGGCTGGCATATCCCTGAACATTTGCTGCTTTTACACCGAAACGCGTACAGGCATCTACATCTAAATTATCGTAACCTACTCCGTATCGAACAACCGCTTTCAGGTTTTTCATTCCCGAAAGAAACTCGTCATCAATAATAGTATGCCGCACCAGAATTCCGTCGGCATCTTTGGCAAACTCTATTTTTTCGGCTTTGTCGCCTTTATAGGACGGGTGGATTTTTAGCTGAAATCCGTTTCCTTCAAAAAGCTCTTTTTCAAAAGCGTACGATTTATAACCTGAATCGAGAATGACTACTTTCATTTTATAAGATGTATTTTTTCTCCCCTCCGGGGATATTAAGAGGGGCTTTATATTCCGTTATATGCTGAAAAACCACCATCTACCGGCACCGTAATTCCTGTAATAAACGACGAGTTGTCCGAAAGCAACCAGAACACTGTCGACACCAAATCGTCCGGTGCACCCAACTTTCCCTGCGGCGTATGATCGAGAATTCGTTTGCCACGCGGGGTTAAATCGCCGGTTTTTTCATTATAAAGCAAAAACCGGTTTTGTTCGGTTAAAATGAACCCCGGCGCAATGGCATTTACCCGGATATTCGATTTGGAAAGGTGTACCGCCAGCCACTGTGTGAAATTGTTGATGGCCGCTTTCCCGGCGCTGTATGCCGGCGATTTGCTCAGCGGCTGGATTGCCCCCATCGAACTGATGTTGATAATATTTCCGCTTTTTTGCTTTGCCATGCTTTCACCAAAAATTTTGATTGGATATACACTTCCAAGGAAATTCAAATCGGCCGTGTAACGAAAATCGTTTAAATCAACCCCAAAAAATGAATCTTCCAAATTGGTTTCCGGGAATAAAAACTCGGTTTTGGTGGATGCGCCTTTGGTTGCCCCGCCCGCCACATTAATCAATGCGTCAATTTTATCCGTCGTTTTTTGAATTTCGCGATGGGCTTCTTTCAGCGAAATGATATCCAGAACATCGCAAACCGTTTGCAGATGGTTATTTCCGAAAGCATTGATTTTTTCAAATGTTGCCTTCAGCTTTTCTGCGTTCCGGCCAAGTGCGATTATCCGGGCGCCTTCTTTTGCCAACGCCACAGAAACAGCCGAACCTATCACTCCACTGGCTCCCGTAACAATTATTGTTTTATTTTTTACTGAAAACATACGCCCTCAATTTATCTGAATGGATTTGAAATTCTTTGTATCACCGCTTACATCAATTTTCAATACGGTAACCAATTCTTCCGGATTTTTATCCGGCAACGGAATAAGCAACCTATTTCCGTTTTTTTCAAAGTTCAGTTTCTTGCCATTTAAAATATTACAGGACTTTATTTTGGCATCAAACGGAAACGGCAGTTCCACTTCATTTTTATTGAAGTTGAGCAAGTGGATATAAATGATTTTTCCTTTTCGTGTGGATGTCAGCCAGCCGGTGGGTTTATATGGGCCGCCGGTTGTTTCATAAACCGATTCGCCATATTTTTCCAGCCAGGTTCCAATTTCTTTCAGGCGTTCTGCCTGACGAGGTTCCATGCGGCCATCGGGCATCGGGCCAACATTTAAAAGCAAATTTCCGCCTCCGCCTGCCGTTTTTAATAAGGTGAACAAACACTCCTGCAGGCTTTTCATTTCATCGCCGGGTTTCCACGACCATTGGTTGCAAATGGTAATGCACGATTCCCACGGATTTTCAATATCATACGTTCCCACGCGTTGTTCGGGTGTGGCAAAATCGCCCGCATATTCGTCCGAAACTGTAATTCCTTCCATACCTTTCCGGCCTTTGTCCACCCGGTTGTTGATCAGTACGGTTTCATCGAGCCCTTTTAAATAACGATACAAGTCGAGCCCCATTTCATGTGTCCACGGTTCTTCCCATTCGCCGTCGAACCAAAGGATTTTGGTGTGGTATTTTTCAATCAGCTCTTTGGTTTGCCCTTTCACATAAGGAATATATTTTTCCATGTCGCCGGTGGATTTTTTTGTTTTGCCGCCCGGACTGCTCAGCGGGTACAGGGGATGGCGCCAGTCGCAAATGGAGTAGTACGTTCCGAAAACGATATCGTACTTGTCGCAGGCATTTTTAAGCGCCATCAAAACATCGTTTTTAAAAGGTGTCGCCGCAATGTCATAATCGGAATATTCAGTAGGCCACAAACTAAATCCATCGTGGTGGCGCGTAGTAATGACAAGATATTTCATGCCGGCGTCTTTTAACGTTTTAATCCATTCGTCGGCATTAAAATTCACCGGGTTGAATTCTTTGTACAAGTTGTCGTATTTTTCAACAGGCACTTCGCGGCCGCGCGACCAGCCGATTTCGGTGCCTTTCAAACTCACCGGCCCCCAGTGCACAAACATCCCGAATTTCATGTCCTGAAAATCTTTAAGTTGTTTCGCGCTGATGGCTTTTGTTTTTTGTTGCGCAAAAATTTGAGCAGAAAAAAGAATCAAAACGATAAGGAATAGCTGGTTTTTCATTTCATCAATTTTTTAATTTCAATGGTATTCGGTACCTGTCTGGCGTAAGGCAGGGAATTCAAATTTATTACTGACGATTGCGGGTAAAATGAACATTGCCCGTTTCATTTTTCAATAATTTGTATCTTTCAGTTTTTAAAGATAAAGAAATATTTTCCTCTCTTTGAAATCGATGTCTGAATTTAAAATAACCTGAATCCAATGAAACTTTACTTTTTAATGCTACTTGTAATTTCGCTGCTCTTTTCTTTTGGTTCAACGGAAGAAGTTTCCTGGCCGGAACCCACGCAGGAATCAAAACCCTGGACGCGCTGGTGGTGGATGGGAGATGCTGTGGATAAACAAAACATTGAACGTGAACTAAAGGAATTTCATGATGCCGGGATTGGCGGAGTTGAAATTACCCCGATTTACGGGGTGAAAGGTGAAGAAAATCGTTTCATCAAATACCTTTCGCCGGAATTTTCTGAAATGCTGGAATTCACCATCGATCAGGCGCACAAGCTGGGAATGGGCGTTGATTTGCCGCCGGGAAGCGGCTGGCGTTGCGGCGGCCCATTTGTTCCCGAGGAAAAAGGGTTGTGGTCGTTGAAAATTGAAAAGACAAAGCTAAAGAAAGGGGAGAAATGGAATTTGCCTGCGGATGTAAAAAATGCTGCAGCTGTTTCCTTTGTCGGGGAAAACAAAAAAGCTACTGTGCTTAACCCGCAGGAACCATTTCCCGCGCCTTCCGCAGGAACCGTTTATATCGCATTGCGCGTGAAAAACGGAGATAAGGTAAAACGGGCAGCCGATGGCGGAAAAGGCTGGGCCATCGATACATTTAACGAAGAAATTACAGACTGGTACCTCGGTGAATTCTGGAAAAGGCTGGGAATTGATGAAGGTTTGCTGCGCTGCTTTTTTCACGATTCGTTTGAATATACCGGCGATTTTACAACGCATTTTTCCGAAGAGTTTAAAAAGCGGCGGGGTTATGATATTGCCGAATATTTATACGTGCTTGCCGGCGATAGTGATGATGAAGAAACCCTGGCACGTGTGAAATCGGATTACCGCGAAACATTGTCGGATTTGGTATTGGAGTCGTTTATCCAGCCGATGACAGAATGGGCGCACCGCCATAAAAGTTTGAACCGCAACCAGGCACACGGCTCGCCGGGTAATATTCTCGATTTGTACGCCGCCTGCGATATTCCCGAAACCGAAATCTTCCGGACGGTGGAACCCGGTTCACTCGATATCTTCGTAAACAAATTTGCATCGTCGGCAGCGCATGTTACCGGACGGAAACTGGTATCGTCGGAGAGTTTTACCTGGCTCGATGAGCACTGGACGGTTACTACCAGCGACATGGTGCGGGCGACCAACCGTTTTTTCCTGGCCGGGATCAACCACATGTTTTTCCACGGAACGTGTTATTCACCCGAAGATGCGGAGTGGCCCGGCTGGTTGTTTTATGCATCCACAGAGTTAAACAACCGCAATCCGTTGTGGCCCGAATTGCCCGCACTGTTTAAATACATTCAGCGGTCGCAGTCGGTGTTGCAACAGGCCAACCAACAAAACGATGTGCTGGTTTACTGGCCGTATTACGATGTAGCAGCGGCGCCCGGACGGATTTTTAACCACCTCGGCGTAAACAAGGATGCCGGCTGGTTTGTGGATCAACCAATTTCCGGCTTGTCTGCAAAACCTGATGAATGCCGGTTACTACATTCGACTATATTTCTGACAAACAATTGTTGAATTGTAAAACAGCAGAAGGGAAAATTGTAACATCCGGGAACGCAACCTACAAAGCTGTGGTTGTGCCGAAAACAAGCTACATTCCGCTGGAAACAATGCAGCAGTTAACACAACTCATAGCGGCCGGTGGAAAAGTGTATTTTGATGAATACCTTCCCGAAAGTGTGCCGGGAATGTTTCAGCTTGAACAACGTGAAAAACAACTGGAAATCATCAAACAAAAAGTTTCCCGGAAGAATGTTGGCGATGTTTCGCTGTTACTGGTAAATGCCGGAATCAATGGTGAAAAATCCATCGTTGGGAACGGTTTTCATTTCCTGAAAATGAAAATGAAATAATGATGATTGGTACGTGATTTTTAACACAGGTCTGGATGCAAAAGATGCCTGGGTTGAATTAAATACGACGGCAAAAAATCATGTTTTTCTTGACCCGATGACCGGCAAAATTTCATTGCCCGAACAACATGGGAATTCCATCCGGGTTCAACTGGAGCCCGAGCGATTGGTTTTTGTAAAATGTTCAGCAGAAAAAGCGGACGCAGCGCCGTTTGTTTATGAATCCGTTTCAGCAGATTCTCTGCAAATCAAAGGGATGTGGAAAGTGGAATTTACCAGTGGCGGGCCTGTTTTTCCCGGAAATTTCACCACAAATAAATTGCAGTCGTGGACGGAAATGGGCGATGCAGAAACGCAGCGTTTTGCCGGAACAGCGCGGTATTCCATTGAATTCATCTGGGAAAAAGAACCGGGTAACGCTCTTTTAAATCTCGGGATAGTGAAGGATTGCGCCCATGTCAAACTGAATGGAAAAGATTTTGGAACGTTGCCGGGGCCGACCTTCAAATGCAAAGTGGACAACCTGACACAAGGGAAAAACATGCTGGAAGTGGAAGTTACCAACGTAGCCGCCAACCGCATTCGCGATTTGGATATCCGCGGCGTAAACTGGAAAAAATTCTACGACATCAATTTTGTTAACATTGATTACGAACCGTTTGATGCGTCAGGCTGGAAAATAAAACCGGCCGGTTTGCTGGGGCCGGTTACAGTGGCTAAATTGTAATTTTGACGGAATAGGCGAATTGTGCCCAAGACATTCCTATAGAACATTCGCCTGAATTCATAATCCCCCTGAATCCCCCTTTAATTGCATTTTTGCCTGCCTGTTCAGGGCACTCTTCGTCCCTCTCCGCTTTGGAGAGGGAAAGTCATGGCTCGCCGGGACAGGGAGAGGCAAAGCCAGAAACCAGTTCCTTCTATACGTCCTGTTAAGGACGAAATATGGGTAGAAATATGAATGTCGAAACACAATTTCGTCCCGTACGGGACGAGAGAACCTTTAATAAACTTCATGCTACCCATATCCGGCACCTAACGCCGCCGTCCAATGGGGAACAAAATCTGACAGCGTCCGCAGGACCTGTCAGCATTTAATAACCGCAGGCAAACTCCCAAAAACAGAAACCCTCTATTCGAACCGCCGCCTGTTCAGGGCATTCTTCGTCCCTCTCCGCCTTGGAGAGGGAAAGTCATGGCCCGCCGGGACAGGGAGAGGTAGCAAAAGACCGAAACCCTCTCAACCTGATATTTTTTGCCGCCACCGGGAGAAGTAGCAAATATCAAAAAACCCTCCCAGTTTTAACATATTAGTTTGAACCATTCTTCGTCCCTCTCCGCTTTGGAGAGGGAAAGTCACGGCCCGCCGGGACAGGGAGAGGTAAAACCAGACGCCAGAACCTTCTATACGTCTTGTTAAGGACGAAATATGGGTAGAAATATGAATGTCGAAACACAATTTCGTCCCGTACGGGACGAGAGAATCTTTAATAAGCGATTATGCTACCCATATCCGGCACCTAACGGCGCCGGCCAATGCGCCAAATGCCGGTTGCAGGGCTAAAAAAGATTCGTGATATTTGTAATGAAAAAATTTTATCAGATGAAAAAGAGAATTTTAGTCGCTGGTGGCGGCGGTTTTATTGGCGGCCATCTTGCACGGAAACTGGCAGATATGGGCCATTTTGTTCGGGTTGTCGATAAAAAACCGCTAACAAAATGGTACCAGGTTCACGATGATTGTGAAAACCTGGTTTTGGATTTAAATGACAAAGCTAATTGTTACACGGCCATAAACGGTTTAAATGAAGTGTTTAACCTTGCCGCCGACATGGGCGGGATGGGTTTTATTGAAAGCCATAAAGCCGATTGCATGCTGAGCGTTCTCATAAACACCCACTTGTTAATGGCTGCCCGCGATCTGGGCGTTACGCGTTATTTTTACGCTTCTTCGGCTTGTGTGTACAATGGCGAAAAACAAACCGATCCCGACAATCCCGGACTGAAAGAATCGGATGCTTACCCTGCCCTGGCGGAAGATGGTTACGGTTGGGAAAAACTATTCTCGGAACGCATGTGCCGCCATTTCAGGGAAGACTACGGAATTACCACCCGCGTGGCACGTTTCCACAATGTGTATGGCCCTTTTGGAACGTACGATGGCGGACGCGAAAAAGCGCCGGCTGCGATGTGCCGTAAGATTATTGAAGCGGAATTGTACGGAAAAGATGAAATTATCATCTGGGGCGACGGCGAGCAAACGCGCTCGTTTATGTACATCGACGAGTGTGTGGAAGGTATCCTGAAAATCATGTACAGCGACATTGAAGAGCCGATTAATCTGGGCAGCGACGAAATGGTTTCCATAAATCAGTTGGTGGACATTGTGGAAAACATTGCCGGTCAAAAACTGAAACGTACCTATGATTTGGATGCACCCAAAGGAGTGCGTGGCCGAAACAGCGATAATACGTTAATCAAACAATACCTGAACTGGGCGCCTTCATACCCGCTGAAAGACGGAATGAAGAAAACCTACGACTGGATAAAAGAGCAGATGATTAACAATACGAATCGGTTTTAATCGAAATTTCAAATAGCAATAGTCAAAAATTGAATTCAGGAATTTAATTGTATTGTTGTCTGGTAGAAGATAAAATTATTCGGCCAAATAATTGAAAATGAATTGAAGTTGTTTACAATTAATTAGTTGGGTTATGGGCTGAAGCCCCGGTTTACGAAGGCGATGACTAACCCCGGCATTAATGCCGGGGTTAGTGGAAAACCAGATTCGATAGGGGCTTTAGCCCATAACTAGAATTTTAACCGGACTATTTGAATTTAATTGTTATTTAGGATTTGTAATTTTTTAATATGAGTTACGGTTATTGAAACCTGTAGATTTGTTTGAACCAAAATTTTATGCACGAAAAAACAGTAATGGTCAGCGGGTGTTACGATCTGTTGCACGCCGGGCACATTGCCTTTTTTAAAACGGCGGCGCAATACGGGAAACTGCATGTGTACGTTGGCCAGGATGAAAATATAAAACAACTGAAAGGTAAAGCTCCTTATTTTTCGCAGGAAGAACGCAAATATATGGTGGGAGCGGTGCGCTATGTTGAAGAAGCGCATATTGGCTCGGGAATGGGAATGCTCGATTTTGCACCCGATATGAAAGAACTGAAACCCGACATTTTTGTGGTAAATCACGATGGTTTTACACCTGAAAAAAAGCAACTCTGCGACGAAAACGGGGTCGAGCTGATTGTGCTGGATCGCATTCCGGAAGAAGGATTGCCGGAGCGTTCCAGCTCATTATCGAAAAAAGAGTTGAAATTTCCGTACCGCGTTTGCCTGGCAGGCGGCTGGTTGGATCAGCCGTGGGTTTCCGAAATTCATCCGGGCTCAGTTGTGGTGGCGCAAATGTGGCCAACTATCGATTTTAACGATCGATCGGGAATGGCAACCAGTTCACGGAATGTGGGCATCGAGTTGTGGGGCGATAATTATCCCAAAGGCGATCCGCTGCGGAATGCCCAGTTACTTTTTGGCGCTGAAAATCCTCCCGGCTCAGCATATATTTCGGGGTCGCAGGACCAGATTGGTTTATTGGTTCCGGGCATTTCGCGGCTCGATTACAATGGTTCGTTCTGGCCGGCTCATATTGAAAATACTACAGATGCCGAAACCTGTGAATGGCTGTCGGAGGTGTTGCATTTTGCACCGTTGCAGCCGCGACCGGAAGGTTACAATCCATTGCTAAAGAAAAATCTCGATGTCGATATTACTAAAAAGTTAGGCAGGGCAGGAGAAAAATGCTACGACGCCATTTTAAATAAAGATGTGCAACTATTGGGCGAATCGATGAAAGAGACGTTTCTGGCCTGGCACAAAATGTTACCTTACACAGTTCCTGATTGGGTAATGGAAGAGATGCAAAAGAACTATTTTCCCCATTATTCGGGCGCCATTACTTCGGGAAGCGGTGGTGGTTACATTGTTTTTCCTTCAGAAAAAAAAGTGGAAGGAACAGTAAAAATTAAAGTGAGATATTAAGAAACTGAATAGATTAGTTACGGCGAAATTTGGGTTTTCAGGTGCATTTTTAATGAAATAAACCTATTTTAGCCTTCCACTAAAACAAACGAAATGGAGAAAATTTATACGCTGATTATGGCCGGAGGTTCCGGCACCCGTTTCTGGCCACGCAGCCGGGTAGCCAAACCCAAACAATATCTGAATTTATTCGGCAACGAATCGCTGTTGCAATCCACCATAAAACGTTTCGAAACGTTTACCGACAACCGACATATTTACATTGTTTCAAGCAAAACCCAGGCACAGGTGCTGGAGGAACAAACACCGATGCTACCCAAAGAAAACCTGATTTACGAACCTGTCGGGAAAAATACCTTACCATGCATTGGGTTGGCAGCCATGTTTGCCGAACGTGACAATCCGGAAGGAATTATGGTAGTTTCGCCGTCGGACCACCTGATAAAAAATGAAGAATTGTTCCGTGATACGGTTTTGGCTGCTGCAAAAATTGCCCGTGAGAAAGATGGAATTGTTACCATAGGAATCACACCCACTTATGCGGCAACGGGTTATGGTTATGTAAAAACGGGAGAAAATATTACCGGCAGCGAAAAAATCAGACAGTTTAAAGTGGAGCGGTTCGTGGAAAAACCCGATGAAAAAACCGCAAAAAATTACCTTGAAAAGGGTGGTTTTTTCTGGAACAGCGGCTTATTCATTTTCAAGATTTCAGTTTTCCTGGATGCTGTGAAACAATTTGCCCCCGATTTGTATGACGACCTCCGGAAAATTCAACTTGATTTGGGAACTCCCTCTTTTGAACAAACACTTGATACCATTTATCGGGCAGTGGAAAGTATTTCGGTGGATTATGGAATTATGGAACACGCACAAAACATTTACCTTGTAGAAGGTAATTTCGACTGGAATGATCTGGGAAGCTGGGAATCAGTTTACCTCACCGACGAAAAAGATGAAAACGGGAATGCCGGTTCGGGGGAAGCCATTCTTTTGGACACAAAAAATTCGTATGTCTATTCCGGCAGTGGATTAGTGACAGTGGTTGGCCTTGAAGACGTTGTGGTTGTCCAGCATGAAAATACAACACTGGTTTGCAAACGCGATAAAACCGAGGATGTAAAAAAAATTGTGGAACAATTAAAATCGGAAAATAAGAATCAGTTTCTTTGAAAACTAAAACATTATAAGCAATAACAAACAGAACCAGAGAAAAATTAAACCAATATCCATGAACGAGAAAAAAAGTCCGGTTGTCCCAAAAGAAGTTATATTCCCTTTTATTTTAATTACCAGTTTGTTTGCGTTGTGGGGATTTGCCAACGACATCACCAATCCGATGGTTGCCGCGTTCCGTACGGTAATGGAAATATCAAATGCAAAAGCATCGCTCATTCAGTTTGCTTTTTACGGCGGGTACGGAACCATGGCAATTCCAGCGGCCCTGTTTATAAAACGCTACAGTTACAAACTCGGGATTATTGTAGGATTGGCCCTTTATGCGGTGGGGGCATTGTTGTTTTATCCCGCAGCACAATACGAAGTTTTTACCTTTTTCCTGCTGTCGCTTTACGTCCTCACATTCGGACTGGCTTTCCTGGAAACAACGGCCAATCCTTACATCCTTGCAATGGGGCCGGAAGAAACGGCTACCCGGCGTTTGAACCTGGCACAGTCGTTTAATCCGTTGGGATCGCTGCTCGGGATGTTTGTCGCCTCACAATTCATTTTAACTGCACTCGATAGCGATAAAAGAGATGCCGCCGGAAACGTCATTTTTTCGACGTTGGATGCAACGGAAAAAGCTTCGATTCGCACCCACGATCTGGCAGTAATACGCGATCCGTATGTGATGCTCGGATTTGTGGTTTTGCTCATGCTGCTTGTTATCGCCCTGGTAAAAATGCCGAAAAGAAAAGAAAGCGATCATTCTGTCCACGCCTGGATTTCAGCAAAAAGGTTATTCAAAAACATTAAATACCGCGAAGGAGTTGTGACGCAAATGTTCTACGTTGGGGCGCAAATCATGTGCTGGACGTTCATCATTCATTACGCGGAAAACCTCGGGATTGATAAAGCTACCGCTCAAAATTACAACATCGTTGCAATGGTTATATTTCTTTCCAGTCGTTTTATCAGTACAATGCTGATGAAATACCTGAATCCGAGATTGATGCTGATGCTTTTTGCGATTGGCGGTATGTTGACTACCACCGGCGTAATTTTAATTCAGGGAATGGCCGGATTATATTTGCTGGTTGCCACTTCCGCGTTTATGTCGCTGATGTTCCCAACAATTTACGGAATAGCGCTGGAACGCCTGGGCGATGATGCGAAACTTGGAGCTGCCGGACTGGTAATGGCAATTGTCGGTGGCGCACTAATGCCTCCGCTTCAGGGAGTGATTATCGACCAGGGAAAAGTGGGCTGGCTGCCGGCGGTGAATTTTTCGTTTATTTTACCGTTTATCTGTTTTGTGGTAATCGCCATTTACGGTTACCGCACGCTGAAAGTACATCCGAAACTGCAATCATAAATCAAAAAGTTATGGCTGAAATAAAACGTTTTTGCAAAACATTAAAACTGGAAGACGATCCACGTTTAATCGAAGCGTACAAAAAGGTGCATGCGCCGGGCGCGGTCTGGCCTGAAATTACGCAGGGAATGCGCGAAGTTGGCATTTTAGACATGGAAATCTATCTTCGCGGGACACAGCTTTTTATGATAATGGACACGGTTCCGGATTTCGACCACGACAAAGCGATGAAGGAACTGGCTCAAAAACCCCGGCAGGCAGAGTGGGAAACCTATGTTTCACAATTCCAGAAAACTTCTGCCGATGCATCCGCCGATGAAAAATGGCTGCTGATGGAACGCATTTTTAAAATGGATAAATGATTTTATCCTGATTGCGGGGCAGAGACGCAATATATTACATCTCTGCTGAAGTTTTATAAAAATATTTCCAATTAAACCGATACGAATATGAAAACCAAAATTTTTTCTTTTTTAATAATTCTGGCTGTTTTTGCCGGTGCAGTTCTTCCCCCAAAAAAACTTCCGGCGAGAAATCTTCTGAACCGAAATTTGAGGAAAACTGGGAGTCGCTGGCGAAGTATAACGAACAGCCCGATTGGTTTCAGGACGCAAAATTTGGCATATATTTCCACTGGGGCATCTATTCTGTTCCTGCGTTTGGTAACGAATGGTATCCGAGAAACATGCACATCCCGGGTTCTCCGGAAAACAAACACCACATTGAAAAATACGGAACACCTGCGGAATTTGGTTATCACGATTTTGTGCCGATGTTCAAAGCCGAAAACTTCGATGCCGGAGAGTGGGCCGATTTGTTTAAAAAAGCCGGTGCGCGTTTTGCCGGACCGGTGGCCGAGCACCACGACGGGTTTTCGATGTGGGACAGCGAAATTACCCCCTGGAATACCATGGACAAAGGGCCGCACCGCGATATTCTCGGCGAGCTGGAAAAAGCGATTAAAAGCCGCGATATGAAGCTGATCACCACTTTTCATCATGCCAAAGACCTGCAACGCTACAAAGGGAAAGAAAAGGAAGAAATTGAAAAGCACAAAGACAACCCGTCTCAGGCATTTGCTGACAGTCATTACCCGCTGTTTCCCGGAACTCCTCCAACCTTGGATGATCCGGAACTGAATTATATGTACGGGAACATTCCGGCTGAACAATGGTATGAAGATGTCTGGTTTGGAAAACTGAAGGAAGTGATCGATAAATATCAACCCGATATCATTTGGTTCGATTATATGCTCGATAAGATCCCGGAAAACTATCGTCAGAAATTTTGTGCCTACTATTTAAATCAGGCTGCAGATTTGGGAAAAGATGTGGTAATTGTGCGGAAACAGGATGATTTGCCGCTGGAGGTCAGTGTGGACGACCTGGAAAAATCGCGAAAAAATAAGTTGGGCGAAAAAACCTGGATGACTGACGAAACGATTAGCATGGGCAGTTGGTGTTACACTGAAAACCTGCAGATTAAACCTGCCGTCGATGTGTTGCATGTGCTGATTGATATTGTCAGTAAAAATGGTGTGTTGTTGCTGAATATTTCACCAAAAGCTGAGGGAACAATCCCTGACAATCAAAAAGAGGTGCTTTTAACCATTGGCGACTGGCTGAATAAAAACGGCGAATCGATTTACAGCACACGTCCGTGGTACACTTACGGCGAAGGCCCCACCAAAGAACCGGAAGGAAATTTCAGCAACCATGAGAAATTCCTGAAAATAAAATATTCGGCCAAAGATGTCCGGTACACAACCAAAGGAGATGTAATTTATGCGACACTGCTTGGCTGGCCGGGAAATAATACCAGTGTTTTGCTGGAATCTTTTGCAAATGGTCAGTGGCCTGAACCAAAGCAAATTAAAAATGTATCGTTGCTTGGAACCGATGAAAAAGTGGAATTCACTTTGCAGGAAAACGGATTGCAAATAAAAACCCCGGGTAATCCTCCCGATGAAAAGGCAGTGGTTTTTAAAATTGATTTGTAGTTGAAATACAGCAAATTTTGAAAAAGTCGTCTTTATTATAGAAGAACGGCTTTTTTTTAGTTTTTTTGCATCGAACCTCTTTTGGGTAAATTGGAAGCACACTCATAATATGAATGCATATCTTTTTATAATAGGCCTTTGTGTCGTAATCATTATTTCATTTTTCTTCAGTATGTTCGCCCGTAAAACCAACATTCCGAGTGTTTTACTGCTTATGCTCCTGGGCGTCGGAATTCAGCAGGTCTTGCTTTATTTTGCTATACAACCCGACTATAGTGTTGTTCTCGAAATTCTCGGAATTGTTGGGCTAATCATGATTGTGCTGGAAGCAGCGCTCGATTTGAAACTAACCCGCGAAAAATGGCCGACCATTTGGAAATCATTTACAATTGCATCTGTTTCGCTGGTAACCACATCATTCACCCTTTCATTTTTAATTCAGCTTTTTATTCCCGGAACCCGATTTTTACCCGCACTGGTGTATGCTATCCCATTGTCTATTTTAAGCAGCGCCATCATTATTCCCAGCGTCGTCAACCTCGGGAAATACAAAAAGGAATTTCTGATTTATGAAAGTACCATTTCCGATATCCTTGGTATTATGGTCTTTTATATGATTATTGAAAATCTGGAAGTGGAAGGCATGAGGCAGTTAAGTTTTGCCATTGGGAGCAACATTGTACTGACGGTGCTGACTTCAGTGGTAATGAGTTATGTTTTGCTGTACATCATTCAAAACATAAAAGGCGAGGCTAAATTTTTTCTTTTTCTGGCTGCGCTGGTTTTGCTTTATTCGGTGGGTAAGCTTTTGCACCTTTCGTCGCTGATAATTATTTTAATGTTCGGATTGTTGCTTCGAAACCATAAAGTTTTACTTATAAAACGGCTGGAATTATGGCTGAAGGATGAAAAAATTGATGCTGTTTTCGACGAATTCAAAATGATTACTGCCGAAACTGCATTTTTGGTACGAACTTTCTTTTTCGTGGTTTTTGGAATGACACTTCCGCTCGAATCATTACTGAATTTCGATGTTTGGTTAATCAGCATCATGTTTTTGATTGCTGCATTCATGCTACGTTTCCTGTTATACGTAGTGATTGAAAAACGCGATTTTGTGCCCCAGATTTTTATTGCTCCCCGCGGATTAATTTCGGTATTGCTGTTTTTTGCCATTCCCGAATCATTGAAAACCGAGCATTTTGAACGGGGCGTACTTTTTGTTGTGATTATCGCCACGAGTATCATCATGGCGTGGTCGTTAATTGCGTCGCGGAAAGAAAATGCGTCGGTGAAATTTGAGGAAAATCAGTTAGAATAAAATCGAAATTAATTTTTATACAGATGAACTGGGTAACCGTAAAAGAATCTCATTATCCGTCGGAATTGGCGGTGTTAAAAAGCAGGCTCGAATCGGAAGGTATTGAATGTTTCCTGAAAAATGAATTGACGACACAGGTTTTCAGCCATCTCGCCACATTCGTTGTCGAACTCCAGGTGAAAGAATCGGATTTGGAGCGGGTGATGGAAATCATAAAGGAATCGGGCGAATTAGAGTAATTGGCATTCATTTAGTCTGCAAGAGTTTGAAAAAGAAGCACAACCAAACCGGTGTCGGTTGGATTTACTGAAGAAATTGGAAAACATTCGCAAAATAATTCATGTGGACATGGATGCATTTTTTGCATCGGTGGAACAGCTCGATAATCCGGAGTTGCGGGGAAAACCGATTGCGGTAGGCGGTTCCGGCGACAGGGGAGTGGTAGCCGCTGCCAGTTATGAATCGCGAAAATTTGGGGTGCATTCCGCCATGTCATCGAAAGTGGCTAAGCGCAAATGCCCCGGTCTCATTTTTGTGAAACCGCGATTTTACCGGTACAAAGAAATCTCAAACCAGATTCGCGACATCTTTTTTGAATATACTGATTTGGTGGAACCGCTCTCGCTCGACGAAGCTTACCTCGATGTCACTTACGCAAAAAAAGGAAAACCTTCCGCCACGTTAATCGCACAGGAAATTCGGGAACGGATAAAACGGGAAACCAACCTTACTGCATCTGCCGGCGTTTCGTACAATAAGTTTTTGGCAAAAGTAGCGTCCGACGTAAACAAACCCGACGGAATATTTGTGGTCACTCCCCACGATGCACAGGATTTTATCGACAACCTCGAAGTGCGGAAATTCTATGGAATTGGGAAAGTTACGGCTGAAAAGCTAAATAAGACGGGCATCTGGTTCGGCAGTGATTTGCGAAAGATTGACCGCCTGGAATTGGTTCGGCTTTTCGGAAAATCGGGCAATTATTATTACGAAATTAGCCGGGGCGAAGATCACCGGCCGGTAGAACCATCGCGCGAGCGAAAATCGGTAGGCGCAGAACAAACTTTTTCCACCGACCTGTTTTTGGAAAAAGACCTGGAAAATGAAATGCTCAAAATCGTGGATATTCTGTGGGAACGCGCCGAACGTTCCCAGGTGATAGCCAAAACACTCACGCTGAAATATAAATACGCCGATTTTGAACAGCATACCCGCAGCAAAACTATTTCAGGATATTTTTCCTCGAAAAACGATTTGCTAAAAGAGGGAAAATCACTCATGAAATCGGGCATATTTTTAAAAGGCATCAGGCTGCTCGGTCTGACGCTCTCCAACTTCAGGCACGAAGGAATTAAACAGCCCGTACAACTCGTCATCGAATTTTAACCCTGAAAACTTTTACTGAAATAATTTAGCTCAAATTTAAATCGTAATTTCGAACAAAAATTGAGCTGAACATGAAAAGAATTTTTCGCTTCCTTTTGCTGTTAATCCTGGCACTGGTGGTTATTTACCTGATCGGTCCCAAACCTCCCAAACCCGAACTGAATAAAAACCTGCCTTCCATTTGGGCGAGTATTGCCAATATCGAAGAGTTTGTAGATAGCAAAAGCGAGGGACGAAATGTGAAGGAAGATAATGAATCACGAATTATCTGGGCGAATGATTCGGTGAAGGAACGCACGGATTATTGCCTGCTTTACCTGCACGGCTTTTCGGCATCGTGGTACGAAGGTTATCCAACAAATGTGGAATTTGCCCGCCATTTCGGTTTTAATGCCTATTTTCCGCGGCTGGCGTCTCATGGGATTGATACAACAGATGCGTTGGTTGACATGACGCCCGATCGGTTGTGGGAATCGGCCAAGGAAGCACTGATGATTGCGCGCAGCCTGGGTAAAAAAGTGATTATTATGGGAACTTCAACCGGCGGGACCCTGGCACTAAAGCTGGCTTCCGATTTTCCGGAATATGTTGATGGATTGATTCTTTTTTCACCAAACATCGAAATCAATAACAGCGCGGCATTTCTGCTTTCAGGCCCGTGGGGACTGCAAATCGGGAGGAAAGTGAATGGCGGTAAATATCGCGTGACGGAAGAAGATTCGCTTTCGGAAACCTGCAGGTACTGGGATTGCAAATACCGGATGGAAGCGGTGGTGTACCTGCAGCAACTGATGGATGAAACGATGACAAAAGAAACGTTCGAAAATGTTACCACGCCGGTTTTTCTCGGGTATTACTATAAAGATGACGAGCATCAGGACCAGACTGTGAAGGTGAGCGCCATGTTGGAAATGTTTGATCAATTAGGGACTCCGGAAGACCGAAAAATGAAAGTCGCGTTTCCTGAGGCGGGCGATCATGTTATTGGGTGTGAATTAACTTCAGGATGTGTGAATGACGTCATTCAGGCTACCGAAAAATTCGGGGAAGAAATACTTCGTTTAAAACCGGTTAACAGTTCCAATTAGATTTCTGAAGCGGCTGATTCGTCGAGAAACCAGGTGAGGCGCCCGTTTTTGGGCGAAACATAAAAAGCCGGCATTTTTTTAGCTGCTTTTGTATCGTTCATGATTTCCGACACGCATTTTGCTTTGCTTTTGCCGGCAACCATGAAAATCAAACGGTTGGCATTATTCAACACTTTTCCTGTTAATGTTACACGGTGCTGCCCTGTTTGCGGGTGAACAGATGCCGCACAGAATTTTTCCTCTTCGAAAAGGCGGAGTTGTCCGGGAAATATCGATGCCGTGTGGCCGTCGTCGCCTATTCCTAAAACGATTAAATCGAACACCGGAAAACCGTCGCGCCGGTTCAGGGTTTTTCCAATTTCCTCTGAATATCGCTGAGCTTCTTCTTTGGGATCGTTTTCTCCCCTCATCCGGTGAATGTTTCCTTCCGGAATTGAAACATGCGTGAATAAAAAATCATTGGCCAGTTTAAAATTGCTTTGTTCATTGTCCGGAGGTACGCAACGTTCGTCAACAAACCAAACATGCACTTTTTTCCATGGAATTGTATTCGAATATTTTTTACCGAGAATATCAAACATTTTTTTAGGCGTATTTCCGCCCGATACCGCAATATGAAATACCGGTTGCTGATGATCCTGAATTAAACTATAAATTTCACCAGCCACCGCTTTACATACATTTGCAGGAGTTTCCAAAATCCGCACATCGATTGAAGCTTTCATCACTTTTTCAAATTATAATTCACAGTATATCCCATCGTTTGTTAGATTTTTACATGGATAGCGCCAGGTTTCGCCGGAAATTAATTTATCAGAAATTTCGGGTCCCCATGTTCCGGCCGGATAACCGTAAATCGGAATTTCAGGATTGGTTTGCCATGCGTTTAAAACCGGCTGAACAAATCGCCAGGCTTCTTCCACTGCGTCGCCGCGGGCGTAAAGTGTGGCGTCGCCTTGCATGCAATCGAGCAGCAACCGTTCGTAAGCCGAAGTAAGAGGTTCCCCGGGCAAATCGGAATAGTGGAAATCCATATTCACAGTTTGAACCTGAAATCCGGCGCCTGGTGTTTTCATGCCGAATTTCAGCAAAATTCCTTCGTCGGGTTGAATGCGAATCACAAGTTTGTTGGTGCCGGAACTTTCCAGATTACTGTTGTTGAACAAATGATGCGGCGCCTGTTTAAAATGAATAACAACTTCGGTAACCCTCGCAGGTAGTTTTTTCCCGGTTCGGATGTAAAACGGGACTCCGCCCCAGCGCCAGTTGTCGATAAAGAATTTGGCCGCTACAAACGTCTCCGTCCTCGAAAGTTTATCTACTCCCGGTTCCTGCCGGTAACCCTTTATCTGCTCGCCTCTGATTTTCGATTCGCTGTACTGCCCGCGAATGACGTATTTCGAAACTTTGTTTTCGGGAATCGGGCGCAGTGATTGAAATACCTTTACAATTTCGTTTCTGATGGCATCGGCTTCAATTACAACCGGCGGTTCCATGGCAACAAATCCAACCAACTGCATCAGGTGATTTTGCAACATATCGCGCAATGCGCCCGCGTGGTCGTAATATCCTCCGCGTCCTTCCACACCAAGGCTTTCCGCAGAAGTTATTTCCACGTGTTCGATAAAATTCCGGTTCCACAGCGGTTCAAAAATTCCATTGGAAAAACGGGTAACCAGCATGTTCTGCACCGTTTCTTTTCCAAGGTAATGGTCGATGCGGTAAATCTGTTTTTCGTTAAAATAATTTAACAGGTCTATATTCAACTTTTTAGCTGATTTCAAATCAATGCCGAATGGTTTTTCAACAATCAATCGCCTGAAATATTTTTCTGATTGGTTTAATCCTGTTTTTGCTAAATTTTTGGGAATTATTTCATAAACAGAAGGCGGCGTCGACAGATAAAAAATAAAGTTTGCATCAATATTTTGTTCCGTCGTAATTTTATTTAGCCGCTCTTTTAGTTTTGTAAAATCATTTTCGTTCGATGGGGAAACAGATTCATAGAAAAGCATTTTCTTAAATTCCCCATGATTACTGCCCTCTGACAAAAATTCTCCCGAACTTTCCCTGAATTCTTCATCCGTCATTGGTGTGCGAGATGCACCCAGCACTGCGAATTTTTCGGGCAATAATTTTTGCTGATATAACTTGAAAAGCGCCGGTACCAGTTTACGTTTGGTTAAATCGCCGGAAGCGCCAAAAATAACCAGTACCTGATTTTCCGGTTTTCTCATGGTAGTTAAAAATTTTTATCTTCAACACAATATACCACCACATTGTTTCCGAAAAAGAAATACCACAACGTAAAGGAAACCGATTTTGCAAGCGTGTTTAGTGTACCCCGAAAACTGCCTTTCGGTTTAACGTGAAAAGGTTGTACAACAATTTGCGAATTAAATTCAACCTCCTTTTCCAGCGCACATTTGTAAATGGCTTCCTTGGCTGCCCAGTAAACGACTCTGGCCAGCGCCGGGTCAGGTTCATTTTTGATAAACTTTCGTTCGTAGCTGTGTAAAAAACGGGTGGCAATTTTTTCGGTGTCACGATTTATATTTTCAGTATCGATCCCTCCGGTTTTTTCCGAAAGAAATACCGTAGCCAATTCATTGGAATGCGAAATGCTGATGTGAAAATTGCTGCCGGTTAATATCGGGTTTCCCTGTGTACCGTATGAAAGCTCTGTTTTCTTACCTATTAGTTTCGCCAACAGCAACCGTACAGCAAGAAATTCTTTTTTTCGCTTTTCAATTTTAAGTTTGCTGAACCTGTCTTTCTCTTTTTCGGAAAAGATGAACATTTCCGCCATTTCCTCACTCGATTCAGTTAATTCCCAAACTCCAATAATACCGGCTTTGGTTTCTATTTTTTGTGAAAACCCCATTAGTTCCACGTTATGGTTTCAATCAACCTGATGATGTCTGGCTCAAGAAATTCAATTACAGGCCGCAGTGAATCGATGTTTGGAGTGGCGCTAATATAAAGCGCGCCCCGCAAAAAATGAGTAGTACTGTCGGTAACGTAAAACTGAAAAGGAGAAGCAGCGTTTCCATTAATTCGGTAAATGGTTCCGTAAACGTCGTCCGTCGGATTGATGTAATTTTGTTCTTCAATGGCGTCCGCTTTTATCGAATGTTTATATGCGAGAGTCCGCGATTCTTCAATAAATTCTGCCAGCGCAAGTCGTTCCGGTTTGTTTTCTTTTTTCAAATTGTAGTAGGAGAGGTGTAGCTCCGCTTTATTTTCGGGCACAATAATATTTATCCAATCAGGTTTTCCCGGATTTCTCGGGTCGTGTTGTACTTTGGAATAATCAGCAATTTCAAATTGATACGGAAAGTTACCGGATATGGGATGGTAACTTTTTCCGGGAAAGTCGATGCGAAAATATCCGTGCGGTTTTGGGGTATATTTTTGCTTACAGCCAAAAAATACTAGAACCATTGTTATAAGCAGTAGTTTCTGTTTCATTTTTTTCCGGTTATTTTATTAACGCAAAAACCGCTTATTTATTAACTTCCACTTTAATTTGTTTTATCCTGCGTTTATCAACTGCTTCCACCGTGAACCTGAATTGTTCGCAAATGATTTCTTCATGCAACTCCGGGATTTCGCCTTTCAGTTCCAGAATCAGCCCTGCCAATGTATCAGCATCTCCTTTTACATCGTTAAATGTGCTTTCGTTTACTTCAACTATTTTGTAGAAATCGCCAAGCAACGTTTTTCCATCGAAGAGGTAAGTGTTTTCAGAGATTTTGGAATGAAATGTTTCTTCTTCGTCAAACTCGTCAGTAATATCACCCACTATTTCTTCCAAAATATCTTCGAGGGTTACAACTCCCGAACTGCCGCCGTATTCATCTACAACTACGGCCAGGTGCACCTTGTTTTTCTGAAATTCTTCGAGCAGCGCACTTATTTTTTTTGTTTCGGGAACATAAAATGGCGGCCTGACCAGTGTTTGCCACTTAAATGAATCTCCTTTATGGCTGTGTGGAAGCAAATCTTTAATGTAGAGGATACCGTTAATATTGTCGAACGACCCGATGTAAACCGGGATTCGTGAATAACCTGATTCATTAATGGTTTTCAGTACTTCACTGAAACTGGTTTTCATATCAAGGGCAATCACATCTACGCGCGGTTTCATAATTTCTTCCACATTCTTGTTGCCGAACTTCACTATTCCCTCAAGGATTTCCTTTTCTTCGGAAAGTTCAATTTCGGAGGTTAATTCGAGTGCCTGCGAAATTTCGTCCATCGAAATGTTTTTTTTATGCTTCTGCAACCGTTTGTTTACAAACGATGTGGAATAAATAAGGATTGAATTTAGCGGACGGAATACTTTTTCGAGTGCCATCAGCGGAAGCGCCATAAATTTCGAAAAATTTAATGCGTAATGTGTGGCGTAAACCTTTGGCAGTATTTCTCCGAACAGTAAAAGGAAAAATGTAATAAAAACAACCTGAATCACAAATTCCAATACCGGCGAATTTTCAATGGACATTATTTTGTTGGTAATAAATGCTGTAAGAATGATAATTCCAACATTCACAAAATTATTTGTGACCAGGATTGTAGCAAGGAGTTTCTCGGGGCTGTCGAGGTTTTTCAGTACCTGCTGGTTGGTTTTGCTTTTCTTTTGGTGAAGTTTTTTCTTTTCGGTGGCCCCCAGTGAGAAATATGCAACTTCGGAACCACTAATTAAAGCGGAAGTAATCAATAAAACCACAACAATCAAAATGGCGGCACCGATACCAATGGTTACCGGATGAAACTGGATATTCCAACTGTTTATATTTCCTGTTACAACTTGTAATTTTGGTATCAACTCAGTATTAAATTGAATTTAGAAGGGTAAATCATCATCTCCTTCCGTTTCGTTGGTTTCCGGCTCATTTGATGCGGAAAACCGGTCGGATTGAGACTGACCCGAACTATACTGGCTTTCCTGGTTATCGCTTTGCTGATTATCCGGACGTGAACCGAGTAATTGCATAACATCGCCGTATATTTCTGTTACATATCTTTTTATGCCATCTTTGTCGTCGTATGAGCGGCTTCTGATGCGGCCTTCGATATACAACTGACGGCCTTTTTTTACGTATTTTTCAGCTACATCGGCAAGGCCGCGCCACAATACAATGTTGTGCCACTCGGTGGTTGTCACTTTATCGCCGTTTTTTGCGATGTACGATTCTGAAGTTGCAATCGGGAAATTTGCAACCGCTACTCCTGAATCCAGATGTCTTACTTCAGGATCTTTTCCTACATTTCCTACAAGAATAACTTTATTAACTGACATTTTTTAAAATTATTAGGTTAGGGTTTAAAAATACAAAATACACATTTATTTCTATTTAAATTCAACTAATTTTTTCGTTTAGCTTATTTCACGTAAAAATTGTTCCACCAGTTTCGGGACAGCAAAAGTAGAAATATCTTTTTTATTAACCTGAAGAAACCTGCCATTTAAACATCCGGTTGTTGCGAGTTCAATCCTCACAAGGCGCGCGTAAATGATTTGGTGGCTTAAAACATGTTTGCGTTTTACCGAAATGTTTTTGACGTTTACCTTACACGACGTGGAAAACGGAAGGTTTTCTGCTTTCAGCAAATCAACGTCGGGTATTTCTTTCTCTGTTTCAAGCAGCGGAAACTGATACAGGTTCTGCCAAATATCTTTTTCTGTTCTTTTTTCGAGAAAGATGAAATTACCTGCTTCTATTAAATAATAGTAAAAAAAGCGGACGCGTTGTTTTGTCCCTTTCAATTTTACAGGAAGGTTTCCAACTGTTTTGTTCAGATAAGCATAACAAGTTTGAGCGACGGGACAGATTTCGCACCGGGGACTTTTCGGAACACATTGTAACGCACCGAATTCCATCAAAGCCTGGTTGTGGAATCCCGGATTTCGCGCGTCTGTCAATTCTTTGGCTACTTCGTAAAATTCTTTTTTCCCTTTTTGCGAATCGATGGGAGTATATATTCCGAAGTAACGGGATAAAAACCTGTAAACGTTGCCGTCAACTGCAGGGTAAGGCAAATTAAATGCAATAGAAGCGATTGCGGCGGCTGTATATGTCCCTATTCCTTTTAGCTTGATAATTTCTTGGTAATTTTCAGGTAATTTACCATTTAAATTGTTGGAAATAAACTTCGCCGTAAAATGAAGGTTGCGTGCCCGGGAATAATAACCCAGTCCCTGCCAGCTTTTTAAAATTTCATCTTCACTGGCTTTAGCCAGCGACTGAATTGTTGGAAATTTATTTATAAATTCCAGATAGTACGAAATACCCTGTTGTACCTTCGTTTGCTGAAGAATAATTTCTGATAACCATATCTTGTAGGGGTCGCGTGTATTCCTCCAAGGCAAATCCCGTTTATTAAACGTATACCAGTTATATATATATTGTAGAAATTCAGTCATTTTATAAAAAATTAGCGAAAACAAAAATAATTTAAATGAAATGCTTCTCGGTTGTTAAAATATTTTTATTTTTGCACACCAGTTTTAGCAGATTAAATAATTGAATATTAAATATTTTAAGAAATGACAAAGGCAGATATTGTAAATGAAATTTCAAAAAACACTGGAATCGAGAAAATAACTGTACAAAAAACGGTTGAAGCTTTTATGGAAACAGTTAAAGATTCCTTAGTTGATGGTAAGAATGTGTACCTTAGAGGTTTTGGTAGTTTTACAGTAAAACAACGGGCTGAAAAAACGGCCAGAAATATTTCAAAAAACACAACGATTATTATCCCCGCACATTATATCCCTTCATTTAAACCTGCGAAAACATTTGTTTCGAAAGTTAAGGATAACGTAAAATAAGGAAATTATGCCAAGCGGAAAAAAAAGAAAAAGACATAAGATGGCCACGCATAAACGCAAAAAAAGGTTGCGTAAAAACAGGCACAAAAAGAAGAAATAACGGCTTAGTTTTATAAGCTTATTGAACAATCAGATTAAACCTAAAGCAACTGCGCTTTAGGTTTAATCCGTTTTAAAAGTACTATCGAAATATATAACAGGATTAAAATTTAGGTTGTGAGTAGTGATTTAATTATTGATGTCACTCCATCCGAAATTGTTATTGCATTACAGGAAAACAAGAAACTTGTTGAATTAACCCGGGAAAAAAGTGGGGCAAAGTTTGCTGTGGGCGATATATACCTCGGAAAGGTAAAGAAAATAATGCCCAGTCTTAATGCAGCTTTTATCGATGTTGGTTATGAAAAAGACGCTTTTCTGCACTACCTCGATATGGGGCCGCAATTTGCGACCTTAAACAAGTTTCTGCGAATTGCATCTTCACGTAAAAACAAAGTTACATCGATATCCAAAATACATTCTGAACCTGATATCGATAAAGAAGGAAGAATTAATAATTTACTGAAGGTTGGACAAAAAATACTGGTGCAGGTTGCAAAAGAACCCATTTCTACCAAAGGACCGCGGCTGACATCGGAGATTTCCCTTGCCGGAAGGTTTCTTGTTTTGATGCCGTTTAGCGATAAAATTTCTATTTCCCAAAAGCTCAAAACAAACGAGGAAAAAAATCGCCTTAAAAAACTGGTTCAAAGTATTAAGCCCAGAAAGTACGGGATAATTGTACGAACGGCTGCCGAAGGAAAAAAGGTGGCGGATCTCGATCAGGAACTGCGTCAGTTAATCGACAGGTGGGAAACAACATTTAACAAGCTTAGCCGCGTTTCAGCGCCTTCGCTCATTATTGGCGAAATGGGCCGTACAACAGCTTTGCTCCGTGATATTTACCATCCGAATTTTAGCAGCATTATCGTTAATGATCAGTCGGTTAGCAAAGAAATTTCCGAATATATCGGTAACATTCAGGCCGATAAAAGGAAAATTGTAAAATATTACCGCGGCAATAAACCAATTTTCGAACACTACGGAATAGAAAAACAGATAAAAGCTTCATTCGGAAAAACAGTTTCGTTCAGGAATGGTGCATATTTAATTGTTGAACATACCGAAGCTTTTCATGTAATTGACGTGAACAGCGGGAACAGGGCGAAAGTTGGGTTAGACCAGGAAGCAAATGCGGTGGAAGTAAATCTGGCAGCATGCGACGAAGTTGCAAGACAATTGAGGTTGAGAGATATGGGCGGTATTATTGTCATCGATTTTATCGATATGCATATGTCGGCAAACCGCCAGAAAATTTACGAACATATGCGCGAAGTAATGGGCAGGGACCGCACCAAACACAATATTTTGCCGCTAAGCAAATTTTGTCTGATGCAGATTACCCGGCAGCGGGTACGCCCCGAAGAAAATATTGAAACTGCCGAAACCTGCCCGACCTGCCAGGGCAGTGGTCAAATTATGCCGACCATTTTATTTGCCGATGAGTTAAACGGCAAGGTAAAATACGTTCTGAAAGATTTAAATAAGAAGAAATTATTGCTTAAAGTGCATCCGTATGTTGCCGCATATCTAACAAAAGGTTTGAAAAGTTGCCGAATGAAATGGTTTTTTCAGTTCTGGAAATGGGTAAAAGTTGAAGCAAACAGCTCTTATTCCTTTCTGGAATATCATTTTTTCGATGAAAACCTCGAGGAAATAATTCTGTAAAAAAGCCAGTCATAATAGTTTTGGCTGGCTTTTTTTAATGTTTCTTTAAATAATCTTTCAACTTCTGTTTCGTGATTAATATTACATTCGCTGGAGTTAAATGTTGTAAAATTTGCAGTTTAACCAAAGCGAAATATATAGTTTTGTAAAAATAAACCAGGTTTAAAAGTTATGAACAGAGTTGCGCTTTTATTAACATTGATTTTTGCTTCTTTTTCAGCCGGTTCCCAAATCGTTGAACCTGTTAAATGGTCATTCGATTCGAAACAGGAGGGGAAAAATGCCCAACTGATTTTCAAAGCCAACATCGACGAAGGCTGGCATTTATACGACACTTACCTGCCGGAAGGCGGACCAATCGCAACTGAAATTGTTTACGAGGATTCTACGGTTTTCGACATTGATGGCGAACTTCAAAAAAATCCGCAACCCGAAGAACATTTCGATAACGCGTTTCAGTTAGATGTGCAATATTTTCAACACGAGGTAACACTTACTCAGAACATTATACTGAAAACCGATGAGCCGGTAGAAATTAAAGGATACGTAATGTTTATGGCCTGCGATGACGAAACCTGTCTGCCGCCAAATGAAGCAGAATTTTCGTTTAATTTCAATAACGAAAATGGGGCACAGGGCCCGGTGAAGGAATCAACCAGCGAGAATATTAAAGATGTGGCAGTGAGTTCTTCGCAGGGGCAGGCGCTCTGGTTGTTTGTTCTGATTTCACTTCTTGCGGGATTTGCGGCTATATTAACACCCTGTGTTTTTCCAATGATTCCAATGACCGTATCATTTTTCATGCGCGGAAGCGACAATCGCAGCAAAGCAATCCGAACCGGTTTGTTTTTCGGTATTTCTATTCTGCTGATTTTTACCGTGCTCGGGGCATTGTTCACTTTTGGGCTTTTTGGCCCAAATGCCGGCAATATTCTCAGCACCCATTGGATACCCAACCTGCTTTTCTTCCTGTTATTTCTCATTTTTTCCATTTCTTTTTTTGGCGCGTTTGAAATTGTGTTGCCCAGCAACCTGGTAAACAAAACGGATTCAAAAGCTGATCAGGGAGGAATGATTGGCGCATTTTTTATGGCGCTTACCACGGTGATTGTTTCATTTTCGTGCACGGGACCTTTCATTGGCGCGTTAATTATTCAGGCGGTTCAGGATGGGGGAATGCGCCCGTTGATCGGAATGTTCTTTTTTGGTTTGGCTTTCGCTACGCCTTTCACTCTTTTGGCCATTTTTCCTTCTGCATTGAATAAACTGCCAAAATCAGGAAGCTGGCTGAACGCGATAAAGGTTGTTTTTGCATTTATCCTGCTGGCTTTCGGATTGAAATTTTTGAGCAACATCGATCAGGTCTACGGACTTCAGTTGATTAGCCGCAATTTATACCTGAGCATTTGGGTGGTAATATTCTTTTTACTCGGCATGTACTTGCTGGGCAAAATCAAGTTCTCGCACGACAGCGATTTGCCGTACATAAGTGTCGGGAGATTTTTTCTGGCCGTTGCAACCTTTACATTTGTAGTTTACTTATTTACCGGTTTGTTCGGCAATCCGCTGACGGCAGTTTCTTCACTCTTACCACCGCAGGATGAAAACACAGCTTATTTTTCCGGTGGTTCGGAAGTGCAGTCAAACGCTGCGGCTGAATTATGCGGACCGGCCAAGTATGCTGATAAATTGCATCTTCCGCACGGTCTCAACGGATATTTCGATTTTGAACAGGGACTGGCTTGTGCCAATGAACAAAATAAACCGGCTTTCGTGGTTTTCAAAGGCCATGCCTGTGCCAATTGTAAAAAGATGGAAAATACGGTTTGGGATAATCCCGAAGTTTTACGCTTGCTCTCGGAAAAATACGTTGTGGTTGGTTTATACACCGATGATCGTTCCGCCCTGCCCGAAGATGAATGGGTTGATTCGGACGGGAAAGTCATTAAAACCATGGGTAAAAAGAACCTGCAGTTGGAGATTTCAAAATACAATACCAACACCATTCCATACCATGTAATAATTGAACCCGATGGTACAGAACATACACTGGCTGTTACTTTCGATGAAGATGAATTTCTTTCCTTTATTCAAAAAGGGCTGTAACTTTTTATTCCGGATGTGCGGAGCATGTCAATTGAATTATCATATTTTAACATTTCCGCCAAACAAAAGATGTTATTATTAAATACCTTTAAATGAATTTTAAAGCAATTCATTTATGCAGGCAACTGAATGGCTTTTCTGGAATGTTGATACCCAAATCGATTTTGTATATCCGCGGGGAAAATTATATGTTGATGGTGCAGAAACATTACGGCCTGCCTGGAAAAAATTAACTCAGATGGCAGAAGAAAAATCAATTCGTGTTGTGAATTCTGCGGATTACCATTTTAAAAATTCCACTGAAATTGACGATAATCCTGATTTTGTGCATACTTTTCCGGAACATTGTATGGCAAATACAAGAGGCGCAGATTTTATAAAAGAAACAAATCCGGAAGAACCCTTGATTTTCGATTGGAACAAGGAATACTTAATTACACACGAATGGCTGCTGGACGCGCAACATCGGAATTATATCATCAGAAAAGACGCGTTTGATGTTTTTTCGGGAAATCCGTACACAGAAATTTTACTGAAGTTTTTAAGCCCGGAACATGTAGTTGTTTACGGCTTAACCAGCAACATTTGTGTGGATGCTGCAATAAAAGGTTTGGTAAAAAAAGTGAAGTATGTATATGTTGTTGAAGATGCAATTAAAGAATTGCCTCAAATTCCATCGCCGGTAAAAAAGTGGGAGAAATCAGGAGTAAAATTTATCAACCTGAAAAAACTAAATAAAATGCTGAAATAGCATATATTATTTCTTCTGCGCTTGTAAAAAACGTTCTTCCAGTAACCGGCTGCGTTTTATCGTTTTCCTTAACCACTGCAGTTTTATATCTTCTTTTTCCTGTGCCGGCAATTCCCACACATGTTTTGGCATTTCGCGTAACTTCCCGGTTAAATGATGTATGATAATTGCCGCTGATACTGAAATATTGAAACTTTCGGTAAAGCCGTACATCGGTATTTTCAGAAATTCATCGGCCTCATTTTGTATTTTTTCTGAAATGCCGGGAAGTTCGGAACCAAAAACAAGCGCGGTTTTACCTTTTGACAGATCGAAGTCGGGCAACAGTTGTTCATTTTTGTGAGGGGTGGTTGCAACAATCCGGTAGCCTTGCTCTTTCAGGTGTTTAACAGAATGTAAACTATTGTTTTGAAACTGATTGTAATTATGCAGTGTTAACCATTTTGATGCACCAAGTGCTACTTCTTTATCCACAGTAAATTCATTTCGGTTTTCGATTATATGAACGTTTTGAATTCCAAAGCAATCGCATGTCCGCAGAACCGCGCTGGCATTCTGTGGCTGAAAAATATCTTCCAGAACGACAGTAATATAATTGGTTCGCTGGGCTAAAACCTCTTCAAACAGCTTCAACCTGGCCGGTGTAATAAAAGCTGACAGGTATGTTATTAAATTATCTTTCATAATAGAAATAAAAAAAGGGAAGCAAAACAGCCTCCCTTTTAATTTTTTGTTTCATCCTGCTATGATACAGAATCTGCCAGATCTGCACCGGCTTTGAATTTAACCACTTTTTTAGCAGGGATTTTAATTTCTTTACCGGTTTGTGGATTTCTTCCTGTTCTTGCGCCGCGTTCAGCAACTGAAAATGTTCCAAAACCAACAAGGGCGACCCTGTCGCCACCTTTTAATGCACCTGTTGTTGCTTCCGTGAAAGCATCAAGTGCCTTTTTAGCATCAGCTTTTGTAAGGCCTGAATTTTCGGCCATTGCATCAATTAATTGTGCTTTGTTCATAAGGCAAAAATTTAGATGATAAACTAAGTTGTTGAAATTAAGATGATTAATAAATATTTTTTTTGAGTTAATACCATCGCTGAATTCGCTCAATTATCTCAAACGTCCAGTAAAATCAATAGTTTCAGAGAACTTTTTTAAGATGTAGCTAAATTCAGAAATAAGTTTTAAAAAAGCAACCTTGAATCGCCTTTTTTTTCAGCATTTCCGTATTTTTTTTCAGGGAAATGTTTTTCGGGAATAAAAAAAATTCTACTTTTGTCGCGCCTGGAGAGATGGCAGAGTGGTCGAATGCGGCGGTCTTGAAAACCGTTGAACCGAAAGGTTCCGGGGGTTCGAATCCCTCTCTCTCCGCAACTAAATCCATTAGAATTTCTGATGGATTTTTTGTGGAATAAATTGTTGATAACTTTTTGCAAATCATGTACTTTAGAATGTGCTGACATTGAAAAAAGTAATTTCGTAGGTTATTTATAATGAATTATTATATTTGCAGACGCAAAAAAGTTCATCAAATAGTAAATTACGGGTGTAGCTCAGTTGGTAGAGCACTGGTCTCCAAAACCAGGTGTCGGGAGTTCGAGTCTCTCCTCCCGTGCAAACAAAAAAAGGATTTCATACCGAAATCCTTTTTTTGTTTTATACTGCAACACCTTTATACCACTATCATCATTTGAACATTTGATTTCACAGTGATTTCTCATGAATTCCTTTTATCTTAGTATTTTTGATAACTATTTTGAAGTTATTCAAGCTTCATCCTAATCAATTTTGTTACTTTTTTGTTGTACAGAAAAATTCAAACTTAATAGATCAAATGACTCAGAAAACAGCTTTAATCACGGGTATCACCGGACAAGATGGTGCGTACCTGGCCGAATTTTTAATTAAAAAAGGTTATATCGTACATGGAATTAAAAGGCGTGCATCGATGTTTAATACCGAACGAATTGATCATATTTACCAGGACCCGCACGTGGAAAAACGTCATCTAATCCTTCATTATGGCGACCTTACCGACAGCATGAACCTCACGCGGATTATTCAGGAAGTTCAGCCCGATGAAATTTACAACCTCGCAGCCATGAGCCACGTGAAAGTGAGTTTCGATACTCCGGAATACACAGCGAATGCAGATGGAATTGGAACTTTGCGGATTTTGGAAGCTGTTCGTTTACTTGGTCTAAAAGATAAAACGCGTATATATCAGGCGTCTACTTCTGAATTATATGGTTTGGTACAGGAGGTGCCGCAGACGGAAAAAACACCTTTTTATCCGCGCTCGCCATATGGTGTGGCTAAAATGTATGCCTACTGGATAACTGTGAATTACCGGGAAGCTTTTGGTTTACATGCCAGCAACGGAATTTTGTTTAACCACGAATCTCCTATCAGGGGCGAGACATTTGTTACCCGGAAAATTACCCGGGCATTGGCGCGGATTGCACTTGGAATGCAGGATACACTTTTTCTGGGTAACCTGTCGTCACAGCGTGACTGGGGGCATGCAAAAGATTATATCAAGGCCATGTATCTGATTCTGCAGCAGGATGAGCCCGATGATTATGTTGTGGCCACCGGAATAACAACAACTATCCGCGATTTCACCAAAAAAGCAGCCCGGGAAATTGGTCTGGCAGTTTCTTTTTCCGGAGAAGGTACAGAAGAAAAAGGGCATATTACCGGAATCGATGAAAATTTGTATGCCGAAAAAGTGGGAAAGAAATACCTGCCTTTAATAAAAAAACGCGCAGAGGAAAACAGCCACGGGAAGCCTATTATTGCTGTAGACCCTACCTATTTCAGGCCTACGGAAGTAGACCTGCTCATTGGCGATTCATCCAAAGCCAGAAGTAAACTGAACTGGAAACCGGAATACGATCTCGATGGTTTGATTGCGGACATGATGCAATCGGATATTCGTTTTATGAAAAAAGACGATTATCTGAAGGATGGCGGTTACCGCGTTTTAAACTATTTCGAATAAAAGCCAATTAGTATGAAACTAAATTCGAAAATATATGTGGCAGGTCATCGGGGACTGGTAGGTTCGGCAATCTGGAAAAACCTTCAGAATAAAGGTTATAGGAATCTGGTTGGCAGGACCAGCCGTGAACTCAATTTACTCGACCAAAAAGCGACGGAATCATTTTTTGAATCGGAAAAACCTGAATATGTTTTTCTTGCCGCCGCTAAAGTGGGAGGTATTGCCGCAAACAATACGTACCGGGGCGAATTTATTTTTGAAAACCTAACCATTCAAAATCACGTCATTCATCATGCATGGAAGAACGGAGTGAAAAAGCTGATGTTTCTCGGAAGTACCTGTATTTATCCAAAAGAATCGCCACAACCGATGAAGGAAGAATACCTGCTGACTTCGCCGCTGGAGTATACAAACGAACCTTATGCAGTTGCAAAAATTGCAGGTATAAAATTGTGTGAAAGCTACAACCTGCAGTACGGAACCAATTTTATTTCGGTAATGCCAACCAACCTGTACGGTCCGAATGACAATTTCGATTTGGAAAAATCGCATGTTTTGCCGGCATTGTTGCGAAAAATTTATTTGGGTAAATGTCTCGAAGAAAAAAACTGGAAATCCATTCGCGAAGATTTCAGAAAGCGGCCGGTTGCGGGAACCGGAGGAAATGCTTCGGAAAAGGAAATTACCGAAGTGCTGAAAAAATTTGGTATTACGAAACAGGATTCAAAAAACGTGTCGGTCGAAATCTGGGGTACCGGAAAACCAATGCGTGAGTTTTTGTGGAGTGAAGAAATGGCCGATGCCTGCGTATATTTAATGGAAAATGTGGATTTTGCCGACATTATTTCATCCGGTAAAAATGATTCCGATGGTCCTTTCATTTCGAAACCTGCAATGAAAAAACCTGAAATCAGGAATACCCATATTAATATTGGTACCGGTGAGGAAATCAGCATCAAAAATTTGGCGGAATTGATTAGCCGGATAACAGGTTTTAAAGGCGATTTGGTTTTTAACGATTCAAAACCCGACGGAACTTACCGAAAGTTAACCGATGTTGGCAAACTTCATTCATTCGGCTGGAAACACAAAATTGATATTGAAGAAGGAATTCAAAAAATCTTCGATTGGTACACCTCCTGAATTCATTTGATTCAACTTAATTTGTAAGTAAAACGTAAACCAAAAGCAAAACCAAATGAAACACCTGATTTCTGTTCCGCCAAACGTAGTTTCCCATTTTCATGAAATTTCGGGCTTTTCACCTGAAAATTGGTTCGCAGGTTCCGACCCTCAAGGGAAAAAGGCAGGCTCCGGCGGAGGTACTTCTTACCTTCTGTCGCAACTTTGGGAGAAGGAACAGGAGAATGATTTTGACAATTGGCTTGAAAAAGAAAAACGCATCATCATCCATGCCGGTGGGAAAAGTCGTCGACTGCCGTCGTATGCGCCAACAGGAAAGAGTCTGATGCCTATGCCGGTGTTTCGCTGGTCGCGCGGACAGGATCTTAACCAGCGCCTGGTTAATTTGCAGGTTGACCTGTTCGACCGGTTGATGCAAAGTGCGCCCGACAGTTTAAACACGCTAATTGCCAGTGGCGATACTCTAATTTTCAACAGTAAAAATATTCCGGATATACCGGAAGCAGATGTGGTTTGTTTTGGTCTGTGGCTCGAGCCCGAAAAAGCAACGAATCACGGAGTGTTTTTTGCCCGGCAGGAATCGCCGGCTGAATTGCAGTTTATGCTGCAAAAACCGGCTGTAAAAACCATCAACGATTTGGTTGGCGAATATTATTTTCTGATGGACATTGGTATTTGGCTGATGGGGCCGAAAGCGGTTCGTATGCTGATGAAAAAAAGCGGTTGGAACGGCAGTGGCTTCATTAACGGAAATCCCGACGAATATGATTTATACAGCACATTTGGAGCGGCGTTGGGAAAAAATCCCATTCAGGAAGACAAGGAGTTGAACAACTTGAAAATAGCGCTTGTGAATCTGGAAAATGGGGAATTTTATCATCTGGGAAATACGTCAGAACTTATTTCCACAAACCTGGCCATTCAAAACCGAATACACGACCAGCGCGAAATCTGGCATAAAAACGTGAAACCGCACCCTTCCATCTTTGTATTGAATGCCGTCACAAAAACTCCGTTTCAACCGCAACATCGGAACATTTGGATCGAAAATTCATACCTGGCGGATTCCTGGAAATTAACAGGTAATCATGCCATAACAGGGGCGCCTAAAAATAACTGGAAGCTTACGTTACATCAGGGAAACTGTCTGGATTTTATTCCGCTAAACGGTAAATCGCTAATCATCAGAAATTATGGTTTTGCCGATTCGTTCAATCAGCGGGCCGGATTGAAATCCGGTTTCATGGAAATGCCACTGCATCTGTGGCTCAAAAATCACAGACTTGATGATGTATTCGAATCATTTTCTGAAGATGCAGATATTCAGGATTTACCGTTGTTTTCTGTGGTGGAAAAAAAAGCAATACAGGAAGAGTTTATTCAGTGGCTGCTCGACGACAATCCGCCGGAACGAGATGATTTTTCAACATTTTGGAAAGAAACCAAGCGATTGAGCGCCGATGAAATCAGCGAAGCTTGCGATTTGGACGCGTTGGAAAACCAACGTACAGCGTTTCATATCGATAACATTTCACTACTCGCGAAAAATTATCGCCATTCTGTTTTTTATCAGCTCGATTTGGAGCGGCTTGCGGAAGAATACCTGAAATACGATTTGCCGCTTCCGCAGGAATTGCCGGAAACAGTATCAAATTGGTTGCCCATTCACGACAGCATGTTCCGGGCTGTTTACCACCGTAAAAGAGGTGAAGCTTTTCAGGAGGACGAAAAAAAGTCGTTTGAATATTTGAAAAACAAGGTACTCGGGGTTTTTATGCAAAACAGGGTAGAGCCGGAAATCAAATTGTTACCCGACCAGATTGCATGGGGAAGGAGCCCCGTACGGTTTGATTTAGCCGGCGGTTGGACCGATACGCCGCCTTATTGCATCTTGTATGGTGGAAAAGTACTAAATGTTGCAGCTGAGTTAAACGGCCAGCCGCCGCTGCATTGTTACATAAAAGCCACTGAAAAAAGGGAGATTGTGCTTCGTTCCATCGATTTGGGCGCACAGGAAGTTGTAACGACTTTTGATGAATTACGTTCGTTTTACAACATTCAGTCCGCATTTTCTATTCCGAAAGCCGCTTTGGCGCTGGCTGGCTTTTTACCCGATTTTTCGGTCCGAAAATATTCGTCGTTGCAAAAACAGCTCGCTGATTTAGGCGGCGGGCTCGAAATTTCGATTCTCGCTGCGGTTCCGAAAGGTTCCGGACTGGGAACCAGTTCGATTTTGGCAGCTACGGTTTTAGGCACTTTGTCGGAAGTTTGCTGTTTAAACTGGGATAAACCGGAAACCGGAAAAAGAGTTTTGGCGCTCGAACAGTTACTTACAACTGGTGGTGGCTGGCAGGATCAGTTCGGTGGTATTTTAGAGGGAATAAAATTTTTGGAAACCGCACCCGGAACACTGCAGCTGCCAATGACAAAATGGCTGCCCGATTCACTTTTTCGTGACCCGGTGTATAAAAACAGAATGTTACTTTATTATACCGGAATTACACGCGTTGCAAAAAATATTTTAGCAGAGATTGTCCGCGGAATGTTTTTGAATTCAAATCAGCATTTGAAAGTTCTGGATGAATTAAAATTACATGCAACCGAAACCTATGAAACGGTTCTGAAGAAAGACTATAATGAGCTGGGCCGGCAAATTCACAAGAGCTGGATGTTGAACAACAGCCTCGATTCCGGAACGAATACTCCTGAAATCCAGCGGATAATCCATATGATTCAACCATACATCACCGGACAGAAATTATTGGGTGCAGGCGGTGGAGGTTTCATGCTTATTTTTGCAAAAGATGAGCAAGCGGCGCTTCTTGTGAAACAGGTTTTAATCGCTAATCCTGTAAATCCACGGGCGCGGTTTGTCGATTTCAGTGTTTCCGGCAGCGGATTGCTGGTTACCAAAAGTTGAACTTATCAGCCAACCCGAATGAAACTATTTTTGTTTTCCTTTTTCTTTCCTATTTTCAGCAAAAATTTCAGCCAATGAAAATTCAACTTTTTGTTCCCTGCTTCATCGATCAGTTTTACCCGCAAACGGCTTTCAATTGTATAAAAATTTTGGAAAAAGCCGGTTGCGAAGTGTTATACAATCCTGAGCAAACCTGTTGCGGACAACCATCGTTTAACAGCGGCTACTGGAAAGAAACGAAATCACTTGCAAAAAAATTCATCAAAGATTTTGAAGGCGACGAGCTGATTGTGGCGCCGTCTGCTTCCTGCACAGGCTTTGTGAAAAATTACTATGAAAAACTTTTTGATGATGACCGGCAGTTGAAAGAAGCGTCTGAAGGTTTGAAAAAGAGGGTGTTCGAACTTTCCGATTTTTTGGTAAATCACCTGAAAATAACGGATTTTGGAGGTGAATTCAACCACATAATCACTTTTCATGATTCGTGCGCCGGACTGAGGGAGTACGGAATTAAAGATGAACCGCGGGCCTTGCTACAGAATATAAAAGGATTGAAATTGCAGGAGATGGAAAATACCACTACGTGTTGCGGATTTGGTGGTACATTTAGTGCAAAATTTCATTCGATTTCAACGTCGATGACCGCGCAAAAAGTGGAACATGCCATGGAAACAGGCGCTGAATACATTATATCCACTGAAGGTTCTTGTCTGATGAATATCGAAAGTTATGTCCGGAAACAAAAATTATCAATTAAAACCGCGCATTTGGCGGATGTGGTGGCAAGCGGTTGGTGATTTTGGTGACAATATCCTGAACGCATGTTCAACTTCGATCTTTCGTCTTCCGACCATCGTCTTCCATCTTCGGTCTTCCATCTTCCGTCCTTCATCTTCCACCTTCCGTCTTCGGTCTCCCGTCTCCCGTCTCCCGTCTTCCGACCATCGAGTTCCATCTTCCGTCTTCGGTCTTCCATCTTCCATCCTTCATCTTCCACCTTCCGTCTTCGGTCTTCTAGTCTACCGTCTCCCGTCTTCCGACCATCGAGTTCCATCTTCCGTCTTCGGTCTTCCATCTTCCATCCTTCATCTTCCACCTTCCGTCTTCGGTCTTCAGTCTTCCGTCCTTCGTCTTCGATCTTCCACCTTCCTCTAAAACATCTGCATTTTATGCAATTTGGTATATCTTCCTCCGGCAGCCAGGAGTTCTTCGTGTGTCCCTTTTTCAACAATTTCGCCTTTGTGCATAACACATATCAAATCGGCGTTTTTTACAGTGGAAAGCCGATGTGCGATGACGAGCGATGTGCGGTTTTTCATCAGGTTTTCCAGCGCATCCTGCACCAACCGTTCCGATTCAGTATCGAGTGAAGAAGTTGCTTCGTCGAGAATGAGAATCGGAGGGTTATTTAGCACCGCACGTGCGATGGAAATTCTTTGTCGCTGTCCTCCTGAAAGTTTATCGCCGCGGTCGCCGATGGAGGTATCATAACCCTTTTCGGTTTCCATGATAAAATCGTGGGCATTCGCTATTTTGGCCGCGTAAATAACATCTTCTTTTTCAGGGTTTTCAACACCAAATGCTATGTTGTTGAAGAACGATTCGTTAAATAATATTGGTTCCTGGTTTACGTAACCAATCAGGTTTCTCAAATCTTTCAGTTTCAAATCGCGCAAGTCGGTACTGTCGATTGTGATTTGTCCGCCGGAAACATCCCAGAAACGCGGCAGCAGATCCACCAGTGTGGTTTTTCCGCTACCCGAGCGGCCAACAAATGCTACGGTTTGTCCTTTTTTTATATCAAACGAAATGTTCTTTAAAACCGGCGTCGGGTTGTAAGAAAATGAAACATTCGAATAAGAAATCTGCGAATTAAAACCTGCAATTTTTTTCGCGCCGGATTTCTCCTTTATTTGTGTTTTGGTGTTGAGGATTTTATCGATTCGTTCCATCGAGGCCAGTCCTTTTTCAACGCTGTAAAGTGCTGTGGAAAAAGCTTTCGCAGGATTAATGATATTGTAGAAGAAAACAAGATAACCAATAAATGCCGCGGCATTGAGCGAACTTTCGTCGTTTAGAATGAGTTTCCCGCCATACCACAAAACGATAATAATAACTGCCGTTCCAAGGAATTCACTGGCCGGGTGTGCCAAAAATCTCCGCCACATCAACTGGTTCATGATGTGAAAATAGTTTTGATTTTCAGTTTCGAAACGTTTCGTTGCTTTTTTCTCGGCATTGAAAGCTTTAATTATTCGCAGGCCGGAAAGATCTTCCTCAATAATTGAAAGGATTTCGCCCATTTTATGCTGTCCTTTCCGCGATTCCTTTTTCAGGCTTTTGCCAATCCGGCCGATAATAAAGCCGGCAATCGGGAACATCACAAATACAAACAGCGTGAGGCTCCAGCTCATGTAAACCATAACTGCTACCGAAACAATGATGAGAATCGGATTTTTTATCATCATATCCAGTGAATTCATGATTGAGTTTTCCACTTCGGTAACATCGCCGGTGAGGCGCGCCATGATGTCGCCTTTGCGCTCGTCGGAGAAAAAACCGAGTTGCAGCCTGAGTATCTTTCGGTATATTTTGGAACGAATGTCGCGGACGACACCGTTTCTGATAACCACAATCATGAAGTTGGCGAGATAATAAAATCCAACCTTCAGCAAAACAGTAACGATAATAAATATCCCGATGAAAATCAGTGCACGTTCCTGGCTGTAATTCAAAATAACTTTGCTAATCAGGTAATCAACATAACCAGTAATTGATGAAATATTGAAATTTATTACCGGCTTTGCCGTGACCAGTTCTTTTGTTCCAAAAAGAATTTGCAACGATGGAATGAGCAACAGAAAAGAAAATGCCCCGAATATTGCGCTCAGAAAATTAAAGATAATGTTCCAAACCAGTTTCCATTTATAGGGAGGTACAAATCGGCGGAGGAGTTGAAGAAAGTCTCTCATGAAAAATTTTTATTCGGGCTGTTAAAAAATCCCCGTGTAGTTTTGTGGTGTAATTTGTTTTAATTCCTGCTTCACTTTATCATCCACATTGTAGGTTGTCGATGAAATGATGAATGGCAGTACGATCTATAATTTCGTTTTTACGGGTTAAATCCTTCAGCGCCTCGTACGGATTGGCAAACTTCTCGCGGCGCAAAATTGTTTGAATGGCTTCGGCTACCACCGCCCAGTTTTCTTCCAGGTCTTTTTCAATGGCTTTTTCGTTCAGCAGAAGTTTGTTTAATCCCTTCAATGTAGATTTTATGGCGATGATGGTATGCCCGAACGGAACTCCAATAAAACGTGTCACCGTTGAATCGGTCAAATCGCGCTGTAACCTCGATACCGGCAATTTTGCTGAAAGCTGTTCAAATCCGGCGTTGGCAATCCCGATATTTCCTTCCGAGTTTTCAAAATCAATTGGATTTACCTTGTGCGGCATGGTGGATGAACCAACTTCGCCTTTTTTAATTTTTTGCTTGAAGTAGTTCATTGAAACGTAAGTCCAAATGTCGCGATCCAAATCGAGAATAATATTATTCACTCTTTTTATGGCATCGAAAATGGCGCTGTAGTTATCGTAATGAGCAATCTGCGTTGTATACTTCGAACGTTTCAGCCCCAGATGTTTCGAGCAGAAATTATCGGCAAACCGTTCCCAGTCAATTGCGGGGTAAGCTACAAAATGCGCGTTAAAATTTCCGGTAGCACCGCCGAACTTCGCATAACAGGGAATTGCACGCAATTGCCCGATCTGCACGTTTATTCGTTCAACAAAAACCATGATTTCTTTGCCCAGCTTTGTTGGCGATGCCGGTTGACCATGGGTCCTTGCCAACAGCGGCACGTTTTCCCATTGTTTTGCAAATTCAAGTAATTTATCTGTCAGTTCCTGCATTAACGGAAAATATTCATTGTTCAGCGCATCGTGAATGGAACGTGGCAGCGCCGTGTTATTTGCGTCCTGCGAAGTGAGTGCAAAATGGATAAACTCTTTGTATCCCGCCAATCCCAGTGCATCAAATTCTTCCTTTATAAAATATTCAACTGCTTTTACATCATGATTGGTGATTTCTTCAATCTTTTTAATACGCACTGCGTTTTCAACTGAAAATTCAAGATGAACTTTTCTTAATTCGTCCAGCTTGTCCTTTGGAATGTCTTTCAACTGTGGCAACGGCAATTCGCACAGCGCGATAAAATACTCAACTTCAACAAACACCCGGTATTTAATTAAAGCGAATTCGCTGAAATATTTCCAGAGGTTTTCAACTTTGCTCCCATACCTGCCGTCGACGGGGGAAATGGCTGTTAATGCATTTAATTCCATTTTGTTAGCTTTCTGTTTCGATGATTCAAACTGAAAAGTTTTTACCTGAACATGTTCAAACAATCAGAAGTGCAAATTTAACAAATTACACGGATTAGGTTTTTTAGCGGGATGATAATCCTAAATTTAATACACTATTATTGCTAATTTTGCAGTTAAACAGGGTTGGAATGTTTAACGGAACAGAAGTGGAAATGCTTAATTAACGATTTTGCCCGCGCTGCGGATTCGGTTTCAAAAATATTCCCGAAATTGTATTCATACATCAATCTGGGATTCGATGAATAGCTAACGAAAATCGTTGAATCCATAATCAAAACAAGAATTCATTCAAAAAGATGAAACAAAAGCTGCAGATACCATTAATCATTTTTCTCCTTTTTTCATTTCTTGGCGCCAAAGGGCAGGACGAGGAAAAAAAGCTGGTTTACAAACTGAACATCAAGCAGGAAATTACGAAAGCAATGTGGCGGCAAACGAAACAGGCTTTTGAAGCAGCCGATTCCCTTGGCGCTGATATTTTCCTGATACACATGAATACTTACGGCGGGACAGTTCTGGATGCGGATTCCATTCGGACAAAAATTCTGCAAAGTACCATTCCCGTTTTTGTTTTTATCGATAACAATGCCGCTTCGGCCGGAGCGCTGATTTCAGTTGCCTGCGACAGCATTTATATGCGGCCGGGCGGAAGCATTGGCGCGGCTACGGTAGTAAATCAAACCGGGCAGGCTATGCCCGACAAGTATCAGAGCTACATGCGTTCCACCATGCGGGCAACCGCGGAGGCACAAGGAAAAGATACCATTATTACACAAAACGACACGATTTACAAATGGCGGCGCGATCCAAAAATAGCCGAAGCAATGGTCGACCAGCGAATTTACATTGAAGGCCTTATTGATACCGGCAAAGTTTTAACATTCACTCCAACCGAAGCAATGCAATATGGTTTTTGTGAGGGAATTGCTGAAAATGTGCCGGAAGTACTTAAAAAAGCAGGAATCGAAAACTATGAAATCGTTGAATTCGAGCCTAGTTTCATAGAGCGGATTATCGGTTTTCTCGTTCATCCGGTTTTTTCCGGAATACTGATAATGGCCATCATTGGAGGAATTTATTTTGAAATGCAGACACCCGGGGTTGGTTTTCCGCTGGCCATAGCTATTTTGGCAGCGGTGTTATATTTTGCGCCGCTTTATCTCGAAGGCCTGGCAGCACACTGGGAAATCCTCGTTTTTATTATTGGTTTGGCGCTCATTGCGATAGAAATATTCGTCATTCCCGGCTTTGGAATTACGGGTGGTTTGGGTGTGCTTTTCATTTTCAGCGGATTGGTTTTAAGCCTGTTGAATAATGTTGATTTCGATTTTGAAGGCGTTGAGCTGAAAGGTGTGGGAGTGGCTGTAATGACCGTCGTCATTGGAATTTTTGGCGGATTCCTGATCTCACTCTACCTTGGGAAAAAAATATTTACCGCCCAATCGGGTCCATTCAAAAACATGGCGTTGAATACCATTCAAAACATCAGCGAAGGTTATATCAGTGTAGACACTTCTTTTTTTAAGTTGAAGGGAAAAACCGGGATTGCACAAACGGTTCTCAGGCCTGGCGGAAAAGTGAAAGTTGACGATGAAATTTATGATGCTGTTGCCGAAAGTGGTTTTATCGACAGGAATGAAAAAATTATTGTCCGCCGCGTTGGTACAGCGCAACTTTATGTTGAAAGAGAGGAAGAATGAGGAAACAGCGCCTGAGTTGGGAGCAGAGGCCGGCAGCGGCAGCCCAATGCCAGTAACCCGTAACAGTCTTTTTGTTAAAAATTTATAACCTGCTTTTGATACATCATATAATCATATCTAAATATCTTCATTTATTGCTAACTTGCGCCGCGATAAAATTATTTGAAGATTATTATTTTTAGTTCTACTTTGACAGATTAAATGAGAAAGCGATTTTTCTGATTTTTTACCCCAGCCCAAGTCTTAGAAATCAGAAAAATTCCCCTGCAGTCGGTAGGTTCCCCTTGGGGTTCAGGATAAAACGCATGGATTTTTCGATTTTGGATAAGTGTGTCAAAGTAGAATTAGCTGGAGTGGAAAAATTATGATTGAATTTATTAGTAAATATATTGCTGAACTTTGGTTTCTTTTGCTGGAAATGGCGCCGTGGCTGTTGCTGGGACTGATTTTTGCCGGATTGCTGAAAGTGTATTTCCCGCAAAAACACATTAACAAGTATCTGGGGAAATCGAATTTTAAATCGTCGTTATACGCGGCCATGTTAGGAATCCCGATGCCGCTGTGCTCGTGCGGGGTAATTCCCACCGGAATTTCATTTTTCAGGAATGGCGCATCAAAAGGGGCAACCAATTCATTCCTGATTTCAACGCCTCAAACCGGTGTTGATTCAATTTTTGCGACCTATTCGATGCTGGGCTGGCCATTTGCGATATTTCGTCCGGTGGTTGCGCTGGTTACCGGCGTTCTTGGCGGCGTATTCACCAATGTTTTTGTCAAAGAAAAGCCGGTGAAAAAAAATGCATTTTCGGACGTAAAAATCGATACCGTTGCATTTCAAAAAACCGGGGAAACCTGCAGCGACGATTCATGCAATTGCAACGAACCCAAAGAAGATGATAAAAGACACTCGCTGGTACGTGCTGCCGATTATGCATTTATCGAGTTGTTGCAGGATATTGGCAAGTGGCTGGTTTTGGGATTTTTAGTCGCTGCATTGATTGCCGTTCTTTTACCCAACGATTTTTTTGCCAATTTTAAAGGACTCGGATTACTTGAAATACTGGTAGTACTGGCGGCATCGGTGCCCATTTACATTTGTGCAACCGGTTCCATTCCCATCGCCGCAGTATTATTGTTAAAAGGAGTTTCACCCGGTGCAGCGCTGGTTTTTCTGATGGCGGGGCCGGCGACCAATGTAGCCACTATGACTGTTCTGGGAAAAACCATGGGACGTAAATCACTGATTACTTACCTGGCCACGATTGTTGGTGGCGCCATAGTTTTTGGTATGTTGATCAATGCTTTTATACCCGCGCAGTTTATCTTAAGTAAAGTTACCCATATTCATGGCGATGGAACCGGGCACGAAATGTTACCGCACTGGCTGATGTTGTTATCCGCCGTTGTACTTATTTCATCGTTGGCAGGTGGTTATTTTATATCAATTTTCAAAAAGAAAAGAAAAATGGAAAAAGTAGAAGGAATTTCTGTAAAAGTAACCGGAATGACCTGCTCGCACTGCGAAGCAAATGTGAAAAGAAACCTGGAGGCGCTGGCTGGCATTACAAACGTGGTAGCCGATAATCGTACCGAAACGGTAAAAATTACCGGCAATAAAATCAATCTCGAAAAGGTGAAGGAAACGGTAAACGGACTGGGATACGATTACGTTGGATAGTTTATTGTTTTTTCTTTCGTTCTTCATTCTCCCTTGCCCGGAATGCTGCAATTTTTTTAGTTAAACCGAATCGGAACCAGTTTGGGTAGCCCGGTTTGATGCAGGAAATCCGGGAAGCAGGAGATCGGAAAACTTTTATATTTTTAGCGCTGGAATGCAGGAAAACGGCAAAATAGCAGTCACTGTAATTACCGGTTTTCTCGGAGCCGGAAAAACCACGTTTATCAATTATCTTCTGAAGATAAATTCGGAAGTCCAGTTTGCATTGGTTGAAAATGAATTCGGCGATGTTTCAATTGATACACAACTCATAAAAGGTGTGGATGCGAGTCAGATGTTCGAGTTGAAGGAAGGGTGCATTTGCTGCACCATTACTGATGAGTACGAGCTGGTTCTGCAGGAACTGGCCGGTCGTTTTCCGCATGTACGGCATTTGCTGATAGAAACAACCGGAGTGGCTGAACCTGCTTCGGTAATCCGGCCGTTTTTACGGGATGAAAATCTTCAGGAAATATACCGCTACAACGGAACGGTTTGTTTGGTGGATGCAATTCATTTTGATTCGCAGCCGGAGCTGGAAATTGCGCTGAAACAACTGGCAGTGGCCGATGTTGCATTGATCAGCAAATCGGAAGATTTTTCGCCGGAACAAAAGGGAAATTGGACTAAAAAAATTACGGAGCTTAATCCTTTGGCGGAAGTAACCTTTGTGTACCAAGATTATTCCGTTGAATTCGATCTGAACCAAATTACCCGGAAATCAACATCATTACCGGAATCGCCGAATGAAAACCATGCACATTCGGCATTAACAACGAAAAAAATTTCTTATGAAAGCGCATTGGACAAAGAAGAATTTTCGAGGCAGTTGTCCTATTTTCTTGATGTTCATAAAAATGAAATATTTCGTGTAAAAGGAATTCTTCAATTTAAAAATGAACCTTTTAAGTATATTCTTCAGGGCATTGGCGGTAGTTTCGAACTTTCCGAAAGCGAAAGTTTTGTCCAGCCCAATACCCGTTCAGAAATCGTTTTTATCGGAAAAAATATCCCGCCGTTCTGAGCATTTTGCATTCAAAAATTTTGCTGAATATTAAAAACAGTCCAAAAGGATAGGTTTTCAGGTTTCACAGTTCTACGTCTGGTTCTTTTTGATTCTGATATTTTTGCAGCACTCCGTTGGCATGCCGATAGAAATGGCCGCGTAAATCGCGGGAATAATCGTTCAGTATTTCAATTCCGGTACCGTTAAAGTCGCCACATTTGTACAATGCCCTGCCAAGTATCAATTCGCGCAGGGAGTTGTTCCGGGTGCTCACGTCGTTTTTATCGGGTGGCGCCAGTTTCCGGGCTGTTTCAATATCGGGCATTGAATGGCCCCGCATCCCGGGCATTTGAAGTATCTTGAACAATGGTTCTGCCGCTTTTTGATCTGCGATGGTTTCGAGTGCAATGGCCACCGCACGAAAATGCGAGAAGTGACTGTCGGGCGTCAGTTTTTCCATTAACCTGAAAATCGATGGCAATGCTTCCACATGTTTTGTTCGCCCTGCCGCTATAATTAAACTGTCGAGATACGAAATGCTTCGTCCGAATTGTCCCATGCCGCGGAAATTCCAGCCTTCGTCCCAGTCGTCGTAACTATCGATGGCTTTTATCAAATCCTTCCATCCTGTAGAGTTGCCGAGCATTCCGAGGATCCGCGCGTAAACCAGTTTATCCTGTTCATGGCTTGTAAAATGATACTGATCGGTCAGCGCGGTTATTCCCCGTTCTTTATCCCACAACACCATTTCCAGTCCTTTTAAATCGTCGGTAACTGTTTTTGCCGCCTTCTGAATTTTTTCAAACGGTGGCGGATAATTGTCCACGTCGGTAAGCACATGTTCCGGCAGGCTGCCCAGTTTAACCAGTTCTTTTTGCAGTGGTTTGATATCGACGTAACGAATTTTCTGATTGTTTTTTGCTGCCCTGGCTGCGGCCCATCCAACTGCATAGCCCTGGTTTTGCAAACAAGGCTGCATGCGAATTACCGGCATGGCATCGCGGTCGGCGCTGGCACCGAGACCGGTTACAGCAATTCCTTCCAAACCTTTGGGCAGCAACGCACGAAACGGCACAAAAGCGGTAACATCCACGCCGCTGTGCTCCGGTGGTTTCAGCGAGAAGAACGGATCTTCTGTAAATCCGTGTGTATCGAACGAACTGAAATGAACAGAAATTATGTCGGGGTAGGTTCTGCCGTTGTAAATATCGAGCACTGAAATGGTAAAATCGCCCACCATTCTCCGGCGTTCGCGGGTTTGTGGTATTTTTCCGATATCGTACTGATCTTTAAACTTGTCTTTTGCCACCACAAATGCCCGCCAAACATCCAGCATATCGGTATCATTAATGAACGTCCAGTCTGTATTGTTGTAAAAGTCATTCGGATTTTTAAAGGGCAGACCGGCTCCCTGAACTGCCACCGAATCGGCGCCGGTAAAATGGTAATCAGCACCGGCAGCAATGGCTACGTCAGCGCTTCCGGTAGAATCGACAACCGTGTGGGCGAGCACCACTCCTCTGCCCGCTGGCGTAGCGACAACCACTCCTTTCACCATTCCGTTTTCAACGTACGCACCGGTTCCCATCACACCAAACCAGATGTCGCCGCCGGCCTTCCGGATTTCTTTCCGGAAATATTCTGTTTTCCAGTCGAAAACCCATTCCGCCAAATTCCCTTTTTTTCGTGGATTGTCCGGCCCCATATTTTTTACGCCTTCATCCACAATGTTGGTATAACCTTTCCGGTAGCCATGGTAATAGCGGCCAATCATTCCCAGGGTCCCCATTCCGCCCATTCCGTGCATGTAGTCGAGCACCAGCGTTTTTGCGCCATGCGATGCTGCACCCACTCCCGCAGGCGCGCCGGCAGTTCCGGCTCCCATTACCACCACATCGTATTCACCCAGAACCGGCAGATGCGTATTTTCGGCAACAATTTCTCCCATATTCAGCGATGGGCGCAATCCTTCGAGCAATTCGCCCACATCGCCCGAAACAATATCATTTTGATTGTTTGCTTTGATTTTAACCTTTTCCGGTTTCGGTGCAGCACTTGCTTTAATAGCTGCCTCGTTACCAATTCGTTCGCCAATGCGAATCATTTTTCCGGGTTGCAGTAGCGTTTCGGCTGCATCGTCGCTGAGGTTGGCGCTGCCGCTCAAAACAAAAATATTGTCCGGTTTTCTTGGCTGAAAAACTTTCAGGTTTATTCGTTCCACATCCACATCCGGATTATTCCAGCGTTTTTGCCCCACCATTTTGTCCGGCGGATTTTGGAACAACAGATCGGCCGATTCCACCTGGTTGGCATCCCAGGTCAAATCGCGGGCAATTTGTTCTGCTTCGGCAAACGATGCCCAGCTTCCGTCTTTCATATCGATTTTAATAGTGTATTCGATGGCTTTGTACTGCTGGTTGGCCTTCTCAAATCCATTCCCCTGTGTTTGTCCGGAGGAAGCATACTTTATTTGTATTGGTTCTTCATAAACCCTGGCATACAATCCGTCGCTTTCTTTCACATCGTTTCCGGCTACGGTAAATTTAAACGTCTGTTTCCCCGACGGATACGTTCCGAATTTTGCCCCGGCCAGTCGTGCGACCAGCGCCCGCGGTGTGGCATCGATAATTGTTTTGGCAATCACCGCCTGTCTTCCCGAACGATTGGAAATAACGACTCCCGCCGGATTTCCGCTTTCACCGGTTAAAATATCGGTGACGTAACTTGAATATAGGAAGTTGATATTGTTGTCGATTAATGCATTGTCGAGCGTGCTTTTTACGTGCAGCGGAGTGGGGAGGCCATCCCCGAATATTTTGCTTCCCAGCTCGGTGGTTAAAATGGATTGGTCGTCGGTCCATAAGCGGTACGTTCCGCAAACATCTTCACCGAGGTAGGGTTCCTGAGCGGCCAGAAAAACTTTCGCGCCAGCCCGCGACGCCTGCACTGCGGCAGCCACTCCGGCCATTGATCCGCCAATGACTACCACATCGACATTGTAAGCCACCGGTATTTTTCGTTCCGATTGAAAACAAAACTTCTTTTTATCTGAAATTGGTGCTGCGTTGAAAGCAGATGCACCGGAAGCTAATATAAATGCAGATCCGGCTGCTGATGTTTTGATAAAATTCCGACGTTTCATGTGATTTGATTTATTGGTTCAAATTGATTTTAGAATTTTAAATTCCCCTTTCAGGGCGAAAATATATGGAATAATTTTCGTATCCCCAAGGCGCTGCCTTTGGGCTGAAATAAACCGTCCTTTCAGGACGTTCTTCAGAATTTTCAAATCATTGTAATTCCATCTTGTCTTCGCTGCCGTTGCGCTGAATTAACCTGTCTTTTCAGGACGTTTTTGATGATTAATTCTTGTCTGATCTCCTTCGGATATTGGGCTGAAAGCCCATTATAATTCAGCCCGTTGGCAACGTCACTGGGTTAAAAAATTTCAATTGTATAACGGCCTTGTTAGGGAAACTTAACTCTCCCTATCTGATGTCTTTTAAGTACCGTTCCTTATTTTTCAGGAATTGAAACACTTCATCGTGGTATTCGCTGAAACCGGGTGCCGGGATTCCACCTGGCGGAACTGCATTACTGCCGTACCCGGTTTGAAACATATCGTGGTGGTAAATTGTATATCCACCCGCTTTCCAGACGTTGTAAATGTGCAAAATATGATCGGTTGGAAGCGTTGCCGATTTTGGCCCTCCGAATTTTGGCGTTCCTTTCCGGGCTGGTTCGTCGTCAACCACTGGTTTCCCGTACTTTTCCACGAGGTAAGCAATTTCTTTTGGCGCTATTTCCCAATGCCGGTTCGTGGTCCGGGTGGTGTGCGGCGAGAGGAAATCAAGTGCCTGGTTTTCTTTCTCACTTCCCAAAAACCCTCCATATCCGGGTGAGTTGGTAACCAGTCGTTGCGGATCAACCGATTTAATAATTTTCAGATAGTCAACCGTGCGGTAGTCAAATTCGTTCCAAATCTGAAATACCAGGTTTCGGTAGGATTTCAATTCCTCAGCAAGTGTTTTTACTGCTTTTTCCGAAGCTTCATCTGTCAGTCGTATGTTTTCGTTCCAGCTTTCCCGCGAAAACAAAACCAGCAAAACAACCATCCCTTTTTCGTCGGCATCGCCCACAATTTCTTTAATTTGATTGAGTTTTTCCGGTTTAACCGAACCATCTTCGTTATAAATGGTTTTTCCGGTGCCGCCGTCAATAAAACCGCGACCGTTGTCCCACTGACACCAAATGCGCAAAACATTTATTCCTGAATCCAGAAATTTCTGCATCCACATTTTTCGGTTATCGTTACCGGCGTTGAAATCATCATTGTAAATTGCATTGAAAAAACTGATTCCGGTGTATTCAAACGGTTGATCGTTCATCTCAAACCGGGCGCCGTTCACGGTTAAAACATTCTTTTGGTTTTGAGAAAACAGCTGTAAAGTTCCTGCCAAGAAGATTACAAAGGTCAGGTTAATTAATTTCATGGTCGTTAATTTACTACTTCAGTATAATCATGCCCGCGCCAGTTCCCGGCTCAAATAACCTCTGCGGTAGATGAAAAATCCGAATAATGCCATTACCGATAAAATTGCGCCAACCAGGTAGGAAATGTCTTTTGGCAATGAAAATCCTTCAGGGGCAAGAAGGAGGTAAGTTGTAGTCACCGCTGTCATAAATACAGCCGGAATTAACGTAACCCAGTAAAATTTTCGTTCCTGTGCCAGGTAGACCGTTACCGCCCAAAGTACAACCATTGCCAACGTTTGGTTCGACCAGGCAAAATAACGCCAGATGATGGCAAAATTAACTTGTGTCAGTAAAAAGCCAACAACAAACAGCGGGATACTAACGAATAAGCGGTTTTTAATGGGTTCTTGTTTATAATTCAGGAAATCGGCTACAATCAAACGGGCGCTTCGGAATGCCGTGTCACCCGAGGTGATTGGCGCTGCAACAACACCAAGCAGCGCAAGAAATCCGCCAAATTTACCCAGTAACGAATTAGAAATTTCGTTCACCACAAATGCTGCGTTTCCATTGTTGGCGGTCATCACTTCGTTCAGTTCCCTGATGCCGCCAAAGAAACTCATGCTGATGGCTGCCCAAATCAGCGCAACAACCCCTTCGGTAATCATGGCGCCGTAAAATACCCGCCGTCCGTATTTTTCGTTTGTTAAACACCTGGCCATCATCGGCGATTGTGTGGCGTGGAAACCCGAAATGGCGCCACATGCGATGGTAATAAATACCATGGGAAAAATGGGGAACTTGTCGGAATTCACATGGTAATTGTGAATGCTTGAAAAGTTCAGTTCCGGCATGTGGTAACCTTTTACAATTAGTGCCGTCATCAATCCTACTGCCATAAATACCAGTGCAAACCCGAAAACCGGGTAAATGCGGCCGATAATTTTATCGATTGGCAACATCGTTGCCAACAGGTAATAGAAAAAAATTATCCACACCCAGAAAGTCATGGTGGAAAAACCGGGGGTGAGGCCTGATAATATTTTTGCCGGGCCCATGATAAATACAGCGCCGACAATCACCATTAAAAACACGGTGAAACCCCGCATGAATTGTTTGGTGCCGGTTCCCAGGTAAATTCCGACGATTTCAGTGATACTGAGTCCTTTGTGTTTGATAGAAAGCATTCCAGAGAAATAATCGTGCACGGCACCGGCAAAAACGGAACCCAGTACAATCCACAGAAAAGCAACCGGCCCCCACATAGCGCCGGCAACAGCACCGAAAATAGGCCCTAATCCGGCAATGTTCAGAAACTGAATCAGAAATATTCTCCACCACGGCATTGGAATATAATCCACACCGTCTTTCATGGTGTATGCGGGTGTTTGACGGTTCGGATCGATTCCGGCAATCCGTTCTATCACTCTGGAATAAATCATGTATCCCGCTATCAAAACCGCAATGGACAAAATGAAAGTTACCATACCTGTCTTTTTTTTATCTTTTCAAAAAGCCAACCTCCAAATTAATAAAATTATTCTCGATTTACGGTTAAAACCTGTCCTTTCTTCAGAAGGTGTTCTTTCAGTTCTTCGTAATCCAAATCCTGTACCGGTATGTTTTTGTCGATGGCTAAATCCGCTGCCACTGCGGCCGATTGCCCCAAAATCATAAACACCGGTTCCATGCGTATGGATCCGTATGCAATGTGGCTGGCCGATACGCAAACCGGTACCAGTAAATTGGTGCATTCTTCTTTTTGGGGAATTATTGAACCGTAAGAAATGGAGTAGGGGGCGGGCGGGCTTACCCCGATATCGCCTTCGTTCTGCACGTATCCTTCGGGCGTGATATACCGCTGCACGTTGTGGGAATCCATGGCATATGAACCCATTCCGACCGGCCGCGGGACCTCACGTTTCAGCAACACGTCGTTTTCCGTTGTTACGTATTCACCCATCATTCTGCGGGCTTCGCGTACATAAATCTGATGCGGCCAGTTGCCGTTGTCGGTAAATTCATCTTTGGCCAGGCCCCAGGTAGCCATCCTGGTTCGAATGTCTTCCGGAACCCGCGGGTCGTTAGCTACAAACCAGAGCAGGCCTTTCTGGTAGTTTTCATGTTCTTTTATGATTTCCTGACGTCGTTCGTAGCTCGCGTCAGGATAATCGTAGTTCATTCCAATGTTGTCGCTGCTGAACGGGCCGTGGTTATTGGTGTCGGTTTTTCGGTTTGGTATTGCATCGAATTTATTGAACCAGCCTTCCCATCCGTTATCGAAAACCCGGATCAATAATTCGTATTGAGTTGAGTCGTAATTTTCAGGTTTTGGAAACGGCAGGCGGTTTGCATCGAGGTTAGTCATGCAGGTACGGAAACAGTAAGCCTGAATTTTATTATCGCCGGAGCCGTATTCTCCCGGTGGTTCGGTTGAAATTCGCGGCAGCACCCCGCTCGATGGATCTCCCGGAATTTTGTAGGGCGAAATCTTTGATGTAAAATAATGGCCATGGTGAAAAACACCGGTTTGCACGCCGTTCCATTGTTCATTGTACGTGTCGGTGCTTTCGCGGCCAACGTGGTAACTAACTCCTGCCGCAGCCATTAAATCTCCTTCGTACGTGGCATCGATAAAAACTTTGCCTTTAAAAGTTTTTCCTGAAAGTGTGGTTATCGAGGTAATTTTTCCGCCTGCTTTTTCCACGCCATTTTCGCGGTCGAGCCACTCGTCGCGGTATACTTCAAGGTTGTTTTCATCCACATAATCTTCATAAACCTGCTCGGCTACATGGGGTTCAAAAATCCACATTGTCCGGTTTTCACCATCCATTGCCACAGTTCCCTGTCCGCGGTTCCCGAATTCGGAGCGCTTTTGCCAGTTCCATGCCGACGAATCGTTGTAATGCTGCCAAACGCGGTGGTAAAAATCGCGCGACAAACCACCAATTACTGATTTGTTTCCGGTGTCGGTAAAACCTAATCCACCGGATGTTAATCCACCCAAATGTTTATCGGGTGAAACTACGATAACCGACTTGCCGGACTGCGCAACTTCCACTGCGGCGATAATACCCGCAGAGGTACCGCCGTAAACAATTACATCGGCTTCATAATTATTTTGATTAGTTTTTTGGGGAGAGCTACATCCAAAAATCAGGATGCTCAGGATGATAATCGTTTTTACTTTATTCATCGGTTTTTGTTTTTTCAAAGTGGTAAAAAATGATTAATTCTAATTTTAAAAGATTTGAATTGAAAGTCGATTTTTCTCCTGATTACCCCTTCCCTAAAGGGAGCAGGAGTAAAATCTGACCGTTTCCGGCAGCTGCATGATCAGGTTAAAAATAGCCACATTTTTCGAAATCGTGATAGCAAAATTATTCATTTGCCAGAATTTGCCTGCCCTCCAATAACTGCTTTTTTAATTTGTTGTAATTCAAATCCTGCACATTTGTATTATCATCGATTGCCAGGGCTGCTGCTGTTGCCGCGGATTGCCCCAAAACCATAAAAACAGGTTCCATTCGTATGGAACCAAACGCAATGTGCGTTGCGCTGACACAAACCGGAACCAGCAAATTGGAACACTCACTTTTTTTGGGAACAATTGAACGGTAACTGATTGGATACGGGCCCGGAACAGAAGCTTCCACGTTTCCTTCGTTTTGAACAAACCCGTTTGCATCCACATAACGCTGAACCTGGTGCGAGTCCATTCCGTAAGCAGCCAGTCCCACCGGATCTTCAACCACTTCAAATCCTTCGCAGTTTTTTTGTGTCATCACATAATCGCTGATCATACGGCGGGCTTCCCTGACGTATAATTGCTGTTGCCAGCCATCTTCGCGCTCGTACTCGTCTTTGCAGGTTCCCCATTTCGAAACCACATCCCGCACTTTTTTCGGAATGCGCGGGTGATAAGCCAGCGTCCACATCAATCCTTTTTGATAGTCGCGGTGACGTTCGGCGATTTTCTCCCGCTCTTCATACGATGCTTCCGGGTATTCCCAGTTTTGCCCGATAAAGTCGGTTGAAAATCCTTTTTGATTGTTGGTGTCGGTTTTGCGGTTGGGCATTTTCGAGTTGATCCACGGAACCAGCGGGTCGCCATACGAATACATTTCTTCAACCGGACCATTGGCAGCTTCGTAATTTCGGAACAGCAATTCATAATCCTGTTCGTTGTAATTTTCCGGTTTTTCAAACGGAATGCGGTTTTCGGGAATGTCGGTCAGCGTCATGCGAAAACAGTAAGCCTGAATTTTATCGTCGCCGCGCCCGTCGATTCCCGGACCACCATCAATGATGAATGGCAGCAGGCCGCTCGACGGATCGCCTTTTACTACGTATGGATCAACGCCATCAATAAAATTATGGTGAACACTGTTTCGTGAAACTGTTCCGCGAAGCGTGATGCTGTAATCATTTGCCTGGACGCCGTTTAACGTTTCACCGTATTCCTTGTTAGACTCACGGCCGACGGTGTAACCAACTCCTGCTGTTGCCATTAAATCGCCTTCGTAAGTGGCATCGATAAATTGTTTTCCCTTGTATGATTTTCCGCTTTCCATCCTGATCTCGTTGATTTGGGTGCCGTTTTTTACCACTCCATTGGCGCGATTGAGGCGCTCATTGTATACCAGATCGATATTTTCCGCATCAATCATATTCTGATACACTTTTAATGCGGCTGACGGTTCAAACGTCCACATGGCATCTTCACCCTCTTTTGTGCGGGTTTGGCCGCCATCGCGGTACTCCTGGCGCGTTTGCCATTTCCAGTTGGACGGGTCGTCGTAATATTTTTTGATGTTTTGGTAGAATTCGCGGGAAATGCCGCCAATGGCCTGTTTGTTGCCGATGTCGGTCTGGCCCAAACCACCGGTAGTTAATCCTCCAATTCGTGAAGTGGGTTCAATCAGCAATACAGTTTTTCCCATTCTCGAACCCTGAATAGCTGCGGCTACTCCGGCAGAAGTTCCGCCGTAAATCACAATATCGTATTGTTCTGGATTTTGAGCCCGACTATTTGATGGCCAAAAAAATATCGTTAAAATTATTGTTAGCAATGTTGTCTTCATTTTCATGTTTTTAAGTGAATAAGAAAAGTATTTTTTAATGGTATCAAATTCGGATGTTATTTTCCTTGTTGTAAAACCGACTGTGCATGCAAGGCAAAAAGGCCACGCAGATCTTTGGTGTAATTTTCCAGGATATTTTTCCCAATGTTGTTATAATCGCCGCACCGGTACAATGCCCGTGCCAGCACAATTTCACGCAGCGCTTTCGTCCGCTTGTCGTACGATGAATTTTTAACCGGGTTCGGTCCTTTTCCGTCGTTGTCCAGTTGCGTTGAGGCGTCTTTAAGATTTTGCATGACAAATCCGTGCATTCCTTCTTTTTGAAGCAGTTCTGCCAGTGGTTTTGTCGCTCTCGGATCGGCCAGTTTTTCCAAAGCAAGTGCCAGTGAACGGTGATGCGAAAGTGTGACACTCGAGTCCAGTTCCCCTACCAAATCCACAAGCTGCGGTACAGCCGAGCGATCGCCGGAATTTCCCAGCGCCAGGATAACAGCATCAACGGGTGTGGGCAGATGTGCAAAATCGGCCATACTTCCCTGATAAATTTTCGCATCCCAACCATTGAAATTTTTCAGATCGGTTAAGAGAGTTTTTACACCGTCATTTTCACCGCACATTCCCAACACTTCAGCATATTGCAGTTTTTTCTTTCCTTCTGAATTTTTGTATTCCGTTTTAACCAGCGGAAGGGCTGCGTTCTTATGTGTAAGTATTATTGCCAGCGGTTTTCCGGCTTCTTTCGGATTGGTTGCGTTTCCGTAATCGATTACTGCCTGTTTCACAATTTTATCGGAAAGCGGATAAGAATCCGTCAGTTTTAAAACTTCTTCCGGCAGATTTCCTTTTTCAACGAGGTAGGTCTGAAGTTCCCGGACATCAATATCCCGGAGACTTTTGTCTTCTGTAATTGCAAGGGTTGCTGCCAAACCAGCCGCGTAGCCCTGATTTGCAAGGTCGAGTTGCATGCGGACCATTGCCGAAGCGTCGCGTTCCATGCTGATTGCCAGCCCCGTGACCAAAATACCTTCCAGGTTTTTGGGAAGAAGGCACCGGTATGGCGTATAACAGGTTCCACCCGGGGCCGGATGGTTCTGATTTCTCGAAATACTGTCGTGCGGAAGTAATGCAAAATAACCGGAACTCGGATAACCATGCGAGTCGTAATCGCTTCCGGAAAGGACAATGGCATCGGGAAAAGTGCGGGCGGTGATTTGGTCGAGGTAATGTATCACAAAATCCCCCACAATCCGATGGCGTTCACGGTTCTGAATGAGTGTTCCCGCGTCGAACATTCCCTCGGAATATTTGGTGTCCTGAACGCTGACCAGTGTGCGCCAGACATCGGTCATGTCCATTTCATCCACCAGCAGATAGTCAGTGTTGTTGTAATTGCCTGCCAGCGGTCGCGACGGCAAACCGGTTCCCTGCAGGGCAATGTCGCCATTTTCGATCTCGCCGTACATAGATTCGGCTCCCGCTGCAATGGCCACATCTGCATTTCCCGTTGCATCAATTACAACGTCCGCCGTTACCACAACCCGGCCTTCGGGAGTAACCACAACCGCTCCTTTTACCTGGTTTCCTTCGACATAAGCGCCGCAACCAAGCACGCCCAGCCAAATGTCGCCCCCGGCTTTCTCAATTTCCGATCGGTACCATTCCATTTTTGGTTCGATGAAATCTTTCGGGAAAGGCACTTCGGCAGCAAAACCCACATCGCGGCCATGGTAGGGTTTTCCTATCAATCCAAGTGTTCCAACGCCGCCCAAACCTTCCTGGTATTCAACCACCAGAACTTTCATTCCCATTCGTGCGGCTGAAATGGCGGCCGGGGCGCCGGAAGTTCCACCGCCGACAACAACAACTTCATAACCTGAAATTACCGGCACTGCGGTTTCAGGAAATTCGACTATTGGCAAATCTTCATTGATTGGCCGCAACCCCGTCAGGATTTCTCTTATATCTCCGGAATCACCTTTTGCAGAACGTTGGTGAGGAAATGAAAATCCGGTTGAAAAATTGGTCTGTTTTGCTTTAATCGCTGCGGCTTTTCCAACTATTTCCCCGGCTTCGCAAAGCGCCGCAGGTTTTAAAAGCGAGTCTGCCACGCTGCGCGGGAAACCGGCACTGCCGGAGAGCACAAAAAGATTATCGGAATTTTTGGGTTGAAAAAATTCAACTTCTGTTTTATTTTGCCAGTCGGATGCATTTTTTTTGCAAATAATTGGATTTGGCGGAATGTAAAACAGCGATTCCGCGCCTCTGGCCAGTATTTCACTGTAAGTTTCTTTCCGCGCAATTTGTTCCGCCCGCGCAAACGACGGAAAGTGCAAATCCGGCATTTGAATGTTCATCTGCCGCGTTACGTAATCAGGGGATTCATCATCCGAACCGCGCATAATTAAGGTTCTTTCAAACGGAATCCCGGATATTTTCGGTTGTATCGCTTCTGCGCCGGCCATCCGGCAAAACCAGCCCTGATGGGTTGCATCGATAATTGTTTTTGCAACAACTGCCTGCCGGCCTGCCCGGTTGGCAATGATTATGCCGGCGGGTTTGTTGTCGCCTGACCAAAGTACATCGGTAGCATACGAACCAAAAACAAAATCAATACCGGCATCGATCATAGCCTGGTTGAGGGTCGCTTTTAATTTAAGCGGAGTTACCTGTAATTGTTCTCCAAAAATTTGTTGTTCAAGCCGGGTTTTCAATCGTCTGTTTTCTTCAATATTCAAACGAAGGGTTGCGGCCATATCTTCACCCAGATAGGGGCGGGGAGCAGCCAGAAAAACAGTGGCGCCGTTTTCTGCAGCAGAAACAGCAGCGGCAACCGCGGCGGTAGTTCCGCCAAGAATGACAACGTCAACTTTTTTGACCATGGGAATCTCTCTTGCCGACTGTCGTATAAATTCGGTTGGCGCCGGTTGAGCCTTGCCAAAACCGGAAATTCCGAAGAAAAACAGAAAGAGCATGAAAATTTTTACAATCCCTGAAATAGGTGTTATGTTTTTTTGGAACCGCATTTTACAGGTGTTTTTTGAGCTTTGTTTCCGCAATTTAATGTCTGCAAAATAATAATTAAATGTGAGCTGGTCCAACAGATGAACGCTAACATGCAAACTTGTTTGGCTGCTGAATATGAAATTTACAACTTTCCTGAAAAATCCCGGTGGTATTTCCACCGGGATTTGGGTATTTTAATAGCCCGGATTCTGGTCTGCCTGCGAAATTGCAGGATTGTTATTAATTTCATCTTCCGGAATAGGCCACAGTAATCGTTCGTCGATAATATTCCGGCCGTTTTTGGCAAATTCTTCTTTCACTTTATCAGTGCGTTTCAAATCGAACCAACGCCGTCTTTCAATCATAAATTCGTATGCCCTCTCCTGCAAAACTGCATCCTGAAATTCTTCCTTGCTCATACCGGACTGATAATCAACCGGCGAGGTTGTATTCAAATCATAACCATAAGCCCTTCTTTTTATCATGTTTAACCGTTCCAAAGCCAGTGGTGAAGGACTTCCCTCCGCCATTGCCGAAGCTTCGGCATAAAAAAGGAATGCCTCCGTAAACCGGTAAATGGGCACGCTGTACAAGCTAATTCCATCGGTATTGGTGATGAACTTCTTAAAAAGAACGGGTGTGGTTGAAGGAAGCGGAACCCATTCGCCAGCAGGGTTCAGGATCATGGTGTATAAGTTGAAACTTTTCCTGAGATCATTCTCATCCCAGCTATCTCCGATAAATGTGCTTAAATCAGGAAGCCATGCAAATACGCCACCTGTGGAATAATTGTAGGGAATATCCCCGCTTCGGTGAAGATAGTTTGGTATCGTTGATTGCTTTGTTTCTGAATGATGCATCGACATTATATCTTCACTGCTTGTTTCGGTAGCAAAAATTTTATAAAAGTCATCTGGTTGTTCGACAGTTACCAGCGAAAATGGACCGTTATTGATCACATCCTCCGCTTTTTCGGCAGCCTGTGCATATTCATGAATGGTCAGGTAAACGTGTGCCAGCAACATTTTAGCCGCCCATTTCGAAGCCCGGCCGGTTGCTGCTCCCACATCGCCCAATCCACTTTCAGCAGTCGTTGCATCCTGGATGATCAAATCATAAACTTCGCTTTCGGGTGCACGTGGTGCTTCAACTGTCGATAAATCAACACTTTCAGTTAGTTTTAATGGAACCGGTCCCCAGCCTCTTACCAGTTCAAAATAACACAACGCCCTCAGAAAATGCGCCTCGGCAAGTATTCGCGTTTGAACGGTGGGATCGATTTCCTGAATATTCGGTACGTTATCCAACACAGCGTTTGCCCGGTTGATACAACTGTAAAATGACGACCAGTTATCGCCGCATCTGCCGATGTTTCTTTGATCCAGAATTTGATCCCAGATTGTTATTGGCGCCTGGGAACCCCTCCCATTTAAAAAGTCACCATGTAATTCAGTCATCAGGTAATTCGTTATGCCAAAAAAATCGTTTAGCATTCCTGCATACGCGCCGGCTATTGCGCCTTCGGCATCCGACTGATTTTGATAATAATTGGCTTTGGAAACAAAACTTTTCGGTACTTCGTCCAGCATATTTTCGCAAGCTGAAAAAAGAACTGTTATTAGTAACAGTATCGTTAATTTTTTCATAATTGATTCACTTTAAAATTAAAAACCAAGTTTTAAACCGACAGCAAAAACCCTCGCAGTCGGATACCCGAATTGGTCAACTCCGATCCATAAACGGTTGGCCACATTACCACTGTCTGATCCACGGGTGTTAACCTCCGGATCCAAACCTGTGTAGTTGGTTATGGTAAAAAGATTGGTTCCGGAAACATAAACCTGAGCGACGTCAAAAGCATTCAATCCCAGTTTTCGCACCGGTAGGTTGTAAGCCAGCCGTGCAGATTTTAGCCGAATGTACGAGCCATCTTCAATAAAACGTTCAGAACCGGTAATTTGAGTTGCCGCGCTGATTTTTGGATATTTTGCATTGGGATTCGGATTTTCAGGCGTCCAGTAATTTCCCATAATGTCTTGCAACTGATTGTTCCCCCGCTGAAATGAGTTCAGGCTGGTGCCATTGGTAGCGTTGAAAATTTCATTTCCGTAAACCCCTTCCACAATCAGGTTCAGTTCAAAATTTTTATACATAAAATCGGAAGTCACACTGTAAATGAAATCGGGATAATTACTTCCGAGAATCACGCGGTCGAGCGCGTTTATCACACCGTCAGGCGTGCCATCCGGGCCACTCAAATCTTTATACTTTATAAACCCGTCTTCGTCGAGTCCATCTTCCAGAAATCCGTAGAAAGCGCCTAATGGTTCACCTACGCGGGCAATATTTACCGGAGGCCACGCAGCTCCCTGTTCAGCGCCAAAAATGTCGCTTCCACCGGCCAGTTCAATAACCTCGTTCTTATTTGAGGATAGTTGTGCCGATGCAATCCATTTAAAATCGCCTCTCAAAATATCGGCATTTACGCTGAATTCGAACCCCGTATTTTGAATTTCGCCTACGTTTTTATAGATGGAACCAAAACCCACAGACGGTGGTAAAGGAACGGAAGCCAGCAGATCTGTCGTATTCTTTTTATAGTAATCGAAAACAACCCGTAACCGGTCGTTAAACACATTTAAATCGAAACCCAAATCCAGTTGGGACGTTGTTTCCCATTTCAGATCGCTGTTTGAAATTCCAACCGGAACAAAGCCGATAACATCGGTATGGCCTTCATAAATATATTTTACTGAATTCAACCGGTTTAGCGACTGATACGGTGATAAGGCAGTGCTCCCGGTAATTCCATAACTTCCTCTAAGTTTCAGGCTGCTGATGAATGTTAAATCCTGCATAAACGATTCCTCGGAAATGCGCCAGGCCAAAGCTGCCGACGGAAAATAACCCCACTTGTGATCGGCGCCGAACCGCGAAGAACCATCGGCCCTGATGCTTGCGGTTACCATATATTTGTCGTTGTACGAATAATTGGCCCTGGCGAGGATAGAGGCCAGTGTCCAGTCGGAATAGCCCGAGCCCGGATTGCCAATGGTTTCTGCTGCCCCCAAATCATAATTTTCAGTGGTATTGTTTGCAAATCCGCTCACACCAATGCCCGAGCTTCGGTACATGCTTGTTTGGTAGGTGTAACCGCCAACTATATTCAAATTATGGACTTCGTTAAATACATTTTCGTAGGTGATGGTATTTTCATTCAGGAACGAATTGCTGTACGAATTATTTATGGATGCAGAGCCGCGGTCGCTGCTGTAAATAATTGGGTTGAAGTAGTCGCCCAAAACATATTCGTATTGCAGGCCGAGCAGTGTTTTGAAAGAGAGTTCAGGAGTAAATTTGATGTTTAGCGTCGTGTTTCCCAGAACGCTGTTGGCAAACGTCCGGTTTTTTTGAGATGCATAAATAATTGGATTACGCATATCAGCAGAGCCGAAATTATATGCCTGTTCAATTTTTGTAGGCAAGCCGTTTTCATCGTAAACCGGCAGGGTAGGCGGGGCTGAAACTGCCGCCGACAATAAACCTGTACCCCGGAACCCGTTGTCTGAATTCACTGAAAACCGCTCCCTTCTGGAGAGTTGAAGGTTCAATCCAACCGTGAGCCAGTTGTTCATTTCACTGTCCATATTAATTCTCACCGAACCTCTTTTTACTCCCGAATTGATCAATAATCCATCCTGATCGTAATAATTTCCTGAAAGTGAAAATCTGGTTTTTTCAGAACTTCCGGTAAATGTGATGGTATGATTATTTACCGGTGCTGTTCTGAATATCACATCCTGCCAGTTGGTACCCGGATTTTGTACCTGATCGACATTGAAAAACGGATCGAGCCCCTGGTTTTTTAACCATTCGTTGGCAATTGTGGCATACTGTTTTGCATCCAGTACGTCGTACTGGTTCGCTGCTTTTTGCATGCCGAAATAGCTGTTAATTTCGATTCTGCCTTTTTGCCCGGACCTACCTTTTTTCGAGGTAATAATTACAACGCCATTGGCGCCGCGTGAGCCATAAATAGCTGTGGCTGAGGCATCTTTCAGGATATCTACCGATTCAATGTCCGACGGGTTCAGGTAATCGATTCCACCGGTAACCGGAAACCCATCCACCACGTACAGCGGCTGGTTGTCGCCAATCATCGAATTTCCGCCACGGATTCGTACCTGGATTCTACCTCCCGGAACTCCCGAGTTTTGCACGACTCGCACACCGGCAGCGCCTGTTTTCAGCGCTTGTTCCATGTTGTAAACCGGAACTGACTCAAGGGTTTCGGTTTTTACCTGCGAAACGGAGCCGGTTAAATCCGATTTTTTCATCGTACCGTAACCGATTGCCACCACTTCTTCAATTCCAATGGCATCGGTTACCATTTCAACATTGATAACCGATTGATTTCCCACGGCCACTTCCTGTGATTTCATTCCGACATAGGAAAATACCAAAGTTGCACCCGCAGGAACATTCTGAACCGAATAATTTCCATCTGAACCTGTAACCGATCCTTGCGTGGTCCCTTTTATCATTACTGTAACACCGGGGAGCGGTTCACCATCCGTGTCGGTCACTTTTCCCGAAACTGTTTTTGTTTGCTGAATTTCACCGCCAACAACTTCAGACCGAATCTCGGAGCGGGCATAACCCGGTACCGAAATGATGAAGCTTAAACAGGCGATGAACAGAATTTTTGGAATAAATTTTTTGGGAATTCCGTCATTCGTCTTTCCAAACCTTATTTTTTTCATAAGTAAAATTGATTAAGTTATACAATAATTTTTACAGTTAAAGCCTTAGGTAATTGTATGATGTGCTTAGAATTTTTCCTTCTGCCCACTTTGCACTTTCCCAAGTTAAAACAATTTTTTCAGACCAGGCAACCATTTTTTGCGGTAGCTGTTTCTCCATTCACACGAAGGAATACAACGCGTGAAAATTGTTTTTGTTCCTGGTTTTTGTAAACAGAAGCCGGCAATTTCGGTAAAAGCCGGTTTCATGCCCCAAAAAGCTGAAGTATGTTTTGATTCAGTTCCGGAATCACTTTTACGCGGCTCCCGCGCGATCAATGGCGCCCCAATCCTGCCTTCATACTTTTCAGTTGGAGAGATTCGACGTTATTTAGGTTCAATCAATAAAAACAGCCCGGAATGCGGAGCCAATTTTGTTGAAAACGATGACGAGAATTTTCCCAAATCATCTCCTGAATATACATCCGTGGCAACAAATGCACCCGGATTTGCAAAGTCGGCTAAAGAGAATTCAACCAATTGATTTTTTTCATTTTGCCTGTTGATAAGTAAAACAGCAAATTTTCCGTCACTGAGCCTTTTTACCCAAACTTCTCCTTCATCTTTTGCTTCTACCAATTTCCCCTGTTCTGTCGGGTCCTGATTGATGGAAATAGCCAATCTGTTGGTTATCATGTCTTTTTCTTCCGGCGACATGTTGCGCGGATCGTTTCCCAACATCAGCGGCGACGACATGATGCACCACAAGGCAAAATGGATTTTTTGTTCATCAACCGTTAATCCCTGGTTTCCGACGGCAAGCATATCCGGATCGTTCCAGTATCCATTTCCTGCAAACTGAGCCGGTTTGTTGTTTATTTCTGCAATTTCCATTACGCTTCCTTTTGCATCATCAAAAACGGCCCCGCGGGAAACCCTGGCTTTAATATCCCCGGTTGTGCGGGCCATTTGCCCCACTTCAGGGTACCAGTCGCGCCAAACGTATGCGCTAATGCTAAATACGATGTCCCTGCCGGATTTATCGATTAATCCTTCCCATTTTTCGTACGTTTTCTTTAGCAGGTCTTCGTTCCAGCCGTCAGCATATCTGCATTTGTCGAGTTTTATGAAATCGAGGCCCCAGTCGACAAATTGTTTCATCTGAACTTCTTCGTGTCCAAATCCACCCACCGGATCACCTCCGCAGTCAGCTGTGCCAGGCACGGTATGAAGTCCGAATTTCAGCCCTTTGGAGTGGGCGTAATCAGCCAGTACTTTAATTCCGTGAGGAAATTTCTGAGGATTCGGCAACAATTCACCGTTGGTACCAAGTTTGGTGTCCCGCCAGCCACCGTCAATTACAACATAGTTGTATCCTGCATCAAGCAATCCTTCAGCTACAATTGCATCGATACATTCTTTAACAATGTCTTCATTAATACCGTTTTTACCAAACCAGTTCCAGCTGTTCCAACCCATTGGAGGTGTTGGTGCAAGGTTTTTTTTGGGCTGTGCCACTAAATGGTTGGCGAACATCAACAGAAAAAGGAATGTAAATATTTTCATTTTTGCAGTTAAATTATTTATTCTTTATCGGTTGATTGAAAGGGAAATACTTCGGATTCAATGCGGGCCGATTTCATTATCTCATTTAATTCTTTTACAACATCAGGATGTGCAGATGCAATGTTGCTTTCTTCTCCCGAATCATTTGTCAGGTTGTACAACGCAGTTGTTGTTTTTTCCGGGTTAAAAACATTGTATCGTACCAGTTTCCAGTTTCCCTTACGAACAGCTTGTCTTCCTCCCTGTTCATGGAATTCCCAATACATATAGTCATGTTCTTTTTGACCTTTCTTGCCCAAAAGAGTTGGAAGGAAAGAAATGCCGTCGATGTTTTTTGGCGTTTCAATTCCGGATAATTCAGCCAACGTTGGCATAATATCCCAGAAGGCAGAAATATGGTTACTGGTTGTTCCTGCAGCAACTTTTCCGGGCCATCTCACAATCATCGGTTCCCTGATTCCTCCTTCGTATAAATCGCGTTTGTAACCCCGCAGCGGCCCATTGCTGTCGAAATAATCCGGATCAGCGCCACCTTCGAGATGTGGTCCGTTATCGGAGCTGAAAATGACGATCGTATTTTTATCGAGACCAAGTTCTTTTAGTTTATTCAGAACTTCCCCAACCTGATCGTCGAGATGGGTAACCATGGCCGCAAAAGCTGCGTGGCTTTCGGATTGGGTGCCGTAGGCTCCTTCGCGAAATCTGGCATCGCCGGGTTCTGCACCTTTATAGCTTTTTTCCGGAAGAAATTTGCCTTCATACTTTTCCTTGTATTTTTCAGGAAGCAGCAGCTCGGCATGCGGAATGGTTGAAGGGTAATAAAGGAAGAAATGTTTATCCTTGTTTTTTTCGATAAACTGCAAGGCACGCTCGTGGATCATATCAGCCGCATATTCTTCAAATTGATCACCGGTGTTTCCTTCCAAAATTATTTTTTTATGATTATCCCACAAATGCCCGGGATAATAATTATGCGCCAGACTTTGGCAGTTATAGCCATAAAATTCATCAAATCCCTGTTTGTTGGGATCGCCTTCAGATTCTATAAAACCAAGTCCCCATTTTCCAAAACCACCGGTAACATATCCGGCCTGTTTAAGCATTTCTGCAATGGTAAACGTTGAATCAGGAATTGGCCACTGTCCTTCGGGTTTTACACCTTTGTTTCCGCGTATGGGTGTGTGGCCGGTTGTTTGGCCTGTCATCAGCGCGGAACGCGAAGGGGCACATACTGCAGTGCCGGCATAATGCTGTGTAAAAAGCATTCCTTCGCCGGCCATTTTATCGAGGTTGGGTGTTTGAAAATGAGTTTGACCATAACAACCCAAATCTCCGTAACCGAGATCATCGGCTAAAATATATACAATGTTGGGTGAAGGTGGTGTGGCATCCGGCTCAGTATTTTTACAGGAATAAAGTACTGTCAACAACACAGAGAAAGATATTATTCCTTTGGATATAAATGCTTTATTCATTATTCTTTTCTGGATTATTCTGATTTAATTTTTAAACTACCATCAATTGAAAAATTCTGAAAAAGTAAGCGTTAAATATGGATAATAATTTTTTAAATATTTAACGCTTACCCTGAATTGTTTATCGTTATTTCCAGTTGTCTTTTTGAGTCATGGAAGTATTAATATCCAGCTCATCCTGCGGAATTGGCCAGGGAACATCAGTGGACCTGAATTTCAAATTTATTACAAAATAATGACCGTCGGGACCCACCGGAAACCGGGTATAAGTTGCGGGATCGCTTGTTAGAAATATTCCATACATCGGTTCGTTTGAAAGTTTGTCCGCGGCTTCTCCCCACCGGAGCAAATCCCAGTACCTTAATCCTTCCCACGCTAGTTCAACTCTTCGTTCCCGTTTTAAAATCTGCATCAGGTTCACCGGATCGGTTTCGGTTACTGCCGGCATTTGCACTGCTGCTCTGCCACGCACAGCGTTAATGGTTAAATCCAGCAAACTCTGATCGATTGCACTACCTGCGTTTATTTTACTTTCAAGGTAACTTAGTAAAACTTCTGCATAACGAATGACTGGTATATCTACCCCTGAACTGTAAACATCGCCGGTGTAACCGTTATCTACATATTTTTGCAGACAATACCCCGTCATCCCGGCATCGTAGGTAAACAAGTCGCCGATAACCGACGTTGAATCCGGATGTCCCTGGTAAACCCGTCCTTTAATGGTTGAAATGCCCGGATAAAAAACAGTGTATAACAAACGCGGATCTCTGTAGTTTACGCCATTTTTAACCACAGGATGAAGTGGATCATACAATTCGCTTTCTTCAATTGTTTTTCCATCGGTGCATAAGTATGCATCAACTAAACTTTGAAACGGGTTCATGTGATGCCAGCCGCCGTCAACACTGGGGCGATAGTACAATTGGGTGCTGTTTGCAATTTCACCTGCCAGATACTTTCGGGCAAAAATGATCTCGCTGCTGTTTTCATTTTTTCCGTTAAAGAGTTCTTCATACAAAGGGTCGATTTCGTGGACGCCAAGATCGATTATGGCTTTATACGCTGTAGCTGCTTCGGCCCATTTTTTCTCAGCCATTAACAAACGACCTTTAACGGCAAGGGCTGCCGACCTGATGATTCTTCCATTTTCGCTGGAAGGTCTGGTTACGGGTAAATCATTTTCTATTTCATTCAATTCGCTCAGAACAAAATTCTCTACTTCTTCTTTGGAAGAACTGTTTACGGTAATGGATTCTTCCATCGTTAAAAGTTTGGTTACCAGCGGAACTCCACCCCAATACTGAGACATGTTGAAATAGGTAAAAGCCCTTAAAAACCTAACTTCGGCCACCATTTGAGCTTTTTTAGCTGCATTTAGGCTCGTCACTTTATCAACGTTTTCCAAAAAATAATTACAACCGGCAATTTCCCGGTATGAACCATTCCACAGACTTTTTATATCTGAAGTTGCCGGATTCAAAGTACCATACGACAGGAAGGATTGATTTGCTTTTCTGTCAATGCCATTGTCTGTGTTATCATCGAATTCGCAAATATGGTCGGCACTGCTCCATGTGGTGGCTTTATTATAAACGCCTGCCAAAGCCAAATCCACATCTTCCGGGGTTGTCCAAAAGTTTTCTGTTGATAGTTGATCCAACGGTTGTTTATCAAGAATCCCATTTTCACACGAAATAAAAAAGGCAAAGGAGATAAACAGGGTAATTATTATTGCTTTTCTATACGCTTTCATAATTGTTCTATTTTAAAAATTAACATTTAAACCCACAATATATGTTCTTGACATTGGATAGTGAACACCCTCGCCCGTTTGAACATTAAGCTCCGGATCCCAGCCATCAAAGAAATTATCGAAGCACAAGAGGTTTCGGCCTGAAACATAAATCCGCATTTTTTGAATTTTCAACGCGTTGGTAACGGCTTCCGGCATGGTGTAGCCAATTTGGGCAGACCGAATTTTCAGATAGGAAGCATCCCAGGCCCAGAACGTTGAAATATAGCTATATGGCTCATCGTTTCCACCACCGTGTAAATAAAATCGCGGATATAAAGCATCAGGATTTGGATTTTCCTTCGTCCACCGGTTATCCCACATCCATTGCTGAACATTTGATTTATTTGCAAATGCCCTCCCGGCCATATTACTCAACCACCTTCTCATACCGCCTGCTCCGTCGAATGTCAGCGAAAAATCAAATGCTTTGTAAGCTGCACTAATCCGGGCGCCATAGGTATAGGTTGGAGTTGTTTGTCCGATTACACTTCTGTCGTACAACGGATCTACTTTGCCATCCGGTATACCTTCCGGTCCGCTGACGTCCTTGTATTTAATGTCGCCGGGAACCGGATTGTAAGGTTGAGTGGCAGAATTTTGAATGTCCTGTTCATCAACAAATAGCCCATCCGCTGTATAACCGTAAATGGCATTTAAAGGCCCTCCGATAAACAGGCCTTTGGCAATGTCTTTTTCGACATCGCTTAATTCAAGAACCTCCGTTTTTACGATGGATAAATTGGGTGCGATTTCAAATGAAAAATCCCCAATATTTTCTTTATAACTCAGGTTAAAGTCCCAACCGGTGTTTCTTACTTTTCCGGCGTTGGAAGGAGAAGCATTTAATCCGAGAGTTCCTGCAGTGGTAATGTTATAAAGGATGTTTCGGGTTGTTTTATCGTAATAATCTGCGGTAAGACTTATTTTTCCTTCAAAAACAGATAAGTCAATTCCCATGTCGGTTATTGCGGTTGTTTCCCAGGTTATATCTTTGTTGGCAACTGTATTCAGCACCACTCCGGGGTGTACATTGTTATCCCAGATTGCATTGCTCCCCGAAGAAAGAATGGCCTGATACGGATAATTGCCAATCTGCTGGTTTCCCAGTTCTCCCCACGAACCGCGAAATTTTAAGTTGTAAATCCAGGCCAGGTTTTCCTTCATGAAATTTTCTTCGGAAATCCTCCATCCCACAGAGAATGAAGGGAAAACTCCAAACTTATTGCCTTTATCGAACCGGGAAGATCCGTCGTAGCGGACATTGGCTTCGAAAAGATATTTCCCAAGATAATCATATTGTAACCTGGCAAAGTAAGAAACCAGTCCCCACTCGGAAGCGCCACCGGTATTTTTCTGGTTTGCGGAACTGCCAACATTTAGTTCATACAGTCCATTCGTTGGAAACTGATCTCTGAATGCGGTAACAAACTCATATTTACTGTCGATTTGAGAATAACCCGCAAGGGCGCTAACACTATGATCCCCAAACGTTTTATCGAACTTTATCAATCCTTCCATCGTTATCTCTCTTCGTGTGTTCCAGTTCACACTTAACTTTGCCGGGCCGGCGTAAGTTGTTGCATCAATTTGTTCGTCGGCCTGCCACAATTTGTAATTTGTATGGTCGAATACATATCCGCCCCGGAATATTATTTTTAAAGGATTTACAATCGAATATTCCAAATCTGCGTTTCCCATAAAATAATAATTGCGGTTTAATTCAAAGGAAGTTGCATCGATATCCGCCCAGGGTGAACCTTTATCAACACGGCCGTAATATCCCTCTGATGTTCTGCCTGCAATTGTAGCCGGCATCCTTGCAACCCTGGTTACAACACGCATCGTAGTACCGTCGCCGGTTGCTGCTCCCGGTCCTTTTTCATCGTCTGCTGTTCCTGAAATGTTGGCAATCAATTTCAGCTTTTTCGTTATTTCACTGTCAACATTTAAACGAAGGTTGTATTTGTTGTAATAATTAAGCAGGTTATCGCTGTAGTTGTCGTAAAGGTTATTTTGCAGAAGACCGTCATTCCGGAGATAACCAAAAGAAAAACGATAACTGGCAGAGGCGCCCCCTCCCATTAGCGAAATATCCTGTTTGGTTTGATAAGCAATATTGTCAAAAGCCATCTGGTAATGTTTATCATTTGGATAAAGATCGTGGTCTGTTCCGGCCATAAACTTCTGGATATCCTCCTGTGAATAAACCGCGCCTTGCCCGGCATTTGTAAGGGCTTCATTATAAGCCTGTGCATAAATCCATGAATCGACAAATTTGGGCATGTCCGCCAGTTCGCTAAAGCCGAATGAACCGTTGTACGACACTGAAGTTTTTCCGGTCTGGCCTCTTTTGGTCTGAATCAAAATTACGCCGTTGGCAGCCCTCGATCCATAAATTGCAGCAGAAGCAGCATCTTTTAAAACGGAAATATTTTTAATGTCGTTTGGATTCACCGCATCCAGGGACCCGGGAATGCCATCGACCAAAACAAGCGGATTCGTCCCTGCGTTACTAAAAGTTCCGTATCCCCTGATGACGATTTCCGTTGATGAGGCAGGTCTGCCATTTGCCTGGCGGATGGTTACCCCGCTCAACTCACCCTGGAGTGCCTGCCCAACGGTTACAATGGGTTTATTTTCAAGTTGATCGCTGCCGGCAGTTTCCATTGAGCCCGTTACATTTTCCTTTAATTGCGTTCCGTAACCGATGGCAACCACTTCTTCCAGTCCGATTGCATCTTCCGCCATGGTAACATTGATGGTCGAACGGTTTCCCACGGGAATTTCCTGCGACTTCATTCCCACGAATGAAAATATCAAAGTGGCATTATCAGAGATATCTGAAAGTGAAAAATTACCATTTTCGTCGGTCACGGTTCCTCTGGCGGTGCCTTTTAGTACCACCGTTACTCCCGGAATTATTTCCCCCTGCTGATTGGTTACCTTTCCTGAAACCGTCCGGGTTTGCTGAACGTCGCCCGGAGTTATTACAATCAGGTTGTTTTCGAGGATTTTGTAAGTTACATCCGGCGAACCAAACAGGTTATCCATCACATGGGTTATCGTTTCATTTTGGATATTGAAATTAACCCGGCGGTTCAGGTCGATGAATTTGTCGTTGTAAAAGAAACGAAATTCGCTTTGGTCTTCAATGTCCGAAAGGACTTCTTTTACAGTTTTATTTTTCGAGTCAACCGTCAGCAGCGTTTGTGAATAAACACTGGCCGAAAGCTGCACAACAGATAACAAGCTCAGAATAACCGTTAGCTTTGTTACGAGCATTAGCTTTTTAAAATCCCATATTGACGGACGGGATAATTCATTACGAATTTTTTTCATAAACTTTTAATGTTAAGGTTTTAATAAATGGTTGCTTCATATCGTCGATACGGGCAACGTTAATTTCAGTTGGCAATTGCACGATCAAAATCGGTTTCCCATTTTTTTAGTTATTTCATCATCAGGTTTTTAAATTTATTCATTTTTTGTCCGTCAGCCATTACGTAAACTGTTTTATTGTCGATCACATATTTAATCGGGGCGCTCAGTTTAATGGCTTCCATAATTTGTTCCAGCGTCTCGTCTTCCAGCGTTCCCCTGAAGGAGTATTCTTTCAAAACATCGTTATCGAAAATGAAGTTGACGTCGTACCTGCGTTCCAGTTTTAAAGCGAGGTTGCCCAGTTTTTCATTGGCAATCACCCATCGTTTGTTTTTCCAGGAAACAATAGGCTCCGGATCAATCGATTCGATGATTTCAAGCTTGGGCTTTGGTTTCGGCTGAACATCCTGCCGGGGCTGGTTTTTCGAAATGGTCAATAAATGGTTTTTTTTGGTGAACACCGCTTTTTCAAAAGGTTTCAAAAAGATTTTTTCGGAAAAATTCACCGTTTTGCTTTCCAGTTTTACTGAACCTTCAATTAACGTAGTTTCAATGGTTTGTTCTTCGGAATAAGCTTTCACATTGAATTTTGTTCCAAGGGCAACCACGTCGATTTCGCTGGTTTTTACCACAAACGGAAGGTTTTCATTTTTTGTTACTTCGAAGAAAGCCTCGCCGTCGAGGGACAGCAACCGGTTGTTGTTTCCGAATGTATTGCTGTATTTTAACCGCGATCCGGCATTGAGCCAGACTTTGCTTCCGTCGGCCAGTTTTACAAATGAACGGGAACCGAGTGGCGCCAGATATTCTACAAACTGAGGTTCAGTAATTTCAGTTTTTGGAAAGAAAAAGTAGGAACAAACACCGCCTAAAAAAATAGCAATCAGAACTATTGCAGCAAATTGCAGGAACTTTTGCCAGGAGTCAGATTTGCCTTTTTTTTGATCAATCCGGCTTTGCAATTCCTTCCAGGCCCTGTTTACAGCGATGTGTTTTTCTGCTGCGCGATAAGAACTGGTTTCCCAGATTTCTTCAAAATCCTGAATCAACTGTTTGTTCTTCGGATTTTTTTCCAGCCAGTTGTGAAGGATTTCGGGTTCGAAACCGGTTAATTCCCCGCACAGGTAATCAACAATGGCTATTTTTTCTTCTTCGGAAACAAAAAACTCAGGCATAATTAAGCTTTATGAATGAATGACACATTTCCGCGGCGGAAGTATTACAGGAAACGCATTTTAATCAGAGGGATCACGGAAATTTTAGGAATCACCAGTTTCTCCCTGCCGGCACGACCTTTATTATCTTTTCAGGTTATTACTAAAACCGGAATGCAGCAATTCAGATAATTTTGCCACCGTGCCTTTAAGTTCCGGATTATCGACCAGGTTATTAAATTCGTTGGGATCATTTTCATAATCATACAATTCTGCACCGGCTCTTCCTTCGTCCCATTCGGTATAACGGTAGCGTTTAACCCTTACAGAACGACCAAAGATCGTTGGGTTGTCTGATCCCACGTTCGGATTAAAACTATATTTCGACTGCCCTTCACGCGCCCGCGGATTTAGCGTTCGGGCCTGCAAAGTAAAAGCGGGATAATTCCATTCGGCATCAGGGTTTTTTAAAAGCGGTACAAGGCTGTGCCCAACCAGATCATCCGGCGCATCGAAGCCGGTAATTTCCGCCAGCGTAGGATAAATATCCACCATCTGAACAATGGCATCTGTGGTTTTTCCTTTTGAATATCCGGGAACAGAAATTATTAACGGTTGTTTCGATGTTTTTTCAAACAACGTTTGTTTCTGCCATTGCCCGTGCTCCCCCAGATTATACCCGTGATCGCTCCAGAAAACAATTATCGTATTGTCCAGCAGGTCAAATTCTTCCAGCCCGTCCAACAATTTCCCGATTTGAGCATCCACAAACGAAACACAGGCATAATAAGCCTGTATCGCCTTTTTTTGTTGTTCTTCAGTTGTGTTTCCATTCAACGGTAAAACCCACGCCGCCGCATCGGGTTTGTTGTCCCAGTCGTTTTCCGGATTCTTATGAAGTTGAATTTCGTCCAGCGGATACAAGTCAAAATATTTTTTTGGAGCCATGTAGGGAATATGCGGGCGATAAAATCCCACCGCCATAAAAAAAGGCTGGGGATTTACACGGCCCTGTATATAACCACCATACGGGCTCGCTTTGGCATTTCCTGTACGTTCACGCAAAATGCTGAGCGCCACGTTCGCAGAAATGGCATCTGTTAACTCATCATCGTTGCAATCCATGGCAAGATAAGTCCCCAGTATTGGCGCATCAGCAATCAGTTTATACTCATCCGTTTTATCTTTACCAATCGGGTTGTAGGTAATTGTCCATGAGGCAGGATCGTCATGCCCTGCCTGACCGATTTGACTGGGCACGCCCTGATGAAATATCTTTCCAATCCGGCAGGTGAAATATCCGTTGTTTTTAAACATCTGGGCCAGTGTCACTGCATCCGGCAAAGCGTCACGAAATGTAGGATAAAGATCGTAAACACCAGTTTTATCCGGATAATAACCGGTCATAAGCGAAGCGCGGCTGGGTGCACATAACGGCGCCTGGTTATATGCTTTCTGAAAGACAATGCCCATTTTCGCCAGGCGGTCGAAATTGGGCGTATCAACATCGGGATTTCCAAAAGCATTTAAATCACTGCTCATATCGTCCGAAGCTACAAACAGGACGTTCATTTTCTGTTGTTGTGCAGATGCTAAAAAATTCATGCTCAGTATAATAACCAGTAAAATTGCAGTTTTTTGTACCGCTATTGTTTTGATTGAATTGAAAGTCATAAAAATTAATTTTAATTCGTTTGTTGCGAATAGTTGTTCATTTCAGCATTCCAGTCGTCCAGCAGTTTTTTTAATTCTTCGGCTTTTTCAGGGTTCGAATTGATCAGGTTATTTTCTTCAGCCAAATCATTACCCAGATTGAACAGGTATTCATCGTCGCCGGTTTTCAGGTACTTCCAGTCGCCTTTGCGAACCGCCCACTGATTGCGGTAGCGCCAGAATACCGGCCGTTCTTCAGGGATTTTATTATCGAACATCAGTCCTGAAAAGTCGATGCCGTCCAGATTTTCTTCCGGTTTTTCTCCAATAACGGATAAAAACGTTGGCAGAATATCCATGCTTAAAATGGTAGCCCCGGTAGTTGTGCCGGCCTCTATTTTCCCGGGATACCAGGCAATTGCCGGCACCCGGTGACCGCCTTCCCACAACGTGGTTTTAAATCCGCGCAATTTGCCGTTGCTTCCCATGTTTGTGGCGCCGTTGTCAGAACAAAAAAGTACAAGTGTGTTTTTTTCCAGCGCCAGTTCGCGAAGTTTGTCGAATACCCGCCCGACGTTTTCATCCATAATTTCCACCATTTCTTTGTAAGCCTGTTTTTTATCGGGCCTCGAACCCTGCGCCTGAAATTCTACGCCCGGCAGACGGTCTGCCTTGTCGTTGCGGCCCTGGTACGGATAATGCGGCGCTTCGTGCGGCAGGTATAAAAAAAACGGATGATCCTTGTTTTCTTCCATAAAAGCCAGGGCATGGCTGGTGATTAAATCGGTGACATAACCTTTCTCGTAACTGGTATCGGCATCCAGCCACCAGTCGTACAAGCCAATTCCGTCGCGGTGCGAAATGTAATCCACGTTGCCGCTTACATAACCATAAAAATTATCAAATCCATGTTTCACCGGATTAAATTCGGGTTTGTAACCGAGGTGCCATTTTCCGAAAGCGCCGGTGGCATATCCGGCATTTTTAAAATATTCTGCCATGGTTTTTTCATCTCCTGGAATGCCGTACATCCTTTTGCCCATTTGTGCGTAAATCACGCCTTCCAAACCAGCCCGCTGCTGGTAGTTGCCGGTCATTAATGCGGCGCGGGTTGGGGTACAAACGGCCCCGTTCGAGTGGTAATCGGTGAATTTCATTCCCTCGGAAGCCATTTTATCCAATACCGGCGTTTGAATATAGTCGCTGCCGAAACAACTGATATCGCCGTAACCGAGGTCATCCGCCATAATCAGGATGATATTCGGTGATTTTTGCGTTTGTTCCCGATTGCCACAGGCAATTAAAAACAATAGCGGAACCAGCCACCATTTTCGAAGTAATTCCATTACAGAAAATTTTGATTCGATTTTCATTTGATTTTGTTTTGGTGTTTTTGCCACGGAACGGAGCCCGATCTGCGAATGTGCTGAGACAAATTGTACCGCAATTCATTGTATTTTTCTGCGCTTTCACTTAACGAAGTTTTTTCTGCCGGATCATTTGCAAGATTGAATAATTCCAGCGGTTCGAACGGAGTGTTTTGCAGTAATTTGTAAGGTCCCTGCCGGACGGCGTAATAACACATTCCCGCATATTTGCCGCCTTCCCTCCGCATGAAATAAACTTCGCGATTATCGGTTTCCTGTTGCTCGCCGCGCAGGCTTTTATACAAACTGATTCCATCAATTTCATTTCCGGTGGTTGCGCCCGTTATTTCGCACAACGTCGGGAAAATATCCATGGTTAATCCGAGACTTTCCGACGCGGAACCTGGTTTTATTTTTCCCTCCCATACAAAGCAGGCAGGAACTTTTATGCCGCCTTCGTACATGTCTTGTTTTCCGCCCCGGAGATTTCCGTTGGAAGCCCCGCTTGGCAAGTGGCCCCCGTTATCTGAAGTGAAAATGACAAGCGTGTTTTTACTCAGTTTCAGTGAATCCAGGGCATTTATCACTTTTCCGATTCCATAGTCCAAATGTTCCACCAGCGCCACATTTTTTGCCCGTTTTTCTGAGATTCCGGATTCCCGTTTTTTTACTTTTTCCAACCAGTCTTCGGGCGGTTGAATGGGAAAATGAGGCGCGTTGTAGGCCAGATAAAGAAAAAACGGAGCATCAGTATCTTTTTGGTTCTTCAGATATTCGATGGTCCAATCTGTAAAGATATCCGTGGCATGGCCTTTCGGATCGACCACCTGATTGTTTAGCCGCATGTAATTGATGTTGTGCCGGAGGTGGGTCCGGTAATCGTCCATCATGTCGCCCAGAAATCCGTGGAAAAAGTCGAATCCACGTTCATTCGGCAAATTGGGCGACTCCAGTCCGAGGTGCCATTTTCCGACAATCGCTGTTTTGTATCCCGCCTTTTTCAGCACCTCCGGCAAAGTGGGAACATCCTCTTTCAGGTATCCCCAGCTATTATCTTCGTGTGTTCGGATCACTCCCGGAACTCCAACCAAATCAGGATAACACCCGGTGAGCAAGCTTGCTCTTGTGGGTGAACAAACGGTACAGTTGGCATAAAAGTTTTTAAAACGCATTCCCTTTTCAAACAACCGGTCAATGTTAGGCGTGCGAATATCGGTACCTCCCTGAATCGATAAATCACCATAGCCGAGATCATCCACCAAAATTACAATGATGTTTGGTTTTAAATTTTGATCGATCGGATCATTCGTTTTTCCAACCGCTAAAAAGCTTATCAATAAACCCCCCAGCAACAGCGCATTTCGCAGAGTCTGATTCATTTTTTGAATTTATTCGAAAGTTCAACATTAATTTTCGGAATACCAATCACCGCCTTCTTTTACCATTTCATCGCGGAGTTGCAGCATTTCTTTTTTCATTTTTTCAACTAATTCCGGGTGTTCGCCTGCTACATCGTGTTTTTGCTCCACATCATTTTTTAAGTTGTACAGTTCGAAAATGGTGGGAACCAGGGTTTTCAGGTATTCCATGTGGTTTTGTTCAAAGTTCCACGGCTTGATGTTCGCCAATTCACCTTCATTTAACGATTCTGCATACGGAATCAATTTCTGGTAGCCGAGCAAACACCAGTCGCCTTCCCTCAACATGCAGATGGGATCGTGAAAATAGCGGTAAAAGAAAACCGGTTCTTCGCGGGCAGGAATGTTTTTCCCAAAAAACACGGGCGAAATATCCAGTCCGTCGTAAACGCGGTCGGCGGGCAGCGGAACCTGTGTAATGGAAGCAATAGTGGGTAAGATATCGGTAAAACTACCGGTAAAGTTGCTGGTTTTTCCTTGCGGGATTTTAGGCGGCCATGAAATTATGAACGGTTCGCGAATGCCTCCTTCGTAGTTAAAACATTTTTCGCCACGCAGCGGATCGTTGGAATGATCCCAGCGGGAACCGTTATCGGAAGTAAAAATAACGATGGTATTATCGATGAGTTTGTTCTTTTTCAGGTAATCCATCAACCTGCCCACGGCAATGTCCATATTCTCGATGGCGCCGTAATATTCAGAATTGTATTTGTGCCTTTTCGTTAATTCTTCCGGTGCGGCCACCTTCAGGTGAGGTTCGTTAAACCACACATCGATGTAAAACGGTGCATCCGCATGATTGTTTTTATCCAGCCATTGAAGCGCTTCATCCACGACCAACTGACAGGCATAACCTTCCAGTTTTCCGACCGGTTCGCCATTCCGGTAATAATTCTCCGGATTGTGTTGCGACGGAACCGCATTGTTGTACGCGAAGAAACTGTAATCAAATCCCTGGTCGTTTGGCAACGGCTGATCAGTTCCTTGTGAAGTTAAATGCCATTTTCCGAAATGAGCGGTTTTGTAATCTTTTTGCTTCAGCATTTCGGCGATGGTAACCTCACTGGCCCTCAAATGCATCGGCGATTCCTCGGGAATCCAGTTGTAAATGCCAACGCGCGTCGCATTTCTGCCTGTCATCAGCGCTGAACGCGACGGGCTGCAAACGGCGGCGCCACAATAAAAATCAGTAAAACGAATTCCGTGTTCGGCCAGTTGGTCGATGTTTGGTGTTTGTGCCGTGGGAGGAAATTCTTTCGACTGGCCGGGATTGTGGTTTCGGTAGCAGGTTAAATCGTTGTACCCCAGATCATCGGCCAGAATTAAAATAATGTTCGGAGTTTTTGTATCTGCTGCAAAACCTGAAAACACAGAAATCACGATCAGCAACTGGACAAGAAGTTGTTTTTTCATTTTAAAAAATTTAAAGGAAAGGATTCCGGCAAAAATCCGAAATCCTTTCAGTTGGTTTAAGTTTTACCATCCCGGATTTTGTTCCAGATTTTCATTCAACGAAAGTTCACTGTTCGGAATGGGCAGCAAATTGAAGTATTCTTTGTATCCATCCGGAAATTTTGTTTCAATGATGCTTCCGTTGTGGTCCCTTACTTCAACCGGATAAATCCTGTCGGCATAGCCATCCATTTTTTGCCAGCGTTTGATATCCATCCAGTACAATCCTTCAAGCGCAAATTCAATGCGTCTTTCGTGCCGAAGTTTTTCCCGGGCTTCTTCACGCGACAAACCCATGGGCAGCGGAGTTATTTTTACATCGTCCCTTTCGGTTCTTACCCTGTTCATCAATGCGATGGCTTCATCTACATTGCCTCCTGTTTCTATCAGCGCTTCTGCTTTTGATAAAAGAACATCGGCATAACGTATGATGATGTTGTTCAAATCCGATTGATCGGTCGGTGGCATATCCGCTTCGTTATCCACCCGGTATTTTCGGGTGCTGAGGTGTTTTATACGGTTGCCGGGATGATTATATGCACCGCCGGGATACAGGTAATTTGGGAAACGGTAACCCAGATAATACGAACCCGGCACCACTACTGTGAATTTCAGGCGCGGATCCCATCCGTCATACGGGTTATCCAAATCAATTTCCGACTCGAAATATTTGCCAGGTGAACCGTCGATCTTTTCATAAGCGTTCACTAAATCTTCTGTGGGTACGTAGCGCGTACCGCGTGTCCAGCTTCCGGTTCCGGTGCCTGTGAACTGGTCGAGCCGCGTTCCCTGCGAATTTTCGCCCCTGATGTATTGAATATCAAAAATTACCTCGTTGCTGTTTTCATGCGCCAGTTGAAACAAACCTTCATAACTTGGAAAAAGCGAATATTTGTTCAGTTCGATGATCTGATTCGCCATGGTGAGCACTTCGTTGAATTTATTTTGATATAAATAGGCCCTCATTTTCATGGCCATAGCTGCACCTTTGGTAGCGCGGCCAACCTGCGGTGCGTCTACATCGAGGTTGGCAATGGCATAATCGTAATCGGACATTGCCTGATTCCACGTTTCTTCTGCGGTACTTCTCGGAATGGTTCTGGCCTCTTCCGTGGTAATTGAACCTAAAATAATCGGCACACCACCATATGATTCCACCAAAGTTGCATAAGCCACGCCACGCAAAAACCGCGCTTCCGCAGCATACATCGACTTTAAATCTTCGCTCAGTTCAACTTCTTCCAGCGCCTGAAGTAAATAATTGGCCCTGAATATAATGGCATAACCTCTCGTCCAGCGAAAATTAACAATTCCGCCATCCGTTGCCGAAAGTTGTCCGTTACCGATTTTTGTGACGGGTAAATTCCCCCAGTTGAATGCATTTGGCGTAGCGCCATCCAGCACTCCGAATGCAAAAAAGCCCTGGTTGTAAAGTTCATTTTCGCGAAGTTGGCCGTAGAGCCCATTGAGCAGAAGCACAATATCGTCTTCGTCTACCGGAAAGTTGGCGGATGTGATTTTATCTTCCGGGAAAAAATCCAAAAATTTCTCAACGCATCCACCTGAAGTTAAAAGCAATACAGACAGCAAACTATAAGTTATTATATTTTTTAGTTTCATTTTCATGTTTTTAGAAATTAAGATTTAAACCTAAAGAAATTATCCTCGGAACAGGATATTGATTTGTACCATGTGAAAACGCACTCTTTTCAGGATCGTAACCTTCAAATTTTTCGTCTACAAGTACAAAAACATTTTGTGCATTTAAATAAAGATAAATCTTTTGCAATCCAATCCGTGTTGTAAGATCAGGTGGCAGCGCATAACCCAGCTGCACATTTTTAAGTTTTAAAAAACTTATTTCTTTCACCCAATATGAAGATTCAAGATTATCCCACGAGTTATTAAAGTACAAAATTGGAACATCCGTGTCTGTATTCTGGGGTGTCCAGGCATCTCTCCAACGGGTAGAAATTGTTCTGTTTTCATAATTCAGTTGGGTTAATTGATTATTATTATAAGAATGAACGCCTAAAAGCCCCTGAAATAAAAGATTTAAATCGAATCCTTTATATTTAAATGCGGTAGTTAAACCATAGGTGACTTTAGGTATTGTATTCCCGATTCCCTGCTTGTCCTCAAAACCCAGTTTCCCATCATTATTCACATCCTCAAACTTCAGGTTACCTGCAATGGGTTTATAACTGTTATTACTCATGTGCTGTGCCGCTTCATCATTGGTTTGATAGATACCAACAGCTTTATAGCCGTAAAGTGACCGGTATGAGTATCCTTCTCTGATTAAATACAATTGATCGGGAGAATCGCCTCCGCGAAATTTAGTAACTTCATTGTCAATGTAAGTTGCATTTAATCCAAAATTATATCCAAACCGATTACGATTCAAGGATTGATTGTCGTAATTAATCGTAAACTCAAAACCATTATTTACCATTTCTCCCACATTTTCAAAAGGAGGTGTTATATCACCCATTATGTCCGGAATGGGCAACTGCACAATAATATCGGTAGTTTTCTTTTGGAAATAATCAGCTTCAATAGTTATTTGATTATTCAGGAATCCTGCATCCAAACCAATATCAAGTGTGGTAGTAGTTTCCCAGGTAATATCTTCATCAATTAACGAGGTCACAGCCGCTCCCGGGGCAAAGCTACCGCCATAACTATAACTTAATTCATTATTTTGGGTGATGATTGTTAAATAGGGCCAGTATCCTGAAATATTTTGATTCCCCAATTGTCCCCAGGAAGCTCTCCATTTTAAATTTGAAAAAATACTTTGGTTTTCCATAAAAGATTCGTCAATAAGTCGCCAACCCACTGAAAATCCAGGGAAAATTCCCCATCTGTTTCCTTCCTTGAAACGGGAAGATGCATCCGCCCGTATGTTTGCTTCAATCAGGTATTTACCTGAAAGTGCATAATTAAAACGACCAAAATAAGAGAACATTCTCAATCCAACCATATTTCCTTCTCCCTGAATTCCTGATGTACCGGCATCTACCTGCGTAAGTCCCTCTTTTGGCGGGTCAGATCTTCTTGCATATACGTTTTTGATTTGCCTATCTTCCACCTGCAATCCTGCTATTGCAGAGAATTCATGAATGTCAGCAATTGTTTTATTAAAATTCAATGTAGAAAACACATTGTTTACAAGCGATGATACCTGACTGCGGGAAATCTCTATACCTTCCCTGTTGTAATTTTTCGTCATCATCGGAATTCCCGAGTCTGTATAGCCAATAATGGTTTCATTGTAATTATCTGTTAAGTTCCAATTCCCGGTAGATGCAACGGTTGTTCTCCAGTTTAAAAAATCGAATAACTTAATATTTGCAGAAGCATTGATATTTAAAAAGTTTTCCTCAGCGATTTTCTTACCATTGTTGGCATCAATTAATGGATTTCTGTTGTCAAACAGGATGTTTCCATCATCTGTAATTGCTTCAACTGCTCCAAACTTCCCATCCCTGGTATAAGGCGCGGTATAGGGAGTAACACCATTCAACATATCAAAAAAACGGCCCATAGATCCATAGACAATGTCATTGTATGCTTCCACTGACACTTTACGGCTGTAATTTATCCGGGTATCCACCGATAACCAGTTGTTTACTTTTGATTCGATATTGGCTCTGATTCCATATCTTTCTGTATTTGTATTTGGAATCATTCCATCCTGATTCAGATAATTGAATGAAAGGAAAGACGAACTTTTTTCGGTTCCACCCTTAATGGATAAATTGTGTTCCTGAATGGGAGCATTATCGAATGCAACATCAAACCAATCGGTATTTGGATATTTGTATTTATCCGTTCCGTTTTCAAATGCTGAAATCATATTATCCGGAAACAACGGGCTTCCTCCTTCATTGACCAATGCCTCGTTTGTCATTCTCATATGTTCAGCGCTGTTGGTTATAAGGTTATACCTTCTTCCCAACGTCTGAATTCCAAAATAAGAAGATAAATTGACTTGCATCCTCTCATTTGTTTTACCTGTTTTGGTTGTAATCAGAATTACCCCATTAGCAGCTTTTGATCCATAAATGGCAGCGCTCGCCGCATCTTTTAATACCGAAATGCTTTCAATGTCATTGGGATTTAATTGCTCAAAATCACCCTCAATACCATCGATGATAACCAGCGGATTGGAATTGTTCAGTGTTCCCCAGCCGCGAACACGGATTTGTGCCCCGTCGCTTCCAGGTTTCCCTGAATTCTGGCTCACCCAAATTCCCGGCATTTTACCGCTTAGTGCCTGAGATGCATTGGTGATCGGCCGGTTTTCCAGGTCTTCGTCGAATTCAATCATCGAAACCGCGCCAGTCATATTGACTTTTTTTTGCACACCATAACCAACTGCTACAACTTCCTCAATTCCAATAGCGCTAACCTCCAGCTGAACATTAACCGTTGACTGATTTCCAACGGCTATTTCCTGCGATTTCATTCCGACAAATGAAAATACCAGCACTGCATCTTCGGGAATATTGGTGAGCGAATAATTTCCATCGGAATCAGTAATTGTTCCCAGCGATGTTTCTTTTACCGCTACGGTAACTCCCGGCAGCGGTTGTCCGCTATCGTCGGTAACCGTTCCTGAAACCCGTTTGGTTTGCTGGCTCTCGTTTGGTGTAATAACAATCAGGTTGTTTTCGAGAATTTTGTAAGTCACATCCAACGAACTGAACAGGTTATCCATTACATTGGTTATCACTTCATTTTCGATATTGAATTTAACCCGGCGGTTCAGGTCCATGAATTTGTCGTTGTAAAAAAAACGGTATTCGCTTTGGTCTTCAATATCCGAAAGCACTTGTTTTACGGTTTTGTTTTTTGAGTCAACATTCAGCCGGGTTTGAGAATAACCATTGGCCGAAAGCTGCACCACAAAAAAAAGGCTTAGAAAGATTGTTAGCTTCGTCATGAGCATTAGCTTTTTAAAATCCCGTAACAATGGCCGGGAAAATCCACTACGAATTTTTTTCATAAATTTGAAACGTTAAGGTTTAAAAACTGGTTGCTTTGGTACTACCAATACCTGGCAACATTTATTAACACATTTTTGAATGGGAGATCTAACCGGATCTCCCAATTTTTTATTCTTTTGTTCTGAAAATTTATTGTTGTTTCTGCGGCGAACGAGGAATTTATCTTTCGAAATAACCGGTTTTTGCAACAGGCTTTATCGCCGCTTCCGGAAAAGAAATCAGCGGTTGCTTTTAGTTTATCCTTTGTTACAGAGCTTCTGCCGGTCATAGTCAGATTATTTAAAATAATGACACAAAATCGCTGTGAAGGGATTACGAAAAGTGAATTATTTTTGAAAAAAAAGTTGGAATAACACAACCGCTCCTACTGAAATGGCTTCTTTTAAGTTTTTTAATGCTCTGTAAATTTGCACTTTAACGGTATTTTCAGAAATGCCTAGCTTTTTGGCGATTTTTTTGTGTGGCATCCCTTCGAACCGGCTCAGTTCAAAAATGGTCCTGCAGCTTTCCGGCAGTTTTTCAATTTCATGAAGTATTTGTTTCTCCAACTCGTTTGTCATTAAATCTTCCAAAAGATAATCGCCGGAACCGGGTTCCCGGTAGTTGCTGCCGAAATGAATTGATTTCTTCGATGGAACAGATTTTTTTTCTTCGCGAATCCCTGTCGAGGAAGTTCAGACAGGCATTTCTGACGGAGCGAAACAAATAGCCCGGCAACGAAATTTTTATATCCAGTTTTTCGCGATTGTTCCAGAAAGCCACAAAAAAATCCTTGACAATATCTTCTGCGGTTTCGAATTGTTTGGTGTAACGAAAAGCATACATACACAACCGGGGATAGTACGTTTTAAAAACCACTTCAAAGGCTTTTTCATCTCCGGTTTTTAATGATTTAATTAGATTTGTATCCATCCTGGCTATGCTGGCACGTTACTCCTGCGATGTAATTTACTTGAAAATCTGCTAAAAACCAATAACCAAAAATAATTCAAATCATAATATTTCACGCTGAATTGCTGACAAACAAGAGTGGATTATTATAATAAAGAACCGGTTTTATCTGCAATCAATTCAGATTAAACCGGTTTTCTATCCTGCGCCTGCTGTTGTAAAACGAGCGTAGTATTTTGCAAAAGATCAGACGGATTCAGGCGTAGGAACATCAAATCCTGCATTGTGCGGATCTCTCAGCAAACGGTTGGCTTCAACGGAATAATCGCCAACAAAATGTTCCGCTTCACCATCAAATCGTAACCATGGCCCTACTATATATTCTGCCTGGTCTTGCGGAATTCCCATTCCGTCGGCGGCAATATCATGAATTTTCATAAACTCGCGGAAAGCCAGTTCATTGTCTCCAAATCTTCCGGCGCGGGCATTGAACGGCATTTTTTCGCCTAACCGGTACGAGATATTCATCAGGTGACCCGAGGGTGCAACTGTAATGTGCATCGTACATGGTTCCGTTTGCCATTGACGGATCGTTGGCACGACAAGCAGTTACAAAACTTTCCCAGTTACCGCCAGGTGTTTGACGAACGTTTTTAATCGGCACATTTCGCGGCTGGCTTCCGTTATATGACTGATATTCCCCGTCGCGGAGAATTCCGCCGTCTTCAAAGTAAAAACGGTTGGTTACTTCTCTTTGATAACCTTCATAATTTACATTTCTCACATTAAAAAATACATATTGTCCGTTGGCAAATTCGGCAAGTGCGAACATGGTATTTGGCGTTTCACCCTGGTCGCCCCATTTAAACCTGCCGCCGATAGCCATTACCCGCACAGGATGAGTATTTTCAACTTCGGGGTCGAGCGCCCAGTAAGCTACGTCGAGCTGATGGGTTCCCTGGTTGTTTAATTCTCCGTTTCCGGTTTGCCAGAACCAGTGCCAGTTGTAATGTACCAGGTTTTTATGATAACGGTCGATAACGGCAGGCCCTTTCCAAAGATTCCAGTCTAAATTGGATGGTGGATTTGAAGGCGGTTCGAAACCAATTCCTTCCCGCGGCTTGCAGGCAAACCCGTGCGAAACCAGCATTTTTCCGTATTTTCCCGACTGAATTTCTGAAACCTGTTTTGCCCAGTCAGGGTCGCTGCGCCGTTGCGTACCATGTTGAACAACAATGCCATATTTCTTAGCAGCAGCCAAGTGCAACACGACCTTCATAAATATCGTGACTTGCAGGTTTTTCAACGTAGCAATGCTTTTTTGCCTGTGCCGCCCAAATAACCATTAAAGAATGCCAACTGTTGGGTGTGGCCACGCTAATCGCATCAATGTTTGGATCGTCGAGTACCCGGCGAACATCGGTAACTCCTTTCACACTGCGAACTTAATCCTCCCTTTTCCTTCATTTCATTAATGCGGGTTTCAAGTACCTCGCTGTCGGGATCAACCAAGATAGGCAATTTCCAAATTATCTAATCCGCCAAAACCGTTGATATGGCTTTTCCCCCGGCCGTTTACGCCGCAAACTGCCATCCGGAAACGGTCGTTGGCACCCATAATCGAAGCATACGATTTGGCGCTGAACCCCATTCCACCAATGGTAATTCCCGCAGTTCCAAGAATACTTTTTTTGATAAAATCCCTTCTTTGTGTCATTCTTTTTAATTTTAGGTTTAATTTAAATTTATTGGTAAAGCAAGTAATTGTTAAATAATGCAATGAATTTAAGAAAGTTTTTTAAGAATAAAAATCTTTCCGGGGGTACGAAATATTAAATTGAATTGAACAGGCAGGTTATACTGCTTTATCCGGTTGTGCCCATGGCGTTGGCAATGGCATTTACAGAAATTAAAAGCTCGTTCAACAGTTTTTCTTTTTCACCGGCGTCCAAATTTTCATGATTTTCTCCATTGCCGCAGTATTTTTACCTGATTTTTGTGCAGCACATCCAGTGCTTCGGCCCGCAGATTGGTGGAGTAGAAGTGGTTCTTTCTCCGTTCATTCATTGGCCGGCCAAGCAGTTCCTGCATCAGTTTGCCGGTTTTTTCGAATTCGTTTAACAGGAGCGGTAAGAATAGCATTCCGAACTTCCGGATTTTCAACCAGACCCGCATACATTTTCATGATTTCCTCGTCGGTGCTGGCCAGGCTGGTGTCTATATTTGTAAGAATGTACCTCACGAAATGGTTGGAATGGATGAACTCCTTTAATTTGTTGTACTTTTCCGGAAATTCACGGCGCATCTTTTCCAGGGTTGAACCAACTCCGTACCAACTTGTAATGTGGTAGCGCGATTGTCCCCAACTGAAAACCCACGGAATGGCGCGCAAATCGGCGAATGTGCGTTTGCCGGTGCGACGGGCCGGGCGCGAACCGATTTTGCTTTGCTCAATCACATCGATGGGAGTTGCCTGCTGATAAAATTCCAGGAAATGTTCGTTGTTGAGCAATTCGTTGTAAATGTTGAAACTTTCCATTCCCATATATTCCAGGATTTCCACCGCTTCATTTTCAGGTTGCGAAACATTCTGGTGAAGCAGCGTGTTCAGCGTTGTTCCGGAAATCATCAGTTCGAGATTATAGGCAGCATTTATTTTATTGGCAAACTTTTTCTCGATGGTTTCTCCCTGTTCGGTAATTTTAAATTTTCCGGAAAGCGTACCATGCGGCAGTGAGCGCAAAAACCAATGTACCGGTCCGGCGCCGCGGCTAATCGAACCGCCTTTTCCATGGAAAAATTTGATTTTAATTCCGTACTTTTTCGCCACTTCCGAAATTTCGCGCTGCGCTTTGTAGAGGTACCAGGAGCTGGCCAGTATTCCGCCATCTTTGTTACTGTCACTGTACCCAATCATTATTTCCTGAATTTTGTGCCGCTGGTTTCGCTCTTTGCGCTGATATTCCAGGCTGTTTTGCACTTCTTTCAGGCTAAAATACCGGTCCATCACTGCCGGGCTGTTCAGTAAATCTTCGATGGTTTCAAACAACGGGACCACATGCAGTTTAATTCCCAGCGAACCTTCAAAAAACGTTAGGCCAGCCTCACGCGCCAGAATATAAACCATCATCAAATCATCGATGTCACGGCTCATGCTTATTATAAGCGAACCCAATGTATGACAGGAGTATACTGAAATATGGTTTCTTAACACGGCGAAACAATCGAGAACGCTTTTCGCTTCACGGGGCAGGGTATCCCAATTTCGGATAAACGGCCGGTTGGTTTTCAGTTCGTTAAAAATGAGCCGGTGTTTTTCTTCTCCTGAAATTTCATCAGGCAATTGGTCGCGTGTTTTCGATTCGTTTACAATCTGAATCAGCGCTTTTTCGTAATAACTGCTGTTTTGCCTGATGTCGAGTTCCGCCAGGTGAAAACCAAATGTTTTTACAATTTGAATGGAATGGTTCACCGAATAATCAGCCAGTTTTGAAACGCCAAATGTTTTTAGCGACGATTTCAGCAACAACAGGTCGGAAATCAACTGTTCCGATTTGGTGTAACTTCCTTTTTTATCCACGAGTTCAAACGCCCGGGCTTTCCCGATATTAATCGGCAGTTTTTCGATCAGCATCAGCACGAACAACTTAAAAGCTTCGTTGTGGTTGGCTGAAATCACCGGTTTTAATTCGCCGCCGATTTCAGAAACAATGTCCGAAAAACGGTTTGCTATATCTTCGGGAAGATCGTTCAGGTGAACATAAAAACTCAGGTTTTCCGAGAGTTTCACCAGTTCGTTCCGGAGAATGATAAATGCATTTAGCCGGAGTTTCATCAGGCTTTGCCGCGTAACTTCGGCTGTTACCAGCGGGTGCCCGTCGCGGTCGCCGCCAATCCACGTGCCAAATTTCAGCAGTGGGAAATTGTTGTTTTCCACAAGCCGCGACTGGCCAAATCCGGCTTCCTTCCACGCTTGTACCAATCTCCTGTTCAGCAGGTTTATGATTTCCGGAAAAACATTCACGAAATAATGGATGACGTTGTCGAGCTCGGTTTCCACTTTTGGTTTTTCCATGTAATACTCATCGATGTACCAAATTGATGTTATCAGCCGCTTGATTTCGTTTCTGAATTCATCATTTTCATACGAATTGTACATCGAATTTTCCAGGCTTACCAGTAACAGGTACAATTCGCGGTAGTATTTTAAAACAACCGGCCGTTTTGCTTCGGTGGGGTGGGCCGTTAAAACGGGTTCTACTTCAATTTCGCTGAATATTTCAGCAATCTGGTTTTCTGAAATCCCATTTTCTTTCAGAATTTTCAAACTGTTTGCCCACAATCCGTTAACAGAACTCAATGAATTTTCTTCTTCTGCTTTTCTCCGGTTTTGCACGGCGCCGTTGGTTTCAGCCAAATTCAACAACTGGTAACAAACCGAAAACATGTGAAAATGCTTTTGCGAAAAAATGATGTTGTTGTAAGCACAGTCGTCGCAAATCCAGGGAATTTGCCGGGCCAGTTCAGTTTCGCCGTTTTCCAGCAGAACCTCCTTAAAACAGTTCAACAGAAATTCAAGATCGTAATACGGTTTCCCGAGTTGTTCTTTTAATATTTCAAGTTGTTTCATTTGCCAAATTTTAACGTGTAAATAATTAATCCCATGGCGAGCTGCCGGGGAATTAACAGTAGAATGTTTTTAAAACCGTTTTGTTTACCGGTTGCCGAAATTAAAATTGGAATTACCGCAACAATTGAGAAATAACTGACAGTTAAAATCAGCAATTTTAAACACAAACACCTTCGGGTTTTCGGTTTTATTTCAATGGTTTCTCCCGAAGGTGCAGATTTACTTTTTCAAATATTTTTTTAAACCAGACGGTATAATTTTCCGGTGTGCCTTCAATTTCATTTTTCAGTGCTGAATATCCGATGTACTTCCATTCTTTAACTTCGTTGGCATTTATGGAAGGTTTTTCGTCGGTTATCCCAACAAAAACATGGTCGAGTTCGTGTTCGGTGAGGCCATTGTCCAGTTTTTCTTTGTAGGTGAAACAGAAAATTTCGGAGAGTTCGCACGAAAGTCCCATTTCCTGCATCAATCGGCGATGCGCGGCAGCCAGGTTGGTTTCACCGGGGAAAGGATGGCTGCAGCAGGTGTTCGTCCACAACCCTTTTGAATGATATTTGTTCAATGCCCGACGTTGCAACAGCCACTGGCCTTTTGTGTTGCAGATAAATACAGAAATCGCCCTGTGAAGCTGCGCTTTCCGGTGGGCTTCCAGTTTTTCGGCCCGGCCAATGTCGTTGTCGTTTTTATCTACAAGGATTACAAAATCCCGGTTTTCCTGTTTCATGCCAAATTTAAATGTAACTGTCCGATTCCAGCTTGATGCGGTTTAAACAAACGAAAACCCATTCAGTTTATTTGAAAAACTTTAAAAGGGTTTCAGGAATTAGGCGGATTGATTATACTTGTATGCCTGGTTTAATCAGGCAAAATAAAAACATCGAATCTCAATTAAATCTTGTAAAAATGAATACGTGGGAAAAGTTTTTTTCGACTCTGACGATTGTCGCCATTCAAATTGCATTGTTAACACCGGTTTTCGCACAGAACAGCGATTTGGACAAGTCGGTTGCCAGATACCGGATGGGTGAAATTACAGTGAAAGCCAAACCTGGCTCGATAGTAAACATCGCGCAGGTGAACCACGAATTTTGGTTTGGCTGCGCCCTGAGCGATGGCATTTTTGGCGGCTGGGCAGCGGATGAAGATCAAAAGCAATACAAAGAAAAATTCCTTGAAAATTTTAATTCGGCGGTAACAGAGAATGCAGTGAAATGGGCGAGCATGGAACGCCATAAAGGAGAAGTAAACTACTCGATGGTGGATGCCATGCTGAAATGGACGGAAGAAAACAACATTCCGCTCCGGGGCCACAACCTTTTCTGGGGAATTGAAAAATTTGTTCAGCCGTGGGTGAAGGAATTGCCCGACGAAGAATTGGAGAAAACACTGAAAAACAGGGCGGAAACCATCACTTCGAAATACAAAGGCCGTTTTGCCGAATACGATTTGAACAACGAAATGATTCACGGGAATTATTACGAAGAACGGTTGGGCGGTGATATTACCAAAAAAATGGCGCAGTGGGCGCACAACGGCGATCCTGAAATCAGATTGTTTGTGAACGACTACGATATTCTCACCGGAAATAAACTGGACGATTACATGGCGCACATCCGGTTGCTGCAAAAGCAGGGGGTTCCCATCGCCGGAATTGGTGTGCAGGGGCACCTTCACGGAGATTCTTTCGACCGCGCCGAATTGAAAAGGGCGCTCGATTCACTGGCACAATTTCATCTTCCGATCCGCGTTACTGAATTCAACATTCCCGGACAACGCTCACAATATTACCGCAACCGCGACCTGGAAATGACACCCGAAGCCGAACAGCAAAAGGCAAAAGATTTGGTGGATTATTACACCATTTGTTTTGCGCATCCGGCTGTGGAAGGTATTCTGATGTGGGGATTTTGGGAAGGCGCCAACTGGATTCCGCAATCATCGTTATACAAACGCGACTGGACACCGACCCCGGCCGCAAAAGCTTATCACGATTTGGTTTTTGACAAATGGTGGACCACGGAAACCGGTAAAACCGGCAGCAACGGCCAGTACACAGTTCCGGCGTTTTTCGGGAAGTACAAAATTACCGTCGGCGGCGAAACCCAAACCATTGATTTGCACAGGGAGCAGGGCGCGGTAACGGTGGAATTTTAAAAACAGAATAAGCTACTTAAACGGTTACTTACTTGCGGTTGAGCCGGTGTTTGCTTGTGTCCATCTCTTGCCAGTATGACTCGTCTTTTTGGTGCATTTTGTTGCTCAGTAAAAAAGCAACAGGTTTTGTGCGGCTGCTGTGGTCCAAAATAATTTTTACGCAGCCAATGGCTGGAATTGCGAGTATGATTCCTGCAATTCCCCAAACAAAACCGCCGAAAATAATGGCAACCAACGCAATCAGCGGATTGATGGAAACACTGCTGCCCACAACTTTTGGAGTAATAATGTTTCCTTCGAGGTTTTGAATGATCACATACATGCCGACAACAGCCGCCGGCTGCCACCAGTTATCGGTAGTAGCAATGGCATAAAGGAATGGCAGCGTGCCGCCCAATGTTGTGCCGATGTATGGAATAACAGCCAAAAACGCGGCCAACACTCCCCAGAAAATTGCGTAATCGATGCCGATAATCAGCAATCCCACACTGTTTAAAACCGCAAGTATTCCAATTACAAGCAATAATCCATACAGATATTTCTGAATGGTAGATTGTATTTTCTGAAGAATGTCCTGTAAATTCTCCTTCTTTTCGGCGCTTGCCTGTATGAGAATGAACTGCTTGAAATTATACTGGTACCAGAGCAGAAAGAAAACCAGCAGAATCACAAAAAACAAGTTGAAAATGAACGATGTTACGGAAGTAATCCCTTTTTGAACAAATGCCACCGAATTTTCAGCCAGTTTCGGGATGTTATCTTTTATGTCCGATTCCTGAAAATCAAAGTTTCGGTTTAACCAGTCGAAAATGCTTTGGAGTCCTTCGCCAATTTTGCCGGTAATGTTTTCAAGGTTATTGATAATGGCGGTTAACTGAACGGAAAACAAGGTGATGATTATACCCAAACCGATAATTACACTGAGGAGGGTAAGCAAAATAGCGGGAACCCTGCGTTTTACCAACCTTTCGAAAAAGTTGCACAATGGCAACAGCATAATCGTGAAAATGATGGAAAATGCCAGCGGCGCCAGCAGGAATTTTCCCCGCTCGAGAATGAGGTATCCCAGTACAACCACAACAAAAATATAGGCCACTTGCTGAAAAGAGAGCGTTTTTTGTTTCATGTGTTTTATTCTTGATTTGAAAATCGATGTTTTTGGAATTACTCGAACCAGATTTTGCCAAAAAATTCAGGCCGGTGGTAATCCGGATTTGCTGTTTTTACCGGATTCCAGGTGACGTAATGCGGTTCCGAACTGTCGTCGCCACACTTATAGAAATTGGCCGTGGCTTTTTTGTTGTTCAACGGCGAAATGCTGTCGAACGTAAAACTTTTTACGGGAATTCGTATCATGAGTTCCCAGTCGAATGCACCTGTTTTTTCTTCGAAAGGCTGGTTTCCCAACGACGGTTCAATGCCAATTTGTTTGATGATTTCCGGCGCGGCAAATTGCCGTTTTCCACGCCCCGGACCATAAGCAAGATGAATGGTCCCGATACAGTTAAACTCGAAGTTGTAATAATTTTTCCCGTCGAGGGAAACAAAAAATTCCACGCAACTGTCTTTATGAACCGCGCCGTTGATATTGGTTTCACGTGCAAGGATATGTTTTTCAGTGACGTAAAATTTCAGCCAGATTTCATCGCCGGTATGTGCAATCCGGAATGAAACATTTGGCTTATATGGAAATTCCTTCCAGTTAATAACCTGGATTGGATGGCTTACGGTCTGTCTTTCAAGAAGGTGTGCAGCTTCGTGTAAAGTCGCCTTGCCTTTTTTGCTGATCTGCTTAACAAATAGCTCGTTCATTGTTGATAAAATTTAGCATAAAGGTAAGCATTTGAACCGGTTGGCAGGCGAAAGAAAATTGTACTTTTTTTCAAAACTCCGTTTACCATTAATTATTCGCATTCTTTTACGAGCCTTTTTTCGTGTTAAATGTTCCGTTTGTATATTTGAAGTTTGCCCGGTGAAAATTATTTTGTTCAGCAGGATTATATTTTTCAACTGGCTTTCAATAGCATAAAAAATAATGGAAAAAACCGAATTTATTGTTGCATTGACCCAACACCGCTATCTCGGCAGTGTTTTCGCGGCATATCTTATTGAGAAAAAAGAGAAATTTTATACGGTGAAAAGCCTGGTTAAGAAGCGGGATTTGAACAATAATTCCGACTATGATTTCAAGCCTTATGAAAAAGAGCTCGTTGAATTAATAGAAAAATACAGCGATGAACGGTTGATGAGAAAATTCTCGCGGGCTAAAAACGTTAAAGAATTTTTCGGCGGATTAGAAACACAAAAATTCGATAAATACGTCATTCCGCACCTCGAAAAATGTATGTTTCAGATTACGGCCATTTTAATGCTGAGCCCGGTGCGGTTGCTGAATAAAGAAGTGAAATATGCCAATCTGTATGACGAAGATGAAATTCATGTTCAACCATTTTTTGCAAAACCGGTGTATTATTTCGAACGTACGGAAACCGAAACAAAATACCGGTTGCGCGTATTTTTGGGCGACAAGGAAGTTCCGCTTCAAAACCAGAATATAAAAATCATAACCAACAATCCATGCCTGATGGTCCATCGCGGCCGGCTTATCGCTTTTGAAAAATTGAAAGCCAAAAAACTAATGCCTTTTTTTGGGAAGGACACCGTATCGGTATCAAATTCCATTGAAGATAAATATTATGCAGGTTTCATGTTAAATACCATCCGCGATTTTGAAGCCGTGGCAAAAGGATTTGACATACTCGAAGACGGCTTTGAAAAACAAGCAGTTTTGTCGCTGGAGAGAAATCTGCAATACGAGCCCTGCCTCGTCCTGCATTATGTTTACGGCGACGAGAAATTTCAAACCGGCTCCGCCCGAAAAACTGCCGTGAACCTGAAAAAGGAAAATAACCGGTTCATTTTTAAAAAGATTAACCGCGATTTCGACTGGGAAAATAATATTCTTGAGAAAATAAAAAAAGCGGGTTTAAAAGAAGCCGGTGGATATTTTACACTCCCCGGAATTGAAATGCTGGAAAACGAAGAGGCAATGCATTTTTTTGTGAATTGGTTGAATGAAAATCGTATGAGCCTGGAGAAAAACGGGCTACATGTTTCACAGGAAAAGCTGGGTAAAACCTATTTTACCGGAACACAGCGGCTGGAGGTAAAAACCACGAATTCGGGCGACTGGTTCGATGTTTATGCAACGGTGCATTTTGGCGAATTCAGCTTTCCGTTCATCAAGCTGAAAAAATACATATTGAACGACATTCGCGAATTTGAATTGCCCAACGGCGAAGTGGCGGTGTTACCCGAAGAATGGTTTGCGCGGTACAAAGGGTTAATTCCGTTCAGTAAAATTCAGGGTGAAAAAATGCAGTTTGAAAAACATTACTATTCGCTGCTGCATAACGTTTTGCAAGAATCCGGCGATACCATTGCAGGTTGGTTTCAGCAAATGGCAAAAAAAGGGGAAGAAATAACATTGCCCGAGAATTTAAACGCAAACCTTCGCCATTATCAGAAAGAAGGTTTTCAGTGGATGTTCAAACTAAAGGAAAACAGATTTGGCGGTTGTCTGGCCGATGACATGGGATTGGGAAAAACGCTGCAAACGCTCACATTGTTGCTGAAGTTAAAACGACCGGATCCGGAAATACAAACGGCTGTTCCATTTGCCGGTAACAGCCAGTTGAGCCTTTTTCCGGATAAACCAAACGAAGGAGAAAGCCAATCCGCCAGCCTGGTTGTTTTGCCTACTTCGCTGGTGCATAACTGGGAAGCAGAAATCAAAAAATTTACGCCGTCGCTGAAGGTTTACAAACACATTGGCATCCAGCGAAAAAATGCGGCGGAATTTGTAAAAGCATCGCAGTTTTTCGACATCATTTTAACCACTTACGGAACGGTGCGCAACGATTTTGAAATGCTGGCTCCTGTCACTTTTTTTTACCTGGCACTCGATGAAAGCCAGTATATCAAAAACCCGTCGTCCAAAACGTATCGGGCTATTATGGAACTGAAATCGACGCATCGGCTGGTTTTAACGGGAACGCCCATTGAAAATTCATTGTCGGATTTATGGTCGCAAATGAACTTCCTGAACAAAGGAATTTTAGGCAACCAGGCGTTTTTTAAACGCTTTTTCATTACTCCCATCGAAAAGCACAACAACGCAGAGCAACAGGAAAAACTGCGTGTGATGATCCAGCCGTTTATCCTGCGGCGCACGAAAGAAGAAGTGGCCAAAGACCTGCCGCCGCTGATGGAACAGGTTATTTACTGCGACATGACCGATGATCAGCAAAAAATATACGAAAAGGAAAAGTCCATTATTCGAAATACTATTTTATCAAGTATTGAAACTGAAGGAATGGCAAAAGCCGGTTTTGTGGTTTTACAGGGGTTAACCCGGCTGCGGCAACTGGCAAATCATCCGTCGCTGCTCAAAACCGACAGCCAGGATGATTCCGGTAAATTCCAGGAAATTTTTATGATGCTCGAAAACCTGATGGCCGAAAACCACAAGGTGCTCATTTTTTCGTCGTTTGTAAAACACCTCGAATTAATCGAGCAGCAAATAAAAGTTTTTGGCTGGAAATACAGCAAACTTACCGGACAAACTACTAAGCGCGAAGAAGTGATCCGGCAGTTTCAGGAGGATCCGCAAAACCGTATTTTCCTGATTTCGCTGAAAGCGGGTGGAGTAGGGCTAAACCTCACCGAAGCTGATTACGTTTTCATCATCGACCCATGGTGGAATCCCGCGGCCGAAAACCAGGCGATTAACCGCGCCCACCGCATCGGACAGGACAAGCACGTGTTCGTCTATCGCTTCATCACCGAAAATTCCATCGAGGAAAAGATACAACTTCTCAAAAACCGGAAAAGCCTGCTGGCCGATAAATTTATCAATTCGAACAATCCATTTACAGCGGTGTCCAAAGAGGAGATTATAGAGCTTTTCAAATAATGGTAAGGGAACAGAACACGAAGCTGGAAATTGACGGATACTATTGACGGATTCCATCTTTTCGTTTAAATTGAAAATCGCAAATCCATCATTTTCGCTGAAACCATTTTGATAAAGATGGAATCCGTAATACTGATAACCGGATTCCATCTTTCTGCACGAACTGAAAATCGCAAATCTTCAATTTTCGCTAAAACCAATTGGAAAAAGATGGAACCCGTACACCAACAGCAGACGCTGTCAGGTCTGGCGACGCTGACAGGTCGGGAACCCGAGCGGCTGGTTTTCGTACCCGACGAACGGATTCCATCTTTCATTTTAAATTGGAAATTACAAATTCCGTTGTTTTGCAAAATTAAGTTTGAAAAAAGATGGAATCCGTAATTGGAATCCGAAACAATGGAATCCGTAAAATTATTTCCCCGAAATTTGTTCGCGCTCCTCCGGATTGTCGCCCGATTCCAAATCGCGTTCGCCGGGATCTTTTTTCGGATTTTTATCTTTTTCCCGCACTATTTTTTCCCGTTCTGCCGGATTATCACCCGATTCCAAATCGCGTTTTTCGTCTCTTTCCTTTTCTTTAAATTTCTTGTTTCCTTTAAGCATAACCTGTTTTTTTAGTAACAGCATTTTTATGCAAATTGAATTCCATTCCTTTAATAACAGGATTGAGATGGACAACTGCCGTATTTAATTCATAAATTGTGGAATTCCGTTTAAAACGGGGCGGAATTTCCACAAATAAAAAATGTTTTTGAAGAATAGTTACAATTGAGCTTATTCCGAAAAGTCAAAAACCCCTAAATCCCCTCAAGGGGACTTTGAAGAGTTCATTGATTTTCAGCAAGTTCCCCTTTAGGGGTCAGGGGTAAAGAAGTTGAAAATCAATGAACCCAGACTTTTCGGAGCAGACTCACAATTCTATCTTGAGCGTATTTCTCGGCGCATAAATATGGTGTAGGCAATGGCAAAAAACACCGCCGTTCCGGCAACCAGCAAAGTAACCTGCGGGCAAACCACCATCAGGCTCTGTCCCAAAGGCAGCGGACCTGGAATCGCCCCGCTCATTTGTTCCATGGTCAATGGTCCGAGGCTCCGCACAGTTGGTACGAGCAATGTTGTGGTTGCATCGCTGAAAAGCTGGCCCGGGTTTATCCGCAAGATGTTTTGTATCAGTCGCTGCAACGAAACAAGCTGGTTTTGGCTAATCGGGTGGGCTGGTGCTAAAACTCTGGCAATCAGGTTTACAATCATATCGAAAAATACCGTGAAAAACAGCCAGATGGATATTCCTGCGAGTGCAGAAGTTGCTGCCTGCCGGAACTTTACCGAAAATAAAATGGAAAGGTTCAGCCAAAATGCAATGTATACGATGCTAACAACCGCAAAAACGAAGATTCGTAAAATTTCTCCGATTGTTGGCGGGATACCAATAAAAATCAATCCAAAACCAATCACCAGGAACGTGAGGGCAAATATCAGAAAACTCAGTACAATTAATGCCGCCAGGAATTTAGCGTTCAAAATATAATCGCGGTAAATGGGCTGCGACATAATCCGGCTCAGGGTTCCTTTGTTTTGTTCCGAGTTTACGCTGTCGAAACCGAGGCTGATTCCGAGCAACGGTCCCAGGAAACTGATGAAAATGATAAATGACGGTAAAGTTCCGTCGGATATTGTGAATAATTTCAAAAAGAAAAAAGAATCGTCTGAAACTGAAGCTTTTGCGGCCGATGAGAAACTGTCGAGGGCAGTGTACAACGATCCCATGCAGGTTAACGCAATGATTGCCATCATAATGATGAAACGCCAGCTTTTTACCGTATCCGAAATTTCTTTTCTTACAATTACCCAAAAAGGATTTATTGTTGCGCTTTTACTTTTCATTTGCTGTTCCTCCTTCCATATACCGGTTGTAAATAGCATCGAGGCCGTATTCTTTTTTATTCAGATAATTCAGATTGTATCCCTTTTCCATGATCGTTTTGGCAAGTGACAACGAAATATCGCTGGTGGAATAAATCTCGAATAATTCATTTTTGAACCGAATGGAATCAATTCCGCCGATTGGCCCCAACACATTTTTCAGCCAACCTGCGGACATTTCACCCAACGGCAAACCGTTGTCTATTCCCAGCTCGATGAGGTACATTCCATGTGTAAACAATTTTTTTGAAAGTGTCCGGATATCGCCGGCAGCCAGCAGGTTCCCTTCCACAAAAATCCCAATCCTGTCGCATACCTGTTCCACATGGTGCAGGTTGTGCGAAGAAAAAAGGATGCTGATTCCATGTTCGTCCCGGAGTTCCACAATCAGATTAAGGAAATCCTGGACACCTTTTGGATCAATTCCCGACGATGGTTCGTCTAAAATGATAACTTCCGGGTCTTTAATAAGCACATCTGCAAGGCCCAGCCGCTGGCGCATTCCTTTGGAATACTTTCCTGTTTTTTTATTTTGAACATCAGCAAGGCCCACCCGCCCGAGCAAACGTTTTGCTTTTATTGTCGCTTCTTTTCGTGGTATCCCATTCAGCATGGCGGTATAAACCAGGTTGTCCAATCCCGTAAGGTCGTCGTAAAAACCTACATCTTCAGGCAGATAACCAGCTTTCTTTTTTACTTCTATCGGTTTTTTTGTTGAATCAACCCCGCAAACGCGAACTTCGCCTGAAGTGGGTTCCGTTAATCCGAGCATCATTAAAATGGTGGTTGATTTTCCGGAGCCGTTTGGTCCAAGCAAACCGAATATTTCGCCTCTTTCAATGGTTAAGCTGAGGTTTTTTACCGCTGTAAACGCTTCGTATTTTTTTGTAACGTTAAACAGTTGAATAATTGGTTCAGCCATGGCTTACCTCCTTCCGTATTTTTTAAACAGGTAGAATATGCCAAATAAAACCAGCACAATTAAAAGAACTCCCACAAGCCCTGTCAGCATTGGTGTTCTTACCGAAATCCGGAACGAAGCAGAAGAATTTGTTTCCGGCGTTTTAGCTTCAATATTTGTGACATAATCGCCGGGAATTGCTTTTTTATCTGCGGAAATAGTAGCAATAATCGATTCTGTTTGCCCGGGTGTAATTTTGTCAATTTTTTGTGGATTGAATGTAACCTGCCATTCTCTGGGTTTTCCGGCGCTTAATTCAACGTTTTCCAAATCAGCAGAACCTGTGTTGGTTATCGCCAGTTCCACCTTTTTTTCATCGCCCGCCGTCATTTTCGCACTCAATAAACCCGATGGTGTGCTGAGATTCATGTCGTAAGTGCCGGTTATTACGACTTCGAATTCGAGTTCTGCGGAAGTTGATCCGGAAACAGCTTTCACCGGAATTTTATATGTTCCCGCTTTTACCATGGCTGGCGGTTTAACATCGTACGAAATATTTTTGGTACTGCTTGCTTCCACTTCTGTTGATGTGGCTTGTTTGTAATTTGGTTTTATTGCAACAGTCCAGCCGCGGGGGGCGTTGGCCATCAGCGCGTACTGCTGCGTGGTAGCTGTTTTGTTTTTTAGAACGGCATTAAAGGTGAACGAAGATTTTGAAGTCCCTTCCATATTTTTTTGTTCGCAGGTTAATTCTGAAACGCTGGAGCCTGCCGACGCAACTTTTATCCCAAGCGGTAAACTATCGTCGTTGCCAACTCTCACATAAATGGTGTAGGTTCCTTTTTTCACCTGGTACGGAACTTCAACCGTTAGTTTTAACGTTTTTTTCTCACCGGGTAAAACGGCTATCTTAACAATGTCGTAACCTCCGGCTGTTAAAGTGTGGTTCCATGAGCCGGGAACGTTGGTAACCGCGATATATTCATCCCTGATGTTGCTGCCATTGTTGATCACGTCGATGTTGTAATTGATTGAGCTTCCCGGCGTGACCGATATGTTGGTGTAAGGGGTATACAGAACCAGGTTGTCAGCCGTTTGGGCCGGTGACACCTGAAAAAACAAAATTCCTGTTACAATTACTAAAAAGCAGCGGATGTAAAGTTTTTCATTATTCATTGGTAATCCTCCATTAATGATTTTTTTTAAATTTTACGGATGCGATATGACTCTCCAACCTCTGAAACCATAAGTATTCCGGCTGGCGCCTTATCAGAAAATCAGTATGAATCGGGGGCCGAAAAATCCGATCATTAAATTAAACAGGAGGGGGTAAATCGGAAGTTAAAGGAGAACATGCAGACTTTAAAACAAAGGTTACAAATGTTGATTTTGGTGTCTTTTTAAATGTTTCCTGTAAAAATGTCCGGCTGTTTTCGATGTAGCCGCCACTACCATCCAAATCGTTGGTTTCGGATGTATTTACAGGAGCAAGAATTTGTATAAAAAGAGGACTACCATAGTAAGTATTACATGATCTTTTAAAAGCAGTGTAATGTAAAATTTGGAGTTCTTTGCCGGGACTTTCTTTCCCTGCAAAGAAAAATACAGCAAATAATATTATCAGTAATTTGTTCACTGCAACGTTAATTTCATCACAACCAGTTTTCGGAAGCTGTTTAAAATTTCATTAAACAGGTGCGTAAATTTATGCACAATTCATCCAAAAAAATGTTTAACAACGTTAACGAGAGTTAAAAGAACTACTTCGATTTGTTTCTCACATAAATCAGTTTGAATTTGCCTTTGTAGTTGTCGCGCTGGTCGATTTCGAACCTGCCGATGGAATCGATGAGCGGCGTCAGTTTTTCAAATCCGTAATTCCGCGAATCGAAGTTCGGTTGTTTTTTCTGCAGAAGGCTTCCCACGTCGCCGAGAAAAGCCCAGCCGTCGTCGTCGGCACAATCGGAAATGGTGCTGGAAATAAGCTTAATAACTTTAGGCGTAATTTTGTCGAAACCATCTTTCTTTCCGGTTTTATTTGCAGTACTGGAAACTTCGTTTTCTTTGGTGCGGTCCTTCAGTATTTCCAGGTAAATAAATTTATCACACGCCACAATGAACGGATCGGGCGTTTTCTTTTCGCCAATTCCAAATACCTTCATTCCTGCTTCGCGAAGGCGGGTGGCCAACCGGGTAAAATCACTGTCGCTCGACACCAGGCAAAAACCGGTTACTTTTCCACTGTATAAAATGTCCATCGCATCGATGATCATCGCCGAGTCGGTGGCATTTTTTCCGATGGTGTACGCGTATTGTTGTACCGGATTAATTGCATTTTCAAGTAAAATATTTTTCCATTTTGCTACTGTTGGTTTGGTCCAGTCGCCATATATCCGCTTTATAGTCGGATTGCCATATTTGGCAATTTCTTCCATCATTTCTTTTACATAACCCGATGGAATATTGTCGCCGTCGATTAAAACGGCCAGTTTGAGATCGTTTTCCATTTATTTGTGACTAAAATGTTTTTTTAATGCTGATGATTCAACCATTCGTTGTAAAGTTAGCTGGTTAATCGGAAGGGAGCAAACGATTATTCATTCGATTCCGGTAAACGTTAAATCTTTACAATGCATGAATCCGGAAGCCAGCCCTGGTTACCGTCATTTAGTTTTATCTCTTTCCAGGTATTCAGGCTGTCGGTAACCTGAACTTTCACGCCTTCGTAAATCAGGAATAAATCGGTGCCCGATTGTGCGGGCGAACTTTTAATGGTTACGCGCGGACAAAAAACAATGGCTTCGTTGCGTTGTGCTATTTTATTGGTTTGGCGCGCTGCAAACGAGAACGTGAATGCCGAAACCACAATCGCCGCCACACCGAACCAAAATGAAATTCTTTTAACCGGAACACTCCGGCTGAACAAGAACAGACCGAGCAAAACCAGGAACAGAACAAATGCAACGATGCTGATGATAGACCAGGTTTCCGCCGGATAAGTGTTGAGGATGCGGTTTCGCCAGCGCAGAAAAAACGGTTGTGGCAATTCATCGATTTTTGTAACCACATACTGGTTGGCTAATTCCAGGTTAAACTGAATGTCTTCGTCCTGCGGCGCCAGCAGTTTGGCACGTTCGTAATTTAAAATGGCTTTGTTTATTTCACCGGCTTTGTAATACGCATTTCCCAGGTTGAAATATAATTTTGCCGACTCCTCGCCATTCTGGAGGATTTGCTCGTAAGTGGCAATCGCCTGCCGGTATTCTTCGGTGGTATAAAAATTATTTGCCTTTTCCCAAAGTTGCTGGTTATTTTCCTGTGCATTAACGCAAAGGGTTAAAAACAAACCAGCAATTGCGATTAGAATTTTCAGTTTATTTTTTTTTATCATCATTTTGACCATTTATTTCATGTTTGAACTGCAACAACATTCCTCACTGCCAGCTGCAACTGATCAGTGATCATTGATCACTGATCACTGATCACTGATCACTGATCACTATTCCCTGAGAAATCACCTCTTAATCTGTTTCTCCAGGCGGCTCATGGTTGAAACCGCTTTTTGATACAACCCGCTCCTGGCTTCGGAGCCTCCTGCCGGCGCATATCGCGCGTATTCACATTGTTCGATAATTTCAACAAAATCATCAATAACATTCTGGTCTACATTTCGGTCCTGTAATGTTTTCACTGCATTTTCGCGGTTTAATTCGGCCACCGGAATTCCCAGTTTGTCGCTCAAATAACCCCAAAACGCCTTCAAAATGGCTTCGTGAAAAGCTTCGTTCCTGTTTTGTTTCATGAAACCCGAAGCCGTTTTTAGCCGTTTTGTTGCCACACGGTTGGCTTTTTTATTTCGTACCAGTGCGATGTTGGCATTTTCCCTGGCTTTTTTCCGGTAAACTACAAACAGTACAAGAAATAACAAAGCGCTTCCGCCGTAGAAGGAGTAAAATCCGGTGGTCCCGAAAAAGATATAACCACGGGTATGGAACGAAGGTTTTCCCTGTTTAATAAAGCGAATATCCTGCCCGATAAGCTGAACATCCTCGCGGCGCAGCGAACTTACTACCGTTGCCGATTGCTCCTGCGAACCTTTTACCACATGCAGTTTATATTCTTCGGTAGATTTCGTTACGTAAGATCCCGTAGCCGGATTGAAATAGGCAAACTTTATTGAAGGAATGGTATAATCTCCTTCGAACCGCGGCTGAAACAGGTATTCGATGGTTTTTGTACCCGAAACGCCATTGTTGCCGGTGCTTACATTGTCAGTTGCCCTTGGATCATACACTTCAAAATCGCTGGGCAGTTTCAGTTCCGGATTCCGGATTAACCGTATGTTTCCATTTCCGCTGACTTTCACTGTTAAGGTAACGGCGTCGTTTGTGGTTACGTCCTGACTGCTGATGTTGGAAGTGACGTTAAAATTTCCCACACCGCCATAAAAATTGGCTGGTTCGGGTGGAAGATCCCGCACGTTGACAGTAACAGGCGAACTTCTGAGTGTGGTTTTCACCGTCCGGTAGCCGCTGAAAAAATCGTCGAAAAAGCTGCGCGGCTGCACCCGCTGCTGTACCAGCAACGAAATGTTAAACGGTTGCACAGTAATTTTGCCGTTCTGTTGCGGGAAAAGGATGGTTTTTTTCAGGACTCCCACCTGGTAAATTTTATCGTTGTATACTTCGCGGGTGAAGTTTATTTGCTGCGGAATATCAATATCCTGCGTGTAAAATCCTTCGTAGGTTGGCAGGTTTACCTCGTCGAACCCGCCCAGGTTGATGTTTGGGTTAACGTATAATTTAACGGTGGAAATAATTTGTTCGCCGCGGTAAACATTGTGGTTATTCATTTCTACGCGTACAAATAAATTATTGCTGCCCAAATCAACGGATTGTGAACTTTGTTCGCCGTTTGTCCCAGCCTGTGGCTGTGCGGGCTGGCTTTGTTGTTTTACCACCTGGATTTTCAGCGGGTTCGATTCAAAAACCTTTCCGTCCACTTCAATGGAAGCCGGCCTGATTTCGAAAGTTCCTTCTTTTTTTGCCCGAAGGATAAATGTGTACGAAAATGATATTTGGGTTGTTGTTTTTCCGTTAATGGTCTGAATGCTGGTCGATTGGCCGGTACTCGGCCCCATCAGCACATCGAAATTGCTGCTTAAATCGGGCGGCAGTTTCAGGTTGGAGCCCTGCTCGTTGAGGGTAAAAGTGAGCCTGAATTGTTTGCCCACTTCCACAGCATTCGGCGCCGACATAACAAACTGCGTTTGTTCTGCCTGTGCCGCAAAAGCCGATAAAATTAAAAGGAAGAATATGAATATTTTTTTGATTTTCATCTTACCTGTTCCGTTTTAAAAAATTGCATTTTGCCACAAAAATAATGTTTATGTAGTTTGATTAGCTATCCCTGTTTTCATTTCGTGCTCAAAAACTGCAATTGTCAGCTGCTACGCTATTGGCCACTGTTCGCTTTCCACCGTTCACTGCTCACTGACTCACTGCTCACTGATCACTGCTTACCACTCCTTTTCCGTTTTCGATCTTCTGGCTCTGGCCGCTTTTTCTTTTTTTACTTTTTCCTGAATATCACGTTCGTCGTTTTGCAACGCCTGCAACAACTGTTCTGCATCCTGTTTCGAAATTTTATTCTGAGGCTGCTGTTGCTGTTGTTGCTGCTGTTGATCTTTGTTCTGATCCTGGTTCTGATTGTTCTTTTGTTGTTGCTGATCCTGCTTGTTCTGATCCTGCTTGTTTTGCTGATCCTGCTGCTGATCTTTATTCTGATCCTTGTTTTTATCCTGATCCTTATTTTGCTGCTGGTTTTGTTTTTGTTGTTGCTGCTGCTGTTGTTGCTGCTTTTTCAGCATTTGCGCATACGCCAAATTGTATTTGGTTTCCATGTCATCCGGATTTTTGCGCAACGCTTTTTTATACGACTCGATGCTTTCATCGATTTTCTTCTGCATCAGCTGGCTGTTTCCCAAATTGTGCAAAGCCCTGGCTTTTTCAACCGGATCATCCATTTTTTCGCTGAGTTCGCTGAATTTGCCTGCAGCCTCATCAAAGCGCATTTGTTTATAGAGCGCATCGGCGAGGTTGTAATTCCATTTCACATCAGCGGGTTTTTTATTCAGCGCTTTCCGATATTCGGTTTCAGCCTCACTGAATTTCGTCGTATCCAGTTTTGTTGTGTCTTTCACAGCCTCCATGAATAGATCGTTTCCTTTCCTGACAAACTTTCGTTCATTTTGTGCGGAAGCAACTACAGAAAGCAAAAGAATTAAATTCAATATAATCGTAATTCGTTTCATCATCATTTATTTTGTTGAAAATAACCGGATATTTTTTAAATACCTGTTTTTCCGTTCGAGCACAATAAATTCGAAAAGAATAAGCAATAAACCGGCAGCAAAAAAATATTGAAACTGATCGTCGTATTCCGAATAAACCAACGATTCCATTTCCTGTTTCTGCATGCTGTTAATTTCGTCGAAAAGGGCGTTCAATCCGATTTGGGCATTGTTGGCCCTTACGTAAATCCCGTTTCCGGCAGCGGCAATTTGTTCCAGCATCTGCTCGTCGAGCTTTGTAATAATCACTTTTCCGTCCCGGTCTTTCAGGTAATCTTTTTGACCATTTTTCAGCACGGGAATCGGCGAACCCTGGGGTAATCCCATTCCAATGGCGTGAACAACAATTCCGTTTTCCACTGCATTTTTGGCGGCAGAAACAGCATCATCTTCGTGATTTTCACCGTCGGTAATAACCACGATGGCTTTATTTGCATCGCCTTCCGGCGTAAATGAACGGGAGGCGAGATTTATTGCCGCACCAATAGCAGTTCCCTGTTTCGGGACGATTTGGGTATTCACTGAATTCAGAAATAATTTTGCTGAATTGTAATCGCTGGTAATCGGCAACTGTGTGTACGCTTCGCCGGCAAAAACAATCAGCCCGATTTTGTCGTCTTTCAATCTGTCGATTAAACGGAGGATTGCGCGCTTTGCCCGCTCCAGGCGGTTGGGCTGGATATCTTCGGCCATCATGCTGTTCGAAACATCGAGCGCAATGATTAACTCTACGCCTTCACGTTTTACCTTTTTCAGTTTCGAACCGAATTGCGGCCGTGCAACGCCAACATTTATAACTGCCAGCGCCAGCATCAGCAAAATAAATTTGAAAATTGGCCTGCTTTTCGATGAATAGGGCATTAGTTCCTTTAAAACCGTTTCATTCCCGAAACGCTTCAGCGCCTTTTTGCGGGCAATCCTCGACCAGATAAAAATAATGGTCAGCAGTGGAATTATCAGCAATCCCCATAAAAATTCACCATTTGCAAATCTGAACATATTCATGCTTTCCATATCTTCCTAATCCGAATTGTCAGTTAAAAAATCTGTTTTTTTAAAATTCATCATTGCCTGTTTTAAGGTATGCTCCTGAAAATTGTAGTGCGCAGTATCAGGCTCAACACGAGGAACAAAATTCCTGCCAATGCAAATGGCAGAAATTCCTCTGATTTGCGGCTGAATTCGCGGACTTCAATTTTTGATTTCTCCAGTTGATCGATTTCTTTGTAAATCTCTTCCAGTTTCGTGTTACTCGTTGCCCGAAAGTACTGTCCGTCAGTAATCTGTGAAATTTCCTGCAACGTTCCTTCATCAATTTTAACATCCATATCGCGCAGTTGGATTCCGTAGGGTGTTTGCACCGGATAGGGCGCCGTTCCAATGGAACCAACTCCAATGGTATATACCCTGATGCCAAAAGTTTTGGCAATTTCGGCGGCAGTTACCGGTGCAATTTCACCGCTGTTGTTTTCGCCGTCGGTAAGCAGAATTACCACGCGGCTGATGGCATCGCTGTCTTTTAACCGCGCCGCTGCCGTTGCCAGTCCGTTCCCGATGGCTGTGCCGTCTTCGATCATCCCACTCTGAATGTCTTTAAAGAGGTTGAGTAAAACGGCGCGGTCGGTGGTCAGCGGACACTGTGTAAATGCTTCGCCGGAAAAAACCACCAGTCCCATCCGGTCGTACTCGCGGCCTGAAATAAATTCCATAGCCACATTTTTGGCCGCTTCCAGCCGGTTGGGCTGAAAATCCTGCGCCAGCATACTGCTTGAAATATCGAGTGCAATTACAATGTCGATTCCTTCGGTAGTTACATTTTCCCAATTTCTCGATGACTGGGGCCGTGCCAGCACCACCGTAAAAAGCGCAATGGAAATCACTTCGAACAGAAAAATCAAATGCCTCAAATAATGCCTGATCGATCGCGGCGCTTTAAATACCGGCGCGGTTGATGAAATCTGGATGCTTGCAGTGTTTCTTTTTTGTCTGAAAACATACCAGAGCGTCATTGGTATAATCACCAACAACAGGTAGAAAAATTCCGGATTTTTAAATGTCAGTCCTTCAAACATCCTAATTTATTTAATTTCAACATTTTCCCCTTCTTCATCGTCTTCCTTTTCATGTTCTGCAGGTTTTTTAATCTCTTCTTTCTTTGTTTCGTTTACAAAGAAGTAGGCGTTTACCAGCGTCATATTATCATCGTCGGGTAGCGGCTTGTATTTGGCAAACTTCACCAAATCGGCCAGTTGCAAAATCTGGCTGAGCTTTTCAAACGATTTTTCCCTGAGCAAATCCCTGCGATAGCGGAACCGGTCCAATGTTTCATCGGATGTGAGTTCCATTGCCGGAATTTCAAAACGGTCTTCGATGTATTCGCGAAGTGTTTCGGTTACCTGACTGTAATATTCCTTCGTTTTATCTTTCTGCCAGATTTTTTCATTTTTAATGCGATCGAGCTCGCGCAATGCAACAACGTGTGCCGGTTCTTTCGGTTTCGGCGGCCTTGAAAAAATGGGTTGATTCCTTTTCTTTCTTTTTATGGAATAAAGAATGAAAAATATAATCGCGCCAATTAAGATAACTCCCAAAATATAGGGTGTTACTTCTTTTAACGTCAGCGGCGCGCCATACGGCATTTTTATATCGGCAGGGCCTTTGGTCGTGTCAATTTCCATGGAATACACATTTAGTGTTACTCCATTGGCAGGAACTGAATCTGACAGGCCTTCCGTTTTTATTTTGAACCAGTAAGGCGGAATGCGGTAACTGCCGCTATCGAAACTGGTGATGAGGTACGACTGGATTTGTTTCTGGAAGTTTTCATCGTCCGATTCAAAGGTGTCGATCCCCGATCGCTGTAAAACTTCAATGTGTTCGCCAATCGTGTCGGGTACCTGCGGAAACTGCACTTCCACATTTTTCGGATGATCGATTTCAAGGAACAACTTTACCTGATCGCCAATTAAAATATTGGTAGAATCGATGCTTGCCGTGGCTTTAATGCGCTGGGCGTTTGCATTTGCAACGAACAAAAAAAGCGTAAAAAGCAGGAATATTCCCGACATTCCAAAATGCGTCACAGTTCTCCCGAAAAAATCGGGACGCTCACTGCGACCGTCGTCCTGAGCGCAGTCGAAGGATAAATTGCAAGCAACTTTTATTTTTCTCCTGAATTTCATTCATTTACTGTTTTAAAGCTCTCTTTTTAAAGAGCGTCATCAGCGATCTTACGTAATCTTCGCTGGTGTTTATCAGAGCGTTATCAATTCCGCATTTTTTGAACATGGTATCCAGCCTGGCTGACCTTCTGTTCCACCAACTTGCGTACTGTTTTCTAATCCGTGCCGAGCTGCTGTCAACATAAACGTATTCACCGGTTTCTGCGTCTTTCAGTTTTATCATCCCGATTGGCGGCAGTTCTTTTTCGCGCTGATCGTAAATCCGCAAGGCAACCACATCGTGTTTGTTGTTAGCTATTGAAAGCGCCATTTCCAGGTCGGCATTATCGTCGATAAAATCTGAAATTACAAATGCAGTGCAACGTTTTTTTATGGCGTTGGTCAGGTAACGGATTGCGCCGGTAATATCTGTTCCCCGGTGTTGCGGCTCGAAATCAATTAATTCCCGGATGATCCGCAAAATGTGGCTTTTCCCTTTTTTGGGCGGAATGAATTTTTCAATTTCATCGGAAAAGAAAATCACCCCGATTTTGTCGTTGTTTTGAATGGCTGAAAAGGAAAGAATGGCTGATATTTCGGTGATTATATTTTTTTTCAGTTTTTCGAGCGAACCAAATTCCCGCGAACCGCTAACGTCGATCAGCAGCATGACGGTCAATTCCCGTTCTTCTTCAAAGATTTTTACATACGGATGGTTATACCGCGCCGTCACGTTCCAGTCGATGTTGCGGATATCGTCGCCAAACTGGTATTCGCGCACTTCCGAGAAAGCCATTCCGCGCCCCTTAAATGCGCTGTGGTATTCGCCCGCAAAAATATTCCGCGACAATCCGCGCGTTTTTATTTCAATCCGGCGTACTTTTTTTAATAATTCAGTTGTTTCCATGAAGCCCCTTTCCCTTCGGGTTTTTCCCCCCCAAGGGGAAAAGTTAAAAACAAATATTATATTCAAGTAATTCATTTTTAATTGGTTTTTCTTCTGTCCTCCCCTTCGGGGGAGTTAGAGGGGGCCTGTTACGGGACTTCCACCGTATTCAAAATATCGGTAATAATTTCCTCCGAAGTAATATTGTTTGCCTCTGCTTCATAACTCAATCCAATCCGGTGGCGCATTACATCGGCACATACCGCACGAACATCCTCCGGAATAACATAGCCGCGGCGTTTAATAAATGCAAAAGCTTTGGCTGCCTGTGCCAAACTGATTCCCGCCCTGGGAGAGGCGCCGTACGAAATCATGTCCTGGTATTTTGCCAGATTGTAATTGTTTGGTTCGCGCGTGGCAAAAACAATGTCCACAATGTATTTCTGAATTTTTTCGTCCATATATACATCTTTCACCACATCGCGCGCATTGATAATATCTTCGGGGTTCAGAATGGTTGAAGTTTCAGGGAAATGCTTTAACAAATTCTGGTTGATAATCGCTTTTTCCTCTTCTTTATTCGGATAATTGATAACAACTTTCAGCATAAAACGATCGACCTGCGCTTCGGGCAACGGATAAGTCCCTTCCTGCTCGATTGGGTTTTGGGTGGCCATTACCAGGAATGGTTCCTCGAGCTTGAACGTATTATCTCCAATAGTAATCTGCCGTTCCTGCATTGCCTCGAGCAGCGCCGACTGCACTTTTGCAGGTGCGCGGTTAATTTCATCGGCTAAAATAAAGTTGGCAAAAATAGGCCCTTTTTTAATGGTGAATTCTTCTTTTTTCTGGCTGTAAATCATGGTTCCCAGTAAATCGGCAGGAAGCAAGTCGGGCGTAAACTGTATCCGCGAATACCTGGCGCTGATGGTGTTGGCAAGCGATTTAATTGCCAGCGTTTTTGCCAAACCCGGCACGCCTTCCAGTAAAATGTGGCCATTCGAGAGCAATCCGATCAACAGGCTTTCAACCAAGTGTTTTTGCCCGACAATCACTTTGTTCATTTCGATGGTAACCATGTCTACGAACGAACTTTCCTTTTGAATTCTTTCGTTCAATTCCTTGATATCAACTTTCTGATCCATATTAAAATGAAATTATTTTTATTCGATTTTTTTCGAAGGCACGAATTTAAGGGTTTGTAGAAATAAAAAGACTTGTATTTTGTTAAAATATATTAAGGTTCAATGGAAACAATGGCAAAAGGCTGATGATTTGTCGAAAAATGAAGAAGGCAGGAACCTTGGTCCCTGCCTGTTGCCTGTTTAAGAAATTTTAATTTCTTTCGCCGGTCTCGGCTTAATTTCTTCACGTTTTGGTAACTTAATACTCAGAATGCCATCGTTGTACGATGCTTCAATTTTCTCTCCGTCAACTGAATTTTGCGGAACAGTAAATGAACGCTGAAACGACTGATAGCTGAATTCCCTCCGGCTGTAATTATCATTTTTGTCTTCGCTTTCTTCGTTTCTTTCAGAAGAAATAGTCAGCACGTTGTTGTGATAATTGATTTTAAAATCTTTTTTCTTCATTCCCGGAGCAGCCACTTCAATGACGTAGTCATCGTGAGTTTCTTTTACATTTACTGCCGGCAACGATGTATTGGTACTTGAGAAATTGGTCAAACCCCAATCCATCAAATCATTATTAAAAAAACGATCGAAAATTGACGGAAAATAGTTTTCTGATCTTTTAGCAAGTGTCATAATCCAATCCTCCTTTTCTTTTACGTTAAACTTAAATAACTAATTTTTGATAAACGATCTTTCAAATCAAATACCAATACGAAAAAAGCGTCAATATTTCGCTTTAAATGTCTCATTGTCAGTTGATACTTCAGTATCAATTGAACAGTGTGGTTGACGGCTGTCAAATTTTCAGCCAAAGGGCAAAATCAGGTTGAACCGGAATGTGGTGATGGTCTTAATACTGCTTATTTTATATTTTTTTCCTGAAAATCCAGGAAAATACTTTCCAGTAAATCGTAAGGCCGGTATCCCAAAATAACCACTCCTTTACCGCTTTTATTTTTCAGTATGATGCCCGGCAGACGGCTGATCCTGTTCTTCTCCTTCAAGAGCAGGTCATTCCGGAAATCGTCTATCGCATTTCCGCTTTTAAAGTCATTTCTGAAGCGAACAAAGTCGAAACCGGATTCAGGTTCGAAGGAAAGTTCTTCGGCCACATCGAGAATAACCTGATTTTTTGAAATATTCAGGCCGCTCAGCATGATTGCTTTTCGTAACCGGTTCAGCAATGAATAACCTGCGCCTGCTGATTGTTTTTCAGCGCATTTTACAGCAATACATGCCGGATAAGAAGAAACAGGCGGATCATCATGCCAGACTCCGGTATTAATTTCAACGCCGGCCGTGCGTGAAACGTGCATCCAAAACGGTGCCATTTGAGCCGGACGGCTGATGTCATTTAATGGATCGCCGTAGTTTTCCCAGTCGGGAATTAAACCTCCCATAAAATACCTGAATTCGATGCGATCCTCCTGTTTCTCAAGCAACTTATTTAAATGTGGTTCCAGGGCCCAACTCCAGCAGCACAATGGATCAGTATAATATTCAAGAATTATACGATGGTCGTTGTTATTATTTCCCTGCATCGGTTGGTATGGCTTTTAATAGTTACTCCACTGCTTTTCCCCTTCGGGAACCGCTTTCTTAATCGCTTTCACTTTTTCCTTGCTTAGTTTTATCGTTTTTTCTTTGGCGCTTTCCGGCGTGCGGTCAGAACCTTTAACTTCCTCGTTCAGCAAACCATTGGTTTTAAGCACATGGGAAACCGGGTCTTCAATGTATTCCCAGCTTTCCCCCAGTCCCGGCGATTTTCCTTCGTTCCACGGTCCTCTTGCGGAAGTACCGTTCGACATGTTAAAATATTTATTGCTGTACCGCGGATCACTCTGCATGATACCGGGCGGGAAATTATCTTTAATGTTATCCAGCGCCGCCTCAAACATTTGAAAATGTGCTACTTCCCGTGTCATTAAAAACATCAGCGTATCCTTAACATATGGATCGTCGGTTAAATGCATCAGGTATTCATAAACAATTTTTGCCCGCGATTCGGCAGCAATGTTCGAGCGTAAATCAACAGTTAATTCACCGTTGGCGGTTACGTACGTTCCACTCCAGGGATTTCCGTTTGCATCGGTTAGCATCGGGCTGCCACCACTTTCGTTAAAAAATTGCGGATTGGTCATGGCGTTGTGGATCATTTGTTCCTTGCCGCTTTTTCCATCCAGCAGTTGCATAATTTCAGCTTCATCGGCGCTGTTTTTTACTTTTCCGTTTATGCCATCCAGCAACATTTGAATGGTTGCCCCAACAATTTCGAGGTGGCTGAATTCTTCGGTAGCAATATCCATTAAAAGATCATATTCTTTCGGATGGGGTTGTTTGGCTGCAAATGCCTGCACAAAATACTGCATGGCAGCTTTTAATTCACCGTTTGGTCCTCCGAACTGGTCCAGTAATAAATTGGCAAACCGGATGTCGGGTTTTGAAACCCTGGCGTTAAATTGTAATTCTTTTACATGATAAAACATAATAAACTAATTTTTGAGTTAATAATTTGTGTGTCGACGGTTTCATGTCAATATTTAAACCATTTCCATATGTAGTTATAAATCAGAAAATAGCTCAATGGCGGTGATGATTTTATTCACAAAACAGATGATCAGAATGGGAAATGTTTCCACACAAACAGCAATAAATAATTTTTTTCACTAACGTCCGGTTAAATGATGTATTAATAGCTAAAGCTCTTCTGTACAAGGATTTTATTGCCCCCGGCTTAAGCCGGCGGTTAAATTTGGAGCACGAAAAACAGGCTTTAGCCATTAAATTGATTTTCAACTTTTTTACCCTTGACCTCTAAAGGGTAACTTGCTGAAAATCAAGGTACTCTTCAAAGTCCCCTTGATGGGATTTAGGCGCAAGCTTTCATTTTTAGTAAGAAGGATAATTGTGTTCCCATTTATTTTTTTAATAAAATATTTCGCGGACACCAATGAATTTTTTTTCAAATTTTTTCAGTTTTTTTAATCCGTTTCAAAATGAACGGATAATATTGTTGTGAAATTTTAAAATTCAATCATCGGGTTATGCAAAAAATATACAGTTTGCTGGCTTTTATTCTTCTTGCTGGTATCCACATTGCATTTGGTCAGAAAGAAAAAACAGAATCCGTAAAAAGCGGGAATGATCTCATTGAATATACGGGCCGGATTGATTTTACGGATCGGCATGCTCCGGAATTCTCCTATTCGGGTGTTTCCATACGAGCCAGCTTTAGCGGCAAATCGGTTTCGGCCATCATGGACGATGATCAGGGGCAAAATTATTACAACGTTATTCTCGACGGCCGGGTTGTTTCAACGATTCATGTTACCAAAGGCAAAAATTTATATCACCTGGCCGAAGGGCTGAAAGACAGCATCCACGAGATAGAACTGTTCAAACGAACGGAACTTACTTTTGGTAAAACTACTTTTTACGGATTCGTTGTTGATGAAGGCAAACCGCTTGTACCGATATCAAATCACCGCAATTTATTTTTTGAATTTATTGGAAACTCCATTACCTGTGGTTATGGAAACGAGGGAGCAAACGGTGAAAAATTTTCTGCAGAAACCGAAAACCACTACTTGACATATGCCGCCATTACTTCGCGTAATTTTAACGCCCGGCACATGGCTGTTTGTCGTTCCGGCATTGGTGTATACCGGAATTACAATGGGCCGGAAACGGGGAGTTCCGATTGTATGGCCAATCTATACACGCGCACCTTTCTTTACGACGAGAATCCGAAATACGATTTTGCTAAACAACCCGATTTGGTTTTTATTAACCTGGGCACCAATGATTTTAGCACTACAGGTGGCGATTCGGCTTTGTATGTCGACAATTATTTTCGTTTGATTGATATAATACAGGCAAAATATAATCACCCTGAGATTGTGTGCCTGCTGGGGCCAATGATGTCGGGCAAAATACTTTCGAAAGTTAGGGATTATCTTACGTTTGTTGCCGAAACAGCGAATAAAAAGGGGAGGGGCAAGGTGAATTTCTTTGAGATGTCAGCTCAGACCGGGGATTTGGGAATTGGTGCGGATTATCATCCAACGGTGGCACAGCATGTAAAAAACGCGGCTGAATTAACGAACTATATTCAGCAGCTGAAAGGATGGAAAACCAAACAACCCGAAAAGTAGGCAAATTTCCGTTCAGCAGGAATATATCCACCGGGAGGTGGTTGTCTTGTATTCGAATTACAGATATGCTAAACCATCATCACCGTTCGCGACGAGAAATGGTTTATCCATATACATATTAATCACTTTTTTTTTATATATTTGATCACAAGCTACTTATAAATACGGATTACAGGAATAATATAGCTCTGAATTTTAATCAGCTGTCTCTCAATATTTTTTAAGCGGACAGCAATGGCGTTTAACAAGTTTTTTCATTTACCTTAATTAAATCATTAATCAACTTATGAAAAAGAATGCTTTAAAATTGCTTTCTCTTCAAATAAGAGTAGCAAAAAATTTCAGCGTATTAGGATTAGTTACGCTTTTTATTGCTAAACCTGCTGACGATTTCGACCCATGTTTTTGCGGATGATCTGATTATGTACCCGCCAGGCACTTCTTCTGTGCAAAGTGAGCAAAAAACGGTTACAGGAAAAGTTACGGATAGCTCAGGACAACCACTTCCCGGTGTTACGGTTCGCGTGGAGGAAACCACAAACGGAACAATAACAAATGCCGATGGTAATTATACCTTAAATAATGTACCACCCGATGCCACTCTTGTATTTTCTTTTGTTGGGATGACAACACAACAAGTAGATGTTGGCGGGCAAACCGTTGTTAACATTTCTATGGTAGAAGAAACCATAGGTATTGAAGAGGTGGTTGCAGTAGGATACAGCACAAAAAGACAATCCGAATTATCATCTTCTGTTTCTGTTGTTAATGAAGAAGAACTACAATCCGGTGTAACATCTACAAATCTTGGTACTCTTCTTCAGGGTAAAGTTCCGGGATTAGTGGTATCCAATAACAGCGGTCATCCTCAAAGAGGTACTAATGTTGTTATCAGAGGTGTTGGTTCTATTGGCGCAGGATATAATCCACTCTATGTTGTTGATGGTATAATCGGAGGTTCGTTTGACCCCAATGATATTGAAAGTCTTACCGTATTAAAAGATGCGGCTGCCACCGGTCTTTATGGTTCAAGAGCGGCTAACGGTGTGATTGTAATTACTACAAAAAGTGGAAGAAGTGGAAAGACTGTCGTCAGTTACGATGGATCTTATGGTTTGGCTATGCAGCGAAAAGGAAATTTAGACTTGATGAATTCGCAGGAACTTTATGACAACAGGAGGCAGGCAGCTTTAAATTACTATAACGATCAGGTTACTGCGGGGGCACCTAATTTTTTAGACAAAACATTTGATCAATATTTTGATAATCTCGTTCCGCCTTCCGTCTTAAATACAGACAGTAATTGGCCATCTCTTCTTACAAGAACAGGGAACGTTAATAAACATAATTTATCGGTATCAGGGGGCAGCGATAAAACGAAATTCTATATAAGTGGAAGTTTTTACGAAGAAAATGGGACTTTGTTAAACGAGGATTATCAGGAATTTAACTTAAGAGCGAACCTCAGTCACCAGCTCTCAGAGAAAATTAAGTTGACATGGAGAATGAATGGTCGTACCGACAATTTTTCAAACGATCCTCAGACCGGGCAAGAAGCTGTTGCTGTTCAGTATTTTATAAACGTTCCATGGGACCCGGTTTATGAATCCGATGGAGTAACTCCATATAATCCTTATGAATCCGGGTACTGGTATGCAAATAACAAAGCAAATTATTTCTATGACCGGGAACATTATTCTGATCGAACTATCGAATTTGACTTCGATACAGATCTGAAACTTGATTTTAAAATAAATGACTATCTATCTTTTTCAACATCTAACCGTGTAGGTTTTAGAGGTTCCGATTGGAAACAACTTCTTGATAACAAGCATGCGTTGGCTAATTTTGAAAACGGCAGGTTGAGCCAAACATACGCATACAGTTATTCAGTTTTAACCTCTAATCTTTTAAATTTTCAAAAGAAGTTTGGCGATCATAATGTGTCTGGTATTCTTGGCCAGGAATATAGCTATTCAAAATGGCAAAATACAAGTGCGGTAGGAATTGATATTCCGATAGGATTAACTTCGTTAAGTGCTACCGGTAGTCCAAAATCAGTGGGAGGAAATGAAACAGAGACAGGCTTTAAATCATATTTTAGCCAGGTTGATTATAATTATTTATATCGTTATTTTTTGGTAGGTTCTTTCCGTACGGATGCTTCTTCCCGTTTTGGCGCCAATAACAGATGGGCCTCATTTTATACAATCGGGGCTTCCTGGAATATTAATAAGGAAAACTTTCTGAATGATGTTTCATGGCTCGAATTACTAAAATTAAAATTCAGTTATGGTACAACAGGAAACGCGAATATCTCTGATTACCTTTCTCTGGGAACTTACAGTTTTGCTACAAATAATACGTACAACGGAAATTCGGGTGCGCGCCCGGCCCGTTTGGAAAATCCTGATTTGACCTGGGAAAAAGCATATACCACAAATATTGGTATTGAGTTAGCGGTCGCAAATGTCGGGAGATTGGAATTGGATTTTTATAACCGCGAAAATAAAAACTTACTGCAGAGTGTGCCGCTTTCAGCAGCCTCCGGATTCTCCTCCCAGCAACGAAATGTAGGTTCTGTTAGAAACCGGGGTTTTGATATAAACATCAATACTATAAATGTCAATAGGAGTATACGATGGGAAACGAATTTGAACCTTAACGTTAACAGAAATAAAATTTTGGCTTTAAATAACCATGAAGATATCTCCAGCGGCAATATGCGGCTAAGAGAAGGATTGCCGATGAGGTATTTCTATATGAAAAAATGGGCTGGAATTGACGTTCAAACCGGAGATCCTCTTTGGATTAGATGGGAAGATAGCGAAGGAAGTAAAATTGATGGCGCTGATAAAAAAGAGCCGGCCAAAATTGTAACAACTAATAATTACAATGACGCGAGTAATTTATTTATTAAATCTTCATACCCTGATTTTACCGGAGGCATTAGTAATGATTTTTATTACAATAACTTTTCCGTTAGTGTTTATTGTAATTTTGTTGTTGGAAGTTCAATTTATTTTGGACAAAGAGAATCTATTGATGATGATGGTAAAGTACTCTCGAAAAACCAAATGAACCTGTATAAGGATTGGGTGCGATGGGAGGAACCGGGAGACATAGCAACCCATCCAAGGTTGTTGCTTGGGGGAAACGCAAATTCTTCCGCTCCTTCTTCCAGATATATAGAGGACAACAGTTATTTCAGAATTCAGAGTATTCGTTTTAGCTATAATTTTCCCGATTTATTTTCAGGATTAAAGGTATATGCGAGTATCGAAAATCTTGCTGTATTTACAAAATTCAGTGGTAATGATCCGGATATAAACATGGAAAATCCAGTTAGCGGGCAAAGTATCTGGGGAGAAGCATATGGGGCACCCGGAAAATTCATTTTTGGTATAAAATTAAATTTGTAAACATTTAAACTTAATCGTATGAAAACCAAGATATTCTTATTTTTTTCAGTTTTATTTCTGATTGCTGTTGGTTGTGATAAACTGGAATATTTTCCATCTGACCAATTGACTTCGGAAAAAGTACAGACTTCCACTGATTTGTTACAAAACGTGACGATTGGCACTTATAGTAGATTAAGAGAAAGAAACTATGTTAGGCTAAGACATTTCTTGCAGGAACTTCCCGGAGATGATCTGGCATGGTGCAAACAAAGTGGCGATAATATATGTAACACATACGGTTACCAGCATTTAGTGAACTCAAGCGCCGCTCTTGGGATTTGGCAACAGGCATATTATGGTATATTTTCAGCAAACAAAACAATAGAAATCATAGATAATATAGAAAATCCATCCGATGAATTATTGCAGCTAAAAGGCGAAAATATTTTTTTGAGGGCACTTATGCATTATGATCTTGTTCGGGTATTCGGCCGACCCTACCCGCAGAATCCCGAAACTAATTTTGGGGTTATGATAAGAGACAATACAGACCAATATGCTTTACCGCCAAGGAGCACGTTAAAAGAAACATTTGATTTTATTGTCAGCGATTTTTTAACCGCAGCTGATTTGATGAATGAGAATAAATCGAATATCTATGCTTCAAAAGAGGTTGCATGGGCTATGCTCTCCCGGTTGTATCTGTATATGGAGAATTACGATAAATCTGTTGAGTATGCTGATAAAGTAATCAATTCAGGAAGATATCACCTTGTTCCAACAGAACAACTTGCTGAATATTACACCTGGTTACCTGAAAATAATCCTGAAACAATTTTTGCAATAAAACTTTTAACCAGTGAAAACATGGGAAAAAGTGGAATTGGTTCGTTGTATCATGAAGATGGTGGATGGGGTGAAATATATGTTTCTAAAACATTCAGACAGTTAATTTATCAAAACCCCAATGATGAAAGAATTAAATTTATTGATCCTAAGTTTACTCTGGATGCCAATGGAGATAAAATTCCGAGCACAACTGAGGAACCTGGTTATGTTGTAGAACAAAGATTAGGTTATTCCAAATACTTTAATCTTAAGTATACGTTACAGGAAGGTGTTAAAATGTTGTCTTCTCCGGTGGTTGTAAGATTAGCTGAAATGTACCTGAACAAGGCAGAATCGTATGCTAAAACTCCTGGAAAAGAAGCTGATGCTATTGAATTGGTTAATTTTATCAGGAAAAGGGCCGGATTGGAAGGTGACCAATTATTTACTCCAGGTGATCTTAAAGGATACAACTCTGTTCTTGATGTTGTTTTGGATGAGAGGAGATTGGAATTATGCTGGGAAGGACATCGTGCTTATGATGTTTTCAGAAACAACAGATCATTGGATAGAAGCTATACCCACGGCGAATCCTGGGCAGGGCCTCAACTTATTCCACCAACATCAAAGCAAATTGTTGAATTCATCCCCGAATCAGAAATTACATTAAATCCAAACCTGGTTCAAAATCCCGTAGAATAACTATTAACAAAAAAACAGGTGTATAAAAACTGCACCTGTTTTTTTGCTTTTCATAGTAAAATAATCGAAACCGGCTTTTAAATATGATATAATGAATTGTAAATACGAACATATATTTTACGTTTTAATTGTAACACTTGTAATCGGTTGCACAGCAAAAAAGGAGAACCCGGCTATGGAATATATTAAAAATAACCGGGATGCATTTGGAAGGGAGACGCTGGTAGGACCACAGGATGATGAAACGTATGTAGTTAGTACATCTCAAATTATCGATCCGGTTGGTAAAACGGTTACCTTTCCGGGAAGACCGGTTGACCTCGCGCTAAATGCTGATGAAACAATTATGGCTGTTAAGAACATGTCGGACGTTGTTTTCATAAACATTAAAAATCAATCAGTTATACAAACTCTAAAACTACCGAAAGGAGGTAGTTCGTTCTATGGTATAAACCGGGATTCCGGAGATGAGAAATTTTGGGTAACCGATAGCCGGGGATTTCTTCGTTCTGCCTCAATGAATGAAGATGGGATATACATGTGGGAAGATGAAATCGCTCTCCCGGGTTTCGATAAACAAAGTTCTTACCCGGGCGGATTTGCAATTGATGAAGAAAACCGATTGATATATGTAGCTCTTAACCGTAACAATTCCGTTGGGGTGGTTAATTTGAAAAGCGGGAAGTTGGAAAGAGAGATTCCTGTTGGAATAGCGCCATATTCAGTTATTCTCAAAACTGGGAAAGCGTATGTTACAAACTGGGGAGGCCGGCATCCAGATTCGAAGGATATGACTGCATTGAGTTCGGGCACATCTGTTGTTATCGATAAAAATACAGGCGTGGCATCAACAGGGACCGTATCAGTTATTAATTTAGATGATTATTCTCTGATAAGTGAAATTACTGTGGCCCTCCATCCGTGCGGAATGGCGCTTAATCCTGACAGTTCATTCCTATTTGTGGCAAATGCCAACAGCGATTTAATTTCAGTAATTGATACAAAATCGGATAAAATGATTGAAACTATAAGTGCAAAACCAATGGAAGAGCTTCCTTTTGGAAGTGCTCCAAACGGTGTTGCTGTTGCTCCGGATGGTAAAACACTTTATGTAGCCAATGGAGGCGATAATCTCCTTTCTGTATTCGATATTTCAAAATTCGAATTAACCGGTTTAATACCTACCGGATGGTACCCTTGTGCCATCCGTATTTCAAAGGATGGTAAGAACCTTTTTGTTGCCAATATGAAAGGGGTTGGGAGCAGGCAAGAAGTTCAGGAAAGAATAGGATTGAATAATTATATGAAGTCAGGTTTGAGAGGAAATGGCCATAATACCCACGATCAACTGGGCTCCGTTTCTATAATTCCTGTTCCCGGACCGGATTCATTGGAAAGTTATACCGTTAAAGCGGCTGTAAACATGAGGTTGCCAAAAATCAATCAAAGTATAAATCTTAAAAGTGTTGCCGAAAAAGTTGTACCGGTACCTACCCATCCCGGCGAAAAATCAATATTTAAGCATATAATTTACATCATTAAAGAAAACAGGACATACGATCAAATATTTGGTGATATGCCTGCAGGCAACGGAGATAGTACTTTATGTATGTTTGGGCAACAAATTACCCCAAATCATCATAAACTGGCTGAAGATTTTGTTTTGCTTGATAATACTTACTGCAACGGGGTTCAAAGTGCAGAAGGACACAATTGGACCAGCCAGGGTTATGTAACCGATTATCTTGAAAAAGCTTTCCCAAACTGGATACGCGGCTATCCCTGGAATGGTGATGATCCCCTTGTATATTCTTCATCGGGCTTTATTTGGGATTATGTTTTGCAGGCAGGACTTTCATTTAGGACTTACGGTGAATTCGTAAAAGATCGGGTTACCCCTGAAAACGTTACCTGGACCGATATTTATAACGATTATAAAACTGGTGCAAAAAAAATAAAAATAGAGGCAATACCTACTGTTCATACCCTGGAAAATCATTTCTGCCCAACTTACACCGGTTCGCCAAGAACGATTAACGATCAGTACAAAGCCGATGTATTCATTAATGAATTACATACGTTTGAAAAGACAGATTCATTCCCAAACCTGATGATGTTGTCTTTGCCCAATAATCATACGTCCGGAACACAGGAAGATTTTCCGACACCTAGGGCTATGGTGGCAGACAATGATTTGGCGTTAGGCCGTATCGTAGAAGCAGTCAGTAAAAGTAAATTTTGGAAGGAAACCGTCATTTTCGTAATTGAGGATGATCCCCAAAATGGCCTCGACCATGTTGACGGACACCGCACCATAGCTTTTTGCATTAGTCCGTATACGAAAAGAGGTGAAGTAGTAAGTACGCACTTTAACCAGAACAGCATACTGCGTACAATTGAACTGATTCTTGGACTTCCTCCAATGACTCAATTTGACCTGATTGCCATGCCAATGACGGATTGTTTTACCAATACTCCTGATTTTACTTTTTACAAGGCATTGCCAAATAATATTCCGTTAGATGAAATGAATCCTAAACTGACAACTTTGGCCGGAGAACAATTGTTTTGGGCTAAAAAATCCATGGAACTCAGTTTAAGCAATAACGACGATCTGGAACCCAGTGAAGAAATTATTTTAAATCGAATATTGTGGCATTCTGTGAAAGGTTATGATATAGCTTATCCTTCGGCAAATTAGTATATTTTAAGTGTAACAATTTTTAGAAGTTTTTCAGTTTACCTGAAATAAATCACTAATCAACTTATGAATTCTGTTTGCAGGACAACCATTTTTGAATGAAAGATAAACCAAAATGAAATCAACAATTTATTTAATTCTTGGCTGCCTTTTTCTTTTTTCAATCTCAGTAAAGGGCCAGCCCGAAAAATTTGACAATATTCTGTACGGCGTTGCCTATTACCACGAATACATGCCGATGGAGCGGCTGGATGAAGATATCAAACTAATGAAAGATGCCGGAATTTCGGTGGTGAGAGTGGGCGAATCAAGCTGGAGCCTTTTTGAACCGCGCGAAGGCGAATTCGAATTTGCCTGGATGGATCGAATCATCGATAAAATGCATGCCGCTGGCATCAAAGTTATATTGGGAACACCAACCTATTCTATTCCGGCGTGGCTGTGGCATAAACATCCGGAAGTGTTGTTGACCTACAAGAACGAAGAAAAAGCGTATTACGGCATCCGGCAAAATATGGACATTACTAATCCCACTTACCTGTTTTATTCGGAAAGGATAATCCGTAAAATGATGGAACATTATGCGGATCATCCCGGAATTATTGGCTTTCAGGTTGATAATGAAACGACTTCACGCGGAGTTTACAATTACGATTTCCAGGTGAGTTTTGTAAATCACCTGAAAAAGAAATTTAAAACACCTGAAAACCTCAATAAAATCTGGGGACTTCAATATTGGGGAATGACCATCGACAGTTGGGAGGAACTGGCGCCACGAGACGGTATCACCAATACCGGTTATAAATTGGAATGGGAACGGTTTAACCGGCAGGCAGTAGCCGGTTTCCTGAAATGGCAATCTGAAATTGTGAGCGAATACAAGCGGGACGATCAATTCATTACTCACTGTTTTATGCCATCGGTGCAGGATATCGATCAGATTGAATCGGCCAAATATATGGATGTGATGGCGGTGAATGTTTATCACGGTCAGCAGGATGATTTAACCGGAAACGAAATTGCTTTTGCCGGCGACTTTTTTCGTTCCGTAAAAGATAAAAATTACCTGGTAACTGAAACCAATGCCCAGACAATAGGCTGGAACTCGCGCGTTCAGCAACCTCCGTATCCCGGGCAGATGCGCCAAAATGTGTATGCGCACCTTGGTTCGGGTGCAAACATGGTGGAATACTGGCACTGGCATTCCATTCATTACGGACAGGAGACGTATTGGAAAGGCGTTCTTTCGCACGATTTACAACCGAACCGGGCGTACGAAGAAGTTACAAAAACTGCACACGAACTTCAAAAAATCGGAAAGAAACTGGTAAATCTCAAAAAAGAAAACAAAGTGGCTATACTTTTCAGCCACGATTCAAACGACGGAATAAATGTAATGCCTTTTGATAAAAGCGGAAGTGCATGGTCAAATGAAGGGAATGATTTCTATAAAAACCAACTGGTGGGGCAGTTTCATAAAATTCTTTACCAGAATAATGTGGGTGTGGATTTTATATTTCCTGAAAAACCTGAATTTGAAAATTACGACCTGGTAATCATTCCTTCGCTTTACATTGCAACCGATGAATTACTCGAAAAAATTAATCAGTATATTAAAAATGGCGGACATGTAATCATGCAGTTTAAAAGCGGGTTTGCCGACGAAAACACAATGGTTCGGCCAATGCTGGCGCCCGGTCTGCTGCGCGAATCGGCAGGTTTTTATTACCAGGAATTTTCGAATTTCGACGAACTAACATTAAAAGGCAATCCGTTTGGAATAGAACCCGATAATAATAAAGTAAACACCTGGATGGAATATATCATTCCTGAAACTGCTAAACCACTGGCTTTTTACGACCATCGATATTTTGAAAAATACCCGGCAGTCACCATTAATAACTATGGCAATGGAACTTTGCTGTATGAAGGGACAATGGTGTCCGATGCCATTCAGGAAAAAATTATCCGCCAGGAATTGGACCGAGCCGGGTTAATGACACCCGACCAGGAACTGCACTGGCCGCTGATCACCAAATCGGGCAAAAATGAAGCCGGGAATACCATCCGGTACTATTATAATTATTCGTCTGAACCGGCATTATTTGAGTATCCGTACAAAAATGGTACAGAATTGATTTCCGGAAAAAAGGTGACAAACAATGAAAACCTGACGATCGCCCCCTGGGATGTGCTGATTATTGAAGAGTAATGTAACGTATTTAAAATCTGTCGCTTCAGATCGGCATTAATTACCAAACGAACTAAATGTTATTCCGTATCGTTAACTGAAAAACGAAGCCCATTCACGTTAAAAAGAACACCCGGTTTTGAAAATTGGATGTCGATGCTATTTTTGAGGAATCTCGTTTGTAAAATGAAGGGATGGTTTCAGATTTCACGGTTAATATTCATTCAACATGAACTTCAACGAATTATTGGAAAAATACGAAGCGCTGGAAGCCGAAAACCGGCAGTTGAAAGAAAGAATAAAGCAACTTGAAATAACAACCGGAAATGATTCCAATACATCTGATGATGGGCTGGGGGAGGAAGCCTTTGTTGAAACCCCCGTCGGAACAACCGGTCCCGAAAGAATCACCAGACAATCATCTCCGATCGAAAAAATCGATTTGTTTATTTCACTTTTTAAAGGTCGCACAGATGTTTATGCTACCAGATGGGAAAATAACAAAAAAGGAACCTCAGGTTATTCGCCTGCCTGCGGGAATGAATGGAGATCGGGAATTTGCCAAAAGCCGAAAATAAAGTGTGCTGCCTGCCCAAACAAAAAATATCTGGAGCTAAACAACCAGGTTATTGAAGACCATCTGCGTGGAAAAATAGTTGTTGGTATCTATCCGCTGCTTTTAGACGAAACCTGTTGGTTTTTGGCCATTGATTTTGACGGTGATAAATGGCAGAAAGATATTAAAACGATAAGAAAAATTTGTTCAGAATTTAATATCCCGACCGCAGTTGAACGCTCCCGTTCCGGAATGGCGCCCATGCATGGTTCTTCTTTAAAGAGCCCGTTGCCGCAACTATTGCACGGAAATTTGGAAGCGCCATACTTTCATCAGCGATGGACCGGCGGCATCAGATTACATTTAAATCGTACGACCGGTTATTCCCCAACCAGGACACCATGCCCAAAGGAGGCTTTGGTAATTTAATTGCCTTGCCGTTGCAGAAGGCGGCGCGTGAAAATAACAACAGTGTGTTCATCGATGAAAATCTTGAAGAAATTCAGGATCAATGGGCATTTTTGTCAGGTGTTAGAAAACTTTCTCAAGAGAAAATTGAATCATTAATTGCAGAATTGTGCCAGGGAAATGAACTTGGCATACTGAAAAAAGATGATGAGGAAGACGGCGACCTGCAAAAGCCATGGGAATCAAATAAAGTTGTTTTTAGCAAAAAGGATTTTCCTGAAATCATTGAAGTTGTTAAAGCTAATATGCTTTTTGTTTCAAAAGCCGGTTTTTCACAGAGATTACTGAACCGGTTAAAACGAATAGCGGCGTTTAAAAATCCTGAATTCTATAAAGCCCAGGCCATGCGGCTGTCTACTTTCAATAAACCGCGAATCATTTCATGTTCAGATGAAACGCGTGATTACCTGTGTTTGCCCAGGGGATGTGAAAAAGATTTGAGAGATTTGTTTTCAGAAGTAAAGGTCAAGACAAAGTGGCTCGATAAACGCAATCCGGGGCGGATAATAAATGTTGAATTCAACGGAACACTTCGGGACGAACAACCCTTGGCAGTAGCCGAATTACTGAAATATGACAAGGGAGTCCTTTGCGGAACCACGGCTTTCGGAAAAACGGTTGTTGCCATTAAACTCGTTGCAGAAAGAAAGGTAAACACCCTAATCCTGGTAAATAAAGTTAGTTTGGTTGACCAATGGAGGAAAAGGCTTACTGATTTTTTAACAGTGAATGAAAAAATAAATTCAGAAAAGAAAACGGAGAAAACCATTTTTGGCCAGATTGGAGGAGGGAAACAAAACCTGAATGGTATAATCGACATTGCCATTATGCAATCCCTGACCAGAAAAGGGGAAGTGAAAGACCTCGTAAAAGATTACGGGATGGTGATTGTGGATGAGTGCCATCACGTTCCGGCGTTCAGTTTTGAAATGATACTAAAAAGTGTAAACGCAAAATTTGTTTACGGATTAACAGCGACACCCACCCGAAAAGATGGCCACCACCCAATTATTTTTATGCACTGTGGCCCTGTCCGCTACCGTGACGATGCAAAGAAACAAGCTGAAAAGAGGCCGTTTGACCATTACATCGTTCCGAGATTTACCTCCTTCCGGATTCATAAATTGGCCGAAAAGGAAGAAAAAGACTGGACCATTCAGGAATTATACGCTGAAATTGTTACGAATGAAATCAGAAATCAACTGATAAGCGAAGATGTTACCGATTGTTATAAAGCAGGTAAAAATTGCCTTATTCTGACGGAAAGGGTCGAACATGTTAAAGTCCTTTCCAAATTGATAAGGAAACAAATTCCGGATGTTATTTCTCTTTCGGGTGGGATGGGAACCAAAGGAACGAGGGAAGCGATGTTAAAAATATCCGGTCACACGACTGAAAAACCCCTTACTATTGTGGCAACGGGTCGGTTTATTGGCGAAGGATTTGACGAACCAAGACTCGATACCCTTTTTCTTGCGATGCCCATTTCGTGGAAGGGAACACTGCAGCAATATGCAGGCAGGCTGCACCGGCTGTATGAAGGAAAAAACGAAGTACTCATTTTTGATTACATCGACATTCATATCCGGATGTTTGAACGGATGTATAACCGGCGCCTTTCAGGGTATGCCTCTATCGGGTACAAAATGAAAGGTGAACTTCTCTCTTCCATGACGAATGAAAAAGAGAATGTGAACATCATTTTCGACAAAAGTAATTTTTACCCGGTTTTTTCAAACGACATTAACCGGGCAAAGCGCGAAATCCTGATTGTAAGCCCGTTTATTACCCATCGAAGAACGCAGCAAATCATTCGTGATTTGAAACCTGCACTTTCAAAAAAGGTGAAAGTTATTGTAGTAACACGTCCAGCTGAGGATTTTCAGAATAAAAATTTACATGCGTGGACAGAAGCAACCCAACTATTAGAAGCTGCTGGAATTCAACTTATTTTCAAATCCGGAATCCATCAGAAATTTTCTATCATCGACCAAAAAATCGTCTGGTACGGCAGCATCAACTTGCTCAGTTACGGCAGCGCCGAAGAGAGTATGATGCGGATTGAAAGTACAAATATTGCGTATGAGTTGATGGGGAGTTTGGAGAAAAATTGAAGACTGCAAAAAAATTCAACTAAGCATGGACGTTTTCAGTTACCAGTGTAAGTTCTTTCTCGACTGAAGTGCAGCCTATGATTAAATCAAAATCGCTAATCATAGTACCCAACTTCCTTAATCTGGCTTTTTCTTTTCCATACAAATATATCGAATCATAGATCGGAACGACGGTTACCCGTTTTATAAATTTATCAATAAGTTTATGGTTTTTATCCGGATTGTCGCTATTCTCTGCACCAAAAACCAGTTCGGCCAAAGTTATTTCCGAAATAGCACAATTCTCAAGTTTAATTTTTTGAGCTTCTCCGAAAAGTCAAAAATTCAATGATTTTCATCTGTTTGACCCCTAATCCCCAAAGGGGAACATCTGAAAATCATTAAAGTCCCCCTTCGGGGGAAATAGGGGATCAATTACTTTTCGGAGTGGACTCACTTATTCAAACTTTTTTATTAAATCAAATTTTCCACGGAAGAAGTGAATACAGATATTCGTATCGAGCAGATATTCCATTAAAATCCGGCAATATATTTTTTTCAACCCTTGAATCTTTTATCTCTTTGATTATAGCGTCGGAATCTTTTCTGTCATCCCAGGCTCCAAAAAGATCATTTAAATTAAAACTTTCATCAGAGTTAGTTTCTATTGACTCGGTTAACTTAATAATAAGTTTCTTTTTGGAATTATTATCGAGACGGACTAAATACCCAAAATATTTATCAATAGTTTTATCTGTTAATGCAAAACCCATAATTTTATTTTTTATCAAAGTTATAAATATTTCTCAAATCCAAATTTGAGTTGATTTGACTTTCGACCTAAAAAAATTAATGATATGAGAGGAAAGGCCCGACAAAATTGAGCGAAGCATGGAAGTATTCGTTGCCTCGCCGTTGCAGAGTTCCACTATCTTACTTGCAGCAACGAGGGTTAAAATACTGTTACGTTATGCACATTTTTGGCGAAACCGCCAAAATTCACGATTTTTACAATAAAAATGACGATGAAAACAATAGATATCATAAAAAATCGATTGATTGACAGGATAATGGTAAATAATGAGCAGTTGCTCAATGCGATTGACAACATATTCAGTTCAACTCAAACAGACGACAAACTTACACTGGATTCTCATCAAATTGAAATGCTTTTGATGAGTGAAAATGATATTAAACAAGGAAGTCTTATATCGGAAACAGATTTGGGAAAGGCAGACTCTACATGGATGGACTAACAATATTTTGGACTCAAACTGCAATACTACAGAGAAACCATGTCTTTGATTACTGGAACAACCGCAATAAGAGTAAAACCTATTCAAAAAAACTTAACCTGGCGATTAGAGAAAGAATTGAATTACTCAAATTTCATCCTGAGATGGGTAAGAGTACAGATTTTGTAGAAACAAGAGTGGTTACAATGGGACATTACAGTATCCTTTATAAAATTGACGGATCAAGAATTCAACTTATTTTCAAATCCGGAATCCATCAGAAATTTTCTATCATCGACCAAAAAATCGTCTGGTACGGCATCATCAACCTGCTCAGTTATGGCAGCGCCGAAGACAATATGATGCGGATTGAAAGTACAAATATGCGTATGAGTTGATGGGGAGTTTGGATAAAAACCAGTAAATGATTAAGCCAGTTTGAATGGAACTAAAGAAATATAATCAGTCTGGGAAAATCCAAATGATTTCAAGAGCATGGGCATAAAAACATTATATTTTTTTTGGTTATAACCCTAAAAATTTATTTGTTTACATTTACATTTATGGTTACAGCCTTAAAAATTATTTATGATTAAAAGAGA
>CAWAMJ010000010.1:0-472721 GCA_963783085.1 uncultured Prolixibacteraceae bacterium | reverse complement strand
ACCTTTAAATTCCTTTTTTATTAAACTTTAAATTGAATTGTTATGGTAGACTGGAACGAAATACGAAATGAATTTCCTGTTTTAAGAAATTACGTTTATTTGAACCCGGCGGGTGGATCGCCGGTTTCGAAAAGTGCCGCTGAAGAGGGCAAACGGTTTTACGACGAAATGCTCGAATTTGGAGATACTTACTGGGAAACCTGGCTGGAAAGAACAGAGAAAATCCGTTCAACTTTGGCAGCATTTATCGGCGCCCGGCGCGAAGAAATCGGTTTCACTACCAATACATCGCACGGAATGAATCTGGTTGCACAAATGCTGAAAGACAAGGGAATGGTATTGACCATGCGCGACGAATTTCCTTCGACGACTTTTCCCTGGCTAAACCAGAAAACGAAAATCAAATTTGTTGAACCGATCAACCATGCATATCCGGACGATGCTATCAAAAAAGCATTGACCCCTGATGTTAAAATACTGGTTTCGAGTTATGTGCAATACAATACCGGATTTCGGCAGGATTTGGAAATGTTGGGAAGATTCTGCCGGGAAAACAACCTCATTTTTGTGGTAAACGCAACGCAGGCATTAGGCATTTTTCCGGTGGATGTACAAAAATGCCACATCGATTTTCTGGTATTCACCGGATTGAAATGGGCCACTGCCGGATACGGAATCGGCGGTTTGTACGTAAATAAAAAATGGCTTAACAAAGAAAACTTTCCGTTTGCAGGCTGGCGTAGTGTGGAAGTTCCGGAGAAAATGGACAATGTTGCTTTGGATTTAAAGAATGAAGCATCAGTTGTTGAATCGGGCTGTCCACATTTTCCCAACATTTTTGCTCTGGGCGGCGCTTTGAAAATGTTTAATCGAATAGGGCCGGAAAATGTAACCAACCGCGTGCTCGAACTTAACAAATTGCTCGAGATGAAACTCAAAGAAATTGGAATTCCGATTATCTGTCAGGTGGAAGACAAGCACCGCTCAGGTATTTTAATTGCCAAAATTGAAAACCCCAGAGAGGTTGTCGGCAACTTGATGAAAAAGAATATTATTATTTCAGCGCGTGGCGAAGGGGTGCGAATTTCAACCAGTTTCTTCAACAATGAGGAAGATATTGAAAAATTGATTGATGAGCTATCCAAAATTTTGAATTAAATGGAAATACTGCGGCTCCTTAAAATAAAATCATCTTTTTTCAGAAAATAAAAACTCAACATAAGTAAACCGGACAATCAACTAAAAATCAATGACAAAACAAACAAAAGGTGAAGGATCGGGAAAAATGGGGTTATGGGCGGCTGTTTCCATGGCCGTCGGAACGATGATTGGAGCCAGCATTTTCTCGATTTTCGGAGTAGGCGCACAAATTGCAAAGCAGGATTTACCGGAAGCATTCCTGGTATCCGGATTATTTGCAGTTATTGTTGCATATTCCTATGCCAAACTGGGTAAAAATTACGTGTCGAATGCAGGGCCAATCGCGTTTATCTTAAAAGGCATCGGCGACAATTTAATTACCGGTGCGCTAAGCGTTTTGATGTGGTTCACTTACGTGATTTCCATTGCGCTTTTTGCCAAGGGATTTGCCGGTTATTTTCTGCCTCTGGTAAATCTTCCGGCTACACAATTGGCAAACTCGGTCGCGGTGGTGGCTGTTATCGTATTTTTTACGGTTTTAAATTTTTTTGGCTCGAAAGCGGTAGGAAAAGCGGAAACATTTATCGTATTGATAAAACTTTCCATACTTGGAATTTTTATTGTTTTAGGCGTTCTTACGATTAAACCGAATTATGCACAACCGTCATTTGATTCTGCACATATTACCGGAATGTTACACGGTTCGGTAATTTTTTTCCTTTCGTACATGGGTTTTGGGTTGATTACAAATGCATCGGAAAATATTGAAAATGCAGAAAGGAATGTTCCCCGGGCTATCTACATCAGCATTGGTACGGTGATGTTTATTTATGTAATGGTAGCGCTGGTTGCTGTGGGAAACCTATCGGTACCACAGCTCATCGACGCCAAAGAAAATGCATTGGCAATTGCAGCGAAACCCTTCCTCGGAAATGCTGGTTTTGTGCTGATTTCAATCGGGGCCGTATTCTCCATTTCATCGGCTTTAAACGCATCGTTATACGGAGGCGCCAACATTGCCTATTCGCTGGCAAAAGACGGAGAGTTGCCTGAATTTTTTGAGCGGAAAATCTGGTTTAAATCTGTAGAAGGATTATACATCACAGCCGGGTTAAGTATGGCCATCGCCCTGATCTTTAACATTAATGGCATCGCTTCGATGACCAGTTCCATTTTTACCGTGATTTATATTTTTGTTGTAATTTCTCATTACCGGTTGCGAAAAACGGTTGGTGGCGGTCGTTTTTTTCTCGCATTCAATGTTTTTATACTGATAGTAATCCTCGGACTTTTACTTTGGTTTCAGTTTAAAGATCAAAGGACAGCATTGTGGGGATTACTAGCAATTTTTGCGGGGGCCATCCTTCTTGAAATGGTTTACCGCTACCTGCGAAACAGAAATTTCACCTTTCATAAAAAGCTAAAAAATAAACAACTTCAATCACAAATTTCGGGTAAAAACCCGGAATGACGGCAAATGAGTTTTTACAATTGTTCCAGCACATCCACCAGGTGTTTCCAGAATTTTCCAGTAGTTTTAATATCCAGCCGCTCGTCGGGAGAATGTGCGCCTTTGATTGTCGGGCCAAAAGAAACCATGTCCAGTTCAGGATATTTTTCGAGAAAAAGCCCGCACTCCAGTCCGGCATGGATGGAGCGGACGACTGGTTTGACCCCGAACAATTTTTTATATGATTCAACTGCAATATCCAGCGTTTTCGAATCCGGATTGGGTGTCCAGCCGGGATAACCATCGGAATGGGAAACTTTTGCCCCTGCAAGTTGAAAAACCGATTCCACCATTTCGGCGGCAAAATTTTTCCGGGTTTCCAATTCGCTGCGCTGGCTTGTGGTAACCAAAATCCGGCCATCTTCCAAAAACTTCACCGAAGCCAGATTAGTCGAAGTTTCCACCATTCCTTCCATACGTGTGCTCATTTCAAGTACACCGTGCGGACAAGCGTACAGTGCATCCAGGAGCTTGTTTTGCGAGGTGCTGTCAACTACAAATCCCGGATCGCCGGTTTCTGTTATCCCCAATTTCAATCCCGGTTCATTGCGTTCATATTCAAATTCAAGGTCCGAGGTATATTTTTCGAAACAGGAAAGCAACATTTGTTTGTCTTTTCCGGGAATAAGAACAATTGCAGAAGCTTCGCGTGCGATGGCATTGCGCAGGTTACCGCCGTTAAAATCGGCCAGCCGCAAATCAAATTCACGAATGGCATTCCATAAAAAACGGGTTAATATTTTAATTGCATTTCCGCGGTTTTTATGAATGTCGTCGCCCGAATGGCCACCTTGCAAACCTGAAACTTTTATTTTCAGCGCCACGGATTCTTCAAAAACTTGTTCTTTCTGATACCTGAATTCAGCCATTGTGTCAATGCCGCCGGCACAACCGATGAAAATTTCACCTTCGTCTTCCGAATCGAGATTCAGCAGAATTTTACCACTCATAAATCCGGGCTCCAGGGCAAAAGCGCCGGTCAGGCCTGTTTCTTCGTCAACGGTTATCAAGCATTCCAGCGGACCATGTTTTATATCGTTTGAAGTAAGAACCGCCAGTTGCGCTGCTATTCCAATCCCACAATCGGCGCCCAGAGTAGTTCCGTTGGCTTTCACCCAGCCATCGGTAATCACCGGTTCAATAGCATCGGTTTCAAAATCGAATTCCTTGTCCGAATTCTTTTCGCACACCATATCCATGTGCGTTTGCAAAATAACGGTCGGCGCATTTTCCCTGCCCGGTATTGCCGGTTTCGAAATCAGAACGTTTCCGATTTCGTCCCGTTTGGCTTTCAGACCATTTTTTTTGGCAAAACCAAGCAAAAACTGCCTGATTTTTTCTTCTTTTTTTGATGGCCGGGGCACCTGGCAAATATCTTCGAAATAGCCAAACAGTGGCTGTGGCTGCAATTCTGATAACTTTCCCATACTCTGAATCTTTTTTGTCTGTCATCCAAAGATCGGAAAAACTATCGAAAGCTACATGACTTTCTTTTGAAGTCGTTTTTCCATCGCTTTAATTTATAACCCAATTATTTTTTTATTCTGAATAAATACGGCACCTTCAGAAGACTGCGTAAACCATATCACCGAAACTTTTGTTTTCATTTTGTTGCTTCGGTAACTAATTTAAAATCTTATGTTTAACATTAAAATCAAAGTTATGAAACTAAAATTATTTTTCGCATTGTTATTTATCGTAACCATCGCGACCGTCAATGCTCAGAAATCCACATCAATTTACGATTACAAGTTAACGGACATCAACGGCAATACGTTCGACATGAGCGAACTGAAAGGCAAAAAAGTGCTTTTGGTAAACACAGCTACTCAATGCGGCTACACTCCGCAGTTCAGCGAAATGGAAAAATTGTACAACAATTACAAAGACAAAAATTTTGTTGTTGTGGCAATCCCGTCGAATGATTTTGGAAATAAGGAACCCGGCACAAATGAAGAAATAAAGAATTACGTGGAAAAACATTACGATGTTACCTTCCCGGTTATGGCTAAGACGTCGGTAACCGGCGACGAAGAAAATCCGGTATACAAATGGCTTACAAGCAAAAATTTGAATGGCACCATGGATTCGAAAGTAGCCTGGAATTACCAGAAATACATGATCGATGAAAATGGAAAGATCGTTGGCATTATTGAACCAAAAGAATCACCTTCGTCGGAAAAGGTTATTAATTGGCTGGAGGAAAAATGACTATTTACCGCATATTTTTTGGTTGAAGGATTCTGTTATTACCGGCAGCAAACCAACTGTGCCGCCAGCATGAATTAAAAAATCAAAAGACACGGGAATGCTCAACCAAATCTCAGTTAAACTTCAGCGGCTTCCACTTTCACCAGCTCTCCTTCCATGGAGAAATCGGAAGCGGATGTAATTTTAACGTCGGTAAATTGCCCGATCATGCTTTCATCCTGCGATGCAAACCGCACAATAAGTTTTCCTTCGGTAAGCGATGTCAGAAATCCTTCCTTCCGGTCAGCGCCGCGTACCAAAACCCTGACTGTTTTGCCAATCAAACTTTCGTTGTAAGGAATATTGTGTTTGCGCAATTCTTCGGTAAGCAAGTGTAGCCGGTGTTTCTTCTCTTCAAGCGCAATGTCGTCGGCCCAGCGGTGACTTGTTGCACCGGGCCGTGGCGAATAAATCGCAGTATAACTCATGTTGAATTTGAATTCCTCCATCGCTTTTCGGGTATTTTCAAACTGCTCTTCGGTTTCGCCCGTAAACCCGACAATGATATCGGTAAACAATGTAGCCTGTGGAATCAAACGACGGATGGTATGTACAATGTGCCGGTATTTCTCCATGTTGTGCTTGCGGTTCATTTTCATCAGTACTTTATCGTCGCCGCTTTGCATGGGCAGGTGAATTTGTTTCCCCAGAACCGGATATTGTGCAATTACTTCCACCACTTCGTCCGTCATATCACGCGGATGCGGTGAAGTAAAATAAACCCAGAATTCTTTTTTAAGCCGTTTACCCATTTCGCCAATTTGCCGCAGTAATTCAGGAAATATAATTTCCTCTCCTTTTTTATCGAGACCGTACGAGTTCACATTCTGCCCCAGCAATGTAATCGATTTATACCCCTGAGCAACCAAAAGCGCCAGTTCAGCCAGAATATCTTTTGAAGGCCGTGAAACTTCACGCCCGCGAGTATAAGGGACTGCGCAAAATGTACAGAATTTATCGCATCCGTTTTGAATCGGGATGAATGCTTCAAACTCCGACTGATAAGAAGGTTTTACATCCCAAAACCGATCAATGTTTTCGTTGTGCGGATCGATTCCTGTTTTTAAATGAACAGGGGTTGTTACGCCGTAATTGCTGATCATTTCCGGTAATTTCGGCAAATCCTTCATCTGGAACGTAACATCGAAAAGCTTCAGGAACTTCTCGTGGTCTGCCGGCAAAATACACCCTGAAATAAATGTCACCAGATTTTTATGATTTTTCCATTTATTCCATTTGGAAATTCGCGAGTATACTTTGTCGATGGCCTTCTGGCGCACCGAACATGCCAATATCCCAATTAATCCTGCCTCCTCTTCATTGTCGGTCCAGGTGTAGCCCGCCTCATCGAGAACGGAAATCACCCGTTCGCTATCTGACAAATTCATCTGGCACCCCAACGTTATTACATGGTATTTCATTTTAAAAAAAGTTCAAAGTTTAAAGTTCAAAGTTCAAAGTCATTCACCCGAACCTAAATTCCCGATAATCAAAAAAGTTTTAATCACCTGTTTTTTCTTCCTTTCCTCCCATAACGTTCAGCGGGTGAACGTTTTATTGAGCAGGTGAACTATAGTCACCAGCTCAAGTTCCTTCCTAAAAATACACTTCTGAATAAATGTTCGACACCGGAATTCCTTTTCCGGTTAAAATATCGAATACTTCGTAAATCATTTCACTGTTGCCGCATAAAAAACAATTGGTTCCGGTATCGATCTTTTTCGAAACCAGGTAATCAGTCACCCTTCCGTTAAAATGGCCGTTGTTTTCTCCGGAAGTGCACAAAGTTATTTTATCTTTATTAAAATCAACGTGTTCATATGCTTCTTCGCCGTACCTCACCCCATGTATCAACCGGTAGTCCAGATTGGGATAAGTGCGAACAAAACTGTGAAACGGGCTAATTCCGGTTCCGGTTGCAATAAACAGGAATTTTTTGGAAGAGAAAAGTTCAGGATGAAATTTAAAAAAACCAAATGGACCATCAACTTCAATTAACGAATCTTCCTTTAATCTTTTTAATTTCGGCGATACTTTTCCATCAACAACCTCCCTGACCAACACCTCGATAAAATCTTCGTTTTCACCGCTGTAAATCGAATATTCCCGCTGGTCCAGCGAATCCTCGCGTTTTAAAATCACAAACTGACCCGTCTGGAATTTCAGATCGTTCCGTTCCAAGCGCAATACATATGTCGAGCCGGTCAAATGCCTGATTTGTGTAACTTTGTGTTTTCCCAATTATTATTAAATTAATCCAAATAAAAAACGTTGCAAAAATATAAAATATTGAATTGATACCAATCAGGATGAAATTCTTAGCACGTTTCGCGAAAACATTTTATTATTTTTACTGAATAATCCAATTTAAACCAACATGAAACGATTAGTTATACCATTCCTTTTTCTTTTCCTGGCACTTTCCGCAAAAACTCAGAATTTTTCAACTTCTGTTTTCTCCAACAACCGCGGAAATGAGAACCAGTGGCTGTTGTACAAAAACAACGATGAAGCGTTGTACAAAATTATTACGAACGAAGCTTTTAAAATCCTTGATGAAAGAAAGGAAAAAATTAACCGGTTGGATTCGCGGCAGGATTGGCTGGATTACCAGGCTGAACTAAAAGAAAAGTATGGAGAATCGCTGAATAAATTCAAAAAAACTCCACTCCGTGCACGAGTGACCGGAACGCTGGAGCGGGATAATTTCACGGTGGAAAAAATCGTTTTTGAATCGCAACCCGGATTTTACGTTACCAGTTGTTTGTTTCTTCCGAAAAAACGACAGAAACCGGCGCCCGCAGTTATTTATTGTTCCGGCCACACCGACCTCGGTTTTCGAAGCGATGTCTACCAGCGTGTTATTCTTAATCTGGTTGACAAAGGTTTTATCGTTTTTGCATTCGACCCGGTTAGCCAGGGCGAAAGGCTACAATATGCAGATCCGGAAAGCGGGAAATCAAAAATTGGCGGTTCAACAACTGAACATTCATATGCCGGGGTTCAAGCGCTGCTTACGGGTACTTCGCTGTCAGATTATTTTATCTGGGACGGCGTTCGTGCGGTTGATTACCTGGAAACTCGGAAAGAGGTGGATGCCAACCGCATCGGGATCACCGGGCGATCGGGCGGCGGCACACAATCGGCTGAAATTGCCGCTTACGACGATCGGATTTATGCAGCAGCGCCTGAATGTTATATTACAGGTTTTAAGCGACTTTTGCAGTCGATTGGACCGCAGGACGCAGAGCAAAATCCGTATCATTTCATTAAAAAAGGAATGGACCATGCTGATTTTCTGCACATTCGGGCACCAAAGCCCACACTGATTGTAACCACAACCCATGATTTTTTCAGTCAGCAAGGCGCCCGGGAAACATATACAGAAGTTAAAAAATCATACGATGCACTCGGACATCCGGAAAATATTCAAAAAACAGAAGATTTTGGGGTACACGAATCGACCAAAAATAACCGTGAGGCAGTGTATGCCTTTTTTCAAAAATACCTGAACTTACCGGGCGACAGCACCGATCATGATGTTAAACCGTTCACCGTGCAGGAGCTTTGGGTTACTCCCACCGGGCAGGTAGGAACTTCGCTTAAAGGTGAAACGATTTTCAGCCTGAATAAAAAGCATTTTTCCAAAGAAGAAATCCCTCAGAATGAACTGAAGTTAAAAATTAAGAAAATCTCAGGAGTTGATTTTAACCGGAAATTAACTTCCGCAGTTTTCACCGGGAAAATTCCAATGAAAAGATGTGAGGTGAATAAATATTTTCTTGAAAACGATAAAAACGATTTTGCATTACCGGTTTATTTAATTAAAAACGAAAATCCCCAGGGAAAAATTCTAATCTGGTTATTTCCGGAAGGCAAAAAACAAATGCTGGAAAATCCACAGTTAGAAAATTATTTAGATCAGGGCTATCATATTATTTCTGCTGATTTACCCGGAACCGGCGAATTGTTTGATGCTGATTTTACCGGCGATGGATTTGTTAAAGGGGTTCCATTTAACTATACTTTTGGCGCCAATCTGGTTGGTAAATCTGTTCCCGGAATTCAGGCCGAAGCCACAGACCTGGTAATTCAGTTTGCCCGCAATGAATTTCCGGAATGTGAGATTCATGCATTGTCGGAAAGAGATGCAAGTACTGCATTGATGATTTACGCCAGCCAAAAAAATATATTCAGCAAATTGAACTTTAACAACACGCTTAATTTTGGCGAAGAATTTATTGAAACTGAATATTACGATCCGGAAAAAGCCTATTCCATAATACCCGGGAGTTTATCGTATTTTAGTTTTGATGAAATCGTGAAAAAATTAGAATTGCCTGATTTGAAATAGGCGCTTAACAGGTACAAATCCTTTCGGCGCAAGCTGTATTATGCAGCAGCTTACTCGGGAGTGGCCTTTTTTAACCAGGCCCGGAATCGAAATAAAACATTAGTGAGAAAGGGAAGGAAAGTATAAGGCCTTTAAATTCAACCTCCTTAACGTTGTCAGGCAGGCGCTGACAAGTTTATGCTTCGTTGGTTTTTCCCGGAACCTGACATCGCCGTAAGACATGTCAGCGTTAACTAAATATTAGATTTTAGAACAATTTTGATTCTGAATTAAAAGATAGGAACTGCGGGATGATCTTGCTGTTGATTGAAAATATCAGGAAAACAGGCGCCCCCCGTTTTATTCCTCTTTTAGTCTTAGTTCAGAATATTTGCTAATTGCCGTAAAATTACTGTCTTCCGGCCAGTACCATCCTGATTTCGCCATAGGAAACCGCATCTCCGAGGCTGCTTTTAATTTCACTCATGTTTTGAACCGTAGGATTTTCTACCAAAAAGCGGGTAATTAATCTTTGTTTCTCAGCATCGATAACCTGGTCGATTTCCAGTTCCCCCAGCCTGACAAAATGCGCCAGGTGACCTTCGACAGTTGATGCAGCAAGCTTTCGGATTTCGGCTACTTTTTCAACTGATTTTTCGCGTTTGAACAACTCAAAACTAATTTCATTGGAACTCAGACTGGCAAAAGCAATTTCCTCTTTCGCATTTTCAGGAATTTCCAAGTTGTTTTCGCGGCAGTAATTCATTACCAGCGAGAGGATATCTTCGCCAAATTGCTGTAATTTTTTCCCGCCCATTCCTTTAACGGATTTCAAGTCTTCCACTGTAACAGGCAACTTTTCGGCAATTTCTACAAGAACCTTTTGCCGCAGAATTCTGGATATTGCCAAACCGGTTTCATCTGCTTTCCGGTTACGCCATTCCACCAATTTTTTGTAAAAACCGGCATGTTTCACATTCGCCGTCACTGCTTTGCTTGTTGCTTTTGCAGCAGGTTTTTCAATGGATGCCAGGGCCCGCGCTTCAAGGAACGAAGTCATCGTGAAACCACCAAACAACGAATTCAGACAAGCTTGTTTTACGCTGATTTGCATTTCAAGCCGCTCAATTCCATCGGATATACGTTTCTGAAGCATTCGGTTGTCCGTTTGAAATCCTGATTCTTCCAGCGGTTGAAGGACAATTTCATTTATTTTATCGAGATAATAACCGGCAGCTTTTTTCAATCGTTCCTGCAACCGAACATTTTGCTCCACTATTTCGTGCTGTTGTAATTTTTCAATTTGTGGCTTGAATTTTTCTGCCACATCAATCATCTCTTTCTGAACCGGAACCAGCATTTTCAGTAACTTTCCGTGCATGTTGCCCATCAGAAAAGATGCATTCTCCGACCAGATTTTCAACAGGTAACTTACTGAACGCAAAACCGGTTTAAAATCGAAAAGTTCGTTTAACAAATGGAGTTCAAAAATTTTTCGTGAGTTCTCCAATTCCGCCTGCCCCGGCTGATTTTTTTCCACCTCGTCAGAGAAACCAGCAACTGTTTTGTCGTTAATCACACTTTCACCATCAATCGAAGTGCTGAGGACCAATCCTTCAAGATTCGTACAACGACTTAATGCGACGTAAACCTGTCCGTGTGCAAACGACTGCCGTGCATCAATTATCGCTTTTTCAAAGGTGAGCCCCTGACTTTTATGAATCGTTATCGCCCACGCCAGTTTCAGCGGGAATTGTTTGAACTTGCCAACTACATCCTCTTCAATTTCAGAGGTTTTTTCATCGAGTTTATATTTTGTGTTTTCCCAGACTGCACGTTCCACATCTATGATTTCGGCTTCACCGGAACATTGCACTTCAATGGAATCATCATTAATTTGAAGGACTTTCCCAATTTTGCCGTTATAATACCTTCTTTCCGTGGAACTATCGTTTTTCAGAAACATCACCTGCGCACCCGTTTTCAGTTCCAGAACTTCGTCGGCCGGATAAGCCATCTCCGGAAATTCCCCCTCCACTTCGCACCGGAACTGGCACTTCTTTGCGTTCAATTTGTTCAACCGCAACCGATTGATTTGTTGTGCCTGGTAATTATGAGTAGTAAGCATGATGTAACCTTCATCATCCGAAGGCTGAAAATTCGGGATAAATCTTTTATTCAGCAAACGGATGTCATTCCCATCCAGTTTGTTATCGCGAACTTTATTCAAAAGATCGATAAAATCCTGATCGCTTTGCCGGTAAATGTGCTGTAATTGAATGCCTGTAAAATTTGCTTTTTTTAGGGCGAGACTGCTAAAAAAGTAAGCAGTATCGTAATATTTTCCCAGGATTTTCCAATCGTCTTCTTTAACAACCGGCGCCAGCTGCTGCAGATCGCCAATCATAAGAAGCTGAATTCCTCCAAACGGCTGGTACCGGTTTTTAAACCTGCGTAAAACAGCATCAATGGCATCGAGCACATCAGCGCGAACCATGCTGATTTCGTCGATAACCAGCAAATCCAGACTGCGAATGATGTTGATTTTATTTTTGCTGAACCGGTTGATGCGGCTGGTGTTTCCAGCACCTCGGGCCTCTTCGGGAAAATTGTTAAAACCATTGGCTTCCGGGATTTGCGGACCAAAGGGAAGTTGAAAAAAAGAATGGATAGTTACACCTCCGGCATTAATGGCAGCCACTCCTGTTGGGGCAACCACTACCATTCGTTTCGGCGATACTTTTTTGAGGTTTTTCAGAAAGGTAGTCTTTCCGGTACCTGCTTTTCCGGTTAAAAAAATATTTTGATTGGTGTAACGGAGAAAATCGTGGGCCAGTTGTAATTCCGGATTATTTTGGGACAGCATGGTTTTGATTTTGAATTGCTTTGCTAAAATAACAAAATTCGAAAACTAACCTTAAAAATTGAGAGTGAAATTACCGGGATGAGAAATATGTTCCTTCAAAGAGAGATTTCTCCTCATTCTTTATCAAAGTGACACCAGAAATTTACTCCTGAAAAACTTTGCCGATTTAACCAGTAAAAGACTAATCCGGCCAGTGTGTTTCAATTCCCTGCTTGCGGATGAAATTTTGAAATTCGTTCAGCAAATTAGAATTTTCTCGAACATTTTGTGGAACGGTCTTTTTCTTCACCGCAAAGGATACCAGCATTCCGACTGATTCGCCGATGTTCCATTCCACCGGATGCAGGCGGTAACAACCGTTGGTGATGTGTGTAGTACCGATATTTTTATTCGCCGGCAGCAGGTTTTCCATTCGCTGTGGCAACAGCGCGCCCAGCGGAATTTGAAACGGCAGCGATGCAAAATCGATGTAATTGTCGCCTCCGCTCGTCGGGTGCAAATCGATGTGGTACGAACCAATCCCCACGCTGTCGTAAAAATCAGCAGCTTTTTGAACATCTTTATCGCCAGATGCAAGGACACGATTTTCTTTTCCCACATGTTCTTCCAGAATGGTAAAGTTCGCTTTTATTCTCCTCGATTCCCTGACATACGGGTATTTTGCCAGCCCGTCATCTGTTCCCATTATGTCGCCACGCAATCGCAATCCCGGCCAGCCTTGTCCGCCATCCGGCCGCGGAACTTCAGTTTGCAGCCAGTAAAACAGCGACAGGCTCAACTGTTTTGCTTTTTCTGAATTTTCTGCGAATGCATTTTCATTTTCAGTATCAAACAGATTGCCCGGCAAATAATCGTTCTGCGGCCAATTTACCGCGGAAATATCCCCGGAATAAAAGCCCGGTTCAAAGTTGTTTTTGTCAATGACCCTTCGGTATTTCCAAAGGTTCAGTTTATTTCCGGTTGAATCGTTTTCAGGATCGAAACCCAATGGCCACGGTTCGAGCGTGTTTGGTTTGGTATAAACCAGCGACAATAATTTTCCGGGCCATGAAGGCGAAAGTTGGGGTTCGAAACTGCGCCAGAAATCATAATCACGAGGTTTATCGATCACATTATCCGAACCGGGCATATAATCCATGGCCAGGCAGTAAGTGAATGCCTGATGGTTATCAGGAAGCGCAATATCCGAGGCATGTAATTCATTCGTTTCTTTTTTAGACTCCGAGCCGGTAACGTATTCCGTCCCTGTAAAAGGCAGCAAATCACCGAGTTCGGTTGCATCCGCAAAATACGGAGCAATTAACTGAATGTTTTTACCTGATTCCGGATGTTCGGCTTTCAGCGATTTCACTTTATCTCCGTCCACTTCAGCGCCTGTGATCTTACAATTCAGCAACAACTTCAGTTTCCCGTTGCTGATATTCGGCGCGAACATTTCATTCAAAACAGCCAGCGCTGCCCGTGGTTCAATACAGAGCCTTGAAACCGAGCCGTTTCCGGGATTCAGATATTGTTGGTTTCGGGCGGCTTTGGTCAACGGATAATTCCGAAGGTAATATTGTCTGATTTTAGTTCGAAGTTCGCGATACAACCGGGTTGCGCCATGCGTTTCAATCCAGCGGTGTTCGTCGGGCGGAATTCCCTGCTGGGTAAGTTGCCCGCCAATCCAGCCGGTTTCTTCGGTTAAAATTACCGATAAACCATTTCTTAAAGCTGCCAGTGCAGCGGCACAACCGCCCAGTCCGCCGCCTGCAATCACCACATCTGCGGATAATTCATTTCCCGGATGCGCGAAAAAATCCGATTTGTTCGAATTGAAAAAAGTGAATCCCGCAAAAGGTGTTATTGCAGCACTTCCACTCCCTGCGCTTAAAATTCGGAGAAAATCTTTTCTGTTCATTCCTGTAAATTTGCAATTTATTCACAGGCAATGCAAGAGTGGCGATTAACAATGTTGTATAAAATAGTTGAACTAAACCGGGTTTCAGTAACGTCAGTCAACATTCTAAATCAACTCAACCACTTTTCCAGGTTCGCCTTCACAAATTCATCGTCGTTTAAATGCGGGTAAGATGTATAAACGCGGTCAATTTCTTCATTTTGCCCGGGTGAAAGTGTTTCGTTTTCGTTCAGTGTCCGGATGCTTTCCAGCAATCCCTGCCGGCGTAAAACCTCGTGAATACCGGTGATACAACCAGCAAAATTATTTGCCACATCAAAAAATGCCGCATTGGAATCGGTAATCTGATTGGCCAGTGCCAGCGTTTCCTGCATATTTTCCTGCAATTGGTGGCTGTTCACTTTTTCGAGCAGCTTAACCGCCGAGCGTGTCCAAACCGCCCAATGCCCTAGTAAACCGCCAACGATCCGCTTTTTAACGATTTTATTTCCGACATTGATTTGATATTCTGATAATAAATCGACCAGGATATTATCGTCGTTGCCGGTGTACAATGTAATTTCGTGTGCCCTCCCCGATTCCGCTACTCCACGCACCACATCAAAGGTTTGGTAGCGGTTGAAGGGCGCCATTTTTATGGCAATCACATTTTCGATTTTGGCAAATTCGCGCCAGAAATTCACATCCAGCCGGCGGCCACCGACAGCAGGCTGCAGGTAAAAACCAACCACCGGAATAATTTCAGCTACTTTTTTACAATGTGCAATAATTTCCTCATTCGAAGCATCTGCGAATGCAGCAACACTCAAAAGAACTGCGTGATAACCACATTCCAATGCGATTTTTGCTTCGGAAACAGCCTGCCCTGTTTTTCCGATTACTCCTGCGACGCGGAAAACAGATTTGTTGTTGTTTTCAGAAAAGCGATCAAATTCTTCCTTTGCCAGTTCCAGCACCGGCCGGTACAAACCAATTTCCGGCAGGCGGATTTCGAACTGCGTAGTATGAACAGCTACCGCCACTCCGCCCGCGCCTGCATCGAGGTAATACCGTATCAATGCACGCTGGCGGCGTTCGTCCATCTGACGGTTTTTATCCAGCGCCAGCGGCAATGCCGGGATCACCATTCCTTTTTGGAAGGCATCTGAAACATCTTGTGGAATATTTTTTCTATTCATCGTTTTTTAAATTTTGAGTCCACTCCGAAAAGTCAAAAACCCCTAAATCCCCTAAAGGGGACTTTGAAGAGTTCATTGATTTTCAACAAGTTCCCCTTTAGGGGTCAGGGGTAAAGAAGTTGAAAATCAATGAACTCAGATTTTTCGGAGCAGACTCAATTTTCAAATTGGTAATCGAAATAAAAAAATCATCGCGCTTAAAACCTTATCATCGCGAGCTTTTACAAACCTTTCAGTATTGGGACTAAAGTCCCGGCTTTTTCGATCCATTAAAATCCGTCCGATAAATCGGACGGCAAAGGATACTAAGATATTTTCACAAACCTGTTAAACTGCCGCCTCTTCTGCAACGGAGGGGCCTTTAATATTTCCCATCCCTCACTTCAAAATGAGTGGGTTTTCCCAGCAACTTGTGTTCATTTTTTATCCAGCCGGCCGTCCATTCCATTATTTTTTCAACCGGAACTTTTGGTTTTCCATATAAACCAATGGCTTTCGAAGGGTTGTTCAACAATGCAGTCGGAGCTTCTTTTCCTCTGAACCGAACTTTTTTACCAAACAATTTGCCAAAATCTTCTGCCACTTTCCTCACGGAAAGAATTTCAGGTCCGGAAATGTTTAAAACGGTTGCCGGACTTTTTGCTTCAACTACAGAACGCAGTACCTGGTTATTGGCGTCGCCTTGCCAGATGACGTTGAAGTAGCCCATATCCAAATCGACCGGAACATTGTTTTTAACTTTCAGCGCGATATCCACCAGCACTCCGTATCGCGGCTCCACAGCGTAATTCAACCGGATGAGCGAAACCGGAGTTCCGTATTTCCTGCTGCCGAATTCAAACATCCGCTCGCGGCCCAGGCACGACTGCGCATATTCACCAACCGGTTCCGGTTTATCGGTTTCAACTGAACCACCCGATTCAACCGGAACCAAAGAATACACGCACCCGGTTGAATAGGCCACAATCCGTGAATCGCTGTAATATTCTGCGACTAATGCAGGCAGGTAGGAATTCATCGCCCAGGTAAGCGACAGGTTTTCTTCGGAACCGAATTTCATTCCCGCCAGGAAAAAAACATTTTCGACTTTTGGTAAACTTTCCAGAAAATTCCTGTCCAGTAAATCGCCCCGGATGGTTTCAATGCCAAAACTTTCGATTAGCTCTTTTTCTTCCGGATTGCTAAATCGCGAAACGCCATATATTTTTTTTATAACGCCGGCTTCATCGCAGGCCCGTTTTGCCATGTGCGCCAGCGACGGGCCAATTTTCCCCCCAATTCCCAGGAAAACGATATCGCCATCCAGGTTTTTGAATAATTCTACCGTTTCCTTTTCCGGTCGCGAGAGCAACTCTTCCAGTTCATTTTCATTCTCTATTTTCTGCGGATAATTTGTCATTGCAATTTTTCTCCTTTCAAAATTATCTCTGTGTATATCTCCACTGCATCTTTAATTTTCTTAACGTAACAAAACTCATCGGTTTTGTGCGCCATTTCTGGTTGACCGGGGCCGAGAATAATAGTCGGCGCTCTGTTAAACGCGGGTTGTAGTACCGCACCATCCGTTAAATACGGCATTGCTTTCGGAAAACCGTTTTCACCCTGCGAAATACCACAGGCTGCATAAACCAGTTGCACAAACGGATCGTTTTCATCCGAAGCAACAGCAGGCAAATCAACCAGCGTTTCAAATTTCAAATCCATTCCGGCAAGCTTTTTAAAATCATTCAGCAACTTTGCATGATCCGATTTTGAGGTTGTGCGTGCATCGATGGTAAATTCGGCATGGTCGGGCACAGAATTCAGGTTGATCCCTCCCCGGAATTTCCCGATGTTTAAAGTTGGGAGCCCGAGAAGGGAATCTACCTCTTCATGAAAAACAAATTCTTTTAATTTTAAGACAGCTTCTGCGGCTTTGTATATGGCATTGTCGCCGAGGTGCGGCATGGATGAATGCGCCGTTTTTCCTTTTGCAGTCACATTTAAATACAACCCGCCTTTATGCCCGATAGCCGGAACGTTGGCCGTTGGTTCGCCAATGATAATTCCTTTTGCTGCGCCCGGTCCGGCATAATTTTTTACCAGATGTGCAGCGCCCTGGCACCCGGTTTCTTCGCCTGCAGTAAAAATCAAACATACACTGGCATTCGAATTAACATTCGTTGCCCGAACTGCAGCCACAATCATTGCCGCTACGCCGCCTTTCATGTCGCTTGTGCCACGGCCAAAAATTTTATCGTCTTTTATTTCGCCTGAAAAAGGAGGAACATTCCAGGGTGATTCGCCCAACGGAACTGTATCCAGATGCCCTGAAAAAACAACCGGTTTATTTGACGGATTTCCTTTTTTTGCTACCAGGTGCGACCGGTTTTCGCCGTAGTGAATTATTTTGATATCGAATCCTTTTTCCGCCAACAATTCAGCAATGAATTCTACAACCGGCGCTTCATTTCCCGGTGGATTGACAGAATTCATTGAAACGAGCTTTTGCGTAAGCAATATGGCATCGGAAGCATTCATTTTTACTTCTTTAAACCGATTGAATAAATGAAATAAACCTTGAATACATAAAATACACCATCATACAAATAAGAATAAATCCCAGCACTGCCAGAATATTCTGCCAAATGTTGTTCCTGAATTTCCCCATTGCTTTCTTGCTGTTTACAATGAGAAACAATCCGATGGCGATGAGCGGCACTGCCAAAATGGATGAAGCCTGCGCCAGGATCAGGGCGTAAACTGCATTTCCACGGAAGAAGACAGCGATAAGCATTCCCACCAATAATATAACTGACGTAAAAATTTTTGGCATTTTCTGGTTCATAGAGCGGCCCAAACCGAGCCCGTCGGAAAGCAGTCCGCCACCCATTACGGCATTAACCATCAGCGATGAAAATGCAGCAGCAGACAAACCGAAACTAAAAACAATTTTGGCATAATTTCCGAAAAGCGATTCCAGTTGCAGCGCCATGTCGGCCGCAGAATTGACCGTTATTCCCCGCGGGTTTAGCACCGCCGCCGAGGTAATAATTACCAGCGCCGAAATAATGGCGAGCATTGAAATTCCCATGTATGTATCGCGCAAACCTTTTTTAATATTGCTGCTTTTCCAGCCCTTGTCCTGCGCCAGATACGATTGATATAAAGCACCATTCATAACAAAAGTAGTGGCCACAAGTGCAGCAATTACATCGAGATTTCCGAATGAAAACTGATGTGGAATGAAACCTTCTGCCAGTTGTCCTGCATCGGGTTTTGTGAGCAACAGATTGAAGAAGAAAGCCAGGATCATAATCATGACCATGAACAGCATCAGTTTTTCGAGGACTTTATACAGGTTTTTCGCCCAAAATACCAGCAGCATTCCCAGCGGCGTAAAAATAAAAGGCCACACCCGCTCGTTGATTCCGGTTATTCCGTCCATGGCAATTCCGATTCCAAGATTGTTGCCGAACTGAAAACTCGAGGCAGACAAAAATGCTGAAATACCAATGACCACGGCAAACCACCTGCCGTAACGATCGGCAATGGATTGAAGGATCGAATTATCGTTTGAAATCCCAAACCGCAGCGCCATTGATGTGTAGGCCACCATAGAAATTGCGGCAATAACAATCACCCATAAAAATGCATATCCATGTTCTGAGCCAATTCGCGACGCAACGGTAATGCTGCCTGGCCCAAGCGCTGCCGAAGCAACAATGAACCCAGGACCTACCGAATTGATGATTTGCTTTATTTTTTTAATTGCCTGCATAATTCTTTGGAAGCGCTAAGACATTCAGCATTATACTTTTAAGAATATTTTTTGTTTGTAAAGATAATAAAGCAGCAACCATTTTAAGGCAATTGCACCGGCAATAACAATCCAGCTCCCCAAAAATACGGCCAGCGAACCGGTGAAAAATGTAGAAATATCACCAAAAGGTATTATCCTGTTAGCCAAATAAATAGTTATCGAATTCAAACCGATGACTTTAAAAAAGAACAGAATTTCGGAAAATATTTTCCCCCTTACTTTTTTTACATCGATTACATAATAAAAAAGCGAAAGCAGCAAGAGACTAATTCCGGCGGTTAAAAAATTGAACGTGGTAGTCCAGAAATTTTTAATCACCGGATATACCGGCCATAAAACAACGGCAATTACAATCAAAACAATACCAGCACCTGTGAGATACAGTGTTTTCCGGTTTGGCAAAACCTGCTGATTTCGTAGCAAACGCCCGGCAAAGTAGCCCATTAAAACCAGCACCGATGCCGAAATGATGCAAAGTATTCCGAGGCGATCGTAAGTTCCAACTGACAGGCGCCCCGGCAGCAGCAACTGGTCCACATACGCATTCATCCCCATTACCGGATCGAAATGACCTGCGCCATAACCCGGAACCGGAATAAAAACCTGCAATGCTGTGATTAATATAATAATGAAAGCTAACGCAAATGCGTGTGCTTTCACCGACTTAAACTGCAATACGACTGTTGCCCCGATAAAATAAGCTACCCCGATTTGCCCCAGTACACTGGCAACTCGAATATCATGAAATCCCTTCTGAAACATTCCGTTGTACATCATCCCAAACGCAACCAGCAACAAAGCACGTTTGGTAATACGCCACTGCAACAGGCTTTTTTCAACTCCCTTTTCTTTTTTTGAAAGAATGGCAAAAGGAATGGTTACACCGGAAATAAACATGAACAGCGGGAAAATTAAATCCCAAAACCGGAACCCTTCGAATTCCACATGATGCATTTGTGCGGCCACCGGTTCCAAAAAACCGAAAACACCCAGTTTCGACAATTGCACAATCAATGCACCGCCGCCGGTTATCCAAAACATATCGAATCCTCTCAGCACATCGAGAGACATCAAACGATCACCTTTCACAGCGTTTCCTGTAATTACTCGTTTCATAAATCAATACCTGAAATTTTGATTTTTAATTGGTTATTTAAAATTCTCAAGAAGCCATTTGTACATTCTGTTTCTCATTTCGGGTGAAAACCGGTTAAAATCGTCGGGGGCGAAAAGTTGGATGTTTTCTGAATGTCCATAAATTTCATATACTTTTTGCGAATTTTGTACACATTCTATAATATCCTGATGGTGGGCATCTTTGTCATATTTTGGCGAAATTACGAGTGTTTTTCGCGGCGCAACCGAAGCCAGGATTTCATCAAAATCGTATGGAATTCGGTTTTCATTTCCGACGAAAAAGCCGAGCCGCGGCTGCAAACCGTGTAAATGCGAATAGGTTTTAATTCCTTCGGTTCCGCGATCAAGCGAATTGGTGTGCATCGGAGTAAAACCAGCGACTGAAACGAGGCCGGCAATACGATCGTCCAACGCCGCAGAGTATAGGCCAACGGTTGCTCCCAGCGAATAGCCGGCAACAATTATTTTGTCCGGATTAACAAAATCAAGATTTGTCAGCGCATCGACTGCCCCTTTTACATCCGCCACCATTTTTCCCAGTTTCGACCAGTGGGGATAGCGGTTGTAAAAACGCGTCCCTTCCTCAATCCGGTTTCCAAAACCAATCATGTCGAAAGAAAACACTGCAAAACCATTATCTACGAGCGTTTGAAAAATTGATTCCACATCGTGGTATGAACTAAAACCTTTCGAATAGTCGAATTCGTGGAGGTAAATCACCACAGGCAGGTTTTCATTTTTCAATTTTCCCTGCCCGTTCAGCGGGTAATAGAGGTATCCGAAAAGCTGGTCGCCAAACCCGTTGTATGGGGTAACGGCCATCACTCCCATTTTCTCTGTTTTTTCGGGCCGGGTTAAAAACGAACCAAAACTGTTCTCTCCCCTGCCCCCGTTTTTCAAACTTTCCGGGCCGGGATTTGTCACACCGGCTGGTTCATCGCCAAGTCCCCATTGAATATTTTTTTGAATATTTTCTTTTTTCGCTTCCCAATCTGCAACCGTTTTTATTGTTTTACCCGAACCGGCTTTCAGAAGATCATCTGAACCAACTACCGGATAATCTGCCGGATTGATTTTCTCTCCGCTCAGTTCCTTCCAGTTTTCAAAAGAATAATCGTAAAATAACCTGTTCGGCGGCTGGTGTGAACTTCTGCCAAAAACATAATCGAAAAAATCGATGTAATCTTCCATATCGCGGGCAGCAACGCTGTGCAACCCGTAGCGCGAACGAATGGCCAGATTAGTCCGGAGCATCCAGAAAATCATATACTTTCTGGCTGGCGTGGTATGCCTGTTCAACCGCCCACGGATTTCCGGCGCCTTCCGTAATGGCAGTGCTCATCATCAGTCCGCGCGGAGCAACCAGCGCCACAAAAAAGTTTTGATCGACAGGCAGCTTGTTTTCCCTGCCGATGAAAAACCGGAGCCGCGGGTGCAGCCACGAAGGACGCGCGCTTGCCAGCAATGCAATGTCTTCAATGTCGTAAATATAATTTGCATACCGCCAGGGAATTACTCCGCCGGAACAACCGCTGCTTGGAATGCAGGCTGTAATCCGCTCATCGAATGCAGCGGCCATCAGCGCTTGTTTTCCATTCCGGGAATGGCCGGTAATTCCGATTTTATCTTTATCAACTTCGGGCAAAGAATATAAATAATCCACTGCCCGTGAAGCGCCCCAGGCACGCCTCATCAACCGGGTAAAATCGTATTGTCCGGCCCATATTTCAGAATATTCTTCGGTATCGTCTTTTGAATCGGCGCCGGCATAAATACAACCGATATAACCGCGCCGGACAGCAACCTGCGCCCATTCGCGGTGGTTCCACTGGGTGAGGAAAACCGGGAATTTTCCGTAGCCCGGCGGAATCATCAGTTCCAGCGTTAATTTTGCCCGGTGTTGCGGACCGAACGATAGTTCAACCATCCGCAATGTCACCTTGCCGTCTTTCTTTTCGCTTAAAATTTTAGCCTGAAGATTATCGGGTTTCGGTGGAAAAGTTCCGGTGATGTAATGTTTTAACTGCTCTTTCATCCACTCCCGTTTTTCTTTCCACTGTGCCATGGTTTTAATTGGCGTTTCGTTTTCACCTTCGTTAAAAACCAGTGGGTTTGGCAAGAAAGGTATGGATGGCATTTTGTCGAAATCGGGCGGGAGTTCGCCGGTTCGTTTGAGCCAGTCGGTAAAAGATTCATCCAAAAAAGAGACCCTTCCGTTTTGCGTCCTGTCTGGCGGCAATGCTTTTAAAATCAGTTCAAGGTTTGCTTTTCGTTTCGTTGAATCGTTTAATTCAGCCTTTTCTTTTTGCTGATTTTCGGCCTTCACGGAAAACGAAAGCAAAAGCAAAAATGTACCCGCCGTAAAAATATATTTCAGAAGACCATCTTCTTTGAAGTTATTCATATTAAATCAGTTTTGAAGCAGCGGCAGCATCGAGATGCAGCACCGCAGCAGGATGCGTCCGTAAAATTGTTGCCGGACAAGCTGTAGAAATTTCAGCATTCAATGTATCGTAAACTGCCTTCGCTTTTCGCTCGTCAGGAACCACGCAACTAATGGCTTTGCACCTCATAATAGCGGGAATGGTGAGCGACAACGCCTGAGTCGGAACATCGTCGAATGTGGGAAACCAGCCCTCTCCCTGTTGTTGTTTCCGGCAGGCATCATCAAGTTCTACCACTTTTACCAGCAGGGGATCGTTAAAATCGGCCACGGGTGGATCGTTAAAAGCAATGTGCCCGTTTTCTCCGATTCCAATACAGGCAACATCTATTTGGTGTTTTTTCAACAGGTTTTCATACCGCAAAACTTCGGCATCGATATCTTTATCGTCCCCGTTCAGGTAGTATACTGTTTTTGGTTTTACCGTGTCGAGAATTCTTTCGCGGAGATAATTGCGGAAACTCGCCGGATGTTTGTCGTTAATCCCTTTGTATTCATCGAGATGAAACACGGTAATTTTATTCCACTCTATTTTCTCTTTCTGCAAATTTTCGAGAAAAGCAAATTGCGAAGCGCCGGTGGCAAGAATCAAATTAGCTGATCCACTTGCACTAACAGCTTCATTTAACTTTTCAGCAACAAATTTAGCTGCTGCTTTTCCCATTTCTTTTATATCCGGATAAATGTTCACTTCCAGTTTGTCCTTTTTCAAAATCCTGCTTTTGGCTTCTGTGGTCATATCAATGATGTTTAAAAGTTTATATCTCAGTAAATATTTTACAAGTTTCCAATTCGGTTACACTAAATTTATATCATTAATTCTTTAATGGCAAACCAGGTGGTTAAAAGTGAAAAAATAACGACCGCCCAAATTCCGATGTTTTCACGCAAACGGGCTTTATGTTGTCCCATTAAATTATTCCGGTTGATTAAAAAGAGCACCGGAATGGCCACTGCGGGTAAAATACAAGCTTGAAATGCCTGCGAAAAAACCATTAATGCCGGTGGTTTTTGTTTTAGAAAGACCGTTCCAAAAGCAAAAATCAATGCTATCAAAATGAGCATTCGCGACTGCGGAGAGCGCGTGTTTCGAGGCTTCCCCGAGTAATCGGCAACAAGCCACGGTGCAATTAAAACAATCGGGAAAACGGTGGAAAGACCAGCGCCAACCATTCCCAGTATCAGGATAAATGCTGCGGGCTTTCCGCCAATCGGTTCGAAAAGTGAAATCAATTCGACTGTATTTTCCAGCCTGAGCCCCATCACATGCAACGTTCCTGCAGCTACGGCCATAATTACCCCGCTCAGCAGCAACATCATTGACGCAGAAACAAACGAATCCCGTCTTTCATCCTTCAGGTTATTGATCGTCCAGCCTTTTTCGGCCACCACCGTGCTCCGCATGATGAAAACAGCCGCGGAGCAGGTTGTACCTGCAATGGCTGCAACCAATCCAAATGCCCCGGGAGTATCGGGAATTCCCGGCATCAGTCCTTCCGTAAGGGACGCAAAACTCGGCCTCACCATAAAAAAGACCACGATAAACGACAGCCCCATGAAAATAACGAAAACCGTCAACACTTTTTCGAATGTTTTGTACTGACCGAACCACAATAAAAAATACATGGCAATGGCAAGTACGGTTATAATCCAAAACCTGCTGACATGCGCTTCGTTAAAAAACAACCGTATTCCTTCCTGAACCAGATCGGCAACAATTCCCATCACGCCCATCAGCGCCAGTAATTCGCCAATGATGAGCGCCAGTAAGATATAGATGGCTAAAACCCAACCGTATCTAAATTCATTTTTTATGTTGAACAAAGCTGTGTTTCCGGAAACCAATGTAACTTTCCCGTAAGCCACCATCAGTATAAAAGTAAAAATACAAGAGAGCAACAGTGCCCAGAACAATTCCATACCATGTTCCGCTCCGGTTTTGGCCATTGTTGTAACGCTCCCTGTACCAATGTTGTAGCCGATTAAAAACAGTCCCGGCCCAACGGCAGCAAGAGCAACCAAAATCTTCTTACCTATACTTTTTCCCATGGTTTGATCCTATTGATTTAGTGGAATTCACTTATTTTTTCGGAGTTGAAAAATACCCTATTTTGCCTGATAAACCAACTCTCCCTGAACAAAAGTTTTTAATATGTTGACTTTGTAATTGTCGAGGGTGAAAACAATAATATCGGCACGTTTACCAGGCTCCAGCGTTCCGCGGTCGTCTAAACCAAATAATTTCGCCTGATTGGTGCTGGCCATCTGCACCGCTTCAGCCAAAGTACAACCGGTAACTTCTATGATATGACCGACTCCTCTTGTAATTGGCGAAGCGGATCCGTAAAGAACATTTTGTGCCGGGTACCGCAACATTCCTTCTTCGGTGAGTTCGATGGTTTCACCGGTTTGGGTATGATAAATTCCGGGTTCCAGCGCAGCGTAGCTTGTTACATCCGAAGTGATGATGGTTCTGTCGGTTCCTTTTGCAGCGTGGAAAGTTTTAATTTCCTCTGGAAGAAGATGAAAACCATCGCAAATAATACTTGCCGTCAGGCGGTCGTCGGCCAGTTGCGACCAGAACGGATTATGGTGGCGGTTGATCATATTTGCTGCGCCGTTTCCAAGGTGCGTGGCAATTTTTGCCCCGCGATCAACAGCAGCTGTTACCACATCGGCGGGTGCGTTGTGGTGGCCGAGAGCAACTACAACTCCTTCTTTGGTGCAGTTGCTGATAAAATCGAGCGCACCTTCCAGTTCCGGGGCAATGGTAATTTCCATGATTTTATGGTTGGCAGCCTCATTCAGTTCAGTGAATTCCTGCCAGTCGGGAAGCCGGACGAACCGTTTTGGGTGCGCCCCGCGGTAACCATCTTCCGGATTTATATAAGGCCCCTCCATGTGAAATCCGGGAATCGACCCGCGTAACCTTGAATCGTCAGAAGCTTCTGCAAGTATTTTCAGGTTTTTGGCAAGAAGTTCCTTCGTATTTGTTGTGAGGGTGGGAAGATAGGTGGTAACCCCTTTCTTCCACAATTCGGCGGTAGCTTTTTGCACGCCTTCGAACGTTAAATCGCTGCCGCCAAAAGCAAAAGACACACCGGCAAAACCGTTTACCTGATTGTCGAAAAAACCCGGGGCAATGATTACCTGCGGAAAATCGTCAGGAACATCTTTTAACCGGTTTATCTGGGTAATTTTTCCATCTTTTATTTCGATTGAAACCGGGGAATGATCGTAATACAGCAATCCTTCAATTTTTTCTTGTGCCATCAGCGAACTGTTTATAAAAACTGTTATCACAACAATAACAAATGTATGTAACCAACTTTTGCCTGCCATCTTCTTCACCATTTAATTTTTATACAATTTTTTTGTTTTCCGCATCCCAGCGCATCCTTCTTTCCTCAACGTATGAGCGATGCGCCATCAGGCATGTAACCCCTTCAACATAAGCCATATCGATGTTTGCGGAAGGTGTTCCGCCGTTGCGGATACAATTAAGCCACTCGCGCAGGTGCAGGTGTGTAACATCTACATTCCGTCCGTTTATACTTGTTGTTGTTAACCCGCGCGATGCATAATATTTTTCCGATGCCGAAGAAACTGCATCAATTTGTCCGGCGTTCGGATTAAATGAAATCATTGGCGAATCCGGATCTATTATACCTGATTTTATACCTTTTGCATACTTTTTCGAATTGCGGTCGGCTGTAATTACGGCGTTGTTGCCCAATTCCATGGATGCATCGTCGCCCATAAAGATACGACCACGGCTGCGGCCCGACTGCAGGTTTCCGCTGTAAAGAAGCGTTAAATCGCGCCTGGGATATTCGAATACACATTGAAGCGAATCGGGCATATCGCGACCGTCCTTCCAGTAATAAATTCCGCCTGAGGATACCACTGTTTCCGGAATTTCGAGGTGCAGCAGTTGATTAACAGCATCGAATTCGTGGGTGAACAACTGGCCAATCATCCCGGTATCGTAATCGAAATACTGCGTCCAGTCGTAATATCGTTCCACGCTGAACGGAACTTGCGGCGCCGGTCCGAGCCATTGCTGCCAGTCGATAGTCTCCCGGCTTCCCGGCTTCAGGTTTCCGTTGGCATCGAGGTGGCGAATCCAGGCTCCTCCGGGAGAATTCCGGTTGGTAGTTGTTTCAATCAATGTAATTTTTCCCAGGATATTCTTATTGATGATTTCCTTTGCCTGCTGGAAAACAATACTTTGCGTAATCTGATGCCCCAATTGGTAAACTACGCCTGTTTCCCTTATCGTTTTGTACAATTCATTCAGATCATCTACATTCAGCGAAACGCTTTTTTCGCAATACACGTGTTTTCCGGCCTTGGCTGCTGCTATTGAAATCGGCGCATGATGATGGTCGGGCGTCGCCACAATAACCGCATCAATATCTTTGTCCGCGAGCATGTCCTGGTAAGTTCGGTACCTTTTTACGGGCAAATCGGGAGCAACGTCGCCGCCTGGACGAACTTTGTTTTTAGCGGCTTCCAGACCATTCTCTGCATGTAGGTCGAAAACATCGCAAATACCGGTAATTGCCACGTTCAGGTATTCCTGCTGCAGCCATTCGTTCAGCCTGCCGCGTTTCTGATTGGCTTTTACATCATCGGGGTGCATAAACCCAAGCGCTTTCGACAATTGTGTGGCGCGGGTACCAAAACCAATAAATCCGACGCGGATGGTATCGCCTGTCCATTTTTTGTTACCGTAATCGGATGTTGGAAAATCGATATTATCGAGCCCAAGTTCTTTTACCACGCGGCTTCGTTTATCGAAATCGTAATTTTGTTTTTTCAGGATTTCAAATCCGAGAGCGCCTGCAACCGGCAGTCCTGCCAGCGCTTTCAAAACGGTTCTTCGCTTCATTCCGCCCTGTCCGTTATTCTCATTCAAATTATCACTCATTTTGCTACTCCCCTTTCTGTTTTGAATGTTCTGTTTTTCCAAAAGGCATCGAGCCCAAAAATGCTGCTGGTTGGGAACAATGCAACCACCGCCAGTGCTGCTGCTTCAATCAGCGTTTTATTCACCACCAGGTTATTGCCGTCGGCAGGCAGTGCGTATTCGTAACCAATCATTGGCGGGGTATTCAAATAATACACGAAAACCAACACAGCCCCTGCAACTGCGGCAGTGCGCGAAAACAGGCCCAGCATTAAACCGAGGCCGATTGCGATTAATCCCCATGTATTTAGAAAATCAACGGCTGACAATACATTTGGATTTGAAACCACCCAATCCGCAAAACCGGAAAGTATTCCGTGCGATTGTTGTAAAAAACCGGCAGAAGACCACTGAGGGTTGATAAACTTTGCCAATCCCTCGTACAGGATGTGCCAGCCCACCATTAAACGTAGCACAACCAGCGCGGCCGTCTGCAGTTTTGTATAATTACTACCTCTTCTCATTCTGAATTTTTTTACTTACAATTTCATTTCCCATCCTTTTTCATACTCGCGCGACCATAACTTACGTGCGTCTTTGTCGCCAACGATGTGGCCGTTTTCGGGATTGATTTCCAATGAATGCCCAACTCTTTGTGCTATATTTCCAAGCTGGACCAGCAACACGCTTTTATGACCCGATTCAATATTTGAACGTACTTCGGTTCCGTTTTTAATCCCCTCGAAAAAGTTTTGGATATGCAGTGCGTCGAGTTGCTGTGCCGGACTGGCCGGATTTCTCGGGTCTATTTTATCTTTATTTTCAACCGATTTTATTTCCTTACCCGACAAATCAAAAACTTTGTAGCTGTTTCCGCCGGAAATCAAAACCGAACCTTTTTCGCCATAGAACATGGCTCCAACCGAACTTCCCTCAACATTACGGGCGTTGCAGCTGCGGCCTTCCCAGGTCATGGTCATCCCTTCCGGGAAATCCAGTGAAATCACCTGCGTGTCGGGAGTTTGCCAGTCGTCGTTGTAATGATAGCGGCCGCCGTTCGAACTTACCTTTACCGGATAATCCACATCCAGTCCCCAACGGAGCAGATCGACCATGTGTGTGCCGTTGTTTAAAGCTTCGCCGGTTCCCCAATGCCAGAACCAGTGCCAGTTGTAATGCACGTAATTATCTTTGAACGGCTTACGCGGCGCGGGCCCCTGCCACATTTCCCAGTCAAGCCACTCGGGAACGGCAACTTGTTTACCAATTCCGATTGACGGGCGTTTGTTAGTATACCAGCCTTTCCCGAAATACGCCTTTCCAATTGTGCCGGATTTCACTTCTTCAATGGCCTTCGCTACATTTGGCCAGGAACGGCGCTGGTTACCCATCTGCAACACCTTGTTATATCTTTTGGCAGCTTCCATGAGTATCTCACCTTCGTTTGGATTATGGCTGCACGGCTTTTCAAGATAAACATGTTTATCCGCTTTCATGGCGAGCAAAGCTGCCGGTGCATGCCAGTGATCGGGTGTGGCAACCACCATCACATCCAGGTCTTTATCTTCCAAAGCTTTTCTGAAATCGGTATGAGATTCAGGTTTGAATTCAGAAATTTTCTCCACCTGATCGACACATTTGGCAGCCGCTCTTTTATCGACGTCGCAAATGTGGGTTACTTTGCAATTTGGTTGGGCTGCATAATTACTTGCAAGCGCAAAACCGCGGGAATTTACGCCCATCACTGCTGCATTGATTCGCTCGTTTGCCCCCATTATATTTTTATAACTGCGGGCGCTGAATGCCGGCAAAACACCTCCTGCCGTTACCGCCGCCACGCCCAATGCAGTTTTTCTGATAAAATCTCTTCTGTTGCTCTCCATAAGATATAACTAAAATGATGTTCGAATTTAAAAACTGAATTTGTCCGCTTTCTTCCTGGCTTTTTCCATCGATTCTTTTATCAATGCCGGTTTTCCGCCTTTCTTCTTACTGATATCGGCGGCATCCATAAACGCAAGTATTTCGAGGGTTTCTTCCGGTTGCACGGGAATTTTTCCGGTATCAAAATATTTTACAATTTCTTTCAGCAATGGATTGTATCCTCCGTAAGGTCCCAGGTTGACAATTTTTTTCTCTGTAAAAGCAGTTCCGCCGTATCCTTTTTCACCCGATCGAATCCCCCTGAATGTTCCCACTCGCTGGTCGTTCCATATTCCGTTAACCACATCGGTGTCCGGAGTAGAAATCCGGGTGACCATTTCGCAACCGGTTCCCATCGCAGTAAATAGCGTTTCCACGCCATGAATTCCGTACCAGAATAAATCAGGATGCGTTTCTTCCAGTTTCATCGGACTGTATGTGTCGGCGCCGGTTACTTTGCCGTAAGCGCCATCAACCACTTTGTCTATTCCTGTGACATACCGCAATGACGAAGCGGAAAATACGGGAACGTTGTAATGTTTGGCTGCGTCGAAAATAATCATTGCGTCAGACAACGAAGCTGCCATCGGTTTATCGATAAACAAACGTTTGCCTGCTTTTAACACCGGCAGCGCCTGTTCGAGATGCCTGCGGCCGTCGTTGGTTTCCAGTAAAACCACATCCACTTTGGAAATCAGTGAATCCACAGAATCCATAATTTCCACTCCCATTTCTTTTGCCTGCTCCGTATATTTCGGAATTCGTTCGTAGCTGGTTTTAATATCCAAACTACCTTTCGGATAGGCTGCAACGACTTTATATCCCAAATAACCGGCGTCGGCATCAGGAGCATTCAATGTTTTAATGAATGCCACACTGTGTGATGTGTCAAGCCCGATGATTCCGACCCTGCGGCCTTTCGCAGGACCGGAAACACTTGCAAAAAGCGAACTTCCGGCTGCAACTCCCACTCCGGTTATTGCAGTGGTTTTAATGAAATTTCGTCTGTTAATCATATCGCGATAATTAAATAAAACCAGCTCCGTAAATTCCGGAGCCGGTTTTATCACTTGTTATTCGTATCCAGGATTGTTGGTATTTATTTCTGAATTTTGATCGATTTCGTTTTGCGGAATCGGGAACAGATATCCCTGAGAAAAATCTTTAACCGGTGAATCGAATCTTGAATTCAAATCATCTTCCGGAAGGAAATCGGAATAAAAATGTCTTTTCACTTTTGTTCCGTCGCCGAAAATTTCACCCAGATTACCCCAACGCATCAGGTCGTAAAGCCTCACGCCTTCCATTGCCAGTTCCACTCTTCTTTCATGACGTACAATATCAACCAGACTTCCGTCGGCAGCTGTTTTGGGCGGCATGTCAACCGATGGCCTTGCACGAACTTTGTTCACCCAATCCAGCGCTTCTGCTTTTCCCTGTTCAGCCAGAGCTTCGGCCAAAATAAGGTACAAATCAGACATACGCATAATTGGCACATCTTCGCCACTCCAGCGAACATCGGTCAATCCTTCCAGATCGATTATCAGTTTTCTAACATTCATTCCGGTTGGAGACCAGCGGTAATCGTAAGTTACTGTATCGCCGGGGTTATAGGTTTTTGTGTAAGTTTGTTTTTCCCCGTTTTCATCGAAATATTCATGTTCGTATGTAAAAGGATCAGGTCCTTTAAACACGCCGAATGGTTTTTCCGGGCTGAAAATTGTATAATCCCTTCTTGGGTCGCCCGGTTCAAACGCATCGTACAAATCGCGTTGCGGCAGTGCGTATCCCCAACCGTCGCCTGCACCGTAAATGTTTTTCAATGCCGGCGGGCAGTCGCGGCAAATCCGTTGGACAGTCATATTCTGACCCTGTTCAGTATCAGACATGAAACCGAAATAGAACAGCAACTCTGCATTGCCTTCATTATTTTTATCCCAAATCGACATGTAATCATCCAATAAGTGATAACCGGTATTTTCCGCAATTTGAATTGCTTCGCGGGCTGCTGTTTCTGCGGCTGCAAAATCTTTTTTATACAAGTACGTTTTTGCCAGGAATGCTGCACCGGCAGCTTTTGTTGCGCTACCGGAATATTCGGCCGGCCATTGTTCAGGCAGATTTTCTTTTGCAAACTGAAAATCGCTGATGATTTGTGCATACACGTCTTCTTTTGAAGCACGAGGCTGGTTAAATTCATCGAACGACGCCAACGGATGGTCGATTAACGGCACATCTCCAAAAAAGGTTACCAGGAACAAATAATCAAACCCTCTCATAAAACGCGCTTCTGCAATGTATTTTTTCTGGTCGTCCGGAGTAAACGCCTCGTTCGTCGAGGTCGGTATCCCTTCGATGGCAAAATTTGCCGCATTAATACTTCGATAGGCGTAAGTCCAGTAGGTATTAATTGCACCGTGGGTTGGAGTTATATCCCAACGCGACTGCTGGATAGATGCAGTTCTTGAAGGCCTCCAGTAGCTGTCGTCAGTCATGGCATCAAATATGATTACCATATCGCGGTCAAACGTGGCAGCACTCGAAGTCCAGGGCTGGTAAGCTGCATTTACAGCTTTTTTAGCCGAAGCCGCATCTACAAAAAAGTTCTGAGGGTTTGGTGAATCTATTGGATACCTGTCCAGAAATTCCTCTTCATTGCATGAAGAGAGAAATAATGATGCTCCCAGAAACAGGAAAATTAATTTTGAAAATATTCTGTTTTTCATTTTTTCGCCATTTTTTAATTTACAATTCATGTTTAGAAACTAGCTTTTAAACCGAACGTCCAGGTTCGCGGTTGTGGCACGCCGGTTAACGGATCAGAATTTGTATCCACTTCAGTTCCATGGAAATCAGTAAACGTGTAAAGGTTCTGTACACTTACATATACGCCGAGGTTCGACATTTTCAATTTAGAAATCAAGCTGTTGTCGAAAGTATAATTCAAGTTAATGTTTCTAATCCTGAGATAAGAAGCATCATCGAGCCAGAAATCCGAAAATTCGCGGTTTTTACCGGCGTCTGCCAGTGTTACCTGTGGCATTGTTCCGGTTGGATTTTTAGTTGGATGAAAACGGTCAAGGATCAATGCATCGTGATTCATTGCCCATTGCGTGAAATAATGGAACACACCCTGGCCGGAACCAAGAATGCTCTTGTCGACTCCCTGAATTCCCTGCAACTGAACCTGCAAAGTGAAATTTTTATAACCAACTGTACCCATTGCGCCATAAAACAAATCCGGATACTTGCTTCCGATGAGCGTACGATCGGCGGCATTCACTTTTCCATCGGGTTTTCCGGTCAGGTTACCTTCTTCATCGTAGCCATCAATGTCCAGCAACCAAATATCACCAATCGATTTTCCAGCTAACTGCGGATTGTCATTCAAATCAGATTCGGTATAAATGATACCATTTGATTTGTAACCAAAGAACGAACGCATCGGATATCCTTCAACAATACCGGAAGTTCGAAGGTCGCGGCCTTCCAAATCGATCACTTTATTGGCGACATGCGACAGGTTTACGTTAAAATCGAACGACCAGTCATTTACATTTTTACGATATCCCAAATCGAGTTCGTAACCTGTATTTCTCACCTGGCCAGCATTGATGAACGGACTTCCTGCCAACCCTGTTGATGCGGTTATCGGCTGTCTGAACAACAAGTCGTAAGTGTCTTCAATAAAAAAATCTGCTGAAAAATACACCTGGTTATTCAGTAAAACTCCGTCTAACCCAATGTTCTTTTTGGTTGAACTTTCCCATTTCAAATCAGCATTAATAGCAGATGCCAACGTATAACCCTGTGCCTGTTGCTGGTTTAGCACATAATTCCATTGTGCCAAAGTAGCAATTGTTCCGTAGGTACTAATACTCTGCGCATTACCAACAGAACCCCAACTGGCCCTCAGTTTCAAATCATCAATAAAACCTGCACCGTCCATAAATGATTCTTCTGACATCCTCCAGGCAAATGATGCTGACGGGAAAATTCCAAAGCGTTTACCGGATGCAAGCCGGGAAGTACCATCGCGGCGAATGGTTCCGGTAAACAGGTATTTGTTTTTGTAGGTATAATTTAACCGGCCGAAAGTAGAAACGAAAGCCCAGTCGCTGAAGCCATTGCCATTCAATTGCGAAGTCGGATCGCCGGCGTTCAGAAATTGTATAGAATTATTAGGTGTTTCGGTACGGCTTCCCCAAAGATTTTCATACGTATTTTCTTCAAGAGAATAACCTAACAATGCTTTAAATACGTGGTCAGTACCAAATGTTTTGTTGTAATCCAGCAAGAAATCGGTAATCCAATGTAAGGTTTGCCTTCCTTCTTTTTGAATAAAGTTTTTTGTGCTTCCTTCCCACTGATATGAAGGATCGAGACCAGATCTAAAATCAGTTAAATAAACGTGGTTCCATTCCAGGTTACCGCGGGTTGTGAACTCAAGGCCTTCAAGCAATTGCAGTGTAAGGTAAAGGTTTCCGATAATACCTTTGTTTTGGGTATTGTCGATTACATTATGCGCCTGCCAAATCGGACTTTGGTGCATGTGTTCCAACGTGGTGTTATAAATTTTACCATAGCTTCCGTCTTCTTCGTAGGCCCTGGTAATCGGAACTTTAATTGCAGCAAGTGCATAATATCCGTCTCCGCCGGGCGATTCTTTGGTTTGGAGACCATTTCTTTCGGTAGCATAAATATTCAACGAATTGCCAAATTTAATCCAGTCGCCGATTTTGTGGTCGGAATTAAAACGCAGACTGTATTTTTTGAAATCAGTTTCAATGATCATCCCTTTATGGTCGACGTAGTTTGCCGATACAAAGTAGTTTGATTTATCATTTCCGCCGGAAACGCTCAAATCGTAATTCTGGAGAACACCGGTTTGCATAATTTCCGAAATCCAGTCGGTATCAACACCTTCATAATATTTTAAAGTTTCCGCATCCCACGGAGGTGTAACGCCGCCATTTTCATAAGCTTCCGTATAAATTTCCAAAAATTCAGAAGCGTTCAGCAAATCAAGTTTCAGATTACTTTGGGTTTGCAGACCGACATAAGTATTTAATGTGATGGTAGGTTCACCTCTTGAACTTCCGCGTTTGGTTGTAACAAGGATTACACCGTTGGCTGCACGGGCCCCGTAGATTGCCGTGGCGGAAGCATCTTTCAGAACGGTGAATGATTCAATATCGGTTGGTGAAATGTTGTTGATGTTGCTGGTGATGGTTCCATCCACAACGTAAATCGGAGCGTTTGTTCCATTGATGGATTGCATTCCCCTCACCTGAACCGATGCGCCCGAGCCGGGAAGTCCGGAATTAGATGTAATAGACAAACCAGGTGAACGCGATTGCAGGGCATCCAGCGGATTTATTGCCGGAACCCGTTCAAAATCAGATGCAGAAACCGTTGAAACAGCGCCTGTTAAATCGCCTTTTTTTACTGTACCATAACCGATTGCCACAACTTCGTCCAAACCAATGGTTTCTTCTTCCATTACCACCGAAATGTTTGTTTTGCCATCGATCGATATCTCCTGTGTTTTCATCCCCACAAAAGAAAACTGTAAAGTTTCGGCACCGGAAGGCACATTCAGGGAAAATTCGCCATCGGCATTGGTTACAGTCCCCATAGTTGTGCCTTTAACCACTACTGTAACCCCGGGCAGTGTATTGCCCGTCTGGCTTTCTACTTCTCCGGTAATTCTCCTCTGTTGCGCAAAAGTGCAAAGAGGTACCATAAACATCGCCAGCAATAATATTAACCGGCTTTTAACTTTTTGTTTTAAGCATGCGTGAATCATAAGCCTTAAAAATTAAATTAGTTTTATTCATTAAAACATTATTGCGGGCAAACATAAAAATTTGAAATTGATTACGCAAACGTTTGTGTGAATAATATTTAAAAAACACATAATATATGGCTAACATTCTGGAAACAAGTATGATGTTTTTAATAAACAGACATAATCGGAAGAAATTAATTATTCAGATTTATTTTCAAAACTCTTATTTACAAAGCTTTTCATGAACATATTTATCATTTATGAACTTCCAAAACTTTACAAATTTTTTATGAGATAAATCATGAATTAAATAAAGCAACTAAAACAATCGTTTGCACAAAATTGAAAGTTTAGTCACTTTTAAGAAAAATAGATTGCAAATTATAACGGAGGTCAGATGCGACAAATAGAGCAACGCTACTACGTTTGCTTTTTATTTCTTTTTGTGGAGTCCCTGATCACCAAATCGTTCTGGATAATAATGGTCTCGGAAACGATATTTTTATCCGATTCTTCAATCTGCCTGATCACCAAACGCGCCGCTGCCTGTCCCATTTCAAAGGCATGGTCGTTGATACTTGTAAGTGTTGGTTCGATGATTAAAGACACCGGTGTATTGCTGAATCCGACAACTGCGATATCATCGGGTACCTTCAGCCCGGCTTTTTTTATGGCCTGAATAGCGCCGATGGCGCTCCGGTCGTTCGAACAAAAAATACCATCGGGACGCGAAGGTTGTTTCAAGAACTTTTTTATTGCCAGCCGGCCTTCATCTTCGTTTAGATCTTCCGTGTAAAAAATCAGCTTTTCTTCGCATTCCAGGTTATTGTTTGTAAGTGCATCCTGATATCCTTGTAGCCGGTCCCTGAAAATTGCAATATGCTGGCTGCCGGCAATGTGCGCTATTTTTTTACATCCCACGGAAATGAGGTGCCCTGTTGCTTTTTTTGCTGCTTCAAAATCGTTGATAATAACTTTGTGCGATTCAATATCGTAACACACCCGGTCGAAAAATACCAGTGGAATATTATTTGCCTGAAACATTTCAAAATGTTCGTAATGGTCGGTTTCCTGTGCCAGACAAGCTATTACGCCGTCAGCCCTGCTGGAGAGCAACAGCCGGGCATTTTCTTTTTCCCGTTCGTATTTGTTGTTCGATTGAAATATGGTAACATGATAACCAGCATTATACGCCACTTCTTCAATGCCGGCAATTGCAAGCGAATGGAAATGCCTGTCGATTCGCGGAATAATTACGCCGATAAGGTTCGTTTTATTCCTGCGCAGGTTGGATGCTACCGAATTTGGATAATAACCCATTTTTTTTGCCAGCCGCTGAATTTTATCGGTGGTTTTTTTACCAATACTCGGATGGTTTTGCAGGGCCCTCGAAATGGTAGACGGCGAAACATTCATTATTTCGGCCAGCTCTTTTATCGTAACTCTCGCCTTTCTCATAATCAATTTTTAGGTTTAATATCGTTGGTACTGAAATGATTACTTTATTTTCCGGATATATTACAGCGTTCAAAATGTGCAAACTAAAGGACGAAAATACCAGTAATCTTCCCAAACCACTGAACTGCCGGTAAAATTTTTATTTCCCGGCTGGTCTGCTCTGATACATCTTTCAAAATACCCATTTTTATGGCTGACTGATATCGATCGTCAAATGTTCCCCCGGCATTTTGCAACGTTTTCCCGTAAGCAAAATGCACGTATTTTGAATTCCGCATCCACATCACCTGCAACGGATTATTTTTCCCGGCGCCGCGCACGGCAAACGGGCGAACGTTGTTTTTCGAAGAACCACTGGTTATTTTTTCAATTTTCCAGCTTTTCCCCTTGTTTTTGGTTACCCATTTTTCGATTTCAAAAACCGAATTTCTTTCCACAGAAAGATACATTGTATTCGGCGATTCATGATCGATGTCCATTCCCCCGGAATAGTAAGGTTCTGTTTCTTTTGCCCCCGGCATGGTCTCCGGAAACCATTTGCCGGCATCAACCAGTTCGTAATTGTTCCATTTCCCCTTGTCCCAAATCGCGTAACAATAAATATGGTTCGTTTCGGTCGGGAATTTCGCATAGGCAATCACCGGGTTTCCTTTTTTTGTTTGGGCGATATCCCAGTTCCAGGCGCGGGCATTGCTTTTGGAAGCATCGTACACCAAATCAGCTTCTGATGGTTTTATCGGAAGTTCTGCAATGTTTTTTATTCTGGTTCCGTCGGCTTTGTAAAAGGCGTCGCTTTCATAATAAAAATAGTAGATGCTGTTTTCTTCTTCCTTCAGCGGATGGCCGTCGGTTACGGTAAAATGGATCCGGCTGATCCCGTCGGAATAAATTTTGGTGTACGGACGCCGGAAACTGTAAATTCTTTCGGGCATAAAAAATATTTTCCCGGTCGACCACGAGTCGCCGTTATTATCAGAAAATGAATAGCTTGGTTTGCCGTCGACGCCGCGCCAGAAAAGATAAATCCGCCCGTTTTCGGCAGATAATTTCACCGGGTTTGTGTAAGTATGGTTCATGCTCCCCATCTCCTTCAACGCCGGATCATTTAAAAAAAGCTTTTTTACTTCGCCCCAACTGTCAATATTTTCAGGTTGATTTGACTTTACCAAAAACAGCGGCTGGGTTCCCTGCATGTGCATGTTAAAAAATACCAGTAAACGGCCATTTTCGTCAAATAAAATCGAAGGCACATCATGATCGTCAATTTCCAGTTCTTTATAAACAATTGTAGATTTGATTTCTTTGGTATCGTGGTCGTAAAATCCTATATATACATTTCCGAAATTATCAATCCAGCCGGCATAGGTTCGCTTGTGTGCACCTTCATGATAAACCGCCCGCGGATCGGAAAACCAGCACCATGCGCCATTTGTAGTCATCGACTTGTAATCATCCGCTTTCCCCGCGTTATTTTTTGTAAAAGTATGTTTTGTAAAGTTTTGTGCGGAACAGTGGAATGCGGCTGAGAATATAAAAACGACGAGGAAAATGTTTCGTAGCATTTTTGTCTGAATGTATTATTTAATAAGTCGATTTATCCGTGTCGTTGTAAAATTCCTGCAACTTCACCAGCTCCGTTTTCAGGCTATCGGCAAGCGGAGCGTAATTTTTGTTGTGAATTAAATTGTGCATTTCCTCGGGATCCGTTTTTAAATCATAGAATTCCCACTCATCGATATCGTTATAAAAATGAATTAATTTGTAGCGATCGGTGCGGATTCCGTAATGCCGTTTTACCATGTGCTCGTTCGGAAATTCATAATAATGATAGTAAATAGCGCTTCTCCACGGAACATTTTTCTCACCGGTCAGCAGTGGTTTTAGCGACCGTCCCTGAATTTCATCCGGAATTTCAACGCCTGCCAAATCCAGAAAAGTTGGAGCAAAATCAATGTTTTGAACCAGTGCATCTATTTTGCCTTTTCGATCGTATCCGTCGGGAAGGTGCATGAGCAGTGGTGTCCGGAAGGATTGTTCGTACATAAAACGTTTGTCGAACCAACTGTGTTCTCCAAGGTAAAATCCCTGATCAGAGGTGTAAACCACCAGCGTGTTTTTATCCAAACCATTCTTTTTCAGATAATCCATTACCCGTCCGACGTTGTCATCAACCGAGCGGATACAGGCCAGGTAATCCTGCAAATAACGCTGGTATTTCCAACGGTACAATGCTTCTCCTTTCAGATTTTGTTTTAAGAAATCTTCCTTAATTGGATTGTAATGGGCTTCCCAGGCATTTTTCTGCTGTTCGTTCATTCTGGAAGTATGATCCACCTTTGGAAAGCGGGAAGGAATTTGTTCATCCTGCATTTTCAAATCGTAACGTATATCCATGTCGTTTGCGCGGATGCTCAGGTGCTGTTCAGCGGCTGCCCGGCGGCCCTCATAGTCGTCGAAAAAGTTATCCGGGAGCGGGTATTTTTTATTACTGAATTCATCAAACTGAAGGGTATCAGGTTCCCATGTCCGGTGCGGAGCTTTGTTGTGAAGCAGCAGGCAGAACGGTTTATTTTTATCCCGCTGATCCAACCATTTCAGAGCAATATCCGCGGTGATTGTCGTAACGTAACCCTCGTACTGTTTTTTCTCACCCATTTCAATGAAATCAGGATTATAATATTGTCCTTGTCCGGGCAGGATGTTCCAGTAATCAAAACCGGTGGGATCGCTCCGCAGGTGCCATTTCCCGATCATAGCTGTTTGATAACCTGCCTGTTGAAGCAACTTCGGAAATGTGACCTGCGAGCCATCAAAGGTTACGCTGTTATCCGTCTGCCCGTTTACATGGGTGTGTTTTCCGGTAAGTAAAGTTGCCCGGCTTGGGGCACAAATGGAATTCCCGACAAAACAGTCGGTGAAAATTACACCATTTTGAGCAATCCTGTCGATATTTGGCGTTTCAATTAACTGATGATCGTATGCGCTGATTGCCTGATATCCGTGATCATCCGACATGATATACAAAATATTCGGTCTTTCAACAGCTTTTTCTTCCTGCTTGCAACCAGCTACTAACCAGAGAATTCCGAAAAGGAACATTTTAACTTTCATCTCATAAAAATTTATAATTATCATCGAAGTGCCACAGGCGTCACTTTGTGAGAATCGATACGAATAAAAAAATAGATTCCACAGACAAACATATATAAATCCAACAAATTGCGCAAACGTTTGCGCTATTTAGTTTTTCAGTAATAAATTTGTTAGAGCATTCCCCGAGCAGTTTATCGGGGCACCGTAAAACTGATTCAAACAGATGTGGATTGTAACCTACAATCAAAATTCCGACGGAAATAAAAATAAATACCTTTATCATTATTAATTTATTCCCCAGTTTTGATTCGGTTCAGGTCCCATTTCCAGAACGAGAGAACCTCCTTTGAGCAATTCGCTGGCGGGAAATTTAAAATCCTGTAACACGTTACCATTCAGCGTAGCCGACTGCACATATTTATTCAGCCGGGAAACATTCTTCGCTTCAATGACAAATTTATCACCTCTGCCGTAACGTTTTCCCAGGTTGATTTCCACTTTTGGGTAAAGCGGACTGGCAATTTCGTAAACCGGGTTTACGCTGCAACCACCATCGGTTTGAAATAAGCCTAAAGCAGTCATTAAAAACCACGCGCTCATTTGTCCCTGATCTTCATCGCCGAGGTAAGCATTGGCCAAGCCATAACCATAATAACGTTCGAGGATGGCGCGGCTCCATTTCTGTGTCAGCCACGGTTTGCCTACCCAGTTAAACAAAAAGGCAAAGTGCATCGACTGCTGGTTCCCCTGCATAATCGGATAATCCCAGTACGCATCATTCGGCGCATTAAACCGCCACTTGTAACTCTCATTGAATCCCCAGTCGAGCCGTTCGATAAACCGATCTTTCCCGATGGCTTCGGCCAGTGCAGGAACATCCTGTGGTACGAAAAAAGTAAGCTGCCAGGCATTTCCTTCCACGTAATGATGGTTTGCTCCCGATTTGTAGGCGTCAAAATCGGGCAGCCAGTTGCCGTGTGAATCTTTCATACGGGCGTAGCCGGTTTCCGGATCCATTACATTTCGCCAGTAGGCCCCCCGTTTAATGAATGTATTGTAATCGTTTTCTTTTCCCAAAGCTTTGGCCAACTGGGCGACGGTCCAGTTATCATAAGCATATTCCAGCGTATTGGAAAAGCGACCTTTGTCGTATGGAACGTATTTATATTTCAGGAAGCTTTCCAGATCACGGTTTCCGGCATAGCCGCCGTCCACTTCCTGCCCCGGTGTTGTTTCCATTTTTTTCACTGCGCGAAATGCTTTTTCTGTATCGAAATCGCGAATTCCCATCTGGTAAGCTCCTACAATCAGGGGCACTTCGTGTTCGGCTACCATCACCGGGATGTATTCCATTCCTGCCGGTCCTTTGGCCAGCCAGCCGGCAGCATCATACATGGCCAGTTGGGAATTCACCCAGCGGTTGCTCCACTCCGGTGTTGCCAGGTTCCAGAACTGGTTGAGGTTCCAGAAAGTATTCCAGAACGCATCGCAACCCAGTGCCGGCGACGACGGATCTTTCATCTGCCGGATTCGTTCTCCCGAATCAACCCATTTCCCGTCTACGTCGCTGTAAGTATTGCGGCTGCAAATTGCCCGGTACATGTTTGTATAAAACCTTCGTTTTTCACGTCGGTCGGTCGTGGTGATTTTTACCCGTTCAAACAGGTCATTCCAGGTGTCGAGATTGTATTGCCGAACAGCGTCAAAATTCCATCCAAACGGCGCGGATATTTCCGTTTCCAGGTTTTTCGCAGCATTTTCAATACTAACATACGAAATGCCGGTACGAACCTGAACGACCGGATTTTCTGCGGTATCAAATTCAACAAAAGCGCCGGCATCTTTAGGATGTTCTTTTTCCAGCACAGACGTATTTTCGATAATTCCTTCATCGGTCCAGAATCCCATTTTTTTTATGGGCTGGTCGAATTCAACCACAAAATGAACCGTATATTCCTGCGAGATGCCACCCGACCAGGTGTTCGGTGAAAGTTGATGGCTGTAACCTTCCAGCCTCGTCGGGCTTACTTTTTCCAACCTTATTTTTTCCAGGGTATAATTATATTCGGCTGGTATCTTCAAATCAATTAAAATGCGTGAATTATCCCGGCCTTTCGGGAAAGTGTATCGTTGAAATCCGCAACGGGTAGTAGAAGTAACTTCAGCCAGAATGTTGTAATCCATCAGTTCGGCTCTGTAATAACCGATGGATGCCTCTTCCTCGGCCGGATTGATTCGCGAGCGATAACCTTCGTCGGGATGACGTTGGTCGCCTACCTGCGTTTTCAATGGGCCGTTAGTGGGCATAAGAAGCAGCCCGGCCATGGTCCATTCGTGGATGTGACTAAATCCGCCAATGGATTCGAAAATGGGATCGTAACCCGCCTGCCAGCCTGCATTTTGGTTGTCGGGACTTAGTTTAACCATGCTGAAAGGCATCCACGGACCCGGGGCAATCATCCAGCGCGAATGAGCCGTTCCCATTTTAGTATCAGCATATTCCGCCGGCGTAATCAACTTGCACGGTTGTCGTTGGACAGTTCCTTGTTCTATTTTTTCGTCATCAACCCAAATTTCATATTTGCTTTCAGTGGGCTTTTCCACTTCAGGCATGGGCACTTCAAAGTTATACCTGCCGGTTTCCACCGATTGAGAAAATACCTGCTCTCCATCCAGAAGCACCTTCAACTTAGGAATTCCGTCGAGGTGCTGTACATCTACCAAAAGCGGCTGTGCCGGTCCGTTATCAGTTTGAATTTCATAGTCTGCCGGCTTTACATTTCTAATAAAAGCCTTCTTTTCCTGTTTCAGTTGAGCATTGCCGGGACCTTCCAATTGAACCTGGTCGAAAACAAGCCACGAGCCTTGCAGGGTAGTCAGAGTAATTTCATTTCCGCCTTCATGGAGCACCCCTTCAGGAAGCGGTATTTCCAAAATAACGCCGGAAGAATCTGCCGTTGTTGCCTGTGGAATTTTATTACCCGATCCTTTGGGAAGTGGAAATTTCCATGATTCGCCATTTGCCGTCACTTTAAAAAGTGGAGGGTCTTCTTTTTGGTAATCCAGCACGTTTACGGTTAAGCTCCAGGCTCCTTTCTTCGGAGCTTTATCGAGGCCAAAAAGTATATTCAGCACATGCGAACGCCAACCGGCAGTACCGGAGGTACCGCCCCACTGATCGGACGGACCGGGCAAAACGTAGGGCCAGTCTTCCTTTTCACTGGAAAATCCAACGAGATAGAACTTATCTTCCCAGCCAAAATCCTTTTCCAGGAAACGGGCGTATTCATCGGGCGCCAGTGCAAATTCGCCAGCGCTATTATCGGCCTTGCCTATTTGCCACACGATTTTATTTTTAGGCTGACAGAAAATCATCAGGCCAGCCAATCCAATAAATAAAACCAGTACAATAAAACGTATGGTATATTTTTTCATTTTGAAGCATTTAATTTCAGTTAATCAGATAAAGAATAGCACTCATCAAGTCAACTCCATGCAAGCCTCTTATGTTAAGTTAAATGTAAAATTGCAGGATGCAACGTACAATTCATGGCGTGACTTTGAGTCGCACTGTGATTAAACACATTACTTTACAAAAGCTTTTACCACCATGCAGGATTTTCCGGATTCATTTAAAATTTTATAAGAACCGGCAGCGGCAGGAATAACAAAAGTTTCAGCAAAGAAAAACTGCTGGATAGTTCCATTTTCGGTTTCAATTTTTATGCTTTCGCCTTCCACCAAACTTAATACGTGACATTTATTGTTTGTCTCCACCTCTATTTCCGTTTCCAGATGAATACGATGTACATCGTACAAATGTTTTTTGTGGGTGGGCAAATGAAACAGTTGCCAGCCGTTTCCTTCCTTCAGCAATGCCGGCTTCGAAATCAATTTTTCGGTTACATAATCGCCTTTTCGGCCAAAACACAGATTATCCATGCCGCGCTGAATATTCAACGGACGGGGTTTTCCATCGAGATCGAGACGGAGCCAGTCGTACATTTTAAAGGTGAAGATGTAAGGCGTGGAACTGATTTCGAGTACCAGGTTGTTCTTTCCAGAACCATGAATGGTACCGGGAGGAATTAAAAATAAATCATGCTTTTTTGAAGGCAGTTTTTGCACATATTCCGTAATTTCAACCGGTTTATTATCCGTATAACTTTCAATTAATGTTTTCTCAAATTTGCCGGGCTGAACATCGTCTCTGAACCCCAAATAAACCACGGCATCTTCTTTTGCATCGAGAATATAGTAGGTTTCTTCCTGCGTGAAATTTTCATTAAATTGCATCTGTGTATAGCGCTTCGTAGGATGGCACTGAATGGACAAATTCCCGCCGTCGAAGGTGTCGAGAAAGTCGAAACGAATGGGAAATTCGGTTCCGAATCTTTGGTACGCTTCACCCAAAACCGCCGGTGCTTCCTGAAACATTAACCAGTCAAACGACACTTCCAGCAAATGGCCGGAACTTTCGAAAACCAGCCCGTTTTCGGGCACAATCAGCTCAAACGACCATGCGTAATTAGGCACCTCTTTGTTTAACCCGTCAATATGATTCAGACTCCAGTTGCCACCCCAGGCCCCGGGCTCAAACCACGGACGAACCCGGAACACATTCCGGCTCAGTTGCAGAAGCCCTTCGCGTAAATCGTGGCCTTTCATCCATGTTACTTCTTCAGGTCGCTGGCCATCAACCATCCATTCTATCTCAGATAAAATTTCCCGTTTGTGTTTATTCAATACAACCCAGTCCACAAAATAAAACCGTTTGTACATCGGCTTGATTTCGTTGGGTTGCGATGCCCCGAGGTTGGTAACTGATTTTGCCCGTGCCCTGAACTGTAACTCATTTTTAGGCAAATCAATGTACATCAACTTGCCTTTAATCCCGGCCAGTGCGGCACCGGTACCGTAAACGATATTCAGGTCGGCCGACTCATCGGGTTGGAAGCCGGTCAGTTTTTCCGCATCAAAAAAATCAGCGAGCGACAAGGTAGTGCGTGTTCCGAACAATGGATCGTTGCCACCCAGAAACGGAGCAATCATTGCATCGATTTCATCTTCCGGTTTCAATGCTTTAGCAACGTTGAACCAGTTCACCTGTAATCCTTTATCATCAAAATAGTGCTGAAGGTGTTTTCTGAAATCTTCAAAAAATACCCCGATATAACCATCGATAATGATTGTTTTATGTTGCTGAATTTCGGCTGTCAGGCTTTCAAAACCATACGCAATTTTTCCCTCGCCCAACGTGTGCGCTGGATAAATACGGTACTTGTTTTGCGCTTCTTCTGTTTTCTTTGCCGGCATCAGAAACTGGCTCGACTTTCTCCAGGTATTATTTTCCATTCCTACTTTTTTGCTGCGTAATTATCAAACATTTCAATGGCTTTGAACAAGACTCCGGCTGAACCGCGGAAAGTTCCTGAACCTTTGGGTTCATTATTCACGGTGTACCATTCATAAAATCCATCGTTGTCTTTTACGCGTTTCACCATGGGTTGCACCTGTTCGTAAGCTTCTTCCACAAAACCATTTTTTATGAGCTGCTGAATCATCCTTCCGCCAAACCAGGTCCAGTCGCCGCCGTTTTGGTATCCATAGGGATACATTCCTTTGTTTTTGAAAAATCCTTCAGGATAGGGCGGATAAAGGGTTAAACCGATGGAACCGGCCCCCGAAGCTTTTACGTCGGCTATCATTTTATCAAGCGAAACCTGAATTTCCTTTTTGGAAAGCAACCCTGCTTCAATGGCCACGGCCGTTCCGCCATGATACATAATTTTGTTTTCATCGAAATCGGCCGGGAAAGGGGAACCATTGAGATACAGATGCGGAATAAATTTCTGATTTTCGGAATCCCATAAATACTTCCGGCAATTTTCGGCCACCTGTTTGTGTATGGGCTGCCACTTGTTTTTTGCCTGCGGAACAAGTTGCATAAAATTGTCTATGGCAATCAGAAACATCGCATTATCGTATATATCGATAGCATAATGTGTGCTATCGGTGAGATAAACGCCCCAGTCGTGCTCGGGCTGCACATCGCCCCAGTCGGCAGTGGTAGCGCCCCACAGCAATCCGTATTTTTCATTCATTCGGTGGTTCATCAAAAAGTCAAGCGCTCCTTCCAGACGCTCTGCCACCGTTTTATCTCCCACTTTTTCATCCAGGATTGAACGGTCGCCGGTAACCTGCACATATTTATATACCGCCTGAATCAACGACGATTCCTGGTCGGTTTCCACTGTATTTTTATGCCCGGCATAACGCGGTTCCAAATCGGAGTAAATATAATCGTAACCACCACCCGCTTTATCTTTCGGAATGAAACCATCGATAATATTACCGTCGTCACCCTGCATTTTAAAGAACACCAGCAGGTTTTCCTTTAACACCCCCGGCTGGTATACCTGCGCCGAAAGCTCGATGAACGTATTGTAATCGCGAATCCAAACCTCGCCGTAACCGTCGCCGGCATTAAAACCGGTTTTAACTACCTTCAACGCTTTTTCCTTAACAAAAGGAAAATATTCGTTGGTTTGAATCTTCTGAATCAATTCCTGGTTCTGTTTCGGTTTGGGATTACAGGCCCAAATACTTATTGCCAGTAAAAGAACAAGTGAAAATTTTTGCATTGTAAAACATTTTGGAGTGCTACTTGTATTCGTGACAACGAATTTTAAAAGTTGATGGTTTCATTTCAAACTTTTATGGTCGTAGTTTGGTTGTCGCAGCTATTTTTCGTGTCCAGTTATTTGCTCATTATCTAACTCTATTAAATCATAAGAATTGAATAAATCAACAATGGATTCAAAATGAACATCAAATAATTGAATAAGAGATTTATTGATGATATTTCCTGTGCTTACAAGTAACAATTTTGAAGGAATTCCATTTATAATATGTGAATCAAGGAAATCAGAATCCTTCGTTATTATAACACGATTTTGTTCAGTTGAAACCTCTCGAATCTCTTTATCTTTTGTCTTTTCCTTATCGGGCAAATCATCAGTATGGATTACATCATATCCCTTTTCTTTTAGCGAACTGGCTAATTTAAAAGGCAAATTCGCATCAATCAGAAATTTCATGCGACAATCCTATGTATGGTTTTTACTTTTATTAATTGTGAAGCAAACGTCAAACATGCTTTGATATCATCCATCTCCAGAGCCGGATAATCTTCAATTATTTCGACGTCACTCATACCTGCAGATAATAAATCCAGAATCAAATCAACCGTATATCTCGTATTACGTATGGTTGGTTTTCCATTGCATATCTCAGGATTTAACGTTATTCTTTCCAATAAATTTCTGTTCATCTTTTTTACATCAAATGTACGTAAAATTATCCTTGATGTGCAGGGATCGTCAAAATTACAGCGGACTTTCCGGTTATTGCTACTAATTTTTTTCATAACTGTTGTTATTAAAATTCTTGTTTAATTGAGGCCCGTTAAACGGTTCCAGCACCAATTGCAGGTTTTTATTTTGCATATCCGCAGGTAAGTCTGATAAATCAACCTGAACCTGTTTTTGTTCGCCCGGGAATAAGGTGAAATAATTATCGTTGAAGAATACCGGGAGTACCAGTTCTCCGGTTTGTTCGGTCCACCACTTTCAGGCGCGAGAAAAAAGCTGTTTCATCACCTGAATTTTCAATATGTGCAACTAAATTTCCCGAATTTTCTTTCTTCATTTCAACCTGAAGTTGAGCGTCTTTGAGGTTTTCCAGGTCCTGCATATTGTCTGGAGAATTGGTCAGCCAGTAGAGATTTTCATCCACTATTTCACCAGCTTTGTTTTTCAGTATCAGACGGGCAAAATAAAGTCCGGCTGGCTTTTTAGTCTGATTCAATTTCCCGGCAATTTTGTGCGCATTAGCCGAAACATCGATTTGAAATTCGTCCTGGTTCAGTTTCTTTCCATGCAAATCATATAACACGGTTTCCACAGTCAATCCATTTGCATCGGAAGAGGTTTGGTTCACCACACAAACGGCAGAATCATTTAAATTTAACTGCACATGCAGCGGCACAGCACCGTGCTGGTATCCATAAAATCCACCTGTTTGGTCGAGAAAAACATCGTAAAACTGTCCGCGCAACGAAGTCCACGGATTTTGGTTCTTCCACACTAACATGCCGGTGTAAGTATTCCACATACCGGCATTAAAACCTTCCTGCAAAGCGCGATATTGTTCGTAGTTCACAACCTGAGCCTTTTTACAGAAATCATCGATGTCCTTGATTTCACCAAAACGTTCAATATGATCGTCATAACCGATATATTTATGGTACTGCCAAACAGCATTTGCACGATCGTTACGCGGCGGACGTAAATCTTTGTCATCCATCATTTTTCGCATAGCTTCCACATTCGGCATTCCCACCGAGCCCAGCTCGGGATTAAAAGGAAACGAACGCGTGACAAAAAACCGCAGCGGATTTTGAATTCCGTAAGGACCGTCGCCAACGCCGCCAATTGTATTTCTCAGAATACTGTCGGAAGTAGAATAATTCACATAAAAGCGGGTTTCGTCAACTTCCGGAAGAATTTCGCTTTTCAGCTTTTGGTCAATATCATCGGGAGGAGGAAATTCGTTTCCTCCACAATACAAATACAAACTGGGGTGATTGCGCAGCATTTTCACCTGGTCGATTACCGAACGGAAAAACAGCGAATGATCGTCGGGGTATGCCCTGCGCCGGGCCTGCGATTCTTTCTTTTTGGGGTCGAACCAGCAGCCGTTACAATCGCCGGTAATCCATAAATCCTGCCACACCAAAATTCCATATTTATCGCAGGCGTTGTAAAATTCAGGGCGTTCGGTAATGGAACCTCCCCAAACACGAATCATATTCATGTTCATTTGCGCGTGCATGCGAACTTCAGCGTCGTAACGCTCTGGCGTGAGACGCAACAGCAAATCCGATGAAATCCAGTTTCCGCCTTTTATGAACACCTTTTGCCCGTTCACCAAAAACACACGGCCACCCACTTTATCATCAAAATAGGTACTTGTCTGGCGAATGCCAAAATCAACCGATTCCTTGTCGGAAACCGTTCCTGTCTGCTCAAAACGAAGTTCGAGATGCTCCAGGTTTTGTTCACCGACGCCGTTGGGCCACCACAACTTCGGATTTTTCATTTTGATTTCAGGAAAAGAAACCGTTTGCGTTTCTCCGGCTTTCAGCGTAACGGACTCCTGCCATTTTTGCTCTCCGATGGTTGCCACCAGATTTCCTTTTTGTTCAGCACCGGAGGCATTTACCACATCGGCTGAAATATCAATATATGCAGGATCCTGTTTTTTCCCCGGCTCTCTTTTCCCCGGAACACGCGTTTTTACAAAGGGAGCACGCACATCCACAGGACCGGTAATTTCAACCGAAACCTGGTCCCATATTCCGGTGTTTCGGTCGCGAACCGGGCAAACCCAGTCCCAGCCCGGTGTGTATTGTTGTGTTACCGAGCGGGCAATGGTTCCGTCGCCTCCCTGTCCGCCATTTGCTTTTCCTACGGGGCTGGGCGGTTCCACCAGCACCGCCAGATTATTGGAGCCTGAATGATTCAGAAATGGCGTAATCAGATATTTTTCGCGCAAAAACATTCCCTCGTGCGTGTCGGTATTTACCCGTTGCCCGTTCAGAAAAATATTGGCTGAATAATTAATTCCTCTGAATTTCAGCCACACCTGCTGCCCGGGCTTCAAATCAGGAAGCGTAAAATCTTTTTGAAACCAGAACGTGTAATATTCCGGGCCGGTTTCATAAATATCAGGAATCAGCTCGTTATTCATTCCGAAAAAAGGATCGGGCACTTTATGATTATGCAATAATGTGGTTAAAACGGTTCCCGGAACTACCGCATCCATCCAGTCGTAAAACTGAAAATCCGGTGAAGAAATAATGGTTCCGTCCACGGTTAATTCGCTGGCCCGTTTAGCCTGCCAACCTTTGTTCAAAAGAATTTCCTGGTTTTGGGCAACGATTTGCATTGTGCAAAGAAATAGTAGTACAAGTGTTAAAGTTGTTTTTACTGGTTTCATTATACTGCTTTACTTTTATAGTTTAAACTGCCCTTTCAGGGCGATTTCGTTGTCGTTATTCGCATTCCCAGGGCGTTGCCGCTGGGTTGAAATGATTTGCCCTTTCAGGGCGTTTAAAAAATATAAGATCTCATATAAATGTCGTTTTGTTTAGTAAAAAATATTATTCTTAATTGTTCGACGTTGTCAGGAGCTTCGCACGCTGACAAGTCTGCAGGACCTAACCTGTCAACGTCTATAGACTTGACAGCGTTAACTAAACGACATGGGATCTCATATATAAATTCATTCCTATTTTTACTATTCGTTACTCATCGAAGGAGGCGGCGTATTTATACCCCACTGCGTGTTGGGAATGGAATCCATGGAGAAAGTCAATGTTCCTCCCTGCATAAGCTTTTCACGCTCCATCCAGCAATTTTCAATTGGCTGGCCGTTGAATTCCAGTTGTTTCACGTAATAATTTTCCTTCCCGTTATTTTTTGTTTCGATGATCAATTGTTTTGAAGGATCGTTGGAGAGTTGCAGCGTAACTTTCTCAAATCTCGGACTGCCAAACTGAAAAGTAGGATTTGCTGCTGCATGTCCCTGCACATCGAACAAACCAAGCGAAGCCATTACATACCACGCACCCAGTTGCCCCTGATCTTCGTCCTGGCCGTAACCATAGCCGTGCAATGGCTCCACGCCGTAAAACTCATCACCAATTATGCGGGTCCATTTTTGGGTGAGCCAGGGCTTGCCGGAATAATTAAACAACCACGGTTGAAACAGGCAGGGTTGGTTTCCCTGATTGTACAACATTTGCACACCCGAGAAGCTGTCGATTTCTTTACCTCCGCCAAAAAGCGATTTCCGGCTTTCAGTGAAAGTTTTTTCCAGTCTTTCATTAAATAAGTCGATACCAATTTTATTTCTCAATATAGCTATATCGTGCGGAACATACCAGGTGTACTGGTAAGCATTTCCTTCCTGAAAACCATCCCAGGGTTTCAACGGATCAAACGATTTCAGAAACTGCCCATTGGGCAACTTTGGACGGATAAACCGGGTTTCCGTATCAAAAATATTTTCCCAGTAACCAGCCTGCTTCATTAATTTCTTATAATCTTCCTCTTTCCCCAATTGTTTGGCCATTTGTGCCACCGCATACGAACTAAACGTATATTCAAGGGTGTGCGAAGTTCCAAAATTAAATACCCATCCGTTGGAAATTGTCGTGTCTTTGTAAGGTACATATCCCTGATTTACAAAATAATGAAGATCGTATTTTCCATTGCCCAAATTTCGCCCATGATAATCCAACTCATTTTTCACTGCTGCTTCGTACCCGGTTTCCACATCGAAACCTGTTATTCCGCAGTTGTATGCCGAAGCAATTAACAAACCCTGAAAGTTGGTTTGCACACCGTTCGTAAACACACCGGCCGCCTCGCCATCGTGCAGCCAACCGGTTTCTTTGTAAAAATCGATATTTGATTGAAGATACTGGCTAAAATAATCGGGGTAAACCATTGCCCATAACTGACTTAGGTTCCAGAATCCACCCCAGATACCGTCGGTGTTAATATGGTTATAGCGAGGTTTACCATTTTCATCCAACGGAATTTGCCCGATTCCTTCGCCATGAAGTTTGTACCGGCCATTTACATCGCTTGCAATTCCACGCCCTAAAAGCGCATGGTACAAACCCGTATAAAATTTCGTTTTATTTTCTTCGTTGGTATCTTCCACCAGGATGCGCCCAAGCATTTCGTTCCACTTTTTGTGTAGCTGAATTTTTCACTTCATCAAAAGAAATTCCGGCAGTTTCTGTTTCCAGATTCAAGCGGGCATTTTCAATACTGGTGTATGAAAGCCCCACCTGCATTTCAACCACTTCGTTTTCTTTGGTGCTGAATTCAACAAAAATTCCGTTATGTACCCCTTTGGTAGAAAATGTATTTTTCTGAACTTCAGAATCAACAAAAGTACCTGTATGTGTTGGCGTTTTGCTGAGTTTGGCGACAAAATACATTTTTACATGATTCCCCGGATCGCCAAATTTGGCGTATTCAGGATAGGTTTCCACATAACCTTCAACTTCGTTTTTATTTACCAGTTGTGCAAAAGCGTCAATCACGTCGCTGCTTTCGCCCTGTTTGTGACCAATATCAAAAATAATTCCTGAACTATCTGATGCCGGAAAAGTGTACCGGTGAAATCCTACCCGTTCGGTAGCTGTCAGTTCAGCTTTAACGTTATAATCTTTCAAAAGAACCGAATAATAACCGGGCTCAGCGTGTTCATCATTTTTATTAAAACGCGAACGATACCCGCCATCCGGGTTTTCCAATGTGCCGGGAATGGTTTGCAATTTACCCACGGTTGGCATAACCACCACTCCGCCAATTTGGAATTCATGAAAATGGCCAAACCCTTCGATGGAAGTATGGCGATCGTCGTAACCACCCGGAAGCCAGCTTCCCAAACTTTCATAAGCGTTGGTATGCGGCGCCAGTTTTGCCATTCCAAAAGGCAGGGCAGCCGGAGTGTAAAAAAACCATCGCCCGTGCACCGAGCCAATTTGCGGGTCTACATATTGCACAGCATTAAATTCGACCTTTTCCGTTTTTTGGCAGGCGCACAGGAAAAGCAACATACTTACAAAAATAAACAGTTGCTTCATTTCAATTCTTTTTAAATGCATAAACAGAAACAAACAGCAAGTATAGTGAACAAACGACAAATACGTACATGCTTGTTGAAATACTGAACACATCGGCAAATTTTCCGACAATGGGAGGAATGAAAGCTCCGCCGGAAACCGCCATAATCATCAAACCTGAGATTTCATTGTCGCGCGAGGGATATTTCTTTATGGTAATGGTAAAAATCAGCGGGAAGATGTTCGAGGCTGCCAACCCAATTAAAAACATCAGAATTAATGCCACCAACGGCGTTGGAGATAAAATAAACAGGATGGTTACAAGCAGTGTTGCTGTGGATGAACCGATTAAAAATTTGAACGACGATAACCGAACCAGCAACAAGGCGCCGATAAAAGTTCCCAGCATTTTCCCGAAAAAATAGAGACTGCGGCCTTGCATGGCAGGTTCGGCAGCCATGTCCATTTTCTTCATTAAAAACTGTCCGGAAGTGGCGTTGATTCCTACGTCGAGACCAACCACAAAGAAAATACCGAGCACCATAAGCGCAATGTATCCGATTCCCAGTAGTTTCAGGCACGATGCCAGCGTAGCTTTTTCTTCGCGTGCCGGGGTTTCTGTAATTTTGGTCAAATGGAGCCATATTGCCGAAAGAATTGAAATGCCGCCAAAAACCAGCAACAATAGTTTCCAGTCGCCAAAACGCACTGCCAGAAAAGTAGCAATGTATGGAGCTATCATCGAACCAATGGATTTCACAAATTGCGAAAAACTGAGAAAACTGGGTGCGCGGTTCGAAGGAACTACATCGATTAGCAACGGATTAGCCGATACCTGGATAATGGTATTTCCAATCCCAAGCAATGCAAAACCCGCCATGAGCACCGGGAAAGAATAGATGAAAAACGGAAGAATCAATCCCATTGCAGTGAGCAACATGCCAATATTCAGCATATTTCGCTTCCCAATTCGCTCCTGCATAACACCTACCGGCACCGAGAGGAGAAAAAACCACGCGAAAACCGCCAGCGGAATGAGTTGCGCCAGCGTGTTGTTCAATTCAAAATCGGCCTTGGCATTGTCGACCCCAACTCCCACCAAATCGCAAAAGCTCATTACAAAAAAGGAGAGCAGCACCGGAACGATGTGCGCGTAAGAAATTTTTTTTACAGCCATTTTTTATCTGATAATGTTGTTTTCCAATAGTCTCTGATAGAAATAATCGTCGCATAACCGCGCGCTGCCAATTAACGCAGCGTTTTCTTCCAACGTGGTAATATATATTTTGGGCGACACTCCGAATGCGTGAAACGCGGCCAGCATTTCTTTTTCAAACCACTGAAAACTTTTTGAAATATTTCCACCCATTACTATTCCGGTGGCATTAAACTGATTTACCCATGGAGCCAGAAATTCACCCAGATTTTTACCAAACCGGGCAAACAAATTTTTTACAAATTCGTCTTTTTCTGCCAGTGTCGACAATTCTTTTACACCGCTTGTATGTTTTCCGGTTGCATTTTTATATTCTTTTAAAAACCAGCGGGTAGAGAAATAATCATCGGCTACCGAATTTTTAAAAGGAACGTGGTACAAAAATCCATCGTCAGGCACACCTTCGCTTCCGGCTACCGGCAAACGGTTATTAATGAATGTGGTTCCAAATCCGGTTCCCAGGGTGAGTGCAATCATTTTTTTATGCACGGAAACCTCGCCCAGAAAAGCTTCGCCCACGGCAAATGAAGCGGCATCGTTCAGAAAGCGAAGCGGAAAATTTTCAGGCAACTGAAGCTTGTTTATCAGTTCTTTCCGAACGTCAACGCCATACAAACCATCGAATTTTTGCACTCCTTTGAACCAGGCCACTCCGTTGAGGTAATCGAACGGACCGGGCATGGCAAATCCGATTCCGGATAATGTTTCAATCGTTTGTTTTCCGGCTGCTTTTTTAATGGCTTTGGCCCAGGTGCTTAAAATATTTTCTTTGGACGACTGGCTGTCAACCGGCATTCGCAGTATCTGTTCATCCGCCATTTGGTTGGCTTTGAGGTCGAAAAGCCTGCAGGTGATATGACTACCGCCAATGTCGGCGCCCATGACTAACTTCCCCATATTATTTTCCTGTTTTATTTCCAAAGATAAAACTACGGGGATTATTACTTCGTTCTATAATTTTAAAAGTTGAACCATCCATTTCAATGTTTTCAATTCCATGGAAATCACCGGGTATTTGACACAAAAAAGCGGAAAATGATTTGCTGATTGTTTCGCCGGCATCAATAAAATCGTAGATATTCCGGCCAAATATTTTTCCTTTTTTTGCCACCACCGGAAATGGTTCGTGAAGGCCGGTTGTGCCGAATTCGATTCCGAAAGCCTGTGGAATGCCTTTTTGCATACTTCTCCAGAAATTCACCCACAGATAATCTGCCGTTTCCCAGAAATAGCCCAGCGACAGATTTTTGCCGGGATTACTTGCTGTAGCCCAGCCAAACTTTTCCTTTTGGCCGTATACGAAAGAAGAAACCCGTGGCCATTCGTCATGAAACTGACGCAAATTTATCTGCTTTCCCTCGTGAATTGCTTCGGGCCACTGAATCACAGGTTCTTCCTGATTTAAACTTCCATCTTCTTTGTCTTCAAAACCTTTTTCCGTGTTATTATCGAAAAGTGTCGACCGGTCGAGAAATGGCGGACCAAGTGTAACGTGCTGAACAATATTAAATATCCGGCCATTTTTATTGAGGTTTTTTATGTTTTCGGTTACGTAAAAAACCGGAACATCCTCGGGCAGTTCAATGGTTCGTGTTAACTGCAAACCGCTCATCGGCAGGTGGCACTGCATCGTACATTTCCGGATATCTTTCCCCTGAAAATGCTGTTCGCATAATTTCCAATCAACCGTGTTCACTTCGCCATGATGTTGAAAACCATTTGCTTTCTCCGCTTCAGAGGGAGGTCCCCAGCGATCGAAACAAAGAAAATGCCCCATGAAAGGGGGCTGATCCGGATCATCAGCTTTCCAATTCAACGGATTTAATGGCAAATCTTTCAAATGAAAATCAAAATATGCCCCTCCGTTTAGGTTCACCTGCAGGATTATTTTATTGTTTTCCAACCGGACCGCCTTCATTCATTCAATTTTATTCCGAGGGTCATGATTTCGTGTGGTTTAATTTTAAATGCTATGGAATTGCCGTCGATAGTTGCTTCCGAATCATCCGGAATTGGATTTTCAATTAGATTCAGTTTTTGTACCGAACGGATATTTTTTGGCAAATGAAGTGTAACCTTTTTCCCGTCGCCTTCCACTTCCACCATTCGGATTACCATTTCATCGGTAGCTTCTGCTTTTTTCAAACCCGACATGTACACACCTTTTCCTTCGAGCGAAATGAATGATTGTGTTTCGGAACGCGCGGCGTGGTTTTTCCCCAAAGCCAGCGAGGGAGGTTCACTGGCCTGAACCGGAACATTAAAATCGTCGCCTTCCTGCCAGACGCCGTTTTTCCAGTCGCCCCGGTGCGGGTACAAAGCATAGCTGATGTTAAATTTTCCGAGGTTGGGGTAAATGTCCGGCGCACCGGCAGCTCTCATCAACGTAAGACGAAGTTCGCCATTGTGATACGAGTGGCCGTACTTTGTTTTATTCAGCAAAGCAATTCCGTTGGTACCGTCGGAAACATCCACCCATTTTTGGGCCGGCACTTCCTGTCCTCCGTCCAGTTCCGGCTCTACACCGTAAACCCGGCTTTGCGACGTCAGCCACAAAGGCGCATCTTTTCCGTCGATTTTCCCGTCAACCGGCCGCTTTACCACATTAAAAGGTACCTGGCTATAAAATTCGGGATCCTGAAAATTTAGCGGAAAAACAGCCCGCAGCATCGGAGAATCGGTTGTGTCGCTTCCGGTTTCCAGCCAGCGCACTTCCATGTCGTATTCAATTCTCGGATAGGATTTATAAATGTAGGTCCTCTCGATGAACCTTGAATTCCCCCAGGTTTTTACCGTTTCAACACAGGCGCGGACGGGGCCTTTTTCAATTACTTTTACGCTTTCCACATTATCGACATTGTCCTCTTTTACAATTTTATTGATGGTCCACGATTTCATCCCGCCTTTTTTGTCTTCCAGGTACATTTTCAACTGGTTAAGCCTGCCTCCTTCCTTAACATATTCGGTATTGCTGCGTTTATCGAAAAGGCTGGTAATGCCACCGTTTTTCATATCAAATTTTATAACAAAAAAATCGGTTTCGAAGGTATTGTTTCCGGTGGCGAGAGAAGTGGCTGATTTTCCTTTTTTAGTTGGATCGATGTAGTACGTTTTATATCCGCCGGCAGGAAAGTTTTCATCGATAAACTGCACTTTCGAAGTATATCCCGGGGGAGTTGGTTTTGAAAAAACAATCTGCGCGGGGTATTCATTTCCCAAACCGTCGCGAACCAAAACCGTTGCCAGGTTTTCGCCAGGGCCCGAAGAGGCTGTGCGATACGCCGGATCGAGAAAATTAACATCTGCACCTGCGCCGGAATTCTCCTTTTCTTTATCCACCGGTTTGAAGTTCTGTCCGTAATAATTTGCACCCCACGAATGCCACTTTTACAGAAGCTGGTTCTTCGTGCGAATAAACAGTCGCTTCCACAATGGTTTTGCGGCTGACCGGGAAAAGATTGAAAGCAACAACCGGTTGCCCCAGACCTTTCTGAAAATTCACTTCATCGGCCAGTTTCAAAAAAGCGGCATCAGTCAATTCTTTCGATTTTCGTTCGGTTTCGGTGTACCGGGCCACAGCCTGCCGGTTGGCTTCATTAATGGCTGAACCCGGCAGGATATCGTGAAACTCGTTAAAAACAACCGTTTCCCAGAGATCATTTAGTTCTGCCTGCGGATACTTATCGCCGTTTATCCAGCGGAGTGTATTGAAAAATTCACTGCCAAACAGCGAATTTTCGCAGTTCCGGTTTCCCGATTTTATTTCAGAAACCGTAGTATAACATCCTTCAAAAATAAACTGCATTTCCCCTTTATGCGTGGGGCGGCCGTCCATTTCACCGGAGAGCCGGTTGAAAAATTCATTCGCCGTAGTGAATTTTACTGCCGGATAATCGGGAATATTATTCAGCTCGTGAACCATTTCAATGTTTTCGCGGGTTGGACCGCCGCCGTGGTCGCCAACTCCCGTAATTTGAAGGATCCGCTTTTTATCCGGTGCAATTTTCTGCAATTCATCTTTTAATTCAGGAGTAATTCGGCCGTTGTAAGTATTGTTGCCGTAGCAAAGCACTTTCGATCCATCCGGACCTTCCCACCAGAAACTTCCCATGTATGGTTTGCAACGGTGAAAATAGTAATAATCAATTCCGGCCAGTTTTAACATTTGCGGCAACTGAGAAGTGTGCCCAAAATTATCGGGCAGCCAGCCAACTTCAGCCATTCTGCCAAAATGTTCCTGAAAATATCGTTGCCCGAATAAAAATGAATGAGCCAGCGCCTCGCCCGACGAAAGATTGGTATCTCCTTCCGTCCACATTCCTCCGCCCAATTCCAAACGACCTTCTTTTACGTATTTTTGAACCTTTTGAAACAGCGGAGGATCGACCATTTCTACAAATTTATATACGGATGCCTGGCTCTGAAGCATCGTAAAATCAGGGTATTCATCCATAAAAGCAACCGTTTGCCGTAAATTATCGTTACACATTTTCATGGTTTCAAAATAGGTCCACAACCAGTTCATATCCATGTGTGCGTGGCCAATCACGTGAATCGTATCCCCTTTTAAGTTCATTTTCAGCTGGGAAGCTGCCGACGGCTCAACTTTCGTTTGTTGTGCGTAACCACTTGTATTACTGAGTGCAACAAAACAAATTATCACCAGGATTCCACTTGCTCGTTTCATAATAAATGTATTTTTTTGATTTCTTCTAATGATTAAATTCGCTGATAGCTTCAAACATGGCCATAATATTCTGAGGCGGAACATCCGGCAGGATATTGTGCACGGTGTTAAAAACGTAGCCACCTCCCTTTGAAAAAACTTCCAGGTTTTGTTTTACATGATTTTTCACTTCCACTGGAGTTGCATTGTTCAGAACATTACGGGTATCGGCGCCGCCGCCCCAAAATGTAATGTCTTTCCCAAATTCTTTTTTCAACCTGACCGGCTCCATGTTCAGGGCATTGATTTGCACGGGATTTAAAATTTCAAAACCGGCGTCAATCAATTCCGGGATTAATTCATAAATTCCACCGCAGCAATGCAGCATGGTATGCATGGCAGAGTTGCTTTTTACATAATCGCACATTTGCTTGTGCCGGGGCTTAAAAAAATCGTTATACGTTTCGGCGGGAATAAGAGGGCCATTGTTGGAGCCAAGATCGTCGCCAAATTTAATGATATCAATAACATCGCCCACCGCTTCGCAAACGTGGGCCAGTAAATCCATATGGCGTTTCATTAATTCATCCAGCAGGCGGTTTACTTCCTGCGGGTTCAGGTACAGGTCCATTAAAAAGTTGTCCATTCTTCGTAAAAAGGTACCCCATTCAAACAAGTTGCATCCCACACCGAGCAGGATAGCTTTGTTAGTTTGAGCTTTTAACTCCAGAGTTTTTGTTCTAAGCATTTCCCAAAAACGTGGCTCACCGGTCCAATCCCAGGGGGTGAACCCAAAACCGCCCCAAACTGTCCGCTTCATAGCTGATTCAAACTCCGAATAATCGGTGGGATAGTTTTCGAGAAACGGGAAAACCGTCTGATCAAAAAAAGTAGCTTTTGCCGGCATCCGCCCGATAGCTTCATTAAATTCGTTAAATGCCAAAACCGAACCATCGCTCTGCTTTTTAGTTTTGAACCATTTGGGATACCATCCCGGGTAACCTTCTATTAATTCGAGCTTGTGCCAGTAATCCGGAGCCTGATTAAAAGTCCGGCCCACATCCAGAACATCCACGCCGAAAAAGTCCAAAATCTCCATTTCGGGCTGCACCACTTCCTGTACCACATCGTAAACATAGGTTTGAAGATGTTCTTTTTGAAGGTATTTCAGCAGGTTTTGCCAGGCAACCACCGATATTCCTGTGCTCGGTGTGGCGCCGAGATCAACGGGAATCCGGTCGGGCTCCCGATGGTTTATTGCAGCTAAAATCCGTTCTCTGGAATTCATTTAAAACGATTTAATTCACATTTAACGATTGGTGTCCGACATTGATGGCGGCGCATCATCCGGCGCACTGCCCCATTCTTCATTGGGTTCTTCACCCATTACCAAAACCAGCTTTCCTCCGTTAATCAATTCTTTGTGGTAAAACCACGGCTTTCCCAAAGCCTTTCCGTTCAGCTCAGCCGATTGAATGTATTTATTTTTTTCCGACACATTTTTGGCTTCGATCACAAATGTTTTTCCGGGGTAGTAATCCGGATCGAGATGAATGGTTATTTTTTTGAACAGCGGGCTTCCGATTTCATAAAATGGCTCAACTGAAGCGCCGCCGTTGGTTTGAAACAATCCCATGGCGCTCATGATGAACCAGGCGCCCATTTGGCCTTCATCCTCGTCGCCCAACCATCCGTGAAGCGGCGTAGAACCGTAATAACGATCCATGATTTCGCGGACCCACTTTTGGGTTAACCATGGCTTGCCGGAATAATTAAACAACCAGCCTGCCTGCATATTCGGTTGATTTCCGTGGTTGATGTAATAGGCCCCGAACCTGTCGCCGGTTGCATTGAAATTTGCTTTTACCGAATTTTCAAATCCTTCGTTCAGCCGCTGGTTGAATTCATCTTTGCCGATCAACCCGATCAGGCCTTTTACATCGTGCGGAACAAAAAAGGTATATTGCCATGAATTGCCTTCCACAAATTCGTTTCGGGGCGAGCTCAGCGGATCGAAATCCTCCCGCCAGTTTCCGTCGGCATGTTTTGGGCGCATAAATTTTGTCTCCGGATCGAACATGTTCCGGTAATTGCCGGCTCTTTTCAAAAACATCTGGTATTCATTGGTTTTATTCAGCGCCTTCGCAAGCTGCGAAGCGCACCAGTCGTCGTATGCATATTCCAGCGTATTCGACACATAAACTTCTTCCGTTGGAACATATCCCAATTTCATGTACGATTCCAGTTGCATGTTACCGACTGCCCCGCCGCATTCATATTTATGCCCGGGGGTTGTTTGCTGATGAAGAATTGCTTCCCAGGCAAGTTCACCATCGAAATCGTGAATGCCTTTTTGCCAGGCGCTAACAATGAGCGGAATTTCGTGGGATGCCACCATAATGCTGGAATATTCAATTCCTGCAGGTCCTTTCGACAACCAGCCGCCATCGCCGTACATTTGCAGCAGCGACTTTACCCATTTCGACGCAATATCCGGATTTACCAGTGTCCACAACTGATTCAGGTTCCAGAAGGTGTTCCAAAATGCGTCGCATCCATACATCGGCGAATCCGGATTTTCCAGTTCTTTTATGTTTTCACAGGGATCGCGGTATTTTCCGTTTGCGTCGCTCCAGGTAGTCCGGGCTACGTACGAACGGTACAGATTGGTATAAAACTTTTTCTTATCGACTTCCGTTCCGCCTTCCACTTCTATTTTGCCCAGTAAATTATTCCAGGTCTCCCTGGCATTTTCGCGCACAGCATTAAAATTCCAGCCAAACGGTTCAATTAATTCCTTTTGAAGGTTTAACCGTGCCTGGTCGATATTTACCAGTGAAATGGCGGTTTGCATTAAAACTTTTTCGCCTTGTTTTGTTTCGAAATCTACGTACGCGCCAACGTCATCTTTCCCTGTAATTTCATCAACATCCTTTTGAATTTCATCCCCCCTCCAACCGCCGAAAGCTTTAAAAGGTTTATTAAACCGTGCAACAAAATGGACGGTATAATCATTAAATCCGGCGCTGGTTTGTTGTGAATACCCTTCGATTTCGGTATCGCTTACTTTTGTGATTTTTGCATCGAGAACCGTTGTTTTATATTCCTGTGGAAAAAGCAGGTTGAAAAGAACATGACCCTGGTTAGTTTCGGGAAAAGTAAAACTGAAAAAGCCACAGCGGGTAGTTGTTGTTATCTCCGCTTTTATATCAAAATCGACCAGGTCAACTGAATAATAACCGGGACTTGCCTGTTCTGTCTGTTTATCAATTCGGGAGCGGTGGCCTGACGTTCTGCCTGTACTGATGGGCGCATCGGCATTCGGGTAAATGTGCGGATTCAACACTCCTTCGGTAGGCATTACAGACAAACCCGCCATAGTCCAGGCATGAATATGGCTAAAACCGAAAATGCTGGCAATAGTATATTCATATCCCGCTTTCCAGTTCTGGGCCTGGTTGTCGGGGCTCAGCTGAACCATTCCGAAGGGCAGCGTAGGTCCGGGAGTAAGCATCCATCGCGATTCGGAAGTACCCATTAGCGGATCGGCATAATCAACCGGCTGCTTTTGCTGTGCAATGCCACTTACTCCTTTTAGAAAAATCAGTATCAGTAAAAAACGGGTATATTTCATACTTCTGTCATTTAATTTCAATCTAAGCCGGCACGTTCAAGCTCGGTCTGGTACCATGAAGAATCGGTCCCCCAGTTTTTATTTGGCCGATCGCCCATTTGCAGTTGTAATCTTCCGCCGGCCATTATTTCATCGTGTAACAGCCACGGGCGATTTATCTCTTTTCCGTTCAACCGGGCGCTTTGGATGTATTTATTCCGTTTTGAACATTCCGTAGCTTCGATAACGAACGTTTTTCCGTCGGGAAGATCGACTTCAACTTTTTCGAAAAGCGGGCTACCAATAGCATACGTTCCGGTTCCGGGTGTAACAGGGTAAAAACCCATGGCAGAAAAAACATACCAGGCACACATGGCGCCGCCATCTTCATCGCCGGGCAGGCCGAGCGGCGAATCATCAAACCAAATGTCAAGAATCTGACGAATGCGTCGCTGCGTCCTCCATGGTTCGCCCACATAATTGTACAAATAAGGAACATGGAAAGCAGGTTCGTTTCCGGCAGGAAACATTCCGTGCAGTCCCGACGCATCGGGAAACTGGCCCATAAACTGCCATTTGGATATTTTTGTTGGCTGATTGAACAGGCGATCCAACCGGTCGGTAAAATTCTCCTTACCGCCCATTAACTCAATCAATCCATCGATATCATGCTGAACGTTGAAGGTCCATATCCAGGAATTATTTTCGGCAAAATACATCCGGCTCCCCGTTCCGCCCGAAAGCTGTGGATCGAAATCAGGCACCCAGTTTCCATCGGCTTTTTTGGGGCTCATGAATCCTGTTTCCGGATTGTAAACGTTCCGGTAATTTTGCGAACGTTTTAGGAAATAATCATGATCATCGGTTTTACCGAGCGCTTTGGCCAGTTGTGCCAGGCACCAGTCGTCGTAACTGTGCTCGAGCGTCAATGCCACAGCCTGACGTTTTTCAAACGAATGAACCTGCGGGACAGTTTCTTTTTCGCCTTCTTCCAGCGCCGGGAACCAGCCGTTTTCAAGGTAAAACGAATCGAGACTGCTCATGGGGCCGGTGCGCCAGGGAAGCATGGTTGCTTCCATCGCATTCTTTTTCAAACCTTCGTACGCTTTATCAACATCAAAATTTCGGATGCCTTTTTGGTAAGTATCCCAAACGAGCGCAGCAGAATGAAAGCCTATCATTGCCGGAAAATCGCCATAAAACTGCGGAAATCCGGGCATCCATCCATCCTGTTCGTACATTCTCACGTAAGACTGAACTTCATCAGCTTCCCGCTCCGGATTCAGGATTGTGCCCAGCGGATGAAGGCTCCTGAAGGTATCCCAAAGCCAGTCGTCCACATAAAACGGATGTTTTTCCGCTTCGTGAATCTGCCTGTCGTACCCGCTGAAATACCGTCCGTCTTCGGTAATATTTATCATTCGTTCTTTTGTGCGGTACAGGCACGTGTAAAAAATCCTTTTTTGCCGTTCCGTGCCGCCTGTTACCTTTATTTTCTCCAGCGCATCTTTCCAAATACCGAAACTTTCCTCTTCAACATTTTCGAATGATTTTGAGCCGATTTCAGACATCAGGTTTTTACGCGCTTGTTCTTCGCTGATAAAAGAAATTCCTATTCTGAATTCCACCGGATTATTTACCTGATCAAAACTCCCAACTGCAACAAGGCCATTGCCGGTAAGTTCGGATTGCTTTATTAATTCGCCGTTTTGTAACAAAATTAAAATTACGCGGCGGCTGATTTATTTCGATGTAAAAATATTGCGGGGTATCCTGAAATTCTTCCCATCCGCTCACCGAATTATTTCCGAATTTAATTTGCGCATTGCCGCGGGTCCTGAGTACGAAATGATTTGAATCCGGACGATGAAAACTGAAACGGTAAATTAATGCTCTTTCAGTAGTGGTCCATTCCGCTTCAATATCCGGCTCTTCCAGCAAAACTTTATGATACCACGGATGAACTTCCTCCAAATCGTGATCATAGGTTGCTGCGCTTTGATTTTGAGTGAAGGGAATTTTGCCGTGCACGGGCATGATATCGGTGACATGCGGCATCCGGTACGCCGGCATATTCAGCGCGAAACCATAAATTTTATCGGACAAATAGCGATCGCTTAAACCAGGTTCTGTCACCGGAAATATCCGTACCATTCCGTGCGGGCGATGAACCGTTGGTTTTACTGTGGTTAATAGAGGAGCCACGCCTCCGATGTTCGGATCGACATACTTTGTAACGTCATCCTGAGGATATGCACATTCCCCTACAAAAATCAGGAAGAATATCGTTAAGCATTTTTTGAAAGAAATAATTTTACCCATCCATTTAAAATCTATGGTTCGTATTTTGACTTTTATTCGCAAATCGGTATTCTCAAAGTTCTATTTCAATAAACTTTACTTCATTGGCTTTGAACGAAATTTTGCCATTCAAATCCTTGATTTTTTCGCCGGCAACAGTTACCTGTTTCAGGCTTTTCACCGGACGGTTTTCTACGTACGAAGATAATTCAATGTTGGCAGGTACTCCTTCCACTTCCCTGAAATGAAGCAAAACGCTTTTACTTCCGTTACCGGCAGGACGGCTGTTCACCAAAAGGGCATTTTGATCCCCGGTTATTTTCAGCGTCTTTACAACAGCATTTGCCAACTCATCTTTTCCGGCAGGGAGCGTACGCGTTGGAAACGGGTTTCTGACTCCCCAGGCAAATTTTGTTGCCGCGGTGGTGGTTGTGTCCGGCGAAGATGAAAGGGTATAAGTCCAGGCAAAGGTACCTTCCTGAAATGCACGGAAATTAGTAAACCAATAGTTGTTCATTACCCAGGAATACAGCCAGGTTTTACCGGGTTTCGGATAACGTTCGAATTTCCCGATGTTAAAATCGCCAAACTGCCACAACGGCACTTCATTGCTAATCAGGATAATTTGTCCTTTATCACCTTTTACCGAAACGAAATTCTGGGCCACATTCCAGTCGGAAGATGAACCGGGAATTTGTTGCCCCTGACGCAATGTGCCACCAATGGTTTCGAAAACAATCTGTGAGTTGGGCAGGCGAAAAGGAAACGCAACATACAATGCTTCCGGATCAGTGAGGATTTCTTTACTTGCTTCGTAGGCAAATTCAATTTTTTTTGAATGGTTGAACAGTCGAATTTCCCATTTCAATCCTTTCGGATCTCCTTCATTTCCCTTTGTGAATCCTTCCAAATCGGCTGAAACTTTAATACTCTTCCAGATATCGCCTGTCTCACCCTGTTCAACTTTCACATTAAAAACCGAGGAATGGGCCGGTTCCATTTTATTTCGTGCCGGTAGTGTTTCGCGAACCGGCTGCCCGATAAAATATTGATTTTCCGGATCGTATAAATCAACCTGCAACTCTTTATCGTAAAATTCTTTTATACCACCTGTTTTATTATCGATTGCAATTTTGTAAAACTGATTTTCCAGGACAGAACTATTCATGGAAAGTTGATTTTTTTCGCCGGCGTTTTTCTCTGAAACATCTATTTTCAATGCTTTAAAACCCAGCGCAGGTACATCTGCAACCTCCAGGTTCCAGTATGCGCCTTCTCTTCGTCCGTGTGAAAATTGCACCGGAATTTTTTGATTGTTGGACAAATCGACAATTGAAAATTCTTTTTCCAGGGGAAGGATTTCATTGTCGATGAAAAGTTGAACTGTTTCCGAGCGATCCCAGCCCATGGAATTCACCACATATATCACGGGGAAATCAGCTTTTTTAAAAAACACCTGCAACCTTCCCAAAGCATCTTCGTTAAGAAGTGTAACTTTTTTCAGTGCTTCCCAGGCATAGGCGCCTTTTTGCAGCCACTGGCGCGTGGAATTTATGGAAAACGGCTGGGAGATACTTTCTGCCGCCCCGTAAGTATGCTCGTCATAGAACAACGCATTCTCGCTAATGTGCCAAATCTTCTTCTGCAGATCCGGATCCAGCTCCCCGCCCAAAAATTCAATCATTGCAAACATGCCTTCGTCCACCTGCATTAGGTTCTGAGTCAGCCTGATTTCACCGGTTTCGCGTGCCGATGATCCAAATCCGTCGGACCACCAGTCGAGCCAGGCGTCTCTGTAAACCGGCAGATTTTCGGCATAATTTTCCTCCACATATTTTAAAAACTCGCTGGCAACGGCAAGCTTTAGCTTTGGAGCATCGTACTTAGCATTCCATTGGCGAACCAGATCGCATGCGGCAGTTGACGGAGGTGCATTATCGGTGCGGTATCCTGAAAACTGGATACCTATTTTATCAAACGGATAACCTCTGTTTTCGAGATCAGCCAAATGCCATAACATATTTTCCGGCCTGATTGCGTTGCTTTCGATTCCATAGTTATTACCGGTCATGTAATGGTCGGCGCGAAAAGCCAGCAACCGCTCGCCCGATGGCGCTTCCCACCAAAAAGCGGTAGGTTGGTCAAACGGAAGAATGGAACGCGTTTCATTAATGCCCATGATCAGGTACTTAACCCCTGTTGATTGGAAGTAATCGGGCATACACCAGGCAATTCCGTTAACATCGTTTTGCATGGCCAGTTGAACCGGGATATCCTTTTTTCGAAATTCCCGGAGCGGGGCCAGGTAATCGTACATCAGGTTTTCATCTGCAATTTCAGCCATATTAAAAAGCATGGCTGTTACTTCAATCCTGCCTTCGTTAATGCGTTTTAAAAACCGGTTGATTTGCGCTGTTGGCCTGCTGTGAAGGTATTCGCGCGTAACCCATGCCGATTCACACGTCCACCTGAATTTAGCTGCATCGGGATAAGAATCGGTTTGGTCGCAATAATCCAAAGCATAATCGATGTACCGCATTTGCTCTGCAAGAATTTCAGACTGCGGGCGGGTATATCCGATATCAGTGTGTGAATGCTGAACAAAATAAATTTCCCACTTTTGGGGAGGAACCAGCGTAAAATCAGATGTTTCTGCCGGTTTTGAATCCACTTTTGCTGTTATGGAAATGGTTTCAGGTTGATCAACTGCCGGAAAGGTTAACAGGAACCGGTTATTTCCTTTTCTAAGTTCGCTGGTCAAAATAATTTTGTCTTCACCGATGAAGCTAATCGTTCCGGGATTTTCAGATTGATAACTGGCAACTACCTGCTGAAAAGTCTTTCCGTTTTCCGTAAAAAGAACGGGCGCATTTAAAAATTCAACTTTTGAAGGAGTTAACTCCTGCCCTACTACTCTGTTTCCATTTATCAGTAATATTCCGAAGAACAACATCAAATTTCCTATTTTTCCCATAACGTGTGGTTTTACATGATCAAAGAAAGTTAAAAGCACTGCCAAACGACAGTGCTTTTGTTAAAAAAGGACGTAATCACTCTATGACTGAAAGGTGAGCGTACATATTTCCGATCCGATATTCGAATGATACTGAAACCCCGGGAACAACCGTGGTTACTTTTATCAATCCGTAATAAACGTCTTCCGGATCGGGCCCGTTTACTGCCTTGAAAATATAAACACCTTCACCGGCAATCGGGTCTGCGCTTGTTGTTTTTGTTCCAGCTTCAAATGCATCGATAGCACCGTTTGAATTGTTGGTCGTATACATCTCGAGCGTAGACGGAACAAATTGTATGGAATTTCCGGCCCCCAACCACGCAGGACCTCCCTGCAGAAGAAGCGAATCCGATAAAGTTATCATGGCATTTTCATCGTTTTTACCAACTGCAGTATTATTCAGGAGATTTCTGCCAGCCTCTGTTTCACTGTTGAGTGTAAGCGTTGCCGATTTCTTCAGGAAGAAATAGGGTTCGCGCACAATTACAGTAGTGTTAATCTCATCTTCATAACCATCCTTTTCTGCAATAAATGAGTAATACATGGTGTCTTTTCCGGCGGCAAAGTCGCTTCCTGAAATCGGTACCATAAATGGCTGATCTCCGGAAAACGGCGAACCCTGAACGCTTACATAATCATCATCGACTCCGTTTTTTCGTTTCACCACAAGGTTTCCATCATACGTTCCGGATTGAGGTTCAACGGTTACGTGAAAGTAAGCCGTTTCGTTGTTGCGGGCTACATCGACTTCAACACCTGCTACCTGAGGTTTTGTAGCCTTTGTTGCTGTAACCATATCAACCCGCTGCAATGCGTAATCTGTTTTTCCGGCAATCGATACTGTAACATAATCACCTGCCTGATTCAAATTTGCTTCTTCGCGGGTGTACGTAACCGTTACCTTCTGATCGTCTCCAACCGTAACCGATTTTTGGGTGCCGGCGAGTGGCAGAAGCTGTTTGGTATCGCCACCTGAAGGCGGTGTTTGCAACTGGAGAAGTTCAACAGTCATTTCATCGCCCGGTTTAGCGTTGGGCAATGTTGCTGTAACTGAAAATTGATCGTCAAGCGTGCTTATTCCTGTGGTGGTTGAGCTTGAAACATGAGTTAAGACGGCATTTCCGCTTTCGTCTCTTGGAATGTCGAACGTTTCTTCCTGGCAACTGATGAATACAATCAATGCAAATAAGAAAAATATATATCTTTTCATTTTCATGTCGTTTTAGATTTATTGTTTATTGCCCCTGTTGTTTTGGTTGCCATCCGTAATTTTGCAAACATTTTCTGTTATTCGAAATTTCGGTTGCAGAAATTGGCGACAAAAGATGTTTATTTGAAAATTCGTAATTGAAATTTGTCGGTTGATGACCCACTAAATTTTCAATTCCACTGAATTGTCCTTCCCCATCAACAAGCGCCTTACGCGTTCGCCGCATATCCCAAAGCATTTTACTTTCAAAAATCAACTCATAAGCTCGTTCACTCATGATGCCGATAAGGGCTAAGTCGCCGGCGGTAAATTCAGATAAACCAGCCCTGACGCGGACTTCGTTAATTCCTTTTACGATATCGTCATCAGAAACTGAAGCGCCCAATTGACGAAGCGACCAGTTCACTTCCGTTAGCATCAGCAAGATATCGGGATATCTGTACAAATTCCAGTTTAACCCGGAATTACCTGTCTCTTTCACAGCTTCAACATCATAATATTTATAAAGATACGGAACCGGGAATTTATCTGCCGGACTTTCATTCGGATCATACTTTTGAGCCTTCGTATCGTTGTAATAAAAATATACCCTGTCCTGAATGCGCCGGTCGGCCGGATCAAAAGAGGCATGGTAGGAAACACTTGGAATATTGGTTCCGGTTTCAATACTGTACACTGAAACATAACTCGTCATGGGCAACCAGTAATAAACAGGAAAACTGGTTACACCTGCCAAATATTGAATCTGAAAAATGGCATCACCCTGATTATCCATATCAGGATCATTGATATCGGTTAATTCGCCGATTGGATAATTACCGTACAATGCGTCGAGCTGAGTTTTTGATTTCTGAAGAAAATCTCTGGCACTTTGCGTATTCACAGGATATTCGGTCATTGCCCAAAGTCCGTCTACACACCAGGCCCGCGTTGTATCTGTAATTACTTCCTGGTAAGGATATCCGGCCATGTTCAAATAAACATCTGCCAAAACGGCCCTTGCCACGTCTTTTGTCACGCGTCCGTCGGTTGATCTTCCATCGGGAAGTTCGCTTTCGTTTACGGCAAATTCAAGATCCGGGACAATAATTTCATTATAAATAGTTGCGAGTGAACTTCGTGGTTTTTCTGCCTGCCCTGCATCCTCCAAAACGGTTGTATTGTAGATAACATCACCGTAATGCCGTACCAGACAGAAATAGTAAAAAGCCCTTAAAGTTCGAACTTCTCCTAAATATTTTGATTTATCAGCGTCAGTTAATCCATCAATACCAGGAATCATTTTTAGAGCCAGATTACAATCCCGCACCCCCTGATACCAGTTATTCCACGGATATACAAAGTAGTCTTCGTCGCCACTTTCGGCGTCAGTTTCAAATTTCCAAAGACGGGCACCGGTGTACTGTGAATAAGCTTTTCCGGTAAAATATTCAAGAGCGCCTGCCAGATTGCCTCCCCATTCGCTGGTGCCATTTGTCCAGGTTGGCAGCGCCCGGTAAGCTCCTGTTGCAAATGCAACTCCTGCCTCGTAGCTGGAAATATCTGATTCGGTAGTTAATGAGCCTGTCGGTTCTTCTTTTAAAAATTCATCGCACGAGGCAAAAACCAGGCTTAGAACTACAACTAAATATATTTTTATGTATTTCATTTCTGTACTGTTTTAAAATTAGAAAATAACATTTACACCGAGCGTATAAGACATTGGCCGCGGATACTGGTAAAAATCCATGTGCGGCGTAATTGAATCCATGTTGCCGCTGTCGCTACCTTCAGGATCATAACCGGAATAATCGGTTAATACAAAGAAGTTTTTAGCTGTAGCATATATTCTTAACCTGTTAATACCGATCTTATCAAGCGTCGTCCGGGAAAACGTGTAACCAAGGGTTGCACCTTCACCTCTTATGTATGAAGCGTCCTCAATCCAGTGGGTATCGGGATAAGTTTGGTAATACGCACCTCCCATTCCGGGCCGAACCTGGCCAATCATGGTGTTTTGGTGATCCGGACGCCAGGCATCCAAAACGGTAACTTTGCTGTTTCCCATGGTTTGTCTGTCCTCGCCTGAATGGTTTGTTCTGTTTTCTATTTTAGCACCGTACGAAACTCTGATATCGAGGTTGAAATCAAAGTTTTTGTAGTTTAACCTGTTGTTGAAATCCATATCCCATTTCGGAAATGCACTTCCCAAAAGATAACCGTCAGATACATTGATAACGCCGTCGTTGTTGGTATCCTCATATTTCACATCACCCGGAACAAAACCATAGCGGGCAGCAAGCGAAGCTTCTTCGGTGCTGTATGTTCCCAACCGGTTCAATCCCCAGAATGATGCAACAGGTTCGCCTTCCCTCAATACAGTGTTAGCGCCGCCAACCCAATAGTTTCGAAGAATATCTTCTCCGGTAGGTCCAAGTTGAACAATTTTATTTTTGTTGGCGCTCCAGGCAATATCAGTATACCAGTTAAAGTTGTTACTTTTTACGTTGTGCGTATTCAGCATTACCTCGAATCCTTTGTTCTCGATGCTGCCGTAGTTTTCCCGCACGCTTCCTGTTGTTGTTGAAGTTGGCAGGGGCACATCCAAAAGCATATCATCAGTCAGTTTGTAATAATAATCAACCGAAGCTGAAACGCGGTTGCCCCAGAGTCCAATATCAATGCCGCCATCGTATTGGGTTGTTTTTTCCCAGCGAAGATCGGGACTGGCCATTGAACTGGGATACAATCCAGGCTGAACGGCGTCTCCCAATGCAACATTGGTTGAACCAATAAATGCCTGGGTTACATAACTACCAATTTCCTGATTCCCGGTTTGTCCGACACTAAACCGTAACTTCAGGTTAGATAAAAACGAGATACCACTGGCAAATTCTTCTTCCGAAATCCTCCAGGCCACAGAACCTGACGGGAAAAAACCATATTTTGAATTGATCCCGAATTTTGAAGACCCATCCACACGACCGGTAAGCGTAATCAAATATTTACTTTGGTAACTGTAGTTGGCGCGTGCGAAGTAAGAGTTTAATGAATTTTGTCCGTCGCTGCTCGACGGCGCCGGGCGCTGAGCCGTTCCTACTCCAATGTTATGCCATTTATAAAAATCATCGAAAAAATGATCGTTCCAGGTATTTAAGTTTTCCCACTTGTAACGCGACCACGATAAACCCAACAATCCGTTAAATGAATGGTCTCCTGATATTTTGTCGTAATTGAAGTAATTTTCGTTTTGCCAATATAATGTTTTACTTACGTCGATATCGGCCCGGCCATGTGCTCCACGACTAACGATTATACCCACCGTATTCATTAAATTTTGAGGAATTATCGTCGACGGCAAAATTTGCTTTAAAAGTTAAATCAGGCGTTATTTTAAAATTAAAGGTAAGGTTGCCGGTAAATTGCGAACGTTCTGTAAATCGTTCAACTGTTTTACTTACCAGATACGGTGATTGCGCATCAACCTCCCCAACAGGAAAGAACCGGTTTTCACCGTACCGTCCGGCAAATTCTCCGTAAACATCCGGATTATCAGGAAATTGAAGCGGAATGATTGGAAAAGCTTCAACAACACCTCTTGAAATACCTCCGGAAAAATAGGAAACATCGTTGGCGAACTCGCGGTTTTTATTAACTGCGATTTGGGAATTTATATCGAGCCATTTGGCAACATTAAAATCGCCTGTAATCCTTCCGGAGAAACGGTTGAAAGAAGAATTCAACAACAATCCTTCTTCGAGGGCATAACCTAAAAATGCCCCAATTTTAGCCGTTTCACTACCTCCTCTAATGTTTAACTGGTGATTTGTTGAAGTGGACGGACGGAATATGGCAGATTCCCAATCCGTATCAAAACGGGGTTTGTAATAATTGCCGTCCCTGCCTATTAAAGGTACTGTATATCCGCCGGCCGACGTTTGTTCGAAAAGGTACGGATATTCAGAATAAGTATCCCCGCCTTCGCCTGGCGGCAACATCGAACCATCAACAAGAAGAGGCCAGTTTGGATTTTTTGCATACTTTGTTATGTTTCTCCACGCTTGTTGATATACGTAAAGAAATTGTTCGGCATTAAGGCTTTCCAGATGTTTTTGTAAAAATCCAAATGAAACATAGCCATCGTATTCTACCTGAATTTCACCGGCTACTCCGCGTTTGGTTGTAATCAAAATAACACCGTTCGCCCCTCGTGCGCCATAAATAGCAGTTGCCGAAGCATCTTTTAAAACTTCGATGGATTGAATTTCGTTGGGGTTTAAAATGTTTAATGCATTTGCAACTCCCACAATACCATCAACAACAACTAAAGGTGAATTATTGGAGTTAATAGAATTGGTACCACGAATTCGGATTAGCGGTTCCCCGCCGGGAGCGCCACTTCGTTCAACAATTTTTACACCGGCTACTTTTCCTGAAATTGCCTGCGCCACGTTAAACGCAGGTTTATCCAGTAACCGTTCCGAATTGACGCTTGCGACAGAACCGGTTAAATCGCTCTTTTTTACGGTGCCGTAACCAATTGCCACCACCTCTTCGATGCCAATGGCGCCCGATCGCATTTGAACGTTAATGGTAGATTGATTACCGATTGTAACCTGTTGAGTGGTCATCCCCACAAATGAAAACACCAGAACGTCGTCTTCCGACACATTGGAAATTGAATATTCCCCTTCATCGCTTGTAACGGTTCCGCGCGTTGTTCCCTGAACTACCACAGAAACACCGGGCAGTGGCACTCCATCTTCATCGGTCACTGTTCCGCTCACCGTTCTTTGCTGTTCTGCAAATATGTTCTCAGTTATTTTCGCGGCGCTTTCAGGTTTTATTAATATCAGGTTATCTTCCCTAACATCGAAAACAACATTTTGGCCGTTAAACAATTGCGGAAGAATAACTTCAACTGGCTGGTTCTCAACATTCAAGTCAATTCTCTTTTCTACGTTCACCTGTTCCCGCTGATAGAAAAACCGAAAATCGCTTCTTTGTTCAATTGCGCGAAGGACATCTTCTATTCGTTTATTCTTAACATCAAAATCAAATTTCGTGCTTTGTGAATAAACTGTGGCTGAAACCTGCATGAAACCTGTCAACAAAAAAATTATCGTTAGTTTCATAATTAGTAATAGTTTACGTTTCCCTTCAAAATCGGGAAAGTCAGTCAATTCAATTTTTTTCATAAATTTGTTGTATTAAATGTTTGTATTAAATGGTGTGACAGCACCTTTTTTTATCGCATTAATGCCGGCAAATGTGACAGCACTTGCCGGTTTTTTTACATGATTTATTTAATTCATAGATTTACCCTCCTTACTTTTTTGAATGATTACTTTTTGACCATCTATTTTATATTGTATGGGAAGTGTTTCCTTCAGAAGTTCCAAAACTTCAATAATCGTTTCATTTTTTAAAATTCCGTCATAATGATAATCAAGAACCATATCATCAGCTACTTTAATATCAACTCCAAATTTTCTTTCCAGAATGACGATTAATTCCTTCAGGTTCATGTTGACAAAAATGAGCTTGTTATCTTTCCACGAAGTGTATATTCCGGTGTTTACATTTTTGATTTCAATTTTTTTGGCGTTCAAATCATAGATTAACTGTTCGCCGGGTTTAAGAATGGTTTTTTCCTGCAACCGGACATTGCCGTTCATGAGTATTTCCACATTCCCTTCTTCAAGAGTTGTAACAATTTTGTTATCAGACTCATATGCTTTAACATTAAACTTTGTTCCTAAAACCCTGACATCGTAATATGGAGTGTGCACCACAAATGGCCGCTTTTTATTTTTGCTGACATCGAAACAGGCTTCACCGGTCAGTATCACTTCCCGTTGACTATTTTTTGTGTTTATTGCATACCTGATTTCAGAACCTGAATTCAAAAAAACAATTGAACTATCCGGTAGAATCATTTCAGAAATTGATCCGTGAGGCGCAATGGAAGTATAATAAATTTGTTCGGCACTCGTGAATTGATAAATAAAATAGCCAGCAAAAATTCCAATTAGCAGTATGGCTGCAATTTTCAAAAAATCAGTGATCAGGCTGCTCTTCTTGTTGTTGCGGGAGGCATCGTCGTCTAAATTTATGCGATGATGAATTTTATCGAGGATATCGGAAAAATCATCAGCCCGGGGAAAATCTTCTCCTTCACCATCCTGCTGGTTCCAGAAATTAAATAACAATGCTCGTAAGCGAGGATTTTTAATAAATGGATTTTCAAACAAAGAAAATACGGTTTTTAATTCACCGGGTTTGGTTTTATCTTCAAGGTATCGCTGAATGATGTATTTCAAATTTTCTTCTTTTGACATATTATTGTTAGTCAGTTCTTGTTTTTTTGATTTTAAAAATCCCCTGTAACGAAGGGGACTTTTATTACTTTAACCAAACTAATCTATGAAAAACGGTCTCCCGACCTTATCTCATTAAACTAATACGCGGATGAAGGTTGTATCCCCCAAAAAAAAATGAAAAAAATTAAAAAGGAAAATAATCGTTTTGTCCAACCTTCAGTTTGATATGCCTTAGCGAAAGATTAATTTGATTTTCGACGGTTTTTGTTGTTATGCCCAGGCAACTGGCAATTTCTTTATGGGAAAAACCTCTTTCCCTGCTCAGTTTAAAAATGCGCCTTCTTTTCTCAGGAAGCTCTTCTACGGCAGTTTCTATTTTTTTGGTCAGCGTTTCAAAATCTTTCCCTTTTTCCTCTTTATTTTCGTTGCTCTCGAAATAGTAAACCAAAAACTTTCTGTATTCTTTTTCTTTTAATCTAAATCTTAACTGATCAATAATCAGGTTATAAGAAATGGTGAAAAGAAACGATTTAAATGATTTGGATGAATCGATTTCAAAACGTTTTTTCCAGATTCGATAAAATGTTTCCTGAACAATTTCTTTGGAATCTTCTTCGCTTTTCAGAACAGAAAATGAGAAATGGTATAACTTATTTTTATACTTATGGAATAAGGTATCAAACGCCTTTACCTCTCCTTTTTTCAATAGAGATATAAGTAATTTGTCTTCGGTTTTTGGAAAAACGTCCATTGTTTAGTGAGATTTACGTTACAATTTACGAAAATATCTGCTAAAAAAGATTTGTTGCTTGAATTAAAAAATCGTTTGCCGTTTCAATCATTAGTGTTCTTACTAATTGTAAAAACAACAACTTAAATCGTTAAGGATCCCACATGGATCCTTAACTTTCAAAAAAGAAAATCTGATCGTTTTAAAAAACTACCTGTATACTTCCTCCTCCGTTTGGTAACCTTCGGATATAACAGTAAGCTTCAAATTCTGGCTGTTAACGACCATCGCGTTGTGAAATATTGCCGGAACCAGCATTTCGCCATTGCTCACGGTTTGATAGGAATTTTCATGTTCTTCGTTGTCGGCCATTTTCATAGCCAGTTCAGCAGCGGTTGCAGCCAGTTTATCATAAGGTTTGTATACCGTGCAGGTTTGATGTCCGGCAACAATTTCCTGCAAGTTCTTCAAATCGGCATCCATACCCGCAACCAGCACCTGCCCTTCTTTTCCTGTCTCTTTCAGCGCCCGTAAAGCTCCCAGTGCAATAGCATCATTTCCGGCTATTATGGCATCAATCTGATTATTTTGGGCCAAAATTTTCATGGTATGTTCGTACCCCTCGTCCTCTTCCCAGGCGTTGGTGAACTGTTTATAAACGATTTTTATATCGCCTTTTTCAACCAGGGGCTGCAAAACGTTCATTTGTCCGATATACAAGAACTGGCTGTTGTTGTCGCTCATTGCACCGCCAATTAATGCATAATTTCCGGTGGGTTTAATTTTGGTAAGGTAGTCGGCCTGAAGTTTGCCAATTTCAACATTATCAGTTGAAACATAATAGTCGAGCCTGCAATTCTTAATCAACCTGTCGTACGAGATCACTTTAACGTTATTTTCGTGCGCAATATTTACAATATTGGAGGCTGCAAACTGGTCTACAGGTACAACCACCAAAACGTCAACACCGTTGGTGAGCAGCTCTTTTGCCTGGTTTAACTGTTTTTCGGCGTCATTGTCTGCTATCCGAACTTCAACATTTCCACCAAGTTCCCCTACTTTTTTAACAAAAAAGTCCCTGTCGTTTTGCCATCTTTCTTTATCCAGCGCATGAATTAAAAATCCAACCTTAACCGGCTCATCTTTACCACATCCGCTTAGTAAAAAAAAGACAAATAAAAAAACTGAAATAATTTTAACCGGATACATTTTATTGAGTTTTTAAGTTTAATGGTATTTCAGAAAACCGGGATTATATTTAAATCCCGAAAAAAGCTCCGGTTTTATTACAAGAATTGGAATTGTATCAGTTCAATTTACGAATTAAATGCGGAAATGGTATAATCAATAAAAAATATTAAAAGGTAATTTTATAACACCATAAAAAATGAAACCTTTTTTCGGTAACTTTTAAAACTTTTGAATTTCCGTGTATAATTTTTGAATAGGTAGTCCCATAACATTGTAAAAAGAACCTTCAATACGAGTGATTCCTATTGTTCCGATCCATTCCTGAATTCCGTAAGAACCCGCTTTGTCGAATGGGTGGTAAACATCAACATAATGATTTATTTCCTTGTCGGTTAAATCTTTAAAACGTACGAACGTTACAGCATAAAACGAACGTTTCTTTTTGACCGAAGTAAGGCAAACGCCGGAAATCACCTCGTGTTCTTTCCCGCTTAATTTCCGTAACATTTGCTTCGCCTCCTTTTCTGTGGCTGGTTTTCCCAAAACTTCTCCCTCAAGATATACGATAGTGTCTGCAGTAATGAGTAAATCGTTCTTTTTAAGCGAACCGGCAAACGGCAGCGATTTTAATTCGGCCAGAAAAACCGGTATTTCATTTTTAGGTAAATTAGGTGGATAATTTTCATTTACCGCCTTTACCTGTACCTGAAAATCGATGCCCAGTGATTTTAATAACTCCTGCCGGCGCGGTGATTTCGATGCCAGAATATAATTGTATTTCGGAAACCAGTTCATTTAAAAGGCTTTTGTATTTAATGTTTCTTCAGTAAACCAGTTGTTTTGCGCTCTCAATGTTTGTTCAATAACATCGCGCACACAACCTTCCCCTCCAGCTTTATCAGAAATATATTTCGAAATTTTTTTGATATCGGGAACCGCATCTGCCGGACAAGTTGGAATTCCAATCATTTTCATCACTTTATAATCTACCAGGTCGTCGCCCATAAACAGTACTTCGTTGGCGCTGAAACCTGTTTTCTGTAAAAAATCGTTGAGGCATTTTATTTTATCGCGAACATTTTGATAGTAATATTTTACACCTAATTGCTTGTATCTAAGTTTATTCCGGTTTGAAAAACCACCGGTTATAATGGCAATCGGAAATCCTTTTTTAACAGCTACCCGAATTGCAAAACCATCTTTTACATTTGCCGTCCGGATTAAAACACCCGAATAGTTTAGCGGTAGCATATCTTTTGAAAGTACACCATCCACATCGAAAACAAATGCTTTTATTTTTTGTAGTTCATCTTTGAAAAAGGCCATTATTTATTTTTTTGATGATGCTCAAAAATACTCCTCGAAATTGAACTGTACAATTCTGCGTAATCATTCAGTCCACGCAAATCATTTAAATGGGCAGAAATAATATTTTCATCAAAGCGGATTGCCGGCCCGGTTTGGGCGTCAAACGGATGAATTACCTGAACTTTTTGTGCGGTTTCGAGTATCATGGGTTTCAAAACTTCAAACGGAATATCCTCATTCTTTAATATTTCCGACGAAATCGTATACAGATGATTTACAAAATTACAGGCGAACACTGCTGCAATGTGCAGGAATTTTCTTTTTTCTGAATCAAGTACAGAAACTTTGCCCGAAATTTTCCGCGTAATTTCGAGCAAAACCGCCTCATTTTGCAATGAGTTTGCTTCCACAAAAACAGGAATTTCCTGAAAATTTACTTCGCGGTTTTTAGAGAATGTTTGCAACGGATATAAAACACCTGTATTTTCTGCATATTTTCCGAGCAAGGAAAGTGGCAGGCTGCCTGAACAATGCACGACCAAAGCTTTCCCAAAATTTATTTGCGGCAGAAGATCATTATATGCAGAATCTTTTACGGCCACTATGTAAATATCAGCATCAGCCTCTATTTCTTTGGGTTGAACAGTGAACCGGGTATTCAGTTTGTCAGCGAGTGGTTTGGCAGATTGTGCCGTTCTGCTATATACCTGGCGAATGGAATATCCGTTTATTTTGAGCGTTTCTGAAAGGTGGGTCGCAAGCTTTCCCGCACCGATGATTACAAAAGAAGGTTTCATAATTTTTTCATTTTCGCCTAAAATTAAACAGCTCCGGTGAAAGTTCCAACCATAAATGGAAAGCAGTAACTTATTTGGTGTTCGGTTTCAACCGTAAATAATGAATGCCATCGCCAATCAGGAATAGACAATAAAAAAATACAAAAAACGAGCTTCCCATGTGGGATTCGAAATTTGAGTCGGCAAAATTGACAAAAAACATATAAACCAGAAAAACGGCAAAAAATAAATCGTGGTAACGCCTGGTTCTAATTACCGGATATATCAGTAACACCATAACGAGCAAAAATCCGATAATTCCAAACTTCACCATGTAATTTAAATACTGGTTGTGCGATGATGCATATAACGATTCGTCGAGTCGCGAATTATTGGCAACATAAGCATTTCTAAATGCTTCTTTCCAGTTTGCGGTTCCAACTCCAAACCACGGGTGCTGCTTGATGATGGTAATTGCTGCTTTGGCAAATTCCAGTCGCTGCGAAAATGACTGGTGGTTTGCATATCCTGTTTTCGAATAAATGTAATATTCCCAAACCGTTTGGTAAATGCGTGGGTAGAGCGAAAATTTCTTTTGATAAATGACATTGGCAATTCCATTTTCCACGTTCGCAACATCTTGCCTGGTCAGCGCATGTACCCCTTCAGCATCTTTTCGCAATCCTTTCGAAGTTAAATAGCGAAACAAGGTTGAGCGAATTGTATAACCATTTTTGCCAATGGAATCGTATTTGAATTCCGAAATTTTGTTCCATTCCTGCCGGGTTTCCTTTTCATTTATATACAAATAAACATAATGTCCGTTTTCCACCATTGGATTCTGAAAATCATGATAATACACATTGCCGGTTTTCGTTGTTTTATCAAGGGTTTGCCGGTTTATATCTTCAATATTGTAAAACTTGATGATTATCCACGAAACATAAGCCGCCGGGATAGCCAACAATAACACCAATAAACTAAAGTAGATAATTCGCTTTTTAAAACTGGTTTGAAAAATGACGTATATAATATAGAAAACTGAACTCGTCATGAATGCTATCAAACCTGTTAGCGATTGCTGAAACAATAAAAAAGAAATGAAATAAACTGCAAAACCCGCAAGCAATAATCTCTGGTTCCACTTTAGATTCGGATAATTTTCGCGAAGGCTTAATAACATAAACCAAAAAGCAAGCAACAGTTGAAAACTAAACCGAATGTGTGAAATCAAACTAATTCTATGAACTTCGAAATTACCTTGCGAAGATGTTAATTTCCAGTTAACGAAGGCTATAATGGTTGAGATAAATACAGAAGAAGAAAACGAATATAAAAGAAGCCGTTTTTGGGCGGCGCTAATTTCTTTTCCGAAAATGATTGCAACTGGAATTACAAGAAAAAACAGGTTTTTTTTTAAATCGTATAACGAGTGGGTTAATTGGCCGGATAATACAGCACTAGAAAGGTAAATCAAATAAACAGCTGGAATCAGTAACAAAATTTTATTTTGCCGAAGACGTTGAATTTTGTTTTGCCAGGAATCTTCAACCAACGCTGTAAATAAAACTACACCGGCAAATATCGAAACCAAAGCCTGAGACAGTGGCAATAAAACGGCGAATCCGAGTAGCGAAAGAAAAAACCAGTTGGAACCGATTATTCTGTTTAACGGTTTAAACATTCATTTGAATTTATACAGAGAAACGGAAGTTAATAATCAGTTATTGTTATTCCGAAATAAAAAGGCCCATGCTCGTTTGAACATGGGCCTGGATAAATTTGGCAGCGGCCTACTCTCCCACTTTTACGCAGTACCATCGGCGCTGGCGGGCTTAACTTCTCTGTTCGGAATGGGAAGAGGTGGTGCCCCGCCGCTATAGCCACCTTAATTTTCTCAAAGGTTGTTGCGGGTTTTGCCCCGCCGTCCCGAGTGCTCGGGACCACCTTAATATTGGTGAAGGCTTTCCGGTTTTTGACCGGTGTTTTTAGCCTTGCAATACCTTTAGGCAGTTGGGAAAGAAAGAAATTTGGTTTCCATTATCACTACAAGGAATCTTAGGATTGTTTCTGAAAGTTTTCGGGCAATTAGTACTGCTCGGCTACTTGCGTTACCGCCTTTACACCTGCAGCCTATCAACGTAGTCGTCTCCTACGGCCCTTAATCGAGATCTCATCTTGAGGTGAGCTTCGCGCTTAGATGCTTTCAGCGCTTATCTCATCCAGGCATAGCTACCCTGCAATGCAGCTGGCGCCACAACAGGTACACTAGAGGCCTGTCCAACACGGTCCTCTCGTACTAGTATCAGGTCCTCTCAAATCTCATACGCCCACAACAGATAGGGACCGAACTGTCTCACGACGTTCTGAACCCAGCTCGCGTGCCACTTTAATCGGCGAACAGCCGAACCCTTGGGACCTTCTCCAGCCCCAGGATGTGACGAGCCGACATCGAGGTGCCAAACCGCTCCGTCGATATGAGCTCTTGGGAGCGATCAGCCTGTTATCCCCGGAGTACCTTTTATCCTTTGAGCGATGGCCCTTCCATACGGAACCACCGGATCACTATGCTCTAGTTTCCTACCTGATCGACCCGTCGGTCTCACAGTCAAGCGCGCTTATACCATTATGCTCTGCTGGCGGTTACCAATCGCCATGAGCGCACCTTTAGAAGCCTCCGTTACTCTTTTGGAGGCGACCACCCCAGTCAAACTACCCACCACGCAATGTCTTCCGATGAATCGGAATTAGGCGCCAAGTAAGCAAAGGGACGTATTTCAAGGATGGCTCCACGAGTCCTGGCGAACCCGATTCATAGCCTCCGTCCTATCCTACACATCACTTACCCAGAGTCAATGCGAAGTTGCAGTAAAGGTTCACGGGGTCTTTCCGTCCCGTTGCGGGTAAACGGCATCTTCACCGTTACTTCAATTTCACCGAGCTCGCGGCCGAGACAGTGCCCAGATCGTTACACCATTCGTGCAGGTCGGAACTTACCCGACAAGGAATTTCGCTACCTTAGGACCGTTATAGTTACGGCCGCCGTTTACCGGGGCTTCGATTCAATGCTTCTCCCGAAGGATAACATCCCCTCTTAACCTTCCGGCACCGGGCAGGTGTCAGGCCCTATACGTCATCTTTCGATTTAGCAGAGCCCTGTGTTTTTGATAAACAGTCGCCTGGGCCATTTCTCTGCGTCCCGATTATTCATCGGGATCCCCTTCTCCCGAAGTTACGGGGTCATTTTGCCTAGTTCCTTAGCCGCGGATCACTCGAGCGCCTCAGGATTCTCTCCTTGACTACCTGTGTCGGTTTGCGGTACGGGCCGCCATGCTCGCTTTTCTTGGAAGGGGCTTGATTGCTTCGCTTCGCCCGAAGGCTAAGCTCAACGTACTATTCCGTCAGTACCTAGCAACTACGCCCCTCCGTCACTTTCATCGCATGACGGGCGCAGGAATATTAACCCGCTTGCCATCGGTTTCCCCTTTCGGGTACACCTTAGGGCCCGGCTTACCCTGATCCGATTAGCGTTGATCAGGAAACCTTAGTCTATCGGCGAACAGGTTTCTCACCTGTTTTATCGTTACTTATGCCTACATTTGCTTTTCCAATAGCTCCATCAACCCTCGCAGATTGACTTCAGCGCCGTTGGAATGCTCCCCTACCTCTCTCCCGGTTGCCCGGAAAAAACCATAGCTTCGGTGGTATGCTTATGCCCGATTATTATCCATGCCCAGCCGCTCGACTAGTGAGCTGTTACGCACTCGTTAAATGAATGGCTGCTTCCAAGCCAACATCCTAGCTGTCTCTGCAGCCGGACCTCGTTTTCTTCAACTTAGCATACACTTCGGGACCTTAACTGATGGTCTGGGTTCTTTCCCTCTCGGACACGGACCTTAGCACCCATGCCCTCACTCCTGTGAAACATTTTACAGCATTCGGAGTTTGTCTGGATTTGATAGGCGGCGAAGCCCTCGCATCCAATCAGTAGCTCTACCTCTGTAAAACTATCACAAGGCTGCACCTAAATGCATTTCGGGGAGTACGAGCTATTTCCCAGTTTGATTGGCCTTTCACCCCTACCCACAGCTCATCCAAAAGCTTTTCAACGCTTCCTGGTTCGGTCCTCCATGATGTGTTACCATCACTTCAACCTGGCCATGGGTAGATCACAAGGTTTCGCGTCTAGCGCCACTGACTCTTTCGCCCTGTTCAGACTCGCTTTCGCTTCGGCTGCGTTTCTTAAAAACTTAACCTCGCCAGTGACGACTAACTCGTAGGCTCATTATGCAAAAGGCACGCAGTCATTCCGATAAATCGGAACTCCTACCGCTTGTAAGCGTACGGTTTCAGGTACTATTTCACTCCCCTGTTCGGGGTGCTTTTCACCTTTCCCTCACGGTACTTGTTCACTATCGGTCTCTCAGTAGTATTTAGCCTTGCCAGATGGTCCTGGCAGCTTCAGACAGGGTTCCTCGTGCCCCGCCCTACTCAGGGTACTGCTAAAAAATATAACGCCTGCGTGTACAGGGCTATCACCTCCTATGGCCGGTCTTTCCAGTACCGCTCCACTTCAGCTTATATTTTTATATCGCAGCCCTTCAACCCCGTACCTGCCGAAACAGACACGGTTTGGGCTATTCCCGTTTCGCTCGCCACTACTCCGGGAATCACTGTTGTTTTCTTTTCCTCCGCCTACTTAGATGTTTCAGTTCAGCGGGTTTGCCTTCCGATTGCTCGGAATTTCCCGATTACTCGGGATGGGTTGCCCCATTCGGGTACCTGCGGATCAATTCGTATTTGCCAATCCCCGCAGTTTATCGCAGCTTGTCACGCCCTTCTTCGCCTCTGAGAGCCTAGGCATCCTCCGTACGCCCTTAGTAACTTTCTTTTCCTAAAGAATCCTCGTATTGATTCTTTGTAATCCTTTATTTCTCTCTGTGATATTATTATTATCTTTTCCCAACATGCCAAAGAACTTTTACCGTCTGGCTTCCAGCTTCTAGCTTTTAGCCTCAAGTATGCAGATAAGCAAGGAATCGAACCTTTTCCTATTCCGGCACCAGCCTTATCTCTTTTTAGCTGCAAGCCACGAGCTGCAAGCTCCTAGCTTTTACTAAAATTCAGTATTTCAATTTATTTTGAACGTTTTGCCTTTTTTTAGTGTCACAAATCACTTTTCCAACTTTTTTATCCTTCTTTTCCCTCTCTTTTTCCCCTCCTTTGGAGAGCCTGTCCCGTTGTAACGGGAGGTTAGGGGAGGCTGTGGAGAATAAGGGAGTCGAACCCTTGACCTCTAGAATGCAAATCTAGCGCTCTAGCCAACTGAGCTAATCCCCCGATAATTAGCTTCTAGCTTCAAGCTCCCAGCTTCTAGCTGTTTTGCTAGTGGCTAGTGGCTAGTGACTAGTAGCTGTCTTTGTAGTCCCGCCCAGACTTGAACTGGGGACCTCTACATTATCAGTGTAGCGCTCTAACCAGCTGAGCTACGGGACTCTGTTAAAAGCCCCCTTAATCCCCCGAAGGGGAAAACTCAAAGCCCCGTTCTCCTTCTTTATTTGTAACGTTTAAATTACAAACAGAGGCTTTTTTGCTACATTTCCTCTTTCCTCCCCGTTGGGGAGGCCGGAGGGGCTTCCTATATCTTTAAAAAAAGCAAGGGCCAATCTGTCAATTCCGTTTTTCGTAATTCCTGTGCTCCAGAAAGGAGGTGTTCCAGCCACACCTTCCGGTACGGCTACCTTGTTACGACTTAACCCCAGTCACTGGTTTTACCCTAGGCCGCTCCTTGCGGTCACAGACTTCAGGTACCCCCAGCTCCCATGGTTTGACGGGCGGTGTGTACAAGGCCCGGGAACGTATTCACCGCGCCATGGCTGATGCGCGATTACTAGCGAATCCAACTTCATGGAGTCGGGTTGCAGACTCCAATCCGAACTGGGACCGGCTTTTAGGATTAGCATCCTGTCACCAGGTAGCTGCCCTTTGTACCGGCCATTGTAACACGTGTGTAGCCCTGGACATAAGGGCCGTGCTGATTTGACGTCATCCCCACCTTCCTCTCACCTTACGGTGGCAGTCTCGCTAGAGTCCTCAGCTTTACCTGCTAGCAACTAACGATAAGGGTTGCGCTCGTTATGGGACTTAACCCGACACCTCACGGCACGAGCTGACGACAACCATGCAGCACCTTGCAGGCAGCCCCGAAGGGAATACAGCTTTCACCGTAATGCAGCCTACATTTAAGCCCAGGTAAGGTTCCTCGCGTATCATCGAATTAAACCACATGTTCCTCCGCTTGTGCGGGCCCCCGTCAATTCCTTTGAGTTTCAACCTTGCGATCGTACTCCCCAGGTGGTTCACTTAATGCTTTCGCTCAGCCGCTTACTGTATATCGCAAACAGCGAGTGAACATCGTTTACAGCGTGGACTACCAGGGTATCTAATCCTGTTCGCTCCCCACGCTTTCGTGCCTCAGCGTCAGTTATGGCTTAGTAAGCTGCCTTCGCAATCGGAGTTCTGTGCAATATCTATGCATTTCACCGCTACACTGCACATTCCGCCTACCTCAACCATACTCAAGACCCGCAGTATCAATGGCAATTCTACCGTTAAGCGGCAGGATTTCACCACTGACTTACAGGCCCGCCTGCGCACCCTTTAAACCCAATGAATCCGGATAACGCTTGCATCCTCCGTATTACCGCGGCTGCTGGCACGGAGTTAGCCGATGCTTATTCCTACGCTACCGGCAGTCCCGCTCACGAGCGGGAGTTTCTTGGCGTAGAAAAGCAGTTTACAACCCATAGGGCTGTCATCCTGCACGCGGGATGGCTGGTTCAGCCTTGCGGCCATTGACCAATATTCCTCACTGCTGCCTCCCGTAGGAGTCTGGGCCGTGTCTCAGTCCCAGTGTGGGGGGTAATCCTCTCAGAACCCCTAAGGATCGTAGCCTAGGTAGTCCGTTACACTACCTACCAGCTAATCCTACGCATGCCCACCTTATGCCACCTGAGTTTTAATCATATCCCCATGCGAGGTTATGATTCTATGGGGTATTAATCCACGTTTCCATGGGCTATCCCCCTGCATAAGAAAGGTTGCATACGCGTTACGCACCCGTCCGCCACTCGCCACCAGGCCGAAGCCCGTGCTGCCGTTCGACTTGCATGTGTTAAGCCTCCCGCTAGCGTTCATCCTGAGCCAGGATCAAACTCTCCGTTGTAATTATAAAAGTTTAATCTCTTTCGCTCCAGAAGTCACTCTATGAAATTAACAAAGTTGGTACACCTTGCTTTTTTAATGCTTTTGTCTCAAAATTTTAAAGAACTCATAAAAAATCAGCACCCTAATATTTCCTTCAAAATGCTGATATTTTTTCTCTCGTTTTTTTCCTATTTCACCAGCGGCTGTTTTTCCCGCTGTCCGTTTTTCCCTTTCGGGGCGGCAAAGGTAATAACTCTTTTCTTCTCACCAAAAAAATAACCCAAAATCTTTAAATTATTTTTTCCATACCCCCGGAAACCTTCCAAAATACCAGCTCTTTATCCCTGCCAGTATCCCTCCCGTTTCCGGTACCTCTTTATCACCTCCTCAATGAACACGCCCCTAAAAGCGGCTGCAAATGTAACAGCGTTTTTATTCTAAACAAACTTTTTGTGACAAATTTTTACCCTATTTTTTCGCTTCTGATTTAACCGTCTGAACCTCAATAATAAAATTTTCGCAAAGGAATAAATATTACGTATCTGAAATAAATAGGTTTCACGTAGCCTTGTAAATTCACTCTTCAAACGTCCTTCTATTTCGGTGCAGATTATTAACCTGGCTTCAAAAAAATCAATTCAAAAATACTTCAATAACCGGTATTTCGACGTCGGGTTTGGCTGTCGGAAGTCTCAGTTCGAGGTCACCGGTATCGTGTAAATCGCCCCCCCGATTGTGCTGGCGAGGTTCGGTAATCTGAATTTCCGATGCGTCTTGCAGAAATTGCGCATATTTTACCTTGCCTTTATACCCTGGCAACCGCAAGGTCTGCAACGGATAATCGAGCAGGTGGATGTACAGCCGTTTTGTTGTTGGATTATACGTTAACAATGAATTCGCAGGGACTTTAAATTCCTCGGGCGCCTGCGTGCATCCGTATATCGACCGGCTGTTGAATTTCATCCAGTCGCCCATCCCGCTTAAAGCTTTATCCGCGCGTGCATCAAATGTTCCCCGCGCAGTAGGCCCAACATTTAACAACAGGTTTCCCCCTTTGCTAACCGATTCGATTAAAAGGCCCAGCAGTTGCTTATTATCTTTCCAGGTATATTCATCGCGATAATAACCCCATGAACCGGAAAAAGTCTGGCACGTTTCCCACGGAACTTTTTTCCCGTCAACTTCAGGCCATTTATCCACTTTATATTGTTCAGGTGTCATAAAATCCCAACCTCCCGCATACTCATTCAAATCAGCCCGATCATCAATCAGGATTCCCGGTTGCAGTTCCCGAACCATTTTCACAAGTTCCACCGAGCCCCAATCATCGCGGCCTTTACCAAATTCTCCGGGAAATGAAAAATCGAGCCAAAGAATGTCGATCTTACCATAATTGGTGAGAATTTCACGCACCTGGTTCTTTAAATATTCCCGGTAAACCGCCATGTCGCGGCCTTGATTCAACGCATCGTATTCCTCTTTGGTATTTACGCGTTGCGGATGAACACGATCAATGGTATAATCCGGATGATGCCAGTCTATTAACGAATAATAAAAGCCGATGCGCAATCCTTCTGCCCGAAACGCATCAACCCACTCTTTGATGATATCTTTCCCGTAAGGCGTATTGGTAACCTTGTAATCTGTATATTTCGAATCGAACATCGTAAAACCTTCATGATGTTTCGAAGTTATAACCGCATATTTCATTCCGGCAGCTTTGGCTTTCTTTGCCCATTCCGTGGGATTAAACAAATCAGGATTAAAAATCTCAAAATATTTTTGATACTCTTCGTTCGTTATCCTTTCACGATTTTTCACCCACTCGTGCCGTGCGGCCTGAGCATACAATCCCCAGTGGATAAACATTCCGAACCGTGCATCTTTCCACCATTGCATACGTGCCTCTTTTTCGGCTTCAGTTTCGTCCCAGATTTTTTTCTGCGAATAGGAGAATTGGCTGACGAGCAACATCATCAGCGCGAACATTACCAATTTTTTCATTTTTTTATTGATTTAGGTTATACAAAAAGAATTATTAAAACAATTGTGTTTTCGATATTCAAATTCAGTTGAGCGAGGCCAGTTCTTCATGCCCTGATGCATTATAAATCCCGATATTTGAAATAACCGGACAAGCTTTTGAAGCCGTTATATTTAACCTCAATTTGGTACCGGTAACATCTGGCAACCGAAGAATCCGTTTTCGGCCCACAGTAGTTTCTTCAGCAATTTTAACCCATTCATCGTGTTTATAAACCTCTACAGTAAATTTTTCAATGCGCTGCCCTAATTTAATGTATTCCTGAATTAAAATGCGGTTTATCGGCGTTGGTTTTTCAAAATCGAATGTCAGGGAAGCATTATGTATCGAATCATCAGTTGCCCAGTATGTTTCCGGATCATCGTCATTTACATTTCCGGCCCCATATTCCGGTGAATTTCCGCGAAATTCAGAAGCGGTTACTTTTTTACCGGTTGCCAGATTTTCCGAGAAATCTGCTTTAACTGCTTTGGCCAGTTTCGATATCTGCTCGGCATCTTTTTCATGTATCAATCCTCTTCGGTCAACCGGAAAATTAATGAGTAACGAAGCATTTCTTCCCACTGAATTGTAGTATATGTCCAGTAAATGAGACAATGATTTAACTTTTTCGTCTTCTGAAGCATGGTAGAACCAGCCCGGCCTGATGGAGACATCTACTTCGGCAGGCACCCAGTGTGTACCGTCTTCATGCCCGGAACGCAATTCTTTATAGTTTGGCGACCCCGGATAAAATTCGTCGCGACGAATGGGCGACCAGTTCGTTTCCATGGCCCAGCCCTCTTCATTTCCCACCCAGCGAATATCCGGACCGGCATCGCTGAACATGCAAGCATCAGGCTGCAACTCCCGAACAATTTTCTGTGTATTTTCCCAATCGTAATAGGTCTTCCGGTCGATTCGCCGCTCTTCGTTAGCCCCACCGTAAAAACCGGTTCCGCCGTTTGCACCATCAAACCAAACTTCAAATATTTCGCCGTAATTAGTTAGCAATTCCCTGAGTTGATTCCTGTAATAGGTAATATATTCGGGCTTTCCATAATCGGCATGATTTCTATCCCACGGCGAAAGATAAATTCCCATTTTCAAACCGTATTCCTTACAAGCATCCGAAAGTTCTTGAACCACGTCTCCTTTGCCATTTTTCCACGGTGAATTTTTCACTGAATGCTCAGTATATTCCGAAGGCCAAAGACAAAATCCATCGTGATGTTTTGCCGTAAGAATGATACCTTTCATTCCGGCTTCTTTACATACCCGTGCCCACTGCCGGCAATCCAGTTCTGTGGGATTAAATAATTCCGGCGATTCATCACCAAATCCCCATTCCTTATCGGTAAATGTATTCATGTTGAAATGAACGAAAGCATAAAATTCCATTTCGTGCCAGTTTAGTTGACGTTCAGAGGGAATAGGCTCCACAGGTGCAGGAGGTTCTGCTTTTTTACAGGAAAACAGTACCAGAAAAAAAGCACCCAGGAATAAGTAATTGCAAAATTTCATCGGTTTAAATTTTTTAGTTTTGTTCTTGTAATTCATTTTTTTGGGCCGGTATATCATTATAATATTTATTTACACTTATCTACCAGGCAGAACAATGAAACCGGCAACAACCGGTAAAATGAAAATGCTGAAATATAAAGATAAAAAATGAAATACTCATGCCCCGGTTAATTGCTGAAGGAGCCAATGTCCGTAATTTTTACACCAAAACGGAGCAGTAATACCTGAATTCTTGCGAGGGTTTTAATTCGAAACAGTTTACCCGGACTGAAACAGGAATGAATAGGAAGAATAACTGCTGAAATAGTTTTCCAGCCATTTTTAATCGAACCTAAAGTCTGAAATTCATCTTTTTTTGTGGATCTTTGAGTTGTTGTTTCTGATGTTTCGCAACCAAATCATCAATTTCCGGAAGGCAGCGGCCACAAGAAGTACCGGCCCGGGTTATTCGTTGAATATCAGAGGTTGAATGTTCACCTTTTTTCAATATTGCCTTGATTTCGTTTTCGTCGACAAGGTTGCACAGACACACTAAACGATTTGCCATTACTTTTCTGTTTGCATGACCGTTACCACAACATTACGTTGATTCCGAGGTCCGTCGAATTCGCATAAAAAAATATTTTGCCAGGTGGACAGTCCCATTTTCCCGTTGATGATTGGGACGGTTTCTCCGGGTCCGACAATTCCGGCTTTCAAATGTGAGTCACCGTTACTATCCTGCTGATCGTGTTCCCAAACACCTGCCGGAATCAATTTTTGCAGCAAATGAACAACGTCGTTCTGAACCGACTCGTCCCAGTTTTCCTGAACCATAATTCCGGCAGTGGCCCCCTGAACATAAACGTTTACCAAACCAGTTGTAATGTTTGCCTGCGATACTATTTGTGCCACTTCTTTGGTGATATCAACAAGTTCGTTGTGATGCGAAGTTTTTATTTGAAAAGATTTTTGCATTACCCAAAAACCTTGTTTTCGGCGTAAACTTTTACTTTTCTGAAAATTTCAATATTAACATCATTTTTCGAGAGTGTGTTGTATATTTTTTCCAGGAAACGGTTTTCGAGAATGAATTCGAATGATGCTTTGAAATTTAAATCGTACACCCACGAAAGCTGCATTATTTTCAAATCGAGATCGGTTTTCACTTCTTTTTTTGAAACTTGTTTTCCCGCCAGAATTTCTTTTACCACAGCTGGATTTACAACCGTTCCTTTGGGTAGATTCATTGACAGTGTGTGGTTGGCAGGTTGATTTTTATTGATGTAATAGTCTGTAATTACTTTAAGAATATCCATTTTATCAGCGTCGCGCAATAAATGAACGTGAAGCAGTTCGTGTTCCGATAGCTTTTTCGGAAGTTCAAATTTATTGTGGAGAGATATGCTGCGGAAAACCAGTTCTTTCGACTCTTCATCCATAAAATCCAGTACATTCTGTTCCCGAATAACAGTTACTGCATAATCGGCATGATCAATTGATTCCGAATCATTTAATGTTTCAAAATCCACCAGTTGTTTAAACCTGCCAATGTCATGCAGCAGTCCTGCAAAATATGCAATTTTGGCATCTTCCTCATCAAGCTTTAATTTACCTGCCAGCCAGCCTGCATTTTCAGCAACACGAAAAGAATGGTTTTTTTTTATCTCGAAATCGTTGTGTTGCTTTTCGGTCAACCCTTTAAAGGTATTGATATAGGTCTCTACAAAATTGGTTGATGTGCTTACTAAATCTTCCATTGTAATTTTCTCATTTGTTGGGCAAAAGTAAAAATATATGGTTTCGATCGGCTAAAAATGATTTATATTTTTATCAACAAAAAAAGCGAATAATGAAAATGCACACGAAATAGGATAGAATCAGAAAATTACTATTTTTGCACCACATAAAACCGGTCCCATAGTTCAATGGATAGAATATCAGATTCCGGTTCTGACGATCTGGGTTCGAGTCCCGGTGGGATCACTTTTTTACTACAATTACGATAAGCCTCTCAATGAGAGGTTTTTTTGTGCTCGATCTTTTTTAATCCCAATTCTTATTTGTGACGTCAGTTTTTTATCCTCCTCCAAAACGCCGGACAGCAAAATACTGCGGGCTACCCCACATTTCTCTAAAGCATTGAAACAATGCTGCCTTTTCCGAATCTGATGTTAAAAGAAGAGTTATTTACCCATTCATAAAATTTAGAGTATTTTCCGTTTCGGATGATCTAAATAACTAATATTGACGCAATTTGCCACTTTGTTTGACGCGAATACACACACTACAAGTCAGGTTTTAAGTTTAAATTTGTTACAGATATTTAATCCTTAATACAATTTTGATAATTAAAAATTCACAATTATGGAATCACAGGTATTTATCAATCTGGCAGTAAAAGATTTAGAAAAGTCGATGGAATTTTACACTGGAATGGGGTTTACAAACAATCCGCAATTTTCCGATGGAAGCGGCAAATGCATGGTTTGGAGCGACCATATTTTTGTGATGCTGCTAACCCACGAAAAATTTAAAAACTTCGCCAGTAAGCCGATTGCAGACACAAAGAATAACATTGCAGCACTGTTTTCACTTTTAGTCGAAAATCCGGACAAAGTCAATGAAATTGCTGAAAATGGTCTCGCGGCAGGAGGCTCGGAGCCAGTGCCATTCAAGGATTATGGTTTTATGCAAAACAGGACGATTGAAGATTTCGACGGGCACACCTGGGAAATCTTTTGCATGGACATGAGTAAGTTCCCCACTGAACAAGCGTAACGAAAAGCGAAAAAAATATGAGAAAAATTGTTGTTATATCCATGATTACATTGGATGGGGTTATGCAGGCAGTTGGTGGCCCAGAAGAAGATACGTCAGGCGGTTTCAAATACGGTGGCTGGAGCGCACCATATGGCGACGAAGTTGTTGGTAAGGACATGCAAAAACTAATGAAACCTGCGGAATATCTTTTGGGCAGGAAGACTTTTGAAATTTTTGAATACTACTGGCCTAAGAATGCAGATATTTGGCCTGGCATCAATGAAGGCACAAAATATGTTATGTCCAGGACCATGAAAAAATCAAACCTGCCTGCCGGTAGGCAAGGTTGGAAAAACACCGTATTTATCGAAAGCTTGGCAGACGTCAAAAAGCTCAGGAATTCAGAAGGTTCCGATATTCAGGTTTGGGGCAGCGCAAATCTCATCCAAACACTACTGAAGAATGATTTAGCAGACGAACTTAGGCTCCAAATTCACCCGTTGACTCTTGGCACAGGGAAAAAGCTTTTTCAGGATGGCACAATACCGGCAGCCTTTACGTTAACAGAGAGTTTTCCCACGCCAAGTGGAGTTATTATCGCCAATTACAAGCGGGCCGGGGAGGTAAGAACAGGTACAGTTGGAGCTTAAACATGTTTCACACTATTTATTCATTTAAAATTAAATCATCATGTCAAACAACGCAGTAACATTACATCGGGTGCTGGCCACTTCTCCCGAAAAAGTGTTCCGGGCTTTTTCCAACGCAGATGCTTTTTCAACGTGGCTTCCGCCGTACGGATTTATTTGCAAAGTGCATCAAATGGAGTTCAGGGAAAAAGGAACTTACAAAATGTCTTTTACCAATTTCTCCACAGGCAACAGCCATTCCTTCGGAGGCGAGTTCGTAGAAATCAAGCCAAACGAATCACTCAAATACACCGACCGGTTTGACGATCCAAATTTGCCGGGAGAAATGGTAACTACCATAAAATTAACGCAAGTATCATGCGGCACGGATCTGCACATTGTGCAGGAAGGAATCCCTGATGCCATTCCGGTGGAAATGTGCTACCTGGGATGGCAGGAATCCCTGGAAAAATTAAAGAAACTGGTGGAGCCTGAGATTCCCGATGCATGACAGAGAAAAAAGGAAATAAAAAGTATGATAATGAGCAAAATCCTACGAATGGACAATGTCGGCATCGTGGTAGAATCCCTCGATGAGGTCATCTCTTTTTTTGCCGAACTTGGACTGAAACTGGAAGGGCGGGCCACGGTCGAAGGAGAATGGGCCGGGCGCATTACCGGGTTGGGCGATCAGCGTGTGGAAATTGCCATGATGGCCACCCCCGATGGGCACAGCCGGCTCGAGCTTTCGCGGTTTCTTGCCCCGCCTGCAGTCGCCGATCACCGGAACGCTCCTGTGAACGCTCTCGGTTACCTGCGTATCATGTTCACCGTAAACGACATCGATGAAACGCTCGCCAGACTTCACAAGCGCGGCGCCAGGCTCGTCGGTGAAGTGGTTCAGTACGAGGACTTATACCGGCTCTGCTACATCCGCGGGCCCGAAGGAATTCTCATCGGGCTGGCGGAAGAACTCGGGAATAAATGAGTAGCAGACGTTTCAAGAAAAACTCTGCAAAGGTATTAGCTGAAAATGAAAAATTTGATAAAACAACATTATGAATAAAAAAGACATTGCAACGACTTTTTTACAGAAGGCATCCTCAGGCAATGTAGCCGAGGCTTACGAGAATTATGTCCACTCTGATTTTCGCCACCACAATGCCTACTTCAAAGGCGATCGCGAAACGCTTTTGAAGGGTATGGAAGAAAATACCAGTCAATTTCCCACCAAAACGTACGAAACTTTACGCGCTCTCGAAGATGGCGACCTGGTGGCGGTACATGGGAAGGTGACTCTTGCTCCGGATCAGATATATTCAGTCATCCATATTTTTCGTTTTGAAGGAGACAAAATCATAGAAGAATGGGAAGCAAGCCAACAATCGATGGAAGACTCGCCGAACGAAAATGGTATATTCTGATGGATTTTGCAGCAAAAGAATTACGCAAAAATATCTGACATATTAAGAAGAACACATCATGGACAACATCGTTATCAATCCATTGGTGTTTTTACCATCATTTATCGGAAGCTTCCTTATTGACAGCAGGTCCAAAATCGATGCCTAATTCCCGAAGTAAAGTGTATTTCTGCTTTACTTTTACATAAAATTCGTCAAAAGGCAAACGTTCTCCGCTGTTCCACATTTGCTCCGACAAGGCATAAATCCGGGGAAATACCCTTTCGTCAACCTGATTTTCCAAAACATACCAATCGGTCCATAGCGCACAGCCCATTCCCAGCACCAACGGATGTGGATTTTCAATGTCTGACGGATTGTCTTCGTAAGCCGTTCGCATATCAAATGTCCTTCTTTCTGTATATTTAAATTTAGGTGTAACCGGAAAGTTCAGATAAGTGTAGCGATTTGTATTGCAAATGACCGGGTAACCATTTTTTATGGCATTGTTATAAGCGAGGTCTTTCTTCCAGTAATTCCACCACTGGATAATTACATTGTCCGGCAGCTTGTAACCGTCCTGATAGATAACGTCTCCCCAAAGAATCACCTTCCTTTTTTTTGCTTTCAGGTAATTGGCCATTCGAGCCGAAAAATATAACTGGAGTTCATGTGCATCATCCAGTCCTTCTTCTTTTATCTTACTTTGGCAATCAGGACAAATATTCCAGTTTTCTTTACGTGCCTCGTCTCCTCCAAGGTGAATGTATTCCGAGGGAAACAATTCGCATATTTCATCCAAAACTCCTTCCAAAAAAGAATATGTTTTTTCTTTGCCGGCACAGAAAATATCGGCACTTGGCCCCATCACTATTTCCGGGAGTTTATTAAAACAGGAATATTCAGGATAGGCTGTTAACGCTGCCGCGGAATGCCCGGGCACATCTATTTCAGGAACCACAGTAATGTGAAGCTTGCTGGCATATTCCACAATATCCTTTATTTCCTCCTGTGTGTAATATCCCTGCTGTTGTTCGCCTTTGGCTACCTGCGACCCAACAATTGCAAGACTGGGATATTTTTTTATTTCCACGCGCCATCCCATGTTTTCGGATAAATGCCAGTGAAACATATTCATTTTGAGCATCGCCATGTAGCTCAAATAACGTTTGATGAAATCAGGCGTTTGGTACTGCCTGCCGGAATCGAGCATAAAACTCCGCCACCCGTATTTTGGCTTGTCGAAAACTTTTATCCCCGGTATCTGAAAACCTGCCAAATTATAATTTTTGCCTGACTGTACCTCGTCCGGAAACAACTGAAGCAGACTTTGAATCCCGTAAAAAAGGCCGGTTTCGGTAGCTGCCGTAATCCGAATACCGCCATCCGTAACCTCCAGGTCGTAACCTTCGTTACTGTATTTGGCGGATAAGGGTTTAGTTGCCAGGACAATATCTCCGTTTGCTGCAGCAACCTTCTTAACTTTAACATAGTTCTGCAATTTGTCAATCAGGTATTTCGCCGATTCTGCCTCACGGTCGCTGAACGCAACCCCTATCTTTTTTTGAATGGTGAACGTGGAAGCCAGTTTTTCGAGGCGAAGGGGAGTTGGCAATATGTTTTGCCCGGTGCCGGCCAGCGTTGCCAGCCCGGTTAACGCAAACAAAATCAATTTCAGCATCTTCGTCATATCTGGTGGTTTTATTTTTTCAATTTATTTTCTGATTCCCTAAAATCTAATTCCGATTGAACAATCCTTTATTTGGCGATGAGGCCATTTCAAATTCCAGTGTTCCGCCGTTTAAAATATCGTTGTGGGAGAAAAAAGGCTCGGCAAGCGGTTTTCCATTTAACGTTACCGACTGCACATAGCGGTTTTCGGCGCTGTTGTTACTGGCGATAATCGTAAATACTTTTCCGTTGGAAAGGTTGATTTCAACCTTATCGAAAAGAGGGCGGCCGACGGAGTATACCGGATTGCCGGGGCAGAATGAATAAAAACCTATCGCAGGCTTGCCCGGGCGGGAGCACAAATTTCCAATCATATTAAATTTCTTCGGATTACCCTGACCACACTTAGTTAAACTTTTACATGATAGTTTTATTTCCCAATTCTATCGCACCAACATCGAATTTTCCCTGGATAGGATTTCCCAGGAAATCGGTTTCAACCCCAGTCCGGTAAACAATCTTTCTGTGTCTCCCGGAATTTTTTGTATTGCAATGCCTTTATCTTTTATTAAACCGGTGTTTTGGGGAATAAAGGATAATGAAATGCAGGGCACAAAATTATATGGGCAGGCACAGCTTTTCAAAATCCACTTACGAAAAGTTTTTCAAAGAGTATTCATTAATATACGGCCAGGAGTATCAGCGTAGCTTTGCAGAAGTCGTTGATTTGTAGGTACTGAAACGCATAAAAAATAAAAACATAAATCGCTTTTTCAAAAAACCGGCTCTAAACCCAATCCGGATAGTTTTCCAATAAATACAGTTCATGAATGCACGTCTGTTAAATGATTGCATTTGCAACCTATAAAAAGATATTGATGTCTTTTTATCGGTTTATTTTATATATTTGCAGCACAGTAAATGTTCAACAATTTAAAATTTTTAATTATGGAAGTATTAGATGCAACCCAAATCGAACCCAGATTTAAACACCCAACAATTTTTCAAAAATACGAAGATCTGCCTGTTGGCGAGTCTTTCATTCTTCAAAACGACCACGATCCGAAGCCACTGTATTATCAGTTTACAGCCGAAAAAGGAGAAGAATTTGGATGGGAGTATCTGCAGGAAGGACCTGAAGTATGGCAGGTAAAAATCAGTAAATTAAAAGTGGACTAAAAAGGGGAGAAACAGGATGAACGGGCTGCCCTCCTTTTCAAATTTCCGGATTATTAAAATAATTCGAACGCATAACTATTTCAAATGGGAACGGTTTATTTATTATCGGTTTTTGTGCACGTTCTATGCGCCACGTTTTGGATTGGGGGGATGCTCTTCATCCCGTTGGTTTTGGTGCCGGGTATTAAAAAGCAGCCCAACCGGGTGCTGCTGCTCTATAAAACCGGGATCAAATTCCGTTTTTATGGCTGGTTGGCGGTTGTTCTCCTGCTTATAACGGGATTTCTGAACATGTATTCCCGGGGAATCCCATTCACCACCGAATTTTTTATCACCAGCAGCTATGGAAAGTTGCTGGTTATCAAGGTGTCTCTTTTCGTGCTGATGCTACTAATCAGCGGAATCCATGACTTTTACTACGGTACAAAATCAATTGATGAAATGCAACAGTCCTCAGGAAAGAAGTTCAAATTACTGGCACGGTGGACGGGCATGTTAAACCTGTTGCTGGCCCTGATTATAGCATTTTTGGGGGTTGCGATATCGAGAGGTGGATTTTAAACCACCGGGCTCCGTAGAAACAGAAGTAATACGAAGAAGTCCATCTGTTCAAACTGAAAAACAAATCGATGAAGATTAACAATAACACAAAAATTTCAGCGCTAATCAAAGAAAATCCACAAGCAATTGAGGCGATCGTTGCGGTTAATCCGCGGTTCAGCAAACTGAGAAACCCGCTGTTGCGTGGAATACTGGCTTCGCGGACAAGTATCGGGGATGCAGCGCGAATTGGGAAATGCGATATCGACTCGCTTTTTACATCCCTTGCTGAAATTGGGTTCGAGCTGGAAAATGCACCGGCTCCCAAAGAGAAAGCGGTTGAAAGCCTGGCAAATCCGGAAATTTTAAAAGCGATTGAATCATCCAGGGTGAATTCGCTCGACGTCAGGCCAACGCTGGACCGCGGGGGCGATCCGTTCAGCGAAATTATGAAGGAACTGATGTTGCTCCGGGACGGATACGTGCTGGAAGTTATCAATTCATTCGAACCCACGCCACTGATTAAAATCGCCCAAAACAAAGGGTTCGAAAGTTTAGTTGAAGCGAAAGGCGATGTCGTTTACACCTATTTCATGAAAGCGGGCGAGGCCAAAGAAGAAGCAGATTCCGGCGATTTGGTGTTTAAAATTTCGGTTGCTGAACTTGAAGCGAGAAGGGCCAACTGCAATAGGGAAATCCATGAAGTTGACGTTCGTGATTTGGAAATGCCCCTGCCGATGGTTACCATTTTAGGGGAGCTCGAAAAGCTGAGTGAAAATGGCGCACTTTATGTTCATCACAAAAAAGTGCCCCAGTATTTACTGCCTGAGGTGGCTGAAAGGCACTTTAAAACCTGGATTGCCGAGGTGGACGATCACAATGTCAAACTTTTGATTCACAAATAAATGAACCAGATAGCCAGCCAAAATGCACCTTCGCCAAAAGTAGTTGTTCCACATTTTATTTTCGGGGCGCTCACCTGGCTCGGGGTCACGCTGCTGATTGTTTTTCATCCCGCAGTTTTCACGCAACATTTTTTTAATGCCAAATTGCTTGCCATCACTCATTTGCTGGTGCTGGGCTGGATTACCATGATCATTTTCGGGGCGCTTTACCAACTGCTTCCGGTGATTATGGAGGTGAAACTTTACAGCGAAACACTCGCCAAAATTTCATTTGTTTCGCTGGGCGCCGGCACGCTTATGCTGGCCTTCGCCTTTTGGCGGTTTTCATTTGGAACGCTGATGTTTGTCGCCGGCGCTTTTATTGTAATTTCTGCCGGTTTATTTGTTGCCAACGTCCTTTTCACAGCTCATTCTTCAGACAAAAAAGTGATTGAACGTACCTTTATCATCAGTTCGGTCTTCTGGCTGTTGTTTACGGTGCTGGCCGGACTGACACTGGCAATCAACCTGCGCCATCCTTTTTTAAAGGTTTCGCATGTTGAACTGCTGAAGTTACATGCGCATGCAGGTATTGTTGGATGGTTTTTTCAACTGATAATCGGTGTCAGCAGTAAGTTACTACCCATGTTTATGGTCGCCCACAATGTGAATACCAAAAAATTAAATTTCACGTTTTACGCCATCAATATTGGCTTACCAGCAGGTATCGTTTGCTTGTTCCTGCAATTGAAAATTGGGGTTATTTTTAGCGTGATTCTGGTTGTTTTGGGAATTATCAGTTACCTGTCGTTTTTGGTGGAGGCCTATCAAAAGCGGGTGAAAAAGCAGTTGGACATTGGCATGAAACAATCCGTACTTTCTTTTGCGATCCTTGTGATTCCCTTGTTTCTGATTTTTACGCTCGTGCTAAATTTCAACTTTTTAAAAACGCTCACTATCCCCCTTTCCGTGACGTACGGCAGTGCAATTGTCATCGGGTTCATTACATCGCTGGTAATGGGGCAAACCTACAAAACCTTGCCTTTTATTGTTTGGCTGAAAGTTTACCGCGGAAAAGTTGGAAAGGTCGTTCTTCCGCTGCCGAAAGACCTTTATTCTGAAAAAATGGCCACCGCGCAGGCATGGCTTTTCGCCATCGGATTTGGCTTGCTGTTGATTGGAATTTCCGCAACCAGCAAGGTTTTTGTGCTGATAAGCGGAATCTTTCTGTTGTTATCGGTGGCGCTTTATAACTTCAATATTTTTAAAATCGTTTTACACAAACCAACAAAAAAATAATTACGTGATGGGTACAGAAGAAAAAATAATAATGGAAATGCTCGGGATGGTTATCGATCCCGAGTTGATGGTGAATATTGTTGACCTGGGCCTGGTTTACGGCGTAACGTACGATGCTTCAGGCGAACAGATTGATGTTGCACTGACGCTCACTTCTCCCGGCTGCCCGATGGGCGGAATCATTATTGAAGATGCGAAACAAACGCTCGAAAGCAATTATCCTGGTTTCGAGGTCAATATTAACCTGGTGTGGGAGCCGGCCTGGTCGGTAGAAAAGCTCACCGAAAAAGGAAAAGCAGAGTTGGGCTATCTTTAAAGGGCCTAAACGTTGGCGTTTGATTTCCGGGGCATGATGTCTTTTCATCAAAACCTGTAACGAAAATCGGCTAAGAAACTTTTCCGGAAACTGCTCTTATTGGCTCCTGGGCATTCCCATCCATATCCAGATAACCCCAGGAAACAATGTTTTCCACAACCGGCACCAATGTTTTGCCTCTGCTGGTCAGGCTATATTCAACTTTCGGGGGAATTTCGTAATACATCTGGCGGGAAACAATGCCAAGGCTCTCAAGATGCCTCAATTCCTGTATAAGCATTTTTTCGGTAATTCCCAACACATCTTTTTTTAATTCGCCAAATCTCCTGCACCCTGATCTCAAACTCCAGATGATCCCCATCCTCCATTTGCCGCCGATAAACTTTAGCGAATGTTGTATCGGACATCTTTGCAATAATTCTTCAAGGGTCAAATTATTTTCCATTTTTTTTTGTGTGTAAAGTATTAATTTCCAGCAATAAATATACAGTTAGTATGTGCCTTACTTTTAGGTGCGTACTTGATCAATGTAAAATTACGCATTAATTTTAATTCAGAATAAATAAAAACAAGTGATATGAAAAGGAAAGAATTTCTCATCGGCAGTTCTGCGCTTGGCCTCATGGCCTTCATGCCGGATATCAACGCTGTTGAAGGATTAGCGCCTAAAATGTCGGGGCCCAATCTTGATAATTCATTGTGGTATATCGGGCACCTGATGAGCGTCCTGGTTTCGGGCAAAGATACAGGTGGAGCCTTTGCACTGATTCATGGTTATGAAATACAGGGGCTTGAGCCACCTCCGCATATTCATACCAAAGAAGATGAATCGTTTTATGTTATAAATGGTGAGATCAACTTTACTGTGGACAATGAAGTATTAAAAGCCGAAAGTGGCAAATGGGTTTTTCTCCCGCGAAATATCCGGCATTCATTCAAGGTGGTAACCGGGCAGGCAGAGGTATTGATTCATTTATCGCCGGGTGGCTTTGAGGAATACTTCAGGGAAATGAGTGAACCGGCCAAAGAACTTAGTATTCCACCAGCCCCGGAAGGGCCCCCGGATGTAAAAAGAATTATTGAGACCGCCTCCCGCTATGGCATTGTATTTCCTGATATGGGTTGAAGGGCCCGACAAATGGCGAAATGCGGAAAGAAAAGGAAGAGAATCCTCCTGCTACGGGCGACAAGGTCAGGACTGTCTCCGGCAATTGCCACAGGAATCAGATAGCTTGATCAATACTGACAGATCAGCCTGTCGTATGCGAAGTTCCTTAAGCGTCAACAAATGGACGCCGGCGTGTATCTTCGGGATTTATAACAACGGCGCAACAGACTGTTTTTTTCTTTTTAACCGGCGATAGCAAAAAAATGTAAACGCCAGTGTGACACTGATTCTGAATATCAAAGCTCCGATGGTTTTGGTTTCATATAAACCGCCACCACTGATATGAACCAACAGGCCTGCAAAGGCGATGAATAAAACGGCAACGGCAATCATTAAGATTTTGTGCGGCCACTGTTTCGATTTAACCAGGCCGTACACCGCCGCCAGATAAAGCAAACTGCAGATAAAGTTTGCCCAAACAACCAGCAATACGTAGTTTCCCTCTTTTGACCTGACACCAAACCAATCCAATAGGATGGAACTACTCAGAAACAGCGTCAAAAGCGAGAACACCAAAAGCAGGACGGGCAGCAATTGTGGGTATATTTTTTTCATTATTTCCCGTTATTTGATTGAAAGAATATAGTCTGTCAGTTTATTCAGATCGTCAGCCGACATGGCAGCGGTGACTGCTATCTGTGGTTGCATCACTGCTGCCTGGGCGGGATCTACAATGGGTTTACCGTTTCCTTTTAAAAAAGCAGTTAAACCTTCTTTGTTGTTTTTATACGCCGAAGACACATCTTTTAAGGCCGGGCCAACTAATTTTCCATTCAACTGATGGCAAACAACACAACCATTGTTTTTAAACAGATTTTCTCCGCTGTTGGCTTTTGGAACCGTCGGAGTGTTTTCTTTTGTTGCCGCCGGTGTTTTTGAACTGGTTGTTAATTCAGCTTTGGAATTCTGATTTTCTTTTTCGGGTGAGCTGCATGATGTTCCGACGACCAAAAATACGGCCAGAAAACCTGCGATAATCATTCTTTTTTTCATGATAGAACTTGAATTTATTTTATTCTGTTTACAAATTACCGGGCTGTGGCCATCTCAGACAGTTCGAGCATCTTCTTAATCGGTTTTCTTGCTCTTTCCATGATTTCCGTATCCAGATTTATTTCGAATTTCTCTTCATTCAGGCTGTCGTAAATTTTTTGCAGGTCGTGCAGTTTCATAAACCGGCAATCGCTGCAACCACAGGTAGAATCGATTGGAGGCGCCGGGATGAAAGTTTTGTGCGGATTCTGTTTCCGCATTTGATGGAGGATACCCGATTCGGTAGCCACAATGTATTCATTCCCGGGATCCGTTTCCGTAAAGCGCAGCAAAGCAGAAGTAGAACCGACAAAATCGGCGGCAATCACAACCGGCTTTTGGCACTCGGGATGTGCAATTAACCTGGCGTTTGGATAATCCTGTTTTATAGCCAGCATTTTTTCCAGCGAAAACTCTTCGTGCACATGGCAGGCGCCGTTCCAAAGCAACATGTTTCTCCCGGTGATGCTGTTCAGGTAGTTGCCCAGGTTCCGGTCGGGAGCAAAAATGATTTTCTGCCCTTTCGGAATACTCTCGATGATTTGGACAGCATTTGTGGAAGTGCACGTAATATCGGTCATGGCCTTAATCTCCGCTGTTGTGTTGACATAGGCAACAACCAGATGGTCGGGATATTTTTCCCTAAACTCTTTAAAATCTTCGGCGGGGCATGATTCGGCAAGCGAGCAACCCGCATTCCGATCGGGAATGAAAACCCTTTTTTGAGGTGAAAGTATTTTAGCTGTTTCCGCCATAAAATTCACCCCTGCAAACACAATGATATCCGCATTTGTTTCTGCCGATTTTCGTGACAAATCGAGGCTGTCGCCAACAAAATCGGCGATTTCCTGTATCACCGGGATTTGGTAATAATGCGCAAGGATTATCGCGTTTTTTTCTTTTCGGAGGGCATTGATCTTATCAACCAGAACATCATTTTTATTCATGCTTTTCAATTTTACGGGATTGAAACCTGTCTTCATTGTCGTTTCCTTTTTGAATGGATTTTAATGGTTTTCATTTATTGTATCGGACCCGCCTCGCTAACCTGCTTCATCAAATCATCGTTCCAGTCGCCTTCTACCTTAATTTGAGCCATGGCACCAAAGGCAAATGCCTCAATCAGATTATGATTCAGTAAAGCATACGTTCCGGGTTGCCGGAACTGGTACATCGCTGCAACTGCCGATCCGCCCACAACCGGCCATGATTCATAATTTGTTGCCGGTGCATCGTTAAACGAGCCTCCCAGCCAGACGAGGTCGGCGTGGCCGCCAATGAGATGGATACGCGTGTCGCGGTTTGCCTGTGAGGTGATAAACAGCACCTTTTCCCCAACTTTTGCTTTTACGGCATTGTTGCCGGTCAAGGCATTCATTTTACCATTGAATAAAAGATGCGTGGGAACAAGTGTTTTCATGGATTTGATTAAATCCGGAAATCCCTCGGCAGGCGAATTATATTCTTTGAAATTTCCATTTTCGTCTTTCGGAATATAATAGTCCTGTTCAGCAATATAGAATGCCTTGTCGAATTGAACCGGATGTCCCAGTTCGTCTTTCAGCCCCTCCCGCGGAAGCACCATGATTGCACCATTCATCCCTGAAACAACGTGCAACGGAACCATTATACCGCCGGGGGCGCAATGGTAAACGAAAACTCCTGTCTTTGTCGCTTTAAACCGGAAAGTAACTTGCTGCCCGGGAGCAACCTGGCTTACGTCGCCGCCTCCCATCGCCCCGGTACCTGCATGGAAATCAATGTTGTGTACCATGGTGTTGGTGGCTGCATTCACCAAAGTTAATTGCACATAGTCGTTTTGATGAACTACAATCATCGGCCCCGGCACCGTTCCGTTGAAAGTGAGCGCCCAGGTTGTTACACCGGGAGCGATTTCCATCTTTTTTTCTTCTGCATAAAGTGTGACCTCAACAACCTCAGGGTCTCCCTTTGCAATCTGATTAAATACTGGTAATGCCGGTGGCGCGACCATTTCCTGCGAGACATGCTTTAAATTATCCGCATCCAGGTGCGGAGGTTCTGCAAAAACAGATTCCCCCGGATTTTTCGATGATTGATTACAGGATGTGATTACACATCCTAAAATAAGAAATAATATTGTGTTGATTATTTTTGTTTTCTTCATCTTTTATTGCTTTTCTGTCTTATTCTTTTTCTGGTTTCATGGTTTTCATTCTATTTTCAGTCTGCTCAACACCGCTTTGTTTTGGATGATTTTCGAGGCCATCGATTGTATGGTTTGCCTGTTCATCAGTTGATAGAAGGCATCTCTTACTCCGGCATAATCATCGTGTATGGGACATGGATTGTTTTCATCGCACGATTGCAGGCCAAACCCGCATTTTGAAAAAAATTCCTGACCCTCTGTCATCTGCATGACCTCGAACAAAGTCAAAGGTTTTTCCAGGTTATCGAAGAAAAAACCACCTCCGCGGCCTTTCATCGAGGATACCAATCCGGCCCTGGTAATCTGTTGAAGGACTTTACCGGTAAAACCTTCCGGCGAACCAATATTCTTTGCAATTTCCTTGAACCCCGGCCTTTCCCCATCTGTGTTTTTAAGGTAAATGTATACCAGGGACCTGATGGCATATTCTGTTGTTTTTCCCAGCATTGTGAAAACGTTAAGTTTTTAATCCGGTCATTTTACAAATTCAATATCCGAATCCCGGGCCATAACCACGAGCGATTTGAATTCCGTTTCAAGCGCCAGGCTATGGTTTTTATGCGCGGGAATTATATATGAATCATTCACTGCCAGATGAATTTCCTGTTCGCCGATATGGAGAATGGCACTTCCTTTCTGCACAATAACAACTGCTTCCCGGGTACTGTAATGTAATGGCATTTTCATTCCTGCCTGGCCGGTCACCTCATGTATTTTGAATGAACCTCCGGTTTTAACTGTTACTAATTTTGGTATATTCTGCGTATTCATCTTGTATATTATTTTTTGTTTGTGAGGGCGTAAAGGTATAAATTTTTTTATAAAAAGATGTCGATGTCTTTTTATAGGATATTTGTTAACTTTGTATTATTCTTGAAAAGTAAATCAAGCAGCAGGAATTTCCCGAAGGGAATAAAATCCCGGGAAAAGTCAACAACATGCCCATCAAAATTGTATTAACGATAGAGCTGAAATCAAAAAAATAAAAGATGAAAAGGAAAATTAGCAAAAATCCGGCGAAGTACGAAGTATCCGGGCAAACGGAAGCAGATTCCAAAGCGCCTGATTCATCCGGAAAAACCAAAGCAAAAAAGAAGAAGGTTGCAAAGCCAGCTCAGAAACCAGCGCGGTTATATTATTCTTCCCCCTGCCTCCTTTCCGAAATGGAAGACAATGAGGATATTCTAAACATTTAGGGTGTACGACAAATTCCACGATAAACCATCGAACAAACATTTTTTACACCGGCGCTTTAGCCCGGTGTTTAACCTTTTCAGAGTCTTTTTCGGCTTTAGCATTTAATTCTCTTAATGGCTAAAGCCCTTTTGCTTTTGATATCTCTGTTCACCGGGCTGAAGCAACGGTGTAAAAGATCCGCTTTTCCGAAAGCGCATAAAAATATGGAATTTGTCGTACACCCAACATTTAGATAGCCATCTGAAATTGCGCACCACTGATTTTTAAGGGATTATGACTACGCTGTAATTCCGGCTAATCCGTTTTTGGGCTTAACTCAGAACGGGAAATCGTTATGAATCGGAATTGTAAAAAGCAGATTAAACTGATAATTTCGGGAGCCATCCTGAAGCTTGAAAACAAAATTGCCGTCACGAACAAAACTCCTGTAATATACTTCATCCGGATTGTATTGATGTTTTAGCGATGCAGAGAAATAAACAAAGTGTATTACCGTATATCAAAAAAAAACCGGCCCGGACTGCTGTTGTTATTTCTTGGGCTGAATTCATCAGGGTTTGGCATATTTCGTTAATTTTGCGAAGGTTTGAACACCATGAACGACAAGTTAAAAGAAATAATCGGTTTTTTTCGGCTGGAGCGGCTCAGGAACGACAGACGCATATTTGTTTTTATCGTTTGCCTGTTGATTGCCACTGCGTTATGGTTTTTAAATGCGTTAAGTAAAGATTATACTACCACTATTTCTTACGCCGTAAAATATACCAATCCGCCGCAGAACCTTTTTTTGGTGAACGAACCGCCGCAAAAGCTAAACCTGAAAGTTAACGCACATGGATTCACATTGTTACGTCATAAACTTTCCATTTCGGTTTCACCGGTTGTTTTAAATTTGAACTCAATTGCCAAAACCAACGAAATGGCTGGTACCACAGTGGAAATTCAAACCGATGATTTGGTGCGCAGGATTTCGGAACAGGTTAGCAGCGAAATTTCGGTAACCGACGTCACGCCGAAAACAATAACGTTTGTGTTCGACAGCCTGCAAACAAAAAAAGTTGAAGTGGTTGCCGATGTCGACCTTCAGTTTAAGCCCCAGTTCTTTTTGAATGGTAGCGTTTCCGTAAAACCTGACAGTGTGGACATAACAGGCCCGGCTGCAATTATCGACACCATTTTCGAAGTAAAAACAAAGAACCGGAAATTTGAAGGGATGGATGCCGAGGTACAACGAATTGTAAATTTGTCCAATCCGGATAAAACAACAGTCGACCCTGAAAAAGTAACCATGAGAATTCCCGTAGAACGGTTCACCGAAAAAGAATTTAAGATTCCGGTGGCTGTGAGAAATAAACCCGATGATATTGATTTGAAATTGTTTCCCTCGGAAGTAAGTGTTTCATTTTTAGTAGGTCTCAGTGATTATGAAAGTATTAAAGCATCCGATTTTTCGGTTTATGCCGATTATGATTCCATAAAAAATAACGAAACCATAGAAGTGAATGTGGAACAACAACCGGATTTTATTCAAATGCTGAGGGTGACGCCGCCAAACGTTGAATACCTGATTGAAAAAGATTGATTTATGCCGATGAAAGTTGGAATAACAGGAGGGATTGGAAGTGGCAAATCAACAGTTTGCAAAGTTTTTCGGTTACTGGGAGCTCCGGTGTTTGAGGCGGATATTGAAGGTAAAAAACTCCTGGATACCGACGGGGAATTAAAATCACGAATCATTCATTTGTACGGAGAGGAAATTTGCAACCCAGATGGAAACATTGACCGAAAAAAGCTTGCCGGCATCATATTTAACGATGAAATTCAGCTCGCAAAAGTAAACGCACTGATTCATCCGGCAGTGGAAAAAGAATTCCAGCGCTGGCTGCAAAAACAGGAGGCAACGTACATCATTCATGAAGCAGCAATTTTATTCGAGAGCGGTTTCAATAAATTAATGGATTTTACAATTTTAGTTACTGCCCGTGAATTCCAGCGAATTGAACGGGTGATGAAACGGGACGGTCTAAGTGCAGAACAAATCCGGGAAAGGATGAACCAGCAGTGGCCTGATGAAAAAAAGCAAAAACTGGCAGATGTTATTTTGAACAACGATAATAAAAATTTAATACTTCCAAAGATTATTGAAATTGATAAAAGATTGAAAGACTATGGCAAAATTTGGTAAATGGGTAGGAGGAGGACTTGGCTGGGCCGTGGGCGGACCGATTGGAGCAATCGTCGGATTTATTGTAGGATCGATTGTAGACGGAACGACCACTGAAATTCAAACGGGCCAGGGACCAGGTTATTATCAGGGACGTCCGTCCGGATATTCCGGCCGTACCACCACCGGAGGTTATGTGATGAGCCTTCTGGTATTGGTTGCAGCGGTAATGAAAGCCGATGGCAGGGTGTTGAAATCGGAACTTGATTATGTGAAAAAATTTATGGTGCAGAATTTTGGCGAAGCATCTTCTGTGGAGGCTGTGCGAATGTTGCGCGATATTCTGAACCAAAGTATACCGGTGAACGAAGTATGCCGGCAAATTCAGCAAAATATGAACTACTCGGCGCGGTTGCAATTGCTGCATTTTTTGTTTGGAATTGCCCAGGCCGACGGACTTGTTGATCCAACAGAGAAGCGTTTGATTGAACAAATTGCCACACAAATGGGAATTGGCAGTTCCGATTATCAGTCGATTCAAGCCATGTTTGTGCGCGATACCCACGCCGATTATAAAATCCTTGAAATTGAACCTGCTGCAAACAACGACGAAGTGAAAAAAGCATACCGCCGGATGGCCATGAAATACCACCCCGACAAGGTAAGCCACCTGGGCGAAGACTTTCAAAAAGCAGCCAACGAAAAATTTCAGAAGGTAAACGAAGCATACGAAAACATTAAAAAAGAGCGGAAAATAGCCTGAATCAGTTGGCAATCGCAGTCGCAGTTTCCGGAACTCTTCTGATGACTTTTGCTCATCTGGTGAATAGAGTTTTTAGCGGTAAAAACATGAAAGTAATATCAACAAATATTGGCGAACCCAAAACCATTGAATGGAATGGGAAAAAGGTACAAACCGGCATTTACAAATACCCGGTGAACATTCCCATTTTCCTGGGTGCTGAAGATGTGGCAAATGACCATGTAATAGACCGTAAAGCATCACGGTGGGGTTGACAAAGCCTGCTACGCTTTATTCTACCGATCATTATAAGCTACTGGAAGAAATTCTATCCTGAACTGGAAATGCCGTGGGGAATGTTTGGCGAAAACCTTTCTGTGGAAGGGCTGCACGAGGCAGAAATAAACATTGGCGACACATTTCAGTTGGGTGAAGCCATAGTTCAGGCAACCCAGCCCCGCCAGCCCTGTTACAAACTTGGCGTACGTTTTGGAAATCCGAAAATGGTTAAACAATTTGTTGAGTCCGGTTTTTCCGGTGTTTACCTGAGAGTGCTGAAAAACGGTAAAGTAAAGACCGGTGACAAATTCATCCAAACAGAAAAGAAAAATTCACTTTCCATTCAAAAAGTGTTCGAACTGCTTTATACCGATGTATTCCAAAAAGACGCCGTAAATTCAGCAATTACCAATCCTTTTATTGCTGAAAGCTGCCGGAAAGATTTGTTGAAACGGTGGGGAGAATATTTTTGAAATCCGCAAAATCCAAATTTGAGTCCACTCCGAAAAGTCAAAAACCCTAACTCAAGGGGACTTTGAAGAGTTCATTGATTTTCAGCAAGTTCCCCTTTAGGGGTCAGGGGTAAAGAAGTTGAAAATCAATGAACCCGGACTTTTCGGAGCAGACTCAATTTTCAAATAACGAACCTATCCGGCACTTAATCAAAACAATTGTTTCATTAATTTTTAAAATGAACCAACAAAACAGAGGTTCGGAAACAGGTTTGGAATGAAGTTCCAGTTAATTCAGGCAGTTTTAACCTCTCCCGATGCAAATCCTTCGCGGTATTCGGCAATAATTTGTTTTACCTGTGTTGGCGCCACACGACCATAAACTTTTTCGCCCACCTGAACAACGGGCGCCAGTCCGCATGCGCCGACGCACCGCAGACAATTGAGCGAAAATTTCCCGTCGGGGGTTGATTCGCCAACTTCCACTTTTAACTGGCGCTTGAATTCTGCCAGCACCTGTTCCGCACCACGGACGTAACAAGCCGTACCCATACAAATGGAAATCGGGAATTCGCCTTTTGGAATCATGGTGAAAAAGCTGTAAAAAGTAACCACCCCATACACTTTCGCTACCGACATTTTTAATTCGCGGGCAACCACTTCCTGAACTTCAGCGGGTAAATATCCAAACTTACCCTGAACTTTATGCAATACATTTATCAGTTCGCTTTCTTTATTTTGATATTCAGCACAAATATCCCTGATGAGTTGCATGGTATTTTCAGCTAATTTTATTTTTGGCATTTTATATAGACTTTTAGATTTTAGACAATCAGACACAAGACAATCAGCAATTTAGCTACGTTCGATCGAAATATTCCGTGTGCAACAAATGATGCGCTTTTTCACTCATGGGTTTACCCAGAAATTCTTCGTACAGCTTTAAGATGTAGGGATTTTCATGGGATTTGCGCAACTTCTTGTTTCCATCTTCTTCATACAAGGCAACCTGCCTTTTTTTCAGAATCGCGGCATCGCCGTGATGGTATGGCTGGCCACCGCCGCCGATGCAACCACCCGGGCAACTCATAATTTCAATGGCATGAAACCCGCTGGTACCGGCTTCAATTTCTTCAAGCAGTTTACGTGCATTTCCCAAACCGTGTGCAATGCCAATGTTCACAGCCAATCCGTTAAAATCGATGGTTGCTTTACGTAAACCTTCCATTCCGCGTAGTTCATGAAAATCGAGACGCGGCAGTTCTTTGCCGGTATACAGTTCGTATGCAGTTCGCACTGCTGCTTCAATAACACCGCCTGTGGTTCCGAAAATGACTCCGGCGCCTGTGGATTCTCCCAGCGGTTGATCAAAATCTTCGTTTGGCAACCGTTTAAAATCAATGTTCGACAATTTAATAAGCGCTGCAAGTTCGCGGGTTGTAATAGCATAATCCACATCCGGATTTCCATTTACTTTAAACTCATCGCGACCACATTCGTATTTTTTAGCCACACAGGGCATAATGGAAACCACCACCAGGTTTTCGCGCTTTATGCCCAGTTTTTCAGCAAAATATGTTTTGGCAATGCTTCCGAACATCTGTTGCGGCGAACGGGCAGTCGACGGAACATCTTTCAGTTGAGGAAAATGATGTTCAAAAAACTTCACCCATGCCGGGCAACAGGAAGTCAGGATCGGCAACCGGACATCTTTATCTCCTTCGAGGAATTTCGACAACCGGCTTAACAATTCAGTTCCCTCTTCCATAATGGTGAGGTCGGCAGCAAAATCAGTATCGAAAACATAATCGAAACCCAAACGACGCAAGGCTGCCGCCATTTTTCCGGTAACCAACGTTCCGGGTTCCATTCCGAATTCCTCACCCAAAGCAGCACGCACCGCCGGAGCAGTCTGTACGATAACTGTTTTCGAAGGATCGGAAAGCGCCCGTACGACGTGCCCGGTTTCATCCACTTCGGTGAGGGCGCCGGTAGGACAAACAGCCACACATTGTCCGCAATAGGTACAGACTGAATGGTCGAGGTTCATTTCAAACGCCGGTGAAACCACCGCATGAAAACCACGGTTGATGGCGGAAAGTACGCCTACTGTTTGCACCTCGTTACACATCATTTCGCAGCGGCGGCACATGATGCATTTGTCCATATCGCGAATAATTGCCGGCGATGTATCCTCGCGGTAAGTAGATTGTTCGCCGGTAAAATGAATTTCACGGATGCCCATGTTATGTGCCATATCCTGCAAATCGCATTTTCCCGATTTTGCACAAATCAGGCAGTCGGCAGGATGATCGGAAAGAATAAGTTCAAGTACCGTTCTCCGCGCATTAATCGCCCGAATGGAATGCGAATGTATTGTCATTCCTTCTGAAACTTCGGTGCAGCAGGCCGGAGCGAGGTTTCTTCGTCCTTCCACTTCTACCACGCAAACCCGGCAACCTCCCGGTTTATTTTCGATATTGAGGTCGTGCAGTTTCATGTGACAAAGTGTTGGAATATGCACACCAATTCCCGAAGCAGCTTCCAAAATGGTAGTTCCGGCCTTTACCACCACCGGTTTATTATCTATGGTTAATTGTACAGTATTCATTTTTTTAAAATTTCAGGGTTAATTGAGTTTGATTGCATTGAATTTGCACTTCTCGTAACACACGCCGCATTTAATACAAAGCGACTGGTCGATGTAATGCGGCTGCCGCCGTTCGCCGGTGATTGCGCCCACCGGGCAATTACGGAAACACAGCGTGCAACCTGTGCATAAATCCGCAACAATTTCATATTTCAACAACGCTTTGCATTGACCTGCCGGACATTTTGCTTCCTGAACGTGAGCGAGATATTCGTTGAGAAAGTTATTTATGGTTGACAGAACCGGATTTGGTGATGATTGCCCGAGGCCACACAGCGAAGTATCTTTAATCACATTTCCAAGCAATTTAAGCCTTTCGATATCAGCTTCTTCTCCGTTGCCGCTGGTAATTTTTTCGAGGATTTCGTACAGCCGTTTATTTCCAATCCGGCACGGTGCACATTTTCCGCAGGATTCTTCCAGTGTAAATTCGAGATAGAATTTGGCGATGGAAACCATGCAATCGTCTTCGTCCATCACAATCATTCCGCCGGAGCCCATCATCGAGCCCGCTGCCACCAGGTTGTCGTAATCGATTGGCGTATCCAGAAAATCTTTGGTCAGGCATCCCCCTGAAGGGCCGCCCGTTTGCACCGCTTTAAATTCTTTCCCGTTTTTTATTCCTCCGCCGATGTTGTAAATCACTTCGCGCAACGTGGTTCCCATTGGCACTTCAATTAAGCCAACGTTGTTGATTTTGCCTGCAAGCGCGAAAACTTTTGTGCCTTTCGATTTTTCGGTTCCGATTTTATTAAACCAACCTGCACCTTTATTGATGATAACCGGAACGTTGGCAAATGTTTCCACATTGTTAACGTTTGTAGGTTTCCCGTTGTAACCGGAAACAGATGGAAACGGCGGTTTAAACGTGGGCTCGCCGCGCAATCCTTCCATGGAATGAATGAGCGCAGTTTCTTCACCGCAAACAAATGCTCCGGCGCCAAGCCGCAGTTCCACATCGAAATTAAAACCCGTGCCCATAATATCTTTGCCAAGCAAACCATATTCACGTGCCTGTTTGATGGCAATTTTCAACCGTTCGATCGCCAGCGGATATTCCGCCCGGATATATACCAAACCTTTATCGGCGCCGATGCAATAACCGCAAATGGCCATGGACTCCAGCACCGAATGCGGATCGCCTTCCAAAATCGAACGATCCATAAAAGCACCGGGATCGCCTTCATCGGCATTACAAACCACATATTTTTGATCAGCCTCCGATTTCCGGGTGATTTCCCATTTTAAACCAGTGGGAAAACCACCGCCGCCGCGGCCGCGCAAACCCGATTCCCTGATTTCGCCAATAACTCCTTCGGGAGTGAATTCCGTCAAACATTTGCCAAGCGCCAGGTAGCCGTCGCGGGCAATATATTCATCGATGTTTTCAGGATTGATAAACCCGCAGTTCCGAAGCGCAATCCGGATTTGCTTTTTGTAAACATCCATTCCTTTGGCGGCGCTGATAATTTCGCCGGTAACCGGATTTTTATACAGAAGCCGTTGCACCGGCCTGCCTTTTATCACATGTTCCAACACAATGTCTTCGGCATCTTCGGGTTTCACACCCACGTAAAAAGTATTGTCGGGCAGCACTTTTACAATTGGCCCTTTTTCGCAAAATCCGAAACACCCGGTATGTACCACCTGTACATCGTCTTCCTGCCCGTATTCCCCGATGAATTGCTTTAAACGTTTTTTTATTTCATTGCTTTCTGAAGCCTTGCAACCGGTACCGCCACAAACAAGCAAATGCATTTTATAACTGATCATAGCTAAATGGTTGATTAATCATCAATTGTTTTAAAATTCAATGGGATTATACCATCGATAAGCTCGCCCTTTTTGATGTATATATCGATGATTTCCTGTGCCTTGGTTTTATTTACATCGCCAAAAACCACGGGCTCTTTCCCCGGCAGCGTAACCTCCACAGTTGGTTCAGCGTAACAATATCCCATGCAACCGGTTTGGGTAACTACCCCATCAACAGCCTGCTGCTCCAGTTCCTCTATGAAATATTTCATTATATCCCGCGCGCCTGAGGCGATTCCACAGGTAGCCATTCCAATTTTTACCTGAACGACCATCTCCGGATTTTCGCTGTTCTCCCTCAGTTTTATTTTCGACTGTACCTCGTCTTTTATCCGACGAAGATCATCCAGTGATTTTATTTTTTTCATAGTTAAATCGGTTATTTTTAAATATTTGCTATCATTTTTACCAGATTTCTTCGGATTAATTCCGTAATATACTGCCACGACCTCTGCTCCTGCATCTTGTTCAGAACAAATGTCAAATATCGCACCTGTTTTTCGGCTTTCTTTTTTAACAGCAGCAGGCCCGGCCCAACCTTTTCCGCAAGCCGTGCAATAAAGAACGGATCACCAGAATCAAGAAGGATTTCTTTATTTATTCTGAAACAGCTGCCTTTTACCGGCAGCGTCAATTCATCTTTTCCCAAATTTTCCCGTACGGCCAGTTCAATTACTTTGCCTCCTGCCCCATTTGGATTCTGAAGAATATCTGCAATATAATCAGCTATCGTTTTCATCGGTTCCCACAAAACATCCTTCCAACTAATTTAATACCCATTTATCTTAATAAAGATTTTTTTACGCATTTAAACACTGAGCAAATTTCGCCAATTTGGTGTAAAAAAAGCGTGTCGGAGTTCCGCAGAAATGATTAATTAACTTTAAGGATACGATGTTTTTTAACATGTTGTATTGAACTATGTTTTACAACAGTTAACGCGTCGTAATTCTTCTCCCGTTTTCAGTTTCCCGATCGGTAAAATGGGCGCTGGTAGCAATTTTGGCATCGGGAATATTAATAATTTGGCCGATTTTCACGCGGTAAGATCAACTGGTTAACTTCAATATCCTGTGGTTAAAAAGCATACCAGCCAATATTTAAAAAGATTTAAAACCTGTTGAAATAACCTTTATAAATCGCTACTTTTCGGTTTGAATTTGATAAAAACCACTGCTATGATTTACGACAAACAATCTTTAATATCCGGAGCTACCGAAGACCCTGAATTTTACCAGAAAATAATCGATGCACTGCCAATTCCTATCTATTACCGCGATTTGAATGGCGTTTATCAAATGTGCAACAAATCGCACGAAAAATTTACCGGTCGTCCGAAAGAGCAAATCATCGGCAAATCAGTTTATGACATTCACTCGAAAGAAATGGCTGATATTTATTCGGGACGAGATAAAGAACTTTTGGCGAACCCGGACGTGCAGGTATACGAAACCCAAATCAAAAAAAAAGACGGCTCGGTGCATCACGTGATTATGAACAAAGCAGTTATCAGGAACAACGAAGATGAAATTGCGGGAATCGTGGGGTCGATAAACGATGTTACAGAACTGAAAAAAACGGAAAAACGTTTGGAAAAGGCGCAGGAGTCGATGGAAATTTCGTCGCACATGCTGCATAAAATTAACGTGGGAATTATTATGATGGACAGTAATCATAAAGTGGTTGATTCGAACGAGAGTTTTGCGCGGCTGATGGGAGAAGAAACAGCCGAACTTTTTGAAACCATCCCTGGTTTGAACGGCGCCGATGTTAAAGTTTTGGTTCCGGAAGTCATTTATAAAATGATGTCGGGAATTTTGAATTCCGGAGAAGATTTGCTGGAACGTGACATTAAAGTGAATAACAAATTGCTGCATATTTCGGTGGTTACGTTGTATAAAAACAAGGTTATTGGCGCAGTAATCCGCGATATGTCGGCGCCGCTGCTGGTTCGCGACGAAATCATCAACCGTGCACAACGCATTAAAAAACAGAATATTGAAACTGTGCAGAAAATTGCCTACCTGCTGGGTGAAAACGCTTCGGAAACCGAAGAATTGTTAAATTCAATCATTGAATCGTACCGGTATGGCGACGAAGAATAATCCCAACTATCACGTTGAAATCGATGTGCAGCAAAAGCGGCCAAAAGGCGAAATTGCATGCGGCGATGTGTTTCAGTCGAACATTATTCGCGAAGAAGGACGAACGATTTTAGTTTTGAGCGACGGAATAGGGCACGGAATAAAAGCGAGTGTGCTGGCAACGTTAACAGTTACCATGGCGCTAAATTACACACGCTTTCATACCAAACCTGAAGTGGCTGCCAAAATTATTATGGATGCTCTGCCCAAAAGCAGCGACGGCAAAGAGAATTATGCCACTTTTACCATCATCGAACTGGAAACCGATGGTTATGTGAGAATCATCAACTACGATAATCCGCCGGTTCTGATCATTCGGAACGGAAAAATATTTCAACCGAAAGAATACGAATTAAAAATCAGGGGTGAAGAAAACCTGGGGAAGTTGTTGCGGTGCCGCGAATTCACGGCGTTAAAAGAGGATCGGATCATTTTCATGTCCGACGGTGTGCCGCAGTCCGGGCTTGGAAATAAACGGTTCCCGCTGGGTTGGGGAATCGAAAAAATTGAAGAATTTGCTTTAGGACAGGCAGATCGGATGCCACAGATTTCAGCTACAAAACTGGCCCGGAAAATCATTAATCAGGCGGTGATGAACGACAATTTTTCTGTAAAGGACGATACGACCTGCGGCGTTATCTATTTCCGGGAACCGCGGAAATTTATGCTGATTACCGGACCACCATTTTATAAAATAAAAGACTATGATTTTGTAGGACGGATTCAGGATTTTAAAGGCAAGAAAATCATTTGCGGCGGAACTACTGCCGAAATAATTGCCCGCGAACTGGACCTCGAAGTGAATATAATGCACAGCGCCAAAAATCTCGATTCGCTGCCGCCTGTGGCAAAAATGGAAGGCTTTGAAATGGTAACCGAAGGAATCCTTACGCTTGGCCGCGTAGAAGAAATCCTGGAAAACTACAACAGCGACACCCGGCTTGACGACGGACCACCCGACCAGGTGGTAAAATTGCTGCTTCAACACGACAGTATAGACATTATTGTTGGCACCCGCATTAATTGGGCCCACCAGGACCCGGAGCAACCGCTGGAACTGGAACTTCGGAAATTTGTTGTACGGCGCATCGTTAAAATACTCGTAAACAAATTTTTTAAAAAAGTGGAAGTGGAGTATGTTTAGCCGTTCATCCCACCGTTCATTCGTCGCCAGGCATTTTCACGTTAATTCGGGTTTAGGTTTAACATTCTTTACATCTTTTTTCACCCGATTCATTTTAAAATTCCCGAACTTGTTTCGCAGATTCCAAGACAATGAAGTTGCTTCCGGTAATAATACTGGTGTTTGTTGCTGCAGACTGCCACGCCCAGCAGGAAAAATTTCAGTTGGAAGGCATGGTTGTGGATTCCCTTGCGCAGCCGGTTTCTGATGTATACATCATCAATTACCGGACACAGGAAAAAGCAGTAAGTAAATCGAATGGCATTTTTCGCATTAATGTGTTGCCTGGCGACTCGCTTTTTTTTAACCACATATCTTACCTGAAAAAAGTAATCCGCGTGTTTGATCTGCTGAAAAATCCGGTAGTTGTACTTCAGGCAGAAAACGTAAACCTCAGGCAGGTAATTGTTGGCCCCAATCAAAAAACCGATTATGAGCGGGCGCGTGAAAATGTTTCGTTCCTTCCTGAACTGAAGGTTATTCCATTTACGAAGATTAAAACAGAACAGGAACCTGCCATGCAAATGATGATTCAAAATAACCCGGTTTTAAGCAACGAAGCTTCGTCGGTTTCCGTTGTTCGTTTTTCGCCTTCGGAACAAATTGGGAAATGGCTAAAAAAAAGGAAGATACGGAAAAGGGATAACCACAAATAAAAACTGCCCTGATTAAACCAGAGCAGTTTTAACGTCCTAACTTATAAAAAAACCAACCTTTCCCAGATAACCTGTGGATTTGTAAATCCTCTGTTTCTTCAATCTTTTTAACTTTCGTTTCAGATGATTCAAAGTAAATGATTTCGATTGGATGAGCCGGCAAATAAAATACTGAAATGTGCCGGATAAATACTGGATTTAACTATCCGTTTTTCTTACGTCCGGGTAGGCAAAACATTGGGTAACAACATAAATTGCTGACGGATTCCAATAAAAAAACAGGAACGCCCGGTCCCTGTTTCACTGTAATTTTTTTCCAGTTTTTTACCAATTATACCATCGGGTATTTTTTGAAGATCGATTCTGATTTCATAAGAATATCCACATACTGTGCCCGTTGATAGGAAAATGGATCTTTCATATTCTGTCGCGCGAGTTTTCCCCTGAAATCATCCAGTGTCTTGAATTCTTTTTTATCCATCCAATCGTTTATTTCTTTCAGGATTGTTGAAATAACTGCCGGTTGATTTTTATAAACGGTACTAACTATCTGCACAGCGTCGGCGCCTGCCATAATCATTTTTATCACATCTTTGGATGTGTAAATTCCGCGGCTTGCACAAATACTGCCGTCGAGGTTTCCATACAGGAGCCCGGCAAACCGGAGTCCCATCATGTGGTCTTTCGGATTACTCAATTCCCACGGATAATAAAATTCTTCTTTATCAATATCAATTTCCGGTTGAAAAAAACGATTGAAATAGCACAAAAGCATCGGCGCCTGCTTCATCCACTTTCTTAATAAAATTCAAGGGATTAGTATAAAACAGACTCATTTTTACACTCACCGGAATGTTTACGGCTTTCTTCACAGCCTGAACGATTTGCACCTGTTTCTCTTCGATGGCTTGACCGTCCACTTCGAAATATCCGGGAACAGCGTATAAATTCAGTTCCAATCCGTCGACCCCGGTATTTTCCAGCTCTTTTGCATATTCAACCCATGTTGGTTCATAAATGGCATTCAGGCTTGCAAAAACGGGAATATCAACGCTCTTTTTCAATTTCTCAACGTTGTATAAATGTTCCTTGGGCCCGGCATGTTCCACATCGGGAAAGATATTAATCATTTCAGCATGCCTTTCGTTGTACTCGTTTAATTCTTCCGACAACTGGAGGTTTTCCAGTTGAATCTGCTCTTCAAACAACGAACGATAAACGATGGCTCCAATTCCGGCTTCGTTAATCTGACGGATAACATCAGGTTTCGATACGAGATTACAGGCTCCGAGAATGAGGGGATTTTTAAGTTTTACACCCATGTAGGTTGTTGTTAGATCTGCCATATTTCAATTTTTATAAGTTAATTCATTTTCATTTTTTGAAAGATTAACTAAAAATAGAATTAATTTGTTCAAGAACCATTTTAAATAAAATGGAACGCAATGAGGGCCAGCCATAAAAAAAGGCCATCCGAATTTTACACCGGATGGCCTTTCCCCTATTTCGGTATAGCTTGTCAGAGCAAGCTTAAAGTAACGGTAAGACCGGCCATAACAACCGAAACCATTGTCATCAGCTTAATTAAAATGTTAAGCGACGGACCCGATGTATCTTTGAACGGATCGCCAACAGTATCACCAACCACACCGGCTTTATGAGCATCGCTTCCTTTGCCGCCATAATTTCCTTTTTCGATGTATTTTTTTGCATTATCCCAGGCGCCGCCTGCATTATTCATAAATACGGCAAGCGTGAAACCGGCAGTCAAACCACCGGCAAGCAACCCGATAACGCCTGCAACTCCCATTGTAGCGCCAACAACAACCGGAACGATAATCGCTACCAACGACGGCAGCAGCATTTCTCTCTGTGCACCTATTGTTGAAATTTCAACGCATTTTGCATATTCCGGTACGCCTGTTCCTTCCAAAATTCCTTTAATTTCACGGAATTGGCGACGAACTTCGTCAACCATTGCACCAGCAGCACGACCTACAGCTTTCATGGTCATGGCGCTGAATACGAACGCCATCATCGAACCAAGAAACAAGCCTCCCAAAAATAATGGGTTGAAAAGCGTAATATCATAAGCTGCAGAGAAATCTTTAACCGAAGCGGCTGAAATTTTCACAACTTTAACTCCTTCTTCCACAGCCGGGGCCACATCGTTATAAAAAACATACTGCCCTTTGGTAACAAAACCTTCGCCGGCAGATGCAATGCGGTCGAACCACAGCCGAACTTCTTCCATATAAGCTGAAATCAGAGCCATTGCAGTAAGCGCAGCCGAGCCAATTGCAAAACCTTTTCCGGTTGCGGCCGTTGTATTTCCAAGCATATCAAGCGCGTCAGTACGTTCACGCACCACCGGATCCAGTTCCGACATTTCCGCGTTACCACCTGCGTTGTCGGCAATTGGTCCGAAAGCGTCGGTTGCGAGTGTAATTCCGAGTGTTGACAGCATACCAACAGCGGCAAAACCAATTCCGTAAACCCCCATTGCAAAATGTTGCGCACCACCGGCTGCCCAGAAAGATCCCATGATTCCCAAAACAATGGTGACTACCGGAATCCAGGTTGAATACATCCCAACTGCAAGACCGTCGATTATGGTAGTTGCCGGCCCTTGCTGAGCTTGTCTGGCGATTCCTTTCGTGGGTTTGTATTCATCCGAAGTAAAATATTCTGTTGCCTGTCCGATAATTACTCCGGCGGCCAAACCAATAACAACAGCCCAGAAAATTCCCCAGGTTACCCATCCTAAAGCGGCAAGGCCAACCATTGCAAGCAGAATTAATGCGGAACTTCCGCCTGTGCCAAGCAAAAGGGCATTCAAAAGATTTTTCTGCGTCGCAGATTCTTTAGTGCGAACCATAAAAATTCCGATAATGGAAAGGATAATTCCGATGGCGGCAACAATCATTGGCGCAGTAACGGCTTTCACCGCGTCGATGCCTGTATCGGATAATGCGATTGCAGGAAGCGCGGCGCCCAGTGCTGCAGTTGCTAAAATAGAACCGGCATAACTTTCGTAAAGGTCGGCGCCCATACCGGCAACGTCGCCAACGTTATCGCCAACATTGTCGGCGATTGTAGCAGGGTTGCGCGGATCATCTTCCGGAATTCCTGCTTCCACTTTTCCAACGAGGTCGGCCCCAACATCGGCTGCTTTCGTATAGATGCCACCGCCAACACGTGCAAACAATGCCTGAGTGGAAGCACCCATTCCGAACGTCAACATCGTGGTAGTAATTTCGACCAGTTTTTGAGCTTCGGTTGTACCTTCATGTACGAAAGTCAATCCGGCAAATTGAAGACCATTTGCTAAATGCTCCGATGAAAAAATTATGGTATTTAAAAACCAGTACCATGCGGCAATATCCAACAGGGCAAAACCTACCACAACCAACCCCATTACAGCACCGCTCCGGAAAGCTACCTGCAGACCTTTGTTCAGCGACTGCGAAGCTCCGTGTGCAGTCCTTGCCGAAGCAAATGTGGCTGTTTTCATACCTAAAAATCCGCATAATCCGGAAAAGAAACCACCGGTTAAAAATGCGATCGGCACAAATGGGTTCTGAACCCGGAAATAGGCCATAATTAACAGCAGTATGAACAAAACAACAAAAACGATTGCAACTACTTTGTACTGTCTTCTGAGATAAGCCATTGCACCTTCTCTTACATACTGCGCAATTTCTTTCATGCGCGGCGTACCTTCAGAATTCTTCATCATCGATTTGAAGAATACCCAGGCAAATACCAACGCCAGAATGGAGGCAATTGGAACTAATAAGAAAATGTTACTCATAAGATGATAATTTTTTATGTAACTGATGTTACGGTTTAGATTACTTACAATTAAATTATTATTAAATGAAACTTAGCTCTTTATGTCTGATTTTTCGGTTTTTATGGCGGAAAAAATTTTCCGGCAGACAAAGATAGTTTTAAAAATGAAAAGCTGAAGATTAATAAACCTGTTTTAGAATAGATTGAAAATTTGTTAACACTTCCTGTTATAATTTAATTCTAATTTTCCAGAATCACTAAAAACAGACGTCGCAACCTGATTAACAATGGATTAAGGCTCTTCGTTCTTTGCCGTTCATCAGAATTGTCAATGGTTTTTCAAAGCGCACATGGTTGACGAATTCGGTTTTGTTCACCACCTTTTTTGATTTTAAAGCTTCCATTTGGAGTTTTGAATCGCCGGAATTATGCGGAACTGAAAAATAACCAACATTCATGGAAGTTACATTGTGGAAAAAATGCGATCCCAGTGAGGCATCCAGCGGAAAATCGGGCAAGCCCATTTCAATGATAATCCGTGCTTTTGAAATGTTTGCCCACGACACCGGAATTCCCGTATATGGATCACGGGACCCCCACCTGCCCGGCCCGATAAGAATGTAGTCTTTGTCCTCTTCCTCGAAAAAGCTATTCAACTGGTTGATTTCCTGAGCAATCTGCCGCGTTTTCATTTTGTCGAATTTTTCAGGGTCAACATATACAACGTCCTGAACACCTTCAATTTTACCATTCCCCATACCGCGTTCGGCATACATAAAAACCCGTTCGTCTTCCACCGAACCCAAATCAATGTCAACCTGATGTTCCACCCGGATCAGCGGTTTTATTTGTAACAAGTAAAACGAAGGCAAATTATTTTCAGTAGGTTTTAGATCGACGGCATATTCAATTTCAACCGGCGAACCCATTGCTTCTTTGAACAATTTCAGCAGCAACTGCAACGTATCGGCCAGCGGCAGGTAATTGTATTTCAGGATGTTTGCAAAATCGATAATTCGGGGTCCTTTGCCTTGAATTCCCGGGACCAAATCATCATCTTGCAAATTATAGGTTGAAGCTGAATAATTGAGCGTCCCGTCTGCTTCTGCCTCGCGAATCCGGTATTTTTTAACGGCAGCTTCTTCGCCTTCTGTTGCCAAATCGAAGTCATTTTGCGAAAGATCGATGGCATAAAATTCCTTTTGCGAGTCGCGAATCTGATCTTTCATGGAAGTAGGATTGATGTTTGGATAGCGCGGGCAAAAACGGAAAGCGCTTTCGCCGCCAACGACGTATGTTCCCAAACCAACGGCTGCAACAGAAAATCCATCTTCGGGCTGCATGTGTGAAATCGGGTAATAATTGTAGGATTGCGCCACACCCGAGATACTTGGATAATACCTGTTATTATGCTCATGACCAACCACTTCCTGAATGATGACAGCCATTTTTTCTTCTTCAATTTTATAATTAACAGCATCGAAATAGGCCCGCGCAGAATCGGTGAAAATACTGGCATATACCATTTTCACCGCAGTTTCCAGCTGCTGGTACCGGACTTCCAAATCGGGATGGTTGTTTGGGATCAGATAGGTGGTATAAACACCGGAAAATGGTTGCAGCAGCGAATCTTCGAATAAACCGGACGAGCGGACTGCGATGGGCTTTTTCATCACCTTCAGATATTCCCTTAACCGGCCTTGCACTTTTTCATCAAACTCCGATTCCATAAAATGTTTTCGAACGGCCACATAATCGTTCAATGTATAAATGTCATCGTATAAATTATTCATCTCAACGAATTTGTCGAATTCCAGGGCACCAATAATTGCAGTTGAAGGGATGCGAATGTTCATTTCCGGAATAAGTTTCTGAAAATCGATATTCTCAATAAAATTGCAGATAAAAGCGATGCCGCGGCCTTTGCCTCCCAGCGATCCTTTCGCGAGGCGGGTGATAAGCCTGTTTGATAAAACCAGTTCAGGATCGAAATTTATGATGGTGCCTTTTAGTTTCGCATACCGCACCTGTTGAAATACGTTCAGGCAAAATTGGCGCAGGTCCTCGGCCGAATCAAAATCTTCGGTTTTAACCGGCCGCAACTGCTCGGCCATATTAATTTCGCCGCGTGCCATCAACCAGGTTGAAAATGAATTTCTTTTGCCGTGATAAAGCAGCGCTTCCGCCGGAATTACCCTGAATTTATCCTGAAACTCCTGCAAATTCTCCACTTCGGCAATGGGTTTTCCATCCTGTGCTTTAAACACAAAATTTCCGAAACCCAACCGCCGGTACAGAAAATTCAAAATATCCATCGACAGGCTTTCCGAATTTTTATTGATAAAATCGGCATCGATGCTTTTTGCCCGCTGTGCATTGGCAATATCGTGCGACTGCAACAAAACAGGAATCGGATAACGCAATGTTTCTTTGGCATACTGAAGCAATTCAATTCCTGCATCATTATCGTCTTTTCCGTTTCTTTCGAATTTAACGTCGGAAATCACACACAACATGTACCTTTTATAACTGTTAATGATCCTCACCGCATCCTCATAATTATCCACCAAAATTACTTTTGGACGGGCGCGCATTTTCAGAATTTTGTGCAATTCATCTTTGGCGTCTTCCTGAACCAAAATTTGTGTTTGTGTCATGATTGTGGTGTACAGCATCGGCAGGTACCGCGAATAATACTGAATACTGTCTTCCACGAGCAATACCACCCGCACATTTCCGTATTGCGTATCGCGGGCCACGTTCTTTTTATCTTCAATATATTTTATCATGGCGAGGAATACATTCGAATTTCCGTTCCACACAAAAATGCGGTCGATGAAATCGAGCTTTCTTCCTTCAGCCTGAAAATAGCGAAGATCGGAATTGTTGTTTGCCAGCAGCAACAATGGAATAAGCGGCCTTTTTTTACCGATGGCGCGGGCTATCTTTACAGCGGCATCTTTATCGAGGCCAGCCATTACAATGATTAAATCAAAATCGAAATGTACGAGGTTTAAAAGCGCATCTTCCCTTGAATTTACACTGGTAAAACGCGGAGCAGCATATAAATTTAACTGCAGGTATTCGCCAAAAATTTTGTCGCTGAACTGCCCTTCGCGAACGATGGAATAAGAATCGTAAAGGGTGGCAATAAGTAAAACCTCTTTTACTTTGTACGGCATGAGTTCCTGGAAAATATCCCGATCGGTTTTTCTGCTCTTGTAAATACCTGCCAGTGTAATTTCGTCGATGTTCATGGATGACAATTTTAAAGCCTGAAATTAGCGAATTTTTAAGGAAACCGGATGGATTACCGCAGAAAACAGAAAAAGGATCCTACCTCATTTGCGGTAAAATCCTTTCCCTGGCTACAATGAAAACCGGAATTAATCCAACTTGTGGATAACCAGCCCCGAGCGCAGTTTTGGTTCGAACCAGGTCGTTTTTGGCGGCATAATATTTCCGCTGTCGGCAATGTTGATGAGTTGTTGCATGGAAACCGGGTAGAGCGCAAAAGCCACTTTCATTTCTCCTGTATCGACGCGTCTTTTCAATTCAGCCAGACCGCGGATTCCACCAACAAAATCAATCCGTTTTGATGTGCGCAAATCCTGAATATCGAGAACAGGTTCCAATACCTGTTTTGACAAAATGGTTACGTCGAGCACCCCAATCGGATCCCAGTCGTTGTAAGTTTCTTCTTTCGCAGTTAGTTTATACCAGTTGCCCGACAGGTACATGCCGAATTCGTGCAGTTTTCCCGGCTTAAAAATTTCCGGGCCAGTTTTTTCGATATCAAATCCGTTCTCAAGTTTCAACAGAAATTCACCATCGGAAAGGCCGTTCAAATCGGTAACAACACGGTTGTAATCGATAATCTGAAGTTGATCGTCAGGAAAATGCACAGCCATAAAATAGTTGTATTCCTCGTCACCGGTATGATTCGGGTTTTGCGCTGTTTTTTCGAGCCCGATACGAGCGGCAGCAGCTGTCCGGTGATGACCGTCGGCAACGTAAGTATAAGGAACTTTATTGATAAAAAGCCGTTCCAGTTTTTTATTTCTGTCATCGTCGTTAACAACCCAAAACTGATGTTTGAATCCGTCTTCGGCTGTGAAATCATAAACCGGTTGATTTTCCTTAACCACATTTTCCACAATCTGGTCGATTTCAGGAACGGCTTTGTAAGCAAAAAAAACCGGCTCAATGTTGGCATTTAAATAGCGGGTGAGCACCATCCGGTCATCTTCTTTTTCGGGGCGGGTAAGTTCATGTTTTTTTATAATTCCGTCTTCATAATCGCGACATGCAGCAGCGCCCACAATTCCGTATTGCGTGCGGCCGTACATGGTTTGCGCATAAATATAATAGCGCGGATGTTCGTCCTGAACCAGCCAGCCTTTTTCCTGAAACTTTTCGAAATTATCTTTCGCTTTATGGTAAACTTCATCGGAATGAACATCTTCAATGCCGGGAATTTCAATTTCAGCTTTGGTTATCCGAAGCAGCGATTTTTGTTTTCCTTTGGCTATTTTCGCCGCTTCTTCCGAATTCATCACATCGTACGGCAGACATGCCAGTTCTTCAACAATTTCTTTCGGCGGACGAAGTCCCTTAAATGGTTTTACCTTTGCCATAGTATTAATGTTATTTGTTATCCGTTCACTTTATAAGTTTGATCGCCTTTTTCAAAGAAATCCACAATTTGTTCGGCGGCAGCAACGCCAGCGTTTGTATTTGCCTCGGCAGTTTGCGCCCCTGCTTTTTTGGGTGTAAAAAAGTACCTTTCTTTAAATTTTTCGGTAAATACTTTTTCGCTGTCCGGAGTTACATCTGCCAGATATTTTATTCCCGGTTTTTCTTCCATAATCCGAATCAGGTCGGCCTCATTTATAACTTCTTTCCTGGCCGTATTAATAATAATGCTGTCGTTTTTCAAATGTTTAAGTATCTCATAGGTCACCGACCCAATATGTTCCCCTTTTGCAGGCACATGAATGGAAATGATATCGCTTTTTTCGTACAGTTGTTCCAGCGAATTGGTCACTTTCAAACCAATGGCAGCCGCGGCATGTTTGCTGTAACGGGTGTAAACGATTACTTTCATTCCCATGGCGCGGGCAATCCGGAATACATTGCGGGCAACAAAACCAAAACCGTGCAAACCGAGGGTACGGCCGCGGAGCTCACCGCCTGTTTTTCCGCTGAAAAACTCTCGGATTCCAAAAATGGCCAAACCAATGGCAAGTTCAGCCACTGCGTTTGAATTCTGGCCGGGCGTATTCATCACAACCACATCTTTTTCGGTAGCTGCCTGCAAATCAACATTATCGTAACCGGCGCCAGCCCTAACTACAATTTTCAGGTTTTTGGCAGCTTCCAGTACCTCACGATCGAATTTATCGCTTCTGATAATTACAGCATCAACATTCGCCACCGATTCAAGCAGCATGTTCCGCGATGTATAATTTTCGAGCAACAACATTCGGTAACCGGCTTTTTTTAAAACTTTGCCAATCCTTTTCACTGCAACCGGCGAAAATGGTTTTTCAGTGGCAATCAATACTTTTTTCATTCCTGAGGTTTTTTGAAAAAAATGCAGGATAAAAACCCTGCATTTTTTTATTTCGATTGTTCGAATTCTTTCATGCAGCTAATGAGCGCCTGCACGCTTTCGAATGGCATAGCATTATAAATTGAAGCGCGGAAACCTCCTACTGAGCGGTGCCCTTTAATTCCGATCATTCCCCGCCCTGTTGCAAAATCCAGAAAATCTTTTTCCAAACTTGTATATTCCGGCGCCATAACAAACGTTACGTTCATCCGCGACCGGTCTGCCGGGTCTTTTACTGTTGGTACAAAAAGTTTGTTTCTGTCGAGCTCGGCATACAGCGCTTCGGCTTTAAAAATGTTCTTTTTCTCTATTTCTTCCACACCTCCGTTTTCCTTCAGCCAAATGAGCGTTTGCAAACATCCGAATACTGAAACTGTGGCAGGCGTGTTAAACATCGAGCCGTTATCAATTTGTGTTTTGTAATTTAAAATAGTTGGAACCGGACGATCGACTTTACCAAGCAACTCATCTTTCACGATTACCAATGTAGCGCCTGACGGCCCCAGATTTTTCTGTGCGCCGGCATAAATTGCCGCGTATTTCGAAACATCTACGGGGCGACTGAAAACATCGGACGACATATCGGCTACCAGCGGCACATCTACGTTTGGTTCTTCCAGGATTTCTGTTCCAAATATGGTATTGTTGGATGTAATATGAAAATATTCTGCGTCGGAAGGAACTTCGTAACCTTTGGGAATGTAGTTGAAATTGGCATCTTTCGATGAAGCCACTTCTAGAACTTCGCCAAACAATTTGGCTTCTTTAATTGCTTTTGAAGCCCACGAACCGGTATTCAGATAAGCTGCCTTTTTGTTGAGTAAATTGTAGGGAATCATTAAAAACTGTGTGCTTGCTCCTCCCTGCAAAAAAAGGACCGAATAACCTTCGGGCACCTGCAATAGCTCTTTTACCAGCGCCTGTGCCTGATCCATAACTGCAACAAACTCTTTGCTGCGGTGCGAAACTTCCATAACCGATAGCCCGGTTCCGGCGAAGTTCATCACAGCTTCAGCAGTTTTCTCCTTTGTAAATTCGGGCAAAATTGATGGCCCTGCGTAAAAATTGTGTTTTTTCATTGTTACAATTGTTTAACGTGAATTAATAATATTTTATGCAAACACCCTGCAAAGTTCGTGATTAGTTGATGGTTTGCAGATGAGAAAAATCAATATCTTTTAAAAAACTGAATTTTACAACATGCGTAAACAACACAAAATCAGCTGACAAAAATTATTTTCAGTGTCGTCTGACGCCTAACTTTTTCGATGCCGGACTTCTGTTCTTCCTCACAAATTTATCTGATCCGGGCTTAACATTTCAATTTTTGCATCATTAAATCTGTTGGCTAAGAATTATTTAATAGAGATAGGAACAAATGCCGGGTTTTGCGAATACAAACTGACTGAATGGCAAAACCCGTATTTAATTGAGAATGAAAATATATGTAAACTGCTCGATTCGAAAAAGGATACCAGTGAAATATGAAACCTGGTTGACGATTTGCCTGGAAAAACTGAAGAATTGATACACTTAATTACAGACGGAGAGTCAAAATCAATGCATCATGCCGGCAGTAAAAAGAAATGCCACCCTGGAGTAAGATGGCATTTCATTTTATAAATGTTAGATAAAAGGTAATTTTACAATTTCGGCTGGTATGGATTTATTCCTGATTTTCACGAATATCTGAGTGCCGAATGCCGAATATTCCTTAGCCACATATCCCATACCGATTCCTTTGTTTAACACCGGCGACATGGTACCTGAAGTTACTTCCCCAATCGGATTACCTTCAGAATTCACCAGTTTGTAACCGTGGCGCGGAATTCCCCGTTCGGTTAAAACAAACCCACGCAGTTTCCGCGAGACGCCCTCGGTTTTTTGCATCATCAGGAATTCGCGGTCGATAAATTTTCTGCCGTTGTTGAATTTGGTAATCCATCCCAAACCGGCTTCTATGGGCGAAGTTGTGTCGTCAATATCATTTCCGTAAAGGCAGTAACCCATTTCGAGCCGCAGTGTATCCCGGGCGCCCAGTCCAACCGGTTTTATACCAAACTCTTCACCGGCTTCAAAAATAGCATTCCAGATTTGTTCCGCATTTTCGTTGCTGAAATACAGTTCAAAACCACCTGCGCCGGTATACCCTGTGGCAGATATAATTACATTTTTTACACCCGCAAAAGTTCCGGTTTCGAACGTATAAAATTTTATATTGGATAAATTGGTGTCTGTTAATTTTTGCAGTGTTCCGGCAGCTTTCGGCCCCTGAATGGCCAGCTGGCTGATGTTGTCGCTTGCATTTATCATCTCGGCTCCCACGTCGTTCTGCGAAACGATCCAGTTCCAGTCTTTTTCGATATTGGCAGCATTAACAACCAGCAAATATTTTTCCGAATCGAAACAATACACCAGCAAATCATCGACTATTCCGCCCTTTCCGTTTGGCAAACAGGAATATTGCGCCTGTCCGGGTTTTAAAATTGTGGGATCGTTCGAGGAAATTTTTTTCACCAATTCCAGTGCGTTTGAACCCATCACCCAAAATTCACCCATGTGCGAAACATCAAAAACACCAACAGCATTTCGTACTGTAAAGTGTTCGTTTCTGATTCCGCTGTATTCAATGGGCATTTCAAACCCGGCAAACTCTACCAATTTTGCCCCTGCTTTTTTATGTAATCCGTTAAATGCAGTACGTTTCATTATCTTTTCTAATTAATTAATGCAAAACTATACATTCACAAAGCACTTACACATGAAATTTATCAGCGTTTAATTCCTTTCGGACAAACTATACATAAATCATTCAGATTGTGTATTATAGAAAGTACGTTTGGAAATTCCAAAATCTCTTTCATTTTAAACCATGGAAATATTTTCCATTATATTTTTAAAATTCATTAATTTAACTAAATTGCGCTGCTATATACAGAAGGACATGGATATTAAGGTACAACACATCAACCTCGGATATGTTGGAGAAATTGCAGGAGGCGACGCAGCGTTTAAAAAAGAACTTATTCAAATTTTTTTAGACCAGATTCCAACATTTATTTCTAATATGGACGGGTTTTTACGAATGTCAGATCTTTTGGAATTGGCAAAAGAAGCCCATACAGCAAAATCATCAGTTTTAATTTTCGGCATGGAAGAAACCGGCAAATTGCTCAAACAAATCCAGTTGCATGCCGAGGATGAAGAAGTTAACCTGATTGAACCATTATTTGCTGCGGTTAAAGCTGATTTATCAGAGGCAGCAAATGAATTGAATGAAGTTCTAAAGAAGTTGTAGAGTTTCAGGAAATTTAGAAAAAGCTTTTAGAAAATGATTTCCCAGGCTATTTATCGCTGAAATGAATGAGTTGCAAAAAATAAAAACCCGAAGAAAAATCCGGGCTTGTATTTTTATGCTGGTTAGTGAACGGGTTAACCGCTGGGAAGGGAGATTCGTTTAATTCCGGAAAACCAGTTGCGAACCTTCCACATCAATAACAATCGGTTTTTCCCTGGCCACATCGCCGGCTAAAATCCGTTTCGACAATTCATTTAAAACATACCGTTGCAATATCCGTTTTACCGGGCGTGCACCGAAGTGAGGATCATATCCGGTTTGAGCAAGCCAATCTGCTGCTTCGTCCGTGATTTCCAGTTTCAAATCTTTTCCTGACAAGCGTTTAACCACCTGTTGGAATTGCAATTTCACGATTTGGTTAATATCGGCCTGCGACAATGGCGTAAATACAATCGTTTCATCAATCCGGTTCAGGAATTCCGGGCGGATTGTTTTCCGCAATAATTCCAACAATTTATTTTTGGTATCGTCCATCACCTCGTCCTCGTTGGCTGAATTCAGCTTTTCCATATTTTCCTGAATAATATGCGATCCAAGGTTGGAAGTCATAATTATCAACGTATTCTTAAAATTCACCACACGTCCTTTGTTATCGGTTAACCGCCCGTCGTCGAGCACCTGCAGCAACACGTTGTATACATCGGGATGCGCTTTTTCAATCTCGTCGAACAGAACCACCGAATAAGGTTTATGCCGCACTGATTCGGTGAGCTGGCCGCCCTCGTCGTAACCTACGTACCCTGGAGGGCTGCCTATCAAGCGGGTAACCGAAAATTTCTCCTGGTATTCCGACATGTCGATGCGGGTAATCATGTTTTCATCGTCGAACAGGTATTCAGCGAGCGCTTTTGCCAATTCCGTTTTTCCCACACCGGTAGAACCGAGAAAAATGAATGAACCAATAGGGCGTTTTTCATCCTGCAATCCTGCACGGCTGCGGCGAACAGCATCTGAAACTGCGGCAATGGCTTCATCCTGGCCAACCACTCTCTTATGCAGTTCATCTTCCATGTGCAACAGTTTTTGGCGTTCGCTTTGCAACATTTTGGCCACCGGAATTCCGGTCCAGCGGGCAACTACCTCAGCAATATCTTCTGCATCAACTTCTTCTTTTATCAGGTTACTGCCTTCTTTTAGTTTCGAAAGTTCCTGCTGAAGTTTTTCAATTTCGTTTTCCGTTTCCTTTATTTTTCCGTACCGCAATTCGGCAACGCGTTCATAATTTCCCTGTCGCTCCGCTTCGTCGGCTTCAAATTTAAACTCTTCAATTTCTGATTTCTTTTTCTGAATGGCATCGATAACCGATTTTTCAGATTGCCACTTGGCACGCAACCGCGACTGTTCTTCTTTCAGGTTGGAAATTTCTTCATTCAGCGACGACAATTTTTTTGTGTCTTTTTCACGTTTAATCGCCTCCCGTTCAATCTCGAGTTGTTTTACCCGGCGTTCAATTTCGTCGAGTTCTTCAGGTACAGAATCCATTTCTAGCCGCAATTTTGCTGCTGCTTCATCCATTAAATCAATGGCTTTATCGGGTAAAAACCGGTCGGAAATATAACGTTGCGACAATTCCACAGCCGAAATAATTGCATCGTCTTTAATCCGCACTTTATGATGGCTTTCATAGCGTTCTTTTATTCCGCGCAAAATGGATATTGCACTCAACGTATCTGGTTCATCCACCTGAACCACCTGAAACCGGCGTTCCAACGCCTTATCTTTTTCAAAGTATTTCTGGTATTCGGCAAATGTGGTTGCACCGATTGCACGCAATTCGCCCCGGGCCAATGCAGGTTTCAAAATGTTGGCTGCATCCATGGCGCCTTCGCTTTTACCGGCGCCCACAAGCGTATGAATTTCATCGATGAAAAGGACCACCTCCTCATTTGAATGAACCACCTCGTTAACCACCGCTTTTAACCTTTCTTCGAATTCGCCTTTGTATTTTGCACCGGCAATCAAAGCGCCCATATCAAGCGAAAAAACCTGCTTGGTTTTCAGGTTTTCGGGTACATCGCCACGAACGATACGGTGCGCCAAACCTTCTGCAATGGCTGTTTTTCCCGTACCTGGTTCGCCAATCAAAATCGGGTTGTTTTTTGTTCTCCTCGACAAAATTTGAAGAATCCGGCGAATTTCCTCATCGCGGCCAATCACCGGATCGAGTTTTCCGGAACGTGCGCGCTCATTCAAATTCAAAGCAAAACGATTTAATGAATTGAAACGATCTTCGGCGGTCTGGCTATCGACTTTTGAGCCTTTTCGGAGTTCTTCTATGGCTTTTTGCAGGTCCTTTTTTGAAATACCACTATCTTTCATGAGTCGGCTAACCGGATCGCCGGCATCGAGCAAAGCCAGCAAAATATGCTCAACAGAAACAAACTGGTCGCCCATTTCCTGGGCCAGCCCAACTGCTTTTTGCAGCGCCCGGTTTGCCGATGTTGCCAAATACTGATCACCGCCGGTAACCTTCGGATAAGATTCTACAATTTTATCGAGCGCCTGATTGAAAATCGCGGTATCTATTCCAAGCTTTTTCAACAAAAACCCGATGACATTTTCCGCGGAATGCATCAATCCTTTCAGAATATGACCGGTTTCAATCGCCTGCTGATTATTCCCCTGTGCCACCTCAAATGCATGTTGAATGGCCTCCTGTCCTTTTATGGTAAAATTATTTAAGTTCATATTTCTCTGTTTTTAATTCCGATGACAAAAAACAAAAAATAAACCATAAATTGCTGAAAGACAATATGTCGCATAAAAATGAGAGAACCTGAAAAAAATGCTGAAAAGAAGCCGCGAAAGATGAATTACTGACAGTTTCCCAATAAAAAACAGGAACGATTTCCCGCCCCTGTTTTTTTTAACCTAACCAAATCTATTTTCTATGAAAAAACACACTATCCAAAATTGTATGATACAAAATTATGACATTAAAGCGTTAACACATTGCAATCAAAGTTAAAGAAAGTTAAACCTTAATTATCAAAAAGATAAACAGCCGGAAGGAAATTTATGTTCCGTTCTTATTTTCATACCTTTGCACTTTCAGCACAGTTTCATGAAGAAATGATGAACTCAGAACAGGCAATTTGAATAATGAAAAATACAATTCGAATTTTCAATGCACATCAGTTTACAATTTTTTAATACGCTTGTGTGTTGTGTGCCTTAACCGCTGTGCCGGCAGAGGCTTTCAGATGTTCGTGTAAAAATGTATAATCATTCCTATTGTGAAAAAATAGAATTACTTTAGCAACCCGATTTTATTGAATACATATTCATTAATACAATAACAATAAAAAATACAAATTTATGACAAAGTATGTATACACCTTTGGAGCAGGGAAAGCCGAAGGTAAAGCGAACATGAAAAACCTGTTGGGCGGTAAAGGGGCCAACCTGGCCGAAATGAACCTGATTGGGGTTCCGGTACCTCCCGGATTTACTATTACTACCGAAGCCTGTACCATGTACAACGAACAAGGGCAGGAAACCACCTTCAATACCATAAAAGAAGAAGTAGAAGCTGCAGTGAAGCAAATTGAAGAGCTGACAGGAACCAAATTCGGCGATAAAGAAAATCCTTGTCTTGTATCGGTTCGTTCAGGCGCCAGGGCTTCGATGCCGGGAATGATGGACACTGTTCTAAACCTCGGCATGAATGAAGACGCCGTTGAAGGAATTGCAAAAAAATCAGGAAACGATCGTTTTGCCTGGGACTCATACCGCCGGTTTGTCCAAATGTACGGCGATGTGGTTATGGAAATGAAACCTTCCAGCAAAGAAGAAAGCGATCCGTTCGAAGAAATTATAGAAGAATTAAAAGAAGAAAAAGGAATTCAGCTCGATACCGAATTTACAACTGACGATTTAAAAGAGCTGGTTCGGCGTTTCAAGGCGGCTGTTAAAGATAAAACCGGAAAAGATTTCCCGGTTGATCCGTGGGAACAACTTTGGGGAGCTGTGGCTGCTGTATTTGGCAGCTGGAACAATCCCCGCGCAATCTATTACCGGCGCATGGAACAAATCCCCGATGAGTGGGGAACCGCAGTAAACGTCCAGGCCATGGTATTCGGCAACATGGGCGAAACTTCAGCTACAGGTGTTGCCTTTACCCGCGACGCTGCAACCGGCGAAGACGTATTTAACGGTGAATACCTGATTAATGCGCAGGGTGAAGATGTGGTTGCAGGTATCCGCACTCCGCAGGAAATTACACTGGCAGGTTCAAGAAAATGGGCTGAACTGCAGGGAATAAGCGAAGAAGTTCGCGCTTCAAAATATCCTTCACTGGAAGAAGCAATGCCCGAATTATACAAGCAATTGAATGAAACCCAGCAAAAACTGGAAGATCATTACAAAGACATGCAGGACCTGGAATTCACCATTCAGGAAGGTAAATTATGGTTGCTGCAAACCCGTAACGGAAAACGCACCGGCGCTGCAATGGTAAAAATTGCAGTCGATATGCTCGAAGCAGGGAACATTGATGATAAAACAGCCCTATCGCGTGTCGATGCCAATAAGCTCGACGAATTGCTGCATCCGGTGTTTGTGCCGTCAGCGTTAAAATCGGCCAATGTTGTTGCGAAAGGGTTGCCGGCTTCGCCCGGGGCAGCTACCGGACAGGTTGTTTTCTTTGCTGATGAAGCTTCAAAATTCGACACTTCAATATTGGTAAGGGTTGAAACTTCTCCGGAAGACCTGGAAGGAATGCACATTGCCAAAGGTATTTTGACTGCCCGCGGCGGAATGACCTCTCACGCAGCGGTTGTTGCACGCGGAATGGGTAAATGCTGCGTTTCCGGAGCCGGCGCTGTAAAAGTGAATTACAAAAGCCGTACAATGAACATCGACGGAAAAGAGTTCAAAGAAGGCGACTGGATTTCACTCGACGGTTCAACCGGAAAAGTATACGAAGGTAAAGTAGAAACAAAAAATCCGGATATGAGCGGCGATTTCGGCAAAATTATGGACCTGGCCGCTAAATTCACCCGTATGAAAGTGAGAACAAATGCTGATACACCGCACGATGCGCAGGTTGCACGTAAATTCGGTGCTGAAGGCATCGGGCTTTGCCGTACCGAGCACATGTTCTTCGAAGGCGAACGTATTAAAGCAATGCGCGAAATGATTCTTTCGAAAGATGAAACCGAAAGGCGCAAAGCACTTGGTAAATTATTGCCATACCAGCGCGAAGATTTCGAAGGAATTCTGGAAGCTATGGCTGGTTACGGTGTAACAATCCGTTTGCTTGATCCGCCGTTGCACGAATTTGTGCCGCATGAAGAAGCCAATCAGAAAGAAATGGCTGACGAAATGGGCATTTCAGTGGAAGAAATAAAAGCGCTTGTGGAAAACCTGCACGAATTCAACCCGATGCTTGGGCACCGCGGTTGCCGTTTGGGCAATACATACCCTGAAATTACTGAAATGCAGGCCCGCGCGATTATCGAAGCTGCCGTAAACCTTAAACAAAAAGGCATTGACGCACGTCCGGAAATCATGGTCCCGCTGATTGGAACTGTAAAAGAGCTGAAATTGCAGGCCGACATTATTAACGAAACAGCGAAAAAAGTTTTCGAGGAAAAAGGAACTGAAATTGAATATCTTGTCGGTACCATGATTGAGGTTCCGCGCGCAGCTTTAACTGCCGACGAAGTGGCTGAAGTGGCTGAATTCTTCTCATTCGGCACAAACGACCTCACCCAGATGACTTTCGGTTACTCGCGTGACGATGCCGGAAAATTCCTGCCGGTTTACCTCGAAAAAGGCATCCTGAAAAACGATCCGTTCCAGATTCTAGACCCGGTTGGCGTTGGACAGCTCGTTAAAATGGGCGTTGAAAAAGGACGCAGCGTAAAAGAAAACCTGAAAGTGGGTATCTGCGGCGAACATGGCGGCGAACCATCATCCGTAATGTTCTGCGACAGTGTTGGTATGGACTATGTAAGTTGTTCTCCATATCGGGTTCCGATTGCACGCGTTGCTGCCGCACAGGCAAATATTAAATAAGAAAATTTGCACAACAAATAGTTCAAAAGCCGCCCGGAAGACCGGGCGGTTTTTTTTGTTACTCAAAAGGCCTTGATTGCAAATCGAAAAAAATATTCACTCCGCAGGTTCTTATAATGAACTCCGAATGATAATGTTACCTTTCCGTTGTCATTCTGGTCATTAATTCGTAATTTGATTATGTTTATGCAAGTAAAGCAATAATATCTCTGGCAACATTAAGAAAAAAAACTAAACCAATGAAAACCATTTCGTTTCCGGCTTATCACCAACCCTTAACTCCACCTAAAAATTTAACGAAACCTTTTAAAAATATTATCAAGTCATCTAAATAAATCGGAGGTAAAAAAATGAATGAAAGTAAACAAGTATGTACCAAATGCATATTGCCGGAAGGTTATCCCGGAATATCATTTGACGAAACAGGTGTATGCAACTATTGCAGAAAATGGGAATCCAAATGGCAGGAGATGAATTTCGAAGATTCAGAAGGACAACTCGAATCTATACTGAGTAAATTCAGGGGCAAATCGAAGCCGTACGATTGCCTCATCGGATTGAGCGGCGGGAAAGATTCCTCCTATGCAGCTTACATCTTAAAGAAGTATAACATGAATCCGCTTGGCTGTACGTTTAATAATGGTTTCCTAACCGATGTAGCCTTGCATAACATCAACGCCGCGGTTAAAGCGCTTTCGATGGGCCATGTTTTTACCAGCCACAATTCCGGTTACCAGAAAAACTATTTCAGACATTTTTTGAAAACAGCTGGCGAATTCTGTACGGTCTGCAATACCGGTATCCGGGCGGCATTATACCGCACTGCGCGAAGTTATGGAATCAATCTCATCGTATCCGGTTTTTCACCGCGAACCGAGGCAAATTCCCCCAGGGAATTCTTCACCAGCACAGCTGGTTACTTCCACAATGTTTGCCGCGAAAATGGTTTTTCACAGAAGGAAATTCATGGATATGAATATGTAAATCTTTTTCAACGGGTGAGTTCTCAATTACGGCATTCCCCGTATTTTCTGTATTTGCCGAATTATATTCCATGGAATGAAGATGAATTTATTCAGGTAATGGTTGATGAGATGAACTGGAAAGGTTCGTTTGGAGAACAACACACCGATTGCCGGATGAACGATGCCAAAGAATATTTAAAGCTAAAGAAGTTCGGAATGGTTGAACTCGTAGCCAAATTTTCGAGCCTGGTGCGCGATAACCAACTTACCCGCGATGAGGCGCTCATGCTGTCGCAGCAGTATATGGATCAGTTGCGGAAAAAAGAACCTGAAATCAGAGCGCTATTGATGAACGAATTTAATTTGTCCGAAAACCAACTTGATGAAGCCATTGGCACTTCGCACATAAAATACATTTCGAAGGTGGATAACCTGCTGGCCAAAGCAAAAACCCTGCAGGAATCATTTAAAAGCAGGAACACGGGGTAAGAAATGTACCGGAAATATTTTGTTCAACAAACACTTCACGTATCGACTTCACAAACAGACTGAAATTCTTAGCGTCTGGAACTTTCGTTATTATATTGGATTCAATCCGATCTCAACTGTGAAGATACCGATGGAATTCCGTGCTGCAATGTTCTGGGTATAACCAACTAAAAGTCCTGTAATTGTGCAAAAAATTAGCCCGGGACAATGTAACCCGAGCTAAAATTTCAATTTCGATTCAATGTAGATAATATCCTGATTTTGGTTCTTTATTTCAACTCATGTTTCGGACAATCTTTGTTAACCGTACCATTTCCGTTTCCGTTTCCGGTGACTTCCCAGGTATTTCCCGAGTTGAGCAACTCATCGACACAGGTTATCCTCCGTTTTTGCTGAACCTGTTTAATCTGCGCTACCATTTCGGTATCGTAAACCGGGGCATCAACATTCCGGATGACGCCAAACGCCACCGGGAATTCGGGTAATGCCATGTTGATGAGCGACAAATGCAGCGATGGATCGGTTTCCCTGGCGTCGTGTACCAGAATGTCGTCGGGCGTTACGCCGTTTTCGCCGATTTTGGCCACCTTCAACCGGCCTCTTTCCATAATCAGCCCTTTTTCATTTTCGGCGCCAAATAACATTGGTTTGCCGTGCTCCAGAATCAGTTGCCGATCGGCCCGGGTTTCCGGATCGTTGATTGCGCTGTGCACCCCGTTGTTAAAAATAACACAGTTTTGCAATACTTCAACCACCGAAGTTCCTTTGTGTAAAGCAGCGGCGTGAAAAACCGACTCGTTCAGTTTTACATTTCCGTCGATGGAGCGGGCGTAAAAAGTTCCCCTGGCGCCAATAACCAGCTGCCCAGGCACAAATGGGTCTTCAATGGTCCCGAATGGCGAAGTTTTACTTTTAAAACCACGATCGGAGGTGGGTGAATACTGCCCTTTGGTCAACCCGTAAATTCGGTTGTTAAAAATAATCATGTTCAAATCGATGTTCCGCCGGATGGTGTGGATGAAATGGTTTCCGCCAATGGCCATGGCATCGCCATCGCCGGTCATCACCCAAACACTAAGTTCGGGATTGGCAATTTTTACCCCCGAAGCCACTGCAGCAGCACGCCCGTGTATCGTATGAAAACCGTACGTATTCATGTAGTACGGCAACCGCGAAGAACATCCGATACCGGAAATCACGGCAAACTTTTCTTTCGGAATGCCCATTCCGGCCATGGTACGCTGCACGGCATTCATAATGGCATAATCGCCGCAACCGGGGCACCAGCGAACTTCATTTTCGCTTTTAAAATCTTTGATGGTATATTTTAATTCACTCATTATAATTCCTCCAGTAGTTTATCGACACCTGTTTTCAATTCTTTGGATGTGAAGGGAAGCCCTTTTACTTTATTCAACTGATGGTATTCGAAGCCGGGCATTTTATCGCGCAGGTAACCGGCAAACTGACCCAGGTTCAATTCACAAACCAATATTTTTTTGAAACTTTTAAATACTTCGGCTGTATTTGCCGGCAGTGGTTTAATGTAGTTGAAATGGGCCAGGCTTACGTTTTTGCCTTCCTGGCGCAGCGCACGTACGCTGCTGATGAGGTGGCCGTAAGTTCCGCCCCAGCCAACCACCAGTACATCGCCTTCTTCATCTCCGCAAATTTCCAAATCGGGGACCATATCTACCACGTTCTGAACTTTTTGTTCCCTGATTTCGGTATTTTTCTGGTGATTTTCCGGATCATGGCTAACCGTTCCGGATGCATTTTTCTCCAGTCCGCCGATGCGGTGCTCAAAACCTGGCATTCCGGGGAAAGCCCATTCACGGCTAAACGATTCTTCATCGCGTTTATACGCAGTAAAAGTTGAAGCTTCTTTTGCAATTTTCGGTTTAATGCCGGGGAGTTCCGCAAGCGCCGGAATTTTCCATGGTTCACTTCCGTTTCCGAGGAAACCATCAGTTAAAAGAATTACCGGAACCATTCTTTCCAGCGCGATTTTGGCTGCTTTATATGCATACCAGAAACAATCGGAGGGCGTGCTTGCTGCCAAAACCACCACCGGACTTTCACCATTTCTCCCGTACAACGCCTGCAATAAATCCGATTGTTCGGTTTTAGTAGGCAAACCGGTGGATGGACCGCCGCGCTGAACGTTTACAATCACCAGCGGAAGCTCGGCCATCACTGCCAGGCCAATTGCTTCCGATTTCAATGCCAGCCCCGGACCGGAAGTTGTTGTTACAGCCAAATCTCCGGCAAATGCAGCGCCGATTGCCGAGGTAATACCAGCTATTTCGTCCTCCGCCTGGAAAGTTTTCACTCCCAAATCTTTCCGTTCCGAAAGGGCTGATAAAATATCTGTTGCCGGCGTAATCGGATAAGAACCTAAAAAAAGCTCGAGACCTGCTTTTTCAGCCGCAGCAAGCAATCCCCACGCCGTAGCATGGTTTCCGTTGATGTTCCGGTAAGTTCCATTTTCAATAGGTGCCGGATTTACCATATAACTGGGGGTCATGTGCTGCATATTCATACCATAGTTATATCCGGCGTGCAGCACTTTTATGTTTGAATCGACAACCACCGGTTTTTTGGCAAATTTGTTCCGGATAAATTCTTCTATATAATCGAGCGGACGGTTAAACATCCAGCAAACCAGCCCAAGTGCGAACATATTTTTACTTCTCATCACACTTTTATTGTCGAGTCCGAAATCCTTCAGACTTTCTTTGGTAAGGCTCGAAATGGGCACCGGAATCTTGAAGTAATCCTCGAGATTCAATTCTATAAAAGGATCATCGGTTTTAAAATTCGCCTTTTGCAGGTTTCTTTCGGTAAACGAATCCGAATCGTAAATGATGGTTCCGCCTGGCTGCATAAATCCGGCATTTGCTTTCACTGCCGCCGGGTTCATGGCAATAAGAACGTGGGCAAAATCACCGGGAGTATTTATTTGTTTCTGTCCGAATTGTACCTGAAAACCCGATACACCTCCCACAGTCCCCTGCGGTGCACGAATCTCGGAAGGATAATCGGGAAACGTTGAAATGTCATTTCCCAGAAGAGCGGTGGCATCGGAAAACAAAGTCCCTGTAAGCTGCATTCCGTCGCCTGAATCACCGGAAAACCGAATGGCCACTTCTTCCAGTTCAATTACTTTTGCGTCCTTCATTTAATTTACTTTTTATATTAAAAATTTCAGTTTAAAAGAAAAACGATTCTAAAATCATCAAAATATAATTTCAGAATCGGTTTTTAAAATCATTTCAGTCGTAAAATGAACGAACAAAAATAACCATTATTTAACAAGTAAGTAATGAGCTATGTGTTTATTTAGAGGTTTTAATATATTTGGATTCAATTTAAATTTATTTTAGATAGTGGCACTGATTAAAACAATCAAAAACAAAAAACCGCGTTTCGGCAACAACTGTTTCCTGGCTGAAACTGCTGCAATTATCGGCGATGTGGAAATAGGCGACAACTGCAGCGTTTGGTTCAATGCGGTTATTCGGGGCGATGTTCATTCAATTAAAATCGGCAACTCTACCAACATACAGGACAATGCCGTCATTCATGCCACTTACCAAAAATCGCCAACCAACATCGGGAACAATGTTACAATTGCACATGGCGCAGTGGTTCATGGTTGCACGTTGAAAGATAATGTAATGGTGGGCATCAATTCGGTGGTACTCGACGATGTTGTTGTGGAAAGCAATTCAATTATCGCCGCCGGTTCGGTGGTTACAAAGGGAACAGTAGTGGAATCGGGAAGTGTTTACGCCGGAATTCCCGCAAAAAAAATCAAGGAAATCAGCCCGGAACTTCTTGAGGGGGAAATCAACAGGATTGCCAGGGCTTATGAAATGTATGCAAGCTGGTACGAATAGTTTGATTTAATCCTTTTAAATAAAAAAAGAAGAAGCGCCTTTCTTTTTAAAAAATTTAAAAACTTTATTGACAATAATTTCTGTTTTACAAAAAGATTTTATTCTTTCGTGTGGAAATATTTCCGTAGTTTTATTGTCTATTCTAAATCGAAAAAATTATGAACGCCAGCTCAACTGAAGCGACCGCCAAAAGAGGCAGTTACATGCTTCCCATGATAATTATCAGCAGTTTATTCTTTATTTTCGGGTTTGTAACCTGGCTTAATTCAATTCTGATTCCATATTTAAAAATCGCTTGTCAGTTAAGCGATACCGAAGCTTTCTTTGTGACTTCAGCATTTTACATCGCCTATACCATAATGGCATTGCCTTCGGCCTGGGTGCTGAACAAAACCGGTTTGAAAAACGGGATGATGGTTGGGCTTTGGGTAATGGCTGTGGGAACCGCTTTTTTTATACCTGCCGCATTAATGCGCACGTACGGAATTTTCCTGCTGGGTTTATTTATTATGGGAACAGGCCTGGCAATTCTGCAAACGGCATCAAATCCATACGTTACCATCATGGGGCCGCGGGAAAGTGCAGCCAAGCGCATCAGCATTCTCGGGATTTGTAACAAAGTGGCAGGCGCAATTGCCCCGCTGATTCTTGCCTATTATATTTTAAGCGACGGCGATGCATTTGTAGCCGGGCTCGAAACTATGAACCAGGCCGCGAAAACTGCTGCTCTCGACGACCTGGCGAAACGGGTGATTAATCCGTACATTGTGATGACCATCATATTGTTTATAATGGGAATTGGAGTTCGTTTATCGGGTTTGCCGGAACTGGAAGCAGAACCGGAAGATGAAGAAACAGCCAAAAACCTGTCGGGCAAAACTTCCATCTGGCAATTTCCACACCTGATTTTGGGTGTAATGGCATTGTTCTTTTACGTGGGCGTTGAAGTAATTGCAGGCGATACAATAATTCGCTATGGACAATCGCTCGATGTTCCGTTAAATTCTGCAAAATATTTCGCTTCGCTGGTGATGTTTGGGATGGTTATCGGATACGTTATCGGAATCATTTTTATCCCGAAATACCTGGATCAAAGGAAAGCTTTGCAAGGCAGCGCAGTTCTTGGGATCATTTTCTCACTTCTTGCCATTTTTGTACCTGCCGATTGGGTGATAACCTTTAACTTCATTGACGTTACTACATTCACGCCCATTGTTTTAACCATGCCATACACGGTGCTTTTTGTAGCGCTTTTCGGCCTTTCCAATGCTTTGGTTTGGCCTGCAATCTGGCCACTGGCTATTCATAATTTGGGCAGTTTTCTGAAAACCGGATCGGCTTTGTTAATTATGGCCATTTCGGGCGGGGCTATTTTACCGCAGTTGTGGGGTGCCTTTTCCGACACCATCGGATCACAAAATGCTTACTGGCTGGCAACTCTCGCATATATTGTTATTCTGTTTTATGCAATAAGGGGATATAAGGTGAAAACCTGGAGCTAGCAGCTCCGCCTGAACCGGCAACAATCATTTTTCAAACCAAATTCTTTCTGCGAATTGTTACTTTTGTGGAAACGAATTAAAACAGTTGACACATGAGACCTACATTACTTATTCTTGCTGCAGGAATGGGAAGCCGTTTCGGCGGGTTAAAACAAGTTGAACCCGTTGGACCCAATGGCGAAGCAATTATCGACTACTCCATTTTCGATGCTATCCGTGCCGGCTTTGGTAAAGTGGTATTTATTATCCGGGAAAGTTTTGCAGACGAATTCAAAGAAAAGTTCGATGAAAAACTGAAAGGAAAAATCGATGTTGAATACGTTTACCAGGAACTGGACAACCTGCCGGAGGGATTTTCAGTTCCGGCAGATCGCGAAAAACCATGGGGAACGGCACATGCAATTCTGGTTGCAAAAGATGTTGTAAAAGAACCATTTTGTGCATTGAACGCCGATGATTTTTATGGATTCAATGCCTACAAAGTAATGGCAGGTTTCCTCACCACTTCGGAAGATCCCAAAGAATATTCCATGGTCGGTTACAAACTGAAGGAAACGTTATCGGATTTCGGCTCAGTTTCGCGCGGCATTTGCGAAGTTGATTTAAACCAGAACCTGGTTAAAATTGTGGAGACTAAAAAAATTGAAAAAAGGGGCGAAGCAATTATTTCCATTGAAGATAACGGTAACGAAAACCGTCTGAACGGTCAGGAAAATGTGTCGATGAATATCTGGGGTTTCAAACCATCGGTTTTTAATACGCTCGGGAGAAAGTTCACCCAGTTTCTTGAAAAAGAAATCGACGAGCCAAAATCGGAAATGTTCATTCCTTCGGTTGTTTTTGAAATGATAGATGACAAACTGGCCACAGTGAAAGTACTGGAAGCTGATTCTCCCTGGTTTGGAGTTACCTACAAAGAAGACAAACCACTGGTGGTAGACAAAACCAACAAGCTGATCGAAAACGGCGATTATCCTGAAAAACTTTTTTAAAAACACATTTAAATGACAGGGAAATTAGCTGAAATTGCAGCAAGTTTTAATCTGGATGGAACAATTTTGAAAATTGAACCTTTTGGGAATGGCCACATAAACGATACGTACAGAATTTTTATTGAAGAACCCGAAAAACCCGATTATATCCTTCAGCGTAAAAACCATCATGTTTTTAAGGACGTTCCCGGAATGATGGAAAACATCGTCCGCGTTACACAGCACATTCGTAAAAAAATGGAAGAAAAAGGTGTTCGCGATATCGATAAGCGGGTAATTACACACGTTCAAACGCCAGCCGGAAACTACTATTTTAAAGACGTCGATGGAAATTACTGGACGGTTTTCCTGCTGATTGCCGGCAGCCACAGCGTTGAAAATATCGAAAATCCTGAACATGCTTACCTTGCCGGAAAAGGATTTGGACGGTTTCAAAAACAGTTGGAAGATTTACCCGGGAAACCCCTAAACGAAACCATTGTCGATTTTCACAACATCGAATTTCGTTATCGTAATTTCCGGAAAGCGCTGCAGGTGAATTACCAAAACCGGAAAGAAAAAACACAACCGGAAATTGATTTCGCGCTGCAAATGGAAGAGGAAATGCACACGCTGATCCGGGCACAGAAAAGTGGTGAAATTCCAGTCAGAATAACTCATAACGATACAAAAATCAACAACATTTTATTCGATAAATTCGGACAAATTTTATGTGTGATTGATTTGGATACGGTGATGCCCGGCCTGGTTCATTTCGACTTTGGAGATGCCATACGCACGGCTGCATCCACTGCAGAAGAAGATGAAACCGATTTGAATAAAATCACGATCAACCTTGAAATTTTTGAGGCATTTTCAAACGGTTTTCTCGAGGAAACAAAGATGTTTCTTACAGATAAAGAAATCAGCCTTCTGCCCCACTCGGCAAAATTCATGACTTTTATTATGGGAATCCGGTTTCTCACCGATTACCTTGAAGGCGATGTTTATTACAAAACGGATCATCCGGAACACAACGTCGAAAGATGCCGGGCACAGTTCAAACTCGTTAGGGAAATGACAAACCATGAAGCAAAAATGGAGCAGGTTATTGCAAAAATAACAGGAGATAAAAGCGTTCGTTGAAGCCCTGAACGGCAATGAACATTTTCATCGAAATTTTCGGGATTACGACACCACCTCATTTGTCCTGCCCAGCGATACCAATCCGCCGATGGCTCCAAGGTTCATGGTATCAAGCGCTGAACTTGGCACTATCACCATCGAACCTTTTTCTTTCAATCCTTCAAAAAGCATGTTCATGCCCCGCAAATGAAGTGCAACAGGATTATTGCGATACTGTTCGCTGGCTTTGGCAAATTTCTCAGCGATTTCTGTTTCAGCAGTTCCGAGAATCACCCGTGCCCGGCGCTCACGTTCAGCTTGTGCTTCTTTACTCATGGCATCCGCCAGCCCCTGTGGAATAACGATATCTTTAATACCTACGTTCTGGCAGGTAATCCCCCAGGGATTGGTACTGTGATCGAGCACTTTTTGCAAATCTTCAGCAATTTTATCGCGCTCCTGCAACAAATCGGCCAGTTCGTGTTTTCCGATGATGTCACGCAAACCAGTCTGTGCGATGTACCAAATCGCCTTTTCATATTCCTGAACTTCGAGCGCTGCTTTTTCAACATCCCAGACCGTCCAGTAAACCACTGCGTCAACATTCACCGGGACCGTATCTTTTGTCAGCGTCTGCTCAGCTTTAAAATCGGTAACCCGGATACGCTGATCAATGTACTTATCAATTTTATCGATAATGGGAATGATGAGAAATATTCCTGGCCCTTTCAAACCATTGAATTTCCCCATTCGCAGAACGACTGCTTTTTCCCACTGATCGGCAATGTTGATTGATACTGCAAATAAAACAGAAACAATAAGCAATGCTATAAAAACCGGTATATCGACTTTTCCCAGGTAATACAAACCGGCAGAAATTCCTGCCAATACTATTAATACACTGGCAGATACTGCGTTGAACAGACCTTTTGTAATGGAATTCTTTTTCATTTCACTTGTTTTTTTAGTTGATTTATGATGTCGTTTACTGAGAAACCGTAACTGAAGGCAATGGTGGAAAATTCATTGCAGATGTCCTGCAATTTTTTGCTTTTTTCCTTTTCCGAAACTTTAATTTGGGTATTGTTGATAAATGTTCCTGTTCCCTGCTGGGTTTCCAAAACATTTTGAATTTCAAGCTCTTTATATGCTTTTGCAACTGTATTTAAATTCACTTTCAGTTCAACGGCCAGCGAACGAACAGTCGGTAGCTGCTCTCCGGTTTTGAGATTTCCCGAAGCAATCCCAAATTTAATCTGGTCGATGATCTGGCGATAAAACGGCGCCCCTGCTTTCGGATCTAATTTAAACGTAATCATTGAATGATAATTATATTGTAATATATCAATATTACAAATATACAACATTTTTAAAATTGTGTCAATAGTCGGGTGAATTTTTATAAAGAAAATCAGCCGGTGATTAAAAATGAACTGTTTGCGCTTCCACCGGGCTACCCATAAATAAAGCTGCTTTTTCTGTGAATGTATCGGTGGCTTCAGTGGTTTGGAAGCTTACCTGCCTGTTTATGGAAAGCCGTTGTTTTATTTCAGGATGCCTTGACAAATAATCGAGCAGTTTCTCTGCAACAATTTCTCCCTGTTCGAGGATTTGGATATTTTCAGGGACATATTTACGGATAACATGGATTAACAGCGGATAATGCGTACAACCTAAAATCAATGTGTCCAGGTTTTTATCCTTTTCAAGAATATTTTGAATATTTTTTCGAACGAAATAATCGGCGCCTTCGGAGTCGATTTCGTTGTTTTCGACAATGGGCACCCAGAGCGGACAAGCTTCCTGAACAGTGGAGACAACTTTTCTGTTCGACCACTTTTCGAGTTCAATGGGATACGATTCCGAAACTACCGTCCCTACCGTCCCAACCACTCCCACATGTCCGTTTCGTGTTATCTCGGAAACTTTTTCCACACTTGGCCTGATAACACCCAAAACCCGGCGGTCGGGAGCGATGTGCGGCAAATCGAGTTGCTGGATATTTCTCAGCGCTTTTGCCGACGCGGTATTGCAGGCAATGATAATCAACGGGCAGTTTTGGCTGAACAAATACTTCACCGCCTGCAACGTGTATTCATAAACAACTCTGAACGAACGCGTTCCATATGGTGTACGGGCGTTATCGCCTAAATAAAGGAAATCATTTTCAGGCAGAGCTTTTACCAGTTCCTTTAAAACGGTAAGCCCTCCGTATCCGGAATCGAAAACGCCTATCGGAGAATAACTCATGGAATTTTATGTATTTATTTACTATCGCTCGGTTGCCAATTTGTAAGCCTCATCGTAATATTTCCCCAGGTTCGACCAGTCGAAATGAAGTGAGGATTCTTCGCTTTTGTAACGGAGTGAAATTCGTTCCCGGCGTGTTAATCCGGCAAACCGGAACATGATATTGGCCAAATCCTCTGCTGCATCGTAGAAGTTATGTCCCTGCCGGTTGATAATATACATTCCTTTTTCCTCGTGGTCGGGAATATTCTTCACCACATAGTCGCCAAATCCTGCCAGGTTACTGGTAATCGATGGTAAACCGCTTGCAAGGCATTCCAGCGGTGTATAACCCCATGGTTCGTACATGCTCGGAAAAATACCCAGATGGCAGCCTCTCACAAACTGGTTGTAATCCATTTTGAACAGCGGGTTCGAAGTAGTTATAAAATCAGGATGGTAAACTACTTTAACCTTATCGTGCCGGTTATTTACCAGATTCGATGTCCGCAAAAACTTCAAAATGTCATCGTTTACGTCATCTTTCATGGTATGCGTTACAATCTTCGGGAGCTGTTTTGATTTCCAGCTTTGAACGTTCCGGCGCAGTTTCAGCCGCAAATAATCGTCGACCATTTCGCGTAAATCCGGAAATTCATAGGAGCCGGCAAGTGAAGTAATTTTTGTATACAGGCGTTTTCCAATCTGTTCCTTAATTTCATTGCAAACCCGGTGAATATCTTCAATTTGCGCTTTTGCGTGAAGCACATCCGGATTGAAGGTGTAAAACGGCTGGCGGGTGATAAAAAATGCGACGATGGTCATTGGTGATTTTGCTTGTTGTAATTTCCAGTTAAGGCGGGCCAGCGCTTCCAGGGTCACATCGTAACCTTTATTGTGGTATTCATACCTTCCGGAAGTAAAAAAATAGAGTGTGTTATCGAGGTCGAAGGAATAACTTTGAAAAAAATGTCCCCGGACAAACTCGTGTATTTGTTCCTTATATTGAATGTGCTGGTTCTGCACGTGGTGAAGTGCTTCAAAACGTTGAATATTCAGGCCGTTTGGAAGGATTAAATCAGGCGTGCGCCCCAAAAGCTGTTTGCATTCGCGGGCAGTTACTTCGCTAACGGTGGTAAAAACATGCGCTCCATGCGCCGAAGCCCGCTCAATTTCTGCAATGGGTTTTATATTAAATCTTGAGGCTTCAGCCTCCCAGTTGTAAAAAGACAGGTGTTCGTAAAATTTTTGGTCATTCATGGCCAAATAACGCCCCAACAGGGTAGCATGTGTCGTGAAAACAATTTTAATATCAAGCCTGTCTTTCCGGATTCCCGGAATGGGCAATCCAGCCATCCATTCGTGAAAATGAGCGATAACGGTGCTTTTGCAATAGCCTGACGAACAGAGATAGCGGAAAAACTCCTTTACCTGAAATCCGAAAGCCGCCACCTGGTCGAGCAGTACATCCTGCCCCGGGAGTGAAATGTGATAATCCTGCCAGACAAAATGTTTTATTTCATTCAGTTTATCATATACCGAAAACGGATTAAAAAGCACAACGTTAGGCCGGCCCGACACAATCCATTGCCCGTAATGTACATCGAATCCTCGTTCCTGCATTTGCAATACGGCTTTACCAATAGGCGACGAAAAATCAGTTGCCGCATCAAAATGCGCATTGGCCTGATCTTCAAAATAGGGACCAATCAGAAAATAATTTTCTTTCCCTTGCTTTTCGATTACCGACGGTACTTTCGACCGGATAACTGTATAGATTCCTCCCACCTGGTTACATACTTCCCATGCAATTTCGAAAAGCGTATTTTCTGCCAGGGCAATTTCTCCGTTCTTGTTTGATTCGTATTCCAGTTCCATACCTGTTAAGTTTGATGAACAATCCAGCGGTCAATAAATATAAGCTGATTTCAATTTCAATCCAACAAAATTGGCGCGAAAGCATAAAAAAAAGCCATTCGAAAACAACGAACGGCCCTTTATCATTTCTTGTTATAGCTATTATTAATCGATTCCGAGTTTCTTTTTTACCAGCGGCAGAACATCAACACTTTGGTTCGATTTGTAAATAACAACGTTTGAACTTGTGTCGAAAACGTACATCAGTCCCTGTTCTTTGGCTACTTCGCCAATAGCCGCTTCGGCTTTGTCGAACACAGGCTTAAGCACTTCCTGTTGTTTTTGCTGAAGTTGTTGCTGTGCAGTTACCTGGTAATTCTGAATCCGTTGCTGAATATCCTGTATTTCTGTAACTTTAGCATTTCTTTTAATTTCTGAAGCGGCATTTCCCAGTTGCTCCAGTTCTTTCAATTTTTGCTGATAGTTAGTCTGCATCTCCCCCAGAACATCTTCCAATTCTGTTTGAAAATTATTAAATTCGGTTTCGGCGGCGACACGCTCGGGCATTATCTGTATCAGCGCCTGCAAATCGATGTGCCCGAATTTCAATCCCTGGGCGTTAGCCGATGTTGCTGCAACAAACAGCAGCAGAACAGCACAAATTTTCATTAAATTTCTCATAATCAATGTGGTGTTAAAAAATTTTGGTCACAAATATAACGATTAATTATTTATATCCGAGTTTTTGTAATACCTGGTCGCTTAAATCGTACCGCGGGTTCGTATAAAATAAAGTAGTACCTCCCGATTTATCAAAAATGACCGCGTAACTTCCTTCGTCGGCAATTTCCTGAACGGCATTGAATATATCGTCCTGAATCGGTTTTACAAGCGCCTGCCGCTTTTTGAACAAATCGCCGCTTGGCCCGAAGTATTTTTGCTGAAGTTGTTTGTAATCCTTTTCTTTTGAAATGATGACATCCTCGCGTTTGCGTTTCATGTCCTCCGAGAGCAGTACACTTTCAGCCTGAAAATCCTTGTACATTTGCTCGATTTCAGCATGCATTGATTCCAGCTCTTTCTGATACTGCGATGAAAGCTGGTTCAGTTGCTCCTGCGCTGCATTGAACGCCGGAATATTTTCAAGGATATAACCTGAATCGATAAAACCATATTTTTGTGCATGACTGATTCCGGTAAAAGCCAGAATGGCAGCAACGATTAATATTAATTTTTTCATGACTATTTTTTTTAGTTGTAACTGAATTTGCTTTATCATATTTTATGCCAAAAGCATAATCATCAGAACTGCTGGCCAATAACAAAGTGGAACTGGCTCCCGTTGGCATCGGGTACACCGGGTATTTCATCAAAACCGTACCCCCAGTCAATTCCCATTAAACCGAACATCGGGAGAAAAATCCTAACTCCTACGCCTGCCGATCGGTAGAGCTTGAACGGATTATAATTCTGAAAGTTCACGTTCGCATTTCCGCCTTCAAGGAACGTAAGTGCATAAATGGTGGCGCTTGGTTTCAGTGTAATCGGATAACGCAATTCCATGGTAAATTTCGAATACATGCTCGAACCATTTCTTGGGCTCAAGCTGAAATCTTTGTACCCACGCAGTGCTACATAATCGGTACCGTAAATGTTATATCCCGACATTCCCGAACCGCCAACAATAAATCCTTCAAACGGTGATCTTCTGTATGGATCGTAATATCCCAAAAAGCCCATCTCCAGCGCAGTACGCAATACCAGGTTCGTATTTTTAGTTAACGGATTGTACAATTGGCCCTTCAGCAGCCATTTGTGATACTCAATCCATTTGAACCGCTCTGCATTGGTTAAATCCGACGACTGTGAATCTTTGCCATCGAACAGGGAGAACGGCGGCGTTAATTTCAGCGAAAGCGTTAATTGTGATCCCCGGCGCGAGTAAAGCGGGTTGTCTACTGAATTCCTGCCAAATACGGTTTTAAAGCTGAAGTTGTTAAATGTCCCGTTCACTTGTCCGTTTTCATCGGCCAGGAAGTAAAAATAGCTTCCCATGTTTTGCAGACGGTAATGCTCCATCGACAGCTCGTGGTACACGGTAAAATAGTCGTCGGGCCATGAAAGCCGGTAACCATATCCCATAGCAATCGCCGAAGTTGCCCAAATCTGGTCATTCGTTTCATCTTTATTTTCCGAACTGTAATTGTACTGGGGCTGATAGTAGCTGCCATACGGATAACCACCATAACCGCCATAACCGCCATAACCACCGTAACCGCCGTAACCGCCGTAGGGATAACCACCACCGCCATATGGATAACCGCCATAGCCGCCGCCGTATGGATAACCACCATAACCACCGCCATAACCACCGTAACCACCGTAGTTGTTGTAATATTTATTGGCGCTGTAATTTATTCTTGAGTAAGAAAACGACAGCGAAAATGAATTTGGTTTTTTACCGCCCAGCCACGGCTCAATAAATGATAAACTAATGGTTTTGTAATACCTCCCGCTGGTTTGATAACGCAAACTAAGTGTTTGTCCGTCGCCGGTTGGCAGCGGCCGCCAGGCTTCTTTGTTCAAAATATTCCTGACCGAAAAATTGGCAAATTTCAGACCGACGGAACCTACAAACATCCCGGCGCCCCAACCTCCCGACAGTTCTATCTGGTCATTCGCTTTTTCCTGTAACTGGTAATCAATATCTACAGTGCCATCTTCCGGGTGGGGACGGATATCGGGATTAATGGCTTCCGGATCGAAATGCCCCAGTTGCGATAATTCCCTTACCGAACGAATGATGTTCGACTTACTAAACAAATCGCCCGGATATGTACGCAATTCCCGACGTGCAACATGCTCGTGGGTTTTAGTATTCCCGCTGATAAGTACTTTATCGATAGTTGCCTGTTTCCCCTCCCTGATGCGCATTTCATAGTCGATGGTATCATTGTCGATGTTCACTTCCACCGGCTGCAAATCGAAAAAGAGATAACCTTTGTCGAGATACAGGTTATTTAAACCTTCATCATTGTCGAAAAGACGTTTATCCAACGTTTTCTGATTGAAAACATCTCCTTTATTAATTCCAAGGTAGGTGTTCAAATATTCCGAAGGATACACTGTATTTCCCACCCATCTCACATCGCCGAAATAGTATTTATCTCCTTCTTCAACCGTTATATCGATGTTTACTTTCGGTTTGTTTCTCCGGCCTACTTCCACCTGGTAAACTGTGTCATCCAGAATAACGGCATCACGGTAACCTTTTTCGTTGTACTTATCAATGAGTTTTGCTTTATCGTTTTTATATTCTTCGCTGAGGAACTTTTTTGTTTTGAAAAAGTTCAGCAGCTTTGGCTCGTTGGTCTTTTTCATGGCACGTTCCAACACGTTGTCTTTAACATGTTCATTACCATGAATAGTAATTTCATTTACTTTAACTTTTTCTTTTTTATCGATGTAAATATCGAGTACAACGCTGTTATTTTGAGTGGTATCATCACGTTGTACCACATTTACTTCTGTATTTAAAAATCCCTTTTCGAGGAAAATATTTTTGATGGTCCGCTCGGCATTATTCACCTGGTTATCAGTAATCTGACTGCCCTTTAACAAAAGTACTTTTTCGGTAATATCGTCTTTTTCCGATTTGCTGACGCCGTAAAAATTCACATCCGAAAGCCGCGGCCTTTCCTGAAGATAAATGTCGAGCCAAATTTCGTTGCCCACCACTTTGGTAGCGGTAATTTTCACATCGGAAAAAAGCCCCTGCCCCCATAGTTTTTTAATGGCGTCAGTAATTGCATCGCCCGGCACCTGTATTTCCTCGCCCACCGTCAGCCCTGAAAGTTGCAACAAAACTGTTTCGTCCAAATATCGGATTCCCGAAACTTTAATACCGGCAATGGTATATTCTTTGGGGCTCGAATAGTAAATGGAGAAATTTGTGCTGTCTGCCACCTGTGCCCAGGCTCCTGAAATAAAAAATACACACATTAAAAGCAGCAATATAATTTGCTTTCGCATTCTGTTCATTATTAATTATCTAAATAACTGTTCACTGGTTTTACCAAATCTTCTTTCTCTGTTTTGAAAATCAAAAACCGCCTCAAATAAATCTTCTTTCCTGAAATCGGGCCAAAGCTTTTCAGTAAAATACAATTCTGAATAAGCAATCTGCCACAGCAAAAAATTACTGATCCGGTATTCACCGCTGGTGCGGATTAACAATTCAGGATCGGGCAAATTTACGGTAAGAAGATATTTTTCGAATTGTTTGTCGTTGATTTCCTCCGGGGCCAATTTATTATTTTTTACATCGTCTGCTATTTTTTTTACCGCATCAATGATTTCCCATTTTGAACTGTAGCTCAGCGCCAGCACAAGTGTCAGACCTGTGTTTCCTTTCAGATTACCGATGCACTCATTGAGTTTTGCCTGAACTTCTTCAGGTAATTTGTTCAAATCGCCAATGGCCTGCAACCGGACGTTGTTTTTCATTAACTCATCCGTTTCGTTTTCGATGGCGTGCACCAGCAGGCCCATTAATGCCTGAACTTCGTATTGCGGCCGTTCCCAGTTCTCGGTTGAAAAAGCGTAAAGCGTCAGGTATTTAATTCCAATTTCGCCGGCGCCTTTCACGGTAGAGCGAACCGATTCCACTCCATGCTCGTGCCCGAAAGTACGCGCACTTCCGTGTTTTGCAGCCCAGCGCCCGTTACCATCCATGATGATGGCAACATGCTGCGGAATTTTATTTTTATTTAACCTGTGTTTAAACGAATTCATTATTAGTTTTTACTGTCATAAGCCGGGCAAGCACTTCCGCCTAAATATATTTTGTACGTTAAATGCACCCCTAAATAACCTGGCCAGTCGTTGTTATGTACTAAATCGGTATACGAAACCACCTGTCCGTTACTGTCTTTAAATGCAAGCGGATCGTCCAGGTTATCCAATTTATCTGAAATAATTTTCCGAAGCTGGTATTCCACCCCGATTCCCAGCCGCATTCCCAGGTTAAATTTCACACCGAAACCAAAAGGAATGGCAGGCGTCATCACCGGCTCATTGATAACTGCATTGCCCTTAACCTGATCCGGATTTATAGTTGCCAGCAAAGCAGGATCCACTTCATACGGGAAATACATAATGCCAAAACCTCCCATAATATATGGCGTGAACGGTGTTTTATTTTCACCTAAAATGTAATCCAGGTAATTGATTTCAACCTGCATCGAAAAATCCTGAACATTTTTCTCAAACGACCATGGCACTTCTTCAACTGCGCCGTCGGCAGAAAACCTGCCGGTGAGGAACATTGCCCTAAGCCCTATCCTTTTGTTGAAATTATACCTGAAATAACCCCCAAAATTTGGATTGAACGATTGTACGGGAGGCACTTTCCTGATGTCGCCCCAGTAGGTTGATGTTCCTCCCCACAAGCCGATATCGGCCGTTACCTGGCCAAAACCTGAAACAGTTATAAAAACCGCTGCAAACACCAATACAATTTTTTTCATTTGGTATTTAAAAAGTTCATTTAACAATTGTTTCAGGCCTGTCTTTTTTTATTCATTTCACTTCAGAAATTTCACCCCGAACCGGGTCCTAACTACTAACGTTATCGCAACAAAAAAACCGGTTTGTCAGTGTTTTTAACAACATTTTTATCTTCAATAAAACATTGATTTCCAACACAATGAACCTGGTTTTTATTACTCATTCCCGGCTTTCGAGAGGTACAAAAGTAATATAATTCTAAAAATAACAGGTCTGAATATTATTATAAAACCGAAAGAAAGATTAAAAATTGTTAAGCTTTTAAGAATAATTAGTTACGCTTGTCGTAGCCCCACATCAGCTTGTTTCGTAAGGTATTGAAAAACGTTTGATCGGGTAGTTGCAGTGTCTTTAATTTAAAGTTTGCTTTTTTTATTTTGATGATGGTAGAAAAATCGACTGCTTCCGAGCGGAAATCCACGGATGCGAGGTAATTCGAACCACGTCCTTCCACTTTCAGTTTTATCTCGTATTTGTCGGGAACCACCATGGGCCGAACGGTCAGGTTGTGGGGCGCAAGCGGGGTAATTACAAAGTTCTCGGAATCGGGCGTAAGAATGGGCCCGCCAACACTTAATGAATAAGCCGTGGAACCGGTGGGTGTCGCAATTATTAAACCGTCTGCCCAGTAGTTGTTCAGCAAATCATCATCGAGCCAGGCGGTAATGTTTATCATTGATGAAGAATCGGTTTTTAAAACGGCAATTTCATTCAGTGCAAAATTAAAATCGAGGTTTTCCCGTCCTTCAAAATCCACCTGCAGCATTGTACGCTCCAGCACCGAATAATTATTACTCAGGATATTTGTCAGCGCCTCGTTAATTTGATCCTGCGAAATATCCGCCAAAAACCCGAGCCGGCCGCTGTTCACACCAATCACAGGAATTTCAAAATTGCGGATATTCATCACCGAATGCAGAAAAGTTCCGTCGCCACCCACGCTAAAGATGTAGTTGATATCCGGGTCGAAACCGGCATGTGATGAAAAAAAGGATGTGTAATACGGCGTATGTCCTAAAGTTCCGGTAAGGTAATCGTAAAAAGGCCGGAACAGTTGTACTTCAACATGATGTTGTTTCAGAAATCCGAAAAATTCTTCAAGAACGGACAAAAAATCTTTTGAAACAGAAGTTCCAAAAACTGCTACTTTCATTCGTATATTTCTGTTTAAATGTCCATAAATTTCATGAACTGATCGAACCGGTCTTTGTACAAATCATCCAGTTTCGAATCGTCGAGGTATACATCTTTTACATTGTACTCGTACCGCATAAAAGTTTCGATAACCGGCGTCAGCTCTTCCTTGTTAAGTTTTAAAATCACCTCAAGGATGTTCGAACCCGGCATCCGGTTCATAAACATACTTAAAATCCTGGTGTCGTTGCTTTCCACAATCTGACTGATTTGCGTAAGCGAATAATCGTTAACATTCATTTCAAGAATGATGATGCCTCCTATTTCCAGCAACGAAAAATAACCGGCAAATTGCCGTGCCAAATCGTAAAGTGTAATGACGCCCAAATAATAATGGTCTTCATCGAGCACGGGCAACACGCTCAACTTTAATTTGTACATTAAAATTGCGACTTCAAAAATATTCTGATCTTTATGAACATGAGTTGTGTGCAGCTTTGAAAGTTCTTTTTCGAGAGGTTCTTCCAATAAATTCAAATCGTAAATCAATTTATCCGAAACCAGCCCGAGATATTCCCGGTTCCGGACTACAGGTAAATGCGATACCCTGAAAACATCCATCCAGTTCAAAGCTTTCTGTCCTTTTTCAGAAGCTTTAATAGCTGGAATTACTTCCGATATTAATTTTTGTGCCAGCAAAATCTTTATTCTTTTATTTTAAAAACTGAAAATTGTAACTTGCGCTAATAATTTGAGTTATGGCCAGACTAAGTGTAAATATAAACAAAATAGCAACACTGCGAAACTCTCGCGGTGGTAATAATCCAAATGTTAAGGAGGCGGCCGTGAATTGTCAGAAGTTCGGCGCACAGGGAATTACTGTACATCCGCGTCCCGATGAAAGGCACATTACACGCAAAGATGTATATGAAATTAAAACGGTTATTACAACCGAATTTAATATTGAAGGATACCCCGGAAGAGACTTTTTAAAAATGGTGGAAGAAGTTCGGCCCGAACAGGTAACGCTGGTCCCCGATACCCACGACCAAATAACCAGCGACCATGGCTGGGATACGTGGGCAAATCTTAGTTTTCTGAAAGATGTTATTGCCCGGCTGCGGGAAAATGGCATACGTTCTTCCATTTTTGTCGATCCCGATCCGGTGGCCATTGAAGGCGCTGCAGAAATTAAAACCGACCGCGTGGAATTGTATACCGAACCGTACGCAAAAATTTATCCCATCGACCGGTCCCGCGCAGTTGAACCTTTTGTAAAAGCGGCAAAATTCGCCGATAGTTTAGGGATAGACGTCAATGCCGGCCACGATTTGAACCTTGAAAACCTGAATTACCTGTATAAAAATATCCCCAACCTCGCAGAAGTATCCATCGGCCATGCGCTCATCTCCGATGCGCTTTACCTGGGGTTGGAAACTACAATTCAGAAATACCTCGAATGCCTTAAATAATGGAATTATATTACCGAAAAGAAGGAAGCGGACCAGCGCTTGTTATTATTCACGGATTGTACGGTTCGTCGGATAACTGGCTAAACATCGGCAAAAAGCTGGCAGAAAGGTACACGGTTTACTCTATCGACCAGCGCAATCACGGACGTTCGCCATTTGCCGAAACCAATTCATACAACGACATGCGCGATGATTTGGCTGAATTCTTTGAAAAACATGACATTGAAAAAGCTACCATTCTGGGACACAGCATGGGGGGAAAAACAGCCATGTGGTTTGCTGCGGATTATCCTGAAAAAGTAGAAAAACTGGTGATTGCCGACATTGCACCGAAAGATTACCTGCAACTGAATGAAAACAGCCAATATCACCTTCACCGGAACATATTGCTGGCCATGCAGGAAATCGATTTCACGCAGGTAAAAAAACGAACTGACGTGGACGATTTGCTGGCCGAAAAAATTGATAACGCCCGCATCCGGCGGTTCCTGTTGAAAAGCGTGGAAAAGAACAAAAAAACCAAACAATACCAATGGCGGCTGAATCCGGAAGTGTTGTACGATTACCTTGATGAAATTGTGGGCGGTGTCAACCGCAACTGGTTTGAGGACCGGATTCCAATAACCAGCTATCCGGTAATTTTTATCCGCGGACTGGAATCGAATTATATTCTGGACGACGACAAAGAGTTGATCAAGGAAATTTATCCCGATGCCCGGATTGTAGACATTCCCAAAGCCGGCCACTGGCTACACGCCGAACAACCCAAAAAATTTATGAAAGCAGTCTTGTTGTGTTGCTAACAGACTTACGCTGCATGAGGTAACTTATTTACAGCGACAGCAGGTCATTCACAAATTTAACGGTTGTACTTTTCAGTCAGTTCCCTTAGTCGCGCTTTGTGTTTCCGTTTTAGTTGCGTCCACCGAAACCGCCATTCCCAATTTCCGGAGGCAGTTCCCGGGGTGTTCATTCTCGCTTTTTCATCCATTTCCAGCAAATCCTGCAACGGAATTACCGCCATTTTTGCTGTGGAAGCCCAGGCCATTGTAATTAATTTGTGTAGTGCTTTTTTGCGGTTTCTTCCGAGGTATTTCCGAACCTGCTTTTTTTCTTTTCTTTTTAGCGATTTCAGCCAGCCCAATGTGGTGTTGTTATCATGCGTTCCGGTGTAAACCATGAAATTTTCCGAATAATTGTGCGGCAGGTTTTTGTTTGTGGCATCGGAACCGAAAGCAAATTGTAAAACTTTCATTCCCGGCAGATGGAAATCGTCACGCAACTTTTCCACTTCCGGTGTTATCACTCCCAAATCCTCTGCAATCAGCGGCAGATGATGAATCTGATCGCGAAATTTCTTCAGCATTTCAAAACCTTGTGCGGCGATCCATTCTCCGTTAATGGCAGTTTTTTCTCCGGCAGGCACCGACCAAAAAGCTTCCAGTCCCCGAAAATGGTCGATTCGCACCAAATCAAACTTTTTTAACTCGAAATGCAAACGCGCCATCCACCAGTCGTAACCGCGGTTATGCATCTTCCGCCAGTTAAACACCGGATTTCCCCATAATTGCCCGGTTTCGCTGAAATAATCAGGAGGCACACCGCCAACTTTCGTAGGCCTCAGGTTTTTATCCAGCTCGAAAATATCGGTATTTGCCCACACATCAACGCTGTCAGTGGAAACATACAGTGGCAAATCACCCATTATTTTAATCCCTTTTGAATGAGCATATGTTTTTACTTGTGCCCATTGTCTGAAAAAGAAAAACTGCATGAATTTCCTGAAATTAATTTCATCGGCCAGCAAGTTCCGGTAGTTGTTAAGCGCCTTTTTTTCCCTGAATTTCGCGCCATCCTCCCAGTCCATCCAAATAACATTTCCAAAATGCTGTTTCAGCGCCATAAAAATCGAATAATCATCGAGCCACCATGAATTTTCGTTCCGGAAAACCGAAAATTCCACTTCCAGCTCTTTAGAATCGAGCGTTTTAAATACTTTAAAAGCATTATGAAGCAGCTTGTATTTCCATTCTTCTACCTTCTGAAATTCCACCTTTCGTTTCAAAAAACGCGGAATATTCAAAAGTTCGTTTTCGTGCAGCAACGATTCTTTTTGCAGCAATTCCAAATCAATAAAAAGAGGGTTTCCGGCAAAAGCCGAATAACACTGGTACGGTGAATTTCCGTAACCAATGGGGCCGAGTGGCAAAATTTGCCAGATTTTTTGTTTCGTTTCTGCCAGAAAATCGACAAAACGAAAAGCGTTTTCCCCGAGTGTGCCAATTCCTTCGTTCCCGGGAAGCGAAGATATGTGCAGTAAAATTCCACTGCTTCTTTCAGTCATTTGTTTATTGTTTAAAATGTTCGGTAAAAAGAGGCATTTTTATAACCAACGCAAGATTAACATTTTGTTTCATTCATCCGGCTTATTTTTACATCGAACTATGTGAATTTGTTTCTGAAATTCTCCAGGTGGGCGGCTGTTTCCCTAACAATCCGCTGCACAGCCAGACCGTGTTTCAGACCGGAAGAAAATGCCCTTTCATCTTTCCCGGTAAAAAACACGAAATGTGCATGTACCATCGACCGAAGCCAGCCCGGAGGAACATGCCCCGACGGAAAACTGGTTACCGGTTTGTAGTTGCTGCCCACCATTTGTTTCACCCATTGGTTGGCGCCTTCCAGATAATATTCGAAATATTCCGAATTGTACGATGAATAGCGCAACGCCCCATTTTCGGCAAACAGTTCAAAATGAACCAAATCACCTGTTCCCGAACTAATTCGGCTGGCGGATAAATTTCCAACAGCGCCATTTTTCGGTTCAAACAGCGAAATTGAACTAAACAAATCAGAGTCTTTGGGTACGTCATCGAATCCGCCGCCTTGTAAAGCTCCGGTTATTTTCAATTCGTTGCCTAAAAAAGCCATAAGCATGCTGATTCCATGCGAACCCAAATCGGCCATGGCGCCGCCATCGGGCGCCGGGGTCAGCCGGGTTTTCCGTTTTTCACGATAGGAAGGCTGCAAATAATCACCGTGGTAATATTTCAAATCAAAATGAATGGCTTTTCCTAATTTTCCGGATTGCCAGAATTTCAGCGCTTCCCGAACCGATGCCGTTTGCAGGTACTGAAACCCGACCTGGATTTTTACTTCTCCACCGATTGATTCAGTGATTTTTTGCATCTCCTTTTCTTCTTCAGGCGATGCACACACCGGCTTTTCAAGGTAAATGTATTTCACGTTTGGCATACCCAATGCCAGTTTTAAATGCTTGAAATGAACGTTGTTGGGCCCCAAAATGAAAACGGCTTCGATTAGTGTATTCGATGTAAATTCCTCAACCGATTGTGCTTTTTTAAAGCCGAATTTCGCAGCAAAATTCTCCCGGCTCTCTTTTCGCGCTGATGCCACCGACTCAAAAACAAGTTCCGGAATATCGGTATAATAATATTTAAGCGCCTGAACGGAGTAAGCATGTGCGCGGGCTATCCCGCCGGCGCCTAAAAACCCGATGTGTATTTTTTGCATATCGTCGTTTTATTTTGCTGACAAAAGTAATGTTTTGAAGCACTTGCGACAAATGAAAACTGCCGGAAAAATTGTGCATTCAATTCGTTACCTTTGAATAGTATAACACAATATTATTTAAAATGAAAGTACTCTTTATCGGCGGAACAGGAATTATCAGTTCAGCAGTTTCGAGGCTGGCAGTGGAACGTGGTATTGAATTATACCATTTCAATCGTGGCAAAAGTCACCGGAAAATTGAAGGCGTCAAACATATTCAGGGAGACATCCGAAATGTGGAGGAATCCAAAAAAATACTAAAAGATTTTCGGTTCGATGTGGTGGTAAACTGGATCAATTTTGTACCTGAACAGGTGGAAGCTGACATCGAAATTTTCGCCGGCAAAACCGGTCAGTATATATTTATCAGCTCGGCATCGGCGTACGAAAAACCGGTTCCACACCTGCCCATCACCGAGAAAACGCCGCTGGTTAATCCGTTCTGGCAATACTCGAGCGATAAAGCGGCTTGCGAGCAGATTTTGTTCAATGCATACAAAACAAAAAAATTCCCGGTCACCATTGTCCGCCCGTCCCACACATACGACGAAACACTTATTCCAACCGATTGGGGATACACGATTCTCGACCGGATGAAACGCGGCAAAAAAATCATTATACATGGCGACGGAACATCGGTTTGGGTGCTAACCCATAACAGCGATTTTGCCGTAGGTTTTCTTGGTTTGTTTGGGAAGAAAAAAGCGCTCGGGGAAGCTTTTCATATTACTTCTGATGAATTGCTTACGTGGAACCAGATTTATCAGTTAATGGCCGGTGAACTGGGTGTAAAACTGGATTCTGTTCATATTCCTTCCATTTTTATTGCCGAACACGAACCTGTTTATGGCGCCGGTTTGATGGGCGACAAAGCACATTCCGTTATCTTCGATAATTCAAAAATTAAAAAGCTCGTGCCCGAATTTCAGTGTAAAGTTCCTTTTTCAAAAGGTGTAAAAGAAATAATCAGCTGGTACGAAAATCACAGGGAATGGCAGGTTGTCGATGAAAAAATAAATGCCACGGTCGATGGTATCATCGAGGCATACGAAAAATGCACCAAATCAGCGTAAGGGGAATTGGCAATTCTGCATTTGCGTCCGCGTGGTAATCATTTTTGAAACGGCAATTTCTTCAGGGGAATTACCGGGAAAATTAAATAAAAACTTAAGTTTGGGGCTAAAATAAGTGCAAGCCAAAAATCAGCTTTTAGAACGAGCTGGAAGTAAGGTTCACATAAGTTCTGTTTTACGCAAACTTAAAATCAAAAAATATCAACCTATGAAATTTCTTTCTGCATTCTTATTTGTATTAATTTTTACAGGTGTTTCCATACTTTCTGCCCAGGAAAATGTTCATGTATGGGAGAAAAAGCAACTTACCTTTGAGGCTGAAAACACATATCAAAATGCTTATACCGATGTAACTGTTTGGGTGGATCTGGCAGGTCCGGGCTTCAACAAGCGCATTTACGGATTCTGGGATGGCGGGCAAACTTTCAATGTGCGTCTGGTAGCCACAAATCCAGGTGTCTGGACATGGAAAAGCGGCTCAGATCCTGCCGATCCGGGACTATCGGGTAAAACCGGTTCTTTTACCGCAACGGAATGGACGGAAGCAGAAAAAAAAGAAAATCCGGTGCGTCGCGGTTTTTTGCGTGCAACACCAAATAATCATGCGCTGCAATTTGCCGACGGCACACCCTATTTTGCAATCGGTGACACCTGGTATTCACTGGGAACGAATCGATTCCGCTGGTACGATGATGACAGGAAACGCCCCATCGGGCCCGATGCCGGGTTTAAAGATTACGTTCGTTACCGGAAAGAACAAGGATATAACTGGGTGAATGTAATCGCTGCATTTCCGAACTGGAAGACGGACGATAAATCGTGGCATTTAACCATGGATGATTCGGCCAAAACAACTATTCGCTCGGCGTGGCTCGAGTTTGGCACCGGCAGTGCAAAAAATATGGATAATGAAGGCGGACGCCCCTTTTTCTTTCCGGGGAAAGTGCCGGGTTATGAGAATTATTTTCCCGATATGGATCATATAAATCCGGAATATTTTAAATACCTCGACCGGAAAATTGACTACCTCAATGCCAACGGTTTCGTGCCTTTTATCGAAGCCTCGCGGCGCGATGCCAGCCTTCCCTGGTATAAATATTACGGATGGCCCGATTCTTACGTTCGCTATATGCAGTATATCTTTTCGCGCTACCAGGCAAACAATGTGGTTTTGAGCCCTGTTCATCTCGATATTATTTCGCAAACGGTAAGCCCGGATGATTATATTGAAGCCATAGAAAAACGAAAGGAAAAATATGACCCGCTGCCATACGGGACTTTGCTCTCTTCCAATTCCAACCCGTCCACCCTCGAAAACTGGGGTGAGGATTCATGGGTCACGCTGCACCAGGTTGGCAATATGCGCGAGCACAACAATTACTGGTACCTCACCGAGATTTATTACAGCGAAAATCCAAAACCGGCGCTCAACGGCGAGCCCTATTACGCAGGTTACAAAGATGCCCGTTCGGTGGATTATGCCTACGGAGCAGAAGGTGGCACTGAGCTGGATAATGCCTATGTTCGCTCTTCCATGTACGGCAGTTTTCTTTCGGGCGGACTGGCAGGTCATGTTTACGGTGCAGAAGGCATTTGGGGCGCCGACATTGAACCGTCTGCTCCAACTCACATGTGGGATGCTTTTCAATGGGGCTCCGGAGCACAGATGCAATTCCTGAAAACCTTTGCATTTTCCATCGGCGAACGCTACCAGGAGCTGCAGCCCCTGGCTGATTTGGTTTCGCCAAATAAAACGCAACAAATCCTTAGTTACGAAGGCTGGGCATACTGCGCCCGCACTTCCGACAAAGAAATATTTCTTGCTTATTTTGAAAGGGGCTGCCCGAAATCGCAAATCCGGGGTGCAAAATTGAACAGTATATACAGCGCCATGTGGTTCAATCCACGAAACGGCACCTGGAGCAGCGTAGGCAATGGAAAAGTTGTGGCCAATAAAATAGGTACTATTTATTTACCCGAACTTCCGGATGGTGAAGACCGGGGATTGAAATTAATTTATGAAGGGCCGGAAAAGTAAGAAATCAGAAATCTTTTAAGTGGATAACTTTTCCTGAATTTGCCGATTCGTAAGCTGCCCAAACAAGTTTTACAGTTTCGAAATTATCGGCTACAGTGTTTTCGGCTTTCCCTTTTCCGAGCATGTCGTCGAGGATGTTTTTGTTGATGCCGACGATGCTGGGCGGTTCCGGTTTCAGGCGGTCGGTTTGCCATGGATAGCCGCGCATTTCAACCACTTCTTTTGTAGTTTCCGTTCCTATGGTTGTACTGATTTCAAATTCCGCGTCGAGACGGATGCTGCCTTTGTCGCCTTCAATCAATAAAGTTGTCTGCGGAAAAATCTCTTTTTCCAGCGGCGAGCTGAACGAAATTTTCTGAATACAAACCACTCCGTTTTTCATTTTTAAAACCGAAGTGGCAACGTCTTCACCTTTGATGTCCGGGTTAACGGTTTGTTTTTCGCAATAAATGGAGTTTGCTTCGCCAAACAAAAACCGAAGCACATCGAACTGGTGCGATCCCTGATCGGTAAGTGCAAAATGTTCAAGTTCGGCCAGAAACGGCTGCGTCTCAAAAACCGGAAAAGCGGTTATAAAAGCAGTTTCGCACCGAAATGGTTTTCCGATTACCCCGGAATCGAGAATTTCCTTCACCCGCCGGAATTGCGGCTGCCAGCGGTAATTTTCGTGAACGTAAAAACGGACTCCGGCATCTCCCGTGGCCTGCATCATTCGTTTTGCCGCTTCGTATGACGGCGCCAGCGGTTTCTGGCAAATCACATCTTTGCCGTATCTGGCTCCGAGCAGCGTAAATTTTTCATGGGTGTCCACATCGGTAATAATATCGATAAAATCAAGTTCTTCGTTTTTTAGCAATTCCTCCGGATCGTCGTAGACCTTTGGTACGCCAAAACGTTTTGCCAAATTTTCGGCTTTCGGTTTTGTGCGGTTGTACAGCGCAATACATTCTGCGCCTTCCAGTTCTTTCCACGCGCCCAACTGAAACTGGCTCCAGAAACCACATCCGAATATTGCAAATTTTTTCATTATTTTTTAGACTTTTAGATATTAGACTTTTAGTATCAGGACAATTTTAATTGTCAACCGTTAAAATCAGTATTATTATTCCCGGAACAGTTGGATTCGTCTTCCCTGCCTGCAACAACAGACGAAAACACTGACCTTTACACTTCGAACTCGAAACCGAACTCGAACTCTGAACTTTGAACTCTGAACTGTCATGTGATGTCTTTCACCTGTTCCAGAACATTATCCGGTTCGAAAATCTGTTTCCAGTTGTCTTTGAACAAAATTTTCCGGCCACGTTCCAACGCTTTGTTTGCGGCATCCGAAAAGACAGCGCCCGGAATTTCCTGAAAAATTACAGCAAGCTGAATATTTAAATGCCCAAGCAAAAATTCACGTGCCGCTTCTGCCGGAACGCCCCGTTTAATTACTTCGTCCATTCCCTCTTTTACAATTGCCAGGCAGGTTGCCGACAGGGTTTCCACCAGCGCCGGTTCGAGCAGCGCCATTTGTTCAACGGTAATCCGGTATGATTTTTTCACGGGTGCATACATGGTTTTTGCCAGTTTTTCGCCTTTTTCGTAATCCTCTTCCGGCCCTTTTAGCAAGGTGCAAACAATCACCTGTTTGGCCAGTGTTCCGCCAAAAAAATCTTTTTGCGCTTCCGGCGTCGATTCCCAGTTAAAAACCGATGGGTGAGCCGGATGCGAAATGAAATAAGAAATATCATTGCGCTGATGTAATTTTCCGGCCATGGCCACCGCCGGATCGAGAAAAACAACCATGGAACCGGCTTTCATTTTTGGGACAATATGTTCTGAAACTTTGCCCAGCGCCACGTCGGGAACAGCAAGAATTACAACATCAGAACGGGGAACAACTTCGTTTGTCGAAATTTTTTCCACGCCTAATTCCTTCAGGTTTGTTCTGCCGGTTTCGCTGATTTCCACATAACTCATTTCGTATCCTGAATCCTTCAGGTTTCGCGTGAGGCGGCAGCCCATTTTACCGCCTGCTCCTATTAATGTTATTTTCATCATATTGTATTTTAATTTTTCAATCCGGATTGTACTTTTCAGTGTATAAAAATCAACTTTTACATATTTATTTTCGCCGGTTTTTTGGGACGGTCATTTTGACGAAACCCTTAAAGTCCACCAAGAATAAATAAATTATAGCCGTTTCCCGTTTGGTATTGGTTGATTTTGTAATACGGGTGATTGTATCTCCGTTTCGCGGCATCGGAATCCTTTGCATTTTTGTCGGCCCAAATGGTGATTTTACCATTTTTCGAATAAGACAAAATCTGTTCGCCGGGCAGACTGGTGAATTTTGAAGCCATGGCAGTGAGCCCGCCAACATTTCCAATAACATTTCCGGCGTTATCGATTACTGTTCCGTCACCCTCAAAATATCCCTTCACCAGTTCATGAATGCCATCGCCGTTTAAATCGACAGGAATTGTGGTGTAAGCACTGAAACCAAGATCGGTCTTCTCTCCGGAAAAAGCCAGATAAGTATATTCAACTATACCCGTTCTCCGCTCGCCTTCTGCGGTTCGGATTTTCTCTCCCACTTTCACACCCAGAACCACCGGATTACCTTTTTTTCCAAGACGCGCAGCCCAGCCGGTGTCCATGTGCCCGGCGTCCAAATCTTTCCACACCCGGTTTCCTTTATCGTCGAAAAACACCAGCCGCGGCGACTGGTTTGTAAAACTTTCGCGGCAGGTGAAAAAGTACCAGCGGTTATTGTTCCAGTCCAAAACCGGCTGGATGATGTCGGAATGGCCCTCCCACGAATCTTCATCGGCACAAAAAAGTTGTTTCCCCGAGTCTATTTCGATGCAGCGCTCGCCCCAGAGAATTTCGTCCACACCATCGTTATTGATGTCGACCACCGGCGTAACATGGCTGCCAATGCACCCTTTGGCATCACCCGGGATTTCAATTTCCCAGCGTTTACTCATGTCGCTGTTCCATGCCTGCAAAGCCATGGGTCCGTAAGTTCCCTGCGCGGTAATCAGCACCGGCTCTCCTTTAACATATCCGCCATAAATAAAATGGCGGTACAAATGCGACATGCTTTGTGGCGTAACCGGTTCTTTCCATTTCCACTGCCCAATCATTTGACCGGTATTCGGATCTATTTTTTCAAGCACATATTCTCTGAAATCCATCGGGTGTTGCGGATCCCGATTATTGACAATCCAGATTTCATCGTTTCCGTCTTTGTCCAGATCCATTGCATAAACCGGGCTGAACCAAACACCGGGAACAACACCTTCGCCCAAATCCCGTTTCCAAAAAATATTGCCGGTTTCATCAAAAAGAATAAGTTTCAATGTGTGTTTCGGAAAAAAAAACATGCCGATGTAAGGATCAATTTCGGCGTCTTCAGAATACATTCCACAGATGGCGTTTTTACCGTCCATTTTTACCGGAACCGAGCGGAACTGTCCGATTTTTTCAGCAATTTTCAGCTGGACAATTGGCTGCAGATCGATAATTTCGGCTGAAAGGTGATTTAGGATTAAAAGCAATGAAAATAAGAAAATCAGTTTTTTCATTCGAATAAATTTCGTTTAATTTTTATATTCCAATAATTAATGCAGCTTTGTTTAGCGCCCAATAACTTTCATCTGGTGACGTCGCTTTCAATTTATTAATTTTACAGTCAACTTCTTAATCCAGAAATATTTTGTTAATGTTTTTTCTTCAAAACAATCACCATGTCATTTTCAAAATCCTGTTTAAATGAAATTGTATGATCGCCCCGTACGATTTTTGCTTCTGAATATTCATTGTTAACCGGATTAAACCATTGTGCCGAATATTCATAACTTTCCGGATTAAACAACTTCACTTCGGCTTTATTCGGAATATAAGCAATGATTGTTTCATCGCCAGGTGACTTTACCACCGAAATCCAGTGATTGAAGTTTTCTTCGCCCGGCTGTTCAGCCAGAATTTCATTTGCCGGATACAGGTTCCACCAGTCAAACTGATTCATAAATTCAGCCAGATAACCCATTTGAATGCTTCCCGGAAATTCAATGCTTTTTCGCCAGCCGGTTACACCGCCTTTGTCGTTGTGGTTCAAAATCCGCTCGCCTTCCGCCAGCCAGGGCCAGATTCCGTTGGCGCCGTACGTCACCCCGGCAACCGGAGTCGCAAATATGCTCCAGTAACTTGCATTTCGCACATCTTTTGCTGTAATCCGAAACCCTATTTCTTCGTAATTCGGTTCCATGTTGATGTATGGCATCGGCTTTAGTTTGCTCCACATTTCTGCCATCGGACCTTTGTTTATCCAGTTGACGGTACCTTCATGATTGCTGTGCGACGACTGATATCCCATTACCGAATACCAATCCTCCTGCGCATATAAATCGCCAACAAATGAGCGACCATGCGGGTGCAATGTAACCGGGGCATGGTCGGTACCGTTAAAAACCTGCCGGCCGATTTCCTTCCATTTCAGTTCCTGGTCGCCGTAATATTTCCCGTCGCCACCGAGGGTCCAAACCACGTGGTTTCCCTGATAACGCGCCACAATGTATTTAGCCAGCAGCACTGCTTCTTCCAGCGGAAGCGTGTATCCGGGGCTCAACTCACGACCCTGACCGAACGGCAGCGCCCATAAAATAACGGGTGAGACGAGTAATCCTTTGGCATTTACTTCGTCGATACGCTCATCCATGCGTTTGAAAAATTCAGGATGAATCCGAATCCTGCCGGTACCTTCGATTGCAGTCAGGCCTTCTGCATTAGCATCAGCAGCCGCGCCACTCGGTTGTAACCAGCTGAATGGTATTGTAATGATTTTCCTTTCGCTGATTGAGATAATAATCCCAATCTTCTTTTGTCGATTTCAGCGCACCATTCCAGGCGGTGCAGGCCAGCCACAAAAAAGGCGTCCCGTCGCTGTACGACAGGTAATATTTTCCGGGTTCGTGCTGAATGGCGCCTTTCTGATAAAGCAGGTTTTTATCATCATTTTTTACGCATAGGAAAGTGCCCGACTGATTATTCAGCCTGGTATTATCCTTGTCGGAACATTCCGTTTTCCAACTCCATTCCCCCACTTCACCGGGCATGAAACGAACTTTCCAATCGGCGCCGCCGTCCCAAAAGCCACGGACAGTTCTTTCCCTTCCTGAAGGAGCAGTGAAGGTGACTTTGAAATCTTTTACATCGTAAATGGGATTATCATAGGTTTTGGACGACTGAAAATTGATTTCGTGTTTTGTCCACACCGGAGTTTGGGCAAACAGATTTCCTGTAATTGAAACGATAACGATGCTGTAAATAAGTCTTTTCATTTTATTTCCAATATGTTTTTTAAATAACTGATACTTTGTTCCGCCCAGCGCGCTTCTTTTTCAATGGTTTTTTCAATGGTTTCTTCCGGCGGTGTCCATTGTTCCAAAATTGCTGACCCGCAACGCGACGGCACTTTTTGAACCAACTCCTTCAGCGGCAGCATTCCTTCGCCCAGCGGACAACCTTCAATTATAAATCCCATATTAGTGAAATACCCGTTTTACGGAAAATTCTTTTACGTGCAGATTGACAGTGAAAGGCGCCAGATTATTCAATAACGGTTTCCAGTCCTTCGCCTGCGCCCATCGAATTTACCGAATCAAGGCAGATTCCCACAAATTCACTGTTTGCTCTTTTTGTCATTTCAGCAAATTCCGCTGCTTTAAACCGGTCGTGGTTTTCAATTGCCAAAACGATATTGTTCTCCTCAAGTACCGGAACCGCATTTTTTATTATCGAATGAATTTCGCTTAATCCGGGTTTAAAACCGGGGCCGTCGATTACGAAGCGCAAAACCGGTGAACGAAAAAACACGGACAGTTCGATATATTTCTCCAGGTTTTCAGGTGTCATTTTCCGCGCGCCCACTTCAATTTGAACATTCAAATCCTCCGCGTAATTTTTTATTTTCAGCAACTCGGTCTGTTCAAATGAATCCAGCGGAAGATTGTCGGCAATTTGAACCACTTTCACTTCAAACTCAGCCGCTTTCTCAATGAGTTGGTAAACAGTCATCGGGTGTTTTGGGTTCTTTTCCCGGAACGCCAATCGCCCATGTAAATGTATATGAACTGATTCCTGCTTTCATTTTAACTTTTCACCGGGTTTTGGAAAATTCATTTCAGCATTATCGAATACCAGCACCCAGTCGTTCCCGCGACCGCTGGTTTTTGGTGCAAATTCTTTAACATGGTCGGTTGAAACCTCACCCAAATCTTCTGCTTCGCCTGTTTGACAGTTGTACCACCAGGCATTTGCATTTGGCCAGCCACAAAGGTTCAGATCGAGTTGCGCGCCCCAACCGGTCGGGATGTACACCATCACGTAATCTTTTCCACGGGTGGCGACAATGTAATCGGTTTCCGGGAAATACTCATTTTTAATGATTTGCTGAAATGGAATACGATCGGTAAACGGACGGCTTTCCATCAGTTTCCGAACGTGGATCATATCCCAGGCGCCGGGTAAATCGATATCGTCGTACCAAAAGTTCCTGGCGTAACCAACCGGCTCGCGGCCGGGAGCCAGCATTTGCCAGATGGCGTGGCAACCATAAGTATGTCCGAAACCGCCTGTAAACAAGTTCCAGTAGGCTGCCTGCCGGACATCGGCATCGTTAAACCATCCTAAAATTTCAGGTTGCCAGTTGTATGGATGATCCTCGTAACGAGGTTCGCCATCGAATGTCGGTTTTACCGGTTCAAGATTGTAATCCGGCATCATTAATTTTATGTATGCAGCGTATGAACGCTCGCCATGCCCGGTTTGCATCATGTTGAAATCAAGCCATTCTTCGTTATGGAACCAGCGGGAGGAGCTGTTTCCGCCCATCGGATGAAACGTCATCAAATGGTTTTTATCCGCTTTTTTGATGCCGCGGGCGAGCGCGTTCCACACCGGAAAATTACCGTCGCCACCTGGCCGGTCGCCGCCGTTTATCCAGATAATGTTCTTAAAATCTTTGTACCGGTTGCCAATAATTTCGCCATATTTTTCTGCATTTTCGGGATTGAAAATCACAGGCCCCACTCCCCAGCGTTTATCCACTTTATCGCCCCAGGTTGGCAGCAGCCCGACAAACATGCCTTTTTCTTCTGCCTTTTTTATGACCCAGTCTACATGTTTGAAAAATGCTTCATTAATGTTCGTGGGATCGTTGTTGATCAGCGGTTTTTCGCCTTCCATATTTGGTGTATTCAGTCCGTCGAGTTCGGCCAGAATTACCGCCTGAATCACGGTAAAACCTTTCTCCCGGCGGTTTTCCAAATATTTTTCAGCATCCTCTTTCGATAACCGGTGAAACAGTTCCCAGGCTGTATCACCCAGATAAAAAAATGGCGTTCCGTCTTCGAAGACGAGAAACCGGTGATTATCGGAAACCTTCAGTTTTCCGTGTGAAAAATCGATTGATTTGCCTTCCCATTTTACTTCCTGCGCATGTAAACCTGAAATGGACAACAGCAAAACCATAATTAGTAAATATTTCATTTTTAAAAAATTAAGCATTAGAAACTGTAATTAATATCAAACCGATGATATAGGAAATAAACATGATGGCCAGCAGCAGATTTGTCCCTTTGGGCGCACCACTAAATTCTTTCCAGACAAATAATCCCCATAAAATAGCCACAACCGGGGCCGCGTTGCTGAGGGCGTAAGCAATGGCCGGATTTGCAGCGCCAACGGCCATATAGCTGAATATCGTACCGAGAGCCCAGATTCCGCCGCCAAGCATACCGAGCAAATGTGTTTTTGTGGTTCCGGCTATATACATTTTCATTTTTACAGGCGGGCCTTCCACCGGTTTTCTCATGAAAAACGGATTGATAACAGCCGTTGAAATTACAATTCCAACAGCCATAAAAAATACGCCCGAATAGGGAGTAAGCGTACCTTTGCCGCTTTCCACAAAAACCGGGTCAAGCGAGTTAACCACCACCGGGTAAAAAAATGCAATAAAAGTCCCGGCCAGCACCGAGAGGAGAATTCCTTTAAACGAGGTTTTTTCTTTTGTTTTGGTGAGGTTTTTATATGATTTTCCGCTCAAAATAATGGCAAAGATGATGACTCCGACCCCAATCCACAATAAAACAGGATAATTGCTTGGAGTTCCGCCTTTCAAGGAAATATTGATGTAGTTGAGTATAATTCCCAAAACCCAGGCAATTCCGCCGCCAATGGGAAAAGCCACCGACATTCCTGCAACTGCAATTGCCGCAACCATCAACAGGTTTCCCATGTTCCAGAGCAATCCGCCCAACATGGCGTACAACATACTCGAAATTTCAGCCTGCCCTAAATCTTCTGTGAATGTCCGTCCGGCGCCGCCTAAACTGCCAACGGAAAAAGCTGCCACGGTTGCAAAAATCATAATACCGATTGCCAGGTCCCAGTAAAAAAGTTCGAAACGCCAGCCTTTCTGAACCATTTTTTGGGTGTTTTGCCACGAACCCCAGCAAATCATCGCGAAAACACAGAACAGAATCGCGAGCCAATAACTTTGGATGATAATCATTTCTTTTGGTTTAGTTTACTTATACATACTTATTCAGTCGAAATTAGAAAAATTGGTTACTTTTATGCTTTATCATTGAATATGTTGTAAAACATCTGCAAAATGAAAAACATTCATTTTAAGGTAGATAGCAGCCTTGAAATTCCCATATACAAACAAATTATCAGCGGGCTGGAACAGGATATTGGCAGCGGGAAACTTCAGCCGGGCGATCAACTGCCGTCCATTAACAAAGTGGCCGGCGAACTGAAACTGGCTCCCGGAACGGTTATCAGGGCTTACAAAGAACTGCGCGAACTGGGAATGATTTCTTCCAAACAGGGCAAAGGATATTTTGTATCGGATGCCGGTATTATATTACATCACCGGATTTTTCTTCTTTTCGACCGGATTTCGGCATTTAAGGAGATATTGTACGAATCATTCCGAAATGAGTTTGATGAAAAAACTGATATCCAGGTTTTTTTTCATCATTACGATTTAAAACGGTTTGATAAATTAATCCGCGAAAATCTTGGGAAATTCAGCCGTTATGTTTTAATGCCCCACCTGAATGAAAACGTTCAGAAAAGTATCGATCGACTGCCCGCTAAAAAAATCATTCTGATTGACAACCTGCCCGACAATTTGAAAAAAACGAACGTAAAAGCAGTCTATCAGGATTTTTACGGCGACATTTATGAGGCGCTGAACCAAAAACTTAGCCGGATTAAAAACTATAAAGCCGTGAAACTGAGTTTATCGCAAAGTCAGTTTCAGTTTGTGCCAAAAGGAATACAAAAAGGATTCGCCGCCTTATGCAACGAGCATCAAATCAGCTATAAAATTATTCAAAGTATTTCGCATATAAATCTGAAAGAAAATGAGTTGTACATTATATTTCGATGACAATGAACTTCTGAATACGTTAAAACTCATTCAGGATAAAGGATGGAAACTGAAAGAAAATATTGGTATTATTTCGTTTGATGAAACGCCGATGAAGGAATTGCTGGCGGGGGGTATTTCGGTGTTGAGTACCGATTTTGAACAGATGGGAAAAACTGCTGCCGATTTGGTAAAAGGAGAGAAAACCGGGCAAATTGCCAATCCATTTTGCCTGATTGACAGAAATTCATTTTAAAATTTAAAACCTTCTTAAACATCCTGCGTTTTGGATAATAAACTTTCCCGAAAAATAAAATGAAAATATACAATGCAAATGTAATCGGCGCAACCGGACTGGTCGGCTTTCAACTGGTTCAACTTCTCCTGAAAAACGACGATTTTGCCAAAATAAGAATTTTTGTGCGGCGCGACTCCGGGATTCAGCACCCTAAACTGGAGCAGCGAATTATCGATTTCCGCGATGAGAATTCATATAAAGACCTTTTACATGGCGATGTACTATTTTCTGCATTGGGGACAACCTTAAAGCAAGCCGGAAGCAAAACGAAAGAGTACGAAGTGGATTTTACATTCAACCTGAATTTTGCCAGAACGGCAAAGGAAAACGGAGTTGAAAATTATGTGCTTGTTTCGTCGGTTGGCGCAAACGCACAATCTAAAATATTTTACACCCGCATGAAAGGCGAGCTTGATGAAACGGTGGCGAAACTGGGCTTTAAAAATCTGGCCATTTTGCGGCCGGCGTCGTTAACCGGCGACAGGAAAGAAAAAAGGGCGCTGGAAGAGATTTCGGTAAAAGTTCTAAATTTCATTACCCGGTTTATCATGAAAAAATATCGCCCGATCCATGCAAAGACAGTTGCACAGGCCATGATAAATGGGGTGTTAAACCCTCATCCTGAAAAAATAGTTTGGGAAGGAAGCGAAGTTTTTAAACTGGCCGAAGAAAATTAATTTCAACTAAATTGCCATTTAACTGTTCCATTTCAAATTAAAAACAGAAAAATGTACACAGGATTATTGCACACTCACAACTTATTTCGCTGGTTAATATTAATTGTTGCAGTTTTGGCCATTGGATTTGCGTTTCACGGCTGGTTCAGAAAACGAAACTGGACAAAAACTGATAATATTTTAGGGTTACTGCTAACAATTTTCGTGGATATTCAATTCGTGGTGGGACTAGTTCTTTACGCTTTTGTCAGTCCTGTTACCAAAGCTGCATTTGCCGATTTCGGCGCTGCCATGAAAAATGAAGTGACACGTTTTTATGCGGTAGAACATATTCTGATGATGATTATTGCACTGGTAATTATCCACATTGGAAGATCAAAATCGAAGAAAAAGTTAATCGTTTTGCGGAAACACCGTTCAGCCGCAATTTATTATACACTTGGTCTGATTGTGATTCTGGCCGCAATTCCCTGGGATCGGGCGTTGCTTTAAAGAAAAGGATTGGTTACAGTTAAGTCGTTGATTTTCTGATTGTGTTGTAAATCTTCGGAGTAAAGAATGGTGCAATTTGCTTCAAGGGCAGCCGCTATTATCAAGGAATCATAGAACGAAAATTGCCATCTTTCTTTAAAATCAAGAGCATTAAAGTAAAGTTTTTCAGATGGAAAGATGTGGCAAAGTGAAAACATCACCTTTGAAAGGTATTCTTTCGCCTCAATGGGACTCATTAATCCCTTGAACTTATTAGTAGCTACATTAAGAAATTCCTGAACAATTTGAAAACTAATAATCCCATTACCAATTAGAGCCTTTTTAATTAATTCTTCTGAAATTGTACGTTTATATCAATCATGCAAATCGAAGGAATAAATGAAAATATTGGTATCTATGAAAAATTTATCTTTCATTCATTTCGTCTCTGGTAAATTTACGACCCGGATACACATGCTTCAATGATTCCATTACCCGGTCATACTCATTTGTTTTTCTATTATTTTCTACATATTGTTCCAACCAGCGACGGAATAATTTATTTAAGGTTAATTTTTCAGCCTGTGCCTGTTCCCTTGCTTTGTCAATCAATTCTTCCTCTACGCTAAAAGTTATATTCTTTAACATGATGTACACTATTTTCGTGTAAAGTTAATTCAAAAGCAGAAGTTTCCAAAGCGTTACGAAATGAATCACTTGTCTTTGCAAGTGTACAACAGCCACAGAGATGCGATGAATCGCGCGTCTCTGCAGGTGTATAACAATCACAGAGATGCGATGCATCGCGTCTCTGTTAACAGAAGTTATGCAAAAAAACAAGCAGGCGCAATCAGTGAGTTCATTGAAAAACAAATGTTCCATGCGCCTCATCGATTAAAGCTTATTCTTTCAGTAAATTGTCTGCTGCCAGCACCAGAAACATGAAATTTGTAGCGCCGCCGCCCATTACATATTCGGTTTGCTGCCAAAAGTAAGGCCACTCTTTCAATTCAGGGAAATCAGGACGGATAATTCCGGTTCCCGAAACCACGCCACCCGGAATAAATGATCGGTCGGCGCGGTTAACTCCATAAGCTTCGGTAACTGAACGCGAACCCACACCCGATGCAAACGAAGAAGTGTTTTCTCCCGGATGATTGCCGAGCATAAAATTGAGCGCGTTATAAAGCAGATCGGTTTTGAACAAATCCGGAAGGTTTTTATGAAGGAAATACTGTTGCAAACCCAGTCGCTGAATTCCCCAGCCATCGCCCCAAATGCGAATATTGTAAGGAACGCCAAACGGATTTTCCTTTTGCTTTTCTTCCAGGTCGGCTTTTAGTTTTTTGAATGCCGGCATCAGTTTAGCTTTAAAATCCGCATTGTTGTTTTTTTTCAGTACCCGCGCAACTGTCCAGCCTGAATTTCCCATTCCCTGTACAATTTGATCCTGCATTTCCACCAAATCGTTCATGTATTTTTCGTTTCCTGTAGTAAGGTACAATTCCACGGCAGCAGCAATTTTTGATGAAGCTCCGCGCCTTGAATCTTCACGATCCATCGCATAAATTTCCTCTGCTGCCTGCAATGATTTTGTTGCAAGTTCATTGTTGTACCCTTTTAAAACCCTTACTGCGGCTGCCAAACCTTCCACTGCACTGTATTCGTGTCCTGCATTTTCTTCTGTAAATACAAGGCGGTCATCAAGCTTACCTGATTCTGTGCCGGTTTTCTCATTTTTATCCAACTCCGGATTATACTTCAACCCGTCGGTCATTGCTGAAGCATCGCCCAGCATAACATACTGGCGCAGGCTGTTGCAAATGATTCCGCGATACAAACGGCCTATGTTTTCATAACCTCCCAGAATGGTCAGCACACCATGTTCAACCTGTTGCAACACATCGGGTTTTCCATCGGGAAGGTGAATCTCCACCAGGCTATTTTTCTGGTCGATGGTAGTTTGATCCCAGTCCACGCCAAATTGTTCATACGCCATGGCCAGTGTCCAAACTGTTCCGGCCTGCGATTCCACGCGCAAATCATAATCGCCTGCATCATGCCAGCCGCCGGTATTTAATCCCGGAACCTGTTCCAGCGGTTCATATTTTGTTAAAGTTGAAGGTCCCTGGAAATAGCCGTCAAAGTGGTTGGTATCAACGGGTGCCATCAGTGCATCGTCCATGTGGCAGAGGTCGTGCCATACACGGTAACCTTCGTTTACGCGCATGTGGCACATTTGCACCGGCAGAAAATATTCAAGTGTTGGCTGCCAAACGTGCCGCTGGTAAACATCTTCTCCAATCCGAAATGGTTCGGTTTTGTAACCATTATACTGAACCTGGTAAATTCCGGGTTTTTTCACTTCTGAGAAATCAAACTGATAATAATTAAAACGTAAATACCTGCCCCATTTCACGGGTGTTGCAGTTTTCATCGTTTCATAACCGCCGTTTTCCGACATTCTTAGCAGTTCAGCTTTGCCGATGTTGGTTTCGGTTTTATCGAGTTCTACGGTGGCAATTTTTTCCTGTTGGGTATGATACCCCACCTGACTGACATGTACCACTGGTTTTTGTTTAAAACCATCCACAACATTGGGTTCAACCAGCCATTCAATTGCATTTTTTGTTGCGCCCGCCGGAACTTCCGAACGGACTACAAACCAGCCGTTATTGTGGTAAAATCTTCCGTCGAGCAGCTGTAAATCCGACTTCAGGCTGGTAATAACCATTGTTTGTTCGGGTATTTCGGGAGCAATGGTCAGCTTTTTACCGGTGGACAGTGGAAAAGCCTGCCAGTTTCCATCGGCGTCTTTTTGCATCGGGCCATTCGCCTGAAGCGGAAACAATCCGGATTCACCGTCGATGTACCAGGTTTTTCCAAACAGCAATCCCGGAAAAAGTTCGAGGTTAAAACCCACTTTTCCAATCCATTCGTCGGGAAGCGGCTGGTCCAAATCAACAATTATCCTGAAATTATCGCCTTCGCCAATGACCCGCACGTAATAGCTGAAATTCAAATCGGGATAATAAATGGGATTAAATCCTTTACGGTTGCGGTTTTCGTCCGGATAAGTCAGCCGTACACGGATTTCATTGTTGTCCGAAATCACTTCACGTTCGCCCACTTTTGGAATTGGCTGCCATTGTCCGGGTGTGGGTTCCAGCCGGAGATCGCCGTTGGTAGCCACGCGGGTTCCGTTTTGTATAATTCCCACTGCACCCTGATGGCCTTCCGGATAAATATCGTAAAACACCATGACGTTCAGTCCCGGCATTTCAAAATATTCATCCTGATTTATTGTTAATTTTTGTGCAAAAACAGAAAATGATACAGCGAAAGCCGCTGCCAGCATCAGTAATTTCTTCATCTTAAAAAGGTTTAAGTTGTTCAGGCTGTAAATATAACAAACTGAATTTTATTGGCGATTTACGGAGGAAGATTTAGAAATGATTGCGTACAAAAAAACCGCCGTCAACAGGCGGTTTCTAAAGACAGAAAACGTTTTTACAGATTGAGTATCCAGTTTTTTACCAGATTCATTACGACCGGCGACATAGTTTCTTCAATTTTTGCATATTCGGTTTCATCGCCGGTAGTGCAGGTTTGAAACATGTGATTTACTCCGGTCACAACCACCAGTTGGTTTTTTTCGTTTTTTTCTGATATTGCCCTTTGCAGTTCCGCCTGGTTTAACGCCGCAGGAACCTGCTGATCTTTTTCGCCCAGCAAAGCCAGCACCGGGCAATTCAATGATCCGATTGTTTTTTCAGGATCATACCGGAAACCATAGCGCCACCATTGTCCACTCACCAGGTTGGCTATCTGATTAATCCGTTCTTCGCTCCAGTTTAAGGTTATCTTTGTTTTTTCATCGTAACCTGCATATATTTTTTGAATCTCATTTTGAATCTGTTCATCGGGAATATCTTTTCGTACAGTTTCATTTACAGCTTTTAACCAGTTTTCCTGGGCTGTTAAATATTCCTCGGTTGCACCTCCTTTTTTTGCCATTAAATTGCGCTGATAATTAACATTGTCTCCCAGGTTTGAACCGGGGCCGGCAAGCAAAACAATAAACGCAACGTCGGCCGAATTTGATGCAGCAATGGGCGCAATCATACCGCCTTCACTGTGGCCGATTAGTCCAATTTGTGCAGGATTAATTTCTTTTCTGGTTTTCATGAAGTTCAGTGCAGCCAGCACATCTTCCGCAAAATCACCCGAAGTTGAAGCGCCAAAATCACCGGTTGAAGCGCCCACTCCGCGATCGTCGTAGCGTAAAACTGCAATCCCGTTACTGGTCAGAAAATCGGACAAAACCAGAAATGGTTTGTGGGTAAAAACTTCTCCGTTCCGGTTTTGCGGTCCCGAACCGGTTATTAAAATTACGGCAGGATAGGGTCCGTCGCCTTTCGGAAAAGTTAATGTTCCTCCCAGTTGAACACCCGCTTTTTCATTGTTAAAAACTACTTCTTCTTCATTATAGGAATATGGTTTTTTAGGTTCCTGCGGACGGTTATTCACCGGCAACGCGTCAACACGTTTAAACACAAGCGGAAATTTACCCGGCCCCTGACGAAATTCTGCAACTATCTGGTTTTTGGAATCGTTAAAATCACCTTCAATTTGAATCCCTCGTTCTGAAGTTATCAGGATGTGATTTTCAGTAATTTTTGTTTCTTCAAATGGTATTTCGCCGCTTCCCTGATCCAGGCTGTTGATGGTGGAACTGAAGACGCCGTTTTTGTCTTGTTGAATGGTGATGGCCAGCCGTAATTCCATGCCGCCTACTTTTAGGGTATCCAGAAATATTCCGGTTTCCCCGGGCTGGTTTTGTGCGTTCGCTTTGAAAATATTACAAGTTGTAATTAAGGTAATCAGCAAGCAGGTAAATGTTAGTTTTTTCATCGTGTGAAACTTTAATTTTGTTTACGCGATTTGACGATAAAAAAGTTTTTTAGTTACAAAAAAACCGTCCCTTTAAAGAAGGACGGTCCTGTGAAATCAAATTATATGAAGTAGTTTAGTTTTTTCCTACGGAATAAATATCATTAATAAGGTGCTGGTATTTTACAGCCACAGCATTGCGCCGCAGTTTTAATGTTGGCGAGAGTTCACCGGTGGCTGGGCTCCATTCTTCGCAAACCAGCCGGATGCGGTTGATTTGTTCGTGCGTGCCCAGTGTTTTGTTAATTTCATTCACCTCGGCCCGTATTTTATCGATCACCTTTGGAACCTGTATCAGTTCTTCGTTGTTTTCGTAATGGATTTTATGCTCGGCGCACCAGTCGTGCAGCAATGGAAAATTTGGAGAAATAAGCGCGCTGGCAAATTTCTCATTGGCGCCAATCACCATCACCTGTTCAATCAGGTTCGAAGTTTTTAGTTTGTTTTCAATCATTTGCGGGGCAATGTATTTTCCACCCGAAAGCTTAAAGATTTCTTTTTTCCGATCGGTGATTTTCAGGTACTTTTCATCTTCAAAAACTCCGATGTCGCCGGTGTGGAACCAGCCGTTTTCATCAATTACTTCGGCAGTTAATTCCGGCGCTTTGTAATATCCTATCATTACGCCGGGGCCTTTGCACAAAATTTCACCGTCGGCGGCTATTTTTACCTCGAAACCTTCCAGAACAGGACCTACAGTGCCAATTTTCATTTCACCGGTTGCAGGGTTATTTACCGCAATTACCGGCGAAGTTTCCGTTAATCCGTAGCCCTCGAGGTTGTACATACCGGCCATTCCCAAAACCCTGGCAATCCGTGGCTGCAGGGCCGCGCCTCCCGAAACTACATAAACAATATTTCCGCCCAGCGCTTCGCGCCATTTTGAGTAGATCAATTTATCGGCAAGTTTAATTTTGCGGCTTAAAACAGGGCCGTAAACTTTGTTGTATTCGAAATGTTGCGTAAGCCGCAGCGCCCAAAAGTAAAGCGCTTTTTTGATGCCCGAAAGTTCCTGGCCTTTAGCAACAAACCCGTCATAAACTTTTTCAAGTAAACGCGGAACAGAATTAAACATGTGCGGTTTAATTTCCTTAATAGCCGCTACAATTTGTGCTAAATTTCCAACGTAATAAACGCCCATTCCCTTATATTGGAAATGATAATTTACGCTGCGTTCGTAAACGTGGCAAAGCGGCAGAAAACTGATAACATGATGGTCTTTCCCCAAATTATGCATTTTGGAATGTGATACAAAATTGGAAACCAGGTTTTTTTGCGTCAGCATCACTCCTTTGGGAATGCCGGTAGTTCCGGAAGTGTAGATAATTGTTGCCAAATCTTCAGGTTCGATTGAATCTTTTAATGTATCTAATTTTGGTTCCAGTTCCGTTTTTTTCGACTCTCCCAGTTTGAGAATTTCAGCATAATTTTTTACACCTTGTATTTCTTCGAAGGAATAGACTCCTTCGATGGTGGAAATTTGCCCCGCCAGCGGATTCAGCTTTTCAAACAGTTTATTGTCGCCAACGATGAGCAACCTGGCTTCGGAATGCCCGAGGATGTATTTATACTCATCCTCGCCAATATTCGGATAAAGCGGAACGTGGACTGCGCCAACCATTGCAATTCCCATATCGGCGAAATTCCATTCGGGACGATTGGTGGTTACTGTGGCAATTTTATCCCCTTTTTCAAAGCCCAGCGCCATCAATCCCATGGCAAACTGATGCGATTTTATGACGTATTCTTCCGTGGAATAGGTGTACCAACTCCCGTTGGTTTTTCCTCCAAGTGCATCTTTTCGTGGAAATTCTACCTGATACCGTTTTAAAATATCGAAAGTGCGGGTGACTTCTGTTCCCATGTTCTGCTTTTTTAATCTAAAACGGTCAAATATAATGGTTTTTCGATCCGGCTTTTTTTTAAATCAAAGTTTGAAAGTGATTGCGTTATTATTTAGATTCAATACAAATAACTACAAAATACTGGCAATCAATAGACTATCCCAGGCCTATTCGACTTAAAGAACCTAAAGTTCCAAAAATTAAATATTATGTTTTACTGAACAAGGTTTTTTTAGAAAATTTCAAATACTCACCTGCCTCTCTTTCTCAAACTGAACATCTTTTACATAGGCCCAGACAATCAACCCGAAGATTACGATAAAACTAACAGGTAAGGCCGGATGAATTCCGTTTGCCACGCCTTTTCCATAGGAATGCAAACCGGCAAGAAAATAATTCACGCCAAAATAGGTCATCATTACCGATGCAAAGCCGAAAACGGAAGCTACCGTATAATTAAAAACTCCCCGCAGTGACGGGATGAGCCGCATATGAACGATAAATGAATAGATAACCACAGTAATCAGCGCCCAGGTTTCTTTCGGATCCCAGCCCCAGTAGCGTCCCCAGCTTTCATTGGCCCAAACACCGCCGAGAAAAGTCCCAACCGTAAGAAAATAAAGCCCAACTGTTGCCGACATTTCGTTGATGGTTGTCACCTGATCGATGAACCCGGCAACTTTGTGGTTGTTCGATTTGGTACGTAGAATCATCAGGACCAGCCCCATAATTCCGAGAAAAGCGCTCAAGCCTAAAAAGCCGTAACTGGCTGTAATAATTGCAACATGAATGGCCAGCCAGTAAGATTTCAATACCGGCACAAGGTTGGTTACCTCGGGGTTCATCCAACTTAAATGCGCTACAAACAATGCTATTCCCGATAAAAATGCTGCGGTGCCGATTACCATCGGGTATTTGCGGCCAAAAATCAAACCCGCCAGCATCACTGCCCAGGCTACATATACCACCGATTCGTAACCGTTACTCCACGGGGCGTGCCCAGAGATATACCAGCGCGCAATCAATCCGGCAGTATGGACCACGAACAACAATGCAACAATCCCGGCAAAAGTTATTCTTAAAAACTTAGGCAACTGCTTTTGCCTGAAAATATTCACAAAAAGAACCAGCAACAGCAAAAAGCCGAACAACAGGTAAAGGGGAAAAATCCGTTTAAAAGGATTTATTTTATTGTACAGAATTTCGATGTTCATTTTTCGCTCCGACGGAATTAAATTTCCGCCGTATTTAACCTGAAAACTTTTAACAGCCTGCAATATCTGGCCCGCCTGCGAAGTTTGTCCTTGTGCAACATTTTGCAGGAAAAGGTTGAATCCGCTTTTCACGAAAATTGAATCGCCGCCTGTATATTCAACAGCTGTTTCACCGGGCGAATACCATGGAGCTTCCCTGGTGTCACGCGGGAAAAGGTTAAACATTGTTCCACGAAATACCATAAAAGCGATATTCACCCGCTCGTCGAGGTTGATGTATTCTTTTTCGATACGGGTACGAAAGGCCGGTGCTTTGGCGAATGCAGCCTGAACACGGTCGGCAATTCTGTAATTTCCGTTCTGATCAAACAAATGCCGGAAGGCCATGTATTTCCCTGATATTCCAAGTTCTGAGGCAACAGTTTCGTCAGATACACGCACCACAGGCAATGTCTGCCAAACATCGGGATAGGTCATCATGCTCAGCACCACTTCATCAGGCGACATGCCGTACAACGATGACTTGCGGCTGATTTTCCGTACAATTTCACTCGAAAGGGTCGAAACCGGTTCAATTCGTCCATCGACTCCCTGTACCCATAATTGGCTAAATTCTTTGGCTAACTGATCGTTAATGTCAGGAATTCCGGCATTCTGCCCGTTCTGCGCCGAAGAAGAAACTGCACAGAAGCCAGACAACAATAATATTACAGCCGCTTTCGGAACCGTTTGTTTCAGTTTTTTAGCCAAATAAACAAAATAGGAATTTGGGTTCAGCAACGATAAAATGATGCCGATAATCAGCAGCGCATATCCTAAATAAGTTATCCACGTTCCCCAAACATCGTGATTTACTGAGAGAACTGTCCCCTGCTCGTCCTGGTCATACGACGACTGAAAAAATTTGTATCCCTTGTACATTAATGTATTATTCATGAATATCCGTACATGTCGTTCCACGTTTTCATTTTTGTCGATTAGTACAACTTCCGACGCAAACGAAGATGGAGATTGTGAGCCGGGATAGCGTTCCAATTGAAAATCTTCAAGGTAAAGTTGAAACGGCACCTGGATTTTTTTTGCTCCATAGGCCAATTTAAGTTTCTCGCCGGCAACGTTAACGGTTACTGTATCGGGAGCTACTTTGCTATGTCCGAAAACAGTTACAGTTTGTTCCTGTCCGCCGGCTGAAACATCAAGGAAAACCACATCTTCTCCGGTTTCCATCGAACTTTTGACCGCAGTAAAGCCGGCGCTGGGATAAAAATTCCGTATTAAAAACCGGTAATCGTTATAACCGTACAAAAACATCGGTTTTACGGGAATGGTATCACCTGCATCAAAACGAACAGTTTCCTGCGTTGCCATTGTCGTCTCTTCCAGTGTCCGGTCGGAAACCAGGTACAATTTTTCGTCTTTGGAAAAAAATAAAATGCCGGGATTTTCATCCGATTCGAACCCTGCTGAAAAGCCTGGATTTTTTAAAATTTCGCCTTTGGTAAACATGAACGACTGCATTCCCTGCTGCGCGGGCGATGAAAACACAAAATCGATAACCGCTTTACCCTGTTCTGCAGGAATAGCACGGCGTTCGGCATCGGCAATGTAGCCCACTGACTTTACCTTCACCTGTTGTCCGTTTACATCGAAACTGGCAGAAAACCGCCGCGGTGTGAATTCCGAAAACAGCACCTCCTTTTCTTTTTCCTGATTGCCGATTCCGGCGTAGAAATAATCAGACGAAGACAGAATGTAATTGCTGCTTTGGTTTTCGCGAATGTGCATCATTCCCTCGTAACTGATGTAGCGCGTGATGGCGGCACCCAATAAAATAACCAGGAAAGACAAATGAAAAATCCCGATTGTAAACCGGCGTTTGGTCAATAACCGGTATTTTACCAGGTTATTAATGAGGTTGACCGCAAGCAGCGCCCAAATCAGTTCAAACCAAAACCGTTTGTAAATAAGCGCCTGTGCCACAGGTGTTCCGTATTTGCTCTCCACAAATGTGGCAATGGCCATTGAAAAAGCGAGTGTTAGCAGTAAAAAAGCCATAAAAGGCACAGATGTTATAAAAGAATAAATTTTTCTCATTTTTTGTAGATTTTGCAGCGCTGAAAAATAATGCTTATTTAGAACAATTCCAAGTTGGAAAGGTTTGGAAAGTTTCAAAAGAACTGCGGTGCCGCTACCAAAGCATTCATAATCAAATTGCAGTGATTTCGGTTGAGAATAAAAATTCGGTGAAAACTATTTGCCGCAGTGGTTAACGATGATTGAAAACAACAAAAAAACCCGGAACGTTCCGGGCTTTTATAATTTGATTTAAAGAAACGAGAGCGCTTTTTCAATGGCAGCATCCATTCCAGATACATCTTTTCCACCTGCGGTGGCATAAAATGCCTGGCCACCGCCGCCGCCTTTAATTGCTTTGCCTGCTTCCCGCACAATCTTTCCGGCATTCAGCCCTTTTTCATTCACCAGGTTTTCCGAAATCATTATGGTTAAGTTGGGTTTTCCACTAATTTCGGCGCCGAGCACAAGGAAAAGGTTTTCCACTTCGCCCTTCAACTGAAAAGCCAGATCTTTTATAATCCCTGCGTCGTCCACATCAATTTTATCGGCTATAATGTTAACCCCGTTTTCCTGCAGCACTTTGCTTTTCAAACTTGCTTTAACAATTTTGCTGCTCTCGCGTTTAAACTCATCAATCTGTTTGGAAAGCTGACTGTTCTCTTTCAACAGGTTCATCACGCTTTCAAGGATATCTTTCGAACCTTTAACCGTTTCACGAATGGCTTTTAATGTGTTTAACTGGTCGTTCACGTATTTTTCGGCACGCTCGCCGGTAATTGCCTCAATTCGCCGGATACCCGCGGCAATGGCGCTTTCTGAAACAATTTTGAAAAGCCCGATTTGCCCGGTAGCCTGCACATGTGTTCCGCCGCATAATTCAATCGAATCGCCGAACTTAATGACCCGGACCGATTCGCCATATTTTTCACCAAAAAGCATCATCGCACCCATTTCCTGAGCTTCTTCTATGGGCACTCTCCGTTTTTCTTCGAGCGGGGCATTTTCGCGGATACGAATATTTACCAGTTTTTCCACCTGTTCGATTTCTTCGTCCGTCATTTTTTGAAAATGGGAAAAATCGAACCGAAGGTGATCGGCATTTACCAGCGAACCCTTTTGCTCCACATGTTTCCCGAGAACTTCGCGCAGCGCAGCATGCAACAGGTGGGTTGCCGTGTGGTTGTTGGCCGTGCGAATCCGTTTTGAACCGCTTACCACCGCCCGAAAATATCCCTCCGGATTTTCCGGAAGTTGCTCCGTTAAATGAACGATCAGGTTGTTTTCTTTCTGTGTATCGAAAATGGTAGTTCGCTTTCCGTCGGTTTCAATGAACCCCGTATCGCCTGCCTGTCCGCCCGATTCCCCGTAAAAGGGAGTCTGGTCAAAAACCAGTTGATAGAAACTTTTTTTCTTTTGTTTTACTTTCCGGAAACGCGAAATACGCACTTCGGCTTCGGTGGTATCATACCCTAAAAATTGTGTTTGCTGAATATTATGCAGTTCAACCCAATCCTCGGTTTCCTGCTGTGCAGCTTTCCGCGAACGGTTTTTCTGCGCTTGCATTTCCACATTGAAACCATTTACATCCACGCTCAAGCCATTTTCGCGGGCAATCAATTCAGTTAAATCCAGCGGAAATCCGTAGGTATCATAAAGTGCAAAAGCATCTTTTCCTTCAATTTCGGTTTTGCTTTCGCTTTTTGCTTTTTCAACGATATCATCAAGCAATTTAATTCCGGTTGAAAGTGTACGCAGGAATGATTCTTCTTCTTCCTTAATTACTTTCCCGATTAACTGCTGCTGACTTTTTAGTTCAGGGAAAGCTTCGCCCATGGTATTTTTCAGCACTTCCACAAGGCGGTAAATAAAGGCATCTTTTAAACCGAGGAAAGTATAACCATAGCGAACAGCGCGTCGCAGAATCCGGCGGATTACATAACCGGCTTTGTTATTCGAAGGCAGCTGGCCATCGGCAATGGCAAATGAAACGGCACGCAGGTGATCGGCAATTACGCGCATGGCGACGTCGGTTTTTTCATCTTCGCCATATTTTGAACCGCTGATTTTTGCAATTTCAGCAATGGTATTCTGAAAAATATCCGTGTCGTAGTTCGACTTCACGCCCTGCAAAATCATGCAGAGCCGTTCGAAACCCATTCCGGTATCCACGTGTTTGTTTGGCAGTTCTTCGAGGCTGCCGTTTGCTTTTCGGTTAAACTGGATAAAAACGAGGTTCCAGATTTCAATCACCAGCGGATTGTCTTTGTTAACCAGTTCGCTGCCGGGAATTTGTTTTCGTTCGTTGTCGTCGCGCAAATCCACGTGAATTTCGGAACATGGACCACACGGACCTGTGTCGCCCATTTCCCAGAAATTATCTTTTTTACTGCCGTTTAGTACACGGTCTTTTGGCAGGTATTTTTCCCAGTAACCGGCTGCTTCCGAGTCTCTTTCCAGGCTATCATCCGGGCTTCCTTCAAAAACCGTTGCATAAAGCCGATCAGCAGGAATTCCCATTCGTGTCACCAAAAATTCCCAGGCCCAATCGATGGCTTCCTTCTTAAAATAGTCGCCAAACGACCAGTTGCCCAGCATTTCGAACATGGTATGGTGGTATGTATCGAGGCCGACTTCTTCCAAATCGTTATGCTTTCCTGAAACACGCAGGCATTTTTGAGTGTCGGCAACCCGCGGCCATTTCACAGGCTCATTTCCCAGAAAAATATCTTTAAACTGGTTCATGCCGGCATTGGTAAACATCAGCGTTGGATCGCCTTTCACAACCATTGGCGCCGAATTAACAATATGATGTTTTTTTTCGGTAAAAAACGAGAGAAAATCCTGACGTATTTCTTTTGATGTCTTCATCCTAATATCCTGTTTATTAACATTTTTGTTAAAAAATTTTAAAGCCTGCCATTCCGTCGGTACAACTGAAACTTATTTCATTAGTTTTGCGGCGGAAAACATATTCATTTTTTCAAAAACGTTGCAAAGTTATAGGTTTTAATTAATTTTGTTTAGTTACGAAAAAAATAAAAACTATCCATCATTTATGGTGAAAAGGAAATACAAGTTTAATCCGGCAACCCTGAGTTACGAGCGGGTAGGGATTTCGTTGAGAGAAAAATTAATTAAGATTTTCACTTACTTTTCGAGCAGCCTTGCGCTGGCATTGATTATTGTAGTTGTTTTTTTAAATTACTATGAAACTCCAAATGCAAAAGCTTTAAAAAGAGAAAACCGGCAGTTACAGACCCAGTATGAGCTAATGTCGAAAGATCTGGATCGAATTGAAAGTGTATTAAAAGAACTCGAACAAAGAGACGATAACATTTATCGTGTGATTTTTGAAGCCGAACCCATTCCATCATCCGTCAGGAAAGCCGGTTTCGGCGGCAGCAACAAATATTCGCACCTCGAAAACCTCAATAATTCCGAGCTGGTAATTGAAACCGCCAAAAAGCTGGACGTCATTGCCAAGGAAGCTTACATCCAGTCGAAATCGTATGATAAAGTGCTGGAAATGGCATTGAACAAAGAAAAAATGCTTGCATCGATTCCGGCGATTCAACCTGTGGCAAATAAAGATTTGAAACGGACTGCCAGCGGCTGGGGTTACCGGATTCACCCGATTTATAAAGTGCGTAAATTCCATTATGGTATGGATTTTACCTCTCCCGTTGGAACTCCGGTTTATGCCACCGGCGACGGAAAAGTAGTGGAAGTAAGCGGATCAAAAAGGGCGCGGTCCGGCTTCGGACTAATGATAAAAATCGATCACGATTACGGATACGAAACGATTTACGGGCACCTGAATGCATTCAATGTAAAACGCGGACAGAAAATCAAACGCGGCGATGTAATCGGCTACGTTGGAAATACCGGCGGATCAACCGCGCCGCACCTGCACTACGAAGTGCATAAAAATGGCAGGGCAATAAATCCAACCTATTATTATTACCGGGATCTCACACCGCAGGAATACGATAAAATGATTGCTATTTCATCGAATATTGGTCAAACTCTCGATTAATTTTTTGTGCCTTACAAAAAACCCAAAATAGAAAAATTGGTGTATACCATTGGCGAAGTTGCCGAAATGATGGGTGTAAATGCTTCACAAATCAGGTACTGGGAAAATACATTTAACGAGCTGAAACCGCAAAAAAACAAAAAAGGAAACCGGCTTTTTACAGCGGAAGACATCGAACAGGTGAAATTGATCCATCACCTGGTGAAAGTACGCGGGCTTACCATAAAAGGCGCGCAGCAAAAACTGAAAGACAACCGCGAAGGCACCGTTACTAATTATGAAATCGTGGAACAATTGATGGAAATCAAACGGCAACTTATTGAAATCAGGGATGAAATGCAGGAGCCGGCAAAAAATGAAACCACTGAAACAAATTAAAAAGCTACCTGTTTTCAATTACTGAAATTAAAAAAAACGAATTTGCTGAAACTGAAAGAAATAACGAACTTTCTCGAAACAACCGCACCGCTTAGCTTGCAGGAATCATACGATAATGCCGGTTTAATTACCGGCGATTTAGAGGATGAAATTACTGCGGCCATGGTTACGCTGGATGTAACCGAAGAAGTGGTGGAGGAAGCGGTTCGAAACAAAACCAACCTTATTGTTTCCCACCACCCGCTGATTTTTTCGGGTTTGAAAAAAATAACCGGCAAAAATTTCGTTGAGCGTGCTTTATTAAAAGCCATAAAAAATAACATTGCCATTTACGCTGCACATACTAACCTTGACAGCGTAAGCCATGGCGTAAATGCTAAAATCTGCGAAAAGCTGGGCCTGCAAAACTGTAAAATTTTGCAACCTGCCGCCGGACAACTAAAAAAGCTGGTTACTTTTATTCCCACAGAAAATGCTGAAGAAGTTAAAAATGCGGTTTTTTCTGCGGGCGCCGGTCACATCGGAAATTACGATTATTGCGGGTATCAAATGGAAGGGACCGGGAGTTTTCGCGGAAACGAAGAAACCAATCCATTTGTCGGAGAAAAAAACAAGATTCACTACGAAAAAGAAGTCAGGTTCGAAACCGTTTTCCCGGGTTACTTACAGCAAAAAATTATTCAGACTTTACTGGAATCGCATCCGTATGAAGAAGTTGCATATGATATTAATCCGCTCGAAAATACATTCGAAAAAGTGGGAGTGGGCATGATCGGCACGCTTCCGGAACCAGTTTCAGAAACTGAATTTTTGGGAAAGCTAAAACAAACGTTTAATACGGGTTGTATCCGGCATACAAAACTAAAAGGCGTTGTTGTTGGCAAAGTGGCCGTTTGTGGCGGCGCCGGATCGTTTCTACTAAACCGCGCCATTTCGGCAGGAGCCGATTTTTTTGTGTCGGGTGATTTTAAGTACCACCAGTTCTTTGATGCCGAAAATAAAATTGTAATTGCGGATATTGGCCACTTCGAAAGCGAACAGTTTACTAAAGAACTTTTTTATGAGTTACTTACGAAAAAATTCCCTAAATTTGCAGTCCGTTTTTCGGAGGTGAACTCCAACCCGGTTTTTTATTTCTGAACATATTAATTTGAAATTTAATACAGTATTAACGATGAATGCAACATATCCAAGGCAAGACGACAACATTTCCATTGAAGAAAAACTGCGGGCATTGCACGAATTGCAGACAGTGATTTCGGAGATTGATAAAATAAAAACGCTCCGGGGCGAACTGCCGCTCGAAGTGCAGGACCTGGAAGATGAAATCACCGGTTTGAGGACCCGTTTGGTTAATCTCGATGACGAAATTAAAAATCTTGAAACGGCAATCAACAACAAAAAAGTTTCCATAAAAGATTCGCAGGCATTGATTGCAAAATATACCGAGCAACAAAACAATGTTCGCAACAATCGCGAGTTCGATTCGCTTTCAAAAGAAATAGAATTCCAGAACCTGGAAATTCAACTGGCAGAAAAAAGGATTAAGGAATTCACTGCCGAAATGAATGAGAAAAAGGAAATCCTGGAAAATTCGAAAGTTCTTTTGAATGAACGCGAAGAGGATTTGGATCGTAAAAACAATGAATTGTCGGAAATTACCGAAGAAACAAAAATTGAAGAAGAAAAGCTGAAATCCAAATCAGAAAAAATTGAAACGTTTATTGAACCTCGTTTATTAACTGCATTTAAACGAATCAGGAAAAATGCACGGAACGGACTGGCTGTGGTGACCATCCAGCGCGATGCCTGCGGAGGCTGTTTCAATAAAATTCCGCCGCAACGGCAAATGGACATTGCCAGCCACAAAAAAATTATTGTTTGCGAATACTGCGGCCGGATTTTGGTCGACCAGAATATCAATGCGGTTGAAGCAGAATAACAAGGATTTAAAATAATATTAAGATAAGCACTGCAACTTTTGCGGTGCTTTTTCGTTTTTGTTAAAAATTGCAATAAACAGGTTAAACAAAAAAACCATTTACGATAAAATTTAAGCCGGAAAAATGAGTCATAAGCCAATGGTCCCACTGAAATTATGAAATCACCGCGAATTCATTCCCGATCCTTAAAAATAAAAACTTAACAAGATGAAAAAACTTAACTTTTCTTTACTTCTGGTGTTTTGGGCCCACCTTATATTTGCCCAGCAACCAGCCGATTCCGTCAAATTCTGGAAAATTTCGGGGCAGGCATCGCTTAACTTCGCCCAGGTAACCTTTTCCAACTGGGTTGCCGGTGGTAAAAATTCGATTTCCGGAGTGGGTCATTTTGACTTTAACGCCAATTACAACAAAGAGCGGATAAGTTGGGAAAACTACCTAAAAACAGGATATGGATTGTTGAAGGAAGAAGAAAACGAAGCCGTAAAAACAGAAGACAAGCTGGAACTAAATACCAAGCTGGGAGTTGAAAGTAAAAGTAACGAGCACCTGCTGTACTCTTCTTTTCTGAATTTCACCACACAATTTGCCAACGGTTATAATTATCCGAATACGGAAGACAAAATTTCGGGATGGATGGCGCCGGCTTATTTAACTTTGGCAACCGGCATCGATTATAAACCTTCGGAACATTTTTCACTATTTCTGGCTCCGGTATCGGGCAAATTTACGTTTGTAACCGACGAAGAACTTTCGGCAGAAGGCGCTTTCGGTGTTGAACCCGGCAATAAAGCCCGGGCAGAACTTGGTGCAATTTTAAAAAGTGAATTAAAAACTCCGGTGGTAAAAAATGTGGATTTAAATACGGCTTTAACACTTTTCTCAAATTACCTGAATAATCCGCAAAATGTTGATGTTATCTGGGATACAACAGTGAACATGAAAATCAATGACTATTTGTCGGCCAATTTTATCACAAACCTCATTTACGACCATGATATATTAATTCCACTGGATGATGAAGGCCATACCGGGAGAAGGATTCAACTTAAACAATTGCTGGGAGTTGGTTTGAGCTACAAGTTTTAGCCGCTGTAAAAAGATAAAGCCGATCAGTTTGTTTGATCAGCTTTATCTTTTTACAAGCCGGAAAATTTTTTCTGAGTAATTACCAGCTTCCACCTGCGCCTCCGCCCCCAAAGCTGCCGCCGCCAAAACCTCCGAATCCGCCAAAATTTCCACCCCCCGACGAAAAATTACCAAACGATCCACCATGCGAGCGGCTGCCCGACATCATTCCCAAAGCAATCCAAAACGGCAAACTTTTTCCCGGTGAATAAAACCGGCGCCGCCTTCCCCGAATGATCGGCAGAATTACAAAAAACAGAAAGAAAAAGAAAAGAAACGGAAAAATACCTCCTTTTTTCTGCGAATAATTTTGCTGGTAATATTCTGCTGTATATTCGCCGCGGGTTATGCTCATAATTACCGTGAGGCCGCTTTCCAGACCTTTGTAGTAATCATTCTTCTTAAAATACGGAATCATTTCATTCTCTACAATGGTGCTGTTCACCACGGCATCCGGCAAAACACCTTCGAGCCCGTAACCGGTGGCGATAAAAACCTGTCCGTTTTCGGCGCGGGTTTTTGGTTTTACAAGCACAACCAATCCATTGTCTTTTCCTTTCTGGCCCACTCCCCATTTCTCACCCAGCCGAAATGCATAATCACCCGGGTCGTTGCCTTCCAAATCGCTTATAATTGCCACAACAATCTGCGTGGAAGTTTCGCGGGCAAATTGTTCCAGTTGTGCTTCGAGCCGGCGTTGATCATTGCGCTCCAAAACATTGGCGAAATCATTCACCAGTACCGGCGGACGCGGACGTTCCGGTATTTCGGCCTGTGCTGTTAATGCACCAAAAATAATTGCTAAAAATATGATTAACTTTCTCATCGTTACTCCTTTTCATCTCCAAACGAAATTTCGTCTGAAAGTTCATTTATATCATCTTTTTGATACGGAAAATGTTCTTTTAATTGCTGCCCTGCTTTAACAATTCCAGCGGAAAGACCTGCCGCATACATGCCTTCCTTAAAACTGGCCATCACTTCTTCCTTAATCTCATCCCAAAAATCGGACGGTACTTTTTGATTAATTCCGGCATCGCCGAGTATGGCGAATTTTCTGTCTTCAAAAGCAACGTAAAACAGAACGCCGTTGCGCAGCTTTGTTTTGTGCATTTCGAGCTTTTCAAAAATATAAGCAGCCCGGTCGAGAACATCTCCTTTGCAGTGTTTTTCGATATGCACCCGGATTTCGCCCGAAGTGTTTTGTTCGGCCACCCGCACTGCATTTTCAATTTGCAGCTTTTGCTCGTCGTTTAAATAGGTTTTAACATCCATACTTTCCTTTCACTAAAATTGAACTTCAGGCGCTTTTTCTGCTCCCTGCTGCGACTCAAAATAATCTTTTTTCTCAAAACCAAACCAACCCGAATAAATAACCTGGGGAAACTTTCGGATATAAGCATTGTATTGCTGTGCAGCCTGATTGAATTTCCTCCGTTCTACGGCTATGCGATTTTCAGTGCCTTCGAGTTGTGCCTGTAAATCCCTGAAATTCTGGTTTGCTTTTAAATCGGGATATCGCTCAACCACCACCATCAGCCGGCTTAGTGCAGACGATAAACCTTGCTGCGCCTGGTTAAACTGTTCCAGCGACTGTTCATTTAAATTTTCGGGATTCACATTTACCGAAGTCGCCTTTGATCGTGCTTCAATTACATTGGTAAGCGTTTCCTGTTCGTGTTCGGCATACCCTTTTACGGTATTTACCAGATTGGGAATTAAATCGGCACGGCGCTGGTAAACATTTTCAACCTGCGACCACTGCGATGCTACCTGTTCTTCGAGATCTACCATTTTATTGTAGCCACAACCGGAAAGAAACATTCCTGAAACGGCCAGAAGTAAAACCCATACAATTCTCTTCATAATTACTTTTTGTTTTGAATGTGCACAAAAATTTACAAAAAGAATAAGATTTCCGCATAAATTTCGGGGAAAGCCAATAATTTACCGTTGTGTCTCCATTTTCAAAAGATAAAAACCGATTAAAGAAACGAATCGTCAAAATATAAAAGTGGGATTATTCAGAAAAAATTAATGAGTATGGCCGTGAAATTTCACGCCGCAATTCGTCTATTCCAATGCTGCGGCTCTTCCGAATGGTTTCCCGGCCATCGAAAAATACAAGAATTGTTGGCGAGGTGAAAACCCGGTTTTGCGCAGCCGCTTCCGGAACTTTTTCCGCATCAACAAAAACCAGTTTCATTTTCGGAAATTCCTGATCGATAAGCTCCGCTACCTTAGGTTTCAGCACTTTACAAACGTTGCACTTTTCGGTTGAAAAATACCCCAGAACAGCGGTTTCCTCCGCTTTCAGTTTTAAGAATTCTTCGTATGAGCGAATTTCGGTAAACATTTCGGATTCTTAATATTGTCCGGTATTCAGCATCACCAACGTACAGGCTTCTATCGATTTAATTCCGGCAGAATTGAGACGGCTGTAAAATTCATTGTTTTCCGTTCCGGGATTAAAAATAACCCTGCGTGGTTTTAACCCGATAATTTTATCGTAATATTCCGGCTGGTGTTTCGCGCCCACGTATAATGTAACCGTATGAATATCATTTTCTTTTGGAAATTCCGTTTGAATTTTAACATCGGCAACCACGCCGCTGCGTTTTGCCAAACCAACAACATCGTGCTTATGCGCCCTCAACTGACGGATGGCTAAGTGTGAATATCGCGATGGATTGGTACTCGCACCAATAACCAGTGTTTTTTTATTCTCCATATTCAGATTTTCTCAACAAAACAACGGCGAGCGCAGAAATTCCTTCTTCCCTGCCTTCAAATCCGAGTTTTTCCGTTGTGGTGGCTTTTACAGAAATCCGGCCCGCATCCATCTGCAGTACTTCGCCCATCGTTTCCTTCATTTTAGCAATAAAAGGTTTCAATTTTGGCTTTTGTGCTGAAATGGTTGAATCGATATTCACGATTTCAAATCCTTTTTGCCGAATTAAACCGATGGTATTTTGAAGCAGGATTTTACTGTCGATGTTTTTATATTTTTCAGATGTATCGGGAAAATGAACGCCGATGTCGCCCAAGCTTAAAGCGCCGAGCATGGCATCGCAAATGGCATGAATTAGCACGTCGCCATCGGAATGGGCCACGGTGCCTTTCGAATGCGGAACCAGAACACCTCCCAGCCATAACGATTCTCCGGCTGCCAATTGGTGCACATCATATCCTTGTCCGATTCTAAAATCCATCAGCGTTGATCAGAGAATGCATCTACATCGAACGAAAGCGTAAATCGCAGCGTGTTTTCCAGCGGATGGTTACGTTGTGTTGGCAACAGGTACGAGAAATCGAGGGCGAAAACATTTAGCCGTAAACCGGCGCCGGCCGTTAAAAACTTCCGGTTCCCTTTGTTTTCATGTTCGTAAAAATAACCGGCGCGCAAAGCAAACTGCTTGTTGTACCAGTATTCAATACCTGCAGAAAGGTTAATTTCCTGCAACTCTTCCGACAAGCCGCCCGGAGCATCGGTAAACGAAGAAAAAATACCTGCAATTACTGATTTATCGGAATTGATTCCACCCGGATAGATGACTTCGCCTTCTTCGAAACCGATGGTATCTTTTGGCGGAGTCGGTACAAGTAATTTATTGGCTTCTACGGCAAAAGTAATGGAGTTGTACTGATCCATTTCAGTAGTCCAGGCTGCGCCCAGCATCAGGTTTGTCGGAATAAAATCCTTAACTGCGCCATCAGTATAAGAGATTTTGGCGCCGATGTTCTGAATATTTATACCGGCTGAAAAAATATTGTCTTTTCGGTTGGCCCTGAATTCATTGTATATATAAAAAGCCACATCGGCAGCATAGGTATTTCCTGCATGCGATTCAACCCCGTTTATTAATTGTCCGCCGGTTAAATCAGACCGAATATAACGCACTGCCACAGCGCCCGAAAAAATCTCGGAAAGCTTACGCGAATAACCGAAATCGAGTGCAAATTCGTTCGGGCTTTGTTGCCCCATGTATTCTCCGAAATCGCTGGTAAAGACAACGTCGCCCAATGAAAAATAACGCAATGAAGCGCTAATTGCCTGAATATCATCAAGGCGTTTGTAACCGGCAAGGTATGCCAGGTTGATGTCGTCGACCAGGTTACGCAACCACGGTGAATAAGACAAACTTACACCGGTTTCACTTTCCATAAAAACGTATTTTGCAGGGTTCCAGTGTTGCGAGTTCAAATCAGGTGTTGTACCCACACCGGCGTCGCCCATACCGCCCGCCCTTGAATCGGGAGTGATGGATAAAAACGGCACTGCGGTGGTAATGGTGTTGGCGCCTGAAGTTGTTGCTTGTCCTTTTACACTTTCTGAAACTGCTGAAATAAGCGCTAAAACAATAAATAATCGGATTATTCGAATCATAATTTAATTAAAATTTAGCGTTGCAAATATAAAACAATTGTATCCGTTGCAACAATGAAACTAAAAAACAGAACGGAAGTTTTAATGAAAAAGTGCATGAACCAAAATAAATTAATGAATAACTACGAACTTACCTGATTTTGATGCAATTAAACCGTCGGTGTTCTGTACCGTTATTTTATAAAAATAGATTCCGTTCCTGACTGATTTGTTTCTTTCAGTTAAACTCCACCGCACCGGATTCGATGCAGTACCATTCGATCCCACTTCTCTCGCAAAATAATCGATACGGCGGCCATTTTGGTCGAAAATCTCAAAAACAGCGTCCATTGTTGCATCCGACTGATTGTGCTCGAATGTAAAAAAAGTAAAATCGCTCACCGGATTTGGATAGTTGTTTACAGCCGAAATGTCGAAATTCCCCGAAACCACGAATTCAATTTCTTTTTCGCTTGAATTACCGGCAACATCCCAGACTTTCAACTTTAGCGTATGTTTTCCTGCTGTCAGGTTTTTAAGCGGATACTGAATGGTTCCGCCCGTATAATCATCAATGTTGGACTGGTAAAAGTTATTCAAAACGAATATATTGGAATAATCATCGTCCAGTACGGCAGTAATATCATGGCCAATTCCTGTGCCGATGGTATTGATTCCGTTTTCATCGGACAAACTGGCCAATATAACAGGATTTTTAGTGGTTTGTCCGCCTGAAACAAATTCATCGGAATCAAGATATAAATCGATTTGCGGACCTTCGTTGTCTGCAATTTCATCGGAAGAAGCGCCTCCGATAAAGAAATTATCAAATGCACCGTGCGCGTCGGTTTCGTGGTTCTGAGCGTAATAAACAATTTTTCCTGCGCCTAAATTATAGGAGATGTCTTTTGGAATAACAAAACTGAAGGTGAATTCCCCGTTGCTCACACTGGCGCGACCTTTATGTATGACATTTTCCATCACTTTAAATTCCTTTTGCGGCTGACCTGCATTGCCAAGCGTTTTCATCATAATCGCTTTATCATAAACTGTTGGAACGATTTCGCCCGAAAAATCGTCGAGTTTGTTGTTGAGATGATCAGATATATAGCCGGTGACGGTAATTTTTTGCAGCGCTCCGATGGTATCCGCAATGGTTGATGCATCTTTTTGGTTGATGGAGGTTGTTATTACTTTATACTTCGGATATGTCAACTTAAGTGCCGGATCGGCAAGGAGGCTAAAATTTCGCTTATTGGTTGTGTTGATGGTGTTTATTTTTGCCAAACGCATGATATCGCCCATCCGGTAATGATCGCCGTTTTCATCCTGCTGAAAGGCTACGTTGTAAAAACTCCGGCTCAGTAAAAAATTGGAATAGGCATAAACGAGCCGCGTGGTCGAGAAAAGTCCGATTCCCCCTCCGCCCGGATTGAAAAGCACATATTCACCTGCCGACATTTCATCAGCATCGAACCGGCTGAACTCGCACGTGGCAGTAACGAATATTGGCAATGAATTATAGTTCGACCACGAATTAATGTTGCTGACATCCAGCACTTGTTCATCGGCTAAAAAAAGCTCATTGGCATGGCCTACATAATTCAAAATAAGCACCCCATCTTTCACCCGTTTGTTTATCGCTTCGGTAACACCCGGGTACCTCTCCACTGCCGACGAGGTTTCCTGCATGTACGCATCAAAATATATTTTATCAGTGATAAATTCCGAATGGTTATCATTGATGTAGTTGGCCAGTTTTTCGGAATCGATCAGGTGCAAACCGGCATCTTCATCGTCGGCGATGAAACAAACCACATTTCGCCAGTTTCCCAACGCCTTGTCGGAATAGTAATTTTTTACTTTATCCACCACTAATTGTGCCTGGTAAACCGTTGATGCCGGAATTCTGCCAATTCCCAAATCAACCGCTCCGCTGTAAACACTTTCATTATCGTCGAGTAAAACAAAATAATCATCGGTTACAAATGACGCGGTTGGATTTAACGAACCTGCTGATTGATAGGTCGGAATGAAAGCGGGACTTCCCGGATGAACGTTTTTATTGTCGTAACTGCCATCGCCAAAAAGAAGCACATATTTCAGCCCTTCGTTTCTGTCGTATAACATTTTAATGAAATTACGGATACCGGTTGCACTTTTCGCTCCGGAACTGAATTCGTTGTAAACTTTCGGAGCTTCAACTACTTCTACGCTCATTCCGTCGTAGCTGCGGTGAAAATCGGCCAGTGCATTGGCAGCATCCAGAAAATTCGGATGGGTAACAATCAAAAATTCGGGAGTATTAATTTCGTGCAGGTTTTGGTTTTCAACTTCAGCTACAAAATCCGGTTCAGGAAACTCCGCACCAGGATTAAATGCTGCATATTCGTGCAATTCATCAGCCTGCGCTTTTCCGGTTGCTACATTTCCCGTAACAGTAACAGGTACTTCTTTTACATTATATAAATCGGTAACATCGAATACGCGGGTACCGGCCGAACTGTTTTCGATTGAAAATTCCAAAACATTTCCCCCTCCCACCGAATTCTTGTCGCGAAAAAACAGCACCTGATTATTCAGCGCCAGTTTTCGTTTGTAATTTAACTCTATGAAATCGAGCCAGGCCTCTGCATTTGAATTGTCGGCCGAATATTTAACAACTACATTCAATTTTTCCTGCTGAACGGCAGTTTTGAAAGTAACGTCGCTTTCATCAGCAAATAAAACATCGCTTTCACCTGTATTTACTGCTGAAAAATTAATTTTCCCGAGGTTTTTTTGATTGATGGTAACCGGCATTTCAGACGGGGAAGATGAGCGGCCCGCTGTATTTATTTTCACGGTAACTTCTGAGGGGATAACCACTCCGGAAAGGTCGAACGAAAAACTTTTGGTGGAATTATTGGCAAACTTGTCCCCAAACCATTGTTTTCCGGATCCGCCAATCAACAGGTTATATTGTTCGGGTTCATAAAGCTGGTAATCATCGAATGCAGAAATAAACCGGTTTGCTTGCCCGTTGATTTCCGGTAACATTTCCGCCAGTTTTGGTTGCCCGGCATTTTCAGTCAAAAAGAAATAGCCCCTGGTAGAATAATCATTGAGCTTGTGCGTAAAATTTTCGCCGTTAAAATTAACTTTCCAGCCGGTTGTTCCGGGTTCATAAAAAAACAGACAGTTTTCGCCGTTGCTTTTTGCATGCCACACAGCAACCTGCGGCAAATCATCATAATTAATTTCTGCGGGATTTTCGGATAGGGATACTCCGCCGCTCCCGAAAACATTAACCTGCGCCGGATTGGAAAAACCCCATTCATTTAATTTCGAGTAAGTTATTTTATGGATTCCTTTTTCTGAAGTGCTGATTTTTATCCATTTCCCGCTTTTTAATACCGATGAGCTTTCCCACGGGTGCCGGTCGGTTTTTGCCGATTTGGCGGTTACAGGTATACGTTTCAGCTCAAACCTGGTTAACCGCAAATTTCTGCCGTCCTTTTTTACAATGGGAAAAATCCGAACCTGAAGTTTTCCGACACTGCCCGATTTCAGTACCGCCGTTTCAACTTTTATTTTGTCGGTTACACCAGCATCCGGAAAATTGACTTCATCGGTTATTTCCTCAAAAACAGGATTTTCCACCACAACCCGAAAACTTTGTGAAACCGATTTTAACGGATAAATTTTGGTGAAAACCGGAACTGAATTTACATCCGGAAAAACAGCATTGTCCAAAGAAGCATTTTCGAACTTCCCGCCGTCCGGATGATCAACAAAATACCAGTTGAGTGTAATGAATTCTTTCTGAACGTCATCAACAGTAAAACCCAGTAAAAACGCCAATAGCAGAAACAGATACCTTCTCATTCGCATTTTGCAAAAGTGTGTTAATTAAACGCCGCCGCAAAATAAATATTGTTAATGTCAGTTTCAATAAAACATTTAATTTTGCAACCAGGGACGCCAAAGATATAAACTCGGGGATACAAAACTGAAAAAATAATAAATAGCTCAAACAATAAGAATTGATCAAATCAGTTATATTTGTGACAATCTGAAAAATAATGAAAAGCAATAAAATGAAGGTAAAAACCCTTTTAATACTGTTTTTAGCCGCATTTGTATCAGGATGCGGAATGTTCGGAAAAGGCGGCGGCAACGATGTTTCGCGCACCACCGGTTGGCAATACAACAACGAGGAAACCGGCAACATTCCATATCTGTCGGGCTACGAACAGGAAGCCGGCCCTGGTTTGGTCTTTATCCAGGGAGGTACTTTCACCATGGGACGAATTGAAGAAGATGTAATGTACCGCTGGGATAATTACCCACGCAGGGTAACCGTGGCATCTTTTTATATGGATGAAACAGAAGTATCAAATCAGGCTTACCGTGAATACATCTATTGGTTAAGCCGCGTATACCCTAATGATCGGGAGAAAATTGAAACCAATTTACCGGATACAGCATTGTGGAGAAGCGAACTGGCTTACAACGAGCCTTACGTGAACAACTATTTCCGGCATCCGGCGTATAGCGATTATCCTGTAATTGGAGTTACCTGGGAACAAGCAAACAGGTATTGCGCATGGAGGACGGATCGCGTAAACGAACAAATTCTTGTTGATAAAGGAATTATCAAACACGACAATTCCCAAAACGGACAAAGTGTATTTACCACCGACACTTATCTTGCCGGAATGTATTCGGGACCTGAAGGCGAAAAAATGGCACAAAATGCCGATGGTACAGCACGCCAGGTACGATGGGAAGATGGCTTGATGCTGCCAAGTTACCGGCTGCCAACCGAGGCAGAATGGGAATATGCTGCTTATGGATTAATTGGCAACGCTGACGGGGAACTGCTCACCGACAGAAGAATTTATCCGTGGAACGGCGCTTATTTGCGCGAAGACAGCAGAAAGAACAAAGGAAGGATGAAAGCCAACTTTACCCGGGGCCGGGGTGATCTGATGGGAATGGCCGGCGCATTGAACGACAATGCCGATATTGCCGCTCCTGTATTTTCCTATGAACCAAATGATAACGGGCTCTATTGTATGTCGGGCAACGTTAACGAGTGGGTAGCAGATGTTTATCGTCCACTTTCATTTCTCGATGTTGAAGAATTTCAGCCTTTCCGGGGAAATGTTATTACAGAATACAAAAGAGATGACAATGGAAATTTTGTAAAAGATCAATATGGCGAACTCGTGAAAGATACCATTGCCGATTATCGTAATTTTGAAGATGGCGATGCACGTTCGCAGGTGGTCGAGTCTGGCGACTGGAATGCCGCAGCACAAAAGCAAACCACAGATATGTATGTGAAAGATGACCGCCCGGGATATTTCTCGTCGCTCATCGACGATGAAGTCAGGGTTTATAAAGGCGGTTCGTATAAAGACAGGCCTTATTGGCTGGTTCCCGGCACCCGCCGATATCTGGAACAATCGAAAGCCAAAAGTGACCTGGGTTTCCGTTGTGCCATGACCAGGGTTGGAAGTCCTGAAGGATTTTAATCGTAACAAACGTTAATAATTCAAGCCTCATTTTTTTGTGAAATGAGGTTTTTTTATTTTTGAAAAATGACAATCGAACAAATATACAAGCTGTTCCTCCGGTATCCGGTAGTTGAAACCGACAGCAGAAAAATAAGCGAAAATTGTTTTTTTTTCGCCTTGAAAGGGGGAAATTTTGACGGAAACAAATTTGCAGCCGAAGCCTTAAAAAAAGGCGCAGCACTTGCCGTAATTGATGATGAAAATTATCAAATACCAGGAAAAACCGTTGTTGTAAAAAACACACTGAAAGCATTGCAGGACTTGGCCAACATGCACCGGAAAAAAATGGCTTTGCCAATTTTGGGAATTACCGGCACCAATGGAAAAACCACAACCAAGGAATTGATTGCGATGGTACTGTCAAAGAAATTCAATACAAACTACACCCGCGGCAACCTTAATAACCACATTGGCGTGCCACTTACTTTACTGAGAATGAATTCCAAAACTGAATTTTGTATCGTAGAAATGGGCGCCAACCATCCGGGAGAAATCGCTGAGCTCTGCCGAATTGCCGATCCTGATTTTGGCATCATTACCAACATCGGTAAAGCTCACCTCGAAGGTTTTGGTTCATTTGACGGCGTAAAAAAAACCAAAGCAGAATTGTACCATCACGTTAACGCTAAAGGCGGGACTATTTTTTACCACAAAAGCAATGAAATATTGAGCGAACTGGTACAATCTGTCGATAATACGTTTTCTTATGGGAAAAAAGATGCTGATTTTACAGGCGAACCAGTTCCTTCGCCGCCATTTGTGCATATAAAAGCTCATTTTCCGAAAGGAATGTTGTACCTAAACACGCAGCTTACCGGCGATTACAATTTTGAAAACGTTCTGGCTGCTGCCGCTATCGGGTTTTATTTTAAAGTTGAGCCGTTGAAAATTCAGCAGGCATTAAAAGAATACCAGCCGTCGAATAACCGTTCGCAACTAATTACAAAAAAGAGAATTAAAATAATAATGGATGCTTACAATGCAAATCCAACCAGCATGAAAGCATCCATTAACAGTTTTGTTTCAAGTTTTTCAAACGATCGTTATTTAATCCTCGGCGATATGCTCGAATTGGGAGAATTTGCCATTCAGGAACATAAAAATATGCTCGATGAAATTTCCAGGTTTCAATTTAACGGCGTATACTTAATTGGGCCTGTTTTTGCAGATATCGCAAAAAATCACCCATTTCCTTCATTTGAGGATGTGGATGATTTTTACCGGTTCCTGAAAATTAACCCGATTAGGAAAGGTGCAATCCTGATTAAAGGATCGAGAGGTATCCAGCTTGAAAAAGTATTGGATTTCCTTTAATTAACCACTGGTTTTTCAACCTTCAACACATCTGCAATTGCTTTTTCAAAGCTTGCCTTTGGCAATGCACCCATGGCCATTTGAGGTTGACCTTCGGTAGGAACAAATAATAACGATGGGATACTCTGAACTCCAAACATTCCTGCCAGTTCCTGCTGATCTTCGGTATCCACTTTATATATCACCAGATTTTCGCCGTATTCTTTCTGCAATTCTTCCAAAACAGGAGCTACCATTTTACACGGTCCGCACCAGTCAGCATAAAAATCGATTAAACAAGGTTTTGAACCTTCATATTTCCAGTCTTTGTTTTGTTCCCAATTGAAAACTTTCTCCTTAAATGTTTCTTTCGTCAAATGTTCCAACATGATGTATAATTTTAAATTAATATATGCTAATATTTATATATGTAAATACAAAAAAAATGCCAGCTTAACATGAAACCATATAATAAACATTTTAAACTAAATAATTGTAATTTTGTCACGCTTTTATCAGAAAATGTCATGAAAATTAATGACAAAACTCGTTTTTAGATGTTCATGAAACAGGAATTAAAACCATCAATATTTCAGCAGATATCATCGGTTGCAGATGAAATGCAACAGGAAACTTACGTAATCGGAGGTTATGTTCGCGACCTTTTTTTGCATCGAAAGTCAAAAGACATTGACATTGTGACGGTGGGAAGCGGAATCCGCCTTGCCGAAAATATTGCCAGGAAGTTAAAACCCAGACCTGCCATAGCAATTTTCAAAAACTTTGGGACAGCTTTGCTAAAATACAAATCGCTTGAAATCGAATTTGTTGGCGCCCGGAAAGAATCGTATCGAAGCCATTCGCGGAAACCGCTGGTTGAAAATGGATCACTGGAAGACGATCAGAACCGCCGGGATTTCACCATAAACGCTTTGGCGCTCGGATTAAATAAATCCAATTTCGGTGAATTGGTCGATCCGTTTGACGGTTTAAATGATTTGAGAAACAAAATCATTCGGACACCACTCGACCCGTCGGTTACATTCTCTGACGATCCATTGCGGATGATGCGTGCCATCCGTTTTTCGTGTCAGCTCAATTTCAAAATTGAAACCGAAACGTTGCAGGCAATTGCCAAAAACCGCGAAAGAATAAAAATCGTCTCCGGAGAACGAATTGCAGACGAGCTCAACAAAATTATTATGGCCGACAAGCCTTCCAAAGGTTTTAAACTTCTGGAGGAAACCGGATTGCTTCAAATTATTTTTCCTGAATTATTTCAAATGAAAGGAGTGGACGTTGTAAATGGAATTGGCCATAAAGATAATTTTTACCACACGATTGAAGTTGTTGATCGTATTGCCCCGGCAACAAAAAACCTTTGGTTGCGCTGGGCTGCCTTGCTCCACGACATTGCGAAACCGATAACCAAAAAGTTTGTAGATGGTCAGGGCTGGACCTTTCATTCGCACAATTTTGTGGGCAAAAAAATGATTCCGGGAATTTTTCGGCGAATGAAACTTCCGTTGAACGAAAAAATGAAATACGTTCAGAAAATAGTAGAGTTGCATATGCGGCCAATTGTTCTTTCCGAAGATGAGGTAACTGATTCAGCAGTGCGCCGTTTATTGTTCGAGGCAGGCGACGATATCGATGATTTAATGACGCTGTGCGAAGCAGACATCACCTCGAAAAACCGGGAGAAGGAAAAACGGTACCTCCGGAATTTCAAAATTGTCAGACAAAAACTGAAAGAAATCGAAGAGAAAGATGCCATTCGAAACTTTCAGCCGCCGGTATCAGGCGAAACTATTATGGAAACATTTGCATTGCCACCCAGCCGCGAGGTTGGCGCTATTAAAGAAGCTATAAAAGAAGCAATTCTGGAAGGTGAAATCCGGAACGATTACGATGAAGCGTACCGGTTCATGTTAAAAAAGGCCGCAGAACTGGGATTGAAAAAGAAAAATTAGTATGTTGTTTTCAGTTTCAACAGCACCGGCAGGTGGTCGCTAAAACCACCGGTGTATTTAAAACCGGTGTATGTTCGGAATGGTTTCATGCCGCCATATTTTTTGTCACGTTCAAATAAAAAAGGAAGTTGTACCACAGTGGCGAACCCCGGCGCAGTATAAATTCCCCCGCTCTTTTGCAGCATATTTCCTGAAACAAGGAGCTGATCGAATATAAACCATTGCGACTGATATTTCAACGTTCCGGTTGAATTTCCCATCCAGGTCTCCGACAGATTATACAATCCTTCCTTCCTGATTTCACCCTCCGCATTCATCGCTTTTAAACCGGCCGAAATACTTTTATCGGAAGGCTGATCGTTAAAATCGCCGACAATAATAACTTTCGGATTGTGGTAGTTTTGAAATAGTTCATCGTATAAACTGCGCAGGGTTTTGGCGGCCAAATCCCGTTTATCCTGTGTTTCCAGCAGGCCGGAGTACCTCGAAGGCCAGTGATTGACGAATATATGAATCGTATCCTGTTGATTAAGGATGCCTGCAACATAAAGTATTTCCCTGGTTTTAACTGTTGAACCATCATTACTTTTCAGCGGGTAATAACGATATGCCAACGGATAAAAAAGCCTGGCGTTGTAAAGAAAAGCTACGTCGATACCACGGTCGTCGTTCGATTCTTTATGAATGATTTTGTAGGGAATGGATTTTAAAGGTGTTTTTTCAAGGAGCATTTTAAGGACAACCTGATTTTCAACCTCACACATTGCAATCATTTCAGGTGGTTCCCAACCGGAAGCGCTTAAAATGGTTTTTGATAAATTTATCAGTTTATTGTTCAAGCGTTTGTACGTCCAGTGCCTGTCACCGCCAGGCGTAAATTCCTCGTCTGCCGTTTTCGGATCATCAACCGTATCAAATAAATTTTCGACGTTGTAAAACATCAGGGAATATTCGCGGCTGTTATTCTGCGCAGGAGTGGTTATCTGAATCAGGAAAAACGTCAGAAACAATAAAAAGCTATTTTTCATCTTTTTTCTCTACCCTTTCAAATGCTCCCAAATCAGGGCCATCATCAGCGGTACGGTCGTTGTTTTGGATATCCAGCGGAAACATTTTTGCATACTCTTCGCTTCCGACATCTTTTGCGGGTGATAATGTATCAAGGGCGTAGTCGAATTCTTCGTAAGGGTCGATAAATTTTGGATCATACGCATCACCTTTCCATACGTTTTTGTAATGATCGGTATCAGAAATGTTAAAAGTGTCGGGAACCTGAATGATACAATGGTCAAAAAGGTAATTGAATTCGGCTTCTTCATTATTGCCCAATTGTATCTCTTTTAAATTATTGCCAAAAATAATACTATTACCGAATACAGCTTTTTTCAAATCCTGCGTGTAAGTGATTTTTGAACCATCATCCTGCTCGATAACCAAAGCATTGGAAATAACCAGCGAAGATGTGGATCGGGCCTTTCTTGAATAATTTCCCCAGTAATTGGCAATTGTAGTGTGGTAAAATTCGTAATCGCCGCCAACCAATAGTGCAGCAGCGTAAAATCCACAGTTGGCAATTAAATTATTGTACGCATAAATTTTCGATTTTAGTGAAAATAAACCGGCATATGCCATGTTTGCAATCGTTGAATTGGAGAGCTGAACACTTGCAAAACCTTCATTTTCAATATTGCCCACCTGTAAACCGATGTTGGCATTTTTGATGTTACAGTAATTAAAAACGTTTCCGTGACTACCTGAAAAAAGTACAATTCCGTTCCACTGATCGGGAATATTCTCGTAGGTATCTTCCAGCCGGTCGGCCAGAAAGGTAATTGGATTTTGAAAAGTTCCGTTTGCTTCAATATTTCCTTTCACATACAAACCGGCGCCTTTGTGAAAATAGATTTTTGTGCCGGGCTCTATGGTTAACGTAGCCAAACTGTCAACATAAGCATAATCATAAACCAGATACGGTTTCTCGGAAGTCCACGTTGTTGTTTCAACGGTTTCCCCTTTTACCAGTTTAAAATCCTGACCGTAAGCGATAAGATTTACTTTCTGAATGTTCGCATTGGTGGTAAACTCAATGGAATCCTGAACTACCATCGGAAGGCTTTGCCCATTGGGATCAATGGTAACCTCCACAAAAATATAAATACTGTCCTGGGGCGGAATTTCCACTTCGTAAATTTCGTTTACAGGTTCGCCGTTTACATTTAACCGGAAATTGGAAAAATCGCCACCGCCAAGCCGGATTCTTGAAATTAAAAGGCTTTCGTTATAAGGATTGTATACCCGGAGATTTTGCGTGGTTGAACCAATGGTGGTAAAAATGGTGTCGAACATTACTGTGTCGGCAGAAAATTCCAGTTGGGCATCAGGCGAACTCAAATATCCCTCATCTTCGCATGAAAAAAATGAGATTATTATTGCAGCTACTACCAGTATTTGAAGCAGATATTTCACGTTTGTCCGAACCGGAATTAAAAAATGTTTAAAGTGCAAATATATAAATTCAATTTACAAATTTTAACATTTATTTACAATCATTAATTGAAAGAACCTTTTTTCCGTGAAATTAAAATTAAACCTGCCAAAGTGATAAAACCGTTTAATATCAGCAGTTCGAACCCGAATTTATACCCATTAAATAATTCTTCGGAAAATGAAGAAATAACATAGCAGATTACCGGAGCCGAAAATCCGACTACAGGGACCCACTTGTCCGCCACTTCTCTTTTTGAATAAATGCCAAAAACAAATAAACCAAGAATAGGGCCGTACGTATAACCCGCAGCTACGAATACCGCCACAACAATACTTTCATTATTAATTAAACGGAACAGTAAAATTACCACGATGAGCAAAAAAGAAAAAAGCAGGTGGCTCCGCTTTTTTATCCGGCGTTTTTGCTGTTCTTCATACTTATCGATATTCAGAAAATCGACGCTAAACGAGGTTGTTAATGCCGTGAGGGCTGAATCGGCGCTGGAATAGGCAGCAGCTGTTATCCCCAAAAGAAATGCGATTCCCACCGGTAATCCCAAATAATTGAGTGCAAGCAGCGGATACAAATCGTCGGTTGATTCGGGGATTTCGAGCCCCGTATTTTTAGCAAAAATATATAAAACCACCCCAAGGCAAAGGAACAGAAAAACCGCTGCCAGAAATGAAAGGCTGAAAACCAGCATGTTCTTTTGTGCTTCTTTTTTGTTTTTGCAGGTCAGGTTCTTCTGCATCATATCCTGGTCCATTCCAACCATTACAATTGTAATAAATATTCCGGCAAAAAACTGCTTGAAAAAATTGTTGCCGGTCCGCCAGTCCCAAAAAAATATTTTTGAATACGAATGGTTTGAAATTTCATGAAGCAAATCCCGGGAATCCCAGTTCAGGCTTCGTGTAACTGAAATGATGGTGAAAACCACGGCGCTTAATAAAAACAACGTTTGCAGCGTGTCAGTCCAAACGATGGTTTTAATCCCGCCCCGGTATGTGTACACCCAAATCAAACCTACAGTAATGGTTACGGTAATTGAAAACGGTATATTAAAAGTATCGAAAAAAGCGATTTGAAGCACCCCTGCAACCAAATACATCCGAAAAGCTGCGCCCACAAGTTTTGAAAATAAAAAGAAAAAAGAAGCTGTTTTATAGGAACGGATACCTAAACGCTGGTTCAGAAACGAATAAATGGAAACCAGGTTCAGTTTGTAGTATAACGGCAACAGAATTCCGGCTACCAGCCAATATCCGACCAGATTTCCAAAAACAAACTGCAGGTACGAAAAGGCTGAATTTCCCACCTCTCCCGGAACTGAAATAAATGTCACTCCCGATAACGTTGCACCGACCATTCCAAATGCCACCAAATACCATGGCGATCTCCGGTTGGCAGTAAAAAATGATTGTGTATCAGCATTTCGGGAAGTAATCCACGAAATTCCAACTAAAACAAGAAAATAACCAAGAACGATTCCCAGTACGAGGTAAGGATCCATATTTATTCAAAATCGGTGTATAACAAATATTTTTTTCTCATCGATTTATATTGCTCCAGCTCGGGTTGCCAGCTTTGGCGGATTTCACCTTCAGTTTTCCCATTCCTGATTTGATGGATTAAACGATCCGTTCCGGCCAGAAAATTCAGCCATTCCGGCCGCGTCAGAAAATCTCCGTCGCTCTCGTATTGATGATAAAAACCTAAAAAATATTTCAATGTGAATTCCGGAATTTCTTCCAATTTCCGAAGGTCGATCCCGTAGCAAACTTTTCCTTCATTTACCGGATTCAGAGCAACCCCTTCGATGGCATGCGGCGTAAAAGTAAAATCACCCAAGTCAGGTTTTGTTCCACCAATTACCTGGAAAGGAAATTCTGTGCCGCGGCCTATGCTCACGCTTGTAGCTTCAAAAAAACAAAGCGACGGATATAGCCTCACCGACAAATAGTTTGGCAAATTCGGAGACGGCGGAACCGGAAGTTTATATTTTGTTGAATGGGTATAATTGGCAACCGGGACAATCGTCAGTTCGCATTTGTTTTTTGCCGCATGCCAATGCTCGCCGTTAATCATCTTAGCCAGTTCGCCCACCGTACAACCATGTACAACCGGAATGGGATCCATACCCACAAACGACTGAAATTCGGGTTTCAGAACCGGACCGGCAATATAATCCCCGTTTGGATTGGGCCGGTCGAGCACCAACAGTGGTTTCGAATTTTCCGCGCAGGCCTCCAAAACCAGATGCAGTGTTGAAATGTAAGTATAAAACCGGCAGCCCACATCCTGAATATCAAAAACCACAACGTCCAGATTTTTTAGCTGCGAAGGTTTTGGTTTTCGATTTTCGCCGTACAACGAAACAACAGCAATTCCGGTTTTCGGATCAACGCTGTCGTTTATTTCCTCGCCCGCTGCAGCGTTCCCGCGAAACCCATGTTCAGGTGCAAAAATGGTTTTAACCTGAATCCCATTTTTAACCAGAAAATCCACCAGATGTTCCTGTCCAACCATTGAGGTGTGGTTCACCACTAATCCCACTTTTTTATCAGTCATCAGCGGCAGGTATTGCTCCGGCTGATCGGCTCCCGTTTTTAAATCCGTATTGGATTTACCTGAACAGGAACCTGCCAGGCAAAACATCAATAGAATTCCGGCCAAATTTTTCATCTTCTCAAAAAAATAAATATACATTTGCGAAAATACCAATACATTTCTCGATTAAAGAATTTCAAACAAACTAAAAACCTATTTTCTGAGTTAGTAAAATATGTTGTCAATCTACAAACAAATTCTTGTTATTCTTTTATTACTGGCAGTTAACGTTTTGCAAGCCGAAAACAGTGATCCGCCATTTCTATATTACTTAAACGACGGTTGGGTAAATCATCAGCTTCAGGATATGCCGCTTGAAGAAAAGATAGCGCAGTTGATGATGATAACCGCTTATCCGGAACAGGACGAACAAAGCAAGGAAAAAGTTATAGAACTGATAAAAAAGTATCAGCCGGGTGGGATACTGGTCATGCAGGGACATCCTGTAAAAACAACACGCTGGATCAATGAATTTCAGGAAAATTCGAAGGTTCCGCTGTTAGTCGCTGTCGACGGCGAATGGGGTTTGCCCATGCGGATTGACAGCACCGCTGTATATCCGGTAGCACAGGCGTTAGGCGCTGTTCAGGATTCGACGTACATTTATCAGATGGGCCGCGACATTGGCAACCAAATGAAGCAAATGGGAATCCACATCAATTTTGCTCCGGTTGCCGATGTAAATACCAATCCGGAAAACCCGGTAATCAATTTCCGCTCGTTTGGCGAAGACAAATTGAATGTGGCTGAAAAAACCTGGCATTTGGCGCGAGGAATGCAAGATGCCGGTGTTATACCGGTGGCGAAACATTTTCCCGGACATGGCGACACTCAAACCGATTCACATTTAACGCTTCCGCTGGTGCCGCATTCAAAAGAACGGATCGACTCGGTGGAATCTTTTCCTTTTCGCTACCTGGCAGAAAAAGGAATCAGCGGAATTATGACGGCACATTTGAATGTACCTGCACTCGATGATACCGGAATTCCTTCTTCCCTTTCAAAAAATATTGTCACCGGTTACCTGAAAAACGAAATCGGCTTTCATGGTTTGGTAATTACCGACGCAATAAACATGCGCGGCGTGAGGACTCAAAACGGCAACACTGAAGTTCAAGCACTGAAAGCCGGAAACGACATGGTGGAATTTGTGCCCGACCTTGAAAAAGCCATTCAAAGTGTAAAAGCTGCTGTGGAAGCGGGAGAAATTCCGATTTCGGAAATTAATGATAAATGCCGGAAAGTTATGGCTTTGAAACGTTGGGAAAATCTGAATATCTATAAACCCACAGATATCAAAAATCTTACCAGACAGCTAAATTCGCCGTACTACGAAGTTACCAACCGAAAGCTTATAAAAGGCTCGTTCACTGTTCTCGAAAACAACAAAACTCTTCCGGTTCAGCACCTCGATTCATTTAAAATTGCTTCTGTTATGATTGGCGCCGACACAATCTCTCCGTTTCAGGAAATGCTGAGCAAATACACGCTGGTCGACCATTATTTCCTGAGTAAAAAAGCACAGGCAACCGATGTGGTGAAACTGCGCCGGATTTTAGACAATTACAACCTGGTAATCGCAGGAATCGACGGCATTAACAGGTTTCCTTCGGGAAAATACGGAACTGTGGAAATCCAGCGCGAGGCGGTTTCTGAAATTATTCAGGAAAATAAAACGGTGGCTGTTTTCTTCGGAAATGCATATGCGCTGAAATATTTCGAAAATATCCAACACGCCGATGGTCTGATTCTAACATACCAAAACAGCGATCTCATTCAGCAACTGGCAGCACAACTGGTTTTTGGCGCCATTGGGGCAAACGGAAAACTCCCGGTAACCGTCGATTCCAGATTTAAACTAAATGACGGGATAGAAGTAAAAGAAAACTCCTGCCTCTCTTACACAATTCCCGAAGAACTGGGTGTTCATTCCGAAGAATTAACACAACGAATCGATTCCATTGCACAACTCGGCGTCGATTCAGCAGCATATCCGGGATGTCAGGTTTTGGTGGCGAAAGACGGCATGGTGATTTTCCATAAATGTTATGGTTACCACACGTACTCAAAAGAACGAAAAGTAGAATCCGGCAATCTGTATGATTGGGCTTCGTTAACAAAAGTAACCGGACCACTTCCGGCGTTAATGAAATTGGTTGATGAAGCCAAAATCAACCTCGATGCTCCTTTTTCAAAATACTGGCCCGGGTTTAAAGGAACAAACAAAGAATACATCACGGTACGCGAAGTACTTGCTCATCAGGCACGTTTGCCCGCCTGGATTTCGTACTGGAATATGGCAACCGATAATAAAGGAAAACTAAAAAAAACAGTTTTCAGGCATCAGCCATCCCAAAAATACAACATCCGCATTTCCGACCATTTATTTATGAATGAAGATTTCAAAAAGCTGATGTTCGATACCATCAACCATTCGAAACTACTGCCGCGGAAAAAATATTTATACTCCGGACTCAGTTTTTACCTTTATCCTGATATCATTTCACACTTAACCGGCGAATCGTATGAGAAATACCTTGCGGAAAATTTTTACCACCCGCTCGGAGCGTACACCATCTCTTACAATCCGTACAAGTTGTTTCCGCTAAAAAACATCATCCCCACAGAAACCGATGATTTTTTCAGAAATGAAAAACTGCAGGGTTTTGTCCACGATGAAGGAGCAGCAATGATGGGAGGAATTTCGGGTAATGCAGGATTATTTGGCACCACCAACGATTTGGCCAAATTATTTCAAATGTACCTGCAGAAAGGCTTTTATGGCGGGAACCGGTATATTTCAGAAAAAACCATGAACGAATTCATCGAAATTCAATACCCAAAAAATGAAAACCGACGCGGATTGGGTTTCGATAAACCTCTTATCGATAATTATAAAAACAAACTAAAAGACGCATATCCGGCGGTTAGCAGCAGTAAAAACAGTTTTGGCCACAGTGGATTCACCGGAACTTTTGCCTGGGCCGATCCGGATAACGGGCTTCTTTTTATTTTTATGTCGAACCGGGTTTACCCCACCCGGAACAATTCAAAATTATACGATCTAAACATCCGTACGGCGATGCACCAGGCCATTTATGACTGCCTATAGGAGAACTTAAAAATTGTTAAATATTTCAGCCAAAAAAAGACGGAAATTTTGATTTGCTAATTTTAGAGATTAGTAACCAGATTCTTAGGAAAAGAAGCTTTTAGATTATCCCGGAAAAAAGTAAAAATAACTTAACAATGAAAAATACATTATAAAATTATTAATTTTAATTTTACATGTCGGATTAAGTTCTTTTAAATTTTAATCGTATTAACATAAAAATTAGACGTTATGGAGGGGAAAATAACTTTTAATGAGCTGCGTAAAATCAAAGACAGCTTGCCTGCCGGTTCAATAAGGAGAATAGCGCACGAATTTGAACTAAGTGAAGAAACCGTCAGGAACTATTTCGGAGGCGCTAACTACACAAACGGAGCAGCAGTGGGAATTCATATGGAGCCGGGGCCAAACGGCGGAATCGTTTTAATTGATAATACCGATATTCTCGAAAGAGCAAGAGAGATTTTAGCAGAGGAAACAGTTTAGCAGAACAAACCGATTTAAAAATATTTGTGAAACTGTCCTGTATTAACGGGGCAGTTTTTTTATCAATTTAATTTAAACCTTTTATCATGAAAAAACCAATTTACCTTCTGTTGTTCGCAGCAACAATTTTCATCACCGGCAATTCCTGCCAAACCGAAAAATCCTGGCAGCCACTTTTTAACGGCGAAAATCTCGACAATTGGAATATTTATCTGGGAACTCCGCTGACCGGTTTCGATAGCCTGGCGAATGTGGTAACTCCTGAACGGGTATTTTCCATTGTGGAAGAAAACAATGAAAACCTGATTCGTGTTTCCGGCGAAATAAATGGCTCGCTCGCAACACGCGATACCTTTTCGAATTACCACCTGCAGCTTGTTTTCAAATGGGGCGATGAATTTTACACCAGCCGGAACAGCGGATTGCTTCATCATAGTTTTGGCGATTTCGGCGAGGCGTTGGGAACGTGGATGGTGAACATCGAATGCCAGTTGATGCACGAACGCCTCGGCGATACCTACCTGATGAACAACACCTATTGCGAAACATCTGTAAATGAAGTGGAAGGCGGATTTCAATATTCGCCGAATGGAGAAGTAAAAAAATTCAGTGAAGAACACAATGGAAAAAACATAAAAAAAGCCGCCGATGCAGAAAATCCGGTTGGCGAATGGAACACAGTCGATCTTTATTGCTTTGACAGAACTACTGTTCATGTAATTAACGGGCAAACTGTGATGGTAAACAAAAATACCGGCCGGGTGGAAAACGGACAGGTCATTCCATTAACTTCAGGCAAAATACAAATTCAATCGGAAGGTGGTGAACTTTTTATAAAAACAATCCAAATAAAACCCATCGATAAAATACCGGAAGAGGTTTTGATGTAATAGGCAACTTCAAAATATTCAGCCCGTTTCAATTTGAAGCGGGTTTCTTTTTTCCCCCAGGTTTCATTGATATTTACCGCAGGGCTGTCACTTTTTCGGGCAAATATTTCCAAAACCGGCGCGGCATGTGCTGAAGCTGCAATTTCAGATTTTTCCGTTCGTTGATGTTGATGTGTTTGAAATATGATTTCCAAAGACTCTGGTAAAATCCTTCGCCTTCCTGCAGAATATTTTGCTGAACTTCGCCATTATACTGGTTAAAAGCCTGCTTTGAAAGCTCCACTTCCTCCGCCTTGATGAGGTTGTAATAAATGCCGTAATTTCGTTTTAAATCGTAAAGCAGCCATTTCTGATCGGAAAACCGCGACTGAAAATGGTTGACCACCAATGGAATGACATCGTATATGGGTTCGATTCCACAGAAAAAGAAATCTTCTCTTGTGCGCTGAAAACGGACAAACTGCATCATCCGCATTGCTTCTTTTTTTACCTTCCGGGAAATTTGCGTGACGCATAAAACATCGGCATCGCCAAAATCAGTTTCAATATTATAATGCTCGATAAACAGCCGCCGCACAAACCGGTAAATTTTCATCTCAATCCCAGGTTCATCCGAAAGAAATGCATAAAACAGCAGTTGCTTGTTTTTCCGGGTTAACTTTTCCTGAATGCCTTTCCAAACGCGGTCGGCTTTCCCGGAATCAGTTGTTACATCATACAATTCGGCATACAAATACCGGGTTTTCCCTCCCCGCGGATAAATATCAACGGGATATTCCTTCCGGTTGTAACTTTCAAAAATGCAGGTTAAAAATCCTTCAAAGTTTTTATCGTAGGTGTAAACTATCATTACAATTCTTCTGTGTTTAAAATTTCAGGAAAAGCACAACACATCGTGTCTCTGCTGACTACTGCTGCTATAAACCGTTCACTTCTTAATGTACCGGCGGCAGTGCCGGTTTGTAATCGGTAAAAAGGCTGAGTTGAGTATCCGCTGTTTTCCTGTTTTTCGAAACAGTTTCTGTCATTATTTTCTGTTTCAGTTTCCCGGGTTGCCAGTCGCCGGTGAATGCCGGCAGTTCGTTTGTTTTAATAAAATACTTTGCACGTTTCATAACTACTCCTATTTTTTGCAAATGGTAAAAGCTCAATTTTCGAAACCGGCGCGCCTGAACAATCCGTTGTGCCGACTGTACGCCAACACCGGGAATCCGCAAAATCATTTCATAATCGGCGTAGTTCACATCCACCGGAAAAAGATGCAGGTTACGAAGTGCGTAACCCAGTTTCGGATCGATATCCAAATCGAGGAACGGCTGATCTTCTGTCAGAATTTCTTCCGCCCTAAACTTGTAAAACCGCATCAGCCAGTCGCTTTGATAAAGCCGGTTTTCGCGGACCAGCGGCGGTTTGTTTAATGCCGGCAACCGTTCATCATAATGATTCACCGGGAGATATCCTGAAAAATAGACACGTTTCAAATTTTGTGATTTGTACAATCCGGATGATAATAATATTATCTGCCGATCAGTCTCAGGCGTGGCTCCAATGATGAGTTGTGTGCTTTGTCCGGCAGGTGAAAACCGCGGCGCTTTCCGGTATTTTTGGCGTTCTTCCTTACTTTCCAGGATGGAATTACGGATTTGCGTCATTGGCGATAAAATGCCTTTATAGTTCTTTTCCGGCGCCAGGCGTTTCAGGTTGGCTTCGGTTGGAATTTCAATATTTACACTCAGGCGGTCGGCAAAAAAACCGGCCTGTCCGATAAGTTCCGGGCTTGCGCCGGGAATGGCTTTAAGATGAATATACCCATTGAAATTTTCTTCGTGCCGAAGTTTTTTTGCCACCTGAATCATGCGTTCCATGGTGTAATCCGGGTTTTTAATCACCCCTGAACTCAAAAACAAACCTTCGATATAATTCCGGCGGTAAAACCCGATGGTAAGATTTACGATTTCATCAACCGTAAAAGCAGCCCGAGGCCGGTCGTTGCTGCGGCGATTAATACAATAGGCGCAATCGTATACGCAACTGTTGGTCATCAAAATTTTGAACAGGCTAACACAGCGGCCATCGTCGGTAAAACTGTGGCAAATGCCACAAGCCACTCCGTTTCCTATTCCACGGGTTGTATTTTTCCGATTGCTTCCGCTCGATGCACAGGATACATCGTATTTTGCGGCATCAGCCAAAACTTCCAGTTTCTTTTGCACTTTATTATTTTCCATACACCATTTTTTTAAAAATCCCCGGCGTGGAAGAACCGGGGATTCGGAACCTCAATAAATGTGGATTCAAATTCCACGGGAATCAAAACGGGAAATGATAATAATATTATCAAATTTAACGATAATAATTTAATCATTTCTTTTAAAACAGAACCATTTTTTTGTAATTTTGAATGAGAAAAAAAATCTTTTCAGATTTCGGCTACACCCGGTCCGACGGCTGCTGCTGTCAGAATGCGGAGTCGAACCAGGAACAAACAATAGCGTTATGAATTATTTTGGCAGCAACATTAAATTTTTTCGGAAACGAAAAAAACGTACACAGAACGATTTAGCGGCTGCGCTCAATCTGAAGCGTACCACGGTGAATGCCATTGAGAATGGCATCAGTCAGCCAACGGTAAACCACCTGCAGGCTTTTTCAAAATATTTCGGAATTGCCATTGATACGTTAATCAATGTTGATTTGAGCCGGCTGCCGGAGAGCCAGTTTACCGATTTGGAAAATGGGTTCGATGTTTTTATCCGCGGCACCAATTTGCGGGTGATTGCGGTTTCGGTGGATCAAAAAAACAACGATAATATTGAACTGGTAAATGAAAAAGCGAAAGCCGGATACGTTACCAGTTTTGCCGATCCGGAATACATTGGCAAGCTGCCGGTTTTTCAGTTGCCGTTTTTATCGAAGGAAAAGAAGTACCGCGCATTTACGATTTCAGGCGATTCAATGCTACCCATTCCCGACGGAGCAATTATCATCGGCGAATTTTTGTCCGATTTTTTCGCCATCACACCAAACGAAGGATACATTTTTGTGACACGGGAAGAGGGAATTGTTTTTAAAATTGCGGGCAACACCATTTCGGAAAGCCGCTCATTAAAACTGATTTCGCTCAATCCGGAATTTAACACTTTTGATATTCCGGTTACCGAAATAAAGGAAGTTTGGAAATTTGTTTGTTATCTGACCACCGAAATCCCTGAGCCGGAGCCGGATATCCGGAAGGTATTAAAAAACGTAAATGAATTGAGGCGCGACCTCAATTTGTTACCGAAAAAATAAACAAATTTGAATTTTGCTGCTTAGGAAAATTAGAAATTGAATTGACGTTAATGTTGGAAAAATATTCAGGAAATGCAGGAAGCCCTTTTTTACGAAAAACAGGAAAACCAAACTGTAAAATGCGTGCTTTGTCCATGGTTTTGCAAGCTTAAACCGGGGCAGACCGGGGTTTGCAAAGTACGCACGAACACAGGAGGCATATTATACACAGCCGTTTACAACAAAATAGCTGCGCTGGGAACCGACCCCGTTGAAAAAAAGCCGCTCTACCATTTTCATCCCGGAAAAAATATATTATCCATCGGCGAAGTGGGCTGCAACCTGCAGTGCACGTTTTGCCAAAACCACCGGATTTCGCAATGTTATGCATCTGATTTCGAAGGTTTTTACGACACCAGCCCGGAACAGATTGTGGATAAAGCTGAAAAAACACGAAACAACATCGGGATTGCTTACACCTACAACGAACCATTCACTTTTTATGAATTCATGCTCGATACAGCAAAATTAGCTCACTTGAAAGGACTAAAAAATGTGGTGGTTTCAAACGGCTATATCAACCCTGAACCGTTAAAAAATGCACTTCCCCGGCTCGATGCATTCAACATCGATTTGAAGGCGTTCAACCGGGAATTTTATAAGAAACAAACCAAAGGACAACTGGAACCGGTTTTGGAAACGCTGAAAATTATTGCCAAAAGCAGCGCACATCTCGAAATTACAAATTTGGTTATTCCTGAACTGAACGACGACGAGCTGGAGTTTGAACAGCTGGTTGAATGGATTGCAGGAGAACTTGGAGAAAATGTTCCACTGCACCTGTCGCGGTTTTTCCCGCAATACAAGCTTCAATATCCAGCTACTCCCATGAAAAAACTGAAAAAATTGTTCGAAATCGCCCGGCGAAAGCTGAAGTTCGTTTACATGGGTAACGTTAACGACGAGGAACGTTCGTCCACTTTTTGCCCCGCCTGCGGCAATCTCATCATTCAGCGAAACCAGTACCAAACCAAAATTTTGCAGTCCGGTTTCAACGGTTCTTGCACTAAATGCGGCGCAAGAATCAACATAATCCTGTAAGTTGAAAAATACTTTAATACCTGTTATTTATAAACCATCTAAATTCCGTAACTTCCAACCTGTAAAAATTTAAACCTTAAAACTTTTCGACATGATGACATATGAAGATTTTGTAAACCAGCCTGAATTTCAGCAAATGATAAAAGAAGCTGAGGAAATAAAATCGAAAGTATTTTCTGATGTTATTGATGAAGAAGGTCATCAGTATGTAGACCTTGTTCAGGAAGGTGGCGGAGTTTTGGGAATTGCGCTGGTGGGTTATACATACATTCTGGAAGCAGCCGGAATTCGTTTTTTTCATCTGGCGGGAACTTCTGCCGGCGCAATCAATACACTGATTTTGGCCGGAATAGACAGCATTGAAAAAGAGAAATCAAAAGCCGTGCTCGATGTTTTGGCAAAACAGGACCTCTTTGAATTTGTAGACGGCGATCCGGTTTTGAAATCGATATTCCAGAAAATTATTGATGGCACGCCCTTTAAAAAAATGCTGGGCAAATTATTCTGGAACTACCGGAAACTAAAAAAAGCAATCTTTGTCAATCTTGGATTGAACCCTGGTGAAAAATTTGAAAACTGGATTCAGCAAGTGTTGAAAGATTCGCCAAATCATATTGAAACCATTGGTGAATTAATTGAAAAACGGGGAAAGAAATATTTCCCGGCCGGCTTAAAAAACCGCATAACCGGCGAACCGGTAACCGACGATTACGCACGGATTTACATCATTGCTGCCGATTTAACCACACAAACAAAAGTACAGTTTCCGAAAATGGCGAATTTGTACTGGGGCGACAAAATGTGGGAACAGTCGCCGGCTAAAATGGTGCGGGCTTCCATGTCGGTACCGTTCTTTTTTGTGCCTTTCGAAATCGACAATATTCCGGGCGCCGGGCAACCTGCAAACGAACAATGGATGAAATACGCAAACTTCCATGGAAAAATTCCGAAGAAGGTAAAATTTGTTGATGGCGGTATGATTTCCAATTTTCCGATCAACGTGTTTCATGCCAGGACCGGGCAAACGCCGCGCAAGCCTACTTTTGGCGTAAAATTGAGCTCGTATCGGCAGGAGTTTGCCGTTGTTGACGACCTTGGCGGTTTTATGGGTTCAATGGTCAGCACCATGCGCCACGATGCCGACAATGAGTTCCTGATTCAAAATCCGGACTTCGACAAGCTGATTTGCTTTATTGATGCGGATAAAGATTTCAACTGGCTGAATTTTAAAATGGACGATGAGCGAAAGAAAAAGTTGTTTTTACTTGGTGCGAGGAAAGCGCTCATTTTCATTAAAAATTTCGATTGGGAAAAATACAAGGAATTAAGAAATGTAAAATCTCAACTTGAAAAAATTTAACACGCTGGTTTCAAATTGCAAGACTTTTAAAAACATGTGCGAAAATGCGGCACATGTTTTTTTTGTGCCAGGTTCCCGAAAATTCTTTTTAATTGCTGCGGAATTGAAAACACGATTGAACACAACAAAACCAATTACGTTTTAATTAATGGGTAAAACCAAGTGCATGCGTATATTTTTTCTGCGTTTGTTAAAAAACTCAATTTTATGCGATAACGCGATCTACGGAATTTTTCTGTTACTTTGACGGCGCAAAAACCAAAAAGGCTTAAACAAAAACCTTTGGTAGAAATATAATTTTTTATGAAATTCTCGGAATTACAAATACACGACGACATTCTGGATTCGATCACATACATGGGATTTGAAAAGACCACTCCTATTCAGGAGCAGGCTATCCCTGAAATTTTAAAAGGACACGACCTGGTTGCCTGTGCACAAACCGGCACCGGGAAAACAGCAGCATTCGTTATACCTGTTCTCGATATGATCCTGGATCAACCAGCGGGTGAAACAACAACATTAATTTTAGTGCCCACACGAGAACTGGCGCTGCAAATCGATCAGCAATTACAGGGAATTGCATATAACCTGGGAATCCATTCCATCGCGATTTACGGCGGTGGCGCCGGCGACGACTGGGGCCAGCAAAAACGGGCGCTGACACAAGGCGCCGATATTGTGATTGCAACTCCCGGCAAACTGATTTCGCATCTGAACCTCGGGTACGTGAAATTTGATACGATTAAATACCTTATTCTCGACGAAGCCGACCGTATGCTCGATATCGGATTTTACGATGATATTATTAAGATCATTTCGTACCTCCCAAAAAAAAGGCAGACATTGATGTTCAGCGCCACGATGGCGCCGAAAATCAGAACACTGGCTTCGAAAATCCTTCACAATCCGTCAGAAATAAACATTGCTATTTCGAAACCTGCCGAAGGTGTTTTACAGGCTGCTTACCTTTGCCACGAAAATCAAAAAATAGGTTTGATAACCCACCTCATTTCAGATAAACCCGATTACAACAGCATTTTAATTTTTTGTGCCACCAAAAAGAAAGTTAACGAGCTCACCCGGGCATTAAACAAAAACAACATTCCGGCAGAAGCCATTTCTTCCGACCTTGAACAAACCGAGCGTGAAAAAGTACTCCAGGGATTTCGTGCAAAAAGGACACGAATTTTGGTAGCCACCGATGTACTGAGCCGGGGTATCGATATCAAGGAAATCAACCTGATCATCAATTTCGATGTGCCACAGGATGCTGAAGATTACGTACACCGCGTGGGCCGCACTGCGCGTGCCGATGCCACAGGTGTTGCGCTTACCCTTGTCAACGATAAGGACATGTTCTATTTTCACCAGATTGAACAGCTTATTGAGAAGGAAATCATGAAACTCCCGCTACCTGATTTTTTAGGGGAAGGCCCGGAATGGCGAAAAGCGCGCCAGCAACGCAACCAGCCGGGTAATAAATTTAAAGGAAGAAAACAACCGGCAAACAAAGGAAGGAAACAAACCACAAATAGAAATAGCAATCAAAAATCAAGGGCCGGAAAATCAAATTCTTAGTTGCTATTTTAACAATCCCGAAAACCGGAAAAAAATCTGTTTTCGTATTTATTTCCTACTTTTGCGGCCATGAAACGCATAGTAGTTGGACTTTCAGGAGGTGTTGATTCAAGTGTTGCAGCTTACTTGCTCAAGCAGCAGGGGCACGATTTAATCGCGCTTTTTATGGTGAACTGGCACGAACGGGTTGGCGCGCTAACCAGCGCATGCACCTGGGAAGAAGATGCGCTGATTGCCGAAATGGTGGCCAAAAAACTGGATATTCCGTTTCATATTGTCGACCTCAGCAAAGACTACAAAAAACGGGTAGTAGACTATATGTTTGCAGAATACCAGGCAGGGCGGACGCCCAATCCGGATGTACTTTGCAACCGCGAAATTAAATTCGACACGTTTATGGAAGAGGCGCTGAAATTTGATGCCGATTTTGTGGCAACCGGTCACTACTGCCGGAAAAGCGAAACTGAAGTTGGCGGAAAAATTATTCACCGGTTGCTGGCGGGAAAAGATCCAAACAAAGACCAAAGCTATTTTTTGTGCCAGCTCAACCAGGAACAACTTTCCAGGGCTATGTTTCCTGTTGGCGATTTGCTAAAACCCGAAGTCCGCAAAATTGCACGTGAGCAAAATCTTCCAACTGCAGAACGAAAAGATTCACAAGGCATTTGTTTTGTCGGGAAAGTGGATTTACCTACTTTTTTGCAGCAAAAACTGGAACCCAAAGAAGGAAACATCGTTGAAGTTCCGGCATCGTTTATGGCGAAGAAAAAACAGGTGGAAATTTCGGAAGAAAACTACCGCAAGCTTTGTTTTCCATTCCCATATAAACCTTGGAACGGCGAAGTAATTGGCCAACATCAGGGCGCTCATTTTTATACAATTGGCCAGCGGAAAGGATTGAACATTGGCGGACATAAAGAACCGCTTTTTGTTATCGGCACCGATGTTCAGCGAAATATAGTTTATGTGGGAGAAGGCCGGAATCATCCGGGTTTGTACCGTGCCGGACTGTTTATTGCCGCTGACGATATGCACTGGATCAGGCCCGATTTACAAATGCAGCCCGGTGAAAAACGGGAATTCGACATTCGTATCCGTTACCGGCAACCGCTCGAAAAAGGCAGCATTCATTTAAAAGATGAAGGAGCTTATTTTCTTTTCGCAAATGAGCAACGGGGAATAACATCGGGACAATTTGCGGCATGGTACCATGAAGACGAATTGATAGGTTCGGGAGTAATCGCATGAACAAAACTTCGGCCTTCGGTCTTCAGACTTCCGACTTTATATTTAAATTAGCACAAAAATTTTCAGTATGATAAAATCGATGACCGGATTTGGTAAAGCTGAATTCGAAATAAACAACAAAAAAATTACCATTGAAATCAAATCGCTAAACAGCAAACAAACGGATATTAACACCAGAATGCCCGCATTGTATCGCGAAAAAGAAATAAAAATCAGGCGTTTGCTCTCTGATACCCTGGTCCGTGGAAAAATCGATTTTAACATCTACGTTGAAAATCTGGGCGATGAATCGAATTCAAAAATAAACGAACCGATTCTAAAAGCTTATTTTCAGCATCTTAAAAAGATAAATGAGGTGTTAAACCTGAAAACGGATCATACAACACTGCAAGCTGCAATGCGTTTGCCCGACGTGGTTAAAACAGAATACGAAACGCTGGATGAAGAAGAGTGGGGAACAATTCTTGAATTCATAAAAAAGGCGCTGAACGAAATTGACAAATTCAGGATCCAGGAAGGAGAGGCAATGAAAAAAGACATTTCAGGAAATGTTGAAAGTATACAATTGTTGCTGAAAGATTTGGAACCGCATGAGGCACAGCGGATTGAAAATCTCAAGGCGAAATTGACAGAAAACCTCGATACATTGCAGTTAAATGGAAAAATGGATGAAAACCGGTTTGAGCAGGAATTGCTTTTTTACCTCGAACGGCTCGATATCAACGAAGAAAAAGTTCGCCTGGCCAATCACTGCGACTATTTTTTCGAAACGATGGAAGAACCGATAAGCAGTGGAAAAAAACTGGCTTTTATTTCCCAGGAACTTGGCCGCGAAATTAATACCATTGGTTCGAAAGCCAACGATAAAAACATTCAGCGCATTGTGGTACAAATGAAAGACCATTTGGAACGGGTTAAAGAACAACTGTTAAATGTGCTCTAAGTTTCAAATGTTATGGCTCAAAGTTCAAAGTCAAAAGGTAAGCTCATAATTTTGTCAGCACCTTCGGGAGCCGGCAAAACCACCATCGTAAAACACCTTTTGCAACAGGATTTCAACCTTGAATTTTCAATTTCGGCAACAAACCGCGAACCACGCAACGGAGAAATTCATGGCCGCGATTATTATTTTCTCTCCCCGGAAGAATTTTTGCGAAAAGTGGAAAACAACGAGTTTCTGGAATGGGAAGAGGTTTACAAGGGGAACAGGTACGGAACCTTAAAAAGTGAAGTAGAGCGAATCAGAAACCTTGGGAAAAATGTGATTTTTGATGTGGATGTAATCGGTGGCATCAATATAAAAAAACAATTTGGCGACGAAGCGCTCGCAATTTTTGTTCAACCCCCGTCCGTTAATGAATTGAAAAACCGATTGAAAAACCGCTCTACCGAAACCGAAGAAAAAATCAGGATGCGGATTGAAAAAGCTGAATATGAAATCGGTTTCGCCAATCAATTCGATGCGGTGATTGTAAACGAAAACCTTGATAAAGCTTTTGCGGAAGCCGAAAAAATCGTAACTGAATTTTTAACCAAATGAGCAATATAATCACCGATATTCTCGCGCCTCAAAAATCGGATATTCAGTTTAAAATCGGATTGTATTTCGGGACGTACAATCCCATTCATATCGGCCATATGGCTATTGCCAACTACATGGTCGAATTTACCGACATCGATCAGTTGTGGTTTGTGGTTTCGCCGCAAAACCCGCACAAAAAAAAACAAAATCTCCTGGACGATTACCAGCGGCTGGAGATGGTGCATCGCGCAGTTGACGACGATAACCGCTTTCGCGTTTCCAAAATCGAGTTCAAATTGCCGCGGCCCAGTTATACTGTTGATACGCTCGCTTATTTAAAAGATCAATATCCAAATCATGAATTCAGGATTTTGATGGGATCCGACAACCTGGAAAATCTTCATAAGTGGAAAAATTATGAAGTCATTCTGGAAAATTATGGCATACTTGTATACCCCCGGGCAGATTTCCGTGAAAAACAATTTGAATCCCATAAAAACATCACGATAACAAAAGCCCCACAGATGGAAATTTCGTCCACATTTATCCGCAAAGCACTGAAACAAGGAAAAAATGTCAGGCATTTTCTTCCTCCAAAAACCTGGATTTATTTGGATGAAATGGGATTTTACAGATAATACCGCCACTAATTAAGATTCACCTCGTCCTGGTCATATCCTCGTCAACACAAACCGTAAAATTTGCTTTGCCTGTATTTTCTTCTGTTAATTCTGAAATATCCGGTTGAGAAACAGTAGTAATGGTAACCAGCTTTAAATCTGGTTTTTCCTGCTTCAGGTACCAGTTGATACTCTCGAAGTTATCAGAATGATATGAACCGTTGAAATGTAAAAACAATTTTCCGGGCGACCAGTATTTCAGGATCGAATGAGCCATCGTTGCATCTTTGATTGCTTGTGCTTTTGGAAAGTTTTCACCCATATGACTTCCCATTCCCGGCATTTCCAGCAGTTTCCTATAGCTTTTCAGCTCGGGATTGTACGGCACCGGCAGCGGCGGCAGAAATGACTTTGCCTCGTCGGAAAGCGCCTCCAACCCCTCGAAACCTTTAGAATTTACTACTGATGCATACCTGCGCGGGATATTGGTGGCGACAAACTTAATTTGATGTTTTTTTGCGAATTCCACCAGCGGTTTATAATCCGTTTGGTAGTTGGGCCAGATTCGCGCTTCATCTTCAAAATAGCTTTGGGAAATCAGGCTGTCGAGGTATTCGTCCAAAATCACCTGGTTATCTGTTTCAAACATTTCGGCGCCGAGGATGAGATTATCGTTTTTTAATTCGTATAAATCTTTGGCTAACTCCAATTCAAGCCAGTGGGCAATTGGATTATCGTGCGATTCCCCAAAAAGAACAACGTCGGCATCTGCCAGCTCTTTCAGCATTTTCGAATATTTCACCATTTTCCCACTTTCCGCAAAAAGCTGGTAAGCAGGTTTATCGGTTTTAAACGCAGTCAGAACAATAAAAACGAAAATAAAAAGGTAATTAAAAGGTCTCATTAGCAAGGTTTTTAATTAAGAACAGCAACAAAATAACGCGTTCATGGTTTTACAAAGAAATTAAATTCGCCTGAAAAAATACTCTTAATGAGGATAAAACAATTTATTTTGTGAATGGCATTAGCGGTGGCTGTTTTGTGCGGGAGCTTTTATGAGACTTGGAAATTTTTATTAAAAAAACGCAATGGTTGAATCAGGTTGGTTTTACGGAACATTTGTCGATCCGGTTTTAACTCCGATGAGGAAAAGAGTGGCCAAATACATCCACCCCGGTGAAAAAGTGATTGATATTGCCTGCGGAACAGGGGCTCAGGTTTTCGAGTTTGCTCAAAAAGCATCGGAAGCAGTGGGTGTCGATTTGTCAGAGTCAATGATACGAAAGGCTGTAAAAACCAAATCCACAAAAAATATCAAAAACACTGCGTTTTTTGTTTCGGATGCCACACAACTAAAAAGGTTTACCGGAAATAATTTCGATGCGGCTACCATGTCGCTTGCGCTTCATCAGTTTGAACCTGAGCAACATGTAACTATTCTGGAGGAAATGAAAAACATTTCGAAGCGGATCATTATTGTTGATTATGCAGTCCCCCTTCCGAAAAATGTTGCCGGTTACGGAAGCCAAATTGCTGAATTTTTTGCCGGGGTTGAACATCATCATAACTTTAAATCCTATTGCCGGCTGGGTGGACTGGAAAAGATTCTGCCAGAAAGTAATCTCAAAATTGAACATTCGGAGTTCTTTGGCAACAATGCTTTTCAGTTAGTTGTCTGTAGCGCATAATGCTATCTGTCAGATAAATGTTTCCTCTTTTGAATTCTTTCGTACTTTCATGGGTCCACCATCAAAAATTAGAAGTTCAAACAGATGAATTATTTCAGCGTTCAGAATAAAAGTTGGCAGAATTATTGCAAACTTCGAAGCTGCATTTTTTTAACAGACATTTGGTCGTGGAAGTTTTACAACAACATTTAAAAAAATATTCATGAAAAAAGTATTCATTTTGGCATCCGGAATGCTCTTGCTTATTTTTTCGGCATGCAATCAAAAATCAAAAACGATGGAGAACAATAAAGATTTGGCTAACAATCCGTTTATGCAGCCAAGCACCCTGCCATACCAGGCTCCCAATTTCGACGAAATTGAAAACAATGACTTTGAGCCCGCATTCGAAGAAGGAATCGAACAACAGAAAGAAGAGATTGAACAAATTGCTAACAACAGCGGGGAACCAACATTCGAAAATACGCTGGTGGCGTTGGAGAAGAGCGGACAACTGCTCAACCGGGTTGATAATGTATTTGAAATGCTGGCGGGCGCCAATACCGATTCCGTTTTACAAAATCTGCAGGAAAAAATTGCGCCGAAGCTGGCAGCCCAACACGACGCGATATTCCTGAATCCAAAGCTTTTTGAACGGGTAAAAACACTTCACCAGAAAAAAGATAAGCTTGACCTTGATTCAGAATCAGAACGACTGCTCGATTATTATTACGATGAATTTGTGCGTGCCGGGGCCAATCTTCCCAGCGACAAAAAAGAACAACTTAAAAAACTGAATGAAGAAGAAGCCGGCCTCAGCGCGAAGTTTACGAATCAACTTTTAGCTGCGGCAAAACAAGGAGCGCTGGTGGTTCAACAAAAAGAAGCGCTGGAAGGGCTGCCGGAAAGTGCAGTAAAATCGGCGGCACAAAATGCACAAGACAATAACGTATCAGGAAACTGGCTGATCCCTTTGCAAAACACAACTCAGCAACCGATGTTGCAGTCGCTCGAAAACAGGGAAACACGCAAACGGCTTTTTGAAGCTTCGTGGACGCGCGCCGAAAAAGGCGATAAGAATGATACGCGCGAAACCATAAAACGTTTGGCAGAAATCAGGGCAGAAAAAGCAGATTTGCTGGGTTTTCCCAATTTTGCAGAGTGGGCGCTTCAGGATCAAATGGCGAAAAATCCGGAAGCCGTTCAAACTTTCCTCGAAAAACTGGTTCCACCGGCAACAGCAAATGCACGGGCCGAAGCAAAAGACCTGCAAGCGGTTATCAATAAGGAAAATAAAGATTTTCAGCTTCAGCCCTGGGACTGGAATTATTTCTCTGAAAAAGTTCGTAAAGCACGATATGATTTGGATGATGAACAGATTAAACCTTATTTCGAATTGTGGAACGTACTGGAAAACGGCGTGTTTTACGCTGCCAACCAGTTGTACGGACTGACTTTCAACCGCAGAAATGATTTTCCGGTTTACCAGCCCGATATGCGTGTTTATGAGGTCATCGACAACGACGGAAGTAAACTGGGTTTGTTTTACTTCGATTATTTTAAACGCGACAATAAATCGGGTGGCGCATGGATGAGCAATATCGTTGGGCAATCGAAATTACTGAATACAAAACCAGTGGTTTACAACGTTTGCAACTTCACCAAACCGGCCCCCGGTGAACCGGCATTAATTACGTACGACGATGTAACTACCATGTTCCACGAATTCGGGCACGCATTGCACGGGTTGTTTGCCGATCAGGTTTACCCGAGTTTATCGGGAACAAACGTAGCACGCGATTTTGTTGAACTTCCTTCGCAGTTCAACGAACATTGGGCGCTGAATGCGCAAGTATTTGCAAACTATGCAAAACATTACAAAACCGGTGACTCCATGCCACAGGAACTGGTCGATAAAATTAAAAAATCGACCACATTCAACCAGGGATATGCGCTGACCGAGCTGCTGGCAGCCGCAGAACTCGATATGCAGTGGCACACCATTCCGGAAGGAGAAAAAATAAATTCTGTGGATAGTTTTGAAGTTGAAGCGCTAAAACGCACAAACCTGGACATTCCACAGGTGCCGCCCCGGTACCGTTCGTCGTATTTCCTGCATATATGGAGCAATGGTTATGCTGCTGGCTACTACGCATATCTGTGGGCAGAAATGCTTGACGAAGATGCATTTGCATGGTTCCAGGAAAATGGCGGAATGACCCGAAAAAATGGCCAGCGATTCCGCGACATGATTTTGTCGCGCGGAAATACCATGGATTATCAAAAAATGTTTGTTGAATTTCGCGGAAAAGAACCAGACATTAAACCGATGCTGAAAGACCGTGGTTTGGTCAGTCGGTAAAAAAGAATTTCTTTTACAAATGAACTGAAAGCTCCGGAGACTGTAAAAGTTTCGGAGCTTTTATTTTTACACTATTTAACCTCTGTAACATTTCGAAACTAAAATTAACAAAAGTTTAAATCCCTTAAATCGGCTTAACATAAAACCTTTCTACTTTTACAACATAATTTTAATACTAAATCAAAATGGAAACCAAAAAACTTCAATTTATCAGCGCGTTACCGCTGTTCTTTCTTTTAGCTTTTTCAGTGAATAATTTAAAAGCCCAGTCGGAATTTGGCATAAAAGGGGGTGTTAATTATTTTGGATTGAATGACAAAATAAGCAGTTCAGTTTTTGATTTCGAAATGCGAAGTGGCGCCACATTTGGCGTTTTCTACAAACAGCACCATTTGCTGGGACCCGTCGGTTTACAGGTGGAATTGTTGTACCAGCAAAAAGGCGGAAATTATTACATTCAGCATTTTGATTATCCGGAATCCGGAGAAGGAGTTTATCTCGGTTATTACGGATATGAAAATCCATACCGGGGATATTGGATTCGAAAACCGCAGCGCTACCACTATTTTACGTTGCCGGTGTTGTTAACAGTGTCACCGGTGAAATTTCTGGATATTTACGCCGGTCCGGAAATCGGATACCTGTTTGCAAATTCAAGCGCGCCTTATACCGAATGGAAACCAAGTCGTTTTTCTGCCGGATTGGCTGCCGGCGCTGCATTAAAAATCGATAAAAACACCAAATTGGATATTCGCTATTCAAGAGATTTAACCCGCATTGCCGATTTTGGCGACACAGATATTAAAAACTACGGTTGGGCGTTTACCGTTCAACGAACACTGTTCAGAAAACCGAAAAAATAAGTTGCCCCGGCCATTTCAGAAAACAATTCAAACGAAGGGATACCTGCAAAACAGGAATCCCTTTTTTGTTTTTCAACAGAGAAATTGCTACAGGATTTTACATCTTTGCACGATGAAAAACGTGCGGATAATTTTGCTGTTTCCCCTTGCACTTGTCCGATTGATCCTGATCTTTTTGGTTTCGCTGATGATTACCTGGACTGGCTGGATTTGGCTGAAACTGTTTGGATTTAGCCGCAGGTTGCAAAATTGGTCGATGCACACCTGGGGATGGGCTTGTATGTTTTTGCTTGGAATCAGGGCGAAACATAATGAAGTTCCCGTTCATCAACATTTTATCCTGATGCCGAATCACAGAAGCTATCTTGATATTTTCATTGTTGCACGTTACACGCCGGCAGCTTTTGTTGGAAAAGCTGAATTACAAAGCTGGCCGCTTCTGAAAACCGGGGCAAAATTGTCGAATACAATATTTGTTTCGAGGCATGAAATGAAAAGCCTCATCGTAACCATGCAAAAAATTAAGGAATCGGTAAATCGCGAAATACCGGTCGCTATTTTCCCGGAAGGCACCACCAGCAAAGGGCCGCTAACGAAAACATTCAAAAACGGAAGTTTTAAAATTGCCGCCGATTCCGGAATTCCAGTTATTCCAATGGCCATTCATTTTAAAGATGAAGAAGACGCGTGGATCGACGATGACACTTTCGTTGGCCACTTTTTCCGTCGAATGAGCAAACCGGTAACAAAAGTTTTCCTGAAATATGGAAATCCGGTGATTAGCTCCGATTATAAATTCCTTCAGCACGAAACCCAACGGCAAATCGATACAATGCTGCAGGAACTAATCCGACAAAACTAACCAATTCTGTTTTTTCGTTTAAACCAGTAAAAAACGGGAATCCCGGAAAGTGCAGTAATAATAGCAATCGACGATTCCCAGGGTCGTTCGAAGTACGCGAGAATCAAAATTGAAAGGTTGGCAACAATAAAAATAGTTTGAACCCACGGGTATCCCGGGAGTTTAAGTTTGCTTTTTCCGCTCTTTCGAAGTTTAAAAACCCCCAACACCGCGAGAATCGGAAAAATGCCCAGCGAAAATCCCATGTAGGCTAAAATCTGGTCGAAAGTTCCGGTTAAAACAATAACAATAGCGATGCAGCTTTGCAGAATAATCGCATTTCCGGGAACGCCAAATATTGGGTGGACTTTGGAAATGGTTTTAAAAAAGTAACCATCTTTCGCCATGGAATAATATACCCGCGGCCCCAGTATGATAAACGCGCTGAGTGACGAAAAAAGCGCAAAAGAAATCAACAAGGATATGATTGTTTCCGCAACTTCGCCAAATGCGAGACCAGCGGCCAAACCGCCAATTTCAGGTTCGCCAATCATTTTATCCGGCGGAATGGCATAGACAAAAAACAAGTTCAGAAAAAAATATAAAACGGTTACAATGCCGGTGGAAATGAGCAGCGAGCGCGGAATGACATATACCGGTCTTTTTATTTCCGAACCGATGTAAGTAGCAGAATTCCAGCCGCTAAATGCAAACATGATAAACATGAGCGACAGCCCGATGGATTTCCAACCTGTAAAACTGAATTGAAAGGGCTGCGCTGTTCTGATGTTAAGTAACGTTCCGTCGCCCGCTGAAAAACCTGCCACTATCAAACCAATAATCAGCAGTATCTTGAGCAAAGTCAAACTGTTTTGCACCCGCGTACCCAAAACTACTCCGCGATAGTGTATAAATGAAAATCCTATAATTACGAGCACCGCTAAAATTTTGCTGAAGGTTCCCGGGTCGAAAGTTTTATGGAGCTGAAGAACGGCCTGAAAATTAGGAAACGCCCAGATAAAATACTTGCTAAAACCGATGGCAGAAGCCGCAATGGGCGCCGAAAAGCCGACGATCAGCGACAGCCATCCGCTTAAAAAGCCAAGCATTGGGTGAAACAATTTCGAAATAAAAATATATTCGCCGCCTGCTTCAGGAAAAGCTGCGCCCAATTCTCCGAACGAGAGTGCACCGCAAAATGCAATGATTCCTCCAATCAGCCATAAAATCAGCATGATTTGCGGATTTCCGAGAAATTCCATGATGAACCCGGTGGTAGTAAAAATACCGGCTCCAATGATGTTGGCAATTACGATATTCGTCACCGGAAAAAGCCCCAGTTTCCTGCCCAGTTTTTTATCCGGCAATTTCAAGTGTTATTTGTTTTTTGATTTGTAACTGATGGAAATACCTGCCCTGCTGTTTTCCGCGAAAGTGGTTTTATAATTGTCAACATTTTTAACGTAATCAACAAATTCCCTGATTGATGGGATTCGCATGTTGGTGTTATGCGCTGTGAAACATCCTCCAACCTCCAGTTTCGGATCCATGGCTTTAAAGTAATTGGTGTACCAGTATTTATCGGCATCACTAAAAACAAAATCGTATTTTCCCGGAAGTTCGGGAACCAGCTCATGCGCGTCGGCTAAACGTGCATCGATATATTTTTCGACTCCTGCTTTTTTAAAATTCGCCTTTGCCTGCAAATACCGTTGTTTATCGATTTCGATGGTAATTAATTTTCCTCCGGTTTTACTCAGCGCCCAGGCAATCCAAATGGCTGAATGCCCGGTAGAAGTTCCGATTTCAACGGCCTTCTTATAATTGTTTTTCACAATGATATCATACAGGATTTTGCCATCGGAAATCGGCACATTCATATCGCGCCAGTTACTGGTGTTTTCAACCAAAAAAGCTTTTACTTTTTTATCCAGTTTTGTTTCAATCTCCGGATATTGCGCCTTAACAGGTAAAATCGCTGAAAATAAAACGACGATTATAACGATTGCTCTCAAATGTTTAAAAAAGAAACTATTAATCATTTGTTTATTTTTTTATGAAATAAAAAAACTGAATATTGAAGGCAGTTTATTGCAACTTCTTTCAGTTTTATTCGACAAGATAAAAAAATATCGTGGTATTTTAAGCTATTTAAACGTTCAATCTGAACAGTATTTTATTTTACATCACAGGTTTATATTTTTTAATCCAGGCTTCAATGTTGCCATTCTGTGCATCTATTTTCCCGGGACCGATTACAATAAAGCCGCCGTCGGTGGAATTGATTATTCGCGCAGCCTGGTCTTTGCCAAACCGGTAAGGCATTACGTTTTCACTTAATATTTTACCATTTTCGTCGGCCAGCAAAAGCCAGGAACCAATCCTGCCAAGGAATGAAGTTTCTTTTTTACCGGCAAGCAGGATTTTGCCATCCGGACGTATGGCGATTGCATTTCCACCTTCAGAACCTTCGCTGTCGATGTTGCTCGTCCAAACCACCTTTCCTTCCGGAGATATTTTCGTTATCAGCAAATCAAAATCAAAAACTGCATTTTCGGCATCGTTATCATCCATGCTTTTGCCTGACCAGCCAACAACCATTAAATTATTGTCGGGCGAGCAACAAACACATTCAGGCCATTCATTGCGGCCATCTGAACGTAATTTATTGTCCCAGATGGCATCGCCGTTTTCATTGAACCTTAACAGCCAGATTTTTGAATTGGTTTCACCCGCAGAAGTAATTTGTCCGGCCAATATAAAACTTCCGTCAGGCAATGATTTTAATGATTTTGAACACGCTATGTTACCTTCTCCGAATGTTTTTTCCCAGATAATTTCACCGGTGGGATCAAATTTTATGAGCCAAATGACTTGTGAATTCACGTCTTGCTTTTTTGTTCCTGCCACAATAAAGTTCTGATTTTCAGCTAATGCGATATCGTCGAAAAAACAACCTGTACCAGCATCGAATTCTTTTTTCCATACTTCGTTGCCGCTTTCATCCGTCTTGAGGATAAATGCTTTAAATACTTCCTTGCCATTTTCAATTTTTCCGGTACAAATGCTCGTGTTGTCCGGCAGCAACATCAGGCGCGACGGATAATCATTATTTTCGGTACCGTAGGTTTTAGCCCATAACAACTGCCCGGCTGCATTCATACGAACCAACCAGATATCCATATCTGCTTTTCCCGGGGGGATAGTAGAGCCCAGTATGGTGACCATTCCGTCGGTTCCTTCAACAACATCAGTAAATGTATCGAAATTCGACTTTTTCAGATTCTGTTCCCACTCGATATTCCAACTCTGTGCAGAAAGGACACCAGGAATGAAGATGAGTGCGAAAATAGCTGCGGTTACATAAGTTTTCATTTTTAGCTGATTTTAAGTTCATTTTGTAAGCATACGAACTTAATATCTTTATTGTTAGCCTTTGATAAAATAACTTTTGCTGTTTTTAAATCATAAAAGCATGCCCCTTATGTTATTGGATTTCAAAAATTTTTTATTTATATTTGTTATGCTTATGGGAGTTCTTCCCATATTGTGTGTTTGGGGGTTAACATTTGGGAAGGGGGCTATTGAGCCTCCTTCTTTCTTTGTGGGGTTTTTAACTTCATTTTCAGTCAAACATCCAAAAAATTTTAACAAAACCAGCTAATTTCTTGTTTCATGGAATAGATACCGACATGTTTATATAGCTTGATTAAATACTTCGATTATGAAACATCGTGTTAAAATTCTTCATAAAGATTGGTTGACACATGACGTTGTTCGTTTTAGGTTCGAACGCCCGGAAGGCTTTTCTTTTGTTGCCGGACAAGCTATTGAGGCCAGTCCTGAAGGCCCTGATTTTAAAGATAAATGGTCGCCGTTTACCTTAACCAGCTTAAGCAGCGAGGATGATCTTGAACTCACCTTCAAAGTTTACAAAGAACACGATGGAATTACGCTGGCGTTTTCCAATCTCAGTGTGGGCGATCATTTTTGGATTACTGAGCCATTTGATACTTTCAAAAATAAAGGAGAGGGAGTTTTTATTGCCGGTGGTACGGGTGTAACTCCCTTTATTGCACTGCTCAGGCAAATGCACATTACCGGCGAAACTGGCAACAGTTATCTTTACTTTTCAAACAAAACCGAAAAAGATATTTTTCACCGGGAAGAATTCAGCAAAATACTTGGGAACAATTTTGTAACGGTGCTGACGCGCGAAAAAAAGAATCCGCACCTGTACGGGCGAATCGACAAGGAATTTCTTGAAAAAAACATTTCCGATTTCAACCAGCCATTTTATATATGCGGACCAGATGATTTTTCCGAAGACATACAACGGTATTTAAAAGAGCTTGGCGCCAGCGATGAAGTGGTAAATGTAAGTATGTAACGCAGTTCAGTTCTTTATCCAGTCGATTATTCTTTTATCATCGGGTTTTACTTTTGATTCGTACACAGCAACCAAATCACCTTTTTCATTGACAAGGTATTTCTGGAAATTCCATTTCACTTCGGAATCCATAACACCATTTTTATTTTTGGTGGTCAGCCACTGGTAAACGGGATGCATATCGTCGCCCTTTACTGATATTTTCGACATCATGGGAAACGTAACGCCGTAATTTTTCTGGCAAAACTGCTCAATTTCACTGTTCGATCCCGGTTCCTGGTTGGCAAAATTATTCGCCGGAAACCCAATGATAATAAAATTTTCGCCGCCATAATTGTCATACAACCACTGCAATTGTTCGTACTGAGGTGTAAACCCGCACTTCGATGCAGTATTAACAACCAGCACTTTTTTGCCTTTCAAACTTGAAAAATCGAAATTACGGCCTTCAATGTCATCCACCGAAAATTCATAGAAAGAATTCTGTGCAAAAATGACTGTCGCCAAAATAATGAAACTGAATGTTAACAGATATTTTTTCATTTTGTAAGCTTTTTTAAATAATACTACCCAAACAAGCAGTAATTGTAAAAGTTTTATTCCCTGAAATAGAGACAGGTTTTGTTAAATAACTTTTTACGAATTACAACATAAATTTGTAACTTGAAACGTTTTTTTCAGACACTGAAATTTTAATTCGATAAACATTAAAAAAAAAATTAATTATGGCTATTAAAAAAGTTTGGATAGAAGAAGGTTGTATCGCGGACGGAATCTGCAATGAGCTTTGCCCTGAAGTATTTGGTTTGGACGACAACGGAGAAGCTTATGTAAAAGACGGTGTCAATTTTAATGATTACGAAGACGGTATTAAAGATGCATCGGAACAATGCCCGGTGGAAATTATTAAATACGAGGAAGAATAATTTCAACGGATTGAAGTACATCTGTTTCCACCGATTTTTTTCAGAAAGCAGGCGCAGGCATCTGTGTCTGCTATCACTTTTATAACAAGTTCTGAATTAACTTTTAAAGCGAATGAGCATTAAAAAAGTATACATTGAAGCCGGGTGTATTGCAGCAGGATATTGTAATGAAGTTTGTCCCCAGGTGTTTGGGCTGGATGATTTCGGAGAATCTTTTATTGAAGATGACGCCGATTTCATTGCCAATGAACAAGGGATAAAAAGCGCAGCCAAAATTTGCCCTGTAAAGGTTATAAAATATGAAGAGGAATAATTAAAAAAAAAATCCGACAGGCAAGTCTTGTCATTGGGTGCAAAATCAATAAAAATTGTACAAGCAATTGGTTTTTTGTATATTAAACAACAGATATTGCCGCTAAAAATTTGTTCTGTTTTGTTTTATTTCATTGTATAACCTTAAAATTAGAACCAATGGCTTACAAGGAACTTGTTCTGGAAAACAAAATCACCAATCAACTCATTCTTGATTATCGTATTTTCGACTGGCTGTATTCTTCGCTGGTACTTTCGTTTGATATGGAATTGCAGACACAATCCAACTGGTGCTGGGCGGCAACTTCAAAAAGTGTTTCGAAATTTTATTCCATTTTCAGTCCGTGGACGCAGTGCAAAGTTGCCAGTCAGGAATTGGATAAATCGTGTTGCGACACTCCGCTCCCATCGGGCTGCAATGTTCCCTGGTACCTCGACAAGGCTTTGACACGGACGAACAACTTCGTAAGTTACCAGGGCGGCACGATTACCTGGAACCAAATTAAGCAGGAATTGGAAAAGGGCCTGGTTGTTGGCGCCAGAATTGGATGGAACAATGGTGGCGGTCATTTTATGGTAATCCATGGCGTTTCAAAATCGGCAGGAACCGAATATCTTCATATCGACGACCCGATTTACGGGAAAAGCACATTAACCTACAATCAGTTTGCAACCAATTACCAGGGAAGCGGCACCTGGACCCACACTTATTTCACTAAAAAATATTTCTACTTTATGTGGTTTAAAGATTTAGTTTTCAATCCGGCCCTTCTGAAACCAATTCCTGAAGTTCGGCCGTTGCTGAATGTTTACGGCGAAAAAGTTGAATCAGTGCGTGATTTGATCCATAAAAATCTTACGGTGCCGCATTACGTTTACAATATCGGTTTAAATGAAATCAAAGAAGGAATTAAACTCCCGGCAAACCCATCTTCATTAAGGGTGCTCGAGATCAAGGAAAAAGCTCCGGTTGCATTTTATGAAGTTGGTTTAAATGAAGAAAACCCGGAGTTGATTCAGATGAATGCCAACAAAAGTTTTTTTGAACAGATGGATAGCTCAATGTCGCGATTAAAGCTGGCAAATAAACGGAACAAATCGGTAGGCGAACTGAGAATGATTCGCATTCCGGCATTAAACATGGAAGCGGTGTGGCTAAATTATTCCGACAGAACAGAAGACCTGATATCCGTGCTGCCGCGGTTCGATTATCATCATATAAAACCCAATACCGTTTATACCTCAAAGGAATTTTTGGAACTGCTTCAGAAAGAAAAACGACAAATAGGAGAATTCGATGATACTATGGGGGCGTAGTTATTATCGGTTTTGACAACTCATGGAAAGAACCGTTTGTTCCGCTTTCTATGAACAGCCAATCAGGATTAAACGCAGCAAAGCTTTTCTCCATTTGAGAGAAAAGCTTTGCTGCGTTTGAACAAAAAATATATAATTTTTGATGTTCCGAAGGATTCGTATTATCATTTTGATAAAATACTTTCAAAACGATAACTGCTCCTTGGCTTCCGACTCGTTAAACACTTCATTCTGAACTCGATACCATTTATGGCACGTAAGTTGGCATTTTTATCTCCGAAAAAAATAAATCCAACTATGGCAAGTCTAAAAATAAAAAAGAAAATTCTACTTTTGAAGAATACGTGCAAAACGCTGAACATCCCGCAAATGCAAACGGTAACCGTACAGACACAAATAATAAAACAATTTAGATATTAGAAAATCCAGACCAATTATCTGGAAAGTTGCTTGTTCGTTATGCACGTAACGGGCCGGGAACTGATTGTAATAAATTCAAAAGTCGTAAACTAAAAAAGAAAGTTATGAATGTAAAAAATGGATTATTTATTTCAGCAATCGTATTATTTTCAACACTATTTATCCAATGTTCCAAAGATGATGAAGAAGGTGTGAATCAAACCGGAAAGCTGGCAATAAAATTAACGGATGCCCCGTCGGATGATGCCAACATTCAGGGAACCTTTGTTACTGTTTCCGAAATTAAATTAGATGGTAAACCGATAGAGGGATTTACGAGGCAGACCATAGAAATTTCGGCTTACCGGCAGGGCGATGCAAAAATCCTGATGAATGAAGATGTAGAAGCAAAAACCTACAATTCAATCTCACTGGTGCTTGATTATGAAACCGATGAATCGGGTAATTCTCCGGGATGTTACGTTTTAACGGATGATAATAAAAAACATAATCTGCAAAAGCAATCGAACACTCAACCGGAACTTTCTTTCACAAATGATATTAAAGTTGACGCGCAATCACAAAGCACCTGGGTGATCGATTTTGATTTACGCAAAGCAGTTGCCCGTGAGGATGATAGTTCAACAGACACAGAATATACTTTTGTTGCTGAATCGGAAATGCAAAATGCGCTTCGTATTGTTCAGGAAGAAAATTCCGGTGAAATACAGGGAAATGTTACCGGCACATTCGATACCAATGATGAGCTTTACGTGTTTGCCTACAGAAAAGGAGAATTTGATGCGTCTGCTGAAATGCAGGGTGGAGAAAATACGGCTGTACTTTTTGGGAATGCCGTTACCAGCGCAAAAGTAGCCGATGACGGAAGTTATACGCTTGCATTTTTAGAGGAAGGAGATTATGAAATACATGTCGCTTCCTATGGGCAAAAAAACGATGGAGAATCAGATTTTAAAGCCTTGCTTGATGTTAAAAGTGTGATTTCCGAAATTCTGCTAAATGATATCAGCGTTTCATCTGAGTCCACAGTTGAAGTAAACATCAATGTTTTGGGAATTATATAGGTCATCTTCACAAGAATTGAATTTACGGATTCAGTTTCTTGTATCATTAAGGAGTAGAGGCTGTCCGGAAATACCGGACAGCTTTTTTTTGCCGGAACTTAAAAGCCCCGGTTCAACGTCTGTTGCGGCATGTGAAACAAAATCGTAAGGGATTTAATCTAAGGTGACCTTCTCCGGAATCTCATCCAATCCAAAATATTCATGTTTAATCTGACTGTTTAAAACCTTCACAATCCTGAAACCTGACGGTGCGTCGCCCAAAGGTTTTCCTGCTGCGCTTGTAGTAATCAACCGGATACCTTTAAATTCAGCAGCGGCATTTTTATGAAGATGCCCTGAAAATACAGCGTCTACATTATTTCTTCTGAAAAGAGAAAGGTATTTTTTTCGTTTGCCGGGCTTTATATTTGAATAGGATTCCGGCTCATCGGCTGAATGAATAAAAAACGGATAATGACAAAACACAATAATATGTTGTGCATTATCATTTCCTGCCAGTGTTTCTTTTAACCACTTGAATTGATTTCGTTCCGTTTTATGTAAATTATTTTTGATTACACTGGAATTGATCCCAATGAACAAAGCACCTTTATGTGTAAAGGAAAATTTGTCGTAACCATAATTTTTTATGTAGGTTTTTATACTTTGTTCGTCAGGTTCGTTTCCAACATCATGATTTCCAGGCGTATAATAAACCGGTATTTCAGAGCTTATTTTCGCCGTTATTCTTTTAAATTCCGCAAGTTGTGCTGTATCGTTCCTGTCGTTCACAAAATCTCCGGTGATAACCACAAAATCAGGTTTTAAACGATTGATTTCAGCAACCGCTTTTTCATATAAAACAGTTTCCTTATCAAAACCATTATTTTTTTCAAACATTCCAAACTGCGGGTCTGTGATCTGGAAAAAAAACCAGGGTTCCTCTTTTTTGTCTTCCTGAGCCCGCGAAAGTACCGGTGTCAAACCCAGGAAAAGCAGTGCAATTAAAATTTTCACTAATTTCATCGTATTAAGGCTTCGGAAATTCCCGCATAGGACTGTAACGCAGGTAAGAATCAAACACTTCCTTATCCGGTCCAACTACCCGAGGATCTTTCGTTTTTACCAATTCATTCATTAACGCATTTTTCATCGCTTTTTCAACTTTGGCATATTCCGGATTTCCAGCCAGGTTGTGTAAACAGTACGGGTCATTTTTAACGTCAAAGAATTCTACTTCGGGCCTTTTAGCGACTGCCCATTCAAAATAGGGCCGGACATCAGGGTCGTTATGATGTTCGATGATATACGATTTAGTTGGCGCTGCGTCGATATCCGTAAAAGCCCAGTCGGAATGGTGTATTCCATTTTCGTCAATTCCATACATGGGCAACAGTTCATCGGTCGTTCCCGGTTTAATTCGTTGTGGTGCTCCCGCCGGCCAGCGTTCCGGTTTCATGTTCCAGATGTAAAGAAAATCTTTGCTGCGAATCATTCGCTGCGGATAGCCCCGGTTTTTATAGCGCGAAGAAGAATGTCGTTCGCGACCTGAAAACACATACTTTTTCGATGGTTCGACGATTCCCTGTTTTTTCGCTTCAAGAATCTTCAGGATACTCTCCCCGGACATGGGCAACATTCCTTTAGGACTGGTTTTGGTAATTTCCAAAATAGTTGGGGCTAAATCTGCAAAGCCGACCGGGTCGTCCACAATGCGGCCACCTGGAAAATCTTTGGGAAAACGAACCGCCAGTGGTACATGAATACCGTAATCATATCCGTTTGCCTTAGCCCGGGGAAATGACATGCCATTGTCAGCCGTAACAATTACAATGGTATTTTCCAGTTCGCCAATATCTTCCAGGTATTTTAGCATGCGCTGCAAATGCAGGTCGAACCATTCAATTTCAACAGCATAATCGAGCATGTCTCCCCGAATGACTGCATTATCGGGGAAAAAATCGGGCACCTTCTTAATATCATCCGGGTTCTTATTATTTCTTTTCCAGGAATCCTGTTCATATCCCCGGTGTGGTTCGTGTGCGCCGTACCAGAAGAAAAAGGGTTTATCGCCCCGCACCTTTTCCATAAAATATTTAAAATTTCCAAAGTAATTGGTTGCACTTATTCCACCGGCAGTACGTTCATCATCAGACGAACCTTTTTCATAGCTGATATTGCTGTGGGTAATTCCTGCGGCATTTGTTTTTCTCCACAACGAATCATTTTCATCCCGGGCATACTGAAAAGGAGCCACGCCTTTTCCGGTTAAGCCGGTAGCATATCCGTTGGCATCAAGCAGGTCGACAAACGGGACGTACTTTTTCATCCAGGACGAAGCGTGCTGCCCGGATTGTTCATTTTGCCACTGATAACGGCCGGTTACAATCGTGCTTCTCGACGGAGCACAGCCCGGGGAGCCGGCAATGCAATTGGTGAAATAAACACCTTCTTTTGCCACACGGTCGAAAGCAGGAGTTTGCAGAAACTTTGCACCGGCGAAACTGGTATGTGCAAACGACTGGTCGTCGGATATAGCAAACAAAATGTTTGGTCGCTTACCCCCTTCATTTTTTTGAGACGGATAAGCAACAACGGAAAACATTGATACAGCTAATAGTGCCAGAATTATTGATTTCATTGGTAACGAGGTTTATTATTTTTAAATCTTAATATCGCACAAATTGAATTTGTTTTAAATATAAACATATTAAATTATTTTTTCATGACGAATTACTTATCGGGAGCGCTTCCGGTGAAATCTTTCATCGCTTTGTCATAGTAAGGCGTCCGCTGGGGGCCTTTCAATAACGGATCATCCACTTCCTTCATCCATTCGAGCAACTTTTCAGAAAGTTCATCCTTCACTTTTTGTAAATCCTCGTGTTCGCTTAGATCGTTAATTTCAAATGGATCGCTTTCGATATCAAAAAGTTGTGCAAAAGGACGGGGAGCTACAGATTTTTCCCGCACAACATGATTGGCAAATTCCTGTGGATCACCGTCAACAGGCCATTTAACCGATCGACCCTGATCGAAAAACCGTATAAGCTGATACTTATCAGTAAGTATACTCCGCGAAACATTATCTCGCTTCATGTCTGTTGTATATTGTGCAAACACATATTCGCGTGGCCCCTTTGGAATTTTTCCTGATAAAAAGGGATAAAAATCCATTCCCTGCATATTTTCAGGAATTTGATGACCAAGAAACGAAAGTAAGGTTGGTAAAAAATCGACGTTGCTAAACAAATCGTTTATTTGTTTTCCACCTGAAAAAACAGTACCCGGCATATAAAAAATGAAAGGTACCTGAATGCCTGCCCGGCGCGCTGTCCATTTTGCTCCGGGATAGGGTATTCCGTGATCAGATGTAAAAACCAGTAACGTATTGTCAGCTTCCACATTATTTCTCAGCGCCTCGGTTATCTTCCCGACGAGTTCATCAAAATAATGAATCTGGGCCTGATATTCAGCCAAATCTTTTCGCATAACTTTCGTATTCGCCAGGTAGGGTGGAACAAAAATGCCATTTACTGAATCTACGCCGTGTGTAAACGGACGATGCACCAGATGAAAACCTACTTTCAGAAATACCGGATTGGATATCGATTCCAACTGGTTTATAACATCGATAGCTGTTTGAGCGATTCCTTCCTCTCCTCCCGATTGTAACTCCGGCACAAACTGATAGCCCAGCCGTTGCGGATCGGCCGGATCAATATGGTTGAATCCAACCAAATATGTTTCATACCCATATTCTGACAAAATGTTTGCGGTGTGTTTCTCATCCTCATTTAATTGCCACCACCAGGGAGCATGTGTCAATCCCATTAATCCGTTGGATTGCGGGTATCGCCCTGTATGAAGGCTCCCCCGACCAGGAGAGCAAACGCCGGAAGTTGAAAATGCATTTCGGAAAATAACCCCTCGTTCTGCCAATTTATCAATTGAAGGGGTTCTTACGCTATTTACTCCATAACAATTTAAATGCTGTCCAATATCGTGGCATGTAATCATGATTACATTGGATTCGCTTTTTTGCTGTGCGTCCGCCATGCCAACAGATAAAACAAAAAAGATGCAGATAAAAGCATTAATTAATAGAAAACTACGTTGTATTTTCATATCATCATTAAAACTTGATGTTAACTCAGGCAGATGGAATCAAACCGCGCAGCTTAAATATAACTGCGCAGTATTGATCAACTAACCTAAAAACTATTCTCCTTCATAAACAAGAGGAGGAACATTTCTTTCGGTTCCCGGGTAACCTTCATTTTGATTTATTACACCACCTGTGTTTGAATTAATGGCGTATGATGGGATGGGCCAAAATATGTGATAAGGAGAACAAGTGAAATAATTACCATATTTAGTAGGTACATTTTTATTGTACAAGTCGCTCTTCTCATTTACCCTGTCGTACCAGAAATTGTCTTGTGAAATATTCTCCATGGCATAGGTTTTTCCATTGTAACATGGAAGTCCGGTTCTGGCGAAAATAATCGCAATACGCGTTAATTCAACCTTTCGAGGTTCCTCCAGGTACAGTTCACGATTACGTTCATCAAGCACAGCATTTATTCCTTGTTGCTGTAAATCGGCTGAAGTGTACATATACTGTGCATTTGCTCTTTGCCGGATCGTATTGATATCATCGGCAGCTTTCTGCCATTCCCCTTTCCACGTATATGCTTCGGCCCGCAGCAAATAAGTTTCTGCCAACCTGTATACGTACCAGTCACCAGGTCCTCCCTGAGGTTGAACTCTGTCAGGATCAGGAACCCAAACTTTGTAGTGCGGCCATTGGAACCAGGACCGAATCGTATCCAGGCATAATAATATACCGTTGTCGCTGTATAGCTGAAGATGCTTTCCATACCATTCATTTTGATCTTTCAAGGCAGGATTATTGTACAGCAACATTTCCATGGTTATCCAGTTTCCGTTATCTTTCCGATGACGGTAATCAGACCAATCTGTTTCTCCATTTTCATTCCAAATTGTGTACATTGAATATCCGGAAGGGCGAATTCTTGCCACGCCTCTTCCATATTGTTCAACCAACCCAATTTCCACACCTGCTTTGTCTGTCATACCATTGGCGCCGTTTGGTGTTTTGATTATTCCGGTCTGACCGTAATTTGGTACAACATTACGCATCGTTTGCACACCGCTTGTATTTCCATCCATACCATATCGATCAATCGCCATTAATAATCCTTCGGTATTTTCACCAATACTTTTATTTTCAATACGGAACAAATCCCATATTATATCTTTATCCGGATTATCTTTATCCACACCAAAACGTTCGGTCATTAAGTGATGTACTCCACCATTGATAATATCAGAAGTTTGCTGGATAGCATCATCAAATCTTCCTTCTAAAAGATAGTATTTAGCCAGTAGGTGCTTACAGGCTGCTTTCGTAACCTGGCCTTTGGCGACCTGGCTGGCTTCCGGAACATTCTGTACTGCAAATTCCAGATCCTTTACCATCTTTTTCCAGATAGATTCTTTTGTGGTGGTATAAAAGTCAACTCTGGGTTCTTTTACTTCTTCCAGTACCAAGGGAACATCGCCATATTGCAGCGTTTTTTCATAATAATGATACGCTCTCAAAAAATAAGCCCCGCCAAGCAATGTGTTTTTAGACGCTTCTGAAGAAAATTCCGCTTCACCGATACGGTTAATCACCGTATTGCAGTCTTTAATGATTTTGTATGATTCATCCCAATACCAACCAATCTTTGTATATGCATTGTGAAAATTTTCCCCGTCAGGCATCATTTGTTTGTTTAAATCCTGCCAGGGCGTTGCTTTATCTGTTGAACCGTCGACGGCTACGTCGGAATATTTCATGTTGGTCAGAAACGGCGACTGATCCGTACATATTTCGTCCCTTAAATTGGACAAGGCTTTATCCAGCACTGCCTGCAAACCTTCTTCATCGATTAATACATTTTCCGGCGCGTAAAACGATAATGGTTCAGGTTCCAGAAAACTTTCTTTACATGAGTTTGTCATCGCCAAAATAATCAATACACTCAAGCTGATAATATATTGTTTTATATTTTTCATATCCTCAATTTTAATTTGTGTTTATGTATTAAATGGTCATGTTTAATCCTAGTGAAAAAATCCGTTGAGAACGGGTTCCATCCTCAGGATCTCCAAATTTCCATGTGGGCGCCCATAAACCGGCATTTCTGACATTCACATATAACCTGCATGATTCAATAAAAGTACGGTTTAAAAATGCAGGAGGTAACCGATATGCAACAGCTACATTTTCCAGACGGACATATGACCTGTCAAACCATGTACTGTAGCTAACACCATTTGCAGGAGCGGAACGTAACCGTGCATAATCGTCGCGTTGATTTTCGGGAGTCCAATAGGGAATTTTCCATGTATTTCTTCGGTCTTCAATATGATTGTCATGTTTTGCCTGATCAAATACAGACATCTGCCCCCACAGTGAATACATTACAAAAGATGCTTCAAAATTTCTGTAAATATTAAAACTGTTTGTCATTGTCCAGCGGTACCTCGGAGACTGATAACCCAAAAATTGTTTATCTTCATCTGTCAAAAGTCCATCATTATTTACATCTTCGAGATGGAAATCGCCAGGTGCCTGGCTCCATTTTGCAGCTTCTTCTTCCCGTCCTACTTTCCAGGTGCCGAGAATTTTATAGTCCCAGATTACATCTTTCGATTCGCCGATAAACCAGTTATTAGTGATATCATCGGGTTCTTTCTGACCGGTGACATTTCCGTTTTCATCATAAACGTCAAATTTTTCCCCGGTAATGGAAACGATTTTATTTCGGTTAAGAGAAAAGATAAAATTTGTGCGCCACTCAAAATTCTGCCGTTTTATATTTACGCTGTTGAGGGTAATTTCCAAACCTTTATTAACTACTTCACCAAGGTTGGCATATACCCTGTCATAGCCTGTAATTGTTGGTAGTTCCCGGTTCACCAAAACATCGGTTGTCGACATATCATAACCTTCTATTGAACCGGACAAGATCCCTTCAAACATATTAAAATCCAGTCCAACATTGAAAGCTTGTGTTTGTTCCCATTTCAAATTTTTATTTTCCATGGTATTGATAACGAGTGTAGGAATGGTGTAAGCTGCGCCACTTTGATCGGCATTTAATGCTTTTCCCGATAAAATCCTGGACAGAGCTGCATAATTTGCTATCGCCCTATTTCCATTTATACCCCATGATAAACGCAATTTCAGATAATTCACAAAACCGGATTTGAAAAAGTCCTCTTCTGTCAAAACCCAACCAAGTGCTGCTGCAGGAAATATTGCCCTTGGATTGGAATATCCAAACAACGATGATCCATCCCGCCGGACGGAAAGTGTAAGCAAATATTTATTCTTGTATTCATAATTTAACCTGGCCATCAATGCGTCAGCCGTTTCAACATCATCGTCGGTGGAAAGTACCGGAAGTGTTCCGGTGGTCATATCATGGTATCCCAACACATCATTGGGTGAAAAATAGCGATTGTCCATACCATCTGAATTATACCTGCTTTTTTCAGCATTGGCAAGAAGAGTCACAGCAAATTTATGTACATCAAAGAACGTTCGGTTCCAGTTAATTATATTATCTATTTGCCATTCGCGGCTGATGCTGTTATCCCGTGAAGCAGATCCGCCAAATAATCCCCATTCAGGATGTTCAGACGAATTATGGATGTAATTGTGAAAAAATACGATACGCGTGGTAAAATTCATGGTATAGGTTATTCCAAACGGTAAGTCCAAAATCGAATATATTTTTGGAAAAAACGTATAATATTCCCTTTCACGCTCACGGTATGTACGTTCCAGCAAAGGATGCCGCGCCTGAATATCATCGTTTGGAAACAAACGGAGCTGATCGCTGTCATCCGCGTAATATAAACTGTAGGGCGTCAGGTCTTGATACTGCCCCGCCGCCGCTGGGACCGAGCTTTCATTGCGATATGAAAATTGTGCGTTCAAGCCAACTTTAAGAAATTTTGCAGCCTGTCCTTCCAGATTCACCCGCGATCTTATGGTTGAGAATTCGTCACCAATCGTTAATGCCTTATTATCCATATATCCAAGTGACCAGTAATAGGTGAACAAAGGTTTTCTTCCCGAAAGGCTTAGGTTATAATCCTGTCGTAACCCATTATGAAAAATATCATTTTCCCAATCACGCGTTATACCTGCTTTATAATCTTCTATTTCGGTGCCTGTCATTCGTAATCCGGCAAGCCAGGCGTCCACCATGTTGGCTTCATCGGTGCTGTGGTAAGCCAGCCATTCATCAAGATATTGTGGATCAATTGTTCTTGGATCGTCAAACGGGCTCCAAAGATCAGACGGTACAGTAGCTGAAAAAACCGATTTAAACATATCGGACCGCCATTGTATAAAACCTTCTGCATCATATGGACGCACCCGGTTCGCAGCAGTTGCCAGGCCCACACTTCCATCGAAGGTAACAGTAGGTTCATCACCGGTACCGCGTTTAGTAGTTATCACGATTACTCCATTGGTTGCCCGCGAACCATAAACTGCCGCTGAACTCGCATCTTTAAGAACATCTAATCGCTCGATATCATTCGGATTGATGTCAGAAATGTCTCCATTGTAAATAACGCCGTCAAGAACAATTAACGGACTTGCTCCTGCTGTTAAAGTGGTCTCGCCCCGAATCTCAAACGAACTGTTTCCTTTTGCAGATGTTGAATAACCGACATTCAAACCTGGAACGGTTGTTCTCAACAAATCACTTACGTTGGTTGGTGTAAATTTTTGCAATTCATCAGCTTTAACCTGTGTAATAGCTCCTGTTAAATCAGATTTCTTTGCTACGCCATATCCGATTGCAACAACTTCCTCAAGACCGATAACATCGGCTTGTAACTTCACATCTATCCGCGTTTGACTTCCTGTTTCCACCTCCTGGCTCTTCATACCAACAAATGAAAATACAAGGGTTGCATTTTCAGGAATATTACGGAGCGTATAAGCCCCGTCGGAGTCGGTAACCGTTCCATTTGTAGTGCCCTTAACCACAACCGTTACACCCGGCAGAGGATTTCCGAGGTCGTCGACGACAGTTCCCGATACCGAAACTTGTTGCATTGATAAGTTTGATGATTCCGACCAACCCGAAGCGGTGGATTGCAAAGTAAGGATTAGAACGAGAAATCCGGTCAGTTTCAAAATGATTAAAAGCTTTTTCAGCCTCTTGCCCTTAAATGGGGGCACATCTATTCGTTTCAATTTCATAAATTTGGATGTTTTTTTGTTAAACTTTAGTTTAATTTATTTTGAAAGGGAGATGTCACTTCCCTTTTTGATCAGTCTATGTCATCTGCAAATTATTTAATTTTTTGAGAAATAAAGGTATTTCATTCCCATTTTTTTATATCCGATATACTTTAATATCCAAAAAATTTTGGCTTCATTTCATCATTCGATTTTTTTTTGTGATGGAACACGAAAAGTTAGTATTGTCTGAAAGACTGCTTTTTACTCTTTATGCATAAAAACAAAAATGCCTGAAACTCATTGATTTCAAGCATTTTCATTAATTTCAATTGTCAATTCTGAGCCACTCACGGGACTCGAACCCGCGACCTGCTCATTACGAATGAGCTGCTCTACCAGCTGAGCTAAAGTGGCTTTTATTCCTTAGACCCTCGACTGGGCGCTGGCAATCATTTTTTCCCAAACCGCCCGCTGTTCCTTTAACGCCGCAACTTTGTCCTGCGGATCGGTGCGACATTCCAGCAGAATCCATCCCGGATAATCGATGGCTACAAACATATCCATTAATTTTTGATATGGATAATCGCCGATATTTAATTCCCTGACATGGCAGATATCGCCAAATTTATCTTTAACCAGGTTAAAATTATATTCCAATCCGCCGCCATCCAAATCCTGATCGTTGGAGTTCCAGCATACGGTTGAACCATTATTATGCACGTAATCCATAATTGCTTTAATGTTCGGCAATTGCTGCGTTTCGTTTCCGTGAACCTCCAGTCTGATTTGCTGTCCCATATCAAGCGCATATTTTCCCAATTCGTTCAACGCGTTCCCGATTTGTTCCAGTGTTTTTTCATGTGGAATTCCCTCACGAAACTGATTTGGCTTCACCTTCACTCCCGAGCCACCAATGTCTTTACTTAACTGAAGCCATTTTTTCGTGGTTTCAATTGATTCTTTTAAACGCGTCGGTTCCGGCCAGTCATATTGTTCGTTTGTGCCCATTCCAACAATTTCTACCGGACTATCGGCAAAGCGTTTTTTTACTTCTTTTCGTTCGGCCTTATTTAAATCGAGCGTCACGCCGTGGGCATGTTCAACCCGAAGTTCAACTCCCGGTATATTTGCCTGTGTACAATTTTTTATTATTGTGGGGATTTCCCAATCTTTTGCCCACAAATAAGTTACAAGGCCGAGTTTCATTTTTTCGCCCGGTTTGCTTTTCAGCGATGCGTACAATGAACCTGGTAAGACTGCTGCACCGGCAAGCAGCGCGGAATTCCGCAAAAATTCTTTTCTGGTAAGTTTTGATACTTTCATTTCAAAATGGTTTAGAAAAACTTGCTAAAGATATTAATCTCACAATTACAGAACAACAAACAAATTACGAAATCTGTGTAAATTTCCTATTTTTGCGCCAAATAATAAATAACTGAAAATGAGAATAGCAGAAATTTATACCGAAAAAGGGGTTATGAAGGTGAGATTTTTTGAACAAGATGCTCCCGAAACTGTGGATAATTTTATAAAATTATCAGAATCGGGCTTTTACGACGGCCTCACTTTTCATCGTGTAATCCCCAATTTTGTGGTGCAAGGCGGATGTCCCGACGGCACCGGCGCCGGAGGACCCGGCTACTCCATCAAATGTGAACTCGAAGGCGAAAACCAATACCATGATCGCGGCGTGTTGTCAATGGCTCATGCTGGTAAAAATACCGGTGGTTCGCAATTTTTTATTTGCCATAATCGCGAAAATACCAAACACCTCGACAGGCACCATACGTGTTTCGGAAAAGTGTTTGAAGGACTGGATGTTATCGACGATATTAAGGCGGGAGACAAAATTCAAAAAATAGTTATTACCGAAGAATAAAATCCTTCAAATCAAAGGAAAGGGAGTTTTATTTAAGACTCCCTTTATTATTTATCCCGAATCATTTATCTTTCCCCAACTATTTCAAATCAAAATTTTGGCATGATCAAAGAATTTCAATACTCTTTTAAAGAACTCGAATTGGTAGCTTCCGATTTGAACGAGTTGTTGGGTTTTGAGGATGATAGCATTCCGGAGCCATTTCCCAAATTGATTGAGACGATATGGACGAAAATTCCGGAACACTGCAACATCAGGGGAGGCCTGGTGATTTTCGATTCTGTAAATACCGACGTTCAAACCCGAACCATTAAAATTGGGAAACAATTGCTCCATACCGCGAAAATAGTGGTGAACCAATTGAAAAGTGCCACCGGCGCTGCTGTGTTTGTTTGTACTGCCGGTTACGAAATTTCGGTTTTATCCAGGAAAATGGCAGAACAAGGCGATTTAATGATGAGCTACATAACAGATGTTGTTGGGTCGTTAATTGTAGATCGAACCATGGAAAAGATTCACGATTGGCTCGAATCGAATGTTAATAAAAATGAAATGAATGTTTCCGACCGATTTTCGCCCGGCTACTGCGAGTGGAATGTAGCCGAACAGCAAAAGCTTTTTAAGTTATTGCCCGAAGGATTTTGCGGAATAAAACTTTCAGGCACTTCATTGATGTACCCGGTAAAATCAGCCAGTGGAATTATCGGAATTGGGCAGGATTTAAGCAGAAAAGGATACCAATGTTACTGGTGCAGCGACAGAAACTGCATTTACGGCAAAATAAACCGTAAAAAGAAGCAGAAAAAAATCGTTTGAAGTGTTGCAAATATCGAATCTAAAACATTTATTTGTTGTTGTTATTGGTATAAAAACAATTTTAAAATTGCATTCTTACTGAGACCTAAAAGCCTCAAACTTTTTAATTAAATTTCTGAATATTAAAAACTTAATCAAATGGTTACATCAACAAACAAACCCAAGGTAATAAAAGATTACAACAAGCTGGATAAAGCGCTGCAAGAACAAATTAAACTGGTTTATTCCGACGGTTTTGCAGATAACCTGATTCATTTTTTTGATAAAAACGGGATTAAAGTTACTGCTTTGCCTTTTGAAACGGAGGATAAATATTACATGTTGCGAATGACCGAAAATGAGGCCATCCAAATTGTTGATGAAGACGAAGATTACGGAGATGACGGTTTCCTGAAAGATGAAGTAAAACAGGATTACGAAGATAAATATGCCGATTTGGATCATGTTGCCGACCAGATGTTTGACGACGAGGAAGAAAGTGACAACGACGACAATGATGATTAAACCGCCGATCGTCCAAATGTAACCCTGCTCAGTAATATATTAAACTCATTGCAGCATAGACCGCACCTTCGCAGCGATATCTTTGCCTTCGGCTTTGCCGGCAAGTTCCGTGGTTGCAATTCCCATTACTTTTCCCATATCTTTCATGGAAGAAGCGCCTGTTTTTTCGATTATTGATTTAACGGCAGCAGTTAATTCTTCGTCGGAAAGCTGTTTCGGGCAGGAAACTCTGGTAAATTTCAACCTGTTTCATTTCCTGCCCGTATAAATCTTCGCGTCCCTGCTGTTTGTAAATCTCCGCAGAATCGGAACCTTGTTTGGCCAGTTTCGAAATAATTTTCAGCGCTTCTTCATCATTTATTTCAGAACCGGCACCTTTTTCCGATTTCACTTCAATCATCACTTTTTTAATGTTCCGCAAAGCTTCAAGTCTTTCTTTGTCGCGGGCTTTCATTGCCTCCTTTATTTCCTGGTTAATTTGTTCGAAAAGTGCCATAATATGTTGATTTTTAATCTACTTTATCGTGAAGATAACTGTTTTTATCCGTGATTTTATTTTCGTTATTTACGGAATAATTTGAAAATTTTTTGTTGTATTTCGGATCATTCATCCGCAACTGCCGCCGTTTGTAGGCCGGAATTTTTTCCAGGTCTTCCAAATCTTCATCACTCACTGATGAAAAATCAACTTTTGCATTTTCCGTCGTGGTGTTTCGCTCCTTTGCAGTATCGGGATATAATGCTTCGAAATCATTTTTCCTATCTGCTTCTTCTTCGGCAATATTAAATTCAATTGTTTTCTGTCCGGGTGAATAGGTTGTTTTTTGGCTTGAAAATGATTTTGATGCTGCATTTTCGGAGACGGGGATATCGGTCAGATAATGAGTTTCCTTTTCCAGCTTTCGCTCGCCTAAAATTTCGGGAATGGTGCTTTTCCCGAAACCGGTAGCAATTAATGTTACCGAGAGGTTATCTCCGAGCGATTCGTCTTTGCCGTTTCCCCATATCAGGTCGGCTTCGAAACCTGCCTTGTTTTGCAGGTAATCAGTAATTAATCCTACCTCATCCATGGTAACTTCCTTGTTCCCTGAATTTATATTGAGCAAAATATTCTTTGCTCCGCGGATGTCGCTGTTGTTCAGCAACGGTGAATTCAGCGCCATTTCCACCGCCTTCAGTGCGCGGTCTTCGCCACTGTCCACACCGGTTCCCATTAATGCCAACCCGCTTTTTCGCATCACCGTTTCCACATCGGCGAAATCCACATTGATATAACCGGGTACGGTTATGATTTCGGCAATGCCTTTAGCTGCCGTCGCCAATACGTTGTCGGCTTTTGCAAAAGCTTCAGAAATTCCAAAATCGCCGTACATCTCCCGAATGCGCTCGTTATTAATCACCAGCAAAGCATCTACATGTCCTTCCAGTTCCTTAATTCCCTCCACTGCCTGGTTTATCCTTCGTTTCCCTTCATTCCGAAAGGGGATCGTTACAATTCCTACCGTTAAATATCCCAATTGGCTACAGGTTTCGGCAATTACCGGCGCTCCGCCGGTGCCGGTGCCGCCGCCCATTCCGGCTGTAACAAACACCATTTTGGTATTTACAGCCAGTGACTTTTTTACATCTTCGATATTTTCCAGGGCAGCCTGCTTTCCTATTTCCGGTTTGTTACCGGCTCCACGCCCTTCGGTTAGCGACGCACCTAACTGCACTTTTGTTGGCACAGGACTGGCATCGAGCGCCTGTGCGTCGGTATTACAGATCACAAAATCAACATCGCGTATCCCTTGCTGAAACATGTGGTTTAATGCATTTCCGCCACCGCCGCCAACACCTATTACCTTTATTTTTGATGCCGGACTTTCAGTTGTAAAATTTGCCATTTTTTCTTCCATTTTTCTCTTTCGTTACAGGGTTTAATCATTTATCGACTGACCTTCGTCGTCCTCAAACAATCGTCCAATATTAAAATTCTTGTAAAACCAGTTATCTATGCTGTTTTGCGTTACCGGTTCGTGTTTCTGTTTTTTTTGCTGATTTCTTTTTTTCTTTTTGCTGAAAAACGACCTTTCCGTAAAAACCTTCTGAGGCCGCGTTACCACCTGTTCTTCCTCATCCGGTTCGAAATCTTCGTTACCGAAATCATCGGCGAATCCATCTTCCTGTTCATCCTGAAATATCCGATCGTTTTGTTTTTCCTGTTCAGCGTTATCCGCAAGTTCGAACTTTTCAGGCTCCTGCCGGGGCTGAAGAAGCTGGTTCGGATTGGTAACAAAACCAGTGGCGAGAATGGTTACGCTGATGTTTTCGCCGAGTGAATTGTCATATCCGTTTCCCCAGATAATATCGGCTTCCTGGCCTGCCTTTTCCTGAAGATGTTCAATAATTTCACCGATTTCACCAATCGTAATTTCGTTTTTCCCGGAAATAATATTCAGCAAAATATTCTTTGTACCATAAATGTCATTGCTGTCGAGCAACGGCGATTCAAGCGCCAGGTTTACTGCATTCATTGCGCGGTTTTCGCCGGTAGCAAACCCGGTTCCCATTATAAAAACCTTACTGTCGTGCATCACAGTGTGTACATCGGTGTAATCGATGTTTACGTTGCCGTGGAGCGTGATGATTTCTGCAACGCCTTTTACGGCGTTGCAAACAATATTATCGGCCATTTTAAATGCCTGGCGGGCTGGTAAATCACCAAAAATATTATGCAGCCGCTGATTGCTGATGACCAGCATACTGTCTACAAATCCACCCAATTTCCTGATTCCTTCCATGGCTTGTCCGAAGCGTTTTTTACCTTCGGCCGGCGACGGAATTGTTACCACCGCAATGGTTAGGATATTGAGCTCGCGGGCCAGACCGGCAATTACCGGAGCAGCTCCGGTTCCGGTACCGCCTCCCATTCCTGCGGTTATAAAAAGCATTTTAGTGCCCTTTAAAACTTTTTTCAGGTCTTCATAATTTTCACGTGCAGCCTCCTCTCCCATTTCCGGCTGGTTCCCGGCGCCACGGCCCTCGGTGAGGGTAACCCCAAGCTTGATTTTTACCGGCACCGGACTATTATCGAGCGCCTGGGAATCGGTGTTGCAAATAATAAAATCGACACCAGTAATGCCTTCTTCATACATGTGGCTGACCGCGTTGCAGCCACCACCGCCCACACCAATCACTTTTATTATTGAAGACGAAACCTGCGGAAATTCAAAATTTACCATTTCGGCCATATCGTTCAATTTTTATTTCATTTCTAAATCTTCGTCATCGTCAACATAATCCAAAACCCCCTGCACTACGTTTTTCAGCCAGGGCGCGAAAACTCCGCCTTCTTTCTTCCTTTTGGGTTTTTTCCGTTTTTCTTTCGCCGGAACATCCTCATTTTCAAGTGACATTTTCAATAATCCAAACGCTGTGAAATACCCGGGATTTTTAATTTCCTTCAATTTATTTACCGGATGTATCACCGGGAAAGCCATTCGTGCGTCAAGTCCGGTCCTGAATTTTATCAGCGAGATCATGTTTGTTAATTCAGCAGTTCCGCCTGTAACTACAATTCCGGAACCCAGTTGCCCTTCAATTCCTGTTTTTGCAATTTGATAATTAACGCTGTCGATAATTTCCTCGAGCCTCGCCTGAATAATAAATGCCAGGCTTTTAAACGAAATTTCCTTGGGTTCCCAGCCATTGTGGCCGGGGATGGTAACCACTTTTTGCTCATCAGCGAAATCACCGAGCGCCTCGCCGTAACGCACTTTCAACTGTTCGGCCCACCGAGGATGAATGGAGCAACCTTCTTTAATATCGGCAGTTATAACATTTCCGCCAAATGGAATAACCGCTGCATGAGTGAGAACTCCATCGAAGTAAATTCCAAGTTTTGTTGCCCCTGCACCAATATCAAGAAGAATGGCGCCAACATCCTTCTCTTCTTCCGTTAAAATAGTTTCGCCCAGTGCAATAACCGATAAGCAAATCCCGCCGGTTTCGAGCCCTGCTTTATCAAACGTTCGTTTTAAGTTGATCAGGTGATTTTCGGGTACCGCTAAAATTTTGTACCTGGATTCAATTTTCCGGCCTGCAATGCCCACCGGATTTTGCCCGGTAATTTCATCATCGATTGTATACGACTGTGGAATAACATGCAATATTTTATAATCCTGATCGACTTTCAGATTTTTGGCTTCGTTGTACAATTCACCGATATCGGTTGCAGTAACTACTCCTTCGTCCGAAGTATACCGGTATCCGGTATACTCGTTGATTTTTATTTGCTGAGTAGCGAATGTAACCTCCACCGTTTTTATTTTCCGCCCGGTCTGTTGTTCCAGTTTTCCGACCAATTGCCTGACCGAAGCTGCCGCCTCTTCAATGTTGTAAATAATACCCCGTTTTACACCCCTGGAAGGAATCATTTCCATACCCAGAATTTCCAGTTTTCCATCTTCATTATTTTGCCCTGCAAGAGCAGCAATTTTTGATGTACCAATATCTATTACAACAGAAAAATTACTTTTTGAAGCCATAGTTATCTCTTTTTCGCGATTACCTGATTTTTGTATTTTACACTCACTAAACTATATTTATTCCAGTTGTTGTTTACCATTACCTGTTTGTAGAATGCTTTCATATTACGCAGTTTCACGGGGTAATTACCAACATTTCCCAGCTCGATTAAATGATTGCCAACCAATGGCGACAGCAAAATATTTCCGCTGTTTTCCACTTCAATTTGCCTGACCTGCGCCCTCCAGAAATCGTCGTTTTGCACATATAAAACAAAAGGTAACAGTTGGTCTTTTGCAAATTCTTCGGAAAAATTGCCGGTTACCACCAACACATTTGCCGAATAATTCACCGACACCGGAATCCTTCTGCCAAATTTGTCGAGGTAATAACTTCCGGAAGGCGTCATAACCCGAAGCACCGGCCGGCGATGTTTTATTTTCACTCCTAATATTCCTGCGTAATCGACTTTGTCTTTGGCAATTATCTTATACACTTCGGCTTTTAAAATCGCCTGGTTTTTCTCCACTTCAGTTTCCAGCACATCTGTGTTTATTTGTTCCAGATTTTTCCCAATTAATTGTTTATCAGCCTTCAATAACATGCGCGTAATTTCCCGCTCGTTTAGTTTAATCAGGTCGTTTTTATTGAATTCAACCTGAATATTCCGGCAAACAATATTTTTACTTTCATGTGAAGTAAATGCAACCGTAACGACCAAAAAAGCCGCCAGCATTAAAAAACCTGTTATTTTCAGTAGTTTCTGAAACATCAGCATTTATTTTTTAACACTTCTGTGATTGCACCTGCGATGTCATCGATATTTCCGGCCCCCATTGTCATTACCACATTCGTTTCATGTTCGGCCAGCAATTCCGCCACATTTTCTTTCTCCACCAAAAAACGGTTTTCCAGCTTCATTTTATCAAAAATGGTCTGGGACGAAATACCGGGAATGGGTTTTTCACGCGCCGGATAAACCGGTACCAGGATTGCTTCGTCGAGCAAGTCGAGGCTTTTTGCAAATTCGCCGGCAAAATCGCGCGTACGAGTGTAAAGGTGTGGCTGGAAAATGCCGGTAATTTTACGCTTCGGATACAGTTCGCGGACCGAAGTAATCACTGCTTTCAATTCTTCGGGATGGTGTGCGTAGTCATCAATGTAAACCTGCCCTGAATTTTTAAAACGAATATCAAAACGGCGGGCAACACCCAAATAATCCTCCAATCCTTCTTTAATTTCATCGGCAGATGCGCCGGCCAAAAACGACAAAGCGGCGGCGCCTACGCTGTTTTCAACGTTGAGCAATCCCGGATAATTCAATTTGCAACCGGAAATTATTCCGTCGGGAGTTTTTAAATCGTAACAATAAAAACCGCCATTTGCGGTTAGCTTCAAATTAACAGCCTTAAAATCAGCTTCTTCTTTCAATGAATAGGTAAAAATTTCAGCTGCTGTTTTTTGAGTATTTAAATCGATACCTTTTTTCACTACCAGTTTTCCGCCCGGTTTTATCTGTGAAATGAACTTTTCAAACGACTCCACCACTTTTTCCCGTTCGCCGTAAATATCGAGGTGGTCGGCATCAACAGAAGATACGAGCGCAATGGTGGGCTGCAGGTGCATAAACGACCGGTCGAATTCGTCGGCTTCGGCAACAATCCAATCGGAGCCTTTTTTTGGGAGGAGCAAATTACTTCCAAAATTCTTTGAGATTCCTCCAAGTAAAGCGCCGCATCCAACTGAAGTCCGGTTTAAAAAACTGGCTGCCATTGTGCTGATGGTAGTTTTACCGTGGGTACCAGCCACTGCAATACATTTTTTCTCGTTGCAGATTAAGCCCAATACTTTCGCACGTTTCAAAAGACCGATGGGTTTTTCCCTGAACCACGATAATTCACTGTGATCATCCGGCAACGCCGGAGTAAAAACAGCCAGTGTTTCCGAAGGATTCCAGTTTTTTGGGATGTTTCGTACATCGTCTTCAAAATGAACGTCGATTCCTTCAGCCTGCAGTTTTTCGGTAAGCATGGTCGGCGTTTTATCGTAGCCGGCCACATTCATTCCGGAAAATTTAAAATACCGCGCAAGCGCACTCATTCCAATACCCCCGATTCCGAGGAAATACACATTTCTTATGTTTTGAAGATTGTTCATTTGTTCAATAGTTTTTCAGCTTCATCGACGATTTGCCGCGTTGCGTTTGGTTTGGCCAGCAATTTAATATTCTCCGAAAGTTCCCTGCATTTTGCTTCGTCGTTTACCAATTGTATCCCTTCCGACATCAGCTTTTCCCCAATTTCACCGTCGGGGATCATAATTGCAGCATTTTTTTCCGACAGTGCCAGTGCATTCTTTGTTTGATGATCCTCTGCCACATTAGGCGATGGAACCAAAATAACCGGTTTACCCACCAGACAAAGTTCTGAGATTGTACCGGCGCCTGCTCTTGAGATAACGACATCGGCTGCTGCATAAGCCATGTTCATTTCAGAAATAAACTGGAAAAGTTGCAGGTTCGCCGGCTTGTTGTTCATCATCCGGTTTTCCATTTCCCGGAAATAGAGCGAGCCGGTCTGCCAGATAACCTGCACTCCCGAGCGGGAAATTTCATCGACCTGGTTTAACACAGCGTTATTTATTGAACGCGCCCCCAGGCTGCCGCCAATAATCAGAATCACCTTGTCGTTTTCGTTTAACCCGAAAAAACGAAGCGCCTCATTCCGGTTGCTTTGTTGCTGCAACAGGTTTTCGCGTACCGGATTTCCGGTCAGCATAATTTTTTCAGGTGGAAAATACCGCTCCATATTTTCGTATGCCACACAAATGGAATCTACTTTTTTCGCCAGAAGTTTATTGGTAATCCCCGCATATGAATTTTGTTCCTGAATAAGGGTCGGGATATTTTTCCTGGCAGCCGCTCTCAAAACCGGGCCGCTTGCATAACCTCCGACCCCTATTACTATTTGCGGATTATATTCATTTATTATTCCTTTTGCCTTCCGGGTACTTTTAATTAACTGCGAAAAAAACTTAATCATTTTCAAACCAGGTTTCCGTGGAAATCCCATCACGGGCAAACCGATAATTTTATAGCCGGCTGCCGGCACACGTTCCATTTCCATTCTGCCGATGGCGCCCACAAAAAGAATTTCGGCCTGCGGATATCGTTTTTCAATTTCGCCTGCAATAGCCAGTGCCGGGAAAATGTGCCCGCCAGTGCCTCCACCGCTTATTATTACCCGTTCAATTTTCATTTTGCCATTTCAAAATCCTCGTCAGGCCCGGTTACCTGAACAGGAGGTTTTTGTATTTTTTTATTTATCTGATTTTGATAACTCACACTTAAAATACAGCCAAACGAAATGGAAGAAAACAACAGCGACGTGCCGCCCAGGCTCACCCAAGGGAGTGGTTGACCGGTAACAGGCAGCAATCCGCTCGAAACCCCGATATTTATAATTGCCTGGTAAACCAAAATCAATGTAAGCCCAGTTACGAGAAATGCTGGAAAAGTTCTTGTTGCCCGCCTCACGACCACAACGCTCCGGAAGAAAAAAATCAAGTAAAGAAATATGACGACAATGCCGACTACCAATCCGTATTCTTCCACAATTATTGCAAAAATAAAATCGTTTTGTGCTGCAGCCATGTAATTGCTCACGTCAGAGTGGCCGGGTCCTTTCCCAAAAAATCCGCCTTCGTAAATGGCAAGTTTGGCATAGTCGGGTTGCGTAATTCCATCTTTGGCATCCGGGTCGCCTTTAATAAAACGATCAATTCTATTTTTAACCGTATGGACACGAGTGGGAGCTTTCGGGAAATTATCTGCCAAAAAATAAATAGCTACAACTATGGCAATTCCACTTCCAAGCACAAGCAACAGGTATTTCATTGGGATACGGGCTACGAACATCAAGGTCATAATTGTAGCAAAAAGCAGCGCCGAGGTTGAAAAATCAGAAATAAAGATTAGTCCGCAAACAATAAACGAGTGGATTAAAACTTTCAGAAAAGCCTTTTTGAACTGCTGTTTGTTTTCCTGATTCTTGCCCAAAACTTTTGCGGCATACATAATCAACGAAATTTTTGCGAGCTCTGCTGGTTGAAATGAAATTATTTTCAGGTTCAGCGTTCTTCCACTGCCTTCCAACATCCCGGCAAATTTCAATCCTACTGTTAACAAAAGCAGGGCAACGCTCAGATAAACCAGAAAATTGGCGGCAATGGCGTAAATTCTCACCTGAAAAACATTAACCATTAAAGCCATGATACCAAACCCGGCTGCAAGAAAAAATACCTGCCGTACCAGGTAATACAGTGTGTTTCCGGACGCCTTCCGGTATGCGAGCGCCCCCGTTGAGCTGTAAACCACCAACAATGAGAGCAGCGACAGCAACATCAGCACAATCCAAATTACCCGATCGCCCCTGAATATATTTGTTACGGATAAATTCATAACCTTATAAATTCCTCACTTCATTTTTAAATTGCCGGCCGCGGTCTTCATAATTTTCGAACAAATCGAAGCTGGCACATGCAGGCGAAAGCAATACTGCATCGCCATTTCGCGCCAGGTAATACGACGCCTTCACGGCCTCTTCCATGCTACTGGTTTCCACAATATTAGCTACCAATCTCTCGAAAGCGTTCCTGATTTTAAGGTTGTCCTTACCCAGGCAGACAATGGCTTTCACCTTTTCTTTTACAAGGTTGTTCAACATGGAGTAATCGTTGCCTTTGTCAATTCCACCTGCAATCCACACGATTGGTTTGTTGATGCTTTCCAATGCATACCAGGTAGAATTTACATTAGTGGCCTTGGAATCGTTTATGAACTGAATTCCGTGAACTTTCAGGAATTTTTCAAGACGGTGTTCGACGCCTTTAAAATCGGACAGACTTTCCCGCAGCTGGTCGTTACGAATTTCGAAAACCATGCTTGCAATCGCCGCCGCCATTGAATTGTAGGTATTGTGTTTTCCCTGCAGCGCTAAATCCAGAATAGACATACTGAATTGATTTTGATTAAAATTAATGACCATTTGTTCTCCCTCGATTCCGGCCCCCGGATTTGCCGGTGCTTTCAGGCTGAACGGAATCAAAGCAGCCTTTATATCTCTTTTTCTTATTTCTTTTCCAACAATTTCGTCATCAGCACAATAGATGAAAAATTCGGCTCCGGTTTGGTTTTGGATTATCCGAAATTTGGAATGCACATAATTTTCCATATTATTACCGTAGCGGTCGAGATGATCGGGAGTGATGTTCAAAAGCACTGCTACATCGGCTTTAAAATCATACATTCCATCAAGTTGAAAACTACTGAGCTCAATAACATATACATCGTGATCTTCTTCGGCCACCTGCCATGCGAAACTCTTCCCGACATTTCCGGCCAAACCTGCATTTATTCCGGAATTTACCAGAATGTGGTATGCGAGCAACGTAGTTGTAGTTTTTCCGTTGCTGCCGGTGATACAAATTGTTTTTGCCTGGTTATACCTTCCGGCGAATTCGATTTCAGAAATCACAGGGATGCCCTTTTCACGAAGCTTCTTAACCAACGGAGCAGAATCGGGAATCCCCGGGCTTTTTATCACCAGTTCTGCCTGCAGGATTTTATCCTCGGAATGTTTTCCTTCTTCAAATTCAAAATTATGCTGTAAAAGAATCTGCCTGTACTTTTCCTTAACCAGGCCCAGGTCGGAAACAAAAACCTGAAAACCCTGTTTTCTCCCGAGAATTGCCGAGCCAACGCCACTCTCGCCTGCACCCAATATGACCAACCTCTTTTTCAAATTACCTGATTTTTAACGTTACGATGGTTAAAACAGCCAAAATGATTCCCACAATCCAGAAGCGGGTTACAATTTTTGCTTCCGGGATTCCCCGTTTCTGATAATGGTGGTGAATGGGGCTCATCAAAAAGACCCTTTTTCCTTCGCCATATTTTTTCTTTGTATACTTAAACCATGACACCTGGATAACCACGGAGAGGTTTTCAACAAGAAAAATCCCGCACAGCAGCGGTATCAGGATTTCTTTTCGGATAAGCACTGAAAAAACAGCCAGAATTCCACCCAGCGCCAGGCTACCGGTATCGCCCATAAACACCTGTGCCGGGTATGAATTGTACCATAAAAATCCGACGGTAGAGCCAATAAAAGCTGCCACAAAAACCGTGAGCTCGCCGATGTTTGGTATGTACATAATATTGAGGTACTCGGAATAAATGATGTTACCGCTAACATACGCGAGCACACCCAAAGTTGCCCCACTGATAGCGGAAGTTCCTGCCGCCAGCCCATCCAGCCCGTCGGTTAAATTGGCAGCGTTGGAAACGGCTGTAATAATTAAAATAATAGCGATGGCATAAATCACCCATTTCAGCCATGAAGCTGCATCGCCGGTGAAAGCCACCAGCCATTCGTAATCGAATTCATTTTTCTTAAAAAACGGAAGAGTTGTTTTTGTGGATTTTATATCGCGGGTAACAAATTTTGTTTCCTGCTTTCCGGTTTCGGGATTTACCACAATTTCCTGCAGATCGGCGCCACTGGCACTTTTTACATGCTGCCGCACCATCACATCGTCGCTGATGAATAGCGTAGCCGCTACGAAAAGACCAAGGCTCACTTGTCCCAGAATTTTAAACTTCCCGGCCAGGCCTTCTTTATTTTTCAGAAATACTTTAATATAATCGTCGATGAAGCCAATCAAACCTAAAAAAGCTGTTGTGATGAGCATCAGCAGAATATAAATATTATCGAGCCGGGCAAAAAGAATCGTGGGAATTAATATTGCGGAGAGAATGATTAAACCACCCATGGTGGGGGTGCCTTTTTTCTGGAGCTGACCTTCGAGACCGAGATCGCGAATACTTTCACCGATTTGTTTTTGCTGCAGATAACGGATCATCCGTTTACCAAAAGCTGTTGTTAAAAACAACGACAGAATAATTGCAGCGCCCGAGCGAAACGAAATGTACGGCAACATTCCGATTCCGGGAATATCATAGTGAGACATTAAATCGTACAGGTAATAAATCATAATCCTCGCACTTTACCGGATAATTCCAAAATTTATTTTTAACTCTTCCACATCATCGAAATGGTGTTTTACACCATTAATTTCCTGGTAATTTTCATGGCCTTTCCCGGCCACCAGAATAATATCGCCGGGCTGTGCCAGCAAAGTAGCCGTTTTTATTGCTTCGCGGCGATTTTCGATAGACACCGCCTTTTGTTTGAAGCGTGGTTCGATGCCAGCTTCCATATCTTTAATAATTTGTGCCGGATTTTCGGTTCGTGGATTGTCGGACGTGAGAATTACCCTGTTGCTACCCAGCAGCGCTTCTTTCGCCATCTCCGGCCGCTTGGTTTTATCACGATCGCCACCAGCCCCCACAACAGTAATTACCTGCTCGTCGCCTTTCCTGATTTCCGAAATGGCATTTAAAACATTTTTCAAAGCATCCGGCGTATGCGCATAATCTACAATGGCAAGTTTCCCGTCGAGGCTGCGAATGGTTTCGAACCGGCCCTTTACGGGCTCCAGCCTGCTGATTCCCGTAAGCACTTCTTCCTGGTTTTGGCCTAAAGTAACAGCCGTCACAAAAACAGCCAACAGGTTGGATGCGTTGAATTTACCAACAAAATGCGTCCAGACTTCCTGGCCGGCCACACTTAACAACATCCCGTCGAAATGCTTCTCCAGCACCTTGCAGTTGTAATCAGCCATTGCACGTGTTGAATAGGTAATTTTCCGCGCCTTTGTATTCTGCAACATTATACGGCCGTTTTTATCATCAATGTTTGTAACCGCAAACGAACCGGCAGGCAATTCATCGAAGAACATTTTTTTGGCTTTCAGATATTCGTCAAATGTCCGGTGATAATCGAGATGATCGTGAGTAATATTGGTAAAAATACCACCGGCAAAATTGATTCCTGCAATGCGATGCTGATGGATGGCATGGGAACTTGCTTCCATAAAACAATATTCGCAGCCCTCTTCCGCCATTGCCGCCATCAACTGTTGAATTTTTATTGCATCGGGCGTGGTATGGGACGCGATTTCCTCTTTATCGTTTATCCGGTAAGCGATTGTTGAAATTAATCCGGTTTTATATCCCAGGTGCATAAATAACCCATACAACAACGTTGCAATGCTGGTTTTCCCGTTTGTTCCGGTAACGCCAACCACCTTCATTTTCCGGGAAGGGAAACCATAAAATGCCGAAGCGATTTCACCAAGTAAGCGGCTGGCATTTTCCACTTTTATATAGGTAACATGGTCGGAAATTACCACCGGAAATTCTTCGCAGAAAATGACCCTGGCGCCCTGTCCTTCAGCTTTTTCGATAAACTGATGACCATCGGTATGCACGCCGCGCTGCGCCACAAATGCAGTTCCCGGTTTCACCTTTCGGGAATCGAATTCGACACCGGAAATTTCCTTGTCGAAAAATCCTTTGGCATCAATATACCTGATATTTTTTATTAGTTCTTCCAGCTTCATCATCATCCGAGTGTGAGGTAAACAAATTGCCCGGACTTATATTTGGTTCCGGGGTTCAGTGACTGATTTTTTACTTTGCCGATCCCTTTTACCTTTACCTGAAGTCCGGCATTTTCCAAAATAAAAACAGCATCGGTGGCACCCATTCCGCGTACATCCGGCACAAGATCCGGATTTAAAGGATTGTCGGTTAATACAACGCTGTTATTTTTTTGCGTAACATTGGCCAGCGGTGTACCTGCTTTGCCATCAATGTTTTTTATCTGTAATTCTTCTGCGAGTTTTAATATGTCTTTTGTATTCCCTTTTTTAATTTCAGGAAGTGTTGAATTCTCCTCTTTTTCCGTCGCTTTTAAATCTTCAAACATAATTCGTGCGGCATATACTTTTTCAGCGATTTCCTTGAAAACAGGGCCAGCCACAGAGCCACCATAATAAACGCCGCTGCGTGGATTGTTAAAAGTGACGATCATTGAATATTTTGGTTCATCTGCAGGAAAATATCCGGCAAATGATGCCAGGTACATACCTTTCTGATATCCGCTTTGTCCGGTAGCCACCTGTGCCGTTCCGGTTTTACCTGCGATTTTAAAAAATTCATTTTGTAATGATTTTCCCGTTCCGTTTTCGCAGACCCCCTCGAGCATTTTACGGGCTTTCCCGAGTGTTTCCTCAGATACAATCATTGGATTCAGAACTTCGGGCCGAAACTGCTTAACCAGTATTCCATTATCTCTGATTTCCTTTACAAGCCTGGGTTTTACCATCTTACCATTATTGGCTACTGCATTGTAAAAGGTAAGAATTTGAAGCGGAGTCATTTTTGATTCATAGCCATACGACATCCATGCCAGGGAAGTTCCCCACCAGTCGTTTTCTCCGGGATATTTAAAAAACGGTTCGGCTTCGCCTGCTATCTCCAGCCCGAGTGGTTTGTTCACCCCAAAACTATATACCCGATCGACGTATTTTTGGGGATTCTTTTCATAACAGGAAGTGATAACTTTGGCCACTCCAACATTCGACGATAGTTCGAAAATCTGTTTTACGGTTAATTTACCATGACCGCCATGATGATAATCGCTGTCGTAAATGGTGCGGTCGCGGTATTTCCAGGCGCCGTTTCCTGTGTCAAAAACATCGCTGGTATCAATAAGCCCGTCTTCCATCGCCGCCATTAAGGAAACGAGTTTAAAAGTAGAACCCGGTTCATAGCAGCCGGCATGTCCCAGTGCATAGTTATAATTCTCGGTATAATCATTATTATCCCGTCCCAAATTTGCGATTGCTTTTATTTCGCCGGTCGAAACTTCCATTAAAATTGCGGTGGCCCAGTCAGCACCGGTATTTTGAAGTTGTTCATACAGGGCGTTTTCGGCAATATCCTGGAATTTTACATTGATGGTGGTGATAACATCCATTCCGTCCTGCGGCTCTATTTCAGGCCGGACCACCCATCTGCCGGAAAGATTTTCCTTAAAACTGATTCCGTTTTTTCCCTTCAGATACTGTTCGTACGCTCCTTCCAATCCCGTGTAACCGATGTTTCCGTGCACGCCGCCGTATGCTCCTTTATTTAATCCGCCAATGGTTCTCAACGCGAGACTTCCTAACGGATTCAACCTTTTATTTTCCTGTTCGATAATCATTCCGCCGCCAAACCTCCCCCGCTTGAGAATGGGGAATTTTTTTATTTGCTGGAGTTCGAGGTAATCGATTTTCCGCGGTGTAAGCATAAAACCTCGGTTTTTGCTTTGGTAAGCTGCTTTCAACCGTCGCAGATATTCCTGTTTTGATTCATTTTTAAAAAACGCAGAAAGACAATATGCAAGCGTATCGCAATCGTGATTGAATACCTGTTGTACACCTTTGGCTGCCAAATCTATTCTTACAAAATATCCCGGGACCGATGTGGCCAAAACGCTGCCGTCGTCGGCACAAATATTACCCCGGTTAGGCTCTACAATCACCGTATTTTTCTTCAGGTTTTCGGCAATACTTTCCCAACGTTCATTTTTAATTTGCTGAATGGAAACGATCTTGTAAATTACCGCTAATCCAAAAAGCAGCAGGATAAAATAAATCAGTGCAATACGCGATACTATTGACTTCCGGATTTCCACAGTTATTTATTCTTTTTTTACCACTATTTTTTGCGGGGGCCGAAGTGGTTGCTCAAGCCCGATTCCCGCACTCTCTACTTTTTTCAACACTTCCGAAGGCCGGCTGGCATCCATCAATTTAGCTGAAAGTACAATGGATTCGGAGCGCATTTCAGCCAGTGAATCCTGCACAACTCCGATTTGCCTGATGGTTCGTTCCGACCAATTTCGGTTGCTTATTTGAACCAGTGCCAAAAAGGCAAGAAAAAACAGAAACCTCAACTGTCTCAAAACCGGTGCTTCGGTTAAAATGGTCCCGCCAAGGAAGGATTTCACACCGGGCTTTTTACCTGATTTTACTTTTTCTGCCATGTTAAATTTTTTCTGCAATCCGTAACTTTGCGCTCCTGGCACGTGTGTTGTTTTTTATTTCTTCAGCCGAAGGAACCACCACCTTCCGGTTAATCAATTTAAACGGCGAAATACGGTTTCCATAGAAATCCGTTTTCACGTTTCCTTCGAAGTTACCCGATTTCATGAAGTTCTTGCACAACCTGTCTTCAAGGCTGTGATACGTAATTACTGCCAGTCTTCCGCCAGTTTTCAGTATATCGAGCGATGAAAGAAAAAATTCTTTCAGTGCTTCCAATTCATCGTTCACTTCAATCCGCAGCGCCTGGAAAACCTGGGCCAGATATTTATTCCGGATAACTGCCGGAGCACATTTTGAAGCGATATCCCTGAGTTCCACCGTCGTTTGAACAGGTTTCACCTGCCTCGCTTCTTCAATTTTTGAAACAAGCTGCGACGCATTTTTAATTTCGCCGTACAACCTGAAGATTTCAATCAGCCTCTCCGGACTGTAGTTATTAATGATATTTGCTGCATCTGTTCTAGCGTTTTGATTCATCCGCATATCAAGTTTCCCATCGAACCTGAAAGTAAATCCACGTTCCGGTACATCGAAATCATGTGAAGAAACCCCAAGGTCGGCAAAAATGGCATCCACCTGATTAACGTTATAATACCGGAGAAAATTTTTGAGGTACCTGAAATTATGCCTGATAAAATAAAGCCTGCTGTCCTCCATAATGTTTTCAACTGCATCTTTATCCTGGTCGAAAGCAAACAACTTTCCATTTTTGAGGCTCCTGAGTATGAGGCTCGAATGTCCGCCACCACCAAATGTAGCGTCCACAACAATGCTGCCGGGCTGCAGGTTGAGACCGGCAATACTTTCATCGGGCAAAACCGGTATGTGATATTCAGGTGTCATTTTTCCTCCGTTCTCTTTTGCCTCTTTTCTTTAAACCTCTCGATAAAAGTCGATTTATCCATTTTCATCTTTTGATAAATCTCATTGTCCCAAATTCTTATGGAACGCCCCATACCAATGATGCGAACGTTTTTTTTAAGATGACCATAATGAAGGTAATCGTCGGGAATATTGATGCGGCCGTTTGCGGCCATTCCCACCTTTAAAAAATTTTCATAAAAGAACTGCAAAAAAGCATCGTCATCTTCATCAAAGGGGTCGAGCGTGTTTTTAAATGCCGCAACCCTGTCGTTCCAAAATTTCCCGGGATATACATCAAGGCATTCTTTATAGAGATTGCGTTCTATCACCAGCGGTTCCCCGGCCAAATCGCCCATCTCCTTTTTCAGAGCCGCAGGCAATACCACACGGCCTTTATCGTCGATTGTTGCGTTATATGTTCCGGTAAATTCAACCATAAGAAAGGGTACTCCATTTTATTCATGTAAAATTAAAAAATTATTCCACAACTTGACCCGGCATTCCAATTATATTTACCTTTCTGCCACCAGCTAATTAACCGGAATTGTTGAAAACTTGTTGAATTCCTGTTGAAAAAATCAAAATATTACAGATGAAAATACCTTACAAGCTTGGTTTGTAGATGCTTAATTAAAAAAAATGCGGATATTAACAGCCGTTAATAACTCTAATCGCAGCGGCAACTTCTTCTTCGAAATGTCCGGAACACTATTTTGGCGGTATAAACGCTGAAAAAATTCAAAGTGCTGAACGAACATTCATTTCAAACGTTTTTTATTATATCCTTTTTTTATTTATTTGGCGAAAAAATTCAAAGGTGGAAGAAAATAACACAGTAGCAATTAAACCGATTAACATCAGGGAAGTGTTCGCCTCCAAGAATCCCGGCCTTGCCAGAATGATGCCGGGTTTTGTTTACAGCTACATCAACCGGATATTGCACATTGATTTTATTAACGATCTTTTAAAAAGGTACGGCAATCTCCGGGGGATTGAATTTGTTGATCGTGTGATTGCCGAATTTGAAGTCAAAGAACGTATTCACGGGCTCGGCAATGTTCCGGATTCCGGCCGGTTTATTTTTGCCAGCAACCATCCGCTGGGCGGTTTCGACGGCATGCTGCTGATGAAAACAGTAGATGCAAAACTTGGAAAGCTGAAATTCCTCTCCAACGACATATTGATGAATATTCCGCAACTCAGTCCTATGTTTGTTCCTGTAAACAAACACGGCGGGCACCCACGTGAAGTGGCAACAATTTTAAAAGAAGCGTACGATTCGGATATTCAGATAATGATTTTCCCGTCCGGGCTCGCTTCCCGGAAAATTAAAGGGAAAATTATTGATTTGGAATGGAAGAAACACTTTATATCGAAAGCGATTCGTCATAAACGGGATGTTGTGCCGGTTTTTGTTGCAGGGCGAAATTCCAACCGCTTTTACCGGCTGGCAAAAATCAGAAAGTTTCTTAAAATAAAATGGAACCTCGAGATGTTTTTTCTGCCCGACGAGACCATGAGACACCGGAAATCAGAAGTTCATATTTACTTTGGCAAACCTATTCCCTATACTGCATTCGACCAATCGAAAACACATGCAGAATGGGCGGAGTTTGTAAAAAACAAGGTATATCAGTTGCCAGGGATTGTTTCCTGAAGAAATTTAAAAGCTGCTTCAGCTAACATTCTGTTTCTATTTTTTTAATTTTGTATTCCATTTTTCAACATGAATGAAATGAAAGAAATTGTAGCTCCACTTCCAAAAGAAAAAATCATTGCTGAACTGACTCCTGATAAATTGATGAGGAAAACCAACAAGGGAGGAAATGAAATCTACATTTTAACTCACCACGATTCCCCATCGGTAATGCACGAAATAGGAAGATTGCGGGAAATTACTTTCAGGGATGCAGGCGGAGGCACGGGAAAAGAAATTGATATTGATGCCTACGATACTTCAAGCCATCCTTACAAGCAACTGATTGTCTGGGATCCGGATGCACAGGAAATTTTGGGAGGTTACCGTTACATTCTCGGAAATGATACGCCTAAAGATGAAAACGGTGAAGTATTACTGGCAACTTCAAGATTATTTCATTTTTCAAAAAGATTTATCGAAGAATATTTGCCCGGCACGCTTGAATTGGGGCGTTCGTTTGTGCAACCTGCCTACCAGTCGAGCAAAGCCGGCGCCAAAGCCTTGTTTGCACTCGATAATTTGTGGGACGGTCTCGGGGCATTAACGGTCGATCATCCGGAAATTAAGTATTTCTTCGGAAAGGTTACCATGTACTCTCATTTTCACAGCGAAGCAAGAAATTTAATCCAGTACTTTTTCAGGAAATATTTCCGCGACAGGGAGAACCTGATTTATCCGAAAGAACCGGTTGAATTTGATTTCGATGTGGAAGAAATGAAAAAGATTTTTAACGGCGCCAATTATAACGAAGATTACAAAATTCTTGTACAGACGGTAAGACAATATGGCGAAAATGTTCCGCCACTGATAAATGCATACATGAATCTTTCCCCCTCCATGAAAACATTTGGAACCGTAAAAAACGAGAAATTCGGAAATGTACTGGAGACGGGGATTATTGTTACCATCGACGATATTTACGGAGTAAAACGCGACCGGCATATTGAAACCTATATTCAGGATAAAGAAAACGGAGAATGGCCTGAACCGGAATAAATAACTGTTCGAACGGTAACAATCAAACTTTTTGTTTCATTTCAACGGCGCGGCAAAATTCTTCACATCCTCGCCGGTTATTTTTTTATCGCAAAGAATTATCAGCCTTTCAATTACATTGCGGAATTCCCGAACGTTGCCAGTCCAGTGGATTTCCTGCAGTTCGGTAATTGCATCGTCGGTGAGCGCTTTTTCGGGCATGCCGTATTCTTTGCAAATCTGGCTGTTGAAATGACTGGCCAGCAGCGGGATATCTTCTTTGCGCTCGTTCAGTGTTGGCACATGAATTAAAATCACACTCAGGCGGTGGTACAAATCTTCCCTGAATTTATTCTCGCGGATTTCTTCCGACAGGTTTTTATTGGTTGCCGCCACCACACGCACGTCTACTTTTATGTGCTTGTCGCCCCCCACCCGCGAAATAACGCTCTCCTGAAGGGCGCGTAAAACTTTGGCCTGGGCCGATAAACTCATGTCGCCTATTTCATCCAGGAAAAGTGTGCCGCCATTTGCCTGCTCAAACTTTCCGATTCGCTGTTTTACTGCCGAAGTAAATGCCCCCTTCTCGTGGCCAAATAATTCGCTTTCGATTAATTCGGATGGAATTGCAGCACAATTTACTTCTACAAACGGACCGGAGGATCGATGGCTTCGATCGTGAATACGGCGGGCGACCAATTCTTTTCCCGTTCCGTTTGCGCCGGTAATTAAAACACGTGCATCTGTTGGCGCCACCCGGTCGGCCATTTCTATTACATGTGTAATTGCTTTTGATTCACCAACAATTTCAAACTTTTTGCTGACTTTCTTTTTCAGATTTTTGGTTTCGGTAACCAGGTTCGATTTATCCATCGCATTTCGGATGGTAATCAGCAGCCGGTTCAAATCGAGCGGCTTTTCAATAAAATCGTATGCGCCTTTTTTTATCGACTCAACGGCTGTATCGATATTCCCGTGGCCCGAAATCATAACAACGGGTGTATCAGGTGCAAGTACAGTCAGTTTTTCCAGGGTTTCGATGCCGTCGAGCCCCGGCATTTTTATATCGCAAAGAATGATATCAAATTCGGCATTCTTAACTTTGTCAATCCCCTTATTGCCATCTTCGGCCAGTTCCACTTCGTATTTTTCGTATTCCAGGATATCTTTCAATGTGTTTCTGATGCTGCGTTCGTCGTCGATTACGAGGATTCTTGACATAATATTTTATTTTAATGAAAAACAAATTTAGTCAGCTTTGATCAAAAATGATGCAAAAATGATGAAAAACACAGGTGACAGGTTTTTACTGCCAAACGATTCGAGGTATTACAGACTCTCAAAAGTTGGGGCGAAACCGGGAGCCTTACTTTCCCAGGTCCGGCATTTCCAAAGTTATAATCTGCCGGACGACGGGGATCTGCTGAAGTTTTTGAAAATTTAATGCGAATCAATATTGTTGATCATCCGCAGCGAGTGTTCAAGAGTTTTATTTATTTCTGCGAGATATTCGTTCACGGCTTTTACACTTCCCGGCAGTGTGTAAACAAGCGATTTGCCGATTACACCGGCAACGCTCCGGCTCAGAAGTGCATTCGGTTTTACAGAGCCGTATTTATACCGGATAAGTTCCATGATTCCCGGAATCTCTTTATCCAGCATTTTATTAACCACATCGGGTGTAATGTCGCGGCTTCCAATTCCGGTTCCGCCGGTGGTTACAACAATGTCGGTTTTATCGGCCACCGCCTGCAACAGCATTTGTTCCAGCAGTTTTTCATCATCAGAAATGACTTTGTTTTCGATATCAACCGGACGGTTATGTCCTGCAAAAAAATCCTTTAGCATTTTAGCCGCAAACGGCCCGCTTTTGTCTTCATAAATTCCCTGCGATGCGCGGTCGCTTAAAGTAATTACCAGAATGTTTATTGTTTTTGGAATATAAACCAGAAAGTCGCCGGTTTTCAGTTTTCCCGAATTCAACACACGGCAGAAAATCCCTTCGACAGGCATAATGCAGTTTCCCACCTGTTGCATGATTTCGCAACCGGAGTGGCATTTTTTACCGATTTGGGTAACCTCCAGCAATACATTGCCACACTGAAAGCGGTCGAGAATGTTGGTTTTGTGCAGTTCAATTCCTTCAGTGGTTATATTTTCACCAAAATCGCCAGCTTTGAATTTGCGGTTGTTTTGTTCTTCAGCCTTCTTCAAACTTTCCACTGCAAGTAAGCTCACCTGCCGGTGCCAATGTCCGGCGTGTGCATCGCCTTTTACTCCCAGTTCGTTAATTTCTACGGATTCAACAGGAGATTTAACAGTTCCTTTTTCTTTGGAAGTATTTAAAGATATAATTTTTACCTGCTTCATATTTTCGATTTCTCCAGCAACTTTATTTCGCTCATTACCATTTTTTTATCCACCGCTTTGCACATGTCGTAAATGGTTAATAATGCCACATTCACAGCGGTTAAGGCTTCCATTTCCACACCTGTTTTTCCGGTGCATTTTGCCATCGCCTCTGTTCTGATCCCGTCGTCCTCCATTGAAAAACCGACTGCAACTTTAGTGAGTTGCAGCTGGTGGCACAGCGGAATGAGGCTGAATGTATTTTTTGCCGCCTGAATTCCGGCAATTCGCGCAACCGAAAAAATATCGCCCTTTTCAATGGAATTTGTTTTAATCAACTCCAGTGTTCTGGATTGCAAAAAGATTTTGCCGGAAGCTTTTGCTACCCGCTGCTGGTCGGGTTTTGCGCCCACATCCACCATGTTGGCTTCGCCTTTTTCGTTGATATGTGAAAATTTATCCGTCATGTTAATTTATTTTGATGGTTCGATGTTACATTTAAAATAATTTTCTCAAAGAACCTGGTACGATTCGATTATACAAACAATTCCATTTTCATTACACCTGAACATGGAAAATCCAACCCGTACCGGGTTGTTGATTGTGCTATTTTGCTATATTCTACTAAAATCCAACGCACACTGCTTGTCAACCCCCAATATTGTAAAAACTGCCGATTTGATTTACGGCACCTTTTTCGGGTTTGGAATTCAGCGCTTTCAAAAATGCCTGTTCAATGCCAGATTCCTTTACATTGTAACCTTTGTTACTGAACAGGCAAGGTTTTATAGTTCCGTCGGCTAGCAGGCGCAACCGGTTACATATTAAACAGTTACCTCCGTCGCCGCCTTCCACCTGTTCAAACTCACCGGTGCGTAAATCCATTTGGGTGATAAAACGGATACGTGCTCCTTCTGCCGCAGCAAAATCTTTTATCGCCTGAATATCCTGCTTGTCACTATTCAATTTTACCACATTTATTTTAACGGGTTCAAGTCCGGCTGCCTTTGCGGCGCGGATACCTTCAACCACTTTATGCAGTTTCCCGCCGCGTGTAATTTTTTCATACTGTTCCGGCGAAACCGAGTCGAGGCTGATATTCACCCGCTTCAAACCGGCTTTTTTCAATTTCTCAGCAAAATCCGCCAGTAAAATTCCATTGGTGGTCATCGTAATTTCTTCGATACCGTCAATCCGGTTTATCATTTCCACCAAATCCACAATTCCTTTCCGCACCAACGGCTCGCCACCGGTTAACCGTATTTTTTTAAGGCCAAGACCGGCACCTGTTTTTACCACCTCGGCAATTTCTTCCAGGCTCAGGATTTCCTCCTTTTTTAGAAGCTGCACGCCGCCTTCGGGCATGCAGTACACACAGCGCAGGTTGCAGCGGTCGGTGACCGAAATCCGCAGGTACGTGATATGTCTGTTAAATCGATCGTGCATTTACCAATTCACCTTTTTTAATGGTTTTAACTTCGATTGGCACTTCAAACAAAAACGTTGCCCCGCTTAATGCATTTATATGTGCCGAACCATGAAATTCAACCGGGACAATTTCCATATTGGCATTTAGGGTTGCCGGAACAAAATTCAACCGATCTGCTTTTGAACGATAATAATCCGTTCCCAGCGGCAACCTTAAAATTTCCGGTTGAAAATGATATCCCGCCAGCGCATACAAAAATGGTTTCGCGTACAATTCGAATTGAATAAACGAAGAAACCGGATTTCCTGAAAGTCCGAAACAATATTTATTTCCTTTCCGTGCAAAAGTCATTGGTTTACCAGGTTTGATGGCGGATGCGCGTACCATGATTTCAAAACCCAAATCCGTCAGAACATCCGGAATTAAATCGAATTCGCCCACCGAAACGCCGCCGGTTAAAATTACCACATCATTGAAATCGAACGCCGATTTGACTTTTTCAGTTAACACCTCTTTTTCATCCTGAATGATTCCACCATAATTTGCACCGATATTTAATTCTGATAATTGAGCCAGCAACTGCGAAGCATTGGAATTCCGGATTTGATACCAAAGCGGCTTTTCACCGGGTTCAACCAGCTCGGTACCGGTTGCAAAAACTGTTACAACGGGCTGCCTGAAAACTTCGGGATTTGAAATTCCGGCGCCGGCCAAAACCGGCAAATGTTTTGTTGTGATCAGAGTCGATTTGTCCAGAATTTTATCGCCCGCTTTCACATCCTCGCCCTTTTGATTAATGTTACACGGAGTTGAAGGATTTGTACAAATTACTTTTCCGGCGGCAGTTAACTCAGCATCTTCTTTTTTGAAAACACAATCGGCTTGCTCAGGAACCACCGCCCCTGTCATAATTTTGTAGCATTGATTTTCCCCGATTTTCTTTTCCGGGCTTTTCCCGGCGTAAATGGTTTCAACCACTTCCAGTTCGTTTTCTATTTCTGAACGGCGGCAGGCAAACCCGTCCATTGCCGATTTGTTGAACGGCGGCATGTCCATGTCGTGAAAAACATCGGCTGCCAAAATCCGGTTCAACGAATTTCGGAGTTCCACCTTTTCCGAAGGCAACGCTTCGGCGGCAGAAAGAATCAGTTCGAGTGCATTTTTATATTCAAGCATATCCCACAAATTTACCGTTTTTAAACTGAAGGAAATCCCAGTTGAAATTTTTTGCTTCTCCCGACGAAACTTTAACAACATTTGTTTCCGGCCTGACCGGAGTAGATTTTTTACCGTTTTCCCCAAAAATATGAACTAAAATTCCCGGCTCGACAAAATCATACAATCCACCCGATTCAACAACAACAGGGTCTGATGGATCGATTTGGTTCAGCAGCAGTTCAAATGCATTAGCCAAATTCCGGTTTTCCGACTGAATATAAAATACCTTTTCAGCGCCGGCCTGCAGCATCCGCGAACTGTCTTTATCCGATCTGCTTTTTTCTTCAACGATTTCAAATTCTTCTGACTTGTAAACAAACTTCGGGTTCTCCAATTCATGAAAATGGGCCGAAATTTTTATCCCGATCGGTGCATTTTCTTTTGCCAGTGTTTCAATAATTTTACAGGCTGAAATGGTCTTTCCCACATTTCTGCCAGTGCCCCTTACAATTACTATGTTTGGATATTTCTTCATCTCAAATCTTCGGGATAATTAATGTTTAAAAGTTGCGAATCCGCGAAAACCACTGTTTCAGCATTCAATTCATTCAGCAAATTCTGCATTTTAAAGTCGCCTTTATGAATTTGTTTTTCGATGATTTCCAAAGCTGATTTCCGGTAATAACCGAGCACCGGAAAAACTTTACCGTCATCGCGTGCAGCTACAACCGCCTGATTTCCTTCTTTTTTTGCCAGGATTTTTTTAAATATTTGGGGATGAATTCCGGGCATGTCGCAGGGGCAAAAAATATTGTCTTCGGTTTCTGAGGCTGCGAGCGCTGCCTGAATTCCGCCAATCGGCCCGATTTCACTAAAATTATCGGCTACCAGCGGATAACCAAAAACTTTATATTCGCTATTGTTTGTGCTGATGAGAATATTGGGAGTGAGTTGTGTGCAGGCATCGAATACGTGCTCCACCATTTGTTTTCCGCGATGAAACAACAAGCCTTTATCCTGCCCCATTCGCGAACTTTTTCCGCCCGCCAAAATAATTGCTGTAACCTGCATATTTTCTCCTTTCCAATTCATTCCAACCCTTGTTGAAACCCGGGAGGATAAACTGTTTCCGGTTTATCCCGCGGTTTATTAGCCGTACTAATTTACGGTTAGGCAAATAAACTCGGAGTTTATTTTTACAATATTATTTAATAATAACCGCAATTCATGATTTGCAGTTATTTTTTATCTCATATTATCTTCTTTGTTCAACCCTTTGCAGGGTTGCATATTCAGTTGTTCCTCATCCCCCGCGCTGCGCACGGGGCTATTGTTGTTTAAGTCCTACGGACTATTCAATATCCGCAAAGCGGATGAACAAAAATAGCCGCGGGTGAAACCCGTGGTTTCGTTGAAAGTACAAATTGAACCCTGAGAAGGGTTCAATTTAAATCAACTAGCACCCACCGGCGGCAACAGCGGTTTTCTTTCTGCGACGTACCTCTACCGGTTTCTTTTCGGTGGTTGATTGGATTACCGAACCATCTTTTGGCGCCGCCATTTTCGCATAATCATACTTCGGAATTTCCCAAAATAATGTAGAATCCGATTTAGTTGCTGCCAAATTATTCCTGTGCTGAACGTAATACTGATAACCGCCCACCAGAATTTTTACATTGCTGAAACCCACCTGCCGGAACAACATCCACGGGCCGTTTGCCTGCAACTGGTCTTCGCCGTACAAAACAACGATTACATTTTTATCTTTCAGATTTTCCAGCCGTTTAATGCTTTCTTCATGCGTTAAATCATTTGCCGAAAGATTTTCGGCTCCGGGAATATGTCCCTGTCCGTAAGTAAAATTATCGCGGATATCGAAAAGCACGGCGTTTTGTTCATTCTTTTGGAAATTTTCCAGTTGCCAGGGATAAAAATAAGCATCCGGGTTATCCAACTGATTCACACTTTGTTTTATATCGAGGTCATAAGTAAGCAAAGGTTTTTGCATGGTTATAAAACCGATGATCAGAATAATAACAAACGCTGAAAGTGCTATCAAAGTTCTCCAGGGATTTAATTCGTGTACATGCATTTTTTGAAATTTTCTAATTAATCAATTTGTTAATCCAAAATCGTACTTTAAAATTATTAGTCGAATGATGAGGATTAACACCCGCCGGCAACCACAGTTGTTTTTTTCCTGCGTTTTACTTCCACTTTCATTTTTGGCGTTTCCGCCGTTTCGGCTTTGGCGCCTGTGAAATATATTTGTGCACCTTTCCGAAATGAATATGTTTCGAAAGCTGTGGAAGGGGCGTCTTCTGCCGGTTCTTGCGGATCGATAATGGTTTCCATCCATCCGTTGAGGCCGCCTTTCATAACATACGTACTTTTAAAACCGAGTCGTTTTGTTAACACCCACGACTGGTCGGACTTAATATCGTCATTCGAAACAAAAACCACTTTTATGCCGGGAATTCCGAAATACAATAAGTTATTCTTGTTTGCCAAACTATCCAGGGGTACATTAATGGCACGTGGCAGCGAGAATTGCTCAAACTCTTCCGGGCTGCGAACATCGATGATTTCCAGCGACGGGTCGTTTGAAATAATCATTTTGGCCACCTGATCGATAGCAATGTATCGCGTCGGCTGGATTATTTCGCGCAAAAGCTGCTGTGGTTCAATCTGTTTTGGCGCCTCAGTTTTATTGATAAACATTAAACCGGTTGCCAGCACAAGCATTAATATGGTGAGAAAAATATAGTTCCTGTTCATCGTTTAAAATTTATATTCAGTAATTCTTTTTCTTACCTTTTTCTCAATAAACATGGTTCCCCAGAAGGCCGACAGTGCAACAACCGTGAAAGCCAGGGCAAACCAGCGGGCGTCGATTCCGGTAACATCCGTAAGCGTAACATTTCCAAGGTTTCCGCTGTAATAAAAGTTTTCGAAAAGCGGGAAAGCTTCTGAGAAAACAAAAACACCGAGATACAATCCGACGGTAAAAACCAGGCCGTCGAGTTTACCGATGGAAATGGCAGTGAAACTGGTTCCCGGACAAAAGCCACCCATTATAAATCCTACTCCCATTATCACTCCGCCAACAATCATTGGCCAGAGATAAGTAGGAAGAATAAATATTTTTGAAATATCGAGCCAGCCAAAATAATCGAAATACATCAGGCCAACCATGGCAACAATTACGGCTGTAAAAAACACACTGAGTACCACAAAATTGTATCCGTAGAAAACGCCGGTAATATTTCTTGAGGAAGAGAAACCGGAAGCTTCGAGAATAAATCCAAAAGCGATTCCCAAAACAATGGCGATAACGAAATCCCATTCACCTGAAATTATACCATTCGGAATTAAAGGTCCCATTTTAATTTTATTTGAATGTTATATTGTAAATGTTCCATATTTTTTAGTAATCAGTTCGAGTCTCAGTATTCAGTCACAGTGATCTAGTCTTAGTAATTGGTTCACTGTAAACTGCGACTGCGACTGACAACTTTCTTCAAATCCATAATTTTCTGAAAAAGTAAGCAACAGCGTAACCTGTTCCGAAGATGGTAAGCATTACAATCACACCGCCAAGCGCAAAAGTGGCGCTACCACTTAATGCGGCTCCACTTGTACATCCTCGGCCAAACTGACTTCCGGCGCCAAAAAGTGCGCCTCCCAGACAGGGCAAAAATCAACCGTTTCCTGCTGGTAATTTTCGGGACTGTGTTCATACCCTGAATTTTTTCACCCTGCCAAAAATGATTCCTGAAAGCAATCCACCGAGGAAAATTCCCAGCGATTCGAAATACCAGCCAGGTGTACATCGGTGAATGATCGTCGCTGATAAACTGCCCCATGTAAGAATTTTCTTTGGTATTTTCCGGCGCAAATGTATTTGCAGTGGTAACCACTGTACTTTTAATTGCACCGCTGGCCCCAAGTCCGCGGCCGGTAATAAAAACGGTTACCAGCACCAGCAGACCGAGCAAAACTCCACCGAGATAAGGATTGATATACTTTGGCTGATTATCAATCGATTTATTTACATTCATTTTGTTGAATTTTTTGGAATTAATATAAATATCGGGTTATCTGTCCGGCCTCCACCATAATGAAACGGAACATTAAACCACCGAAAAGAATTAATGCCGGCGGCAACCATTTTGGAACATGAAATCCCCACAACTCGAGTGTTTCAAGCACAGCCGGAAAAATAAGCCCAAGCAACACCACAAACACCCAAAAACTTACCGTAAACGAGCCGCCCAGGAATAAATTTGCAGCTTCGATGGCGGTTTCCGAACCAGCCAGAAATCCCATAAATAAATGTACAATCAGGAAAAGTTCAATGATGATAAAAGCCAGGTCGATTCGACTGAGCAGTTTTCGCTCTTTTTTGCTTTTGCTAATCCAGATAATGGTAGCCAAACCGGTTGAAAATCCGGACACCAGAAAAAACGGACCTAAAATGGAAGTATTCCACAACGGACGTGCATTAAAAGCGGAAAGTAAAATTCCGGTATATACACCAAGAATGATGGCATAAATCATCATTACCCAGGCAAACCAATATCGGTTTTTAATCACCCAGCCTTCAAATTGTTCCAGGAATTTGAATTTCCAGTTCCATCCGGGAATAATCTCTTTCATATAACTGGCTACCCAGATTAACGACAACGGTGTAATTATCATCAATGTCCAGGCGCCCCATCCCATGGGAGATTCCAATCGGATAGTAGTGTAAAGTTGCCAGAAATAGAGTTTATGTTTTAAATCCCAGAACAGGGCGCCAAGTCCGAGGATCAGGACAATTGGTGCAATAATGGGCGCCCATTTTACGGTTGCCTGCATTTTTTCTTCCTTTCCCCGCACCACAAAAAATCCGGCAAAGAAAAGGATTCCGGCAGCAAGTCCACCCAAAAACAAATACAATGGAATTTGCCAGTGCCAGATATTCAGATAAGGATCAATATTTGGAATATTACGTCCGCTTACAAAAAGTTCTTCTCTCATCTTTTTTCAATTTTTTTCAGATTAAGTAAGAAAATACAACTGAGGTTTGGTACCGGCTTCAGGCGCCAGCACTTTCCACTTCCGGTCTTTCAGTGCCAGCGAAACATCACTGTTCGGATCGTCGAGGTCGCCAAAATGCAAACACCGGGTCGGGCAAACATCCACACAAGCCGGATTCTGTCCCTTTTTAACCCGGTGCAAACAGAACGTACATTTATCTACATATCCTTCGGGATGCGGATAACGCGCATCGTACGGACAAGATTCGATACAGGCGCCGCAACCAATACATTTATCGTGCGTAACCAACACAGCGCCACCTTCTTCAATATGGCTGGCTCCTGTCGGGCAGCAACGCACACAAGGTGCATTGTCGCAATGGTTACATCGCTCAGATCTGAATTCCAAATCCAGACTTGGATATGTTCCGTCAACGCGCTCCACAATCCAGTCGCGGCAATATCCATGCGGAACATTATTTTCGGTTTGACAAGCCACAACACAGTCGCCGCAACCGACACATTTTTTCGTGTCTATCGCCATTGCATATCTCATGCTTCAACCTCCTTTCCTTCAGTTGCAGGATTTTCTTTTAAAAACGTAATAAAGTTTCCTCTCATTCCTGTTCCGCCCATTACCGGGTCAACAGCAACATTGGTAATCATTTCCTCATCGCTGGCACCCCTGCCGTATGCCCGCGACAATTTTTTATCGGAATGACCAAAACCATGCACCATGTACACCGAATCCCAGCGAATACGCTCAGTTACGCGAACCTTAACCGGGAACGAGGTAACCGCTCCGTCCTGATTTTTCAGCCACACTTTCTGGTCTTTTTTCAATCCCCACAAATCGGCTACTTTCGGATTTACCCAAACACTGTTTTCGCTCATCAAATCCCATAAATTGTGGTTGTTCGATGTACGGCTGAATGTGTGCATTGGTGCGCGGCCGTAAATCAGGCGGTAATAATTTTGTGGTGGCTGCGGGTGTGGTTTGTAAACCGGAATCGGATCAAAACCATGATCGGCAAAATCAACCGAATACAATTCCACTTTCCCGGTATTTGTATTAAACTGAAAATCTTCACCATCGGCCAGATAAAGCGGCCCGCTTTGACGTGGGAACGATTTAATACCAATTTTCTTCATTTCTTCCAGCGAAGTACCCAACTGTTTCAACTGCCAGTCAATTACTTCAGAAAAATCGTTGTAGTTGAAATAATCGTGAAGTCCCAGTCGTTCACCAATTTGTTTGGTTATCCACCAGGCTGGTTTTGAATCGTATTTTGGTTCCACTGCCGGCATACGCAGCGCAACATTGGGAACGCGGTTCTGTGCAGCCCGGATGAAATCATATCGTTCAAGATAAGTAGCTTCGGGTAAAATCACATCGGCAAAACCGGTAACTTCCATTGGCATGGTATCCATAACCGCAATAAATTCCACTGATTCGGCTGCTTCACTGAAACAATTTTTTATCGGGCATGGCAAGCGGCAGGTTGGTTCCTCCTACCAGCCAGGCTTTTACCTGGTGCTTATAATTCAATCGCGGAACCGATGCTTTCAGCAATTCCGTGGTAATTCCCATGGTTGCCAGCGGATATTTCCCTTCATTCAAATCTTTCCAGGTCCACTCGGGTTCCGGATATTCCGGCTGCGGATATTTGGGCAGCGAAACAGCTTCCGGCAGGTATAAACTTCCGCGTTTTCCCCAGGCGCCCAGCAACGCGGTTAAAATAGCCATTGCCCGTTCGCGCTGGGTATCGTCGCCGTACCAAACCACATGCCGCCCGGGATGGATTACAACAGCAGGAGCAGCGCCAGCCATTTCCCTGGCCGTTTTTCGAATTACTTCCGGTTCAATATCGGTAATTCCGTATGCCCATTCCGGAGTCATATTTTTTACATGCTCTTTCAGCAAATCGAAACCGAAAGTGTATTTTTCAACAAACTTTTTATTGTACAGTTCCTCGTAAATCAACACATGAATCCAGGCCATTAACAACGCAATATCAGTTGACGGTTTAATGGGCAACCAATATGTGGAATGGCCGGCCGCAGTTGAAAACCGGGGTCAACCGTTATGATGGTTGCTTTGTTATCGATGGCTTCCGACATTTCCTGAACCTGCGAATTGTGCATGTTTTCGCCAATGTGCGAACCAATCAAAACCAGGCATTGGGTATCGCGATATCCGTATTTTCAGGCGATCCAATGTAAGCGCCAAAAGTGGAAAAATAGGCGGAAGAACGTGGTCCGCGGCAATTGGCAAAAGCCGGTTCGGCATTGGTTTCAGAACCATAAGCACGCATCAGGTGCTCGAGATGTGCGCCAGGATTTCCGTGATTGAACAGCCCGAATGCTTCCGGACCATACTTCTCTTTCACCTCCTTCATTTTATTCGCCACCAAATCGAGCGCTTCTTCCCAGGATGCTTCCCTGAAATACTGTTCGCCGTTTTTCCGGGTTGCCCTGAATCAGCGGCGTTTTCAGCCGGTCTTCATCGTAATACATCCCCACTCCGCCGGTACCGCGCGGACACAACCGTCCGTTACTGTGCGGATCGTTTTTGTTTCCGATAATTTTACGAATGCGCCCGCTTTTATCGACATAAGCCCAGCCGGCGCATTTCCAGAAACAAACTTCGCAGTAGGTCGGATAAGGCGTAAGTTCCTCATCGCTGGCCGGTTCCATGGTTTCTGTTTCAAACCATTTGAACTTTTTTGCCGCGAAAGCATTCAGTCCCAATGCTGTTGCTCCTGCACCAACCGCTGAAATTTTTATAAAATCCCTTCTTGTCTTCATTCGTGAATTATTTTTTGTGCTTAACATTTTGCGCTATCTAACTTCTTCAAACTTCAAAATGCTGCATTCACCACTCATTCTCAGAATTCAGAATATATAAATAGTTATATTTTTAGATATTCGGCGGCAAATATAAAAAGGAATACGCATAATTTTGGCACAGTTTCCCATTTGAAACCGTTACAAATAATAAAATAAAATCCCGATTTTAAGACATAAACAATAACGAAAAGCAATGAAACATAAAATAAAAACCTCTATAAATCAATAACTTACTAGCATAATCAATATTAAGCTGTAATGACTTCACGAACTTAAGTTATAAATCTATTAATTTTAAAGGACAAAAACAGCAGCAGCAAAAGCAAACATATGCTATGCTATAAAACACATTTTTGAGTCTGCTCGAAAAGTCTGAGTTCATTGATTTTCAACTTCTTTACCCCTGACCCCTAAAGGGGAACTTGCTGAAAATCAATGAACTCATCAAAGTCCCCTTAAGGGGATTTAGGGATTTTTGACTTTTCGGAGTGGACACATTCTTCAATTTGATTTTTGAAATTACAGCACAAATTATGCTGCTCGCCGGAATCCCAATGTGAGACAGTATGAAGTTTGTAATTTCACCAATTTATTACTTTTGCTGAAAAAATCAGACAGATGGAAAGAGTGGGCAGGCGAACATTTCTGCAACTGGGAGTAGCCGGTGTTGTTTCACTGCTGATATTTTTGTGGAATAAACTCACCCTGAACCATTTGGAATTGTTAAAGCAAAAGGTACACGTGCTTCCTTTCAACAATAACAAAGAAGTTTCTTTTGCCGAAAACTTCATCATTGTTAATAAAAACGCGACCACCACGGTTTTGTCGGCTCACTGCACACATCTCGGCTGTGTCATTAATCAGGTTGAAAACGAGCGGTTGGTGTGCCCGTGCCACGGGTCGGAATACGATTTGAACGGCAAAGTGTTAAAAGGCCCTGCGTACAAAAACCTGGAAGTTATTCCTTCGGAAATCGCAGCCGATGGCAAGCACATTAAAATCGGGTAAAATGAACAGGAAAAAAAACAGGCAGACATTTGGGACGCTGGCGCTGGCCATGTTTTGGTTAGTTTTGCTTACGGGCGTTCTGCTTGCTGTTCCGTTCGATGTAAAAACACCTTATTTAAGCATCAGTAACATCATGGTGAGCAACCCGTGGGCGTCGTTCATCCGGAATGCCCACTTCTGGAGCTCACAGTTTTTCCTCGTTCTTAGCCTGGTTCATCTATACGATCATTTTCATTACAAGGAAAAAATAGGGCTGAAAAAAGGAATGGCATTCCGGCTTAGTTTAGGGGTGCTGATTATTTTCCTCGCCATGCTTACAGGTTTTCTGCTGAAAGGCGACTCCGACAGTGAACAGGCTCGCCTGATCCTGGAAACGCTGGCAGAACGCATTCCGCTGATTGGAAAGTCGCTGTCCTTTTCATTACTGGGCGATACCGGAAGTTTCCAGTTGATTTATGTACACCACATTGCCACATTTACGGTTTTTATAACCATTATTATGGTTGAACACAGCCGTAAATTCTGGCCATCCGCCACCGATTTCCTTCTTTCCTTTTTAACGGTGCTGGTGGTAAGTTATTTTTTCAGTGCGCCGCTGCACGACAACCTGAATCCGACGGTAAAAGGCCCGTGGTATTTCGTGGGTTTCCAGGAAATCCTGCACTGGCTGAGCCATCCGGAATGGTCGCTGCTGATTTTCCTCGTTATTCTTGTTCTGCTTTATCTGGTAAATGCCGAAAAAGGCAAAGCAGTTTTTATCAGTAAACGAAGCTTGCTGGTTTTTACCGGAATCTATCTGGCACTGACCGTTACCGGGCTGTTTTTCAGGGGAGAACGCTGGGAATGGACACCTCCCGGCGCGCCAAACTACAGCTACAATGTTTTGCACAACTTTAAATCGCCGCGGGTGAAATTCACTCCGGGTTTTACTGTGAATGAGGCATTCAATTCTCCCGTGGTTCAGGGAAGAAAAGAGAGTTGCCTGGTCTGTCACGCCGGAACCCACGGCTTTACCGGTTCGCATTCGCCCGATGCCATCGGCTGCTTTTCGTGCCATGGCGGAAATCCGTTTGCCACAGGGAAAAACCAGTCGCACAGAAAGATGAACCTTATTCCCGGAAACCTGGCAACGGCAAAACAATCGTGCGGCACCACGCAGTGTCATCCTGAAATTGTAGAACGTGTTCCCACTGGTTTAATGTCCACATTGAGCGGAATGATCAGTGTTGACCGCTACGTTTTCAATGAACAGGATAATCCGGATAACATAACAAATGTGCATGAGCTGGGAAATTCGGCAGCCGACGAACACCTGAAAAATTTATGCGTTCGCTGTCATTTGGGAAATCCGAAGACAGAATTGGGGCCAATTGATGAAGCCAGTCGCGGGGGAGGTTGCCTGGCCTGTCACCTGAATTACAGCGCGGAAGCGGAAAAAGACCTGGCCGAAAATTCCGGAACGCTGTTGAAAATGCATCCTGAAATTAGTTTAAAAGTGAGCAATAATCACTGTTTTGGTTGCCACAGCAGATCGGGGCGGATTTCCACCAATTATGAAGGCTGGCACGAAACCACGCTGGAGGCGGCTCAAATGCCCGACAGCAGCAATTACCGGCTAATCGAAGGAAGCCGTGTTTTCATAAAAAAGCAGGAAGATGTGCACCACCAGCTTGGGCTGGAATGTATCGACTGCCATCATTCGTATGAATTAATGGGCAACGGAAATTTGTATGCCCACGAGGAAGACCAGGAAGACGTGCAGTGTTCCGATTGTCATATCAATGGAGAACTAAAAACCATTTCTGCGGAAAACCTCGACAATGAATCTGCACTTATTGCAGCGCTTCGTTTTGAAAATGTTTCAGATAAAAAATTCCTGGTAACAGAAAAATACAACCGCGCGCTGATCAATACTTTCGTTGAAAACGACTCCGTTTTTTTCCTGACCAAAAACAGCAATAAAAAAATGGTAATGAAACCACCAGCAGCAGTTTGTATACGCAACGAATCACATTCCAGCCTTTCCTGTTCGAGTTGCCACACCTCCTGGGCGCCAACCTGCATCGGTTGCCACAATGCTTATGATCCGGAAGAACCAGGGTATAACATGATAAAAAACCGGGAACAAAAAGGAAGTTGGGTAGAATATATCGGTGAATATGAAGCTAAATTACCAACACTTGGAATTCGTAAAACAGAAAATAAAACTGAAGTCATACCCGTTATTCCGGGGATGATTCTTACGATCGATAAAAAGTCGTTCACGAAAAATGAAAACGATACAGAAATTTTCCACCGGTTGTATGCACCGGCGGCGCCACATACCACATCAGCAAAAGGAAGGAGTTGCATTAGTTGCCACAACAACTCTGTGGCGCTGGGTTATGGCGAAGGCGAACTTAAATATGAAATTACGAATGGCAAAGGAGAATGGAAGTTTTATCCGCTGTATGAAAATATTCAGGACGGACTCCCCGCAGATGCATGGACAGGTTTTCTTGCCAGCCGTACGGGAATGGTTGCCACACGTTCGAATGTTTTTCCGTTTGATGCAGACCAACAAAAAAAGATTCTCACGGCCGGCGCCTGTTTAACCTGCCACAACGAAAATTCGGAAGTAATGCAAAAAAGCCTGAATCATTTTAAGGAATTACTGAAAAATCGCAGCAGTGAATGTGTGCTGCCGGAGTGGGCGAAAAATACAGCCACGAACGTTACGAATCATCCTTAAACTTTAAGCCAGTGCCTGTTCTATATCAGCAACCAAATCCTCCACGTTTTCAATACCTACCGATAACCGCATCATCGTGTCTGAAATATTCATCTGATCTCGTTCTTCTTCGAAGAATTCGGAGTAAATGGTAGAGTGAGGATGAATTATCAACGTTTTGTTATCGTGGATGTTGGTAGCCCGGCGGATGATTTTCAGCTTGTTCATAAAACGAAAACACGCTTCTTTCGAATTTAACCCGAATGATAAAACGGTGCCCGGTTTCCCGTCAAAATATTTCGCGGCCATTGCATAATTTTTCGCCGGTTTAATTCCCGGGTAATTAACAGCAGCTACGTTGGAATGCCCGTTTAAATAATTTGCTATGTCGCAGCAATTATTATAACATTTTTCAAAGCGGATTTCAAGCACATCGAGGCCTTGAATCATCTGTTTTGCCGTTTGCGGCGCCATGCTTCCGCCGGTATTCCGGTAAATATTTTTTCGAAGTTTCGCCATAAAAGCGTTTTCACCAAATTTTTCTACAAATCCCGCGATATTCGGATTGACTTTCCAGTTGTAATTTCCGTGATCGATAACTGCGCCCCCGAAAGCACTGGCGCCGCCGGATATCATTTTTGTGGTTGAAATAACTTCAATATTTACCCCAAAATTTCCTGCTTGAAATACGTTTGGCGGCGTCATAGTACTGTCGGCAATCAACAGCAGGTTGTTTTTTTGAGCAATTTCACCGAGCATTTCTATGTCGGCGATTGCAAGCTGCGGATTGGTGACCGTTTCGAAATAAATGGCACGTGTATTTTTGTCAATCAGTTTTTCAATTTCCGCCCTGGATGTCAGGTTTGAAAAACGGGTTTCCAGTCCGAATTCAGTCAGTGTTTTTTTAAAAAGTGCGTATGTATGGCCAAACAATTGATTGGAAGAAATGATGTTGTCGCCGCCTTTGGTAACTGTTAAAATTGCATCTGAAATAGCTGCCATTCCGGAACTTACAGCAAGCACAGCATGCCCGCCGGTTAAAGCTTTCAGTTTTGTTTCGAAATATTCGACGGTTGGGCTCGAAGCTCTCGAATAAACATGTGCTGCATATTCGCCCTTAAAATTGGCTTCAATTTGTTCGGCAGAATCGAATTCAAAAGCCACGGATTCGTAAACCGGCATTTGCAAACTGTGGTGCGGATCGTTTTTCGGAAAAGGAATATTCAGCGAAAGCGTGGTAAATCCAGGATGTTTCATCATTTTAAATTTACTACAAAAACATTTATTCCGCAGAATGGTTGAAGTAACTGCATTTGCCGTTCAAACTTTCAGTTTAAACCTGCCAAAAAAGCCAATGTTAACCCGTGTAAAACGAATTTTATGAAAAGCTTAATTTTTAGATTATGCAAACAGTTTCCTGTGCGATTGTTTATCTTTATTAAAAAAATATATGAAAAATACATTTCCCAGACTTATTGCGAATGATCCGTGGCTGGAGCCTTTTAAGGAAACTATCGTGAACCGGATTAAAGCAGCCGAAAAAAAAGAAAAGGAATTGGTTGGCCCGGCTTCGCTCAATGATTTTGCCACCGGGTATCTGTATTTTGGACTCCACAAAACCGGTAACGGCTGGGTGATACGCGACTGGGCCCCCAATGCGATTTCAATCTATTTAATTGGCAGTTTCAACGAATGGAAAGAAGAAAATCGGTACGCTTTTCATCCGCTGGAACACGGCATTTGGGAACTTCAACTGGAAGAAAATGCACTAAAACACGGCGATTTATATGTTCTTTCCATGCACTGGGCAACCGATTATGGGAATCGTATTCCGGCCTGGGCAAAACGAGTGGTACAGGATACCGGTTCGAAAATTTTTAACGCCCAGGTTTGGCATCCTGAGGATGAATACGAATGGAAAAATCCGGATTATCAGCCCGGCGGCGAACCGCCCTTAATTTATGAAGCGCACATCGGGATGGCCGGCGAAGAAGGATGGGTCCATACTTACAGCGAGTTCAGGCAACACATGCTGCCCCGCATCAAGTCGAACGGATACAATGTGATTCAATTGATGGCCATTCCGGAGCATCCGTACTACGGAAGTTTTGGTTATCATGTTTCCAGCTTCTTTGCCCCTTCATCGCGGTTCGGCACCCCCGAGGAACTGAAGGAACTGATTGATGAAGCACATGGAATGGGAATCAGTATGATTATGGATATCGTTCATTCCCATGCAGTACGAAACGAAGTGGAAGGGCTTGGGAAATACGACGGCACGCGTTATCAGTTTTTTCATGATGGTGGAAGGGGCGAACATCCGGCATGGGATTCTTACCTTTTTAATTATGGAAAAAACGAAGTGCTTCATTTCCTGCTTTCCAACGTAAAATACTGGCTTGATGTATTTAAGTTCGATGGATTCCGGTTCGATGGCGTGACCAGCATGTTGTATTACGACCATGGTCTGGGAAAAGCGTTTACCAATTACGGCGATTATTTCGGTCCGAATGTCGATTATGAAGCTACCACTTATTTGACGCTGGCAAACAAGCTTATCAAACAGGTGAAGCCGAAATCCATTTCCATTGCGGAAGATATGAGCGGCAAACCCGGACTTGCTGCGCCGCTGGATTGGGGCGGCATCGGTTTCGATTACCGGATGGCAATGGGCGTTCCGGATTACTGGATAAAAATCATCAAAGAAAAATCGGACGACGATTGGGACGTCGGCGATATTTTTTACAGCCTCACTTCGAAACGAAGCGAAGAAAAAGTAGTGAGTTATGCCGAATCGCATGATCAGGCGCTGGTTGGCGACAAAACCATCATCTTTCGCCTTATCGATAAAGAAATGTATTACAGTATGCGTAAGGACCAGCCCAATTTAATTGTGGACCGTGGCATTGCGTTGCATAAAATGATCCGGCTCATCACTGCAACCACAGCTGGCGGAGCCTATTTAAATTTTATGGGAAATGAATTCGGGCATCCCGAGTGGATCGACTTTCCGCGAGAAGGAAACAACTGGTCGTTTCACCACGCGCGACGAATTTGGAGCATTTCCGAAGACACATCGTTAAAATACCACTGGTTGTACGATTTCGACAAGGAAATGATCGGATTAATCAGCGAACATAAAATACTCACAATTCCATCGGTGGATTTGGTTATGGAAAACAAACCCGATAAAGTACTGGCTTACCATCGCGGTTTGTTCTTGTTCGTGTTCAATTTTAACCCTTCGCAATCGTTTACCGACTACGGAATACCGCTCGGCCCGGGCAAATATAAAATTGTGCTGAACACTGATTCCGGGCGGTTTGGCGGCCACGACCTGGTGGATGAAGATTTGTTTTACTACACGTTGCCAAGCATGGGCAGGGATAGCCAGCACTACATGAAAATCTACCTTCCCGCACGTACAGCGCTGGTTTTTAAAAAAATAGATTTCAAGAAAGCAGTGTAACCATGATTAAAACAAAATTTCAAACCCCGGTTGAAATTCCGCAATTCAGCACCAAAACAGGATATGAAAAAAACAACCTGTTTATGGGTTCCTGTTTTACTGAAAACATTGGATTGCGAATGGCAAACCTGAAATATCCGGTGGATATTAACCCGTTTGGAATTTTGTACAATCCGGTTTCAGTAGCGAATGGCTTAAATATATTGCTCAAACAGCAACGGTTCGAAAAAAACGATTTAATAGAACATAACGGTTTCTGGCATAGTTTTTCGCACCACGGGAGGTTTTCCTCGACCAACGCCGAAGAAACGTTAACTGCCATCAACAACAGGATTTCATCTTCCGGAGAATTTTTAAAAAAAGCGGATTTTCTGTTTATCACTTTTGGAACTGCCTGGGTTTACCGCTATAAAAAAACCGGGCAAATTGTTTCGAACTGTCATAAAATTCCAGCCAGGGAATTCGAACGATTCCGTTTAAATGTGGATGAAATTGTGGGGAAATTTGGAGAAATTTTAAACAGGGTGCGAAACCGGAACAATTCGCTTAAAATCGTTTTTACGGTGAGCCCCATTCGCCACTGGAAAGATGGAGCCATAGAAAACCAGCGCAGTAAATCAACGCTGCTGTTGGCTGTTGACCAGTTGATAAAAAATTCAGGAGAAGATAAATGCAGTTATTTTCCATCGTATGAAATTATGATGGACGAGCTACGCGATTACCGGTTTTATGCCGAAGACATGATTCACCCCAGCGAAGTAGCGGTAAACCACATTTGGGAAATTTTTCAGGAAAAACTGATTGGCCCCGAAAGCATCGAAATTTCAAAAAAAGTGCAAAAAATCAGCAGCGCTTTGAACCATAAATCCATCAATAAGTTTACAAATGAAAATTTGTTGTTTTTAAACCAAACACTGGATAAAATTAACGAATTGAAACAGCGGTACCCGATTCTGAAATTTTCGACGGAAGAACAAAATTTAACGAAGCAAATAAATGAAATTAGAACAGGCAAATGAATAAAGAAATTAAATTAAATGCGCTAACTTTGATCGATAGGTATAAAACCCTGACTCCTAACTTCTCCGAAACTTTTTCTAACACATTGCGATGAATAATTTCACGTTTGATAAAGAACAGCTAGTTAATCTTGAATATTCCTTAAACAGGGAAATTCTCCGATCGAACAGGGCCGGATCGTACATCAGCACAACTTTGAACGGCTGCAATACACGTAAATACCACGGTGTACTGGTGAGCCCCATCGAAAGATTAGGTGGTGAAAAATTCGTCCTGCTTTCCTCGCTCGATGCTACCATTGTTCAAAACAAAGAGGAATTCAACCTGGGGATTCACCGTTATAAAGGCGGGATTTATGAACCAAAAGGGCACAAATACATTCAAAATGTTGATTTTGAACATATTCCCAAAATCACCTACCGGATTGGCGGCGTTGTTTTAACCATGGAACGGATTCTGGTAGAACAAAAAGAGCAGGTGCTCATTCGCTATACCCTTGAAGAAACAACGGTTCCGGTCGTTCTGCGGCTGAAGCCGTTTCTGGCTTTCCGGAATATCCATGAGTTGAGCAAAGCAAACATGTTTGCCAACACTAAATTTTCGGTAGTGGAGAACGGGATAAAAATAAAGCTGTACGAACAGTTTCCGGATTTATTCCTCCAGCTTTGTCATGAAAATGAATTCGTGCCTGTTCCCGACTGGTATTACAACATCGAATATTTGACCGAATTAACGCGAGGATATGATTACCTTGAAGATTTGTTTGTTCCGGGATATTTCGAGCTTCCGCTAACGGAAAATCAACCGGTTGTTTTTGCTGCCGGCACCGAAGAAACCAGGCCTGTTTCTTTAAAACAACGGTTTACCAGGGAACTGAAAAAAAGGGGGACGAGGTTCACCTTTTTAAGTTCGTTGCAAAACGCCGGCGAACAATTTATTTTTCAGAAAAATAATTCCATTGACATCATTGCAGGATTTCCGTGGTACAACAGCATTACACGGCAAACGTTTATATCGCTTCCCGGATTGTACGGGTCGTTAAACCGCCCAGATATCTGTATTAAAATTGTGGAAACGTATATGCATTTTCTGAAAAACGGAATGTTTCCCGACAGTATTCAGGATGCACAAACCAATTTTCACTCGGCGGATTCGCCACTGTGGTTTATCTGGAGCATCCAGCATTTGACAAAAAAAATGCTCAACGAGAAAAAAATCTGGAAGCAGTTCGGGCCGGCTATAAAAGAAATCCTGGAGGCTTTCAGAAATTCAACGCCAGGTTATATTGGCATGAATGAAAACGGATTGATTTACGCTGAAAAAGAAGGCGCTGCCCTCACCTGGATGAATTCCTATTCCAGTGGCATTCCGGTAGTTCAGCGTGCCGGGTTTGCTGTTGAAGTTAATGCACTTTGGTACAATGCGATATGTTTCGCGCTTGTTCTTGCCGAAAAAGCAAACGACAAGGAGTTTATTCAGTCGTGGCAACAGATGAAACAAAAAGTTGCCGCTGCATTTTTGACCACTTTCTGGAGCAACGACAGGCAGCACCTGGCCGATGTTGTTAAAGACAAACAAGCCGACTGGGCGGTGAGGCCAAACATGGTAATTGCCGCTGCTTTAATTCACACGCCGTTATCGAGAGACCAGCAAAAATCGGTTCTGAGCGTGGCAAAACAAAAGCTGCTTACGCGAAGAGGCTTGCGTACACTTTCGCCCGATCATCTCAGGTATCGCGGTTTTGTGGAAGGAAACCAGGACCAGCGGGAACTATCCGTTCATCAGGGCGCTGTGTATCCGTGGCTGATCCGGTTTTTTGTGGAAGCATATCTGAGAATCCACAAACGCGGAGGTTTACCTTTTGTAAAACAACTGATGGAAGCTTTCGAAGAAGAGATGACAGAGCACAGCATTGGTACCATTTCTGAAATGTACGACGGCAATCCGCCGCATAAAGCACAGGGATCAATTTCGCAGGCGTGGAACGTAGCCGGCGTACTATATGCAACTAAATTAGTTCAGAATTTTAAAGAATGAGGGGTCTTTACTATGAAGGTATTAATGTTTGGATGGGAATTTCCGCCGCATATCTCAGGAGGGTTGGGAACAGCCTGTTACGGTTTAACAAAAGGAATGGCTGAATTACCGGATGTTGAAATCATTTTTGTGGTGCCCAAAGCCTTCGGAGACGAAGAACAAACAAACATTCACCTCATCGGTGCGAACCAGGTACCTGTTTCAAAAAAAGAAGTACAGTTTGACGACTTAAAACAAAAAATCGAATATTACGAAGTCCGCTCAAAATTAATTCCGTACCTAAATGAAGAGGAATTCTGGAACCTTAAAAAAGAGAAATATTCATCGGGTTCGCGTTTTGTGCAAACCGACGACGGATTTCGAATTGAGTTCAGCGGTTCGTATGGCCCCGGCCTTCTCGAAGAGATTAAAAACTATGCATCGGTAGCCAAAATAATAGCGCGCGATAATGAATTCGACATAATCCATGCGCACGACTGGCTGGCATATCCCGCAGGAATAGCAGCAAAAGAAGTGTCGCAAAAACCACTGGTGATCCACGTTCACGCCACCGATTTCGACCGGAGCGGAGGGAATGCCAATCCAACCGTTTATGCCATCGAACGCGAAGGAATGGAAATGGCAGATCAAATTATTGCGGTAAGCAACTATACCAAAAATATTGTGGTTGAAAAATATGGCATTGAACCCGGGAAAATTACGACGGTTTACAATGCAGTTGAACCTGTTGATGCCAACGAAGGTTTAAGTATAAAAAAAGGGGTAAATGAAAAGGTGGTTACTTTTCTTGGGCGGATAACCATGCAGAAAGGACCGGAATATTTCATTGAAGCGGCTTATTTAGTATTGAAAAAAATGAAAAATGTAAGGTTTGTGATGGCTGGTAGCGGCGATAAAATGGTTGAAATGATTACACGCGTTGCAGATTTGGGCATGGCCGATAAATTTCATTTCACCGGTTTTCTACAGGGCGACGATGTATATCAAATGCTGAATATGACTGATGTTTTTGTTATGCCGTCGGTTTCCGAGCCGTTTGGAATAGTTCCCCTCGAAGCCATGCAGTCTGAAGTTCCGGTAATTATATCCAATCAATCGGGGGTAGCCGAGATTTTAAAACATGCTGTGAAAATCGACTTTTGGGACACCTATGCAATGGCCGACGCCATTTACGGAATTTTGAATTACAACTCTCTTTCCGGATTTTTAAAAGAAGCCGGAAAACAGGAAGTGGAAGAATTGAAGTGGCAAAATTCCGCCCGAAACGTTAGGGAAGTCTACACAAACACATTAAAAGAACAATTGTAAAACATTAACCATGAAATCAATATGTTTATTCTTCCAGGTACATCAGCCGTTCAGGCACCGGCGTTACCGTTTTTTCGATATAGGGAACAACCATTATTATTACGATGATTACGCCAACGAAACCATCATGCGCAAAGTTGCCGAAAACTGTTACCTGGCAACCAATCAACTGTTGTTAAAACTGGCAAACGAACTCGAAGGTAAATTTAAAGTTGCTTTTTCTATCACCGGCACTGCGCTTGATCAATTTGAATTATATGCACCGGAAGTTATTGAGTCTTTCAAAAAACTGGCAAAAACAGGGTGCGTGGAATTCCTCGCCGAAACCTATTCCCACTCCCTTTCCTCGTTGAAAAACCTTGAAATTTTTGAAGAACAGGTGGAATTACACGAGAAAAAGATTCAGGAACTTTTCGGCCATACACCAACTGTATTTAGAAATACCGAAATGATATATTCCGACGAAATTGGCGCGAAAGTCGCTGATATGGGTTACAAAGCCATTCTCACAGAAGGCGCCAAACATGTACTCGGATGGAAAAGCCCCAATTTCATGTACGTTAATGCAGTAAATCCCCGGTTAAAAGTGCTGATGCGCAACTTTAACCTAAGCGATGACATATCGTTTCGTTTTTCAAATGAAAACTGGTCGGAGTACCCGCTAACCTCCGATAAATTTATCCGGTGGATCGAAAACCTGGATAAAAAAGAAGAGATTGTAAACCTGTTTTTAAGTTACGAATCGTTTGGCGAATGGCAGAAAAAGGAAAGCGGCATCTTCAGTTTTCTTGAACATTTCGCCAGAAAGGTGGTTATGCATAAAAACTTAAAGTTTGCCACACCGGCCGAGGCAACAGAGCAATTGCAGCCTGTTTCTGTGGTTAGCGTGCCATATGCCATTTCATGGGCCGACGAAGAACGGGATTTAACTGCCTGGCTGGGAAACAAGATGCAAAAAGAAGCTTTTGACAAACTGTATAAACTTCACCCGAAGATGCTGAAATGCACCGATCCTGCAATGAACAAAGACTGGAATTACCTTCAGGTAAGCGATCATTTTTATTACATGTCAACAAAATTCTATTCAAGCGGCGAAATCCGCAGCTATTTCAATCCGTTCGAATCGCCTTACGAAGCTTTTATTAATTATATGAACGTACTGAGCGATTTTACCATCAGGCTGAATTCATTTGTACCGGGCGACGAAACGGATCAGCAAATTGCGGCGCTTCACCAGTTAATCGATGATAAAGATGAAAAAATAAAAAAACTGGAAGCCGATTTATTACGGATGCGCCAACCGAAAAGAAAGAAAACACCTGCAAAAAAAGCACTTTCCGGCAAAGACAAATAACACAAAAAGAAAAACATAGGCACCCCCTTCACAGGATAAACAGAAAGTGTACTTTTGCAGACTTTATTAATAAGGACTATAAATTAAAAATATGGACGAAAAAGGAGGAATACGATATATCGAACAAATGGCAGCGGAGGAACCTGTCTGGAAAAAAATCATTGTGGAATCGCACATGCCCGAAAGCCTGGCGCCGCTCCGCGAGTTATCGAAAAACCTTTGGTGGGTATGGAATCCCGATGCCCGGGAATTGTTCCAGTACATCGACAAAACACTGTGGGAGGAATGTGCTCATAACCCGCTGGTTTTGTTGGGAGAAATCAGCTACAAGCGATTTCAGGAACTGGAAAAAGATTCTTTTTACATTTCCCGAATGCACGCCGTATACGAACAGTTTCAGAATTATCTCTCGGAAAGAAAGCAACTCGATGGTCCCCAAATAGCATATTTCAGCATGGAATACGGCCTTCATGATTCTTTGAAGATTTTTTCAGGAGGACTTGGAATCCTCGCAGGCGACTATCTTAAAGAAGCCAGCGACATGAAAGTAAACCTCATTGCTGTTGGTTTACTTTACCGGTACGGATATTTCAAACAAGTGTTGAACCTGCATGGCGAGCAGATGGCGAATTACGAATTCCAGCATTTTTCAAAAATTCCCGTACAACCAGCCGTCGATGCCGATGGAAATTTCATAAAGATACAGGTGCAATACCCGGGCAGGATGCTGAAAGCTCAAGTTTGGCAGGTCAACATCGGGTCGGTAAAGCTTTTTCTGCTTGATGCCGATATTCCGGAAAACCAGGAACAGGACCGGTTTGTGACTCACCATTTATACGGAGGCGACAATGAGAATCGTTTAAAACAGGAAATTTTGCTTGGAACCGGAGGAATAAAAGCCTTAAACAAAATGGGCTATAATTGCGACATTTACCACTGCAATGAAGGCCACGCCGCTTTTATCGGCATTGAACGGCTGACAAATTTAATCGGGGAAAAAGGATTAAGTTTCGCTGAAGCCAAGGAAGTGGTTCGATCTTCAACCATATTTACCACGCATACTCCGGTACCGGCAGGGCACGATTCGTTTCATGTAGATATGCTGAAGCATTATATGATCCAGTATCCCGATTTGCTCGGGCTGACCTGGAACGAATTTGAAATGCTGGGCAAATCCCACCCGGCTGAAGATCAGTTCAACATGAGTTATCTTGCTTCGCATTTATCGCAGGGAATAAATGGCGTGAGTCAGCTGCATGGCGAGGTAAGCAAAGAAGTACTGAAATCGTTGTACCAGGGTTTTCTGAAAGATGAAATTGAAATTGGTTATGTTACCAACGGTGTCCACTATTCATCGTGGGTTGCGCCGGAATGGAAAAAAATTCACCGGGAATATTTCGGTGAACAATTCCCGCAAAACCAGCTCGATTTCGACGTATGGCAAAAAATACGCGAAGTGCCCGATGAAGTCATCTGGGAATTGAGGAAAACCTTGCGCACCAAACTAATCAGGTACATTAAACAGCGTTTCTCCGACAACTGGATAAAACGCAACGAAAATCCGAAGTTGATTACCGAAGTGATGGGTAAACTGGACCCTGATGCGCTGACAATTGGGTTCGCCCGCCGTTTCGCCACTTACAAAAGGGGATATCTTCTTTTCAGAAATCTCGATCGTCTGGCAAAAATTTTAAACAATCAGAATCGTCCCGTGCAATTTATCTATGCCGGGAAAGCACATCCGGCTGATAAAGCGGGGCAGGATTTGATTAAACACATTGTTGAAATTTCGAAACGACCGGAATTCAGGGGAAAAATCCTTTTTGTTCAGAATTACGACATCAATCTGGCGAAAATGCTGCTCCAGGGTGTGGATGTGTGGCTAAATACTCCAACACGGCCTTTGGAAGCCTCCGGTACCAGCGGGCAAAAAGGTGTGATGAACGGAACCCTGCACTTTTCTGTGCTCGACGGCTGGTGGGTAGAAGGATACAAGGAAGACGCCGGTTGGGCACTTCCCGCAGAACGAGCCTACGATGTGCAGGATTTTCAGGATGAACTGGATGCCGAAACTATATACAACATCCTGGAAGACGAAATAATCGAAACTTTTTACGATCGCAACAGGGAGGGAATTCCAAAACAATGGGTCGATTACATTAAAAATACCATTGCTGAAGTTGCACCTCATTTCACCACCGGAAGAATGCTGAGCGATTACATGGATCGCTATTACCTACCTCAGTTCAACCGGACTAAGGAAATGCTAAAAGATAACTACAGGTGGGCGAAAGAAATGGCGGCCTGGAAGTTTAACATTAGTTTGATCTGGGACAAAATAGAAGTGAAAAATGTTGAAATTGCTGACGGCATCACGAACATAATGAAAGTTGGCCAGGATTATCCGGTTAAAGTCAGCCTTGATCTGAAAGGTTTAAAGTGTGAAGAAGTGGGGCTCGAGCTTGTTGTTATCGAAAATAACGTTGTTATCGAAAATAACATTGATGAGGATTCACCAAGAATCATCGAAATCCTTCAGTTTGAAACCGACAGGTACGAAGAAAATATTTGTTCCTATAAATTGAATTTTCATCCTGTTCACCCTGGTTCTTTTAACTACGGAATCAGGATGTTTCCAAAAAACAGCGGCCTGCCCAACAAACAAGACTTTAAATACATCAGGTGGATTTAAACAAAATCTTTTAATTAAAACAGGCGGCCGGAAAACGATTTCCGGCCGCCTGTGAAAATTGATTTCCACTACTGTTGCTACTTTTCCCCGCAAATTATACTTTTGTTCCCTAATAAAATCAGACATAATGAGCAACAGGAAAAATCTGGGGAATAAAATCAAAGAGTTCCGCGAATTCCGGCAAATCAGCAGAGAGGAACTGGCTTTTAACGCCAACCTCGATATAAAACAAATCGAAAAAATTGAAGAAAAAGGTTTTGTACCCTCGCTGGGGCACCTGATTAAAATATCGCGGGCACTTGGAGTTCGAATCGGTACGTTTCTCGACGATCAGGACCAGCTTGGACCTGTAATTGTGAAAGCCGGCGAAGAAATGCCCGGATTAAGTTTTTCAACTAAAAATGAAAAAAACCGCGAACACCTGAACTTTTTCTCGCTGGCGCAGGATAAAACCGGCAGGCACATGGAGCCATTCATCGTGGAAATTGAGCCGTCAAAAGAATCGGATTACAAACTTTCGTCGCACGAAGGGGAAGAGTTTATTTATGTGCTGGAAGGAGAAGTAGAAATCAATTATGGAAAAGATGTTTACCATTTAAACCATGGCGACACCATTTACCTTGATTCGGTAGTGGCTCATAATGTTCATGCAGGCGGCAACGAAGCAGCCAAAATCCTGGCCGTTGTTTATGCACCGGTTTAATCCGGTTTCCGGTAAAAATCCACTTCGAAAAAATTTAACCATGCAGTTACTCGATTACACGTTGGGGGAAATCCTGGAAAAATGGGCCTTCGAAACACCTGATAAAGAATTTGTTGTATATCCGGACAGAGATTTGCGATTTACCTATAAACAATTTAATGAACGTGTTGATGCGCTGGCAAAAGGATTGCTCTTTATTGGCGTGAAACCTGGCGATAAAGTGGGTATTTGGGCGAAAAATGTTCCCGACTGGCTCACGGTAATGTTTGCCACAGCAAAAATCGGGGCTGTTTTAGTTACCATTAATACCAATTATAAGCTGGCCGAACTTGAATATCTGTTGCAAAACGCCGATGTCAATACGTTGTTTCTTGTTGATGGTTTTCGCGACAGCGATTATGTGGAAATGATCTTCGAATTGGTCCCTGAATTAAAAACGCACCCGCGCGGCGAAATCAGGAGCAAAAAATTTCCGGAGTTAAAAAATGTTGCATTTATCGGGCAGCAAAAACACCGCGGTATGTTCAACACGGCCGAACTGCTTTTACTGGGGCAACATGTGGACGATTTCGAACTGGAAAGTATAAAAGAATCACTCAATTGCCACGATGTTATTAATATGCAATATACTTCGGGCACTACCGGGTTCCCCAAAGGAGTGATGCTTTCACACCATAATATCCTGAACAACGGTTACTCTGCCGGACAATGCATGAAATACACATCCGACGACCGGTTACTGGTTTGTGTTCCCTTATTTCACTGTTTCGGGAGTGTTCTCGCCGTATGTGCCATTATTACCCATGGCGCAACCATGGTATTCACTGAAGATTTCAACCCGCTGCTGGTGCTGGCTTCTGTTCAAAAAGAAAAGTGTACTGCAATTTACGGCGTACCGACCATGTTCATTGCCGAACTAAACCACCCGATGTTCGACATGTTCGATTTAAGCTCGCTCCGTACCGGAATTATGGCGGGAGCCCCATGCCCCATCGAAACAATGAACCAGGTGATGACCAAAATGCATGCAAAAGACATTATTATAGTTTACGGCTTAACCGAAACCTCACCGGGTATGACCGCCACACGCACGCACAATTCAACCGAAGTTAAAGCAACAACCGTGGGTTTCGAATTGCCAAATGTGGAAGTGAAAATTGTTGATCCTGAATCAGGCGAAGAATGTGGTCCCGGAACACAGGGAGAAATTTGCTGCCGGGGCTACAACATTATGAAAGGATATTACAACGATCCGGAAGCTACCCGAAAAGCAATAGACAGTGAAGGTTGGTTGCATTCCGGTGACCTGGCGGTTAAAACAAAAGATGGTTTCTATAAAATTACAGGCCGGATAAAAGATATGATAATCCGTGGCGGCGAAAATATATACCCGCGGGAAATCGAAAATTACCTGTACCGGATTCCCCAGATTGAAACGGTGGAAGTGGCAGGCATTCCAAGTAAAAAATATGGCGAAGAAGTGGCTGCATTTATCAAACTGAAAGAAGGCAGCCAACTCAATGAAGCGGAAGTGATTGATTTTTGCCGGGGAAAAATAGCAAGGTTCAAAACTCCGAAGTACATCTTTTTTGTGGATGAATTTCCGATGACAGCCAGCGGGAAAATACAGAAATACAAGCTAAGTGAAATTGGTGTTGAATTGTGTCATAAACAAGGAATCGAGATTGTGTAGCTTACCGGGTTCGCAACGTTAAATAAATGTTAACACCCTTAATTTCATGAAAAAAAACCAGATCAAACACTGTTTTTTTTGATTCTAAGCCGAAGCGGGCCGTCCCCGAAAGACTGAAATAAATCCAGCTTTTAAAATATCATTTTGATGGTAACCATGATGTTTTAAAAACATTCAGAAATCCAGGGGCGCCTTCCCAGTTTTTTTCATGATTTCAATCATAATCCAGGCGAATAAAAACCAGCTACTTTGCCCGGCTGAAATGAGAAAACAGCTTCTAAAGGACAGATCATAGAGTAGTTTTTAAATAGCAATTCCCCAACAGGGCGAAAACAATTAAACAGCAATTAGTTCAAAAGCCATTTGTATCTTTACAAGTGGCTTTTATTTTCCCACACATCGATTTTTTATCTTTACAACCTTTTAAAAATAAAATAATGACAAAATACAAGCGAATTCTTCTAAAACTCAGTGGCGAGTCATTAATGGGCGAACAAAAATACGGGATCGACGAACAACGGTTAAATGAATATGCCGGCCAAATCGCCGAAATTGTGAACATGGGAGTTCAAACGGGAATTGTTATTGGAGGCGGAAATATATTCAGGGGATTGAGTGGCGCTGCCAAAGGTTTCGACAGGGTAAAAGGCGATCAGATGGGAATGCTGGCAACTGTGATTAATAGTCTGGCGCTTGGTTCGGCACTGAAAAACGCCGGAATAAAATCGACTGTATTTACGGCCATTCGAATGGAGCCGGTTGGCGTATATTATTCAAAGGAAAAAGCAATTGGTGCGCTAAACAGAAAAGAAGTTGCCATTATTGCTGCAGGCACCGGCAATCCTTATTTTACCACCGATACTGCCAGCGCTTTGCGCGCTGTGGAAATTGAAGCCGATGTAATGATGAAAGGCACCCGTGTAGATGGAGTTTATTCCGCCGATCCGGAAAAAGTGGCCGGCGCCAAAAAGTTCGACAAAATTAGCTTTGATGATATTTATGCAAAAAACCTGAAAGTTATGGACCTCACGGCCACTACTTTATGCAAGGAAAACAACTTGCCGGTGCTCGTTTTCAATATGGATAAAACAGGGAACTTAAAAAAGGTGGTAAACGGTGAAAACATCGGAACTATTGTGTTTTAACCTGCGATAGCCACAATATTTCGGGAACTTATTAAATAAAAAATTTTCGTGTAAAGCTATTTTTTCTATATTTGCTACAATCCAAGGTAAAAAACTCAGTGTTTTAAATCAATGCAAGAAGAAGTCGATTTTATTCTGGAAAGTTGTGTGGAAAACATGAGTGCCGCTATCCGGCACCTCGAGAAGGAATTGGTACACATCAGGGCAGGGAAAGCATCTCCCGCCATGCTCGAAGGAATTCAGGTTGAATATTATGGTAGCATGACTCCGCTTAACCAGGTGTCGAATGTCAGCACCCCGGATGCAAGAACAATTGCAGTGCAGCCATGGGAAAAAAATATGATTCCTGTGATAGAAAAATCAATCATGGCTGCAAATTTAGGGTTGAATCCTGAAAACAATGGCGAAATTATTCGTATAAATATACCGGTACTAACTGAAGAACGTAGAAAACAACTGGTAAAACAGGTACACCAGGAAGGAGAAAACGCAAAGGTTAGCATACGAACAGCAAGAAAAGATGCGAATGACGACTTGAAAAAATTGCTTAAAGATGGTCTGTCGGAAGATGTGGAAAAAGATGCGGAAGCGGAAGTTCAAAAAATGACGGATAATTACGGAAAAAAAGTGGATACTTTAGTGGAAGCTAAAGAAAAAGATATAATGACGATTTAATTGTTTCTAGTTTTCTGTTTTCTGAACATTGTTTAATTGTTTTCATGGCTTTGAGGCAGCTTGTTGAAGCTGCCTTTTTTTTGTGCCTGCCCCCTGTTCTATCCGCCCGGTTGATGGTTTTTTAGTAACGGTTTAAAAAGTTGTTCAATGGCAAAAGAATGCCGGAAAAAACCAATCACCTGTTTCTTAAACAGATTTTTATTCTATCTTTGCGGCCACATTTTTCAAATTTTAAAATAGAATTATGCCAGTAAAAATGAGATTAGCGCGGCACGGCCGCAAACGTTATGCTTTCTACCACATTGTGGTAGCAGATAGCAGGGCGCCACGAGATGGCAGGTACGTTGAACGGATTGGCATGTATAATCCAAATACGAATCCTGCTACAATAGATCTCGATTTTGACAAAGCTTACGACTGGCTTACAAAAGGCGCACAACCAACTGACACCGTACGGGCAATATTGTCGTACAAAGGTGTACTTTACAAAAAACACCTGATGGGTGGAGTAAAAAAAGGAGCTTTCGATGAAGCTGAAGCTGAAAAGCGACTGGATAAATGGCTGACTGAAAAAGATGCCAAAATTCAGGCTAAAATCGACAAATTAGCCGGCGAGGCTGATTCTGTTGCAAAAAAACAACTTGAAGCGGAAGCAAAAATCAACGAGGAAAGAGCAGCTGCAATTGCAGCTAAAAATGCAGAATTAGCTCAAGAAGCAAACTCGCAGGAAGCTCAGGAAGACGATGAAGCAGATGAGGTGGAAACACCTGAAGTTGAAGCTACAACGGCAGAAACACCGGCTGCCGAAGAAAAAAAACCGGAAGAGGCCGCCAAAGAGGCAGAAGTGAATAAAGAACCGGCCCCAACCGAAGAAGCTAAAGCCGAAGCGATAAAAGCTGAGGAAAAAGCTGCTGAAGAAAAGAAAGAAGAAACTAAAGATGAACCTTCTGATAACGAAGAAAAGAAATCTTAATCTGAATAATTCCTGAATTATTTGGTATAAAAAAGTTTTAACCGGTAAAACAAAGAACCATCCGTTATTCCACGGGTGGTTTTTTTATGCCTCGCAGGAGCCAAAATTATTATATTTGCAAATATGGAAACCATACCAAAAAGCGATTGCCGACGAGTAGGTTTCGTGCGGAAAACGCACGGAGTGCACGGAGAAATAGCATTGGAATTCGAGCCACAATTTGAATTGGCGGTTGAAGACGCACAATGCTTTTTTATTGATTTGGAAGGCCTGCTTGTTCCGTTTTTTGTTTCGGCTGACGGAATCCGGTTCAAATCAGAAAAAACTGCACTGATAACTTTTGATTGGGTGGAAACCGAAGATAACGCACGCCGGTTGGTTGGGAAAGAAGTGTACCTTTTTAAAAATGAAATTATTGATGATGACGATAACAACGCTGATTCGTCGTTTCTGAATTACATGCTGAAGGATAAAAAACGGGGGGAAATCGGAAGAATCTCTGAAATAGATGATTATTCCGGTAATATTGTCCTGACGGTTTCCAATGAAAATAGACAAATCCTGATCCCATTCAACAACGACTTTGTCGTTTCCACCGATAAAAAAAATAAAATTCTGGTTCTCGATCTGCCGGAGGGTTTGATTGAAGACTAGAAACCCATTTTTTATATACACACTCTTTTTTGCTGAAGTTTTTGAAATAACCACGGAAATTATGAAACTTTCAAAATGTTTGTGCGTCCATTCAACGTATAATTAAATGCTAAAAATAATGCTCATGAAAACAAAATTTCTTTATTTAATCCTGCTGATAACCGGAATAACATTGGCATACCCTGCTATTGCGGAAGATGAAACCCGCAATGTTCCGTCCTTTACGGCAATTGCACTCAGCGTATCCGGAAAATTATATGTGGAACAGGGAGATAAACAAAGTGTGGAAATTGTTGCCAAACCTTCAGTCCTGGAAGATATTATTACCGAAGTAAAAAACGATAAATTAATTATCCGGTTTCCACAGCGTAATTTTTTCCGGAATTCATTTGATCCGGGTAAAATTGAAATATTTATTACCATGCCGAAAATCGAAGGGCTAAGCATTTCAGGCTCGGGTGATATTATTGCGGAAAATAAAATCAGCGCCCGCGAACTTGATTTGGCAATTAGCGGCAGCGGAGATATCACTCTCGAAGAATTGGCCGCCGAAAACATAAAAGCCTCTGTTTCCGGATCAGGTGATATTTCGATAAACGATGGAGGGACAGCAGAAAGTTTCACTGTTGCTGTTTCCGGATCGGGCGGCGTTAAAGCCGAAAATTTTGATGCAACAGATGTGAATGTCAGGATTAGTGGTTCAGGAAATTGTACGGTTTCATCGCATGGATCGCTAACCGTCCGCATTGCAGGTTCCGGAAGCGTTTATTACAATGGAAATCCGAATGTCGATTCTTCAGTGGCAGGTTCGGGAAAAGTCAAAAAGATGTGAATGACAGCGCCTGATTTTTAGCAAAACTGTTGTGATTTCACAACAGTTTTTTTTGCTTCAATCCCGAAATAATTTCATAAATTGTAAGAAACTTTATCTTCAATAAACTAACAAAATTCAAACGATGGGAATGTTACAAGAATTCAAAAAATTCGCCATGCGGGGGAACGTCCTCGATTTGGCGGTTGCCGTAATTATTGGCGCTGCTTTCGGAAAAATAATTACATCTTTCGTAAACGACGTGCTGATGCCCCCAATTGGACTACTGCTCGGAAACCGCGATTTCACCAACATGCGGATAATCCTGAAATACCCGCAGGAAGCTGTGATGCAAGGTGATCAAATTATTTCACCGCCAATTGCTGAAGTTGCCATCAGGTATGGTGCTTTCATCAGTACTGTTCTCGATTTCCTTATCATTGCCTTTTCCATTTTTATGGTTATTCAGGCTTACAACCGAATGAAAAGAAAGCAGGAAGTTGCGCCACCGCCACCTCCGGCGCCATCGAAAGAAGAAATTTTGCTGGCTGAAATCAGGGATATTCTGAAAGAAAAAAATTAAACGACTAAAAAACTGCCTCCCCGGCAGTTTTTTTTTATTTTCTGATTATATCGATTTGCCCCCCCGGCCCGAGTTTAATAATACTTGACGGTTTATACCGGGTCCTGTCATCTTGCCTGTACCGAACAACGTAATCGACCTGGTTCTTGATTTCTTCCGAAATTTCATCGAAAAAAGCAGGCGCTTTTTCTCCGCTAAAATTGGCTGACGTTGAGACGATCGGCCGCCTGAACCTTTGCAGCAGTTTAGTCGTGAATTCCTCTTTGGTGAACCGGATTCCGATTGTTCCGTCGGCGGCAATCAAATTGGCTGCCAGATTTTTGGCATTTGGGTAAATAACCGTCAGCGGGGTTGTGGCAATTTCCACCAACTCCCAGGCAACTTCCGGAACATCATCCACGTACCTATCGAGCAGCGCCGGGTTTTCCATCAGTACCAGCATACTTTTTGAATCTTCACGTTTTTTTAGATCGTAAACCCTCTGAACGGCATCTGCGTTGGTAGCATCGCAGCCGATTCCCCAAATGGTGTCGGTTGGATAAAGGATTATACCGCCGTTTTTCAGGACTTCTGCCGCTTTCTTCAAATCTTCATTCATATTTTTATTTTAGGATATTCGTGTAAAGGGAAATCAGTTTTTGGGAGTAGGTTTCGGGATGGAAAAGTTTGGCCCGTTCTTTTCCTTTCTGAATCAAATCTCTTCGCAAAGGTTCATCGTAAAGTAACGTTTCTATTTTATCAGCCAGTTCATTTTTTTCTGTCGGAGTTACAAAAACGGCAGCATTGCCGGCAGTTTCAGGCAGGCACGAAACATTCGAAGTAATTACCGGACAACCGCTTGCCATTGCTTCAATTACCGGCAGCCCGAATCCTTCATACAATGAAATGTAAACAGACAATTCAGCGCGTTGGTATAATCCGGCCAATTCCTTTAACGAAATGTTATTCAGAAAATGCACCTGGCTGTCCATTTGATTATCTGAAATAAACTTCAGCAATTCAGTGGCGTATATGGTAGGTTTTCCAACAAAAACTACCGGTACTTCTATTTTTCCGGAGTGAATGGCCTTCAGCAGCGTTAGTTGGTTTTTCCGATGTTCCAGCGTTCCGACTGCCAGAATAAACTTTGCCGGTATTTCCAGCTTTTCAGGCAATGATCCGGTATTTTGCTGCTCGAAAAAAATTGGATCGACGGACTGGTGCAAGGTTTCTATTTTTTCAGGATTTACTTTGAAATACTTGCGGATGTCTTCCCTGGTTTGGTTGCTGATGGCAACAATTCGGGTCGCCGCAGAACATGCATATTTCACTTTCCGGAAATAAATATTACGGTCAACCGGCCTGTAAAACTGTGGATATTTCATAAAAATCAAATCGTGAACCGTAACCACCGAAGGAACATCCGTATTATGAATTCCATCTGGCAGTTCGTTGCTCAGCCCGTGAAAAATGTCCAGTTCATGTTTTTTTAGCTGGCCGCTTAGCGAAAAGCTTCGCCAAAACGACTTAAAGATTTTTGCAAAAGAACTGTCGGGTGAAATCACGTCGAATGCCCTGTAATCTTTAAAAAGGTCGTCTTTTATCTCCGGGGTAAACAAAACATAATGATTGTCGGGATAATATTTTTTCAGGGCGAGTAAAGTATTCCGGCTGTAATTTCCAAGTCCGGAATCGTTTAGAAAAGCACGTTTGGCATCAAACCCTGTTTTCATAATGATTTATTCTGTTTATAAAATTACGAAAAAAGCCGGGATAAGTTTCTGCTTTAAAGTTGGCTAACTAATCTTTAACTAATTTCTCCACTTTTTTACAAATTGTCAGAAAGAATTCAATTCTTTTCAGACACATTAGTTTGGCCGCAATCTTCAGCGTTTTTCTTATAAAACTGCCTTGCCCGGTTTTCATATCCTTCGTGATATTTGGCCCAAATCAAATAAGCCTCGCGCTCCCTGACCATCCGCGAGAATTTCAGCAAATCCTTTTCAAAGACCTCCTCGCTATCGTCAATTTTATGAAATACGATCGACTTTTCCCCCTTTTTCAATACAAAACTGTCGTTATTGAATTCGGTGATTACACCTTGCAGGTGGGGCTTGGGAGTGGGCGGACCAAATCGTTCCGGATTAACCGGTATGGTGAAGAAACTATCGTTTTCAATAAAATACCTTAATTGATAAAATTGCTCCGATTCTTTCGAGTCAAAAAAAATAGCAAGAGAATCGTTGGCATGAACCTCCCTGTAATTTTCATCTACGTAGTACCATCTTCCGTTGAGATGCAGGTTGTATTTGGGGTTCAAATTGCATCCGTAAAATAACACTAAAATGATAATTAGCTTTTTCATAAATTAAGAAGTGCTGGTTAGAATTGGTCCTTTCTGAGCGAACGAAAGGCTGCGGTTGGGTTGCCCTGCCTTTTCAAAAATATTTTAATTTAAATAATTAGACCTTGAATTCTGAAAGCCCTTCAAAATCCAATGTTGCAAAATAATCCTCAATGGTTTCCGGCCGTCTGATTTGAACCACTTCTCCATTTTCGCGCAGCAACAATTCCGATGATTTCAATTTGCCGTTGTAGTTAAATCCCATGGCATGCCCGTGTGCACCGGCATCATGTATAACAAGAATATCATCGGGTTGCAGTTCCGGAAGCATCCGGTTGACGGCAAATTTATCGTTGTTTTCGCAGAGCGAGCCCGTTACATCGTATTTTTCAGTATGCGGTTCGTTTTCTTTCCCGGCAACGGTAATGTGATGGTAGGCCCCGTACATTGCCGGGCGCATCAGATTCACCATGCTTGCGTCGAGTCCGGCAAATTGTTTATATGTTTTTTTAATGTGCCGCACTTTGGTAACCAGATAGCCGTAAGGGCCGGTAATTGCGCGTCCTGATTCAAAGAAAAGCTTCAACGGCGCCAGACCATTTTCAACAATAATTTCGTTGTATAATTTTTGAATGCCTTTGCCTACATATTCCAAATCAACCGGTTTGTCTTCGGGTTTATAGGGAATACCAATTCCGCCGCCCAAGTTTGCAAAATCAATCCGGATACCTTCTTTTTCCGAAACTTCGGCTATCAGGTTAAATAGTATTTCAGCCGTTTCGATAAAATAATCCGCATCCAGTTCGTTGGAAGCCACCATGGTATGAATCCCAAATCGTTTGACCCCTTTTTGTTTTAAAATGCGGTATCCTTCAATTATCTGGGAATGTGTAAATCCAAATTTTGCTTCCTCCGGATGGCCAATTATCAGGTTTCCTTTTTTGAGGTCGCCGGGATTGTAACGCATGCAAATGGTGTTGGATAAACCTACATTTTTTTCCAGGTAACCGATGTGCGAAATATCATCGAGGTTAATAATTGCACCCAATTCTTTTGCCAGACTGAATTCTTCGGCCGGTGTGTCATTCGAAGTCAGCATGATTTCATTGCCGCGCATTCCAACCCGTTTTGCCAGTTCCAGTTCGGCAATGGAACTGCAGTCGATTCCAAATCCCTCTTCCCGTAATATCTTCATTAAATAAGGATTTGGCGCCGCTTTTATGGCAAAATACTCCTTGAAACCTTCGTTCCAGGCAAAAGCATTTTTAAAATACCGCGCATTTTTACGAATTGCTTTTTCATCGTAAATATGAAACGGGGTTGGAAATTTTTCAGCTATTTTTTCTAAATCTTCTTTTAAAAATGGTAATTTTTTTTCCGCCATGATATTTCTTAAATTTTAAACGCACAAAGGTACAATTTGTACTAAATATAGTAGAATGAATCTAAATTATGCATGGATTATTAGTAGAGAATTAATAATGATCTGTGTTAGTTCAAACTTTCAATTAATTCGCGACTGAGCGCGCCATTTGCGATTTCACGCACTTCCCCGGTCATTTTAATTCTCCACATTTCGTCAATTTCAATATCGAGTTTTCCGCCGCGCATGGTAACCGTTACATTCCTGTTTGTCAGTCCTTTTTTTACCATTACGGCAGCCACAGCGCACGATGAGCTTCCGGAAGCCAGAGTCCAGCCGGCGCCGCGTTCCCAAATCAGCGCTTCCACTTCGTTTTCAGAAATTACTTTTGCGAACTGCACATTAATCCGGTTCGGAAATATTTTATGGCGTTCAATCTGCGGACCAAATGTTCTTATCTCGTTTTCATCGAGTTCATCTTTTAAAATTACGCAATGCGGGTTTCCCACAGAAACACAATTAATGGTGTAATCTTTATATTCCAGGTGAAGCGTTTCATCGAGGCATTCGGGATTGTTGCTATCGACAGGAATTTTTGAAGATTCAAAAATGGCTTTTCCCATGTCCACTTTAATGGTTTTTGCCTTGCTGTTTTCCGTTTCTGTTACCTCGGCACGCACCAGCCCACCCGGTGTTTCAATAGTAAACTGATTCGTTTTGGCAAACTTGTAATCATAAAGAAACTTGGCAAATATACGCAGGCCGTTTCCGCTTTTCTCAGCTTCAGACCCATCCGGGTTCAGAATCCGCAGACCGAAATCAGCCCGAAAACTCGGCACTCTCAATAAGATTCCATCGGATCCGATTCCGTAATGAACATCGCAGATCGTTACAACTGCTTTTTTTGTCAATTCAAAACTAATTTCATTTTGGTTCAGAACTATATAATCATTTCCAAGACCATGTGACTTCACAAAGAAATTTTGCATACCCGTTGTATTTACTGCTGCAAAAATATTAAAGTATGGCTAAAATTGTAATAATCGATATCATAAATAAAAGTTGAAAATCACGCGGATGACGATTTCTGTTCCGATTAATTTTTAGGTGATCGGCTTACTGTGCGGGAAAATTAACTTTGATGCTAAAACGAAAGTTAAGAAGCGCGCGAAAGTAAATTCGCCTATGGGCAAAAGCAATTCAATTTTTTACCTTTGTGCCCTGAATCATCAGATTTAATGAAATTTACAAAAACTGAATATGGCATTAATTAATGAAAACTACCTGAAGCTTCAGGCAGGATATCTTTTCCCTGAAATCGGACGACGAGTAAACGAATTTATAAAGGCCAATCCGGATAAAAAAGTGATAAAAATGGGAATTGGCGATGTAACCCAACCCTTGGTACCAGCGGTGGTACGAGCTTTTCACGAGGGCGTGGAAGAAATGGCCCGGAGCAATTCATTTAAAGGTTATGGTCCCGAACAGGGATATGCCTTTTTGCGCGAAGCCATTGCAAAATATTCGTATCACAACAAGGGGATCGATATTTCGGCAGATGAAATTTTTATTTCCGACGGCTCGAAATGCGACACCGGGAATATCCAGGAAATTTTTGGGAACGATAACAAAATAGGAATTTGTGACCCGGTTTATCCGGTTTATGCCGACACAACAGTGATGGCGGGCAAAACCGGCAAATTTAATTCCGGTCATTACGAAGGAATAATTTATATGCCCTGCACCAAAGAAAATGGATTTATTCCGGAACTGCCAACAGAAATTCCCGATCTGATTTTCCTTTGTTACCCGAACAATCCGACTGGTACAGTGGCTTCGAAGGAAGAACTGAAAAAATGGGTGGATTTTGCCATAGAGAACAAAAGCATCATTTTGTACGATGCAGCTTACGAAGCATTTATCACCGAAGATGGAATTCCACGTTCAATTTATGAAATTGAAGGGGCGAAAAAGGTTGCCATTGAATTCAGAAGCTTTTCAAAAACCGCCGGATTTACCGGAACGCGTTGTGCTTATACCGTAATTCCCGACGAAGTTATGGCTTATGATAAATCAGGAAATGCCTACCCGGTAAAACCCTTGTGGAACCGCCGGCAATCCACAAAATTTAACGGCGTATCGTATCCGGTACAAAAAGCGGCAGCTGCCATTTTTACGGAACAGGGAAAAAAAGAAGTGGAAGAGGTGATTGCCTATTATCTTGAAAATGCAAGGATTATGAAGGAAAACCTGCAAGAAGCCGGTTACGAAGTTTTCGGCGGAACGAACGCGCCATACATCTGGGTGAAAACCAAAAACGAAATGAGTTCGTGGGAATTTTTTGATAAAGTGCTAAACGAAGCAAATGTTGTTGGAACACCTGGTTCAGGATTTGGCCCGGCAGGCGAAGGTTACTTCCGGTTTTCCGCTTTTGCCGATCGCGAAAATGTGCTGGAAGCAATGGAACGGATAAAGAATTTGAAATAAAAGCCCCTCCCGGCCTCCCCGGGGGGAGGAGGAGGAAAAGAAATAAAATTTTCTTTCGCTTCCTCTAAAGTTTCACCCTGAGAATTAGCTCCCGGAATTTCTTCTACATAGGCTGCATAATTCTCCCGCTGATTTCGCAGAAAATCGCAGATTTGAAGAAATTGAAACGATAAAAATCGTGATATTTTCTTTCTGCGGGCATCAGCGTAATCTGCGGGAAATGTTTACAAATTAATCCAGCACGGGCAAAATAATTTTTGACGCATGTTGTGCATCATGATAAATTTTGATTTCGCTTTTAACAAAATCCGATTCATCGCAGTGATAAATATCGACAAACTGTTGCGGATTGCGATCGGCCAGCGGAAACCAGCTGCTTTGGATTTGTACCATCAGCCGGTGCCCTTTTTTGAAAGTGTGGGCAATAGAAGGTAATTCAAACTTTACTTCCTCAACTTTCCCCGGTGTGAAAGCTAAAGGATTTTCGTAGCTGTTCCGGTACCGCCCGCGGAAAATTTCGCCACGCACCAGCATCTGGTAACCGCCCAATGGATACTTGCATCGTTCATCTTTTTCGGCATAAATATCCACATCGTTGTAACCCAAATAATCCGGAAATACATCGATTACTTTCACCACAAAATCGGCATCAGTGGTTGAAATACTGGTAAATAAATCGGCGGTTACACTTCCGGTAACTGTAAAATCCTGCGTAAATGTATCGGTTTGAAACACCAGTACATCCGGGCGGCGCGAAGCAAAACGCTGATCGGCAGTCATGTAGGTTCTGGTCCGGTTGAACTGAACATCTTCTTCGTAAGGAACCGGTTTTGCAGGATCACTGGTGTATCCGCTGAAACTGCTTTTTACATCCGGTTTCTCAAAATTCACCGAACCTTCAGCATGAAAATACATGTTCTTATCCACTGCATTTTCAGGCGGCCAGTGTTCAAAAGCATACCATTCATTTTCGCCGGTAATAAAAATATTTGCCTCTGCAATTTCAGAAATGTCGCCTTCACCTTTTAAAAAGTAGTTGAAAAACGGTACTTCGAAACGTTTCTGGTAATACTCGCTGGTGTTCGACCCGAATTCAACATTTCCAAGATGAGTGCCGTCGCTGGTTGACCACTGGCCATGGTACCACGGCCCTTCCACGATTTTATTGAACGCTTTTCCGGGATTGTTTTCTTCCGCTGCTTTGTACGAATTCCAGGCGCCCCAGCAATCTTCGGCATCAAACAAACCACCCACCCACAGCATGGCCGGCTGCAAATCTACGGTTGCCCGCCGGGCATCGCGAGCCTGCCACCAATCGTCGTAGTCCGGATGTTCCATCATATCGTTCCAGAAAGAAATGCTGTCGCCGGTGTATTTGGTAAGGTTTGTTACCGTACCGGTTTCGAGGTAAAATTTGTAATTATCATGAACCGGAAATCCAACTGATGATGCACCAATCGAATCGGGTTTGGGATGTGGCACTCCAAAAGCACGACCCACCGCCGAATAAAAACTAAATGCATCCATCTGGAAAAATGCCCCGTTGTGGTGAAAATCGTCGCCGATAAACCAGTTGGTAACCGGCGCCTGCGGACTTACCGCTTTCAGTGCCGGATGATTACTGGCCGCTGCCATGGTGGAATAAAATCCGGGATATGAAATGCCAAAAACGCCCACTTTCCCATTGTTGTCCGGGATGTTTTCCAACAACCAGTCGATGGTATCGTAAGTATCGCTGGCCTCGTCAATTTCATTACCTTTCTTGTCAGGATTAAACGGCCGCACGTTTTCGAATTCTCCTTCGCTCATCCATCTTCCGCGCACATCCTGCGTAACCAGAATATATCCTTCCTTCAGGTATTCTTTTAAATAGGCTTTCCAGTACCGGGCATATTTTTTTTCGCCGTAAGGTTTGCAGGAATAAGGCGTGCGGGTGATGAGAATCGGGTGCTTTTCGTTTGAATCTTTTGGCATATAAACCGAAGTAAACAGCTTCACGCCATCGCGCATGGGAATGTAAACTTCCTTTTTTGTGTAATTTTCGTAAAACCAGCCGGAATCGACATCATGTTTGTTGCAGGCAAAGCAAATAACCAGCAGTAAAAAAACGAGTATCTTTTTCATGGGAAGAAAATTTATTTTGAACAATTGTAAAAGATACCAAATTCTACTTTAACACATTTGAAAAATCCACCTGTTTTCACCCTGGGATCCCTCAAGGGAACAGGTAGATTTTTCTGATTGCACCCTTTAGTGCGGGGTAAACAAGAAGAAAAATCGTATTTCATTATTAATCTGTTAAAGTAGAACAAAGTTATATCAAAAATTTAAACGTGCATTACTGATTTTTTGGGAGGTTTGAAATGGGAAAAAATCGTTTTCAGTTATTGCTATGAGCAGCAGTTGATTATTGCTGATCTAATCCTTCAAACTACCTTCTTTTATCCAGCCGAAATTTCCATTCGCCTGAATTAACCGGTAAGAATTGTACCGGTTATACACCGCAATTTTATCATTCTTTTCCACGATTCCGGTTGCATGTGAGCTCTCCACTGGTTTACTTCTGACGATTTTCTGTGCAGCCACGGAATAATCCTGTAATTTCTTTGCTGATATTTGCACCAACGACTGATGAATAAAACCGGTTTCGCCTTCCGGAAGTTCAACCCTTAGCCAGTGCCCGGTTATTCCTTTTACCAGCAGCGGTGTTTTGCGGGGCAGCGAACGTAAAATTCCAGAATCAATTCCCGGATTGTTTCTGAAGTTGGTGCGGACTGCCGTTGTTTCGCCCCATTTTCCGGCATACTGGTTGATTGTTTCCGGGTCGACAGCTTTCATGCGCGTCCGGTGAAAAAATGGATAAGGATTGACAGCGCCACGTCCGAATTTATAAATTCCAAAATGCAGGTGAGGAGAAGTTGTACGGGCATTTCCGGTATTTCCAATCAATCCGAGAACGTCGCCGGCATCGACTTTACTTCCGGGTAAAACCAGTTGCGTGTCGAGGTGAGCGTAATAATAACTGTATCCGCTATTCGCATCTGCAACCCAAACCACCTTGCCACCAAGCCGGTTGAATCCCGTTCGCCGAACTTTGCCGGGTGAAACAGCCACTGCCGGGGTACCTCTTTCAGCAAAAATATCAATTCCTTCGTGCCGCCTGCGACCGCCTTCACGCGGATCTCCATAAAAACTGGAAATGGATTTAAAATTTTTCCCTTCGATGGGAAAATCAAGTGTGGTACCGGTGAAAATATAGATGTTGAAAAGTCCTTGCACCATCAGTTCCGGCTGAATCCTCACAACGTAATTTCCGCCTTTTTTTACCTGATAAATTAACCGAAGCGAATCTTTTGATGCAAAGCCTGCACGTTTAAATTTCTGGTTGTCGATTCGGAACAGATCGATAAAAATTTCGGCAGTATCTTTAATTTCAGGCTCCACAACAATCCGGATATCCCGGCCTTCGCTCAGCGACAAGCGATAGGCAACTGCTGTAAAACCATCAAAATCAAAAACAACCGCTTCTGTAGACGGAACGTTCACTGAAACCGGATGAAAGATTACGCTATCTGCTGTCTCCATCCATTGTCGCCCCACTTTCGTTTTATCCAATCCGGCCTTTTGTAATTTCGCCCGGTATTCGTCGTGCGGGCTGTGATGCGTAAAGATACCCTGGCGCAGACCTCTGCACCCCAACAACATCGTCAGTAAAATAAATAAGAAGTATGTCTTCCTTTTCACCATTGAAAAACTATCGTTTTAAATTGTGCGCGAAGGTTCAAATGCTGACTTTCATAATAAGAACACAAAAAAGACGCTGTTGGTTGCAGGGTACTGCTCATTACCTGATTGTAAGCCAGCTTTTTTGCAACTACCCGGAGATGTATAATTAATCAGAATTTAAATACCGGGTAAATTCGTCAAACGAAAGGTTCAACCAGCAACCGATCGCATACCGTTTTCGAAAGCATTTGCACCGGATGATTTTTATAACTGACAACCATACTGTTATCGAAGGGTTCAACCGAATTTATTTCGAGTTCCATTCCCAACTTCAATTCATGTTTATTCAAAAATCTCAAAAATTCAGAAGAATCATGAGTCAGCGCTGCCAGCATTACGCGGTTGCCGGAACTGCAATCGCTTAACCGCACTTTGAATTCGTGGGAAACTTGTCCGTTTTTATCCGGAATGGGCGATCCGTGCGGGTCGAATTTCGGAAAACCGAGCAGTTCATCCATGCGTTCAAAAAATACCGGCGAATCGATATGTTCCACCTGCTCGGCAATATCATGCACTTCTTCCCAGCCAAAACCCATTTTATCAACCAGGTACATTTCAGTTAACCGGTGTTTGCGCAAAATTAATGCTGCCATTTTTTTCCCTTTGCCGGTGAGCGAAATCGGCTTGTACTTTTCGTAATTTACCAACTCCTTATTTTTCAGGTTATTTATCATGCTGTTCACAGTTGGAAGCCTAACCTGCAGCGAAGCGCTCAAATCTTTTGCATTTACACCTTTTTTTGAACCGGTGAGCATGTACAGCGATTTTAAATAATTTTCCTCAGTTTGTGACGCCATATTTCCGTTTTTTCAAAAATAAACATTTATCTAATAGTATTGTTAGATTAATCTAAGTTTAACAACTGGATTTGCATTTGTTGCTAAAATTTGAAGATTAAAAATGAGAACAGAGTCGTTAAGCGAAGTACATTCCACAGTACATACCGATAAGAAAGGCTGGCGGAAAATACTGGCCTTTATTGGTCCTGCTTATTTGGTAAGTGTGGGTTATATGGACCCCGGGAATTGGGCGACCGATATTGCCGGCGGATCCGCTTTTGGGTATAAACTAATCTGGGTGCTGCTAATGTCGAACCTGATTGCCGTGCTTTTGCAGTCGTTGAGTGCGAGGCTCGGCATCGTGCGGGGAATGGATTTGGCACAGGCTTCGAGATATACTTACCCGAAATGGGCTAACATTCCTTTATACATTATAGCGGAAATTGCAATTGCAGCCTGCGATTTGGCTGAAATTGTGGGGATGGCCATTGGTTTGAATTTACTCTTCGGCCTGCCGCTGATTTGGGGCATCAGCCTTACAGCGCTCGATACTATTTTACTTCTTTTTCTTCTGAACAAAGGGATGCGCGCCATGGAAGTTTTTATCGTTTCGCTGGTGTCGATCATTGGCATTTCTTTTATTGTTGAAATGTTTATCGTTTCTCCGGTGTATGGCAACTTAGCCGGCGGATTTATTCCATCGCGGCTGACCGGCAATGCATTATACATTGCAATTGGAATAATTGGCGCAACCGTAATGCCCCACAACCTGTACCTGCATTCTTCGCTGGTTCAAACCCGGAAAATTGAAAAAACCACGGCAGGTATAAAAAATGCATTAAAATGGAATTTTTTTGATACCGCTATTGCATTGAATATGGCTTTTTTTGTTAACGCTGCAATTTTAGTTCTGGCTGCAGCAGCATTTTATGTTAACGGCTATTTTCAGGTTGCCGAAATACAGGATGCATCTGAATTGCTCCACAATTTATTTGGAAAAACGGCTCCCACTTTTTTTGGAATTGCGTTAATTGCCGCCGGACAAAGTTCAACAATTACCGGAACTCTCGCGGGGCAGATTGTAATGGAAGGCCATTTGAATTTGCGAATCCAGCCGTGGCTGCGAAGGTTGATTACCCGTTTGCTGGCCATTGCCCCGGCCATTTTTACCATCCTTTACTTTGGCAATCAGGCGTTGGGAAACCTTCTCGTACTTAGCCAGGTTGTATTGAGCCTGCAACTTGGATTTGCAGTAATTCCACTTATTCATTTTACTTCCGACAGGAAAATAATGAAGGAATTTACGATTAAATGGTGGGTGAAAACCCTGGCCTGGATCAGTGCGTCGATTATCGTTTACCTGAATGTTCAACTGGTTATTGATGAAATTTCAGGATGGATTACCGCGGCGGATAATAACAGAATATACATATATACTACGGTAGTACCAGTTGCAGTTGCGTCGCTTTTCCTGTTAATTTATGTTTTCATTCATCCGTTTCTCGTTTCAAAACGAAAAAAAGAAACAAAATTGCCTCACGGACAAGCCATCGATTTTGATCAAATTGAATCCTTTCGATACAAACACATTGGCATTGCCATCGATTTTTCAGGAAATGATCAAATGATTATAAAAAGCGCATTAAACCAGGGTGGGAAAATAGCAAACTATACTTTCATTCATGTGGTGGAAAGTGCTGCGGCGCGGTATCTGGGTAAAAATACACTCGACTTCGAAACGCATCTGGACACCGGTAGTTTAACGAAATATCAAGCAAAACTGAACGAACTTGGATATCAATCCGGCATAAAAATAGGATTTGGAAACGCAGCGAATGAAATCGCCAAAATCATTTCCACCCGCGACATTGATCTGCTGGTGATGGGAGCACACGGACACAAGGGTTTGAAAGATTTGATTTTTGGCACCACCGTTGATGCCGTGAGACATAAAATTAAAATTCCGTTGCTGGTGGTAAATTGAAAGAAGCTTTATTACTATCCATCGAGCTGGTCCAACCGCTGGACGGATCAGAAAAACCGGCTACTTTTCAGCAACCGGTTTAACATATTTTGGTAATGCCGGATTTAGGAAAGTCCGGCTTCCTTCGTCACATTTCACATGGGATTAAGAGGTTTACTTATAATCCCAATTTTTCTTTCACCAGTCCCGGAATTTGTCCGGGTTCATTGGCCACCGGAACTCCGGCTTCGTTAAACGCTTTAATTTTCTCTTCGGCAGTTCCCGAGCCGCTGGAAATAATGGCGCCGGCATGACCCATCCGTTTTCCCGGAGGGGCCGATTGTCCGGCGATAAATGCCACAACCGGTTTGGTCATATTTTCCTTGATGTATTTTGCAGCCTGTTCTTCCGCGTCGCCGCCGATCTCTCCAATTAACACCACGGCATCGGTGTCCGGATCGTTTTCGTACATTTCGAGTAAATCAATGAAATAGAGCCCTGCAACCGGATCGCCGCCGATTCCCACACAGGTGGTTTGTCCGAGCCCGCTTTCGGTGAGCATGTTCACCACTTCGTAGGTTAATGTTCCGGAGCGCGAAATCAGACCTACATTTCCTTTTTTGAAAATCATTCCCGGCAAAATTCCAATCAGGCATTCATCGGGAGTAATCAGTCCCGGGCAGTTGGCGCCGATGAGTTTGGTGCCGTTTTGTTTCAGCACCGGCATTACTTTAATCATATCCTGAACCGGAACGCCTTCAGTGATACAAACCACCAGTTCCACACCGGCGTAACTGGCTTCGAGAATTGCATCGCCGGCAAACGGCGCCGGTACAAAAATAACGGAAGCATTGGCGCCGGTAGCTTTCACTGCTTCTTCGACTGTATCAAAAACGCGAACGTGACCAACTTCGCTTCCGCCTTTACCGGGTGAAATTCCGCCAACAATGTTGGTGCCGTAATCAAGCATTTTCGAAGTATGGAAAGCGCCATCGCGGCCGGTTATTCCCTGAACTAAAACTTTTGTATCTTTATTTATCAGTATACTCATTTCTAAATCACTTTAAACTTTGAACCTTGAACTTTGAACCTTGAACTTTAAACTTTAAACTTTGAACTTTAACTACTGCTGGCTTAACTCAATTGCTTTCTGCGCTGCCTCGCTCATGGTTGAAACGTTGGGTAAGCCATATTCCTTAATAATTTCGAGGCCTTCCTTTGCATTTGTTCCGGACAAACGGACTACAATCGGAATTTCAGTATCAATATTTTTCAATGCAGTCACCAAACCGCGGGCAACATCATCGCAGCGGGTGATTCCGCCAAAGATGTTAATCATCACGGACTTCACGTTTTTGTCGCTTAACAGGATGTTCATTGCGTCGATTACTTTCTGCGGATTGGAAGAACCGCCAATATCGAGGAAATTTGCCGGTTCGCCGCCGTACAGTTTAATCATGTCCATGGTAGCCATAGCCAGTCCGGCGCCGTTAACCATACAACCAATGTTACCGTCGAGTTTAATGTATGATAAACCTTTTTCGTTGGCGTCGATCTCTTTTTGCTCATCTTCGGTCACTTCGCGCATGGCCAGTATCTCTTTTTGACGGAACAGGCCGTTATCATCGAAATTCATTTTTCCGTCGATGGCCAGCACCTGCTTATCGGGTGTAAGTACCAGCGGGTTAATTTCTGCCAGCGAAGAATCGGTATCAACATACAACTGATAAAGTTTAACGAAAATTGAGGCTGCCTGGCGAACCTGCTTTGGATCGGAAAAAAGTTGCAGCGCAATTTTCCGTGCCTGCCATTCCATTAATCCCATAGTTGGGTCGATGGACATTTTAATGATTTTCTCCGGCGAAACGCGGGCCACTTCTTCAATTTCAACGCCTCCCTCGGCGCTGGCCATCAGCGTTACCGACTTCGAATTACGGTCGTTGATCAACCCGATGTAGAATTCTTTTTCAATGTCGACAGCATCGGCCACCAACACTTTTTCTACTTTCAGGCCTTTGATGTCCATTCCAAGAATCTGACCTGCCTTTTCGATGGCTTCGGCTTTGGTTTTTGCCAGTTTAACACCACCGGCTTTTCCACGGCCGCCAACATGCACCTGGGCTTTTACCACGCGCAGCTTATCATCGTTCGGAACTTTGTGTTCAACTTCATCAACCGTATGGCACACCACGCCATTCGGAACAGGAATCCCGTACTTCCTGAATAAGTTTCGGGCTTGATATTCGTGAATCTTCATGTTATTATTTTAGAATGTAGACCAAAAAATTTTAATCGTCAAAAATACCAAATTATAAGAACCTATGCCTAATAAAAAACGGCTTTTTTCGCGAGAATTAACAGATGAGATCAATCCTCTGAATCATCGAAAGGTTCTTCGGGTAAATTTCTGAGGTTGTTCACATAACGTTCTTCATCAAACGGTTCCTGGTGTTTCATCACCTTAAATAATTCCACTGCAACACACTGCCCGATGAATTGCTTCGCTTCGTATTTGGTGTATCCCGCTTTTCTGAGCCTGTCGAACGTCTTTTTCGTTTCCGGCGGATTATTTTCCTTCATTTGATTTTCAACGAACTGAAAAATCTGCTTCCGCATCACTTTTGGATTCATCATACTAATTTCTTTTATTGTTAAAATTACGGAAAAATGAAAGAGTACCAGTGAACTGTGACGGATTGTTGCTGGTTTGCAGTGTGATTAAAACAAATGTATTACAGGACGTTTTTATTCATTCTCAAATATTGAACCCGAATCAGTAATTTTTCTTTGCACTGCATTTCGTCCAACTGTATAACAATATAAACTTGAAGGCGTAAAGTCATATTGAATTTCACTGTCTTTTTTAATAATGTCAATGCTTTTTGATGTTACTAAAGTTCTGGTAATTCCATTTTTGAGGCAAAATGATTTTAGGTTATTTAAAAGTCGAGTATCTTTTGCAAATCTGTTGCTCCACTTTATTTCAACAGCCCAGGTAGGTTTTTGCTTCGTATTTAAGCCCACGATATCAACTTCGCCGTTACTCCAACGTGCATAAAAAGGTAAAAACTCTGAATTATGGCTCCATTGCGAAAAGATCGCAGTTTCAACCATATTCCCGATAAAATCATTATTTGCAGAAATTGGAGAAAAAAAAGCACTTCTTAACGAGGGATTTGTTAAATAGATGGATTGTCAATTACAAGCGGTTTAAATACATCAAAATACAATCTCCTTTTCATCAAAGAATAATATTCATCGATACAACCGTTTTTCCACCAGGGATTTTCAAATCGTAATTTTTGAATTATTTGTTCTTCCGAAAAAATATTTAATTTCGCCATGATGTATTTTTAAGAATATATTGAGCGCTTTATATCGGCAATATGTATGAAAATAAAGTCTGTAAATTAACCTTAGTCTACTATTTTCAAGATATTAAAGTTATTCCTTTCAAGTCTGCAAGGTTGTTTTTCAGGAAGGCATAAGTCAATTTATCTACTTTACAGTCAATAAACTGCACTCGTTTAATTCTTTTATTGTTCTTGAAAAATGTATTTATTATTGTTGCTTCCTGAAATTTAACCCGATAAAAAGTACAATTTTCAAATCGGCAATCCTCCAATACGCCATCAAAAACAATATCCTGAATTGCCATTTCGATAAAACTTGTATAATTAAATTTTGCATTTAAAATTGTGTTTTTACCAAAACCTCCTTTGTTAAACACTGTTTCAGTAAAATCGGCTTCAGTAAAATCACAACCTTCGATAAAGCTTTTTGAGAATTTAGTACTTTTTAGTGAGCAGTTTACAAATGTACTTTTTGCAATCATGGATTTCTGAATTTGGCTCTTGCCAATGTCTGAATTCGAAAAGTTACAGTCAGCAACATTATTGTTATTCAGTACAAGTCCAGACATCTCAGCACCAATAAACAAGCACTTTTGAATATTTGCAGAGCTTAGTTTTTCATGTAGATTTTTTAAACCGGAAAAATCGCTGTCAATCAGATTTTGTTTTGACAAATCCCAACCTGGCTTATTTTTTTTGATTTCAGGTAACTCATCAAAATTGTTTTCAGAATTATCAAAAGTTGTATTTTCCTCTTTCTCAATATGAAAGCTGTCAGAAAAATAGTTAAGGTCAACGTTAAGAATTTCCGCTATACGATTTAAAGTCATGATATCGGGCGTTGATTCTCCGCGTTCCCATTTTCCTACTGCCTGAGGACTTATTGATACTTGCTGTGCAAGTTCTGCTTGTGAAAGAGTAGTTCTCTTTCTTGCCGTGGCAATTTTATCGCCAATTAATTTTGAATTTAGCATCTTCGTTTTTTTTATAAATGATGCTACAAAGTTAACCTGACCTGTTGGCAAATCATAAAATCATCAGCTACTTACGGTTGTTATTTCACTACTTTCAGTTGTTTTTCGACAACCAATAGTGGATTTTTCCTTTTTTTAGATTTTGTCATCATTAAATTTTGACTGGTTCCAAAAAAAGTTGGCGTTCTTTGGATAACCTCCTCAATTATCGAAAGTTTCAAAGCTGCTCTGTTACTTAAACATGTGTTGTGGTGCGTTTTTCTTTATCTTTATCAATATATCTTCTTTATCCTCCTTTTCCTCCTCGATGTCATAATCGTCCTGCAATCCAAGCCAAAACTTTGCAGAATTACCAAAATAAGAACTAAACCGAACTGCGGTATCGGCTGTAATCCTCCGTTTACCTTTAATTATTTGTGAAATACGAGTTTGAGGTATATCCGTGTCTTTTGACAGTCTATATGCAGTTATTTTAAGAGGACGTAAAAATTCCTCAAGTAAAATCTCTCCGGGGTGAATGTTTGCTAATTTATCCATTTTTAATCCTCCTTTTATTAATGATAATCCATTATCTCAACATCATGAGCGTTATTGTCAATCCACCGAAATACAATCCTCCATTGGTCATTTATCCTGATACTGCAAAAATCGGAACCTTGTAATTGGCGCTGCGTGCCGCAAGATGTTCTTTTTTATTTTTTCTATTTAACATTGCCCCTCTTTTCAACTTCTTTCTTCAATGCAAGGTTCATTTGTTGATAACCTAATCTGGTCTTTTTTATCATACCACCCATAAATAAAACAATTGGACCTATAAATCTTTCAATTTGCCTGAACCTGGTTTTACCATCTGTCAGGGGCTCCAGTATAAAAGCATGATCACCGCGATATAATATCTTTAGGAAACTTCCACCCCAAACAATTTTTTCATTCGGTTTCACTTCAAATACTTCAGGCTTAAAAATCATCGGTTTCATATCCGGTGGAGTCACTTTTATTCTCAGGAATTCTCCGACTTTAAGATTCCCTTCGATCATGGGAATAAATGAATTCCATACTTCCCAGGACTCAAAGTCTAAAAGAACATTCCAGATTTCTTCCGTTTTTGCATCAATTTCAATCCATTCGTCAATAATTCGGTTCATGGCTTTTGATTTTTTTTTCATTTAAATGTACTTATAAGTCATCTTCTTTTTTTACACCTGGGCGGTAACGGGCAAGTGCAGGTTTTCGGCCCGGATACGTTTGATTTATTTTCAACATACTACAAAATATTTAACGATACAAAACACATGAATTTATTTCCAAAGCCGGATGAAATTTGCACAATGTTACCGCAATGTGGTTTTATCTTTTTGCCAATAGATTAAATAATTTTTCATTTATATAATAATTTCCAGTACCAATTCTTTCTTTTTTTAATATTCCATCCTCCGCAAGTTTATTTAAATAATTAGCCGCTGTAATTCTTGAAACATTCAAGTCATTAACAATGAATTCAATTTTTGTATAGGGATGTTTAAACAGGTTATTTAACAAGTTCTGGCTGTAAAATTTGTAGTTGTCCCGAAGTTTATGTTTGTATTCCAACATTAACTGCCGAATCTGGATAATTAAATCAATTGTTTCCCTCGAAGTTTTTTCAATCCCATGAATCATAAACAAAAGCCATTCCTCCCAATTTTCATTGTCTCTGAGTTGTTGTAACAATCTGTAATAATCTGATTTATTTTGAATGATATGGTTGCTTAAGTATAAAATTGGGAGATTTTGTAATTTTTCAATAATTAGATAAAGTATGTTTATTATTCTTCCTGTTCGTCCATTTCCATCGTAAAACGGGTGGATACTTTCAAACTGGTAATGGATAATTGCCATTTTAATAATTGGGTCACAATCGCACATTGAAGGGTCATTAATAAATTTTTCGAGGTTTGCCATCAATTTGTTTATTTCATTAATGTCTTGCGGTGGAGAATAAACGGTTTCCCCTGTTGATGAATTTTTCAAAGCAGTTCCGGGTAATTTTCGAAAACCGGCACTGTTTCCTTCCAATTCTTTTTGAATTTCAATAATTATGTTATTTGTAATTAGCCCTTTGGTTTTAACCAATTCAAAACCTTTTTTTAATGCAGAAGTATAATTTTGAACTTCTTTTGCATCAAGCGATTTAAAAGATTCGAGGTTTAATCCCGATTTGTACAATTCATCATGGGTCGTAATTATATTTTCAATTGCAGAACTGTCTTTTGCTTCCTGCAGTCCCAATGTGTTTATCAAAATGTTTTGGTTAGGAATTGTAGATGCTATTCCTTTTAATTCAGCCAGTGCTGCATGTGCAGAAGGCAAACTTTTTAAAACTGCTTTCGTCTCAACGTCAATAGTCAGCGGCAGTTCTTTTAACTTCCAATTTTCATTTTGGCTCATTGTGTAAAGATTTTTAAATTTTCTTTACAAATATAGCTTATTCTGTAAAGAAAAATTGATTTTCTTTACAAAGGATGTTTGATTTGTCAGTATTTTTCAATTTTCTATACATTCTACATTCTTTTTCACCAAGCAATTCGCCCATAGCACGTTGCGTAAGCCAAACTGTTTCGTCTTGCAGGAAAACTTCTATTTTAATTTCTCCCTGCGGTGTACTGTGTAATCTCTGGTTTATCAATGTTTTCAATAAAATACTTTACTTTATCTGCATTGTTTTTATGCTCCGCAGATGTTTCCGGTTGTTCTGCTACAAAATCAACAAATCGTTTTAGTACCTGAAGTTTTTCCAGTGTTGCCTTGTCGATTATCCAATATTTCGAGTTTTGTTCCATTCAGATTAAACAATAAAATACTAATCGTCAGAGGTTGCCTTTTTATTTTTATTTCGCCACGGAGCATCCATTTGCCAGTCGCCTGCCATAATACAACCGTAAGGAATAATTTCGTCTTCAACTGTTCCCAAACTAAATTGCTCCATTTGTTTCCTGACACTTTCGGCATTTTTATATGCGCTCGGAAGTTCCGAAATATCAATATGTCTCGAATAAAACCGAACATCCAAACCTGCTGTTTCTTCCCTGAAAATCTCCTCTTTTGTTTTGCCCGAATTATTTCGGATGTGTTGATTCCGGCTCATGTTCCTACCTGCCCCGTGTGGCGCAAAACCCAAATTACTGGCGGTTGTTTCGCCTTTGATTATCAAAATTGGTTCGTTCATATTTAGTGGAACAATCCGTAAATCGTTTTCAGCATCAGGCAGAAATTTTCCATCAAGCGGTGTTGCACCTTTTGCGTGATAAAACAAATCCTTATCCTTGAAAACAAAATTGTGTTCGTTCCACAAACGGTTTGTTATTTCCGAATTAAGCTTTTTTGCAATGTTATCGTGAATCACGCTGTGGTTGGCTTTTGTCCATTCCCGAACCACCTGCAAAGCTTCCCAATACGTTTCGCCTTCTTCGGTTTCATAAGGAATCCACGCATTTACCGGAAGTGTTTTGGGTGAAATTTCCTTTTTGAAATGTTCGGCTATTTTCATCCCAACATTAAAAAGTTGCGCCCCAAAGCCACGGCTGCCATGATGCGTGACAATTATGGTTTCACCTGTATTTTTTGAAGTGCCGACAAATAGAAAATGGTTTCCGTCGCCCTGAGTTCCAAAATGCTGTTGCGACATAGCAATACTTTTCGGGTTATTCAGGAATTTGTTATTCTTGATTTTATCGTTGAAAACCGGTGGCAGCTTGTATTCTGTTTTGTAATCCAATCCACCAAAATGAGTTACATCCTGCGCAATATCCAACACTTTTTCGGGCGGCAATTTTCCGATGCTTGACATCATCATCGAGCAACAAATGTCTGCGCTGTGCATTGCCGGGTGAATGGCATTTCGTGCAACGGCAATCCCGCCAACCGGAATGGTGCCGACCGGACCAGTGGGACAGGCATCGGGCATGATTGCGCCTTTTACCATAGTTGGCGTTTTCATTAATTCAGTCATGGTTTTATTAACCATTGCCACATTTTTTTCTTCCGTTTCGTTTTCGGCTTTTATGTTGGTAAAAAACGGCTTGTTTTCGGTAAACGGTTCAAAAATAGTTGGACTTACTTTTTTCAGATAGTCCTCCAATTCTTTTCCTTCCAGATTATTTGCATTGGCAAATTCAAGGGCTTCTTTAAACCATTTTCCCGGGCGGTAACCTAATTCAATTATATCTTTTCCGGTTATCATACACTTTTCGCCACAATTTTAATTTCCTCGTCCGTCAAACCATACAACTCATAAACCATCCGGTCAATTTCACAGTCGGTTTTTTCAATTTCGGCTTTGATGGTTTGGGCTTTTTCTTTTTGCTCGTTGAAATACTTCATCCACTCAGCTTCTTCCGAAAGGATGAGTTTTATTTTGGCTTTTTGAAGTTCTTTTAAAAAATCTTTGAATTCCAATTCATGCCAGTTTTGAAGTTTTTTTGAAATTTTTAGAATCGAGAAATGTTGTTTTAGTAATAATTGAAATTTTACTACTTCGTTTAAATGATTTTTATTTAGATCAACTATTTCTTCTACTAATTTTTCAAGTTTTGATTTGATTTGAATATCTACTTCAGGAATTGGGATTTTTTTAACATCCTGTGTAAACCATCTTAATCTTCCACCTTTGTCTGCATTTCCAATTACTGTTGCGTTGTGTTTATAAAAATAGAAAACAAGTTTTGAGTTCAATATTCCTGTTAACCATTTATCCGTAGTAGGTATAAAATAAGTTGTGTTGGCAAAATAGGTACCATCCAAATCATAAATTATACGACTTTCTTTGGCAATATCAGGATATACAATTTTAGGTTGCTCAAATTCATCGTAATAATCGCATGCGCGCAGTTCATACCAGAAATTTCCTTTGTCCCATCGTTTCTCAAGTGCCTCCTGGTATTTTTTCAAATGATTAAAAATGGCTGGATATTTTTCAATTTTCACTCCAATTTTTGTGAGAATCAAATATTTGTTATCGAATTCCAAACGGTATTTTCTCAAATTGTCGCCAACTGCAAACTGTTTTATTAATTCTGCAGATTTTGGATCTTCCTGAACTAACTCGTTTTTTTTGTTTCCATCAATTACAAACGCTTCATTAAATCCTGTTTTAATGCCTATTTTAACTTGATAATTATTCCCAAGTTCATTACCATTTGAACGTATTTTATCCAATAATTTTGTTTCAACAGGATTGGTTAGAATCCAATTATCGTTTTCAAATGCATTATCAGGTAGGAGAATTGAATTTAATTGCATTTCACTTTTTAAATCCAGAAATTTCAATGAATCAATTTTCAAATAACTTGCATTTGATTTTTGATTTGTTTTCTGAAAAATAATTATTGAAGGAAATGTGGCTGCATCTTCAAAAACCGGGAGTTCGCCAAAATCGATAATTTGCTTAACCTGAAAGCAACTTAAATAATTGCGAAGTCCTGAACCGTAATTGGAACGAATAAATTTATTAGGTGTAATAAATCCTAAATTACCAGAGTTTTTTAAGATTTCAATTGATAGATTATAAAAATAAACATACAAATCGGCAGTATTTTGAAATACAACGGGATATTTTTTTGCAAAAGATGATTTATCTTTTTTTGCAATTAATTCCTGTCTTACATACGGCGGATTTCCAATTACCACATCAAAGCCACCCTTGTATTCGGTTCGGAAGGCATGTTGGCGGGAGCAGGTCATTTCTATAATAAGTTTTTGCAATTCCTTGCTTTCAGGAAGTTGGTGTTTGTTGCGGTTATTTTTTATGTATTCAATCGTGTTTTCCAGTTGTTCGTTGCTGGTAATTTCTTTGCCATCAAATTTTTCTGCCCAGAGATGGAACTGTGTTTTTCCCCGGGGAGCATGCTCCCCATTTTTTGACTGTATATTGCCAGGATGCACCGGAGCATGCTCCGGCGTTCGGGCTTCTGCCAGCGACTCTTTCCGGGGAGCATGCTCCCCTTGTACCGACACAGGAACAGTACGTCCCATTGCAATATTACAGGCACGTGCCGACATGGCTTTTATCTTCTGAATTATTTTGGGAAGTTCATCTTCTGAGCAGGCAAGTATCATGTGAGCATGATCACCGCAAATATTATAAGCGACCATATTCAGCTTATCCTTTTCAACAATTTCGGCAATGGTTTCTGTAACAATCACTTCTTCCTTCTCTGATAACCAAACGGGTTCTCCTTTTTTTACATAGTTGTCGAACATTCGTTGAGAGTATCGCGAGTTGTGAGTTGCAGTTGTTATGTGCCAGGCTTTTTTCTCTTTCTTCTGAAAAATATTTGGAAACTCACTGTACCAGTTAAACGCTTTATCTCCGGCAATTTCGGGGTCGTCAATCAGCGAGTTTCCGCATTTTATGTTATTGCTTAAAGTATTTAGTTTTCGTCCTTTTTGGGCGGTTCGCAGCCACAATGAGAGTTTGGCAATTTCAACTGATTCTTCGTTCAGGTCAACGCCGTAAATGTTTTTCTCTAAAATGTCGGTAGTAATGTCGGAGAAAATAATTGCGCCGCCTAAAAGCTGTCCGCGCAGCTCGTCAATTTTCCGGTGTTCGTTTATCAGGAATTCCAGCGCCTGGTTTAAAAACGCCCCCGAACCGCAAGCCGGGTCAAGAATGGTTAAAGTTAAAAGCCAATTCCGGTAATCATCCAGTTTTTTGTCAAGCGATTTTACCAGTTCCTTTTTCCGGTTTTTCCTGCCTTTGGCATATTCTTCGTCAACAATTCCTAGTTCAGCTCGTTTTTCCTCGCAGAGTTTTCCAACCGTATTTTCAACAATGTATTTGGTAATGTATTTGGGAGTGTAAAAAATGCCGTCTTTTTTGCGTTTGGATGTCGTACGGGGAGCATGCTCCCCACTTGTTTGCGGGGATGCCTGCAAATGCCCCGAAGCATGCTTCGGGGTTGCAGGCTCATCTACTATTGTTGCCTGAATATTTTCAATTTCTCCCAGCGAGTGTTCAAAAATATGCCCGAGGATATTTACATCCACATCTGTTTCAAAATCGTAATTGCTCAACCGTAACGTGTGTTCGTACAAAATATCATCGTCAATGGTAATATTATCCAGAACTTCATCGGGTTTAAAAAGCCCGCCATTGTATGCGTAAATGTCGTATTTCTTTCCGTTGTAACCGGTGTTCATGTACCCGAAATACTTTTTAAAACGAGAGTACAACGGGAAATATTCGTCGTATTTTTCTTTTAAGTCAGCCCACTGTTTTACAATTTCGCTGATTGAATTGGGTGGAAGCAACAATCGGTCTTCGGCAAAAAAGATAAAAAGAAAACGGTCGAGCAGTTTTTGTGTTTTTTTGAAAAGCAGAAGTTTATCAGTTTCGGGATTATTTTTTACCAGATTATTGTAAATCGCTTCACGGAACTTTGAATAATCAGCATACAATTTTTTCGTGATGTTTTCTTCCTGTAAAACCGATGACTCTTTGATTTTTAAAGGCAGGTCGGTCAACAAATTGTCTTTTGCCAAACACAGCCACATTAACGAAAACTGTTCCCGTGTTAGATTGAACAAATCAAAATCAACGTGGTCAACTGCATTTTGAATGTAAAAACGAAGTTTCTCAAAATTTGAAGTAATTACATATTTACATTTTGGATGGTGGTTTTTGTAGCCGAACGCCTGCGTTTCAATTTTATCGAGGTCGGTGGTATTTGTTGATTTTAATTCAATTACCGCGATAACATTATGGGGAGCATGCTCCCCTTTTTGGAGTGTAGTGTTTGCTTGTTGCAGCCGGGCATGCCCGGCTGTACCAGCAAGTATTGCGCCGTCAGCTTTTTTGCTGTTGGAAATATTCTTTAATTCAGTTGTTAGGTTGAAATTTGGAGTGGGGTTTTTCGTGTACCCCAGAATATTTACAAATAAATCAATTAGAAATTCTCCCTGGTATTGTTCTTCTTTTGAATTTCGTATGTTTTCCTGAATTTCGGGATTACCAAAATGGTTTAAAAAATCAGCGTATTTTTTATCGATTAGTGCAGTGTCGAGGTCGTTTAAATATTTTTTCTCTACCGATTTTTGAAACAAGCTCATATTTTGGTTTTCTCCGAGGTTTAAAATTAGTTCACTAAAATACTATTTCTTTTTAGTTCCAATCTGTCAGACGGAGCATTTTTGCAATTGTTTGGTAAGCTGCAGACAGTTCATTTTTTTCCGTTAGATTTGCAGCAAATTTCTGTACAGCATGAAGGACATGATTAGAAGAGTGATAGAACAGGAAGCCGCTGCCATCCGGAACATTCCGGTGAGCGATGCGTTTGTGCAGGCTGTTGAATTGATTTATGCGCAGGTGCATCAAAAACGGGGAAAACTGGTGGTCAGCGGCATGGGAAAAGCCGGGCAAATTGCCCAAAATATAGCTACCACTTTTAGCTCGACGGGTACGCCGGCAGTTTTTTTGCACCCCAGCGACTCGCAGCATGGCGATTTGGGCGTTCTTCAGGAAAATGATGTTTTGCTACTGATTTCGAATTCCGGGAAAACAAGGGAAATCCTTGAACTGGTTGATTTAGCAGAAAACCTCCACCCGGGGCTGCCGCTGATCGTTATATCGGGTAATCCGGACAGTATGCTGGCTAAAAGTGCCGACGCATTTATTTTTACGGGAAATCCGGAAGAAGTTTGTCCGCTGGGCCTCACTCCTACTACATCAACCACAGTAATGACCGTAACCGGCGATGCGCTGGTGGTGTCCATGATGGACAAAATTGGTTTTTCCAGCCACGAGTATGCGAAACGACATCATGGCGGATATTTGGGAGACAAATCGCGGTTGCAGGCGCGGTTAAAACAGTAAACAGTTTACAGTCGCAGTTGGCAGAAAAGGCTTGCAGCTTGAGGCTTGAAGCTTGAAGCTTGAAGCTTGAAGCTTGAAACTTACAGCTTGAAATTGAAAACAAATATAGATCGAAAAAACGTTTGACTAAAATGCGCATAACAAGAGAAAATACAACCGGATTAATTGTCGATATTCAGGAACGGTTGTTTCCGGTGATGTATGAAAAAGAGGCACTTCTAAAAAACTGCACAACGCTTATTAAAGGAATGGCAGAACTGAACCTGCCGATAGTGGTTACGCAGCAGTATACGAAAGGCCTGGGCGAAACCGTGGAAGAAATCAAAAACGCTGTACCGGATTTTGGTTTCACCGAGAAGCGGGCTTTTAGTTGCTGCGACGAACCCACCGTGATTGAAAAACTAAAAGGTACCGGCGCCAAAAATATCATTCTCTGCGGCATTGAGGCACACGTTTGTGTACTGCAAACAGCCATCGACTTAAAAGAAACCGGATTTAATCCGGTGGTGGTGGCGGATTGCATTTCATCGCGAACCAGGGAAAACATCGAAATCGCCAAAGAACGGTTTCGGTTCGAAAACATCATGATGACCTCCTTTGAATCGATCCTGTTCGAACTGACCAGGTCTTCTGCGGCCGCTGAATTTCGTGCGATTTCAAAACTTGTAAAATAAATTGAACATGCTTAAAATCTGCGCCATTGCATCGGGAAGTAACGGAAACTGCTATTATATTGGCAATGAAAAAGATGCGGTATTGGTTGATGCCGGGATTTCATGCAAGCAAATATTAAAACGAATTGCGGAACGCCAACTGGACGCTCAAAAAGTAAAAGCCATTTTCATCACGCACGAGCACAGCGATCATTTACGCGGCGCGCGCGTAACAGCAAAACGGCTACATGTGCCGGTGTATATGACTTCAAAAACGTATCTGGCATCATACAACAACCTTAAACCCGACTATCCACGATTTTTCGAAGCTGGTGAAAAAATTGACGTAGGCGAGTTCACTGTTCATTCCTTTATTAAAAACCACGACGCTTCCGAACCTTGTTCTTTCCGGGTGGAATATGCCGGAAAAAACATTGGCGTATTTACCGACATTGGAGAACCGTGTGACAATGTGAAAACGCACCTTCAGCTCTGCGATGCACTTTTTCTGGAGACCAACTACGATGAAGAAATGCTGCGCACCGGGCAGTATCCGTATTATTTGAAACAGCGGATTGCCTCTGAAGTTGGCCACCTTTCGAACCTGCAGGCATTAAAACTGTTGCAGGAATTTGCCGGGATCAACCTGAAGCGCGTATTTCTGAGCCACCTTTCTGCCGAAAATAATACCCCTGAAATTGCACTCGGAACCTTAAAAATACTTCAAACAAAATTTGCGTTGCAGCTCACTTCACGCTACGAAGCGGCTGAAGTTTGCCTCATCGATTAACATCATTTTTTTTGAACCAACCCCCGCACTTCTTTTGTTGTTCTTTTAAAAAGACTACGTTATGGACAGGAGAACACACATCAAAAAAATGGCAGCGCTTGCCGGCACGTTGATTGTTGGCAGTTCTGTCCGGTCGAATTCAATGACAAGTAAGCTTATTTCAGCAGCAGTAAATCAAGGCTCGGTGATGACGGTTACCGGCGAAATCTCACCTTCCCGGTTGGGATTGACATTGCCACACGAGCATTTATTTTCAACCATGGGGAAGGACCCGGCGCGTTATCCGTCGTATCCCGAAAAAGAGCCGATGGATTCTGTGGTCCCGTATCTCAAAAAGGTTAAAAAATTGGGCATTGATACAATCGTTGATGCCACACAGGCTTTTTCAGGCCGGCAACCGGAATATCTCAGGAAAATTTCGGAAGAAACCGGCGTTCAAATCATTACAAATACCGGGTATTATGGAGCTGCGAGTGGAAAATATGTACCTGATTTTGCAGCCGGTGAACCGGCGGAACAAATTGCAGAACGCTGGCTCAGGGAAATCAACCGCGGGATTGACGAAACCGGAATTTACCCCGGGTTTGTGGCTACCGCAACCGATACAAAACCTTTGTCGCCAGGCGATAAAAAATTAATAAAGGCAGCGGCTATTTGCCACCGCAAAACCGGGCTTCCCATTCAAACCGAAGTGGGAAACAACATTGTTGGAGCAAATGATATTATTGCACATTTAAGCGACAATAATGTGAGCGCCGAAGCATGGACATGGATTCATGCCGACAAAGTACCCGACCCGCGCGATTTGGTTTCTGTGGGTAAAATGGGCTCTTTTATTTCCTTCGATGGCTTAAATGAAGAAAACACAGAAAAAATTCTGGGAGCGGTAAAAATCTTCAAACAACAGGAAATAATCGATCGGGTTTTGCTATCGCACAGTGGCAATTCATTTCAAAATGATGGTTCACGAGTTGACTTTCACTACCTGGTTACCGGTTTTAAACCCAAATTTCTGGCATACGGATTCACGAAAAGCGACTTTAAACAAATAACGGAGACAAATCCTGCCAATGCATTGACCATTAAAAAACGGTTATTGTAAAAAGCCGGTGTTGTTACCGGTTAATTGTTCAATAAGTTGTCGCTCAGCGCCTGAAGTGTTTGTTTCTTGTGAGAATCCGGCACCAGTACCGATATGTTGTGCCGGCTTCCACCATACGAAATCATGCGGATTGGAATGCCGTCGAGCGCATTGAACACCTTCGATGCAAAACCTTTTTCCTCCTGAATGATGTCTCCCACAATGCAAACAATCGACATGTTGTGATCCACCTCAACCGTACCGTATTTATCCAATTCACCGATTATTTTATCCAGTTGTGAAATATTGTCGACGGTAAGCGAAACTGCCACTTCGGAAGTTGAAATCATATCGATCGGGGTTTTGTATTTTTCGAAAATCCCAAATACATTTTTCAGAAAACCATATGCCATTAACATTCGTCCGGAACGGATTTTAATGGCTGTAATTCCATCTTTTGCGGCCACGGCTTTTATTCCGCTTTTATCGGATTCCGAAGTAATTAATGTACCGCTGTCAGTTGGGTTCATCGTATTTTTCAAACGCACCGGAATATTTTGCACACGCGCCGGTAAAACCGTCTGCGGATGTAAAATTTTGGCGCCGAAATAAGCCAGCTCTGCCGCCTCGTTAAACGAAAGTTGCTCTATTTTTTTGGTATTTTCAACATACCGCGGGTCATTGTTGTGAAATCCGTCGATATCCGTCCAAATCTGAACTTCTTCCGCTTCAATTGCTGCTCCGATTAATGAAGCTGTGTAATCGCTGCCCCCGCGCTGAAGGTTATCAATTTCACCTTCTGCATTCCGGCAAATGTAACCCTGGGTAATATAATAATCAGCTTTGCCTGCTATCTCCATCACTGTTGCGATGTTCTTTCTGATAAAAACCGTATCAGCGCTTTTATCTTCGTCGATCCGCATAAAATCGAGAGCCGGCAGCAGCTTGACATCATAGCCGCATTCATCCATCAGAAGTGTGAACAATTGCGTGGAAATTAATTCTCCCTGCGCAAGAATCGTATTTTCGGTTGACGTTGTAAAACTGCCCGATGTAAATGATTTTATGATATCGAAGCTCGTTTGCAGAACTGTAATCCCCTTCTTTTTATGCTCATCGGATTTAAAAAGTTCGGCTACCACTTTTTTATATTTTGTTTCCAAATTGCCGATGATCACACGCGCTGTATCTTTATTCTTTTTACTTAAGTAAGCAGCGATATCTACCAACGCATTTGTTGTTCCTGACATGGCCGAAAGAACGACAATTTTTTGTTCGCCATCGGTTATTAATTTCAGCACTGTCCGCATATTTTCAGGGCTTCCCACTGAAGTCCCGCCAAATTTTAAAACTTTCATACGTTTGTTATTCTTTTATTCAAGTTTGCAAATATGATGATTTTTTTGACGGCAAACAGCACAATTTCGTATAAATATTCACAATGAATGAATATTTATCAACATCAATTTATGCCTTCAATTTCTCAAGAAAAAAAGCAACCAAATCTTTTCCTGAAGGATCATTTATGCCAATTTCCGGCGCATAAACCACTGCTTCGAGGCCAACCTGATCGGCTTTTTCCTTAATTGCTTTGGCATGTAACGGGTGATGGTTCAGATCGTCCTGATTCATTGGATTCCCGTTTTTATGCTTATTAAATATGAAAACCGGTGCATCGTTTTTATCCATTTTTGCGAGGAAATCGAGTTCCCGTCTGATTTCCAAACGCTCTTTTAAACTGTTTCCGGGGGCATTTGGCATTCCGAGGGCCAGGGCAATTGTCTGAAGTTGGCCGGAATTTTCGGCTACCGGTATTCCAATAATTTCCTGCCAGCGAAAAACATCGTATGTCGATTGCGTGGCAAAAGCTCCCGCGCAAGTTATTCGCGTAGATTCACGTAATACCGGATCTTCGTTCTGCGGGTCGGCCATATCATCCGAAAAGGCCAGCCATAAGCACGTTCCTGCGCCGGCCGAACCACCGGAACAAGCCACTTTTGTTTTGTCGATGTTGTATTTTTTGGAATGATACCGGATGAATTGCAGGCACCGTTTCGAATCGTTCATACTGGTTAATATCCCGTATGGTTCGTCAGTCATGTACCGGTAATTGATGGTTGCCACCGACACACCGGCATCGAGAAACCGCACCAAATCTTCCGATTCAAAATATTTCGATTTGTCGCCGCCGATAAAACCTCCGCCGTGAATATAAATGACCAGCGGCGTGGGACTTTTGGATCTTGCCAGCCAGATATCAAAATTATTGCGGGGGTGCAATCCATATTTTTCATTGATGAATGTAGCCTGCTCCCCTCTGCTGTTAATAGGTTCCTTAATTCCGTTTTCTGCAAATTTTGTGTCTCCCAAAATAGATTCATTTCTGTTTAACTAATAGAATTCACCTTTTTTATTCCATTGATTCTGTTTTCTATTTCATTTATTCCCTGAGATTCAATCAGAAATTATGGAGCGCAAAATTAGGATTAAATACAGGGAAGAAAAATTTTTGCAGTAAAAATTAAAAGGGGTAAATGATTTTTGAATAATTATCGATGTGTTTCTTCAAATCATTATCAGGCAAAGATTCGTAGTGGGTAATATCAAAATAAAACGGAATAGGCAACTCCTGTTCGAGTTTCGTTTTTAGTTTTAGCACTGAAATCTGGTTTAAACTTTTCCCATACACAACCAAATCGATATCACTGCCTCTTTTAAAATTTCCAATCGCCCTCGAGCCGTAAACAGCAACTTTTTCAATCTGTTCAAAATCTTTGAAACTATTTAATATCAACCGGTAACTTTTTTCCGGAATCCCGTACATTATTTCTGATCTTTAAAAAAGTAAAATAGCTTTTTAATCTCAGGATAGAATAGATTCACGACCTGCGATACTGCTTGATCAAATATTTCCTCATCGTATGTATGTGCCATCTGGTTTCGTTTTTCCAGCATTTCCATCCACATCTCACCATCCGCAATTACTTCATACTGAAATCCTTTTTTGATAACATCGCGCGGAAATTTAGCCTCCACTTCCTGACTTTCCAGGAAATCTTTAAGAGTTTTCCAGGCCAGTTCGAATGTATATTCAAATCGTTGAATCAGGCCTTCTTTCTCTAATACAGAAAGCTTTTCAATATTTGAAACAGCCTCATCGAACTGAAGAAATGCTTTCTTAAAATTTTGGAAACGTTGCTTCCACCGTATTTCTTTTGCGTTCATCCTCTTGTTAATTTCTATTTAAAAAACTGAAAGTACAAAATTTATATTTTAGAAGCTTCCGAAAACTCTAAAAAGGTAATCCCGCTCAGGTAAAAATTTTACATAGTTCAATTATGTTACACAAAATGCCTATTTTCAATATGGTCGTAAAACCATGGAAGATAAACATATAACTAGCGGATTGACAAAAAAGGGGGGGGGGGGGAATTATGTTTATTTAAATATTTTTCCATAAATTTAATAACAAAATTAAAAATTTTTAATACCTGTCTTCGTAAGCAGGAAATCAAACTTATGGAAACCATACCTCTTTGTTGCAAAAATAAATTCAGCAAATAAGCCTCCCCGGTATATGTACACGCTTCAATTTGTCCACGACCGGGGAGGCAAAAAGGCTTCGCAAAGCCCGTTGCGAATGTACAAGGTTTTGTTCGATTTTCAAACAGTCACTTTTAAAATTTGGCTTAACCTTGTTGCCAACCGGTAAGACCGGATTACTCCGGACAATCATTTAATTATTTGGTTATGCTATGGGCAATCATTGCCATACGTTTAATTCTTTAATTCTAAACAATATGAAAGAATTGAGTTTTGAAAAAATGGAAGAAGTGCAAGGTGGTTATTATTGTCAGATGATTTGTTACTGGATAACCGGAGGCACAGGCTACCAAGGCGATTGGGCCGATTTATATTTGGCATGGTATTTTAACTGCCAAAACTACTGCTCAGTTTAAAAATTTTGCTTACAGGGCTATTGGGTCAATGATCGAATAGCCCTCTCTATAACGCATAAAAACAGCTAAAATATAAATGTGATGACAAAAGCAAATCTTTTCAATGTGATTCAAAACATTTTACGGCTTACTCTTTTGTTATTTTTAATATGTAACGCCAATAATTCGTACTCGCAATGGCTTAAGTTTGTTGGCAGTGTTTACGACAAGGAAAGCAACCAACCCATTCCATATGCCAATATTTCGGTTTTTAATATACCGGTTGGTACCTGTACAAATTCCTACGGAGACTTTCTGCTGAACCTGCCGGACAGTTTGACGAAGGGCAGGTTGGATGTTTCGTGCATCGGATTCAAAAGCCGATCCTTTCCTATCGACTCGCTTATTGAGAATGATACATTACTTTTTTTGCTTGAACCCAGAGAATACCAAATTAAAGGCGTAGTGGTTGTTCCTGGCGAAAATGATGTGCATTCCATCATAAAAAATGTAATTTCAAGAATCGATAATAACTATTCCCGAAAAAAGTATTTTCTGGAAGCCTTTTTCAGGCACAGAGTTTACAATTGTATGGACAATAACCGGACAGTCAGGTTAACCGAAGCGGCCATATCTATCCATCAGAACCACTATTCTGATGACCGGGAAAAGGTACAAATTAACGAAATAAGAAACAGTAACAACTATGCTGAATTAAGCACATCAGTTGGAAGAAAACTTTTTTACAAGGTCTTAGGGGGAAATCAAAATCCTATTTACCGATCATTAATAGTGGAGCGATTAGCACAAAAGAGTTTTCTGCGAAAATTAGCTAAAAACGAACATTATTCAGGCTCATTGAAAGAAGTTAGTTTTTTTGACGATGCCCTTGTGTACGTAATAGAGTTTAAACAGGAATCCTGGGAATTTCTGTTTAAAAAATACTACACTACCCACACTTTCGCTAAGTTTCGTTATTATGTTAATGCAAATGACTTTGCCATTCTAAAAGCTGAAGATATTAATATTAGCTACAATCCCCAGAGCAAGCCTTTTGTAAAAAATGATTCAGTTGCAACTTACCAGTTTATTCAATACAGAAAATTTGAAGACAAATACTATCCATCCTATATTTATTTTTACGGGGGCATTCCGGACATGGTAACTAAAATTGACGAATCAAATTTCTACAGTCATGAAGCAGAATTAATGGTTAATGAAATAGCCACGCGAAGAAGAGATTATGACCGGATTAAAAACAGAAATGCAATGGGTAAGAGTAAAACGCTTTGGGATTTGGAATATGACTATAATCCGGATTTTTGGGAGAATTACAATCTTTTACTCGATCATCCATTAGATTCGGAATACAAAAAAGATCTTGAATTTGAAAATCCGCTTGACGAACAATTTAAAACGGAAACCCATGTTAAAAGCAGAAATTAAAGCCATCCTGAAAAAACCGCCTTGGATCTTATTAATTGCGGCAACGCTGTTTTATATGGCCGGGCTTTTTCTTTTCAGCTATTTTGTCTGGAGTACCGATATCTACGAATATAATTTCAAGGCAAATACAGGATTTGAAAATTATATTGACATGGTGAGAAGGGTTGATTTTGTCAGGTATATACTATCTCCTGTTTATATATTTTCAATTGCAGGAATTGCTATGGGATTAATCAAAATAGGTTTAATGGGACATAATATTGAATTGGGGAACAGGCTTTTATTCAAAATTATTTTGATTGCCACTTTTTTTCTTTCGCTGCCGCTTTGGGTAAAATCGGTTTGGTTTGTACTTATTAAGGGGAGTTATACAATGGAGGAGGTCAAATATTTTTACCCATTGTCGGTATTGTATTTTTTTGATCCATCGGAATTACACATGAAACTGGTGAAGGCATTGGGAAGGTTAAACCTTTACCACCTGGCTTTTATGCTTTTTATTGCCTGGTGTATCCGTATTTATACCAAACAATCTTTTATGCGTCTTTTCGGTATTGTAATTTATACTTATGGCTTGGCTTTGATGCTGCTTCAGGGAATAATGATCCTAATTTTTATGTAATTATGAAAGGTATTTATGTGCGATCAATTTATATTATTGCGGCTGGCATTTTGTTGTTAATGCTTTTCCAGGCTGAATGAATTTATGCCTCAGAAGCTTCCATAAATAGCATGCTTTTCCGAATTGAAATAGATGGTTGAATAAATGTTAAATGCCTCTTTATTGGTGTGTCACTTCCGCTCGATGTAAAGCACCGGCCTTCCGCTTTTTATGTGAAACAAATTTTTCTGATTCCTTTGTCGGGGATCACTGCTTTTAGTTTTTGCTCGCCACCCAAAATCTCAACCCGATATTGTTTCCGCAGAATTTCGAACAACGACTTGTTTTCAAACGAGCGATTAGTTATCCGCGGCAAATAAATGTTGGGCAAGTGGTTCATGTCGTAAAAAACAGGTTCATTTTCCACGTAACGCAGGCGTTCCATGTAAATGCACCCGGCTTCCTTTTCCAGTTCCGAAAGTTCGAACGGAAATGTCTCCGACCAGTTTTTCAGGATGGTTTCTGCAAAATATCCGTTTTTAAATAACGCACGCCGATGGCAGAAGCAGTTCCGGCAATCGACAAAATTCCGATGTTTTGCGGGGATTTTCTAACAATGCTTCCCTTGCCCTGTTTTTTCAGGATCAGGCCGTCTTTCACCAGCGAATCGAGCGCATGCCGAACCGTAGGACGCGCCATGTTATGCACCGTACAAAGCTCATTTTCCGACGGCAGCAGACTCCCCTCCGGGTACACACCCGTCAGAATATGTTTTCGGAGTAATTCGTACAACTGGCGATATTGCGGCATGTTTTCCATGGCGGCTAAATTAAATATTTTTTAAAACATTTGAAACAACTTGTAAATACAAGTCAGAAAATATATTTTTACATCCTGAAATTCGTGAACGTTAAATGAACACTGAATATCAATGTTTTATTATCTGATAAGAAATTCGATTTGTATATACAAGTTAAACATAAACCAATAAAATATGGCAGTACCTGTAATCATGCCGCGGCAAGGACAATCGGTTGAATCGTGCATCCTGGGGCAGTGGTATAAATCGGTGGGGGAAGAAGTTAGCGAAGGAGATGTTCTTTTTTCTTATGAAACCGACAAGGCATCCTTCGACGAAGAAGCAAAAACGAGCGGCTTTTTACTTGCTGCTTTCTTTGAGGAAGGCGATGAAATACCGGTGTTAACCAATGTTGCTGTCATCGGCGAAAAAGGTGAACCGGTGGAAGAGTTCAGTCCGGGCAGCGCTTCGGTTGAAGAAAAAACGGCCGACGATGAAAATGAAGAGGTGGAAGAATCGCCCAAAGTATTTGAATTTGAAGTGGAGGAATCTTCCGGTAAACGAATCCGCATTTCGCCACTGGCAAAGAACATGGCCGAAAAACTGGGTGTCGCAATTCAGTCCCTGAAAGGTTCCGGGCCACGCGGACGAATAATTGCCCGCGATGTGGAAGAAGCCACAAAATCAGCAAAAGCGGAAAAACAGGTTCAACCCGAAAGAAAAACACAACCGGAACCAAAAGCAGCTCCGGCTAAACCGGCAGTGGTACTGGAATCCGGTGTTGATTTCGAAGTTAAATCCATTCCGAACATCCGGAAATTAATTGCAAATGCCATGTACCAGTCGTTGCAAAATTCGGCACAGTTAACTCATCACCTGAGCGCTGACGCACGGCAAATTCTAAAACTTCGGAAGAAATTCAAAAAAGAATATGCAGAGGGAACAGCTACTCAAAATGTGACCATTAACGATTTGGTTTGTTTTGCTGTTATTCGTGCCCTCGAAAAATTCCCGCAGGCAAATACGCATTACCTCGGCGATAAAATGAAATGGTTCAAGAAAGTGCACCTGGGACTGGCAGTGGATACCGACCGCGGACTGATGGTGCCGGCGCTGCAAAATGCCGACGATCTTTCCATCACCGGACTGTCGCATCAGTTGCTTCAACTGGCTACGCAGGCACGGGCCGGGAATATAAATCCTGATTTATTAAGTCCCGAAGCAGCAACTTTCACCGTTTCCAACCTCGGGAATTACGGCGTGGAAATGTTCACACCGGTAATTAATCTACCGCAAACGGCCATTCTCGGCGTGTGCACCATTGTTCCACGCCCAAAAGAAATTGAAGACGGTGTGTATGGTTTTGTCCCGATGCTCGGACTTTCATTAACCTATAACCACCAGGCACTGGACGGCGGCGAGGCTACGCGGTTCTTAGCGGAGATAAAGGAACAAATAGAAAAGCTCACGGTGTAGGGTTCAGAGTTCGGAGTTCAGAGTTCGGAGTTCAAAGTTCGGAGTTCAGAGTTCGGAGTTCGGAGTTCGGAGTTCAGAGTTCAGAGTTCGGAGTTCGGAGTTCAAAGTTTAAAGTTTAAAGTTCAGAGTATTCAGAAATGGCAACATTCAATAGTTTTGAGGAGATAAAGGGCTGGCAAAAGGCAAGAATTCTTTGCAGGTTGATACAGAAATATACACTGAAACCTTCTTTTTCAAAAGATTTTAAGCTGGTGAGTCAAATAAAAGGCTCATCAGGTTCTGCAATGGACAATATTGCAGAAGGCTTCGAGCGCGGCGGAAATAAGGAATTTGTTCAGTTTCTTTCTTTCTCCAAAGGTTCTGCCGGAGAAACACGATCTCAGTTATACAGAGCTTTAGACAATGAATATATTTCAGAAGAGGAATTTAAAGAAGCCTATAATCTTGCTGACGAAATTGGCAAACTGGTAGGTGGATTAATGAGCCATATAAAAACAAGCGAATTTAAAGGAAACAAGTTTAAATAATTTACCATGAAATACCTTTCCCGGAACTTTAAACCCGAAACCCGAAACTGGGAACTTTAAACACGGAACCCGGAACGGTTCACTCTTCCCGGAACTTCGAACCCGGAACCCGGAACTGTTTACAAAACATGAAAATAACAAATTAAAATACTACAAAATGCCAAAAGTACAATTCATAAATCCTGACGAAGTCAGAAAATCCAGCCAACTGGAATTTAAACCGATTCCGGTTAACCAGTACAATAAAACTGTTGAAGAGGAAAAAGAGAATTTTTCCAAAGAAGATTTCCTCCGTATTTATCACGATATGGTGGTGATTCGCGAATTTGAAACGATGCTAAACCTGATAAAAACCCGCGGGGAATACAACAAAATTCCGTATAATCACCCTGGTCCGGCGCATCTTTCCATCGGCCAGGAAGCCGCCGCCGTTGGCATGGCTTATCATTTGGATGTTGATGATTTTATTTTCGGTTCACACCGCAGTCACGGCGAAATTCTGGCAAAAGGACTTTCAGCCATTTCCAAACTCGATGATGAAAAGCTGGAAGAAATAATGGAATCTCATTTCAACGGAAAAACGCTGGCCCCGGTAAAAGCCGGTCACAAAGGAACCACAAAAGAGCTTGCAGTTAAATTTTTAACCTACGGAACACTTGCAGAAATATTTGCCCGCGAAACCGGGTTTAACAAAGGATTGGGCGGATCGATGCATGCCTTTTTTACACCTTTCGGGGTTTATCCGAACAACGCCATTGTTGGCGGCTCCGGCGACATTTCGGTGGGCGCTGCTTTATTCAAAAAAGTAAATCGTAAAAAGGGAATTGTGGTTGCCAATATTGGCGATGCTTCCATGGCTTGCGGGCCCGTTTGGGAAGGATTAACTTTCGCTACGATGGACCAGTTCAGCCAACTTTGGGAAGGCGATATGAAAGGTGGTTTGCCACTGATTGTCAACATCATGAATAATCAATACGGAATGGGTGGGCAAACCTGCGGCGAAACCATGGGTTACGAAGTGGCTGCCAGAGTGGGTGTAGGATTGAACAAAGAACAGATGCACGCCGAGCGGGTGGATGGATACAACCCGCTGGCGGTAATCGATGCCTACAGACGGAAAATGAAAGTGATTGAAGAGAAAAAGGGGCCAGTTCTGCTCGATGTGCTCACCTATCGCTACAGCGGGCATTCCCCTTCCGACGCTTCATCGTACCGATCGAAAGAAGAAATTGAAGCCTGGGAAAAACAGGATTCCATTATTTGGTTTGGCAACGAACTGGTGAAAGCGGGAATTGCCGGCGAAAAAGAATTGGAGAACATTAAAAATAAAACGGTGGAAATAATTACCAATTCACTGAAACTGGCAATCGACGATGAAGTTTCGCCGCACATGAACATGAAAAAATACCCGAACCGGATTGGTGAAATGATGTTCAGCGATCAGTCGGTGGATAGAATGGAAGACCGCGAGCCGGAGGTAAACCACGCGATTGACGAAAATCCGCGGGTGAAACAACTGGCTAACAAAGAACGGTTTATGTTCGACGAAAACGGAAAGCCACATTCCAAAATAAAAACCTACGGCCTGCGCGACGGAATTTTTGAAGCGGTTATCGACCGGTTTTACAAAGATCCGACCCTGATTGCTTATGGCGAAGAAAACCGCGACTGGGGCGGCGCATTTGCCGTTTACCGCGGATTGACAGAAGCCCTGCCCTACCATCGTTTGTTCAATTCGCCCATTTCCGAAGGCGCAATTGTTGGTACTGCAATTGGTTATGCCATGTGCGGCGGCCGTGTGATTCCGGAAATCATGTACTGCGACTTCCTGGGCCGCGCCGGCGACGAAGTTTTTAACCAGCTTCCGAAATGGCAGGCCATGAGCGGAAATGTATTGAGAATGCCGGTTGTTCTGCGTGTTTCGGTTGGGTCGAAATACGGCGCACAACATTCGCAGGACTGGACAGCGCTGGCGGCTCATATTCCGGGGCTGAAAGTAGTTTTCCCGGTTACTCCCTACGATGCCAAAGGACTGATGAACAGCGCCCTGCAAGGAACAGACCCGGTTATTTTCTTTGAAAGCCAGCGAATTTACGACATTGGTGAAATGTTTCACAAGGGTGGCGTTCCGGAAGGATATTATGAAATTCCGCTTGGTGAACCGGATATCAAAAAAGAAGGAAATGATGTAACCATTTTAACCATTGGCGCAACTTTATACCGCGCTCTGGATGCGGCAAAAATTCTGGAAGAAAAATATAATCTTTCTGCTGAAGTGATTGATGCCCGCTCGCTGGTGCCGTTTAATTATGAACTGGTAATCGAATCCATTAAAAAAACCGGCCGGATTGTGATTTCCGGAGATGCATCGGGGCGTGGTTCGTTCCTGCGCGATTTGGCGTCGAACATTACCGAACTGGCATTCGATTATCTGGATGCTCCACCCGTAGTTGTTGGTTCGCGAAACTGGATAATACCGGCACACGAACTGGAAGATTATTTCTTCCCGCAGCCTGAATGGATCATCGATGCCATTCACGAACGCATTCTTCCAATTCCGGGATATACACCGGAAAATGATTTTACGGAAGAAGAGCAAATCGACAGAAATGCACGGGGAATTTAAATGAAGCTTCAACGCGTAAACAAAGTTTTAAACCTTTTAGCTAAAATATGATTCACAAAATTGGAATAATAATGAACGGCGTTACCGGCCGGATGGGAACGAACCAGCATTTAATGCGTTCAATCGTTGAAATAATAAAACAAGGGGGAGTTCAGGTAAGTCCTTCTGAATTTATAATGCCCGACCCGGTTTTGGTGGGGCGCAATGAAATCAAGCTAAAAAAGCTTGCAGCACTGTCGGGTGTGGAAAAATGGACCACAGATTTGGATTCGGTGATGAACGATCCGAATTACCAGATTTATTTTGACGCACAAACCACAGGCCGCCGTGCCGATGCCGTGAAACAGGCCGCCAAAGCCGGCAAACATGTTTACTGCGAAAAACCGGTTGCCACAAGTCTGGAATCGGCGATGGAACTTTACAACGTTTGCGAAAAAGCGGGAGTTAAACACGGTGTGGTTCAGGATAAACTCTGGCTTCCCGGTTTGTTAAAACTGAAACGGCTGATGGAAAACGATTTCTTCGGAAAAATTCTGTCGGTGCGCGGCGAATTTGGTTACTGGGTTTTTGAAGGACACACCGTTCCGGCGCAGCGGCCAAGCTGGAACTACCGCAAAGAAGACGACGGCGGAATTATTGTGGATATGTTGTGCCACTGGCGGTATGTTTTGGATAATCTGTTTGGTAATGTAAAAGGCATTTTTTGTTTGGGAGCTACTCATATTCCGGAGCGGGTGGATGAACAGGGCCACCCCTACAAATGTACTGCCGATGATGCTGCCTATGCTACTTTTGAATTGGAAAACGGGATAATTGCGCATTTTAATTCTTCGTGGGTAACACGCGTTCGCCGTGATGATTTACTGACGCTGCACGTGGATGGCACAAAAGGATCAGCCGTAGCCGGATTACGTGAATGCCGGACGCAACATTACGGGAATACACCAAAACCAGTCTGGAATCCGGATATTCCGCAGCCCATCGATTTCTACGAAGGCTGGAGTAAAGTTCCGGAGCAGGAACATTTCGACAATGCATTTAAAGCGGAATGGGAACTGTTCCTGAAACATGTGGTGAAAAACGAACCATTTAAATGGAATTTACTGGAAGGCGCCAAAGGCGTACAACTGGCAGAAAAAGGACTGGAAAGCTGGGCGAAAAAAACGTGGATAGAAATACCTGAAATACAGTAGGCAGGGAGCAGTCGCAGTGAGCAGTCTCAGTTGGTAGTTGCAGGGAGCAGCCTGTCCGGTTGTACAGATGGATCGCAGGGAGCAGCCTGTCCGGCTGTACAGCCGGGTCACCGTCGAAAATTGCAGCGGACCATAAAAGAGATTTGTATCCGAATATCCACGTTTGTGGAATAATTTCCCATAAAATCCTGCAAGAAGAGCGGAGCATTTTCAAGCTATTAACACGAGTAACCCGCACACTTAAAAGAACATAGCATTGTACTGCCCACTTCGGGAATTCATTTCCAAAAAGCGGCATGGTATTATCATGCGTTAACCCGAACACGATTTTATGTATAACTTAAAATTAAATGTTATGGCACACAAATTAAGCGATTTAAAAGACTTACTGGAACACGAATTAAAGGATCTATACAGTGCAGAAAAACAGTTGACAGAAGCACTGCCCAAAATGGCCGAAGCAGCTAACAGCAGCAAATTAAAAGATGCTTATAAAAGCCATCTTGAAGAAACGAAAAATCAAATTAAACGTCTGGAGCAGGTTTCTGCCGACTTGAATATAAATCTGAAAGGCGAAGAATGCGAAGCAATGAAAGGTTTGGTTAAAGAAGGGGAACAGATGATTAAGAAAAAAGCAGACAATTCTGTTCACGACGCCGGGTTGATAGCCGCAGCGCAACGTGTGGAACATTATGAAATGGCTGGTTATGGCACAGTTATTCGTTATCTGAAAATGCTCGGATCGAATGATGCAGCCAATCTGCTGGTAGAAACCTTGAAGGAAGAAAAAGAAGCAGATGAAAAGCTGACAAAAATTGCCGACGAAATCAACGTAGAGGCGATGGCTTAATCTGCCAGACGAGATTAAATCCCCCACAACACGTCGCAATTTATTTTGCAAAGCAAATCAGTCGTTTAAGCGACTGATTTTTTTTTGTTTTCAGGTTCCGCAAACAGCAATCTTAAAAGTGGCAGCCGGAAAAGTGCACGCCTAATAAAATCTTGTTATTTTTATGCCCTAAAAAATCAACAGGATGGTTAACGGCAAAAAAGTAATAGTTGTACTTCCGGCTTACAACGCTTCAAAAACACTGGAAATGACCTACCGCGAAATCGATTTCAGCATTGTTGACGATGTTATCCTGGTGGATGATCTGAGCAGCGACGATACCGTGGAGGTGGGCAAAAACCTCGGGATAAAACACATTGTTGAACATAAACAGAACACCGGATATGGCGGTAATCAGAAATCATGCTATAACCGGGCGCTGGAACTTGGCGCCGATATCGTCATCATGCTTCACCCTGATTACCAGTATACGCCGAGACTAATCCCTGCCATGGCAAATTTGCTGGCCAGCGGATTGTACCACGTGGTGCTGGGCTCGCGCATTCTCGGACAAGGGGCGCTGGCGGGTGGAATGCCGGTTATCAAATACATTGCCAACCGCGGACTGACTTTTATTCAGAACCTGCTGATGAACGCCAAACTATCTGAATACCATACCGGATACCGCGCATTTACACGCGAAGTACTGGAAAAAGTGAACTATAACGTCAATTCCGACAACTTTGTTTTCGACAACCAGATGCTGGCGCAAATTTGGTACGCCGGCTACGAAATCGCAGAAATAACCTGCCCCACCAAATATTTCGACGACGCATCGAGCATCAACTTCAAAAACAGCAGTATTTATGGGATGGGCGTTTTACAAACATCAATCCGGTACCGGTTGCAAAAGTGGAAACTGGCCCGGTATGATATATTTGTAAAGCCTGAACAATCATGAGCCGATTGTTGAAATTCAACGAATAAATTAAACGGGGCAATGGGTAAGCCGGCATTTTTGAAATATATAGTCATCATCTTGCCCCTGATTTTTTTATGGGCCGGCCTACATTTCGATCGCAAAAATTTTCCAAACGATCCGGAGTATATCTATCTGATGAATGCATTGTGTATTTGCGATGGCCAAAGTGTTGGCCATGTCGATAATCCGGGAACAACAGTAATGCAGCTTGGAGCAGCAACAATCGGAATCATTCACCTGTTTTCGAATCCAAATGATGAAAACGTTGTTGAGCATGTATTGAAAAATCCGAATAAATTTATCGAAGGAATCAGAAAAGCAATGGTGATTTTGAATTCAATTTTCCTTTTCTTTCTCGGCTGGTTTGTTTTCAAAAAAACAAGATCAGTATGGATTGCTCTATTCATGCAGGTCAGCATGTTTCTTTCTGAATATGTTCTCGAAACGATATGGGTAAAACTTTCACCCGAATCCTTTTTATTCCTCATCACCGGTATTTACACTATTCTGGTGTTGTATTATTATCTGGAGCGGGACAGGAACCAATGGAAATATGTAATTTATTTTGGCTTGATTACCGGTGCAGGACTGGCCACAAAAGCAACCTTTTTACCACTGGTAATATTTCCTTTGTTCGTACTGCCGTCGCTAAAGAAAAAACTATTCTATTTCATTGCAATTGTTCCTGCGTTTGTTCTGTTTACCATACCTGCTATACCTGAATATAACCGGATGTTTTTTTGGTTTCGCGATTTAATTAGTCATTCCGGAATTTATGGAAATGGTGAAAAGGCGATCATCGACACAAAAACATACATGCCTAATGTTCAAAATATTATTTTCAATAATCCCATCATACCGGTTGTTTTAGGGGCTGGAATTGTGGCTTTGGCGGCTGGATACTTTTTCAGGAAAAAATACCACATAATCCGTGATCTGAAATTTCTTGCCGGATTGCTAAGTTCCTTCGTTTTTGGAACGCTGTTGGTTGCAAAACATTATGGAGGAAATCATTATTTATTACCGGTCATTTTACTTAACGGAGTAACATTATTTGTCACCATCGATATTATAATACACATCGGTAATTCCAAAATACTGAAAACGTTATTACTCCCCGTATCTGTTGTTGTTTGCGTCGTATTTATTACCTGGAACCATCCGCAAAAACTAATTGTTGCCAACCGCCAATTAAAAGCTGCCAGCAACGAAATTGATGCAGCAAATTTGTGGCTGGAAAAAAATTACCCATCGTATACACCCATCAACTATTACATTTATTCAATTAACAAATTTACCGGGCTTAAATTCGGTAATGATTTTGCCAGGGGGAAACTGCTTTCGCACCTTCGAAAAATATACCCAAAAACATACTTCTACGAATTATCAACCGATTTGTACTTCCATTGGAAGTTAAAAACAACCCTTGATCAAATTGTTGAAACAAGCGGAAAGAAAATAATATTAATGAACGGCCCCACCGATCCTTCACAAATAAAAGAAATGGAGAATTTGGGTTTTCCGTTGAAACAGGTTTACAAAGGTCAGTCACAAAACATTTATATTCTCGACACGTTGAAATATACACCTCCTCCCAAACAAAATTTAAAACAAACGGGCGCAACAATTCATTTTAACGTGGAGCAATTTACCGGGGATGGAAAATTTTTTTTAGCCTCGAACTCAGAAGTATTCGGCCCGGTGAACGCACTGTCAAGCGAAGAATACCGGTCCGGCTCACATTCCGTTAAGCTTCAAAAGCCGAATCCGTTTGCAGTTGATTATAATTTGAAAAACACCAAAACAGGAGAAATATACGAAATAGAAGTCTGGAGGAAATCAGACAGTTCAAGTGGATACCTGGTTGTTTCCGCTGACAACAGCAACGACTATTACCAAGCCCAAAATGAAGCGGTAAAATTCGGTGAAAACGGGTGGGAACTGTTGCGTATTAAGGTGGAGATTAAGCCGGCGATTGAAGGGAAAAACCTTAAAATTTACCTGTGGAACCCCCGCAGGAGGGTTGCCTGGTTTGATGATTTAAGCATTAAAAAATTCACTACTGTTTCACCGGAAAACAAATAAAGGATAACACTGGTGTCCGCGAAATATTTTAATTCTACTTTGACAGATTAAATGAGAAAGCGATTTTTCTGATTTTTTACACCAGCCCCAAGGGGAGAAATCAGAAAAATCCCTGCCTGGGCAGGTATGCGGTTCCCCCTGGGGTTTAGGGTAAAACGCATGGATTTTTCGATTTTGGATAAATGTGTAAAAGTAGAATTAATTAATAAAATAAGGTGGAATACAGTTATTCTTCTTGCTGATAATGAAAGCTTGCCCCTAGATCCCCTCAAAGGGGACTTTGAAGAGTTCATTGATTTTCGGCAAGTTTCCCTTCAGAGATCAGGGGTAAAAAAGTTGAAAATCAATTTAATGGCTAAAGCCTGTTTTTCGTGCTCCGAAATTAACCCCCGGCTTAAGCCGGGGGCAATATATCCCTTGTACAGAAAGGCTTTAGCCATTAATATATTGTTTAGACCCAGACACCTGTGAAAGGATAAATATGCAAATGCCCGGTTGCTTTTTCCAATTTACAAAGCAATTTCATTTCGAAAATGGCCTATCCCCGAAACAAACTTTGAATTCTTATCCAGGCGAAAAGGAATTTGGTTGCTTATTTTTCCGGCTTCCGAATCAAATTCATGGTTGTATTTTAACTCGATCACCGTTTTTAATTTTTCCTTGTAGGAATGCTGCAGGTGGTTCCAGGTTGGCCTTAAGTTGTAGTATTCCATCTCAGTATCTATTGTAATCCGGAAGTTTTTATTAAGAGTTGTAAAATAGTTTCTGAAATAGGAATTAAATAACACAGGTTGTAATCCTGCAAGTTTTGCCAAAACTTCAGGAGGCAGCCCCGCCTGAGGAAATAATTGTTTTAAAATATTGGGTTCAAAAAAATTCTCATCTAAAAGAAAAGACGGAAGCGGATATGATTTTTTGGTACCTACCACGCCTTTTTTGATTTTAAACTCGAGGATTGGCGAATTAATTTCACCAAACTGATTGTCGTACCATCGCAAACGAACCTTCCAGCGATCGCCGTGCCCGAACAGGTTATCAAAATAGCAGTCCAGCCCCGGCGTATCAAAATAAATGTTATTCACCCTGCGCGGAACAAAAGCCGGAACAAAAAACGCACTGTTTTGCTTAACTATAGCTTCTGATGCCGGCCCGGAGTAGCCTTCCGCAATAAATTTCCTTTCGTATCTGAATGTATTTAGTTCGGTATAACCGTTCATAATGCTTAAAACGAATTGTTATCCACAAAAGAAACCCGTATTGCAGGGTCCAGTTCGTTCAACTTCTTTTTAAACTGCTGCAGGTCGTCGGTTTTTTTGATTTCAACCCAAAAAGCCGCTTCAATCAAATCGGAAGTTTCGTCGTAACGGACCAGTTTCGATGCTTTAAATACGGATTGCACCTCGTTATCAATATTTCTTAGTTCCGGTTTTCCGTTGCCAGTTCCGCTTACCGTTAAATACAGGTTTTGTTTCCGCGATTTTGTTGACGTGAAATACCGCAGCCAAATGATACCAAGCAACACAAATGCGGCAATTACGGTAATAATTCGTTGATTGGCCCCCAGTCCCAAACCAATGGCAATGGTAAAAAAGAGGTACGCCAGTTCTTCAGGCTCTTTAATTGCCGAGCGAAACCGCACAATGGACAGCGCGCCTACCAAACCCAGCGAAAGCGCCAGCGACGATTTTACGATGGAAATAATCAGCATGGTGGTAAACGCAATTAAAAAGAAGTTGGCGCCAAATGCTTTTCTCCCCGACAAACTTTTGGCACAACGCGAGTAGGTAAATTCCAGGATCAGCGACAATACAAAAATAATGACTGCATTTATGACAAAATCCACAATTGAAATTTGTGCATTTTCGGTGATTAAAAACCGTTGAAATAGATTCCACTTGTCCATTTTAAAGTATTTATTGATATAATTTTTCTGCTAACTTTTTTTCTCTTCCATATATTTCTTTGCCGTTCAGTGTAAGCGCAGATCCCTCTTCAATTTTATGAAACACGATATTGTTTTTCATTTTCAAATTGTTGATGGTAATCTTTGCCGGTCCATATTCCGGTTTTTTTCTGAAAGCAACCAGCCCGTATACAGTTTGATACATTTCAATTTTATCCAAAACCAGTTCAGATAAATCTTTAGAAGCGATGCCAATGTTGGCTTTATCGATAACACAATTGGAAACCGTTAAAAAAGAATGCTCACCGCCGGAAATGGCTTTATCACTGATTTCAAGCATTTTACAATCGCTGATTTTTATATGGCTTCCTGAAAAATCGATGGCATCGTTTCCGGCGTTTTTAAATACACAGTTTTTTACTTCCCCGGTACAAAAATCGGAATCGAAAGCATCGGCAAAGGTATTTTCAAATCTGCAATTTGTAACCATAACATCCGAACGGACCGTGTTCAGTGCATCATCGCAGTTGAAATTGGAGGCGAATGTACAGTTTTCCATTTCAACATCAGCTTCATAAAATGTTACAGCGGCAGGAGTTTGCCAGCCTCCTTTTCGCAGGTTACTTAAACTCTTGAATTCGGCAAACTGCAAGAACGATTTTCCTTCAGGCTGAATCACATTAAATCCTTGTGCCGAACGATCGCTCGAAAAAACCTTCACCGGATTTTGGAGTGTGCCGTTCATATTCACGGGTGAAAAAGAAAAGAAGCCGGCGTTGTTCACCAGGTCGATTTGAGTTCCGGGCTTAAAAACAACTTCATAGCCGGCCGGAATTACCATGTCGCCGGTAAACTTGTAGTTTCCTTCAAAAACAACCTTCCCATCCACCAACGGCAGATTTGTCGTTCCTTTGTTTTCAACCAATTGCCGGGAAGTCAGACCATCGGAAAAAGGCCACGGATAAACTTCCGTTTCGTACGATTCATCGTTTACTGAAAACATCATTTTTTCGGGAATTCCTGCCACTGAAACCGACAACCGGTCGGGCTGAATTCCGTCGAAAGGTTTCAGCACAGGCGCGGGATCAAAATTTTCCGGCAACCGGTTTTTCGCGAATGTACCAACAACTTTTACGTTACCGTTATGAAAATTAAGTACTTCAACTTGCTTTTTGTTACGGTTGTAATACGCGTGAACCATCAATGGAATGAGGTTTGGATTCACCACCGCGGTAAATTCCCGCCGGAACTTTTCATAATTGACCTTTTTAACCTCACGTTCAAGATCGAATGCATTTTTCTCTATTTCATCCAGATTTGCTCGTATCCACTTTGCCTGGTCTTTAAAATATTCAAAGTCGAAAACATAATACGGAAACTCTTTATGAATCTCTGCGGAAATGGAATCTGCTTCTTTTTTGTAAGACGAAATTACTTGTTCCACAAATTGAGGAGAGCTGTATTTTCGAAGGTTTGCAATGTATTTTTTAGTAAACGAACTATCGGCATACGGATGAAAAAGCATTAATTCGTCTTTGGCATATTCCGGGAGTTTGGAAGGCGGCATCATTCCGGAGACGCGGCGGTCGAAACGTTCATAAATTCCGGTTTCAATATATCCGTCGAAAGCAATTGGCTCCAGCAGGCAGGTCACCGGATTGTAGTAAAACCGCTGGTTGTGCCAGGTAAAACCATGATAAGCCTGTGTTACATCAATCAACGCGTAATATTTGGCAAGTTTATCTACGTCGAAAATTTTGGAAACCGGCTGCGTCTGGTTTTTATATTGTACCATTAATTTCTGTCCTTCTTCAAGCTGGAGTATTTTTAAAGAATCGCCCACAAGCTGGCTTTGTTTAAAGGGAATCATCGGAGCAGCATTAAAATAATCGATGTCCACTCCTTTTTCGCCCGTTTGGTTTTCCAGCATACGTTGCCAAAAAATACTCTCATCGAAACGGACAATCGGCCCTTCCCGCCGGTTCCTGCTTTCCACCAGTTGCTTTTCAAAATGTTCCTCCCAGGCATAAATCCCCAGCGATTTGTCGTTTAGCCGCAGCGGGACAAATCCGTACCTGGTGGTTAGCACATCCTCCTGATCGAAAATTTTATGGGCCAGCCATTCCGATAAAAAATTGCGGGTCAGCGGGTTTTGCACGGAAAACGTACGCATGTGCTTCCACGCGAAATCCTTTTTCAGTTTAACCCGAAACGACCATTTGTCGCCCTGAATATGATCGAGCCAGTCGCCTTTTAACCGGCATTTCGCATTCAGGAAATCATTTCCGTCAAAAAAAATAAGGCTGGTATAATCATCGTCGGAGCTGACAAGCATTGTTTTTTCGAAAGCGGCCGAACGCTTTTGCTGAAGTTTTTCTATACCATCCGAATCGATATATAAATTTACCGGCTTCTCATTTTCATACTCCGGATAATCTTTGGCATCCTGGCAAACAATTTCCATGTCGTCGAAATATACGGTGTCCGGGCTGTTGTTCCAGAGGTATACATTCACGAAATCCCGACTAAAATTTGGTTTAGTGTAAACTTCAAGATAAATTTTCTGCCAGCCGTCCGCAGCTCGTTTCTTCCAAAAACTTACCTGCATGATAAAAACCTTCTCCGCCGTAACAAACTATAACTCCGCTGTTAGCGCTGCTTTTACGCCATGCTGTAATGCGAATGTATTGATCGGGACCAATGTTTTTTACATCGGTTGTAAAACCATAAGGATTTCCCGGCGTTAATTTTATGCTGTAATTTCCGGAATGGGCTTTTTCCTTCGTTCGGGTTCCTATTTCTCTAAAAGTCTGTGGCTGATCGTTTGCATCCTGAAAATACCTTCCGGTGGAGTCGAGTTTTTCCGCATCACATAAAAAAGTGACCGCATGATTTTTGGATTCTTTTTGTTCTCTAGTTGAACATGAGTAAATAAAAAGAAATGTTAAGATGAATAATATGAATTGCTTGTAACCTTTCATTCAGAAATTATGTTGCGCAAATGTAATCATTCGTTATTTTTTTTAATTATTTTGTAAAAGCTTTTAATCCAACGAAGAGATCGGATTAATATTTGGACGAATTTTCCGACTGTAAAAATTTAACACTTCTACCCATGTATTCTTCGAAGAACAACCGTCATACATTCCATAAAACATTGCGTTTCCTAACCACAACCACATTCTTCTTTTTTGCTTTTGTATTGGGAATCCGGTCGCAAACCATTGAATATTCATTTTTTGTTGCCGGACATACGTATGGCAAACCCGGCGTTAACAATGTGGGACTTCACCCGCCTTTTAAAGAAAAATTCGATTATATCCGCAGCCGGGAGGAAATAAAATTTGGGATTTTAACCGGTGATATCGTTATCTCGTCTACCAAACAAAACTGGGATGAAGTGGATGCTGATATCGATTCGCTGGGGCTTCCGGTTTATTTTGCTGTGGGCAATCATTCCGCCAATAACCGGCAACTAATCAGAGACCGGTACGGCGACACCTATTTTTCATTTACGTACGATAATGATCTGTTTATCATTTTAGATCCGAATATCGATAAATGGAACATTTCAGGAGAACAACTGGATTTTCTAAAAACTACGCTCGCAGAAAACAGTGAAAATGTGGATAATATATTCGTGTTTTTTCATCAGCTTTTGTGGTGGAAAAAGGATAATAAATATGCTCACCTCCGGCCGAATTCTTTTGACGGCCGCGCTGATTCCATCAACTTCTGGAGCGAAGTTGAACCCTTGTTTTCAAAACTGAAAAACCAGGTAGGTATGTTTGCCGGAGACGTTGGCGCCGCAGATTGGAGCGATGATTTCATGTATGATCGATATGGCAATATTACGCTAATTGCCAGTGGAATGGGAGAAGGCAAAGGCGATAATTTTGTTGTTGCAAATGTACATTCCGACAAATCAGTTACCTACGAACTAATTTGCTTAAGTGACACCATTTTAAACTGTTTTGGCGACATAACCGATTACCGGATAACTTCACAGGCAGAACCCGGAGAAACAGATACGGAGAACGTAAAAATATTTCCCAATCCGTCTCGAGGTGAATTTACAGTTGAAGGCAGCGCAGTGCGAAACGCAGATTACACTTTTTCATTATTCGATTTCACCGGAGCCAAAGTAGTAGAAAAGCAGATGCACGGAAATTCGACATCCGAATTCAACAGGAACATGGAAAACGGAATCTATTTTTACAGAATTAAAAAGGGGCCGGAAATTGTTGATTCCGGAAAACTGATCGTTCAGCCCTGAATTTTATCCTGCAGAACCACAGAACCAATAAACAATACCCTGTCAATCCACGATTATTTTTATGTTTGTGCTATTAATTTACAGGTGATTATTTCATGAAAAAACAACAACGCCGCATACCAATTGCAATCCTTGCATTTTTCGGGATAATCATCTTTTTCATAGGCATTTACAATCATTACCTTTTTAAAACTTTCACTTACGACTACGCCAACTACAACTTTGCTTTCCGGGATTATGCGAATTTCAGAATCAGTCCTCTCCCAACCTATCGCGGTACTTTTTTACAGGATCATTTTTCATTTCTGTTGATGTACTTCATTCCGGTGTACTGGCTTTTAAACTGGCTTACCGGAACGTATACCCTGATAATTATTCAAAACGCGCTAATACTGATTGCTGCATGGTATTCATACAAAACCATTAAACTAAAAACAGATAATCCCTGGCTCACAAACGGTGTGTTGATTTATTTTTTCCTCTTATTCGGTAGATATTCGTCATTTGGCACCGATGTTAACCTGGCTATTATGTCGGCCTGTTTCATCCCGGTTTTCCTGTACTATTTTGAAATAAAAAAATACATCGTTGCATTCGTTCTTTTAATCCTTTCGCTTTTTTCGAGGGAAAACATTCCGCTGTGGTTTATTTTTATTTTTATCGTGCTGATTATTTCGCATTGGAAAGACAAAAAGGCAGTGGTTTTTTCTGTTGCGGGAATTGTTGTTTCAATAGTTTATTTCATCCTGCTCTTCAAAGTTTTTATTCCCGGAATTGAAACTCCCGGTGTTGAATACAAGCTTTTTAACTATTCCGCTTTAGGGGCAGATCCTGGAGAAGCCTTGTCGTACATCGTCAGAAATCCGATCAATTCTTTAAAGCTTTTCTTTGTAAATCACCTTGAAATTCCCGAATACGATAAAGTTAAGCTGGAATTTTATTGGGTTTATTTTATTTCAGGCGGGTTTATTTTATTGCTCCGGCCCAGGTACCTCATTTGGTTTATTCCGATTGTCGCACAAAAAGTGCTGAACGACGACTTCTTCCGGTGGGGGCTGGCTACTTACTATTCGGTTGAAGTGGTTACGTTACTTCCATTGTCCGTTTTCCTGGTTTTAAGTTCGCTTAAATTCAAACAGTTGCAACAAGTGCTGGCAGGAGCGGCTTGCGTAGGAGCGCTGTCAATGACGGTTTATAAAATGGACAGCAGCAATCACCAGGTGCCGTGGACCTTTTACAAAGCGAAAATTAAATTTTACGATAAAAGTTTTTATGAAGCTCCTTTCGATGTGAAAAAAGTAAATCAACTGTTAAAACAAATACCCGGTGATGCCAAAGTCAGTGCGTCGAATGTAATTGCGCCCCACCTAGCGCAACGGCAGTTTATCTACTTTTTCCCAAACGTGAAAGATGCAGAATACATTGTTTTTTCGGTTTTTGACGACAACTACCTGTTATCGGCTGAAGAAAATAAAAAATATAGGGAACGTTACCTTTCCAGTCCAAATTGGAAAGTTATTGCAAAAGAATATCCGGTTTATCTTTTAAAAAAACGGGGCAATCCGGCAACAGAGGGTTCAGAAATCCGGCAAAACAATAGGAATGCAGACACACTGGTTTGTAATTTCGAAACGATTGATTCCCTGGAAAACAACATTCTTTTTTCAAACGGGCAGATTGCTGACGATGGAAAACATTTATCAAAAGATGAGTTCCGAAGCGACAGTTCATCCATCTGCTTATCCAAAAGCGAACCTTACAGCCGCGGAATTCATTTGGAAAATATTCATTTCGTGGAAAAATTGGAGATTAGCGTTTGGATGAAAAAACCCGCTGACAGGGCATTTATTGTTTTAGACAATAAAAATGGGTTTTACCGAAAAAGTAACATAGTCGCCGAAGAAGAAGGGGAATGGAAAAAAATCTCGATGAGCCTGCGAATTCCTGAAAATATTGAACGAGACGAACTAATAATTTTCCTTTGGAACGCAGGCGAGGAAAAGGTCTATTTTGATGACCTGCAGATTGTCCGGAAATATAAATAGTTTCTTTACTTATATTTACAAGTCGAAAATCTAATTTAACTCACAAAAAACCAAAACTATTGTGAACAAAAAAAATTTACCATTTCTATTGATCGGCCACCTGTCCTTTGTTCTGCTTTTTACTTTGTCATTCCTTTTTTTCAAAGAACGGGTTCTTTTCTCTGATACCGCGTTTCAGTATTTTAAAATTGTAAATTTTGAAAAAATAAATATCGAAGCTTCACGGTACGGAGCAATTCTGCCGCAACTTCCGGTACTTTTGGCGATTAAATTTGGAGTCAACTTAAAGTGGCTCATTATTATATATTCGGGTTCATTTATATTGCTGTATTACCTGATTTTTCTTTGTTGTATTTACCTTTTTAAAAATATTCCGGCAGGGCTTGCGATTGTGTTCGTATTAATTCTGTGTATCAGCCAATCTTTTTTTCATCCGGTTACTGAAACGCATCAAAGTTTGGCATTTTCTGTATTGGTATTTGCAATTCTTCAGTACTCCGGCTTTCGTTCTTCTTTCCTTCAATATTTTCTTGCAACAATTGTGATTGTCCTTGCATTTTTCACCCACCCCGTAGCAATATATCCGCTTGTTTTTATAATCGGGTATGTTGCTATCGATAAAAAACAATTTCGTTCACCTGCTCCGTATATTTTACTTTTTATCGTTGCCGTTTTGGCAATAGGAAAGGTGCTGCTTACAAACGAAAATTCATACGAAGGAAAATTCTTTTCTGAACTGTTGAAATCGCCATCCATTCTTCTTGACCTGCCACATACCTACAGCACAAAATTTTTTATCAAAAGAATTTTTGGCTTATACTTTTGGCTGGTAATTTTTCAACTCACCTTAGTGGTTTTTCTGGCTTCAAAAAAGAAATACGTAAAACTTGTGTGGCAACTTGCGGCAGCAGGTTTTTTCCTGATTATCACATTGCTTACTTACAACCAGGGTGATTCTGACATGATGATGGAACGCGCATTTATGCCACTGGCGTTGTTTGTTGCCATTCCGTTGTTGAAAGAAACACTTCAGGAAAATAAGTTGCGGATTCTCAAGGTTGTACTTTTCACTGCAGTCATATTAATCAGCATGAACAGGATTTACCGGCAGGGAACAAAATTCCGCGAAAGGACGCGTTTTAACCTGGAAATCCTCTCCAAAACTGCCCGGTTACCAAACCGAAAATTCATTGTGGAAAAAAGCGAAATGGAAAAACATCAGCTCACTTTCTGGTCGCACTCTTTTGAAACACTGATGTTAAGCGCCATTACGAAAAACATGCCCACTCAAACTATATTTCCAACAAATGATTTAACTAAACTAACCAAATACACCGAAGGTGCAGAAGATGTATTTTTAGGAACAGATTTTTGGCTGGAATGGAACATTAACGATTTGAACCAAAACTATTTTAGTCTCCCCACCAATTATCCCTATGCTTTTTTCAACATTAATGAATGACGTGAATTAAAAGCTAAATTAATTGATTATCACATGATGCAGAACGAAAAAGGACCCGAAGCGGGTTCAACCATTTGAACTGCATGAATTATAACGATAAGGAATTAAAATATTGCAAAAGTTTAATCTAGTTTTTGTCAGAAACGGTTGCATCAATGCCCCGGAGTGCTTTTTCGTAGTCGGGAACTTCAAGCAAATCCCAGTAATTTGGTTCGTGGATGGGTCTGCCAAAACGTTTCCCAGAATGCAGCTTTCGTCATTGAATCGTAATGCAACGCACCTCTTTTATATTTCTCTAAAAAGAAGTTGTTTTGCAGCACTGCAAAAAGAACAATGCCATAGACGACAAATCTGGATTTCTTTCTGAAATTCCACAACGCGGAAAAGAAAAGCGCCAATGGCAGGGCAAGTATTCCGTAATAATCGATAAACGATCGCATTCCAAATGAACCTCCGTACCACCAGCACCACCAGGAAACGATAATGTATGTAGCAAGTGCAATAAAAATGAAAATTGCCCATGAGAATTCTTTCATTTTCCGGAACAACAAAATTATACCAGACAACGCAAATGCCATCACCGGAGTATATAATAACCAACCTTTCCGGTAACTGAATAATCCGGCAATAAAATGCGGATTTCCCCAGTAAAACCGTTCGTCGGGATAGGAATCAACAAAAAAATGACCGGTGATTTTATACCAGTAAATAAACTGGGGAACCCAAACGAGTGTAAACGCCACAGCCATTAACAGAAACCAGTGAAATTTCGAAAAAACCAGGAGGAACCGCTGTTTTAAAGTTTCGCGGGAATAAACACCATAAATAAAAAAGAAAAGAAGTATAATAATATTACTAGGGCGTATCAATGTTATTAATCCGGAAAGCAGTCCCAGAAAAACCAGGCTAAGCAGCCGCGGAGATTTATACCACTGAATGGTGTACCAGATAAAAATATTAATGAGTGTAAAATTATACAGATGCGGCATGGTTGCATCGTAACTGGCATAATTGAGTAAATTGGTGCCAAGAACGACTGTAATTATCGACAAGGCAACTATCCGCTCCGGAAAATAAAGTTTTAGTACCCTGCGCAAATAAAATAATCCAAGCAAAAGATAAAACACTGCCCCCACCAAAAGTCCAATCTTGTATACCGGGGAATAACCATAAGCTTTTAATCCAAAGAGTTTTGCAATGCCATGCGACAGGAAAAAAAACGGGGAATAAAGAATTGACATTCCCATGCTGGTTTTAATGACCTGGTTTCCATCCGGTAATGGTTCGGGCCAAAACAGTCCCTTGTCAAAAGTTTCCCGGTTTTTCAGTTCAATATCATGAAAAATAAAAGTGGCAGGTAAATAGGCATAATAACTTATTACGTCCGATGCGATAACTTTATTTTCCTTGTTCCAAAGTCTCGCAATAAGCATCAAAACGCAAACAACAGCTACCGAAAAGTAAATGCTGTATTTTGAAAGATTATTGTTCCGAAGAAACATTTGCTATTATTTTAACCGTAAAACTCCGTATTTAAAAATGGTCCACAATATTTTGAAAGCATCAAAATTATTCAACTTTTTCCCTTCCCCTGCATTGCGTGGAAAATATTTCACCGGCACCTCGGCAACATTGTTCTTTTTAATCCGCAAAGCTTTAATAATCAACTCCGCCTCAAAACCAAACCGGTTCTCGTTGATGTTGATTTTTTCATATAAATTCCGGTGGATCAATTTATATCCGCAAGCCATATCGGTAAGATGAACATTTATCAAAACTGAAGTTAAATTTGTAAAAAGCTTATTTCCCCAGTACCGTTTGTAGGAAGCGAGCGGACGGGCGATACCTGGTAAATAGCGCGAACCATTTATAAACTCAACTTTTAAATCTTTCATCGCCCGAACCATAGCGGGAATATCAGACGGGCTCAATTCCAAATCGGCATCCTGTACAAAAAACACCTCGCCGGAAGCATGGCCGATCCCGGTTTTAACTGCTGCCCCTTTTCCCTGATTTTTTTCGTGCCGTACCAGTTTGAAATCGTTTCTTCCATCCACGCAGTTTCGCACCACTTCAAACGAATTATCGCCGGAACAATCATCTACCACTACATATTCCACACTTTCGAGCAAGTTCCCAAAATCAACTTTTAGTAACTCGTCCAACATTTTTCGAACGTTATCCTGCTCGTTGTACAGCGGAATGATTATACTTAGCCTCATTGCTATTTTTTGGTTTTCAAAGTTAATTTTTAGGCGAGTTCAACTTTAATTAGAATTAACGTAACTAATCAGTTTCTGCAATTTTAATAAATGTTTGATTAAGCGCCTGAGAATTTGATGGTATAAATTTTTGATAAATTTTTCTATTTACGGAATTCTGGATAACATAAAATCTCAAAACTTAAAAAAAACGCATCTCAGTTGTTTATAAGTTGCTTAAATGTAATGGTTTAATTCTTGGTTCGCATCAATTTTATTACAGTATATCAATATTTTGAATTTATTCACGAAGGCTAAATGATACTTCCCGCGTTTCCAGATCTAAAAACTATATGCTAATTTCGTATTGCTGATAAAACACCCGGTATTTCCGTTTAATCATCAAAAAAACCGCTAAATTGCGTTTTTAAAAGCTTAGGAACCTGTTGATTCAAATTACCCACATAAAAAGTAAAACAAGATTAATAGTAAAATCGATTTTTGAGAAAAAACAAAATATCTTTCTTCTGGCTTTGTCATTAGCGTTAATGGTTTCTGTGGCCATGGTTTTAAAGGAAAAATACAAAGTCTTTCTTGTTTACCAGTCTGGCTCGATCGATTTTTGGAAAGAAATCAACCCCTATTCAAACTGGCAGCACCCACTCGACCGCTATCTATATGGACCGGTTTTCTCGATATTCTTTATTGTGTTTGCCTTTTTACCCTCATGGCTCGGGGCAGTGGTATGGAATACAGGAAATTTCACTCTGTTTTTCACTGCCGTTTTTTATTTGCCTCAAACGCGGTATTCGGAAAAAGAACGCCGTTTTATTTTCTGGTTTCTATTTCCGATAGCGCTTACGGATTTGTTTTATTTCCAGTCGAATGTTTTTGTGACTTCATTATTTTTATTGGCTTATTCACTGCTGGAAAGGAATAAAACAAAAGCTGCAGTATGGGTTATTCTTTTTTCCGGATTTGCCAAAATTTATGGGCTCATTCAATTGGCCACACTTCTTTTCTATCGGCGTTTTTGGCAAAATGCGCTTATAGCTGCCATGGGCGCTGCGCTACTATTTTTTGTACCGCTGATAAAAGTTCCTTTCTCTGAATTATTTACCTATTATCAATCGTGGTTTGCTGCAATCGATCAGCGACACGATCCATTACATTTTGAAGTGATCTATCGTTTGCTGCACATGCTGGGATATCATTCAGTAGTCGGCCATATTGCAATAATTCAGGGAATTACTTTGGTAATCATCGGTATTTTTATAATTATCAATTACAAAAAATTTGCTGAATTTGCCTTCCGTACCCAGGTTCTTGCCATTATCTTTTCGTGGGTAATCCTGTTCAGCACAACTGCCGAGAAACATACTTACATTATTGCCATGACCGGATTGATACTTTGGTACCTCACCGGACCAAAAACCAAATTTGACAGGGTATTGATCTGGCTCAATTTTTTTCTCATCATAGTTGTTCCAATTGATGCCATTTTTCCTAAACCGGTTATGCGTTTTCTGTACTACCAACTGGGACTTAATCTTTTGCTTTTCACAATCACCTGGATACGGATGTTTTCCTATACCTTTTTACGGAAAAAAGATTACTTTTCCCTACTCGATGTGACGATCAAATAACCTGGTTTTAATGAGTTTTCGCGGGTAGAAGGATTTAGAAATTCAAGATTAATATGATTCATTCCTCTTTCACTGACCTTATAAATTGTGTCAATATCAAAATTCATTTTCAGAATATCATTGTATTTTATTTCGTTCGTATATAACCAGGTATCTTCTTTTTTCATAGCTGCGCGAAGCTGATCCCAATCACTGATAAGTGTTACTGCTTCATCTGAATAATAAAATATTTCATTTCCTTCTGTTTCAAAATTATACAATTTACTTTCTGTTTTTTTGTATTTGTTAAATATGTTCAAAACCTGTCTGCCGCCCTGATATCCTGCCAGTTCCGGGACAAGTTGGATATTCAGAAAAAGATTGAAGATTCCGGCCAAAATAACCGACAGATAAATCGTCCGTTTAAATGAATTCGGAAAATTTTTGAATGCCATTAACACGGCTGTCGCGGATAACACAAAAATTAAGATGAACCACAACATTTCTTCTCCACGGTAAATAATCATTACCGCAAAAAAAATTATTCCAAAAATTGAAAGAAACAGGTAGTTCGCACGAAAAAGATTTTTATTCGTTTTGCTTTTCTTTCCATATAATCAGCCATTTAGAAGAAATTATAATTATTGGTGAAACGACAATCAGAAAATAGTTGGGCGCTTTACCCCGGGCGATGCTAATGATGATTAAATAAAGCAGCACGCTGCCAAGCAGGCTCACTCCCCACAAATTCCATTTCCCTACTGAAAACCAACTTTTTATTTCCGCAAAAACTGCAGCGAAAACAAAAATGGTCCACGGCAGGAACATCCAAAGCGCGTTGTATAAATAGAAAAACGGATCGGTGCTCGAGCCGGCGTATTCGCCCGAGACTCGCCCAACGTTGTTGGTAATGAAATAAAACTGAATACCGGTCCAGCCAAAACTGCGGTATAAAAACAACAGCGACGGCGAAATGACCGCCAGCACAATCACAATTCCAGCAATCCACCTGATGTGAAATATTTGCCGGAAATTCTTTTTCAGCGACAAATACAGTAAAACGGTAAAAAAGGGCAGCACCGCGCCAACCGGGCCTTTGGCCAGCATCGCCAATCCGACGCCCAAAAATCCGAAAAAGAAATTCGACCAACGGCTGTATTTTAGATAGGCAGCCAATTGCCACAACGCAAGTACCACACCTGTCTGCAGAACAATATCAGTATGAATATCAAAAGAATAGAGAAAGAACATTTGAGAAGTTGCCGTGAACAAAGCTGCCCATTTTCCGGCTTCTTTGGAAAAAAGGGTTTTACCCAACTGGTAGGTAAAATAAAAACCAAGCCAACCATATAAAACGGGAAAAAGTTTAAAGGCAAAGTTTGTATTTCCGAATAATGAGACGCCCATTCCGGCCAGCCAGAATAACAAATGCGGCTTTTGATCGTATAAATCACCGTTGATTTTCAGGTGAAACCAGTCGCCCGATTCCACCATTTGCCTGGTAATGGCTGCATACAAACCACCGTCTCCTGTGAGATCAATAAAAAGCCCGGAAACGTAAACCGCTCCAATCAGTAAAAAAGCGCAGGCCCATAAACTATTTTTTAATCCGGTTTTCATTTTTTTTCAGGAACAACAGTTTTCGAGGGCAAATTAAATGATTTCGGTTTAATAATTTCCAGCGGAAATTATTTTAAATTTCTTCGATTACGCGATTTCCGTTTGATTTTTCAGATATTCACAACAGCCAAAAGAGGGAAAATTAGAATCTTCTTCTTGAACCCGCAGGAATCGATGGAAGAAAAAAGGAAGCAGTTGCTGAAATTGTAATGTGGAAGAAATCACCGACGGATACGAACATTTGGGCAACGTATTGTTTGCGGGAGCCAATCGTATAAAGGCAATAAATTAATTCCGGCTGGCGTTTGGCAAATGCAACCAATTCGTTTAAAATTGAAATGCACCGCAGATTTCGTTAAATTTGCAGCAAAAGGTTATCGGGATGCCGGCAATCTCGATGTTTTAATAGAATAATGAATATCGGCTTAATGAACGTAAAACCATCCGAAGAAATTGATAGTGCGTTATTCGGAAAATACCAAAATTTAATACAATAACAATGGAAAAAATAGCCATATTTCCCGGGTCGTTCGATCCATTTACAGTGGGGCACGAATCAATTGTGAAACGCGCTGTTTCAATGTTCGATAAAATAATCATCATGATTGGTAATAATGCCAACAAAAAATCGTTTTTCTCCATCGAGAAAAGATTAAAATGGATCAACCAGGTTTTTAAAAACTACGATAAAGTTGAAGTTCGGGTGCATGAAGGTTTAACCGTCGATTTCTGCAAAACAGTTGGCGCACGTTACATTTTACGCGGATTGCGTACTTCTGCCGATTTTGAATACGAACGTGCGATTGCCCAGATAAATAAAAAAATGCACCCCGAAATTGAAACCGTATTTTTGCTGACGCTCCCGGAACACACGCCAGTGAATGCCACAATCATTCGGGACATTGTATTACATGGCGGCGATGCAAGCATGTTCCTTCCTGCGGGATTGGATATGAATGAATTTAAAGTGAATAATGAACGTTAACACACAAATGCATAAAGTTGCAGCACTGATTTTTATATTTTTATTTTCCAAACAGCCGGTTTTTGCCACCATTTTACAGGGGCAACATCCGGATTATGCGGGAAAAAAAGTTGCTTTCGCAGCATATACTGACCCGGTTACACAAGAAAAAAAGGAATTGTTTACCATTGAATTCGATGACAGCGGGAATTTTAAAACCGAAATACCGGTAGATGAAACTACCTATGTTTTCAGCGATTTCGGGATTTACCGCGGTATGCTTTTTCTTGAACCAAATAAAACGATGAAGTTGCGTTTTCCGCCGCTACGCGAAAAATCGTTCGCAGATGCCAAAAATCCCTATTTTGAACCGGTTCAGTTTTGGTTTGCCACGGAAAACGGACAAAGCCTGAACGATAAAATTTCAGCGTTCGATCAAAAACTAAATAATCTGACTGATAAGAATTTCAACCGGCTTTATTTTCGCCACTCGAAAGAAGTTTTCGATTCCATTTCCACTGCTCTGAACAACCAGTTCGAGGGCGACTCCCCGGAAACATTTAAATGGCATAAACAATTCAGGATAAAATTGTTGAAAACCGACGTTTTCCGGCTAAATACCAGTAGCGCTGCACCCTTTCTTGCGGAAATTACACCGGCATTTTGGTCGCATCCGGCTTTTATTGAATTGTTCGATAAATTGTTTTCAAACCAGTTGAGTTTCGAATCGAAGTCGGTTGACGGAATCCCGCTGCGTAAAGCTGTGGCTGAAGGAAACACTGATTTTTTACTAAATTTCATTCGCGAAAAATATCAGCTAAAAGGCGACGTCGTTGACCTGGCAGCGCTGAAAATGTTGTACGATGGATTTTATTCCGGCGATTTCCCGCAAAATTCGATTCTTAAAATGCTGCACGGAAACCGGTTCATGAAAAATTCAAATGCTGAAATAAAAAGCGCTGCACAGCAGGTGGTTGAAAAGCTGGAATTTCTGCTGCCCGGAACAAAAGCGCCGGTCATTTGCCTGAAAAATATCGATGGTTTTCCGGTTTGCACCGATCAGTTTCCAGAAAAATTCAAGTACCTGATTTTCGCTGATACCGAAATGATTGTTTGTCGTGAACAATTGAAGTACCTTAAAAAAATTGAAGAACAATTTGGCAAATACCTGCAAATCATCGTCATACTTCGAAAAACAGACATCATTGAGCAGAAAATATTTCTCGACAAACAGAATATTCCCGGTGTGAAATTAATTGATGAAGATGGCGGGTACATCGTTCAATACCGGGTCCGGTCGTTTCCCACAAGCATTTTGTTGAATGAGGATCACGAGGTGGTTTTTTCCAACACCAAAAATCCGCTTGACGGGTTTGAACAGCAGTTTGGCGAATATTTGCGGAAAGAACTTTTTGAGCGCCAACGAAATCAATCCAGGTAAAGCGAAATGATCTGTTTCAGGTTCTCGTAAGTGTTCGCCAATATGTTATGAAGCTCGCCTTTTTCAAACCACCTGAGTTCGGTGATATCTTCATCCACTTCCGGCGTACCTTGTTCATTTCCCGCGTAACTCATTTCAAACCAAACCGTTTCTTTGAAAATCCACTCACCTTCCGAACCTTTGTAGGGCGACCGGTAAATATGGAATGTGGAAGGCAGTTGTCTTACGATTTTATGCCCGGCAATCCCACACTCTTCGGTAACTTCGCGTAACGCAGCATCCGCCATTGTTTCGCAGTCATCGATTTTTCCCTTTGGTAAATCCCACCTCCCTCTTCTGAAAATGAACAATAGTTTTTCCGCCGATTTCACCACGCCACCCGCCGCCGGCAAATTTTTAAAGGCCTTTTTAAAAATACTGAAGAACTTTTCAGGATTATCGTGAATCAAGTAAATTTCATGCAGTTCGTTTTCCGAAAATAATTTAAACCACTTTTTTACATCGTTTGGAGTCGCATTTTTATCAAAAAAAATCACCTGTTTATTTGTTCTTACGTGGTTGGGCGAACCGATAATTATCAACCGTTCATTCAGAAAAACTTTATACATTTGCTCCACATTTAAGAATCCACACAAATTGAACATGGAAGCTACACAAATTGAAGTTACCAAAAAACTTTTGGCCATTAAAACTTTAAAAATTCAGCCGTCGAATCCGTTTACCTGGGCTTCGGGATGGAAATCGCCCATTTATTGCGACAACCGGAAAATTTTATCGTACCCCGAAACCCGGACTTTTATCCGTGATGAATTTGTTGAAGTTATCAAAGAAAAATATCCGGAAGCCGAAGTAATTGCGGGTGTCGCCACCGGCGCGATCGCACATGGTGTTTTGGTGGCAGAAAAACTGGGGCTTCCTTTTATATACATTCGCCCGAAACCCAAAGGGCACGGATTGGAAAATCTGATTGAAGGCGACCTGCAGAAAAACCAGAAAGTGGTGGTAGTTGAAGATTTGATATCAACCGGCACCAGCAGCATCAATGCAGCACAGGCCGTAAAAAATTCCGGTGGAAACGTAATTGGAATGGTGGCCATTTTCACTTACAATTTTGAACACGCCAAAGAAAATTTTGCTGAAGCCGGAATCGAGCTGACGACGCTTAGTAATTACAATATTTTAGTCGACATGGCGCTGAAATCAGGAGAAATAGCACAAAATCAGGTTGAAACGCTCCTGGAATGGAGAAAAGACCCGGCAAACTGGGGAAAGTAGTCAGGCAGAAACAGCAAAAAAAACTTAATCCATGGAAAAATACATCAGCGAAGTTAAATACATCAACCACAATCAGCAGGTTGTTTTCACCTATTTATCCAATTTCGAAAATTTATCGGCTTACCTCAATTCAGGTTTGATCGAAAAGATAACGAAACAAATTCCACAGGTAAAAATTACCGACTTCGAATCGGACCGCGATTCCTGCCAGTTTAAAATTTCAGGTTTTGGCGTGGCAAAAATCCAAATTGTTGATCGCAAACCTTTCAATACCATCAAAGTACAAAATTCCGGTGGTTTGCCGCTCAGCTTTACCTTTTGGATTCAGTTGCTGCCCGTAGACGAATATCAATCGAAAATGCGGCTGACACTGCACGCTGAAATGAACCCCATGATAAAAATGATGGCCGGAAACCGGTTGCAGGACGGGGTTAATCAATTAGCAGAAACGCTATCTACCTTGCCGTACAAGTAGTTACAAAACAAACTCAATTTCTTTAAACATATAACTGGTCAAATCGCCCTCCCGGTTTTCAAGCACCAACTGGCCAAATTCACCCGTGCCAACAATCCGCGCTTCAAATTGCTGGTTGCCTCTTTTAAACATCGCCCATTGGTTTTTGCGGTACATGTTGGCAAAATACTGTTCGTCGATTTCCTGCAATTGTCCGTTTTTCAGCTTTTCATACCAGTCTAAAATATTCATTGCCAGCATTTCAGCGAGTTCTAAAACTTCATAACTGAGCCCGGTAATTTGTTTTAGGGAAACCGGGTTGGGTGCGTCGGAATAAAAAACGGTTTGGTTAATATTGATTCCGATCCCTAAAATTGAAGAAACAAGATAATTTCCCTGCACCGCATTTTCAATTAAAATTCCCGCCAGTTTTTTATCCTGAAAATAGATATCATTTGGCCATTTCACAGAAACCTGGTCCGTTTTGTCAGTTAAAAGATCGACGATAGCCAGGCTGGTGATTTTCGAGATATAGAATTGTTTACCGGCGGGTAGAAAATCTGGAAACAAAATAATACTCGCCAGCAGGTTTTTATCCCGCTCGCTTTCCCAGAAATTTTGCCCCAATCCGCGCCCCGTTTTCTGGTAGTGTGCCAAAACGACAGCGCCCTCTTCTGCCTTATCCGACAAAATTAATCTGTTGGCATAGTTGTTGGTAGAATCAACTTCTGATAGAAGAATAAAATGAATCGCTGTATTTTTCATTGAATTTCATGCTAATAATTAAACTATTTGGTTACAGCCCGGTTTATAAATTCACTCGTTAAACAGGTTTGTTTCAACCAACAATAACAGAAATGAAATGTACAAAAAATGTAAATATGGCAAAAAGATTATCTTTGTAGAGTTAATAAAAATATATGGATAGAAACACCGAAGAGATTGAAAGGACAAAGGAAGCAATTCTTGAGGGAATACAACGGGTAAAAGGAAAAGATATAACAATAATCGACTTAAATACAATACATCACACAGAATGCGGTTATTTTATCATTTGTCAGGGAACTTCCCGCACACAAGTTAGTTCGATTGCTCATTCGGTTGAAGAAACGGTTAAAGATTACACCGACAAAAATGTTTGGCATACTGAAGGATTCAAAAACTCATTGTGGGTTTTGCTTGATTTTGGTGAGATTGTCGTTCATGTTTTTCAACCTGAAGCGAGAAATTTTTACAACCTCGAAGGACTTTGGGCAGATGCTAAAATAACAAAAATAGATACAGAAAATTAGGAATTAATTATGGCAGAAAGCAATAAAAAACCAAATATTCCGAAATCACCTTTCGGATCTGGCAGCAACAATAAGAACGACAAAAAAGGCCCGAAGTTCAATGCCTATTGGATTTACGGGATCATAGCCGTCGTTTTTATTATTGTGCAGTTTTACATCAGCAATACACGCGGACCGGTAGAAACCACCTGGAGTGACGTAAAATCGACCATGCTGGCCGACAACGACATTTCGCGGATTGTGGTTGTGAACGATAAAAAAGCAAATATTTACATAAAAAAAGACCGGCTCGATAAATACAAAAGCCAATTTGAAAAAAGCTTTGCAGAACCTTCTGAGGAAGGCCCGCACTTTACCTTTAATATCGGTTCGGTGGAAACATTTGAGCGGAACCTGCGGGAAGCACAGGAAGGCTCTGAAAGTGAAGTACTCCCGGAATACAAGGAAGAAAGAAACTGGGCCGGAGAAATCCTTTGGACGATTGGTCCGTTTGTTCTGATTATACTACTCTGGTGGTGGATTTTCAGAAGAATGAGCCGCGGTGGCGCCGGTGGTGGCGCCGGTGGTATTTTCAATGTTGGAAAATCACAGGCTAAAATATTTGATAAAGATCAAAAAGTTTCCACCACTTTTAAAGATGTGGCTGGGTTGGCAGAAGCCAAACAGGAAGTTGAAGAAATTGTGGAATTCCTGAAAAACCCGGCAAAATTTACCAAACTCGGAGGTAAAATTCCGAAAGGAGCATTGCTTGTAGGCCCTCCGGGAACCGGCAAAACGCTTCTGGCAAAAGCAGTTGCCGGTGAAGCAAACGTCCCGTTCTTCTCGATGTCGGGTTCCGATTTTGTGGAAATGTTTGTTGGTGTTGGCGCATCGCGTGTTCGCGACTTGTTTAAACAAGCCAAGGAAAAAGCTCCCTGTATCGTTTTCATCGATGAAATTGATGCCATTGGCCGTGCCCGCGGAAGAAATGCCAATTTCGGATCGAACGACGAACGTGAGAATACGCTCAATCAGTTACTTACCGAAATGGATGGATTTGATACCAACAGCGGCGTTATTCTTTTGGCTGCAACAAACCGTGCCGACGTGCTCGACCGCGCTTTGATGCGTGCAGGCCGTTTCGACCGCCAGATTCACGTGGAACTGCCCGACCTGAACGAACGGGCGCAAATTTTCAAAGTTCATTTACGTCCGTTGAAACTCGACGAAAGCGTTAAAACGGATTTTCTGGCCAAACAAACACCCGGTTTTTCAGGCGCCGACATTGCCAATGTATGTAACGAAGCAGCGTTAATTGCTGCCCGTAGAAACCGCGAAGCAGTTACAAAACAGGATTTTCTCGATGCTGTGGATCGAATTATTGGCGGACTGGAAAAGAAAAATAAAATCATTTCACAGGAAGAGAAGCAAACCATCGCATTCCACGAAGCCGGTCATGCTTCCATTAGCTGGCTGCTCGAACACGCACATCCGCTGGTGAAAGTTACTATCGTTCCGCGTGGAAAAGCCCTTGGCGCTGCCTGGTATCTCCCCGAAGAACGTTCCATTACAACAAAGGATCAACTGCTCGACGAAATGTGTTCCGCACTTGGCGGACGGGCTGCCGAAGAGTTGATTTTCGGGCGTATTTCATCAGGCGCTCAAAACGATTTGGAGAAAATTACCAAACAGGGATATGCCATGGTTAGTATCTTCGGAATGAGCGAGAAAGTGGGCAATGTGAGTTTTTACGATTCCACCGGCCAGTCGGATTATACATTCACCAAACCGTACAGTGAAAAAACCGCCGAGCTCATCGATGAAGAGGTGAAAAAATTAATTGATGAACAATACGAACGGGCGAAAAAAATATTGAAAGAAAATAAGGAAGGGCATGAAAAACTTGGCAACCTGTTGCTGGAACGGGAAGTAATTTTTAGCGAAGACCTGGAAAATATCTTTGGGAAACGTCCATGGGATCAGAAAAAACTATTGGCCGACAACGGGAATGATAATTCACCGGAAAAGAAAACTGATAAAGAAAAAGTACCAGAGGGAAAAAGTGAGGAAAATAAATCTCTTTCAGCATAAATTATGGAAAGCGCCCGCGATGAAATATTGGGAAGGCTGAGAAAAACCCAGCATCCGTTGCCGGAAAAACCCGATTTTAAAGCTCCAGTGTATCATTCGATTGAAGAGCCACCGGAGCTTTTCTTTGAAAAAAGTCTCACACTGGTCAACGGAAAAGTTTGGTTGTGCAAAACTGAACAGGAATTTTCAGAACAACTGAAATCACTTGTTTCCGCCTTTAATCCGGGCACCGTTTTTTGTAATGAACCGGAGATTAACGAATTGCTCAACAAAAATGGCATTTCTGCTTTATCGGGCAATTCGTACCCGGAAACCATCGAAGCCGGAATAACCGGCTGTGAATTTTTGATTGCACACACCGGATCAATCATGGTTAGTTCTGCGCAACAAGGTGGCAGACAGCTCTTTGTATACCCGCCCGTGCATATAGTTGTAGCGCGGAAAAATCAGTTAGTTGGCTTTCTGGAAGAAGCTTACAGCAAAATAACCCAAAAGTACAATGGGAATATGCCGTCGCAAATTTCCATTATAACCGGTCCAAGCCGCACCGCCGATATCGAAAAAACACTGACCCTTGGAGCGCATGGTCCGAAAGAACTTCATGTTTTTATATATTAATATCAAAAAATTGATCCTAATTTTGCGAAATGGAAAAAGGATGGAAAGAAGTTTATACAACTGCACACGAATATAAGGCAGACCTTGCAAAAGATATTCTGGAGAATTCCGGAATCAAAGTCGTGGTTTTAAACCAACACGACACCGCAATTCAATCTTTTGGTGATTTTGTTTTATATGTGCAGGAAAAAGACGAAGCGCAATCGCTCGAATTGCTAAAAGAATTGAAACATTGAAGGATTTTACCATACGTACGCTAACAGGGTCGGTTTATGTGGTTCTAATGCTGGCGGGTACTGCTTTTCATCCGTTGGTTTACGGCGTTTTATTTACATTTACCTTGTTCCTGGTTTTGCTGGAATTTTATAAACTGGTAGAAAACTCGGGTTATAACCCGCACAAAACCATCGGGTTAATATTGGGTATTTTATTATATCTTGTTTCATTCGGAGTTGGTTATGGATTAATTCCCATTCTTTTCAGCCTGATTTTTATTCCTTTTCTGACCATGATTTTTCTTTTCGAAATTTTACGGATTGAATCGATGGTGCTTAAAAATGCGACCATTACACTGGCCGGATTTGTTTATGTTGCAGTACCTTTTAGTTTATTGAATTTCATCGTTTTTTCAGGATTTCCAGGCAAACCTGATTTTAACCCCACTACTTTAATCGGAATTTTCTTCATCGTTTGGGTTTATGATTCGGTTGCCTATCTGGCTGGTTCCAGTTTCGGAAAACATAAAATACATGAGAAAATTTCACCCAATAAAACCTGGGAAGGATTTATTGCCGGCGCGGTGTTCGGAATGATTATGGGAATTTTAAATGCCCTGGTTTTCCAGCGACTGACGGTTGTTAGCTGGATGGTTATTGCAGGTATCATAATTCTTTTTGGCACACTGGGCGATTTGTTTGAATCGAAAATAAAAAGGGAACTGAACATTAAAGATTCCGGCACCATTTTACCCGGCCACGGCGGTCTTCTCGACAGATTCGACAGTCTGTTGTTTGCCGTACCATTCATCTTTATTTGGTTGGTATTGAGCGGAAATGTATAAAAAAACGGATAGGTTAGACTTTAAACATTTCATGCAAATTAGCTTTTAAAGAATAAGAATAATGTACAGAACATTAAGTTGAAACAATAACTCATGAAAATTCATAAAGAGGGGAAAAAGGTAATTCCCGTAGCTTTAATAATACTGGCATTAGTAGATATAGCAATTTATTTTTTTCTGAAGGAATACCTGATTATTTATTTTTTACTGCCGGCATCACTTGTGCTGGCGGTTTTAATAGTTTTGTTTTTCAGGGTTCCCGACAGAGAAATTGAAAAGAATTCAGAATATGTATTAGCTCCTGCCGACGGAGAAATTGTAGAAATTATAAAAACATTTGAAAAAGAGTATTTTAAAGACGAAAGAATTCAGGTTTCCATATTCATGTCGGCATTTAACGTGCACCAAAACCGCGCACCTGTGGCAGGCAACGTAGTTTATGAAAAACATAAAAACGGCGTGTATTATCCGGCGTTTGTAAAAAAATCTTCCGAAAAAAACGAACGTAATTCGGTGGTTTTCAAAATGAATAATGGAACTGAAATCATGGCACGTCAAATTGCAGGCGTTATGGCGCGAAGAATTGCAAGTTACAAACGACCTGGCGAATTTGTCGATCAGGGTGGCGAATACGGTTTTATCCGGTTTGGTTCGCGGGTCGATTTATTTTTGCCGGTTGACGCTGTTGTGAAAGTGAATTTACACGAAAAGTCAGTTGGCGGAAAAACGATAATTGCAACGTTCGAAAAGGTAGAGAATGCATAAAATAACCAGGCATATTCCTAATTTCATTACGTCGTTGAACCTCGTTTCCGGTTCTTTGGCGATTATATTTGCCGTAGACGGCCATTTAATCTGGGCCGGTATTTTTATTTGTGCAGCGGCAGTATTTGATTTTATGGATGGCTTTGCCGCACGTTTGCTGAAATCGTATTCTGAGGTTGGGAAACAGCTGGATTCGCTGGCTGATGTTGTTTCTTTTGGACTGGCGCCCGGAGCAATTCTTTTTACATTGCTTGAATTTTCCATGTTCAACAGTAACCAGCGGATTTACGAAATTTCAGCGCCATGGTACGAGTGGCTTATTTTATTTTCCGCCTTTTTAATTCCGGTATTCGGCGCCCTGCGCCTTGCAAAATTCAATGTGAATACTTCCGGAGAATCTTTTTTTCGCGGGTTACCCATCCCGGCAAATGGCATTTTCTGGGCCTCTCTGGGTTTGATGCTCGAGTTGCCGCGTTATCAGGAACTTTTTCAACACCTCTATACCACAACAAATTTATTCATACTCAACGTGTTTTTTTCGGCGCTCATGGTGTCTGATTTACCCATGTTTTCGCTTAAGTTTACTTCACTGCGATTTGGAGAAAACTGGTACCGTTTTGTTTTTATCGGAATGTGTCTGGTTCTTTTTTCGCTGTTTACATTTTATGGAATTGCGCTTTCCATTGCAGTTTACATTCTTCTGAATGTTATATTTTACCTGTTTCGCTTACAATTCTAAAAAAATAACTTACAAAAAAAGCCCCTGGAAAACGAAAGAAAGTTTTTTCCCGAGGGAAAGATTAATAATACGCCATGACAAATAATATCTTCCGTTCCAGAGGCCTTATTCTAAACACTCCGAAATCAGAAAATGTTCTGATCTTGGCGTGTTTATATTCAGTAACAATAATGGAATAAAGATGTTTCGAACTTTCAGAAGAAAATGAAAGTTGCCGCCAAAAACCCGGTGATTGTTATCCTTCCTGATTTTTCAACCTTAAAAAACAAAGACGATGCTAATAGGCTCGCATATGTTTTCCTTCAACAAAATTGATAAAAGATGAATTGACGACCCTGTTCCCGCCAGGGGTCGGATAATTTCCGGTGAAATACCAGTCGCCCAAATCGTTCGGACAGGCTGCATGCAGGTTTTCAATCGATTGGTATACAATTTCCACTTCGGCTTTGCAATCTTCGGGTTTAAGCAATTCCGCAATTTTTGCTGAAATTTCTTCGGCAGTAAACGACCGGTAAATTTCGCGCACATAATTCACCATTTCTTCTTTGGAAAGATTCTCCTGCTCCTTGCATTTTTGGTATACGTTTTCGATGACCGATTCCTGGCCGGTTTCTTCCAGCAAACGGATTGCCGCGTTGAATGCAATAAATTGATCGAGCTGCGCCATATCAATTCCGTAGCAGTCGGGGTAACGGATTTGTGGTGCTGATGAAACAACAATGATTTTTTTGGGCTGAAGGCGGTCGAGGATGCGTAAAATACTGTTTTTCAAAGTAGTGCCGCGTACTATCGAATCGTCAATTACCACAAGGGTGTCGATGTTGTTTCGAATCACACCGTAAGTGACGTCATACACGTGCGTTACCAAATCGCCCCGGCTGGCGTCGTCGGTAATAAATGTCCGGAGCTTCACATCCTTAATGGCGATTTTTTCCACCCGTGGTTCAAGTGAAATGATATTTTTTATTTGCTCGTTGGAAAGCGAACCATTTCTCTCCCTGATTTCTTTAATTTTCCAGTCGACCAGATAATCACGAATTCCTTCGATCATTCCATAAAATGCCGTTTCTGATGTATTTGGTATATATGAAAAAACAGTATTTTCGAAATCGTAATTCACGGTTTCAAGGATGGTTGAACTAATTAAACGGCCCAGTTCCTTTCTTTCCCGATAAATATTTCTGTCGCTTCCTCTGGAAAAATAAATCCGTTCGAACGAGCATGATTTTCTTTTGTGGGGCACACGTATCATCTCTTTTTTTATCTCGCCGTCTTTTTTCACGATCAGCGCTCCACCGGGATCGATTTCGTGAACCTGGCTCCACTGCACATTCATAACAGTTTGTATAACAGGGCGCTCTGATGCTATTACCACAATTTCATCGTCGTAATAATAATGAACCGGACGTATTCCCCATGGATCGCGCACTACAAATGCATCGCCGTGGCCAATTAAACCCGCCATGGCATAGCCGCCGTCCCAGTCTTTTGTTGCACGTTCCAGTATATTTTGAATATCGAGGTTTTTTTCAATCAGCGGTGAAATTTCGTTATTCCTGTATCCTTCGTTTTTGTACCTCCGGAAAAGCAACTGATTTTCCTCATCGAGAAAATGGCCCACTTTTTCCAAAGCAGTTACCGTGTCGCTGTATGCTTTGGGATGTTGCCCCAAACCAACAAGCACTTTAAAAAGCTCGTCGGTATTGGTTAGGTTAAAATTACCGGCCAATACCAGATTGCGCGACTTCCAATTATTTTGCCGCATTACCGGGTGCACAAAATCGATGCTGTTTTTACCAAACGTCCCATACCTGAGATGCCCCAGATACAACTCTCCGGCAAAAGGAAAGTTTTCGTATGCCCAGTCGCAGTCTTCAATGTCGGTTCCTGCACGCATCGCCTTTTTCAACGGCTTGTTAACCCGGTCGAAAACATCTTTTATCGGGTTTGGCTCAACGGAACGAAAACGGTTTATATACGAACTTCCGGGAGATAAATGGTCTTTCACACAAACAATTCCCGCGCCGTCCTGACCGCGGTTGTGCTGCTTCTCCATCAACAGATAAATCTTGTTAATGCCGTACTTCCAGGTGCCGTACTTTTCTTTATAATAGGATAAGGGTTTTAATAACCGGATTAAAGCTATTCCGCATTCGTGTTTAATCTGCTCACTCATAATTTTCCGTTTTCAACAGGGGGAAATCAATTATATCGGGTACAATAAAAGCTCCGGGATAATCTTTTTCAATTTTCTTTTCAAGTTTAAGCGCTTCATTTTTTGTTCTGAAATCTCCAACACGGACCTTGAAATTGGGGGCTGCAAATTTAACGTGAACGCTGTAATCGGGGTACAACGATAAAAATTTTACTTTCTCTTTTTGTGCCATTTCCAGTGCATTCAGAGCTGAACTAAAAAATATCTCTACTCTGTAACCTTGAATGCCTTCGCGTGTTTGATTGTTCTCGATATGCCATTTCAGCATCTTTGTCAGCCTTGGATCCTGATCCACGTTCAGGTTTTCCAGCACAGGAATCGAATCAGCTACTGCTGTTTCCCCTGTTACTGAAACCTGCGCAAAAATCAGGTTACAAATCATAATTCCTGAAACAATTAAAAAAAGCCGCTTCATTTTTTTCATCGATCGAGAGTGCAAATATAATTTAAAAACCATTAGTATGATAACGGGATTTTTACCTGCCGATTGCCTCAACTGCTTATTTCGTTTTAGTGATAAACACGGCCATGCCGGAAGAAAATCACTTGTCGCTGAGCGCCTCTTCCAGCTCCGGTGTAATTTCGAGGTTGTGGTATACATTCTGAACATCGTCGTCTTCTTCCAGATGTTCAACCAGTTGCATCACTTTTTTTGCTTCTTCCACAGGAAGCGTGGTTGTATTGTTCGGAATACGCTGCAATTCCTGACTTTCAGGTTCTATTTGAAGCTCTTCGAGTTTTTTGGAAACATTCCCAAATTCTTCGAGCGGAGACGTTACCACAATTAAATCGTCGTTTACTTCCATACTTTCGGCTCCGGCATCAATCATTTCCAGTTCCAGTTCTTCCTGATCGCTGTTTTCTGTGGCAGGAATAACAAAAATGCCTTTCCGGTCGAACAGAAAACCTACCGAGCCGCTGGTTCCAAGATGCCCGTTATGTTTGGAAAAAATAGACCTGACACTGCTTACGGTGCGGTTGTTGTTATCCGACAAGCATTCTACAAAAATGGCAATTCCCTCAGGCCCATATCCTTCAAAGGTTGATTCTTCAAAATTTGAAAGGTCTTTATCTGCTTTATTAATAGCTCGCTCAATAACATCTTTTGACATGTTCTGGCCTTTTGCGTTTTGAACGGCCAGTCGCAGGCGCGGGTTGGACTCAATATCCGATCCGCCCATTTTTGCAGCAACAGTGATTTCCTTCGATATTTTTGAAAAAATTTTCGAACGTTTGGCGTCCAGCGCCCCTTTTTTGTGTTTTATTGTTGACCACTTGCTGTGTCCTGACATTTTTTTCGGGTTTAAATTTCTGTTAAAATTACAAATTTGAATAAAAACTTCCATTTTTGCAGCGGCATTTCAACTCGTTTTAAAATGTTTTGAGGCACTTTTGGTCTCGTTCGCTTTCACCTTTAATTAAAAAACAGGGGATTTATGGGAAAACTGGTACTTGAATTCGATGAATACCGCGAAAAGATGAATGAAAAAATTCTTGCTTCAGGTAACAAGGTAATGAAAAGAATATACAGCATTGATACGCTCGCTTATGCCGACGGAGCTTTAAGCAGCAAAGTAAAGGAAATGCTGGGTTTGGCAACTTCCATGGTTTTACGGTGCGACGACTGCATAAAATATCACCTCAAAAAATGTTTTGAACATGGGCTCACAACAGATGAGATTTTTGAAATTTTTTCTGTGGCAATTCTTGTGGGAGGAACTATTGTAATCCCACATACACGAAGAGCCGTGGAGTTTTGGGAAGAATTAATTAGCAGCCGGAATTGAAACATTTTGATTTCCAATTGTTATATTTGAACACAAACTACTAATGATGGATAAAATTTTTGCAATTTCTTCAACCGGTAAAACCGGAAAATCATTTCTTGATCTTCGCTTTGGGAAATGTGAGAATGTAGTGTTATACAACAAAACCACCAACACCTTTTCGATTGTTGAGAATCCATATAAAGATGCCCCAAACAGCGGGATACAACTGGTTAAATTCCTGATAAACGAAGGGGTGTCAACAATAATAACCGGCGAGGTTGGCCCGGCTGTCAGTTCGCTTCTCGAGAAGGAAAAACTTCAACTGGTGCTGCTGGAAGAGGAAAAAATAAAAATCAATGAAATTATCGAAAAAATGAAGTAGAAATTCCGGCAACGGTTTTTCTGTTCCGAAGAAACTTTTTTCGCCAATTCTTTTTATCCGCCACTGATGGACTAAAAACATGCATCTTTCAAAGTAAAAACAAAGTTTGCCCCCGACAAACAAATTACCTGTTAAATCAAAAATCAGTTATTTTTGCAGAAAATTTCCAATTATGTTGATTAGAAAAGCAAGAATAGAAGATCATTCGTCGATCCTGGAATTCCAGCTTGCCATGGCGAGTGAAACAGAAAACATCAAACTTGATTCCGAAACCGTTTTAAAAGGTGTGAAAGCTGTCCTTGAAGATTCTTCGAAAGGACAGTATTACGTAGCAGAATATGAAAACAAAGTTGTTGGGTCGCTTTTAACCACTTACGAATGGAGCGACTGGAGAAACGGGACTATTTTATGGATTCAGTCGGTTTACATTTTGCCCGCTTTCCGCAGAAAAGGAATCTATCGCAACTTGTATTCACATGTAAAAGAATTGGTGATGCAAAATGAAAACCTCAACGGGATCAGGTTGTACGCCGATAAATCGAATGTTTCTGCTCAAAAAACATACAAGAAAATGGGAATGAATCCCGATCATTATGTAACTTTCGAGTGGCTGAAAACCAATGTGTAACATATTTTCGGCCCATAAAAATGCAATACAGGCACAAAAATATTGAATGACAGCAATGATGAAACACAAATTGAAAAAAAATATTGGGCGAAAGCCGTTAACTCCGCTTGTGCGTAAACAAATTATACAAGCCCAGCGAAGCGAGGTAACGGAATATCATATTTACAAACGGCTTGCCCGGGAGGCAAAAAATAAGAACAACAAAGATTTGCTAAACGCAATTGCAGAAGATGAATTGCGGCATTATAAAACGTGGATGATATACAGCGGGCGCGAGGTTGAACCAAGCCGGTGGGACATTTTTAAGTTCTACTGGATAGCTAAAATTTTCGGCCTTACGTATGGTTTAAAAGTAATGGAAAACGGCGAAAAAAGAGCTCAGATTAATTACAAGGAAATAGGCCGGGAAATTCCGGAAGCGCTGCAAATTGGAAAAGAAGAAAACCAGCATGAAAAAGAACTGATTGAATTAATTAAAAAGAAAGAACTTTAATTTGCTGAAGTTACACCTTGCACCCGCAGTCCCGCTTTTTATTTGTCTGAATCATGGTTAATTTTGTGGTCACTGTGTTTTGAAATCCGGAAAAACGAACAGCTTTGAACAGACATCTGCAAAAATTAATTAATGAAGGCGAGCACCAACAGCAGGATTTTAAATACTGTATTAATGACTCGAAAAAAATTGCACGCTCGCTGGTTGCCTTTGCCAACACCGACGGCGGCCGGTTGCTTGTTGGAGTGAAAGACAACGGCAAAATCGCAGGGATACGAACCGACGAAGAATTCTATATGGTCGAGTCGGCTGCTAAAATTTACAGCAGTCCTCCCCTCAGTTTTTCGACCAAAGAGTGGTATGTAGATGGCAAAACTGTGCTTGAAATTTCAGTGGAACCCAGCAATGTAAAACCACATTTCGCCAGGGATAATTCAGGTAAGTGGCTTGCATACATCCGCATAAAAGACGAAAATTACCTGGCCCACAAAATTCAGATTGAAGTCTGGAAAAAACAACAAAGTCCGAAAGGAATTTACATCTCCTACTCTGACGATGAAAAATTCCTGATTGAATACCTTCAGAAAAATTCGGATATTTCTTTTTCCAAATTTATTCGCCGCGCGCAAATAACCAGAAAAAAAGCAGAAGAAATTCTAAGCAATTTCGTTATCCTGAATATTATAAAAATTAACACCGGCAAAGAAGGAACAACTTTTACACTGAACGATGAATTCGATAAAACCGAACTGGAAAAGTTCAGATAAACGCTGACGGATTAATGGAATTTTAATTTCCCATTCAAAACTTTATTTTATTTTTGGCTCATTAAATAAAAAAATTCCAGGAAAATGAATCATAAATTATTTTTACTGATTGCTGTCCTTACGTTCGGATTGCACACTTATGCGCAGGATTCTTATTTGAATTCCACTTCAAACGACGATGAAAAAACCTACACCGGCGGAAATTCATACGACGTTCAGACTTTCACCCAAACCTTCAAGGTGAAAAAGCCAAAAAACGTGATTTTAATGATTGGCGACGGTATGGGAGTAGCGCAAGTTTTTTCGGGACTGACTGCCAACAAGGGTCACCTTTATCTGGAAAATTTCAAAAATATCGGCTTTTCAAAAACACAATCGGCTGACAATTATATCACCGATTCAGCGGCAGGCGGCACAGCACTTTCATGCGGTGTGAAAACTTATAACGGAGCCATTGGCGTAACTCCAGACAAAAAACCGGTAAAAACCATTCTGGAAAAAGCCGAAGAAAAAAATCTGGCTACCGGTTTGGTAGCAACTTCCACCATTACCCATGCAACACCAGCATCCTTCATAGCACATCAGCCCAACAGAAACATGTATGAAGAGATTGCAGCCGATTTCCTGAAAACGGATATCGAAGTATTTATCGGCGGCGGCTATACTCATTTTGCATCCCGGAAAGACGGCCGGAACCTGGTAAATGAGCTGGAAGAAAAAGGGTACACGGTGAAACGCAACATGGATGAAATATCGAAAATCAATTCAGGGAAACTGGTTGGTTTGGTTGCTGATAGCGATGCCGGAAGGTTGGAAAAACGCGGTAACATGCTACCGGCGGCTACAAAAACGGCCATCGATATTTTAGACGATAACAAAAAAGGGTTCTTTTTAATGGTTGAAGGTTCCCAGATTGACTGGGGCGGGCATGCCGGAAATACCAATTATGTGGTTGAAGACATGATCGATTTCGATCAGGCAATCGGAAAAGCGCTTGAATTTGCGTCAAAAAACGGCGAAACACTGATCGTGGTAACCGCCGACCATGAAACCGGCGGAATGTCGGTTGTAGACGGCGATATGAAAACCGGGATGGTAAAAGGGGCTTACACAACCGGAAGCCACTCTGCTGTTTGGGTTCCTGTATTTGCATACGGCCCCGGCGCCGAAGAATTCAGGGGAATTATGGAAAATACAGAGGTCAATCAAAAAATGACAAAGCTGCTTCTGGGAAAATAATTTCCACTTTTTTCAATGGAAAACCGGGATGTTCATAAATATCCCGGTTTTTTATTGGTTGCCTTTACCAAATAGATTTAAATAAATCATTTTACCCGGCAAAATTCCGACTGTTTTTACAACATTGTGATTTCTTAAAAAGTTTTTCTATTTTCAAACGTTCAAAAAGGAAATGGGTTATGAAAGAAGCGCTTGAAGTTTTGGATCATGTGAGGTTAAATTTTTCGCCGTCGGGTTTGCTTGCCCTGAATATCACAATTGCGTTCATCATGTTTGGTGTTGCGCTGGATATCAGGCCAAAACATTTCAAAGATGTATTTATGAACCCGAAGTCGGCGATAGTAGGGGTTGTTTCCCAGTTTTTTTTATTGCCTGCAGTCACCTTCCTTTTTATCATTGTCCTCAACCCAACTCCTACCGTTGCTTTGGGAATGATTTTAATTGCCGCCTGCCCCGGAGGGAATATTTCGAATTTTATGAGTTCGCTGGCAAAAGGAAATGTGGCGTTGTCGGTAAGTTTAACTGCCATCGCAACTTTAACCGCGACCTTTATGACACCCCTGAATTTCGCGCTTTGGGGGAAACTGTTCATCAACCACTACAATACTACCGGTGCAGGTACCTACCTCGTACCTATCGAAATTGATTTTATGCAAATGGTGCAAACGGTGGTTATTTTACTGGGTATCCCGATTTTGGTGGGGCTGGCATTTTCTCATTACTTGCCAAATCTGACAAACAAAATAAAGAAGCCAATCCGGCAGGCTTCCATCATCATTTTTGTTTTATTTGTTATCGTGCTGCTTTCAGCGAATTTCAACCACTTCATGAAATTTATCCACCTGGTTTTTCTAATCGTCCTCATTCATAACGGACTTGCCCTTGGCACCGGTTTTTTAACCAGCACCCTGTTTAAGTTGCCGCGTATCAACCGCCGCACCATTACTATTGAAACCGGGATTCAAAATTCCGGATTGGCGTTGGTATTAATGTTCAACCCAAAAATTTTCCCGCCGGAACTTGAATTGGGGGGAATGACCATTATTGCTGCCTGGTGGGGAGTCTGGCATATCATCAGCGGTTTGGCGCTGGCAACCCTGTGGTCGAAAAAACAGGTACCGCAACCGGCGTTGTAATCGTTCAGGTTCATCTAAATAGCTAAAAAAGGCTGGGATATAAATTCTTCGAGTAAAATTGACATAAAATGAAATACGAAAAGTGGTCGTTCGGATACTGGCTGTTGAAGCAATACGTCATTTTTGCCGATTGGCTGATACACAAAAATATAATTGTTACCGGTAAAGAAAAAATTCCCAAAAACAAACCCCTTATTTTTGCACCAAACCATCAAAATGCACTGAGCGACCCATTGGCTGTTTTGCTGCACACCCGGGTTCAGCCGGTTTGGCTGGCGCGGGCCGATATATTTAAATCCAATATCGTAAATACCATTCTCCGGTTTATGAAAATTATGCCGGTTTACCGGTTACGCGACGGCAAAGAAAACCTGGCGAAAAACGAACAAACGTTTTCCGCCTCCACAAAAGTGCTGAAAAATAATTCGGCGCTGGCGCTTTTCCCGGAAGCAGCACATTCCGGTAAACGACAGATGCTCGCGCACAAAAAAGCAGTTCCTCGCATCGTTTTTATGGCCGAGGAAAAATCGGACTTCAACCTCGATATACAGATAATTCCCACGGGAATCTATTACAGCCACTATTGGAAATTCAACCGTACCGTTATCATTAATTTCGGAAATCCCATTCCCGTTAAAGATTATACTTATGAATATCAGGAAAGTCCGAATTCAGCTACGGGATTATTAAAATCAAAAATCCACGATTCGATCCTGCCGCTGGTTATCGATTTCAGAACAAAAAAATATTACAAAGATTTTGAACGAATTCGTGAGATTTACGGAAGGCATTTTCTGATAAAGCTGGGAAAACGAAATACAACTTTAAACCTTTTTTATTCCGATCAGAAATTAGCGAACAGGTTGGATAAACTGGAAAAGCAAATGCCGGAAGAAACAGAAAAACTGGTTTCGGCAGTGCGCGGTTACATCAAGGTGCTGAAACAGACAAACTTGCGAAATTGGCTGGTTGAGCAACCGCAGAATAATTTGATAAAGCTGTTTTTGAATACTTTGCTTTTACTCACCAGCCTGCCGGTTTTCGTTTATGGTTTTCTCCTCAATGCCATTCCGTTTTTCACCACCGATCGTCTGATTCGGAAAAAAGTGAAAGATCATACGTTCTGGAGTACCTTTTTCCTGGTGGCCGGAATCATTTTGTTTCCGTTGGTTTATCTGGTGGAATTTCTGGCACTTTCCTGGATTTTCCCCGGAATTTGGCTAAAGATTTTATTCCTGTTAAGTATGCCTTTTGCCGGGAAACTGGCTTTTAAATGGTATATTCTTCTACGAAAAACAATTGGAAGATATCGTTTATTAAGTCTGAAATTTTTTCAAAAAGAACAATATAAAAACTTACAGCAGGAAAAAAGGAAGCTGTTTGATCTGTTGGATAACATGATCTTAGATTAAAACTACCTCTTTCTTCCTGATCGTTTTTGCCGCGGACGGGTTCTTCTGAACCGATCGTTATGACCCTGTTTCGTTCCCGGTCTCTTTTTCTTTTGATGAAACGCACCCTGGTATGTAGGGTCGTCGATTTTACGCTGCCGGTCGATTTCCCGCAGTTGTTCCTGCTTTTCTTCGAAATCGGTATCAACCACTTCCACACCTTCCGGAACTTCCCGCAGCGGAATTTCCATCCGAATCAGTTTTTCGATTTTTTTCCAGTGCCACTCTTCCGACCGATCGATTAATGTAATCGCCTCTCCGCTTTTTCCGGCCCTGGCCGTCCGGCCAATCCGGTGCACATAGTTTTCATAATCGGGTGGTACATCAAAATTTATGACATGTGAAACGAGGCTGGCATCCAAACCTCTCGCCGAAACATCAGTAGTAATCAATACCCGCACCTCGCCGCTTTTAAATGCCTGAATTGCATTAATCCGGGTGTTTTGTGCTTTGTTCGAATGCAAAATCCGCTTTTCCCCTTCGGTTTTTCGTTTTATCACTTTGAAAACGCTTTCGGCATTCGTCTTTGTTTTTACAAAAACAATTACCCGCGAAAATGTTTTGTCATCTTCCAGCAGGTGTTTTAAAAGATTGAGTTTTGTTCTGAAATTGGGCACCTGATAAGCGATCTGAGTTACCTGTTTTACCGGTGTGGCCGATTGGGCAACTTCCAGTTTTTCGTAATGCTCAAGAAATTCATCGACCAGTTTTTCAACTTTTTCTGAAAATGTGGCTGAAAACAACAGGTTTTGCCGACGCGGCGGAAGAATTTCCAATAACTTGCTGAGTTGTGGCATAAAACCCATATCGAGCATCCGATCAGCTTCATCAATAACCAGGTGCTTCACCTTTTTCAGCGAAAGAATACCGGCCTGGTATAAGTCCCACAACCTGCCGGGGGTAGCCACCAGCAAATCGATACCCGGCTCTACCAGTTCAGCGTGTTTTGTCCAGCCAACCCCGCCGAAAACCGCAGCGTGCCGCAACTCCGACCAACTGGTCAGTTCCGCAATATCTTCGCCCACCTGAATGGAGAGCTCGCGTGTGGGAACCAAAATTACCACCCGCGGGTCTTTGCCCTCCGGTTTTACCAGTTTGGTGAGTAGCGGTAGAAGATAAGCGGCTGTTTTGCCGGTGCCGGTTTGAGCGATTCCAACCACATTAACGCCCGATGCAATTTTTGGAATCGCTTTGGCTTGAATGGGCGTGGGCGTTTGAAACCCGATATCATCCAGCGACTTCAAAATTGATTTGGCTATTTTAAGCTCTTCGAATGTTTTTTTCATAATGCAAAAGTAATAAAACCACAATCAACAGACGATTATCCGGTTTTCGAGAAAACGAACTGCTTCAAAAAACTATTTTTGTCAATAAATTCTGTTTTTCCGGTTTAACATTAAAATTGTAATTTAACGCTTCAACTTATTGATGAACTTAAAAGTCAAATAAAATGAAAATTATTTTCCGCATTCTGATTGTGTTTTTGGCTGTTAGCCCGGTGCTAACCGTTGCCCAAAGCAATAAACACCAACAGGCTAAATACCTCACTGAATACGAACAACAGACACTTGCAAACAACGATCTCCCGGTGCTGATGCCTTACAACCGCTGGATTTCACCGGCCGGCTTTCAGGTTTATTTTGGCGACAAGGAACTCGAAAACCACGCGATGGATTGTGCCGCATCGCCTGACGGAAAGTGGATTGCCATAGAAGGCAGGTATTCCATTGTAATGCTTTCGGCACAAACGAATAAAATAGTTGAGCGTACTACGCTGAAAGATTTGCTGAAAGAGAATGCCATGAATACTTTCTCGGGAATCAGTTGGCGGAAATCCGGCGAGGGTTACGAATTGTACTGGAGCGTTTCAGGAGACAAATCGTATGTAATCAAAGCGATTTGGAATGGCCGTAAACTAAAATTGGCGAATGCATTTGAATATGCCGCAGAATCGCCTTCAAAAACTGCTCTCCCGAATGAAGTAATTGTGACTGAAGAATCCGGCGCTCCTTTTTTTTACGTGGTTTTAAACGGGAACAACAAATTGGTGAAAGCCAATGCCGAAACGGGCGAAACCATTTGGTCGGTACCTACCGGAGTGGCGCCGTTCGGAGTGGTTAAAGCTGCCGGAAAAATTTATGTTTCCAACTGGGCCGGAGCAGTCCCTGATGAAAGCGATACAAATGTGGCCGGCGTTCCATGGGGAAAAGCGAAAGTTGACCCGGAAACCGGTGCTACCCGCGAAGGAACGGTTTCAATTTTCAATTCATCCAACGGAACTTTGCTGAATGAAACCGAAGTCGGTTTACATCCCAATGATATTATTTCAAGTCCTGATGGAAACTATATTTATATTGCCAATTCCAACAGTGACGCTATTTCGGTGATTGATACTGAAACAGACAAAGTTGTTGAAACCATCGCGGTTCGGCTGGGCGAGGAAAAAAACCCTTATTTCGGCGATTCCCCCAATGGTTTGGGTATTTCAGGCGATGGGAAAACTTTATATGTGGCAAACGGAATGGACAATGCCGTAGCGGTGGTTGAACTGGGAAAAAATGCATCGGCCACGGCAAAAGACAGCAACAGCAGAATTGGCGGATTTATTCCAACCGGCGCCTATCCCGGCGCAGTTTGCGTTTATAACGATGAACTTTTATATGTGCCAAATATTGAAGCCGAAGGCGCCCGCATTCCGTTTACTTCGGAAGAAACCGGGAAAATCTCCTACAACAGCCATCACCAGATGGCATCGGTTTCAATCATTCCGGTTCCTGATAAGAATCAGTTGTTGCAGTATACCAGGAAAGTGCAGCAAACCAACCAGTTTTTCCGAATTGCCCTGGCCAAAAAAGTTCCACGGGAAAATGTGGCTCCTGTACCAGTTCCTGAACGTATTGGTGAACCGTCGGTTTTCAAACACATCGTATACATTATCAAGGAAAACCGCACCTACGATCAGGTTTTAGGGGACGTTTCGGCCGGCGACGGCGAACCTTCACTTTGTGTTTTCGGAAAAGAGGTGACTCCGAATATGCATAAACTCGTCGACGATTTTTTGTTGCTCGACAATTTCTATGCTTCCGGAAAATCTTCGGCCGAAGGACACCAGTGGACGGACATGGCCATTGTTACTGATTATGTTGAAAAAAATGTGCGTGCATGGTTCCGCAGTTATCCGCACGTTCAGGAAGATGCGCTGGTTTATGCACCCACCGGATTTATTTGGGACAATGCCCGCCGCCACGGGAAAAGTGTGCGTATTTACGGTGAAGCATGTGTGCCTGTTTTTGATAAAAACGCCACCTGGGAATCGATTTACAATCAGTTTAAAAAAGGCGAAAAAGTGGAATTTGAAAACCATACAACCATCGATCCGGTCAGAAGTATATTAAGCCAAAACTATCCGGGATACGACAGCCACAAATTTCCGGATGTATTGCGGGCCCAAACGTTCATTCAGGAATTGAAGGAATATGAAAACCAGGACGGAGACCAGTGGCCGGAACTTATTATAATTGCGCTCCCAAATGACCATACCGCCGGAACGCGCCCCGGCTTTCCCACTCCGCGCGCAATGGTGGCTGACAACGATGTGGCGCTGGGACAAATCGTCGAAGCGATTACAAAAAGTAAATTCTGGAATAATACGGCGGTTTTTGTTACTGAAGACGATTCACAGGCCGGATGGGATCATGTTTCAGCCTACCGGACGGTGGGTTTGGTCGCAAGTCCGTACACAAAATTCGACGACACCAACCACACCAATTACAACCAGGTTTCAATGGTGCGGACAATGGAGCAGATTTTAGGAATTCCGCCGATGAATATTCAGGATGCCACGGCCATGCCAATGTTCGATTGCTTTACAGAGAACGCAGATAATACTGCTTACGTTGCACTTCCGAACGAAATACCGCTGGATGAAATGAACAAGGATTTATCGCAGCTAAAAGGACCGGCATTGCATTATGCAAAAAAAAGCATGGAGCCGCAATTCGACCATGTGGATTCAGGAAACGATGCCTTGTTTAACCGGATCATCTGGTTTGCTTCCAATGGAAAAAAGCCGTATCCGGCTAAATTTAGTGGCAAAGATGACGATGATGATGATGATTAAGTGGATATTGAAATAAAGGTAACTGCTTATATTGATTGCCGGCTTAAAAATTCATCAATCTCTTTTCGTGTTGGCGCCGATGGTTGTGCTCCCATTCGTGTTACAGAAATGGCCGCCGCGGCGCTGGCAAATTGTAGCGATTCTTTCAATGATTTACCCTCAACCATGGCCACTGCGAAACTACCGCAAAAGGTGTCGCCTGCTGCCGTTGTATCAAGGGCATCAACTCTAAATGCCGGGATGCTTACTTTTTCATCCCTGGTAACAACAAATGCACCCTGCGATCCCAAAGTTATGATCACTTTTTCAACTCCCTGTTCAATCAGGCGATTGGCTGCTTTTTCAGCATCCTTTTCATTTTCAACCGGCATTTGTGCCAGGAAACCGGCCTCCACTTCGTTCAAAACCAGAATATTTACTTTCGGAATGTAAGAACGGTCGAATTCGCGGGCGGGAGCAAAATTCCACATCACCGGAATATTTTTCCGGTTAGCCAGGTCGATTGTATATTTGACGGTTTCCGGGAGAATTTCATATTGCATTACAATAACTGCCGCCTCATCGATTATTGAAACTGCCTCATCAATTCGTTGAGGATTGAGCCGGTAGTTGGCTTCGGGCGCCACCGAAAGGTAATTGTTTCCCTGATCACCGATCATTATCAACGCGTGACCACTGGCAACTCCTTTTTCATAAAATACAAAACGCGTATCGATACCATCGTTTTTGTAGTTCTGCACCATTTGCGGCGTGTATGCATCTTCGCCCACACAGGTTACAAATGCTACATCCCCACCCGCGCGGGCGGCCGCCACAGCCTGGTTGGCTCCCTTCCCCCCGTAAACCTGCATAAAAACTGCATCGGTTACAGTTTCTCCTTTTTCCGGCAGGTGATCCATTTTCATAATTAAATCAACATTCGAACTTCCGATAACAACTATTTTATTCATTTCCGACGATTGGATTTTTAGATTTGATTTGTGAGAATTCATTTTGAGTGCTGCCGAAGACGCTGTCCCGGAAAACTACCCTCCGGTTACACTATTCAGAATGGTTGCTAATTCAGCCGTGCAATAACGATCAACGTCAATCCCACGATAAACAATGTAAACATTGCAGCCAGCATCCGGTCGGTACCTTTGGGCGCTTTGGAAAATTCTTTCCACACAAAAACACCCCATGCCGCTGAAATCATGGTGGCGCCCTGCCCCAGTCCGTAGGAAATGGCAAAACCGGCCTGCTCCGAGGCAATCAGGTTAAATTCCATGGCCGCGCACCAAATCAATCCGCCGAGAATTCCAATCACATGCATTTTAGGCGTGCCCAGCCGGAAATAATCCTTATACCCCACTGCTTTGCCCGATACCGGTTTGTACATAAACCATGAGTTTACAATAAAATTGGAAACAAATAATCCAACTGTAAAAACAAACATAGCGGAGTACGGGGTAAGTAATCCAGGGGTGGGTTCAGTAAAATTGGTAGTCATTGATGCGGCCACAAAACGATAAAAGAACCCCATTAAAATTCCACCAATGATGGAAATTAAAATCCCTTTCCTTTTGTCCCCGGATTCATCCTGCGGCAGCTTTTTATAGGCAGCGGCATCAATTAAAATTGCAGCCACCACCAGGGCGAGGCCAATAAAAAGAAGATACGGGTCTCCCAGCGGTGTGGCCAAATAATTAACGACGACGCCTATTACGAGCGCCAGCCCAATTGCAATCGGGAATGCCACCGCAAGTCCGGCAATAGCAGTAGCTGCAACCACTAACAGATTGGCAATATTAAACACAATACCGCCGATAAAAGCCGACGACAGCGCCGAAAAACCAGCCTGCGACAAATCAGGAATAAAACTGCGGCCTTCATTTCCAATACTTCCAAACGTGAAACCGAACAGCAGGGTCGTCAGTATCAAACCAATGGAATAATCCCAGTAATACAGCGGGAATTCCCAGTTTTTGTTCGTCATTTTAAGTGTGTTTGCCCAGGAGCCCCAGCCGAGCATGGTAATGATGCAAAATACCACTGCGAGCGCATAAGAATCGACGATGTACATAGTTCTAGTTTAAAGTTTAAAGTTCAAAGTTCCGGGTTCAAAGTTCCGGGTTCAAAGTTCCGGGTTCTTCCGGGTGATGCAGGTTCAAACTCGTATCTCAACCTGCGAATTTATATGGCACTGAACCCTGTCTACCCGAAACGCTTTTTAGCTTCTTCCAAAATGTTAACAGTTGCCGTAGCGCCACAACGGGAGCAGCCAACTTCCTGAACTGCAATCAATCCGTCGAGAGTACGAACTCCCCCGGCTGCTTTTATTTTCACTTTCGGCCCCACATTTTCCTTCATTAGCTTAAGATTTGGAATAGTAGCGCCGGTATAGGAATATTTCCCGTCATCGCCTTTTACAAATCCGAAACCGGAAGAAGTCTTTACATAATCAACCCCGACTTTCGTACAAATCCGGCACAATTTAATAATATCCTCCTTCTTTGTCACATAATCAGTTTCAAAAATCACTTTCACAATTGCCCCGTTTTCATGGCATTTTTGTGTAACTACTCTTATTTCTTCCTCAACATAGTCCCAGTCGCCCTGCAGCGCTTTCCCGATGTTTATGACCATGTCGATTTCAACCGCGCCGTCGTTACAGGCAGTTTCGGCTTCAAAAACTTTTACCGGAATAGCAGAATTCCCGGCCGGAAAACCAATAACACAACCCACCAGTACATCGGTGTCTTTTAACAATTCAACCGCTTGTTTTACAGCGTAAGGTTTTACACACACCGAAGCCACATCGTATTTTTTAGCCACTTCGCACTCCCTTTTCAAATCTTCATCAGTCATCGTGGGATGAAGAATAGAGTGGTCAATCATTTTTGCGAGTTCTTTTACTTTGTTCATATTTTAAAAAAATTTTTTGGTTCTCCTGAATTGTCAATTCAAAAAAATACGCCTCGACAATGAGATTTATTACTCATAACTTTCAGTGCATTTTTAAAGTTTCGTTCAGCTTAATTATTTCTGTAAAAGTAATGATTTTGATAGTTTCCATTCAAGCCATATAATTATAAAATGTAAACTATTGGTTACAAACGAACAAAGTCTTTCCAAATTTGTATAACTAGTAAAACTTTTATCATGGCAAACAGAAGAACATTTTTAAAATCACTGGCCGGTGTAACCGCGGGATTATCAGTTGGTAGTATAGCTTTGGGACAAGAAAAAACATCGGACAGAATTGGGGAAATTTTACCCAAAAGAAAATTGGGAAAAACAGGTGAATATGTAACTATGCTCGGAACCGGCGGATATCACGTAGGATGGACAACAGAACGTGATGCTCAGGAAGTTATTGAAGCTGCACTGGAAGGCGGAGTGAGGTTTTTTGACACAGCCGAAAGTTACGCGGACGGCACGAGTGAAGAGCGTTACGGAAAATACCTGACGCCAAAATATCGTGATTTGATATTTTTGATGACAAAATCCACAGGTCAGGATGCAAAAACGGTTCAGCAGCATCTGGAGGGTTCGTTGCGCCGGTTAAAAGTGGATCATGTTGATTTATACCAGGTTCACTCCATTCGCACGCCTGAAGATGTTGATAACCGGATAGAAAACGGGGTTTTGGAAGTGTTGCAAAAAGCAAAACAGGACGGAAAAATCAGGCATATCGGATTTACAGGCCACCAGAATCCTTATGCACATGCTCATATGCTGGATAAAACCAGCGAAAGCGATATTTTCGATGCAGTGCTGATGCCGGTAAATGTATTGGATCCTTCTTATTTCAGTTTTACGGAAAATGTATTACCAAAAGCGCTCGACAGGAATCTTGGAATTTTGGCTATAAAATCGCTGGCAGACGGTCGGTTTTTCGCAAAAAAGGAGCAGGCAAACTGGACGTCGGACGACCCGGTTGTTCCAAATTATTTGACAATTAAAGATGCCATGTATTTTGTTTGGTCCCTGCCGGTAACAGTCCTGATTTCCGGAAACGAAAATGCTACTTACATGCGCGAAAAAATTGCATTGGCACGTTCATTTTCCAAGCTTTCGGAACAGGAGCGCAAGGCGCTTATCAACAAAGTAAAAGACATTGCTCTAACCGGGAACGTAGAATATTTTAAAAAGAAGGAAACGTGACCAGTATCTAATTATTGGCTGCATAAGAATGAACGGCATATAAAGAAGAATCCCGGGACCTCTGCCCCGGGATTTAAAAACTAAACCTAACTAAACCAAACTTATGAAAAAACAGCAAACTGCTGTGAAGTATTTCTAACCTTTCAAAACAACTTTGAAAACCTGAGTTTTCATTTTGTTTTACGTGGTCGTAAATAATATTACAAATGACGTGCCAAAAAATAATAAGCGGTGGACAAACAGGAATAGATCGCGGTGCATTGGACGCCTGTCTTAAAAATCAATTCATTTGCGGCGGCTGGTGCCCGAAAGGGAGACTTGCAGAGGATGGGACTATCGACGCAAAATATCCGCTGAAAGAGACCCGCGACTGCAACTATGACACGCGAACGCTGTTAAATGTTAAAGATGCCGACGGCACGTTGATCATTTCGCGTACTCCGTTATCAGGCGGGACTCTTCTCACCCGCCGTTTTGCAGAAGAACTTGAAAGACCATACCTTATCATTTCGCTAAAGAAAAATGAAACATTCAATTGCGTTTCAGAAATATTTTCGTGGTTGGTTAATAACCGGATTTCAGTTTTGAATGTTGCCGGACCCCGGGACAGTGAGTGGAAAAAAGGATACCGGATAAGTTACACCATCATATCAAACCTGATCGAAAACATTCGAAATCAATAATTTCCCCAAATGGACGGTTACGCATAACAGAAATTCAAAATTTAAATATCTTTGCGCAAATTGAATAGAAGAGTTTAAACAGAAAACAAGAGATAACTTTCGATGGAAAACATACGCAACTTCTGCATTATTGCTCATATTGATCATGGTAAAAGCACACTGGCCGATCGTTTGCTCGAATATACGAAAACTATTGGGGAAAGAGATATGCACGACCAGGTGCTGGATAGCATGGATCTGGAAAAGGAAAGGGGAATTACAATAAAAAGCCATGCGATTCAAATGGAACATGTCCATCTTGATAACATTTACAAACTGAATTTGATTGACACCCCAGGGCATGTGGATTTTTCATACGAAGTTTCACGTTCCATTGCAGCCTGCGAAGGTGCGCTGCTGATAATTGATGCCACACAGGGAATACAGGCGCAAACCATTTCGAACCTGTACCTGGCCATTGAACATGATCTGGAAATTATTCCGGTACTGAATAAAATGGATTTGCCCAATGCGATTCCTGAAGTTGTGGAGGATCAGATAATTGATCTTATTGGTTGCAGCCGTGAAGATATTATCCATGCCAGCGGAAAAACCGGTATGGGTGTGGAAACCATCCTCGAACGTATAATCGAAAAAATACCGCCGCCAAAAGGTGATCCGGATGCACCGCTGCAAGCGCTGATTTTCGACTCTGTTTTTAATTCTTTTCGCGGTATTATTGCCTATTTCAAGATTATGAACGGCCAGATTCGGAAAAAAGATTTGGTGAAGTTTGTGGCCACCGGAAAACAATACGACGCCGATGAAATCGGGGTTTTAAAACTGGGCCTCGTTCCGCGCGACGTACTTTCGGCGGGCGACGTGGGGTATATTATTTCAGGAATTAAAACAGCCCGCGAAGTAAAAGTCGGCGACACAATTACTCATGTTGAAAACCCGTCCGATATAGCCATCGAAGGTTTCGAAGAAGTTAAACCTATGGTTTTTGCGGGAATTTATCCAATAGATGCCGATGATTACGAAGATTTGAGAACTGCAATGGATAAGTTGCAACTGAACGATGCATCGCTTACTTTCGAGCCTGAATCATCGGCTGCGTTAGGGTTTGGTTTCCGTTGCGGGTTCCTGGGCCTGCTGCACATGGAAATCATCCAGGAACGGCTGGAACGCGAATTCGATATGAATGTAATCACTACAGTTCCAAACGTTTCCTACCATGTTCACCTTACCGGCGGAACAGTGCAGAAAGTTTATAACCCTTCCGGAATGCCCTCGACTACCACCATCGATTTTATTGAAGAACCTTTTATTCGTGCCAACATTATTACAGCCGCTGAATTTATTGGGCCTGTGATGAATTTGTGCCTTGATAAACGCGGAACGCTGGTGAACCAGAATTACCTTACTTCCGAACGCGCCGAACTTATTTTCAACTTGCCGCTGGGAGAAATTGTGTTCGATTTTTATGATAAGCTGAAAAGCATTTCAAAAGGATACGCTTCGTTCGATTACCATGTGAGTGGCTACAAACCCGCAAAATTGGTGAGGCTCGATATTTTATTGAACGGTGAAATGGTAGATGCGCTTTCAACGTTGATTCATTTCGATAATGCTTATCCATTCGGGCGCAAAATGTGTGAAAAACTGAAAGAAATGATACCGCGGCAGCAGTTCGATATCGCCATTCAGGCTGCAATCGGAGCAAAAATCATTGCCCGGGAAACAGTAAAAGCAGTGCGAAAAGATGTTACTGCAAAATGCTACGGCGGCGATATTACGCGAAAACGAAAATTGCTGGAAAAACAGAAAAAAGGAAAAAAACGAATGAAACAGGTGGGAAACGTGGAAGTTCCGCAAAAAGCGTTTTTAGCTGTCCTTAAACTCGATTAAAAACACCTGAAATTGGAAATTCGTTCAAAATAATCTTACCATCTCCAATCCTTATCGCCGCTTTCGCGGCATTAACTACAAGATCAATTTGTAGCCTTTCCCGTGTACATTAATGATTTCTACCGACGGTTCATCTTTCAGATGTTTACGTAATTTTGTAATGTAAACATCCATGCTTCGCGCGTTAAAATAATTGTCGTCAATCCAAATCGATTTCAAAGCGTAATTGCGCTCGAGCACTTTGTTGGCATTCTGGCAAAGCAGCTTTAACAAATCGGATTCTTTTGTTGTCAGTTTTACGGTTTCTTCGCCATCTGAGAGAATTTGTTTGCGGGTATCGAATGTATATTTACCGAGCGTAAAAACCTGCTGTGCAGAAGCTTGCGATTCCTGAGAAGTTCTTCTTAAAATTGCTTCAATACGGAAAATAAGTTCTTCCATACTAAATGGCTTGGTGATGTAATCGTCGGCGCCGAGTTTAAATCCTTCAATTACATCTTCCTTTAGGTTTTTGGCAGTTAGAAATATTACGGGAATATCGGGATTGATTATTCGAATGTCTTTGGCTAATGTAAAACCGTCTTTCTTTGGCATCATAATATCGAGGATGCAAATATCGTAATGTTCTTTCATGAAACCTTTGTATGCAGCTTCCCCATCAGGATAAAGATCGGCTTCAAAACCTTTGGCAACCAGATATTCTTTAAGTAGCAGCCCCAGGTTTTCATCATCCTCCGCCAAAAGTAATTTTGTTTTCTGTTCCATATCTATTTGTTTATTTTCGGTAGCAATATACTAAACTTTGTTCCCTTATTTACGGCACTTTCCACTTTAATTTTACCATTGTGCAAATCTACAATCTTTTTCACGTAACTCAGACCGAGCCCGAAACCTTTCACATCGTGTACATTACCCGTTGGTACGCGATAAAAACGATCAAAAATCTGAGCATGGTATTCTTTCGAAATTCCAATTCCTTTATCTTCAACGGAAATAATCACATGCTCGTTTTTATTTTCGGTCGATACTTTTATTTCCGGCACGTCTTTACTGTATTTCACGGCGTTGTCGAGCAGGTTGAAAACTACATTGGTGAGGTGAACCTCATCGCCTTTTACAATCGGCGAATCAGCTTTAATATCGGCATGGATTTCACCATTTTTATTTTTCACCCTTAACTCGAAATTTCCTACTACGTTCGAAATGGTTTTATTGATATCCAATTCCTTGAATTTCAATTTTAAACGCCCCTCGTTGAAAACAGCCATCTGCAAAACTTTTTCCACCTGGAAACTCAACCGCTTGCTTTCCTGGTTTATCACTCCCGAAATGTGTTCGATGGTTTTTGGTGTATTGGTAATGCTTCCGTCCTGCAACATCTGGCTCGCCAGGGAAATGGTGGAAATCGGGGTTTTCAGCTCGTGCGTCATGTTGTTGATGAAATCGTTTTTTATCATCGACAACTTTTTCTGTCTGAAAATTACCATTATGGCATACCCGAAAATGGCAATTAGTAAACCTGTTAAAATAATGGTGGGAATGATAGTTAATCCGGTAGTCCGCAGCAGGTAAGCCGAACGCTTTGGAAAATAAACATATAAATAGTAAGGTTGCTGTCCGTTGTAATCGTACGGAAAAAGCAGGCTGTTGTATTTTTCTTTCCGGGGATTGTAATCCGGGCTTCCGAAAACAAATTTAAGCTGTCCTTCGTGTGCGGAACGCACCGCGTATTTATAATCCAAATCGATTCCCGATTCGTTAAATTCCCTGTTTAGTGCGTTTTCCAAAAAAGCAGAATCGACTCGTTCGCGCAAATTTCTTTCTTCGAGAAATATCTTGTAATTAGTCCAGTTCAAATCCTTCAGGTATTGTTCGCGCCGGCTTTCCAGGTTGAAATTGAATTGATGAATCTGGTTAAGAAAATTTCCCCTGTTTTGTTCAGGAGTATTTTCATCGGTTTGGATCGAATCAGGAAATTCTATTTGAACGTCTTCCTGAAAACGTTGAAAAATGCGATTTTCAGAAAAACTCAATTCCCAGCGAACAGAAGTTTGCCGGTTTGGTTTTCGCGGGAAAAGGTTAAAATTTTCAGGTGTATTTTCCGAACCGGGCAAATAACCACGTTCCGCACTCAAGCGGGCAAGCCGCTGTTCATATAACTCGAGTTGATCCACTATTCGTTTCAAGGCATTGGTTACCAACTGATCAAACTGCTCTTCCCGGATATCGGAAGCAGATTTAATCAAGCGGGTTTGGATCAGGATTAAACCCGACAGCACCAAAGCCATTAAAACGATCAATGTTACCAGCATTTTTCTGCTCATGGCAACAAAGATAATTTTAATGAAAAGCGGTAGAAAACCCTGTTAACAATATTTAACACCGTATGGGGAATTGTAATTTTTATTAACCTCGTCCAAAAAATGACAGCCGTTTTTATGCGCGTTTTGCAATTACATCTTTTTAACCAGTTCTTCAATTACCTGCGGAAAATGTTGATATTCCAACTGATGGATTTTATCGGCCAGAATTTCTGCAGTATCGCCGGGCGCGATTTGGCACCTGGCCTGAAAAATCAGTTCCCCTTCATCAAATTTATCATTCACGTAATGAATTGAAATACCCGACTCTTTATCACCGCTCTCGATTACCGCCCGGTGTACGTTCATGCCATACATTCCTTTCCCTCCGTATTTGGGAAGAAGTGCAGGATGTATATTTATAATGGTGAAATTTTCTATCAGATTCAACGGAATAAGCCATAAAAAGCCGGCCAATATGACCAGGTCAATCCCGCGTTCTTTCAATTTCCTGAGTACCTCATCGGTTTGATAAAATTGCTCCCGGGTGAATGTGAATGTGTCAATATTCAGTTGCCGGGCTCTTTCCAATGCATATGCCCCGGCATTGTTAGACCAGAGTGAATCGATCCTGGCAAATTCGTTTCCCGAAAAATACTCGATAATATTTTGTGCATTGGTACCGGAACCAGATGCAAATAAAGCGATCCTTTTTACCTTCATTTTAGAAATAATTTTACATTAGAACATTTGAATAATATGTTCAATTTTAGGAAATTGTAATTTAACCTACCCATCAAAGTACAATCTTTTTTAATTTTTTTCTTTGAATTATAGTTGGTAAATGTATTACTTTGCAGCGAAATATTTTAAAACACAAATTAGTATTAACTAAAATTTAGAAAATTATGTCTGACGTTGCAGCAAAAGTAAAAGCTATTATCGTTGATAAATTAGGTGTTGATGAAAGTGAAGTTACAAACGACGCATCTTTCACAAACGATCTTGGTGCAGATTCACTCGACACAGTGGAATTGATTATGGAATTCGAAAAAGAATTTGACCTGGCGATTCCGGACGATGAAGCAGAAAAAATTTCAACTGTAGGGGAAGCAATTGCACATATTGAAGCGGCAAAAAAGTAATTAATTTCATTTATGGAATTTAAACGGGTAGTAATTACTGGAGTTGGAACTGTAAATCCGTTAGGCAACACGGTCGGCGAATACTGGGAAAACCTGAAAAGCGGGGTAAGTGGTGCAGCGCAAATAACAAAATTTGATGCATCGAAGCATAAAACGCAGTTTGCCTGCGAAGTAAAAGGATTCGATGCTGAATTTTATATGGAACGCAAAGATGTGCGGAAATATGACTTGTTTACGCAATATGCAATCGCAACTTCCGAACAGGCAATAAAAGATTCAAAACTCGATACTGATAAAATCGATCACGACAGGGTTGGCGTTATTTGGGGCGCAGGAATTGGGGGTCTGCAGACTTTTTTCGAAGAAACCAGAGCTTTCAAAGAAGAGACCCCCCGGTTTTCACCATTTTTTATACCCAAAATGATTGCCAATATTGCCGGTGGACTTATATCCATCCGCTATGGTTTCAGAGGGCCCAACTTCACTACGGTTACTGCTTGTGCATCAGCATCTCACGCCATGATTGAGGCCATGAACATGATTCGCATGGGTAAGGCCGATATCATGATTACCGGCGGTTCCGAAGCCGGAGTCAACGAAGCAGGATTAGCTGGATTTAACTCGATGAGGGCGCTTTCAACCCGAAACGATGATCCGAAAACAGCATCCCGGCCATTCGATAAAGACCGCGACGGATTTGTAATTGGCGAAGGTTCGGCAGCTTTTGTTTTCGAAGAGTACGAAAGCGCAAAAAAACGAGGGGCAAAAATTTATGGCGAAATTGCCGGCGGTGGCATGTCGGCCGATGCCTTTCACATGACAGCCCCCGACCCTGACGGAAGAGGTGCCTATCTGGTCATGAAATGGGCCATGGAAGATGCCGGTGTAAAACCGGAAGACGTAGACTATATCAATGTTCATGGCACTTCTACGCCACTGGGCGATATTGCTGAACCAAAAGCCATCCTGAAAACATTTGGCGAACATGCTTACAAAACAAGCATCAGCTCCACCAAATCGATGACCGGCCATTTGCTTGGCGCTGCAGGCGCAATTGAAGGTCTGGCAAGTATTATGGCCATAAATCATGGCATTATTCCGCCCACCATTAACCACTTTACAGATGATCCCGAGATCGACAGCAACCTTGATTTTACATTCAACGTTGCCAAAAGCAGAGACGTAAACGTGGTTATCAGCAATACCTTTGGTTTTGGCGGACACAACGCGACCATCGTTTTTAAAAAACTTTAGGTTTCAGTGGTCAGAAGAATAGCACAACGAATAAAACTCTTTTCGTCGCCGCGAAGAGAGTTTTATTTGTTTTTAAGAAATTTACTGGGTTTTTACCCGGGGAACCTTAAACTTTACGATTTAGCCTTCGTTCATAAATCAGCGTCGACTTACGATTCACAGGGTAATCCGGTAAACAATGAGAGGCTTGAGTTTCTTGGCGATGCTATTTTAGGCGCTGTTATTGCCGATTTCCTTTACAATCGGTTTCCGCAACAGGATGAAGGTTTCCTGACCAAAACCCGTTCAAAGCTGGTTAACCGTTCCTTTCTGACCGAACTGATGTTTGAAATGGGTTTAAATGTTTACATCGATTCAAATACAACAAAAAATATTGATAAAAGCCACATTTACGGCGATGCGCTTGAAGCGTTGATTGGCGCGATTTATCTGGATACCGATTATCAGAAAACAAAGTATTTTGTTACCAAAAAAATACTTTCCCAATTTGTCGACCTGAACGAAATCGAGCAAAAAGACACCAACTTCAAGAGCCAGCTCATTGAGTGGAGCCAGAAAAACAAAAAGGAAATCAAGTTTGAAACCACAGAGGAAATTTCAAACGATAAAAACAAAGTTCCACGTTTTATCGCTGTAGTAGAAATCGGTGATGTTGTAATGGGAAAAGGAAGCGGCACTTCGAAAAAAGAGGCTCAGCAAAACGCTGCCCGCCAGACATTGAAAAAATTAAATTACAGCGAAAGCTAATAATTCATTCATTTCCTTTTGTGTTTCCCAGCCATGTTCCTTTCACTTGTTTAATTGTTATATTTGCCCCCTTTATTTTCAGCTGATGAGCGATATTTTGATTTATACGTTGGGTTTTGTTGCCCAAATCCTTTTTTTTACCCGGACGATTGCGCAATGGTTTAAATCGGAACAGGCCGGAAAAGTAACTTCGCCAATTGTTTACTGGCAAATCAGCCTTGGCGGTTCCATTCTGATGCTGACCTACGGAATACTGCGCAACGATTTCGCCATTGTGCTCGGCCAGTTCATCGTTTACGGAATTTATATACGAAACCTGCAGTTGAAAAACGCCTGGAACCTGATGCACCCGGTTGCGAAAATAATGGCGGTTGCCGTTCCGCTTGTTTACCTTGGATGGCTGATTTTTGGCAACTCACATAATTTCAGTTCCATTGTAAAAAACGAAAATGTATCGTTTTTATTAATGGTTTGGGGTTCAGCCGGACAAATCATTTTTACATTTCGTTTTGTTTACCAGTGGATTTATTCCGAAAATCAAAAAGATTCTGTTTTGCCGCTTGGTTTTTGGATCATCAGCACCGTTGGTTCCTTAATGATTTTTACCTACGCCATTTACCGGCTCGATCCGGTATTGTTTGCAGCGCATAGTCTCGGGCTCTTTGTTTATTCGCGTAATATCTTACTTCACTTTGGGAAAGGAAGCCTGTTTTCGAGGCTCAATCAGTTTCCATTTCTGAATAAGTTCGTTAGTAAAGTTTCGGATAAAATAAAGTGATTTAGCGAACATCAGCTTGCCGGATTTTGGCTTTGATTACTTCTTTCAGGATGAAATAGAAAATCATTGAAAAGATAAATACCACAAATCCGTAAACGGGCGCATAAAAACTAACGATTGCGCCGCCCATTACCAGTTGTGGTGATACATCGCCGGCTTCCATAATAGCATGAAGCGCCTGAATAATCCCGACAATCTGAGATAAAATTCCTGTGGCCAGTGCAACGGAGCCGCCGAGTAAAATCAAATCGATAAGTTTAAAACTGTAGATTTTTTTTGAAACGATGTCGATAACTTTCCAGATAGTGATAACCAAAGTCAAAATGGCCATCAGCGAAATCAGGTTCATGAATGGACCACCGGCGCGATAAAAATCAAAAAAGTTCATAATAATAGTTTTAAAATTTACTTCAGCTAAACTACAACCCATTGTTCCAACTCCCGGAATTTTATCGTTGAACGGTATGAAACTGTTTTCGAACTGCATTTTCTTTTAAAATTACGCGAAGAGCGGTAAAATTGCAGTTTGACTTGAAAAAGGTGCATTTAATCGACCAGATTTTCCAATTCTGCAAATCGTTGTTACCTTCATTCCTTTAATTTGTAAATGACCGACAGGATTAATCAAATAAAAAAGTTGTTCCAGGATTCGCGTTCAATCCGGATTTTGTCGCACCTGGTTTTCTGGACACTGGTTGCAACATTTTATTTTTTTCTGTTTGGCTGGAACAGCGAATCGCCGGAAGTATCGGTTATTCTTTCTACTGGATTATTGCCTGTTGCTGTGCTGTCTACCTATTTTTTTAATTACATTTTGCTGCCGAAATACCTTTGGCAGAAAAGATACGCACGTTTTTTTCTGTTTAGTTTTTACACGCTGCTTACCTCCACCTGGATTTCTTTTTTAATTGTATTTTATACCCTCTTTCATATCCTCAATCAAAAGCGGTATATCGATCCATCGGTTTTGCACCCGCAGTGGCAGGTAATTACATTAAACTTTGTGGTATTTTTTGCAATAGCCGTAAAACAGGTAAAGCGGGTATTTTTTATTCAACAGGAAAAAAATGAGTTGGAAAAAATAAAACTGATTACTGAACTTCAACTGCGCGAAGCCGAATTAAAACTATTAAAAGCACAGGTACAACCTCATTTTTTATTTAATACGCTGAACAATTTATACGGACTCACCCTCGAAAAATCGGATGATGCACCGGAGCTGGTTTTGCGGCTTTCCGAAATTCTCGACTACATTTTGTACCGGTGCGACGCAAATCGCGTGGCGCTGTCAGAGGAAATCAAAAATCTGAAAAATTACATCGAGATAGAAAAAATACGGTATTCAGAAAACATGAAACTAAAGCTTCAATTTCCGGGAGAAATAAGAAGCTTAAAAATAGCACCTCTGATTCTTCTTCCATTTGTGGAAAATGCATTCAAACACGGAGTAAGCAATTTCGCGGGAAAGGCTTTTGTGGAGTTAAAAATGGTTATAGTTGATAAAAATTTGATTTTCAATATAAAAAACAGCAAAAATGCCCGGTTAAAACGCGAAGGACGAACGTCAAAGGGAATTGGTTTGAAAAATGTTAAAAAGCGGCTGGAACTGTTGTATCCCGAAAAATATATCCTGAATATTGAAAACGGAGAAGAAACATTTTCGGTAAATTTAACCATCGAACTGGAAGAAAGGAATGTATAAATGTATAATAATAGACGATGAACCCATTGCGGTGCGGGTTATAAAAAATCATCTTGCCTCATTTTCAGGGTTCGAAGTGGTTGCGGAATGTAACAACGCTTTGGAAGCTATGCCAATTATATCGAAAGGAAAAATTGATTTGATTTTTTGCGATATCCGGATGCCGCAGATTACCGGAGTAGAATTTATCCGTTCTCTGAGCCACCGTCCAAAAGTTATTTTTATCACCGCATTTCGCGATTATGCTATTGACGCATTTGAACTGAACGTAGTGGACTACCTGCTGAAGCCGGTGTCGTTCGAGCGATTTGCCAGGGCAATTCAGCATTTCCTGGCGTTGCACGCGTTGGAAAAAGGGGAACCGGTTTATCCTGAAAATGAAGATGCCGTAAACCGCAGTTTTATTTTTCTAAAAGCCGATAAAAAACATTACAAAGTGAACCTGGCAGATGTTCTGTATTTCGAAAGTCTTGGCGATTATGTAATTGCTTACACAAACGACAAAAAACTGGTTACGAAGGAGCGAATCGGCAATTTACCGAATCAACTTCCGGCGAATCAGTTTCTGCAAATTCACCGCAGGTATATTGTTTCCATTCATAAAATAGAATCGGTTGGGCCGGGTTTTGTTGAAGTTGACCACAAAAAACTGCCCGTTGGCAGGAGCTTTAAAAAGCAACTCTCAACATTTCTCGAAAAAAATTAAGCAGCTCTGTTTAATTATCGGTATTTGCTATTTTTGCAATTATGTCGGAAAAAGACAAATACATTGCGCGGGAAGGTTGGATTTCCATTACCGGAAACATCATCCTTTTTATCCTCAAATACTGGGCGGGAATTGTAACCGGATCGCTGGCGCTGATTGCCGATGCATGGCATACGTTAAGCGATTCAGTTTCATCTGTAATTGTATTAATTGGCGGGAAAATTTCGCGCAAACCTGCCGATGAGGACCATCCGTTCGGGCATGGCCGCGCAGAACATATTGCCGCTGTCATTATCGGGGTGATGCTGGCCATTATTGCATTCGATTTTGCGGTTGGCGCCGTTGATAAATTCACCAGCAAAGAAAAGACTGTTTTTGGCACAATTGCGTGGATAGCAACAATCTCATCAATTATTGTAAAAGAAGGAATGGCGCAATATGCCTTTTGGGCAGCGAAAAAAACTGAAGCTTCCATTTTAAAAGCCGATGCCTGGCATCACCGCACAGATGCGCTTTCTTCGGTAGTGATTTTAATCGGAATTATATTTGGGAAATACTTCTGGTGGACCGATGCGGTATTGAGCTTTATTGTGGCGCTGATGATTGGTTATGCCAGTTTCGAAATTTTGTCGAAGGAAATCACTTCGCTGCTCGGTGAAAGTCCGTCGGAGGATTTGCTGAAGTCAATCCATGACACAGCACAGAGCAAGTTTTACGAACCTATTCACCTGCACCATATTCACATTCACGATTATGGGAACCATTCCGAGATGAGCTGCCACATCAAACTTCCGCCGAAAATGCCGCTGGAAGAAGCACATGAAATTTGCACCACAATAGAAACAGCCATAAAGGAAAAGTACGGATTTGTGTCAACTGTGCATCCCGAACCCATTGAATAGTAAATTAAAAATTGAAAAACATGATTACAGCAGTCGTTTTGATTCAAACAGAAAGGGACAAAGTAAATTCGGTTGGCGAACGCCTTGCCGAAATCGATGGAATTGTTGAAGTTTATTCAGTAAGTGGCCGGTTTGATTTGGTTGCCATCATCCGCCTCGGAAACAATGAGCAACTGGCGGAATTAATGACTGAAAAAATCACGCAGGTTGAAGGTATTACCGACACGGAATCAATGATTGCTTTTCGAAAAATATCGAAAAAAGACATTGCTTTTGGGTGAAATTCGAAAAGTGATTTTTTCGTCAGAGACTTCCGTTTGAAGAATTTGAAGGTTTTAGTCCGCCCGGCGATGCAAAGATCACCAGGCGGATTAAAAAATTAGGGCAGTTCGATGATCCTTATATTTCTAAAATGTATTTCAGCCCCTTCTGATTCGAGACAGATGTAACCGCTGTTCTTTGTTGATTTGCTGATTCCGTTGACAAATTTTCCATTCACCGAAAGTTTAATGGTACCATCCACACAAACCACATCGTATGTGTTCCATTCGCCTTTCCCTTTGCAGCGGTTCTCGATGGATTTACTCCTTTTTCCACGCGGATTATCGGGAACAGTTTCAACTCCGCCCACTCCAAACAACTCCCCGTGGACGTAAGCAATTGGTGGTTTCACCCCGTCTTTAATGTGCTGGTTCACCCAGTCGAGCTCAAGCATTTGAACTTCCACTCCGTTAGGCAGCCGGTTTTCCCCCGGATCGGCGTCGCTCCAGACAAAAGTACCGGAATTACCACCTGCTTCCATGTGCTTCCATTCGATGTGGAGAATGAAATTTTCAAATTTTTCTCCTGAACGAACAACACCGATTGGATGGCCTGAACAAATCAATTCGTTCCCATTTATTGTCCAGGTATCTTCTTCCGTATTTACCTGATACCACTGTACCGGCTCGCTTTTTACTTTTTTCCCGGGAATAACATTTTCCGATTCCATTTTTTCACCGAATTGAAAAAGAGGATTTTGAGAAAAAGCACTTGCGGAAATCAAAATCGAAATCAAAATTACTATTAATGTTTTCATCGGATTAATTTAGAATTCATTTCCAATATTTAATCATAACCACCTATACCAGTTCCGATGTGCTTTCTGTTCCTGCCCTTGGTACTTCTTCGGTAATTTCCGGCATCGGTCCGAATACATATGTTTTTGGCCCCAGGTACAAATCTGAATTCATCATTTCGTCCCAGGTAACATCTTTTCCTGTGTAAGCCGAAATTCTTCCCATTATTGTAATCAGGGTTGAATTGATCTGAGCCTCGGCATCATTAACCGGCTTTCCCGAGCGGATACCAGTCACCAGGTTAATATGTTCCTGTACATAAGGATTGGTCACTTTCCATGGCGACGAGGTATCTCCTTCTTCCGGCTGCGGATAACGCCAGATTTCATTTCCCTGCAAATCGTACAGTTTCCCTGCTGCATCGGCATAACCTTTCGTGCCATTTATCTGTTGAACTTTCTGGTTACTGCATCCGCTGATTTGCCGTGCTGCACAATGCGCCCGCATGCCATTGTCATAAACGTATTCCACACTGAAAAAATCATATTGGTCGCCGGTAATCCGCCGCTGACGTCCTCCCCATCCGATAGCTTTCACCGGATTTTTACCTAAATACCAGTTCATCACATCGATTTCATGAATAAACTGCTCGGTAATATGATCGCCCGAAAGCCAGCAGAAATTCACCCAGTTTCGCAGCATGTATTCCATATCGCTCCATTCCGGCCGCCGCTTCCGGTACCACAACGCGCCGCCGTTTCGAATAATATTGGCGCCGGTTATTTCCCCAATTTTACCGTTTGCCACTTGCCGCTGAGTTTCCATATAATCTTTTTGAACCCGCCGTATGGTGCCGCTGACCATGCACAAACCTATGGCTTCCGCTTTTTTTGCCGATGCCATCACAGAACGGGCACCTACAGGATCAACCGCAATTGGTTTTTCCATGAAAATGTGTTTGCGCGCATTTACTGCTGCTTCCACATGCGCCGGGCGAAAATGCGGCGGAGTGCAAAGCAAAACCAGGTCAACTCCTGAATCGATTACTTTCTGATAACTGTCGAAACCCACGAAACAATTTTCATCGGCAATTTCCACATTTTTTTCTTCTTTTAGTTTTGCGCGGCAGTTGTCAATTTTATCCTGAAAAACATCGCCAAGTGCCACTATTTGCAAATTTGGCCCGGCATCCAAAAAGTTTACAGCGGCTCCGGTCCCCCTGCCGCCACAACCGATTAATCCGGCTTTAATAACTTTCCCGTCAGGCGCCTGATCGAGTATTTCGGGTAACTGAATTTCTTCTTTTCCGGATGTTTTGGCTGAACAGGAAGTTAATATCCCTGCTGCCCCAATGGCGCCGATGGCTGTTTTGGAGATAAAATGACGCCTGTTCAGATTGATCTTGTTCATTATGTATAAATTTTAGCTGATTTAAACCTGGAATATTTAAATGCGTTAAATTAATAAAATGAAAGGTAAAATCAGCCGCTGTTGATGAAAAAACTTTGCATCCGGATGATAATAAATTGCGACGTATACGAACAATGGGTTAAACACCGGAAATTGTGCATTAACTATCTTCAACTTCTTTAAAATTCTGTAATTTTATGGCTGAAATCAAAATTCATCTCATTTATACATTATGAAAACCAGCTCATTTTCCTTTACTATTATCATTATTATTATGATTGCTTTCAGCTCTTGTAATCCCGAAACTCCAACCGACCTGGGAAAAACCAGCTTTATCCCAAAACCGGTATCTGTCAATGCATCCGGCGACAGGTTTAAAATTTCGGATGATGTAACCATTTATTACGAAGAAACTTCGGAAGAATTGCAGCGGGTAGCCCAATACCTGTCCAGCGAAATGAACCGTGTTACAGGAATGCATTCCGAAATAGAAACAACCGGAGAATTGCCGCGCCAGGGAATTTATCTTTCCACAACATCCGGCGATTCGGAACTTGGGGAAGAAGGATATGAACTGAATATTGGCAATAAACTAATTTCCATCCAGGCATCATCTCCTGCAGGGTGCTTCTATGGTGTGCAAACACTGTTGCAAACCATGCCAGTGACAAATAATTCAGATACTGCACTCGTGCTGGCTTCAGGCACCATCCGTGATTTTCCGGAATACGGTTACCGCGGAGCAATGCTTGACGTAGCGCGACATTTTTTTTCGGTAGGCGACGTAAAACGATTTATCGATTATCTGGCGGCATATAAAATGAATGTCCTTCACCTGCATTTAACCGATGATCAGGGTTGGCGAATTGAGATAAAATCATGGCCAAAACTCACTGAAATAGGCGGGAGCACCGAAGTGGGCGGCGGTGAAGCGGGTTATTATACGCAGGAAGAATATTCCGACATTGTTAACTATGCCCGCGAAAGATTTGTCACCATTGTCCCGGAGGTAGATATGCCGGGACACACCAATGCTGCGCTGGCATCATACCCGGAGCTAAACTGCAACGGCAAAGCCACAGATTTATACACCGGAACCAAAGTAGGTTTCAGCACGTTTTGTACAGATAAGGAGGTGACATATCAATTTATAAACGACGTTGTGGGTGAAATTGCAGAGTTAACACCCGGACCGTATTTTCATATTGGCGGTGATGAATCGCATTCAACCAACCACGATGATTATATTTATTTCGTCAACCGCGTGCAGGATATTGTGGTTTCGCACGGAAAAAAAGTAATCGGCTGGGACGAAATTGCCAATGCCGAACTGGTTGACAATGCGGTTGTACAATTTTGGGCTAATGTTGAAAACACCACTCTGGGAGTGCAAAAAGGAGCTAAGGTAATTATGTCGCCAGCGAAAAAAGCATATCTCGATATGCAGTACGATTCCACCACACATCTGGGCCTGCACTGGGCAGGATATATAGAAATAGACACCGCTTACATTTGGGACCCTGCCACTTACGTTGAAGGTGTTGGCAAAGAAGATATCCTGGGTGTGGAAGCACCGCTCTGGTCGGAAACAGTAACGAACCTCAGGGATATTGAATACATGGTTTTTCCGCGGTTGCCTGGTTTTGCCGAAATTGGCTGGACAGCGCCGGAAGCCCGGGACTGGAACGACTACAAAATGCGGCTTGGGCGCTTCGGGAAACGGTTCAAAGACATGGATATTGATTACTATCCTTCGAACCTGGTAGAGTGGAACGAATAAAGTTGGATAAGAAATATGGGTTCCAATCTTGCCAACTAATTTGACAAGGTTGGAATCCTGTTTATTCAGTGTTGCTGATCAAAAAAACCAGGGCTCCATTCATCCATCCATGCCAGGAATGGCAGACCATTTTCAGAAAACTGAACAGGTAACCAAACATAACGTCCGTCAATGGCATTTTCCGGCGTCCATCGATCAGCCATAAAAATAAAAGCATCCTTTTTCCCGTAAACCGGCAGGACGTATGTACTTTGTGAGTGAAACGTTACGTCGGCTTCATTCCCAACACAGGGATTTCCAAGTTCGGTCCAGGGGCCGAAAATATTAGGCGCCCACGCCAAACGTGCGGCGTTTGGTTCCCAGCCGGTGCAATCAGAGGCAATCATAAAATATTTGTTTTTGTGCTTGAATATGGCAGGAGCTTCCATGTAACGATCTGGAAAAACACGAACATAATATCCTGAATCAGAGAGATAATCGTCGGTTAATTGCGAAATGTGCAACGTGCTGTTTTCTTCCGAGGAATAAATGTGGTAAGCTTTGCCATCGTCATCCACAAAAATGGTTTGATCGCGCGCCATTTGACCACCGGCAAAATCGCGGCCAAGCAAATTTACACTGTCGGGATGGGCAGGCAGGCAACCTTTCCCGCCGCAGTATTTTTCTTTTACATCCGGACCAACCGGTTGTTTATGAATTGGTTTTACGTTTTGCGGCCAAAATCCGGCGTTTGGTCTGAAACTTTTGACAAAAACATACGGCCCGGTGATCTTGCTGCTGACTGCCACCCCCGAGCGCGCCGCATCATACCCCTGCCCTTTCAGCTCAAGGTGAAACCACATTACATATGTTTGATTGGTTGGATTGTAAATTACCTTCGGACGTTCCAGCACACAACCTTCAGCAATATCATGGTCCGGGTCGTTTTTAACCACTTCAAGCGCAATTCCCTCATCTTTCCAGTCAGCCAGGTTTTTCGAGGAATAACAATGAACACCCACCCAGGCCTGATTTCCCTGTCGTCCTTCAATTTTGTGTTCGCCAAACCAATAGTATTTTCCCCGGTGAAATAACATGCCCCCACCGTGAGCATTGATATGTACCCCATTATTATCGGACCAAATTTCTCCTGGTTTTATGGTTTTTTCCGGTTTCTGCAAAAAAGCCAATAATATAAAAAGGAAGGTAAAAACCTGCATCGTTTATTGTTTTTAATTGTTCATCTGCATGAGAAAAATATGACTCCATAAATGGCCGGGATTTATTTGAACTGCCGACTCAAACTGGTTATAGGCCCGTTCATCGTTGCCTTTCAGCAAATTCGCCAAACCAAGAAGATAGTTACCGTTTGATTGCCGCAAATTTGGCAATTCTTTGTCGCCAAATTTCGAAAAGAAATCATCTTCGCCGGCTTCCGTAATCAATTGCTTTCCTCGCTGCTCTATTTCTTTTTCCAGCTTTTTAACCACTTCGGTTTTTCCTGTTTTTTGCAGTGCCAGTGCCTTGTAAAACTCAAATTCAGGCGATCGTACCTCTGTTTTATTTATTTTTTCATATAACTGGTTGGCCGTCTTCCGGTTTTTTAACCTTTCGTATGTAACTGCCTGGCAGTAGTAAATCTGCGCATTTTTTTCATAGTTGTCGTTTCTGCCAATCTGGTGGTTTTCAGGATATTCATCAGCCATTTGGAAATAATGGAGCGCCGCTTCATAATTTGCCGCTTTAAATTCTGTCAGCCCTTGTCCCAAACAGGCATCCACATAAATTTCGTGCAGGTTGTCCACTCCTTCCTGGCGCGGAAAAAAATGGTTTGTTAAATATTCGATGGCTTTTTTATAATCCCCGGAAAGCGAAAGCACCTGTATCTCCTGCAAAAATGCATCGGGACGTTGCGATACAATTTCGTGATTTTCGGTGAGCAACTCCCGGCGGATGTCGATGCCGGTGCCATTTTTCTCATACAGCTTATCGAGTTCGTAATAAAAGCGGGGCTGTGTTTTGTCCTGCTGAATCGCCTTTTCGTAAGCGGTTATTGCATTTTTCAAATTTCCATACGTTTGATTATAGCCCCAGCCGATATTCCGTTCTGCCACGGCCAGCCCCGGTTCATACTGAGAAGCCTTAACCCAGCGGCGAATCGCTTCTTCCGGCTGTTTATCATACAACAGGTTGCCCAGATAATAATATGCCCGGGAACCTCCCGGGTTCAGTTGAATTGCGGTTTTATACACGTCGATGGTTTCAAATCGGTAAGGAAAGCAATAATCTGTTGGCAGGTTTTGTGCAATTTTTAAATAAGCTTCCGCTTTCGTTAAATTTCCTTCGCTGTTGTATATTGATGCAAGGTAGTAGTGGATGGTTGGATACTGGCGCAACTGCTTGTTCCCGCCATTAATTGCCTGCGACAACAATGTTTTGGCTTCATCATTTAAGCCTGAATTGAGGTAATCAACAGCCAGTTCGAGATAGGATTCCGGATTATTGCGAAGTTGTTTTTTCAATGTTTCCCAATCAGTTGTCCCCAGTAAAACATTTTCATTTATAGCCCTGAAGTTGAGGGCATCTCTCTGAACCGCCAGGTCTGCCAGCATTTTCGCTCCTTCTTTTTTACCGGTAATTCGCAACAGCGAGATTTTGAGGTTGAGCGCAGTAAGGTTGGCGGCGTTATAATCGAGCGAGCGGTTAATTTCTTCCAGCGCCTGTTCATAATTTTTTCGAATCGAGGATATCTGGGCCAGGTGAAAATACGCTGCCGAGGCAAAATCCTGATCCCAGGCTGCACGATACAAGGTATCATAAGCTGCATCGTATTTTTTCTGTTGCTTAAGAATGACACCCAGATGAAAGAACGGTTCGCAGTTTTTCGGCCGCGTATAGTTTGCAGTTAAACGTTTCAGCGCGGTCCGGAAATAGCCGGCTGCCTCATCCAGTTTAAAATCCTGTTGCCTGACAATTCCCATCATCGTATTGCAACGGGTATCAAGCGAATCGCGTTTTAAAGCTTCTTCAAAATAAGCCTCCGGCTCCAAACGCGCATTGTGAAATTGTTTAATTCGCAAACCGGTAAGATATAATTCTTCGACGGATTGAATTTCCTGCGGCGGTTTGGGCGGCTCCACCGGCTGCGGAAGCGGCAGGTTTTCCTCTTTTTTTACTGGTTTGTAGGAAATTAATTCATTTCCGTTTTCATCGATCAACGAAATTTTTAATTCTTCTTCTTTTGCATTTTCAACCTTAACTTTTTGGGAAAACGGGTTTGCGGGAGAAATATCAGTGACAGATACAAAAATCGTTTGGTCGTTTTTCTGCAACAAAATTTTCGATCCCGGAAATTTCTGCGTGGTATTTGCCGCAACAATATATTCGTTCCCTTTTGTTTTTTTGAGGTTGATGGTTGCATTGAGGTTGGCTGCAACGGCGCCTTCAGTTTCACGCAGCGGGTACCAGTTTTGCCGGAAGGTTTTGTATTCGTAAGGTTTTATCCAGCTGTAATCGGGTTGGTTATCGGAATAAGCGCCCGCCATCAGTTCGGCGTATGGGCCATCGCTGTCGGTCAGTACCTTCGAATCCCACATTGCACCATAGTCGCCCGGGCCCCACTCCCACAATTTGGCGCCTTTTACAATGTTTTGATTCGCCACATGCATCGTCCCGGCATGTTTCCCGTAATCATAGCCCGCCAGGAACCCTTCTTTAATATCATGCGCGAAAAATGAAACCGGATCCGGATGGTTTTTCCACCAGCTTGCATCGATGTTGTTCCGGTAATATTCTTTTCCGTTGTAGGTTTCGTGCGTAACCGGCCAGTGTGCAAAACTGTTTTTGGCGTGATAAACCGCAAAGTCAGTCGACGGCGGGAAAATAACCTGATAGTTATCATTTACCTGTGTAGCAACATTTGCCCAGTAAAGCATGGAATTGACGTTGTCGGTTGGGTTCATCAACCGGCCATCAACCTGGATGTATGATTTCCCCGGGAAAAGTGAAATCCCGATGGTCCATTTCATGCGCTGGCGCGGCTCTGTTTCGCCAATCCAGATGGTAGCGCTGCCGTCGTCGTTTTGTTTCAAACTATAATCTACCGGCAAATTGGTGGAAGCCCGGTGATGGTGAAACACACAGAACTCGATTCCACCTGAAATCCACGCTCCGGCCATACCAATATTGGCAGGTTTTATTACATGCTGGTGGTAGAAAATATCGTACCCGTTGGTTTTATCGATGGCATAGAACAAACGGCCTCCGATTTCCGGCAAAACGCAGAGTTTAATGTATTCATTTTCAAGGTAGAGCGCCTGGTACATTTTATCTGCTTTTTCATCGGTGATATTGTCCTGAAGTGCGTACGGATAGATCACGCGGCTTGCTCCCTGGTACGACTGGTGCTGAAAAAACATCGGATTTTTGTCCGGCGCCTTAACCAGATAGGTGGGAATGGTAAGCGGTTCTTCCCAAACTTTCACTTTATCCTGTGCGCTTCCTTGAGCAATGAGGAACGAACAAAAAATGAGGGTAAAAACGGACAGCCTGATTTTCATTTGGTTTAGCTTTTAATATATAATCTGATTACGAAAGTTAATCATTTTTCTTATTAATGCTTTTCATGATGTTTTCCAGAACTTTCACAGCGGAATCTCCAATTTCTTTTGCGCCTTCTTTCAGTTTTTCCAAATCTTCCGTTGCATCATTTTCAACGTAATCCTCCACCTTTTTTCGTATTTCTTCCACATCTTTTTTCAGGAGTTCCCTATACTTTGTTAATTCCTTTTCACCTTTGAAGGAATGATACCGCACGGCCAGCGCTTTTACCTTTAATTTTTCACCGGCTGTTAAATTGTCTTCGTACAACTTGTACCAGTCGCTGTTGAATTTTTTAAAACGGCGGTCGGACCAGCGCCAATCTTTTTCGCTGTAACTTTCGTGGTCTTTTTCCACCTGGTCAACAAACCGTTCATATTTCCGAATATACTGTTCCTTATTTGATGGCAGCAGGCGCCAAATCGCCACAACAACCAGTATTATAACCAGTAATGACCGCCATATCAATTTCCCCCGGAAAATCATCTTTTAAATTTAATGTTTGTTAAGGCTTCCATGGCCATTTTACGCAATCCTTTATTTCAGGAAAAAGAACATAGTCGGCCTTTCCTTTCATCGCCAGTGTTTTCACATTCAATCCTTTTAACTGTCCGAGCGCTGCATTCATGGTTTTTCCGGAAACCGAGACATCATCTACCAGCAGGATTCTCTTACCTTCGAGGTTCCAGTCCGGCTTTTGTAAAACCCTGGGTTCATTGTAACGCGGATTATTTTGCTCGTCGCGGTAATTTAAAACCATCACCTGTAATTCAGCATTTAAATGAAAAGCCACAAAACCGGCCGGTACAATTCCCCCGGAACCGATTCCGATAACCAGGTCAATTTCCGGGAGTTCAATATTCTTCAGCCGTTCGGCAATTTCGCGAAATGAAAGCGGGACCATAATCAATCAATTAGAAGATGTAATTATTAGAAATAAGCAATACAAGAATAAGAGATTTCTTCGAATCGGACAAGAAGATTACTGATTTTCAGCTTTCTCATAAACAGGAATTTCCAGGTAGAATGTAGTTCCCTTTCCCATCTCCGTTTCGAACCAGATGGTTCCGGAGAAGTTCTCAACAATATTTTTTACAATGGCCAGCCCGAGGCCCATTCCGCTCGATTTGGTGGTAAAACTGGGGCTGAAAAGCTTGTCGCGCAAATCAACGGGAATTCCCGAGCCGTTATCCGAAACTGCAATTACCGCCATGTGATCGCGGCGGTCGAGGTCGATCTTTATGCACCCGTTTTTCCGGTTTTCCGGAATGGATTGAATGCCATTTTTCACCAGGTTGATGATGGCCCTGGAAAGCTGCTCGCGATCGGCATTTACATCCATATATTCCAATCCGTTGGAATGAAACTCGATTCCTACCCTGCTATGCGTGTCGAACAAATCGATAACTTTTTGCAACTGGGCGGAAAGGTTGAACACCTGATTCCGGGCAGTGGGTATTTTCGCAAAATTGGAAAATTCAGTAGCAATATTTGAAAGATTGTCGATTTGCTCGATTAGTGTTGATGTTACCCGCTCAAGGAATTTATCATCATTTTCACCGCTCAATTTTGCCCGCTGCAGTTGCTGGATGTTTAGTTTCATAGGTGTTAGCGGATTCTTTATTTCATGCGCAATTTGTTTGGCCATTTCACGCCAGGCTGATTCACGTTCGGAACGTGCAAGCAATTCAGCGCTCACAGCCAGTTCGTCCACTTTTTTATTGTATTCTTTTACCAGGCTTCCAATTTCATCTTTCCGGGTATAACGGATAGGTTCGTTTCGTTTTCCCAATTCTATTTTCCGCAGGTTTTCCTGAATCACTACCAGCGGACGCGTAATTTGATTGGCAATAAATACTGCCAGAATGATACTGGCCAACAGCAGCAATACGTATAAATTTATAAAAGCCACAATTATCGTTGAAAGCTCCTGGCTGTATTTGTCCTGCTTTATAAAATACGGAAGATTGATAACACCAAGGTAATTTCCCTTATTGTTGATGATTGGACGATAAGCCGACAAATACGACAATTCACCTATTTTTTCGGGTTGAAAATAACTAATCTGAAAGTTCTCGAAAATTTCATAATATGCCTTGGCATTCATTCGCGTGGAAATGAGGCCGCGGTTAAATATTTCTGACCGCGATGAAGCAATTAAATCGCCATTGTTACCATAAATATTGACATCTGTACGGAATATGTTTGATAATCTTATCAATTCCTCATGCAGCCATTCCAAATCGTAATTAATATCAGGAACGTCGTTCAACCGCATGTCGATTTCCTCTGCTATCGACTTCATTTTTTCATTCAAATCGTTCTGATGTTTTTCCTTGTACTCCCGCACATTGTACCAGATTGTTGCCGCAGCAACCACCAGCAACGAAACAAAAACAATGGAAATGATAGCCGCCTGTATCCTGAATTTCAAATCGAAAGTAACCGGACGTTTCCGGATGGAGCGGTTTCCGATAAGTAAAAATACCAGCACCGATAAAAAATAGAACACAAACAGGTAGGGGAAAGAAATTAAATAGTCGATAAATGTGAACATTTCGCGGGAAACAATCACAAAATTATCATCAGGTGTACGGTAAATCAAATGCTCCAGTCCATCCCATTTTTTATACTGAAATTCGTTATCAGACGAAATATAGGTATCTACGTAAAAGTTGTAGTTGTAATCGCCGTGTTTATCGGTTAACTCTCCGCCGTAATATTTTGCAAAATTGAATTTTTTATAATCTTCGGGTTTAACCATCGACTTGTCAATCAGTAACTCCGGGAAGCCAATGCCTTCAAACATCAGGTCGGAATTCAATTCGATATAAATAGAAGCGCCCTGCGATTCGGTAGTCAGCGGATAATGAAGTTTTCCGGTGTACGAAATCTGACCATTCATGTTGTACATAAAAAAGAAATGTGTCCCCGGAATTGTATCGCCCTGTAATTTTATCATATTATCGAAAAACGGATAACAGGGCGCCATGCGGTCTTCCATTTCAATATATAAACTATCGGCGCCGGAACAAATAAACACCCGGGCATCGTACCTTCTGAAATATCCGCTAAAATAGGTCTGGATAATATAATCTTTCGTCTTTTGTTCATCTCCGATCAGCAGTTTCGGAATAACGGAGTCCTTGTTGATTTCCTCCTGTATTTCAGAAAGAAAAACTTCAGCCGTGGGATCGCGATCGGCAACCAGCGTAACCGCCAGCAGTTTTTGATGTTCGCGTTCTTTCTGACTGGTGGTACGGTAAATTACCTGGAGCGAATAGAGCGAAGCCATTGACACAAAAATGATCAGGTAGCTGAGCGTAAATTTCTGCAGGTAATTTTTACTGAACATTGAAGCCAGCAGGCAGGCAACGGCATACATCAGCAGTGCTTCATAGTCGGCGCGACCGACTGATAAAACCTGTGCCACACCCAGGAACAGTACTACGCCGGCCACAATTGAAATCAGTTCCAGCAAGTTGTAATCGTGCCGGGTTTCATCAACAACTTTCACTGTAAAATAAAGATTGCCCAGCAAAAACAAACCAATGGAGAAAACCCCGATACCGGTTCTGGCCGAAACTTCGATGATTTTATTCAGCGAAAAGGAAATGGTGGAATTAAAAATCAGCTTTTCAATGTAATAATTGGCAACCAAATACATAAAACCTGAAAACAGCAGTAACAGAGCTATTATCAGTTTTCGGGGCAACAACGAATCTCTTTCCATGTTCGGGATGTTGATGCCTTTCCCAAAATTGTACATCCAGAAAAGAAAAAACAGTGCGAAAAGGAAAAAATCGCCTAATGAAGGCAACCAGTTGCTCAGGGCAAAATATTCGGGACTAAAAAAACGGAGGTAGAAAAACACCTTTGGAATCTGAAAAATCAAATGAAGCCAATAGACCAAAAACAGCGCTGTAGCGAGGCCAAGCATCCTGACTGAAAATGAAGCCGGCGATTCAACGAATTCGCGCCGGAAATAATACAACAGAAAAATCAATCCTGCGAGGTACAGAATTCCAGGTAAATAAAGTTGGCGCGTGGTGCATAAATAATCGCCGCCTGGTTTTACTGAGAACAAATAATTTCCGTCGGAATCGAATATTGGTGTGGTTGAATCGAGTTTTTGTTTTACGATTTTATATTCATCCGGAAGATTATACGCTTCGAAAAAATTGTTTTTCAGGTACTTATTTTCGTATCTGTAATTGTATTTCAGCAGAAGCAATCCATAAATGTGAAACTTATCGGTTTCTGCTTTTTTTGCGATGTAATAACCATTGGGCAACTGTACCAGGCCTTCCTGCACCGGCATCTGGTTTTCGTTATCGTAAAAAGAAATAGAGCGTTCAGACCAATAACTAAGTTCCCCGTCCTGGTATACCAGAAATCCGATTCCTTCTTCTTTCAGCAACAGATTGCTTTCCTTGAAAAATCGCGAAAGGTTTCCATCAAATTCATCGGAAGAAATTACGGCTGCAATGTGCCCGAGCTTTGCGGAAAGCTGCTGTTCGTTTGCGTTTAATTTTTGCTGAAACTCTTCAATTAAATAGGATTCCGGATGTTTCCGCAGCAGGCTGTTTTCAATTATTGCAGCAACAACAAAGAAGGTAAGGGCTGTAAACAGAAATGTATATTTATTCAGTTTTGAAAACATCTGTTAGTCGTGATGATATGGTTCTCCCTTTATAATGGTAAATGCACGGTAGATTTGTTCGACACACAAAAGTCGCGCCAATTGATGTGAAAAGGTCATCTTCGACAAAGAAATTTGCGATGCGGCTTTTTGTTTAACGTCTTCGGAAAAACCATACGGTCCGCCAATAACCAGCACAAGTTCCTTTAAACCGCTTACCATTTTTTTCTCCAGAAAACCTGCAAAACCGCGGGAAGAATACATTTCACCCTGTTCATCGAATAAATGAATTTCTTTTCCTGGCCCAAATTTCGAAAGAATAAGCTGCCCTTCTTTTATTTGTTGCTGATCAATGGTCGTATTTTTGGTTTTTTTTATGTCGTTAATAATTTCCAAATCGAAGGGTACGTAGTGTTTCAGCCGCTTGCTATACTTTTTTATTCCGTCCTGAATAAATGGTTCGTCAGTTTTGCCAATAACCAATAATGTGATTTTCATCCTTTACATTGAATTTTAATTTTTAAATTTACAGTCAAATTTAGGCTTTAAAAGTGTTTTTGCATAGTTTTTGTAATTGCACGGGCGTCTAAGAATAAAAAAGAAAAACATGCCATTAAATAAAGTAGCATTAAACATTTTTCTTATTGTAATACTGGCCGCCGGATTCAATTCCACGAAAGCACAGGTACCCGATGAAATCATTCTGAGCCTTAAGTCGGGGAATGCAAAAGTACTTTCTGAATATTTCAATCAGAATGTTGAACTGGTAGTACTCGATAATGAAAACGTATACAGCAAGGCGCAGGCGCAGCAAATTGTCAATAATTTTTTCAGCAATTACCAACCCGAGAGTTTTACGGTTATCCATCAGGGAGGAAAAGAAGGCGCCAAATATGTTATCGGGAAGCTGGGAACAAAGGGGGGCAAATTCAGGGTTTATTTCCTTTTAAAACAGAAAGAAGGAAAGGAATACATCCATCAACTCAGAATAGAAAAACAACAGTGATTTTATGATGAACGGTTTAATGAACGTAAGCCGCGTTAGAAAATGGTGGGAAGGTTTAATAAGCCATGCTGAAAAGATTTCGTTACCTTTTTTTGACGGAGTGCCGTTATACGATGTGGCCCTGTTTTTCTGGAGGAGCATTGTCGACGGATCGATAACCACACGCGCTTCCGCGATTGCTTTTTCATTTTTCATTGCTTTGTTCCCGTTCATCATCTTTCTGTTTACCCTAATCCCATACATACCGATCGAAAATTTCCAGACCGACCTTTATTTGATCATCCAGCAACTGGTGCCGCCCAGCACGTTCGACACCATTGAGGAAACGGTGAGCGATATTGTTTTACAACCGCGGGGAGGCTTGTTATCTCTTGGTTTTTTTATGGCACTGATTTTTTCGACAAACGGTTTGGCATCGATGATGAGCGCTTTCGATGCAACCATCCACAGTATTAACCGCCGTTCATGGTTAAGCCAGCGGTTGGCTGCCATTGTTTTGCTCTTTATTCTGGCCGCATTACTAACAACGGCAGTCGCACTTTTAACCGGCGGTCAGCTCCTGACCACCTATTTTGAAAAAAATAATATTTTACAGGATAACTTCCTGATTTTTCTGCTGGTAACCGGCAAATGGATTGTGATTGTCCTTCTTTTCTTTTTTGCATATTCCTTCCTTTATTACATGGCGCCGGCGAAGAAAACAAAATGGCGGTTTATTTCGGCAGGGGGAACACTAGCTACAGCGCTCAGCATCATCGCATTGCTTGGCTTTTCCTATTACATCAACAATTTCAGCCAGTACAACAAGCTGTACGGTTCCATTGGAACGTTATTGATCATTTTGTTTATGTTGTACTTAATGTCATTGATTTTGCTGGTCGGATTTGAATTAAACGCCAGCATCTACCAGGCCCACAGCGAAAAAGAAGATAATAAAAACGCCCTTCGTACCGAAGATGGCGACATAAAAGAGCCGCCGATGTAACAAACCGGCGCGGGTCCAAAAAACCTAATTCCTTCCTTGTTTAAAAAGAATTTCTTTTTCCTTTTTGGTCAGGCTTTCATATCCCGATTTAGCTATTTTTTCCAGAATCCGGTTAATTTCTTCCTGCCGGATGTTTTGCTGGCGGTTGTATTCGTAATCATCGCGGGGCGGTTGTTGTTTATAGGTTACCTTCATGTGGTTTTTAGTTTTGAACGCCTTGCCTGCTTTATCGAAAAGTTTCCCGATTCCGGCGCCCCAGTCTTTCCCGCGGCGTAACTGGAAAATATAAAACCAGCCCCAGGCCGCACCGCCCAGGTGTGCCAGGTTTCCCCCCGGGTTTGAAGACGCAATGCTGATAATTGAAAGAACCACATAAAAAATGGCAATGTATTTCAACGGAAACCTGCCAATAAAAAACAGGTGGATTTCGCGGTTGGGATCATAAACGGAAACGGCTACCAAAACCGCAAAAACAGCAGCGCTTGCTCCCAGCAACAATCCTCTTACAGCATCGAATGCAGGGAAAATGTTATAAGCCAATATGTAGGTAAATGCCCCGGCAAGGCCGCCCAGCAAATAAACGCTCAGTAATTTCTCTCCTTCAAAATGATAAAGAAATAATTGCCCAAACCAGTACAAGCCCAGGATATTGAACAACAGATGAAGAAAGCCAACGTGAAAAAACATGTAAGTAACAGGTGTCCAAGGCCTCACAACCAGTTCGTTTAAATCGTCGGGAAGTGCCAGCCACTGCAGCAGGTTAGATGGATGACCGGACAAATAGAAAAACACGGCAATAAGTTTCACCAGCAAAAAAACTCCCAAATTGATATAAATGAGCCGTGTAAGAACCGATCCTTCTTTAAACGTACGTTTGATATCGCTTATAATATCCATTTTCTGAACAATCTTTTAAACTGTGTCATGATTTAAATACCCGCGAAACCGGAAATTGTTTATTTAGTTTCAAATAATACGTTCGCTACTTAGTAGAAATGCTTTGAATTCCGGTTCCAGTATTTGATCAAAATAAAACCGAACAACATGCCTCCCAAATGTGCAAAATGCGCCACGTTGCTACCGGGGTGGGTAAACCCGAGGTACAACTCCAAAGCGCCGTAACCGATTACAAAATATTTTGCTTTAATTGGAATAGGCGGAAAAAGAAGCATTAACTGAGTATTTGGAAACAGCATCCCAAACCCGAGCAGGATTCCAAAAACTGCCCCGGACGCGCCCACTGTCGGTGTATTTAGCAACACGTTCAACTGGCTTAGGTTCGGATCAGAAAAATTTTTCCCTTCAACCCAGATGTTCGATCCAACTTCTTTTACATAAGCTACCTGTTCGGGAGAAAGTTTTGAAATTAGTGATTCGTATTCGATATAATTAACCAGGGTGTGCAGCGCGGCGGCCCCAATTCCGGTTACCAGAAAAAAGACCAGAAACCGTTTAGGGCCCCAAACGTTTTCGAGCACGCGCCCAAACATCCAGAGAGCAAACATATTAAAGAAAATGTGGGTAATGCCGCCGTGCATGAACATGTGGGTAAATATCTGATGGGGCATGAATTTATCGGAGGCTGGAAAATACAATCCAAGGTAAGTATATAAATTAATTCCTGCCCGTTCCAGCACATACGTTGCAAAAAGCAGTAATACATTTACGATAATCAGGTTTTTAACAACCGGCGGTATCGTCCCCATCATTGGCCTGTAATTCATATCTTAATTTTTTTAGTTTTGGTGCCAGCAATAGCCAGACCATTTTATAAAAGCTTCAAAAATAACGACATCTTGTCATTATTGAAAAGATTTTTCTATTTCATCGAGCGGAATAATCGTCAATACTTTTTTTCCTTCCGGCGAAAAATTGGGAGCGGAACATGCAAATAAATTATCGATCAAATGATCGATTTCCTCTTTTTTCAACTCGGCTCCATATTCAAGCGCCGACGCTTTTGCCAGCGAAACAGCCACCTGTTCTTTGGCTTTTTTGCGTGCATCAACCGGCGATTGTTTATATTCTTCCAGCAGTTTTTCAACGATAATTTCAGGTGACGCCACATCCAGTACCCCAGGTGTCCCGCTAATGATGAACGTATTTTTTCCGAACTCCCGAATGTCGAACCCCAGCGAAAGCAGGTCGTCCAGAATGTTTTTCAGCAATTCGGCATCGGCAGGGTTCAACTCCATTGTTTGCGGGAAAAGTTGCTGCTGGCTTGCCACGGAATCCGATTTCATGACCACCATAAATTTTTCAAACAAAATACGTTCGTGTGCCCTTTTCTGGTCGATGACCATTAATCCGGATTTTACCGGCGTTAAAATGTACTTTTGCTTCAGTTGCAATACCTTTTTCCCGCTGAAAATTTCTTCCGCACCGGTACGTTCCTGTTCTCTTCCGCTAAATTGAAGCTGTTCCTGTTTGCCGGTTTTTGGGCTACCGTACAAAACTTCCCAGTTTTTCAGTTCCGGATCTGCCCGGTGAAAAGCTCCTGCCGCTGCAAAACTTCCCTTATTTTCATTATCGAACGGATTATATTCCCGGTTAATTTTTATTTCAGGAAACACAACCGGTCCGCCCCCCTTTTTCAAAACCGGAATCTCTATGTTTCCGCTCTGGTCGAAATCGATGGAAGGCACCGCATTGTTTTTTCCCAGTGTTTCGCGAATTGCTGCATGTATGATCTGCCAGATTGCCTGGTCGTTTTCAAATTTTATCTCCGTTTTTGTGGGATGAACATTAATGTCGATATCTGCCGGATCAATATCCAGAAACAAAAAATAGGACGGGAAAGTGTCGGCCGGGAGCAATTTTTCATAAGCCTGCATTACCGCCTTATGAAAATAAGCGCTGCGCATATACCGTTTATTCACGAAGAAATATTGCTCGCCCATGGTTTTTCGGGCATATTTCGGCAATCCTGTAAAACCGGTGATTTTCACCAGCGAAGTTTCTTCCTGAACCGGCACCAGGCTTTGGTTGATACTTTTACCAAAAACATCGACCACGCGTTTGCGGGAGTTGGTCTTTATTAATTCGTATAACGGCGAATTGTTGTGAAAGAGCATGAATTTAATTTCCGGATTTGGAAGCGCCACCCGCTGGATTTCGCTGATAATATGTTTTAATTCGGCGGAATTACTTTTCAGAAATTTACGACGGGCCGGCACGTTGTAAAACAGGTTTTTTACAGCGATATTCGTTCCGTTGGCACAAGCTGCCGGTTCCTGCACCTGCAACTCGGAACCAATAATGTGGATAAGCGTTCCGACCTCGTCTTCTGTACGTTTGGTTTTTACTTCCACGTCGGCAATGGCGGCGATGGAAGCCATCGCTTCACCCCGAAACCCCATGGTCCGGATGCAAAACAAATCGTTTGCCGAACTGATTTTCGATGTAGCATGCCTTTCGAATGCCATTCGCGCATCGGTGGGCGACATGCCGCAACCATTATCTGTTATCTGTATTAAAGTTTTTCCGGCATCTTTAACGTGCACCGTTATGTCGGTTGCGCCGGCATCCAGGGCATTTTCAACCAACTCCTTTACCACGGAAGCCGGGCGTTGGATTACTTCGCCTGCAGCTATTTGATTTGCTACCGAATCGGGTAGTAATTGTATAATATCATTCACTAAGACAGGAAATCAGAATAAAAGAATAAATAAAAAATAAGCGCCAAAATCAAAATCAGAATAATTAAACGCGTATTTGAACTCCTTCGTGCCTGCTCGGTGGTTTTTGAATGTCCGCCCTGCATCACCCTAAACTGGCCTTTAATATTGGGCCGGTAAGGTTTGTTATCATTTTTTTTCTCCTCGAAAATTCCGAGCTCTTCTTTTATTCTTCTTTCGCGATCCTCGCGCTCTTCCCTGTCGGGGTCGTAAAACCGCGGAGTAATATGAAATTGTTTCGCTTTTGGCGTATGGAAAAATCGACCTATCATGTTCAACTAAATTTATACAAAGATAAGGAATTCTGCAAAATTCAGACCAACAGGCAGAGACCGTAAATACTTTGCATATTGAACCTGCCGGCCGGTCGCTTTTTTGGCGAAACCTTTCCCGGAAAGTTTATATTTTTTTAACAGGATTGCTCCAGAATCCTGGTCAAGGAGTAATCATCCAGCTCCACCGGATTTCCCTTCATGCTGCTTGCTTTTTTTGCCTGTCCCACCAATTTTTGAAAATCAGATTTCGCCAGTCCGTAGTGCGAAAGACATGGAATACGAAGTTCATTAATCAGGTTTTTAACCCAGCAAATTCCATCGGCGGCAACTGCCATTGTGTCGCCGGTTAAAATTTTGGCAACTTCGTCATATTTTGCCAGTTGGATTTTTAGGTTTTTTTCGGTTAGTGCCTGAAAATTGGTTTCCATGACCGACGGCAGCAAACAGGCGCAAAGTGCTCCGTGCGGCGCTTGCAAAAAACCTCCGAGCGGACCGGCAAATCCATGAACGGCGCCCAGTTTTACGTTGGCGAGCGCCATTCCCCCGAGCAAACTTGCCAGCGCCATATCTTCCCGCGCCTCCAGATCATTCCCATTGTTATGTGCTTTTACCAGCGACTTTGAAATGCGCTGCATACCTTCGCGACACAACAAATCGATAAAAGCATTTGCCTGGCCCGACACAAAAGTTTCGAGCAGGTGGGTGAGGGCATCGGCGCCTGTGGCAGCTGTTACTTCGGGCGGCATCGAAACTGTCAATACCGGATCGGCAACTGCAATTTTGGGATACATCAGCGGGCTCCGCAAACTTACTTTCACTTGATGTCCGGGCGACTTAATCACCGAATTTTTGGTGACCTCGGCACCGGTTCCGGCAGTGGTGGGAATCGCAATGCATGGCAACGGCGGATTTTTCAGCTTTTTTCCTTTTCCGATAACTTCCAGGTAATCGAGCAGCGCGCCATCGTTTGAAACCAGCGCCGCAATTGCTTTTGCCGTATCGATGACGCTACCGCCGCCGAAACCCACAACAACATCACATTTTGATTCCCGCGCTATTTTTACACCTTCATCAATTATTTGTACGGTTGGCTCCGATTCCACATGGAAAACGACCGTGTTGATTTCATTTGACAATTTGCCGGTTAAAGATGCTGCGCGATGTTCATTGCTGCCGGTAATCAAAAGTACATTTCTCCCCAGTTCAGAAATAAGTCCGGGAACCTTTTCCAGCGAATTGTTTCCGAAAATTATTTGCGATGCCGTGGCAAACTGAAAGTTTAATCCCATCCTTCATTGTTTGGAAATACATTCGAATATTGCATGCTGCTGCGTGGTTCGGCCATCATCCCGGCCACAGAATCGCGCCATTTTTTGTAATGAGCGGTTTCTTTGTGTTTCGCCGGATCGTTGGCTGTGCGGTACACTTCAACCAAAACGAAACGTGCCGGATCATCCCGTTGCTGGATCACATCGAAACGGGCAATCCCAGGTTCTTTTAAGCTTTTTACGGCATTTTCAACTGTAGCTGTTTTAAACTCTTCAACGTTATCTTCTTTTACATGAACAAAAACATGAACGATAAACATGGCTTACGTTATTTTACTGAAATTTTAAATTACTTGTAATTAAGATTTGCCGGCAGAAATTTTTCAATGAAATCAATTGGTTTTCCTTTTCGTCTGGCATAATCTTCCACCTGGTCTTTTCCCACTTTTTCCAGGCTAAAGTAGCGCGACTCCGGGTGTACAAAAAACTCGCCTGAAACTGACGCATTCGGATACATGGCATAATGTTCGGTTAATATGATACCAGCTTTTTCAGCATCCAAAAGGTTGAAAAGGTTTTCTTTTTCAGAGTGTTCCGGGCAGGCCGGGTAACCAAGTGCGGGACGAATACCCTGGTACCTTACTTTCAATAAATCATCATGCGACAGGTTTTCGTCGGGAGCATAACCCCAGAATTCCTTTCTTACACGAAAGTGCAGCAGCTCGGCAAAAGCTTCACTAAGCCGGTCGGCCAGTGCTTCGAGCATAATAGCTTTATAGTCATTATGATCTTTCCGATATTTTTCTTTCCATGGTTCAATTCCAATTCCTGCTGTGGTAGCAAACCCGCCGCAATAATCTTTTACTCCGGCATCAACGGGTGCAACAAAATCGGAGAGGCATAAATTTGCTGTTCCTCCTTTTTTCTTTTCCTGTTGCCTGAGATGATAGAAACGGCCAATTTCGCTTTCACGGCTCTCATCTCCGTACAAAATAATATCGTCTCCATCGGAACCGGCCGGCCAGATTCCAAAAACAGCATTCGCCTGCAACATTTTCTTTTCAATAACTTCATCCAGAAACTCATTGGCTTCGGCAAAAAGTTTCTGTGCTGCTTCGCCTTGTTTTTCATCGTTCAGAATTTGCGGATAATGACCTTTCAATCCCCAGGTCATGAAAAAGAAAGTCCAGTCGATGAATTCCCGCAACTCTGCCAGCGGATAATCGATAAGTTGTTGTACTCCAATGAAATTTGGTTTGTAAACCGATGTACTTTGCCAGTCGATTTTATATTTGTTCTTCCGCGCTTCTTCCAGCGAAAGGTATTCTTTTGGTTTGCGTTTTCCCTGGAACTGCCTGATTTCGGCATATTCATCTTTTACCGACTGAATGTACTTTTCATTTTTCGAAATGAGGTTGGAAACAACGTTCACCGCCAGCGAAGCGTCTTTCACATGGATTACCGGATGTGAATATTCCGGTTCTATTTTAACTGCCGTATGAATTTTTGAAGTGGTAGCGCCGCCAATCAGCAATGGAATTTCCATTTTGCGGTTTTCCATTTCTCTGGCAATATCTGCCATCATTTCAAGCGAAGGGGTAATCAAACCGCTCAAACCAATCACATCCACTTTTTCTTTTATTGCTGTGTCCAGTATTTTTTCTGTGGGCACCATCACCCCTAAATCGATAATTTCATAATTATTGCAACTCAAAACCACACCTACGATATTTTTCCCGATATCGTGAACGTCGCCTTTTACGGTAGCCATCAGCACTTTTCTGCTTTGGGTCGAAGTTTTGTATTTTTCCTTATCCGCTTCGATGTACGGCAGCAAATACGCCACTGCTTTTTTCATTACCCGCGCTGATTTTATTACCTGTGGCAAAAACATTTTTCCGGAACCAAACAGGTCGCCAACAATGTTCATCCCATCCATCAGCGGGCCTTCGATTATATCCAGCGCCGGTTGATATTTTTTCACGGCTTCTGCCATATCTTCCTCCACAAATTCCGGAAATCCCTTCACCAGCGAATGTCCGATACGTTTTTCCAGGGGCAGGTCGCGCCATTCATCTTTTTTACCTTCCTTTTTGGCTCCCGATTTATTTTTTTCAGCATAATCGAGCAGGCGCTCTGTGGCGTCGGGCCGGCGGTTCAGCACCAAATCTTCCGTTAGTTCGAGCAATTCTTTTGGAATTTCATCGTAAATCTGCAACATTCCCGGATTTACAATTCCCATATCCAGACCTGCTTTTATGGCATGAAAAAGAAACACCGAATGCATCGCCTCGCGGACGGTATCATTCCCGCGGAAAGAAAAGGAAACATTGCTTATCCCGCCGCTGGTTTTGGCGTGTGGCAGGTTTTGTTTTATCCATTTCACCGAATCGATAAAATCGATGGCGTAATTGGCGTGTTCTTCCATTCCGGTGCCGATGGTTAGCACGTTTGGGTCGAAAATGATATCCTGCGGCGGGAAACCCACTACTTCGGTGAGGGTTTTATATGCACGCGTACAAATCTCTTTTCTCCTTTCTACGTTATCGGCCTGCCCTTTTTCATCGAAAGCCATTACAACAACCGCGGCCCCGTAGCGCTTGATTTCGCGTGCCTCGCGGATGAATTCTTCCTCGCCTTCTTTGAGGCTGATGGAATTCACAATTGCCTTCCCCTGCAGGCATTTCAATCCGGCTTCAATTACTTTCCACTTCGACGAATCAATCATCACCGGCAATTTGGCAATATCCGGTTCTGCCATCATGAGGTTCAGGAATTTTACCATCTCTTTTTCGGCATCGAGCATCGCGTCGTCCATGTTTACATCGATCACCTGCGCGCCATTTTCCACCTGGTCGCGGGCAATGGACAGTGCTTCTTCGTATTTTTCATCCCGGATTAGCCGCGCAAATTTACGCGAGCCGGCCACATTGCACCGTTCGCCAATGTTCATAAAATTAGCCTCTTTGGTAAGCGTCACGGGTTCGAGACCGCTGAGCCGCGTATTTTGATCGCGTTGATGCAGATGGTGCGGTTTGGCTTTTTCAGCCAGTTTGGCAAACTCGCGAATATGATCGGGCGTAGTTCCGCAACATCCGCCAACAATATTCACAAAACTATTGTCGAGATAGTCTTTAATATAGCCCGCCATTATTTCCGGCGTTTCGTCGTAGCCGCCAAACTGGTTAGGCAAACCGGCATTGGGATGCGCACTGATGTGAAACGGCGCTTTGTTTGCCAACTCTTTGACGTACGGGCGCAAATCGGTGGCGCCCAAAGAACAGTTTAAACCAATGCTGAGCAAATCGACGTGTGAAACTGAATTCAGGAATGCTTCCAGTGTTTGCCCGGAAAGTGTGCGGCCGCTGGCGTCGGTAATTGTTCCCGAAATCATGAGCGGCAGTTTAACGTTCTTTTCCTCCAGGGCTTCATTAATTCCTAAAATCGCTGCCTTTGCATTAAGTGTGTCAAAAATTGTTTCAATCAAAATAAGATCGATACCACCATCGATCAAGCCGGCGGTCTGTTCCCGGTATGTGTCTTTAACAAAATCAAAAGTAACCGCCCGGTACCCCGGATCGTTTACATCGGGCGACAACGATAATGTTTTGTTTGTTGGGCCTAGGGTGCCGGCGACAAACCGTGGTTTTTCGGGAGTTTTTTCCGTGTATTTTTCAGCCTCTTTTTTTGCAATTTCGGCTGAAGCTTTATTCATTTCGTACACCAGCTCCTGTGCATTGTAATCAGCCTGCGAAATCCGGTTCGCATTGAATGTGTTAGTTAAAATAATATCGGCGCCGGCGTCCAGGTATTTATCATGTATTTCGGCAATAATCTCCGGATGTGTGATCGAAAGGATGTCATTGTTTCCCTTTTGATCATGTCTTACGTTTTTCAATCGTTCGCCCCGGTAATCGGCCTCGGTTAATTTATATTCCTGCAACAGCGATCCCATTGCACCATCCAATACCAGTACGCGGTTTTCAAGTTCTTTTCTGATGTTTTTATTTGTCATTTATTTATTCTTATTAAAGTTGATATTCCCTCTCCTAACCCAACGGGAAAAAGCAGGGTTATACATCGTGTTCTTATTTCCTGTTATTTTCACAAATTTCGAATTTAATTTTTACAGACGGAACAATCGTTCCGATTCTTTCCAAATTTTCCGTAAAACCGGCAACACGAGATTGTTTTTTAGCTGAACATAAATGTCGCCGCCGTTCTCAATAACCAATTCACCCACCGAAAAGTTTTGAAGAATTGCAAAGCCAAACACCTTGTGCTGAACAATATTTGATACGCTGCGGGATAAGATGTTTTCATGTAAAATTATTTGTTTACGAATCCGGTGTGGCAAAAAAATAAGAAGCCGTTGTTTTCAAAAATATTGCTTGTGTATTTTCGGACAAAGTTGTAAACTTGCACTCCGAAATTCAGCGAACAGGTTTCCATGCTTCAACCCGAAAGGTTGAACTTGAAACTTTGAACCTTGAACTTCTTCGGGCCTATAGCTCAGTTGGTTAGAGCACCTGACTCATAATCAGGGGGTCCCTGGTTCAAGCCCAGGTGGGCCCACTTAATAATCAAGCAGTTACGGAATATTTCGTAGCTGCTTTATTATTAATTTGCACACAATTTGCACACAGCTTTTAATCTTCGTTTAAGTGCTTTTTTTCGATCACTTTAAATTTAATGGCCATAATAATTGATATTTTGTTTTAAAACTGGCTCTTGCGGGTAAATAATTTTGCTTTTACAAAGCAAGGCACGGGTCACAGACCAGCGCCATCGGGTGTAAATCCGATGGCGCTTGTGTTATTACTTGTGTTAAAATTGTTAACCAAAACGCCTACCTGCTTACCATTTACGATAAATCGGACAAGGGGAGTATTTCTGATAAAGAACTGGACGAACTGTTACATCTTGCCGGGCTTTTGTGTCATCTATTCAATTTTTGTTAGTTTACACTCATACCCCTTTTCTTCCAAATAAAAATATTCATATTTAACATTCTCATGGATAAAAACTGAATCCCATAGATTTCATTACAATCAGGAGATTCTGGTATGAAACGGATTATTATTGGAGTTCCAATAGCAATGGGCTTGGCAAATTTTTTAGTAGTTACTTTATATTTCTTTCCATTATAATTTAAGTAGAACCCTGTTGAAACGCTCTTGTCCCATTACCAACATGTGTTCTTCTGAATACTATGAATATGATTTTTAGCCATACCACTATTTTTACTTAGTAATTTTTCACATCTGGAATTTCTGGAAATGAAAAAAAGAAAAATAGCCATAATCAATATTCCAGGGATAAAAACAACCAATAATCTTTTTCTATCGATATTTTGAGTACTCTGCATACTAATCCTTTTTATTCACTTTTATTAAAACTTATTCAAAATTAGGCTGTTTTAAATATCTTCTTTATTTGGTGCAAAATTATTCATATTCTCCCACCAATTTGGGGGCAATGGTACTTCTCCTGGAAGCGTAGGTATTTGTGGACTATCTTTCGGGGTAGGCGTGGTAGCTTATTGGTAAGCCAACCAGTAAACACTGATGCAGGGACATCCAAGAGTGTACCTAACAAACCTCCTTTTAGTGGGTCTCTTAATAACCAGGGTTTATCAGATAATATTGCATCTGTTACTTTATTTGAATTTCTCGTTGCAACTCCTTGTTTCACTGCAGCAAAAATATATGGCGCCCAAAAGTCATTCCCCCTATTTACATTCCATTTTTTGTCGTCAGAAAAGGGTTTCCAATCATAACGTGCAGAAATAGCAGGTAGTCCATATTCAATAACACCTTTTAATAATTTATGCCCTTTTTTGACTTTACCTACATTGGCAAGCCCCTGTGAAGCAGCACCTGCAACCGCACTTACACCCAAATCTACAATATCAATATCCTTAATGAACCAATCTCTGGCTTTCCATTAGGGTTTGATAAATAGTTAGTTGCTGCCTGAACACATAATCCGTCATCCAGCTAACATCTGCAGCAATGGCAAAAGGCAACAATGGCTGTGCCCCTGGAATAATCGCTGCTAATAAAGTGAAAATAAACTCCCCGTCCGGGTCGGTATAGACCTGCGGGTTATTCAACGCATAACTGTACCGGTTAAAATTCTGGCTTAAATCCGGCATTTGAACGTTTTCATCGGGACTTAAAAACCTCCCCAATAAAGGATCATACAAGCGCCCGTTCATATTTATAAGCCCAAACTCAGGCAGGTGCTCGTGTCCTGTAAAACCTCTACCAGCAAATAACTCTTTGTCGTTCGTATCCAGTGTGTAATCCCAGTCATCTGCACTACGTCGCCTTCCCCAGGCATCAAAACTGTATTCTTTTGTTGTGGACAGGTCGGACTTTACCACATGGGTTATGCTGCCCAGGTAATCGCGCAAAACATAGTAAATAACCGGTGTGGCGGTTCCTGTCTTTACGCTCACTGCCGGGGCAGAGTAGGCATCGCCCCCCAACCAGGTGTAATGGGTAGTGGAACTGCCTTTTTCTTCTTTCATATACCGGCTGCCGGGGTACCAGCGGGTGTAGACTGTGCTACCGTTTTGGCTTACCACCATTTTGCAACGTTGCTGGTCGCTGTTGTAGGTAAATGTGGCAGAATAATCGCCTTCAGTAATTTCCTCTATCTGTTGAAACCAGGTATAGGTAATATCCTGTTGGTCGGTTGGTACAAGGTTGGCGTCTTTGGCATACAAGTCGGTTACCTGGTAACCGTCGTATTCCATCAGCCCCAGGTCATTTTTACGGGTAATGTTGCCCGAGTTTTCGTATCCAAAACCGTTATTTGCATTGCTGTTGCCCCATATACTATCGAGACGAAGGTTTTCGTACCCGAAGTTTTCAGTAAGGATACCGTGTTTCATGTTTTTACGGTAATTGGGCCAGCCAAATTTCGGATCGAATTCATAATCGTAACTATAAATATTCCCGATAGTTACATTGTCGGGCAGCCCCATGTCGCACTTCATGGTAGCCGTCAGGTTTGTGCCGTATTTAGCGCTGGTTATTTGCCCGTATTCATTCATCGCATCAATATCCCAAACAACTGTTGTGCCAGCTTTAACTTTTTCCAGCACTCCCGAATTGCTGTCGTAAACATTCTCTTCAACTACTCCCGAAGGATGAGTACGTTTGTACAAACGACCGACCCCATCGTAATCAAAGGTAGTAGAAAAATTTGGGCCTTACTCATTTGCTCAAATAATTTTGCTTTTGCAAAGTAAGGGACGGGTCACAGACCCGAGGCAGCGGGGTTAAAATCATAAACTCCATGCTTACCAAAAAAACACATGAAGGGCTTACTAGACGGTAAGATAAATTTGAACCAGTAAAAAAGCCCGGACTTGCCGGGCTTTTTTATTTACTCTTTTTGCTTTCGCATTTCTTCAAACTCTTTAACGTACCGTTTAAAATCCGTACTATCATTGACAGGGTAATCAAATTACATAATTGCTTTCGTTTGATTATTAGGTAAATAGGCAACTAAAAATCTTTCGTCTCGTTGTACATTGATATTACTCGGATATTTACTTAGAGGTTTAACAATTTTCTGTGTATCACAGTAAAAAGAAAAACTAACGTTGGCTCGACTATACCAACCTGTCTTACTTACTCCTACGACCGTTCCTATTGCTAACTCTCCTTTTTGCATTATCTCTTGTTCATCTTTATTATTTAATATTCTGTAACTAAATATACCTATTACTAAAGCTGAAACAAGTATTATTTCAATCATATTTTTTTTCATCTTACCCATTAATAATAAAGTTCAGGATAAATTATTTTCCACAAGTTAAAATTCCTTGGTGGAGAAGTCGGAGCTCTCATTGGAACTTGCCAATTATTACCAGGCATATTGGACGGTGTTGTTCTTGGATTGTATTTATAATATGGACTGTTTGGTTGGGTACCATTTTCATATTTGAAATTGTATTCATAATAATCATCATATGGACTTTTTATTTTTATGCTTAATTCTTTTTTTGTCCAATATTGTTCAACGCCACTTCTATTTAAACCATATTCAACACTACTAATTGTAAAACCAAATGCAGCCCCCCATCCACCTTGTACAAGTCCAGATTTAAAAGCTGTCTTAACATCTCCGCTACCTAGCATTGCTTTATTGAAAAAACCATTAATATAGCCACCTGTAAAACCTTGACTGGTTTTCTCAAATGTATTTCTCATAAACATAGAATCTACATTTAGACCATTAATTGCTTTATCAGAGAATTGACCTCCCCATTTAGCTCCATAATAACTTGATGCTGCTCCAATTCCGCCAGAAAGTAAAATTCTACCAGCATCATTTCCATCTAAATCACTCCAAGAAACATCATCGGTTAAAATATTGGTATTTAAAAACTCATTACCTGCACCACTTATAAATCCAGATAATGGAATTCCAGCTCCGGGAATTTGAGATACTGCACCACTTACCGCTCCGACACCATAATAGCCAAGCCCTTCTCCAAAATTATCAATATTATTCCAGTTTGAAGCAACATTAATAACAGAGCCAATATCAGCAGCAATTCCAATAGGTAATGAAGCACCTCCAGTGACAGGAGCTAACAATGCCCCGATTATGGTAAAAATAATCTCCCCGTCCGGGTCAGTATATACCAGCGGGTTATTCAACGCGTAACTGTACCGGTTAAAATTCTGGCTGAAATCCGGCATCTGCACGTAATTGTCGGGACTTAGAAAACGCCCTAATATAGGGTCGTACACCCGGCCATTCATATTCACATGTCCAAATTCATCCAGGTGTTCGTGGCCTGTAAAACCACGGTCGAACAGGTTATTAGCAGGAACACTTGAAAAAGACCAGTTGGAAGGATTACGCCTCCGCCCCCAGGCATCGAAATTGGTTGAATCAATCTTTGCCCCGGTTTCATCTGTAACCGCCAGGTAAGAACCAAGGTGGTCTTTATGAATGTAATACAAACTACTCGTAGTAGCTGTTTTTACAAAAATAGCTGCCAGTCCGTCGCCGCCATAAATATAATGCAGCTTGCGTTCGTTGCCTGAGCCGTCGATTTCCACCTCGTAACTGCCGCCCACAAAATATTTGGTTTTTTCCAGTACGTCGTTGTTGTACAACCCGGTTATTTTACGGGCCTGGTCGGGGCCATAGGTAATTTCAAGCCGGTAATTGCCTTCGGTAATGGTGTCTACTTTATTAAACGGTGTATACTCAATTGTTTGTTCTGTTTCGCTCACCAGATTTCCGGTATTGTCTATTCCGGTTACGGCATGAGGCTGCGGGCCATCGTAACTGTATGTGCCCAAACCGGTTTTACTGTCGATGTTTCCGTTGGCGGCATAATTTGCCGAATAGGTAGTTCCTGAATTCACCACCTCCCAGGTTTCGAGCCGGTTTTTCATCAGGTTGTCGTAGGTAAATGTATCTTGTGCGGCATTCAAAACATCTTTTCTCCACAGCAGGTTTCCGGTGAGCTCATCAAACTTATACTCCATGTTTTGTACTCCAGGGATTTGTGCTGAAGAGGGCAAACCGTATTCATCATATCCAAGTGTTACCGTTAACCCGTTGCCCAGGGAGTAGCCGGTTATCCGGCCCCATTTGTTGTAATCGCCGGCACTAAATATATTGCCTGTTTCACTCACCGTGCTAATATAACCATTTTGGTATTGAAGATAAACCCTCAAGCCGACATAGATATGTAATTTGTGGCCTGTAAGGGCAAATAATTTGCGTTTGCAAAGCAAGACACAGGTCACAGACCTGCGCCAGCAAGGGGCCCCGAAGTAATTTTCGAGGCCTTTATTCGTTAATCTCTACACTTATCTAAAATATAAAACCCCCTTAGGGAACCCCGTATCCTTATAATACATTTTATTTACAGTTTGCCTCTTTGTAACTACACCTTCTTTTATATAATACTGCCTTATGCAAGATTCCCATGAAGTTTCTTCAACAGTTAAAGCACTATCAATAGAAACAATACTATCTCGCTGCCAATTAACAATTATTTTAGGAAACCCCAGAATCTTTGTTGTTTCTGTCATTATCCTATTAAGCCACAAACTATCTTTTCTTTTATAGTATTGTTCCGAATAAACATAAACAACATTAATATTACATGAGTCAAACATAAAACAGTCCGGTTGTTTAAAGAATAACTCAAAAACCTCATTACTTTCTACAATAGTAACAATATTTAGACTATCAATGTTTTTAAAATCAACTAAGACAATTTTTCTATTAGTATTTTCCTTTATAATATATTCATCATACACTATTCGTATATCATTCCAATCAACACTAACACTGTCATTATAACACTCATGTACCTTTTGAGAAAAAAGGAATTTAGATACAACTAACAAAAAAAAAATAAGAAATATTCGTTTCATTATTTTACAATCAATATGAATATTCGACACCATTCCATCCCAATACTCTACCCGGAATACCAAAAGCATATCTAAATAGTACATCAAAAGCACCAGGTTCTCTACTTCCTGGATGTGTATGAACTTTCTCATAAATTAATGAAGTTTGAAAAATATTAGGAATTAAAGTGCGACTTCCTTGGTCAACGTAAGTATAACGATATGTACTTTTTATAGTATTAAATTTATAACCAGCTGGAGTATTAAAATTAGATGCTGTTTTTGTAACAGGATTCCAATGATATGCATAAGCTTCTCCTTGGATAGGAGCAAAATAATACCCTTTAGAGGTACTCCAATAACTTGTTTCTACATTAAACATTTTACTTGATGATAATAACATCTCTTTTGCTTCCTCTTCTGTTCCGTGATAGTATGGGCCATCCCATTTAGGTCTTTCTGGCATTTCTACTGGTGGGGGTGATTTTGGTGGTTCATAAGCAGCTATATTTCCAGAAACAGCACCTATTACAGAACCTACAGTTGCACCAACTTTTGCACCATGAATTCCGCTTTGGTGTGAGTACCCCCAGTCACCATCACTATAAAGCATTCCACCAGAAAACCCAGCACCGTATCCAGCCAATCCACCTGCAACCCCTCCAATCACAGTATAGGCTGCGACTGCACCACTTGCACCAAAATGAGCAAAAAAACCTGTATTTGCGAGAGCCGGGGCAGCATAATAGAAACCAACACCTGCTGCGCCTCCTATCACAGCTCCCAAACCAATCCCTGCCCAAGTATCCCTATCCCAATCCCATTTGCCAGGGTTATATTCCCAGCCGTCTGCAGCTGCGCCGCCAATATAAGCACCTACTACAGCACCTATAATAATTGCAGCAACAATAAATTCACCGTCGGGGTCAGTATATATGAGAGGATTATTCAATGCATACGAATACCTATTAAAATTCTGTGAAAAATCAGGCAACTGCACATTCTCATCAGGGCTTAAAAATCTTCCTACCAGTGGATCGTACAGACGCCCATTCATATTTACTATATTAAAATACGAAAGGTATTCGTGTTCGGTAAAACCTCGGTCGGCGGTCAGGTCGGGTTCGCTGCTTAAGGTATAGCTCCAATCGTCTTTATCACGGCGGCGCCCCCATGCATCAAAACTGTATTCTTTTGTTGTTGATAGGTCAGATTTTACAACATGGGCTATACTTCCAAGGTAATCGCGTAAAACATAGTAAACAACTGGTGTGCCCGTTCCTATCTTTATGCTTACTGCCGGTACAGAATAGGCATCGCCCCCCAGCCTGGCTAGCGGATAATTGTTTCGCTTCTGATTCCATTTTTGCGAATGCATTGGATTTGGTATCATAGTTATACTCTTCGAGTAAGAAGGTCAATAGTTATGTTGTACAATCCTTGAAAAGCCCCGGAAATTCCAGGGCTTTCGCTTTCTATTCTTCTATTTTTTGATTCCGTAGTTGCTCAAATTCTTTTAAATACCGTTTAAAATCGGTGCTATCTTTGATTGGATAATCTAACCTGATTATAGATTTTTTTGGATTATTTGCATCATAAATCACAAGAAATTTTTTCCCTGGTTTTGATTTTTCATTATCAAGAAATGTGTTATAAGCTTCATTCGAATCCATATAATAACGAGTATCTCCTCCACTAAATTCATTATTTTCAACATAAAACTTATAACTAACAGACCTATTTCCGGAATAACTTTTTGACTTAATTATACCAACCGCCAAGTTTCCTTTTTCTGCAAAATTTTCCCTCTTAGTACTGTTCTCATTTGATGACTTGATTATATAATAGAATAAAAAGCCAAAAAAGATGAAAATAATTAGTCTTGATAAAAATTTTTGCATTGTGTGAATTTATAAAATTTATTAGTAATTCCTTGCTGGAGAAAATAGCCTATTATTCTTATAATTTATTGGATTAATGTCAAGAGCAGGCGAAAGAATTATTTGAAAATCGTATATATAATTAATCACACCTTTGGGTTTAAACTCAAATCCAGTCATTGTACTATTTTTTTTATAGTATTCTTTAGCTTTATCAGCAAAAGCCTTTTTTTGTTGAGTTCTTACATCTTTCGTTTCCAAATATCCTTGAGAAAGCCCTGACAATGAATACTTCCACCAATTTTTAGAATAGCTTTTCAATCCTTCTTTTACCCCTCCCTCATTAATCGAACTTATTCCTATCTCAGAGATAATGCCGTCAATGTTTTGAGAAACTAAATTGCTCACAAGGTTCTTGCTTATCTCTTTTCTGAATAACTTAGATGCAATATCTCCTGCTTTATTGCCTAAGCCTAATTGAGAAGCTGCTACTTCAACTACAAGGTTTTGAGTAATTTGGTTGGGATCAAAATTGTCGAAAGTCCCATCTATTATTAGACTATTCAATGCGCCACCTCCATATGTGCTTCCGATTGTTCCCAATGGTCCTAAATAATATGTAGCCGCAACTTGCCCTCCGCCAACGCCGTAAAAACCAAACATCTTTCCAATGCCCTTCCATGTATTATCCTCAAAACCACTCTTTACTGTAGACCAGTTACTTGCTGTATTAATAATTCCACCTACGTCCATAGCAATTCCAATAGCTAAAGAGGCGCCTCCAGTAGCAGGAGCCAACAACGCTCCGATTATAGTAAATATAATTTCCCCATCGGGGTCAGTATACACCAGCGGATTATTCAACGCATAACTGTACCGGTTAAAATTCTGGCTTAAATCCGGCATTTGCACGTAATTGTCGGGACTGAGGAAGCGGCCAAGCACAGGGTCGTACAACCTACCGTTCATGTTAATCAGCCCAAATTCAGGTAAATGTTCGTGCCCTGTAAAACCACGGCCTGCAAACAGGTTAGGTTCGCTACTTATATCGTAATCACCCCAATCAGCGGCTTGTCTTCTTCTCCCCCAGGCATCAAAACTATATTCATCTGTTGTGGACAGGTCGGACTTTACCACATGGGTTATGCTGCCCAGGTAATCGCGCAAAACATAGTAAATAACCGGTGTGGCGGTTCCTGTCTTTACGCTCACTGCCGGGGCAGAGTAGGAATCGCCCCCCAACCAGGTGTACTGGGTAGTGGTGCTGCCTTTTACTTCTTTCATATAACGGCTGCCTGGGTACCAGCGGGTGTAAAGTGTGCTGCCGTTTTGGCTCACAACCATTTTGCAGCGTTGCTGGTCGCTGTTGTAAGTAAAGGTGGCTGCGTAATCGCCTTCAGTAATGCCCTCGACCTGCTGGAACCAGGTATAGGTAATTTCCTGTTGGTCGGTTGGTACAAGGTTGGCATCTTTGGCATACAGGTCGGTTACCTGGTAACCGTTGTATTCCATTAACCCAAGGTCATTTTTGCGTGTAATATTACCGGAGTTTTGGTACGCAAAGCCATTGCTTGTGCTGCCCCATATACTGTCGAGCCGGAGGTTTTCGTACCCGAAGTTTTCGGTGAGGATTCCGTGTTTCATGTTTTTACGGTAGTTGGGCCAGCCAAATTTGGGATCGAATTCATAATCATAACTATAGATACTTCCAATAGTAGTATTGTCAGGCAGTCCCATGTCGTAATTCATGGCAGCTGTTAAATTAGCGCCATACCTGGCGCTGGTTATTTGTCCGTATTCATTCATTGCATCTATATCCCAAACCACTGTTGTGCCTGCTTTCACTTTTTCAAGCAGTCCGGAGTTGCTGTCGTACACATTTTCTTCTACAACTCCCGAAGGATGAGTGCGGGTTTTTAACCTCCCCAAATCGTAGGTAAAGGTAGTAGGAAAATTTGTGCCTGCTATGTTTTCAGCAATGCCTGTTAAACGCCCCTTTACGCCAGTTGTTGCATAGCTGTACGTACGGCTTACTGAATCGGGCGAAGAAATATTGGTTAGTTGCTTGTAATCATCGTAAGTATAATTGGTTGTTTCCGATCCTGTGGTATGGTAATCAAGAAGACCGTCGGAGGTGTAGCGATAGTTAGTACTATCTCCCTGCGCATTTACCTGGGTCGTTATTTTCCATAGGCATTGTATTAATACTTTATAATTCCTGCATCCGGGTCGTTTAATTTGGTTTGATGCCCTGCAAGGTCGTATTCCATTTGGGTTACTCCTCCCGGATGGTTAATTCTTTTCACCTGTCCGTTAGGATAATAATTGTAGGTTAAATCTTCCCCCAAAATCAGATGCGGTGGTCAATAATCCCTGGCTATCGGTTTCCTTCCAACTTGTTAATCCTTCCGAGGTTTTGGTCACGCGATTCCCGGAATAGGAAATGTCCGTAATTTTTCCACCCGAAGTAGTAATTTTATCTATACGGTTTTTTGTGTCATATTCATACAGCGTATAATCAGTAGGAATAGCTGTTGTGGAAGCCGGTTCATATTTTTTCCACAACCTTCCTTTTGTGTCATATCCAGTATTCGAATAAACCGTACCTCCAAAACTTTTTACATCCGTCCGTAGTTCCTTTCCTTCTTTGTTGTACCATGTTTTGGCTTGCGAGCCGTCGTTGCCCGATGTGGTTACAGTATATACTTCATTCGTTAAAACACCATCTGATCCCCAGTTATATGCTGTGGTAGAAATAAAACCGTTAGGTTCCGATTGGGTTGCAAGCCGTCCCAAATTGTCGTAGGTAAAAGCTGGTTTATTCCCCCGGTGATCGGTTTCTTTTTGAAACGACCATACATCTTGTAGATATAATTTGTTTTAAGTCTTAACGGATTAGTCACTTTTTTTAAACCTAATGCCGTTGGTTTCGTATTCGTAATCGGTATCCAATGATCCCAAACCAGAAGATTGCTGGTAGGTTTGTTTCAAGTTTCCGTTACTGTAATAATCGTGATTTACTGAATATTCCCAGCTTGTTCCAACATTGTACCTGATAAAGTCAGGTTTTAATTTTCCATCTGTATAATAAGTATAAGTTGTTTTGTTTGATTGGGTCGTTTCCCCGCTTTTCTCAGATTTAACAAGTGATTCCTTAAGTCTTCCTATATACCAATTCGTTTCATCGTTGCTGTAAAAATTATTTGTAGTTGTTTTGATGACCCCGTTGTCAAACTTTTGTTTGGCTTTTTTAAACTACCTTTAATTGTTGGGTCGTAGGTGTAAGTGGTAGAATCCTGCTGGCCTTTTAATACGTTACGGTTTAATTGATAAATCATCATAAGGGAATACAGGACTTCTAATACCATCTGTTACATGCTTTTGTCATGCTTGTCCCATGTGTTTCTATTGTCTCACTAATTTTTGCTCCACTTATATAGTTTTTTGTGGATAATACTGTTGGGAAAAAAGTATGTGGCATCGTATCCCGAGTTCGTTTCTGTTTTAGTACTCCGATTGCGATTCCTCAACAACAGTTTGCTCAAATCCCAAGGCTCCTTTACCTTGGCTATGTATTTTTAAAGCCTGTGTAACTGTAATCCTGATTAGATGAAGAGCCCCCGTTTGTCCAGTACTCGCTTACAACATTTAATGGTCCCATGTAGGTAAAAACGGGGAAACTAACCGGAGTAGTCCCTTTTTCGTAGTTGCTGTATTCTCCTGAAAGCTTTCGATACGACAGTGCTCCGGTATTGTTTAATCCATCAGCAAATCGGAAAGAAGAATGTTTGTATTACCTGTTATTTTTCCACGTCTGTAACCGTTGGTGGCTGATGTAACAATAATATCAGTTTTACCATTTCCATCGTAATCGCCCAGTGTAAACTGATAATCTTTGTTGTACTCTGAACGCTCATAATATTCGCTACTCATATCAGTAGCGTTGGGTTTTGTAATAAAATAGTACTGTCGCGGATTATTACTGGTATTCTTACTTAATGCGAGAATATCGGTGCGACCGTCGCCATTGAAATCCCCGGTATAAACCACATCGCTTTTCAGATCAGACTTCTTTTTAGTAAAATATTTAGCGACAAAACTTGTTCCGGTTGATAAACGAAATTGCCACTGAGACCATTCGTAAGAGCCGGAACCATAAACGAAAATATCGGTTTTACCATCACCGTTAAAGTCCCCCATTTTAAAAAGATGATCTTTATTAGGGTAAGAGCCGGAATAAAGTGTTACCAATGAATTTCCACTAATAGTATAAATTTTAACCCCGTTACTGTCAAATGTCCAAATATCTGTTTTTCCATCACCATTAAAATCCCCAAAATAGTCTTTATTCCCCCAACTATCGAATCGTACCATATATTTATTGAGACTAAAATGAGTATTTAAAGATGTTGTACGCATTGAGTACATGTTCCATGCGCTGCCTGAGATTGATCCCCCACCTCTGACTTTCCCTAAACATCTTGTACTCCGTCACCATCAAAGTCAGCTGCATACTGATATTTTGGATCCTAATAATTATCACTTGTAGGGCAACCAGTCAATCAAAGTGAAGTTGCCAAAATTTGTTGCCAGTTGATATAGGCATAATTATAGTAAACACCACTATTGGCAATTAAACTCCCTTCAACATTAAGATAAAAACAGGTCATCCATTCCGTCTCCGTTCAAGTCGGAGGGCATAACCAAATCTATTGTAACCGGACACGTTCCTGAGGCACTGTATGTAAATCCTCCGTATTCGGTTGCAAGATATAGCTTCCAACTTTTTAGATCAGATTTTTTTACAGTAAAAATGTCTGTCCTTCCGTCACCGTTAAAATCACCCGGATATTGTGTATAGTTTGTTGAAATATAGCTATTATATTCAAAATAGGTATAGTTATCACAATCGCCTGTCGGATATTCATAGGAAAAAGCGGTTGAGTTGTACCTGCTGTTGTTGATTCCGTATTCAATTACTTCGTTCAATACCGAATTGTTACTGTAATATGGAGAAGTATAATTATAATTGTATTTCAATTCATATTTCTTAACAAGTGTAGAATTATATTTCATTTCAACCTTGTCCAAAATCAAGTTTTGCTCTAAGGTACCACCGCTAAAATATGATGTTGTTTTGTCTGATCTCTCCTTGTAATAAAAGGTTATCGTATTCGGACCATAGGTAATTTCTCCAATGTAATTATGTCCGTTTTGTTTTAAGTACTCAAACTCAATGGTATTCCCATAGAGGTCAGTCATTTTATTTACATACCAACTAACCTCTTCATTTAATCCAGCAATTGTTTGATCCGAATCTAGGTCCCAACCATATTGTATGTCGATACCGGATTTGGTTTCTGCCGTAAATCTTTTGGGCGAACTTGTACCAACCGTCATACACTTAATACGAGTGAAATTGTCTATTTCTGTTCTGTATTCCGAGTTATCGGCACCATAAGACCCGCTGGTACAAATTAATCTTTGCCCGTCCAGAAAAAATCGATCGGTAGAAGTTAAATCAACCCCAACGCTATTCCCGTCATGATAATAAGTTTGTGGTCCCCTTGTTAGCACGGAAAGTCCGCCGATATTCCAACCATAACCAGCAATGCCGTTCCCACTATTGCTGGAATATGTTAACGAAAGTGAAGGGGCAAATCCGTCAACTCCTTCCGGTACCTGAAATGGGATAGTATATGTAGCGCCGCCTAACGCATTAACATTAAACGATCCGTTGGTGGCGCCAACCAAATATGAAGTATTTAAGGTTCGGTTCATTGGATCGACGACACTTGAATAAGGAATAGTACCCGTAATAATCGGGTCTACTATTTCTGCGGTTAAAGTATCGCCGTTAGGAGTATAGGAATAATTATTCCCAAATGTAATGCTGTTTCTTGCCTGGTAAGTTTTTGTTCCGGTATCGGTTGAAGTAATGACCAGATCGAATTCCTGGCTCAATACAGGACCCACACCCACCAACATAATGAGTATTGTATATAGTATTTTCATAATTATTTCTGTTGCTTTTGGTTGCATTCAAATTGAAATCATCTAACCCTTTAGTTCAATTTTTAATTGATAAGAGTGTATTGTAGCCTTTTCTTAATCTTTAATAATTTTCCAATCAGAAAACTCTTGTCCGGCAACAATTTTCAAAACATATATCCCAGAAGGAAGATCTCTTAGGTTTACCTGATTTCTGGAATTTGGAGAACCGGCTTTATTGAGAATTTCTTTACCTTGGAGATTGAATACCATAATTCTGATTTTTTTTGTTTCAAAATCAGGAATTTCTACAATTAGGTTCCCTTTTGTTGGATTAGGATAAATTTTAATCTCTCCAAAGTTTAAAGTTTCGGTGATCGGTTTTTCTTCATTAAATGCCGAGCTGTTTTCAATAGAAGCGCTTTTTAATGTAGTCCCGATATATATTCTTTGCTCCCTGTTTCCACTTTCATCATATGAATATTGATAATGATAATGCGTGGATTGAGCTTGTGCGTTGTATTTGGCACCAACGATAAGAAGTAGCGAAAATGCCAAAAGAATGAATAGTTTTCTCATGGCAATTATTTTGTAGCATTTTCAAGTTTTTCAATCCTTGCCTTTAAATCATCAATCTCATCCTGCTGTTCCTGCACAGCTTTAATCAAAACAGGGATTAGTTCGGTATAGCGAATGCCCAATGTACCGTCTTCTCTTTCCGAAACAATCTCGGGAAATACCTCTTGTACCTCCTGAGCAATTAAGCCAAGCTGGTCTTTTGCCGCCTTCTCTGCAATCTTGGCATCAGCTTTTTCATTCCCTTTGTACTTTGGTTTTAGTTTATAGCTTACAGGCCGTAAAACAAGTAGCTTACTTTTTGCATCCGGCAAGTCCTTTACATCGGTTTTGGCATTCATATCCGACAAAATGATCGGGTTATAATTAAAATAAGCCTGGGAAGCATAAAGCTCTTCCCACATCCGGCCATAGTCGCCTAACATACTGTAGCTTGAATAAGAGGGAGAAAGTGAACCGTATTGAAAGGTTATTTCATCGCCACTGTCAGAAACACGGAAAGTACCGCTAACATCGAGCTGGTAACTTGGCGAGGTGTTGTTGATACCTACTTTGCCGGTACTGTTCACCTTAATCTGCGAAAAACTGCTCAAAGACAGGGCCAGAAAGCCCAAAACGAAAAGAAATGTAAATTTTTTCATAATTTTGAATTGTTTTTAATGTAGCATTATGGGTTACCGCCCGGCTACGTTATTAATTTTAGATATGAAGCCCGGAATTATTCCGGGTTTTTATTATTTACTTTAATTGAATATTGGTTTCGTGTTTATTCTTTAGTCTTGTCAAATCGCCAACAGGCATGGGTTTGTAAATTGTTAGTTCGAATTTATAGTGATTTGTTTTTAAAAGCAAGGAGATACAAACGTCATAAAGCTTTTTTGTTATGTGCAAAAACATAATCACCTTACTATTTGATATTTACATATTACTGGGATAGGGTTTTATATAGCTTTTTTTTAACTTGAGATTATCTTTTTTACAGCTCAGGTTTTGTGTTTTCGGGAAAAAGGCAATTCCTTTTAAAACGATAAGGCCACAATGAATTTGAATGCTAATTGAAAATCAGTATTGATCTTAGATGAAGATGTCCTTGTACAAATAGTCGTGCTTCATCGGGCACACCGGATTGAGTTTACGGGCGATTTGTTTAACGGATAGTAAAAATATAGAAAGCCCGGATTTCCGGGCTTTCTAGTTCTATTTAGTATTCCTTTGAAAAGAAAGATTCGACTTGCGGATTTTAGGTGTAAGCATGCGTAAGAGCTTGGCGCATATTATTTTATACTAATCTCTCGTATGCTTTCCCTTCTACCTTCAATATATTTGATTTGAATTTCTATTCCCGGAGAGAAGAAAAGTATTTGTAGATCGGCCGGTTTTTCCGAATCGATTACTGTAAATGTCTGAACATTATTCTCCCGGTCGAAAACTGTTGCACTCCAGTTTTCTGTATCCATTCGGTATCCCCACGCTCCCTTAAAGTCTTCGGTAATTCCACCGGTTACTTTCAATTCTATTTTGGTACTGATTCCTTTAACCGGATTAACTGCCATAGAATATGAAGTATTGGCTCCGGCATCAAAAACTGAATTATTTGTGTTTAGGATATTCGATCCTTTTGAAGACTGTTCAGGGTACCCGATAATACTGACGGGAGTATATTCTGAACTATTGACGAATTGATCTAAATAATGACTGAATTCAGGAATTTGAACCGTTTCGCCCAAGGCTGTGTACTTGTTGCTCATATTTTGCCTCACCTGCACCGGATCGATATAAACTGCATGGCTTATCAGACTTGTTTGAAGTATCGTGTCGTCGAGTGTTCCATCTTCCTTCAGGTCGGTTGCAACGTTTGTCAGCAATTCAGACACATCGGCTACACTCCGATACCCCTGCATAATCGCGGACAAGGTGAGAAGAGCGGCATTTTCATCTCCCTGTTTTGTAATATCAAGTGTTTCAGAATCTGCATTTGCAGAATCTAAAAGCTTAAAAACGTTTAATACCTCCGGCTTAGCCTGTGCCTTGGCTTCAGTAAAACTATATCCATTTGCAAGGAGATATTCTACACGTGGCTTTTCCAGGTACGTAAGCACATTAACATTAATGGAGTTTTTATCGCTCACATCGGCAATCGCACTCAGTGACAATTTGGCCAAAGAATTCTCTCCGCTTATCTCGTCAAAATAAAAGCCGTCAGCTTTAACCTCAACATAAGGAGAAGCAAGTTCTAAACCTTTTATTTCAAACAATCCATCATCGCTGTTTATTTGGGTGATGTAGGTTTTCCCCGTTTGTGAATAATCCTCATTCAATTCCGACAAGGTAACGGAAGTTCCAACATTAAAGGGACCTTTTTGTACAACGCCTGATATATCAGTTTTATCGATTGCTTCGATTTCATCTTTTTGGCAAGAAAAGAATATCAATTGTGCAGCTGTCAAGGCTGCTACTATAAGAAAACTACGTGTATTCATCTATGATTTGTTTTTATGTTTAAATACTTTTAACGGGTAAAATGTAAAAATCTTACCGGCATTTCTATATTTTGGTACATGCTCAATCTCAACTGCCTGACTTATAGTTTGTGGAGAACATAAGCATATAATATTAGTAATCAGGTTGCTTAAAACAGCAAACCCACAACTCCAATACCGATAGCAAAAATATTTCCGCTGTAGGATGTGTCGGTTTCTTTTTCTTTGATGTCCATCATATGGTAACCCGCTTCAAAGGTTATTCCCAGGTGAGATTGAACAGGCACCACAATTCCGGCGCCAAAAAATATATCGGTACCCGAGCCTTCTGAATTATCTGAGCCGTAATCTATATTCATTCCATAGTAACGTAATCCTACATCGAAATACGGGAAAGCTGTACTATTTTCGTTACCAAAAGCGTAACCTATTTGCGGGCCAATCCCAAAGTTGTTGCTTTTGTAGTCGCCTTGGCTTTCGTGGGCAAATTCGAGGCCTCCACCAACAAAAAAGTTTTTGGCTACAAAATAGTTAACACTTGGCGAAAGGTTAAATGTACTGGCATTATTCCCATCGTAATCTTCGAAAAGTTCTCCGCCCTGGCTGGTAAAACTTGCTACCCCGGAAATAAAGGTTGCTCTTTTGTCAACGGCATATTCCTGGGCAAACAAGGCACTTGTACAAGTTAGTAGTACAATCGTAAAAAATATAAAATTTAATTTCATTTGAATTAATTTAAATGTTATAATACTTCGTTCTTGAATATAAATCTATTTTTGTGGGGCTATTAATCCGTTCTCTTCCAGCCATCTAAGATGAGTAAAAAGAGAGTCGTCCCAGACTGTACTCTGGGAGACTCTTCTATTTCAGTTTTGATTATTCGGTAAGATTTCATAGGTCCAACCACCATTAAATTTTTTGAAATACTTAACGTATCCTGAATTGTAAGAAACTAATGAATCTTTAAGAAGACGATATGATTCCGGATCATTCTTACTGATTTGAATGAAAATTGGTAATCCAATTGGTAAAGGCTTATTTCCGTTAAAATTATATTCATTCGTTGTATAAGTTTTATTTTCATATACATAATTGAACTTTACAATATTTCTGTAGCCTCGATAAATCGATGAAGAAACTTTACCTGTTACCAACGAATTATTCATCATTATGGAATTTTCTTCATATTTATCATGAATCCAGTAAAGCAATGGAATAATAAAAATCACAAGTGGAATAAATATAAATAATAATGTCTTCTTTATTTCATTTGGTTTTCTCATAATTATTATTTTTCCCATTAAAGCCAATCAAATTGATAATAACATTAACAGTAAGCCATCTTCTGTCCCATTCGTTCATGCTATTGGGATAACTTTTGCCTATAATTTCTAATACTAATTTTGAATTATCTCCTACTAGTTCTATAATTTATTGCGGAATTACAGTTATTACATCGCCTAATTTATTAACAATTGCTTTAAATCCACTGCCAAAATGAACAAAAGTACCTGGTTTTACAAGTATAGGATTACCCCTTCTTACAATTGGTATAGAAGTCGGAATTTGAAATCCACACTCGCGAAGGTATTTTTTCATATAGGAAGTGACCTTGTATTAAACAAGGCCACTTATAATTAACTTAATGGTGCAAAGTTATCTTTTATGGAAAGTAGTAACATTCTTCCAGTTTCGTTTAAATGTTCAAGTCCTACATCAAAATACTTTTTATTATCATACAGCTTTTCAAACACTTGAACGGTAATCATATTTTGGAGTTCAATCTCATGATTTTCATCCAATATTTTATTAATTATTTCAAATACCTGATTGATTGGTTGATTCATATTATGATTCGAACAATATTGAACGTAACTTCCAATACTTCCTAGGAACAAATAAATATCATCTTCCAAAGCCCAAGTATTAAAATCTTTAAAACCGGCAATATTTGAAACTAAAAGTTGTTTTAGTTCCATATCTGTTATATTACTATTTTGATAAAGCATCTTGTAACTCTATTAATCATCAATTAAAATTCTGTCATTATCATTATTAAAGTATTGTGAAATCTTCTGCAATAATTTTTAGCAGACTATTTGTTGAATTAAATTCAAAGACAAAACAATTTAAATTAAACTTGTCAAGCTGACCTTTCCACTGTTTTTTTAGATTTAAAATTGATTGATCATCTGTTGAAACATGTGCGCTAAAGAGTGTCTCTGGACTTACAACTCCAAAATTCATATTAAAACTCGCCCAATAAACATTAGTTAAAAGAATTATATTCTTTACACTATTGGGCCAAATCACATTAAATTTAACAGTATCATTTATTCCAGGATTATTTCGATCGATAACAATACTTTCTACAATTGTATCGTGCCAGTCATAATTATTAAAATTAGTTTTCATATCTAATCATTTTTCCACCATTTCCATTTATCAAGGTCAAAAATATGCTTTTTACCACCATCCAAATGAAAATGACTGCTATTAGGACCTTTAAAGCCAGGAAGTGTTCCAGGATCTATTCTTAGCTTTTCTATAAATTTACCATTTTCAAAGATACCATAGCTTCCTTTTCTTCCATAAGGGTTCTCAACAAATTCTTCCGGAATATAAGCACCTTTTGGCAGTGCAACTCCAGCAGGTGTAATAGTTATAGCATCACTATTATTGGAACCTACGTTCTGTTCTGTGATAGGATTTTTGGATTTCTTTAATTTATTACTAACATAATCTGAAGCATACATAGTGGCAATGCCTGTTACTGCTCTTTGCCCAAATTGATTGAAAGTGACATCTTGCCAACCTTCACCGGTAATGTCAACTGCTGACGTTGCAATAATTTCTCCTGTCTTAACTAATTTGGCATTGTTGACCATAAACATGCCAACTTTGCCAACAGCATCACCTGCTTTAAGAGATGCTCCCCAGCCCGCAGTTAGTCCACCTATCACTCCAGATACTGTAACATCGAAAAAGTCAACTTTGTTAACCCAGGCATCTTTACCTTTATATCCATTAGTATAGTTCATTCCAACTTGTATTCCATAATCAATTACAGCAGAAACTGCCATGCCTATTAGGAATGCTGCAATTACGAATTCTCCATCAGGATCATTAAAAGCTAATGGATTATTATAACAATAAGAGAAGCGGTTGAAGTTTTGAGAAAAATCAGGAGATTGAACAGAATTATCAGGCGACATAAATCTTCCTACCAGCGGATCGTACAAGCGCCCATTCATATTAACAATGTTAAAATAAGCAAGGTGTTCATGCCCGGTAAACCCGCGGTCGGCGGTTAAATCAGGTTCGCTGTTTAAGGTATAGCTCCAGTCGTCTTTATCGCGACGTCGCCCCCATGCATCATAACTGTATTCTGCTGTAACCGTATTCGATGTATTTACTTTATGGGTAATATTGCCAAGGTAATCTCGCAATAAGTAATAGTAGTTAGTTGTTGAACCAACCTTTTCGGCAACTACAGGAGCCGAGTACGCATCTCCACCAATCTAGGAGTACTCGGTTGTGGTGCATCCTTAGGTTTCTTTAATTAATATTCAAAAGAGGCCATCTTTTTAAAGACAGCCTCTTTCAAAATTTGGATTAAGTATAGATTATTTTGCAAGAAATTCACATCTAAACACTAATCTACGCTACTGAAGTGAGGAAGTTAGATTTTCTTTATCTATTAACTTTTTTTTGTGTAAAAAGGTTTTTACTTCTTTCTCATGTCCTTCTACCAAGTTACCATAAAAGTATTTGTGGTTTAATATTTCCTTAAATCCAACATCTTTAGAATTATTCTTTATATGCCAATATTGTGAGTGCTGGTTTTGAACTATTTCAAATAAACAACTAGGCAATAAAGAAGGGAAAGTTACATATTCACCATCATATATATCACTGCAAATCAAATAAGATGGAATATCATTAACATGAAGAATTGCATATACAACATACTTTTTTCCAATTGTAACTTCCTTGAACTCCATGTTTTTATTCCAACCACGAAAGATACATAATTGGGAAGGTAACTTTTTTCCCGTATTGTCAATACATTTAACTATCATCACTCAAAGGTATTAAAATATGGGTTTTGTAACGAACTTAAAATCTGATATATTTCCAGTAACTGGATTTCTCCAGTAATGTATTGTAACAGTTCCAGCGTTACTCTTTACCACATATTGCATTTTTTGATAGTTTTTCCAATGTCTATCGTTAATTTGCCCTTCCATTATCTCTGTACCCTGTCCTTGTTTTGCAGCATTAAGTGCCATCTGTTCTTGTATGCCAGCTGGTTCTGTCCTCCATTTTGATTCACCATTCCATAGGTTTAAACCATGCTTTTTTGCATGATTATAACCTTTAGCACCACCATTAATGACTCCCATGCCTAAACCCCATAAGGCATTTTCTTTTCCTGCTTTCCATGCTGTTTCCCAACTTTCACCACTTAGTTTGGATATACCCGTCCCTAAAACAAAACCTGTTGCTGAGTTAGTCAGACCATCAGTGATAGCTCCTTGTAAGACGGGACTATTGGTAATACGTGAGCTTAAATTAGAAAGAGGTTTGGATAGCTGGTTTCCCAGTTGGCCTCCGAGATAGCTGGTTGCCATACTCATTGCTGTCGCGCTACCAGCTTGCCACCAATCAATATTCTGCCATCCGTTTTGGGATATTTGTGTGGTTAGATTGTTGCCTGCGCCTAATACTGCAGCTCCGGCTAACGGGCCACCATACATTGTTGCAATGGTTGCTCCTGCACCAGTTGCAAAATATCCACCAGCTGCACCCCATGAATCTACATTTCCCTGAATAGCATTTACCGCTAAATTAACTACACCACCTACAAATGCAGCAATTGCATCATCAATTCCAAAATATTCACCCGTAAAATCATTATACCTAAGCGGATTATTTAAACAATACGAATACCTATTAAAATTCTGTGAAAAATCAGGCAACTGCACATTCTCATCAGGGCTTAAAAATCTTCCTACCAGTGGATCGTACAGACGCCCATTCATATTCACAATATTAAAATAGGCAAGGTGTTCGTGTCCGGTAAAACCACGGTCGGCAGTTAAATCGGGTTCGCTGCTTAGGGTGTAACTCCAATCGTCTTTGTCTCTCCTACGTCCCCAGGCATCATAGCTGTATTCGGCAGTTACCGTATTCGAAGTATTTACTTTGTGGGTAATATTACCAAGGTAATCGCGCAAGAGATAGTAGTAATTGGTTGTTGTTCCAACTTTTTCGGCAACAACCGGTGCTGAGTAAGCATCACCACCAATCCATGTATATTCGGTTGTTGTGCTCCCTTCGGTTTCTTTAATGTAACGGCTACCAACATACCAGCGGGTAAGTACCGTACTACCTAAATCGGTAACCAGCATTTTACAACGCTGGTTGTCGCTATTGTAGGTAAAAGTTGCATGGTAATCATCTTCATCAATGGTACTTATCTGCTCAAACGAGTTGTAAGTTGCCACCTGGTCGGCAGATGGAATAACCTGGTTACCCGAGTAAATTTCGGTTACTGCAAATGGTTTGGTAGCATGTCCGTAAGTGTAAGTACCCGGTCCCAAATCGCTTTTCGTAGAGATATTACCATTACTTTCGTAGGCCATGGTAAGGTTTTGCGGCCCACTAACCCCTGTTAACCTGTCGAGGTTATCGTAGGTAAAAGTCTCGGTTTTACTGCGCAGGTAATTTTGTCGTGAATAAAGGTTACCTGTGGAAGCCGTAAAGCTGTAGCGGTAATCCTGCCGATAGGTAGAACTAACTTTGGCTTTTGAGTAAGTTGGATAACCGTAACTATCGAAACCGAACTCTCCAATCAGGCTTCCTCCATACGTTGCCCCGGTAACCTGCTGACGGGCATTCATTGTATTTATGGTATATCGGGTTGAACCACCTGCGGAGATTGAAGCCAGGTAACCATAGCTGTTGTAGTTATTGGTTTCCACAATGCCCGAAGGGTGGGTGCGTGTGCTTAAGCGCCCTTTTGTATCGTAAGTAAACGAAGTTGATAATGCCGATTGCCCCGGTATGGTTTCGCTTATGGTTGAAACCCGGCCTTTACTGTCGTAAGTATAACTTCGACTAACACTTCCCGGCGAAGAAATACCGGTTAACTGTTCATTTGAGTTATATGTATAGGAGGTAGTACCTTCAGGCGTAACCTTTGAACTTACACGGCCATCGGTATGGTAGCTATAAGTTGTTGTTTGGTTGCGGGCATTTTTTTGTGTTTTTAGGTTGCCAAATGCATCGTAAGTATAGATTATTGTACCGGCGCTAGGGTCAACCAGTTTGGTTTGATTGCCTGCCACATCGTACTCCATACTTGTTACTGCCCCTCCCGGCGAGTTAATGGTTTTTAACTTTCCGTTGGGGTAGTAGGCATAGGTGATATCGCCACCGTTATCGTGGGCGGTGGTTAACAAACCCTGACTATCGGTTTCTTTCCAACTGCTTTTCCCCCCGGTTGTTACCGTTACCCGATTCGAAGAGTAGGCATAAGTTGTATTTTTACCTGAAAAACGTGTTAATCCTATAATTCTACGGTACGTGTCATACGAATATGTGTTCCATTGTGTAGGCGATGTTGATGTGCTTGGTTCTGAAACACGGTACAATTGGCCTTTGGTGTTGTATTCGGTAGCGGTATAGATATACGAGCCACTAAAACCACGCACATCGCTTCGGATTTCACGCCCCAGTTTGTCGTGCCATATTTTACTTAACGAGCCATCGTTTCCTGATTGTTGCAAATAATACGTAGCATACGACGGCCCACCCGACAATCCCCAGGGATAACTAGTTGTGGTAACAAATCCATCGGCCTGCGTTTCGGTAAGCTGCCGTCCCATGTTATCGTAGGTATAAGAGGTGGTGTTGTCCAGGTAGTCTTCTTCAGACGATAACCTGCCATAGCTATCGTAAGTCATGGTTGTAACATGGCTCATAGGATCGGAAATGGTTTTTACCCTGACTCCGTTGGTTTCGTAAGTGTAATTGGTTTGTTGAGCTCCAACACCACTGGCATACACATACAATTGTTTCAGGTTCCCATTACTGTAGTAATCATGGTTTTTATAATAGTACTTATTGGTTCCTTCGTGGTATTTTATAAAATCGGGTTTTAATTTACCATCGGTAGAGTAGGTGTAACTAATCGTATTGGTAATGGTTGTTTCACCTGATTTTTGATATTCAGTTTCCGAACTGTTCAGTTTACCAATGTACCAGTTGGTGGCATCGTTGGTGTATAGATTCGTTGTAGTTTCGGTAACACCATTGTTGAAACTCTTTTCAATTTCTGTTGCATTACCATAAGTGTCGTAGGTAAAAGAAGTGGTTACACTATGCCCCGTTAAACTGTTTGTTTGGGTTGATGAAGAAATATACGGAAAAACAGCGCTACCCGTTGTGGTTTTATAAGTCCAGGTATTCGACACCGAATTTAAGGTAGTACTACCGGCTTTATTAACGGTTGATGTCAGGGTGGGGAAATATTTGCCGGTATTGTAACTGAAGTTGGTTTCAGTACTCATATTATTGGCCACATCGGTAACGGTTTGTTTTGTGTGGCACAAAAACCCTTTTCCCTGGCGGTGGATTTTAGCTCCCTCAAATTTATAATTTGTTGTATTTTGCGAACCCCTGCCGTTATCGGATAACACCGATTTAACGACTTGCAGAGGCCCCTGGAAATCCATAACAGGGAAGGATGCTCCTGAGCCTTTTGTGTAAGTAGTTCCGTATTCAGAAATAGATTGGTAGCTGATCTCTGTTAACTGATCCAGACCATTCCCAATTTTTTCCAAAAGTATATTGTTCTTGCTTCCCGATTTATAAATTTGGTAACCATTCCACCAGGCTGATTCTCCATCAGTACAAAGAAAGTCTGTTCTTCCATTACCATAAAAATCTGCTACATAATAATTATGCGAAGCCGAAGGATAAGCAGGTAGGGTATTAGTATAGAAATCTGTTCCATTATTTTTAGTAATGTAAAACTTTGTACCTGTCCAGCTTTGGTCTGAAGAGCTAACCATCAAGTCGGTTGCACCATCTCCATTAAAATCTCCTAAGCGTACATAATCATTTTTAAGGTTACTCTTTTTCTTAGGAATATAATTGGTCGTAAAACCGGTACCGGTAGATAAACGGATCTGCCAATCGGACCAATCGTAGGTATTGTAACCATAGGCAAACATGTCGGTTTTACCGTTGGCATTAAAATCTCCAAGTGTAAAATGATGGTTGATGGTTGGCCATGTAGAACTATAGAGTTGGGTTAGTGTTGAGCCATTGTAACTGTAGATTTTCGTACCATCTTCATTAATACTCCATATGTCAGGATTTCCGTCTCCATCGAAATCAGCACTTAAAACCTGGTCTGCCAATGTACTTATAGTTCCCAAAGCACGCAGAGCCATTGTGCTTCCTCCTGAATATCCGCATTCATACATCCACCAGTTTCCCTGTGTATCATTCAGGAAAATCTCATTGAGCCCATCTCCATTGTAATCGGCTCCGCTCATTTCATTATCGTCTTCCTGTTTGTCTACTTTTCGGCGTTTCTTCCCACTTATTCCTGTAGCAGAGCTTCGAGCCGAAATAGAACGAATAGAGATTGGAGATGAAAAAGAGGAACCATCAAAATACATGTATTTAAAATAAGATACACCTCCTGATACGGTTTCATAAATTATATCATCACGGCCATCCCCAGTAACATCGAGAGCCCTTATGTCATCTAATGTACTAAGCGGCAGGCTGGTTGTTTCCGAGAACCCATAATTGAAATTATCATTTCCGTCTCCGTAATATACTTTCATTCCGGTCCAGGTAGCTCCTTTGGCAGCATCAGGTAAACATAGAAAATCAGCTTTCCCATCACCGTTGTAATCACCGGTTACCATTTTTGATTTGTAGGTAACATAACTATGTGATGTATTGTAGAGTTCCTGAGTAAAAGTAACATTGTCGGGCGATTGATAAGTAAACACTGTAGAGTTGTATCTGCTTGAACCAATTCCATACTCAATTACCTCGTTAAGTACTGAGTGCCTGGTATAGTTGCTGCTAGGATAATTGTATTCGAATTCATATTTTTTGACAACATTGGAGTTATACTCAATCTCAATTTTATCAAGAATAAGGTTTTGGTTTATTTCCTTACCTTTTAAATAAGTTATTTCCTTATCGCTCCTTTCTTTATAGTAAAAGGTTACGGTATTGGGGCCGTAGGTTATTTCCCCGATGTAATTGAACCCGTTGTCTTTTATATACGTGTATTCCATAACATTACCATATACATCGGTTGCTTTATTGATGTACCAGCTTACGGTTTCATTATGTCCGTCAACGGTCTGGTCAGCATCACTGTCATATCCATACTGACAAGTAATACCACCTTTGGTTTTTACTTCAAACTTATCGGGTCCATAGGATCCTGTATAACAGGTAACTTTGCTGAATACGTCGTTTTCTGTACGGTATTGAGAGCCGTTGGCACCATAAGTACCGCTGGTGCATCTCAAGCGTTGTCCGTCAAGAGAAAACCTGTCGGTTGAGGTTAAGTCAACGCCAACACTTGTACCATCGGGGTAATAGGTTTTAGGGCTACGTGTAATTACGGAAAGCCCACTAAGGTTCCATCCGTAGCCTGCAACACCCGTTCCGGCTAAACTATTGTAGTTGATTGACAGTGCAGGTTGTAAGCCTGCAACACCCGGAGGCAAATCCAAAGGGATGGAATAAGTAGCCCCACCAACAGGATTTACATTAAAGCTCCCGTTTGTGGTTCCAACCATATAGGATGTATTTAGTGACCTCGTTTCAGGATCAACTACGGTATAGTTGTATGAAACGCTTCCGCTTACCACAGGATCAACAATTTCAGCAGTCATTGCGCCACCATTAGGGGTGTAAGAGTAGTTCGGGCCAAAAGTTATGCTGTTTCTGGCCTGATGGATTTTGGTACTGGATTCAGCAGCAGTCAACGTAATGTCAAATTCCTGCGCATAAGCAGTACCAATACCCATCAATAATATGATGAATAAAACATGTATTTGCTTCATTTTTATTTGAATAAAGGTTTGTTCGATGATTTAGTCTTTAATAATTTTCCAGTCAAGGGATTCTTGTCCGTTTACAATTTTCATGATATACATTCCTGCCGGTTGGCCGGAAAGATTAATAGTGCTGATTTGATTGGAAACAGTTTTGTCAATAAGCTGTTTCCCTTGTAGGTTATAAACTACCAATGTGGGTTTAATATCTCCAATATCAGGGATATCAACTTTTAGTACACCTTTTGTAGGATTCGGATAGATTCTAATATCAAGACTTGCCAGTTCGGCTTCAAATAGTTTCTCTTCATTAACCGTTGAAGAACTTGCCGTAATCTGGGCACTTTTGGTCAGGTCAATAACCCTTTCTGTTCTATTGCCACTTGCATCGTAGGTAAATACAAAAGTGGTATCGCCACTCATACTAAATGATGGGACACTAATAATAAGCAGTAATAAACAAACTACCGGAAGAAAGTAATATTTTGATTTCATATCTCATTCCTCCTATTTTTTAGCTGATTCCAGTTTTTCGATGCGGGTCTTTAAACCATCAATCTCAGCCTGTTGTTCCTGTATGGCTTTAATTAAAACAGGTATAAGTTCGGTATAGCGAATCCCCAAAGTACCGTCTTCTCTTTCCGAAACAATCTCGGGAAATACCTCTTGTACCTCCTGAGCAATTAAGCCAAGCTGAGCTTTAGAAGCCTTTTCTGCAATCTTGGCATCAGCTTTTTCATTGCCCTTGTATTTGGGTTTTAGTTTATAGGAAACAGGTCGTAAAACAAGTAGCTTACTTTTTGCATCTGGCAAATCTTTAACATCGGTTTTTGCATTGATGTCGGATAAAATGGTTGGGTTGTAATTAAAATAAGCATCGGAAGCATAAAGTTCTTCCCACATCTGGCCATAATTACCTAAAGTACTGTAGCTTGAATAAGAGGGAGACAGAGATCCGTATTGAAAGGTTATTTCATCGCCACTGTCAGAAACCCGGAAAGTACCGCTAACATCGAGCTGGTAACTTGGAGAGGTGTTGTTGATTCCTACCTTGCCGGTACTGCTCACCTTAATCTGCGAAAAGCCATGGGTTGTGCAGGCGAATATTCCCAGCACCAGAAGAATTGAAAATTTTTTCATAATTTTGATTTTTGTGTGCCTGGCAGCGGGAACTGCCCGGCTACGTTATTAATTATTAGATATGAAGCCCGGAGTTATTCCGGGTTTTATTTTTTACTTTAATTGAATAATGGTTTCGTGTTTATTCTTTAGTCTCATGTTTAGCAATCCATCGCATGACTATTGCATCTGTGCAGAAAAGTCATACGATGACGGGGTGGCGAACTGACAAAACGGATTTGATAGTTGCCATTATCCCAATCATCACTTTAAAACATTTCCATTATTTGACTTAGGATTTGTAACGAAATAACTTAATCATTCAGACTTGTTCTTTTGCACGTTAACTGCGTTAAAAAGCCTCGCCGTAACTATGGCTATGCCTGCGTTTTTTGCCTTGTTATCGCAAAAAATAATATCGCCTGTTGTGTCCAACTTATTCCACAACAAACCCTTAGGCAAGACAATTTTTTTATTCAATCTCGAATGTACCATACATATACTGACCAGTCGAACTGACAAAACGAATTTGATAGCTGCCACTATCCCAGTCAAACACATCGATTGACAAGTTCCCCTGCATTTGTGTATCTACATTGTTTTCATAAACCAGGTTCCCCGATGCAGTATAAACCTCAACTTCAATATCGCCTACATTGGATAGAAAAACAACGTCCAGGCGGAAAGAACTTATTGTTGCCTGGATTGGCGCCGGAAAAACTGACCTGATAGTCGCATCAGCCAAAGAACCTTTTAACCTTATTTCTTTTTTTATATCGCCGGAAGCAATAGAAGTTGAAGAATGGCTGATCTGCGGAATAAGAACAACAGAAAGAAAAAGACAAATTAGAAATAAATTTTTCATGATTTTGGATTTGTAAATTGTTTCGTGTAAATGTAGGTGCCGGTAAATTGCTAAACAAGAACATTTCGGCTGTATATAGCTTTTCACACTGTACTGAAAAACATAACTACATCATTTACATTGACATGACAAATTTCCGGGCTTACCTTTATAAAGCTTTTTGTAGAGGTCTTTGTTCTAAAAACATATGGCGAGACTACTTTTTAATGGCCGTTTTCATAAAATCATGGATATTTCCATACGTTTTTATCCCGAGTTTTTTCCTGATCGCGCTTTTTTTGGCTTGAATCGTATTTATGCTGTAATTTAGGATAATGGCAATCTCGGTGTTGTTAAATTCAACATAGATTAAACAGCAAATTCGGAATTCGGATTCATCGAGTTGAGTGAATTTACCTTTAAATTGCTCGAAAAAACCATTGCTTAGCTTGTTAAGCGTTTGGTAGAACACATCCCAATCCAATTTTTTCTGGCCATAAACAACTTCATTAAATTTTCGAAGCAAACGTTGCCCTGTTTTCCGTTCGTCCTCATTAAGATAACTTTCCAGTAAAGCGGTTTTCTTTAGAATATCGAAATGCCGGATTAAAATATTACGGAAAGATTCTTCTTTATCGTCAAAATTCCGGGCCAGTTTCCTCATTTGCCGAACCTTTTGTTCTGCTTCTTTCAGTTTCCTCTTGTTGTGAATGGAACGCCTGTAGAAAAATAAAATGAATACACCCAATGCCAGCGACAGCAACAGGAATAGCAATAAAGCCTGTTGCCGTTCTATTAAAAGCTGCTTGTTTTGGTTTTCAATAAGTTGATAATTGTATTTCTCTTTGATTTCAATGACATCGCGGTTTCTGTTTTCGTCGAATATTAGCGCGAGGTAATCACTATAAAGCTTGTACTTCTCCAATGCGCTTTGAAAATCCTGTGTTTTTTCTTCAATAGCAGACCATGTTTCGTAGATATTTGCTGCAAGATAATTGTCTGGCTCTTGGGGCAAAAAGGTTAAGGCTTTTTGTAAATGGTAAATGGCGGAATCGTTTTTACCTTGTAATTCAAAAAGATATGCAAGATTTGCGGAAAGCCTTGCCTTGTGCAGTGAATCACTTGAAAATGCCCGGGCCTCCCTGAAAAAAGTTTCCGACTGTTCCCATTTCCCAATCTCACGATAAGCCACGCCCAAAGCTTCCCTAACACTTAATCTCTCGCGCTTGAGGTCATGTTTATCAGCCAAAGCAAGTGCTTTGAAATAATAGACAAAAGCGCTATCGATATTCTCCTGCATCAAAAAACTATTACCAATAATCCTGGTTACACCGATTTCATTTCTATGATTTTCCGCCTGATGAAAATAATCTGCAGCTAATTTTAAACGAAGTATTGCTTCATCTTTCAAAAGTTGTTGATAATAAACTTCTCCGATGGAGGCTTGGAACAAACCTTTTAGATTGATATTTTTGCTTTGTTTAAAATATTTTTCAGCATCCAAATAGATTTTCAGGGCTTTTTCATAATTTTCTTGTTCCTGCCTAACCCGGCCACAATAAAAAGTGGCAAGTGCAGCTCTTTCTATGTCGTTTTTGTTGTGGTAATAGTTTCGGATCGTAAAAATCAATGTATCAGGCGTAATATCTTTATAGCTTTTGTCTTTGGCTTGTATTTGTAAGAGGTAGAATTCGTAATACAATGCTTTTTTTAGTTTTTGAGGATCGGAAATTTCATTCAGTACTACCAAAGCACTGTCAGGATTTTGCTCCATCAGTGTTTTTGCTTCCTGTAGTATTGGTTTAACACGTTCTGCTTGATTGAAACATGAAATGCCCAATAATAAAATACTCAAATAAATTAAGCCAATTATTCTTTTTTTCATATAAAGTAATCAAGGTTTTGGACACAAAAATAATGAAAATGCCAATATGCATTTTACTGCTTAGCCATTGTCACGAAATAACTTAACCATCCAGGTCTGTATTCACATATTTCTTGAAAAATGGAATTTGAAATCCTTTGAGTATAAAGAAAAAACTTGCCTGTTAAGATTTGACTAAGGCAATATTTTCAACATCGTTGTTTATTTTACCTCATTTGTTTTTCTTTTTTCAATTCTCTCGCTTTCAATTCTCTCAGCCTGCTCTTTAACCATTCGCTCGTAACTTTCAACTTGTTCTCGAATAACAGAAATGCTGTCCCTGTTCCTGTCGTAGGTAAAGACATTTTCTAAGCGATATAAACTTTGAGGGCTTGTCTCGCCTTGCATTTTGATGTAGCGGTATTTCAGGTCATTGTCTCTCAATTGGGTATTTCTCTTGAACTGCCAAACATTACCACCCAATGAAAATAAAATGAACAATGCCATCGTAATTATGGTAATGGCGGCTTTACTGTTTCGGAAATCTACGGTAAAAACATGCTCCCGTCGGACAACTGAATTTTGTGAGGTTTGCAGCTGGTCAATTTTTTTATTTATTGGAATAATTATGCCTTTTAATTCGGTTAATGCCTTGGTAAGGTTCCCGTTTACTTTACCCAATGAATAGACGGAAAACTGAGCCAGGCATTTTTGAAGTTCTTTTATTTGCCCAGGAGTAAACTGTTTTTGGTCAAGCATGTAACGTAAATCATTTATCAAAGCAGTAAGATCTTCAGGGTTTGAACTTGACTGCTCGTTTAAAACTTTCCCATTGCCCAATCCATCTATCTTTTGTTTTAATTCTTCGAACAGTGCAAAAACTGTTGAAGAATCCATTTTGCCTGTACCCATAATAATTAATTTTTAGTTGTTTACAACCTGCGGACTTTTTTACGTTTCTTTTGTTTTCGGGCTTCCTGCCTTAAATGTTCTGCATAATCTTCATCATAATTAGACGATAAATTCGGAGAATTGAACAGCACTCCCACAGCGGAAACTGTTGCTCCAACTGCAGAAGATAGTCCTGTTATAATGTCCGGTTTGTTCCGATGGCCCTGCTTTGATTGAACATTCATCGACCATTCATTTTGTTGTAACCGGTAGTTGATTTTGGAATAGCTAAATACCCGGTCGATTTTAGAACCATTAAATTCGTACCCGTTCTTACCAAAACGTACTCCTTGTATTTTGTCTGTACTCCCGTTCTTTCGAAATTCGGTGGTAACCCCTGATTTTCGAAGTTTTGTATTCAATTCCTGCCAGTTCTTGCATTTAGGTATTGCTGATTGAAGTGAATGATAAATCTCGTATTTGGTTTTATCAGGTTCCCTTAGCCGATGCTCTTTTACATTCTCTTTCCCAGGGGCAACATACAGACCGTACCTTTTTGTCAGTTCCATGCAAACTTTTGTATTACGCAATTTTTCTTTTTTATCAGAGATTCGCTTTCCATTATTATCAATACGGTTTATTATTAAGTGTAGGTGCGGATGCTCTGTGTCGAAATGACGTACAACGATGTATTGTGTATTCTCATAACCCATTTTCCCCAAGTATTCACGAGCAACATCAACCATAAATTTGTCTGTCAAACGATTTTTGTCCTGCGCTGAAAAATCCAGTGATATATGCGCAACTGGCTTTGAAATATTAGGTTTCATTTTACTTTGGGTAACAAAATTTTTAATGATTGACGCTTTGTCTTTCAATCGTACACCTTCGCCATAAACCAAACGAGCATCTTTTTTATTAATAACATAGTTCACTGCTCCGGCAAAACCACTCCCCTGAATAATTTTAGCAATCATTTTCAATCAATGAAATTACCTTATCGAGCCGTTCATTCATAACCAAACATCGCATGTGTACACCCTGATATCCGACAGCATTCGCTGTGCGGGCAATCTGATTTACATTGTTTGCCATACCCGAAAGCTGACGAATGTGTCCCATTAGTTCCGGGGTAAGCCGCTGTTTTACCAAACTGGAACTAATACTCCGACGAATAAATTCGCTACGGTTAATCCCCGCAAAATTTGCTTTGGCTTTCAGTGAATAATATTCCTCCGTAGCCATTTTTACAGTCACTTTATATCCTTTCTTTTCGGAAGGCATTTTGACTGGTCGGCCATTCGTATTTCTGTTTTTTATTGTTTTCATGTTAATCTGCATTTTAATTGTTAATGAGACCGGCGGGATGTTTTTGCCTCGCAGAGCAAGGTTTTGGTCAGACCAAAACACAAACTTGCTCCGTTGAAAAAAGTCCTTCGCTTACAGCCTGGAACCCTTGCTTTTCTTTATCTCCTTAACCTGCTTTTTGCCGCATAAGTAATCATTCAAATCTTTGTAACCCGTATATCTTTCCGACATATCATCAGCAGAAAAACAAGACGATTTTATTTTCTGAAATGCTTTTCGTCCAGCTTCGTCATTGTCCGGGTAAGCGTAAATATTTTTGTGTCCTTTCAGAAAAGGAAGTATCTTTTGGACATTGGCAACCGAATTTAAAACAGCTACATCATACTTCGTTCTTTCGATTTTTTTCAAGGTTAAGTATGAAAGGAAATCCCAGAAACCTTCAAAGACCAAACAGGTGTTATGACGGTTCTTTATCGTGGTAATTGCTTTGGGAGGAATACAACCTTTGAAATTATTTGGGCTGTTCAGCTCATATCCGTCATTGTCATTCCCGAACCCAACCGAAAAATACATTCTGTCCCTGACCCGGTAATGAACTTCCCGGCAATATAAATTTGCCAGGGATAAATCAATCGTACGCGTATTTACCCATTCAATTAGTTTGGGATGCGAAATCTCGCGGATGTCACGAATAGCTATTGCCGGTTCGTTGTTTTCCCGTTTATCTGAAAAAGTATCCCGGTGAAAAGAAAATGAACTCAGACAAGTACCTGCAATGTCATTCTCCAATCGGGTTGCGGCTTCATGAAAAGTACAATTGTCCAACTTCATTACAAGATCGATTATTGAGCCTCCTTCGTTTGTGCCGAAGTCATACCATATATTCTGGCGGTAATCCACTTTAAAACTTGCATTCTGGTCTTCCCTGAACGGACAAAAGTACATCCCGTAATGCCCGAAATCCTTCTTTGGAAGGATACCCATATTCTTAAGGTATTCCCTGATACTTATTTGTTTTATTTCTGGAAGTGCCATACTTGTCGGTTATTTTGTTGCTTTGTTGCAGACAGGTATTAATAGTTTATATATCAGAAAATTACAGACACAACAAAAGCACAACAAACAATAATGATGTTGAAGTACGGTCGCAACAAACAAGATTTTGTTGTGCATTTGTTGCAGCTTTGTTGAGTTATATTTCTTGCTGATTTTCATGTAGAAACCAGTAACAAAATAGGCAGTATTTGTGCAGGCTGGGTGTAGAGGATTTGCAGATAATCCAACCCCAATTCAATTTGTTCTCCAAAAATATGATTCAGAAAACTTCGGATATAGGGAAACTCTCCCAGTGTTGGGAAATAATTCAGCGGTTCATATTGGTTAAAATACGTTCCGTGTACCTGCTTATAATGAACGTGGTCGGGAATAATGCAAAATCCGTCATATTTATCAATTTCAGGAAGGTCGTTTTTACCATAGTCCTGGCGTAGTGCTTCATAACTCCAGGGGATTTTCTCCTCGATATAATCACCGCTAATAAGGGGACGTTGTACAATTTTATACAAAGTCGTACCTACGCGGATGTATTTTTCTCTATCAACAGTTTTTTCTTTCATAGCGATTACCTTTTACGTTTTGCACTCCGCGCAAGGGTTAAGCTTATCTTACTTGAATTGTGTTTGGGTTTTGTCTGGTTTTCTGCCCATAGTAATATCTCTTTCCGCGAAAAGACCAGTTTATTTCCATACGTTTTGCAGGGAATTTTACCGGTAGAGGTTAACTTGTAAATTTTGGCTTTTGATGTTGGATAACCGTGTTCCTTTAACAATTCCAAAGCATCATTCAGGGTCATGGTATCAATTTGTGGCTCACCGGAAGGCTGTTTTGGCAAAATGCCTGAAACCGCTTCACTTACGATTGCCCGCAATTCTTCGGGCGTGGTTACAATAATGTTTGACATAATTTTAAATTTTATAGTTACACTTAGTTTTTAATTGAATTCGGGTGTAAAATAAAACTGAATACAATTGGGAATCAAACAGATAAATAGGTTTACACTAATAAGACAAACGACGACAATGGAGACAAAACGCCATGATGTAAATTTTTTTTGCTTGTATTTATTTACATGGCGGAGACAAACTATACCAAAGCACTACAATGTAAAGCTGAAAACTTTTTTTATTTTTTGTTCTTTTGATTTTGAAGTTGTTTCAGAATCAGGTCAGGAGGGGAAATTTCAGTATTGGGCAAAACATTTGATTGAACAGGAATTATAAATCCGTCTCTTATCCATTTGTCAAAGGTTGGTCGCGAAATTTTCAGCATTTTGGCAATATCTTTTTTTGATACTATCGCTTCACCGTTGACGATTTGGCTAAATTCCTTGTTCACTGCAATATACCTTTTCAGATTATCTATTGCTTTGTCAATATCACGGATACGGGGAGTTATTTTCTTTTTAACCAATATTTCAATGGTTTCCATATCGTAGTCAGCCAATTCAGGATTCTTCTGAAGTTCAGCTACAATAGCATCATAAATTGCCGTTTGCCTGGCTGATATTTTGTATTGCTTACGACGGGGCATATATTTTAATCTAAAATTTAAATGAGCCGATTATGAGCCGACAAAAATACATATACATGTCTTATTTTCAATAACATACAGAACGAAATATCACTTCAGGCCTGATTTATGAGCCGATTATGAGCCGATTAATGTTGCCATCGCAATACATAATCGGTTCCTTTTCTACCTTTATCACGCATTATTAACCATAAATCAGTTTGTTGCAACAGACGTGTTGCAGTTGCTTTACTAACATTAAATAATTGTTGGACCTTGTTATTATCTATGCTATTATGTTTCATTACATAATCTACAATCTCTATTAGCCTGTCGTTTGCCCCTTGCGTAACAAGTTGTTTTCTGACATCAACAAAATAAGTCAGCATCAATCCGCCTAAAGATTCTATTTGCGGAGGTAACTGTTTGTTTTCTAATACTGAATTAAGAATTTTACGATAACCTCTTCCCCATGCTTCAATATCGCCACAGCGAAACAAGGCATTGGCTACATCTGGATTAAATGGTATGGAAGAATGTTTCTGAAACAATTTATTCAATGGCAATTGGTCGGGCAATGTTCCCGGATTCCAAAAAACAATACGGTCAGGGTAAACACTTATCTGTACAGGGATTCCCGAATCGTAATCTTTATGAGCTACACTGTTCAGGAGACTTTCGCGTAAAGCTGCTTCGGGAAACGTCGGTTTTTCCCGACGCGAAACGCCTTCGTAACTAATGGCATACGTAATATATTTGCTTGTTAGCAAATCATATGCTTTATCAATCTGTTCCATTAAAGAACCGTGCACTTCATCCTGAAAAGCCAAATCATCATCACCTTTAAGGAAAAAGCCTATTTTGATGTGTGCTCCTGTGAAATACTTTTCCGGGTCGGGGTGAAAAAGCAGTATTGCAGCACGCTTCAAATAGCCAGTACTTTCATCGAACAGTCGCAAATCTTGTAACAAATGTTCTGTACTGTCATTCAAAATACCGGTATCTACCCGCTTGCTTCGGGCAGCCTCTCTTCTAAAACGTTGTAATGCAATCAATGACAAATCATTAATAGAAATATTAGGAACCGGAACACCATCCCATTTCCTGCCGGTTCGTTCCAACAGAAATTTATTAAGTGCTGCACCTTTTAGTTCTTGTTTGGTACTTCCACTTCGGTAATGATATTCTCCCTTGTAATTTATCGGATATGGATAGGGTTCCACAACTATTTCAATGTAATGTTTTCCAGTCACTGATTCCGATAATATATTGACATCAGCAATAATTCCGAGAGTATCACGAATTTTATTCGGAATATCTTCCGACAATTTTTTCACATCATCAACACCTAAAATTTCCTTGCTGTCGTTAACACCAATGTATATCTTTCCACCGGCAGCATTGGCAAATCCGCATATCCATTTCAGATATGTGTCTTTCCAAACAACCTTGTATTCAACGTTTTGTTTTTCTATTGTTTTTATCATGTACAAACAATATTTTCAGTAAAAGTAGTAATAAAAGTTCCTTAAATCATTCATCACCAAAATTCGTCAGGACACTTGCATTTTTCACTCGTTCTTCCCGTTCAAAAGATGCTAAATAGTTTTCTGTCGTCTTCAAATCATTATGCCCTAAACTTTCAGAAATATAGGCAATATTGGCTCCACTTCTCTTTAAAACTGTAGCATAGGAGTGTCGCGCGGTATATGTGCTTAACCCTTCAATTCCTAATATTGTTGCCATCTTTTTTAATCGCTTATTACAACGTTTGGTGACGGATTTTATCTTGTCTTTTTCCTTAAAAGGTGTTTCCTTGCCTGTAAGAAATCCGAAAATATAATCATCAGGCTTTTGCGATTTATTGCCCCATTTTGTAATAATTGCTTTCATCTCAGGTGTTAAAACCGCGCAAACCTCCTTTTTTACTTTGGATGTTCGAGCCGTTTTTGCACGTAAAAAACAAATCTCACCATTCCGTATATTAGAATATTTGAGCGTAAGCATATCTGCAAAATTGATTCCGTTACAGAGGTAGGAAAAAAACCACATATCACGATATTTTTCTGTTGCTTCTGTGCCATCTGAAAAATTGACAATTGCTTTTATTTGTTGCAATGTAAGAGCCAATTTACGACCTTTCCCTGTAGGTATTTCATATTTCCCATTTCCAAATGGATATTGATTCTCTTTTATTATTCCGGCTCTCTTTGCTTCATTGATAACAGAACGGATAGCACGGCAATACATCCCTATAGTTGTATATGCCCTCCCTAAATTTAACATATGCTTTTCGTAGCGTTTAAGCCAATCCACCGTAACCGAAGTATAAGAAATATTCTCTCCACCAAAATGTTCCACGCTTCTAAGTGCATCCTTATAAAAGAGATGAGTTCCTACCTGTTCGTTATCGAATAAAACTTGAATTTTTATTTTGAATCCGGCATTTAATGTATCCGAAGATGACTTATTCAGGCGGCTATTTAATGTTTCAAAGGAGAAACCGCCTTCATGTTGCAATCCTTGTACAATATTTTTCACTATATCAAACGTATTTTGAATATCTAATCGTATCGACAGCATCTTCTTACTCTTCGTATTCGGTATTTTTTCCCATTCTTCTGCTGTCATATATTTCCCTGTCGAATAATATTTACGGATACGCTGATATGTTACACGTATTTTGACAGGAAATAAATTGTCATTGGTTGCCCTCCGGTTATCTAAAATAGAAGATACTGTAACTCCACTGTTTGAATAATTGAACATAGTCGGTATATTTAAACGCTTATTTTATGTGTGCAAATCGAATATTTGCACACAATTTGCACACAAATATAGCAATTCTTTCAAAATAGATACTATTTCATAAAATAAAAATATAACGTAAGTACCATATTTACAGATAAATATAAGACAAATAGAAATAAAAGAAAATGAAAGAAACCTGGGGTCTTAATACTCATAATCAGGTGGTCCCTGGTTCAAGCCCAGGTGGG
>CAWAMJ010000009.1:0-8481 GCA_963783085.1 uncultured Prolixibacteraceae bacterium | reverse complement strand
TGGTTTAGTTTCGAATGATTTCACAAACTTCCCGATGCATCTCATCATAATAGTTCCGGTCAAAATTAATTCCCATTAAACGAAAGCACTCCATAAAATGGCTGTAAAAAGGTTTTTTTTCAAAATTCTTTTTGGTTATTGCTTTCCCCCGGTGGGCATAATCGTTCCTTATTTTATCAATTCCTTGCCTGGTTCCAGACAATATTGAATTAAGTTTTTTTAGCAATTTCAATAATTTTAAATGATTTACTTCTTTTAATTGTTCGGTAAACACAATTTGGAGAGGAATACCTTTGACTGGCAAGATGCCTTCCGGCAATTCGAAAATGCCTCCTTGAATATCCATGATCAATCTATCCATGTAATAATCATAATTTTTTCTCACATTATATCCAAAGTGTTTTTGAATAACCATCAGTAAATAATTTTCATAAAACATGACGAAAAAATGTACCGCCTGTTCAATATGGTTATTCAGAAACTTCCATTGCGATGCAATTAAAATTTCACAAAGTTGAAAAAAATCACTTTTATCTAATACATTTTCCCATCCCGCATAATCTCCAACCGGTTCATTATTCAGGTACTGTTGTACAAATGAGGGAATATTAATTTTATTTGTTTGGAGCAATTGTTTTGCGTCATTTTCTGCAGAATGGAAAAACAGCCTCAACCGATTATCTAAAAACGATATGAGTTGGACTTTATGAGAAAGGTTTTTAGTTATGTGTCTGGATAATAGCTCGGTTGCAATTTGGTACGATGATGATTGAATAGCTCTTGAAATGTGCTCCATTTCAATAATTTTGCGGTACTCGTAGCTTTCACCCCGCATAATTTTGCTTATTCCCTTTTGTTCCTGGGCCACATAATAAACGGTGAACTGGTCGGGGTCGAACAGGTATTCGAGAGCAATTTTTATTGAAAATTTTTGTTGCGAAGTACCACCGGCATCGCAATAAACAACATGTTTTTCCTTGTGCTTTGATTTTAATTCTGATAATATCCGGCGATACTGCCTGAATAATTCATCGTGAATAAAAACACTTGCTCTTACCGGAATATTTACAAATTCAATTCCGGGATATTTTTGTTTTAAAATATGACAAAGAATTTCACCTTCAAAAACTGTGTCCTGATCGTTCCTGAGGGTTTCAGGCATGTCGCTTGAAAAAAGAATAACTTTTATTAATTCATTTTTTTCTTTTTCAATTACTTCGCTAATGATAACCGGCTCCAGTTCATCCTTATTTTCGTTTTTCTGAATTTTTTGCCAGATAATTGAAGTTTGTTCCCTAAATGATAGGTTATTTTCTGAATCGAAAATTTTTGTAATAAATTTTCCATTAACCTTCAGGTTTCTGTTACCAATATTGCTGATTAGTATGTTTTTCATGATTCAATTTAAGTATTTTACAATTTGTGTATAACTGGTTTCAATATAAAAAGCCAAACAACCATAACGGTATTGTTTGGCCAAAACCGGTTTCAATATTGTCCTGCACTACAAAACTGTTTGGGGTATTTATTATCTGCCGTTTCGTTTTTTTTGGTCCGCCAACCTCAAACGTAAATTCATTATTTACCAGAAAATCACCTGTTTTAGGCAAGGTAACCCGGTGATGGCAAACCAACTGGTTCAGAAAAAAAGTTTCACGCAATGCGCCTGGTTTGGGTTCCCTATTAATGGAAAGCGCCCATGCCAGAGCCGGATTAAAAAGGTACAATTTTTCGGGTTTGGTCAGGTAGCCTGTCGGCGAACTGTCCTGCCTCAGCATCATCAGTAAATCGGCCCTTACCAGCAAATCAATCATTTTCAGCAGAATGTCCCGTGCCACTCCTGATTTTCGGCTGAGTTCCGATATATTGGGTTTAAAAGGGACACTTTCGGCAATTAACGCCAGTATTTTTTGCATGGCCACAATGCTCGAATAACTGAATGTCGATAAAGCCATCAAATCGCTTTCGATGATGGTTTTCACCGTTGCCATTAACCGGTCGTGAAAAAGTGCCGGGTTTTCGAAATAATAGGGATATGCTCCTGCTTTCAGGTATTCGCCAAACAGAGGTAAAATCCGGGTGGCCTGATTGATTGCACCAGCCGGGACGGAATGATTTTCCAGAATTTGTTCAAGGGCCACCGGCTGAATCTCAATACCGGTCTTAAAAAGTACAAACTCGCGAAGTGATAAATTATGAAGGCGGTACATGGAAGCACGCCGGCTTAAATCGGCTTCGGCCTGTTGCAGCAGTAATGCTGATGAACCGGAAAATACAATTTGCAGTGAAGGAAAATCATCGTAAATGCTCTTTATTTCAACGGCCCAATTGGGATATTTATGCACTTCGTCGAGAAACAGGATGTTACCCCCTTGTTTGTAAAACCGGTCGGCTAGTTCGTACAACGAATAGTTCAGCAGAACCAGCCGGTCGAGTGAAAGGTACAGCGCCTCTCGATTTGAAGGATATTGCATCTTGAGGCGTTGAAGCAAAAGCGTGGTTTTTCCGGTCCCGCGGGCCCCCAGAATCCCAATTAACCGCTGATTCCAATCAATAATGCGATACAAATACCGGATTATTTGGATGGAAGTAGCCTCAGTTAACCGTGCCGATATTTCAAAGTAATTATTCATTTTGTTGTTTTTGTACAACAAAAATACAACATAAATGTTGTTTTTGTACAACAATTATGAACTTTTATTTCTCCAGTGAAAGTTTAACAAACCCCATCAACTCGCCGTCCTCATCCATCCGCCGTGTTTTCGGGAAAAAATAATCTTTATACCGGTGGTTTCCCGGTCTTGTTTTATCCTCAATTTTGTAATACAGTGGATTATCAATGTAATTATCATTTTTTATCCATCCTCCGGTCATAAAAATCCAACCTGAACCGTGACCTAAACGTAAAACTGCTTCTTTTTCACCACAGTTTTTACAAACTTTCAATAATTTATTGCACTCGCTTATATAATCTACCACAGGTTTCAAGTGTTTGTCTTCATCCCAAAAATCGATTTCATTCTGAAGTAATTCGGCGGTAAATCCATTTAAAACCTTAAAAAGTGATGGCAAACCTTTCAGAAAACCGGGTATATTTTTGTGAATTTCCCTGAAGTCAATATTTTTCTGCCACAATTCCAAATCGAGTTTCATACGGAAGCTGGTTTCGGCATCTGATCCGATGGCTTCCGTCAGTTGCAGAAATTTTTCATCGCGTTTTGTGCGCTCAAACAAATAATTCAAACTTAAAACCGAAAGGGCAATCAAATCATCATTGGAAAACAAGGCATCTCCCGTTTTTACAAAGCGCATAAAATCGTGGTTGGGGTCTTTGCCAAAAATTCTTGCCTGAATTTCTTTATCTGAAAATTTATCCCATCTGTTTTTCAATTCATTCTCTTTCCAGTTATGGTTTAATTCGTTGAGTAAAATATTTAAAATAGCAGTACGGATAGCTCCTTTGATGGAAGATCCTGGAATAAACGGCCTGCCCATTCCTTCGTGCAACTGTTCCTTTAAAGTCCTTACCATTCGGAAATTATTGGCAAACAGGGGCATGGTATATTTACAAACATCCTTCAATGAAATATCCGGTTTTCTCATTTTCAGATAATCAAGCAATGGTTCCTGCTTTTCAATTTTAGCCACCCAGGTTCCTATATTTTCTTCACCAATAATACCGAACGTTTTCTTTTCATCAATTACCCCTATTTCTTTGTTCATTTCAATAAATTCCACATCGCGTGCCAGTTCGCGGCCCGAGCCGATGTGCAGCGGAGTAAGTGTTTTTAGTTTTATGGAAATCATAATCTTTATTTTTCTTTTTTGACCACCGGGATGCTCAACGGGATTCCGGAGCGGTACACCGGGTGCAGTTTTTCATCGTCCCACTTTGGGCGGAGATTTAATACTTTTCCAGATAAGTTGTTTCCATTAAAAACAGAGCCTTCTGAAAACATAAAAACCGACTTTTTCCGCAAATGCCTGAATTGTTCTGCTGACGCACCGGCAATAAACCCTCCCCGTTTTTCCATTAGATAAGCAGGCTCACCGGCTAACAATCCGGCTAACTCCTCCTTATGAGGGCAAAACAACGACAAGGTCATGGAACAGCTACCCGCTTCAGGAACTGAAAACTGTAATGAAGTGACTTCAGACTCAAAAAAACCGTTGCCGACGGTTCGGTCGGTTCCCAGTCCCGTATCTTCGAGGTATTTCAATGCCACTTCGGTTTCTTTCAGAATTTGTTCACTTTCAGCTTCCAGCAGAAAGAAAAGTCCGGCCCCTTCACTGAAAAACAACCTTTCCACGTAATAGGGCACGCTGTCGCCTTGCCCATCTCGTGGAACCGTAACACGCTGCTGAACCTCGGTTTTTAAGATTCTTTGAACCACCGGTTTATCAGCCCACAGGTATTTTTTATTTTCAGAGAACTGGTTTTCAGTTACCGTTAATTGCTTGCCGGCAATAATTTTTTCAAACACCGGTTGTTCCAGGTATTCCAGTTTTTTAAGGCTTTTGTTTTGCAAATGTTCATCCTGTCCGTTGATTTCGAGGTTCAGTTTCAGCATGGGTTTCGGAAAAAAATAATGGTTGTTATAAAACGGAAATGCCGAACTTACCCGTAATGATTCCAGATAGGCTTTCAAATTTTTATCACCAAACAATTGCACGCGGGCACTGGCAAGTGCAGATGAAAGTGTATCAGAGTGAAGAAGCCGGCTGCCCATGTCATAGCTTTCGCCAATACCCCGCCCTAAATGCAACGGAGAGGTAAAATTCAATTTTATACAATGAAAGGTTTTCATTTTTATTAGCTTAAATAATCTTCCATTTTCTTCTCGTTCCACGATACATCGTTAAAAGCAATTTGACCATAACCTCGCGAGCCGTTTCCACCCAGGTAGTCGTCTTCCAGCAATTTCATCGAGCGTTTTAGCGCTGCAATTAATTCTTCTTCATTGTTATCCGAATCAAAAATGTTCAATACCATGTTCAGACTAAATTCGGCCCCAGCCGGAACTCGTTCAATTTGTCGTGGCATGGCACCCGAAGTAATCCGGTCGATAACCACTTCGGTTTTGGTTTCAGTATATGGCATGTCAGTATTCGAAAATTTCTCATCGGGTGTAAGCAAAGTTGCATCGCGAACAATAATTCGTGAGGGCAACTGATTATCTCCCTTGCTATCGGCAGAGCCAAATAATTTTACTGCCAGATGATTTTTATCCTGGGTTGGCCCGTGTTGTATTTTATTTCCAATTGAGCCTCCCAGCTCTCCCTGCGAAAGCTCGAGCAGGCTTCGCATTTTACCTTTAATACTGCTGCCCGGAATAATAGGTTTGTTGTTTAACGGGTTACGGATAACCATAGAATCAGGTCCACCAATTCCCATTGCAGAATTTGTTCCTCCGATATGCAAACCGGTAAGGCATTCAATTTTTCCTGTAATAATGTATTTTTTTGTTAATCTTGCCATGATATTTTTTTTATTAGTTTTCTCTTCCTCCAAAAGCCTTATGATAAGCCAATATTGCCTCCATTATATTCATCATATTGTTGTAATGTGCTGCCGAATGAACGTTTTTATGCAATAAATCGAACACCTGCTTAAAAGCTGTCAGGCCATCATTATTGTTTCTTTTTGCAGCATAGGCCATTTTGGGCAATAGCAGTAAAAACGACGTTTTTTCTTCATCGAATCCTTTCATCTGGATTCGTTTCAACTCACCGTAGATATTTCTGATTTGGGAAGTGGTTAACCGGTTTTTTGCGAGATAACTTCCAAATTTTTCAGTAAAGTTCACTGTATCTTCATCAATTTTATTGGTCACCCAATCTGTTTTTACTTGAGAAGACCAGTCCGGGCGGTCTTGATATTCTCCCTTATTTTTAAAATCACGTCTTTGATGTTGCATAATTCTTATTTTTTATTGGTTCTTAATTCAAGTTCGGCCCAGCGCACAGCCAGGTTTATTAATTCAAATACATGGTATTTTGTCGATTTCAATGCAGAATGCTCATTGGTAAAAATCCAGTTTTTCACTTCGTGGACAAATAATTTTGCCTCCTCATCCGTTTTTTTCACTGAACCGGCAAGGCGCGAAAAATCGTAAGCCATAAGCCACAAAACATTTAACCGGGTAAGTTTGTGATTTTCAAAACGGGCATTGGCAAAATGGCCGTGCAGTTTCGACGCAAAACTACGGGGTAGTCTTTCATTTTCCAGATAATTCTTTACAGTATCCTTCAACTTTTTTACCCAGAAATACTCAGTTTCCCAGTTTAGTGGTGTTCCTAACACCGAGAAAGCATTTTTGAGTTTTCCTGATGAATCGTCTATGTTATGTTCTTTTGCATCTTCTTCGGCCATTCCCGCCATTTGAGAAGCTTTCAGTACCGGAAATTTTTCATCCACCACCGCCACTCCGCCTGAAATGGTGAGCTTCGGATTGTGACAGGTCCATTCCCTGAATTCTTCATAGATTTCTTCGGCCATTTCTGTGAGCACATCCCAGCGGCCAACCAGGAAAAGATCATCGCCACCGGAATAAATAATAAAAGTGGACTGTTTGTATTTTTCTTTTCCCCAGATGGTATTTATAAATCCCTTGAAAAAGAAATCAAGGCTCCGGCTTAGGGCGCTGTAGCGCGAGAAAGTTCGTTTTTCATCGGTAAATCCAGAGGCAAAAACGGCGCCCAGGTTATCCACGTCCATCCGCAGGAAACCAAGCCTTTTGAGGTCGCCACCACCAGCCAACTTGTCAAAACTGAGCGGTTCTCCTTTATCATCAGTAGGATATTGATTTCCGCCATAGAGGTTAAACCCGAAAATATTGTTGATTCCGTTTTCCGGGTCAAGAAAATTGGTATCATTAACATTCAAAATCCTGACTTTCCCCTTAAAATCGCGCAACCTGTTCCGGGAATTTTTCAAATCCCTTTCGGTCAGGAAATAATGAAATATGCCCAATTCACAGATTTCAACTGCCAGCTTCTCGTCAATAAAGCCCGGTTTCTCATCTGCCGAAACCCAGTAATTTGCTTTTTTCAACAACTGGCCTAATCTTATTTGCTGTTCTGTATAGGGTTTAATTACCTGTTTTATACCAACGGTATCTTTTAGAGGAATTTTCTTCTCATTTTCCAGAAATTCTTCTCCGGTAAATGCATCACGTTCCAGATCGGCACCTTCACCTGTTGGTTCAAAAAAATAATCATATTTTTCAACCAGTTGGTTTTTAAATCGCTGCCGTTTCTGACGGTTTAGTTTTTCTGTGAGGTTTTTCCAGTTATCATGGATTGTTTTGTTTTTTATGGAATCAATGGTTACTTCTTCTGTTTCCAGAGCTAAATAAAGTCCTGTACCATGTTTTTCAAGTATCTTTTCACCAATTTCATGTACAGCTTTTTCCAGCTTTATCCTGGTGTCCGGGGTATTTGCCGCCAGCATATAGAACCCACCGCCTGAACTATAAATCACATTAGAAGAAAAAAGATTGAGTTCGTTCAATAGTTTCTGAATAATGGTATCGACAAGCAGTTGCACATAAAACGACCGTCCCTTCAGGTTTTTTGCGGCTGATTTTGAAAGTATGTCGTAAATATAGTTCTGAATACCAGAAACATCGCCACCCACAAGCAAAAGAGGCTTGCCGTGTTCCCTGATTTGTCCAGGTGATGAGAATCCGTTTTGTTTGGTTACATCGTATAAACAAGCGGCAATGGCGGCAGTTGTTTTCAAATGATCAAACAGCGATACATCGGGCAGGTTTATAGTACTCGATACTATATTGCAGGTATATTTATAAAGCAGTGCATAAAGCGATTCTGCAAAAACCAGGTACGAGTCGGTTTGTATAAATTTGACTTCCTTTTCAAAATTGCTCCACAATGTTTTGTAATCAGGGGCAGTTTCAAACTTTCGTTTCGGGAAAAATTCTTCATTTAAAGAAATGTCTTTTACCGGCAATTGAAATTCCGATACCGAGTTACCTTTTTTCATCAGATTTTCAAAAACAGACAACATCCTGACTTTTTTAAAACTGTCCCAGCTTTTTGTTTCGTCATTATACGGAGTTCCTTCCGCCCGGTCAAGTCCCGATGACAAATGATCAGCCAATTGAATGATTCCTTCATACAAATTCGAAGGCTTATGGTGTTTGGCAGCCAGGTGTTCCAATGAAAATTCCGATTCTCCTGAAATCTTTTTTAAATGTGGTCCCAAATCCTCGATAAACTGCACGGTCCATAAAACATGCTTGTGGGAGTAGTTACCTTTGAATTCAGGACAAAAAACTGACTCGCTGTTTTTAACTGAATCATTAAGCAACTTTGATTTTGCTGTACCTTCGGAATCAGCCCGCTGGTAGAACTTCCCAACGTCATGCAACAGGGCAGCCAAATAAATTTTATCGCGTAATGTATCTCTGTTCATGGATAATATTTTGTTTAATTCTGTTGTTTTTCGTGCATTTCTTC
>CAWAMJ010000008.1:0-595454 GCA_963783085.1 uncultured Prolixibacteraceae bacterium | reverse complement strand
AGAAGCCAACCAGTTGAGGTTGGCTTTTTTTATTCTTCAAAACAATACAACGATTTAAATCCCCTCAATATCAATTCGTTTCCAACAATTACAGGAGAAGCGTGGAAGTTGTCAGACAATTTATTCGAAGAAAGAATTTTAGGATGATCGCCCGCGTCTAAAACCAGGCAAATATCTTCAGCAGCAATGTACAGCCGGTTATCGACACCTGTTGGCGAAGTAAACAGTGTGCTAATCCCTTCCAGTTTTTCTTTGGAGTAAATAACTTTCCCTGATTTTGCATCAAGGCAGGTTAAAAATGCATTGTTAACACGCAGAAAATACAATTTCCCGTTCATCAAAACCGGGCTTGGCGTGTAGGGTGTGTCCTTGTTGTACGTCCATAAAATAGCATTCGTACCGGTAATGTCTCCGCTGGCATTTGCGGGATCAATGGCCATTAACGCACTACCTCTGAAACCGCTCATCACGTATAAAATTCCATCGGCAAAAACAGGATTTGGAATTACGTTTCCGGTAAGACCGCTGCAGGTCCAAAGCACTTCACCGGTTTCGTAACTGTAACTTCTCACCTTCGACGAGGCGGCTGTTATAACCTGTGTTTTTCCACCGGATTCAACGACCAGCGGAGTGGCCCACGAGGTTCCTTCGTCGCGATCGACTTTCCAAACTTCGTCACCCGTTTTTTTATCGAGCGCCACAATAAACGACTGCCCCTGGTGGTCCCACTGGATGAACAGCCGGTCTTTATACAAATACGGAGAGCTTCCTTCGCCAAAATTCATCACTTTTTCCATTTGGCCGAAATCTTTCTGCCAGAGAACATTTCCATCGAAATCGAGGCAATAAATTCCGCGCGAACCAAAATAAGCATAAATCAATTCACCGTCGGTACATGGAGAATTCGATGCCCAGCTTCCTAATTCGTGCGTACTTTCCTGCGGCAATTCTTTCGCAACAGTGGTTTCCCAAATGATTTTTCCATTGTCGCGATCTACAAGAATAACTTTGAATTCATGAATTTTATCGGTCTGGGTCCCCGACATACTTCGCTGTGCTTCGGTCTGTTCTTTTTTCGCTCCGTCTATTCGTTCATTGGTTGGAACAGCAGTTTGCACAACAATTTTATTTCCCCATACAATGGGTGTTGCATGTCCTTTCCCGGGAATTGGCGTCTTCCATTTTAAGTTTTGGGTTTCGCTGAAAACAACCGGCGGATTACCTTTAACAGCAGCCCCTGTGGCAAGCGGACCCCGCCATTGCGGCCAGTAACTTTCAGCATTATCCTGTGAAAATAACGTGTTGATGTTCAGAAAAAATAAAAACAGAAAAATTGAAAATGTAAGTTCAGTTCGCATAACAGTAAGTTTTGGATTGTTAATTTTTGCGTTCAAAATACGAAATTAGTTTAAATAGTTTTCTGCAGTTCAACTATTTCATATAGAATAAATCTGAATAACATACCGGTTGGAAAATTAGCTTCTCCCGGATATTTTCAAGCATCCTAAATTATTAGATTTGCAGCATATTTTTTTGAAACCGAACCTTTTCCGATATGAAAAAATACAGTCTTCCGGCAATCGGTTTTGACCGGCAAAACAACAAAATAATTTATATTCTGTTTGTCCTGTTTTTAGGAGCCTGTGAATTTCAACCTTCTGATATTCCTGAAAGTTTTGTTGAAAAGCCATCGGATAATGCCCCTTTGCTCGAAATCGAATTGGAACCAGCAACAGATACACTCTATTTATTCGAATCGGTAAAAATCAAGTATCGGTTTAAAGCGGCTGCTGCAAAACTGCATTGGGTTGAATTTTACTTCGACGGCGAATTGGTTTCGCAAAAACAACAGGATTTGTCGAAACTGCTCGAAATGGATTTGTATATAGAGAATTACGGGGAAGGAAACCATCGTTTTGAAATTAAAGTATTTGTTTCATCCGGTTCAGGTAGTATCGCCGATCGGGTAGGTGCAGAGGGATATTTATACCAGTTGGTGTGGCCTGTTGTAATCGACAGGACTTCGCGAACGGATGTTAAAATTACTGGTGTTGAAGCAAAGCCCGGCGGAACATTGGTCAAGTGGGAAAAGTTTAAATTTGCCTCCTTTGAAGAATACCGGCTCAGAAAGGTGTCGTTTTTCGATGCAAAAGAAGAATTGATCAAGATAAATGATCAAGATAAAACCGACTATTTTGACGGGAATTATTTAGAGGGTGAAAACGTGTATTATTCGATAAATGTGAATGGTGGGTGGAATAATGGTGTTTACTTTACCCAGGAGCTGGAACCTTTGCAGGCGACCGGTTTTCAAAATTACAGCGGTGAAATCAGCTGGCAACCCTCTCAAAATCCGGATCGTCTCGACTATTACCGTTTGTATGAAGGATCGAACAGTGAACGCAACGAAAAGAGGATTTCTTATGAAGATGGCGCCAGGTTTTCAGTAGATAAATTGCCGTTTGGCAGCAACAAGCAGTTCAACATACAATACGTGCCCAAAACATACAATTCAAATCACAGTTTTAGCATGCTTGCGGCAACATCTGTAGTGGTTGGTTCGGGTGAAAAAATTCCGTCGTTTGAAGTTACAAAACCAGTTGCCGGAACCAGCAAAAGCTTGTACAGCAACGGGAATAAAATTGTACTGTTTGATCATCAGTCCCGCAGCGCACTCGATTCCCTGGATTTTGGCCTGGCCGAACTTAGGGCTTATCGTTTGTCAATGGACGGGAAAATAGTTTACACTCTCGTTGATAATGAGCTGACAATGTGGGAAATTGATGGCTTTAAGAATTTGGGCGCTGTAGATATAACTCAAATCGACCAAAGCCTTTCCGGTATTTACGCAATATCTGTTTCTTCCGATTTCAGGATACTGTTTACTGCGTCAAACTGGAACCTGGTACTTTACGATTTTCAGGATAAAAAAGTGATATTAAAAACTGAAGAAAACCTCGGCCTGGGGTATATTTCACCCAACGGAAATTTTGTGCTGACATCCCGGTCGGGCAATATGACCGGCACCATCATGAAATATTACCGGATAAAGGGAAGCGAACTGGAATTTGTTGGCGATCCCGGACCCGTCCCATATGCTGTGTTGACAAACTTTTATTTTTCTTCAACTGAAATAAACCAGGTAATCGTCCGCATTGGTGATCAGTTGGAAATCTGCGATGCAACATCATTTCAAAGAATAAAAACTGTGCAAATATCGAACAGCTTTATTGTTCTTTACGATTCCGGTACCAACAATCTTATTTATGAGAAAGAAAACGGCAGTGAATCCGGCGAATCTTATTTAATTCAGTTGCCGGGCGAAAATATAAAAGACACAGTTTATTTGAACAGCTCCAATGTTGTTTTACACGGTAATTATTTAATCGGACGCAACGGCCGGCAGTTGGACCTAAACATGTTATAACCAATTTGGCAATGTCATGTACAAAAAAATTTTAATATTACTGATACTCGTTATCGAATGTGGCATTTTAAAGGCACAGGAAAAAGATTTTAAGGATTATAAGGTTGGTATTTCGGGCGGCGTTGCTTTTTATTCTGAAAAAGATTTGAAAGAAATAAACGCAGAAGTCCTGCGTAATTCTCCATTGACAGCAGAACAAATTAACAATTTTCCACCCTATTTTTGTTATGGCGCCTATATTCTGAACCGGTGGGGGAAGAAATTTGCAGCAGGACCGGCTTATAATTTTTATACCACAGGTTCCAGGTTCGGCCTGAAAGATTATTCCGGCTCGTATAGTTTCGATCAAATAATTTTAGCACATTCCCTGGGGTTACAACTTGAACTGCTTGTTAGCAAACACTCCGGTTACACGGTATATTTAGAAGCAATTGCGGGCGCACATTTTGCAAAATGGAGATACAACGAAGAACTCAGGGTAGGGGGTGAAAATATCAGCGACAAGCAGGATTTTAGCGCCATTAAACCCTACATTTATCCGGGATTAAAATTTTTGTGGCCTGTTTTTACCGATTATAAAGTAGCTTTTAAAGGAGGTTATTCTGTTGATTTGGGAGGAAAATTCAAAAATGAAAATGCTGTTGCAAATACACGAATATCGTTCTCCGGGCCCCGGCTGACAGCAATTCTCGAATATGGATTTTAAAGTGCGTGAATTTCAATCAGAAAATAATGAGTGGAATTTGATTCAATACCTGTCATTATTGCTATTTTTAAGTAAAATTATTCCGTTACAAAACAACATAACTAATTCACACGTTTTGCTACTTAATAATGAAATTATTCACTGGAGGTGCCTCGATATGAAAAATACGAATTATGACCTGAAAAAAGTGAATGCTGGTTTACGGTTGTGCAAATATATCAGGCATTCGCTTGATTTTTTATAAAAACGAATGTAAAAAATGAAAGAAAAAATTATTGAACTGGATTCCATAGTAAAAAATTACCGGGTGGGAACCCAGGTGGTCAGGGCGCTCCGCTCCGTATCAATTAGTATTTACAGAGGCGAATATGTGGCGATAATGGGTGCATCGGGGTCCGGCAAATCAACGTTGATGAACATTGTAGGTTGCCTCGACACACCAACAAGCGGAAAATATATTCTAAACGGGAAAGATGTCAGCCGGTTGTCTGATAACCAGCTTGCTGAAATCAGAAATGCTGAAATCGGGTTTGTGTTTCAGGTGTTTAACTTGCTTCCGCGTAGTTCGGCGCTCGAAAATGTGATGTTACCGATGGTCTATTCGGGAATCAGGAAAAACGAGCGAAAAACAAGGGCCACAGAAACATTAACCGATGTTGGCCTGGAGGATCGGATGGCACATAAACCCAACGAACTTTCAGGCGGACAGCGCCAGCGTGTGGCTATAGCCCGGGCGCTGGTAAATAAGCCTTCGCTGCTGCTTGCTGACGAACCCACCGGAAACCTCGATTCCAAAATTTCCGAAGAAATTATGAAGCTTTTTGCTGATATTCACCAAAAAGGCAATACGTTAATCATGGTAACCCATGAAGAGGAAATCGCAAAACACGCTCACCGTATTATTAAATTGAAAGATGGTCAGGTAGAATTTGATTATTTAAATCCAAATCCGGTGTATTGATATCTTTTATGGGAAAAAAGTCAAAAATATATACCAAAACGGGAGACGATGGAACCACCAGCCTGGTCGGTGGCAACCGGGTGAAAAAGTATGATGTTCGGCTGGAAGCTTATGGAACAGTTGACGAACTGAATGCGGTTATTGGAGTTGTAAAATCATTTAAGTTACCCGAACATATATTCGGGCTTTTGTGCGAAATTCAGAACAAACTTTTTAATATTGGTTCACAACTCGCATCCGATGAAAAAGGGAAACCGGTAACCGCAGAATTGGCTGTAACGGAAGAAAATATATTGTTCCTGGAGACAGCTATCGATGAACTGGAAGAAAATTTACCCGAACTCACACAGTTTATTTTGCCGGGAGGCGCTGCGGCAGCTGCAAATTGCCATGTTGCCAGAACCGTTTGCCGACGCACAGAACGCAGGATACTGGAATTTGCCGAAAGAAATCATGTAGATAAAAAAATAATCAGATACATAAACCGTCTTTCCGATTTATTGTTTGTATTGGCACGTAAAATAAACAACGATGAACGCAGGCAGGAAATCCCCTGGAAGAGGTGATAAAAATTAAGAGATGGATAGTTGTTCGTATTAATTTTTTATTATATTCGCGCCAAATTGAAAGAAGTACTTAACCGCTTTAATACTGAGTAAATGTATTGGACACTCGAGTTAGCCTCAAAATTGGAAGACGCTCCCTGGCCCGCTACAAAAGACGAATTGATTGATTACGCAATTCGTTCAGGTGCGCCGCTGGAAGTAATTGAAAACCTTCAGGAAATTGAAGATGAAGGTGAAGTTTATGAAAGTATTGAAGACATCTGGCCCGATTATCCGAGCAAAGATGATTTCTTTTTTAACGAAGACGAATATTGATTCTGAAATTAAATAGTAAAAGCATCCGCATTTTGTCGGATGCTTTTTATTTTGTATTAAATGCTGATGGTTTGCCAGCCACTCTTCAGATAATCAGATAAAACACTTCCCATTCCTTTTACATCGATTCCCAGCTTTTCAAGTTTACCGGCAACATTGTACATGTTTGCACAAGCCGTGCATGCTTCAAATTTTACGCCGTCCTCCTGCATCTTTTTTACATGCCCCTGCAACATTTCATTTTCTGATAAAAGCTTTGCCGATGGCCCCCAAATAATTACCACAACTTCTTCGAACCAGCCTTTTGTTTTGGCATTGTGGGCAAACATAAATCCCATTTTCTCAGCAACTTCCGGATCGCCGCTGGTCCAGAGTACTGCAAGTTTATTTGAATTATCTGCCATTTTTGTTTCTTTTTGTGCAAACACTTGTGCAAACAGCGTGATTGCAATGATGAATAAAAACAACTTCTTCATTTCGTTTGAATTAATAGGTTTAAAATGAGAACAAGTTGTTAATTGTAAAGTTTAAACGGTCGCCAGAAGACCGCCATCAACATATAAAATATGGCCGTTCACGTAATCGCCTGCCTGCGACGCAAGAAATACAGCAGCGCCGATTAATTCTCTCGGATTGCCCCAGCGTTGCGACGGGGTGCGGTTGCGCAGCCATTTGTCGAACTCCGGATCATCTTTTAATGGTTTGGTAAGTTCCGTTTCAAAATAACCAGGTCCTATTCCGTTCACCTGAATATTGTATTTTGCCCATTCAGCACACAAAGCTTTTGTGAGCATTTTTATTCCGCCTTTTGAAACGGTGTACGGTACAATTGATGGGCGTCCCAGTTCACTCTGCATCGAGCAGATGTTTATAATTTTTCCGGCATTCCTTTTAATCATAAATGGCGCTACTACCTGCGAAACCACCATGGCGCCGTTAATATTGATGTCCAGTATTTTTTTCCAGTCGCTTTCGTCAAAATCCTCAAACGGGCCACGGATGTTGATACCGGCATTGTTAATCAGAATGTCGATAGGGCCGGCATCTTCTTCAAATTTATGAATGGCTTTTTTTACTTCGTCCGATTTGGTTACATCAAAAGTCATGGTTGTAACTTCCACCCCCTGTTTCCTGATCTTGTTTTTGGCTTCATCAAGCCTGGATGGGTTTCGCCCGTTCAGGATGATTTTTGCCCCGGCGCCTGCCAATCCCTCGGCCAAAGCAAAACCAATTCCACCGCCGGAACCGGTAATTAATGCCGTTTTTCCCTGAAGGTTAAAAAGTGATAAACTATTCATGTTGTGTGTTTTTAATAAAATATTGCAATAACTTTTTCAAAGGAATTAAATCAAATTCAGCGTAATTTTCTTCTTTAAATTCTGCAACAAAATGTTTGTTCAAAACGAAAAGTTTGCTGTTGAATTTATCCTGAGCGAATGTATTTTCGGCAGAAAATTCATCAAAATTGAAATTTTTGAAATTCAGTTCGCAGGTTGAAAGCTCCCATTCCCCGTCATCGTTGGCATAAAGAAGCGGCAGCCCGTGCGTTCTGCAAATCATTGGCCGCAAGTTGTAGATGGTACAAGCATGGTTTCTCAGAAATATGCAGGACATTTCGTTGGGATCGCATTCCGCGTAAACATCATCGGAATGAAATTTCCCGGTTTTTAATCCCTGCAGAATGGCATAAAATTCCACCGGAAAAATGCTGTAATCCATGCAACACAAGTCACAACCTTTTTTGCAGGCAAGGTGAGGCCTGTGCTTTTTTTCGAGATCGCGGCATACTGCATCAGTTTCATTTCTGATATCATCGTATTCTTTAAAGAAATCCTTGTATTTTTGGTACATGCTAAATCTTTCGCTTATTTTCCGTCAAAAGTAATATAAAATGGAATTGGAAACTTTATTATTTTTACCATACCAGAACAGAACAGTAAATTAATCAAAACCATGGGAAAAGCTTTTTTATTAATCAGTTTAGTTTTTATTAGTGTGTCATTGAATGCGCAGGAGGTGAATTTTGAATTCCTTAATTCCGATCTTCCGATTGACGAGCGCGTTGATTTGCTGGTGTCGCAAATGACAGTGGACGAAAAAATTGACCAGATGGTTTATACCGCACCCGCAATTGAGCGGTTGAATGTGCCGGAATACAACTGGTGGAACGAAAGCTTACACGGTGTGGCGCGCGCCGGTTATGCCACTGTTTTTCCGCAGTCGATAACCATTGCAGGATCGTGGGACAAAGATTTGATGTACAGCGTTGCAACCGCCATTTCAGATGAAGCAAGGGCAAAGCATCACGAGTTTGTCCGCCGCGGAAAACGGGGAATTTATCAGGGGCTTACCTTTTGGTCGCCGAATATTAACATCTTTCGAGATCCGCGGTGGGGAAGGGGACACGAAACTTATGGCGAGGACCCTTACCTGACGGGGGAAATGGGATTACAGTTTGTGAAAGGTTTGCAGGGCAACGACCCAAAATATTTGAAAGTGGTTGCCACAGCCAAACATTTTGCGGTTCATTCGGGGCCCGAGCCCCTGCGGCACCAGTTCAATGCAAAGGTGAGCGAACGCGATTTGCGCGAAACTTATCTGCCTGCTTTTCGCGAGCTGGTTGTGGACGGCGGCGTTTATTCGGTGATGGGAGCTTACAATCAGTTTCGCGATTACCCGTGCTGTGCGAATCCGATTCTGCAAAACATTTTGCGCAATGAATGGGGATTTGACGGATACATGGTTTCCGACTGCTGGGCAGTTTCCGATTTTTACAAATACCAGGATTTTTCGAAAGATGCAGCCGAAGCCGCAGCAATTGCGGTAAAAACAGGAACCGATCTCAACTGCGGAAATACTTATCCGCACCTGAAGGAAGCATACCAACGCGGTATTATTAAGGAAGAAGATCTGGACGTGGCTGTGAAACGACTTTTCAAAGCGAGGTTTAAACTTGGAATGTTCGATTCGGAGGAAGAAGTTCCTTATGCGCAAATTCCGTTCAGTGTGAATGCATCTGCAGAAAACGACCGGCTCGCGCTCAAGGCGGCACAGGAAAGCATCGTCCTTCTGAAAAATGAAAATAAAACATTGCCGCTTTCCAAAAACATAAAAAAACTGGCGGTACTTGGCCCCAATGCCGATAACTGGGAAGCGCTGCTGGGAAACTACAACGGGATTCCAAAAAATCCGGTGACGGTTTTGGCAGGCTTGAAATCAAAACTGAAAAATACCGAAATTCTGTATGCCGAAGGAGCAGATTTGGCGGAAGGAATTCATAACCTGAAACCGATTCCTTCGGAATATTTAATGACTGCCGACGGAAAGCGGGGAGTAACCGGTGAATATTTCGCCAATGCCAAACTCCACGGCGAGCCCACTTTTGTACGCGTCGATAAAAACATCGATTTTTACTGGGAGGCCGGTTCTCCTTCCCCAAAATTACCTGATGACGATTTTAGCATTCGCTGGAGCGGTTATCTGGTGCCACCGGTTTCCGGTACTTACCACATTGGAAGTTGGGGTATGCCAACGTTGGAAGTTTGGTTCGAAGGAGAAAAAATATTATCGCACAACACGGAACATCATGCATTCCACAGCGAAAAGTCAGTGGATTTGGAGGCAGGGAAAAAGTACAGGTTTGTGTATGAATACAAAAACTGGTTTGGTGATGGCGATGCCAAACTGTTATGGACAATGCCCGACCCGGATATGCAGCAGGAGGCTGTGGACCTGGCAAGTCAGGCTGACGCAGTGGTGCTGGTACTTGGTCTTTCGCAGAGGTTGGAAGGCGAAGAGATGCCCATTCAGGTAGATGGTTTCGCCGGCGGCGATCGCACTCATTTAAAGTTGCCAAAAACACAGCGCGATTTAATGATGGCTATCGAAAAAACCGGGAAACCAATGGTTTTGGTTTTGCTGAATGGCAGCGCCCTGGCAATTAACCAGGCCAGTCAAAATATGGATGCAATTATTACTGCCGGTTACCCCGGACAGGAAGGTGGAAATGCTGTTGCCGACGTTTTATTCGGCGATTATAATCCTGCCGGACGTTTGCCGGTTACCTATTACAAGTCTGTTGATCAGTTGCCGCCTTTCGAAGAATACGACATGACCAACCGGACGTACCGGTATTTTACCGGCGAACCACTGTATCCGTTCGGATACGGTTTGAGCTATACCACGTTTGAATATTCCGATTTGAAACTGCCTAAAAAAGCGCGGACCGGAGAACCGGTAAATGTGAAAGTGAAGGTTACCAACACCGGCAATACCGGGGGCGACGAAGTGGTACAACTTTATTTAAAAGATGAAGAAGCATCAACACCACGCCCAATTGTGCAACTGGAAGGTTTTAAACGAATTCATTTGCAGCCCGGCGAATCGAAGTTCGTCGAGTTTACTCTGGAACCACGTCAGTTTTCGATGATTGGAAAAGATGAAAAAAGAATTATTGAAAACGGATGGTTTATGGTTTCTGTGGGCGGCGGGCAACCTGTTTCACCGGCTTCCGGAGCCGTTTCAAAACGGCTGAACCTTACCGGTGTTACCGTGGAAGTTGATGAATAATTTAACCAGGGAAATAAAAAAAAGGCTGCAGGTTTTAAACCTGCAGCCTTTTTACAATCCAGCCTATTTCATTGCGGCGGAAAAATTATACTCATCAAAGATTTTCTCGACAGCAATGTCAATTTTTCCTTTGTCGTTGTCAAGGTTGGCGTAATCCACAATGCCGCTGGCATATCCCGACCAAACCACGATATCTTTATCCAGGTCTGCCATCTGAATCAGCAGCGTTCCTTTATCGAGATGATATACCTTTTTATCGTCGGGTTCCCTTGTCCGGGCGCTTAAACTGAATTTTCCCCAGTAGTTATCGTCCGCATAATTGTCTATCCAGCCAACATATTCAACCGGTTTCTCCAAGATCCGGAAGTTCACCAGCAAATCGGCATCATTTTCAACATATTCATAACCGAGCGCTTCCAACTCACCTTTCACTTCATTCCGGATCGTTGCTTTCACCGTTCCGTTATCGCTGAAATACTCGTTGTTGCCGGTATCGGAAATATGATCGGCGAACGTGAATGTTTTGTATGCATCGAAATTTGCATCTTCCAGATTTTTATCCGTTGCCACAACCACGTCATTCTGGCTGTAACCTATAAAATAAAGAAATAAGAATGCTAATGTTGTAATGAATTTGTAGGGTCTCATAATATTCAATTTTTAAATTAAAAAATCCATCTGTCATTATTTACAACAGGTTAAAATTATAGTTGTTGAGCAGCATCCCGGGTTTTTTGAAAATACGGTTGAAGCTGATTTTTAATTGTTTACAAAAGTTTATAACAACGTGTGCATATCACATTGATGAAAACTTAGAGGTGTTCCCCTAATCCGTATAGTGCTGTTGTATTATAAGAAAAAAATATTCTTAGTTTGTTATCGCGCCGTAGACTGCCGCATAAACCTTGTCCCAAAAATCATTGTGGCTGAAAGGAACAATCTGCGTCATTCCTACAAAAATGAGGTCTTCCTGTGGATCGATAAAAAATTTGGTATTGAAATATCCGCCCCATTCGTAAGTTCCCACCGATTTCGAATTCAGTCCTTTCGCCTGTTCGGTTAAGAGCCCAAATCCAAGGCAGAATGTAACTCCGGGAATATTGCTGAAACCGGTTCCTTTTTCATTCAGCATAACCATTTGGTCGCTGGTCATTAATTCAATGGTTTTTGGCCCCAGTAATTGAAAATCGTTGTACCGGCCGTTGTTTAGCAGCGTTTCAATAAAATGTGCATAATCCATAGCTGTGGAAGATAAACCACCACCGCCGGCAAAATGATTAATTCCCTTGTTTTTTGGATAGTCCAATCCGCCAATTCCGCCTTCGCCTTCCGAAAGTTTAAACCCGTTATCCGTTTGATTATAAACCGGAACCAATCTCGAATATTTATTTTCAGGAAGATAAAAGTACGTATCCTCCATATCCAGCGGTTCAAAAATGTTTTGCCTGAAGTACGCGGCAAGTGTTTGTCCGGAAACAACTTCAATGATGCGGCCCAAAACATCCATATTCAAACCGTAAGTGAACTTTTCGCCGGGCTGAAATGCCAGCGGAATTTTTGCCAGCCGGTTGATAAATTCTTCGGTCGTCCACGAGGGATGCGACAAACCCACATCATTCATATCGAACTTTTCGTAAACGGCCTGCAGTTTGCCGGGATTGAAAGCGCCGTAAACGATTCCTGATGTGTGCGTTAAAAGTTGCCGGATGGTCACCGGGCGTTTGGCCGGCACAGTGGTGTACGACGAATCTGTTTCGTTAAACGTGTCGAGTACCTGCTGGTTTTCAAACGCCGGAATATATTTTGAAACCGGTTCGTCGAGCCACAGTTTACCCTGTTCGTACAATTGCATCACAGCCGTCGTTGTAATTGCCTTTGTCATGGAAGCAATCCGGAAAATGTCATTTAACCGGTAAGCTTCTCCGCTTTTATTGTTGCGCATACCGAAACTTTTGTAATAAACCAGGTTTCCGCCGCGGGACACCAGGAAAACACCACCCGGAACTTTTTGCTCGTCGATGTATGTTTGAATCACGTTGGTCAGTTTTTCCAGGCGCTCTGAACTCATTCCGGCCGCTTCCGGTTCGGTTTTGGTAAGCACCTGCGAATAAACAACTGCATTAAAAGCCAATATAAGAATGGGAATAAACAGAATGGTAAATTTGTTTTTCATTTTTGGATACAATTTAGTTTCGTAATCAAAAGTACAAAATTGATTTCGATTGGGTAGGATTGATATAATATTTAGCAAAGGAAAACAGCTTAATTTCAAGCGTTTCGATATCAGCGCATAGACAACAATTTATTGTTGCATATCTCTGGTATAGTTTAAGAAAATAAATCATTTAAAAATACTAAAAAACCGTTGCCCCTTTGCGGTTGAAAAAAAGTAGGCAGTCATTCTTTTTTCATTGTTTCCTTATCGACACCAAACTTTTCTGCAGGGTGTTCCTTTCCCAGGGGTTCCACATGAACCACAATATCGTAAATGCTCTCCACTTTTTGCGTGATGCGCTCTTCTACTTCATGGGCAATTTGATGAGCTTCATTAAGGGTAATACTGCCGTCAACTTCTATATCCATGGCTATCATATACAAATTTCCGATGGTTCTGATTCTGGCCCTGTGCGGATTATGTGCTCCGGGAACCATATCCACGGCCTCAAAAATACGGTTGTAAACGTTTTCATCTTTCACTCCGTCAAGCAACTCCACGTTCGATTCCAGGAATATTTTAACCGACGACCAGATGATAAACAGGCTGACAATCAGGCCCGCAACCGAATCCAATATGGGCAGGTTCAAAACAAAAGTAAAAACAAGGCCAACGAGCACACCGGTAGAAATAAGCACGTCGTTTCGCATGTTCACTGCATTGGCCATCAGCATCTGGCTGTTGATGCGTCTGCCCTGCCGGTACTGATACCATGACAACAGCAATTTTCCTAAAATGGACACAACGGTTACGCTTATGGCCAGCTTTCCCGGAAGTACCTTTTCTCCATAGTCGAATATACTTTGCACGGATGAGACAAGCATTTGGGCGCCTGCAAAGAAAATAGCCAGCGATAGGATTTTGGTGGCAATACCTTCGGCTTTTTCATAACCATAAACGTATTTCCGGTTGGGTGGTTTGTTCATGATTTTGGCCGTAAAAATCATAACCAGGGAGATTACCACGTCGGTGGCCGAATCGATACCGTCGCTGAGCACAGCCAGACTGCCGGAAAAAATGCCTACGATTACCTTAAGCAGCGACAACAGACTGTTTCCGACGATGCTGATCCAGGAAGCTTTTATTAAAACCTGTTTTTTATCCATTGGTTACCTGCTAATTCCCGGCAAAATAAATAAAATAACCTGAATGTTCGGCAGTTACTGCTTTATCAAATAATGCAGAAGGCTACTTGTGTGTCAAATTAAAAACTTTGCGCCTTTGCGCCTTTGCGCGAAAAGAAGAATGAAGAAAATAATGTGCAGCCGGAAGATAGACAGTTAGTTAAATTTTTCAAGTTACACGTAATCTATTCGTTGCAGAATATTTTCTTTTAATTGTTCCTTTAAGGCGTTTTTTGTAACCAGATCAACCTTTCTTCCAAAAACTTTTTCAAGATAAATTTCAAGAGAAAAAAATTTCCAGCCATTCGGCTTTTTACGTTTCATTGAAAAAAATATGACCTTCAGCATTTTAAAAAACGTTGAAGGTCTTTTATTAACTAAGATTTCCTTCGGTTAACAGCTAGTTAAATTGATTCTGCTACCTGCCACAAATCATTGTCGCTGTAATGTTCCAGTGAGTTACCACAATGAACGATGATAATTTCCTTTTCAGGAATGACATAAATGTTTTGCCCTAAGTTTCCCGAAGCTGCAAACTGAAAAGTGAAATCACAATTGGCATGGCCCCACCACTGGTAATTGTAATAAGTGTGTTTACAGTTGTCGCCACCAAACCAATCCGGGTAAATGTTGCGTGAAATGGATTTATTTTCTCTTGTAGATTCCAAAACCCAATTCTTCGAAATAATTTGTTTGCCATTCCAGTTTCCTTCACGAAGAAAAAGACGGCCAAACCGGGCGTAGTCGATGGCACGTGCGATCAGGCGGCTGGGCATGTATTCAAAGCCCGACTTTTTGCTATCGATAGAAAAGAGTGCATCGTATTCCATAATTTGCGACCACAACTTTTCCTCCATATATTCCGATACCGTTCTGTTCGTTGCCCGTTCGATAATTAATCCCAGATAACTGGTGTTATAATTACAATATTGAAAGGTTTTACCTGGCTCGCGGGCGATATCAACTTTTTTAAGCAAAAGCTTACGAACGTTTGGATGGTAATAACCAACCGCTTCATCATGCCAGGGAGCATGAATATATGTTCCCGGAATGTAACTGGTATTGTATTTGAGTCCTGAACGCATTTCAAGCAGATTCTTAATGGTAATTTTTTCAAAATCAGGATTTCGCTCTTTTAATTCGGGAATATAGTTGGTCATTGGGTCGTTCACACTAGAAATGTAACCGTCATCAATTGCAGCGCCTATTAAAAAAGAAATAAATGATTTTGCCATGGATTGCGAATGGAAGTATGAATCGCGCGAAAATCCGTTGAAATACTTTTCATATAAAATTGTATCACGGCGGATAAAAATCAATGCAGTAGTTTGCGATTTATATGCCCATTCATCAAAAGTTTTAAATCCGGATCGCACCACTCTTTCCTGAAACAAACTCTCTATATATTCTTTATCCTGGTTATTAATAAACCGGAAGGTATTGCCGCCACTGCTTATCGTTCTGTTTTCGTATAGCTGGAAATCATAAACATCAGCCACATTTTGCGTAATCAAACGGTAAACATATACAGGTGAATATTTAACGGATAAAATAGTCAGAATAACAACCACGAGAGTAAATGGTGCCAATGCAATTATTTTAAACGCCTTTTTCATTTTTTATGCTTTGACTTTAATGAATGGTTTACGGAATCCATTATAAATTAACCAGAAAGCCAACAGAATTTCTGCGAGTGCCATGGGCAGGGCAAGAATACTTTCTACGGTGCTAAGCGCCTGAACGTCAAATAAACTTAACTGACGGGAGCCATGCAGAAACGTATAACTCAACCCGCCGAAATACAGTAAATAACCTAAAAATTTGGGAACTGATATCGATTTAACCGACAAATACCCCAATCCGATAAGGTGCAATCCAAAAACTATGAGGCCAATCGACCACAGTTTTTCAAACAGTTGCAAATGAGATTCAATTTCAGAAGCGTCGGGAGTGACTGAAGATAAAACAGGAATTATTTTAAATAACTGTATGATTGCAATTCCGAGTATCAGGGTGTAAGCAATTCTTATGAAGGCAGTTAGCATTGATATTTCCTTTGAAGTCCTACGAAAGAAGAGATACAATGCTGTTGCTACTACTATGTCGGTAATAAAAATGATGCTCCAGCCAGATAATTCTGCAAAAAACAATTGTTTGTCAGCTATTATATTTTGCAAGGTAATTTCGGATGAATCTGCTACTAATTTATTATGTGCATATCCGTAAGAGAAACCAGCAGCAATGGCCATAATAACCAATGCAGTTCCGGCAATGATTCCCTGTTTTTTCTCTTTGTGTTGCATTTTAGAATAGGTTTAAATTAATACGTAAAAAATACCTTTTGCAATAATTTATGCCATTTTTTCCTATTACAGGCTTTTTTGTTTTCTTAGTATTTTTACAATGCGTTTATAAACAATTTCAGCTAAATTCCATTCATATCCGTCAAAATCAGTTGTATTATTAAATTGAATCACAACGGTATCAATGTCTTTATGGTATTTTGCAATACTCTGGTAACCGGGAATCAAGCCAGTATGTTCATATTTGTATATGGAGGAATATATTTCCTGTTCACCTTCATTAAACACTGAACCATCGTTTAAAGCCCGCAGGAATTTTCCTACATCCTCCGCTGTAGCAATCATTGAGCCGGCTGGATTTGTAAAGTCATTATACTTCAAATCGGCCTCATAACCAACATAATACCCGCTCATAACGTCGTCTAAGTTCACTTCACTTAGCAAACTGTACGTACTGTTCAGCTCAAGCGGTACCAAAATTTCTCTTTTTATGTATTGGTGATGGCTATATCCCAAAGTTTTATCAAGGATTTCACCAATCAGCAAATAATTCGTGTTTGAATACCTGTATTTTTTATCAGGTTCAAAGTCAGCAGGCTTATCCAGTACCAACTCAAGATTTTCTTTATTTGATTGCGGTGGGTCTAACCAATAGCCGGGGGTATCGGTAAAATTGGGAATGCCACTTCGATGCTGAACCATCATTCTCAAAGTAATTTCGTCAGAATTCTCAATCCTTCCTGCCAGTTCCGGCAAGTAATCAGCGAGCGTTTTATCCAAATCAAGTTGTTTGTTGTTTACCAATTTAGCGACAGCAACCGCAACATATAACTTGCTAATACTGGCAATCTTGAACAACGCATGCGGATCGGCTGGTATTTTATTTTCCCTGTTTTTCCAGCCTGCGGCATAAAACTCCGGTGGCTTTCCAGCCTGATCCACGTAAACAACTATACCGTCAAATCCATAGTTAATGCTTTTATCAAGTTGTTCCTGAACGGTATCAGGCAGTGGCGCCAACATCGCTCTTAACAAAATCCATGGTACAAAAAACAGAGAGATTATGGCTCCCGTAATCAATAATATTCTTAGTATTTGTTTGGTTTTTTTCTTTGACATTTTATCGATTTGGCTTCAGGATGATGTTCCTTGTAATGCATTAATAACAGTCTCGTTTCAAATTTGTTGCATTTGTACTTCATACTAAATTAATGTTGGTTAATTTGGTTATTGCAACATCATGATAATTTACGGGGTGGATCAATTCTGTTTCACCCGTTTCGGGTTTTAAACCAAAGGGTTTCAATGGATTTCATTTCAGCATCAATACAATTTCAATTCGGCAAAAGAATACAGCAGCATGTAAGGCATTGGATTCTTCATTTCTGTAACACTTCTTTGCGAAAAATCAAAAAGTTCATCTGCTTTACTGTTTATTTTAATTTTGGTTATCGACCGAGCCGGGTAAAAAATCAAATAATTGTTTGTAGTTGTTTAAAAACTGTGCCAATACTTCAAGGGCAGTCAAGTCGAGTAGCGCTGCGTTTTGTTTATAAATCTCTTCTTCTTTAAGCGTACTGAATTCAACCAACTCAATAGCCGTTAATCTTGAATATGAGGCCATATTTTGTTTTAGGCCGGCATACTCAAATCTTAAATTTTTCAACATGACCGGAGATACGGTAGCGCAGAATTCAACCGCAATTTCGGCTATTTGTTGCCTGCCATGATCTGTTAAAGTATTATTAACCATACAAGTATTGTATATAATCTGTCTTTTGTCGGACTTCCTTTTCATCGCCTCAACATGCACTTTGCTGTACGCTTCGGTCATTTCAAGATGTTTATTGTTGTATTCGCCTATTTGGTGATTAAGCGCTTCTTTTTCTGCCTGGTATTTGATCGTATTTTTTGAAACAGCATTTTCCAAATTCGTTTGGTCTGCCTCTATTTTTTCCCAAAAAGCCCGCTGTTGCTCTTCCGATAATTTTTCCACTCTTTTCAATTCTTCATCTGTAGGAAAACCTGCAGACATTTCCAAATAAGCGCTCTCTCGTTCAGTTTTTGATTCTTCGTCAAGCTTACCTCTCATTTCGTTTAATTGAGCTGACAATGATTCGATTTGAGAAATTGTCCCAACAAGATTTCCGGGGCTTTCACACAACAATTTATCCGGAATTGGGGGTATTTGACTGTAAATTGTTGCCAGCCTGCTATTTTGAGCGAATACCACTGAACTCCAGAATACGATGAATATAAGGATGAATGCTTTCAACTTCCGAGCTTTATAAATTCAACCCTTCTATTCTTTGCTTTATTCTCCGACGAAGTGTTTGCAATGATTGGTTCAATTTCCCCTTTTCCATCGGTTTCAATTCTCTTTGAATCTATTTGAAATTCGTTAACCAGATATTGTTTAACATTATTTGCCCTTCTTTTCGATAAATCAAGATTCATGGCATCGTCTCCATCGTCGTCAGTATGCCCGGTAATTTTTACCTGAAGTTCCGAATTTTCTTTTATCACAGCTGCAATTTCCTTTATGGTTCCGTATGATTCGGGTTTTACCACATCTTTTCCTGAGTCGAAATAAATACCATAGGTTACCAATTTCCCTTCCGTTAATAGTTTACTGCGGGTATCCGGCGAAGCGGTTGTAATTTTTATGTTGCTGACAAAAGGCAAACTTGCCCGGTCCCATCCGGAAAACCGGAAACGGTTAAATTTCGTTCCGGCATAAATATTTGTCCCCATGTCCACCACTTTCTCACCTTTATGGTAAATTCTAACCCTTCGGTTTTGTACCCAAATGATGATGTGATTGACTTTTTCTTTTTCAACGGTTGCCTTCTTTCCTTGCCCCAAAAGCCAGTCGTCGTTATCGTTATCATAACCTTTTGTCTCCCACTGCTCACTTCCGATAACCACATGAAGCCCTCTGTTTCCGGGATAAAGCTGATCGTTAAGCTCCATATTTTCTGTTTCGTCATAAAAAGTTAAAATCGTTCCATCGGTGTAATCAGCATCCGGAACGAAATCGAACTCCATGATAAAATTCGCAGGGAATTCAATTGGTTTCGTAAAACAATAGGTAGCATCTTCGCCGTTCATATGAAACCATTTTCCTTCAGCTATACTCAGGGTTTTAACTTCGCCGCTGCCGTTGCATGCCCATAAAACCGGCAAATCGCCTATGTTGTCCTGTGAAAAGTCTTCATAAAATAGTACCTGGTCTCCGGGAATAAAGTCATAACTGGAATAAGATTCAAGTTTGCCTTGACCGTAAATTGAATTAGACACAAATAATATGCTTATCAATGTCAGTTTTAAACATTTGTTTTTCATTTTGCCTCTCTTTTATAAAATTATTTGGAATTTTTTTAACGTTGGATGATAAAACCAGGACGTTCGGAAGAAATCGTCTGTGGGATTTTCGAGTGGTTTATAAGCTGTTACGTTAGTCATTTTTAGCATTTTATGTTCTGTGCTTTTTATCACTTTTGTGTTACCCCGGCGTGAGCACGGGCATACAATTGTGAAAGCCCTGATTAAACCCGAAAAGTACAAATTTTTTTATTGGAATTAACATAAGTGCAGTATGAAAAATTTCCGGTGAGTTTTCCCTTGAAATTTGAGTTTTTATTCCAGCCGGTATAAGCCCCTTTTTCTGAAATTCCAGGCCCCGTATTTATCCTTTGCCGTTGTGCTTTAGCCAACGGTTTTTGGAGAACAAAACTGCAACCGGGCTTCAGCTCTTATCTTTTAAGAGTTAGGGTTAAAACCCGATAGCGATCCTTCCTCTCAATATCCGTCCCATAAATGGGACGGCAAAGGATATCCCTTGAACAGGTTTCTGGTTTCTCGCGACCCTTATAGCGCTCATTCGGCGGTTCAATCCGCTTGACCGATAGATTTTTTTGATTTACATTTACTGCAAACGATGGATCAATTTGAATTCGTTCCGGATTGAAACCGCGCGAAAGGTTTAATCAATCCTTCAACATAAAGGGTTCAGCCAGACGACATTTGATCGCGCTTGTCCGGCGTGGGCAGAGATGGGAAAGTGGCATCAGTTTTTAAAATAGAATATGCAAGACAGTCGTGAAATAACACTGCTCTCAAAAATCCAGAATGGAGATGTTGCTGCATTCCATCAATTATACAGAGCTTATTTTCAGCGACTTTATAGTTTTGCCCGAAAGTTTGTCAGCGAAGAGCAGGCTAAAGATGTGGTGCAGGATTGTTTTTTTAACTTTTGGCAAAACTGCAAAAAAACAAAAATAAATACTTCGGTTTCGGCTTATCTTTTCACGGTTGTTAAAAACAGTTGTTATAAACTGTTGAAACATGAACGGAAAAGGAATTTTCATGAACATACTTTCGGACAAAAGCTGAAACACCAGGAACTCGATTATTTTATTCATTCCGAAAGCAGCATTCTGGAATTTGATGTAAAAGATCGCATTCAGAAAATGATTCAGGATTTACCTGAAAAATGCAGGGATGTATTTACTGCCAGCCGGTTCAGCGGATTAACCAACAATGAAATCGCTGAAAAAAACGGAGTTTCCGTTAAAACGGTTGAAAAACACATTTCAAAAGCGCTGCAACTTTTCAGGGAAGAGTTTCGGGATATTATATTACTGATGATTTGCATTCTTTCCTGTTATGTAAATTAAGTTTTTATTCGTCCGGGGTAGGGTTTTCACCTTCCAAAATACTCGTATTTGTAATGAACAGTTACGAAAATCAAAATATTGATGATTTGGTGTACCGGTTTATTCAGGGGGAATTAAATCCGGAAGAAGAAAAAAACCTGTATTTCCGGATAAAGGACAATCCTGAAAACCGTAAAAAACTATTTCGTGCAAAAGATTTATGGGACGCGTCGGCGCTTGATTCCGAAAAGCTAAATAAACTGGAACTGGAACAGTGGTATATTCTTCACGGAAAGTTGAACCCGAATCAAAGGAAAAGTAGCGGGATCAGGGAATTAATTAAAATTGCTGCTATTGTAATTCTCGCATTAAGTGCCGGATGGTTTGGCCGGTACTATTATGCTTTGGCAAAATTAAAACCGGACCGGGTTGAGCAAAAAACAGTTGAAGTTTCGAAGGGTCAAATGAAGGAAGTCTTTCTTGCCGACGGCACCCACGTTTGGCTGAATTCTGACTCGAAGTTGTCGTTCCCTTCGGGTTTCTCATCAAACAACCGCACTGTGGAATTGCGCGGCGAAGCCTTTTTTGAAGTCACGGCAAACAAAGAAAAACCTTTCCTGGTAAAAACATTAAATCACACCGTAAAAGTTACCGGAACAAAATTTAATGTTTGTGAATACCCGGGAAGCAAAATAATTGAAACCACACTGGTGGAGGGCAAAGTGAAAATTATGTCAGGAAATATAATTAAAGATTTACTTCCGGGGCAGCAATCGGATTATAATACAGAAACGGCGCAAATCCGCATCGGTAAAGCAGATTTTGAAATTAGCACCTCCTGGAAAGACGGACGGTACGAATTCCGGAATGAGCCCATATCAAAAGTGTTTCAAATTATCGGGCGCTGGTGGGATGTGAAAATCGACTACCCGGAAACAAAACTAAAAAATGAGCGTATATCGGGTGTACTGAGAAGGTACAAGCCACTGGAACAACATTTTGAAGTGATTAAACAACTGCTGCCAATTGATTATATCATTGAGCAGGATCAAATTAATATTACAGTAAATTAAACTTTTATCCTAAGTAAAAACCAAAACTTATGTGCCAATGAAAAATACCTTCTGAGATTAAAAAAACGGAAAAGAAGTTAAACACTGCCGCTTCATTCATTTAAAAACTTGGTTTATAAACTAAAATTATTGCTAAACTATGAAAAAAAAATCGTGCAAAAGCTTTCTCCTTCCAAAAGGGAAAACCAGAAAATTACTGCTGATTACGAAATTATCGTTGCTGTTAATGATTACAACCGTATTCAGCGTTTCGGCCGGAGTATATTCGCAATCGGTGCGGGTTGATTTAAAACTGGAAAATGCTTCATTGGAAAAAGTATTTCAGTCGATCCAGGAACAGACAGAATTTGATTTTTTCTACAAAAACGAATACCTCCCCAAAGATAAATTCATTAGTAAAACCTATACGAATGCAAAAATCGATAAGGTTTTGGACGACGTGCTTGAAGGCACAGGATTGATTTACCGGGTATTAAATACCGATATTATAATTACAAAAGGGCATGGAGCCGGTTCCGGAAGTACCGGTTTGTTCGATCAACAGCCAACAAGAACAATAACAGGTACTGTAACCGACGATACCGGCCAGCCGTTGCCCGGCGTCAGCGTGGTAGTCAAAGGAACTACAAACGGAACGGTAACCAATGATAACGGGGTTTATTCGCTGAATGTCCCTGAAAATGCGGATGTTTTAACGTTCTCGTTTGTGGGCTTCAAATCACAGGATGTCCAGTTAAACAACCGTACAAACATCGACTTACAGATGGAACAGGATATCATCGGTCTCGACGAAGTGATTGCAGTAGGGTACGGAACCATGAAAAAAAGCGATCTCACCGGTTCTGTTCAGCGGGTTGATGCCGAACAATATGCCACCCAGCAAACCACCAACATGCTCGAAATGCTGAGCGGAACCGTGGCCGGTTTTAATTCCAGCCAGGGAACCTCGGCAGCGGGCGGCGGTACGATGGAAATCAGGGGACCTACTTCGCTGGCAGCCAATAACGAACCGCTGATCGTTCTCGATGGCGTAATTTACAATGGAAACATCGGTGATATCAACCCGAATGACATTGAAAGCATTGATATATTGAAGGACGCCAGTTCTTCTGCAATTTTCGGCGCGCGTTCAGCTTCCGGAGTTCTTATTGTTACAACAAAGCGAGGGCAAATGTCGAAACCAACAATTAATTTTTCAGCGAAAGCTGGTCTTGTTGGGGTAACGCATCAAATGTATCCGCAAACACCGGAAGAATACCTGATAGCACGAGGAGATTTCTGGGCCGATTTGTTCCAGGATAAACCTGCATATTATTATACGAATCCCAACGAGTTGCCATCGAATATTTCTATTGAAGAGTGGAAAAGTTACGACGTTACACCCAGTGACGATGTAGTTCAGTTGTGGTTCGACCGGTTGGGAACGAAACAAATTGAAGTCGATAACTACAAGGCCGGTAAAACAGTGGACTGGTATGATTTGGTTTTCCGCAACGGTTTACGGCAGGATTATGATGTAAGCCTGAGCGGCGGGACCCAATCGTTGCGTTATTACTGGTCGCTTGGCTATACCGACAATAAAGGGGTTGTGTTGGGCGACGATTATAAAAATGTCCGCTCCCGGATTAACATTGATGCTGATGTTACCAGTTTTTTAACTGTGGGTGCAAATGTCCAGTTTGCCGACCGCGATCAGAGTTCACAACAGGCTAACCTGGGCCAGGCAATACGCGTAAGTCCGTTCGGAAATATTTATGAAGAAGACGGCAAAACTTTGACATTTTATCCGTATGATGAACGACAGGTACAAAACCCATTGTTGTACCATAATCTTCAGGGATAAGTTAAATCTTGCACAAACTTTATTCGGAACCCTTTTCGGAGAACTTACGTTTCCATTTGGCATTTCGTATCAGGGTTTCCTTTGTAAACCGGTATTCACTGGGGCAATAAACTTACTATTACGATCCGATAACAACACCCGATGGATTTCAATGATAATACAGGGATATCGACAGAGGACAATAATTCGAGTTACGAATGGCAGGTTGATAATATTTTTAACTGGAAGAAAGACTCTCGCTGATGTGCATGAATTTGATGTTACTTTTTTATTAATGCTGAAAAATTTCAATCCTGGCAAAGTTACGCATGGAAAATTCAAATTTTGCACCAAGTGGAGCATTGTCGTTACCATGCGCTTTTTGCGGGACAAACTCCGTCCATTTCAACAAATGACAGATTGCTTAACTGACAATCCGGTAGTACAGTATACTTATGCCACTGGAAATGCACTAATGGCACGGTTAAACTACACGTTAATGAACAAATATATTATTACCGGCACCTGGCGCCGTGACGGATATTCGGCTTTCGGACAAAAACATCCGTACGCGGAATTCCCTTCAGCAGCAATTGGATGGAGAATTTCTGAAGAAGAATTCTTTAATGTGAAATTGGATTGAGCAAGCCTGAAACTGAGGGTTTCCTGGGGAGCTAACGGTAATCGGGCTGTTGGGATATATGATGCGTTGGCCACGTTGGCAACAACAAAATACCTTTATGGAACTACACTGGCAACGGGAGTTTACAGCAGTACTATGGCCAACAGCGATTTGCGCTGGGAACGCACCGAAGCGCTCAATTTCGGAATTGACTTCGGGTTGTTCGGAAATGTGGTTTACGGTTCCATGGATTATTACGACATGACTACCAGAGATTTGCTGCTCGACCGTTCGTTGCCGCGGATAATCGGGTATGAAAGTGTCGCTGCAAACTTAGGTGAATTGGGCAACCAGGGGTTTGAGCTGACGTTGAATTCAAGGAACGTTAACAAACAAAATTTGCGTTGGAATTCGAGTCTTGTATTTTCATTCAACCGGAATAAAATCAAACATTTATATGGTGAAATGATTGACGTGACCGATGAAAACGGAAACGTAATTGGCCAGCGGGAAGCCGATGATATCGCAAACGAATGGTTTATCGGCGAAGCGCTGGACCGCGTCTGGGATTACAAAGTGCTGGGCGTGTGGCAGGTTGATGAAGCCGAGCAAGCCCTCGTTTATGGCAAACATCCCGGTGATATGAAACTGCAGGATGTGAATGATGATGGCATTTTAAACCCTTCAGGCGATAAAGTTTTTCAGGGTTATAAAAACCCGCAGTACCGGCTTGGATTACGAAATGATTTAACCGTGCTCAAAAACTTCGAATTCTCGGCATTCATCCGGGCCGACCTTGGTTTTTACGGAATAAACAACCTGCACCGAAATTCGGAAGGCAATAACGTCTACGAAAGGTTCAATCGTCTGTCTACAAAGTACTGGACAAAAGATAATCCGATAAACGATTATGCGCGGCAAAATTCTGAAGCCCAAACGCCGGGATTTAACTATTGGGAAAACCGTTCGTTTGTGCGGCTGCAGGATTTATCCGTTGCGTACAATGTGCCTAAATCGAAACTGGGCAAGGTACAGATTCAAAATCTAAGGATTTTTCTTAATTTTCGTAATTTGCTGACATTCACCGGATGGGAACATTACGATCCGGAATCGCAGACTGAAATGATGCCAAAAATATCGAGTATTGGTGTAAATGTAACGCTGTAGTGAAATCCATAAAATAAAGAAAAAATGAAAAGAACCTATAAATATATATTGTTAAGTGTTTTCGCATTTCTGATTTTTTCATGCGAGGAAAGCTGGCTCGATCCTAAACCGCTGTCCATATTTGTGCCCGAAAATATATACATCGATAAGGCTGGTCTGGACGCGGTTTTGCTAACGAATCGAAAAAATTTACGTAACGAATATTATGGCGGCCCTAATGTATTCGATAATGAGTTGGTTGGTACCGATGCATTTGTCAGTGGAAACAAATCAAACCAGGCGACCCATAATTTTCCCCTTCAGGTTACGCCAACCGGAACAGGGTTACATGATTTTTTTGACTCCTGGAATAACGCATACAACCAGATCCGGAATGCAAACGTCGTAATCTCAAGGATAGATTTACCGGAATGGGCGGGCGAACAGGACAAAAATGAAATTTTGGGCGAGGCCTATTTTCACCGGGCCTACTGGTATTACAGGCTTGTGCATCAATTTGGCGATGTGCCTTTTCTGAACAAGGAGTATACCGAGCCTAAAATCGATTTTTACACCCATTCCAGAAAAACCATTTTGAATAAAATTCAAAGCGATATGGAATTTGCCGTCCAGTGGCTTCCTGAAGTGGTTGAACCCGGCAAAGTAAACCGCGCCGCCGGAAACCATTTATTAACAAAAATTTACCTCGCCAACAGTCAGTTCGATAAAGCAATCACATCGGCAAGTGCAGTTATAAATGATGGATTCCATTCATTAATGACAGAACGGTTTGGGAAATATGCCGGCGACAGTAAATTCAACGTTATTTGGGATCTCCATCAAAAAGAAAATAAAAGTCTGGCTGAAAACAAGGAAGGGCTTTTGATAGTTCAGGACAAATACGGATATCCTGATGCTGAAGTTTCAGGAGGAACCGCAGCAATGCGAAATTACGTACCTACCTGGTGGCATGGTCAGTACCTGAAAGATGCAAACGGAACGGCTGCCTGCACCGATAAAAGCGGAAACTGGCAAATCATTAAACTGGGAAGAGGAGTTGGATATGCACGGCCTACAAATTACACAGCCTATCACATATGGAAAGATTGCGGCGCCGATTTACGTCACGATACTTTGGTTAACTGGTTTCCAATGTCAGAAATGTTAATAAATAATCCATCATCGGAATTTTACGGACAACCAGTTTCCAAAGAGTATACAAACCCAATCGATACATTTCAGGCATGGTTTCCTTTCCCCTATTATAAGGTGTATGTTGAAGATGAAGAACGTCCCGATCAACCCAATGGCGGACACAGCGACTGGTATGTTTTCCGGTTGGCAGACACCTATCTCCTGCGCGCCGAAGCATATTGGTGGAAAGGCGATAAAGCCAATGCAGCAGCGGATATCAATAAAGTTCGTGAACGGGCGCTGGCGCCTCCGGTTGAGCCCGGCGACGTTACTTTGGGGTACATCCTCGACGAACGAATTCGTGAATTATATGCCGAGTCGCCAAGAAAAACGGAACTTACCCGCATGTCGTTTATCATGGCGGATAACAATCTGAACGGCTATTCGCTTGATAACTTTAGCGATAAAAATTACTGGTTCGACAGGGTGCAGGAAAAAAATAATTTCTATAACGTTGGATATGTCTGGGGTGCAAACGAATTTGTAATATCGGCTTATCATGTCCTTTGGCCAATACCTCAGGATGTTATCGATGATAACCAGGGCGGGGTAATTAATCAGAATGTTGGCTATCCTGGCGCCGAAAACAATATTCCACCGAAAACGGAAATTTCTGCGGAGGATTGATTAGTTTGGTTAGTTTGTTTAAGGCCGCTTCTTTTGGGGCGGCTTTATTCCCTTTTTTTTGAACGTCAGGAATTTCTTCCGTAAAACATCGTCATAACCTTTTCTTTGGAATTGGTTCCTGAATATCTGAATATTAACTGATAATTTGATTCGATGAAAAAAACGATCCAGGTATTATTACTTTTCTTTTATTTGGCTTTAGCCACAATTTGGAACATAAAAGCTGCGGGCACGGAAATATCCCAATCCCCGAATATCCTTATCATTACGGTTGACAATGTGGGTTACGGAGACTTACGTGTTTACAATCAACAATCGCAGATTATAGCTCCAAACATCGATCGATTGGCACAGGAAGGGGTGGTGCTTACCGGTTTTTATACTGCCAGCCCAACGTGTACAGCATCACGGGCTGCTTTATTGACCGGACGTTTGCCGCAACGCAACCAGCTGGATTACCAGCTATCCGGAATTGCCGGAAATTACGGAACCGGCCTTCGCCATTCGGAGGTACTGATACCACAGGTTCTGAAAAATGCTCCTGTTCCTTATGCCACCGGTGCATTCGGCAAATGGAACATAGGTTTTGCGCCAGGTTCACGTCCGACTGAACGAGGTTTTGATGAGTATTTCGGAATTGTTTCCGGAAATGCCGACCATTTTACCCATGTATATGCAGGTAATCCCGATTTGTATCACAATACGGAAGCTGTTAACATGCCAGGCGAATACAGCACCGATCTTTTTGCAAACAACGCGATCGAATTCATTAAAACCAGCACAACGAAAGCTGTTCCCTGGTTCGTTTATCTTCCGTTTGATGCACCGCACCATCCGCAGAGCAGAAATGTGGGGCCGGATGAAGAAGATAATTGGAAAGCGCCCGACTATGCATTCGAACCTTATCATTTGAGTCCGGATGAAAAAGATCCCAAAAAGCGGTTCCGGGCAGTGGTGACTGCGGTCGATATGGCCATTGGAAGAGTGCTGCAAACGCTCGATTCGCTTGGGATTTCCGACAATACTTTCATATTTTTCTTTTCCGACAATGGAGCGTTTTATCCCTATATAAATTCAGGAATTCAATCGAATGCACCGCTGAAAGGCGCAGGGGTGACACTTTGGGAAGGTGGAATCCGCGTTCCCGCGATTGTTAGATGGCCCGGAAAAGTTAAAGCAGGTACAGTTAATGACGCCCGGCTTTCGTCACTCGACATCTTCCCCGCCTGTGCAAAACTGGCCGGCGCTGAGTTGCCGCAAGACCGGTTTATTGACGGATTGAACCCAATTCCGGTGTTAACCGGGCAAACAACGGTTTCACCACACCCGGCACTCTATTTTGAATATGAAAATTTTGCCGCGCTTCATTGGGGAAACTGGAAAATTATTCGGGAAGATTCCACTCAAAACTGGCAGTTGTATAATTTGAAAGACGATATAGGCGAACAACAAAATTTAGCCGAAAAAAGGGATGATATTGTGAAGAAACTAAGCAGCGTATTTAACTTGCGGAAAGACGAAATCCAAAATTATTTAAGAATTGAAAAAACATTTAGTAACCAGTAAAATAACACAATTCCCATGAAACCTTTTAACAAGCTTTTTTCAAGACGTGAATTTATTCAGAAGAATACAGCGATTGGCGCAGGCGCTGTACTTGGTTCCGCTGTAGCGCAAAATTTATGGGCATTTTCTTCCTCTGAAACATCAAAGCCAGCCGTTTTGGGAGGAAATCCGGTTATCGAATCCCATGAATGGCCGGACTGGCCAATCTGGAATCCGGAGACGGACGAGAAAATGTTGCTGGACGTCATGCGCAGCGGAGTTTGGTCGCGTAATAAAGTAGTATCGGAATTTGAGCGAAAATGGGCTGGTTTAATCGGCGCCAAACGCTGCCTGGCTGTGGTTAACGGGACAAATGCGCTCAACACAGCGCTTGCCCAGCTGGAAATAGGGTGGGGCGACGAGGTGTTGGTTACCCCATATACTTTTATTGCTTCCGTATCCTGTATTATTTTTAACGGGGCAATCCCGGTTTTTGTGGATGTTGATCCGGAGACTTTTCAGATGGATCCGGAAAAAATTGAGGCAAAAATTACACCTCGTACACGTGCAATTCTGCCGGTTCATATTTTGGGGCTTCCGTCAGACATGGAGCGGATTACGGAAATTGCAGGCAAACACAACTTGTTGGTGGTGGAGGATGCCTGCCAGGCCTGGCTCGCAGAAATTAACCACAAAAAAGTGGGGACGTTCGGGAAGGCGGGTTGTTTTAGTTTTCAGAATTCAAAAAATCTTCCCATCGGCGAAGGCGGCGCTATCGTCAGCGACGATGATGCATTTATGGATCGCTGTTATTCCTACCACAATTACGGTAATCCATACGGTTCCGTTGCCGGCGAGGTAGGCGCCGGAACAATAATGATTGGCACCAAACTTCGCATCACCGAATACCAGGCTGCCATTGGCCTCGCCCAGCTCGAGCGGCTGGAAGAACAAACCGATATTCGAAATAAAAACGCTGCCTACCTGAAATCAAAAATTCAGGAAACAGATGGAATTACCCCGTACCGTTTGTATAAAAATGTGACGAAAGCAGCATTTCACCTGTTCCCTTTTTTATACCACCAGGAAGTATTTCAGGGATTGCCGAAAGATGATTTTGTTAAAGCTTTAAAAGCCGAAGGTGTTCCCTGTTCCACCGGGTACAGCGAATTGAATAAAATGCCGTTTCTGAAAAACGCATTTGAAAGTAAGTATTTCAAAAAAATCTACCCAAAGGAACGGTTGGATTTCGACAAGTACATGGATGAAAACAGATGTCCGGCAAATGAAAAACTGTGTAACGAACAGGCAGTGTGGATACCGCAGAACATACTGCTCGGATCGACTGCCGACATGGATAATATTGCAAATGCCATAGATAAAATCAGTAAGAATGCAGGATTGATTAAAACGAGAGGTTAGAATTATGAAACGTATTGGTTTGACAGCGGTCGCTTTTTTTATTTTTCTTTCTATTTCATTACAGGGAATTTACGGTCAGCCGGTTGCAAATTGGAAGGCGGGCGTGGCAAAGGTTAAAATTACACCTGAACAAAATATATGGATGGCGGGATATGCAGCACGTACCGAACCTTCAAAAGGCGTTTTGCATGATTTGTGGGCAAAAGCGATTTTTCTGGAAGATTCACTGGGTAATACCGCATTGCTGATTACTTCCGACCTTCTTGGATTCCCGAAAGATGTTTCAGATCGTATCCGCGACAGCCTGAACGCCCGGCTCGGTTTGTCGCGAGCTCAAATAATCCTGAACAGCTCACACACGCATTCCGGTCCCGTTTTAACCGATGCCCTGCGTTCCATTTATCCGCTAAATACCGAACAAAAAGAAGTAATAGAAAAATACACCAACCGGCTGGTTTCAGATATAATCGATCTCGCCCAACAGGCAAAAAATGCCTTGCAACCGGTCAGTATTTGTTCGGGAAACGGGGTGGTGAGGTTTCAGGTAAACCGGAGGAATAATACGGGCTCCAACCTGACGCAACTGTACGAACTAAAAGGGCCAAATGATTATGCGGTGCCTGTCTTAAAAATCGAAAATAAAAATAGCGAAATACTGGCCATTGTCTTTGGATATGGGTGTCATCCTACAGTCTTGAGCGGATACAAATTATCCGGGGATTACCCGGGATTTGCGCAACTGGAAATCGAAAAAAATCATGAAGGTGCGGTGGCTATGTTTTTTCAGGGGGCCGGAGCGGATGAAAATCCTTTGCCCCGTCGCACGGAAGCACTGGCAAAACAATATGGAACGGAACTCGCAGCTGCTGTTGAACGGGTATTGGAGGAAGATATGATGAAACTCGGTTCACAGTTAAAAGCTGAATATACCGAAGTAATGCTTAATTTAAAGGATCCGCTTTCCAAAAATGAACTGGAACATTTAATCAATAATTCAGACGGTTACATGAAAAACTGGGGAGAGGAACTATTGGGTAAAATGAAAAACGGCGAAACAATAAAAAGCTCGTATCCCTATCCTGTCCAGTACTGGCAATTGGGCAACCAGAAAATTATCAGTTTAGGCGGCGAATTACTATCCGGCTATTCCATTAAACTCAAAAAGATTTTCGGCGACGATATTTTTGTAATGGGCTACTCCAATGATGTTATGGCATATATTCCAACCGAACAGGTTTTATTTGAAGGAGGATACGAAGGTGAGACTTCTCAGATGGTTTACGGGATGCCGTCCGTTTGGGAAAAGGGCATTGAAAATACAATTATTGAAGCGGTTGTAGAACTTGTAAAAAGTTCCGGGATAAAACTTGACGAAAAATCAAAGGAAACAGTTCACGAAATAACCAGCGAAAATTCACCCGGGGCAAATTTCAGGACCCAAAAACAGTTAACAGCTACGAAATATTTTTCTGGATTTGAACAGGCCCACGATTCCTATAATTCGATATCGTGCGCCAGCGATGGCAAAATTTACTACGTGCTGTCTTCACAGGAATACGATAAAGCCGGGCAGGTGTATGTTTATGATCCGGATTCAGATAAAACCAAATGGCTGGCTGATTTAAACGAGCTTTGCGGTGAAAGCGAAAGTAAAAATATTGCCCAGGGAAAAAGCCACACGCGTTTTTATGAACTGGACGGCAAGCTCTATTTCTCGACGCACGTTGGTTATTACGAAATAATCGATGGAATGGAACGGTTGCCTGTGCATGCGCCGGATGGCTACAACCTTTATCCCGGTGGGCATTTTCTGAGTTACGATTTAACCGACGGAAAATTTGAAGATCTTGTAAAAGCTCCTGAGGGGGAGGGTATCATTACAATGATAATGGATAAACAACGAAAACAATTGTACGGAATAACCTGGCCCAGCGGATATTTTATCCAATTCGATCTTGCAAACCGAAAACTGACGAATTACGGATTGATTGCGCACAAAGGCGAGGCAGGAACAGTTGGCGAGGATTACCGGGTGCTTTGCCGTTCGATGTTTGTGGATCACTGCGACGGAAAAGTATATTATTCGACGCCGGAAGGAGAAATTTTTTATTTTGATCCTCAGTTACACGGAATTAAAAAAATGGACGGCGTAAACCTCCGGCTTGATTATTTCGGTAAATACGATTACAAAAATCCCGGAAACATGGCTTACAACTGGCGGGCAATTGTTTGGGAGCCATACGAGGAAGTGGCATACGGAGTACATGGGAATTCGGGATATTTATTTCGGTTCGATCCCCGCGAAAAAACAGTTGAAATTGTGGACAGGATCACCTCTGAACCCTCCCGCCGGAGCGGAATGTTTGATCAGTTTAGCTACGGTTACCTTGGTTTTGATCTCGGACCCCGCAAAAGAACCTTGTACTACCTTACCGGCGGCCCGGTTTATGTCGATGGGAAAAGACTGGAAGGAATTGATGAAATTGCAATGGGTGCCGCCCGCGGACTTGAAAACCTCCATCTGGTTACTTACTACATTCCTACCGGGGAATATCAGGATCATGGCCCAGTATTTTATCCGGATGGTACGCGGCCAACTTATGTAAATTCAATTGCTGTTGACAAAACAGGAAATGTATATACCCTGGCTCGATACGAACACAATGGGAAAATGATTGAGGATTTGATTAAAATTCCGAATCCGTTTAGGAACGATTAAAATTCGTTTTTGCACCGGAAGTAAAATTTAAATAAAAATGAAATGAAAAAGCTTTTTCAACTCATGGTTTTCAGCCTGATGTGGTTTACTTTTCAATCGTGTCAAAAGGAAAACGAGGAACAGTTAAAACCAAACATCATAATTATTTATGCCGATGATTTGGGTTATGGCGATTTAACAAGTTATGGCGGAGACATTCCATCCCCGAATATCGATCGGATTGGCGAGGAAGGGATCCGATTTACCGATTTTTATGTGTCGGCGCCGGCGTGTACTCCTTCTCGTTACAGCCTGCTCACCGGCTCTTACCCGCAGCGTTCGGAACATGGATTGCTCAACGCATTGATGCCTGCAAATTCCAGTGAACATTACCTGGATCAATCAGAAAAAACCATGGCAGAATTTCTGAAATCAGACGGTTATACAACAGCCATTTTTGGAAAGTGGCATTTGGGATTTCAAAATGAAAACGATATGCCGGAGTCTCATGGATTTGATGAATTCACAGGGTTCAGAGGCGGATGCATCGACTATTTTACACACGTTTATGGAGAAATCGGGCACGACTGGTATGTGGATGGACAAGAAACAAAAGAAGAAGGATATTCAACCAACCTGATCACCAACCACGCTATCGGTTTTATCAACCGGATGAGCGAAAATAAAAAACCTTTTTTTGCCTATCTGGCATACAATGCACCGCATTACGGAAAAACGGATCCGGCAATGATCGTGGATTCGACGGTTGTTTTAAGCGAGGGCAATTATCAGGGATATAAAATTATGAATACGCTTCAGGCGCCACCGGATTATTTTGACAAATTCGAAACTACTTCCGATCCATACCGGCGGGCGTACAAAGCTATGGTTGCGGAGTTGGATGATAATATCGGAAGGGTTTTTTCAACCCTCGAAGAAAAAAATCTACTTAATAATACAATAGTCTGGTTTATTTCGGATAACGGAGGATATTCTGAAAGTTACTTCGGACATGCTGATAATGGCGGGCTGCGTGGCGAAAAAGGAACGCTTTGGGAAGGTGGGATTAAAATTCCGGCCGTGCTGATGTGGAAGGGTAAAATTGATGAAAACCAGGTCATCGGTACACCGGTCATTAATGCAGATGTGCTGCCCACAATATTGTCGATCCTGGATATCGCCGTTTCTGAAGAAGAAAAAAGTCAAATTGACGGCATGGATATTTCGCCTGTTTTATTTGAAAACCGTGAAATCGAACGCCCGCTTTTCTGGAAGTACAACCGGCAGACTGCCATCCGGGAAGGTGCATGGAAACTGGTGAACGATTCATTGTTGTTTAACCTGAAAGACGATCCGGATGAAACCACAGATTTAGCCGGTGAACATCCCGAAATTGTAAAGGATCTAAATACAAAATATCACAATTTCTTTCAGAAAATTAGTCCGGAATAACTTTATAAACTTTGATCGAATGGTAATGACAAACAGAAGAAGTTTTTTAAAAACAAGTATCATTACGGGTGCTGGAATCCTTACGCGTCCTTATATATTTTCGCAGCCTGCCGCAGCCGCCGGGAAACGGATTGGAATAATTGGATTGGACACTTCGCACTGCATCGCGTTTACAAAAACATTTAACGACGAAAATGCTGGAACCGAATACGATGGCTACAAAGTGGTTGCGGCATATCCAACTTCCGGCAGCAGCGATCTTCCGGCAAGTATCGACAGGCTGGCAGGTTTTACGGAGCAAATCAAACAGCACGGGGTCGAAATCGTCAATTCGATCGATGAATTGCTGGGAAAAGTGGATGTAGTTTTGCTCGAAACCGTCGACGGCAGGAAACACCTTGAACAGGCTATTCCCGTTATAAAAGCCCAAAAGCGGCTGTTCATCGATAAACCAATGGCCGCATCGCTCGCCGATGCAATGATAATTTTTGATACTGCAAAACAATACAGCGTACCTGTATTTTCATCTTCGTCGCTCCGGTACATTAACGGTATGGAAGAGGTAAAAAACGGGAGAGTCATCGGCGCCGAAACATACAGTCCGGCCACCAGCGACAAAACTCACCCCGACCTGTTTTGGTACGGAATTCACGGAGTGGAAATGCTTTTTGCCGCAATGGGCACAGGATGTCAGTCAGTTGTCCGGGTGTCGGTTCCCGATACCGACGTGGTTATTGGAAAATGGCAGGATGACAGGATTGGAACATTCCGCGGAATTCGCTCCGGAAAAAAGGATTACGGGGGCACGGTTTACGGTGAAAACGAAATAAAATCACTCGGACCATATAACGGGTACAATTCTATGTTAGTCGAAATTGTAAAATTTTTTAAAACCGGTAACTTACCCGTGAAACCTGAAGAAACACTTGAGATTTTAGCTTTTATGGAAGCTGCCGATGAAAGTAAAAAGAACGGGGGGATTTCCGTTTCCGTTGAAACTGTGATGCAAAAGGCGCGATCGAAAAGTAAAAAGTTTAAATTCGGTTAACGATGTATTTGTCAAAAATATGAACCTGAAATATTTAAACCGATTAAACAGTTATTATGAAAACCTATATAAGTCTTATCTTTTTATTAACGATAATCTTTTTCGGTGCAACAAACCTTGCCACCGGTCAGGAAAAAGCTTATGCTGACATTCATCGAATTATACCAAAACCGAGAGTTGAGAACTATACCGGTAATCTGTTGCCGTTTGCTAATAAAGGGGGAACAATTTCCATATCTATTCCGGACATCACAGGAAGCGGAAATCCGGTGAAAAATGGTTTAAAACTCTTTACCAAACGATTGGATTTACTTGGCGGCATAAAAGTCGACATTTCGGATTTGCCGGAAAATGCTCAAATCAAATTTGAAAAGTACAGCGAAAAACAGATGCTGAAGTCATTGCAGAAAGAGGGTGCAACGGAAAAACCCGATGCAAAAAAGCTCTCACAAGCCTATTTTGTGGAGGTGGGAAAAAATAACGACGTCCCGTTTGTATCTGTAAAAGCTTGCAGCGATTTGGGATTTTACTACGGTTTGGTTTCGCTTTGTCAGATAGTGGACAACAATGAGTCAGGGGAAATAGCGTTGCCGGAGTTGAAAATTGCCGACTGGCCCGAAATTGGGTTTCGCCTGGCAAAAACAAGTGCAACAACCAATCCGCTCTCGCGGATTAGTGATTTTGCAGATTGGATGCCATTGTATAAAATCAATTTGATCGGGCTTCAGTTCCACGGGGAAGAATCAAAAGAAACGGAATTGTTCAGGGCTAATGTGAAGGCGGTTTGCAACGAACAACAACAATCCGGATTATTGGAGCCGGTGGTTTATTTTTGTCCGTTCAGGGGAAATGGTTATGATTTTACAAAGCAGTCCGACAAAGATGCGTATTTAGAGTTTATTGATTGGGTGTTTGATCAGGGTGCGGACGGATTTGAAGTTGATTACAACGACTGGCCCGGCACGGGAGTTCCGATTGAAGACGTGGTTAATCTGGCTTACGACGAAGTCATTCGGGTTAAACCGGATGCGTATGTTTTATATTGTCCTCCCAACCGGGGACAAGAGCAATACCGGGGACCGGCAACACCTGAAATGACGCGGACACTATCTAAAATTCCGGCAAAGGTCTGGCCGTTGTGGACTGGAATGAAAACGCTGGTTACTGATACACTGAAACCGGAGGAAGTGGAGGAATGGACTGATAAAACCGGGCGACGCCCGTTTTTTTGGCTCAACCGGGCTTCCAATGGTGTAGACCGCGCATTTTCGCGCTCTTTGACTGAACTCCCGGAGGCAAAGATTGCACCGTGCGAATTACTCCCGAAAGAGTTGAACAGCCTTTTTGAAGGGATCCATCTGAATTTTGTGTTTTCAGAAGGAAATCGCCACACGCTTCCCGAGACGGTGAGTGATGAAGAATTGGTGTATTTTGCAACACTGGCAGATTACATTTGGAACCCCTACGGCTGGAACGGTTTGGAATCGTATAAACGGGCAAAGCGTTTTGTCGAAATCATGCATCCTTTGGTAACAAACGAAAATTAACGACAATGAAACGAAGATCATTTCTAAAAAAAACAACAGCTTCCACAGCTGGAATTATTATCGTCCCGACTATAATTCCATCAACAGTCCTGGGGAAAAGTGCCCCGGGAAATAAAATAAATATTGGCCAGATAGGTTGCGGACGTATTGCAAGAACCCACGATTTGGATGAAACTTTACCGCTGGACGATGCACGCGTGATAGCTGTTTGCGATTTGGACAGTAACCGCTTAAAGGACGGTAAAAAGCTGGTGGAAGATTTTTATAATGAAAAAACCGGTAGCTCCAATTATATTGATGTGAAAATGTACGATGATTACCGGGAAATGCTTTTAAATCCGGATATCGACGCTGTGATGATCAGCACCCCTGATCACTGGCATGCCCAGCCGGCACTTGAAGCGGCTTTAAAAGGTAAAGACATTTATATGCAAAAACCCAATTCGCTGACGATTTCAGAAGGAAGGTTACTGAGCGATGTCGTTCAGAGGCAGGGGGTAATACTTCAGGTCGGCACACAGGTTCGTTCCGCCCAGCCCCAATTCAGACGGGCGGCAGAATTAATCAGGAACGGCAGGATTGGAAAGTTGCAAACCGTAAAACTGAGTTTTCCGGGTGATCCGGGAGGCCCTGAAGCGCCCGAAATGCCGGTTCCGTCAAGTCTGAACTACGATATGTGGCTCGGTTCCACGCCGGAAGTTTATTATACCGAAATGAGGGTACACCCGCAACAAGGATATTCACGGCCGGGATGGCTGCGCTGCGAACAATTCGGAGCCGGAATGATTACCGGGTGGGGCCAGCATCAGTTTGATCTGGCTAACTGGGCTATGGGAACCGAATATACCGGGCCGTTATCAGTGGAAGCAGTTGCCATTTTTCCAAAAAACGGACTGTGGAATGTGCATGGCGATTACATGGTAAAAATGGAATATGAAAACGATATCACGGTTTATGCTAATTCAGAGACTCCTGTAGTTATTCGTTTTGAAGGTAGCGAAGGCTGGATTGAAGTGTACCGGGGCGATTATAATGTCACCGGTAGCGATCCGGTTTCTTCGAAGGCGAGGGAGGTACTGAATGCCAGTAATCCAAATATCCTGACATCGGAAATAAAAAACAGATGAAATTCATTTGTACAAAAGTGAAAACCACCATTTAAACTGGCTGGAATGCATTAAATCGCGAAAACAGCCGATAACCCCGGTTGAAGTGGGGCACCGCGCATGCAGTATGTGTTTGTTAAGTCATATCGCCATGAAGCTCGATCGAAAGCTGCACTGGAACCCTCTGTCGGAAAAATTCATCAATGATGATGAAGCAAATTCCATGCTTTCACGACCGCAAAGATACCCGTATGGAGCAAGTTATGTTCAGTTGTAATTTTCGATATAAAAATAAATGAAATGAAAATATTGAGAACAAAAACCTTCCTTCCGAGAGTTGTTGTTTTGGGAATTTTTTTAACAGTGAGTTTTTTATTGCAAGCCCGGGAAAAAATAACAGGATTATTATATTATGACCGTTCTCCGGTATCAGTAGAAATCAGGGATGGAAAAATTTACCAGGTAACCCGTCTTGAAAAATTGCCTGAAGGAGTGCCTGAAGTGTATATTGCTCCCGGTTTTTTCGACAATCAGGTGAATGGTTTTGCCGGCGTTACATTCGCTCTCGGGGGCGGCAGTGATTTGACTGTTGAAGACGTAAAAAAAGCGACAAGGGAACTCTGGAGATTTGGAGTTACAACGTACATGCCTACAACAACAACCAACAGCCGGGAACTTTTACTTCGGAATCTCGCTGTATTGGAAAAAGCAAGAAACGATACAAGCCTGTACGGTTCCATTGCCGGTTTCCACATGGAAGGGCCTTACATTAGTCCCGTGGACGGGTACCGGGGGGCGCATCCGAAAAAGTATGTGCGGTTGCCCGACTGGCAAGAATTTACGCAATTTGACGAAGCGGCCAACCATCATATTTTGCAGGTAACTGTTGCACCGGAAATGGAAGGCGCACTCGATTTTATTTCGCAGTGCAGCCGCGCAGGAATTGTTGTAGCGCTGGGGCACCATAATGCACCAGCCGAAACGGTAACGGCAGCAATCGACCGGGGAGCGAAAATTGCAACCCATCTGGGAAACGGAGCAGCAACCATGGTCAACCGGCACAAAAATCCGTTTTGGTCGCAACTGGCCGACGATCGTTTCAACATCAGTATTATTTGCGACGGGTTTCATCTTCCACCCGAAGTTGTGAAGGCTTTTTACAAGGCAAAAGGTGTGGACAAAACCATTGTGACGTCCGATGTTACCAATTACGGGAGTTTACCAACGGGTTTCTATATTTCGGAAGAAGGGGATTCCATTGAGATTACCCCGGAAGGAAAACTTTGGAATATGGCCCAAAATGGATTATATGGTTCTGCATCCGCTCTAACAAAGGGTGTCGGCAATATCATGAAATTTACCGGTTGTACACTCGCAGATGCCGTTCAAATGGCAAGCACAAACCCCGCTAAACTTTACAACTTAAACGACCGGGGTAAACTGGAGCCGGGGATGCGCGCCGACATTATTTTGTTTTCGCTTGAAGATTTTAGTATTCATATACAACAAACATGGGTGAAGGGAAACCTGGTTTATGATGCGAAAAGAAACGGGAATGAATAAAAGTTTCAGAAAAATTGCAATTGCCCTCGCATCCGTCGGGCCGGGGCTCTTTCTCATTGGATACAATATTGGCACAGGCAGCGTAACCACCATGGCGAAAACCGGCGCGGAATACGGAATGGAGCTTTTCTGGGCGTTGGTATTGTCGTGCATATTTACATTTGTGCTGATGGTAGCTTACGGAAAAGTCACACTGGTTTCAGGGCACACAGCGCTATTCAACATCAAAAACGAATTCAGGTACGGATGGATTCTTGCCATTTATATTTTCGTTGCACTGATTACCGGTGAGTTGCTGGCGCTAATGGGGCTGATGGGAATTGTTGCCGATTTGGTGCAGGAAGGGATACGGTTGTTTTTTAATGAAACGCTTGTTCCCAGGATCTGGATAATCCTGATTTTTGCCATCCTCTCTTTTATCCTGATCTGGATTGGAAAATACAGGACATTTGAAAAAGTGTTAACTGTTTTCGTCATTTTAATGGGGCTTTCTTTTGTGACGGTTTTTGTGATGGTTGCGCCAGGTTTTTCCGCTATTGCGAAAGGACTGGTTCCCGGAATACCCGATTCTCCGGGCGCTTTTGGACTGGCGGCTGCCATTGCAGGAACAACCTGTTCCGCTGCTGTATTTGTAATGCGCAGCACGGTGGTTGCCGAAAAAGGGTGGACGATCCGGCACCTCAAAAACGAAAAAAAAGATGCTTTTGTTTCCGCTTCCATGATGCTGTTTTTGAGTGGGGTAATCATGGCAGTATCAGCCGGAACGCTCCACGTGATGGGTTTGAAACTGGAAGATTCGGTGGAAATGGTTCAGCTTTTTGAACCGATAGGGGGAAATGTTGCGGCTTTTATCCTGATCCTTGGAATTGTAGGCGCCGGATTGTCTTCCATGTTTCCTATTTTGCTAATAACGCCCTGGTTGCTTGCCGACTACTCCGGAAAGCCGAGAAATATTCATTCTGCCCAATCACGGTGGCTCGTACTAATAGCTTTACTGTTCACCTTCGGTTCGGTATTTTTAGAAAAAAAGCCGCCGGCGCTGATGGTGTTTTCGATGGCCTTTCAGGCTTGTATCCTGCCGGCTGTTGCCATTCCGATTTTTTTACTGATAAACCGGAAAAAACTGATGGGCGAACACAAAGCAAATGCCATGGAAAATATCGGGGTAATTGCTGTCATTCTTTTCTCTCTGTTAACCAGTTGGTTTGCAATTGTCGATTTGATTTAAAAAATAATATTATGGAAAAAAGTGTACATGCTTTTAAAAAGGAGAAACTTTCTGTAAAAATTTACAAGGAAAGTGAGGAAATTGCAGTGGCTGCCGCTGAATTTGTTGCTGCCAGACTAAGAACTGCGATCAGTGAAAACGGATTTGCCAACCTGATAATTGGTACCGGTACATCGCAATTGGCATTTCACAGGAATTTGCAAAATCAGAAAATAGAATGGAATAAAATTACAGTTTTCCACCTCGATGAATACCTTGGAATGCCCGAATCGCACCCGGCAAGTTTTCGCAGGTTTTTAAAAGAAAAGATTCTTGATAATGTAAAACCCAAACAAGTTTATTTTCTGAATGGTGATGCTCCGGATGTGGAAGCTGAAGTACAGCGGTATGCCAATCTTTTAAAAAAACATCCCATCGATGTTGCCTGTATAGGAATAGGTGAAAATGGTCACATCGCGTTTAACGATCCACCGGTCGCCGATTTTAACGACCCAAAATGGGTAAAGGTTGTTGAACTCGACGAGGCGTGCCGCAACCAGCAGTTGGGCGAAGGGTGGTTCCCTTCGCTGAAGGAAGTTCCGGCACACGCCCTAACGCTTACGATTCCCGCCATTATGCAATGCAAAACCATCAGTTGTGTAGTGCCTGATGAACGAAAGGCACAAGCCGTTTACAATGCGCTAAACGCTGAAATTTCCACAGTTTGCCCTGCAACAATTTTGCGAAAACATCCGGATGCCGTATTATTTCTCGATTCAAAATCTGCATCACGGTTAAATTTAAAATCGGGCAATTCAGAATTAACGGAAAGTGAGATTGCTAAATAAATGAACGAATGAAAAAACTTCTGATTACAGGGTTAGCATTAATTTTGCTATTCCCTGCGTGTGAAAAAGAACATAAAAAACGGGAAAAATTAAACGTTCTGTTTATCGCAGTCGATGATTTACGGCCGGAATTGGGTTACTACGGGAAAACGTATATGCACACTCCGAACATTGACAAACTGGCATCGGAAGGGCGGGTTTTCAGAAATCATTTTGTTCATTGTGCAGCGTGCGGACCCTCGCGTTCTACGCTGCTTTCGGGCATCAGGACAACCAATTGGGATATTTTTAAAAATATGCGGGAATCCGGGGAAAAACCTGACACCGTATTTTCGTTGCCGCAACTGTTCAAAGAAAACGGGTACAAAACGATAAGCATTGGTAAAATTTCCCACCAACCGGGCGGGGTCATGGATTCCCTTCAAACGATACATGAAGTTCCTTTCAGCTGGAATAAAACCTACGCGCCGGTTGGTATCTGGCAGGATCCCTGGCAAGCCTTTTTTTCGTATGCAGGCGGCGAAGCCCGGACGAGCTATTACGGCCGGCCAACAAAACGCACACTGCCGCCCTATGAATCAGCCGATGTTTCCGATGATGGTTATGCCGACGGTCTGAATGCCGGGGAAGCCATCAAACAATTACGCAACCTGAAAGATACCTCCTTTTTCCTGGCAGTTGGGTTTTATAAACCGCACCTGCCTTTTAATGCTCCCAAGAAATACTGGGATTTATACCATGCAGACAGTATTCCCGAAGCTGTTTATCAACAAATGCCGCTGAACGTGCAATCGGATATTTGTTTGCACGGCGACCACAATAGTTATGAGCCTCGCGGAACCTACACCTGGCCCGGAGACACGCTTTGGTGGGAAATGACTGCTGAGCGGGAGAAAAAGCTGAAACACGGATATTGTGCGGCGGTCAGCTATGCAGATGCCCAAATTGGAAAAGTGCTCGACGAACTGAAAAATTTAGGACTGGATAAAAATACAATCGTGGTCTTGTGGGGTGACCATGGCTGGCACCTCGGCGAATACGGGATATGGGGAAAATATACCAATTTTGATATCGCCCTGAACAGCCCGTTAATCATTAAAACACCACAGATTAAACAGCCAGGTATTTTTGCTGATGGCATGGTGGAAACAGTCGACATTTTCCCGACACTCGCAGATTTATGCGATATCAAAGCACCCGATTATCTTGAAGGAATCAGTATGAAACCTGTAATTGAAAACCCATCCGCAAAAATTAAGAATTATACAGTTGGCGAACGGGATGCATGGGGTGTTCATGGCATCACCGCCCGAAATGAAAATTACCGGTTAATGGTGTGGGTGGATAATAAAACCGGGGATACCATCGATGTCAATCTTTTTGATAATAATGAAAGACCCTTGCCATTTCGTAATATAAGTGAAAACAATTCCGGAATAGTCAGGGAACTCAGTGAAAAAATAAAGAATTTTAAAGTTGGCGTTTCTGAATAATTGAAATTAATTTGCTGGTAAAATTATCACGATGAAATTAAAAATTCTTTCGATCCTTATCATCCCCTGCCTTTGTTTTCTTGCAGGTTGCTCAAACAACCGACAATCAAAAGATTCTGTAAATAAACAGAAGCCCAACATCCTTTTTATCTGTATCGATGATTTGCGGCCCGAACTTGGATGTTACGGGAAGGATTATATTCATTCGCCAAATATCGACAAACTGGCCGGGGCGGGAGCGGTGTTTATGAACCATTTTGTTCAGGTGCCAACTTGCGGAGCCTCGCGGTTTAGCATGTTAACAGGATTGTTGCCCAAAACGACCGGTCACTTGAGTAACGAAGCCTGTCGCAATTTTATTTCGGGGAAACCGAAGGAAGAAGCACCGGTTACGTTTATGCGCCATTTAAAAGATAACGGATATTACACCGTTGGAATCGGGAAAATCAGCCATTATGTCGATGGTTTGTTGTATGGTTACACTGATTCCGTGGGTACGGAACTCGAACTTCCGTACAGCTGGGATGAGATGTTGTTCAACCCCGGAAAATGGGGTACCGGCTGGAATGCTTTTTTTGGCTACGCCGATGGCTCCAACCGGCAAAGCAGGAACAAACAGGTAAAACCTTATGAAAAAGGGAATGTAGACGATACCGGTTACCCGGATGGATTAACCGCAGAACTGGCCCTGAAAAAACTGGACGAACTGGCTGCGAAAGACCAGCCTTTTTTCCTCGGGGTAGGATTTTTCAAACCACACCTTCCGTTTAATTCGCCGGCAAAATACTGGGATATGTACGATGAAAGTGAATTGCCGCTTTCACCAAATCCATACATTCCGGAAAATGTAAACAAGGCGAGTTTGCACAACAGCGGGGAGTTTAACGGCTACAAATTGGGCGATGAGGAGGCTTCGCTGGAAGGCCCTGTTTCCGATGAATACGCGCGAAAACTCAGACATGCCTATTTTGCCGCCGTCAGTTACTCCGATGCACAGGTGGGTAAATTGCTCAGCGAACTCGACAAACTCGGGCTTTCCGAAAATACGGTCGTGGTAGTTTGGGGCGACCATGGCTGGCACCTGGGCGATCAACTGGTTTGGGGAAAACACACCATTTTTGAACGGGCATTGAAAAGCACGCTGATTATCAAACTCCCGGGAAGAACCAGGGCTGAAAAAATAGACAAAATTGTAAGCTCAGTCGATATTTTTCCGACGATTGTTGATTTATGCGGCCTCGAAATGCCCAAAGAAACAACCGGCAGAAGCCTTGTTCCGTTATTGACGAATCCGCAAACCAATTGGGAGGAAGTATCGTACGGATATTTCAGGAAGGGAATATCGATGCGGACTGATCGGTACCGGCTTACCAGGTATTTCCGAAATGAAGAGCCGGTTGTTGAACTGTACGATCACGAAACCGATCCGAATGAAACGAAAAACATTGCGGGAGAACATCCTGACGTTGTGAAGGAACTGATGCCGCTTTGGGAAAAAGGAAATACCGGATTATACAACCATTAATATAAAACCCAAATGAAACAACGGATTCCTGTTTTTCTGATGGTTGGTTTTTTTATTTTTTGCAACTTGTTGAATACAGGCGCGCAAAAATTTATTTCGCCACAAAAACCGAACATCCTGCTGATAATTACGGATCAGCAAACAGCCTCCGCAATGAGTTGTGCGGGCAATTTTTATTTGCATACACCGGCGCTTGATAAACTTGCGGAATCAGGCATCCGTTTCGAAAAAAACTATGTTACACAACCGCTGTGCCTGCCGTTTCGGAGCAGTTTGCAAACCAGCCGGTACCCGCACGAAATCGGGACCATTAATAACGGAGAAAAAATAAAAGGTGATTTCCCGATGCTCGGGAACCTGGTCAGCGCAGCCGGTTATGAATGCAGTTACATCGGTAAATGGCATGTTGGGGCCACACCTGAACAAGCCGGTTACGAAAATTACGACAATGTGGGAACAGATGACAAAAAGTCGGAAGCAGCGGTTGATTTTTTAACCGGAAACCACAGCAAGCCGTTCTTTTTGACGGTTTCATTGATGAACCCGCACAACGTTTGCGAACTTGCCCGTGCCGACGCAGTCGGTACAGATTTACCCGACGGTTCAATCGGATTACCCCCAAAAGACCTTGACAAACTTCCGCCCCTGCCGGAAGATTTTGCGGTTCCTGAAAATGAACCTTCGGTTATTCGGGAAATTCAGCACAAATCGAAAATACATTATCCAACTGAAAACTGGGATGAACTGACCTGGAGACAGTATTTATGGGGGTATTACAGACTAGTGGAAAAAGTGGATGCCGAAATTGCCAAAATTTTGGACGCGCTGAAAAAGAGCGGCTACGAAGAAAACACGGTCGTAATCTTTACCAGCGACCATGGGGAAGGAGTGGCAAAGCAACACTGGAATCAAAAACAAATCCTCTACGAACAGGTGGTCAGAACACCTTTAATAATCAGTTGGAAAGGAAAGACGCCACAACGGGTTTACCATGAACTGGTTTCCAATGCACTTGATATTCCGGTTACCATCCTTGATTTGGCTGGTGCGAAAAAACCGGAATCGATGCGGGGAAATTCGCTGGTTCCTATAATGCAGGGAAAATCACCAAAGCCACGGAATTTCGTAGTGAGTGAAACCATGTTCGCACGCGGAGTCGTTAATCTTGGAGCAACAGGAAGAATGTTGCGGACAAAGAAGTACAAATACTGCATTTACGACAACGGCGAAAACCGGGAACAGTTGTTCGACCTGGAAAATGATCCCGGCGAAATGAATAATCTGGCAGATAAAAATGAGTTTGTGAAAGTGCTGAAATACCACCGGGATTTAATTCTGAAATGGGCAAAAGAAACCAGTGATTCCAGCTTTCCTTACATCGTACCGGAGTAGTTTTAATTATTACATTCGAGTTTTTAATTCATTATTTCTCGTATAAGGTTAAATGAAGTAATCTGATCCAGCCAATCAGAATATTCATCTGACATTTCTAATCCAATTAGCTCCCCTAATCTGTATAAATTATGTGTAAAAGGAGCGTGCTCTTTTAATCATTTAACATATAACGCTTTGAGTAATTTCTCTGTTGAAATATGTCCGGGAAACAATGTTTAAAATCATAATTTTGGAAACCTTTTCACGTCTGTTTCCCGCATTATTTCATACACATTTTTAAAAAGAAGTTCAACGTTCGGTTTCGAGAAATATTCACCGTCAATTCCATAAGCCGGACGATGTTCCTTTCCGGAAAGGGTTCGGGGAGCTGCATCCAGATAATCGAATGCTTTTTGTTCTTCCAGTACTTTTTGCATCATGTAGGCCGTGCCTCCGCCCGGAACATCTTCATCCATAAAAATTACCTTGTTGGTTTTTTTAACCGAATTTAAAATGGTATGGTTCAAATCAAATGGCATCAGAGTTTGAACATCAATTATTTCTATCGATATTCCTTTAAATTTTTGAAGCAGGTTGGCTGCTTTAAGCGCATGGTGAACGTTCCATGCATAAGTAACAACGGTAACATCGGTTCCTTCGCGCATGATTTCAGGCGTGCCCAGCGGTACTTTATATTCTCCGTGATTTTCCGGAAGTTTCTCCTTTACATTATATCCTTTTAAAGGCTCAATTACAATGGCAGGGTCATTACCTTCAAGCAGCGTATTGTAAAAACCGGCTGCCTGTGTTAAATTTCTGGGCACGCACAAGTATATTCCTCGTAACGATCCCAACAACATTTGCATAGGCGAACCGGCGTGCCATATTCCCTGCAACTGATGTCCGCGCGTACGGATAATAAGCGGGGCAGCCTGTTTCCCTTTGGTACGGTATTGCAGGGTTGCCAGGTCGTCGCTTAATTGTGAAAGCGCATAAATCAGGTAATCCAAATACTGAATTTCTGCAATCGGACGGAAACCTCGCATTGCCAAACCAATGCCCTGTCCGATGATGGTTGCTTCACGAATACCGGTATCGGAAACACGTTCAACCCCAAATTTTTCCTGCATTCCTTTCATCCCCTGGTTTACGTCTCCCAGTTTCCCGGTATCTTCACCAAACGTAATGAGGTTTGGGTATTTCTGAAATAATGCTTCAAAATTTTTACTGACGATTTGCGAACCGTTAACATCTTCCGCATCCGGACTATATTTAACGGGATGACCTTTTACTTTTAACGTAGAATCAGAACCAGTGCGGTGTAATCTGGTGTTGTAAAAATCTGCTGTTCTTTCTTCAAAGCGTTTAATCCAGTTTTGCAGTTCGGCCCTTTCATTTTGTACCTCGGGATTCAAATGAATTTCCAGGTTTAACCGTTTGGCAAAACTAAGATGCGACCGCCTTGTAGGGAAAATCTTTTGACTGACAACTTCAAATTTGCGGTCGTTTTGCAGGTCTGTTTTTTCATCTATTTTATGAAGAATTTCTTTTAACTCCCGTTGTTCTTTTAAATATCCGTTGGAAAAATGCTCCCAGGCTTTGTTCCGGGCTTCTTTTGCTCTTTTCTCCGCTTTTTTTTCAAGTTTTGTCAGGGTTTCAATATCGGCTTTGGCATTCTCGAGCAACCATTTTTTGAAATGTGCGATGCTGTCGAAGTCTTTTTCCCACTGAAGGCGTTCCCTGGTTTTGTATCGCTCGTGCGAACCCGAGGTAGAGTGGCCCTGCGGCTGGGTTAGTTCCTGAACATGAAAAACAACCGGTACATGCTTTTCACGGCATTCCGCAACACCTTCAGCAAGCGTTTTCACCAAACCCGGGTAATCCCAGCCTTTGCACGAGTAGATGGAAATGCCGTTGGCGTCTTTCTCCGTCTGAAAGCCTTTTAAAGCTTTTGAAATACTCGATTTGGTGGTTTGTAATTCAACAGGAACGCTAATTCCGTAACCATCGTCGTAAACCATTACGGCCAACGGGACCTGCATCACTCCGGCAGCGTTGATTGTTTCCCAGAAAATTCCTTCTGAAGTACTGGCATCGCCAATGGTACCAAATGCCACTTCGTTACCGGCAACGTTATTTTTCAGGTATTTTTTTAATGAAGGTTTTTGCCTTGCCAATTTTGATGCCTGCGCCAATCCAAGCAATCGCGGCATCTGGCCGCCGGTTGATGAAACATCGGAAGCGGAATTGTATTGTTTCGCGAGGTTTTTTATCTCCCCATTTTCATCGATATTACCTGTGCTGAAATGGTTATTGAAGTTACGTCCTACGGTCGAGGGGTTGATGGTCTCATCTGTATCGCCGTAAATCATGGCAAAAAATTCTTCGGGTTGCAGTAATCCCAATGCCAGCATGAGTGTCTGGTCGCGGTAGTATCCCGAGCGCCAGTCGCCTTTTCTGAAACATTTTGCCAAAGCAATCTGCGTTACTTCTTTTCCATCGCCAAAAATACCAAAATGCGCCCTGCCGTTATGCACTTCCCTTCGGCCTAACAAACTAAGCTGCCGGCTTAAAAAAACTAAATAATAATCGTTTAAAAGTTCCTGTGTATTTATTTGGTTGGCATTTGTCACTTCCGGTTTCTCCAAATACATCCGCTCTATTTTAAATTAAAAGTCTGCAATGCACTAAAATAACGTTCGTGGATTTGTTTTGTTTACTTACTTCTGTAAGAGTGAAATTTCCTTTAACTTTAAATCCTAATGCCGATAAAGATGAAAAATAAATTTAAATTTCTGTTTTTTTCAATTAAGATTTTCCTTTTTATTCAATTGCTGAACGGATTCTGGCAGCCGGTTTTTGCGCAGAACATTTATGTTTCGCCCCAGGGAAACGATTTGAACTCCGGAACAAAAAATGACCCGGTTGCCACACTCAACTTCGCGAAGGAATTAGCTTACGCGCAGTTAAAGGAAAAAAGCGAAAGTTTTGTTACCATTTGGTTAAGTGAAGGAATTCATCAGCTTAAAAAACCGCTCGAATTCAAGCCGTTGCCTTCTGCCGATTCAACGGCTACTGTTTTGGTAAAGGCTGTTCCCGGCGAAAAACCGGTGGTTTCGGGAGGAATTCGTTTAACGGTATGGCAAAAAAACAATGATTTTTGGGAAGCAACCATCCCCGAAAATATGCAAAACAAACAGGTACGCGAACTTTTTATTAACAACAGACGGGCAACGCGGGCAAGGTTTCCGAACGATGGCTGGTTGCGCGTAGATACTGTGGGAATCGACCGGCGAACAAATTTCCAGTATAAAAAAGGTGATTTTCCGGTTCCTGCTGATTTGGCTGGTGTGGAACTTGTTTTGCTGCACGACTGGTCCATTTCGCGAATTGGTATCAAAGAAATTAATCGTGAAGAAAACCGGATTACAGCGGTGGATTCTATCGGTGCAAAAAATCCTGAATTTTTCAATCTGGATCACTGGGAGCCAAACCCGCGTTATTTTCTGGAAAATGCCCCCGAATTTCTCGATAGCAGTTACGAGTGGGTTTCTATCCCGGCTGAAAATAAAATCCGGTTGAAACTTCCCGAAACGGAAAACCCGGACAATTTGGAAATTTTCATTCCTTTTTCCGAAGGATTGATTAGCATGGAAGGAGACGAAAACCAACCGGTGAGAAATATTCATTTTGATGGAATTACATTCCGGCATTCTGCCTGGGAAATTCCGGAAAAAGGCTACTGCGGCGTGCAGGCCTGTCATTTTGATCCTCGCCCTGCCGGCAGTGAGTGGTCTGTTGTTCCGGCAGCAGTCCGCGCCGATTGGGCAGAAGACTGCACTTTTTCAAATTGCGTGTTTGAAAATCTGGGAGGTTCGGGATTATGGCTTGGGACCGGATGCCGGAATTGCCGGATCGAAAATTCAGCTTTTAACGATATTTCAGGAAACGGAGTTATGATTGGAGAGGGTCGCGACAGGGAAACCGATGGTGAAAAATGGTGGAAAGTTGCCCCGGATCAAGCTGCCCGCGGGAATAGTATAAATCAATGTGAAATTGCTAATTGCGGCCGGCAGTTTTTTGGCGCTGTGGGAATCTGGTGCGGGTTGACGGTTGAAACGATAATCCGCAGTAACGAAATTTCACAACTTCCGTATACCGGCGTTTCCATTGGCTGGATGTGGAGCCCTGAACCAACGCCATGCCGCGGGAATATTTTGCAGGGAAACCACATTCACGACGTCATGCAGGTGCTGAGCGACGGCGGCGGAATTTATATGCTGGGATTGCAACCCGGCAGCAAAATTCTGAATAATCATATTCATGATGTAAAGGTTAACGCGGGACGGGCCGAAAGTAACGGTATGTTTCTGGATGAAGGCACTACCGATGTGGTAATTGCAGGAAACCTGATTTATAACATTGCCAAATCGCCGCTGCGTTTTCATAAAGCTACACAAAACCTGGTGGAAAATAATTACCTGTTTTGCAGGAATAATAACCCGCCCGTGCGTTATAATAATACAAAAGCAGAAGATATCAAAATGGTGGAAAACAAAGTCTTCGACGAAAATGATGCAAATTATGAAGAGGAATTGCAGCAGGCAATCGAAAAATGGGGAAACGCCGGTTTGGTTGAATAAATAAGGTGGATTTTTTTGCCTGCGAATAAATATTTTTCGTTTTCCTGCGTTTACCGGTTAAATGTTGACCAATGTGTAGTGGGTTAAAATAGTAGGAAATATGAACAAGCTTTATAACGATTTACTGGAAGCGTATTCCAATAAAAACCTAAACCGGATTACAGGAAAACTCATTGAGCTTTACCGAAATAAAAATTTTGCCGAAATAAGGGGAATAGCAAACAGAATTTCCAGATACATTCTTATCGACGAAGAAAAAGATGCCAAATGTTTTTCAAAGTTGATTATGCTGTACCATCCCGACAGGGGCGAGTTTTTCAAAAACGCCATCCAACAGTTATATGCCGGGAACGATTTGAAAGGGCTTGAAAAATATTCGCATATCTTTTTAATTAACAACATCGACGAGATAAAGGTGGCGCCGGTTGATGAAGATATCGATTACCATCCGGAATATATTTGGGACGAGTTTGAATTCGACGGGTACCACGAGGTCAACTACAACGGATACAGCGATTACGATGGCCAGGATTCTTTCCGTTTTGAACGATCGTTTTACAATGCAATGGTAGTAAACGAATTTGGGATTTTTCAGAATGAATATTCCGACGATTTTCTGGCAGATTTTGAAGAAATAGAATTGGCATACAGCGGGCTCGATTCGCTGGATGGGATAGAATTTTGCATACGCGCCGTTTTGGTCGACGCATCAGGAAATCAAATTTCCGATATTTCTAATTTGTGGAATTTGAGCGACCTGGAAGAATTGTACCTGGCTAACAATCACATCGGATTTATCGACGCATTAAGCAACCTGCTCAAATTGCGGAGAGTCGATCTTTCGGGAAATGACATTGAAGATATTTCGCCGCTTTTCGAGTTGGAAAACCTTGAATATTTAAACCTCGCGGGCAACAGGATTCCACAATATCAAATCGATCTGTTAAGAAGCAGGAACATTATTGTAATGTGCTGAATTCATCAACTTTTTTCAATTGACCCGGGAGCCGGATTTTCCGAAGTCCGATTCGTTGTCTCCGGCTTCGGAAAGTTGAAGTCCTGTCAAGGGATAAACAGGTACTTCGTCCGCCGGCAAGTCTGCATTACCCATCCATTGACAATTGCGAAAATTTCTTCATTTGGTTGATTTTATTTTGAATAGGTTCGTAATTCAACGTATTTTAGACATCGAATTTTAAACCAGCGAATATGAAAGCAGCAGTTCTTGAAACCTACGGAAATTTCACCTGGAAAGACGTACCCGCTCCTGAAATGAATAATAAAGAAGTTTTGGTACGCATTCAGTTTGCCAGCATTTGCGGCACCGATATGCATATTTTTCCCGGCGATTTTCACCCCCGGACGAACGTCCCTTTTATTCCCGGTCATGAAATGGGCGGAATAGTTGAAGAAGTCGGTAAAAATGTTGCCGGTTTCGCCGTTGGCGATAAAGTTGCCATTGACCCGATTATCTGGTGTGGCGAATGTCCGGCCTGCCAGCGGAAACATTATCCGGCCTGTACAAAACTAAATTTGCTCGGCGTGGATTTGGACGGCGGATTTGCAGAAAAAATTGCTGTTCCGCCGCTCATGTTGTACAAAGCAGCGCCTCACATTCCCAACGAACACGTGGCGCTGGTTGAAATCTACGGAATTGGCTTTCATGCCAACAACAGGGCAGGCACAAAAGCAGGAGATGTCCTGGCAATTTGGGGCGCCGGCAGGGTAGGGCAGGTGATCCTTCAGGCTGCACGAACAAAAACAGACCAAACTATTTTTATGGTCGACCCGCTCGATAACCGTCTGAAAATAGCAACCAACAATTATGAAAATGTTATCGGAATTAATCCGAAAAAGGAAAACCCGGTAGATGTCATTCAAGCATACACCGGCGGAAAAGGAGTTGATATTGCTTTCGAAGCAGTTGGCCACGCCGAAGAAATTGAAGGTGTACACACGCCTGTCAGAAGCTGTATTCAAAGTCTCCGCGGAGGCGGAAAAGTTTGTGTGCTCGGTTTGGGCGACGATCCGTCGCCGGTGTTGTTCAAAGAGCTGATTTGGAAAGAAGGGCAAATTATCACTTCGAGAGTGAGTGACGGAGAGTTTGCCGAAGTACTTGAACACCTCAGCCTCGGAAATTTAAAACCCGGGGTGCTCATTTCGAAAGTGATGCCCGGCTCTGAAATTCAGAAAGCATTTGAACTGCTTCAAAAAGAAAAGGAAAAATACCTGAAAGTGTTGCTGGATTTTCGCTGAACCCGGCATAAATCAGCGCCGGGTTTTAATCCGGTGAATAAAAAGTTACAACGTCTCATCCTGCTGAAGTCGGGTGCTCGTTTTGAAAGATTAGCAACGGTTTTTTTCCTGGTAAAACAGGGGATAAATTTATGAAGCACCCGCTTTCAGCCGGTTTTAAACAAATAATTATATGCAACCTGATCCTTACATTTTATCCCGGGAATATGTTAAACCGGCGCCAACCAGTATTATCGGAAAATTAAAATACCTCGGTCCGGGGTTTATTCTTTCGGCATCGGTGGTCGGCTCCGGCGAGCTGATTTCAACCACTACTTTAGGTGCAAAAGCAGGTTTTGTAACGTTTTGGGTAATCATCGTCAGTTGCATTGTAAAAGTGGCCATACAGCTCGAATTCGGAAAGCAGGCTATCCGCACCGGCGAAACAGTGATGACTTCGCTCAACCGGTTGGGCGGGCCGCGGTTTGGTAAACAAAATGCCAACTGGAGCTTGTGGACCTGGTTTTTTCTCTGGCTTTTCAAACCGCTGCAACTGGGCGGGATTATCGGCGGTGTGGCCATTACCTTGAATATAGCTTTTCCGCAAATCGGCATTACGTGGTTTGCGATTATCATTGGTATCCTGGTTGCAGGTATGGTTTTTAAAGGCTACTATTTTTTTATTGAAAAAGTGTCTGTGGTGTTGATGGTACTGTTCACTGTGTTTACAATTGCGGCTGTATTTATGTTGCAATATACTCAGTTTGCATTTTCGCAGGCTGAAGTTATTGAAGGGATTCAGTTCAACCTTCCGGCTTCGGCTGTTGGTTTTGCCATCGCAGCGTTTGGATTGACCGGTGTTGGCGGCGACGAAATTGTGGCATACAATTACTGGTGCCTCGAAAAAGGGTATGCCCGGTTTACCGGTCCGTTCGAAGAAACGGATGAGTGGCGAAAAAGGGCACGCGGCTGGATAAAAGTCATGAATCTCGACGCTATACTTTCCATGGTAGTGTACACATTGGTTACTGCTGCTTTTTACCTGCTCGGCGCTGCCGTTTTGTACAAACGCGGCGAAATTCCCGATGGTTTTGGTATGATTGAAACGCTTTCGAAAATGTATACCGATTCATTCGGTCCCTGGGCAAAAGATTTTTTCCTGTTCGGTTCGTTTGTGGTATTGTTCTCTACGCTTTTTTCGGCGCTGGCTGCCCGCACCCGCATCTTCTCCGATTTGTTCGGACAACTGGGCTGGATCGATTTTTTCAACCGGAAACAACGAAGAAACACGGTAGCCGCCCTGGCCTGGATTTTCCCGGTGTTGTGGGTAATTGCGCTGTTATGGGTAAAATCGCCCGTTTTTATGGTTACCATCGGCGGCATTATCACCTTTTTCATGTTGCTGATTATTGTTTATGCCGGTTTACATTTCAGGTACAAACAAAAACAATACGGGCTCGAATCGTCGAAGTTTTATGACGTTGCTTTATGGATCAGTTGTATTGTGATTTTTATGGTGGGATTTTACGGTGCAATTGCGCTTCTTTAATATGCAAGATTATTTGCAGAACACATAGATTTTTTTGGGTACTAAAAAATATATCTCTACTTTCGTGTTCGTACACGGAAAATCTTTTTACCGAAAAAATTAAAACAATAAACCATATATTATGAAGCTCGGAAAATATAGTTTCGGAATTGGCGATCGCTTTAACCACGAAGGTTTGGCGCAGTTGAATGCAATTATAAAAGCCAACAACCAGGGAGTTGCGGTTACTCCGGTCTGGAATAAATCGAACCGCGAACACAACATTGTACATTCGGAACCGGAAGGAACACGGCAAGAAGCAGACCGCGCAGTGAAAGCGCTTGAATGGAAAAATCCTTATTTTGTTGATGCCGACCATATTAACCTAACCACTGTCGACAGGTTCATCAAACATTCCGATTTTTTTACGCTCGACGTAGCCCAGTATATTGGCAACAAATCGGAATCGGCTTATGTAACAGCATTTAAAAAATCGTGCAAAGAACTGGGAACTTCGGTTTCCATACCCGGAATTCCGGAACCCATTGAAATTACGGATGAGTTGCTGGAAACTGTCGCCGGAAAATTTTTGGCGGCAACGAAAGAAGCCGGCGCCATTTACCGCCACATTGAAAAAGCAAAAGGCGCAGGAAATTTTGTTACCGAAGTTTCCATGGATGAAGTGGAATCGCCGCAAACGCCGGTCGACATGTTTTTCATTTTAAAAATGATTGCCGACGAAAAAATCCCCGCACAAACCATTGCTCCAAAATTTACCGGCCGGTTTAACAAAGGCGTCGACTATGTGGGCGACGTGGATCAGTTTGCAAAAGAATTCGAACAGGATGTGCTGGTCATTGATTATGCGGTGAAGGAATTTGGCCTGCCGGAAGATTTGAAACTGAGCGTTCATTCCGGGTCCGATAAATTTGCCATTTATCCGATTATGGCTGAAATCATAAAAAAACATAATAAAGGTTTGCACGTGAAAACGGCTGGCACAACCTGGCTCGAAGAAGTGATCGGGCTTGCTGTTTCCGGCGACGAAGGACTTGCGGCAGCCAAAGAAATTTATGTAAAAGCGTTGCAGCGAAAAGATGAACTTTGCGGGCCATATGCCGATGTCATTGATATCGATGATGCGAAACTTCCTTCGCCTGAAGAAGTTAAAAACTGGTCGGGAGAGAAATTTGCAAATACATTGCGGCACATTCCGGGCCATACAGAATACAATTCCAACTTTCGGCAATTGATTCATGTGGGTTATAAAATTGCTGCCGAAATGGGGGAAAAATACACCGGTTTGCTGAAAAAAAATGCTGACGTGGTAGGAGGTTGTGTAGAGGAAAATATATACGAGCGGCATTTAAAACGTCTGTTCAACCTGTAACTTCTGCAAATAAATAACACAGTTAAATCAAGCGAAAAATGAAAAAATTTATGGATGAAAATTTCCTGCTGCAAACCAAAACAGCTCAGGAATTGTATCACAACCACGCGGCGAAAATGCCCATATTCGACTACCACTGTCACATCAACCCGAAGGAAATTGCCGAAAACAAACAATTTGAAAACATCACGCAAATATGGTTGTATGGCGACCATTACAAATGGCGGGCGATGCGAACAAACGGCGTGGACGAGAAATATTGTACCGGCGATGCTTCCGACTGGGAAAAATTTGAAAAATGGGCGGAAACCGTTCCCTACACATTACGAAATCCGCTGTTTCACTGGACCCACCTGGAATTGAAAAAGTTTTTTGGAATTGAAAAAATTCTCAGTCCGGCAACGGCGAAAGAAATTTGGGACGAATGCAATGCAAAACTGCAGACACCTGAATATTCTGTCCACGGAATTATCAGAATGGCAAATGTGAAAGTCATTTGCACGACTGACGATCCGGTTGATTCGCTCGAATATCACCGTCAGATAAAAGAGAGCAATTTCGAAGTAAAAGTGCTGCCGGCCTGGCGTCCGGATAAAGCAATGGCCGTTGAAAATACCAAAACATTCAACGACTATGTGAATAAACTGGAAGATGTGTCGGAAATGAACATTAGTTCTTTTGAAGAATTCATGGGCGCCATTGAAAAGCGCCACCAGTTTTTTCATGAAAACGGTTGCCGCTTGTCTGATCATGGTCTTGAAACTGCTATTGCTGTTGATTATACAAATTCAGAAATCGAAGCTGTTTTCTCAAAAATCAGGGGCGGTGGCGATTTAACCGAAACTGAAATCCTGAAGTTCAAATCATGCATGTTGTACGAATTCGGAATTCTTGATCACTCCAGGGGCTGGGCACAGCAGTTTCATATCGGGGCACTGAGAAACAACAGTACGAGGTTGTTCAATAAATTGGGACCAGACACCGGCTTCGATTCCATCGGCGATTTTGAAATTGCCCGTCCGCTATCGAAGTTACTGGATCGGCTGGATCAGGGTAACCAGTTGGCGAAAACCATTATTTATAACTTAAATCCGCGCGATAACGAGTTGATTGGAACGATGATCGGAAATTTTCAGGATGGATCTGTTCCCGGCAAAATGCAGTTCGGTTCGGGCTGGTGGTTTCTCGATCAGAAAGACGGAATGGAAAAACAGATGAATGCGCTTTCGAACCTCGGATTGTTGAGCCGTTTTGTTGGAATGCTAACTGATTCACGCAGCTTTCTGTCTTATACGCGGCATGAATATTTCCGCAGGACTTTATGTAATTTGCTCGGGAACGACGTTGAAAACGGTGAAATCCCGTACGATATGGACTTGCTCGGTAAAATGGTGGAAGATATTTGCTTCAACAATGCCAAAAATTACTTCCACTTTGATTAGAAGGATGTATTGTTTTGTTAAATATATTGATTTTAAGTAACAGGAATCTTATCTTTGCAATCGATTGCAAAATAATTTAATTTCTGAAAATTATGAATAACAAAGTCGTTACTTTTGGCGAAATCATGTTGCGCCTGGCAACACCCGGTTTCCTTCGTTTGTCACAAAGCGATCAGTTAACCGCAACTTTTGGCGGCGGAGAGGCAAATGTGGCGGTTTCACTGGCTAATTTCGGTATACCTGTCGATTTTGTCACGCGGTTGCCTGAAAATGATATTGGCCGTGCCTGCATGATGGAACTGCGAAAATATGGCGTAGGAACTGAGAAAATTATCTGGGGCGGCGATCGGCTCGGTATCTATTTTCTCGAAACAGGCGCAGTAAGCCGCAGTAGCAAAGTCATTTACGATCGTTCCCATTCGGCAGTCTCCGAAATTCAAAAGGGAATGATCGATTGGAACGAAGTTTTCAGAGGAGCCGGTTGGTTTCACTGGACCGGAATTACACCTGCAGTTTCTCAAGGCGCTGCGGATGTTTGCCTCGAAGCAATAAAAAAAGCAAACGAGTTGGGAATCACTGTTTCCTGCGATTTGAATTATCGAAAAAAACTATGGAATTACGGGAAAACAGCGGGTGAAATAATGCCGGACCTGGTGGCCGGGACCGATATTATTTTGGGAAATGAGGAAGATGCTGAAATGGTGCTGGGCATCAAACCCGAAGGCGTAGATGTTACCGGCGGAAAAGTGACAGGCGAAGCTTACGAATCGGTTTCGCGGCAAATTATGGAACGTTTTCCGCGTTGCAAAAAAGTAATCACCACTTTGCGTGGTTCGGTAAACGCCAACCACAACAGTTGGTCGGGCGTGCTTTGGGATGGCAATAAGTTATACGAAGCCCCAACCTACCAGATTACACACATCGTAGACCGAGTTGGCGGCGGCGACTCTTTTATGGGGGGATTAATTTATGGCCTGCTCACCTACAAAAACGATGACCAGAAAGCACTGAATTTTGCGGTTGCCGCTTCCTGTTTAAAACATACGATTTACGGTGATTTTAACCAGGTAACTGTTGATGAAGTAGAAAAACTGATGGGTGGCGATGCATCGGGACGGGTTGCCAGATAGAAACGAAACCTGAAACCTGAAATCTGAAACCTGAAACCTGAAACCTGAAACCCGAAACCTGAAACGTGAAACTTGAAACCAGGAACTTAAAACATTAAATTTTTAAATATGGCACAATTTACAAGAATAGAAGTTGCCCTCAAAATGAAGGAAACCGGGATGATTCCGGTGTTCTACCATAAAAATCCGGAAGTCTGTAAAAATGTGGTGCAGGCTTGTTACAACGGCGGGGTGCGGGTATTTGAATTTACCAACCGCGGCGATTTTGCCACGCTTGTTTTTGCTGAATTGAACCAATGGGCAATTGAAAATTGTCCGGAGATGATTATGGGGGTCGGTTCAGTAATCGATGAAGGAACAGCGGCCATGTATATCGCTTTGGGAGCGAATTTTATTGTTTCGCCTTTAATCGATGAAGCCACAGCCAGAGTTTGTAACAAACGCAAAATATCGTGGAGCCCCGGGTGTGGTTCGGTTAGCGAAATCGGGCGGGCACACGAACTTGGCGCCGAAGTGGTGAAAATTTTTCCGGGCCAGCAGGTAGGGGGCCCTGCATTTGTAAAAGCCGTGAAAGGCCCGATGCCGTGGACCAGCATCATGCCTACCGGCGGGGTCTCACCGGATGAGGAAAACCTGAAGGCCTGGTTCGAAGCGGGCGCTACCTGTGTGGGAATGGGATCGCAATTATTCCCGAAGGACGTTCTCCAAAAAGAAAATTATAGTTACATTTCGGAAAAATGTGCGGAAGCGCTGAGAATCATCAAAAAATTTAAAAATATCTAAACCAATATTCATGATTGAAATTAAAAAACCAGTAGGTAAGTATCGCTTTAGGATACTGGCTTTATTATTTGCTGCAACTTCGATCAACTATTTTGACCGGAGCCTTATGGGAGTTATGTCGCCGGAACTTATTGAATGGTTCGGCTGGACGAAACAGGATTATTCAAATATCCTGATTGCTTTTCAGGTTGCCTATGCAATCGGGTTGTTAACCATGGGGGGTATAATTGACCGTTTAGGGACCAAAAAGGGTTATATTTTATCAATCGGTATCTGGAGTGTTTTCGGAATGCTTCATGCAACCATCGGAAAGGGATTTAGTTTAATTGGGTTTATGCTGGCAAGGTTCGGTCTTGGTTACGGCGAATCGGGTAACTTCCCTGCTGCTATTAAAACTACAGCAGAATGGTTCCCTAAAAAGGAACGCGCTTTGGCAACAGGGATATTTAATGCTGCGACAAGTATCGGCGCCATTGCAGCGCCTTTTGTTATTGGTTGGATTGTATACTGGAGTGGAGGTTCCCGGGGGCAGGGTGAACTTGTAAACTGGAGAATTCCGTTTTTGATTACTGGTGCCTTAAGTGCATTATGGGTGTTTGTTTGGTGGAGGACCTACCATAAACCTGAACATCATAGAAAAGTAACCAAAGAAGAGGTTGAGTACATAAACAGCGATTCCGTTCTTGAAAATGAGGATAAAATTGCATGGAAAAAAGTATTGCCTAAAAGGCAAACATGGGCATTTTCATTAGCTAAAGTCACCGATGCGGTTTGGTGGTTTTACTTATTCTGGGGTGCTATTTTCCTCGCTGAAAATCACGGTGTAAAAATTCAGGAAATGGGTTTGCCTTTTCTTGTAATATATTTAATCGCAGATAGTGGAAGTATTTTTGGAGGATGGCTTTCCGGTGCTTTTATAAAAAAAGGTTGGTCCATAAACAAGGCCAGGAAATTAACATTGTTAATTTGTGCTTTAATCATTCTGCCGGTTGCATTTGTAGCTGTAACTGAAAGTAAATGGGTTGCCGTATTTTTAATTGGCTTGGGAGCAGCAGGCCATCAGGCATGGTCGGCCAATATCTTTACTTTGGTGTCAGACGTATTTCCTAAAAAAGCAACCGCTTCAGTTGTGGGAATTGGCGGAATGGTGGGCGCCGTTGCCGGTATTGTAAGTAACGTAATTTTAGGTTCTGTACTTGATAATGCGGAAAATACCGGATTTTTCTGGGCATTTTTAGTTGCCGGCGCTTCCTATCTCATTATCCTGGGATTTGTACACCTGTTAATGCCAAAAATGACCCCGCTTGACGAAAATTTAAAATTGGTTGGAGAACCATAGTTTTAAAATAATAATACATTGAAGGCTGCCATCGGTTGATGAGCAGCCTTTTTTTGTAACTTGTTTTTGAACATGGATTTTGTTCTTACTTTTAAAGAAAATTCTTGAACTGGTTCCGGAAAATGTCAATAAATACTGCTGCAGAATATTCAATTAAAAAACCACCCTCGCGAAGCAGAAATGTTTTTACCGATGCTAAATATTTTCTGTTGAACCATCCGGAAAAAGAAACTTTGATAAAATTCAGCAACGAAGAAAAACGGGAGGAATACATTCAGCGAATTTTGCAGCGGGTTGGTATCGATGTAAATAGAAACACGGTTTTAAACGTACATCAAATAGGAGTGGAAGCGCCTGTTAATTATGTATTTAACGAATTGCTGAACTGGAATGGCGATTCAACCTGCTGGCCAAATCATGTGGCTAAGATACAACGTGTTAACAATGAAATTGAACAGATTAAAGTGTTGCCTTTTGGCTGGCAAAAATATCCGCTTGGATTAAAAAGTTTCTTCGGGTTTCAAATGATCCCGCTGTTCAACCTGAATTCAATAAGAATTAAAAAAACACCTGATGCTTTTGATTTCGATAATGCACGGTATCTTTTGTACCGGAGCAGCGGCGGTTATCCAATTGGGATTTTTATCATGTATGTTCGTTCGTCAATTATAGAATTGGGTGAAACTGCACAGTCGCAGTTGTTTTTTGTTGTTAGTTTTAATTTCTACGGTAAGGAAAAGAAAGTCCGAAAATGGATTAACAGCATTTGGGAAGGTGTTCACAACCGGGTTACGGCAAATGTATTAAACCGCATTAAACAATTGAGTGAGTGGCGAATAGAAAAACTTAAAAGTAAACTGGAATATTTGTAATGATACGATTAAAACTTAAATCCGGGAATTCGGTTTTACTGGCAATATTCTTCATGTCAGTATGTTTTGTTAAAACCGGCAACTCACAAAAAATCGATCGTTTTAGTGTGGTAAACCGGCACAACGTTATTGTTAACGGGTTTGATTCTCTTAATTCCCTGACCATTGGAAATGGAAAATTTGCGTACACGGTGGATGTTACCGGATTACAAACTTTCCCGGTGACGTATAAAAACGGACTGCCGCTCGGCACTCAATCGGAGTGGGGCTGGCACAGTTTTCCGAATACCGAAAATTATCAGCGGGAAGAAACTTTTGAATACTTCGATGTGGAAGGAAGAAAAATCCCGTATTCTGTTCAACAGAAATCTACAACACGACAACAGGAGGCAGCTGAATATTTTCGCGCGAACCCGCACCGGCTGCATCTCGGCAATTTTGGATTTCTTCTTCGCCATACCAATGGAACGGCTATTCAATCCGGTGAAATTAAAAATGTAAATCAGCAACTGAATTTGTGGAAAGGCGAAATTCAAAGTTCATTCAATATTGAAAATGACCAGGTAAAAGTAAAAACAGTGTGTCATCCGGAACGGGATTTAGTTTCTGCAAAAATAAATTCGAACGCATTGAAAAAAGGATTGATTGGTTTTCGGCTTTGTTTCCCATACCCCGATGGAGAATTTTTTGGTGATGGCGCCGATTGGAAAAACGATGAAAACCATTTGTCGGAAGTTGTTGAGAAAGGTTCTGATTATGCCATTTTTAAGCATTCAACCGATACAACAACCTATTTTGTGAAAATGAACTGGCAGGAAAAAGCTTCTCTGGAAAATCCGAAGCCACACCTTTTTATATTGCAGCCGGAAATACAAGATTCCGTTTTTACGGTTTCCGTTGAATTTAAAGATAACAATGAATTCGAACCAACGTTAAGTTTTGAACCCACTGAAAAGGCAACAGCACAAATGTGGAAGGAATTTTGGCAAACCGGCGGCGCTGTCGATTTTTCTGAAACAGACGATCCGCGGGCTTTTGAACTGGAGCGTCGCGTTATTTTGTCGCAATATTTAATGCGGGTTCAATGCGCCGGAAGTTATCCACCGCAGGAAACCGGCCTGACCTACAATAGCTGGTACGGAAAGTTTCACCTCGAAATGCACTGGTGGCATGGGGTTCACTGGGCGTACTGGAATCGTATAAACCTGCTGGAAAAAAGTTTGACTTATTATTCGCATATTTTCGAAAAAGCAAAGAAAAAAGCAGAGTTGCAGGGATATGATGGTGTTCGCTGGCCAAAAATGACTGATCCGAAAGGCGATGATTCTCCATCGGGAGTGGGTGAGTTTCTAATCTGGCAACAACCGCATATTATTTATTACGCTGAGTTGTGCTACCGCGATCATCCCGATAAAGAAACACTTCAAAAATATGCTTCGTTAATTTTTGCTACAGCCGATTTTATGGCTGATTTTGCCCGCCGGGACGAAAAAAATAACCGCTGTATTTTAGGTCCGCCGCTGATTCCGGCACAGGAAAGCCTGGAAAAAGAGAAGACAATTAACCCGCCTTTCGAAGTTGCTTACTGGAAGTGGGGATTATTAAAAGCTCAGGAATGGCGCCGGCGCATGAACCTGCCGGTAAACGAAAACTGGCAAAAAGTAATTGACGGACTTCCCCGATACGCACAAAAAGACGGAAAATATCTGGCTGCGGAAAGCGCCCCCGATTCGTATGAAAATGAAGATTATTGCTCGGATCACCCGATGGTTTTGGGGGCATTCGGAATGTTGCCGGGAAGCGCCGGATTAGATACCACGATTATGGCGCAAACTTTTGAATACATTGAAAAAAACTGGAACTGGGAGCGTACCTGGGGCTGGGATTATCCAATGGCTGCCATGTGCGCCACGCGCCTCGGAAAACCGGAACAGGCGATCGACTTGCTGCTGAAAGATGTTCAGAAAAATACTTATCTCGAAAACGGGCATAATTACCAGAGCAACCGGTTAAAAATTTACCTGCCCGGAAACGGCGGCCTTCTCACAGCAGTTGCCATGATGTGTGCCGGATTCGAAGGAAACGGTAAAAATAATCCGGGATTCCCGGGTAACTGGAAAGTAAAATGGGAAAATCTGAAACCGCTGTTTTGAACGACTCGTTAAAACTTATTTCGACTTAACTTCTTGCCGCAAAATACTTTTCCTGCATTTTGATAACGGCATTTTTGAAGTCCGGAAACTTTTCCCACAGATCTTTTTCGCAACCTGCCAATTCTTTGCATTCAATGCATGATTCCATTTTTTTGTCGATTACACACTGTCTTACATCGCATTTTTGCAATCTGATCCCAACCGGTTTGTCTGGATTTTTACAGCCGAAACAGAAAACTTTTTCCGGGTCGAATTTTTCCACACCAAACCTGGTTTTCATTTCCCAGGTTTCGTAAGCTTTCTTTTTCAATTCCACATCGTTTTTAACCGAAGCTTCCATAAACAGACAATCTTTCGGACAGGTATAGCCACAATATTCCAGTTTTTTGGGATCGGGGATTTCATCCTGAAAATGTTTGAAATTTGAAACTGCAGAAAGTTTTCCTGAAACAATTAAAGCACAGCCGGCAACAGTGCCCGATTTAACAAATTCCCTCCGGTTAATCTGGTTTTTCATTGTTTTTGATTTTTTGGTTTTTTATACATAAAGCTATGACAAACCAAAGCACAGAAACCCTTAATGAACCGGCGACATTTCGGGTAATTTGGCAAAGTAACGATAAACTTCTTCGTAAGTTTTAACGTTCATCAGGTCGGCACGCATTTTTGCAGCGCCGGGAAAATCGCTCAGGTAAATCTTGTAAAACCGTTTCAGGATATTGAAATTTTTGATGCCGCCCCAGGTTTGCTCAAACAGCCGCGTGTGTTCCAGTAATTTTTCAATGCGTTCTTTTTCGGTGATTTCTGATTTTTCGGGATTGAAAAACCAGGGGTTCCTGAAAATACCGCGGCCAATCATTACCCCGTCGACACCAGTTTCCGCAATCCGTTTCAATCCTTCTTCATAAGAAGAAATATCGCCGTTTCCATGAATTGGGATATTTGGGTCAATTCGGTTTCTGATTTGAACCGCCTTTTGTATTTCCTCCCAGTCTGGCTTCGCCCTCCGACTGCATCCGCTGGGTGCGGCCATGCAAAATAATTGCCGCCGGTTCCACTTCCAGAAGGTGCGAAATCCATTCTTCAGTTTGGTGTTGTTTTATGCCGGTCCGGGTTTTTACGCTCACCGGCAAATTTGTTGATTCTTTAGTGGCGGTAATAATTTCTTTGGCAAGGTCCGGTTCGCCGATTAATGCGCTGCATGTACCGGTTTTAATTACTTTTTTTACCGGGCACCCCATGTTGATATCCAGTCCGTCAAAAGAATAATTTTCAGTGACATAACTCGCTATTTTTGCGTAAACTTCCGGATTCCGTCCCCAGATTTGCGCCACCAGTTTTATCCCTTTTTCTTTCAGCAACCGGCGTTCGGATTCATTTATGACCAGCCGTTCGGATACGCGTTTCCGGCCAACCGGGTGGTTCATTCCTTCTACCGATGTAAACTCGGTGAAAACCACATGAAGTTTCTGTGGCGCTGCCATGCCGGTTACAATTTCCCGGAAAACAGTATCGGTTACGTCTTCCATTGGCGCCAGCGAAAAAACGGGATTTTTGTATTGCTGCCAAAAGTTGTTCATGTATTTAAATATCCAAATTTCAAACCAAAAAGTAATGTTTTTACAATTCCGGTAAAAATTGACATGTGGTTCCGGGGAAGGCCGAAGTTTCCAAAATCGCCCGAAATTGAAATAAAAAAACCTGCAACTCATTGAGATGCAGGCTTTAGTTGTTTGCTTTCCCCGATGTGCCCAGTAAAGGACTCGAACCTTCACGTCCAAAAGGACACTAGTCCCTGAAACTAGCGCGTCTACCAATTCCGCCAACTGGGCATTTTTACCAGCGAGCCTGTCTCCCGATATTTCGGGGCCGCCAACCGGACATTGTGTATTTCAATTGCCGCCTTATTTCCCGACGTTTCGGGTATGCAACGGCTTTTGTTTTTTTCAATTGCGGTGCAAATATATAAAAAAAACCGGGGATAAAAACCCCGGTGATTATTCTGCGAATATTTTTTCGCCAGTATGAAGATATCAGTACATTTTAATCTGATCCTGCATGGTTAGCTTTTCGCAATACCTGCATTTTAAAGCAATGGGGGAGTGGCTGGTGACTTTAAAAAAAGTGGTTATTTTTTCGTTGTTTGTAATGCACTTCGGATTAAAACATCTAACAATGCCTTTTATTTCCGTGGGAATTTCAACCTTGCGTTTTTCAACTACTTCGTAATCCCTGATGATATTGAGTTTGGCATTGGGGGCAAAAAGCGCTATTTTATTGATTTCGTAATCTTCAAAAAATTTATCGGCTACTTTTATTATCGCTTTTGTGCCCAGCTTTTCACTGTCGAGGTTACTTCCAAAAGTAATCATGTTATCAAAATTATCGAGGCCGAGTATGGTAATTACTTTGAATAAAAATTCAGAAGGAATATGGTCGATAACTGTGCCATCTTTAATGGCGCTGACCTTCAGTTTTAATTTTTTCTTCGTATTATCTTTCATTTTTTTTTATTTGAGGTTCATGGTATGGGCAATAATCGCTTCGCGTGTAAAAACACCATTTAACGCCTGATTGAAATAGTAAGCTTTTTCGTTTTGATCCACATCTGTGTGAATTTCGTTCACTCTTGGGAGCGGGTGGAGAATTCGCATGTTCGGTTTGGTTTTTTTCAGCATTTTATTTCTTAGGATGTAAACGTTTTTCACCTTTTCGTATTCTATCGGGTCTGAAAACCGTTCTTTCTGAACGCGCGTCATATATATAATATCGGCTTCACTGATAATTTCGGTAAACTCGCGGTGTTCGAAATACCGGATGCCTTTTTCCTGGAGAAAAATCTTGTATTCTTCCGGTATCTGCAACTCGAGCGGGGCGATAAAATTGAAAACAGGCATTTCGAATTCGGACATAGCCATCAGAAGGGAATGGACCGTGCGGCCGTACTTCAAGTCGCCTACCAGAAAAATGTTAAGATTATCGAGCGTTCCCTGGGTTTTCAGAATCGAATACATATCGAGCAGCGTTTGCGTCGGGTGCTGGTTGGCGCCGTCGCCGGCATTAATAACCGGAACCGGTGAAATTTCGGCGGCATATCGGGCAGCGCCCTCCAGCGGGTGACGCATAACAATCAGGTCGGCATAATTACTTACCATTTTTATGGTATCATGCAGGGTCTCTCCTTTTGTGGCGCTGGAACTTCCAGGGTCTGCGAAACCAATGATTTTCCCGCCAAGACGGTTGATGGCAGTTTCGAAACTCAGCCGGGTACGCGTAGAAGGCTCAAAAAAAAGGGAAGCTACTACCTTCCCTTCCAGCAGGTTCTGGTTTGGTTGATCTTCGAACTCTGCCGCCAGCTTCATTATTTTCAGGTATTCTTCTTTTGAAAAATCTGTGATTGAAATTAAATCCTTCTTCATATTTCTGTTACCATTTTATGTACAATAATTTCGTTTAAAAAAGAAAACCAGTATTTTCTGGTTGAAAATACTGGTTTTTTTTAATGAAAAAGCCGCTGCTTTTTCCTGGGAAAAATAAATTTGTTCGATATATCGAAAACAGAATAAAATGCCTGATACCGGGAATTTTTGTTTGTTTGCAGCGGGAACTGCCGGGTGCAAAGAAATATTGGCATAACTGGCATTGTATCATGGTTCAAAATTAACCAGTTTTTTAAAAAAGGCGAATAAAAAACGTTTGTTACTTATGAGCATTTTATTAACATTTTAACCGGGCGTTGAAATTTTCACCCCGTAAATGTTTTCAAATGCTTTTTTTATCCTCCCGGCTTTCGATTTTCTCGCGGAAAAGGTGAGTTTGCATTTTTCCCGGAACCATGTATTTTCAATGTTCAGGTTCTCCTGTTTTATCAATAGCATAACGTCTTTCATTTCATTGTAGGTAAAATCGAGTTGGTATGTTTGTTCGATGACCCGCATAACAATCGTCGCATTTTGAAGTGCATCGGCGGCGGCAGAACGATATGCGTTTATGAGTCCGCCCGTACCGAGCAGTGTGCCGCCAAAATAACGGACAACCACCAGTAACACATTGGTTACACCGAAACTTTGTAGCTGGCCCAAAATTGGTTTCCCTGCGGTTGAAGAAGGTTCGCCATCATCGTTGGCGCGGAAAACAATTTCTTCGGCTCCCAAACGCCATGCATAGCAATGGTGCCGGGCGCCATGGTGTTCTTTTTTTATTTCAGTCAGAAGCTTTTTTATTTCGTCTTCATTTTTAACAGGCCAGGCATATGCAAGAAATTTGCTTCCGCGGTCTTTGAACAAACCTTCGCTTTTTTGTGCTATGGTTTTAAATGTATCGTTCATTTCAGCAAAATATACAAACTTACAATAGCCAGTGCAATTCCGAAAATATTTATTTTATTTAGTTTTTCCCTAAACACAAAAGCGCCAATTAATGCTGAAAGCGCTACCACTGCCATATTATTCAATGCAAAAACCAGCGAGCTGTTTAACTGACTTTGGTTTAACGCGCGGATGATAAAATAAAGCGATCCGAAGTTTACCAGGCCGAGCATCGTACCGAATATAAAATCTGACAAACGGAATGTTATTCTTTTCGATGAAGATTTGAACATGATGAAAAGAAATCCGCAAACAAAAGCGACAAAAAATACAAGCGTTGTGTAGGCAGTAACCTGGTTTGGTGTGATGCGGGTAGCCTGTACGTATTTAATCAGTGAATCGGTTAAGCCGCTTCCGGCAAAAAGTAAAAGCGGAAGAACGATGCGGGAAAGTTCGGTTCTTTTTATGTCTTTTTTGTATAGGGTGAATATAACAGCCACAAAAGTAGCAGTTAAGCCGGCATATTTTAACGCTGAAATCTTTTCGCCAAAATAAAGGAGCGAGAACAAAACCGGAAAAACCAGCGAAATTTTATTGGCCAGCGTTGTAACGGCAATACCCGCTTTTTGCGATGAATATCCAATCAGATAAAACATCAGGATAAATAAAATTCCCAAAATTGTTGCGTAGCCAAACCAGTGGTTATTTTGGGTGAACGGATCAAAACGGAAACGGAGCAGAAATCCGAAGCCAAGAAAAGCAGCTATAAAATAATTCAGCGTTATCAGGTTATCCATTTGACAGGAAAACTTTTTTGCTGTCCGAAAAACCACATAAATTAAAGTGGACGAAACGATGCTGGCGATCAGATAAATCATTACCGCACGGAGGTATATTTAAAATAGTAGGGAAAATATAAGGACTACATTTTCAATTTCTTTTCGATTTCTTCTACGTAAATCCTGAAATTTTTATCGGTATCTTTTAAATTATTCACTGTTTTACAGGCATGTAGCACAGTTGCATGATCCTTGTTTCCGATTTGAGCGCCAATGCTGGCCAGCGAATATTTGGTTAGGCTTTTCGAAAAATACATGGCTATTTGCCGCGCCTGTACAATTTCGCGTTTTCTGGTTTTGGTTTGCAAAACGTCTACCGGCATGTTGAAGTAGTCGCAAACAACCTTTGAAATGTATTCGATAGAAAGTTCCCGTTTCGAGTTTTTAACCAGCTTGTTTATCAGCTTGGCCGCCACATCAAGTGTGATTTCACGTTTGTTGAGCATGGATTGAGCAAGCAGCGAGATCAAAGCGCCTTCCAGTTCGCGTACATTTGTGGAAACGTGTGAGGCAATGTATTCCAGAACTTCGTCTGACAAGGTAATACCGTCTTTGTAAACTTTTCGCCTCAGAATTTCCATGCGCGTTTCAAAACCGGGTGTTTGTAAATCGGCTGTCAATCCCCATTTAAATCTCGAAAGCAGCCTCTGTTCCATGCCTTTTAATTCAATTGGCGGTTTATCGGAAGTGAGGATTAACTGTTTTCCATTTTGGTGAAGATGATTAAAAATGTGGAAAAACGTTTCCTGGGTTTTTTCTTTTCCCGCAAATTCGTATACGTCGTCGATGATCAGAACATCGATCATTTGATAAAAATGGATAAAATCATTTCGGTTGTTATTCCGGGTTGCTTCGGTAAATTGCGTTTGAAATTTGTTGGCATTTACATACAGTACTACTTTATCAGGAAGATGTTCTTTCACCTGAATGCCAATTGCCTGAGCAAGGTGAGTTTTTCCAAGGCCTGAATTTCCGTAAATCATTAGCGGATTAAATGCCGTTCCTCCGGGGTTTTGGGCCACTGCGAATCCGGCGCTGCGTGCCAGGCGGTTGCAGTCGCCTTCCACAAAATTTTCAAACGTATTATCGGGTTTTAACTGTGGGTCGATTTGCAGTTTTTGAATTCCCGGAATAATAAACGGATTTTTAATGGCTGCTTTTTCTTCCGGTTTCAATGGAACGGTCAGCGGTTTATTTTGCAGTTTGTTGTTATTGTTGGTCGGGTATTTCACCGTAAATGTGCTTCCGTTATTTCCGTTTCCGCTCATTACGATGTTGTATTCCAGTTTTGCGCCGGTTCCCAGCACCATGCGCAATGTTTTTCGAAGAATGTCAATAAACTGTTCTTCAAGGTATTCGTAAAAGAATGCGCTTGGAACCTGAATCGTTAAAACCTGATTTTCAAGTTTAACTGGTTTTATCGGTTCAAACCATGTTTTGAAACTGCTGGTTGGTACATTGTCACGAATGATATTCAGACAATCCTCCCATGCAGTTTGGTATTCACTGTTCATTTACAATGTTGATTAACTGAGGTTCTACAAAAATTCCCTTGTCTTTTTTTCCCGAAAACAAAATTTGTAAAAAAAAAGTGAAAAAAAAAATGCTTTCCCCCTTGTAAATCTCTTGCGCTTTATAGTGATTTCGATATCAGTCCATTAAAATTTCAACATTTTTTATTTTTCATAAATGACTGACGACTAATTATTTATGCATAACAATTTGATTCTAAGAAAAGTATCTGGTGGGTAGTAGTTGGGTTTTGGTTTGCATAAAAAATGATATTAACAGGATGGGGTTAATTACCGGAGCGATTTTAACGCCCTTTCCAGTTTTATTAACCGTCCGTTGCGAAACGCCACGATAGCGGCATCCGGAAATTTTCGCCGGGCTTTTTCAAACAGTTCTGTAATTTCAGTATAGGAATTGGTGTTGCCGGCCAGATAGGTGTATGCGCCGCTGGCTTCGTATTCTTCTATCTCGCCAAGCCCGTCAAACATTTTAGATTCTGTTGGAATCCGGTTTTTCGACGAAACGAGGTGAACTTTGAATACAATATTTTTCGATGCAGCTTCCCTGCCGGCATTCACATAAACGTCTTTTCCCAAATCAATGGCTGAAAAATGAAGGTACCGTTGCGGATTATTTTGGATATCGCGGATTAGCGACGATAAATCAGACGATAAATCGTTAATGGAATTGTATAAGCGGGCATCGTTGAGCAGGAGCCCCGCGGTATTTTCATCGCTGTTTAATTTGTTCAGGATGTCGTTGATCTGGTAGGATGCATCTTGAATGTTGGCCAAAATTGGCGAAACTGATATTTGCGACAACGTATCGCTGAAAGCGGAAAGATTCCGGATTGTTTTTTCCAAATCGGCCGTATTTTCGCTAAAGGTAGTTGTAATTGTATCAAAATTGGTGATGATTCTTTTGATGCTGCCTTTTTCGGAAGAAACAACCTGCTGCAAGTCAGATGTTGTTCTTTCCAGGTTTTCGATGGTACTGTTTATGTTTTCAAAACTTTCGGAAAGGTTTTGCCGGGCATCTTCATTAAAAATAACAGTAAGGATGGTAATGGCCGAATCAATGGTGCCCAGCAGTTGTTCGGCTTTGTTTTTTATAGGCAATACCTGCATGCTTACCTGTTCTTTTAAATCGCTTTCCACAGCGCCGGGAATGGTATCGTTTGGTTCATACATTTCATTTTCTCTGCTGAAAACAAGTTTAATGGACCGCGTTCCCATTAAATCGCTGCTAACTATTTGTGCCACAGAATTTACCGGAATTTGTATTTTTGAATCTATGGTGAAGGTAACAAGCAATCTGCGGGCGGTTCCCGATTCAAACCGGATTTCGCTCACCTGTCCAACCTGATAACCGTTCAATATTACTTTGTTGGATTCGGTAAGCCCTTCTATGCGATCGTAAATCACATGATAATAATTAGCTTGTTTAAAAATATCATTTCCTTTCAGGTAACTTAATCCCCAGATCAGTATTATAAATGAAATGACAATCAGAAATCCCAGTTTTGTATATTTTGAAACCTTCATTTCGGGTAATTTTGCTTGTTTCCTGCTTCGGTTCTTTCTTCAGCTTTGAATTATTCGGAAAGTGTAAAATTAGGGAATTCGATCTGCAATTACATTTTTCGCATGGCCTTTTTCACCGAAATTAATTCACCGTTTTCAATGGCCACCACAAAAGCGTCCCCAAATTTTGTTTCCAGTCTCTTTTTTTCCTTTACAGCATTTTCGTAACTGGTGAATTTTCCTGAGAAATAATGACAAATTTTTCCTGAATTTAAAGAGAAGATTTTGGTTTCCCCCAAAAAGTTTTCCGGTTTGGTGTCGATAACCGACTTTAGAGCCGCCACCTGAACAGAAAAATAGACGTTTACTTCATCGTTGAATTTGTTATCCATCTGACGGACTGGTTCTGCGGGAGGTGAAGCGGGAATTTTTACTTCCTGCACAGATTCATGGGTAACGAGGTTAAAACTGCTCCTTTCTTCCACTTTCTTTTTATATGCTTTAAAAGCTCTGAAGATGGCCAGCGAAAGGCTGTTTCTCCCTGATTCGCTCATCATATAATTTCGTTCGGAAGTGTGGCTGATAAAGCCTGTTTCAATCAGCACGCTCGGCATGGTTGTTTGCCGGAGTACGAGAAAGCCAGCCTGCTTTACACTCCTGTCAATTCTTTTGGCGCTTTCACGGAATTCGTTCTGGATGGCTGATGCAAGCGCAACGCTCTGTTCGAGGTATTCGTCCTGTACCAATTCAAACATGATGTACGATTCCGGGGAATTAGGATCAAAACCTTCGTAGGTAGTGGTGTAATCATCTTCCAGAAGGATAACCGAGTTTTCTTTTTTGGCCACTTCCAGGTTATCCTGGCTGCGGTGCTGTCCCAGCACAAATGTTTCCGTTCCCTGTACCGATCTGCTTCCAACATAGTTGGCATGTATGGAAATAAATAAATCGGCATTGTTTTTATTGGCAATCTCGGCACGCTGGTGCAACGGGATAAACACATCTTTCGAGCGCGTGTAAATAACTTTGGTTTCCGGAAATGCCTCGGAAATGTAGTTGCCAAGTTTCAGGGCGATATCCAGTACAATGTCTTTTTCTTTTACACCGCCGTAAATAGCGCCGGCATCTTTTCCTCCGTGTCCGGCATCGATAACAACCAAATTAACATGCGATTCTTTTTCGAGCGGGGTCGGCCCGTTTTCCGAAAAAGCCGGAAACCGAATTCCATAAATCAAAAAAAATACCGGAATAATATATTTCAGGGTTCTTTTCATAGATTCATCCTTTCGCTGACAAAAATATAAATATTAAAAATATTTTGCATTTATTAGGGTTTTTGTATAACCCTTATTTTTATTTTTGCACGTCGAGCCAAATAATTTAACAGATAATTCAGGAAACGATTTGTACCAATTTGTATTAACATATCTTCTTATTTATTTTCCTTTTATAGCTTTTTGTCAGCAACCTGATTCTCTGCTTCAAAAAAACAATGGACCTTTTTCTGACACCGTTCGGTTTCTTATGCCCCTCGACACGATTGGAACTGATAACCTGATGATTGACGATACGCTGCAAATGGAAATAACCGAGCTCGATTCAACAGCTGTTATCGATACCATGGCTATCGATTCAGTGGCAAAACCAGTTATCGAAGCTCCTATTGATTACAACGCCGAAGATTCAATTATAGTCTCTTTTGACGGCCAAAAAGTTTATTTATATAACAACGCCAAAGTAACGTATCAACAAATAGAACTAACGGCTTATCACATCATCCTCAACCTGGAAACCAAAGAAGTTTATGCAGAAGGAATACCTGATTCAACCGGGACTTTAGTACAGAAACCTGTGTTTAAGGATGGGGACGAGGAATTTGAATCGAAAACGCTGCGTTACAATTTCGAAACTCAAAAAGGTATTATTACCGATGTTGTTACCGAGCAGGGCGAGGGTTTTGTACACAGCAGCCGCACGAAAAAAATATCGCAGGACGTGTTTATTTTAAAAGATGGAAAATATACCACCTGCGATGCTGAAGACCCTCATTTTTACCTTCATTTATCGAAAGCCAAAGTAATTTCGAATAAAAAAATAATTACAGGGCCGGCTTATATGGTGCTGGAAGGTTTTCCCATCTATTTCCCATTTTTACCGTTCGGCTATTTTCCAAATACGCCCACCTACTCATCAGGGATTCTGGTGCCAATGTACGGCGAAGAGCAAAACCGCGGATTTTTCCTGCGCGACGGTGGTTATTACTGGGCGGCCAGCGAATATTTCGATTTGGCGGTGCAGGGCGATATATATTCGAAAGGCTCCTGGGGAACACGCCTGCACACCAACTACCGGAAACGTTACAAGTTCAGCGGTGGGTTTAATTTCAACTATAATGTGAATGTGTATGGCGAACAGGGTTTGGATACGTACAGGCGCTCGCCGCAGTTTGCAGTTACCTGGAACCACAGCCAGGACCCGAAAGCAAATCCAAACCGTACATTCTCCGCCAGCGTAAACTTTTCAACCAGCGGATACGACAAGCAAAACTCATATACTACCGAACGTTACCTGTCGACACAAAAATCATCGAGCGTTTCCTATACGCGGAAGTTTGAAAACACGCCTTTCAACATGTCGGTGAACCTCCGCCACTCCCAAAATTCAATCGATTCCACCATGACGCTTTCAATGCCGGAAATGACATTCAGTATGGCAAAAGTTTATCCGTTTCGAAGTAAAACCCGGAGTGGCCCCGTTAAATGGTACGAAAAGTTCGGTTTTAACTATACCGGAAATTTACGAAACACTGTAACTGCGAAAGAGTCGGATATACTGCACCAATCGTTTACGCGCGACTGGAAAAACGGAATCAAGCACAACATCCCGATTTCGCTGCCCAGTTTCAACCTGGCAAAATACATCAACATGAGCCCCAGTTTCAGCTATAACGAAAAATGGTATTTCAAAAAATTCAATTACACCTATCACGAAGATGAAACGTTTAATAACGCCCTGGGAAGATCAACTCATGTTGAGATGGACACCATAACCGGTTTTAACCGCATTTACGATTATTCTTACAGCTTGAGCGCCACAACCAATATTTACGGCATGTTTCTTCCGCGAAACCCAAATTCAAAAATAAAAGGAATCAGGCATAAAATGACCCCGTCGGTTAGTTTTAGTTACCGGCCCGATTTTGGCGCAGAAAGATTCGGCTACTATCAACCGGTTCTGGTGGATACTGTCATTCAATATTTTGATGCCTATTATCAAGGCGTATACGGCGGCGCTCCGGGACGGGGAGCTTCGGGCGCCATTTCATTCTCTTTGAACAACAACCTCGAAATGAAGGTGCTCGATACCCGCGACACCACCAAAACAGATGATGAACAGAAATTCAGAAAAGTAAAGATTCTGGACAACCTCAGTTTTAATACTTCTTACAATTTAATAGCCGATTCGTTAAACCTAGCACCTGTCAGTGTCAGGGCCCGGACAACTATTTCGGGAATAAGCATCAACATGAGCGGAGTTGTGGATCCCTATGTCGTCGATAAAAATTACCGGAAAATCAATAAATATGCATGGACTGAAAAAACCGGACTGGCAAAACTGGGACGGTTAACCAACGCAAATATTTCTTTTGGCATGAATTTCAGCTCAAAAAAAGGACAAACGGAAGCCGCAGCAAATAAAGAAATGGTAGAGGAGGAAAAAGTTTTGCCCGGCGAATATGAAGATTATATTGATTTTAACATTCCGTGGGATTTCGGTTTTGATTACAGTTTTAACTATTCCGGCCCCACGAAGTCGGCGCCAAAAGGTCGTTTTGCACAAACCCTCGGATTTCGGGGCAGTCTCGATTTAACTGAAAAATGGAGGATTCGGATGAACACGAACTTTGATATTATGGCCAGGGAATTTTCTTTTACTACGTTTAATGTCGATCGCGATTTGCATTGCTGGCAAATGTCGTTTAATTTCGTTCCATTTGGCTACCGGAAAAGTTACAGTTTTACCATCAGCGCAAAATCATCGCTGCTGAAAGATTTGAAACTTGAAAAACGACAGAGCTTCTTTGATAATTTCTAAAAACACAATGTTTATTTCCTGTTTCGAAGCTCATTCTGAAAATATTCAACTAAAAAATTAAATAATGAAACGGATTATTTCAACTTCGAAAGCGCCCCGGGCCATCGGGCCGTATAGTCAGGCGGTGGAAATTAATGGTACGCTCTACATTTCGGGGCAGGTTCCTTTGAACCCGGAAACCATGAAAGTAGTGGACGGAGATATCGCCGAACAAACCCTGCAGGTGATGGCAAACATTGGCGCCATACTGCAAGCTGCCGGATACACATTCAACGATGTGGTGAAATCGACCTGTCTGTTGAGCGATATGAATGATTTTAAAGCGATGAACGAAATTTACGGGCAGTTTTATCAGGAAGATCCGCCCGCCCGCGCTGCTTTTGCAGTAAAAGATTTACCGCTGGGTGTTCTGGTTGAAATAGAAACTATTGCGGTAAAATAGACAGTGAAACCGGCACAAAAAAAGGGCTCCGCAACGGAAGCCCTTTCAATTTTATCTATTGTTGGTGTTTATTCTCCAACAACTTCAAATTCAATTTTTACTACCACGTCTTTGTACAGTTTCACTTCTGCGGTGTACGTTCCGGCTTCTTTAATACTGTCGCTGGGCAGCTTAATTTGTTTTCTGTCGATTTCGAAGCCTTTTTTGTTGATAGCTTCTGCCAACTGAATGGTATTCACGGAACCAAAGATTTTACCCGATGAGCTGATTTTTGCTCCGATTTTAATATTCTTATTCTCCAGCTTTTCGGCAATAGCCTGTGCTTCTTCTCTCAATTTCGATTCTTTGTGTGCGCGCTGTTTAATGTTTTCAGCCAGCACTTTTTTCGCCGATGACGTAGCTGCGATTGCCATTTTTTTTGGAATCAGGTAATTGCGGGCGTAACCGTCGCGTACCTCTACAATGTCGTCTGCGTTACCAAGACGTTCAACATCTTGTTTTAATATAATTTCCATTTCAAGCCCTCCTTTTTTTATTTCAACATATCGGTTACAAACGGCAGCAAGGCAATTTGGCGGGCGCGTTTAACAGCCTGGCCAACTTTACGCTGATACTTTAACGAAGTTCCGGTAATACGACGGGGTAATATTTTTCCCTGTTCGTTTAAGAATTTTTTTAAAAATTCCGGGTCTTTGTAGTCGACATATTTGATTCCGTTTTTCTTGAAACGGCAATATTTTTTCTTTTTAATCTCAACTGACGGCGGGGTCAGGTATCTGATTTCACTTGAATTCTGTGCCATTTTTTATCCCTCCTGTTCGGTTTTTTGTTTTTGTAACCTTCTTCTTTTTTCACTGTATTCAGCAGCGTATTTATCGAGTTTCACGGTTAAAAACCGAATAACCCGCTCATCGCGCCTGAACTCAGTTTCCAGTTTCCCGATCACCGACGGATCGATCCTGAATTCAAATAAATGATAAAATCCGGTGGATTTTTTCTGGATTGGGTAAGCCAGTTTTTTCATTCCCCAATCTTCGTCGTGGATCATTTCACCTCCGTTTCCGGTGATGATGTCCTTGAATTTGTTTACCGTTTCCTTTACCTGTGGCTCAGATAAAACGGGAGTACAAATGAAAACGGTTTCGTATTGATTCAACATAAACATCAAAAATTTAATTAAACATCTATTTTTTTGGTCGCGCAAAAATAGAAATAATTTATCATTTCTCAAACCATTATAGCAGTTGAATAAAAATATAAAGCGGCAGGCAGGATTACGCTCATCTTTGTCTCCGCCTTCTCATTTACAGCGGTATGTTTCCGTGTTTTTTTGGCGGGTTTGATTTTCGCTTGTTGCGGGTCATTTCCAGTGCACCGATGATTTTTTTACGGGTATCCTTCGGATGGATAATTTCATCAACATAACCCAGCGACGCTGCTTTATAAGGATTGGCAAATTTCTCGCGGTATTCCTGCACGGCATTTGCTTTTTCCTCGTCGTTCAGTTTCCGGTGGAGAATATTAATTGCACCTTCCGGTCCCATTACAGCAATCTCCGATGTTGGATAAGCGAAATTTACATCGGCGCCAATGTGTTTGCTCGACATTACGTCGTAGGCGCCACCGTAAGCTTTACGGGTGATAATGGTGATTTTTGGCACCGTAGCTTCTGAAAAAGCATACAGCAATTTTGCACCGTGTTTGATAATTCCCCCAAATTCCTGATTGGTTCCGGGGAGAAAGCCGGGTACGTCGACAAAAGTTACAAGCGGCAGATTAAAAGCATCGCAGAAACGAACAAATCGTGCAGCTTTTACCGATGAATTAATATCGAGCACACCTGCAAGATGCGCTGGCTGGTTAGCCACAATTCCTACAGGTGTTCCACCAAACCGCGCAAATCCCACGATAATATTTTGTGCATACTGCGGCTGCACTTCAAGGAAATGCTTGTTGTCGATTACATTTTGAATGATCTCGTGTATGTCGTATGGCTTGTTCGGATCAGCCGGTACAATTTCCTGCAGGAATTCATCTGCCCTGTCTGAAGGATCGATGGTTGATTTTACAGGCGGGTCCTCGAGGTTGTTCGACGGCAGAAAGCTCATCAATTCCCGAATCATCATCAATGTTTGTTCTTCATCGGCGCCGGTAAAATGTGCCACCCCGCTCTTTGAACTGTGTGTATTTGCACCACCGAGTTCTTCTTTGGTAACATCCTCATGTGTAACCGTTTTAATTACATCGGGGCCGGTAACAAACATGTGGCTTTTTTCATTTACCATAAAAATAAAGTCGGTGAGGGCAGGAGAGTAAACCGCTCCGCCTGCACACGGTCCTAAAATGGCGGAAATCTGTGGAATTACTCCGGAAGATATTACATTGTTGTAAAAAATATCGGCATATCCGGCCAGACTTTCAACCCCTTCCTGAATCCGGGCGCCACCCGAATCGTTCAGTCCAATCAGCGGCGCACCCATTTTCAGGGCGAGGTTTTGCACTTTCACGATTTTATCGGCGTTGGCACGGCTAAGCGAACCCCCAAAAACGGTAAAATCCTGAGCAAAAACATAGACCAACCTCCCGCCAATTTTTCCATATCCGGAAATTAACCCATCGCCAAGAACTTTTTTCTCCTGCATCCCGAAATCGTAATTCCGGTGGGTTACCAGTTTATCGATCTCGTTAAATGTTCCGGGATCGAGCAATTGAAGAATTCGTTCCCGGGCTGTTTTTTTTCCTGCTTCATGCTGCTTTTCAACACGTTCTTTTCCTCCGCCCAGCTCTGCTTTTTTGTTAAATTCCTCGAGCTGGTGGTATTTTTCATTTAAATCCATATTTGTGAATCATTCGGTTTTATTCCAATTCTATAAGTATTTGGCTGCCTTCCACGGTAACACCGTCTGACACGTGCACTTTTTTGATGACCCCGTCTTTGGGAGCTTTATATTCGCTTTCCATTTTCATGGCGGCAATAATTATTACGGTTTGCCCCTGTTGCACAACATCGCCTTCGTTTACCAGCACTTTAACCACTTTGCCAGGCATGGGCGATGAAATATTGTTATCGGCAGAAGCGAAACCATTACCGCCGCGGTTAATCAGATAGCGGGCTTCGGCATCAATTACTTCGATGTTGTATGTTTTATAAAGGGTGTATGCGGTATATTTTTTGGTTTTTTCGGGTACAAGTTCAATGTTGTAGGAGTGGCCTCCTTCGAGGATTGAAAAAGTGCCATCCGCAGTGTGAAGTAAATCTACCTCATAAGTTTTGCCATCTACTTCAATTTCCAGCAAATTTCCATTTTGACTTATCAGGTTTACCCATACCAACCGGTCGTTAACTTTTATTTCTACAGGCATATTCAAATTTTAAAATTGATTCAGAAATGAAGGTTTTTTCCAGCGGCTTTGCGCAGGCTCAAATTCTTTTTTATTATTCTGAACTTTATTTACTTTATCCAGGTAGTCGATAAATGCAGCAATGGCTACCACATCGTCAATATTATCATCCGGAATGTTATTCATCAGTTTTTCCTGATTATCTTCTATGAAATGAGTGTCGTATTTTCCTTCTACAAAACTGGGATTGTTCATAATCCGCTCGAGGTATTTTATCGAAGTTTTTATTCCTGTGATTTTGTATTCATACAACGCCCGGCGCATCCTTCTGATGGCTTCGTCCCTGTTATTTCCCCAGACGATCAATTTTGAAACCATTGGGTCGTAATAAATCGGGATTTCGTAACCTTCGTAAACATAGCCGTCGGTTCGGACGCCCAAACCCAGTGGTTCCGAAATTTTATAGATTTTTCCTGCGCTTGGCATGAAATTGTTATCGGGGTCTTCGGCATAAATCCGGCATTCAATAGCGTGCCCCTGCTGGGACAAATCTTCCTGCGCAAACTCCAGTTCGTCGCCTTCGGCAATTTTTATTTGTTGTTTTACCAAATCGATACCGGTCACCCGTTCCGTAATTGGATGTTCAACCTGCAGCCGGGTATTCATTTCCAGAAAGTAATAGTTCAGGTTATTATCAACCAGAAATTCGATGGTGCCTGCTCCCTGGTATCGAACAGCTTTTGCTGCTTCCACAGCCGCCTGCCCCATTTCATTACGTAACTCGGTAGTCATCAGTGGTGAAGGGGTTTCTTCTATCATTTTCTGGTGACGGCGCTGAATGGAACATTCCCTTTCAAAAAGATGAACTGCATTTCCGTGCGAATCGCCCAGGATTTGAAATTCAATGTGGTGCGGTGAAGAAATGTATTTTTCAATATATACCGCATCGTTTCCAAAGGCTGACAAAGCTTCCGAGCGGGCTGCGCGTACCGATGGAACAATGTCTTTTTCGTGGTGAACCAGCCGCATTCCTTTTCCGCCGCCGCCAGCCGATGCTTTTATCATCACCGGCAAGCCAATTTTGCGAATGGCTTCCAATGCTTCTTCTTCTGTATCCACGCTGCCGTCTGTTCCCGGAACAACCGGAATCCCGGCATTGGTCATTACCTCGCGGGCCTTAATTTTGTCGCCCATTTTCAGGATAACATCGGGAGACGGACCAATAAAATTTAAGCCTTCTTCGCGGCACCTTCGGGCAAATTCAGCATTTTCCGAAAGAAAACCATATCCCGGATGGACGGCGTCTGCATTGCTTAAATGAGCAATTTCTATAATCTTTTCGATGTTCAGGTAGCTTTCGTTGGAGGGTGCTTTCCCCACACAGTAAGCCTCGTGCGCGTATCTTACGTGTAACGACGTGCGGTCGGCTTCTGAAAAAACAGCTACGGTTTCAATATCGAGTTCCCTGCAGGTGCGCATGATGCGGATGGCTATTTCTCCGCGATTCGCAATAAGGATTTTTCTTATTTTATTCATTGATGATATATTACTATCAGCAAATTAGCCGATTCAGCTTACCAGAGTAAAATAACTTTATTTAACTGAAATTGTTTAGCTAAATTGCCTTTTCATTTTTCGGGCGGAAAATTAAGGGATGTGTTTAGATGTTCAAATCAAATAGTGTTAATAAATGTAAATATGCTATGAAAAGCAAGATATAATTCAATTAGTTTTTGAATATAAAAATCTTTAGTTCCAAAATTAAATGGCTATCAAAGACCGGGAAAAAGCAACGGAAGCATTTTTTTAGTTTTTATTTAAAAATTTTTTAGTTCAACAAAACCAATTATTTTTATGCGAAAAACCACCATGTATATCAAGCATTTTTTAATCCTCTTTCTACTTCTTGCCGGCACATTCGCCACGAAATCACAAAATTACAATTATACGCTTTCCGACGATTCACTTGTAAATTATTACGCCAGTATGAAGCGGGTATATTACGCCACCCGCACCACCCTGAAACCCAAAATTGACGGGAAATTAAACGATGAATGTTGGAACGGAGCAGGAAACTGGGCCGGAGATTTTGTGCAGCAGCAGCCGCATCAGGCTCATCCGCCATCACAGGAAACAGAAGTTAAGATATTATACGATAACACTTATTTATATATAGCCATTGTTTGTTACGACAACGAACCTGGAAAAATACGCCCGGTATTGGGCCGGCGCGATGAATTAAATGGCGATATGACCGGTGTTGCAATCGATACCTATCACGATAAACAAACAGCGTTTGAATTTAACCTGACGGCAGCCGGACAAAAAGTGGATTTGATGCACCTGGGCGAATATGGCTGGGATTTTAACTGGAACGCCGTATGGAGTGGTAAATCGTCAGTTGGCGATTCTGCCTGGTACGCCGAAATGCGGGTTCCATTCAGTCAGCTCCGCTACGCCAACCAAAAGGAACATATTTGGGGAATGCACATCTGGCGATGGATCGATCGGCTAAATGAAGAAGACCAGTGGAAGCTTATTCCTGTAGATGCGCCGGCAATGGTATATATTTTTGGCGAACTTCGGGGAATCAGCGATATCCCGTACAAGCGTAATTTCGAGGTGCTTCCCTACGCCAAATCAAAATATGTTTCCGGAACAGAAGATCCCTGGAAGTTTGGAGCGGGGGTGGATGGTAAAATTGGAGTAACTTCCAATTTTACGCTCGATTATACGGTTAATCCCGATTTTGGCCAGGTGGAAGCTGATCCTTCGGTTTTAAACCTGACTTCATACGAGGTTTTTTATGACGAAAAACGACCATTTTTTCTGGAAGGGAACAGCATCCTGGAATACGGCGCCGGTAACGATTTGCTTTTTTATTCGAGACGGATTGGGCATGCTCCGGAATATGTTCCTGAACTGGATTCAGGTGAAACCATGGATTATCCCGATCAAACATCTATAATAAATGCGTTAAAGCTTACCGGAAAAAACCGCTCGGGTTTTTCCATGGGGATTATCAACAGCATGACCGCCCGCGAAAATGCCATCATTTTTACTGATAATTCATCGCGAAAAGAAGTGATTGAACCATTTACCAATTATTTTATTGGAAGAGCCAAGCAGGATTTCAATAACGGCGGAACCGTGCTGGGAGGAATTATTACTTCAGCATTGCGAAACATTCAAAATGAACAACTTGGCTTTTTGCCGGACAATTCATTGGCTGGAGGTTTGGATTTTGAGCACAACTGGTTGAACCGCAAATATTTTGTAAGTGGGAAAAGTTTCTTTTCGAAAGTGAACGGCAGCCCTGATGCTATTTTCAGGTTGCAGCGAAATCCGAGGCATTATTTTCAGCGTCCTGATGCAGATCATCTGAACCTCGATTCGGATTTAACCAGCCTCGAAGGCTGGGGAGGTGAATTCAGCGGTGGGAAAAGAAGCGGAAAACTACGATTGATCGGGATGCTCGAGTGGCGTTCCCCGGGAGTGGAACTAAATGACTTAGGCTATTTGTATCAAGCTGATTATGTGAATGAAGAAGTGAATTTTCTTTGGCGGGTGAATAAACCTAAAGGTATTTTGTTGAACTATTATCTAAATGTGGAACAACAACACCATTGGAGCTACGGCGGCGAAAATTTACTGGACAAACTGAACAGCCACGCCCGTTTTCAATTTAAAAATTTATGGAAACTGGATTTATCGCTCGACCGTACGTTTACAGAAATTGATACGCGCAAGTTGTTCGGAGGACCGGCACTAAGAATTGGCGGAAAAACAGGCACCGAATTTTACGTCCAGTCCAACACCAGCAAAAACCTGTATTTTGGCGCCGGCGCCTGGCATTCTTTTTCCGATGATGATATTTCGAACAAAACGAATTACACGTTGCACATTCAATGGCTAATTAACAACCGGTTCAACATTATTTCGCGAACAACTTTTATTGATGAAACCGACAATAACCAATATGTTACACAAAAAGCTTCCGGCGAAAACAGGATATACGTTGTTGGAAAAATAAACAGGCAAACCATTTATACCACATTGCGTGCTGAATTGTTTGTGACACCGGAATTGTCGTTTCAGTTTTACGGCAGTCCATACGCTTCGGGCGGGGATTTCGTCAATTTCAGAAAAGTAGCACAATCAAAATCAAAAGATTTAAAGAAACGCTATTCGCCATTGTACACAGCCGGATTCGACGATCTATATCTGGTTGATGAAAATTCCAATCCGATTCTTAACCTTACAGATGCAAATCCGGATTTTAATTTTCAGGAATTTCGATCGAATTTTGTAGCACGCTGGGAATATAAAACCGGTTCTACATTTTACTTTGTCTGGACCAATAACCGCACCCGCTACCAGAGCCGGTACGAACCATCTATTTTATCAAGTTTCAAGGGAATTTCGAAAGTAGCGGCACAAAATGCATTTATGATAAAGTTAAGTTACTGGTTTTCCCTCTGAACCAAAATTCTAATTTTTCGCCATGAATGTGGGGCAGTATATTCCGTATTACAAGCGAAACCTGAGACTGGCGTTTCCGGTGGTATTATCTCAGATTGGGCAGGTAACAGTATCATTGGTCGATAATATTATGGTTGGGCATATAGGCACCACCGAACTCGCTGCAGCTTCGTTTGCCAACAGTGTGTTTATGGTGGGAATGTACTTTGGAATGGGTTTGACTTATGGACTGACTCCACTTGTGGGAAATGCTTTCGGGGATAAAAATTTAAAGCAGGTTGCCATTTGGCTGAAAAATGGAATGCTGACACATGGAATTGCAGCGCTGACTTTGTCACTGCTCATGTTCGGCTTTTATTTTCTCCTGCCTTTCATGGGGCAACCTGAAGAAGTTCTGGTTCTCGCCCGGCCTTATTTTTTGCTGCTTTGTTTATCGTACCTGCCATTTATGGTATTCTTTTCGTTTAAGCAGTTTTTTGAAGGAATTGGCAATACGAAAATGGCCATGCAAATTACCCTTACGGCAAACGTGGTAAATGTTCTGGTTAATTATGTTTTAATTTTCGGAAAATTCGGGTTTCCTGAAATGGGTTTGAATGGAGCAGGTATTGGCACGCTGGTTTCGCGTATTTTCATGCCATTAATTTTTGCTGTTTTCATCGCTCGGAATTCACGCTTCCGGCGCTATTTTATTTTGTCTGGCAAACAGCCGTTCCTGAAAGAAAAAATTACCGCTGTTTTGAAGCTGGGAATTCCCATTGGATTACAGATTATTGTAGAAGTAGTAACCTTTGGTACTGGCGCAGTGATGATGGGCTGGCTGGGAGAAAATCCTCTGGCTGCACATCAGGTTGCTATCGGGCTGGCTTCTGTAACCTACATGATTTCACTGGGTATTTCACAAGCAACAACCATTCGCGTAAGTCATCAAATGGGAATGAAAAACTACCGCTCGTTACAATTGGCTGCTTTTGCATCAACACACCTGGTCCTATTTTTTATGATGATTATGGGTATTGTTTTTATTACGGCCCGCGATTTACTTCCGCTGCTTTTTACCAGCGACAAACAAGTAATAATGGTTGCGTCGCAACTTTTGATTGTTGCGGCCGTTTTCCAGGTATTTGACGGGCTGCAGGTAGTTATGTTGAGCACATTACGTGGTATGGCAGATGTTAAGGTTCCAATGATTTTTGCTTTTGTGGCATATTTGCTAATCGGAATTCCCACGAGTTACATGTTAACATTTGTAGCGAATTTCGGCCCGCGCGGAATTTGGGTGGGATATCTGGTAGGGCTGGGAACTGCCGGCATCCTTTTTTACTTTCGGTTTAAGCGAAACCTTCGGCATAAGGCATAAAAAAACGGGTTAACCCATGGTGGCGATAACCCGATTGTTCATAGCTTAGTTTAGTTAGACCTGAAAAATTTATTGGTTTAACCGAGAAAAGGTAGTTTCAATTAACGCTATTCTTCATTTCTAAATAAAGTACTGCTAAGATAATATAAATTTAACATGGAGCTAAATCATTTTAAAAAAAATATTAATAATTGTTAAAATTCCTTTCCATCCGCTTTTTAATGTTTTGGAATACAGGGAATAGTATCTGCAGAAAATATTGCAATAAATTATTTTTTTCATTTGATTAGTTTAAAAACGTTATAAATAGCCGGTTTCTATAGATTAAAATGTATAAAATCATGTTTTATTAGCTAATTTTTATTCCTCCGGTTTGGTTAAAAAGTGGCTGTTGAAATGTTATATTTGAATTTTTAAAAAAAACTTCAACCTGTCAAAAATACTATTTCAGCGTATGAAAAAAGTCGTACTTACCAACATCAGGCAAATGGAACTGATTGAAGCCAGCGAACCACACCTGTTAAGCAAAACCGATGTTAAAATCAAACTGAATTCAATTGGAGTTTGTGGTTCGGATATACATTATTATTCCGAAGGAAGAATTGGCAGCCAGATAGTTGAATATCCGTTTGCCGTGGGGCATGAATGTTCGGGAACGGTTGTGGAAACCGGGAGTGACGTAAAAAAAGTGAAAGTTGGGGATTTGGTGGTAATCGACCCGGCGGTGCATTGCGGGGAGTGCGATCAGTGTCTTTCCGGCCGCCCGCATACCTGCCGGAACAATAAGTTTTTAGGATGCCCGGGGCAACTGGAAGGCTGCCTTTCTGAATATATTGTAATGCCGGAATTTACCTGTTTTCCGGTTACGGATAAATTAAACCCTGTGCAGGCTGCATTAATTGAACCACTTTCTATTGGAGTTTACGCTGTTAAACTGGCGCAAATCGAAAACAAAAATATTTCTGGCGCCATTTTCGGCGCGGGGCCCATCGGGCTTAGTATCCTTTTTAAATTGACTGCCGATGGAATTTCCAATATCAGTATGATTGAACCGTTGGATTTCCGGTTGAACAAAGCAAAAGAAATTGGTGCATCTTTCCTGGTGAATCCCCAAAAGGATAATGTTGAAGAAAAAATCAATGAAAAAGAGGAATTGCTTATCGATGTTGTTTTTGAAGCCAGCGGTGAGCAGGATGCTGTGAATAATGCCGTAAAAATTTTAAAACCGGGCGGAAGATTGGTTTTGGTCGGGATACCTCCGTCGGCACGATATACGTTCGATATGGATTTAATGCGAAGAAAGGAGTTGACGGTTGTAAATGTACGGCGGCAAAATCATTGTGTCGAAGAAGCCATTGCATTGGTTGCCGGTGGAAAAATTGATGTGGAAATGATGGTTTCCCATCATTTTTCGCTTGAACAAACAGGAACTGCTTTTGATATGGTGGAAGGATATAAAGACAGCGCTATTAAAGCAATGATTGATTTTTAAAAGCAAAAAGCCGATATAAAAAAATCCGGGACGAACTCCCGGATTTTTTGTTTTTTAAATTTTACACCGAATATGTAGATGAAGCTGTATCGCCGCCACGGCCGGTCCAGTTGGTGTGGAAAAACTCACCGCGTGGTTTATCTATCCTTTCGTAGGTATGTGCACCAAAATAGTCGCGCTGAGCCTGTAACAGGTTGGCCGGTAAACGTTCACTGCGAAACCCGTCGAAATAGCATAATGCCGAAGTAAGTGCGGGAACCGGAATTCCGTTTGAAAGTGCAGTGGCACAAACCCTGCGCCAGCCTTTCTGTGCCGACTCTATTTTTTCTTTGAAGAACGGATCGAGCAGCAGGTTCGGCAAATCAGGATTATTGTCGAACGCTTCTTTGATATCGGCCAGGAAAATCGACCGGATAATACAGCCACCGCGCCACATCAGCGCGATGCCGCCGTAATTCAAATCCCATCCGTATTCTTTGGCTGCTTCCATCATCAGGTTGTAACCCTGTGCGTATGAAATGATTTTAGCGCCATACAACGCCATTTTCAGATCGTCGAGCATCTGTGTTTTGTCGCCATCGAATTTTGGTACCGGCCCGTTTATTATTTTCGAAGCCTGGACACGTAAATCTTTTTGTGCTGAAAGGCATCGTGCAAAAACCGATTCGCCTATCAAAGTCAGCGGGATTCCAAGGTCAAGGGCTGAAATACCGGTCCATTTTCCGGTTCCTTTCTGGCCGGCCGTATCCAGGATCATTTCAACCGTTTCCTCACCATTTTCATCCTTGTATCCCAATATATCGCGGGTAATTTCAATCAGGTAACTGTCGAGTTCTTCATCATTCCATTTTTTGAAAACCCCGTGCATTTCATCATTGCTCATTCCCAGCAGGTTTTTCATCAAATGATAAGCTTCGGTAATTATTTGCATATCGCCATACTCAATTCCGTTGTGCACCATTTTAACAAAGTGCCCGGCGCCATCCTGTCCAACCCAATCGCAGCAGGGTGTTCCGTCTTCTACTTTTGCGGCCACCGCCTGAAAGATTTCTTTCACATGCGGCCATGCATCGGGCGAACCTCCCGGCATCATCGACGGGCCTTTCAACGCTCCTTCCTCGCCTCCCGAAACCCCGGTGCCGATGTACAGCAGGCCTTTGCTTTCCACGTATTTTGTGCGACGGATTGTATCCGGAAAATGGGAATTTCCACCATCGATGATGATATCGCCCGGCTCGAGGTGCGGGATTACCAGTTCGATAAAATCGTCGACAGGCTTGCCCGCTTTTACCAACAGCATTACTTTACGTGGCCGCTCAAGAGATGCACAAAGTTCTTCAATGGAATGCGCCCCAATGAAATTTTTACCGGCACCACGTCCTTCAATAAATTTGTCAACTTTTGAAACTGTACGGTTAAAAACGGCAACTGTGTACCCTTTACTTTCCATGTTTAAAACCAGGTTTTCGCCCATTACGGCCAACCCGATTAATCCGATGTCAGCTAATTTTTTCATGATTTTGTTATTAATTTTAATTTTTGAATTTTGAAAATGTCATTCCTGCGGAAGCAGGAACCTGTTTCAAATTTTCAGCCAAATTCTTCTATTTATCTTTCAACGTGCTGGTTTTATGAGATTCCCGCATGCATGGGGATGACAGCTACTTAATTTTAAAACCGAGCGTTTTCAATTTTTCCACCGTTCTTTTTTCCACGTTTTTTAATTTTATTGTATGTGCATGAAATTCCCGTCTCACCGGGTAATCTCCCCTTAATTTTTCAAACAGGTCAGGCATTGCACGAAGCATTTCGTCATCATTTTCAATATCGTATGTTGTAAGAATTGCTTCGGCCAGCACTGAATATTCACGCCGCTGGTTTCCGTCAATTTCAATCGAGGGATGCGGGGGAGGTTCAACGCCTTTTGGTTGCCAGTTATCAATTCCAAAGTTAAAAAAACGGCTGATCGCCTGCACGCTCATAGTTGTGCCATTCGCTTTTCCGTCTTTTGAATAACCTGCTATGTGGGGAGTTCCGTAATCGGCGAGGTTCAGCAAATTCAGGTCAATGTCGGGTTCATTTTCCCAGCAATCGGCAATAAATCCTGAAATATTTTTGGTTTCAAGTGCATTAGTGGTTGCGTCCGAATCGAAAACTTCGCCCCGGCAGGAGTTAATTAGCAACGGTTGTTTTCTTAAATTATGCAAAAAAGTTTTATTCACCATGTGAAAAGTAGCGTCTGTTCCCGTCATATTCAAGGGAACGTGAAATGTTATAATGTCTGCTTTTTTCTGAATTTCTTCCAGCGAAACAAAACCGGCCGGCCCTTCCGCACGTTCGCGGGGTGGGTCGTTAAGGAGAACGTTTAAGCCCACAGTTTTGCAGGTTTTTTCAACTCGCGAACCTACTTGCCCAACACCGACAATTCCGATGGTTTTTCCGGCCAAATCTGTCCTTTGCCGCATTGTCCAGGAAAATAGTGCAGATGCGATATACTGGTTCACACTTTCGGCATTGCAGCCTGGTGCATTTGTCCATTCAATCCCTGCTTTTTTGCAATATTCCGTATCGATGTGATCATAACCAATGGTTGCCGTGGCAATAAATTTCACCTTCGAACCTTCAAGTAATTCCCGGTTGCATCTGGTACGTGTGCGGGTAATCAGCGCATCGGCATCTTTCACTATTTCCGGTGTTGTTTTGCTTCCCGGCAAATACACTACTTCGGCAAATGGTTCGAGCGCTCCTTTTATATATGGTATTTTATCGTCGATTACGATTTTCATCGGAGTCTTTAGTTATTTGTGATTTATCGTTATTCGTTGTGATTTATCGTTATTCATTGTTATTTGTCGCGATTTAAATGTTTGGACTGAGAATTGATTGCGGTAATATAATTATTCAGTTTTACACCAAGTTTTTCCAATTTTTGTAATTCTCCTTTGGCAAATTCATCTGAAATAATTTTTCTTCGATTAGCTTTGTGTAACCAAGTTTTAGTTTCAAAAAGTGAACCACGCGCATAAAACATGAAGTTTTTACGATCATTAAAATGGTACCTTCCAAAACCTTCGGAAATGTTAGCTGCAATTGAATCGGAACTTTTTATTATTTGTTGTCCCATTGAAAATTTTGCAAGATTATTCCATTCTGTCACTGAAAACCAAATTTCATCACCTATTTCCATCGCAATTTGATAAATTTCCAAATCTTCAAGTTTCATAAAATTTATTTTAAAAGTTAGTCAGTTTTTCGGGACTATAAATTTCTACCAATCACCACCAATTACCATCAATTTCCTTCCCTCTTCCCCGGTAATAATTCTTCACCATTTCATCCAAGACCCGACTCGTGCGTGCAGCTGTTTTTCCGGTGCTTACGCATTGTCCGTTTCCGCGCAATTCCTCTACAACCTGCTGAACCAGGTGAAATGAAATATTTTCAGGATTGTCGAATTCCAGTTCTGCAATTCCGTCTTCAGTTTGAACGATAACTTTACCATTTTGAAAGCAGGGAAATGAAATACGGCCTTTTTCGCCGTTAATTTCTATGATGTCTTCTTCGCATGTTTTATCGGTTACGAAACACCAGCTTCCTGTTCCGGTTACCCCCGATTCGTGCTTCCAGATTCCGGCAACTGTGTCTTCGGCGGGATACAAACCAGCCTGGTTTGAGGCAATTCCGGAGACAGATTCCACTTTCCCGAATATAAAATCGAGGTAGTCGAGCTGATGGGAGGCTAAATCGAAAAAATGACCTGCACCGGCGATTTCCGGGAAAACACGCCAATTCATTTCTTCTTCAGACTGGTCGATTTCAACAGCCTGCTTGTAAAACTTTATATTAACAAGCAATGGTTTTCCAATCGTCCCTGATTCAAGCAATTCCTTCACTTTTAAAAATGCCGGAAGCGTTCGGCGGTAGTATGCAACGCGCAATGGCATTCCGGTTTCCTCTGATACTTTCAGCATTTCCTCGCATTCCCGGTAATTCCGCGCCATTGGTTTTTCTACGTACACTGGTTTTCCCGCCCGCATTACTTCAATGGCGTAACCGGCATGTGTGTCGGGAGGCGTGGCAATATAAACCGCATCGACGTCCGGATCGTTTATCAGCTTCTTTGCATCGGAATACCATTTTGGAACGTTGTGCCTTTTCGCATAATCTGCGGCCTTTTCTGAATTTCGCCGCATTACGGCAACCAACTCCGAATGTTTAACCTTTTGAAATGCCGGCCCGCTTTTTTTCTCGGTTACATCGCCAACACCAATGATTCCCCATCGGATAACAGCCCCCTCTGACTTCCCAAAGGGAGAGAATTTGGACTTTCTGTCTGAATTGAACAAATTCATTTTAAAGGTTTTATTTTAAAATCATACTCAGAATAATCAGGCTTCTTTTACTCCTCTTCTACGGGGAGGTTGGGAGGGATTTTAATATTCAAACCGGTCTTTATACGCCCACAAACCAATGGCGGGATTTGAAATGTAAAAGACTTCCTCGCCGTTTCCCAAAACATTGAAACCATCTTTGAGTTTTGTAGGATCGTATTTGGTACGCATTTCATCGAAATCGGCATATTTAAAACCTACGCTTTCGATTTCGTCTCTTGTCAGGTTTTCTTCCCCTTTTCCCGGACAATAAGTAATGCTGAAACGGCCTTCGGAGGAGCCATGAATCAGATGTGCTGCCGCCCCCAGATTGTTCCGCAAGTCTTCATTTTCGTTTACCATTTGTAACGTATGCGGCGTTCCGAAATATCCGTATTTGCGAATCAGTTTATCAATTTGCCTGTCTTCGCCGAATTCGACCAGGCCCGGAGCCAAAACAATCAGTTCGCCGTCGTCGGCCAGCGCCATGCGGGTTCGATAGACACTTTTATTTCCAAGCCAGGTACTTTTAAATTCCGAAGGATCGAGCCACACCACTGCTTTTTTGAGCGGTTTGTCCACCATTTCGAAATTCACCTGCAGCGAAAGTTTTGCAGCTTTGTCAAATACACTGAAATCATCGCCTATGAATAAACCATACGTTTGAAGTTTTCCATCTTCATTCAAGCCAACAACGGTTTGCACGTATACAATCGGAAGATCTTTTGAAAAGTGTTCCGACGCATAGTTGAAAATTTTACGAACCGGTGTATCAGCGCGTCCCATCATTTTTTCCATTCCGTAAGCTGCACCGATAAAATGACTTTTGTTGATACCTTCAGAGCCGCCTGTTCCTACAAATACATTTTTGTTGTAGTTGGCCATTCCAACCACTTCGTGGGGCACCACCTGCCCGATGGAGAGAATCAGATCGAATCCGCCTTCAACCAGCAGTCTGTTCACCTGTGCCGGCCAGGAATAATCGACCGCTCCGCCGGAAACTTCCTTTACAAATTCCGCAGGAACTGTTCCCAGGGTAACCACATCGTTTCGCCAGTCGTGCTCGCGGAAGAGACTGCGTGGTGTTTCGCCAAACATGTGGCTGATTTGTTTATCGGTCATCGGCGTATGTGTTCCCAAAGCAGGCAGCACATCCGTGAGTTTATCACCAAAATATTCCCAGGTAAATTCAGTGAGTTCACCCGCTCTGGAAGGCAACCGGGTATAATCCGGCGGAATTGCCAGAACTTTTATTCTCGGAGCGAGTTTATCCATCGCTTCAAACAATCCTTTCCGAAGATCATCTGCCGAGAGGTTTGTATCTGTGGAACCTTTTTCGTAGTACAACATAATGTTTAATATTAAGGGCAAAAGCCCGGTTTTCTTCTGTTGTTGCAGTCCCCCGGTTAAAACCGGGCGTTAATTATCAATTCATTAAATGTAAAGAGATATTTGTATTTTTCTTTCTCTCCCCCTGCGGGGGAGCTGGAGGGGCTTCTATCTCTTCACCCTTGCATTTCCGGACCAGATGCTCCAAACCATGTCTTCATCGGCTGGTTGTGCATAATCAGTCAGGAATGTTGTGGCCATTGCACCGGTTGCCCAGCCAAATTGCGGCCATTTTTCAGGTTCCCAGCCTTTTAGGATTCCATACAACATGCCGCCGACGAATCCGTCGCCGCCGCCAATCCGGTCGAGTACACTGATTTCCCGCGGTTCAACAACATGCCAGTTTTCACCTTCCAGCATAATTGCTCCCCAGAGATGACTGTTTACACTAATTACTTCGCGAAGTGTAGTGGCAAATACGGAAGCGTTCGGAAAAGTTTCCTTTACACGGGTAATCAAACCTTTGAAACCTTCTATTTTAGCTGCAAGTCCTTCTCCTCCTGCCGGCGGTCCTTCAATTCCAAAACAAAGCTGGAAATCTTCCTCGTTTCCAATCAGGATATCGGCAATTGAAGCGATTTCCGTAAAATTCCCGCGCAATTCTTTCTCGCGGCCTTTCCAGAACGATGCCCTGTAATTCAGGTCGAACGAAATCCGGGTGCCGTGTTTTTTTGCTGCCCTTGCAATTTCGAGGCAGAACTGGCTGGTTTCGGGTGAAAGCGCGCCAATTAAACCTGAAAGGTGGACAATCTGCACACCTTCTTCGCCAAAAATCCGTTCGAGATCAAAATCTTTTACATTTAAGGTTCGGCCTACTTCCCCGGCACGATCATTAAAAACCCTCGGGCCACGGGTGCCATAACCACTGTCGGCAATGTTAATCTGGTGCCGGTACCCCCACGGACCGCCCTGCTCAACTTCCGGGCCTTCATAATCCATGTGGCGCGCGCGCAGATTAGCCTTAATCAAATGGGCAACCGGACTGCCTTTCACAAAAGTTGTCAGCACTTTTACCGGCAATCCCAAAAACGAAGAAATACTGGCCACATTGGTTTCGGCGCTTGTAACCTGGAGTTTGAATGTATCGCTGGAATGCACCGGCTGTCCGGCGTCGGGAGATAACCTCGTTCCCATGCTGGTTGCTACCAGCATGGCGTATTTGCAGTTTTGTTTCAATTCCATAACCGTAATAATTGTTTTAAGTTTCGTAAACCTTATTGTAGGTTCAAATATAACACTAAAGTTTCTTAAGTTTCTACTTTCCAGGAGTTTAAAGAGGCATTTCTTAGACTCCCCCGAATGCACTGTAACCACCGTCAACAGGAATTATAATTCCTGTAATAAAACTGGAAACATCGGAGAGCAGAAATAATGTAGCTCCCTGCAGGTCTTCGGGTTCGCCAAATTTGCCCATTGGCGTGTTATCAACGATTTTTTGCCCGCGTGGCGAGTAATTTCCGGTTTTTTCATCCGTCACCAGAAAACGGTTTTGGTTGGTGATAAAAAATCCGGGCGCAATGGCATTCACTCTGATTCCAACTTTTGCCAGGTGCACCGAGAGCCATTCCGTAAAATTATTAATCGACGCTTTGGCTGCTGAATAAGCGGGGATTTTTGTCAGTGGCTTATACGAATTCATCGACGAAATATTCAGGACAACACCTTTTTTATTTTTCAGCATATCCTTTGTAAAAACCATGGTAGGAAGTAAAGTCCCTTTGAAATTAAGGGCAAAAACCTTGTCGAAACCTTCTATCTGCAGACCATAAAAAGTGTCAGCCAGGTTGTCGATGTCTTTTTCCAGCATTTGTTCCACTTTTGTTGTAGCCTGAGGGCTGTTTCCACCAGCGCCGTTAATCAGCACGTCGATGTCGCCAAATTCTTTGTTGATTGTTTCCTTCGCCATTTCGAGCGATTCTTTATCGAGCACGTTGGCAGCCACGCCAATAACCTGCGAATTCGATTCTCCAGCAATTTCCGCTGCCACTTTATCGGCTATTTCCTTGTTGATATCGGCAATGGCAATTTTCATTCCCACAGATGCCAGCGCTTTTACCATGGCGCTTCCAAGTACACCTGCGCCACCGGTGATAACACAAACTTTTCCTTTCAGGTCGTCAAATGATATTGGTTTCATAATAATTTGTTATTTAAATTCTTTGTAAAAATCAACGTTTTCTTTAGTTACGATATCAATGGAAGTATAGTTTTCCCGGTCGATTATCCGCTTCTGAACGATGTGCCTGAATAGTTTATTGACTGCATTATAACCTTGTTCCTCAGGTCGTTGGCAAATTAAAAACTGCACGACATCTTTTTTCAAAAATTCAACATTTTCGTTTAATAAATCATGGCCGATCACTTTTAAACCCTGCAATCCGAATTTTTCAATCAGCCGGCATACAAAAAACACCTTCGAGTTGGTGACAAAAATTCCTTTGATATTTTGTTCCGCAATCTTTTTTTTAATTTTTGCCATCCATCGGGGATCATCCGTATCCGGAACTTCAGCCGTAAATAACTGGTGGATATCTCGTTTGTTGATGTGATACCAGTCATAAAAACCTTTTTCGCGCTGAACCAGGTGATTTTGGTTGTCCATTTTCTTGGCAAAATGAATGATCAGGATGTTTCCTTCGGGAAGAATCAGGTCGAGCAACTTACCGGACACCAACCCGCTTTGATAGGAATTCTGTCCGATGTAACTGATTTGCCCGGCGTCCTTGATTTCCGAATCAATAAAAACAAATGGAATTTGGCTTGATTTTAATTGTTCTATAAACCGGATGGCCTCTTTCTTGAAAAATGGCGCTAAAACCACTCCGTCGGGTTTTAGTTCCAGTATTTTTTGCGATTCGGCTTTAAAACTTTCAGCATCGTTCTGGCTGAAAGTAAAAGGTTCTATCTGAACGCCATACTGCGCCAGTTCTGCGATTCGCTTTTTTACGCCTACAAAAGGTTTGTTCCAGTAGCCTTCGGGGGAAGGCGGTTGTGGAAGCAATGTTGCAAACTGCGCCGATTTTTTGGAGGCAAGCGTGCTGGCCAGGATGTTGGGTTGGTAATCCAAGTCCTCCACAATCTTCAGAATTTTCTTTTTTGTGGATTCTGCCACTTCGCCGCGGTTGTGCAAAACCCGATCAACTGTTCCAATCGACACTTTTGCTTTTTCAGCAATATCTTTTATCCGTATTTGGCCAGATTCTTTTATAATAATTTGATTTTTAAATGATTAAGTTGTATTTGCTATGCTTTAAAGTACAAAACTACTCAATTTTTTTATTTTTCGTGTTCGTACACGGAAAAATATAATATAAATGTTGAGCAACATTTTCGCGGAATTCAGGGAGATTTATCCGGAAAATTATTCGCGACATTTCTACGGGATTATTTATAAATGGCAGGAAGAAAATTAATCTGTTTAGGATGAAAAAATTCGACAAAATCCTCATGGCAACAGCAACAGAAAGCGCCTGGTGAATTCATACAACTGAAATCGACAAAAAACGGAAATAGCGAAGCAGAAATGAAAGATTATTCCGGCACGGTTTCCGGCAATTCCGGATTTTTTACCAAATACTTGATAAACCTGAAAAGAATTCGCGTTATTTTTATTCCTTCCTTCAAGCTCCTTTTTTTGAAGGAATACAGTATAATAGTGCTGGTTTGTAGTTTATTTTCAATATTTATTTGTTTTAATTTTCTATTTTTATTGAACTAAACCATATTTTTAAATGACTATTCGAACTGAACCAACTCGTAAAACCAATTTTCGCTGGGCCATTGTTGCGCTCCTTTTTTTCGCCACAACCGTTAATTATTTCGATCGTTTTTTAATGGGTATTCTGGCTCCGCTGCTTGAAAAAGAAGTGGGCTGGACAGAGTTGCAGTACGGATATATTGTTTCGTCGTTTCAGTTTGCTTACGCGGTTGGAACTTTGCTGGCAGGGTATGTAATCGACCGGCTCGGAACCCGCCGGGGATTCACATTGGCAGTAGGATTATGGAGCATTGCCAGTATGTTGCATGCTGCCGCCCGCAGTTGGATTGGATTTGCCGTTGCCCGCGCTGGATTAGGATTAAGCGAAGCCGGTAATTTTCCGGCAGCCATAAAAACCGTGGCAGAATGGTTTCCAAAAAAAGAACGGGCTTTTGCTACCGGATTATTTAACGGAGGTTCCAATGTGGGGGCTATTTTAGCTCCCATTTTAATACCGCTGATTATCGCTCAGTTCGGTTCATGGAGATGGGTGTTTATCTTATCCGGATTTTTAGGTGTTTTTTGGTTAATCTTCTGGTTGATTTTATACAGGACGCCACGGCAAAGCACATTCGCCAATCAGGCCGAAATCGATTTCATTGAGGATGGCGAAACCGGAACAGACCAAATGAAGGTGAGCTGGTTTAAATTATTAAAATACCGCCAAACCTGGGCTGTGGCTTTAGGAAAATTATTTGCCGACCCTGTTTGGTGGTTTTATTTATACTGGGGAGCCAAATTCTTACATTCAAAATTTGGAGTTGACTTAAAAGAATTGGCCTTGCCACTGGTAACCATATACGTGGTGGCCGATTTGGGAGGGATTGCCGGCGGCGCCATTTCTTCGTGGTTAATTAAACGGGGAAAATCTGTTAATTTTTCACGGAAATCAACCATGCTCGGTTCAGCACTTTTAGTACTGCCGGTGATAACTGTTCCTTATTATTCTTCTATTTTTTTGAGTGTCGGGTTTATTGCGCTGGCGGCTGCAGCACACTGTTCATGGTCGGCCAATATATTTACCGTCGCCTCCGATCTTTTTCCAAAAAAAGTGGTGGCTACCGTAACAGGTTTTGCAACAACCGTTAGCACATTGGGCGGAATGCTGATGGCGTTGCTGGTGGGGTATGTATTAAATGAATCGGGTACAGAAGGGTACAAAATAGCCTTTGCAGTAGCTTCCTGTGGCTATTTGTTTGGTATTGGTATTATCCACCTGCTGGTTCCAAAAATGAAAACGTTAACCAATATAAAATGAATTCAAGAGAAAGAATATTAACAGCATTAAATCATAAAGAACCCGACCACGTGCCTTTCGATTTAGCCGGCACTACCTGGACGGGAATTACCAATACAGCGTATCAGAATCTGCGAAAGTACCTGGGAAAGGCGGAATCATCGCCGGAATGGTCGGATGTTGTTCAGCAAATTGTAATCCCTTCAGAAGAAATTTTGAATGATTTAAAAGTGGATACACGTGGTGTATTTCCGCTCACCAGCCATAACTGGGATGTGTATTCAAAATTAAAAGACTGTGGCGGGTATTTTGAATATGTGGATGAGTGGAATTTTACACATCATTTTCCAAAAAACGGGCACTGGTTTTCGCTGGTGAAAAATCCGATGAAAGAGGCGGATTTTGAAGCGGAGAAGGTAGTGGAAAATTTTAACTGGCCCAATCCCCGCGATAAAAGACGCTTTGCCGGCTTACGCGAAAAAGCCATTCAATTCCGAAAAGAAGATAAAATTGTAATAACCAAAGGATTTTGTGCCGGACTTTTCGAAATGCACCAGCGCGTACGCGGAATGGAAAATGCGATGGTCGATCCGTTTCTTTTCCCGGCAAATTCCGATAAACTGGTAGGAAAGCTGGCTGATTTGAAAATTGAATTCTGGGATGCTTTGCTTAACGAAGTTGGCGATGTGGTTGATATTGTTGGCGAGGGCGACGATTACGGAACACAGCAATCGCAGCTTATCGATCCTGAACAATTTCGTAACTTTTACAAGCCGTATTTTGTGCGTGTGTTGAAATTCATAAAAGAAAAAACACCTAACATGAAAATAATCTTTCACTCGTGTGGAAATGTTCGACCAATTATTCCCGATTTGGTTGAAATGGGAGTAGATATTTTGAACCCGGTTCATATCAATGCCACTGGAATGGAGCCTGCTCAACTGAAAAAGGATTTTGGAAAAGATATCGTATTCTGGGGCGGGGGAGTGGATACTCAGAAAATTCTTTCTTCGGGAACCATTCAGCAGGTAAACGATGATGTAAAACGGAATATTGAAGCGCTGGCGCCGGGTGGTGGTTTTGTGTTTAACACGGTACATAATATTCAGGCTGACGTACAACCGGAAAATATAATGGCAATGTATTCGGCCTGGCGAAAATTTGGAAAGTACTAATCAAAAAAATAGAACATTATGAAAAAGTTATGGTATTGGTTTGTAATTATTGTTGTTGCCGTTGGATTTTCGTGTAACAACAAATCGGGAAAACAACAGGAAAATGAAAATGAACAGCAGGTTACTTTTGAAACAGACACCGCTGCTCGTCGGTTGGATGTGTGGGTTGATAATCAGCTTCTAACGTCGTTTCGCTGGCCGGACAGCCTCACAAAACCGGTATTTTATCCGATTCTTTCGCCAGATTGTTACGATGTTACCCGAGGTTTTCCTCTTGAACCACGAGCCGGCGAACGGGCCGATCATCCGCATCAGATTGGCATGTGGTTTACGTATGGAAATGTTAATGGCCTCGATTTTTGGGGAAACGGATCGCAGGGACCGGGAACTACGAATCCAAACGGCGGCATCATCAAACACCTGAGAACTGAGAATATTAAAGCAGGAACAGGAGAAGGTTCCTTTGTTTCGGAAGAGAGCTGGCAGGATACAACAGGAACGGAATTGCTGCATGAAAAAACGGAATATCATTTTATTGCAGAAGGGAAAAACCGGATAATCGACCGCGTAACTACGTTGACTGCCGGAAAACAAGACGTGCAGATGCCCGACACCAAAGAAGGAATGTTTGGAATCAGGGTCGCACGGCAGCTCGAATTACCCGATAAAGGAAACGTGATTTTGTACAATGCTGACGGAACAACTTCGAGAACCAGAGATACATTAAATACGGATATCACCGGAAACTACACCAGCAGCGAAGGCACAACAGGTTTGGAAGTTTGGGGAACCCGCGCCCGCTGGATGAAACTACAGGGCGAAAAAGATGGAGTGAATGTTTCCATCATTATTTGCGACCATCCCGATAACCCGAATTATCCAACGTACTGGCATGCTCGTGGTTACGGATTATTTGCAGCCAATCCGCTGGGAGTGAAAGATTTTACAGATGAAAAAGATACTTTTAATTTTTCTATTCCGGCTGGCGAATCCGCAACCTTCCGATATCGGGTAATCGTGAATTCCGGCGAACAGCTTAATAACGATGAAATCAATCAACTTGCAGATGATTTTGCATCCAAATATTGAAAATGTTCATGTGCAGGTGATATACCCAGCGGTTTAATCATTTTATTTCTTCTTTGCCTTTCTCAGGATTTCGGAAATGTGGGCCCAGTATTTTTTGTGGAATCTTACACTTTGTTTCCCAATGATGTCGTTGTAGCTCATCGGTTTGTCTTCGGGATGGAATTTCCGGACGTACAAATCTTCATACAATCCGGGAACTTCCGGATGAAACTGAACTGCAAAAACATTCGGAAACTGCTGGTGTGCCAGTCCTTCCACGATCTTTCCGTCGGGTGACACCGCGGTCACTTCCAATCCTTTTCCGATTTTTTCGGCGGCCTGATGATGGCTGCTGTAAACACGTGGTTCCCAGCGTTTGGGTACTTTTACAACGCGGCCGAAAAACGAATTGCCGGTAAATTTCACTGTGTGCAGGTTGATGCCCATTAACAGCGTGTCATCCACCAGTTCCTGCCAATAATTTCGGTGCAGGTTGGCCCGCCCCGGTTTTAGCGTTTCTTCGGGTGTTTCGGCGCCGTATACCTCGGCAGGGATATCCTGAATCAAAGTTCCGCCGGTGGCAACGTTCATGGTTTGCATTCCGAGACAAAAACCGGTAACCAGGTATTCCGGGCGCTTGTTTAAAAGGGGTTTGTAACCTTCATTTTGAAAGCCGCCTAAAAGGTGAAATAAAAAAGAGGCTTCGAAATAATGTCGCTGAGGATCTGTAACCACCGAATGCGTATTTTTCTCGCCATAAACCGCCGGTGGAATATCCGGCCCGCCGAAAAAGAAAATCCCTGTGGAACGATTGAAAATGGTCGTAAAATCATCGGTACAGTCGTTGGTTTCAAATAAATGACCTTCTTCCAGTGTGCCCCGCACTTCATGCAAAAAGTAGTTTTTCAAACCTGCTTTTTCAATGTATTCTTTGGTTTGATTGAAATCGTAATTCTGATCATCGAACCACACACCCACAAATTTAGTCTTTCGCTGATTAATGTCGAGCAAACCTGCGTTTTCCAAATATTGAACGGTTTGAATGTTTTTCACTGTCGGATTGGTGAGGATGATGTACTTTTTGTGCTTGTTGTAATCGTTTCGGAAAAAATCCTGTGCCTCTCCGTTGAAGGTAAAAATCACGAGTAAAAAAAGCAAAACTAACTGTTTCATAGGTCGCCGGAATTTTGGTTCAAATATACCACATAAGGTTTAACGTCAAAAGAAATAGTTGGATGTGATGATAAATGCACGATATATTTCAGGCCGTAAGTTTATCTTTTTACATTTGTCGCCATTCGGTTAAAAACAACCGGAAAAACATTTTGAAGTCAACCAAAAAATAAAAAAATGAAAAACAAAATTAAAACGTCTTACATTATTGCTGCCGTCATTATTTTAATCGTGGTGCTGATTTTCAGCGGTAAAATGTTTCTGATTATTGAAGCCGGGGAACGAGGTGTAATTTTCAAACCGTACACCACAGGCCTCGATAAAGACAATATTTATGGCGAAGGTTTTCATATTATTGCGCCGTGGAATGATATGTATATATATAATGTCCGCGAACAGCAACGCGACGAAACCATGGACGTACTTGATAAAAACGGTTTGTCGATAAACATGGATGTCACCATTCGCTTTAACCCGACATTTGATAAAATCGGATATTTGCATCAACAATTTGGTGTGAATTATATAAACGTTCTGGTGATTCCGGAACTTCGGTCATCAGTCCGCCAGGTTGCCGGACGTTACGGAGCGGAAGAAATTTATTCTACAAAAAGGGCTGAAGTGGAACAAACGATAAAAGAGGAAACCCGCAAAGTACTGGCGGCAAATTTTATCGATATGAAGGCGTTGCTGATCCGTTCGATTAATTTGCCGGAACAAATAAAAAATGCCATTGAAAGTAAGCTGAAACAGGAACAGGAAGCGCTGGCCTATGAATTCAGGCTGCAACGCGAAGAATCGGAAGCCGAACGCCGCCGGATTGAAGCCGAAGGAATTGCCAATTACAACCGCATTATCAATCAAAGCTTAACAGATGCAATACTGAAACAACGTGGAATTGAGGCAACGCTCCAGCTTTCGGAATCGCCGAATACAAAAGTTATTGTTATTGGAAGCGGAAAAGAAGGATTGCCACTGATTTTAGGAAATAATTAATAAGATCATCATTAAAAGGAAAATCAGCTTTTCCCCGGCTCCGGAGCAAAGCTGATTTTCAAATATTTTCCTGTAATTATCCGATAAAAGATGGTCGCAAACTGTACGTATCAATTTTAGGGATAACTGTTGTTATTCGAATGAAAGTAATGAGAAAAATAAAAAATCCATTTACCGCCATGGACAGCACCCGGAAAGAATACAATTGTTTCGGGTGTTCGCCAAACAACAACATAGGATTGCATCTGGAATTCTGGGAAGACGGCGATGAACTGCTCGCAACCTGGCTACCGGGTAAACCTATGGAAGGCTGGACCGGAGTTTTGCACGGTGGAATTCAGGCTGCGCTGGCCGATGAACTGGCTGGCTGGCTTGTATTGGTAAAACTGAAAACTTCGGGCGTTACTTCTGAAATGAAATTAAATTACCTGAAACCAATATACATTTCAAAGGGCGAGATTACAGTAAAAGGTTCAATAACCGCAGTTGAGGGAAAGCTTGCGAAAATCGCCTGCTCACTTTTCAACAGCGAAAAAGAGGAATGCATGGTAGCAGAAATCACCTATTTTTGCTTTCCTGAAAAAATTGCCCGGGCAAAATATCACTATCCCGGTATCGAAGCTTTTTACGAATAGTAACAGTTTTGTCTGATGCGGGGACGGGCGTTCAATATGTTGGATTGGGATTTTCTATATGTATCAGTAGTTTAAATCATCATCGTCATCGTCAAAATCTAAATCATCGAGATCTTCATCTTCGAATTCATCATAAATGGTAAGTCTTCGTTTTGAACTTTTGTCTTTTTTTGATACACTTTTTTTCGATTTGCGTTCGAACGTATCAAATTCTTTGTAATTTTTTTTGTTTTCTTTCCGTTTCATTTTTGAGAAACATTCAGTTGATAAATCATTAAATTAAAACAATTTTGTAAAGGCAAAATAGAAAAAAAAACATTCAGAAAAAACATTTCACCATCATTTTTAATTCCTGCGGTGCAAATAAATGCAATTTTTAAAATGAATACAAAAACGGGTAAAAAATTTTTTTCGACAAGGTGCTTTTTCCTTCTTTTCTTTCTGATTATTAATCTTCAGGGGATAAAAACAGTCTGTGCGCAGGATAATAAAAAAGCACAAAAATGGTTTGAAGAAGCAAAAAAAGAATATTCGCTTCAATCCTATCCGCAGGCTGTTGATCTTTGCCGGAAAATTCTGGACAGAGATCCCGGTTTTGTTGATGCGCGATTGTTACTCGCCGACATTTACTTTGCCCTCGATTCAACGCAGTTGGAAATCATTCAGCTTGAAAAAGCAGCACAACAATCGGATTTGCCACAAATAAACTACCGCCTCGGAAATGCTTATTTTAATACCGGGAATTATGAAAGTGCAAAAAAGGTATTGAAAATTTATGCTGAAACACCCGGATTGTCGCAAAACAGGAAAACAGAGATTGAACGCCTGCTTGAAAGTTGCCGGTTTGCTGCGGAAGCTGTTAAACACCCGGTTGATTTTGATCCGGTGCGGCTGCCGGATAATGTAAATTCGGTGAACGATGAATACTGGCCCAACCTTAGCATCGACCAAAAAAAGCTGGTTTTTACTCGGTTGATTAAAAATCCGGGCAGTCGGCCGCAGGAAGATTTTTTTATTTCGGAATTTGATTCGGCAGGGTGGGGAAGGGCGCAACCGATTGTGGAAATAAATACGCCTGAAAACGAAGGCGCCCAAATTGTTTCTGCCGATGGGCGCCTGCTGTTTTTTACCGCCTGCAACCGCAGAAACGGCAGGGGAAGTTGTGATATTTATTATTCGAGATGGCAAGGTGGAAGCTGGACTGTTCCGCGAAATGCCGGTGCAATCAACAGCAGGTACTGGGAAGCGCAACCTGGTTTTTCGTCCGATGGAAGGTTTCTCTATTTTTCGAGTAATCGCCTGGGCGGTAAAGGGAAAAAAGATATTTGGCGCGCTGAATTACTGGATTTTGACCAAAACGGAGTCGCCACGTGGAAAAAACCGGTCAATCTTGGTCCGGAAATCAATACTGAAGGCAACGAAATTTCACCGTTTATACATCCAAATAACCGGAATTTTTACTTCGCTTCTGATTTTCATACCGGCATGGGAGGCCTCGATGTTTTTGTATCCGAAATTGAAAACGACAGCGTTTTTTCAGCGCCTGGAAACCTGGGTTACCCAATAAACACATTCCACAATGAACAGGGGCTGTTTATTAGTCCAAATGGCCGGACAGCGTATTTTGCATCCGAACGGAACCAGGATACCGGCCTCGATATTTATTCGTTTAATTTAGATGAATCGCTGCGGCCCGAACCGGTGACTTATGTGCACGCGGTAATTGCCGATGCGAAAACCAGCAAACCTGTCCAGGCGCAGCTCGAACTGGTAAACCTTACCGATGAGAAACGATCTGTGAGAAAAGAAACAACCGGTGCAAACGGCGAAGCATTGTTGTGCCTGCCCGTTGGCGATCGTTACGGGTTTTCGGTTTCAAAGGAAGGTTACCTGTTTTTTTCGGAATCATTTGCCCTGGACGAACCTAAAAATGTTTACGAACCATACGATTTATTTATCCGGTTACAACCTGTGGAAGTGGGTTCTGAAATGAATTTGTATAACGTCTATTTTGAAACCGACTCGTTCAGCATTTTACGGGAATCGGAACCGGAACTGCAGAAACTGGTTGAATTTCTGCAAAAAAATTCGGGATTGAAAGTGGAAATTCAGGGACATACCGACAATTCCGGAGGTAACGAAAAAAACCAGGTGCTATCGGAACTTCGGGCGCGATCGGTTGTTGACTACCTGGTTAAAAACGGCATCGGTAAAAACAGGTTACACGCTGCAGGTTATGGCGAAACACGTCCTGTTGCAACAAACGAAACCGAAGAAGGTCGCCGGCAAAACCGGCGAACCACAATTAAAATTACAGAAAAGTAACTATAATGAATTTCGCACCTGCTGAACTTCTTCCTCGGTTACAGGGCTGGCGTCATTGCCAAAATTTTGCCGGACATAGGATAAAACGTCCGCAATTTGTTGATTCGTTAAATGCGCCTGCGGTGGCATAATGCTGTTGTACGTATCACCTTCCACTTCCAGTTTTCCGGAAACCCCCTGCAGCACCAGTTTAATCAGGCGTTCCTTGTCACCATTAACCCAATCGGTTTCAATTAACGGCGGATGCATTCCCGGAACTCCGGAACCATCGGCCATGTGACATGCAAGGCAAACGGAGTTGTAAACTTCTTTTCCCGGATGTTGGACAATGGTTTCTGTTTGCTTCAAATCATTCGATGCAGTTGATTCTTCCTGCGTGTTTGCCTGGTTTTGTTGTTTGTTGCCACCACAAGCGGTAAGAATCGCAGCAAATAAAATTGTTATTAAAATGTTGATTTTCATTGCTTCAGTTTTTTTAAATTCGATGTTGAAAAACTCTTCTTTTGAACGTGCGGATGATGATTTATCCGTTGTAAAGAATCCTCCAAATTTTTCCCTTGTTACTGTCAACCACGTAAAGCGAACCATCGGGTCCCTGCGCCAATCCGCACGGACGGTATTCGGCATCGCGCGTGCTGTTGATGACTTCGGTTCCGGCAAAACCGTTTGCAAATATTTCATAATCTCCCGAAGGATATTCCCCGTCGAAAGGAACAAAAACCACGAAATACCCTTTTTGCGGCTCGGGCGCACGGTTCCACGATCCGTGAAATGCGATAAATGCCCCGTTTTTATATCGCTCGGGAAACATATTACCGGTATAGAAAATTAAATCATTCGGCGCCCAGTGCCCCGGAAACGCCATAATCGGGTCGGACTTGTTTTCGCAGCGTTCCTGTATTTCCCGGTTTCCGCCATATTCCGGAGACAGTAATTTTTTATCCTGATTTTGGTCGTAATAACAATAAGGCCATCCAAAATCGGAACCTTTGGTAGCCAGAAAGAATTCTTCCGCGGGTAGTTCTGCATTGTCTTCGGTGGTATACATATCCGGAAAAAACTGATGAAGCTGATCGCGCCCGTGCTGTACAATGTACAATTCATCCACAGCGGTGTTCCAGCAATTGGCCATTCCGTTTCTGATGCCGGTTACATACCTGGTTCCATCTTTCAGTTGGTCCTGGTTCAGAACATCGTCTTTAAACTGCCAGGTACCTCCGGAGTATTCCAGCAGCGGACAAGGATCCATTCCGGGTGAACCTTTTGTCCGCATCTGTTCCATGCAGGCATTCGACGGCGCGCCAACATTCACATACATATTTCCTTTGCCATCGAATTCCATCGGTTTTGCTTCGTGCTGATGTTCATTCGGAAATCCACGTGCAACCAATTCCCAGTTATCTCCCGGCAGTAATTCCCCTTCCTGCATTGGATAACGCACAATGGCAGTGTCTGCTCCAAAGTATAAATAATTCTTGTGGATTTTTATACCGGTTCCCGTATGTTCTCCCGTATATTCGATGATGTCGGCTTTCCCGTCGCCGGTTGTATCACGCAGACAGGCAATGCCTTTGTTGTCGTCATTTTCTCTCAGCGACACATAAATATCGCCGTTTTCATTTACCACAATATGCCGACCGCGGCCTGTTTCGTCGGCAACAACAAGAGCGGAAAAACCTTCGGGCAATGTTAATCTGCCATTATCTTCGTCGGGTTTAACATCCGATGCTGATTTTTTTTCCCTGGTTTGTGTACAGGAAACGGCCAAAATTGCCGTAATAAAAATAATTGCCAGTTTTTTCATAATGAACGATTTTAGATTCTGTCCATTTAACGTAATAAATGAAGAAAAGTTCAGGAAAAACAGGCACTTTCTCGCCCCTTATCGCTTCCGGAAAAAATCCCTGATAATTTTTTTTTCAAAAATGTGTAAATACTACAGGTAAACAAAGGTTCAGAAAGCGTAACCCACATTTATTCCGATTCTGAATCCGGGAAATAAAAACGGGATTTTTGAAATCAGTTTGTCGTTGCTTACATGATGTTCCAGCCTGCTCTCCAGGTAATTGATATCTTCAAAAACTTCACTCACATCATCGGTTATTGAATTGTAATCGAATCCTGCCTGAGGTTGCTGAAGGCTATACTTCAGCTTAACATTGTACTGGTCGACACCTGCGCCGAAAAAATAGAAATCTACGGTAAATGCATTATTTACAATTAATTGGTAGCCGATTTGCGCACCAATTCCCGAAGTATTCAAGCTTGAATGAACATCGAATAACCGGGTATCAATTTCATCGGTAAACAGCACTGCCTGACTAAAATAACGAAAATACGGTGCAATGTATAAACCACGCAACGTGCTGCTTGCCCCAAGGTAAAACCGGTATTCTGCCGAAGCGTTAAAACCACCGCCGGCCTCCTGAAAAGTGTATGCTTCGGGTGTGATGGTTTCTTCCGAAACAAATGGACTGATAGTGGCTTTCCAGTAGCCAATTTTCAACGTAGCCGACTGCTTTTCATTCAAACTCCTTTCATAACTCAAATTGAAATGACCCGAAAGTACATCTGTTATCCCAGTTTTAATGATGTTCTGCTGTGCATTGCCGGAGAGGCTTGCAATTACCAGCAGAAAAGCGAATAATTCGATTCTTTTGTACATGTTGGTTGTGTTTTATTTAGTGAAATAAAAATAAAGAAAACTATCGACTGCCTCTTTATTTCCGACGTTAAATTTTGAACAAGCTATTTTTATTTCTGTTTCGCAGGTGCGGATCCAATCTATAAATTTGGATGCATCGTTTTTCAGTTTTGAACTAAAAAATTGGATTTTTCGATCTGATGTTCCGGAACTATTTCGAAAATTTGAATTATATTTAAAGAAAACATAGAAAAAAGTTCAGCAGATAAACCTGATTTAGTACTAACTTAATTTAACATCAACTTATGAAACTAAAACTTACAGGAATCCGGCCTGCCAAGCTTCAGGCCATATCATTGGTTTGGGGTGTAAAATTAGCAGCGATTATGATTTTATGCTCATTCTCTCCGAATCCAGCCACCGGCAACGATATACAGTCTGCACACGCGCGTTTATCCGGGGATAATTTAATTGAAGGACTGGTTGCTCCGGAATACGCAACAATTGTTGGTCAGCAACAAAATGCGGTGTCGGGAAAAGTCACCGACAAATCAGGAGAGCCTCTTCCGGGGGTGTCAGTTGTGGTTAAAGGAACGGTTCAGGGAACGGTAACCGATTCCAATGGTAATTATACGATCAATAATATTCCTGAAAATGCAACATTGATTTTTTCATTCGTTGGTATGCATTCACAGGAGGTTGAAGTTGGGGGACGAAATACCATCAATATTTCGATGGAAGAGGAATCGATTGGTATTGAAGAAGTTGTGACCATAGGTTATGGCACAGAAAGAAGAGTGAATGTTATTGGTTCTGTTTCGCAAATTACCAACGAAGAAATTGAAAACAGGCCTGTGTCCAGCCTGTCCAATGCCCTTACCGGACAAATGACCGGAGTTACTGTCATCCAACGTTCCGGAAAACCAGGATTCAACGATGGCCAGATACGGGTGCGCGGCGTAGGATCGTTTGGTGCAACTCCGTCGCCGCTGATATTGGTCGACGGTATTCCCGGTTCAATGAATGAAATCAATCCAAACGACATCGAATCCATTTCAGTTCTTAAAGATGCGTCTTCAGCAGCTATTTACGGAGCGCGTTCTGCCAATGGTGTCATTCTCATTACAACCAAAAAAGGGAAGCAAGGTGAAATAAGCGTAAGCTATAACGGGTATTATGGTGTATCGGAAGCAACTGAGTTTCCGGATCTGGCCACGTCATGGGAATACGCTGAAACGTTCAATATTGCGAATGAAACTGTAAGTTTTTCGCCGGAAGAAATTGAGAAGTACCGTGCACAAAATGACCCGGATAATTATCCGAACACCAATTTTTTAAAGGAAACATTTTCCCGGAACGGCATACAAACTTCCCATGATATTTCTATAACCGGGGGCCAAAACGCGAGCCGCTATTTTCTTTCTGCCGGTTATTTAAATGAAAAGGGTTTGGTGGAAGGCAATAACTACGAAAGGTACAATTTCAGGCTGAACCTGGTTAGCGATTTAAGCAAAACCCTGCAACTTACTACGCAGTTAGCAGGGTCGGTGGAGGAGGCTAACGAACCCACCACAACAGCAAACAGAAGTCCCGCGGAAATGGAAGGTATTGTTGTGGTGGCTGTCCGGTATCCGGCCATTTATTTGGGGCAGGCTTCCAACGGCGATTTTGGCGGCGGCCCGGAGAGTGCAGGAACACCGGTTTCGTGGCTGGCTTCCAAAGGGTATTTTACGCGCCCAACAAAAAAAGCCCGTATTAACACCCGCCTCGACTGGTCACCTGTAAAAGACCTGGTTTTATCGGGCGTAGCCGGTTATGATTTTACACTGAACGAAGGAAGACATTACCAGGCTTCGCAGGTTTTAAATCCAAATTTGACGCTGCCGCTTGCTACGCTCGAACAGTTTAAAGACAATTCAATATTTAAAACCATGCAGTTCCTCGCAGAATACACCAAAGAATACAATGCGCACAACGTTCGGGCACTGCTTGGTTATTCCTTTGAAGACCAGGTAAATGAAAATTTCAACGGAAGAAGGCAAAACTTTCCAAGCAACGATTACACGGTTATGAGCATGGGCGGGGTAGACAATCAGGAAGTATACGGGAATGATACTGAATGGGCGATACAGTCTGTTTTTGGACGCGTAAAATACCATTATAATCATAAATATCTTTTTGAAGCGACGGTGCGGCACGATGGTTCATCCCGTTTTCCAAAAGACCGGAAATATGGAACTTTCCCTTCATTGGCGATTGGTTGGCGTCTTACCGAAGAGAATTTTTTCAAGGAAGCGGTTCCCTGGGTTTCAAATTTCAAGTTGAAAGCTTCCTGGGGAAAACTGGGTAACCAAAACATTGGAAACTATCCGTACCAGTCAACATTAACAACCGGCCGCAACTATCCGTTTGGCACGGGCATTTCTAACGGCGCTGCTTATCGCACTTATAAAGATCCGACCATTCACTGGGAGACCACCAAAACAAAAGATGTTGGTGTTGAAACTGCTTTCTTCGATGGTTTAATCCGTTTCAATGCAACCTATTTCGACAGGTTCACCTACGATATTTTATATACGCCTTCATCAAGTGTGAGTTCTGTTTTGGGAGTGGGAATCAGTGAAACCAATACCGGTGAAGTCAAAAATACCGGTTGGGAATTTGAACTGGGACATCAAAATAAATTTGGCGATTTCAATTACCAGTTACAGGGAAATCTTTCAATCATTAAAAACGAAGTCGTAACACTAGGACTGGGAAATGTTGAACAGTTAAACGGTTTGGTTGGTAACGGAAGCGATTTGTTTATCGGATATCCTATGGAAATGTATTATGGATATAAAACCGACGGCGTGTTTATTTCGCAGGAAGACGTTTCGGCGTGGCCCGACCAGTCGAAAGTAAACCCATCGGCACAGGCAGGAGACATCCGTTATGTTGACATCAGTGGGCCGGAAGGAATTCCCGACGGGATTGTCGACGCAAATTTCGATCGTACATTCATTGGTTCGCGAATACCAAAATATACGTTTTCTTTGAATGTGTCGGCACAATACAAGCGATTCGATTTTACGGCTCTCCTTCAGGGAGTTGCCGGTGTGAGGGGACGTTTGGACGGATACGTTGGCTACGCTTTCAATAACCTTGGCACAATACAGCAATGGCAAATCGATGGGCGCTTTGATCCGGATAACCCGGTTCGTTATCCCGAGTACCCACGGCTGGAAATTGTGACCAACAGCGGAACTCCCAATACGGTGCTTTCTGATTTCTGGACCATTGACGCTTCGTATGTGAGAGTTAAAAATCTTCAGTTGGGTTATACGCTGCCCGAATTTGTTCTGAATTCAATTCGGCTGGATCACCTGCGAATTTATTTCAGCGCCGAAAACCTGTTCTCCTTAAACAACTACAGGCAAGGCTGGGATCCGGAAATAAATACCAACGGGAGCTTTTATCCGATTTTAGCTACCTACACCCTGGGCCTAAATGTTAAATTTTAATTCGAACCGGTAAATTTGAATACGATGAAAACAAAAATAAATTATCAGACTTTATTGGCAGGTATTATCCTTGTTTTATTAATGGGGGGAACATTTTCCTGTGATAAAGAACTCGAACAATATCCGAAAGATCAATTCGACAAAGAAAATTTCTGGACAAATGAAGCCAATGCGATGATTGGGTTAACGGGCGTTTACCGCGGAAACATTAACTACGGGACACAGGTAAATCCCAGCGACTGGTGGACATACGCCGGTTTGGTCTTTTTTGAACATGCAACCGACAATGCCTTCGACCGCCGGGGAAAAAATGCCAACCAAAACCGGTTGACCAACGGAACCCTGCTTCCAAACAATGCAGTGATTAACACTTACTGGCAGGGCTCCTATATCCGGATAGCTATCAGTAACGACTTTCTGGAAAATGTTGTCAGGGTGGATATGAACGAAACTACCAAAAAAAGGATGATTGCTGAGGCCCGTTTTATCCGGGCGTGCCAGTATTTTTATCTTTCCCAGTTTTGGGGCGCTGTGCCGCTGGTAACTTCCACGCTAACACCCGAGGAAGCCAATACCGTTTCCAAAACACCGAAAGCAGATGTGGTAAATTTTGTTATTAACGAATTTACCGAAGCTGCTGCCGACTTACCGAGGTACAAAGACATGTCGTCGTCAGAATTTGGAAGGGCTTCAAAACAGGCTGCACTGGCATTTCTCGGCAGAATAAACCTGGCTGAAAAAAATTATGATGCGGCAGCTCAGGCATACAAACAAATCATTGATTTTGGCGATAACATCATCGATCCGAATTATGAGAGCATTTTCAACACCACCAACGAAACAAGCGCCGAAAATATCTTCAGTGTTCAGTATTACGAAGGGCTGGCGGGAAATGCCCTTACCCAGCACGCGCTTCCGGCCAATAAAGGAGGCTGGCACATCGTTAATCCGCTGGAAAGCCTCGCGAGCCAATACGATTTTACTGACGGGACCCCGTTTTCATACGATGATCCGCGGTTCAATTCCCACAACATGGCTGAAAACCGTGATCCGCGTTTTGCAGCAACTTTCCTTTACGACGGCTGTGTTTTTGGCGGAAATGTTTATGATTGTCACCCTGACCACGACAATTCTGTCGATCAGTTGACTTATTCGAAACAGGCAACCCGCACCGGGTATGGCCTTCGCAAATTTTTCGACCCGAATTTTGCCGGAGATTTACTCACCGGCTACGGAGGTAATTTACCCATTATCCGGTATGCTGAAGTTTTGTTGAGTTACCTCGAAGCGGAACTCGAAGGAGGTAAACCAATTACGCAGGAATTACTGGATATGACCATCAACAAAATCAGGGGAAGGGAATCGGTTCAAATGCCACCGGTAACCGAAACAAATTCCGACGCGCTGAGGCCAATTTTGCGAAAAGAACGACGGATAGAGCTGGCGCTGGAAGGAATCCGTTACTGGGATTTATTGCGCTGGGGAATTCTTGGAGATGTGATGCAGGGCGACTTTTGGGGAGCTTCTTTTCCTGACGCAACAAAAACCGGCAGTAAAGCCGATCCTACGGGCCATCACAGGTGGTGGGTCGATAACAAGGCTTTCCGGAAAGGACAAGACGAAATCTGGCCAATTCCACAGTCTGAACAGGACATCAATCCTAATTTGAGGTAAGTGATGAAAAACTACGCTGGTCATTCGCAATAAAACTGCTTTGGGAATGGCCAGCTTATTTTTTTTAAGAGGTTTGTAGCGCGCAATATCGTTCAACACCAAATGAGTTTAAAAATTTAATTTTTTTGTGAATCTTCGCAGTTACTAAATCAAAAGTCTTTTACCTCATGAAATTCATCAAAAAGCGAACAATGATGGAAATTTGGATGAGTTAAAAGATGAAAATACAACCGAATAAAAATGAATCAAAGCAATAATAAAATGAAACTTTTAAAATTTATCGTCCCCCTGTTTTTAACCGCAATTTTCAGCTGCTCTCAAAAGAACGATTTCAATTTCGATTTTAACAACACCAACAACCGGGTTTGGGTGGGAAAAGATTTTTGGTCGGTGCCGCTCGAGGACTGGAAAGTGGAGGACGGAAAATTGTACTGCATCGGCGAAGTGCCGAATTCCAGGGTAAACCTCCTGACGCACGTTTTATCCCCGGATGCAGGAGATTTCAAAGTTTCGGCCAATATATCACTTACTGAAAAAGGAGAAGTTCCCGGTTCGGCGGGTTTTCTGGTCGGTTTGTTCGATGATGAAGACCCGGATGTGCGTGCGGCCTGTTATTTTGGTGGCGGCATTAAAGCCGGTGTCTGTTTAAACGGTTATGCTTTTTTGAAAGACGAAAAAACGGATTTACCCGAAGGTTTTGATTTTTCGGATTTCAATCTCGAAGTAAACGGAAACAACAGCGGGCTCAATATGATCGTTTCTGATAACAAAGGGAATGAAACAAAAATTTCCTGTAAAACGGATGGAATCCGCGGTTTGGTAGCCATTGCAAACAACCTCGATTTGGGTGAAAATGAAAAGCCGGGGAAATCACATTTTAGTTTCGACGATTTGAAACTGTCCGGGTCGAAAGTGGCTGAACAACCTGAAAATGGATTTGGGCCGGTGCTTTGGACGATGTACACCCTCAGCAAAGGGACAGTAAAATTGATGGCGCTGCTTCCGCCAATCGGTGAAGACGACAACCAGAATGTTTCCCTTCAGTTAAAAAATGATGGCGAATGGGAAACAGTGGATACACAATCCATTGAACCCGATTCGAGAACTGCTGTGTTTAAAATGGAAAACCGGGACGCAACAAAAGACGCCGATTTTCGCGTGCTGTATATCGAAAAAGATAAAAAGGGAACCGAAACCGAAAATTATTATACCGGGACTATTCGCAGAGACCCGGTTGACCATCCGTTGAAGTTTGGCGGGTTGACCTGCCAGTTTCATTTTGGTTTTCCATACACACCACTTGCTAAAAACCTGGCAAAACTGAATCCGGATATGTTGTATTTTTCGGGCGACCAGATATACGAAGGCAACGGCGGTTACGGAATACGAAGGGGGCCGGCTGATGTTGCCATCCTGAATTACCTCGGAAAATATTATATGTTCGGCTGGGCATTTGGCGATATCATGCGCGACCGGCCAACAATTTGCACACCCGACGACCATGACGTATTTCATGGAAACCTTTGGGGCGAAGGCGGAATCGACAAGCCCACGAGAGGTAGGGAATCAGATACGCGCGGATTTATCGAGCCTGTTAAAATGGTAAATGTGGTAAACCGCACACAATGCGGACAGTTGCCCGATCCGTATGATCCAACGCCGATTGCCCGCGGAATGAGTGTGTGGTACACCGACATGATATACGGCCGGATTAGTTTTGCCATTGTCAGCGACCGGATTTTTAAAACCGGACCGGAAGCGGTAGCCGATTGGGAAGGCCGCGCGGATCATATGAAAGAGCCCCGAAAAAACCTGTCGTTCCTCGATAAGCCGGGCGTAAAAATGCTTGGCGACCGGCAGCTGAAATTCCTGAATGAATGGATTACCGATTGGAAAGGCGCAGATATGAAAGTGTTGTTGTCGCAAACTATTTTCGCCAATGCAGCAACACATCACGGCAGTCTGCAGAATTACCTGTACGGAGACCTGGATTCCGGGGGTTGGCCAAAATCGGGCCGCGACAAAGCCATTCGCCTGATGCGAAAAGGCGCTGTTTTTCACATCAGCGGCGACCAGCATGTACCCTCGCTGATTCAGTACGGACTGGAAAATTACCGCGACGCCGGATGGGCTTTTTGTACGCCTGCCATTGCCGTGATGTACATGCGCTGGTTTTTGCCCGATGAACTGGGGCGGCCCGTTATCGATCGCCCGGAGCACGGATATCCGAACACCGGAAAATACACCGACGCATTTGGAAACAAAAATTATGTGTATGCCATCGGAAATGCCGGGAAAATAATCGTTGACCGGAGCAGCCGTTACAATCATGCTCAAATCCGTTCCTCCGGATTTGGATTTGTCACCTTGGACCAAAATGCCCGCACCATCAAAATCGATGCGTTCCGGTTTAAAGCTGACGTCGAAAATCCGAATCCTGTAAAAGACGAATTTCCGGGTTGGCCGCTAACTATTTCGCAATTCGATAATTTTGGAAAAGGCGCTGAAAATGTTTTGCCGGAATTTGAAGTAAACCAGCCGGATCAGGTAATTGAAGTGCGAAATGCAAACAACAACGAACTTATCCGGGCTTTCCGGATGAAAGGAAATTCGGTACAGGTAAAATTATTCCATCCGGGTACTTTTGACGTAAAAATCGGGGAAGGGAAGAAGGTGCAGGAATTTACCGGCCTTTCAACCCAAAAAGGTGATAACCCGAAATTAATTTCTGTGGAATTGTAGCTAATCCGTCCAGCGGTTGGATCCGCTTGACGGATAAAAAGCAGCGCGTGTGATTACCCGTCGAGCAGGTGGATCCGCTTGTGATTTACCCGTCCAGCGGTTGGATCCGCTTGACGGATTGAAGCACCTCGTGTGATTTACCCGTCGAGCGGTTTGATCCGCTTGACGGATAAGAGCAGGGTTAAAGTGTATCCGACTTTGCTGGCTTCATACCCAGTTTTTGCAACTCCTTTTTCATTTCTGCAAATTTTTCATCGTCCAGCGCTCGGGTGGCATCTTCAATTAGTGAAGCGGAAAAACCTTCATTCAGTGCATCTTTTATGGAGAAGTAGACGCAAACATCCGCGGCCAATCCGCAGAAATATAAATCCGTAGCACCTTTTTCGCGAAGGTAGCCGGCCATGCCTGTGCTTTTTTTATGGCCATTGTCGTAAAAGCCGCTGTAACTGTCAATTTCAGGGTTCGTGCCTTTTCGGAAAATAGCTTCTATTTTGTCAGTCTTTAACTCCGGATGAAATTCTGCTCCTTGCAAATTCTGCACGCAATGGTCCGGCCATAAAACCTGATTTATTCCCCCCACTTCCCCTTCTTCAAATGGTTTTTTCCCTTTGTGCTGAGATGCAAAGCTCCTGTGGTTTTGCGGGTGCCAGTCCTGGGTGGCAACTATCAACCCGAACTTATCCTGCATTTCGTTAACGACCGGAATAATTTCATTACCTTTTGGTACCGGCAGCGCACCGCCGGGAATAAAATCGTTTTGAATATCAATGATTATTAAAGCTTTCATGATATGACTTTTTGATGGTTTGATTATTCTAACCGCTGCTGTAAATATTTGTTTGGAGCAATTTACAGAAAGACAGGTTTTAACTAAAAAAAGCATCTGCTTTTTAAAGCAAATGCCATTGGAAAGGAAAATTCGACTTTTTTGGAATTTTATATTGGAAGTCTGATTTTTTTGAAGTTATAATTATAATTGTCAGCGCTGATTTGCGGCAGTTTCAAATGTGGATGCGGAATCGACCAGCGGTGTTTTATTGTTCTTGCCTGTTTATAGTTTTGGTAAAAATCCGGGCAAGTACGTTTGAACTTCCTTGCGCACTTATCGGCCCGGATACAAAGCGAACCTGCTTTTCCCATAATTTTTTCCAATGTACTTTTCGCCAGGTCATTCGCGGTATCTCCTGTATCAGGAGATCCTGAGATTTGAAGTTTTTCAAGTTCCTGCACGATTGATTGAAGCTCATTTACCGTGGTTGCAAAGCTCGGATTTCGCGATGTGATGTCGTAAGAATGGAAGCAGACAGCCAGCACTTTTATCATCATAGTCAGCTTTTCCTGTTGATTTTTTTTCATGATCAGCCGTTTTTGTTTCTTAGAAAAGTTAGATCATTTTTATAAAAAATCAATTGGAAAGTATAAAATTCTACCATATAAAATAAAAATGTCTATGGGCGGGACATGTTTTTTCATATTGAATTTTGAGTCCACTCCGAAAAGTCAAAAACCCCTAAATCTCTCAAGGGGACTTTGATGAGTTCATTGATTTTCAGCAAGTTCCCCTTTAGGGGTTAGGGGTAAAGAAGTTGAAAATCAATGAACTCAGACTTTTCGGAGCAGACTCAATTTTAACGGCGCCATTTGAACATCGGGCATAACAGGTAATTATGATTTACCGGGTTTGATTTCAATTTTCAACTCCACCCGCAAACCGTTTTGTTTACCACTTCCGCTGTTCAAATCCACTAACCGGGTTTCGATGCGGTAGTCGTGGTACTTTTCGAACAACCGGTAAAACTCATCCATGGTTTTTAATCCGTAGCCGGTGGAATCGTTGTAGTTCGACGCTTCTCTCCAGCCCATACCATTATCGGTAACAGCAATAAAAACCCCCGCCGGCAGTGGCGAAATTTCAATTAGAAGCAGGCCGTGTTTCGCAATATTTCTAAATCCATGTTTCACGGCGTTTTCCACATAGGTGTGAATGCACATTTTTGGCACTGCGAAATTCAGGTTTACGTTTGGATGAATATTAAATCTAACCTGAAATTTGTCTTTAAACCGATGTTGCTGCACTTTCAGGTAATCTTTGGTAAACCGGATTTCGTTCTTCAACGAACGTTTTACTTCCTTGGCGTCGTCCATTACCTGCTGGATCATGCGTGAATTCACCGTCAGGAAATCATAAGCTTCGTCTTTTTGTCCGTTGTTGATGAGGTAAGCCACCGAATTTAAAGCATTAAACATAAAGTGTGGGTTTAACTGATTTTTCACCGCATTGAAATGCAGTTCCGAAAGCTGTTTTTCCATTTCCCATTTGCTTTCCAGCCGCTGCTGCTGGAAATAAAGCAGCAGGTAAATTATTCCTGAAAAACCAACAAATAAACCAAGGCGAATTAAATAGATGAAGTAGTACCACGAATTTTCGGCATAGGTAAAAAAGAAGTAACTGTCGAGCGATGTCATGATATGTCCTTCCCGTTTTCCGTTTATCCGGAAATCAAATAATTTAACGTATATCAGGTAATTTATGGGTAATTCAACATTTGTTGCAACATTATGTTTCGTGCTGTAAATTGAAAAATAGTTTTCATTGATTCCCGCAAGTTCTTCATAACCATCGTCGTCTAAATCTTTTATTTGATGTAAAACAAATGATTTTTTGTCCTTTATTTCAGAAGAAGAACCGGGAACTTCTTTTAAATCAGGCGTTAATGGATAAAAACCATGCTCATTGATGATTAAATAAGCATTATTATTTATAACTTTTAGCTGACTGCCAAAAACCTCGAAATTTATTTTTGGTAATTCTTTTTTGGTTAGAATTACGCCGCCGGATGAAACGACTGCAATCCGGCCATTCTCATCCGAATTTGATCTCGTGAGTATTTTAACATAAAACAGTGAATCATTTTTCGGATCGGGGCAACACACAACCTGGGAATATTCATTCCCCACAGTAATGGGAGGGAACAAATAATTCAGCGCCAAATCATATACATAAATATACGAATGGCTATCCGGATATTTGGTGGGAAAAGCAACGTTTGAAGGAGCATAAGTAGTTGTCAGTATTTCCATAACACCATCACCATTTAAATCATGGAAAACAGGAAATTTTACGGGTGAGTATGTTTTCTCTGGAATGGTAAATTCGAATGTTTCCAGGTTCAGTTTGAACAATCCGCGGGGATATAAACCATAACCGGCATCGAACCGAAAAAGAAGTTCGTTTCTTGTGCCTTGCCGGAGGCTTTCCGGATAAAAATCAGAAGATAATTCCATTTTTTCAGAATAGCGTTCAACGCTCATAAAAAAAAGATGGTCGACAACAATACTTTCTTTTGCAGCATCCACTGCCGTAAAAAAGATGGAATCCTTAATCAGACTGAAAAAGACGATTTCCTTATTACCGTCAAAATTCACATCCACCGCTGCCGGGGCTAAGTTGTGCCCCCAGTAATCTTTCGTGAAATTAACTGTGCGTACAACTTCATTTTTTTGGTTATATGCTAAAACTGATAACCTTCCATTTGAAGAATTAATGTAACAACGCGCTTTCTCAGTATTTCCATCATTGTCGAAATCATCAAAAATCCAGACCAAATCATCACCGCTGCTCCGCTTTATTTCGCCAATTTCCAAGTTAAATCGCTGAAGTGGTATGTCCCATACCAGTGCAACAAAAACAGTAAATATGGCGCCGAATATTGTGCTCTGTAATATTCGGTTATGAAGCAGGTTTTTTACAACTTTCATCATGTGATGGATGCATCGGATTTTATCATTGGTTATGGTTTTAGCAGCCCCCGTTTATTCTCTCAAAGGGTGAAATTCACTGACAGGATTGACAGCGTTATTTTCAGGGCCTGGTTTTTTCAACTCTAGTTTTTGGTCTCAATGTTTTGCAAGTTAGAAAAATCTGTAAAAAATTAACTGATTTTTTTTGGTTTCATTCAAATGCTTTGGGTCAAAAACCGGCGGTCTTCCAGTTTTCGCGATAAGCGCGGCTGAGTAGTTTTTCCGCTTCCGGATAATTGGGGATTTTCATATTTTCAGCATCCCACTGCAGCAATGTTTCCGGCGTTCGAATGGCAACAGTCCCCAGTAAGATTGCTTCGGTCATTGGTCCGGTTTGTGCAAAATGCGACTCTGTTTTTTCGCCTCCCAAACAGGCATCCACAAAGTGATGATAATGGTTCCGCTCTGAAAATTTCGGTAGTTTATAACCTGCAAATTTGCTCTGTGGCAGAAGAACCAGGTCGTTGGCGTGTGCCACCAGCAGTGCGCCCCCGGTCCCCACCAGCATGGCGGATTCGGGAGGGTAGGGATCGCCCGGAAATAAATCCATGATTTCCTGTGGTGGATAGAATTCACCATCGAACCATTCAACCGCAAATTCATCGGCTTCGGTGAGTTCATTTCCCGGAAACATCCAGGTAATGTGGTTTCCCTGCGGCCAGTTATCAGCGCGCCGTTCAGGCGATTCCTGCCACGATTTCTGAACTTCGGCAATTACTGTTTTAGGCGCTTTTAAATCAAGTCCTTTCCAAACTGCGTCGAAAATATGGCATCCAATATCGCCCGACCAGCCAGTCCCGAAATCGAGCCAGCCCCGCCATAACCAGGGATGATAGATTTTTGATGCGTATTCGCGCATTGGTGCGGTACCAATCCAGGTATCCCAGTCGAGGTTTTCCGGAATGTTTTCAATTTTTTCAGGGCGCGGTCCTGCGAGCCGGTAATTTTCGACAGCTCCCGGCCGGTTCGAGCAAAGATAAACGTGTTTTATTTTTCCAACTGCGCCATCTTTAATCAGTTGAACCGCCCTGCGGTCGTTTGCCGACGATGCATGTTGCGTGCCGAGTTGCGTAACCATATCTTTTTCAACCGAAGCTTCCGTGAGCCTGCGCACCTCGGCAACATCATGGCACATTGGTTTCTGACAGTAAACATGTTTTCCTTTCTGAATGGAATTCCAGGCGATAATAAAATGATTATGATCGGGAACGGTAACGTTGACCGAATCGATATTTCCGGATTCTTTTTTTAACAACTCCCGCCAGTCGGAATATTTTCGCGCAGCGGGAACCAGCTCCGCCGCTTTTTCCAGCATGTTTTTATCCACATCGCAAATGGCAACGATGTTTACGTTCGGATGGGACGCAAAGTTTTTTAAATCGTTTAAACCCATCATTCCGCCCACACCGATGCTGGCATGGTTTAACGTTTCTTTTTTTGTGCATGATTCAAAAATGAGTGATGCACCGATTGCTGCAGTTGTTGTGCGTTGTATAAATTTTCGGCGCGAAAGTGTATAGTTCCGGTTGTTCATAATCTGAAAAAATTAGGTTAAAGTTAAGGGAGAAGCGCTTCCCTGTTAGCAAAGAACTGTTTAAATTTAAGGCTTTTCGTTGTATAAATCAAACCTTTTGTTCTGCAGCCGACATGTCGATTCGTTTGGCGCCCTGGTAAAAAAATGTAGCAGCAACGGCCATAAAAATATGGCTGGCAGAGATATAATTAAACCATTGGTGTGGCGAAATTTTGTTCATAAAAAAGAAGGCGGCCAATGCGGCAAAACCTATTCCGGCAAGAATGTATTTTCCGGCAGTATTTCTTGTTTTCAGAAAAAGAAAGCCTTCCAGCGACAGCAGGACGAACATTAGTCCGTATCCGGAATGGAATTCCACAAAAAAGAAATTCAGGGTTACGACAGTGAGCGTTAAAAATGTGAGGAATTCGATAATGTTAACTACCAGAAGAATTTTGATTAGCGTTTCTTTCAGCCAAATGCGCGCATGTTCAATGGCGGCGCGTTCTACAAACATAATCGAAATCATACTGGTAATCCAGCCCGGGAGCTTCCAGTAGAAACTGAACGCGTACAAAAAAGCATGCCCGATAATTCCACCCAGCGCAGTTGCAATTCCCATGATCAGAAAGTACTTCTTGAAATGCGCAAACGGCTTTTCCTTTTTTCCCGACCGGTGAATTTTAAAAGCAAAAAGAAAACATAAAAACGAAACCAGCAAATCGGTTGCGGTAACTACCGGTTCGTCGATTCGGACACCAAAAATCTGAATTGTGTTTATATCATTCATACCTGAAATTTGGAGGAGAAAACGAACTAAATCTCTTCTATGTTTAAAATAATAAATTATTGCTGCGAAATCAAATTAAATTTTGCTTTTACAGAAATCAGAAGAAAAAAAACAGAAAAACCAGGCTTGTTGAATTACTTTAGCGTTGAATTCAATCTGAAAACATTCATATGTACAGTTTTGTTGAATTTATTAAAAAGGGAAATTGAAGGAATTTTTTCAGGTTCTTTCACGGATTAAGGATATTAAAAAACAAGCACATGAAAACCGGTACAAAAACAGTAATAGTTTTAATCACATTTTTAATAGCTGCCTGCAGTGCGCCCAAAGTGGTGGTGAATTACAAATCGAATGCGGAACAGGCAGAATTGACAGGAAATTACGGAGAAGCAGCCGCTGCCTGGAAAACATATATTCAGCAACAAACACAATCGAATGCCGAAATTGAAGGCGCCACCTTTGCACATGCCGCCAAAACAGCCTATAAAGCAGGCATGACAGACCAAGCCGAAGAATGGTTTCAGCAGGCAAAATATAAAAATTATGCCGATGCCGAAATGTACCGGACATTGGCTGAAATTTACCGGAAGCAGAACAACTTATCGAAAGAATTGGAGGCGCTGGAATTTTATGCGGACAATTTCAGGGAAAACATTGATGAAGTAAACAGCCGGTTGTTTCAGATTTATTCTGATATTAATCAAAATGAAAAAGCATTGCAGGCGTGGAACCGGCTCGATGCTGATTCAGTGAAAAGTGAAGAGCTTTTGGAAACCTATTTCAGTATTAATAAAAAAATGGAAAATACCGAAGTGGCCGATTCGGTGAGCCGGATTTTGCTGGAAATGAACCCCGAAAATGTGGAAGCGCTGGAATGGAATGCCTACAAATATTACTGGAAAGGAGAAAAACTATACCAGCGCGAGATGGAAAAATATAAAACCAATAACACCACCGGACAATATAAACGACTGTTAAAACAACTGGATGTGGTAACTGCCGATTTTAAAAAGGCACTCACTTATTTCGACAAACTATGGGAAATCGATCCCGGGAAAAAATATGCATCTTACATGGCCAATATCTATGCACGTTTCGATGAAGAAGACAAAGCCAGTTATTACCGAAAATATACCAAATAGAAAGTCATTTTGATTTGTCTGCTTTTCGCAAATAAAACACAAAACCATTCTTTTCACCAATTCTTTTAAGTTCGTCGTACTTTTCGAGCATTGGCGCGCGTTGAATTTTGGTGACAAAATAAACGTCCTTATCAATATCGCCCGTCAACAACCATTCTTCATTATAAAAGTTTTTATTTTCAGGCGGCTGTGTTTCTCCGTAAAAGTAAGTGGCGTACGATTTAAAATACATGTTTTTCAAATATACATCTTGTCCGGCTTTCGATTGAAAAAATTCGATGAGTGCATTTTGTGAATATTTTTCAATTTTCGGTACCAGAATCAAAATGACCGAAAGTGTGATCAACAATGTAGCCGACCATACCAACACCGAACGCTTCAACACTTCTCTTTTTCGGGTAAAAATAAAAATGGCAACAATTGCCAGGAAAAACAGAAGTCCCGGCAGAAATTCAAACCCCGACCAGTTAACGTGTGCTTTCAGGTTCTCAACAGCAAATTCATCGTGGATTAAATTGCTGTTTATAATTTCATTTTTGTACTTCTCCACAAACTGGAGCAAAACCACCGGAAGTGCGATCAGAAGCGAAAGAATGATAATCAGAACCGACATCCAGCGGCTCCATGAAACCTTATTTTGATGTGCATTATATACAAAACCGGCAGCCAAAAAACTCATCGGAAAATAATTAAGCGAAGAATAATGAACGATTTTCGTTTTAACAATGGTGAACAATATAAGAACGACCCAAAACAGGATGATCATCCATTTTTTCATGAACCGGTAAAAATTTTCGTTCCGGGTTTCTTTTTGAAAAGATTTCAGCATCAAAACGGAAGAAGGAAAAACGCCAAAAAAGAGCACAATGAAATGGTAGCCGAAAAAGCCTCCGTGTCCGGCATCTTTCGTTTGAAACAACCGGATTTGGTAAACGACAAATTCAACCACAGTGTTAAAATTGCCGTTCAAAATCTGAATGATAAACCACGAACCTCCAACCAACGCAAAAACCAGGAAAAAAACCAGCACTTCGCTGATTTTCACCTTTATGCGAAACCGGATTGAAATCAGGAAAACGCCACCTGTTAACGCTACCAGTAAAAAACCGACAGGGCCTTTGGTAAGCACTGATAAACCTGTGAATGCGGCGGAAAGGATGATGTTCCGGATTTTGTTCGTGTTTTCGGGAGATGCATAAAGCATGAGAAAATAAACGCCCAGAAATATGAACAAATTGAACCAGGGATCGATAATTCCCGACTTAAAGTAAAAAAACGGCAAAACCGAGCCGGCGTAGGCGAGCGCCCACAACACGCCGAACAGGTTGTCCCTGATTTTTCTCCCGATGGAGAAAAGCGTAACCAATGTTGCGATCCCGCAAACGGCATTCGGAAAACGGGCGGCAAATTCGTTGATTCCGAAAATTTTCATTGATAACACTTGCATCCAGATAAACAGCGGCGGTTTTTCCCAAAACGGAAGAAAATTTATTTTCACGGTCAAATAATCGCCTGTAACTATCATTTCACGCGCGGCTTCAGCAAAATTAATTTCGTCCCAATCAAACAGATGTAACCCGCCAATAAAAGGAACAAACAGCAGGGCAGCGGCAACTGCTATAATTAACCGGATAATTGCCGGACTGATTTTATTTATCATTTTGAAGATTTAAATGAATCGGTAAGGGAACGGTCGAGCCAGTTTTTATCCCAGTGTTGCACCCACCAAAAAACAAGCAGTATAAATAGTGATCCAATAAACGAACCCACTGTGATGTCAATAATAAAATGCTGCGACAAATAAACCCTTGAATAGGCGACCGTCACTGCCGTAATCAATAAAAACATTTTGAGGTATTTATTTTTTACAATGAGCGCCAGCATCAGAAAAACGTTAAAAGCTGTGGCCGAATGACCTGATGGAAAACTATGGAGCGAATGCAGCTTAACTCCTTCAATTAAATGAAGTTTATAGGTTTCATTCATTTCGAAATATTTCGACGGCCGGTACATATCTTGTAAAATAACCTGCTTAAAAAGCTGCACCAGTCCCGAGGTTGAAAGGCTTCCGATAAGAAAAGCGATGGCATACCGGTACCTGACGAACAACAGCGCCAAAGTTAAAATTACAACCATAATTCCATCGCCAAGATTAGTGGCATATCGGAAAAACTGATCGAAAAACGATGAATTGACTTCGTTGGTAAGGATATGCAATTCGGGTTTGGAATAGGTGAGCAGGAAAAAAATGCATACCGTCAGGAACAACAGGTACGGTAAAAAGAAATATCGGTTTTCTTTCAATAAATGTTTCATAAATGCGAATAGCGAACTTACGTTTTTACATGCCCCCAAAATTCAGTAAAAAAAACCAAAACCGCAATTTTAAAAACCATCGCAGCAAGTTCATCCGTGAAAAGCATCATTTTGCGAAAAAGTTTTGGGGAGTTTCAAACCCAAAAGCAGGAAAAGCATAATCCCTGCTTTTAAAAAAGTATGCATGGTAAATATTTAATTCGAAGTCCGGTTTTATCCGCGTACGATTTCAGCCAGCGCCTTTTTTACGCGGTTGGTGTAATTGTCGATTTGTTCTTCGCTTTCGAATCCAACAATCATCATATCCACACTTTCGAGCCCGAGCACAAAACGCAGCGACTTGTCAATTTTTACGCTGTCGTCGCGCAATTTACCGTCGCCAACGAGTTTCATGCCGATGATGCCCTTTCCCGATTTGTGCAACTGGTGAATTACTTCCACCACTTCTTCCGGCTCGGGTTTGTCCATGGCAATTCCGTATGGATTTATACGAACATGGATAACATCCACCCACGGACTTTTTAAAGCATCTTTCATGGCCTCCAGCGAATGCACCGACACACCATGTGCCCTGATAATTCCTTTGGCTTTCAGGTTTTCCATAATATCCATTTGCCGCTTTTGCGTTTCCGTCCAGTTTGGATCGACCATGCAGTGAATTTGCACCAAATCGATATAATCGGTGTTTAATTCTTTTCTGAAACGGTCGATAACAACATCGGCATCAGGTCTTTCCTTGTCGGGGATTCCACCGCTGCGCACCCACATTTTTGAAGTTATCATCAATTCATCGCGGTTCATTTTCGGCAGGATTTCAGCCATCATTCCGTGGGTGCCATAGGTATCTGCACAATCAAAGTTTCTGAAACCCTTGTCGTAGGCATACAAAAGTGTATCAAGGCTTTTATTCCGTTCCTGCCTCGTCATAAAAGATGTCCGGTTGGAGGCGTGAATGCCTGTGCCAAAGCCGAGCAACGTTGTTTGAAGCCCGGAATTACCAAGCTTGATTTTTTGTAGCGGATTTGCAGAATAAGCTCTTGAATTGCCTGCATAAAGCGGATTTGAAAACAAAAGATGTGCGGTTCCGAGAGAAAGGGCGCCAACAAATTTCCGACGGTTCATATTCAACTTTCCCATAACAAATGTTTTTGGTAGCAATATACCTATTTAACCTTGTTTTTTTATTTATTGTTCATATTTCCTGCAAATTAATACCAATCGGTATGAAATTGGTTTTACAACATTTTTAAAATTAATCGTTGGTAGGAAAATAATGGCGTTTCAGCCAGTTTGCCAATCCGTCGAGACCGGGAAAAAGTACGCGTTCGGTTATATTTGCCTGGTCGAGTTTGTCGCGGATTTCCCATTTTAATTTTGCCGGAATAATTATTCTTCTGAAAATTTGTGGTTGTTCAACCAGCCAGTTATCGAGTACTGATGTATTGTTCGACATAATTGAAAAAAGTGCATATTGGTTTACAATGCGGTCGTCAAGCGATGGCGGTTCAAAAAACAGAACGTTTTCAGGGCCGGTTATCTGGTCCAGTTTCTGCAATGTCGGAAACTCTGATTCCAACATTTCAACCGTGAAAACATTGCACTGCTCCTGGCGGAGTAAAGTCTGCAGCGGTTCAGGTGTCTGGCGGTTTACCTGTACAAAATCAACTTTCCAGATTACCCCGTCAATGTCGTATTTGTTAATGTTTGAAGTGGCAAAATGCATCGCAATAAATGGCGAATAAGTCCAGTCGAGCAGCCGCGTTGGCAAACCGTGATGTTGTGCCAAAACCAGCGACCGCAATTCAGTGTTGGTGAGATTGGGTTCGCTTGTCCGGGCATATTTTCTGAAATTCCGCAAAATATGATATTCCCGTTCGGGATGAATTCCGCAATTCCGCAGAAAACTGTTTTTAAGCTCATACCGGCAGTCCGAAAGTCCGCGGAAGGCAAAGTCGCTGCGGAACCGCTTCAGTTGAGGCTTCCATGCTTCATGATAAACCTCTTCTACCAGTTGTTCCCAACTTTCAACCACCACGTCGTTTGAAGTTATCTCAAAATCCATTGTATTATCCGATTTTTTCTTCGAAATTAATAAAAACAAAAACAGGAAACCATATTATGATTCCCCGTTTTCTATCCCTGCCTTGATATCTTTTATTGCAAATTTTCCGGAATGGAATTGTTGTTTATTTCTTCAGCTTTTATGGAATCGGTTTCGGTTTTTTCTACGGCATTGCATTTAAAATCAGTGGTATTTATGTATTCATTTTTAACTGCCGTTGACGTGACCACTGTTTTTTCAGAATCCGAAGCGCAAGTCGATTCAATTTTATTTCCGATTTTTAATCCCAGAATATAGAAAATAGAAGAAATAAGGATAATTGCTTTCATAGACTGTCTTTGTTTTCTGTTGATGTGCGAATCAAAATTCCCGACAAATTATATATTTCAGTAAAAACAGCGAAATATTATCGGTGAACTACACGATGTGCTCTGCGAACAACCTGTTATTTTCTGCAAAATTCGTTTTTACAAAGTTTCGTCAGGAGAGGAAATCGTAAATTAGTCCTGCCGGGTGAGCCGCGCAAGGTAATCGAAATTTTCGCCGGAAAGAATTACCGAACAAATGAGACCTGCTTTCGCAGCCGTAGTTTTCAACGTTTCAAAGTCGGTGAAAAGCCATTTAAAAGTAGTTTCCAGGTTTTTATAACGCACTTCGTATTCCATTTCGCCGTAATATTTTTCATTGGTCAAATCTACCCAGACTGAACCGTCGTCTTCTTCAAAGAGATATTGAATATCGGAGGAATCGATTAAAATCTGCCCGTTTTCCGCAAGCAGGTTTTTAAGGTGGAGCAGCATTTTTTTCAATCCTTCCAACGTTTCGCCAAGTCCGGTACCATTCATTAACACCAGAATGGTATCAAATCTTTTATTTTGGAAATTATAGAGGTCGTTGCATACCACTTTTTTGACGCCTCTTTTTTGCATGACTCCGGCAGCAAGCTCCGATTTTTCAAGCGCAACCACATCCAATCCGTTTTCCTGTAGAATCAACGCATGGCTACCCGCGCCTGCGCCAACATCCAGAATTTTTCCACAGCAGTTTTCCAGGGCTGCCTTTTCAATTTCGGGCAATTCCTCTTTATCTCTGAAAAACCACGATGGCGGAATAATTTCGCCTTCTGTATAATTTGTGTTTATATAAATATCTGGAGCAGCTCCGCATTCGAAATAATCTTTAATAGCCTGCCCAATCGGATCGTGCATGTGTAACTTTTTCGGCGAAGGTAATACTTATATTCTCTAAATTTAGCGATTCATAAATCAAATAAAACCCGGTGCGATATGACCAGAATGTTTATAATTTCAATTTTGAGTGTTCTCATTTTTTCAGCTTGTACAAAAAAGGAAAAGCAGTTTTCGCAATGGCGCGGGCCCAATCGCGATGGAATTTACGATGAAACAGACTTGTTGAAAAAGTGGCCGGAAAAAGGGCCGCAGATGCTTTGGTCGTATGAAGGACTGGGATATGGTCACAGCTCAGTGGCCGTGGCAAACGATAAAGTTTATGCGACAGGTATGAACGACACCGTTTCGTCTGTAGGAACATTATACACATTCGATTTGCAGGGAAACCTGTTGTGGCAGAAGCGCTATGGAAAAGAATATGCGGTGATGTTTCACGGAACTCGCTCTACGCCTACAGTTGTTAATGATTTGATTTACATTGAAAGTGGAATGGGAGCGCTTTATTGCCTGAACGCAGATAATGGCGAACTGGTGTGGTCGGTCGATTTTATAAAGGATTTGGGCGTAGATTCGGTGATTCAGTTTGGTTATGCTGAATCGATATTAATTGATGGCGATAATTTGTTTTGTGTTCCGGGTGGCAAAGAGAATAACGTGGTGAAATTGAACAGGTTTACCGGTGATTTGGTTTGGGCTTCAAAAGGCAACGGAGAACAGGCAACCTACAATTCGCCGATTTTGGTTAACCACCATGGTCAGCAGCTGGTGGTGGCCACAACCTCAGAATCGATCATGGGAATTGATGCCGGCACCGGTGAAATGTACTGGCGGATTGAACATACGCAGGGCAATAAAATTCATGCCAACACACCCGTTTATGCCAATGGCAAAATTGTAATGGCCACTCCGGATAAAAAAGAAAATTCCGGAATGATACAAATTCAATTGTCGGAAGATGGCAAAAAAGCAGAAGTGGTTTGGCGGAATTTAAAATTGCGAAGTTTTATGGGTGGAATTATTCAAATTGATACCTGTATTTACGGGGCATCTTATCTTCGAAATAATTGGGAGGTTCTTAGCTGGAACACCGGCGAAACGATTGTGAGAAATAAAGATTTTGGCGGCGGTCCTGTCATTTATGCCGACAGCATGTTTTATGGTTATGCTGAACGCGACGGCGAAATGGCGCTGATGGAAGCCAACCCCGAAAAGTTTGAAGTCATCAGCCGGTTTAAAGTTCCGCTGGGAACCAATGAACACTGGGCGCATCCGGTAATTGCCAATAAAAAGCTGTTCGTCCGGCACGGAAATGCACTAATGGTTTATGATATTGCGGCGGTTTAAAATTGCCACGCATTACACAAATAGTAGCGGAAGTTTTATAAATTGAAATAATTCGTGGCTGTCTTCTTTGCCACAGATTGCACAGATAAGAGAGGATAAGTAAAGAATAATAAGTTGAGGTTATTCGTGTTTATTCGTGCCATTTGTGGCTATTTTCTTTGCCACAGATTGCACGGATTTATGCAGATGGAGGAGAAAACGGCTCACATTAAAACGTTGTGGAGAAATAAAATTGATTGCCAGATGAAAAGATTGAAAATTCCCATCTCTACAATATTCTGCCGGAGGCCTTCATCTTTGCCTTGGTATGTGTTTAACGTGCATTGGATTTTTCTACTTGATTGAAGAACATCGATTAACGATTTTAGATTGCAGAAGTCAACTCCCGGGAGCATCAAAATTGTTCTAAAATCTAATATTCAGTTAACACTGATATGTCTTACGACGATGTCAGGTTCCGGGAAAAACCAACGAAGCATAAACTTGTCAGCGCCCGCCTGACATCGTTAAGGAGGTTGAATTTAAAGGCCTTATACTTTCCTTCCCTTTCTCATTAATGTTTTATTTCGATTCCGGGCCTGGTTAAAAAAGGCCACTCCCGACCCCCCCGTCCGCAGAATCGAAGCGTGGCCTCGGGCGGTGAGCCGGAAAGCAAATGATGTTGGTGTTACAAAATTACGGCTGTTTGAGGAGGCATGACGAATCCAACGGCTTTCGCTCCACAAAAGATTAAACTGAACCGAGAAAACCAGGAAGATTTGTAAGGTGTAATTTCTTACCATTCACGGCTAGATTTCAATTTCACCCATCAAATAAGTAATTGCTTTTCCTCCGATTTCGACACGGTCACCGGCAAATTTGCAATGTAAAATTCCGCCGCGTGCTGAAATTTGTTTAGCAGTCATTTCGGTTTTACCCAGAATTTCTTTCCAGTAGGGAATGAGAACGGTGTGTGCAGAACCGGTAACTGGATCTTCGTTAATCCCTTCGAGCGGAGCAAAAAAGCGGGAAACAAAATCGAACTCTTCTGACTTTGCCGTAGCGATTACACCCCGTGCATCCAGAGTTTTCATAAATTCCAAGTCGGGTATCAGGTTTTTAATGTCGTTTTCCGATTCAAAAACCAGCATCAAATCTTCGCGGCCTTGAATGCATTTTACAGGAAGTTTTCCACAGGCTTTTTCGATGTTCCCGGGAAAACGAATTTCCGTTAGCGGCGAAGTCGGGAAGTCGAGGACAATCAATCCGTCCTGTTTTTTCACTTTTAGGATGCCGCTTCGCGACTGAAAAACAATCTCACCGCCTTTAAAATTTAAATGATTGAAAAGAACATGTGCGGTAGCCAGCGTGGCGTGGCCACATAAATTTACTTCGGAAGCCGGTGTAAACCAGCGAATGTGAAATCCATCACCTTCCGAAATAAAAAAAGCAGTTTCCGAAAGGTTGTTTTCGATGGCTATTTTTTGCATCACACTATCAGGGAGCCAGCTTTCAAGCAGAACAACTGCCGCCGGATTTCCGGCAAAAACTTCTTCCGCAAATGCATCGGCCTGATAAATTGTAAGTTTCATATTTATATTTTGTTGTTTTAAATCCATTTCCAAACAGGAATAAGTTTGATTCCTTCCATTTCGTCTTCCTGATTATAAGTAATAATATAACCTTCCCTTGGTTTGGTTTCCGAAATTGCATTTTTTAACCCTGAATTTCTCTCTTTTTATTTTCCTTGTTTAATTCCCAGCAAACTTGCACAGCTGTAATGATTTGTTCATTTTGTTTTACTAAAAAATCACATTCGCTATTGTCTTTTTTAAAATAAAACAATTCATTCCCGATTCTTCGTAATTTGTCGTATACTACATTTTCCAATCTCCGTCCTTTGTCTTCGCTGAATGATAAACTATTGGCTTTGGCAAGAGCAGTGTCTACCCAAAATGCTTTTTTCGGATTAATTTGTTGTTTTTTTATGGAATACGAAAATAGTTGTATGTACTTTTGAAATCATTCTAATCATTTAAAATTGAATCAAATGTCATAATTTGTATTGAGGATACAAACTTTTATGTATTCTCAATACATAAAATTTCAGCTTAGAATTTCACTGTTAATTTCAGGTTTATTTTCCGGCTGGTAAGGTAATTGGGTACGGCAAACTGGTCGCCATAAATGCTGGAAACCCAGAAATAGGAAATGGTGTTGTTGATATTCAGTAAATTAAAAATTTCGAGGCTGAGCCACATATCATTAATGTGCCGGAAAAAGTCTCTGTTTACCGGATTGGCTGCACTGATAAGAACTTTGGAAAAACCGAGGTCGATGCGCCGGTAGGAGGGCATTCTGAAGACATCGAGGTAACGTTCTGAATTCGGAGGACCGGTGGGAAGCCGCGCTCCGTAAAAACCGGAAAGCTGCATTTTGTACGATGGATTTCCCGGCAGGTAGTCCTGAAAGAACAGGCTGAAATTCATCCACTGGTCGGTGGGGCGGGGGATGTAACCTTGTTCAACCCAAATTTCATTGCCCTCCCTGTCGGTTGTCCAGTGATCGTCGCCAAAAATATCTTCTTCTGTTTTCATAAACGACAAACTTGCCCACGATTGAACACCGCTAACAAATTCGCCGTTGATTTTCATATCGAGACCGGTTGCGTATCCAATTGCCTGCTGGTTTGCAAGATAACGAATCCGCACATTGTCAATCTGATAAGGAATTAAACGATCCATGTACTTATAATACGCTTCGGTTGTGAAACGGAACGGACGATCCCAGGCGGTGAAAACATAATCGGCGCCGGCAACTACCTGGTACGAACGCTGTGCTTTCTGATTGGCAACAATGGAACCATCGCGGGCAATTAATTCCTTAAAAAACGGCGACTGGTAATATATTCCTCCCGATAAACTAAACGAAATCTTATTTTCCCACTCCGGGTAATAACTCAGCGAAGCCCTGGGACTGATTAAAAATTCGCGGTTAAAATCCCAGTAATTGAAACGCACACCTCCTGTAAAATACATGTTGCCACTGCTGACCGGAACGCTGTAAGTATCCTGCACAAATCCGGTAAAACGGTTGGAACTCAAATCGTTTTGGCTGTTCATTGTATAATACAACCTCACTTCCTTATCGGAATAAGGAATGGAATAACCCGTGGAATCGCGGTAAACCCACTCGTTAATTTTATTATCAATTTGTTCGTGCTGAAATTTGATACCCCAGTTGACCAAATGGTTTTCGGAATTGAATGCGCCCCGGTGCGAAAAACTGTAAACCGTAGCATTGAGGTAGTTGCGGGCATGATTAAGAAATGCGCCCACGCCCAGGTTCAGAACGCTGTCTCCAAATTCTTTCGACGCCATATTCCGCTCCAGTTCATTCAAATAGTACTGACCTAAAATATCATAGGTTTCCTCTTCGGTTGCATGATAAGCTGAGGCAATCAGTTTTAAATTCAGATTTGGATTCGGATGAAAATTAGCTGAAAGTGCGCCAAGGTAGGTTTTAAAATCATCTACCTCCCGACCTTCAAAATAAATGGTCGTATTTAGCGGTGTTTCCCAGGTACCAAAGGTTGTCTGGCGGGTTTGAGGGATGAATTCATACTGGTTTTGGGCAACATTTCCCAGAAATGAAATATTGAATTTTTCTGAAAACCGGTAAGTAATGTACGTTTGAAAGTCGAGAAACTGCGGGTCATATTCGCCTTTTTCGTCGAGGCTGCCCAGCATGTAACGATTTGTTTTATATCGGATTCCGGAAATATGGGAAAGTCGTCCTTTTAAGGCAACATCTTCAAAATGAGCAGTTGCACCTAATAAACTAACAGACGCTGAACCTCTGAAATCGCTTGGTTTGCGGTATTTAATATCCAAAACCGAAGACATTTTATCGCCATACTTTGCATTGAATCCACCGGCCGAAAATTCGATAGTTGAAACCATGTCGCTGTTGATAAAACTCAAACCTTCCTGCTGACCTGCGCGGATTAAAAACGGGCGGTAAATTTCAATGTCGTTTACATAAACCAGGTTTTCATCAAAGTTGCCACCGCGGACCGTATATTGCGAGCTTAATTCGTTGTTTGTTGAAACTCCGGGCAACGTTTTTATAAGCGCTTCAACTGCGCCGGTTGCTGCATCCGGAAGCACGCTTATGTATTTCGGATCGATGCGCGTGATGTTGCCGCCACTTCGCCGCTGCTCGGATACCACAACTTCGGCAAGTTGTAAATCGGTGGCCGGCATAATAATATTTCTGAAAACATTTTCCTCGGGTTTTGCCAGAATGGTATCAATAACCGTGGCATAACCAAGCGATGAAAAAATGATGATAAGGCTTTTGTTGGCAGGTATCCGGAGCAGGAATTCACCCTCTCGATTTGAACTTGTGCCAATTGGATAATCTTTTAATCCAATGTTGACCATGTCAAGAGGATTTCCCTTTTTGTCTTCTATCACTCCTTTTAAAGTGGCGTTATTGCTTTGTGCGAGCGCCAGGTTATTCAGGGAAATACAAAAATAAAGCAGGATAAAAAATCTAATTTTAGTCATCGGCCACAAATCTAATATTCCAATTTTAAACTAAACTTTTTATTGATAAATAAATTGTGGGATTTAAATGATTTTTTCCGTTGGCAAGCCGGAAACCGTCAAGCCGCTCTAAGCGGCTAGACGGGTAAGTGAATTACCTGCAACAAATTGAAGTATAACGTTTGTTTTAAAATTATCCGTCAAGGAAACTCTAGCCGCTGGACGGACGCCGTCAAGCCGCTTCGGCCGGCTCGACGGGTAAACAACGGGAAAGTGAATTGCCTGCAACAAATTGAAGTATAACGTTTGTTTTAAAATTATCCGTCAAGCGGACTCTAGCCGCTGGACGGATCCGTCAAGCCGCTTCGGCCGGCTCGACGGGTAAACAAACAACGGGTAAGTGAATTACCTGCAACGAATTGAAGTAAAACGTTTGTTTCTGATTTATCCGTCAAGCGGACTCTAGCCGCTGGACGGATGAGAGCGGCTAGACGGGTAAGTTGAATACGAATATTAAAAAAGTCTCTTCAACAGTTCCTCTTCGACGATCATTTGTGATTGTTCATAAAACGCTTCGGGATTCAATTCGACGAAATCAAATGCTAAACTTTTCGAAACCAGCTTTCCATCTCTCAAATTCGCATAATCCCGGAATGATGAAAATTCCCAGTCTTCAAGTGTGGAAACCAATTTTGCCAATACAGGATTTTGGTGAATGTAAATGAAGCAAGCGGTTGCATAATCAAGCCGGTTGCCGGGGAACTCCGTTGAATTGTTTGAGCCGACAGATGGATAATATGCTTCATTTAAATTTTTTGCTTTCGTTTTATGTGAAAATAAGTTGCCTCTTCTGTTTTGTTGTTTATTAATAGCCTGGGAATAACTGCTCAGGACAATTCCAAAATTTTTGGATAAAAGTTGCATTTCAGGTCGGTGTTTTTCCGACATGTTTTTGCAGCTTATGTCGGTTGCCTGAATTAAGAAATGAAAGTGGTTTGGCATAAGGACCCACGCAAAAATATTACAAAATGGAAAAACGAACTGCTTGATTTTTGCCAAGAAAAAAAGGTAGTTTTCCCGTGAGTAAAATATCTTTTCATTGGAACGATTGTAGATATGGTATAAAGCATCTGGTTCGAAGTACATTTTTTTGTTTTAAAGATAGAGATTTTTGTAGAATGGTTTTGCATCCGTCAAGCCGCTCCAAGCGGCTAGACGGATAATTAAACAAAAAGTAAGTTGAGATAATGTTTTTATACTGAGAGTTATCCGTCAAGCGGACTCTAGCCGCTGGACGAATTCGTCAAGCCGCTTCGGCCGGCTCGACGGATAGTGAATAATCTGTAACAAATTGACGTATAACGTTTTTTTTAAAATTATCCGTCAAGCGGACTCTAGCCGCTGGACGGATGCCGCTGGATGAAGCCCAAAACAACCTCCACTTTGCACTTTTCTTTTTGCTGGACCGGGATTGTGGTTCCTCTTATTTTTTCGCCGTCAACAATAATTTCCTTTACTCCTTTTGAAATATGCGACGGATTGGAAACTTCAATTGTAAATGTTGTTCCCCTGAATTTCCGTTTAACAGTGAATCCATCCCAACTTTTGGGAATGCACGGAATTATGGTTAATCCCTCGTAATCGGGCTGGATACCCAAAATGTGCTGCGAAACGGCAAAAAAGTTCCACGCTGCGGTTCCGGTCAGCCATGAGTTTTTTGCTTCTCCGGGTTTCCATGCATCTTTTCCGGCAATCATCTGCGCGTACACATAAGGTTCGGTACGGTGCAAATCACTGATTTCTTCCAGATACGACGGACATATTTTGCTGTAATATTCAAACGCCTGGTCGCCGTTTCCGGCTGCGGTTTCACCAATCATAACCCACGGATTATTGTGGCAGAAAATTCCGGCGTTTTCCTTGTACCCTTCCGGATAACTGGTAATTTCGCCTTTGCTAATATCATATTCTGTATAAGCTGGATTATTTAGCACAATTCCATATTCGCAGTCGAGGTATTTTTTCACGGAACCAAGCGCCAGTTGCGGCCAGCCTTGTTCTCTGCCAATGGCTGCCATGGTGCAGTAACCATTCGATTCAATAAAAATTTTGCCTTCATCATTTTCTTTGCTGCCAATTTTCTTTCCGAAAAAATCATAGGCACGTAAAAACCATTCACCATCCCAGGCATGCTCTGCAATAGCGGCATTCATTTTTTCCACTTCCAGGCGCACTTTTTCCGCTTCATTCAATTTGCCCAGCTGATGCAACAAAGCAGCATAATCTTTTCCGTACAACATAAACATTCCGGCAATCATAACCGATTCGGCCACGCCGCCCGTTTTATTTTCAGTGGTTTGAAAAGATTCGTCGGGATTGGTGGAAAAACAATTCAGGTTGAGGCAGTCGTTCCAATCGGCACGGCCAATTAACGGTAATCCATGCGGACCCAGATTGTTTATAACATGCAAAAACGACCGGTTCAAATGATCCAACAGTGGCTGCGATTTGCTGTCGTCGTTGTTGTATGGAACCATCTCTTCCAGAATCGAAAAATCCCCTGTTTCCTTGATATATAAAGTTGTTGAAAAAATCAGCCAAAGCGGGTCGTCGTTAAAATTTCCACCAATATCGGCATTCCCCATTTTTGTAAGCGGCTGGTACTGGTGATATGCGCCGCCGTCTTCCAGTTGGGTAGCGGCCAAATCCAGAATCCGTTCCCGCGCTTTTTCGGGGATGAGATGGACGAAACCAATTAAATCCTGGTTCGAATCGCGAAAACCAATACCACGTCCGATTCCCGATTCAAAATAAGAGGCCGACCTCGACATGTTAAAAGTGACCATATTTTGATACTGATTCCAGATGTTTACCATCCGGTCGAGTTTTTCATCGTGGCTTTTTACCTGATAATTCGAAAGCAGTTCCGTCCAGTAATCAGAAAGCTTTTGCAATTCATTTTTTACCTTTTCGGCGGAATTAAACTTCTGAATAATTTTTGTTGCTTTTGTTTTATTGATAACCTTTTTTGACTCCCATTTTTCCGTCTCTTCATTTTCAACATAACCCAGAACAAAAACCAGCTCTTTTTCCTCATTTGGGGCAAGTTCAATTTCGAGCATGTGCGATGCAATGGGCGACCAGCCGTGGGCCACTGAATTTTTCGACGTTCCTTCTCTTACAACATCCGGGTCTGAATAGGAATTGTACAAGCCGGCAAATGTTTCCCGATCGGTGTCAAATCCACTGATTTTTTCATTGACCGTGTAAAACGCATAATGATTGCGCCGCTCGCGGTATTCTGTTTTATGATAAATGGTTGAATCCTGCAGTTCCACTTCACCAATGGAATAATTTCGCTGAAAGTTAGTCATATCATCCAGTGCATTCCAGAGGTTCCATTCCACAAATGAAAAGAGCTTGAATTTTTTTGCTTTCCCAGACTGGTTTTTTAGTTTAACGAGTTGGATTTCAGCAGGAACACCAAGCGGAACAAAATAGGTTACTTCTGCAGAAAGTTTGTTTTTCGTGCCCGAAATACGCGAATATCCCAATCCGTGGCAACATTTATAACTGTCGAGTTCAGTTTTAACCGGTTTCCAGCCAGGCGACCAAACAGTCCCATTTTCGTTTATATAGAAATATTTTCCGTTGTCATCAACCGGTACATTGTTGTACCTGAAACGGGTAATTCTTCTGAAACGGGGATCTTTAAAAAAACTGTAGCCGCCGGCGGTGTTTGAAATTAAGCTGAAAAAATCGTCATTGCCAAGATAATTAATCCACGGCCAGGGCGTTTTAGGATTTGTAATTATGTATTCCCTGTTTATATCGTCGAAAAAGCCATATCTCATGATTAGTTGATTGAATTGGTACGGACAAATATAATCCATATTGTTATTTAAACAAAATGGGTTCAGTTTCATTTTAATCGCTGATTTTCAATAGTTGGGAATGCGAAATTTCTATTGTGTAATTCCCGGCCAGGTGTCGGTTCGGAACGGATTGGCTGGTAAACCTTCCCGGTTGTATAGGTTTACATCGTCTGGATTATCGGCCCAGCCATAGCGCACTGCTACCGGGTTTTCCACACCCTCTGCAAAGATTGCCACCGTATTTTCACCAACCAATTCAGCTTTTGCCCAGCGGAATTTTTTGTCGGGACCAGCAACTGCAAATCCTTTCAGGTAACCATATTTATCTTTCACCTGCAGTCCGGAGCCAATCTCTGTAAATGAGACGAAAGCTTTTCCATTTTTAAATTCAACAGATTTGTAGACAGGACCGGAATTGACGACATTTTTTCCGTAAGCAATTTTCAATGCATCCAGCGCCAGCCGTTTCCCAACATCCTGTTTGTTTTTTGGATGAATATCGTCGGCTTCGCCAATATCGATGGCCAGTGCCATTCCTGTTTTTGGCAATGAAAGTGTTTTGGTCTGCGCTTCGCGGAGTTCGGCCCACGTGCTTTCTCCGGGTTGTTCGGGCGCTTTCATAAAATTTGCAAGCGACACAAACAAAAACGGAAAATCGCCCTGGTTCCATTGATTGCGCCAGTCTGTGATAAGGCTCGGAAAAATACGCTGGTATTGTTTTGCCCGGCCGGCATTTGATTCGCCCTGGTACCAGATGGCGCCTTTTATTCCGTAAGGCACAAGCGGGTTTATCATGGCGTTATAAAGCAGGGTCGGGTAGGAGTTGGGTCCAACATTGATTGCTCCGACCGACGCTTTTGATATTTTAAATTTCCAGTCGCCGGATATGTCTACTTTTTCGTTCCCAATGGCCAGAAACTGATCCTTTGGGTCGCCCCAGATTCCTCCGTTTCCACCCGTATCGTTCACCCTGACCACAATCATGTTTTTACCAGGATTCAGGTACTTTTTATCGATGGTATAAACCCGTTCTTTATCATACTGGTTTTCTGTTTTTCCAATTTCAATACCATTAATAAAGGTAATGTCCGAATCGTCGATTTTACCCAGGTGCAATGTGATGTTCGCATTTGTCTGTGCTTCGTTTAATTTAATTTCCCTGCGGTACCAGCCAATTCCGTCGATATCAACATATCCCTGATTTTCCCAGTACATTGGCGTTTTAATTTCTTTCCAGTTGCTGTCGTTGTAATCCAGCGCCGACCAAACGGGTTTTCCGTTTTCGGTGCTTTGGTCTTCCGTCGGTATTTCGCCTCCAAGAATTTTCCTGATTTGTTCAATTTTAGCTTGACGGTAGCCTTTCAAATCCATCTGCTGAAGTTCAATTAACTGTTCCCGGAAGTCGGGATCGTTCCTGATGGTTTCCGGACTAATCCAGGTTTCGGCAACGGTTCCGCCCCACGACGAATGGATCAGCCCGACCGGCACATCCAGTTTGTTGTGAATATCTCTTCCGAAAAAATAACCGACTGCAGAAAATTCCGCAACAGTTTCGGGTGAACATTCCATCCATTCACCGCCGCTTAAATCGTCTTCCGGAAACTGCGCCACCGAATGTGGGACCTGAAAAAGCCTTATTTCAGGATAATTGGCAGTGGCGATTTCCTCTTCAGCATTTTTACTTTGTGCCACCTTAAATTCCATGTTCGACTGGCCGGAACAAATCCAGACTTCACCAACCAAAACATTATCAAAACGAATTGTATTATTTCCTTTAATCGTCAGCGTATATGGACCGCCATATTCCTGTGCAGGAAGTTTTACATGCCATTTTCCGTCGTTTCCGGCTTTTGTTTTTACCGTTTTATTGTTGAAGGTAACGGTAATTCGTTCGCCGTTTTCGGCCTTGCCCCACACCGGAATTTCAATTCCCTGCTGCACCACCATATTTGAGCTGAATATCTTTGGAAGCCTTACTTCGGCTTTCAATCCAAGAGTGACGAAAGCGCTAAAAACAGTAACGAGAAAAATTAATTTCATTGATTTCATAATGATTCAGATAAACCAATATCAAAGCTATTAATTTTTTGAGCACAAAAAAAGTGTGGCTGTTTAAAACGCAAAATGTTCATCCTTTGTAAAAAACGATTCGCCGATTTTTTGCTGAATGGTTTCTTTTTTTGGCAACGAAAAATAGAAGCACGATCCTTTTCCCGGTTCACTTTCGACCCAGATTTCGCCGTCGTTTTTCCTGATAAAATCTCTGCAAATCACAAGTCCCAATCCTGTGCCTCGTTCTCTTGCAGTACCTGGCGTGGAAAAGTTTGTCTCCGGATGAAACAAGTGTTGGATTTTTTCTTCTGAAATGCCGATTCCGGTGTCGCAAATCCCAATGATTACGCTTTGCCCGTTTGTTTCTATGGATGTAGTAATTTTTCCACCACGATTGGTAAATTTAATGGCATTCGACATCAGGTTTCTAAAAACAACAGTTAACATTTCCAGATCGGCAAAGACAATAGTTTCAGGCGGTATTTTATTAATAAACTGTATTTGTTTTTTTTCGGCAGATGGATTTAATAATTCCTGGCATTGTTGAACAACAAACTGAATGATGACTTCCTGCGGCGAAGCAGAAACTTTTTTATTCTGGGTCCTCGACCAGGTTAACAGATTGTCGAGCAGGTTGTACAGAGAGCGGGCCGACTGTAAAATCAGCCGGTTGTAATGTTGTATTTCTTCCGGTGTATATTTGTTGTAATCGTTGTCAATAAGTTCTGCGAAACCAAGGATGTTGTTCAGCGGTCCTTTTAAATCATGACCAATAACGGAAAAAAGTTTGTCTTTGGCAGCGTTTAATTCTTTCAACCGGTGTTCGCTGTTTTGTAGCGTTTTTTCTGCTTGTTTTTTTTCTGTAATGTCTGTCATGGTTTCAATAACACCATTAATTTTACCATTTTTTTCCCGGTGTGGATAAAAATTTATTTCGATTGTTTTTATTTGGCCGTCCTGCATCTTTCCTTCATACTGAAAAAATACATCTTCACCTTTCAGGCACCTGTCGACGTGCGGTTTAATACATGTGTCAAATATTTCCCTGCTCCATAAATCGGCAACTGTTTTGCCAATTATTTTAGTTGTTTGAATGTTATGGAAATGATTGAAGGCATTATTGACAAAAACGTACTTATATTCCGGGCTGATAAAAGAAGCGGGTTCAGAAATGGTATTTATAATTTCTTTTTGATAGTGGAAATAGGTTTTGGTCCTTCTGTTTTGGTTTTTCATGCTGTAATCGAGTTAGGCTAACTGAGCGATATGATTAGTTTCGACGTTAAATTTAGAAATGATTTTTATTAAACACAAATGTTTGATAAAAAATACACCGGATTGATGTTCAGGAACATTTGAATTATCCGCCTTTTAGTTTGAATTATATTGTATCTGGAGTTGCCGGATGCAGGAGTTGTTTTTAAACAATCCTGCTTAAATCCTTTTGAACATCATTAACCGGAAATCCATCACTTGCAATCCGGGAATTTCAAGAGCTTTCAGCGTCAGTTTTCCTTTGCCTTTTTTCATGTGAATTGTGCCGATATTCAAAGGTTTGAAATCTTTTACATAGGACTCCCCTCGCGGAACCCGGTCGTTTTCCATCCCCCTGAGCGGTGGATCATGCGCTTCAGTGATTTTTCCGATAATTTTTTCATTTCCGAAGCTCAGCGTGAAAGTAGCGCCAACATCCTGAGCCGGACAGGTGTAATATATCTCCACGTCATAATCACCGTCGGCAAGAACTTCTGCATCCCAGGTAATGCTGTCCGACAGGCTTGTCCAGTTGGTGAAAAACGAACAGTTGGGCCAGCGGTTCGAACGTTGAATGTTACCGTGGGGAATTCCGTCGCGTGCGGGAATCTGCGTAAAATTGAAATCGGGATCGCCTATCGGGAAAAGGCGCCTGTCAGTTTTCGGCAACTCGCTTAAAACTGTTTTGTTCCAGTTTTCCCTGGCCGATCTCAATTCTTCCGCAATCTCAGGATATTCAGCAGAAACATCCTGGTCTTGTCCGGGGTCGTTTTCCATATCGAACAGCTTACCATCGTTACCGAGCCTGAAGTTTTTATTTCTAACGCTGGTCCTGCCGTTCCAGTAACTAAAAATATACCGGTCGTTCCATTCCGGATTGACCTTCGTTAACAGAGGTTTTAAGCTTATTCCATCCAGCGGTTTCGATGAAGTATAATTAATGCCGGCCAAATCGACTAAAGTTGGCAGTAAATCGATAGCGCCGGCAATTTCTTCAATTTTTTTCCCGGGTGGAAGTTTTCCTTCCCATTTCATAAACATTGGGGAACGCACTCCGCCTTCGTCAACAGAACCTTTGCGGCCTTTCATTCCGCCATTCCAGCGCCAGCTGTTCGGTCCGTTATCCGAAAAATAAATCACTATGGTATTTTCCGAAATACCAAGTTCCCGCACTTTTTCAAGAATCCGGCCCACGTTCCAGTCAATATTCCCGCACATGGCCAAAGCCGCGCGGGTAAAGGGAACATCTTCTTTTTCAGGATCGCGGTGACGCATTTCTAGCTCTTTATCTTTGAATTTGTTCCACCACTTGTCCGGCACCTGCATCGGACTGTGCGGAATATTCAATGGCAGGTACAGGAAAAATGGCTTTTTGACGTTCTTTTCCATAAAATCAATCCCGTGGTTGGTTAAATCGTCAGCCAGAAATCCGTTTCCATATACGATTTCGCCGTTGTGCTCGAGCATCGGACTGAAGTAATTTCCCCAATGGCCGGAACAAAATCCATAGTAATCGTCGAAGCCGCGGGCGTTGGGATGATACGGCGGTTGCATTCCATTGTGCCATTTACCGTACGCCGCAGTTGCATAACCGGCATTTTTGAATATTTCGGCTATAGTTGTTTCATCCAAATCGAGCCGTTCGCCGCCAGCCGACGTGGAATAAACCCCGCCACGCACATGATATCGGCCGGTAAGTAATTCAGCCCTGGTTGGCGAACAAACGGGGCAAACGTAAAACCGTTTAAAAGTGACGCCATTCTCAGCCAGTTTATCAATATTCGGTGTTGAAATGTTTTTGTTTCCGGTAGCGCTCAAATCTCCCCAGCCCTGATCATCAGCCAGAATAATGATGATGTTTGGTTGTGTTTTTGTCTCTTCTTTTGTGCAGGAAACAAACAACAGGGGGAACAGAAAAAGGATGAAATGTTTTTTCATAGTTTTCACAGGTTTAGGGCATAATATAGAAAAATTAAATTCCACCTAATGTAACACAGGTGGAATTTATCGATTGTAAAATAATTTTTATTGCCGGTTCGCCTGCTGTCTGTCTTCCCGCGCTTTTCGCCGCTGCTCCATAACATCGAGGTATTCTTTCAGGAAACGCTGGTCGTTTTCATCGCTGTCGCCATAATATTGCCTGGCATCATCCAGTTTTTTATGCATCGCTTCGCGCACATCAGAATAAGCCGGGTCATTATATACATTTTGCATCTCATTCGGATCTTTTTCCAGATCGTATAATTCCCACTCGTCAACATCGTAGTAAAAGTGCATCAGTTTGTAACGGTCGGTGGCAACTCCGTAATGACGTTTTACCATATGCACTGCCGGGTATTCGTAGTAAGTATAGTATGCATAATCACGGAACTGACTGGTTTTTCCGGCCGCTAAATTTCGAAACGATTCGCCCTGCATTTCTTCCGGGACCTGTACTCCGGCATAATCGAGAAAAGTTGGCGCGAAATCGAGGTTTTGCACCAGCTTATCGATTTTGGTGCCTGGCTTAATTTCTTTCGGATATCGAACCAGCAATGGTGTACGGAATGATTCTTTATACATGAAACGCTTGTCGAACCAGCCATGTTCGCCCAGGTAAAATCCCTGATCGGAAGTATAAATAACAATGGTATTGTCGGCCAACCCGGCTTCATCGAGGTAATCGAGCAATTCGCCAACGCCATCGTCAACCGATTTAATACAGCGCAGGTAATCCTTTATAAACCGGTTGAATTTCCAAATAGCCAAATCTTTCCCTTCCGGCATATTGGCCAGTAGTTCCTGGTTTTCACTTTCGTAAGCTGCCATCCAGTTTTCGCGCTGTTCGTCGTTCATCCTTCGTAAATCGGGAACAAAATTCGTGGAGTCGCCGTTTGGATCAACAATGAGCTTAAAATCATGGCCCCACATGGCATCGCGGGCAATTTCCATTTCCTGTTTTTTTGCTGCGGTTCCGCGTCCTTCGTAATCATCAAAATAAGTTGAAGGTGGATCAAATTGTTTTTCATCATATAGATTTACATATTTTGGCGCCGGCAACCAATTTCGGTGCGGGGCCTTCTGGTGGTAGAGCAAACAAAACGGTTTGTTGGGATCACGTTTGTTTTTCAGCCAGTCGAGCGCTGTTTCAGTAATAATTTCAGTAACATAACCATTCTTATGCACCCGTTCTCCGTTAATCAGGAAATCGGGATTGTAGTATTGGCCTTGTCCCGGCAAAACCATTGAAAAATCGAACCCCTGAGGAATTCCGTCAAGATGGATTTTGCCAATCATCGCAGTTTGGTAACCACTAGCCTGCAGCAGTTTTGGAAAATTTTCCTGGTCCCAGTTAAACGATTGAACATTATCTACTTTTCCGTTAACAAAGCTGTGTTTTCCTGTTAATAATACTGCCCGGCTCGGCGCACATAATGAGTTTGTTACACAAGCACGCGTAAACAATGCGCCCTCGTCGGCCAGCCGATCAATGTTCGGCGTTTCGTTCAGCCCGTATCCGTAGGCGCTGATTGCCTGATAAGCATGATCGTCGCTCATAATATAAATGATGTTGGGGTGCTGGGGAGAATCTTTTTTCTGGGAACAGCTGAAAAGGCTGAATAAAAAAAGAACTGTGATGGATTTTAGCAGGTTCATACGATTGTTTTTAAAAAATGAATAATTCCTGCAATTTTAAAAAAAAAATCTGGAGTCTGCTCGGAAAAGTCTGAGTTCATTGATTTTCAACTTTTTTACCCCTGACCGCTAAAGGGGAACTTGCTGAAAATCAATGAACTCTTCAAAGTCCCCTTGAGGGGATTTAGGGGTTTTTGACTTTTTGGAGTGGACTCAATCTGGTTTGAGCGAAATGTCCGGAAACGGCGGCGCTGCAATTCAAAATGCATTGAATACCGGGATTATCTTCGCTTATTACAGCATTTCCTGTGCAAATTTTCAGTCTTTTGCCGGCTTGCTTTTTAAAATGAAAACCAACGAATTCATAATTTTTTGAGGATATAATCATTTGAAATAAAAGATTTTGTAACTTATAGTGAAATTTTAACTAAACAAAACTTATTTAACAAGTAAAAAACAAAAGTAAAGCGGAAAATAAACAAATCGAAAAACTTTTGATGCAGAGCGTCGGAAGTCCAAAAATGCCATTCAACCACGAAAAGGAACCATAAGCCTAAAAATTCCACGTAATTATTTTTTTAAACGTGTTCCATTTAACTACTAAAATTTAACTTATGCTAAAAATCTTGTTGACGTTGACAATGTGTATTGTGCTGGTTGTAAGTGCAATTGCGCAGCAAACTGTAACCGGGCGGGTTACAGGTGAAGATGGATCTGGCGTACCAGGTGCTTCCGTAGTACAAAAAGGCACCAATAATGGTACAGTAACTAATGATAGCGGGGAATATACCATTTCGGTGCCCGCTGATGCAACTTTGGTATTTTCGTTTGTTGGTATGCAAACCGTGGAAGAAGAGGTGAATGGCCGATCAACTGTTGATGTGAGTTTACAACAATCTGATATTGGGTTGGATGAGGTAGTTGTAACTGCGCTGGGTATTAGGCGCGATAAAAAAACGTTAACATATGCTTCGCAGGAAGTATCCGGCGAAGAGTTAATGAAAGCAAAACCCATTAATTTTATGGATGCCTTAAATGGAAAAGCGGCCGGTTTGGAGATTGAAAAGAGCGCTTCGGGCGCCGGCGGTTCTACCAGGGTTATATTAAGAGGTTTCAAATCGTTGGGAGGCAGCAGTGAACCACTTTATGTAATTGACGGTATTCCGATTATGAATGTTAAACGGGGACAGCCCGGAATGTGGGGAGGCGCCGATTTAGGCGATGGTTTGTCGCAAATTAATCCGGATGATATCGAAAGTGTAAACGTACTGAAAGGATTAAATGCTTCTATTCTTTACGGTAGTCAGGGAGCCAACGGAGTTGTACTTATTACCACCAAGCAGGGGACAGAAGGTAAAACAGATGTAACTTTAAGTTCAACAACAACTTTTGAAAGTGTTTTGATTTATCCGGAATTGCAATTTGACTATGGCGCTGTGAACGGAGCAAAAGAAAGTTGGTCGACTACGAAGGGGAATACCATGTATACGGAAAATATGATGAAGGATTTCTTTAATGTTGGAAATAACCTGATTAATAGTGTTACCATAAGTGGTGGAAATAAAATGACTACAACGTATTTTTCTTATGCTAATACTACTGCAAATGGTATAATTCCAAATAATAAATACGGGAAAAACAACGTTTCTTTTAAACAATCAACCAAACTTTTCAATGATAATTTAACAATAACTTCAAATGTCCAGCTTTCCACAGAGCTTGTCAACAACCGAAATGTTGCGGGTTATTATCTGAATCCTTTAACGGGGCTTTATAACTTCCCCCGCGAAAGAGACTGGATGGATTATAGTACCAATTACAAATATTTTGATGAAGGCAGGAATATGTATCTTCAGAACGTTTATGTTGTCGATCACCATATCAGCAATCCTTACTGGCTGGTTAATATGGAACCTGAGGAAGAACATCATAAAAGAGTCTTTGCAATGGCATCTGCCGATTATAATATCACCGATCATTTATCTTTAATTATAAGGGGAACCTATGAATATGTGGACTATAAAATGACCCAAAAAGATTATGCCGGATCAAACGTTACCAATGTATCTGCAAACGGACGATATGTTTTTGCAAACAGGAGCGACTATAAAGTATATGCTGATGGGTTGTTGCAATACGACAATAATTTTGGAAAATTAAATGTAACCGGATTGGTTGGGGCAAGTTATACAAATCGTAAATGGGATGGAATGGGCGCAGACAACGGAACAAATAGTCTGCTGTATCCCAACGTATTTTCAACCCAAAATTATCCCACAAATACGGTTATCAGTCAGTATGGTGGTGAAACCACTTTGCAATCGGTTTATGGTAGCATCAACCTTGGGTACAATGATATGTTATATCTTGATGTTTCCGGACGTAACGACTGGTCTTCAACGCTTACCGGAACAACAGACGGACCATCTTATTTTTATCCTTCGGTAGGTGCAGTTGCTCTTCTTAACAATATCTTTAATTTACCTGAGTTTATTTCTTTTCTGAAAATAAGGGGTTCGAGAGCAGAGGCGGCTAAAGAGGTGCCATGGAATGCAATACGTTCGGATCATACCATATCTGGTTCTCTTGGCGGGATAACCCGAAATCTTACCCAGCCCTGGACCGACTTAAAGCCTGAATTGATAAAAAGCAACGAGCTCGGACTTGAATTTAAATTGTTTCAGGGACGGGTTGGATTTGATTTCACCTATTATAATAATGTAAGTACCAACCAGTTCCTGAATGTGCCTTTGCCTCCGGAAGAAAAAGGGTTGTATACCAATAAAAATATTAATATTGGTAAGATTACAAACGAAGGGATTGAGCTTACCGTTGATTTCACACCTGTTCAAAACAACAGCTTTTATTGGAAAACGGCATTCAATTTCTTTACAAACGACAATAAAATTTTGGAATTGGATCCGGAAGATCCTGCCCGTATAATCAATTTGGGCACTTCTGAAAGTTATGCCACATTCCTGAGGGCAGGAGGTTCTTTTGGCGATCTTTACGGTTATAAATTCCTGAGAGACGACCAGGGCCGGATAAAGATTGATGAAAAATCCGGACGCCCGTTGAAAACGGCTCAGTTGTACGATGCGCAAGACTGGACCATGGGATACCTTGGAAACCTTGAACCTGACTTTAACCTTTCATGGAATAACGATATCCAGATAAATCGTATTGGCATTAGCGCACTTATCTCCGGTAAATTTGGTGGTAAATCTTTCAGCCATACCGAAGCTATGCTCGATGGCTGGGGAGTAAGTAAACGAACCGGCGATGCAAGGGACGTTGGATATGTTGAAATTAACGGAGTTCAGGGAACTACCCCTGTTACGCAGATTTCTGCTTTCAACTATTATGCAGAAGGCGGCGGTACCGGAGGTAGAATCGGAGTAAGCGAACCTTATGTTTACGACAGGACGAGTATCCGTTTAAGCCAGTTTACTATCGCATATAATTTTAATGTGAATAAACTCAATCTTCCATTTAACGATTTAAGTTTATCTGTGGTTGGACAGAATTTATTCATATTTTACAAAAAAGCGCCTTATGATCCGGAGTTGGCAATGAGTACTAACAATAACTCTCAATCTCTCGATAACTTTAATGTTCCTGCTACAAGGACGTATGGGTTTAATTTAAAAGTAACTTTCTAAAACTGAAGAACTATGAAAAAGATATTTTTAGTAATTATACTTACTCTCGGATTTTTCGCTTGTACCGATAATTTCGAAGAAGCAAACAGGGATCATTTCCGAATTTCGGATGCTGAACTGGAACAGGATTATAACCTGCTGGGTTCGCCTTTTCAAAATATGTTATATAATATTTTCGGGGGGCAGGTAGACGAAGACCTTAGCCACGACAACTGGGTCCGCCATGTGGGTACACCAACACCGTTTGTTGGGGGCGTAAACAACACTACCTATTTTATGAGATGGAACGGGAACTGGGGACGTATTTACAACAATATAATGTCTCCGGGGGCACAGGTAATAAAACTGGCTAACGAGGGAGGTTATGACGTATTTGAAAAGTTCGCAAAGCTGATCCAGGTGTATGGTATATCAAAACTGACAGCTTTTTATGGCCCGGTTATTTATTCTAAATACGGAGTATCCGGTGAGGCAAATATTTACGATAAAGAATCTGATTTGTATAACGAATTATTTGCGGACCTCGATGCTATTCAGGCTGTATTTGCGGCAAACCAGGATTATACCGGTTTATCAAAATTTGATGCCAGTTATGGTGGCGATATGAGTAGTTGGAGCAAACTTGTAAACTCTTTGCGTTTAAGGTTGGCCATCAGAATTTCAAAAGTAGCTCCTGAACTGGCAAAGACTCAGGGAGAAAAAGCGCTGAGCGATCCGTTAGGCTTGATAAGTTCAAACGGTGATAATTTTCGTATTTCTCTTTATGGTAATAAATTGTATTTGGCCGTAATCTGTTTCGAATGGGGCGATACCCGCATGGGAGCCGCGATGGAATCATTTTTGGTTGGGCTGAAAGATAACCGGATTGCAAGCTTTTTTGAACCTGCTACTGATAATACGCTGTATCCCAACCACCCGGACTGGCCCTATAAAGGTATTCACAGTGGAGCATTTCTTGAAGCAAAAGACCAGAGGTTGACCTATTCAACTGCGAGCGAAAATTTCAAAACGGTTGACTCCAGACGATCTTTTACTTACGCTGAAGTATGTTTTGATAAAGCCGAAGCTGCCTTAAGAGGATGGGAAGGCGCCGGTGATGCGAAAGAAAATTATGAGGCAGGAGTAAGGGCTTCGTTTGCAGACTGGGGTGCAGGCGGTGTAGATGCTTATCTCGCCGACAATACCAGCACTCCGATTGATTATGTGGATCCAAAAGATTCGAGGAATAACTGGGCTTCCCGCTCCAATATTACTGTTGCCTGGAATGAAGCTGACAGCAATGAACGGAAACTGGAAAAGATAATCACCCAAAAGTGGATAAACGACTTTGAAAATGCGAATGAAGTTTGGTGTGACCACCGCAGAACAGGATATCCTAAGTTGCCTTACAATACGAAAAATGATAGCGGTGATCAATGGGGGATAATTGCACCTGATGACTTTTTAAGAAGGGTGCCCTTTATAAACGATGAAAGGAATAATAACCCGGAAGGTGTTGCTGATGCAACACAAAAACTAGGTGGACCTGATGAAATTGGCACCCGTTTGTGGTTTGATACCGGTAATCCAAATAATTTCTAAATTGTAAATATTGAATGATAAATTGTTGCTGTCCTGATTATTCTCAGGGCAGCAACAATTAAATTTTTTCATTTGCCCGGTTTTTTTTCTCCTTTAAAATACTGCAGCAATTCCGGAATATCTTTCAAACGTGTTTAAAAAGTTAGATTTACAATAACTTAAACCAAATAATATGAAATTAGCTCCAGCTCTATTGCGAATTTTTTTATTTTCCGTAATGTATATTTTCGGTTTCTCAGGGTATGCACAAAATCTGGAAAACTATAAGTCTACTGAATCCGGTAATCCCGGAAAATCTGCCGTAACAGAATCCATTCAGTTTAATGGGTACACCAATCACTGGCAGGATGTTTATACCGAGTGGATTAGGTACGGCAATCTCTTTAAAATGGCAGTGCCTGAAGTTCAGCCAACCATTCTTCAAAGTAAAATAAATATTGCCGAAGATATGGGATTGCCCGGGTTACTGGTACAGGAAGGATTTATTTCTCAGCTTTTTGCAAAACCATATACCAAACTTGAAAATCCAACCAAAAGTCAGTTGGAGAATGAATTAACGCAAGGTAATGTACTGGTTATTCTGAATCCTGGTTCGGAGCTGGGTAAAACGCTTGATGAGAAAGCCAAAGATGCGTTTTCCTGGATTTCCAATATAAAGAGTCACCAGTTGGATGCAGCCGACCTTAAAAAAGTAAAAGCATACATTTTGGAAAATGGTGAACGCCAGCTGTTTGTTGTTTCTTCTTCCGCTCCCGACCAGATAAATCGTTTTCTTGATATCGTTCAGGAAACCAAAAATATAATCGATAAATACGATTTACGAAAAGGCTGGTTCGGCGCATCAACGTTGTTGAAAAGTGTTACCAGTACTCCGGGGCATCCGCTTGAAATTATCGGAAAAGGAATGAACGAGGGTAATTCATGGTTCATTTTCGATGGGTACATGGATTTTCTGGCAAAAGATGAGCTTGAAAAATGGATAAACGAAGTTCATTTGCCGGTGGTTGCCAACGTTGGATTTTCTCCTGTTTACGGACTATCCGATTATGAAGGATTGCAGGTACAGGATATGCAAACCAAACAGGCCTGGATTGATTATGCCCACAAAAAAGGCGGTTATGTGTTTCGTCCGGTGTACGATCCTTCCAGCGATGCCTTTGAATTTGATGGATATATTGCCCAGGAAGGAAACAAAAAACAGATTGATAATGAAGATGTGCCGTTTATAAGTAAAACAGGAGGTTTGATCGGTAACCTAACCTCCTCGATGGTGCTGTTCATTGAAAAATCAAAACCATTGACTAATGCAACCATTTGGGATGCCATTATGAACCGGCAGGAAGTGGCAGTGCTTGAAGAAGCCAAAATGCTGGGGCCCGCTAAATTCAGAAACGCGCTCGAACTGCTTTATCTTGATAGGGAATTTCCGGAAAATTATTTTGGAGATAAAATAGATTTGCAGGCCAAATTTGACGGATATAACCTGGTGGTTACCGCTCGTAATTATTTTCCCGGCGAATTAACAGGTAAAATTGACATTGTTGCCGCCAACATAAACATAACTGGAAATACAAACGCATCATTTTCGCTTTCACCAAACGAAGAGAAGCAGTTTATTTTTGAGGCTCATCCTGAAAAGGAAGCAATGGGAGAAACCAATCCGGTGGCCGTGCATTTTTCGTGGGAGAACCATAAAAAAAGTACGCTTACCATGCTCGATTTACCTCCCGCAATTTCAATGAATAAAGTAATGTACGCCAATGAAAACTCTTTCGAATTTCCGGTAACCATACATAATTTTTCAGATAAAGAATCGGTACCGGTTGAACTGGAAATTTATATGAAAGGGAACTCCGGAAAGCCCGCATTCAAACAAAAAATGAACTGCGAAACTCCAACCGGAACGTATAAAAATTTAGATTTCAATGTAAAATTAAATCCCGGGAATTATGCGGTAAAGGCTACTGCACTCGGTTTAACTTACGATGGACAAATTGGGGTTGAAAAACCAAACGGGAAGTCATATTTATACGAAATGGATTTGAACAGCGATGGCATGAATGAGTACCGGATGGAAAACGACTCGGTGCAGGTTACCTTGTTAAGAATTGGCGCCCGCGTTATCGAATATATCGTAAAAAGCCGAAACGACAATGTGCTGTTTAAAATCTGGCCCGAAAAAACATATAACGATAGAAGACCATTTAGAGAACGGGGTTATTATCCTTACGGCGGGTTTGAAGATTTTCTGGGGCAGGCAAGTATGGAAACCCACAAAATTTATAATGCAAAAGTGATAAAAAAAGAAGGTGATTTTGTGCGCGTGGAAATGGAAGCCGATTATTACGGCAACAAATTGAAAAAAATATTCACCTTGTATGGTAACTCGCCGCTGCTGGAAATCAGGTTTGAATTGAATTTTAAAAATCCTGAGGCGAATGTAATTGGTCCGCAACCTATTTTGGAACTGGGTGAAAAACACGGAACGGAAGATGTTTTTACTGTTCCAACTATGGATGGTTTAAAGGAGTACCGCATGCGAATGGAACAATATTATGGCCAGAAAATTGACCTGAAAGAAGGTTGGAATGCAGGTTACGATACCAAAGCAAGAGTTAGTTTTGTTGGAGCATACCCGGTCACCCAGCCGTTGTTTTTGCACCTGTGGATGAATCATCCGGATAACGCAGAGGCGCCACATTATTATGTTGAATTTCAGCCGTGGACACCCATTATTCAAAAAACAACCATGTATTTCTCCTATTATATTTGGGGAAGCGGCGCACCCTGGCAAAACGATTTGGACGAATTGCGCAAAAGAAACCTGATTACGGCAAGGTAAATTCAATTAAATTAAATACCACTGTAAAATTTATAATCATGAAAAAATTTCACGAAAGGATTTTAATACTTTTTGTATTTATTTTATGCGTACTGGCAGGCCATGCAAAGGAGAAACCGCAGTTGCAAATCAGCCAAATCGAACTGGGTTATCCGGTTCCCGCTATTCCTTTTTACCATTTTAAAGCGGAACTCCAGTTGCCCGATTCGTCGATTATTGAAGTGCGGGCAGCGGTTAACGATTCAACTTTGCGGTTTGTAAATTTATTCCGAAGCGATGAAATTGATGAAAAAGATAAACCTGCGCTAACGCACCGGCCACCTTCGGGATACGCTTTATCGCACGATAATACACGGTACAAAAGTCCGGTAATTACCGGCTGGGTGAAATGGAAGCCGGGAGAAACCTATAAAATTGAAATTACCGTGCGGATGAAGAAATCTGCAAAACCTTCTGATTCTGATGTTTTTATTTCTCAAACAGTTGATGTGAAAGCCCCGGAAGGTGTAGACGTTTTCGATCCGGCATGGGGAAACTATAAAGCTGTGGTAGTAAGTGAAACCGAAGGTATCGATCGTAAAAACGATGCAGTGGAAGTGCTTCTTCCATTTTATCCGGATGAGGCCGGCGATTTAAAAAGAGAGATTCGTGTGGTTGCGGTAGACCCTGATGATTTTCATTTAACCGAGGTTACCAGCCAGGTTTACGATATTATGAAATATACAGAGAAAGACGATTTGGCGCCATTGGAAGAAGGTCAGCCTCAACGGCACATTCCGCTTTGGATGCCAACTGTAACCTGCCGGGTAGCTTTTTTGGCCGATGTAAAAGGAAAATCGAGCAAAGTTTACCTGGTTTATTACAACAACGAAAAAGCGATGGCAAAAACCTACGAAACTGATTTACACGTTCAGGGCGAACTGCCGGGATTAACCATCGACAACGATAAATTCACCGCCGTTTTGCATCCCAATTCCGGGCATCTCGACCAAATGATACTGAAATCAAAGCCGGATTATCCATTGTATCACCGGATGGAAACCAACGGCGCCATTCACTGGAATCCCGGAATTTATGTTCCGCCCCGCGCCTGGACACATACCGCCGACTGGAAGCTGGAGCAAAATATGCATTCCGTTTCGGGACCGGTTATTTCAACCGTTGAACAATGGGGGCATTTAAGGGAAATGCCTGAAGTGGATGCTTCTGTGAGGTATGAGTTTTTTCCCGATGTACCGTATTTTTTCGCCACAACCAATATGCGCATCAACCAAACGGTGCAGAATATTGCATTACGTAACGGCGAAATTGTTTTTAAACGCGAACTGATGACACATGCCGCCTGGTACGATGTAATCCGGGATAAAGTAGTAACCTACAATGTTGCGGATATGGCCGATTTAACCGATTTAATGATGGAAGCCGACGTTCCGTGGATTACATTTTACAATGAGAAAACCGGAATCGGTTTTGCCGGAATAAATTTGGGTTATGCCAATACCGGGCTGGAATCGCGTAACCGGCTTTTGAACCCTTTCTTTTATATCACTGCCGGTCCGTGGATTTACTGGTCGCGCGCACTGTCGCTGAGTTTCCTTTCTTCAAATATGCAACAGGCAATTCCAGCTTTAAAAGGGAGCATGTTCTATGAAAAATGGGCTTTCCTCACGTACGAAACCGACAGCGATGTTCCATACAAAAAAGTGGAATCCTGGCAAAAAAGACTTACGAATCCACTTCGGGTGCAGTTGGTTGAGGAAGTTGACAAGCGGGTTTCAAAAACATTGGTCGAGATATTTATTGATGAAGGAAAAAGCGGTTGGGAAGAACGGGAAACGGGAACACATAAAGACTAATCAATCAAATTAGCGGTTCTTCCATGGGTTTATATTCAAACCAAGTTCTACTTTTTATCCAAAATCGAAAAATCCATGCGTTTTACCCTAAACTCCAAGGAGAACCGCATACCTGCCCGACTGCAGGCGGGGATTTTTCTGATTTCTCCCCTTGGGGCTGTGGTAAAAAATCAGAAAAATCGCTTTCTCATTTAATCTGTTAAAGTAGAACAAGCAATATGAATAAACAACTTTTTTGAAATTTTCAATTTTATTCCAATCGATAATTATTTAACTGATTTATTTGACATTGGTACCAATTAATATCAAAAAGGTCACTGATTTTTTTTATATTTAATGAAGCCAAAACAAACTGAACCGGATTTATACGATTATCACTGAAGTTTATCGGCTAAATCAAAACAAATTGATCATTTTTCATTTATAATTTATTTTCAGGCAAAATGAAAACCTTTGTTTCAATACTTATAGTTTCCTTAATTGGGTTATCTGTTCATACTTTTACCCGGGAATCTACTTCCGGCGGATTATTTAAATCTGTTGTATTCACTTCGTCCGGCTTGTTTACATCGGGCATTGAAGGACCTGCAGTTGATAAATCGGGAATGATTTATGCCGTAAATTTCAATCACCAGGGAACCATTGGCCGTGTTACTCCCGAAGGTGTTGCCAGCCTGTTTGTGGAATTACCGGAAGGAAGCATTGGTAATGGAATACGTTTCAACAGCCACGGAAATATGTTTATTGCAGATTACACGCGCCATAATATTCTTAAAATTGATATGGCAACCAAAGAAATTTCTGTTTTTGCCCATGAGTCTGATATGACACAACCCAATGATATTGCCATCGACAACAAAGACCGCATTTATGCCAGCGACCCGAATTTCAAAGCAAATAAAGGAAGGATCTGGCGAATTGTGGATGGCAAGGTAACATTACTCGACTCTCTCGCCGGCGCTACCAACGGAATCGAAGTAAGTCCGGAGAATAATATTCTCTATGTAAATGCTTCACCAAAAGTGTGGGCTTACGATCTGTCTCCTGACGGGGAGATTGGAAATAAACGACTACTGATTGAATTTCCTGATTTTGTAATGGATGGCATGCGTTGCGACATCGACGGGAATCTTTATATCGCCCGTTTTGGCAAAGGAACGGTTGTTAAAGTATCACCCGAAGGTAAGGTTTTGGAAGAAGTGAAACTTGCCGGGAAAAGACCAACCAATGTGGCATTTGGGGGAAAAGACGGATGCACAGTTTATGTAACGCTTCAGGATAAGGGAAACATGGAATGTTTTCGTGTAAATACGCCGGGCCGGGCATGGAAGATGCAACAAGAATAATCTAACATTAAAATAAAATCAAATGAAACGCCGGGAAGTAATTCGTAATTTATCGGTACTGCCGATGGCAGGAGCTGCAATCGGAACAGTACTTCCAGTGGAATCGCTGGTGGCTGCACCGCTGCCTGCTTCATCTCCCAAAAGAGACATTTTCAAAGAACTGGGCATTCGAACTTTTATTAATGCCGCAGGCACTTATACTGCTATGTCGGGCTGCATCATGCACGACGAAACGGTAGCCGCCATACGTTATTCATCACAGGAATTTGCCATGCTCGATGAAGTGCAGGATAAGGTAGGAGCCAAAATCGCATCTGTTTGTCACTGCGAAGATGCCACTGTAACCGCCGGGTGCTGGTCGGCAATGGTGCTGGGCACTGCGGGTGTGCTTACCGGAATGGACCCAAAAAAAGTAGCTCAGTTGCCTAATCTCGAAGGAATCAAGTCAGAAGTTATCGTGCAAAAAGCACATAATCATGCCTATGTTCATGCGCTCACCAATACCGGCGTTACAATTGTTGAAATTGAAACGCCGGAGGAACTGGAAAATGCTGTAAACGAAAAAACAGCCATGATGTGGTTTCTGAATTATGCCGGTCCGAATGGCGAAATTTCGCATGAAGATTGGGTCGCGCTTGGCAAGAAGCACAACATTCCCACCATGATTGACATGGCTGCTGATTTACCGCCGGTGGAAAATCTATGGAAATTCAACGATATGGGTTTCGACCTGGTTTGCGTTTCCGGAGGAAAAGGACTTCGCGGACCGCAAAGCGCGGGAATATTAATGGGAAAAAAAGATTTAATTGCCGCTGCCCGTTTGAATGCCCCGCCACGTGGCGGAAACATTGGCCGGGGAATGAAAGTAAACAAGGAAGAAATCCTGGGAATGTACGTTGCGCTCGAAAAGTTTGTTAGTATCGATCATGATAAGGAATGGAAAATGTGGGAAGACCAGGTGGCAATGATTGAAAATGCTGCAAAAAAAGTTGATGGCGTCATGACCAAAGTTACGGTGCCTCCTGTGGCAAATGTTACTCCCACGCTAAACATATCATGGGAAAGAGATAAAGTAAATCTGACACGCGACGAATTTCTGGAAAAGCTGCGAACCGGAAATCCGTCCATTGCAGTTATGGAAAGCGGCGATAACAGCATTAACATCACGGTTTGGATGTTAAAACCAGGCGAGGCGAGAATTGTAGCTAAACGTGTTGGCGAGGTATTTCAGGAAGCTGCTGTTTAACGCACATTGTAACTAAAAATCAGTTTGCGGTTAGCAGACGAATAACAAAATAAATTCATTTAAAACTGTGGTAATGAAATCAAAACTATTAATGATTCTGGTTTTTCTTTATGCATCGTTTGGGGTTGCAAAGGCGCAACAGTACGATATTGTAATAAAAGGCGGACATGTTATCGATCCGAAAAATAACATCGACAAGGTAATGGATGTTGCAATTACCGGTGAAAGGATTTCGCAGGTGGCAGAAAACATTGATGCAACGGAGGGCAAAACAATTATTGATGCTAAAAATATGTATGTCACCCCCGGAATTATCGACATGCACGTGCATGTTTTTTACGGAACTCAACCGGGCCAGGATTATATGAACGGTACCAACGCTGTTCCTCCTGACGGCTTTACTTTCCGTGCAGGCGTTACAACTGTGGTTGACGCAGGAAGCTCAGGTTGGCGTACTTTTCCGTTATTTAAGAAACAGACGATTGACCTATCGAAAACAAGGGTGCTTGCATTTTTGAATATTGTAGGAGAAGGAATGAGAGGCGGTCCGTTCGAACAAAACACTAAAGACATGGATCCGCGCCGAACCGCACAGTGTGTTCAAAACAATCCGGATGAACTTGTGGGAGTGAAACTTGCGCATTACAACGGTCATGAATGGGCTCCGACTGACAGCGCAGTGCAGGCAGCAAATTTGGCCAATGTTCCGGTAATGATTGATTTCGGGGGAGCTAACCCGCCGCTGTCCATTGAAGAATTATTTATGGATCATTTACGGTCCGGCGATATTTTCACCCACTGTTATGCCTCTTTGGGAAGCCGGGAAGCTATCGTTGATGAGAATAACAGCAAGGTGAAGCCTTTTGTGTTCGAAGCAAGGAACAAAGGAATCATTTTCGGCGTGGGGCACGGTGGCGGTTCATTCCGCTGGAGCCAGGCTATTCCGGCGATTCAACAGGGATTTAAGCCCGATGTTATCAGCTCCGATTTACATATCGGCAGCATGAATGGCGGAATGAAAGACATGGCCAATCTCATGTCGAAATTCCTCAATCTGGGTATGTCGGTTCAGGACGTCATCCTACGCTCTACCTGGAATCCGGCCAAAGTAATCCATCACCCGGAATTGGGCAATTTAAGTGTCGGTTCAGATGCCGATGTGGCTATTTTCAACTTGCGAAAAGGAGACTTTGGATTTATCGATGTTGGATCAGATAAAATGAAAGGAACGCAAAAACTGGAAGCCGAAATGACGATTCGGGCTGGGAAAATTGTCTGGGATTTGAATGGTTTGGGAGCAAAAGAGATAAAATTGTAAAATTATGTAGTAGTAGAATCTTAAAAATAACCTTTTAAAGATAAATACAATGTGTTGGGAAAACCAAAAACCGCAGAGACACGAAGGCGCAAAAAAAACTTAGTGTCTTTCTTTGCGGTGAAAAAAACGAACAACATATAAACTTTATTTTTTTAAGATTTTATAACAAGATATTCGAAATAAAAACTACAAATCAATATTCATTATAAACAAAAAGTAATTTTTATGAAGACACCAAGAAGAATTGCATTGAAAAAAATGTTTGCCACTCTTTTAGGCGTAACCGGAGTAGCAGTGGCGGCAAGTGCAAAAACCGAACCGGCAGAAGAAAAAGTTGCATCGAACGTAACCAGTTACCAGAATGTTCCCCTGTTTTCCGGGGCAACCAAGTGGGGAAATTTAGTATTTATTGCTGGCAAAGGCGCCCATGTTGCACCGTTTGAAATTAAGGCTCACACCGAAATCGTACTTAAAGAACTGGAAAAAGGGTTGATTGAAGCCGGTTCATCCATGGACAAAGTGCTGAAAGTATCCGTTTTTTTAAATGACATTGCTGATTACCAGGGAATGAACGAAGTTTATAAAGGACGGTTTGGAAAGAATCCGCCGGTGCGCACTACCGTAGCAGTTGCCAAAGGCGGTGTGCCGGGGAATTCCCTTGTTGAAATGGATTGTATTGCTTACATCTAAACGTAATAAAATGAAACGCCGCGAACTTATTCGTAATTTGTCGGTATTGCCGGTAGCCGGAGCAGCATTTGGGACAGCCTTTCCGCTGGAACCTTTGATGGCTGCTCCGCCACAGGCTCCGGCTGCAAAACGTAATTTTTTCGAAGAATTGGGAGTTACCCCAAAAATAAATGCTGGCGGTACAATGACCTACCTCTCCGGATCGCTGATGTTGCCTGAGGTAATGGATGCAATTAATTCGACTTGCCACGATTTTGCCAATATGTATGAACTGCAGGATAAAGCCGGGGCTAAAATTGCTGAAATGCTGCATTGCGAAGCAGCCATGGTAACCTCTGGCGCCGCGGGCGCTTTGGTTTTGGGCACGGCTGCCACGTTAACCGGCACCGACCCCGAAAAAATGAAGCAGCTCCCCAATCTCCCCGGCCCACAGCGCGAAGTCATCATTCAAAAAGGCCATCGATATGTATTTGATCAGGCGGTAAGAAATACCGGGATCAAATTTGTGGAAGTGGAAGGACCGGAAGAAATGGAACAAGCCATTAATGAAAATACGGTTATGGCGCTCTTTTTCAATGGTGCAGTTTCGTGGTTTGGAACACCCGACAGCATCAGCCATGAAGATTTTATAGCCATTGCCAAACGGCATAATATCCCAACTTTTATCGATGCGGCAGCCGATGTGCCTCCGGTGGAAAATCTGTTCAAGTACCAGAAAATGGGATTTGATATGGTTACTTTTTCCGGAGGTAAAATGATTCGGGGGCCGCAAAGTGCAGGTTTGTTATTTGGCCGTAAAGATTTGATTGAAGCCGCCAAACTCAACAGCAGTCCGTATGAGTGCCCCATTGGAAGGCCAATGAAAGTAAACAAGGAAGAAATATTTGGAATGTACGCAGCTTTAAAGGCTTACCTCGAAAGAGACCATGAAGCCGAGTGGCAGGATTGGCTGGATAGGATCGATCGGATTTCCAAAGTTCTAAGTAAAATTCCTACGGTTGCATGCGAAACCAAAATAAATCCGGGGCCTGCCAATGCATTTCCGGGTATGCGCGTAAGCTGGGATCAAAACAGGATAAAAGTTTCACCCAAAGAAGTAGCAGAAGAACTGGATGACGGCACTCCAAGCATTATTGCAGGTGGAGGAAAAGATGCACTTAATGTGGGCGTAGTTTTACTTCAACCAAAACAGGTAGATATTGTAGCCCGGCGAATCAGGGAAATTCTTCAACAACATCTCGAAAAAACTTAATTGTAAACAGATTATCGGCATGAATGCCTGTGTCATGGGATTCGATGTTGAAAACCAATTCGTGAACAGGGAAAATCGGTTTGCGACTTACATAAAAAAAAACTGCAATCAAAAAAATATAATTTAGAACGATCGTCTACGTAAAAATCACCATTTCCCTTTCGGCATCCCAGCCCATGCCTTTTACATACATGCTGTACATACCGGGTTGCGAGAATCCATCCCAAACTACCTGATGTTTGCCCGGTTCCAAATCGTCAGCACGCAATCGCCAAACCACGTCGCCGTTCCGGTTCAGGATATCGACAAAAACATCGCTTTTTTCCGGAACCGAAACTTCCATCACCACATGGTCGCTCGAATCTGTTCCAATCGCCCGGATAGACGGCGACACATTTTGCGAAGTTTTCCCTGTTTTCCATGAACTGTAATCAAAAGGTTCATCGCATAAATGATATAAATCTTCGTTCATTCCGTCGTAATTTTTTCTCAGGTACAAGGAAAGAAGAGGAGTCCTTTTCAGCGAATCCAGTTTTATCAGCTTTGCTTTTCCGTCTTCCCATAGATAAACGGGAATATCATAAGGATCGAGCACATCGGAAAGGCCCCGTTCAATGGCAATATGAAATAGGCCAAAATTCCCGGGTTCATGTCCGGCAAGCCAGTGCGCAATAATATCTACCCGGAAAGCATCTTTCCCAAAAATAATGTTATTGCTCATAAAATCCATTCCCTTGCCATTGTGCGGTCCGTTGGTAAATCCGTCGCCGTCGCGGCTGTAAACACCTTCCACTATATTTATACCTGTGGGTGTTACACTGTACGAGTCGAGCATTCGCTGCACCCATTGTTCCATAAAAGTTCCTCCCCCGTACGGTGGTTTATCCACGTGACTTTTCCAACGCGGGATGCCGTCTTTCATATGTTTTTTATGAAGTTCTGCAATTTTCGCTATATAGTCGGAATGGAAGAATTCATGATAGCGCTTGTCATACGTTTTAAAAATATCGTAATGGCCACCGCAGAAGTTATGAAATTTCCGGGCCGTAATTCCCTGCAGGTTCTTGACGGAAGCTGTAATGCCCATCTGGTGAGCTTTCAGCTTGGCAATATTTATCAGAAAAGTGTCGGGAGCAGTCATGGGCGCCATAAAAGCTACCTCTTTAAATACAACACCATTATTTACTTTTTGGAAAATGATATCATCTTTTCCGAGATCCCAAAAATCCTTTGAAGTGAGATCTCTTAGATCAAAGTTATTTCTGGCCGCCATTTGTGTCCACCCGTTGGCTTCCCACAGGTTGGAACAGGCGCATTCCCTTAAATAAAATTCCTGTGGTCCTTTCTCCTTAACCGATTGAAGGAACCCTTCGATAAAGTTACCATCGGTATTCACTCCCATCTGTGAAACCATCTGGTCTTCGTTTCGATGGAAATTGCATGTCCAGTTAGGTTTACAGGTAATTTTGGTTTTATTTGAAAAGCCCTCGTCGCTGGTTTTAACAAACATTTCGTTTGCCAGTTTGAATGCCGCATCATGAATTCCTTTGCCATCGGTTTTATCCTTCACTGCTGTGAGACTGATAAAAACAGCTTCGGGATGTTCTTTTATAAACGGGTGTAAATCAAATCCGTCTGCGGCCTGGCGGCCTGTATTTGCCATCACTTCATAACCCTGTCCTGCAAAAGCAGCAACACCGGCTGCTGATGATACTTTAATAAAATCACGTCTTTTCATAGTTTTCGCTGGATTTTAACGATTAAATCAGGTTTTTCAATTCGGAAAATAGAAAATCATAAAACTGTTCATCTAACATAATCCAATGTTTCTATCTCATTATCAAAAGAATATCAACATTTAAATTTAGATATTTTTTAGATGAATTAGTCATTAATAAAATAATATTATTGACATTTTGGCGGAATTGATTTATAAGCTTCTGATTTTCAGGCTTCGGTCTCTGCCTGGCCTGATGGCTGCAATGAGCGGAGTCGAGCTGTGATTCAATGTATTATAAGTTAAATTCCGCCAACAGATTTTTACTGATTTATTTTTTACAACCATATTTCGCCTTAATCCACTTACAATCCCTGAAAAATCAGTAAATTTAATCCTGTTGCTGGTCAGAGTGTTATGAAGTTGAAAATAAAATAGCAGTTAAATGCGGTTGCACATTCATAATGATTCAACAACACTAACTACTTTAAATTAAATTCTGTAAAATGAATACCAAGTCTAACTTTCGTTTCCTTCCTGCTGCAATAGTGTTCATGCTTGTGGCATTATTGGGAATTAGTACCATAATTCCACAAGCTAACACCGTTTATTCAGACCAGAACATTGCCTCAATTGATGTTGGCGTTCCTGTAAAAATAGTTAAGGCGGCTGTAGTTGATGATATGAATACAAAATGGTTCCTGACCGATGTGGGAATCGTTAGTTTTAACGATGAAAAATGGACTTTGCACAATCAAAACGATGCCGTTAAATCGGCAAAATTGCAAGGATTTGCATTGGAGGATGCTTCTCAGGGACAGCAACTTTGGATGGCCACACCGGACGGGGTTTTAACTGCCGGGCTTCCTTTTGGCGCCGGAGCGCAGGTTAATCGTTACAATACGGTAAACTCTGCATTGTTGAGTGATACAGTTGTCAGTATCGCGGTGGGAAACAGGCCGATTCGCTGGTTTGGAACCAATAAAGGCATTTCCGCCCTCAAAAACGACAAGTGGCTTACGCCTTCTTATGACGAAGAGTATCCCTCATTTATTTTTGAATTGTTTCCCATTTTATCGATGGCTGCTAATACCGGCGGCGATACGCTTTACGTAGGAATGAATGGTGCCGGTGTTGCAAGAGTTTTCAGCAACGATGTGGATGGAATTACGGGAGCGTCGGTTTATGCGCAATGGGGGCCCATTCTTCTTCCTTCCGATACTATTTACAGCATTTGCGTTCAACCCAATGGTGTAAAATGGTTTGGCACAAATATGGGCATTGCCAGGCACGTTGGCCAAAACACGTTGGATAACTGGACCGAATTCACCACTGAAGACGGGTTGATAAACAATTTTGTTCAGGCTATTGCTGCCGGCAATGATGATAACGTTTGGTTTGGCACCAAAGGTGGAATTTCAGTTTTTGATGGAAAGGTGTGGAAATCGTACACGCAAAAAGATGGCCTGGCAAGCGATAATGTACTTTGTATAACTATAGATAAATCGGGCGTGGTTTGGATTGGCACCGACAACGGAGTTTCCAGTTTTAACCAATCAGAATTTACCAGTTATCAGTAATATTCCAATTGCAGAAAACCAGTTTGTGAAACAGCACATTAACCTAAATGTTATGAAACGGCGTAATTTTATTTCAAAAAGCATAACTCTTGCCACTCTTTTCCCGCTGGTGAATCAATCAATGCGGTTCTCGGAGCAAAAGGGAGAATTACCGGATTATTTCACGGAAACTGAAAGTGAAATAGTCATTGAAAGGCCACTGGAGGGCAGACCACATGAGGGAAAAATACTGGCAGTGATTCAGCCACACAACGATGATATCCCGCTTTTTGCCGGAGGGACAGTGGCAAAACTAATTCATGAAGGTTATATCGGGTATTTAATACGTACCACCAATGATGAGGCCGCCGGAAGTGGCAACAGCATGGGCGAGAGGGTGTTAAATAACGAAAAAGACAATGAAGCCCTGGTGGAGGTTTTCGGGCTTGAAAAAGCATATAGTTTAGACTATCGCAACCACAGGATGGACGAATACAATATTCAGGAGATCAAAGGACGGCTGATTTTTTTGTTTCGATTATTGAAAGTGGATACGGTGATTTGTTATGATCCATGGAGCCGGTACGAAGAGAATCCCGACCACTATATAACGGCAAAAGCAGTGGAAGCTGCCCGCTGGATGGCCGGGATGTCAACCGATTATCCGGAACAACTGGAGGTGGTTGAACCCCACACCGTAAAAGAAATGTATTATTTTGCCCGGGGGCCTCAGCTTGTTAATCGCGTAGTTGACATCGGCCCTTATATTGATAAAAAAGTGGAAAGCATTGTCACCTGCGAAACACAAGGGCCAGGTGGTAGTCATGGAGCCAGTTTAAGGAAAAAACTCGCTGAAAAAGGACAAAAACTTCCCGTGTTGGGCGATGACGACAAAACGGCGAACTTCAATTATGTGAAAGATTTTGTACTGGATATCGATTCTGAATATAGGAGAGGTATACCTTCTGATAAAAAAATTGGAGAAAAGTATGGCCTGGCCTGGGCTGAGCAGTTTCATTACATCGGTGCCTCAAACTCTGAATTGGACGGCTATATTCAAAAAAATGTGATTCAAAAACAATAGTTTTTTATCTCAGATTTATGTGTTTTACAATTTTCTTCAATAAGCAGAAAAATACACCGCAAAAGAGGTTGAACGAATTGCTTGCAACCTCTTTTGCATATATCCGGCTTACTATAAAACTGGTTACCCGGAACTTTTTGCAGATAGGTTGCTATTGTTTACTTTTAGACCAGTTTAAAAACCTAAAATCCAATAATTCATGAAAAAGTTAATTCTGATTTTATTTGCTGCGATCCTGTTTTCCTGTCAAAACAATACCACACAAAAAGATGAAAAATTCGAAATTTTTCGCGGGACGAATGTTGCGCATTGGTTGTCGCAGAGCCGCGCGAGGGGAGCTGAACGTGAGCAGTTTATAACTGAGGCCGATATTGCAGCGATTGCAAATATGGGATTCGATCACGTTCGTCTGCCAATTGATGAAGAACAAATGTGGGATGATAACGGAAACCGCCATGATGATGCTTTCCAAATCATGGAAAATTGCATCAACTGGTGCCGCGAAAATGATTTACGTGTAATTGTGGACTTGCACATTTTGCGTTCGCACCATTTTAACGCCGAAGAAAAACCGCTGTGGACGGATCCCGCAGAACAGGAAAAGTTTTACAACCTGTGGCTCGATTTATCCAAAACGCTGATCCAATTTCCAAATTCGCTGGTAGCTTATGAACTGATGAATGAAGCCGTTGCCGACGACCCGGAACAATGGAACCAACTGGTGGCAAATGCTGTGGTAAAACTAAGAGAGGTGGAGCCGGAACGCACCATTGTAATTGGTTCCAACCGATGGCAGTCATACAATACTTTCGATGATTTAAAAGTTCCTGAAAACGATAGCAATATTATTCTAAGCTTCCATTTTTACGAACCGTTTTTGCTGACCCATTACCATGCCAGCTGGACGGCTTTGAAAGATTACGAAGGACCGGTGCATTATCCGGGAACGATTCTCACACAGGAAGAATTTGATAATTTGCCGGACAGTATTCAACCGATAACTCAAAATTGGGTGGGAAAAGAATTCGATAAAGATGTTATCCGGAAGATGTGGCAAGAACCCATTCAGAAAGCAAAAAAGCTAAACCTGCCTTTATATTGCGGCGAGTTTGGCGTTATTTCCAATCCGCCGCAGCAAGACCGGCTAAATTGGTACCGCGACATGATTGATCTTTTTGAAGAAAATGGAATTGCTTATGCGAACTGGAATTACAAAAGCGGCGCTTTTGGGCTGATTAACGATGATGGCAGCCGGAATGAAGAGTTGATAAAAATTGTGTCGGGTAACTAAGTCATTATCTTCAGAGATTTAAAACCTTCAAGGTTTCTCAAACCTTGAAGGTTTTAAATCTGGTCATTCCCTGTTTACAGATGGCTGTCTTCTTTAATTAGAACTTTTTACTGAACATTCAACTGCTTTTCAGCCTCAGCTGTGATACGCACTCCGGTTGTTCCGCCCTTTGCGAGGGTGATATCCACCGGTTCGTTGGTTTTCCAGGCGCCATTGGTAAAATCGGGCACATCAATTGAGTTGGAACGATTGGCCACCGACCATTCGCTTAAAGGCGCAATTACGCTCCAGAGCGCGGCATCGTAAACGTTTTGGTCTAGCGGAATTCCATTGCGGAGACAGTCAATCAGGCGCCAGTCCATCATAAAATCCATTCCTCCGTGGCCGCCCACCTTTTTTGCCATTTCACCAACCAGCTTCACGATTTCCGGGGTATATTGTTCTTCCAGTACTTTCATTTCATCTTCGTCCATCCATTCGTGCCCTTTGGCAATTCGCGCCGGTTCCGGATATTTGCTTGCACAGCCCGCCGTTCCTGTAACCTGGTGAATTCGCGAATAGGGCCGTGTGCTTGTTACATCGTGCTGAATCATAATGGTTTTTCCTTTGTTGGTTTTAACCACTGTGGTATTCATGTTTCCACGGTAACCACTGGTATTGTATGGTTTGAAGAAATCATCTTTTGCAGCCAGCTCGGCAGCGCGTTTTCCCATCTGAAAATCGTTGGAAGACGTCGAAGTCAGATATTCCATTTTGTCGCCGCGGTTGATGTTCAGCACCTGGCAAATCGGACCCAGACCATGGGTAGGGTAGAGATTGCCGTTTCGGGTTTGGTTTTGTATTAGCCGCCACATATCAGAATAGCCATCTTTGTTGAAGTTGCTGTCAATCAATGTGTGAAGGTAAGCGCCTTCCACATGCACCACTTCGCCGAAAAATCCCTGCCGGGCCATATTAAGCGTAAGCAGTTCAAAAAAATCATAACAGCAGTTTTCGAGCATCATGCAGTGTTTTTTTGTGCGCTCTGAAGTTTCTACCAGTTGCCAGGCCTGGTCAACAGTAACAGCAGCCGGAACTTCTGATGCAGCGTGTTTATCGTTTTCCATGGCATAAACCGCCATGGGTGTATGCAGCGGCCAGGGAGTGCAAATATAAACAAGATCCACATCCGGGCTTTCGCACATCTCCTTCCACGCATCTTCACTGCCGCCGTATTCTTTGGCAGGCTCAAATCCATGTTTTGCCAGAATTTTTTGCCCGACGGCTACGCGTTTCATGTCTTTATCGCACAATGCAACAATTTCAACTCCTTCAATATTCGACATTCGTTCAACGGCTCCCGGTCCGCGGTTGCCTAATCCGATGAAACCAATCCGGACTTTGTCAAGCTTGGGCGCAGCATAACCACTCATGTTGAACCTTTGCGGGTGCTGTTTTAATGCCGCAACTTTAATACTGCTTAACGGAGTTTCATCCTGTGCCGTTCCTGTCTGACTGCACGAAGCAAATCCGCCCGACATGATTCCTGCGCCTGCCACACCTGCTACCTGAAAAAATTTTCTTCTGTTTGTTCTCATTTTTATTGGTTTATAGTTTTTAAATTTATTTTGAAAATATCCTGGAGATATCGAAAAACTTTAAAATTAACAATTAATAGTAACAAGTCAACCGATTCGTTTTTGCGGTTACACACAAATGGATTTTTCACTATATTCGTTTACTGTTTTGACAGTAATCCGTAACTTAATTCAGATTAAAAGTCAAAATTAATAATTGAACCGTCTAAACTAATTTTTATGAAAAAAGTGCTGCTTAATTTACTTCTTTTTGTCTTTGCCCTGCCGTCTTTTTCGCAGGATGAAGTTACAAAAACCGGCTGGAACTTTGGTGCGCTTCCTACCATAACATTCGATTCCGATCTTGGTTTTCAGTATGGTGCGCTCGTTGATTTGTATAATTACGGCGATGGCGAACGTTATCCAAAGTACAACCACCATCTTTATTTTGAAGTTTCGCGTTTTACAAAAGGAAGCGGGATTAACCGTTTTTACTACGATTCCGATCAACTCATTGAAGGTTTGCTGACTTTTGTGGATGTGAGTTACCTTTCGGACCTGGCTTACGATTTTTTTGGTTTCAACGGGTACAATGCTGTCGTACATCCGGCGTGGTTCGACGATGAAAGCGAAATGTACCGCACCCGAATGTTTTATAAATACGATCGAAAAATGTTTCGGTTTAAAGTGGATTTACAGGGAAAATTAGCGGGAAATAACCTCCGGTGGCTGGCTGGAGTTAATTTCCTCAATTTTAACATTTCATCGGTAAATCTCGATAAACTGAATAAGGGAAAAAAGGGAGATAAAATTTTACGCGATGTTCCGGGATTGTATGAACATTACCTCGACTGGGGAATTATTCCCGGCAAGGAAGCCGACGGTGGTTTTGTTCCGGCAATAAAAACCGGACTGGTTTACGACACGCGCGACAATCGTCCCAATCCGATGCGCGGTGTTTGGACAGAAGCAGTTCTGGAAGGTGTTCCCGGCTTTTTCGGGGCCGAAAACTCGTTCACCAAACTGAGTTTAACACACCGCCAGTATTTTACAATCGTTCCAAAAAATTTGTCGCTGGCATACCGGCTGAACTACCAAACCACGATAGTGGGGCACACGCCGTTTTATTATCAAACGCAGGTGCTGACTTCAGAATTAAAAAATGCCACATCCGAAGGTCTTGGGGGCGCCAGTACGTTGCGGGGAATCTGGAGAAACCGCGTGGTAGGCGATGGTTTTTTCCTGGGCAACGTTGAAGCACGCTGGAAATTTGCCCGTTTTCAGTTCATAAACAACAACTTTTATTTGGGACTGAATGGTTTTTTCGATTTTGGCCGCGTAACTAATGAAATTGATGTTGATCAATCGAAAATTGATAACGTGAACAATTTTTATCAACCTGGCGCCGAATCGATGCATTATTCCTATGGCGCCGGATTACGAATTGCCATGAATCAAAATTTCATCGTTAAAGCGGATTATGGAATTGCCGTGGATGAGCAGGACGGAAATTCAGGGCTGTATATAGGATTAGGTTATCTGTTTTAGGTGCCTATTTAATCGCCCGATTGAAATTCTACAGAAATGGACTGGAAAAAACTACATAGAAATAAATGAAAATATAACTTATTTATCTTTCACTCTTTTAAACCTGAACAATTTCAGCATCCACCGGGGCAGTGGGTGGCTTCCGCGTTTCCTCAGATCGAGGTGCCAGCCCAATTTTTTCAGGAGCGGGATTTTATGGGTCTCCACAAATTCGATCAAGGTACCTTCGGGCGCCTGAATATAAGCGAAATTACCCGCTGCTTCGCCCATGTCGAACGAATCGATGTTGCGGGCGCTGTCGACGGTAAACGGGAAACCTGCTTCTTTCACTTGTTGACGCAAACTGTCCATTCCGCTTACATCGAAACAAATATGAATAAAACCAGGATCGCCCCAAATGCGCCCTTCGTAAATACTACGCGGTTCGCGGTCGAGAACCTGTATTAATTCTATTTCTGACTGCCCGAAAAACGGGCTGAATGCGCCGCTTTTGGTATCGGTATGCTTGAGCAACAACCTCCTGAAAAGATTGCCACCCCCAGGCAATTTGTTGAAATCTTCGAAAGTCCCGGATTTATCGTATACCACCTGGTCGTATCCCAGAATATTCTGGTATATTTTCAAGCTTTCATCAATGTTTTTTACACCGATAACAACTCCCAGCACTCCTCCGTTAACCGATTTCTCTTTTTTGAAAACCTCGCGTTCATTTTTAACTTCCCACAAATTCCCGTAAATGTCTTTCAGATAAAAATGGCTGTTTTTTTCCGGATCGTTCGAAACCGGTCCCAGCAGGTTTAATCTGGAATCGTTGAATTGGTGCCAGGCGCCTTCCACATTGTCGGTCTTTATTTTACCGATATTGATTCCCAGATCGCCCAGTTGAATTTCAAATTTTGGCGTTTCTGGTTTTTTGCCGGTATGTTGCCATATTTCGAACCCGCCGCCACCGCGCATGTTCAATGCCAGCACTGCGTGGCGCGCCCTGGGTTTTCCCGCCGTATGCGCCAGCATTAGTTCGGCAACTGCTTCATCTTCAAACATTCGAATGTCCATTGAAAAATGTTTTCGGTACCATTTCCAGGCTTCGCCTACATTTTCCACACCTACACCAAGTTGCTGGATTCCGTTTATTTTATTCGACATGTCTTTATCTTTTGTAGTATTTTTACAACGGTTTAACTTTTGACGATAAGTAGTAATATACGTTTGGAATAAACCTCCTGATATAAACCATGATAACTTCATTTCCGCCAACTATAATTTCTTTTTTATGACGCTTCAGTTTACGGCAAATAATTTTTGCGGTTTCATCGGCAGGTTTTCCTTTTTGCTGTCCTTCATCCATTTTTCCATGTACCGATCCGTTTTTATTTAAAGCATTTACCGAAATGTTGGTTTGAATTCTTCCGGGTATAATCATGGAGACGCTGATGTTGTTTTTCCTGTTTTCCGCACGCAAACTTTCGAAATATCCGTGCAGTGCATGTTTCGATGCCGAATATGCGGAACGGTATGGAAATCCGAACTTTCCGACAATGCTCGATGTAACTGCAATATGTCCGCCGCCGTTTTTAATCATCTCCGGCAACACGGATTTTGTAAGCGCCACCGTGCCAAAAAAGTTTACTTCAACTATTTTTCGATCTACTTCCAGCGGGGTTTCAGAAACGAATGAGCGCTGGCTGATTCCGCCAAAATGATAAAGGCAATTGATTGTTTTTACCGACTTCAAAACTTTCTGTGCTGCGGCATTTACCGAACTCTCGTCGCCTAAATCGAACGGAGCCAAAAAAACGGCACTTCCGTTTTTTGTGCAGATGCCTGCAGTTTCTTTCAGCGCTTTTTCATTTCTGCCTGAAAGAATTAAATGTGTTTTATTTTTTGAAATTTCGACGGCCACAGCTTTCCCGATTCCCGATGTAGCCCCGGTTATCCATATCGTTTTACCAGAAAATTCCATCCATCATTTGGTTTGAAAAGCTACGAAGATAACACATTATTCAAACCGGAAGAATTTATTTGTGAAAGGAAAACCGGAGTGGATGCCTTCATTTCACCATTTTTTATTCTTCCGTATTCCTTATCATTTCCCGTTTTCAGACGATTTTAATTTACTTTCAAAATGCCCGGATTTCCGATAAAAACATGAAATATGAAAATTTTCTGCACTTTACGGGGACTTTATAATAAATGAACCTTTAAATTTGAAATAATCTTTTTGAATCGAAAAACTAAAACTTTAATACTATGAAAAACTTTGTTCTGTTTATACTGTTTTTTATCCCCGGATTGGCGATGGCCCAATCGACCGGTAAAAAAGCCGACGCCCTGGTTACACCAAGGATTACAGAAAGAACTATGACTGTTGGGGGAGCAGGCGCCAATGCTGAAGGATTCAATAATCAGGCGATACAATTTGCAATTGATGTGGTAGCAAAAACAGGTGGTTCGGTAAAATTAAATCCCGGTACATATAAAATTTTTGCTCCGGTCCGGTTAAAATCGAACGTAAACCTGGTGGGGTCGGGGCCGGAGACTGTCCTGAAACGCGACAAGGGAGTGCAGGCGCATTATATTACAGATGCCGATTATGGCGAATTAAAACTGACGGTTGATAACGCGGACAACTTTGAAGTGGGTATGAAAATTCAGGTGACTGACGACGATAACAGCGGGTGTTGGAATGTTTCAACGGCTTATGTTACTGATATTTCCGATAATACGATTTATATAGACAAAGGATTGATTCGCGATTACCGTTCCGATAGAAACGGGCTGGTTTCCAACGCTTCGTCGGTAATTGACGTGATTGACGCTGAAAATGTAACCATTTCAAATTTAACAGCCGATGGAAACCGTGCCGAAAACTTTTTTGCCGACGGATGCAACAATGCCGGAATTTTAATCCTGCGCTCTAAAAATGTGACTGTCGGTAACGTTCATGTAAAAGATTTTAACGGCGAAGGTATTAGCTGGCAAATAACCGAAAACGTTTCCATAAAAAACAGCGAAATTTCGGGCAGCGGCAATACCGGTTTGCACCCCGGAACCGGCTCGCCATTTTCGGTAATTGAAAACAACAACGTGCACAATAACGATATGGACGGCCTTTTTATTTGCTGGCGCGTTTACGACAGCCGTGTGGCTAACAATCAGTTTCACCATAACGGCAGGTTTGGCATCTGCACCGGCCATAAAGACACCGATGTTACTTTCAGCAAAAATCATATCTACAGTAATCAAAGCGACGGGGTAAACCTGCGCGGCGAACGCGAAACGAATGCACCGCACCGCAATACGTTTGTTGAAAACATCATCGAAAATAATGGTACCCACGAAGGCTATGGTTTTTCAATTAATTCGCCTGCAAAAGATTTGGTGCTGAAAGACAACATTTTCCGGAATTCGAATAAAACACAAAAAGCTGCCATTTATATTTATGCCAACGGATTGGAACCAAAACTCGAAAACAATCAATTCGACGGGCATGAAATGGGAAAGCTGGTTTATGAAAAGAAATAATACATCAACCCGGAAACGTTAATGGCAACCGAAGTTATCAGGACAGAAAACATTACCAAACATTTCAAAGACGTTCGGGCGGTCTCGGATATGTCGTTGACCGTGAACAAAGGTGAGATTTACGGATTTCTCGGTTTGAACGGCGCCGGAAAAACAACAACAATTCGCATGTTGCTCGGTCTTATAAAACCAACTTCAGGAAATGCATTCATCGACGGGCAAAAAGTTTCGGCAGGCAACACGGAAATATTGCGCAATTTGGGAACATTGGTCGAAATGCCTTACGCTTATCCGGAACTTACCGTTCGCGAAAACCTAGAGATTTTCCGGCGGCTGCATTTTTTGAGCGATAAAAAGGCCGTTGACAAAATCATTCGGAAAATGCGGCTGGAGCCTTACGCCGATCGGAAAGCAAAAAACCTGTCGCTGGGAAACAACCAGCGGCTGGGGCTGGCAAAAGCGCTGATTCATGAACCGGAAATTCTAATCCTGGATGAACCGGCCAATGGTCTCGACCCGGCAGGAATATTCGAAATCAGGGAAATGCTGCGCGATTTGGCGCTAAACCAGGGCGTCACCGTTTTTATTTCGAGCCACATTCTGGACGAAATATCGCGGTTTGCCACGCGTATTGGAATTATTCACCAGGGACAGTTGATCCAGGAAATTGATTCAAAACACCTGGAAACGCTCCGAAAGAAACGACTGGCTGTGAATGCAGCGGACAATGAAAAAGCCAAATCGGTTTTGGTTGATAACGGATATTCTGTATCGAAAAACAATGAAAACCAACTGGAAGTAACTTCTTCGGATGCAATTGAACGGCCGGATAAGATAGCTGCTTTACTGGTAAATTCGGGTTGTCCGCCGCTGTTGTTAAAAGTGGAAGAGGAGGATTTGGAAACTTATTTTCTCCGGATAATCGGAGTGAGAGGAGGTGCAAAATGAAAGGTTTTCAGGCTGCACTTTGGATGGAAGTTCTAAAGGTCCGCAAATCGAAAATATTTTGGGGTTCAGTTCTGTTTGTAGTTTTTGTTTCGTGCATGATTGGTTTGCTGATGTTTGTTCAAATGTATCCCGAAATCTCGGTCAAACTTGGGATGATTGGCAACAAAGCTTCGTTTCTGCGGTTTGGCGAACCTAACTGGCAAAATTTTTTCAACCTGCTCATTCAAACATTCTCAGGCGTAGGAATTATTGTCACCGGATTTGTGGCTAGCTGGGTTTTCGGGCGCGAATTCTCAGAACGTACACTGAAAGATATTCTGGTGGTGCCGGTATCGCGGACAGCTATCATTTTTGCCAAATCGCTGGTGGTTGCCGGCTGGTCGTTTATCCTTGCGCTGTTTTATTTTGTTAGTTCATTATTTATTGGCCAATTCATTGGATTGCCCGGTCTCTCCGGAAGTACAATTTTACACAACGGTAACGTTTTTCTTATAACCACATTGTTAATTATCCCACTGTTTACACCGGTGGCGTTCCTGGCAAGTTACAGTCGCGGATATATTCTTCCGCTGGGTTTTGTGATCCTTTCTGTGATTCTCGCAAATTTTTCCGGACTGGTTGGTCTGGGACCTTATTTTCCCTGGGCCATTCCCGGTTTATATGGAATTGTTTCAGAAGATACAATGTTGCAATTGAACACCGCCAGTTATTTTGTTGTGATTATCACATGCTTTTTTGGTCTTTACGGAACTATTGCATTTTGGCAGTATTCCGATCAGAAATAGAATTTGGGCTGTCGCCAATGAAAGATCGAATACCTGGTTCTTCAGGTAAACATCAGAAGACAACAATCATGATTGTCTGTTTTTCGGGTGATGTTAAAGATAAAAATTTAAAATGAGGGTTCGACGGTTCCATGTACAGCGTATTCAGGTTTATCTGTGTGTGTTTTTAGGTTCAATTTTATCCCGGTGAACGTACAGCTTTTCTTCATTTATTAATAGATTTGTTGAAAATTAACCTGAATCATGAAGAGAATTATTTTTTTTATAGCAACTATGTTTCTTTTTATCCCGGTATTTTCACAAACCGGGAAAGTCATTGAATCTTTGCAGTTTGGCAGTGCCCTGGTAAATTACCCGGTAAAGTATTCGGTTTATCTGCCGCCGGATTACGATTCTTCCAAGCGAAGTTATCCCGTTTTATACCTGTTGCATGGTTATTCCGATGATGAAACCGGCTGGATTCAATTTGGTGAAGCAAATAAAATTGCCGACGAACTTATTGCAAGCGGTGAGGTTTCGCCATGTATTATCGTGATGCCCGATGGAAAAGTAACCTGGTATTCCAACAGCGCCGACGGCTCTGATCCCTGGGAAGACATGTTCATTCAGGAATTTATTCCTTTCGTTGAAAAGGAATACCGAATCCGGCCGAAGAAAGAATTCCGTGCGATCGCCGGCTTGTCGATGGGCGGTTACGGTGCGCTAACACTTTCCGTGCGCCATCCTGATTTATTTTCTTCCTGTGTGGCTATGAGCTCGGGCACGTTCACCGATGAGGAAATACTGAACGACGACATGTATGAGCGTTACTTCGGAAAAATTTACGGGCCGAAACCAAAAAACGGCTTGAGCGATTCCTGGAAAGCTTACAATCCGCTCCATTTACTCGACAGCGTTGACCCGGCAAAACTGAAATCTGTCCGGTTTTATATCGACTGTGGCGATGATGATTTTCTGTACAAAGGGAATTCTGCATTGCACGTAAAAATGCGCGACCTGGAAATCCCGCACGAATACCGGGTGCGTGACGGAAGCCACCAGTGGAGTTACTGGCGAACAGGTTTGCACGACGGACTGCTATTCATTTCCGGGAAATTTCACCGTTAAACCTGAATTATGAAATTTGCATTAAACGTTTTCGTTCTTGTTATTTTATCGGCGATCGCAAACGCACAGAAACAAAAACCGAATGTACTTTTTATTGCCGTTGATGACTTGCGTCCGGAACTTGGTTGTTACGGAGAATCGCAGATACATTCGCCAAATATCGATAAACTGGCCGAATCGGGATTGATGTTCACACGGTCGTATTGTAACATCCCGGTTTGCGGCGCTTCCCGCGCAAGCATCCTGTCGGGGATCCGGCCGAACCGCCATCGTTTTGTAGATTACGATGCATGGCTCGATGAACAGGTTCCGGGTGTGATCAGCCTGCCGATGCATTTCAAAAACAACGGGTATTATACCGCTTCGCTGGGTAAGGTTTTTCACCACATCACCGACGGGAAAGGAAGCTGGACTGAAACGCCCTGGTTTCCACAGGGCGACTGGGAGGGCTGGCAGGCATACGTTTTGCCGGAATCAAAAAAGCAAACAGAACCGCGTCCAAATGGAAATGGCATAAACGGGCCGTCGTTTGAATCGCCTGACGGACCCGATCATATTTACCCCGACGGAATGATTGCCGAAGAAGCAATTCAACACCTGCGGCAATTCAAAAAAACCGATCAACCCTTTTTCCTGGCAGTTGGTTTTCTGAAACCACATCTCCCTTTCAACGCGCCAAAAAAATATTGGGATTTGTACAATTACAATGACATTAAACTGCCTGCTTACATGAAAAAGCCAAAAGATGCACCGGATGAATGCATGCACAATTTTGGCGAACTGCGCAACTACATCGATGTACCCGACCAGGGGCCGCTGGATGAAGGTTTTATGCGAAAATTAATTCAGGGATATTACGCCTGCGTAAGTTATACCGATGCGCAAATAGGAAAAGTGCTCGATGAACTGAATCGGCTTGGAATGGCTGAAAACACGATAGTAATTCTGTGGGGCGATCATGGCTGGCACCTTGGCGATCATGGATTATGGTGCAAACACTGCAATTTCGAAAAGGTGTTGCACACGCCAGTGATCGTACGGGCACCGGGGAAAAGGGAAAACATTAAATCGGATGCGCTGATAGAATATGTAGATGTTTACCCGTCGTTATGCGAACTGGCCGGGATAAGCAAACCTTATCACCTTCAGGGGAAAAGTTTTGCGCCGTTGATGGAAAATCCGGATTTACCCTGGAAAGATGCTGTTTACAGCCGCTGGATACGTGGCGAAACCGTGGTAACAAAAAATTATACTTATACGCAGTGGTACAACGACAATTCAGGGGAAATTACAGCGCGAATGTTATACAACCTGCAGGACGACCCGGAAGAAACCGTAAATGTTTCTGAAAAATCGGAAAACCAAAAACTGGTTGACGAGCTTTCCAAAAAACTGGAAAAACACATTGCTGAAAGAGATAAACTAACCATTCCGTAAAATGAACATAATCAGAAACAAAAACTGGCTTGCCGGATTATTTATTTTGCTAATCCTGATTTCGTGTAAAAAACCGGAGCAGCATCCGAACATTGTTTTGATTATGGCCGACGACATGGGTTACGAATGCCTGGGCTGCAATGGAAATATCGAATACCAGACGCCAAACCTGGATCGTCTGGCAGAAAACGGAGTTCGTTTTGAACATTGTTATTCACAACCACTTTGCACGCCTTCGCGGGTTAAAATAATGACGGGAAAATACAATTTCAGGAATTATGAAGATTTTGGTTACCTGAATCCGAACCAGCAAACTTTTGGGAATTTGTTAAAAGATGCCGGCTACGTTACATGCATTGCCGGGAAATGGCAGTTGAATGGTTTAAACCGAAACAACCCGGATAACCAGGACCTGGACCGTCCGCACCACTTTGGTTTCGATGAATATTGCCTGTGGCAGTTAAACCACACACGTGCAGAAGGCGAACGTTTTGCCAATCCGCTGATTACCCAAAACGGACAGGATTTGCCCCGAAACCCCGACGCTTACGGTCCGCAGGTTTTTGCCGATTACATTTGCAATTTTATCGAAAGAAAAGCCGATACATCTTTTTTCGTTTATTATCCGATGGTACTGGTTCATGAACCTTTTGTTCCCACGCCCGATTCGCCGGAATGGGCAAACCCGGAAAACCGATATCAAAAAGACACCGCTTATTTTGCTGACATGATGAATTTTACCGATAAAATTGTAGGCCGGATTGAAACTAAATTAAAGGAAAAAGGATTATGGGAGAAAACGCTTTTTATTTTTACCGGCGATAACGGAACGCACCAAACCATATATTCATCTACAAGCCATGGCGAAATCAGGGGAGGAAAAGGATTGTCGATCAATGCAGGCAACCATGTTCCGTTGATTCTTTCATGGCCGGAAAAAATGAGGGCAGGCAGGAAAGTGGAAGCGTTGGTGTCGTTTGCCGACGTGTTACCAACTCTGTGCGAAGCCGCAGGAATAACTTTTGAAAGCTTCAAAACCGACGGAAAAAGTTTTCTTTCGCTGGTTACCGGAAACGAGCCGAAAATACAGGATGAGGTTTTTATTCATTATTCGCCGCGATGGGGAACCTTTAACCACAACCGCTGGGTGATGAATGGAACTTATAAATTGTACCGCGACGATCGGTTTTATAATACCAGTGCTGATCCTTTGGAAAAAACTCAACTCGAAAATCTCTCGGATGAAGAAGTGAAAATTAAAAGCAGATTTCAGCAAATTTTAAACGATAAAGAATCAGAAGTTCCGTTTGCTTTGAACGACACCATTTTTAACTTGACGAATTGAGACCTTTTGCCGCCATAATATATCTTTTAACCGGTTTTCTCCTGAACGGACAGGCGCAGGAAAATAGAGCAGATTTTCGCTGGGGCAATGCTTTTTACTTCAATCTTAATATTGGGGAAAGCATAACATTTGAGGGAAAGGAAGTGAAACTTCTTCAACTAAAAAATCAGTACAATCAGTTACAAATAGAAAAAGATACTGTTTGGCTGAACGTGAGTCGGCGAACTTTACCGGAAGTGGTTAATGAAATTCGTGTTTTTGTTGCTGATAACAAAAATGTAAAAGGATTAACTACCGATGAGAAAAATCACGGATTGTTGACCAAAGACGCGCTTATTTGCCTTTCCGATTATAAAAAACCGCTGTTACCGCCGGAGCAGTATGTTTTTCCAATCAGTTTTAACGACGGATATTTGTGGAGAGCGGGGGAAGACAGCTACATGTTTTCCTATCTCGGCCCGGCTGATTGGATAGGGAAGGGATATTATCGTTCTCACGAAGGTATTGATTTGGATATGCATGATGCACGCGGCAAAGAAAAACACTGGCTGGTGGCCATTGAAAACAGCACGGTTGTTTGGGTCGAAGACAAAGGATTGGACGAAGCCGGAAAAGAAGCCTGCATTCTTCTGGAAAGTGATTCACAGCCTGGTATTTACTACGTATACAAACACCTGTATAATAAAAATGTAGTTGTTCGCAGAGGACAAAAACTGGCGCGGGGCGAACCGGTTGGAACAATCTGGGGCGATCAGATATGGGGGCACCTGCATTTTGCCGTTGTTAAGTCCGACTCAGTTCCCGGTTACAACAAACGCTATTTTAACCTGGTGAATTTTTTTCCACAGTTGTATGAACTTTATTTTCCGCAACAATATAATTACCGTTCGTTTTCCAGGGGACGAATCTACTTTGGAAAATTGCGTTCGCTTAATGGCAACCAGAAAAATGCAGGCGCATTTGAGAAGTATTTGGGAAAAGGCTGGTTAATTGGCGATTGGAATACCGCCGATAAAGTGGAATGGGTGTTAAAAAACGATGAGGGAAATGTGAGGCTAAAAAAAGTACTTTTTGAAGATAGTCGCGCGGAATGCCGGAATCCCGACAATTATTTTGATTATGTAATAATGGTTCAGCCTGGAGTTTACCGGATTCGCGCCAGAGTGGGCGATTTATTTCAACCGTCGTGGCAAAAAATAGTTTACAACAATATTGCAGCAGGAACTTATTCGCTGGAATCCGGAGAAATGGAATGGACACCTGAAAAAGTTGTGACCGTGAACAATGGAAAAATAGTTGTGCGGATTTTCATCGACGAAAAAAACCGAAAAGTTGCCGGAATCAGCGAATTAGTTTTTCAGAGGGCTTATTGATTTCTATTCAAATTCCAACGGACGAGGCGCTGTGGGTTCAAAATTGTAAAAGTTTTTTTTCTGCTGTTCATTTAAAATAAATCCAACCAGCCCCATATCATCGGGGTGGAACGGATAAAAGGCAAACCGCAACTGGAATGTTTTAAACACCAGGTTTTCGTTATGTAACCGCAGTCCCAAACCAATACCGCTGTAATAATTCTGAGTGAAAATTAGCTGCTTATTCGAACCGATAATCCCCAAATCTCCAAATCCGAAAACCGCCATGTTGAAACCATAAAATTCTCTCCGGATAAACATGACGTATTCCAAATCGAAGCTCAGCCGCTGTTTGCCAACTGTTTCGCGGCTCGAAAATCCCCGGATATAATCATTCCTGCTCAGGTTCAGGTTTTCAATATGAAACCGGTTAATCCCTATCATATAATTGGTGCGCACAAACAGGCGGAAACGCTTCCGGCCTGCATTAATTTGTCCCGATATAAAATTCATGTCGCCTTCGATTAGACCCTGTTCGTAGTCCATTCCCCTGAAATATCCTCCAATTCCTCCAGCCAGAAAAAGGTATCCTTCCCCGCGGCTCAACAGATTACCATTTGACAGGTAAAGATGCATGTAATTGCGGTTTCCGAATTCATTCGCATCGAATCCGTAAACGATTTCATGTTTAAATCCTTTGGGAATATCTTCAGTGATGCCATAGCTGTAAACCAATTGATCCTGAACATATTTTCGCTGAACCAATGAGATTCCCGAGAGATAAAAAGTACTGTTTGAAAAATACTGGTTCTCATCCGGCGCCGGCTCAGGCCGTTCATAATAATTTCGATTCATGATACCTGCTGTAAAAACCAGTTGGGCGTTTTCCCATACAGAGGGCACGATATCAAAACTTCGGCCCGCCCATGCATTTAAATAAGTAAGGTTCATGGGAATTTCCGTTTTAACCGGATCTTCGTCAAAAAGCCTTTCAGTACGTAACATTCGCAATGCCGAAGCTCCGTAACCCCAGTTGATGGTAGGGGTAATGAAAGGTTTGTCGAGAATGAACGAAAAACCTTCTTCTTTGTACGTATTAATATATCCGGCAGAAACATCAACGAACTTTCCCCTGATATTATGGATTTTATAAAAAGTTTCCACACCAAGATAAGGTTGGCGGTGCAAATGCCCTACAAATCCCAGCGAAATTTCGTGCCCGATTCCAAAAACATTTTGGTTATAAACTTCCAGGGCAGCCGAACTGCCACCGTTCAGCGCTCCGGAAACTCCCAGGGAAAATCGATCTTTGGTAATAACATGCACTTTTACCAAACCGGCATAAATGCTGTCCTGTTCCAGAATAAACCGGACATCTTTGATGTAGGGCAATGTTCGAATGATGCGTTCGTTTTCATATAATACTTCCGGATCGATAAAATCGCCCACATTGAACATCAGCAACTTTCGTATGGTACTTAAATTCGATTTGGTATGAATGGCATTCGCTGTTTTTTCAAGCCAGCTTTTTGCTTGCCGTGAAGTATCCTGAAAGGTCGGGCCAAAAACATCGAGCGGTTTAATATCAATATCAGAAATAATTTTTCCTTCCATTTGGTGATAGTAATCGATTGCAGCAGCTTTTTTAACTGTATCTTTTTTAGGCTCAGATATCAGAAAATTGTAAAACAACCTGGTTATTTTGTTTTTATTGGCTTTATACTGCAGGCTGTCATAAAATTGCTCAGATTTTTGCTGTGCTTTCTCATCCTGCCTTAACGTATCTTTTTTATTTGGTTGAGCGAATGATGTTGCACAGGCTATCAGAAAAAACAAAGTAAAGAGAGTAAGCTTTATCCTGAAATTTTTCACCATTTAAATTACTGCATTAGCCGAAAAATTTGACCATCCCGTTTTATGCCGGGAATTTCGTTTTTGAAAATATGAATTTCGCCGTTGTTACCGGTTAATTGGCTGTTAAATATCGTTAAAGCACTTTATAAAAGCTAATGATTAGCGTTACCTTACAGCGTTTCAAATTGCTATTGCCTGAAACAGATTATCGGGTTTCAATGTTTATTTTTTTACTTTTGCGAAGTGAGCAAATTAGGTGAAATATACAGGAAAAATGTTTACGGGGTCATGGGAACCCTGATATTTCATATTTTACTGTTTTCTCTTTTCATTCTCGCTGATATCGATAGGAAAGGAAGCGTTCAGGAGCAGGAAATGGTAATTGAATTCGAGAATATTTTGCCAGAACCCGAAACGGAGGAAACACCGGAAGAGAATCAACAACCGCAAGAAACTTCACCCGGTGAACAGGCAATATCCCAAAGCCGCTCACAGATTTCAAACCGTGCCTCCAACCGGCTTTCGAAAAGCAATGAGTTTTTCGATGAAGATTATCAGAGAGAAGTTGAAGCTGCACAAAAGCTGGTTTCGGATGTAAATAATCAACTTTCGAAAGAAGCGGTTGATATCGACGATATAAAAATGCCGGTGGAAACGACCGAGGGAATGGATCGCGATTCAATAAAAAATGTAATTTATACCGGGGAAAGCAATATTGTTTATTATCTTGAAAACCGGTATCACGTAAGTTTACCTATTCCGGTATACCTGGCACAGGGCGGCGGGAAAATTATTGTGGATATAATAGTCGATCGAAACGGCAGTGTTATTAGTGCAGAACCGCGGCCAAATCCTGCAATACGACGACGAGCAGATTTATTTATATGCAAAAGCAGCAGCTTCAAGAACGTTGTTCAATGCTGATCAATCGGCTCCGGAGAAGCAAAAAGGAACAATACACTACACTTTCATGGCACAATAAAAGCAGTTAATTTAATATGATCTTTAACATGATTTAACAAATTTTTGTTGCATCGTTTGAATTCTGCTTTTATCTTTGTGCTACGTTTATTTTCATAAGTTTAGGTTTAGTTAGGTTAGTTAGTTTAATGAGAAAAGGATGGGTTGTTGAACCCGTCCTTCTTCTTTTTATAGCCCCCTGTATATTTTTGCTTATTTGAAATAAACCTGCCACAAAAGAACCTTTCGGTTTTTCCGTTCGATACAGCTTATTTTTAATGATTTTTTGAAGTGTGTGTTATAAAAACACAAATGGGAACCAATTTTTTACGATTAGTTCCCATTCACTCAGAGTTACCGAAGTTACCCCGAGCGCCAGGCTACGGTTATTTTCGACCGGCCTTTGTAATTTCTTTCGAAATACTTTGGCCCTTACCTTCGTGTGCAACTTTCTACGGCTGTACACATCGGGTATTCCTTTCGGTATTCCGGATTACCTTCCCGGAAAAGTGCCATCCAGTGATTCCGCCAAAATCTTTGCAGATGTTTTTGGTATTCAGCAGTACCGGAAGTTTTACCTTTCAATACTGTGCAGTCTGTCAGCATAGGTCGAAACCCTGTTGCTTTCTGCCTGATGGCTCAACCTTTTAAAAGAACGTCTGATGTTCTCTGATGATTGACTGTTCCTGGTTTTCAGACTACCAGACTCAAACTTTGGCCCTTTTTAATGTACCACCCGGAGGTGGGATGAAAGGATTCCGGTTTCGACTAAGAAACTTTATCCGTTTCTACATTTTTTAGAGCGGCCTTTTATCGCTCACCTGATAAATCAAATGTACGATAAACAACCTATACAAGTCAATAGTCTGTCGATATTTTAAATTCACTTACAATTAACCATAGTTATTAACAATTGTTTATAACTCGTTCAGGCATGTTAACTGAGCCGGTTTTTGAAATCGCTGTAAGTAAATTTTCGGATAATTTTTAGTTCGTCCTGTTCCGTCCAAATGGCAATTGCAGGATGATTGACACCGTTGAACATCGTGGTTTTTACCATGGTATAATGCATCATGTCATGAAAAATAATTTTTTCACCAATTTTTAATTCATGGTCAAAGTCATAGGCATCCAAATAATCACCTGCCAGACAACTAACTCCGCCAAGCCGGTAAAGATGTTTTCCGTTACGGCGAATTTCCGATGCCCCTGTGATTTTTGGCCGGTAGGGCATTTCGAGTGTATCGGGCATATGCGCCGTAAATGAAACATCGAGAATCGCTGTTCTGATTCCTTTATGTTCCACAATATCCCGAACAGTTGAAACTAATACGCCTGTATCCCACGCAATTCCACTTCCCGGTTCTAAAATGACATGTACCTTGTATTTCGTTTTGAAATTTTCCAACAGTTGAATCAGATGCTCATGATTGTATCCTTTTCGGGCAATTAAATGACCTCCTCCCATATTTACCCATTTTACCCGGTGCAGGTGCTTTTCAAATCTGACTTCAAAATTTTCAAGCACTTTTTCCAAACTATTTGAATCGGACTCGCATAGAACGTGAAAATGAAGTCCCTCCACACCTTCGGGAAGTTCATCCGGCAGTTCGTCGCTGCCAATACCAAGCCTTGAACCTGCTGCGCTGGGATTGTACAGATCGGTTCCCACATCCGAAAATTCCGGATTTACGCGCAATCCGCAGGAAACAGAATGGTTAGCTTTTTTTGTTTCCGGATAAAATCGATAAAACTGACTCAATGAATTAAAAACAATTTGATCGCTGTACTTTACCAATTCCGGAAATTCTTCTTCAAAATAAACCGGCGAGTATAAATGAGCGCGGGTTTTCATTTCTTCGAAACATAACCGGGCTTCGTTTAACGAGCTCGCAGTAGCCCCTTTTATATATTCCCGAACCAGCGGAAATACGCTCCACATGGCAAATCCTTTAAAAGCAAGGATAATTTCTACACCTGCCTGTTTTTGCACCCAGTCAATTAATTGAAGGTTTTTGCGAAGTAATTTTTCATCCAGCACATAAGCCGGTGATGGTATTTTTGAGTAATCCACTTCAGTTTGTTTTAAGAGGTTGGCAAAAAAATCTATTTTTCGATGGAACCGGTTTCCCAACTACACCCGCATACAAAAAATTGGGACAGCCAGGTTTCGTTCGAATTTATTACACTTCCAGATCAATGTCGAATTTTTCGTTCCATGGTAATCCTTGTTTTCCAATTTCCTGCATAAATGGATCCGGGTCAAATTCTTCGACATTGAAAACCCCGGCGCCGCTCCATTTTCCGGTGAGTACCATTTTGGCACCCAGCATAGCCGGTACACCGGTTGTGTAAGAAACGCCCTGTGTTCCCGTTTCCTGGTATGCTACCTCGTGACTGGCGTTGTTCCAGATGTAATATGTTCTTTCTTTGCCGTCTTTTATTCCTTTAATCCGGCAGCCGATGGAAGTTTGGCCTGTGTAATTTTCACCAAGTTCACCGGGATCGGGCAGGACTGCTTTTAAAAATTCCAGCGGAACAACATCCACTCCTTTATATTTAACCGGTTCAATTCCCGCCATTCCAATGTTTTGGATTACACGCAGATGAGTAAGGTATTCATCGCCGAAAGTCATCCAGAAACGGGCGCGTTTTAAAGTGGGGAAATTCTTTACGAGCGATTCCAGCTCTTCATGATAGATCAAATAAGAATTTTTGGGGCCGATATCAGGATAGTTCAACACTTTCTTTATTTCATGTGGTTCCGTTTCCACCCATTTCCCGTTCTCCCAGTACTTTCCTTTTTGTGTAATTTCCCGGATATTAATTTCCGGATTAAAGTTGGTGGCAAATGCTTTTCCATGATCGCCGGCGTTACAGTCGACAATATCGAGGTAATGAATTTCATCGAAATGATGTTTAGCTGCATATGCTGTATAAATACTTGTAACTCCCGGATCGAAACCACAACCGAGCACAGCCATTATTTCTTTCTCTTTAAAACGATCCTGATATGCCCATTGCCAGCTATATTCGAATTTTGCCTTGTCTTTTGGTTCGTAATTAGCTGTGTCTAAATAATGCACGCCTGTTTCGAGGCAGGCATCCATGATGGACAAATCCTGGTAAGGCAACGCAACATTAATTACCAGTTCAGGTTTAAAACTGTTGATCAATTGTACCACTTCCGGTACGTTATCGGCATTTAACTGTGCAGTTTGTATCCTGCCGTTTCCTACCTCTTTGGCAATGGTTTCACATTTCGAAACTGTTCGGCTGGCCAGCATAATCCCGGAAAAAACATCCGGATTGCCGGCACATTTGCTTGCTACTACACGACCGACACCTCCGGCGCCTATTATCAAAACTTTACTCATGTTGTTGATGTTATTTATGAAAATTCACTTCTAATAAGTTCTCATTTATAATATATGATGGTAAATTCGTATTTCAAATTATTTCTGAAAATTGAACAGCAAATTAAATATTTTTTAATGAAATCGTGGCAGCATTTCTTTTATCAAACTTAAGGGAATTGTACGTCATCCTGTAACAAATGTGCATTATTTAAATAATGTTTCAATCGGTTAAAAGTTTATATAATTCAGTATTAGATTAAAATAAATGGAAAAAGAACCTCGAAATCCGGATTTTAATCCGAGTGGTGTTGGGCTTAAAAACGGCAATTTTATCGGGCTGCCGTTTGATGAAAGGAACGCAAATGTTGTTTTAATTCCTGTTCCGTGGGACGTTACAGTTTCGTTTATCGAAGGAACGGCTTATGCGCCACAGGCAATTCTTGATGCTTCTGCCCAAATCGATTTGTACGATACAGATATAAAAGATGCATGGAAATTGGGAATTTATATGCAACCGATTGATAATCTAATTCTTGGTAAACGAAACTTTTTACGTGCGAAGGCAGCAGAATATATTCAATTTCTTGAACGTGGCGGAAAACTTACTGATGATTCCCGTATGGAATCTCTCCGGAATGAAATTGACCTGGCATGTGTGGAGTTGAACGACTGGGTGTACGAAAAATGCCTCCGTTTTATCAAAAATCAGGTAATTGTGGGCTTGGTTGGTGGCGACCATAGCGTACCGCTGGGTTTTATAAAAGCGCTTGGCGAATCGTACAAAAGTTTTGGTATTCTCCAAATTGACGCCCATTTCGATTTGCGAAACAGCTACGAAGGTTTTGAATATTCACATGCTTCCATTTTTTACAATGTATTGAAAGAAAGTTCGGTTTCAAAACTGGTGCCGGTGGCAATTCGTGATTATTGTGAAGAAGAAGCACAATTTGTAAACGAAAATGCCGGCAAAATTGAAGCTTTTTACGATCAGCGCCTGAAAGAAAACGCATTTGCCGGGATGAACTGGGAAGATCAATGTGCATTAATTATCAATATTTTACCGGAAAACGTTTACATTAGTTTCGATGTAGACGGATTGGATCCAAAACTTTGTCCAAACACCGGTACACCAGTCCCCGGAGGAGTCGATTTCGCGGAAATAAATTTTCTTATAAAAAAACTGGTGGAGAATGGTCGGAAAATTATTGGATTCGATTTATGTGAAGTGGGTCACCAGGATTGGGACGCTAACGTTGGGGCAAGAATTTTATACAAACTTTGCAACTGGGCAGGCCGTTCGCAGGGGAAAATTTGAGCAAGTTAAAACGAATGACAGAAGATTGATAAAAAATGATATTCAAATAGTCTGATATGGATATAAATGAAATTATAAGAAACCGGCGGGCTGTGCCTCCACGGTTTTTATCGAAAAAAGAAGTTGATAAAGTTCTTGTACAACAATTGCTGGAAAATGCCAATTGGGCGCCAAACCATAAAAAAACGGAGCCCTGGCGCTTTAAAGTTTACACCGGTGAAGCGAAGCAAATATTAAGCGACGAGATTTTCGATACGCTAAAAAAGCAATTGGAAGAAGGTGTTTCGTTGAACTGGAATAAAATCGAAAAGTTTAAAACACATATCGAGCATGTACCGGTAGTAATTGCGGTAGTAATGCAGCGCGACAAGTCAGAACGTTTGCCCGAGTGGGAAGAAATCGCCGCTGTTTCAATGGCGGTACAAAACATGTGGTTAACAGCAACGGCGATGGATTTGGGCGCTTTTTTTTCTACGCCAGAATTTTTACCCCGGTTGAACGATGTTTTGAATATCACGCATGGACAGCGGACACTCGGTTTTTTCTTTGTGGGCCACATGCCAATGGAATATCCTTCGCCGGGAAGAGGCGCCATCGATGAAAAAGTGGAGTGGATGTAAAGATGAATCGATAGCTTGTTCTTCAAACCTTAGGTCATAAATTTCAATTAACCGGAAAATGCAACGACTTATTTTTTCCTTTCTGATTTTCGGAATAACTTTCACTTCTTCGTTCGCGCAAAAGCTGGATTCGCGGGAATTTCACAACTACCGCAGAAATCTGAAAAATTCTTACCTGAAATTTCAAAATGAAAAAGAGGGGAGGGTTGTATTTTTAGGTGGTTCCATCACTTTTAATCCAGGTTGGCGTGATTCAGTATGTCATTATTTGCAGCAAAAATTTCCTGAAACCAAATTCGATTTTATTAATGCCGGAATTCCGTCAATGGGATCGACGCCGGGCGCTTTTCGCTTCAAACGCGATGTGTTAAAAAACGGCCGGGTGGACTTGCTTTTTGAAGAAGCAGCCGTAAACGATGATACCAATCAGCGTACTCCAACAGAGATAATCCGCGGAATGGAAGGAATCATACGCCACGCATTAACATCGAATCCGGAAATGGATGTGGTGATGATGTATTTTGCCGACCCTGGAAAAATCGCAGAATACCGGAATCAGCAAGTGCCGGAAGTAATTCAGTTGCACGAAAATATTGCACAGCGTTATGATGTTCCTTCCATTGATTTGGCCAAAGAGGTAACCCGCCGGATTGATGCAGGAGAATTTAACTGGGACCGTGATTTTAAAGATTTACATCCCTCGCCATTCGGACAAAATGTTTATTTTCAGTCGGTAAAAGCTTTTTTGGAAAATGAATATAACCCTGGTTTCAAAGGTCAGGAAATAACAGCGCTTAAAATTCCTGAGCCGGTTGATCCGTTCTGTTACGGCGATGGAGTTTTGATTGAACCGAATCCGACAAAACCAATACGAGGCTGGAAAATGGTTGAAAACTGGCGTCCTTCGGACGGAAAAGGAACACGATCAAATTATGTGGATGTGCCAATGTTGGTAGGAAATTACCCGGGAAAAATCATCAAGTTTAAATTCACGGGAAATGCGGTGGGAATTGCCGTTGCTGCCGGACCCGACGCCGGAGTTATCGAATACAGCATCGATAATTCGGCGTGGAAAAAGCTGGATTTATTTACCCGCTGGAGCAGTCAGTTGCATTTGCCGTGGTATTATACGTTGAGTTCTGCCCTGAAAAATAAAAGGCATGTTTTACAACTGAGGCTCGCCGATGAAAAGAATCCGGAAAGCAGCGGTAAAACATGCCGTTTGCGCTATTTCTACATTAACAGGTGATTTATGCGGAAACTACTGCTCCGTTAAATTAATAAACCACTGAACAGAGAGCAAACCCGCAGGTACTATCCCGCCGATATGATCTTTGCCGGGCAGCGGAACCATGGTAACATCATTTTCATCAGCGCCTGCTGCCAGTAAACTCTGATACATATTCGCGGAGACTTCTATGGGAATGTAATTATCGGCGGTTCCGTGAAGTAACATTGTGGGCGTTGTTGTATGCCACGGCTCTACGCTGTTTTCTTCCAGAGCAGAGGTTACCGACGAATATTTGCTGTCGGTTTTATAATTTGCCAGGTAATCTGCCGTAAACAAATCTGCAACATTCGTGGTCAGTTCATCGTTAATTTCATCTCCGGTTTTAGCGCCGTTGTATAAATCCGGAATTTTATCCGCATAAGGTTCCTGGAAAATTTCGGATGGTTCCACGTCGATTAAATCCATCTTCATATAACTGTTGTACAAATAACCAACGTAAAACGGATTTGGATAATTAGTTTGCTCAACGATATAATCGTTAATGTAATTTAAATCGTAAGGTCCTGCAGCCGGGGCGCTTGCCAAAAGGTTAAATTCGCCGGAATGTTGTTCCTCGATGGCTTTTTGAACCTGCATGGTTGCCCAGCCTCCCTGTGAGTAGCCCATCAGGTACAAATCGTCGTTTTGGGAAACTTCGAGGTAATGGTCGTTCATTTCTTTCACGGCTCGCAGCATGTCTAAAACTGTTGAAACGGTCGATTCCTTGTGCAGGTACGGATGGAACATGTTGTCTGACGCGCCAAACCCCAAATAATCGGGAATGGAAATAATAAACCCGGTCGACGCAACAAATTCAAGTAAAACGTAAAATTCTCTGTCCGGATTTACTGACGGTGCATCGCTGAGTAACGTATTGGTACCGTTCTGGTAACTAATCGTCGGAAACGGCCCTTCTCCCATGGGAATGCAAACCAGTCCCGAAGCGATTTTATTTTCTCCGTTGAACGTTGTATTGTAATCGATTCGGTAAATCAAAACTCCGTTTTTAACTTTATCTTTTATGGTTTCTATTTCCGGGTAATCATCCACAAACTGGTCGAACAATGTTTCGATAAATACGGGAAGATAGGATTTTACCAGCTCGTAACTTACCAGGTATTCATCTTCAAACTGTGGTTCTTCGTCTTCTTTAAGTAAATTACAGGAAGTAAAAAAGGATGCCAATAATGTTAAAATCAGAAATTTTGAAAGGAATTTTGTCTTCATGATAAATATAGTATGTGTTTTCTCAAAAGTAAACAAATAAAAACAGCTTTGTTCATTTAATCAAGGAATGAAATCAAAAAATATCTTCAATGTTTAATCGCCGTCATCGATGCCAAGTGTTTTTTTTGCACCTGAATAAATTGATTTCCACCAGTAATTAATGATCGATCGTTGCGGATCGCGTTCATAGTAAATTTCATCGGGTTTGTCGGAATTACCGGTGTTGTTTTTTGAATTCAGCACCATGTTATTCGCCCAGAAAGTAGCAAATTTCGACTTTTTAATTTCTTCATCGTCATATTTAAGTACTGCAATTTTAAAATTCTCATAACCGAAATCCAGCCATCCTACAGCATGGTCTTTATTTAAACTGATCTCGAAATCGAACCGGTCGATCGAACCGCTTTCAATGGAAACCGGTGCGGTATTTTCAATCATCGAATTTAAAGGTGGCAAAGGCATTTTTCCCATCGAGCCCGAAATGGTATGTGTATAATTTTTATCGGTTAAATCGAAATTAACAGTTGCTGAAATTTGCGCCTGATCCAGTAATTCCGCCGAAGCAACAATTTTGAAATTTTTGTATTGATTTGTGATACTGTCGATGTTCGAAATTTCTCCGGCGTGGAACTGCAGATCGTTGAATTCGATAATACCCGGCGAACCTGAAAATCCAATCAATTCGCTGTATTTTATGTGCGAAGGAGCTAAAATGAGAGAATCAAATACAAAAGGTTGTTTAATTTTTTTGATTAAATCCTGTGGCCATGGCGGCCGTTGGTTTTCATTGAATTGATACCTTTTATCCCTAAAAATATGCAAATCGACGTTGCCGATTTTCAGGAGCTCCGCATCGAGAACATTCTCTTTCAACCAGCGTTTTTCATCAATTCCTTCCAATCCGGCCGTGGCGATGGTTGCATTCACAACATCGGTTTGAAAGCCTTTTTCCCGCGGAATCTGTTCTTTTTCCACCAGCGGATGAATGCTTAAATTCTTCAATAAAATGCTGTGTTGCGCCGAATTATATATAAACGAATCGGCGAGATATTCATACAAATTATCTTTGCTTTTTTTACGAATACCGGAAGTTGTTATTTCGAATTCCCGGGAATTTAACAAGTTGGAAGGCGGTTGGTTTTCAGCAATTAATATGTCTTTAAAATTGAGGTTGATTTTTTTATCGATTAACTGTTTTTCAAGCCAGTTAAAATTAATGTTAGCCTGGTTCAAACCCAAATTGGCAACTTTTATTTCATCAACAAATGGTTCTGCAAACGGATATAAATCAAGATTTTGAAGGAAATCCAGTTTGTCTTCCCGCACTGAATCGTTAATCTCGATTTCAATTTGCGGATGTTGTATATCGATGCTCCCGAACGAAAAACTGTTTTTTTCCAGCGCCTCATTAACGTCGAACCCGGTAAATTGAATTTGCGGCGCTACTATTTTAAAATGATTATCGGTTTTTTTCGGAAGAAAAGGATCGACTTCTAATTGTTCTACAGTTATTAATTTCTGTTCCCGGTTGAAGCCAATTTTTCCGACCGATAGATTATGCATTTTTCCGAGAGGGGTTTTAAACGAATTAATGTTTAAAATGAAATTAGCCGAAGAAAATTCCGCCTGATTGTTTGCGTTTTTTACCGTTAGGTTGGGCATAACAAGATCCACTTTAAAACTGCTTTTGGCCTGATGATTAATCCCGTGCGTTTCATAGGTGGTTACTTCGCCATCGTTGATCTTAAATTCATTGATTTGAAGTGATTTGATAAACGCAGGCAAAAGGAATTTATACTTGTTTAAATCGAGCGATTTTTGGGCGTCAGGTTGGCTGTAAATCTGGAATTTCGGATGGTTGATGTCGAGTCTGTTCAACCGCAAATCGCGTGAATAATATGCTTTTAGAAAATCAAAATTACTGATTTTCAGATCGGGGATAGAGACCTGATACGTGGTGGATAAATCGTTGTAATTATCAGACGCAATGGCCGGATACAACAATGCATCTTTGATGTTAATGCTCGATTTTGCTGTTGACAGGCTGATTTCGCCGGCTCGTAAAATATGTACGCTGTCCGAAAGTTGGAAAAGCTGATCTTTAATTGAAATGTCAAAATTGTCGGAAAACAACAGCCGCTTTTTATCCAGCTCCTCTTCATTGAGTTTAAAATTCTCCAGCGTTGCCGAAAATTCATTGTCGAATGACGTGGTTTTGCCTTTTTTCGTATGGTTGACCCAGGTAATTTCTCCGTCGGGAACTGCAATTTTTTTAATGTCAAAATCATTCATGTAATTGAAAATCAACTGGTAGAATTCAGTGAATTCCTTTTTTGTTTTCCCAACGCGCAATGCGTTAAAATTTTCAAAGTATATATCCGGATTTGAAATTCGGAAATTTTTAATGCTCAGCTTGTTGTGAAAAAATGCATTTCGAAGATCAACGCCCTGCAAATCAATATTCGGAACATAAATATTATACAATTCCGAACGGTTATATTTTTCCATTATATCGGCAGTAACTCTTTTAATGGCAGGTTGAAGATGCAGATTTTGAATATGAACCTGCTGATTGATGCTCGAAATAAAAACACTGTCTACATTCAGCTTGTGAAAATCATCCACCAGCTTCATCTGGTAGTCCGAAAAATGCAAATCGAAATTGGTTGCATAAAAAAACTTGTCGGTTCGTTTAATGCTTGCGGAATCGAGCGAAAAATCGGTGAGGCTAAAACTGAACCGGGTTTCGAAATATCCCTGTACATTATTGTTGTATAGGTTTTTAATATTCAGAACTCCATTGTCGATAAAAACGAGATTTGAATAAACCCCTTTTAAATAGGCCGAAACCAGGTCGAAAAGCAATCCGGCTTCCTGCTGATTTGGCGATTTTGGCCGGTCGATTCGGTATTGAAGGTTTACCTTTGGAGCAGTAATTTCAATTTTTGAAGTGGGCAGAATGCGCGTGTGATATAATTCTTTCAGGTTCACATCATTTATTTCAAGCCCCTTGCTTTGAATGTTCACCACTACCCGGGTGTTAATTTTTAGGGAATCGGCAGGCAACACCCGGATGTTTTTTGCGCCCAGCGAATTTTTAAAAGTAGAAACAAACAGCGAATCGGCTGTGAAATCGTGCTCGTTATCCTCCAACCGTAAATGATAACCCGAAACATTCATCGACAAATCATCGGCATGCAGCAATTTTTCCGGATTTTGCGCCGACAGTGAATCCAGTTCAAACCCGAGCAAACTAACGTCAACCGACTCGAACCGCTGCTGGTATTTTAGCGTATCGGGCTGGCGGTAAATTTCAATATTTGCATCATGAAGGTAAAAACTGTCGACCTCGATTTTTGAAAAATCATTCTGGATCAAAGGGTACAAATCAAAATTATTCAACTCCTGAATCTTGATTTTTTTTGGATTTTCTTTTTGATAAAATTTAATCTGAGGATGCTCAAATTTCAACATTTTAATTGAAATGGAGTCGCTGAAAGCAAAATGAGTAATGCTTTTACTTTTAACATATATGTTTGGAACGTGTACATTGTAAACATTTTTGTCGCTGTTTTGCCCGGTTGCCGTTAAATGAAAACCGGCGGCGCGAATGTTCGTGTTTTTTAGTGAATATTCAAGTGTATCAATTTTTACCACATGCAAACTGTCGCCCATATGATTATGAAAGTTATTCATCTTGACCAATACATCTTCCGTTTCAAATGGATTTTCGTTACTGAAAATCATCGTCGAATCAGTGGTGAAATTCAGTATTTTCACTGAAATGTTTTCTGCTTTTGAAATCTGTGTTGCGTTGCCCGTAATATTCGACAAACCATATTTTGCATCTACAAATTCGATGCTTCCGATTGAAATTCTTTTAATATACGTTTCGAAAAGCGGCCGCATTTCTGTGAACAGCGATTTGAAGCTGCGGGTGGAATCCTGTGTGAAAATCTCTTCTCCCGTTAGTTGTAATTCCGGTTTCACGACTGTGATTTTCCCGCATTTCAACACTTTTCTTCGAAATATCCGGATTAGGTCAATATTGCTGAATTGAATTTCCGGAGAGCGAAAACGATAAACTGCTTTCCCGCCGGAATCCGGCTGATCGTTATTTGCCGAAGGTTTATTCGCCTGCAATTCGAAATGTTCAAAATAAACAGAAAACGGAAACCATTTTAGCCGGATATCATCGAAAGCCAACCGGTACATTCCGTTTGTTTTTTTTGCAACGGTTTCCGAAAGGTTTTTTTCAAGATAAACAGGAGCCTTAATCCAGACGAAAATAATTGCAGCTACCAGTAACGCGCAGATAGCCAGTAAAAACCACCCAGCAATTTTTTTTATTTTTTTCCCTTTACCCGGCATGTAAGCATCCAAATTAATTCCATAAAGATACCAGAAATTCTACCGGGTTGCTTTTAACGCTAAACTATTTTGTTTTATTGTTTCAGCAATATCGTGTATATTGTAAGCGAAACCGCCGGATTCAAACTGGTTGAAAAATTTTGAATTGTTATTTTTAGCGCATATTCCGATGAAAATCCAAATTATGAAACGCTGGTTTATTTTATTCATGGTTGTTTTCACCACCTCCTTAAAGCCGGAAGCTCAGCCTGTAAAGATTATGTTGGTAACCGGCGGACATGCATTCGATACAATTCCATTTTTTCAGTTATTCGATTCATTCGAAAATGTTAACTATGAATATTTTCAGCAACCTTTTGCCAATCAGGAAATTGCAAATGGAAAAGCCAGAAATTACGATGTGCTGGTTTTTTACGATATGTGGAACGACATTTCTGACGCAGAGAAAAACGCATACATCGAACTTACTAAGGAGGGAAAACCTTTTTTATTTTTACACCATTCACTGGTTTCCTACCAAAAATGGGACGAATTCGAAAAGCTGATTGGCGGGAGATACATCGAAAAAAACACTGAAATTCCTGTTGATCAGCAATCAACTTATCAGCACGATTTGTGGGTGGAAATGAAAGCATCGGAAAACCATCCGGTTACGAAAAGTTTTGGCGTGATAAAATTGTTCGACGAAGTGTACGGCAACACGCGTATTTCACGAAACGTGAAGCCGTTGCTAACGACCAGCCATCCGAAAAGCAGTCCCGTAATTGGCTGGGAAAATCAATTTAATGCTTCGAAAATTTTATACATTCAGCCAGGTCATGATCACCATGCATTCGAATCGGAAGATTACCGGAAGCTGCTTCTGCAAGCGATTAATTATTTAGCCGAAACCAATCGATAAAAGGATATTCATTTTAAACTGAAATCTTAGTCAAATAAATTAAACCTGTAAATTAAAGCGAATTATGGAAAATGTAAATCAAAAGAGACTTTTTGTAGCCAGTTGCCTGGCGTTGTTGGTAACCGCAATCACTTTTGCTATCCGCGCAAGGATTGAAAGTGTTTTTACGGATGATTACGGATTGACGGCCGAACAGGTTGGACGGGCATTCGGACCGGCATTTTGGGGATTTGCCGTGGCCATGTTTGCCGGTGGTTATTTCATAGACATTGTAAAAACCAAAACCGTAATTTGGATGGCGTTCAGTATGCACCTGGTTGGTATTATTTTGTTGCTGCTGGCAAAAGATTACACTTCGTTGTTTATTGCCAACGTTTTTATCGGCTTGGGCAACGGAAGTGTTGAGGCAGCTTGTAATCCGCTGGTAACAACCCTTTTCCCCAAAAAGCGATCAAAAATGCTAAACCGGTTTCACGTTTGGTTTCCCGGAGGAATTGTAATTGGCAGTTTACTGGCTGCGTTGGTAATGGACCAACTGAATCTGCCCTGGCAGGTGTTGGTTGGTTTGCTGTTCATCCCGCTTGCCATTTACGGATTTTTGTTCTTCGGTCAGAAAATCCCGGAAACAGAACGCGTTGCTTCCGGTGTGAGTTATAAGGAAATGATGCGTAACGTTGGCGCGCCTATAACCATCACGTTAGCGGTTATTTTTATGATACTGGTTGCAAATGTCCAGTCTATTTCCCACGCAATTACTGCAAATTATGCGTTGCCTGTTATTATTATCGGGGTTATTGCGGTTTTTATAATTATTGAAGGGAAAGCTGTAAACAAAATTACGCTGTTGTTCCCTTTTATATTCGCCTGTATGCTGCTTACTGCTTCAACTGAATTAGGCACAACACAATGGATCAACGCGTTACTGGCAAATAAAGGAGTTCATCCAATGATAATTCTTGCTGTTGTCACCGGTTTAATGGCAGTAGGGCGTTTCTTTGCCGGCGGTTTGATACACCGGTTAAACCCACCGGGAGTTCTGTTAGGTTCTGCTGTTTTCTCAGTAGCGGGTTTGTTATTGCTGAGCGTGACAAACGGAGCAGTTATGACTGTAATTTCGGCTGCCGTATTTGCCATCGGTGTGTGTTATTTCTGGCCAACCATGATTGGTTCCGCAGCTGAATATACACCGAAAACCGGAGCGCTTGGAATGTCGATCCTTGGCGGAGCAGGTTTTGTGGCAACGTCAATGGTTCTGCCGATTATGGGTGAATCGATTGAAACTGCCGGACCGCAGATGACATTGCGCAACATGGCGATTCTTCCGACGATTCTCATATTTGCTTTTATTATCCTCTCTGTTTGGGTGAAGAATAAAAACAAAACGGCTGTTGCAACAGGTGCTGAAGAAGGGGCTGTTGTCCGTTAGTACAATCACCAAAAAGGCCGTTTCCGAGTTCCAAAAAATCAAAACGGTCTTTTTGGTGTAATTTCCTGATTATTTAAGTGAACAGAAATGTTGTATATTCTTTTTATCGGGTTAATCGCAGGCGCAGTTGCAGGAGCCTTGGTACGTGGCAGAGGCTTTGGCTGCCTCGTTAATATCGTGGTCGGCATTGTTGGCGCATACATCGGATTTTGGCTCCTGAGGGAACTTGATATTTTTATTCATCCCGGATTTATAGGGACCTTGATTACTGCTGTTATCGGGTCGGTTGCATTTCTCTTGTTAATTAACTTGTTTAAAAATCTGTTTGACAGATAAACAGATTTTTCCGAATAACCGGATCAATCGGCTATTCCTTCATTTTGCCGGATTTTTCAAAGTATCCTGAAATCGCTTCAACATACTTTTCATACGCCTCGATTCCCTTCCAGGTGATTTTTACCGTAGTTAACGGATAATTTTTGCGAAACGATTTGTTAATTTCGATGTAACCGTTTTCTTTTAACTTCGACAATTGAAAACTTAAATTTCCTTTTGTGGTGTTAATATTTTCCAGAAGAAACGAAAATTCCGCCGATTTCACGCCCAGTAATACAGACATAATGGCCAGACGGACTTGTGAATGTAACAACGGATCTAATTCTTTAAACATCAGCTTTGTTTTTTCCAGGCAGTGTACATTAAAATTCCGGGAACAACAAAACAAACAACTTCTGCTATCGATCGGAGCAAAAACTGAATGTTGAGCCCGTAACCGGCAGCCCAAACCGCGGCACCCCACATAAAAATTCCACTTATGGTTAAAATGTAATACCTGTAAATGCCACCTGTTACAAAAAGTGCAAATCCAATTAGCACCATTTGAATGGGTTGCAGTAATGTGAAATTTACTTCTTCCAAAATGCTCTTTGTGATTATCACCATCATATTGTGCGCCAGGATGACTCCAATCCATACATACCTTGTTGAAATTGCCGTGAATGTTGTGGCTTTTTTTCTCTTAATAAAAATGAACCAGAGGGTCAGCCCAATAACAGCAATACCGGCTAATATCTGGAAGGTTTCCATCAGGTTGCGCATCCACCAGGCGGTTAAATTTGCCGTTTTGTAATAGTTCCAAAAGTTGCTGATGGAAAATGCCAGGCCCCAGCAAACCAGCAAAATTCCATCGTCACGTAATATATGTTTCGAAGTTTGCAAGCTGGCTTTGATGATTTTCAGCGATTGTAGTTCATCAAGGGGCGGGTCGTTACTAAATGTAGTTTTCATGGCTTTTGTTTGTAAAGTTAAACGAGTTTGTGTTGCAAACCAAATTATGCCTGATTATTACTCATACGGGTTGATAAAAAATGAATGTGGATGGAAAATACAGAAATGAAACGTTAGTTCCTAACCATCAGTTTCTTAATACAAGAAGAACCATTTGCTGAAAATTTGAGCCAGTAAATTCCTGCTCCGACATTGCCGGAAATCACCTGCGAAATTGAATTTTTCAGCTTTGTTTTATAAAGCAGTTTTCCATCGGTGCTGAACATTTCGAGCGAAGTTTCTTCACCTTTTATTAATTGTGGAATGTGAACCGTAAAAATACCACTGGTCGGATTTGGATAAATTTCAACTATTTGTTTGGCCAAATCATTTTGATTTACGAAAGTGGCCGGATTTTCTGCTTGCTGCCTTAAACTAATATTGTCGATGTAAAACTTACCGCTGAATTTTCCGATGCCGAAAAACAACCGGGTGTTGTCATCGTTCACAGGCATTTCCAACATAATTTCATAATGCTGTTTTGAAGTTGTTACGGAAACCGGTTTGAAAATAATTGCTCCCCAATCCGGATAATTTTTTGAAACGGTAACTGACATCTGTTTTTGCTGTTCTGCAAAAGCATCGAAAGAAAGCATATATTTCCCTTTTTTCAGGGAGAGCCCCAATTCCTGAAAACCAAGGTGCCAGTCGGTGCCGGTGGTCTGAGCAACATCACAAACAAACATTCCGTTCTCAATTGAAGTTGAATACATGATTTGATTGTTGTAAATATAAAAGCTCCAGGGATTCCAGTTGTCATTAAAATTTCCGTTGGAAAGCAATTCTCCTTCTTTTATAAACAGCGGGATAAAATCCATGTTTTTTCTGATGGTGAAAGAGAATGGATTTGCACCGCTTTGATGGTGCCACATTCGAAAAGCGTAACCTTCATCTGGAATGGCATTTAAAATCACGTCCGTTCCTTCGGGATAACTTTCCAAATCGGGAGAGATTTCCACCGTTCCGCCATGTGCCGGTTCAACGGTTAGCGAAAAAGGCCCGTCGGATTCCTGCAACTGATACACCCGCACATAATCGATCAGAAATTTGTGCGGCAGCTTCGAATCGTCGACACCATTGTAACCGCCCCAACTTCCGCCATAAGCCAAGTTCAGGATCAGGTAAAACTTTTTATTAAACGGCCACACCCGGTGATCATCCGCCGGTTTTTTGTATTCATGGTATTTAATATCGTTGGCATACCATTCCAGTTTTTCAGGCGTCCAAACCAGCGTAAATTTGATGAACTTGCTGAATGGATTCATGATGGTGCTTACTTTTTTTCCGCGCGATTGGTGACCGCTTCCATCGGTTCCTTCATAATGAACCGTAAAAAACAGGTTTTGCGGTTCAACGCCAATATATTCCATGATATCAATTTCGCCGCTCCGGGGCCAGCCGCCATATTCGCTGTTAGTTGGCATCATCCACAGCGCCGGCCATGTTCCTTTTCCTGTTGGAACTTTTGCGCTGATTTCTATTTTGCCGTATTTCCAATCGCCAATTCCTTCCGAAATCAGGCTGGCAGAAGTATAATTTGCCCCTTTGTAATTTTCTTTTCTGGCTTCAATTATCAGTACCGAATCTTCAATGCGCGCGTTTTCAGCCCTGGTATTGGTATAATACTGCAACTCGTTGTTGCGGATTTTTCCAATTTCATATTCCCATTTGGTGGAATCAGGCAATCCCGGCGTATTAAATTCGTCGCCCCAAACCTGCACATATTTTTGTGCCGACAACGAAAAAGAAATCATCAAAAATGAGATGATAATCAATTGTATTTTGTTATTCATTTTTATACGATTTAAATTTTTCTGCTATTTGTATCAACACTTTTTTGTCGTTGTATTCCTGGCAGTGGCCTGCCATGGGTGTAAAAGTTATTGCTGCATCCGATTCCGGATTTGACTTGTTTTTCAGCATTGCATCGAAAGCGCGCAGTGCAGGGTTCAGGTAAAAATTATCCATGTTGGCGCCCCAAACCCAGATCTTCCCCTGAATCTTCGGGCCAAGTTCATCCCAGTTGGTTTCCGTGTAATACTTCAAATCGTGCTTTCTCCAGTATTCTGCTATCTGATGATCGATTTCGCCGGTAAACGGATCGAACAGCGGCGCTGGCAGCCCGTCTTTTCCTTTCGGACTGAAAAGGGCGGTAAACGCGCTAAATTGACCTCCGGAAGTCACATAAGTGTCGGTTCTTCCCAATACGTTTTCATAATTAATAAAATCATGTTGCGAAACGATCGGCTCGCCGGAAACTTCCCGAACCAGTGGCCGCAGGTAACCATATTCATTGATAAATGCATTTTCATCTTTGTAAATATTGATCAACTGGCAGTTTTCAAAATCCACCTGATCGGGACTGTAAGAAAAGCATCCGCCAAAAAAGTCGGGGTAAAACAGTTGCAACGCCAGCGAAACCCAACCGCCGGTGCTGCAGCCTTCCACAAACCGGGATTCGGATGTTCCCAGTCCGCGGAATTCCTTTTCGATGTGCGGGATAAGTTCTTCAATTAATGCGGTTCCGTAAGGGCCGCTGTTTTCGGAATTGAGTTGGTAGCAATCACCGAACGGACCTTCGCCATCCAAAAAAACACTGATAATTTCCGGCGCTTCGTCCGAGAGCCACCAATCGAGCAGCCTCAGCATTCTCGATGCCCTGGTGTAGCGGCCGCCGTAACCTGCAATATCATAGCGGACAGGATATTTTTTACCAGGTTCATCAAAAAAACTTTTCGGCAAAAAAACAGCAGCTTTTAAACGGACTTCTTTTCCCCACCAATCTGAAAGTACGTTGCTCTTAAAATCGATTTCTTTCAAATATTTGTTTTCCGCCAGTTTTAATGGACCAATTATATGCGATAACTGCAATTCTATATTTTCGTCTTCATTCAGGTTCACACTTACTGCATCGCTGTATAAATTACCGGTTGCGTTAATACTCGATTCCCAGTTGTTTTGATCCCACAACACCTGAACTTTATAATTTCCCGGCGGAAATTCGGCCAGCGAAACGTCTGTCGTTTTCACTGTTTCAACCGATCCATCGAATTTAAATGCTTTGCCGTCCCAGTTCCCGATATTCACAGCAAAAATTATGTTCGATTTGTCGGGCCATGTATTGAAACGCGGCTCGCGCATACTTTTACTGATGAAAAGAAACATCCTCCCATCCTTTTTAAAATTATTCTTTACATTTTTTGAAACAGATGTTGAAACTGATATTGAAAAATTTTGGGCGGCAATTTTGGCAGAAGTTAAAACTCCGCACAACCACAAAAGCAGAAAAAGATTTCTCATCAGGTTTAAATTTGGTTTACAGGTGTTAAAAATAAGAAACTAATCACAATCGCCTGTGCATAGCGGCAGAAATGTTTCTGCAAATCCGGTTGCATGGAATAGTTTTTATATTTGTAGACTTAAAATCAAACTGAAGAAAAAATCATAAAAAATGGCTGAATTTATTTATCAAAAACCGTTTCCGGTAACTAAAGACACTACTGATTACCGGCTGCTTACGAAGAAATATGTTTCAATCGTTGAATTGGATGGAAGAAAAATTCTTAAAGTAGACCCGGAAGGTTTGGAATTCCTGGCAAAACATGCTTTTACGGATGTTTCTTTTTACCTGCGTCCGGCACATCTCGAAAAGCTGGCAAAAATTCTTGACGATCCGGAAGCCACCGACAATGATAAATTTGTTGCGCATACCATGCTTTTGAACCAGGTAATTGCTGCCGAAGGCGATTTGCCAACCTGTCAGGATACCGGAACAGCCATTATTGTTGGCAAAAAAGGGGAAAATGTTTTTACCGGTGCGAATGATGCCAAACACCTGTCGAAAGGCATTTATGAAACGTACAATAGCGAAAATCTCCGTTATTCGCAGGTGGTCCCGTTTTCCATGTTCGAAGAAAAAAATACCGGCACAAATTTGCCTGCACAAATTGATATTTATGCCGGGGAGGGAAATGTTTATGAATTTTTATTTGTGACCAAAGGTGGCGGTTCAGGGAATAAAACTTATTTGTACCAGCAAACCAAGTCGTTACTTACCGAAGAAAACCTTACAAAGTTTGCAAAGGAAAAGATAAAGGAGTTGGGAACTTCGGCTTGCCCTCCTTACCATTTGGCGATTGTTATTGGCGGAACTTCTGCCGAAGCTACACTTGCTGCGGTAAAAAAAGCGTCGGCAGGTTATTTCGATCATCTGCCTGCCGATGGTAATGAAGGAGGCCGCGCTTTCCGCGATTTGGAATGGGAGAAAAAAGTAGAACAAATTTGCCGGGAGAGTGGGATAGGAGCGCAATTTGGCGGTAAATATTTTGTTCATGATGTTCGTGTGATACGATTGCCGCGCCATGCCGCTTCGTGCCCGGTGGGAATGGGAGTAAGCTGCAGCGCCGATCGGAACATCAAAGCAAAAATCACGGAGGATGGAATTTTTCTGGAAGAACTGGAGAAAAACCCGGCCCGCTTTCTGTCAAAAGAAGCGCCGCTGATGCAACCTGCTGTGGATATTGACCTCGATAAACCAATGGAAGAAATCAGAAAAGAATTATCAAAATACCCAATAAAAACGCGGCTTAACCTGAAAGGTACCCTAATTGTGGCGCGCGATATCGCCCATGCCCGCATCAAAAAAATGATAGACGAAGGACAACCAATGCCTGAATATTTCAAAAACCACCCGGTGTATTATGCCGGTCCGGCAAAAACGCCAAAAGGAATGGCTTCCGGAAGTTTTGGTCCAACCACCGCCGGACGAATGGATCCGTATGTGGATGAATTTCAAGACCACGGTGGTTCGCTGGTGATGCTGGCCAAAGGAAACCGTTCGCAGCAAGTGACTGACGCCTGCAAAAAACACGGCGGTTTTTATCTGGGTTCCATTGGCGGACCTGCAGCCATTCTCGCAAAACAAAGCATTAAATCCGTTGAAGTTGTCGATTTTGAAGAACTGGGAATGGAAGCAGTGAGGAAGATAACGGTGGAGAATTTCCCCGCCTTCATCATCGTCGACGACAAGGGGAACGACTTTTTTCAGCAGTTCTGATTTAGAGGTTTATGTTGTTGAGATGTGAAGATTCCGGCGGACAGGCCCGCCTTCATCATCGTCGACGATAAAGGAAATGACTTTTTTCAGCAATTTTAGGATGATTTCGGCGGACAGGCGCCTTCATCATCGTCGACGACAAGGGGAATGACTTTTTTCAGCAGTTCTGATTTAGATGTTTATGTTGTTGAGATGTGAAGATTCCGGCGGACAGGCCCGCCTTCATCATCGTCGACGACAAAGGGAACGACTTTTTTCAGCAATTCTGATTTAGATGTTTATGTTGTTGAGATGTGAAGATTCCGGCGGACAGGCCCGCCTTCATCATCGTCGACGATAAAGGAAATGACTTTTTTCAGCAATTTTAGGATGATTTCGGCGGACAGGCCCGCCTTCATCATCGTCGAAGACAAAGGGAACGACTTTTTTCAGCAATTTTAGGATGATTTCGGCGGACAGGCCCGCCTTCATCATCGTCGACGACAAGGGGAACGACTTTTTTCAGCAGTTCTGATTTAGATGTTTATGTTTTTGAGATGTGAAGATTCCGGCGGACAGGCCCATTTGCTGCATCATTCTTCCCTGGAATTCAGTTTTTCAATTACTACAGCCAACAGAATAACGAATCCCTTGATAACTTGTTGCCAGAATGGGGACACATTCAGCAAAACAAGTCCGTTGTTAAGAATACCGATTATCAGCGCTCCCTGAATGGTTCCCATTATAGTACCTTTGCCGCCGGAAAGTGATGTGCCACCAATTACAACAGCGGCAATGGAATCGAGCTCAAAGCCGAATCCTGCATTGGGTTGTGCAGAATCGAGGCGTGATGTGACGATAATTCCACCTACTCCGGCCAGCGCTCCTGCAATGGAATAGACAATAATTTTAACTTTCCTGATTTTTATCCCTGAAAGCCGGGCAGCAGTTTCGTTTCCTCCAATGGCATAGATGTACCGACCCAGTTTGGTTTTGTTGGTTAAAACTATGGCAGCCAAAACAACAACGGCCGAAATCCATACCGGCATCGGAATCCCTAGAAACCAGCCGGTACCTATAAAAGCCATATTTTTGCCAAGATTTGTGATGGGAAACCCACCGGTGAGCAACATTGTCAATCCACGGGCAATGGTAAGCATAGCCAGTGTAGCAACAAACGGTGGTACCTTAAACCTGGTGATGGTTATTCCGTTAAACCAGCCAAGAACTGCACCTGTTAATATTCCTCCAACCAATGCACCCAGTAGGGTAAATCCGATGTAAAGGTTCAAATCGGTAAATTCAGCGCCAAACTTTAGCATGGCTGCAGTAATGGCACCGGCAAATGCAAGTACCGAACCTACTGACAGGTCGATGCCGCCGGTTAGAATCACAAGTGTCATTCCCACAGAGATAACCACATTTACAGAAATCTGACGCATTACATTCCATGCATTTTCACCGGTTAAAAACCTGTCGGATAAAAAGCTCAAAGCAATGCACATAATCAGCAGGGCAATAACCGACTGAAATTTTATGAGGTAGTGTTTTACGTTTTGAGTATGCATAGTTTGTATTTAGTTTCTTTTAGTTAAGTCGAAAGACCGGAGACCGGAGACCGAAGGCAGGGAGCTGAAGTTTTATCCAGCTTCTGTCTTCCGTCTCCCAACTTTTGACTTCCGACTTCTGTATTCCGACTTCCGTCTCATTTAATACTTTTTTTAAATGCAATCATCATATTCATTAAGTTGAAAGAATCCGTATAGAATTTATCAAATTCCTGTAACGACATGTATTCTCTCCTTTTAGCTTTATGCAAACACGTTACAACCTCAGCTAAAGAACGGATAGCATATCCCATGAACTTCTTTAATTCCAGGTTCGATTGCCCAATTGCTCCTTCCGATATATTTAAAGCGATTGAATCCACTGCTCTCCGGATTTGTGAAATAAGATTAAACTTTTCATCATCGGGAAATTTTGCGGACAATTGAAATATCTCTTCCCCAAAATCCATTGCTTTTTGCCAGATGATTAATTTTTCAAACTTAAATTCCATAATTATTTTTTAATTTGAATACTTCCAACTTCCGTCTTCTGTCTTCCAACTTCCGTCTTCTTCTTCCAACTTCCGTCTTCGGTCTTCCAACTTCCGTCTTCTGTCTTCCAACTTCCGTCTTCTTACTTCCAACTTCCGTCTTCGGTCTTCCAACTTCCGTCTTCGGTCTTCCAACTTCCGTCTTCTGTCTTCCAACTTCCGTCTTCTGTCTTCCAACTTCCGTCTTCTGTCTTCCAACTTCCGTCTTCTCACTTCCAACTTCCGTCTTCGGTCTTCCAACTTCCGTCTTCGGTCTTCCAACTTCCGTCTTCGGTCTTCCTCCAATCATTCTTTTTCTGCAAGGGCAGCTTTCATTAAAATTTCTTCGGTTGCATCTTCCCTATTTAATCTGGCCGTTAATTTCGATTCAGAAAGTACCAGGATTTTATCTGAGATGGCAAGTATTTCAGGTAGTTCGGAGGAAACAAAAATGATTCCCATGCCCTGAGATGCCAGTTCATTCATCAGGTTGTAAATTTCAGCCTTTGCACCTACATCAATTCCCCGTGTTGGTTCATCAAGCAAAAGTATTTTTGGATTTGTGGCCAGCCATTTGGCAATAACTACCTTCTGCTGGTTTCCACCACTTAATTTTTGTACCTCCATTCGCTGCGAAGCCACTCTTGTATTTAATTTCCGGATGAAATGCATGCTGAGTTCTTCCTCTCTTTTTCCGGTTGATAAAGCTGAACGACGAAACCCTGCCGAGGCTGGATAGGCTTGTATTTTTCACCACATCCATGTTCAGTATTAATCCCTGCGCTTTGCGATCTTCCGGAACCAGTCCGATTCCGGCATTTATGGCGTCATTAACACTGCTGATCTTTACCTCTTTTTTTTCGATATAAATTTTGCCGGATACAAACTTCGGATACAATCCAAAAACGGCTTCCAGCACTTCGGTCCGTCCCGCACCCATTAAACCGCAAATTCCCAGCACTTCTCCCTTGTGCAGTGTAAAGCTGATATCGTCTGCCAGGTAATCTGTTTTGTTTGCCGGGTTAAGAAAAGAGAGGTTTTCAACGTGCAGTATTTCTTCTTCCGAAATGAATGTCTTTTTTCTGAAGCTGTCTTTGATGTTACGGCCAACCATCATACCTATAAGTTTGTCGCGGCTGGTTTCCTGTATATTCCCCCTGCCGGCATTTTCGCCATCGCGTAATACCTCAAATCTGTCGGCAATCCGGAATAATTCATCCAGCTTGTGGGAGATGTAAACCACCGCCACTCCTTGTTTTCGTAAATCATTTATGATTTTGAAAAGCAGTTCCACTTCCTGATCGCTGATTGCCGAAGTTGGTTCATCCATTATCAGTATTTTTGACTGGAACAACAATGCCCTTGCAATTTCCACCAACTGCTGCTGTCCGACGCGAAGCTGGATGATTGGTGTTTTCGGATCGACATCCAACTGCAACAATTGCAGCAATTCCTTTGCTTTCCGGTGCATTTTCCGGTAATCAAGCATTCCAAACCTGTTGGTAATTTCTTGTCCGAGAAACAGATTTTCAGTGATGCTGAGATGAGAAATCAGGTTTAATTCCTGGTGAATGATGACAATTCCTTTTTCTGCGGCTTCTTTAGTATTTTGGAATGAAACCGGCTCACCATTCAGCAAAATGGCTCCATCGAAATCCCGGTATACGCCGGAAACAATTTTCATCAGGGTTGATTTGCCGGCACCATTTTCACCAATGACGGCGGTTACCTGGCCAGGATAAAATTGCATATCAACATTTTGCAGGGCATAAACTCCTGAGAAATCTTTTGAAACGTTTCTTATTTCCAGAACAGGTTTTGCTTCCATTGGTTTATTCATCAGAAAGTTCTGTCGCGACCGGAATGATCCGGATGGATTGAATATCGATATTGTCTTCTTTTATTTCGAATGCACCCGCAAATTTGAGCATCATGCCTGGTTTGGCCTGTGCTTTTAATGGAGGAACCACCTCATTTTTTACGATATTGTTTATTGCAATCGATACGTTATTAAAATCGGTCATGTTTAAAAATTCATCGATATCAACAGCGCCTGAGCCATCGCGGACTGCATTTCCGAAAATGAAAGATGTGGCAATCCTTGTCTGTAATCCGGTATTTATTGCAACAACAAGGTCTTCTTCTTCAACTGATTCAATGGTTCCTTCTCCTCTCACCATAATATACCACGTTTTTGCAATCCCCAATTTATGGCCAAATTGTTCAAGCGCTTTCGCAGGATTATTCTGAAGCAGTTCAGTTAGCGAAACGATATCCGGAGCGTGATCGATAACCACCGGCAATTTCTTTGTAAAAAAAGTAGTGGTATATTCAGTAGCATTAAATTTTTTAACTCCGGTAGTTTTTATCTCATCCAGTTTTTTTATGTCGAAGGAAAAAAGCAGAACCAGCAAAACTACCAGAATGCCAAGTCCATATTTCACAGCTTGCTTCATCTCATTTTATTTTTCAGGAAGATATTCTTCCACATTTTCCGGTGTAATCAGAATTACTTCAACAGGAGTTTTGCTGCTGAAATCCCGTTTTCCTATTAAGTACTGGTCGGCTAAATCGGCTGATGTACGCGACATGAGAACCGGGAACTGCATCACCGTTGCTTCAATTTTTCCGTCCGCTATTCCCTGAACAGCGTCGCGAGCACCGTCGAAACCAAAGACCTTTATTTTATCCGCTTTTCCTGCAGCGAGCACTGCCTGGTAGGCTCCCATAGCCATAGCATCGTTTCCGCAAAAAACTGCATCTATTTTTGGATTGGCCTGCATGATGGTTTCCATCACATCCATCGCTTTGTTCCGGTCGAAATCGGCACTTTGCTGCGCTACCATTTTCAAATCAGAGAATTCGTCCACCACACTATGAAATCCGTTGGATCGGTTCCATGTATTGTTGTCGCCCACCAAACCAAGAATTTCTACATAATTTCCCCTTTTGTTCATCTGCCTAACGAAATATTGCCCGAGTTTTACGCAGCCGGTAAAATTATCGGAGAGTAACTGAGTAACTGCCGCGTCACGCGAATTGATTTCACGGTCCATACAAAAAGTTGGAATTCCGGCATCCTTAGCACGTTTTACATTTAGTACTGAACCATCTGCATCGGTAGGATTGAAAAGAATGGCATCGTAGCCCATCGCAATAATGTTATCAAAATGTTCCGCTTCCTTTGCGGAATTATTCTGCGAATCAAAAATGGTGGCTTCATATCCCAGCTCCCGCGCCCGTTCAGCTGCCGATTCCCCTAAAACCACAAACCACGGGTTGTTCAGCGTGGAAATCACTACCGCCATTTTTTTAGATTCATTATCTTTTTGTCGGCTATTTTTATTTGAACATCCAACAATTCCTGCAATAATAAACAGGAAAGTTATTATTTTAAGAAATCTGTTTTGCTTCATTTTTTTTAGTCTTAATGGAACTTAGTGCTTGTTTCTTAGTGGCATTTTTTCGCCACAAAGTCACAAAGACACAAAGGATCGCAAAAGTATTTGAGCTGTTTCAAAAAGTCCTTCACCTGATATTCCGTAATGATTAAAAATTTCTTCCTGTGAACCAGTATAAGTATCTTCATCGGGGATTCCCACAATTTTAAACGGAACAGAAATATTTTGTTGCATCAGCAACGCTGCACAGGCTTCTCCCAGTCCTCCGTGGATGCTGTGTTCTTCCACTGTAATAACTGCTTTACATTTATTGGCAACTTTCAGAATGGCTTGTTCATCGAGCGGCTTGACAGAATGCATGCTGATGACTTCCGCAGAAATCCCCTTTTCCGCGAGCTTTTGTGCTGCTTCGTATGCCGGAGCCACTGTTTCGCCACAAGTGATAAAAGCCACATCATCGCCTTCGCAAATGGTTCGGGCTTTTCCGATTTCAAATTGTTTTACTCCCGGAAGATTTGGCATTGCTTTTTTTCCAAATTTAATAAATAACGGCTTTCCCGATGTTGAAGCTGCAATTACAGCCTGTTCTGTTTCATAATTATCTGCAGGAATTACAATCTGAATATTGGGAACAGCACGCAATACCGCCACATCGTGGATGGAGTGATGGGTTGAACCCAATGCACCGTAGCTTACACCGGCACTTATTCCCACCAAAACCACCGGCAGGTCGGAATAGGCGACATCATTTTTTATCTGTTCCAGCGAACGTGCAGTCAGAAAACAGGCTGGCGAAACCGCAAACACTTTTTTTCCTGTCGAGGCCAATCCGGCCGAAACTCCCACCAGGTTTTGTTCGGCTATTCCCACTTCCACAATTTGCTTCGGGAATTTTTCGCCAAACGGCACCAGTTTGCCCGAACCACGGGAATCACTGGTGACGACCAGAATGTTTGAATTTGTTTCTGCCAGCCGGGATAATGTATCGGCAAAAACCTCAAGATTGGCTTTGTTTATATCTAATTTATTCTCTGTAATTACCTTATTCATTAAAGTTTGAATTTTCATATTTCTATAGAATTATTTTACGGGAGCATCCGGTTTGCCCGCTGTGCGAAATCTTCCTGTATCTCAGGAAGCCATTTTGCAATACTTTCAGCACCCGGGCCATCAAACCAATGGTTTGTGGAAGAATCCCGGCGTTTATATTGTCCACCCCAACTCTCCTGATCGGGCTTCTCAGGATCATTCATTCCGCGCACCGCACTAACCAGGTGCAGAAAAGACGGTGTATCTCCTTCCTGCATTCCGGGACTATTGGGATTATAGCCACTTTTCGGATAAATAGCGCCCAGTGGCCCATGACCTATTCGAATGTTCGCATTAAGCCAATCAAGGTTTCCAACCGGTGAATTTTGGGCATTCATTCCTGCGTAAGTTTTTTGGGATACAATTACAAACAGGCCCGGGAAATTATTGAGCAACCATTGCCCCGAACCATCCTGTCCGGGTTTATCACCAAGTCCAATCATGAATATGCGCAGTTTGCCAATGAAACTATTCAATTCGGCTGGGCTGCGCGTATGCTGTACTTTCCAGATTGCCTGGGCAACCTCACATGGACCGCCCCAGGCACATATCCACACCGGCCGGGGATCGGGTTGATCCACTACTTTTATAATGGCTTCCGAAGCTTCACTATCCTTTCCTTCGCCGATTACCTCTTTCACAGGCTTGTCCCAGGTATTATCCCGACCCTGCCAGGTAACTGCACGTAATTCACCGGCTGTAGGATACCGGCTGTCATGTTTTCTCAGATTTTCATCTACCTGATCATAAAGATCGAGGATGTCCAGTATGTTTTGCTTTCTGGCGATATTTGCAAAAGTGCCTGCAGAAGCTACCAATCCTTCAACTTCAAGATCATTTGAGTACAGCAGAAAACGCACCATCGACTGTATATCATCCGGATCACTGCGTTTTTCTGCAGGACCTGTTCCTGCACCTCCCGGAATTACATCCAACGGCGGAAAATCCGAAAGAATTATTACCCGTGGCCTTGCAGCATTTGAATTGTCCGGAGCTTGTGCAGTTGATTTTTGTGCGAATGTGACACAAACAATTAAACCTGCAATAATTCCTGTAAGATGTATTTTAAAATTCATCATATCAAAATTATTATTCTGTCGGTTCAAAGATTATTCTTCGGTAACTTGTGAGATTAGGCGTACCGCTGTCTGTCACTTCACATATAACATGAAAGGTTTTTCCGGCTGAATCGGATGGTACCATTACAGTAGCCCGGCTTGTGTTGTTTTCGGAGATAACAACATCCTTTTGGTAACTGTCCGCTTCGTGTTGAATCCACCACCGGAATGTCAGTTTATCGCCATCCGGATCATTCGTTCCGGAAGCATCGAGGGTGACACGTTTTCCTTGTTTAGGTTTGTATTTGAGTATCTCAATTCCTTCGTTTTTATTAATAACGATAACCGGATTCCGGTTTCCTTTGCCTTCTTTTGCCCAGTCCATGCGGGCTGCAAAATTATTAAAGGTTGCCGGGTAAAAGTACGATTCATATTTTCTGCAAATGTCATACACCGGAGTCTGATGATTTGTATACGCAGAAGTTTCATTGTCAGGCCCTTTTCCCCATTCAAAATAGCCACCCCAGCTTGCCTGGTTAGGAAATTCAGGATTATTCAAACCGTTTGGTAAAACGTAAAGAAATGACGGCGTATCTCCTTCTACACCATACTTGTATTTTGGATAAACGCTCCCCAGGTTGCCATGATTTTGAATTTGTGCTGCATATTCCTCCCAGTTACTTCTTCCTGTACCATTCTGAAATTTCCAGGCACATTCATCCCAAATGAAGAATAGATCTTTCTCAAATTCGCGCCGCATCCATTGATGAGAACTTATTGCAAAATCAGTGCGCTGGTCGCGGTCCTGATCTGTAATGGCATAAACGCGTAGTTTATGCACCAATGTTTTTAGTTCTTCGGAACTTCGGCTTTGCTGAACCCGCCAGATTGCCTGCGCCAGTGTATTTCCGCCACCCCAGATCGTAATCCAGAGCGGACGGTTGTCCTTTTCATTTGCCAGTTTGATAATCAGGTCGCTGCCTGGAGAATCATTGTTTTCGCCAATAAATTTAAATCCCCTGTTTTTGCTGCCAAACATCGTATGTTCGCGTAAATATTCAGGAGTTGGCCAGTATCCGATTTTCTGCTCGGATTCATTCTTTAAAAATTTTGTTTGGCCTGAACGTTTCATCAGATTGGGTAAATCTTTTTCGTAGGCATCTATGGCATCGTAAATTAAATTGATAAAATCCTGACAGGTAGAATCCAGACTCCATCCTGTTGTGAAAACAATTCCCTCGATTTCGAACAAATCAGCATGTACGAGAAGGCGCATCAATGATTCACTATCGTCGGTTTCCCAGGTGGAAATATCTGTAAGGACAATTATGCGCGGCTTAAGAGGGCCTGTTCGGGCATCCGTTTTTGGTTTTGCTGCCGTAAACAACGCTTGGGAAATACAAAGCAAGATAATAATTATATGATAAATCTGATATTTCATTTTTTTTAATTCTGTTTAATGCAATAGATGAGCCGTCCCATTGGAATATCTTCGGTGCAATCCTGCCTGAGAATTCGCATGAATTAATTATTTCGATTGTTTTTAAATTCCATTCTCATACTTATTTTATAATCTTTTTACAGTAAGAACCTTGGTGAATCCTTAAGTCTTTGAGCTTAGTAGCATTCAATTATTCGCCACAAAGGCTCTAAGTCTCAAAGAATCACAAAGTATATTCTATTTATATTACAAATCTTTTGATTCCATTTTTCATTCTGGGAACATTAAAATTAATTAAGAACCCAAGTCGATTACCCGTGAGTTTTAAATGACTTAAAATTTGTGCTTCCCATACCGGATTTACAGTTTCCAATGCTTTTAATTCACAGATGATACAATCCTCGACGAGTACATCAAGCCTCAATCTTTCGTCAAATGTAAGATTATCATAAACGATCGGTATATCGACCTGTCTTCTATATTTTAAACCTCTTTTTTTCAGTTCGTGGCAAAAACATATTTCATAAACTTTTTCCAGTAATCCCGGTCCAAGATTTTTATGAACAGTGAATGCAGCATCAACTACCAATTTTGCAATTTGCTCTGTATTTTCGTCTATCGGCGAAAATTTTTCTTGGTGAAACTTCGTGTCTTCGCGTCTTTGTGGCATAAGAATTATTTTTTAACTTTTTCAAACTTTGATTTAAGCATGTTCAATTCTGTTTCAATTCCCGCTCTTTTACAGCTGTTTCATATTGTTCATCCGAAGGAACTCCGTGGTGCCATTTTTTTTCATTCTCCATAAAACTCACGCCTTTCCCTTTTATCGTATTTGCAATTATGAGTGTTGGTTTTTCTGATCCAACAGGAACTTTGCAGTAAATGTTTTTCGAAATTCGGTGATGCTGTTTCCCCCGGTTTCCTTAACGCTCCAGCCAAATGCCCTGAATTTTTCATCAATGGGGTAGGGACTGCAAACTTCCCGGTTGGGGCCTGTAATCTGCAACGCATTGTGGTCGAGAATGGCCACCAGATTATCCAGTTTGTAATGTGCTGCCATCATTGCGGCTTCCCAGTTGGAGCCTTCGGCCAGTTCACCATCGCCCATTAAAGTGTATACCCGGTAGGTCGCCTTGTCCATTTTTCCTGCCAATGCTATGCCGGCGCTTATTGAAAGACCGTGGCCAAGAGCGCCGGTATTAAATTCAATTCCGTTCACTTTGCGGGTGGGATGTCCAACATAATGCGAACCGGCTTTGCAAAGTGTATCCAAATCGCTCTCCGGGAAAAACTTTTTATCTGCAAGCACAATATACAGTGCTTCCACTGAATGTCCTTTACTTTGAATGTAACGGTCCCGGTTTTTATTACTGAAATTTTCAGGTGAAACATTCAGTACATCGTTATACAACACATTCAGAATGTCGGTACAGGAAAGACTTCCTCCGGTATGTCCGGCCTTCGCCAGTTTAATATATTTCAGAATTTTCAACCGGTACAGTACCGATTTAATCTGAAGTTCTATATCAGAATATTTTTGCATATTTTATTTGTATCGATTCAGTTTTCTTCGCGTCTTTACGTCTTTGCGTAAAAAATTTTCCCGCAAAGACGCAAAGGTTTTTCATTCATGTTTGTACAATTCCCATCCCATATAATTTCCGATGGCTTCCTCCAGAATTTCGGCAACATGTCCACGTACCATTCCAACATGATGTTCGAAACCATTTTTGCACATGTAGCTCATCAATTTTTGGAGGTTTGGTATTTCGCATACGGCAATTCCGCCATCCATTCCGTAGGGGTCGTCAGTAATATCTCCTTCACCTAAATAGGATTTGATGATGCCTCTTGTATCGTCGGTCGAAATTCTGAAGTAGGTCATTTTTCCCGGTGCCACTTTGCCTTTTACCGCGCCAAACGTATCTTCCTGACCCAAAACTGTTCCCAGAATATCAAGGCTGCCGATTTCGATTTCATTTTCAAAGAACGATTTAGGATAGTTGCTGCAATGGGTGCAGACTACTTTGTTGCGCTCTTTGCCAAAGTTGTTGTTCCAGTCGAGCAGGGCCGAAGGTTTTTGGGCGGCCAGCGCCAGTGCATACATGCCGATTGTTCCTGCAACATCTACTTCACAAGCCGAGGGCATTAGTTTTTCGCCCATCATGCTCATGGTAACACAGGCGGCACAACCGTAATTTTTTTCAATCGACTCCCAGCATTGCAAAGCCGAAATATCGATGTCGTTATCTTTAATCCAGTATTCCACCGCCAAACCAAAACGGGCCTGTTTGGATATTTGCCCTTTGTGCAGAATATTGCAGGTTCCGTAATTTTGAATAGCTTCCACTTTTTCTTTTACTTCCGGTGCATTCTCATCAATCTTTTCAGCGGCACCAATAATTTCTGACATATCTACCGGTACAATTGTAATGTCATGTTGCTGAAGGATTTTTTCACTGAAACGCATCGTCTGGAAACCAATCGGGCGTGTTCCGATAGCGCCGACTCGTAATCCCTTCATCCCTTTTACTACCCGGCAGACTGCTGCAAATTTATATACATCTTTTTCAAATTCCGGGTCATCCAGACTGTAGGTGTGATACGTGGTATTGGTAAATTTAATGCCGTACTGATACAGATTGTTGCACACTGACAATTTTCCGCAGAACGCATCGCGGCGGCTTTTAACATCCACTTTGTCGTTATCATCGTCGCAGGCCTGTACCAGGACAGGAACGTTTAACCCTGCCATTTTAATCGTATTCACCACGCCCAGTTCATCACCAAAATTGGGGAGAACCACAATGATTCCGTCAATTTTATTAGCGTTCTGCTTAAAATACCTGGCACATTTAACTGCATCTTCATAACCCTCAATGTTTCCTGTAGGAGTTTCCTTACCGGGGAGAATGACAGTTTCAAATCCCATTTTGTCTAATTTCTCCAGCACTTTCTTTCGGGCTTCAACAGCCAGTTGTGCATTAAAAATATTGCGGGTTGCGATGATTACACCGAACGAAATTTTAAGTTTATTCATTGTCTTTAATTTTTATTTTAAAAGCGATTTTGCCACTGCTCTTTTCCATCCGTTGTACAATTCAGTTATCTCTCCCCGAACAATTTTAGGTTCGAATGTTTTACCCGATTTACGAAGTGTGGAAATATCTTCCAAATCTTTCCAGAAACCGAATGCTAACCCTGCCATAAAAACACTGCCTAAAGCTGAATTTTCTTCAATATCTGAAACAACAACTTTTTGATTAAGAATATCAGATTGAAACTGCATCAGGAAATTATTTCGTGTGGGGCCGCCATCAACGCGTAATTCTTTTAATGGAAACTCTCCTTTTCCTTTCATTAAAGAAACAAGGTCATTGATTTGGTAAGCGATACTTTCCAGGGCTGCGCGCACCACATGCGCTTTTGTAGTGTCCCGACCCATTCCAATGATTGCTGCCCGCGCTTCATTGTCCCAGTAGGGCGCTCCCAATCCTACAAACGCAGGCACAAGATAAACACCATTGTTTCCGTCGACCGACGTTGCCAGACTTTCCGTTTCCGAAGCATCATGAATCAGTTGCAGTTCGTTTTTTAACCAGTTGATGGTATCGCCCGTGCAGTGAATATTTCCTTCAAAAACGTAATTGATTTTTTTATTCTGTGCGAAACCGATGGAAGTTACCAATCCTTCAGGGGGAGAAAGGGGCTTATTCCCGATATGCATCATTACCGATGATCCTGTGCCGTAGGTAGCTTTCCCCATTCCCGGTGAAAAACACTGCTGACCAAAAAAGGCGCCGTGCGAGTCGCCGGTTAATCCTGAAATTGGAAGAGGTTCATCAAAAATTACAACAGGATTCGTGTATCCAAAAATTTCGTCGCTGAATTTAACCTCCGGAAACATGGATTCATTCAATCCGAATAATTCAATTAATTCCTTATCCCATTTAAGCGTATGAATATTGAACAACATTGTGCGGCAGGCATTGGAAAAATCAGTAGCATGTACTTTTCCGTCGGTGAGTTTATATAAAAGCCAGCTATCCATCGTTCCGAGCATCAATTCTCCGTTAGCAGCTTTCTCCGGTAAACCGTCCACATTTTGCATCAGCCAGCGCAATTTACTTGCAGAAAAATAGGGATCGATAATTAACCCTGTTTTCTCCAATATTGAATTTGCATAGCCGTTTTTCTTCAGGAAATTACAGAAGTCTGTTCCCCGCTGACATTGCCAGACTGCTGCACTGGCAACAGGTTTTCCGGTGCTTTTGTCCCAAATCAGGGTCGTTTCACGCTGATTGGTAATAGCGATTCCGGCAACTTCTGAAGTTATAATTTGAGCCTCCCGGACAACCTTCTGCATTCCTTCCATGGCATTGTTGAAAATTTCCATCGCATCATGTTCCACAAAACCCGGTTGCGGATAAAATTGCCGGTGCGGCAGGCTCACCCTGTGTTTTGGTTTTGCCTGTCTGTCAAACAACATCACCTTTGTTGCCGATGTACTTTGGTCAATTGCAAGGATATATCTTTTTTCTTCACTCATCTTTTTTGAAGATTCTGATGGCTGTATATGGCACAGTTGTTTTGTATTGAAAATTTCCCGGCTCAACTGTAGTTTCCGTATTTACATTCATGTTCCAGGTGTCAATAACTTCCATTTGATATGTGCTGTTTCCAGGGAGTTCAATATTTATTGTTTCCGCTTCCTTGGCCACATATGCCAGATAATATTCTCCCGGATTTGAAATCAGATAAACATTGTTGTTTAAATTTTCCGGATTTCCGTTATCCTGCAATTCCGGTTTCATTTCTTTAACCGGGGCCTGTTCCATTACCTTTTTAAAAAAAGCAATGCGTCCCGGACTTTCTCCCATTAGTGTTCCACCTTTAGCCCACCAGCGGACTTCAGAGGTGTCAGAATCATTTTTAAGAGTTTCGCCATGCATTGGATAACCACCGCTTAAGCCCGCCATCCAAAAATAGCTGGTCATTTCCTGTCCGCTCAAATTTCCCCAACCGCTTGGAACATCACCTTCGTAACGCATTTCATCAAACAGCAACGGTTTTTGGTACTGCCTGCGCCATTTGATTGCGTTGTAAAACTGTGATGTTTGCATACTTACATGGGTAATCCAGGGGCGGGTATGATCAAAGAAATGATCTTCAGAACCATACCAGTTATGAATTCCCCGCAACCGGTGATGCGGATCTTCATTTTGCAGCAATTGTCCGATTCCTTCCCAGTCGATGCTGTCTTTAATTGCCGGAACATCCCATTCATTTGCAAGTGACCACCATACATTTCGATATGCGGAAATCCGGGCTATCATGTACCGAACGTACTTTTCGTTCATCTCTTTTCCCATTTTGCTGTAACCCCATTTATCGTAAGGATGGAATAAGATTACATCGGCCTGAATTCCCATATCGCGCAATTGTTTTACTCGCAAATCAAAATTTTGAAAGAATTCATAACTGGGTTGGCTGAAGTCATTTTCGCTACCTTCCCTTTTAAAAGGATAAGCCCATGGCTCCGTTTCATTGCCATAAATATATGATTTCGGAAAAACACACATCCTGATTTTGTTGAAAGGCGCATTTTCAAGCGTGGCTAACGTTTGTTCCTGAATGCTTTGTTTTACACTTGTCCACTGGTATGCAGTTGTGCCAATGCTGTAAAATGGTTCGCCGTCGACATATTCAAGGAAAAATGTGTTTGCAATTTTCAATGGCCCGTGATTTTCTTCCGTGGCCGGAATACAACTGAATTTCCCCTTTTTACCGGATAGCTTATCCGCGTTACTTTCAGTTTCGTAAGACCATTCACCTTCAGTACCGGGTGAAAATCGGATGCGGTAAATTCCATTACCGTCATAAAATCCGGGAACAGTAATTTTGTCGTCATTCAATTCAAAAACTGCGTTTAATTCAACATCCATATACGGATTACCGTCGACGGGACCATTCAGTGCAATTTCAAATATATCCCATTGTGCAATTATTGCATCTTCTGTTTTTTGGTTACAACCGGCAAAAAGAGCTGCCGCTGCAATAAGGCTGATAATAATCTTTTTCATATTGCTGAAATTAAGGTTTTACAGTTACAATAAATCGCTGATAGGCTTTCAACGCCGGACCGGTAGATGGAAAATCGGAAGCTTCCACAATGATATGAATGGTTTCAGTTTTATCCACCTCCGGAGCTTTGGCTTTAAATGTATGTCCTTCCTGGTATTGCACCGGGAAATTGCCTTTGTACGAGCCGGCTTCCTGATAAATCCACCAGGAGTAATCAACTAAATCACCATCCGGATCTTCCGTTCCTTCCACACTCAGTTCAAATGCTTCGCCACTGTTTACTTTAAGATTAACATCAGTGTTTACTTTCATTACCGGCGCATGATTGGCCTTACCGAATTCTGAAGCCACACACCAGTCCATCCGGGCCATAAAATCTGCGTTTACATCTCTGATCCACCTGGCCTGCGATTGCAGCCGGGAACCTGCATCATAGGCATCTGTAAAAACCATAGGATTTGATTCCATTGGTTCGTAGCGGCCTCCCCAGCCACCAAATGAAGGATATTCGTAATTTCTTAATCCATTGGGCAGGCAATAAAAAAATGATGGACTGTCGCCTTCGCTTACATAACTTTGAGGATACAATGCCCCCAACGAACCATGGTCTGTTTTAACTGCCCGGGCAATCAAATCATAAGTGTCGGTCTGGCTATTGTAATTCCATGTTCCGGCAAACCCATGATCTGCTATCATTATTACATTCGGATGCAATTGTTCGATATAGGTACCTGCGCCATCCTGATAGGAAATAAAATGTGCTGTTATTCTTTTTGCAGCCTGTTCATACTTTTCAGGATGCTCTTTTTTCAGTTTGTAAAGCGCGCGGGAAAGCGTATTGCCACCTCCCCAGGCCTGTATGTAAATTGGTTCTGTATTGTTTTCCAAAAGAATATCCATAATTTTATCAGAGCCTGGTGTATCGGACCAGCCGGAGGGATCACGGTATTCCTTTTTGCCCGGGTAGTAATTGGAGCGCGGAGTATCTAAATGAGAAGGATCTTCGTCACCAACAAAACTGATGCTTCGGAGATAATCAGCCGAAGGATAATTTTTATTGTGTACCAATAAATTCGGATGGACTTCTTCGTAAGCTAAAAGAAGGTTTTCCAGCCAATCTTCTTTTGAATGGCCTTCACGCTGCCATTTGGAGTTGGTTTCGATAATTGCCCGCACATTCAAATCGCACGTGTAAAGCAGGAACCGGATCATTGAGCTCTGATCATCAACCTCGCCGTCAGTCATTACAATAACCTGTGGTTTCTTTTCGGGTGGATTTGCAATTAAATTTAACTGGAGAAAAAGAGCTGCAATCGCAAAAAAATATTTCATTATTTCTTATTTATAGGTTTCGTTTACTTTCGTTTTATTCTGCTATAATAAATTCAATCTGATGGTCGCGCAATACCTGTGCGTTGGTTTGGTCGATGGAGGCATCCGTAATGATGTAATCGATCAGTGAGAGCGCACCCAGACTGGCAAAGGCATTTTTACCGATTTTGGAAGAATCTGCCACCAGGTAAACTGTCTCGGCCACATCAATCATTGCTTTTTTTACCACAATATCGCTCAGGCTGGGATAGGTTAATCCTGAACGTAGTGAAATACCGGCAGTTGCCAGAAAGAGTTTGTCAACATGGATGTCTTCGAAGAAATCAGCGGCTTTCTGTCCAGTCAGCGATAGGGTGGGAGGTTTAAATTCACCTCCGGTCATAATGACATCGATTCCAGGTTCTGCACCGAGCATCAGCGCGATATTCAGCGCATTGGTAATCACTGTCAGCTGCTTCCGGCCAATCAGGTTCCTGGCAATTTCTGTGGTAGTGGAGCCCGAATCCAGAATAATCGTGTCTCCGCTTTCCACCAGTTCCGCCGCTTTCTTACCTATCAGTTGTTTTTTATCCAGGTTTTCCTGGTTCATCAGTGAAAAATTTTTGACATAGTCTTCCACGCTTTTCAGATAAGCGCCGCCATGTTCCCTGATTACCAGTCCCTCATTCTCCAGCTTTTCCAAATCCTGACGCACCGTTACCTCTGATACCTTGAAAATTTTGGCCAGCTTTATTACTTTGGCTGAACCGTCTTCCTTTAATAATTCGAGAATTTTATCCCTTCGTTGGTTGGCAAGCATATTTATTTCGTTTTTTTTCGATTGCAATGTAAACAAAAACAAACGAAACTATAAAATAAAAACTGCAAAAAAATCAAAAGGATTACGATTGTATGAAACAAAGGGATTTCCGGCATGCTAGTGGTTAAACAACCTGCGGAGTATTTGCATCAATTTTTCCACGTTCTAACGACGTGCTACTTATCTTTCTTTTTAAAAATGCCTTTGATTTTGCCCCAGAGCGATTTATTATCCTGTTGTTTTGACGGGCTTTCGCGCTCAGGTTTTTGTTTTTGCTGAAGGTTTTTGTCTTCCTTTTCGCTTTTGAAAATATCGACAAGGTCGTAAAACCGGTCTTTCAGCGTTAGCATCTCGCGGTATTCCTGCACATTTACCTGAGCCAGCAATTCCGGTCCGGGCAGCGCAAAACGATTATTTTTCAAGGATGCAAATTTCGAATCATTGTAAGTTTTACTGTAGAATTTTCCTACGATCGGCAGCGCCATGTAAGCACCCTGTCCGTAAGTTGTAGAGCGGAAATGAACCCGCGGATCGTTGGCGCCAACCCAGCAGCCAGCCACCAAATCGGGTGTCAGACCAATGAACCAGCCATCGGAATTGTTTTGTGTGGTTCCGGTTTTTCCGGCAAAATCACCGGGAATATGATATACGGTACGGATGGCCCTTCCTGTTCCGCCATTAACTACTGCTTCCATCATTTGTATCAGTGCGCGGCAATTTTCCGGAGAAACTACCGGCTCATTCGGCGCCTCATAAGAAAAAGTTTCCAGCGCAGCGCCTTCATTATCTGCTATTTCCGATAAATAATGCGTTTTTACCGGAACTCCGTCGTTTACGATTCCGGCATATGCTTCCACCAGTTCTTTCAGCGAAATGGAAGCAACGCCCAGCGCCAGCGAAGGATAATCGGGCAGATCGGATGAAATGCCCAAATCATGTGCAATATCGATGGCGTTTTCGATGCCTGCCTCCATTAAAACTTCCACTGAAACGGTATTTATCGATTGTGCAAGCGCTCCTTTCATCGAGTAATAACCTTCGTATTCATCGTGCGAATTCCGTGGCGACCAGTTGTCGTATTCCTCGTAAACTTTTTGCTCATTTGGAAAATATTCGTCCGGTTCCACGCCGTTCTCAAGGGCTGCGAGATATACAAAAGGCTTAAATGTTGAACCGGTTTGCCGCGGTGCAGTGACGTGGTCGTATTTAAAAAAGCGAAAATCGATGCCTCCAACCCAGGCTTTTAAATCGCCGGCATGTGGGTCGACAGCTATAAAACCGGTGTTTAACAGTTTTGCATAATGCTTGACAGAATCGAGGCGCGAAATGGTAGTGTCCTTCAGTCCGTCCCAGGTAAATAATGTGGTATGAATATTTTTTTCAAACTCTTTTTTTACCGATTCGAAATTACCATTGGTGATGTTTGCATGATTATTCAGGTTTTGTATGGCGCTTTTCAAAACATCCGGATTCTCCCCGAATAAATCCCTGTTTTTCCAATGGTTATTAAAAACATTCTGCAGGTTTTTCATGTATTCTTTTACCGAAAGTTGGGCGTAATACTGCAGATTGTAGTCGATTGTTGTAGAAATTTTTAATCCATCGGTGTATAAATTGTAGGGTTCGCCTTTATCGTTTGTATGAGTGGAACACCATTCAAGCAGCTCCGGTTTCAGCATTTCCAGAAAATAGGGAGCCGGCCCCTGATCGTAAGAAATTATCCTGTATTTTATTTTCAGTGGTTCGTTTTTGAATTTTTCCGCCTCCGCTTCCGAAATGTAATCGTATTTTGCCATTTGTTCAATTACCACGTCGCGCCGGTCTTTAGCCCGCTCCGGATGCGTTCGTGGGTTATAGAAGTTGTTTGCCTTTAACATTCCGACCAAAACTGCTGCTTCCGGCAACATTTAATTCCGATGGTTTTTTCGAAAAAAACCGTTCGGAAGCTACCTCTATTCCGTAAATATTTTCAGCGAATGGCACTGTATTTAAATAAAGCGCCAGGATTTCCTGTTTGGTATAAATCCGCTCGAGCCGGTAAGCAATAATGGCTTCACGAAGTTTGTTCACCGGAATCGACATTGGCCCGTAATCGACGCGCGGGAAAAGGTTTTTTGCAATTTGCTGGCTTAGTGTACTTCCGCCGCCGGCACTTTTATTTTGCAAAAGAATCGATTTTACAAGCACCCGCATGAGCGCAATTTCATCAATCCCGCGGTGTTCATAAAAACGTGCGTCTTCCGTTGCAATCAACGCATCGATAACATTCGGCGAAATTTCATCGAAACCCGCATTACTCCGGTTTTCCACATAATACCTTCCGAGTATTTTTCCGTCTGCTGAATAAACTTCAGAAGCAACAGGATTATTAATTTGATGTAACTTTTGTTTGGATGGAACGGGACCGAGCACTCCCAGAAAAACCAGTAAAAAGAATATACTTCCTGCAATAAATAAAATGCCCGCTGTTGCACCGGCTATTTTCCAAATCCGGCGCCTGCGATTGATTTTTTTTGCTTTTTTCTTTTTGTTTCCAGCCGGTTTTTTTTCGCGGCCGTTTATGTTATTTTTCTTAGTTGTAGCCATTAAATGTTTTGCAAAATTATTATTAATAACGAACCAAAAGCCGTATTCATATATTTTCTGAAAAGTTTCATCAGGTGTTTATTGGCGGTCGACCGGAAATCATTTCCTTCCGCCCCTTTTTTAGTTTAGGCAGACTGAACGTTTCAGGTTATTAAACAGCATGCGATGAATAAAGTTTTGTCCGTTTTTCCGGATTGAACCTGCTGAAAAAAACTTTGTTGAAGAACTAATCCACAACATGAGCAACAATCTCTACAAATTATAATCCGCCCTGTTTAAACTTAATCCGTTAAGGCTCAGGTTTTTGTTTCATGCGGGAGTGCGCGGGGCATAATTTTAGGTAATGTTTTTATCAAAACAACCGATAGTGAAAAATATAGTCCTTCTTTTTCTTTTATTTTCTTTCGGCGGAACAGTGAATGCGCAATATAATTTTGCAGTGGGAGTGCGTTCGGGGGGAACTTCCGGAATCACTTTGAAAAATAATTTCAGCCATTCTGCAGTGGAAGGTTTGATCGGGTTCTGGGACGACGGAATCAGTGTTACTGCGCTAATCGAAAAGCGAAAAATGGCTTTTGGTGTGCCAAACCTGCAATGGTATTATGGTGTGGGCGGGCATATTTCGGTTTATGGTAAAGATTTTAACGGCAAAGGCGGCCCTGCGTGGTATCGCCACCCATTGTCGGACAGCGATGGTGAAATTGGATTTGGCGCAGACGGAGTGGTAGGTTTTGGATATAAAATTCCAAAAATTCCGCTGGCCGTGAGCATCGATTTAAAACCGAATATTGAAGTAGTTAAAGGAAGTGATATTTTGTATTGGATCGATCCGGGCGTCGGTTTAAAACTGGCGTTTTAATTCACATTTCATAAAGTACCAATAAGATGAAAAAATTTATCCTGTTTCTGTTTTTAATGATTGCAACTGCCGCCGCATTCGGGCAGTATAATTTTGCCATTGGGGTACGAACGGGCGGAACCACCGGCATTACACTCAAGAAGAACTTCGAATTTTCTGCACTGGAAGGCATCATTGGTTTCTGGAACGATGGTTATAGCGTAACCGGTTTGTACGAGAGAAAAGCAAATGCCTTCGATACTGAAAACCTGAATTGGTATTACGGCTGGGGCGGCCATGTTTCGGTATATGGCGAAAATTTTAACAGTAAAAAAGGGCCTGCGTGGTTTAATCATCCCAACCACGACGGCGAGGGTGATTTTGGTTTTGGCCTTGACGGAATGGTTGGAATCGAATATAAGATTAACTCCGTTCCGTTCGCATTTAGCCTTGGAATAAAACCTTATGTTGAAGTAGTTACCAACGGCGGTTTCCTGTTTTGGATTGACCCGGGACTGGGCATAAAATTCGCGTTTTAAGCAGTGTTTCCCGAAGGAAATTACTTTACATCGAATTTAACAGTGATATCGAACCCGCTGTCGTAAGTGGAATTGTTTAGTTCAAAAAACAGGAACGGGAACAGTTCGTATTCCAGCCGCACCTCATATTTGGCAATATCTTTTTCATCAGTTTCACCAAAACGTTTTTCGTAACTTACGAAAAGATCGTTTGTGATGTATTTCCCTACTACTACCGTAGCATTGTCGAAACTGCCGTTGCTTTTCACTTCAATGTAATCCACATTCAGCTTGTCGCTCAGGAAATTAGTGATTTGAGAAGACAATACCGAAGCAGCAGCTTTTTCTGCAAGGCTGCCTCCGCCGGCGCTTTGAACATTTTCCTGTTGATCGAGTGACAGCTCATCCATACTTTTCCCGAATAAAATGTAGGAAAGAGCATCTCCTTCATTAATCGACTGCCCGTCGAGGAGAAAACTAACTTCCGGCGATTGGGCTGAACCTGTAATTTGCACCGTCAGCTTCTGTTCTGCCCGTTCGGCATTTCGGAAAGTATATTCAGCATCGATGTTCAGGTTTGGCGATATTTCCTCTCCGCCCTGAAAAGTGAGCGAACCGTCGGTGATTTTAAAGGTACGCCCGAACAAATCATATTGGCCCCTTACAACATCTACATTCCCAAATAATTCGAAAAATTCGGCATGTTTTCTCAGTTCCAGTTCACCGGAAAGTTCGAGGCGCATGTCTTCGTTTTTTATCCAGGTATTTTTGGGAATCCTGACCCGCAGTTCGCCCTGCAAATTGTCTAAATAACTGAAGGTTGTGCTGTCGGGTATTATAGTGCCGTAAGTTTGGATGTTCATGCTGTCGATCGGTTTTTCCATGGCTTCTGCCTCCTGCAGCAGAATCGGTTTTGGCATTTCGGGTTCGCTTATTTTTCCAAACATGCCCATCACCGCGGGCAGGTAAATTTCTGCCTCCGGAATTTTTAGGTCGCCGCCGTAAATTACGCTGTCCTGAGCGCCAGCGAGAGTGGCATATCCATCGAGTTGCACATTAAACTGGTTGTGGTCGAGAAGGTTGAAATCGGCGAAATCAAACCTTATTTTTGATTGGTTGATGTCGCCTCTGTAAAATCCGGTGTTAAAATCGATTTGCCCGGTCCCGGTCATGTACCCGTCATCGCTGCTTATCCGGAGGGTGTCGAGTTGAACGCTGTTTTGGAGGAAATCAATGGCTAACTGAATATTATTGTAATGAATTCCATATTCATCAATGTTTACCGATGCATTTTTTAAATTGATGTTCCCTTTCGGATCGGGCGATTCCACGGTTCCGCCCACATCTACCTGTCCCTGCAGGTATCCCTGAATATCGCCGGTGATGTTGAATGCTTTGAGCACACCCAGTGAAAAACTGTCGATGGATGCGTGTGCATCGATGGATGCCTGTTTATCCAGGTTAAATCCCATCGTATCGAGGTTGATTTCCATCGGAAGCATTCCCTCCAGTTCAACTTTTCCGCTATCCTGCGGTACCACCAGCGCATGAAAATCAGCCTGTCCGTTTTTATAATTGAAACTGCCGCCAAAATCAGTGAATTTATACTCATTGAATTTCGCGTCGTTCAGTTTAAAACTTCCGTTTACCACCGGATATTCGGCGACGCCTTTCAAACTGAGGCTAACATTCAGAAGACCTGCAGCTTTCAAATCGAGGTCCAGTAGATCACTAATTTTACTTATGTTTATGTTGGCAGCTTCAAACTGTAAATTTTCCTCATTTTTTCTGCTGGCAATGCCTTCTGCCATAATGTATTGAGCCGTGTCTGCCGACGAGGTGGCCATTCTGAAATTACTTATTTTATAATTCACCGAATCAATTTCAATAACTGCCGGCGGTTGTTGCAGCGCCAGTTGATAATCTTTATAGTTGATTTGCCAGTCGGCGATGGTCAGGCGCAGCTTTTCACCGGGTACTATTCCGGTTGCCAGGTGTGTACTGATATCTTCTCCCGAAACCCGGCTGTCGATATACAATGAGTCCGGATTGCCGCTAACATCCGCCGAAACGGAATCGATCCGGAAACCACCCGTTACTATTTCGCGGGCGAGGAGTTTAGCGCTGAACGTGGTATCTCCCGGCGCAAGGTTTCCTTCGGCATCCATTGTCAGGCTTTCCAGCGTAATTTCATTGTACAGGGTATTCCCTAAATCAACGTTTGTTGCAATCGTCATGGAGTCCGGCGTACCAGTTACATGTGCCTGAATTTCACCACTTGATTTTAAGCCACTCACAGGAATATATGTGGAAAATTCCTGCAATCCTTCAAAATTTATGTTCAGCGATACATCCGAATTTGCTGTCAAACTATAATTTCCGTGCGCGCGCAACGTTAACGAATCCGTTTCCAGGCGCAGGGTATCGATTTCAATATTTTGATTATGATATTGTATGTCAGCCAGCAACGTATCCAGGTTTATTTTCTGAAATCGCGAGTCGGAAGCATGAATGCTTGCTGTAGCCGATAACTTTTTCGGATCGAATTCTTCGCCTTCGATTTTGGCTGTAAGATTGATATCCGAACTCAGGCTGTCATTGCCCAAAAGCAGCGCCAGGTTCAGGTTTTGGGTGCGCAGTTTAGCATTGTAAACCGGGTGTTCAAAAATATTTTGAATCTCCGGGTCGAGCCAAAAACTGCCAAATTCACCTTTACCGTCAATTGTTCCCCGCAGGTTTCCGCGGTCCAGTTCCAAATCGACCAGCAAATCGGTTAGCTGCCGGTTTTGCACGCGGGAATCGTTAAAATCTGCCTTTACCGTAAAAGTCGCATCTTTGGGTTTTGTTCCGTGACCTTCAAATGCAAGGCTGCCATTCAGAAAATAATCGAGTGCCGGATTGCCCAGCCAATGTCCCGGTTCCACGTTCTCCAGCTTTCCCGACACCCGGTATGAAAGCGGGCTTTCATTGTTTTTCTGCAGAAAATCGATGATATTTCCCGACGCTGCATTGATAATAATTTTTTGGTCGTTATCGGCCAGCGAAAGGTCAACATAAAGCGAATCCTGGTCCAAATCGGCATCGATTTTTACCACCGGTTTTGCAGGCAGTTTTAAGCTGGGTAAAAAATATTCGAATTCCTGTAACTGCAACTCCGAAGTTTCAAAATTGGCAGAGCCTTGTTTGTAGGGCTCCGACTCGAACTCGCCTTTGCCTTCCAGCCGGTTTTGGGCGGTTTTCAAATAAAAATTATTCAATTCGATGTAGTCGGAATCGCGTTTCAGATTTAATGTGAGCTGGTTCAACTGAAAGTCGGGCTGCGTGGTTTGAAGGTTGAATTTATTCAAATCGAGCGACTGTTCGTCATCCGCCATATGAAAAGAAAGTTGAATATCGATGTTTTCCACTTTTCGGGGAAGAAGAGTGTCGGGAGAATCGATTTCTACAAGTCCGTTGTTCAAACTGAATGTTTCGATATTAAAATCGATGCCACCCGATTTTGTTGTGTCATTTGGAGTTGGTTCGGAAGGTTTTACCAGGTTTTGAACATTCCAGGTTGAATCCTGATTTTGCTCCAGGTAAATCCGGGGAGCTTCAATATTAGCCGAACTAAGGGAAATTTCGCCGTGCAGCAACGGCAGCGGATTGTAACTCACATCCAATTCTTTGATGTAGGCAACTGTATCGTTACCGAGCGTCAAAAGCACATCTTTAAGTTCGATACCGGTGAAAAAGTTGCCATCCAGCCGTCCGATTGTCAGATTCCCGTTTAACACTTTCGATGCCTGTTTCTCCGCTATTCCGGTCAGCTTGTTTTTCACCGGCCGTGTTTGCAGCAGCACGCTTGCAAACAGCAGGATAATCACAATTCCCAGGAGGGTCCATCCTAAAATCCGAAGCGTATATATTAATACTTTTTTCATTTCAAATTAAAATGCTTGTCCGACACTGATAAAAAACTGCGGGCTGGTTTTGTCGCTCCACAAAGGGAATCCCACATCGAGACGTACCGGCCCGATTGGCGTTTCCACACGCAAACCTCCACCGGCAGCATATCCCAAATCATTAAAACGATAGGTATAGGAAGGTTTCCAAACATTGCCAGCTTCAAAAAAAGCGGCAGCGCTCAACTTCCAGAACAGCGGATAACGGGCTTCAATATTGCTTTCGAAAATACTTTTCCCACCCAGCGGCGTTCCGCTTTCACGTTTTGGCCCTAACTGCGAACGCGCCCAGCCTCGTATCGACGTGCTTCCGCCTGAATAAAAACGGTCTTCCACCGGGATAAACCCGCTGGTATCAGACGACGCAATTCCACCGGCCATAATACGATAGGCCATAATCACTTTCCCAATTTCGTGATAGGTCCTGAATTCGCCCCACAGCCGGGTGTAATTGAAACTGCCGCCGAAAATATAACCGTTCAGTTTAACCCCGAGCGAAACATTCATCCCCTTTTCAGGTGAGAAATTGGGCTCAGATGTGTCGAAAACCGTTCCCAGCAAAAGTCCCGATTTGTTGTACGGAAATTTATCGCTTTCGTAATCGGTGAATTCTACATCGCCGGGTTCCACCGTTTGCTCCACATCTTCGAGATAATACGTCAGTTTGGTGTTCAGCGACGTAGTAAAAAGATACGTAAACGGAATATTTATTCCGTAAGACCTTGTGTTATAGCCAGGTTCTGCATTTCGTTTTAAAAACGGATTAAGAGATACAGAACCGTTGATGCCAAGGAATTGCGGCTGAATCCAGCGCAGTTGTAAATTGTAGGGTTCCAGCGCCGAATGTTTGGCATAGATGTTTATCCGGCGGGCGCCGCCTAAAAAGCCGCGGTAATTAAAATCGACAAATGCCCTGAATTTCTCTTCAGTTCCGTATCCGGCGCCGAATCGTGTATCAATTCGCGGCGCTTCTTCCACATAAATTTCAACAGGAATCGGACTTTTTTCGGTTTCGGGTTCCTTTTGCGGAAGCACCGACACCACCCTGAACAACTGCAACCGGTATAAATTGGTACGGGTTTTATTCAGTCGCGACTTGTTGTACAGATCCCCCTCGTCATATTTTAACTGCTTTCTGATAAATTTTTCGGTAACATGATCGTTACCCGAAACTGAAGTGGAACCAAAATAGGATTTCGGTCCCGGGTGTACCGAATAGGTGATGCCGGTTGCCGATTCTGCCGGTTTCAGACTTAAATCGTATTCAGCTTTAACATAGGCATATCCCAGGCTTCGGAAGGCATCTTCAATTTGTTGCACATCGGTATCCAGCGCTTCGTCACGAAACCTTTTGCCTTTTACCAAATTCAGTTTCCGGTTCAGCTTTTTCAGCAGTGAATCATTATCAACGTGCGCCATTTCTTCTGTTATGTCAATGATAACGCTGTCTACCACAACCGGTTCACCTTCTTCCACGTTAAACTGAAGCTTTACAGTCTGTTTGTTGTCGTTCACATCAGGCGGATCCACCGACGTTTGAACATGCAGAAATCCTTCGCTTTGATAGATTCGGGTTAATCGTTTCAAATCCAAATCAATCAGTTCTTTGCTGTATAAATCAGGCTCATTTTTGGTTACGAGTTTTTCCACCCACGACACTTCGTCGAGGGCCATTTTATCCAACAGGTAACTCTTTTCGAGCGTTTTGTTCCCTTTAAAGGTGATTTTACGAATTTCGTAATTTTCCTGGGCGGTTGAGTTTAAGGAGGTTAATCCAATAATTGCAATTGTGCAAATATTTAAAATACAGCGCGTTGAAAAATGTTCCGCCGGCAATCTCTGGATTTTTTGGAACGCGAACTTGTGCTTTATTTCACTGATAATCGTCTTCAAATTGAGTTAAAGATTTCTTTAGAAACATTAAACATAGGGTACATTAAATTGTTTTAGCGGTTCGTTCAGCATTTGTTTAGAAGATGCATATTCTTTGCCAATTTCCGCTACGTAATCCGCGGGTTCGCACAACTACGTTTAACTTGTTGATACTGTTTGCTGAAAACATCATCATCCGCTTGTGATGGTGTTCCGGTTTATCGGTTTCATGGGGAAAAAAATGGATGTATTTTAAACACTTGTGTGGAGATTGTGCCACAATATGCTAAAACACAGAAAGGAAACACTTTTAAATTCAATATATTAATAATCACAATAATACGTGTTATTTTTATAATCAATCGTTAGTTTTTGCCCGAAATGGTTCATCTATTGAATAGTAGTTACAGCTAAAATTAAAAGCCTGGGACTACAGAATGTACAAAATAACAAGCCTGTTTAAGGAACAACTCACGGATTTTTTTATAGAAATGGGTGACATACTCATTTTTACGGTTGAAACTGTACGGCAATTTTTTGTTGCACCATTCGAACATAAAGAGCTGATAAAGCAGGGATATTACCTCGGCAACAAAACATTGCCGCTGATTACCATTACCGGGTTTATCATGGGTTTGGTGCTCACTTTGCAATCGAGGCCTGTGCTAATGGAATTTGGAGCTCAAAGTATGTTGCCCGGCATGATTGCAGTTTCAATCATCAGGGAAATCGGTCCTGTGGTTACAGCATTGCTTTGCGCCGGTAAAATCAGTTCGGGAATCGGAGCCGAACTTGGCGCCATGAAAGTGACTGAACAACTCGATGCAATGGAAGTTTCTGGTACCAAGCCGCTCAATTTTGTAGTGGCTACACGTGTTTTGGCGACAACACTGGTGGTGCCGATACTTGTTTTTTATGCCGATGCCGTTGGAATGCTTGGTTCGTTTTTCGCTGTGACCATGGGCGAAAAAGTATCGTTGCTGCTGTTTTTTTCGCAGGCATTCGATTCGCTGGAATTTCTCGATCTAATTCCCGCGACGATAAAATCGGTCTTCTTCGGTTTTTTTATCGGATTAATAGGCTGCTACAAAGGGTATACCACCAGCCGCGGCACCGAATCGGTTGGTTTGTCGGCCAACTCAGCCGTGGTTACTGCATCGCTGGTCATATTTATCATCGATTTAATTGCTGTTCAGTTAACCGATCTGATTTACAGACTATAACTGCTTTATGGAAAATGTAATCGAAATAAGGGATTTGAAAAAAGCATTCGGGGAAAAAGAAGTACTTCGCGGATTGAGCCTCGATCTGAAACGCGGAGAGAACGTGGCTGTCCTCGGGAAATCGGGCACCGGGAAATCAGTGTTTATCAAATGTATCGTCGGTTTGGTGAAGGCCGATTCGGGCACCATTCGCGTGTTGGGGAAAGAGCTCGATAAACTCGACAAGCAACAACTGGATGAACTGAGGCAAAAAGTAGGTTACCTTTTTCAAGGCGGGGCATTGTACGACTCGATGACCGTCAGGCAAAACCTGGAGTTTCCGGTAAGGCGTACGCAGGATTCAAAAAACAAGAAGGAAGTGAAAGAAATGGTAAAAGAGGTGCTGGATAGCGTGGGTTTGCTCGATGCCATGAATAAAATGCCGGCGGAACTTTCCGGCGGAATGAAAAAACGCATTGGCCTCGCCCGCACGCTTATACTCAAACCTGAAATTATTTTGTACGACGAGCCAACCACCGGGCTCGACCCTGTTACTTCAGGCGAAATAAGTGAACTGATTTTGAAAGTACAGGAAAAATACAACACCTCGTCGATTGTTGTAACGCACGATTTAAAATGTGCGAGAGAAACGGCAAACCGCTTAAAACTAATTGTAGACGGTAAATTTTTCGCAGAGGGAACCTATGACGAATTAAGCAACAGCGACAATGAGGAAGTAAACGCATATTTTAATTAAAAGAATACAACCATGGGAAAATCGAAAAACCGTTCCTTAAAACTCGGATTACTGGTGGCAGTAGGCCTGGTGCTTTTTAGCGTCGGGGTGTATTTTTTGGGGACAAAGCAGAATTTGTTCTCTTCATCGGTAACTATAAAAAGTTATTTCAAAAATGTAAAAGGTTTGGTTGAAGGAAATAAAGTTCAGTATTCAGGGATAACCGTTGGATATGTTTCTGAAATAAAAATAGCAAACGACACTACCATTCTTGTGGAGATGTCGGTGAATAAAAATGTTCAGGATTTTATCCGTACCGATTCAAAAGTGGAAATCAACAGCGATGGTTTAATGGGAAGCAAACTGGTGAGTATTTACCCCGGCTCAGAAGACGCAGCATCGATTGGCGACGACGAATTTTTGAAGTCGCAGCAATCCATCGATTTACAGGATGTGGTGGAAGAGGCGAAAGTGGTGATTACTGATGTGCAAAAGATTACCCGGTCGCTGCTGGAAATCAGCGATAAAATCAATAACGGAAATGGCGATCTGGCGGTTCTTTTAAACGAGAATACAATTACTTCGAAATTAAATCAGGCAGGCGATGAACTTTTGAATATAACCGCCAACGCCAATGAAGTGGTGCAAAAAATCAACCACGGAGAAGGCGACCTCGGCCGGCTGATTAACGATACTGTAGTTACAGATCAGGCGCAGGAACTGATGGTGAACCTCGACAGTATTTCTGTTACCACTGCGCAGGTTGCCGACGAATTGCTGAAGTTTAGCAAACAGTTGAATTCCGGTGACGGAGTTATACAACGGCTGGTTTATGATACGAAAATGGCGAACGACCTCGATACTACCATCGCAAAAGTCAGCGAAGGTGTGGATGATGTTGCGGGAGCAGCCAGAACTTTGGAAAACAGCTGGATATTCAACCTTTTTTCCAAAAATAAAAAGTAAAGCCGGGGTAACTTTTAAAACATTAAATCACAGTTTTCTCATCAGATGGGCCACTGTTCGGGGAATTTTTCCACAGAAGCGTGTGCAGCTTTTTATCCGGATAATCTTAAAATAAATACCCTACTTTCCTGTTAAATAGCCACTTATGGCAGATTTGTGTACGAAAATGAAGGTTGGCGGAAAACAAATTGTCCGAAATTTGAAGTGTTTTCTGATATACTGATAAAAAATAAAATAAGATGAAACTTTTAGAAATTATTCTTGCCATATTATTGCCCCCGCTTGGTGTGGCTTTGAAATTTGGGATTACCAAACAATTTTGGATTAACCTGTTGCTTACCCTGTTGGGATACATTCCCGGCATCATCCACGCGTTAATTATAATCGTGTAGTTAATTTCAAACCAGATGAAAAAAAAATGGATATGGGTGCTGGTTGTTGCGGGTATTTTAATCGCGCTTCGCATTGCCCTGCCATTTATTTTAAAAAACTATGTTAACAAAACGCTGCATAACCTCGATGGTTATACAGGTTCCGTGCAAGATGTAGATCTTGCACTTTTCAGAGGCGCTTATGTTATCGACAGCCTGAATATTGAAAAAACCGGAGACAGTATCCCTGTTCCTTTTATCGACATTGCACGGATTGACCTTTCGGTACACTGGAAGGCGCTGTTCGATGGGGCAGTGGTTGGTGAAGTTGTAATGGCGGACCCGGAAGTTAATTTTGCGGAAGTTGAGGGCGAAGCAAAACAAGATGGGAAAGGCGCCGACTGGACCGAAACGTTGAAGAATCTTATGCCGCTGAAAATTAACCGCTTTGAAGTTGAAAACGGTAAAATATCCTTTCGGGATTTTTCCACCAACCCCAAAGTCGATGTTTTTATCGATAACCTCAACCTGGTAGCGACAAACCTTACGAACGTTGAATCGAAAGAAGAACGCCTGCCGTCGACACTTACGGCTTCAGGAAGTTCGCTCGGCGGCGGCCATTTAAACATCGATGCAAAAATGAATATCTTAAAAAAGGTTCCTGACCTTGATTTAGACCTCACATTCGAGGATGTGGAACTTACAGCGCTGAATGATTTCATAAAAGCTTACACGCATACCGATGTGGAAGAGGGGACTTTTAACCTGTATTCCGAAATTATTATTGATGATTCAAAACTCGACGGATATGTGAAACCGGTTTTGGAAAATCTTAAAATAATCGATCTGGCAAAAGAAAAAGAAGGTTTTCTTCAGAAGACGTGGGAGTTGATTGTTGCCGGAGTGACTGAATTATTCGAAAACCAGCGTAAGGAACAGCTGGCCACTGAAGTTCCGTTGACCGGAAACTTAAACAACCTGCAAGTGGGCATCGTGCCAACAATATGGAATGTTTTTAAAAATGCATTTGTAGAAGCACTGAGCAAAAGAATAGACAATACCATTGAATTTAATGAATAGAAATAGAAATAAGTTCCATGTTTTTTAACCTTAAAAAATTAGTAAAAATGAGAAATTCAGTTTTTAGTTTAATGGTAGCAGCAATTTTGCTGATGGCTTTCCCAACGCAGTCGAAAGCCGACGATGAGACGAAAAAAGAAGCAGCTCCTGAGGTGAAAACCGAAGCTGCAGTGGAAGTGGATAACATGATAAACCGCCTCGAAGAAATTAAGGCCATGGATTTATCGGAGTTAACCCGGACAGAAAAAAAGGAACTTCGGAAAGAAGTGCGTTCCATTAAAAAAGATTTGAACGAATACAGTAAAGGCGACGGAACTGCTGTTGCAACTGCCGATGCAAAGGGAGAAGGCGAAGCAGTGACCGGAGTTTATATTTCCGGCGGAGCAATTATTGTTATTTTGTTATTGTTACTGTTGCTTTAAAGGCAGTTTCCATTTTTTGGCCCCCGAAACTTTTCCCCCTTTCGCAAAATAAAAGATGATTGATGGTTTTATCCCCTATTGAACGACTTGTCAGCGTCCGCAGGACCTGACAACGTCAATATCAAACAATGAAGAGTTTTTATATTTCTTTTAACGCTGACACGTCTGGCGACGCTGTCAGGTTAGATTAGGTAAGCGCTTGCGAATGACTTGTCAGCGTCCGCAGGACCTGACATGTCAATATCAAACAATGAAGAGTTTTTTATATTTCTTTTAACGCTGACAGGTCTGGCGACGCTGTCAGGTTAGATTAGGTAAGCGTTTACGAACAACTTGTTATTGTCCGCAGGACCTGACAACGTCAATATCAAATACTGGTGCTATCAGTATCGGATTGTTGTATTATTCCGTATTAATGCTATTCAAAATGTTTAAAACGATAATTTCTTCCGGATCATACCATTCCAGGCGTTCATCCTCCGGATCAGGCTGGAATTGTTCGAGCTGGTTTTTAACGGCTATCTCCAGTACATCGGGATGAATATAATATTTCCGGCAGACCGAAACCGTATTGTTTAGTTCTTTTGCAACCATTCCAACTAACGTTGTTTCCAGTTTTTTCCGCGGATTTTGTTCACAGACTGCCTGCGCTTCCGGCACCATTTTTACCGTCAATACCGTTCCGCCCCAGGTCCTGAAATTTTTGGCGCTAATGCCGATCGAGGAAACTTCATGAAGGTAATCGTTGATGTCCTGTGAATCAATAGGATAATAATTGTTGCCTTCCTTATACCGGAACAATTCGTATCCGGGCAGTTCGGAACATTTTTTTAAAAGTTTTCGCAGGGTAGGGTGGCTGACTTTTACTTTCCGTAGTTTTCCTTTTTTTGCTTTGTATTTCAGCAGCAAATATTTTTTGTCTTCGATTAAATGTTTTTTTCGGAGCGTCGTCAAACCATAGGTGCCGTTTTCTTCTTCATAAAATTTGTTTCCCACCCTTAAATAAAGCTCGTCCAGGAGGTTTATGGCAAGGGCAGTTACTTTTCTTTTGTCCCAGGTTCTTTTCCGGAGGTCGGTTTGCAGTTGTTGGCGTATTTCCGGCAGTTTTTCGCCGAATTCCTTTAAATTCTCATATTTCCGCCGGCTCAGATGTTCCTGCCATTTCGGATGGTAAATGTACTGTTTACGGCCTTTTGAATCGCGGCCGGTAACCTGGATGTGGCCGCGGGGTTTTCTGCAAATCCACACGTTCCGCCAATCGGGTGGAATGACAAGATCATTGATTCTTTCGATGATTTTTTCGTCTGTAATTTCTTTACCAATTTTATTGGTGTAGTGAAAATTTCCTTTTTCGCCGGTACGGTAATATCCCGGCATGGTATCGCTTACGTATACCAGCGATCCGGGGGCTTCTTTTTTTTTCATGGTAAAAGGAATGGCCAACTGCCTTTTTTCCTGGTTGCGGTTTGTAAAAAATGGCGCGGTTAGCTGTTCCGTAGCGCCTGTATCAACTCTTTTTTCGACATTTTGCTCCGGCCTTCTATACCCACCTGTTTTGCCTTATCGTAAAGTTCCTGTTTCGAGCGTTCTTCGTATTTTTCGGAATGTCCGCCTTTTTTACCTGCATTTTTTGTGTTTGCTATCCGGGCAGATTTTTGTTTGCTGTACCCTTTATCGCGCAAACTTTCATACTGGTCTTCATTTTTAATCTTGGAAGAATTTTTTTTATTCGGCATAACGTAATTTTTTTAAAATTGATGGTATAAGCAATAATCAACTTAATTTTTCAGCTTCTTCAATTATTTTGTTACTGAAAGCTTCCAAATCACCGGGATTTCTGGATGTTATCAGGTTTCCATCCATAATCACTTCAATATCTACCCAATTGGCGCCTGCATTTATGAGATCGGTTTTTATGGAAGAAAATGAAGTCATTTTACGGCCGTTTACCACTCCTGCTTCTATCAGCATTTGAGGGCCGTGGCAGATAGCGGCCACCAGTTTTTTCCGTTTAAAAAAGTCGGCCACCAGATCAACCGCTTTGTTGTCGCGTCTCAATTTGTCGGGATTGATTACTCCGCCGGGTAATACCAGCACATCGTAATTGGCGGCGCTCGCCTCTTCCACTTTTACGTTTACTTCAATTTCTTTGCTCCAGTTTCCATGGTTCCAGGCTTTTATTGAACCTTTTTCCGGCGCAATTATTACCACATCTGCACCACTTTCTTCAAGCGCTTTTTTGGGTTCGAACAATTCCGATTCTTCAAAACCGTTGGTCGCTAAAATGGCTATTTTCTTTCCTTCCAGTTTTTTCATGATGCGTTTTGTTTATGTGTTGAACAGAGGAAAAGACCAGGCTGTGCTGCCTGGTCTTTAACATGTTAAGCTTTGTCGATAAAATCTTTGACTTCTTGTTTTGTTTTACCGGTTTTTTTCTGGATACGTCCGATAACCTCATCTTCTTTGCCTTCGGTGTATTTTAGGTCATCGTCGGTCAAATCAGCGTATTGCTGTTTTAGTTTTCCTTTCAGTACGTTCCAGTTTCCCTTCATTTTGTCTTCTGTTGCTCCCATTTTTTAAATTTTTAAGTTAAACATAATTTATTGGATTTATTTTATTGGCCTGGCGCCTCTGTTTTGGGAAAGGAACCAAACATAAAATTTCTATTCTTTCAGCAAGCCCTGTAACTGTTGAATTGCCACTTTAATTAACCGTTCCTGTTCGTTCAATGTATCGGTTAAAAATTCAGGTAGTTCAGGGTCGGCAGTAACATCGGCGTACACTTCCAGCGCCTTTTTCTCGCCAGTCATTGCTTCATTTATCACGTTTTCTTTGGTATCGCTTGAAAACGTTGCTTTTGTAGTCAGCCATGTGCGGTGAAAAAAGCCTTTTACCGTTCCGCTGTCATCCAGTTCGGTCCCCAGCCGGATTGCTTCCGTTTTTACGTCTTCGATAAATCCTTTACGTTGTTGCGACAACCGCAGGAACATTGTTTTCATGCTGCTGTCTTCAATTCGCTCTGCAGCGGTTTCATATCCCTGAACGCCATCTTTCGAAATATCTACTATTTTTTGTAAGTCTTTTGTCAACTGTTTTTTGTCCATATTGAATTTTATTTTTAAATGTTTTGGTTATCGACTATAATTACCGGTGCAGTTATTCATCCTTGTACTGGTTCTGTTCCACTTTATTCATGAATTCCGAGGTAATCGCCGAACCGTCTGCACCGTACGAATCAACCACAGTGCCTTTTACACCCGATTTGGTTTCCACCGCATACAAAATGGTATTGTCTGCCGGGTTTGTCACCCCTTCAAACCGGTGGAACCCTTGCAGGATAACTTCCGAACAGTCGTATTCGTTTCCTGAGTAATCGGCTAATATACAGTCGTCGGTTACCCTGAAATTTTCAGTAAAACCCATCTTTCTCAGCGCTTCCGAAGCTTCCGACAAAGTGTCGTATTGATTGTTTTTCATTTTCCCGGACTTTTAAAAGTAGAATACATTTCGGTATTAAATCATTGAAAAATCCTGCCAAAAATTGGATGAAATCGATCTTTACGACATACCTGTTTGTAGTACAGTACATTGTATTGTATCGGAAAGATGTCGCTAAGTAATACTTTTAGTTGCGTTGATGGTATTTGGGGAATTTTGTAGACATAATTCCTCATTTTTTTGTTTTAATCCACAACCTTTAAGATAACAGCAGAGCATTATCCAAAGCTTGTGTGTTATGTTTACAACGCTCGGACCACAGAACAAGAACCTTACGTTTTATTGCATGAACGATGAACCTGCTTCGCAGACTGCATAATCAATTGGCATAATATTTTCAAACGTCGAAGCATACACTTTATAATGATGAAAGAAAATTCGTTGTTGAGATTTGCTTCGGTACTGTTTATTATCTCGATGATATTGCTGGTTGTGATTCTGGCTAAAAATATTTTGGTGCCGCTTGCATTCGCATTGTTGCTTTCATACCTGTTTTATCCAATTGTATGGAGGCTCGAGCGGGCCGGCCTGCACCGGATATTGTCGATATTGCTGGTTATAGTTGTTGCGATAGCTGTTGTTGCGGCTGTAGTATATTTTTTCTCGATGAAAATTGTAAGTGTACAAATTGATTTGAACGAACTAAAAGATAAAATTGTTGACGAAAGCGGATCCCCAAGCCGAATTATTGAACAAAAATTCGGGGTCAATATGCGGTCGATGGAATATTATTTCGATCAGGGTACGCATAAAATAATATCGACGATAACCGCAAGCGGGAGTAAAGTTTTTACAACAACGGCAACCACCATTTTTCAGATTTTTATTTTACCGGTCTTTACTTTTTTTATCCTGTTCTACCGCACCAAAAATGCCCATTTTATCCTGAAACTGACAGGCAGGAAAAACAGAAAAAAAACCGTGAAAATCATGCGTGAAGTTACCACTGTAACCTCAAGATATCTGGCCGGTTTATTGGGCGTGGTTTTAATTTTGTCGGTTTTAAATTCCACGGGTTTAACCATTATTGGTGTGCCCCATCCGGTGGTACTGGGCGTAGGCGCTGCTTTGTTAAACCTCATTCCGTATTTCGGAACGTTGCTCGGCGCACTGATACCACTGGTATATGTCCTTATTTCGATACCCGATCCGATTCACATAATCATCCAGGTTATCATCATGTTTATTATCGTACAATTCCTCGAAAACAACATTATCACACCAAACATTGTTGGCAATAATGTAAGGCTTAACGCACTAACGATTATTTTGGGCCTGCTTGTGGGAAATTTAATTTGGGGAATTGCAGGTATGCTGGTGGTTATTCCGTTTATAGCCATTCTAAAAATAGTAATGCGAAACATCGAAAGCCTGAAACCATTCGCGTACCTGCTCAGCAGTAAAGGGCTCGAAGAACACAGGATTCATGTTACGGCCGGAGTGAAGAAATTGAAACGAAAATTGGCAGGGTTATGGCAAAATTCAGGAAAAAAAGATTAGTTAACACCTATAAAATATTTAAAAAAGCCATCAGTAATTTTGGAACAAACCGTCCCGCTGAACTGGCCGGCACGACAGCTTATTTCGCCATGTTCTCCATGGTTCCTATTCTGATAATTATTATTTCGGTATTCGGTTATTTTGCCGGCGACGAAGCCATCCGTGAAAAACTATTCAACGAATTGAATATGTTGCTCGGGCAGGACAATACGGAAATGCTGCGAAAAGGAATAGAAAATTTTGATATTAAAGAAAACAGCACCGGAGGAACGATTGTGGGGATATTGTTTTTCTTTATTTCGTCTACGGCATTGTTCAGCGCCATGCAAAATGCCATTAACTACATTTGGAGGATTCGCGTGAAATCGAGCTTTAGAATGGGCCTGCTTAACCTGCTCAAAACCCGCTTTTTATCGTTTGGTGTGATTTTGAGCCTGGGTTTCGTATTGCTGGTTTCGCTGATTTTGGATGCAACCATCGCGTTTTTAAAAGATTTCCTGGCATCTCAGTTTTCGCCACACCTGGTTTTTGTTGCACAGGTGGCGAACATCATTATTTCGCTGGCTATTATTGCTGCTGTTTTTGGGCTGATATACCGTTTTCTGCCCGATGTTTATGTGAGGTGGAGCGCTGTGTGGTTCGGAGCTGTGACCACTTCCATTTTATTTGCCGTAAGTAAAATTCTGCTCGGAACAATAATCGGAAGCAGCAACATTGGCGTTGTTTACGGGACGGCTGGTTCTATCGTGGTTATTTTGGTTTGGATATATTTTGTTTCCCTGATTTTATATTTCGGGGTGACGCTGACGTACGAATTTTCACGATTTTATAAACATAAAAATGCACCGGCAAAATATGCAGCGCCTTTCGAAATTCAACAGATTAATTACGATGAAAACAGAAGAAAAACCATTTAATGTTGAGTCCACTCCGAAAAGTCAAAAACCCCTAAATCCCCTAAAGGGGACTTTGAAGAGTTCATTGATTTTCAGCAAGTTCCCCTTCAGGGGTCAGGGGTAAAGAAGTTGAAAATCAATGAACTCAGACTTTTCGGAGCAGACTCAATGTTCATCCTCTTTATCTTCGAGTTCTTTTAAGATTTCTTCCCGCGATTTTCCGGTTTTTTCGTGAATCTTTTTTATTAGTTCATTACTGAATTTGCCGGATTTAAGCTTTTTCTTCTTGTTCTTTTCAAACTCCGATTGCTGCTTCTTTAAGTCTTTTTTGAGGTGCTTTTCGTTTTTATCAACATTATCGTTCATGACCCATGTAATTTTGCGAATGTATATAACGTTATCTATTTGTTTATAACTCAGTTTTAACCGGTAAGGTTCATGTTTGTTCAGGCAAAAGAGGAATTTTGAAAAGCTGAACGGCTGGATTTTTTCTGATTTTATTAATAATCGTGTTTAACTGCTTCCTGTCAGATGGATTCTGCAAATTTTCGCGGGTGGATTCAATCAGCGCTTTCAGGTTATCTGACAGTACCGAAATTGTTTCCCCTGAAGAAATTTCCATTAAAATCCGGTAAAATTCAAAGAGCACCCGATGAGTTTCGAGTGAATTGCCTGCAAATTGCCTGATGGGCGTAATGCAATCCCTGAGCAACGTATCCAACTCAGGAAGTTTTTTAAAAATCCTTATTTCACCTTTTTTATCGGAATAAAAGGTGAAAGATTTAAAATGAACTGCATACGAAAAAAGAATGGTGAGATAACGGATGGCCTTTAGCGCGGTGCCAGGGTCATTAATTCCGGGGCTGAGAGACTTTACAGCAATTTCGCTTATTTTCCGCAACCCGTAAAAATAGTGCTCTTCATCGTCGTTTTTGTTTGTTTGGAAAAAACCATCCTTTACAGTTTCCAGTGTTTTATCATCCACTGTTTCACTGTTGAACCTCGCAAGGATTGCCCCTGCTTCTGCAAACTGGCCGGATATGCAGGAAATTTCCATGCACAAATTTTTCTTCTTTAACATGGGTACCAAACTTCCGGGATTTACAATTTGGTAAAAACCGGTTTGTCCGGCGACAATTTTTTTGCTGTTGTCGTTGCTCAGAATTCCGGTTTTCACCGTTTCCTGCCTGTTGATTTCTGTAATTTGTTTTTTTGTCTCTAAATAAATTTTAACCAGAATATTGTCAACCTGAATGGATTGGGAGATGGAATGAATAAAATAGATGAACAACCCAAGCGATAGAATAGCCAAAATCATCGATAACAAAATTCCAAGCGCCGGCATATTTCCGCCATTGTCGATGTTGTTTACCAGGATAAGCGAAAAAACAATGGTTCCCATATAAAAACCAAGCACCACCTGGTGAGATTTTTGCGCCACCAACTGGGGCAAAATCCGTGGCGATAACGATGCTGATGCGCGATTTAAAACAACCATCACCATCGAAAAGCTGAAAACGGTCAATGAAATAATCCCGCCGATGATGGTCGTTACAATCAACCGTGCGGAGCCTTCATCGCGCACCAACAGAATTTTAATTGAATTCTCAAGTTTGCGGGCGGTGTCGGTAGTTTCGAAATAAAAAACAAGCAAAGCCAGCAAAAACGAAAACAATATCATTAACGATGGCGTGAATGCGATGCTGTACACCAACTTTTTATAAACCCGTAATATCCATCGGACAATCGAATGCATCGTTACAGTTATTTTATAGTGGCAGCTACATTTTCCAACCCGCTGAGCAACGATTTCCACCAGTAGTTAAAAATCGATTTTTTCTTGTCGCGCTCAAATGAAATGACACCTTTTTCATACGAGTCCTGGCTTTTCAGGTTTTCGTCATGCACAATAAATGCATCCGCCAGCAGCGAAATCAGTTTTCGCTCCGAATTTTCGTCGCGGTTCAGGATTTGAAATTCGAGGTTTTCGTATTGAAAAATCATATCGCCCGATGATTTATCGTTGTTGTACCCGAAGTTGAAAGCCAGTTGTTTTACATGTCCGCTGGTAACTTTTACAGCGGCGTTGGGAATGAGCATCGGATTAAAAGTGGTGATATCCACCGGTTCCAGGGTCCCACTCGCCGTGGATGGCTGCGAACTTCCGGGAGGCTGAAATTCAAAATCTGCATTTAATGTGGCTGCGTCCATTACTTCGGCGCGCGCATGCAGTTTGGTTGGCCCGCTTTTTAGGCTGTCGATGTTGCCCAAATCTGTAAAAGTTGCATGAAGTTCGTTAAACGAAACCATGCCGGGTTCGTCCGTATTTTTTCGTCTTTCGCGGTATTTTATATCAGCTAAATCCACTAAAAGCGTATCGATTTGCAGGCCGAACGGAATGCTGGCCAACATATCGGAAGGTAGTTTTGTATCTGGTTTTTCAGGAAACGGTGGTCGTTTATCGCGTAAAATATCGCCGTTATAATATCCGATTTCACCGCTTTTTGCAACGAAACTTGTGTCTGTAAACAACCTGCCGGTATTGATGCCGGTAAGCGAGAAACTATCGAGTTGCATGTTGTACCAGTCGGTTTCCACGCCGCCATTGTGGTCCGGCATTGCATACGGTCCATACGCAGAAACAACATTTATTCTGTTAATCATCAATGCCTTCTCTTCGGTATCGAATTTTAAGGAATCGAATGAAAGGGTGTATAAACCTTTTTTCAGCGGAAGGCTTCCTTTTTGCGCAAAAAGTTTAATTCGCCCAACTTTGAACGATTTTACCGGATATCCCGAAGAAGCAGAATCGTTAGTGAAATTCCAGACTTCAAAATCACCCCGGGTCGAAAAAGTGGTATCGCCGCTATTTTTTAACACTGCGAAACGCAACCCTTCAATGTTGGTTTTTTTGAGAAGTACCTTTAAGTTTTGTTTTTGATTATTATCAGGAGAATCGGTCTGAATCTTGTTTTTTCTTTTCCTGGTTCGACAGGATAATTTTAGGATTTGAAATATATAAATGTCTGGCTGTTATATTTTTCCTGAATATCAGCCGGAGCAGTTTTATTCCTTTTAAGGTAGTTTTTTGGATTGAAACAGAGGTTTCGGAATTTTGGGCGGAAAGTTGAATTTCATGAACAACCACCTGCCTTTTAATCAGATTGGTTTCAACAGATTGGGTAGTAAATTCGTATCCGGGTATTTGCGTTTCAGCGATTTTCTTTTTCGCCAGATGCGAAAATAAAAATGACCCGGTAACAAAAATGAGGAAAACGGCTGCCAATATTATTAAGGTTAACATCAACGTGTGTCTCGATTTCTTCATTTTTTTCAATTTGGGTTGTTACCGGGTATTTTATATTTGTCATGGCGTATGTGTGATTGCTAATTTTTGAAGGTTACTTTTTTTTGCTTACGACCAAAACCAGACCCACAATTGCTACAACTGCACTAATTATAACTGGTGTCCAGTTCGCCGAACTCACGGCTATGTCAATTCCCAGAAAGCTAAAACTTTCTGAATTATTCAAAGCCTGCACCCCAAATACAATCAGGGCGATAACTCCAATGATCAGTAGAATGATACCTGCGATTCTCATAATATTTAATTGTAAAGTTTGTTATTTCGGTTCATACCATTATAAAATTATGCCATTAATTTTTTGAGTTCATATCTTTTGCTTAAAAAGAAGTAAATGAGGATGCTATCCCAGTACCCATTCCTTTTGACGGCGCGTTTCCAACGCAATGGAATGGGAACAGATGTCCCCATTTTGAGATGTTATTCCTCATTTTAAGCATTAACCGGCTTTTGTTGAACAATTTCCCCATATTGAGTACTTTCATCTACAAAAAAAACAGGTTGTTTGCATCAACCTTGCTGCCGCTTTTTTCTGTTCGGAAATTGTTTAGCCTGAAAATCAGTATCTTACAAATTTAATCTGCACGTAAAATTTTTTTGGCACTATTTTCTAAAAGCACTTGTTGTTTGAATATTTAATAAAACATACAAAAACTATGAAAACGAAATTATCAGTAGCATTAACAGTTGTCGCGCTATTATTGACCGGCGCTTTTTATTCCTGTCAGAATTCACAAAGACCAAATGAAAACAACGACATGGACAACAACGATGATTTGGAAGTGAGGATCGACCGGCAAATGGATCAAGTGGAAAGCGATTTGGACGATCTGGATGAAGACGATCCGAATTTTGCAGACAATCTGAACAATGAACTCAACGATGTCGACAGAGAATTGAATGAACTCGGACGAGAAATAGATCAGGCCGGCGATAAGGTAAGCGATGAAACAAAAGAAGCATTCAATAACCTGCGCCAAAATGCCAGAGAGTTGAAGCAGAAAGCACAGCGGTGGTCAGAAAATGCAGGCGACCAGGCAGAAGAATTTGGTAACGAAGTAAAAGAAGATTTTAACAATTTCAGACAATCTGTAAGAGAATGGGGAGATTAACACTTGTTCATTTTTGTAGGTTTAGTTAGACTCTGAAGCGGGCGGGCCTTAAAATGTCCTGCCTGCTTTTCTTTTTTTTAATTATGGATTCAATTGACAACGCGTACAATCTGATTGTAGAAAAAATAGGCGACTGGGTGCATACGTTTATCACCATGTTACCCAATTTCATCGTAGCCGTTCTCGTGCTTCTTTTTTTTATTTTCTGGCGCGGTTGCTGGTCGCTTTTCTGCGTAGAACCGTATTTCATTTCACCAGCAATGTTGCTGTAAAAAACCTGATGGCTTCGCTGACGCGGATTGCTGTAATGACCGCCGGATTATTCGTGGCGTTGGGAATCCTCGACCTCGATAAAACAGTTACATCGCTTTTGGCAGGGGTCGGAATTATTGGCCTCGCCCTTGGTTTTGCCTTTAAAGATGCCCTCGCCAATTTTCTTTCCGGAATTTACATCACGCTGAAAAGTACGGTCAATGTAGGCAACATCATCAAATTCGGCGACCACTACGGAACCGTGCAGGCAATAGGATTGCGGGCCATTAAAATGAGAACATTTCAGGGACAGGAAGTGGTAATTCCCAACCGCAAAATATTTGAAGATGTATACATCCATTTCACAGTTTACGGCGAACGCCGGATCGATTTGAATGTGGGTGTGAGTTACGGCGACGATCTGCAAAAAGTAGAAGACCTGACATTGCAGGCCATTAAAAGCATCGATTTTTTAATGAAGGATAAACCGGTTGATTTGTATTATCAGGAATTTGGCAACAGTTCCATCAATTTTGTGGTGCGTTACTGGGTAAAGTTCGAAAAACAAACGGATTACCTGAGGGCGTTGCATGAAGGCATCAAACGGATAAAATCTACTTACGACGAAAATGACATTACCATTCCTTTCCCGATCCGTACGCTCGATTTTGGAATTAAGGGCGGAAAAACATTAAGCGAAATGACTATGAACATGCAAAAAAATAACCTTTAAAATCAAAAAAAATGGAATCGAAAACGATAACTGAACTACTAACCGGACACCACGAAGAAATGCGCAAAATCATGAAAAAAACCGATGCTGATCAGTCGCAGTTTCTTTTGCTGAAAAAACACCTCGAAGTGCATCACGATTTGGAGGAAGACTTGTTACTCAGCCTGCTGAACAAAAACGAGGAAATCAAAGATGACTCGCTGGAATCGCAGGAAGAACATTTTGTGCTGAACATCCTGCTTCTCGATTTGGCCGATTTTCCGATGGATAATCCGCGCTGGAAAGTGAAATTTGGTGTGCTGAAAGAAATTATCAATCATCATTTGGATGAAGAGGAAGAGGAACTTTTCCCGGAAGCTGAAAAAAAGGTGGATAAGAAAAAGCTGGTTGATCTGGGGAAAAAATTCAGCGAATTAAAAGATAAAAGATTGGAATACCTCAAAGAGAGTTAAACGAATACCCCGCTACAGGCAATACAATCAGAAATGGCGTTGCAACGTCCGGTTTCTACCTGCCGGAAAAGTGCGACGCCATATTTTTTGGTAAAGGTGCGTTTTATAATTTGGCAAACAATTTCAGAAAGAAGTACCAGGTCATGAGAAGAGAATACCCAGAACGATTAAAATGTAATCCATGACTTTGTCAATGTTTACGCGAGCATTTTCTGAAAAAACAGTTCATTACTCCAGCCTGAAATGGTTTTCAACCAGTTCTTTTTGATGCCGGTTTGCTCAAAACCTGTTTTTTCAAAAAGCCGGATGCTGACGATATTTTCTTCTGAAATATTCGCATACAATTGTTTTAATCCCAAAATGTTGACAGCATAATTGGATAACGCCTGCAAGGCGTCGGTGGCGTAGCCCCGGTTTTTATGCTCCTGTTTGTGAATTAAAATACCGACCCCCGCCCGCTGGTGATATGGTTCAAAATCGAATAAATCGACAGCTCCAACCGGTTCTTGCTGTTCGTTTTCGATAATTAACCGCAGTTGCCGGGTTTCATAAATTCCACGCGCCGATTCTTTGATGTACTGCGCCAGAATGTATTTCGAAAAAGGCGTTTTGGTGTTGCTCACTTCCCAGATTTCCATGTTATTTTCCCACTGATACAATAGCTCAATATCGTCGGGTTCCAGCGGGCGCAGCGAAACTTTTCCGTATTGCAGTTGATTTTTCATTTTAATAATGTCCTTTACAAGAGATAATTAGAATTTTTTCTTCATCCACCTGATATACCAACCTGTCTTTTAAATTTATTCTGCGCGACCAGAATCCGGCAAGTTGAAATTTTAAAGGTTCGGGTTTACCGGATCCGGAATAGGGTGTCCGGGAAATTTCTTCAATTAATTTATTGATTCTTTTCAGTTGCTTTTGGTCGTTGTTTATCCAGTATGAATAGTCGGTCCAGGCTTCAGCGGTGAATGAAATTTTAGAGTTCATTTCTCCAAACGTTTAAGCTCGTCCAGCGTCATTTCTTTTGTGAATCCCTCTTCCGCTTGTTTTTTGCTTTTAAAAAGATGTTCTGCGTTCGTTGGAGAAGATAATAATTCAATAGTCTCCATGTAGGAATTATAATCCTCCAATGACATTAAAACCATGTTTTTTCCTTTTTGCCGGGTAATTATCAAGGGTTCATGAAAATCAGAAACTTCATCGAGTTTCGATTTGAGATTTTCCCGTAAATCGCTGTATGAAATAGTTTTCATTGAATAATAGTATTTGTTGTACGAATGTAGGCAAAAATGTTTAATTTCACATTAATTCCTGTACAAATTTCTGTACGAAATATACAGGTTCTGTCTCACCTGTCCAGGTATTTCCAGCCTTTTAACAGGATTTCGGTATCGGTGAATAAATTATAATTTTTAGCGTACAGCACATTTAGCTGCTTAATTTTTTCATCGTCGAGCTGCAATCCCGGAAAAATGTCCGAAGGATTCAAAACCCCCGGTTTTAACAACGGAAGATTTTTGTATACATCGTTCCCCTGTACGTATCCAATCCACGATTTTTTCCCCGGAAGAACTTGAAAAATGTTACCAAGGAAATTTCCTTTTCTGCGGAAAAACCAAATCAGCAACGGACTGCTAACCAACAGGAGCAAAGCCGTCAGTAAATCGAAAAAGCGTTTTTTTCTACGGTTCGATTTTTTTGAAATGGCATTTAAATTTACCACATATAAATCGCCGGCAGTGTGGATGGAATTACTCCCGATGATGCTGATGCTGGCGGGCGGTGCAATTTTATAATCTACATTTAACTGAGTAAGTTCGAGCATGGAACGAATAATTTCAGCAGAACTGATATTTTCGGCACAAAATATAATTTCGTTGATGCGGTTGATGCGGATAATCTCGTTCATTTGGTCGATGGCGCCAATGTATTGATTACCTGTATCGTTTTTATCGAGGGCAATAAATCCGGCAAATTCCGATTGAATCTGCGTTTCCTCCAGTAATTTTTTTACGCGGCTGGCTTCTTCCGGATGACCAGCAATGGCAATTTTTTTCACTTTTTTCAAGTCGAGCCCAAACGCTTTTATTTTCAGGTTGTGAAAAACAATCCGGTACAACAGCAAAACGACCGCGGCCCATACCGTACCAAGCAAAATCAGCGCCCGCGAAAACCGGTACCGTTCATCCACAAGGGAATAAATCAGCAGAATCGAAATGGTTCCCCATAAAATGCCACGCGCAACTTTTACAAGGTTCACCGGTTTTTTGTAGCCCCCTGAAAAAAGAACTCCGGCCAGCCAGAACAGGATGTAAGCGGGTACTGCCAGCTTCAGGTATTCCGGAGGATAATATCCACTTGCATACCGCAGGTGTTCCCAGTACGGAACAATAATCAGGTAACCGGCAAAAATAAAAAGCGCATCGAGCAGCGGGAAGGAGTATCCTTTCGAAAACGTGGCCTGCCACCGAAATAAAAGCCCTGAAATAAATGGCCAGATGAATGAAAAACGACAGCAGGTTGGCACGCCCGCCCGAGAAATGTTTGCGGGCAAAAATGATCATCGCGTTGTAAAATACGCGCACGTAATTCAACGAACCTTTTTTGGTGCTTTCTCCCTTGTAATGGATAATTGTGGTTTCAGGGAAATAATAATTTTTATAACCGCCTTTCGTAATCCGGTATGAAAGATCAATGTCTTCGCCATACATAAAAAACGATTCATCGAGTATTCCAACTTTTTCAATGGCTTCTTTCCGAATCAACATAAATGCTCCCGCAAGAACATCCACTTCATGAACTTCGTTTTCATTTAAAAATGACAAATGATATTGCCCGAATTTTTTGGAACCTGGAAACAGCTTCGAGAGTCCGAACATTTTGCAGAACGCCACCCAGGGAGTGGGAAGTCCGCGTTTTGATTCGGGCAGGAAGTTTCCTTTGCCGTCGATCATTTTTACGCCCAGTCCGCCGGCTTCCGGGTGCTGCTGCATAAACCGAATAACTTTGGTGAACGTATCTTCCTCGACTACCGTATCGGGATTCAACAAAAGGATGTACTTTCCTGCAGCTTGCCGGATAGCCTGATTGTTTGCTTTTGAAAATCCGAGGTTTTTTTTGTTTTCAATGAGGCGGACATTTGGAAACTTTTCTCTGACCAGTTGATTGGAGCCGTCGACGGAATTGTTGTCTACCACAAAAATTTCGGCAGAAATATTTTTTGAAGCTTTTATTACCGAATGCAGGCATTGCTCCAGGAAATGTTTGACGTTATAGTTTACAATTATTACTGAAAGTTCCATTTACCAGGTCAGCCAAAAATTGGTCAAATGTAGGCATTCATTCGGATAACATAAAAAATAAGCAGTCCTGTTTTTAAGGGGTGGTTATTTTCCGACTGAAGTCTCGTATAATACCCGGTTGACCAGTGAACGCCCAAGCGTGAGTTCATCGGTATATTCCAGGTCGTCGCCAATGGCAACACCGCGTGCCAGTGTAGTTACCCGCACCGGTTTTTCCTTCAGTTTTCTGAAAATATAAAAGTTGGTGGTATCGCCTTCCATGGTTGTTGGCAGCGCCAGAATTATTTCGATCAGCTCTGCATCTTCTGCCCGCTTCACTAACGAGTCTATTTCCAAATTTGAGGGTCCGATGCCGTTCATCGGTGAAATGATTCCGCCCAAAACATGATATAATCCGTTGTACTGCTGCGTGTTTTCAAACAACATCACATCGCGGATGTTTTCAACCACACAAATTACCGAGTTATTACGTGCGGGATTGGAGCAAATCCGGCAAATTTCAGTATCCGAAATGTTATGGCAAACCTTGCAGTGTTTGATTTCGCTGCGCAATTTAATGAGGCTTTGCCCGAAGGCATTTACATCCTCCACATCCTGCCGGAGCAGGTGCAAAACCATTCGCAGCGCACTTTTCCGGCCAATGCCCGGGAGTTTGGCAAATTCATTCACTGCATTTTCCAGCAGCCTCGACGGGTATTTCTCAATATTCATGTTTTCCTGTTTCGGATTCAAAAGTAAATTGAAAATTCAATATGCACAAACACGTATTATTTTTCCTTCAGGGTACGATATCATTTTTAAAACTGGCCGGAAAAAAGTATTTTTAACAATCGAAGTTCTGCAACAGATTTCAACACAAATAGTTTCAGGGTTTAAACCATAAAAATTCAAATCAAAATGAAGAAAGAATCAAAACTAAACTTTTCCAGGCGAAGTTTCATCGGGACAGCAGCGACAGCGGCAGCAGGTTTCGCGGTTGTACCAAGTTATGCGGTTTCGGGTCTGGGGCACACTCCGCCAAGTGATAAACTGAACATTGCCGGAATCGGTATTGGCGGAAAAGGAAAAGTAAATCTCAGAAACATGCCTGGTCAAAACATTGTGGCTCTGTGCGACGTGGACTGGGATTATGCAGATCCGGTTTTTAAAACCTATCCGAAAGCCAAAAAATGGAAGGATTTCAGGGAAATGCTGGACAAGCAAAAAGACATTGAAGCGGTGGTTATTGCCACACCCGACCATACCCACGCGCTGGCTGCGGCTACTGCAATGGAGCTTGGGAAAAATACTTACCTGCAAAAACCGCTGACGCATTCCGTTTGGGAATCACGGTATCTTACTGATTTGGCCAAAAAAACCGGAGTGGTAACCCAAATGGGGAACGAAGGCCACTCCAGCGATACCGTTTACGAAGTGGCTGAAGTGGTACAAAGTGGTTGCCTTGGCGAAATTAAAGAAGCGCACGTTTGGACGAACAGGCCCATTTGGCGCCAGGGAATGCCGAAACCGCCCGAAGAAGTGGAAGTTCCGAAAACACTGGCCTGGGATTTATTTATCGGTCCGGCTGCAATGAGGCCGTATAATCCGGAATATCACCCCTGGATTTGGCGTGGCTGGTGGGATTATGGCACCGGTGCACTGGGCGACATGGGCTGCCATCTGCTCGATGTTCCCAATTATGCGCTTCAGCTTGGAGCTCCGAAAGCATTCCAGGCGAGTTCATCGCTGGTGAATACCGAAAGCGCGCCGGTAGCGGCAAAAGTTACTTATCTTTTCCCGGCACGGAAAAACTTGCCTTACTGCGCGCTGCCCGAGCTGGAATTAACGTGGTACGACGGAGGTTTCATGCCTGCCCGGCCGTTCGATTTACCGGTTGATGCGCCAATGAACCCCGGTGGTGGATTTATGTTTGTTGGTTCTGATGCCACTCTGATTGCAGAAGCCTATGGTGCAGATTGGAAAGTGTATAAGAACGGTCAGGAATATAAACCTGAAACCAAAGTGAAACTGGAACGGATACCGGATGATCCAAACGGTGGCGGCCGACATGAAATGCATTTCGTGAACTGCTGTAAAAATGGCGGAAAACCTGCTTCCAGATTTGAATATGCGGGGCCGTTTAATGAGATGGTGGTGATGGGCAACCTGGCAGTGCGGATGCAGTCGCTGCAAAAAACATTGCTTTGGGACAGCGAAAATATGAAAGTAACCAACATTTCGCCTGACGAGAAACTGAGAACAACTAAGTTGTTGCCTTACTCTTCGGATATCGTGACAAAAAAAGTGGACGATACCTCGAAAGAGCGGGTTGAATGGAATGCACAGGAAAAATGTGAAGAGTGGGTAAAACATACGTATCAAAACGGCTGGAGCCTGTAATCAGCAAACCCTGGGGAAATTCCTCAGGGTTTTTTTTTTTTTCCCGTAACATTTTCTTTTTGCTTTTATTTGGAAATCATTTCAGTACGAAAATGCAAAGTATTAAAAGAACATTTCTTATCCTGTTTACGCTCTTTAGCCTGGCATGTTGTCAAAAACATACCGGTTCGTTTAGTGGTTGGGAAACCTACCGCGGCGATTTGGGCGCCAATTGCTATTCCAAACTGGATCAGATTAATACCAGAAATGTTGATAAGTTAAAACCGGTATGGATATTTCGCACCGGCGATGCAAGGGAAGGAAGCCGGTCAACGATCGAATGCAATCCGATTGTGATAAACAGAACCATGTATTTAACATCGCCCCAGCTCCGGTTATATGCACTGGATGCCGCAACCGGCGATGAAATCTGGATGTTTAACCCCTTCGGAAATGACGACCAGGCGAAAGATGTCAATCGCGGAGTATCATACTGGGAAGACGGAAATGATAAACGGATTTTTTTTCCGGCCAATAATAAATTATTTGCCATCGGTGCTGAAACCGGACAGCCGGTACAGTCATTTGGTAACCATGGTTTTGTTGATTTAAGGGAAGGCCTGGCAAGGAACGCTGATGATATTTACGTTTCATGCACCTCGCCCGGTGTCGTTTACAAAGACTTGATTATAATCGGGCACAGTGTATCGGAAGGAGAAAATGCTGCCCCCGGCGATATCCGCGCTTTTAATATCAGAACAGGCAAACTGGAATGGACCTTCCATACCATTCCTCACCCTGGTGAATTTGGATTCGATACATGGAAAGACCCGGAAGCCTGGAAAACTACCGGCGGCGCCAATGCCTGGGCCGGATTGGCGCTGGACGAAAAAAGAGGAATCGTTTTTTGCCCCACCGGATCGGCAGCCCCTGATTTTTATGGCGGATACCGGAAAGGCCAAAATCTATTTGCCAATTGCCTGATTGCCCTGGATGCCAAAACAGGTGAACGGTTATGGCATTTCCAGGCAGTACATCATGACCTGTGGGATTATGACCTGCCATCCACTCCCAACCTGATCACCATCAAAAAAGATGGAAAAACAATTGATGCCGTTGCACAAATCACCAAAGCAGGTCACGTGTTTATTTTCGATCGCGAAACCGGGAACCCGGTTTTTCCGGTAGAGGAACGGCCGGTTCCGCAGTCGGATGTGGAAGGTGAAGAAAGCTGGCCTGTTCAGCCTTTCCCAATAAAACCGCCACCTTTTGTACGACAAAAATATACCCGTAACGACTTGCCGGACATTTCTGCCGAATCAAGAAAATTTGCCATCGAAAAACTGGATTCAGCGCGTAATGAAGGTATTTTTACACCCCTGAGTCATCAGGGAACTGTTGTTTTTCCGGGATTTAGAGGAGGTGGCGAATGGAGCGGTGCCTCTTTTGATTTTGAAACCGGCATTTTATATGTCAATGCCAATGAAATTCCCAATCTTGTTACCATACGAAAACTGAGTGACCAAAATCAAAAAACCACAAACCCTGCTACAGCCGGAAAAAAGCTGTATCAGTTGAATTGCGCCCTGTGCCATGGATTGGATCGGAAAGGACAGGAAACTTTTCCATCGTTAATCAACGTTGGCGACCGCGTGAGCAAAGAAAAAATGCACGAACAAATGCAAAAAGGGCAGGGGACAATGCCGGCATTTCCGCAATTAAATACAGACGAAAGAGAAGCAATCATTGCATATTTGCTGGGGACGGAAGAAGAAAATGACGGCGCCGGGAGTGATCCGGATGAAAACAAAACGGAGAAATTAAAATTTGTTCATTCCGGCTATTCGCAGTTTCGCGACGAACAGGGATATCCCGCCGTTAAACCTCCATGGGGCACTTTAAACGCCATTGATTTGAACAAGGGGGAGATTGTATGGCAAAAACCATTAGGCGAATTTCCCGAACTAACAGCCAGAGGAATTCCTCCAACGGGAACCCAAAACTTTGGCGGCAGCCTTGTTACAGCCGGAGGGCTTGTTTTTATTGGCGCAAGTGCCGATGAAAAATTCAGGGCTTTTGACAAACTTACCGGCAAACTGTTGTGGGATTATAAACTCCCGTTCGGAGGATATGCAACACCGGCAACATACCAGGTGGATGGTGTGCAGTATGTAGTGATAGCTGCCGGAGGAGGCGGCAAAGTCGGAACAAAATCCGGTGACGTTTATATCGCTTTTGCTGTTGACAACACCGGTGATTAACCAATGCTCCCAAATATTCTGCTGGTTATCTCAAATGATGATTTTGAATTAATTATTCATGTACTTTTCAAATCCTTCCAGTTCCGGATCATCCGTTTTTCCCATCCACTGTTTTAATTCATTTCTCATTTTATCAATCTCATCGGAATACGATTCATCGTTAATCAAATTGTTCAAAGCATTGGGATCGTTTTTCAAGTCATAAAATTCTTCAACAACTCTGTATAAAAACAAATTTACCCGACCATTAATTTCTTCATTATCGGAAGCTGCTTCCTGCATTGCTTTGAACGTTAATCCTGCCATTGATTCATTTCGGAATCGAACAGAATCCATCGACCACGGATTATAAATATATCCGAAACGTTTACTTTGTACAGCTCGCATTGGATAGCGCTTTTTTGCTGAAGTTTCGTGAAATTGTGTAAATACGAGATCCCTGTTAGTTTGTTTATCTCCTTTCAATAGCGGAAGAAATGATTTCCCATTGATATGGTCCGGAACTGGAATTCCCGTAGCATCAAGAAAAGTGGGAAGAAAATCAATCCCTGAAATAAAGTTGACGGTATCGACACCGGGTTTGATTACCCCCGGCCATTTTGCAATAAAGGGTGTTTTCGTGCTGTTCAGGTAGCAGTTGGTTTTAGCAAACGGAAACGCCATCCCGTTATCTGATATAAAAACGACAAGTGTATTTTCTTCGAGGCCTGATTCATGAAGCGCCAGAAGAATTTTACCAATGGTATCGTCACATCTGCGAACAGAACTGTAATATTGGGCTATCTCCTTTCGTATTGGTGGGAGATCGGGTAAGAAACCGGGAACAACAATCTCGTCGGGACTGAATACTTTACTCGGAGCAGGTATTCTTCCATTGGTTGCTGCATCGCCAAACTTTCTCTTTTCGTCATCACTGCCTGAAAAAGGCCGGTGTGGATCGTGCGAATTTGTCATGAAAAAAAAGGGCTTGTTTTGTTCTTTGGCCTGAAGGAAAAACGATTTTGCAAATTCATAATATTTTTTCGGATCTCGTCCAAATCCGAGTTCATTATCCTTTGTCAATCCTCGTTTAACGAGATCAAATTTTTCTAATTCGGTATCAAATTTAGGTAAGGAATGATTGACCTTTCCAATTACACCGGTCAAATAACCTGCGTTTCTTAAATGTTCTGTGAGTGTAGGCTTATTCCCTGTATAATGATTAAATCCTTCGATACCGCTGACATGACCGTACATGCCTGTCATAATTGCACCTCTGCTCGGTTGGCAAACAGCGTGTGTAACATGAGCGTTGGAAAAACGAATTCCTTCTCCGGCCAGTTTATCAATATTTGGAGTAGTTCCGGGAACATCACTGTTAAACGCACCAACAGCGTTATAATTCATGTCGTCGGCTGTTATTAAAAGGATATTGGGTTTTGATACAGGAACGCGATCATATCGATTTTCACCAGCAGCAAAAAGAAGGTAGATGGTTGCTAAAATTATTTTTATATAACTTATGCTCATATTTTTAGACTTTGATGATTTACTCGGTCAGCTATGGCGATTTCAAGAACCATAGCTGACAGATTGATTTATTTTAATTATATCCGGGATTTTGTACCAATTCGGCTTCTGTGTTTTTTTGGATTTCACTGTACGGAATCGGCCATAAATTCTGGTGATCATACAGGTTATTTAAGGTATTGTAGAGTCTGTTGCGTTCTACCAGTTTGCCCAACCTGCAAAGTGTTTGCAACCGGTTTTCCTCGAAAGCCAGTTCGCGGGCACGTTCGTCGAGAATATAATCGATATCCACCTGATCCGGAGTAACATCGGGAGCCTGGGCACGTTGTCTAACTGCATTAATATCGTTGGCGGCGTTCGTTTTATCGCCTTTTCCAAGATACGCTTCGGCACGTACCAGATAGGTCTCAGCCAGCCTGATTCGGTAAATATTGGCGTAGGTTGTGTTGGATGGCCCTCCTTCCATCGTAATGCTTCCCGGCACGGTTTGGTCTGCCAGCCATAATTCTGATGGATGATCGCCCATGCTACAGATTTTTGCCACAATGTGAAAATAATCCCGGCAGGTATCATCACGGGTTTTAAAATTCACGAGGTTATCTTTCAGTATCCACCGTCCATAATGCGGCGAATTGGGGTCGTTCACAATCAAATCGCGGATGATGTTGTAATCGGCATTTCGAATATCCTCGTCCCATCCGCTGTCGCGCCAGATTTTATTGTAAAAGTAAAGACTCGGCTTCATTTGCCCCGCTCCCCGTCCTCCATAATAGGTATTAGCTGACGGCAGAAATGCATTTCCATCCACTTTAATTCTCCATGTGCGTGGATTTGAGCAGGTTTCCCAACGGTAACCTCCGTTATTTAAGGAAGGATCATCATAACCACCCAGGATATTGCGGGCGAATTGAACGACCCATAGTGCTTCGGTATTTCCTGATGATCGATTTTGATTGTCTTTGCGGAAAAGGTCCCAATATACATCACCTCCGTTAGCCCAGGGAACTCCCGGAACGGGCGCATCGTTAACACGCGAACCAAAACGTTCAGTCATGAGTGCGGTTGCAGGATCATCAATGGTTATACTGGCTGCTTTGATGGCATTGTCGTAATCTTTCAAACCAAGATAGGCCTCAGCCAGAGCATGGTAAGCGGCTAAATTACTCACCCTTGCATCATCAGTTTCGGTGATAGATTTCAAATTTTCTGCTGCAAATTTTAGATCCTGTACACTTTGCTGATACACTTCTTCTCTTGAAGCACGAACAAAATCACGTTTTGGTTCTGTAGTTTCTTCCAGGGTAATAGGTACACCTCCGTGAATGTCGGCAAGCATTTTATAGCAATAACCCCTGAAAAATCTTGCCTCTGCCTGAACCAGCTTCTTTTGTTCATCGGTCAGTTCCGAAATTTCCGCATCAGAGCGGCCGATAATGACGTTCGCATCAAAAATAATTTGGTAGCAGGGTTGCCAAAACGCAGTATAAACCCAGTCGCTGTGAGGCGTTAATAAATCCGGGAAGTCCGCTGTATTTTGATCATAAGTAATCATATCGGTGCAGGTCATTGTTACCCGTGGTGAACGAAAAGCATCACGTGTCTGATAAAAACTTGCCCTGAACGTGTTGTACATGTTGTATATTGAAGCTTCAAAATTATCATAAGTGATATATGAGTTTTCTGGTGCATAAAAATCAAGAGGCACTTCTTTCAAATATTCTTCGTTGCACGACGAAAACATGCCAATAAAAACGACCAGTAATAAGATACGGGCATATAAAAATTTTTCTTTCAATAACATTATAACCTTTTTCATTTGTTTTTCAGTTAAAATTTGACTTCTAATCCTAACGTATATCCTCTCAACACAGGTCGTCCTCCTGTATTAATTCGCTGTCCGGTTTCCGGATCCCAGCCATTCCATTTCGTCAGCGTCAGCAGGTTTTTGCCATTGAAGAACAGACGTAAATCTCTCATGTTGATTTTATCTAATAGCGATTTTTTGAACGTGTAGGATAAGTTCACGTCTTGCAAACGCACAAAAGTTCGCGGAATAAAACGTGCTGCACCTAGACCTTCAGAATATCTTACGCCCATTCGCTGGTACCTCGCATCCGGATTTTCAGGTGTCCACAAGTCATTACTGGATGGGAAATTGAAATTGTCGAACATCGTGCCATTCAAACTGTTGAACGACATAAAGTCATCTCTTCCCAGGTAAAATTTATCGCTGCCAATAATAGAATTTATAAAAAAAGACAACTTCCACCCTTTATACCGGAAATTATTTTCAATGGCAATACGGAATAACGGATCGGATGTGCCGAGGATATGTTTATCGAGAGGATCGATTACTCCATTTTTATCGTAATCCAATATTTTGTATGAACCTACATCTGCGGTTGCAGGAATAGTACCGGCAAAATAATCATCAAGCTGATAAAGTTCTCCTGTAGTATAATAATCGTAAATAGCATTTAATGATTCCCCGATGAACAATCCTTCAGATACCAGGTCATCCTCAATTCCATCGCCGTCGTTGTCAAAGCCAAGCAGTTCAACCAGTTCATCACGGTTTAGCGAGAAAATGAGCGAACTGCGCCATTCGAAATCGCTCTGCCGGATGTTTACTGATGAAAGTGTCGTTTCTATACCATAATTATGGATTTTGCCCAGGTTATCCGGAAAGGTTTCGAAGCGGGAGATGCCGGGGATATCTACTTCGTAAAGCAGGTTTTTCGTAACGTTGTTGTAGTAATCGATTGTTCCCCACAGACGTTGATCGAATATGGCAAAGTCCAGTCCCAGGTCCAAACCGGTGGTAGTTTCCCATTTGAGGTTTGGGCTGGCAAGATCAGTAATACCCTGAGCATAAACGGGTGTCTGATTGCCGTCTATGTATTTAAAACCACCGCTAACTGTTGCCAGTGTTTGGTATCTTCCAATTGTGCGGTTACCATTCGTTCCGTAAGAAATCCGAAATTTTAGATTGTCGAGCCAGGTGGCGGATTCTGTAAACGATTCCTCAGAGATTACCCATGCCAGCGATGCCGATGGAAAAACTCCAAATTTATGTTTTTCCGAAAAGCCTGAAAATCCGTCATACCTGATGGTACCGGTAAAAAGATATTTTTGTTTAAAGCCATAAAAAAGACGCCCCATCGTATACATTGATTTTTCTTCCCATGCACCGCTGTTAACCGTTTGCATAGTGGCATCGCCGGCTTCGAGTTTGTTGTATCCCAATTCTTTTGAGACGAAATTAGCAGCCTCAGCCTGAGTTGATGTAGCCACCCGGTTTTCGGTCCCAAAAACAAACGTGGCGTTTATCGAATGAATAGTATTGAAAGTGCGGATGTAGCTTAGGATATTATCATTGGTTATTTCGGTTCGCCGTTCTTCGTATTTATGCCCCTGACCAATGAAACTAAGAGCATAATCGTGGAACCAGTATTGGCTATTTGTTAAATAGTTGATATTGAAATTGGGTTTAAATGAAAGTCCTTTTATAAATGGAATTTTTATTTCTGCATAAATGTTTCCAAACATATTGTAACGTTTGTTATAATCATCCGCCTCAGCCAGCATGATAGAATTTGTGGAAACTCCCACTGCATGAGGAAAGAGATTGAGTGAAACGCCATCGGCCAGATAAGGCGGATCATACCAGTCGTCCCGGTAGCGGTTGATGAGTGGTAAATCATCGCCGGAATAATCGCTTAAAGTCATGAATGACTGAATTCCAATGTTTAACCATTCTGAAATATCATTATCCAGATTAATTCTGGCGTTCCATCGGGTATAATCTTCGTTTAGCATGTAACCAGCCTCATCAGTATAACCGATTGAGAAGAAATAACCTGAATTTTGAGTACGCTGCTGCAGGGATATATTATGGTTTTGTGTATTCATATTGTTATTGGTAACAAAGCCATACCAATCAAAAGTCAGGTTATTTTCGTATGCCCTCAGTTGTTCCCCATCGCGCATTAAACTACCAAACTCCCAGTTGGGACTGGGTTCAAGATAACCCGATTCTTCTGTGCGACTATCAAAGAAATGTCCGGCCGTAATTCGTTGTACATGTTCTTCGGGAGTCTCCGGCACAAACTCAACTGAAGGCGATTGATAGGTATATCTGCCGGTATATGTTATGATTGGCTTTTCACTCCTGACACCGGATTTGGTGGTAATGATTATTACACCATTTGTGGCCTGCGATCCGTAAATGGCTGCCGAGCTGGCATCCTTCAGAATATCAATCGACTCAATATCATTAGGGTTGATATCAATAAGATTTCCACGGAAAATTACACCGTCAACTACAATCAAAGGATTTTGGTTGCCTGAAATTGATGTTGTTCCACGAATGGATATACTTGGATTTTCTCCCGCCTGATCAACCTGACCAATATTTAATCCCGCAGTGGATCCCTGTAAAGATTGTATCAGTGAAACGCCTTGTCGCTCTGTAATAACTTCATCAGTTACTCTGGCAACAGATCCTGTTAGGTCACTCTTTTTTACCGTTCCGTAACCAATGGCAACCACCTCTTCCAATCCGATTACATCTTGTTCCAATGTAACATCAATATTGGTCTGGTTACCTGCCTCAACTTCTTTGGATATCATTCCAACAAAAGAAAATATTAGAATGGCATTATCGGGAATATTGGTAAGCGTGTATTTACCGTTTGCGTCCGTAATGGTTCCCTGAGTCGTACCTTTTATCGCGACCGTTACGCCAGGCAGTGCCTCTCCATTTTCATTGGTAACAGTTCCCGAAACTAATTGTTGCTGTGCCCCTTTTTTATTATATGCTTCCGCATATTTTGTAGTTGAAAGTTCTGGTAAACGGTTCATTTCAAGCGGGTAAAAATCATTCGCAAGAATTCGGGAGAATACAGCGATTAGTAAAAATGCTGTCATTTGAATAATTTTGAATGCTCCCGATGGAATGTGGATCTTACATTCTTTAACCAATTTATTTTTTTTCATAAATTTGAAACCTTTAACGTTAAAAAATTTAAATACATTTTTTAGGGAAGTCGTGGCGACGATTTCCTTTTTTTATTACTCTGGCCCATCTCTTAATTTCATTGTAATCAGGATTTAGTTGTAGAAAATTTACAAATGTTCTGTTTAATCAGAATATCAGATCTCCAAAAAAATACTGTAATTCAAAAGTTTCCTGTTAAAATTAAAGCAAGGATTTGGGGAAATTACTGTCGTGCATTTTAAAGCTTTAACCGGTTTTTTAATCCGGTGACAGGTCATTATTTTTCTGAGTATCGACATTCAGGTTTAATTATTATTTACTAATATAAGGAAATAAATTTATAAAAAGGAAGTAGTTTTTTAAGTCGAGGATCGAAAGTGCTTGACGATTAAATGCTGGAAATTAGCATAATAATTGAAAATTAAATAATGTATATTTTATTAAATAGATTATTGGTTCCGGGTCTCATTGAAAATATTATTTTCCCTTACTTTAATGTTGCCGTTATTCTAAAACTATACAGAGATTGTTTTAAGGTTGAAAATCCGAGGCGGCAATGCAGGAAGTTTTAGTACTGTTATTTTGTTTTTCTATTTTTTTTAACCTTCCTCTTTGAAAAAGATAAAATCCAAATGAGCCCAAAATCAGCACAGGGTAAAGCAGACCAAAAAGTATGAAGTTTATTTCGTAATACGACAGATGTAATACGTTGGCTACGTTGATGACAAAACCGTTATAGTAGCTGTAAATTAGGTTTCCGAATTCCATGAAATTGTTTAATTTGACTTTTTTAGCTTTCGAATTTCATCCTGTATATTCAGTGATTTGATAATAAAAAACCAGATAAGAAACGGCCCCAGGATAGCCAGGAAAATAATATTTGCTGCTTTGTAATTTCCTGTTTTTTTCAATAAATCAATTAAGCCAAAGTATAGATAATCAATATATCCAAACCAGGGTTGCAGGTATTTTACATGATTTAATCTTCTTCCGCCACGTGCTGCGCATCGATAACTGCGATGGCAACCATGTTGATGATTTCACGCACCGAGCTGTCGCGCTGTAAAATATGCACAGGCTTTTTCATGCCCATCAGTACCGGGCCGATTGCCTCCGCGGCTCCCAGCGACTGTAAAACCTTGTAGGTAATGTTGCCCGAGCTCAGGTTGGGAAAAATCAGTGTATTGGCATCCAAATCTTTTAATTTGTTGAACGGATAGTGTTTGTAACGCAATTTACCGTTCAGCGCGTAATTGGCCTGCATTTCACCATCCACCATCAAATCAGGATATTTTTCATGGATCATGCTGACGGCTTCTTTTACACGCACCGGACTGCCATTTCCTTTAAAAGCGCCGAAATTGGAGTAGGACAGCAGCGCAATCCGCGGTTCAATATTGAAGCGTTTTACTTCAGCTGCTGTTAAAAGCGTGGTATCGGCAAGTGTTTTCGATGTCGGGTCGATATTTACCGTGGTGTCGGCGAGAAAAATTGGCCCGCGTTTGGTGAGCATAATGTACATTCCTGCGATGTGGTTGGAATCTTCTTTGACGCCAATAACATGTATCGCCGGACGAATGGTGTCGGCATATTTTCTGGCAAATCCTGAAATGAAAGCGTCGGCTTCACCTGTTTCCACCATCATGGCGCCAAAATAGTCGCGGTTGTACATTCTTTCCACTGCCTCGTTATAGGTCATGCCTTTTCTTTTCCTTTTTTCCCAAAGAATTTGCGCCATTTCCGCTCTTTTTTCATCCGGAATATTGAAGGTGTCGATAATGGGAACATGGCCCAGTTTTAACTGGTTTTCTTTAATCATTTCCAGAATTTTTTCTTTGTTTCCGAGCAAAATCGGTTTGGCAATTCCTTCGTTAATTACAAACTGCGCAGCTTTCAGAATTTTAAAATTATCGGCTTCGGCAAATACCACCCGTTTCGGATTTTGCCGCGCCTTATTCCTGATAGCCATCACCAGTTGATGATCGAGGCCGAGCCGGTTGGTCAGCTCCTGTTTGTAGGCCGTCCAGTTTTTAATCGGTTTTTTGGCAACACCAGTTTCCATGGCAGCTTTTGCCACAGCAGTTGATACCGTTGTTATCAGCCTAGGGTCGAGCGGTTTTGGGATGATGTATTCGCGTCCGAAAACAATGTTTTGCTTATTGTAGGCGCGGGCCACCATTTCGGGCACGTACTCCCGGGCCAGATTCGCGAGCGCTTTGGCCGCTGCAATTTTCATTTCTTCGTTGATGGCTGTTGCACGGACGTCGAGCGCCCCGCGGAAAATAAACGGAAATCCCAGAACATTGTTGATTTGATTCGGATAATCGCTTCTTCCTGTTGCCATAATAATGTCTTCACGGGCAGCCGTGGCATCTTCGTACGATATTTCGGGATTTGGGTTGGCCATGGCGAAAACAATAGGATCGGCGGCCATGGAACGAATCATTTTTTTCGTGACAACATCGGCCACCGACAATCCCAAAAATACATCGGCGCCTTCCATGGCTTCTTCGAGGGAATGAATATTTCGTTTGGTAACAAACTGTTTTTTAATGGAATTTAAATCGGTGCGAGATTCGTTTAGCACGCCTTTGCTGTCGCACATAACCACGTTTTCGGGATTAACTCCCAAACTGATGTATAGTTTGATGCAGGAAACAGCTGCTGCCCCGGCGCCATTCACCACAACTTTTATATCTTCGATTGCCTTGCCGTTGACTTCCAAAGCATTCAGCAAACCGGCTGCGGAAATGATGGCCGTTCCGTGCTGGTCATCATGAAACACCGGGATATCCAGTTCTTTTTTTAATGTTTCCTCGATTTCAAAACATTCCGGTGCTTTAATATCTTCGAGGTTTATCCCGCCAAATGTTGGAGCAATGGCTTTTACTACTTCAATCAGTTTTTTCGGGTCTTTTTCGTTCACTTCAATATCGAAAACATCGACATCGGCAAAAATTTTGAACAGCAGTCCTTTTCCTTCCATCACCGGCTTTCCGGCTTCAGGACCTATATCGCCCAAACCCAAAACCGCAGTACCGTTCGAAACAACAGCCACCAGGTTTCCTTTGGCAGTGTATTTATAGGCATTTTCGCGATCCTTGTGAATTTCGAGGCACGGCTGTGCAACACCAGGTGTGTAGGCAAGCGATAGATCGTACTGCGTATTGTGTGGTTTCGTCGGCACTACCTCAATTTTTCCCGGCCGGCCTTTCTGATGGTAATTTAATGCGTCTGATTTACTTATTTTGGACATGGTAATTTGATTTTCGAATTTATCGGTAAAGGTAAAAAAAATCGTTGCCGGTATTTAACGATTTTCATCAGTTTTCAAACAGCTCAAAAAATGGAGTATAAAATGCATTTTCTTATTTCTTATCACTGGTGTCCGCGAAATATTTTAATGTTTTAATATTGAGCCCACTCCGAAAAGTCAAAAACCCCTAAATCTCCTCAAGGGGACTTTAAAGAGTTCATTGATTTTCAGCAAGTTGCCTTTTAGGGGTCAGGGATAAAGAAGTTGAAAATCAATGAACTCAGACTTTTCGGAGCAGACTCAAATTATTAATGGCTAAAGCCTGTTTTTCGTGCTCCAACATTAACCCCCGGCTTAAGCCGGGGGCAATAAAACCCTTGTTCAGAGCGGCTTTAGCCATTAACATATTATTTAACCCGACACCAGTGATTTCTTATTCCTTATTCCTTATTCGTTATTTTTTATTTCTTATTCGTTATTTTTTTTTTCTGCTTAATCAAAAGAAAATCGAAAACATTAAACAACCCGTTTAATTGGACGGATAGGCAAAATCCCGGGAAGTATTAAACCAATACCGCTCTCCCGGTGCATGTTTACGCGTCCAGCGGATCAAACCGCTTGACGCATATGGTCACCGTCAACGTTTCGGATTGAATTCACTTTCGAATTTCTTATTCCTTATTTTTTATTTCTTATTTCTCATTAAAACAGCATCAGGAAGTTGGAAAAATCCTAAAGGATTCTAACAAGAACCAGCCTGCCGGAATGTATTTACGCGTCCAGCGGATCAAACCGCTTGACGCATTGGGCAGCATCAAAGTTTTTCAGATGACTAACTCCGGCATTTATGCCGGGAAACCCGAAATGCCGGGCAAAACGGACTTTAGTCCAATTCTTTCCAATTCCGGGCTGTTGTTCATGTTGAACTGCGGCCACGTTTTCAGTAGTGTTGATACCAGGGGAATTTGTAAATTTCTAACTACTGCACTGAAAACTACCGTTTTAAATAGTTGACTTGAACCAGCAATTGGTGTATATTTGTTTGGTACGGACGTGATTAACCAAACTTATCTGACGCAAAATGAAATTCAAAGGATTGTTAAATAGCAGGTATATCGGCTGGCTCATCTTCATTGCAGCCATTATTTTTTGGTATTTCTACTATTTTTTCAGTTATGTGCCCATGCAGGAATCAAAATTGCGGGAAAGAAGTTTCAGGATACTGGAAGAATACAGCAAAAACATGGTTAGGAAACTGCAGTACTACCAGAACCACTTTGAAAATTACGGTCCCTATTACCACGTTCGCGAACTCCTTGAAAAGGATACATTAACCGAAACAACAACCATAAATATTACCAGCAATTATTTCCAGTTGGATACAACTTTGGAAACAGGTAACAGTCTGTCCCGCTTTTTAGGAGATACATTAAATTACGCTGTAAATGTTGCTGAAAGTCTGAATCCTACCGTACACCGGCGGGACCGGTTGACGGATACATTATTTCAGAAAAAAGGTTACGAAGGCAACTATGAACCTTCATTTTATTTCCCGTATAAAGATCACCAGGAGGTGTTTATTGTTCCACTGACGACCTTCATGAGAGGGCTCCGGTTCGATCGTCTTTTCGACAACATCGTGCTGTTCGATTCCACAGAAGTGTATTTCAACACCGATTCAGAAATTGTATATGACTTAACCAATCCTGGAGCCATCCTCGACAGTACCCGCAACCAGCAGGGCGGTTTAACAAAGACCATCCAGGTTCAGGGTATAAAAAAACAGGTTATGGTTTTGCCCGTAGACGTGGTAAAGAAGCGGTTTTACCTGGCCGGAATCATTTCAGATACCGCTTTTAAAAAGAAAACCCGGGCAATTAATTTTCAGTTGATGATTTTTATCTCAGGACTTTTGCTGGTGCTGCTGGTGGGCATGCCGGTTATGAAAATTATCCTCACCGACACCAACGACCACATGGATGCCGCGGATTCGCACCGGGCAGCCATTTCGTTGATTGTAAGCGCCGGAATCCTTGTGCTTGTCACCATCGGCGCCATTAATTACAAGGTGGTCGACCGAAACTATCAGAGAAAAAGACTTAAAAATATTTCAGAAACCGTATACCAAAACATCGAAAAAGATTTAAATCTGGTGGTAGATTTTTATGAAGACCTAACCGCAGGAACTGACTCGTTTAAATATTCATTATCGCAGGAGGTGAAAAAAAATATTTTTGATACTACCGGTTTTTTCAAGTTTACGGGAAATGAAGTTTTTCCATTTCCGGTGAACGAAATTTTGTTGATAAATTCAACGGGAAAGGTACGAAATGCCATATCCAGCACCAATCTATCCATCGATGAAACCAATGTTAATTTCAACAAAAATCGCGAAAATGCATTTAATCTGAACTTTAAAGTTTTGGATCTCAATCAGCGGATGTATTTCCAAAATGCCATCGACACCACCAAAAGCTGGTACAACAGAGATACAAAACGGCATTTTTACATTCAGTCAATTACTTCGTATAATACCGGCCACAACGAAACTGCCATATCATTTTACCTTAAAAACAAAGCTACGAACGAAGGGCAGGTGCTGGCCATTACCAGTGAAGTCCCGTCGTTTTATAAACAAATTTTGCCGCAGGACATCCACTTTGCCATTGTGAATGAATCCGGAGGCGTACTGTACCACTCCATTCCCAATAAAAACCTTCACGAAAATTTTCTGGATGAAAGCGGCTCAAATCCATTGGTAAAAACTGCATTGCAATTGCGGATTGTTGAAACTGCCAAAGTATACTACAATGAAAAACCATGGTTCATTCGTACCATTCCCCTTAAAAATGCGCCGCTAACCCTGGTAACGATGCTCGATGTTCAGCAGATGCAAAACAGGAACACGCGCATAATCCTTTTTACGTTTTACTTTTTTATGATAACACTTATTTGTATCATAACCGGCGTCTCCATCATCCGGCTCAGCAGGCCGCGGAAAAGTTCCATTAACAGCAAATCGTGGTTTTTTAACTGGCTGGTGCTGCAAAATAACTATTACATGCGCTACAAATTCGTTTTGTTTTCATTCGCCGTTATAATATTACTGCAGGGTGTCGGTGGCTTTTGGATTGAAAAGCCGGTAACAATGTTTGTTTATCAATTGAATTTTATTGTTTTTACCGGGTTGGTTTCGCTGGTTGTTTTGGGGAAACGAAATCCTCAGGCATTAAAGATTTTTGAACAGGAGCACTTTCCTCCCGTTTTTTTGGTTTTCATCTGGGTTCTGATAGCCGGTTTACTGCTTCGGCTGCAATTCGACCTGGTTGTTATCGCTGTTATAATCATTTTGCTGGGACTGATGTTTTACATGTTACATGCAACGGATAAAAAATGGCTTGAAATACCGGCCAATAGCTGCAGTACTGGCGGGTTATCCGTACTTGCCATTTCGAATTGGTGAAAAGCGGCACACAAAAAAGCAGTTGTTCGATATCCGGGAAAAGAATATACGGAACATGTTTAACATGCTGATGTTTATTTGGTTACTCTCGTTGTCGCTGATTCCGGTTCTGCAATTCTACCGGGTTGTTAATTTACAGGAAGAAGAAATTTGGCGTCGCGCACAGATGAACCAAATGGCAGTTGAAAACTTGTCGCTGGCACATGAACTTCAAAATGATACTGCCAGCTGGGTTGGCCGGATTCAGGGAAACGGAATCGACGGCATGGTGATCACCTATCCGCAAAATTCCGGTGGCCTGGGTGATAACTGCGCTTCAAACGATAGTTTACCTACTGCCGCCGACCGTATATATGGTTTGCTTTCCGACCCAATTACCGAAGAGGACGGATTAATGGCTTATTTGAAAGACCGTAGTTTTCATTGCGAATGGAGAATGATCGACGGCGAAAAGAAGCTGGTCTATTCGCTGCCTGGCGCCGATGGGTTTGTGTCGGTTCAAATGAAAACTGAACCTTCTGTTTGGGCGAGCTGGCTGGTGTTTATCATCCCTGCGATAATCATTCTATTGTTGGTGTGGTTTGTACTTGGTTATGTTAATGAATATATTTTTTATACGAAACAATACAAATGGAAAAAAATTGAATCCAAAAACCTGGATGAACTGATTAAAGATGAAAGTTTGCGCCGGATTTTGGTGAATTCGTTTAATGAAAGAAAGTTGGAACAGCTGGCCATTGAAAAAATCAGGAACCTGCGCAGCAATACTTCCGGAACCGGGCAGGAAAAATCGCTGGTTTTGTTGCCTGCCAATGAATTGTTGAACAACGATTTCCGCCCTGGCGATATTATAAAGGATAAACATGCAATCTTTTGGATTTCAGGAATCGAATTATCGCTGTTTAAAATTGATAAGCAGGAACAGTTGCTATCCCGCCTTCTGGATTTAATCCAGAAGGCAGCCGGTAAAGTCATCGTTGTTATTCCATTTGAGGTGGAATATATACATGAATATTTCGAAGATTACATCCGCGAAAACAAAGTGGAAGACGATGCAAAGACGCAAATTTTCAGGTTAAAACGAAGCTGGGAGATTGTATTGAAAGAATTCGACCGGTATTATATTCCTGAACTCGATCGGGATCAAATGAAGAACGAGATTGAGCAGCATTCCAGAAAAAAACTGTTTTATTTGCACATCTGGAGCAACCTTTGCCGGAACGAAAAACTGGTGCTGTACGATTTGGCAGAAGACGGATTGATCAACCTGAAGAACAAGAAAATGATTAACCAGTTGCTAAATAAAGATTTGATTGTTTCCGGCCAATACCTCAAAATTTATTCGTCCGGTTTCGAATATTTCATTAATAATACGGTAGGCACAGGCGAAAAGAAAGCGCTCGAACGCAGCATGTCGTTAACCGGCATGTGGCACAACCTGCGTTTCCCGATTGTTATTGTTTTGGTGATTTTAGCAGCTTTTATTTTCATTTCTCAAGGCTATTCCATCGAGAAAGTCACCGCCATTTTTGCCGGTATTTTAACGCTAATGGCAACGATGGTAAGGATGTTCAATAAAACATAAGTTTGGTGCTTCAAAAAAATACAGAGGATTAAAAGCGACCGTAACAGACTGGGTGGATGTTTTTACCCGCAAAGAGTAAAGAATTGAAATTGTTAATTCACTTAACTATTATGTTCAGAATAAAGGCCTCACCGTTTCTGCATGGTGTTTAATGCCGAACCATATCCATCTGGTATGCCAGGCAAATGGCGGTTTCAAACTAAGCGATATCATCAGGGATTTTAAAAAGTTTACAGCCAAATCATTTACAGCCAAATCAATAGTAAAACTAATTGGCGAAATTTCTGAAAGCCGCAGAGAATGGTTATTATACATACCCGTTGAATTTCACCAATAAAGTAGTTACTTTGCCATAAGCAGCAATTACAATGGCTCAACGCTACTTTTTACAACTTAGTTACAAAGGCACCAATTACCACGGCTGGCAGGTTCAGCCCAATGCCGTTACCGTGCAGGAAGTGATGGAAAAAACGTTGTCGACATTACTTCGGGAGAAAATTTCTGTGACAGGGGCGGGGAGGACTGACACTGGTGTTCACGCTTCTTTTTTTGTGCTTCATTTCGATTCGGCTGATGAAGAGCTTGACAAAGGGAACCTGGTTTTTAAGCTAAATAATTTTCTGCCGAATGACATCGCCGTTCAGAAAATCCAAAAAGTATCTCCGGATTTTCATGCGCGGTTCAGCGCTGTTTCACGCACATACAATTATGTTATTTCTACGGAAAAAGACCCTTTTTCGCTGGAAACTGCATACCGCCACACCGGCAGTCTCGATGTTGAAAAAATGAACGAAGCGGCAACGATTTTATTCGAATACGATGATTTTACCAGTTTCAGCCGGTTACATACCGAAGTAAAAACCAACCGCTGTAAAATTTTGCAGGCTGAATGGAAACAGGAAGAAGATAAACTCATCTTCATCATAAAAGCCGACCGGTTTCTGCGAAACATGGTTCGCGCCATTGTTGGAACGTTACTCGAGGTTGGAAAGAGAAAACGAACTGTTGACGAATTCCGAAAAATTATTGAAAAAAAGTACCGTGGCGCTGCCGGAGCTTCGGCCCCTGCACACGGTTTGTTTTTGGTAGATATTGAATATCCTGAAAACGGTTGGAAAGTGTAATGGTTCAGTTTAATTTTTTGTGGAGCGAAAGCCGTTGGATTCGTCATGCCTCTTCAAGCAGCCGTAATTTTTTAGCACCAACATCATTTGTTTTCCGGCTCACCGCCCGGGGCCGCGCTTCGATTCTGCGGACAGGGGCTCGGGAGTGGCCTTTTTTAACCAGGCCCCGAATCGAAATAAAACATTAGTGAGAAAGGGAAGGAAAGTATAAGGCCTTTAAATTCAACCTCCGTAACGTTGTCAGGTACTGCGGACGCTGACAAGTTTATGCTTCGTTGGTTTTTCCCGGAACCTGACATCGTCGTAAGACATGTCAGCGTTAACTAAATATTAGATTTTAGAACAATTTTGATGCTCCCGGGAGTTGACTTCTGCAATCTAAAATCGTTGATCGATGTTCTTCAATTAAGTAGAAAATCCAATGCACGTTAAACACATTCCAAGGCAAAGATGAAGGCCTCCGGCAGAATATTGCAGAGATGGGAATTTTCAATCTTTTCATCTGGCAATCAATTTTATTTCTCCACAACTTTTTAATGTGAGCCATTTTTCTTTCTCTTTTTTAGATAAGCTCAAAATAAAAAAGGACGGGTCAGCACCCATCCTTTTCATCTAACTAAACCAATAAAACTAATCAAACCTAAACCTATGAACTAAAACTTGCGACAAAGATAAAGCGTCAATCGCGAAGACAGGTTAAGACAATGTTAAAAAACATATTTAGCAGCACATCTTAACTTAATGTTAATTCGGTCAGGCCTTCAGCGGGTTACGACATTGGAACAGGTTATCGAAAAGGCGTTTCTTACTCGTCGTTTCTCTTTTCATCTTCGCCTGCAATGGAATCGCGCATGGCTGTATCGGCCATAATATTTTTGTACCGCATGTAATCCATCACACCCAGATTCCCTTTGTTGAAAGCTTCGGAAATGGCCAGCGGAATCTGTACTTCGGCTTCAATTACTTTTGCACGGGCTTCCTGCGCTTTTGCCCGCATTTCCTGCTCGAGTGCAATGGCCATGGCCCGCCGTTCCTCGGCTTTTGCCTGCGCAATATTTTTATCGGCTTCGGCCTGATCCATTTGCAGAACGGCGCCAATATTTTTACCGATATCAATATCTGCTATATCAATGGACAGGATTTCAAATGCAGTCCCCGCATCCAGTCCCTTTTCAAGTACCACCCGCGAAATAAAATCCGGATTTTCGAGCACCGCCTTGTGGGAATGCGACGAACCGATACTGGAAACAATTCCTTCGCCAACACGTGCCAGAACCGTTTCTTCGCCGGCGCCTCCCACCAGCTGTTTGATATTTGCCCGCACAGTAACCCGAGCTTTTGCTATCAGCTGGATTCCGTCTTTTGAAACGGCCGTCACCGGAGGCGTGTTAATTACTTTCGGGTTAACCGACATCTGAACGGCTTCAAAAACATCGCGGCCAGCCAGGTCAATGGCAGTGGCCATGTTAAACGGCAGCTCGATGTTTGCTTTTGCAGCCGATACCAGTGCATGAACCACCCGGGCAACATGTCCGCCTGCCAAATAATGTGCTTCCAGCGCATCGCGGCTTAATTTAACATCCGCTTTTGTCCCTTCAATCAAAGCACGGACAATTACACCCGGCGGAACTTTGCGGAAACGCATGAGAAATAACTGCAACAGTGAGATCCTTACCCCTGAAACAAGGGCTGAAAACCATAGCCCGATTGGAATGAAATACAAAATGATAAACAGTAATACAACTACTCCGATTATCAATCCCCAAACTCCGATAGTTTCAATCATTTTAATTTTTATTTAAAGGTTCTACAATGATTTTGTTGGTTAATATTTTTATCACTTTAATTTCTGTATTGTGGTCGATAAAAGCGCCGGTCGATTGTGCTTCCGTAACTTCGCCATTTACACGCACTTTCCCTCCGGGAGCAAGTCGTCCGATGGTTTTTCCGGTATCGCCAATCATAATTTTTGTACTGTCTACAGTTTCAACTTTTCCAGGAATACTCGATTTCAGAATCATTTTATTGCCCGATTTCGATTTGAAGAAATAATAAATCAGTGTGGGCGAAGCAAACATCACGAAAGCCAGCGTCAGGAAACCGACGGTCGTTCCAAATTTGGAAAAAGCAATGTATACGGCTAAACCCAGCAGAACAAAACCTCCGATTCCGGCAATGGTGACACCCGGAATCACTGCAAATTCAATCAGTAAAAGTAACAGACCCAGCAAAATAAGCAGGATGATGACAAAGATGGTCATGGTATGCAGTTTAAATATTAGTCAATGGTCGCACTCAATTCGCGGTTGATGAGTGCATCTTTCATGCTTTTCAGTTTTCCGAAGCTGCCTTTTTTTATGTCGCATTTCCCCTTATGGTGTACAATCAATGTACATTGTGCCGCTTGTTCATATTCATGGCCGCAAACGTCGATTAAAGCTTCAATTACATAATCGAACGTGTGGACATCATCGTTGTGCAAAATCAGCGAATATTCATTCGAAATATTCTTTTTTGCATTTTCGGCAGGACTTTGTTTTGTCTCCTTTGAAGTCATAGCTCAGCTTCAATTTTTTTAGCTTGTTCCAAAGTTATTCTTTTTCCGTTAAAATAAGGCACAACGAATGCATCTTCTATACCTTCCTGCCGCACCTGCTCCCTCATTTTGAAGGCATCTTCCAGGTTCCTAAGGTTTCCCGTAGTATAAACCACCACGCCATTTTCGTCGGTGTAGCTGTCAATTTTGCGAATAAGCGATAATTTTTTAAACAACCGATCCACATACGGCGGGAGCTTTTTACTGTATGCGCCGATTTGTATTTTGTACACCAAATCATCATCTTCTTTCTGAATTCCGGCACGGGCGGCATTCTCAGCCGATTCCAGCAAAATATTCGGATCAATAATTGGAGTAGTATCCGCAGGCAATATTTTATTGTTCTCTTCTGCCGCCGGTTTTATCTGCGAAGCTGCAAGCTTTTCATTTTCAGCTTTTAATTTTTCAATTTCAGCCTGACCGGCATTCTGCCAGTATTCATTTTCTGAATTTGCAGATTGAATCAGAAGCTGACTCACTTCTTCTTTTAACGCGTAAGTTTCATTTTCAAGGGTAATGATTTTATTTCCCAGGACGTTTTTTTCGTTTTCATCTGAAACTTTGCGGTATTCCTCCCGCAATTCATTCATCTTTTTCAAATTAAAATCGAGTTCGTTTTGCAGCGCCTGTGCTTTTAAAAAACTTGATTTTCCTTTGTCGGTGATGAATTGCGTAGTGCTTAAATAGATAATGTTGCTGTTCACCCTGAATTTGATGGGCATGCCAACTTCGATTCGTCTGTTGGCCTCGTTACCGGCGGAAGTTGAATCGGTGGTGGTTTCATTTTTTGCGGTTTTCCGGTTTCCAATGATATCCGAATATGGATTTTCGTGATTGAAGCACTGCTGAATTTTATCCGGAAGGTTCAAACCGGTCTTTTCCCGATCGGACGCTTTTAGCCTGAACTGGTTATAATAACGTAGCGCCTGTTCCCATTGCTCCCTGGCCTGATACTGAATTCCGAGGTAATAATACACTTTTGCAGGCGTTAACCCATCGGCAGCTTTTTTTAACGCGCCGATATCTCCTTCGGCAAAATGACCGGTTTCCGTCCGGCTGGCGCCATAATAAAAATTTAACATGGTATCGTCCGGGTTTGTATCCAAAAGTTCCCTGAACAAAGGTAGCACCTGATTGTATTTTCCTTCGTCAAAAAGCTGTGTCGCCTTTAATTTCAGCGAATCCTGGTTTCCTGCGAGCGCGAATTGGCTTCCCGAAAACAAAAGGCAAAAAAACAGTGTTCGAAATACAATTGTTTTTATCTTCAGCATTTTAAATGTTGTAATTTCTTTAAATGGTAAAGTTATAAAATTTGTGCGAAGCAGTAAATAATCAGGCATCCTGATGTGGCCGCAGTAAGGAACAGCAGCCTGAGTTTTATCATTAAATAACGTATATTTGTAAAACTTTAAAAACGAGGATTTATATGACGAAACTGAAAGTTGGAGACAAAGCCCCTCGGTTTGAAGGGAGTAACCAATTTGGCGAAAAAGTAAGCATGGAAAATTTCGCGGGAAAGAAACTGATTCTGTATTTTTATCCAAAAGACAACACTCCCGGCTGTACGGCAGAAGCTTGTAATTTAAATGAAAATTACGGTTCGTGGATCGAAAGGGGATATGAAGTGGTTGGCGTAAGTCCGGACAGCGTGGAATCGCACAAAAAATTCAGCGATAAATTTAACCTGCATTTTAATTTAATTGCCGATCCTGATAAAAAGATTTTGGAGGATTACGGCGCCTGGGGCGAAAAAAGCATGTATGGTAAAAAATACATGGGTGTATTGCGCACCACTTTTGTGATCGATGAAAACGGAATCATCCGTGAAATCTTTGAAAAAGTAAAAACAAAGGATCACAGCAACCAGATTTTTAAAACGATAAACCAATAACCAAAGCTAATTATGACTCAAGAAGAAAAATCCAAAATGAACAAGGAGAAGTTAAAAGCCCTGCAACTAACGATGGACAAAATCGAAAAAAGTTACGGTAAAGGTTCCATCATGCGCATGGGCGACAGGGCAGTTGAAGATGTGCCGGCAATTCCCTCGGGCTCGTTATCGCTCGATATTGCATTGGGTGTTGGCGGCTACCCCAAAGGAAGAATCATAGAAATTTTCGGTCCTGAATCATCGGGAAAAACTACGCTGGCTATTCACGCGATGGCCGAAGCGCAAAAAGCAGGCGGAATAGCAGCCATGGTTGATGCCGAACATGCATTCGACCCGTATTACGCGAAAAAGCTTGGCGTAGATACCGACGAACTGCTAATTTCGCAGCCCGACAGTGGCGAACAGGCGTTGGAAATCGTAGACAACCTGATCCGGTCCGGGGCGATCGATATTATTGTTATCGATTCAGTTGCCGCTTTAACACCCAAAGCCGAACTGGAAGGGGAAATGGGCGACTCGAGAATGGGGCTGCAGGCCCGGTTGATGTCACAGGCGTTGCGGAAACTTACCGGCACCATCAGTAAAACCAAAACCTGTTGCATTTTTATAAACCAGTTGCGCGAAAAAATCGGCGTTATGTTCGGAAATCCGGAAACTACAACCGGTGGAAATGCTTTGAAATTTTATGCCTCTGTCCGGCTCGATATCCGCAGAATCGGACAAATTAAAGACGGCGAAGAAGTTTTGGGAAACAATGCACGGGTGAAAGTGGTTAAAAACAAAGTTGCACCACCGTTCCGGAAAGCGGAATTCGACATTCTTTATGGTGAAGGGATTTCCAAATCGGGCGAAATTATCGATTTGGGCGTTCAATTTAACATTATAAAGAAAAGCGGATCGTGGTTTAGTTACGGCGATACCAAACTGGGTCAGGGCAGGGAAACGGTTCGCAAACTGGTTATCGATAATCCGGAGCTGGCAACCGAACTGGAGACAAAAATTTTGGAAGCCATTACGGGGAAAGTAATAACCGTATAAAAAAATATTTTAGACAGATTGCACTGGGTGAACCGCTTCTGTCGATTCATCCAGTTTTTTTATAACCGGAAAAACAGAATTGAATGAAAGTTTTAAAATTTGGCGGTACTTCCGTTGGTTCTGCTGAAAGCATTAAACAGGTAAAGAAAATTGTACAGGCGCAAAACGATACCATCATTGTTGTTGTTTCAGCCCTTGGCGGCATCACCGATAAAATTTTGAACGCAGCCGTTTTGGCTTCCACAGGAACGGGAGACTTTCATTACGAGCTCAGGGAAATTAACAACCGGCACCAGCAGGTAATCGCAGAATTGTTCAATGGTTCCGAAAAAGTTACACACCGGGTTGAAGAGCTACTCGATGAACTGGAGCAAATTCTTACCGGTATTCAGCTGGTTGGCGAACTAACACCAAAAACCCTGGACCGGATTGCGGGCATCGGCGAACGGATTTCATCATACATTGTTACTGATTTCCTGCCGGGAACGGTCCGAAAAGACGCTGCTGAACTTATTCAAACCGACAGCAATTTTGGCCGGGCAACCGTCGATTTCGATGTTACCAATAAAAAAATAAAAGCTGCATTTGCAGGTTTTGAAGGTGTTGCAGTGGTGCCGGGCTTTATTGCAAAAAATTTTAAAGGCGAATATACCACGCTTGGCCGCGGAGGTTCGGATTATACCGCCGCAATTATCGCCGCTGCACTTGAGGTAAAAGCGCTTGAAATATGGACCGATGTAGACGGATTCATGACTGCCGATCCGCGGGTGATCAGCAAAGCATACACCATTCCCGAGCTTACTTATTCCGAGGCAATGGAACTTTCGCATTTTGGCGCGAAAGTTATCTATCCGCCAACAATTTTGCCGGTGTACAAAAAAGGTATCCCCATCCACATTAAAAATACATTTCAACCGGAACATACCGGCACCAATATTTTAAGCAACGTTGAGGGCCGGAAAGACAGGCCGATTAAAGGAATTTCCTCTATTTCAAACATTTCGCTGCTGACCTTGCAGGGAATTGGGATGGTTGGCGTTACAGGTATTTCCATGCGGTTGTTTTCAGCCCTGGCAAAGGTAAATGTCAATGTTATACTCATTTCGCAGGCTTCATCGGAAAATACAATCAGCGTGGCTATTGATGAAGATTGTGCTGAAAAAGCCGAAACTGCTATCAGGCTCGAATTCGAAAAGGAAATTGCTGTCGGGCAAATCAATAAAATCGAAATTGAAGAAAGCCTTTCCATCGTTGCCATTGTGGGCGAAAATATGAAACATACCAGCGGAATCGCGGGTAAACTTTTTTCAACAATCGGTAAAAACGGCATAAATATTATCGCCATAGCGCAGGGAGCTTCAGAATTAAATATTTCCTGGGTGGTAAAAACCAGTGAATTGCGGAAAACCCTGAACATCGTTCACGAATCGTTCTTCCTTTCGGAAAATATAGAACTGAACGTGTTCCTGATGGGAATTGGTACCGTTGGCAAAAGCTTGTTGCAGCAGTTGCAGAAACAACAGGAAAAACTGTTAACTGAAAAACACCTCAAAATTAAACTGACGGGTGTGGCAAACACAAAAAAGATGCTGTTTAACCGCGATGGAATTGAGATTACAACGTTTCGGGAAGAACTTGATAATTCGGCTAAAAACTCTGGGTTAACCGGATTTGTGGAAGCAATGAAAGAAATGAATATTTATAATTCAGTTTTTGTGGATTGTACTGCTTCTGAGAGAGTTGCCGCACTGTACCGAGATGTTCTGAATGCCAACATTTCGGTGGTCACCGCAAATAAAGTCGCCGCTTCTTCTGAATATGCGCACTACCTCGAGTTGAAAAACACAGCCAAACAAAAAGGGGTTAAATTTTTATTTGAAACAAATGTTGGTGCAGGTTTGCCAATCATTAACACGTTGAATGATTTGGTCAATTCGGGCGACCGGATTTTAAAAATTGAAGCGGTATTGTCGGGCACACTTAACTTTATTTTCAATACGATATCAGAAGAAAATCCGCTTGGCAAAACCATTTTAATGGCGAAAGAACAAGGCTTCTCGGAACCTGATCCGCGTGTGGATTTAAGCGGAGTGGATGTAGCCCGGAAAATTCTGATTCTGGCCCGTGAATCCGGTTATGAAGTTGAAATGCAGGATGTTCACATCAACCGCTTTATTCCCGATTCGTTCTTTGAAGGTTCGTTGGATGATTTTTGGAGAAATGTTCCGCAACTGGATGCCGGTTTTGAAGAAAAACGAAAATTGTTGGAAGCAAAAAACAAAAAGTGGCGGTTTGTGGCCAGTTTCGAAAACGGGAAAGCCGAAGTCGGTTTGCAGGAAGTGGGTGTATTGCATCCGTTTTTCGATTTGGAAGGAAGCAATAACCTGGTTATGTACACCACCGAACGATACAATGAATTTCCCATGCTCATCAAAGGTTATGGCGCGGGTGCTTCGGTGACTGCTGCCGGGGTTTTTGCCGATTTGATAAAAGTTTCCAATATTTGACATTCAATATTTAAAATAAATTTCTGTACAAAAAGAATAATCTGCATTAAATGAAGCACATCATTATTTTGGGAGACGGAATGGCCGACGAGCCGCTTGAAAATTACGAAGGGAAAACACCGCTTCAGATGGCAAATAAACCACACATCGACTGGCTGGCGAAAAATGGTCAGACAGGACTGCTAATCACCGTTCCGGAAACGATGCCGCCCGGCAGCGAAATCGCAAATATGGCGGTACTTGGATACGACGTGAAAAATGTATTTGAAGGCAGGGGAGTGCTTGAAGCTGCAAGCATGGGCGTGGAACTGGAACCGGGCGATTTAGCTATGCGGTGTAATCTGATTTGCCTTGAGGATGAGAAAATAAAAAACCATTCGGCAGGGCATATTTCCAGCGGTGAAGCAATGGAATTAATTGGTTTTCTGGAGCAGCATCTCGGAAACAATTCCGTTCGGTTTTATCCCGGAGTTTCCTATCGGCATTTGCTGGTGGTAAAAAATGCAGAAAAAGAACTGGATTGTACACCACCTCACGATGTAATGGGAACGCCTTTCCGCGAGGTAATGATTAAGCCGAAAACAACAGATGCAGAACAAACAGCCCAAATGTTAAACGACCTTGTTTTGAAATCGCAACAGTTGTTAAAAGATCACCCCGTGAATTTGAAAAGAATGGAAGAAGGGAAAGATCCGGCAAACAGCATTTGGTTATGGTCGCCGGGGCACAAGCCCAACATGCCCGATTTAAATGAACTATTCGGCATTAAAAAATCGGCCGTTATTTCGGCTGTTGATTTAATTCAGGGAATTGGCGTGTATGCAGGAATGAAAGTGATAAAAGTGGAAGGCGCCACTGGTTTATACAACACCAATTACGAAGGAAAAGCGCGTGCTGCCATTGATGCCCTGCAGGAGGTCGATTTTGTTTTTCTCCATATCGAAGCCAGTGATGAAGCTGGTCATGAAGGAGATGTGGAACTGAAAACAAAAACAATCGAGTACCTTGACCAGCGGGTGGTAAAATACATTCTCGATCATAAAAACCGGATTAACGATGATTTGGCCATTGCAATTTTACCCGATCATCCAACTCCTTGTGCATTGCGAACACATACCCACGAGCCGGTCCCGTTCCTGATTTATGAACCGGGAATTCATCCGGATTCTGTTGAAGTTTATGACGAATTCAGTGTGGAAAAAGGAGTTTTCGGAATATTAAAAGGCGATGAGTTTATAAAATCGTTTCTGAAAATTCAAGATTAATATCATAAATATTACCCTCACGTTAATCTTTTGCCAAAAGTATTTGAAAGTGACGCAAAAATAGGTCATCTTTTTAATTTTGACCATCTTCAATCATTATAATGAAGTATTACAGTACCAATAAAAAAACACCGGAAGTTTCTCTGCGGGAGGCAGTTGTTAAAGGTTTGGCTGCCGACAACGGACTTTTCATGCCTGGGCGGATCGAAAAATTTGAGAATTCGTTTTATGAACAAATAGACAAGCTATCGTTTCAGGAAATCGCTTTTGAGGTGGCAAAGAAATTTTTTGCAGAAGACGTTGCAGAGAATGATTTGAAAGAAATTGTTTATGATACGCTGCAATTTGATTGTCCGGTGGTAAAAGTAAGGGAGAATATATATTCCCTCGAACTTTTTCATGGTCCCACGCTGGCATTTAAAGATGTTGGCGCACGTTTTATGGCCCGGTTGTTAAATCATTTCATAACAGACAAATCGAAACCTGTCAATGTGCTGGTGGCTACATCCGGCGATACCGGAAGTGCGGTTGCAAACGGTTTTTTGGGAGTCGACGGAATACATGTTTATGTGCTGTATCCCAAAAACAAAGTGAGCAGAATTCAGGAATCGCAGTTTACAACGTTGGGAAAAAATATCACCGCACTTGAAGTTGACGGAAATTTTGACGATTGCCAGGCGTTGGTGAAAAAAGCGTTTCTCGATGGGGAATTAAACGAAAAACTCCGGCTTACTTCAGCAAATTCAATTAATGTAGCTCGTTTTCTGCCACAGGCTTTTTACTATTTCAATGCATTTGCCCGGTTAAAAGAACGCGGCGCATTGAACGAACGGGAGTTGGTTGTTTCGGTGCCGAGTGGAAATTTCGGCAATCTCACCGCAGGACTTTTCGCACGTGAAATGGGCCTTCCGGTAAAGGAATTTTTGGCGGCAAATAACGAAAACGATGTGGTGTTTGAATACCTGAATTCAGGAAAATATAACCCGCGGGCGTCGGTGGAAACCATCGCAAATGCAATGGATGTTGGGGAGCCCAGTAATTTTGCACGAATTCTTGATTTGTACGGACATTCGCATAAAACCGTTTCTGAAATTATCAAAGGTTACCGCTACTCCGACGATGAGATTCGGAAAGTGGTTAAAAAAATATACGACGAAACCGGTTATTTATGCGATCCGCACGGAGCATGTGGTTATCAGGCGCTGGAAGATCATATTAACGTGAACCAGGTGGGAGTATTTTTGGAAACCGCCCATCCTGCCAAGTTCACCGAAATTGTTGAAGAAATAATAGGAGAAGGAAATGTGGCGCTGCCGGAGAAACTTGAAAAATTCATTCAAGGCAGGAAAAGGAGTGTTGAATTAAGTAAAAATTACCCGGATTTTAAAGAGTTTCTGATTAAACACATGCAGGATCGGTGAAGCCGGAAATGAACAATTCCATGAAGATGGCGTTTTTCTAACGGATGAGAAAGTTATAAGTTGACATATGGGAAAAATGTTCCTGATCTTTTGGTTTAACGAAAACGATTTATAACTTAGGTGCCTGTTTTATACCTGATTGATGCAAACAAACTTTATAGCGACAACAAACTTTTTGAAGTAAAACTAACTTTTATGAGGCAACTGAAAATAACCAAACAAGTAACGAATCGTGATACTTTATCACTGGATAAGTACCTGCATGAAATTGGTAAAGTGGAGTTACTTTCCGCTGAAAAAGAAGTAGAGTTAGCCAAGCGAATTAAGAAAGGTGATAAAAATGCCCTCGAAACATTAATTAAAGCGAACCTTCGTTTTGTTGTATCGGTTTCCAAACAGTACCAGAACCAGGGACTGAGTTTGCCGGATTTGATTAACGAAGGTAATTTGGGATTGATAAAAGCCGCAGAACGCTTTGATGAAACCCGGGGGTTCAAATTCATCTCATATGCCGTTTGGTGGATTCGGCAATCTATTTTGCAGGCGTTGGCAGAACAGGCACGCATCGTGCGCTTACCATTGAACAAAATAGGTTCTATCAACAAAATCAACAAAGCTTTTAACAAACTCGAGCAGGAGTATCAGCGTGAACCTACCATTGACGAAGTGGCTGAATTGATGGAATCAAGACCGGAGCTTATCGAAGATTCGATGAATTTTTCAAACGGGCACGTATCGATGGATGCACCTCTGCGCGACGAGGAAGCCAACAACATGTACGATGTGATGTTAAACGATGATTCACCAAGTCCTGACAACGACTTAATAAGCGGCTCCCTGAAAAAAGAAATCGAACGCTCGCTGGCGACGCTGGGTGAACGGGAAGCGGAAATACTCCGGTATTATTTCGGGCTGAAAGGTTACCAGCCACACACGCTCGAAGAAATTGGGGATGTATTTGGGCTGACAAGAGAAAGGGTGCGTCAGATTAAAGAAAAAGCCATTAAAAAATTAAAAAACCAATACCGAAACCGTTTGTTAAAATCGTACCTCGGGCTTTGAAGCAAATACCAATAATGAAACGTTTTATCGCTCCTTCAATTTTAGCCGCCGATTTTAATCGGTTAGGCCACGATATTCAATTGATTAATGAAAGCGACGCCGATTTTGTGCATTGTGATATTATGGACGGGGTGTTTGTTCCGAATATCTCATTTGGTATCCCGGTTGTTGAGCATGTTAAAAAAATAGCGAAGAAACCACTGGATGTCCACCTGATGATTATAAATCCTGACAATTACATTGAAGCATTTGCACGTGCGGGGGCAAATTACATAACGGTTCATTACGAAACTTGTCCGCATTTGCACAGAACTGTTCATCATATTAAAGAACAAGGAGTTAAAGCAAGTGTTTGCCTGAACCCTCATACACCGGTTGCCCTGTTGGAGGATATAATTTATGATTTGGATATGGTGTTGCTCATGTCAGTCAACCCGGGATTTGGCGGTCAGACCTTCATTGAAAATACCTATAAAAAAGTAAGCGAATTAAAAGAACTCACCGATAAACAAAATCCCGGTTGCCTGATTGAGGTGGATGGGGGAGTGAACTTTGAAACCGGCAAGTTGCTTTTCGATAAGGGGGCAAATGTTTTGGTAGCCGGCAGTTTTGTATTCGGTTCAGATAATCCGGTCCGAACCATCAATGAATTAAAATACCTTTAAAAAAAATTATTGAATCAGGCACTTAATCGATAAGCTTTTTTTGCTTAAAAAAATGTGGTTAAAACCCTTTCCTACTGGAAATTCCAGTATTCGTTCACTGAACAGGCTGTGTGAAAATACAAATTTTTACACCATGGCTTCAGCCCGGTGGTTAAAAACTTATTGGCAAAGTTCAGGCTTTAGCCTTTAAAACGCTGAAAATTAAAGGCTAAAGCCGACTTTCATTCATCAATAAATCACCGGGTTAAAACCCGGTGCAAAAATTAATTACTTCTTATCCTATTTTCAAACAGCCTTTGAAGGGAGCGGCAATGAAGTTAATCAAAACCGATTTTGTTCTATTTTTGTATTGCTATCAGTTTAAGCTGACTGGTGGTTGAGTTGCTATATAACAGGACTTAAGCCTCATTCTGTTTTATATATCTTAAACGCCGAATTCAAAAAAAATTATTTTTTGATGCACAATTCGCTGTTATCCTTCACGGTTTGCGACGATGCATCGCGTAATACACATTCCGCCGGACAATCGGAACAGTGATGATTTACAGGTTCTTCAGCAGTTTTAATTATTTTCTTTTTGCTGAAATTCCGGTAAATTTTAACAGCGCTGTAAAAAACAGCAACTGCAATAATAATATAGGTTATAATTTCCTGCGTCATCGTTTAAACAAATAAATTGGCAGCATTGTAAACGGCAAAGGCAGCCAGCCAGGCCAGCGCCGTTGTATAAAATACTGAAAATAATGCCCATTTCCACGTCCCTGACTCATTTTTTATGGTGGCAATTACGCCAATACACGGGAAATAAATCAAAATAAAAATCAGAAATGCCAGGGCCGTTGATGTTGTAAAAACTTTCCGGCCCTCTTTTGGACCGGCAACGTATGTTTCATCCTGAAGTTTTTTCTGAAGATTTACCGATGTTTCATCGTCGCTGCTTTGGTATAAAATGCCCATTGTGCTTACAATAATTTCTTTTGCGGGCAGCCCTGCCAAAAGGCTCACGCTCATTTTCCAGTCGAAACCCAGCGGCGCCATTACCGGACGGATAAATTTGCCCAATTGGCCCAGGTATGAATTTGATAGCCTGTCGGATTCCAGTTGCTGGTTTAATCGGATTGTTTCGAGTTCTTTTTCCCGATGGTTCAATTCCTCACTTCGATTCGTTGCTTCAATCTGTTCCTGTATTTGAGGCGAATTTTTGGTTTCCCGCGGAAAATATTCAAGCGCCCAAACCAATACCACTCCAATCAATATTATTGTACCTATTTTTTTTAAATAATGCTTTGTTTTATCCCACATGTGGAACAAAACGCTTTGTAGAGTAGGCAAGCGGTAGGGCGGGAGTTCCATCACAAAAGGCGTTTCCTTATTTTTGAAAATGGTTTTATTTAAAATCTGCGCGGTTAGAAACGCGAACACAATTCCAACGCCGTAAATCCCAATTAAAATCAGCGCCTGGTGAGTTTTAAAAAATGCCGAAATAATAAGGATATACACCGGAAGGCGGGCGCTGCACGACATGAACGGAATGATGAGCATGGTCAGCAGCCGATCGCCGCGATTTCGCATGGAACGCGTAGCCAGAATTGCAGGGACATTGCATCCAAAACCCATAATTAGCGGGATAAACGAACGGCCGTGGAGGCCAAAGCTGTGCATTATTTTATCCATAATAAATGCAGCCCGGGCCATGTAACCCGAACTTTCGAGAATTGAAATGAAAAAGAAAAGTATGACGATGTTTGGCAGAAAAACAAGCACACTGCCCGCGCCGCTTATGATTCCGTTAACAATCAAATCCCTGAGCATTCCCCCGGTCATCCAGTGCGAAACCAGGTTCCCAAACCAAACCACGCCGGTATCAATCCATTGCATGGGATAACTGCCGATTTTAAATGTGGTGAAAAACATCAGAAAAAGAATGGCAGAAAACAACGGGAATCCCAGATAACGATTGGTGAGAAAATGGTCGATTTTTTCGGAAACCGTTTTTTGCTTCCGAAACGGATTACTAAAACTTTCGGCAAGGGCGCCATGTATGAACCCGTATTTGGCATCCGTAATTAATGTTTCGCTATCTTCATTTTCCAAATCCTCGATTTTTCTGATCTCTTTCTTCGTGGTTTTTTGAATATCTTCAAAATTGGAATAATGCGAGAGTAATTCGTTAATGTGGCTATCTTTTTCCAGTAATTTTATAGCCAGAAAACGCGACGAAATTTTATCGGTAATTGGCTTGTCTTCTTTAATTTTTTGCCGGATAACCCGGATGGAATCTTCCAAATCTTTACCATAATTAATGTGGATATGGCGTGAGACATCATCTTTCCCTTCGAACAATTCAATGGTTTTATCGATCAGATTATCAATGCCAATACCTTTTGAACTTATCGTGGGAATAAAAGGAATTCCAAGTAATTGAGCCATTTCGTCATAATTGAAAACCATCTTTTTTCTTTCCAGCTCGTCGTACATGTTTAAGGCGCCAATAATGCGCAGGTCCATGTCGATGAGCTGAGTGGTAAGAAAAAGATTCCGTTCCAGGTTGGTGGAATCGATTACGTTGATAACAAGGTCCGGAGTTTCCTCATAGATAAATTTCCGGACAAATATCTCTTCGTGCGAATAAGCAGTGAGGCTGTATGTGCCGGGCAAATCGAAGAAATTAAAGGTGTAGCCTTTTCGTTTCAACGTAGCTTTTTTTACATCGACTGTTACCCCTGAATAATTTCCTACTTTCTCTTTCGCCCCGGAAATAAAATTGAATAGTGTTGTTTTGCCGCAATTTGGGTTTCCGACCAATGCTACATTTATGGTTTTGGTTTCCTCCGAGTGGTTTATGGGATCTTTGTGCCGGTGGATTACTCCTTCATAACTTCCGTTTTCAGAAGGTACAAACTCATCTGCCGGTACCACTTCGATTAAATCGGCTTCCGATTTACGAAGTGAAATATTGTAATCCAGAATTTTAAATTCCAACGGCCCTTTAAAAGGGGTACTTTTAATTACTTTTACTTCCTTCCCTTTAATGAAGCCCATTTCTGCAATTCGTTTCCGGAATGATCCGTGCCCCAGCACTTTCGTAATAATCACCGGTTCCTGGTTTTTAACCTCGCTCAACTTCACTGTTCCTCTGGTTCTCCTTTATCTTCCTTATAATTAAATTAAATAAAAATAAGCGTACAAATATATTTAAATTCACCTGATTTATGATAATTTTACACTCTTCTTTCAATTGAAAGAGGTTTAAATAATAAGATCATAGTCGTATGGAAGAAGATATTTTCTACAATAATATTCAGAAAGCGCTCGAAGATTTGCCGGGTAATTTCAATATTTTGGAAGAGAAAATTGATATTGCAGTGCAGATGAAATATTTCGAGTTTTCAAGGAAATTGAGAAAAAGAAATAATTTGAACGAATTTTTTGAAGCTCGCGAAGAATTATTTCAACCGGATACAGAAGAAAAGAAGAAGAAGCAAATATTGGCCGCATTGGCTGCAATCGACGATGTACAGGCTTACCGGACCATAGAGAAATTTGTGAAGCAGGAGGATTCGGAATTAAAGGAATGGGCAGTGCTTGCGTTGCAGGAAAGTAAAATGCTGATGCGAAGCTCGTTGCTCGATGAACAGCAGGTTTTTATTTCTACCGGTTTGGGGGGGAAAGGACAAAAACTTCGGTATTGTGTGGTTTACATCAATAACAAAAGGGAATCCCTGCTGAATAAAACACAGCAAAAACTGGTAAAAGACGAACTGATTTTTTCGCTTAAAGACGAAGAGGGCGAGTTTGAAGTCATGAGTTTTTTTGAAGGATTTTCAACTGCGCTGGTGCTTTTACCTTTAAAAGCCGATTTAAAAACTATTTTCAGAAATGTAATCGATGAATGCAATCAATACGGCAACTTTTTGCAGGACGACATGATTGTTACCAATGTAAAAGATTTGTCGCGCGGCGAAATTATTCAATTGTTGAACCAAAATAACGATCCAGGAAATGAAGGTTTGGAAGAAGCATAAAATTAACGTGGCCATTCAGGTTTTGCCGGAAGCGGAAGGAAAAGTGAAATACTCGCTGGTTGACGAAGCCATAAAAGCCATTCAGGAGTCAGGATTAAATTATCAGGTGTGCCCGTTTGAAACGGTTGTTGAATGCGACTACGATGAATTGACCGGTTTGCTGGAAAAAATTCATACCGCCTGCCGGAAAGCCGGAACCGAGAAAATGCTGACTAACCTGAAAATACAGGTCGATTTCAACAACGATGTTACCATTGGAGATAAAATGGATAAATATCGTTGAGTAAATCAAATCCGGTTTAATGCACCGTCCCGTTCAGCCGGATTAACATGCACCCGTTTGGTGACAACTGAATTTCACCTTGCAACGTACTGCCTTCGGGATGGCTGTTTTTTGCAATTTCCACTTTACCGCTCCAGTTGAATTCAGTTGAAAAAGAAATTTCCCGATTTCCCAGGTTTAAACAAATAAGGAATTCGGTATTTCCGTGCTTTCGGGTATAACAAAAAAGCTGGTCCTTTATGCCTGCCGGAAAATAAGTACCCATAAAAAGGGCCGGTTCTTTTTGCCGTAAATTAATCAGCTTCCTGTAAAACGAAAGCAACGAATTGGGGTCCCTTTTTTCATTTTCCACGTTAATCTTTGCTATATCCTTCCCAACGGGCAGCCAGGGAGTGTACTTCGAAAAACCACCTGATTTATCGGCCGACCATTGCATGGGAGTACGTTGCGGATCGCGTCCAACGCCAATTCCCGGCTCAATAAGTTCCCTCGGGTCATGAATTTGGTCTTCAGGAATTTCTGCATCAGACATGCCGATTTCATCGCCGTAATACATGGTTGGTGTGCCTCTTAGCGTAAGTAAAAGCATAGCTGCATTCCAGACCTGGTTTTCCCCAATCCTGGCTTTAATCCGTGATTTATCGTGGTTTCCCAGCACCCAGTTGGGCCAGCCTTTATCAGCAATTGCACCTTCGTAACCTGATATCAGGTTGTAAATATCAGGAGCCTTCCAATCGGTGGAAACAAGATGAAAATTAAAAGGTAAATGAACACCCTTTTTTTCACCTTTTCCGTAATAATTGACCAGCCTGGGAATCGGCAGGTATATTTCACCAATGAGCAGGCGATCGGGAAATTCATCAACTACTTTTCTCATTTCAGCCACAACCTTATGAACATCGGGTTGATCGTTGGAAAAAGCAGGTATTAATTTATCGTGTTCCGGCATACCTTCATGCCAGTCGGGATTCGGCGGATTATTCCGGAAAAGGTTGTCTTTTATGAGGTACCAGAGCACATCAACGCGAAATCCGTCGACACCTTTTTGCAGCCAAAAACGCATGGTTTCCCAGATTGCTTCTTTTACCTGCGGATTGTGCCAGTTCAAATCGGGTTGTTCTTTTAAAAAACTGTGGTAATAGTATTGCCCGGTCGGCTCATCAAACTGCCAGGCACTTCCGCCAAATTCGCTGATCCAGTTGTTTGGCGGACTGCCGTCTTTCCCGGGTTCTTTCCAAATGTACCAGTCCCTTTTTGGATTGTTTAGCGATGACCTCGACTCTTTAAACCACTCGTGTTCCTCCGAAGTATGATTGGGTACCAGGTCCATGATGATTTTCATGTTTTTGGCATGTGCTGCATCCCTCAGGCGGTTGAAATCTTCCATTGTCCCGAAAATTGGATCGATACTGATATAATCGGAAATATCGTAGCCAAAATCTGCCATTGGAGACGGGTAAATTGGCGAAATCCAAACAGCTTTTATTCCAAGCCATTCGAGATAATCAAGTTTGCTGATGATACCCTGGATATCGCCAATGCCATCATCGTTTGCATCCATAAAAGAACGGGGATATACCTGATAAATAATTTCCTTTTGCCACCATTGGAGGTTATTTTTTTCGCTCATAAAACATTAATCTTTTTTAAACCATCTGTAGCCAAATGCTTTTAGGTCTAACGTATTGTCTTCATTTTTAAGGCCGTATGAACTATCTTCAAGTAAAACAGAAAAATTGGAGAAATCGAAAGGAGTTTTAAGCGAAAAAGGCTTGTTCGAGAAATTGATAAAAATAAGCAGTTCATCAGAATAGCTGAAAGCGATAACTTCCTTTTCTTTTATGTCCAGTATTTTAAAATCTTCAACATAAATTTTGGACAAATCTTTTCGAACATGAATGAACTTCTTTATTTCGCTGAGGAGAGATTCCGGATTTTTTTCTTCGTCTTCGACGTTTACAAAATGATAGCTAAACGGACCTTCACTTACTGGTTTAACTTCTATTTGGTCGGTAGGTACTTTTGAAAAACCTCCGTTTAACGAAGAATTCCATTGCATAGGCGTCCGCACAGCAGTTCTCCCCGGGTACACCAAATTGTCGCCCATTCCAATTTCATCTCCGTAAACAATAACAGGGATACCGGGAAGAGCGAACATCAGGTTGTATACCATTTTAATACGGCTGATATTGCCATCGACCATGGGAGCAAACCGGCGCCGTATACCACGGCCGTAAACCTGCATGGTCTGGTTGGGAGCGAATGCCTGAAAAACTTCTTCGCGTTCATTTTTTTCAAGTCGTTCCAAATCCAACTCATCGAGGTTCCTGATAAAATTGGCCCAGTGAACGTTCAGCGGCAGATTAGGCAACGACTTTAAGCGGTCGATAACCGGCTGCGCGTTTCCCCGTGCCAGGGCAAGGTACAGGTTGTTGTTCAACAGAAAATTGTACAGCAAACTCATTCTGTTTCCATCGCCAATGTATTTTTTTATTTCAGCGGGCTCAACATCAGACTCGGCAAGAAAAAAAGCATCTTTTTTACGGGAGGTAATGAATTTATAAAAATCTTCCATAACTTTTTCCGGCGATTCATCACTTTCGTTTTCAAAAGGTTTGAACAAATGGGTGGCAGCATCCAACCGGAAACCGGCAACACCAAAATCAAGCCAATAACGGATAATTTCCTTTATTTCCTTTCGAACATCAGGGTTTTTAATATTTAAATCCGGTTCAAAATCATAAAATTTATGGTAATAATATTCATCGTTTAACGAATTGTATTTCCAGGTTTTGCCTTGAAAAATATTTTCTTCGGGAACTGCAGGCGGATTTGTGTTCCAGATATAGTAATTGTAATACTTTGAACTTTTATTGTGGCTGGCCAGCTTAAACCACGGATGGTTATCGGAAGTATGGTGTACTACCAAATCCATAATTATTCTCATATCCCGTTTTTCAGCCTCAGTTTTGAATTTTATGAAATCGTCAAAATTGCCAAATGTATTGTTAATGCTGTAATAATCTTCTACGTCATACCCATTATCCTTCTCTGAAGATTCAAAAAACGGCAAGAGCCAAATACAATTAATACCGAGATCGTGGAGGTAATCCAGTTTTGATGTTGCTCCCTGGAAATCTCCAATTCCATCTCCGTTGCCATCCATAAATACGCCAATGTCAATTGCATAAACGACGGCATTGTTGTACCAAAACAAATCTTTTTCCATAAACTTTCATTTCAAACTAATACAAGCAGGAATTAAAAATGTTCTGAATTAACTGTTTAAGAATAAAAATTAAAGTTGGCAACAGCATTTAATAAAATGGCAGCGATAACCCAGGCAGTTGAAATGGAAAAGTACCTTTAAAGTTTCAGAATTTGTAAGGTTTTTGCCAAAAAGTATTATATTTGCACCGCTTAAAAAACGCGAAAAGCGATTGTAAGAAGCCGGAACTGCAAGAAGTTCCGTGAAATGTTGAAATGGACCTGTAGCTTAATGGATAGAGCATCTGGCTACGGACCAGAAGGTTGGGGGTTCGAGTCCCTCCAGGTTCACCCAGGCGGGGATTTTATCAATTTTGATAGAATCCCTTTTTTTGTCCGTTCATATTTCCGTCTGAATTTTTCATACAAGCTTCGGTCTATTTGTTAGCATATTATGTTGAAACAAATAAAGGGACTTTCCTTGAAACAGCCCGCGAGTTGGTTTCCGCCAACAAGCATTTCGGGGCAGGATTCCTGCAGCAATGCATTTCTCCCGAACTTGAAGAGAAACTGTTTATTTGCGTATTCCGGCAACTTATCAAACAACAAAAAGAAATCGAATATTACAATAAAATCAGAAAATACCTTTCCGAAACCGGATTAAATGACCTTTAAAATGAATTGGAATGGGATAAAATTTTTGAAGTCGTAGAAAATCATTCTATTTTTTTGGGAAATGTCTGCAAATTAGACCGCAGTTAAAGAGAACCGGATGACCGCAGGAGAAGAACGTTAAGACATTTACTTGCCACTATTCGTGGGAATCAACGCTCGTCAACCTTTCAACAGCACATCTTTTAGCACAACGGCATGGTTTATTTCCGTATTTTTTGCCGCATATAATAAACTAACTGGATCATTTTTTGCGCGTTGCCTCAAGTCATTCAATATGTCTTCTTTTCCTTTCAGCTCCTTGCGATACAGCCGGGCGAATTCATCAAAACGTGTTTCCTGGTGATTAAACCATTTTCTTAGTTCAGGAGAAGGGCCGATTTCTTTGCTCCACTCATCGAGCTTTGCCGTTTTTTTAGAAATCCCGCGGGGCCAGAGCCTATCCACCAGAACCCGGTAACCATCATCGTCGGATGCCTCATCGTAAATTCGTTTGATTTTAAATTCCTTCATCCCGTATAGCTTTTAACACTTCAGGAGCTACCTCTGCATAGTTTAATCGTGCTTTCATTATCCGGAATTTTTATATTCTTATTTTTCCATCTCATCTATCGGATAAAAATTGTCTTAGCACGTACTGCAGTATTCCCCTGTTGCGGTAATATTCAATTTCTATTTGAGAATCAAGTCGGGCAATCGCATTAAACTCTATTACTTTATCTTGATCGTTTTTAGCCGAAATCCGAAGTTCTTTAAGGGGTTCTATGTTTTCTGCAACGCCCGTGACGGTATAGGTTTCCTTACCCGAAAGGCCTAATGACTCAGCCGTTTCGCCCTTTTTGTATTGCAAAGGCAACACGCCCATTCCCACTAAGTTACTGCGGTGAATCCGTTCATAACTTTCAGCCAATACAGCTTTTACACCCAATAAAAAGGTGCCCTTGGCTGCCCAGTCGCGGGATGAACCACTGCCGTATTCTTTACCGGCCAAAACCAGCAAAGGAGTCTGGTCCTTTTGGTATTTTTCAGCGGCATCAAAAACAGTCATCTCCTCGCCGGTGGGCAGGTATCGGGTAAATCCTCCTTCTTTTTCGGCCAGCCTATTTCTGATCCGAACGTTGGCAAAAGTGCCACGTACCATCACTTCATCATTTCCCCTGCGCGAGCCGTAGGAGTTGAAATTTTCTTTTTTCACTCCTTTCTCCAGCAGGTACCTGCCTGAGGCTGAATTTTCGCTAAAAGCGCCGGCAGGTGAAATGTGGTCGGTGGTCACGCCATCGCCCAATACCAAAAGGACACGTGCGCCCTGTATATCTGCAAGCGCTTCGGGCTGCTCTGAAATGTCGCGGAAAATCGGAATTTCCCTGATGTAAGTCGAATCTTTGTTCCATTCATACAGTTGCCCGTTCGGAACTTCCATGTTTCGCCAGAGTTCGTTGCCTTCAAAGATTTCGCCGTAATTTTTTGAAAAGTCGCCGGGGGAAAGCACCTGGCTCAGGATCGCATTGATTTCATCATCTGTTGGCCAGATATCTTTCAGGAAAACAGGCTCCCGGTTGGAATCATAACTGATGGGTTCGTTAATCAAATCAATGTCCACACGCCCGGCAAGTGCATAGGCAACCACAAGCATGGGTGACATCAGGAAGTTCATCTTTACCTGCGGATGAATGCGGGCTTCGAAGTTCCGGTTGCCGGACAGAACGGAGGTGACCACCAATTTGTGTTCATCCACTGCCTGGGCGATCTTTTTGGGTAATGGCCCGGAATTGCCGATGCATGAAGTACAGCCATAACCCACGAGGTGAAATCTCAGGGCTTCCAGATCTTTCATCAAGTCGGCCTTTTCCAGGTAATCGGTCACTACTTTGGAACCCGGCGCCAAGGATGTTTTCACCCAGGGTTTCACATCCAGCCCTCGTTCACAGGCTTTGCGCGCAACCAAACCGGCCCCCACCATCACAAATGGGTTGGACGTGTTGGTGCAGGAGGTGATGGCCGCAATGACTACCGCGCCATCAGACAGCATAAATTTTTCTTCGCCCTGATGAATCCAAACGGTTTTCAAGCCGCCCTTTTCCTGAACTTCTATTTCTGCATCGCTTTTTTTATCATCAATTTTATCCAAAGGCTGATCTCCGCCTTCTGCATTCCACCGGGTAAGGTTTTTCTGTGTTTCACGATCTTGTTGTTCCACATATTCCCTGTCGAAAGAAGTGGACAACAAGTCGATGAATTTTTCTTTTACATTTTTAAGAAGAATCTTATCCTGCGGGCGTTTGGGCCCGGCAATCGTCGGTTCCACGGTGGAAAGTTCAAGCTCCAATACGGCAGAGTAGCTGATTTTATCTTCATCTTCGCGCCAGAGCAGGTTGGTTTTACAATAGGTCTCCACCAGTTCTACCTGTTCTTCGCTGCGGTTGCTGGCCCGCATGTATTCCAGCGTTTTGTCATCGATGGGAAAATAGGTGATGGTGCAGCCAAATTCCGGCGACATGTTGCCAATGGTTGCCCGGTCGGGTACGGAAAGGTGGTTCAGTCCGGGGCCAAAAACTTCTACAAATTTCCCAACAACGCCGTGCTTGCGGAGCAGTTCGGCAATCGTCAGCACCAGGTCGGTGGCCGTGGAACCCACCGGAAGTTTGCCAGTCAGTTTTAAGCCGATCACTTCGGGCATAATGAAATAGATCGGTTGCCCAAGAATGGCCGCTTCAGCCTCAATACCACCTACACCCCAGGCCACCACGCCAATTCCGTTGACCATCGGGGTATGGCTGTCGGTTCCAACCAGGGTGTCGGGAAACAACTCCCCGTCCCGGGCGATCACGCCTTTCGACAGGTATTCCAGGTTGACCTGGTGACAAATGCCCATGCCCGGTGGAACGACGCTGAAATTGTCGAACGAATTTTGCGCCCATTTTAAAAACTGGTATCGTTCCGTATTGCGTTTGTATTCTTCTTCTACATTGCGCATGTATGCATAGTTGGCCCCGAAATAATCAACTTGCACCGAGTGGTCGATCACCAGGTCAACCGGAACGAGTGGATTGATGCTATTGGGATTTTTCTTTTTACGGGCTACTTCAGCACGAATGGAGGCAATGTCCACCACAGCCGGAACACCGGTAAAATCCTGCATCAAGACCCGTGCGGGCTTAAACGGAATATCCTGGTCTGAGCCTTTTGGCGACCAATTCAAAAGGGTTTCAATATGTGCCCGTGTGATCGCAAAATCATCAAAATTGCGCAGAGCATTTTCCAATAAAATCCGGATGGAAAAGGGTAACTTATCAATGGCATAACCTTGCTTATGCAGTTCAGAAAGACTGAAGTAAGAATACTTCGTTCCCTGGATTTCAATTGTCTTTTTTACGTGGAAATTATCTTTTGTCATAGTGAAACTAAAACAGTTGAATTGAAGCTAAGTTTAATTATTCCGCCAATCAACAGTATTGTAGGGCTCGAAACTTCTTCTTCATTTTAAGTATGCAGCCGGTAATTCTGCGATAGGTATTCATGGACTGATAGCCAACACCAGGAAAGAAAATGATACAGAAAAGTATTCCACAATAACCTGTTTATTGATGCTCAAAAGCAGCAGACATTAAATCAGGTTCTCTTTTTGATAAACCAGACTTAGTGGCAATTACTTCCTTTGAATGTTTAATGTACGATTCGCGATCCGCGAAATACAAACAGCAAAATATTTAACTTTGAAAAGAGTATTATCCTTCTCTATTTTAATTAAATCTTAACTGTTATAATTTTATTATTTTCTTCTGTGTTTCTGCATTTATAAACGCCAATACAGCATCAAAATCTTCAACTAAAAAGTTCGATATTTTTCCGACTGGGATCACTTGTCTGCTCAGGGGTATGATTTGTCTTCATACTCCTGTTTTTATTTAAATTTATTCTTCGTAGGTATCCAATTGGCATAATTATTATCATACCATTATCTAATATCTAATAATGCTTTTCCTGAATTCTTTAATTCTACTTTGACACATTTATCCAAAATCGAAAAATCCATTCATTTTACCCTAAACCCCAAGGGGAACCACATACCTGCCCGACTGCAGGCGGGGATTTTTCTGATTTCTCCCCTTGTTGCTGGGGTAAAAAATCAGAAAAATCGCTTTCTCATTTAATCTGTCAAAGTAGAATTAACAAACCTATTAATCACTTTATTGTCACAAAAGAGCTAATTAGGGCAGCAATAGTATCAATAAACGGAATGTTCCATTTCATGGCAGCTGTCAGACTCAGAATCGCAAAAACACCTGCTAAAGCATCAGCTATCACGTGAAGAAACGCAGCCCTGATGTTATGGTCTGAATGCTCATGGTCATGATGCAAAAGAATGGTACTTGTAATTTTAACAACCAGACAATCAATTGCGAAATTTGTTAACCTCTAAATTAAATTTCTGTTTGTCAGGTATTTAAAAACGATAAATGCCCTGCAATGCCTGCAAAATATATAAACGCCCTTATTGACAAAAATAATCTCGAAAAAGGGTCGATTTAAAGAAAAGAAAATGTTTAAATTCTGATACTTAGCTGCACTTTAAACCTGAGTTGATCTTCGGTTTTGTAAAACCGGGGATTTGGTGTCCAACGTCTTTCCATATTGGTATTGTAAACCAGGTAGATAATGTTTCCTGGTCGAACCTGCCAGAATAAACGCCCATTGTAGCCCATCATGTTGCTTACATCATCATACTGGACGTAATTGCTAATACCAAAATCCGGTGTGAGGTAAAGTTGAAGTCGTGTTGAATAAATCGCTTCTGAAAAATCACCCTGTGGAAGTTTTCCATTTACAAAATTTCCTCCGATCTTCAAATTAACGTATCCGTTAAATTTTAAAGCTAACGCCGTTTCCAGGTCGTTATAGTGCCCGCTGTAAAATTCTCCAAAGCGGTAACTGACATCAAATTGAACTTTCCGGTAAGAAGCAGTATTGACTTCAGCCCGATAATTCAGAAAGCGGTAATCACCTTTTGGTATAATAATCCCTTCCGATACCTCAAAATCCATTGGCAGTACTTCCCTGTTTGGAATTACGTTAAACTCAATGTGCTCACCGCTTTCCGTTCTAAAATTTACCGGAGCAGTAAAAATGGAACGGCTTTCAAGGTTTCCATCCAGTTTCCAGTAATTGGTTACCCGAAATTCGAAAAACCATTGACGTATCAGGTCGCCAATCCATCCTTTTTCCAGCCGGGGCATGTAACTGAACCCGTTATATAAGTAGTGATAAGAACTTCTGGGCATAAAACCCAAACCCGGGTTTATAGAATCACCCATAAAAATATAGCTAATTGCAATATCCCAAAGGTCGTTCGGGTAATCAATTTTTAAGCCTGCAGCATTTTTATTCCCTGATTTTTTGTCATTCCAGTTTTGAATTCCCCAAAGGCTAACTATAAAATTATCAGTTCCAATAAACCGGGAAGTTTTGTATTCAAAATCTACTCCCAACAGGGCATTCTTTGCCCCGGTAGGTTCGCCATAAGTTCCGATAATTCCCACTTTTGATTCCTTCAGAATATTTTGCGAGATTCTCCCTGCAAACATATTCTGAGTTGTAAGGTTATTGGTGGCTCTGGTCTGTACATCAAGCAAAGCCATGTTTGTATTTCTGATTTTACCGTACAGTTTTGAACCAAACACAATCGGTACTGGTGAACCGTTATACAGACCTATCCTGCGGCTAAAAAACGGGTAAAACGACCCGGTGGCCCCAGCCCCAAAATCAAAAATATCCGACCCTTCGAGAAAAAATGTCCGCTTCTCGGGGAAGAACAATGGGAACCGAGTCAAATTAAGTTTTCGCTCATCCACTTCGGTTTCTGCAAAATCGGTGTTATAAGTAACTGCTGCAACTAAATTAGGCGTAATGTTTTTATAAATATCGAATCCGCCGTCGAGAACCTTGTCCGCCGGTTCACCGCTTGTCAAATCTTTGTCAAATCCGGTAATTCCATAAGGACGAAACGTTAGTCCCAATCCTTGCTTAACACTATCGATACCGTTTAGCAAACCTGCTTCCACCGGATTGGAGAAAAAACTGTTCAGGCTGATTCCTGAATAACGGATGACCTCCTGTTTACGGGCTATGTAACGTTCCACATTTAAACCCCAGGCATTCAGATCTTTATTAAAACTAATGGTTTTAAAGGGAATCTTGATTTCGGTGGTCCATCCCTCGCTGTTGATTTTACTTTTGGCATCCCAGATTCCATCCCAGCCTAGTGAATAATGTTCGCCGCTTGCAAAACCTTCACTGCGGGCTCCCCGTGGATTTACAATAAAAATGTAAGCGCTTCTTTTATCCTGAAACGGGTCGAGTAAAATGCTGATTTTATCATCGTTTCGTTCCTCGCCCTGGTCGTGCTCCATGGTGTTGGAAGCAATTTTATCCGGTTCATCATCAAAACAGGTGATACCCAAATATAAATAGTTGTTGTCGTAAATTACCCTGATTTCTGTTTTTTCAGTAGGTTCGTTTCCCGGATACGGTTCAATCATTTTTAATTCGGAAAAAGAGATGGCGAGTTTCCATGCTTCATCGTTCAAATTACCATCGAAAACCGGCGATTGATAGATGCGGGTGGCAACAATACTTGAATCCTGTGCAATAGCTGTATTAAAAATAATTATCAGACAGAGATAAAATGCGGTTATATGCTTCATTGGTTTAGTTACTCTGAAAAGGCTAAAATTATAAATTTAATGAATACATTTTCATTTAAAAAACTCCTTATTTATGGATATAGTAATCATTGTGACGTTGGATTTGCGGCTGTTTTTTGAGGACTTTTTTAAATTTACATATCAGCTGTCCGGTTCAATATCAACGATAACACCTGAGACATATTTTACATGACGCTTAACCTCGTGCTCAATATTTTCGATGATTTGATGTGCTTCACTGACACTTAGTCCTGCACGGATTGTGATAAAGATTTCAGTATGTAACTGATGACCTGACCACCGGGCTTTAACGTTCCGTACTTCAATTATGCCCTTAACATGAGTAATTGCGTGTTCGATTTCGTGCAAGTGTTCAGGTTCTACGCCATCGAGCAAGCGGGTAAATACGGTTTTAACCGAATCCCAGACAATTTTTAAAATGGTTAGGGTAATTAAAAGACCAATAATCGGGTCAGCAAGAGGAAAACCGAGCATCACCCCTATTGCCCCGAAAAGAACAGCCAAACTGGTAAAGCCATCGATTCTTGCGTGATAACCATCGGCAACCAGCGCAGCACTTCCAATTTCCTTCCCAACTCTGATTCGAAAAACAGCAACCGCTTCGTTGCCAATAAAGCCGATAATTGATGCAAAAACCACAGCCCAAAGATGATGAATTTCCAGAGGGTGAATTATTCTCTCAATGGCTTCATACCCGGCTACTATCGCGCTAAACAGAATTAAAAGAACAACAATTACTCCTGCCAAATCTTCCACTCGTCCATAACCATAAGTAAATTTTCCGGAAGGTTTTTTCATGGTAAACAAAAATGCGATCCCCAAAGGGATGGCCGTAATGGCATCGCCCAGATTATGAATGGTATCAGCCAGTAAAGCCACGCTCTCCGAAATGATAACTATAACAACCTGGATTACAAACGTTATCATCAGACCGATAAATGACCATTTTACGGCCCACAATCCTTTTTTTGTTGTGACTATTGATGGATCAACCGAACCATGCGTATGTTCATGTTTACCCTTATGATGTGTATGTTCCGTCATTGTCTGAATTTTATATTAATTGACGAAAGGCTTTTCAAGGAAAAAATTTACTTTAAGTATATAAATAGTATTCTTCACAATTATCCCTTCATTATCGTTGTTCCTTGTGTGTCCGAGATGTAATTCAGGTATGTTCATCCTTTTATTGACTTCCAAAAAATAGCAAAAATAATAAGCTGCTGGTTTTTCTATCAAAGGTCAACAAACAATCATAGAATTTGTTAAATATACTGGTAAATAGTTATTTATGAAATTTTATAATGTGATTATTTTCATGGACAACACTCAAACGGTAAAATATGAAAACAGTCATTTCCTTTATTTTAGTGATATTAAACTTGTCATTATGCATTGCTCAGGAAAGTAATTGGTCTGAAGTAGAAAGCGTGTTTGGTAAAAAGGGAGCTGTACAGGATGGAGTATTTAAAATTACCTTTCCACGTAGTGATTTAAAAATCAGAGTTGGCGATTTTTCTGTTGCACCCGGCTTCGCGCTAACAACATGGGTTGGTTTCCTTAAAGCAGGCGAAAATTCAATGATGATGGGAGACCTCGTACTGTTGGATGAAGAAGTTGCTCCGGTTATCTCTAAGATAGTATCGGAAAATCTGGAAGTAACGGCTGTACATAATCACCTGGTAGGCGAAACACCAAATGTAAAATATATACATTTCGCGGGGAAAGGCGATGCAGTTAAACTTGCCGGGGCAATTAAATCAGTCCTTGCCGTTACCGGAACTCCTCTCACATTAACTCCGGCGGAAACACAGGGAATAAAACCCGATTGGTCAAAGGTGGAAGCTGTGCTCGGCAAATCCGGCAAACAAAATGGGAATATCATTCATTTCGGATTTCCAAGGGCGGAAAATATAACCGAAAATGGCATGGCTTTGGCACCATTCATAGGGGTTGGCACGGCAATAAACTTTCAGATGGAAGGCAGTAAGGCAGGAATCACCGGCGATTTTGTTTTATTAGCTGACGAGGTAAATCAAGTTGTAAAGGCACTAACCTCCAATGGAATAAGTGTGACGGCTTTGCACAACCACATGCTTTACGAGAATCCCAGGTTATTTATGATGCATTTCTGGGCAGTTGACGACCCGGTTAAACTTGCGAAAGGGATAAAAGCAGCAATTGATAAAACAAATTCAAAGAAATGACGGATGTATGGTAAAATTTAGTTTCACTTTGTGGTTGTTTTTCAACTTGTTCTTTATACAATGTTCCGGTGGATCGAATCAACAGAACAATGCTAAAGCAGATACACAGCTTAAACTTGTAGCTACGATTCCTCTGCCCAACGTGAGCGGAAGAATTGACCATCTTGCATATAATGGTAACGGGCAGTTTCTGTACATTGCTGCTTTAGGTAACAACACCGTGGAAATTATCGATTTAAAAGCCCGAAAGGTGGCTCATACAATAAGAAATCTGGGCGAACCACAGGGAATACAATATTTACCGGAAAACGATGTAATTTTTGTGGCCAACGGAGAAAATGGCATGTGCAATGTGTTTAGTGCAAAAACCTTTAAAGAAATAAATTCCTTGAAATTAAACGGCGATGCTGATAATGTCCGTTATGATGCTTTATCAAAAAAAGTCTATGTCGGTTATGGCAGCGGAAGTATTGCAATCGTTGATGCGCGGACTTTTAAAAAACTGGGAGATGTAAATTTGCCCGGACATCCTGAATCATTTCAATTAGATCAAAATACGAAAAAAATTTTTGTCAATATTCCCGGAGCACGTCTTGTTGATGTGATTGATTTAAACCGGAAAAGGTTGTGAATCTGAATGGAAAGTTGAAGAAGCCAAATCGAACTTTCCGATGGCATTGGATACGGTGCACCGCCGTTTGTTTATTGGTTGCCGTCATCCTTCGGAATTACTTGTAATTGATATTAATACCGGGAAAAAAGTTATGTCGATTGGTATCGATGGAGATACAGACGATGTCTTTTATGACCAAAACTCGAAATTGTTGTATGTTTCCTGCGGAGGTGGTTACGTTGATGTCATCAGGCAAATTGACTCCGACACCTATGAAACCGTATCCAAAATTGAAACCCAATCCGGCGCACGGACGGCTCTTTTTGTACCTGAACTCAATCAGTTATTTGTTGCTGCACCTGCAAGATTAGGCAATGAAGCTCAAATTTTGGTATACATAAAGAAATGAATTGCCATGCAGTAAGATGATGGTTCAGCACATTCAGGATTCTTCGGCAAAACAATCTTTTCGCATTAAAATGTTTAGCCCATTTAATCAGAAACATGTAACCCGAATCCGTTTGGATTTCCATACATGAATAAATCCTTGATTTTATTACCAAAAAAAAAACCAAAGATGGATATGAACTCCGGCAATCCACCTTTAGTCTTAATTTCTATAAGAATAGTTGTTTCAGTCTGGATAATGCAATGAAGTAGTTCTTTTCTGTTTCCAGGTAAGCACTTTTAGCATCCCATATAAACTGAACTTCGACCAGGTATTCAGGAAATGAAATCTGCCCAGATTGTAATAGTTGCAGACTACTTTCTGATAATTGCTCGTCGTCGGCAATAGCCTTCATCTGTAAGATAGGTATTCCGCAGGTTTTGTATTTCGTTGTATTTTGAAATGACTTCCGTCCGCAGTTCACTTTCTTTCTGCGTGAGTTTTGCCTGCGACCATTCCGATTGAATTTTTGCCATTTTTACCCGGTTTTTATCTTTCCACAGCGGAATTTCAATTCCCGCATGTAGTCCCCGCAAGCTTTGGTTGAAAATTTTTTCCCCATGGTAACCGGCTTCAAACGAAGGCAGTTGATTCATTTTTTCGTGTTTCACCTGCGTTTTATATTCATCGGTTCCCAACCGGGCTATAATCAAATCAGGATTTTGACCAGGCAGGCTGGACAGTAGCGAATCGAGAGAAAGCAATCTCCAATTTAACGGATAATCCAATGCCAGATTATCAACCGACATGTCACCACTCATTTGTTTTAATTGCTCCTTTTGAATTTGAATATCCGAAACCATTTTTTGCCACTCAGCCTGCACATTGATGTTGTAAAGCCTGGCTTTATCATAAACAGGTTTTGAAATTTCCCCGCTTTCAAATCCCTGTTTTATTAGTTTCACCAGTTTTTCGGATTCGTTTTTTCTTGTTTCAAGCAGTTCCGCTTTTTTGGTCAGCCACGCGAGGTTAAAATAAACTGTGCGCACTTCATGAAGTATTGCCAACCTTTCTTTTTGTACCGATACCTTTTTTTGCTCAAACTGCAACTGCTGCAACTCTGATTTTGAAGAATAATAACCAGGTAGTTTGAATGACTGCATTACTTCAAATTCCTGCTGGTTGCCAATAGCTTCTTCATTGCCAAAAAGATATTTGTAACTTACTTCAGGATTGTCGGGGTAAATACCTGTTCGGGCTCTGGTTTCCTCTGCCTCCAGCCATTTTTGCAAAGCTATTAACCGGGGATTATTTTGCTCCGCTTTGTGCAACAAGCTGTCAAGAATTTGGCCAAAACCGAAAAACGGTGCAGACAAAAACAGCATGATATAGATTAATTTCTTCATTTAATAAACTCCTTTCTTTTTATGAGAGAATACACAGCGGGTACAATAAATATATTCAGCAGAGTTGAACTAAACAGTCCACCCAAAATTACAACCGCCATTGGGCTTTGAATTTCATTACCGGGCTTATCGCCGGCAAAAGCCAGTGGAATAAGTGCCAGGGCTGCCGTAAGAGCTGTCATCAAAATGGGATTTAACCTGTCGAGTGAACCATGAATTATCGCTTTGTGCAACGGCTCTCCTTCTTCCTGCAAGGCCTGATAACGGGAAACCAGTAAAATACCGTTCCGCGTGGCAATCCCAAACAAGGTAATAAACCCGATGATAGCCGGAATACTCAACATGCCGGATGTTGCCCAGATACTGACAACCCCGCCAATTAACGCCAAAGGCAGGTTGAGCAGAACAACTGCGGAAACAGTTATATTGCGAAACTCCATATATAACAGAAGGAAGATAACAAATATGGCCAGTAGTGAAGTATAAAAAAGCAATCCTGACGCCTTTTCCTCGCTTTCAAACTGTCCGCCATATTCAATATAGTAATTTTCAGGCAGGTCGATATTTTGGGCAATGTTGCTTTGCACATCGGTAACCACACTGCGCAAATCGCGCCCCGCCACGTTGGCCGAAACCACCACTTTGCGCTGCACATTTTCCCTGCTGATTGTATTTGGACCGGAAGCAGATACAATGTCAGCCACTTCTTTCAAAGCGACTTTCCGCCGTTGTGTGTATCAATTAACGTGTTTTTTACGGCATCCACCGATTCGCGGTAGCGGTCGTTGTACCGCAACATTAAATCAAAACTCATATTCCCCTCGTACACTTCCGAAACCTTCTCCCCTGCAAAAGCCACATCAATAAATTCAGCAAATTCATTTACAGGAATACCATATTGTTTCAGCATTTCACGCTTCGGCTTTATCTGTAACTGAGGAATTTCAACCTGCTGTTCCACATTAACATCAACCAATCCATCGATACCGGAAATATTCGATTTAATCTGGTTACCCAGCGAGAACATCTTTTGCAAATCAGTTCCGAAGACTTTGATGGCAATATTCGCCCGGGTTCCCGAAAGCATGTGATCAATTCGGTGTGACAGCGGCTGCCCAACGGTGATATTAATCCCCCTTATGGTTGCCAGCCGGTTTCTTAATTCTTCAAGAAAATCAGCTTTTGAACGGCCATTTAAAGTAAATGGAATATCCACTTCCGAAGAAAAAACACCCTGAGCATGTTCATCCAGTTCGGCACGCCCGGTGCGCCTTACAATGGTATTGATTTCGTCCATTTCGAGCATTTCCTTTTCAAGCATCTGGTTCATTTTATTGCTTTCTTCCAGCGAAATTCCCGGTAAACTAACGGTACTCAATGTCAGCATCCCTTCGTTGAACTCGGGCAGGAAACTCCGGCCTAAATTGAATAAAACGAACATGGATGCAATAAACAACACTCCTGCCGCAGCTATCAACGACTTCTTAATATTCAGGGAACGCTCCAACGCCTTTCCGTATTTGTTGTTAAGCCAGCGTACCCAGCGACTGCCCGTTTCATGCCGTGAAAGTTGCTTTTCGCCGGTAAGCAGGTAACTACAGAGAACTGGAGTGAGGGTTATCGCCACCACCAGCGAAGCAAACAGCGATACAATAAAGGATATGCCCAGTGGTTTCAACATCCTTCCCTCCATACCTGACAGGAAAAACAGAGGAATAAAAGCAACGATGATAATAAGTGTTGCATTTAAAATGGATGCCCTGATTTCTTTGGAAGCATTGAAAATTACTTTCAGTTTTACCTCCTGTTTATCTTTCGGCAATCGGGCATTTTCCTTGAGCCTTTTCAATACATTGTCCACATCAATAATGGCATCGTCGACCAGTGAGCCAATGGCGATGGCCATCCCTCCTAATGACATGGTATTGATGGTTAGTCCCAGTCCTTTTAGTGTAATCACAGAAACCAACAGCGAAAGCGGAATTGCAATTAACGAAATCACTGTTGTTCGTATATTTAAGAGGAACAAAAACAAGATAATTACAACAAACAAACCACCTTCAAAAAGTGCTCTTGTAACATTATCTACTGCACGCTCAATAAAATCAGACTGCCGGAAAACATCAGTACGAATTTTAATATGTGCAGGCAATGTTTCTTTCAATCCGGCAATGGCTTTATCCAGCTTTTCAGTCAAAACCAATGTGTTGGTATTGGGTTGTTTTAATACATTCATTACAATTGCGGGCTGACTGTTTAGGTAACCTGCACCAATTTTAGGTGCCGCACCAATTTTTACATTCGCCACGTCGTTAACTGAAACAGGTTGCCCTTTTACCGTCTTTATGACTGAATTTCCAATATCCGACAAATTATTGGTGCGGATAACACCCCGAATGACATATTCATTTCCAAAATCGTTCAGAAAACTTCCTGTAGCATTTTGATTCAGGTTATCACAAGCATTGAAAAGTTCGGAGAAACTTACATCATAATAATCCATTTTTTCAGGGTCGGCCTCTACAATGTATTGTTTATACTCGCCCTCCAATTACAATCACCTGCGAAACCCCTCCAATTGAAAGCAGCCGGTTACGGATTTGCCAGTCTGCAATGGTTCTCAAATCCATCGGTGAAATTGAATCTGACGAAACTGTAATCGTTAGTATTTCACCAATAATAGATGATTGCGGGGCAAGTGTCGGATTTCCGGCATTTTGCGGAAGACGTTCAGCCACAGTTGCCAGTTTTTCGCTAACGATTTGCCGCGCTTTAAAAATGTCGGTGTTCCATTCAAAATCGACCCAAACAATGGAAATTCCCGTTGCCGATGACGAACGAACCCTGCGTACGTTGGTTGCACCATTTACTGCTGTTTCAATGGGGAAAGTGACCAGGCGTTCCACTTCCTCAGTAGCCATACCATGTGCTTCGGTCAACACCACCACTGTAGGGGCGGTCAGATCAGGAAAAACATCCACTTCCATTTGCGTTGCCACATAACTTCCTCCTATCAAAAGGATGAAAGCCAGGAACAAAACCAGAAGCCTGTTTTTAAGTGAAAAATCAATAATTTTATTCAACATAGCTTCCTGTTTTAATGGGTATGACCATGAATTGGTAAATCGCCCGCCATTGATGCCAGTTTTATCTGGTAAGCACCTTTGGTGACAATTCTTTCACCAGGTTCCAGTCCGGATTGAATTTCAACATTCTTACCATCGTTATCGGCCAGCCGTACCTCACGCTTTACAAATGATTCCCCGCCAGATTGAACAAAAACGTAATATTGTCCTTGTTCTTCGATAATGGAAGAAAGCGGGACTACAATCGCCGCTTGCTTTTGACCCGTAAAAAGAAAAGCTTCAAGAAACATTCCCGGCATTAACATCCCATTGTTTGTGGCCGAAAAGGTTACAGGAATCCGGGGCTGACTTTCGTTTACAAAAGCATTTTTCGCTTTTACCTTTCCATCAACCTCATTCAGTGAAACAACTTTGTTATCGCCCGGTAATTGGAAATTGGCATCAAAAATTCCATCGACCCGGTTAAAATCCGATTGGTTTACAAAAGATTCAATTAACACCTGATTTTTGTTGGTAACCGTTAATAGTGGACTTCCGGCTTCAATAAATTGTCCGTTTTCAACATCGAGTTTAGAGATGAATCCACTGACTGGCGCAGTAATTTTTAAACCGTTTTGTGAAACCAGTTTGGCCAGTTGACGGTAGCGTAACGAATCCTGTTGATACTGAGCTTCAACATCCAAAAAATCCTTCTTCGAAATAATGCTGTTTTTAACAAGCGGCATTGACCGAAGATAATCAGCTTTGCTTTTTTCAAATGCGATTTTACTTTCATTTAATCGCAGTGTCATATTGTTATCCACTCCTGAACCGGATATTAACGCCAGTAAATCGCCTCTGTTTACCGTTTCACCCCGTACAGCTAAAAGTTGAACCGTACCAGCTACCTGTGCATTTAAAGTGATTTCAGACTGTGGCTGACTGGCTACTTTCCCCGAAGTATGAATTACTGAATAAAAGGGTTGAGGAGTAACTTCCATCGTTTGGAATTCAGTTTTCCAGGCCTGTTCTTTAAGGTAGGTAATTTCATTGCCCGCCGGTTCTTCAACAGCGTCGTGCGCAGCTTCTTCTACATTGGAATAAACACGAACATCTTCTACGCGAAATGTTGCATTTCCATTTTTGTTTTCCAGTTCGAACTGCAGTTGGTAAATGCCGGCTTCGTTAGGTTCCAACACCGGACGGAAAATACCCGGAGATGAAGGTGCATCAACACTATTACGAAGCTCCTTTCCGATACTTACTGTTAATTTACCTTCGGAAACCGGTTTGTAAGTGCCTAACCGTGTAAAGTGGGCCGCGAATGCACTGCTTTGCCCCACAATAAGGGCCGGGAATTCAACAAAAAGTTCATAATCATCAGAAAAGAGCGTATAGCTTAATGCACCGGGCTCATGTTCGTGTCCGTGGTCAGATGTTTCCTCTCCTCCAACTACATCATGAGCTTGTCCCTGGGAGCTTTGTTTTGAGTTGCAGCCTGCTGCAAATACAATAATGGCTGCAAAAATGAAATATTTAAAGTTATTCATAAACGTACTTGTTTTTCCCGCATCAATATGACGGGATAATTATTCAAAAAAGTCGAAAAGAAAATAAATTGAAAGAGTTTCTTTCAGTTCAGGCAATAGCCGGGGGCGCCCGTAAGCCAACGGCTCCGGGTTCATAAATAAATCTTATTAACGGAGGTGGTTCAGGGAATTGTAATAGTTTATGATCCGGTAATTTCTGTGAATTTGCCAAGAGATTTTCGATAAAGAATAACTGTAAGGCAAGTGGTTTCAAAGGGGTGTTTTCCTTTGGATTTAACCTGATAAAATCGTTATCAAAAGATGTTATTATGTGATGGTGGATTGGAAAAGTATGTTTATGAGGTTCATCTGAAGCCTAAAACATTGTTTTACTCTTTATCTCCATTTCCGAATAGAAAATGTGCTTCATCGAAATGGGAGCGTAATTTTTTCTTTCGATTGTGAGCAGTAGAAAATTCCTCCGTCTATCTTCCTCATGGTGATGATGGGGTATCATTTCGTGGCATAAAATCACCAGAAATGATAACAAGAGAAATATGGAATAAACTTTTTGTTTCACTGACACAAAAATATAAATTTTGTATTGATATTAAATAGCTCATAAATTCAGAATTCAAATCAGAAGGTCTCTATACCGTTCGGTACGACCAGGGATTTACTTTGAAGTCGTCGATATTTTTTGCTTTCGGATTTTTCAGGCGGTAATCGAAATAAGGCACATCCTCTAATTCTTTTTCCTGATTCCAGAAAGCGGGCGAAACCACTTCTCCATTACCGGGACGTTTCAGTGAGCGTTCGTAAACCGCAATTACCGGATTAAAAACCATATCGGTAACGCCTATGGTAAACGTAGATGGTTCATCATCTTTCCCCGGCTTTTCTTCGGTTTTCACTTCAAAATGATTGAATTCCAGCAACTCTTTCAGGAATTTCAGCCGGTTAGCATCAATACCCGATTCTACCAAAGTACAAAGTGTACCATCAATTTCCTCAACCAAATGTTTTCCTTTATCTAACGACATAACGTAAGTTTCAAAAAATTACATTCCAACACTGAACATTCTAATGTATTCGTAAACAGGACTAAACAATCCTACTGCAAAAATACCCGCCAAACACAGGGCCAGTCCCACGCGGGTGGTCAGGCTGCTTTTAAAATAAGCAATCGGCTCATTGTTTTTATTGATGAACATGGCTTTTACCACCAGCAAATAATAGTATAACGAAATGGTTGCGTTGATAACCGCGATGAATACCAGCCAGTAGTAACCCGAGTGAGCAGCGGCGGTAAACAGGAAAAATTTTCCGAAGAAACCGGCCACCGGCGGAATTCCTGCCAGCGAAAACAACGACAACATCATCAGCAGGCTGAGTTTTGGATTGGTGGAATACAATCCGTTGTAATCATCGATATGTTCCTTTCCGGTAGCTGCAGAAATGGCCGAAACCACGCCAAAAGCCCCGAGGTTGGTGAAAATATAAATCAGTACAAAATAGAGTACTGAAGCCATTCCCAGAGCGCTTCCGTCAATCATTCCCAGCAAAATAAAGCCGGCTTGTGCAATGGAAGAGAAAGCCAGGAAACGTTTCAGGTTTTTCTGTCGTAATGCAAACAGGTTACCCACAGTCATGGTAACAATGGCAAGGGCATACAACAGGTGTTTCCACAATGGGGCAATGGAATAGAAAACGGTGTAGAGCAAAATGGTGAGAATAAAAACTGCAGCCCCTTTCGAAATTACAGAAAGATAGGATGCCACATTAACCGGCGCTCCTTCATACACATCGGCTGTCCACAGGTGAAACGGCACCAGCGAAATTTTGAATCCCATGCCGGCAAAGAAAAAGATAAATGCCATAATTTGCAGCGGGGTGTTCATGTTCAATGTACCAATATCGCCATAGTAAAGCGAACCCAGTGTTCCGTAGAGCATCGAAATTCCGTAAAGCATAATTCCCGACGACAGGGCAGAAGAAAGAATCAGTTTAATTCCGGCCTCGGCGCTAATGTTTTTTGAACGGTCGTAGGCTGCCAGAGCTGCAATGGGTATGGTTGCCAGTTCGAGGCCAATGTAAAACAACAGGAAATGACCCGATGAAATCATGAAGTTCATTCCAATTAAAGTGGAAAGAATCAGCATGAAAAATTCGCTTATTTTATTGTGGTATTCCGGTTTTTTAATCCAGTCGGCTACCTGAAAAAACAGGATCATCGTCCCGATATTCAGGATGTTTTTCATTAACACTTTCATGTGGCCGGTCTGGTACATTCCGCCAAAAACAGTTCCTTCCGGTGAAGGAAGAAATCCGGTAACGGTTACTGCAACCATCAGCAGCAACGAAAGGTTAACAATACTTTTTTTATTTTCTGTCGATAATTCGGCAATCAAAATAATCATCAGCGCTACCGTCAGCACAATTTCATGCCGCATTAAAAGAAAACTTTCCAGATTCATAACTTCACTTTCTATTTAATTAATACCTGCATAATATGAATGCATAATGGGGTTCAGGCTGTCGTTAATCATGTCCGATAACCAAAGCGGCGCCACGCCAATTCCGGCAATGGCAACTATCAGCACCCCTGTTGAAATACGTTCATGCCACCGGGCATCGCTGAGCTTCAGGTAATTATCGTTTTTGACTGGGCCGTACAATATCTGTCCTACTACCCGTAAAATATATACTGCTGTAATAACAATGGATGCCGCCGCGGTTATGGTGAGAATCCGGTGGAATGCATCGGCATGTTGAAAAGCGCCAAAGAAAATGGTCATTTCGGCAACAAAACCGCTCAATCCGGGTAATCCCAAAGAAGCCAGACCGGCAATTACATACGATACCGACAGTACCGGCATAACTTTCATCAATCCGCCCAGTTCGTTTATCATCCGGGTGTGAGTGCGTCCGTAAATCATTCCGATTAATGCAAAGAAAAGGGCTGTCATTAATCCGTGTGAAATCATTTGCAGCACGGCGCCGTTAAGCGCTGTTTTGTTCATCATTAAAATGGCAAACAGCACCAGTCCGCAGTGGCTCACCGATGAGTAGGCGTTGATGTATTTCAGGTCTTTTTGTGAAATGGCCCCGAATGCCCCGTAAACCACGCTGATTCCGGTAAGGATTAAGAAGAACCACGACATTTCCTGTGCGGCATCGGGCAATAAAAAGATGGCTACACGGAAAGCGCCGTAACCTCCCAGTTTCATCAGCACACCGGCGTGCAGCATCGAAACCGCAGTAGGCGCCGAAGCGTGGCCGTCGGGCGACCAGGTGTGAAAAGGGAAAAGCGCACCCAAAACACCGAATCCGACAAATACCATCGGAAAAAACATACGTTGTGCCGACATGGGGATTTTTACCCTGGCAATTTCAAGAATGTTAAAAGTTAGGTCGCCGCCACCGGCATTCGAGTTGAAATAAATGCCCAAAATACCCACCAGCAACAAGGCCGAGGCTCCCATCAACATCAGTGTCAGTTTCATGGCCGAATACTCTTTTGGGCCTGTGCCCCAGATTCCAATCAGCAAAAACATGGGGATAACCGCCACTTCGTAAAAAAGGAACATGGTGAACAGGTCGATGGAAATAAAAAAGCCAAATACTCCCGAAGAAAGGAAAATGAGCGAAATAAAAAATTCACGGGGCAACTGTTTTACGTTCCACGATGCAAACACCCCGGTGAAAACAACGATGCCGGTGAGCAAAATCATGGCTACCGAAATTCCATCTACCCCAATGCTGTAGGTAATGTTCAGACTTTCAAACCAGGTGTAGGAATGCGAAAACAGCATTTCGGCGGTGTTACCCGCTTTTCGCTCGGCGAGGTACATAAATACCAATGCCACTGCCAGTAAAAGCTGAATGCCCATTCCAACGGCGGAAACCAGCCGTGTTTGTTTTAAATCCCGTGTGAAAACTATTCCTACAATGGTAAGAACAGGGACGACAACGAATAGCGTTAAAAAATCCATTTTATATCTTAATTAAACCAATAGTAAACAAAAGCAAATGTCAAAATAATCACTCCCGAAATGAATACATAACCGTATTTCTGTAACTGTCCGGATTGTAATCCTTTAATCCCTTCGGAAGTTTTATTGGTCACCCAGGCAATGCTGTTCATAAATCCATCCACCACATGGCGGTCGAACCAGGCAATGGGCCGCGAAACCAGGTTGAATATGATTTTTTTGGTTACAAACAGGTACAGCTCGTCCATATAGAATTTGTTGTACGACCATTTGTAAGCTGTTTTAAAAGTTGTTGCCAGTTTTTGCGGAATTTCATTGGGTCTTTTATAAAGGATCCAGGCAATTCCAATTCCGGCCAATCCAATTAAAACGGAAGGAATAGCCACGGCCCATTCTGTAATCAGTTCAAATCCCAAACCATCGGAAGTAACCAGTTTGCTGAACGGAATGTATCCGGCAAAAATGGAAGCAACCGCCAGGATCATTAACGGAATCGTCATGATCAGCGGCGATTCGTGCGGTGTATGATGATATTTTTTGTCTTTTCCCCAGAAAACATTGAAATAGAGACGGAACATGTAATACGCGGTAATTCCGGCAACAATATATTCTATAAAGAACAGGAATTTATCGTGTTCGTAAGCTGCCGTAAGTATCTCATCTTTGCTGAAAAACGCTGAAAACGGAGGCATTCCGGAAATCGTAAGTGTTGCAATTAAGAAAGTAATGTGGGTAATGGGCAGGTATTTCCGCAGTCCGCCCATATCGTCCATGCTGTTGGAATGAACCGCATGAATAATTGCGCCGGCCCCAAGGAACAGCAACGCTTTGAACATGGCGTGGGTAAACAGGTGGAACATGGAAGCCATAAATCCAAGTCCGTGGTGTTCGCCGTAACCGGAAACACCCAGAGCCAGCATCATGTACCCAATTTGCGACATGGTGGAAAATGCCAGCACCCGTTTAATATCTTTTTGAACGCATGCAATTACCGCTGCAAACAACGAAGTAAATCCTCCCACATAAGCAACAATGGTAAGCGCATCGGGCGCCTGAAAATAATACAACGGAAATAACCGGGCTACCAGATAAACCCCGGCCACAACCATGGTTGCCGCATGAATTAATGCAGAAACCGGAGTCGGGCCTTCCATGGCATCGGGCAGCCAGATGTGCAACGGGAACATGGCCGATTTACCGGCGCCACCCATAAAAATCAGCGTCAGCGCCCATGTTAACGTTGAAATTCCCAGAAAAGTCAACCCGGTTCCACTTGGTCACCAAAGCTCCCTGCGGATCGGTAATCGTCAGGAAATCGAATGTGCCGCTGATGTACGATAATAATAAAATACCGACCAAAAATCCGAGGTCGGCAAAACGGGTAACGATAAATGCTTTTTTTCCGGCAGCCACCGCAGAGGGTTTTTCGTAATAAAAGCTAATGAGCAAATACGAGGAAACACCCACCAGCTCCCAGAACATGTACATCTGAAAAATGTTGGTAGCCACCACCAGCCCAAGCATTGAAAAGCTAAACAGCGACAGGAATGCGTAAAAACGGGAATAACCTTTTTCGCCTTTCATGTAGCCCATGCTGTACAAATGTACCATCAGCGAAACTGTGGTAATTACCACCAGCATCATCACTGAAATCGGGTCGAGCAGAATTCCCAGGTCGATGTGCAGTTTCTGCGTCAGGTTCAGCCAAACGGTATTAAACGGAACAATTTTTTCAAAAACTTCCGTTCCGGCCGGCCGGTTAAAAAAGTACCGGAAAGCAGTAAAATAAGAAAGGAAAGCCGTGATCAGCATACCCAGATGTCCCCAGGTAACCTGAAATTTCTTTTTTCATTGTACCGCTGGAAAGCCCCAGAACCAGGAACATAACCAGGGGAATCAGCGGAATCAGTACTGTATATTCATATCCTGCCATATTGTATCTCTTTACTTTTTCTTTTTTAGTTTATTCAAAGCCGTTCTTCTCTTCCTCCCCTCCGGCAACTGCCGGAGGGGCTGGGGGGAGGCTAATATTTCATTGTATCTACCCGTTCCACATCGATGTTGGTGTATTTCCGGTAAACACTGATGATGATTGCAATGGCCACGGCGGCTTCGGCGGCAGCAACTGCAATAACAAACAGCGAAAAGAAATGTCCCTGCAATTCATCGGGGAAGAGGTAGCGGTTGAATGCCACAAAATTGATGTTCACTGAATTCAGGATTAATTCCACCGACATTAAAATGGTAATGAGGTTTTTTCGTGTCAGAAAACCATAAATCCCGATGAAAAACATCAGTGTACTAACCACGAGAAAATAGGATAATGGAATAGATGAAAGCATATTATTTGGATTTTTCTTTTTTAGCAATAACAATGGATGCAAACATGGCTGCCAGCAGCAACACACTGATTACTTCGAAAGGAAGTGCGTATCCGTTTTTGTGATATCCCAGCAAACTGCTCCCGATAACCTGCATGTCAGGGTTTTGAGCAGAAGTGACCGCTTCGTCGAACCCGTAACGCAAAATGGTCAGGATGGTGAGAAATGCTCCGGCCGCCACAGCAACAGCCGAAAAGAACCGCTTTTTAATTCCCAGCGGTTCGAATTTTTGATTGATATGGCTGGTTAATAAAATCGAAAAAATGATAAGCACTACAATCCCTCCGGCATACAGCGTTAACTGAACGGCAGCCAGAAACTGGTAATTCAACATAAAATAAATTCCGGCAGTGGAAATTAAAACCACCAAAAGATAAAATGCGGCGCGCAGGATTCGACGACTGGTTACCGTGAGCAGCGAGAAGACCAAAATCATTCCCGAAAAAATATAAAACATCAGTTCGTGACCACTCATTACTTTTCTTTTTTCATTAATTGTGAACCTGGTTGATTTAACACCTTCGTTAGTTTTGTGCGATCGAAAACCGAATGCTCAAACGTTTGATCCATTTTAATGGCATCGAACGGACAGTTCTTCACACACAAATTGCAAAAGGTGCACATGCCCAGGTGGTAAATATGTTTTTCCAGTACCCTCTTTTTCTTGCCTTCCGGTGTTTCAATCATTTTGCTGATGATTTCAATTGAACCGTTCGGGCAGCTTGTTTCGCAAATACCACAGGCCGTACATTTGTGCTCGTTATTTTCGTTGTGCGGCATTACCACTTCGCCTTTAAACCGCTCGAACATTTTAAGCGTGGCGCGGTTCTCGGGGTATTGTTCTGTTACAATTTGCTTCGGATGAACAAAGTAATAGCCGGTAACTTTCATTCCGGTAAACAAGGCTTTCAGCCCGTTAACTATTTCTTTGATATAATTGATAATACTTCTCATGATTAAAAGTGCCAGCCGGTTAAAACTACAAACGACATGATTAAAATATTGACCAGGTTGATTGGCAGCAGGTATTTCCATTCCAGGGTAAGCAACTGATCGATTCGCAAACGCGGGAATGTCCATTTAAACCACATCATAATGAAAATAACCAAAGCGGTTTTTCCGATGTACCAGATAAACGAAGGAATGAAGTCCATAATATGGTTGAAAGCTTCCCAGTGTCCAACGTGGAAAGGCATCCAGCCTCCCAGAAACATGGTGGCAGCAATAGATGCAACAATAAACATGTTCATGTATTCGGCAAGGAAAAAGAAGGCGAACCTGATTCCAGAATATTCGGTATGAAATCCGGCGGTCAGTTCCGATTCTGCTTCAGCCAAATCGAACGGCCCGCGGTTGGTTTCGGCGGTGCTCGCAATCAGGAAAATCAGAAAAGCGATAATCGCCGGAATGTGCCCGGTGAACAGGAACCATCCGTCGCGCTGTGCTTCCACAATGGTTGAAAGCTGCATGCTCCCTGCCAAAATAACAATGGTAATCAGCGAAAGCCCTACGGATAATTCGTAGCTCACAATCTGGGCTCCGCTTCGCATGGCGCCAATAAGCGAATATTTGTTGTTGCTCGACCAACCCGCCAGCAAAATACCGATTACACCCAGCGACGAAACTGCCATGATATAAAATATGCCAATGTTGAAATCCAGCGCCTGCAATCCTTTGGCAAACGGAATGGCGCCAATGGCCATAAACGAAGCGATGATTACAATAAACGGCGCTACGTTGAAAAGCAGTTTATCCGCATTTTTAATCGGGATCAACTCTTTTGTTAACAGCTTGATAAGGTCGGCAATGGTTTGAAAAAAACCATATGGCCCCACGCGATTTGGCCCCACACGGCACTGCATAAATGCACAAATCTTTCTTTCGGCATACACCAAATACAACCCAACTACAGCATAAAACGTCAGGATTGCCACACCAATTAATATCATTTCGATGGCAACCGTCCAAAATGGAGTGAAATTAGCTGTCAGCCAGTTGTTGATGCTCCCCGTGAGGGTCGAAAAATCGTAAATATTAAGTATCATTTTATTCATTTATTTACCTGTCCATATCCGGAATAACAAAATCCATTGAGCCGCCAATGGCAATGAGGTCGGCAATTTTTTGCCCGCTGGCCATGGTGTCTAAAGCTGCCAGGTTACTGAAATTAGGTGAACGGAATTTCATCCGGTAGGGCGATTTATTTCCGTCGCTCACCACAAAAACGCCAAACTCGCCTCGCACTGCTTCCACACGGGTATAATATTCACCCGCCGGAAGTTTGATTACCGGTTTCATTTTTACGGCGAAATCACCTTCAGGAATATTGTCAATCAACTGTTCAATAATCGACATCGACTCCCACATTTCATCCATTCTCACTTTGTAGCGGGCAAATGTATCGCCTTCACTGTAAAGTATTTCGTTGAAATTCACGTTTGGATAAGCGCTGTACGGATGATGTTTTCGCACGTCGCACGAGAAACCTGAACCTCTTCCGGACGGACCGGTTACACCGAAAGCAATGGCCTGTTCTTTGGTCAGCAGGCCAACTCCTTTGGTACGTTCCTGCATTATCGGGTTGCCGGTAAGCAGTTCATCGTATTCCGGTAATTTCTTTTTGAAATAGACAATAAAATCTTTTACCCTTTTCTGAAAATTGGGATGAATATCGAACATGAGGCCGCCTGGCACGTTGTAGCTTAAAAGCAGGCGGGCGCCGCAGGTTTCTTCAAAAATATCGAGGATTTTTTCACGGTCGCGCAACCCGTAGAAAAAGGTGGTCAATGCACCGATGTCCATTCCGAAAGCGCTCCACCAAAGCTGGTGTGAAGCCAGGCGGTTCAGTTCGTCCATAATGGTACGAATGTATTTCACCCGTTCGGGCACTTCAATTTCGAGTGCATTTTCAACGGTAAGACAAACGGCTTCGTTCAGGATGTGGGCCGAAAGATAATCCAGCCGGTCGGTGAGATGAATGATTTGCGGATAGGTAATTTTCTCGCACATTTTTTCAATTCCCCGGTGAATGTATCCCAACTGTGGTTTTACTTCTTCAACCGTTTCACCTTTTAATTTCAGAATAAGCCTTAAAACACCGTGTGTTGAAGGGTGTTGCGGCCCCATATTCAGGGTGAATTCCTGTTCTTCCAGTTGGCCTTTTACAATTTCTTCCGCCATAACTTTTACCTTTCAACAATATTTACCGGGTCGGTGTAGTCTTTCCGCATGGGGAAGCCAACCCAGTCGTTATCCAAAAAGATTTTCCTTAAATCGGGGTGGTTATTGAAATGGATTCCAAAGAGATCAAAGATTTCTCTTTCGTGATATTCGGCGCCAATCCAAACCGGACAAACCGAATCGATTTCAGGTTTTTCCCTGTCTTCAATTTTGGTTTTAATTACCAGTTGGCGCCTGAATTCGGTGGAATCCAGATGATAGTACATCATAAAATGATCGTTAAAATCAACTGCTGTTTCACAAAACAGGTAATCGAACCGGGTCGCCTCATTCTCTTTCAGAAACCGGGCAAAATCCACGAGTTTTTCCTTTTCGACAGTTACCTCGGGAAATTGGGCGCCATCATTTAACACTGCTTCGGGCAAAAAATCCTGAATAACCGCTTTTAATTTTTCATTTTCCATTTCAGGTATATCCTATTTAGAATTGGTATTCGTTTCTTTTTTACCGACGCTTTTTTCGAGCTTGATTTTCCGCTGGAGTTGCATCACGCCGTACAGTAAAGCTTCCGGCCGTGGCGGACAACCCGGGATGTAAACATCTACCGGAATAATGTGGTCGATACCTTTAACCACGTGATATGAATTGTAGTAAAAAGGACCGCCGGATATGGCGCAGGCCCCCATGGCAATTACATATTTTGGATCAGCCATCTGGTCGTAAAGGCGTTTTAGCACCGGCGCCATTTTGTTGGTAACGGTGCCGGCTACCACAATTACGTCGGCCTGGCGCGGACTGGCACGGTAAACTTCAATTCCGAAACGCGCAAAATCATGCCGCGACGCACCGGTTGCCATCATCTCTATTCCGCAGCAACTGGTGGCAAATGTTAATGGCCAGATGGAATTGGAGCGGCCCCAGTTTATTAGTGCATCTACCGTGGAAAGTAATACGTTTCCTCCCTCTCTCTTCAGCTCCTCCAGGGTTTCATTGTCCCTGAAGTCCTCATCTTTCATCGATTTTATTCCCATATTAATGCATGTTTTTTCCAGGCATACAAAAGTCCAAGCCCCAGAATGAAAAAGAATATCAGGATTTCAACAAATGCAGCCATTCCTATTTGTTTCATCACCACCGCCCAGGGAAAAATAAATACAGTTTCCACTTCAAAAATTAAAAACAGCAATGCAAACAAGTAATACCCCACATTAAATTGCAGCCAGGTGATCCCCTTTGTCGGGACCCCGCTTTCGTAAGATTCAGATTTTTGAAGGTTGGTAGACTTTGGGGCGATAAACGAAGAAAACAAAATTGCCCCACCAACCAGTACGAAGCCTACTATGAAAAACAAAATTAAACTTTCACTTGTCATAACTGAAATCTCAATATTTTTGTCCAGGATTAAAAAACGGGGGCGAAATTATAGAAATATTTAAATAATTGGATGTTTATTTATTATAAATAAGGAGTGAATAGATCGTTAAGAATTAATCTAAATAACCGGCGGGGAATAATTACCGGGCAGCAAAATTCCACGGCAGATGAGCAACATTTTATAGAACACCTATCGCTTTTCGATAATTTTAAAACATTTTTGGTTATGATCAGGATTCTCCACAAATTTGATTTTTATTTTTTTCGGTTACAGAAAGGACAACGTAGGCGCCACCATCATGGAGTTTAACTAATCCGGATAAAAAACAGTAAAGTCACCAATTTAAAATTAAAAATCAACATCGGGTATTATGGTTAACATCTTTAACTTCGGGATAGTTTTCAGGATAATTAGCAGAAATCTTTATATCATTTCAATTGCTTTGATTAGCTGCAGCGGCGTTGCAGTCATCTATTCCGAGTCGTTTATGCCTTTTATATGGACGTCGCTTATTGCCCTTTTTGTGGCCGTTCTGTTTTCATTATTAACAAGAAGACAGCAAGAAGATATTGAAATGGGAAAAAGAGATGCTTATCTGGCGGTGACTATTTCCTGGATAATGATAGCGCTGGTCGGAAGCTTGCCCTTCCTGTTTTCCAATGCTATTCCCAATTTCATTAATGCTTTGTTCGAATCGATGTCGGGGTTTACAACAACCGGATCGTCCATCCTTACTGATATTGAGAGCCTGCCAAAATCCATTTTGTTTTGGCGTAGCTTAACTCACTGGATTGGCGGAATTGGTATAGTAGTAATATTTATCATTGTGATGCCTGCCCTTCAGGTTGGAGGATATAATTTATTTACGCTCGAATCTTCGTTACAGGAGAAAATAAAACCTAAAATAAAATCGGTGGGATATCGCCTGCTTATAATTTATTTGCTTTTAACATTCTCTGAAGTCGTGTTGTTACTTTTTGGGGGCATGGACTTATTCGATAGTGTTTGCCATGCCTTTGGAACAATTGCCACCGGAGGTTTCTCTCCCAAAAACACCAGTATTGCCGATTATTCGCCTTACATCCAGTACGTAATCATGATATTTATGCTTTTAGCCGGAACAAATTTCATTATTCATTATTACCTGTTAAAAAGAAAATTCAGGGATGTAAAACAAAACGACGAAATAAAATTTTATTACGGCGTGATTGGCGTTATCGGATTGATTCTGACGATTTCAATTTATTATTACATGGATAAACCTTTCGAAGAATCGTTCCGCGAAGCATTTTTTCAAATTATTTCCATTGTAACCTGCACCGGTTTTGCAACTGCCGATTATTTGAATTGGCCCGTTTTTGCATGGATGATTATTTTCTTTGCCATGTTTCTGGGCGGAAGTACAGGGTCAACCGCGGGAGGTATTAAAATAGCAAGGCATGTTGTGCTTTTCAGGAACATAAAACGAACTTTTAGGCAAATGATGTCTAAACATGCTGTAATTCCGGTTCGGTTAAACGGGAAATCAATTCATGAGGATACGAATAACTCGATAATAAACTTTATTTCCATTTACTTTTTGGTTTTCTTTATTGGTACGGTGTTAATGGTACTGATTGGAACGGACATTAAAACTGCTTCGAGTTCTGTTGCAACATGTATGGCAGGCATCGGCCCCGGCCTCGGAACAGTTGGGCCAGCCAGTAATTTTGCCCATATACCGGAAGTTGGCAAAATAATCCTGACCTTTTTCATGTTAATTGGCAGGTTGGAAATTTACACTGTTATTATGATTTTCACCCCCCATTTTTGGAGTAAATAATAGCTTTCCGGTAATTGGTTTACTCTCCAAACCGGTACCCAATACCCGATTCCGTAATTAACAAGGCTGGTTTCGAAGGGTTGTCCTCAATCTTTTTCCTGAGTTGAGCAATAAACACCCGCAGGTACTGGGTTTGTTCAACATAACCATATCCCCATACTTCTTTAAGGATGTACTGGTGGGTAAGCACGCGGCCCTGGTTTTTGGCCAGCAGGCTTAACAATGAAAACTCAGTAGATGTTAATTTCAATATTTCATTGTCTTTTCGTGCAACATGGTTTGATAAATCAATGCTTAATGATCCAAATTCCAAAATGGTTTTATCTTCCTTGTTTTCCCCTAATCGTATTGCTACACGTATTCGGGCAAGCAATTCCCCGCTCCTGAACGGTTTGGTGAGATAATCATTTGCACCGTTATCCAGGGCCATGATAATATCTTCTTCCGAACTTCGCACCGATAATACAATCACAGGTTTACAAAACCATTCCCTCAACTGTTTCAATAATTCCTGTCCGTCAGTATCCGGTAACCCTAGGTCGAGGATTATCAATGAAGGATGATGTGTTGCTGCACTTATTAATCCATCTTTTCCATTGGTAGCCTGAATCGTTTTGTATCCGTTTACAGAAAGCGTTATCTCTAGCAACCGACGAATTTGTGCTTCATCATCAATAATTAAAATAGTTTCGTTTTCATTCATTGTTTTTTAAATTGTATATCGCCTAGTTTAGCGGTAACCGTGGGTATTTTAATCGTGAATACTGCTCCTCCATGCTTGCCTGTTTTCAACTGTTATCGAAGCTTTATGTGCTTCAATGAAACCTTTTACAATGGATAATCCTAATCCTAACCCTCCCGTTTTACTTCCATTGACCCGGAAGAACTTTTTAAACACATTTTTTAGCGCTTCCGCCGGAAATCCCGGCCCTCTGTCCATAATCCGGATGACCATTTCATTGTCTTCATAACATATATTTAATCTGATGTTGGTGCGAACGGGAGCATACTCACAAGAATTGAACAACAGGTTATATAGCACCTGCTCCATCAGTCCGAAATCGATTTTAACCAGGGGCATATCGTCAGTTATTGATACCGACAGGTTAAACGATTTCAATTCTTCTTTTAAATCTTCAGTAACTTTATTGACAAGGTCGTTCATATCATACCCAGTCCAGTCGTAGCTGAAATTCTGCCGCTTTCCAGCCGCGACATATTCAGCAGGTTTTCTATCAGGCGGTTCAAACGTAACGATGCCGTGAAAATTTCTTTGTATAAAGCCGATTGAATGTTTTCGGGATGTGACGCCGTCATTAGCGTATCAGCAGAGCCAAGTATTGTTGCTACCGGTATTCTCAACTCGTGCGAAATGGAATTAAACAATGTTTTATACAATTTGTCTGATTCGTCCAGGAATCGCACCTTTTGCGCCAGTTCGCCTAAAAATTCGCGTTCAAGTGCATTGGAAATTTGTGTGAGAAAAGTTTCCCAAAGCACTTTTTTATCGCCTGAAAAAGCTTTATCGGATTTTACTGCAACCACTCCCGGGTTTAACCTTGTTCCCGGTAACGGATAAAATGTATAGTCAACCTCAGGGGAAATGTCGGTAAATTTGCCTGCTTTTTGAGAATTTCTAAATGCAATATCTGCTACCTCATATTCCTTCTGAGAGAGTCGTTTTTCCTTTTGTAACCTTCCGGTTGGGTGGAGTATGTTGTCGCCATCCTGCAAAATAAAAAAGGATTCGATGGAAAAATAAATCCTGATATTTTCAATGGCAACCGCCAGCACTTCGTCAATATCCCCGGCTTTCGAAAGTTCCTTGGTTAACTGGAACAATGCATTGGTACGTTCCTCCCTTTCCCTGGCCAATTGTTCCTGTTTTCGCACCCTGGTAGTAAGTACACCATTTACCAGCGCAATAATAAAAAACATACCAAACATTAGTATATCTTCTGTTTTATCAATATGAAAGGTGTAATGGGGCGGAATAAAAAAAAAGTTCCATACCAGCGCACTAAAGGTTGCCACAAGCAGCACAGGCCCAATTCCCATAAAAGTTGCCAGAACAGAAACAACAAAGAGCAGGATATAAGAAACAACATGGTAACTCCTGGTATTGGAAAGCGGGATGCAAAGGAATGCCGTAACACTTACAATAATAATGGAAAGTATATAATGGTTGACCCTCGAAGTAAGAGCCGGGAATGATGCCGGTTTTATGTTTTTCGTTTTTAGCCATTTTATATTCTGTTACAAATTGCCAGCCTATTTGGTTAAAATACAAATTTAACCATAAAACAATTCTCCTTTACTTGATATTAAAATTTATAAAATTTTTGGAGTTGTTCCCCAGAATATGGCCCGAATCAATGCCAAAACAGGTAATAATTTCCAGTCGTCCGGCCCACATCTGGAAAATGTAAATACTTTCCAGCACCGGGGACATGGAAGGATCGGTTATTCCTGCCGACAAACCCACTGTTCCCTGTGCTGAGGCTGCTTCAAATAAAGAATCGGCAAAATTAAAATTACTGCCCATAAAAAAAGTACCAACCATAGAAGAAATCATGACAAGCATGAAGAACATGATGGCTAATGTTGCTGCCTTTGTGAATTCTTCATACATTTCTTCAGAACGCAATAATTTCCCGTTAAACCTTATGCTTTTCACGGTGTGTTCAGAGTAAAAACCCTTTGTTAATTTGCCATCGTAGACCTTTTGCAATTAGCAAAGCCCGTATCATTTTTATTCCTCCAACGGTGGCTCCCGAAGCGCCGCCAACAAACATGGCAGTTGCAACTATAAATACAAGCGAGACTCCAATCCCAACCTCCAATATTCGAAGTTTGCCAGCCGGTGGTTGACATGGCGCTGATGAACTGGAAAACACCTTCGCGAATCGGATTTGGAACTACATTCGCTCTAACGAGTAAAAAAGACTGGATTACGCTTCCAACAATAAAGGCTATAATTAAAGCACGGGTTTGAATATCCTTCCAGATTTCGCTGAATTTTCTTTCATAAATAATTTTATAAAAGAACGGAATGGAAAATGAACCAAGAATCATTGGCAAAAGGTAAAGCATGTCCATGTATGACTGAATGATAGGTTGCAATACTGTCATCCAGTGTACTGAAACCACCGGTAGACTGGCCGGCCATTGCATGATTAATGGAATCGAAAATATTTTCCGACAACGGATAATCGGGCAAAATAAAGTAGCGTTCCAATTATTAAATAAATGGCAGAAAACACGGTTAATATTAAATACACTTTCCATATTGCACGTGCCGTGTCTATTACCCTGGGCCTAAGCTTTTCACCGCTCGACTCAGAACCATACAACAGCATTGCACTTTTCCCCGAAGTTTGTTTGAAAACGGCAAGTACCATTACAATAAATCCGGCACCACCAACCCATTGTGCAAAAGAACGATAAAAAAGTACGCCTTTGCCCACCGACGGTTCATGAACGGCCATGGAAAGTCCGGTTGTGGTATAAGCGCTCATGCTTTCAAAAAAACAATGCAAAGGGTTTCTGAAATACATTAAACTTGAAAAATTGTAGGCTGCGTCGTGGGGAATAAACTGGTTCATTACATTTCATCCGGTGTAATGTATGAAATGATGAAAAACGGCAATCCTCCCATAATGGTAATGCCCAGCCAGCCGGAAGCCGCAATAACCAGCGAATGGTTGAACAGCGGTTCTTCTGCATTCTGAAACAGCTTCATGAAGCCCAAAACCAAGACCTGCGATTATCAGCCCCGTTAAGAAAAAGCCTTCGGCAGAATACCACTCGCTATAAATCAATGAGATAGCAAGGGGGACGACCTGGAGCAAACCTAATAGCATTAGCAGACTCCCGATTTGTTTTAAAACTGTTTTATAAGTAGTATTACCAACCTTCATTTTGATGTATAATAATCGATTTAACTTTTTTTGTAAAATGCCGGAAAAAATAAGAGCAGAACCGGAAAAATTTCTAACCTGCCAATAAGCATCAGCAGACTCAATACAACCTTACCTGCATTATGGAAAATCAGCTAATTCCTGATGATATCCAAAATTTGATATTGCTGAAATAGCTAAAAAGACAGATTCCTTAAAGTCAGGCATAAAAAGAGCAAGGATAACGGTACCAATTACAAATACAATCCCGAACACAGAAATAAAAGTCAGAATTGAAAGATTCGTATTTTCATTAATATATTTTCCGTTGAATTTTATTTTTGAATCGTTCGATTCAGAATTGCTTGGACTTTTGAATTGTTGCCTAAAATTTCTGAAAAGTATCAGGAAGCGGGACATTTTAATACCTCCGCTGGCAGAACCAGTGCAACCACCAACTACAAGTATAAGATACAATACAGGCAGAAGTAAAATCAGGCCAAGACAAATATTCCGCTGTTTGAATATCCTGACGTAGAAACAAAGGAAGCCGCCTGGAAACCAGCCTCTCTGAATGCTGCCCCGATACCTTTGCCCATATTAAAATGTAAAATCGCAGCAACCGATACCGTGACAAATAAAATAAGTCCAATATAAAATCTTAGTTCATCGTTTTTTCTAACAGCCTTAAATTTTCTCTCTCACCACCATGATAATATAACAGGAAACTAATTCCTGATAAAAACATGAAAAATGTAAAAATGTATTGGACGTAAGATGAATTGTTTGCAATGCCGTTATTTTCGGGCGCAAAACATCCGGTTGATGCCGTTCCAAAACTATAGCAAAGACACTTAAAAAGGTTCATTCCTCCTGCATAAAGAAAAAGAACCTGTACGACTGTCAATGTCAGGTAAATCATAAAAACACGGATGAGAACAGACCTTAAATTAGGGATGTTTTTTTCTTCAGACAACGATTCCATTGAGAAAACAGCCTGTTTCCGCCAAAATTCAACGAAGGCATAAGGGCAATTACCATTGCAATTGTTGCTATGCCACCCAGCCATTGCGAAAGACTTCGCCAGAAAAGTATTGATTTTGGCAGTTGTTCAACATTTGGCAGTACAGACGTTCCGGTTGTTGTTATTCCGGAAATGGTTTCGAAAATAACATCGATGCCCGATGGAATGGTTCGGCTGAAAAAGTAAGGCAGCGTTCCAATCACAATCATCATTACCCATGAAATGAGTATTAATAGCAAAGCTTCCTTGCCACTGGCTAAGGAACTAAATTTTTTGTTTGAAACCGCGTAAATAAAAAAACCTATCGCCAATACAATAAGTGCCGGTATTAAAAATGGAACAGATTGCTCGTTAGAATATATTGCGTACGGAAAACACAATAAAAACAACAGTCTCCCGAAAAGCAAAATATTAGAAACAATAAGCGTAATTTTTTTAAAATGCATGATGTTGAATATTAAATATTACGCAATGAGCAATCATTACATGCAATTCTGTAAAGATTAAAACCCAATTTATAGGGGAATGAGGTGGATTCAATGTACAGTGTGAAAAAATTTCAATATTTTATTACCCATGCAAAATTGCACAGTACTTTGTGAAAGTTTTGTAACGACTTTACGGAGAGGATATAAAAATTTTATGAAGAAACATTTTTTCTTCTTCTGATTTTACTTTTTACTATAACTGATATCGTTGAAAAATCAGTATTTTACGTTAAAATATGTTGCAAAAACAAAAGGAATGAATCTATACGTTACCATCATCGTTTTAGGGCTGCTGATTTTTTTATCGCATGTTTTTAATCAGCTTTTCAACAAAACCAAAATTCCCAATGTGCTTCTGCTGCTTTTAATCGGTATTATCATCGGGCCGGTAAGCGGTATAATTACAATCGATTTTTTTGGTGAACTTGGTAACATATTCACCACCATCACGCTCATTGTCATCTTGTTTGAAAGTGGCGCCGGTTTGCATTTCAAAGAAATAAAAAAAGCCATTGGCTCGGCCACGTTATTAACGCTGGTGAATTTTGTGGTCGCCATTTTACTCACATCCTGGATTTCGCGATGGCTGCTTGATGTTGATACAATGAGTTCGGTATTTATCGGAGCGATTGTTGGCGGCACCTCCTCAGCCGTCGTAATTCCTATGGTAAAGCAGCTAAGAATGGGCGAAAAGAGTACGTCTATTTTAATACTCGAATCGGCAATAAGCGATGTGCTGTGCCTTGTTGTTGGCCTTGCCTTGCTCGATGGAATTGCCGAAGATGTAGTTTCGCCGCAAATGATTTTTTCAAAAATGTGGAAAGCCTTTGTTTTTGCAATTACCCTCGGCTTGCTGAGCGGTTTTTTATGGTCGGCTTTAATCGGGAGGATTAGGAGCATAAAAAGCTCGATGTTTACCACACTTGCTTTTGTTTTTATTTTATATGGTGTTGTTGAGTTACTTGGCCTGAACGGGGGAATAGCCGTTTTGGCGTTCGGGATACTTTTAGGTAATATCGACGTGCTGGGGAAATCAGAAAAATTCAGAAAGGTATTCGCGTTTAAAAGCTCGGGATTTAACCCGAATGAAAGGGATTTTTTTGCAGAAATAGTATTCATCATGCAAACCTATTTTTTTGTTTATGTGGGAATTTCGATCCAGTTCGGGCATTCGGTAATTTATGCAACCGGATTTTTAATTGTATTACTGATTATTGTGTTCCGTATTCCGGGTGTCGTTTATTTAACGGATAATCATATTACCAAACCTGAAAAAACCATCATGGCTGTAATGACTCCCAAAGGATTAGTGCCGGCTATTTTAGCTTCGCTGCCGCTTCAAAGGGGCCTTCCTCACGGCGAAATCATACTCGACCTCGGATATTCCATTGTTCTTTTCAGTATTATTATTTGTTCTCTTTTAGTAATATTGCTAAGTTTAAAACCAAACATGCTGACAAATTTTAAAAAAAATAACACAATTCCTGCTGCACAGGATAACAGGTAATGATAATAACATAACTGAAGATTAAAAGCTGACGCTTATGCTTAACACAATAATCCATTTGCCGTTTGATGAACCAGTTATTATCATAACACTGGTCCTGATTATTTTACTCATCGGCCCTGTTTTTTTCGAAAGGGTACGTATCCCGTCCATTATCGGATTGCTGATAAGTGGTGCTATCATAGGTCCGCACGGATTTAACCTGGTATCGCCCGATTTGGAATTCAGCCTTTTAGGTACAATGGGGCTGTTATACCTGATGTTCCTGGCAGGGCTGGAAATTGATTTAATCGATTTTATTGAAAACAAGCTAAAGAGTATTTTTACCGGCCTGGCCACTTTCATCATTCCGTTTATCCTCGGCTACCTGGTTTGCCGGTATTTACTCAATTACGAAATACTTGCCTCGTGGTTAATTGCAGCAATGATTTCTTCCCACACGCTAATTTCATACCCTTTGCTCGGAAGACTGGGGATTATAAATAAGCCCATTGTAACCATTACAGTGGGCGCTACCATTATTGCCGATATTCTTGCGCTGATGGGCATGGAGTTCATTACCAATTTTGCCGGTGATGGTTTTGTAATCGACAACCTGCTTATTATGGGTCTGCATTTTATAACGCTGTTTCTTGTTGTTTTTGTGGGAATCCCGCGACTTTCAAGGGCTTTTCTAACCAAATTTGAGGGCGATTTGGGCGTTCAGTATATTTTTGTGTTGGTTGTTCTCTTTTCATCGGCGCTGGTGGCATACCTGCTTGATATTGAACCGATACTCGGCGCCTTTTTTAGCGGATTGGTGCTTAACCGGTTAATCGCTAATTCTTCTCCGCTGTATAAACGGATTGAATTTATAGGCAACAATTTGTTTATTCCTTTCTTTTTGATTTCAATTGGAATGCTGGCTAATTTTAAAGTTTATCTGGTTCAACCTGTTCAGATAATTTTTCTGATTGCACTGATAATTACAGCTTTTGCCGGCAAATATTTTGCTGCATTGTTGTCAGGATTGTTTATCAAAGCTTCAAAAACAGAAACCAACCTTATTTTTGGCCTGAGTGTTTCCAGGGCTGCATCAGCAATAGCCATCATACTGATTGGTTTCAACATGGGGATCATTCCCGAAACAGTGCTCAACAATACGGTTATTTTAATCCTGGTTACCAGCATCAGTAGTTCTTATATTACCCAAAAGGCGGGAAGAAAATTGCTCTTTGAAGAAGAAACCATAAGCGAACGGAAGAAGGTAAAGCAAAAAATTCTGGTGCCGCTTGCGAATCCAATCAACATGGAGAACCTGCTCGAGTTTGCCAGCCTTATTAAAAAAGAAGATGATAGCGTTCCCGTATACCCGTTAACAATTTTCACAGACCGGAGCGAGGTGCGGGAAAAAATTGATAAAAATCAGCAAAGAATCGCTCAGGTCATCGCTTCCTTGCATTCCGATGTTTTATTCGAAACCAGTTCGCGTATCGATAACAATGTAACCAATGGAATTGTAAGGGCCGCCGAAGAGGTGGTGGCTACAACAATTGTTATGGGCTGGAACAAAAGCAAAACGCCTTTTCATATTCTGTTTGGAAACGTATTGAATCACCTGCTTGAAAAAACAGAACGTATGGTAATTGTGCTGAAAACACCTTCCAGTTTCAGACAGGTACGGAAAATACATCTGCTGTGCCCTGAAAATGCCCAGTATGAAAAAGGATTTGGTTTATGGATTGACACCTTCGCCATCCTGATTAAGAACCTGCAATTAAAGGCAGTGGTTGATTGCAGTTCCACGCTCACTTTCGAAGCCATAAACCAGTATATTACCCGTTCCGGCATATCAAAATATTTTGAGTTGAACCAGCATGAAATCAGGCGGCATATCAATGAAAATATTCGGAACTCATCTGCTGAGCTACTTGTTTTCGTTCATTCCAGAAAAAAGACCATTTCCTACAACCGGGTTTTTGAACACATAATGAATGATGCAGTGGACCGGTTCACAAAAAATAACGTAGTAATTATTTATCCCGAACAATAGTGAATAAACATCACCTGAAATATGGCCCGCTTTTGTTCAGCATTTTGGCAATTCTTACGCTTCTTTTTGATATTGGATATGACCAGGAAACCCAAATATTGTCCATTGTCAATCATGCTTATTTCGTCTGGCTTCTGGGGATAATTTTTACCATCCCTTTAAAATATATTGCTCATTTCAAAAGCTTGAAAAAACTCAGGATATTGATTATTGAATTGATTTTATGGGGTTTTTATGTTTACCTTCTGTTCAAGGTTCCTTTCAACGAGCTTTCCGGAGGCCCTCTTCATTACAAGATATTGCTGTTTATCGCTTTTTCGGTAAGTTTAATCCGCGAAGTTGCAGGATTAAGGCTTAACTGGCGCTACAAACATATTAATCCGGCAACCATTTTTACAGGTAGTTTTTCCTTGCTGATACTCGCCGGTACTTTATTGTTAATGCTGCCCCGAGCCACTTACAACGGCATTGGGTTTACCGATGCGTTATTTACATCAACCAGCGCGGTTTGTGTTACCGGGTTGATAGTGGTTGACACAGGTTCATATTTTACCGTTTTTGGGCAATCCGTTATTATGCTGCTTATTCAGTTGGGGGGTATTGGCATCATGACATTTACCAGCTTTTTTGCTTTCTTTTTTATGGGCGGCTCTTCCTATCAAAATCTTGTTATACTGGGCGATCTGACCAGTGAAAACAAAATTGCTGAAGTAATGGGGACCCTGAAAAAGATTTTTATTTTTACTTTCCTTGCAGAAATAATTGGTTTTGCAGCCATCTTTATCAATGTTAAGGCAACTGAATCAACTTACCAGCCGGATGCTATTTTTTTCTCAGCATTTCATTCCATATCGGCTTTTTGCAACGCAGGTTTTTCAACACTTTCCAATAGTTTGTATGATATAAATTATCGTTTTAATTACACGTTGCAGTTAACTTTAGCGCTGCTTTTTATAATCGGTGGGATTGGCTTCCCGGTTATGATTAATATTTACACCTGGCTAAAACACCTGATAATCGACCGTATTTTAAGATTGAACAAACGCAGGGAGTCCATCCACCAGGCCCATGTTTTTACGCTAAATACCAAATTAGTAGTGTACACAACTCTGTTATTACTGATAACAGGCACGGCAGTGTTTTATTTACTGGAATACAGCAACACTCTGGCAGAACACCGGGGAATTGGTAAACTTGTAACAGCGTTTTTTAGTGCAGCCACTCCCCGAACCGCCGGATTCAATACCGTTGATATATCTGCTATTTCCATTCCTACGCTAATGTTCATTATTTTACTGATGTGGATTGGAGCTTCCCCTGCATCAACAGGGGGAGGTATAAAAACCAGTACTTTTGCAGTGGCAATTCTCAATGTTATAAGTCTGATAGCCGGGAAAGAAAAAATTGAACTTAACAACAGGCACATACACGAAACATCAATACGGCGTTCGTTTGCATTTATCTTTTTATCATTATTCTTTATCGGTTTGATAATTTTTTCATTGTTCACAACAGAACCGGAAAAAAAAGCAACCGACCTGATTTTTGAGGTCTTTTCTGCTTTTGGCACGGTAGGATTAAGCAGGGGGATTACAGGTGATTTATCTGTTTCCGGAAAATTTATCATCACAATTACCATGTTTGTTGGCAGGATAGGTGCATTAACTTTTTTGTCGTCGTTTGTGAAAAAATCACCCGGAAAACTCCTTCGGTATCCAACAGAAGAAATTTTAATTAACTAAAAATCATAAACGATGAACTTTTTAATAATCGGGCTGGGAAATTTTGGATCTTCATTGGCAATAAGGCTTACCGAACTCGGGCACGAAGTGATAGGAGTCGACAGTAACATGGGGAAAGTGGAAGCGTTTAAAAACAGCATTACACATACCATTTGCGCAAAATGTACCGATATGCAATCGGCCAGGGAAGTACCTGTGAAAGATGCCGATGTAGTTGTTGTGAGCATTGGAGAAGATGAAGGAAATTCAATTATGGTTACTGCCAACATGAAGCAACTTAATGCGAAAAGGATTATCAGCAGGGCGGTTTCTGAAACACAGGAAGTTGTGCTGCGGGCTATGGGAATCGATGAAATTGTGCATCCTGAGCAGGATTCTGCTGAAAAGCTGGCACGAACTTTAACAACCGAAGGATTTATTGATTCTTTTGAACTGTCAGAGGAATATAGTATCGTAAAGGTAAACGTACCGGAACGCTATGAAGAAAAATCCTTAATCGAGACTGATATTCGTTCAAAATATAATATCAATGTTTTGGCAACAATTTCAAAAGCAACTAAGAAAAAATTTCTGGGGCGAAAACATGCATTTTACGAAGTTAAAGGAATTGCAAAAGCTGATACGATTCTCGGGAAAGATGAAATTCTGGTGATTTTTGGAAATGTTAAGGACATAGAGAGATTTCTTGAATAACGCTGGCCGCATATTGATCAAAATATAAAATCATTGTTAATCAGTTGATAAATATCGAGGTGAAAAAATATGAATCAGGTTTATCTTTCCTACCTTTAATGTCAACATAATCTAAAGGCAGCGTAAAATGAATAAACCTGGCGACGAAAATATAATGTCGGGCGTATCGAACGAACAACTACTGACGGATTTGGTTTTGGCGCCTTATATTGTTAAAGCTACTGCACTTATTAGTGTGAGCCGCAGAGTGGGAGGGAACCAGTTTCGTCATGCCATGGCTACTTTCGCTATTTTAATCGATTATAAAGTTACTGACCCGGTATTGCTGAAAGCTTCTGTTATTCACGATTTGATTGAAGATATTCCCTATACCAATGTGGAAGATATAAAACGCATTGATGCTGATTCGCCCCGGGTTGTGGAATTGGTGCTGGAGGTTACGCGGATGCCGGGCGAAGACAAAACAGCTTTTTTGCAGCGAATTCTCTCCAGCGGCAGCTTCAGGGCAAAACTCCTGAAAGTTGCCGACAGAATCAGCAACATCACTGATTTGCACGTCGATATTTATTCGGTGAATAAAATGAAAGACTATCTCGAAGAAACCGAAAAATACGTGCTGCCAATGGCGAAAGAGGCTAACCAGGACATGTACCGGGAATTAAATGATTTAATTAATATCAGAAAAGGGGTATTATAATTCGCGGTTTTTTCTTTTTTTGTTAATACCAATATTTGCAATAAATTACATATCAGGTTCCCATCTGAAAAAATGCAGTTATGTGGTACATTCTGTTGGGTATATTTATTATTCTTCATGGGTTGGTGCATTTGTTATATTTCGGGCATTCAGAAAAATATTTCGAACTCCGGCCCGGATTAACATGGCCCGAAGATTCCTGGGCATTTTCAAAGTTTTTCGATAACGATATCATTCGCGTTTTTGCCGGATTGTTTTCCCTGCTCTCCACAATTGGTTTTGTTTTGGCAGGCATCATCACCATCGAACATCATGTATGGTGGAAGCTTTCCATCAGTTACGCGGCAATTCTTTCATCGCTGGTGTTTATCTTTTTCTGGGATGGAAAACCGGAAAAACTATCTGAAAAAGGCGGCTATGGTTTATTCATTAATATCATCATTTTAATTTGTTTTATTGCATTCCGGTTGCCTGTAACCGTTTAAAGCTAAAGCGAACAAAGGATTCGCATTATCTGGTTTAAACAGTGTAGAATAATTACGCGTTTGTGCAGGAAATCAACAAGCTGAAATCCTATTCATTTTATCATGAAAAATATTGGAAACAGTGGTTCTCACTCATTTTAATGCAACAAACTCCGCGCAGGACTATGGAAGCCGGTTTTGGTACAATACTCGCAGTGAAATGATAAAACTCATTTTCAAAAAATTAGTATTATGAATGCGCTATCCGACGAAATTATCAAAAAAAATGTGGAAGAACATATTAAATGGGACGATGCTGTGAACGGAGAAAACATCCAGGTGAAAACGGAAAACAAAACGGTAACATTAACCGGCACGGTCGATAACTATTCTTCGAAACTGGCGGCGTATCGCGATGCATCGGAAGTTGCAGGCGGATACGATATAATCAATCAACTGAATGTGAAATTTCAGCCCGGGCAACAACGGATCGAAGACGCAGAAATAACGGACAATATCCTCAACGTATTGAAATGGAATGCGGATGTAAATCCGGTTAACTTGCAGATAGAAACCGAAAACGGGAAGGTTACCATTTTAGGTACGGTAACCTCATCGCGTGAAAAACAAGAGGTTGAAAGAATCGTATCGTCCGTGAAAGGCGTGGCCGACGTAGCTTCCGGCATAAAAGTGAAGCCGCTTTCTGTGCGCACCGACGATTTCATCGAAAAAGACATTAACAGGGCGCTCGAACGAAGTATCCTTGTAGATGAAAATAAAGTTTTTGTTGAAGTGAAAAATGGGGTGGTGTATTTATCCGGGGCTGTAGCAAACGGCGCTATCCGAAATGAAGTAGAGGAAAAAGCGCTGTATACCAACGGCGTTATCGATGTGGTAAACGAAATTACAATTCAGTAAAAAAAGAATGGGGGAGAACAGGTTGAAAAGTTTCAACGCTTCGCATAAGCGCCGGTTTTTGTAAACTTGTTGTAACTGTCTTTCACAGAATTAACTTCATCTTTAATAAATTTTTCGATGTTTTTTACGGTTACTTCTTCGCCGCGCATTTCCAGCCGCTGGGCAGTGGTCACCGCTTTCGGGAGTGCAATCCAAAGTATAATGTATGCCAGTACAGCGGCGCCGGTGGTAATTAACGCAAGTATCACAAACAGGATACGTACCACAACCGGATCCATATTGAAATAAGCGGCAATCCCCCCGCAAACGCCACCGAAAACTTTTTCCTCAGCATGCCGGTACAGCCTTCTTTTAGGCCGGTATTGGCTTGTAGCAGGCTCTTCGTCGCCGTTTTCCCGTGAAAAACTGTCGGGCGTTCCCATTACTTCAATAACTTCCGTAACCCATTCTACGGTAATTGCATTTTTTCCGTCGGTGGCTTTCCTGGTAAAAATTTCAGCAATTCTCGCTTCAATGTCGGCTGTAATTTCCTTGCCTTCTTCACTGGCGCCGAAGTAATTTTTTAAGGTAACCAGGTATTTCTGTAAAATTTCGTATGCATCTTCTTCAATAAAGAAAACTGTGCCGCTTAAATTAATGGTGAATGTCTTTTTCATCGTTTTATCGTTTTTATAAAGTTTGAAATTATTTTTTCAGGCTCTCATTTCTTTAACTGTGCTCACTGCGCCAACCAATTCGTTCCACGAACCCTCCAGTTCGCCCAGGAATTTTCTTCCCGCGTCGGTCAGTTCGTAATATTTCCGTGGCGGGCCCTGTGTTGATTCTTCCCAGCGGTAAGCTAACAATTTATCGTTTTTCAGCCGGGTAAGCAACGGGTACAGTGTTCCTTCCACAACTATCATCCGGGCTTGTTTCAGCCCTTCCAAAATATCGCCGGCATAGAGAGGTTCGTTTTTCAAAACGAGCAGGATGCAATATTCCAGTACTCCTTTCCTCATCTGTGCTTTTGCATTTTCTATTTTCATGGCTTTTAGTTTTTTAATTGTTTCTGTGTCTATCTTTAATGCAATTGGTAACAGGTTGTTAAAATCCGCCGAAGTTATCGGCAACCATCCATTTTTCAATGGTTAACGGTTCATCGTTTTCTATGGTTACCTGAAAATTGTTTGCGTCAAGCATCCAACCTTCAAGTTTCAGTGGTTCTTCTGTTTCAATTGTGTTGAACAGCGCTGATTTGTTGAAAAAACTTTCGCTTGTCATCCATTCTTCCAGTTGCAGTGCGTCTTCCGTTTCTGTTTCCAACAATTCAGTGGCGCTGAAATAATTGTCGCTGGTCATCCAGCTTTCCAGTTCGAGCGGCTCTTCAGTTTCAGCTTCCATGAAATTAAATGTGCTGAAATTGGCTTCGTCGGTCATCCATTCTTCCAGTTTCAGTTCATTGTCAGCTTCCACTTCCGAAAAATTTACAGTAGCGGCATTTGCCCTCGCTGCTTTTGAAAAATAAGGACTTTTGTTAAAGTTTCTTTCGCTTGCGGTTAAAACAACGTTTTCGTTGTTATTATCCGCCGAAAACCGGTAACCCTGGCCGTTAACAACGTTTATTACGGTAACAATAATGAAGATTGAAATGGTTGCTTTCAAACCGCTTTCCTGAGCGTTGTTTCTGTTTTCTGATTTAAAATTTGTTTTCATGACTAATCCTCCTGCTTTTATTTTCTTGTTTGTTTTTTGTTTTTTCTGTTGTTATGACGTTGTCTTTTGTTATCCGTTACACTTTGTATAGAACTTTTTTTTAACTGCTACTTTTTTTCACCTTGTTATTTGCTATACAAATATAAGGACAAAAAATAGAACTATGCAATACAAAGTACTATAATTTTTTATGAATTTTGTCATGAATTTGATGTATTTGCTGAAAATCAGTTAATTAACCGATAAAATATTTTTGCATCAGCCAGATGGATGATCTGCTGCAAGAAGTCATCCGGGTAAAGGATGTAGAATTATTACTCGTTTGTTCAATAAATCAACAGATACCGTTTGCATTTATTTCTGTTGATTTTTGCTTAAATAGTTGATAGTGTGTTTTAAATCAATTTGTTCTGTAGCTTGTTTGTCAATCCATTATATAACAGCCTGTTTTGGAGCGATTATGGATTTATTACAAAAAGACGGAAAAACTGTGTATCATGACGGTGAGCAACAGGGAAATAACAGAAAAATTAAGCGAAGTTGCCGATTTGCTGGATATCAAAGGGGAAAGTGAATTCAGGGTGCGGGCTTACCGCAATGCTGTGCGGACTTTATCCGGCATATCCAGGAACATTTCCGATATGGTAAACGATGGTGAAAAAATTGCGGAACTCCCGGGAATCGGGGACAGCATGGCTGAAAAAATCGGTGAAATAGCCAAAACCGGAAAACTGAAACAACTAAGACAACTGAAAAAAGAGGTGCCGGCAACATTAATTGATGTTATGAAACTGGAACAAATAGGGCCGCACCGTACCAAATTACTTTACGAAAACCTACATATAAAAACAATCGGACAATTAAAACAGGCTGCTGAAAAAGGGGAGGTTTCCGGAGTGAAAGGTTTTGGCGAAAAAACAGTTCAAAATATTCTGCGCGAAATCGAAACGTTTGCCGAAAAAGGCGGTTCCGGAAGGATTAAAATAAGCGAAGCCGAAGAACAGGTAATTCCTTTGGTTGAATACCTGGAAAAGGAATTAAACGATGTTACCGTTGCCGGAAGTTACCGTCGGTGGAAAGAAACAGTTGGCGATATCGACATTCTGGCAACTGCTCCCGACGCCAAAAAAGCCATGGAACATTTTGTGAAATACGACCAGGTTGATCGCGTACTTTCCAAAGGCGCGAAAAAATCATCGGTGAAATTACGTGGCGGCTTGCAGGTCGATTTGCGTATGGTGAAAAAAGATGCATTCGGAGCTGCACTGCTTTATTTCACCGGTTCAAAAGAACACAGCATCGAACTTCGTAAAATCGGCCAGGAGAATGAGTTGAAGGTAAATGAATACGGTGTTTTCGAAGGCGACAAGCGGCTGGCTTCAAAAACTGAGACTGAAATGTACAAAGTGCTCGGGCTTCGCTACATCGAACCTGAATTACGTGAAGACAAAGGCGAATTCGAAGCATCGCGGCAAAACAAGTTGCCAAATCTTATTCAGTTAAATGATATAAAAGGCGATTTGCAAACCCACACTACCGAAAGCGACGGGAACAATACGCTGGAAGAAATGGTGGAAGCTGCAGGAAAGCTGGGTTACAAATACTACGCGGTTACCGATCATTCAAAAAGGGTGGCCATGGCAAACGGTCTTGATGAAAAAAGACTGGCCAAACAAATCGAACTAATCGAAAAGCTGAATCAAAAGCTGAAAAACATTAAAATACTGAAATCGGTTGAGGTGGATATTCTGGCAGATGGTTCGCTTGACCTGTCCGACGAAATTCTGAAAGAACTCGATGTTGTTATTTGTTCGGTTCATTACAACCGTAACCTTTCGAAAAAGAAACAAACCCGGCGGATTTTGAAAGCGATGGAAAATCCGTATTTCAACATTCTGGCGCATCCAACCGGAAGGTTGATTAACGAGAGGAGCGGGTTTGAGATTGATATGGAAAAAATAATGAAAGAAGCCAAAAACAACGGCTGTTTCCTGGAAATGAATGCCAGTCCGAAGCGGTTGGATTTAAATGATGATTATGCACGGCTTGCCAAAGAAATCGGCCTGAAAGTTTCCATTTCCACCGATGCACATTCTGTTGGCAGCCTCAATTTCATGAAATACGGTGTTGCGCAGGCCCGCCGCGGATGGTTGGAAAAGAACGACGTGCTGAACACACGTCCCTGGAGCGAATTGAAAAAACTACTGAAACGATAAATGAAATGGCTGGGAATCCATACATAAAAACACCATTTCCGGAGTTTAAAAATGCGGAAAAGCTAACCAAAACCGAAGCGGTTAAAGAGGTGGAAGCGCTGCGTGAGGCCATTGAATACCATAATCGTTTATATTATATTGAGAACAAACCGGAAATCAGCGACAGCAAATTCGATGAATTATTTCACCGGCTTGAGGAAATCGAAAGGAAATTTCCGGAGTTAAAATCCGATACGTCGCCTACCCGGAAAGTTGGCGCTCCGCCGGTGAGCCAACTGGAAAAAAGAAAACATACCGCTCCGCTGCTTAGCCTAAAATCTTCGGAAAAAGAAAAAGATATGCGCGATTTCGTTCGCAATATGCAGAAACAGGAAGACGGCGAGGCAGCATTTGTTGTTGAACCGAAATTTGATGGTTTATCGGTTGAAGTAATATACAACCATGGCAGGTTTAATTATGGTACTACACGCGGCGACGGCATTACAGGCGAAGACATTTCCGAAAACATCAAAACCATTCGTTCGCTTCCGTTAAAGTTACATCTTCCGAAAAAGCAGGCGCCGGCGGTATTGGCGTTGCGCGGCGAGGTTTTCATCAGCCGGAATGGTTTCAATGAGTTAAATAAAAAGCGGATTGAAAATGGCAAAGAACCTTTTGCAAATCCGCGGAACGCAGCCGCCGGACTGATGCGCCAGCTCGATTCCAAAAAAGTGGCCGGCAAACCAATCGATATTTTTTTCTACGAAATTCTGGAAAGCAGCGGCGTCAATTTTCAAAGCCACTGGAAAATGTTACACGAATTTCCATCGTGGGGGCTGAAAACAAGTCCGTTAAATAAACAATGTTCATCATTTTCTGAAATAAGCGATGTTTACCACGATCTCGTTAAAAAAAGAGATCAGCTGGATTATGAGATTGATGGAATGGTGGTAAAACTGGACGACCGCGGATTGCGGGAAAAAATCGGCGCCCGCCAACGAAATCCGCGCTGGGCATTTGCCTGGAAGTTCCCGCCTAAAAAAGAAGTGACTGTGCTTCGCGATATTGTAGTGCAGGTTGGACGAACCGGTATATTAACTCCCGTTGCATTGCTCGATCCGGTGGAAATTGGCGGTGTTACCGTTAGCCGGGCCACTTTGCACAACCAGGGCGAAGTAAATAAAAAAGATGTTCGTCCGGGCGACAAAGTGAAAGTAATCCGCGCCGGCGATGTGATTCCGGAAATAGCCGGCCTGGCGGAAAAAAACAACAAGCGGGAAAAGCCTTTTGCGATGCCGGAAAAATGTCCGGTTTGCGGAACCACGGTGGTTGAGGAGGGAGCCTACATGCTTTGTCCGGCCGGATTGGCGTGCCACGCACAACTTGTTGGCCGCATTGGTCATTTTGCCTCGAAACGGGCGGTGAACATCGATTTGCTGGGGCCAAAGACCGTGGAACAGTTGGTGGAAAAAGGTTTTGTTGAAAAACTGCCTGATTTGTACCGGCTAAAACCGGAGCAACTGCAGGAATTGGATGGTTTTGCCAAAAAGTCGGCCGAAAAACTGTACGAGTCTATTCAGAAAACAAAACATCCTGAACTTCACCGTTTTTTATATGCGCTTGGCATCAGGCATGTGGGCGAGCATGTTGCACGGCTACTGGCAAATAAATTCAAAACGCTCGGAAAAATTGCCGACGCAGAATACGACGATTTGATTGCGATAAACGAAATCGGGCCCGAAATCGCCGAAAGTATCGCGCACTTTTTCAAAACCGGCGAGAACCTTAAAATGCTGAACGATTTGAAAAAGGAGGGCTTCCGGATAAAAGACGGGGAATTTGAAAATGAAGAAATCCTCAAAGGAAAAACATTGGTAATTACCGGCGAACTGGAATCGTTCACGCGCGACGAAGCCCGGGAAAAAATCGAGTCGCTTGGCGGACATGCCGCGGCAAGTGTTAGTGGCAATACTGATTATCTGGTTTTGGGAAAAAATCCAGGTAGTAAATTCGAAAAAGCCAAAAAAGAAAAGGTAAAAATCATAAAAGAAAAACAGTTCCGGAAGTTGCTGAAAACCGGCAAGCTTCAGGACTAAATTATTAACAAATAAAAATTAAGGTTATGAAACTCAAAATAGTAGTCATTCAAACAATGTTTCTGTTTTTAACAGTTACTGCAGTAAACGCACAACCAAAAGTAATTAACATCGAAGGGCACGATCAGCTGAGGTTTTCCGTAGAAACCATTAAAGCACACCCCGGCCAGAAGCTTACCATTCACATGAAAACCGTTACGAAGATGGACAAAAGCCAGATGGCGCACAACTGGGTGTTGTTAAAACAGGGCACAGATGCGCTGGATTTTGTTACCAAAGGTTTGCAGCATCCTGATAACGAATACATCGATCCGGCGTTGAGCGATAAAATAATTGCCAAAACCGATATGCTGGGAGGCGGCGAAGAAGATTCCGTTACGTTCACTGTTCCGGAGAAAAAAGGGGAATACCAGTACGTATGCACTTTTCGCGCTCATTATCAGGCCGGGATGAAAGGAAAATTAATTGTAGAATAATTTAACACTGAAACTTAAAAACAATGATCATCCTGGTTTTTGGGCTTCCCGGAACAGGGAAAACTTATTTTTCAGAACGCTTGTCGAACGAGATTGGGGCGGTGCATATAAATACGGATATGGTTCGGAAAAACCTGCATTTTGAAGGACATTACGATGAAAAAACAAAACAGCAGGTGTATAACGAACTCATTAAACATGTACAAAGAGAAATTAAAAAAGGTTCCGATGTTCTTATCGACGGTACCTTTCACAGAAACGACCGGCGATTGCAGGTAAAACATGCGGCTGAAGAAATGAATCAACAATTGTATATCATTGAAATGAAAGCCGGTGAAGAAATTATAAAAAAGCGGATGAAGAAAAATCGAAAATACAGCGAAGCCGATTTTGGTGTGTATTCCGAATTGAAATCCGAATTCGAACCGGCAAATGACAAACATCTGAAGTTACAGTCGGACGATGAGAATATTCAGGAATTAATAGCTGCTGCAAAAAAATATATTTATGGATAAACAACAGGTTGAACGTATTATAGAGGATTGTTTGCTCCCCGATACGTGCGAAAATCCGGAACTGGTGGAAACCCATATTTCCTGGCTAATTCTTACTGAGGGCGCAGCATTTAAAATTAAAAAGCCGGTGCAATATTCATTTCTCGACTTTTCGACTCTCGAAAAACGGAAGTTTTACTGCTATGAAGAACTGCGGCTGAACCGCCGGATGGAACCCGAAATGTACGAGGATGTGTTGCCGGTTACCAGAAGTCTGGGCATCGATGATAAAAATTCAGGGGATGAAATAATTGATTATGCGCTGAAAATGAAACGCATGGATAATAATCTTGAGATGGACAAATTATTGGAACAGGATGCTGTTTCTTCAGTGCAAATCAATAAGCTGGCCCAGAAAATCGCCCGTTTTCACGAAAATGCACAGGTGGTGAAAAATGCTTTCAATACACTCGGTTTTCACGGAAAATTTGCCGATTTAAAGGAACAGGCTCAGTTTGTGGAAGAAAACCTGGGACAACAATGGAAGCAAAAAATCGATGATTCTGTTCAGAAAGCGTTTAAGTACCTGAACGCCATCCGGAGTTTTTCCAACGAGCGGGTTATTTCCGGCTTTCAGCGCGACGGCCACGGCGACTTAAATTCAAGGAATATTTTTCTGTACGACGAACCGGTGGTTTTCGACTGTATTGAATTCAACAGTGAATACCGGCAAATCGATGTTTTAAACGACATTGCTTTTCTCTGTGTCGATCTCGATTTCTTCGGAAAAGAAAACCTGAGCAATGAATTCTATCAAAAGTACCTGGGATATTCTGGTTTTGAAGACGAACCTGAAATTCACAAATTATTTAACTTTTACAAAAGTTACCGCGCAAATGTAAGGGCAAAAGTAACGTTGATTAGCGCCGAAAAGAAGCAAAATGAAAACCAAAAAGAGTTGGACGATGCCAAAAAGTATATTGATTTGATGGCAGGTTATTTAGTGTTGGCCGATATCTAAAATGAAAAATAATAATAAAGAAAAATAAAAATGAAACTTACCTATAGGTTTGAAGAACTTGACAATTCAAAAGGAAAAGAAGTGGGCGGTAAAAATGCGTCGCTGGGTGAAATGTTTAAAGAGCTTACTTCGAAAGGGATAAATATTCCGGATGGTTTTGCCACTTCTGCCGAAGCATACTGGAAATTTATTCGCGAAAATGAAATTGAAGACCAGTTAAAAAAAGAACTTTCTTCGCTCGATGCCGATGATCAGGAAAAGCTGAAAGAAGCAGGGAAAAAATGCCGGAAACTGGTGATGAACGCTGAAATTCCGAAAGAAATTAAGGAATCTATTCTCGATGAATACAAAGCGTTGAAACAACGCACAGAAACACTCACCAGTGTAGCGGTGCGAAGCAGTGCAACCGCCGAAGATTTGCCGGAAGCCAGCTTTGCCGGACAGCACGAATCGTATTTGAATGTTCAAAGCGAAGATGAATTGCTGGAGGCATGGAAAAAATGTGTGGCTTCATTATTTACCGACCGCGCCATAAAATATCGCGAGGAAAATAACTTCGAACACATGAAAGTTGCGCTTTCTGTTGGCGTTCAAAAAATGGTCCGGTCAGATCAGGCATCGGCAGGCGTGGCTTTCACCATCGATCCCGACAGCGGCTTCGAAGATGTGGTTTTAATTAACGGAACCTGGGGTTTGGGTGAAAATGTTGTTCAGGGATCGGTTCGCACCGATGAATTTTTTTTGTTCAAAAAATCACTTAAAAACGGCAAGGACCCCATCCTTTCCAAAACGCTCGGAACCAAAGCAAAAACAATGGTTTATGTGAAAAAAAAGAAAGGTGGCGAAACTACGAAGAACAAGAAAACCCCAAAGAAAAAGCGGAACAGTTTTGTACTTTCCGGTGAAGAATTGATAAAACTTGGGAAATGGTGCCTTGAAATCGAAAAACATTACAACAAACCGATGGACATTGAATGGGCCAAAGATGGCGAAACCGGTGATTTGTTCATTGTTCAGGCGCGGCCCGAGACGGTGCATTCTTCGAAAGAAAAAACCGGCAAATTAAAGAATTACAGCCTGAAAGAAAAAGACAAGGAACCCATTCTGACGGCTATCGGAATTGGCGATAAAATTGCTGCCGGAAAAGCCAAAATCCTCGATTCTCCCGACGATTCGGATAAACTGGAAGAAGGCGATGTTTTGGTAACGGAAATTACCAATCCCGACTGGGATCCGGTAATGAAAAAAGCTTCTGCAATTATTACCAACAGTGGCGGGAGAACAAGCCATGCGGCTATTGTTGCCCGCGAAATGGGGGCTGTGGCAGTAGTAGGCGCAAAAGATGCCACTGAGATTTTAAAAGATGGCCAGGAAATTACCGTTTCATGCGCACAGGGAAATGAAGGCCGCATTTATGATGGGATACTAGAGTGGGATGAAAAGGAAATCGACCTTGAAAAACTTGGAAAACCGAAAACGCAGGTGATGCTTATTTTGGCCAATCCGCGAACTGCATTCTCAAACGCCATGCTTCCGGTGGAAGGTGTGGGGCTGGTGCGGCTCGAGTTTGCCATCAACAATGCTATTAAAGTTCACCCGCTGGCGCTGATTAACTTTGATGAAATCAAAAAGAAAAAGGTCAGGAAAAACATCGAAAAAATTACAGCGGGTTACGACGATAAAAAAGAGTATTTCGTTGAAAAACTGGCACATGCCGTGGCAACTATTGCGGCTGCTTTTCATCCGAAGGAGGTGATTGTGCGGATGAGCGATTTTAAATCGAATGAGTATGCTGATTTGGTTGGCGGTAAATATTTTGAGCCGGACGAAGAAAATCCGATGGTTGGCTTTCGCGGTGCATCCAGGTACTATCACGAAAAGTATAAAGAAGGTTTTGCGCTGGAATGCAAAGCCATGAAAAAGGTGCGCGAAGAAATGGGATTCGAAAACGTGAAACTGATGATTCCATTCTGCCGTACCGTGGAAGAAGGGAAAAAAGTGCAGGAAGCCATGGCTGAAAACGGATTGAAACGCGGTGAAAACGGATTGGAAATATACATGATGACTGAAATTCCTGCAAATGTTGTATTGGGCGAAGAATTTGCCGAAATTTTCGACGGATTTTCCATTGGCTCAAACGATTTAACTCAGTTGACACTTGGCATCGACCGCGACTCTGAACTGGTGAGCGAACTGTTCAGTGAAAAGGATAATGCCGTAAAAACGCTTATCGGCTGGGCCATCGACAAAGCGCATTACAAAAACCGCAAAATTGGGTTGTGCGGACAAGCGCCCAGCGATTTTCCCGAATTTGCGCAATTCCTGGTTGAAAAAGGAATCGACAGCATTTCATTCAATCCCGATGCAGTGGCAAAAGGGATTGAGAATATTGTAAAAGCAGAGAAAAAAGACTGAGAATGTTAATACGATAAATTATGCCTGAATTGCCTGATGTTGAGATCTTTCGGAAAGTAGCTGAAAAAGCGAAAAATTCAGCCATTGACGATTTTGAAATACTGGACAAGAAATTTGTTGAAATTTCGGGAAATGATTTCAACAAAAATCTGAAAGGGAACAAATTCAAAGAAGTTTTGCGGCGCGGAAAATACCTTTTTCTCAAGCCTGACAGCAACAGCGCAGTCGTAATGCATTTCGGAATGACCGGTTTTCTGAAGTATTTAAAAGAAGATGAAGATGCGCCGGATTACACCAAATGCAGTTTTCATTTTAAGAACAAGCACAAGTTGCACTACATCAGCAAACGGAAACTGGGGCACATACAATTTGCCGGTAACCTGGAGGAATTTATAAAAAAGAAAGAACTGGGCCCGGATGCGCTGGAAATAAACGAAAGTGATTTTGTAGCTGTTCTGAAAGGTAAAAACTCGATGTTAAAAACAGCGCTGACCGATCAATCTGCCATTGCAGGAATCGGGAATGTTTATGCGGACGAAATCCTCTTTCAGGCCAAACTTCATCCTAAAATGCAAACCGGCAAACTGCGTGATGCTGATCTAAAGGAGCTGTACAACATTACCCGAAAAGTATTGGAAAAAGCTGTTGAGAAAAATGCTGAAGTCGGTAAGTTGCCGAAATCATATCTTTTGCCTAACCGAAAAGAAGGCGCTGATTGTCCCAAATGCAGCGGCAAAATCAAAAAGATAACGGTTTCCGGAAGAACAACACTTTTTTGTCCGACCTGCCAGCATGAATAAAAAAAGGCCGCAAACGGCACGGAGGTTCAAAAAGAACAAATCATGCAATTTGCGGCCGGGAATCAAGGGAAATTATTTCATTTTTTAAACTTTCCCATGTATTCTGCTTCTTCCAAAACCAGGCCTTTAATCGCGCTGTGAAAATCTTCAGGCCGGTTGGCCGATTCGGGAGGTAGTTTCTTTTTGAGCGCGTACAACCGGAAAAAATACCGGTGTTCTTCTCCATTGGGAGGGCACGGACCACCGTAGCCGGTTTTCCCAAAATCATTTTTTCCCTGAATTGCCCCGTTCTGAAGCTTTTTCTGAATTGGAATAATTGCTTCCAGTCCGTCGGAACCGGGAGGTAGATTATAGACAATCCAGTGTGTGAACGTTCCGTCCGGCGCATCCGGATCTTCCAGAATTAATGCCAGTGAGGTTGTGCCTTTCGGGGCTTCGTCCCACCTTAGCGGTGGCGAAGTATTATCTCCTGTACATGCATGCCGCGCCGGGATTTTGGCGCCATATTCAAAAGCTGTTGACGTGATGTTAAATGCCATAATTTTTAATTTTTAAGGTTAAACATTTTTCATTGCCCGTTTTCTTGCGATAACTGCTGCAACGATTCTCTCAAGTTCTCCAGGGCTTCGCCAGCTTCGCGAAAACGTTTTTGCTGCATTAAATCGAGGTAATTTTCGAAAGCATTATTCGCCCTGCTGATTAAATCTTTTGTGGTTTGGCCTGTTTCAGGTGCAGTTGTTGCAGTTGCAGGGGTGGCGGTTTTTGTTCCTGCTGATTTGTACAATTGCGATAGCGCTTCTTCAAATGTTTCCGCATAACTCAGATTGTCGTCGTGCATAACGGCAACTAATCGCAGTTCCGGGTATGCCGAAGTTTCTGATTGCAAATAAATCGGCTCTACGTATAACATGGTGTTGCTAACCGGAATGGCAAGCACATTTCCGCGGATAACGTTCGAACCTCGCTGATCCCAAAGCGTAAGCTGCCCGGAAAGATACGAATCCTGATCAATTTTTGTTTCCACCTGCTGTGTTCCCAGAATTCGCTTTTCCTTTGGGAATTTATATGCCAGGAACCGGCCATAATTTTCGCCATCGCATAAACCGGCAATCCAGCCAATCATCACCTGTTTGTCTTTCGGTGTGAATGGCAACATAAGCACAAATTCCATTTCGTCGCTGCCCTGCTGTTCCCACATAATGTAATAGGGTTGCACCGGCTGTACGTTGTTGTAATATTTTTCAGTGGAGCGTACCCACAAATCTTCCTGGTTATAAAAAACTGCCGGGTCCGTCATATGGTATTTGGCATAAACCAATCCCTGAATCAGCAGCATATCCGCCGGATAACGAACGTGCGACTGCAATTCTTCGGGCATTTCCTCCCGATCTTTAATCATCCCGGGGAAAATTCGCTTATAAACCCGGAGAATCGGATCTTCCTGATCGAAAGTGTAAAAATTAACCTCTCCCGAATACGCATCAACGGTTATTTTTACCGAATTCCGGATGTAGTTTTTGCCGCTTAAATGGCTGCTGATTCTGCTGAAAAGGCTTTGATTTACATTTCCCTGATCGTAACCGATCCTTTCCATTGACGAAAATGGTTCGCTGTACGGATAAAAACCGGAAGTAGTGTAAGCATCAATAATCCAGTACAATTTGCCCTCATTCAGCACGATGTAAGGATCGTCGTCAAAATCAAGAAACGGAGCGAGTGCCTGAATACGGTCGGTAATCCGGCGGTGAAACATGATGCGGCTTTCGCTGGTGGGATAACCCGACAGGAAAAAGCGGGTGCTACCATATTGCGATCCGAACAAAAACTTGCGCCACAACCCGGTAAGCGGAACGCCGCCAGTACCTTCGTACCGGGTATAAACATTATTCTCGCCGCTCGGGTAATCGAATTCTTCTTCCTTGGTATTAACCACAACGAATTCATTCGTCATTTCACCATAATATATCTCCGGGCGGGTCACCCGAAGTTCGTCATATTCGCTTACCGGAGGAATATCTTTCACCAATAGATTGGGCAATCCTTCGCTTGTAAATTCACTTACCCGGTTCAATGCAATTCCGAAACCATGAGTGTATTTAAAGCGTTTATTTACAAAAGTCTGGCTTTCAAGCGGAAGGTTGCCGGTTTCCATTTCGCGGGCAGAAATCATCACCTCGTTGTACGAACCGGCAATGTGATACCTGTCGATATCAACATCTGTAAATTCATAATAAAGCCTTATTTCCTGAAATTGCTTAAAAACGGCGTCCAAAGCGCGATAATCCCACAACCGGATATTGTTGAGCAAATTGCTGTTTTCCTCCACTAAATTGCGTGAGAATTCTTCGGAAGCGGGAAATTCATATTCCTCCACATTATCGAGATTAAAGCCGTACCGCGTAAACTGAATGTTGTTTTCAATGTACGGGCGTTCCACCGTAATTTCATTGGGTTCAACTTTCAGCCATTGAAAAAGGGCAGGAACAACATAAAGGATTATTATCCAGATTAGGAAAACCATACCTGGTAACACATAAATTCCAGGCAGTTCATTTGCATGGCGCCGGCCGGCAACCTGACCGGTAATGCGGATTCGGGCGACCGGAATTACCATTAGAATTGCGGCCAGAGCTGTTACAATTGCTGCCACCATCAACATCGGCAGGCGTATATTGGTGTCGGTCCAGCCCGGCCCCGAAACTACACCTTCCTGCGAATACATTAAGCCGAAACGGCTGGTATATCTTCCGAAGGCAAGAACAAGCAAAATGAACCCGGCGCTGTAATATACTGCTTTGTTCAGCCGTATATCGTTCCGGAGAATAAATGTGTTGTTATTTCCCTGTACATATCGAAACTGAGCCAAAAAAGAAGCTATCAATGAAATAATTCCCAATGCCAGAAAAGTGCTGTACAAAATTTTCAGGAACGGATAAGTAAATAGATAGAAGCCGGTATTCAGGTTTAATATCGGATCCGCTACTTCTGTTTCAACCCGGAAAAGAAACATCAGTATGGTTTCCCAGTCGGAATAAAGGAAGAAGCCACCAAAAAGAGCTCCGGCCAAAACTGCCAGATACCTGATACTTTTTATTTTAACCGAAAGAGTTAAAAGAAAAACAACCAGCGCACCAATTAAAAACGTTCCGGTAAACAAAATGGATTTGGTCATCCAAACCGTCCAGAACCTATCGTTGTATCCCAATTGGTCGAACCATAATTTTTCCGTCCAAAATCCCAGGAACCACGATACAAAAAGAGTTAGCACAGCAATTACGGCCCCGGTAATTATTACCGCCACGTTTTTTGAAGTTGTGCCTTTGTAAATGAGAAAAACAGCAATTGCCGCAAAAAGAAGGAAAAGTACAGTATACACGTCGGGTTATTTTTAGTTGTTGTTTTATCAGGTAAAATCAATACGTTGCAATCAGTAGTTTACCGGTAATACGCATACTGTTGACGATAGGGTTACATCAATCGGTTATTTTATTTGAATTCAGGAAATTTGCAACAGACAGTTTTGTTCAGAATTAACGTTATTTTAATGAACATTACTGGTTGTTTTTTTATAATTAACCTCTAAAAATGCTACATTTGTTTTCTTGCTTTTTGCAGATTTTTTCGGTCTGTTTTACATACTTTACCAGAGCTTATTTATGAAAAAAACAATGGTACATTCCCTAAAAATATCAACCTTTTGTTCATTAAGTATTTTTTTGCTCCTTATTTTTTGTTCTGCTTTTTCAAATGCACAGCAACCCGTTGTGCGGGGAATAATAACTGATCAGCACGGAGTGCCGGTTCCGGGGGTAACCATCAAAGAGGAAGGAACCGATTTTGCCACCATTTCATTTAGTGATGGCTATTTTCAGTTCGAACCGGAAAATAAAAATGCTGTGTTAATTTTTTTGAAAAATGGCTACAGCACACAGAGAATAGCGGTTACGGGCAGTCAGGAATTGGTTCAGGTAACTTTGATTCACGAGGAAAAACAAGCATTTGTATCTGTATCTGATACCATTGATTTTAATTATTTCCGCTGGAAACAGGATAACATTTCTTTTTCATTTTCCTCCGGAATCCCTAAAGATTTTGAATCATCGGAGTTAAGTACTGCCGGAATTCTCGAAAAGTTTTCAGGAGCAAATGTTCAAAAAAACAACGATCTTCCGGGAGGAGGTTTGTCGGTAAACATCAGAGGAATAGAATCGCAGGTTTCTGATCAACCGCTTTACATTGTCGACGGCGTTGTCCTCAACAGTGGACTAAATTTACCCGCCGGTTTTGTTGCCCCTGATCCTTTATTTTACGTAAACGCCAGCGATGTTGCAGAAATAAAAATATTGAAAAGCGGAGCGGCAACTGCCATCTACGGGTCGCGGGGCGCAAACGGTGTTATCCTGATAAATACAAAGCGTGGTGAGAAAGGATCTGTGAAACTAAACTACAATGCCCTGGTTGGAATTCACGTTCAGGAAAACAATATCAGCCTGCTCGGTGGGAACGAATATTTCGATTTGCTGGACCAGTCGCTTATTACTGCAGGTGGTGAGCCACTGCGAATCAACAGGAGTTTTGACAGTAAAAACTGGATCGACAAAAGCATAAACACCGGAATTTTCACGGATCATACGCTGTCCGTTTCGGGAGGCGGAAAAAAAATGAATTATTACCTGTCGGGCAACGTTCTTTTTAACCGCGGAGTTGTTGAAGGCACTGGAATTAAAACCGGCCGCCTTCAATTCAATAATTCATTTCAGGCTACCAAGTGGCTCAATTTTAAACTTAATCTGGCTTTTGGACAGGCAACTCAAAAAGCGGCTGTTTATTCCGACAATTATTTTTCCCGCAGTAATCCATTGGTTTACGCCGAAATATATCCGCCAATTCATCAATCAGAAGTTTCGCAAATTAACCGTTTGAACAACGTCTTCGGAAATGCTGATCCATTGCAGTTTATTGCCAATGCACTGGCAGAAAATACAGGTTCTCAGTTCCTTGGGAATTTCTCGTTAAACGTTCGGCTACTGCCGAATCTTACCTTCCATTCTTCGGCATCAGGCAATTACAATGATTTCGGTCAAACATATAATAGTCACTGGGTTGGGCAGGAATATGAATTTAAAGGGTTGCAATACCGAAAATACCAAACGGGCAATATTTATAACTGGCAGGTATCGAACTATTTCAGTTACGAAGATTTGGAAGGCGAACATCAATGGTCATTTTTATTAGGTTCTGAAGAGAACTATCTCAAGGCGAAAAGTCAAAATAGTTTTTGGCAAAATGCCGGATTGGCCGAAACAACTGATGCCGGTTTTTATCTTGAAGGAAAAAATTCAAAGCGGGTAAGCGCTTTTTATGCCCGCGCAGGTTATGCATTTCGCCAAACGCTGGATGTAAATGCTGTGTTCAGAAGGGAAAAACTGCTTCGTCAAAATGGCCAGGATCTTTTCGGAATATTCCCGTCGTTCTCAGCCGGAATCTGGTTGTATCAAAATGAAAATGATTCGCAATCTTTTCTTTCTGCTTTAAAATTTAATCTGGGATGGGGGATTCCCGGCGCCGCTAATTTTCGCTGCCTGAATTATGACGTTTTGTCGCAACTACCTGCGCAGTTTGGAATTTCACCTGTTTCGGAACCGGTTGTTGCGAATGCCCGCTGGGAAACTACGGAAGAATGGAACTTCGGTATTTTGTCGCGCTGGTTTGGCTCCGATATGCAGTTGGAACTTCAGTATTTCGACCGCGTGAGGGAGCATGTGGCTTTCCTCAACAGGCAACCGGAAAGTATACAAACAGGCAGGTGGTACAATTCGGCCCGGATTTATAATCCGGGTTTTGAAATCGACCTGAATTATAAAAAAGATTTGGGTGATTTCGGCATTTTTGGTGAAATGAGCATTCTTACCACAAAAAATAAAGTTCTTGATTTGGGCGATGAATTCCAGGGAGCATCCAATTTTTACTATTTGGGAAACAGCAACGTTCCGGTTTCGATATTAAAAGAAGGAGCAGAAACAGGAAGTTTTTGGGGATATAAAATGGCTGGAATATTTCAAACCCCGGAAGAAATCGAAGTTTTAAATTCGTATGACGATAATACAGATACTTATTATCAGAATGAAAATACCGCACCTGGCGATATTGAATTTGAAGATTTGAACAACGACGGTAAAATCGATGAAAATGATATGACGATTGTGGGGAGCCCAAATCCTGATTTCACTTATAAAATACTATTTGGGGCAATATACAAACGGTTCGACTTTTCGTTGCTTTTCGATGGATCCCATGGAAATGAAATTTACAATCTGAACCAAATGATAACGCACGCATCCGGAGGTTGGGGAAACAGAGCTGCCGAAATGTACCGGGTATCGTTGCCGGAAGCTGCTGTATACGAAATGCCGCGGGTTCATTTCAACGATCCAAATCAAAACGCCCGTCCAAATTCCGGAATGGTAGAAAACGGCAGTTTCTTTCGGCTTAACAAACTTGATGTTGGATACAAATTTGTCATTAACGGAACAAAGGCCACGCGTGCTTTTATATCGTTACAAAACCTTTCCCTGTCATCTAACCCGAATGGAAATGCTGCAGCTCTGAGCAGCCTGTTAAACCTGCCGGGAGTGAATTACGGCTTCAGCCCGGCATCAGCAACAATTTTGGCGGGTATCAATATTAGTTTTTAAAAATAGAAAAAAACGGCTCTTTCGTTTTCTGGCGATAAACTTCAGGACGATTCAAAAATATGGTTTTCCTGATTTCAGCTGTTTGAGGTTGTACCGGAGTTTTCAGCCTTACCAGTATCGATGGAACAAAAGAAAGAATTAATCCGATAAAAAAGATACTTAGAAACTGAAGGTTGATATTAAATGAAATATGATTAAACAACAATGCTATACCGATTATAAATGCATTTGAGGTGATAATTATTGCAGAAACAACGCGGTGGCTTGGCACCAGTAAAAGCAGGCGGTGGTGTATGTGATTTTTATCCGGTGAAAAAGGCGAACGGTTTTGCATTAACCGGATAGTAATAACCCGCAAAGTATCGATAAGCGGAACAATTACAACCGCAAAAGATACGGACGGAGCTGCCCCAATAGCATATTGTGCTGTCTTTATAGTATTTAATTCATTAAATTTTATTACCAAAACAGAAACTATCAGCCCGATAATCAACGAGCCGGTGTCGCCCATGAAGAGTTTATTTTTTGTGCCGAAAACATTAAAAAGAAAAAATCCGGCTGCACTGCCTGCCAGCGCAAACGAAATAATGGCAAACTGAGCATGTCCGGAAATTAAAAACCAGAAGCCCAAAACCACCGTTGCCAATAAAGCCAGTCCCGAAGCGAGGCCGTCGATTCCGTCAATCAGGTTGAATGCATTTGTAATTGTTAAAATTACGAATAACGTAATAATCAAATCTCCGGTATAATTGATTTGGTGAAAACCCAAAATCCCATGTAAGTCTGTAATATGAATATTTCCCAGCACTATAAGTAACAGCGCGGCAGCTAATTGTACCAGAAATTTTTTTCTTGCTGAAATGACCAAAAGATCATCTTTCAAACCAATAAAAAACATCATCAAAACAGATGCCAATATGTATTTTAAAGTATGAAAACTATAACCGTCGGTTGCAATAACTGAGCTGAGAACAAAGGCGATAAAAATAGCAACACCTCCCATCGGTGGAATCGTTTCAGTATGGACTTTCCTGTCGCAAAATGGTTCGTAAAGTTTTTTAACTTTTGCCACATTTATGATTGCTGGAATGGTAAAAACGACAAGAACAAAACTCAAAAGAAACGAAATAATGGTTAATAGTATATTCATATATGGTGCCTTTTGGGTATTGGTATTTTTTTAATTTTTAAATCAGTTTTAGCTTTTAAAAATTCACTCTCGAAAAACGGTAAAAAAGTTACGGCTTTTTTTCAACAAACACAATTGCTGTTTCAGTTAGAATTTAATGATGCGATAATTTTAACACAAAACCTGCATTTTTGTTGTTGCATAATGTCTTTGTAAAAAAAACCAATTGTTTTCAAAACAACATGTTACTTGTAGCCGGTTTTACCTTTGGTTTCTGTTTGGGTTGTTTGGTGTCGCTGCTTCGGAAGTAGATGCATAGGCTTTTGTCTCCAAAAAAATCATTGTGGAAGCAGTCAACGCAGTCCAGCTAACTTTTTTGATGGCTTCTTTTCGAGTAATTTTTTTGGTTTTCGCGTTTTTATTACCTGAATTTTTCATTGGTTTCAAATTTTGATTTTCAATTGGAAATAACAATTTTTTCGGAAAAATATTTATTGTTCTGTTTAATTTGCAGGAGATAAATTCCCTGGGTGACGTCGATAACATCTAAAATGGTTTCATTTTCAGAAATTGAAACAGGGGTGTTGCAAATCTTTCCGGTAATGCTGAAAAGCTTTACAATTGAAGTTGTTTGCACATGGCCTTTGATAACGATCTTGTTGTTTCTGGTGAAAATTTTAAACTGGTTTGTTGAATTAAAGGATGCGTTGGTTTTTTCCCCTTCCTGAAATAAAAGAAAAAAGCGGCCATCGCCTTTTGAACCTGCATTGATTGTTGTGGTGTAGAACGTTTTCTCTCTTTCCAGGTGACTATATTCCGGGGCTTGTATATCTTCAAGGACAATCTGCATGTTTTCGGGTAAATTTTCGCCGGTGGCTGAAAAAGTTACTTCGCCACCTTTTTCGAAATCAAGGCCGAGCGGGATTCGAAATTGGCTGAAATTTTTCAGTGGCAGGGATTGTACGGCAAAACCGGTGTTGCTTTCATCAATTTTAGAGTAGAGGGAAAAAAACGGATTTCCTTTTAATTTTCCGGCATCGAATGAAGGATCAAGTCCCGGTGTCATATTATCAGCAAAAACAAAACTAGTGGTGTTAATATTTTGCCCGGCCTGCGCGGTTAGATAAATGGTGGGCAATAGGATTTCCCCGGATTTAAAAGATTCAGTGGTATGTGTCTGAATAGCCTTTGTAAAACTTATCGTTCCGCCTCCTGGTTTCGATTTGACGATGAATCCCTGGCAAGGAGCTATTTTTGCGTTTCGGGTATTGTTGTAAGTTATATAATCGTTGATGGTGTTGTCCCACACATATAAGGCTGCATATTCAGGGTCAAGCTCCGCTACGTTCAGATTCAAAAAACTTCCTGTTCCGGTTGCAGAAATGGCTGAAGGAAAAGGGTTGCCAATGCAATTCCATCCATAATTATTTCTGCTTATGGCAACATCAGCATTCGTGGTATTTAAAGTTCCGGAAAATTCAACAATTCCTGTGGTACCGGCAACGTCCGCACGTCGCATGGAATATCCTTTACCCAAGACCATTGCAGTGCTATTTACTGCAGTAACATACGGGCCCCAACTATCTTCCGGCTCATTATACGGTGCCAGATCAAAATCATTTTCGGTTGAATCAATTTCAAGCTGATTTGTGGCTGCAAAATTATTTAATGCCTGTCCGGAAACAGGAGAGGATACAAGATGCCAGTCTTCGGTTGGAATATATCGTTCGATAGTAGTTTCACCAGAGATTGAAAGGGTGCCGTTACTGATAATACTTCCTGTTAATGTCAATGATCTGGATTTGATTAGTAAATCATTATTTATTGTTAAAATATTACCGGAAGTAATTGTAAGAGACGCCTTTGGTTCAATGATTAACTTTTTGCAGGTTGAAAACACATCATTTACTGTTGCGCTGCATCCTTCGGTGATAATTGCACTTACAGATGCATCAGGTATACTGTTCATTTTCCAATTCGTTGGTTCTGCCCAATTCCCCGATGATATCAGAAGATTGTATGGATACGCTTCCGCTTGTATGTCGAGATGAATATTTTTATTGTTATACCAATGTGAAATGTCGTTAATCTGCGAAATTAAATTTGTGTTTGTTGCATCAAGGTTGCCAATGTAAATGCCATTGGAAGTTAAAGGAAGTGCTACCGCATTTAATCCGTTTATCAGTTCTGGCGGTAACACCGATTCATCATTGTTCACCGCGTCAACATCCCACATTCCACTTGAATTATATTGTATTGCAGCTAAAAATACAGGCGATGATTCATTACCGGTATAGGACAGGATTTGGTCGCCGGCTTCAGCCAGCGTTATACTTCCCGATAAGCTTCCGGTGCTGGCGGTCCAGGTGTCATTGTTGGAAATATGCACTACTGTTCCGGCAAGAAGGCCATCGGGCGGTGCAGACCAACTTATTGTTCCCTCACCAGACAGAAAAGAATTCCCGGCAGTGTAGCCTTTATCTGTGAAGTTGATAACAGCATCACCCGCAATATCAGCAAGGATGATAAAAGAAAATCCATCCGGATTATTGGCATTGAACCCGACAAATGCAATATCTCCTGCAGCGGGTTGAGTAAAAGAAAAATTGTAGAGAAATAGAAAGAATAATAGAAAGAGATTCGATTTAAAGACTTTCATATTGTTAGGTTTTGTGATTAGTTAATGAATATCAGCTTCTTATTGATAATCTAAAGCTAATGTTTATTAGAATAAATCCAAAATTTTTATAAGATTTTTTTACTTTGATGAAATTTAAAAAATCGGCATTCAGCATGAAACACCGTGTTCATCTGCAAAAAACGTTCATTTCATTAAAAAAAATCAATGGTTCAAAAAAAATACTGCTTTTAAAACTTTAATGTTGTTAAATAGACGTAAATTGCGCCAGCAAATGAAAGATTATATTTACGTATACCTGATCTGACATTATGGAACTTTTTTTAATCATGGCATCTTTTACAATCAGTTTTTCGATTGTACTGATTACTGTGCCTGCAATTATCAAAGTAGCACGAGCAAAAAAGCTTTTTGAAGCTTTTGACGAACGGAAAGTCCATACTCAAACAGTGCCTCCTTTAGGAGGGATTGCCATATTTATCGGATTTATCCTTAGTACAATCATTGCAACCGACGGCTACAGTTTTGATTCATTAAAATATATTATTGCGTCGGTAATTATGATGTTTTTCATCGGGTTAAAAGATGACTTACTGATTATCTCCGCCAGGAAGAAATTTGTTGTACAGATTTTTGCTTCGGTTCTTCTGATTACTCTCGGAAATGTCAAAATAACAAATTTTCATGGTATGCTTGGATATTACCACGTTCACTATTTTACAGGTTTGCTTATGTCGTTGTTTATTATGATAGCGGTGATAAATGCATTTAATCTCATTGATGGAATCGACGGACTGGCATCCGCATTAGCCATGCTGGCGGCATCTGTTTTTGGAACATGGTTTTTTCTTGCAGGTCATATTCAGTTCGCAATCATGTCGTTCGCCCTTGCAGGCAGCGTGATCGGTTTTTTCATCTTCAATGTTTTTGGTAAAAATAACAAGCTGTTTATGGGTGATACCGGTTCGCTTGTTGTAGGCCTGATTATTTCCGCACTGGTTATTCAATTCAATGAATTTAACATTATAAAAACAATGCACTATTCCATAGCGGCAGCTCCCACTGTATCTTTCGCGATTATTGTAGTCCCGCTTATCGATACAATGCGGGTTATTACCATTCGATTGATGCAGAATCGTTCACCTTTTTCACCGGATATGAATCATATCCACCACCGGTTATTAAAAATTTTCCCAAATCATTTTCATGTTACTCTTGTAATAATCGCCGGTAACATAAGCATTGTTTTATTGGCGTTTGTTTTTAATTTTTTGGCGCTGAATATTAATATCCAGTTTTTGCTTCTCTTTTTATCTGCAACAGGATTATCCACGATTCCTTCTCTGGTGTTACGCTGGCGGACGCCAAAACAAAAAGAATTCTATTTGTAAAAAATTCTGTAGGTAATTAAAACATTCAGCTTTGGATGGGTTAAATGTTAAAAAGCAATTTTACATGGAATTAAAAAATGATGGTTAAATAGACAATAACCACGCCGCGACCTCACGAATATTTTATTACATTTGGATTTTTAAAAAAAGAACAGACATGCTAACCAGTAGTTACAGATTGTATAAAATTTTTGGGCTTTCAATTATCATCGTTTTAATCTTCTCGTCGTGCAGTACACCTTTGAATGAGTTAACCTATTTAAACAATATACAACCAGGCCTCACCTATACGAATGGCCCGCTTCCTGAAACGTACAGAATCAGGCCTAACGATCAGTTATTTATTCAGGTCATTAGCGATGACCCGCTGAATGCTGCATTTCTGAACCTGACAAACACCCAGGGATCAATGGGTTCTTTTGGCAACTCAGCCAACAGCCTGGAATTAATAACATATTTGGTTGATGAAAATGGAAATATTGCTTACCCTCAGTTGGGCGAAATAAAAGTGGGAGATTTAACCACGGGAGAAGTAAGGGACATTATTCAAAAGGAAGTTGACCGGTATCTGGAAAGTGCATCTGTATTTGTAAAACTTGTTAACAGAAATTTGACAATACTCGGAGAGGTAAACCAACCCGGACAAAAACTGATGGTAAAAAACCAGCTTACGATTTTTGAAGCGTTGGGTGCAGCGGGCGATGTTACCGATTACGGCAACCGGCGTAACGTCAAACTTATCAGGGAATTACCGGAAGGCAAACACGTTGCAGAATTGGATTTGACTGATCCGCAACTTATTTTTTCACCGTATTATTACGTATTGCCCCACGACGTAATATATGTTGAACACAGCACAAAAGTATACGGGGCTAAAAACCTTCCGTATTCTGCACCGTTAAGTATAACTGCATCGGTAATTTCAATTGGATTGCTTATTTTAAACCTCTTTAAATGATGACACAAACAGATTTAAGACAAAACGGCATACAGCGACAGGACCAGCAGGATGATACCATAGATTTAAAGAAGGTACTTTTTAAACTGCTCCGAAACTGGCATTGGTTCGTATTGGCAATTGCAGTTACAGGTGCAGTTGCTTTTTTATATAACAGGTATACCACGCCCATCTTCGAAATCAAAACATCGGTGCTCGTGGAAGAAGAAAAAGCCGGTTCGCCGTTGAGCGGGAGTTCCGGAATGGATAAGTGGCGCTTTATTTCAGGGTTTGGGTATTATGAACAGCATGCGCAATATCTTTAATCAGATCGTTGTTTTACACTCAACACCTGTGATTTCAAAAACGCTGGACGAACTCGATTTCGAAGTTAGTTATTATGCAGTTGGAAGAATAGCTGTTTCTGAACGGTACAAAGATGTGCCATTTCATGTTTTGTGGGAAGAGGATCACCCGCAACTGATTGATACTGATTTCGATTTGAGCATTTCTCCTGATGGTAAACTGAAGGTTTCTGTTGATGGTGAACAGGTAAGAGTTTACAATTATGGTACGGAAGAAATATTGAAGACTTATCCGGAATTTTCATTTTCGAAAGAAATTGAACCTGGAACGCGCCTGACCTCAGATGATTTTGCTTTTACGATTTTGTTAAATGAGAATTTCAACCCCAAGAATGTGAATGATTATAAATTCAGGTTCCATACCAAAAGTTCGCTGGTGAAAATGTATAAATCGAGGCTGCAAGTAGCGTTGCCCGACGATCAGACGAGTATTATCGAGATGACCATCCGGGATTACAATGTGAAGAAAGGGATGGACTTTTTAAACAAACTGACCGAAGTGTACCAGTTGGATAATCTGGCTAAAAAGAATGAAAATGCCAACCGTACGATTCATTTTATCACATCTCAGTTGCAAAATATTTCCGATTCGCTAAATATCTCGGAGAACCGCATGGAGTCGTTTCAGAGCGAAAATCAGGTTTTGGATCTTTCTGTGCAGTCGCAACAATTACTGGAACAAATGCAGAACCTGGACCAGGAAAAAGTAGCCCTTGAAACCCAAAATAAATATTATCATTATTTAAATGATTATATCAAAAATAACCAGGAACTTGAAACTGTAATTGCACCTTCTGCAATGGGAATACAGGATCCTTTGTTAAACAGTTTAATTCTCCAGTTAAACGAATTAATCACTCAGAAATCCAGCCAGACATCCATTCGCAAAGATTCTGATCATCCAACTATCCTGCGATTGAATGCACAAATTGAAAGCGTAAAAAATTCTTTGCTGGAAAATACTGAAAATATTATATCACAGTCTGATATAGCACTTGAGAATTTAAACGATCGGATTCGCCAATTTGAATCGCAAATCAGACGTTTGCCTGCAACAGAAAGAAACTACGTGAACATCGAACGAAAATATAAGTTAAACAACGAAACCTATACATTTCTGTTACAAAAGTTATCGGAAGCACAAATTGCAAAAGCTTCCAATATTCCCGACAGCCAGGTTATTGAAGAAGCTCAAATGAACGGAACTGGTCCGGTTGAACCAAAAACCCGGATGATTTATGCTGTGGCATTGCTTTTAGGTTTGGCTTTTCCGGCCGGAATAATTTTCCTTCGTGATTTTTTCAACGATAAGGTAATTGCAGAAGAGGATATTGAATCATTGACAAATATTCCAGTCATTGGCCATGTATTTCAAAATGATAAAGAGTATATTGGTCGCACATTGGTGCTCGATAAACCAAATTCACCTGCAAGCGAACCATACCGTGCTATTCGAAATAAAATCAATCTAATTGCCAAAGGGAAAGAACAACCGGTTATTGCGGTTACATCAACATTTCCGAAGGAAGGGAAATCTTATAATGCCATCAATATTGCATCATCTTTTGCCCTGATGCGGAAGAAAACAGTCATTCTCGATTTGGATTTGCGTAATTCAAAGTTAATCGATGAATTTGATTTAAAATCAGATATTGGTGTTGTTGATTATATTATTGGTAAAGCAACGGTTGAAGAAATTACCTACGACACAAAACATCCGTTTTTGAAATTAATACCTGCAGGTCCGATACCTCCGAATCCGGCAGAAATGTTAACGGATGAAAAGATGTTGACTTTATTTGATAAATTAAAGGAAATATACGAAGTAATTGTTGTAGATACCCCGCCGGTAGGTTTTGTTAGCGATCTGTATCAGCTTACAGAAAAAATGGACGTCAACTTGTTTATTGTCCGCCATAAATACACGATCAAAGAAGCACTTCGTGCTGCACTTTCAGAAGTCCCGAAACACGAATTAAAAGGTGTCGGAATCATTGTTAACGGCATCCAGCGCGGGAGACGGGGCGCAGGTTTTAATGCTGGTTACGGCTATGGTTATGGCTACGGTTATGGTTACGGTTATGGCTACGGTTACGGTTATGGCCACGATGAGAAAAACAGCAGGCGAAAAAAACTTAAAGTGGAAAAATAATTAATTCTACTTTGACAGATTAAATGAGAAAGCGATTTTTCTGATTTTTTACCCCAGCCCCTTTCGGAGAAATCAGAAAAATCCCCGCCTGCAGTCGGGCAGGTATTCGGTTCCCCTTGGGGTTTAGGGTAAAACGCGTGTATTTTTCGATGTTGGATAAATGTGTCAAAGTAGAATTAAAAGCAACAGGTTTTTTACATCTGCCGGGATACTTCCTGTTGCTCTGTTTCGGGGAGACGGGTTAAATAAGCTGCCGGAATTTCTACCGAAAAAACACTGTTAATTTGCGAAAAGCGGAGAATAAACCTTTGTTTTCCCCTGTTTTCCACAAGTTCACCGCGCAATCCAACGAGTGGTCCTTCAATAACTTCAACTTGTTGTCCGGGTTTAAAATTATCATGTGAAACATTTACCTCGAAGTCCGATTGTTTAGTCATTTTTTTCAAATATTCCACCTGTGCCTCCGGTACCCGCGCAGCTTTCCCTTCAAAGGTAACGTAACAAACCACATTGTCGGTTTGTAACACCATATCGTATTCTTTCCGTGTAATGTGAACAAAACAATATCCGGATATTATGGGCATTTCCACCCATTTTTTCCGGTCCTTCCATCTTCTGAGTTTCTTCTGAAGCGGCAGAAAACATTCTACGTCTTTTATTTTAAGTTCGTCCCTTACTTTTTTCTCGGCACGGGAGCGGGTATACACAACATACCATGTTTTTGATGCGTTATATCTGATGTCGGTCATAGTTACTGAAAGATGAAGTTCGAAAATCAACGATTAAAAATAGCAAAATTAACAGATGGGGGAAAACCTTTGTTGTATTCGGATGTTTTTTTTTTGAAGTTTGCCTCCTGGGAAAAGTTATATAAGGAATACATACAAAAAATGTTCAGAAAAAAATTATTCATCGTATTGCCGCTAATGGTTGCTTTATCCGTAAACTCCTGTTTCTATGAAGATTATGGAATTGAAAAGGCAGATTTTAGCGATTCGTGGAACTTTCAGCTTACAACGCCGCTGTTTTATGGCAATGTTGAGTTAAAAGATTTGATAGGAAAAACCTACTCAGGTGATAGCTATGGAGACGGAAACATTATTCTGGAATTTTCAAATGATTCCTCTGTTGCCATTCCTATCGGCATTTTGTCAGAACCCCATATTTTTCTCAATAATTTTCCTCTTTATATTGCTGATGATTATCAGATTTCTGAAGGAAATTTCAAATTTATTGTCTCGAATGGATGCCCGTACCCGTTAAATCTTCAAATTGAATTTCATACGGGAGGAAGTCGCCAGGGAATTTTGTTTTCACCACCGCCATTCGCCGCCGCAGATATGATAAATGATACTTTACGCCCGGTAACCACGATTCAACAAATAGCCATTGGCCCCGATCAACTTTCATTTATAATGAAAAACAGGGTGCGTTTTATTTCATGGTTTAACACCCCGGATTCGATTCCCCGACCGGAAAAACTTTCGGCTCACTCGCCTGTGGAAATTTCAATAATACTTTCGGCCACAATCACACAAGATGAAGAATAAAAACTGGAAAAGATTTCGCAACAAATTGGTTTGGCTTTTTTTCCTGTTCCTGGGAATGAAAAGCTCATTCGCACAATTATCAGGGTCATTATTTATGTTGCCCGACAATTTTCAGGCGCAACTGTTAAACCCGGCTTTCTACAATAAAAACGATAAAATTACGCTGGCCATACCGGGAGCGGCCGGCTTCTCATTTATGAATAACAGTAATGTTCGCCCGTCCGATGTTTTGATTCCCCGGGAAGGAGGTGGTTATTTACTGAGATATTCAGAATTTGAAAAAACCGGAAACAAATCAGATATTGCCGGACAGACATTAAGTGTACCGCTTCTTTATGTATCAATTCCGATTGTTGACGGGGCATTGAGTTTTTACTGGAATGAATACGCGCAGACAGGCATTTCGCTGCCTAAAAGTATTTACCACTGGATTATAAACGATAACCTTCGCCCTGAATACAACAACTTCAATTCAGAAAATATCGGTTTAAATGCTACATGGAACCACGAATTTGGGATGGGTATCGCAGGCAGGGCCTCTTCAAAAATAAATGTCGGAGGGAGGTTAAAAGTTATTTTTAACGACGCTTATCTTGAATTAAATAACTGGAATTATTCTGCACAAACCACCGAATCTGGCGATGAGGTTGTACTGATGTCCAGCGGTCGGGGATATATTGCCGGTCCGTTTGTTTATTATGAGGACCGTGAAGGCCTGGTGCGGGACGTAAAAATGCAGGAAGGGGTTTTTAAAAACCTTTACAAATTCAAAAACCCCGGTTTGGCGCTTGATCTCGGATTTTCGTATGATATCAATGATTACAGCAGGTTCGATTTGAGTATCAATAACATTGGCGTGGTTTGGTTCAGGAGAAATTCGCTAAATCTTTATCAGGATAAAATACTGGTCTTTAAGGGAATGGATTTCTCTAATTCACTTGATCCTGATGCAGAAGATTATGTTCATCCACAGGATATTATGTTCGGCACTAAAAGGGATTTCCAGCACGTTTTCCGGCCTTCAGTAGATACCACTCATTTTGTAAGGCCGATTGATCCCAGGACGTATCTCCATTATCAGCGAAACGTTACCGAAACATTTACAGTCGGTTTGACTAATCAAACTTTTTTCCGAAGCAGTTTTACATGGAATACTTTTTCTGTTAGCGGATTATGGTCTTTGTCGAATTTGTCGCTTATCGGAAACGTTTCGTTACATAATATAAGTTCGATATCGTTAGGTGGTGGTTTTCAGTGGAACACTCCCTATTTGCAACTATTTATGCTAACCGATAACATTGGTACTTTTTATCACCCCGGCCATCGCAAATCATTCTCGTTAACTGCAGGTTTAAACTTTCTTCTTCCTTCTGCCAATAAACTCGATTTAACCAATTTTTTACGGATAAACAGAAAACAAAAAAATGAGTACCTGCCATTTTACAGGTGATGGTGAGAATCAGAAATTTCCGATGGTGAATAAAAGCCATTGCACAATTTATCATCTTAAATTTATTGCGGAACGAACTATTTTTAAAATCTTTTTCTGAACTTTAACGATTTAACATTTGATTTTATGGCAGTATTGAAATTTGACGAAGTCCCTTATGAAAATGTAAAAGAAGGGCTTCAGCGAAAAATAATCCACACCGAAAAGTTGATGACGGTTTTAATCGATTTTGGAAATGGTCCGTGGGAAGAACCTGAACCACCGCATTCGCACCGGCATGAGCAAACTTCGTATGTTGCTGCGGGCGAAATTATATTTTATTGCGAAGACCAGCCTGAACAGCATTTAAAAGCCGGCGACCTGTTCGCAGTGCCGTCGGGTAAAGAACACACCATTAAGCTCCTGTCAAGGTCTGCGAGGTTGATCGATAGCTTCACTCCCGTGCGCGAAGATTTCCTGAAATAATTGTTGTCGCTTGTGTTTGCTAAAAACGGTATACCAGCGACACACCTTTTTGATCGCCAACCTGAAACGGGAATATATCCCAATTTTTCAGGTGTTCGTTATCCCATTTGTATTGGTGCGTCAGGTAGATTAATTCTGTGGAAAGAATACCAATTCCAGCCCCGGCAACCACATCCGAAATCCAGTGGGCGTTTTTCGAAACCCGCATAACAGCGACCGTGGTGGCACATGCATATGCGCCAACACTGAACCACACACTTTTATCTTCGTACTCGTGGTGCATGAAATGGGCCATGGCAAAGGCAAATGAAGAATGCCCCGAAGGAAATGAACGCATGCCACCGTTTGGCCGCCGGACTTTTGTCCACGATTTTAGCGAGCTGACAATGATTTGCCTTAACAAAAAACTCTTAAATGCAATGGCTGTGCTGTTGCCGAAGTTGTTTTTTCCTTCAATTCCAATGGCATTTAAAAGGTATACCGAAACCAAAGGTGCATACTGGAGGAAATCATCAGCATGTCCGGAATAAGCCAGATTCTCCTGTGCGTAATCCCGCACTCCTTCTTTTATTCCAGGAAAAAACTGAATAGTTGTTCCGGTAGTTATTAAAATTGCAGGGGCAACGTAAGGTTTTAAACCTCTTCTTTCATAGGGATATCTGAAATCGAGTTTGTGAATCGAATCGTTGTGAAAAATAAAAGAAGACGCTTTCCGATTTGCAGAAAATGTATCCTCTAACGGCTGTTTTAGTTCCAAATGAGAGCCAACTCCAATTGCATTTGCTGAAATGAAGTTAAAAATCAACAGAAAAAAAAGAATGTTTCCGGGCTTATTCATTTATTCAATTTTAAGTGAAGTAGAATTAGAACGAAAAAAGCACCGTTTTGGTTTAAACAACAAAAAAACCTACCTGTATTTCAGATAGGTTTTTCAACGCTTTTGATACAACCTCATCCGGTGAATTTACAGTTCGTTATTTCATTCACAGAAATACAGTATTGGTGCATTTTCGTGAAATATTCACCGGACAATTTTTCAGAGTGGCCTCACCTTAACCTGAAGGCCGGACTATTTTTTTGGACGCAATTTGCGCACTGCTGCGCCAGCCTGCCATAACTCCGATTCACGCATTTCGGTAAGTTCAGCATTGAGGCTGGTTTTGTAGTCTGTACTGCTGGTGGAATCGAGCACCCGTTTTGTTTCTGCTCCGGATTTCACACTCTCGTACAATTCATTAAATACCGGCAAAGTAGCTTCTCGGAATTTATGTCGCCAGTCCAGTGCCCCGCGTTGTGCCGTGGCGCTGCAGTTGGCATACATCCAGTCCATTCCGTTTTGGTCTACCAGGCGGATTAAACTCTGTGTCAGTTCTTCAACCGTTTCGTTAAATGCTTCTGACGGACTGTGGCCTTTTTCCCGCAGCACGTTGTATTGTGCTTCAATAATTCCTGCCAGCGCGCCCATTAAAACTCCGCGTTCGCCGGTCAAATCAGAATAAACTTCATTTTCGAAAGTGGTAGGGAAGAGGTATCCCGAACCGATGGCAATACCGAGCGCCAATGCTCTGTCTTCGGCTCTTCCGGTGTAATCCTGGAAAACTGCATAACTTGAATTAATGCCATTACCAGCCAAAAAGTTGGTGCGTACACTGGCGCCAGAACCTTTGGGTGCAACCAAAATTACATCAACATTTTCAGGTGGAATAACACCTGTTTGTTCTTTATAAGTTACCGAAAATCCATGGGAGAAATATAACGCATCTCCTTCATTCAGACATGGTTTTAATTTGGGCCACAAAATCCGCTGGGCAGCATCGGAAACCAGATATTGGATGATGGTTCCTTTTTTAGCCGCTTCTTCCACCGGAAACAGAGTTTCTCCCGGAACAAATCCATCGCGGATTGCCTTGTCCCAGTCTTCTTTAAACTCAGGCGCCTGACCAATAATCACATTAAATCCGTTGTCTTTCATGTTCAGCGCCTGCGCCGGACCCTGGACTCCGTAACCAATAATTGCAATTGTTTCGTTTTTTAAAACTTCCCTGGCTTTTTCAACCGGGAACTCTTCGCGAAGTACAACTTTTTCTGTTACTCCGCCAAAGCTAATTTGTGCCATAATTCTTGTTTATTGTTAATTTTTCGCTGTTTTTATCTGGTTCGTTTTAACTTCCGAAGATCCAATTTTAAATCTTCTCTCCGGTTAAAACTGCAAATTTAAACCTTTTTGCCGGTATTTGTAATTATTTGTCAATCGAGACTTTCCAGCAAAGCATCTCTTTCTTTCAGGAATTCCGACAATCGTTCAATTGGGTCGCGTGTTAATGCAACCCTGCCTGAGCGAATAAACTGCATGACCTTGATTTTGTTCAGTTCTTCAAACAATTCCTGTGTTTCTTCTTTATGTCCGGTTTTCTCAATAACTGTATATTCCCGGGTAATTTCGAGTATCCGGGCGCCGGAATTCCGCACCAGTTTTTCAATGGTGTCATTTTCGTACAATGCTTCTGTAGGCACTTTGTACAAAGCTATTTCCTGATAGATCATTTCCTCTTTCGTATGATAAAAAGCTTTCAGTACATCGATGATCTTATCGATTTGCCCCACAACTTTTTCCACCAGTTCCTGGGATGTTTTAATCACAATCGTGAACTTAAAAACTCCCGGAATAGCTGATTCAGATACTGTCAGGCTTTCAATGTTTATTTTTCGGCGTGTAAAAACAATGGTAATCCTGGTGAGCAAACCGATATGGTTTTCAGAATAAACGGATATAATATATTCTTGTTTCATTATTTATTTTTTTTAATTTCTTTAAAATTTTAACAGAACTATCAATATTGTATGAAGTTCAATTATGGCTCAAGAATAACATCAGAAACTGATGCGCCAGTTGGAACCATTGGAAATACATTATCTTCTTTTTCAATAACAACTTCGAGCAAATAAGGCCCGTCGTGCTGCACCATTCTTTCAATCCCCTCTTCGAGGTGTTCGCGCGATTCCACTTTGTGCCCGTCAATTCCGAATCCTTTTCCGATCATTATAAAATCAGGATTTTGAAGTTCGGTGAATGAATACCTTTTTTCGAAAAAAAGCTGCTGCCACTGGCGGACCATTCCCAGGAAATTATTGTTAAGTATAATAATTTTTACCGGGAGTTTATTTTGTGCAATCGTGCCCAATTCCTGGATGGTCATCTGAAAGCCGCCATCGCCGATAACTGCTACAACTGTCCTGTCGGGAGCTCCGAGCTGGGCGCCCATACTTGCCGGAAGTGCAAATCCCATGGTGCCGAGCCCGCCCGATGTAACGTTGCTTTTTGATTTTTTGAACTTAAAATAACGCGAAGCTATCATCTGATGCTGACCAACATCCGAAACAAGAACTGCATCGTGGTTTGTTTTGTCGGCTGTTATCCGGATAACTTCACCCATCGTTAATCCGGGTTTTTCCGGGAAAAGGTCTTTGTGAATGATTTTTTCGTTTTCTATTTTATCGCATTCATGGAATCTTGCCAACCACTCCTCGTGTGAATTTTCTTTTACATTGTCGGTAAGCATTTGCAGCGATTTTTTCGAATTGCCCAATACCGCAACATCTGCTTTTTTAATCTTGTTTATTTCTGCCGGATCGATCTCCAGATGGATTATTTTTGCATTTGTTGCGTATTTACTTACTTTTCCGGTTACGCGGTCGTCGAAACGCATTCCCACAGCAATAATTAAATCAGCTTCGTTAGTGAGCAGGTTGGGCCCGTAGTTTCCATGCATTCCCAGCATTCCCACGTTTAATGGATGATCGGTGGGAATGGCCGATAATCCAAGCAATGTCCATGCAGCCGGGATCCCTGTTTTTTTAATAAATGCCTTTAATTCATCCTCGGCATTTCCGATAATAACACCTTGTCCGAACAGGATAAGCGGTTTTTTGGCCCGGTCTATTAAATCGGCAGCTTCCTTTATTTTGAACGGATCGATGTTTGGTTCCGGAACATAACTCCTGATTTTAGTGCATTTTTTATATTCGAACTCCAGTTCGCCGAATTGAGCATCTTTCGTCAGGTCGATAACAACCGGTCCCGGCCGGCCCGAGCGGGCAATGTAAAATGCCTGTGCAATGGCTTCCGGAATTTCTTCCGGTGAAGTTACCTGGTAATTCCATTTGGTAATCGGCATGGAAATACCTACTATGTCTGATTCCTGGAATGCGTCGCTTCCGAGCAACGGCGAAGCCACCTGCCCTGTGATACAAACCAGCGGTGTTGAATCAATCATGGCGTCTGCAATTCCGGTAATGAGGTTTGTAGCACCCGGACCGGAGGTAACAAAACACACCCCGGGTTTGCCAGTAACCCTTGCGTAACCTTCCGCCGCATGCACTGCTCCCTGTTCATGGCGGGTTAGAATATGTTTTACATTTTTGTCGAAATCATACAATGCATCGTAAACGGGCATAATTGCGCCGCCCGGATAACCAAAAATGGTATCAACACCTTCTTCCAGTAAGGAAAGAATGGTGGCTTGCGATCCGGTAACTTTTCTCTTCGTCATAATCTTTGTTTTTATATGAAGTCCGGTGCAACCGGCACCGGGATTTTATTAATTAAATCACAACTTTTTTTATTCGAACTAAATTTCTCTGATTGCTCCTTTGTCAGCCGATGAAACGAGACTTGCATAAGCGCGTAATGCTTTTGAAACATGTCTGTTCCGGTTTCCCGGTTTGAACGCATTCCCCCCTTTTGCTACCTCTTGTTTCCGGCGTTGTTCCATTTCCTCATCGGAAATCAGCAGGTTGATGGAACGGTTGGCTATATCAATTTCAATTTTATCATTCTGTTTTATCAACCCGATTTCTCCACCTGCCGCTGCTTCCGGTGAAACATGACCGATTGACAATCCTGAAGTTCCGCCGGAAAAACGGCCGTCGGTAACCAATGCACAATATTTATCCAACTGCATTGATTTCAGATAGGAAGTGGGGTAGAGCATTTCCTGCATCCCCGGTCCTCCTTTCGGGCCTTCGTAGCGAATAACGATGACGTCGCCCTTTTGTACGGCATCGCTTAAAATTCCGTTAACGGCATCATCCTGCGAATCGAATACCTTTGCTGTTCCTGTAAATTTAAAAATTGAAGGATCTACTCCCGCAGTTTTTACAATACATCCGCTCCGGGCAATGTTTCCGTACAGCACTGCCAGACCGCCATCTTTATTGTATGCATGTTCGGCATTGCGGATACATCCGTTTTCCCGATTGATATCCAATTCAGTATAATAATTTTCCTGCGAACCCAGCACCAGATTCCTTTGTCCGTTGCCCGGTGAAGATAGAAAACGGTGTTTTGCATCTTCGGTTGCTGTCTCTGTCATAACATCATATTCTGCAATTGCTTCTTTTAACGATCGTCCGTCAATACGGTTCACAGAAGTTTCCATTAAACCGGCACGGTCGAGTTCTCCCATGATGGAAAGAATTCCACCTGCCCGGTTAACATCCTGAACATGGTAATCGGAACTTGGTGCAACTTTGCACAGGTTTGGTGTATTTCGGGAAAGCCGATCGATATCTTCCATTGTAAAGTCGACTTCGGCTTCATGTGCAATTGCAAGCAAATGTAAAACGGTGTTGGTAGAACCACCCATGGCGATGTCGAGTTTCATGGCATTCAAAAACGCGTTGCGGGTGGCGATACTTCTGGGAAGCACGGAATCGTCACCTTCAAAATAATACTTTTGTGTTGCATCGATTATTTTTTCAACCGCTTCCTCAAATAATTTCTTCCGGTTGGCATGAGTAGCTACAATTGTCCCGTTTCCGGGAAGCGCCATTCCAATGGCTTCTGCAAGGCAATTCATAGAGTTCGCCGTAAACATACCCGAACAGGAACCACAGGTCGGACAAGCGTTTTGTTCGACTACTGAAAGCTGCTCGTCGGAAACCGACTGGTCAGCCGCCATCACCATTGCATCAACCAAATCATACATTTTTCCGTTCACGTCGCCGGCTTCCATGGGGCCGCCCGAAACGAATACTGCCGGAATGTTCAGCCGCATGGCGCCCATCAACATTCCGGGGGTAATTTTATCGCAATTTGAAATGCAAACCATTGCATCCACTTTGTGGCCGTTGCACATGTATTCCACACTGTCGGCAATTACGTCGCGCGACGGGAGCGAATACAACATGCCATCGTGCCCCATGGCAATTCCGTCGTCGATGGCAATCGTGTTAAATTCAGCAGCAAAAAAGCCTTTCTCTTCGATTAGCCCTTTTATATACTGGCCAATGTTATGAAGGTGGGCATGCCCGGGGACAAACTGGGTAAATGAGTTGACAATGGCAATAACTGGTTTTCCGAAATGTTCTTCCTGCATTCCGTTTGCACGCCAAAGACTTCTGGCTCCGGCCATTCTACGACCCTGGGTGGTGGTGTTGCTTCGTAATGGTATTTTCATACTTGGAACTCTTTAATTTGTTTTTTTAACATTAAAAAAGCCCTTCCCGCTGTTCGAGAAAGGCTTGTTATATCTTTTACCTGCAATTATAGTTTAGCCCTTCCCGGTGAATTCCGAAACGACGACAAGAAGGACTACAATAATGGCAGTGAATAATCTCATGCTTCAATTTTTTGTTGTTCCGGCAAATGTAAAAATTAATATTAAAAAGCAAAACGAATTAAAAGTAAAATCCGGTTTTTTGTATAAAAGTTAAATTTAAATGTGCATTTTGATTAAGATTATTCACAATTGATTTGTTTCAGTTTAATTTTTTGTGGAGCGAAAGCCGTTGGATTCGTCATGCCTCCTCAAACAGCCGTAATTTTTTTAACACCAACATCATTTGTTTTCCGGCTCCCCGCCCGGGGCCACGCTTCGATTCTGCGGACGGGGGGGGCGGGAGTGGTCTTTTTTAACCAGGCCCGGAATCGAAATAAAACATTAGTGAGAAAGGGAAGGAAAGTATAAGGCCTTTAAATTCAACCTCCTTAACGTTGTCAGGTCCTGCGGAGGCTGACAAGTTTATGCTTCGTTGGTTTTTCCCGGAACCTGACATCGTCGTAAGACATGTCAGCGTTAACTAAATATTAGATTTTAGATCATAAAAAAACCGGCCCTGTCAAAGAGCCGGTTACTTTTTTTATAAACTAACCAAACTTAATTAATTATAATTAGGGTTTTGCTGCAACTGTGGCGCCTTGTTGATTTCAGTCCTTGAAATAGGCAACCAGTAGTTTGCATCTTTCCATGCCCGGCCGTCAACGATTGCCGACTGGTCATAGTTCCAAATATGGGTGCCATCGTCGAAGTGGTAAATTTTCATTGGGCTTACATCCTCGATTACATCGTCGGCAATCATCCATTTGCGGATCATGTACCAGCGGTCGCCTTCACCAAAGAATTCAATCAAACGCTCGTGACGGTACCATTCCCGCGCCTGATTCTGATCAGAGGTCACACGGTCTGGTAAACCGGCACGGTTGCGTATCATATTCAATGCATCGATACCAGCCTGAAGGTCTGGTCCTCCCAATTCGATGCAGGCTTCTGCATAATCCAGCAACACTTCGGCGTAGCGTAATTCAATCCAGGCGTTCGTATTGTCGAAAAACTGTCCAACAATATTGGGATCGGTATATTTCTTTATGTAATAACCATTTTTGGTTCCGTTCCAGGATTCGATCAACCCCTGCCGGGTATCCAGGCCCGGGGTCATATTTCCGGCGCCGGCATTGATAAAAGCATCTACTTTTTCATTAAATGCTGACTGATTGAGACCCAGGTAACTGTTGGCATTGGTATGTAACACATAACCGGTTTGTATGCGGTTTAACGGGTCGATACCGGCTGCATCACTGGGGCGTTGCATCCACGGAGCGCCATCAAAAAATACGGAAGCATAGAAACGCGGTTCACGCCCCACATAAGGATTCATTTCCGGATCTGCGGCCAGTTCACCGGCTGTGGCTATTCTGAAATTCTTGTCGCCCGGATTATATTTATCCCATACAAAAGGGCTTCCATCTGCCATTTCAAATTTTCTTACAACAGGTTCATTGGGACCATTGTTTCCCCAGTTGTGGTAACCATTTGGTCCCCACCATTTGTTCTGCTGGGTCGTATTTCCCTGAGCTTGTGCATATTGTATGCCCCAAATCGCTTCGCTGTTCCATTCGCCTGTCTGGTCGAAAATGCTGTAGTAATTTTCAGCGTATGCCATTACATCTTCTTCTGTCAGATTTGCAGGAGGATCATCCGTTGAACCATGTAGTGCATAATCGCCATATGTTCCGTCCATTATAGCTTTGGCTGCATTTTTAGCTGCCTGTAAACGGTCAGTGCGGGAACCCGACTGGAAAGAAACTAATTCGTTGGATGGTTCGTAGCCTCCATTCATTAACTCACCGGTGCTCCAGCTCAAAATCCTTGATTTCAGTGCGGCAGCGGCGCCTTTGGTAGCTCGTCCCTGTACGTAATTTGGTCCACCAACCACCTCCAAACCAGCAATAGCCTGGTCGCAATCGGCTATAATAAACGCCAGGGTTTCATCGATTGATGATCTTTTAATGTTCAGGAAGTCCTGATCCAGCTCAAATGGTTGATCTATTAAAACCACACCACCATACGAACGCATCAGGTTGACATAATCGAATGCGCGTATAAAATGAGCTTCCGCTTTGTATCGCTTCAGATCCTCAGCTTCATCATCGCTGGCAGTAGGAACATTATCCACATTCGCAAGAAAAACATTTACGTTTTTAATGTTGGCATATAATGCCCATTCGATCCAGTTAAAACGCCAGTTTCCAAAATGTCCCAGTTCATCAGGGCTCATGTTCCCTTTTACAAAGGGGTACCCTCCCGGACGGTGGATGCACAAAAGTTCATCGGTGGCGCCTGACAGCAGGTCTTCGCGCAGGCCCAACACCATGTTGTTATCCACTCCAATATAGTCATAACATCTTCCCAAATAAGCTTTGGTAAGGCCGATGTCTTCGAATACGGTGTACTCGGGAAAGGCATCTACCGCCTTCTGATCGAGAACGTCGGTACACGATGCTGTAAATAACAGCACCAATAATATCATTGAATAACCTAGTATTTTTTTCATCGTATATTATTTTCAAAATTCATTAAATAATTAAAATGTAATTCTTGCACCAATAGCAAATGTTTTTACAGCAGGATAAGTCATAGGAGCTCCAATTTCCGGATCAAAATTCTTTTGAGCTGCATAAAGCAACGCAAGATTGTTTCCGGAGAAATAGATACTTGCCCTGTCGATACCTGAATTTCCGAATATACTATTTGGAATGGTGTAAGTAAGTACAAGGTTTTTCAAACGGGCGTATGCCATATTGTCCCAATGGTAGGTACTGTTGTTCCGGTCAAATGCCCAATACAGGTCGTCGCGGTTATATGCCCTGGCCACAGTAGCGTTCGGATTATCCGGAGTCCATCTGTCATCGAAACTCCACTGGAAATAATTTCCCGCTTCCCCGCGCCGTCCATCGGCGATATTCATCCGGTAGTAAGTACCCTGGCCCTGCACCAGAACGGTAAGATCCCAGTTTTTATACGTTAAGTCGAGACTTACTCCGTAGAAAATCTCAGGTGCATCGGTCTTATCCAGCAAAATACGATCGTCACTGGTAATTTGTCCATCATTATTTACATCTTCGAAAATTACATCGCCCGGCTTGGCGCCGTCCCAATGCGGATAGCTTAATGAAGCTTCATCTGAGAAAATACCAATGGCGTTGTATAACAAAGTTGCGCCGTAAGGGTGACCTGTACGTTGTTGCCATGGAACAGCCCTTTCCGGTTCGTCCATAAATACTACTTTGTTGTGGTTATAACTGATGTTACCGGAAATATTTAAGGTTAAATCGTTACTGAAGTTCCCGTTATATCCGGCTTCAATTTCGAATCCACGATTGTCTACTTCGGCGATGTTTTCATCGGGTAACGCAAGGCCGGTAAATTGTGGCACGGATGCATCTCTCGGAGCTAAAATATCAGAACGTTTGCTGTAGAAGAATTCGGTACTTAGAGAAAACATATTGTTCAATAACTGTGAGTCGAAACCGATGTTGTAGGTGGTTTGTTTTTCCCAGGTAATATTTTGATTAGCCACACCACTTTGTTGTACCACAGTTTCTACTACTTTATCGGTTCCCAGCGTTAATCCTGTTGCCAAAATGTATTTGTTCATAAACTGGAACGGATCTCCCGGGTCCATACCCATTTTACCGTACGAAGCCCTCAGCTTAAAGTAATTGATGAAAGCCAGATTGTTTTTCCAGAAATTTTCTTCAGAAGCCCTCCAACCAAGCATCAAGCCGGGAAAATTACCCCAACGGCTGTCGGGCGGGAATTTCAGGGAGCCGTCGCGACGGAAAATGCCTTCCAGCAGGTATTTTCCTTTATAGCTATAATTGAGACGCCCAATCCATGACTTACGCGCATAAATGTACATGGTTCCCCAGTTGGTTTTGTCTTTGTCGGCTCCGGCATCCAGCGTTTGTACCACATCGGAAATGTAGTATTTACGGAATGCGCCGAAATCGTTATTATCCTGGGTTAATTGTTCATAAGCGCCAAACAATGTAACAGAGTGGCTGCCGAAATCCCGCGCATAGGTAAAACTCAGGTTTCCCAACTTGCGGATATTGCGGTAATAATCTTCTTCCAGCTCCGGGCTGGAATAGCCTCGGGGAGTAGGCGTTAATTTCATGTCGGTTATAAAACCTTCGGAATCGCGGGTGGCGGTATCCCATTGCGGGAAATAAAGGGTCCATGGTTTGCGAAACCTTTTCCAGTATTCGTTAGTTACGTCGTATGTAAATGTACCGTCAAAGCTTAGTCCTTCAACAAATGGCGGAGTGATGGTTGCCCTGAAAGTTGTTTGGTTCACATAGCTGGTCTGATCGTCGGAACCGCCTTCCAGGGTTGAGGTAACAACCGGGTTGTCGCCATATTCAATATCCGGACCGGGTTTTCCGTTAGGCCAGAACGACCATTGGGTAGGAACCAACCGGGTTGACTGCCCGTAAATGGCACCAGCGCTTTTGGTAGGATATAATTTTTTTTCAATAAAGCCGGCATAATCGATGTTGGTTTTTAACCAATCGGTAATTGGAAATTCCAATTTGGCGCGAAGGTTATACTGTTTGTAGTTCGTCGATTCCTGTTTATAAATTGCTTCTTCGTTTTTGTAACCTAAAGAAACATAATAAAACATCCCATTGCTGCCACCGTTGATACTAAAATTGTGTTTGCTCGTGGTGGTCCATTTCGAAATCAAATCGCCTACCCAGTCGCTGTTAGGATGTTCCCAGGGGTCGCGGCCACTGTAAAACAATGCGATGTCTTCATCGGAGTAGGTTCTCGGTTTTTTCTCATAATCCTGATATTCACTCAGCATGGTGGCATAGTCACCGGCATTGGTCACTTTCGGAAGAATTGTTGGCGTTAAAAATCCCTCATAGAATTGATAACTCATCTGCGGTTTGCCCGAAGTCCCTCTTTTTGTGGTTACCAGGATTACACCGTTTGCAGCTCTGGAACCATAAATGGCTGCAGATGCATCCTTCAGTACTGAAATACTTTCAATGTCTACCGGGTCGATTTCTGCCATGGAACGTCCAGGAATTCCGTCAACAACTACCAATGGAGCAGTTATTTCAGGATTATCATTCCGGTTACCCAACGTAGTTCGTCCGCGAACCAAAATTGTGGCGTCATTCTGCCCGGGCTCTCCCGAATCCTGAATTACTACAGAACCTGGCATTCGGCCTGAAATGGCATTGGTAACGTCGGCTGCCGGAATGGAAGCAATTTTTTCACCGCTAACCGAAGTAACCGAACCTACAATATTGGCTTTTTTCTGGGAAGCATACCCAACGGCAATTACTTCGTCCAGACCAATCGATTCAGCCTCCATAGTAACGTTTATGGTAGACTGGTTCCCGATAACAATTTCCTGTTTTTTCATTCCTACAAACGAAAATACCAGTGTTTCAGCATCCTGGGGTACTTCCATGGAATAATTTCCATCGATATCAGTGACCATACCAACGGTTGTGCCTTTTACCACAACGGAAACACCGGGCAATGGCATTCCTTGTTCGTCAACTACTTTTCCGGAAATGGTTTTTTGCTGTTCGCCATTTGCGGGAGAAAACGAGTTCAAACTTTTGGTATTGTCATTTGCCTGGAGTGCGGCGGGGGCGGATAGCATAAAAACCAGAAAAAGGATGGTTAAATGCCGAAATTTTTTCTGCTTGCCATTGCCAATGGAAAGCAACTTCATTGCTAGTTTTTGCATAAGATTTTAAGTTATGTAATTAGTTAAACATTAAAAAGTGGCTGGAAATTATTCTCCGAAACCACTCATAATCAAATGTAAGGAATATTTGGAAAAATAACTAATTGAAATGATCCGAAAATAAATCAGGCAGGTTAAAAAAAATACAAAACACTTTTACAGAAGGCTCTGAAAGTGAAAATAGACAGCATGTATATGCCGTTTTATTTTGTTGGATAAAAAGCTGAGAAATCTACAATCCCAGCACGTCGTCGATTTCTTTCATTGCGTTCAATGCCAGTTCGGCAAATTCTTCGAGCGGAATACCAATTTGTTCGCACTCCAGGATGTTTTCGCGGTTTACGGAGGCGGCAAATGCCTTTTGTTTCATTCGTTTGGTTACCGATTTGGTTTTAACGGAAGCCACTTTTTTATCGGGGTAAACCAGGGCAGTAGCGGTAATTAGCCCGGTAATGGTTTCACCGGCTGCCAGCGCATGCTGAAATTCAGTGGTTCGCTCTTTTCCCGCGGCTACTTCGTTGTGCATTACTATCGCATCAATCATTTCGCCGGTTATTTTACCTCTGAGGAGCTTTTCGGCATATGGCCCGTGCGTGTACGGATCGGCGTTGGTTATTTCCACATCAATATCGTGCAGCAATCCGGCCAGGCCCCATTCATCTTCGTTTTTTCCCAATCGCCGCGCCGTTGCCCGGAGAACCGCTTCCGAAGCAAAACAGTGTTTCCGCATGTTTTCAGCCTGAATATTTTCCTCCAGAAATTTGACGGCCTCTTCTCTTGAAATCATTTTTAAATGTTTGATGTTATTATTATCAGTCGAATCCCGGCTAAAATAAAAAAGAAATTCAGAAACCTGCGAATGAATTCCGGTATTTATAATGAAAATAGTTTATGCAGATATTGAACATACGTTGAACCCAGTTTTATTTTTACAGATTTATGAAAGAGATTGAAAGAAAGTTTTTGGTTGATACCACAAAATGGGGCCCGCAAGGTGAAGGAACGAAAATCATACAGGGATACCTGTGTGGAGAACCGACGGTCAGGGTGCGGATGACAAAGCAAGCGGCATATTTAACCATTAAGGGTAAGGCCGAAAGGAATTTCGCGGACTGAACTGGAGTATGAAATCCCGCCAGAGGATGCGGAAGAACTGATGAAACTGGCTCCTGGAAATCCGGTGGAAAAAACGAGGTATAAACAAAAATTTGGCGGTTTTACCTGGGAAATTGATGTTTTTGAAGGAGAAAACAGCGGTCTGGTTTTAGCGGAAGTAGAACTGGAAAACGAATCGGACGAAGTGGAGGTGCCGGAATGGGCCGGAAAAGAAGTTTCGCATGACAACCGTTTTTTTAATTTTTACCTTTCCGAACATCCCTATTCTACATGGTAAGTTAAATTGGAGTTAATACCTGCCAAATTTTTCGCCAGCAAATACCAGATACTGTATTTTTACGTTTTGAAAAAAAGTTGTAAAAACTATTTATATATGTTTCTGGAAAAAGCAAAAACCATAGCCTTACTATTTCTTGGCATCTTATTAACTTTTCAAGGATATTCGCAAAATAATTCTGAAGATAAAAAAGATCGGGAAGCGCTGGAAAAGGGGCTCAACCTGCTTCAGCGTTATTTCATACAGCAAAACGAATGGCATGTAACACATCCTGAAATGAGCGACGATGTGAAAGGCCTGGTCCATTTTATACAAGACCAGCCGCTGGATTCCATTCTTCAGGATTTGAACCTGACGGTAAAAGATACTTCTACCCAATATGTTTACCGGTTGCCTGAAAATGTTCCTGACAGCCTCTTCATTCCTGGATATTATTCTTCGAAGGAAGTTGACAAAGACCTTCAGAAAATGGAACGCCGGCTTGAGGAGCGGTACCAAAAAAAGGAAATGACATTGCCTTTGTCGATGTTGAAAAATATTGAAGAAAAAGCAGGCGCAGTGCCACCAGGCCAGGGCAAAACACTTTTCGCTGATTCGCTTTACGTATTGCCCGACAGCCTGCAGTTACCGGATGTTATCCCGGATACGCTGATGAATTCGCCGACTGATTTCCAACGGTTTTTAAAGCTCGACAGCATTCGCAATGCGTATATCGAAATGAAGCGAACCGCTTATAATGACTCAGTCATCGGCGCTTATCGCGATTCGCTTTCGATGGAATATCGCCGGGAGCAGTTTGTTAAAGAATACCAGTTCCGGAGAAAACAGTTGATTGATTCTGTAACACTGAACAATTACCAGATACTTAGGGATTACAACGATGCAGTTATCCGTTCGGTCAACGATTCAATTTATTATGTGATTGAAACATTATCGGATTACGCCAGCTACATCGATACCACCAGGTTAACAATGATCAATCTGGCAAACGACCAAACCAAGCTGACGCTGAGCAGCACAAACCAGAATTATGCAAGATTTTGGCTGAAAAATGTACAAAACGATTCGATGAGCGTACTGGTGAAAAACCTGGATAAAAATGCCATTCAAATGCTCATTGACGACGGCGTAACTTTTAGCCGGTTTAGCACACGGGCGACTAAAGATTTTGATTTTAGCACGTTTAACAAAAATATTTCAGGGTTAACCGATGTGCGGGAACGTTATGAAGTGAATACGCCCTGGCGGATTGGCGGCGACGGGAATGTGGGTTTTACGCAGACATACCTCGAAAACTGGAAGAAAGGGGGCGAAAGTGCACTGTCATTGCTGATTGTGCTGAAAGGTTTTGCCAATTATTCCAGCAGCAACGGAAAAATTAAGTGGGAGAATTCAGGAGAAATCAGAAACGGTTGGCTTAGGCAGGGAGGCGATAAAGAGGATTCGGAGTTGCAGAAAAACGACGACAGGTTTGAGATTACTTCCCGGTTTGGCGTGAGTGCGTTTAAAAAGTGGTACTACAGCGCTGAGTTTAACTATGAAACGCAGTTTTTTAATGGATACCGGTATCCGAAATCGGAAAATCCCGAGCCGATTTCTGCTTTTATGGCGCCCGCACGTACCTTTTTTAAGCTCGGTCTTGATTACAAACCAAACAAGAATTTTTCACTGTTGCTTTCCCCGTTAACCCTGAAAAATGTTTATGTGCGGGATACGGTACACATCGACCAGACGAAATTCGGCATCGATGCGGATAGAAAAAGCTTTTGGGAACCAGGTTTAAACGCCGACGTTACCTGGAGAAAAGATTTGACTCCCGATATTTCCTATGAAACGAAGTACAAAATGTTTATCAACTACAGACAGCCGTTCCGGAAATATGACATCAACTGGGAAAACCAGTGGGTGATGAAAGTGAACGACCACATTAATTTCAGGCTGTTACTACACCTTTTGTACGACGATGATGTTTTGTTCCCGGTTTACGAAGAAGTAAACGGCGAACAGGTTAAAGTGGGCGAAAAACCAAAATTGCAGGTGAAAGAATTAATAACGATTGGCTTTTCCTATAAAATAAACCGGATGGTAAGACGCACACGGAGAATTCATTGAAACGGTTCATGCTGATGTACGATATTTTTACAGCCCTTACGGATTGAACTTTTATTTTTAGGAGCATTGCTCCTGCCATTAATTTATAACTGGGTTTATTTTTGAGGTTGCCGCTTAATTTTTCCAGGTGTATTCCACGGAATTCAATAAAGGTTCAAAACAGGGTAGCTGGCTGGCAAAAACAGTTATTTTGTTTTCAGAATCTGTTTTTTCTTTCACCCCGTAATCCCAACTGTCTTTTCCTTTGGCATATACAAACAGCCCCTGTTGCCAGAGGTTTTTGTTCATAGCCGGAATGAACGGGTTTTGCGGGTGGTAATCCGAAACAAATGTGCAGTTGTTATCGAGGAGCACCCATTTTTCATCGACATAAATTTCCGACATTACATGTATGTTGTAGCCGCTGGGAACTCCGCCGCGGTATTCATAAGCCCAGTTTACCGAAGCTGTTTCCACCATAACCGCCGGAAAACCAAACTTGCGGAGGATTCCGGAAACGACAAGCGCTGTGGAATGTGAGTCGTAAGTAATCCGACCGGCTACCAGTTCGTCGATGGTTTTTATGCCCATGTTTACAGCATTGTTTTGCTGGAAATTCCGATCAATCCAGTGGCACACCTTCAGCATTCCATAAATGGTGTGGGAAACTTCGCCAATGCTGTCCGCGACTTCCCGGAAAAGCACTGTGTCCAAATCTGATTGTTCGCCGGGAATGAGGTATTGTTCAGGATTGGAATAATCAATTCCGAAGGAATAATCGAAGTCATCCATGTTTAGATTGCAGGTGGAATCGATTTGAATGGTGCCATCATCCTGCTCGCAGCCAAAAATAAGGAAAAGGATGAGGATGGTCAGGATTTGTTTATTCATCAACTTCTGTATTTTGGGAGATAAATATAGTATATTATCAATAAACCGGGAAATTGGGAAACACCAGGATTTGCAAAATTGTTAAATGGCAAAATCGCTAACTGGTAAAAGCAGGATTAAGACAGGATCAATTTTGCTTTGACTGTTTGAAAAAATCTGCCTTTTTTACTTCAATATTAGATTGAACAAGCGGATTTTTCTTCTGGTTCTCCGGGGGGAAGGAGTACTGATTAGGCGTAATTTGCAATGGCTTCAACGCACCGCATGGCGGTTTTGCCATCCCACAATTCAGGCCGCCGTGGAAGTCGTTGCGCATTTAATGCGTTCCGGTACTCTTCGCGAATGCGGTTGATGTTGTTTCCAACCAATACACTGGCGCCGCCATGTTCTTTTAAAGTAACCGGCCGTTCGGTGTTCCATCGCAGTGTCAGACAAGGCGTTCCCAATACGCAGCATTCTTCCTGTAAACCTCCGCTGTCGGTAAGCATGATGGTTGCCTGCATGTTTAAACGGAGCATTTCGTGGTAACCTACCGGATGCAACAAAACCAGATTTTTACAATTGACTGCCTTTTCCCAAAGTCCGAAGTTTTGCAACATTTTTTCGGCGCGCGGGTGAATAGGCCAGATAACGGGCATATCGGCTGCCACTTCATCGGTTAAAAAGTGCAGGATGGGAGAGAGCACCTCTTTTTGATCGACATTGGAGGGGCGATGCATCGTAAGCAATGCAAAGTTGCCAAATTGTGCAGCCGGTTTAACGCTCATTCCATTCAGGCTGTTTTCGTTCAGGATTTGACGTATTTCTTTTGCGGCTGCCTTTTCCCTGTTTGCTTCGAGCGTGTCGATCATGATATTTCCAACAAACCTTATTTTGGTTTCCGGAACACCTTCTTTCCGCAGGTTTTCGTTGGAAAGTTTGTCCGGGGTAAGGAGCAGATCGCTTAGTCTGTCGGTAACAAGCCGGTTTATTTCCTCGGGCATTTTCATGTCGCCGCTGCGTAGTCCTGCTTCAATGTGGCAAACCTTCACGTGCAGTTTTTTAGCGGTTACCGAGCAGGCCAGCGTTGCATTAACATCGCCAACAACCACTACCCAGTCAGGTTTTTCTGCCAACACCACTTTTTCAAAAGCAATCATGGTATTTCCCACCTGTTCGGCATGCGAGCCCGAACCAATTCCCAGGTTGATGTCTGCCTCCGGAATTCCCAGCGACTCGAAAAACGACTTCGACATGCGATCGTCGTAATGCTGGCCGGTGTGTACCAACAAATGTTCAATGGGTTTTTCGTTCAAATGCAATTGGTTATATTCTTCGATGGCTTTTATAAAAGGTGCAATTTTCATGAAATTTGGTCGCGCACCTACAACGGAAATAATTTTCATTGTTAATTTGTCAGATTTTGATTTTTAAAATGCAAGAGTAAAAGTTTTTCGGGTAATAACAAAGAAAATCGCCGTTTGTTTGGGGCGTGCAGGCGATCAGGATATTTGTCGGGGATTTTTTGAAATCTGGCAGATAAACACGTTTTTATCCGGAAAGGAAAAGGTTTACGCGGGTATTTTTATTTTACCGGATAAAGCAATTCCGGTACGACCGGATGTGATTTCTGCGCCACTCGTGGCTGGTTAACCTTTGAATTACAGAACGTCTCGCTTTACCTGAATGAAAACACAGCAAAGCCTGTTGCAGGTAGCTCCGCAAACGTCCGGTAAGATAAACCAAAGTGTAGTTGCTGCGGGAAAACGACCGGGATTTCAGGTTCAGGTTATGTTTTCCCAAATATAACCGGGATGAAAAGTCGCGTTCGCCAGCTACTACACTGTCGGTATTCAGTGACGTTTTCAGCAGTGAAAAATAAGCCGTAGCTTTTTGTTTGGCTGGTATTTCCCGGAGCATTTCTGCCAGGCTGGTTCTTTTCGATAATAAATACAAATCGTACAAATCGCGGTAAGTGGCCACACCGTAACCATATCCGCGATTACTAAGCTGGCTGTGAATAAAATTGTGAATACCCTTATGTTTATCTGACGGCACAAAACAATAAAACGGAGAATCAACTGTTTTCTTTTCCCTTTCAATAACTTGCGGATTAAACCAGCCGCAATATTTTTCGGGAACGGGTAACCTGTGAACCTCAACATCGGCGGGAACATCGGCCCTGAACAGCCTTGGATAGTGCTTCATTTCATCCACATTGCCATAAAAAGGCAGCGAAATTGAATATCCTTCATTTTCGAGTAATACTGCTGTTTTTTTGTAATCATTTTCCGCAACGAGAAAATCGATGTCGCCAATCATACGATCGCCGATAGCGGGATATAATCCGTCGAGGATGTTGGCTGTTCCTTTCATAAGAACCGGGTAAATATCGTTTTTATTTAGGAGCGCTGTAATTTCGCCGGCCTGTTTGATTATCTGAATATTTCTTGCTGTGTTCCGGGCGTGGATTTCTTTTAGGTGCCTGCCAAGTTCTGCCGGTAAACAGGGCAGTAACCGTTCGTTTTCGAAGATGGAGTAAAGCAACGGCAGAATGAGATGCCGGTTTCCCAACGCTATAAATTTTTCCCATGGAAAATTACCGGACGAGAATTGGCCGATGATGTTCTTTCTGGTTTCCGGATGATCTCCTAACGAAAGACAACTTCCTGTAAAATAAAAGAGCTGTTTATTGTCCATGCCGAAATAATTGGATTACCGAATTTGTTGCTTTCTGAGTATTGGAGTAGGTCAACCGGAAAAAAGAAACTTCCTGTATTTTCCTGAAAAACACAGCGGCATTTTCCGCTGACGGACGAATTCCGGCTTCTTCAAAAAGCAGGGGAATTCCTTCTGTTGTTTCCAGTTTCTCCAGGTGAAAATCAACCGACGGATTGTATTCAACAAACACAAATGCGAAAATGGGAAGCACGTGTTTTTCGTAATGTTTTGAACTGACGGGCAGGTAATATCCTTTTTTTGTTGACGAAACGGAGACGCATTTTTTGTTTTCCAATTCGGGAAAACCAGCCGCCAGTAATTTTTCCGCTCCCGCTTTCACCGAAACGGCAAGTGGTAAAGGATAAGCCTGAAAATGTTTATCTACAGGCACAAAATCATCGGAAACAAGGTGAAATCCTTTAGCAGCGAGAAGAGCAGCAATTGTAGTTTTGCCGCTGCCCGGCTTTGCAGGAAACAATAACGTTTTTGTACTGTCGGAAATCGCCGAAGCATGAACAGTCATCAGCCAGTCGCCAGAATTTTTGCCGTAAACAGCAGTCGCAAAATGGATAAATATGCAACCTTTAACTTTGTGGCTTTCGTCTCTTTTCCAGGAACCCTGCACTTTTCCGTTCGTCCGGAAAACTATATTTTGCTTATAGTTGTAAAGTTCAAAAATAAAAGGTTCGGCGGAAGTTATTTTTGTTTCCAAATGCCCGATCAACGGATGAATGAAACCTCTCAATTCGTGTGTTTCAAAATGAAAGATAAAGAATTTTTCGCCAACAAGATAACGATGAATGAAATGCGGTTTACATCCCGGTTTGTTAGCCGGAATAACTGGTCCTGTTTTAATTTTTGCGGGCGATCCGTTCAATTTGTTTTCCAGGCGATTTTGAATCTGTTTTACAAACTGGAGGCTGTCATTCCCGTTCGTCCCAAACTTTTGCGAAAATTGCCGGACAATGGTTTCTGTTGGTTGCTGTTTGGCTGTTCTGTCGAAAATGAACCAGGCAGGCTCTTCCAGTTGGATATACAAATTTTTGTTTGGCAGGTAAACCACGTGTGTGGTCCCGATTTTGGTTTTAATGAAAGGTATAGCAGGCATTGTTTTACTAAATATCTGGTTTTAAGCAGGAATAAAAATAATATTTTAACGGACAATGCCAAAACATACCGGCTGATGGTTACCTGTATGAAAAAAGCCGTCCGGTTTCCCGGACGGCCTCATTAATTGCAAGATTGTAACCCGTAAAATTTATCTTCTTAAAACTTTATAACGGCCAATCAATTGGTCATCTTTGCTAATTACGATCAGGTACATTCCGGCAGGATGTCCGTCGAGCGAAATGCTTTCGGTATTTCTACGAGCCCTGATATCGCTGATATTTGCTCCTGTAGAACTGAAAACCTGAATTCTGCAGCCGTTTTCAACACCCGATACATTTACTTTTCCATTGGTTGGATTCGGGTAAATTGAAATATTTGCAGCATCGTTCAATGTAGCTGAAGTTTCAATATTAAGCATGTAAGTAACTTCTACTGCTCCGTCAGCCGATGTAACTTTTAGCATATCGCCGGCTTCCAGAACACCTGAAGTTTTTTCAGTTCCACTGCCATCCACTACAATTGCCTGTGCACCCATAACCGGAGTAATCCTTGAGTAGAACGTAGATAATTCGGTGCCTTTGCCGAGGCTTGAAATTTCAAGGTTCACCTGGTCAACCGGGTAAACTTTGGAAGTTACATAAGCCAGATATGTGGTATGAGGTGTGGTAGCTGTGCGTAACATCGACAGGTAATAAACCGTTTGGACTTCCCCATTCGGCGAGGTCACAATAACACGGTCATCCTGATAAAGCTGTCCATCAGTTCTTTCCAGACCTAATTTGTCCATCACTTTCAAAGATGCTCCTACTGAAGGAACAACGTTGGCGATGAAGTTGTAAACGGAAGTGCCGCGCGGTACATACTGAACCAGCAAGTCTTTCTGATCGACAGAATAAAGGTCAGATGTAATAAAAGCTGAATTATCGGATACCTGCGGCCTGAGCTGGTAATTAATTGTTGTAACACCATCTTCTGCCACCACTACAAAATAAGTGTTGTGGTTAACAGTCACGTTAACGTAAGTTGTATCGTAGTTCAGCATTGTAAGCGGAACGTAAGCTCCGTCGGCATCAATAGCAGTTAACGATGCTCCGGCGGGAACAGTGATGTTGGCAAGGACCGTTTTCAACTGTGTGCCATATTCGAATCCGCTGATAGTTCCGCTACCCGTTTCTGCGGTACTTTTTTCACCAACCGCAGAAGGTTGCTGGGTAATGTCAATGTCGTATTTTACGGAGGTAAGAACAGCATTGGAATTCAACCCTTCTTCGGTTACATTCAGTACGTATTTGGTTGTATTAGTGCTGTCGGCAGACATTACCACCAATGTGTCGTTCATGCTTAACAAAGCATCGGCAGCCAGTTCTGAACCGTCGGCAGCGCTGATTACTTTCAGCGATTGATTTTCATTGGCTTTTACAACATTCCCAAATAAACCGGTAACTGTTTGGCCGGTGCGAACGCCGCGGATTCCTTCATTCATGGAATAACCGTCGCTCACTTTATAAACAACTGACGTAACAGTTGACATGTAATGAGTCGGCGGGTTCATGAAATGCTGGCCAACATCGTTGCCGATATTAAGAATTTCGAGCGGCCATCCGGCGTTTTTAGATTGCCAGTAAGCACGGTTCTTCCAGGTCCATTCACAATCGTCAGGATTTGTACCGAAAGAACCTTCAAAATCGGGATTTCCTTTGAAAATCTGAGGTTTTCTGATCCAGCTGGTAATCTGGTTGGCTGGTTCGCCGCCGATTACCCAATCTGTTGTTTCACTCATACCAAACACTTCGATCAATTCAAAATCATTCGGGTCGGTAGCCGGTTTCAAACCAAGTTTTACCGAGTCGTTCAAAATTTTGAACATGTACCATTGTGAATTTGACCATTTGCGAACCGGAGCACCATTAGCACTAATTGGTTCACCCCATGGATTTGAATAAGTGTTGTGTCCGGAATAATTATTAAACTGAACATCCAGTTGGGCAGGCACCGGCCATACATAATCGGGCAACCACGATGCAAATGAATTGTTATCGTCCACGATAGATCCCATTGCAAATACATCGCCGGGTTGTACAATCGGGTTCACGTTCAGGTCCTGTTCCAGAATTCCCGGACTTACTGCCCAGGTGGCTTCATCCACCCATTTATAACCTGGAACGTACTTGTCATAACGATCGAGCCATTCATCTTCACCGGAACGAGATGCAATCATATCAGCAGGATTGGTAATCCATGCCATGGCAAACATGTAGTTACTCAGGTCGAGTGGCTGGTTTCCCGGGTTCATAATTTCAGCAAAACCGTTATTCCACTGATCCTGAAATACATATTCAGAAAGAAATGGGTCTGGCGTATAAGGTTGAATTTTTGAAAAGTCTTTTTCCTTCACCAGCTCTATATTATATGTATGTGACACGCTGTCGTCTTCGGCAGTTACGATAAATTTGACAGTTCTCTGATCAACAGTGCCGGAGAGTGTTGTTGCACGAACTACTTCAACTTTTGCATTTAAGCTGGCTTTTTTAGCAACCAGTGCAGGAATTCCGTCTACATCCCAAGGAACCTGTACACGGTAATTGTAGGTTGTTGAATTAAAATTCGGTATGGTATCGCCGATCCAGCCATAAATATCGCGGTAAAAGTCTGGTATATCCGGCCATGTAACAGCAGTTAAAGCTGCGTTGTGGCTGGGTTCATACGGACGAACCTGGATGTAATATTCTTTGGTGTCACCATTTTCGGCGGTTACTACCAGTTTATCTCCATTTTTCAGGTCAGGGCGTTCAACATTGTCAACCCATTCAAAGTCCCAGGTTGCATTCGATGCTTTTTCCAGGCGTTCAAGCAAACTGTCGGTGCGGGTTGCATACGGAATGCCAAACCAGTTTCCGGTAATGGTATCAACACCCGATTCATGTTCGGTTACCCTTGGCCAGTCAAGAATGCCTTCTTCATTATCATCTCTCCACCAACCGTCTGCATCGAGGTTCGAAACCGGTACAACTGTATTAACATCGGCAGCAGGTTCAGCAACGATGATGTCGAATGTTTCCATGTCCAAATCACTCCCGCAAACGTACACGGTAAGTTGGTCGCCGGTGCATGCTGCATGAGTTAACGAATCTTCGTAAGAAGGTGAAAGATGATATTCCCAGGCGACACCCGGTTTTTTCTCCATTTTGTGCATAATACCGTCGCCCCTGCGGGTTCCCCATGGTACGGTAATGGTTTTATTTACCAGGTCGACTTCAATTTCATCGGAAACAAAAGTGTTTTCATCCAGGTTGTAATCGCCGTGATTACCAACTGTCCAGTATGGATCGCGGTATTTTCCACCCGGCGCCGGAATTGGAATCCATTCTGAATCGTCCAGTCCAACACCTCTCGCACTTGCAAAATCGAGGTTACCTTTTTTCACATCGAATTTACGCACCAGAATGGAATTTCCGGTAGCGTCGGTAACGCCGGCAACATTATAAGCATGAGAGAAGTTTTTTCCTTCGTTATCAAATACACCGCCAACCTGATCGATAACAACCGAGTCGGTTTCGTTCAGGTGCTGTTCCAGGTAGAAACAACCACGACCTCCCCAGGTTTCGAATGTCCATGGATAAGCATCTCCGTAAACATCGTCAGTAGTAACGCTGTCGGTTGCATCGCCTTTTGGTTCCGCAACATGAATCAGGAAATCGGCCAATTCATACATTCCGCGTTGTTTGTTCCTTTCGTTGCCTTCAAATCCTGCAATTTTCTTTTTATACTGTTCCGGCCCAAAATCATAAGCAGTTGTCAGAACATACGAATCGCCGGGTTGCAGTTCATGCTGTGGCAGCATAAAAAAACGATTTCCTTCCGGAACCCATGCATCTTTCCATACATCGAGTACCGGTTCCGGAATCCAGGGACGCATCAAACCAAATTTAAACTGGCTGATGTCAACCGATGCATCGCCCATGTTGGTTATTTCAACATACGCGTCGCCTTGTGAGTTCATTCGCGCCTCACTGATTATTAACGTTCGAATGGTATCCTGAGCTTTCAGAAAACCGGTCGAAATCAAAAACAAGAGAAGTAAAAGTTTTAATTTCATACATTTTGATTTTTAATTATTAATGATATATATCTCGGAAAATATTAATCGGCTGTTTTTTTGGCGTAGTGTCTGCATTCATTTTCATTTCGTGGTATCCGTTAAAAAACAAGAAATTGCCGATGGCTTTCGCCATCGACAATTCAACTTTAGATACTATGAAATTAAACCATCTCCCGACACATTCCGGTGCCTTAAGATGACATAAAACTTTCGGTTCAAATAATTCATATTGTTAGGTTTCTGATTTTTCACAGAGGAACAAATAAAACAAAAATATGTATGGAAACAAATGAAATGTTTCTATAGTATTTCTTGGAATAAAATGGAATATTTGAATTTAATTGGTTACGGTTCAATTTGATACAGGCTTTATGAAAAGTTAAGGCAAATTCCAAATGAGTAACCCATTTATTTTGTTATCAGTACATTAATGAAAACGTAAAAAAAACAGTAAGTGCCAAAAAGAGGATACAGTAATTTAACGTAAATAAAACATTTCAAATTTGGAAAATTTTAGATTTATAGTATACGCGCATAATATTATAATAAGAAAAAAGTGGTAATTATAATATTAAATTATTAATTAGCTCGAACTGGGCCAGCGATATCAGGTATTGCCCGCTCTGAATAATTGGGGTGTTACAAACCATTCAACATTTTACCTGAAGGACGCTAACTAAATTACATCAATTTCATTATCATAAAAGAAGGCTGTCCTTTTGTAAGACAGCCTCCTGAAAAATTTCATTGAATCAGTATCACCTGCTGCCAATCATCGGAAAAAGCCGTTTGATTTCTTCATCAGAAGGTTGTTTTCCGTATTCGCATATTTCAAATGCTTCGGCAACTTTTACCGCATTTCCTTTTTGTGGCCCGTACCATTTAGTCAACGATTCCCTGGTTTTATCGTTGATAGCAGGTTTTCTCCAGTTAGCCAGCCATTCAAGGCGTTCTTTTTTACCGGAAGGAACCTGTTCCAATCGTCCCGCAGTCCATGGCAGCCATTCAAAAAACTGCGATTCATGCGCCGCCATGGCGTATATTTTTTGATTGAAAACATCCGAAATATCGACTGCAATATCGGGTTCGAACGGATATGGTTTCTGAAAATGATCTTCAGAATAAAGGAAAACAGGATTTTTCTCCAGCGGAGGCGTGTCGGGAACAACATTCGGTACAATTACCATGTAAGCAGCATCCTGCAACAAAACAGCAGTATTTCGATGATCGGGATGATAATCGTTGGGACGCGGACCAATAACAACATCAGCATTCCATTCCCTGATTAACCGAATAACATCGAATCTGTTTTTTAGAGTCGGCATTAATTCGCCGTCGTGATTATTCAGAACAACGTATTTCACGCCAAACCGTTTTCCGGCTTCCTGTGCCTCGGCGATTCTTATTTTCGCCAGCGCACCACCACCTTTTGCATAATGCCCTGCGTCGCCATTGGTTAACGACACAAACAAAACCCGGTGCCCGGCCTGCGCAAATTTGATGGCAGTTCCGCCGGCATCACTGTCACAATCATCGGGATGTGCGCCAATAACAACTACATTTATTTTTTCCTGTGAGAATACAACTGATACAGATAAAAGTACCAACAATAAAAGCGAAGTTAATTTTTCCATAATTACAGGTTTAGAAATTTTTCAGTTAAAAATAGTTACCTTTTTTTATAATGAATAAACTTTCTCTGTTTTTTTCCCATTTTTTCTTCCGGTCTTCCAGCTCTTTTTCACGTTTTTCCTGAAGTTGCAACCATTGATTAATCCAACTCATCCGGTATCAGACGGAGAAAGCGCTGCAATCAATTGGTCCGAAATGAAACGGTTCGTTTTTCTGCAATTAAAAACATACTGTGCGCGATCTGAAATATTGTAAAGGATGTTTGTGGAACGTTTGACGGGGGAGCACAACTGCGCCATTTCCTGGTTTGAAATTTTTTCTCTGCTGAATTATTATTGACCCGGTTATTGTTATTTTTACCTGCGAAAACATAAAGATATGAACCAATGATAAACTTTCCGAAATATATACTTCTCATTTTCATTTTGTTATCATTTGCTTCTTTCAATTCTCAAGCATATTTCATGCAACGTGTGGAGAACGGGAATCAACACACGCTGAAACCGCCGTTGAAAAAAGATATAATTCCATTTATCGGGGCGCAGGTTTTTATCGAACCCGGTCAAACTCACGAAGATATTGACAACTGGTTCCGTCAGTTAAAGGAAAACAATATGAGTGTGTGCCGGATACGGATGTTTGAGTCATACATGCGCGACGCAAACTACAATTGGGATTTCAGCCTTTTCGACGAAGCTTTTAAAGCAGCTGAAAAATACGGCATTCATATTTATGCTACACTTTTTCCGTATACCGAAAAAACCGACATCGGCGGGTTTAAATTTCCGCGTTCGGAAGAACATTTGGCTTCAATTGCACAATTCATCGAAAAAGCAGTAACTCATTTTAGTAATTTCGAAAGTTTATTTGGCTGGGTTTTAATTAACGAACCAGGCACCGGTGGAAAAATTCCGCAGAACGAATTTTCAGAAATGAAATATAACGAATGGCTAAAAAAGCATCCGAAAAAGGAATATACCCGGAATGGCTATCCGGTGCTGGTGGATTTAACCGATGAACAGTTTTTGCTCAGTTACGAAACCTGGTTTTTAAACCGGATAGCAGATGAAATTAAAAAGTACGATCCGAACCACGATATCCATGTAAACAGTCACGCTATTTTCAGCAATGTGGCGGAATACAATTTCCCGGAATGGCGAAAATTTCTGACAAGCCTGGGAGGTTCAGCGCACCCGAGCTGGCATTTTAGTTATTTCTCCCGACAGCAGTATGCGACGGCCATGTCGGCAAACAGTGAAATCATTTATTCGGGCGCCGGAAGCCTGCCCTGGTTTATGACTGAATTGCAGGGCGGAAACAATACGTACAGCGGTGGGAATCCAATGTGCCCAACCAAAGAGGAAATTGCCCAGTGGCTTTGGATCATTACCGGCACCCAGGCCAAAGGGACCATTTTCTGGACTTTGAACCCGCGCAGTTCCGGGATTGAAGCTGGCGAATGGGCGCTGCTTGATTTCCAGGATCAGCCTTCAGACCGGATGGCGATGGCTGCGAAAGTTGCAAAAACTATTCAGCAGCACGGGGAACTTTTTGCCAATTCAACAAAAGCAGAACCACATATTTCCATCTTGTATGCACGTGAATCGCTATGGGCTGAATCAAAAATGACCGGCAGGGGAGGGCCGTACGAAGGCCGCAATCCCGGTGGAGTTATGAAATCGGCGTTAGGATATTTTACGGCACTGAGCGAAATGGGCATCTCACCAAACCTGAAAGCGTTGAATGAGTTTGATTTTTCTAAAAATGATTATACGGGCGAAACTATTATTCTGGCGCACCAGATTTCCATGCCCGGAAATTATCCCGATTCGCTGGAGAATTTTGTTTCATACGGTGGAAAATTGATTGTTGATGGTCTAACAGCATTTTTCGATGAAAACATGCACAACACTATGAAAACCGGTTTCGATTTTGAAAAACTCTTTGGGGGAAATGTAAGCGAATTTAAATTGGTTGAAAATGTTTTTAACGTGGAAGTTGACGATGTGCAGCTTCCGGCACATTTATGGAAAGGATTTCTACAGGCAAAAAACGGAAGTGCAATCAAAAATGAAAATAATGAGGTAATTGGAATCCGGAATAAATCCGGTAAAGGCGAAGTGCTTTGGATTCCGTCACCCATCGGTTTGGGAAGCTGGATTTTGGGTGATTACAATGCATTGAGTACTTTCCTGCAAAAAGAAGCTGCCGCAAGCCTGAATAAAATTCCGGTGAAATTCAGCGAACCACATAAAAATGTATTGATGAAAACGCTGCGCTCGGGTAACTCACTGGTTACCATTATTGTAAATAAAGACAATAGTGCCCATACCATTTCACTTGGTTTCAATGGTTTTGCTGGTACACCGGAAGTAATTTTTTCAGAATCCGGAGATAATATAAAAGGAAATTCGCTTGATATTTTACCGGAAGAAACAAAGGTTATTGTTTGGAAATAAAACCTGTTTATGAATAAGTATTGTTTAACTGGCAAATCTGTTTTTCTGACGTTGTCAGGAGCTCCGCGCGCTGACAAGTCATTGCTGCCGGCAATCTGTCGGCGCTATCTATATGAGGTTGATAATGAATCAATAAAATTTAAAAAATATCATAATGAAAACTTTTAATGTGTTTATTCTCCTGATGTTGATTTCCACAAGCTCATTTGCACAAAAAAGTGCGGTTATTGCTAAAAATGCAGAAATTAAAAAAGCCGGTTCGGGGTACGCATTTACCGAAGGCCCGGCGGTTGCTCCGGATGGAAGCGTGTATTTCACCGATCAGCCCAACGACCGGATTTACGTTTGGGATGAAAACAATGGAATCTCGCTCTGGCTGGAAGGCACCAACCGTTCGAACGGACTCTATTTTAACCACAAAGGTCAGTTGGTTACCTGCGCCGATTTGTACAACCAGCTTGCCTGTTTCGATGATGATAAAAATTTGCACGTACTTTACGAAGGCTACAATAACAAACCCCTGAATGCCCCCAATGATTTATGGATTGCCCCGAACGGCGGGATTTATTTTTCTGATCCATATTACCACAGAAACTGGTGGAAAGAAGGTCGTGGCGAAGAGCAGGATGTTCGCGGAGTTTTTTATGTGAGCCCTGACGGAAAAGCAAAACGGGTAATCGAAGATTTTAAAACCCCAAACGGCTTGATTGGCACTCCCGATGGAAAAACATTGTATGTTGCAGATATTGAGGATGGAAAAACCTGGAAATATGATATCCAACCGGATGGTACGCTAACAAACAAAACATTCTTTGCCCCAAAAGGCAGCGACGGGATGACCATCGACAACAAGGGAAATGTATATCTCACATCAGGAAAAGTCTGGGTTTATTCCCCGAATGGCGAATTAATCCAGGAAATTGAAGTCCCTGAAAGTCCGGCAAACGTAGTTTTTGGAGGAAAAAAACGAAATACGTTATTTATCACTGCCCGAACTTCAGTATACACTGTTAAAACAAAAGTAAAAGGCGTAGACTAAATATTTCATTTTTACAGTTTGTCAGCAATCGTTCCCCGGTACTGTGAATGAGTTACTTTTTCCGGCTTTCCGGTAATAAAATACCGCTTTTTTGAAGGTGAAATATATTCATGTATTTAGTACCTTTATTGTTCTAACGGCACTTTTATAAACTGATGCAAACGGAAGACAGAAATATTTCGTTGATATGGAAGAGCTTTTTGAAAGGCGATAAAGAAGCTTTTGCCGGAATTTATAACCTGTTTGTAAATGATTTATACAACTATGGAACAAAACTCAGTCCGGACCAGGCGCTTGTTAAAGATGCCATCCAGGAAGTTTTCCTCGATTTGTTCCTGAAGCGGGAGAAAAACAAAACCAATCCATCTAACCTAAAATATTACCTGCTGCTGGCTCTTAAACGAAATTTGGTAAAAAAGCTCAAACGCCAACGAAAACTGCTCGGGCAAAATGGGGAGACCGATGATTTTTTCGAACCGGTATATTGTATTGAACAAGAGATAATCAAAGAAGAAGAGGAGAACACCCGGAACAGAAAAGTGACTGAAGCGCTCAACAGCTTGCCGCCAAAACAAAAAGAAGCCATTTACCTGCGTTTTCAGGAATCGATGGAATATCCTGAAATTGCTGCAATTGTCGGTATTTCGGTTGAATCGGTAAGAAAACAGGTTTACCGCGGTTTAAAAACAGTCAGGGATTCGTTCCTGAAGCAGCCAATAATTATGCTGTTAATTTCTTCAAAAAACCACCAATAAACTGCGTTCTCATTTTTTTATTTTTCTGATAATCAGCAGAAAGAAAAGTTTATTCCAAAAAACTGAAAAAAAATTGTCCATATTTCACCACGACCTGTCCTTTTAGCATGAAAACTAAATTCGTGAATGGAAAATAGCAGCAAATATCTCGAGAATAAAAAATTCATTCAATGGGTCTACAATCCGAATGACGAACTGGAGAACTGGTGGCAAACTTTTGCTGCCGAAAACAAGAATGAAAAAGAAACAATTCAGCAAGCGCGCAAATTACTTAATATTTTAAAAACCAGGGATAAACGGCTTTCAGAAGAAGAAAAAATACTGCTTTTTTCAAACATCCTGAAACAAATTGAAGAAAAACAGGAGTCGGGAAAAAAAAGGTTGATCTTGATAAGTTTGCTGAAATATGCCGCAGTTGCAGTTGTTTTTTTTGCTATTGGAGCATTGTTGTTTTACCAGCAAAACAACATTAACCAGCAACTCTATTCCGGACAGCTCGACGAACCAGCCTCGGGAAACGAAACCCGGTTGATTCGATCGAACGGTGAAAACATTGTAATGGACGAGCAAAAATCGGTAATTGAATATTCGCCGAACGGACAGGTGGCAATCAACAAAAACATTGTAAAATCAGGCAACAATGATAAAAAACGTGTTCCTGAAATCAATCAGCTTATCGTTCCGTATGGAAAAACTTCGGAATTGTGGCTGTCCGACGGAACAAAAGTTTACCTCAATGCAGGAAGCCGGTTGGTTTATCCGGAATTTTTTGCCGATAAAAATCGCGAAGTATTACTGGTGGGCGAGGCATTTTTTGAAGTCACCCACAACGAACAGCACCCCTTTGTTGTGCAGACACCCGATATTCGCGTAAGAGTGGTGGGGACCCGGTTTAATATTTCAGCTTATCCAACTGACAACATCGTTGAAACTGTTTTAACCGAAGGAAGGGTCAAACTCGAACAAAACGGTTCAGGTTTTTTCTCTGAATCTATGGAATTGGAGCCTAGCCAATTGGCGGCATTCGATAAAACCAGCAGGGAAACAAAAATCAGGGAGGTAGATACCGATAATTATACGCTTTGGAAAGATGGTTTGTTCAAATTTGAAAGCACTGATTTAAGTCGCGTTGTAAAAAAACTGGAACGGTATTACAACATCCAATTTCATTATAGTAAACCTTTGCTCGGAACAATAAAAATTTCCGGGAAACTCGAGTTATCGGAAAATCGCGAGGAAATAATTAATAGAATGGCTGTAGCAGCCTCTGTATCAATATCAAAAAAAGAAGAGAATTACTATGAGATAAATTAAAAAAAAACCGGCAGGTGTTGCAGCGCCTACCGGCTAAATTGCGTTAAATTTTTATGTAAACAACTTAACAGTTCAAATGTATGAAAAAAAACGATGAATTGTATTTTCCCTGTTTTGGGAATACGAAACAAAGTCTGAGAAAGATGAAACTGACACTAATTTTAACCTTGCTGGTTTTTGTTTCCTTTGGAAACAGCTTTTCGCAGGTTACCCTATCGGTTAAACTCGATGCGGCAACCATTCAGGAAGTAATTGGGACCATTGAAAATCAAACCGATTACGTGTTTCTGTACAAGGATGAAATTTTCGATCAGGGTAAAAAGTATTCGATCGATTTCGACAATGCCAGTTTCGAGGAGGTACTAAAATCGATTTGCAGCACAGCCAACGTCGACTATGAAATCAGAAACGACAGGCAAATCATTTTGAAAGAAAAAGCAAAGGTTTTGGAAATTCTTGCCGTTCAGCAGCAAAAAACAGTGTCGGGAGCAGTAACCGATACCGATGGCGAACCATTGCCAGGTGTAACTGTCGTGGTGAAAGGGACAACCGTGGGAACGGTTACAAATGCCAACGGTGAATTCCAGTTGCAGGTTCCCCAAACCGCAGAAACACTTCAGTTTTCATTTGTAGGAATGAAAACCCAGGACGTTCCAATTGGCAACCGGACCACTTTTACGGTGGTAATGGAACAGGAAACACTGGGAATTGAAGAAGTTGTGGCGATTGGTTACGGCGTTCAGCGGAAATCGGATTTAACGGGCGCAACCAGCCGGTTAACCGAAGACGAAATGAATAAAAGTGTGGCTACCAACCCGGTAGAAATGATGCAGGGGCGTGTTTCCGGAGTGAACATTACGCAAAACAGCGGTGAACCAGGTTCCGGAATGTCGGTGCGAATCCGGGGTTCCAACTCCATCCGGTCGGGACAGGATCCGCTTTATGTTGTCGATGGAATCCCACTCGATAACGCCGATATCACACCAAACGGTGGAACAGCCGCAGGAATTAATGAATCGTCGGATAAAAATCCAATTAGTTTTTTGAATCCTGAGGACATCGAGTCTATCGACATATTGAAAGATGCTTCATCGACCGCTATTTACGGGGCGAGAGGCGCCAACGGTGTGGTAATTATTACCACTAAGAAAGGAAAAGTGGGGGCCGGACGAATAAATTATGATGGCTATGTGGGAGTTGCCAACATCCGGCAAAAACTGGATTTGTTGACTCCTGAAGAATTTCGTTCCTACACCAAACCCGACGGAACAAAATTACTCGATTTAGGCGCCAGTACGAATTGGCAGGATGAAATTTTCACCACGGGAATTACGCAAAGCCACAATCTTTCGTATGGTGGCGGTACGGAAAACTTTACCTGCCAGACTTCTTTCGGATATACCGATCAGGAAGGTATCGTTGAATCGACGGGGATGAAAAAACTGACGGGTAAAATTAATGTGACGCAAAAAGCATTTGACGGTCGCTTAAATTTAACGGGAAGCTTAATAGCTTCTCATATTGAAGATTACCGGGCTCCGATTTCGGAAACCGGCGGCTTTGAAGGCGACTTGTTGTTAACGGCGCTGAAATTAAATCCGACGTTCCCTATTTTTAATGAAGACGGAACATATTATCAACATGCTATCGACCAGCGAAATCCGGTGGCGATGATCGACCTGGTTGATGATGAAACTCAAACCGACCGGATTCTGACCAACTTTTCGGGCGAATTTGAAATTGTTACCGGATTGAAATACAAGTTGAACCTCGGTTTCGACCGCACTGTTGCGGAACGCCGGGTAAATCAGAATGAAGCCTTAAGTTATTTAACCAACAAAGGCGAAGCCGATATTAACGGAATTACCAACAACAATCGCCTGGTGGAAAACTACATCACTTACAACAAGGATTTCGGTACTGAGCACAGTATTAATTTCCTGGCCGGGCACGCTTACCAGAAAATTAAAGTTACCACCACCGAATTGAACGTTAATGGTTTCGAAGTTGATGATATAAAATACACCGACAACCTGCAATACGGGAATTTCTCTGCCGCCGACGTTAACTCTTCGGCTGCCGAGCGCGAGTTGCAATCGTTCTTCGGAAGATTGAATTACGGATACATGGACAAGTACCTGTTTACAGTCACCGGTCGTATGGACGGTTCATCAAAATTCGGTAAGAACAAAAAGTACGGTTTCTTCCCATCAGCCGCTTTTGCCTGGCGCATTTCTGAAGAATCGTTTCTGGATGGCGCGGATAATTTGAGCAACCTGAAATTGCGATTAGGTTGGGGGATGACCGGTAACCAGGAAATTCCGGACAAAATTTCGCTGCTTGCTGTTGGTACCACTCCTTCTGCAAACGGATATTTTAACGGAGTTTTAAGTCCCGGCATTACTTTTTTAAGAACGCCAAATCCCGATATTCAATGGGAAACCACTACGCAAACTAATATTGGTATCGATTTTGGTTTTTGGGACAACCGGTTAAACGGCTCCATCGATGCCTTTAATAAAGTGACCAAAGATGTATTGCTCGAAGTACCTGCCAAAGCTCCGGCGGCTACACAAACACAATGGCAAAATGTTCCCGATTTGCGCATCATAAACAACGGCATCGAATTGGCATTAAGTGCATTGATAGTCGATCAGAGTGATTTTAACCTGGAAATTGGCGGAAATTTCGCTTACATCAATAACGACGTGAAAGATCTTCCGGTAAAATTAATCGAAACCGGAAATGCAAGCGGACAAGGTTTGTCCGGCACCCGCGTTCAAATCATCACCAACGGGCAACCAGTGGGCACTTTCTACGGGATGGTTTTCGAGGGATTCGATTCCAGCGGCCTCAGCCAGTATAAAACAGATTCTGAAGGAAATGCTGTAAAAGAATACCTGGGTTCGGCGCTTCCCGATTATACATATAGTTTTAACATGCGGCTAAACTACAAGAATTTTGATTTCAGCATGTTCATGTATGGTTCAGCCGGAAACGAAGTTTATAATAACACCGCCAATACGTTATTCCTGAAAGGACCACTATCGAAAGGTTACAACGTGTTACACGATGTACTGGTGTCGGATGAAAGCCCGGACAATTCCAATGCATTTTCTTCAAGGTTTATTGAAGATGCAACATTTCTGAGGTTGCAGAATGTTACGCTCGGATATACGTTTGAAACCGGTTCAATCGATTGGCTAAGCAGGGCGCGCATTTATGTTACCGGAAATAACTTGCTGGTATTCACAGGATATACCGGTTACGATCCGGAAGTGAATGTTGATGCTGCGGAAAACGGAGTACCCTCATTGGGTATCGATTATACTACCTATCCCAAGCCGCGAACATTTACGTTTGGCGTGAACCTTCAATTTTAATTAATCCTAAATCAGAAGAAAAATGAAACAATATAAATTGATATTATTCCTAATGATAACCGGTCTGCTGGCCTCAACCGGATGCACCGACCTGCAAGAAAATGTTTTGGATGAACAGCTGGGCGCCGATCTGGTAAATAACCCGGAAAATATAGAATCACTAATAAATCCGCCCTACGGAAGTTTGCGAAGAACGATCGAATGGTACGATTACTGGGCGTTGCAGGAAGTTTCTACCGATGAAGTAGTCATTCCCACCCGCGGTACCGACTGGTACGATAACGGCGCCTGGATGGAACTTCACCTGCACACCTGGACACCCGATCATATTCGCCTGAAAAACGTATGGGATGCATTAAATCAGGGAGTTTCGCGTGCGAATACTGCTATCAATTACATTGGGCAATTTCAGCAAAATGCAAAAACGGAACAGTACATTTATGAAGCCCGTTTTTTACGTGCCTATTTTATGTATCTGATTAACGATCTGTTTGGACAAGTTCCGTTTCGCGAAGCCAATGAAGTTGATTTTTCGGTTACACCTACCGTTTTGAATCAAAAAGAAGCAGCAGATTGGATCATTCAGGAATTGAAAGATATCATGCCAAACCTGAAAACAAAGGCGGAAGTGGGTTCCGATCGCGCGACTCAAGGCGCTGCGAAAGCTGTATTGGCTAAAATTTATTTGAATTATGAAATTTATGGCGGAGAGCCAAAATGGTCGGATGCCATTTCATATTGCGACGACCTAATCAATTCAGGCAATTATGCTGTTGCCGACGATTACTGGTCGATGTTTCAGAAAGATGTAACCGAACATCCCGAATTTATCCTGCGCGTCCCGATGGATGACGACGTGGATATGGGAAGCGGCAGCGTTTGGGTGAACTTCACGCTTCATTACGCACAAACATTTGGAAATTATACCAGTTTGTGGAATGGTCCATCAACAACATCTACCTTTTTTAATACCTGGAACATGGAGGACGATGTTCGCTTTTTCGACGACCGGATTGTGAGTGAAACCGGATTCAACCAGGGATTTTTGGTTGGTCAGCAATATGGGATCGACGGAACAGCGCTCACTCAACGAAATGGCGATCCTCTAATTTTCGTACCTGAAATTAACCTGGCAAGTTCACCTGAAAATGCCGGGATTAGGGTGATTAAATTTGCGCCGAACCCGGATACTGAAAGGCAGTTTTCATCGCCGAATGATGTTCCTGTTTTGCGTATTTCAGACATCTACCTGATGCGGTCAGAAGCTAAATTCCGCAACGGCGACGAAGCGGGTGCACTGGAAGACATCAACTATATTCGCTCAAAAAGAAATGCAGAAGGTAAAACGTTACCGCTGTACAGCACGCTCACTCTTGAAGATATAATCGATGAAAGAGGTTACGAACTGTATTGGGAAGGCTTGCGCCGCCCTGATTTAATTCGGTTCCACATGTTTACCGACGCATATCAGGAAAAACCTGTAACCGATGAAACAAAAACATTGTACCCCATTCCAACATCTGCCCTTGACGTTAATGATAATCTCACTCAAAACCCGGGTTATTAGTCACTGATATCCCGAAAATGATTAAAGGGAAGAATGAAATGAAGTTCTTCCCTTTTTCTATGATGAAGAAAAACATGATAATTTCCGTAAAAAATATTCCTGATATTTATCGTATCTTACGTTAAACTTTCTTTGGAAAGAACGAATTAAACATATTCATTATAAACTTTTTAAACTAAAACAGACATGAAAAAAATCTATTTGCTTTTTGCAGCACTGTTAGCTGTGTTTGCGGTATCGGCGCAAACCGATTTTTCAGGCAGCTGGAAACTCAACACTTCAAAAAGTGAATTGGGCGACCAGTTCAGCATGGCCCCAAAAGAAATAATTATTGAACAGAACGGAAACAACATGAATGTGGAACGGCATTCCAGTTATCAGGGACAGGATTTTACGACTAACGATAAATTTACGCTCGACGGGAAAGAAAATATTAACGACGGTTGGATGGATACGAAGAAAAAATCGACAGCCAACTGGGCCGACGATAAAAAATCGTTAAAAATTGATACAAAAATTCCGATGCAGGATGGCGGGGAAGCGACTGTTAATGAAATTTACAGCATGGATGGCGGCAATCTGGTAATCAATGCCAGCGCATCTTCGTCATACGGCGACATGGAAGAAAAAATGGTGTACGATAAACAGTAGAAGTTTTCAGTGAACAGCGATTGAGGCTGAAAAGCAGTCGCAAAAAACAGGGTTTCAATTCAATTGAAACCCTGAATATTTTTATATAAATTCTCTTAAACTGTATTTTGATTTTCGTTGCCAGCGTCTCCGGTGTCTCTTTTTTTGAACCAGTTTTTCGGATTCAGTTGTTTTTTGTACCTCGAAAACAATTCTTTCCCAACCAGCAATCCGCCGGCCCAGAAAACAACTTCCATCAATACCAGGCTTGCAGTAGAAGCGATTACTTTTGTTTTGGTTGGCAAATCGAAGAGGGGAATCACAAAAGTGGCAGCAAAAAATACTCCCGAAAACACCATCAGAAAAACACCCAGTTTGATCTGCCAGTTTTGCTTTTGTTTCATTTTAACATGAAATTGATTATTCATAAAATCCGGTACTTTCAGTTTTGTTTCGGCCCCTCGGGTTCGGGCGTCGATTCCGGATTAAAAGGATTGAAATAATAAATATCCTTTTCATCCAAAAATTTCATCATAATTTTTAACCGCCGTTCGAAATCGTTGAAATCCTTGTTTTCGGGTCTGGTCCAGGCTGCTTCCGATAGTGCCGACAATCGCGGGTTCAGCATAAAATCGAGCCGGTTTTTATTTTGAATCCGCTCTGTCCAGATATTCCCCTGAATTCCGGAAACCTGGTCGTAATGTGCTTTAAAACCGGGCAGCGTATCGGGTGGAAACCGGTACACCAAATCGGGTGAAGCAAAAGCGCCGTCCCACTTTCTTCCCCATTCGTGCGATTCATGCTGAACAAAATCAAAATACAGTGGTATTCGCGGACAAAGCACTACGGTATAATCTTTTTCCAAAGCTTCTTCCAGTTTGGATGGCATGTTATGTCGCCACCACATTACCACCGAATTTTCGGGACTTAAGCCATGGTCAACTATTTCGTCCCAGCCAACTACCGTTTTCCCCAGCATCTGTATGGAATCAGCCATTCGCCGAACAAAATAACTTTCCACCGCATTCAAATTACTCAGGTTGTGCTTTTTCATCAACCGCTGAACAGCGCGATCTGTTTTCCAGTTTTCGTTGCCAAAATGCACTTCGTCGCCGCCAAGATGGATGTATTTTGATGGAAACAATTGTGCCACTTCCCGCAAAATATTAGTCAGGTAAGCATATGTTTCTTTTTTCCCGGGATTAAAAGTAAACTCAGGGTAACTTTTTGAACCGCCGCCTGAAAATTCAGGATAAGCGCGGTTGGCTGCCGCCGCATGGCCCGGCATATCGATTTCCGGGATAATTTCAATACAACGTTCTGCTGCATATTCTACAATTTCCCTGATTTGTTCCTGGGTGTAATAACGCACTGGCGCGTCGGAATCAATATGGTTTCCTTTTCCGCCAATTTCCGCCAGTTTCGGATATTTTTTGATTTCAATCCGCCAGCCGGAAACATCGGTTAAATGCCAGTGAAAAATATTCAATTTATGAACAGCCATCAAATCGAGCAGCTCTTTTACGCGCTCTGCACCGAAAAAATGGCGCGATTCATCGAGCATTAATCCGCGCCAGCCAAAACGCGGCGAATCATTTATGGTTATTGCAGGTAAAACAATTTCATTGCCGCTGTTTTCATCTAAAACCAGCATTTGCCGCAAGGTTTGCAGTCCGTTAAAAATCCCGTGAACGGACTGAGCTTTTATCAAAATCTTTTTCTTTTTGGTTTGCAACTGATACGATTCATCGTTGTCGGCACCCGGAGTTAACTCCAGCGAAATGAGGGCTTTTTTATTGTCTGATAATTTCACATCCAGCAAACCGCTCACTTCTTCAATAAAAAGATTTGCAACCGGATGCAACTTTGGGTTGTTTACCGTCAGTTCCATATTGGAATTAAATTTCACCGGCCCGTTGTTTTGTATAACTTCATTTGGTTTCGGTATAACATTCAATTGTACCGCTTCTTCCATATTTGAAGAACATGAAACTATGAAAAACAAAATCAGAAAATAAAAGTGTCTCATACTTATAATGTTAAGAAAGAAAAAAGGCGACTGTTGCCGCCTTGTAAAAGTTTTTGTCAGTTAATTCGTTTTCCCGCCCAATTGATGGCAATTTTAATGTGTTCGATTATTTTTTCGTCCTGAAAGGCTTCATTGGTATGGCCAAATCCGGTGTAAAATGAGCGCACGCCATCTTTTTCCTGCCACCAAATCAGCGGATGATCATTCATTTTCCAGTTTTCGTTGTCAAACTTTTTAATGGAATTTTCATCGAGATGTGCCAGCACATGCACATTCGGGCGCGGATTTTCTTTAAACGCATACCACTCATCAAAGGTGGTGTAGGATTTCATTCCTTTGAATGGCTCCATTGCCGGATGATCAAAATCCTCGAAAACTACAGTTGCTTTCTGGGCTGGCGGATGCGTTTTGAACCACGCGCCAACCAGGTTTCCGTAAAAGGGCCAGTCGTACTCGAAATCGGCAGCAGCGTGAATTCCGATAAATCCTTTTCCTTTTTCAATGAAATTTTCGAAAGCTGTCTGTTCCGCTTCGTTCATTGCATCGCCTGTTGGATTCAGGAAAATAGCGACATCGAAATCCGAAAGAAAATTGTCGGTAAAGAGCGTAGCATTTTCGGTGGCTGTAATAACCCAGTTTTGTTTCGGCGCCAGATCGTACAGCATTTTCAGTCCCTGTGAAATGGAAGCATGACGGTAGCCACTCGTTTTGGTGAACACCAAAACATTCATCGGTTCGTCGAACTCGGGCTTGTTTTGCGCATCGGTGGCGCATCCAAAAAACAGCAGCATAATTGCCAAAATTAAATTCGATTTCATTTTTAATGATTTAGTTGAAGAATATACTACAATGTTAGCAAAAAGATATCAGGCAGGGAAACAAATGTGAAAAAAGCAACAATGAAGGATTTCGGGAAAAGGCATATTTTCCGCCTGACCAATGTTGTTTATATTTGTAGTTTTAATTTTGAAACCGTATCGATGCAGGAAATAATTTATTGGATAATCATTGTTATTATTGTTCTTGATTTTGCTTTTGAAAGCTACCTCGATTATTTGAATTCAAAGCGGATGAGCCCGCAAATTCCCGATGAAGTGAAAGGAATTTACGATGAAGAGAAGTATAAAAAGCAGCAGGCTTACCAGCGCGAAAATCAGCGATTCGGATTAATTTCCGGAACTTTTAGTTTTCTGTTAATCCTCGGAATGTTTTTATTTTACGGGTTTGCATTCGTCGATAAAATTGCCTGGGGCATCACATCGAACCCGATTCTGGCAGCGCTGATTTTTTTCGGCGTTTTGATGTTCGCATCCGATGTTTTATCCACCCCATTTTCGGTGTACCATACGTTTGTTATCGAAGAAAAATACGGGTTTAATAAAACCACACCCAAAACTTATATCCTGGATAAAATTAAAGGTTGGTTGCTCAGCGCCATTATCGGTGGAGGTTTGCTCGCGCTCATTATTTTCATTTACCAAAAAACGCAGGATATGTTCTGGATATATGCGTGGGCCGTGGTTTCCGGGTTCAGCATTTTCATGGCGTTGTTTTATTCGAATCTGATTGTTCCGCTTTTCAATAAACAAACCCCGCTGGAAGAGGGAGAACTGCGGAATTCGATTCAAGCATTTGCGGCAAAAGTTGGTTTTAAACTCGATGATATTTTTGTAATCGACGGCTCCAAACGTTCCACAAAAGCAAACGCTTATTTTACCGGTTTTGGTCGTAAAAAACGAATTGTGCTTTACGATACACTGATGAACGATATGGAACCCGACGAAGTTGTTGGGGTGCTGGCGCACGAAATCGGGCACTATAAGAAGAAGCACGTAATTCAGGGAATTCTTATTTCACTGGTTCAAACAGGGATCGTATTTTTTATATTTTCATTGCTAATCGACAGTCCTGCGCTTAGCCGTGCGCTGGGAGTGGAGGAACCAAATTTTCACATTGGATTGATTGCATTTGGGATTCTTTATTCACCGGTTTCGTTTATTTTGGGAATTTTTATGAATATGCTCTCGCGGTTGAACGAATACCAGGCCGATGGTTTTGCCGCCGTACAATACAAACCCGAACCGCTTGCCACAGCGCTAAAAAAACTATCGGTGAAAAACCTGAGCAACCTGACGCCGCATCCGGCTTTTGTTTTTTTCAACTATTCGCATCCTCCGTTGTTAAAACGGTTGGCATATTTAAATTCTTTTAAATGAACATGAAAGCTGAAATTATTACCATTGGCGATGAAATTTTAATCGGACAAGTTATTGACACCAATTCCGCGTGGATTGCTGAACAATTTAATTTGAACGGCATTGAAATTTACCAGATAACATCGGTGCACGATGATAGCGGGCACATTGGAAAAGCTATTGGAAAAGCTGAAAAAGAGGTTGATTTGGTTTTGATGACCGGTGGTTTGGGGCCAACCAAAGACGACATCACCAAAAACACGCTTTGCGAATATTTCAACACAAAGCTTGTGATTCATGAGCCAACGCTGGAACATATTAAAGAACGTTTCAAAAAGCGGAATATCGACATGAATAAACTGAACCGCGACCAGGCGCTGGTGCCGGAATCGTGTACTGTTTTGCCCAATAATGCGGGAACTGCGCCTGGGATGTGGTTCGAAAAAAACGATACCATTTTTGTGTCACTGCCCGGCGTTCCGTTCGAAATGAAATATCTGGTGGAAAATGAGGTTCTGCCGCGCTTGCAAAAAAACGGAAAAACCAAAGCCATTTTTCACAGGACCATCCAAACACAGGGATTGCCGGAATCGATGCTGGCTGAGAAAATTGAACAGTGGGAAACCGCTCTTCCGGCAAACATAAAACTGGCTTACTTGCCAAATCCAATGTCGGTGCGGTTGCGTCTGTCTGCGATTGGCGACGATTTAAATTCACTGAAAACGCAGGTTGAAAAAGAGGTGGAATTGCTGAAAAAAATCATACCCGAACATATCTTCGGGTATGATAATGAAACACTTGCAGATGCCATCGGACAACTTTTAAAAAACTCCGGAAAAAAGCTGGCGGTTGCCGAAAGCTGCACCGGTGGTTTTATTTCGCACCTGATTACTTCTGTTTCAGGTAGTTCTGATTATTACAACGGCGGAGTTACAGCTTATTCCAATTCTGTGAAAATGAACCTGCTGGGAGTGAAAAATGAATCACTTGCGAAATTTGGGGCCGTAAGTGAAAATGTGGCCCGTGAAATGGCGCTTGGCGTAAAAAAAACGCTGAATGCAGATTTTGCGGTGGCAACAACCGGAATTGCCGGTCCGAACGGCGGAACCGATGAAAAACCGGTGGGAACGGTCTGGATTTCAGTGGCCGGACTAAATGACACGATTGTTGAAAAGTACATCTTTGGCGATAACCGCGAAAGAAACATTATCCGTTCTTCACAAACTGCGCTTCAAATGCTGCGCCGGCTGATTCTGAACGAGGTATAAACACAGCCGGCCGCAACAATATCAAACTTGAAACTTTAACAATATTTAAATTTTTAATCCCTTAATTTTCAATAGTTTTAAGTTGCTTTCAAAACTGTTTTAATACCTGGTTGGTTAAATAAACAGAGCATTCTTTAAGGTGATGCACAGGTATTTAATTTTAAACATTGAAATTGTATGAAGAAAACCATCATAATCATTGGAATTGTGGTCGCGGTGATACTTGCCGCGCTTATTATTGTTCCGATTGCTTTTAAAGGAACGTTGCTCGAAAAAACAAAAACCACCATTAACAAGAACGTGAATGCAAATGTCGAATTCGATGATTTGCGGCTTTCACTCTTTCGCAATTTTCCGAAAATTTCAGTAGTAATTATTGATGCTGTAATTACCGGGAAAGGTGAATTCAGCGGGGATACCTTACTGAATGCGCCTTCTGTAAGTTTGAAAATGGGTCTTTTTTCCCTTTTTGGCAGCAACAGGAGCATCGACGAAATTGAACTTAGCAATCCGAAACTTCACCTGATTGTCAGCGAACAGGAGGAAGTTAATTGGGACGTGGTGGAATCGCAGGAGGAACAGATACCTGCAGATACATCGCAGTCGTTTAATCTGCAGCTCGAAAAAATAACCATCAAAAATGCTCATTTGATTTATGATGATCGCGATGCCCAAATGCTCCTCAATCTGGAGGATATTAATTTCGATTTGAAGGGCGAAATGTACGGAACTTCGGCAAAATTGGAGGCTGACGGCGGAATTGGCCGGTTTTCGCTCATTTACGATGGTTCAACTTATATTTCCAAAGTTTCGCTTGAAACCGAAACCCTTCTTGATATCAATTATGAAACCATGGACATTTCCATATTGGAAAATAAGTTACTGGTTAACCGGCTGCCAATGAATGTTACCGGTTCTGTTCAGGTTCCCGGCGATACTATTTTTTTCGACCTGGGACTGAAAACGCAACAGTCGGATTTCAGGAATTTTCTGGCGTTAATTCCCCCTGAATATGATGAATATATGGACGATTTGGAAGCGAATGGCACAGCCACAGTGAACGGTTCATTCAAAGGTTTTATGGCCGGAGAATCGTATCCGGTTCTAAACCTGGCAATTAATATATCCGATGGTAACCTGCACTATTCCGGCCTTCCCGAGGAAATTAAAAACATCAGGGCCGGTGCAACCGTAACAAAACCGCAGGGACCATGGGATCTTGCTGTTGTTAAAATAAGTGAGGCACATGCTGAAATTCGAAATAACCCGCTCGACTTGATGCTGACACTAAAAAATCTCATTTCTGATCCCTGGTTCGACGGGACCTTCGTAGGGAAAATCGACTTCGAACATTTGAAAGATGCGCTGCCACTCGATAGCGTGAACATGTCGGGAACAGTTGACGCCAATTTGCTGGTGCGCGGAAATTATTCAGCCATAGAAAATGAACAGTACGAAAAAATAAAAGCGGACGGCGTGGTTTTGCTGAACAATTATTCTTTTCAATCTCCGGAACTTACTCAGGTGGTTTATGTGCCTCAGGGACAAATGGATTTCACGCCTGAACATATAAACCTCAGCAAGTTTCAAATGAGAGTGGGGCAGAGTGATTTCAACCTCGCCGGAACTGTTTCGAATTACCTGAATTATTATTTCAGCGAGGGAAAGCTCAACGGTAACTTACAGTTGAATTCCCAAAAATTAAATTTAAACGAACTTTTCAGGCTGCAGGCGAATGAACCGGCGACCACTGAAAATCCGGATCAAAATCAAAACGGCGAACCGACAGCGGAAAATGAACCGCTGGCTTTCGATATTCCTGAAAAACTGGATTTCACTTTTCGGACTTCTGTTAATTCAGCAGTTTTCGATCGCATTTCAATAAATAATATTAGCGGTTTAATTACTGCGCGCGACGGAAAACTGGTGCTGAATGATTTGAACATGCACCTGCTCGACGGCCAGCTAACATTGACCGGTTCTTATCAAAACACGAAGCAGAATCAACCGGCATTTGATTTTGGAATGAACATATCCAACTTCGATATTCCTGCAATGGCCAAAACAATTACAGGAATCCGGCAAATGGTTCCGGTTATCGACGACAGCAAAGGCAGGTTAAGCTCGAACCTTAAAATGAACGGCCGGTTTAATGAAATGCTCAAGCTCAAAATGCCTACAGTTAACGGGTCAGGTGTTTTAACGACTGAAAATTTACAGATTACCGATTCGCCGGTTTTGCAGCAAATTGGTGGTTTGCTCAATCAGGAAAAATTAAAAAATGTGGTTATTGACGACTTTAAGGCGGATTTTACCATTGATAACGGAAACCTGCTCTTGAAACCATTCAATACCAAAATCGCCGGACAGGAAACTACGGTTTCCGGAAGTTTGAATACCCAAAATCTGGTTGATATGCAGCTCAACTTTAAAGTGCAGCGCGATGCTTTTGGGAAAGATATTCAGAACATTTTGAGCGTATTGCCCGGTGAGGAGAACATCCAGGTAATTCCGGCAACCGTGGAAATTAAAGGCCCGGTAAATGAACCGAATGTAAATGTTGATTTGGCAGAAGCGCGCAGACAGATTACTGAGCAGGTGAAGAATTCAGCAAAGGAAGACTTGAAAAAAACAATCAACAAAGTGGGGGAAGGTTTGAAGAATATCTTCAAATAGAGGAAACGAAAACCATAGGCGAGCCAACCCAACGACCGGAATTGTTCGCTGCCGCAGGTGATAACAGGCACCTGTTACATTTGTAGTTCCATTCAAATAAATTTTACTGATCCTTTGTTCAACTAATCTTTTAGTTTTGTAATACATTGTAAACCATTGTAATATGAATTTGATTTCATATTAACTAATAATTTAGTTTGAAAACTAAGAAATTAGTTATATATTTGAAACGGATATCCGAAGAAGTTCAAAGTTCAGAGTTCAGAGTTCAGAGTTCAGAGTTCAGAGTTCAGAGTTCAAAGTTCAAAGTTTCAAAGTTTAATGTTTAAAAATGAAATGCCATGAAAACAATTAAAACAACTGTTCTTTTGCTTTTTCTGATTGGCGTATTTACTTTTTCCGCTAACGGACAAAGCAATAACAAAAAGGGTGATGTATATTACCAGGTGGATGAAATGCCAGAATATCCCGGCGGGGAAGAAGCGCTGAAAAAGTTCATTGCAGATAATATTAAATATCCGGAGGAAGCAAGGAAGAACGGTATTACCGGGAAAGTTTATGTGAGTTTTATAGTTGATAAAACAGGCGAGGTACGTGATGCACAGGTTGCCCGCGGCGTGGATCCTTCACTCGATAAAGAATCGCTGCGTGTAATTAATCAGTTGGAGCGTTTCAAACCTGGAAAGCAAGACGGGAAACCGGTTAAGGTTGCTTACACAATTCCAATAAATTATGCGCTCGACGGTAAACCGGAAAAAGAAAATGACAGGAAATAACCTAAAAAAATAGTTTCAAAACTAATGGTTTAGGTATATTTTTTGTTGTTGAGCATTGTGCCTGAAAAATCTTTAAATCAGTAAAATGAAAGAATTAACAAAAGCAGAAGAGCAGGTGATGCAGCTTCTCTGGCAACAGGAAAAAGCATTCGTAAAAGACATTATAGAGGAAATGCCGGATCCGAAGCCTGCCTACAACACTGTATCAACAATTATCCGGATTTTGGAAAAAAAAGGATTTGTAGGGCACAATGCTTATGGAAAAACCCACGAATATTTTCCGCTGATTTCGAAGAAGGAATATACTAAAAAATTCATGAAGAATTTCATGCGTAATTATTTCAGCGGCTCATTCCAGGAGATGGTTTCTTTTTTCGCGAAAGAAGATAAAATGAGTTTAACCGAACTGGATGAGTTGATGGAAGATGTGAAACGTGATTTGGAAAAAGAAAATCCTGAAGAAGATGAATAGCGTTGTAAATTTTGTAATAGAATCAGGAATTAGCCTGGCACTGCTTTCGTTAATCTACATGCTTTTTTTGAGAAACGAGACGTTTTTCAGATTGAACAGGATTTTTTTACTGGTATCGGTTGTTTTCTCCATTGTACTTCCTTTCCTTAAATTTAGGATTTACAATCCACAACCAATTCTTTTACCGGAAGTTACAGTTACTCCTTACCGAAACCTGCTGGAAGCAGTTGCCATTTACGGACAGGATTTTTCGGGCGCCATGGAACAGACAATAAGTTCGAGCCGGATTATCATCGTAATCTATTTTCTGGGAATGCTGTTTTTTCTAAGTCGCTTTGTTTTCAGACTGATACAAATTTCGCTGTTGATTAGCAAAAATCCGGTACAACGTTCCGGAAATATAAAATTCGTGTCAATTGAAAAAGATTTCAGTCCATTTTCTTTTTTAGACTACATTTTTATCAATCCAGCCAAAAAGGAAGAAAAAGGATACGAAAAAATGGTCGTTCATGAAATTGAGCATATTAAACAGGGACATACATTCGATGTGCTCATCCTTGAAATCATGGCTGTTTTTCAGTGGTTTAACCCATTTATGTGGATATTAAAACGGGTAATCCGCGAAAACCACGAATTCCTGGCCGACCGGGCAGTTTTGAATTCCGGTATCAGCCGGGCCCGGTATAAAGAATTGTTATTAAATCAAGCTGTTGGTTTTCAGTTGAATATGACTAACAACTTTAATTCATCATTAATTAAAAACCGAATAAAAATGATTTCTAAAATAAAATCTTCAAAAATAGCCAATGTAAAATATGCATTTGGAATTCTCTCGATTGTAGCGCTGTTAATTGCATTTGCCTGCGAACAAAAAGAGTCGATAGAACCTGTTTCCAAAGAAGAGGATATTGTCACTGTTAAATCGACTATTCTGGATGACGGAAGAATTAAAATTGAAGGGACTGCGGAAGATTTGGAAAAATACAAAAGCCTTTTTTCCGATGTACAGGGGTTTGAAATACAGACAGATAGTTTGGGGAACTTATTTCTGGTAAAACAAAAGGCGCTTAAATCGAAAACACTGCCTGAAGGCGAACAGACATTTTTTGTGGTGGAAGATATGCCTGAATTTCCGGGAGGGGAACTGGCGCTCAGGAAATACATCGCCAACAATGTCAATTATCCTGAGGATGCGGCGAAAAACGGTATCCAGGGAAAAGTTTATGTAACGTTTGTGGTTACAAAAGACGGTGGAATTGCGAACGCAAAAATAGCCCGCGGGGTAGCACCGTCTTTAGACAAGGAAGCATTGCGTGTGGTAAACGGACTTCCAAAATGGGAACCTGGCAAACAGAGAGGAGAATATGTTAATGTAAGTTATACGATTCCGATAAATTTTGTTTTGAAATAGAACGAAATGCATTCCACCTGCCGCTTTTTGCGGCAGGTGTTGTTTTAAATAACATTATGATGAAAATTTCACTTTTTGCTTTTGTTGTTTTCTTCTCAGGAATCAGTTTGAAGTCTTTTTCACAGGATAAAATTGATTTGCTGATACTAAATAAAAACTACGCCGAAGCGCTGCAAACCATCGAACAAAGAATTGACAGAAATCCAAAAGCCGGTTTATTTTTGAAGAAAGGATTGATTTACAGCAGTCTTCAAAATTATCAGAAAGCGATAGGAGCATTTCGTGCCGGTTTAGCGCTGGAACCGGCCAACAGTGGGATTTTAGAAGAAATCGCAGAAGCTTATTCAACCATTGGTAACTACCAGGACGCATTACCTTATTTTGAGCGGGCGATCCATTTGCAGCCGGAAAATTTACCTCTGATGGGAAAACTGGGCCGCAATTACATCAATCTGAAAAAATTCCGGAAAGCATTCGATGTTTTTAGCGAAATTTACAGCCACGATTCAACGAATGTATACTGGAACAAACAACTGGCTTTTTCCGCATTTCAAATCGGCAAGAAGATTCAGGCTATTGAATTGTACAAAAAAGTAATTGAACTTAATCCGCGGGATTATTCATCCTATTTCAACCTGGCGAAACTGTATGAAATGCAGGAAAAACCGGATAGCGCGATGCGTATTATTCAAAACGGGTTAACAGTTTTTCCGGGTGACGATGCATTTTTTTACCAGGAAGCCAATTATTGGTTTGCCCGTAAAAATTACGAAGAGGCTAAAAGGTCGTTCGAGAAGTACTTCGTCGCAGGCGGAGATTCTACTTATAAAGCTTTGTTGAATTACGGGATTTCACTCTACTTTTCCAAAAATGAAACCAAGGCGATTTCCATTCTTGAAATTTGTGCCGGGCAAGTGGCAAATGATCCTTTTGCTTTGTTTTACCTGAGCCTCAGCCACAAACGGCTGGTACATTATGAAGTTGCCGAAGCTTTTATGAATGCTGCCATTGAATCGGCAACTCCGTATTATCTCCCTGAAATGTACCATCACCTGGGGCAAATTTATGGCCAGGAAAGAAAGTTTACAGAATCGATTGAAGCGCTAAAAAAAGCGAATAAACTGGATCCGACAAATTATGAAATCCTGTTTGAAATTGCCACTACTTACGAAGAATATAATTCAAATAAAACGCTGGCGCTGAATTATTACCGGATTTACCTGAAAGAAGCAGGCGAGGAGGGGCGTAACCTGAATTATGCGCTCGACCGAATCACGAAAATCAAAGAAGATCTCTTTTTTGAGGAATAGTTTTTTACGACTTCTTTTTTGCGAGGTCGGCGCCGCCGATTTTTGCCCTGACCAAATTTGCCAGTTGTACGCGGGTTTTTACCTGTGTTTTCGTATAAATCCGGTGGTTGTGGTCTTTTACAGTTTGCAGGGTGATAAACAGTTTTTCAGAAATGGCCTTATTTGTTTTACCTGAACAAATCTCAAGAATAATTTCTGCTTCTCTTTTCGAAATTTCATATTGTTCGCAAAAGGCGGTAAAACTGTTGTCTTTCGGATGACTTTCTTTCAGTGGAAAAACGGGTTTCATTCGCAGGCTTACGGGAATGATGATGTTTATACCAAAAAGCATCAATATGGAAAGGCAGGTGGAAATGAAACCATAGAAATTGAAGAAGTAGAACATAACAGAATAAAGCAGCACTCCTAAAAAATAGATGCCAATGGTTTTTCTGAAATGGATTTTCACATCCTTTCTGATGGCTGGTTTTTGAGTTGTAAAAAACGGAAAAGCCAGTGCCAGATGGACAGCAAGGTTCAGAAATACCAGAAGTCGAGCTATGAAAAGATCAGTTTCGGCCGGAATTTTTATGATTCTGTTCTGTACCAGGTATGAGAACATAATTAGTCCTGCCAGAAAAAAAATGAAATAACCCCAGGCAAAAACTTTTGAAATATTCTTTCCGTTCAGATTAAACCCAAACTTTAGCAACATAAACCAGCTCACGATTAAAAACGGAGCTCCCAAAACAGGAATAAACAACGCGAGTTTATAATTTAACTCCGCAGCCAGGTTCAAATCTGATATCAATTCCCTGATGGCAATATTTCCCCAGATACTGTATATGAAAAAAGAAAAAAGAAAAATCTGCTGGTAAAGCAAAATCTGCAAAACTGGTTTTTTATGTTCCTGAAACAGGTTAAAAGTCCCCAGCACACCAATAGTTGCGATGCCTGTAGTAATTATGAAAGTTATTAGGAAAGCTAAATTCTGAACTAGCATTTTTCGAAACCCAACTTTAGTATTACCGGTGTAATTTACCAACTTTTCAAGTTATCCCGGTAACTACCAAAGTAGTGAATATTCGAATTCCAACCAAAGTATGAAGGATTTTTCTCGAATTGCCTGTACATTCGATTCGACAAATGAAACAAACAACCCGGAGAATTTTCTTCGGTTAAAAAAACAGAAAAATGGAAAATGATAAGTATTACAATCTCGTGCCCTCAATAGGCGGAAGTTTTAGTTACGGCTGGCGCCAAATGTTCGGTAAAAGTTTTTTGCCACTGCTCATTGCGGTTATAATTGCAGGTTTGCTGAACGGGCCGGTTTCTTTAAACTGGAAAGCCGATGGTGATTTTGGATTTAATTTTATTTGGATTTTGCCCGTTATGCTTTTCGGACTGGCTTACGCATTTTTGTTTATGCCGGTGATTAATTACGGTAAAAAGTACATGTTTCTCAGCGCAATGAGAGATGAATACGCGGATATAAAAATGTTGTTTGACGGGTTTAAAACCAGATACCTGAATATTGTTCTGGCTAACCTTATTGTGGTTGCATTGGTCGGAATCGGGTTGGTTTTGCTGATTATTCCCGGAATAATTGTAGCCTGCCGCCTGGTTTTTACACCATTTCTTGTTATGGATAAGAATATGGAACCGATGCAGGCCGTGGAAAAAAGCTGGCAAATGACACGCGGTCACGGGTGGAAAGTTTTCTGGATGGCTATCGTTTCGTTTTTTATTATCATTGCCGGAATTATTGCCTTCTTTGTAGGTGCAATTATTTCATTCATGTGGATTCATGCTGCATTTGCTACTTTGTACCAGTCTGTTTTGAACCGGGATGAAGAAAATAATCCAATTCCGATTTTAGGTGTGAATGAAGTTTAAACCTGTAAAAAATATTTTTTTCAAGATGCCCGGGGGAAATTTTCCGGGCATTTTGTTTTTATCTGCATAGGAATGTTTGTTATTTTGCCGAATTATCGATGAAATGAAAAAAATAGTACTACTCTTTATATCCGTTGCGTTATTTGGCACAGCACGAGCACAATACTTCAAAACAGGCGAGGATCCGGCTTCAATAAACTGGCGACAGATGAATACACCTCATTTTAGATTGCTGTATCCCGATTATTATGAAAAACAAGCACAAAAGCTGTCGAACGTTCTCGAAGAGGCTTATGGTTTTGGCGGATATTCACTGGATTATCATCCCGAAAAAATAACGGTCATTCTCCATACGCAAACTGTTCAGTCTAACGGATTGGTAGCCTGGGCTCCCAAGCGGGCTGAATTTTATACCACGCCACATCAGTCCATTTATCCGCAGGACTGGCTGGAACAACTGGCGCTGCATGAATTCCGGCATGTTGTGCAAATCGGCAAAGTCAACAGTAATTTGCCGAACATCATCAATATTCTCCTTGGTGAACAGGGAACGGCGCTTGTGTTTGGCATTTATTTGCCGTGGTGGTTTATCGAGGGCGATGCCGTGGTAACAGAAACAGCATTAAGTAATTACGGCCGCGGTCGGTTGCCTTCCTTTCTGATGGAACATCGTGCCCAGGTTGTAGAAAAAGGTGTATTCCCGTATGAAAAATCTTATTTTGGCTCGTACCGCGATTTTGTTCCCAATCATTATAAACTGGGTTATTACCTGATTGGCAATTCCAGGGCACGTTACGGAAGCGAAATCTGGGATACCATTTTAACCCAAATTGGTAAAAAGCCGGTAACACTCCGGCCAATTAGCCGTATTCTGAAACCAAAAACCGGCCTTAACAAAATTCAACTGTATTATTCCATTTTCGACAGTTTGCAACGGGTTTGGACAGCTGAAGACCTGAAATACCACTCAACAGATTTCCATGTTATATCGCCGGAGAAGAAAACATTTACCAGCTATTTGTACAACTATTGGCGGAACGATTCCTCTGTTTATTCATACAAAACATCGTTCAACGACATTCCGGCTTTTGTATCAATCGGAATGAACGGAAATGAAAAAGTACTCTATCATCCTGGACCAATTTTTAACGAATCGGTGAATTTCAGGGAAAACCTGATTGTATGGGCAGAACAAATTCCCGATCCGCGCTGGGCCCACAGCGGAAAATCATTGATTCGGATTTTGAACGTTGAAACGAAAGAAGTCAGGGAAATCAATCCGGAATTTAAGAGTTTTAGTCCATCTATTTCGCCTGATAAAACGAAGGTTGCAGTTGTGGAAGCCGATTTTTCCAATAATTATTTTGTGTCGGTTTACAACATTGGCAATGGCAAATTACTACACAGGGTGCAAACTGAAAACAACAACTATTTTTTTACTCCCGAGTGGTTAAATGCAGGCGAGCTGGCAGCAATAATGCTGACTGATCACGGAAAACGCATCGTTCGGATAAATCCTGAAACAGAAGATGTGCAACTGCTTCTGGATAAAGAAATGGGTGAACTGAAACATCTGGAAGTGAGCGGTAATGATTTGTATTTCATCAGCAGTTATACGGCCAGGAATGCACTCTATCGTCTTCATCTTCCTGATAATACATTATTTCACATATACGAGCCGCGCTTCGGTGTTGAGGCGCCGGCAGTTTCACCAAACGGCGGGAAAATAATTTTAAGCGATTACACTGCCAATGGTTTCCGGTTAATTGAAATTCCGGCCAAAGAAAACGAAATACCTTTCCGGAATGTTCAAAAAGGCAGTTATCCGTTAGCTGAAACTTTAGCCGCTCAGGAACCGGGAATTCCGTTGTTCGCCCGAACCGACACAGTAAAATATCCATCGAAAAATTATTCCCGTGCAGCGCATTTGTTTAATGTGCACAGTTGGGCGCCTTTTTTTGTCGATATCGATTCGCGCAAAGTAATGCCGGGAGTCAGTGTACTATCGCAGAATAAACTGGGTACATCCGAAACGATCTTGGGATACCGCTGGAATGTGGCGGAAGAAACCGGTCAGATTTACGCCAGCTATCAATATCGTGGTTGGTATCCCGTTTTTAATCTTGAAATTAACAGTGGAAACCGAGCATCGGAGTATTATCAGATCGATCAAACAAAGAATGAACAAGGTGAAATTGTTTACCAGGATACAACGACTGAGCGATATACCTGGGGTGAATCGAAAGCTCACCTCAATGTCGGTATCCCGTTAAATTTATCTAAAGGACGATTTAACCGAATGTTGCAACCCGATGTGAGCTACGATTTTACACTGTACAAACATCATCCTTCAACGCCTCATAACTTTATTGATGGCAGCGTTCAAACATTAAAATACCGGCTCTATTTCAACCAACTTATGAAGCAGAGCTACCACGATATGTACCCCGATTACGGTTTAATACTGGATGCTGCTTACCGGCATTCGCTGTTTGGCGATACAGATTTCGGCTCAATTTCTACGCTGCAATCCATTGTTTATCTGCCGGGACTAACAAAAAATCATGGCGTTAAAATCTACAACGGCTTTCAGCATAAAAAAATGAGTGGCGCCAATGGTTTTACAAATGCTTTATTTTATCCGCGGGGCTGGGGCAGCATTTTTAACACAAATACCACAAAAATGTACAGTTTCTCTGCCGATTATAAAATGCCCCTGTTTTATCCCGACTGGAAGTTTGGCCGTTTTGTTTATATAAGGAGGGTGGTAACTACTTTTTTTGCCGATTTTGCAAACCTGAAGGGAAGTCTTTTTTCAAATGGCGAAAAACAGGGAACTTTCGATCAGAATCTTTCCTCGTACGGCAGCGAGTTGACTTTTAATGTAAACGTAATGCGGTTTTATGCTCCGTCGAATATAGGATTGCGGGCTTCGTATCTCCCGGAATTAAAGAAATTCAATTTTGATTTCCTTTTCTCAATTAACTTCACTTCGTTTTAATGTAATCAACGTAAGTTCCGGCGACATATCAATGCGCCAGGGAATACCGATTGTACCAAATCCTTGATTAACAATTAAGGTGGAGTTATCCGATTTATATAATCCTGCCCAATTCTTGCGGATTAAATAAGCCAGGCTAAATGGGATACCCGCTAGTTTAATTCCCCACTGCAAGCCGTGTGTATGACCGGAAAGAGCCATATTTACACGTTTATTGTTTTTTACTTTTGATTCCCAATGCGCAGGATCATGTGTCATTAAAAGCGTGAATGCACCATTTGGTATATTCGCCAGGGCTTTCTCCAAATCGGCATATTGTGGAAAAGGCGGATGTCCCCAGTTTTCAACTCCGGCCAAAAAAATGGAATCGGAGCCTGATTTTATAACTTCCTTTTCGTTTCGCAGCAATTGAAAACCAAATTCTTTTTCTGCATCAACGATTCCCTGGAAATTTTCCTGTTTCAATTCAGGGGTTTTCCATCGGGTGTAATTTCCATAATCATGATTTCCCAGGATGGAATAAGACGGATAAGCGCTGGTAAGTTGTTGAAAAGTACTTTCCCAACCTTCGGTTTCCCATGCAAAGTTATTGACCAGATCACCGGTAAACAGCAACAAATCAGGATGAAACTGATTTACATCCTGAATAGCCTGTTGCAATAAATTACTTGAATGCGTAAAACTGCCAATATGAATATCAGATATTTGAACAATTTTGTACCCGTTAAAATCCCGCGGCAGGTCATCAAATTTTAGTTCATATCTTTTAATCAGCAAATTCGTTTCTCCGAAAACAATTCCGTAAGTCAGAAGCAACGCAGTTCCCGCTGAAAGGATAAATCCGGCAAAAAGTATCGTCTTGCTTTTTTTCCTCAACGTGATATAATGAAGCAATAATGAAACACAAAGTGGAATTTTGAAAATAAAGTCGATAAATAAAACCGCATTAAAATAAAAGTAGACGGGATAATTGGTTGCATCGCGGGGCTGGTTGGGGTAAATGTACAGAAAAACAAAACCGACAATCAAGAATGCGTCAAATAAACCGAAGAGCCATTTTATCCAAATCCTGTTTTTTTTATTTGCAAGTTTTAACAGGTGGGTAAATGCGCCAACTGTTATTACTAAATAGAAAATCAGAAAAATTATTAAAAATTGAATCGGGAAAGATCGCATATTAACTGTTTTAAATTATCTGGCTCTGAATTGTAACTTTGTTTTGCAGGCTATATAATTCTTTCATTCAATTCCTTACATCAAAAAACGATGTTCTTTAACCGCGCGAGAATCAAATATTTTTTTCTGCCGCACCAATTTACGCAAATATCATCACCCAAAAATCGGTTTAAATGACTTTTTCGAAAATTCATAACCATGATTTCATTTCATCAAAAGGAGATATGATCGATACTATTCATATGCATCGGCAAAAAAAGTGTAAGTTGTATTAAAATAATTTACATACCTAAAAGCTGAAAATCAGAAATCGCATATTTCCTTTCAAAGTGGAATTATTATCTACCACAGGAATTACAAGAGTGAAAATGGTGAATATTTTACCAGGCACATAAATGCAAATTGGAAATAGATCAAATGGAACAGAAAACCAGACGTTGTAAAAATATCAAAGATGGAAAAATGCTGATTTTTGACCTATTTTTAGCTATAAAATTATATGAACAAAGTTCAGAAAACCAGTTATTTATGTTTTATTACTTAAAGTGATTTAAATGATTTAAAGCAAATAATTCCTGTTTTAGGCGTTTTATTCTAATTTATAAAGAATAAAATATTAAAAGCCAGCGTTTTATGGAATTTACTTAAAGTTATTTACAGGTACATCTTTAGCGTCATAGAGTTTGATATTGAATATTGGCTGAGCCTAAATTCCGAAACTTACATTTCTACCTAAAAAACTTATCTAAAACGGTTGGAAAAACAAAAGAAGTAAATTACATTTGTATAATACGCTTTTTGATTTTACAACAATGAAAGACAGAATTAAACAGTTTATGAATTACAAGGATTTGTCGCCTGGGGATTTGGCAACATCTCTGGATGTACAGCGTTCCAATATATCTCACATCTTAAATGGCAGAAATAATCCAGGTGCAGTTTTTATAGAAAAATTTCTTCGAATATTTCCTGATTTGAATGCACGCTGGTTATTAACAGGCGAAGGAGATATGATTGACTCTCCTTCTGCCAAGCCTGCACCTTCCGAAAAAAACATATTGGAACCAGATACTTCGTCTAATAATAATTCCAATCAATCTGTAAAAGAAGGCAAAACGGGAAAAGTTAAAGATAAAAACAGAACGAATTCCACCGATTCTCCGCTGCCAGCCCGCGAAATAACCATCGATAAAGTGCTTCTGCTTCGTTCAGATGGTACATTTGTAACCTATAAATCTGAATAACTTCCTGCGAACATTCATTCCCCAAAGAAATTCTAATAAAAAATTCTAATTATTGTTACAAAATTTATAAAAATGTTTTAGAATGTTTTCAAATGTGAAATATTTTATTCACATTTGTGACATAAATAAATCGACAGGATGATGGAACTAATATAAATTTAGATTTGCAAACCCAATTAAGTTTTGTAGTAGTAATTACCAGAGCATTCAGAAGAAAGAAAAAGACCGTATTAAAAGCGGTCTTTTCTGCTTTTCATTGAATTGTCATCAGGATATTTCAGGTTGCAAAATGCATTTAAATAAATCTTTATCTTTGCACGAAAATTTAAAGGCAAAAATGCATAAAAAATCTGTTGCGGATTTTCTGGTAATCGAAAACATCCCATTAAATCCGACGAATTTTTTAATCAGGTTACGGAGCAAGGATTCGTTGCCTGAAATGAAACCCGGGCAATTTGTGAATATCGAGGTTAAAAATTCTGCTGAAGTTTTTTTGAGGCGGCCCTTTTCTGTATTCGAAATTGATTATCATTCCAATACAATATCAGTTATTGTAAAAATCCTTGGCAGAGGTTCGAAAAAGCTAACCGAAGTTAAGAAAGGAGAGACCTTGAATTTGGTTTTTCCGCTCGGGAAGGGATTTACATATCCTCAGAAAAGCGATAAAATTTTACTGATTGGCGGGGGAAGTGGTGTTGCGCCAATGTTGTTCCTGGCTAAAGAATCCGGATTACCCGCTGAACAGGTCGACATACTTCTGGGGGCGAGAGCTGCTGAAGATCATATCAACGTAGAAAATTACAGTAAGTACGGAAAATTACATTTTACAACGGAAGATGGTTCTTTGGGGTCAAAGGGTTTCGTGATACATCACCCGGTTTTTCAGCAACAGTTAAATTTGTACAACAGGGTTTACGCCTGTGGTCCCGTACCGATGATGAAAGCAGTTGCTGAAGTCGCTAAAAAGAAAGGTATTTTTTGCGAAGTTTCACTCGAAAACCTGATGGCTTGCGGTTTTGGCGTTTGCCTTTGTTGCATCGAACCAACGGTGAGAGGTAATTTATGCGTATGTACCGAGGGACCGGTTTTTAACATTAATGAATTGAAATGGCAGATTTAAAAGTAAAAATACATAACCTGGAATTGAAAAATCCGGTAATGCTTGCCTCCGGAACATGTGGATTTGCAGAGGAAATCAACGATTTTTACGATGTTTCGAAAGTCGGCGGAATTTTTCTGAAGGGAACAACCCCGCGTAACCGCGACGGTAATGATTATCCGCGAATGGCTGAGACACCTTCAGGCATGTTAAATGCTGTTGGTTTGCAGAATAAGGGAATCGATTATTTTATCGAACATACTTATCCGAAGATTAAAAATTATGATACGCCACTCATTGTCAATGTGAATGGTTCTACCGTAGAGGAGTATATTGAAGTTACTGAAAAAGTAAATGAACTGGATAAAATTCCTGCCATTGAACTAAACATTTCCTGTCCAAATGTAAAAGAAGGTGGAATGGCTTTTGGGATTAGCTGTCCAAGCGCTGAAGCTGTTACCCGCGCCGTGCGGCAAGCATACAAAAAAACATTAATTGTAAAACTATCCCCAAATGTTACAGATGTAACTGAAATAGCAAAAGCCGTTGAAGGGCAGGGGGCTGACGCCGTTTCATTAGTGAACACTTTTTTGGGAATGGCCATTGATGCTGAAAAAAGAATCCCGCTTTTATCAACTATTACAGGAGGTTTATCCGGACCAGCTATAAAACCAATCGCATTGCGAATGGTTTGGCAAGTATATCAGGCAGTTAAGATTCCAATTATTGGTATGGGAGGTATTATGAATGCCGCCGATGCAATCGAGTTTATGCTTGCAGGCGCTGCTGCGGTGCAGGTTGGAACCGCTATATTTAAAGATCCGTTTATTCCATTAAAAATAATCGATGATATTTCGTCTTATCTCGAAAAATATAAAATGAATTCTGTTACAGAATTAACAGGTGGTTTACAATTGTAAACAAGCTATAGTAGGTTTACAATTCTGAATCTGTTCTCCATGAAAAGAGGTGATAAAATCGTATGAATTGGTTCCTTTCAGGATACCGTGAAAATGAGTTTTTATAAAATATGAAAATTATTGGAAAAATAAAATTGCAATGTGAACATTTCAATTTTAGTAATGTTAAAGAAACCGAAAATTACAATTAACCGAAAATAAAGCAAAATAAAGCAATGTCGAAGTTTGAAATAGTAATGCCGAAATTGGGTGAAAGCATCCAGGAGGGTACAATCACAAAGTGGTTCATAAAAGAGGGGGATACCATTGAGGAAGATGATATGTTGTTTGAGGTTGCCACTGATAAAGTAGATTCCGAAATACCTTCACCTGTGGACGGAAAGATTTCTCAGATTAAATATCCGGAAGGCAGCCTTGTTCCCGTAGGAGAAGTAGTGGCGGTTATAAACATGGGAGGCGAAGACGAACCAGCAGTGGTGCCGGAAACTGAAAAAGAAGAATTAAAAGCTGAACGTGGCGACGTTGAAATAGAGACGGAGCCGGAAGAAAAATCGCTGAACGATAGCAGAAAATTATCGAATCGTTTTTATTCGCCTTTGGTAAAAACCATCGCTAAAGAAGAGAACATTTCGCTGGAAGAACTGGAAACAATTGAAGGTTCCGGCGCAAACGGACGCGTTCAGAAAAAAGATATTCTTGAATACATAGAAAACCGCGCGAAAGGAAAAACAACTGTGCAGCGTCCTGAAGTTGCTCAGCAACCGGAAACTACTGAAAAGCAGGAAACTCAATTTACAGCGTCCAGACAAAAACCGGCGCCGGTGTCAGTTGGCGCTGAAGATCAAATCATTGAAATGGATCGGGTTCGAAAACTCATTGCCGACCACATGGTGATGTCGAAACAGGTTTCACCGCATGTTACATCGGTGGTTGAAGCTGATGTTACTGAACTTGTGATGTGGAGAAACAGGAACAAAGATGCCTTTCAGAAAAAGTACGGTGAAAAAATAACATTTATGCCATTTTTCATTGAAGCGACTGCAAAAGCTTTGTCCGAATTTCCAATGGTAAATTCATCGGTCGACGGCAACAAAATAATTCTCCGAAAACATGTTAATGTTGGGGTAGCAGTTGCCAAACCCGACGGAAATCTGATTGTTCCGGTGGTTAAAAATGCCGAACAGCTCAATGTTGTAGGTATAACAAAAGAAATGAACCGCTTGGCGAATGCAGCAAGAAACAATAAACTTGCGCCGGAAGAAATTCAGGAAGGAACTTTCACGATTACAAATTTCGGTTCGTTTAGAAATTTGATTGGAACACCAATTATAAATCAGCCACAGGTTGCCATTTTAGCAACCGGAAGTATTGAGAAAAAACCAGCGGTAATGGAAATGCCAACCGGAGATGCCATTGTAATCAGGCATAAAATGTTTTTGTCGCTGTCATACGATCATCGCGTTGTCGACGGGGCACTGGGAGGCGAATTCCTGAGAAAAATAGCAGATAACCTCGAACAATTTGATTTGAACCGTACAATTTAATGTTTAATATGAAAGAATTAGAGATACCAAAGATTTACTCCATTAAAAAAACACCAAAAGAAACCCTTGAAAAGTGGTACCGACTGATGACAATTGGAAGGGCGATAGACGAAAAAGCGCCCAATTATCTGAAACAAGCCATTGGATGGTCTTATCATGCTCCTTATGCCGGTCACGATGGTATTCAACTTGCTATCGGACAAAATTTTGAAAAAAAGAAAGATCACCTGTTTTTATATTACCGCGATATGTTATCGGCGCTTTCTGCGGGGCTAACTGCCGAAGAAATTATTTTAAACGGGATTTCCAAAGCAACAGATCCATCAAGCGCCGGCCGCCACATGTCGAATCACCTGGCAAAACCCGAATGGAATATTCACACTGTCTCATCTTCAACCGGAAACCATACATTACATGCAGTTGGCGTGGCCCGGGCGATAAAATACTATGGCGAAAAAGCAGTGGCAATCAGCGGCCAGGGGGAATCTTCGGTTAGCGAAGGATATGTGTACGAAGCTTTTAACGGCGCCGACAAAGAAAAACTTCCGGTGGTATTTGTAATCCAGGACAATGGTTATGGAATTTCAGTGCCAAAAAAAGACCAGACTGCTCAACGAAAAGTAGCAAATAATTTCATTGGGTTTAAAAACCTGCGAATTATGCATTGTAACGGCAAGGACGTGTTCGACTCCATGAATGCGATGACCGAAGCAAAACGTTATGCCATGGAGGAATCCAAACCCGTTTTGCTTCAGGCTAATTGCATTAGAATGTTGTCGCATTCCAACTCCGACGATCATTTACTTTACCGCAGCCAAACCGAACGAAACTATGTGCAGGATTACGATCCGCTGGCAAAATTCAGAAGGTTGTTAACCCGTTATAACCGTTTTTCTGAAGAAGAACTTGTAGCTATTGAGGAAGAAACCAGGCAGATAATTAAAGCTGCACATAAAGCAGCAATGAGCGCTCCCGATCCTTCTCCCGATTCAATTCACGATTTTGTATTGCCGGAACCCTATCAACCGGAAAAATTTCCTGATGGATTGCACAACGAACAGGGCGATAAAAAGAAGCTAATTACTGCGTTGAATGAAACATTAAAAGCCGAATTCAGGAGAAACCCCGATACATTTATCTGGGGCCAGGATATGGCCAATAAAGACAAAGGCGGAATCTTCAATGTTTCCAAAGGAATGCAACAGGAATTCGGGAACAAAAGGGTGTTTAACGCTCCTATTGCCGAAGACTTTATAGTTGGTACTGCAAACGGAATGTCGAGGTTCGACGATAAAATAAGAATAGTGGTTGAAGGCGCTGAGTTTGCGGATTATTTTTGGCCGGCTATGGAGCAGTATGTGGATACGAGCCACGATTATTGGCGATCGAATGGCAAATTTGCCCCAAACGTCACAATCAGGCTTGCGTCGGGTGGATATATTGGCGGCGGTATGTACCATTCGCAAAACATTGAAGGATCGTTGGTGGCTATTCCGGGGGTTCGGATTGTTTATCCTTCATTTGCCGACGATGCGGCAGGTTTGCTGCGCACAGCCATTCGTTCGCGGGGAATGACAATGTTTCTCGAACCAAAGGCGCTTTATCAGGATCCGAAAGCGGCAACAGTTGTCCCCGACGATTTTGAGGTACCTTTTGGAAAAGCCAGGGTTCGTCGGACAGGAGACGATTTAACCATTATCACTTACGGAAATACCACGCATTTGAGCCTTCAGGCTGCGCAGAAACTCGAGGACGAAGGTTACAGTGCAGAAGTGCTTGATTTACGATCGCTGGTCCCGCTCGATGAAGAAGCAATTGTTAATTCGGTGAAAAAAACCAACAAAGTTTTGGTTGTTCACGAAGACAAGGTTCATGGTGGTTTTGGTGGTGAAATCAGCGCCATTATTTCCGATAAGCTTTTTGAGTTTCTCGATGCACCGGTAAAAAGAGTCGGCTCCACATTTACGCCGGTTGGTTTTAACCGGATTTTGGAACGGGCAATCCTCCCCGATGCCGGGCGAATTTATCAAGCAGCAAAAGAATTAGTCCTCTATTAAATGTAAATGATTCAAAATGAGTAAAACAGTAATAATCTACAGTTACCATACACAAAAATCGAAAAAAGTAGCAGAAAAAATAATCGATGTTTACGGCAAGGATGAAATAGAATCGTTAAATGCCGAAGAATTAAACAAAGAGGTTCTTGTGAACTACGATAACTTTATTTTAAGCGCACCTACCTGGTTCGATGGCGAGCTACCCAATTACTGGGATGAATTTCTGCCCGATTTGGAAGAAATGGACTTGAAAAACAAAACCTTTGCAATTTTTGGCCTGGGCGATCAGAAAGGGTACCCTGAAAATTTTTGTGATGCCATTGGCGTTTTGGCGGAAATTATTGAAGAATGCGGAGGCAAAATTATCGGGCATGTTTCGCTCGACGGCTATACTTACGAATCCTCAAAAGCTCAACGTGGCAACGAATTTATCGGTCTTCCAATCGATCAGGAGAACCAGGCGCGGTTAACCGCCGAACGTGTAAAAAATTGGGTTGCACAACTTAAAAAAGAATTCAAATAATAAATTTACATAATCTTTAGGATTTCTGTTAAATTAGTTAAAACCATCTTTCAACAAGAAAGGTGGTTTTTTTGGGTGTACGACAAATTCCATATTTTTATGCCCTTTCGGAAAAACGGATCTTTTACACTGTGGCTTCAGCCCGGTGAACAGAGATATCAAAAGCAAAAGGGCTTTAGCCATTTAGAGAGTTAAATGCTAAAGCCGAAAAAGGCTCCGAAAAGGTTAAATACCGGGCTAAAGCGCCGGTGTAAAATTGTTTGTTCGATCGTTAATCGTGGAATTTGTTGTACACCCTTTTTTTTACACGGTCAGATTAAGCCTTTGTTTAAGCGTAAATAATCAGCCTGCATTCGATTTCTTTTTAATAAACATGAAATTAACCAGCAAGACGTGTTTACAATTGTAACATAAATAAATTATTAATTCCAGTTGCCCTGTTTCGGGGCAGGTTGCATAGTGTTACATTTGTGAATCGCGTCTTGTTACATTTGTAATCGAAAGAAATCGAAGCTTCTTTTTTTGCAGGTCGCTACAGGTTCATCTAAAAATGGTGATGCCGGGTGTGGGGTAAAAAAAGATTATTCTGAAGGAGTTAATATTGTTAAACAGAAAAAGAAAATAAAAAGCGCTTGTTGTTATTTTATCTCAATGAATAATCAATTTAGGTTGTATTTAGGTTTTCCAATACGTTTTATTATTTAATTTTGTGCCTTTTAAAAACGTAAAAAATATATAAAATTGCTTGAGACAAGGTATATATTCGTAACCGGCGGTGTAACATCATCTCTGGGAAAAGGGATTTTGGCAGCATCGCTGGCAAAGTTATTACAGTCGCGGGGATATAATGTGACGATACAAAAGTTGGATCCCTATATCAACATCGATCCGGGAACGTTAAATCCTTACGAACATGGTGAATGTTTTGTAACTGAAGACGGCGCCGAAACCGATCTGGATTTGGGGCATTACGAACGTTTCCTCAATGCATCCACATCCCAGGCCAACAACGTAACCACCGGGCGTATTTACCAATCGGTAATCAGCAAGGAACGCCGGGGAGACTATCTCGGTAAAACCGTCCAAATTATCCCGCACATCACCGACGAAATCAAACGGAGAATTAAAGTTCTGGGCTCCAAGGGTAAATATGACATTGTAATTACTGAAATCGGCGGGACTGTTGGCGATATTGAATCGTTGCCTTACATTGAATCGGTCAGGCAGTTGAAAAGAGAATTGGGATCAAAGGCGCTCGTGGTGCATCTTACGCTGGTTCCATATTTGGCAGCGACCGGCGAATTAAAAACCAAACCCACGCAACACTCCGTAAAATTGTTGCTCGAAGCCGGAGTTCAGCCAGATATACTGGTATTGCGCACAGAACATGAAATTGATCGGGCCATGCGCGAAAAGGTTGCGCTTTTTTGTAACGTAGATCCTGATGCAGTTATTCAATCGATAAATGTTCCAACAATATATGATGTGCCGTTAAAAATGCTCGATGAAAAGCTGGATTTAACGGTTATGAAGAAATTGAATCTGGAAATAAACGAACTGGTCGACTTGTCACCCTGGAATAATTTCTTGTTAAAATTAAAAAATCCGAAATACGAGGTAAACATTGGCCTGATTGGTAAATACGTGGAATTGCACGACGCCTATAAATCGATAGCAGAAGCGCTGGTTCATGCAGGAGCTGAAAATCTTTGCAAGGTAAACATCGTATGGATTCATTCCGAATCAATTAAGCAGGACAATTATCAACAAAAACTTTCGAATCTCAACGGGATAATTGTAGCGCCCGGATTTGGCCACCGCGGAATGGAAGGGAAAGCGCTGGCAGCAAAATTTGCCCGCGAAACCAATACCTCATTTTTTGGTATTTGCCTGGGAATGCAGGTAGCTGTTATCGAATTTGCCCGGAACGTGTTGAAATTTGAGGGCGCAGATTCAACAGAAATGAATCAGAAAACACCCTATCCGGTAATCGATTTGATGGAACATCAAAAAGGCATTACCGAATATGGCGGAACAATGCGGCTCGGCGCCTACGAATGCCGGATCATTGATAAAGATTCAAATGCCTGCAAATCATACAACAAACTCACCGTTTATGAAAGGCACCGCCACCGCTACGAATTTAACGATGCGTACCGCGAGGAATTCGAGAAAGCAGGAATGGTGCCGGTTGGAATAAATCCGGAAACCGATCTGGTGGAAATTGTAGAAATACCAAAACATAAATGGTTCGTAGGGGTGCAGTTTCATCCGGAATACAGAAGCACTGTATTAAATCCCCACCCGTTATTTGTTGAATTTATAAAAAGTACATTAGTAGAAGAACAAAAAAATGGATAGAAACGCAATTTTAGGAATTGTTCTGATTTTCGTAATACTGGTCGTGTTTTCCATTGTTAACCAGCCATCGAAAGAAGAAATTGAAGCCGCAAAATACCGGCGGGATTCCATCGCTCAGGTGGAGGCACAAAAAAAATTAAATCAGGAACAACTTGAAGACACAACAGTAAAACCTCTGCAAAATGCCGATACTGCAATGCAAACTGAAAATATTCAGAAGAAAATTGACGAGTTCGGAGCATTTGGAAAAGCAGCAGTAGGAGAAGAACAATTCTATACACTTGAAAATAACCTGATGAAAATCACTTTCTCCAACAAAGGGGGAAGAATATATTCGGTTTTACTGAAAGATTATCAGACACATGATTCATTACCGTTGATTTTATTTGATGGACCAGACACCCAGTTTGGATTGAATTTCTTTTCGCAAAACCGGAGTATAAAAACACAGGAGCTTTTTTTCAAACCATCGGTAAACCGAAAAGAAATAGTTGTTTCCGGGCCGCCGGTAAAAAGGGCAAACGAAGGAAAAATAAAGTTCAACGAAAATAATCCGGGTGGAAAGGATTCTATTGGTTTTCGCCTGGAAGTTGCACCCGGTAAGTACATGGAGTATGTTTACACACTGCCGTACAATTCATACATGGTTGGTTTCGACGTAAACCTTAAGGGAATGAACGAGTACATTGCTTCAAACCAGTCGTACCTGAATTTTAACTGGGGTATTGACGTGCCGCGTCAGGAAAAACCTTCAAGGTTCGGAGAAGACCGTTATACAAATATCAATTATAAGTTTTATGAAGATGATACGGACAACCTGTCGTCCAACAAATCCGACGAAGAAAGCCTGAGCACACGTTTGAAGTGGATCGGTTACAAACAGTTGTTTTTCAACTCCACCATTATTGCTGACAATTCATTTCCAAATGCTTTTGTAAAACAAACAGCATACGAAGACAATCCGAATTACCTCGCCCGGTTTTATGCTGATATTGCGTTACCGTATCAGGGTTCAGAAAATGAACAGGTGGATATGAGATTCTATTTCGGGCCAAATCATTATCAAACATTAAATCAATATGATGTCGATTTGGAACGGATGGTTTATCTGGGATATGCCATTGTAAGACCGGTGAACAAATATTTAATCATTCCGGTATTTAACTTTCTGCGCAGGTTCATCAGCAACTTTGGTATAATTATTTTATTACTTACGGTGTTTATTAAGACGCTGTTGTTCCCGTTCACATACAAATCATATCTGTCTCAGGCGAAAATGAAAGCATTAAAACCTGAGATCGACGAACTGAACAAAAAATACGGAAGCGATAAGCCCATGGAAAAACAGCAGGCTACTATGGCGCTGTACAAGAAGGCCGGAGTGAATCCCATGGGGGGATGTTTACCGATGTTGCTGCAGTTTCCCATTCTGGTGGCGATGTTCTTTTTCTTTCCCACCTCCATCGAACTGAGGCAGGAAAGTTTTCTGTGGGCGCATGATTTATCGACTTATGATTCCATTCTGAATCTTCCTTTTAACATTCCAATGTATGGCGACCACGTCAGCTTATTTGTTCTGTTAATGACCATAACAACCATAGTTTCAACACGATTAAACCAGCAATCAACTGCCAGTCAGGGTATGCCGGGAATGAAAACCATGATGTATATTATGCCGGTTATGTTTCTGTTTATCCTGAACAATTATTCGGCAGGGTTGAGCTACTATTATCTTTTGGCCAATCTGATAACCATCGGGCAAACCTATATAATCCGCTCATTTGTTGATGAAGATAAAATCAGGGCCCAGCTCCAGGTAAATAAAAAGAAAACGGTGAAAAAATCGAAATTTCAGAAACGAATGGAAGATATGGCCAAACAACGGGGAATACAATTACCGAAAAAATAAATTTGAATGAAAGAGTGCCGGTTGTAACAGACCGGCATTTTCTTTGGGCAACATCAGGGTGATATAGTTTAATTTTAAAAACATTACGGATTGAATTATGGTGCGATTGCTGTTAATAGCGGTTTTAATTTGCTCCCTGTTCACAGTTTCAGCTCAGGAAAAAAGGAAATTCCAGCTTTGGAATTTAAACAGTTTTGAAGGACAACTCTCGCCAAAAACAAAATTGGCTGTTTCAGAAAAGATACAATACACACCCGGTAATAATTTCCTCGATTTAAAGTCTGGCGATGTTTTCCTCAAAAACGATGTTAATAACTGGCTCGAGGTGGGTAGCGGCATTCGAATGTCGTGGTCGAGAAAAGAGTACGGCTATCTGGAGGAACAACGGGCAATGTTATACGGCGACTTGTCGAAAACAATAAAAAAGCTGACTTTTTCTTTTTCAAATCGCGCTGAATACCGGATGTTCAGTACAGAAGAAAATCATTTCAGGCATAAACAAAAGTTTAACATTGAGTTTCCTGCATTAACGCCCTGGAATTTATGCTTCTATACGGCTGAAGAAACTTTTTATAAACTGACCAGCGAAAAATTGCACATCGCAAGGTGGTATGCTGGTATTCAGGCTGTTGAATTAAAACATTTACAACTAAAAATGTATTATGTTTATGAAAAACACAAAAGCATCAGGAAATGGGACACCGTTGATATTTTTGGAATGAATATGAAAATCAGCTATTAATTCATTTAATGGTATGACTTCCCATAATATTAAAGCTATGACCACTCCGAAAAGTCAAAAAATCCTAAATCCCCTCAAGGGGACTTTGATGAGTTCATTGATTTTCAGCAAGTTCCCCTTTAGGGGTCAGGGGTAAAGAAGTTGAAAATCAATGAACTCAGACTTTTCGGAGCAGACTCAAGCTGTTCTTTTATCAACATTCGTTAAACGTTTTACATTTTAAAAGGTCGAATGCATTGTTTTAAAAGCATTAGTGTAAAACATAAAATTTTTAGCAATGAAAAAATTAGGAATAGTAGTATTGATGTTCTTACTTGCTGTAACAGCAGGTATAGCCCAAAATCAGGGAGGCAGAAATTTAGATCCGGAAGAAATGGCAAAACGGCAAACCGACCGTTTAAAGGAAGTACTTGACTTAAATAAAGATCAGGAAAAAAAGGTACACGACCTGAACCTGGAAACCAGCAAAAAAATGAGGGAATTACGCGATCAGAACCAGGGCGATTTTAGTGCTATGCGCGATAAAATGGGAGCCATTCGCGATGAACAGAATAAAAAAATGAAAACCATTTTAACGGAAGAACAATGGCCGAAATATGAAAAATACCTTGAAGAAAGGGCAAACGCCAGACGACAAGGAGGTGGCGGATATGGTCCAAGATAAGAAATGTTTAAGTTTTACAGTTTAATTATGAAAGAGTTTGCCGGCGGGCAGGCTCTTTTTTTTAGGGCAGAAACGAATGTTTCAGTTGCACCATTTTAATAGCCGTAACAGCGGCTTCATCGCCTTTGTTGCCGTGTTTGCCGCCGGCACGATCTTTTGCCTGCTGCTCGTTTTCGGTGGTTAAAACACCAAAAATGAACGGCTTGTTGTATTTCAGGTTTAAATCAACGGTTCCCTGCGTAACTCCCTGGCAAATAAAATCGAAATGGCGTGTTTCGCCTTGTACAACACACCCGAGAATGATTATTGCATCTACATTTTCCATTTCGGCAAAATACTGAGCTCCCAGCGGTAATTCAAAACTGCCCGGAACATATTTTACAAGGATATTTTCATCCTTTGCCCCATGCTTTTTCAGCGTGTCCAACGCACCCTGTGCAAGCATCGACGTAATTTCGTGGTTCCACTCCGCCACTACGATTCCAAAACGCATATTCTCTGCCGATGGTACTGAGTTGATATTGTATTGCGATAGGTCTTTTGTTGCCATAAACTGAAATAAAAAACCCCTCTTTTTAGAGGGGCCATTTGATTTTTTTTTTGATTTAACCCTGAATATGCTTCACCCTTGCAATGTAACGGTCGATGGTGCGTCCTTCCGCGGAATCAGGATAATCATTTTTAATTTTTTGATAAAGTGACAACGCCTGTTCCGGCTCATCCATCGATTCCAGCAGGTTGGCTGCTTTCATCATATAAATCGGGCTCGTCAATTCGTTATCGTTCATCGAATAAGCCTTTTTATATTGTTTCAGGGCTGCATCCTGTTCACCCAGTTCCAGATGTGCATCACCTTTGGCGCCTTCGGTAATCGGGCCAAGTAATAAATCATCGGTATCAAAATCGTTTAAATAATCCAGTGCGTCCTCAAACTGCCCCATGTGAAGGTAGGATATACCGGTGTAGTATTTGGCCAGATTGGCCGATTTTGTCATTCCGTAATCGTCGATAATATCGAGAAATCCCAAATAATTGCCATCACCGTTTATCGCCAGATTAAAAGAATCTTTTTCGAAATAGTTTTCGGCCATAAACATCTGCGACTGAGCTTCTTTCTCTTTCGGCTGCATGTAAAACTTTTTAAATCCAAGGTAACCAGTAACTACCAGAACAATAACGGCTACAATGTAGGTTATTGTTTTTTGGTTCTCTTCGATGAAATGTTCCGTTCTGGTTAAAGCGCTTTCAAGTTCCTCTAAATTATCTTCTTGCTTTGCTTTTTTCTTTGCCATCTTCTTTCTTTTCAAAATTGTGCCGCAAAAATAGTTTTTTTTTCAAAACCCCGCGGATTATAGCGCGTTAAATTTGAATAGTAATCAACATTCTGTTGTTATTAATACGAAATATAAATACCGTTCCGGTACCGCTGTTTTTTTTAATTAGTTTTGCACCGAAATACGAGATGGAATTATGCACATCCACGAAATTAACATTGTAAATTTTAAAAATCTGAAAGATGTAAAGGTGGAATTGTCGCCGCGGCTCAATTGTTTTATCGGAAACAATGGCGCAGGCAAAACCAACCTGCTCGATGCCATTTATTACCTTTCGTTTTGCAAAAGTTTTTCAAATCCGGTCGATCAGCTGAATATCAACCACGAAGAAGGTTTTTTTATGCTCAATGGAAGTTATCTTCGCTCAGGTTCCAAAGAAGTTATCAACTGTGGATACCAGAAAGGGCAAAAAAAACAGTTCAAGCGGAATTCGAAGGTGTACAAAAAACTTATGGATCATATCGGGTTGCTTCCGCTGGTATTGGTAACCCCGTCGGATGTAAACCTAATTTTGGGTGGCAGCGACGAACGCCGAAAATTTATGGATGGGGTAATTTCGCAGTACAACCAAAATTACCTCAATGATTTGCTGAAATACAACCGGGCATTGTTGCAGCGAAATAACCTGCTGAAGCAATTTGCAACAGAGCATTTTTTTGATGCAGAATTGCTGGCGGTTTGGAACGAACTTTTGATTGAAACCGGAAACCGGATTCATGCTGAACGGCTGGAGTTTGTTCAAAAACTGATTCCTGTTTTTCAACATTACTACTCCCATATTTCGCAGGGGAATGAAGTGGTGGGGCTGACCCGCCAGTCCGATTTATATGAAAATGACTTTCAGGGACTGTTGAAATCAAGCCTGCAAAAAGACCGGGCAGTTCAATATACAACTACCGGGATACATAAAGATGAACTCTTATTTTCCATCGATGATTATCCGATAAAAAAACTGGGCTCGCAGGGACAGAAAAAAACTTTTCTTGCAGCACTGAAACTGGCGCAGTTCGATTTTATAAAGGAAATTTCAGGAATGAAGCCGGTTCTGCTGCTCGATGATATTTTTGATAAGCTGGACCGAAACCGGGTGGAGCAAATTATTAAAATTGTTTCCGGTGAACAATTCGGCCAAATTTTTATTACCGATACCAACCGCGAACACCTCGACGGGATTATCAAAAAAATGAATGCCGATTTTCGTATCTTTCTGGTGGAATCGGGAAATGTAAAACTGGTAAAATGAGAAGGAGCAATACACAGACAATTGGCGAAGCGTTGCGGGACTACATCAAAGAAATGAAGATGGAACGCAGGTTAAAAGAGGTCGATATTGTTCAGTCGTGGGAAGAAGTTTTGGGAAAAACCATATCGCGCTACACCCGGAATATTTTTATTTCAAAAGGGGTTCTCTATGTTGAAATAAGTTCGTCGGTGGTTAAAAACGAATTGCTGATGATGCGCGGGGAAATACGGAAACGATTAAATGAAAAAGCCGGGGAAGAAATCGTTCTTAAAATTGTTTTCAAATAAAAGAGGTGATTCTGATTTTCACACTTTCGGTAGCAAATGTTCAGAATACCTCTTTATAAATCAAAAATATTTTCCGCTGTTATTGATGTCGCTCCAGTTGCGAAAAGAAAAAGTTGCATTCAACCTGTGCATTTTCATCGCTGTCCGAACCATGTACAGCATTTTCCTGTAAGCTCGTAGCATATAATTTTCTGATGGTTCCTTCTTCGGCATTTTCCGGATTGGTAGCGCCAATCAACTTCCTGAAATCTTCCACAGCATTTTCTTTTTCAAGCGCTGCGGCGACAATTGGTCCCGAACTCATAAACCCAACCAATGACTCATAAAAGGGTTTGCCCCGGTGCACGGCGTAAAAAGCGCCAGCCTGCTCCGGGGTCAGCCGGGTTAATTTCATTGCCTTTATTCCAAAACCGGCTTCGTTTATCATTTTTAAAATTGCCCCGGCATGATTATTCTTGAAAGCCGTCGGCTTAATCATCGTGAATGTTAGATTTCCCGCCATATCGTTTACTTTTAATATTGCTAATTGTCCGGCAATATTATAAAAATTTGGACAAAATAACCTTTGCCCGCGTATGAGATTTCTTATCTTTGTCAGTTCAAATTTTGAATGTTTTGAAAAATACTGGTAATGAGGTGCTTAAGTCGTTGGGTAGGTTACTCGGCGAAAAAAAGGAAAATGTTGTAATTGTAACGCATGAGAATCCGGATGGCGATGCGATTGGTTCTGCGATTGGTTTGGCAGAAATTTTAAAAAATACAGGATGGCATGTTACGATTATTTCCCCGAATAACTATCCTGGTTTTATAAAATGGTTTTCTTCTGAGGTAGAAATTCAGGTTTTTTGTAACAACCGGAAGAAAGGAAAGAAAACCATTGAAGCTGCTGATTTATTGATTTGTGTCGATTTTAATGATGCCAAACGTGCCGGCGATGTTGAAAAATCAATCAAAAATTTTGATCGGGACACGGTACTTATCGATCATCATCCGGAACCTACGGATTTTGTGGATGTTATGATTTCTGAGCCATCGTACAGTTCCACGGCAGAGTTGATTTTCGACATTGTCACAAAAATCGAATTGAAAGATTGCATGAATGCACAGGCTGCAGAAGCCTTATATACCGGGATAATGACCGACACTGGTTCATTCAGCCACAATATTTCCAACCCGAACACATTCCGGGTAATCGCCGAATTGCTGGAATTTGGAATTGATGCGGAAAAAATTCAGTCGAATGTTTACCATAACTTCTCGGCCAGCCGCATGAAGTTGCTCGGTTACTGCCTGAATTCAAAAATGCTGGTATTTCCTGAATTGCGCTCGGCAGTTATTCACATTACCCAAAAGGAACTCGACGATTTCAACTACGAAACCGGCGATACGGAAGGTTTTGTTAATTATCCGTTATCGATAAATAATGTTGTTTTTTCCGCGTTGTTTATTGAAAAGGAAAATTTTGTAAAAGCATCATTTCGGTCGAAAGGCAGTTTTCCGGCGAATAAATTTGCCAGCGAACATTTCAATGGCGGAGGCCACCTGAATGCTGCCGGAGGCGAAACAAACCTAAAATTAAATGATGCAGTTGAAAAGTTCAGGCAACTTTTAGATGAGTATAAGCATCAGTTATTGGAAACAATAATTTAAAAGAACAAAAATGAAAATTGGAAAACTAAAGATTGCAGGCATTGCAGTAGTTGCAGCATTAATTTTTTCATCGTGTATTGATGTTGGCGACGAAAATCATCAGCAAACAAAAGCCGAAGAATTACAAATTTTGAACGCTTACATCGACAGCTTGCAAGCAAAAGATTACGATGTAGACACCACTGATTTGGGAGTTTATTATGTAGTTATTGAAGAAGGCGAAGGAGATTATCCGCAGGAAGGAGACACATTGATCGTAGGTTATTCCGGCTATTTGATGGATGGTTACATGTTCGATTCTTCTGAAGTAAATTTTTCCGACGGAAAATGGGAATTTGTTTTGGGCAATCCACCAATGATTCCCGGTTGGGACGATGGAGTAACACACATCAACAAAGGTGGGAAAATACAATTCATTGTTCCTTCCGAACTGGGCTATGGTGCGCTGGGCCAGGGAATTATCGGACCTTATCAGTCGTTGATTTTTGTGGTGAAAATGTACGATATTAAACCTTCCAACGAAGAATAAAAGAATTTAATAACAGATTTTAGATGAATAACAGATTATTGAACGGATTTATACTGATGTTGCTTGCCGTGGCTTTTTTCGCCTGCAAAGACAACGATATTGAAAAACTGAGACAGAGGGAACTGGAAAAGCTCGACCAGTATATTCAGGATAATCACCCGGGCGCCAAGCCGGAACCTTCGGGTTTATTTTATTTTGAAGTTAACGAAGGAACGGGTGATACGATTCATGTGGGTGACAGGGTTCAAATATTTTATGCAACTTATACCATCGACAGCGTTTTAATCGATCAAACCAGCGGTTATGTTGATGGTTACCGGTACGATCCGTACGAATTTACAGTGGGTGCCGGTACAGCAATTTCCGGTTTGGAACAGGCTGCCACTCTCATGCAAAAAGGTACGGTAGCCAACCTGGTTATCCCGTCTGAACTGGCATACAAACAGTCCGGCACAACCGGAGTGCCCGGATTTACCACATTATTGATGCAGGTGGAGGTTTATAAAATTTATCCTGCCCAGACGCAGTGATAACTTATTTTAAACAATTTCAGGACATTAAATGAACAGGACAGAACTCCTGAAAAAATTACTGCCCGGTTTTATCCCGCTTTTTGTTTTCATCGCTGCCGATGAAATCTGGGGGACTAAAACCGGGTTGTTTGTTGCCATTGGTGTTGGAATCGCCGAAATGGCCTGGGTAGGTTATAAGGAAAAACGCTTCGATAAATTTATCCTGTTCGATACTCTCTTACTCGTGGTTTTAGGTGGTATTTCCATTGTGCTCGACAATGATATCTTTTTCAAACTGAAACCTGGTTTGGTGGAGGTAATTTTAGTCGCCATATTAGGTATTTCTGCATTTTCACCGGTAAATATTATCGGGTTAATGGGACAACGGTACCTGAAAGGTGTTCAATTCAACGAAGTTCAGGTGGCGCAAATGCGAAGGAGCTTAAAAATACTTTTCTATCTGTTTGCTGCGCATACTGTTTTGGTATTTTATGCCGCTTTTTACATGAGCAACGAAGCGTGGGCTTTTATCAGCGGCGGATTGTTTTACGTTCTTTTCGGCGTTTACTTTTTGTTCGAATTAATCCGGCAAAAACGCAAACAAAAAGCGATGGCGGGAGAAGAATGGGTGCCGCTGGTCGATCACCAGGGAAATGTAACCGGACGTGCACCGCGAAGTCATGTTCATAACGGCAGCATGTTGTTGCATCCGGTGGTACATATGCAGGTATTAAACCGCAGTAAAGCTCTTCTGCTGCAAAAACGGCCCGAGTCAAAGCTCATCCAGCCCGGAAAATGGGACACAGCAGTCGGCGGTCATGTTTCTGCCGGTGAAACCATTGAACAGGCGCTGAAAAAAGAAGCTTTTGAAGAAATTGGTCTTAGTGCATTTTCAGCAAAGCTGAATAAAGTTTATAAATGGGAGTCGGAAATTGAAAACGAACTGGTGTACCTGTTTACCACATTCGATTCGAAAAACTACAAGGTACACTCCGAAGAAGTGGTTGAAGCCCGCTTTTGGACTCAAAAACAAATAGAGCAGGAAATCGGAAAAGGTATTTTTACACCAAATTTTGAATACGAATTTACCCTGCTCAAAGAAATGAAGATTATCTGAGTTTCAATTCAGGAACAACTTAAAATTTTCTGATTTCAGATGGAATTCGATAGGATTTTCTAATCTTCGTTACCATCGCTTTCGAAAATATGTATATGAAAACGAGCTTTATAAACGTTATCCCATCGGTGTTTTTTGATTTGAAAATATTCTTTTGCAGAGAAAACAACCTGCTGATTTTATAATTTATATACCGCTGCAGAGAATAACTTTTTGAATATAAATCAGCCAGGTGGCGATAGAATTCCTCAACCGGAAGTTTAGTCGGCAAAATAGAGTGGGCAAAATCAAAATAATCATAATTTTTTATCCGGAAAGTGTGAAAACTTTCCTGATACAACTCAGTTCCCGGGAGCGGTGTCAAAACCGGAAAAGCCGGTCGGAACAGGTTGTTTGAAACAATGTAGTTATATAATTTGTCAAAATCTTCACTCGTGTAGTCAGGTTTTACAATGAAATGTGCAATCACATGAATATCAAAGCTTTTTAAAATTTTGATTGCTTCTGTATTCAGGGAAACAGATGTTTTTTTGTTGTAAATTTCCAGGTCTTTATTTTGGAATGATTCCAGGCCCACCGTGATAAACTGCAGTCCGGCTTCTTTCAAATCTTTAAATAATTCCGGATGTTTTACGATGGTGTCGGCCCGCGCGTACATTTGGAATTTTTTCCTGATGTTGTTTTCCTTCAGTAACCGGCTAAGTTTCCACATTCTTTTAACATCACTGAAAGAATTATCATCCGAGAAATAAACCACGTCAACTTCTTTTGGCAGGGCTTTTAACTCTTCAATGATTGATTCCGGTTGCCGCGCCGTATATTTCCCGTTCATTAACTTCCAGCAGGCGCAGAAATTACACCTGAACGGACAGCCTCTGCTTGTCATTACCAGTGACAGGTTATTCCTTACGGGATCATGATATTTATGCCTGTATTTTTTAGTGAGATGCCTGTTTGGCAGCGGAAGGGAATCCAGGTTTATTGTATTGACGATTCGTTGAGTGTATATTATTTGCCCTTCCCCGACAATCCCTATGTTGGGAATTTTTTTTATGCGTTCAGGATCGTCGAAATAACGAATGTATTGGGGAAATGTTTCATCAGCATATCCCATGAAAACAGCATCAACAGTGGGAAGGGCAAAATCGCCGGGTAAAAAAGTGGCATGATTCCCGCCGACAACCGTTCTTATTTGCGGATCAAATTCCTTTATTTCCCGAAGAAGCTGAACAACAACATTGAAGTCGCAGGTATAAGCAGTTATACCTACCACCTGTGGTTTAAAGCGATTTAATTCATTAAGCAAATTTGAATCAATTCGCATATCCAGAATTTTTACGTTTTGATCGGCAACTGAAGCTGCAAGATATTCCAACTCAAGAGGTTCATAAAGCGATGTGGTAATTAAGTTGGAATTTAGCGGCGGCTTTATTAATAAAATATTCATGTATCCCTGATTTTCGGTTGATTGCAAACAACATTAAAATTAAGGAAAATATTTGGAATACAGCAAGATGTATAGTCGTTAAGCTAAAGCGATGAATAAAATTATTCACCAATCAAAAAGATAACCGGTTGTTTATGCAAATCCGGAACATTTCTTTTCCAGTCAGCAACGGTTTTGGTAGCTATAAATTCGTTTTCGCCGGTGATGTTGGCAGCAATGCACAGCAGCGTGGAAGGGGAGCAGGTTTTCAGCAAATCAGAAACCAACTGATTGTTTCGGTATGGCGTTTCAATAAAAATTTGTGTCTGTTGGCCATTTTTTATTGTTTTTTCGAGTTTCAAAACCGCGCGGGCGCGTTCGTGAGGTTTTACAGGTAAATAACCATTAAACGTGAAATTCTGGCCGTTTAATCCGGAAGCCATCAGCGCCAGCACAATGGACGACGGTCCTGCCAAAGGAACTACATGAATTTGTTTTTGATGGGCAAGCCTTACAATTTCGGCGCCGGGGTCAGCGACTCCCGGACATCCCGCTTCCGAAATTACTGCCATATCGTTTCCCTGATGCAAAGGTTGTAAAAAACCGGGTAAGTCTTTTTTGTCCGTGTATTTGTTCAATTCGAAAAAAGTGAGGCTGTCGATATCAATGTCTTTGTTCACCTGCTTTAAAAAACGACGCGCAGTCCGTACGTTTTCAACAATAAAATATTTCGTATTGGTGAGAATGAAAAATATCTGTGCCGGCAGCACATTTTGCCAGTCGCCGTCGCTTAAAACATTTGGTACAAGAAAGAGCTTCGCCATTTGAAAAGTTTTTGCAAAAATATGGATATTCACGGTTTCACCATTGCTTTTTTTAATTTTGCGGAATGACGGAACAGAAAAACCCAAAAATTCAGGCTACGCTGCTCGGAACGGGCACTTCGCAGGGGGTGCCGGTAATTGCTTGTAATTGTGACGTTTGCCGTTCGACTGACCCGCGGGATAAACGTCTGCGCTCGTCGCTGCTCCTGAAAATTGACGGGAATAATTATGTAGTTGATGCCGGTCCTGATTTCAGGCAGCAAATGCTTCGGGAACAGGTTGATTTTCTGCAGGCTGTGCTGATAACGCACGAACATGTTGATCATGTTTTTGGTCTGGACGATATTCGCTCGTATAACTGGGTGCAAAAACACCCGCTCGATATTTATGCCGAAGAACGGGTACAAAAGGCAATAAAGCGCATTTTTAACTATGTTTTTACCGATCGGAAATATCCCGGTATTCCAAAAATGAACCTTCACGAAGTGAATGACGATCCTTTTGAAATCAACGGCATTCAGTTTACACCCATCCGCTGCTTTCACCACAAACTTCCGGTTTTTGGTTATAGAGTGGGGGATTTGACCTACATTACCGACACCAATTTTATTCCCCCTGAAGAACTTGAAAAAGTGGAAGGAACACGGATATTGATCATCAATGCATTACGCGAGGAAAAACACGTTTCACATTTTAACCGCGACGAAGCGCTTGATATCATCAGCCGGATAAAGCCCGAAAAAGCGTACCTGACGCATTTGAGCCATGCATTTGGCAAACATGCCGACATCGCGAAAAACCTTCCCGAAAATGTGTTTCCGGCCTATGATGGTTTGCAACTGGAGCTTTAGATTCAATGCCGGGCCCGCATTAACCACGGATACACAATTGCCAGCGCAGAAATCAAATAAATTCCCCCGGCCAGTAAAAAAGCAGTTTCCAGGTTTATTCTATCGGTAATCCAGCCGAGCAACGGGCCAATACCGGCAAAACTAATACGGATGACGAAATTACGCACAGAAAGCATGGTTGCCCGCACTTCGCTTTCGGTGTATACGTTAATATAATTTTTAAGGATTGGTGTGGCAACTCCACGCGCCAGATAAAACAGGAACAGAAAAGCAATTCCCCACCACGAAACCCACATCCCCGATAAAACATAACCAGCTGACAACACGAAAATTATCACAACAACCGACCATTTTTTGCCAAGCCGGATTTCCACCCGGTATGCAAAAACCGATGAAATGCCAACCGTTAAATTTAAAGCAGTCCATAATATTCCGAACCATTCCACCGGAACATTTACAGCTTTAAAAAACGGCTGGACAAACCACGCAAAAGTAAGCGTTGCAGTTCCGGTTGCTGCGGACAATAAAATGGCAGTTCGCAAATTTTTATCGGAAAGGATTATGTTGCGGATATTTTGAACCAATTTTCGAATGGAATGAATTTGCTCTGTAAACTGAATTTTAGGTTCAACTAAAGTTAGCGATGCCGGTATTGCAATGGATGCCACCGCAAACTGGAAGTAAAAAGGAAACCGCAAACTTACAGCCGCCAGAAAACCGCCCGCCACGCCTGCGATGGCTTCCGCAAAATTTCCGGCTGAGGTTATTCGCCCTTCCTGTTTAATGTATTGGTTCGATTTTTCTGTTGCTTTTAACGAATCGAATAGCATGGCCGAGTCGGCGCCCGATACAAACGAATAGCCGATTCCCAAAATAATTTCGGCTGCTGCAAAGGCCCAGAACCCATACGAAAAGCAGTAGAGCAGAATGCCGCCGCTACCCAGGAAGCTACCCAATACCAGCGTTTTTTTCCTTCCCCAAACATCAGCCATCCACCCCGATGGAATTTCCATGGCCACCATTGCCAGCGAATAAATTGATTTCAACATAAAAACCTCGTGCATTCCCATTCCGTTCTGCTGGTAAAACAGCACAACAACCGGCATTACCAGATTGAACCACTTGGAAATTTTTATCAGGTAAAGCCTGTAAATATTTTTGTCGATCTTTTGCATGGTTAGTGTCCACAAAAATACGAATCGGATTTTTATGTACCAGGCTTCTTTCTTTTTTACATTAGTTCAGGTTTTCTTAATAAATAAAATAATAATGCAATATTTTCAAGTTTTTTACTTTCATTTTGAAAGCATAATTCTATTTTTGTCCTCAATTGAAAAAAAAGAAATATGAAACTATTCTTTCCAAAAAATTACAAATCGGTTTTGGATGTAAACCAAACTGAACAAGCTATTAAACTGATAAAAGATTTTTTCCAGTTGAACCTCGCGTCGGAATTGCGGTTGCGCAGGGTCACTGCGCCGCTTTTTGTAAAGCAGGGCACCGGAATTAACGATGATTTGAATGGCATTGAACGTCCGGTTTCTTTTCCAATGAAAGAGATGGACGACCAGGTAGCGGAAATTGTGCAGTCGCTTGCCAAGTGGAAAAGATTGGCGCTGGCCGATCTTGAAATTGAAAAAGGCTATGGAATTTATACCGATATGAACGCCATTCGTCCCGATGAAGAATTAACCAACATCCATTCGCTGTACGTCGATCAGTGGGACTGGGAACGGGTAATATCACGCGAGGAGCGCAACCTCGATTTTCTAAAAAAGGTGGTGGTGAAAATTTATGACGCATTAGTGCGAACTGAATTTCACGTGGTTGACAATTATCCGGAAATTCAACCGCAGCTTCCGGAGGAAATAACGTTTGTTCATACCGAAGATTTGGCTGAACAGTACCCGGATTTAACTCCGTTCGAACGTGAAACAAAGGCAGCCAAAGAGCATGGCGCTATTTTCGTTATCGGGATTGGCGGCGAAATTCCCGGGGGTGGCATTCACGATGGCCGCGCGCCCGACTACGACGACTGGACGACAGCTACAGGAAATGGCCATAAAGGATTAAATGGCGACATCGTCATTTGGAACGACGTTCTGGACCGCGCTTTCGAAATCTCATCGATGGGGATACGGGTGGATAAGGAAGCGATGCTTAAACAACTGCAAATCCGCGGCCTGGAACAGCGAAAAGAATTACTGTGGCATAAAATGCTGCTCAACGATGAACTGCCGCTCAGCATTGGCGGTGGAATTGGTCAGTCGCGACTGTGCATGTACTTTTTACGGAAAGCGCACATCGGCGAAATCCAGTCGAGCATTTGGCCCGACGAAATGCTGCAGAAATGCAAAGCCAACGGAATTCACCTGCTATAGTGATACATCCCGGTTAAACGCCGGGATTTTTTTTCTGATGCTTTTAAACCGTGGTAAAATTTATATATTTGCACCGCAAATTCAGGCTGCCCCGGTAGCTCAGTTGGATAGAGCAACTGCCTTCTAAGCAGTAGGTCATGGGTTCGAATCCCGTCCGGGGTACAAAAAACAAAAAGCTATTCTTGTTAACAGAGTGGCTTTTTTTATGCTCCGTCAAAAAAAACACAAAATTTAATTCCAACAAACCGGAAGAATTAGTTAACTATAATCTTCAGCGCTTTTTCCAAATAGCTGTTTTTAACAGAAACAATATAAATCCCTTTGTTTAACGAAGCCGGAATACTGGTTCGGATATCATAGGTTCGGGTGTGAAAAAGTTTCTTTCCGGTTATGTCATAAACTGCTATTTCTGCAAAGTCAATATTCTTATCCATTTCCAACGTAAATTTTTTCCCTTGCCGGACGGGGTTTGGATATAACTTTATGTTTGCATTTATTTCAGCCGGTTTTGGCGCACTTGTAACGGTACCCGTATCCGTTCTGTAAATTCCCTCGTCCATATATTGTATCATAAAAATCCGCCCTTCGGATGTTTCCGCAAAAAATTGTTCGTTTCTCCTGTTCATGGTATCTGTGCCCAGCCCGGAATCAAGAGTTTCCCAGGTTAGGCCGTCGTGCGAAAAGCAGGTCCCTCCCAAATGCTTTGCGCCATTAACCGAGCTGTACCAATCGCCGTTTTGTGCCAGATGAATTGAATTGATTGGGGTATCTTCCCACCAGTTGTTGGGTTGCCTGAACTTCATGACGTTCCAGGAAGAATTTGATTTAATTTCATCAATACTTTTATAAAGGTTCAGCGACACAAATGCGTTGTAAGAAAGACCCGTAAAACTCAGGTAAACCATGTTGTTTGGCAATACTGACAGGTTATAAGGTATACCTACTTTTACCGGATTGGCAAGTGAATCATTCCTGATTGAAATTTTTTCCCACGAAATTCCGTTGTTCTCCGAAAAATAAAATCCGCCATACCACGACTCGTAATAATCGGATACGGCTAAATATAACCGATTATTTTTATCGATGGCAATTTTACGGCATCCCAGGTAAGCGCCCAATCCATTGTTTCTTTGTTCCCAGCTTCGGCCTTTATTACCTGAATAGAAAACTCCGTTTCCTTCATCTTCGGTTCCTGTAATTGCGAACAATTCACCGCTGGAGTTTTCTACAAACTGAGTGACAGGGTAAATGCTGTTAATCACAACAGAATCCCAACTCAACCCGGTGTTTTCGGAATAATAAACGATTCCTTTTCCTCCGGCAAGGACTAACCCGTTTTTTGCTGAAAATACGGTTGAGATTTGTCTGGATTTGAGCCTCACATCAAGACTGTAACATTCATCGGTACTTCTTAACACGGAATTCCTGGTACTAACCAAAATAACAGAATCGTTTGAAATTGTAATGCCGGTTTTTGGCCCGCCCCGGAAATCATTGGTTGTAAGCCAGAATTGCTGTGCCGAAGCCAAAATATTTTGGCATAGCAACAGAAAAAGAACGGTATGTTTAACTGTTTTCATGACTTCAAAAAAATTTGATGTTTTTTATTCTATATTCAGATATAAATCAAGCACTTTCATTGCAAGGAAAGGCCGGAAATCAAGCTGATTGATAAGAACAATTGAAGACGAAATGAACCAAAAACCATTACCGGTTGTAGTTCATCGAAATCCACGATTCAGCCTGTGAAAGGGTTTCGCAGAGAATAGTTGCGACCTTATTGTTGCTCCTTTTTCTGAGTTCTACAGATGAAAGTTTGGAAAAAATGTCGGGCGAAATGATACTAATGTTGTAGCGCATTCCATATTCAAAGTTCAACGGGAAAAAATAATTCGTAATCCAGTCAACCAGCCCTGCCCAGGCACCTTCAATTTCCTTGGTATCATGCACATGGAATTTACATTTGTATTTTGTTCCTTCCCGTTTTTGCCATTCGTACATCCGCATTGAAGCTGTTTTTACTTCTTCCTCCGAACATGGCCCTATCCATTTCATCAAAAGATAGTTCTTTTGTGGTTCATAAGTAAGTTTTGCATACAACTCACCAGAAGCATTTCTTATAAGGTCAACAACTATCATCCTGCGTGAAATTTGAAGAATAAGTTACTTAATTTTCCATTATCTCCGGTAACACAAATTGCACGTTATGTGCGGGCGCATGTTCAAAAACCTTAGACACATCGAGTTTCGAAACATCCGGAACTTGCGTCATATCAGGAAGTTCAGCAATTTCGTCCACATTCTTCCCGATTATCCGAAAATAATCAAGCAAATTTCCCGGGCTTAAAAGGACTACCATTTTACCTGGTGTTTTTCCCACATTTTTAAACGTGTGCAAAGCATTCGAAGGTACGTGCACAGTACTTCCCGGAAGCGCTTTAAACGGATTTTGAATATCATTCAGAATGAATTCGAATTCTCCTTTCACAATATAAAAAATCTCTTCATCGGGGTGCATGTGGGGAGGCGGTCCGCCAAGTGGCGGTACATTTTCTTCAAACACGGCATATTCATTACCGGTTTCGGTATTGCTCACCAAAACTTTTATCACATCCGTCAAAACAATCAGTTCTTCTTTTTTACCATTTGTTTTCATTTTTCTGAATTTTAATAATTAATGTTTTGCCGATTCATGAATCTTATGAAAACAAAGTAACGAAGGTTTGTTTTGAACTCTCTTGATTCAAATCAAGAACGTTACACAAGAAAGCGGGTGCGGTAGCGGCTCAATGTTTCCGGTGTAATATTCAGGTAGCTTGCCACATAATAAAGCGGTACCCGGTTAAATATTTTCGGATGTTCCTCCAGCAGGTTTTTAAATCGTTTTTCGGGTGAAAATTTCAGCAGGGCTTCTTCACGTTTTTCGGCCCGGATAAAATGTTCCTGAAGAATAAAATCGGCCAGACGTTTGAACGACGGAAATTTTTGGACCAGGTTTATTAAATCGTCCTTATGAAACAAAATAACCTCGCAATCCTCAATGGCAGCAATGCTTACAATAGAAGGCATATCGGTTAAAAAACTGGCAAAAGAGCCGACAACTGAATTCTCAAAAAAGAAGTCATTACAGGCTTCCTTTTCGGGAGAATCGTAATATAAACGCATGCTTCCCTTTTCAATAAACCCAATTGATTTACAAACTTCCCCCTCACGCAGAAAAAGTTCATTTTTTGCAAAATGTCTTATTATTGCAGCATTTTGGATGGCTTCCATCTCTTCCCCTGTGGCGCGAAATGTACGCTGAATGTTAAAAAAGATACGTTTCATGTTTTTCCTGCAATAACAAATGAAAAATAAACTTAATGTTATTCAAGGCTGGCAACGTTGTTTCCGGTAAGAACGGAGAGGTTCCTGGTTATTTTTTCAATGTCCCAATCCCACCATTTCAGTTCCAGCAATTTTTGTATTTGTTCTTCAGAGAACCGCTTCTTGATTTCTTTTGCAGGATTGCCGCCAACGATAGAGTAGGGGGCAACGTTTTTTACGATGGTGGACCTGGCAGCAATTATTGCACCGTCGCCGATTTTTACCCCCGGCATTATGGTGGCGTTACAGCCAATCCAAACATCGTTGCCAATTTCCGTATCGCCTTTTACAGGGTAAGTTTTTCCATCCATGGCATGTTCCCAGCCGTTTCCGAAAATAGCAAACGGGTAAGTTGAAATAGCGTCTGTTAAATGGTTTGCCCCGTTCATAATGAATGTTACGCCTGAGGCTATCATACAAAATTTCCCAATAATGAGTTTGTCTCCAACAAAATCGAAATGATACCTGACGTTTTTTTCAAAGTTGGCCACATCTTCAAAATCATCGTAATAAGTATAATCACCCACAATAATATTCGGACGGGTAATTATGTTTTTCAGGAAACATAAATTTTTATAATGTTCCAGCGGAAATTTTGTATTTGCATCCGGTCGGTTCATATAGCAGGTTTATTAAACGATTATAATTGATTTGATACAGTAACAAACAGGAAGGTTATTTTGCTCATTTAGCAAAGATCATCCGGTCCTCTTCCGTTTTTTCCGGCATTCAAATACATCACAGGCCGCAGGCGATTGCCTTTTTTAATCAACACTTTCATTGGGTTTAAAGGTAATTTCCACTTTTTGCTTGCCCCATTCACGCGCCAGCTGCCGGTCTTTGCCCATATAAATGTCGATTCGTTTTTTCCACCGCTTGTTCATTTTATCAAGTACGACATATTTCCCGGGCAACCCTTCAATTTTAACTTCGGTGTTGTACGTTAACCCCATTTGAAGTAAATCCCGTGAAACAGCGATTCCCTTCATTCCCGGCTCCAGTTTATCACCCCAGGCAGCTATGTCAGGATGTGCCGGATGTGTTTGTCCGGGCAGCGAATTGTACGCAGTGGCTGTTACTTCGATGGTTTCCTTGTTGTTCAATTCCGAAATAACTACAAGCGCTGCTATTATCAGAAAAACGAATATTAATGTTTTTGTCAGTAATGGTTTCAAATAATAATTCATAAACTATTGATTTTTAACAATGTGTTCTTAATTATTATAACGGTTATTACCGGTAAAAAGTTAACATGCTCATTTTCAAACTGAAAAAATCACTGCCAAAAATCGTTAAAACATTTTTTTCACGATTGGGTTTATTCGGTTTAAAACAACGGTTTTGTACTTTTGCTGGCAAATTAAAAAGAGCCTGAAAATGAGAAGCAGTTTAAAAATGATGTTTATAGCCGCACTTTTATTTGGCTGTTCGCCGCAATCGAAAAATGAAAAAATGGAAGAAGAAACAAAAATTCAAAAAAAGGTGGAAGAATATGTTCCTGTGAAACTCACAGCTGATCTAAGCAATTTAACGGAAAAGGAAAAACAGATGTTGCCTTTGTTGTTTAAGGCGGCAGATATCATGAACGAAATTTACTGGATTGAAGCTTTTGGCGACAAAGACAAGTTGTTCATGAGTGATTTGACGGCATACGAAAAAGAATTCGTAAAGATAAACTACGGGCCGTGGGAAAGGCTGAACAACAACAAACCATTTTTGGCAGGATATGGAGAAAAACCTGCAGGCGCCAATTTTTATCCCGAAGATATGACGAAGCCGGAATTTGAAAACTGGAACGAGCCGTCGAAAACAAGTCAGTATACGATTGTCAGAAGGGGCGAAGACGGAAAGTTGATTTCGATACCCTACCACGTCGCCTTTGAAGAAAAAATACAAACGGCTGTTGAGCTCATTCAAAAAGCCGCACAGCTGGCCGAAGATCCGGGCCTTAAAAATTACCTGGAAAAACGCGCTCAGGCATTGCTTACCGATGATTATTACGAAAGCGACGTTGCCTGGATGGAAATGAAAAACAACACCATTGAATTTATTGTTGGCCCGATTGAAAATTACGAGGATCAGTTGTTTGGCTACAAGGCAGCACATGAATCGTTCATTCTTATAAAAGATAAGGTGTGGAGCGATAAACTGGAAAAATATAAAAAGTTGCTCCCGGAATTGCAGCATGCACTGCCAACAGCCCCGCAATACAAAAGTGAAATGCCGGGTGCGGATTCCGACTTAAACGCATATGATGCCGTGTATTATGCCGGCGATTGCAATGCCGGAAGCAAAACCATTGCCATTAACTTGCCCAACGATGAAATAGTACGCGAAACAAAAGGCAGCCGTAAATTGCAGTTGAAAAATTCCATGAAAGCGAAATTCGATAAAATTCTGGTGCCGATTGCCGGATTGCTTATTGCCGAAGACCAGCGCCAGCATGTGAAATTCGACGCATTTTTTGAGAATACCATGTTTCATGAGGTTGCACACGGATTGGGAATGGGAAATACGGTTGATAAAAGCTCAACCGTTCGCGAGGCTTTGAAAGATACTTATTCTTCAGTGGAAGAAGGAAAAGCTGATATCCTGGGATTGTGGTGTGTTTATAAACTCAGCGAAATGGGCGAATTCGAAAATAAAGACATGATGGATAATTATGTCACGTTTATGGCCGGAATTTTCCGGTCGGTCAGATTTGGGGCATCCAGCGCACACGGAAAAGCAAACATGATCCGGTTTTATTATTTTGAGGAAGCCGGGGCCTTCGAGCGGGATGAAAATACCGGAACTTACCGCGTTAATTTTGAAAAAATGGAACAGGCCATGCACGATCTTTCGAACGATTTGCTGGTGATACAAGGTAGCGGCGATTACGAAGCAGCCAAAAAATTAATCAACGAAAAAGGCATTATTCGCCAGGAATTGCAACAGGATTTGGACCGTATTGCCGGAGCCGGAATCCCGCGCGATATTGTATTTGAACAGGGACCCTCAGTTTTGGGAATAGAGTAGGAGCTTCGGAAAAAGAAAATTAGCCGGTATTTTTGAAACAAACACATTGTTCATGAGATTAAAAACCCGCTGGAACGATATCCCTTTTCATCCCGCCAAACTCCCTTTTTTTTATGGCTGGGTCATTTTATTGGCAGCAACTGTCGGAATTTTGTTGAGTGCGCCCGGGCAAACCATGGGTGTTGCTACATTTACCGATCATTTGCTGGAAAATATTGGCATTAACAGAAATCAACTAAGCATTGCATATATGGTTGGAACCATTGGCAGTTCGCTGGTTTTAACTTATGCCGGCAAATTGTACGATCGTTACGGGGCGCGCTGGATTGGAATGGCTGTTTCATTGTTGCTGGCAATGGTTTTGGTACTGCTCAGCCAATCCGACAGAATAATTAAGCTGGTAGTTCCCCGCACAAATTCGGCAATGTACATCGGCGTAGCGATGGCTGTTCTTATGCTTCTGTTTTTTATGCTTCGTTTTTCAGGGCAGGGCGTTCTGACCATGATTTCGCGGAACATGCTCATGAAATGGTTTGTTGCTCACCGCGGATTGGTCAATGGCATTTCTTCAGTGTTTGTTGCACTTGGTTTTTCAGTTGCTCCGCTTACTTTCGACATGCTCATCGAATCTACATCGTGGAGGTACGCCTGGCTGATTATGGCACTTTCAATCGGTGTATTTTTCTTCGTTTTTGTTTTTCTGCTTTTTCGCGATAATCCTGAAGATGTTGGATTGCCACCCGACGGTGAAAAATACGCCCGGAAAAATAAAAACGTGATTCAAAAACCGATCAAAGAATTTCAGCTAAAAGAAGCGAAAAAAACCTGGGGTTTCTGGTTGTTTGCCATTCCGCTGGCTTTATATGCGCTTTATATCACCGGTTTTACTTTTCATCTGATTTCCATTTTTGAAGAAGCAGGAATGGATCGTGAAAAAGCGCTGGCAGTTTTTATACCCTACTCGGTAATTTCGCTGACGCTATCAGTGGCAGGCGGCTGGGTTAGCGACCGCATCCGGCTGAAATACCTGTTGTACCTTTATTTAGCCGGCCAAATCATCGCATTGTTTTGTCTTGGGAGGCTCGACGACGGAATTTTTTATTACGGGTTTATTGCCGGAAACGGAATTGTGAACGGAATCTTCAATGTTTTAATGGCGGTTACCTGGCCCAGGTTTTATGGTTATAAAAATTTAGGGAGGATAACCGGATTTGTAATGGCATTAATTGTTTTTGGCAGCGCGCTGGGCCCGGTGATTTTTAGTTTTTCGTTCACCCGGCTCGGCAGTTACAGTTATGCTTTTTTTGCACTGGCATTTGTTGTGGTTGTTTTGGCCGTGTTGAGTTTTAAAGCCGATAACCCGCAGGATAAGTACAAATCTTTGCAATAAAATCATTAGATTTGAAATTTAATTTTGAAAACCTAAACCTTTTAAAAAATGAGGAAATTTTTCGTACTTCAATTAGCAGTTTTATTTTTATTTCTTGCTGGCTGCCAAAATAATTCCAATGAGGGAGAATGGAAGTCACTCTTCGATGGAAAATCATTAAAAGGGTGGAAAACTTCAACCGACAACCCGGAAAGTATTGTTGTTGAAAATGGTACTATCAAATGTTCAGGTCCGCGGGCGCATCTTTATTACGACGGAAATTTTAAAAATTTTGAATTCGAAACCGAAGTAAAAACCTCGGATCATTCCAACTCCGGAATTTTTATCCACACCGGTTATCAGAAAGAAGGTTGGCCGGCGAAAGGATACGAAATCCAGGTGAACAATTCATATCGTGGATCTTCAACTAATCCGGAACGCAGAAAAACCGGGAGCATTTACAACATCAGAAACATTTATTTTCCGGTGGCTAATGATAATGAATGGTTTACGATGAAAATCAAAGTTGTTGAAAACCAGGTTCAGGTATTCGTGAACGGCGTAAAAGTGAACGAATATATCGAACCGAAAGACCCGTGGCGGCGTGAAGGTCAGGAACAAATGAGGTTGGGAAATGGCACCTTCGCTTTGCAGGCGCACGATCCGGAAAGCACAACATATTACCGCAATATCCGGGTTCGGGAATTGCCGGATTCTTCAAGGATAGAGCCAAAAGTAGACAAAGAATGGGATACGCTGGTGACAAAACTGATGGGCGCAGGATTCCCGCTCGTCGATTACCACGTTCATTTAAAAGGCGGTCTCACACTTGATGACGTCGTTGAAAATTCGCAAAAACTGGGAATCAATTATGGAATTGCCCCAAACTGCGGACTACATTTTCCGGTCACCGACGATTCATCGCTGATTGCTTACCTGCGCGAAGTGAAAGACAGTCCGACCTACAAAGGAATGCAGGCTGAAGGCAGAGAATGGGTGAAACTATTTTCAGAAGAAGCGGTTGCAAAATTCGATTATGTTTTTACCGATGCCATGACCTTCACCGATTCCAAAGGAAGACGAAACCGGATATGGATTCCGGAAGAAGTCTGGGTGGATAACAAACAACAGTTTATGGATCAATTGGTGGGAAAAATTGAAGCCATTTTTTCGCAGGAGCCTGTTGATATATACGTAAACCCAACAGTTTTACCTGCTGAAATTCAGGATGAATACGATGAGCTTTGGACCGAAGAAAGGAAAAAACGCGTTATAAAAGTACTGGCTGATAACAACATCGCGCTCGAAATTAACGCACGGTATAAAGTACCAAAAGCCGATATGATTAAAATGGCCAAAGATGCTGGAATAAAATTCTCCTTCGGAACAAATAATACCGGAGAAGATTTGGGCCGCCTCGATTATTGCATTCAAATGATTGAAGAGTGCAAATTAACGCCAGCCGATATTTTTGAGCCCAAACCCGATAGCCTGAAACCTGTGATTGTAAAAGGGTTACCAGATAAAATAACAGGATAACCCGTTGTTTCTAATCGATAGACGAATTTTAAAACTATACCGGGAAGGCGCTTTGATTCCCGGTTAATTTTTTGCCGGAAATTGAGAAATGATTGATTCTGTTTTATTGAAAAAGTTAAAGGTGCACCACGATTGGAAAACGTTTTTGACCAAAGAAAATGTTGATCTGCTGGTTCAGCTTGAGACCGAAATTTTAAAAGTTGACTTCACACCGGAAACCGGCAACGTCCTTCGGTTTCTGGAAATGCCGCTGCAATCCGCTAAAATTATCATACTCGGGCAAGATCCTTATCCGCAATCCGGCGCAGCTACCGGACGGGCATTCGAAGTGGGGACCCTGAAATCGTGGAATGCAGCTTTTAAAAATGTTTCCCTGAAAAATATTCTTCGTTCAATGTATCAGGCATATTCAGGCAAAACATTAAAATTTAATGAAATAAAACAAAAATTCGATAACGAATTTCCGCTTCTTCCGCCTGATAAATTATTTGCTCACTGGGAAAAACAAGGAGTTTTGCTTCTAAATACTTCATTCACCTGCGAAAAACGGAAGCCGGGAAGTCATCAGAAATTATGGGAAGCTTTTACATTAAGATTGCTGAATTTCATCAATGAGAACCGGAGCGAAATTACCTGGTTTTTGTGGGGAAACCATGCTTTGCAAGCCACCAAAAATTTGAAAATCAACAATAAAATTACAACACAACATCCAATGATGTGTTATGATGCCCCGGACAGGGATAACGATTTTTTATTTGGAAATGTAAATTGTTTTAAAAAATTCATTCCGGAAATCGATTGGACCGGATTTAATTTAAGTTCGGGAATAAAATCTTCGGAAAAATTGTTTTAATGGAACATCAATAGTATTCCATTTTAAATTTACAATCTTTCAGAATTCCTTTTTTTTGTACGGCCAAACAAATAATTTCCAAAATTTCATCGTCGGTGAACGATGCTCTGTTCAGATGAATATCAAAATAGTCATTATCATGCAGGTGCTCGGCTCTGATAGCTTTCCGAAAGGCGATTCTTTCCTTCTCAACTTTTTCAATAAATATAAGCGCACCCTCGCGATCCAGTTCGCGGTTTTCCATAATGGTTTGCACACGATATTCCAGCGGGGCAAACAACCGGATGTGAAAAGCATTTTCTATATCTTTTGCAATAATATGTCCGGCGCGGCCAACAATAATACAATAACCATCCACCGCAAAGGTGCGAACAATATCGATAACCGACTTTACGATTTTTCGTTCGCTTTTGAAATTCCTGCTGTTAAAAGCTTTTATAATTTCATCAAAAACATATCTGTCGGTTTGCTTGAATATCTGCCTGATTTTTTCAGGTTCCAGTCCCAGTTCATTAGCACTTTGCTGAAAAATTTCCTTACTCAGTACTTTCCATTCGGAAATGAAATTTTGTTGGTTTAGTTTATTAACTATTTTTCCCGCCAGTTTAAGTCCGTTGCAGCCTACTTCGCGTGAAATGGTAATTACCGGCCCGGGAACCAGTGGTATTTTGCCGTAAGTTTGTTCATTTTTCAGGCGCTTGTTCAGGTATATTGTTAAAGCGTTTCCCATTTGAGTTTTTTCTTCGTTTACGCGAAAAATTAGCTTCTGGTTATATTTTAATGTTCAAATAGCAGTAAAAAAATCCTGCTTTAAACCCGCTGACTAAGTTGGTGTTATTAATACCGAAAACAAATAGGTGAGATTCATCAGCAGCAAATTACTCATTTCAAAGTATCTTTAATGCTTGTTCTCAAAACGAAGCGATAGATTCTAATTTAATAAAATACAAAATGTTCGAAAAAAATGTTTATATCAACAGACGAAACAACCTGAAAAATAAAAATTTAAAAGGGATAGCACTCTTTCCCGGAAATGGCGAATCGCCGATGAATTACGCCGATAATACCTATCGGTTCAGACAAGACAGTTCGTTTCTGTATTTTTTCGGTTTGGATTTTCCCGGGTTGGCAGGAGTTATAGATTTCGACAGCGGCGACGAATATGTATTTGGCAACGATGTTGAAATTGAAGATATTATATGGATGGGGCCACAGGTCCCGCTGGCTGAAAATGCTGCAAAAGCAGGAATTGCAAAAACAGCGGCTTTTAAAAAGCTTTTCGATTTTATTTCGGAGGTCATAAAACAGGGGAGAAAAATACATTTTTTACCTCCGTACCGTGGCGAAAATAAAATTTTACTCGAAAGATTAACGGGTATTTCTGTTTTCAGGATACAGGAATTTGTTTCGCTGGAATTTGTAAAAGCAGTTATCGATTTACGTTCGGTGAAGGGACCAGAAGAAATTGAAGAGATCAGAAAAGCATGTTCTGTTGGTTATGAAATGCACGTAACCGCTATGAAAATGGCGCACGACAGCGTTTGGGAACAAACCATTGCAGGAACACTCGAGGGAATTGCAAATTCCGCCGGTGGAATGATTTCGTTTCCGGTAATTTTGTCGCAGAATGGCGAAACGTTGCATAACCACGATCATTCGCAATATTTAAAAGAAGGCAAACTGATGTTGGTTGATGCAGGCGCCGAAACTTCATTGCATTATGCTTCCGATTTTACCCGCACTATTCCGGTAGGAGGGAAATTCAGCCAAAAACAACGCGAAATTTACGAAATAGTTCTTGCTGCCAATAATACAGCGAAAGAACTGACCAAACCCGGGGTAACTTATCTGTCTGTGCATTTGGCTGCAGCAGAGGTAATTGCCAGCGGTTTAAAACAGCTCGGGCTAATGAACGGCGACGTAAAAGAAGCGGTGAAAAACGGCGCTCATGCATTGTTTTTTCCGCACGGGCTGGGCCATATGATGGGGCTCGACGTGCATGACATGGAAGATTTGGGGCAAATTTACGTGGGATACGACGAAGAAACAAGACCGGTAGATCAGTTCGGTACTGCTTATTTAAGATTGGGTAGAAAGCTGCAGCAAAATTTTGTGGTGACCAACGAACCCGGTATCTATTTTATTCCAGCCTTAATTGATAAATGGCAGAAAGAAAAAATCAATGCCGGTTTTATCAATTTTGAAAAGATAAACCAGTACCGCGATTTTGGCGGAATTCGTTTGGAAGACGATATTCTGGTTACCAAAACCGGCAGTGAAATCATTGGCGAACGCGTTCCAATCAATCCGGTTGATGTTGAAGAAACAGTAATGATATAAATGAAACGGCAGGAAAACTTCATTCATTTTCCTGCCGTTGCTTCGTGTTTTTCAAAATAGATGCAGAGCAGATTTTAATCTGTCGCTGATAGTTAAAGTTGATGATCCCCTCCGTCATTTCTTTTCAGCATCCGGTGATAGAAGTAGTCCATCTCAATTTTGATTTCGTCACGAATTTCGCGGCATTTCTGTTTTATTTCCTCTTTGTTTTTCGAATTTTGATATGGATTATGAAAACCAAGGTGCATCTTGCGTTTGCAATTAATCGGCGGAATTTTTAGTTGTTCTGCAGTTCCGTCGCCAACTGTGATTAAATAGTCAAATTCAAGATGGTTGAATTTCGAAAAATGTTGTGGCACATGTGGTTTCAAATCGATTCCAATCTCCTTCATTACTTCAATTGCAACCGGACTTACATGGTCGGCCGGGGCGATTCCTGCCGAATAGATTTCGAGATTGCGATCGTAATTCCGCAGTATAGCTTCTGCCATTTGGCTTCGGCAAGAATTCTGATTGCTGAGAAAGAAAATTTTCATTTAGGTTACCGGTTTATTATTTTCGACAGTATTCTTTATAAAACGCCATGTTAATATAAGTAATTTCCGGTTTGTAATAAAAGAGTTTAATCATGTTTAGTAGCTGAATTAAAACACTTTATAAATGTTATTCAACATCAATTCAGGAAAAGTATTTCTATCTGCCTTTTTATCTAAAACAAATTTTTTGCTCAATTTTTGTTTCCGGAATAGTTCTGTCACGAGTTGGAAACCATTGTAAAAGAACTAACTGTTTTATTTACAAAGATCAAATTTATCGCCTGTAAATGTTTGTAACTCCGTTTTAACAAGTTGAGCGAAAGTAAATTTTGCAATGAAAATCTTTGAGTGTTAAGGTCGAATTGTATATTTTCGTAGGGTTATAATTATGTACACCATTTGTGTGATGGTATTTAAATTTTTTGGAAATGGAACCTAAAGATCTTAAAAACTCTGACGAGTTAAAACGCATGGAAAAATCTGACCTTGAAAATGCTGAAAAAGAGATAATTTCAGACGGGGAAGATAAATCAGTTGAAACAGAAAAATCAAACAACGAAGAGGCTGGCAAAAGCTCGAAACCCGAAATTACAGAAACTCCTCCGGCAATTGATTCCGGTAATCCTGGTGAAGAACAAGAAGCCAACAAAAGTGGAAATGGTTCAGGCACGGACGTAAAATCAGAACCAGACGAATCAACAGCTGTGACGGCAGAAAAGGAGAAAAATTCTGATAACCCGGATAAAGAAATAAATGCAAAAGAAGCCCCGGGATCAACACTTTCGGAAGCGGAAAAATCCGGTCCTTCGGTGAATGAACCGGAGCAAAAAGAGGGGGTTGAAGAAGTAGCTGATGAAAAAGCAGAACCCGAAAATGAAAAGGCAGAACAACCGGAAGCCGCCAAAAAATCAGAGGATAAGGCTGAACGTGTTGTCAGGAATCAAGTTAAAGCACCTAAAAAAGAAAAGCCTGACTATAATAAACTTAACCAGGTTGAACTGGTAAACGCACTCCGGGATGTGTTGGAAAATGATGGGGAACATGATGTAAAAGAAGAGGTAGATGCCATTCGTTCAGCATTTTACAAACAACGCAAAGAAGAAATTGAAGCGCAAAAAAAAGAATTCATTGCAGAAGGCGGCGATGAAGAAGAATTTGAAGCGGAAGAAAATCCATACGAACAGGATATAAAGGATTTACTGAAAAAATATCGCCAGTTAAGAATTGATTTCAACAAAAAACTGGAGGTTGAAAAGGAAGAAAACCTAAAACTGAAATATGAAATCATTGAGGATATAAAAGGTTTAATCAATAAAGAAGAATCCATTAATAAAACGTTTAACGATTTTAGGGAACTTCAGCAGGAATGGCGTGAAATAGGCCTGGTGCCGCAATCGAAAATGAAGGACTTATGGGAAACCTACCATTTTCACGTCGAGAATTTTTATGATTATATTAAAATCAACAAAGAGCTGCGCGACCTCGATCTTAGGAAAAACATGGAGATGAAAATCACGCTCTGTGAACAGGCCGAGGAACTACTGGTCGAACCGAATATTGTTAAAGCTTTCAATACGTTGCAAAAGTTGCACGAACGGTGGCGGGAAATAGGCCCTGTGCCCCGTGAAAACAAAGATGATCTTTGGGAACGCTTCAAAGCATCCACTTCCAAAATCAACAAAAAACACCAGGAGTATTTTGAAGACCGGAAGTCGGAACAAAAAAAGAACCTGGAAGCAAAAAAAGTTCTGTGCGAAAAAGTGGAAGAAATAAACGAAATCGATTTCTCATCTCACAAAGAGTGGGACGAAAAATCGAGAGAAGTGATTAAACTTCAGAAGGTTTGGCGTACAATTGGTTTTGCGCCGCGCAAAGACAACAACAGAATTTACGACCGTTTTCGCAAAGCTTGTGATACATTTTTTGACGCCAAACGTGAATATTATTCAAAAAATAAAGAATTACAACAAAATAACCTTCAGCAAAAAATTGATTTGTGTGTGCAGGCCGAAGCGTTAAAAGACAGCACCGACTGGAAAAAAACTACTCAGGATTTCATAAACATCCAGAAAAGGTGGAAAGAAATCGGGCCAGTTTCCCGGAAACAGTCCGATGCAGTATGGAAACGGTTTAGGGCAGCCTGCGATTATTTTTTCGAAAAAAAATCAGAGCATTTTTCCAGCATCGATTCAGAACAAACTGAAAATCTGAAAAATAAGGAACAACTGGTTGAAGACATTCAGCAATTCAAGTCGACCAACGATGTAAACGAAAACCTGAAAATCCTGAAAGATTTTCAGCGTCGGTGGACGGAAATCGGTCATGTTCCAATTAAAAAGAAAGATGAAATTCAACGCAAATTCCGGGAAGCAATAAATAAGTTGTACGACGAATTGGATCTGGATGAAACAAAAAATAATCTGCTGAAATTCAGAACAAAAATGTTGTCGTTTTCCGAATCGTCACGAGGCCAGAATAAAATGCGGCTGGAGCGGGATAAGTACATGAATAAGCTTAAACAACTGGAAAACGATTTGGTGCTGCTTGATAACAACATCGGTTTTTTTGCCAAATCAAAAAATGCGGAATCTTTAATTGATGATGTCAATAAAAAGATTGAACAAACCAGGGAAAAGATTGAATTCCTAAAAGATAAAATCCGGGTAATCGATGAAATGGATGAATCTGAAGAATAATAAGAAATAAAAGAAACGAAATGGAAAGGGCGCCCGCGAGGCGCCCTTTCTATTTTATAATTTGTTCAACAACTTAATCATATTGATGTTCGTCGGATGCCGGGCCGCAATCACAATTTTGGTGAAGGCCTTTTTCATATTGCTGCAACGCCTGCAGGCTCATTCCCATATTTGAAAAACCTCCGTCGTGAAAAAGGTTTTGCATGGTTACTTTTTTGGTTAAATCTGAAAAGAGGGTGATGCAGTAATCTGCGCATTCTGCGGCTGTTGCATTACCGAGCGGCGACATGCGTTCTGCAAAATCGAGCAGACGATCGAACCCTTTGACGCCACTTCCGGCGGTGGTAACGGTTGGCGACTGCGAAATCGTGTTTATCCGCACGTGGCGCTCCCTGCCGTAAATGTATCCGAAACTCCGGGCAATCGATTCCAGAAGCGCCTTGGCATCGGCCATATCGTTGTAACCAAAAAAAGTACGTTGTGCCGCTACATACGACAAGGCAACTACCGACCCCCATTCATTAATGGCATCCAGTTTCCGGGCAGTTTGTAACATCTTGTGAAAAGAAACGGCTGATACATCAAGTGTTTTATCGAGATAGTTGTAGTCCAGGTCACTGTAATGCCTTTCTTTCCGAACATTTGGCGACATTCCAATAGAATGAAGGATGAAATCTGTTTTGCCATCGAACTGTTCCATCGCCTTTACAAAAAGGTTCTGCAAATCATCAACGTTGGTTGCATCGGCAGGAATGACAATTGTCCCCAATTTTTCAGCCAGTTTCTGAGTTTCACCCATTCGCATGGCTATTGCTGTATTGGTCAGGATTACTGTTGCCCCTTCCTCGTGTGCCCGCTCAGCTACCTTCCAGGCAATGGAATCCGGATTTAAGGCGCCAAAAATAACTCCTTTTTTCCCTTCAAGTAATTTGTAACTCATAATATTTTTTAATGAAATGTTTTTCGACGCAAAGTTAATTGAGTTTAAATAAAATTAAAATCAGCCCTGCGATTTCCTTCTTTAAACTGCCATAGTTAACTTTTATAATTGAATTTTGTTCATTTCTGTTCGAATGTTAAATAAAAACAGCAGTAAGGCGACCGGAAAAACTGCCGGATATGTCCCATCACAAAAATCGTTTTCAAACTTAATGTTATTTCTATTTGAACTCATTCAAGATAGGTTTGTTGTTTTTTGGAAAACAATATATATTTGCAGTCAAACAAAACCGGTAGTTAATGAATCCAGTTTTTCAAAATAAAATATCAGGAACAGCAAAAACTTGTTGTTTTGGGTTCGTTTGGCCGTCCCTTTTGATGTCTATGCGCTAGCCTTCATTCGGTTTTTCGCTGATTGAAGGCATTCAGGTTTGAGCGTTTACAACACAATCCATTTTTTTACCATTTCAATTTTTTCTTATGTCGGACAGAATTATCCGGTTGGGCGGTAGCAACATAAACCAGTCCCAATCAATCCATCACTTAAAACGTTATTTATCCCGTTCAGGAAACAGGAGTTTCATTGTATTTTCCGCAGTGCCGGAAATTAAGGAACAGGTGGAATCAGCAATTCAGCAGGTTTTTCAACATTCGCTGCAAACCGATGTAATTCAGAAAAACCTGGAGTCAATATTCACTGAAAAAGCAGGTTCTGTGTCCAGTCCGGAATACAAGAAAATTTTACTTCAGCTAATTAATATTTTGAAAGGAATTGCTTTAATCGGCGATTATTCAAAAGCATTGCGCGATCAGGTTTTAAGTTTCAGTGAAAAACTCACTGCTGCTATTTTACTTGAATTGTGGAATACTTCCGGAAAGGAAGCAGAAATAATTTACCCGGAAGAAATTGGTTTGCAGGTCACTGCCGATTACGGGAATGCAACTTATACCGCTTTGGGCAAAAACCGGCTGGCAATGTTAACCGACGGTTTTTATTTATTGCCTGGTTCATACGGAATGACCAAAGAAAACAAAATAGCGCGCGCAGGTACATCGGCTGCTGATTATACCGCAGCATTTCTGACCAGGGAACTGGAGGCAGAAAAACTTGAATTGTGGGGGCTTGATTCCGGATTTCAGCGGGCTGATCCTTTAATCGTTCCCCATCCGCAGGTAATAAAAAGATTAACTTATTCCGAAGCAAGCGAACTGGCTTATTTCGATCATTATTCTTTTCATCCGCGAACCGTTGAACCATTGGAAACAAAGCATATTCCTATTGTTGTTATTGACACCGCTTCGCCAGACGGGAATATAACGACGGTAATTAACACCGAAGCTTTTATTGAAGAACAAATTGTAAAAAGTGTAGCCTGTTCCGATGATATTTCCCTGTTAAAACTCGATGGTCCGGGAGTGGGGCTGAAACCTGGCATCCTTGCCAAAGTAACATCTCGTTTAAATGATTACGGAATAAACATCAAATCGGTAATTACATCGCAAACTTCCATCAATTTTATTTTGGAAAAGGAAACTGGTGAAAAAGCGATTCAACTGATTCAGCAACTTGGTTTTTCATCGGTCCGCGAAACGAAACTGCTGAAAGATGTTTCGCTGATTGGTATTGTTGGCCACGGAATGCAGCAGAACTACGGCGTTTCCGCGCGAATTTTTAATGCCGTGGCAAAGCATAAAATAAATGTTGTGCTTAGCGGCTCCGGCGCATCCGACCTGGTAAGCTATCTGATTGTAAAAACCAGCGACAAGGAAAAAAGTGTACGGGCGGTTTACAATGCTTTTTTTGTGCACGAACTTAATCACCCGAATATTCAGAATTAAAATTTTCAACTTTAAATAATTGAATTATGACAACAAAAAAATTAAACTTCGAAACGCTGCAATTGCATGCAGGTCACGAACCGGATAAAACTACCAACTCGAGAGCGGTTCCGGTTTATCAAACCACTTCCTACGTTTTTAACGATGCCGATCATGCTGCAAATCTTTTTGCGCTGAAGGAATTCGGGAACATTTATACACGCATTATGAACCCTACTTCTGATGTGTTTGAGCAGCGTATGGCTGCCCTTGAAGGAGGTGTGGCAGCTTTGGCGGTGGCTTCGGGGCATGCTGCGCAGTTTCTGACTTTCAATACGATTCTCGAAGCAGGTGAAAATTTTGTAACCTCGCCATTTCTGTATGGAGGCTCATACAACCAGTTCAGGAATTCGTTTAAAAGGCTGGGGATTGAAGCCCGCTTTGCAGAAGACCTGAATATCGAATCGTTTGAAAAGTTAATCGATGAAAAAACAAAGGCAATTTATGTGGAAAGCATTGGAAATCCTGGCTACGTTATTCCCGATTTTGACGCTTTTGGAAATCTTTCCAAAAAATACGATTTACCTTTTATTGTAGACAATACTTTCGCAGGTGGCGGTTACCTTTTACGGCCAGTTGATTACGGGGCGCACATCGTGGTGGAATCAGCCACCAAATGGATTGGCGGCCATGGCACGAGCATTGGCGGCGTTATCGTCGATGCCGGAACATACAACTGGGGTAACGGCAAATTTCCAATATTCACGGAACCTTCAGACAGTTACCACGGATTGAAATACTGGGACGTTTTCAATTTCGACGGTCCGTTCGGGAACATTGCTTTTATAACGAAAGCGCGTGTGGAAGGGCTTCGTGATTTCGGACCGGCAATTAGCCCGTTTAATTCGTTTCTGTTGTTGCAGGGTCTCGAAACGCTTTCGCTGAGGATGGACAGGCATGTGGAAAATACGATTGCGTTGGCGCAGTGGCTTGAAAATCATCCGAAAGTGGAAAGTGTTAATTACCCGGGCCTGGAAAATAACCCGAATTATGCAAACGCAAAAAAATACCTGCCGAAAGGGGCCGGTGGTGTTTTATCGTTTGTTGTAAAAGGTGATAAAGATGCAGCCAACCAGGTGGTTAATGATCTCGAACTGGTAAGTCACCTGGCTAATGTAGGCGACGCAAAAACGTTAATAATACAGCCGGCCGCAACTACCCATCAGCAACTGCCCGAAGATGCGCAGCGGGCTGCCGGTGTGCATCCTTCGCAACTTAGAGTGAGCGTTGGATTGGAACATATTGATGATATTATTGCCGATTTTGAACAGGCTTTGAGCAAATTAAATTGAAAACATGTGGAAGAGAGTTGTGGGATTTTTATCTCACTTCTCTTTTTTTTAAATATAAAAACATAAAAAATGCCTTTAAATATTCCGGATAAATTACCCGCAGTAAAAATTCTCGAAGAGGAGAATATATTTGTAATGAACGAAACCCAGGCATCGCACCAGGACATTCGTCCGTTAAAAATTATCATTCTTAATTTAATGCCGCTAAAAATTACAACCGAAACCGATCTGCTGCGGCTGTTGTCGAATTCACCGCTTCAAATAGAAATTGATTTTTTGAAAATTAAACGGCACACGCCAAAAAATACCCCTTTGTCGCACATGAAGGAATTTTACCGGAATTTCGACGAATTGAACAACAAAAAATACGACGGGATGATTATTACCGGCGCACCGGTAGAAATGCTGCCGTTTGAAGAAGTAACCTATTGGGACGAAATGAAACAGATACTCGATTGGTCGGAACATCATGTTACATCCACGTTGTTTATTTGCTGGGCCGCACAGGCAGCCTTGTATCATTACTTCGGAGTTCCAAAATACCCGCTGGATAAAAAAATGTTCGGTGTTTTTAAACACACCCATTCCGATCGCAGGCTCCCTATCTTCCGGGGCTTCGACGATGAATTTTTTATTCCACATTCACGGCATACCGAGATTAGGGCCAGCGATGTCGCGAAAATAGACGAACTGGAAATCATAGCTTCTTCCAACGAAGCCGGAGTATGCATTGTGAAAGCCAAAAACGGACGGCAATTATTTATTACTGGTCATGCCGAATATTCAAGAAATACACTCGACAGTGAATTTAAGAGAGACAAAGCCAAAAACCTGCCCATTGATATCCCGGTGAATTATTATCCGGGCGATAATCCGAAAAACGTGCCTTTGATGCGCTGGAGCTCAACAGCTAATCTTTTGTTCTCCAATTGGCTGAATTATTATGTTTATCAGGAAACCCCTTACAATTTAGAGGAAATAAAATAAAGGTCATCCGGCAGGAACTAAAATTTCGTTGACATTTCTTCTTTTTCCTGCTGCTTTTTGTGTTTTTCTTTCTCGGACAGAAACCTTAATTTTGAAGAAAAAATCAACGATGAAAAAGATTGCGGTTGTTTTATCAGGATGTGGAGTATATGACGGTGCAGAAATTCATGAGTCAACTTTAACTATGCTGGCTATTGCCAGAAGTGGCGCCCAATATCAATGTTTTGCACCTGATATAAACCAGGCACATGTAGTGAATCATTTTACAGGTGAAGAAATGCAGGAAATCAGAAATGTGCTCGTTGAATCCGCACGTATTGCCCGTGGAAATATTAAACCTTTGAGTGAATATCATGCTGCCGGTTACGATGCACTTATTTTCCCGGGTGGATTTGGAGCGGCTAAAAATCTTTGCACATTTGCTTTTGATGGTTTGGAATGCGAAGTCATTCCTGAGGTGGAAAAGGTAATCAGAGATACAGTGGCAGCTCAAAAACCCATTGGTGCTTTATGCATTTCGCCTGTTTTAATAACTAAAGTGCTGGGTAGTGTGAAAGTCACAATCGGACAGGATGAAGAAACGTCGCAAGCTATTGAAGAATTGGGGGGCATTCACGAAAAAACAACACATGGAGAAATTGTTGTCGATGAAAAATACAAGTTGGTTACCACTCCATGTTACATGCTCGATGCTACCATCGATCAAATTGCGGACGGTGCTGAAAACGTGGTGAAAAAAGTGATTGAAATGTGCTGATTTTAGTTGTTGGTTTTAATTTTAAAACAAAATGGTTTCTGTGCCATTTATTGATATTCATACGCATAGCATCTTTCCGGAAACAGATACTGTGACCGTAAGAAACATCTTTCCCGGAGGGAAAATCGGGAGGTTTACAGGAAAAAATTTTTATTCAGTCGGTCTGCATCCGTGGTACATCAAATCAGAAGAAGAAAATAATGAAATGCTTTGTCTGGTAGAGGATGCACTCGAATTAGACCACGTCATTTTTGTTGGGGAAACCGGTCCTGATGCAAAAGCCAGTACCGGTTATTCGGAACAAATGAGAGTTTTTGAAGCGCAGGCTTTTATGGCGGAAGAATTTCACAAACCACTTTTAATTCATTGTGTAAAAGCGTATAACGAAGTAATAAGGGTGTACAATAAGTTACATCCCGAACAACCCTGGATTTTGCACGGATACAATGGCAACCTTGAAATAACCCAACAATTGGCAGATAAAAATATCCTGTTTTCCTTTGGCGAAATATTGTTTAAACCGGAAGCGAAAGCCATAGAATCATTTCAGTTTTTGCCGTTTGATCGGATGTTCTTCGAAACAGATGAAAGCACGAAAGATGTCGCAAAAATTTATGAACAGGGAGCGGCGTTAAAAAATACAAATGTTGAAGAATTGAAGATAAAAATCTGGGAAAACTTTAATCGGATTGAAAATGTAAAATGGCTTGGTTAGAACGAACAGAATTGCTGTTGGGAACAGAACAGCTTAACAAATTAAGAAATTCCAATGTTTTAGTGGTGGGATTAGGCGGGGTAGGAGCTTACGCTGCCGAACTTATCTGCAGAGCCGGTGTGGGCAAAATGACTATCGCGGATGGTGATGTGGTGGAGGAATCGAACCGGAACCGCCAGTTACCTGCCCTCATTAGTAATACCGGGCAACCCAAAGCAGAAGTGCTTGCCAGCCGGCTTCGGGATATTAATTCCGATTTGGCGCTGACAGTGGTCAACGAATATATCAGCGACAAAAAAACTGTTGAATTGCTCAAAAGCCAGAGTTTTAATTATGTAGTTGATGCCATTGATACGTTATCACCAAAAGTTTCTTTGATCTGCGAGGCGGTTGAATTGGGGCTAAATATCGTTAGTTCAATGGGTGCAGGCGGAAAAACAGATCCTTCGAAAGTGGAAATTGCCGATATTTCAGAATCTTACAATTGTAAACTGGCGCGGGTTATCCGAAAGCGCCTTTCGAAACGGGGAATAAAAAAAGGGATTAAAGTTGTATTTTCTTCTGAAAAAATCAATCCCGCCTCGGTTCGTGAAGAGGAAGGGCAAAACAAAAAATCGGCAGTCGGCACCATTTCATATATGCCACCATTTTTTGGCTGTTTTATTGCCAGCATCGTCATTCGCGATTTGTTGGCGAACCCGGATATTAAAAGTTGATTCATTTTTTTTAAAAATGCTTTATGAGCTGATAATTAACAAATTACTACCGACACAAATGACGAATTTTTCGAAAACAAAGAATTTTTCATATTTAGTTTGATTGTTCCGAATTTAGTTTACCTTTGCCATATGATTACAGATGAATTTCATCATTTAATCAGCAAATTGGTCTTTTTTTATTGAATTTTACAAGTATCCTGGCTTCAGGCACAGCCTTCCCTTCTTGTATCTCCTCGATTTATTTTGGTTTCTGCATTTCAAAATTCGGTATTCAGGTAAATCCGGAAACAGACATATGTTGAAGTTCTTGTGAACTGGATTTCAGGTACTGAATTATTAATTTTAAATAGTTACAAATGAACATTTATGTTGGAAATCTTCCGTACAACGTAGTTGAGGAAGATTTAAGAGAAATTTTTGAAGAGTACGGAGAAGTTGCTTCCGTAAAAATCATTTCCGATAAATTAACCGGAAGAAGTAAAGGTTTCGGTTTTGTGGAAATGGAACAGGAACAGGAAGCCCGCAAGGCCATTGATGAACTGAACAACGCTGAACTTAGCGGCAGGAACATTAAGGTGAACGAATCACGGCCCAAATCAAACGATAACCGTGGCGGTGGCGGCGGCGGAAATCGCAGGAGTTTTAACAGGGGTAGCCGTTACTAAACGGTTGCCGTAGCAAAGTTCCACGTACCCAATCCTGATCAAATCGGTTGGTAAGGTACAGCACACGTGTACGAGAGTGGCCATAATCATGCCGCTAATATGTTGAAATTATTGGTTCTAAAAGAGAGAATATTAAAAAAGGGTTTTGTTTTCGCAAAACCCTTTTTTTTAATTTTATTCCATCAATTCGGTCATTGCGCGGGCAATTTGTTTTCCAAAATCAATATATCCCCGGTGTTGTAATGGATAACTTTAAAAAGTTGTGGAGAAATTAATTCCAAAATCATAATCTAATGTAAGTTAACGCTGACATGTCTCACGACGATGTCAGGTCCCGAAAAACCAACGGAGCATAAACTTGGCAGCGTCCGCAGGACCTGCCAACGCTAAAGAGGTTATTTTCCGCTCTCACTAATGTTATATTTCGATTCCAGGCCTGGTTAGAAAAGGCCACTCCCGAACGCACCATTCGCCTGATAAGGCAAAACACCATACAGAATTCCTACTAAAAAAACGGTTTTCGCTCCACAAGAATATCAGCTGATCCCCATTCTTTGTCCCTCTCCGCTTTGGAGAGGGAAAGTCACGACTTGCCGGGACAGGGAGAGGCAACAAACGACCGAAACCCTCTCAACCTGATATTTTTGCCGCCACCGGAGAGGTAGCAAACACCAAAAAATCCGTCACAGGCATAACATGTTGGCTTGAACCATTCTTGGATCACATTAAAAAGTTGTGGAGAAATTAATTCCAAAATCATAATTTAATGTTAGTTAACGCTGACATGTCTCGCGACGATGTCAGGTCCCGAAAAAACCAACGGAGCATAAACTTGTTAGCGTCCGCAGGACCTGTCAACGCTAAAGAGGTTATTTTCCGCTCTCACTTATATTTCGATTCCAGGCCTGGTTAGAAAAGGCCACTCCCGAACGCACCATCCGCCTGATAAGGCAAAACAACATACAGAATTCCTACTATAAAAACAATTTTCGCTCCACAAGAATATCAGCTGATCCAAATAAATACACCTTTCATCGGCTGGTTCAATTCCTTTGGAAGTTCATTTACGTAGCCGTAGCCATCCATGTTCGATTGTTCGCCGAGGTAAAAAAACCGATATGTTTTTGCTTGTGATGAAGCGGAAATCAAAAAGAAAATTGACAGAATCAAGTGTAGTTTTAGTTTCATTTTGTATAATTTTGAAAAAAATTTAAAAACGGAATTTAAATTTCAAATATAACCTGAAAAAATAAATTCTAATAAGAAGACAAACCGCGCATGATTAACATTTCAATTTCAGAAGAATTAAAACAAAAAGTTCCGGATATTGTCCTTTCATGCATTGCCTGCAGGGTTTATGTGATGGAAAAAAACGATAATCTTTGGGATGAAACCAGACAAAAATCACAGGAAATTTTATCGGGGATAACCACTCGTCAAATAAGCGCGATACCTGCCATTGAAGCATCGAGAAAAGCTTATAAAGCGTGTGGTAAAGATCCGGCACGCTATCGGCTTTCTGCCGAATCATTGTTTCGGCGGGTAGTTCAGAAAAAAGAACTATACCAGGTGAATAATGTAGTAGATAGCATCAACCTGATTTCTTTAACCACCGGTTTTTCAATTGGGGGTTACGATACGGATAAAATCAAAGGTGCCGTTTCTTTTGGAATTGGAAAAGAAAACGAACCCTATGAAGGAATTGGCAGGGGCAAGTTAAACATTGAAAACCTTCCGGTTTTTCGCGATGAAGAAGGCGCATTTGGAACGCCTACCAGCGATTCTGTGCGAACTTCGGTAACCACCGACACCATCTTTTTTGCCATGGTTATTATTAATTTCGGAAGCGGCGATCTTAAACTGGCAACTGAACTGGCCGTTAGGCTGCTCAAACGCTATGCCTATGCAACTGATTTAAAAATAAAAACCATAACCACATGATATACTTTTGGAAGTTTTTATTGAAAATCACGGGCTGGAAAATTTACGGAGAGGCGGTAAAAGAAAATCATTGCATCTTTGTGGGAGTGCCGCATACCAGTAACTGGGATTTTGTAATCGCCTGGATTTACTATAAATCATTGGGGGGCAAGCCGAACGTTTTAATCAAAAAAGAATTTTTCTTTTGGCCGATGGGCGCGATTCTGAGAAAAATGGGAGGGATTCCCATTGACAGATCAAAAGGGGCAAATGTAATTCGGCAAGCCATTCAGTTGTTTAACGAACGCGAACATTTGCATTTGGCTATTACGCCGGAAGGAACCAGAAAACATACAAAAAACTGGAAAGCCGGGTTTCATACCATCGCACGAAACACCAAAGTTCCTGTGCCCGTTTATCCGACAACTTTCGACTGGGGCAGGAAGGAATTGAACATTTGGGAGGAATTTGAACTTACTGACGATTATACAGAAGACATAAAAAGATTGAAAGACTTTATTCGCAAGAAAGGCGTAACCGGCCGTCACCCCGAATTATTTACCACAGAATATTAACTGCTCCAGGCTGAAAGTGAACCGGGACAAGGAAGTAAATTTACGTTCTCCGTTCCTGTTTAATTTTTTATTTTACTTCATTTTTCAGTGCTGTTTGTTTTTGTTCCAGCGCTTTTTCCATCTCCATAATTTTTTCCGGTATCGAATCAGCCAGATTGTTTATTTCAGTGGGATCATTTTTTAGATTATACAATTCCCAATCTTCGTCGTTCAGCTTTACAATCTTCCAATCGTGCTGCCGGAACATTCTGAATTTGTCCGTCCATCCCGAGATGTAGAAATCGGGTTCCTGACGTTCGCCGCCTAATAGAACCGGCATTAATGAACTTCCCTTCAAAGGTTGCGGATGAAAATTTTCCAAAGTGTCCGGATAGGAAACGTTTGCTGCATCAAACAGGGTAGGGGCTACATCTATAATGTGGCCGGTTTGGTGCGTGATAGTCCCGGGTTCAACTTTACCAGGCCAGCGCAAAATGAAGTGCGTATGTGCACCGCCTTCATGCCCGTATTGTTTAAAATAACGAAACGGTGTATTTCCGGCATTCGCCCATGCCGCACAGAGTGTACGAAATCCTTCGGCAACCCCCGGCGGATAATCGAAATCGCGGTTGCTGTCGTAAGGGCAGGAGCCGTTATCCGATAAATAGATTACGATGGTATTGTCGGCAATGCCTTTTTCATCGAGGTAATTCAGAACGCGGCCAATGTTTTGATCCATCCGGTCGACCATCGCTGCGAAGACCGCCATTTCCAAATCGAGTTCGTCCTGTTCTTTTTCATTCAGCGCGTTCCACGGACGGTACAACGGAATTTTTGCGCGGCGTTCTTCATCTCCTTTGGGATGCCCTCTGAATTTATTTACGTTCGAACTTGGTGGGCTTAACTTTACAGAATCGGGAATTAATCCCATTTTTTTCAATCGTTCCATCCGTTCCTCCCTGATTTTATCCCAACCTGTTTTATAGGTGCCCTGGTACTTTGCAATATCCTCAGGACGCGCCTGTAACGGGTAATGAGCAGCGCCATATCCGAGAAAAAGGAAAAAAGGCTGGCCTTTTTCAACGGGTTCTTCCATCCACTGCAGCGCATTGTCAGTTAATGCATCCGTTTTGAAAAACGGCTCCTTTTCGTGATAAATTCCATCAATGCCACTGAGCGTATCGCCGTTTAAAATGAACGGCCTGGCAAATTCTCCGGAAGGCGGAACAAAAAATTCGTTCATTGCCCAAAACGTCAATGATTTGTCGAATACATTTTGGGCAAATACTTGTTTTGGCGATCCGTTCATCCAGTGTTCTTTTCCTGAATGGATAGTATAATAGCCGGCATTTTTCAGGATTTGCGCAAAATTTACGGAATTTCTGCCCACCTCGTATTGCCCTGAAAATAAAGTGGAACGCGAAGGTTCACATTTCGACATGTTGTAAAAGTTGGAAAACCGGACTCCCTCATCAGCCAGCCGGTCAAGGTTTGGTGTTTTAATCTCCGAACCAAACGGACCGATATCTGAATATCCGATATCGTCGCCCAAAATGAGCACGATATTAGGTTTTTGCCACACTTGTTCTGCTGAGTGAGGCTTTAATACTAATATTTTATACAGGAACCAGGTACCAAAAATCGCTGCTGCAATCATTAGAAAGTAAAGCCAGACTTGTTTCATTTTTGAAGTTTTTGTTGGAGTTTTAAATGTACAAAATCATTCTGGCTTGTCAGTATTTTCAACCGGTTTTTGCAATCTGTCGATTTAGATTTACGAAGACCGGCGAAGGGATCAAATATCTCCCGGATTTTAATTATTTTCATTAAAACCATAATTTAGGCGTAATCTGTCACCCATGTTTTTTTAAAAAAGATAAATTTGTCCGAAATATAAACGGGTTAAGTTTTTCTGTGCGATAAAACAAAGATTATTTGGCCGGAATTTTTGGAAAGCTTTCCCTGATTTTAGTTGTAATTAATGAACATCCAGGATGAAGTTGTTGTTTCAACAGGCAGTAATTCAACAAAACCAAAAGAATTTTAATCTTGTTCATAATTATTTGAACCGGTACATGTGTTCCGGTTTTTATGTACGTAATAAATTAGATAAAGTAAAATGAAACAATTTTCTCTGCTATTTTTTTTGTTCCTGACGATAAATACTTTTGCACAAAGTGAAATCGGCGGCCGGATTTTTGACGCAACCAGTAACGAACCGCTGGAATATGCCAGCGTAGCTGTTTACCAGGTGAATGATTCGGCACTTGTAACCGGAGCCATTACCAACCGTTCCGGTAATTTTAAGATCGATAAGTTAAAACCGGGCAGATATTACATTCAAGCTCAATTTTTAGGCTACGAAAGTAAAACAACCGATGAATTTTCTTTGGCTGAGGGGCAAACGTTACGGATCGATCCGATTCAACTGGAGCCGTCCCGCCAATTGGTCGAAGAAATCAACGTTACCGGAAACCGCATAAATGCCATGAACAAAGTGGATAAACAAACCTACCGTGCTGAACAGTTCGAATCGGCCAAAGGAGGTTCGGCCGTCGATGTTTTGCGTAACATGCCCTCGGTAGCGCTAAATTCCGAAGGAGTGGTTACAGTCAGGGGTTCATCCGGGTTTTTAGTGCTGATTAACGGAAAACCCGTATTGACCGATGCCCAAACCGCTCTCAGCCAGTTGCCTGCAAACGCCGTTCAGAATGTAGAACTGATAACTTCGCCTTCCGCCAAATATGACCCTGACGGAAAAGCCGGAATCATCAACATTACTACAAAAAACGGCACAACCAATGGAACAGGTTTGATCGTTAACGCAAATTACGGCCTGCCGAGCACCACCGATTTTGGTAATGATAGGGTTTCGCAGCGATACGGAGGCGACCTCACGTTCAATTATCAGAAGAACAAATGGGATATTTCTGTTGGCGGAAATTACAACCGGAACGATCTGAATGGTTACCGCGTTGGAAATGTATGGATTGAAAGCGTTGAAAACAATACCGTCAATTATTTTCCTTCGGAAGGAGAACGAAGTTTTAACCGCTACAATTATGCTGCACGGGCTACAATTCAGTTCCGGGCCGACGACAGCAATGTTTTTTCGCTGGGCATTTTTAGCGGAAAACGTTACCAGGAACGCGATGCCAACCTGCATTATTCAAACGCTCAGTATACACTCAATACGCATGAAAAAATTTATGACGCGCCGTATTACAACGCCAACAAACAGATCAAGCAGGGAACATTCACTCTCGGAAATTTTGATTACAAGCATACTTTTGCGAACAGTTCGTCGATAACTGCATCGTTTTTGTATGAATACGATGATTTATACGGCACAACGCACAACCGAAACCTAACAAAACCGGGAGGTGATATCATCCAGTATGTTCAAAATCCATATCAAAAACCAATTAACGGCTACCGTTTCAAACTGGATTATGCGATTAAAATCGGCGACGGAACACTGGAAAGCGGGTATCAGTTCAGAAATGATTCACAGGATGGAAATTTCGATTATATGGTTTCACCGGAAAATCCGAATCAACCCGATCTGGAACGATTTCGGGGTACGGCCGAATCAAAAAATCAGATCAATTCGTTGTACAGCCAGTATTCCGCCTCAACTGAAAAGCTGGATTATATTTTTGGTTTGCGTTACGAATACTCGCGTCGGACGGTTGATCTTTCGTTCGATCCGAATACTCACGTGCTCGAATTGTCCAATTTATTCCCGTCAGCAAACGTGTTGTATTCCATTAAACCGAATTTACAGTTGAAAGCCGGTTACAGCCGCCGGATTCAACGTTCCACAAATAATCAGTTGAACCCGATTCCCGAAAGGGAACATTCTGAAACACTGGAAATGGGTGATCCGGATTTGCGGCCTGAATTTGTTAGCCTGGGTGAAATCGGCCTCACAAAAATTTTCGAAGATGGCGGTTCTGTATTTGTTACAGCCTATGTTCAGGCGAGTAAAGACCCGGTGCAGCGTGTAAACAGTATTTATGCCGATACTATTTTAAACCGTGTTTATACAAACGTTGAGAAAGGCCTTTCGGTTGGTGCGGAAATTGGCGCCGACCTGCATCCGGTTGAATGGTGGTCGCTGTTTTTCGGTGGAAATGTTTTTCACCAGTCGTACAAAGGTAACCTGAAAATTTTAGACGCGCCATCCATCGAAATCGATAATACAGGTTGGGTATATTCCATCAATGCAAATACTACGTTTAACCTTACCTCTTCATTGAGTTTGCAGGGAAACATCAACTATTTGTCGGGGCGGCCAACTGCGCAGGGGAAAGATTCGAGATATCTGATTCCGAACCTGTCGTTAAAAAAGAACTTTCTGCAAAACCGGTTAACTGCGACTGTTCAATGGCAAAATATTGATCTTGGAATGCATGAATCGCACCGGCAACGGATTACTACCTGGGGCGATCATTTTTACACCACGACCAATTACTTGTACGAAACCGATTTTGTTGTGCTGAACGTAAGTTATAACCTCAACTGGAAAAACGGAAAATTAAAACTTCCTGCCAGTGAGTTTGGAGAGAAAGAGTTTTAGGAAGAAGCCGGAAGTCAGAAGTCAGAAGTCAGAAGTCAGAAGTCAGGCGACGGGGCTGAAAGACTATGTCGGAAGTCAGAAGCCGGCAGTAGGAAAAAATGTTGAGACACACGCCCGTTTACCTGTTAAGTCGTGGAAAACCAACTTAAAGTACAGTAAAAACCTTCCAGCTTCCGTTTTCCAACTTCCGGCTTTTTACTCGTTGTACCAGTTGATTTTACGCGTGAAGAACATGGTAAGCCCCAGTACCAAAAATAATCCGATACTGCCAACCAGTAACGCGTAAGTTTCCATCTGCATTAAAATAAAGATAAACCCGAACGAAAACGTTAAAATTAAAGTTTGAATGATGGAGTAAATCCATTTTTTCAAAAACGTGCGAGAATATGCAAAAACCATAATTATCACCGCTGCTGCCGAAATAAAGTATGCAATGTTAAATCCAAGCTGTTCAGAAATCGACAGCAACAGAAGGTAAAAAACCAGAATAGCAAACCCGACAAGGATGTACTGAAATGGATGAATTCGCTGTTTCGTGATTATTTCATTTAAAAAGAAAGAAAGGAAAATAAAAAGAATAACCAGGATGCCGTATTTTGCTGAGCGCGAACTTTTTTGATAATGGTCGGCGGTGTTAACCAGTTTCACGCCGAAATCTGCTTCAGTTACCCGAAATTCATCATCTTTCCATACCTGCGGAAAATTACGGTTGAAGTTCAAAACCTTCCATTGTGCAGTGAAACCATTGTTGTTAATGTTGCGATCTGCCGGAAGAAAATTGCCTTCAAATCCGGGATCATTCCATGTCGATTGTAATTTAACCTCTGTTGTTTCGCCAAGCGGGGCGAATTGAAGCGATTCCGAACCTTTCAGATGAAGGGTAAACCGGAATTCGCCGGGAAAATTATCGGTTGAGAAATCGGGTAACGCCAATGAAATTCCATTGTTGCCTACCAGCCGGTTTTCCATTCCGGGAGAAAAAGAGTAGGTTTTTCCGTTCCACGAAAAGGATACCATGTTGTCGATTCCACGCAAATCGTTAATCGAAACCAGCATTTTTGTTTTTTCCCACAAAACGTCTTCGGGCGAAATTTCCAATGCATTAAAATCGATAGCATCGAAAAGGCCGGTGAGTTCTATTCCCGATTCATAAACCACAGTTTGATAAATGCTCCGGGTCAGTTGTTCCGGGAAAATTTCGCCTTTGATATTCAGCATTTCTGGTAACACATACAAATGATGGGTTGTAACGCGGGTTTCTTTTCCTGCGTCGTCGAATCCATGTTTAACAAAAGGAACAGAGAGTACCGGTCCGCGAACGGTTTGCGACAGCGACCACATTTGCATCACCTCCAGTCCCGTAGTTTCTGCCGTGTGTTGTCGTTCCTCGATGAGCCCTAAAATCATGAATTTGGGTATCAGCAATGCAAGGGTAATCGCGCCAATAATAAAAACCTTGATAGTGATCTGCCAGTTGATCGATTTTTGCTTGTTTTGAATAATTTCTTTTGTTTCCATTGTGTTTCTGTTAAATGATTTATCGCAAAGAACTTTGAAATTCAAAGTGCAAACTGAAAAAAAATTACAGTTGTTTTAGAATCTCTTCCAGTGCCTGAAGATGACTTTCAAAAGCCGCTGCTCCGGAAGGCGTAATTTCGTAATCTGTTTTTGGTTTTCTGTTGTTAAAGCTCTTATTTACGCTAATGTAGCCGGTGTTTTCCAGTGATTTAAGGTGGCTGGCCAGGTTTCCGTCGGTAACTTCAAGTACTTCTTTTAAGCGATTGAAAGAAGCACGGGAATTCACCGAAAGGACGGACATTATTCCCAGCCGGATTTTATTTTCGAACGCCTTATTTAAATTTTGAAAACTGTTTTTCACTACTTTATGCATTTGATTTGTGTTCGTACCGGTAGTACATCACCGTGCCGTAAATGATATGGACCAGCCCGAATCCCAATGCCCAGAACAGAAGTCCGAATGCAGGAAAAAGGGCAGCCAAAATGCCGAGTAAAATTTCAAGCAAACCCATGTAAAAAATTTCCTGCCTGGTAAATTTTGCTGCGTTGACCAAAGCCAAACCATAAAAAATAAGGCTGGCAGGCGAAACAAATTCGTAATTTCCCCGGAATACAAAAATGAGAATTAAAATACCGCCGCTAACGAGTGGGATTGCCAGGTTAAGCAACATCAGCCTGGAACCCGGATTCCATATTTTTTTACCAGCTTTTTTTGCGCGGCGATAGGTTAGCAGAATCACAGTCGCCAGTGAAAGGATTAAAATGCCTGCTGCCCAAAAAATTAATTCCGGCACAATCAGGCTATCAAAAAAGCTGACTGCCGGACTTGACGAGTGAATTATCCGAAAGGTTGCAAAAGCGCCAATGAGCGCATAAATGCCCACGAGGACCCCTGACAATCCGCTCAACGAAAGAAACCGGCTCGATTCTTCCATCATCTTCCTGATTTCTTTGATTTCCGCCAAATAATTTTCTGTGGTTTTCATCTTTTAAAAGTACTTTGAAATGCAAAGTTAAAGAAATAAAAATATATTTTCGGAAATAGTCAACTTATTTTTTGGGATATTCGGTTTCGCTGAAAATATTGCGTTTTTACGCCCGCCTGACTTGTCGGGCAGGGAACGACGAATGTAACGGGTTACTTTCAATTTTACCCATATTCAGGACACCAATTTGTTTTATTGAAATAGCTGGTCGTATATAAAATAATTTGATTCCCTTTTGAAAAAATGAAGATGGAGTTTTTCCGGCTCAAATTAAAAACTGGAACAAATCGGGTTTTTCATTCAGGTATTCATATACAAAACCATTTTCCTCCATGCGCTGAACGAGGCCGAAATAATCTTCTTTTTTCTGGACTTCGATTCCGATGACTGCCGGGCCTTTTTCGCGGTTGGTTTTTTTAGAATATTCGAAGTGGGTTACATCGTCATTAGGACCGAGCACAACATCCACAAACGTGCGGAGCGCTCCGGAACGCTGCGGAAACCGGACAATGAAATAATGTTTCAAACCTTCGTAAAGCAGTGAGCGCTCTTTAATTTCTTCGGTACGGGTAATGTCGTTGTTGCTCCCGCTAACGATACAAACCACATTTTTTCCCCTGATTTTTTCGCGGAACTGATCGAGTGCTGTAATCGATAAAGCCCCGGCCGGTTCCACAACAATGGCATCGCGGTTATACAATTCCAGAATTTTAGTGCAAATCCGGCCCTCAGGAACGGTAACAATTTCGTCGATAACTTTCCGGCAGATTTCGAATGTAGTTTCTCCAACCTTTTGCACCGCCGCGCCGTCAACAAACTTGTCGATGGTTTCCAGTTCTACCACTTTTCCCGCTTCCAGAGATCGTTTCATGGATGGCGCGCCCGCAGGTTCCACGCCTATGATTCTGGTTTGCGGGTTCAACTGTTTGAAATAGGCGCCAACACCGGCTGCCAGTCCGCCGCCACCCACCGGAATAAAAATATAGTCGATTTGTTCTTTGGAATCCTGTAAAATTTCCAGACCGACAGTTGCCTGTCCCTCGATAATTTGCGGATCGTCGAAAGGATGAATAAATGCCATTCCTGTGATTTTGCAATCTTCCTTTGCCGCCGATTCAGCCGCATCGTATGTATCGCCAACCAAAATCACCTGCACGTTTTCTTTCCCAAACATTTCAACCTGCCGGATTTTCTGTTTCGGCGTTGTAGCCGGCATGTAAATTTTCCCTTTAATCCCTAATCTCCGGCATGAAAAAGCCACTCCCTGAGCATGATTTCCGGCACTGGCACAAACCACGCCGTTTTGCAGTTCTTCTTGTGTTAAATGAACAATTTTGTTGTATGCCCCGCGAATTTTGTAGGAACGAACAGCCTGTAAATCTTCCCTTTTCAATAAAACACTGGCCTGAAATTCTTCCGATAAATTCAGGTTTTTTTGCAGCGGCGTTTGCTTAACTACGTCGCTTAAATTTATTTTTGCTTTTGTAATGTCCTGCAACTGCGGGAACCAGGATTGTGTTGAATTCATTCCAATTGTTTTGTGCAAAGATAACGAATATTGCGCGGGAGTTGTTTGGAAGTCTGGTTCGATACCTCCGTTCAAAAGCAGGGAGAGTGGATTCAATTCAGTAATACCGGGGAATTTCAATTGTTGGATTGCTAAGTTACGGATGCAAATTGCTTCGTTGAGGTTCCTGCTGCACAATCGCCGGAAGCAATGTTATAAATCGCATCACGCAAGACGCAACCTTTTTCGGCTATTACCGTCTGATAATTTATAACCGCATTCTTATGAAACATTCATTATTTCTATCGGTACTTTTACTCCTGTTTTCCTGTGAAAAAGAAGAATTGTTTGTTTATGATTATCCTGAATTGAACAAGCTTTTAATTTCTGTGACAAGAACCGATGAGCATTCTGCATTCAGGTCTGAATTCAAATACGACAGTTTAAACCGGTTAATTCAAATCGGGAATTTTTTTCCGGAATCTCAAACTACAGTTGAAACATATAGTTATGATGACAAAGGAAAGATTGTTGAAAAAAGGAACGGATACAATGTAACAACCTATTCCTACAATCCGGCGGGGCAGTTAATCACCCAAAATATTCACAACGAATCTCCGGAGAGCGATTATGTTTGGAACGAGAAAACGGAGTTTCAATACAAAAACGGAAAAATCAGTAAAGGAATCGTTTATTCAAATGAAGGGGAAATTCTGGAATATATCAGTTATAAATACGATTCCAGAGGGAATACACTGGAAAAAAATGTACGACCCGCCGGCACTGAATCTGATTTTAATTTGATTGAAATTAAGTTCCGGTACGATGCAGAAGTGAATCCGCACAATGCTACCGGCGTAAACCTGTTAAACGGTTATACCTTTACCCAACATGCCGATATCAGACAGGTGAATAATCCGGTTTACTCCTCTTATTTAAATATGATATCGAGCAGCCTTCCTCCAGAATTTGATATTTCGTATGAGTATGATCCGGATGGATATCCGGTAAAAGCAGAAATGAAAAGTCGAAAATATCCGCAAATGGAACCGGTTAATCTTGTTTATGAATACCGGGAAATTAACGCGGTTAAAAACCGCGTCACCCGTTTTAATCCAGTGTGCAATCCAGTCGCCAACCTGCGAAGTTTTATAAGCCTGGCCCTGTGCAATATCTTCGGTAACAAAACCTTCTTCCAATGAAGCGGCAACCGCATCGCGAATGATTTTTCCCTCGTCCATCAAGTTGAAAGCATATTCAAACATCATGGCAGCCGAAAGGATGGTAGCAATCGGGTTGGCAATATCTTTTCCTGCCGCCTGCGGATAAGAACCATGAATGGGCTCAAAAACCGAAGTGTGGATTCCAATGGAAGCCGATGGCAATAATCCGAGCGAACCGGTAATCACGCTGGCTTCATCGGTGAGAATATCGCCAAACATATTTTCGGTCACCATCACATCGAAGTTTTTCGGCCACTGAATGATTTGCATGGCAGCATTATCCACAAACATGAATTCGGTTCTGATGTCAGGATAATTCGGAGCCATTTCCTGTGCCACTTCGCGCCACAAACGGGAGCTTTCCAAAACGTTTGCCTTGTCGACAACCGTCAGTTTCTTCCGGCGTTTGGCTGCAAACTCATATCCCAGTTTCAGAATTCGCTCGATTTCTTCGCGGGTGTATGTGTTGGTGTCGAAAGCGGTATTTCCGTTGTCTTTCCGTCCTTTTTCACCAAAATAAATCCCGCCGGTAAGTTCCCGGATGCAAACAAAATCGGCGTCTTCCACCAGTTCGCGGCGCAACGGCGATTTATGCAAAAGCGACTTAAAAGTTTCCACAGGGCGAATGTTGGCATACAAACCGAGTTTTTTCCGCATGGCCAGCAATCCCTGTTCCGGTCGCACTGGCGCTTTGGGATTATTATCGAATTTCGGGTCGCCAATTGCGCCAAACAGCACCGCATCTGAATTCATGCATAATTCATGCGTTTCGGCAGGGTAGGGGTCGCCCACCTTGTCGATGGCGGCAGCGCCGGTTATTCCGTATTCATAATTTACTTCGTGATTAAATTTTTGGGCAACGGCTTTTATTACTTTCATGGCCTGTTCCACAATTTCAGGCCCTATTCCGTCGCCGGGAAGTACTGCAATTTTTAGTTTCATTATGTTTTAATTTATTCGATTTCAAACAAATTTTTTAAATTTCTTTTCAATGAGGCTCGGAAACTTCTGAATTAATTTTTCCTAATCTTCCTTTTTATTAACCACTTTGGAATGGTAACCATTCGATGGAGTTTAATTACTGAATCAAAATGAAGGCCAGTTCCCTGTGAAAGAGGATTCTCTTTTTCCAATAAAATATCGTATTTCGTTATGTGTTGATTGATATTGCTGGAAATAAAAGAAACAACGAGGTGATCAAATTTGCCTATCTCTGAGGTTAAACATAAAGCTGGCCGAACTTTCATCGAAGAGAAATCGTCAAACGGGAAAGGAACAAGAACAATGCTATTTTTCATCATCAACAGGCTCACCGTCATTTAACGTATAAACATCTTCTTTCGGATCATTTAAGAAAATCGAATGCCGGATTTTCGGATAGAGAATATAGCCATTGTTGACTCATCTTCAGTGATATTCTTCATCTTCATCTAACAGAATAATAACCGAATTTTTGATTGCTCTTATTTAAAGGAATATCAACTTTCAGATGTCCTGATCTATCCGTCTTTGCATTTATTTCAACTGCCTTCATTTGAGTAATTTTTTACAAATGTAATTAATTGCCGCTAAATTGCATGTAATGATTTTTAAGCAATGCTATTCATTATCTTATCCAGCATCCCTGGTTTAAACTCATTTTCAATGATATTCAGCATCCGAATTGTTGCTTTAATTGCTGCACTGCTTCTGATCCGGATCGAGGCCTTTGGTTTTGAATTCGCGGCCGTTTTGCCAGGTGATAACGGTTTCCACCAGTGCGTCGGTTTTTCCGCCGGGCGGGATGGTCACCACGTAATCAACCAGTTTTGGCAATAGATTTGCCCAACTTTTTGTAGACTTTTCGCAGCGCTTTCATAAAAGCATCGTACTGGCCGTCGCCATCGCTGTATTCTTCGTAAATTTTGCCATCAATTTCAATGGCAATGTTGGCAACCGGTCGCAAACCCATGGTGTGGGTAACTGAATAATTCAAAACTTTTATTCTTTGCTCAACAAGTTCACTTTTCAGGACATCGGAAACGATGTACGGTAAATCTTCGTTGGTAATTGTTTCTTTTTCGTCCGCGAGCTCAATAATCCGGTTCGTAACTTTTTTAAGCGATTCGGCATCGAGTTCAATTCCCAGTTCCTCGAGGTTCTTTTTGATGTTTGCTTTTCCGGAAGTTTTGCCAAGGGCATATTGCCTGATTCTTCCAAAACGCTCGGGTAACAATTCGTTAAAATAGAGATTATTTTTACTGTCACCGTCGGCATGAATACCGCTGCATTGGGTAAATACAAATTCGCCAATCAGCGGTTTATTTGTCGGAATCCGGATTCCTGAAAACGATTCCACCAGTTTCGAAACTTTATTCAACTGGGTTTCGTTGACGTTGGTTTTCATTTTCAGGTGGTCTTTAATGGTGGCAATTACGCTCGAAAGCGGTGCATTTCCTGCCCGTTCACCCAAACCATTCACTGTAGTATGAACACACCTGATTCCTGCTTTTATTGCATGAAAAACATTGGCAATGGCCAAATCGTAATCGTTATGGGCGTGAAAATCGAAATCCACATCGGGATAGCTTTCAATCATTTCGCGGCAAAATTCATACGTTTCGTCCGGGTCGAGAATTCCAAGCGTATCGGGTAGCATGATTCGTTCGATTTTTTCATTTTTCAGGTTCGAAACCATAAAATGAACGTAATCTTTTGAACTTCGCATTCCATTTGACCAGTCTTCGAGGTAAATGTTCACTTTAATGCCCATTTTATCAGCATTATCGAGCACCTTTTTTATGTCGGCCAAATGCTGTTCCGGAGTTTTCCGGAGTTGTTCGGTTACGTGTTTGTAGGAACCTTTGCAGAGCAGGTTTATAACTTTCCCGCCAGCATCGGCAATCCATTGCAGCGATATTGCGCCATCGACGAACCCGAGGATTTCAATTTTTTCGAGATGGCCTTTTTGTGCTGCCCAATGTAAAACTCTCTTTGCGCCTTTAAATTCGCCTTCCGAAACCCGTGCCGAAGCAATTTCAATACGATCGACTTTTACATCATCGAGCAATACTTTCACCACACTGAGTTTTTCCCCTTCACTGAACGAAACTCCGGAAGTTTGTTCGCCGTCGCGAAGGGTGGTATCCATTATTGTCAGGCGTTTGCCCGACATTTCAACTGTTCTGCCTGTCATTCTTTTCTTTTTTTACTTTATCCGTCCCGGTTTAAAAACAGGAAATAATTATCTTCCTGATTCAAACGCTGCTATTTCCCCGCGCATTTCCACGAGGTAATCAATATCGTCGAGCCCGTTTTGCAAACAATGTTTTTTATACTGATTGATTTCGAACTCTGCCGTTTCACCTGTTGAGGTAATGGTAAATGTTTGTTTTTCCAAATCAACTTCGAAAAGCGTATCCGGATTTTTATCGATTTCATCAAAAATTTTCTGAAGAAATTCCGGTGTTACAACAACGGGCAGAAGTCCGTTGTTTAATGAATTGTCTTTGAAAATATCTGCAAAAAAGCTGGAAACCACTACCCGGAATCCGTAGTCGTAAATGGCCCAGGCAGCATGTTCACGGCTGGAACCGCTTCCGAAGTTTTTTCCTCCCACCAGTATTTTTCCTGAATATTTTGGATCGTTCAACGGGAATCCTTCTTTTGGACTTCCATCTTTGTTGTAACGCCAGTCGCGAAAAAGGTTGTCGCCAAAACCTTTTCGTTCAACCGCTTTCAGAAACCGGGCCGGAATAATCTGGTCGGTATCCACATTTTCAATCGGCACGGGTACTGCCGTAGATTTTATTTTGCTGAATTTATCGTATGCCATATTAATTATAATTAGCCCCTCCATCCTCCCCAAGGGAAATGGTGAGAGTAGTTTCAAATTTAATTTCGTTTTTCACAATGTTTTTTGTTTCCCCCTTCGCTGATTCGGGGGCTTTTACATCATTTCCCTCGGGTCGGTGACCACACCGGTAACTGCCGCAGCGGCTGCCGTAAGCGGACTTGCCAGCATTGTTCTTGCTCCCGGTCCCTGGCGGCCTTCAAAATTCCGGTTGGTGGTGGAAACTGCATATTTCCCTTCCGGGATTTTGTCTTCGTTCATGGCCAGGCATGCCGAACAACCCGGCTGACGGAGCTCAAACCCAGCCTCTTCCAAAATACTAATGAGACCTTCTTCACGAATCTGGTTTTCAACCCGTTTTGAACCCGGAACCAGCCATGCATGCACGTTGGACGCTTTTTTCTTTCCTTTCACAAACTGAGCAAAAGCCCTGAAATCTTCAATACGACCATTGGTGCAACTTCCCAGAAAAACATAATCGACAGGTTTGCCAATCATCGGGTCACCTTCATTATATCCCATATATGCCAGTGATTTCTCGATGGTCTTTTTATCGCTTCCGTTGCCGCTGGCTTTCGGAATTGATTTCGAAATGCCCAATCCCATCCCCGGATTTGTACCGTAAGTAATCATCGGCTCGATATCGGCAGCATCAAAGGTATATTCCGTATCGAAAACTGCACCTTCCTCCGATTTCAGTTCCTTCCATTGCGCCAGTGCATTGTCCCACTCTTTCCCTTTTGGAGCGAATTCACGACCTTTTACATACTCAAACGTAGTTTCGTCTGGTGCAATCATTCCGCCACGGGCGCCGCTTTCAATACTCAGGTTACAAAGCGTCATCCGGCCCTCCATGCTCAGGCTGGTGATGGCCGAACCGGCATATTCAATAAAATGGCCGGTTCCGCCGCTGGTAGAAATCTGCGAAATAATGTACAATGCAATGTCTTTTGCCGTTACTCCTTTTCCCAAATCGCCGTTCACGGTAATTCGCATTTTCTTTGGTTTGGGCTGCATAATGCACTGGCTTGCCAAAACCATTTCCACTTCGCTGGTACCGATTCCAAAAGCGATGGCGCCGAAAGCTCCGTGTGTGGAAGTATGGCTGTCGCCGCAAACAATCGTCATTCCAGGTTGTGTTAAACCCATTTCCGGGCCGATAATATGCACAATGCCATGGCCTTCCGACTGCAAATCGTGGTAGGTAATTCCATGTTCTGCACAATTGCTTTTCAACATTTCCACCTGGTGGCGCGAAAGCTCATCGACGATGGAAAGATGTTGCTGCTGGGTGGGAACATTATGATCGGGAGTTGCTGTGGTTTTTTCCGGACGAAAAACTTTCAGGCCGCGGTTTTTTAAGCCAAGAAATGCGACCGGACTGGTTACTTCGTGGATCAAATGACGGTCGATATACAATACATCCGGGCCACTTTCCACTGTTCGCACCACATGTGCGTCCCAAATTTTGTCGAATAATGTTTTTGCTTCCATATTTTATGCTACACTTTCTTTAAAATCTTTTTTATGATAACTATACTTCTGTTTTCACAGGAATTTTATTAATGGCATCTAAAAATGCTTCCACCGATGCCGTAATTATATCGGTATGAGCGCCAAATCCATGGAATATGGATTCTTCGTATTCCACCTGCATGTGCACTTTTCCAATATCGTCGCTCCCGCGGGTGATTGCCTGCACCAAAAATTCTTCGATGGAAACCTGACGGTGAATGATTTGTTTCACGGCTTTGATAGCTGCGTCCACCGGGCCATTGCCCGATGAGGTCGCATCGAATTTTTCGCCGGCAATATCCAGGCGAACCGTTGCCATCGGTACCAGTTTTTTTCCGGTGACCACCTGCAGGAAGTCGAGTTTTATCCTTCGTTCCTGACGGGTTGCATCGCCAACCAGCAATGCAATATCATCATCACGAATGTCTTTTTTCTTGTCGGCCAGCTTCAGGAATTCATCGTAAATTTCGTCCAGCTTTTCTTTGCCGAGTTCAAAACCCAGCAACTCCAGACGGTGTTTCAATGCAGCCCGTCCGCTTCGTGCCGTCAGCAAAATCGACGATTCGTTGATCCCCACATCTGCCGGATCCATGATTTCATAATTCTCACGGTGTTTCAAAACACCATCCTGGTGAATTCCGGAAGAATGTGCAAATGCATTCCTGCCGACAACCGCTTTATTCGGCTGCACCGGCATATTCATCAGTGTTGAAACCAACCTGCTTGTGCGATAAATATTTTTTGTGTTGACGCCGGTTTCAATTCCCAGTACCTGATAACGGCTTTTCAAAGTCATAACTACTTCTTCCAGTGAAGTATTTCCGGCCCGTTCGCCGATTCCATTCACCGTCACTTCCGCCTGCCGCGCCCCGTTCATAATTCCTGAAACGGTATTGGCAGTAGCCATTCCCAAATCGTTGTGGCAATGCGTGGAAATTACGGCTTTGTGAATACCCTTTACATTTTCCACAAGATATTTGATTTTCTCGCCGAATTCGGTTGGCAAACAATACCCGGTTGTATCGGGGATATTTACTACCGTTGCACCAGCTTCGATAACTGCCTCGATAACCCGCGCCAGATATTCATTTTCGGTGCGGCCGGCATCTTCGGCGTAAAATTCTACGTCTTCAACATATTTTTTTGCGTATTTAACTGCCTCTACAGCCCTTTCGATTATTTCTTCCGGATTGGAATTTAGCTTACGGTGAATGTGAAAATATGATGTCCCGATTCCGGTGTGGATACGTCCTTTTTTAGCGTATTTTAGTGATTCGGCGGCAACGTCGATGTCTTTTTTCACTGCGCGGGTCAGGGCGCAAATCGTTGGCCATGTTACCGCTTTCGAGATTTCAACTACCGACTCGAAATCGCCCGGGCTGGAAATTGGGAAACCTGCTTCGATAATATCGACGCCCAACTCCTGCAATGCTTTGGCGACTTCAATCTTTTCAACCGTATTCAACTGACAACCCGGAACTTGTTCTCCGTCGCGCAAGGTTGTGTCGAAAATGTAAAGTCTGTCACTCATGATTTTAATCGTTTTTCGATGATTATTATTTTTAAATTTTTTGTCTCATTTCGTTGTTTCCCGCTCCTTCAATAAAAAAAGCCACCCTCTTTATCTGAGAATGGCCTTTCTTTTTCCAAATATCTTTTACAACATACCATTCTCACTTCTTCCTGATTAGAAGAATAATGCCAAGAATGAGGCTGAGAAGAGATATGTTGATGTTTAATTTCATCCTGTTAAATTTCCGTTTTACTTACGGATTGCTGCAAATATGAAAATATTTTTTTAAAACGGAAACATTCGGAGCCATTTATTCGCCAAATCTTAAAAATAAGATAATTTTGTCTGAATTGTTGCGAAATCTTAAAGCGCTTTAAGACCCCCCACTATTTGTACTTTTACCGGAACATCTTTCACGTGATCAGGAATTCGCAGTTTTCCGGCATCTGAGATTTTTTCCACAGAAACAATAATTCCTGGTTTGTTTCCAATATTACCAATTCCAACAGCAACGATTCCTTTTTTGCCGAGCCATTTTTTTTCGAATTCGACTTTTATTTTATGCACTTTATCGATTTCACCTGCCATATTTTTTCAACATCCGTTAATCAAGTAAAGAAACTCCCAATGCAGAAAACACATTTTCAATGCGGTTGATGATGGTGGTGGTAGTGCTGCCGGCAAATAATAAACCTACAATTTTGTTGTTGTCGCTAAGTACTGCCGAACCGCTGTCGCCACCCTGGCTCATTGCTCCCGCCAAAAGCTGATCGGTGAAAACGGCAATTTTATTGGCGCCGTAACTTACTTGGGCGGTAACATCAATTTGCTGGATAATTCCGGAAGTAAGAGCAGTTGTCCGTCCGCTTTTTTTGACAGCCATTTCCAATTCACCGCTTTGAACGCCGGAAATTTTTCCGTAGCCTGAAATTTCATTTATCACATCATTCACATTTAAAACTTTCGCAATGGCGCAATCTACCTTGTTTTCCGGTTGTTGCTGAATCCGGTACGGGCGGAGTCTTGTGCTGCTGCCTCCAATTTTCGCCAGCGCGTTGAAAAAACCAGCCACACTGCCCGCAATTCTGCAGGTTGAATCCGATCCGCCTGCTTCACCGGTAAAAACAATCGGAATGAATTCGCTTAATTCTGCAATCAGATCGGCAGGATTTTGCCCGCCGTCATAAGGACCCGGCTGCAAAACAGCATCGCCGATGGAAGCTTCATTGCTGTTGGCAAGTACGTGGTTGTTCGACAAAATATAAGTTTCGTTGTTTTTTGTGACCAGACATCCCAGTGTTCCGGCTGTAATATGATAATGACCGACACTCACTCCCCCATAGGCCGGACGATAACGGTCAGTGGGCGCCTGAAATGCGCGCAAAATACCAACAGGCTGCACATCCGTGGGGATACCGTCAATGGTTTTTGGTACTTCCTGCAAAGCATCCAGTTTATCCTTTGGCTTCTTTATTTCCACCGAACAAATTATCGATAAATCGGAAGTAGTTTTCCCGGCTACTTTTTTATATCCAATTCCTGTGGCAACTACATTTTGAAGTTTCAGAAGACTTTTTTGCGATTCCTTTAACTGCTCTCTGATATCCGAAAGATTTGTGCTCATAATGGTGATTTTGATGAAAATAATCCGCTGAATATCAGCGAAAATTTTCCTGTTTATATTCAAATTTAAGAAATTGAATACGATTGGCCGGTATTGAAATGATTTTTTTTTTGGGCTGAACGAGGAAATTGCAGGAGCTGACAATTCGGATTTAGTCTTTTAATGCCTCAGGCTTGCGTTCCGGAATTTCAGGTATTTCGCCGTCCTTCTGTTTTAAAGGTTTATCAACTTCAAAAACATCGTTTTTGGAAAGCGGCCGCTGGCTTATTTTCCAGTCGAAACCGCTCAGTTTTTTATCCTCTTCTGAGAGGTCGAACAGAGGTTTGAGGTTGCCGATCGGAGCTTTTACAAAGGCAATTTTGAAAATCTGGCCATCTTTGAACCGGATGGAAATTTTGCTGCTCTCCGCCCGGTTTAATCCGATGATTTTTTCTTCTTCGCGGGCATAATACAGTGTTTGTCCGTTTCCGTCGACATCGATTTTGCTCAATTCATTATTCACCACATAACCCACCATATTTCTCCCCTTAATCTGGTCGAACCGACCTGAATCCTGTTTGGAAATAATAAAACTGTTATTGCTGAGGTGAATTTCATCGGGTGCATTTGTGTTCTGTTTCATGTTAATTTCATCGGCACTCAGCTGGTGAATTTCCGACCATAAAACCGGATTGTAGTACAATTGCACAATTGAATCTTTCGTGTGGTAGGCCAGCGAATCGCTGATCCCCTGAATATCAGAACGAAAAAAACGAACGTTGTAAAATGCGGAGACAAGCTTTTCACCTTCAATTTCATCGGGAACGGTGCGGAGTGTATCGGCATGAAGAAACAGTGTATCTTCTTCGGAATACATCATAAAAAGTGCAGAATCGGTCACCGTTGCCGTTTCCTGATTTTTGTTGTACCAGGCATTTAATCCGGCGACAATCATGCTGTTTTCAAAATCATGAATTCGCACGTTGCCGTTTGCAAAACCGTCGCCTTCTTCTTCGTTATATTTGATGTAGTTAGCTGTCAGTTCCTGTTTTTCATTGGATACCGCCGGATGTTTCAGCAACTCGGCTTCACCGGTTTTCGTGTCGTACCAGCCATCTTCGGCGTACAGGGTATTTGACGAATCTTTGATGGTGGTGGGCCCTTCAATAAAAATTCTGCCGGTAACGGTGTTGTACAAAAGTGTGTCGCTGTTAAGCGTGTAGTCATCGTTATATGCCACCACATCCTGGTAAAAATGCACCATATCATCATCGATGTAATATTTGCCGATGATGCTGGTGAGAATATTGGTGCTGTCCACAATTTTACCGAAATCATTGTAATAACCAATATTGGCAGCCAAATCATAATCCACTTTATCGGAATACAGGGTGGTGGTTTTGTTTATCAACCGGACGTTGCCAAGCGCCTGCGCAAAACTTTTATCGCCGTTGTAATACACTTTTTGTGCATACAAATCCAGCGTATCGGCCTGGTTAATATGAACGTTTCCGAATGCATCAACTTTGTTTGTGCCGGTGTATGTGTAGGCACTGTCGGCCCACATCAGAATATCTTCGTGCCTGATTTGTACATTTCCAATCAGCCGCTGGGCATTTTCTGCGATTTTTTCGTCGGCTTCCAAATAATCGGCATGTAAAATATCAACTCTTTTTTTTCCTGCGCAAATACACTGGTAACCAACACGAGCAGTAAAAAAAAGATTCCTGATTCTTTCCACGGTAAAATCTGAAAAATAGTATTTTGAGGTTTTAAAACCATTAAAGCAACTTATCGATGATATCAGTAACCGATATATTTTCAGCTTCGGCTTTATAGTTTTTAATGATTCGGTGCATTAAAATAGAGGGAGCCACTGCTTTTATGTCTTCAATATCGGGAGAATATTTCCCATGCAGGGCAGCATGGGTTTTTGCACCCAGCACCAGATACTGCGAAGCCCGGGGCCCGGCGCCCCATTTCAGGTACTGGTTCGAAATATCTGCCGCCATTCCGTTTCCGGGGCGGGTTTTTGCAGCCAGTTTTACGGCATAATTCAGCACGTTATCGTTGATCGGTATTTTCCGGATCAGGTCCTGGTAATACACAATTTCGTTTCCGGAAATCACCGGTTCAAGGTCGACTTGAAATGTTGATGTGGTATTTTTCACAATCGTAATTTCATCGTCGTATTTCGGATAATCGAGCCACACGGAAAACATAAACCGGTCGAGTTGAGCTTCCGGCAACGGGTATGTCCCTTCCTGTTCAATAGGGTTTTGGGTGGCCAGCACAAAAAACGGACGTTCCAGTTCAAACCGTTGTCCGGCAGCAGTTACAGCCCTTTCCTGCATGGCCTCGAGCAACGCCGACTGGGTTTTTGGCGGCGTGCGGTTAATTTCGTCGGCCAGGATGATATTGGCAAAAAGCGGTCCCTGTATAAATTTAAACTGCCGCTCTTTATCGAGGATTTCAGTTCCTATAATATCAGAAGGCATTAAATCGGGAGTGAACTGAATCCGGTTGTATTTCAAACCCAGTATTTTAGCAATGGAAGTTACCATCAATGTTTTTGCCAGCCCCGGCACGCCGATCAATAATACATGACCGCGGCTGAACAATGAAATCAGCACCTGTGTAACAACTTCGTTTTGCCCGTATATCACTTTGGTTATTTCGTTCATTAAAACTCCGAACTTGTTGCGCAGGGCATCGAGGGCTTCCACATCGTTTTTAAAATTCATTGCTTTTCGCTTTTCGGTATTTTAAATATCAGTTGTTAAAACTGCTATTTGATCCAGTTGTTAAAATTAAAGTTGCAGTTGGCATACGTATCGTCAATTCTGATGTAAGTGCCTGATTGCTTTGAACTAATCCATTCCTTCAAAACATCTTCTTTCTTTTTAGCCAGGTACAATTCAGCCAGCTGCTGATAGTCGTTCTGAACATTTGCGCGATGGCCTTCGGTTTTGTCAATCAGTTTTATAACCTTGTAAATAGTTTGCCTGCTTTCCATGTCTACCGTTTCAAACGGATCGGATATTTCACTGATTTTCAAACCTGAAATTATCTTACTTACGTCCGGGTCCAGTTCCTCCACCGAAAATTTCGACGACATTGTAGCCGGATTAATTGCCAGTCCTCCGTTGTTACGCGTATTTTTATCCGAAGAGTACATGATAGCTGCTTCTTCAAATGATATCCTGCCTTTCCGGATTATCTGCGCAAGGCTGTCGAGGCGGTTGTATGCCTCTTCTTTGGCTTCCACTGAAACTTTGGGGCGCATCAGAATGTGACGGGTTTTCACCTTTTCACCTTTTTTATCGATGAGCTGAATGATGTGATAACCGAATTCGCTTTTCACAACGTTTGAAATTTTATCGCCTTTCAAATTAAAAGCCACGGCTGCGTAGGCCGGATCAAGTTCTGCACGGCCCAAATATCCGAGTTCGCCGCCTTCCTTTGCTGATGGGCCTTCGGAATACATTACTGCCATGGCTGCGAAGCTGGAGCCGTTTTCAATCCTGCTTTTCAGTTCACGGAGTTGTGCTTTTACACGGTTTTCTTCTTCCAGTGACACTTCCGGTTTTATGGTAATTTGTGCGTATTCGTACTGAGCCGGAATAACCGGGATTTCATCTTCGGGAAGATTTCTGAAATAAAAACGTACTTCTGAGGGCGTAACTGTTACATCCTGAACAATTTTATTGCGCATCTGCGAACTCAGCAACTGGTTACGAATAGCTTCCTGCATTTCCGATTTAATTTCCGAAATGGGTTTTCCGAAGAAATCTTCAACCGCTTTTTCAGAACCGAAATGCGATACATACATTTGCAACTGTGCATCCATCTGCGAGTTTACCTGGCTCGGAGTAACTTCAATCAGCGTGTCGAGCTCGGCTTCGGCAACCAGCAACTTGTCGACCAGGAAATTCTCCAGTATTTCACATTTCATGTCTCCTTCGGAAGTCAATCCCTGCGCCTGCTGGTCGATGTACATCCGTTCAATGTCTGATTTCAATATGACGTTGCTGCCAACCACGGCAACAATCTGATCCACCACTTTATCCTGCGCTTTTACCACCTGAACTCCCAAAACAGCCAGCAGCAACAAAGTAATTTTCCATATTTTAATTGATTTCATTTGCATCTCTTTTTATGATTTTAAATTTATCTGTTCTAACTCCTTCTGTATAAACGTTATTTTCCAGGTTTTTCAGAAATTCTATTTTTCGCTGGTTTAAAAGAAGGTTTACAATATTTCCTTTAACAAACTCCACCGGGGCAAGTTCGTTTTTTAGTTTGTAATCGAGTATGGTAACCAGGTAATAATATCCTGAATCGGTTAATTCAATTTTGTTGTTCTGTGTCAAAAAACGTTCCGGGTTTTCAATGTCCTCCGGAATATTTTTTATCACCAGTTCGAAATCGACCCACGAATCGGTGAAAATATCGAATCCTTTTGCATACTGCAGGCAATATGCCCGCAATTCGTTTATCCCTTCTTCCGAAATATCGCTGCACATTTCCTTTAGCTGCGCCGGATTGGCAAATTCGTTGGGAATTTTAATGAAGATCGCCTTCACGATGTTTTTATTCAGCTTAAAATTTTCAGTATTTGCTTCGTAATATTCCTGCACCTGATCTTCCGAAACAGTGGTGTCCATCCGCTGTTTCATCAATTCATTTTTATACCGGTAAATAATTAGTGAATTCCGGTATTCTTCCAGTTCTTTTGTTAAATCTTTCTGGTACAACGAAAGATTTTCCTCGGCTTTTTGCAGCATCAACTGCCTTTTCACCCATTTCGTTACGTAATCGTTGGCCAGGATAAGGCTGTCTTCCCTCGATATTTGATGCGGGACCACTTCGTTTACCTCGCTGGCGAATAGTTGTTTTTCGCCAACCTGCGCGATTACATCCTGGCGGGCTGATTTCATTTGATTGCATGCTACCGCAAAAACAAACAGAAAAACAGCGATATATTTAATTCCGTTTTCAAGCATCGGGAATCGATTTCAGCACTCGTTTTTTTACCTTGATTTTATACTTTTTATGCAACTGTTTCAGCCATTCTTTTTCGAGGTAATTCTGATAATCGGCGATGTAAAGGCCGCGCGCATCTTCCAGTGTCTTTGGTTCCGGCGGTATCAAATCGCCGCGAACAAAAGTAAGTCCGCTGTCGAAATTATCGGGTTCGCTGCCATTCCACACATAAAAATCAACCACCGGATTTGTTCCTTTTTCCCAGGCGCCTTCTGTAATCTGAATCTGGTTGCCATCCTGGTTAAGCAAATCTGTAATTTCGCTGTTTTGCATTTCCACCGAAAAATATTTTTCTGCTTCGGCACGAACATCAGCATTTTCACAGGTAATAATACTGCCTTTAAAACGATCGCCCCACATATAGTTCTTCCTGTTTTTGGAATAAAAGCTTTCCAGCCCTGAACTATCCTGACCGGCAAAGTTCCAGATTTTTTCTTCCATAATGTTAAACAGAAGAATTCCGTCGTGGTATTCCTGCAGCAGGAACCTGAAATCGGGATATTTGCCTTCCAGTTTTGAATCTTCCAAATCAGTGATTTCGGCTTCAACCCACCGGTCGTAATACAACAGGTAACTTCCGGCTGTAATATTCCGGTTCGTAACAAAACCGGTTAGATCTGCTGCCCTGAAATTTTTGTTGTCAATTGTGAAAAGTACGTTGTTTTTGTCTTCAACGTTTTCGCCAATTTTAATGCCTTTCAATTGGGCAATATTTTCTTTGTTTTCGCTGAAGTTGTATTCGGTCTTCAGTTCATCGATAAAAGCTTTTTTACTGGTAATGCTTCTTTCCGGATCTTGCTTTATTCGTTTTTCGATATCTGCTTTTGCATTTTCAAACGATGGCACATCGCGGTGATCAAGCAATTTAATAATGTGATATCCGAATGCTGTTTCAACCGGTTTGGTGAATTCCCCGGTTTTTAAAATTGTGAAAGCCGGTTCTGCGAATTCCGGAACCATACGACCCTCCGAAAACCAGGGAAGCTCGCCTCCCTGTGAGGCAGAGCGTTTATCATCGGAATACTTTTCAGCCATTTTGGCGAAATCTGCTCCGTTGAGTAACGCCTGGTAAACCGAATCAATTTCAGCTTTAATTTTTGATTTGTCGTATTTCACTCCGCGAGGGAACATCTTCATGATATGTGCGACCTTTACTTCGCCTTTATTTTGTCTTACGTTGTTAAGTTTTATCAGGTGGTATCCGAAAGAAGTCCGCACCGGTTCCGACACTTCGCCAACCGACAGGTTGAAAGCTGCATCTTCAAAAGGTGCAACCATTTGAAATGCGGTGAAATAACCCAGGTTTCCCCGATTCTTCGTTGCCGAAGGATCTTCGGAATATTCGACCGCAGCTTCTCCAAAATCTTTTCCCGCTAAAATTTCATCCCGGATATTTGTTATCCTTTCCAGTACCTCCTGCACTTCGCCTGCAGTGGCATCCTGGTTTAGCCGCAGCAGGATGTGGCTGGCATCTATTTCCCTGTTCATCCGGTCGTACAGGGTTTTCACCAGCTCCTGGTTAAATTTAACATCAGTTAAATAGGGCGCAGCCAACTCAGCCCGGTATCCTTCCAGTTCTTCCCGAAATTCCCTGCTGGTATCCATCTGCAGATTTTCGGCCTCAATAACTTTTAATTTGTAGTTAATAAACAAATCGAGGTATTCCTTAGCGGTTTTCCGATCCGATTCGTTGAACAGGTTGTTGTTATTTTTGATATAAATGCGTTCGTATTCTTCTTTGCCAATTTCTTTATTGCCGATTTTCAGCAGAATTTCATCTTTTTGCGCTGAAACATAAAATGCTGAAAATACGAGCAGAATGAATAGTACGAGTTTTTGTTTCATCATTTTCCCCTGTTTCCCTTCAATTTGTAATTTTCGGGATAAAAAATGCTAACGACTGCTGTAGTTTGGAGCTTCCCTGGTGATGGTTACATCGTGCGGATGACTTTCCTGAACGCCGGCTGCCGTTATTTTTGTGAAACGTGCCAGGTGCAGTGCTGCAATATTTGCAGCCCCGCAATAACCCATACCGGCCCGTAAACCGCCGGTAAGCTGGTACAGGACTTCATACAATGTTCCTTTATACGGAACACGTGCTGCAATCCCTTCGGGTACGAGCTTTTTAATGTCTTCTTCCATGTCCTGGAAATACCGGTCTTTTGAACCTTTTTGCATGGCTTCGATGGAACCCATTCCGCGGTATGATTTAAATTTGCGGCCCTGATACAAAATAGTTTCCCCGGGCGATTCTTCGACTCCGGCAAACAAACCGCCCGCCATTATCGAATGTGCCCCGGCGGCAATTGCTTTCACGATGTCGCCTGAATAACGGATTCCACCGTCGGCAATTAACGGAACGTCAGCGTCTTTTATCGCCTTGGCCACACTGTAAATGGCCGAAAGTTGCGGGATGCCAACACCTGCGATCACTCTTGTGGTGCAGATGGAACCCGGTCCAATTCCTACTTTCACTGCGTCGGCGCCGGCTTTTATCAAATCCAGTGCTGCTTCGGCAGTTCCAATATTTCCTGCAACAATTTCCTTTTCAGGATATTTTGCTTTTATTTTTTTCAGCAATTCCAAAACGCCTTTCGAATGCCCGTGTGCCGTATCAATAACCAGCGCATCGACCTGTGCTTTTACCAATTCATCCACGCGATCCATGGTATCGTAAGCTATTCCAATTCCGGCAGCCACGCGCAAACGCCCTTTTTCGTCTTTGCAGGCAAATGGCTTGTCTTTTGCTTTTGTGATGTCTTTGTATGTGACCAGCCCGATTAATTTGTTGTTTTTATCGACCACCGGCAATTTTTCAATTTTGTAATGCTGCAGGATTTCCGCAGCTTTTTCAAGGTTTGTCGATTCTGTTGTTGATACCAGGTTTTCTTTGGTCATCACTTCCTCGATGGGGCGGTTCATATTTTTCTCGAACCTCAAATCCCTGTTGGTAACAATTCCGGTCAAATGGCCGTTTTCATCAACTACCGGAATCCCTCCAATTTTATACTGCGCCATGATGTCGAGTGCATCGGCAACCTTTTTTTCCTGAGTAATGGTAATCGGATCGTAAATCATTCCGTTTTCCGCCCGTTTCACTGTTGTTACCTGGTGCGCCTGGTCTTCAATATCCATGTTTTTATGAATGACACCAATTCCGCCTTCCCGCGCAATGGCAATCGCCATTTTATGTTCGGTAACCGTGTCCATCGCAGCTGTAACAATTGGCGTATTAATGGTTATCGAGCGGGTGAACCTGGAAGTTAAATCGACATCGCGTGGTAAAATTTCTGAATAGGAAGGCAATAGCAACACATCATCGAATGTTAAACCTTCAAATTCCACTTTTTCAGAAAGAAACGACATGGGCTTCTGTTTTTATATTTTTATTTATTCGAATTAAAGCGCAAAACTACAAAAAATTAGGTAATGCCATCCATTAATTTGGGATGTCCGGATGATTTGAATTATAAAAATTGTTAAACCCCAAAATCATTTCTTAATTTGTACCAATGAAGGATTACAGGCAAATATTGGCGCGCTATTGGGGACATCCTGAATTCCGTGAATTGCAACTGGAAATTATCGAATCGGTTGCTGAAGGAAAAGATACCCTCGGATTGATGCCTACCGGCGGCGGCAAATCAGTAACGTTTCAGGTATACTCGCTGTCGGAAAACGGAATATGCCTGGTAATTACCCCGTTAATTGCCCTGATGAAAGACCAGGTGGAAAACCTGCTCAAAAAAGGGATAAAAGCTTTGAAAATCCACAGCGGTATGTCCTCCCGCGAAATAATGATTGCCCTCGACAATGCTGTGTGGGGAGAATATAAATTTCTGTACGTATCGCCCGAGCGGCTCGCATCGGAATTCTTCAGGGAAAAACTTGAAAAAATGGATGTGAACCTTGTCGCCGTCGACGAAGCTCACTGCATTTCGCAGTGGGGATATGATTTCAGGCCAAGTTATTTGAACATCGCCATTTTGCGCGATATTTTGCCCGATGTTAAATTTCTGGCGCTTACAGCAACCGCTACACCAAAGGTGGTGGAAGATATTCAGGAAAAACTGCGGTTCAGGGAAAAAAATGTGCTGAGTATCTCTTTTCAGCGGGAAAACCTGAATTATCTGGTGCGGAACCTTGAAAACAAAACTGCTTACCTGTTAAATACATTGAAGCAGGCAAATGGTTCCGGAATTATTTACACACGCAGCCGGAAGGGAACCCGCGAAACCAGCGAATTGCTGCGTAAAAACAGTATTTCAGCAGATTTTTACCATGCCGGTCTCAGTAATATTGTGCGAAGTGAAAAGCAGGATCGCTGGTTGTCGGGGAAAGTGAGGGTGATAGTTGCCACCAATGCTTTTGGCATGGGTATCGATAAGCCGGATGTGCGTTTTGTCATCCACATCGATCCGCCTGATTCCCTGGAAGCATACTTCCAGGAAGCAGGCAGGGCAGGGCGCGACGGGAAAAAAGCGGCTGCCGTTTTGCTGTTCAACAATGCCGACAAAACCAAACTGAAGAAACATATTTCGGTGGCATTTCCCGAAGTTCCGAACATCAAAAGAATTTATAACGCTTTGTGCAATTACCTGCAGATAGCCGAAGGTTTTGGTAAAGGTCAGGTTTTTGAATTCAATCTTCAAAGTTTTGCACAAGCGTTTAAATTTCAGCAGGCGATGGTATTTAACAGCCTGAAAATTTTACAACGCGAAGGTTACCTCGAGTTTACCGAGGAAGTGGATTCTCCTTCCCGGATATTCTTTACCGTATCGCGCGACGATTTGTACAAATTTCAGGTAGCGAATGCCGCCCTGGATGTTTTTATCAAATTAGTTCTTCGCTCTTATACCGGGTTGTTTGGCGGCTATGTTGCAATCGATGAAGAATTGCTGGCGAAACGAGCCGGAATCAGTCAGGACGAGGTGTATAATTTTTTGAAACACCTCCGTAAGGCGCACATCATCGACTACGTTCCAAGAAGCAACACCCCTTATATTTTTTTTAGCAAGGAGCGCATACATATCGACCGTTTAAAAATTTCAAAAGAAAATTACGACTGGCGAAAAAAGGATTTTACCGGTCGGATTGAAGCGGTAATTCATTATGCAACCGATACGGTAACCTGCCGGAGCCGGCTGTTACTTGAGTATTTCGGCGAAACCGATGCTCCGGATTGCGGGACCTGCGATGTTTGTAAATCGAAACAGAAGCTTCAAATTTCCTCATTTGAATTTGAACAGTTGAGCCGGCAAGTGCAAAAATTGCTCGAAAAACCGTGCGCTTACGAAAACCTGTTGCTGAAATTCAAAGGCGATCAGGAAAAAATGATGGACGTAATAAAATGGCTGCTCGATAACAACAAAATCGTTCACCGGGTGGATAACAAACTGGAGTGGACGGGGTAGGGGATTCGGTTGTCGGTTAACCAGTTGTCGGTTGTCTGTCAATTGGTTGTCCCGATACGCTGCGCTACCCGGGATTAGTTCCACCTGCACCTTTCAGTTCGTTTCACTCCTGAAAGCTGGGTGTCACTGAATCGGTTACCGCGCGGCGCGTTCTATCCTCACTTTCCCCGGACTAAAAAATCCTGCCTTTTCAGCTCAACAATTCAATGCAGCACTTTGGTTAAAGACAGCCATCTGGTTTGAAATATTTTGAAAATGAAGATTGGAAATAAAATTTTTCGTAAATTGTTTATTCGACTAAAAATTAGAATATTAAACCATTAAAGTTCCATTTCATTTACCGATAGAATCATCTGTTTTTTTTCCAGGGCCGGTGATAAATTGAACAAAAGCCTGTTTGTGAACCCGGATGTTCGCAAAAAACGCCAGTAAATTTTAGTTTTTTGACTGGTATTCGTAAAAATGAGGATATACTTTATTTCGAAGACATGGTATTGAGATAAAGATGACGAAGCTAAAAACCGCAATTTGTATTGTACTTCTGTTTGTTGTTACTTCCGAAAAGAAGCTTAAAGGTCAGGATAAAATAAAAGAACGGTTGCTCCTGGCAGGCTTTGAGAATCTTCGTGTTTTACGAGACGACCATGAGCTATATATTAGCGCGGAAGATAATATTTTCAGGTGGTACCTGACGGGAATAAAGGCTGTACTCGATACCGTGGCAAAATATTCGGAACCGCACACACGGTTAAGCCTGGTTGTTCTCGGGAAAGGCATTCCCAAACTGGTGGTTCATGTTTCGCCTGGTTTATGGAAGGAATACCTGTTGGGAACGGTTCAGTTGCATGAAATTTCCGATGATTTGGAAGTTAATTATGAACTGGACGGTTCATGGAACAAATTAAAAAACACAGTACCCGAAAATTCTTCGTTTAGCAAAGCCGATCTTGTTGTTTATCCGCAGTTTGCCCTGCAAAACGTACTGGTGAAAAAAATTTATGAAATTCAGTTAAATATTGCACCAGCCGTTGAAATTACGCTGCAGAAGGGGTTATGTTTCACAGGACAGGTAATTTTTCCGGTAATAAATGATTTGGGGTTTGACGGTGATTTTATCCGTCCGGGATTTGTTACGTTGTCGCAGCAAATTCGGTTGCCGCACCAGTGGTTCGGCCGGGTAACCGTCGGAAATTTCAATGCCAGCCGTTACGGAACCGATTTTTTTATTTTTCACCCGCTCCGGAATAACCGGTGGAGCATTGCAATGAACGCGGGATATACCGGAAGTTCCCGTTTTTATCACGGGCAGTGGACAGCGGGTAAAATAAATGTTGTAACCTGGTTTGCCAGGGGCGGGTATTATTATCCTAAGTTTGACTTGCAACTGGATCTGACTGTTGGCCGGTATTTAAACAATGATTACGGCGTAAGGGCCGACTGTACGCGTCATTTTGGAGAAAAAACCGTTGGCTTTTATATCATGCAGTCCGGCGGCCAAGCCAACGGCGGTTTTCATTTTTCTGTTCCCCTGCCTCCTGTGAAACGTTTCAGGAGGCGTGCTTTTCGAATTGTCCCTCCCCGTTTTTTTGATTGGGAATATAATGCAGCCACCGAGTTTTACTATGGCCGCTACTATGAAACACGCCCCAACGAAAACCGGTCGGAACAATGGATGAATCCAATATTTATAAAAAACGAATTACTTAAAATTTACCGGAAATGAAAAAACCTTTTATAACCATAACCATGTTTATGTTGCTCCTGACGTTATTGGGCGGCATGTACTTATTTTCCCGGTGTCAGAAGGATGTGGAACCCATTGAGGAGGAGTACGAAGAATATTTTTTCCCGACTACATTCGAAATTTATGGGTCAGTTGAAAACTATGAAAAAAATCCTGTCCCGGATGCGGTTGTCAGGATAGACGGTGAACGACTGGTTACCGATGAAACCGGGAGTTTTAAATTCAGGACCAATCGCAGCGGAACAAAAATCATAAAAGTCAGGAAGGAGGGATTTATAGATTATGTTGATCAGATATTCCTTCCTGAAGCCGATACATTTAATGTTATTGAAACGGTTTATTTCAAAGCTTATTTAGGAATACGCGCTGATGCCCAATCGGTTGGACCGGGCGGAGGGATTTTAAAATTTGACGGCGTAACGCTGGCTATTCCAGAAAATGCGTTAGCACAGGAGGAACATATCAGCGTTACCAGGTTGAAAAGAAACGGGAGTTATCCTTCGGATCAACTCGTATTAAATACGTTCCATTTCGAGCCGGCAGGCCTTCAGTTTCAAAAAGAGGTAGTTGTTTCGGTTGATAACGGATTTGCGCCGTTTCATGTTGAATCTTTTGTTTATGAACTGGACACGGCAACCGGCGAATGGCTGTATCACAGTGATTGCATATACAACAGGGAAAATCAATCCTGTGAATTTGAGCTCACTCATTTTTCGGACTGGGCAATTGTATCCAGGCCGTCGGTTAGCTCAGAAATCAAAAAGGGCGAACTAATTGCGCAAAGCTCCGGAAGTACCTGTGACAGTGAAATCGGCATGGATGTAACTTTTTCCACCAAAAAAATAGAAGGATGTACAATCAATAAATCGGTATCCAGTGAAGTTGCATCAAAAATTGGCGCTACAGCGGGTAACCAGGTAATTGGATCGGTCACTTCGGAAATCACCGCTTCCATTTCGGCAACTGTCGGCGAAATAACAACCTCCATTACAGAAGAAAGTACGGAGGTTAAAATACCGATTCCGGCGAGAACGACTGCCATTCTAAAAACTTACCCGCTTTACAAGGTAACCACCATTTCGTTTGTACTTATTTATTCGCCGAGCGTTTCTGCCCCCAATGAAACTTACCACTTCAGTTTTATAACCAAAAAAGCGTTTGGTGTTTCCAAAGAATTAAGTTCTGAAAGGTGTTGCCCGGAAGGACAGTTTTGGTGTAAAGAATGTCAGCAATGTATTGAAGGCGATAAAGACGAACATGATTGTGTTGTTCATCAGGGTGGCGAATGGGTAGACGGGGAATGCCATCAGGGAGGAGCAGGTAATTAACTACAAAACCAAAAAAAATGAGAGCAGGTATTATATTGATTTTAATTGCACAGTGTCTGTTTGTTTTTCCCGGAAAAGCACAACAGTGGGTGAGGAAACGCGCTGTTTACGGTGTGTACAGTATAAATGCTGAGGCTGGCTGGTACACGCCGAAGATGGATTACTGGAATGCTGTTTATTTGCCTTCGGTTGGCATTGATGAAAATTTCGGCGGGAATATGAACGTTGGCGGGGGTATTACATATCTGATTGCCACTGACTGGCGGGCGAGGGCCCGTATTTCATATTGGGGCGATGAAGTGGCAGGCGACGAAAATTCCGATATCACCAAGCTAAAAATCAGTTTTATCCGGTTCGGTTTGGGAGCAATTTATGCTCCGCCGAAAATATCCGTTCAAAAGTTACAGCCCTATTTTGGGGTCGAGGGGCAATTTTATGTCATCAAAAACACCGCATCCTACAGGTCGGGAAACACTGAACAATTCGGACAGGATTATTCGTATGCCCCGCTGATTGGCCTGGAGCGGTTTTTTGGTCATTTTATTATCAGAGCTGAATATCTGTACAACATTGGCCATTATTTTCAGGATGTAAACAGCAATACCGGAATAACCAGGCAGGAAGTTTCAATTAATGGTTCTGAATTTAAAATTTCTGCTGGTTTCCGCTTCACATCATTGCAGTAAATCGCTCTAATAACTGACTACCGGGAGAAACCATGAAAAGAGTTATCGGATTATATTTTTTAATCATAGCAGGTCCGGTTTTTTCACAGCCTACAGCCGGTACAACAGGATTACTGAACATTCCCACGGCAGAGATGCAACGCGACGGTACGTTTATGCTGGGCGCATCGTATCTCCCGGAAGCGATTACACCCGCGCGGTTCAATTACAACACCGGCAACTATTATTTCAACATTACCTTTTTACCGTTTCTCGAAATAAACTATCGTTGTACTTTTTTGCGGGTGCCTGGCAAGGATTATTTAAACCAGGATCGTTCGTTTGCCATCCGGGCCAGGCTGTGGAAGGAAAAAAAACATATTCCGGCTGTTTTAGTTGGTGGTAATGATATTTATTCCTCGTCTCCCGGCCAGGCAAATAAATTCTTTACCACATATTTTGTTGCTACCAAAAATTTCGCCGGGAGTTGGTATTTGCTTGAAACATCTGTTGGTTATGGTCCCGAACTATTTCGGACGAACCGGATAAAAGGTATGTTTGGTGGGGTTTCTTTTAGTCCCGGTATGATACCGGCAGTAAAACTGATTGCAGAATATGATTCTGAGGCTGTAAATGTGGGGAGTTCTTTTTTGTTTTGTAATCGTTTGCAGCTTATCTTTTTTTTGTATGACATGAATTACCCAACAGGCAGCCTTGTCTATAAGGTGTACCTGTAAAAATGCGGGGGAAATTCAGCGTGCAACGGGCGTTTAGTCCTGTTTTGCTGCCGAGTTGCCAACCATCCGGCTTTACGCTATTCGGACATAGTTACCGGTGGCCCGGTTTTTATGTAATACAATTTCTTGAAAATCTTTTTATACTTTTGCGGATTAATATTTGAAGGATATTTATGAGTGGGGATAATTTAAATCAGGTTGTTTATTCGAAAAATGTGGTTGAGTTTGTGACTGTTGCCAACGAATTCTGCAGCCGGATGGAAAAAGTGAATAAATTTTCCGTGGAAGATAACCTGAAAATGCTCCAGCGAATTTTGCCGCTTTTGTATTTAAAAGCAACGTTGTTGCCCGCTACCGAAAAAATGCTCGATGAAGAGTTGGAGAAATATGTTACTGAACTCGATTACAGCATGCTGCACCGGAAATGGTTACAATTGTTGAACGAACACGACAGCTATTACGAGGTTTTCGACCCGAACATCCAGTTTGGCGAAGAAATGGTGACTGCCAGTATTTCGGAGAGTTTGATGGATATTTACCAGGATTTGAAGGATTTTTTAAGCGCGTACAGTTTAGGCGACGAAGCAATTATGAACGATGCGTTGTCCGATTGTATTTATCATTTCGAAGATTTTTGGGGACAGCGGCTGGTTAATGTGATGCGCGCGGTGCACATGCTCGTGTACAGCAACACAGACTTTAACGACAGCAACAGCGAAAATACGGCGCAACCCGGGACCGGTAATCCGGAGTGGCTCGATAAATTCTGGGGCGCCGATAGTAATGAGGAGAGTGAGAATGTTTAAAGAAAGTATTTCAAAAGAAGAATTGACCGATTTGCCGTTAAAATGGTTTGAAGGTAAAATCGTGGTTGTCGATAGTTTTGAACAAATAAAACAGGTAGCTAAAAAACTTGCGAAACAAAAGATAGTGGGGTTCGACACCGAAACCCGTCCTTCTTTTAAGAAAGGAAAATCAAACAAAGTGGCACTGTTGCAGCTTTCCACAGTTGATTGTGCTTTTTTGTTACGGATAAACAAAGTTGGCTTACCCGAAGAAATCAAAAATATATTAACCAATCCCGAAATTATCAAACCTGGCGTAGCCATTCGCGATGATATAAAAGCCTTGCGCGATATCAGCAATTTCGAACCGCAGGGCTTTATAGAACTGCAGGATCATGCCAAAGATGTGGGCATTCAAAACTTCAGCCTGAAAAAAATGGCAGCTATTGTTTTAGGGTTCCGGATTTCAAAATCGCAGCAGTTGTCGAACTGGGAAGCCGATGAGCTTACCGAGGCGCAGCAAGTCTATGCAGCTACCGATGCCTGGGTGCCTTTGAAAATCTATGAAAATTTTTCCAACAACTGAAGATGGCCGGAAACTATACGAAAATTGTTCTAAAATCCGGAAAAGACCAGTCGCTGAAGCGGTTTCATCCGTGGGTGTTTTCAGGCGCCATAAAAAAAGTGTACGGCAATCTTACCGAAGGCGATTTGGTGGAAGTTTATTCCAATAAAGATGAGTTTCTGGGAATCGGGCATTACCAGATCGGTTCCATAGCCGTGCGGATTGTCTCATTTGCTGATGTAATCCCGGATTACGATTTCTGGAAAGATAAAATTGAACGCGCCTGGAATTACCGGCAGTCGCTCGGTTTTGGAACCGACGAATCGACAAATGTTTTTCGTTTAATTCATGCTGAAGGCGACGGTTTGCCAGGATTAATTGTCGATTTTTACAACGGCACGGCAGTGATGCAAATGCATTCGGTAGGTATGTATCTCATTCGCGAAGAACTGGTTAAAGCGCTGAAAGAAGTTTTGGGAGGCAGGTTGGCTGCAGTTTACGACAAAAGCGCAAAAACGCTGCCGTTCAAAGCCGATATTCAACCGGAAGATGGATTTTTATTCGGCAAAAGCCATGAAAATGTGGTAATGGAAAACGGGTTGAAATTCAAGGTTGATTGGGAAGAAGGGCAGAAAACCGGCTTTTTTATCGACCAGCGCGAAAACCGTTCGCTGGTTCAAAAATACGCCCAAAACCGCCACGTGCTGAACATGTTTTGTTACACCGGCGGATTTTCATTTTATGCCATGCAGGGTGGCGCCCGGATGGTCCATTCGGTAGATTCATCGGCAAAAGCCATCGACCTGACTGACGAAAACATGGAGCTGAATTTTCCGGGCGATTCGCGTCACAAGGCATTTACCGCCGATGGTTTCGAATATTTAAAAGACATCAAAGACAAATATGATTTAATCATCCTCGACCCGCCGGCATTTGCCAAACACCGGAACGCGCTGCATCAGGCGTTGCAGGGATACAAACGAATCAATACGCGCGCATTTGAACAAATCAGGAGCGGTGGAATTGTGTTCACGTTTTCGTGTTCGCAGGTGGTTTCGAAAGAACGGTTCCGGGAAGCCGTGTTTTCGGCGGCGGCCATTTCCGGCAGAAACGTCAGAATATTGCACCAGCTTTCGCAGCCTGTCGACCACCCGGTTAATATTTACCATCCTGAGGGCGAATATTTAAAAGGATTGGTTTTATTTGTGGAATAAAAAGTAATGACAATGAAGATTGCAATGGAAGGGAAAGAATCAGTTGAGTTCCTGAATGAGGAATTGGAGGGGAGGACCATCGGGCAAAAACTAAAATATTTAGCTGAAAAGCATCCCGGGAAAGTCATTTTTACTACCAGCTTTGGCTACGAAGACCAGGTGGTGACCGACATTATTTGTCGTGACGACATTCCGGTGGAAATCATTACGCTCGATACCGGGCGCATGTTTGAAGAAACCTACAAAGTTTACCGCAGCACCGTTGAAAAATATAAAAAAGAGATAAAAGCGTATTTTCCGCCTGCTGATAAAGTGGAAGAAATGCTGAAGAAAAAAGGGCCATTCAGTTTTTATGAATCGGTGGAAAACCGAAAGGAATGCTGCTTTATTCGCAAAGTAATTCCGCTGAAGAGAGCTTTGGAAGGAAAAGAAATCTGGGTGACCGGTTTGCGGGCCTCGCAATCGGAAAACCGCAATGGTTTGAAAGAATTCGAGTGGGACGAAGGCAACCAAATCATCAAATACAATCCGTTGCTGGAGTGGAGTCTCGACGACGTCAAAACATATGTCAAAGAAAACAACGTTCCCTACAATGCACTTCACGATCGCGGATTTGTGAGCATCGGCTGTGAACCCTGCACGCGCGCCATTCGTCCCGGCGAAAATTTCCGTGCCGGTCGCTGGTGGTGGGAACAAAACTCCGGCAAAGAGTGCGGGTTGCATATTTCCCGGGATAAATGAGGCGAATGTTGCTTTAGTCAATCGGGATCGTTTTATCAGATATGAAATGATTCCACATCCGGATAATAAAACTCCCTTTTATTGTTACCGTTGAAAAAACAGGAGTTCCGTATAAAAACTCCTGTTTTTTTTGTCTTACTTCTTGAGAATTATTTTTTTATAGACATGCATTCCGTCAAATTCCAGCCTTACCATGTAAACACCGGTTTTTTGATCCTTCAAATCAACCAAAACTTTATTTGTTTTTAAATACGCTTGTCGAAAAACTTCTTCACCGGTTATGCTCATCATTAACACATCATCTTGAGAAATTTCGAAAGAACCAAAATCAATGTTCACCAAACCGGTGGAGGGATTTGGATAAAGTTGAACATCAATTCGTTGATTTGGCAGCAACGTTTCATTAAAAACATCACCGGATTTATTTTCATTTATACCGGATGAGGAATGTACCCTTAGGTTACCACCGTCAAGTACCTGCTCTACTGTTTCTGTTCCATTCCAGTTGCTGGAAAACAGCAAGATGTCGCTGTTCCAGATAGTAATTCCAATCCTGTCGTTATTTCCCGGTTCGCCGCAGTCTGTTAATGTGGTACGCAATTGCAGGTTTCCTGTAATTTCCAATGGGTTCAATGGATCCGTCACATCGGTTAAATTGGCTTTACTGGTAAATTCTGCAAGATGACATGCATCGATTCCTCCCGGATTTACCCCCAGCGACTGGGTGGAGTTTGTTTTGAACCTGTAGATATGGATACCATCCTGTTCCATTCTTCGCACATTGACTGTCATTTTTCCAATCAAATTTTTCCCGTTTTTGTTGAATTTCACATTAAAACCAAAATTCGTTTTCATGCCTGCATTCGCGGCATAGGCTCCGTAAGATTCAAGTTCTGTAATAAATCCACCTCCGGTTATAAAGTCTCCGTCCGGCTTATAAATATTGATAATTGCAGGGTCGGAACAATTTATATTATTGGTATAACAACCATTAATCTTCAATGAAACTTCGTAATTCTCAGCAGAAGAATTGCCAATATCGAAGGTATGTTCGAGCGAAACATAGCCTGTTGAAGGATAATTGGGATCCGGCACCGGATGCAGAATACCTCCGATCGGAGCGTTTTCGTTATAAAATTGTACTGAGGCTTTGCTGATATCTCCCTGCAAATTATCATCCGTTTCATAAATCGTTGCCGTGAGCACCAGGGTAACTTTGCTGCTGGTGGCCGAGGAGGTTGCGGAATAAACCGGACCAGTGTATACGTAGCATGCCGGCTCCGGATTCACTGTAAAAGTTTCACTGGCTGTTGCGGCAGCATAGGGACAAATTTCCTCAAACATTACAACGTAATTTTTACTTCCCGGGCTCTGATCTATGATGATGGATGTTTTTGCTGTTCCATCCGCCTCCGTAACTGCAGAAGCAATTTGTGTTCCCAGCCGAAACTGTAAAGTTTTTTCAGCAATGGGATTGCCTGAATAATTGTCGGTTAATGATGCCGATAAAATTACCTCGTCGGAATATTGCCCGGAAAATGGTGGATTGATAACCAAAGTAGTGGGGCGAAGTTTAACTGTGACTGTTGCGGTTCCGGTAGCTAAATTACCGTTCACATCGGTTACAGTCAGCGTCACCTCATTGGCCCCGACATTTGAGCAGTCAAATGCATCAGGCGACACGCTCATGGAGGCAATCCCGCAGGCATCGTTTGAACCGTCATCTACGTCTGCTGCTACAATGGAAACATTGCCGGTTTCATCCAAATCAACCGAAATGTTTTTGGTCAGCACAGTTGGCGGAGTAACATCCTCAACGGTTACTGTTGCCGCAGCTGTTGCGCTGTTTCCGTTTACATCCGTTACGGTCAGCACCACATCATTTACTCCCACATTAGAACAATCAAAGCTGGTGATATCGGTATCAAATGTCAAACCTCCGCAGGCATCTGAAGAACCATTGTCAACCGCATTTTCTGCTATGGTTATATTACCGGTGGCATTCAGCTGAACGGTGATGTTTTGGGTAACAACATTGGGTGCAATTTTGTCTTCCACCGTCACATCTGCTGTTTCGGATGCAAAATTTCCGTTAACATCAATGACAGTCAGTTCAACTGTTACAGGTGTTCCCACATTTGCACAACTGAAACTGGTAATGTCGAGTGAACGGGTTGCAATTCCACATGCATCGGTTGAGCCGTCATCTACGTCTGCTGCTACAACGGAAACATTGCCGGTTTCATCCAAATCAACCGAAATGTTTTTGGTCAGCACCGTTGGAGGTGTGACATCGTTGACAGTTATGGTGGCTGTTCCGGCAGCTGAATTTCCGTTTACATCGGTTACAGTTAATGTCACTGTATTTGTACCCACTTCCGAACAGGTAAATGCATCAGGTGACACGCTCAAGGAGGCAATTCCACATGCATCGGTTGAGCCGTCATCCACATCAGCGGCAGTGATGGATGCGTTTCCTGTTGCATCCAGCTCAACTGAAATGTTTTTGGTCAAAACTACCGGCTGCGTAACATCATTTACAGTTACAGAAGCTGCACCTTCAGCTAGATTTCCGTTTACATCGATCACAGTTAATGTTATTGTATTTTCACCAACATCCGCACAGGTAAATGCATCGGGTGATACGCTCAAGGAGGCAATTCCGCAGGCATCGGTTGAGCCGTCATCCACATCAGCGGCAGTGATGGATGCGTTTCCTGTTGCATCCAGCTCAACTGAAATGTTTTTGGTCAAAACTACCGGCTGCGTAACATCATTTACAGTTACAGAAGCTGCACCTTCAGCTACATTTCCGTTTACATCGATCACAGTTAATGTTATTGTATTTTCACCAACATCCGCACAGGTAAATGCATCGGGTGATACGCTCAAGGAGGCAATTCCGCATGCATCGGCTGAGCCGTCATCCACATCAGCGGCAGTGATGGATGCATATCCTGTTGCATCCAGCTCAACTGAAATGTTTTTGGTCAGTACTACCGGCTGCGTAACATCATTTACAGTTACAGAAGCTGCACCTTCAGCTACATTTCCGTTTACATCGGTTACAGTTAATGTCACTGTATTTGTACCCACTTCCGAACAGGTAAATGCATCAGGCGACACGCTCAAGGAGGCAATTCCACATGCATCAGTTGAGCCGTCATCCACATCTGCTGCGGTTATCGATATGTTTCCTGTTGCATCTAAATCAACCGAAATGTTTTTGGTCAGCACCGTAGGAGGTGTGACATCGTTAACAATTACGATGGCTGTTCCGGCAGCTGAGTTTCCGTCTACATCGGTTACAGTTAATGTCACTGTATTTTCACCAACATCCGCACAGGTAAATGCATCGGGCGACACACTCAAGGAGGTAATTCCACATGCATCGGTTGAGCCGTCATCTACGTCTGCTGCTACAATGGAAACATTGCCGGTTTCATCCAAATCAACCGAAATGTTTTTGGTTAACACCGTTGGAGGTGTGACATCGTTAACAATTACGATGGCTGTTCCGGCAGCTGAGTTTCCGTTTACATCGGTTACAGTTAATGTCACTGTATTTTCACCAACATCCGCACAGGTAAATGCATCGGGCGACACACTCAAGGAGGTAATTCCACATGCATCGGTTGAGCCGTCATCTACGTCTGCTGCTACAATGGAAACATTGCCGGTTTCATCCAAATCAACCGAAATGTTTTTGGTTAACACCGTTGGAGGTGTGACATCGTTAACAAGTACAGTGGCTGTTTCGGCAGCTGAATTGCCATTGACATCCGTTACCGTCAGCGTCACCTGATTGGTTCCGACATTTGAACAGCCAAATGCTGTTTTGGAAAGTTCCATTGTGGCAATTCCGCAGTTGTCAGATGAATTATTATCAATATCACCGGCAACAATTGATGCATTACCGGAAGCACCCAAATCTAAGGTAATATTTTGAACTACCACTGTTGGTGACGTATCATCGTCAACTATTACATTCTGCGTTTGCGTGACAATATTTTCGTTTCCGTCATCGTATGTCCAGGTAATTGTGTAGGTTCCCTGCTCAGTAAAAGTTAACGGGGCGGCTGTGGATGCTATGATTATATTTCCGGCACAATCAAGAGCAGTTGGCTCTGTTATGGATGTAACCTCACAGGGTTCATTAATATCCGGCAGATTTTCCACGTTTAAAGTAATGCCGGCTACTCCTCCATCTGTTATGTTCCAGTTAAAGTCATCGATTATTTTTTGCCGTTCGGCTGCTCCTGTACAATAGGTGCTGTAACCCCCATGGAAATTTACATTGGGCTGTAAATTTTGGGCGCTCCAGCCTATGAGTAAATTATCATAGTTTTCAGTAGAAAGAGTAACCCCTGAAAATATTTGATGCATGTATAGTACCTTGCCAACATCCCAACTTCCGATATCCTGGTTAAAAGAAGTTGCATTATAAAACATGTAATTCATATACTGTACCTTGGCAACATCCCAATTTCCAATGTCCTGATTAAAGGAACTTGCATTTTGAAACATTCCACCCATGTGGGTTACCTGACTGACATCCCAATTTTCAATGTTCTGGTTAAAAGAACTTGCATAATAAAACATACTGGCCATATTAGCTACCTGTCCAACATTCCAGTTTCCGATATCCTGGTTAAAAGAAGTTGTATAATAAAACATACCTGCCATGTTGGTTACCTCACTGACATTCCAACTTCCGATGTTCTGGTTAAAATTAATTGCCCGATAAAACATACAATACATATTTGTAACCTTGCTGACATCCCAATTCCCAATGTTCTGGTTAAAATTAGTTGCGTTATAAAACATGTTTTCCATATTTGTAACCTGACTTACATCCCAATTTTCGATGTTTTGGTTAAAGGAATTTGCATTATAAAACATTCTTGACATATTAGTTACCTGGCTAACATTCCAACCTCCAATATCCTGATTAAAGGCAGTTGCAGATTGAAACATACCACCCATGTTGGTTACCTGGCTGACATTCCAATTTCCGATGTTCTGATTAAAAGAACGAGTATTATAAAACATATATCCCATATTTGTAACCTGGCTAACATCCCAGTTTCCAATGTTCTGGTTAAAAGAAGTTGCATTATAAAACATGTTTCCCATATTTGTAACCTGGCTGACATTCCAGTTTCCGATGTCCTGGTTAAAAGAAATTGCATTTTGAAATATACTATACATATTTGTTACATTGCTGACATCCCAATTTCCAATGTCCTTGTTGAAGGTAGATGCGCCAAGGAATATGCCATCCATATTTGTAACCTTGACAACATTCCAGTTTCCTATATCCTGATTAAAAGAAATTGCAAAATAAAACATTTGTGTCATATGGATTACCTGACTGACATCCCAACTTCCGATATTCTGATTAAAGGCAGATGCTCCAGAAAACATGCGATACATACCTCTTACCTCACCAACATTCCAACTTCCAATGTCTTGATTAAAAGAAAGAGCATTATAAAACATGTAATCCATATACTGTACCTTGGTAACATCCCAATTTCCAATGTTTTGGTTAAAAGAAGTTGCATTGTAAAACATAACACCCATGTTGATTACCTGGCTGACATTCCAATTTCCGATGTCCTGGTTAAAAGAAGTTGCATTTTGAAACATGCTATACATATTTTCCACCCGGGCAACATTCCAACTTCCAATGTTTTCATTAAAAGAAGTTGTATTATAAAACATGTTTCCCATATTTGTAACCTGGCTGACATTCCAACCTCCAATATCCTGGTTGAAGGCAATTGCGATTGAAACATGCCTGACATATTGTTCACCGGCGTAAATCCCAATGGTAATATTCTGATTAAAACTCGGGTGCCGGTAAACATATACGACATATTGCTCACATTGGAAAGATCCGGAGCATCGGTAGCATTTACAACCAAATTAACGCAGCCGTAAAAGGCCCGTTCCATGGAACGCCAGGAAATATCCCCCCACTGATCGACAGAGAGAATTTTTTCTCTGTCGGTGTTGTAGTAAAAATAAATTTGTGGAAATGTACCCCTTATCCGGATTGTATATGTTCCGGGGCTGCCAAAGTCGTGAATTACCGAACCAGTCAGGTTAAATTCATCTAAAATACCGTGATTGTCCCAGTCTACATGGTAGTTGTAACCATAGCCATAAGTAGGGATTCTAATGGATGAATTATTGGAAGTACCTGGATTATCCGTTTTCCATGTGGTAACAAAGGAAGTATTATCTTCAATAACCATATCCTGATTTTTGGATGAGTGTGAATATCCATCATGTATAATTGAAAATAAGAATCCCAGGAAAAGAAGGTGCAAAGTAAACTTTTTCATAGTCGATTTTTTCACAATTTTTTAGAAGAATGAATCAATGATTTTCGTGAGGAGAAAATCAGTTTGTCACGGCAAAGGTGTTTTATTTGAATAAATTTACACAAATTCAGTCCGCAGAAAATAACAATATTAGGTATTCTAAATTTCGATGTGTGGTTTTGTATAATTGAAGTAAATAATATGGTTAAATTTTTACTTCATGGAAACCGTAAATACAGCTGAGGTTCTAGGTGTATGGCGTACCCATCACTGTATCTCCAATCCGTCGGAGAAGAAGATTTCATTTAAACCAACTGGTCAGCTTCCGAATTTATTTTCGGCCGGAAATTTTTATTGTTTCATATTGAATTTTGTGAACCTTCAACTGGAACAGGTTAGCGAATCTGTTGTTTCTTATCTGGGAATTCATTCGAAAGATTTAACAATAACAAAAATACTTCATGCCGTGCATCCGGAGGATATGCAAAAATTGCCGGAATTGGAGCAGAAAGCAGCAGATTTTTTTTACCATAGAATTCCGCGAAAAGATATCTCTTCCTATAAAGTAGTATATGTAATGCGTCTGAGGAATAGAAACGGAATCTATAAAACGATCCTCCATCAGGCAAAAGCTCTTTTGCTTTCAAAAGATGGTAAGATCCAAAAATTACTGTGCATCCATACCGATATCTCCCATCTTAATGTCCAGGTAGATCACCGGATTTCATTTATAAGCTATAACCGGTCGTCCTGGTATTCACTGGCCGCGGAGAATGAATTCAGGTTGCTGAATGAAAGTTGTAACGAACTATTTACACGAGAGAAATCAGCGATTATTGAGAAAATTGCTGAGGGGAAAGATTTCCATATAATTGCTGATGAACTGTATTTGTCGCCCCACACGGTGAATACACATAAAAAAAACATCCTTCACAAGGCGTATTGCAAAAACATTGCTGAACTGATTGCCCGGTGCGTCAGGGAAGGAGTGATATGAAACTAAATAAACAGGGTCTGGCGAAACACTCCGATTCAAAGAAATGATTGCAAAATCTCGCTCATTTCAATTTCATTTCTTTCCCGTGGATTGACAAGTGCATCGAATAGTTCAATCTGTTTCAGTACAAAGCGTATAAAATGTTTTTGTATATTTCATGGGTAAATCGAAAAACCAACATGATTATTAACGGATTCTATTTGAATCTTGATTTTTCTCCTGATTTACCCCGTTCCTGAAGGGAGTCAGGAGAAAAATCCACCTGTTTCCTTCAAGGATTTCAGGGTAAAAACAGGTGGATTTTTCAGATGCGTCAAAGCAGACTAAAAAGAATTTTATAAAAATCTAAAAGAAAATTGCAATGGATGAATCAAAGGAATTAAAAGATTTTAAAGAATACCTGAAAGCACATATTCCAGCCGTAAAAAGAAGAAATTTCCTGAAATGGATGGGCGGTGGCCTCTACGTTTTTTTCAATCCCGGCGGCGCATTTGATGCCATGGCCGGCGACGGAGAGCAACGTCCACAGGTTCCCGAGGATTTTAACGCCTTTCTCCGGATTCACGACGATGGCACGGTTACCTGTTTTGTAGGTAAAATTGATATGGGACAGGGCGCCATCACTTCTTTCCCGCAAATGGTGGCCGACGAGCTGGATGTTAACTACGATAAAATAAAAATGGTGTTGGGCGATACCGACTTGTGTCCCTGGGATATGGGCACGTTCGGGTCGATGTCGGTACGTATTCTTGGGCCTTCTGTGCGGGCTGCCGCCGCCGAAGCCCGCGCAGTATTACTGGCAATGGCTTCCGAAAAATTAGGCGTTGATGTTAATCAGCTTTCTGTAAAAGACGGCGTCATCTTCAGCAAAAGCAACAAAAACGAAAAGGTAACCTATCAGGAACTCACCAAAGGTCAAAAGATAGCCCGCTTTATGGACAAAAAACCCGAAGTGAAAGATTACGCTGAATTGCGGGTGATGGGAACGCCCAAATTTCACCAGGATGCAGTGGATAAAGTCACTGGCAAAGCATTGTATTCAGGCGATATCCGAATACCCGGAATGGTGTATGCGCGCATTGTAAGGCCACCGTCACATGCCGCAAAACTGGCGTCGGCAGACACTTCGGAAGCCGAAAAAATAGCTGGCGTGCAGATTGTGCGCGATGGCGATTTGATAGCTGCCTTGCATGAAAACCCGGAGATGGCCGATAAAGCCAGAAATCTGATTAAAGCTGAATTCTCAACCGATGAAGAAAAAGCAATTAACAACGGCAACCTGTTTGAATACCTGCTGGAAAACGCACCGGACGGAAACAGCAACATCGACGAGGGCGATCTTCGGCAGGGACGGAACCAATCTGCTTCGGTTTTTGAAAATGAATATCACGATGGCTATGTTGCTCATTCTCCGATGGAACCGCACACGGCCATGGCATTTATGGAGGGCGAAAAAATGATTGTACGGGCAGGAACGCAAACTCCGTTTCCGGCAAAAAGCAATATTGCCCGCGCGCTTGGCATGGAGGAAGAAAAAGTGCGGGTGCAGCCTCCTTTCCTCGGCGGCGGATTCGGGGGAAAATCAGCACATCAGCAGGCCATAGAAGCAGCGCGGCTGGCAAAAATCACCGGGAAACCGGTTATGGTGGACTGGAACCGGAAGGAAGAGTTTTTTTACGATGAATTCCGTCCTGCCGCCATTGTAAAAATAAACTCCGGAATCGATGACAACGGGAAAATTACCTTCTGGGATTATCATGTATATTATGCCGGCGACCGCGGCGCGGAAACCATGTATAATGTCCCGAACCAGAAACGAACGGTTTACGGACGCGGATGGAGAGCACCCGAAATACATCCTTTCCCGACAGGTGCCTGGCGCGGTCCGGGTAACAGCACCAACACGTTTGGGCGCGAAGTTCAGGTGGACATTATGGCTGCAAAAGCCGGCATCGATCCGGTGGAATTCCGTCTGAAGAATCTGACCGATAAACGGGCGATTGATGTGCTGGAAGAAGTGGCAAAAATGGCGGACTGGAAACCTGCCAAATCTCCGGGCGGCAGAGGATACGGAGTAGCCATGGGCGTGGATGCAGGTACTTATGTGGCGCACATTGCCCAGGTGGATGTCAACAAAGAAACCGGCGAGGTGAAGGTAAACAAGGTGTGGTGCGCGCAGGAAATGGGATTTTGTGTGAATCCGCAGGGAGCGACCATACAAATGGAAGGTTGTATAAACATGGGCCTGGGCTATGCGCTGAAAGAAGTGGTTGAATTTGAAGGAGGCAAAGTAAAAACAGCCAATTTTGATACCTATGAAATTCCGCGTTTTTCGTGGATACCGGAAATACATACAAAAATTCTTGAACGCAATGAGCCGCCACAGGGTGGAGGCGAACCGGCCATCATTTGCATGGGAGCAGTTATTGCCAACGCCATTTACGACGCCACCGGAGCACGACTTTTTGAAATGGCAATGACGCCACAGCGGGTTTTGGAGGCGTTGAAAAAAATGTAAGTAGTAACTGGTCCAATATAGCTTTACCATACAAAAAGTAATTTAGGAGTTTGATAATTTGAAAATTATACTCTTATTTTAATGTAAAATAAAAGTAGTTTGAAAATTATTCATTCAATAGCAAAACCAGAGCGTATTTTTGAAACTTCAGGTAGTCAGCCAGCATTGATTCTTTGCGATAATTTTGATTTTTATGTTTGTAAATACAACAGATTTCCAGGAAGTGAATCAAAAAAATTGTTTCATGAACTTATCGCTGGTCGATTCGCTCAGTTATGGAATTTATCAGTACCTGATTTTTGTTTGGTAAATGTTAATCCGGAACATGTATTCGGTCATAAATTACTTCAACCAGCTTTTTTTCAAACCACCTGTTTTGGTTCAAAATATAATCAGAACTTAGTTGAGATTGATGAATTTTATGGGGAATTGTCAGCTACACAAAAAAAGAAGTTTGATTCAAAATTCGATTATTTAAAGATCGCATTATTTGATATTTGGATGTCAAATGAGGACCGGAATTTCAATAATTATAACCTTTTAATAGACATTGAAAATGGCAACCGTTTTACTCCTATTGACCATGATGCCATTTTCAATACCGGAAATCTGGATAAAGGACTCATTCTTTTATCAGAAAATGAAACACTTATTGACACTGAGTTAACAGCACGATTATTTAATTCCAGAGAGTTACGTATAATGGATTTTCTTACAGATATTAAAAATGAATATTATCTTTGCGTCTCGGAATGCAAGAAAAATTTGGATAAAATCCTTCAAGATGTTCCTAAAGACTGGAATATAAATGCCGATAATTACCGAACTTTATTAAACGAAAATTCGTTTAATAAAAAGTGGATTGAAGAAGTATTTGACCACTTTTCAGAATTAATTCAGTTTAAGTTTTTAAAATAAATTTAAAAAAAGGAAGTTATATTATTCGAATTAAATTTTAAAAGGAGATGAAAACTTTTTACAGCATATTATCAATAAATATTAAACCAGAGATAAACGAGCGTTTATCTATTGGGATGATTATGATTTATGGCGATAAAGTATTCTTTCAATATTCTAAGAACAAGTTGTCCGTAATTCAACGTCTAATTTCAAATGAAACTTACAGGGCAGCTCTGGATTATTTACGATTGATTGAAAAATCAGTTTCTTCAAAATTAATACTTGATAAGTCTGTAAATGAACTAAATATAAAATCGGAAAACAAATATAACCGGATTTTCAGCGAGCAGTATCTTCAATATTTGAGCAAGTATAATAATAATCTCATTTCGTTTACAAATACTAATTATCTTGACATTGACGGTTCAGAAAATATTTTTAAAAAACTTTTTGTTAAGCTTATTGATGAAGCGGCTTTCGAAAAAATAGAAAAGAAATTAAGAAGAATCGACAATTTTAAAAAAGAATATTACCCCGAGGTTAGAACTTATTTCAATATTGAAAGAAAGATTGATTCAACTAATTTTAGCGGTTTACTGACTCCTGTTAAAATTGATTTAATGGGAAAGAATAATATAGAAGTATTTGCCCAGTCCATTGATTTTGAGAAAGATATTCGCTCAATTGAGTTTAATGTTGGCAATTTACTGCAAATCAACAAAGCTATTCCAACAGCTAAACAGTTTGTTTTGGGTTTTGAACCCGGTAAGCAAGATAAAATTCTCCACAGGGTTTGGAATAACATTCGAAAAAATACCGATTTCGATTATGTTGATATCTCCGAATCTGATAAAATAAAAGATTACGCTAAATCACACGGGGTTACTCCACTTTTCGATTAGAATCAAATTAAATTTTATGATTTGACGACCATACAAATGTAAGGTTGTATCAACATGGGATTTGGTTACGCATAGATACCGGAAATACATACCAAAAATCAGCAACGGAATGAGCCGCCAGGGGGAGGAGAATCTGCCATCGTTTGCATGGGGGCAGTGATTGCCAATGCCATTTATGATGCCACCGGCGCACGGCTTTTTGGAAATGGCAATGACGCCGCAACGGATTTTGGAACCCCCCGCTGCCGCGCGATTGTATCGCGTGGTTTTAGAATTTATTACTATTTTTTAGCATGAAACATTAAGCTTATCAAATGAGCCGAAATTACAAGTTTCATAATCCCGATGGTTTTTATTCTGTAAGTTTTGTCCCGGGTGCCCCGGATTGAATGGTTGGATGCCCGCCTGACTGGACGAGCAGGTATTTACCCGAAACAAATACAAAAATATGATATGGGACAGTTTACATTATTGCCAACAAAAGAAAGGCATGGAAATCTTTGCATGGCCCCGAGGCCTCGGGGTAACCAGCCATGTCCATTTGATTTTCAGTAGTGCGAGCGCACAAAAACCGGAACTCCGGAAGAAGTAAAGGAGAACTCCATTTCCGGCATCCGCAACCATCTTCGTGCCGGCAAAGAATTGAAGAAATAATCCGGTAAGGCGGCATTTAAAAAAGTGAAACACTGAATTCGCTTTAAAAATCGGGTATAAAAAATTAGAACCCTTCAGGATTCGTTTTATTCGCCGCCTCAATACCCGGGTTGCATCCGGGGATATAGTTCAGCAAAACAAGGATTGAAACACTTGCAATGTATATCGGAATTAATTATTCGCTCTCCCGGACGAACATCCAGCAAAACAAGGATTGAAACGAAGCAGATCAGAAAATAAAAACCTGACCCCAAATGACTCCCGGACGAACATCCAGCAAAACAAGGATTGAAACATCAAGCTGCGAGCCACGAGCCACGAGCCACCAGCTCTCCCGGACAAACATCCAGCAAAACGGATTTTTGGATGGCCCTTTTTTTTGATTCATTAAAATGTTAAACTGGTTTTCATAAAATTCCAAAATGGTTCAACAACAAAACTGCAGGTGAAATTTACTGTTTATTCAACATCCTTCCTGTGAAATCCGGAACAGGTTCAATCAACCTGCAATTTTTTATGAATTTCTTCAATCTGCAAATTGTTTCCTATATTCGTCTAAGATTTAAACTAATGAAAACTGGCAAACCAAATAATGACTATGAATTAATATCTGACCTTAAAAAGGATAATCACGATGCTTTTAAAGCATTATTTCATTTATACAGCAACCCCTTGTTTCATTTTTCAATTAAATACCTTAAATCTGCGGAAGCTGCCGAGGATGTTGTGCAGGAAGTATTTACCAAAATCTGGAACAACAGAAAAAAATTAAAAACCGGCACCTCTTTTAAATCCTATCTTTTTACTATTGCATTAAATTCCATCCGGAAACAGTTTAATAAACGTTCAAGGTTAAATGAGGCAAAGCATGGTATTTTATTTGATTTTTCACCAAACAAATCCGGATTCGATGAAAGTGAGGATTATCAGTTTTTACTGGATAAGCTGGATAAACTGATAGACAAAATGCCGGAGAAGCGGAAACAGGTATTAATTAAAAAGAAACTGGAGGAAAAGTCAATAAAAGAAATCGCCCGGGAACTGGATATTTCTCCCAAAACGGTGGAATACCACGTTGCCGAAGCCATGAAATTCCTGAAAAAGGAATTTGACAAACTGCAGATAAAAGACATGGTTTTTTTCTGTCTGTTTATGAAGGAAGGCCGGTGATCCAAACCCACTTCGAAATGCATCCCCCTTTGAATGCAATCGTGATTTGAAAAACAAGATAAAATTAAAAGGGGATCAAGGGGGATTGAAAAATTCCCAAACAATTTTTATGGATTTTATAAAATAAAAAGGATTGTAATTTAAATCCCCTTTTGATTACGTGGTTACACTCCAAGAGAAAATAATTTGTTTTTCCACCAGGGATATCGCATAAACCGGGATATAATAATACGAGAAGAAGGAAAACCGTTTTTTTCATAAAATAGTTTAGTTTGGTTAATAAAAGAGGGAGAATCATTTTTTCTCCTTCTTTAATCGGAATTAATGAAAGAAAAAATAAATATCAAAAAGCTTATCGACTTTTCGAACGGGAATTATTCCTGGAACGATTACCTCCAGGTAAAGGAATGGTTTAATAATCAACGAGAAAATAAGGAATTAAAAAACCAACTGTTTTCCCAGTGGGAAGAATTAAACCGTCAATATAAAAATGACGGTTCATTAAACCACATTTTTGAAAAAATACAGTACAACATTTTACTGGAAGAGAAAAAAGAGACTAAGAAATTAAATATGTGGCGCATGTACCAACAGGTTGCTGCCGTTCTTTTAATCCCTGTGCTTGGGTTTTCGTTATGGTATTATTTTTCCGCTAAAACCGATAATTATACCCCTGCACAAGAACTAGCTCAGAGCTGGGTTGAAATTAATGCACCCGATGGCGCCCGGGTGGAATTCTTTCTGCCCGACAGTTCAAAAGGTTGGTTAAATAGCGGTTCAAAACTGAAATATCCGGCGGTTTTTAACAAAGAAAGGAAAGTGGAACTTACCGGCGAAGCCTGGTTTAATGTAAAACATCTCAATAATTCAGGGTTTGTGGTAGGTGTTCCAGACATGAATATAAAAGTACTGGGGACTCAGTTCAATGTTTCGTCCTATCCCGGGGATGCATTTACCGATGTTACGCTGGAAAAAGGAAAAGTTGAAGTAAATGGTAAAGCAGCAACATTTAATCAAATTTTGTCGCCAAATCAAAAGATCATATTTAATCGTGAAACAAGAAGTCTGAACCTGGTTAAAGTAGATGCAAGCCGTTTCTCTGCCTGGAAAGAGGGTTACCTGATTATTGACAACGAACCACTGGGACAGGTTGTAGGGCGACTGGAAAGATGGTATAATGTAGAGATTATCATTCAGGATGAAGCATTGAAAAATTACCGGTTTAAAGCTACCTTTAAAGATGAACCACTGGAAGAGGTGTTGCGGCTAATGGCAAAAACCACTCCAATTGATTATAAAATTGAGAAGCGAACCAGCGACGCCAATGGCGTGCTAATACAGAAAAAAGTAACCATGAAACTAAAAATATAAAAATGCAAAACAGGAAAGTGGTACCAGCACTTTCCTGCGTAATTGCGAGCGAGATCAATAAAGTTATTATTCACTCTAACAAGGTAAATTTATGAAAAAAATTAGAGAACAAGAGGCTTCGGGTTTCCTTCCTGAGCGGAGTAACCGGACCTTAAAAAAACTTTTACTTATGACTAAACTAACGGTTTTCTGCTTTTTCCTCAGCATCGTGCAGGTGATGGCGGTTGATTCGTACGCGCAAATGACACGTATTTCCATTAAGGCTGACAATGAACGCCTTGAGAATGTTCTGACCAGGATTGAAGATGAATCTGAATTTTTCTTTCTGTATAACAAGGATTTAGTCGATGTGGAACAGAAAGTAAATGTTGATGCGCAGAATGAAACCATTAAAGCCATTCTGGACCAGGTATTTGAAGGAAAAGATATTGCTTACACGGTTTACAACAGGCAGATTGTCCTTTCAAACATCGACATGATCAATGAAATGGTTGCACAGCAAAAATCGGTTTCCGGCAAAGTCACCGATAATTCCGATCAGCCCCTTCCGGGAGTAACGGTTGTTGTAAAAGGTACAACACTTGGGACTATTACCAATGCTGAAGGAGAATATACCCTGACAAATATTCCTGAAGATGCTACTTTGGTATTTTCGTTTGTAGGAATGAGAAAACAGGAGATACCGGTAGGTGGCAAGACCGGTATTAACGTAACGATGGAAGTGGATGCCATTGGAATTGAAGAAGTGGTTGCAGTGGGATATGGGACTTTGGTAAAAAAGGAATTAACAAGTGCCATATCCAATATATCTTCGGATGATATAAATAAGATTCATACCACGAGGTTGGATCAGGCTATTCAAGGCAGGGCTTCCGGAGTGCTGATAACAAACACTTCCGGACGGCCCGGAGCTGATGTTACTATTCGGATAAGGGGATCAAGCACCATAAATAATAACAGCCCCCTGTATGTTGTTGACGGAATTCAGACGGAAAATATAAAAAATATTAATCCTCAGGACATAGAATCAATTGCAATCTTAAAAGATGCCTCAGCTGCTATTTACGGGGCCCAGGCAGCAAACGGGGTCGTAATTGTCACAACAAAGAAAGGGACAAAAGGCAGTGTTCCCAAAATTGATTTTGATTTCGTGTACGGTTACCAGGAATTGGCCAAAATGCCCAAATTAATGGGAAAAGATGAATATATTGACATCTATAGTACTGCTGAAGAAAACGACGGCACCCAAAAATGGTGGAGCCGCAATGATTTAAATATACCTCATAATACCAATTGGTTAAGTCAGATTTTTCATAGGGCTCCAATACTAAATACCAATTTTAGTTTGAGCGGTGGCAGTGAAAGTACTTCTTATTTGGTTAGCTCCAACTATACGACACAGGAGGGCGTGCTAAAAACATCAGGGTATAAATCAGTTAATTTCAGGGTTAATACGGAATCAAAAATCGGTGAAAGATTAACGGTTGGAAACACATTTACCGTTGGACAGGAACAATGGAAAAATCCGGGAGGTGCCCCAAACCAAAATGAAATTTTTATATCTGCCATGCGGGCATCACCCACAGTTCCGGTTCATTGGACCGAATGGGATATCGAAAACAATCCCGTTGTTCAAAAGAATGGGTGGCAGGTAGGTGATTACGCAGGTCCGACAAGGGCTGGAGAACATCCAGGAACAAAGAATACCATTGGGTTTATTGAGAACAATGATTTTAGTTTTGTTCAAAAGCAACTCAGAATTCTTGGAACGATTTACGGTAGCATTGAAATCGCCAAAAATTTAGAGTTTAAATCTACATTAGGAGTTGATTATGCTTTTGATGACACGCAAAATTTTCAAAAGATTTGGTCATACGGGACGAAAAATAACGGAGGGTTGAACAATCTTAGCAAGGGTTACGAAAAAACTTTCTTTTGGTCGTTCGATAATACTTTAACCTACAATTTCAACATTAATAAAAATCACCGGTTTAATTTGCTGGCAGGCACTTCAGCGAGGCAACATTCGGGAGAAAACCTCCTCACTGAGAGCTCAAACTTTGCCGACGAAAGTTTACAGGTGACATCGGCAAGTGGTAATATCGTTAGTGCAACCGGCACAAAATATCAGGATTCATGGATTTCTTACCTTGGCCGGTTAAACTACAATTACCAGGAAAAATATTTGTTACAATTGATTTTAAGAGCTGATGGTTCTTCGAAATTTGGTTCAAATAACCGGTTTGGTTATTTCCCGTCCATATCCGGTGGATGGAGAATCAGCGAGGAATCATTTTTTCCGGAAAGCATGGTTGTAAGTAATTTGAAGATCAGAGGCAGCTACGGCCAAACCGGGAATGATCGTATAAACCGATATGCATCGCTTGAAGTTTTAACATTTGGATCAGTGGTATTTGGATCCAATCAGGATGTTATCCAGACCATAAAACCTGTTAAAATGGGAAATCCTGATTTGCGGTGGGAGTCGACTTTGCAGCTTGACCTCGGATTGGATGTTGGTTTGTTTAATAATTCGGTTGAACTGGTTGCCGATTATTTCAATAAACAAACATCTGATATGTTATATCAAATGCCCATTCCCCTAACCGCCGGTATTCCCGGATATCCCTGGGCAAACCTGGGAAATATGAAAAATACAGGAATGGAATTGTCTTTGACGTACCATCATACCAAAAACGAATTTGAATGGAATATTTCCGCCAATATCGGAACGGTACAAAACAAAGTAACCGAGATTCAAAATGATATTTTCAGAGGCGTTTCAATCATCAGGGAAGGAGAACCGATCGGTTCATTTTACGGACTGGTTACAGATGGTCTTTTTCAAAGTCAGGAAGAAATTAACGCTTACACCTGGGATGAGTCAGGCGACGGAACTGGTGCCAAGCTTATACAACCCTTCGCAAAACCGGGAGATATTCGTTTTAAAGATTTGAATAACGATGGAGCGATAACAAGTGCCGACAGGGATATTATTGGCAATCCTTTCCCTGATTTCACTTATGGTTTTAATGTTAATGCCAGTTATAAAAATTTTGATTTCACCGTATTCTTTCAGGGCGTTTACGGCAATTCCATTTATAGAGGCAGAAATGGCGGGATGGATCTGGAAGAGGCAAATACCAGGGGAAATATGTTCATGTTGGCAAAAGATTACTGGACACCGGAGAATTCGCATAATGATGTTACGAAACCCCGACCTACTTTAATAGATAAAAACGGCAACAGGCAAACATCTGACAGATATATCAGCGACGGTTCCTATCTTAGGGTGAAAAATGCACAACTAGGCTACACCTTTCCTGCAAACGTCTGTAATAAAATCGGGCTGGACAGATTAAGGATTTATCTTAATGCAAATAACCTGTTAACCTTTACCAGTTACATTGGTTTCGATCCGGAAATTGGAGGAGAAAACCTCAGTAACCTTTATGGTGTGGATGATTTCACAAGCTATCCTCAGTCACGCACAATACAGATGGGCGTACAGATTAATTTATAAAAAACAAAATCCATGAAAAATCAAAGTATATTCTTATTCAGTGCACTGGTAATTCTTATGGTTTTTGGTTGCAGCCAGTCTTTTCTCAATGAGTTGCCGGAAGATCAGATAGCCAAAGAGAGCTTTTACAAAACTGAAAATGACATGCGTTTGGCGGTAAACGCTGTTTACGCACCTTTAAGGGACATTTTCGACACCGATGACAACCGTCTTTGGGATATGTCGACGGATATAGCAACCAACCCAACCGGAAGTGGCATATCCAACTGGATATTTTATCCGACGGATGGTTTGTTTAACCGTTTATGGTCAAATTGTTACCAGGGTATAAATTTGGCAAATATTGTTGTTACAAAAATAGCAGATGTCCCTATGGATGACAATACAAAAGCGAGTCTTTCTGCCGAGGCACGATTTCTAAGGGCATTATATTATCATACCCTCGTTATAAATTTTGGCGATGTACCTTTAATACTTGCGCCACAAAATGCTGATGAACTGGAAGTATCCAGGACAGCATCATTCCAGGTTTACGAGCAGATTATTGACGATTTGAATTTTGCGGAACAAAACCTGCCGCCAGTAACCGCGTTAAGAGGCACTAGTGACCTTGGAAGAGCAACTTCCGGCGCAGCATCCGGTTACCTCTCCCGCGTATATTTGTATCTCGAGGATTGGGCAAAAGCTGCAGAAAAAGCGAAAAAAGTTATTGATTCTAACGAATATGAGCTAATGACGGATTATAATTCAGTTTTTTCTCTGACGAACGAAAATAACGCTGAATCATTATTTGAGGTGCAATTTGCACAAAGCAGAACACCTGAACAGAACTTTTCGATGTATAGCTGGAGTTTCAGTCCAAGAGGTAATCCTAAAACAGCTCATGGAGGCGGTGAACTAATCATCAGGCCGGAATTTGTCTCCCTTTATGAACCCAATGATACAGTACGCCGTAAAACTACCGTCTTTATGGAAGGAGATCCATTTTTTGGAATCGACTACAATCCTTCGTGGTCAGAAACAGGATTAAACGTGGCGAAATACATGTTATCAAATGAAGATGCGCCAAGTGGTGAAATCATCCAGGGGGTAGTAGCCAAAGGTTCTCCGCTGAACCAACATTTGATGCGTTACGCTGAAGTTTTGTTGAATTACGCAGAAGCAGAAATGCAACTGGGAAATAAGAATGAAGCCCTGTGGGGAATTAATCAGGTACGAAAAAGAGCTGGAATACCCGAATTGATGGAAAATGAACTGACACTTAACACTATCTATCATGAAAGGCTGATTGAATTTGCAGTGGAGGGCCAGCGTTTGAATGACCTTCGCCGAACAGGAGAAGCAACGACTGTTTTAAGCGATTATGGTTTTGATCCATCCATACATTATGTGTTTCCGATTCCTCAAAATGAAATTGACAGAAACTCAAAATTAGAACAGAATCCCGGATATTAATTAAATGTTGTTTCCATCGCAGTAACAGGCCTTATTGCACGTCATCAGACAATCGAAAGGGATAAAATTTCGAACGTGGAACCAACATAAATTTTACAACAACCCATTAAAATGAAACGATTTAATCACATGAAACTTGGATTACTGGCTTTAGCTTGTTCGATCGCCTTTCCGCTGTTTAGCCAGAATAAACAGCCCAACGTCATTATCGTTATTACCGACGACCAGGGATATGGCGATTTACATTGTTTGGGGAACAGTGTAATTAAAACACCGGCCCTGGACAGGTTTTATAATGAATCTGTACATCTTTCCGATTTTCATGTATCTCCAACTTGTGCTCCTACGCGTTCGGCTCTGATGACCGGGCGGTATACCGACCGTTTAAACTGTTTTCATACCATTGCCGGACGCTCCCAGTTGTTTAAAGACGAAACCACCATTGCCCAGGTGTATGCCCAAAACGGCTATAAAACAGCTATGTTTGGCAAATGGCATCTCGGTGATAATTATCCGTTCCGACCCGAAGACCGCGGTTTTCAGGAAGTAGTACGTATAGGAGGTGGAGGAATTACGCAGGGGCCTGATTACTGGGGAAATGATTATTTCGACGATACTTACTGGCACAACAGCGTTCCGGAACAATACACGGGATATTGTACCGACGTGTTTTTCAGCAATGCCATGAATTTCATTGAAAAACATAAAGACGGGCCGTTTTTTGTCTATCTCGCTACCAATGCTCCTCACGGACCTCTTTTTGTTCCTGAGAAATATTATAATATTTATAAAGATGAGCAGTCAATTACAGAATCACAAAAAAGGTTCTACGGAATGATAGCTAACATCGATGATAATTTTCAATTTTTGGAGGACGAACTCGAACGGTTGCATCTGAAAGACAATTCTATAGTGATTTTTATGACTGATAACGGTACAGCAACCGGAATTCAGGTTCAGGATGGAAAAGCTTATGGTTACGATGGAAATATGCGGGGCAAAAAAAACAGTGAATACGACGGGGGGCACAGGGTACCTTTTTTCATCCGCTGGCCGGAATCAGATATTACCGGAGATCGTGATGTGAATCAGCTCACTGCACATATCGATGTTTTTCCGACTTTGGTCGATTTGTGCGGATTAAAGTATGTTCCTGTTAAACCTTTGGACGGAACAAGTTTGAAGTCATTGCTGAGAGGCGACTTTGAAAGCTGGAACGAGCGAAGTATTGTAACGGATTCTCAACGTGAACAAAACCTTGTTGAATGGCGAAAATCTTCAGTAATGAATAATACCTGGCGTTTGGTGAACGGGAAGGAACTTTATAACATTAAAACAGATCCAAAGCAAACCAAAGATGTAGCTGCCGATTATCCGGATAAAGTAAAACTTTTGCAGGTTACCTATGAAAAATGGTGGCAGTCAATAGTCGATGAAGGCGTCAACGAAAAATATGCTTACATTCAGGTGGGTACTCCTTATGAAAATCCGACACGGATAAGTGCACATGATCTGCACACGGGCTTTTGGGGGCATATCTGGCATCAGTACGGTGCGCTCGAAGCTGCGCCTGGCTCAGGTGTTTTCAAGGTTGAATTTACCACCGAAGGAACTTATAAAATTAGTTTATGCCGTTATCCCAGGTCAAGCGGATTAGCGTTCAACGACGTGTTTTCCGGAAAAAAACCTACGATTGAAGTTAATGATCCGATGCCGCCCAGCAACAATGTAAATATGCAGAAAGTCGAACTGTATCTCGGGGATCACGAAGGATTAACGAAGAAAATAATGCCGGGCGATAAAGAAGAAACTTTTACCGTACATATGGAGAAGGGAAAATACGACATGGAGACGAGACTGTATGACGCTAAAAACCGCATCTATCCTGCATATTATGTTTATATTGAAAAGCTAAAATAATTCGATGTTGTTTAACGGTGAATCAGGAAAACATCTTCGCCAGGTATAAATTGCCGGATTGAATTCGCTGGTTGTTACAATTTTAAAATCTTGTAAAATGATGTTCAATATTTTAACAGTTGCCCTGCTTATCTCACTCAGTGTGGTTAGAGGCTGTCATTTCGATACCAAATCAGATGTTGGTAACAGAAACCCATCCGAAAAACCAAACATTATTTTTTTACTGGCCGACGACCTCCGGAATACAGCTCTGGGCTGCATGGGAAATGAATATGTTGTTACACCGAACGTTGACAAACTGGCCGGGCAGTCGGTGATGTTTTTAAACGCCTATCACGTAGCTCCCATTTGTATGCCCAGCCGTACTTCAATAATGACGGGCAAGTACCTTGGAACTCATGGTTCTGGTTTTGATAAACCGACCGATTATGTAATCACCAAAGAAGAGTTTGAAAAAACATATCCGGTTTTGCTCAGGAATGCAGGATATTACACCGGTTTTATCGGCAAGTTTGGTTTTGCTGTTTCCGAAGGTTCTGAAAAGATGGTAAACAAAGGTTTCGACAATAAACAAGAATACATGCCCAAACAATATTTCGATGTCTGGAACGGATTTCCTGGACAAGGAAGTTATCGTTCCGGCAAAGAAGGCACATTTAATGGTTACGAAAACAAGTGGCGCTCCAACCATCTGAATGAGTTTATGGGACATCAGGCTGTCGAATTTATTGAAAGAGCAAACAAGGAAAATAAACCGTTTTGCCTGTCGGTAAGTTTTAAAGCCCCGCATGCACCGTTTGATCCGCAGGTACAGTTTCGGCAGCTTTACGACGGTAAGAAAATTCCGCGCATGACCAATGATTCACCGGAATACTACAACAAGCTGCCTGAAGTTGTACGGGTAAAAAGCAGGAATGCGGCGTGGTATTTCGGCAGGATGAACCGGCCTAACTGGCAGATTGAACTTGACAGCACTTACGAAAATTTCATCAAAAACTATTATGCCCTGATTACCGGACTTGACAACGTGGTAGGTCAAATACGTCAGAAACTGGATGAACTTGGGATAGCCGGAAAAACAGTTATCATTTTTACGTCTGACAATGGATTCTTTTGCGGCTCGAGGCAATTGATGGGAAAAGCTATTTTGTACGACGAATCGGCCAAAGCCCCTTTGATTATTTACGACCCCCGGTTTATGAAAGGGGAAGATGGACGAACGGAACAAGGTCTGATCTCTGTAATTGATATTGCACCTACTATTTTGAACCTGGGCGGGCTAGCGAAACCCTCACAAATGCCCGGAGAAAGTATTATGCCGGTTGTTTGGAACGAAAAGGATGAAATTCACGACGCTGTTTACGGCGAAAATAATTTCGACAATAATAATCCTGTTATTTCGGAAGTTAAAAATCCGGATAATTACCAGTCTATTCGCTCCAAATTCGTACGGACAAAAAATTTTAAATATATCCGTTACCAGGAATGCCACCCGATTGTGGAAGAGTTGTTTAAAATTACTGAAGATACGCTGGAAACAAATAATCTTATTCATCAACCGGAATATGAAATTGTTGCCCGGGAAATGAGAATCAAACTGGATTCTTTTGAAGAGGAATATATGAAGTATCAGAATATACCTTGATATAATTTCAAGAACCTGAACTTTCAATGATATATTACCTTGCAGTTATTGAAAGCATGCTTGTTGCATATCCATCCAATCCCGAATAATTATTGAATAGCCGGGATCGAGTTGCATGCAATGCGAAAAATCAGAAATGAACTATCCATAAAATTCGTGAAAAAAAAGGAGTTTGAATTATTGCAGGTCAATGAGATTGTCTATTATCTTTTCATAAAAAACAGAAAAATCATATCTTGAACTGGGGATTTTGAATAAACTGGGATATAACCTAAAGAAGAAAAGAGCAATGGCGTGCTAATATCGAAAGAGTAACCATAAAATTAAAAATATAAAAATGCAAAACAGAAAAGTGTTTCCAGCATTTTCCTGTGCGACTGCAGAGCGAGATCAATATGCTAATTATTCACTCTAACATGGTAAACTTATGAAAAAAATTAGAGAACAAGAGGCTTCGGGATGCCTTCCTGAGAGGAGTAATCGGGCCTTAAAAAAACTTTTACTTATGACTAATCTTACGGTTTTCTGCTTTTTCCTCAGCGTCATGCAGGCGATGGCGGTTGATTCTTACGCGCAAATGACACGTATTTCTATTAAGGCCGACAATGAACGTCTTGAGAATGTTCTGACCAGGATTGAAGATGAATCCGAATTTTTCTTTCTGTATAACAAGGATTTGGTCAATGTGGAACAGAAAATAAATGTAGATGCTCAAAATGAAATCATTAAAGCCATACTCGATCAGGTGTTGGAAGGAAAGGATATTGCCTATACGGTTTTTAACCGGCAGATTGTCCTTTCAAACATTGATATCGTTAATGAAGTGGCTGTTCAGCAAAAGTCGGTGTCCGGAAAGGTAACCGATAATTCCGATCAGCCCCTTCCGGGAGTAACCGTTCTTGTAAAAGGTACAACACTTGGGACTATTACCAATGCTGAAGGAGAATATACCCTGACAAATATCCCTGAAGATGCTACATTGGTATTTTCATTTGTAGGGATGAAGAAACAGGAAATACCGGTGGTTAGCAAAACCACTATTAATGCTATTATGGAAGTGGATGCAATAGGAATTGAAGAAGTAGTGGCAGTGGGATATGGCACGATGAAACGTTCAGATCTAACAGGAGCTGTTACCTCAGTAAAAGGCGATCAACTGGAGAGTACTCCGGCCAACACTTTTGTACAAACTTTGCAAGGACGGGCAGCGGGGGTTGACATTAAAGCGGCTTCAAACGCTCCCGGTGGTGGTATTCGAATTAGAATCAGAGGATCAAATTCCATTAATGCTTCAAGTGAACCCCTTTATGTTATAGATGGATTTCCCATCGACAATAATGATGTAACCCCGGATGGCGCAGGGAACAATGCTCTTCCTCAGAGTCCGCTTTCTACACTTAGCCCCAATGAAATTGAATCCATTGAAATTTTAAAAGATGCATCCGCAACAGCTATTTATGGCTCCCGTGGGGCAAATGGGGTAGTTTTAATAACAACCAAAAGAGGACAGGTGGGTAAGTCAAAAATTGATTTTGATTATTCGGTAGATATAGCCTCAGTAAGACATAAACTGGATTTGGCTAATGCCGAGGAACTTGCAACGTTAGCCAATGAGTGGGCTACCAATAACGACATGGCTCCGATTTACGATGGAATAGACAAGCCTCTTCCAGAAGAACTTGGAGAGGGAACGGACTGGCAGGATGCCATATTCAGAAAAGCATTAACGCACAGGTATAATCTTTCAATATCAGGAGGGACCGAAAATACTCAATATCTAGTTTCTGGCGATTATTTGGATCAGGATGGAGTTATTATCGAGTCAAACTTCAAACGGGCAGGGCTTCGATTTAATTTGGATCAAAAAGTTAGCAATAAAATTAAAATCGGTGTTAATGCAAATGCCAATCACACGATAAATGACGCTGTCCCTTCTGATGGATCAGGTTATCAGAATGATTCACCACTCTGGAACGCATTAACAACAACCCCGGTCATTCCTATAAAAGATGAAAATGGTAATTATGTGCATAATCATGATGAAACTTTTAAAATTCTCGAGAACCCCGTTTCAATTGCCAAAACCAGAACTGACATTACTTATACTAACCGGATGATTGGTAGCGCTTTTGCAGATATCGAAGTTTTAAACGGATTGATTTTTCGAGCCAATTTCGGTGCCGATTTAATTAATTCAAAACGTAATGTATACATTCCCAATACCGCAGAAACACAGGCCTTGCCAAACCTCGGAGTTGCTTCGATTGGAGCAATCCAGAGTATGAATTGGTTAGCAGAGTATACGCTAACTTATAAAAAAGAATTTGGTTCCGGACACAGACTTTCTGCAATGGCCGGATATACGGCACAATCAACAAAAATAGAGAATGTATTTAGCAGAACAGACGATTTTTCAACGAATAAATTTGAGTACAATAATCTGGGAGCAGGCTCCGACCCAAGACCATCAAGCAGCCATGCAACTGAAGCGGGGCTGCTTTCCTATATTGGTAGAGTAAGTTATACGTATCAGGATAAATATATTTTAACAAGTACTATTCGAAGAGATGGTTCTTCAAAATTTGGTTCTGATAATAAATGGGGGGTATTTCCTTCTGTTGGCCTTGCGTGGAGAATAAGTGAAGAAAGTTTTTTAAAAAATGCAGAAGTACTTAGCAATTTAAAATTGAGAACCAGTTATGGCGTAACGGGAAACCAGGATATTGGTTCATATTCATCACTGGCGCTTTATAACACAACAAGACCAATTATTGGAGGAAATCCGGTTATTGGATTTTATCCAAACCGAATACCAAATCCCGATCTGAAATGGGAACGGACAACCCAGTTCAATATGGGTGCTGATGTGGTATTATGGGAAGGAAAATTCAATTTATCAGCAGAATATTATATTAAAAAAACAAATGATCTTTTATTAAATGTAACTATTCCCAATCAATCAGGCTACAACAGCTCTGTGCAGAATATTGGCGAAGTAGAAAACAAAGGATTGGAATTTAGTTTAGGGTATAATAACTCATTCGGGCAAGTAATATGGAATTCATCATTTAATATCTCCTTCAACAGGAATAAAGTTGTTTCGCTTCCAGAAGGGACGGAGCGTCTGATTTTTGGAATTGGAAGGGGTGAATCTGCATATGGCCGTTCTATCGTTATTCCAGGGGAGCCCCTGGGATCATTTTACGGATACCATTTCATGGGGATATGGCAGACCGAGGAAGAAATTACTGAAGCCGGCAATTCCGTTGGAGGTAAAAATCGCCCTGGATTGCCCAGGTACGAGGATTTAAACGGCGATGGCTTTAGAGATAATGACGATGACAGAAAAATAATTGGTAATCCTAATCCTGATTTTATATATGGCTTTTCGAATGAATTTTCATACAAAAACTTCAAATTACTCGTGTTTATTAACGGAACCTATGGAAATGAAATAGCCAACTTGAACCGGATAGGACTGCTTACACAACCGCAAAAACATAATGTTTTAAAAATTTATTACGATCAACGTTGGACCGGACCAGGGACCAGTAATACGATCGAAGCCCCGTTACATAATGCAGGAGAGTGGAAAAATTTCAGCGACAGGGATGTTGAAGACGGTAGCTATTTACGTGTTAAAACAATTAGTCTATCCTATAATTTACCTCAAAACATATTCGGAGTGGAATGGATAAGAAGTACACAAATTTATGTTGCTGGTGAAAATCTTATTACGCTTACCAATTATACCGGATTCGACCCTGAAGTTGATTTATATTCTTCGAGTAACGTTCAGATGGGGGTGGATAATGGTGCGTATCCCGCATCAAAAAGTATTCGTGTTGGTATAAAACTTGGTTTTTAAATTGAAAAATCAACAATCATGAAAAAAATATTCAAAATAAGTTTAATGGTTTCATTTGTAATGCTGATCGTTTCATGTGAAAATATTCTGGATGAAAATCCGCCTAGTTCTATTAGTCTTTCCAGTTTTTATCAGTCAGAAAGTGATGCCATATCCGGATTGTATGGAGCTTATAGTCTTATGTATAATGTTTCAGCCGGAACAGGCATAAATTATGGAGAACTTAACGCAGATAATTTAGCCATCTCACCTATAGTTTCTGATGCGTTTGCCTGGGATGAATTTACATACAATAGTGATGTAACAGGAGGTCTTTGGTCAAATTGTTATTCCGGTATCAACCGCTCTAATGAAGTGATAAAGTATGCCGAAAGAATTGATATGAATGAGGGAACAAAGGCTGATATTATTGCTGAAGCCAAAGCTTTGAGAGCATTTTATTATTTTCAACTGGTTCGTACTATGGGAGGAGTTCCGTTATATGAGGAACCAACGGTTGGATTTGAAAATATTTATGCTCCCCGTGCAACAGAAGATGAAATTTATAATGTAATTACTCGCGACTTAACTGATGCGGCAACAGAGCTTGAAGAAACGAGTCCTGCAGGAAGGATTAATGCTAATATAGCTAGTGCGTTGCTCGCGAGAGTTTATTTGTACAGAGGAGATTATCAGAATGCATTAACTTATGCACAAAAAGTAATTAACTCCGGAAAATATGATCTTTTTAATGATTATGCTACCATATTTAAGCCTGAAAATGATAATGGAATAGAACACATCTGGCAATTGCAGTATTTAAGTGGCGAAATAAATAATGGCATTCCTGGGAATTTTGGCCCGAGAGGAATTGCAGGTCCCTATAAAAATTCTTTTTGGGCCAATACAATTGTCGGTGGTGGTGTCGCCCCTTCTCCCGAGTTTGTGGCTGAAAATCCACAATCTTATCGCAGATCAGCAACCATTGCCGATCGTTATAAACATATTGATGGCGTTTCAGGAATTATTACTATGGAACAAGTTTATGGAGGGATATTCCCTTATTATATTTGTAAATTTGATGATCGGGAGGCTGAATTACAATCAGGTGAAAATTTTACGATTATGAGATACGCTGATGTACTTTTAATGGCGGCGGAAGCTTTGAATGAGGTCGATCCTGCAGATGATCAAAAATATGTCTGGATCAATCGCATCAGAGAAAGAGCCAGAAATGGTGTAGAAACAGATCTTCCTGATTTGGCAGGATTAACTCAGGAACAGTTCAGAACAGCTGTACTTGACGAACGCAGATTTGAACTGGCATTTGAAGGACAAAGAGCCTGGGATTTAAAAAGAAGAGGATTATTCCTTCAGACCATGAGAGCTCAGGGTAAAACAGTTGAGGATTATATGTTGCTGTTTCCTATTCCTGATGAACAGATTAAATTGAATCCGAACTTGGAACAAAATACGGGATGGGAATAAAATTATGTTGACTTGCAAAAATGACAGAGTATCTTTTCGGAGACAAAATAGATTTATCCGTAAAAGGGTCTGTCAACTAAATAACGGCAAAAAGTTACGGTTTAAGGTTTTTAAATTAAAGATTTATACACTGTATTTCAATTAAAGAAACGTCCGTTTTAAATAAAAAATATTAATTATGTTAAAATATATATTCATAATCGCGTTATCCATTCTGAATTTTTCCGCTTCCTGCCAGATTCCTTCCTATTTAGAAGACTATAAAAAAGAATATCAGAAGGATCCGAGAGCAGCCAATCTCCACTGGTTTAAAGATGCCGGATTCGGGATGTTTATACACTATGGTTTATACAGTCAGTTGGGCAAAGGCGAATGGGTACAATTGCGGGATACCATCCCGCTGGAAGAATATATCAAAGCTGAAAGATAATTTTACTGCCTTCCGGCTTTGATGCGGATTTTGTTGTGGCACTGGCCAAAAAGGCAGGTATGAAATATATTACCATCACGTCAAAACACCATGAGGGATTTTGCCTGTTTAAAACAAAAGAAACGGACTATAATAGTGTCAATTCTCCGGCACACCGTGATTTGATTGGTGAGTTGGCTAATGCCTGTGAAAAAGAAGGATTGGGATTGTTCCTTTATTATTCCTATGCCGCCGACTGGCATCATCCCTATTTCTATTCAAGGGAAGCAGGCTGGAATAATGCTCGTCCGGCATACAAAACAAAACCGGAAGAATACCTTTATGAAAAGCCGGAAGATTTTCGCAAATATGTTGATTATGTGCATGCCCAATTAAGGGAGCTACTTACCCAATATCCCACTATTGCAGGCATTTGGTTTGATCCGATTATGGGATTTTATGCCAACCCGGAAGTTTTTCCGATTGACGAAACGTACGCATTAATCCGCAGTTTATCACCACATGCTTTAATTTCATTTAAACAAGGGGCCAATGGCGACGAGGATTTTATGGCTCCCGAACGGGGAGGGAATGAAAAGGTTGGAGAACAATTTCCAGTTGCACAAAAGGCTTATGAACTAAATAAAGACAAACCCAAAGAAGTTTGCAATACTATGCAACCACATCTGCCCGGATTTCACGGCGGATCAACCTGGGGGTATAACAAAGCGATTGACGGACATCACCTAAAAGTTGAAGATGTAAAAAAGCTGTTGGAAGAAGCACAAATCAAACCATTACAACCTTTTACTTAACATTGGCCCTTTACCGGATGGTTCAGTTCATCCTGAAGATATTGAAACATTGTCAAACTTAAAAAAGGATAAGAAAAATGAAATATTCATCATTCCGTTTATCGGTACTTCTGTTATTGCTGGAATCATTTCTATTTGCAGTCCAGATATAACAACCACCGAAGACCAAAGAAAACATCCAAACCAAATATCTTTTTCTTTTTGCAGATGATCAGCGGGCCGATGCTATGGGATGTGCCGGAAATACCTATATTCAAACACCCAACATCGATAAGTTGGCTGAAACATGGTGTTCGTTTTACAAATAATTATGTCATGGGAGGGCATCATGGCGCCATTTGTGCACCCAGCCGGGCCATGCTAATGAGTGGGAAAAGCCTTTTTCATGTTTATGATCATCTTGATGGGGTGCATACGATGCCCATGCATTTTGCCGAAAATGGTTATGAAACTTTTGGAACAGGGAAATGGCACAATGGCGCAAACACCTTTGAAGCCTCTTTTCAGAAAGGAAAAAATGTTTTCATTGGCGGCATGGCCAATCATTTTCAAGTTCCGTGCCGGGATTTGAGAGCTGATGGAAAACTTGGTGCAACCTGTAAAAAAAGGTTTCTCTACCGATTTGTTTGCTGACGCTGCTATTGATTTTCTGAAATTATGCAAAAGGAAACCGCGAAAATCCGTTTTTTTGTTATGTTGCTTTTACTGCCCCGCATGATCCACGGTCTCCACGAAAAGATTATATCGGGATGTATCCCGATGAATCAATTCCTGTTCCCGGAAATTTTAAAAAATTACATCCGTTTGAATTCGATGATTTGAATATCAGGGATGAAACGCTGGCTCCCTGGCCGCGTACACCGGAAATCATACAGGCATCATCTAGCTGATTATTATGCGCTTATCAGCCATCTGGACAAAGGGTGGGTGATATTATAGAAACGCTGAAAAAAGAAGGTTTATATGAAAATACTATCATTGTTTATGCCGCCGACAATGGACTGGCAATAGGCAGCCATGGTTTACTGGGCAAGCAAGATCTTTATGAACACAGTATGAAAGTACCTTTGATTATCAGTGGGCCGGGCATTCCAAAAAATGAAGTTAGCGATGCGCTGGTGTACCTGTATGATATTTTTCCAACGCTGGCTGATTTGTGTGGGTTGCCTGCCCCGGAAGAGTATTGACGGAAAAGATTTTGTGCCTGTGATAATGGGAAAAGAAAAAATGGTGCGTAGTTCGCTTTATACTGTATACCGCAATACTGCCCGGGCAGTGCGTACCGATGAATGGAAATTAATCAGATATCCTCAGCGGGATTATAATCAATTATTTAACCTGAAAAAGGATCCGTTGGAAATATAACAACATGGCAGCACTTCCTGAGTATAAATCGAAAGTGGATGAAATGATGAAGTTACTGGAAGAATGGTACACCATCAACCGAATGATACTGCAACCATGCACCCAAACACTATTTTGCCACTGGAGTACGACTATCATAAGCTGAAACAGGTACCTGACGTTCATCAGCCGGAATATATTTTGAAGAAATACTTCAAAAATGCAGAGCTAAAAAATGAAACCGGAACGGGGCATTGAACTTTAGCTGCTTTGATCATCAGGAAATTAAATATTAAAACTACAAAAAATGAAAAAATTAATTATTCTTCTTACCCTCCTGGTTGGAATTAACCCCATAGTTTTCGCTCAACAAAATATTACTCAGGACGAACGGATGCAATGGTGGCGCGACGCCCGGTTCGGAATGTTTATTCACTGGGGTTTGTATGCCATTCCTGCCGGAGAATGGGAAGGAAAAGAGTATCCGCAAATTGGTGAATGGATCATGAAAAATGCCAGGATTCCCGTGGCAGAATACGAAAAACTGGCACAACAGTTTAATCCGGTAAAATTTAATGCGCATGATTTTGTAATGACTGCAAAAAATGCCGGAATGAAGTACATCACCATTACATCGAAACATCATGATGGATTTGCCATGTTCAAATCAAATGCATCGAAATACAATATTGTAGATGCTACTCCCTATGGCAAAGATGTTATAAAAGCATTGGCTGAGGAATGTCAGAAACAAGGACTTAAATTGTGTTTTTATTACTCACAGTCGCGCGACTGGCACGAACCCAATGGGCTCGATAACGAATGGGATTATCCAAAGGAACGTAACTTTCAAAAATACCTCGACGACAAGGTTAAACCACAACTTACGGAATTACTGACCAATTATGGTCCCATCGGGATGATTTGGTTTGATACACCCATGACTATTTCGAAAGAACAGGCACAGCAACTGAAAGATTTGGTCCGGAAATTACAGCCGGCAACCATTATCAGTGGCCGTTTGGGAGGCGGTGTTGAAACTGATTACATGTCGACCGGTGATAATGTTATCCCATCCACAGTTATTCGCACCGACTGGGAAGTGCCTGCCACTCTAAACAATACGTGGGGATATAAAAAAAACGACCACAACTGGAAATCGCCTGAAGTACTTACCCGTTTATTATTTGATATTGCAGCCAAGGGAGGAAATTACCTGCTAAATGTCGGCCCAACTGCAGAAGGAGTGATTCCTCAGGAATCAGTGGATATTCTGGCCAAAGTGGGTGATTGGATGAAAACAAACAGCGAATGCATTTACGGGACGACAGCCAGTCCGTACAAAATGGAATTTAAGTGGGGAAATATCACCCGAAAACCGGGAAAGCTTTATCTGGGTATTATTAACTGGCCGGCATCTGATTTTTATCTTGAAGGATTGAAAAACAAGGTGAAAAAGGTATATCTGCTGTCGGACAAGCGGCAAAAAGCGCTGCCTTTTGAAGAGTCTTACAATTCAGATTCTGACCACCACCGTCTAAAAATTGATCTTCCCGAAACAGCGCCGGATAAAGTAGTATCAGTTGTAGTTGTAGAAATTGAAGGTCCGGCAAATGTTGAAACGTCAATTAGCCAGCAGGCTGATAAAACTATTTTGTTACCTGGAATTCTGGGTGAAGCGAAAAAAGAAAACCAACCGGTTGAACTTAACTTTACAGCCCGTGGCGGCGGTGCGACCTGGCTGGATGAAGCTATCAACCTGACGTGGGATTTCAACGTTGAAGAAGCAGGAACGTTTCAGGTTGATGTGGTCACTACGGAAACCGGATCACACGGTTCACCCGTATGGCAGGGCGGACAGAAAATAAAAATAACCTGTGCCGGCCAAAATACGGAAACAACAGTCACTGACGATGCAAGGGAGGATAATCCGAGAACCCAGTATTGGAAGCTTATTCATACTGATGCCGGTAAAATAAAAATCAATAAACCCGGTGAATACATATTATCATTGACACCCATGGATTTTCCCGAAAGCAAAATCGGTTTTACATTTAAAGAAATAAATTTGGTTCCGTTGAAATGATTTTACTTCATTCAACTTAAAAATGAATCTAATAATGAAATTCATTCTATTAAAAATTTTAGTTGGAATAGCCATATTTAGCTCATTGACTTCAGGTGCACAAAACAAACCGAATATTATCTTAATAATGGCCGATGATCTTGGATGGGGCGATACGGGATACAACGGAAATAAAGTAATAAAAACACCCCATCTGGACCACATGGCTGAAGAAGGAATACAGTTTAATCGCTTTTATTCTGCCTGCGCGGTCTGTTCTCCAACCCGGGCAAGTGTGCTGACAGGCCGAAATCCTTATAGAATGGGAGTCTTTCATGCCAATGTGGGTATTTTACGTCCTGAAGAAATCACCTTACCCGAACTGCTTAAAGAAGAAGGTTATACAACCGCCCATTTCGGGAAATGGCATCTTGGCACTTTGACGTATACACAGAAAGATGCCAATCGGGGAGAACCCGGAAATACCAAAGAATATAATCCCCCTGCTCTGCATGGTTACGACTATGCTTTTGTGACGGAATCCAAGGTGCCGACCTGGGACCCAATGAAAAAACCTGTATCCGGCGCCACACGCGAAGGATGGAACTATATTAGAGAAGGAGAAGATTATAAACCTTATGGAACCTATTACTGGGACATTGACGGAAATAAGGTAACCGATAACCTTGAAGGTGACGACAGCCGGATCATAATAGACCGCGTTTTGCCGTTTATTAAAAATGCGGTAGTAACCGAAACTCCTTTTTTTACGGTTATATGGTTTCATGCACCCCATCTGCCGGTGGTTGCAGGCCCGAAATACAGGGAAATGTATCCGGAACAGGATGATTTAATGAAAAATTATGCAGGTTGCATAACAGCAATGGATGAGCAGGTTGGTCGATTACGATCCTTTTTGAAAGAGGAGGCTGTAGCCGAAAATACCATGATTTGGTTTTGCAGTGATAATGGTCCTGAAGATGGAACTCCGGGAGACACCGGCGGATTAAAGGAAAGAAAACGTTCGTTGCATGAAGGAGGAATACGCGTCCCCGGAATTTTGGTTTGGCCTGGTAAAATTAACGGGCATTTTGAAACCAACATACCATGTGTTACCTCCGATTATTTGCCGACGATAATGGATATACTGGATGTAAATAAAAATAAAGTACCCTATATACTTGATGGAATAAGCCTTTTACCACTTTTGGATGAAAAGATGAAAGAGCGTCCGGTTCCTATTGGCTTTTGTTTTGGTAATCAGGTAAGCTGGTCGGATAACCAATACAAGATATATGCGCGAAACGGAGCATTTGAATTATATGATATTATGAATGATCCACAGGAGTGTGAGGACATACATGCGAAGGAAACATCTCTGTTCAAAGATTTCAAAAATAAACTTGAACATTTTATTACTTCTTGTAAAAATAGTTTTGAAGGAAAAGAATACGGCAAGATTTCCTTTGACAAATTAAATCAGGAGTGGAAGAATCCGTTATGATTTGCAAAAGCCCCCGCCGGCGCACGATTATATCCCATGTATCCCATACTCCTCGTTTGCAATGAGAGATGAGCTGCTCTGCATTTGCAATGACAAACGAGGCGCAACGTTGGGCGTACGAGTATATGGTGATGCATGGAAATACTCCGGAAGGTATGAAAATGCTGATAAAAACCGAATTAGTTAACGGAAATTACAAAATGGCGGTCAAGTACATTTCCATTCTTAAAAAATCGGTTTTCTACCGGAAGGAAGCCCGGAAATATGAGAAAATGCTGTTTAACGATGCTGCAGTAAATGCTGACGCCGAATTAGGTGCAAAGAGAAAACTGAGGCCTAAACATGATTTTTTTGTTTTATCAGATGAGCCACGTGCAAATATCGATCTTGTGCTTGCCGCCGATTCAACCAACCAAATGGCAGTTCAATATAAATTTGCTTCGTTGATGTTACAAAAAGATTTGCCCAAGATTGCCCAGGCATTGCCTTTGCTCGAAAAGGCTGGTTTTTCGCAGATTCCAAAAAATATTGAAGAAGCTGCCGTAGCTTGCAGTCTTCTGAAAATAGCTCCCTTGCCTGAATTAAAGCAGTTGAAGCTGGCCTTAAATGCCGAACAACGATATACTCAGTATTATAAAATTTTTCAGCAAAACAGTTCAAACAAACTTCGGGCTAAGCAGGCACTTTCCCGGAATTTTGCAGATACTTTCTGGTATTATGTTTTTTTTGATTAATACAGAAGTTTCTATTTCTTCATGGAGCGACCTGTCTGATTTTAACCCAGTAACCGCGGAAAACTTTCATGAGTTTATAATGATGGAGTAAAACCCGCGAATTGAGCGGCCACGAAGTCGCGGGCTAAACAACATTAGATAAACTACTGTTTCTTTATTTTAAAAATTCCAGCTTCCCCCCCTTTTGCAAATCCTCATGAGTTATTTTCGGTTCAATCGTTTTTCCATTTAATTCAACGGATGTAAAAGCTCCGGAATTGTCGCCATGGGAATTGGTGGTTAAAATAAACGGCGCTCCGGGATAATATTTTTTATCGAGGTTCAGCGTAATTTTTTCGAATGCCGGCGACGAAAGTTGGTATTCATTACTTCCCGGGCAAACCGGATAAAATCCCATGGCGCCAAAAACATACCAGGCCGACATCTGCCCGGCGTCGTCGTTTCCCGACAAACCGCCCGGCCCGATTCCGTATTCGGTTTTCAATATGTTTTTGACGGTTTCCTGCGTTTTCTGCCAATCATCCACGTAATTAAAAAGAAACGGAATTTGATGACTGGGTTCGTTTCCGTGCCAGTATTCCTTGTTATTAATCAACAAATTCAGCTCCTGATGAAATTTTTCCCTGCCTCCCATCAGTTCGATTAAACCCGGAACATCCTGCGGAACATACCAGGTATAGTGCTTTGGAGTTCCTTCGGTAATGTACGGCATATCGCCATTAGCATCGAATTCTTCGGTGAAATTACCATCGGCATAACGGCCGCAAACCCAGCCTTTGTCCGGGTCGAAAACATTGGAGTAATTGTACGAACGGGCGATTAAATCATTGTAATCATCTGTTTTGCCCAGTTTTTTTGCCACCTGTGCCACCGCCCAGTCATCGTAGGCATATTCCAGGGTGCGCGATACCTGCTCGCGGCGATGGAATGCATACGGCACTTCCTCTTCCAGCGGAATGTAACCGAACTGCAGGTATGGCTGCAATGCCCGCCGGCCTTTCCCGTCGATGTAATCATCCATATTTTCAGGCGTTTCGTAGGCATTTTTGCGCATGTATTTATACGCTTTTTCAAGGTCGAAATCGAAACCTTTCATCATAGCGTCGCAAATGATGGAGCTGCTGTGGTCGCCAATCATGGCCGAGGTATAACTGTTCCACATCGGAAAAATGGGCAGCCAGCCTCCTTCTTCAGCCATTTCAATCAGCGATTTTACCATATCTTCGTATTGTTTCGGCGCAACAATGCTCAACAGCGGCATCTGCGCCCGGTAAATATCCCAGTTGGAAAAGTCGCCGTAAAAATCGAAATCTTTCGCCACATGAATGGTTGAATCTCCATTGAAACCCGGATGTTCGCCATTTACATCGCTGTACAGCCGCGGGTGAATTAAGCTGTGGTACAACGCCGTATAAAATTTGGTTAAATCATCTTTCGAACCGCCTTCTGTATCAATGGAGGAAAACAGTTTATTCCATGTATTTTCAAGTTCTGCTTTTGTTTTGTCAAAATCCCAGTCGGGAATTTCAGCATCTACATTTTCCCTGGCATTGTTAATGCTTGTGAAAGAGGTTCCCATTTTCATTTTCAGGGTTTCGCCTTCTTTTAAATCGAACGTAACATATGCACCGATTTGCTCCTTGTTTTTTTGTTCGATGGTATTATGAAAATACTCAGGACCAGCATAAGTACCGGTTTTAACCATTGCCTTATCGAATTTGGCGACAAAATATCCGCTGAAACCGGCGGGTTTCCCCATGCCGTTATAAATTCGCCGCACGGGATTGTGACCTGTAATTTCCTGTTTCTCCAGGTCGATGTGAATGTAGCCTTCGCCAAAGTCATTGTTTACATCAATAATTATGGTCGGGTTTTCCGGAATGAGCCACGAAAACCGGAAAAAACCGGAACGTTTGGTGGCGGTTACTTCGCTAATGATATTTGTTTCTGGTGTTTGAGCCACAAAATATGCCGGCGAAATGGAATCCGAATTAAAGAGGAACATTGACCGGCGCTGGTAGGGGAGGTACCGGAAATCGTTGTTCAGCGAAGTTGCAAAAACCGTAAAACTACCATAATCCTGAACGCATGAACCGCTGGTCCAGTGAGTAGCCCTGAACCCTTGCAGAAACGTGGTCCCGGCATAAAACGGCGCCAGGCATTTTTTTTCGGATGCATGTGTTTGTGGCGTCCACTGGGTCATTCCGAATGGCGCCGTAACCGCAGGAATCGTCTGTCCGTAATCCACATGATCGCCGGGATTTTGTTTTGCAGAAATAGTGGTTGCGGCTCCCGTTCCAATCAACGGATCCACATACTGCAGGAAATCTTTTTCTTCTTTTTGTTTGCACGACTGAGCCAGAAAAAAGGTACAAATCAATAAAAACGAATAAATTCTCATCGGTCCGGATTTTTTCAGGTTTAAACGATGGCCAAATTAGTAAAATTTCAAGTAATTTCGAACTAATACGAGGCCGTTTCACAAATACAGGCGCTTCTTCCAATGAATCCGGAAAACCGTTAAAACCGGCAGGTTAACCGACAAATTCATAAAGTTCACCGCGAAATGCAGCAAATCATCGACCAGTTGGATAAAAACACCTTTGCAGCAGAAATTGGCGGTTTTGCCGTTTTTACCATGTAGGTGGTTGATTTCAAGATGTATGTTCCTAAAAGGTTGTGTAGCTTTGAGTAAGCAAAACAGTTAAACTTTTAAAAACTTAGGAACATGAAAACAAGATTCATCATTTTAATTTTTAGCGCTGTATTATTCAGCCTTGGCAGTTCAGCAGAAGGTTCAGATGGAAAAGCGTTGACCGGCAATTCCCTTAGCGATTTTGGCAGGTACACCATCGTAAAATCCAATACTCCAATGGTGGTAAACAATGTAGAAATTGAAACGTATAATTTGACTTACGAAAACACTAAAAATCCGATTCTCGTTGGCGTTGTGCCCGAAAAAAAATGCACCACTTTTATCGTTCGTTCCGACGAATTTGAAATTCAGTACAGTTGCAACAGTGGTGTTTTTGGGGTGAATAAAATTGAGGACAGGTTTCGCGAATTACCCAAAGAAGCAAACGAAGCCCGGTTAAACCGCGTAAGTTATTTTTCACAAAAAGTGATTAGCCAATATCCAAAATCGCAGGATGAACTGCTCGGATTAATCGCATGTTATTTCCCGAGCCTGGTAAACGAACAATATCAGGCAAATTTTTAAAAAAATTAAAACAGTACGTTTTTTTACAGATGTAATGAAAAGGCTCTTGCTGTTAAGCAGGGGCTTTTTTTACCTCCCCACCATCCCGTCAGGGTTCAGTTTAATTTTTTGTGGAGCGAAAGCCGTTGGATTCGTCATGCCTCCTCAAACAGAAAGGGAAGGAAAATACAAGACCTTTAAATTCAACCTCCTTAACGTTGTCAGACAGGCGCTGACAAGTTTATGCTTCGTTGGTTTTTCCCGGAACCTGACATCGTCGTAAGACATGTCAGCGTTAACTGAATATTAGATTTTAGAACAATTTTGATGCTCCCCGGAGTTGACTTCTGCAATCTAAAATCGTTAATCGATGTTCTTCAATTAAGTAGAAAATCCAATGCACGTTAAACACATACCAAGGCAAAGATGAAGGCCTCCGGCAGAATATTGTAGTGATGGGAATTTTCAATCTTTTCATCTGGCAATCAATTTTATTTCTCCACAACTTTTTAATGCGAGCTCCCATCAGCCTGTTTTCGAACGTTCGTGTTTAAAGTAAATTACCGAACAGCTATTTCGACCCGTCTGCATTTTGCAGCCCGGATTCCTAAAAAGAAAATTAACGGTTTAGTGTAACAAAATCATTTGGTGTAACGTCATTCTTTTATGGTTTTGGAAGTTTCATTTTTTAGATGAGGGGAAAAGTTCAGGGAATTGTTTTCGCAATTGAGCGGATCAATCCCGCTGATTTTCCCTTTTTTATCGTTCTGAAATATTGCCGGCTGATTCGCAAACAAATGCCGCTGTAATTAAAAGCAACCAAAAAATACCAATACGATTGAAGGAAAACAGAAAACATAAAATACCGGAATTGCCATGAAAACAAAATGTCTTCTTGTTGATGACGAGCCGCTTGCACGGAATTTAATGCGCAGTCATCTGCAAAAATTAGGAAATTTTGAAATAGTAGAAGAATGTGGCAACGCTATGAAGGCGCTCCAGGCATTGCACGAACATCAGATAGATTTAATGTTTATTGATATTCAGATGCCCCAGATTACGGGAATTGAATTTGTTAAAACTCTGAAAAACAAACCTAAAGTTATTTTCACCACTGCGCACAGCGAATATGCCGTCGAAGGATTTGAGCTCGATGTGGTTGATTTTCTGCTCAAACCCATTACCTTCGAACGGTTTCTAAAATCTGTAAACAAATATTTTCAGGTAGCTGGAAATCAAATACCTGAGCAGGTTCCTGAAGTTTCCCACAGCACTCCCGAAGATGAATTCATTTACGTTAAGGAAAACAAGAAAATAGTGAAAGTCCATTTAAAAAATATTTTATACATTGAAGGACTGAGCGAGTATGTTCAGATATATACCACTCATAAAAAGCTGATTACCAAATCGAGCATGACCAATATGGAAGAAAAACTTCCGGATAAAACATTCCTGAGGATTCATAAATCTTTTATTGTTTCGTTACCCAAAGTTGAAGCTTTCACGCCTGCAAGCGTTGAAATTAACGGAAAAGAACTACCCATTGGCAGAAGTTATAAAACTGCGGTTCTCGATGCGTTGTATTCCGATGGCGCCGTTAGCGCGTGTTAAACAACTGCCATATTTTTAAAATCCCTTTTTCGCTTTGAATGCTTTTGACGGGTGAAAGTTGCAGGTAATTTTTCCTGATTCGATTGATTTCCTCCAGTGTAACCTTCTGTCCCGGATTTAAAACAACCCTTGCAGCCAGCACTGTTTTTAAAGTTGCAGACCGAATTCGCAAGGTGTGCGGAGATTGTTTCGCCGGGTGAATGTGGACATACCGCTCCGGATTTGTCCCTTCCCGGAAAACCCAAATGGATTGATCCGACAGTTCTGCTTTTTTGTATCCCAAAGGTTTAAGCCAGTTAACGTAGCAATTGATCTCCAGCTTGTTTTGTTCGTCCAAAAAACAGAGGCACTCGTTGCTTATTTTGGCAACATTAAGCTCCCCTAAATAGAAATCGATCAGATTGTTACCGATTGTGTCGATTTCCGGAACGAACATTCCGGGTCCCTTTATTTTCCACTCTGCAATCCGACCTTTCAGAAAACGGAAATGATGTTTATATGGATTAAAAGTTACCGGTGATGGAATAATTTCTGACATAGCAATTCAAATTAAAACAATTCTATAAATTTACCACAAATCGTAGAATATGACGTTTCAACCACTTTATAAGTATTTTATTTACAACGACCGGTTAAAACCTGTTTCATCATTTATACCTTCAGAAAATAAGGGTGGCGTATACGAAGTACTTCGGGTTGTTGGGGGAATTCCGCTGTTTCTGGAAGACCATCTTTTACGTTTTTATCATTCGGCAGAGCTGGCCGGAAAAACAGTCCGTTTACCGGCAGGACAAATTGAAGGGCTGCTGAAAAAGTTAATTACCGAAAATAAAATTTCAGAAGGCAATGTTTTGGTTTCGTGCAAAACGAACCTGAACGCATGTTTCATTCCACACAATTATCCGTCGGACGAGATGTACGAAAACGGAGTGGATTGCGGTATTTTAAATGCTGAGCGGGAAAATCCGAATGCCAAGGTTTTTCTGACGTCTGTAAGGGAACTGGCCAATCAAATGATCTTTCAAAACGGATATTACGAAGTTGTGCTGGTGGATCATTTGGGCAGAATTACGGAAGGCAGCCGGAGCAACATTTTTTTTGTGAAGGAAAATACGTTAATCACGCCGCCCGGAAATGAAGTATTATTGGGGATTACCCGCCAGAAAATTTTTATGCTGGCAAAAAGTTTAAAAATTAACTTAAGAGAGGAAGATATATTTTTAAGCCGGCTACCCGGGTACGAAGCAGCTGCAATCACAGGTACATCGCCAAAGATACTTCCGCTAAGAAAAATCGGCAACTGCAGCTTCAATCCGCAAAACAAGGTCATTCAGCAGTTAATTCATGGTTACAACAAATTGATTGAAGACTACATTCAAATCAATTAAAAGAAAAAACGCGGCTTCTTGTAAATTTCCGTTTGCAAACGTGTAACGTCGCCTCTTGGTTTTAGGAAGCCTTTCATAAACGTGTAACGCTTCCTTTTTGATTTGGCAAGCCTCGCGCAAACATGTACAGCTTTCTTTTTTCGTTTCGCCGGTTTTACACACGTCTGCAAGGCTTCCTTTTTTGTTCTGGCAAAGCTTACAGAAACAAGTAAAATGTTTTTACCTGGTTTAACAGGTAGTACACAAACGTGCATGGATTTTTTCCCGGTTCATTGTTCACAAGTGAAATCTTTTCAAAGCACTTCGGCATTTAATGAACCACCATTTAATTTTTTCATCAGTTGTTTCACTGTTCTTTTCAGTCTGAATTTGGCAATTAAAATACCGGTAATTTTTCCGAATAATGCTGCCATCAGAAAAATAATCAGGCTGGTCCGCACTAAAATCCAATTGAATGGCATGACATTAATGAATGCATAAATAGCAAAACAAGCAATTGATATCATGCTGAACAGGGCGCCGGTTTCACAACCACAGGCATTGTGCCAATTGTTGATTTTTCGTTCAAATTTCAGCGTTTCTTCCGGCTTTAACTGATTAACTTCCAATTTAATTCTTCCGGTAACGGATGGCTTACTTTTAGAAATTAATTGTTGAAGTTCAGTGTTTCCGTTGACTATAAAATCTTCCATAACTTCTGCTGAATTTTATGGTTACAAACAGGAATCAGCAGCAACATTGGTAATCCATCGCCATGTTTCCCTTGCATCTTCCAGGGTAAACCTGGGGCCGCCGCTCAGAAGCAAATATTCGAGGAAGGTATTTCCGGTTACTTTGTGTTTCGAATATTTTGGAGAAAACATGATGAATTCCAAACCATCGTGAAAATCGTGACACAAACCAAAGTAGTGCCCAATTTCGTGAACCAGAACAGTTCCAAAAACGAATTCAGGTATTCTGTCGGTAAACGTAACGCCGCTTTTTCTCTCGTATCCTCCGGGATCCCCTTCCGGTTTGGTACATGGGTTTTCGTAGGGTGGGGGCCTGAACGAACTTGTTAACCCGAAACTTGGTTCGTCATTCAAATACCCAAACACAGCCAGCGAAGGCACGTTACACAACGGGTCGTTTATTCCGTTTCGCGGAAAATTGGTAAATACATCATCCTGCTCATTCTGATCCATGGGAACGTAATGAAATTCCGGGTCGAATTCGAAATCGATGGGATAATCGCGGATTTCATCCCAAGAGAATTTCAGGCCCAACTGATATCCTTTTTCCCGCGCAATTTGCAATGCATTTTCAAACCTCTCAATTTTTATCGGATATACCCGAAAATCAGGAACACTTCCCGGACCTTCTTCAATAAAGCGCTTTAAATCGAAATAAGAAACACGAATATCGGTTCCGGTGTAAACCACTTCACCCAGTACAGAAGCCGTTTGGGTAGCCCAGTTTTTATCGGCACAACCGTTTATTTGTCCGGCAAGCGTAAACAAATCGATGTTGCCATTTACATGCAGCGCCCTTAAATACCGCCCCGATGGAATGCACATTCTCCTCGCATCGAGTTTTACCGGAAGCCCCATCGGGCAACTGTAAAAGTTCATTTTGTCTTTTATCCGTTCGATACGATCATCGTCGTCGCCAAACGCTTCTTTCAATTTTGTGTCGATGATTTCTTTCAGCTTTTTACGCCGAACGTTATTTGCGATACCGCTTACCAAAACCCATCCCAAAACTCCAAAAATGTCGAGAATAATACGTCCAACCCCGACTCCGACATTTGTCAATCCACCGCTTATCCGGCAACCGTTCAGGTTCAATATGCCAAAAGCAATGTCTTTTACGCCGCCGAGCAAATCGCAAATCGTGCCGATAATTTGCTTAACCGCGCCGACCGCACCATCAACAAAACCGAACACAACTCTTCCGAGCCAGCCAAACGATTCGGTCAGGGCGCAGGTTAATCTTTTAAAGTCGTTGGTGAATTCAATCAGGTCGCAAAAAAGGTCTTTAACAAAATCAACTGCAATCGCAACAATATCCCACAAGTCTTTCCAAAATTCCCAGATTGATTTTATCGCCTCGAGCGGATCAGTAAACAGGCATACAATGAAAGTAATGAGAAATTTCAGAAAGCGGGTAATTAGTTTTACAATGATATCCACGATTACCATTACAACTTTGCAGACGATGTAAGTTACCCATTTTACAATGGTTACAACTATCCACGTGACAACTTTTACCACGACAGTGACCAACCAGCAAAACCACTTGTTACAACAGAGGCAATACCATTTGCATTTTCTTTTTTTACATCTTTTTTCCTGCCTCGAAACCCAATCTTCAACCGGTTTCTGTACTTTTTCTTCGATTTTCTTTTTGAGTTTATCACATTGTTTGGTGGCTTTTTTAATGGCTTTTTCAACGGGTACCTGAACTTTTTCAGTTATCCATTTTTTGACTTTTTTACACGCAGACATCACTTTCAGTTTTAGTTCGTAAATAGGTTATAGTTTTGTCCATTTTTGGTTTTGCGCTTCTTCTTTTACGGTAAAAAAAATGTAATCGTTGCATTTTCATCTGATTAATTTTATGACATGGTTTTCAGGAATACACTTATACATGGAATTTTCCAAAATTTATATTTACCCCATTTTTATAATTATTTTTTTTATGTTTGAACAAGTTTTCCTAATCGCAAATCCGGACTAAACATGGTCATTACATTTACCATTTCAACGGCATTTTTTCTGTTAACCACCTTTTTTACCCGGGAAAAAACGGGGAGCCAAACACAGGTTTCCAATTTCGAAAAGGTTGATACATTGCAGTTAAACCGCAACCTGAGAACCGCTGCCGGATTGAAAAACACCAATCGTGATTCTGCTTGTTTCTATTATAAAAAAGCGCTGGAAGATGCCAATGATCTGATCAGCGAAGATGAATATTCCGACGGTGAGTTGGACCGGATAAAATACCAAAAAGCCCAGGCGTTGCAGGGAATTGGTTTATATTACGCGAAAAATTTCAGCCTTGATACTGCGCTGGAATATTATTCCAGGGAATTGAAAATTTACGAACAACTGGCTGCCAACGAAAAAGAATCTCATCGAAAAGAAAAATATCAGACAGCCATGGCTAAATCGATGCTGACCATTGGCGCAACTTATTTCGACATGGGAAACAACATCCAATCGTCGGAATATTACAACCGTTCGCTAAAAACCGGCAGGCTGCTAAACGACAGCATCATTCAATCGAGAGCGCTGTTAAACCTGGGGATGGTTTACAACAACGAAGGGCGGTACGACGAGGCGATCAACAATTACTTTACCGCCATAAAAATATTTGAACATCTCAAGGATAAAAAGGGAATTGCCATCAGCTATATGAGTATCGGAAACATTCTCAGAAAACAAAATACGCTCAATAAAGCCATCGAAAATTACGAAAACGCGCTGCAGATTTTTAAAGAAATGGAAGACGAGAGGGGGCAGTCTTCGTGTTACAATAACCTGGGAATCGCCTACGGAAATAAAAAGGAATACGACCGGGCGCTTTTCTATTACGGCCGGGCGCTTGAAATTAACAGCAAAAACGGAAATACAGCAGGAATGGCGAATATCTACAGCAACATGGCGGTTTTATACCAGTATATAAAAGACTTCGACATGGCCATTTATTATGTAAGAGAAGCGCTCGGCATGAACCGTAAAAGAAGGGCGGCAGTTCCCTTGATGGGCAGTTACATTAATATGGGATCTGCTTATCTGACGAAAATAGAAGACAGCCTTCAACTAAAAAATCATCATCCGGAATTCCTTGATACGATAATTATTTATACGGAAAAAGGGTTGAGTTTAGCTGATTCCCTGTCGTCTGTTACCGGGCAAACCTCTGCCATCGCTATTTTGAGAAAAGCATATTCGCTTCAAAAAAATTATAAAAAAGCGTACGAAATGGCCAATGAACTGATTGTACTTAACGATTCAGTTTATAATACTGAAAAAACAAAAATCATTGCCGACGCAGAAAGTAGATATGAAGCCGAAAAAAAGGAACAGCAAATTAAACAGCAGGAACAGGAATTACAGAAACAGCAGTTAAAATTAAGCAATGCAAGGGTTTTCCAAAATTTCTTTATATCAATCATTGTTTCATTAATAGTCGTGGTTTTGTTTTCTTATTATTATTACAAGCAAAAGCATAAAGCGAACCGGATACTCGATGAAAAGAACAGCTTGATTGAAAAACAAAAGCAGGAGGTAGTCAAACAGAAAGAAGAATTGCAGAAGACAAATCAGAAGTTAACCGAGCTAATCCGGTTTAAGGAAAAAATGACCGGAATGATTGTTCACGACCTGAAAAATCCACTGAATAACATCTTAAACAGCAACGAGATTGATGACGACGAATTTCGGGAGCAATTGGTTAAACAGTCGGGGTATGATATGCTCAACCTGATTCAAAACATTCTGGATGTTTATAAACTGGAAGAAGCCAAAATGAATGTTGAACCGGAACTGCTAAATATCCCGGAAATACTGAAAGCATGTACCAGCGAGCTGGCTTTGTATATCACTGAAAAAGACCTCGAATTAAATTATTCTGAACATGAAACCCCGGTCGTTACAGCCGATAAAAATCTGATAAAACGCATTTTCTCGAACCTGATGAGCAATGCTGTAAAATATGGTGCGGTTGGTAGTTCAATATCAATAAAATCAAAAGTTGTCAATCAAACCGAAATCCGGTTTAGCATTGAAAACCAGGGACCAACTATTCCGCAGGAAAAACAATCCATCATTTTTGAAAGTTACAACCAGCATGAATCGAGAGCCATTGGCAGAGCTTCGTCTACCGGCCTGGGATTGTCATTTTGTAAAATGGCGGTTGAACTTCACGGTGGAAAAATTGGGGTAAACTCAAACGAACAACGAACTGAGTTCTGGTTTACATTGCCCAGCCGCGGTGTTAATACAGAATTGACAGATTAGTTTTATCGATTCAGACGCTTTAGTAAAAAAGATAACTTTCTCACGTTTTACTCCATCTTCTTCAGTTTCACCCAAAATGGAAAAATGCGTTTGCCTTCTATGGAATAAAAAGGAATAAGGTCGGTTTTCATTGGCAGGAGGCGGACGTTTTTCATTTCAATGAGGTCGGTGGTTTCATCGTTTTTCATCTGGTTGATTACAGGCCCTGTTTCCAGCACCAGTTGTCCTCCGGCATCCACCGGTTTTATAAATTTAAAGGTAACGTCGTAAATACCTTCGCGAATATCGACCGCCCATTTTCCATAAATTTCTTCGTGCGACCAAATACCGCGATCACCGCCGGCATCGTTCCGGTTCAGGTACACCGGATTTTCCTGTTCGGCGCCAATTACAATCAACGGCTGATGAACTATATTTTCAGAATGAATCAGTTCCATATAGGTTTTGTCCATCTTTTCTTTTAAATCCAGCGCCAGTTTTTTGTTTTGGGGAACCAGGTTATGCTGTTCGTAAGGATCCTGCCGGATGTTGAACAATTCGAAATCTTCGATACCTGAATTATAATCCGTATGGCCCACCAATTTGTATTCCCCCTTCTGAAGCGCCATATTGTTGTATAATTCCGGGTAACGCCTTGTCCAGTAAAAGAAAAGTTCCCTGTCTTCGAATCTCGCTTTGTTTCCGTTAATTAGCGGCACCAGGCTTTTTCCGTCGATTTTTCGATCAGTTGGCAATTTTGCCCCGCAAATTTCAGCGAGCGTTGGCAAAACATCGATATGAGCTGCTGTCGCATTAATGTCTTTGTTCCCTTCGAACTTTTCAGGATAGCTCAAAAAGAAGGGCACCCTTACTCCGCCGCGGTAAACACTTCCTTTTCTTCCCCTCATCCCTGCAATGTATCTCCGTTGTTGCGGACCATTGTCGGTCATAAAAATCACCAGCGTGTTGTCGGCGATTTTTAGCTCGTCCAGTTTTTTAAACAACTTTGCGAGGTTGTCGTCGATGTTGGTAACCATGGCATAAACCCGCCGCGCATCTTCCTTGTCTTTTTCATTCATTTCAGGAAATGGTCTGTTGTCCTTTTCAAAACCGGCTACGGGATCAATGTCTTTGTACATTTGGTAATATTCATCCGGAACCTGCAGTGGTGTATGCGGCGCATTAAAAGCCAGGTAGCAGAAAAAAGGCTTTTCATGATTTTTTTCCATAAATTCAATGGCCTGCGCCGCATAAATATCGGTGCAGTAACCACTGTATTTTTCCTGTTCGCCGTTATGCCAGAGCACCGGGTTGAAATAGCTGCTATCGCCCTGAAACCAGGTGGTAAAATCGCCGACTTGTCCCATCCCGCCGGAAAGGTGAACCACCGCTTCGTCAAAACCCTGATCAACAGGTCGCGACGGATAATTATCGCCCAGGTGCCACTTTCCGAAAATGCCGGTGCTGTACCCGGCTTTCTTCAGCATTTCGGCAATGGTAATTTCTTCCGGCGCCATGATTGCACCGCCGTTATAGGTATCGCGAATTCCGGTGCGAAGCGAAAACCGGCCAGTCATTAAGCTGGAGCGGGTAGGGGCGCATACCGGCGAAACATAAAACTGGTTGAAACGGATGCTTTTTTCGGCAAATTTATCGATTACCGGCGTCTTTACGTGCGGGTTTCCATTAACCGCCAAATCTCCATAACCCTGATCATCTGTGATTATCAGGAGCACGTTGGGCGATTTCTGAGCAATTGAATTAAATGGTAAAAGCGTGCAGGAAGAAATGAGTACGAACAGGCTGACGTTTAGTAACTTTTTCATAACCGAGGTTTTGGTGATGTTTACAAAGTTAACCTTCTGCCTGATTATTGAAAAGTTGTTATGAGATATTTTAAGGAAATTATTAGCTGTGGTTTTCGCTGTTTTCCGGGTTATCTACCTTCGTGCCGGTCAGAATCAGTTTGTTGTCGTTGAATTCGAAAAGCAGGTTCAGAAATTCCGGAACCGTTTGCGATGCAACGGCATTGGGTGAATTGGAAAGGTAAACAATGCCAATATCGTCGTCTTTGCAATAGGCGATTTCCGCTTTGTAACCATTAACATATCCTCCGTGGTATGCCACCTGGCGACCTTTATAACCTACAATTCTCCAACCGATGGCATACTGTTTCGAATCTACATGATCCCAAAACCTGAAGTACCGGTGGTTCAACGGCGAAGTTACCTGTGGCGTAAATACAGCCTGGTGAACATTCTCATTTATTGTGTGATCGTTGTTGTTTAACAGCGCCAATAAAAAATTCGACATGTCAGAAATACTGGCATTTACTCCGGCTGCCGGCGCAGTACTGTAATACCGGTCGTTCAGGTGTAATGCCCTGAACCTGTTTTTTGCAATTGCAGTATGCGGATAAGCAATGTTTTTATTGTGCTGAAATGTTTGAAAATCAGTGGAAGCATCATACATTCCATAAGGAAGGAAAAGTTTTTCCTTTACCAGATCGCTGTAACTTTTCAGTGTTTTCGCCCGAAGAATCGTATCAATCAGGCTGAACATCACATTTTGGTAACCGTAAAGTTGTCCGGGTAACGCTGTAACACCGGCTGCATTAAAGCGCCCGATGATTTTTTTAATTGGTACATGGTGTTCCACCAAATCGTCGTAGGCATGTGGAACAACTCCGGAGGTGTGGCTTAATAAATTACGGATGGTTAATGATTTTGTATACGAATGATTTTTCAGTTGAAATCCGGGGATATAATTCACCACTTTGTCATCGAAACTGATGATTTTTTCATCTTCCAGGATTCCGGCCAAAACACCGGTGACGGTTTTGGAAACCGAAGCCAGCCTAAAAACAGTATGGGTATCGATTGAATCTTTTGTACCTGCTTTTCTGACGCCAAAGCATTTGGTGAATGCAATGTGGTTTTTATAGACAATGGCCACTGCCGCGCCAACAGTTCCTGAACTGTTCAACTCGCCGGTTAGCCAGTCATCGTAATTATCAATTACTTCCTGAATTTCAGAAACCCGGTTAACAGGTTCGATAACTTGAATGGATTCCAGTGGTTTTATTTCGTTAACAGTAACAAAATGATGCCGCTTAAAAGCCCCAAAAACAAAAAATACAAAAAGTAATAAAACAAAATAAATTTTCTTGTTCATCCGATTAATTTCCACTGAGGTTTGACCCGTTCTGATTTCATTCGGCGCAAAGTATAAAAAAACAGAAAAACCGAAGAAAAATCATGGTTTTATTTTCCGGTTTTCCTAAAGATTTTTGTGATTTCAGCAAAAAACTGATGGTGACGGATTATTTGCCTATTTTTTCGTAAGCAGTTTTTATCTCCTGCCAGGTTTCATCGCTAATTTTATATAGCGGAAGGCGCAACCTGTTTTCTATTAATCCCTGTATATTGAGCAACGCCTTAATCCCTCCCGGATTTCCTTCTTTAAAAAGGAGTTTGAAAAGATCAATCAGTTCAAAATGCAGTTTGCGGGCTTCGTCATATTTTCCAGCGAGTGCAAAATGAATCAAACTGCTTAATTCTCCGGGTAGTGCGTTGGCAATTACTGAAATAACGCCTTTACCACCTATCGAAACAATGGGCAGCGCCAAAACATCGTCGCCTGAAATCACAGAAAAATGTTCAGGCGCATATTTTGCAATGGTGGTTATCTGCGATAAAATTCCGGAAGCCTCTTTTACAGCGGCAATTTTTTCCGAAGTTTCGGCAAGGCGGACTACCGTTTGCGCTTCAAGGTTTATACCAGTGCGGGATGGTACATTGTACAAAATAACCGGAACAGGGCTTGCTTTGGCAATTTCGGAATAATGCCTGAACATGCCTTCCTGCGTTGGTTTGTTATAATAAGGTGTAACAATTAATACTCCGCTGATTCCTTCGAAATTAAATTTACCGATTTGTTTGATGATTTTGCGGGTGTCATTTCCTCCTATTCCTGCCACTATGGGCAATCCTTCCGATTTTTCTTTAATCAATTGAACGACGTCCCTTTTTTCTTCATTGGTTAAAGTCGGGGTTTCAGCGGTGGTACCAAGGGCCACCAAATAATCCATTCCCTGCTTAACCTGGTTTGCTATGATTTGTTCAAGTGATTTAAAATCAATATCTCCATCGTTCTGAAATGGTGTAACTAAAGCTACGCCTGCACCTTTGAAAAGTTCGCTCATTTATTTCGAATTTTTATTTAGCTGGCCAATATAAAAAATTTGTTGTTTCGCCAGATACAATGCATCGGGATTCGCACTAATATTAATATTGAGGTCAAAAAAATGATCTGTTTTTTCTGACCAGCCAATTTTAAATTTTGCCCTGCTTAGCGCTGTAACATAATCGAGGACAAGGTTTTGCTCCAGGGCAACATTAAACAACAGGTCGAAATCCGTTTGAATAAAACTGTCAATGATCCCCGACTTTGGCAAGCCCAGCCAGTTTAAATCTTTTTTTGTGATTGTATTGGAACTGTATTGTTTTGGTTCTTCATCTTCGAAAATGCAAAGGTTCCTGAAAATCACCTGGGAATGAACAAAATATTCGTGAAGGAAATTGTAGGCATCCTGATATTCAGGTTTCCAGATAACGCCTACTTTTATCACAGTTTCCAGCGGAGGTAAAAACACCCTTCGGTGAACATCGTTAAATTTGTGTTCCAGTTTTTTGTACGCGTATTTTTCAATCAGTTTCATAGGTTGATATTTTGAATTTTGGCTCGCGGCCTCTAAAACAAAACATTCCGTGGCCTGGTATTTATGGGTTACAGAATTATTCATTCAGCATAATTAAAAAATCTTCTTCCGAAATAATGGGTATTCCCAGCTTATTCGCTTTCTCCAGTTTACTGGGCCCCATGTTTTCTCCAGCCAAAACATAACTGGTTTTTTTCGAAATTGAACCTACGTTTCTACCTCCGTTCTGTTCAATAATTTCTTTGAGCTCATCACGCGATTTTTGGTTAAACGTACCTGAAATAACAAAATTTAATTCTTTAAGTTTTTCGGTCCTGTTATTTTGTTTTTCTTCTGTTATTTCAAACTGCAGCCCCTGCAATTTCAAAAATTTCACCAGTTCCAGGTGCTTTGGGTTAAGAAAAAATCCGTCGATGCTTTCTGCAATTCTGTCGCCAATTTCATCGATTTCAACCAACTCTTCCTTTGTCTTGGAAATAATATGGTCGATGGAATGCAACCTTTTAGCCAGCGTTTTTGCTACCGTTTCACCGACAAACCGGATACCAAGTGCGAACAAAACCCGTTCGAAAGGCACTTTCTTCGAAGCTTCCAAACCATCCAGAATGCGTTGTGCCGATTTATCCTGAATTCGTTCCAGCCGCACCAGTTGCCTTTTGTCCAAACGGTACAAATCTGCAATTCCTTTTACCAGGCCGGCGTTGTATAATAAATCAATTGTTTCCTGTCCGAGGCCATCAATATCCATTGCCTTCCGGCTTACAAAATGTTCAATTTTCCCCTTAATCTGCGGTGGACATCCTTCTTCATTCGGGCAATAATGAGCGGCTTCTCCCTCTTTCCGGATTAAAGCGGAACCACATTCGGGGCATTCCGTGATAAATTCCACTTTCTGCGCCATCGGAATTCGCTTCGATGCATCGATACCGGTGATTTTTGGAATTATTTCCCCGCCTTTTTCCACATGCACCGTATCATTCAGGTGCAAATCCAGCTTTTCCATGATATCTGCATTATGAAGCGTTGCGCGTTTTACAATGGTACCTGCAATCAGTACCGGATCGAGATTTGCCACCGGTGTAACTGCTCCGGTGCGGCCTACCTGGTACGAAACCGATTTTAAAATGGTGGAAGCGCTTTCGGCTTTAAATTTATAGGCGATAGCCCATCGGGGCGATTTGGCCGTAAAACCGAGGTTATTTTGCAGGTTTAACGAATTAACTTTTATAACCACACCGTCAGTGGCTACGGGAAATTTGTGCCGCTCCGTATCCCATTTTTTGATGAATGAGAACACTTCGTCAAGATTTTTGCAAAGCTGCGTTGCATCCGAAATTTTGAAGCCCCATTTACGGGCTGCCTGCAGGTTTTCAAAATGACCTTCAGCCGGCAAATTATCGCCGAGAATGTAATAAAAATAAGCATCGAGTTGCCGCGCTGCCACCAGTGCAGAGTTTTGCATTTTTAATGTACCTGCCGAAGCATTGCGAGGATTGGCCAAAGGTGGTTCGCCGTTTTTTTCCCGTTCTTCATTTAACTTTTCAAACGTTTTGAAAGGTATCACCACTTCGCCCCTGATTTCGAAAACTTCAGGATAATCATTTCCGCGCAAAACCAGTGGCGCCGATCGAATGGTGCGAACATTTGCAGTAACATCGTCGCCTTTGGTTCCGTCGCCCCTGGTCACCGCTCTCATTAACATCCCGTTTTCATAGGAGAGGCTAATTGATGAACCGTCGTATTTTAATTCACAGGTGTATTCGAAATTGGTGTGGAGCAACCGCCTGATGCGGGCGTCAAATTCTTTAATTTCTTCTTCGGAGTAGGCATTTGACAATGAAAGCATGGGGTATTTATGTTCTACCTGAACAAATTCTTTATTGATATCGCTGCCAATCCGTTGAGTGGGTGAATTTTCATCCTGAAACTGTGGAAATTCTGATTCCAGTTTTTCCAGTTCTTTCAGTTTCATATCGAATTCGTAATCGCTGATTAGCGGTTCATTTAGCACATAATATTGGTAATTATGTTCATCGAGCTCTTTCCTTAATTGTGTGATCTTTATAATTACTTCCTCCGGACTCATCCTCAAAAATTGGTTTTTATATGAAACAACAAGTATGTTTTCAATGTTAAATGTAAGGAACATTTTTCAGATGAGTGAATAACGATATTCTTTATTTGGGAAAAAATAAAAAAACAATTATGGCATTTACACTGGAATTGGGAAAGAAAGCGCTGGAATTCAAACTTCCGGCTACCGACGGGAAATCATATTCATTGGAGAGTTTTGATGATGCAAAATTTCTGGTTATATTTTTTACCTGTAACCACTGTCCGTATGTGTTGGGCAGCGATGAAGTAACCAGAAAAACAGCCGAACGTTTTATACCGATGGGCGTTGAATTTGCAGCCATTAATTCAAACAGTGCAAATACTTATGAAACCGATGATTTCAACCACATGGTGAAGCGGATGGAAGAAAACAAGTTTCCCTGGAAATACCTGAGGGACGAATCGCAGGCAGTGGCTTTGTCTTACGGAGCATTGCGGACCCCGCATTTTTACGTATTCGACGAAGAACGGAAACTGGTTTATACGGGCAGGGGAGTGGATAATCCCCGTGACACATCCAAAATGACTGTTAATGATCTGGAAAATGCGCTCGAAGAATTAACCTCCGGAAAACCGGTTTCTGTGCCGGTTACCAATCCTATTGGATGCAATATTAAATGGGAAGGAAAACACAAACACTGGATGCCGGCCGATGCATGCGACCTGGTTTAATGCAGAGCAGACATCTTTTTCTGCCGCAATGTAACGGGAAAAATTAAGTCATAAATTTATTGCCTCCGCAAATGCAGCAACAACCTCTTTTTTTGTAAGTTTGTTCTGAACGGAATTTTTAACCATAAACCAGGTAAAATGAAAAATTTTAAATTCTTCTTAGCGGCTGCAGTTTTATTGCTTGCCGTGCATTCAAAAGGACAAAATTCAAAAAAAGATTTTTATGGCATGTGGACCATCGAGATTGAAGATGGCGCAGTTGGCTGGCTTGATGTACATGAGAGTGGTGGACAGCTGGATGCCGATTTATTGTGGCGGGGCGGAAGCGTTCTGCCAGTATCCCATGCTTATTTCGAAGACGATAAAAACCTCGTTGTAACCCGCACCCGCGAAGTTACACGGAATGTGGAAGGCACCGGCGAACGGAAAAATATCATTACCCAAACTTTTCACTTTAAACGAAACGGCGACAAAGTAACGGGTTACGTCAGCGAACCGGCGAGGGACGGAATGAGCGTTTCCCACACGGAATTTAAAGGTTGGAAACTTCCGGATGTGCCGCCTGCACCCGATTTGTCGGAAGCAAAATACGGTGAACCGGTCCGGTTGTTTAACGGTAAGAATTTAGAGGGTTGGCAGTTGATTAATCCGCAACAAACCAATGGATTCAAAGTGATCGATGGAAACCTTGTAAATGACCCCACACAACAAGAAGGGCATGATGTCCGGTACGGAAATTTACGTACGACGGATGAATTCAACGACTTCAACCTGAAACTGGATGTCAGCGTTCCGGAGCACAGTAACAGCGGCGTTTATTTGCGCGGTATGTATGAAATTCAGGTTTTTGATTCGTATGGAAAAGAACTTGATTCGCACAACATGGGTGCGCTTTACAGTCGGATCACCCCGTCAACAGCAGCTGAAAAACCTGCAGGCGAATGGCAATCTCTGGATATTACGTTGTACAAAAGGCACTTAACAGTTAATCTCAACGGTACAAAAATCATCGATAATCAACCGGTTTACGGGCCCACCGGCGGCGCCATCATTGCCGATGTTTTTAAACCAGGCCCCATTTATCTTCAGGGTGATCACGGGAAAGTAATGTACAGGAACATCGTCCTTACACCGATTATCGAATAGAAAGTTTTAGCGAAATCAACTTCAGAGAATAAAAAAGGCTTCGAAAGAATAATCTGCGAAGCCTTTTTTTAATGGTTAATTTATTTCAGAGAATTATTCATTTTCAGGTGAATACATGATGCTGTAATCAATTTGCCCCAGATGGCTTTCAACGCGGTCGATTAATTTCGAAACATCGTCCCACAATTGTTGCCCTTCTGTTCCGAATTTCTGCCATTGGTCGTCGTTTAACTGATAATGTTCTGCGGGATTATTTCCGGTTTCATCAACAAAATAAATTACGTCAATGTTGGGAGCAAACTGCGGGAAATAGGTGTAAAAAGCATCCGTTATGCCGTGCTTATTGCGCAGATCGACGTATTTCTTCAGTTGCTTTTCAAATTCCTGGCGCTGACCGGGTTTGATGTAAAATTTCTCGTACATTCGGAAACGGGTGCCTTCGGGAGGCGCCATTTGAGATTCGCCCGGTACCGAATACTGCGGCTGTAACTCCAGGATGATTCTGGCAACATTTTGATAGTTGTTAAAACCCTGTCCAAGTTGTTCCATTTTTTCCGGATTATCTTTCCATAAATTTTTAATGGCCACGTCCATTTTATCTAAATCGGCATAGCTGGTAAATGGTATTCCGTACCACAAATAGCCATCGTTGCTGTATTGCGTAACGTTCATATACGGAAATTTTTTTTCCATGTAATAAGCATTTTCTGCTTTCACCGCGTCAATAATCTTATCAAGTTGGGTAGGAGATAGTTGTACTTCGTACAACAGGATCTTCATTTTTGCAACGTCTTGTGCGAAAGAAACATGCAATGTCATATACATTCCAAGAAGTACTATTATTACTGCTTTTGCTGTTTTCATTTAATTGTTATTTAGTTCTACATAATTTATAATACATTATTATTTTTATTCAGTTTAAATACGAATAACAAATTACTAAATATTAATGAATTACAACACAAAAAATAAATAAAATACTTTTGAGTATGAAAATATTATTGGAATTTTTTTGGTTGATATCATCAAAAAATCAGACGAAATCATGAATTGGGGTACAGAAATTCTGGAATTAAAAACGCAGTTTTCCAACTGAAAATATAGTCGAAAAAAAAGGGAAAGCGGGCAAAAAGATAATCTCCTGAAAAGATGAGCGGATTATTCAAAATCGAAATCATCGGGGTTGAAAGGGATGTCATCGTCAGGGTCTTTGTCGAATGGGCCTACGCCGGGAGGATTAAATAAACCCCACCGGTCGATGATGTAGTTCCACTGGTCGAAACCCGCCACCCAGTCGATGAAAAGCAGCCGGTATTCTTCAATTAAATCCCTCACGATATCAAAATATTCCACTTCTTCGAAACCGAACATTTTCAGCGAATGGTTGGAAACCATCAAATCGCGCGCAGCTTTACGCATAATAGCAGCACATTCCATCCGAATGTCGTATAAATCGCCGCCTTCGGCCCCGGCTATTTTCACGGTGAGTAACATGGCATCGCCCAGCATCTGTCCCTTCACATACTGAAGATGCTCGTTGTCTTCCGGAATTAAGTCGGTGATGCGTCTTACCACATCAAAAATTTCTTTTCCTTTTTTGTAAATCGGAAGTTCTTCGGTTGTTCCAAATTTATTTTCGTCTTCGTTTTGCATTTTAATATGGTTAAAAAAACAGGTTAATTCTACTTTGACAAATTGGTTTAAAATTAGATTTTTTAAGGATTTTAGGATAAAATCAGGTTGATTTTTCTAAAATATCAAAGTAGAATTAAAATAAAACAAGGTTTGAATACAAATTTTGAGTCCACTCCGAAAAGTCAAAAACCCCTAAATCCCCTCAAGGGGACTTTGATGAGTTCATTGATTTTCAGCAAGTTCCCCTTTAGGGGTCAGGGGTAAAGAAGTTGAAAATCAATGAACTCAGACTTTTCGGAGCAGACTCAATTTTAAATCCGTTAAAGTTACAAAATAACCGTGCTACCTGTAATCCGGTTTCCGGTTTTATTAGCCGTTTAGTTTTTGTGGCAACAAAAACCGGAACGTGGATGATTTTCCCGGTATCGATTCAACCGTAATATTTCCCACCCAGGCAGGCGGCTAATTTTGAGGCAATTGTTAAACCTAAACCACTACCGTCGAAGGCCCTGGTTAAAGTATTATCGACCTGCCGGAACGGTTCAAAAATAATCTCCAAATCTTTTTGTTCAATTCCGATCCCGGTGTCTGCAACAGAAAACATAATCCCGTTGGTTTGTTCTTTAATATCCAGAACTACATCGCCTTCCCGGGTAAATTTAAACGCGTTGTCGAGCAGGTTATGTAAAATGCGGGTTAATATCATTTTATCGGTTTCCATTTGCCGGTTGACAAGGATTTGTTCAATTTTGACGGTAACCCTGATTTTCTTGCCGGTGTACTTTTGTTTTAAATCATTCACCAGGCTGTTTACGACCGGTTCCAGCAACACATTTTCAACAACAGTGTCAATAATTCCGGATGTAATTTTGGAGGCTTCCACTATGTCAGACACTGTGTTCATTAAACGGCGGGAACTTATCCGCACAAGTTCAAACATTTTTTCTTTCTCTTTCGGTTCAAACGAATTTTTTTCATCCTCGAAAAAATCGAGAAAACCAAGGATGCCATTTAACGGAGTCCTGATTTCATGGCTGACGGTGTTTAAAAATGCTGTTTTCAATTTTTCAGAAACTTCTGCTTTTTCCTTTGCGACAACAAGTTCCTGCTCCATTCTTTTTCTTTCGGAAATATCGTCGAGGGTTAACACGTAAAAAGTATTTTCATTTTTTGTAAATGCGGAAATTGAAACCAAAAAAAACCGTTCTTTGAAAATCCCGTTTTCCGCTAAATCCAAAGCAATCTCCTTTTTATTTAACTCTTCGCCATATTTAATCGCTTTGTCAATGATTTCGATGAGATCGCAGTTTTTGCAATGTTCCGGATAGCTGCAACCGTAGGTGCCGAAATTCTTACAGATCATTAGATCTCCAACGAACTTGTTTACAATTTCGTCATCTGCAATGTTAAACTTTTTAATACCACTCGCATTTAACCGTTGAACGCGTTTATGTTCGTCAAGAATGAAAATAGTGGACGGAACTTTATTGAATATGTTTCTTAATTCGGCTTCATTTTTTTCGGTTAAGTGTTTTGCTTCCAGCAACTTCAATTCGTAATTCTCACGAACTGTTATATCATGTGCGATACCTACAATTACTGCTTGATCATCGAAAACCGCAACATTTGCATGAACTTCCACCGGTATTTTTTTACCCGATTTTGTAAGGTGAACCGATTGAAAAACGGTGCTTTTATTCTTTTGTACTTCGCTGATCATGTCAAAAGGCCTGTCTCCAAATTCCGCTGAAACCAAATTGGCGATATTCATCGACTCAAGTTCCTTTTTGGTGTATTCCATGCGTTCGCAGGCTTTACTGTTCACTTTCCGAATTTTCCCTTCAAAATCGTGTACAAAAATGGCTTCACTTAACTCCTTCGAAAAGCTGCTCGAATTTTCTCGATTCGTTAACCGCCGTTTTCTCTGCAACCGCTTTTTTAACAATAGTTTCTTTCCATTTTTTTTCTTTCGCCTTTTGTTCGGTTAAATCGGTGAAAAATTGAACATAAAAAAACTGGTTTTTAAAATTTACCGTTTGTATTTTTTTCGACACGGATTATTTCGCGCCCGTCATTTCCAATAAATATTTGCTCCTGGATTTGATCCCCGAAAGTGCCGTTCCCGGGACAAGTGCATGTTGTTCCTTTACAAAATGTTTCGGAACATTTCATGCCCGACAAGCTTTTGTAACCCCCTAAATCCAGTGCGTATTTATTTGCAAATCTGACTCTGCTGCCGGCTTCGGTTATAATTACCGGGATAGGAATATCTTCCAGAATCGCATAAAATTCCTTTTGGCTGATATAATCATTTATATCTGCGTCCATTGTTATCTTCCTTCGCGTTTACAAGTTTGTCAGGCAAATAAATGCAAATAAAGTGTAATTATCAACAAGTATTTTCCTTTAAAATTAACACAGGGCAATTAAAATGTTTTATTTTCATGATTTCAAAAGAAAAGTTTAAAGATTACAGCTATGAACAGATTACTGACCAGATTCATTTTCCTTTTCCTTTTTTTACCGGTGATGCTTTTAAACGGACAAAATAAAAAAAACGGGAATCAGCTTTCACCCGATAAACGGCCCAACATCATTTTTATCCTTACTGACGATCAGCGCTGGGACGCGTTGGGTTATGCCGGAAATCCGGTTATTCAAACTCCCGAAATGGACAAGCTGGCTGAAAGTGGCGCGTACTTCAAAAATGCAATCGTTACCACGCCAATCTGTGCAGCCAGCCGGGCAAGTATTTTTAGCGGATTATATGAACGTACGCATAAATATACCTTTCAAACCGGACCAATTCGCGAAGAATATATGGAAAACTCCTATCCTGAAGTATTGAAAAAAGCAGGATATTACACCGGTTTTTTTGGCAAATTTGGTGTGAATTACCCAAAAACCGACCAACTTTTCGATGTGGTTGAGTCGTACGATCGCAACGGCCGTTTCCACGATTACCGCGGTTATTATTACAAAACGCTAAATGGCGACACGGTACATCTAACCCGCTACACCGGTGAAAAAGCGCTGGAATTTATTGATATGGCCCCGGCAGACAAACCGTTTTGCCTCTCGCTGAGTTTTAGCGCACCGCATGCACATGATCCGGCTCCGCTGCAGTATTTTTGGCAGGAAGAGCCCGGAAAGCTTTACCAAAATATGGACATGCCCCCGCCAAAACTGGCCGAAGATAAATACTTTGAACGATTGCCGCTCCCCGTTCGCGAGGGTTTTAACCGCGTGCGCTGGACCTGGCGTTACGACACACCGGAAAAATACCAGCACAGCGTAAAAGGTTACTACCGCATGATTTACGGAATTAACCTGGAAATTGCCAAAATCCGGCAAAAACTGGAAGAAAAAGGGCAGGATAAAAACACGGTCATCATTGTGATGGGCGACAATGGTTATTTTCTCGGCGAGCGTCAACTGGCCGGCAAATGGCTGATGTACGACAATTCGATTCGTGTTCCACTGATTATATACGATCCGCGGGTGAAAAAGCACCGCGATATCAGCGAAGTGGCGCTGAACATCGATGTGCCGGCAACCATCGCCGATTTGGCCGGTGCGAAACAACCGGATTCATGGCATGGAAAAAGCCTGATGCCGCTGGTTACCGGAGAGAAAAAATCGTTTCCGCGCGACACCATTTTAATCGAGCACCTTTGGGAATTTGAAAACATCCCGCCAAGTGAGGGAGTGCGGACGAACGAGTGGAAATATTTCAGGTACGTAAACAACAAATCGGACGAGGAATTGTACAATCTGAAGGACGATCCGATGGAAACAAATAATCTTGTACATGACAGCAAATATGCGGATGTATTGCAAAACCTTCAAAATAAACTGGACGAACTTGCTCAAAAATATGCCGATCCCTTTTCGGGAATCCCATCGGGATTAACAGTTGAATACATTCGCGATCCGCGGTTTACAAAGATAGTTGACAGCCGGCCGGAGTTTGCCTGGATTGTGCCAAAAGAAGCAGTTGTTCAAAAAGCATATCAGATTTTGGTTTCATCAAACAAAGATTTAATCGGTAAAAACATTGGCGATGTCTGGGACAGCGGGAATGTCAGAAGCGGAAAATCCACCGACGTTGAACTGGGTGGAGCACCACTGAAACCAAATACCACTTATTTTTGGAAAGTGCGGATTTTTGACAAAGACAACCGGTTGACGGAATATTCAAAACCTCAGGAATTCATAACCGGAACCTTCGGCGATAAAATCACTTCGTCCGACTATTTTCAGGTTGAAAAAATCAAACCGGCAGCGTTCAGGCAGAACCCGGACGGAAGTTATTTTGTCGATTTTGGAAAAGATGCGTTCGGGAAACTTCAGATCAACTATTCAGCAAAACAACCGGAAACGTTGACCGTTCGTTTGGGTGAGAAGCTCAGCGACGGAAAAATTGACCGGAATCCCGGGGGGACAATTCGTTTTCAGGAAGTGAAACTTGAGGTGGTTCCTGAAAAACCGGAATTCATCGTACAGCTTCCCCCCGACAAAAGAAACACCGGGCCGGCTGCGGTTCAACTGCCCGATTCGTTTGGTGTAGTCATGCCGTTTCGATACGTGGAAATCGCCCGGGGCTCCGACTTTCCCAGGCGGGACTCTGACTTTCCGAGGTCAAAGGAAACCACCCAGGACGCAGACTTTCCCAAGTCAGAGAAAACCACCCGGGACGCGGACTTTCCCAAGTCCGCATTTACTTTAAAACCAAACGACCTGACCCAAATCGCTTATTTCAACTATTTTGATGAGAACTCCAGTTCTTTTTCCAGTTCCGATTCCATTCTGAATCGGATTTGGGAAATGTGTAAATACAGTATAAAAGCCACCTCATTTGCCGGTTTGTACATCGATGGCGACCGGGAGCGGATTCCCTACGAAGCCGATGCTTACCTGAACCAGTTGAGCCATTATTCAGTGGACAATGAATATGCAATGGCACGCAAAACCATCGAATATTTTATGGAGCACCCAACGTGGCCAACCGAATGGCAACTGCATGTGGCACTGCTTTTTTATCAGGATTACATGTACACCGGAAATACAGAACTGATTGAAAAATACTACGAGCCGCTGAAATACAAAACGTTAATGGAATTGGAATTTGAAGACGGGTTAATCAGCACCCATTCGCCAAAATTAAACGGGGAATTTATGGCGAAACTTGGCTTTGCCGACACTACACAGCGCGTGCGCGATATCGTTGACTGGCCGCCGGCTCAGGAAGATACCGGCTGGAAACTGCCAAAAGACTGGCCGCAGGGTGAGCGCGACGGATTCGTTTTCCGGCCGGTGAGCACCGTCATCAACAGTTTTTACTACCGGAACATGAAAATCATGGCGCTGTTTGCACACCTCCTGAATAAACCGGAGGAAGAACTGGATTTTAATGCGAGGGCTGCCAGAGCAAAAAAAGCCATCAACGAACGATTGTACAACGAAAACGGCGAATATTACACCGATGGAATTGGTACCGATCATGGGGCAATTCATTCGAACATGCTGCCTCTGGCATTCAACATTGTACCTGATTCACGGAAACAAAACGTGGCGGATTACATCAAAACCCGTGGAATGGGGCCCAGCGTTTACGGGGCACAGTTCCTGATGGAAGCGCTTTACAATGCCGGCGCCGAAGATTATGCGCTCGGTTTGCTGACCGCCACCAACGACAGGAGCTGGTACAACATGATTAAAGTGGGTTCAACCATTTCGATGGAAGCCTGGGACATGCGTTACAAACCCAATTCCGACTGGAACCATGCCTGGGGAGCGGCTCCTGCCAACATCATTCCGCGTTATCTTTGGGGAATCCAGCCTAAAACACCCGCTTTTGGAGTGGCCGCCATTAAACCGCAGATGAGTGATTTGAAATACAGCACCATCAAAGTTCCCACGATAAAAGGTGAAATAAAAGGAGAGTACCAGTTTGTAAATGACCGGCTGCAGAAATATTCAATTGAATTGCCTGCCAACATGGTAGGGGAGTTCAGCCTCGGTTTCGCGCCGCAGGATGTGGTTACTGTAAATGGCGAACCGGTGAACCTTTCATTCGGTACCATCCGTTTGGAACCGGGGAAAAGTGAGATTGAAATAAGAATTAACTCGTTTTAGTAAGGGAGTTGGAGATTCCAACTCCAACATTACCAAACCTGGGAAAATCCGGTTCCCGGCTATCACCGGAATCACTGTTGTCCGGCAAAATCAAAAATTGTTGGAATGGCTAAAAGAAGTGAATTTAAATTGGTATCAAGAAGTTGGGATATATCATTTGCAGGGATTCGTTAAATCGAATACGGAAGAGAAGGAGGATTTTCATAGCAATTCCTTCAGAGCCCAATTCCGAAATAAAATAAAAATACCAGAACTTATGAAACTGAACAAAACATTTTACAAACCAATTTTTGCGCTCCTTTTTCTCACTGCATTTTATTCCTGCCAAAATAAAAACCTCACTGTGCGCATTAAGGATGAATCCACTGCATCGCCGGTGAAACATGGAATTCAACAGCTGGAAAAACTGGGGGATGCCGGAACAATTAAGTTGGTTTCCGGCCGTGCAGAAATTGAAATAAAAACATCCATCGATTCTGTGAATTTAAAACCGGAAGCATATAAAATTGATGTAAACGGAAAATCAGCAGAAGTAACCGGCGGCGATGCAACCGGATTGATGTACGGTCTGCTGGAAATTAAAGAACAACTGGAAAACGGCAACCGTTCCATTCAAAGCAAACAGGAAGCGCCAAACCTTTCATTTCGTGCACTGAAATTCAACCTGCCGTGGGATTCGTATCGCACCGGGGAAGCCCTGCAGCTGCATTATGAAACCTGCCGCGACACCAACTTCTGGGAATCGTTTTTGAATATGATGGCCGAAAACCGGTTCAACAAACTCACGCTCTGGAACCTTCATCCGTTCAATTACCTGGTAAGAACCGAAAAATATCCGGAAGCTTGTGGTTTTTCTGACGAAGAACTGGCGGAATGGCAGCAGTTCTGGCATACGTTGTTCCGGATGGCAAAAGACCGCGGCATTGAAACGTACCTGATCAACTGGAATATTTTTGTTTCGCCGGAATTTGCCCGCGCGCACAATGTGGCTCAATATTGCCTGACGGACGATTATTTTGTGGATAGAGGCGATACTTCAGAAATCGTAAAAGATTACACGCGCGAAAGTGTAAAAGCGGTAATTGATGCGTATCCAAACCTAACAGGCCTTGGAATTACGCTCGGCGAAGCAATGGGCGGAATGACGGCCGAAGAACGCGAACAGTGGCTGCTCGACAGTTTCATCGAAGGAATGCGGATGGCATCGCGAAAAATAAAGTTTATTCACCGGGTGCCGCTTTCGGCAGGGAAGGGCAGTGGCGGTTCCACGTTGGCATCAGTGGAACAGATGACCCGCCAAACGCTGGACACGCTCACCTGCGTGGATGGTCCGGTCAACATCGAACTGAAATTTAACTGGTCGCACGCATATTCCACGCCACACCTCGTAAAAGTGCACGGCGGAAAACTTACCGATGCATACTGGAACCCAATGCCCGAAAATTATTACCTGGCCTGGATGATGCGAAACGAAGACTTTTTTATGCTGCGCTGGGGTCAGCCCGATTTTATCCGGCAACACATCGCCCTGAATGTTCATCCGTATGTAAATGGTTATTATGTTGGTTCTGAATGTTACATTCCTGCAAAAGATTACATTACCGCACTCCGTGGCGCCAGTTATGATTATGCTTTTCAGCGGCAGTGGATGTTTTACAAAATGTGGGGTCGGCTGCTGTACAACCCGGAAACACCGGATAAGGTTTTTGAAAATGCATTCGAAAGACGGTTTCCGGAAAATGGGAGGAAACTTTTTGACGCCCAGCGAAAAGTGAGCCGGGTTCCGTTAATCATTGCTTCCTACCAGAATGCAACCTGGGATTTTACGCTCTATTCCGAAGGATTTCTGACGGTTTTAAATTCAGACGGAAAAAGGTATGTTGGTTTGATCCCGCTCACCGAAATGGCAGATAAACAGCCGATGGACCCTGCATACATGAGCATTTCCGAATATTTGAAGAATGAAAATAACCTTCCTGCAAATAAAATTTCCCCTGTACAACTGGCTGATTCCATCGATTCATTTTGCAGAAAAGCCCTTCAGGAGGTTGAAAATATTGAATCCGAAGCCAATGTGGATTTACGGTACGAAGTATCCGACATCAAAACCTGGGCAAACCTGGGAATGTATTTCTCCAACAAACTTCGCGCGGCGGTTGAATACAAGCGGTTTGCCATTTCAAATAAGAAAACGGATTTGGAAAAAGCCGTTTCGTGGCTGGAAAAAGCCGGTGAGACGTTGGCACGAGATTGTTGAAATTACTGAGCCAATTTATGATCCGGTACCGCTGGAGCACCTTTCGGAAAATGACAAAGAATATTTCCACTGGTCGAAAATTGAAAACCAGGTGCAGGATGAAACAGAGGCTTTGAAAAAAGAATTGGCGGGTATGTGATAAACAACAACGCCAACGGTTCCTTTTAATCTTGTTCACTGCTGAAAATCCAGGCAATAATTCCTGCTACAGTTGCCAAACCGCCCAAAAGAACCGCCAGATTTACATTTCTCTGGGTTTTCCTGGCTTTAGTAAGTTTGGACGATCCAATGCCTTTATCAGCTATGAAATCTTCGAGCGCTTTGATTCTTTTTTCCAGTTCTTCTTTCATGTTTTTATTGATTTCCATGGGATTAATGATTTTAATTGTTCTTACCATTTTTAACGCACAACATTCAGAATTGTTTGTTAAAATACCGCCGGCTTCAATTAAACCGGTTTAAAAAATAATTGATTATCCGCATTTTTTCCTATAACTGATTTGTCCTTGTTCACCCCAGCCCTAAAGGGAGCAAGGAAAATCAATTCGCTCCCTTTAGGGCTGGGGTGAACGAATTGATTTTCAATGTGAAAACATACTATATAGGTATTCATACGGATATTCATTAAAAATAAATACTATCCGGCAATTTGAAACAAAACCTCTGATTTGGCTTTTATTTGTTTATTTTAGTGTTTTCGAAGCTTTGAATTACATTAAACCTGATGATAAAAATTACACCAAAACGATGAAAAGAACATTCAGATTCCAATTGGCGGAAGAAATCCAACGGTTGGTTTTTTTACTGGCGCTGGGCTCCATGTTGATTTTAACTACGAAAGCCGTTTTTTCCCAGGTAAATATTGAAGCCGGCGATCCGCCCAACAACCAAAATATACCCGGATTCTTTAAATCGAAGTTGAGCGATATCGATACAGAACTCGATCGGGTAACCAAAGGAAATGTAAAAGCAATTGCCATATCTCCGGGCGGGCGTCCGGTTTATGCTGTTTTTTACGGTGAAAAAGACGATTTTCAATCGCAAGCTGACTACAATTCGGCAGTGGCGGCCAGAAATCCAAAATATTTTGCCCAGAAAGGCCGCGAATCAAAACCGGTTATTTTCTTCCTCGGCCCGGTTCACGGACAGGAAGTGGAAGGAATTGCGGGAATGGTTAACCTGCTTCATATTGCTGAAACCGGAGAAGATTACCGCGGAAAGAAATGGCCTTCTGTTAAAAACAAACTCGGGCAATGCCGGGTAATTATTGTACCATGCGCCAATCCTGACGGACGTGCACGTTGTCCGTACGACAGCTTTGTGGGGCTTCCTACGCCAATTATGACCAAATACGGGCAGGGAACACGTAAAGACGGTTCATTATGGGGATGGCCGCTTGCAAAATCGTTGCACCCCATGAAAGGAGATGTCGGAATTTTGGGCGCGTATTTTAACGATGATGGCATCAACCTCATGCACGACGATTTTTTCGATCCGATGGCAAAAGAGACCAAAGCCATCCTCGATTTGGCAAAATCAGAAGTTCCCGATATGACCGTATCGTTGCATTCGCATGAAAATCCTCCGAGAATCCTGGCTGCCGCTTACGAACCCTGGTTTATGAAAGAACGCCTCGATACATTGATCCGCCAGGTAAACCAGCGTTTTAAAAATGCTGGATTGGCGTTTACCAATGAAGACTGGCTTTCAGGACCTTCGGTTGAAGACAGGCAATTTCCCCCAAAAACAAGCTTTAACCTCGTAAGCGCGCTCCACCATGCTTCAGGAACAATGGCTTTCACTTTTGAATGTCCTCACGGAACATTGCGGGAAGGCGATGCAAAACCGATCGTTTCTTATGACGATATCCTGGATATTCAGTTAAACCTTTATGATGAAATGTTGGATTATTTGCTGAAAAACAGATTATATTGGGAGTAATGTCTGTTGATTGAATATTCTCCTGTTATTCCACACATGAATTAAAAATTAAAACTAAAGCCGGATGAATGCAAAAATTATTCTTTTACTTTTTACAGTGTTTTTGTTCGCCCGGGGATTGCAGGCCCAGACGGAAAAAACAGGAACAATAGTGGTAAAAAAAACCACGGATTTTGAAATCACAGGCGATGGAAGCGCCGCAGAATGGAAAAAAGCGGACTGGCTGAATTTACCTCAGCGGAAACCTGCAGCAAAAACGTACGACACAAAAGTAAAAGTCCTTTATTCTGCAACGGGTATTTATTTTCTTTTTGACTGTGAGGACACCAGATTAAATTCAACAATCACAAAAGACAATGAAGATTTGTGGAAGGAAGATGTGGTGGAAATTTTCCTGTGGACCGACGAAACTTTTCCGGTTTACTTTGAATACGAACTTTCGCCTCTGAATTACGAATTACCGATCCTTGTCCCGAATAACCGGGGAAAATTCCTGGGTTGGCTTCCGTGGCATTACGAAGGAGAAAGAAAAACACGACACGCAACCAGCGTTCGCGGAGGAGAGAAAAAAAGTGGCGCCACGGTTTCAGCGTGGATGGCAGAGATTTTTATACCTTACAAACTCCTGGAGCCGTTGCAAAATGTACCGCCCCAAAGCGGCACAAAATGGCGGGCCAACATGTATCGTATTGATCATGATAACGGTCAAACTGCATTTTCGTGGCAGGAAACGAACAAATCGTTTCATGAATTTGAAAAATTCGGGACATTTATTTTTGAATAGGAGTTGTCAGAAACCCGTAACCTGTAACATCATGAATTGCTAAACCGAAAATCAAAAATTATGATTTTTACTTTATCGAACGTCGGGAATTTTTTTAAAACAACCCCGTTAATCCTGCTGATAATGTTGTTTTTGGCATCCTGTAATCAAAAGCAAACACCACGTGAAACGGAGGTAAAAACGGCAACTTTTCAGTGGGAATATGCCACTCCCGAAAGTCAGGGCATGTCATCGGCAAAACTCGACAGCGTGGCTGCTGGTTTGGCCAAACGCGGCACGAAAAAACTGCTGATTATCAAAAACGACAAGATTGTTTATGAGTGGTTTGCCAATGGCTGGCAGGATTCTGAAAGAGGGCATTATTCAGCATCGCTGGCCAAAGCATTGGTTAGCGGTCTGTCGCTGCTTGCTGCCGTTAACGATGGTTATTTATCGCTGGATGAAGCAGCCTGTAATTTTATTCCGGAGTGGAAAACCGACGGACAGAAATCAAAAATAACCATCCGTCAACTGGCAACTCACACTTCCGGATTAATTGATGCCGAGGGAACCGACGACGAGTTAAAAGTTCTCCGGGAAAAAAACCGGCACCTTCATTTTGATTTGCCCGGCTGGAAAGGACAATTTTGGCGCAAAGAGCCCGATCCGTTTACTGTTTCCAGAGACAGCACACCGGTGAATGCAATTCCGGGCACAACTTACCAATACAGCAATCCGGGTATTGCTTTGCTGACTTACGCGGTGACAAAATCGATGCAAAACACTGAATTTCATGATATTCGCTCCTATCTGAAAAAACGGATATATGATCCAATCGGAATGAACGAAAATGATTATCAGATTGGGTACGGGCAAACTTACGAGGTGGAAGGAATGGGAATGGTACCGGGTTGGGGCGGAGGAAATTTTACCGCCCGTAGTATAGCCCGCATTGGTTTGCTGATGCTCCACCGGGGAAACTGGATGGGGAAACAATTGATTGATTCGGCGTGTGTAAAACAGATGGTTCAGTATTCCGGAACTGCTTTACCTCATACCAATGCCAAAAACCAAATGTCGAAATCAGACAATTTGCGAACGGAAAAAAATCCAATTCCCGCCACAACAGCAGGTTGGTACAGCAATTACGACGGTGTTTGGGATTTTGTGCCGCGCGATGCTTTTGCCGGCGGTGGCGCAGGAAACCAGCACTTGTTTGTTTTGCCCGGTCTTCACCTGGTAATTGTACGAATGGGAGATAATCTTTTCGACGAGTCGAAAGGGGAAGGCTTTTGGTACGGCGCCGAGCGGTACCTGCTGAATCCGGTTATGGATGCCATTGATGAAGCTCCTTATCCCGAAAGCGATCTTTCGGTTGAGTTTGCAACCGCGGAAACCGTTGTGCGGTTGGCGGAAGGCAGCGACAACTGGGCATCTGCCTGGGCCGATGATGACGTTTTATACACCGCATACGGCGATGGAAACGGTTTCAAACCAAATACCGGTATAAAACTTAGTCTTGGTTTGGCAAAAGTAGCCGGTAATCCGCCCCAAATAGAAGGGGCTAACCTGCGAACCGCCAGCGGCGAACGGGTCGGGCAGGGTCGGTTTGGTGAAAAAGCCAGCGGCATGCTTATGGTAGACGGAACACTTTATATGCTGATTAGGAATGCCCAAAATTCCCGCTTGATGTGGTCTGCCGATCATGGCAAAACCTGGGAACAGGCCTGCTGGAACTTTGACGTCAGTTTTGGTTGCCCCACATTTTTAAATTTTGGCAAAAATTACGAAGGCGCCACCGGCAATTACGTGTACATCTATTCGCCTGACGACGAAACAGCCTATAAAAACGCCGATCGTTTTGTACTGGCCCGGGTGCCTGAAAACCAGATTAAAAACTGGCGGGAATACGAATTTTTTGCAGGAATGGCCGATGATAACCGGCCATTATGGACTGAAGATATCCGGAAGCGGGAGGCTGTTTTTGAAAACCCCGGAAAATGCTACCGTTCAGGAATCACCTATAACAAAGGATTAAAACGATATTTGTGGTGCCAGACCATCCGGTTATCGGAATCTGAAAATTTTGGCGGACCACGTTTTAAAGGTGGAATCGGAATTTTTGAATCCCAAAATCCATGGGGGCCATGGAAAACGGTTTATTATACGCGCGACTGGGATATCGGGCCGGGCGAAACTTCATCCATCCCTGCAAAATGGATGAGCGACGATGGCAAAACCGGCTATCTTTTATTTTCAGGCGATGATTGTTTTTCGGTGCGAAAACTCACGTTTAAACTAAAAAATCAATGATTAAAAATGTCCGGCGCATTTCGGGTGCAATGGTTTCCAAACCTCTTATTTCCCTTTCTGTCGACCGGCGAATTTTAACACATCGTCGTTTGTTCCCACTGCAATTATTTTATCTCCTATAACGACAAGCGCCCCGGCAATGGTAAATTTTTTATCGGCGGTAACTACCTTTCCGTTCCAGATGATCAAATCAGCAGCTGGTTGTGATTGTTTTTCCGACGATGACAGCAAAAGAAAAGACGTTAATAAAAGAACAAGCTGGTATAGAAATCTGTTTTTGTTTCGTTTCATTTGATAACTCATATACTCGATACAATTGAACAAATTAAGCAAAAATCACCAAAACCATTCTTCCGCATCAAAAATGAATTACAAACTATTGAATCAAATTGATGTTTTACAGTTATGAGAAGTAAAATCACATTCATTCTTTTTTTAACCGGGTTTTGGTCCGCATACGGACAGGAACCTCATTTGGAAAACATCCGGCAGTTGACCTGGGGTGGCGATAATGCTGAAGCCTATTTCAGCTTTGATGGTAAAAATCTTTCGTTTCAAAGTAACAATCCGGACTGGGGCCTGGAATGCGACCAGATTTTCAACATGAATATTGCGGCAACATTAAAAGACAGCACCCGGAAGCCGGATTTAGTCAGCACCGGATACGGACGAACAACCTGCAGCTATTTTCTGCCGGGGAACGATCAAATACTTTATGCATCAACCCATCAGGCAGGAAAAGAGTGTCCTGAAGTTCCGACCGTTGAAGGCACTTATTTATGGCCCGTATACGATTCGTATGATATTTATGTAGCTGATTTAAACGGAAATATTGTAAAGCAACTGACTGATTCTCCGGGCTACGATGCAGAAGCGACAATCTCGCCCACAGGCGACAAAATCGTATTCACCAGCGACCGTAGCGGCGATCTGGAACTCTGGACCATGAATTTGGACGGAACTAACCAAACGCAAATCACCACAGGACTCGGATATGATGGCGGCGCATTTTTCTCACCGGACGGAAAAAAATTAGTGTTCCGGGCATCGAGGCCAAAAACTCCGGAGGAAATAGCAGAATATAAAAAATTTCTGGCCCGGGGGCTGGTAGCGCCAACCGAAATGGAAGTGTATGTGTGCAACGCCGATGGAAGCGGCCTGAAACAGGTGACCCGACTCGGAAAAGCAAACTGGGCGCCGTTTTTCCACCCTTCGGGGAAAAAGATTATTTTCTCGAGCAACCACCAGTCTCAGCGGGGATTCGACTTCCAGTTGTTTATGGTGAACTTCGATGGGACCGGCCTCGAACAAATCACCACCGAAAGCATCTTCAATGCCTTTCCTATGTTTTCGCCCGACGGCAAAAAACTGGTCTTCTCCTCGAACCGGAACAACCAGGGCACACGGGACACTAACATTTTTATAGCGGACTGGAAGGAGTAATTCTGAAACCTGTAATATGGTTAACAAAAACCTGATAAGATACGGATTGATTTCTTTGTTGTAAAACAGGAAAGAATTATAATTGGAAGTTGAATTTAAAGAACAGTTATTAAATGAGTAACGGCCATCATTTAACAGAAGATTACATACAAAGGCACATCAATTTTTATACATCGGGCAATGTAGCCAGCCGCGGAAAAAATTTGTACGATGCCGGAAAAGTGATCTTTAATGATTACATGGAAAAAACCGATACCTGGCGTTTTACCGTAATCGGGTCAACCAGATATCAGGTGATGGTGAGAGGGGCAAAAAACCGCGATATCCAAACCAGTTGCACCTGCCCGTTCGATTGGGGAAGCGTATGCAAACACACTGTGGCAGCGTTGCTTTTTGTGTCTGATAATTTGGATGACTATACGCAGTTGCGAATTCAAAATCAGGCGCAAATCCCGTTGCCGGCAGCTACCAGAACTCCCGGAACAATGGGTTTTGAAATTCCTGAATATCAGCACATCAGTTTCGACTTTATCAAGAAAAATATTTCTTCACAGGTTCTGTCGCAATTGATGTACCGTTACAATTCCATTATTTTCGAATCGGTTGAAATAACAAAAAATGCTGTCACTTTTAAAGCTGTCAATGACGATACCAATGTAAAATTCTTCAGGGAAAATGGGGAGGTGTTTGTAACATCTCCGCAGGCAACAAAAGCGTCAAAATTAACGTTAACCGAAGCACAGTGCCTGAACATGATTGCCAGTTCGCCAGCGCCAAATTTTTTGGATGAAGTGTTTAGCGGGAGGGTTCTGGAAGCAGAAAAAGAAAAATTAAACCGGTTCGGGCTTTCCGAAAATACCGACTTCAACGAATATTTTACCTACATTTTTACCGAACAAAAAGGATTGATGTTCTACCCCTCAAAAAAAGGGGAGGGCTTGCTCCCGGTAAAAGAAAACAGCGATAGCCAGGTTTCTGCATTGCTTGAAAAGTTAAACAATGATGAATTATTGCCCGACAAATTTTCCCAAAAAACAGAAAAGCGGGAAGTGGGGTTCATAATAAAAAAAGGTTACGGGATTTTAGGCAAGAGTCACAACTACTACAACGATTATGACGATGGTTACCATAATAATCGTTACCAAATAGTGCCCATTGTTGGCAAAACAAGCAGGAACGATAATACAAAACTGGCAACTCATATTGGTGAATACACTGAAGTATTGGAAGGGAAATTCCTCATTGAAAAAAACGAAAACACTTCAAAACTTTTACAGATAATCAAAGAAATTGACAACATCGAGGGGAATGATTTTCAATTGATGAAAACAGCTTTTAACCTGCTGCTAAATGAACGGTTTGTTTACGGACTGACAAGAAGTGCAACCCAAATCAGGAAAAAAGATTTGGTTGAAATAACACTTTCACCCGAGCCTGTTGATGTAAATTTTGAAGTGGCAAACAACAACGGATTTTTATCCCTCACCATGAAAATTAAAATAGGCGAAGAATTGGTGAAACCTAAAATTACCACATCGGAACCTGCCGACAACTATGTTTTTGGGAAGGGAAACACGTTCTATTTTGTAAAAAGCCTGAAAGTGGCGCAGGTTATTTCCGAATTCCCGGAAAACATAAAAATGGTGGCTGATTTCAAAGACGAATTTTTTAAAAACGTACTGGAGCCGCTGTCAAGAAATTTCAAAATAAACTATCAGACAGGCACATTCACGAGCGAATTGGTGGAACTCGATTTTCACAAAAAACAACTTTTCCTTTCCGAGAAAAATGAATTTGTTGTTTTTACCCCCCGCGTTGAATACGACCACCATGTTTCGGCAGTTTTAAGCACCACCGGAAATATTCTGGTAAAAAACGGCGATGTAATTACCGAATACCAGCGAAACTTCGAACTCGAAGACGATTTTCTGGAGTCGATAGCCGAATTGCACCCCGATTTTGAATCGCAAAAAAGCAGGAAAATTTTCTACCTGCATTACTCCGATTTCACAAAAAACATGTGGTTTTATAAATTCTTCGATCAACTGCAGGCCGAAAACATCGAGGTTTTTGGATTGAAAGATTTGAAGAATTTTAAATATTCGCCCTACAAAGGCAAAATCAGCACTTCGGTTTCGTCGGGGCAAGACTGGTTTGAGGTGGATATTTCGGTGAGTTTTGGCAACAACCGCGTTACATTAAGCGACATAAAAAAAGCAGTGCTGAACCAGCAACGCTATATCCAGTTGAAAGATGGTTCGGTGGGCGTGTTGCCTTCGGAGTGGTTTCACAAGCTAGAAAAATTTTTCAGAAACGGGGAAATTAACCAGGATAAACTGGAGATATCGAAACTCCGGTTTTCGGTAATTGACGATTTGTTCGACAACCTCGATGATACCACGATTTTACAGGAAATTACCGAAAAAAGACAACGTTTGAAAACCTTCACCAACATCGAAAAAACGGAGGTTCCGAAACAAATAAAAGCCAGTTTGCGGCACTACCAGAAAGAGGGGTTAAACTGGCTGAACTTTCTGGACGAGATGCAATGGGGCGGTATTCTGGCCGACGACATGGGCCTGGGGAAAACAGTGCAGGTGCTTTCCTTTTTGCAGCTTCAGGCCAATAAAAACAGTGGCACAAGCATAATTGTTGTGCCTACCACATTACTTTTTAACTGGGAAAACGAGTTGAAAAAGTTCGCCCCAAAATTGAAAGCGCACTATTATTATGGCATCGACCGTGAAAAAAGTACGGCGGATTTCAAACATTACGATCTTGTTTTTACCACTTACGGAATTTTGCTCCGCGACATTGAAACGCTTCGAAAATACCGGTTTAATTATGCGGTTCTCGACGAATCGCAGGCCATAAAAAATCCGTTATCCCACCGCTACAAAGCGGCTTGTTTGATAAATGCGCGGAATAAAATCGCACTAACCGGAACGCCCATTGAAAACGGCACCTTCGATCTGTTTGCGCAAATGAGTTACGTTAACCGCGGATTTTTTGGCGGCGCACAAAAATTCAGGGAAAATTATTCAACGCCTATCGATAAAGATGGAAACGAGGTAATTGCCAGCGAGCTCAACAAAGTGATCAACCCCTTTATTTTGCGACGCACCAAAGAAAAAGTGGCGTCGGAGTTGCCCGATAAAACCGAGGACATTATTTATTGCGAAATGGAAAACGAACAGCGCCGGGTTTACGATGCTTACCGCAACGAATACCGCAACCAGGTACTCAAAAAAATTGAGGCCGACGGAATTGGAAAATCAAAAATGATGGTGCTGGAAGCGTTAACTCGTTTGCGCCAGATTTGCGATTCGCCCGTGCTTCTGAATTCCGACGAAATAAACGAAACCCAGTCGGTGAAAATCAGGGAAATTGTGCGGCACATCACCAATAAAACCGGCAAACATAAACTTCTGGTTTTTTCACAGTTTGTGAAAATGCTCGGATTAATAAAAGACGAGCTGGCAAAACTGAACATCGAATACGAGTACCTCGACGGACAGTGCAGCAGTCAGCAGCGCGAACAGTCGGTCAACCATTTTCAGGAAAACGATAATCTGCGCGTGTTTCTCATCAGTTTAAAAGCAGGGGGAACCGGATTGAATTTAACCGCCGCCGACTACGTTTATATTGTCGACCCGTGGTGGAATCCTGCTGTTGAAAACCAGGCCATTGACCGTTGCCACCGCATTGGGCAGGATAAAAAAGTATTTGCCTACCGCATGATTTGCAAAAATACGGTGGAGGAGAAAATCATTGTCCTTCAAAACAAAAAGAAAAAAATTGCCGGCGACATCATTCAAACCGATGAAAGCATTCTGAAAAAACTCAACAAAAACGATATCGCCGCGCTGTTTTCGTAACAATACCCTTCCAGTTTCCGCCAACTACTATATGTGCATGCTGTCTGAACTGACGGACGGCAGGCAGGTGTGACAAAAACAGGTAACGGAAGGAGTAGGGATGTGGGTCTTTCTTCCGATGATTTCGTTTGTATTTGGTACCTCTTTATCAAATAATCGATAATTTTAGGTGCTGAACGAACAATGAAATCGATTATTTACCATTAGAATGAAAAAGTTATGTTCCATCTGTAATTATTTCAGGAAGTTGGAAATCAAATAAAGTAACAATGCAGAATAATCAATCTTAAAAGCTCGTGCATATTCGCAATGGAACTTACCGAAGAACAAAAGAAAATAATTCAATCGACTGGTAATTGCAAGATTAATGCTGTGGCCGGTTCGGGAAAAACAACTACAATTATCGAATACGCTGGTGCCCGGCCGAAATCGAGCAGGATTTTATATCTTGCTTTTAACAGATCGGTTAAGCTGGAGGCTTCCCGGAAGTTTTTGGAAAGAAAAATGACCAACGTGAAGGTTGAAACAGCCCATTCTCTTGCACACAGGCATGTTGTACGACAAAACAATTACAGGGTAAAGAAATCGGATTACAAGCCTTATGAGGTGGCTATGCTTCTAGGGTTGCAGGGTAATGGCGAAAAGCACGCCGAATACATTGTGGCAAGGCATATCATCAAATTTATCTCCTTTTTTTGTAACAGCGACGCACAACGGATTCAAGAGCTAAATTACCTGGACACGGTTCATGATGCAAAAGCCAGGAGTTTTGTTTCTGCACTTTACGAATATATAGAAAAACAAACGAGGGTATTATTAAGCAAAATGGATAAAGGTGAAATTGAGGTGACCCATGATTTTTACCTGAAGAAATTTCAACTTTCGAATCCGGTGTTAAATTACGATTACATTTTATTTGATGAGGGACAGGATGCTTCACCCGCTATGCTGGATGTATTTTTTAAGCAAAAGGCGGTAAAGGTAATTGTGGGCGACACGCACCAGCAAATTTACGGATGGCGCTTTGCCGTTAATTCACTCGAAAAGGCAGATTTCAAGGATTATTATCTTTCCACCAGTTTCCGTTTTAGCCAGGATATAGCAAACCTGGCTATGGAAGTTTTGACATTGAAAAAGCATATTGGCACTGAAGCTCCTTTTGCAATTACAGGAAATGCAAAACCGGGAGAAATAAAATCGAAGGCGGTAATAGCACGAACGAATCTGGGACTTCTGCTAAAAGCCATCGAGTATGTAATGGAAAAGAAGAAGGTGAATGCCATTTATTTTGAAGGAAATATTCAATCTTATACTTATGCCGACGACGGTGCATCGCTCTATGATGTTTTGAATCTTTACAACAACAATCACCGGTTAATTAAAGACAAGCTGATAAAGGAAATGAGGGACATTGAAGAACTGGAAGATTATATTAAAAAGACTGAGGATGTTCAATTGGGCATGATGGTGGATATTGTAAATGAATATGGGAATGAAATCCCCGGAATTATTAGGGCTATTAAGGAAAAGCATATCAAAGATGACAATAAAGAAAATGCTGAAATGATTTTCTCAACTGTGCACCGCAGTAAAGGAATGGAATATGATGCCATACAACTGGTAAATGATTTTATTACAGAAGAACAAATCATAAAACTGAAAACTGATATTAAGGAAGAAAACCTTAACGTTTCGCAAATCAATGAAGAAATAAATTTGCTTTATGTAGCAATTACCCGTACCAGGAGCAGTATTTATATTCCGGTGACAATAATGCCGGATGATTTCCCAAAGTCCCGGCAAATTCATGTGATGCGTGTAAAAACAGAGGAGAAAACGACACCTTCAACATTATTGGTTAATGCAGAACCGGAAGTTGAAAAACCGACGGCGGATGCATATCCTTATGAGAAAATCAGGATGAAGTACAAGGGTGCCTATAAACGCTGGACAACGGAACTTGATGATGAGCTGACAGTAATGTATTGCGAAGGAGTTCATATAAAAGATATGGCCAAACATTTTGGCAGAAGTAGGGGAGCAATCCAATCGAGGATAAAAAAGCTGGAGCTCGAGGAATTGTATGGTTAGCGGAGTGAAAAACCGTTCCTTTTTTCGAGATTAATATTAACCGGTTTTTCATTGACTAATAAAGGTTTCCAATTTCCATGTTATTTCGGGCAGGCAAGGTAAAAGATAATGCGATGCCTCTTCTTTTCCTAACAGCTGGACTATCTAACGTTTCTACATTGTTGCGTACCGGGTGGCCAGAATCATTTCGAGCGAATAAAAAGTAACGTTATAATCTTTCCCATCGGCGGCAGTTGTCAAGTAATTCCTTAAAACTGACTTGTGCTTAATTCACCTTCATTCAGCTATGTTAATGTGTGCTGCTAATATTTTGTTTTGAGGTGGCAAAAAGTTCGGCCAGTTGGTTTTGGTTCATCCATACCTTACCGCCTTTGGCGTAAAGCGATACTTTAGCTTTACCGTCGGCGGTATTGTAAATGATGATATTTCGTTTTTCTTCCATTTCTATTTAATCAGGTAGCCTGATAGAATTACTTCTCGCTTTAAATAGCCATTTACGTTATCGATGGTTTTCAAACACTGTTGAGCGAATGTTATTTTGAAGAATGTGCAACACTTTCATGGGGTCAACAACTGCCCTAATCTCTAACTTTTTACCATTGCCAAGTTGTGCTTTTGGCAGGGTTTGGTCAACACAGTTTTTTTGAAGAAACTCAACAAATTTACGGACACCGATTTCTAACTGTTGGTCGTTCTCCCTTGATTCTTCAATTTCATTAATCAGATTTTTTTGGAAAAGGTTTTTCGTTCGCTGATGGGATTCAAAATCAATAGTACCATTTTCCTCGTTGATTTGCATTATTTCGTAAGCCTGCTTATCAACGTTTAGCCCAACCAGGATTCTGATTTTGTCAATATCCTCAAGAGATTCATACAATTGATAAAAGCCACTTGAACGGAAATAACCAACCAAAACATCAAAGAATTTAGTATCCTTCAATGAAGAATCACTGGAGAAAATAAAAATTGTCCTGTTGCTTTTCTGCTTGAACAGTTGGTATTGTTATATATTTGGTCGTTGATGTCGATTAGGAAAGACTTTACCTTTACCGTTAATAATTATGAAAGTTATTTTGATTTTATTGATATTTAACAGATCATTCAGCTTCTCAGAATATTTACCTTTTCTCCCAAATTCTCCTGGAGAACAAATTTACCACCATTATTACGTGCTATCGTATAATGAGAATACTGAACAGGCCAATTGGGTGTATTATGAACTGAAGCCAGAAATGTTAAATGGAAAAATTGAACGAAACGGTGGCTTTAGGATGGATCCAATGATTTCAACAAAATCAGCAAATACAAAGGATTATGCAAATTCAGGATTCGACAGAGGCCATTTGTGTCCTGCTGCGGATATGGCATTTGATACCGTTGCCATGTACGAAAGTTTTTACATGTCTAATGTTTCCCCTCAGTTACCCGGTTTTAATCGTGGAATCTGGAAATTATTGGAAGAACAAGTGAGAGATTGGGTAACGAAAAAGGGGAAAATAATCGTTGTTACAGGCCCGGTAATAAAGAATTTCAATCATAAAATCGGTAAAAATGAGGTCGTAGTACCGGATCAGTTTTTTAAAGTCCTCTATTCTGAAGATTTGAATCAAATGATTGCGTTTGATTTACTCAATGCTTCGTCGAGTTTACCATTAGAAGATTTTGCCATAACAGTTGATTCATTGGAGCAAATTACCGGATTTGATTTTTTTAGTCAACTACCAGATAATATTGAAAATGAACTTGAAGGTAAAGTTAAACCAGATGGTTGGTTTGAAAGTTCAATAGCCTACAACGAGCCTCCATTAAAAAGAAACCAAACAAGATTGTTTATTATCATTTTTGCATCCTGCATTATTTTGGTTATTGCGTTATATAAATTTATAAAGAAGTGAGATTTGCTTCATTAATTTTTAGCCTTTAATAATTTACAAAAACCATGAGATTAAAAACTATGGTATAATTTCATAGTTCCCATAATAAAAAGGTTCTCTTAAATCAACGGTTTAATTTGTTGTATTCCTGAAGTTAAAGCACCAATGGTAATTGATCCCGACCTCGCTTCGTTCATCGGATATCTGCCGGTCAACTGGCGGAAGTTCGACCAGGCAATTTCAGTTCGCTTTGCTCCTGAATAGCAGTGGTCTTTGGCAGATCCCGATATCGCTGCGCTCATCGGGATGAATTCGACTAACACTTTTCAGCGCGCTACGCTTCTGAAAAGTGAGTCTCATTTACTTTCCGATACAGAAATTCTTGAAAATATGTCCCAGCACATCGTGTGTGGTAATCTCGCCGGTGATTTCGCCTAGGTAATGCAGGCATTCGCGGATGTCCTGTGCCAGGAAATCACCGGTGATGCCGGTATCAAGCCCATGCAATACACGAAGGATTGCTTCATGTGCATTTTTCAAAATTTCATAGTGGCGCGCGTTGGTAACAATGATATCGGGCTGGTTGGTGGCGTCGAGATTCACAGAGTTAGCCATCAGGTCGATTAATTCATCCAGGTTTTCCTTTTTCCGGGCGGCCAAAAATACCAGCTTTTCATTATCAGTTATATCCATAACTTCCAGTTCCTGAATAGTTTTCCGTTTCCCTGTGTCTATTTTATTCGCCACGATAATTAATTGCTGTTCATCGGAAATTCGCTGCCGGATTTTATTTATCCGCTCAAAAACCACGGAATACGGATTTTCTGTGTCAATTACCAGTAACACAACAGTAGCCAGTTCGAGTTTGCTGTAAGTACGTTCAATGCCAAGACTTTCAATCTGGTCCATCGTTTCGCGGATTCCGGCTGTGTCGAAAAACCGGAATGCCGTGCCGTGGATGTTTACCACATCTTCGATAACATCGCGCGTAGTGCCGTGAATTTCGGAAACAATGGCTTTGTCTTCATTTAGCAATGCATTGAGCAGTGTAGATTTTCCCACGTTGGTTTCACCTACAATTGCAACCGGAATTCCGTTTTTAATGGCATTTCCGAGTTGAAACGAATTCTTTAGTTTTTGAAGCAACTGCTCTATTTTTTCAGTCAGTTTTCGTAACTCCGTACGATCGGCAAATTCCACGTCTTCCTCACTGAAATCAAGTTCCAGTTCAACCATTGCCGTGAAATGTAGCAATTGGTCGCGCAAGTCTTTAATCTCTTTTGAAAAACCGCCGCGCATTTGTTTTAGCGCCAGTTTATGAGCCGCAGCATTCGAAGATGAAATAACATCGGCTACCGCTTCCGCCTGCGACAAATCCATCTTTCCGTTCAGAAAAGCCCGCTGGGTAAATTCGCCGGGTTGGGCGAGGCGGGCGCCGTTTTCAACCAAAACTTCCAGAATTTTCTGCTGAATAAAAACGGAACCATGGCACGAAATTTCAACAATATCTTCTCCGGTAAACGAATGCGGCGCACGAAACAAACCCACAACCACTTCATCAATTACTTCGTTTCGAAAAACAACCTGGCCAAAATGCAACGTATTCGCATCCTGATCTCTCAGTATCTTTTCGCGGTTCGGACTCCTGAAAATTTTATCGGCAATGGTAATGGCATCTACACCGGAAAGCCGTACAATGGCCAGCGCCCCCATTCCGGGTGAAGTGGAAATGGCACAAATGGTCGACTGATCAAGCATTTTCAAAAAATTTTCAGCAAAGATAAACCATTTATTTTGATTAAATTTAAAGCGGCGAAACATGCAAAATACGTTCAAAAAATGAATTTGTTGATTAAAGAAACAGCAGAAATCCTGCGGGATTCCAAATATACCATAGCATTTACCGGCGCCGGAATATCGGTGGAGAGTGGAATCCCACCGTTTCGGGGCGAGAAAGGGCTGTGGAACAAGTACAATCCGGAAGTGCTGGATTTGAAGTATTATTTAAACAACCCGGAAGATAGCTGGATTTACATTCGCGAAATATTTTACGATTTTTTTGCCGATGCCAAACCAAACAAAGCCCACGAGGTTTTGGCACGAATGGAAAAACATGGTCTGTTGCATTCCGTTATTACGCAAAACATCGACAATTTGCATTACCAGTCGGGGAGCAAAATCGTACGTGAATTCCACGGAAATTCCAAAAGGCTGAAATGCCTGAAATGCGGCGAATCATATTCTGCATCCGATTTTGATTTTAAAATGATCCCGCCCCTGTGCAAAGTTGATGAGCAACCATTAAAACCCGATTTTATATTTTTTGGCGAAGGTATTCCGCACGATGCGTATTCAAATGCTTTTGCCGATGCAGAAAAAGCCGAAGTTTGCCTGATAATAGGCTCTACCGGCGAAGTGGTGCCGGCTTCGTATGTTCCGCGTACTGCAAAACAAAGCGGGGCTGTTATAATCGAAATAAATCCGGAAGAGTCTCTGTTTACCGAACAGGTTACCGACATTCATTTACAGGGAAATGCAGGCGAAATTATGGCGCAACTGGAAAAATACCTTTTCTGATTTTTAGCTGTTACACTTCTGCGGAAAACCACGGATGCTTTGAAAATCCCGGTTACGATCCACAAATAATCTTATTTTTGAAATTCTTATCAGGTAAAAATATATGGAGAACAGAGAATATTATGAAGACGACCGGCCGGAAATGCTTCAGTTTGTTGGTCGGAAACCGGCGAAAACAATCGAATTTGGCTGCTCGAGCGGAAGGTTTTCTGAATCGCTGAAAAAAAAATACCAGTGCGAAACCTGGGGAATCGATTTGGATCAGCAATCGGTGGATTTGGCGAAAATGAAAATGGACAAGGTGTTTTGCGGCGATGCATTCGAACAGATGGAAAACCTCCCGGAAAATTATTTCGACTACATCATTTGCAACGATTTTATCGAACATGTGGCATATCCGGAACAATTTTTCGAACGGGTGAAAAAGCATTTAACCGCCGATGCCATTCTCATTTGTTCGCTGCCCAACGTTCGTTACTGGAAACATTTTAACCGGTATTTATTCTTAAAAGACTGGAAATACAAGAAAAGCGGAATACTCGATTACACCCATCTGCGGTTTTTTACAAGAAAAAGTATGAAAAGGGCCATTAATAACTGGGGTTTCGAAATTGAAAAATCAAAAGGAATCCGTCCAACCAAAAGTCCGCTGTTCTATCTGTTTAACCTGTTGTTCCTGAATTTTATAGGCGATATGCGTTATCTTCAGTACGCATTCCGTGCGCGGTTGAAGCGTTAACGGGTTTTCAATTTGTCTTTTTTATCTTTCTGTAAAGGGTTATATTTGTTGCTCAAAAAATAAATCTGAAAGAAATGAAACTATTGGAAGGAAAAACAGCGATAATCACCGGCGCATCGCGGGGTATCGGAAAAGCTATTGCTCTGAAATTTGCACAGGAAGGTTGCAACGTGGCATTTACCGATTTGTTTGCCGATGAAAACATGAAAACCACCGAAGATGAGCTGAAATCACTGGGGGTGAAAGCAAAAGGATATGCTTCTGATGCCAGCAAATTTGACGATACCGATAAAATTGTTTCCGAAATCGTAAAGGATTTCGAACGGATTGATGTACTGGTGAACAATGCAGGGATTACCAAAGATACATTGCTCATGCGAATGACTGAAGAACAGTGGGATGCGGTAATTAGCGTCAACCTGAAATCGGTGTTTAACTTTACAAAAGCAGTACAAAAAACCATGCTGAAACAACGTTCAGGCTCCATCGTCAACATGAGCTCGGTTGTTGGCGTGAGCGGAAATGCAGGACAGGCTAATTATTCAGCTTCGAAAGCGGGAATTATCGGCTTCACCAAGTCAATAGCGCGCGAACTGGGCTCGAGAGGAATTCGTTCAAACGCCATCGCACCTGGTTTTATCATTACCGAAATGACTGGTAAAATTCCGGCCGATGCACGAAAAGCCTGGGAAGATTCCATTCCGCTTAAACGCGGCGGTACACCTGAAGAAGTAGCCGGGGTGGCAACCTTCCTCGCATCCGATTTATCGTCGTATGTCAGCGGACAGGTGATTCAGGTATGCGGCGCCATGAACACATAAACCATACATTTTCCGACATCGGAGATTAGATGCAAAAAAACAGGTTAATCATACTCATTGTCTCCCTTTTTTTTCTTTTGGGAGTAGTCAATTATTTCTCCGGTTTAACAATTGATGTCACTCGTGATGCGGGAAAATATGCCACGGCCGCAAAAGAAATTTACCAGAACGGGAACCTTGTAAACCTCACCATTCATGGCGAACCGTACGACCAAAAGCCGCCGTTGCTTTTTTGGCTTAGCGCCCTTGGATTTACAGTTGGCAATGTTTCCAATTTCTGGTTTAAGCTTCCGGTGTTGCTTCTGGTATTCGCCGGCTTTTTTTGGGCGTTCAAACTTGGCGAAAGTCTGTACAACAAAAGGGTAGGGCGGCTTACGGCAGTTCTGCTTTTCTTTTCGTTTATCTATTCGCTCTACAGCATGGATATCCATACCGATACGCCGTTGCAGGCATTCGTGACGCTGGCGTTGTGGCAGCTTTTTGAGTTTATAAAAACAGGCAGGACCCGCAACTGGCTGACAGGTTTTGCGGCCATCGGTTTGGCCATGCTCAGCAAAGGCCCTATCGGTGCTGCAATTCCAGCATTTGCGGTTGTTGGGCATCTTTTATTTACAAAACGTTTTAAATCATTTCTGGATATTCGTTGGTATCTGGGCGTCATAATTGCCCTGATTGTTGTAAGCCCGGCGCTTGTCGGATTAATGAACCAGTTCGGCTGGCAGGGAATCCGGTTTTTTTTCTGGGAAAACATGGTGGGGCGGATTACCGGCTCATATGTAAAAGCAATCAACGACCCGTTATTTTACGTCCATAATTTGCTGTACCAGCTACTGCCCTGGAGTCTGATATTTTTTATCGTTGTGTTTTTAGAATTTAAAACATTGATTAAAAACAGGTTTCGTTCTTTCGAATATATCACACTGACCGGAATCTGGATTTATTTTATCATTTTGAATTCAGCGAGCAGCCAGCTTCCCAATTACGTATTTGCCATTGTGCCGTTAATGGCTGTTTTGGCAGCAAAATGGATCGACATTGCGGTTCGGCAAAATCAAAAAATTTATCATGTATTTTTCGGGACCCAGCTTTTTACTGCTTTGCTTTTATGGTTTATCATCGGATTAATTGTATTATGGCTGTTTCCGGTTGTACCGCTTTATTACTGGAGTTTGTTCATTATCGGCATCATTTCATCAGTATTTATTTTGATGAAAAAAGATAACGTTTATATAAAAATGCTGGCTCCGGCACTTATTGCATTTACGTGCCTTGTTTTTTTGCTGAATACACAAATCTTTAGGTATATTTTTAGCTTTCAGGCGCCGCCGAAGGCCGCAAAATATTTCAATGAAAATGCAGCAGCCGGAGATACCCTGTACAATTACAAATACGGACAATACGAGCTTTTTTTTTACAGCGAACCCCAGGCAGTGCAGCTACATAATTTCAGGGAATTAAAAAAAGTTGCAGGGAAAGACGGAGCCTGGATTTTCACGGATAATGCCGGATTTGAGGAAATGGAAAAGCTTCAGCTAAGCCCCGATACAGTAATTCAGTACAAGCACCTTTACCTCAACCGTGGCGGAAAGTTTATTAATCCGAAAACCCGTGATGAAGTGCTGCAAAATATGTATTTATTGAAATTTTAGAATTCGTCAATTAAATGGCGTATGAACACAAAAATCAGGATATACAGCTTTTACTACCGGAATATGGCAATACCATTTGAAAATCCGGTGTATGTTCCTGTAATGGCGGGAAAAAAATTAAACACCGGACCAACCTGGATGGAGGGAGATGATACAGGCGATTCAATTTCAGATAAGAATTTATATTTCAGCGAATTAACGGGTATTTACTGGGTGTGGAAAAACACACGGCAGGACCTTACAGGATGCTGCCACTACCGGCGCTATTTTACGGCACAAAAAGAGCCGCTTGATTTGATACTGAAACGAAAACTTTATTTTCTGATTGGCTTATATAAAAAAAGGTATGGATTAATTTACACCAAAAATATTCAGCGGTTCGCCGGCAAAGTTTTGGGAGAACAGGAAATTCTTGATATTTTTCAAAACCACGACGCAATTCTCCCGCAACCCAGAAAGTTGAAATATTCGGTACAGGAACATTACCGGCGTTACCATAAAATTAGTGATCTGGTTATAATCCGGAAGATACTCGCTGAAAATCATCCGGAATATTTGCAATCGTTTCAAAATATGCTGGAAAGCAAACGATTGTATGCAAATAATATGTTTGTTTTGCCGCAGCAAACTTTTTACCTTTTTATGGAGTGGTGGTTCAATGTGCTTTTCGAATTTGAGAAACGTGTTGAATTGTCTGAATATGGCGGTTACCAGCAGCGAATCCTGGGTTTTATTGCTGAACGTTTGTTGACAACCTGGTTTTTACACCAGAATTTGAAGGTGAAGGAATTGCCGGTGCTCTACTTTAAAAATTTGAAATTCAGAAAATAAAAAATGTAGTATAGCGGATTATGCAGATGTTTTTCTGTTTTTAAAAGAAAAAAACATAAAAAAAGAAGCCATTACCGGGGGTGAAAAAAATGTTGTATTTTGCGAAAAATCTATCAAACGAGAAGTGGCGGTTAACAAAATTGAAGCAGTAGATACGCTGGCAGCAGGAGATTTTTTGCATGGTTCGTTTTGTTATTTTTATTTAAACCTGCACGGTAATTTTAAGCAGGCATTGAAATCTGCAGCTGATTTTGCATCGGAAACCTGCTTATACAGGAGCACCCGAAGCTGGTTGAAAAAAAATGGAAAAGATAGTCGTTAAAATTTAACCTATGGGAATGATAAACAAATCAATTGGTTACAGGATAAGCATTTGGATTTCGCTTGCCGTAACAGGTGTTTTTATCATTTTTTTGTTGATTATCTATTTTTACAACCGGCAGTTGTTAAAGGAAAATATTGAAAACCGGGCAATTGGTTTAAGTTCGGTAGTCAACTCACGGGTGAATAAAGATGTAATGACAACACGCGAGGTCGCTAACAACCTGGCCACACAAGTTATTTACTACGCTAAAAATAACGACGCAAAAATGCTCATTTCGCAGGTCATTCAAAAATACCCTTTTTTAAATGCCATTCACATTAATATTCAACCGGATGTGCCGCTGGAATACCACAATTATTTCGTGATCAGAGCCGCTGATTCCCTGCAATACCAGCAATCTGATACGTTGATGTACGACTGTTTAAACGAAGTAGAAATTCTTCAGAATGTAAGGCTTGCAAAAAAACCGGGATGGACGGAACCTTTCAGGTGCCATAAAGAAGGAAAAGTGTCGGTATCCTATTATTCGCCCATTTTCGCAGTTCATGAATCAGATACTGTTTTTCAGGGAGAAGTTTTTTGCGAACTTTCGCTTTCAGAATTAAACCGAAGCATTAACAGCCTGAAACTCAATGGAGGGTTCGCATTTCTCGTTAACAAATCAGGAAAATACATTACACATCCCCAAAAAGAAAAAATCCTGAATGATAATTTGTTCAATGTTTCAGCAAGAGTATTCAGATCAGAAGATGTGGATTTGGAAAAAATCATAAAAAATAACAGGAGTGGTTCAATGGTGGCATATCCTGAATTGTTTAACTACAAGAAAAGTTGGGTTTACTACACTCCCGTGAATGAAAATCGCTGGTACATGATTTTTATGCTGCCATATAGCCAGTTGTTTGCAGAATTATACCTGATAACGTTGCAATTGCTGTTTTTTTCAGTGTTGGGGATCATCGCCATTTTTTTCATTGTTACCTACATCACCAATAAACTTGTTGAGCCATTGAGCAGGGTAACGAGCCAACTAAAACAATTTAGCAGCCAGCCGGGACAGCTTTCATCCGAAACTTCAGATGAAATTCAATTGGTTTCAGAAAGCCTGGACTCGCTAAAATTGTGG
>CAWAMJ010000007.1:0-257546 GCA_963783085.1 uncultured Prolixibacteraceae bacterium | reverse complement strand
TGTTTAAACAACGTTTAAACCACCGGCCTCCGCACCCCAAACCTGACAGCGTTTTTAAAACCTGTCAGCGTTTTAAAAGTTTATAGCGTTACAAAGCCCATTCATCCGATGACTCAAAGTCGTCGGATGAATAAAGAGCAACGGGGAAAATCATTATATTTGGCTAAAAAATGCCAACAGTATTACGAACAAATACGAAGCATAATAAGGATAGTGACAAAAATGATAACAATAAAAATTCCCAAAGCTGCCGTTTCAATATTATCACTTGTATTCCTCCTCTTCTTCTCATCCGTTGCTTATACACAGGAAACTTCACTGACATTTCGCAATAGCACCCTCGCTTCATCTGCCTCTTCCCTGCCCTTCTGGCTCCATGCCGGTCAAAACGGCAAATTCGCAGAATCCAGTCAATTTCTAAACCTGTCGGAACTGCAATTCCATACAACCGGAAATATCGGCAACAGCCAATGGAAATACCTGGCCGCGACCAACCTCATTGCCGGTCTGGCAGACGAAAACTACTTCCGCGCCAACCAGCTTTTTGCCGGAATCCAATACAACAGGTTCATCCTCAAAGCCGGCTGGTTCTCCAACGAAATCCATTACAACGGACTCTCCTCCACCAACGGCGATATCCACTGGTCCAACAACATCCGTCCGCTCCCCCGCATCCGCCTGCAAACTGATGATTTTATTACGTTTTCATTCTTTCCGCACTGGTTCAGCATCAAGAGCCTTTATGAAGAAGGGTTCCTCAACGACGATAACCGCTACGTGCAAAATGCTCATCTCCACCACAAAAACGTCTACCTCGGATTTCAGCTAAATCCCTCCACTTTCCTGGCTCTCGGCCTCGACCACTACGCCCAGTGGGATGGTACACATCCTGAATTGGGCAGCCTTCCCGGCGGATTTAATAATTACTATCCGGTATATATTTGGACTTCCCAGGTTCAGAGGAATTCATCAGATGGCGATCAGCGAATATGTATCCGGCAATCAACTCGGAAAATACATTGTCACGCTAAATAAACAGTTTCGGTTTGGCAATTTGAAATTTTACCTGAACCACCCCTTCACCGATCGCATGGATATGGACTAATTGCCGGGACAACCTTGCTCGGCATTTTCTATGAATCCAATAGCCGGAAACTTATTACGTCTGCCATTTTACGAATTCATGTGCACCAAATATCAAAGCCTGAAAAAAACTGACAGCGGATGGAATCTACCTCCAGGCAGTGGCAACGAATCCTATTTTGTACACGGGGTTTATAAGTCAGGCCTCAGCTATCATAACCGGATGTTCGTTACCCCGTTCGCAATACCGGTAATGATTGTCGATGGCACCAACTACGGCAGCGGAAACAACCGCATCGTTCTGCACCATATTGGCATAAATGGCTACTTAACAAAGCAAATTCAATGGAGATCACTTCTTTCGTTTTCCCGAAATTACGGCACCTACGGCAACGCATACAAACGAATCGATCCCAATTTTTTCAAATCCCCCCGCAATCAGTACAGTGCCCTTGGCGAATTACAGTATCATTTCCCAAATAACCGCTGGCAGGCAGGCATTTCAGTGGCCGCAGACAAAGGCGGACTGTTACCCGGCAACGTTGGTGCACAGCTTAGTCTGCAATATCGAATATTCTAATCGGCATTCGATAATTACGGCGCCTGCCTGCCGGACAGGCAGGCATGCTACGCCACATTTTCAAACATCGGTACAAATTGCGCCGTTTATTCGCTATGGCTCATCAAACCAGGGCGTTTCCCTGGTTCAGGGGCTACCATACTATCGCCCCTGTAGATACGAGGGCATTTATTAACTGCAAACCGATTATTCGCAATCCATCCGGTTGGTCTGATGATATAAAATACCTGCATATAGTCAGCGTATAAAAGTTCGTAGCGCTTTGTCCGGATGATTTGATGCCTAATAGAAGCTGCAAAAACTGCTCCTCCCCGCCCTGAAGGGGCTACACAATTCAGCCCGGGGCAAGTGAGGAACGAACATCGCCCCGGGTTACGGGACCCACACACCCTCCACCGGCCGCGGTAGTTCGCCCGAACCGGCTCGCTCGCAACTACGGCCGAAATATCCCCGGCAAATAAAAATTCCTGCACCACCTTAGTAAAGGTTATTCTGTATCCGCTTTGCGAAAATCGAAACTTTTTACCGGCTGAATGGAAATCTCATGAATTCCCCAGTCCAGCTTCCGAAGCTGAACAAACGCTTTCTCAATGTTATCGACAATATTTTCCTCATTCTCAGGAATAACATAGACATCTCCCGTAAAAACCTGCCCTTCTTCCCGCAACTTTATGCGGACATCCTTCACCCACTCTTTTTCCATAAAAAAATCAATAACAGCTTCATTCACCGGATCGATTTTTCCGTTAATTGTTGTTGGCGCCTGTCCGATTAAATCTTTGGTTGCCTCGGTAATTCTCCTGACCCCGTCCTTTATTATTGAAACGGAAATTAAAACGGCAGCCACGGCATCGGCCCACCAGATTCCAAAACCCAGCAACATAATTCCAACAATAGCTGCCGACGCAGTCATCCAGTCGGCCTTTTGTGCTTCGGCATCAACATTCAGAAGTTTATTGTGCAACATTTTCGAAATTGGCTTTTTCTTTCTCCCAAGGATTACAGCCGGAATGAAACTGTACAGCAAAGCCAGGATCATTAACCAGCCAAACCACACCTCCCGTCCGAAAAATGGTTTGTGCGGAATAGTTGCATGTTCAGCTTTAACCAACGACAGCACCGAATCGAATGCAACGTAAAGGCCAAGCCCGAGCAAAGCCAATGCTCCAAACGCAAAACCTACGCTAAAAACCCGGTGAAAACCATTCGGAAACATAAAATTCGGCTTCTTGTTGTAAAACCGCGAAGCAACCAGGAAAGTTGCGGAGGGCACCATCGTCAGAACATCTTCGAGCCAGGCTGCTTTCATTGCCTGAGACGAGCTTAACGTCAGGTACATAACAATAACTACGGTAAACAAATAGACAAAAGTTACTACTTCCAGTTTCACCGCCTTTTTTTCCTGCCGTTTCAGGTCGTCCGGCATCTCGATTGGATCAGCAGGTAAAAACTTAATTTTTATTTTTTCGTTCATAGTGCCTGTCAAATTTTTCAAAATCTTCCAGTAAAGCATTTTCGCCCTTTTTAACAGCAAAAGCGATATACACCGTTTTCAACGTTTTATCCGAAACAGAATATCCGTAGTTCACCAAATCCGATTGGGGGGCAACCACCAAAGGCTCATTTCCTTCCATTGAATCTTTAAAATGCACTTTTACTGAAGGCTTCAGAAAAGCAGCAGCAATGGATCCTTTTTTAATAAAAACCTCCTGATTTTTTAGCTTTTTAGGCAAATCTGCGGCAACAGGCGCACCCCATTTATAATATATGGTATCGTGGGGCCGGGTAAAATAAACATCTTTTTTCCATGGTGAATTTTTATCAAAACCTCCCGCTGCAATTTGCAACCTCCCGTTTTGCAGCAGCCTGAAATTATCTTCAGACGAACCCCTTATCCACTTTACATCTACTCCAATGGAAGCGGCAAATGCTTTTATCATTTCAGGTTCAATCCCTTGCGGCTCACCATTGTTCCAGTACACAAACGGCGGATTTTCTGTTAAACCTGCCATTATTTCCCCTTTTCCGTGAATTTCTTTTAACGAACCTTCCTGATCCCGGGGAAAGCGGTCGCAGGATAAAAGAAAAACCGTTAAAAAAATTAAAAAGTTATGTATTCGAAGTACCATAAAACTATAAGGTATCTTCGGAACAACGGGGATATTGTGTGCCATAATTCATTTGTAAAACGTTTAACAAATTAAGTATCCGGTCAATAATATATTCATGGCTAAAGCCATTCTGTACAAGGGTTTTATTGCCCCTGGCTTAAGCCGGGGGTTAACTTTGGAGCACGAAAATCAGGCTTTAGCCGTTAATATTTCGCGAACGCCAGTGAATTTAATTACAAAAAGAACGCTGAACCGCCCTCATTTAAACATCTCCGTTTTTTTCAACGTTCGGAGTGTTATGGAATACCGCTTGTTTTTAACCGGTGCGATGCTGTGCTGCCATTCATTTCTGGCGCTGCCTTTTATAACATACAGCGACCGCCGCCGCACGCTAAAACTGATTATTGCTTTCCGGGACTGTCTGGCCTTAACGGCAGGCCTGAACCGAAACCTGCAGTCGGAAAGCAGCGAGATTCCGGCAACGATATCAAACGGCGGTGCATCACGGTGCCAATTGATTACCGAACCTTCCGGATTCTGTTTTTATTATTTAACAGGTATTGTCGTTTCCCGGAAACCAAAATCATGCAAATAATGAAACTGCCCCTTTTGTTCAGAATGACTAACGGGAAGCGGGGAAAATAACCACTTTTCTGTGAAATTATTACACCATTTCATCCCCAAAAACAAGCGGCTGCCTCACAATTACCTGTCGCCGTTATTCCCCCTGTCCCCTGAAGGGGAACCTGCTGAAAATCAATGAACTCTTCAAAGTCCCCTTCAGGGGATTTAGGGGTTTTTGACTTTTCGGAGTGAACTCAGGTATTTCCACTGCAAACGTCCCGGAATTGCATGACAAAAACCGATTCCATTTCCACCGTAGACCTTCGGGATAAATTAGGTTGGTCCATCTTTCTGCTGGAACAGAATTTGAAGAGGATGAACGAGCGAAAGAATTCATTGAAACTTAAAATGTTAAAACACAAACACACATGAAAATAAGCATCATTGGATTAACCATCACCTCTTCGTGGGGCAACGGACATGCCACTACTTTCCGATCGCTGGTAAAAGGATTGTTTAAAGCGGGCCACCAGGTTTCTTTTTACGAACGGAATGTGAAATGGTACGAGACACAACGCGACATGAGCCAGTCGCCGTTTTGCGATGTTGTTCTGTACAACGATTTGAACGAGCTCAAAATGCACAGCAATTTCATTTTAAATGCAGATTTGGTGATGGTTGGCTCCTATGTTCCCGAAGGAATAGAAGTGGGTAACTGGGTTGTAAACCAGGCCAAAGGCATTAAAGTTTTTTACGATATTGACACGCCGGTAACACTGGCTGGTTTAAAAAAATCAACCTGCACCTACATCAATCCGGAACTAATTCCGCAATACGATATTTTCCTCTCTTTATCAGACGGCCCCGCGCTCAATATTCTCAGAAAAGGATACGGCGCTAAGAATGCTGTTGTTTTTCCCTGTTCGGTTGACGAGGAACTTTATTTTCCGGAGCCGGTTGAAAAGACATGGGATTTAGGTTACCTCGGAACTTACAGCGACGACCGGCAACCTTCGCTGGAGGAACTTCTTTTAAAACCTGCATCTATTTGGAAAAAGGGGAAGTTTGTGGTAGCGGGATCGCTGTATCCCGATTCGATCCGATGGCCTGAAAATGTGAAACGAATCAACCACCTGGAACCTGCGAAACACAGGCAATTTTATAACCGGCAACGATTTACGCTCAACCTGACCAGGAAAGACATGATAGAGCAGGGATTTTCGCCGAGCGTGAGGATCTTTGAAGCTGCTGCCTGTGGCGTTCCTATCATCAGCGACTGGTGGGAAGGAATCGATCAAACCCTGAAGCCCGAAGAAGAGATACTGATAACGGACAGTTGTGAAACAACGCTGAAGTATTTATCGTCACTGCGGGATGACGAATTGGCGCAGATAGGCGAAAAAGCACGCGAACGTATCCTCAGGGAACATACTTCGCTGCACCGTGCTCGCCAGTTAGAGCAGTATTTGCAGGAAATAACCGAAGGAATCAGGCAGTTCGAATGAAGCTCGTATACCAGTCATACCGCACCAGTAACGTCCCCCGATGGATAAACCGCTGCCTTCATTCTGTAAAAAACTGGGCTGCAGGCAATGAATACGGTTACAGGTTTACCGGCGATGAAATTTTTGATATGGTTCCCGAATGGTACTTCAAAAAAGTAAATGGAAACATTCAACTGGCTACTGACCTCGCCCGGCTGGTACTTGCCCGAAAGTACCTGGAAGAAGGTTTCGACGAAGTTATCTGGGTAGATGCCGACATGCTGGTTTTCGATCCGGAGCATTTTAATCTCCACGTTCAGGGCCTCTTTTCATTTTGCCGGGAAATATGGATGGACCAGGACCTCGATGGAAATGTAATTCACCAGGAGAAAATCAACAACAGCATTTCAGTTTTTAAAAAAGGAAATACTTTTCTTGATTTTTACCACGATGCCTGCCTCCGGATTGTGGATTCCAGGGAAGAACTGCTGCCGGTGAGCGTTGGCACGGAATTCCTGACAAATTTAAATGCCCTTTTTCCCCTGCCGTTGCTGCTCAACGTAGGCATTATAAGTCCTGCCCTTGCCTACGATTTAGTTCATAACGGCTCAAGGTTTATAAAGCCATACATCGAATGGCACGGCCAGCCGGTTATGGCCGCCAATCTTTGTGGTTCGAAAGAAAGCGAATGCTTTGCAGGCCTCCGGATCGATTACCGTGTGATGGATTTGGTAGCTGAAAAGCTTTTGGCGGCGAAAGGCTTTCCGGCATGAATCAGTAATCATCAATTAATGTCGTTTAAAGATGCTAAACGACATTGAATCATCAATAGATAATCTCCAGTTTTACAGGTATATCCTTATTCAGTAACTGGATACTTACACTTTCTCCTGTTCTTATAAATTCAAGGTTTAACTTGTAATCTTTGAATTTTAACTTTTTTATAATCATTTTATCAATAAAATCAGGTAATACCGGTCGGAAAAAACGAATAATATCTTCATGTTCATTAATCTCGAGGCCAAGTAACGCCTGAATTAACATAAATACTGTGGCTACAGACCATGCCTGGGGAGAACAGGCAACAGGATAATTTACAGGGGCTTCTTCAGGTTTTCTTCTAAATCCGCAAAACAATTCAGGCAAACGACCTTCAGAATAAAAACTGGTATCGAACAATCCTCTGGCAAGTTTTTTCACCTCCTCTTTCAGCCCGTATCTGGAAAAGCCGTATGCTATCAGTGCATTATCGTGCGGCCAAACGGAACCATTATGATAGGAAGCAGGATTGTATCTGATTTCTTCTGAACTTAAGGTTCTTATGCCCCAGCCGGTAAACATTTGCTTCGATAGCAGTGTTTGCGCCACATTTCGGGCTTGTTCTTCGCTGGCAATACCTGAAAACAGGCAGTGCCCGGCGTTGGAAGCAACAACGTTACAGGGCTTTTTACCGGAGGCAAGTGCCAGATAAAAAGTAGATTTATCTGCTGACCAGAATTCTTCCCTGAATTTTTGTTGAAGCTTTTCCGCACGCTCCAGATAATATCCCGCTTTTTCCTTCATATCCATTTCATTTGCCAATATAGATGCCATTTTCCAGGCATCATATACGTAACCCTGAACTTCGCATAATGCAACAGGAAGTTCTGCTATTTCACCATTTTCATTTGAAATGGAATCGTGAGAATCTTTCCAGCCCTGGTTAAATAATCCCGATTCCTCCTTTCTTTGATATTCTACAAATAAATCATTGTCGAAATCACCGTAATCCTCTATCCAATCCAGCGCCCGCTCAATATTTTCCCAGATTTTCTGTATTGTTGTAATATCATTGGTACGGAGAAAATAAGCTCCGGCCAGAACGATAAACAATGGAGTGGCATCTATGGTACCATAATATTGTTTAAACGGAACTTCATTGAGCACGGCCATTTCGCCATTCCTGGTTTCGTGCAGGATTTTTCCCGGTTCAGCATCCCGGAAGTTATTTTTCTCTTTCGCTTGTGTAACGGCAAGATAATTCAGTACACCTCTCGCAATTTCGGGGCTAATCCACAAACATTCCAGCGCGGTAATAATTCCATCCCTGCCAAAGGGGGTGTCGTACCAGGGAATTCCGGCGTAGGGATAAGGTCCGTAGGGAGTTTCGGTAATCACAGTTATTAAATCTGTTCTGGAGCGATTGATCCAATCATCAAAATGCTCGTTCGAAGTAGTGATACTGCAAGAAACCTGGTCGATGTACTCTATCCTGCGCTTATGTTTTTTTGAAGCTTTCCGGAAACTTAAAATTTCACTTCCTTTTCCGGAAATTTCGAAAGAAATAGTTGGTAAAATATAAAAATCTTCACCCGGGTGTAACCGGATACAATAATTAATACGGTTGTTAACTATGTTATCCGGTTCCGGCTCCATTAAAATTTTAGTTGAACGTTCTGTATTATCTAACCCGGTGTATGATAATATTAAACTTTGATCATCGGACCTTACAGGCAACAGGTTCCCTCTTTGTAAACGTTTTGTACCTCTTATTTCAAAGATATCGCTAAAATCGGCATCAAATTCCAAATCAATATTGAAGGTAACTTCTTCCAGCCCAAAATTATGAAGCCGTATCTGCTCATAACATACTGAATTCCATAGTGTTTTTTTTCTTTTAATATGAATAATATCTTTTTCCAGTTTTAAACGATCGCCATTCATAATATCCGGATTTGTCAGATCAACCAAAAGATTTTCATTTCTTTCTTTTAAATTGGAACTTAAAAAGAGTGGCCGTTTTCCTTCTATTTTGAGCTGGTACTTTGACAGAAACCTGGTGCCTTCGTGAAAAATACCTTGTACGCTGAAAGGAGAAACATCACCATATAAATTAAAATTGGCGAAAGTATTATCATGTTTTAAAACAAAGGTTTTTTCTTCTGTGAGAGAATCAGTTGCCAAAACCGGATAATAATCATTTAAAGTTGTCTGTTTCATAATCTTTAACTTTTAACGGTTCATTGATTAACGGCAACATGTTTTTACCATCAATTCGTTGTATCGAATTATACACGGATAAGTAATCATCAACCATCCTTTGCACAGAAAACCGTTCTTCAAAAATCAACCGGCATTTTTTTCTGCTTAACTGAGAAAGTTTTTTAACCGCTTCTATGGCTTCCTCCTGTGAATTCACAATAAATCCGGTAATTCCTTCATTTATCACCTCCGGAACACTTCCGTTCCGGTACGCTACTACAGGAGTTCCGCAAGCCATTGCTTCAATCATAGCCAATCCGAAAGGTTCAGGCCAGTCAATCGGATAGAGAAGACCAAGTGCATTGCCATACAATTCCTGTTTTTCACGATCGTTTATTTCTCCCAAAAACTCCACCAGAGGATGCTTAAGCAGGCGTTTTATTTTTCTTTCAAAATATTCATTATCAGCTTTATCAATTTTAGCAGCAAAACGAAAAGGAATCCCTGCTTTTACAGCGATTTCAATAGCTCTGTCCAACCTTTTTTCAGGAGAAATACGACCAACAAACGTTAAATATTTACCACCATCCGGATTAAAATGGAAAAGATTTAGTGGCAAACCATGATAAACAGTTCGTTTCCAATTGGCGAACGGAATGGGTATTCGTTGTGCATCAGATATAGAAATCAACGGTATGCGGCGGTAACGGTCATATAAAAATTGTAATTCCGGCAAATCAAGCCGCCCGTGAAGTGTAGTAAGGTATTTGTGCCGCTTTCTTTTCATTAACGGGTAATACAAATAATCGATGTGTGAATGAATAACATCAAAATCAGGCGCTTCTTTTTCCACCATTTCCATCAGGATGAAATGAGGAGCTAAAGAATCAGCAACCTGCTTGTCGGTTCTTAATGATCTTCTTACGGGCGAAAATAATCTGGCGCCGGAAACCGAATCTCCACTCGCAAATAAGGTGACTTCATGGCCAAGCTCCACAAGCCTTTCGGTAATCCAGTGCACAACGCGTTCTGTACCTCCATAGTGTTTTGGGGGAACACTTTCGTATAATGGGGCAACTTGTGCAATTCTCATACAAATTAAATTTAAAGTTGTGTTTGGAGACGGAAAAAGTATTCCAAAAAAATTTATGTACTCATATACAGCAAGTTAAACATATTTCATGTGTGGGAAAGTTTCACCATTTCTGAGGAATTTTCCTCAAATAATGATGAATTTATGAAACAAAAAATGCGATTGTGGAGAAGGTGTTTCCGTGAAAACTGTTGAAAATTTTCCCCGGCACACTATCTGCAATATTAAAAAGATCAGCAAAAACAACCCATTGATTCTCCGGGCGTCTGGTGGTACTATTTATCGGAAAGCTTTGGCAAACCATTGAAAGCCGGGCCTTCCAGCACCTCGCCGTCCGTTGAAAACCGGCTGCCGTGGCATGGGCAGTCCCAGCTTCGCTCAGCGCTGTTCCAGTGAACCACACAACCCATGTGCGGGCAAATTGCTGAAACGATGGATGCAGCGCCGCCTTCGTTTTTATAAACAGCATATTTTTCACCGTCAATTTTTACAATCTTCCCTTCCCCGCTTTTCACTTCATGCAGTTCTTTTTCCCCGCTTTTCAGGAGATAATCTTTGAGCAGGTGCTTTGCCACGTGCACGTTTTCCGATTTAAATCGCTGAAAAGATGCGGAAGGGGTAAAACGTTTGGGATTGAAAACTGTAGCCAGTTTGTTTTCCGCACCGGTAATTAAATCGCTGATGATCCGGGCTGCCGCAACACCCCAAACCAAACCATCGGCTGCAAAACCGGTGGCAATGTAAACGTTGTTTTGCAGCGGACTGGTGCCAATATACGGGATATCATCGGCAGGTTTATAATTCTGCGCCGCCCACAGGTATTCCACTTTTTCCACATCGAAATAGCGCCGGAGGAACTTTTCAACCTTTTCGTAGCTTTTTTCGGTGTGTTCCTTATGGCCGGTAAGGTGCGAATCGTCCAGTACAATTAACCAGGAACCGGTTTCGCCGGACCACGTTCTGACAGAATACATGTTTTCTTTGCCCTGGCGCCAGTAGATTGCGCCGGCAGGCACATCGTTTTTCAGCTTTGCTGCAACAGCATGCTCCCGGTAAGTTTCCATTTCAGCATGAACGGCATAAACTCCTTTCGGGGTATGCGTAGCCTGAATAACTTTTTTAGCTTTCACGGTTCCGCCTTCCGTTTCCAGAATGCAGGGATCGCCATCTGAAATACTGTTTACTTTTGTATTTTCGAAGATGGTACAGTTTTCACCTTCAACGGCTTCGGCCAGTTGCTGAACGTACTGAAGCGGATCGAACTGGGCCTGCATTTCCACCCTCGCCATGGCCGCCACCGGAAAAGGAAAATTCTCAGGGGCATCTGTAAAAACGTCTATTTCGCCTGTTTTCAATGCTTCCAGTTCCTGCTCCACTTTCTCTGCCGCCTGCCCTGCTTCAGAAGAAAAATAGCACCACGGCACTTTCGTAAAACCGCAGTCGATGTTATGCCTGGAAATAGTGGTTTCGATAAATTCCATTGCTTCTTTTCTGGCCGCTATTACATCGAGGAGCCCCTGCTTGCCGTGTTTATGCCGGATTTTATGAAACTTTCCGGAAGGAACATACAGGTTGCCGGTGGAAGAACCGGTTGTGCCGTACCCAACTTTTCGTTGTTCAAGTACGGCAACCTTTTTGCCGGATTGCTGAAGAAAGTATGCCGCAGCTATTCCGGTTATACCTCCGCCAACAATTGCCACATCTGCTTCAATGTCTTTTTGCAGTTTTGGGCGGGGCTGCCAGGTTTTTGAAGTTGCGCTCCAGATTGCCTGTGTGTATTTATTTTTGACTGCCATAGCATTTTATTGAGGTGTGTTCTGCTTTATTCATTTTTCAGGACAACTTTCACACAGTTGTCTTCTTTTTTGTTGAAAATATCGTAGGCGTGTGAAATTTCCTCCAGGGGCATCCGGTGTGTAATAATATCGTCAAGTGTTATTTTATGTTCGGCAACAACATTGAGTAATTCATCGATGTATGCCTGTACCGGCGCCTGACCTGCCCGCAACTGAATTCCCTTGTCGAATATCTGGGCGATGGGGAAATTATCATAATTATAGCCGTACACGCCCAAAACCGACACAAAACCGCCTCGTCGCACCGCGCTTAGCGCCAGTTTTAAAGCGTTGATTGTTCCCTTCTCCAAACGAATGATTGTTGCCAGTTTGTCGATGATGCTCCGGTCGGCTTCCATACCCACCGCATCGATGCAAACGTCTGCTCCCCTGCCTTTCGTCATTTCCCTAATGATATCCACCGCGTTTTCGTCTTTCACATGAATGGTTTCGGAGTTGCATGCTTTTTTTGCCATCTCGAGCCGGTAATCCAGAATGTCTAACCCGATTACGCGGGAAGCTCCGCGCATCCACGCTGCTTTTTGAGCCATCAGCCCCACTGGTCCGCAGCCGAAAACAGCAACCGTTTCACCGCCTTTAATATTTGCCCAGTCGACCCCAACATAACCAGTCGGAAAAATATCGGTGAGAAACAGGACATCATCGTCTTTCAGTCCTTCCGGCACTACGCGCGGACCTACATCGGCATACGGCACCCGCACAAATTCTGCCTGCCCCCCGGCATACCCGCCATACAAATTGGTGTAGCCAAATAAACCCCCTCCCTTCTGATCCAGCATGGCGCCTTCGGGGCCATAATGTTTTGGGTTCGAATTTTCGCAATGAGGATACAAATCGTGGTTGCAGAACCAGCAGGTTCCGCATGAAACCGGAAACGGGACCACCACCCTGTCGCCCTTTTTCAATTTTTTCACGTCAGAACCCGTTTCTTCCACTATTCCCATAAATTCGTGGCCCATTACCATATTTTTCACCTGTGGGAACATGCCGTTGTAAATGTGCAAATCCGATCCGCAAATAGCTGTGCTGGTAACCCGGACGATGGCGTCGCGCGAATCTTCGATACGCGGATCATCCACTGTTTCAACCCGGATGTCTTTTGGCTTGTGGTAAACTGCTGCTTTCATAATTTTTGTATGTTATATGGATTAATAATTGAACTTCACCACCGGAATAATTTATACTTACCGTATGAAAATGTATGCCAAAAATCAAAAAAACCGACGATAAATTTCTGACGGGAGAAAAGAATCCTGCGTCAATCCTGAAATCCTTCCCTGATATACATCAGAATATAACTTCGGAAATCCTCGGGAACAACACGCTCGAGCACCGGCGCATGGCCGGTACCGGTAAAGGAACGCCGGTATAGTTCGGCAGTGGAAAATGTTTTTACGCTGTCGCTGGTTAAATCGGCCGGGTGTGGCATGTAACTTTCGCCAACCGGCCCGTTTCCTTTGCCGTTTTCGCCGTGACAAAAAATGCAATAGTATCCGTAGTATGTTTTCCCTTTGGCGACGTTTGATTCGGTACTCTCCGGAATGATAATATCTTCGGCACGAAAAGTTTTATGTGAATAAAATTCGGTATTTGCCGGCGGCAGCGCCATGGTGGTTTCAAACGCGCGCAGATGAGACTGGTTGCGCATATGCGGCCCCGAGAACAGCAGGATAGCGGCTGCAATTGAGCATACAAAAACGATACTGGCAACGATGAGCAGAATCTTTCTATTCATTTTCGTTGTTGTTTTTTTTATTTTGTTCTTCCATGGAAACTCCGTCGGGCAAAGGCGCTATTTGATTCTCGTCGGTCTTCGCATCGGGATTGTGGGTGGAATATTCCGATTTTGCCGGCGTGAATTCAATGTTACCGAATTCCCATTCCCGCGGAACAGATTCAACCAACGTCATCATCGTCATAGCCCAGGCGAGTAATGTGCCTGAAATGGCGAAAACAACAAACCAGCTTTTGCGTGTGCTCCACTTTGTATTTTCTTCGTATTGCATATTAAAAACTGTTAGGGTGAATAATAGCATGAACACTATATACCACCGCAAAAATTAAAATGGCGGCAATGGTTACCTTCACTGACCAGGGTATGGCCTCCCACGATCCCATATATTCTGTTTCGTATTCGCCCGGCTCGCCCTCTTTTGTTTTGCGCGGTTTGTGGTAATCGTTGTAATGAACCACCACGTAAATCAGCAATGCCAGTCCGCCCAACATCATCAGAATTACCCATTTATCCCTCAGTATTTCATATCCGAACATATCTTCCTTTTTTAACGTGAATCTTCTATGTTTGAATCTTCAATTTCGAGTGGAAGATTCGATGCATTTTTCTTTTTTTTAAACTGACCTGTTCGCAATCCCCATAAAACGGAAATTGTTACGATAGCTACAATAAGTAACGCATAGATAATTTGTAATAAAACCAATATATTGATTGCATTTTTCATTTATTTCTCTTTTGCCGGCAGCCCGGTTGAGTCAGGCGGCTGGTATGTATTTATCCATTCCTCTTCATAAGATGCGTCAATTCCTTCCGGCTCGATATCGGCATCGGTATATCCCACAAATTCAACAGCGATGTAATTCGACACGTCCCAGATTTTTTCCGACTCCAGCGCTTTTTTGAAAAAAGGCATGGCTGTACCGGTTATTCCGTTCATGATTTGATAATAGAAAATTCCGCCGATATACTTCCCATCGATTAAATTCCGTCGCAATGTTGTAAAATTGAGCGGCGGTGGATACAGGTACTGCGCCGCCGGACCGTTGCCATCGCCCACAGGGCCGTGGCAATTAATACAAAATTCCTGATAAATGTTTTTCCCTCGTTTTAACGCAGATTCAGTTGCCGGGTATGGGTTGGGCATTTCTCTCCATACTCTGGGCACTTTTGAATGTATCCAGGCGATGTTCGAATCGGGGCCTGCTTCGTAAGCGGCAGTGGCTTGTTCTTTCCAGAACTTTTGCCGGGCAACGCGCACATCGGCCTGCTTATAACCTAAATACTGTACATACGCTGTTAATTGCTTTATTTTTTCTTCGCCAAGAAATTCCCACGAAGGCATCAGCGACAAAGGACTGGTATTCCGCGGATTAACAAAATGTGCCATGTGCCAGTCGTCGGGATGCCTGCCACCTTCCTGCGACAAATCGGGCCCGGTTCGTTCCGAACCCAAAATAGCAGGTTTCTGTTCGTAGTAGTCGCCTGCCTGTGCGATACGATGTGCGCCAATTCCCCAGTCGTACGGTCTGATATACATGGAATGGCAATAGCTGCAGCCGTTTTGTACATACAAATCATGCCCTTCTTTTTCCATTTCGGTCATTGGCCGCCATATGTCGGAAGGTGCATTTTTAATATTCAACACCGGAAAAACAACCATGATTGATATGGATGCTGCCCAAACGAGCAACCCTCCGATAATCAATATTCTGGGATTCATCTTCATGCTTCAGCAACTTTTACAGGTTTAGCTTTATCTCCAACTTTTACAGGTTTATCTGTTTGAATAACTTTTTTCTTTCTCACGCTCATTATAACATTGTATAACTGAATCAGCGCTCCGGCAATGATAAACAACCCGAACATGGCTCGTAACGACATATACACATTCAGTTCAGGCAAAATACGATATACGGTTTCGCCGTTGTACCAGCCCTCGCCCTGGATTAACCCAGCGATGGTGAGTACAACAAAAAATCCGGTGAGGCCAATCATCACGAATATAAACTGAAGGTTTGCCAAACGAATCTGAATATAATTTTCTGCCGGTAATTAACGGGAGCACATGCCACACCGTGCCAATGGCAATAAATCCGGAAAAACCGAGAATTGCGATGTGTGCATGACCGATAACCCAGTTATTGAAATGGGTGATTTTTTGCACTTCGGGTATCGATTGAAATGAACCCTGCGCTCCCACAATCAGGTACCAGATTATTCCCAAAACAATCCATTTTCCGGCCACGTCGCGCATTATTGTCACTGATTTTCCCCGCCAGGTCATCCAGAGATTTACGATTACAATCAGCACCGGAATAAACATCAACATCGAATCGACCACTGCAATGGTTTTCAACCAGGCTGGTATTGGCGCCTGCAACAGGTGGTGCCCGCCAATATGGGAATAAAACGTCACCAACGTCCAGAAACCGAGAATGGAAAGTGTGTGCGAATAAAGCGGCGTTTTTGTGATTCGCGGCACTACAAAATAGGCAGCGCCAACCGCGAGCGGTGTTAACAACAGACCGGGAAGAACATGACCGTAAAACCACAGAAAAATAGAGTCGAGTATTCCAGGTAACGCGCCTTCGGGCGGATCCCACATTACGTTTCCCAAAAAATAACTTCCGCCGATCCACAAAAAACTACTTACAAAATACCATACCGACACGTACAGATAATTTTCAACCCGGTTCAAAATGGTCATCACCAAATTGATACACAGCGTTATTATCGCAATTACCAGCACAACATCAAAAATCCAGAGGTATTCCTGGTATTCGCGCCCCTGCGATAAACCGAACGAAAAAGTAAGCGGACCGCTCAATACCGTAATATTCCAAAGGAAAAAACTAACCCACGCCAGCGGTTCCGACCAGAGGCTTCTTTTGAGCAATGCCGGCATGTAATACAATCCGGTTCCGATGAACGTACTGACCACAAAACCGTACAAAACAGTATTGACATGAATCGGTCGGGTTCGGCTGAAAACCAGCCCCGGGATGTTATTAAAAAATTCCGGCGCCATCAGGTGTATCGCCGAAAACAACCCGTAAAAAGTTCCAACTACAAACCACGCCGCTCCGGCAATGATAAAGGCGATGGCTGCGCTATTCGGCTTTTTGGTAAATTCAAACATAATTTATCTGTGACATGTAAAACAATCGGTTGTTGCGTTATTTTTTTTATGACAATCAATGCAAAAATTCATTTTAAATTCCTGAACCCGTTCAATCCTGTCCATGTGCTGAATGTTTCCGTGGCACTGGCTGCAATCTATTTTTCTGAAAATATGCACCGAATGGTTGAAATAGGCAAAATCAGGAACGTCGTATATTTTTTTCCATTCCACGGGTGTGTTGGTAGCGTAATGTGCCCTGAGTTTTTCAATTTCGGGATGGTGAATAATAATCCGGCTGTGGCACAACATGCAGGTTTCCAATGGCGGAATTCCGGCCCGCGCGCCATTCACAGCTCCGTCGTGGCACATGTAGCAACTGATGTGCTTTTCGTTTACGTGAATCCTGTGGCTAAACGGAATAGGCTGCTCCGGACCAATTTTACTCTGATAATAGTAAAAATACGTCAGCGCCGCAGTTCCGAGTAACGCCAGAATCAGCAAAGAAAGACCAAATTGATTGTGTTTAAATTTCACTTGTTAATGTTGTTTTTATTCTATTTTTTGAGCTCCGTATAATTTGTGTCAATTCGTTTTTATTTCACTGACTTATTTTTTCCGGTTCCACCTGACGGGCCGTGTATAAATTTGTTGCAAATACTCCGGCCACAAACAACAACAGAAAAGCAGCCAGCGGAACAATTTCCTGCCATCCGAAAATTACCTGTTCCCAGTTAAACACAGCCGATACAAGCCACCAGCGTTCGATCCACATTCCAACAATAACCATCAGCGAAACTGCCCCGAGTGTAATCCGGTTTCGCTTCATTTTGGCCGGTAATAATAAAGCAAGCGGCCCAAGATATACCATCAGCAACAGCAACATGCTGATCCATTTCCACCCGTAATTCATTCGCGGAACCAGGAAAAGGATTTCTTCGGGATTATTCTCGTACCAAATCGGAAACAAATGGCTGAACATCAGGTATGACGTAAACATACAAAAGGCAACGATTAGTTTACCCAAATCCTGAAGGGTATCGGGGATTTCATTGTCCAGTGCAGCCATTAGCGCCCATGCCGCCACTGCCACATAAACGGCAGTAATGAAAAAGTAACCGCCAATCATCATGGTGTACCATTCCGGTTCGAGCGCCATTACAAAGTCGAAACCCAACAGACTGAATGCCACCACGAAAGCTATAATCAGCAAACGGGCGTATATTCGGTTATTTTTTGAATTTCTTTTGGCTACAAACACAAATGCCATGATCCAGAAAACGACCAGCGCAAGTACGTTTCGCGAAAATAAAAATGTATTATTCAACCAGAACATTCCTTTTTGTTCATGCATCCACGGCGCCCAGGTTTCGGAGCCCCACCAAACACAACCAGCGCCAAAACCGAAGGCAGTGAAAATGCAAGTCCAACGCGGCAAAGCCTTTCCGCACTTCCCATCCATTTTCCGTAAGTAGCTACCACAATCGCCGGCCAAACTGCCAACCCTCCGGCCAGCGACGTGAAATAGAGAAATTCGATTAAAAACGAATGCCACAACCTTTCGTCATTTTCGCCGGTGAACATGAACCTCCAAACCACAAATAAAACCGCCGAAAGAAGAACAGCGCCAGCTATATAAACTTTAGTTTTCATTCTCATCCTCCTCTCTCATAAATACTTCCGCCAAATGCTGAATCTCTTCACCGTTTTTTTCGGAATAGGCAACAAGCAATCCAAATTTATTCATGCTAAACCGTTCGTCGTACCACGGATCGGTATGTTTTTTCCGTAGCCGTGAATAATAAAATACCGCCACCAAGTTAAAAATGGAAGCGAACAACACGGTAAGCTCAAACATCACAATCACAAACGGAACCAGCGACAGTACCGGTTTTCCCCCAACAATCAAATCGTAAATACTCACACATCCCGCCGTTAAAGCGAAACCCGATATCATTCCGAATATTCCGCCCGCCGTCGTCCAGTAGGTAACGGGGCTTTTTTTCACTCCCAGCATACTTTCTACTTCCGGCAGCTTTACCGGTGAAAAAGTCTCCAGAACCGTGATGTTTCTTTCCCGAAGCACCTGAACGGCTTTTATCAGCGAAGCTGCCGTTGGAAAAACAAACAGTTTTTCCAGCTTTCCGGCTTCCCTCGGCGGAGTTTCCAACTTGTTTTTTGGTTTTATTTTTCCCGGTTCCGGCAGCCGGCCTTTTAACAGATAATCTTTAAAATCGGCGACAGGAATGGTGGGTAAAAATTTGGCAAAACCCATGTAGAAAAACAGAAAGAAAGCTGCTGTGCCGGCGGTGATGCCAATTTCGACCCAGGTAGGATGATATTGTCCCCAGTTGTGCGGCATAAAATCGTGCGCAGTGGAAGTGACAACAATAAAATATCTTTCCAGCCACATTCCAACATTTATTAATAATGATGCCACGAAAAGGTACTTTACGTTCACGCGAAGCTTTTTCCACAAAAATGAAAGTGGCACTACAATGTTGCAAAACAAAACAACATAATAGGCCCACCCCAACCAACCGGTCATCCGCCACCAGGTAAACTGGCGGTGAACCGTGCTTCCGGTATAATTTTCAATAAATGGTTCAATGATGTATGCGTAGGCAAGAATGGAGCCGGTTAAAATGGTAAATTTTGCGATGGCTTCGAGGTGTTTTACCGTAATCAGTTTTTTCAGGTTAATAAATTTCCGCATGGGGATGATCAACGTCAGCGCCATTGCCAACCCTGAATGAATAGCGCCCGCAACAAAATAAGGAGGAAACAATGTGGAGTGCCAGCCGGGGAGCAAACTAACTGCAAAATCCCAGGATACTACCGAGTGAACTGAAATTACCAGCGGCGTTGCCAGCATTGCAAAGTAGAGGTATGAGCGGTTATAGTGCCTCCACTGACTTAACGCCCCCGACCATCCGCGTGAAATAAACGTGTAAAATTTGGTGCGCCAGTGGTTGATTCCCAGCTTGTTCCGGTAATAATCGCGCAACGATGCCGCGTCGGGTATCATTCCTACATAAAAGAAAATGACGCTGACAGTCAGATAGGTTAAAACTGCAATTAAATCGAGCACCAGCGGACTGGAGAAGTTGGGATACAGCGCGCGCTGATTCGGATATGGAAGAATGTAAAAGAAAACCCACAACCGGCCGAGGTGAATGAGCGGAAACAATCCGGCGGTCATCACCGCAAAAACAGTCATTGCTTCGGTCGACCGCGAGACAGCATCGCGCCAGTCGGAACGAACGAGGAACAAAATAGCGGAAATCAACGTTCCGGAGTGGGCAATTCCAACCCAAAAAACAAAGTTGGTAATGTAAGTCCCCCAACCTACCGGATGATTAATTCCGGCCACGCCCATTCCTGTTTTTACCTGGTAAATCCAGGAAAATATGCCCCAGCCAATCACCAGCATCAGAAAACCCATGAACAGGTAGTAAGGTTTTGGCGCAGGGCGCATTCCGTGGGCAACCGTCCGGTTTACATCTTTAAAGGTGATATTTGACGTATATTCCTGCACAACAAGTAGTTTAAACGGTTATTTTTTTGAGGTACACCACTGCTGTTTTGGTATTCAACTCGTTCAGCAACTGGTACTTTCTTTTGTCTTTAATTAATTTCCGCACTTCCGAATTTTCATCCATCAAATCGCCAAAAACAATGGCATTTGTCGGGCAGGTTTGTGCACATGCCGGTACAATCTCACCATCTTTCAATTTGCGGTTTTCAGTTTTTGCCTGATATTCCTTGTTTCGGATACGCTGAACACAGAACGTGCATTTCTCCATAACCCCACGCTCCCTCACTGTTACTTCAGGGTTTAACTGAAGCGTCATCGGGAAATCATATTTTATGTTAACCCAGTTAAAACGCCGCACCTTATACGGGCAGTTATTGGAGCAGTACCGGGTTCCGATGCAGCGGTTGTAAATTTGTGCGTTCAAGCCTTCTTCGGTATGCACCGATGCATACACCGGGCAAACCGGCTCGCAGGGCGCTGAATCGCAGTGTTGGCATGGAGTAGGAAGATAAGCTGTTTGTTTCTTTTCCGTGAGATCGTACGGAGGCACTTTCAACCAGCTCATTTCGCGGCCTTCCCTGCAGTTTTCCTTCCCTACCACCTGAATATTATTTTCGGCGTAACAGGCAGCTTCACAGGCTTTGCAACCAATACAGCTTTGCAAATCGATTACCATTCCCCAACGATGATCTTTATGTTCATGTCCTTTGTACAGGTCATCGGCCTTATCATAACCTTCCGGCATCGGCCAGTTCATTTCTTCCGTTTTTGCCGTGTTATCGCGGATTTTTTCCAGTTCTACGTGCTGCAGCAATTCCCTGTCGTGCTGATCTTTGGTGAAATTCAGGAACAGTATTGCCTCGTTGTTACCGGTTTTTTCCACGGTTACTTCAGGTAACGAACCGGAAGCAGATTCCTGCAGTAGTTTAAAAGCGTTAACTCCCACTCCGTTGGCTACCAATCCTAAATGCGTATGACCTTGTCCGGCATCCATGGCCAGCGTATTTTTATCAATATCTTCCGTCAGCCGCACGGCTACTTCAACATTTCGGTCTCCGGATGTGATTTTTAAAATATCGCCTTCTTCGATATCCAGTTCTTTAGCTTTTTCTGAATTCATGTCAATCCAGCTTTGCCAGACAATATTCGACACCGGATGCGGAATTTCCTGCAACCATCCGCGGTTGGCCAAACTGCCGTCATAAAAATAATGCGATGGAAATACTTTCAGGAAAAAGCGGTTTCCGGCAGGTTGTGTCACGATTTCTGTATTTTCACTTTCACCGGATGCTGCCTGAATATTCATTTGTTCTTTCGGTTTATTTAAATAACCTTTTTGAAGAACTTCCTGCAAAAATCCGTCGGCAGCGAGTGTAATTTTATTTTCTCCGGCATTTTCATTCTCCTGCGGTACACTGCTTTGCTGCGACCATTTCCTCCAGTTTTGTTTTACCACGTCCTCGAAAGCAATTTCCTGAAGTCCGTGGAGCGCGAGAAAAATATCGCCGGCGCTTTTAGTGTTATCGATCGGCCTCATCACCGGTTGAAGAAGCGAAACTGTTCCGTTCCAGGCTTCGTAGTCGCCCCAGTCTTCGAAATAATAATTTGAAGGAAGAATCCACCGCGCCAGCGCTGCCGTTTCATTTTGCATCGGTCCGATATAAACCACGGCCTTCGCTTTGGTAATATACTTTTCCAGGTCTGGTTCGCTGAAAACCGGGTTGGTATTGTGAATCACCAGAATAGTATTTTCGTCTACCGATTCGAAAAACTCACGCACTTCATTGCTCATGGCTGTTTTGCTGAGCGCATGACTTGTGCGGATATCCACCGCCTGGTTTCCCAAAAATTCATTTAACTGATTCGCAGCTTTTACCGTCATTTTTCCGGCAACGCTTTTATCGGCGCCATTTCCGGCTAAAATAACCGGTTTGTTCGCCTGTCTCAATTCTTCGGCAATCCGGTCCAGTTTTTCATTCATTTTTGCCGGAAGACGGTCGCCATTTTCCGGAATAGTTGTGTTTATCCGGCCGAGCCGCTTCATTAATCCGGCAATAATCTGCATTTCTGTTCCCGGTTCGGTAAGAATAAATTCGTCGCTGTTGACGGCGGTCATCGTTCGCGCCGGGCCGAAATAGATGAATTTATTTACGCGGTTATTTTTCAGGGAATGGAACTTACTGAATTCGCGGGCATATTCCACCGGCGAAATCCAGGTCTCCAGAAAATCGGCGCCAAAACTAATAATCAAATCACTCTCTTCGAGGTTGTACTTTGGAATGAGCGCCTGCCCGTAAGTTTCAGCGTTTGCCTTTCGCATCGCTTCGTAACTGAATGCTTCGTAGTACAGCGGCTTCTGACCAAAACCCCCTGCAAAATCTTCCATTACCCCCGCCAGCGAACCCGTTTGCAGATTGGAAACAACCGCCACCTTTTCGGTATCGTGCATTTCGAGCAAAATGTTTTGAAACGCTTTATCCCACGTTATTTCGGTAAATTTTCCATCGCCGTTTTTCACCAGCGGATTCTTTACGCGGTCGGTGTCGTACTGGCCTAAAACCGATGATTGCCCGCGGATACAAAGTTTCCCGGAATTGATTGGGTTTTCCGGATTTCCCTCGGCCTTGGTTACCCGTCCGTCGCGGTACCACATCATCAGCCCGCAACCTGCAGGGCATTCGCGGCAGGCAGATAAATAATACGCCCACTCGCCCGGTTTCGGATACTGCGGTGCATTAACATAAGGAATAAGTTTATGAATGTATTTTTCCTGCGACTGAAAAACGAGTCCGGCGCCTGTACCGCCGGTAAGAGCAAGAAATGTCCTGCGGTTTATTTTTGATGTTTTCTTTAACGTCATTCGGAATATGCAATTGTGGTTAGCAGTGCATTTTCAGCCTGGCGCGAATCGAGCCGGCTGTGCTGCACCACAACGGGTTGATCGGACACGATAACACTTGAATAGTCGGTTCCCCGCGGCACCTTCGGATTTTCGAGTTCGTTGAAACGCAAATGCAGGGTCCGTTCGGCAGGCACAGATATTTCGTAGGGCCCCACAGGTTCTTTATCAGAAAAATAGATGTAAATCTTTACGTGTGCTTCATTCTTTCCGGCATTCAGGATACAAGCGGTTTCATGGCTTGTGAATTCCGGAGCTGGTCCATTGCTGCCTTCAGGAATATATCCCTCTGCAATAACCCAGGTGTTTTTTCCGATTTTCATTTCAATAGATTTTTATGTGTTGGAAAAAAGCCATATAAATTTATAACATATATAACAATAAGTCAATTTGTTTTCGTTTTATTTTTCTTCAACGCCATTTGCAGAACTTCCGCCAAATGCAATGCTTTTCGGTTGGTTTCCTGTTTAATTTGTTCTTTGCAGCTAAAGCCGTCGGCCACAATCAGTGTATCATTGTCAGCTTCCCGTACTTTGGGAAGTAGCACCCTTTCACCGGCTTTTACCGAAACATCGTAATGTGCCCCTTTTTCATATCCGAAATAACCGGCCATGCCGCAGCAACCCGAATCGAGAACTTCCAAATCGAGCCCCATTTTTTTAAGCACTTTTTCTTCGTTATCGATTGCCATTATTGCCTTGTGCTGACAATGGCCGTGCATGATTGCTTTTTTCTCCAGTTTCGGAACTTCGAAATCCGGCGCATATTTTTCCAGAAATTCCCCCAGCGTGTAAGTTTGTTTTTTCAGCCGCTGGGCATCCTGATCGTGCGGGAAAAGATTACAAAGTTCATCGCGAAAAACTGCAGTACAACTGGGTTCAATTCCCACCAGCGGAATTCCTTCCCTGATTTCGGCGCGTAAAGTTTCCAGAATCTGTTGCAGCAGTTTTTTAGCGAGATCAATCCAGCCAAAATCAAACAACGGCCTTCCGCAGCAAAGCGAGCGTTTGGGAACAATAACTTCAAAACCGGCTGTGTCCAGCACTTCATAAGCAGCTTTTAAAGTAGGCGGCATAAAGTAATTGTTGAAAGTATCCGCCCACAAAATAACGCGCGGTCGCTCGCTAGTTTCATGATTTTGTTTGAAGAACCATTTTTTAAATGTCTGGGATGCGAATTCCGGTATTTTACGTTCCTGCGCAATTCCGCCGGCGGCTTTTAAAATTTTATCGATTCCTTTGGTTTGGGTGAAAAAATTTGCCACTCCCGGAAAATTGGATGCCAGACGTGCCCACCAGTAAATCAATCCAAAAGCGTAACCTGTTCGTGGCCGGAGTTTTCCTTTATAGTAATGGGAAAGAAATTCCGATTTATAGGTTGCCATATCCACATTTACCGGACAGTCGGATTTACACCCTTTGCAGGCGAGGCACAAATCGAGCGCTTCTTTTACCGCTTTTTCGTTCCAGCCGCCGGTAAGTTCTTGTCCCTGCAACATTTCGAACAACATGTGCGCCCGTCCGCGGGTAGAATCATTTTCCTCGTGCGTCACCATGTAGCTGGGGCACATCGTCCCCCCATCGTGTCTGCGGCATTTCCCTACACCCACACAACGTAAAGTCGCCTTGGCAAAACTTCCTTCATCTTCCGGAAATTTGAATTTTGTTTCGAAACTGGGTGGATTGTAATTGGTGCCGAGCCTGAGGTTTTCTGTCCTGCTGTATGGTTCGATCACTTTTCCCGGGTTCATTCTCCAGTCGGGGTCCCAAATGGATTTAAATTCGCGAAACGCTTCCATCAAATCTTTGCCGTACATCACCTCCAGCAATTCGCCCCTCGACTGGCCGTCGCCATGTTCACCTGAGAGCGAACCATCGTACTTCAATACCAAACCGGCAGCTTCGCGGGTAAATTTCCGATAGGTGTCGATGCCTTCTTTCGTTATTAAATCGAAATTAATCCGGCAGTGGATACATCCCTGGCCAAAATGCCCGTAAACGGAGGCGTCATAATTATATTTATGAAAGAGCGCTTTCAGGTCTTTCAAATACTCTCCCACCCGCGTTGGATCGACTGCAGAATCTTCCCATCCCGGCCATGTATTGGCCATTCCCGGTATGTTTGCCGTGGCGCCGAGCCCCGATTCCCTTATTTCCCAGAGCTTTGTTTCCTGGTCGGATTTATCGAAAAGGCTCATGTTCGGCGGATTTTTCTGCTTTTTCAACTGGGCCATCAGTTTTTTGGCTTTCGCGTCAGATTCTTCTTTGGAATCGGCCCCCAATTCCACCAGCAACCATCCGTTTCCATCGGGTAACAGCGACAAATCATCAATGTTCAAATGCTTCTTCTGCATGTAGTTAATCAACTTATCGTCCATTCCTTCCAAACCGACAGGTTCGTGTTTCATGATTTCGTCACAGTGCTTTCCGGCTTCGAAAACATCGGGGTAACCCAATACCAAAAGTGTGCGGGCTTTGGGATTTTCAATGAGTTTCATGGTTGCTTCGAGAATAACTACACAAGTTGATTCGGTACCAACAAGTGCATGAGCAACGTTAAAACCTTTTTCCGGCAGTAATTCATCGAGATTATAGCCGGATACACGGCGCGGGATGTCCGGATATTTTTCCCTGACCTGCCGGGCGTATTTATCACGGATTTCCTTTAATTTCTTATAGATCTCCCCTTTTCTTCCTCCGGCTTCAATAATATTTTGCAACTCTTCTTCGGAGGTTGCCCCTACTTCCATAATTTCCCCGTCGTAGGTTAAAATTTTCAGGCTGTGTGTATTATCGGAAGTCCTGGCCCCATCGCCCCGAAATGCAGCCATAACCGAGTGGATTCCGCACGAATTGTTGCCCAGCATTCCGCCAATGGTGCAATGGTTATGCGTTGCCGGGTCCGGCCCGAATGTAAGTCCCGCTGCTTCCTCTGTATGCTGCTTCATGTGGTCGAGCACAATTCCCGGCTGAACGCGCACCAGCTTATTCTCCGTATCGATATGCAGTACTTTGTTGTAGTACTTTGACATATCCATCACCACGGCGTTATTGCAGCACTGCCCCGCCAGACTTGTACCGCCGCCCCTCGAAAGCAGCGGTGCGTTGTGTTTCCGGCACAAAGCAACGGTTTTAATGATATCGTCCTGTGTTTTCGGCAGGACCACGCCGATAGGAATTTGGCGGTAATTGGAACCGTCGGTGGCATACAGCGCGCGGCTGCCATTGTCGAAACGAACTTCTCCTTCAATCGTTTTTTCCAGTTCTCTGGCCAGCAATTCCATATTGTTTTTTATCAGTGGTTAATAACTTATTCGATTTTATACTTTTCTGCATCAGCATGTTTAAAATCCAGGCCAAGTCCGGGCCGGCCGGTATCCGGTGCAATACGACCGTTTACGGGTTCACGGAATCCGTCCAGCAACATCTTTTCAATGCGAACGTGATCGTGAAAATATTCCCCGGTAAAGAACCCGGGCAGGGCAACCGCAGCGTGAATATGCAGAGAAGGCGCACAATGAAAGGAAAACGGCACCTGGAAAGCTTCCGCCAGCCGGCCGGCTTTCAGAAAACCGGAAATTCCGCCACAGCGTGTGGCATCTGCCTGCAAAACATCTACCGCGTGATTTTCAAGCATATTTCTGAAATATGGTAAACCAAAACCGTATTCCCCGGCGGCAACCTGGTTTCCCGCAGGACAATGATCGCGAACAAATGCGAGCCCTTTCAGATTATCCGAAGAAACCGGTTCTTCGTACCATTGCACGTTGTATTTTGCGAATTCTTCGGCCATTTTTAATGCCTGCTGAATGGTGTAGGCGCCGTTCGCATCTACAAACAATGCAGTATCGGGACTGATAGCATCGCGGGCGACCTGAAGCCGCCGGAGGTCTTTTGCGGGATCCCTGCCGATTTTTATTTTAACCTGCGTGAATCCCTGTCCTGACCAATTACCCAATTGTTCCGACAGCTTTTCATCGGAATAGGACGTAAATCCGCCGGAACCGTATACCAGCACGTCGTTTTGTGCGCGTCCCAGTAATTCCGCCAATGAAATGCTGAGCAATTTTGCCTTCAAATCCCACAGGGCAACATCGAGCGCCGACAAAGCCATGAACGCAATTCCGCAATTGCCGTTGTTCCGGATGCTCCTGTGCGCTTTATAAACGATCTTTTCGATATCAAGCGGATTTTGACCCACCGCGATTTCCCTGAAATTATTCCGGATAAAAGATGCAGCCGAAACATCGGCATAGGTATAACCGAAACCGGTTTCGCCTGCTGCATTAATAAACACCGCTACCATGGTGGTACTGTCCCATTGCAATGTACCATCAGATTCAGGCTGGTCAGTCGGTATTTTATATGCATGTACTTCCAGCTTATCAATTTTTGCCGGATTTCCGGATTCATCAATCATTCTTATCCTTTATTTGGAACCAAACTTTTCATGGCGTCTTTAAACGTTTGGCGAATAACATTCTTTTCGTGGGGATCTCCTTTTATGAGTGTTTTACTCATGTTAACCATTTGTTTGAAAGTAATGTGTGGCGGAATTGTCGGCACGTTTGGATCGGTCAGCACATCGAGTACCACGGGCCGGTCGGCCAAAAACGCCTCATCCCAGGCTGAGCCAACTTCCTCCGGTTTGGATACCCGGATTCCTTTTAACCCAAGCGATGCTGCATACGAAGCATAGTCGAATTCCGGAACATTCTGCGAACCTTCAAATTCGGGGTCTCCAGCCAAAACCCGCTGTTCCCAGGTTACCTGGTTCAAGTCGTGATTGTTCAACACCATAATAATCAACTGTGGGTTCGACCATTTTTTCCAGTATTTTGAAATGGTTATCAAGCCGTTGATTCCCAGCATTTGCATGGCGCCGTCGCCCACCAGGGCAATGGAAATACGATCGGGATAAGCGAATTTTGCCGCAATGGCATAGGGCACTCCCGGACACATGGTTGCGAGGTTTCCCGAAAGCGATGCTTTCATTCCGTCCCTGATTTTCAGGTCGCGGGCAAACCAGTTGGCCGCCGAACCGGAATCGGATGAAATGATGCAGTTATCGGGCAACCGTGGCGACAACTCCCAAAATACCCATTGCGGATTGATGGGCTTTGCTGTTTCTTTCGCTTTGGCTTCCACCACCGTCCACCAGTCCCTGACTTCTTTCATTATGCTTTCCTGCCACGAACGATCTTCTTTGCTTTTCAGCAACGGTATCAACTTCTGCAGCGTTAATCTGGAATCGCCGTTCAGACAAACTTCCATGGGATAGCGGATACTCAGCATTTTCGGGTCGATATCGATTTGCACGCCCCGCGCCTGACCTTCTTCCGGCAGAAACTCGCTGTACGGGAAACTACTGCCTACCATCAATAAAGTATCACATTCGCTCATGAGTTCCCAACTTGGCTTTGAACCCAGCAAACCAATCGGACCGGTTACGTAAGGCAAATCGTCGGGTAGTGCAGCCCTGCCAAGCAGCGCTTTGGCCACCCCGGCGCCCAGTAATTCGGCCACGCGTTTTACTTCTTCCTGTGCATTCAAAGCGCCGGCGCCAATAAGCATGGCTACTTTTTTACCTTCATTTAAAATTTCGGCAGCTTTATGCAGTTGTTCGTCTACCGGAACAACGTTGGCATACGAATGCCCGGTGCCGCTGTGAACGGAACCATGAGCACGCGGCGGCTTTTCAACGGCATCCATTTCCTGCACATCGCTTGGAATAATCACACAGGTAACCGTTCTTTCACTTTTCGCAATACGAACGGCGCGATCGATAACATGCCGCAACTGGGCAGGTTCGGTAACCATGTGTACGTACTGGTTGGCTACATCTTTATATAAACTGATGAGGTCTACTTCCTGCTGGTAATTTCCACCCAGCCCCATGCGTTTTTGCTGTCCTACTATCGCCACCACCGGCTGGTGGTCGAGCTTGCCATCGTACAATCCATTTAACAAATGAATAGCTCCCGGTCCGGACGTGGCCAAACATACGCCAACTTCATTCGTAAATTTTGCATGAGCCGTCGCCATAAATGCGGCCATCTCCTCATGACGGGTCTGGATAAATTCCATTTTATCTTCGGCACGGTTCAGGGCGCCCATAATACCGTTAATCCCGTCGCCCGGGAATCCATAAATCCGTTTGATATCCCATTGCAACAAACGTTCAATCAGAAAATCACTAACTTCTTTACTCATATTTCCTGGATATTAAATTATTTAACTTATGGAACTCGTTCTAAACATTCAGTGTATTCAATCAAGTTTGAAAATCAGTCGTTTGTTTTTTAGAGTTTAAAACGCTTTCGTTTTACATTAAAAATCAAAACCATGCCTTTTACATTTGAAAGAATCGAATATTGATGCCAAAAAAATATATGTTGTTCTAAACAGCGGAATAACAGCAGGATAACAGGTATACTTTGTTCGAAAGAAAATAGTTGATTACCTGTTGATTGGTTGTAATATGTAGAACATCTGCCTCAGTATGGGGTATATTTCCTCAATGCAAAAGCGAAAAATGAAGTTGAAATGCAATGAAAATATAGAACATTTGTGGATAAAAAATACCATTTGCTATTTATTGGAAAATTTTTTAAAATCCCCTTTATTAGCAGATTAAATACAGATTCGAATTCGTTTTGAGCAACAACAGGCAATTAAAAAAAGCAAAATTTTTTAACCATCCTGCTCCTGCTCTTCCTTTTCAGGGGGCGGTTCGGGATAATAATAGAAGCGTCTGGAAAAAGGATTTGCCGTTATTGCATGAATCAAGGTAGAGCAAACCACGGCGTATGTCACAATTGGCCAAAGATGTTCGTGGCCGGGATATTTCTTAAGCAGCATGGTGATGTAAAAAAGCGCCGCCACACCAATGGGACCGAACCAGCCGGCAAACACAGTATCTTTCCGGTTAAAAATGCCAATCAGCGGCTTCAGAATAAACAGCATCGGAATTCGCCGTAAAAAAATAATAAGGGGTGTGATTATCCAGATAAAAAGTGGCATTTCTTTCCATTGTGCCCAGGGAATCATCGAACCCAGAATAACAAAAACCGGAACGATGAAAATCCGTTCCATCATCGATTGCACCTCCTGGTGCCTTTCTTCGATATCTTTCCCTATTAATGTTTGAAATACAACACCGGCAGCGAATACTCCAATAATACCGTTCATGTGAATTGCCGGGAAAAAAGTAGCTACTAAAAAGGTAAAGGAAAGCGCCACTGCCATTAATGTTTCCTGAACCATCGATTCGCGTTTATGAAAAAAATGAAACGCTTTTCCAAAAACATATCCAAGTACAACACCCAACACAATTGCCCCGACATTCTCCCAAAGCAGAACTTCAGTCAGCCAGCCGGTTAACGGTTGTTCTTTTTTTTCCATCACAAAAACCGGCAACAAAACAAAAGCATAAGCCAATCCATCATTCGAAGCCGACTCGGCCGTAATCATGTTTCGCAATTTTGCCGGAATATAATGGTAGGCAAAATTACTGGAAACGATGGTTGTTGCCAGAACCGGGTCGGTTGGCGCAAGAATTGCCCCAATCAGCAGACTTTCCCAGAAACTAAAACCGAAAAGGTAATAAGCCAGCGAAGAAAAAAGCAACATCAGTAACATTCCCCCTAAAATTATTACCAGGTAGGGCCTGACATTCTTTTTTATGAAATCTGCCGGAAGGCGCAACGCGGAAGCCATAACAGCCAGCGCGAGTGTAAAACGGGTTAACTGGTGCATAATCTCATACGGGTCTTTCCAGTTCATCACATCCTGTATATTCAAAATTTCAGGACCGATAGCAAAACCAATGAATAATGCAATTAATGGTTCCGAAACATAAGATCTTTTAATGTTCGCCTTTACCAATCCCAGGCTCAGGATAACAAAGGCGATAATTGCAATGATAATATTGATTTCTTCCATATTTAATCGGGACGAGGTTTTTCGCTAAAACATTTTTTGAATGGTAATTCCGGTTACGAAAATCATTCCACCCGGAAAAATGTCGGAAAATCGATGTTCAGCGGGCATTTTCAGAAAAACTGTTTGAGTAAGAAAACCACAAGCCGTAGCCGAATGTGTAACTATTTCCACACAAAAGCCTGAACATGAAAATGATTCAAACCGCATATAAAAGAAAGTCAAAACAGACGGTTACGTCCGGCAGGAATGAAGATCAAAACAGCTTTTTCAGAAGCTTATACATACAGGATTACCGGTTGTATAAGGCTGTGGCAGGATTCTTGGATTTTACGTTGTGCCTCAAAAAACTGAATAATGATCAATCTCGAGTCTTAAAACATGAGAATATGGAAAAAAGAGGAGTAACCCGTCCGATGGCAGAAAAAGAGGCCAGCCAGCATCAGAAAAAAATGATGAAAGGCGATGGTATGGATCATGAAAAACGGATGCAAATGCTCCGGATGCACCACATGCAAACGCTTTGGGTTTACTGGGCGCTGGTTATATTGGGGGTTTGGCTGGTACTGTCGCCGCTCACATTTAGTTACGGAAAATCGGTGGTAATGCCCAGCGGTGGCAGAAGCCTCTGGATTTCGACAGAGGGACGCATTGCCGCCATGACCTGGAGCGACATCATCAGCGGAATTTTACTGATCGTATTTGGTTGGCGATCGTTGCTGCCCAACCGGCCGGTGAGCTTGTGGATTGCCTGCTTCATAGGTGTGTGGATTACCTTTGCGCCGGTGATTTTCTGGGCTCCCACTGCCGCAGCTTACATGAACGACACGTTTGTTGGCGCACTGGTTATTTCCCTAACGATATTGATTCCGGGAATGCCAAATATGATCACCTACATGAAAATGGGCGGCGAAGTTCCGGAAGGCTGGTCGTACAATCCCTCGAGCTGGCCGCAGCGCTGGATAATGATTGTCACTGCTTTTATGGGCTGGATTGTTTCGCGGTATCTCGGCGCTTTTCAGATGGGGTATATCGAACACGTGTGGGATCCGTTTTTTGGTCCGGAAAGCGAAATGGTGCTGAATTCCAAAATGTCTCATTCGCTGCCAATTTCCGACGGCGCTTTCGGAGCGCTGGCCTACACATTCGAATTTCTAATGGGCTGGATGGGCGCCCCCACACGCTGGAGAACCATGCCATGGATGGTTACGTTTTTCGGAATTTTGGTAATTCCGCTCGGCCTGGTGCATATTTTCCTGGTGATTTCGCAACCGGTGGTTGTTGGCCACTGGTGCACCTTCTGCCTTCTGGCTGCCGCAATTATGCTTCCTATGATCCCGCTCGAGGTAGATGAAGTAATAGCCATGGGACAACATTTGGTGAAACAAAAACGAAAAGGCGCCAATTTCTGGAAAGTCTTCTGGAAAGGGGGAGATCCGGAAAATGTGACCGAAGATAACCGCTCTCCTGAATTAATTGAACTGCCGAAACATTTTGGAAAGGTTTTCAATTCATCCGTTTGGGGAATGAGCGTACCGCCCACATTGCTTATTTCCATGTTTATTGGGATTTTTCTGATGTTCGCACCCGGATTTTTTGGCGTTCCCATTGAAAAAACGCTGGCTGATGTTAACCACCTGGGTGGCGCACTTCTTATCGTGGTTTCGGTTATCAGCATGGGTGAAGTCGTCCGCAGGGGGAGGTATTTAAACATTCTTCTGGCGCTGATTATTGCCATAACTCCCTGGTTTTTTAGCAGCGGATATACAGGATTGGCCATCGTTGATGCAGTTGTGGGTATTATTTTGATTGCACTGGCAATACCCCGCGGTCCGAAAAAAGAATCTTACGGTTTGTGGGATAAATATATAACATAATCATTATTAAAATCAAACATCATAAAATTAAATGCCGTGGATAGTTTAAAATCAAAAATAGTAGTAATAACAGGTGCATCGGCCGGGGTTGGCCGGGCAACCGCAAGGGAATTTGGCGCTGCCGGAGCAAAAGTGGTGGTGCTGGCAAGAAATCCTGAAAGTTTGAATGGAACAAAACAGGAAGTGGAAAAAGCCGGTGGCGAATGTGTTTATTATCAGCTCGACGTTTCCGATTTTGAAAAGGTGGAAACCATGGTGAATACCATTGAAGAAGAAATAGGCCCGATAGATGTATGGGTAAATAACGCCATGAACAGCGTTTTTTCTCCGATAAAAGAAATGATACCCGAAGAATTTAAGCGAGTGACGGAAGTTACTTATCTGGGACAGGTTTACTGCACCATGTCGGTTTTGAAACACATGCAGAAAAGAAATCGTGGCAAAATCGTTCTGGTTGGTTCGGCGCTGGCGTACCGCGGAATTCCATTACAGGCAGCCTATTGCGGCGCAAAACATGGAATTCAGGGTTTTTTCGACTCGCTGCGCACCGAATTGCTACACGACAAAAGCAACGTAAAAGCAACCATGGTAGAGCTGCCGGCGCTAAACACGACGCAGTTCGGCTGGGTAAAAAGCAGGCTGCCGAATAAGGCGCGACCGATGGGAACGGTATACCAACCCGAAGTAGCAGCGCGCGCGATTGTTTATGCCGCCACACACGACAGGCGCGAGATATTTGTTGCCATGCCAACATTTCAGGCTATTATCGGCAATAAATTTTTTCCCGGTCTGCTCGATAAAATGATGGCAAGAACCGCATTTGAAGGACAACAAACCGACGAACCCGAAGACCCAAACCGCCTGAACAACCTGTGGGAACCGGTACCGGGAAACCACAGCGCCCACGGCACGTTCGATAATATTGCGAAAAGTTCAAGCCCGGCATTGTGGCTTTCCATGCATCCGGGTGTATTCTGGGGGTCGATAATCATTTTTGTAATCGTTGTGATTATTGTGCTCGCACTCATACTTTAAAACCAAAATCAATAATGCTGGACAAAAAAGAAATTGAAAGCCGCGTAAGAAAAATAATGTTTGACAATATGATTCACGGTCATTCGGATCCGGTTGACGTGGATTATGGATTCACCCAACCTTCGCCGGAACGATACCCGTTTCAATATTTTTGGGACACCTGTTTTCATGCCATAATTTTAACGGCGCTCGGGGAATCCGGACATGCAAGACACCATTTGCGCTCGCTGTTTGCTGCACAGCGGAAAGATGGTTTTCTGGGAAACATCATTTACTGGAAGAAAATATTCCCGGCCAGGTTAACAGATTTTTTTCAAATGAAAATTGCGACAATCCTGGAACTTCGTTCGCCGCATATGAGCAGCATTGTTCAACCACCAATGCTTGCCCAGGCAGTAAAAAGGGTATATGAAGAAGATAAGGATGAATCGTTTGTAAAAGAAATTCTCCCAAAGTTGAAACTCTACTACGACTGGCTGGCCGCTAACCGCGATTTCGATGGCGACAGCTTGATAACAATTATAACCCCTTTCGAATCGGGGATGGACTGGAAAGCAACGTTCGACCCGGTGGTCGGTTTCCGTGGAAAAGCAAATCCAAAACTTTTTTTAAAGGTGGTTGGTAACGATTTCAAAAATTTCCTGCACAATTATAACCTGAAAAAAATTGCCAAAGCTGATTATTTCCGGGTGAAAGATGCCGGATTTAATTCAATTTACGCACATAACCTCCAGGAACTGGCGGATTTATGTGAAGTTGCCGGCGACAAGGATCAGGAAAAGTACTACATCCTCGCCCGCAAAGTAACCGGAAGTATCCTGAAAGTGATGTATGACGAAGAGGACGCAGCATTTTATGATACTTACGGTTCGGATAACAAAAAAATCAAGATCATGACCCCCACCATTTTTTATCCGGTAATAATGGATGATATTCCCGATGAAATTGGCAGAGAAATCATGAACCGCCATTTTTACAAAAGCGACGAATTCGACACACCTTACCCGATTCCATCGCTGGCACAAAACGAAGCAGCCTTCAACCCAACGGATTCGATATATATATGGCGCGGCCCCACCTGGATTGTCAACAACTGGTTCATGCACAAATACCTCGTCCGGAACGAGCACCGTGAAAAGGCAAAAACACTCATCGACAGTATGCTTAAACTGATTGAAAAAAGCGGTTTCAGGGAATATTACAACCCGTTTACCGGTGAAGGTTACGGCGCCAAAGATTTTACGTGGGGCGGATTGATTCTCGATATGATGAATAATGAAAAACGAAAGTGAACCTTGTTATATCTGCCAGCCAAGAGAAAATCCCAGAAGAAAATATTGGAGAAAAAAACCGGAATGAATTTTAACGCCACATGGTCGATGGCTGCGGATGGCGGGTTGCATCGGGATTTTTTCGTTATCAGGCCTTCATTCCGAAAAAATGAACAACTGAATTTGTTTTCTTTTATGTACGTTATTATTATATTTAAAATTTTGATTTATATGAACAACAGACTGTTTGCCATTGGCGACATTCACGGGTGCTACGAACCGCTTCGTGAGTTAATCGAAAATGAAATAAACATACAAAAAAACGACCAGCTGGTATTTTTGGGCGATTACATCGATCGTGGAAAACACGCAAAAGATGTGATCGATTACATCATTCGGTTAATTCACGACGGATACCAGATAATTCCGATTATGGGCAACCACGAGGAAATGCTCCTGAACGCTTATGAAGACCAGTCGAACCTGCACATTTGGATGTACAACGGCGGCGACACCACGCTGGAAAGCTTTGGGATCCGTTCAGTTAAAAACCTTTCTGTTGAATACCTCGATTTTTTTAAAAAACTAAATTACTACTTCAAGGTTCAGCAGAATGCATTCGTACATGCCGGTTTCAACAACAATACACTCGACCCGTTCACCGACAGGCATTCAATGGTTTGGGAATGCCGGAAGACATATACGCATCCGATGTTACAAAACACAACGATTGTTCATGGTCATTGTGCTATTACCGCCAAAGAATGCGATAAAATCATTCGCTCCGGTTCAAAGGTAATCGATATCGACACCGGCTGTGTGTACAACAAATACCCCGGATATGGAAACCTCACTGCCGTTGAACTTCATAGCAGGAAAATTTTCCGGGTAAGGTACGAATGAGCAGATGGATATTTTTTACCGGTTTATTCATAACTTACCTGAAAATTACTTCGTCATGATTAAAATCAGGAAACTTAAAAAACAGCAATCGAACCAACTGATATTTCTTGGAATGCTTCTTTTTTTGCTGGGACTGGTTGTGGGATTGATAGTGCCGGTGCTGGCCAATCCCCGAATGGGTTTGTCGAGCCACATGGAAGGAATCATAAACGGCATATTTCTAGTGCTTCTTGGTTTAATTTGGCACAAAATCGATTTATCGGTTCGCTGGTTAAAAATCACGTTTTGGCTGGCGGTATACGGAACATTTGCAAACTGGTTTGGCATTTTGATTGCCGCAGTGTTTAACGCCGGAAAAATGTTGGCAGTGGCTGCCGAAGGCCGCGAAGGATCTGCTTTTGCCGAAGGAGTCATCACATTCCTGTTACTCACATTAACCATCGCGATGCTTGCGATTTGTGTTGCCGTGCTGATTGGTTTAAGAAGAAATACACAAAAGAAAAATGTCCTCCCCTCCACAGATCCTTCACCCGGTATCCATTGAATTTGTTATGATCTGAGCCGTGCTTCGGCAACCAAAAATTTTATTTGGCAGTTGCACAGAAGATTGTTTTATTTGGCGCTGTTTCGCTAAAATGAAAATGATTACAATATGAACGTATTTCAGAACCCGGACGTTGCCGGCCGTTACGATGATTATTACCAAACCGGTTTTGGTAAAAAGATTGACCAAACCGAAAAGAAAATGTTCGATAAACTGCTGGAAGAAATTGAAAAGGATGAAATGCTGGAACTGGGTTGCGGTACCGGCCACTGGACAAGCTATTTCGTTGAAAAAGGTTTTGATGTTATTGCGACTGATGTTTCGGAGCCAATGTTGAACCTTGCCAAAAGCAAGGATATTCATGCCGTTTTTGAACATGCCGATTCAGCAAACCTCCCCTTTCCCAACGAAAGTTTTAACGTTGTTGCTTCAGTAACTATGCTGGAATTTACCACCAATCCCGAAAAAGTGATTGATGAAATTTACCGCATACTCAAAACAGACGGCTGGCTGCTTTTAGGTTGCCTGAACAAAAAATCAGTAATCGGCCTGAATAAAGAAAACGATGAAGTCTTTAAAAATGGCAGGTTTTTCACACTGGATGAAATAAAACAGTTACTTGGCAAATTTAAAATTCAGCGGATAGAAACCGGCGTATACCTGAAACCGGATTTTACCATTACTGACGATTGGACCAACGAAGAACCGGTTTTTATGGGAATTCTTGCACAAAAAAATAAATTATGATAATAACTGCTGAGATAAGCTATTATCCGCTAACCAACGATTATTCAACACCCGTTGAACAATTTATTCAAGCTCTGGCAAAAGCGGATATTACCATTGAAACCGGAAAAATGAGCACAATCCTCACCGGTGATTACCACGATATTATGAAATTGCTCACTGATTCAATGGATGAGCTTATGAGAGAATATCCTTCGATATTTAATATCCGGATTTCAAACGCCTGTCCGGTTTAAGTTCTCTCTCCAGGCGATCCGCAATTCTTCGGAAAGAGGTTTGTTCGTGCAATTCTTTTAAAAAATTTAACATGAACAGGTATCCGCTGGCAGTCGCTGGATACCGGCACGCGTTCGGGTTTTGCCGGGCGTTTTTTTTGTTCCGGAAAAAGGATAATTTGCACGTTATCAGCAACTTGTTAATTTTGCACCCTTGAAAAATCAGATGGAATATGCATTGTACAATCGAAACAAAAGACATACAGGAACTTCAGCCAGCAAAAATCCCGCAGCAAACTTCGTTTTGGGCGAACGTAAAAAACCGGCAGGGAATGGAACCGCTGGCTTTTCGTTATACCGTTTCAGACGATATGCTTTCGCCGGCCCAAAAAGGGAAAAAAGCAGTAAATCGTGATATACTGGTTCTTTTGCAATATGTGGATGCAAACTATTGTTTTGCTTATGTTCCTTACGGACCGCTGGATGAACCTGAATCTGAAAACCACGGGTTGTTTCTCGAGGAACTATCGGAAGCGATGCGCTCTTACCTGCCGCAAAATTGCCTGCTGGTCCGGTACGACCTGCACTGGGAAAACCAGTGGGCCCGCGACGATGATTTTTATGACAGCAACGGCAACTGGATGGGCCCGCCATCGATGCGGAGCCAGGAATTCAGGGTGAATTTCAATACGCAAAACTGGAATCTGATAAAAAGCCCCACCGACATCCTGCCTTCCAACACTATTTTTCTTAACCTGAACCAAAGCAGTGATCAGCTACTGCAAAAAATGAAACCCAAAACCCGTTACAACATCCGGCTTTCTCAGCGTAAAGGGGTACGCGTACAAAGTTATGGAATGGAACACCTTGCAACCTGGTATAAATTGTACAGCGAAACAGCATCGAGAAACAACATTACCCTACATCCCGAGGAAGGATTTCGTGTTGTACTGGAAAATCGTGACCGGCATGATGTTCAACCCCACCTGTTGCTGGCTGAACAGGATGGTGAATTCCTGGCGGGAATGTTCCTGTTGTTATCAAAAAAACGCGGAACCTATTTATATGGAGCTTCTTCCGGTGTTAAACGAAACCTGATGGCAACTTATGCGGTTCAATGGGAAGCTATTCGTATGGCCCGGGAAGCAGGATGTGAAGAATATGATATGTTCGGCACCGCTCCAAACGCCAATGCCGGGCATCCGTTGTACGGGCTCAACCGCTTCAAAAAAGGATTTGGCGGACATTTTTTCCACCGCATGGGTTGCTGGGATTATCCGTTTAACCATGAACTTTATCCTGCTTTCAGAGCACAGGAGGTTAATAACCAAAGTTATCACGCGAATTAATCTTTTTCAAGTTTTTGATGCAGTTCCTCCAGTTCGTGTAATTGCCGGCGCTGGTATTTTCGGGTTTTCCGTATACCAAGAACAGAAACAAACATCGCAGCCAAAAACCCGAAAAGCAGGCCCCACATGGTTTCTTCATCAGTAAACACATCGAGATATCGTCTATCTTCGTAGTAGACGTTGATCGCCAACATCGTAAGCAAAATAAAAACCGGCAAAACGTACCATACAAAACTCCTGTTAATCCACTTTTTCAGCCAAAATATCCGTTGTTCGAGCCAGTTTTTTAATGATAGATTGTTTTTGTTGCTTCGCATTTTGTTCCACGACCAAAATGTGCCAATGAGGGAAATCAATACCAGAAGTCCGATTAACAGATTATTTAACCGATACCAGATGTCGCTGCGGTTCAGCGCTGTAATCAGTAAAAAAACAAGAACACCGGCGCTTATAATTACCGAAAGCAGACCGAAAAAATAAAACCTGTTCATGGTTTGGCGGATTTTCTTTTCCAGGACTTTTCGCAATTCTTCTTTTGGTTTGAATTGGATTTCTGTATCCAGTTTTTTCCATTCTTTCTGAAATTCATCGCTTTGCATGGCCGAATGATTTAAATTGTTTTTTCAGTTTATTCTTTGCCCGATTTATCCGTGCGCCAACATTTGATTTTGTAATGCCCATAATTTCAGACATTTCTTCGTACGTTTTTTCCTCGAGGTAAAGTAACATCAGCAGTTTGTCAACTTCCTCGAGTTGATGAATGGCGGTAAGCAGCATTTTCAATGATTCGCTTCCCGAATATTCTTCAGCTACATTACTGCCGTCGGTCAGTTCCGGCAAATTATCACGATATTCAATGCGTTTGTCTTTTTTCAGTTTTGAAATCGATGTATTTATCGAAACCGCATAAATCCATGACCCGATGCTTTCCCGGTTGCGGAGGTTTGAATATGATTTCCACAACTGGTAAACAATTTCCTGAAAATTGTCTTTCCGGTCCGATTCACTCCTGAAATAAACCAGGTTTACCCGGTGCAAAATCCCCTGGTAATCCGCTAATATTTCAAGAAAATCTTCTTTCGGATCGGTCATTGTTCCTTGTTTTTATTACAAAGTACACTTTAACCGGAAATTATTACAAACGAATATCAAAAATAAAACTGTCAGCTACACCGGCCTGTTGCCGAAAAACTGAACAAACCTGCCTTGTCGATTGCTTAAAGAGGTAGTGAAAACGAATAAAAGTCCTGCAAAAATGAAAAAAAAGATTTTAGGTTTGGTGTTTTCAATACTGCCGGTATTTTCATTTGCACAAACGCCCGATATGTATCCGCCACCCGAACCCGAGCCGGTGGAAATTACTCCGTTAAACATTGTCCTTTTTGTTGTTTTACCCATTCTTTTGGTGATCGTTTTTGTGCTTTACCGGCGCTGGGCAAGAAAAAAACACAAAAAATAAATTTTTCGGAAAGGCAACTTTAAAGAAATGATTTATCCGTCCGTTTTTTCCTGAACTGTCGTTTGTCCTGCTTTGTTACTTTAACGAAACGGATTTCCGTATCAATTATTTATTCATTAAAAAATTAACATGATGAATTGGGAAAAAGAAGGCGATCATCTGGTGCGCGAGTTTGAATTTTCAGATTTTTCGGAGGCAGCAGATTTTGTACAGAAAATTGTACCACTGGCAAACAAGGCAAATCATCACCCTGATATTCTGATACATTCCTACAAAAAAGTAAAAGTTTCGCTTACTACGCATGATGCAGGAAAAATCACTGAAAAAGATTATTCGCTGGCAAAGGAAATCGATCTGATTTAAAAAGATCGAGTATTTAGTACGATTTTGTTTTCTCAGCAAAATAAAAAGCTCTTCCGGTTTCGAAAGAGCTTATGAAGTTTATTTGTTTTTATTACTAAACCATCTGCATGGTTTGTACAATTTCCTGTCCTTTTTTTATGGCTTCCAGGTTGAGCGGGATCAGTTTGTGGTAGCGCTCGGGCAGCGACTTTTCCAATCCTTTTTCCACATTATCGAGCGACAGGATTGGCCGTGCTTTCAGAAAACAGCCAAATACAATCATGTTAAATACTTTTGGATTTCCCATTTCAACGGCTGTTTTTGTTCCTTCCACTCTGTAAATATTAATGTCGGTGCGGGTTGGCGGATGAATGATTCCATTCGGATCATAAATTAATGTACCGCCAGGTTTTACTGCCTTTTCAAATTTATCCAGGCTTTGCTGGTTCAGAATAATGGCGGTATCAAAGTGTTGCAGTATCGGCGAGCTGATGCGTGTATCGCTGATAATGACGGTTACATTGGCTGTGCCTCCGCGCATTTCGGGGCCGTACGACGGGAACCAGGTTACCTCCTTGTTTTCCATAATTCCTGAATAGGCCATAATCTTTCCCATGGAAAGCACGCCTTGTCCGCCAAATCCGGCAATTATAATTTCTTCAGTCATTTTTTTGCTTTTTAGTTTCGCGAAATTTTATCCCCTTTCTCACCGTCTTTTAAATCACCCAGCGGATAATACGGTAACATATTTTCTTCCATCCATTTGTTGGCTGCCACAGGAGTCATTTTCCAACCCGAATTGCATGTGGAAACCACCTCAACAAACGATGTCCCTTTTTTATTGAGCACGTTTTGAATGCCTTTTTTAATGGCACGTTTACATTTACGAACAGCCGCTGCGTTATGAACCGCCTGTCGCGTAACATACGATGTTCCCGGAAGTTGGGCTATCAATTCAGTAATTTTCAGCGGAAATCCGTTTCTTTCCACATTTCTGCCGTTCGGCGTGGTAGATGTTACCATTCCTTCCAGGGTGGTTGGCGCCATTTGTCCGCCGGTCATCCCGTAAATTCCGTTGTTGATAAACACAACAAGGATATTTTCGCCACGGTTGCAGGCGTGCATTATTTCACCCGAACCTATGGAAGCAAGGTCGCCGTCGCCCTGATAGGTAAATACAAACTTTTCAGGATTTAACCGCGCAATACCGGTTGCAACCGCAGGGGCCCGTCCGTGTGCTGCTTCCTGCCAGTCAACATCGATATAATTGTATGCGAAAACCGCACATCCAACAGGTGCAACTCCAATTGTTTTATCCTGAATTTCAAGCTCTTCGATTAGTTCCGCGATTACTTTATGCACCGTTCCATGCGAACAGCCCGGACAGTAGTGCATAATGGTATCAGTTTGTACCTTCGATTTGTCGTAAACGAGGTTTTCCGGTTTAATAATATCTTTTAACTCCATAATCCATCTCCCATGAAAATTTTTCTTCCAATGCTTCTATCACTTCTTCGGGCGTGGGAATAATTCCACCCATTCGCCCAAAATAATCAACCCGGGTATTTTTACCCGATTCATAAACAGCCAGTTTAATATCTTCCACCATTTGTCCGCCATTCATTTCCACCGACAAAAAGCCATTCACTTTATCGGCCATTTCAGAAATGGCTTTCTTAGGGAAAGGGAACAGCGTAACCGGCCGGATTAGCCCCACTTTCAATCCTTTTGCACGGGCAAGCTCCACCGATTTCTGACATACCCGCGAAGATGTTCCGAAGGCAACCAAAATGTATTCGGCATCGTCACACTGAATCATCTCGCAGCGGCTTTCCATCTCTTCCATCTGCCTGTATTTCAACTGAAAACGCCGGTTGTTGGCTTCCATTTTTGCCGAGTCCAGTTCCAGCGAAGTAATGATATTTCGTTCGCGTGAACCTGGTTTTCCAATGGTAGCCCAGCTTCCCCATTTTTCCTTTATTGCTTCATTGGTCCAGCGTGGTTTAAAATCGGCCAATTCCACTTTTTCCATCATTTGCCCGATGGCGCCATCGGTTAAAATCATTGCCGGATTGCGGTATTTAAAGGCCAGTTCAAAACCAAGATCAACAAAATCGTTCATTTCCTGAACCGACGCGGGGGCAAGGACAATCAACTTGTAATCGCCGTGGCCTCCCCCTTTGGTTGCCTGAAAATAATCGGCCTGCGAAGGTTGAATTGTTCCGAGCCCGGGGCCGCCCCGCTGTACATTTACAATGAGACAGGGCAGTTCGGCGCCTGCGATATAGGAAATACCTTCGGCCATTAAACTTATCCCGGGACTGGACGAGGAGGTCATCACTTTTTTGCCTGAGCCGGCAGCGCCATAAACCATATTGATGGCAGCCACTTCGCTTTCGGCCTGCAAAACAACCATCCCGGTTTCGTTCCAGGGCTCGCGTGCCATTAATGTTTCCATCACTTCCGACTGAGGTGTAATGGGATAGCCAAAATAGCCGTCGCACCCGCAGCGGATAGCGGCTTCGGCCAGCACCTCATTTCCTTTCATTAGTCTTAGTTCTCCCATTTTTATTTTTTTAATGTTACTTTATTCCTAAAATCCAAAACACCGAATAAGAAATAAGAAATAAGGAAATCTTCTGTTTCTAATTTTGTTATTCGTTATTTATTATTTTGTTATTTCCTTAACTTATTTTTCCTTTAAATCTAAAACATCGAATAAGAAATAAGAAATAAGGAAATCTTCTGTTTCTTATTTTGTTATTCGTGATTTCTTATTGTGTTATTTCCTACTTATTTTTTCTTTAAATCTAAAACATCGAATAAGAAATAAAAAATAAGGAAATCTTCTGTTTCTTATTTTGTTATTCGTGATTTCTTATTGTGTTATTTCCTACTTATTTTTTCTCTAAATCTAAAACATCGAATAAGAAATAAGAAATGAGAAAATCTTGCCGCCTCCATTCCTGTTTCCTTTCTTATTGGATATTCGTTATTCCTTATTTTGTTATTTCTTACTTACTTTTCTTTAATCTAAAATATCGAATAAGAAATAAGAAATAAGAAAATCTTACCTGCTCCATTCCGTTTTCCTTTCTTATTTTGTTATTCTTTATTCCTTATTTTGTTATTTCCTACTTATTTTTTCTCTAAATCTAAAATATCGAATAAGAAATAAGAAATAAGGAAATCTTCTGTTTCTTATTTTGTTATTCGTTATTTCTTATTGTGTTATTTCCTACTTATTTTTCTTTAATCTAAAACACCGAATAAGAAATAAGAAATAAGAAAGTCTTCTGTTTCTTATTTTGTTATTCGTCATTTATTATTTTGTTATTTCTTACTTATTTTTTCTCTAAATCTAAAATATCGAATAAGAAATAAGAAATAAGAAAGTCTTCTAAGAAATAAGAAAGTCTTACTTAAATCTTATCCCTGTTCTTCTTTGCAGTTTCGATACTTTTCAAAAATATAGCTATTAATTCATTGCATTCATTCAATGTAGGAATAATCTGTTCCGTCGGCAGCAAAAGTTTACGAATTATTATTTTGAGACAGACCCTACTTTCACGAAGTTCTTTTAAAACAACTTTCAATTTATGAATAAAATCCCCAGCTGATTCAGCCGATTGTGCTTCACCATAATTTAAAGCAGGTGAAGTACAGGAACGGGTCAGCTGATTTCCAACATGATTTGCTAATTTTGTTACAGGAAGAGTTTCAACAATATAACTGCCAGCAATCGTAAAATCAATTAGTCGATCTTCCAGGTCATATTTTCTTGAATTTTCCATATTTTATTAGCTATTCTTTATAGTCCACATATCGAATAAGAAATAAGAAAATCTTCTGTTTCTTATTTTGTTATTCGTTATTTATTATTTTGTTATTTCCTTAACTTATTTTTTTTAATCTAAAACATCGAATAAGAAATAAGAAATAAGGAAATCTTCTGTTTCTTATTTTGTTATTCGTCATTTATTATTTTGTTATTTCTTACTTATTTTTTCTCTAAATCTAAAACATCGAATAAGAAATAAGAAAATCTTGCCGCCTCCATTCCTGTTTTCTTTCTTATTGGATATTCGTTATTCCTTATTTTGTTATTTCTTACTTACTTTTTCTCTAAATCTAAAACATCGAATAAGAAATAAGAAATGAGAAAATCTTGCCGCCTCCATTCCTGTTTTCTTTCTTATTGGATATTCGTTATTCCTTATTTTGTTATTCCTTACTTACTTTTTCTCTAAATCTAAAACATCGAATAAGAAATAAGGAATAAGAAACGAGAAGGTCTTACGCTACTTTTGCGCGATAAACCGTTAAACACGTGTCGGGACAGACCATGCCGCAGTTTGCACAGCCGGTGCATGCTTTCGGGTTTTCCATGTACGAATAATGGTACCCGCGGCTGTTTACTTCTGTGTGTAACGCCAAAACTTCCTGCGGACAGGTTTCCACGCAAACGCCACAACCTTTGCATCCTTCGTTGTCAACAACAACTGCTCCTTGTACTTTTGCCATAGTTGAAATTTTTAGGATAAAATTAACATCGTTATATGTTTAAAAAACCTATAAATATCAGGTTCTGTATAAATAAATTCCGGTGGTTTAAATTTCTAAATAAATAGGTTCTGTTTCTGTCAGATTATTTATTTGCCACTGTTTTTTCTAAGAATTTGGTTTTTATTGGTCAAAACTATTTTTTCGAAAATGAAAACTATGCAACTAATGTTGCGAATTCCTTTAGAATTATTATGAATTTCAGATTTTATACAGGAACCGGGTGAGGATGTTTCGGTGGATGCCGAGGTAAGAAGCGATGTGTTGCCGTTGCAGTTTTTTGCCCAATTCCGGATTTTCGGCGAAAAACTTGCGAATCCGATCTTCCGCATTTAACGACTGAAAAGAATGTATCCGGTCCATCGCCTGAATGTAACTTTCTTCAGCCAAAATTCTTACCGTACGTTCGAATTTGGGATTGGTATCGAGCAAGAGTTTTGAATTCCTCTTTTTCGATGCACAGCAATTCAGAATCTTCATACGCTTTTATCGATTCGGAGGAGCTTTGGCCGGAATAAAAACCGCGGTGGTTGCTTACGATAAAATTATTGGGAGGAAAGAAAAAACGGGAAATCCATTCAATTCCACTATCGGACACATAGGATGCGTAAAGCAGGCCGTTGATTAAAATGCCTATTTTTTTTGCCTGTTCCCCGTAATCAATAAACGATTCGCCTTTTTTAAACTGAACCGGCTTATTTTTCAGGTCGAGTGTGGAGAGAAGGTTTAGCGTTAAGTTGTAGCGGGATATGACTTTGTTTTTATCCATCCTCTTTATTTTGCGCCCTTATTTTGCCGAAAAGTGTTGATTGAATGCTTTCAGTCTCTCCTCCAGCTCGGGAATCTGACTTCGCTTTACAAATGAAACGCAGGCCCGGATTCCTTCCTCTTCGCTTCCGGTATTATCGAGTGCAATTGCGCTGATTCCGTAATAAAGCAAATTGGCCACCAGCTCGTTACCGGTCATTCCCGGGTAAGAAATGGTAAAGTAAAATCCATCGGCAATGGGCTCATCCAAATCGGTTTTATACACAATATCGAAACCATTTTCGAGGAAAAGCCTTTTCATTTCTTTGGCTTTTTCGCCATATTCCCTTACACCCGCCACAAAATCGAATTTTTCGTCGTTTACCGCTTTTAACATGGCGGCCAGTGCATATTGCGCCGAATGGCTGGTTCCTGAAGAAATGGAATACAAAATCCGCAAAATGATAGTGCTGCCAAAAGTCGGTGCGCTAAACCGCTGCTGCAAATACGGATATTCCCGATCAAAAAGCGAATCGGAAATTACCATTAAACCGATGCGCTGGCCTGCATATGAAAATATTTTAGAGCTGGAAATAAACAGCATAAAATTATCGGTATATTTTGCCACAGTTGGCTGAAAAGGCGGCTCCCCCGGTTTCGAAAAATCGCGGCGGAAATCCATGCCAAAATATGCCAGATCTTCCATCACTATTACATCGTATTTATCGGCCAGATGCCCGATGATTTCAAGTTCTTCTTCAGTAAAACAAATCCAGCTCGGGTTGTTGGGGCTTGAATAAATAATGGAGTTGATGTTTCCCTTCGACAGCAGACTTTCCAGCTTATCCCGCAGTTTTTCACCGCGAAAATTAAATATATCGAAAGTTTCGTATTTCAGTCCGAGAACCATCATCTGCTGCTTTTGCACCGGAAATCCCGGATCGATAAACAATGCTGTGTTTTTTTGCTGATCGATATTTCCGGCAGCCAAAAAAGCTGAATAAGTTCCCTGCATCGAACCAACTGTCGGGATACATCCTTTAGGCGAAATTTCAACGTCGAGGAAATTCTTCGCAAATTTTGAAGCTTCTTCCTTCAGTGATTTTTATCCCGTCGACCATTGGATAAACGGCGGCCACTCCCCTTTTCAGCGCTTCGATTTCGGCATCTACACCAATTTGTGCAGGAGGCAATCCGGGAACACCCATTTCCATACGAATGTATTTTGTGCCGGTTTCTTCCTCTACAAGGTTAACCAGCGCAACTATTTCGCGAATGGAAGCTTTGCCAATATCCGGAATCCGAAGTTCTTTAATCTTCCGGTCAATTACTTCTTTACTTAATGGAGAGTTGGTGATTTTCATTTTACTAAGAGAACATTCAGGAATGATGATTTAAAAAAAATTTGATTTACAACGGTGTTAGAATCCAAAATCCGGACGAATTTGTTCCACCCAGTTTTTTACCCGTTCGTCAGTCAGTTCAGGTTCAAAATCTTCGTCAACCGGAAGTCCCATAAATTTTCCATTTTCAATGGCTTTTGAATCATCATATTCATAAGCTTCGGCAGGAACTTTACCCACCAGTGTTGCGCCATTTTTCTTTAAATCGCGGGCCAGCAAACCAATGTGATCAACAAAAGTACGGGCATAAGTAACATGATCGCCCAAACCAAAAATTGCGATGGTTTTGCCTTCGTAACGGGTTTTGCTAATTTCAGGCAGGAATTTTCCCCAGTCGGGATTAGAGTAAGTGGCATGCCAGGTTTCGCTTCCAACAGTGGAAATTCCGAAGATAATTTTATCATACTTGTCAATATCGGCAGCAGTTGCTGTTTTCACCGGCACCATTTCCACTTTGTCTTCGCCAATTGCTTCTTTTATTTTGTCGGCTACGCGGTTGACGGCGCCGCCCAGCGGCCCGTAAAATATTGCTATTTTGCTCATAGTATTATGTTTAAGTTTATCAATTATTGATTTTGTATTTTTAATTCGCCTCTTATATATTCCCCCAAAATAGCCAGGCTCGATACATTTTTTAATGCCTGGTGAATTGCCCGGTCGTAATTTTTCGGTTCTTCCCACTCCACATCAACATGAATGGTATATTCATTCGGTTTTCCTAAAATGGGCACCGATTGTATTTTGTTCAGGTTGATTTTATTTTCAGCAAAAATGTCCAGTACCCGCGCCAGTGCCCCGTAAAAATGGCCCACTTCGAAACAGATGGATGCTTTATTGGTTCCTTCGGTGGGATTACCATGTTTTGACAGAATTAAAAAGCGGGTGTAATTTTTTTTATTGGTTTCAATTCCGGTTTCCAGAATTTCGAGCCCGTATAATTCGGCCGATCGAAGGTTTCCGATAGCCGCTGCATTTTTAAGCTTTTCCTGAGAAATAAGTTTTGCAGCCGCTGCAGTGTCCATTCCTTCGTGTAAATCGGCATTTGAATAATATTTTTCGATATACTCCACACATTGCTGCAAAGCAACCGGATGTGAATAAATATCGGTTATTTCATTCGCTTTCACACCGGGAAGCACCATTAAATTCAACTGAATGTGCAGGTAAATTTCACCAATTATCCGAAGGTGGTAATCGCGGATAAGCTGGTAATTCTTAAGTAAACTTCCTGCAATTGAATTCTCGATGGCCATCACAGCATAATCCACTTTGTCGGCATCAATCAGTTCACAAACACTTGTAAACGATTTGCATTCAACTACTTCTATTTCCTCATCAAAATACCGGACTGCAGCATCCTCATGAAAAGACCCGATGATTCCTTGTACTGCTATGCGTTTCATTAAGTAAAATTAAATAAGTTCAAATATACAAATTATGAGTCTACAATCGGGAAAAGCTTTTGCGGACAACAACCAAAATTAATTTTCAGAGCTCGTAATGATTGTCGTTATCCGTTAATTCATCCTTATGAAGGCGTAATTTTTCAACACACCGTTCCACGTTGGTTGGCCGGATTACGATAACGGCAGTATTGTCGTTCATTGAAAAAGCATATAAATATTCAATGAAAACCTCTTCGGAATTAAGGATTTGCAGCATTTTTGACAATGCACCCGGACGATTTGGACTGTTAACCAGAACCACATCGGTGGTACGCACCGAAAACTGATTTTCCTTCAAAACCTTCACTGCTTTTTCAGGTTCGGAAACGATTAGCCTCAATACGCCAAAATCAGAGGTGTCGGCCACTGTAAAAGCTGAAATATTAATTTCGGAGTCCCCTAAAATCCGGGCGACTTCATTTAAGCGCCCCGATTTATTTTCAAGAAATACGGAAACTTGTTTTGTTATCATTTTTTTAGATTTTGCGGTTGTCAATTACACGTTTTGCCTTGCCTTCGGTACGTTCAATTGTTTTTGGCTCCACCAGTTTCACGTTCACAGAAATTCCGAGCGTGCTTTGAATGTTGTTTGTAATTTTTCGGCGCAACGTTTCCAGCTCCCTGATTTCGTCGGAGAAAAATTGTTCCTGTACCTCCACCAGCAAATGCAAAACATCAAGCGAACCTTCCCGTTCGATTTTCAACAAATAATGCGGTTCGGTTTCGCTCATTTCCAAAAGAACACTTTCAATTTGCGAGGGGAACACATTCACTCCCCTGATAATTAGCATATCATCTGAACGGCCCATGCATTTTTCCATGCGCACCAGGGTTCTTCCGCAGGCGCATTTATCGTAATTCAAACGCGTTAAATCGCGGGTGCGGTAGCGGATAATCGGAATTCCTTCTTTGGTAACGGTGGTAAAAACAAGTTCGCCGATTTCACCGGGCGCACACGGCTCCAGCGTGTCAGGATTAATTATTTCCGGAATAAAATGATCCTCGTTCACATGCATTCCGGCCTGGTATTCGCATTCGCAGGAAACGCCCGGGCCAATAACTTCGCTCAATCCGTATATATCAATGGCTTTCAGCTTCAGTTTTGCCTCAATTTCGCGGCGCATATTTTCACTCCATGGCTCGGCGCCAAAAATCCCCACGCGAAGTTTCAGCGATTCCGGCTGAACATTCATTTCCTTCATTACTTCAGCCAAAAACAATGCATACGAAGGTGTGCAGGCAATAACCGTAGTTCCGAAATCCTGCATCAGTTGAATTTGCTTTTTGGTATTGCCTCCGGATATCGGGATAACGGTCGCGCCAAGATTTTCGGTTCCATAGTGCATCCCCAATCCACCGGTGAATAATCCGTAACCATACGCCACCTGCACAATGTCGTTTTGGTGAACTCCCGCCATTCCAAGGGCGCGGGTAACCACTTCGGCCCACATCTGCAAATCATTACGCGTGTATCCAACAACAGTGGGTTTTCCGGTTGTACCCGAACTTGCGTGAACGCGCACGATTTCACTCATCTGCACGGTAAACATTCCGAAGGGATAATTGTCGCGAAGGTCGGTTTTGTTGGTGAATGGCAACTTGTGCAGGTCTTCAACCGATTTGATGTCTCCGGGTAAAAGTCCGGATTCCTGCATTTTAGAACGGTAGCTTGGTATGTTGTGGTAAATGCGTTGTACTGTTTTAATTAATCGTTCGCTTTGAATGGCTTCCATTTCGTCACGTGTGGCACATTCAATTTTTTCGTTCCAAATCATTTAAATCTGTTTTTATCCAACTTCGGTTTATACTTCTTTTTCAGATAATTTTTACTTCCCGTAAACCACATCATCTTCCAGGATTGTGATTCCATTTTGATTGAGTTTTGCGGTGGCGTCAATTAAATCGGGAACATCCAAAACCAGAATAGCCATATTTTTTTCTGAAATAAGCCGTGTGTAAGCACTTTCAATATGAATTCCAGCCCGCGCTATTTTTACAAGCACTTCATCCAAACCACCGGATTCATCTTTCATTTCCAACGCAATTATTTCGCGCAGGGAAACTGAATTCCCTTTTTCGTATAAAATTTTATATGCTTTTTCCGGCTGATCGACAAGCAGGTTTAACACCCCCCACCCGTGCAGGATATTCGTTAGGGTTAGCGAACGGATGTTAATATTTCCCGATTTCAGGATGTTTGTAATTCTTTCGAAATGGGCAATCTTATTTTCGAGAAAAACAGAAACTTCAAAGGCCATTGTATTCGTTTTAAAAAAAAGAGAAGCAACTTTTGTGAAGCTGCTTTCCAATAAAATTTTAAACAAAAATAACAGGAAAATCAAAAATTGTAAGCTATTGCAATCATATTTCTGAAATTTGTTACTTTTTCCGTGTCGAGTATCTTTCCCTTATCATTGTAATTATGTATTCCGTAAGCAGCTGTTGTGAGGCTAAACTCCACTCCGAACATGAAATTTTTGAAATGGTGAATGAGCCGCGGTGAAATGCGGTACATCATATCGGCATCGGTTGCGAACCCGTAAATTGCGCCGGCCGGATTTTCAGTGGTGCCCATATTTTTCAGGTGTCCGGCATACAATCCAACATTCCAGGCACCGCCGTAAGAAATATCAATCCAGTTGTAGAGGTGGTTAAATGGTGTGTATGTTTCAGCGCCCGTCCGGCTGTCAACAGATGCTACCGCGTATCCGCTCGGCAACAAATTCTCGCAAACATTTTGCCCGTACATACTTTTGACTTTTAGTTGAAACCTGTTGACGGTATATTTCAGATAAGCCAGCGCCGCAACCGTATTTAGCTTTTCCCTGGTCCTGAAAGTTCCGGCTGTTCCGGTGGTGGAAGTACGCGGCTGAATGGATTTCCAGTCGAGAGCGGCGCCAATCACCCAATTTTCATTGTAATACTGCAGCTGCGCATTCAGGTTTGGCACTACGGCATCGCGCTGATAATGATATGATTTTCCATTGGGCCCGGTGTTCGAATATTTAAACTGGTACACAGCGCCTGCAATAAAATCGAGATTACCGGTTAACCGGTGGGTAAAGCGCAACTGCGGACTCCGGTTAAAAACCTGAAATGGCACACCCGTATTTTCATTTAACGTTCCGGGAAATACTTTTTCAATAAATAGCGGGTGCCAGGTGCGGCCAAATAACAATTTCGATTTTGGCCATACAAACTGCGTGTAAACATGCCTCAAACGCAGGCTGTTGGTGGCATCGCCACCGGTAAAATCAACTTCGACATAAGCATCCACTTTGGCATTTCCCATTTCGAGACCTGAAAAACCGGTGCCGAACCGGGTAAAAGTATTTAAAAACTGTGCGCTTGGCTGAGCATTTATATCTTTTCCATTTTCATCGAAAAATGGTTTATCCGGAAAAATTTCAAACAAATGGTCGCAAGCATCTACATTCCGGCGGGTATCAAAAATAAAATCGTTCCGCACAAATCCTTTCAATGTAAAATTAATGTCTTTAACTGATAAAAAATTCTGCGATTTTGCATTTAACGAAAGTGTCAGAGTTAAAAATATGATTATTTTTTTCATGGTTAATTGTTAAATAAGTTGCAATGTATGCGGACAGAAAGTCCTGATTTTTGCTTTAAAATTACAAGAAAAGGATTGGTTGCTATTCTGCAAATCAGTTGCTAAACAACATAGAACCATTATTTATCATCATTTTAAATAAAATAATCCGATAAAATCAAACGGTTGCTTTTGTAACATCCATTACAATTCAATTGTTAATGTATTATGATATTTAGCCGATGAAAAACATGGAATTATGATAAAAAAACTGCTTCCTCCCCGAAAATGGAGATTCCCTGTAATGGCGTTAACCAGCCTGATGCTCGGGTTAATCATTTTCCTGCTGTACGTTTCAAAAGCACACTACTATCTTTCTGATGATCCGGAAGCCTGCGTCAACTGCCATATTATGGCGCCCGAATATGCAACCTGGAACCACAGTTCGCACCGTGGTAAAGCACATTGTAATGATTGTCATGTTCCGCATAATACTATTATCAACAAATTTTATTTTAAAGCGAAAGACGGTTTACGTCATGCATCGATTTTCACATTACGAAATGAACCGCAGGTTATTTTTATTAAGGAAGAAGGAGCCGAAGTGGTTCATCAAAATTGCATTCGTTGCCACTCCGGGTTACTGATCGATCCAAAGCTGAATGCAACCGTTGAAAATTATCACACAAAAATGACGGACCGGAAATGCTGGGATTGCCACCGCGAAGTTCCGCATGGCAGGGTTAACAGCATTTCGAGCGTGCCCAACGCGCAGGTACCATTGCCGGAAAGCCCTGTGCCTGAATGGATGGAAAATTTGCTCGAAAACAACAACTAAAAAATATAAACAATGGCAAAACAAAGGATCACCGAAAAACGCCCATGGCTGGCCTGGGTTTTATTTATTGCAACTGCAGTAATTGTATTTTTGCTTGGCCTTTTGGCATCGTCAATTGTTGAACGCCGGGTGGAGGCAGCCTATGTAAACATCCCTCAAAAAGAAATTTCGCAATTCGATCCGCGGAATGAAGAATGGGGGGCAAATTACCCGCGCGAATTTCAGTCTTACTATGGTACTGCAGATACTACCTTCAGGAGCAAATACAATGGAAGCGCGCACATCGATATGCTCGGGCAGCATCCCGAAATGGTTGTTTTATGGGCCGGTTATGGTTTTTCAAAAGATTATATTCAGGCGCGGGGGCATTATTATGCAATTAAAGACATCCGCGAAACGCTTCGGACGGGTGCGCCGATGGACCCGGGCCCTGAACCAATGCCATCGACCTGCTGGACCTGCAAAAGTCCTGATGTTCCGCGGCTGATGAACAAAATAGGTGTGGCTGATTTTTATTCTCAAAAATGGTCAGATTTAGGGCACGAAATAGTTAACCCGATTGGCTGTGCCGATTGTCACGATGCCGAAACCATGAACCTGACGATTACTCGCCCAGCGTTAATTGAGGCGTTTGAGAATATGGGAAGAGATATTACAAAAGCCAGTTATCAGGAGATGAGAAGCCTGGTATGTGCACAATGCCATGTGGAATATTATTTTAATAAAAATATTGTTGACGGCGCACAGTACCTAAAGTTTCCCTGGGATAATGGTTTTACGGCTGAGGCTATGGAGGAATATTACGACGACATGGAATTCAGCGACTGGACCCACGCCATTAGCAAAGCGCCTATGCTGAAAGCACAACATCCGGGTTACGAAACCTATATGACGGGAATTCATGCCAAGCGTGGAGTTTCATGCGCTGACTGCCACATGCCGTACATCAGCGAAGGCGGACAAAAATTTACCGATCATAAAATGCAGTCGCCTTTAAATAACATTGCAAATTCGTGCCAGGTGTGTCACCGCGAAGAAGCGAAAACACTGATTCAGAATGTATACGAAAAGCAGGATGATGTAATTGAAAACCGAAATAAACTGGAAGAACTGCTGGTGAGGGCGCATATTGAAGCAAAAAAAGCCTGGGATTTGGGGGCCACCAAAGAACAGATGGAAAGTATTTTAATGGGAATAAGACATGCGCAATGGCGCTGGGATTATTCTGCCGCATCTCATGGCGCTTCTTTTCATGCTTCGCTTGAAATCAGTCGCCTCATTGGAACAGCTTTGGTTATTGCACAGGAAACCCGTATTGAACTGGTCCGTTTACTGGCCGACCTCGGTTATAACCAGGAAGTGCCTTATCCCGATATTTCAACAAAGGCAAAAGCACAGGAATTTATCGGATTGCCAATGGAACAACTGCGCGAAGAAAAACAGGAGTTCCTGAAAACAGTTGTGCCGAAATGGGAAAAAATAGCAGAAGAACGTGAAGCGTTATGGGAAGGTGCAGACGGCGATGAAATGTAAAAAGAGATAATCATGATTAAAAAAAAATATAGCCTCCTTGTTGCATTTCCGGTATTTTTTATAACACAGGCAGGAGCGCAGTTTGTCCTTACCGGCGAGTTCAGGCCCCGCACCGAATTTGCGCATGGTTATAAAACACTTGTTTCTGAAAACCAGCCCTGGTCGGTATTTACTTCACAACGCACCCGGTTAAATGCCACATATCAGGCATCTGGCATAAATACTAAACTGGCGCTGCAGGACGTGCGGGTTTGGGGCAGCCAACCTCAACTGGTGGCAAATGAAGATTACGCAGTTTCTGTACACGAAGCCTGGGCGGAAGTTTTTCTGGCAAAAAATTTTACGCTAAAAGCAGGACGGCAGGAACTGGTTTACGACGATCAGCGGATTTTCGGAAATGTGGACTGGACCCAACAGGCCCGCTCGCATGATATCGCACTTTTAAAATATGAAAGCAGTTTTAAATTTCATTTCGGGATTGCGCACCATGAGGACGCTGATCTGACCAATGATTTTTATACCGGACCGGATGCATACAAAAACCTACAGTTTGGCTGGTTCAATAAAACCTGGAAAAACCAATCGTTAAGTTTGCTTTTTCTCAATAACGGCGTGCCGCTGATGAACACCAACGGTCAAATTACCCGGTACAGTCAAACTCTTGGCGGCAGATTTACAACTGATTTTGAAAACGTTGAACTTGCAACCAACATTTATTATCAAACCGGAAAACATATTACCGGGAAGAAAATTAATGCATGGAATTTCCTTCTCGCATTGTCATTTCAAAATCTTACAGCAGGATACGAATACCTCTCAGGAAATTCAAATAACGATTACGGGGAAATCAATGCATTTACACCCTTTTATGGCACCAACCATAAGTTTAATGGTTTTATGGATTATTTTTATGTGGGAAATCATATCAACCTTACTGGCTTGCAGGATGCTTACCTGAATTATAACTTGTTGCTCAATAAATTTACGATAAAATCAGCGCTGCACTATTTTGCTTCGGCCGGTGAAATAAAGCCGGATGCTGATAAATATTTGGGAACAGAGCTGGATTTAACATTCGCATATCAAGTACAAAATTCAGTTGCCATAAGCGCCGGCTGGTCAACCATGTTTGCAGACAAAAACATGGAATTGCTGAAGGGCGGCGATTATACAGCCGGAAACCATTGGTCGTACATTATGTTGTCAGTCACTCCCACATTCATAAAATAACTTTTTTGATTAGGTTTGTGATATCGAAATGAAAGTTGAAGTAAAACGAAATTCCGGAGCCCGGGGCAATACGACTCCTTAATTATTCATGAAAAAGAGAAAAAGAGCCTTAAAATTTTTTAAGAAACTGCATAAATGGCCGGCAATTATTATTGCCTTTTTTGCCTTTTTTTTTGCTGGTTCAGGAATTATAATGAACCACCGCGAAGTGGTCGCTCCGGTGGATATTTCGCGAAACCTGCTGCCGCACAATTACCGTTATGAAAACTGGAACCTCGCGGCTGTTCGTGGTTCCCAACGGTTGAGTGAAGATTCGGTTGTTCTGTACGGAAATATTGGCGCCTGGAAAACGGATGGAAATTTCAGCGAATTTAAAGATTTTAACCAGGGATTCCCGAAAGGTATCGACAACCGGAAAATTTATTCGATTGTAAAATTTAACGGCGCTTTATTTGCCGGAACACACATGGGGTTGTACAAACGCCTGCCAACCAGCGGCGAATGGACCAAAACTGAATTGAACCTTCAAAATGAGCGAATCGCTGATTTGGCACTAAAGAATGATACCTTACTGGTACTTTCGCGCCATTACCTGCTAAAAAGCGCTGATGGAACAAACTTTGAAAAAATACAACTTCCGGCGCCGGTTGGTTATGAACGAAAAACCGGTTTATTTAACACATTTTGGGAATTGCACAGCGGCGAACTCTGGGGCCTCCCCGGTAAGTTAATTGTTGATTTGCTTGGCCTGGTTACGATTGTACTTTCCGTAACCGGACTGCTGCACTTCTTTTTCCCCAAAATAATCAAAAGCCGAAAACGAAAAAACAAAGCTGTAAAGCCAGTGGTACAGGCAACCAAAAAGAATTTACACTGGCACAACGTAATCGGTTATATTTTTGCACTTTTTCTGCTGATAAATACTTTTTCGGGAATGCACCTGCGGCCGCCGCTGCTGATTGCAATTGCCAGCAAACAGGTGGGAATTATTCCGGGCACCCACCTCGACAGCCCAAATCCGTGGTTCGATAAACTGCGCCGCATACATTGGGACAAACAAAACCAGGTGTATATTTTTTCCACTTCCGAAGGTTTTTATTTTTCGGACGAAAGCCTCTCCAAAACTTTACAGCCGGCATTTTCGCAACCTCCGGTAAGCATTATGGGATGCAATGTTTTCAAACCGCTCGGAAACAGCAGTTACCTGATTGGATCGTTTAGCGGAATGTTTATCTGGAACATAAAAACAGGAGCGGTGCACGATTTTTTTACCGGAAACAATTATGTTCCGCCAACCGGAATGACGAAGCCAATTTCCGACCACATGGCTGCCGGGCTTGTGGAAGGAAACAACGGGAGTTTTTGGTTTGACTACAACAAAGGTGTTTTACCAATTGCATCACTTGAAGCGGCACAGTCGTTTCCGGAAATGCCGGAAAAAATCCGGCAATCTGCACCCATGTCTCTGTGGAATGTTTCGCTGGAAATCCATACCGGCAGAATCTTCGAAAATATCCTCGGGCCGTTTTATATTTTGTACGTACCGCTGGCCGGAATTTGTTTGATGATTGTATTGATTAGCGGTGTGGTAGTGTGGTGGAAACAGTATAAAAGATGATGCCACTGATTCACAGATTTTTCATTTGCTTTGATTAATCAGTGAATCTGTGGCAATTTATTTTGTTGTGGTTGTGTGGTGGAAGCAGTATCGCAAAAGATGATGCCACTGATTCACAGATTTTTCATTTTTCTTTGATTTAATCAGCGAATCTGTGGCAATTTATTTTGTAGTTGTGTGGTGGAAACAGTATCGTAAAAAATGATGCCACTGATTCACAGATTTTTAATTTCTCTTTGATTTAGTCTGTGAATCTGTGGCAATTTATTTTGTTGTGGCTGTGTGATGGAAACAGAACCAGAGGTAGAGATTTCGCCTCTAAAAAAATCCGCTCCATGGAATCGCCATCCGTTTATGCCACCTCATAACTAATTCCATTGGGTTGTTTTGTTTTTTTTGAAGCATTCAAAATTTCAATTCCAACTATATTTCCTGCTTCATCATAATCCAGAATAATGTCCTTTTTTTCCTGATCACTTTCTTCAACTTTTGCTTTGGTAATTTCAATGTATATCGAATCTGCTTCCTTGTTGTATCTAATAACCATATTTGTCAATTTTTGAAGTTCTGTAAACAGTTATAACTTTCGCTGGTTTTAAGGTTCTGTTTATAAAAACCCTGTAAATGTATTTTTTGTTCTTTTTTATTATAATCTTCGAATAAATTGTAATTTTTTCATCTTGCTCATCAGTAAAATCATAATTTTTCAATACATCCAAAACATCATTTTTTGTGATGTCTCTTGCAGCCATACGTTCCAGAGCGTGTACCGAAAAATCAACTTTCATATTGTAAAGTTAAATAAATTTTCAAGGTTAGAAGTGTTGTGCAGGTAATTCGATTTTTACTGAAATTTGCATACTATTGAAGGAAAAAAACAAACAAAGAGCAGCCTAAAAACGGCTGCTCTTAATGGAATTCTGAATTTCCTAACTTAAAAAATGCCGGATTCGGGAAAATCCGGCTCCCTCACTTTATCTTTTGCTCAGCACCTCTTTCTCATATTTCTGAACTTCCGGAATATATCCTTCCCCTGCCGGAACATCATTTACCAGGCAGTAATAATCCCAGATTGCTCCAAATGGTTTTGTTTTTAATTCTTCCAGCAAAGCCAGCCGTTCAAAATAGTTTTCATTTTCTTCCAGATCGACTAGTTTACCGGCCGGCTCGAGCAAAGCAAACAAAAATGCTTTTTGTACTGCGCGTGTTCCAATCACGTAAGCGCCAACCCGGTTAATCGACGCATCGAAAAAGTCGAGGCCAACGTTTACGCGGTTGAAAAAGTTGTTCCGCGCGATTTCAGAAGCGATGAGTTGTACTTCTTCATTCCAGGTTACAACATGGTCGGAATCCCAGCGCACCGGCCGGGTGACGTGCAAAAGGATTTCATCGACAAATTGCAGGCAGGCAGAGATTTTGTCGCCAACCTGTTCAGTCGGGTGAAAATGGCCATTGTCGAGGCAAATCAACTTGTTGTTTTTGATGGCATATCCCAAATAAAAATCATGCGAGCCAACGGTCATCGATTCGGCGCCGATTCCAAACAATTTGCTTTCCACTGCATCTTTCAGGAACTCTTTTGGGAATTGTTCTTCAAATCCTTCGTCGAGCGACTTTTTTAAAAGTACCCGATAACCGTTCCGATCCACCGGAATGTCTTTCATTCCATCCGGAACCCAGGTATTGTGCACGCATGGCGTTCCAAGCTGTCTTCCCATTTCAGCGGCGATATCGCGGCAGCGTTTCATATGCTCCACCCAAAACTGCCGGACTCCTTCATTTTTTGAAGAAAGTGTAAATCCGCCGTCTGCTTTCGGATGCGAAAAATAAGTACCGTTAAAATCGAGTCCGATTTTCTGTGCTTTGGCCCAATCGATCCATCCCTGAAAATGTTTTACCTCAATTTCATCGCGATCGACAAACTTTCCGCCAAATTCGCCATAGCTGGCATGCAGGTTAAGCCGCTGCTTCCCCGGCAGCAATTCCATCACTTTTTCCAGATCGGCACGCATTTGTTCGATGGTAGTAGCTTTCCCCGGGTAATTTCCGGTGGCCTGAATTCCGCCGCCGCCCAGTTTTGCGTCGGGTGTTTCAAAACCACCCACATCGTCGGTTTGCCAGCAATGCAAGCTGATGGCTACGTTGTCCATTTTCGCCAGCGCCTTTTCTGCATCAACTCCCAATCCGGCATATTCTTCCTTTGCCAATTTCCATGCTTTTTCTATTCTGTCTTTCATAAATAATGTTTAAACAGGTTTTACAATGAATAGTTAAAATGATACTTTCCCGATCCCAGTTTTAACTGCACACCATTTTCTTTCTGTTCGGTATTATTCCTGTTCAGGGATGAGCCATTCATCTGTACCTCTTCCATTTTCGCATCCGGAAGTGTAACAGTTGCGGTAGTATTTGCAGGAATTTCAATGTTGTAGTCCAGCGAATTATTGTCGATCTTCCAGTCTGATACAATTTGTCCGTATATTGACTGATAAGTTGCTTTTGTACTTGTGAGGCCGCCTCCGGGATGTGGTGCAAGGATAAAATGCTTGTAACCCGGTGTTTCCGGATCGATTTGGATACCTGCTACATAATTGTACAACCACTCGCCGATTGCGCCGTAAGCATAATGGTTAAAACTGTTCATGCCCACATTCTGGAAAGTACCGTCGGGTTTCTGGCCATCCCAGCGTTCCCAGATAGTTGTCGCCCCCTGTGTAACCGGGTACAGCCACGACGGGTATTCTTTGCGGTTCAGCAGCATAAACGACAAATCTTCATATCCCTGATCCGATAATGTTTTGCAAAGCAGCGGTGTTCCAACAAACCCGGTAGTGAGGTGGCCCATTTTTTTGACATCTTCCGCCAGGTACCCTGCTGCTTTCGGCACCAGATTTTCCGGCAATAAATCGAATGCAACAGCCAGGGAATAGGCAGTTTGTGTATGCGAAACCAATCGTCCGGAGGGTGTCACAAATTCCTGATTAAATGCTTTTTTGATATCGTCGGAAAGTTGTGCATATTCTTTGGCTTCATCAGTCTTTCCGAGAATTCCTGCAATTTTCGACAATAATCTGCTGGAATAGGCATAATATGCAGTGGCAATCAAATCTTTTTCAGTAGTAGCGCCCGGATAGTCTGAACGGTTGGTGGCAAAAGCCAGCCAGTCGCCGAAATGCTGATCGCCGGTCCACAGGTTGTCGTCTCCAGCCCTGCTCCGCATGTATTCCACCCATTTTTTCATGCTCGGGTACTGTACTTCCAGAATCCTGCGGTCGCCGTAGGCCAGATAATTCGTCCACGGAACAATAATTGAGGCGTCGGCCCAGGCAGTGGAACCGCCCCCGCCTTTCAAAACATCCGGGATTACATGCGGCAGTTTACCATTTTCAAGCTGGTCGGCAGCCACATCGCCCAGCCATTTGGTGTAAAATGCTGCAACATCAAAATTATAAGCAGCAGTAGGACTGAAAACCTGCGCATCGCCGGTCCAGCCAAGGCGTTCGTCGCGTTGCGGGCAATCAGTCGGCACATCCAGGAAATTGCCTTTTTGGCCCCATTGTATGTTGTGCTGCAATTGGTTAATCAGCGAATCGGAACAGACAAAAGTTCCCGTTGGTTTCATATCGGAATGAATGACGATTCCGGTAATATCTTCCGGCTTTGGCGTTCCGGGATAATTAATCAGTTGAACGTAACGAAATCCGTGAAATGTAAACTTCGGTTCGTAAACTTCGGTTCCTTCGCCATTCATGATATAAGTATCGGTGGCTTTTGCCGAACGCAGGTTTGCCGTGTAAAAATTACCTTCTTTGTCCAGGACTTCGGCAAATTTCAATTTTACGGTATCGCCTTTTTCACCGTCAACTTTCATTCGTACCCAGCCCACCATGTTCTGGCCCATGTCGAAAACAACTTCTCCTTTTGGCGTGGTTATCAATTCAACGGGTGTAATTTCCTGAATTGCTTTCACAGGCACGCCCTGCGGCGCAATCAGCGTTTCTTTGGTGTGATTGATGGCGCCGGCATTTTGCCAGTTCGAATCATCAAAACCAGTAGTTTTCCAGCCATCCATTTCCAGGCGGGCATCGTAAATTTCGCCGTTGTATATATCCGATTCGAGAATGGGGCCGTTGGAAACCTTCCAGCCGGGACTGCTAACAATGGTTTCGCTGGTGCCATCGGTGTAATCGATTTTCAGCTGCAGCAACAGCGCCAGTTTTTGCCCGTAGTATCCGTCCTGATCCTGCCAGCCGATATTTCCACGGTACCAGCCGTCGCCAAGAACCGCGCCGATTGCATTGTTTTTTTGAAGCATATCGGTTACGTCGTATGTCTGGTACTGCAGCCGTTTGTTGTAGCTGGTCCAGCCGGGGGTAAACAACTGGTCGCCCACTTTTTCACCGTTTAGAAACAACTGGTATAAACCCAGTGAAGTTACGTACGCACGTGCTGATTCCACTTTTTTCGATGTTGAAAATTCATTCCGGTAGTAATGGCATGGCAGTGAACCTCCATTGGCCGGCGGTTCGTTTTCTAAGGTGATCCAGGAGGCAGTCCAGAGTCCCGGCTTCAGGATGCCGGTTTCAAAATATGCCGGTTCGCTCCACTTTGTCACTTTTCCGTTATTGTCCCAAATGCGCACCTGCCAGTAAAAACGTTGCATGGATTCGGGTTCGGGACCTTCGTAAACCACATTTACCGACTGGTCGCTTTCCACTTTTCCGGTGCCCCAGATTTGGCTGTTCTTTTTGCTTAAACCGGATGCAGATTCGGCCATCCTGATTTCGTAGGCCGACTGGAGCAGGTTTTCCTTTTCTGAAACTATCTTCCAGCTCAATCGTGGTTCCATTACATCGATGCCAACCGGATTGGTCCGGTATTCGCAAATTAAATCTTTTACTACGGTTTGGTCTGCAGCAAAAGCAGTGTAACTGCCTAATAACAATACGATGGTGAAAAATTTCACCCAATTTATTCTTTTCTTCATTTTATTGGATTTGTTGATTTATTTCATGTAAAAAACTTCTTCGAGTTCAGTGGTTACCGGCGAATTATCGGAATTTGTTTCCATGATATCCGCCATGTATTTCCACCATTTTTGCACAATTCCGGTCTGCTCCAAATCCTGCGATCCACTCTCGCCGCTCACTTTTTGAAAGGCAAACAGTATGTTGGTTTCCTCATCCAGAAAGATTGAATATTCGCTTATTCCGGTATCTTTTAGTAACTTTTTCAACTCCGGCCATATATCATCGTGCCGTTTTTTGTATTCCTCCTTCATTCCGGGATTGAGGTGCATTTTGAAAGCTTTTCGGTTCATAGGATTCTGGTTATTTTGATATTAATTGAGCAAACCTGTAACAGGTCAAAAAAACAACACTAAATTAACTTATTGAATTCCCAATTCCAACAATTGCGACCGATAACAAAATTAAAGCTATTCCAATGATAATGGTGCGCATCGTTTTCGGTGCAACACCTTTCCATTCTTTCCGGTAAAACCCCCACATGTTTGCAGTCAGGATTATGGTTGACATGTGCAGGATCCAGGAGCTGGCGCCGTTTCCGAGTTTGCTTTCACCCATTCCGTAAAAGAAAAACTGCATGAACCATGTTGTTCCGGCAAGCGCTGCAAAAAAGTAATTGTTGAACAATGGTTTTGTTTTATCAGTATAATCGTAATATGTTTTGTTTTTAACATTCAGAATGGTAGTCCAGATAAAATTGGTTGTCAAACCTCCCCAAAGTATCACAACAAAGGTTACATTGTTTTGGAATAACGGATTAAATCCGGCAGTAACAGCAGCGTTTGCCAATGGTTTTCCGGCTTCGATGCCGTAATTAAAAAAGGCGCTCAAAATTCCGGAAATAACTGCAATGATCAACCCCTTTACCATGGCAAAATCTTTTACACTTTTTTTCTTTTCCTCTTCCGAAAGTTCACTTTCCTTCATCATTCCTGCTTTACCGGAAACGGCAATTCCGGTCAAACATAAAACCACACCAAGTAAAACCAATTGTCCGCCGTGGTTGGAAAGCATATCCGTAAACGAAACTTTGCCTTCGGTTGGAACGATGTTGTAGTAAACGGAAGGCACAAGCGCCCCAAAAGCAGCGGTAAAACCCAGGATAACGGAATTACCCAGCGACATGCCCAGGTAACGTATTCCCAGCCCGTAAGTGAGCCCGCCAATCCCCCACATCAGACCCATGAAATAGGTGACCGTTAAAATCTGAAAAGACGATGCACTGATTATTTCAGCAAAACCCGGCACAGTAATCCATGCTGCCAGCGGCGGAACAATCAGCCACGAAAACAATCCTCCGATTATCCAGTAACTTTCCCACGCCCATCCTTTTACTTTATCGAAAGGCATATAAAAACTACCGGAGGCAAAGCCGCCAATTGAATGAAAAATGATACCCAGTAAAGTTTGCATTGCTATTAATTCAATTTTCGTTTATAAAATTTGATTTGCTATTTTTGATTTTTCAATGATAAACCGGGAAAAATCCGGCACGAGTTAAAATCATTTAGTGGCATTACCCTTATTATTTTACTGATTGTTTACGATTAACGGTTCTGATTTTCCACCTGCATTTATCATGTAAATTCCTTGCGACAAGTGTTTTATGTCTACCTGATTACACCCGGCTTTTATATCCTTTTCCAGAACTTTTATGCCATTCATGTCGAAAATCTGTAACGTATCGTCTGTTGCTGTTTCAACCGTCAGTATTTCGTTAGCCGGATTGGGATAAATTTTTACCTCCTGTTTGCTAGGAACCAATTCCACTGCCACTGTTTCCGGGAGATATAAAACCACTTCGTCATATACTTTTCCGTCGCGGCCTGATGCCCGTAATATCAGAGAATCCGTTTCGTTACTTAACCGGCTCCCCGAAGAAACGTAACAAAAAGTTCCTGATTCGGTAAGGCTGTAATTCCCGGAGTTGTTCAACAGCGACCATACAACGTGCCGGTCCCATGAATCGGCGGGAGTGATTTTTGCCGAAAATGCGATGGTTTCATTACGTTCGGTAAACGTTTTATTCCCCTGCGGAATATCAATTTTTTCGATGTGCGGATACGGATAATAAGCCAGCGGCAGTTTTTCCATCTCCTGATTTTCGGCATCAAAATGCAACAAAACGAATGAATGTTTTGGTACTTTAATTATCATTCCGTCTTCGACTGTAACCGCTGAAGAATCGGCAACTGCATTTTTTGTACTGAAACCTTCTCCGTTTATCACAAACATTTTTCCTTCTGAACGATGTGCAAAATCATCCGGAAAATCTACTTGTACATAATGATCATTCACATAATCGCGGCTGATTAGCACCATGGAATAACCCTGCTCACTCCTGTATGTATGAATTCCGACGGGCCGGGCTGAAAATTTCGCTCCCTGGTACGATTTACCTTGCCGGTTGGAATAGTACGTATTATAAAGCACATCGCCTTTGCAGAATTTGTTGATGTATTTTGCCGCGATAAACAGCGGCAGCCTGCGGTAATTGTTTTCAGGTTCGGTAATGCGCCACTCGCCGCCGGTGAGATGGAAAATGGTTGGAATTGCCGCTCCCGTTTCCATTGCCGAAAGATAATAATCGGCGCTTAACAGCGCCTGTCCGAGGCGCCCGTTGTAAGTTGGGGTGGTTGTATTGGATTCATACAGGTACATTTTCATCAACCTGCCGGTTTTATCCACTTCATATTTATGTGAATTAATCATGCCGCTCAAAAAACCGTCGGCCAGATTCCGCACATTATTGTAATAATCCAGCTCTGAGTTGGCTTGCGGCAGTGCGCGATCATAATTCAGGTTTCCACCAAGATATCCTGACGGGGCGGTCCAGTCCACTTCTCCGTTATCACCATCAATTATTTTTTCATTCAGGCCGTAACTTTGTTCGCGGCCCGGATAACGCGAACTGTAAACCAGGTAAATTTTTGTTGAATCGAAATAAGGCGAAGTTTTCATTTTGGTTGCCATTTCGCGGCACCATTTGGCGTAGGCGTTATAGTCGCTGCCAATTTGTGCATTATGCGCATTGGCGCCCCATACTTCGTTGCCAAATTCAAAAATCAGTCCCGGACTGTTTTTTAGAAACGGTTCTGAATAACCTTCGGCTGTTCGCAATTGTCCTCCGGGAGTATCGTCCGGTCCGTTAACGTATTCCAAAAAACGGAGGAAAGTATCCGGATTTTTGCGCCAGTCGGTGTTGTTATCCACGCCGCAGCAAAAGGCGGTAAAAGCGCCAAACTCGTTGCAGCGTTCGATAAATTTACCGATTGTCACACTTTTCCCGGCCCCGGTATAATCTGAAAAATTGAGCGGATTGGCAGTTAATGCGCCCCAGCGGATTGCTCCCGGCTGCAAATCGTTCAGCAATGTTGTATGTGCTGTATTAAAAACTTCGCCACTTTTATAATCAGTGTTGATTCCAATTCCTTCGGAATACGACATGGCTTTTGCCGAAAATTCCAGTTTTCCTGTTTGAATTCCGAGGTTTTCATCCTGCGGATCGAATTCAGAAGTCTTTATTTTAAATATTTCGCTTTTTGCGGAAACGTTCATTCCGGCATCCACCGCTTCTATTTGGATTTCGTATTCCGTTGCCGGAGCTAAAACTTTTAGAATTGCTGAATTTACGGGGAAAAGGCTGTCGGTATTGTACAATTTCCCGTCAAGGTAAATCCTGTAACCGAAAATGCCGGTTTCCGCATCTGCAGCTCCGTCCCACGAAACCTGCACAGCCAAACCAGCAGTTACTTCAGCGGACAAAATCGTGGGCGGCGTTGGCGGAACGGTATCCGGACCTAATGTTTCCACGTTCACAATATGTTGTATAAACGATTCATTCCTTACCAAATCGACAGCGGTTACTGCAATGGAATATTTTGTGCTTGGGGTGAGGTTTTCAAATAAAAACCCGTTGTCCGAAACAATTGCCGAGTTCATTTTAACGCCATTCAGGTAAATGTTGTATCCTGAAAGTTTCCGATCGTCGCTGCTTTTATCCCAGGCGATACGCACAAAACGATCGCCGGTTGCAGTAACTCTTATGTTTTCAACAGTCGCGGGGCGGTTTGTATCGTATTCCGGATAAAGGTAAGAACCATCGATATACCCTGCGCTGAATTCCCCGGGCAACTCCCATTTTATGCCGCCGTTTTCCTGATGAATGTTCCACTGCACTGCATAAATCGCATAAACTTTCCCGGAATCGAGCGGCACGGGATCCGATTTTCGCCCACCTGAAATTGCCCCGGTTTTACCGTGATTATCGCTTTGCGCAGCTATGATTTCTGCATTTTCAAAGGATTTGTCAGAACTTAAAAACAGCGCATAATCACCATCTCCATTCATATAAAAAGTATAATTCCCATTCTTTTTCGGCACTAAATAACCCTCCAGAAAACCAGTGGCGAAATCATGTCCGTCGCATAAATTCGGATCGTTGCAACCGGCGCTTACTGTCAGCGGAATTTCATTCCAGTTTAACCGGCTGTAAGCCGCGGCCATATTGGTGGATTGAATAACTGAACCGTAAACCGGAGTTTCGTTCAGCGGCACTACTTCCTGCCAAAAAACCGCATCGTGAATTTCAAATTTGATCCCATGGTTGGTGTATTCCGAAACAATTACACCAAAAACTTTTGCAGTAGTTCCATCCTGATCAGAAACTGAAACGGTAACATTTACACTTCCTAAAATTCCCTGTTCCGAAATATAAATAATTGCCAACCTGTTGCCGGATGAGTAGGAAACTGAATCAATTTTTAAAATGGATTCGTTGGAAGAAGAACATTCAAAAGATAAATCCTGACTGGTAAAATCACCGTCGTTTACATTTGATACGATCAAAAAATCAGTTCCGGAATTAACAATTACGGTATCGCTTTCCGGCACTTCAAATTCCGGTTTGTTCTGTGAAAAAGAAAGGAATGAACAGTAAAAAAGTAGAACGAAAGAAATAATCAGCGGCTTGAAACTCATGATACACTTTAGTTGATTGATGAATATTGAATGTATTGAGCGCGTTAAAATACAAAAAATCGGGAAGGGTACCATAACCGGGATTGCGGAATGGAAACATTTCGGTCGCTTCCGGATTTGCAATAAAAAAAGTGCCTGAAATTTCATTCCGGACACTTTTTTCAAAATTTACTATTTAAAACCGGGCCTATTTCGAACGTGCCTTATCACGGGCTTTTTCAAACTTTTCCCGCATTTTACCGATGGTTTCCCGGTATTTTGAATTGGTAGCCAGATTTTCCAGTTCATCCGGATCAGCCTGGTGGTTATATAATTCCTCGTTGTTTTCGCCCACATTTTCACCCCAGCGGTTGTAGCGCCAGTTTCCTGAAATTAACGAACCGGCCTCGCCTCCGTATGTAATCGTAAAAGCCTCGGCGTCTTCGTCGGATAGCGAGCTGTTGTTAATGTATTTCACGAGACTGCTTCCCTGGAGGATTTGTGGTTTTTCCTTTGAGAAACCGCAGAGTTCAGTCAATGTCGGGTATAAATCGATTAATTGTGTGATGGATTTGCAGGTTGTTCCATAAGTATTTTCATAACCGGGAACCGAAATAATCAGCGGCACACGCACGCTCCCTTCCCACAAGCTCACTTTCGACCAGCAATCGTGTTCGCCCAAATTATAACCATGATCCGATATAAAAATAACGATGGTTTCGTTCCTCAGGTTTAGCTGATCCAGCGTATTCAGCAGCCTTCCAACCTGTTCATCCATAAAACGGACGCTGGCCATATAGGCTCCGATGGTTTTTCGCTGCTGTTCTTCATTCATTCCCCATACTTTTTCATTCTGGCGGCGAAGCGCTTCTTCCGGAACATTATCGCCAATTTTTACCGGCGGCAATTCCATTTCATCTTCGGGATAATGCGCAAAACAACTTTCCGGCGCAATTAAAGGTACATGCGGCCGTACGAGCCCCACCGCTAAAAAGAACGGCGCATCCGGTTTCATTTTTGTTTTATTGGTCGCTCCTTCAGCCACTTTTCCGGCACGGTTTTCCAGAATTGCTATTGCCTGGCTGGTTGCCACATAATCGGTTTGAAAAACCTTCAAACTATCGGCGAGGATGAGCCGTGAGAAGTTGGAACCATAATGCCGGTTTTTAGGCGAAAGCAGCTCCAATATTCCCGGACTTTGTGTTTCCGGGCCCATCACGTTGTATGCATAATCCCACGAATCAGGATCGTCGCCACCCGGTTCACCGCGTTCGATACCTCCCGGAATGCCCATGTGAAAAATCTTTGAAACACGGGCAGTAAAGTAACCATGTTCGCGGAAAAAGCCGGCCATCGACGGATGATTTGCCAGCGCCGGGGTTTCTTTCCGGTAACTTCCCGGCTGATCGATGTTCCGCAAAATGCCGTTCGTTTCCGGATAAAGACCGCTCATGATCGATGCCCGCGAAGGGCCGCATAACGGATACTGGCAATAAGCACGACTAAATTGTACTCCCTGACGGGCCAATTTATCGAGGTGTGGCGTATGCTTGTCAATTTCCATGTACGGACCGATTCGTGTGTTTAAATCATCGGAAATGATTAACAGGATATTTTGTTTTTGCCCCAATGAAATTAAATTAAGAAACAATAAACCCATTATCATTGTAACTCTCAGGCTGCCTGTTTTTCCGGTTCTTTTCATGCTTGTGAAATTTAAATTCAATGTTGTACAATTATTTTTGGGTGATGTTGCCAGGGTGTGCGGTCGCCGACAAAACCATTAAATTTCTGATATCATCTACCTTCATTTCTGATATTCAAGGTACGCGTTCAAATATTTTTGGTCGAGCTTGTCGCTGTCGCCGTAATAATCCCTTGCATTTTTAAGTTTTTCGTGCATTTCTTCCCTCACATCGGCGTATGCCGGATCGTCATATACATTTTGCATTTCATTCGGGTCTTTTTCCAAATCGTACAATTCCCATTCATCGATATCGTAATAAAAATGCATTAGTTTATAACGTTCGGTAGCTACTCCGTAATGCCGTTTCACCATGTGGATTGATGGGTATTCATAATAGGTATAATAGGCAAAATCGCGGAATTGGTCTGTTTTTCCACCGGCAAGGTTTCGGAAAGATTCACCCTGCATGGCTTCAGGAATCTCAACACCGGCATAATCGAGGAAAGTGGGCGCGAAGTCGAGGTTCTGAACCAGCTTGTCGATTTTGGTTCCGGGTTTTATTTCTTTCGGATAACGGACAACAAGCGGCGTGCGGAAGGATTCCTTATACATGAAGCGCTTATCGAACCAGCCGTGTTCGCCCAGGTAAAATCCCTGATCGGAAGTATAAACCACTATGGTATTATCAGCCAGTCCTGCTTCATCGAGGTAGTCGAGCAACTGCCCCACACCTTCGTCCACCGACGCGATGCAAGCCAGGTAATCCTGCATGTACCGCTGATATCGCCAGCGCATTAATGCTTTTTCATCCGATTTTATCGACGGGTACGTCTTTTCAAATTCTTCATTCAACGGACGGTAAACCGAATCCCACGCTGCTTTTTGCGCTTCGTTCATTCGTCCGGTGTTGTTTTGGAAAGCCCGTATTCCCCAATTTGAAGTTTCTTCAATTCCCAGTTTTTCCATTACATCGGGATAGATTTTAGAATCGCCTGCCCAGTTTTGGTTCAGCAAAATGTTCATTTCCTGCGTTTTGGCGGCTGTTCCCCTACCCTCGTAATCATCGAACAGCGTTTCCGGTTCTTTGAACTTCATTTTTGTGTACTGCCTGTAATATTTTTCGGCGGGCATCCATTCGCGGTGTGGCGCTTTTTGATGATAAAGCAAACAAAACGGTTTGTTCTGGTCGCGTTTGTTTTTCAGCCAGTCCAGCGCTGTTTCAGTGATAATTTCAGTTACATAACCTTCTTTGCGAACGCGTTTGCCGTCGATTAGAAAATCAGGATTATAGTAATTTCCCTGTCCGGGCAATACCATTGAATAGTCAAATCCCTGCGGAATTCCGTCGAGGTGTATTTTGCCAATCATAGCTGTTTGATAACCGTTGGCCTGCAGTAGTTTCGGAAAATTATCCTGATCCCAGTTAAAAGGCTGAACGTTGTCCACTTTTCCGTTTTTAAAACTATGTTTGCCGGTAAGTAAAACCGCACGGCTTGGCGCACACAGCGAATTGGTAACGCACGCACGGGTAAACAGCGCCCCTTCATCCGCCAGCCGGTCGATGTTCGGCGTTTCATTTATTCCATACCCATAAGCGCTGATTGCCTGATAAGCATGATCATCACTCATGATGTAAATGATGTTGGGCCGCTGGTTATTATCTTCCGTTTGCCGTTGCGAACTGCAGCCAAACAGGAACAATCCGGCAAGAAAAACAGCCGGTTTAATTACATTTAGTTTCATCATGATTTAAAATCCTTCTTTTGATTTGTGTTAATTTGTATTTCAAAAAGTGCAGCTTTCGAAAATCCCCGAAAGCTACACTTTTTCCACAAAAATCTAAAATTTTATTACCATCCCGGATTCTGTACCAATAGTTGATTAGCATCCAACTCTGCCTGCGGAATTGGCATTAACGTCATTGCTTCCTTATAGTTGTCCTTAATTTGCAATTTTTGGGCTGCTTCGAAGGAATCCGTGAATTGACTTTCGTTTTCAGCATGTTCGAACATTCGTTGTTTCAGGATTCCCCAACGCACCAGATCAAACCAGCGTTTGCCTTCGTGCACCAGTTCCATCCAGCGTTCCCTTCTGATCCACTCGGTCAGGTTTTCTTTGGTTTTGGCTCCAGTTAAAATCCCATCCGGATCGTCGTGATATGCTCTGTTCCTGACCCGTTGAAGATGTGTATATGCAGCATCCGGGTCGCCGTTTTCGTTCAAAGCTTCAGCATAAAGCAAAAGGGCATCTACGTAACGAAGAACGAACCTGTTTACTGCCGAATTTGGCGCATTGTATTCATTTTCGTCCCACGATTTTGTGTAAAGGGGCAAATCTACCCGATAAATAGTTGTATCAATAGGACTTGTAAATTCTTTGCTGAAGTAAACAAATTTTCGTTGGTCTTTGTCGCTAAACTGAGCATACAGTTCTTCAACCGGTATGTCGGCTTCGTTCATTTGATTTCGCCCGGGAATTTGTTGTGTTTTATACCTGGCCTGGAGTGCATATTTCGGACCTGAAAGCTGCATGTCGCCATTTCCGTTTGATGGTGGTGAAGCAAATTGCACAGCAAAAACAGATTCTTTACCATTTTCAGTGGCAACTCTGTAATTATCTTTTACGTCTTCCCAAAGTCCGTAACCATAGCTTTCTTCGTTGTTAACAACTGCTCCAAGTTCGTTAACAGCTGCATTCCAGTTTTTCATTGTTACGTATACCGAACCAAGCAGAATAGAGGCAGCACCTGAAGTTGCCCTGCCAACATTGGAACCGCTATAGCTTTTGGGTAAGGCTTTGGCATCGGTAAGGTCGGCAATAATTTGTGCATAAACATCGGCAGCCGGCTTGCGTTCTGTCACCGTTTCTTCAACAGATGTTCCCAATGGTAAGGGAATGTCGCCAAATGCCCGGACCAGGTTGTAAAAATACAAGGCCCGTAAAAATTTAGCCTCGTTCATCAGCCTGGTTTTCAGGGTTTCATCCATTTCTATATTTGGAATTTGTTCCAGGGCATTATTTGCCCTGAAAATCCCGGTATAGCTATTGCTCCAGAAGTCGCGTATAAATGTATTATTGGAAGTATACCGCATGTATTCCAGGTTTTGCAGGTATTGGTTGGGCATACCAAGACCGTTTTTTTCATCGTCAACCGGAAGGTCGAAAACCAGATACATTAATCTTTCATATAAACTGTACAAGCTATTATATATTGAGGTAACCGAAGCAACTGCACCTGATTCGTCGGTGTATACGTTGCTTACAACATATCTGTCAACAGGGTTTTCCTCGAGGAAATCGCTACACGAATTAAATAATGTTGCGGGTATTACTATTAATAGTAAACATATCAACTTTTTCATATCTATATACTTTTCAAATTTTCAATATTAAAAATCAATTTTAACACCAAACATTACAGTTTTCGATTGCGGATATGTACTGTAATCTTCGCCCATAGTCAGGTTCGACGCACCGTGCAGGCTAACTTCAGGATCGAACCCTGAGTATTTAGTGAAGGTAATAAAATTGTTAAGCGACGAATACAGGTAAAACCGGTCGACAAAATTCACCATCTTTTTAGGAAATGTATATCCAAGCACGATGTTCTTTATTTTAAGGTAAGAACCATCTTCGATGTAATAGTCATTGAAAACGATCTGCCGGTTTGTGCTGGCGAGCGGGAACTCGTTGCCTGGATTTTCCGGTGTCCAGCGGTTCACCATGTCTGCATACACATTTTGACCACCGGTTGGCAGGGTTAATTGTGTTTTATCAAAGTTCAGTATATCATTTCCAACAGACCATTGCAGAAATACATTAAGCGTGAAATTTTTGTATGAAAAGTTGTTGTTCATACCACCAATAAAATCGGGTAAAGCATTGCCAATGACTTGCCGGTCGGCATTATCTATCACACCGTCTGGCGCTCCTGTATATTTACCATCGTCCGGATTATCATCTTCGCTGGCCACATCTTTGTATTTCCTTCTGCCTGGCCCTACCTGGCTAATGGTTTGGTTTACGGTTTCTCCTTCCTGAATGATACCATCAAATTGCCATCCGTAAAAATTCCCGATAGGTTCCCCCACAAATATTCGTCTTGACCAGGGATCGATTTTGAGATGCCCCTGGTTTACACCTACATCTTTATACAGAACGCCAGCCAGACTAAGCACTTTGTTCCGGTTTACAGACAGGTTAAAGTTGGTATCCCACTTTAGGTCGCCTTTAAGAATATCACCCCGTACCTCAAGTTCGAAACCCTGGTTTTGCATACTTCCTATGTTATTCAGGTAGGTAGTAAAACCTGTGGTAAATGGCACTTGTTCGCTGTAAAGCATTTGGGTAGTCTTTTTATAATAATAATCCATGGTCAACCCCAATCTGTTGTCAAAGAATGCCATATCAAGCCCGATATCGTACTGTCCTGTTTTTTCCCATTGCAGGCTTGAGTTTGCAATTTTATTTGGGCTAACGCCGGTAGCAAGCGTTCCATCCCCAAAAGTGTAGGTTTGGGTTCCCGTTGTAGGCAACGAATTGTACAAACCGATTTCCTGGTTACCTGTATAGCCGAAACTGGCACGTACTTTCAGGTACGAAAATAAGTTGAGTTCTTTAATGAAGTCTTCTTCACTGGCCCGCCAGGCTAAAGACCCGGATGGAAAGAAAGCGTATTTGTTATTTATTCCAAACCTGGAAGAACCGTCGATACGACCGGCAATGGAAGCCAGATATTTCGATCGGTATGAATAATTTACACGTGCCAGGTAAGAAATAAGCGCCCACCTTGTTTTTCCTGATTGCGGACTGTTGTATATTTCCCCGCCTTCAAGACTGTTTTCTTTAAGAATGTCGTTCGTAAATCCCTGGGATGAACCGGCAACATCTTCATGGATATTTTCCTGGAAAGTAGCACCGGCAACGGCGCTTACAGAGTGTGCGCCAAATTCATTGATATAGCTCAGGGTATTTTCGTTAAGCCAGTTTTGGTTTAAGTCGTAACCGATGTTACCGAATCCTTTTGACCCCTGGCCTTCGTTGGTGTTGCTCGGCAAATAAGTGTCGTCTTTAACATTCGAGATGTTTGCCCCTCCTTTTATTTTTGCCGTTAGATTTGGTGTGAGTTTAATTTCCATGAACATATCTCCCAATATCCCGTTACGTTGGGTTTGCCGCACTACTTCGTTCATGGTAGCAACGGGGTTATTGATGATAATACCATCGTTTACCAGCGTGTATTTACTGGCGCTGGAACTGGGAAGGAAAGAATATCCCTGGCCTGAATAAACAGGAAGTATTGGGCTAAATTGCGTGGCGCCGTTAACAACTCCCAGTCCATCCACGTTTTGCTGATTGGAAAAAATCCGGAACACCGAAATATGCGTACCTGCTTTGAGCCAGCTATTCATCTGACGACTCAGGTTAATCCTTGATGAAAACCGTTCAAAATCTGTACTTTTTATAATTCCGTCCTGTTTGGTATATCCTCCGGTGATTGCATAATTCGTTTTTTTGTCGCCACCTGTAAAAGATATATTATATTCCTGAGTGGGAGCCACCTGAAATACTTCGTCCTGCCAGTTTGTTCCCAACTCCGGATGGTTTCTTATTTCTTCCAGGTCCGATTCAGAATAAACCGGATTACTACCTTCATTGGTATAAGCCTCATTTTTTAAAACAGCATACTGGTAGGCATCCATCACATCCATTTTTTTAGTTACGCTCTGAAATCCGTAATCCGCCGAAAATGAAACTTTATCATTTCCCGCGGTTCCCGATTTTGTTGTGATAAGTATAACGCCATTTGCTGCTCTTGCTCCATAAATAGCTGTTGCCGATGCATCTTTTAATATCTCGATACTTTCAATATCATTGGGATTAATGTTGGCAATGCCGCTAATATTGGATGAACCAGCCGCCGTGCCGGCATTTCCGCTTCCACCACCGGCATAAATTGGAAATCCATCAACTACATAAAGCGGTTCGTTGGCGCCTTGTAACGAGGTTGTACCCCGCACCCTAACGGCAGGCGCAGACCCGGGAACTCCCGATGATTGAATTACCTGTACACCTGCTGCTCTTCCTGCCAAAGCCTGGTCGATGGATTGCATTTTTACATTTTCCAGTTCTTCTGCTTTCACGGTAGTAACCGATCCGGTTAAGTCTGATTTTTTAGTTACGCCGTATCCGATGGCAACAACCTCATCCAGCCCGATTGCATCCACAGACATGCTGACATCAATCGTTTTTTGATTGCCAACGTTAATTTGTTCTGATCTCATGCCGACAAAAGAAAATACCAGTACCGCATCAGATGGCACGTTGGTTAGCGTATAATTCCCGTCGGCATCGGTGACGGTTCCCTGGGTGGTACCCTTCACCAGCACAGTTACACCGGGCAACGGCTGGTTATTGTCGTCAGTTATTTTACCCGTTATAGTACTTTGCTGCTCTCCAAAATTCAGGTTGAAGCTTTCTCCCGGGTTCTCACCAACGATTGTTTGACCCGGCACGCCTGCCGAAACCTGCATTACCCCGATAAAAAAGAATAAACTGGCAAGTTTTACAAGTTTCAAACATTTGTTCATGACAGAAGGTTCTCCTCTTCCTCCGATGCTGATTTTTCTCATAATTTTACAAATGATTAGTTAATAATTAATTTATTACATAATAGCGATAAACAATTGGATTTGAATGAAATGCTAATAGAACAACTTTTTATGCTTTTCTGCATATTGAATCAGCGTATCTGCTATTTGACGGTACTGCCCTATTACATTTCCTTTTTCGTACGGGTCGTGCACCAAATCGAATAACGTAGTATCAATTTTTAATTGCATGTATTCGCCGGGCTCGCCATCTTTTCCGCCTTTGAGTATGGTCCGGTACGCGTGCGGCATGTGTAATTTCCAATGGCCGTCGGAGCTGATGACCCCTTGAAATTCCCGGCCGTTCGACAACGGGTAATAGCTGTGCGGATTTTTTGCCCCCGGTTTATCCTGAATAAGCTCCCATACATTCCTGCCGTCTATTTCGTTGCCCGGCAACGCTGTATTTGTTAGATAACAAATTGTTGGGAGAATATCGACAGAGCAAAATGTTGTATGCGAAACCGAGTTTGCATCAACCTGCGCGGGATATTTTATTATACATGGATTATGCACTCCGCCATCGAAAATAGTTCCTTTCCCTTCTCTGAAAGGTGTCACTCCGGCATGGTCGCTGTAACTCAACCAGGGGCCGTTATCGGATCCGATAAAAATGAAAATGGTGTTTTTTTCGAGGTCGTTCTTTTTCAAAGCTGCCATAATTTGCCCCACGGACCAGTCCAGCTCCATAATTACATCACCGTATAAACCCGTTCCCGATTTTCCACGGAATTTATCGCTGCAATAAATCGGTACATGTGCCATTGAATGGGGAACGTAAAGAAAAAACGGTTCATACTGGTGTCTGCTTATAAAATCGACTGCTTTTTCGGTGTACCAGGTGGTCAGCATGTTTTGATCGTTCTTCGGTTACCGTGTCGATCGTGACTTTTCCATTTTCCCAGTAAGGCAACGGCGGATAGCTGACCGGATTCTGCGGATGATGCGGCCACATGTCGTTGGAGTACATTAAACCACACGATTCATTGAATCCCCGCGAGGGAGGCCGTCTTCCATCAACATCTCCCAAATGCCATTTTCCGAAGCAGGCAGTTGCGTAACCGTTATTTTGCATTACTTCGCCCAATGTTGCAAACTGAGGTTCAAGTCCGGGCCGGTGCGGTCCCAAAGCTCCGAAAATACCAGTTCTTCCCGGATAGCAGCCAGTTAGCAAAGCTGCCCGCGAAGCCGAGCAAATTGCCTGGGGCACATAAAAGTTATAAAAACTTCGTCCTTCTTCTGCCAGGGTGCTTATATGTGGCGTGGGATACCGTGGTTCGCCAAACGGATGAAAATCCCCAAAACCCGCATCGTCAATAAAAAACAGTACCACATTCGGTTTTTGTTCCTGCTTTCCCGTTGAATCCCTGTTGATCAGGGTCGCGCCCAGAAAAACAAATCCAACCAATACAACCAACAGGTACAAATAATATTTCTTTTTCATTTCGTATTAATTTTTGTGTTCTAATCTTCATTTTTTACCAGCCCGGATTTTGCTGCAGGTTTGGGTTCAGGTCGATTTCCTGTGTGGGAATAGCCCACAAATAATCGCGGTTGGGATCAAATTTCCGAACCTCGTAAACATTCCCTTCCCAGTCATGAACCGGCCCGTTCATTTCAACTTCTGCAGTTTTCCACCGTTTGATGTCTTCGAGGTACTTTCCCTCCAGTGCCAGCTCAATTCTCCGTTCATGGTGAATTGCCTGTCTCATTTCATCCTGGGTTAATCCCGGCGGTAAATCCGGCATGTTCACCGAAGGACGGTTTCGAACCTTATTTACAGCTTCGTATACCGATTCAACAGGACCTTCGGCTTCGTTTTTTGCTTCGGCATACGTTAGTAAAACCTCCGCATATCGAATTACTATCGGGTTAATTTCGCTCTTTCCGCCGGGTATTTCTGCAATCTGGGTGCTGTCGCTGTAAGTTGTGAATTTTTTTGTTCCAAATCCGGTTTGGTCGAGTTGCTGGGGCGTATCGGTTTTCCCATTGTACATGTGCCCCATCAGCCGGATAGTCTGATACAATCTAGGGTCCCTGTTTTCGTATGGGTTTGACGGATCAAACAATGTCGATTCCTCCATCGGTTTTCCATCGGTCATATAATACTCATCAACCAGCTCTTTTAACGGTGAATTGTTACTGTGGCGATCAACAGCGTCATCATAACCATGACCAAACTCAGGCAATTTGAACTGGATATCCCAAATAACTTCGGAATTATTTTCATTTTCCAACATAAACAATCCCCTGTAATCCGGAAACAATGAATACTTATTCATATCCATTACCTGTTTGGCCGTACTTGCAGCTTCGTCCCATCGTTCTTCATAAAGAAGCACCCGGGCCTTCAACGCCAAAGCTGCCCCTTTGGTTACCCTTCCCGGAGCGTTTTGCTCGGCCAGAACAGGAATCGCCTCATCCAGATCTTTTAAAATTTGGGCAACAACTTCGCTTTTCGAATTTCTTTCCAAAGCGCCGTGTTTTTCGAAATCAGGAGTTTCCAGAATCAATGGAACCCCGCCAAATTTATTGACCAAATCCAGGTAGAAAAATGCACGCAAAAATTTCGCTTCCCCTACAATCTGGTCGATAACATCCGGATCGGTATTGACCAGATTTTCGGCATTAACATTATCGATTACGGTATTTGCCCTTCCGATTCCCCGGTAATTACTGCTCCATGCCGACAAAAACAGGGGATTTGTAGTTTGAGCAACTCCTCTTGCAAGACTCCGCCATCCGCCCGGGTCATCAAACCGCGAAGAATTTGGCGATAATTGCGAACTAAATAGTATCTGGTTTGCGGGATACCCCCGCAGAACTTCATAGACTCCCGTCAGTCCGGCCTGGGCTTCTTCCCCGGAGCTCCAAAAATTTTCAACGGTATACTGATCTGAAGGAACAGTCGTCAAATAATCTTCACACCCGGAAACCACCAGTATCATTATAATAATTTGAATGAAATATTTTTTCATGACATTTTAGTTTTGAACGTTTAAAAATCAATTTCCACTCCACACGTAAATGTTTTAACGCTGGGATAGTCGTAAAACGAATTATCTCTGCCCATATCCCTTTCCGGATCGAACCCATCCATTTTTGTTAACGTCCACAAGTTTTCGGCATTTACAAAAATCTTCGCTGAACGAATGTTAATGGCATTGACCATACGGATCGGCAATTTGTAGCTCACCTGCAAATTTTTCAAACGTATGTATGAAGAATTCCGCAATAAAAAGTCAGAACTTCTGAAATTGGTGTTTACGGCATCTTCGTAAGTGGTGAGTATCGGTAATCTGGCATCCATATTTTCAGGTGTCCACGAATCCGTTATCCATTTTTCCGTAACTCCTGTTCCATACCAAAACGGCACATCTCCCGGTTGCGCCCTGAAAGTATATACGCCTTCAACACCATTGAAAAATGCTGATATGCTGATATTTTTATAACTGAGATTTAAATTAACCGAACCGGTATAATCGGGAATATGGTTTTTATCCATGATTACCCGGTCGTCCTGATTTATAACTCCATCGTTATTAACATCTTCAAACTTTATATAACCGGGTTTTGTATCTTCAGTTTGAAACGCGTGGTTGTCAATTTCTTCCTGAGTATCAAAGATTCCTGTTGCATGCAACAAATAATAGGAATCAATTGGGTAACCTTCTTTAATGATTGTGCCTCCCTGAGAACGGTCGCCATATTCATATACAATTTCACCGTTTAAATCGATTACTTTATTTTTTATTCTCGTTACTTCGCCTGATACTTCATAGGAAACGGGACCAATCCGGTTTCTGTAAGATAAACTCAATTCATAACCTTCGTTGTCAACTACGCCGATGTTTTTAATCGGGCCGGTTAAATCCCCTACCTGTGTTGGGATACTTACGTTGTGCAGAATATCCGAAGTTCTTTTCTTAAAGACTTCAAAACTGAAATTCAAGCTGTTATCGAGTAAATATGCGTCCAATCCAATATTTGAGGTTGTGGTAGTTTCCCAGGTAAGCGTCGGATCATTGTATGAAGCAATAGCAGCTCCGGGCATTACGGTGCCGCCGAAACTATAATCATACCCTAAATTCACCAGATTTATATACCGGAACGAAGGCACCCTTTCGTTACCCAGCCGCCCCCATGAACCCCTGATTTTTAGATCGTCGAGCCATGAAATATCTTCCATAAAACTTTCCTGACCAATTCGCCATCCGGCAGAAAATGAGGGAAACAAGCCCCATTTCCTTCCGTCGGCAAATCTTGAAGAACCATCGTATCTGAAGTTTCCCTGGAAAAGGTATTTACTGTTGTAATTGTATTCAAGGCGCCCAAAAAACGACATCAAAGAATTTCGTGAATTCGTTCCGGTAGTTTGCGGACCTGTTGAACCGGCATTTAACGTTGTCAGGCCATTTCCTAAAAATCCTTCGATGTAGCCCCACAAATTGTTGTAATTGAATTCTTTCATCTCGTATCCGACCAATGCATTTATTTTGTGGGCATTAATAGTATTATTCCAGTTCAGCGTTTGAAGGAAATTCAGATCGTAATTATTTGTCATGCTTTTTTCGGCCCTTCTAACAGAAGCATCGGCAATGAGAACGGTTTTACTTTCGCCTGTTTTAGGATCATACTGATATACAAGAGGTTCAAATTGAGTATTTAAATTATTCTCCTTTGCGTATGAGCCTTTTATCCGGTAGGTGAAATGTGCGGGGAAGGCGTATTCAGCATTCAAAATAAGGTAATAATGTTCCTGCCGGTGATTATTAATACCTTCATTAGCCACAGCCAGAGGGTTACGAAACTGGTAGTGCCCTGGGGTGATAAACCAGTGATTGGCATATTTTCCGTCAGCTGTATAAGTTGGTTCGTACCCCAGTCCGGCATTTTTAAAAATCATATTTACAAGATAGGGCGTGCCGGCCAATGCTTCGTCAAATTCATTTAGCTGCCCGTTAAAAATCATTCCAATCGACAACCGGTCTGTGATGTTCGCATTGGTATTTAATGCTACTGTATATTTATTTGAATTCGATCCCATCAATGCTCCGTTATGATCCTGATAACCCAATGATAGCGAGAAATTATAATCGTCAGCTCCGCCTGTAAACCGAAGATTGTGATTTTGCAGAAAACCGGTATTAAACATGATATCAAACCAGTCGTTGTGAGGATATACAATTGGATCGGTTTTCATCCCCTGCCGGTATTCCTCAATCATCTCATCGCTGTACCAGGGTTGTTCCCCTGCATTGCGCTTTGCGAGATTGGTCAGTTCAAGCACCCTCACCGGATCTGTTATAAAGTTTGGCAGGCCAATCACCTCCTCAACACCAAAATAGTTGCTGTAATTTACATGAAATCCTTTGGTACTTTTCCCGCTTTTGGTAGTTACCAAAATTACACCGCTCGCTGCTCTCGATCCGTAAATCGCGGCGGCGGCGGCATCTTTTAAAACCGAAATACTTTCAATGTCATTCGGGTTAACATCGCCTAACGGAAACTCGATTCCATCTACCAATACCAACGGATTGTTGTTATTCAAAGTACCTTGTCCGCGAATTCTGATCATCGCATCACTGCGGCCAGGTTGCGCTCCCAATTGATTGACGTAAATCCCTTTAGTTCCCTGAAGCGTTTGGGTAGAATTTGTTATCGGCCGGTTTTCCAGCTGTTCACTGCTTACCGTGGAAATGGAAGCCGTGAGATCCCTTTTTTGCTGAGTTCCATAACCAATGGCAACCACCTCGTCCAGCCCAATGGCTTCTTCTTGCATTATAACATTAATGTTCGTCTGGTTGCCAACCTCAATTTCCCGGGTTTGCATTCCTACAAATGAAAATTGCAGAACTGCATTTTCGGGCACATTGCTTAAAGAATATTCACCGTCGTCGTTGGTAACCGTTCCCTGTGTGGTTCCTCTTATTATTACCGAAACACCCGGAAGCGGCTGTCCGCCGGCGTCGGTTATCTTGCCTGAAACTGTTTTTTGTTGTTGGGAAAAAACAGCAGAGGATGCATTATCCATGGATTTCGGATACAACAGAATATGGCGATCGCTTATCAGGTGTGCAATTCCTGTCCCGTTAAAAATGGCGTTTAGCACATCTTCAATATTCTTTTTGCTGATGTCGATGGAAACCGTGCGCTCCAGGTCCACCAGTTCGGGACTGTAAGCAAAACGGAACTCCGACTGTTTCTCAATTTCATCCAGAATATCGATTACTTTCGAATTCTGCATATCGAGCGTGAGTTTCGCCGATTGGCTGTATACACTTGCCGAAACCTGCATCAGCCCTGCGATGAAGAACAAAATCGTTAATTTCATAAGCCTAAAGCATTTGTTCCAAACGGAAGGTTCCCCCCTTCCCCAAAACCGGATTTTTTTCATAGTTTTACATTGTTTAGTTAATAATCTATTTATCATTTGCCGATGATAAGTAATTGCCGGCGGTGTTGCCGCACTGCCGGCATAATTTTCGACTTAGCCACCAACGCTTTTTAATTTCATTTTATCGGGTTGAAATTCAATAACAACGTTTTTTTGTATCGCTTTTACCGGCGTTATTTTCTCCATTAATCCGATAATTTCATCCAGCGGTTCGTTTTTTATTGTAAATGTGTACCGGTAGTTTTTTACCGAAGGATTTACCAAAAACTTCTGGTTATACCTGTTTTCCAACCGCTTAACCACTTCCTCCAAAGGTTGGTCGTATATATTTATAATTCCTTCTTTCCAGGAGGTGTAGCGCGAAGTATTGACATTATTTACGAGAAATTCCTTGTTTGCTGTGTCATAAACAACTCTCTGACCCGGATTGAGCCGGTAAAAAATATCCCCCGTTTCGGCGTTTGCCAATTCTACCTCCCCTTCTTCGAGTGTAACCTCAACGGTATGTTGCAGCGGATACGACGAAACATTAAATCGTGTTCCGGTTACCTTGACCTGCAATCCGCCGCAGCTCACTACCATAGGAATCGATTTTTTTGTTGCTGCCTTTACAAATGCTTCGCCCGTTAAACCGATTTCGCGATTGTTTTGTGCAAAAAGGTTGTTGTACGAAATTTTGGAACCAGAATTCAACCAAACCAGTGATCCATCCGGCAATTCTACTTCCGCAATATGACCATTGCCAGCCGTAACGCGGGTATATGTTTGCTTTACCGTTTTATTTTCGTTTGAAAAATATGCTGCTGTTCCTGCCGTCAGCGTTATCAAAAGGAAAATGGCGGCATATTGAAAATTCCGGTAACCTCTTCGGGAGTTTTGCCATTTTTCGAATATCCGCTGAGAAAGCTTTATCTCAAGATTATTCCAGCCGTCGGGAATTTTGCTTTTTTCCTGCGCCAGTTCCTCCTGCCATTCTGTTTTATACTGATTAAAAAGTTTGCGGTTTGCACTGAACCGCATCCATTCAACAAGGTTTTGCAACTCAGGTTCAGTTGCATTTCCGTTCAGGTATTTAAAAACGACGTTTTTCATAAGCAGGTTTCTACAGTGTACTACAACAACATTTATAAAACCCTACCCTGAACAGCAATAATTTCGAAAAAAAAGTGAAGTTTTCGGTATTTTTTTAAAAGAAAAGGCTTATCAACAAAATGAGCAAAGGATATTGATTTACCAGTTTCCGGCGTAATTTTGCTTTTGCTTTCGAAAGGTGTTTTTCAATCATTTTCAGGCTGATACCCATTTCACGGGCCACATCTTGCTGCCTTTTTCCTTCGATTTTACACTGAACGAAAACATGCTTCATTTTATCGGGCAATTCATCAACGGCTTTTTGCAATGCATTTGATTTTTGTTCGGTGAGGTTCTTTTCCTCTTTCTCCGAAAAATCGATCTGGTACAGATATTCCAGCTCGGCAGCTTTCAAATTAGCCACTTCTATTATCTTCGCGTTTTCAGTTTTTCGTTTTTTAAGTTCATTTAAGCACCTGTTCCTGACCATCGTAAAAAGCAAACTTTCCACCGGCTGGTTAACACGAATGGTTTTTCGCCTGTCCCAAAGCGTTAAAAAACTTTCCTGAATGATATCTTCAATAAGTTCTTTTTCCAAAAAAAATAATTTGCAATACCCGCTTAAGCGCGGGAACATAAACCGGTAAAAAAATTTATACGTCTCAGGGTTTCCGTTTTTTAAATTCTGATTGGTTTGTTTATCTAGCATTTTTACATCAATATCTAACTTCGATCAATGGTTATCCGTCAGTTCCAGCGGAAATTTAAGTTTGCCGGGCGCGCCTTTTTTTGTTGCCCTGAAATTTCCAAAAACGCAAGTTAAGACAATTTAGCCAAGTTACAAGGTATCGATTTCAACAAGTTTTTCTTCAAATTTTACAAGATATTGGAGAGATATTTTCAGGCTTTTACCAAAAAAAATGGCCATTTTTAAATAAGCCGACGCGGTTTGTTTATCGCCGGGTGCTCTACAAACATCAGCCTGCAATTGCGATATCAGGCGGACAATCTTTGTGATAAAAACCCGCTCCAGATATTTTTTCTCCCGGGGTTATTCCTTAATTTCAAATCCGGACAAACAACCGGTAACGTTCCAGGGCTTTCTGAGCTACGAAAAAACCTCCGGATACTGATCTTGTCAATATCCGGAGGAAAATAATAAGTAATAAACCTACTAATAACCAGGATTCTGGTCAATTTCAGGATTCTGGTCAATTACATCCTGTGGAATCGGGCTCATGTATTGTTTTAATTCAAACTTGGGCGTCCATTTTACTTCCGGTTCTATGCTGTATACCCAAATTCCCGAATTATCAGATGGTTTCGAATTTCGGATAACCATGTTGTGACGTCGTTCATTCATTACCGTTTCCGCAATTTTCCAACGTTTGTTGTCGAAATACCTTTTGTTTTCAAACGACAATTCAACGCGCCTTTCCCTTCGGATGGCTTCGCGCATTTCATCTTGCGACAGGCCCTGTTCCAATTGCGGTAAATCTCCGCGCGCACGAATTTTATTGATGGCATCGTAAACTTCCGCAGTTGGTCCGGTTGCCTCGTTTTGAGCTTCGGCGAAATTTAGTAATACTTCAGCGTATCGCATGAAAATGTAGTTTTCACCACTGGCATCTTCTGCCGGCGCTGCATCGGGGTTCAGTTTCTTTTTCTGATAATAACCTGAATCGCCAACGTCGGTTTTACCTGCCAAATCAATCTGGTTGGTTTTATCGGGGTTGGCATACGTTTCATCAATTCGGGTATAGATGGTATCTGTCCGGGGCATCCAATCGAGTTTATAGGGCGCGCCATCGTAAACAATATCGTTATAAAAACGCTGCTCACGGCCAACATACGGATTCTGCGGATCGTATCCTGATTCCGGATCGGTAATTTCTTTCCCGTTCGCCATGGCATATTGATCCACAATTTCCTGCGTAGGATTATAATTTCCCCAGGTCATGTATTGCCCGAGCACATACGTAGGTCCGCCACGCCGTTCATAATTACTGCCCATTCCGGGAACATCGAGAAATTGCCTGTCCCAAATAATCTCTGAATTGTATTCGTTAGCTGCCCTAAACAGGTTTGGCAGGTCATCAAAAAGTTCATAAGGATGGCCATCTCCCATTTCATCGATAAATTTTTTATTGGTGGCCGCGGCTTTCGCCCACCGCGTAGCATCAGCGTTGGCAAAATGTACAAAATTTCCGGGATCGGGCAGATAAGCTTCCCCGCTGTTGAAAAGCGGACTGGCAGCAAACAATTCAATCCAGCCTTTTAATGCAAGAGCTGCGCCCAGCGTTGCACGCCCGGCATTTGGATCGCCGGCATTGTATTTTACCGGCAGATAACCATGATCTGCAATTTGCCCCAATTCCCCGGTTATGAAATTATAAGTAGCTTCAAAGGTTTCGCGCGGATAGTACAATTCATCATCCGACATTGTATTTCTGTCGAGCGGAACTTCAATAATCGGAAGCCCTCCGACATGGGTAAAGAAGTTTGCATAGAAAAATGCCCTTAAAAAGCGCGCTTCATCAACTCTTTTATTGTAATATTCATCGGAAAAATTTTCTTTGTTTTCTTCCACTTTCTGCAAAAAAGTATTTGTTTTTCTAACAATCGTAAAAAACCGGTTCCAGTGCATTCCGTTGGATGGGCCGTGCGTTCCGCCCCAAACGCCATCGGTACTTGTGGAAGGCGCCAAAGCTATTCCCTGCCTCCAGTTGGAAGCCGTGTAATAATGGCTGATATTGTAATCGTCCGTATAATAATCAAGCTGTTCTGCAAGGTTGTATACTTTTACCAATTCGCTGTAAACGTCGTTTAAAAATATATCGGCGTTGGCTTCAGAAGCCCACTGTGTCTGGTCCGTCAGGTTCGATTTGTTTTCGTTTTCAAGAAACTCTTCCTGATCGCATGAATTTGTGATAAAAAGTGTTAGCGCACAAATCCCAAATAATATTGTACTGTATTTTAAGTTTTTCATAATTCAGTGTTTTACGATTAAAAAGTAATATCAAGTCCCAACATATGAGTTCTCATCACCGGATATGAATTTTCGCGCTCGTCGTAACCCATTTCAGGATCGATATGATCAATTTTACTAAAGGTAAGCAAGTTCTGGCCGGTATAATAAATCCGGATTCCGCCAATACCCAAACCATCCACTACCGATTTGGGGATGTTGTAGCCAATAATCATGGTTTTTAATCTCAGATAGCTCGAGCTCACGGTCCACCAATCTGAATTCTGCGTATTGTTGGCGTAGGGCGACGGGGTTGCTCTCGGATATCTCGCATTCTGATTATCGGGAGTCCACCGGTTATCGAAATATTCGTAAGCGGTGTTGCTGCCGTTGTTTTCAAACGGAACAGTCATGAATTGGCGAATGTTAATACTTGATTTTGCAGAACCCTGGAAAAACAGCGAAACTTCCAGTCCTTTCCAGCGCAAGTCAGGGGTAATTCCAAAGGTCATTAACGGATAAACCGGATATCCGATTGGATACTCGTCGTTTGAATCGATTTTCCCGTCGGGAACACCTTCCGGACCGCTGAGGTCGGCATAAATAATATCGCCCGGATGCAAATCGCCAAATTGGACCACATTGTAACCATCTTCGGCATTGATAATCCCGTCCCCGTTTGTGTCGTCGGCGGTAGTGAAAAGGCCAAGCGCCTGGTAGCCAAATGGTGTTCCAAAAGGCCGGCCGGTTAACGTACGATTTGGATTATTGCGCTGGGCGTCGGTTTCATAAACTTCAATCATTTTGTTTTTAGCATAGCTCAGGTTACCACTCAGTGTAAATTGCATTCCATTGCTAAATTCCTTGTGCGACGAAACCACGATTTCGAATCCGTTATTTTTCATTTCACCGGCATTTTCCTGTGAAAGCTCCAGACCGTATTCGGCAGGTAAAATTACCTGCGGGGCAAGCAGCATTCCCGTACGGTTTTCATGAAAATAGTCGAATTCCAGTCCCAGTATGCCGTTCCACATGTTTAAATCCAGTCCAATGTCGGTTTTGGTGGAAATTTCCCAGGTGATGTTTGGGTTTGGTTCCAGCGCCACCCGCGATCCCTGAACGAGCCCCGATGTTCCGAACAGATAAGCATTTCCACGCAATTCATACCCGGCCATGTATTGAAACGGATCGCCGGCCAGCATACCCGATTGCCCCCACGACCCCCGCAGCTTTAAATTGTCGATGGCCTGATTATCTGCCATAAAACCTTCTTCAGAGATACGCCAGGCAGCTGAAAATGCCGGAAAATAACCCCATCGTTTGCCGGGGGCAAAGTAATAATGACCGTCGTATCTTCCGGAAGCTTCGAGCATATATTTACTTTTGTAATTATATCCTACACGATATACAAACCCAAGTTCGCTTCCTTCGCTTGATGAGCCGCCATTATCGTAATTGATTTTGTCGGAACTGCCGAAATCGAGCTCGTCAATTTCCAGGGCGAAATTATTTCTTCGCGCCCAAAAGGTGGCAAAGGTGTTTTTTCGTGCTTCAGCAACCACCAAACCGGTAATGCTGTGATCTCCAAATGTACGGTCATAATTTAAATAAGCCTGTCCGGTATAGTTTCTCCATTCCCTGTTTTGTTGCCTCAGGTATATGTAAGTGGGTGAATTTCCTTCTTCAGTAGTAAGAGTTTCAGTGAACGTATACGGATCGCTGTCAAGATCAATCAAATGGTAAATAAACGGAATATGCCATTGTTTTTCATTTTCCGAAGTTGGGTCATAACTAAATACTCCTTTCACACTCAAGCCTTTGATAAACGACAACTGTTGCTCAACAAATACCGAACCCAGCAATGTGGTACGGTTCCACCTTTCATAACCATCTGAACGTAATGCTGCCACCGGCGAACTGGCCGATGATTCTCCCCATTTGTCTCCTCCCGGATAAATCAAGGTTTGAATAGGCACAAATTTATAGAATGCCCTGAACAGATGGCCGGTTGCATTTTCACCAGGATCGAGGTCTTTTGTTTCCTCCAGCGAACCATACAGCGATATTCCGACGCGTGTGGTATTTGTGGCGTCCATTTCCAGGCTCACATTGTAGTTGTACCTGTTGTATCCTACCGGATCAAACAATCCCTTTTGATTAAAGTAGCCCAATCCGGCGTGATAATTAACTTTTTCTGTCCCGCCGCTCAATTCAAGATTATGATCCTGAATCGGCGCATTGGAATTCCAAACATCTATAAATTTTGAATCAGGGTACCTCCACGGGTCCTCTTGATGCAACTGTTTGTAGTTGGCAATCAGGTCCGGATCATTGGGAGGTGTTGTACCATTTGGTGTTAAATTGTAGTAACCTTCGTTTTGCAGGGCCATATAATCGGTAGCATTGAGCATTTTAGGGACGTATGTGGGATTTTGAATTCCGTAGGAAGTATTCAACCTGACCACCGGCCGGCCCCTTTGTCCTTTTTTGGTTGTAATAAGAATAACGCCGTTCGCACCTCCAATTCCGTAGGGGGCAACAGCAGCGGCATCCTTTAATATGGTTATATTTTCGATGGTGCTCGGGTCAACCTGCCGGATGTTATCCCGCTTTACGCCGTCAACAACAATTAACGGACTGTTATTTCCGGTGGTCACAATTCCGCGAACATGGATATCCGGGGTGTCCATACCTGGTTGGGCGCCATTGCTCGATCGCATACTTACCCCGGCCAGCTTGCCTGCCATTGCCTGTGATATGTTTGGTACCGGCATTTCTGCCAGCTCTTCGCCCTTAATCGTACTGATAGAACCGGTTACTGTTGTTTTCTTTTGCACCCCGTAACCAACAGCAACAACTTCATCCAGTCCAATTATATCGGCTTGTAACTCCACGTTAACCTGCGACTGATTACCAACAGTAACTTCCTTACTCCTCATTCCAACAAATGAAAAAACAAGCACGTCCTGGTTACCGGCTGTAACAGAAAAATGGCCTTCAGTATCTGTAATGGTTCCTTTTGTGGTACCTTTCACCACTACAGTAACGCCGGGAATTGGTTGTCCCTGTTCATTTGTTACCGTACCCTGTATTTCGTTTTGTTGTGCGCTGGCATTAAAAGCCAATGTTCCGGGAAATACAAAAATTAACATAAATAATGCTAACTTGAGAAATCCTGTACAAGTTTTACCGGAGGAATTATCTCCTCTCTGACAAGTCCATTTTTTTTTCATTGATTTTAAGTTTTGTTAATAATTAATTTGTCGAGCTTCCCTGCATGATGAAAATACGCAGTGGGCAATGTTGCTAAGGAAATGGATTATTTGAACATAAAACAAGGTGAGACTTACGATTACGTTTCATGAGTTTTAGGCTTTAAACAACATTAGTTTTGATTTAATGATTCATTAGATACAATTTCAAAAAATATTTACTTTTAAACAATATGTTGTATAACATAAACCTTTTATAAAATATTAAATTTTAAATACTTATAAGGGCGAACAGGATAAATTATAGGAACATACCGGCTGAAATCTACTATTAAGTGTCCCCAAAATATTTTAATGAATGAAATTAGTCGGAACACAATTATCTTCTTATTGATAATGAAAGTTTTAATATTAATGGCTAAAGCCTGTTTTTCGTGTTCCAAAATTAACTCCCGGCTTAAGCCGGGGGCAATAAAGCACTTGTACAGAAGCGCTTTAGCCAAACCCAATAATTGTCTACCTGCTTTCAATGATTACTTTGTCGCTGCTTAATCCGTCGGATTTAGCCGTAATTTCAATTTTCCCGGGTTGATTTTTGACGGAACGAATTATCAGCATTGCTTTCCCGTTAAACAGCCTTCTGTAATCGGCCTGGAAAGGCTCGTGCGACTGCGGATTACCATTTCCAACACCTGCAATTTCACCAGGACCGTTAATTTCAAACTGAATTAAATTATTTGCCAGCGGACATAAATTTCCATCGGAGTCGTAACCTTCAACCAAAATAAAACTGAGGTCGTCACCCGAAGCTTTTAATTGCGACCGATCGGGTGAAAGTCTGACAATTTGCGGACTACCTGCGGTTTTCACTATCGATTCCCCGGTAACTTTACCTTCTTTATAAGCCACAGCCTTTAGTTCGCCCGGCTCATAAATTACGTCGGGCCACATCAGCCGGTATCGCTCCGTAGAGATATCCGATTTTGGATTTTTAAACTTTTTGCCCAGCGAATTTCCATTCAGGAATAGTTCGGCGCCATCGCCGTTGGTATAAACAACAACCGGCACATTTTTGCCCTCGTATCCCGGCCAGTTCCAGTGAGGAAGGATGTGAACATTATTTTTCTGCGGCCTCCAATGGCTCTGATACAGGTAGTATCGATCTTTTGGAATTCCGCATAAATCAACAATTCCGAAATACGAACTTCGGGAAGAAGGGTATGGAGTCGGTTCGCCCAGGTAATCGAAGCCGGTCCAAACAAATTCGCCGGCGATATAATCGTCGTTTTCCTGCCACATAAAATCGTCGTCGCTGATTTCAGCCCAGCGCGGCGCATTTAAATCATAGGAACTCACCTGATTCGATTTCGTAAAATCGGTTTTTTTCATCGGCAGCGGCAGTTCGTAAAATCCGCGGGTACTCACTGTTGAAGCTGACTCGCTGATAATTACCACTTTTGAAGGATCTAGTTTCCGGGCGGGAAGCCAGCGCTGTCCGTAATTCCAGGCATGAACATCGTAATAATCGAAATGGCGCCAGTAAGCATTTCCATCCTGATCGCATGCCATAGTTACCGGCCTGGTGATGTCGTATTTTTTTACGTAGCCTACCATTGCTGCCAGCTTCTGCAGACCGTTGTTGATGTTTCCCTGAATATCACTCATTTCGTTGCCCACACTCCAGATAATAACCGAAGGATGATTGCGGTCGCGTTTTACAAAGTTGCGCATGTTCCGTTCGCCAAATTCGTAAAAATCAGTTTCAGGGGCGATGTCAGCTTTTGCATCCCATTTATCAAAAGCTTCGTTAAAAACTACAAATCCCATGCTGTCGCACAATTCCAGCAGCTGCGGCGAACATACATTATGACTGGTACGAATTCCGTTACAGCCCATTTCCTGCATAATTTGAAGTTTGCGTTCCATCGAGCGTCTGTTGAATGCAGCGCCCAGAGGGCCGTGGTCGTGATGAAGGTTCACTCCCTTTATTTGAACATGTTTGCCGTTCAGGAAAAAACCTTTATTGGCAGTGAATTCTATGGTGCGGAAACCAAACGGCGTGACCGTCTCGTCGAGGATTTCATTGCCTTGTTTCACGATGGTTTTAATGCTGTAAAGAACCGGGTTTCCAATATCCCAGCGGGTTGGAGCGGTTACCGTCATCCAGTGGTCAAACTCGTGTGCATACCCGGCTGTAATAATCCTTTTTACCTCCGAACCGGCAATCTTTATTCCATCAGGACTTAAAACCTGCGCTTCAACGGTAATTTCCTTGTCGCCGCGGCTCCAGTTATTGACGGTATTCAGCACCCGCACATCAGCATAAGTGTCCGTAACTTTGGGAGTAGTTACGTAAGTTCCCCAAATTTCAGTGTGAATTGGATCTGCAATCAGCATCCTGACCCTTCGGTATATTCCCGCTCCCGGATACCAGCGGCTGTCGTGGCCGCGGGTGTCCACATGAACAGCAACCGTGTTTTCTTCGCCAAAATGAATCAAATCGGTCACATTCAGGAAAAACGAATTGTAACCATAATCCCAGCCGCCGGCGAGTGTTCCGTTGATGTAAACCTGTGGCTGCGCCATCACTCCGTCGAACAGAAGATATAAGATTTTTCCCTCATTTTCAGCATCTGCCGAAAATGTTTTCCGGTACCATCCTTCGCCGCGCCAGGGCAACTTTCCGGTGTTTCCGCGTTCCTCCACATTAAACGGGCCTGATATTGCCCAGTCGTGCGGCACATCAACCTCTTTCCACGATGAATCATCAAAATCAGGAGCTTGCGCATTTTCAGGATTTCCCCTGCTGAAATGCCAGTTATCGCTAAAGTTTATCCATTCCCGTGAATGTAAATTTCCTGCTAAAACAAAAATTAAAAAGTAAATGACCGGCAACGATTTCGTACCCATTGTTGTTGGTTTTAAATGAAAAGGTTTTTTAATATTTCAACCAATGTTCAAGGTAAAGAAATTTCGGAAGAATACCAGTTGCATTCAGTTGCATTCGCCGCTGTTGAAAACTTTTTCAGTAATTTGGATACAGAACACATAAAAATTCAAAAAACCGAAGAAAAATGTACGATAAAATCATTGAATCATTTGATAAGTTTTGGGGCTCGATCATCGATAAAATGCCTGATTTTTTAGTCAGTGTCGCCATTTTGGCTGTTTTTATTCTGATTGGAAATTTAACGTACCGCATCTTCCAGCGAAGAATACAGGCCCGGCTAAAAGACACCATCATCTCTTCCTTTTTAGGGGAATTGATAAAATGGTTGTTTTACATCTTCGGGTTAACGTTCATGTTGTTTAACCTGGGTTTGGGCGGAGTTGCAGGAAGTTTGGTGGCAGGAGCCGGAGTGACAGCAATTATTCTCGGATTTGCGTTCAAAGATATCGCCGAGAATTTTTTGGCCGGAATACTGCTCGCCATCAGTCGTCCGTTCATACTTGGCGATATTGTTGAGGTAAACAATGTAAAAGGCCCGGTGCAACATGTAGATTTGCGGTCGACACACATAAAAACCGTTGACGGACGGGATATTTTTATACCCAATTCAATGGTCATAAAAAACATTTTTATCAATTATACACGCGATGGATATCTGCGTCTCGATTTTTTGGTGGGCCTTGATTTTAACGATGACCTTGAAAAGGCGAGAACGTTGATAATCGATCATCTGGAAAACCAGTCCGATATTCTGAAAGACCCGGCGCCAAATGTTGCGCTCGAAGAATTGGGCGAAAGCTCAGTATCGATTAAAGTGATGTTCTGGACCAATATTTTCAATGTTGCGAAAAAAGACCAGTTGCTACTGGGTGAGCCGGTTAAAAGCCGCGTGATGCGCGAAATCAAAGATTTACTTCTTGAAAACGGGTTCAATATGCCGGCTCAAATCATTGAGCATAAAATGTACAATGAAGAAAAACCGCTGAAAGTTCAAAATGAATGAACGGAATGGTTTTTCTGCTGACAATCATAAAAGTTACCTGTTTTTAACGTAGCTTGTATTTCAATAAAAAATTTGTTGTTCCACAAAAATTGAGCTTATGAAACGGTTATATCTTTTTATTTCCCTGGCATTTACAGCGATTTTTGCTTCAGCCCAAATCATGCCCCGAAACGAGTTGTACGATTTAAACACAAAAGTTGAAAGCCGCTCTATCTCTTTTGAAAATCCGACCGGTGCGCCCGGCGAAGGAGGTAAAGCAGCCAGTGAACTTGGTGTTGGCCGGAAAGGATCGCCTGCCCGAAGAATAGAGCCCGGTGAAACAGTTGTGCTGTGCGATATCCAAAATCCCGGTACCATACACCACATCTGGATGACCGGCGAATGGACGGACCATCCGTGGATGCAGGAAACCGGTCGCAGTGAGTTGCTGCGGACCACCATCATCCGCGCCTATTGGGACGGACAGGAACATCCGAGCATTGAATGCCCGATTGGCGATTTCATGGGAGTGGCCCAGGCCAGAGTAAAATCATACGAATCGGCCGTGCATTCCGTTGGCGAAAGTGCCGCTTTTAATTTTTGGCTGCCAATGCCTTTTAACAAAAGCGCCAAATTCACCATTACAAACGATTCGGAGCGGGCATTTACGCTTTTTTATCAAATTGATTATACGATAAATGACGTTCACCCCGATGATGTGGGCCGCTTACATGTTTGTTTCCGCAGGGAAAATCCAACGACGTTGAAACAGGATTTTGAAATTCTGCCCAAACGAACCGGAAAAGGACGGTTTATCGGCGCGGTTTTAGGAATTCGCACGCTGCACCCCGAGTGGTGGGGCGAAGGCGAAATAAAAATTTACATGGACGGCGACGATGAATTTCCGACCATTTGCGGAACGGGAAGCGAAGATTATGTAGGACTATCGTACGGAATTCAGCAAACTACTTTTATGTACCACGGCTGCAACCTGCTGTACAAATCTGATTCGGTTTTTAAAGCGCCGCACCCGAAAACAAAAGACATACAGGAATTTAGCCCTGAATTCATCTCCATGTACCGCTGGCACATTCCCGATCCAATTTACTGGGATTCCGAATGCCGGATTACCATTCAGCAAATTGGTTGCTGTTATTACGAACGCGACGACGATTGGTCTTCGGCAACTTTCTGGTACGAGCCGGTTCCCAGCGAACCACTGCCGCCGCTGCCTTCAGCAAAAGAAAGGACCGCCGATCTCTCATTCCGGATTCATAAGAAAACAAAGCAACAATAACTGTATCTTCGAATTCGTTCATGTTTGCAGGATTTTGTATTTTTGAAGCCGCACGATTTAAAGGGAGGAGAATTTGAAAAAGCTGCTGTTTTTTATACTTGTTTTTTATTCTGCCGGGGCATTCGCTCAGGAAGGTTTGACACCGCTTTCAACCACCCCGGATTCAACCGGATTGGAAGCAGAAAAACAACTGATGCTCTACCAGTTGCTGCACGGGAACCTCAATTCAGAACTTTTTACGGAACCTTTGCAACTGCCGGAATTCAATTTCAAAACCGAATTGATGAACCGGTGGGACTACAACATACCGAATTCGGTTTTTCACCCGTTTGGGTTCAGCAGTTTTGTACCCGGAAGTTTGGGTTTTTCACCTTCGCCATTCATCAGAAATGCCGCCATTTTTAGCGCCGGAAAATACCAACTGTCCGATAAATTTTCGGTAGGAGGTTTTAGTTACGGCGCCAATTCCATTTTTTCTGCGCCGCTGCCCAACCAGGGAATCAACAATTTCAACACCCACGGAGCAACCATGTTCATGCAATATAAAGTCTCCAAAAATTTTAAGATTGAAACTCACATCAACGTGCAGCAAGGTCCGTGAAAGAAGCAGGAAGCGGGAAGTTTAATTACCTGAAAACCTGAAACCTGAAACATGGAACCTGAAACGCGAAACCTGAAACCTGAAACATGGAACCTGAAACCTGAAACTTTTAATACGAAATTATGCTAACTGTTTACAAAGCATCTGCCGGCTCCGGCAAAACGTTTCAACTGGTGGTGGAATACCTCAAACTGCTGGTTGCAAATCCATCCAACTACAAACACATTTTAGCGGTGACTTTTACCAACAAAGCCACCAACGAAATGAAAAGCCGGATTCTGGAACAGCTATATGCGTTGGCTCAAAACGAAGGTTCGGATTACCTGCCGGTTTTGACGGAAGAATTAAAACTCCCGCAAAAAATGATCAGGCAAAGGGCTAAAGTGGTTTTAAAAAACATTCTTCACGATTACAACCGGTTTTCGGTCAATACCATCGATTCTTTCACACAGCGGGTAATTAAAGCGTTTAACCGCGAAATGGGTATTTCGCCAAATTTTACACTGGAGCTCGATGACAGCATGATACTGGAAGAGGCTGTTGACCGGCTGCTTTCAAAAATTGATTCCGATGCCAAACTGCGAAAATGGCTCGTTCAGTTTAGCGAAGAAAAAATAAAAGAGAACCACAGCCAGCAAATTGAAACGGATATAAAAGCGCTTGGCAAAGAGCTATTTAATGAAAAGTTCCAGTTGTTTTTTCCCGAAGCGAACAAATCAGAATATACCCGCGAAAACCTGGAAATGCTGCGCAATGAGCTGTACAAAATAATTGCCGGGTTCGAAAATACTATCGCAAAAATGGCGAAGGAGGCAGTCGCATCCATGCACGACAGCGACTTTTCGTTCAACGATTTTTCCTATAAATTATCCGGAGTGGCTGGATATATCAAGAAACTTTCAGAGGGGACGATTTACGAACCAGGAGCTCGGGTGTTGCAGGCCGAAGAAGATCCACTGAAATGGTTTGCCAAAAACCACAAAGAAAAAGTAGCGCTGCAGTTTTGTGTTGAGCACCACCTGCATCCGCAACTTTGCAAAATACTTGATTTTTATCGCTCGAACAGCATCGAATACAACACCGCAATCGTGGTAAAAAAGCAATTACGGATGCTGGGGATCCTCACCGATTTAAAGGAAGAAATCCGGTTGCTGGCCAACGAAAAAGGAGTGCTGCAAATTTCAGACTCCAACCTGCTGCTCAGCCGGATTATCGGAAACAGCGAATCGCCGTTTATTTATGAAAAAATCGGCAACCACTTCCGAAATTTTATGCTCGATGAATTTCAGGATACTTCGGCATTGCAATGGAATAACTTTAAACCGCTCATCGCCAATTCGCTGTCGGAAGGCAACAACAACCTTCTGGTGGGCGATGTAAAGCAGTCGGTTTACCGTTGGCGAAACAGCGACTGGAACATTCTGGCAACCGGAATACAGGATGCTTTCCCGGGATTCCCGCCCGCGGAAAAACCGCTGGAAAAAAACTGGCGCAGCGAAAAAAACATCATCGATTTTAACAACGCGGTAACCGGCTCATTAAAAACGACGTTTGAAGAATCGCTTTTTGAAAAAACTGAACCTGAAATTCAACAGGTTTACCGGGAGAAATTCGGCAAAATTTACGAACATTTCCTGCAGCAGCCCGGAAAACCCGAACGGGAAAGAAAAGGTTTTGCAAAAGTGGAATTTTTTCCTGAAGAAGATTTTGAGGAACAGTCGAACCTGAAATTGGTTGAAGAAGTAAAACAATTGCAGGACAAAGGATTGCAAGCATCGGAAATTGCAATTCTGATCCGCAGAAACAACGAGGGGGCTAAAATTATCGAAACCTTTCTGGCGGCTGCAAAACAGGAAGAAAATGCCGGTTACAACCTTTCGGTACTTTCCAACGAATCGCTTTTTCTGCATGCCTCCAAAGGAGTGAATTTTGTTATTTTCACCGTTGAACTCCTGGTTGATCCCCAAAATAAAATCACGAAAGCCGCGATGTTGCATTTGTGGAAAAGCTGGCTGGAAAAGGAACTAAAAAAATCCGGTATTATTTTGAATGGAAAAAAAAGCCAACTGGCGTTTGATTTTATTTCAGAAACGGAAAAAAATTCACCACTCGATATAAATTTTGAAAATAAATTTGATGAATTGCTGCAGCCCGTTATCAATGAAATAAAAGAAAAGGTGTTGCTGTTGTCGCTCGATGAAACCATTACCGAAATTTGCGCGAGTTTTCACTTGTTTCAAGTGGAGTCGGAATTACCGTTTTTGCAAACGCTCATCGATAAAGCTGCGGAAATCAAAAAAACGGTATCGAATGATTTGTCGAACCTGCTTTACTGGTGGGCTGAAAAAGGCAACCAAATTTCGGTGAGCGTAAACGAGAATACAAATTCGGTGCGGCTGCTAACCATTCACAAATCAAAAGGTCTTGAATTTTCAGCGGTGTTAATTCCGCATTTTAACTGGAACAGTTCATGGAGCCCGCAATATGCACCGTTACTCTGGTGCAGCAGTGGAAAAGCGCCTTTTAACCGCTTTCCGCTACTTCCGGTAAAAGCTGCGGAAGAACTTAAGGAAACCTTTTTTAAGTTCGATTATTACGATGAAAAAGCAAGCAGTTTCATTGATACGCTGAACCTGGTTTATGTGGCTTTTACGCGTGCAAAATCAGTTCTGATGATACATTGCAAAGACAACGGGACTAAAAATTCTCCGGGAAAATTCGTCAACGGTTTATTGAAAGATGCGCTGAAACAAATGGAAGCGGTTAATTCGTTTGCTCAAAGCTGGAACAGCGAAAAAACAGTTTTTAGTTTTGGGGAAATCCCTGTTTTTGAACCGGTTCAAATCAAGTCGAATTCCAACATTATTAAACATTACAGTTATAACGATTTTCATCAGAGAATAAAACTTCGCCTCAGCAGCGATGGTTTTCTGGTAAAAGGCGAAATGAACAAATCAGTGAAAAATTGGGGCAAAATTATTCATGAAATCCTTTCGACTGTGGAAACTGCTGAAGATGTTGAAAAGGCGTGCCGGAAAGCGCTGCACGACGGGAAAATCAACGACAAAGAGTTAGATATCATTCGGGACAAAATTGAAACGGGCATCAAAAATCCCGAAGTTGGTTCATGGTTCGATGGCAGTTATAAAATTCTGAATGAACGAAGCCTGCTCACCAATCAGCGAAATTTGCGCCCCGACCGGATGATGTTTTCGGGAAAAAATGCGGTGGTGGTCGATTACAAGCTCGGAGAAGAACACCCGGAAAAATACCATGCACAGGTACGGCAGTATGCACGCACATTAAAGCAAACTGGTTTTGAAAAAGTGGAAGGTTACCTGTGGTACATCAATCAAAACCGCATCGAAAAAGTTGGCGTTTTTTAAAACCGCCGGACAAAAAAAATCTATTTTTGCAAAAAATTGAAATTATGATTCAACGAATTCAAACGGTATACCTGCTGCTGGCCGGAATTTTAGTGGCTACGCTCCTTCAGTTAAATTTTGCAGATTTGGTGGCAAACAATCAACTGTACGTTTTCAATGCCAGGGGAATTTTCAATACCGAACAAAAAATTTTCGACGGACTTCCCATCATGATTTTCATTGGGCTGATTTCTTTGCTCCATTTTGTCATCATTTTCATGTATAAAAAACGCATCCGGCAAATGCGGCTGACAGTTTTTACCATCATCCTGCTGCTGGGGCTTGTGGGGCTGTTTTTCTATTTTGCCTATGCCAGTTTCCAGGAGGTGCAGGTGGCTTTTAAAATTCCGGTGGCATTTCCGGTAATCGCTGTTATTCTCGATTATCTGGCCATTCGCAGCATCGGGAAAGATGAAGCACTGATTCGCAGCATGAACCGGATTCGGTAACTGTTTCTTCCCGATTCTTTTTGTTTTGATTCCAGTTTCCGTAGCCTTACTTTTGTTTCATTAAAAATGAACTTAAAAAAGATGAGATGAAAGCGATGATTTTTGCTGCCGGACTGGGAACGCGCCTCAAACCGGAGACAGCCAATAAACCCAAGGCGCTGGTTGAAATTGGAGGAAAACCACTCTTGCAGCACGCTGTTGAAAAGCTTAGAAACGAAGGCATCAATGAAATGGTGGTGAATGTCCATCATTTTTCGGAGCAGGTAGTTTCATGGCTCAACGAACATGATTTCGGAATTCCCGTTCATATTTCCGATGAAACAAATCAACTTCTCGATACCGGCGGCGGTTTGAAAAAAGCTGCCCCGTTTTTGCGCGGAAACGAGCCGGTGCTGGTTTACAATGTGGATGTTTTAAGCGATATAAAAATCGCTGATTTGATAACAGAACACAAAAATTCAGGGGCGCTGGCTACATTGGTGGTCCGCAACCGCGAAACCAGCCGTTACCTGAAATTTGACGATCAGCAGCGATTATTGGGCTGGATCAATAAAAAAACCGGCGAAATCAAAATTTCGAGGCCTGCCAATATGGAACTGGCCGATGAATTCGCGTTTAGCGGAATCCATGTTTTTCAGCCTGAGATTTTTGATTATATGCCTGGTGAAGAAAGATTTTCAATCATTGATTTTTACCTGAAACTGGCGGAAGAACATTTGATAAAAGGTTATGTCGATGAATCGGAAATGTGGATGGATGTAGGAAAACCGGATATGTTGGAAAAGGCAAGAAAGATGTTTCAATAAGTCTTTCAACACGAAAAAATAAAAAGTTCATTCAATCAATTCCGGTAAATCATCTAATTCATCTTCCGGTATTTCCTCTAAACAAAGTTGAATGACTTCCCGTAAACGAACGTTAAGTTCATCGAGCGATTGCGCCTGAGAATGAGCACCGGGCAATTCAGGAACATTTCCCACGTATAGATTTAATTCCTTATCCCAGGTAATTTCTGCTGTAAACCGGTATTTTTTCATTTTGTTTTAGAATCTAAATAGTTGTTAAACATCCCCGACCAATTTAAGAATTAAAAATTGAGTCTGCTCCGAAAAGTCTGAGTTCATTGATTTTCAACTTCTTTACCCCTGACCCCTAAAGGGGAACTTGCTGAAAATCAACGAACTCTTCAAAGTCCCCTTTGAGGGGATTTAGGGGTTTTTGACTTTTCGGAGTGGACTCAAAATTACATTTTCAGTATTTTATAATTCCTGTATTCAAACAGGCGAATCCCGAATACTTTTTCAATAAAATGCAAAATCCGGTATTTCGGCTTCATGCGGATTTTTCCTGTATCCACTTTCACGTGCCAGTTTAACCGTTGAATTCTTTGGCCCATCACTTTCGGGTGAGTTCCTTCGAAACGTGCCAGCGCATCGTAATTATTATTGTAATCGAATTCCTGTTTTACCGCTTTTTTCTGCGCTTCATCCGATGAAATGCCGTCGTAAAATTGTTTTACCGCATCCACCTTTTCCTGCATAAATTTTGGCGGGCGCACCCAGCCGTAATGGTAAATTTCCGCTTTCGCCGGAACCACACGCAATTTTCGGCCATTTTTTCGGAAACCCTGCGCATCGCGGTATGAGCGGATGTTTTTGTCGTTACGGATGATCCGGATTTCATTGCGGTACCATTTCCGGGAAACCGCTACGTAATCGTAAGTTCCATAAAAATGCCGGTATTTGAAAAGCAGTCCTTCCACTGCCGGGTTTTCAAGGTTTTCCTCCATCGATTTCTGAATTTCCGGCAGGTATTTTTCGTGCACTGCTTCGTCGCCCTGAATATAGAAACACCAATCGTATTCCGGCGGAACGGCATCGAACGCTTTGTCGGTTTCGACAGCATACACAGCTCCGCCTGTTTTCATGCTTTCGTCCCAAACCGTGTCGATAATGGTTATTTTTTCCGGAGCAATTTTTTCAATGATTTTTCGGGTATTGTCTTCCGATTCTCCAACTGCCACAACAAAACGATCGCAAACCGGCAAAACAGAGGTAATCGCCTCAACAATTGGAAAATCAAACTTTTCGGCATTTTTAATGAATGTAAAACCGCATACCTTCATGATCTGTCATTTTTCTTTTCCGCATAAAAGAAGAGCGCAAATTCAATCGCTGCAATTAGCAAAAACACATCGCCGGCCAACTCAATTGCTTCTTCGGTTGCTGCTTTTGCGAAACGATAGGTCTCGTCGGCATATAAAATTCTCCAGAATTTGGAGCGCCCCATTAACCGGCTGAAAATATAAGTAGTTAAAAACCCGGCAAAAAACCATCCGGAAGCAGGTTGGCTGAATAAAAGCAGAGTGGCATCCTTTATTTTTTTGAAGTCGCGAATGAACAGCCAGACCGCAATGAAAAACACGAGTAAAACCGGGTACACCCAATTAAACAGAAAATTGAATTCCCGTAAAAACGACATCAGGAAAAACAACGAAAGGAGATTGGCCACCGGACGGACCGGCTTGTTTTTCAGACCAAAAACCAGGTAAAAAACAAACAGGATAAAAAGCAGAACTTCCTGCCCGATTTCCGTGACGGTAATTTCACCGAAATACCCGTCTTCCATCGGGTGAACGGCGTCGAACATTATACCCTGCGCAACGCCAAACATCAAAAGGGAATAAATAACAACGCGTAATAAAATAAAAAGCGGCGAATATATTTTCATCGTTCTGTTTTGAAAGGCCAAAATTACATTATTTGAAGCACAAAAAAACCGGCCCCACTGAAAAGTAGCACCGGCTTTCATTTCAAATTCAGTCAAAACTAACCAGCGGGTTTTAATGCCACGCTTACATAATTATGGAAATCGAAATATTTTTGAAATGCATTTTTCACAGCATCAGCCGTTAAATTATTTACCAGTTTATCGTAAGTTCCAAACTGCGAAAAATCGCCGTCCTTCAAATAATAAGTATTACTCAACAAGCTGAGCCAAAACCCATTTTCCCGCAACGCAGTTTCCCGTTCGCGCAGCATTTTTTCCTTTGCCTTGTTCAGTTCCTCTTCACTCGGACCGTTTTCTGAAAAATCTTTAATTTCCTCAAATACTGCCTGTTTCAGCTCCGAAAGCTTTTGCGGGTCGGTTCCGTAATAAATGGAGATGGTATATTCTTCCTCGGGATATTTTGATGACGACGGGCTGGCGCCGATGGAATAAACGCTGCTTTTATCTTCGCGAATTACTTCCAGGAGCCGTGTGGTCAGGATTTTTCCGATGGCGTCGAGCAGCAGCTTATTTTCAGCCGAATAATTGAAATCGCCATGAAAAACGATGTACTGAATACTTTTTGGATCTTCGCCTTTTTCCACGGTCTTTTCCACCACTCCATCCGGCTCTTCAATGTTCAAATCCCTCCAGTGCTCCTGATCCCCGTTCGATGGAATTCCACCGATGTACTTTTCAACCAGCGGTTTAAATTCATCAACGTTAATATTTCCAACGAAAAAGAAATAAAAATCGGAAGCATTCTGAAAACGTTCTTTACCAATTTCTTCTATGCGCTGGAAATCGGCTTCTTTCAGCAATTCCTGCGTCATTGGCCGCGCACGTTTGTTATAATTGGCTAAAACGTAAGTCAGCGTATCGCGGAATGCCGCCTCAGGCGAGGCCGATTTATTTTCAAGCACGGCCGACATCCGGTTCATGTACGACTGAAAACTGGTTTGGTCGAACCGTGGATTGGTAAAATAGAGGTAAACCATTTGCAGCAGTGTTGTAACATCGCTCACCGAAGAACTCCCGCTGAAACCTTCGCGCAGTTCGCTGATGTACGGCGAAACGCTGAACACTTTATCGGATAGCATTTTATCCAGTGTAATGTTATCGAAATCTGCTATTCCGCTCATCGACATGATGGTTGAAGTCAGATTGGCTGAAATATCATCTTTCAAATCGTACAACGAATTTCCGCCCGGGCTCCACGCGGTGAAAAGTATTTCATCTTCTTTAAAATCAGTTGGTTTTAGAACCACTGTCGCTCCGTTTGCAAGCTTCCATTCTGTGGCATCTACTTTTTCCAGCTTTGTTTCTTTTACAACATTACTTCCCTTTGGCTCGTTCTGTACCAGCGGAACATCAGAAACAGTGTCTTCATATGGCTCCACAGTTGCTGTATCCACCTTATTGAGCAGTTCAACGATATCTTGTTTGGCAGGGACTTCCACACCTTCGATTTCCGGCGCTGTAATTACTACCACCCTGTTTTTATCGGTTATCCATTTATCGGCCAGTTGGTTTACTTCCTTCACAGTGATGGTTGGCATAAACTGTTTAAAATATTCATATTCCCTTTCGATGCCGGGAATTGGTTCCTCAGTCATTAAAAAATTACGCTTGTATTCATTGGCATACGAAATCGATTTCCGGTTTTCCCGTTCGTTGTATGCTTTTTCCATCGAATTTAACATCGCTGTTTTTTGTCGCGCCAGTTCGGTCGGGGTAAATCCATACTCGCTTACCCGCTTATTTTCAAGCAACACTGCTTTTAACCCTTCTTCAATCTTTCCGTTTTGGGTGATTGCCACTGATGTATACGCCGTGGTTGGCCCCACCAGGCCGGAAATAGATGACTGGCCCATAATAAACGGCGGGTTGGCCTGTTGGGTAAGTTCTGCCAGCCGGTTATTAATCATTCCGTTATAAAGGTTTTCCATAATTGATTTGCGATAATCGGCCAGTGTTTTTTCTTTTTCCAGCGGATGTTTGTAGTAAACTGCTGCCATCGGATATTGTGCTTCTTTATCCGTTGCAATACTTATTAAAGTTGAGTCATGTCCGGGGATGTCAAAAATTTTCTTTTCCCTCGGGTTTTCACGGGCCGGAATTTGCGAAAATTTCTCTTTTACACGTTCCACCATTTTTTCCTGGTCGAAATCACCCACAACGATAATAGCCTCCAATCCCGGGCGGTACCAGTCGTTGCGAAAACGCTGCAAAGCTTCCACCGGCGCGTTCTGAATGATATCAGGTTTACCGATTGGCAATCGATTTGCGTATTTCGAATTGTGCAGCAAAACCGGCAGGGTTTTTCGTCTCATCCGTTCGTCGGCGCCTAAATCACCACGGTATTCTTCGTACACCACCCCGCGCTCTTTTTCAAATTCTTCTTCAGAATCATCTACCTGACTGGCCCAATCGAACAGCACCTGCAGTCCTTTTTCCATGTATTCAGCGGTATCGAGCGGCACTTTGAGCATGTACACCGTTTCGTCGAAAGACGTGTAAGCATTAATCTCCGGCCCGAATTCCATACCGATGGATTCAAAATAATTGATGAGTTCATTCTTCGGAAAATTCTTCGTACCATTAAACGACATGTGTTCGGCAAAATGCGCCAATCCCTGCTGGTCTTCGTCTTCATTCACCGAACCGGCTTTCACTACCAGCATAAGTTCAGCGCGATTTTCCGGTTCGTCGTTCGAACGGACATAATACGTCAGACCGTTATCCAAAACTCCTTTCGAGACTTTCGTATCTACAGGAATTGTATCGCTTAGATCGAAGGGTTGCTGAGCCGGCAAAATGAATGTTGCCAGCAGAAAAATCGTAGTTATAAAAATTCGTATCATTTAAATATTCTTTATGTTAATTTATTTTTTGTCCATGTTTTTTGGGCGAAATATCCTTGAAAATAAACCATCGCTGTATTTCATCTCATTACAACAATTTATTCGATGAGAGGTTGAGCAACATGTGCAAAGGCATCGTCTTCATTTGACGGAACGAGCGGAAACATTTGCTTGATTCCTTCGGGTGCATTCCCGGTTAAAAACGAGTGACCGGTAAAATCAAGCAAGTCCAGGTCGTTGTAATCGTTTCCCAAACCCAGTGTATTCCGGGGATGGATGTTGTGCAAATCGCAAATTTGTTTTACACCGTGCCCTTTTGAAACCGATTCGTGAAAAACTTCCACCCAAATGTATCCGTTGGTTACCGGAGAAGACGAACGGATCACACGGATATCAGTGCATTGAGACTCGATTTCGCTTTTCAGCTCAAGAAATGTATCTTCCTCTTCAGGTATGATGAGCAGAAACTGGCAAAGGCCGTTTTCTGTTTTTCCGTTCTTCGGAAACGGAAGAATGTATGAATTGTGAAAAGTCAGGTAGCGGTTAAATTCCTCACAATTTTTTTTGCCTTTGTGGAACCACAGGTTATGATTTTCCGGCGCCGGACAAAAAGCATAAAAACTGATGTCCCTTTTTAAAAAATAACCGGTTAACAAATCGGCAGTTTGCGGAAGGATATTCCGGTTGCTAACCTGTTTCCGGCTTTGCCAGTCGAAAACCCCTGCCCCCGATGAATACACGATGTAATCGAACGGAACGTTCTCATCGATAACCTCGCCTACTTTCCGGAGGTTTCTGCCGGTGGCCACCACCCGTATAATGTTTTTTTTGCCGAGGCGGTGCAACGCGGCAATGTTTTTTTCGCTAACCGATCGGTCATTTTTCAGAAAAGTACCGTCAAGATCGGTTGCTATGAGCCTTATGTTTTCAATTGGTTTCAATACATCCAAAAATAGAGATTTTTCCTGAATGACAGAGATGCGGAAAGATGTTCGTCATAATATACAAAATACAGGTCTGTTTAACGTTTTCAACCAACTGTTGGTCGAAATAATTTTAACTTTTAAACTGTTCGGTATTCTTTTGAGTAATATTTTATCTTTGTGGCTTGTTTAAATCCGGCGTAAAAATATTGTTATGAAGATTGCAATGATAGGTTATGGGAAAATGGGAAAAGAAATCGAAAAAATCGCACACTCCCGCGGACATGAAGTCGCTTTAAAAATAGATGTTGACAACCAGGAAGAGTTAACGGTTGAAAACCTTCGAAGATGCGATGTTGCCATTGAATTCACAGTCCCTTCATCGGCAGTGAATAATTACAACATCTGTTTTGAAGCGGGAATTCCCGTGGTGAGCGGCACCACAGGCTGGCTCGGTAAAAAAGAGGAAGTATACCAAAAATGCAAAGAAACCGATGGCACGTTTTTCTACGGCAGCAACTTTTCCATCGGCGTCAACCTTTTTTTTGCGCTTAACCGCAAGTTGGCTTCGTTAATGGCCGAACATCAGGAATATAACGTTGAGATGACCGAGGTACATCATACGCAAAAACTGGATTCGCCCAGCGGAACAGCCATTAGTCTGGCCGGGGATATCATCCGGATTCTTCCGGGAAAAACTGACTGGGTAAACAACAGGGAACCCGGCGGCAATGAATTGAATATCCGGTCGGAACGCCGGGACGAAGTACCTGGAATTCATTCCGTAAAATACGATTCGGATGCAGATTACATTGAAATTACCCACAGTGCGAAAAGCCGGAAAGGATTTGCCCTTGGTGCAGTTTTAGCCGCGGAATACTGCCTCGAAAATAAAGGGATACTTTCCATGAACGATTTACTGAATTTATAAAAACACTAAAATAAAATGAGAGAAATTTTAATGAACAAATGGTTTAAATTTTTAACCGTCGCTGTTCTTTTTAGTCTTTGGGTTATCTGGCTGGGCAACTACTGGTGGTTTTTGGGACTGATTGTTATTTTCGACATTTACATTACTGAAAAAGTTCACTGGGCTTTCTGGAAAAAGAAAAACCCGCCGGAAGGCAAGCAAACCAAAGTTGTGGAATGGATCGACGCTATTATTTTTGCCGTTATCGCCGCGTCGTTTATCCGGATATTTTTTATTGAAGCGTATACCATTCCCACATCTTCCATGGAAAAAACGTTGCTGGTTGGCGACTATCTTTTTGTCAGCAAAACGGCATACGGACCAAAAACCCCAAATACACCGCTTTCTTTTCCGTTTGTACATAATACGCTTCCGTTAACCAGAGATACAAAATCGTATGTGGAATGGATTAAACGTCCGTATCATCGCATGAAAGGTTTCGGCCACGTGGAAAACGACGATGTGGTGGTTTTTCATTTTCCGGAAGGAGATACAGTGGCGCTAAACGCGCAAAGCCAGAGTTATTATCAACTCATTCGTAATTACGGGAGGGAAACGGTTTGGACCGATAAACGTGATTTTGGCGACATCATTGCCCGCCCGGTTGATAAACGCGAAAACTACATTAAGCGATGCATTGGCATTGCGGGAGACGATATTCGAATGGAACGGGCGCAGTTGTATATTAACGGAAAACCGCACGAGGAAATTAAAACTTCGCAGCACGAATATGTGGTAAAAACCAACGGCACCCCCATCAATCCTAAAGCGCTGGAACGGCTGCATATCGCCGAGGCCGACCGAAATATCTTTTCAAGCGAACAGTATGTTTTCCCGTTGACGATAGAAAATGCTGAAAAGTTAAAAACATTTACCAATGTAATTGCAGTGGAACGAATTATTCAGGAGCCCGGAAAATGGGATCCTGCCATTTTCCCTTCCGATGAAGATTACCAGTGGAATGTAGACAATTTCGGCCCCATTCATATTCCGGCGAAAGGTGAAACAGTGCAGTTAACTCTCGAAAACCTGCCGCTGTACCGACGGGTTATTGATGTTTATGAAGACAACGACCTGGAAGTGAACAACAGCGAAATTTACATTAACGGCGAAAAAGCGGACAGTTACACGTTTAAAATGAATTATTTCTGGATGATGGGCGATAACCGGCATAATTCGGCCGATTCGCGCTACTGGGGATTTGTTCCCGAAGACCATGTTGTTGGGGAAGCCAAGTTCATCTGGCTGTCGCTCGATAAAGATAAAACGTTTCCCGCAAACATTCGATTCGGCCGGATGTTCAGCTCTATTCATTAAAATTGGCAAATTTATGCTGTCAGGGCCTGAAATTTGTCAACACGTGCATAGTACCTGCCAACGTCTTGAAAAAATAAAATAATTACGAAAAGGATATCAGAAAAACGATATCCTTTTTTTATATTCGAATAAAAAATAAAGCTATGCCAGTCGTAATTATAATCATTCTCGTTTTAGCCATTCTGCTTGTTATTTTCACGTTGCAAAATTCCATTGAAATAACCATCAACGTTTTCTTTTGGGAAATTACAAATGCTCCGCTGGTGTTGGTTCTAATTTGTTGTGTGGTTATTGGTTACCTGCTGGGGGCTATTTACCTGTACCCGCAGGTTTGGAAACTCAGAAAAGAAAACCGGCGCGCGAAACGATTAAATCGCGAACTGGAAGCCAAACAGGGAACATTTAAACCCACGCCAGAGGAAGAAAATCCGGAAGGAATTGAACTGGACGATGAAGATAATGAAAACGATCAGTCATTTTTCAAAGAATAATCACTGTGCCTGAAATTCCCGTTCTGCTAAGCACTGCCTATTTTGCGCCTGTTCATTTTTACGCCCGTTTCCTGAAACACGAGCCGGTTTATATTGAGCAATTCGAACATTTTATAAAACAAACCTACCGGAACCGCTGTATAATTTTAGCGGCAAACGGACCGCTCGCGCTGGTTGTTCCGGTGGTAAAAGGCCGCGGACGCAAAAAAATCCACATAAAAGACATTCAGATCTCGTACGATGAAGACTGGCAGCGAATTCACTGGCGATCGTTATTTTCTGCCTACAATTCGTCGCCGTTTTTCGAATTCTATCGGTATGAAATCCACGATTTATTCACAAAAAAACGGAAATATCTTTTCGATTTAAATATGAAAGCGCACGAAGTTATCTGTGCCGCGCTGGAAATTGAAAAACAAACAATGCTAACCACTGGTTTCGAAAACGTGCCGGAGAATACCATTAATCTAAGGGAAAAAATAACACCTAAAAAAGCGGAAAGCGACGAAGCTTTTCAACCGGTTGAATACACGCAGGTATTTTCAGAACGCTCCAAATTTGTTCCTGACCTGAGCATACTCGATTTATTATTCAACGAGGGGCCGAACAGCTATTTAATTCTGGAATCGTCGTTTCGGGAATGATAAAATTCAAAGAAATCTTCAATAATTTGCCGGTGGTCGAAACCCATCTCCGGCAGATTGTTTACATCGAACCATTTAGCATTTGCCGCATCGTCGCTGCCTTTCACTTCCTGCTGCCTTTCAATTTCGGCATAATGAATAACGGAAATAGTCCGGTGGCGCGGGTCGCGATGAATGGCATCATAAGTCCTGAACTGGCTCATTTCCTGAACTTCAAGTCCGGTTTCTTCCTGAAGCTCGCGGATACAGGCATCTTTCAGCAGCTCATCCATTTCCACAAAACCTCCCGGAAGCGCCCATTTACCTTTGAATGGTTCCTGCCCGCGTTGAATTAACAACACAAAAATTACTTCCGCGGATTTTGAAAAAACAAGTGCATCGACCGTAAGCGCCGGACGTGGATATTTGTAAGTGTACATTTTTTATGGTTTTATACAAGGTGTAAAACAAGAAATATAATGATCATGCTGCATGTTCCGGTTAATCTTTCTTTCCAATTTTCCAGTATTTCATAACCAGGAACACAACAGAAAAGAATATAACGACATATATCAGTAGTTCAACCCTTTCCATTTACGCCGATTATTTTCTTCATTACACGCATTTGATGAGTATATCTTTTCAAATCTACGTTAAAAATTCCGAATTGATCAACGTTATCGATTCTAACTTTTCCGGAGGCATGGATAATTTTATTGCGTTTCCACAGAATCCCCACGTGCACGATGTTTCCTTCTTCATCGTCAAAAAAAGCCAAATCGCCCGGCTCCGCTTCGTCTACAAAACTCATTGCCACACCAAGTTTTACCTGCTGGGCAGCGTCGCGCGGAAGTTGAACCCCTATCATTTTGTAAATAATCTGGGTAAACCCGCTGCAATCGATTCCAAATGGAGTGCGCCCGCCCCACAAATACGGGGCATTAAAATATTTCAGCGCCTGGCGTATGGCAGTTTGTCTCGGGTTTTTCCGGTGCCCGTAAAAAATTTCACCCGAAGATTTATAGGTTCCCCCGTTTACTGTAAATTCCTTTAGATAAGGTCGCCAAACCGGTAATGTACTTCCGGCCACAAGCATCAGGTTTTGTTCTTCATTCATTGCTACAAGGCTGATAATGTCGGCGGAAATGGCGTTTTTGCTCTTGTCCAGTTTTTTAACCGATCGTTCAGATAAAGGAGTTATCATTTTGCTGTCGATCCAACCTTCGTATCCATCGTAAGCCAGCATAACCCTGCTCCACCCCACCATCTGTTCCCTGATTTCGAAATGTTCTCCAAAAAGAACCTGCGTTACCATTTCGCTTTTCTCGGAAGGTTCTTTTCTGACCGGGATGATACTCAAACTGGAAATTCCGTAATTCATTAAAATAATTTCTTAATTTTAATTTGTAAACAAAACCTGCTTTTGTTTTGCTTGAATAGTCACAAATCTATGAAAAAAAACGATGTTTGTACTTTGCTGAAAAAGCGATTTTAACTTTTTATTTTCAACGGTAATTCCGGAAAAACAAAGAGGAAAACTGAAAATACAGTTTTGAAAAAACGAAATATGGACAAAAAAAACAGTTTCAAAGGTTATACCCGGATCATTTATTGGATCGTCATGTTCCTGGTAACATCGGCATTGTTGTACCTGATACTTCCGGGCGAACCAAAGTTTAAATACGAATATCAGAAAGGGTTTCCGTGGCGGCACGAAAACCTGGTGGCTCCATTCGATTTTGCCATTTTAAAAACCCCGGCCGAAATTGAAAAAGAAAAAGAAGAACAATTAAAAACAGTAATTCCCTATTTCACATTCGACACCTCGATGTATACCAGTGAAATCCGCGAACTGGCTTCAGATTTGAAGTTTTCACGCGACTCATCGAACGCATTAAAAAAGCAGGCTTTTGATACTTTGCGAATTACATTACGGAGGATTTACCAGAACGGTGTCCTGCAGCGGGCGCCCAATACTTACGAGGTGTTGGATGGAAAAAGTGAAATTCGGAAACGAGCAGGGACGACGGTCACCAAAATTGACATCGGAAAAGTATATTCCGAAAAATCTGCGTACAACATGCTGACCGGCAAAATTCAGCAGTTGCATCAACAACTCCCTGATTCGCAGCAACTGCTTCCGGGAATTCAACTGGAAAACTACATCAGGGCAAACCTTGAATACGATGAAGAAACCACGCAGAAAGCGAACGAAGAAGTGACCAAAAATATATCTGTAACACAGGGTATGATGCGCATGGGCGAACGAATTATCCTGGAAGGCGAAATTGTGGACAGCCAGAAGTTTCAAATCCTGGAATCGTTGAAAGAAAGCTTTGAAAAAGAACGCGGCAAAGGAATCAACCGCTACATGGTTTCCGTTGGGAAAGCTGTGCTTATACTTTTGCTGATGACGCTGGTCTTCACATTTCTTTACATATACCGGCGTGATATAATCGATCAATTCAGCAAACTTTCGTTTCTATTGTTTTTGCTGGTGATTATGGTTCTGCTGACCAATTTTATCAACACCTATCCGAACCTGCACATTTACCTGGCGCCGTTTGCTATTCTGCCCATCATTGCGCGTACTTTTTTCGATTCGCGGACTGCAATTTTTACACTGGTAATTGCCGCTTTATTAACCGGGTTTTATGCACCAAATAATTTCGAATTTGTACTGATGCAAGTTGCTGCCGGTGTTGTGGCGGTTTTCAGTTTGAATAAAATGCACCGCCGGGGCCATATTATTATGGCTGCGTTGCTGGTTTTCCTGACCTATTCGCTGGTGTATTCCACACTGGAATTGATTTACGAAGGCACCATTCTGCAGTTCAATTATAAAATGCTGAAATGGTTTGCCTTAAGCAGCATCTTAATTATGCTGGTGTATCCGCTGGTTTATGTTTTTGAAAAGATTTTCGGGTTTGTTTCCGATGTTACGCTTATCGAACTTTCCGACACCAATCAGCCGCTGTTAAGAAAGCTGGCGGAAGAAGCGCCCGGTACCTTTCAGCATTCGATGCAAATTGCCAATATCGCTGAAGAAATCATTTTAAAAATCGGCGGAAACCCATTTTTGGTGCGCGCCGGAGCTTTGTACCACGATATTGGCAAAATTGCCACTCCCGGTTTTTTCATCGAAAACCAGGCAGCGGGAATCAATCCGCACGATAGAATCGACTATCAGAAAAGCGCTGAAATCATCATTGAACATGTTAAAAATGGTGTAAAAATGGCAAAAAAACATAAATTGCCCGAGGCAATCGTCGAGTTTATTGCCACCCACCACGGCACTACAAAAGCCAGTTATTTTTTCCTGAAACACCAGCAGGAAAATCCAAGTGACAAGACGGACGAATCGGCATTTATTTATCCGGGGCCGCTGCCAATATCGAAGGAAGCTGCCGTTGTTATGATAGTGGATGGCATTGAAGCCGCCTCGCGCAGCCTGAGAGAGAAGACGTACGAAAATTTCAGGGAATTAATAAACAACATGGTCGATCAAAAAATAAAAGATAAACAACTCGACCAGTCGGACCTGACATTTAACGATATAAAGATAATTAAGGAAACCCTCTTAAATAAGCTGGTGAACATATATCACATCAGAATTGAATATCCGAAAGAAAACAATGAGGTTAAAAAATAGTTTTTATTTTAATAGTTTTGTAACGCTTTAAAACACATAATAATTAAAAACGATGAATATGAAACAAATGGGTAAAATATTTTTCCTGCTGCTGTTGCTGGCGGGAATAATTTCAGGTTGTAAAGACGAATCCGTACCTGAACCCGATCCGGGAACAGATACGGATACCATTCCGGAGGAAGCGCCGGAGCTGACTCAAAAAGTCAATCAATTTATTGAAGATGCCATGACGGATGTATACCTGTGGTACGATAAAATGCCGGACATCGACATTCGGTATGAATTCGATTCGAAAGAATATTTTGATAAACTGCTTTACACGGACGACAAGTGGTCGTATATTACAGACGATATCAGCGCTTTTGAAAACAGCCTCGAAGGGAAAGAAACCTCTTTTGGTTATTCGCTTACTTTCGGACGTTTTTCAAATACCGGAGATATTTTTGGTATCGTTGAATTTGTTTATCCGAATACTCCCGCTGCCGAAGCAGGATTGAAACGCGGCGATATCCTCATGGAACTCGATAATGCGGATATCACCGACGATACATACATGGAGTTGCTCAACGGTGAAACCATCAATGTTACGCTCGGAGTTCTCGGCGACAATGGTATTTCTCCCGGACAATCGGTGGCCATGACATCGAAAGAGTTGAACCTGAACCCGGTTGTGGAAACAAAAATTATTGAACATGGCGGGCACAAAGTCGGATACCTGCTTTATGCACAGTACATTTCGAACTACAACACCAGCCTCGATACAGTTTTCCAGAGTTTTATCGATAACCAGGTAACGGATGTGGTTGTTGATTTGCGTTATAACCCAGGCGGTTATACAACAGCAGCACAATATTTATGCAGTTCAATTGCACCGTTACCGGTTGTTAACAACAACAGCACACTGGTAACTTTTCAATGGAACGACAAATATCAGAAATACTGGGAAGAACAAAATGACAACAGCCAGCTGGAAGTTGGGTTCCTGAGCAATGTACCGGTGAAAATGGGGCTCGACCACGTGTATATTTTAACGGGAACAGGCACCGCTTCGGCTTCGGAATTAACAATTACCGGCTTGAAACCATACATGAATGTAACCACCGTTGGGGAAACCACCTACGGAAAATACACGGCATCCATTACGTTGAAACCGGAAGATTTTTACAACAACGCGAGTTATTACAAAGATTTCGATAACTGGGGATTGCAGCCCATTGTAATTCGTTATGCCAATTCGCAGGGAGTAACTGATTTTAAGGATGGTTTCGAACCTGATATTCCTGTGGAAGATGATTTATTTGCCGGAATTCCGCTGGGCGATATACAGGAACCATTGTTAAAAGCCGCGATTGAAGATATGACAGGCACCGAAGTGGCTGCGGTTAAAAAAGCAAGGATAGAAATTCCGCACACATACTTCGACAGGGGATTTTCAAAATTCGATGCCAATAAACGCGAAGTTATTTTCGATGGCGTCAACAAAGATAAACTGTTGAAATAAACAGATAAAAGGCTTAACCTTCAAAAGGCTGTCGGTTTCCCGGCAGCCTTTTTTTATTTTTGCCATAATATGATTTAATTAATTCATTGATATGACTTTATCAATCGTAATTTTTCCATCTTCGTTTTGGCAGACCGCAAATCATATCATCATTTCTGTCTTATTTCCTTATTTTTTAACGTCTGTTGGTAGTATTTTAAAAAACTTTCGTACTCATCCTGAAAGCTATTTTTTTTATGATGCTCAGGTTGGTTAAGAATGTATTTGCATACTCTGTCAATGTCAGATTTTGAAACGGAAAATGCAGATGCTGATTGTTGCCAACTAAATGGATACAGCGCAAGTCTGTTTTTATTTATAAACCGTTCAGAACTATCTGCGATTATGGTTGCCAATTCTTCTTCAGACAGAGTAGAACAGCGTGAGACAAGAAAATGAACATGATCCGGATTTGCATAAATTGCATAGAGTTTTGAATTATTTCGGTTTACAATACCAGTTATATATTTTTCAATCCTCTCCCGGTTTTTTTCAGGAATTATTTTTTGCCGGCCAAAAGTTGTTAAGACAAAATGGATGTAAAGATTATCGTATTCGATTTTCATTGGAATAAGGTAATAAGGTTAATAATTTAATCGCTGTAATTTTCTACTAAGGTTTAAAGATATAAATAAGGTTTTAATTTCATGAACGTCAAGCTTTTTGAAGTAAATGTAGTTTTATTCAATTGGAAAAGGACCATCTTTCGTATATGCAAACCTTCAAGAACCTTATTTTTCCTCACTACCTTAGTAGAAAAATTATAACAAACCACAGTCTTGCTTATTACCTTATTTTAATGCATGTTTTAAGTTTTGCCGGCCAAAAGTTGTTAAAATGAATTGTGTGTAATTAAGATTATTGTGTTCATTTTCATTGGAATAAGGTAATAAGGTTAATAATTTAATCGCTGTAATTTTCTACTAAGGTTTAAAGATATAAATAAGGTTTTAATTTCATGAACGCCAAGCTTTTTGAAGTAAATGTAGTTTTATTCAATTGGAAAAGGACCATCTTTCGTGTATGCAAAACTTCAAGAACCTTATTTTTCCTCACTACCTTAGTAGAAAAATTATAACAAACCACAGTCTTACTTATTACGTTATTTTAATGCATGTTTTATGTTTTGCCGGCTAAAAGTTGTTAAAATGAATTGTGTGTAATTAAGATTATTGTGTCCATTTTCATTGGAATAAGATAATAAGGTTAATAATTTAATTACTGTAATTTTCTACTAAGGTTTAAAGATATAAATAAGGTTTTAATTTCATGAACGTCAAGCTTTGTGAAGTAAATGTAGTTTTCTTCAACTGGAAAAAAACCTTCTTTCGTATATGCAAACCTTCAAGAACCTTATTGTAAAACTATTCAACTAACGTGTCTTTTCCTGATCTGGGATAAAATAAGAACATAAAACCTTCAAAAGGCTGCCGGTTTCCCGACAGCCTTTTTTATAACTAAACCAAACCATATAGAAAATGCCGGCACAAGTACAGCCGGCGAAGCGTCTTTTGTTAATTTCCCGTGACCGAACCTACGCCATCAATATATTTTGTTACTTCGGGGTTCCCGCGATACCTGACTTTGCCTACTCCCTGTATAGAGGCATTCAGCGTTTTGGTGGCATAAACCGAACCGGTGCCAACGCCTTCCACCCTAAATGTTACATCTTTCGTTTTTAGCTCATCGGCGTTTACGTGGCCGGCGCCGGAAACCTTTACATCGAGACTTTCCGCCACTCCCTTTAATTCGAATAAAACCCCGCCTTCACCGGAAATCTGAACGTTTTCGGCTTTGACATCGAGCTCTATTTTCGCGCCTCCTTCTACGGCAACCGATAAGTCATTCAAATTGAGATAACCCCGCGTGGACAATTTCACCCCACCTTCTATTTTAATGCTTTCCAGAGTTTTAAAAGTAATGTACAGGTTTACCCGATTGAAATTGAAAGTTTTCCGGTCCACCTCCAGCTTTAATTCGTCGTTACCGGTTTTAACCTCAATCTGGTCGAATACTTCGCTATCGGTAGCTTTTACAGTTATTGTATTCTCGTTCCCCTGAATGAGGAAAACACGAAAACCGCCTTCAAGTTTAATTCCTGTAAATTCGCCGGGACGGTAAGTTTTCGTTGCCCAATCGTCGTCGTCTTGTGAAAACGATTGAAACGAAACCAGTAGCAAAATTGCAATTGCAATAAAAGAAATACTTTTCATGGTTTAGAATTTTTTCCTGTACAAAATTATCCGGCGCCCATTGAATTTTGCAATTAAATCGATGAACGCCGGTAATTTTTAGACGAACTGCCGGTAATTAAGTTACTTTATTTTCAAAAAAATAATGTAATGTCTTTTCATTAGTGGGTTATATTCTTCATATCTGGTTGACGTTGTCAGGTTCTGCGAACGCTGACAAGTCTTTGCTGCTGGTAATCTGTCAACATCTTTAGACTTGACAGCGTTGACTAAACGACATTAAAAAACAATGGTTTATTTCAGCTTTCGGATATAAAGCAGACCATAAACGACGAATCCGAACAAAACAATTGCGATAAAACCATCCATGATAATGAATGTTTTCCGCGCTAACAGTAATTTTGCGAGGTATAAAAACGATATTCCGGCAAGTACTAATAAAACAGAAATAACGGTTTTATCGGCATTTTTAACGAGGTACGATGAAAATAAAATCCAAAGCAACCCGCCAAAAACCAACAGTGAACCTTCAATTGTTTTTCCCTGATTAAACTGCAGAAATCCCCATACCACAGGTAAAATGGCGGCAATGAGTAATCCGCGGGCAATGCTTTTTCGGATTTTGTTCCGGTTTCTCTCATCCTCAATTTCGGGGAAAAGCCGGAATTTTAAAGGCGGCACATGAAATTCCCCGTCCGGTAAATCCTGTTCATGGTTAATCAGCCCTCTTTTTATCGCTTCCTGCTTTGCCATTTCAGCAGCCTCAGGCTGATAATATTTCCTTTTCCGGAGAATATTTAATATTTCTTCGTCATTATATTCCGGAATACTGGTTCTAAAGTTGGATTTTGATTTCGAGCGTTTTGATTTTAACCTCATTTTGAAATATTTTTGCAAGCAAAACAAAACATGATTCAGCTTGTAATATAATACTGTTTTTAAATCTATAAAATTAAAACCTGATGTACAATTTTGAATACAAGAACCCGGTTAAAATTATTTTCGGAAAAGGTACTATTCCGAAAGTGGCAGGAGAAGTGCCTGCAAATGCGAAAATATTAATGACATACGGCGGTGGCAGCATTAAACGCACGGGTGTTTACGATGAAGTAAAAAATGCACTGAAAGGAGCATCTCTTTTTGAATTCGGCGGAATCGAACCAAATCCGCGTTACGAAACCTGCATGAAAGCAGTTGAAATGATAAAAAACGAAAACATCGGTTACCTGTTGTCGGTAGGCGGTGGTTCGGTGCTCGATGCTACAAAATTCATTGCAGCTGCAGTCTGTTACCCTGGTGAAGATCCCTGGGAAATCCTTTCCGAAAGCGCGGAAGTAAAAGAAGCGCTCCCGATTGGCAGTGTGCTCACTTTGCCTGCCACCGGATCGGAAATGAACGGCAATGCCGTGATATCGCGAAATTCGACACAGGAAAAACTTTCTTTCGGTTCGCCGAAGGTAATGCCGCAGTTTTCCATTCTTGATCCGGAGTGTGTATTTACACTTCCTGAAAAGCAGGTGGCAAATGGTATTGTTGACGCGTTTATTCATGTGATGGAACAATACCTCACGTTCGATGTAAATTCCCCCATCCAGGACCGGTTTGCAGAAAGTATTTTGGTTACGCTGATTGAGGAAGGGCCAAAAGTTTTGGCCAACCGTGGCGATTACGATGCAGCCGCCAATTTTATGTGGAGCGCAACCATGGCACTAAATGGATTGATTGGCGCAGGAGTTCCGCAAGACTGGGCAACCCACATGATTGGCCATGAACTCACTGCCTACCATGGAATTGACCACGCACGAACTCTGGCTATTGTTATGCCGGGCATGATGCACATTAAGCGCGAAAACAAAAAGAATAAGATTCTACAGTACGGCGAACGCGTTTGGAATATAAAAACAGGAAGCGACGAGGAAAGGATTGACCGTGCCATTGCTAAAACGGTTGAATTTTTCGAATCGCTCGGAGTGCCCACTACCCTGCCCGATTACAATGTTCCGGCCGGCACTATCGATAAAATTACCGGGCGCTTTCGGCAGCGCGGAAGCAAAATCGGTGAAAAAGAAGACATCGATTACAATGAAGTTGGCGCCATTTTAAAAGAACGCCTTTAAAAATACAGGTTATTCGAAATACGATTTTAATGTTTTGGCGTTTTCCACCGCATGCGCCTCATAATCGTTGTTGAAATAAACATACAGTTCGGTTACGTTCTTTAAACCTTTTAACCGTTTGTGCCAGGTTTTCAATTCATTATCCGAATAATTATAGCGGTACCAGTCTTTTTTGCCATGCAGCCTCAGATAAGCTACTTTGGAAGTGGCAAGTGTTTCTTCCGGTAGCTTATCGGGCGCCGACAAAATACAAAACGACAGCTTGTAATCCGAAAGCGCCCCGTACACCTCTTCATCGAACCAGGATTCATGCCGGAATTCGATTACATGATGGCTGGTGTCGTTCAATAATTTTCCAAGGCTTTCAATTTTCGACACATCTTTGTGCTGATTGCGCGGCAGCTGCCACAGAATGCAACCCAGTTTTTTGTCCATTACGCTGGCTGCATCCATAAACGAGCTGAACCGGTCTTTAAAATCATCGTCGATGTTCAGCTTTTTCTGATGTGTAAAGTAGCGGTTTGCCTTTAAAGTAAACTGGAACGAAGCCGGGGTGGTTTCCTTCCATTTTTTCAAATCTTTTTCCTCAGGCATTTTGTAGAACGTGTTATTGATTTCCACGGTGTTGAACTGTTCAGCATAAAATTCGAGCCAGTTTTTCTTTGGCAAATCTTCGGGATAAAACTTCTTTTTCCAGTCAGAATAATGGAACCCGCTGCAACCGATGTATGTTTTCATTTCATTTAATTTTTCAAGTGACAATACCCAACACAGGAAATCATCGAAATTGATGCCTGAAAAATGCCGTACACAAAGCTGTTGCCGGCGAATAAGGCATTAAACTCTGATAACATGTACGTTACACCGGAAAACCGAAACGGTCAGCAACATTTCATGCTGTTGAAACCACTGTACAAACCGGGATATATTTCTACATGCAGAACATCTCCGTTTTTAGCTTATTTTTGTACATTTCCATTTCAAAACCTGAATCTATGAAATCGAACATTGCCCGTCGACAATTTTTGAAAACCATCGGAGCTGGCACAGCTTATTTCACTGTTTCGTCTCCTTTTTTAAATTCATGTTCCGCAACTGCAAAATCAGTAAATGATTTGTATGATTTGTTTGTTTCCCCACCTTCGGGCGCGAGGCCTTTTTACCGCTGGTGGTGGAACGGCAACCGCGTAACAAAGCAAGAAGTTGAACGCGAGCTCGAAATCATGCAAAGTGCCGGCGCCGGCGGTGTGGAAATCAATCCGATAGCACTTAATCCTGCTATAAAAAATCCAACAGGAACACCATTGGAATGGTTGGGTAATGAATGGCTGGATGTGCTTAAAGCTGCCCTTGAAAAAGGAAAAGACCTGGGAATGGTTTCCGATATGATCATCGGGACGGGCTGGCCGTTTGGAGGAAAGTTCTTAAAAGATGAGGAAACCATCCAGGGATTCGATTTATATACGGAACAAATTACCGGACCAGGCAACTACTTTTTTAACAAAACCAACCTAAATGAAGGCGCAGAGATAAAACAGGCGCTGCTGATTCCGGTTCCGGTGAAAAAGCAAAGCGATGTTACCGATGTGACAAAAAACATCAACGACCAAATCGAAGTTCCGGCGGGTAAGTTTGAAATTAACATCATCAGTTGGCGCAACAAGTTCAGGGACGTGATGCATGGCGCGCCGGGCGGCGATGGGCCGGTGCTCGATCATTTCAATAAAACTGCCGTTGAAAAATACCTGAACCGCACTTCCGAAGGTTTGAAAAACACACTGGGCAATGACTTTGGTGACTACCTTCGTTCCATGTTCTGCGACAGCATCGAATTGAGCGGCGCCAACTGGACAAGCGATTTCAGAATCGAATTCGAAACGAGAAATGGTTATGATGTCCGGGAATTTCTTCCGCTGATTTTAAATTCAGAAATAAAAGCCGAAGGTGATTTCGCCGATACTCTACAGCGTGTGAGGTACGATTACTACTCACTCTTTCACAGCTTTTTACGGAACATTTTATCATTACGTTCCATGAATGGTGCCACAAAATGGGAGTGAAAAGTCGTTACCAGGCGTACGGATTTCCCTGGATTCCCACCGATTTACTCGACGGGAATATGATCCCGGATATTCCCGAAGGCGATCAGTGGCTGTTTAACGGCGGCTGGTCAGCCACACAACTCGACCAAATCAGGTATGCTGTCTGGGATAAATACACATCGTCGGCAGCGCATTTGCGCGGATTAAAAGTTGCTTCGTGCGAAGCCATGACAAATACGTCGGGAGTGTTTTCGGCATCGCTGGAATACATCAAACAAGCCACTGATATTGATATTGTTACAGGAATCAATCACCTGGTTTTGCACGGTTGGAATTATTCTCCGCCGGAGGCCGGTTTTCCGGGATGGGTTCGATATGGAACCTATTTTAATGAAAAAAATCCATGGTTTCCATACCTCGGACTTTGGTCGGACTATGCCGCCCGTTTATGCACGGTTTTTCAACATTCCCAGGCAGTGAGCCAGGTTGCAATTATTGGTCCTACCGCAGACCGGTGGAGCGAAACCGGTCTCGATCGGACTCCCATTCTTACAGAACCGTGGTACCTGCACAGTGTTTGGCAGGCGATGAATCATCATGGCTATTGTTCTGATTACCTCAATCCGCGCGTATTTTCGAACGCCGTTTATGATAACGGCAAAATCAATTTCGGACCGATGAGTTACCAGGCGGTTGTTATTTGCAACATGCAGATTTGTGAACCGGAATTCATCGATTCGCTCCTGGATTATGCGAAAACAGGCGGTAAAATTATTTTCATCGGCACGTATCCGGCAAAAGGACCGGGAATGGAATTCAAAAACAATTCAGTCGTGGAAACAAAAAGCAGGGCGCTGGTCGATAATTATCCGAACAATGTGAAAGTTGTGGATACACCGCCGGAAAACGTCAGGGAGTTAACAAATTGGACAGGCAACTTATTGTCGTCAAACGAAATCCATCCGGGAGTTAAAATTTCCGTTCCCGACGAACGGTTATACATCTATCAGGCTGAAAATGAAGGCAATCCGGTTTTCTTCTTTTCCAACCAGAATCGCGACAAATCAATTGCTTTTGATGCCGAATTTGAAACTGAATATTTATCCCCCTGGAACTGGAATGCCGAAACGGGTGAAAAAGCGCTTTATTCCTACAACCGAAAAAATGTAGCCATTCATTTAAAACCGCTGGAATCACTGTTGCTGGTTTTCTCCGAAGAAAAAGGAACGGTAAAAAAAGAACCGCAGGTTCCTGCAGGTAAAGAACAGGATATCAGCCGAAACTGGCAGGCGGAATTTAAATTTCCCGAAGGAGAAGCGGTAGAAAAAACCATTGTTGAATTGGGCGATGTTTCAAAAATTCAGGGGATTGAAAATTTTGGCGGGACAATTATTTATCAAAAACAATTTGAAGCAAAAGGTAACGAAAGGCAGCTCGATCTGGGAAAAATTTCCGAAACTGCGGAAGTGATCTTAAACGACAAAAATTTGGGTGTGAAGTGGTGGGGCGAAAAAACGTTCGATATTTCGAATGCGGTCAAACCAGGAAAAAACGATTTGCAAATAAAAGTCACCACACTGCTGTGGAACTTCTGCAACTCGAAAACCATGGAAGAAAATCCGATGGCAAAACTCTGGGCGGAAAACAACCGGAACAAAGAAGATAAACCCTTAAAAACCGGGCTCATTGGACCGGTGGTTATACTTTAAGTATCCTGTTGGATTCACTTATGCCTGAAACATCAAAAATTCCCCGCATAGAAAAAAGTGCGCCTTAATTTATTTATCACATACATTCCAAAACCTGCACGGATTAACAGATGAAACTAATCTAATTTTGATTTGTTGGGGGTTTTAAAACGGGAACATATGCAGTTAAACAAAGCTATACAAAACAGGTGGAGCCCGCGCGGCTTTTCAGATAAGCCGATCACCGGCGAAATGATTGAGCTGTTGTTCAAAGCGGCACGTTTGGCGCCATCGTCAAGAAACGAGCAGCCGTGGAACTATTTTTATGTCCGGCGGGAGAACCGAAAAGAGTTCGATGAGCTGGTTGACGTTTTAACCGGCAACAACCCATCCTGGGCGAAAGATGCACAGGTATTAATCATTTCGGTGATGAAAAAGCATTTAAACTACAACAACCTTCCAAACGGAAAGGCTATGCACGACGTTGGCGCTGCCAATTTTTCGATTGCCATACAAGCGGCTGAAATGGGTTTGCAGGTACATCAGATGGGCGGTTTCGACAGGGAAAAAGCTACAGGATATTTAAAACTCAATCCGGAAGAATATGAACCGGTTACTGTAATTGCCGTCGGTTATCCGGCAGAAGGGAAAAATCCTTCGGAAGTTCAACAACAACGACAAAAGCAGCACATGTTGCGAAAAGATCTGTCGGAATTTGTGTTCGAAATTTCCGGGAACGAGGAATAAAACAGGCGGTTAAACAATCGCCTTAGCGGAATGTTTTACAGGGCACAATGCAGTTAAATGAAAACATATCAGACAAAATACCGCGGTATTTTATTTCTGAAGAGATTGTAACCCGGCCGTTGAGAATATCTGTAAAACCCAATGAAAACAGCACTTTTTATTCATATTATCATCAACCTGTTTTTTTTTCTTCCATTGAAAATGATAAGAAAATTTGATATACATTTGATTCAGTTTTTAAGACATTTCATTAATAATTTTAGTTGAATTCATTTAGAAAAACATATGAAGGTTACCATTCGAAAATCATTATCCGGCGATCTTGATTTTCTCGAGGAATTGGAAAAAACATGTTTCCCCGAATATCAGCAAAGCACCCGACGCGCCATCCGATACAGCATATCAAGCCCTTTTCAGCACGTCATCATTTCCGAAATCAGTGAAAATAAAACAACCACCCGCGCCGGTTCGGCAACGTTATTTTTATATCCGAAAACATTACGGCTTTTCTCAGTGGCGGTTATGCCCGGTTATCAGGGAAACGGAATCGGAAAAAATTTAATGGATTACATCATCAGCCTTGGGAAAAACAAAAAATTTGAACGCATCTCACTTGAAGCGCGGAAAACGGATAAACGCTTAATCAGTTATTACCTCAATTTCGGATTTAAAGTCACCGAAGATTTACCCGGATATTACGCAAAGAACGAAGATGGAGTTCGAATGGTAAAAATGCTGGAAGAAAACAGCGAAAAACAGAGCATCTCCAACATCATTATCGTGAGAAACCCGAAAAGCTGGAACCTCGACATCGAAGGAGTGAAAGTGGTTTCGTCGCGCCATTACATGACTGACCCGGAATTCCAGGCGCTGAAAAACGTGCGGATTTTTAACCTGAGCAATTCGTACCAGTACCAGAAAATGGGGTATTACGTTTCGTTGCTGGCGGCTGCCCGCGACCACCGTGTAATTCCAAACGTCACTACATTGCGCGATTTTTCAAGTGTTTCGCTCATCCGTTCGCTTTCCGGCTACATCGATGAAAACATCCAGAAAAGCCTGAAACAGGTGGAAGGAAATAAAATGAGCCTGTTTATTTATTTCGGTAAACCGGTCGATCCGAAATTCAGGCTGCTGGCACAAAAACTTTATCATCTTTTTGAAGCGCCGTTGCTGCAGATCGATTTCACGAAAACGGAAAAGTGGCTGGTACAAAAAGTAATACCGCTGAGTTTGAAAAAAGTAAACCCGGATCACATGGAAAAAGTGCAGGAGTTTGCCCGGGATTATTTTTCGAAAAAACGGTTTAACCGGCCGCGGTTTAAAAACTACAAATACGATTTGGCGATATTGGTTAATCCGCATGAAAAAAATCCACCATCGGATAAAGAGGCGCTGCAAAATTTCAAAAAAGCAGCCGAAAAAAACGGCTTTTACGTCGAATTTATTACCAAAGACGATTTGAGCCAGTTGCCCGAATTCGATGCGCTTTTTATCCGGGAAACCACCAATGTAAACGACCACACCTATCAATTTTCGCGCTCGGCGTATGCAGAAGGCCTTGTGGTAATTGATGATCCGTGGTCGATTTTGCGGTGTTCAAATAAAATTTTTCAGAACGAGCGGTTGAGGCAAAACAAAATAAAAACACCGGCAACGTTAGTATTGTCGAAATCGAACTACCTGAAAACTGCAATCAACCTGTCGTTTCCAATGGTGCTGAAACAACCCGACAGCGCCTTTTCACTGGGCGTTGAAAAAGTAAATAACCGCGAAGAGCTTGACCAGTCGCTGAAAAAGTTGTTCAAACTGTCGGATTTGGTCATTGTTCAGGAATTTATGCCGTCGGAATACGACTGGCGTATTGGAATTCTTGACCAGGCGCCGCTGTATGCCTGCCGGTATTATATGGCGAAAAATCACTGGCAGATTTACGACTGGGCCAGCAAAAGCAAGAAAAAATTCGGCGATTCGGATACGGTACCGCTGGATGACGTACCGGAAATTGTGGTAAAAACGGCGTTAAAAGCTGCTTCACTCATTGGAGACGGCTTGTACGGCGTAGACCTTAAAATGATAAACGGCGAAGTTTACGTTATCGAAATCAACGATAATCCGAACATCGATGCGGGTATCGAGGATTTGGTGCTGAAAGATGAAATCTACAACCGGATCATGCGATCCATCTTCAACCGCATTGAAATCAACCGGAACATCGCGCCCTACATTACAGTTTGAGATGGTGTTAAAGCGAAATTTTCCTTATTCCTGAAAATCTGTGTTTGAACAGGAAAAACTGCAAGGTTGTTTTAATAAATGTTAAGGATTTGATGCGTTTGAGCTTTTGGTAAACCGCGTGGAAATTTGCCATGTCAAAGGTTCATAAATGCTTCCAATTAAAAATAACCTTTTAAAATACAGAAAAATGAAATTCAGGTTTATTGCTTTGTTGTTTTTAATTTCTACTTTTTCACAAGCTCAGGAAAGTGAATTAAAGTGGCTGGATATCATGTTGACCAACTATAAATATCCATATCCGGTCAAATACATTCAGCTTAATATTCAGCAGCAAAAACTGAAGATGGGATACATGGATGTTCAACCCGAAAATTACAACGGAACCAACGTTGTTTTAATGCACGGCAAAAATTTTAACGGCGCCTATTGGGAAACAACAATAAAAGCGTTAACTGAAAAAGGTTTCAGGGTAATTGTTCCCGATCAGATCGGTTTTGGAAAATCATCGAAACCCGGGCATTTTCAATATTCATTTCAGCAACTGGCTCAGAATACACGAAAGCTGCTCGACACGCTCGGAATCGAAAAAACGGCGGTTCTGGGGCATTCCATGGGCGGTATGCTGGCAACCAGGTTTGCACTGATGTACCCGGAAATAACCGATAAACTGATTCTCGAAAATCCAATCGGACTGGAGGATTGGAAATTGGTTGTGCCTTATAAAAGCATCGGCTGGTGGTATAAAAACGAACTGGAGAAAACTTATGATAAAATTAAAGCGTACCAAAAAGAAAGCTATTACGACGGAAAGTGGAAACCCGAATACGACGAATGGGTTAACCTGCTGGCTGGCTGGACACTCAACTCCCAGTATGAGCGGATTGCCTGGAACTCGGCTCTTACGTACGATATGATTTTTACCCAACCCGTGGTTTATGAATTCAGCCAAATTGAATGTCCCACTTTACTGATAATCGGGACACGCGACAGGACCGCCCTCGGAAAACAACTCGTTAGCGAAGAAGTGAGAAATCAAATGGGCCGGTATGACCGGCTGGGAAAAGCTACGCAGGATAAAATCCCAAACGCCAGGTTGGTTGAAATTGAAAACATCGGGCATTTGCCACACATCGAAAGCTTCGATAAGTTTATTGCTCCACTGACAGATTTTTTAGGCTCACATTAAAAAGTTGTGGAGAAATAAAATTGATTGCCAGATGAAAAGATTGAAAATTCCCACCTCTGCAATATTCTGCCGGAGGCCTTCATCTTTGCCTTGGTATGTGCTTAACGTGCATCGGATTTTCTACTTAATTGAAGAACATCGATTAACGATTTTAGATTGCAGAAGTCAACTCCCGGGAGCATCAAAATTGTTCTAAAATCTAATATTGAGTCCACTCCGAAAAGTCAAAAACCCCTAAATCCCCTTAAGGGGACTTTGAAGAGTTCATTGATTTTCAACAAGTTCCCCTTTAGGGGTCAGGGGTAAAGAAGTTGAAAATCAATGAACTCAGACTTTTCGGAGCAGACTCAATATTCAATTAACGCTGACATGTCTTACGACGATGTCAGGTTCCGGGAAAAACCAACGAAGCATACACTTGTCAGCGTCCGCAGGACCTGACAACGTTAAGGAGGTTGAATTTAAAGGCCTTATACTTTCCTTCCCTTTCTCACTAATGTTTTATTTCGATTCCGGGGCTGGTTAAAAAAGGCCGCTCCCGAGCCCCCCGTCCGCAGAATCGAAGCGTGGCCTCGGGCGGTGAGCCGGAAAACAAATGATGTTGGTGTTAAAAAATTACGGCTGTTTGAGGAGGCATGACGAATCCAACGGCTTTCGCTCCACAAAAAATTAAACTGAACCATTTTTTACGCGAATAATTTATCCATCGAAATCACTCTGCAGAAACAATCTCGAGGATCGAACCTGCAATATAGACTTGCAAGTCTGATTTAATTTGTATTTTGCAGCTTCTAATACTTCAAAAATAAACAAAATGAAACAGATTATTTTTTCCCTTCTATTTTCCACGATACTTATATCAAATACCGTTTTTGCACAATCCGGTTATGTTCCTTCAGAAAAAAACATGGAAAACCGGGAGTGGTTTCAGGACGCCAAATTCGGCCTGTTTGTGCATTGGGGAGTGTACAGTATTTTGGGCGATGGCGAATGGGTGATGAACCAGCAGGAAATTCCAATTAACCAGTATGAAAAATTACCGACGTTTTTTAATCCCACACAGTTTAATCCAGCAGAATGGGTATCGATGGTAAAAAAAGCGGGAATGAAGTACATAACGATCACCAGCAAACACCACGACGGATTTGCGATGTTTGATTCGAAAATCAGCGGTTACGACATTGTTGACCGCACACCATACGGAAAAGATGTGCTGAAAATGCTAAAGGAAGAGTGCGATAAACAGGGAATTAAGCTTTTCTTCTACCACTCGCAGCTCGACTGGCACCACCCGGATTATTTCCCGCGCGGAAGAACAGGCCGCGGTTACACCGGCAGACCGGAAAGTGGCGACTGGGAGAATTACATTGATTATATGAACACTCAACTCACGGAATTACTCACCAATTATGGCGAAGTTGGCGGAATCTGGTTCGATGGAATGTGGGACAAACCGGAAGCTGACTGGCACCTTGATGAAACTTACGCGTTAATTCATAAACTGCAGCCCGGCGCTCTGATTGGAAGCAATCATCATCAGGCTCCTATTCCGGGCGAAGATTTTCAGATGTTCGAGCGCGACCTGCCCGGCGAAAACACGATGGGATTCAACCAAACCGGAACCATTTCGGAATTGCCGCTCGAAATGTGCGAAACCATGAACGGTTCCTGGGGATTTAACCTGCAGGACAAAAATTATAAATCATCGAAACAGCTCATTCAAACCATGGTAAAAGCAGCAGGTTTTGGCGCCAATTTTCTGCTAAACACAGGCCCGATGCCAAACGGAAAAATCCAGCAGGAAAACATCGACACGCTTATGGTGATGGGAAAATGGCTGGATAAATATGGCGAAACCATTTATGGAACCCGCGGCGGGCCAATCCGCCCAGCCGACTGGGGAGCAACAACAACTGCCAAAGATGGAATGTTGTACATTCATCTTCTTGATCTGAAAGACGAAAACCTGTTAATTCCTTCCCTTCCGTCAAAAATTAAGTCAGCAACTTATTTTGATGGCGGCGATAAGGTAACTTATAAAGAAACAGATTACGGATTGCTGCTGAATATCCCCAAACGGAAACAAGATAATATCGACACGATCCTAAGGATAAAATTATAAGGCAACTTCAAAATTACGGCAGCTTAAAAGTATCTGTTTTCGAGTATTCTTTTCCTGCCGATTTTAAAATCATTTCCCAGTCTTCCATTTGTCTGGCCCGGTTTAAACCGGTTTCTTCATCTGCGGGAAAATAGGCAGTATCATCATGAATGATGGCCAGTGGATACGCTTTCCCGGAATCGTTAGCTTGTTTTAAAACTGAAACAGCTTTTTCAAACGTTTCACAAATCTCTTCCTCTACTGCACTGTGTTTTAAAACAATGGCGATATATGGTTTTTCATTTTCTGATTTCTTGTTCATTCGTTAAAATTTTAAATTCTCTGAAATTTAACCAATTCATGCTAATCTGAAAAATTTAAGAAGAATTCAGATTAATAAAACATCTCTTCCCTGAAAGATTTGGAACAAAAGTTTTAAATCCGCAGGAAATCCGTTAATTTCGTGTGGAATAATAAACAAAAAATCAACAAGATGAAAGAAAAAAGCATTGAGTTACTAAACGCTGCAGTTGCCGACGAACTGGCTGCTGTTCACCAATACATGTATTTTCATTTTCATTGTGATGATCAGGGATATGACTTGCTGGCCAATTTATTTAAAAAAACCGCAATCGAAGAAATGTTGCACGTTGAAAAACTGGCAGAAAGAATCCTTTTCCTGAAAGGTGAAGTAAAAATGGAAGTGGCTGAGGAAGTGAAAAATATCCACGATGTAAAAGACATGCTTGAGCTCGCTGCCAAAATGGAAGAATCGAGCGCTGAAGATTACAACAAGTGGGCAAACATTTGTTCCGAAAATGCAGATTCCGTTTCCAAAAAACTGTTTGAAGCGTTGGTTGAAGATGAAGAACGTCATTTTGACCAGTACGATATTGAAATTGAAAACCTGAAAAAATTTGGCGACAACTACCTGGCGCTCCAATCGATTGAACGAAGTAAATTTATTGGCGGTGGCGGCACGGCCCAATAAGCTTGTTCCGCAATTTTGAACCAAAGGCAGTCTTACCGGATTTTTTCCGTAAGACTGCTTTTTCTATTTCACCAAACCGCTTATTTACAATCCATTAAAAAAATCTCCCTGCTGTTTTTCGGAATCAAAAATTTTCTACATTTGAACCGAAAATGAAAGCTTCATTCGATATATCAAACAAAGGCAGGGTGGGTGAAAATATTGCACCTGATCGCCGTTTTCCGAACAGGGAAAAACTGTTCCTGTTTCTTTTTATATTTTCCGAACTCTGATTTCAAAATTCCTTTTTGTAATCCATCTACTCATTTTTTAAATCAACATAAATGGACGCATTCGACGCTTACCTGAACGATATGGTGAGCAAAACCCAAAAAGCATTTTCGGAATTTTCCGGAATAAAATGGCTGAATTCTTACAATTCGGCAAGGTTGCTTGGGCAACGCAAAAAACTAATTGAAAAAATAGAGACCAGTTGTTTCAAGGAAACCAAACCTTATTACAAACAATTGTCGAAAGGTTGCCGGATTTGCGGCGCCGGCGCCTGGAGTTGTCTGTTTATAACCGGAAAATGCAACGCCGGCTGCTTTTACTGCCCAACGTCGCAGCAAAAAGATGAAATTCCGGCAACCCAACGTTTTCATTTCGAAACGCCTGAATCTTATGCCGAATATATCAACTTTCTTAAATTCAAAGGCGTGAGTTTCAGCGGTGGCGAACCGTTGTTGTTTTTCGATCGGACGCTGCAGTATTTAAAAGAAATCAGAAAAAGTTGTTCGCCTGAAATTTACATATGGATGTACACCAACGGAATTTTGGCCGACAAATTGAAATTTGAACAACTGGCGGCGGCAGGATTGAATGAAATCCGGTTCGACATTGGCGCCACGGGTTATCAACTTGATAAAGTAAGACTGGCTAAAGGAATTATTCCAAACATAACCATCGAAATTCCGGCTGTCCCGGAAGAAAAGGAACGGCTGAAAAAACTGCTGCCCGAAATCATAAATGCCGGTGTTACCAATCTGAACCTGCACCAGTTACGCCTGACAAAACACAACGCACCCAAGCTTTTAAAACGAAACTATACGTACATTCCGGCCGAGCAGCCGGTTGTTTTGGAATCGGAACTGGCAGCGCTGGAAATCCTGAATTATGCGCAGGAAAACCATCTCGGTATTGGAATAAATTATTGTTCGTTCTGGTTTAAAAACCGGTTTCAGCAAACCGGATTCCGGAAACAGGTTGCCAACGCACTTGCAGAGCCGGGAGAAACAATCACGGAAAAAGGTTTTATCCGGGAATACGATGGCAATTCGCTGGCTTACAAAACGCTGCAACTATCGGAAATTCCTGAAGAACAGGCAAATGGCTCCTCAATCCGGTTAAAAAACAAAACCTACCGGATTGCAAAAGAAAATGCTTTAAAAACACTTGCTTTACAAGAACAATTAAAAACAGGGGCAGAAAAACTTTTTCAACAAGAACCGGATGAAATTCCGGGCAAACCGCCCCTTTTTGATATCTGGAACATGGAATATATTGAGCGAGGGTTAAGGGAATTTTAAGTTAAAAGTTCTCCAAATCAGCTAGAGAATTTATAAGATATTACCTAATGTTTGAGATTTGTTAAGATATGATCATATAATCCTCTATATGCAGATTTGAAAACCAGTAATCACAATAATTAAATTCTTTTAAAAAGTTACGACTCATCGTGGCAATTTCATTCCACATTATTCTTCAATTGCATAATTTAACCACTGATCTTTTTTTATATCAAATGCGTACCATCTCAAACTATCAAAATCCCATTTAACTTTCTTCATAGGAAACGGCAATTTACCATTTTGAAAATTGATTAGTTTATTTGGAAAAAAGGATTCAATCTCGATTTCATTATTGCTCAAATTTATAACCGTTAAATAATAAGAATCCTTACCGTCGATAATCTCACCACCCTTTGATTTATCTACAAACCACCATCCGGCATTACCTGCTTGTCGATCTCCTTTATTACGCCGACCAGCTGCCCAGCCCCCGTCACCCTGTACTATAAATCCCTGTTTATCATATGTTATATAATTACCGTCGAATTCCCATCCCACAATTTCATGGGTTTCATTATTTTTAATACAATTTACAGTATAATAATCCTCAAGGTAGGTTTCGGGAACATCGACTAAATTCCAGCTTAGTGGTTTATAGGGCAGTTGTTCCATATATGTATCCTTTGGTTGGCTATTTGTAATTTTTAGGGGTACTGTTCTTTTATACAAATGATCATGAGCTTCTGTAATGAACTTCACATTATACTTATAAAATAGAGGCAGCCAGTATTTCAATATATCTCTGTTTTTGTGACTCATATTAAGTCTTGCTCCACCAAACAAACCTCGATGATAAAATGGAATTATATGTTTATACGAACGGTTCTCCAATGTATGCTTCAACCATAAATCTTGTCTTACATCTGATTGTATTTGACCGTACCAAGGCCATTTATCTGTGATAAGGTCACCTTTCCAGTCTCTCAATTCGGAATTGGGTTCCCCCTCCCAAAACTGGATGTTATTTAGATCAATAATTAGAAGATAGTCTCCAAAACTCATGCTTCCAAATCCACCTTTGTTAAATCCTTTAACAAGAGTTTGGTTATTAATATTCGGATGTACAGGATTTACTTCACTAGAGAACCCTTCACTGGAAAAAGGGAAATGAAATAAAAGTTCCAGCCAATTAGGTCCCGTAAATTTAGGATATTTGGGCTCGCCCGTGGTATTAACGTCTCTCGGATGCATAAGTTGTCCTTCTATGTCATGGTTTCCTACCACTACCATGTGGGGGATAATAATATTCTTATAAACCTTCCCGTCAATTTTTAAGTCATAAAAAAAATATCCATTATTAACGCTATACAAAATATCCAAATAATGTGCCCAGTCATTTGCTGCCTTCAAACTGTTTGGATCTCCATTTGTATTGAGAAAGTCACCTACACCCACAAACAAATCAGGTTCTTGTAATGCAGCCGTCTTTACAATTTCAAGTGCGGGATAATTCCAATCAGGACTTTGAAGATCACTGGCTACCACAATCTTCACTGGTCGATCCTCTAATTCTGAAGGCATAGTCCTAAATCTGAATGTTTCTCCATTTTCCTTTACGTTAAATTCATATATGGAATTGGAAGAAAGATTTTTTAAAATAACCCTGTTTATTAATTCGGTTCTATTCCAAAAATTAAATGAATTTCCATCCTCGATTAACCATCTTGAAATTGACGGGAAAACTCTTCTATACCTCAAGCGAGCGTTTTTTCCTGGGTCTACCTCAGAAAGCCGATGCCAATTTACAACCATAGTTGTTGTTGCATCAAAATTTTCATCCTGAAAACCCTTGTTATTCGTTTTGGACTCAAACATTCCTCTATCTTTACCATCGGCATATTCTAAATATACCCGGATTGCCTCATTTTGCCCAATCTCATTGACATTTTTATTACAGCTCGATAAGAAAATCAGAACTATTAATAAGAAATCGATGAATTTGATAATTTTTGAAACCCGCATTTTACATTTATTAAAAAAACTATAACACCCGTAAATGGATGTTATAGTTTAATTATTTTACTTCTTTTATCTTACAGAAAATTAGTATCCGTTGTTTTGTGTAAGATCAGGATTAACATCAATAGCATATTCAGGAATTGGAAATAATAATCTATCGCTTCTGAATCCAGGTATTGTTATTTTCCTATCTAATACAGCAGCCGCACGCCCTGTCCTAACTAAATCAAACATCCTGTGCATCTCAAAACAAAGCTCAATTCTTCTTTCATGTTCAATTGCCAGATCAAGGGTAGGATACAAATTAGACGGATAGTCATCGGAACCGAAAAGCGGCATTCCAACGCGACTGCGTACCATATTTAGATATTCGACATCACCTGCAACTTCTGCATACATTAAAAGAATATCTGCATATCTAATAACTTCAAAGTTTTGCCCCGGATTTGTCCATTCCGGATCGAAAAATTTCATTGTAAACGGATAATCTACAAATTCTCCTGTACTCAGATTTATATATCCAGGATAGATACTTATCTCTTTGCGAGGATCTCCATCCTCAAATTCTGCTGCCAGATCATCAGTTGGAGTATTTACACCACCACCTCTAAAAACATCATCTATTCCAGGCAAATGAAATGCATGATGATATGGTGTATATTCCGTCTGATGATTCGAATTGAATGCATTTGGACCAGCAAGATATTGAGCTTCCAAAACAGAAGACTTACAATTTTTTGTTTCGGGAGCAAAAATGAATTGATAATCATCCAAATTGATAGTACCATCATTATTTGCATCCAGTGAAAACTGATTGCTATTTATGATAAACTCAAGTTCTGATTTGGCAGCCGATTTGTCTCCAATTGTTAAATATATTTTTGCCAAAAGAGCAGAAGCACCATATTTTGTTACGCGTCCAACATTTTCACCAGAATAAGTTGCAGACAAATTATTTTTCGCAAATGTGAGATCTGTAATTAATTGCTGGTACACTTTATCTTTGCTCTCCCGAAGATAATCGTAAGCCTCAGTTGGTGAAATCTTTGAAGTAATCAGGGGGATATCTCCAAATGCTCTAACAAGATTAAAATATGCAAAAGATCGCACTAACGTAGCTTCAGCCATCCATCTGTATTTCAAACTTTCTTCAACCTTAACATCAGTTTTTTCAATTTGAAATAAAATATTGTTGCATATGTATATGGAATTATAACTATTTTCCCACGCATCCAAAATTCTTGCGTTACTTGATCGAATTTCATGTCTTGAAATCGGATCATCAACAGGGGTGCCTCCAAGTTGAAATGCAATATAAGTATTATCAGAAAATAATTCTCCATATAAATCTGCCACATTTTGGGCATCGGCTAAGAGTCCCAATTGCCTGTAAACATCATCAACAGCCTGTTGCAGTTCAAGTTGATTATTATAAAAATTCCCTTCGGAGATCTGAGTTAGTGGATACAAATTTAGATATTTATCTTCATTACATGCACCTAATTCGAGAAGTAAGGCAACAATCAGTATATATTTTATTGATTTCATTTTTGCTCAATTTAAAATTTAACATTTATACCAAACGTATATGTCTTTGCACTTGGATATGGTGAAAATTGTACACCAATCGTAGCAGGATCTGTACTAGAGGTAGAGTTCTCAGGATCGATCGCAGTTGTGGATTGAATAGAAAATAAATTTGTTCCATTGAAATAGATCCTTGCGCCTGCAAGCCCGATTTTTTGTATCAAATTACTTGAGAATGTATAACCTAAAGTGACATCTTTAAGTCTGGTATACGTTCCATCAGTAAGCCAATAACTTGATGCCGTTTTTTCCAATCCATCAATGTCAACGGAAAGTTTGTAATGATAACCATCTCCTGGTTCTGCTACTGAACGCCAACGATTATTAAGCTCACCTAAATAATTTCTTCCTTCATGATAAAATAGGGAACGACGCCTTACTGCATCGTAAACATCACCGCCAACACTACCATGAAACATGAAACTAAAATCAAAATTTTTATATCGGAAAGAATTAGTGAAGGCCCATATAAAATCAGGTTGACCATTTCCAATAATTGTTCTGTCATCAGAATTAATAACACCATCATTATTAATATCCTTATATCTTCCGTCACCTGGATGTACCGAAAAAGGATATTCTACCGGATCAGCATCGATTTCAGCTTGATTCATATAGACACCATCGTATTGGTATGCATAAAAACTAAACGGCGTCTGTCCTATTTCATTGATTATCTCAATATTGGTTTTTTGCAGGATCATTGGAGCATTATCTGGCCCAAGTTTAGTTATCTCACTGTTATTTGTTGAGAAGGTAAGCTGTGAATCCCATTTTAATTTTCCTGTTAAATTGTGTGATGTAAGATTTAATTCAAGTCCTTTGGTCTGAAGTGCCCCAATATTCCTAAAAACTTCTGTGAATCCTGAAGTAGATGGTACAGGTACATCCAAAAGCAGTCCATCAGAATTAGATTTGTAAAAGTCAGCACTCAGCAAAAACCTGTTATCCATTATCCCAAAGTCAAAACCAATATTTAAAACTCTTGTTCTCTCCCATGCCAAATCAGGATTTTCAACCCGTGAAGGATAATATGTGGTAAGTAAGTTATCTCCTAAGGCAGCCCTTCCCTGGCTCATGGCACTTATCCAACGATAATTACCAAAATTATCGTTGCCCGTTAATCCATAACTTGCACGTAAGTTTAAATTGCTCAACCATTGGTAATTACTCAAAAAGGTTTCTTCACTTATTCTCCAGCCTGCTGAGAACGATGGAAAATTTCCCCATTTGTTTCCTGGTCCAAAACGGGAGGATCCGTCGCGTCTAAAAGATACAGAAGCCATATATTTCCCTTTATAATTATAATTAATCCTCCCTAAAATGGAAACAAGGTTATAGTAATAAGCATTATCATCAGCATCCTGAATAGTTTTACCTGCGGCTAAATACCGAACTAAATCATTATCATAATCTCTTCTTTCACCATACAGCCAATAATATTCACGATGATTAAATTCATATCCACCAACTGCATCAATTTGATGTTCATTCCATGTTTTTTTGAAAATAAGTAAATTCTCCGCTGTGTAATATAAGGTACGACTCATTTCAGAATCAAATTCAGCTCGATAACTGATGCCAAGGTTTCTATCTGTTGGTGAATAAAATGTATGATCGTTTCTTTTGTAAAATGCATTGAATGAACTTCTGTATTTTAAACCTGGAATTATCTCAATTTCAGCAAATAAATTACCGGCCGTATTAAACCGGTGCGTTAAATCATCTTCATTTATACCCTGGTAAGGATGTCCATGGTATGCACGAAATAAGATACCATCGTAATTCTCAAAACCTTCGAGAGTGCTTGGCCCACCTAATAATCCACTTGGTGCATAAACCGGATAAATTGAAGGGTATTGTGTCGCACCTGTTAAGGTATATGAGTTAGGTTCGCTTTCATTGTCATATGAAATATTAAGCATACCTCCCAATGATAACCAGTCATTTACTTTGGTGTCGGCTTTTAAATTTAACGTGTACTTCTGATAATCAGACTTAATAACTATACCTTCCTGATTAATAAGTCCAGCAGACAAATAATAACTCGTTCTTTCATCACCTCCTGAGAAACTTAAATCGGCTTGATGCATTGGAGCTACACGATATGATATATCCTGCCAATAGGTATTTGCTAACGTTTCCGGGTGTTCCAATGCTTCAGGCCAGGTATATTTATATTCAGCTCTGGCTTCGATTGTATTTGGTGCATTTGGATCCCCCCCACTGTCAACCCAACCATTTTGGGCCGCATCTATTGCGGCTTGAGCATATTCCGGCCCGTTCATTACATCCACCTTTCTCATTACTCGTTGACTTGAGTACGTATAATTAACCGTTAATCGAGGGCTTCCTGGCTTTCCGGTTTTTGTAGTAACCAAAATAACACCATTCGCGCCTCTTGAACCGTAAATGGCAGCAGATGCAGCATCTTTTAAAACTTCTATCGACTCAATATCTGCGGAATTAATTGAATTTAAATCATAATCAGGAAGTATTTACTCCATCAACTACTATTAATGGTTCACTACCTGCACTTATTGAGTTTACCCCCCTAATTTGAATCCTCGTGGATTCTCCGGGACGACCGCTTGCATTAAGCACCTGAACTCCAGCAATTTTACCATACATCGCTTGCCCAAAATCTACTACTGGTCGACTTTCCAACGTTTCATCCATTTGCATCGACCCTATTGCTCCGGTAAGATGTCGTTTCTGCATGGTTCCGTAACCGATTGCAACGACCTCATCCATTCCAACCACTTCTTCGTCCATAGTAACAGTAATGGATGTTTTTCCCTCCAACGGTACTTCCATTGTTTTCATTCCAACAAATGAAAACTGGAGCGATTGTACATCAGACGGAACCGTTAACGAAAAGTTTCCGTCAGGACCAGTGACCGTGCCAGTGGTAGTGCCTTTTACAACCACGGAAACGCCGGGCAATGGCTCATTATTTATGTCAGTAACTTTCCCGGAAATGGTTTTCTTTTCCTGTTGAACCAAAACTATCTTTTCGTTCGCTTTTCGAATAATAATTTGCCGATCATAGACATCATAAGCAATAGCTTCATCTTTAAAAACTTTGTCGAGAATTTCGTCAATGGTGGCATTTTTTAAGTTGATATCTACTACTTTATCCACATTAACATCCTCATTTTTATAGAGAAAAACAAACTCGCTGTTGTCCTCTATATATTTAATCACATCGCGAAGAGTCCGGTTGTTTAGCCGGATGTCCAATTTCGTTTCCTGCGAATACGTCCTGGCATTCGCAGTCATCATCATTCCTAAAATAAGCACCATTGTTAATCGCATAACACGCCATGTCTTTTTTGCGGTTCCCGGATCAAGGAAACCTGTTAATCCCATTTTTTTCATAAATTTGATTGTTTTATAAATAATAAATACTGTAAAAAGGTATTATTTAGCTGAACCGGGAGATGTGCGACCATTTTCCGGTTTCTTTTCATTCATTTGATTAAGTATCTGTTATCACTGATTTTTATAAACTTCAATCCGGTTAATTTTGACAGGTATTCAAAAACTTCTGATTGTTCTTTTGTTACATCGAGTTTTCCGGTGATTTGAATGGAGCCTTTTAAGGAATCATCAAACTGAAAATGAATATTGTAATACCGTTCGAGCTTTTTCATAATCCGGTTTAAATCTGTGTTGGAAAAGCTAAAAAGCCCATCGGTCCATGAAATATAATGTTCAATATTCACCGTAAAAATTCTGGTTTCCTGACTTTTTTTATTAAAATAAGCCAACTGTCCCGGTATCAGAGTAATTCCTTTTTCGAACAATCCTCCTTGTTGGCGATTAATTTCAACGCTTCCTTCTGCCAAAACTGTTTGTATAGAATAATCCTCGGGATAGGCTGAAATGTTAAAACGTGTTCCTAAAACCTTTACATCAACGTCTGAAGTTTTTACAATAAAAGGCTGTTTTTGATTCTTCTCAACATTAAAAAATGCTTCTCCGGTTAAAAACACCTCTCTTGTTTTGTTCTTAAATACCGAGGGATAAATCAGACGGCTGCCGGCATTTAACCATACGCGTGAACCATCTGCCAGCGTCACAAGTGAGCGGTTTCCGTAAGGTATAACGAGCGTATTCATTTCCGGTGTTTTACCATCTTTTCGTTTGTTCAGGGTTTTCTGGTCAACGATAATTTCATCTTTCCGGGAATAATCCAATTCTGATTTACCCTGGTTCAGTTGAATCTGCTGATCATTACCAATTATCAATATGGGCCCCTGTGCCGGGGCAGGCAGCACTGAACCTTCAATAACCAGTTCAGACTGCCTGCTTTCCATGTACAGATAAACCAGGCTACTTCCTGTAACAAAAAACAATAAAGCCACAGCAGCGTACCGCATAAAAGTGTAGATAAATGTTTTACGCTTATTCCTTTGATCCACCTTGTCCATTTTTCGAAGGATGCGCTGTGCCAGTTTCTTCTTATCGATTTCGCCTAACTGCTCATTTTTATATTTGAAATGTTCTTCAAATTTTTGTTTAAATTTTAAAATTTGCGCGGATTGGCCGGGATACTGTTCCATGTAATTTTGCCAGTACATTTCCAATTCTTCCGAAGGAAAATATATCCATTTGAAAAAAAGCGGGTTATCTATCAATTTTTCGTAAATATCCATGCGGAAATTAATGTTGTTTAGGTGGAAGAGAAAGAAACCCGAAAAAGGGGACAAAAAACGGGAAAAAAAATTATGCTTTAAAACAAATTACAAGTAATTCAAAAAATGTGGCGCCCAACTTATCCCTGAAATAGGATAGCAATCTATGCACTTGTTTTTTCACTGTGTCGGGCTTCATCTCCAGCAATTTACCAATCTCAGAATAAGTAAGCCCGCTGTTAAATTTCAAAAAAAGAAGCTCTCTTTTTTTTGCATCCAGGTTTTTTATTTCCCGTTGCAACAACTGGAAGCGTTTCTCCGTTTGTAAAGCTTCTTCATTTGTTTCTTCCACCGGAAATGTTAAATCGAATTGTTCCGGAGTATTTACGTTTTTATTGAAACGATTATTTTCCCTAAACTTCCGGATTAGAATATTCCTGAGGGTTTTATAAAGATAAAATTCCAAATATTCCGGTTGACGCAAACTTTTTCCATAAGTATAAACATCGATAAAAAGGTCGTGAACGGCATCCTCCAGAAGATTGCGATCTTTAGTTATTTTGGAGCCATAAGCAAACAATGCATCTACAAATTCATTGTAAATAATTTCGAATGATCGACGATCGCCATTTTTAAAATTTTCCCAGATGGTTTGCCAATACTCTTTATCTTGGTTTAAATTCACTATGTTCCTGGTTTGATTATTAAGTCTCCGGTTTCCGCATTTCCGGGTAAATTTAATAATTAGGAAATTAGGAACAACTGGAATTTAATAATAAACCTGCCGGGGAATTACTATATAAAAATGGTAAATCTGTTTTTCAGAGTGACTGCGTTTTATATAAGCTGCTAATGTGATTCATAAAATATTATTCCGGATCATTATTTTTTTACCAGGCATCATACCAGGTGTTTAGCCGGTACAAATCAAAATGTGGCTAAAGCCGTGCCCAACTGGAATTTACTAAAACCTTCAGCTAAAGCAGACGGCAATAAATAGCACATGCTTCGCAATTATTTCTTACAAACAAACGGCACTTCCACCAACGGCGAAGTACGCAAAATCCGGAATAAGCCCAGCTGACTGTTCAACGGATCGATGGGATTTTTCGGTGGCGGATTATTAATATCGAGCACTGATTTGCTTACTTGTCCGGCAATGGTTTCATTAAAAACCAGCGAAGTTTCTTCTACAAATTCTTTGGCGTTGTTTCTGAAGTTATCCATGTGTTCAAATGCATTGGTGATGTGATCGAAAACCTCCACGCACAAAACACTCAACGATGAGCTGCGGGGTAAACCATATAAGTCGAGCATTATGTTTACATCCGAATTTTTCCACTCGCCGTACGCCTGTTTGGCGCTTTCTTTTTCCCAGGCGATTTGCTGCACTGCGTTTTGCTGAACCACTTCGTTTGTAATTTGCAGCGTTGGCAAACCCTTTTCCTTGAGCAATTCATTTTTTTGCTCCAACGAAAACTTAACAGCGGGAATCAGCTCCCTAAAACTTCGTTTTGCCTGTGGTTTTAATTCCATTTCATTCAGCAAAATATTCCGGTAATCGAGGCCGTCGGCTTGTTTTACCTGCGCATAAAGCAGCGCCCAAATGCTGGTGTGCGGCGGAGAAGCAGTAACATTTTTGCCGTTGAACACGGCAATTGCATAAGGTGCATTTACCGAAATCTCGTTTTCATCGTGGTTTAACATGCAGGTAAGCGTTGGCGCAGGATGTTGCAGTCCGGCAACGCGCAGCGCCCGGCCAAAGCGGCCTTGTGCGGTACTCCAGAGTTTATCCGTGTGTCCGTAACGGAATTCATAAGTGAACATCCCAAAAAGTTCAGGGCTTTCGTGGTGCAATCCGGGTGGAAGCGGTAACAGATAAAAATGCCGGTCAGTATCGGTAGATTTTTCCATTTTTTGCATGGCTTCCAAACCGCTGTGATTGTGACCGCTTTCCGGTGTTATTACACGAATGTATTCCGGATCGAGCGGAAGCGGAGGTTCTTTCTGTATTTCCATCAGCGAAGGATGGTTGTTGCTGATTAACTGATCGGGACTGTAAGCCAGTACCCGGCAGAAAAGTGCGTCCCGTTTTTCGTCAAATGGCAGTTCGCTGAATTCCAGCCATAAATAGCGGGTCCGGCCTTCCGTTACCGAATATTTTTCATTCCGGTTGTATGGGCTCAGAGCCATGCCGGCAGCAATCAGTTTAGGCGTTTGCGACGGATTTATTGTTGTTGGCAGCTCTATAGGTTCAGTTTCAAATGTATTTTGTTTGGTAAAATCTCCGGATTTAAAATAGGGTTGAACAGAATACTGCAGCTCAAAGGTATCCGGTAATTCTCCGGTTGGCGGTTTATCATCCACCACATCAATTAAAACAATCCGGGTATATTCCCGATGAATGAGCCCGTCTTTTCCTTTCTGAATTGCCTGAAACGAAGCGGTTCTTTTCAATTCCAAATCGCCAATAAACTCGTAGTTTTTATTTTCGATTTTTGTTGAATCGCTGCCCAATTTTCTTCGCCGCATAATATGAAAACTGCCCGGAACAAGGCCGTCCCAGGTCCAGTCGCGATCGATGAACACTGTTGTACATACCAGCCAGTGCCCGTGCAATTCATTTTTATTGGCGAAAGTAACGCTGCTGTTGTCGGGCGCCATGCTGTGGCGAACCATGCTGCTGCACCAAAACTGCAACCGTTCGCCATTCTCCGAAACCAGCGACAGTTCTTTCACTTTCACGTCCAGTTGATCGCCCAGCCGCTGTACGATGTTCGGGATTCCTTCTTCCCCACCCTGCAGCGTTTTAAAAAATATGGGATCCCGTTTTACCACCTGCGGATCAGGCTGTAAAAAGATTCCCTGTAAAACCTTTGCATTTTCCGTATCCGTAAACAGATTTTGTTCCGTGGTTGATTCCCTGCGCATATAAACCACGGTTGTTTTACCAAAACGCGAATCGAGGTCCGGATTTCCGGGATGTTCATGGCCCCAGTAATTTGCTTTTTCTTCGCCAACTCCCCGAATAGTCAGCCGGATATTGCGCGAAGCCGGCAAAATGATTTCCCCGTCTGTTTTTGTGATGAAATCATTATCGTCCGAATCCGGATACGGAGAAGCTGTGTTGGTTAAATTCAGCACATCCACGTCTTTAAAAACAACAGGTACATCAATAGTTCCTTGCGCATCATTTTCGCTGAACGATTTGAATAACCGTTTTGTTCTGAACAGTGTGATGTAATGCTCGCGGCCATTGTCGCTGGCCAGATTGTCCATATTCAGCGTTTCCACTTCGGCCTTTATTTCCACAGAAACCACATCGGGATCAGGAATTCCAAAAGCTTTGCCCCCGGTTGTGCCTCCAGACGATTGCTGTTCGTTCAGAATATCCTGAACCGCTTTTTTCAGGCGATCAACCGGATCAGTATATTTCCCGGTATACATAACCGACGGATAACCTAATACCGGCCGGGAAATCTGCAAGGAATCACCGTCAAAATTAGTATCGTCGGTATTTGGCACCAGGTTGTTTTCATTTTCAATAACAACTGCATTTGGAGCAACATACCGCTTAAATTGCGTTTTAGCGATATGGCTCACCGAAAATCCGGAAAGAGTTGGCGTTTCCGGTGCAGGCGTGCCTCCCGTTATGTCGGAAAACCGTATCCGGAACTGATATTCATTTCCATATTCGAGCTTCGTTTTTGTATCAACCGGTGAATACGTGTCGGTTATTTTCGCGGGTGTATTTATTTCTTCGTCGTTGCGATAAATTATTGCCGCAGTTTTATCGGGCAAAACCAGGGAAGCGTTATTCCAGTTGGCAAAATACATGGGCAACCAGTAATTATTGGCTTTATCGAATTTATCATAAATCTTTACCGGGTACACCTGATAGGGAAGTTCCTCTATTTTATCTTCACCATATTTGCCAATTACAATGTCTTCCAACTTCATTAGACCATTGCTTTTTACGGCATTCAGCGACTCCCATTCGTTATCGGCTGCCGTACTTTTTTTAACGTCGATGTGATACCCGGAGACACCCAGCGGTGCGTCCAGGCGTTCCGTTGAGTTTTCACCCACTGCCATTTGCCGCAGGTACCAAATCAGGATTTGTTCGTCTTCCCAGCCCAAACGGATTCCTATTTCTTTTTGCGGATGAAAGCCGTCCTGCTTTTCTTTCAGCAAATTTCCGCTAACCGGCTGGTTGGCATGTACAATGGTGGCAAAACCTTCGTTGAACCGGGAGGCTTCAATATAAAGTTCATCGTAATTACCAACCGGCGATTCCCCGCTTTTCATTACGGGAAACAGAACAGCTGCGAATAAACTCCGGGCTTCGTTCTTTTTCAGTTCCGGAATCCGGGCAGCATATTTTTTGATAAAAGGCCCGGCTGCATCGGGCAATGAATTTAATTGTTCCGTTGCAAAATCAGCATCATTTTTTATATCGGCATAAATCCAGCCGCCGTTTTCGAAATCTTTTTCCTCCAGTTGTATTTTGGCTTCATAAATTAAACCGGCTTGTTTGGCCATTAACGGTTGTCTCAACAAATGCGCATAAACTTTTCCCCAACTCACTTTATCATCCCGCACAAAATTTACCAGTGATTGCTGGTCGCGCATCGCGCAGTGGTAACTATCGTCGGTGACTGCATTTTTTATTCGCGGGGCGGTAAAATTGAATGAATTCCGGTAACTCACCGGCAAGTATTTCCGGATAGCCAAATCCCTGTTCGCCTCTGCTTTTTGCGCCGTATAATCCGAATTCGGATTAATATCCGTACTTCGCGATTCATCGATATCAAAGTATTTCTTTTTACCATTTTCATCCACAGCATCGCGCAATGTCGTATAAATTTCGTTCATTTTTGTGGGATAGGTAAACGGCGAAACCAGGTTTGGAATTTTTTCGTCAGCAGGAATTTTGCCCGGAAATTCATCGGGATTATTTACCACTTTAATATCGAACTGAGGTTGCACATTTACAAATGCCGGCGCCTTACCGGTTGGATTATAAATGGTATTCACCTCTTTCAGCGGATTAATATTCCGGGGAACAAAAACGATGTTTAACGACAAAATACCGGAAGCATCCACATTTTGCGGAAAAGCCATGAGTGAAAACCTTGTTTGTTCGAATGACATATCATTAGGTTTTTAAATTTTGAACTGTTTTTGATTATGCAATTTGCCTGCTTTCCTGCCAGCTTTCGCTAAAACTAATATCGATGACAAGAAAAATGCTAATATCCAAAGCAAACGTTACCTGTGCGATACAATTGGTTGGAGAGCCGGCGCCGCCTTTTTCCACCGTACCTTTCGCTTCAATGGTAATGGTAACGCCAACCAATCCGCCAAGTAATTCCGCCTGTCCGCGAAACAACATGATGGCTGTAATTTTAACCACTGAACTGCTGTCGGCATACACTTCCACGCCTACCATAAATAAAACGCTTGCATTACCAACCACCGGAATACCAACGGAAATTTGTGCGCCGAAACCAAATTTCATGGTTACAGCAACTTTGGGACTGGTATCGGCTTCCAATTTTAAATCGGCGTTACCAACGGCGAAAATAGTCCCCACTCCCACCGATACACACATCACCTGCAATCCGCCGTGAAACATGAAATATCCACCGGCAGTTGGCAAGAGTTGAGAAGGATCGGTTGTTACTTTCAAAGCCGCATTGAACATGATTCCAATCCCCAGGCTTGCTTCCAGTTTCAGCGGCGTTTGCGGACTGTCGTACAATGCTTTTGTTGGCGGAAAACGCACCAGGGGAATATCTTTGCTGGCTTCAAACTTATATTCCCAGATATTCGCACTGTTGCTCATGGCAATTTTTAGCCCCTTCTTCAGGGCATCGCCATATTCGCCGGTGCTTAACGAGGCCAGTATTTCCAGGATTTGAATCACAGGTTTTAACGCATCGCTGAATTCAATTTCCGGCAGCGGCAAAGTATTGGGAGCGGTACTGCTTCCCAAATCCGTTTCTGTTCCTTTTTGGGAATTGAAATTACCTTTGATGGTCATCACGTCGGTTAACGGACCGATGGTTACTACCATGGCGAGGTTATTCATCCGGCCTTTCCAGGTATCTTTTAAATCATTGGCAAATGAATCCACATCGAAATCGAGATTTCCCACATAATTTTTTGGCGCCTGACCTTTCGGTTTGCTGCTGGCTTTGTATTGAATATTGATAATCAGCTTTCCTTTGAGATTAATCAGCGGATAATCGAACGATGGCAGGTCGAATTTCAAAGCTTTGTCGGCAACACCATTCGCCGCTACCTTCAATAACTCATATCCCTGATCGAGCAGTTTTCCGGCTTCTTCTTTGGCTTTTAACTGAAGCAAATCGAAAACTTCACCGGCATCCGGCAGGTTGATCTTTTTAAAGGCATCCACACCGTTCCCTGTTAACAGGGAAATTGCCTGTCCAAAAGTATTTTCGGCATCGCCGATATTCGGAAAAATTCCTTTGCTGTTCAGCAGCCGGAATGAATCGGCCATAAGCGGAGGTGTTTTACTCACCAGCGATTCAATGCCTTTTTTAAATCCGGGCGTCATGAACAAAACTTTCTGGGTGCCCATGTTTTGCAGAAATCCAAAATTGATGGTGTTATCATCCGGCAGTTTCAGCAAATCAGAAGGATTGGCGATTCTCAATAAATTGGAGACATCGGCGTCGCTTACAACTTTATCTTTTACCCATTTGCCAATTCGCACCAAAGGTACGCTCAATTGCTCGGGCAGCGGGGCAACATCGCCGGTTCCCCGTTTATGCTGCACCATCGTCCAGCTGCCATCTTTGGGCAAAACAACGGAACCCCGCGCCGCACCTACAAAAACGGGATTATTATTGTTACTGTCAACTCCTGCGCTCACATCAACCCGGTTGATTTTCATTCGCTGATTGGTCCCGGCCACTTTAATCATGCAATTTACCGGACCGCCAATGGAGTTATTTTGAGATTTGAGCAAAGCAACAAATTGTTTATCGGTGATATACTTACTAATGGGCAGCAATTGAACATAACCAAGAACTGATTTGGCGCTCACCCGGTTATTTTGACCGCCTTCCGTTACATTTTCAAGTTCAACATCAGCATCGAAAGTCACTTCTGAATATGTAGCGCCCTGTATTTCGATGTTTGCTTTTGGCGATTCTTTGATGTTCCGGATGTTGTAATATCCCCTGACAATTCCGGGATGGAATTCGAACTTGTTCGTATTGCCGCTTTCAATAAAGTTGTATTTGCCATCGCTTCTGGATTCCCAACCACTGTCGATTCGGGCTACATAACCATTGGCAAGCCTAAAAAGAGTAATCGTCCTGACCACATCTGCCCCGCAACAATACAATTTGCTTTTTACCTGCACCACTTCATAACTGGTGCGGCCGGTAATCACGTTAAAATAAGCCTGGCTGGTTCCCACCAAAACGTTTTTATTCTGCCATTCGCTAAACATGCTGGCGCCATAACCACTTAACCCGATGTTCTTTACCGGGACTGCCGGACGGCCCTCTATCGCATCGCCATTGTCATTTTTGCCGGAAAAAAATTCCGTATTAAACATTAGCTGCACAACTTCGCCCAGCGTGCCGGCATTTGCCGGAGTTCCATCCGTTTTGTTAATATTAAGCAACTGAATGGTGTATCCTTCGAAAATTGAATCGGAATCATTTGAACTAAAAGAAGTTCCGGCAGTCAACTCCAACTGAATCCCGCCGTTGAGGTAATTTTCAAAAACGGGACTGGTATTTTCAATTTTTGGTTTTTGAGGCTGGCCCGATTGATTATCCAGAATAGTGATTGCCAGCATCCCGAACGGTAGATTGAAGATGGCAAAGGTTTTTCCGTCTTCCTTATTCTTATAGGTTTGAACCAAATATTTTGACATAGGAATTGGCGAGAGCGGAACTGTTTTTTTGCTCAAATTTCCCACCCGCGTTGCAATTCCATCGTTTTGATAGTAATTGAATCCAACCGGAGGATCTTGTTTTGCCGGAATTGGCGCTGTTAAATTGAAAACCGGTTCCCAGGAAATTGCAGGAACTGTGAAAGCCTGGGCATTCATTCCGGCGGTTATTACATCGAGGCCGCTCACCTGAATGGGAAAAACGGTGGCGTTTGTATCGCTGCTGATATCGATTTTATATTTCCTCGCGATTGATGCCTGTATCAAATTATTTTGCCTCGCAAACGAAACGCCCATCTGGTTTGCTTTGCTGCTCACATCTACAAGTGCAAAATCGGTTAATGAGTAAGAAGCTATCGGATTCACGCCCCGTTTGTAGGTGCTGGATAAAAAAATGTTGTTATCTGTTGTTGTACCTGAAGCACCCGTCCCAGGCGAAAAGTTACCAAAGAATTCGGGGTGTTCCACTAAATTTGGGTTCGTCTCCGGACTGTGGGTTTCTGTTCCCTCACCGGTATCTTTTTCTATACGCAGCGGGGCAGCCAGCGGTGCAAAATGGAACGAAACTCCAACTTTATCGTTCTCTTCATCTACCGGTTCCCATTTCACTACACCAATTAACCAAAGCCAAACCTGACTTCCTTGTTGTGCTTTATATGCTGCCCTTTCAACAGCAGCATTTCCCCTTTCGAACTGCCGCTTTAAAACGCCCAGATTGGCAGCGTAAGGATCGGGCAAAGCCGGCAGGTAAGAATACAACCCGAAACTCAGGAACAGTTGTCCTTTCACCAGCTTTTTAAAATCGTTTGCCAGCTCTGCAAACATCACCAAACCATTTGGCGGGGTTACGGTGAAAAGTGCGTTGTGCATGGCCAGCGCATAAGGTTTCACCTTTGGAATTTTATCGGCTGGCAGCTTATTGTCCCACAGCATGTTTTCATCAATGATAATCAGCCAGTTTTTCGTTTTGCCTGCTGCAATAATAAAAGCGCTGTTTTTTGACTTCACCGTAACTGCTTCGCCATTCACCTTTACCGGCCGATCGGTTTGAATGTCCCAGTCAGCCAGGCCAAAAACCAGTTCATCGCCTTTTGCCACCGTGTTGAAAATAACAAGAGTATCTTTTTGAAATTTACAGTCCAGAGTGGTTCCGTAAACGTTTTGCTCGTCTTTCCAGCCATTGAACTGCTGGAATGCGCTTTCCCCGTCGCTTTTTATATCCGTTATTCCAATCCGGCCGGGTTCGCCTAAAATGAAAGGATTTGTGAATACTACCGATTTGTTCTGCAATCCGCTCCATTTGGCGCTCAGTCCCTTGTCGCATTCCATGATGATTGCGCCGTTTCCGTCGGCTTCCAGCGGATTTGCAACATTTAGTGCGGTCACCGGCAACGCCCACCAACTGTTTTTTATTTTTGCCGAACCTCCAATTTTAAAAAACGGCGATTCGCATTTTTTAATTTCGAATTCCGGATTTTCGCAATGAACGGGAATGGCAATCCTGCCGATAAATGCATTATAGACACAATTTTGCGCATTCTGGTATGTAAAAGTATCTTTTTGCCCGTAGACGTTCCAACCGGAATTTCCAAGGGCGGTTATATTTTTTGAATTATTCTGATAAGTAAACTGAAAATTTTCGGGTAATTGAAATTCGGCATTTCGTGCATCTTTTCCGTAAGGACCGGAAGGATCGCTTTCAAATTCATCTTTTTGTTCCAGATTTAAATTGCAGGAAATTTTTGTACCGGCGTTAACCGTTACCTGGTTGTTCTGCATGAATGGTTCATGATCAAGTGTAATATTTCCTCCTTTTACACGCAAGCCGCAATACAACTCGTCGGCTACTCCGGGAACAAAAACTTTCGCCTGAACCCATACCGTTTCAGGATCGATGGTGTATGTGTTGGTTAGCTCAACAGGCTTTGCATTGGGCAAATTAATTTTCGGCTGTTTAAAAGTAGCGTCAAATAAAATTACCGGTTTGCCCTGACCCTGGATATAAAGGGAAATCAGCTTTTTCACATTTACAAAATCGAACCAATGTGGAATATTTCGAACATCGGTAACCGGGCCAACGGTTCTTACCCGCGCACCTGCCGATGAACGATCGATGCTCCCGGTTATTTGCGTTGTCCTTACGGGGATGTTCCTTACAAAAACATTTGTTTCCGCAGGTTTTTCTTCCCTGGCAGCCAATTCAGCCAGCTCCTTTATTTTATTTAGCCGGGCGGATTCAATATTGGAAGAGAGAAAAATATCGCTCCTTTCAAAAACAAACTCCCGGCTCCTGACGGTAGCCGGGTCTTGCTGGATGACAGATTCCGCAATTGACCGTTGTAACTTTTCGATGGTAATTTCATCGTCAGCCGACGAAGATTGCAAATAGCCGGTAAGGGTTGCCAACTGCGCAAATAATTGATTGATTTCCATGAAAATTATTTTTAAGAATTTGAAAAACGTCCTGGTGAAGAAAAATGAAATCCCGTTTAATTTTTGAATGCATCAAACAAATAAAAACTGCAGGAAAAATATTCCTGATAAAGCGTCGCAGGTATTTTTTGGACCGTTAGTAAAAAACTTTTTGGCGCCAAAATTTACAGTGAGTTTCCTAAAGCAAATTACGACAAAAATGTCTTTTTTACTATAACCCTCAGAGTTTTAACTATTTTTAAGAATGGGGCGAATACACACTGGTTACTCAGAACCCGAAATCTTCATCATTTGATGTTGACGTTGTCAGGTCCTGCTGACGCTGACAAATCGGTCGAGTCAAAAACCCCTAAATCCCCTCAAGGGGACTTTGAAGAGTTCATTGATTTTCAGCAAGTTCCCCTTTAGGGGTCAGGGGTAAAGAAGTTGAAAATTAATGAACTCAGACTTTTCGGAGCAGACTCATTTAAACATGAAACCGAAACACGTAGACCATTCAGTCTCAGTCACAGTAAACAAACTATCCCTATTCTTACATAAACCTGAAACCTGAAACCTGAAACCCGAAACCCGCACCCCGGAACACCTCGTGACCTGAACAACAGGTTTCTCCCTGCGGGTGCCGATGACAAATTCAGTTTACTAATTATCTTTTTTTCTCCGGCAATTTCGCTCCGGTGTCTTTCAACCATTCTTCGAGTTCGGCATTGAGTTCTTTTACTTTTTCGGGATTTGAGGAGGAAACTTCATGCTCTTCACTTAAATCATTTTTAAGATTGAACAGTTCAAATTCGTTTCCTTCATATCGCTTAATCAATTTCCAGTCGCCATCGCGCACAATACTGTACGGAACCACATCTTTTCCGCGGTAATGCGGGAAATGCCAAAACAGCGGAACAGTTTTCATTTCTTCGCCTTTTAAGGCAGGACTGATATCGCGTCCGTCGATGGTGCGTTCGGGAAGCGGCATACCAACAACTGAACAAAGCGTCGGAAGGATGTCGACACTGGAAACCGGAAGATCGCAGGATGTACCGGGTTGAATATGGCCGTTCCAAACAATAAACATAGGTTCACGGATTCCACCTTCATACGGATAACCTTTCCCTGAACGCAAGGGTTTATTACTGGTTGAGCCAAGCAAGCCGCCATTATCGGAGAAAAACAAAATAAGCGTATTGTCGAGCAGGTTGTTACGTTTCAGTTCACCAAGCAACTTAGCCACTGCGCGATCAACACTTTCAACCATGGCAGCGTAAACTGCATTCGTTTGCTCGTCAACTTTGTTTTTGGCTTCGTATTTATTAATCATTTCCGGTTTTGCCATCAGCGGGGTATGCACGGCATAATAGCACATGTTGATAAAAAACGGCTCATTTTTATGATTATCAATCACATGAACGAGTTCATCGGCCAGCCGGTCAACCAGGTATTCGCCCTCTTTTCGTGGTTCCAGTGTGGGAAAATGAACACCTTTTTCGTTGGCATACGGATCGAAATAATTGACTGGCTGTCCCATATCGCAACCGGCAATGTTTACATCATACCCTTGTTTTTCAGGATAATATGCATCCGGTCCCAGGTGCCATTTTCCGATATGGCAGGTAAAATATCCGGCTTTTTTAAACAATTCGCCCAAGGTAACTTCATCCAGGTCCATCCAGTATGGGTTCGAAGGGGTTCGAAGCAGCCGGCCATCATTTTCCTGATATGGCGGCGGCGTTTCAACTTCTCCACCCGGCACCTGAAAGCGGGCGCGAATCCAGTCGGTAACGCCAATTCGTGCCGGATATCTGCCGGTTTGTATCGAGGCCCTGGTTGGGGAACAAACCGCGCAGGCTGCGTAAGCATTGGTAAACGTCATACCCTGGGCAGAAAGTTTATCGATATTGGGAGTTTCATAAAATTTGCTTCCCATATATCCCACATCGCGCCAGCCCAAATCGTCGACCAGTAAGATGATAACATTCGGTTTTGCACTTCCTGTTTTTTGGGCGTAAACCGACGCGCCGAATGCATCAGCGACAATCAAAAATGCTAAAATCAATTTTCTCATATTTAAACTTTTACATATCAGCAAATAAAATCATTAAATGCAGAAAATCCACAAAACAAATATTCTTCGGCTGCACGCAAGGCGAGGTCAGATTGGTTAATCCCCGCCTGTCTTCCGCAAAGCGGGACTGGCAGGCGGGGAAGTCTGATGCCGTTCACCTATAATGATGCTGACTTAATAGCCCGGATTTTGTTCCAGGTTCGGATTTGCTTTTATCTCATTCAACGGTAGCGGAAACAGCGTCATGTAATCTTTTGCGCTGGTAGCGCCACGAGCCAAAGCTCTGGAAATTAATTTCCCCTGGCGTACCAAATCCATCCGGCGCAATCCTTCTGCCACAAACTCCCAACCCCGTTCATCCAGCAAAGCATCGCGCAAGGCTTCTTTCGACGCAAAATCGGAAACATTGTAAGTGGGCACACCCGCCCTTTCGCGAACCATGTTCAATAAATCTATCGATTCCTGATTAGACCCGTTCAGTTCATTCAACGCTTCCGAACGGTTTAATAGTACCTCAGCATAACGAATCATTGGCACGTCGTTGCCGTGACTGGCGGATACACCATCGGGATCCGGAACATATTTAAAACACCGAACAGCCTTTCCGGGATCAGAGGGATCCAATAAATCGTGGTGAACGCCTTTCACATCGGTATATTCGAACAGCATCCAACCCAGGCGTTTATCATCCGGATTGTATGTTTGAACCCAATCTTTGTATACACAAAACTGCGCCCCATAATTGATCCAGTTGCTTTGAACCGGATAATTGGGTGGAAATGCATGCGCCATGTAAACATTTCCGTGCAGCGAAGTCAGTGACGGACTGGTTAAAATCACTTCGTCATTTACTTCGTTTTGAACGGCAAACATATCTACAATGTCCCCTTCGTATAATTTGTAGACATTCAAATCCATCACCTGTTTGTTGGCATCTGCCGCCTGTTGCCACTGTTTGGTGTTCAGGTAGTACCTGCCCAGCAACGCAAGGGCAGCGCCTTTGGTCGCTTTTCCCCAGATGGCTTGTGACACAGGCAAATCGGCCGCGGCAGCCTGAAGTTCAGTGGTAAGGAAATTATCAAATTCCTGTTCCGTCGCCCGCGACGGTTCAAAATTCAACTCGGTGGCGGTAGTAATCAACGGCACTGTTCCAAAATATTCCCACAGAAAATAATAATCGGCAGCGCGAATAAAACGGGCTTCCGCTTTATATTGTTCGACTTTCTCAGCCGAAATGGTCGTAACGTTGTCGATGTTGTCGAGTAATGAATTCGCATTGCGGATACTTTGGTAATATTGCTGCCACGGATTTGAAAACATGGTGGATTGCGAGTCCCAGTTGTACGACATAAATATCACCGCGGTAGCTTCGAAACTGCCGCCCCATTCCCACATGATATCGCCCGGAAATTCGTTCAACGTGTACATCCGGTCGCGCATAGAATTTGTTACATGCATATTGCTGTACGACGAAACCAAGACGCTGTTTATCCCTTCTTCGGTTTGCAGATAACTGGCCGGATCGTACTGGGTATAAACTTCTTCTTTCAGGAAATCTTTGCACGAAATCTGAAACAAAAAAATCACGACCAGAAATATTTTTATATTTATTGGATTCTTTTTCATCACATTAAATTTTAGAAATTAATATTTACACCGAGGCGGTAAATTCTGGCAACCGGATAATTATTATAACTGCTCTTTTCCACCGAGGTTCCGTCGCTGGTTTGATTGGCTTCCGGATCAAAACCATCGAATTTGGTGAATGTGAGCAGATTTTCAGCGGATAATGAAACCTGCAACGTTTCGAACAATTTCAACCGCTCCACAGGAAAAACGTAGCTCAGCGTAACATTCTTCACACGCAAATACGAGGCATCCTGAATGGTATAATTATTTATCATTTTGCCGCCCCCGAAATAGACCGGCGAGTTTACGCCCGACGGGAATTCCGCATTCGGATTATCGGGAGTCCACCTTCCCACGTAGTGTTTCGTCATAATGTTTCGGTCGAAATTAATCGGGAACATCGATTCCAAAACATTCGCGTTAAACGTCTCCAATCCCTGAACGCCGAGCAAATAAATTTCGAGGTTGAAATTTTTATAGGAAAATGAATTGTTTAAGCTAAAACTGAAATCAGGAAACGGGTTTCCAAGAATTATCCGGTCGGCGGCATCGATTTTCCCATTTTTGTCGGCATCGAAGAAAACAGGCTCGCCCGGTTTGGCATTGGGTTGGGGCGAATTGGCGATGTCGTCGTTTTCCTGAAAAATTCCCGTTACCTGGTAACCATAAAAAGCCCGCATGGGAAAACCTTCGCGTACCAGTGCAAATCCTGGAATGTTGGCCACAATTCCGCCGGTAATAATATCGCCCACATACGGCGGCAATTCCACCACTTCATTTTTTAAGGTTGAAAACGTGAGGTTGGTCGTCCATTCAAAATTTCCGGTAAAATTGCGCGTTACCAGCGAGACATCGAATCCTGAATTACGCACAGTTCCAAAATTGGTTCGAACGCTCGAGAAGCCCGTAGACATGGGAACAGGTTTATTGAACAACTGGTCGATGGAATTTTTTACGTAATATTCAACACTGCCGGAAATCCGGTTATCGAATAAACCAAAATCGAGACCGTAGTTAAACTCTTCGGTTGTTTCCCAGGTTAATTCAGGATTGGGGATCCGCGCCGGCTGGGCGCCGCTTTGTTCCACTCCTCCCAAAACCGTATTTCCACCGGCAACAAATGTTGAAATGGTTTCGAAATTGCCAATTCCTTCATTCCCCATTTGACCGTACCCGAAACGAAATTTTAAATTACTGATCGCAGAAATGTTATTAATAAAAGGTTCTTCGGAAAGCCGCCAGCCCACTGCCACCGATGGAAATACAGCGAATTTCTTTTCCTCTGAAAAACGCGAAGTACCGTCGCGTCTGATGGTAGCGGTCAGCAAATATTTATTCGCATAGGTATAATTCAACCTTCCGATTAACGATTGGAGCGTATGCACATTTTTGGAAGAATTCACCAGGTTGGTAGCAGCGTTGCCACTTTGCAATAAATTCGTGTTGGTAACATCCGAAAGAAAACCGCGGGCATAGGATCGCTGGTACAAATTATCGAACTTTTCCCAGGTGGAACCTGCCATAACTGACACATGATGAACATCGAAAGTGCGTTCGTAATTTAACAGGACTTCCGTCAGCCAGTATTTCTGAATCCAACTCTCGATATTACCGATTCCGCCGTTTGCTTTTCCCCGCTGGGTAGTGCGGTCGGTGTATTCGTCGCTCCTGATGTTGCTGATATCGGCGCCGAGTTTCATCGTAGCTTTCAACCCTTCGGCGATGTTGTATTCGCCAAACGTTGTCCCGTACATGCGGCTGCTTTCTTCGCGGTAATCATAACCGTAAGCCAGAGCCACCGGGTTATCGAGCGCGATGCTCGGGTTAATTTCATACTCACCGTTTTCGTTTTTTACCGGGCTCAGCCGCGGATCGAACATGATCGCAGCATTCAGCGGATCTGCATTTTCGTTCCCGGCATTGCTTTCGTTTGCAATTTTATCTTTTAAATTCAAATTGGCATTCATATTTATGCCCAACTTGAACTTGTCGCTCGGATTAGTTTCAAGATTTACCAACACATTGTATTTTTTAAATCCCGAACTCACCATAATTCCGTCCTGATCGAGGTAACCCAAAGAGGCGTAATAACTCGATGTTTTACTGCCCCCGTTTACCGAAATCTGATGATTGTTGGCCCAGGCATTTCGCATCAATTCATCCTGCCAGTCGGTACCTTTTCCGGCGGCTGCAACTTCCGCATCCGTGTAAGGCACCGGTTTGCCGGAATCTTTGCTGATGTCGTTAATCATTTGCATGTATTGCGTGGCGTCCAGCACATCAATTTTACTCGCCGGAGTTTGATATGCCCAATATGTATTATACGAAACCTGCGGAACACCTTCGGTACCTTTTTTAGTGGTAATAAGCACAACCCCGTTTGCTGCCCTGGTCCCGTAAATGGCGGCTGCCGACGCGTCTTTCAGAATTTCGATACTTTCAATATCCTGCGGGTTCAAATCCTGTGGGTTCACACCGGGCAACCCGTCAACAACAATGAGCACGCTGTTGCTGCTATTAATGGAGCCTGCGCCCCTGACTCTGATTGTCAGCGCTCCGCCCGGCTCGGAATTCACCTGGTTAATATTCACACCGGAAACTTTCCCGGAGAGCAACTGCAGGGCATTCGTATTTACACCTTTTACGAATTCTTCTGAAGTTACAGACGCTACCGATCCGGTTAGATCGCTCTTCCTCATCGTACCGTAGCCAACTGCAACAACTTCCTCCAAACCGATGGTTTCTGCTTGCATCGCCACATCGAAGGTTGTTTTGTTTCCCACCGGCACATCCTGCATTTTCATGCCTACAAATGAAAACTGCAGCGTTTCAGCATCAAAAGGGATCTGTAGCTGAAAACGTCCTTCTTCGTTGGTGACCGTTCCAATTGTTGTTCCTTTAACCACTACGGAAACACCGGGTAGCGGGTTTCCCGAATTATCGGTAACCATACCCGTAACACTTTTTTGCTGTTGTTGTGAAAAAGCATCTTGACTAGCGGTTTGCGATGTGTAATCGTTTGCATTCACTGACCAACTGAAACCTGCTATCAGAAAAATGGTGACATACAATATTCTTCCCCAACTTTTAAAGATTCCCGGATCATGGGAATCTGCTAACCGTTTGTTTTTCATAAACCTGATTTTTTAAATATTAATATTAGTCCCGAATGTTTAATTTCCTTTGTTTTTCGAATTTCAGTTTGTTATTTTCTTTTAACAAGCAACCGGACGAAACAAAGGCTGCGGCAAAAAGAGCGGGATTTCTGCCAACTTTTTGTAAAGTCCATACCGTTAAATGTTTAGTTCCAACAAGAAGATAAAATGGTGAAAAAAAGGTACAGGTTTTCGCCTGAAATAAATTATGCTTTAAAACATACCGCGTAAAATATGGACAGAATGATGTCCCAGGGATTCCATCCGTATCTTCACAGTTGAGATCGGATGGAATCCGTAATTTTGACATGTCGGGAGCAAATGAATGTTGGTATTTCTTGTTGAATAATTTTGCTAAAAACCATTTCAAATTTGAATTTCCAACCAATACCTGATTTTCATGGCGCATAGATTGCCGGTGCATTTTTGAACCAAACAGTTGCGCCGTTGGGTTCGCCTGGTTCATTTTCCCCCGGTTAAAACCGGGGGTTAAGCATATGAAAGTCCCACTGATTTTGCGCTTCCCGGGATTCCATCCGTATCATCACAGTTGAGATCGGATGGAATCCATAATTTGGTCCCCGGGATTCCATCCGTATCATCACAGTTGAGATCGGATGGAATCCATAACTTTGACACGTCGGGAGCAAATGAATTGTTGGTATTTCTTGTTGAATAATTTTGCTGAAAACCATTTCAAATTTGAATTTCCAACCAACACCTGATTTTGACGGCGCATAGATTGCCGGCGCATTTTTGAACCAAACAGTTGCGCCGTCGGGTTCGCCTGGTTCATTTTCCCCCGGTTAAAACCGGGGGTTAAGCATATGAAAACCCCACTCGTTCTGCGCCTCCCGGGATTCCATCCGTATCATAACAGTTGAGATCGGATGGAATCCATAACTTTGACACGTCGGAAGCAAATGAATTGTTGGTATTTCTTGTTGAATAATTTTGCGGAAAACCATTTCAAATTTGAATTTCCAAACAACACCTGATTTTCACGGCGCATAGATTGCCGGGTATTTTTGAACCAAACAGTTGCGCCGTTGGGTTCGCCTGGTTCATTTTCCCCCGGTTAAAACCGGGGGTTAAGCATATGAAAGTCCCACTGATTTTACGCCTCCCGGGATTCCATCCGTATCATCACAGTTGGGATCGGATGGAATCCATAATTTTGACATGTCGGGAGCAAATGAATGTTGGTATTTCTTGTTGAATAATTTTGCGAAAACCATTTCAAATTTGAATTTCCAACCAACACCTGATTTTCACGGCGCATAGATTGCCGGCGCATTTTTGAACCAAACAGTTGCGCCGTCGGGTTCGCCTGGTTCATTTTCCCCCGGTTAAAACCGGGGGTTAAGCATATGAAAGTCCCACTGGTTTTGCGCTTCCCGGGATTCCATCCGTATCTTCACAGTTGGGATCGGATGGAATCCGTAATTTGGTCCCCGGGATTCCATCCGTATCATCACAGTTGGGATCGGATGGAATCCGTAATTTTGACATGTCGGGAGCAAATGATTGTTGGTATTTCTTGTTGAATAATTTTGCGAAAACCATTTCAAATTTGAATTTCCAACCAATACCTGATTTTAACGGCGCATAGATTGCCGGCGCATTTTTGAACCAAACAGTTGCGCCGTCGGGTTCGCCTGGTTCATTTTCCCCCGGTTAAAACCGGGGGTTAAGCATATGAAAGTCCCACTGTTTTGCGCTTCCCGGGATTCCATCCGTATCTTCATAGTTGGGGTCGGATGGAATCCGTAATTGGTCCCCGGGATTCCATCCGTATCATCACAGTTGAGATCGGATGGAATCCGTAATTTGTCCGGGATTCCATCCGTATCTCACAGTGAGATCGGATGGAATCCGTAACTTTGACACGTCGGGAGCAAATGAATGTTGGTATTTCTTGTTGAATAATTTTGCTGAAAACCATTTCAAATTTGAATTTCCAACCAACACCTGATTTTCACGGCGCATAGATTGCCGGCGCATTTTTGAACCAAACAGTTGCGCCGTTGGGTTCGCCTGGTTCATTTTCCCCCGGTTAAAACCGGGGGTTAAGCATATGAAAGTCCCACTCGTTTTGCGCTTCCCGGGATTCCATCCGTATCTTCATAGTTGGGATCGGATGGAATCCGTAATTTGGTCCCCGGGATTCCATCCGTATCATCACAGTTGGGATCGGATGGAATCCGTAATTTTGACACGTCGGGAGCAAATGATTGTTGGTATTTCTTGTTGAATAATTTTGCGAAAACCATTTCAAATTTGAATTTCCAACCAATACCTGATTTTAACGGCGCATAGATTGCCGGCGCATTTTTGAACCAAACAGTTGCGCCGTCGGGTTCGCCTGGTTCATTTTCCCCCGGTTAAAACCGGGGGTTAAGCATATGAAAGACCCAGCCGTTTTACGCCTCCCGGGATTCCATCCGTATCTTCATAGTTGGGGTCGGATGGAATCCGTAATTTGGTCCCCGGGATTTCATCCGTATCATCACAGTTGGGATCGGATGGAATCCATAACTTTGACACGTCGGGAGCAAATGATTGTTGGTATTTCTTGTTGAATAATTTTGCGAAAACCATTTCAAATTTGAATTTCCGGCCAACACCTGAATAACATGGCGCATAGATCGCCAACGCATTTTTGAACCAAACAGTTGCGCCGTCGGGTTCGCCTGGTTCATTTTCCCCCGGTTAAAACCGGGGGTTAAGCATATGAAAGTCCCGCTGGTTTTGCGCCTCCCGGGATTCCATCCATATCATAACAGTTAGAATCGAATGGAATCTGTAATTTGAAATGAAACGGATGCTGACAGGCCCGAGGACAGGATATCAATTCAACGCGGTATCCTTTGCCGCCGCTTTTAAGCGACGGACATTTGCTGGCCATCTCCAGGTATGATTTCCTACTCCTGACAAATTTGTTTAAAAAATTAAAAGCAGCAAAATCGGCACATATCGCCAACAATTTCTATTTTCGGGGAAATAAGCTGACTGCCGGACAGGCAACGGGATTTTCACCTGTTCAACCATCAGCCGCTGGCAGCAACGCGAAACCAGTGTTAAACGGAGAAATTAGTTATTAACCAAAAAGAATTAGTTACGAATGAATTGGATATTGTTAATTATAGCCGGATTATTTGAAGCCGCCTTTGCAACTTGCCTTGGAAAAGCAAAAGATGCTACAGGAATTGAAGCAGCTTATTGGTATATAGGATTTTTGATTTGTCTGGCAATTAGTATGTTCCTTCTGGTTAAAGTAATTCAGGAACTTCCAATAGGAACAGCTTATGCAGTCTGGACAGGTATTGGAGCTGTTGGAACTGTATTGGTCGGAATTCTGATTTTTAAAGAACCTGCGACATTTTGGCGACTATTTTTCATAACAACTTTAATTGCCTCGATTGCCGGCCTCAAAATAGTTTCACATTAACTCAAAACCCAAATCTACTTTCAGGAAACAGCGGTTTTCTTATTCTCCGTAAGAAGCAAAGCATTGATTACGAATTATTTTTCCAATGATTTCTTTTAAGGTTTCATAAAGGTTGGATTGTTCATTTTCTAAAAATAGAGCGTTCGTGATTTTCATTTTCAGGCACAGACTCCCACCGGGGAAAATAAAGTAGTCTGTGCCCGAAAATTGTTCTTAAAAGTTCAGTTACATGTCTTCCGGTGCGATAGGGGCAGGCACCGCATTGTTAACCGGTTTCAAACTTTTCAGATAAGCAAATATTGCTTTGGAATCTTCGTCCGTCAACTTGGTGAAATTGAACCAGGGCATCGGTGGCAGCAGCATTCGGCTACCATCCAGTCCCTTGAATTTTCCCTGGGTCAGCGCTTTTTTAAATTGCTCCTCGCTCCAGGTGCCAATACCGGTTGGATCGGGCGTTAAATTAGCTGCAAATGAAACTCCCCAGGGGCCTGCTGCTGCAGTCAGATCAGGATAAAACATGCCAAAGCCCTCTTTAAGCATTGGTTCTGTGAATTTTACAACCGGCCGGTCCGACGGATAGCCGGATAACAATAATTCCGGAATCAATTCAGGCCCGTTTGGCCCCATTTTTTTTGGAGAGTGGCAGTCGTTACAACCCATGGTAGTTACCAGATATTCACCACGTTTAACCAAATCTTCAGGAGAAACCACCTGGTTGGCTGCATCGTCTTCAACCTGTTTTTGCCTGGTTGTGCAGGATGATGTCCATAAAACAAAACAAATTGCACCTAAAGCCAGAATAACCAGATTTCTTTTTTTCATCGTTTTAAATTTAAGTTCAACAATATTTACAAATCCTCGCTTCTTTTACAAATAATGTACGCTGATTTTTGGCTTGGAACCGCCGAAAGATTATCAATCTAAAGCTGTTGACAATCAAGCCAATTTACGTATTATTTAGAATAAATCAAAATAATATTTACCCAACTGTGTTTATCATAATTGAACATAACTCCGGGGCGCTAATTCACCGGAAAAAAATTATCGGAAGTGTTTTTTCCAACGTCATTTTATCGGAAGCAAGTGCACTTCCTGTTCATCAGTACCACAGGGCAAACCTTCCGGAAATATTTCATGCACCAGACTACCTTTAAACTCCGAAAATTCGTATTTTCAACATTTTTTATGAGCTTTAGTTATTTATGCTCATGCCGGCCGGATTTCAAGTACTGCCGTAAATGCCGGAAAGGACAGGCTCTCACTAAAAATAAGTCAATGAATAACTGGAAAACGATATTAGCATTTACTTATCCGCAGGATGCTCATATGGCAAAAGGATTTCTTGAATCCAAAGGCCTGGACACAATCCTCAGAGATGAAATGACCGCCCAGGTAAATAATTTTTATTCCAATGCCATTGGCGGAGTGAAGCTCCAGGTGAAGGAAAGTGATTATGCCGAAGGATTGCGCCTGTTAAAGCAGGGTGGTTATATCAACAACAGTGATTTAAAAAATGATGCAAAAACAGAATTCATTGTTTCAGATAAATCAACAAACAAGGACCTGTGCCCCTTCTGTAGTTCTGATAATATTGGAAGAAAAAGAGAACCCAACCTGTTAACAGTAATCGTCTATTTTATCCTGGGCGTCATTTTTCCAATCTTTAAAAAATCGTACAAATGTTTTGATTGCGACAAAGAATGGAAATATGTAAAACGCAGCCTGATTAAGTAAAAAGCGGCGGCCGTTGTTCCTTTTGACTGCCGAAAACGAATATATTTGCACGTCGACCTAAATCAACATTATGAGACTTAAAAAATACTTTTTCCTGTTTTTGTTTGCCCTCGTTTTTCATTTTTCCATCTCCGCACAGCGAAATCCTTTAATATGGCCATTTTCAGAAACTTCCATCTGGAACATGCCCATTGGTTCGGAGGCAGTTTACATTCCGGCACAACTGGAACCGGTTTCGGGCAGCGGTATGACCGTAGACGAGGATTTAATTATTATGACGCCAGAAGCCCCGATGCAGGAAATTTACACCAATTATGCAGGCTGGAACCGCGAAAAAAGCAGGTGCCCGGCAGAAGGTCCGCTGTTATTTGCAGCACCAATACCACCCAACTTCATTGTAAGTCCGGAAACCTGGGACGGGCTAACGCCGAATTCGGGTTTGGCAGTGTTAATGCCCGACGGCAAAACCATTAAACAAACACAGCCGTTTGCCCGGTGTTCGCCGGAAACAGCCACATCGCAGTATGTTTTCGACGATGAGAATCTTTACGGCGACGGCTACTACGGTGCGCACGGCGGCTCGGGTTTATCGGCTATTGGCGGTGCGCTGCGCCTGGGCGAACTCGATGAACCTGACGATACCATCAGGCACGTGCTAAAAATAAATGTTTACGGCGCTGAAAACCTTTATTATGACCGGGAAACCAAAGGTTACCGGTGGCCGGCGCGCAAAGCCGACGGTTATGCAGCGTCAACATATTACTCAAAAAGATCGAACCCGGTGGTTAAACAATGCCGGATGGGCGCTTTACTGGCGCTCCCTGCAGGTTTAAACCTGAATGATTTGCAACTGGAAACCACTCCTGCAAAAATACTGGCGCGCACTTTTCAGGATTACGGCGCCTACATTGTGGATGATACGGCGTGGGATGTTTATGCCATTGTAACCGAATGGTCCGACAAAGGACGCGTTACTGCTGAATTTGAAAAAGCCTGGGGATTTCCGATGGCTGAACAAAGCTTGAATACACCCTGGACGCGGGACATGGCAAAAATCTTTGGCAATCTGCACGTGGTCGAAAATAACGGACCGGAAACCATTGGCGGCGGGGGAAAACCACGAATGCCGCCGGCGCCCCCATTCCTGAAATAAAAGCCGGTTAAATATTTTTTTTTGTCGGACCTCAACCTTTTTTTCTGAAAAGCTGTTCCATAATTAATGGAATTCTTTTGTGGGAAAAAACTGAAGTTTTTCTGCATAAGTTATAACCTCAATTATCTTACATTTCGTTTAATCCTGTTTACGTTAATAATGGACAATAAAAAAGAGAATTTATCCCGTTTCGGAATTGCAACCAAAGGTTTTGTTTACATCCTGATCGGTGGTTTAACAGTGATGGCCGCTGCCGGAGTCGGGGGCAATACATCCGGAAGCAGTGGCGCATTGAGCAGCTTATCATCGAGCCTGATGGGTAAAATATTACTTGCCATAACCGCCCTCGGCCTGGCAGGTTACGTTTTCTGGAGATCGTATCAGGCAATCGCTGATCCGGATGGCAAAGGCACCGATGCGAAAGGCATTACTGTAAGGGCTGCCTATTTAATCAGCGCTGTTTTTTATGTTTTCCTGGCCTTTACAGCCGTTCAGATATTACTTGGCGGTGGCGGCGGTGGTGGCGGCGGACAGGAAACGCTGGTGGGCAAAGCCCTTACCAAACCATTTGGCCAGGTTCTGGTGGGAATAGTGGCCTTACTGTTTTTTGGAAAAGCGGCTTACCAGATGTACCGGGCATATTCCGGAAAATACAAGGAAAAACTGAAACAAATGGACATCAGCGAGAAAGCGCGAAAATTGGTTTTTGCATTTGGGGTCGCCGGCTACTCGGCCCGTGGAGCAGTTATCGGAATCATCGCCTTCTTAACATTGAAAGCTGCTTTGTCTTCCGACTCGAGCAAAGCCGGCGGAACAAAAGATGCGTTTCAGTATGTACAGGATGAATTCGGGACCGTTGTGCTGGCCATTATGGCGTTCGGACTTTTTCTGTACGGCGTTTTTGTATTAATAAAAGCACGTTATCGCGACATGCACATGGCATAAACGGAACTATTTTTTAATCCTTGTCTTTAAACAGAATCCGGAAAACGAGTATCATACCTCCAACCGCTGCCAGCAAAAACAGGAGGATTCCGATGCCGGGATAACCAAGAATGGTAAACGGGGTTTCCACACGCATCAGCAAAGCCGCACCAATGATTAGTGCCGCAAGCACCAGACCTATGGTGAGGCGGTTGGCAGCCTCTTTTAAACCACCGATAAAAAATTTCTCATCCACCATTTTAGCCTGAATCGTAAAGCGGTTGTCCGACATCGCTTCCAGAATTTTGTTGATCCTGCCCGGCAGATGTTCAATAAAATTTTTGGAATCGAGCAGTACTTCGTAAAAATTACCGGGAGTAAAACTGTCGCGCATCCGGCGCTGCATTAATTCTGCCGCATGTTTGCGCAACGATGCATTGGGATCGAAATTCGGATCGAGTATTCGCCCTACTTTGTCAAGGTTTAAAAGCGTTTTCCCGAGCATAATTATTTCATTGGGAAGGATAATCCCATTCATTCTCGATATTTTGGCAATTTCCAAAACCAGCCGCCCGACTTCCATTTTCCCGATGGTAACATTAGATGTCAGCGAAATGATTTCGTTTACTTGCTGCATAAAAATGGCCTGGTTGGCGTGCGTTTCCTTATCGCCGATAGCCAGCGCATAATCGGCTGCTTTATCGCCGTTTCCTTCGCTGATGGCAATTAACATGCGGATTAATTTTCCCTGCATTTTTTCGGAAATCTGCGCCACCATTCCCAAATCGAGTAGCGCCAGTTGCCCCGAACCTGTAACGTATATATTTCCCGGGTGCGGATCGGCGTGATAAAAACCATCGGTTAAAACCTGTTTTAAATAAGCTTTAAACAACTCTTCGGCGAGTGCTTTCCCATCGATGTCCATTTGCCCGAGCGGCGATAATTTACCTACATTTTTTCCCTCGATATAATCCATGGTAATTACATGCCGGCTGGTATAATCCTCCACTGGTTTCGGTACAACAATATTTTTGAAATCTTTCAGGTTTTCCGCCATTCTTAAAAGATTTTGCGCTTCCTGGAGGTAATCCAGCTCCTGCAGCAATGCTTTCCGAAATTCCTGCAAAGTTGCCTGCAACATCAGTTGTTTCCCCAAATCCGTGAATTTTTCCAGGAATTCGGCTATGTCTTCAAAAGCATCCAAATCGTCGAAAATTTGTTTGCGGATGTTTGGTCGCTGAATTTTCACAGCCACTGGTTTTCCCCCGCGCAAAACAGCATGATGAACCTGTCCGATTGACGCAGATGCCATAGGATCGGCATCGAAATGTTCGAACGCTTTCGAAATTCGTACCCCCAGTTCTGAGGTGATGATGTCTTCAATTTCATCGGTGGAAATCGGTTTTACATTATCCTGAAGCCGCGACAGCGCTTTTAAATACGGTGCGGGCAAGAAATCGGGCCGGGTCGATAAAAACTGCCCGAACTTTACATACGTCGGCCCCAGTTTTTCCAAATCTTCGGCGAGATCTTCGGCACGCGCTTCCGATTTTTCGCTTTCCTGAACATCTGGTTCGTCCAAATCGAGTTGCTTAACAATATCCGATCGCCCGTATTTCATCAGGAGCCAGGCTAAATCTTTGTATCTTTTAACGTGTTTTGCTTTTTTTATGAAACCCATATTTGTTGCGTATGACCGGTAATTGCAACAGTTTTCTGGTTCATTTGGTTTTTGAAAACTTTGTATAATGTCATAAAAAAAGGACTTGACCCATATAGCTGATCAAATCCTTTAATACGTTGCTTGTCTTTTTCTGAACAAACCGGTTTTAAGTTAATTCACGGTTTCTGCTTTGGCCACCAAATCAAATTTAATTTCAAATTCATCGTAAATCATCTTATCGCCAAGTCCTTTGAAAATGGAGCCTGAATTGTATTTAATATCCCACTTTGTGCGGTCCAGGATTGCTGTTCCGGTTGCCGTTAATAATCCGTTTTCAGCCTCGGTGTTTACAGGAAACGACACCGTATTTGTAATACCTTTAATGGTTAAATCGCCGGTAACAATATAGGTTTGTTCTCCGGTTGCGCTTTCATGATTTTTAACAAAACGGGTGGTTTTGAAGGTAGCAACCGGGTGCTCTTCAGCCGAGAAAAAGTCATCGGATTTCAGGTGGTTCACTAACTTTTTATTCCACTCCGGATCGGTTAAATCGGAACAGGTAATCGAGTTCATATCCATTTTCAGGTTGGCCCGGACAATGTCATTTCCAACTGCTACAATTTCGCCCTCGCTGATCTGCAGGTTCCCATTGTGCTGACCGGTAACTTTTTTGCCGGTCCATTCAATTTTACTGTCACCGGTTTGAATTATATAAACCGTGCTTTCATTTTTTGAATCGCTTGCCATCGCAATATGCGACCCAAAAAAAGCAACAAGAAGTAATAAGCTCAATCGTTTCATCTTTCTGTTTTTTAAATTTATATGATGCAAACATAATACTTCAATCCGGCAGGAAAAATGAACTAGTTCAAGAAAAGGACAAATTAATCTTTTTTTTGCGTTCTTTTCGAAATTATTTTACTCAGGAATTCAGGGGTGACGCCCAGGTAAGATGATATGTGGTATTGCGGAAGGCGCTGAACCAGCTTTGGATGGTTCTCACATAATTCTTCGTAATTCTCTTCTGCTGTATTTACCAGAACGGATACAAGCCGTTTTTGAAGAAAAATATAGGAACTTTTAATGTATTTTATGAATGTTGAAAAATTGTTGGTAAGAACGTTCAGTTTTTCGTCGCTGATGGAGTAAACCACACTTTTCTCGAGAGTATCCAGAAAAAAAGAAGTTTCTGCGGGAGTTGCCAAATCACCAATCCAGTGATCTTCAGCAGCAAAAAGAATGTTAAATTCTTTCCCCGACGAATCGATAACGTAAAGCCGGAGCAATCCTTTTTCAATCAGATAATGGCGCGTGTTGATTTCGCCACTGCGAAAAACAGGCTGTTTTTTCCCGAAAGCTTCTCTTCGAAAGGAACTGTTAATCAACTCTTTTTCCGGCTCTGAAAGTTCTCTGCCGTAAATCCGTTCGTAATAATTTACCAAATACCTGAATTCCTCCATGACCAACGATTTTCATATAACCTGAAAATCAAAGTTAGGTAAAATCACGAACTTTCAGATTCCAAGCTGCACCAGTGCAAACCAGTTATTTTTGTCGCTGTAACTATTTTTGATGTGTAAACCGGTTCCTTCCAGCAACTCTTCGATGGCCGGAATGGAAAATTTGTGTGAATTTTCGGTATGGATATTTTCGCCTTTTGCAAAATGCAGCGGATTTTCGAGAAACGGCGAAGAAACGATGCAATTTTTATTGGCGATAAGGTGCATTTCCACTCTCGACTTTTCGGGATTGAACGCTGAAAAATGGTCGAAATCCGTGTCGCGGAAATCGGAATGAATGATGCTGTTTACCGCATTCAGAATGTTTTTGTTAAACTTTTTGGTCACGCCGTTTGCATCGTTATAGGCAGCATTCAGAATTTTTTCAGGTTTTACGAGGTCGAAGCCCACCAGCAGCGAATCTCCTTCAATTAATCCTTCCGAAAGGTTTTGCAGGATTTTCCGCGACTCGTTCAAACTAAAATTTCCGATGGTGCTGCCAAAAAAGCAAATCAACCTTTTTTTATCGGAATGCGGAATAAGGTCCAGTTGGTTCATAAAATCGGCAACATAACCTTCAATTTCAAGCTGCGGAAATTTTTCAGAAAGTTCGCCGGCAGATTCCTCAATCGCCGATTTGCTCACATCCACCGGTATATAGCACGTCTGTTCATGATTTTCGGCTTTTACGGCATCCAGCAAAACCGAAATTTTCGAACAATCGCCGCTGCCCAGTTCAACAATTTCAACTGCTGCGTTGCCGTTCATCAGCTTCGGCGCTATTTCTTTTAAAATGGCTATTTCAGTTCGCGTGGGATAGTATTCAGGTTGTGCCGTAATCTCGCGGAACAATCCGGAACCGGTTTTGTTGTAAAAATATTTGCTCGATATGCGTTTATTTCCGGCAATTAAACCCTGAACAATTTCAATTCTCATCTGGTCGATTCCAATTTCCGGCAGAAGATCTCTGATTTTAATGTTTTGTTGCTGTGCTACTGCGGTTTTTGTATAGTTCATATTGCTTTGTATTTTATTTATTCTGAATCATACAGGATTAACATTTAGCAACTGTTTTTACTGGCTCACCAATTCCGGAACGCCTGTTTCCACAGGATTTGCAGGATCGTTGCTCCACTCGAACCAGCCGCCGTCGAAAACGGAAACTTTTGGCCAGCCCATTAGCCAAGCGTTGAAAAAAGCTTCGCTGCCGCGCCAGCCGGTACCGCAGTAAAACGCCAGATGCTTGTCGGGAGTGATTCCGACTTCTTTCCAGGTATTTGCAATTTCATGAAATTCTTTCGTGGTATGATCCACGTTCCGGTAATTTTCCATGTGGTAGGCATCGGTTCCGCAGTTGCCAAAAACAGCGCCGGGAATCCGCCCCTTCTTTTCAATGTAGTTGTAACCACTCACCTCTCCTATCCACTCCGGCCAGCTCCGCACGCTAACCAATTCGGCCGAATCGGACCGAATGATCTCTTTTGCTTCCGGCACATCCACCGCCAGTTGCGGATTTGCAGGAATTTCAGCGCCAAATTCCGCGACAGGAACCGGAGCAGTTTCTTCCGCCGTAACTTCAAATCCTGCATCTTTCCACGATTGCATACCGCCGTTCAACACGCGTACATCTTTTACCCCGGCATACATCATGATAAACGCGCACCGGATAGCGCCCAAATGCCCGGCGCTGCTTCCCGGAAACGGATCTTCATTTTTGGGGAAGGAAAACCGGCCGTATAAAACAACCGTTGTATCTGCAGTAATTCCTTTTTTCTCCAGCGCTGCTTTTAATTCTTCCGGCGAACGGCGGTTCCATGTTTCGGGAGATTCCAGTTCCAGCGTGTCCAGCGAAACAGCGCCGGGAATATGATCTTTTTTATAATCGCCGGGATTGCGGTAATGTGCATGGCAAACCACAAATTTGTCGTTGGAATATTCGGGAGGAATACCGCCGGAAAGCAGCGTCTTCACCCATTCTGCAGAAACCAGGTGCCGGTAGCGCGGCAGTTTTTCCATCGGAAGCCCGTCGTTTTCAGCCCACTCCATAAATGACGAAAAAACCGTTACATTCTCGTATCCTGCCTGTGAAAACAAACCGGCTACTTTTTCCGAATCTTCATCGGAATAGCTGTAAATTACTATTTTATGTTCAGGTGAAATATTTTTCGAACGCACAACTTCAATCCAGTCGATGTAGTTTGTCCATTTAAAAGGCAGGCTCCGGGCGCCTTTGATGTGCCCTCCCCTTTTTTCGTTGTTTAACTTCCAGCCGTTGTAAGCATCTACCGGCCGCACATCGATGATGGAAACGTTGCTGTCGTTCAGCAATTCCAGCAGTTCGCTGGTTGAAAGGTTTTTCCGGATCATGTGTTTTCCTATTGGTTAATATATTTTGAAAAGTGCTTGTTCGTGCTCGTTTTCAGGAGCTTCATAATTAATACTATAAAAAATAATCACTTAAATTGTTCAAAGTATTTTTCCCAGCCAATGTGCTTTCGTCCGGCAGCCGCTTCAAAATCTGACTTCCCGTTTAATTCCCCGTTCCTGATTTTGGTATAGATTCCTGCAATGATTTTCCCCATCATTTCACCATTGGTTTCCTTTTGGAACCGGAGGTATTCATCGGGTGACATATCCCGGTACTTTAAGTTGGCGCCGAATGTTTTGTTGAGGTACTGAACCAGTTGTTCCTGTGTAACCGGTTCTCCGAACAAATTGAATATTTTCCCGTTGCAGTCGTCATTCAAAGCCATTTCTGCATAGGCAGATGCCAGTTCTTTTCGCGTGGTATACGGTGCAGGTTCGTCACCCGCACAATTGGCAACTTCGCCGGCTTCCTTATATTTATCGATGTAACTGATGTCCGGTTCAATGTACAAACCATCTCGCCCGATGCACCATTCCATCCCGCTTTCCTGAATGTCGGTTTCGGTTTGCCGGTAACTTTTCAGCAACTTATCGAAAGGGGTATTTCCTGGTTCGCCCGTAAAACTTGTAAAGAGGAACTTTCGGACACCGGCTTTTTTGGCGGCATTGATAACATTCCGGTGCTGGAGGATTCGATCGTCAGGAGCATCCATTCCCGATATTAAAACCACTGTATTGATATCCTGCAGCGCATTTTCATATTCGTCTGCATTATTATAATCAGCCTGTCTGATTTCAACTCCCCAATGTTTTGACCTGGGAGGTGTGCGGGTTATTCCAACAATCTTTTCTTTTCCGGTTTTTTGAGCCAGGGAATCAATTATTTCTGATCCTAAATGGCCGCTGGCGCCCGTAACGGCAATTTTCATTTCGCTTTATTTTTTTGATTTCCAATTCAGTATATTAAAACAGTAAACAAACAAAAAATTAGATGGTTGAATCGCCGGGTAAATTCAGGACATATCAGGGTAAACCTCCACACAATTGATTATCTTTGAAATCGGAATTTAAACACAGTTAAAACCGGGCATCTTAACCGATGCCAATAAAATTCAAAACATGAGAAAAAATTTGATAGCTACTTTTTCGGTTGCATTATTTCTGATTGCAACATTTTCGGTTTCAGCCCAAAAACCAAATCAATTAACAAAAAAAGAAAAAAAGCAGGGCTGGGAATTGCTTTTCAACGGTGAAAATTTTGATGGATGGAGGCAAGTAAATGGTACAGGAATGCCCGATAACTGGACCATCGAAGACAATGCAATGAAAGTATTCACCGGAGAAGGTAAAAAACCGGGACAAGGCGCGAATGGCGATATTATTTACGAAGACAAAAAGTTCAAAAACTTTGAACTTTCCGTAGATTGGAAAGCCAGCAAAATGGCAAACTCAGGAATTTTTTACAACGTGCGCGAGGTTCCCGGAAAACCAATCTATTATGCAGCGCCCGAAATTCAGGTACTTGACAACAAGGATGCAACTGACAATAAAATTGACAGCCACCTTGCCGGATCGTTGTACGACTTGATTGCCGCCGATCCAAAAACGGTAAATCCTGCCGGAGAATGGAACACCATTGTTGTTCGCGTTAAAGATGGAAAAGTTACCCACATCCAGAATGGAAAAGAAGTATTGTCATATACGCTGTGGACACCCGAATGGGACGAAATGGTGAAAAACAGCAAATTCAAAAATTTCCCCGGATGGCAGGAAGGAATTGCCAAAGAAGGATACATCGGCTTGCAGGACCATGGTTATCCGGTTTGGTTCAGAAACATTAAAATTCGCGAATTATAAAATTTACAGGTTGTCCCGAAAGTAAAAATGGTGCTTGTTATAAGATTAATTCCAATATTAAAATCGTCGCACGCTGCAGGGGATAAGGATTCAAAAATAAAAGCATTAAAGATAAAATAATGGAATACAAAACCTGATTTTTGACCCCCTGTATCCCCAAAAGGGGGATTGTTCCTCTCCTTTGGAGAGGTTAGGTGAGGTCAAAAAAATGGTAGCTTATAATTCTAAACATTACTTTCGGGACGATCCTTTCAAAATACTCCAAACAAAAAACCTGACCTCACCTTTCAACCTAAACTGGTATAAAAACCTGTTCAAAAATGAAACAATTCAAATTAGCTGTTGCTATACTTTTTCTTTTAGGGCTGACTCTTTCCTGTGCCATCAAAAAACCTGCTGCGGAACCATCCGCCAATTCAACTGATTTTACCCGGTTTGTCGATCCATACATTGGCAGCGATTACCACGGGCATGTATTTGTAGGCGCCAGTGTGCCGTTTGGAATGATGCAACTGGGCCCCAACAACGAAACACAAGGCTGGGACTGGTGCTCGGGATATCATTACTCCGATTCGGTGCTAATCGGTTTTGCGCACACCCACCTGAGTGGTACCGGAATTGGCGATTTGGGCGACATTGTGTTTATGCCTGCTTCCGATGCTTTTATCCCGGTTAAAAACGATACTACGGCATATCCGTGGAAATCCGCTTACTCGCACGATAAAGAAACGGTACAACCCGGTTATTACAGTCTGCATATTAACCGCTACAACATTGATGCTGAACTTACTGCAACCGAGCGTACTGGTTTTCATAAATATGAATTTAACAACGATGGAAATTCGCAACTGATTGTCGACCTGAAATATGGTACCGGCTGGGACAAAATTACCAAAGGCTCTGTTGAGCAGGTGGACAAAAACAGCATTCAGGGATTTCGTTTTTCCGCCGGCTGGGCCAAAGACGAACGTGTTTTCTTTTACACCCAATTTTCGAAAGACATCAAAAACTTCGAAATCATAAACGCCGATCCAAAAACCGGGAACATCACCGCACTGATTCAATTCGACGGAAATGGTGAATTGCTGGCAAAAACGGCCATTTCACCCGTAAGTACCGAAGGAGCTAAAAACAACTTGCAGACTGAAAATTCAGGTTGGGATTTTAACACAGTTAAAAATGCAGCCAAAGAAAGCTGGAACAACGAACTAAAAAAAATTAAGGTGGTAACCAACAATCTTGCCGGTAAGAAAGCTTTTTACACGGCTTTTTACCACACCATGATTGCGCCCTCGCTGTTTAACGACAACAACGGCAATTACCGCGGCACCGACAAAGAAGTGCACACAAACCCGGGATACAACACCTACACCATTTTTTCATTATGGGATACCTACCGTGCTGCCCATCCGCTTTTTACGCTGGTACAGCCCAACCGGGTGAACGATTTTGTGAATACCATGCTCGATATTTTCGATCAGCAGGGAAAATTACCTGTTTGGCATCTTTACGGAAACGAAACCAACACCATGGTGGGCTACCATGCTGTTCCGGTAATTGTTGATGCGTATTTAAAAGGTTTTCGCGGTTTCGATGTGGAACGGGCATACAATGCCATCCGTACTTCGGCCATGCGCGACGAAAAAGGTCTCGACTATGTAAAATCGCAAGGATATATTCCTGCCGATTCACAGGTAGAATCGGTTGCACGAGGACTGGAATATGCCATCGACGACTGGTGTATTGCGGCAATGGCAAAAGATTTAGGCAAAACCGAAGATGCTGAACTCTTTTCAAAACGGGCAAACTATTACAAAAACTATTTTGACAAAGACGACCATTTTATGCGCGGAAAAATGAGCGATGGCAGCTGGCGTTCACCGTTTGATCCAATCTCGTCGCAGCACCGGAATGATGATTATTGCGAAGGAAATGCGTGGCAATATACCTGGCTGGTACCGCAGGATGTGGAAGGTTTAATCGGTATGTTCGGCAGCGAAAAAGCATTCGTCACCAAACTCGACAGCCTGTTCACCATTCCATCGGTTAAAGTGGAAGGCGCTTCGGCTGATATTTCAGGATTAATCGGACAGTATGCGCACGGAAACGAGCCGAGCCACCATACCACCTATTTATATGCCTATGCCGGCCAGCAATGGAAAACCGCCAAACTGGTGCGCGAAATCTGCAATACCATGTACACCGACCAACCCGACGGACTTTGCGGCAACGAAGACTGCGGACAAATGTCGGCATGGTACGTGCTTTCTGCAATGGGATTTTACCCGGTGAACCCGGCTGCAGGCGCCTATGTTTTTGGCAGCCCGCTTTTTGACGAGGCAGAAATTGAACTCCCCGGTGGAAAAACATTTAAAATTGTTGCGAAAAAAAACAGCCCTGAAAATATATACATTCAGTCGGCGGAACTGGACGGCAAACCATACGAAAAATCGTTCATTACGCATAAAGACATCATGAAAGGTGGCGTGCTTACCTTAACCATGGGCAGCACCCCCAATAGCGATTTTGGGGCAAAACCGGAAAACCGGCCAAAATCGATGGTATATTAACGACAAATAAATGAAACGATGACGCATATTAATTTAGTAGAGACGCGATGCATCGCGTCTCCACAACAAAAAGATGCATCGCGTCTCTACATCCGCAATATAATAATGTAGAATATTAAATATGGACAAATTTGATAATATATATCGCATTGAATCATCCCGATTAAAAAATTGGGATTATGGTGCCAATGCGTATTATTACATAACGATTTGTACACAACAACGTGAACATTTTTTTGGTGAAATTGAAGATTCAAGAATGATTCCTAATGAAATTGGAAAAATTGTAGAAACCGAATGGTTGCAAACACCCATTATTCGGCCAGACATGAATCTAAAAATGGGTGAATTTGTGGTTATGCCAAATCATTTTCACGCGATAATATTTATTGGTAAAAATAGATATAATTCGGACTCCCAGGATTACGAAGGTAGAGACGCGATGCATCGCGTCTCTACAGAACAAAACCGCGTCTCCACAGAACAAAACCACGTCTCCACAGAACAAAACCGCGTCTCCACAGAACAAAACCACGTCTCCACAGATAAAAGGATGCACTGTGTCTCTGTAGGAAAAAAAAACAATATAAAACCAAATAAATTCGGACCGCAATCGAAAAACCTGGCATCTATATTACGGGGATTTAAATCATCTGTAACAACCAATGCCCGAAAGATAAATCCTGCTTTTTCATGGCAGTCTCGTTTTCACGATCATATAATTAGGGATAAAAACGAATGGTATGCAATTACAAATTACATTAAAAACAATCCTAAAAATTGGAAAGACGATGATTTATTTAATTGAATTGAATTTATTTAGTGTCACGGTGCATTGAACCTGGCGAGTAAAGACGCAATGCATTGCGTCTTTACATTTTGCGACAAACGATGAAAGATAGGCGATGCATTATATATCCATACAAAAAATATGTAAAAACAAAATATTATAAAATGAAATACACAACATTCATTATCACCCTTTTGATTCTGTTCGGGTGTCAAATAAAAGGTAAAGACGCAATACGTCGCGTCTCTGCAAAAAATGAATCGGTTCAGTTAACCAGTCTGGTGAATCCATTGATGGGGACCGATTCTGATTTTTCATTATCAAACGGAAACACCTATCCTGCCATTGCCCGCCCGTGGGGAATGAATTTCTGGACCCCGCAAACCGGTAAAATGGGCAATGGATGGGGTTATACGTACGATGCATACAAAATCCGTGGCATCAAACAAACCCACCAGCCCAGCCCGTGGATCAACGATTATGCAGCTTTTTCGTTCCTTCCTGAAACCGATTCTTTGCGAATTGACGAAAATAAAAGGGCGTCGTGGTTTTCGCACAAAGCTGAAATTGCCCATCCGTATTATTACAGTGTATACCTGGCCGATTATGATGTAACTGCAGAGGTAACACCTACCGAACGGGCCGCCATTTTCCGGTTCACTTTCCCGGATAAAGACCACTCCTGGATCCTGCTCGATGCATTTGATGGCGGCTCTTCTGTGAAAATCATTCCTGGAGAACGAAAAATTGTAGGCTACTGTCAGAATAACCATGGTGGTGTTCCTGCAAATTTTCACAATTATTTTGTGGCTGTTTTCGATAAAGATTTTGATATTACCCAAACCTGGAAAGAAAAAAACCTGCAGGATGAGAATGAAGCTGAAGGTTTTCATACCGGAGCTGTGGTAGGTTTCAAAACCAGAAAAGGCGAAAAAGTACATGTAAAAGTGGCTTCGTCATTTATCAGCCCTGAACAGGCAGAACTGAACCTGCAACGCGAAATTGGCAATAAATCGTTTGACGACATCAAAAATGAAGGACAAGCCATTTGGGAAAAAGAACTTTCAAAAATAAAAGTGGAAGGCGGAACCGATGAACAGCAGCGTACCTTCTATTCCAGCCTCTACAGAACTTTGCTTTTCCCACGTAAATTTTATGAAATTAATGCCGACGATAATGTGGTGCATTACAGTCCGTACAACGGCGAAGTGCTGCCCGGATATATGTTTACCGATAATGGTTTCTGGGATACGTTCCGTGCGGTTTTTCCCTTTTTTACACTGATGTACCCCGAACTGAATTCCCACATTATGGAAGGTTTGGCAAACACTTATAAAGAAAGTGGCTGGCTGCCTGAATGGGCCAGTCCCGGGCACCGCGATTGCATGATCGGCTCCAACTCTGCATCGCTGATTGCAGACTCGTATTTAAAGGGAATTCGCGGATATGACATTGAAACACTGTACGAAGCTATTTTGAAGAATACCGGGAGCAGCATGGAAAAAATTACGTCGGTAGGACGTTTTGGAGCCGATTATTACAACAAGTTGGGTTACATTCCCTACAACGTGGGAATACGCGAAAATACAGCCCGCACGCTGGAATATGCTTACGCCGACTACTGCATCTGGCAGTTGGCAAAAGCACTCAATCGTCCGCAGGAGGAAATTGACCGGTTTAAAAAACGGGCGCAAAACTACCGCAATGTATTCGACCCGGAACATAACCTGATGCGCGGCAAAAACGAAGACGGAACTTTCCAGTCGCCGTTTAGCCCGTACAAATGGGGCGATGCGTTTACCGAAGGAAACAGCTGGCATTATACCTGGAGTGTTTTTCAGGATATAGAAGGTTTGAAAGAACTGATGGGTGGCGACGACAATTTTGTGGCCATGCTCGATTCTGTTTTTGTGGTGCCTCCGATTTTCGACGATTCGTACTATGGTTTCCCGATTCACGAAATTCGTGAAATGCAGATAGCCGGCATGGGAAATTATGCCCACGGCAATCAGCCTATTCAGCACATGATTTACCTGTACAACTACTCCGGTCAGCCCTGGAAAACACAAAAACACGTGCGCGAAGTGCTGACAAAATTATACAATCCGCAAGCCGATGGTTATTGCGGCGATGAAGACAACGGGCAAACTTCGGCATGGTATGTATTCAGCGCCATGGGATTTTACCCGGTTGCACCCGGAACCGGCCAGTATGTTTTTGGAGCGCCGCTGTTTAATAAAATCACGCTGCAACTCGAAAACGGCAATACATTTGTGATTAATGCGCCAAATAATTCAGCAAAAAACCTTTACGTTGACGATGTAACGCTGAACGGCAAAGAGTGGAATAAAAATTACATTACCCACGAAGCCCTTGAAAGTGGTGGCGAACTCGATTTTAACATGGCTGCAACGCCAAATAAAACCAGAGGAACCACCAAGGAAAGCTGGCCATATTCAATGACAAACGAGGAAGAGTAGTTCCGAGTTTCGAGTTTCGGGTTCCAAGTTCCGAGTTCCGGGTTTCGGGTTTAAAGTTCAAAGTTAAATGAATGTAGAGGATCTGCTTACTGAGACTGCGACTGATCACTGAAACTACGAGCGAGTTCCGAGTTCAGAGTTTAAAGTTTAAAGTTAAAAGTTAAAAGTTAAATGAATGTAGAGGATCTGCTTACTGCGACTGCGACTGATCACTGATCACTGATCACTGATCCGGAATCGCAATCCGTGCTTTTAATTTATCATTTCATTTTTATTAGCATGCGTAAATTATTCAATTGTCAGTTTTAAATGCTTTCCTAATCCAGCCTCAATAATTTTCCTAAAAGTCGACATCTCAATATCAGTTTTGTTATTCTCAATCCGAGAAATATAAAATCGAGTTGTTCCACTTCTCATCGCAAGTTGTTCTTGTGTCAATCCTGCTTTTAATCTTGCTGATCTAATTAAGTTTCCAAATTTTATTTCTTCAGAATCAATAATCTGACTCAATTCAAATAATATATCCGGACCGATCTCATAAGGATGCTTCTCAATCTGACCATTTTCATTTTTAATCTCCAATCCGACGTTTGGCCATGACAGCGTAAAGTTTCTCAATTCAACTTTCTTAAATTCTTTTAAATCAAGCAATTTATATTCAATATCATCCTCGGAAACATTCCAATCGTTGAATATTTTTTTAAAGTCCAATAATCTACTCTCTCCATTATTGAACATACATTGGATTTTAAATCCATCTGTTTTCTCAATTTTTATAATCCTGGGTAATTTAAGTCTCTGTCTCATAATCTTGGATTTAATTGTTTAAAAATACCTATTAAATAATCCTTGTTGTCCATTGCCCAGTCAGTTACCTTTTTTCGTTGAACTATTGGAATCCTGCCGATATATGTATTTAAAGACTCAATCTCTATCAACTCCTCATGCTCAGCATAGATTGCGTGAAAATGAGGAGGTGGGTGTTCTCTCGAATAAACATCAATCTTGATTGAATCAATAATTTTGATTGTCGGCATATCATGTTATCTAATTCGACAACAAAATTAATCAATCCTTGCGAAAGTCACAAATTTCAGTTCGGCCATTTTATACATGCAAACTTGAATGGCACAGATTACAAACCTGCGCCAGCGAGAGGGAGAGGATCTGCTTACTGAGACTGCGACTGATCACTGAAACTGCGACTGATCACTGATCACTGATCACTGCGAGCGGGTTCAGAGTTTAAAGTTCAAAGTTCAAAGTTTAAAGAAGTTCCAAGTTCCAGGTTCCAAGTTCCGGGTTCCGGGTTTCGGGTTCCGGGTTTCGGGTTCCAAGTTTCGGGTTCGGGTTTCGGATTTTATCCTTTGCCGTCTGCTTTAGCTGACAGAATTTGGAATGCAAAAGATTAATGGGCTTTAGCCCGGTATGCTGTTATTTGGGCTAAAGCCCGATCCGTTGTTTGCCTGTAATCCGTCGGTTGAAACCGACGGCAAAAGATAGCCTCATTTTCACACTCTCTTTAAAAGACACTGTCTGCCCCTGGTATTCCTAAGGAAGCTTCATGGTTTCGCAGCAATCTGTGCTTTTGGCTGCAGCGCACAGATTACAAACCTGCGCCAGCGAGAGGGAGAGGATCTGCTTACTGAGGCTGCGACTGATCACTGATCACTGATCACTGATCACTGATCACTGCGAGCGAGTTCCGAGTTTAAAGTTTAAAGTTCAAAGTTTAAAGAAGTTCCAAGTTCCGGGTTCCAAGTTCCGGGTTTCGGGTTTCGGGTTTCGGGTTTCGAGTTCCAAGTTTCGGGTTCAGGGTTTCGGATTTTATCCTTTGCCGTCTGCTTTAGCTGACGGAATTTGGAATGCAAAAGATTAATGGGCTTTAGCCCGGTATGCTGTTATTTGGGCTAATGCCCGATCTGTTGTTTGCCTGTAATCCGTCGGTTGAAACCGGCGGCAAAAGATAACCTCATTTTCATACTCTCTTTAAAATAAACAGCCAATCTGCCCCTGGGATTCCTAAGGAAGCTCGTGGTTTCGCAGCAATCCTTATTTTTGGTGCAGCGCACAGGTTTTAAATCTGCGCCAGCGAGAGGGAGAGGATCTGCTTACTGAGGCTGCGACTGATCACTGATCACTGCGAGCGAGTTCCGAGTTTAAAGTTCAAAGTTTAAAGAAGTTCCAAGTTCCGGGTTCCGGGTTCCGGGTTTCGGGTTCCAGGTTTCGGGTTCCAGGTTTCGGGTTTCGAGTTCCAAGTTTCGGCTTATTTCGGGTTTTATCCTTTGCCGTCTGCTTTAGCTGACAGAATTTGGAATGCAAAAGACTAATGGGCTTTAGCCCGGTATGCTGTTATTTGGGCTAAAGCCCGATCTGTTATTTGCCTGTAATCCGTCGGTTGAAACCGACGGCAAAAGATAGCCTCATTTTCACACTCTCTTTAAGATAAACCGTCTGCCCCTGGTATTCCTAAGGAAGCTTCATGGATTCGCCGCAATCCATATTTTTGGTGCAGCGCACAGGTTTTAAATCTGCGCCAGCGAGAGGGAGAGGATCTGCTTACTGAGGCTGCGACTGATCACTGAAACTGCGACTGATCACTGATCACTGATCACTGCGAGCGAGTTCCGAGTTTAAAGTTCAAAGTTTAAAGAAGTTCCAAGTTCCGGGTTCCGGGTTCCGGGTTTCGGGTTCCAGGTTTCGGGTTCCAGGTTTCGGGTTTCGAGTTCCAAGTTTCGGGTTCCAAGTTTCGGGTTTTATCCTTTGCCGTCTGCTTTAGCTGACAGAATTTGGAATGCAAAAGACTAATGGGCTTTAGCCCGGTATGCTGTTATTTGGGCTAAAGCCCGATCTGTTATTTGCCTGTAATCCGTCGGTTGAAACCGACGGCAAAAGATAGCCTCATTTTCACACTCTCTTTAAAATAAACCGTCTGCCCCTGGTATTCCTAAGGAAGCTTCGTGGTTTCGCCGGAGGCCTTCATCGTTGCCTTGGTATGTGTTTAACGTGCATTGGATTTTCTACTTAGTTGAAGAACATCGATTAACGATTTTAGATTGCAGAAGTCAACTCTCGGGAGCATCAAAATTGTTCTAAAATCTAATATTTAGTTAACGCTGACATGTCTTACGACGATGTCAGGTTCCGGGAAAAACCAACGAAGCATAAACTTGTCAGCGTCCGCAGGACCTGACAACGTTAAGGAGGTTGAATTTAAAGGCTTTATGCTTTCCTTCCCTTTCTCACTAATGTTTTATTTCGATTCCGGGCCTGGTTAAAAAAGGCCACTCCCGAGCCCCCCGTCGAATCGAAGCGTGGCCCCGGGCGATGAGCCGGAAAATAAATGATGTTGGCGTTAAAAAATTACGGCTGTTTGAGGAGCCATGACGAATCCAACGGCTTTCGCTCCACAAAAAATTAAACTGAACCGTTCAAAGTTCAAAGTTTAAAGTTCAAAGTTTAAAGTTCAAAGTTTAAAGAATGGAGAGGATTGTACGGTGGCTATTCTGGTTTGTTTTACGGAGCCAAGCCGCCTTTTTATTTAGCATTATTTTAAAATCGTCATCCGTTTAAGAAGATTGGCGGTGGTTGAACAGGGCGCAAACGCTGGAATGCCGCGCCGCCCGGTTTCCATTTGCACATATTTAGCATTTTGTTGTTTGGCTTTAAAACATCAATCCAACTGTAAAAGTAATTGACTGTCGTTTTAAATAAAACCAACGATAAGTTTCTGATGCGGGATTCAAGGAGGTTATCTCTGTTGATTGCCATATCCATTCCTTATTTTTAAAATAGTTGTAACCAACTTTGCCAATCAAGCATGTTTTTTTTCCAATAAAGAATTTATATCCAACTCCGGAGTCAAAAATATTTCCACCTTCTTGAGCCTGAGAGGAAAAAACTATTGTTTTCCCAACATCAAAAAACACAAAAGCAGTATTTCCTGAATCTTTAAGATAGCCTCTTAAATCAAGAAACAGAGGAAAAGTATTTGCACCTGGAAATTCATAACGGTCTGCTCCAAAACCAAATCCAGCAGATAGATAAGGGCTAATATAATACCCTAAAACCAATCTCAGGCTTTTAGTGTAAGAATTGTCGTTTGATAAACCAATAGGATAGTCCGTAGAAAGATTTAATCCTTTGTAAACACCTAATTCTGTAGTAGCAAAAATATTTTTGTTTTTCTTTTCATCATTTTTACCAATATTTGATGAATGTGCCAAACTTATCGTAAAAAGAAACAAAATAATAAGTTTAATTTTTAATGTGCTAATAATCATTTTATTATCATTTTAAATATAATTAATTTCGATGTTTTGTCACGGCTTTAAGATTGCTATTTTCAATATAATGATCTAAGCCATTTATAATAGTTTTCAGGCCAAATTGGACAATAAATAAAGGATAAGAAGAACACCTCCGGTTAAAATGATAAGTGTCAGGATCATCGAAAGAAGATTGGATGGCTGATAGGTGTTGTTGTTAATTTGCTTTCCGGTTTTTTTAAAATGCCAAAAAGCGAGCATTGCCAGAATTACCCCAAATGCAACCATAATTACACCGATAATGCCAGAGTACCCTCGTACGGGTATGGCCATTTTATCTTCCAGAACGATAGAAATTTGTTTCAAAAACAATGTAAATTTTACAATGACGAATCCCAAACCGATTAGGGCAATGCTGGTCCTAATCCAGGCAAGGAATGTTCTTTCGTTCGCAAGGTGTTCCCGTGATTTGGTATTTTGATTTTCTTCTTCGCCCATTTTTTTGCTCGTTTTGTTCGTATCAAAAAACAACAGTGATAAAAATCCGGAATACTAACGGAAGTTATGAATAATACTACATTTCTGTCATCAATAAATCCGGCGCCCCGAAGCCTGAACTTTTTCAGGTTCAGGGTGCCGGATTATTACATTTTACTCCGCTTCTGTTATAACAATTTCGTTTTTCCCTTTTGTTTTTGGATCAATCAGCTTAAACACGATCCTTGTAATTCCCTCCGGCCAGTATCTGCGCAATCCGCTGTCAGTTACTTCGTTAAATTCTATAACCGGAGCCACATTCCTGGGATTGTAATTCATCATCAGCGTGAATCCATTGCCTTCGAGTTTAATTTTGCCGGAACCGGCTTCGGAAACTTTGCTGTAGGTGACTACGTTTATGGTGGTTGGCACATCTTTTACTTGGCTCAACTGGTAGTTATCGTTTATCGTGAATTTTTTGCCGCGGTCAAGTCGATAACTTCTCACCCACTTTTCAACTGCGGCTTCCCCGGGATATGCACCGGCAATGTCGGTGGAAAAAACTGCCTTCTTCGAGTCGGCGCTGAACGTTGTATTTTGTGCACGGTACTCGCGCCCTTCGTGCTGATCGATACCGTTTATTTTGGGAAGGTTGTGGTACTGCGACTGCATCGTCCAGATTTCGTAACGACGGCTGCTAAACGTTTTGGCTGTATAAGTTTCGCGGCCAATATCGATAATACATGGTTTTCCGTTGTAATAAAGCACACAAGTGCCAATATCGTTGTGGTTGTGGCTTTCGGCATTGTGGCCCCCTTTCGCCGCGAAATAAAATCCTTCGGAAGAACCGGCCTGGTCGCGGGCGCCTGCAATCTGCGTTTCGGGCAGCCAGAAATCGCTGATTAATGCGTTTTCGGCCGGGGCTCCGGCAATTTCATCCAGGTGCATCAACTGCATAATCTGTTCATCGACTTTACCTCCCGGAGCTTCTTTTCCCCAATCCTGTTTTTCGGCCAAATAGGCGCCGAATTTCTCCATTGTTGGATCATTAATAGCCTTTCCGTAGCTGTAAATAATTTGAGGACGGCTGCCGGTGGTTGCATCAGCGTCGGCAAAATTCAGGAAATACGGGTAATCGATGTATGCTTTGTAAATGTAAGTTCCCATATTTTTTATGAGCTGATTGTCGAAAACATCGAATTTGCCGTTGGTCGCCCGTTTCAGCAAGTCGAGGTTTTGGTATAACGAAGCCCCTGCCCTTCCCCAGTACGACGGGCCTTCATCGCAACCGCCATCGTCCGGATAATCATTCAAAAACGAATCCAGCGAACGAATAACTTTCTGAACTCCTTTAATTTTTTGTTGCTGGTCATCTTCCAGTATTAAAATTGAAGTCAGCATGTTATGGTTGGTCCACGGGTTCCAGTTATTCACCGAGCGGCTGCCATCGAGCCCCTGCCACCAGAAATCGTTGCGTTCATAATAGGGAATAACAGCTTTTGCCATAATTTCATCGCGTAAACGTGTGGCAATCAGCGGGTGGATTTTGTCGAATTCGTCTTTAAACAAGAACCACGTCCACGACAAGATGTTGGCAATTTCACCAACACCGAGGTCGATAACCGGTTCATTGACATCGGGCAGGCCGTGCGGCGCTTTTTGCAAAGTAAGGTGTGCCGACCAGCCCCACCAGGTTTGTTCGCTGTAGAACCAAACGCCGTTTACAATCTGGTCGATGAAACGGCCTTTCCCTTCGGCCAGTTCGCCCATTACCAGCGCCATCAGCGCACTGCGCGGCGCTGCATACGCTTCCTGACGGCGATCGCCCGAGCGGATAATTTCCAGGTAATCCGTAGCTTTTACCGCCGGCCAGTCGTAATCAAGGTATTTCCCCGCTTCCAGAATGTATTCGTTTTTAATGTTTTCAGGCAAATTGTCCCAAAAATTCCGGTCGCTGTAACCTGGAAAATTCAGTTCCGCGAAATTTTTGATAAGTGCCTGTGCCAGCCCGATTTCACTGGCTTCTTTTTGCAGCATGTCCCTTTTTTCGGCTGAAAAAACAGCAAACGAAAAACAGACCAACATTGAAAACAGTACTAATTTTTTCATGATTTATACATTTAATTGGTTTATCATTTTATTGGATTTCAAATTGAATATTTTTTAGTGCAGGTAACTGAAATTCAGCTATAATCTGATTCAATTTATCTTCACTTTTTCAGGTTGTGCAAAATCGCTGTTCATTTGGTAAGGTAATCGCCAGATGTTCCCGTCAAAGTCTCCAAAATAGAGTTCACATTTGCTGAAATTGTGCGAATGCCCGTCGCTCCAGAAAAAGCAGAACGGCTGTTGATAATTCACCGGCCGCCGAACATACGAATGACTGTATTCGCTGTTTCGGGTCAGTTGCTTTGTTTTCGTCCAGCTTTCCCCTTTATTTTTCGATTGCCAGATGGCAAGTTCTCCGCCCACACCCCATTTTTGCGGCCCGGGTTCGGTCGGCCCAACTATTTTCCAGTCGTTTTCGCCGGAAATAAACAGGCTGCCCATATCATAATTGTGATCCGATTCGGTAACGACAAACGTCTGCCAGTTGTTATCCTCCCATTTTGTGATGCACCATTCGTACGGCTGACTTTCCGGCCCGGGGATGTGTCCGTTGCTGCGGATATACAAACAAACCGGTTTGCCGTTTTCATCGAAACCAATGTCTTTCAGGTACACATTTTTATTTTTTGAACGGTAATTTACTGCCAGCGCGGGAGAATCCATTTCAACTATTGGAAGATTGAGTTCGACACCATCGGCACTCGTCCAGGTTTTGCCGAAATCGGTAGTTTGAACGTAATACAGATCGGTGCGTTTATCCACGTTTCCATCCGGATGCCGGTTAAAAAAGGTACCCACCTTTTCGCCCCGGTAACAATTGCTGATTTGATAGTGCCCCGATTTTTCGCCTTCGTTAACCGGAATGGCTGCCAGCATTTTGTCCTCTGTCCAGTGCACACCGTCGGTATTTGTTTCAAAATAAAGCTGCCGCACACCGGTGTATTTGGTAAACAGGTGCAGAAATCCCCATTTTGTTTTCCAGGGTTGCGGGTAGGTCATTTCCTCCTCGGTAATTTGTTCAAAACTGTTGATATCATACGGATTTTTACTTTTGAATTTAAATCCGGGACGTTTTCTTCCCCGTCCACTGACAAATACCCACAGGTAACCCTCGTCGTCAATCAGCAGCGACGGGTTGTCGTGCGGATCATTTACATCCTGCTTGTCGTAAACCACGGTCGGTTTCGCTACCATTCCGTTTTTGTGATCGTACGTGCCAATCATGCAAAGCAGATGACGCTCTCCGGCGGCTGTTGTTCCGCCGTAAACAAAGAATGTTTTATCGACATCCGGTGCATAAATAGCCAGCGGAATGTGTTTGGCAGTGTATGTTCCCAGCGCACCGGAATATTTGTCGCCATAATCGTATTTCTGATTGAGTTCGAACCAGATGGGCCGGTAACCATTGAATTTGGTGTTGGTGAGGGATTGGGAATATGAACAAAACGAAGTAAAAACCAGAATTACAATAAAAAAAGCCCCCTTTAAATTCCCCCGACGGGGGAAGATTTTCTCCCCTTCGGGGAGATTAAGAGGGGTCTGTATGGTAACCATTTTTTTCATATTCCATTGTATTACTGTCTTGTCAAACATAAAAATACGAATTGTCATTTAGAGTTTTCACTTGAAAGAAATAATTTGAGCCGGGAGTCGGACTTTCCCAAGTCCGACAAATCTTCGACTTGGGAAAGTCGAAGTCCCGTCACGCAACAAATCCGGGGTTGAAATGACAAGTTTGTATTGACGCATACTACATATTTCTTTCCAATAAAACATTTTCTGTTTTGCCTGCATCGCCCTCTTTTGGCAGCAGAACGTTAATTGTGGTTTTACCATTTTGTACATTGGTGCTTTTGCCTAAATATTCCCCGTTCAGCGTCACATTAATTTCAGTTAAAAGTTGTGTCGGATCAGAGACAGAAAGCTGCAATCCATTCTTTTGTTTTTTCAGCATTAACATACATGGATCATTGACTTCCACACCACCAAAAGCTTCCGATTTTCCAGCTTCGTAAAAAACGAAACCTGCAACATTTCCGTCAACAGCCGCTACTTCCTGCCGGTTGGTTTTGTTACTGATTTTGAATGGAAAATTGCTTTCCATATTTTTTAAATTAGCGCTCGTGGCTTTAGGAACCAAAATGTATTCATACGATTCATTTTTCGGATTTACCCCGTGTTCCAGCCAGAGCCGGAATATTTTGGCGTGAAGGATTTCTTCCGGATAACGGCTGGCTACCCAATTCCAGGAGCCATCGTCCATTTTGGCCGAGAGTTTAATTTTGCTTCCTCCGGGAAAATAATATCCCACGCCATTGTGCAGCACCCAATCGTACGTTTGCTCCTTTTCATCCTTCATCTGCGAGGCAATTTCGCCGTTGCAATATACCTGGCTGACGCCTGTAGTTACCGGCAGATTTTCAGAAGAACTGATTCCTGCGCCCAGGCAAACAATCATGTCATCGAACATAAACCACGACTTTCTCGCTGTTAATCCGTTGCGGTTGTAATCCATTGCAGCCACTCCGTTTTCGCCGTCGGAAACGCCACCCACGAAATTGCTTTCAATGCGATAACCGCTGGCAGTTAAAACAGGAAGTTTTTCATCGTTCTGCATTGTGGTTGTTCCCGGGATTTTCTTCCAGTCGAGGAACGGAAATATATCGCGGTATTCTTCGCCTGTCTGGTATAAAAATGTGGCGCCGTCGCCCATGTAATATCCCTGCAGGTTTTCAGAATTGCAGGATTCGGCGCCGATCACCCTTTTTGAGTTCATTTTCACCGAAAAATAGTAATCCGAATTTCGTTGCACCTGAAAATCAGAGCGCCAGAAATGTTTGTTCCCGGAGAGGTTTTTGTAATGGTTCGCTTTTTTATAATCAGCCGAATGTTGTGGATCGAGTTTTTCCATTTTCGTAAAATCACCTGCCAGGCTGCCGGCTTTTTGTTCGGGGGAACCAACAAACAACTGCCGCCCGCAGGCGCTGATGTCCATCTGGTCTTTCCAGGTTACCCATTGCAGGCCGTTAAGTAAGTAATTTCGCAGGATTTCTACTTTGGTTTCATCGAAATGAAACGGCGTTTGACGTAAAATGGAAATCCATTTAATCATGTCGCCCACGTACGACAAACCATAATTTCCGAACTGCAACTGCGGCCCGTGCTGGTGGTACGACCAATCGGGCTGCACGCCTTCACCCGTGCTGACTACCAGTTCCTCCTGAATTGATTCGGCCGCTTTTTTGATGGTTTCGGAATCTTTCAGTAAAAGGGATTTCAACAATACATTGCCCGATTGCCAGACCTTGTTTTGACCGGTCATTCCAATTTTCGACCGATCGAGGATTTTTATTCCCTTTTGCATTTGTTCCGGCGAAAGCTCATCTTCCATTAAAATCATCACCGGCGCAAAAACCATGGGCACGCCAATTTCCGGATACCACCAGTTGGGGCACTGGAAATCATTCTCAAGCCAAAAGTTCAGACCCAAATGAATTTTATCCGAAACCTCTTTTTTATGATAAAATTTCGAACCTTTGGTTTGGTATGCTTTCGAAATTGCCAGCAATCGAGAATTATGACTATTTGGTTCCCACGCGCCCCGTTGCTTGCTGGTATAATCGATATCGGGCCAGGAACCATTTTCAGTTAATTTGGAGAGCAGGTTTGCAACTTCAGTTACATTGGCCGGATTAGCCATTATATTTTCCCTGACATTTTGATGCAATTGTTGAAGTTCTGCCGGATAAACCACCTGATTTTGTGCATTTCCTGCCGGGATTATTCCCAGCATTAGTAAAACAAAAACACCAATTATTGAACTTATAATTTTCATCGTTCTCCTTTAATTATATTGAATTCCAAATTGCATTCGATTAAATTTAATGCTTTTAAAAACAATTCGATTACCCCGTAGAGACGGGGTAAACAGAGAATCAATCCTTCAAAACGGAATGGTAACCAGCCACTCATCGTTTCTACTGTTGAACACTTTCAATTTTAATTCCTTATCGTTTTCCGATACAATTTCAGCTTTAATATCTTTTGTCGATTTTTCCGACGGGAAAAGCACCCAGATAAATTCGCTGTCGCCTTTCACATTTGTGCTGTAAACAGCGGCTGTGTTTGGCTCGTACTTGTTGTATTCCTCGCTGTACCAACCTTGTATTTCCGGTTCTTCCTGTCCTTTCACAAAATTGATATTCCAGTTTTGGTTTCCTACCGGAATGATTTGCAGATTACCGAGATCGTTATCTGTTGTTACAGTTTTGCCTTCCTGCATTACTTTACAATCCGGGTGAAAATGCCACAGCGCTTCAATTTTCCGGGGACGGTCGGTGGTTATCCGGTCGATTACCACCCACATGTCGCCGCGAACATAGAATAACTGACGCATATGCCTGCACTCCCCTTCCAGATCAATAAATTTATCGAACGTTCCCCAGGCGTAATCGTAATCGTTGGTGATTTTGCAGTATTTATCCGCCAATGGTCCTTCTGTTGCGCGTGGCCCTGGAGCCTGTCCTTTTCCGTCAATCAGCAATACATTGTGGCTCTGACTTCCGTCAGCGTAATTTCGAAATTTCCGTGCGACTGCCCCGCGATAGGCAAAACGACCGCCATCCACCAGTAAATCGCGCCCGAAGGCAGAAACAGAGATGTGCAACTTGTCGTTGTGCTGGTGACCGCTTCCCCACGGGCCGATATCGAAAAACGACCACTGCGCGCCGGCATCGAAACTGCTTCGGGAAATCAGCTGCCCGGCCCAGGGATAAAAATACGACGGACCGTCTTCCGGTTTTGTTCCCGATTTACCATTGGTTGCAATGTATTCCCATGCGGGTTTATTATACTTTTTCGCACCTTCCAGAATGAGTGCGCGATCACTGCCGCGGTCGCCGTCGTTGTTTAACGGCCGGCAGCCATCCGGGCGGACGCGGTGAGCAACATAACTGTACATGTCTTCGATCGTCTGTTTGAAATAATCGGACAGCGGTTTTTTGGCGTGTCCGCAAATTTCTTCGAAAAGCTCAAAATTCCGCATTGCTACGTTGTGGTAGTGCGACGTCAGCTCGGTTTGAACGCCATCGGGATAAACCTGGTCTTTCATGCTTTCGGTCATTGTTTTGGCGGCGTAATCCAGCCATTCATCCGATTTTTTATATTCCGGCCAGTTTACCGCCACGGTAGCCAGCGCCGATATTTCCATGGTCAGCCAGTTGCCCTGCGCATGAAACCTGCGGTTATAATCAGCATGATCGGGTAAACTGCTCAACATCAAAAGTTCTGTGGCCGGCGACAAATATTTGCTGTTTATCAAACCGTAAAACACCCCCGACCAGACTTTCGCCCGTGCTGCAACTTCCAGTCCGCGCCAGATGGAAGTGCTGCTCTTTTTTCCCGGATACGGCATGCTTGCGATGATAAAGTCCCTTAAAAAAAGATCGAGGTATTTTGCATACTTCGGATTTCCGGTATTGAAATAAGCCTGCAAAACTTCGTTCACCTGGCTGTGGCGGTTCGACAGCCACGCCCATTCTTCATCGTTGTTCGGCCCTTTATAGTACCAGTCGCGGTGGCCGTTTTCCAGGTACGGAACCTCGCCTTTTACATTCTGTATTTCAAACACATTTTCTAAAATTGTATCGGCTTCAGCCACAGTTTCGTTCGTTTGTGCAGGTTGTTCCCTTCGCAGATATTCCGCAGTATTTCCGTTTTTGTAATATTCCAGAAGTTCGCTGCACGCTTTTTCGAGGTTCCCTTTTTCCCATGCTTTTTTTACTTTCTCCAATCCGGGATAATCAAGGTCGAACTGGCCGAGCATGTTTTTCATTACTTCAGGATAAGCTTTGCAAACTTCATCCACCGTTGTAATCTCCTGCCAGTCCTTCTGAGCCGAAAGTGCTGCGGGAACCAACATGAAGCAAAAAACCAAACCGGTGAAATAATTTTTCATTTTTCTCATTTTTCCCTTCAATATTAAAAAGTTTAAAGATGTGGGATTAAAACCGCCACTTTGCCGAATTGCGGTGTTTTACCATTTTCCAGATCGCGTTTTCTTTTCAGAGCTTCCAGAAAATAATAATCTGCATAATTTATTGGTACATCCACTTCTGCATTGTGCGGAATGCTTCCCACCGAATGCATCAGGATAAAATTGCCATTCTCACCTGACTTAGCCCGGTATTTCGGAGTTGCCAAAGAATGCATGATTTTGTCTGCCCAGCTTTTATAATAGTCGCTTCTTTCATAGGTTGACAATTCGTACAGCGCCGATGCCATAATTGCTGCTGATGAAACATCCCGCGGTTCATTGGGAATATTTGGCGCGTTGTAGTCCCAGTAAGGAATCCCATCGTCGGGGAGATTGGAATTTTGGGCTACAAAATCAAATGCTTTTTGTGCCTGTTCGAGGTATTTCGGATCGCCCGTTTCGCGGTAAGCCACCACAAATCCGTAAATTGCCCAGGCTTGTCCGCGCGCCCAGGTCGATTCGTCCGCAAAACCCTGAGCCGTTTGTTTGTGCCGCACTGAACCATCCTCCAGGCTGTAATCTACAACATGCCAGGTGCTGTAATCAGGACGGAATTGATTTTTGATGGTGTTGTCGGCATGGCTCACTGCAATTTTATAAAATGTAGAATCGCCCGAGAGTTGTGTGGCATCGAACAGCAATTCGAGGTTCATCATATTATCAATAATTACCGGGCACTCCCAGCCCCGCTCCGCCTGCCAGCCGCCGGTAACATTCCACGACTGGATTATACCTGCAACCGGACGGAACCTCGTTGACAGTGACTTTGCCGCCTGAATGATTACATTTTTATACGCTTCTTTCCCGGTTAACCGATAGCCGTTTCCGTAACTGCATCCAATCATAAAACCCACATCGTGGTGCGAAGTCAGGTATTGTACCGTATCCAGGGCTTCGGTATATTTTTCAGCCAGGTTTTCCCATTTATTGTTTCCGGTTAAATCATACAAATACCACATGCTCCCCGGGAAAAAACCAGATGTCCAGTCCTGCGGCCTGGCATAGTTGATTTTGCCATCGATGTAATTTCTCGGATTAAGGATTTTTCCCGATTTTTCGATATCATCGGTTTGCAAACCGTATTGATTGGCAGCAAAATCAATATTTTCCTGAATAAAATCTTTGTTATTATCCTGAGTTTGATTTTGGCAGGATTGGATGAAAGCGATTATAATTAAAACGACTCCTAACTTAAACAGAATTTTCATGACTTGTTATTTCTTTAATTTATATAAATAAAGTTGACTTGGTTCGGGCCAGGGTTTCGGACGGGCATCATCGCGGTTGCGGTCGAGTGTTTCCCATTTCAGGATGTACCGGGTTCCATCTTCCGAATCACCCAAATCAGCGGCGGTCTGAATTTGTAAACCGGGGAAATTGCCCTCCACTTTTAGTTGTTCCCTAAACGGTTCAGGTTTCAAAACCTTTCCGATGTTTTCAAAATTATCGTTCAGCAAAATTGTACCGTTTCCATATTTTATGTGCCAGTAATCCACTTCGTAATTTCCGTCATCTCTTTTTTGAAAACCTTTCAATACCACTTCGCTGTTGATGCTTCCGTTACCGGAAAAATACCAGCGATAATCCCATTCGGTAATTTGTTTATACGTCCATTTTTTACCCTGAAGACGGGCGATAAAAAATTGTGTGTTCCCGTTCGGCCCAAATTTGTGATAAACAAAAACCGGTTTGTTATTTTCATCGAGGACCAGTTTTGCTGCCAGGTTAATAATCCCGCCTTTTACGGGAATCGGGTCCACAATCAGCGACTTATCGTCGAGCGTGGCCGGCATTTGAATTTTTTCGCCGTAAGCATTGTACCACGTTTTCAAATCCGGGCTTTTCATGTAGGAAAGATCGTGATTCGTGGAACAATCAGGGGTGTCGCGCCAAACCCAGTACACGTGGTACCAGCCGTCTTTCATAACAGTGGGCTGTGTTTGGTAGGCATTCATCAGCCCCTGTCCGTCGGTCAGCGGCGTATCGAGCAGCCGTTTCCAGGCTTTGGTGCCGCAATTGTAAATATTGTAAATTTCATTCCCGTTTCCGCTGCCACCGTCACGGTAATGATAGAGTAATTCTCCTTCTTTGGTAAGCATAAAATGTGGGTAAGTAGTTCTTTTTTCCTTGTTACCCACCATTTCAAAAATCTGATTCATCTTTGAAATATCATTGGGTTTTTCACTTCGGAAATAAGTCAGAGGATTTACATGTACATTTCCGGAAAGATGAATAAACCCTTCCTTGTCGATTCCGAGGGTAACAAAATTGTGACTGTCCCAGCCCAAAACCGTGCTGGTTCCACCGGCGGTTTCCCTCGAAGTTGCGGGCATCATGTGAAGTTCAAATTCATCTTCATCCAAATTTCGCTGCCCGACCACCATGTTCCGGTTTCCGTTGTAATAGGCTATATATTGACGGTTTCCGTGAGTAAGCAGGCTAAAACCAACCGGATGCCCGGCCCACACTTTATCGATTTTTATCACCTGCTCCACCGACCCGGCTTGATTGGTTTCATCGATAATTACCGGTTGTTTTGACGGTTGTTGCGAAAATCCGAGCATAAAAAACATCAACAAAACCGAAGTAAGCACTACTTTTTTCCCGTATACATTTTCTATGGCATCCATTTCAAATTAGTCTTAAATTCAATGTCGTTTAGTTAACGCTGTCAAGTCTAAAGACGTTGGCAGGTTGCAAGCCGCAAAGACTTGTCAGCGTGCAAAGCTCCTGACAACGTCAATGAGACGGGGATAATATTATTTCACTAACTAAACGATATTGGTCTTAAATTATTTTTTTCAAACTTCTCAACACATTTTCTATTCATCCCACTGCAACACACCATCTTTTACCTGCGGAACCTGGAAAGAAACTTCATTTCCGTTTTTTTCCACGGCTATTTTTTGTGTCGTCCCTTCTGATTCCAACACAACATTTTTGATGTTGGGGCCCAACAGGGTTATTTCTATCCGGCTGCCACAATTCACATCCATTGAATTCTTACCGGTAAATTTGATTTCCGCGGAAGTGTTGTCATCTATTCCTGAAACCGATACCGAACCGTAGCCGATTTCCTTTCCACTGCCCAAATAAAGCTGTTTTGGTTTACCCTGTTCCAGCGACACAACTCCGAACCAACCCTGAAATTTCAGGTTTTTATCTTTTACCGGAGCAATACCATCGTTGCCCTGAAAAATTATTTGTTCGGTATTATTGGCACTGACTACTTTCATCACCGTATTTTTATCGTTGCTGAGTTCATCGATTTTGGCCACCTCTTTCACGGTTTGATTTCCTTTTCCTTCAAAAGGTTCAAAAACCGCAATAAACGGCTTGCTCCAGGCCTCTTTTCCGGTTCGAATGGTAAACACAGGCTGTGGTTTATTTTTGTAATTGTTCCCGGCTGTTTTCGCTTTCGGTGAAAAAGCAGTGTAATATGAACGGTTATTTTCCCCCGGAACAAGAACCTGCATGTATTTATCGTTTCCATCTTCATTCATGGTAAACAAGGCAGTAACATTTCCGGTATAATTGTCGAGTTTATTCACATCGGTAAAAAAACGGAATCCCGGATGATCGTCGCCGGTGAGGGGATATTTTGCAGGGATAGTTGTTAAGCTGGCCCGCTTTTCATCAGTCAGCGCAACTTTATCACCAATATTATGATACACGTAATCGTTGCTAAGGTTATTGTCTGAACGGTAAATATCAACATAATAGCCACTTGACGGAGAAGTGCGCACCAGTGCCAGCGTGCGTAGCTGACTGGTTTTAGTGGATTCGTCGAAATAAGAAGTTTCGGTAAATGAATAATTTTCGGAAACAGCATCTTCGTCGGGAATGGGTTCCATAGCCACGAGTTCGATTTGCCCTATTTTTTTAGCGCCTGCCGAACCGCTGAACGGCACAGAAGCCGATGCGCCTGCCGCAACTACCGTGTTATGCGCTGCCCACTGGCTGTAATAATTGCGGTGCATCGGGTGTTCATAATTCGGACCGGTGCCGGCATCGATTCCCATTATTTCACCCAGGCCGTACAATTCCATCGCCATTCCATTGCAATGGTTGTGGTTATACGTTGCCCCCTGTACGCCTGCCATCAGGCCGGTTTGCGGATCGGTACCGTTTCGCTGCAAAAAATAGCGGGCAAATTCGAGGGTTCCCGTGCGGGGCCACTCGTAAGTAGTGGCAGCTTCAGGGATTTCAGGCAGAAAACAGAGTAACCCGAGATAGCCTGAACTTTCGCGATCATAAATTCCGCCGTCAATCAGTTTCGTCATCGATGCCAGCATTTCCGGCAACTCGGGTTGATGATATTTTACGGCGCCAATCAAACCTATTTCCAGAGATTCTCCGCTTTGCGAGGCATGCCCGGTGTCGCCAAAAGCAGAAACAGTAAGGTTGGGAAACGAATATTTGAGCATGGCATACGATGCTTTAAACAGCGCCGGAAACTTACGGAAAATATCATAGCCGTTGTTTTCAAGCGCGAGTGAGGAAATCAGCAAATTTCCCACAGGATAATTATGATATCCCCCCGGTTCTTTCCAGTGGCCGTCGTGGGTCAGCCATTTTTTTACGGTAGTGGGCAAAGCCAGTTGACCGCATCCGCCATTAATGGTATCGCGGTCGAGAAAGAACTGCAGGTAATAATCACGTTTTTGCTGATTTTCAAGGCTAAGTGCGGCAAAAACCAGGGTTGAACTTTCCGCGGCATACCAGTTGTTATTCCAGAAACCGCGAAATGCCACCGTTGCAGCTATTTTCTCAAAAACGGAGTCGTAAAAACTCAGATCGTAACCTTTTTGTTTCATGAAAGGTTTTACGAAATCATACGCTAAAATCAACGGCCGCGAAACAGCGTCGCCCAGGGTTTGCATATCGAGAAATCCGGTACGGCATGGCCCGGCGATTGGTTCCTGATAATAAGCGCCTTTTACCCACTGGTCGAGAATATCGGCGGCAAAAGCAGCATATTTCCCGTCGCCGGTAAGCCAGTAAACGATGGCGGCATCCTGCGCCAGCCTGTTAATATCGCCGTTTATGGAGGTAATGTACGCCTGAGGATCAACCCATTCTTTTTTTTCTGTTTCAGGATTGTAAAGGTTCATTAACCGGGAAGTATCGTTCGGTACCAGCTCGTCGATTTTGGGTTTCCTGTACGATGTCCCTTTTTCGGTTATCGGTGAGCGCAAATAAGTATTTACCCTGATTGTCGGGACAGGCGCATCTCCTTCCCATTTTATCAGACGCTGTCCGGCTTTGTCCGCATAAACTGTGGTGTAACGTTTTCCGGGTACCCGGTTCATCAGATACCGGCTTAAAATCCAGTCTTTATCGGTTTGATGGCGATCTACATAAGGTTCAACCCCATTTAACATTTGCTCGTAAATTGCTTTTGCCCAGGGTTGTTTGGCAATCTTTTCAAGCACCGCCTGCTTGTCTGACGAATGAACCAGAATATGGGGATAACTTTGTTGTGCAAATAAATGAACAGCCTGAAACAAAATCAGGAACATCAAAATATAACTTTTTCTCATTTTAAAATGTGTATCGAATTACCATTCCTCCAGTTTTTTACCAACAAATGCTGCACTGGCTGCTGCATCTTCCGGAACGAGCATCACCTCGAATGTTTGGGCAGAATTTGCCGGCACTTTACAGGTAAAACCAACCCGGATTGTTCCCGGATTTTCAGCGTCGTAATCAGTGGTTGGCGCTGTGCTCCAGGTTTTCATTTGGATGTTATCCGGCCCATCTACTTTTAGAAGTAATTTCTTACCGTTAACAGTCAATGCAGCTCCTTTTTTATCCAGTTCCACATTTGCCGGCGTTAACATATTCCACCGAACTTCCGCAGTTTTTTCCAGCGTTTCCACCTCATCGCGAACCACCACATATTTCTGGTCTTTTATGGCTACTCCGCGAACTGCCTTTTTCAACTGTCCGTTGTAAACCGGAGAAATATCGGAAACGGCAAACATAAAATCATTGTTATCCGACGATTTGTCGATTTTGGCATATCCTTCAACCTGCTGCAGTTCACCGTTTATTGTCAATGTATTGTGCGGGTAATTATTTAGCCTGAAAATGGTCCAGCGTTGCGCATCCTGTGACCGACCGAAAATGGACATTCCTTTCGACTCGAGCGATTCGTAATTTTGCGAACCCAAATCGGCTGCCCAGCGTTCGCCGTTTGCTTCCATAATGAAGGAACCGATGTCCATGTGACCATGGTTCACAGAGGGCGAACCGGCTTTGAAACCCAGATAAACAGCATTGGAATCCGTCCAGGAAGTGCGCATCAAAGCTACCGGATTTGCACCTTGGCCAACATACATTTTCGATTGCGGAGGATCAATTTCTTCCAGCGAAATATTTTTACCCCAAATCATGATTGCCGGCAACAACCGGTCGTGAGTAAATTCCGAATAATCGTTGGTTTCCAGATATTGCTTTTCCATCCAAAGCAGGGATGGATTGTTATTTTTCTCAGCAAACCAGAACATAGCTGGTTTAAGGCTTCCTTCGGGGCCACAGTCGCCCCAGTTGTAACATTTAGCGGAGGGAGCCAGCATATTTTCCAGGAACCGGCCGGTTTCGAGAAAACCCGGCATATCCGTCAATCCGTAATTCGTTCCAAGAGCTTTGTCCACAGCGCTTAAAAACATCACATTGAACGATGTTCCATAACCCCAGTAGCCATAGCCTTCCGGATAAGCGCCATCGGGTTTATAACCTTCCATTGCTTTTGGAATGGTTTTAAAAGCCCGGTTTATAACCTTCTCAGCCAGCTCCGGGTAATCTTCCTGAACAGCCAGCGCCCCGTAAGTCATCCCGGCATTGCACACCTGGTTCCAGTTGTGTTCGGCTGTAAGAAACCAGTTGTAATCCTGGTTAAAAGAGGGTTCTATACCTTTTTTGACAATGGCATTCCGTATAGAATCCCTCGATTCCTTCGAAAGCTCATCGAACAGCCAGTCATAGCCAATTGCCAGCGCCATGGTCATTTCCCCAACGTCCAGAAAATGGGTTGGATTCCAGTCGGTAAACCCGGCTGATTTCAGCATTTCCTGCTCGGCATGTTTCGCAAACCGTTCGTCGCCGGTCATCCGGTACGCATACGAGAGGTAAAATATCCGGCGTAAATATTCACGCGAAGTTCCCAGTAAACGGCGACCAATTTTGATGCGATCGCGCGGTTCCAGTTTTAAAATATTTTCACTTTCATCGATGATGGCCTGGTTCATTTTTGCCCAGGTCGCACTGTTTTCAACTTGCTCTTTTATGCTTTGTTCTTCGCCCTTCAGCATTAAAATCCGGGGATGACCCGATTTTTCATTCTGACAGGATAAGAATACCACGGCAAAGAATCCGACAACTATCAATCTGCAAAATAAGTTTTTCATATTTTTCAGTTTTAAGGTTTATTCATATTTTTATTTCCGATTCATTCTGAATTTTTCATGAATATCCGCCGTTGTATCATATCCCCTTTTTGGCGTTCATTTTATGACGCATACCGGACATTCAAGATATTTTTTATGAACTCACAGTGCTTTTAAAAAAGCGAATCCTTTACAGTTTTATCGTCACACTTGCCCCGGTGTAATTTTTCTGCGGCAGCCGGATGGTGATGTGGGTCATGTTCTCGTTTTCATCCCAAACTGCATTTAAATACTGGCCCGGATTAGTAATTTTCTGCGAAATGGAAAGGTGAAAATCTTTCTGCTCGCGATTGGGATCGGAAACTGAAATTTTAGTAATTCGGTCACCGTTCATTTTCAGCATTACCATTCCCGGATTATCGGTTGTCAGTTTAAAATCATCAGAAACCTGCAATTCGCCGGCTTCATAAAAAACCGCCTGGCAAATTCCCAATTTTATATTTTTTACAGCCTGAATTTTCGGAGTGTTGGATAAAATTTCGATGTTATTTTTTGAAACTTCACGTCCCATCTCATCGATGGTTGTTGCGGGGACCACGATGTATTCATACGATTCTTCCGAAGGACGGTTGCCGTGGTCGAGCCAGATTTTGAAAACATCCAGCGAAATTTCTTCTTTGGGCGAATCGCTTTGTTTGTTAATCCGCCACCATGAACCGGTTGCAGCGCTGTTTTTAATATTCACAGTTGCAGGTTCCGGAAAAACATAACCGACTCCATCCTGGAAAACCCAATCTACGTCGTCAAATTTGTTTTCACCTTTCGGAGTTTCCTTCCGGATGTTGTTTGCCGATACCGTCACATTGTCGCGCAGCAGGCACTGGTTCAGCGTAGTAACCACCGGCAAATTGCGCGTGCAGGATATTCCGGTTCCAAGACAAACGTATTCGTCATCGAAAAAGAACCAGGATTTGCGGGCGACCAGCGGGTCGTGCGGGCTTTTAAAATCGAAGGCCGCAGCGCCGTATATTCCGTCGGTAACTGCGCCAACAAAATCAGTTTCCCCCAGTTTTTGGATTTCATCCGGCGCCGGCAGTTCCGGTTTTTGCATGACTGTAGCCCCCGGGATTTTCTGGTAATCGTACACCGGCCAGATGTTGTAATATTCATCGCCGGTGCGCGAAATGTGGTTTGCGCCATCGCCGCGATGATGATTAAGCAATCCTTCGCTGTTGTATGGCTGTTCCATATTGAAATTTCGCGTGGAATACATCCTGACAGAAGTAAACCAATCCGGACGCTGGTAGCTGAAATGTTCGGTATTCCAAAAAAACGTGGAATGTGAAAGCGTGGGCTGAATTCCTTCACTTCGAATGGCAGCAATTTCCTGCAATTCCTTTTTCCGGTAACCGGTTGTTAACAACAACCTTTCAGGAGTTTCGGAATTGAATGCCCGAAGTGCACCTGCCCGGCTGATGCTGCGGTTTTTAGCCCCGGCATCGGGATATTTCCCAAATACCGCCATTTTGCAAATCCCGTCGAGGTAGTAATCGATCAGCTCTTCCAGCTTTTCTTCGGAAAATGAATATTTGGTATGAGCCGTATAAACCGCCCACTCTACAAAAGCCTCGGCGTATCCAAGTCCGTAAGACAGCGTATTATTCACCCCATCAGTGCGATGGTGAAAACTATTATCATATTGAATGCCGCGTCCTTCGGGAGTCCTGTTTTCAAAACCACCAACAATGCGCCGGTAGCCGTAACCGTAATCCATTCCAATCCAGTGAACGTGTTTTATTTCCCCTTCAATCACTTTTACCACTTCGCCAAATTTTTCGTAATCGCCGGTAAAAAGCAGGTTTTTTGCCTGAATGCCTGAAATTTTAATCCGGTCGCCACCGGGACGGGCGCCCGGCGCATTAATATTGGCACGTCCGATTATCGGTTGTGCTTTTTCCACCAAATCGTTGGATAACTCGTCGCCAACCAGCAGCATCACATTCACCAGCATACCGGGAGTCCCGATTTGGTTATGCCACCAGTTGTCGCAGATATAATCGTGATCCACCCAGTTTTTTAGCGCAGCTTCAATTACGTTCAGCGCTTTTTTGCTTTTGTAATATTTGGAAGACTTTGTTTTGTAAGCCTGCGCCAAATCAACCATGTGCCCGAGGTGTATGCGGTGCTCAAAACCTTCGCGGGAAACATCCTCATAATTGATTCCAGGCCAGGTGCCGTCGTCCCTGAAGGTGTTGATTAATGTCTCAATTTCAGCATCATTGACGCGTGAATCCTGCAATTCAGTCATTATCCGCTTCTTAATAAGTTCAATGTCTGAATCGGCGCATCGTCCTTTGTTTACAGAAAACAAAAGGAAAAAAATAACAGTAATCGAAAAAAAGGTTTTCATTGGTTATAAAATTTTATTTTAATACTGCTCATTCGAATGTAGCAATCTCAGACCCCCTAAATCCCCCGAAAGGGGGACTGTACCTCTCCTTTGGAGAGGTTTTGATAAAGTCTGTAGTAATATTCATTTTAAAATCATATTGTTTGTATGTATTGTCAACTTTCCAAAATTCCGCACCAGCGGGAGCCTGCCTGACGACAGATAGGGCTGGGAAAGTTCTTTATGGTCGTTTATTTTTCCACAACTTAAAATCGTCCCAGTAAATCTGCAAAGTTTTGCCGTTACTTTTCATGTAATCAATTAAATTTTTCGAGGTGTACAATTTCATCGGATTAAATTCAGTAACGCCATCCGGATTTGGATCTTCCGTATTGTGCGTAACCCGGTTCACATCGAAAATCACTTTTTTCTCGTCGCCTTCGGGTTGAATCGTCATATAAAACCGGCCAATGTTTTCATCCCCCTCCCTGTAATAATATTCCAGCGTAAACCACTTTCCGATGGGAACTTTTACCTGTTCGTTGGTTTCGGCCCAAATGGTAGTGTATTTCTGGCTGTTGTCTTCGAACAGCTCACAATCCTGAGCATCGAGAATGAAATACAAATCGCTTTCTTCTTTCACCGGTTTTCCGATTCCGAGCGTTATTCTGAAACGGTAAGGCACATCCTGGCTCCAGGTGATGTTGTTCCAGAATTCGGCAATCGTTAACCAATGAATTTTATCCGGAAATGTGCGAACCATATTAAAATCCTCTGTCAGGAAAACGCGTTCCGACTGATAAAATTCTGTTAACCCGGTTTTTCCTCCGTAAATGTTTGCCTGAATGCGGCCTTTTTTTCCATCCACATTGGGCTCGTTCAACCAGAACTGCAACACATGGTTTTGCGGATTTCCTGGTTCAGGAATAATTTTGGCAAATCGCTGCGTGGAATCTCCACCCTGATATTGCAGGCTGAAATTTCCGACAGCCGGATTTTCGTCCAAACCGGCTACCCAGTCGTTGTGGTCAGGCAAAGAATTGTCAACACCCACAATATCAGCATCTGAGCTACGTGCAACCACTCGCGATTCGGTTTCAAATCCCGACTGAAAAATGAGTTCAGCCTCCGGAACCTCTTCCGCCGTTTGCTGTTGCGCACATGCTAAAATGGTTACCAACGACGCAGCTAAAAACACATTTATAATTCTCATATTCAGTTGGTTTATTTTTTTCATGGATTAATTTCTTTAAAATACCACCTCACCCCCGGATTACCTGAAGTTCCCATTCCCCCCAAATCATACCGGTTGCTCAAATTCTGCCCCACTCCCTGAAACCACGGATTTGAATGAAAATGAACATACAATCCGGGTTGTTTTTTCGCAGCTTCAATTTCTTTTAAATGTACTTGTTTTCCTTCCGGACTATAGACCCCCTGTGGAGTAAACTGCCCCGTCCAGCCGCCAAAAATTTCCACATTAACAATCGGTTTGTCAGGCACTCCATGCCTTTTAAAATAATCATAATGCCAGCCACTGTCGTGCCCTTTTTCAATGTCGCCGCTGAACGTATCAAACAATAACACATCTGTGAATGCCGACTTTCCAAGTATTACATTTAAGCTGTCGTTATAACCGCCGCCACCAACTATCCGTTCCGGATCAACATCTTTCACCAATTTGCACAATTCGATGATATTTTGTGGTTCGTTGAAATTGAAGGCTTTAAAAGATTTGTATTGAAATGAATTTTGTTCGTTGGCAATATTTATTATCACATTTCTGTAAGGTTTCAATTTACGTGTTATCGTCTTCACCGCGTTTCTGATTTCCTCTTCTGAATTGAGTTGACTGATTTCAGAATTACTGATGGTCCGCTGATAAAATATACCAATAATGGCTACCATATCTTTTTTTGCGCATTCTTCGATAATTTTCCTCAGACGTCGAAGATGTTCCGAATCAATTGATTTTCCGTTTTCGCTGAACGGGTCGGAATACCCCCCGCTGGATCCCTGCACAAACACGGATAAAGTATTGATTCCTTCTGATTTGAAATCATCCAGGTTTGAAATGAGGCTCTGTGTATATCCCTCTTTTTGGGAAGCGCTTGCAACACGCACTCCCCACATATCAAATGGTTTTCCGTTGAAGGAGAAAAACTGACCTTCAACTTTCAAAACCTGTGAGAAAACAGGAACGACTGATATTTCAAAAAGAATGAATGTCAAAAACGCCGCACCTGCTATTTTCAGTAATTTATTCATACGAAGTTGTCAAATACAGTTGGTTCGGTATTTCATAATAACAGGTAAATAATTTATTGTGAAAGAAAACAAGATTCCCGCTTTCGCGGAAATCAACGGTTACTCAAATCATTCTCCGGAAAGGCGGACTTTCAACGTGCCTTTTCCGTCAGTTAAAATCCAGGCCGGAACGCGAATTTCCAATCGTTTTAGGTTTTTGATCTGGCGGTCGAGTTGCATGGGCGCCGGATCGAGCGAAATAACGGAGAATGTCAATTCCGGATGGGTAATATTTTCGATTTTCAGTTCTTTTCCGTCCTGATGCAGAACAGCGCCATCATCTGTAATTTCCACATCGGCGGTGGTCATCAGTTGCCATACTATTTGTTTTGCAGCGTCTGAAGTCTCTATTTTATCTTCGATGGTAAGGGATGTAGGGCTGTCTTTTACAAAATTTCTTGTCACACTTTTCATGTTTTCACCATACACCGGCGTTAAATCGAAGGTTGCTTCGGGATTATTTCCTTTCGCAAAATTAACCAGCGGGGCGAAACCGGTATTCACAAACAACTGATCGTTTACGGAAATGGTGCTGTGCCCAAAATTATTTTTGGTCAATAACGTCCAGCGCTCACAATCCTGGCAACTGCCCCACAAATCGAAGCCGGTTTGTTCCAGTTCATTGTAATTCTGGTTTCCGGGGTCGACAACCCAGCGAACGCCATTCAGTTCAAAAACAAAAGTTCCCGCATCCATATTTCCATGGCTGTTGGTTGCCTTTCCCCCTTTACCGCCGAAATAATACTGATGCGGATCATTTTCGCCGCCGGTGAGGATTACAATCGGATTGTCGCCTTCGCCTTTCCAGGCTGTCGGGATTTTTTCTTCGCCTTTGGGTTCAAACTGCGAAACCCACACCAGTGCAGCGCCGGCATTTCTCGCCAGTTTTCCCATTTCGGCCGGCGCACGCAAAAAACGTTCTTTTTCGAAAAATGTTTCGTTACCGGTTTTTTTGGCAAACCATGCCAGCGTTAAATCGCCGTTTTCGTCGCGTTTGTCACCGCAATCGGAATAATTGAAATACCATCCGGAGGGCGCTTCCGACAATTTCCGAAACGTAGCACTTTTCAGAAATCCGGGATATTCAGCGATTCCGAAGTCGGTACCGAAAGCGCTTTCCAACATGGCAATGGTAAACACGGAAAAACTTGTTCCGTAGCCCCAATAAGTTGAACCTTCGGGGTATACGCCATCCGGGCTGTACTCGATTAACGCATGCGGCATTCCTTCGAGCGAGCGGCTGATGGTTTTGGCTGCCAGTTCCGGATCTTTTTCAGCAATGGCAATGGAAGCGGCAATCATTCCGCCGTTGCACACCTGGTTCCAGTTGTTGGTTCCGTTAATCCAGCCGGTGTTCCCTTTTTTGTTGTAGCTCGGCTTAATTCCTTTTTCAATTAACGAAGTTTTAGCCAGTTCCTGTGTCTGTTTTGGCAGGTCGCCGGCAGTCCAGTCGAGTGCAAAAGCAACGGCCATCGACATTTCGGCCACATCGAGATAATGCGAAGGATTCCAATCGGAAAAATTACAAACAGCTACCACTTCATCATTGATCCGGTTCAAAACTACCGGATCTCCTTCCATTTGATAAACCATGCCCAGAATGTTCATCCGATACAGCATTTCACGCGAAACACCTAATAACCTGCGACCTTCCAGTTTTCTTTCCAAAAATGGTTTTTTCTGAATTTCGTCCGCATTAAGCTTTATCGCTTCATATAGATTTTCCACCACCGGATCGGTTTTTAATTTCTTTTTCAAATCTTTTTTGATTTTGGAATTTAAAACCAATCGAGGCTGGGATTTTTTCAGGTTCTTTTTAATATACTGCACTGTAACCGGGTTTTGAAGCTTCGGAATTTCACGTTCCTCCCGGGCCGCAGAATTGAACGATGCAAGCGATGAAAGAATTATCATCATGCACATCAAACCGATTGGATAATTAGATTTTGTTTTCATTTTTAGTTGGTATTAGATGTTATATATAATTTATTCGTTTTTTTAATGGCTAAAGCCGGTTTATTTGTTGCTGCCTTTGTTCACCGGGCTAAAGCCACGGTGTAAAATTCTTTAATTTTTTTGCCAACACTAAAACAGCCGTACAATGAACTTTTCTTTTTTACCGGCGCTTTAGCCCGGTAGTTTGGCGCTTACGCTTATTAGCTGGCTTTAGCGTTTAATCTTTAATGGCTAAAGCCGGCTTTTATATTGCTGCCTTTGTTCACCGGGCTAAAGCCACGGTGTAATATTCTTTAATTTTTTTTCCAACGTTAAAACACCTGTACAATGAACTTTTCTTTTTCACCGGCGCTTTAGCCCGGTGGTTTGGCGCTTACGCTTATTAGCTGGCTTTAGCGTTTAATCTTTAATGGCTAAAGCCGGCTTTTATGTTACTGCCTTTGTTCACCGGGCTAAAGCCACGGTGTAATATTCTTTAATTATTTTTCCAACACTAAAACAGCCGTACAATGAACTTTTCTTTTTCACCGGCGCTTTAGCCCGGTGGTTTGGCACTTACGCTTATTAGCTGGCTTTAGCGTTTAATCTTTAATGGCTAAAGCCGGCTTTTATATTGCTGCCTTTGTTCACCGGGCTAAAGCCACGGTGCAAAATTCTCTGATTTTTTTGCCAACACTAAAACAGCTGTACAATGAACTTTTCTTTTTCACCGGCGCTTTAGCCAGGTGTAAAAAAGAACTTAAAAAATTATTCCTTTTCTTTATAAACTACAAAACCATATTTCTCAATGAACTCATTGTATTCATCCTCCCAAGTTTTCGTTTTATGATGCTCTTCCTGAGTTAAAATGTAATTCTTCACTTTGGTAACCTGAGATTCACTTACACTTACTGCAAAATATTCCTTTTGCCAGTTTAGTTTTAAGCGGCTTAATCCGCTCTTGTTAAACCAGAAAGACGATTCTCCCTTGATCAACTGCATCACGTTTTCAATCGTTTGATTGTTTCTCAATCGAAAAAGACAATGCACGTGATTATGATGTCCACCAACTGTTTCCATCAGAATTTCTTTGGAAAGTGCATTCTGATGAATATGATCAAATACATCCTGTCTGATTCCTGCGGCAAGAATTGGTTTTCGGTTTTTTACCGTCCAAACGGCATGAATCCAGATTTTTACGTATGACATATAATTTTATTTCTTAATGGCTAAAGCCGGTTTATTTGTTGCTGCCTTTGTTCACCGAGCCACGGTGTAATATTCTTTAATTTTTTTTCCAACATTAAAACAGCCGTACAATGAACTTTTCTTTTTCACCGGCGCTTTAGCCCGGTGGTTTGGCGCTTACGCTTATTAGCTGGCTTTAGCGTTTAATCTTTAATGGCTAAAGCCGGTTTACTTGCTGCTGCCTTTGTTCACCGGGCTAAAGCCACGGTGCAAAAAAACATCTTAATTATTCATTTCATCTTATCATTCAACGGGCCTTCCGCAGGAATCCATTTAGGAAAAGCCACGGTGCAAAATTCTCTGATTTTTTTACCGATACTAAAACAGCTGTACAATGAACTTTTCTTTTTCACCGGCGCTTTAGCCCGGTGGTTTGGCACTTACGCTTATTAGCTGGCTTTAGCGTTTAATCTTTAATGGCTAAAGCCGGCTTTTATGTTACTGCCTTTGTTCACCGGGCTAAAGCCACGGTGTAATATTCTTTAATTTTTTTTCCAACATTAAAACAGCCGTACAATGAACTTTTCTTTTTCACCGGCGCTTTAGCCCGGTGGTTTGGCACTTACGCTTATTAGCTGGCTTTAGCGTTTAATCGTTAATGGCTAAAGCCGGTTTATTTGCTGCTGCCTTTGTTCACCGGGCTAAAAGCCACGGTGCAAAAAACACCTTAATTATTCATTTCATTTTATCATTCACCGGGCCTTCCGCAGGAATCCATGTAGGAAAAGCCACGGTGCAAAATTCTCTGATTTTTTTGCCAACACTAAAACAGCTGTACAATGAACTTTTCTTTTTCACCGGCGCTTTAGCCAGGTGTAAAAAAGAACTTAAAAAATTATTCCTTTTCTTTATAAACTACAAAACCATATTTCTCAATGAACTCATTGTATTCATCCTCCCAAGTTTTCGTTTTATGATGCTCTTCCTGAGTTAAAATGTAATTCTTCACTTTGGCAACCTGAGATTCACTTACACTTACTGCAAAATATTCCTTTTGCCAGTTTAGTTTTAAGCGGCTTAATCCGCTCTTGTTAAACCAGAAAGACGATTCTCCCTTGATCAACTGCATCACGTTTTCAATCGTTTGATTGTTTCTCAATCGAAAAAGACAATGCACGTGATTATGATGTCCACCAACTGTTTCCATCAGAATTTCTTTGGAAAGTGCATTCTGATGAATATGATCAAATACATCCTGTCTGATTCCTGCGGCAAGAATTGGTTTTCGGTTTTTTACCGTCCAAACGGCATGAATCCAGATTTTTACGTATGACATATAATTTTATTTCTTAATGGCTAAAGCCGGCTTACTTGCTGCTGCCTTTGTTCACCGGGCTAAAGCCACGGTGCAAAAAAACATCTTAATTATTCATTTCATCTTATCATTCAACGGGCCTTCCGCAGGAATCCATTTAGGAAAAGCCACGGTGCAAAATTCTCTGATTTTTTTACCGATACTAAAACAGCTGTACAATGAACTTTTCTTTTTCACCGGCGCTTTAGCCCGGTGGTTTGGCACTTACGCTTATTAGCTGGCTTTAGCGTTTAATCTTTAATGGCTAAAGCCGGCTTTTATGTTACTGCCTTTGTTCACCGGGCTAAAGCCACGGTGTAATATTCTTTAATTTTTTTTCCAACATTAAAACAGCCGTACAATGAACTTTTCTTTTTCACCGGGCTGAAGCCACGGTACAAAAACGATTTCTTTCAATTGATTTGATAACTAATTACCTTCTTCACACCATTTTCCATAACTTCAATTTCCATTTTGCCGGATTGCGCCAATGCCCGGTTAATTTGAATATCGGGAACCTTTTTTTCAAAAGGCATCACCAGCGTTACAAGCTGAATTTTATCCTTATTCCGGTTTTTCTTTACCCGATAACAAAATGCAGGGCGCTTCTCTTTTTTTGTATATTCAAATGATACCCAGCCTTCTTCCCGCTCCAGAGTTAAACCTGCTTGCTGTTGAGTTTGTATGAAAATGTTCCAGCCATCTTTAAAATTGGTTTTTACAGACATGTCGCGGTTGGAAACCGCGAGTCCAGAACCCGGTGCGAATTGAAAATGAACATCTACATCGCCGGTTGCTTTTCCAGACGCCTGATCAACTATCACAAAATATTTTTTATCGACAAAAAATACCGACCGTCGATGAGCCAAATCTTCATAGCTTTGGTTTTCTACTACCAGAATATCGAGATTTTCTCCCGGTTTCCACAACAAAAGTTTTGGGGCGTAATGAGAATTTTCTCCATTTAACGTTAAAGTCTGGTGCACTTTTGTTTGCCGGAACCAGCTTCGTCCTTCGGGATTTCCGCTGTAGATATAGCTGCCGCCGTCGGGCATTAAATTCCGGCCGCCTGCATAAACCTCAAACGTTCCATTGTCGGGCTGGCAGTGGCCGCCGCCGTCGGGGCCGCATTTTAAAACCAGGCAAACCGCATTGTTATCCCAGCCGCTGCGCATGGAATAGATGCCGCTGTACGGAAGTGCAAAAGCGGTTGAATCGGGAGCTATTCCCTGTTTTCCGCCGGTTGCGAGGTACAAAAAATCATCGCGGTTAAACAGTTCCGCCCACTCTCGGAAAAGATTGCGATGCTGACCTGGTTTTCCGGCCCAGGCATCGCCAAACTGCGCGTTTGTACCATCGGGTAATCCAATTTTCATGGGAACTGCACACATTTTCTCAACCGTTTCGAGGTACGATTCAGGAAATGCGTTTTCCATATGGTTCATTTTGGCCAGTTCATACGTCCGCATAAACCAGTGGATACAACCCAAATGATAGCCGATTGCCAATTCGCGCTGGTGCCCGTCGGGATAAACCTGGATGTTGATTTCGCGGTTTAACCTGCGGATGGCCTCGGTCCTCCATTTTTCAGCGTCCTTAAATTCAGGAAAAGTAAATCCGATAAAAGCCATTCCTTCGGCTTCCATCAATCCCCAGTTGCTGCCCGAGCGGTAAACGGTCATTAAATATTCGGCATGGTCATAACAACTGTTTAGAAAAGCCGCCAAAACTTCCGGGGTAAACGAAGGGGAATCGATAAACCGCTGAAACAAGCCCGTCCAGCGATAACCGCGAATTCCAGCCTCAATGGATCGCCAGGCATATTTATGCTCTTCGTCGCGCGGGTTTTTCTGCGTCCAGTCGATGAGTTGTTTGCCCCACTCTTTTGCATATTTTTCGTCGCCGGTGTGCCAGTAAGCAAGCGCCATGGCATCCCAGAAACTCATGCGGTTTAATTGCCACACCCATTCGTTGTCGGGGACAGGCCGGGTTCCCCAATCAATATCTTCTCCGCAGAAATAAGCCGGATAAGCAGGCTGGCCCACAAAAGTATGTTTCAGTGCGTCATTTGCGACTGCCAAATCTTTTTCCCCGGCAGTGTTTCCCAACGATTGATTTTTCAGGTTTCTGTCCACCGGGTGTTTTACAAAGTTGCGCCCGCGATAATAATTGAGTAATTCCCGGACCGCTTTTTCAGGATCGCCTGCTGCCTGTTTTACGCGCTCGAGTCCCGGATTATTCAGGTTGAGGCGGGAAAGCAACATGGAGTAACCTTTTGTTTCAGGGCTTTCAGTTTGTTTTTGATTTCCGGCAAGAGTACTCACCGTACCCATTTTTTCAGGTGAACTGAAAATTAAAACAACACCGACACAGATAACAGCAGTTAAATACGAAAAATTCATCACTCGGAATATTTATAACTTCTTCTCATTTAAAAGCATAACTTCTTTTCTAAAACGTTGTTGCATTGCCCTGTAAGGTATCTGCCGGATTGGAAAGTTTTGCTTTAAAAAAGAGGTTGTCCACAAAGCAACAATTTAGCATACTTTGCGGACAACTCCTAATTTCTACCGCGTGAAAACGGTATATTTAAAGGCCGCTAAAAGACTTCAGGGCTATAAACTTCGAGCACTACCCCGCGATCGCGCGCAACCAGTACATCGCTTGCTGAATAAGTGTTCTGCCCGTCGGAGACGGTGTAATTCAGAACAATTCCGTCTCTTTTCTTATTCCCCCATTCATACGCCTGAGATTTGAATTCACCGGTTCCGGAAATGGTATAAGGAGAACCTTCAGCAGCAGTTATTGTACAATTGTTACCATTAAAGGTTAACAACATGTCCACTTCACCGGTCATAATTTCAGATTCTAAAAATGTACTGAGCGAAACCTGATATCTTCCGGTTGTTTTCAATTTTGATGTTTCGTTGTTTTCAACGTATTTTTCACTGTATGTTGTATTCTCAACAACTGCATCGGTGGAGTCTTTTACGCTGCTTTCCCCGTAGTGAAAATAGGTACCATGGAATTCGTTAATGTATTTTACGGCAAACATGGTAAAATCCTTTGGAGGAGCTATCCATTGTCCGGCTACCCTGGGATCAGCGTTTGGATTGTCCGACAAGCCTACCAGAACCGTATCAACATCTGCTGAACCTTTCAGACGAACCGGCACAACGTATGTATTTTTAATTGCAAGCGGATCGTTAAAAAATGCATCAGTCAACTGCACCTCAATACCGCCATTAAATTTACCACCCGGAATAACAATTTTACTGTTGTCGCTCAACGTGTAGTAGCTTGATGGCAATGCATGAATGGTGTCGCCATCAGCAGAAAACAATACTCTGTTACACAAGCTTTCATCCACTTCTATATCGAAAACCCTGTCCTGGGTATTTTCATAAAGGCCACCCATGGCAACAGAAATAACAAATTTGTGGTTGTTATCGTTGGTATTGTCATAAATGTAATCGCCCAAAACCAGGGTCCTTACCGGAAACTGATAGGGAAAATATCCGGATGTATAGTCAAAATCAGGATGATCGATTTCGAAATTTTGACAAGCCATCATCCCGCTTGCTATCAATAGTATTAAAAGTAATTTCTTCATCTCTATTTATTTAAATTTTTCAACGATTTAATTCCAGCCTTTATTTTGAATCAGGCTAAATTTCACAATTTCGCGATCAGGAATAGGACCATAATGCATATATTCATTATTATAGACACGGTCTTCCACCTTAAACGGAGTATAAGTGTTTCCATTAATCCGGATACCCTGGGCAGGCACAGTTAAATCTTCTTTCCACCTGCGCAGATCCCAAAAACGGAAACTTTCAAAACAGAGTTCCAACCTTCTTTCATTGCGGATTAGCTGGCGCATCGTTCCCTGGTCTGAAACAGATTCCAGGTAACTGTCGGGTTGCTCAATACCAGCCCTATTCCGTATGGCGGCAATAACATCTTTCGCTGAGAATCCGTAAGCGCCGCTTCCTGTTGGCCCCCATGCTTCGTTGGCGGCCTCCGCATAATTCAGGAATAATTCGGTATAACGGATATGTGTATTGAAATGCTTTTGGTTAGAAGATGACGATGGATCGACGTTTACATCTTCACGCAGTAATTTTTTCATGTAGTATCCGGTGCGGGTTGAATTCTCCAGGGAACCAATAGCATCATCTCCTTCGCCTGTGCCGGTTTCTATCGTTTTACCGCGCATGGTGCTTCCGTCATAAACAATATACAATGACAAACGCGGATCTCTTCCTTGGTAAGGATTTTCCGGATCAAAACCTGAATTCGGATCATCGATGGGATAACCGTTGACCATAGGAAATGCATCTACCAGGTTTTGGGTTGGATTAATTCTTCCGTTTCCATAAATTGATGGTGGAAAATTATCCTGTTCCCTGTCGTTGTCAGTATAAATCGGCCTTCTCCAAAGTATTTCCTGAAGATCCTGTTTGTCGCCGCTGGTCAAGTCAGCAGCATCCACCTGTTCTTTCAGATAAAATACATGACCCTGAGGATCCATTCCGCTGATTCCGCCGATTTCGTTCAATAATTCGGCGGTAAAATTTGCGGCATTTTCCCATAAAGCAGCATCGTTATTCGGATTAAAAGCAGGACTGGCCGCCAATAACGCCAAACGTGCTTTTATGGCTTTTGCATGACGTCCGCTCATTCGCTGCAACGTGTTGTTCCCAAAAACAGTGTTGTAATTATCAAGCGAAACTCCACTGAATCCGGCAGGAATATTTCCTTCACTTACATCGCCATAGTCCAGGGGCAGGTATTCCAAAGACTTGTCCAAATCGGCATAAGCACTTTGAACCGACTGTGAAAATTTATCCCTGGGTTTTGAAAAATCTTCCTGCGTTTCCAGAAATTCATTGTATTCCGGAACACCGAGCAATTCTCCGTTTTCGCCAATGCCGGCGTGGTTGCGTAACAGGTAATACTTCATCAGCCCCCTTAAGGCGTATGCTTCGCCGGTGAGCCTTCTCACATATAAATCGTTCAATGTTTCATCAGTCCATTTCCACGGCACTTCTTCCACAACATCCAGAAACTGGTTCAGCGACATAACAGACCTGTTGCAATTATCCCACAGGTTTTGCGGATTGTACAAAGCTGTCCATTCACCTGTTGCCATACGCATAAAAGAGCTGAATTTATCGTTGGTAACAGCATCGTCAGTGGCCACTTCGTCCCACCTGTAATCATTTGTCGGAATGTAAGCATAAGCTCTCAGAAGTAATCCTTCTGCAAATTCGGGATCATCATAAACCCGCTGCAGAGTACTGTGGTTATCGTCTTCGGGTTCCAGTAACGTGCACGATGATGCAAACATTACCAAAATCAGCAGCAACGACCATATTTTATTTAATCTCATAATTAATCTTTTTTAATGAATTAAAAACTAGCTTTTAAACCCAGTGAAAAAGTTCTGTAATAAGGTTCGCCACCTACTCTTAAATCCCTTATTTCACGATTTTTAGCAAATTGGTAAACATCGGATGCATCAACAAATACATTCAAATTTTTCATTAACAACGTTTTGGCAACTGCCTCAGGCACATTGTACGAAAGCTGTATTTTCCGGATGTTGAAATAATCGTTGTTATACAGCCAGTAGCTTGACCTGCGGAAGTTATTGTTGTCTGATTCGGCACTTAACCTCGGATAGGTAGCCGTATTTTTTGTTTCCGGTGTCCAGCTTCCGAGCACCACTTCAGAGTATTTGTCGTTTCCGTCAACCCAATAGTAGTCGCCTTCCATAAAAGTTTCAGAGCCCGATCTTCCTTCGCCCTGAACATAGAACGTGAAGTTTTTGTACGATAATTTAACATTCAGGCCACCGGATAAAGGAGCCTGCCAGCGGCGCAAATACACTTCGTCGTTTGCATCCACGATGCCATCGCCATTTTGGTCTTTGTATTTAATGTCGCCTGGTTGCACAGCGCCAAAAGCCTGGATGGGGCTATTGTCGATGTCCGCCTGATCCTGGAACAAACCAATTGCTTCCAAACCAAAAGTTGCATCCACCGGATTTCCCTGCCTGTACTGATAATCGTTGTTGTAAATTTCGTCCACGATGGTCCTTTTAGAAGTAACGTAAAGTGCGTTTACACCTACTACCAGGTTAAAATCGCCAAATGATTTGTTCACGTCAACTCCAACTTCAGCTCCCTTGTATTCATCTGCCTCAAAATTCTCGAAAGGAATGTAGGGCGTATAGAAACTTGGGTAAATTGTATTGGGCCGTGTAACCAAATCGCTGTATTTTTCATAGAATACGTTGGCTTCCACACCGAGCAGTTTATCAAAAAACAATCCTTCGAAACCAAAAGTTAACTCGTTGCGTTTTGCAAATCCCAGGTTCGGGTTATCGCTCCAATTTGAGCTAACTCCGCCGCGGCTCCGGGTTCCTTCGTACCAGCTGTAGCTGCCTGATCCCCCGTAACGGTTATCATAGTAAAAGAAGTCGCCAATAGGAAGGTCTGAATTTAATATCCCGCCCGACAGTCGTAATTTCAGGTAGTCGACATTATCAGCCGACGCCATGAAATCTTCCTTGCTCATCATCCAGGCCAGTCCCAGAGACGGAGAAAATCCGCCCCTGTTTCCTTCGGGTAATTTTACCGAATTGGCATAGTTGCTGCTAAAATCAACCATGTACTTTTTATTGAAAACATAATTGATCTGAAGTCCGACGTGTGCTTGTTTTACGCCCTGAAAATTCCACGATTGCTTAAAATTGCTTCCGTATCCAACCAGCGATCCGCTAACATGGTGTACGTCATTAAAAACCCTGTCGTAACTGAACAGACCATAAACACCAAACCTCCTTCGGAAAAAGGCATTTCCAACGGCCTGGGTTCCCGGTCGTTCGTCTTTTCCATGCTGTTTCAAATCAACAATAACATCTTCATCTTCAGCCCAAATTGGTTCATAAACAGAATACTGGTTATAAACAGTTTGGTCGTATGCGGTAAAATAATCGAAACTAATGTTGGTATGGAAAGACAATCCCTGGGTCACCTTATTCAAATCGAAATCAACCCGGTTGTTAAAAGAGAATTTACGGAAAATACGTTCATATACACCGCCTGCATAACCGTCTCCAAACGGAGTGGTGATGTAATTTGAATTTCCCCCGATAAGGTAATCGCCGTTTACGTCATTTTTCCTGGCGTTTAACAGGCTGTTTTCGGGGTCAATCAAATCAATCGGTATTAACGGGCTGTACAAATGAGGCCTGATGCTTGAAGCAGAACTCCAGTAATTCCCTCTCTGACTTCTGTTGTTTCCGAAAAGCGAAACTCCGTCAACCGATGTTTTAATCCAGTCGTTAATTTTTAAATCAACATTTCCACGCACATTGAATACGTTGTTCCTGGCATTGGCGCCTTCGCCAAAGTCCAGCAACCCGCCTGACGAATACCAGCCAACATTGGAATAATATTTAGCCACATCGTTGCCTCCGGAAAACTGCCCGTTTAAATCGAAATAACTTTTAAACGGTTTCAGGTAATCATCGGAATAATAATCCACATTCGGGTAGCGGTATTTGTTGCCCGACCTGTAATTTTCAATCTCTTCCTCGCTGAACATTTCGGTCTGACCATCGTTTGTTCTGGCCAGGTTGTAATAGGTCATGTAATCAGCGGAATTTAAATAATTTGGCAATGCGCGGGGTGTTGAAATACCATAATTGGCAGAAAATTTTGATTGCTTTTTAAATGCCTCTCCGCGTTTTGTGGTAATTAAAATTACGCCGTTTACCGCGGCGCTTCCGTATAAAATTGCTGAATTTACATCTTTCAGCACCGTGATATCTTCAATTTCAGATAACCTCAACGATTCTATATCGCGCGGAAGGCCGTCCACAATAAACAGCGCGTTGCCTGAAAACATACCACTTCCGGTGAGGTCTGCCACATCAATGCCAATGCCTATCCCCCTGATGCTGTTGCTACCAAGCATCCCGAGAGTGCGACCGGTCAGTACATCGCCGGCCCATATTGTATTGTCATAAGCATTCACTTTATCTCCGTTTACCTTACTGAAGGCTCCTACAACGTCTCCGTTGTGAACCCTGCGAAACGCGAGATCCACCATATCATCTTTCCCGTAAAGGAAAGGAGTTGATTTTAAACTGATATTGGTTTTATTGCGTGCTTCATCTACAGTGACAACTGAGTTTTCGTAACCATCTGCCTCAACGACCAGCTTTGAACCAGGTTCAACCGCTATGGTAAAATTGCCCTTTGAATCCGTTTTTGCATAGGCACTGCCACTGAAGATTTCCGCATTTTCTACCGGATTGCCGTTTTCATCGACAATAACCGACTCAATGGTTGTTGATTTCGCTTGCTGGGCAAAAACATCATTCGGCGCGAATAACGTTAACGTAACCAGAAAAGCTAATATTATCGAATATTTTTTCTTCATCTGTTAAAGTTTTTAATTAATCGTTTTAGATTACCATCCCGGATTTTGTGGAAAACCTTCGAAAAGTTTCGTATAACCAACCTGAATGGGCAGCCAGTTGTGCTTTTTCTCAGCCACACGGGTAACGATCACCCTCTCAGAGATGTTAACCGGTTTTCCATCGGGTCCCCTGTCGAAATCAATTGCCGTTTTATTGAGGTACCGCGGATCACTGTTTCGGTTCCAACGGCGCAAATCGCAAAAACGGGCTCCCTCAAAAATCAGTTCCACTGCCCTTTCACGTACAATTTCCTCGAAGAACGTATTTTGGTCCGAGGTATATTTCGGATCGATATTGGGCAGCTGGGCCCGGTTCCTTACGGCATTAATTGCATCTGCGGCAGTCATGTGGTAATTGCCCGAAGTGCTTTGCGGGGTTCCGCCTTCACTGGCAAACAACACAGCTTCGGCATACATTAAATAAACATCAGCCATCCGCAGGTACGGAACGTATGCTGAAATCCTTCCAGCCATGGAAGTATTGAAATCAGGTCCCATGTTGTTGAATTTCCGGGAATAATAACCGGTTACGCTGGGCGGGTTGATTTGTGAACGATGACGCCCGCCAATATACAATTCGGCAAACTTATCTTCCGCCTTATCGCGGTGAATCTGATCGCCGTCTTTTACGATTACTTTATAGAAGCGCGGATCACGGTTTGTCCATGGATCATTTGGGTCGTACCCCGATTCAGGATCGTCGATGGGCAAGCCATTTGCCATGCCATAATTTTGCACAATATTATGTGTCGGAACATCGGCGTTTGAACCACTGTTTAACGCAAACGAAGAAGGGACAGTGCCTCCGATAGCTGACCACCTGATACGCGTATGGTTATATATGGTTGGCAGCATAATCGCTTCTTTTCCACCCGTGGGTTGCCGGTTGGGATGAAAGAAATTCAGCATGTATTCATCCCAGGGCTGTAACCCGTAAATTCCTGTTTCATCCGCCAGTTGCAGCAGTTCGCCAAAAGCTTCGGCAGCTTTCTGCGCCAGTTCGGGATTGAACGCGTTGTTGCCGGTGGCTTCTTCGTTCATCATTGGGCTTGCCGCATACAAAAGTGATTTTCCGAGGTAACCCAGGGCAAAGAATTTATTTACCCGCTGGTCGTTGTCCCCGAGTGTTGCCTGCCCAACAGTCGTTTCGTCCCAATGATTGGGCAACAGGTCGGCAGCGGCCCGGAAATCTTCGGCCATCTTCAGGGCTGTCTCCTGATAGGTAAGCCTGTCAAATTCTGATGTGGTAAGGCTTTCAGTGGGGCTTAACACCCTTGTTATATAAGGCATTCCGCCCCAGTAGCGTGTAATCTCAAAGTAAAACCATGCACGGAAAAAGAGCGCCTGACCTTTCAGCAAGTCTTTTTCTTCCTGTGTTCCCTCAAACACGCTTGGTTCCTCTTCTGTTCCTTCCAGTTTTTCGAGCGCCAGGTTGGCTTTGCGAATGGCGTACCACGACCATTCCCAAACCCTTCTGTTCCTGCCTTCCAGTGAAGAAGGGTTCGACGTTGGGTTTTCCGTAAAAATAAGCTTCGTTGCCCCAATAGTTTCCAAGGTCGAACTGGTAGGGATAATTGTTTAACGTTTCGTCGGCAAACAAATACTTGTTCCATGCCCCGCCTTTATCCGGGTCCATTACGCAGTTATACATTTCTTCCACAAATCCCTGGAAACTTCTGAAGTTCCCGTACGCGTCCTTTTCTGAAATGCTTGCTTCAGGCGCCTTATCCAAATAATCTTCGCATGAAGTTGATATGAAAACCAGCATCAAGAAAAGCACATAAAAATTTCTATATTTTAAATTTTTCATATTCCTGATTCTTAAAATGATAAGTCAATACCTAAATTTATTCGTTTTACCGTAGGGTAGGCACCCTCTGTGGCGCTACCGCCTGAATAAGTTGTGGTTCTGTCATCCGGCAATTGAGACCAGAAGAATAGATTGTTTCCGTTAAGAAAAATCCTGAAATTGGAGAAGCCGGAATTTTTCACCCACTGCAAATCGTTGAAGGTGTAAGCAATTTCGGTATTCTGTAATCGCAGATACGATGCATCGTAAAGGTAATAATCGCCTATATTTTCTGCCTGGGTTTTCCACCGGGGCAGAAATGATGTGGCATTTGGATTATCTTTTGACCAGTAATCAGCAACATGCCCGTAAACAATGTCAATGTCATTCTGATAGTTATTAAAACCAACATACCGGTTGGCATTGTTTACTCCGTAAAACTGAATCATAAAACTGAAACCCCCGTAGTTTGCTCCCAAAGTGAATGTAGCTGTATTCTGAGGAATTTCAGAATAACCGACAGGCGGCGTATCTTCACTGTTTTTTATGATGCCGTCGGCGTTAAAATCGATTAAATCGTAATAACCGGGAAGTTTGTCTGCATCGTTGTTTTCAGTTGGAACACTGGCATATACTTCATCCCAGTTGTTGTAAAACTCAGTTTTCAATAATCTTTTATGCTGCCCAATCGGATAGCCCTTTGCTTTCAGGTATTCGAACTGAAGCGGGGCATCGTCACGCTCAATAATTTCGTTTTCATTGTGCGTAAAAGCAAGATTTGACCAAATATCGAATTTGTTATTGACCCGTTTATTGAAACCCAGTTCCACTTCAAAACCGTTTGATTTTACATGTCCCAGGTTCGCGCTTGGCGGATTGGCGCCAAAGAACGGAGGTACATTCCGGCTTCCACCGGACATCAAAATATCGGTTCTGTCTTCCGTAAAATAATCGAAGGTTAACGAAAGCAGGTTTTTCAACACGCCGAATTCAACGCCAAAGTTGGTTTTAAGTGCATTTTCCCAATGAATATCAGGGTTTCCGACAACTGCTTCCCGGTAAAAATAATAAGGACTGTAACCCGTAACTGAATTGCTTAAACGAGCTCTTCCTCCGTATCCCAACTGGGAGTCGTATAACCAGCGAGCCCCGCTAACCTTGTCATCCCCCACTTTACCAATGCTGTAGCGGATTTTCAGCCGGTCCACCCAATCAAAATTGAAGAAATCCTCGTTTGATACGTACCAGCCAATTGCCACTGAAGGAAAGAAGTCGAAACGATAGCCCGGGCCAAATTGCTCTGAACCGTTGTAAGCTCCGTTGGCTTCAAACAAATATCGGGCATCGTAATCATAGGTAGCACGGAAAACCCAGTCCTCGCGGTAATTCTTGAACATACTGCCAATGGCATATTCTTCGCGTTTGAACACTCCCATACCCGAAACGCTGTGCAAATCGAAGGTGCGGGCATAGTTCATTTGAAACTCGTACATTAACCGGCGCGAAACCGGAATGTAGGAAGTCCAGTTGGCAGAAGTAATTTCTTCCTGATGGATAGACCAGGGCCTCATAAACCAGTCGTATTCTTCGTCGCCGATTGGAAGCAAAACCGTGTATTCACCCGGATCCTGATCCGGTCCTTCGTACAACAATGGATAAATTTGTTTAAACGGAACATTTGTGCGGGCTTCTGCCGGACGGATGCTGTTTTGCTGATCCCAGATTCCGCCTTCCGAACGGATGCTGTTGTCGTAAAACAGCGAAGCTTTGGCACTTAAACCTTCGGTAATAAAATCAAGATCCTGCTCCAGCTTAAAATCGGCATTTAACTCAGTTTGCCGTGTTTGCCTGATACCAATGTTGTAAACGGCAGCAATAGGGTTAATTGTATTGTTTCCCCCCTCCTGATAGGCGCCCCAGCGACCATCTTCGTACATGGGTAAAAACAGGTTGGGAGCCAGGCCATATGTTGCACGCCACATCCACGAATCGGCCCTGCCCGTACTTCCTTCGTTGTTGAAGTTGGTATTCTTCTGACTGTAATATCCGGACAGGTTCAATTTGAACTTTGTTGTACTTGTCAGTGCAATATCAATATTGCTCCTGAAGTTAAACCGGTTGTAATTGTAGTTCGGATTATATCCTTTATAGTTGTCGTAGTCTTTAAACATATCGCCTTCATGCAAATAAGCCAGCGAACCAAAATACTGGACAGCTTTGCTGCCTCCCTGTGCATTCAGGGTCATGCGGTGCGAAAAGCCAATGTCTTTAAACATGGCATCTTCCCAATCCACGTTTGGATAGATGGCCGAATATTCCGGCGATTGCGGTCTGCGGTAACGTTGAACAATTTCATAGGGAACGTAAGCATCCCACGACGGTTCATTTAATACACCTTCCCGTTCGATAATCTCGTCTTTGGCCATCATGGCGGCATAAGAATCGAGTTTATCCGGTTGTTTGGACAACATTTTACCCGTTGTGGTATAATTAAAGTTCAGTTTTGTTTTCCCTGCCTTCCCGCGTTTGGTAGTAATAAGGATAACACCGTTTGCACCTTTTACCCCGAAAACAGCGGTAGCCGAAGCATCTTTCAACACCGAAATACTTTCTACCTCATTCACATCCACGTTGTTCATATTTCGTTCAACGCCGTCCACCAAAATCAAAGGCTGTCCCCCGTTCCAGGTATTTTGTCCCCTGATATAGATATTGGTTGCGCTTTCACCGGTTAAAATACCACCGGGCTCGCCGGATGAGGTTAAAGCAACCATTCCGGGAATTTGCCCTACCAGGCTTTCGGTAAGGTCGGTTGAGTTTCCCGAGCGGCGCAGTTCTTCATTCGAAGCTTGTCCGATTGAACCGACAACACTTTCCTTTTTCTGCACGCCGTAGCCAACGGCCACCACTTCTTCAATCCCAATCGACTGCTCCTGCATTACCACATTAAATACGGTTTTGTTTCCCACCGGCATTTCCTGGGTTCTCATCCCAACAAATGAAAAAACGAGTGTGGAGCCAGAGCCAACATTCGGAATAGAGAAGTCTCCATCCATGTTGGTAACAGTGCCGGTGGTTGTACCTTTTAAAATTACCGATACTCCCGGTAAAGGCAGCCCTCCTTCATCTGTTACATTTCCGGAGACAGTAACCTGTGCATACACACCGGTTGAAACCGCCACCAGAATCAGACACAGCATTAAAAAGCCTGCTGCTTTTTTAATCGTGTTTTTGTTTTTCATGAAAATTTACTTTTGGTTAATAATGAAATCTTATTGGTTATTTAATTATAAATTATCATCAGTAAAATTTTGAGCAAAAAACTTCCATGCCTGATGGATTAAAATCATCAGGATACTTCGGTTTTTCTGAATAAACCCACCGAATTTCTATTGAAAGCTGTTCTATAGAAAAAAATAATCGTTTTCACTACCCGTTACACAGCAACTTTCCGGTGAAAATAATTATTGAAGAAAAGTCTGTAATTGTATAAATTTTACTTTCATATATTTTTGAATTATTAATCTGTTTTGGTCTGAAAATTTCCGGGAGACAGCGAAACTGCCGGTTAAAACAGCTTCCCGCATTTTGGGGTGAGGTTTTAAATAAAATCCGGTTCATTGGTTATTAAATTTAATTCCTGGTTCGTTATTGTTAAAATGGCATTTCAACGTCGGTAGAAAACAGGAACCTTCCCGAACAATTCGGAAAGATTCCTTATTAACTAACTAAACTATGAATTTACCTTTTCTCCTCATGTCATTGCAATCGATTGCAGCAATCGATTGCACAAATGTATCAAAAACATCAGATACAAAATAGCAAAAAACATGTTTTACAACATAAAAATTGGAATCTAATTTGTAATTAACTAGAATTCAAAAAAGTGAGAAATCAAAAAAATGACTTTTAATAGAGAAATAAGGTCAACAGGGGTATTTGCATGTTTAGGGAAAGATATAATAATATTTCTGTAAATTATAATTAAATCAACTATAATTTTATTAGAAAAACAAAGCCGTAATTCATCGGGGTTAAATGCGAAAAATTCATCATTCGGAATATTTATAACTTCTTCTCATTTAAAAGCATAACTTCTTTTCTAAAACTGTTCCATAGAAAAAGGATAATCATTTTCAAGACGCGGTAACTTTCCGGTGAAAATAATTATTGAAGAAAAGGCTGTAACTGCCCAAATTTAATCTTCGTATTTTCTTGAACTTAGTATTTGACAAACTGTCACCTTTCACCGGAATTTGCATATGGGATAAAAAAAATCTCCAACTATTTTCAATTATTTCCCACCAAACATTTTATAAATTTCAGAACCGGCACTTAAAAAGGCCCCTGTGCCATAAACCTCGGTTTTATCTGCCCATGCTTTTCCGGGTGCGCCACCAATGGGTTGAACATAGCCCAACATTCCATCTTGATTGATACAATTTACCATAGCGTTCCAGCCCTTGAGTACAGCATTTTCATACCTGGTCTTATCCAATACTCCATTATTAATACCCCATGCCAGTCCAAAAACAAAAAACGATGAACCACTGGTTTCAGGTGTTGAATAAAATTCCTGCCCCAATAAACTCATAGCCCAATGCCCCTGGGGTGTTTGAAGTTCCAGCAGTCGTTTTGCCATTTTTTTATAAATCTGAACAAAGTATTTGTACTCTTTACTGTTTGGATTCAATTCGGCCAGGATATTAGCTAAACCGGCAAATACCCAACCATTTCCACGTCCCCAGAATATCTTGGTTCCGTTATCGAGTTTACCCATGTAGCTTTCGTCGCGGTAATACAAGTTTTCCTTTTTATCAAACAGAAAATCAGTCGTTACTTTAAATTCTGATACCAAAAAATCGAGATATTTCTGCTCACCAGTTATGGTATATAATTTTGCCCAAACCGGGGGAGACATAAAAAGTGCATCACACCAATTCCAACGATCTTGATGAAATGGTGTTTTCCAATTCAACACGCTCTTCGACGGGTGATACATAATGAAATCAAACTGCTCAATGGTTGGAGCAATCATTTCTTTAGTTCCATACTTTCTGTATAATTCGCAATACATTTGTCCTACGGTATGGTCATCGGCGTGGTATTTTCTTTTATATAATTGCCAATTGTATTTCTCCCCAATACGTTTTAACCACTCGAAGTAAAATTCATCACCAGCCATTTCGGCCCATTTAACCATTCCTACGTATAATGCTCCGTTAGTCCAGTCCAATGGATGATGAGGCTTATCGTTACTGTATGCATCGTTAAAATGCTCAATTTGCCAGTCGGCCACTCGTTTCATATCTTTTTTCACTTCTTCAGGCTTTATGGGCTGCGCAAAAGAAAAATGGTTTAATAAAACTACGATTAAAACTAAAAAAATGGATTTCATTTGTTTATCAATATTTATTGTATGAATTTATAAAAATGATTGGAGCAGAAATGCATCTGCTCCAATCATCAAAACCAACCAAATTAAACTAATCTCTCCAATAAGGGAAAAAGCTAATTCAAATTATCTAATTTATCTATTATTCAATCTTAACCTCAAACTCAAAAACACGCTGATCGTAACCGCTGGAATCGTATCCGTGATTTGTTGCTACAACGGTAATTTTGTAGTTTCCCGGCGAGCTAAATTTGTACGCAGCATTCCATCCGATTTCATCATGCAGGGAAGTGGTTAAGCCCCTTGCATTTAATAAGCCATAGTCAATATAGTGATCACTTGTTTTTAGCACTACGTTACCATTAATATCGGTAGAATCTGCGCCGGCGACATTCTTTATTGTTTCACGTTTCCCTCCGGGCCATATAGAAACTATATCTGCCTCACTATTAACTCCAATGGTATATCTGGTACCTGCCACCGGGGCAGGTACCTCAACATATTTATTTTCTTCATTTAATATATAAAAGGTAATACCATTAACAGTAGGCGAAGGTATTTCTTCCTTCAAACATGAAACAAACAGAAAAGACAGGACAAACATCAAATAGAAAATATGATTATATTTTTTCATAACAACTTCTTTTTATGATTAATAACCAGGATTTTGAACCAAAGATTGATCTTTTTCAATTTCTCCTGTAGGTATAGGTAATAGTAATTGATATTCTTGAATTGGAGTATTCCTGGGAACATTATCGTGATCGATGATCTGCATTAAAATGTCTGATAATATTTCCACAGCCTTACCAGTGCGGACCAAATCAAAGTAATAGTGTGCCTCCCAAAGCAGTTCCATTCTTCTCTCGTGAAGAATCCAATAAATATCCAATCCTGTGAATTTAGGATCATCGTCTAACTTTGGCATTCCTGATCTTTGTCTGACCATATCAATCCATGGCTTTCCATCTTTCCCGTTTCTCATTAAGGCTTCTCCATACATCAGCAAGGCATCTGCATACCTGTAGACCATAAAGTTATAATCTGAACCTATGTCGTTAATAGCTGACCTTTCGTCTCTGGGGGGCGCCATTTTAACAGGGAAAGCCTGGATGGGTGGAACGCCGTTTACGACACCTGAATCAAGTGTTGCATAAAAACGATTAATTTCGCCATATTCATCAAATTCCCGCAATACACTATGGGTTGTAATTACACCAGATGTTCTTGTCATACCAATGGCATAGCCAATGTCGTTTTGTAACAAGGTAAAAAACCAGGATGGTTGTCCGGCTGCTACATTGTAATTCACTTCAAAAATAGATTCCTTGTTGAATTTATTTTCAGGCTTAAAAACATCACTCATATCAGATAGCAGTTCATATTCGCCACCTTCCTTGTCAACAATCAAACGTTTTAAAACATCCTCTGCTTCCTGTGTTTTGTTGATGGTTAAGTACGCTTTGGCAAGCCCCATCAATCCGCTGCCTTTTGTAGCCCTGGCACCCTGACCGCTTAATTCCGGAGCATCTTTTTTGTAACAAAGTTCTGCGGCTTTTGTGAAATCAGGAATTATGGCCAGGTTGTATATATCGTCTACACTTGAGCGTCCGTTACCGAAAGCATCCATTGGAGAAGCTAATTCTTCAATTACAAGCGGAAGTTCGCCGTATAAACGTACAAGATTAAAATAGGCTAATCCTCTCAAAAAGTGGCATTCACCCCTCATCGCATCAACTTCCCGTTGCTCACTGGCTACTTCTGTGGTAAAGTTATCAAGGATTTTTAACATTGAATTGCACCTGGAAATCATCAAAAAGTTATCATTGTATATATTCGATTCTGAGTTTGATACTGACTTCTCAAAACGCCTGAATACATTGTTTAGCTGAATTGTTTTTGCCGTACTCCCCATATAGGAAACGGTTCTTAACATTCTGTCGTGCTGGTATATTGCTTGCAAAACCTTATAACTGCCAGAAACACCTGTAAGCAATTCTTCTGTATTATTAAAGTAGCCACCAGGTGAAAGTGTGTCTTCTGGTAATTTATCTATAAAATCCTCGCAACTGCCTAAAACGACGATTAGACACATAGTTACAAAAATTCTTAATATTCTTTTAGTCATAATTGTATGGTTTATAATTCTATATTAATTCCAAATGAAAATACTCTCGATAAGGGATAAGCACCGGTTCGGTCAACCCCCTGTGATTTTGGATTATCTCCCCGGTAGTTGCTTTCAGGGTTATAACCCGGATCAGAAGATTTTAAGAATACATTGTCAATGTTTACGTACAGCCGCAAAGACGCAATGGATGCTCTTTTTAAATAATGAGAAGGGAAAGTGTATCCAAGATTTATATTCTCAATTTTAAAGAAGGTTGCATCAAATACAAGCCCCCCCTCGGTTTGAGGGGAATCGTAGCTCTTTCGGTTTGGTGCGGGATATTTAGCATCAGGATTATCTTCCCTCCAGTAATTGTTAAAATACTCATAGGTAGTATTTGTTCTGCCCTGTGCATAATACATTATATTTGTATAGCTGCCACCGTAAATTCTGGTTCCGCCCTGCACACCAGTTAGCATGACTGACATGTCGAAGTTTCCGAAAGAGAAATCGTTTTTAAGTCCATATACAAAATCAGGAGTTGGTGTACCTAACACAGTTTTATCATTTGCATCTAAAACACCATCGCCATTTACATCGGCAGCCTTCGGCGAACCAGGATTTGAACGCTGTCGGGCATTGGCACGAGAAGGGTTGAAAACCGGAGATGATTTAACATCTTCCCAATCGCGATAAGGCCCCAACATGAGCATTCCCCATAAGTTAGCAATCGGACGGCCTTCTGAAGTGTAACCAAGGTTGTCAATTATAGGTCGTTTGTCATTGCCAATGTCTGTAACATAATTTCTGTAATACGATAGGGTAGCTGTAGTAGTCCACTTAAATTTTCCGGTAAAATTCCTTGTGCTAAGTAAATATTCGAAGCCCCGGTTCTTCATAGAACCCATATTCAGCATAACACTCCCAAAACCTGTTGTGGCTGGCAGTGGCAAACTAAAAAGCATATCATTGGTTGTCCTGTCAAAATAATCAACCGTTAAGTTAACTCTTGAATTAAAAAAACTTACGTCGGTTCCTATGCCAAAATCTGTAGTTGTTTCCCACCCAAGTTGATTGTTGGAAATCTTGTTGTTGTAATAGGCAGGTGCAATAGCAGAACCTTTATCAAACAGGTACGAACTTGCTCCCAGGGTTGAGGCATACAGATAGTTTGAAATTCCCGAATTACCTATTTTACCCCAGCCACTTCTCACTTTCCAGTCACTTATGAAAGGGGAAAATATTTTCATAAAACCCTCATCCGACAGGCGCCATGCAAGCGATAAAGAAGGAAATACTGCCCACCTATTCTCCGGACCAAACTTCGAAGAACCATCGCGACGAACCGAACCGGTTAAATAATATTTACCCATATAATTGTAGCTTGCCCTTGCAAAAGATCCAATCATACTTTCGGATGACTTGTTGGAACGGGCATCATTTTGTTGGTTTAATACCGTAGTTGCCTGGTTAAGGGTGGGAATCAAATTGTGTGGATAGTCGAGTTTATCTATATAATTCGAACTGTAACTTGTTTCCTCGAATGCAACACCGACCATAGTATTAATATTATGTTCCCCGATGTCCTTGTTATAGTTTAAATACGACTGTAGATCCCAAAACTGCCGGGTTGACCGCTCACTTATACCTCTGTTTCGCGATGTAGGATTGTTAGGACTGGCAGGTACGTAACTGGGCAAAAAATAGTCACGGTTTCTGTCGCGGTAATCGTGATCGAATGCAGTTTTTAATATAAGGCCATCAATAAACTTAATGTCAGAATAGAGTTTGCTGGTCACACGCGCAGTTTTACTTTCATCCGTTATTGCCAGTTGAGTTAATGGATTTACCATGAAGGCAACGTTCCAGTCCCATGGACTATCCAGTTCCTGTCCTGTGTAGAAAAAAGTTCCGTCATCGTTGTGCGTCGGAAATATGGGAGCATGAAAAGCCGCTGCAACAAGTGGATTATAGGAAACATCGGTACTTTCGGAATTGGCCAGTACACTGGTGTTTTCCAACATAGGTGCAAGGTTAAAGCCAACTGTTAACCACTGATTAATTTTTCCTTCAAAATTGCTGCGGAATGAGAAGCGGTCGTAGCTGGTATTTTCTATAATACCCTTGTTTTTGTGGTAGCCACCTGAAACGTAATAGTTAATATTATCGGTTGCACCGCTTAAGGAGAGTTGTATGTCGGTAACATTACCTGTTTTAAACAGTGCATCCTGCCAGTCGGTGTCGTATTTCGATGCCATTACTTTTGTGGTATCAGTAACTGTAAACCAGCGTGGCAATTTTGTGTTGGGATCGCTAAATCCACCTTTTTGTGACGAATACGTTTTCCAGTTTTCTATTCTTACGTCGTACGGATCGGATCGCGACCATAAAACGGCATTGGGGTCATTTGTTCCAAAATTGGGATCCTCAACTACATAGGCGTTTTCTCTTGACTCTTCGTAGAATTGAATGAAATCTTCACTATTAAGTACATCCATTTTCCGAAGGGCAGTTTGCACACCGTAACTAACTCTTACACCAATTTTAGGTTTGCCCAATTTCCCACGTTTTGTTGTTATTAATACAACCCCGTTCGCTGCTCTTGTTCCGTAAATGGCACCCGACGCTGCGTCTTTTAAAATCTCAATAGACTCAATATCCGCAGGATTAATGAAGTTTAAAGGTGATTCGGTTTTGTTGTAGCTATCAGGAAGAGGCTGCCCGTCAACAACATAAAGTGGAGCATTCGACGCGTTTACCGAACTTATCCCGCGAATAACAATATTCGACCCGCCACCAGGTGCAGCGTTGTTGTTCGAAATCATTACTCCTGCAACATTTCCTTTAATACCTTGTGCAAAATTGGTAACCGGCCTATCTTTATAGGCTTCTGAACTCACTGAAGAGATAGCTGACGAAACATCTCGCTTTTTCTGCGTACCATAACCAATGGCAACAACCTCTTCAATTCCAACGGCATCCATTGCCAGTTGAACATTTATCTCGGTTTTTCCGTCAATAGCTATCTCTTTTGATAGCATCCCAACAAAAGAAAATACTAAAGTTTCGTTACCTTCAAGTCCGGTAAGACTATAATTACCGTCAACGTTGGTTACGCTACCTACAAAAGAGCCTTTAACCGTAATGTTAACACCGGGAAGTGGCGCCCCTGTCTCATCAGTTACTGTTCCTGTTACTGTCTTTTGAGCATAAGCTCCAATACTAACAGCAACAAAAAACAAACATAACATCAAAAGGCTGAGTACCTTTTTTGTTTCATTTTTGTCTTTCATAAAATGGTTTTAGATTAAAAATTAATTATTTAATAAGAATATAAATGCAATCGATTGCAACAATCGATTGCATAAAATTAATATTATTTGTATATCAAAAATATGTTAAGAAACATTATTCCAATAATAGAAAACGACTAAATTTGTAATTAACTAGAATTCAAAAAAGTGAGAAATCAAAAAAATGACTTTTAATAGAGAAACAAGGTCAACAGGGGTATTTGCATGTTTAGGGAAAGATATAATAGTATTCTGTAAATTATAATTAAATCACTATAATTTTATTAGAAAAACAAAGCCGTAATTCATCGGGCGACGAATTACGGCTTTGAAATGATGAAGACGACATTATCCTCATTGTCTTACTGTTACAATCTTACCAACCTGGTGTTTGATCCAGATTTGGATTCTGGGCTATTGCATTTAAAGGGATGGGCCACAGGTAATGTTTGCTTTCATCGAAAACAGGATCTTCCCAGTCGGTACCTACATAAGGCGCCAGATAAGGAACACCGTTTACCGTTTTTGTACCGATGGTAGCCTGGTTGTCCGGATCGATACGGTTCTGATAGGCTTCAGTCCATGGAATTCCCAGGTCGGGTTCCCGGAGTTCCCTGCCCATTCCCCACCTGCGGATGTCGTCGTACCGGAACCCTTCCATAAACAATTCAACCCTGCGTTCGCGCCGGATTTCTATGATTAAAGATGAAACTCCATAATCGGCATAACGCGGATCCATTGGCGGGTCTAATGTCAAATGCGGCATTGCTACACGGTCGCGCAACAGGTTGATGCTTTTATCCAAATCTTCCTGTGTAATGTCGCCCAATTCGGCTTTTGCTTCCGCGTAATTCAGCAAAACTTCTCCGTACCTCATAATAATTGCCGGAGTTTCTGAAACGTTATAACTGGCGTGTGCAGCATTCACTTCGTAAACCTTGATAATGTGATAACCCGTAGTGCTGGTTAAACCGCCTGCCATCCCTTCGATGCGCGGATAAGGACGGGTATCGTCTTTGTTGTAATGCCAGCGGCTTACATCATCGGGGTGTAAAATCGTTTGCCTCAGCCTTGGATCGCGGTTTTCAAATATATTTTCAAATACCTCATCTCCCTGGTATTCGTTTGAAAGTGTAATGGGGAGCCCATCGGTACAAAGATAGTCTTCAACAAAATCTTTTGTTGCCCCTCCGTTGTAACTGCGGTGGTAACTTTGCACGTGGTTGGTAAAAATACCCAACTGGTACCTTCTCCAGTACATTACTTCCGGAACTCCTGTGAGATCAGGCCCCATTTTGTGAATTGCCTGGTAATCGTTTTGCGGATCTCCGGTTGAATACAACTGAAACAACCCGCTTTCCATAACCTGCTGTGCGGCATCAGCAGCTTCCTGCAGCCACATTTCCGGATTGGTGCCGCCGTGGTATTTGCGCCAGGTTCCCTCGAACAAACACACCCTCGATTTAATAACCAACGCATGCCATTTATTCAAACGCCCGGGACTTCCGCCGACATCCCACTCTTCCGGCAGGTTTTCTGCAGCGAATGTCAAATCTTCCAGCACGTGCCCCATAACTTCTTCACGCGGAGTGCGCGGAGCATACAGTTCTTCTGATTCTGTGGTCAAAGCATGATCCACCCATGGCACGTCGCCAAATTTAGATACCTTATCGGCATAAAACCAACCACGGAACAAACGCGCTTCTCCTTTGTATTTGTTAACAATTTCTTCCGAAACGTTTGCAAGCGCTTTATCGTAATTATCCAATCCGACGTTAATTTCCCTCAGGAATTCCCAGCTTCCGTCTCTCCAGCCATACATCTGAGGACTTGTGGGAACGCTGTATTTCCCGGCCCTGACCTCCTGATAGCGGTTATGCCGCGGCGCACGGGGTGCAATATTATCGGTAAATTCATCGAGATACCAAAAGCTTATGTTGTTACTGTCGAAACCATCGTCGTGTGCCATCAAAATCGGCACATCGTTATCGTTCAACGCCATGTCGTAAATACTGTTGTTATACACCTGAAGGTCGTTTTCTGTATTCCAGAAAGTTTCATTGGTGATTTCATCGAGCGGGGCCCGATCCAAAAACTCATTGTTGCAACTTATCAGAAATAGGGTTGCAAAAACTACCAAACTAAATTTTATAAAATACTTTTTCATCTTTTTTCCAGTTTTTAGTTGTTAGAACGTAATCTTTACACCAACTGTATAAATGCGCTGAAAATAATATTCCTGCGTAACAGTTTCAACCTGTTCCGGATCGAGCGGTGCATGCATCTTTGTATATTCCCAAAGGTTTTGACCTGACAAATAAACCTGTGCCCGGGTCATTCCAACGTGTTCGATTAAATCCCTTGGTAAATTGTAATTTAGCGTAAGATTTTTCAACCTGATATAAGCTGCATTTTGAACGTAACGCGACTGAGGTTGAATGTTCTTTTTTGTATTGGTTGAAATATGGGGCGCGGCAAAATAAGCATCCGGATTTTCAGGGCTCCACGTTTCAGTTAAATAGAATTTTTCGATGTGTCCTGCGTTGAACGGATAGAAAGCATTCCAGTTTCCGTTACTTGGCAGGTAATCCCTGAACAAACCCTGGAAAAAGACATTCAACGACCAGTTTTTATAAGTGACGTCCGGATTAATACCGAATTGGTACCGTGGCGACGAATTTCCAATGATAGACCGATCGCCGGGATCGTCAATTGTATTGCTGCCGGCATTAATAACACCGTCGTTATTCAGATCCTTGTACATGATATCTCCGGGTTGCCAGTTGGAACCGAGTTGCGACTGATCCGCATGATTTGCAACCTCTTCTTCCGTCTGGAAAATGCCTTCGGTGGTATATCCCCAGATTTCGCCCAACTGCTGGCCGACCCGGTATTCTGAAAGCGCGCCGGTGGGATTATCGTATTTGGTTATTTCTGCATGGTTGTCAGACAACGCCAAATTGATTCCATATTGCCAGTCCTCGCCAACCCGGTCGCGCCAGGTTAATGACAGTTCCCAACCTTTTGTGCGCAAATCGGCAGCATTGGATTGCGGCGCATCTGTACCAAGTATTGCCGGATATTCCACATCCATTAACATATCTTTTGTATCCCTGATGTAGGTATCAAAAGAAAAATCGAGACGCTGCTGAAGCATTGTGATATCCAACCCAAGGTTCTGGGTAGCAACAGTTTCCCAGGTTAATGAAGGACTAACCAATCCGGCAGCAGAAACATAAGGGATTCGCGATGCATTGTACATCATGTAAGGTGATGCACCAATCGATAATGTTGAAATGTAAGGATAATAATTATTGCCGAGCAACTGGTTACCCAACTCACCATAAGAGGCGCGTAGTTTCAGATTATCGAGCCAGCTTCTGGTATTCTGCATAAAGGATTCTTCGGATATTCGCCAACCCAAAGAAACTGACGGAAAGAAACCGAAGCGATCTTTTGACGGAAAACGGGAAGTCCCGTCATATCGTCCGTCGGCTTCAAACAGATATTTATCTTTATAGATGTAGTTGAACCTGTAAAATACCCCTCTTAAAGAAACGTGGTTCTTTCCACCAAATGTTTGCTGGGTTCCTGTTGTAGCGTTGATATCCGGAATTAACGGAGTGATCAGCGTATTTGCCTGAGCCCTGAAATTCTGATTATAACCCCATTCCTGGTTGAAACCGACCATTGCTTTGATGTAATGATTTTCGAACTGATCAAGCAGGTACTCTGCATAGGTGTTCAATACGTAGTACTGGTTATAATCTGTTCTGTCATCCACCCAATCGTCGCCACTGAATCCGTTGTTGATTTCAAGATTTTCCAAATCCTGATTGCCAATAACCTCTATTTTACTGGCTACATCCTGGTAATGACGATGGTATGTACTATAGGAGAAATCGCCCCTTATTTTTAAACCTTTAAGCGGGGTAAGTGTGATTCCTTGTTTTAACAGGAGGTTATTCCTCGTCCAGGTTAACCTTCCGCCCTGTTCCAGGTAAGGTAAAAAGTTCAGAGATCCAAAATACATTCCTATGTAGGGAGCGAACTGATCGTGGTCGCCCTGCTCAAGATAGTAGGGCAAATCAGGAAATTCGATAGCCATATTCGGGGGTACCCTGGCAACGCTGTTAATATTTACATCCCAATTGTAGAAATGTGGTTCATCATTGACTTCGGAATTGAATGAAATCTGTTCATCCATACTTAACCAGTCTTTAATTACAAAATCTGTTTTCATTAAAACATTGTACCTTTTGTAGTTAAAGTTTTTTTCGTCGCTTTTTACCCATCCGTCTTTATCGAGAAAACCGAAAGAAACATAATAAGATGCATTTTCCGATCCTCCGGATATACTCATGTTATATTTCTGCTGTGGCTGATAATCTGCAACGGTACGACCCACATAATCGCTGTATCCGTACCTGCGCAATTCTCCTTCAAATACACCCCATGCATTTTCCTCGGTAGGATTTTCCACCCATCTTTTGGCGCCTTCCAGGTAATTTTGATCATACCTGGCACTGCCGTTGGTTCTTAAGGTGGCTTCGTTCCAAGCCAACATCGCCTGATACGGATCTTTTACCGGATCAATATTAAAAATCGGCACTGTAGCTGACTGTTCGGTCCCGAGTGTTACGGTTATTTTACCCTTCTTTCCCTGTTTCGTTTCAATTAAAACAACACCAAATGCAGCTCTGGCGCCATAAACCGCAGCAGCCGCGGCATCTTTCAGTACCGTAACACTTTCAATGTCGTTGGGATTTAACCGGTCGGCATCCATCGGAACGCCATCAACCAAAACAAGAGGGCTGCCACCGTTAATAGACTCGTAACCCCTGATGTTAAAACTTGTATTCCGGGTAGGATCGCCATTTCGGATAGAAATGTTCAGGTTTGGTATAACACCTTGCAAACCTTCACCAACCGAAACAATGGGCCGGTTTTCCAGTCTTTCGGAAGTGGCTACACCTACCGAACCGGTTAAGTTTGCTTTTTTCTGCGTGCCATAACCAATGGCCACCACTTCCTCTAAACCAATTGAAGTAGTTTCCAGTGTAACATCAATCCTGTTCTGATTTCCCACAGTAACTTTTTTACTCTCCATTCCTACAAATGAAAAAACAAGAACATTTCCGGAGCTTACACCAGGAAGGGTATACTCACCGTTAATGTCGGTCACTGTGCCGGTGGTTGTGCCTTCAATTACAACCGAAACACCCGGAAGTTCAAGCCCGTCTTCATCTGTTACAACTCCGGTAATGGTTTTTTCCTGTGCGTAAGCGCTACCGGCCATTACGAAGAAGAAACACAGCATTAGCAAACTTGCTGCTTTTCTGATTCCTTTTTTGTTTTTCATAAAAAAAATGTTTTAGGTTAATAATCGTGAATACATATGTATATAATTATCAGCAATTAACCGGCCTTTAAAGCCTGCCGATATGTAGTCATTTAAAGCATATTTGAAGAAATAGCATGATCGGACGATAAATTTTCTTATCATGCAAACCAGAGGGTAAAATAGTGGAAGCTGCATGTCTACTTTTCATAGTTTATTGTTTTGAAGGTTAGTAACAGTAAACATATAATCTCAAGCTAATTAAACGAAAAAGATAGTTTTTTTCAGTTGTTTTTCTTTTCATAAAAAGGTAAATCCTGTTTTTAATGCAATCGATTGTAATTCGGTAAAAAGACAACAAAAAACAAGAGCTTTTGTTTTCGAACAATCGTAAAACTATTTGCAAAAAACAGCAATCGCCTTCGCCGTATAAAGGTTGAAAAACCATCAATGGAACATAAAACATTTGCCCTTTATTCCCTTTGGCAAAAACAGCTTGCTAATGAAACATACAAAGACAAAGGCTGACAGATGCCAGCCTTTATTTTTCACGAAAACGTTTATTAAACAACATATTTGATTAATAACCCGGGTTTTGAGGGAGTAAATTAGGATTGCGATCAAGTTCGGCCTGCGGCAGCGGCAACAGATAATTTTTTGCGGGATTGAATGAATGCGGTTCAAGCGAGTTCGGACTGTTGAAAACTTCCTCTCCTATCCTTCTTCGTTTTATATCGAACCATCGTTTGTATTCCAGCACGAATTCCCTCAGTCTTTCATCGAGCACCTCGTTAACAAATTGTTCTTTTGATAAACCGGGCTGAAGATCGGCAGGTTCTGTGCCGTTGTGGCGCGCCCGCTGCCTGATTTTGTTAAAGTATTCATAAGCTTTTGCGGTTGGCCCGTTATTCACTTCTGCCAATGCTTCAGCAGCTATCAGGTATACTTCCGCAAAACGGTAAATCGGATAGTTTCGTCCGCTGTACCGGCCTTCGCTGTTGGCTTTTTCTCCGGGATACAATGCATATTTTCCGAAGTGAATGCGCGGCCAGGTCCACTCCGTGTAAGGTGTCATAACGCCATTAACTGCTGTTTCCAGAATAAAAGTAACTTCTTTGCGGTAATCGCCATCAGCATAAAAATCATATAACCCGGGTGATGGAACTACAACGCTCCACCCCTGCATGTCGGCATTTCTGACGCCGGTCATGGGCGACCACAAATCATCCGTTATTCCACCCAGAAAATCAATGGTCCAGATGTGTTCTTTGGTATCCTGGTTATCGGCAATCCATATTTCCGTAAAATCGTCCAGAAGTTCATAATTGTATGTTGCTGCATTGTTAATTACATCTTCCGCGTACTGAGCTGCTTTGTCGTATTCGCCGCGGGTGAGGTAAACCGAAGCCAGCATGGTTTTGGCGGCCCCTGCGGTTGGGCGGCTGCGGATGTCATTCGGATATTGATTCGGGAGGTTTGCAACGGCAAACTCACAGTCTTCAATAATGTGCTGGTAAACTTCAGACTCCGGTGTTTTCGAAATATCCGAAACCGAAGTTGGATCCGTAACAAATTCGCCAACATACGGAATATCGCCAAAAAGCCGAACCAGGGTATAATAGCAATGAGCCCTCACGATCCGCGCTTCTGCTTCCAGCTGATTCACCTTATTTTGATCCGTAACCGTAATTGAACTGATTCCGGCTATGGCTGAATTAGCCGCGCCAATGGCCTGGTAAAACTGTGGCCAGAAAGCAGTAATCATCCCGTTGTTGGCATCTGGTTCCAAATTGTTAATGGCAATACGGCGTGCCGGCGTACCAATGTCGCCAATGTCACAGCCATCACCGAGCAAATCAACCGCCACTGTATATTTTCTGCCATAAGCTGATTCTGTGGCTAAAAGCGAATAAGTTCCCAAAACGGCCGCTTCCACATCTGCTTCCGACTTAAAATACGATTCAGGGGCCAGCAGCCCTACCGGATTTTCCTCCAGTTTTGTACAGGATGCGAGAAAAATCAATGCAAATATTTTAATTGAAAATAAATATTTCTTTTTCATTTCTATCTGATTTTTAAGTGTTTAAAATGTAACGTTTACACCCAAAGTATAGGAACGGGTATTAGGATAACTGCCATAATCCAGGCCGATGCTTGTATTGCTGTCGCGGTAGCTGACGTCGGGGTTGTAGCCGGTGTAATCAGTTATTGTAAACAGGTTTTGTCCGCTAACGTAAATGCGAAGCCTGTCGATACCAGTTTGCCCCAACAAGCGGGTCGGGATGTTGTAACCCAGCGAAACATTTTTCAGGCGCACATAAGTTCCGTCTTCGATCCAGCGCGTAGAAGAAATTGATGGATAAGAACCGGAAGCTTTGGGAATATCGGTATTGGTATTTGTTGGTGTCCACCGGTTTAAAACCGAAGCCATTTGGTTTCCTTTGCCATTTACCCATTCCAGTTCCATGCGCGTGAAATTCATCATGTCGTTTCCAACCACACCCTGAATAAATATGTTCAAATCGAAATTCTTGTATTGAAGGCTGTTGTTAAAACCGAATGTAAAATCGGGATGCGGATTTCCAATGATGGTGCGATCGTCGCTGTTAACCACACCGTCAGGTTCCATAATCAGATTATTATCTGCATCGCGGCTGGCAATATCGCGGTACACCGGATTTCCTTCTCCGTCAACACCATCGTAAATGTATCCGTAAAATGAACCGGCCGGTGCGCCTTCCGTTAAAATGTGCGTATCGTCTCCGATCAGGTGCCCCGGACGCCGCGAATAAATTAATTCGCCTCCAGGTAAAGAAACAACTTCATTTTTGTTGAATGAAATATTGAAATCGCTCGACCAGTTCAACGAGGCGTTTTGAACATTCACCGTACTAAGTCCCAATTCAAATCCATTATTTTCAACTGAACCGATATTTCTCAAACTGGTATCGTAACCGGAGTACTGCGGCAGCGGAACGTTGTAAAGCAAATCATCTGTAAGCATGTAGTAATAATCTGCCGTAATTATTACCCGTTCCTCCCAAAGTCCCATATCCAAACCAATATCGGTTTGGGCTGTGCTTTCCCAGGAAAGATCGGAATTTGCCACTGTTGACGGAATAACCGCATTTACCGTTTGTTCATTTATGATTGCCTGTGTTGATGCAAAATTTGCCAGCGACTGATAAATTCCGATGTCGGTATTACCGGTTACACCATAACTTACCCGAAGTTTCAGGTGACTAAGTAAATCCATTGAGCTCATAAAAGGTTCCTGCGTCACATTCCACGCAACGGCGCCTGAAGGAAAAAATGCCCATTTGTTGTTTTTTCCAAACCTTGATGAACCGTCGTACCTGCCGGTAAATGTCAGCAAATATTTATCGCGGAAGTTGTAATTGGCACGGCCATAAAATGAAGCCAGTTCCCACTCCGTGAGGCTTGAACCGGGTTGTTGGTAATCGGCGCCGCCGTCTAAATTCCAGAATAAATAGGTGTCGGTAACATAACCGTTGTTTTCGGCACTCCAGCTTTCGTTTCGGTACGACTGAAATGAATAACCCGCCATTGCGGTTATTTTGTGAACTTCGTTGAATGTATTGGTGTAAGATAAATAGTTCTCGTTCAAAAGAGTTGTTCTTTTAAGCGCGCTGATGCTGGCGCTTCCACCCACATTTTTACCGGCGTTTAGCGTCGTCGGGCTGTAAGTTCCTGTTCGGTTGTTGTTGATTTGCACACCGAAAGTGGTTTTAAAATTCAGTCCTTCAATAATTTTCAAATCAACATAGCCGCTTCCCTGAAACAAATCGGCAACCGTTTGATCCACGTATTCTTTCGCAACGGCATATGGGTTATCGTTTGGGTCGCCAATAACCGACAGCGTGTAAGTTCCGTCTTCGTTATAAATTGGCGTAATCGGTTCCATAATCAATGCCCCGGCAATGACGCCGGTATTGGTAGTTCCACCCGAACCTTCCTGGGTTTTTACCCCATTCTGCTCCGAACGCTGAAAAAACATCCGGGTTCCAATCTTTAAATGTTCGCCAACCTGATAATCAAGATTTGACAAACCGGAAAATCGCTGGTACTTCGAATTGATAATAATACCTTCCTGTCCGTAATAATTCACGGAATTATAAAACTGAATGTCTTCTTTTCCGCCCGAGGCAGAAAGCTGATAATTTTGCGTATTTCCCTGTCTGAAAATCGCATCCTGCCAGTTGGTTCCTTCACCGTAACTTTCGGGGTTCGGATAAGGAACGTTCGTCTGCCCGCTGTTGGCATATACTTCATTCATGAATTTTGCGAATTCAGTGGCGTTGAGTAAATCCAGTTTTTTAGCCACATTTTCGAAACTGTACGACGAAGTCAGTTCGATTTTAGTCGCACCGGTTTTTCCTGATTTCGTGGTGATGAGAATAACTCCGTTTGCACCCCGCGAACCATAAATCGCTGTTGCCGACGCATCTTTCAGAATTTCGATGGATGAGATATCTTCAGGCGGGGGAACAGAAGCTCCGGCAAAACCGTCTACAACATACAAAGGATCACTGCTTGCATTTAACGAAGTTCCGCCGCGAATCCTGATTCGCGTACCCGCTCCGGGCTCACCGTTTACAGAAGTTACCTGAACTCCCGCCGCACGGCCCTGAATTGCCTGGTTCAAATTTTGGGTCGGAAATGCATCCAGTTCTTCCGAAGAAACCGATGCAACAGAACCGGTTAAATCCGACTTTCGCATGGTTCCATAGCCAACGGCCACAACTTCTTCCAAACCAATGGAAGTTGTCTGAAGCGTAACATCAATTGTTGTTTGGTTTCCTACCGATACTTCTTTCGTTTGCATGCCAACAAACGAAAACATCAGCGTTGCATCCTGGCTGACACCTGCCAGTGAATATTGCCCATTTTCGTTGGTAACTGTACCCACAGTTGTTCCCTTTACAACTACAGATACGCCTGGCAATTCCTCGCCGTTTTCGTCTTTAACGGTACCCGTAACTGTTCTTTGCTGCGCCAGTGCGCCGGCAGCCACAGTCACAAAAAAGGCACACATTACTAAAAAGCACAATGCTTTTTTGATACTGTTTTTGTTTTTCATAGAAAAGTTGTTTTTAAATTTAAATGAAATTGGAAGTTTATTTCAGTAGCTGTTTTCCTGTAATCTCAGCTATTAAAAAATGAGAATATAAAAGATCAGGTCTGTTTTCATAATTTGTGTATTTAGTTTTTTTCGGAATACAATTTAAGTAAAAATGAAGGGATTAACAATTAAAAACGGAGAGGCCGGTAACATTACCGGCAAATGAACAGAAGGTTCATTTTACATACTCTTTCACTTCCGCTTCGCCGCGGGCTACACGAAGGGCGTTTGCGGCCAGCGCTTCCAGTTCGTCTTCACCCGGGTAGATAAAAACCGGACCAATGAATTCAGTTTTTGACCGGACGTATTTTACCAGTTGCCGGCTGTGTGCAAGTCCGCCGGTAAGCAAAATCGCATCTGTCTTTCCTTCCAGCACCACAGCCATTTCGCCTATCATTTTTGAAACCTGGTAAAAAAGCGCGTCTTGAATGAGCTTTGCATTTTCGTTGCCGCCGGCAGCCATTTTTTCCACCTCGCTGGCATCATTTGTTCCGAGGTAACCAACAAATCCACCCTCGCCAACCACCATTCGCTGTACCTGTTCTTTTGAATAATTTCCCGAAAAACAAATCTCTATCAACTGCCCCGCAGGCAAAGTTCCGGAACGCTCGGGGCTAAAAGCTCCTTCGCCGTCGAATGCATTATTTACATCCACTACCCTCCCCTTTTTATGCGCGCCCACTGAAATTCCGCCGCCCAGGTGTGCTACTATCAGGTTCAAATCTTCGTATTTCCTTCCGGTTTTCCGGGCATGCGAACGGGCGGTTGCCTTTTGGTTCAGGGCGTGAAAAACGGAGCGGCGCTCGAAATTTGGATGACCGGCAATACGGGCCACATCTTCAAGTTCGTCGGTTACCACCGGGTCGGCAACAAAAGCCCGGGCGAAAGGAATCTGAAGTGCAATGTAGTCGGCAAGCAGCGGGCCTAAATTACTTGCGTGCTGTCCGTAAATTCCCTCGCGGGCATGTTGAATCATCCGGTGGTTTACCCGGTAAACCCCGGATTCCAATGGATAAGTCAATCCCCCGCGACCAATTATAAATTTAATTGAATCAACATCAATCCCTTCTTCTGCAATGGCATCAATGATGTATCCTTTGCGAAAATCGAACTGATCGATAACGGTTTTATACCGCATCAGTTCTTCCATGGAATGACGAATGGTTTTGTTCAGAATACATTTTTCGTCGAAATAAACGGCAAATTTTGTGGAAGTAGAACCCGGGTTTATTGCAAGAATACGGAACATTCAAACGATTTAGCTGATTAATGATGCCAATGCAATGGAATTTAACTTTGTTTTCTCGCTGTCGCCACGCGAAGAAACAATTGCCGGCACTTTTGCACCTGCGATTATTCCGGCCATTTGCGCTTTGCACAACTTTGAATTGGTTTTATAAAACACATTGGCAGCATCTATGTTCGGAAAAAGCAGACAGTCGGCGTCGCCAGCAACAGTAGAGGTAAAACCCTTTATCAGGGCAGCTTCGCGGTTAATAGCCACATCCAGCGCCATTGGGCCGTCTACAATTCCATCTTCTATCTGACCATGCTCCGACATTTTCGCGATTGTGGCGCCATCCATGCACGACTGAATGGAAATAATAATTTGTTCGGTTGGCGCTATCACAGCCACTTTGGGATGTTCATTTCCGAGCGCTTTCGAAATTTGTATAAGGTGCCGGGTCATTTCAATTTTCTGTTTTAAATCGGGATACGGAATAACACCGGCATCGGAAAAAGCCAGCAGCTTGTGGTAATTTCGATTTTCCATCAGCGCCACATGCAACAAAATTCCTTTGGGCGAAACAAGTTCGTATTCTTTTTTCAGCAGCACTCTCATAAACTGGTCGGTCGATACCAGGCCTTTCATAATCATATCGGCCTTTCCATCGTTTATTAAACCGACCGCTGTTTCAGCCGCTTCTTTAATTGTTTCGGTATGAATTATCTGATATTTGGCGGTGTCGATGTTCAAATTGGCGCAGGTTTCCTCAATTTTTGATTTATCGCCGGTTAATATTGCCGAAACCAATCCCAGTTTTACCGCTTCGTCCAGAGCTTCGAGCGTATTTTCGTCCACACCATTTACGGTAACCAGCCGTTTTTCAGGTTGGTTTTTTACTGTTTCAAGTAATTCGTTAAAGTTTCTGATGGCCATGTCTGCAATTTTTTTCCGAAATTAGAAGATTATTATGTTCCGGGAGATAATTTTTCTCAGTAAAAAATATGTTGTAAACCATGAAGTTAAATTTCCTTCTTTTAAACGAAAAGTAAAAACCGCTTTTTGGTTCGGGAATTTCATCCTACGGCTTTTTTTCCTTGCGCATTACCAGTTTTGCAGCTTCCCTGGCAATCATCAGTTGTTCGTTTGTTGGCACAACCACAACCTGTATTTTCGAGGCGGTTTTACTAATCACTGCTTCTGTGCCGTTCACATCCTGGTTGAGCGAATGGGAAAGCGAAATTCCCAAATCTTCCATTCCGCTGCAAATTTCCTCGCGCGCCTGAACGCTGTTTTCTCCAACTCCGCCGGTAAAAACCAGCAAATGCGCCCCGCCCAGGACTGCCAGGTAAGAGCCAATGTATTTTTTTATCCGGTAATGGTAAACATCGAGCGCAATTTTAGCATTTTTATTTCCTGACGCCGCAGCTTTCTCCACTTCGCGGTAATCAGAAGAAACACCGGACAATCCGAGTAAACCTCCCCTTTCGTTAATCAGGGAATTAATTTCACCGGCGCTGAGTTTATAATTTTGCTGAAGATAAACCAGCACACCGGCATCTATATCACCACTTCGCGTACCCATTAACAAACCTTCCACAGGCGTCATTCCCATGGAAGTATCTATTGATTTTCCGTTTCTGATGGCGGCAACTGAAGCGCCGTTGCCCAGATGACAGGTGATAATTTTACTCTTTTCGAAATACACATCGGTTATTTCGCAGGAACGCTGTGCCACATACTTGTGCGATATGCCATGAAAACCATACTTCCGAATGTGATGTTCCCGGTACCAATTCATTGGAATTCCGTACAAAAAAGCTTTGGGTGGTAACGTCCGGTGAAAAGCAGAATCGAAAACTCCGGTCTGCAGTACATTGGGAGCCAGTTTCTTTATTGCCAGAATTCCTCGCAGGTTTGCGGGATAATGCAACGGCGCCAGCGAAATATTCGATTTCATGTATGAAATAAGGTGGCCCGTTATTTCAACCACGTCATCGTCATTTTCGCGGCCGTGTATCAAACGGTGCCCCACCACATCAATTTCACTGAGCGAATCCACACCATGATTCTTCGGATCCTGAAGTTCGTTCAAAACACATGTTAATATTTCTTCCAGCGAAAATTCCTGCCATTCCCTGTGAAACACCTCCTTATTTCTCCATTTTATGGACAGCGAAGCATTTCCCGAGTCGTTTTTTTCTGCAGAACCTTGCACCATCAATATTTCCCTGGGCATTTCATATAAATGAAATTTAAGAGAAGAACTTCCGCAATTTAATACCAGTGCTTTCATTTTTTTGGCTTTGATTTTTAGGTTCAACAGCCGGAAGGGCTTTATAATTTACTAAAAAGAGTGCATATATAAGCTATCTTTCCTGTGATTTGTTCAGTAAAAACACGTGTTGTACAATATATTAAAAAACATTTCAATAAAAACTTTTTTGTATTAATTTCAGAGCATCTTTTAAACTCTGAGAAGAACAAAAGTGTACAGCATCGGTTTACCATATTTGTGGTCTCATTGTTTCGCGAATTTATTCGAAGCCACTGTAATTTTAAATGAATTTAGGAAAAATCCGCCAGCTTAAAACGCGCTTCGGGGGGTATAAACAGATAGCATCTTGGAAATATGAACAATCGCAAAATTTATTTAGTTATACATAAATCTTAAAAAGTTTCAATTATGGTAAATAAAATTACAAGTCTTGCTGAATACTTCCAGAAGTACAATGAAAGCGTTGCCGAACCGGAAGAATTCTGGGGACACATTGCCGAAAGCTATTTTTGGAGAAAAAAATGGGATCGCGTGCTCGACTGGAAATTTAAGGGAGAAAATGCGCCGGATGTAAAATGGTTCGTTAACGGCAAACTGAACATTACTGAAAATATTTTCGAGCGAAACATGTTCATGCGAAAAGATCAGGTGGCAATTATCTGGGAACCAAATGATCCGAAAGAAAAAGAAGTAAAACTGACATACGGGGAGTTGTTTGATAAAGTAAAACAATTTGCAAATGCCCTGAAAAAAATGGGAATTGAAAAAGGCGATCGGGTGGCTATTTACCTTCCGATGGTGCCCGAACTTGCCATTGCAATGATGGCTTGTGCGCGTATCGGGGCGATCCATTCCATCGTTTTTGCAGGCTTTTCTGCCACGGCGCTCGGCGACCGGATTGTTGATGCCGAAGCAAAAGCAGTTATCACTTCTGACGGGGGTTTCCGCGGCACCAAAACAGTTCCGTTAAAATCGATTGTTGACGAAGCGCTGGCTAATTGTCCTTCTGTTAAACATGTTGTGGTGCTGAAACGAACCGGCGACAACATTAAATTTGAGGACGGCCGCGATACCTGGTGGCACGATTTAATTGAAGATGTTGATACTGAAAACACAGCAGAGGTAATGGATGCCGAAGACCCGCTTTTCATCTTATATACATCAGGCTCTACCGGAAAACCGAAAGGTGTTGTCCATACAACAGCCGGATACATGATTTATACTGAATATACGTTCAAAAATGTTTTCCAGTACAGCGACGGAGATATTTTCTGGTGCACAGCTGATATCGGTTGGGTGACCGGTCATTCCTACATTGTTTACGGACCGCTGCTGGCAGGCGCCACTACAGTGATGTTCGAAGGTGTTCCCACGTGGCCCGATGCAGGCCGGTTCTGGGACATTGTTGATAAATACAAGGTCAACCAGTTTTATACAGCCCCAACAGCCATTCGCGCATTGGTGGCACAGGGCGACGAATGGGTGACCAAACACGATTTAAGCTCGCTGAAAGTGCTGGGAACGGTGGGCGAACCCATTAACGAGGAAGCATGGCGCTGGTATCATGACACAGTAGGAAAAGGAAAATGCCCGATTGTTGACACCTGGTGGCAGACGGAAACCGGCGGAATCATGATAACACCGCTGGCCGGAATTACACCAACAAAACCATCGCTGGCAACTCTGCCGTTTCCGGGAATACAACCGGTTCTGGTCGATCCCGAAGGAAATGAACTGAAAGGGAACGGAGTGGAAGGTATTTTATGCATCAAATTCCCGTGGCCGGGAATGTTGCGCACTACCTACGGCGACCATCAGCGTTGTTTCCAAACTTACTTTTCTGCATTTCCGGGGTTGTACCTCACCGGCGACGGCGCCAAGCGCGACGAAGAAGGTTATTACCGGATCATCGGCAGAATTGACGATGTTATAAATGTTTCCGGACACAGGATTGGAACGGCTGAAGTGGAAGACGCTATCAACCAGCACCCGAAAGTTGTTGAATCGGCTGTTGTGGGCTATCCACACGAAATTAAAGGTTCGGGAATTTATGCCTACGTTATCTGCGACGATTTATCTGACCACGAAATGATGAACATTGAAAATGAAATCCGTGCTACGGTAACCAAATTTATAGGTCCGATTGCCAAACCCGATAAAATTCAGATAGTTAGTGGTCTGCCAAAAACCCGTTCAGGAAAAATCATGCGGCGAATTCTCCGGAAAATCGGCGAAGGAGACGCAACCAATCTCGGTGATACATCCACGTTGCTTGATCCGGGCGTAGTTGAAGAAATCATCAACGGGGCCAAAGTAGAAGTGAAACGCGGATGAGTAAAAACTAATCAATCTTACTTAAATTAAATATTATGGAAAACAAATTATCCAATCCTGCCCCGTTGGGATTAATGGGGTTTGGAATGACAACTGTGCTGTTAAACATCCACAATGCAGGCTTTTTCCCGCTTGGCTCGATGATTCTTGCCATGGGAATATTTTATGGTGGCATCGGCCAGATTATTGCCGGAATTCTGGAATTCAAAAAGGGTAATACATTTGGAACGACTGCTTTCACTTCGTACGGTTTATTTTGGCTTACGCTGGTGTTCCTGATTGTATTTCCAAAAATTGGTTGGCTGGAAGCGCCGCCGGCCGGTTTTATGGGCTGGTACCTGTTTATGTGGGGCGTTTTTACTTTTATGATGTGGATTGGAACGTTTGGAAACAACCGCGCCCTTCAATTCGTTTTTCTTACGTTGTGGATTCTATTTCTGCTCCTTGCTATCCGGGATTGGTCGGGTTCAGTGGTTGTTGGCAAAATAGCCGGCTTCGAAGGTATTATTTGCGGACTGTCTGCTATTTATCTGGCTATGGCTGATGTTATTAATGAAACTCAGAAAAAAGTAGTTTTACCCATTGGCGACAGAAACAAAATTCTTAAATAATCCGGTTATCTGGAATTTGCCATGATAAAGGGGGCTGTATCAAAAATATATATTATGAATTTAACACTGTAACTTCAGACCCCTCCTAACCTCCCCGAAAGGGGAGGAATTATCCCCCTTCGGGGGATTTATGGGGGTATAAATGACGGAGTTACTTTCATTTTGGAAGTAAAAAAATGAGTCCACTCCGAAAAGTCAAAAACCCCTAAATCCCATCAAGGGGACTTTGAAGAGTTCATTGATTTTCAGCAAGTTCCCCTTCAGGGGTTAGGGGTAAAGAAGTTGAAAATCAATGAACTCAGACTTTTCGGAGCAGACTCAAAAATTAATCAAAGTATTTTGATATAGCCCCTTTATTTGCAGTCCTTCAAAACCATGCTATATAACAGTTATTCCATGGGTGTGTTATTCAACATATACATAAAGTGATTGCCTAAAATGCAACAGCTAACCTTTTGATTTTAAATAAACTTTAACCTTTCCGCAGAATATTGAACGGCTACAGTGAAAATTTCCTATCGTGATTTTTTTTCATGATTTTTACATCTTCAAAATCTGAAACTTTTTGTTCTTGTTCATAACGTTCAACTATTCAAAAAATCAAAAATATAAATCAATGGCCATTAAAAAGTTAGATAGCATTTTCAAACCAAAAAGAATTGCGTTGATCGGTGTTTCCAACAATCCTGACAGTGTTGGCGGAATTACCCTGCGCAATTTAGTGGGAGGCGGATTTAACGGAGTTGTTTATCCGGTAAATCCGAAACGCGAAGCTGTTTTTGGAATACCCTGTTACCCCGATGTAAAAAGCCTGCCCAAAACACCCGATTTGGCAGTTATAATGACTGCCGCCAAACTGGTTCCGCAATTGGTCCGCGAATGTGGCGAAGCTGGAATCAACGGCTTGATTATCATGTCGGCAGGATTTAAGGAAGCCGGCGAAGAAGGTAAAGCGCTGGAAGCCCTTGTAAAAGAAGAAAAAGCTAAATTTCCCGATATGCGGGTTATCGGACCCAACTGCCTCGGGATTTTGGTTCCGGGCCTCAATATGAACGTGAGTTTTGCCGATGGGATGCCAAAAAAAGGGCATGTTGCATTTATTTCGCAATCGGGAGCGCTTTGTACTTCGGTGCTCGACTGGGCGTACGATTCAAACATCGGGTTTTCCTATTTCGTTTCCATCGGGAATTCAATGGACGTAAATTTCGGGGATTTAATCGACTATTTTGGCCAGGATCCAAATACAAAATCAATTGTGCTGTACGTTGAATCGCTTTCCAACGCACGCACGTTTATGTCGGCAGCCCGCGCATTTTCACGCGAAAAACCGATTATTGTATACAAATCAGGCCGTTTCCCGGAATCGGCAGCAGCCGCAGCTTCGCATACCGGGGCGCTGGCATCCGAAGATTCCATTTACGATGCCGTTTTCCGCAGGGCAGGTTTGGCGCGGGTTTACGATTTCGGAAACATTTTTGATTTTACCGACCTTGTGGGCCGGCGAAGAATTCCCAAAGGAAACCGGCTGGCAATTATTACAAATGCAGGCGGACCGGGTGTTATGGCAACCGACTCGTTAATTTCTTGGGGCGGTAAATTGGTAAACCTTTCCGATGAAACCATGGAAAAACTAAATGCTTACCTGCCGCCATTCTGGTCGCACGGCAACCCGATCGATGTGCTGGGGGATGCTACTCCCGAGCGTTTTGCCCACGCAACTGAAATTGTGCTGGAAGACAAAAATGTTGATGCGGTACTGGTACTGCTTACACCGCAGGCGATGACTGCACCCACGGAAACTGCGGAAGCCATTGCACATCTGGCATCGAAAACTTCAAAATCGATAATGGCTGCATGGTTGGGCGGCGCCAGTATGCACAAAGGCATTCAGGTGTTTAACCAGGCCGGAATTCCAAGTTACCAGGCGCCGGAGCAGGCCATCCGCGCATTTATGACCCTCTCGAATTATTCGAATAACCTTGAAATGTTGTTTGAAACTCCCAAGGAAGTTCCGGTTTCATTTCAATACGACAGGAATGAGTTGAGAGATAAATACCTGAAAGATGTTTTCCCAAAAGCCAGAATTTTGAATGAAGATGATTCAAAAATGCTGGTGAACGATTACGGAATCGATACAACGCATCCAACGCCTGCAGCAACGGAAGACGAAGCAGTTTCCATAGCAGAAAAAAAGGGTTTCCCGGTGGTATTAAAAATTTATTCGCCCGACATTACCCACAAATCGGATGTTGGAGGGGTAGCGTTGAATTTGAAAGACGAGGAAATGGTGAGGGCCGCCTTCCGGAATATTGTAAAAACCGCCGCCGAAAAGCGGCCGGACGCGCGGATTGACGGAGTTACCGTTCAAAAGATGGTAGATACCAAAGGCGCCGTTGAATTGATCGTCGGCACAAAAAAAGATCCGGTGTTCGGCACGGTAATGCTGATTGGAATGGGAGGGACATCTGCAGAGCTATTCAAAGACAAACGGCTCGAATTTCCACCGTTAAACGAACAGCTTGCCCGGCAAATGCTCGAATCGCTAAAGATTTATCCGTTACTGGAAGGCTATCGCGGCGATACACCGAAAAACATCAACAAGTTAATTGAAGTGTTAATCCGAATGTCGTATCTGGCTGCCGATTATCCGGAAATCCAGGAACTGGATATCAACCCGCTGATTGTTACGCCAACCGATGTTATTGCGCTTGACGCGCGAATTGTTGTTGACCAGGATATCCTGGGCAAGCAAGTGAAGGATTATTCGCACCTGATTTTACGGCCATACCCCGAAAGCCTTATCAGGGAAACGCAACTAAAAGATGGATCGCCGGTACTTCTGCGGCCGATTAAACCGGAAGATGAACCAATGTGGCTGAAACTGCTGGCCAGTTGTTCAAAAGAATCAATTTACCATCGTTTCAGATATGATTTCTATTTCGACTCGCACGATGTGGCAACACAATACTGTTTCATTGATTACGATCGGGAAATTGCCATTGTTGCCGAAATTGAAGATGAAGGCGAGAAAAAACTGATTGGAGTGGGCCGTTTAATTGCAGATCCGGATGTGGAAATTATGGAATATGCCATTCTGATTACCGACAAGTGGCAAAAGAAAGAGCTCGGTCACATGCTCACAGAATATTGCATGGAAATTGCCAAAATGAGAGACGTTAAAAAATTAGTGGCGGAAACCACCCGCGATAATAAACCGATGATTTCTGTTTTCCGCAAACTGAATTTCAAAATCAGGTTTAATGAAGATGGTACCGTTACAGTTACAAAAGATTTAACCGAAACCGAACAATAACCGTAGAAACGGAAGAACCATTTAAATCTCCCGGGGAACTGAAATAATGCTTTCCGGGAGATTTTTCAACTGCAAAATGGAAATTACCAAAATTGAGGAAGCTGTAAAACTAATTCGCAAGGCAAAATACATGGTTGCCTTTACCGGCGCCGGGATTTCAGTGGAAAGCGGGATTCCGCCATTCAGGGGAGCAAACGGATTATGGGAAACTACTCATCCCATCTTTCTCGAAATTGATTTTTTTAAAAAGAAACCGCTGCAATCGTGGATTAAAATCAAAGAAATTTTTTACGATAAACTGGCCGACGCCGAACCAAACATTGCCCACGAAATACTGGCGAAAATGGAACGGCGCAGTTTTCTGGAATCAGTGATTACCCAGAACATCGACCACCTGCACCAAAAAGCGGGAAACAAATACGTTTACGAATTACACGGGACTTACAAACAGTTGGTTTGCACCGATTGCAGCTCGGAATACGACATGAGTTTTGCGGATTTGAACTTTCTGCCCCCCACCTGTTTTGTTTGCAAAGGAATTCTAAAACCCGACATGGTTTTTTTCAACGAACCGATTCCGTATTTTGCAAAAAAGCGTTCGCTGGAAGAGGCACAGAAAGCTGATTTGCTGCTGATAATCGGTACAAACGCCGAGGTGCTGCCGGCAGCAGAAATTCCCGGAAGGGCGAAAAAAAGCGGCGCAAAAATCATCGAAATCAACATCAAACCCTCTCATTTCTCAAACACCATTACCGATATTTTTATCCAGTCGAAAGCAACCAAAGCCATGGAACAGATTGGGGAAATGCTGTACCTGTAATTTATCTGATCCTTCAGGTTGCTTTTTGTGAAATCGGGGTATAATCGTATTTTTAAACTTTATTGAACGAATTTAAAAATCCAGTTATGCCGGGGAAATTCCCTGGTAAATTGTTTTAAAAGGAGCTTAAAAACATCGAATTTTAAACCTGACGATTATGAAAAAAGTTATTTGTTTTCTGTTTCTGCTGGTAACATTAGCCTTTTTGCCACCTTTTTCGGGTATCGCCCAGCCGGCAAAAAATAACATTTACGAATCGGTGAAAAGCAGTTTTCTTTCACCCCCAGCCAATGCACAGCCGAAAGTTTACTGGTGGGTTTTAAACGGGAACCTCGACACGTTGCGGGCCAGGAAAGAACTCACTGCGATGAAAGAAGCGGGACTCAGCGGGTTTGATTTTTTTGAAATCGGCGTCCGAAAACAAGACACAATGATTCCCGCCGGACCGGCATTTATGAGCGACGAATCGCTTGCTGAAATAAAATTCGCTGCTGATTTGGCGAAACAACTCGGACTGACAATGGGATTGAACCTTTCGAGTAGCTGGAATGCCGGTGGTAGCTGGGTAAAACCTGAACATGCCGGAAAATCATTATACAAAGCCGAAATCAAGGTTCACGGTAATTCAGAAAAACAAAAAATAAAGCTGCCTTTTCCGGAGATTTCATTTCCGAAAGAAATGCTGGTTGGCGGAACCGGTGAACCAATGATTCCTTTTGGAGAAGATGGAAAACCAGAGTATTACGAAGAAATTGCGGTTTTGGCCATTCCTGAAAATACTGAAACACATTCGCTGGACACCGCAGCAAATAGTCGATGTGACCCGCTTTTTTAATCCGAAAACGGAAATCCTGGATTGGCAGGCTCCTGCCGGAAACTGGCAAATCTGCCGCTACGTTTGTTCCAACTCGGGCCAGCAACTGGTTTTGCCCAGCCCGAAGTCGGCAGGCCTCACCATCGACCATTTTGATTCCACCGCGGTTGAATCGCATCTGATGTATATTATCAATAAACTGCAACCTGTATTGGGCGATTTCAGAAATTCAGCCTTAAAAAGCTTCTACCTGGCCAGCTACGAAGCAAGGGGATTTGTCTGGACATCGAGTATGGTTGAAGAATTCAAAAATCTGAACGGATACGACATCCGGGAGTACCTTCCCACGTTTTTCGAACCGGAATTGTTCCCGGAGGAAACCGTTCAAAAAATTCAAACCGACTTCAAAAAAACTTTGTCGGCGCTAATGATTAACAACCTGTATAAAAAGTCGAAGGAGATTTGCAACCAGTATGGATTGAAAATCAACTGTGAAGCCGGCGGCCCGGGATATCCGCTGTACAATGGCCCGGCAGAACCGCTGAAAGCGCTGGGCTCGCTTGATATTCCCCGCGGCGAATTCTGGGTGAACCATTCCCGGTTTTACAAAGACAACAGTGACAGCATCGACATTTTACGCGTTGTAAAAGAGGTTGCTGCTGCATCGCACATTTATGAAAAAGGGATTGTGGAGGAAGAAGCTTTTACCTCGTTTCAGCACTGGCAGGAAGGGCCGGGCGACATTAAACCGCAGGGCGATCGCGCGCTGTGCGAAGGAATGAACCGCGTGGTTTTTCATGGGTTCAGCCACAATATTTCCGATGCCGGATTTCCGGGATATGTTTACGGCGCCGGCACCCATTTTAACGACAAGCGCGCATGGTGGCCGCAGGTAAAGCCGTTCGTCAGCTACTTTGCCCGTCTTTCTGCAGTTTTTCAGCAAACCAACTTTAAGGCCGATGTCGTTTGGTATTACGGCGATAAAATTCCCAATTCGGCTACGGCAAAAAATACCCATTTCAGCGTTGGCCCGGGATACGATTACGAGATAATCAATACCGAAATTTTACTCGATAGCCTGTCGGTAAAAAACGGGAAACTGGCATTGACCAACGGCGCTGAATTCAGCCTGCTGGCTTTGGAGGATGAAAAATTAATCAATCCGAAAGTTTTACTGAAAGTAAGGCAACTGGCGGAACAAGGCGCAGTAATTCTGGGAGAAAAACCGGAAGGTATTTCACGGATAAAAAATTCGCCACTCACGTCGGAAAAAGGAAAAGAATTAATTGATCAGCTTTGGAAAAAGTTTAGCAAAAATCCGGCAGAAACAGATGTCGTTTTTACAGGAATTTCCCCGTTAAAAATGCTTGGGAACCTGGGTGTTAAACCCGATTTGGATTATCCGGGAAAAGAATCGCATTTAATTGACTTTATTCACTACTCCAAAGGGGATTTGGATTTTTATTTCGTGGTCAATACTTCCGGTGAATGGATTTCGAAATCCTGTAGTTTTCCGGCAGAAAAATAAAACTCCTGAAATCTGGGATCCGGTTTCCGGCGAAATAATTCCGGTTAACATTTACAACCGGGAAAATGATGTTGTAACAGTTCCGGTTACGCTTCCGCCGCACGGTTCGCAGCTTTTTGTTTTCAAAAAAACAGAACCAAAAAACCACTACTCAGAAATCGCTAAAAACGACGGGACTCCTCCCCTGCTGCAGTTCACAAAAAATGGTTTTTTGCCGCTGGAAGACGGCGAGTATAAACTGACCAATGAAAATCAACAAGTTTCCATCAGCAATAAAACGAAAACCAAAACCATCGACGGAAGCTGGGAAATTTCCTTTGATAAAAAATGGGGTGCGCCTGAAAAAGTGGTTTTCCCCGAATTGATTTCATGGACTGAATCTGAAATTCAGGGAATCAAATACTATTCTGGAACAGCGACTTATAGAAAATCATTCGATTGGTATGAAATTTCAAACTCGGATAAAAACCGGAAAATCGTTCTCGAATTGGGCGAAGTTTCAAAAATTGCGGAAATCTGGCTAAATGGAGAAAACCTCGGTATTACCTGGACAAAACCGCATTGGTTTGATGTAACCGGCAAGTTAAAAAACGGCAAAAACCAATTGGTTGTGGAAGTGGCAAATACCTGGTCGAACCGGCTCACCGGCGACGCGGTTACCGGAGAAAATTTTACCAATACAAATATCCGCAGCACGATTATTCCGGCGCCGTCAATCGAAACCGGAGACCAAACGCGGGTACCATGGAAAAATGTTCCGCTGATTGAATCGGGTTTGCTGGGGCCGGTTAAATTTTTAATCCTGAATCAATTTGAATAACCGGAAACAATTGATTGCAGGGGAACGTTTCTTTTTTGAGAGCATATCGTGAATCAAAAAAAATAAAAACAATGGCAATATTAAATCCATACCTCACTTTTTTGGGCAATTGCGAGGAAGCGTTCGATTTTTATAAATCGGTTTTTGGTGGCGATTTTACCCACATCAGCCGTTTTTCGCAGATGCCGGAACAGAAAGACATTATCATGTCGGAAGACGAGCAAAATAAAATCATGCACATTGCGCTGCCGATTAGCAAAGAAACAGTATTGATGGGCGCCGATGCCGGTGGCCACCGCGATGCGAACATGCATTTCGGAAACAACATTTCGCTGTCGCTTATCGCCGAAAGCAAAGAAAAAGCCGATGAACTTTTTGGCAAACTTTCCGAAAACGGCGAGGCAACCATGCCCATGCAAAAAGTTTCCTGGGGCGATTATTTCGGGATGTGTAAAGATCAATTCGGGATAAACTGGATGATAAGTTTTAACCGGCAGCAGCAGTAATTTGGTTATTAAGCCATTGAAGAATGGTACTGAAAACTTCTTCCTGTTCAGGCTCGTTATGAAGTTCGTGCCAGGCATTTTCCCACAAAACCAATTTACAATTGTTCCCTGCACGGGAGGCAAAATCAATACTTCCCGAAACGTAGGCAATGGAATCTTCCTTTCCGTGCATCAGCAAAAGCGGCAATGAAAAATCGCCGGCATGTTCCAGCGTCCATTTATTTATGGCAAGCATGGTTTTACCGAAGCCCAGGGAAATTTTATCGTGGTTAAGTTCGTCGTTTTTATAGGATTGCACCACTTTTTTATCGTGGCAAATGGCATCTGAATCCAATCCGCTTGATATGGTGAGCTTAGGAAATAAACTACCCAATATTTTTGCAGCGGCAACTTTTGTTTTTTGCTTTTCCAAATCAGTGTGAAAGCCGGGGCTGGTGGAAATAACGCCGCGAATTTCAGTCTCGCGTTTTAATGTGTAATGCAAAACAAGGATTCCGCCCAAACTATGCCCGTACAAAAACAGGGGCAAATGCGGATAACGTTTTCGGGCATTTTCCAGAAGAATATCCATATCCTGCATTACCGCTTCGGCTGATGGAAAATGGCCCCGGATTCCTTCCGATCGCCCATGCCCGCGCAAATCGGCCCCAAAAAGAACATAACCACCATTGCTTAAAGCTTCTGCAACATGAATGTAGCGCGAAGTATGTTCGCCCACGCCATGCACCAGGCAAACCGCTGCTTTGGCCGGTTTACCTTCCGGCTCCCAGCCCTGTGCAAAAATCTGTAAATTATCATTCGTTTTCCAGCTTGTTTCGAAATGCATCATGACAACCAATTTGTTTTATAAAATTAGGCAGAATTTTCAAAGGCACTGCAGGCCGGCCGTTACTTTTCAATAACTATAATTGCACTTATTTCGATGTTAAATAACAACAGAATCTGAAAGCAATGGAGCAACAACGTTGCAGATGGCAAACCCAAAAACTGATGCTCCAAACTACTTTGCAAAAAAACGATCGCTGGAAGAACTAAAAAAAGCCGATCTCCTGCTGATAAGCGGTACAAATGCCGAAATATTGCCGGCTGCCGGAATTCCCAAAATTGCAAAAATCAATGGCGCCGAAATCATAGAAATTATTTTCCGTCCCTCCCACTTCACCACCGTAAATGATATTTTTCTGAATATGAAAGACACCGAAGTCGTGAGCAAAATTGGTGAAATGTTGTATTTGTAACATTCTTAAACAAATCAAATAAATTCAGACTGTTTTGTATTCTGTTTAAATTAAACGTAACTTGTTCTTCAACATCTTAAAGAATTTCATTAATACTTGTACTTATGCCATTGTTCATGGACATACATTTTGTTGGTGAGGTTTCAGTAGAAGATACCCGTCTCGCTCATCTTAAGGACTTGGCAGTTCAGGAAAAATATGGCGTTAAATACCACCAGTACTGGTTTAATGAAAAAGAAGGCACTGTTTATTGCCTGATGGAAGGCCCTGATAAGGAATCATGCGCGGCTACACATCTGGAAGCCAATGGAATTACTGCCTGCCAGATTACAGAAGTGGAGGGTGGCATGTACGACTTGTTTATGGGCGAAAATCAGCAGGTGGACGATGGCCCGGTGCGGCATAATAACGGGGAAATTGACAACGGATTTCGTTATATTCTTACACTTGATATTATCACAAAAACTGCAAGTTCAAATTCCATCGAATTCGATCAGCTTAAACTTCCCCAAAAACCAAAATACGCGGCACTTCAGATTATTGCTGAATGCGAAGGGAAAGAGGTAAAAACAATAGGTTTTGATGTTATTGTTGCCGTTTTTGAAACGCCGGATATAGCAATTAAATGTGCCCATAAAATCCAAAGTGAATTTTTAAAATATACCAATTCACCGGCCTCAGAAAAAACCGATATCACATTTAATATAGGAATTAGTGTAGGTCAACCTCTTACTGAAGAAGAAGGTTTTTTTGAAAAGGCCATAAAAACAAGCCACAGGCTGTGCCTTATTGCCGGTAACAAAGAAATAATGACTTCAAGGATGTTTGAAGAACTCTGCAGCTCCAGTGAAGAAACTAAGAAACACATCAATTACCGTACATTAAATCTTTCAGAACAGGATTTCGTAGACAACCTTTTGGATATTACAGAAAACCGGTTTTCTGAATTTACTTTTGGTGTGGATGGCCTGAGCAGGGATTTAGGCGTAAGCCAGCCACAACTGTACCGGAAAGTAACCGCAATTACCGGACGCTCGCCTGTAATTTTTATTCGCGACATCCGCCTGAACAAAGCCCTTTCGCTGATTAAGGAAAAAAAATACAACATCTCTGAAGTGGCACTTGAAGTTGGTTACAGCAGTCCTTCCTATTTCTCCAAATGCTTTCAGGATAAATTTGGAATTAAACCTTCCGCAATTGCCATATAAATTTTCTGCACTACTTCTCTCCCCTCTTTTCGGATGAATGAAATTTGATAGTTATTGAATTAATAAAGGTGGATTTACTCTTTTATTGACAATATCTTTGGTTTGTAGAATTAACGCTATCAATATGTTACTGCAAACTTTCATTTTTTAATCATTTAAATTCAATAATCATGAAAACAATTAAAGCATTAAAATCACTGGCAGTTCTGACTGCACTTTTTTTAAGTTTACCCGGTACAACACAGGAAAAAGAATCGCATGAACTGGTGCTGCATCCACATGAATACACCGGTCCAATTCAAATTTCAAAAGAAGATTTCCCCAAAGGGAACGTAGTAAATTTGGTTGGTGGATGGGGTGGGCTTACTGTGGCTATAAATGAACCACCTGCCGGCACCGATTATACACCGTTTTTAGTTGGACTGAAAGATGATCTTTGCCAGGTTCCGCACTGGGGCTATCTGGAAAAAGGGAAAATACGTATTATCGATAAAAACAAAAATGAAGTAGTTGTTAAGGCTGGTGGGGTTTTTTATATGCCACCCGGACATACTGTAATTGTGGTTGAAGATAGCCGGTTAATAGATTTTAGTCCTGAACATGAAATGGAGGAATTGACTAAACATGTGTTGAAAAAAGTAGCAGAAATGCAAAACAATCAGTAAAATTTAAACATAAAAACGATGTTCAGCAATTTAAAGAATCAGGTTAAAGGAGAATGTTATTCTTCCGGGAGATAACAATTACGACGAAGCCCGGAGCATTTACAATGCCATGATTGACAAGAAACCGGCGGCCATTCTGAAATGCAAAAATGCCGATGATGTTATCGCAGGTGTTAATTTTGCAAGGGAAAACAATCTGGAGGTTTCCATTAAAAGCGGCGGGCATAATGGCGCCGGACTTGCATTGGTGGATGACGGACTGGTGATTGACCTTTCTGAAATGAATGAAATTCAGGTTAGCCCTGAAAAGGGAATTGCAAAAATCCAGGCAGGCAGCCTGCTGAAAGAGGTGGATAAAGCTACACATGAACATGGTCTGGCACTGCCTTCGGGAATAATTGGTACAACAGGAATTGCCGGATTAACGCTGGGTGGTGGAATAGGTTACCTGAGCCGCAAAGGTGGACTGACCATTGACAACCTTTTGGAAGCAGAAGTGGTGCTTGCAAATGGAGAACGGGCAATTGCAAGTGCCAGTTCGCATCCCGAACTTTTTTGGGCGGTTAGAGGTGGTGGCGGCAACTTTGGAGTCGTGGTTTCTTTTACTTTTAATCTGGTTCCTGTAAAAAATGTATATGCCGGTCCAATGTTCTGGCCCCTGGAAAAGGCTGCTGAGGTGATGAAGTTTTATTCTGACTTCACTAAAAATGCATCGAATGATTTGTATGGCTTCTTTGCTTTTCTGATAGTTCCTCCCGGGCCGCCGTTTCCTGAACATTTGCATAATAAAAACGTATGTGGAGCGGTTTGGTGTTACACAGGTCCTGCTGAAAAAAGAGAGGAAGTTTTTAAACCCATCCGTGAATTCGGTCCCCCTATTCTCGATTTCGTCGGAGAAATCCCGATGCCTGCACTCAACGGCATGTTCGATGAATTATATCCTCCCGGAATGCAGTGGTACTGGAAATCCATTTACCTGAAGGAATTATCCGAAGACGCCATTCAGGCCGCAGTTAAACATGGTTCAACTGTTCCGACGATACACTCCACCACTCATTTTTATCCCATCGACGGGAAAGTACATGAAGTTGACGCTGATGAAACTGCCTGGGCAAACCGTGAAGCAAGATGGGTACAGGTTATAGTTGGTGTTGATCCCGACCCTGCCAATGCTGAAAAAGTAACCAAATGGTGCAAGGATTATTATGCGGCCATGGAACCCCATTCATCAGGTGGGGCATACGTGAATTTTATGATGCAAGAAGGACAGGAACGTATTAAGGCATCATACGGCTCCAATTATGAACGGCTTACCCGAATTAAAAAAGAATACGATCCGGACAATTTCTTTCATATTAATCAAAATATTGAACCAATTCAATAATCATTTAAAATTAAATATCATGAAAACAAAATTGACATTTTTAGTAGTTATCATCTTATGTTTTGCATTTACAAACTGCGATAAAAAAGATGATAATACCGTTGAGTCACAGCAGATCGATCTTATCAATGATGATTTCGCTGAATCGAAGGCAGAAATAAAAACAGTTCTTGACGGAATATTTAAAAGCATTCAGGAAAATGATGCAGATAAACTCATCTCCTATCACATTTATGGTCCAAAATTTACCGAATTCAGAGACAGCGAAAAACGGTTCAATTCTGAAGAAAACGAACAATACGAAAGAGGATTTGTAGGTGCAATTTCAGGTTTCGATTACAATTTAGGTGATTTAAAAATCAATGTTTTTGGCGATGTTGCAGTGGTTACATTCCATGCCGATTTTCGACCTACAATCGGAGAAGATGTTGCACAAATATGGGGTTCAACCACCCTGGTCTTTGTAAAAGTAAATGGTGAATGGAAAATTACCCATGAACATCATTCGCCGCTGATTGTAGGATAATATT
>CAWAMJ010000006.1:0-387976 GCA_963783085.1 uncultured Prolixibacteraceae bacterium | reverse complement strand
AAGGAATTTTACTGAAGCGTGATTATAAGCCCGCGTTTTGGATGCTGTTCATTTACCGGCCGTGGTAAAGCCTGTCAATACAGACCACGGAATTGCGGTTAGCACGAATATTCAAACCCGTCGGGAACTTCTTTCAGCCATCGATTATGCCTTTAAATTTGCAGAAAAAGTGATTGTTGAGGAATTTTTCCCGGGGCAGGAATACCGGCTTTTGGTTGTCGATTTCCAGGTGCGTGCCGTTGCCTGCCGCGAACCCGCCAATGTTACCGGCGACGGAAAATCGACCATCCGGCAGCTTATCGACAAAAAAAATGCAGGACGTGGCGACGATTACCGACATCCGTTGTTGAAAATTATTATTGATGAAGAAGTAAACAGGCATTTGAATGCACTTTCCATGTCGCCGGAAATGATTTTAAAAAAAGGAGAAAAGGTATATTTGCGCAACAATTCGAACTTAAGCACAGGGGCGACAGCATTGATGTAACCGATGATATTACGGATTTTTACAAAGAAGTGGCCGTAAAAGCAGCAAAGTCGGCAGGCCTGAAAATTGCCGGAATTGACATCATAATAAAAGATTTGCAAATGGCCGCCTCACCCGAAAATTATATTGTTGTTGAACTGAATGCCCCGGCCATGTTGTCGATGCACAATTATCCCTACATCGGAAAAAACCGCCATGTGGAAAAATACGTTCTCGACAGCATTTTAAATTCGAAATAATTGCTGATTGCTAAAAAAACAATTGAATGACAGAACAAGAAAAGAAAGCAGAATTAACACATAAATCGCAACTGATTGACTATTTTGAACGGGGAAGCAAGCCGCCGGAAAAATGGGGAATCGGCACTGAAAATGAAAAATTTCTCTTCAGCAGAAATGATTTTAAGCGGCTTGCTTTCGATGAGGAAACAGGAATAGTTGATATTTTGGCACAAATGCAAAAAGATGGCTGGCATCCTGTTTTTGAAGGAAAAAAAACTATTGGCCTTCAAAAAAACGGAGCGTCAATCACACTTGAACCTGGTGGGCAATTTGAACTTTCAGGCGAAAATTTTAAAACAATCCAGGAAACGTATCATGAAACCAGAAGACATTTTCAGGAGCTGAATGAAATTTGCCGGGAATATCATCTTTTCAGTCTGCCAATGGGAGTTGACCCTTTATCAAACCTTGCTGACGTCCCCTGGGTGCCAAAAGAACGTTACCGGTGGATGAGAAATTACATGCCCGGCAAAGGGGAACTCGGGCTGGAAATGATGGCCAACACGGCATCCATTCAGGTTAACCTTGATTATGCCAGCGAAGCCGACATGGTAAAAAAGATGCGTGTGTCGCAAGCGTTGCAGCCCATCGTAACGGCCATTTTTGCCAACTCCCCGTTTTCGAACGGAAAACCCAATGGCTATTTAAGCTACCGGTCGCACATCTGGAACCATACCGACCCCGACCGCTGTGGATTTTTGCCTTTTATTTTTCATAATGGATTTGGATTTGAACGCTGGGTAGATTACCTGCTGGATGTTCCCATGTATTACATTTATCGCGAAGGCCGTTATTTGCCGGCAAACGGACTCACCTTCAAAGAATTCTTCGAGGGGAAACACGCATTAAAACCAACGCTGGAAGACTGGGAGTTGCATGTTTCAACGGTTTTCCCCGATGTACGACTTAAACAATTTATTGAAATGCGGGGCGCCGACGCCAGTTGCATATCCAACATTGCCGCGCTTTCTGCTTTGTGGGTGGGATTATTGTACGACAGCCAAAGTCTGGAAGAAGCGCACGAACTCATTTCGGGATGGAACATTGACACGGTGCAGGAAGTTCGTTCACAGGTGCCTGTAAAAGCGCTGAAAGCAGCAAGCGGCAATCTACATGCAGGAGAAATTTCAAAACAAATTTTCCGCTTAGCATCGGATGGACTTACCCGCCGTGCTGAACAGCGTGGTATTGAAAATGAAAACCGGTTTCTCGGGCCCGTGCGGCAAATTACAGAAACCGGTGTTACCCTGGCTGAAGAACTGCTTCAGCGCTACAAAAATGATAGAGAAAGTTTACCTGAAATGGTGTACAACTGGCAAGAGGAACAAATACCAAAATGCTTCAATCTATAAAAGAATAAAACAGGGACCATGTTTTCGAAACTGAAGTTTTTATTAAAATACATGCATCAATACCGGTGGTGGTACACAGGAGGAATTATTTTCCTGGTGGTCACCGTCTGGATTTCGGTTACTGTTCCCGCGTTTATTCAGAAAACCATCGACCTGATTGCGGAAGGCCGCGCAGGAAATGAAGCTGAATTCCAAAAAAATGTGTTGATAATTGTTGGTTTGGCCGTGGGATTAATCCTGGTAAGAACACTTTCGCGGATTTTAATTTTCTTCCCGGCCCGCCTGATTGAACGACAGTTGAAAGGAGAGATGTTCAAAAAGCTGGCCTCTTTTGGTAAAGATTACTACGATAATAACTCCACCGGAAACATTATTTCGCGTGTGAATAATGATATTAACGGGATGCGCATGATTACCGGCTTTGGCATTCTGCAAATCGGGAACATCCTGTTGTCGTTGTCGCTTACGCCATACAAAATGTGGCGGTTGTCGCCCACGCTAACCTTGTATTGTGTTGTTCCAATGATTGTGGTATTTGTCATTGTCCGTATCGGAATGGCGGTGATGGTTAAAAACACAGAATTCAGGATGAACACCTTGCAGAACCTTTCAGGAAAAATCATCTCCTTTCTTTCGGGCAACAGCGTAATTAAAAGCTACAATATTTATGAACATGCCGAAAATGCCGTTCAAAAAGAAAATCTTTCGTATTACGATGCCACGCTGAAAATATCCTGGATTCGTTCTTTTATTTTACCCTTGCTTTCCAATCTCGGGCAAATCTTAAAAATCATCATCTTTTTTGTTGGTGGAATGTATGTGGTTAACGGAAAATTCACCATTGGGCAACTGACGGAATATATTGCCTACGCTGCCTTGCTCAGTCAGCCAATCATGGGCCTGGGATGGGTGCTCACCATTTTTCAGCAGGGTTTTGTGGGCATCAGCAGTATTCAAACCATCATGAACCGAAAAGGAACCGATGACGAACGAAAACCGCTGCACGAAACTAAAAAAGAAGAACTTTTTAAAAGCGGCATTCACATAAAAAACCTGAACTATACTTATCACAACGGCGACAAACCGGTACTGAAAGACATTTCATTTTCGATTGAACCCGGCCAGGTGGTAGGCATTACCGGAAAAGTGGGAAGCGGAAAAACTACATTGATTCATTGTTTAAATGGCTATTTACGACCGGAAAAAGGACAGGTTTTCTTTGGCGAAAAAGACGCTCATTTCCTGAAAAGCAAAGATATCCGATCGGTGGTAAATACCGTAAGCCAGGAAGTTTTTCTGTTCTCTGATTCCATAGAAAATAACGTCGGGCTCACCTCCGACGAAGGTATTCTGAAGGACCGGTTTAACGATGTGATTTATAAAAGTGCTTTTGCCGATGAATTATCACGTTTCCCCATGAAGGAAAAAACAATGGTGGGCGAAAAAGGCATTATGCTGTCGGGGGGGCAAAAACAACGGATTAGCCTGGCACGGGCGCTTTATGCGCCGGGAGAACTGCTGATTCTTGACGATATATTCTCTGCGGTTGACACAGATACCGAGCGATTTCTGATCAAGCAAATTGTGGAAAACCATGCCTTGAAAAGCCTGGTGGTTATTTCGAACCGGATTAGTGTGTTGGAAAAAACCGATTTTACCATTGTGCTGGAAGACGGTCGGATGGCTGCCAAAGGTACACACGGGGAGCTTTTGAGACAGTCAGCGTTTTATCGCGACATACAGAAACTGCAACAGGAGGGGAAAACGAAAAAGGAAAAACAACAATGATCAGCGAGAAAAAGAATATCATCAAAAACCTGGACTGGCAGCTTTTCAGGAAATTTGCCCGCTACTTTAAACCGCATAAAAAGTGGTTTTTCCTGAGTATTGCTTCCATTCCTGTTACAACCGCAGCCGGAATTGTATTTCTTTGGCTGGTTCAAAATATTGTGGATAATTACATTATACCCGGCAATGTTAATGGCTTGGTCAAACAGACAATGTTCCTGGCTATTGCGCTTCTTGTTAATATACTTTTCGACGGCTTTTACAGCTATTCCTTTTCAAAAGCCGGTGGCCTGGCCATCGTCGATCTTCGTAAAAAACTGTTTGGCAAATCTTTGAGATTTCCGTTAAGTTACTTCGACAAAAAACCGATTGGCGTAACCCTCTCCCGGCTGACGAGTGACATGGAATCAGTTTCAGAATCGTTTGCTGCCGGAGTACTTGGGTTGCTGGCCGACAGTATAAAAACCCTGGCGCTCATCGGTTACCTTTTTTATCTTAACTGGCGTCTTACACTGATTCTGCTGCTGGTGGTTCCTTTAATTGTTCTGGTGATAAATTTCCTGCAAAAAAAAATCAGGAAAGCTTACAATACTTCACGTACCAGCCTGGCCAAATCGGCCGCTTACCTGCAGGAATCGTTAAACGGGATGAAAACCATTCAACTGTTTGCTGCCGAAGATAAAGTGCTGAAAAAATACGACGACCTGAACAAACAGTTTAGCGATGCTCAAAATAAATCGAATGTCTACGATTCTTTTCTTTATTCGATTGTGGAAGGAATTACCGCAGTTGCCACGGCGCTGGTTATCTGGTACGGAGCCATCCAAATTTGGGATTACGGTTATACGTTGGGTGTACTCATTGTTTTTGTAACAACATTGGAGAGATTGTTTGTTCCTGTGAAGCAGTTTGCCCAGCAAATATCAACCATTCAGCGGGCGATGTCGGCCCTTGAACACATCAGCGAATTATTCAACCAGAAGGTGGAAGACCCTTCGTCCGAAACTGGGGATATTCCGCCGGAACCGATAGCGCTGCAGGAAATCGAATTTAAAGATGTCAGTTTCCGTTATTCTGAAGACACGCCGGATGTGTTGAAAAATGTATCGTTTAAATTAAAAAAGGGCGACCGGCTGGCTTTGGTGGGAACAACGGGCTCAGGCAAATCAACCATCATCCGGCTGCTGGCAAAAACATACACCGGGTACCGCGGGTCCATAAAAATTAATGGAACCGAACTTGCAGATTTGCCCATTTCCCGGATTCGTGAAACCATTTCGATCATGCAACAGGATATCTACATGTTCAATGACACCGTTGAATTCAATATATCGCTGGGACGTAAATCGGTTTCCAAAAGCGACGTGGAACAGGCGGCATCGTTTGTTTATGCCAACTATTTTATCGATCGGTTGCCCGGCAGATACCAGTTTGTCATTCAGGACAACGGCAATAATCTTTCAAAAGGACAGGCCCAGTTGATTTCGTTTGCCAGGGTCATTGCCGGAAACAGCGGGTTGATCATCCTCGACGAGGCAACCAGTGCGGTCGATTCAATCACCGAACAATTCATTCAAAAAGCCATTGCCAATATTTTTTCAACCAAAACAGTTATTGCTGTTGCACACCGGCTCAGCACCATCAAAAATTCAGACATTATTCTGGTGCTGGAAGACGGACAGATTATTGAACGGGGCGACCACGAGCAACTACTGAAATATGGCGGCAAATATGCCCGGCTTCTCCACCAGTTTGAGGAGGAAAATAAACAAGAGTGAAAAACCTTCTTAACGTAAAAACGAGAATGGAAGCAGGTGCTTTTGGGTAATCCTACTGAAAAAAGAAACCTTTGTATCCGTAGATTATTTCAACATTCTAAATAAACAGTTAAAACCAATTGCACCGGAGCGTGAATGTATCCCGATAGTGAAAGATAAACGCGATTTGAGGGCTACCTCAGGAATTGTCTGCAATCGCAGTATCATATCAGTGAAACTTCAAACGGAACCGAAGGAATAAATATCATTTCATCCAGGTGTGCTACAAAAGTTTATTTCATTTTTTAATGAAATTCTGTTCACCATAATTAATTTTTTATAGTTTTAAGAATTATTCTAAACCATGAACGAACAACCAAAACTACACCTGTTACTTGAAATGCTTCTTTTTTTATCCTCGGGGTTGAAATACAAAATTGACGATATCGCAGAACGATTTGATATTTCATCTCGAACCGCTTATCGATATATTGATACTTTCAGAGATGCAGGTTTTGTTATTCCGCGTCCCAAAGATGGTTATTATTATATCGACAAAAATTCTCCATATTTCAAAGAGATAAGCGAGCTACTGCATTTTTCCAGGGAAGAAGCCGTAATCCTTCAAAAAGCAATCCATTCCATTGATAACGAAAACCTGTTAAAACAGAACCTGGTGAATAAACTGTATGCATTGTACGATTTCGACCGGGTAGTGAATACCATTGTTAAAAAGGAGTATTCGGAAAATATTCACCAACTCATTCAGGCAATAAAGCATAAGAACCAGGTTATACTTAAAGAATATTCGTCAGCCAACAGTAATGAGACACGCGACCGACTGGTGGAACCTTTTGATTTTACCACAAATTATATTGCTACCTGGGCCTAGGACATTAATGACCGGTGTTGTAAAACGTTTAAGAATACGCGAATAAAATCGGTTCAGATTCTTCCGAATCTCTGGGAAAACGAATCGAACCATAAAAAGCTACCAATTGATGTATTCCGGATAAGTTCAACCCGGCAAATTCAGGTTACCTTGAAACTCTCCATTCGTGCCTGCGAACTGCTGAAAGAAGAATACCCGCTGGCTGAAGAACACATACAACAATTAAACGAAAAAGAATATCAGTTTACTGCACCGGTTTGTGGATTCGAGGGCGTAGCCCGGTTCGTAATGGGTTTATACGACGAAATTGAAGTAATTGACCCCGAGGAACTGAAAAAATTTTTAAAAAACAAAGCAGAAAAAATTCTAACTGACACAGGTTGACAGTTTGATGGATTTACTTGTGTTCCATAAAAACTGAAATGAATGTCATCATCAAAAAGCAAACATATTATTAAATATAATCGCACCAATGAGATTTCAACTTACATTAAACCGCACCACTAAGCAACGCATGTTGCCGATGGATTATCAGTATTACATCAGCGCCTGGATTTATAAGGTGCTGAACCAGGCCGACAAAGATTTTGCACAATTCCTTCATGAAAATGGCTACGGAGGGCAAGGCGAATCAAAATTGTACAAACTGTTTTGCTTCTCCCGGTTAAACTTTGGAAAACCCAAACTCTGGAAAGAAAAGAAACTGTTTGAAATTACCGCACATGAAATTATTCTGCAAATTTCGTTCGATGTAAATGAAGCTGCTACCAACTTCATCAAAGGTCTTTTTATGTCGCAGGAATTTTACCTGGGCGATAAATTTAATGGCATCGATTTTAAAGTTTCGAAAGTTGAAGCCCTGCCCGAACCGGAATTTACAGAAACAATGAAATACCACCTGCAGACTCCGTGGGTTGTTAGTTACAAGCCGGAAGAAGATAAATACCCACAGTACCTTTCACCCGAAAGACGATATGTTTGAACAACGTGCAATAAAGCACCTGGTTGAGAAATTTAACAATACAAGAAATCAGCGCAGAGTATCTCACCAGAACAAATCCAATTCAAGCGAATAAGCGATTTTAAACGTGCCGGTTTTGTTATGAAGCCCGGAACCAAAGGAAGAATCGAGAGTAATCGGAAATTTATTCGAGTTTGAAATGACAGCACCAGTTGAACTGCATCAAATGATTTGGAATGCCGGGGTGAGCGAGAAGAGTAGTAGTGGATTTGGATGGGTGGAAATTCAAAAAAATAATAACTAAATATTAAACAATGATACGAGAGATAATCAACTTTGTAACCGACCTGGAACGAGACTACCCCGAAGTCTTCGACCTGAACAAAAAACCTTCGCCCGGCCTGCACCTTTGGGTAGAACTGGACGAGGAAGGAAACTGGAAAAACAATTCACCCGTTGAGGGTAAGGATTATGTGGTTTATGATGGAAAAAAGAATGAGCTTTCTGCAATTGAAAAAAAGTCTGTTTTGTATGAAGAAGTACAAGATTACCTTACTATGAACAAACAGCAAAAGTTTGACATGAAGCAGAAAATTCATTCAAGTTCTCCATTTGCCATTTCATTCAATTTTAGTTTAAATGATACTGATAAGGCAAATAATGATATCAAGAAAAAGCCAGCCAAAGGGGAAATTGAAAAAAACCAGAAAAAGACAATTGATGTAAAATTAGATTTTGTAAAAAAATCACTGCCTGATTTTTTCAAAAATGCACGAAATATCATTCTGGAAAACGACGATAAGGCATCCAATGATTTGTCAGATAAATTTGAAAAACTTCAGTGTCAGATAATTGAAACTATTAGTCAATTAGAAAATCAAGACGGTAAAAACTTACTATTGGGTTTTAAAGAAAAGGATTATGTGCGAATTTATTTGAAAAATGTTTCAATCGAAGAACAAAGAAAACTACATGAGAAATACGTTTCTGATAATGTATTTAATAAAGACGACTTTAACATTATAAGTGGTGATCAGACTTATGGCGTTGCAGACTTCATGACAACATTTGCTTCAAAAAAACCTTTTCTTTCTCATCAGACATCCTTCTTTAAAAAGAGCGTAAATACAAGAATAACTGGTAACGATGCTCTTTCATTGGTGAAATTTGAAGGCTTGTTAAACAATAAAGTATTACCCAATCCAATACTACCCATTTTCGTAGATAAAAACGAATTCAAAAATAACGGAGAAATTGTTCGTATTTTCAATAATGAAGAGAATGGAAGTCTTTCATATCCTCAAATTTTGAAGCAAATATTTAATGAAAATGCTCAAAGAATACTGGCAAATTACTATCTACTAAATTTATCTAAGGGAAGAAGTTGGCTTGTTAATGATTTTGACTTCGTTTCTAAATTTGAATACTTTGTTTCTGATTGCAGTATTCAAAATCTTTTTGCGATAAAGAATAAAGAAAAGGAACCTCTGCCAAACATAAAACTTCATACAATATTCGGTTTTGAAAATCAAGTTGTAAAAGAAATTTTCAATAATTCTCTTGTAAGAATTAAAGATGATGCAATTAGTTATAATTATTTCAACGAGGTTAAGTCAAAGTTTGTAAATGGAGGAGAAGATATGGTTTCACTCATTTTACAATACAGAAAAGCCTTTTACGATTTTATTTATAAATCCAGAAAGCAAGCAATTACAAGCTTAATGTTTGATAACCTTATGCTTGCATCTATACTTCTTGATGTAAAGCAAGATGAAGGTTTTAAAAGAGATACACAAATAAAAAGAAAGTTAAACATTTTGTTTTCGCTAAATCAATTTTTTACAAATCATAATTCTATTGACATGACGACACAATTTAATGACCTAATGAAAAAGATGGATTTAATCGCCAATGACGACAATATCCAACTAGACCAAAATTTACCAGAGTTCCTCTTTGCTGCAGGGCAAGTAATCTATTATCTGCTTTATCATAATAAAGCTGATAAACCAAGCCATGCTATGCTTGAACCTTTTTTACAAAAAGCAACAGTAGAGCATTTACAAAATTCAATAACCAATGCAGTTAATACGTATAAACATGAAATAAGCTTTGGGAAGGGGCGATTTGAACGATTATGTGCACAGATTCTTGCTTTTAAAAGCAATGAAAACATCAAAAATAGTCAACGCTATTTGCTTGCCGGTTACTTTGCTCCAGCAGTAATTTTTTTCAAAAAATAAAACTTAAAGAATAACATAAACTAAAAATTAAAATCATGAATTTCAACAACAGAGTTTTTGGATGTGCCATCATAAAGGCAATCAATTCAAATTATAATGCAGATTTTTCAGGTCAACCCCGGACATTACCAAATGGCGTTGTTTATGCAACAGACAAAGCTTTTAAATACACAATTCGACATTATTTCACAAAAGTGTATTCAGATGATAAGGTTTTCTATTTTCAAACACCCAAACTTAACACTGGAAACCCAATGAGTTTAGATAATAAATATGATTCTCTATTTCCTGACACTAAAGATGAAAAAGATAAAAAAAGAGTAAACGGAAATCTATTAAAATGTATAGATATTAGGCTGTTTGGGGCAACCTATGCTAATAAAGCCAAAAAAGTAAATGTTTCAATTCACGGACCATTACAAATAAATCATGGCAAAAACATCTGGCATGAAAACAATATATTTACCGAGCAAATTAAAGCGCCTTTTGCAGATCCTAAAGCAAAAAAAGAAAAATCAAATGAAGAAGAAACTGTTGATGAAGCTGCAATGACAACCATTGGTAGACAATCAAAACTTCAAGAAGGCTATTATTTACACCACTTTTCAATAAATCCACAAAATTTAAAAGACTCGTTAGCTGTTGCTGGTGAATTGGGAACAGCTCTTTTACAAGAAGATATTATAAAGCTTAAAGCAGCTATGCGCCAGGGTGCGACTTTTTACGATTCTGCATCCAAAGCTGGTACTGATAACGAAATTCTTTTTTGGGTACAACTAAACGAAGATTCCAAGCTTATCCTTCCAGCATTTACCGATCTGGTAAAAGCACTACCTGAAAAACAGGAAGGAAAAACAGTTTTTGATTTTGAAAAAGTAACCCAGCTGCTTTCGGACCATAATGATGAAATTGAAAGTATTGAGCTATTTATTAATGAACAGTCAGCAACCGCTATAAACCTGCCTGATGGATGTACGGTATTACCTTTGTTTGGAAATAATGGAGAAGAAGCATGAAAACAGTAATCTCATTCGATTTGTATGCCGATATGGGGTTTCTGAAAAAGCCGGATATAAATGAGAAAATCTATCTCACTTATAATATGCTTCATAAACCCTGTGTATTGGGTATTTTAGGAGCGATTGCAGGATTAAAGGGATTTACTAAAAACAATGAATTCCCGGACTATTATAAAAAGTTCAAAGATATTCCGGTAGGCATTAAACCCATAGGAAAAGGTTGCGAACACGGTAATCTCACTAAAAATGTAACCACTTATACCAACACCATTGGTTTTGCCAACGCAGACGGCAACCTCATTGTTTCTGAGCAAACCCTGATTCACCCGGCTTACCGCATCTTTCTTTTGCTCGATTTGGAAAAGAAAGAACAAAAGGTGCTTTATAACCGAATACGGAAACAGGAAGCTACATTTATTCCTTACCTCGGTAAAAACGATTACTCGGCCTGGTGGTATAAGGAGGATGTGAAAGAGTACGACTTTCAAAAATTTGAAGGAGGAGAAGAGTTCAAGATAGAAACCATTTTTATCAAAGAATCTCCGTTGGTTAACACAGTAGTAGAACACAGAACGCGACTCAAGCGTAATCTTTCTTTTTTAAACGGCAGCTATATGTATTTTGAAAAATTGCCGGTTGGATACAACGAAACATTATATCAGTATGATTATGCTGATTTCGCATATACCGATTGGCGTCTGAGCAAAGATTCTTATCTGGAGAATCTGTACAAAGCAAATGATTTAATTGTACAATTGAATTAACCTCAATCCTGACAGGGTTTTAAACCCTGTCAGGATTAAACTGAATAACAATGCAGACTATAAATGACCTGGTTAAAGAAGCTTCAAAATACTGGGCACACCTTCCTGCAAAAAACTCATTACAGCAAAATGAGACTTTGGAAGAACATAGCAATCTTGTATTATATTATGCTCAAAAATTAATTAAAGAATATGGACTTGAATCAATCATTAATAGTCTATTAGGGGATTCTTTCAATTTAAATTGGAATGAAACAGGAATTCAAAGGTTATCTAATTTATTTCATGAATCCATATTATTACATGACCTGGGTAAAATCAATCCGAATTTTCAGGTCAAAAAAATGAAAAACGACATTTTCGAAAAGGAACAATTGAAATTTGGTTCCGATCACTCACTACCAGGATATATCTTATTTCTCCAAAATAAATTTAACGAGGCAATGGAAATCCCAGAAGATGAAGAAGACGAGTTTGATGTATTTATAGCTTTAGTTTGTCTTTTTGGATTTCAGATTGCCAGGCATCATTCTTCTTTTTTGGAAGATATATTGCCTTATCTTGAAAATAAGTTCGACTATTCGTCTACCGAAGTAGCACATTATTTGTTAGATGTCAATAAACTTCTTGCAAAAACAAATTTCAAAGAGCACCCGGAATTGAAATTGCAGGAAATAGAGAGTCTAAAAGAAGTTGTAAAGGGGACGTTAAATATTTTTTCAAAAGAATCTTTCCCGCTTTTCGCCCTTCTAAAACTGCATTATTCATTGTTAACCGCTTCCGATTACCTGGCAACAACCCATTACATGAACCATTGGCAAACTCCTTTGGAAGATTTTGGACAAATTAACGATGAGTTACGGCAACGAATTATTCGAAATATACAATCAACGAAACCTTACAACAAAGAAGTTTTCGATGGTTTCGATGGCTTTAAATTTACTTATCCCACCGAAGCAAATAACAAAAACCTAAATCGTTTACGACAGGAATTATCAGTCGAGGTAATTCGGAATATCCGTAGGAATAAGGATAAGAACGTTTTTTATATTGAAGCGCCAACAGGAGGTGGCAAAACCAATCTTTCGATGTTGGCTGCTGCTGAACTTCTGTCAGCCGACGTAAAAATTAGCAACTTGTATTATGTATTTCCTTTTACTACGTTGATTACGCAAACCTATAAAACTGTAAAAGAAACCCTGGGGCTGGAAGAAGATGAAATCGTTCAGCTTCATTCTAAAGTAGGCTTTACAGAAAAAGATGATCAATATGGACAGGAAAAGAAAAATCATATTGATTATCTGTTTTTGAATTATCCGGTGGCGCTCATGTCGCATGTAAAGTTTTTCGATATTCTTAAAACAAATAGCAAAGAGGAAAATTATTTGCTGCACCGGTTGGCCAATTCAATTGTTGTTGTCGATGAGTTGCAATCATATCCTCCCAAAATATGGGATAAACTTATCTACTTTATTCAAAACTATGCAAAGTATTTCAATATTCGCTTTGTTTTGATGTCGGCTACGCTGCCCAAACTGGATAAGCTATCGAATGTAGCTACTGAAATTTGTTATCTGACCAACCATCGCAAACTATTTTTCCAAAACCCCAATTTCTGTAACCGGGTTACGTTTGACTTTTCGCTGTTGGACTGGTCTTCACCTGATAAGGAGGAAAAAGAAGATTACCTGCTGAGGCTTGCCAATTTTGTGGTTGAAAGATCGGTAGAATATGCAGAAAGCAATGGCAAATACCCCGACAGTGTGTTTACGATTATTGAATTTATTTATAAACAAACAGCAACTGAATTTTATTCCATTATAAAAGATGCAGCAAACGGTTTCTTTGATAAAATATTTGTACTATCAGGCACCATTTTAGAGCCACGCAGAAAAGAAATTATCCATTATCTGAAAGACGAAACCAACCGAAATGAGAAAGTGATTTTAATTACCACCCAGGTGGTTGAAGCGGGTGTGGATATTGACATGGATTTAGGCTTTAAAGATCAATCACTGGTGGATAGTGATGAACAATTGGCCGGGCGTATTAACCGGAATGTAAATAAGCCAGCCTGTAAACTTTTCTTGTTCAATTGTGATAATGCTGAGGTACTATACAAAGGAGACAAAAGATTTCAGTTAATGCAAAATGAATTATCCGGTATGGAGCGAGAAATTCTGCAAACTAAAGATTTTGATTTAATATATGATCAGGTAATGGCACGTATAGACAAACAAAATGATCGAGTGTATCAAAAAGGATTTTCAGACTTTCAGTATTTTTTGCAAATGCTTAATTTTCCTGAGATAGATCAAAATTTCCAAATTATAAGTCAGCAGAGTACGTCTGTGTTTGTTCCAATCCCTCTTCCTGTATATGTTCCCGGAACACATCGGATAGAACGAAACTTTTCTGAAAAAGAAATGGATTTTTTGCAAAAATATGGTATTGCAAATAAGGAAGACGAGGAAGTATCAGGAGAGGCCGTTTTTAAACTCTACGAACAATTAATCCGTCAGCAAGGGGATGACTTTGTTGCAGTTAAAACCGAATTAAAAAAACTTCAGGGTATAATGAGCCAATTTATTTTCTCACTGATGACACATTCAAAAAGTATGAAAAAAATAATAGAAGATGTTCATGGCGAAGAGCACATGGGGATGTATTATCTAAGCCACTGGGAAGAAGATGAAGTATATGATTATAAATTCGGATTGATTGAAACTGATGAACCGGCAATAATTCTATAGCTTATGCAAGTCACAGGAACTCATATCCATTACTATTTCAATTGTCACCGGCAGTTGTGGCTTTTCGCCAACGGAATAAATATGGAACAAACCAGCGATACGGTTTATGAGGGAAAGCTGATACATGAAACATCTTACCCGCAGCGATCTGAACGATTCAAAGAGGTGGAGATAGGCCCTGTTAAAATTGATTACTTCGATAAAAAGAACAAAGTAATTCATGAAATCAAAAAATCGAGCAAATTAGTTGAGTCTCACATCTGGCAGGTTAAATACTATATTTATGTATTCGAACAGGCAGGAATTGATGGAGTTACAGGAATTCTTGAATATCCGAAAGAAAGGAAAACAGAAGAAGTGCTTTTAAGTGGACCCGATCGTGCATATATTATTGAATTAATTGAGAAAATTGAGAACTTAATACATCTGGAAGAATGTCCTCCATTAATCAATGAACCCAAATGTAAGAGTTGTAGCTACTTCGAATTTTGTTATGCCAATGAATCTGAAAAATGAAAAAAACTTACTATCTGTTCAATCCGGGCCGGCTTCAACGCCGCGACAATACATTGAAATTTACTCCCTGCGACGAAGAGGGCAATGAACAAAAGCCGCGGTACCTTCCGGTAGAAAATGTAGGCGAATTGTACTGTTTTGGAAATCTCGATGCAAATTCGGCATTATACAATTTCCTGGGACAACAACAGATTCCGCTGCACTTTTTCGATTATCATGAAAACTACACCGGAACGTTTATGCCACGCGAATCGCTGATTTCGGGGAAGATGCTGATTTCGCAGGTAAAGGTTCAGCAAAACAAGCAAAAACGAATCGAACTTGCACAACGAATTCTCGATGGGGCTGCATACAACATTCTGAAAAACCTGCGCTATTACAACAGTCGCGGGAAAGACCTTGAACCAATTATCGATAGCATCGGAAAACTGGCGGATAAAATTGCTGTCACTGCAACCATTGAAGAACTGATGGGTATTGAAGGAAACATCCGTAAAAACTATTACGAAGCATTTGAACTCATTATAAACGACTTCAGCATGAGTGGGCGCAGTTATCGCCCACCGAAAAATGAAGTAAATGCGTTAATTTCTTTCGGCAACATGATGTGTTATAGTCAATGCCTTCGGGCCATTCATCAAACGCAACTTAACCCAACCATTAGCTTTCTCCATGAGCCCGGCGAACGACGCTTTTCGTTGTCGCTGGACATCGCCGAAATTTTTAAACCCTTACTCGTTGACCGGGTGATTTTTAAAGTACTGAATAAAAAAATGATTCAACCGAACCATTTCGAGGAAAAACTGAATAGTGTTGTTTTAAAAAATGCCGGGCGTAAAGCTTTTGTGCAGGCTTTTGAAGATCGGTTAAACGAAACAATAAAACACCGCACTCTTTCCCGGTCGGTCAGCTACAAACACCTGGTGAAGCTGGAATGTTACAAGCTGCAAAAGCATTTGCTTGGAATAGAAGAATACAAACCGTTTAAAATGTGGTGGTAGGGATGGGATTGAGGGGATTGAGGGGATTGAAGGGATTGAAGGGATTGAGGAGATTGATCTGTCTTTCGCCAAAATATAAAAATGAACTTTTAATATTATAAATGATGGACAACGAGGAATGGTTAAATTACAAGATTCAAGTTCGGGACAGGCTGCGAATATTTGCATTGAAAATACTGGAATTATCTGAAATGTTTCCCAAAACCAGCAGGGGAAAAATCCTTAATTATCAGATTACAAGATCCGGTTCATCAATGTATGCAAATTATCGGGCGGCATTACGGGGGAGGTCGAAGAGAGAATTTTTCGCCAAATTATCGATAGCTGTTGAAGAAGCCGATGAAACAGAGATGTGGCTCGATCTAACAATTGTGTCGCAAATAATAACAACTGATTTTGTAAATTCATTATCTAAAGAAAGTTTTGAACTGTTAAAAATCCTGTCAGCAATGCGGAAAAGGGCTTCACCAGATTGAGGGGATTGAAGGGATTGAGGGGATTGAAGGGAGATTGGGGGGATTGAAGCTTGTCTCTTTCGCCAAAATATAAAAATGAACTTTTAATATTATAAATGATGGACAACGAGGAATGGTTAAATTACAAGATTCAAGTTCGGGACAGGCTGCGAATATTTGCATTGAAAATACTGGAATTATCTGAAATGTTTCCCAAAACCAGCAGGGGAAAAATCCTTAATTATCAGATTACAAGATCCGGTTCATCAATGTATGCAAATTATCGGGCGGCATTACGGGGGAGGTCGAAGAGAGAATTTTTCGCCAAATTATCGATAGCTGTTGAAGAAGCCGATGAAACAGAGATGTGGCTCGATCTAACAATTGTGTCGCAAATAATAACAACTGATTTTGTAAATTCATTATCTAAAGAAAGTTTTGAACTGTTAAAAATCCTGTCAGCAATGCGGAAAAGGGCTTCACCAGATTGAGGGGATTGGGGGGATTGAAGGGATTGAAGGGATTGGGGAGATTGAAGGGATTGAGGGGATTGAAGGGATTGAAGGGATTGAGGGGATTGAAGGGATTGAGGGAGATTGAAGGGATTGGGGGGATTGAGGGGATTGAGGGGATTGAATTCATTCTTTTTCAATCTTCCATTTCAATCTATTTTCAATCTTCATTCAATCTTCCATTTCAATCTATTTTCAATCTTCATTTTCAATCTTCCATTTCAATCTTCCATTTTCAATCTATTTTCAATCTTCCATTTCAATCTATTTTCAATCTATTTTCAATCTCACATCAATCTAACCATAATGTATGTAATAGCAGTATACGATGTAGGGCAAAAAAGAGTAGGCAAAATGCTGAAACTGTGCCGGCGTTATCTGAACTGGATTCAGAACTCAGTTTTCGAGGGCGAAATTTCGGAAGTCCGGTTAATGGAGTTAAAGCATGAAGCACTGGAATTAATGGATGAAGAAGACGACAGCCTGATTATTTTTCAGACACGCCAGGAGAAGTGGCTGGAGAAGGAAATAGTAGGAAAAGAAAAGCAAAAACTGGATAATTTTCTTTGAACCGGGTTGTCGAACCTTTTATTTTTAGTTGGGAGGAATTGATTAACTGGCTAAAAACAAAAGGCATCGTTCTTTGACATATTGAAAACAAGCGATTTATATAACATTGTCGATCTCCCGGCAAAATTTCGTTTTGGAAGATCGACAATTATTTAATTCAAAATTGTGATATTTGCAGAAGTTAACTTGTTGAAGGTTAACTTATTTTTTTAAGTCGTCGAACGGCTATCAATCGTACCATCGTGGAATTGAAATTAATTTAGCTCAATCCATTATGGTTCTGGATATCATACTATCAATCGTACCATCGTGGAATTGAAATCAGTAAACATTCGATACCGTTGCTGCAGGCATAGCACTATCAATCGTACCATCGTGGAATTGAAATATGCAATAACCGAGCTAGTAATGAGCATGTTCAGAGTACTATCAATCGTACCATCGTGGAATTGAAATATGATTATATGCAATCGATACAAATGACAGATATTGCTCTATCAATCGTACCATCGTGGAATTGAAATAAGCATATCAGTGTGTCAATCAGCCTTGCATGCTGCTATCAATCGTACCATCGTGGAATTGAAATACGATTAAGCATGCTGATCAGCATTGCGAACGAGTCATCTATCAATCGTACCATCGTGGAATTGAAATATAATATCAAGCAATTATTCAACTGCTTCGAAGCGCTATCAATCGTACCATCGTGGAATTGAAATATTAAGTACTGACGTCGATATCCAGTAACATTGTAAACTATCAATCGTACCATCGTGGAATTGAAATATCAGTAACATGCCATGTAATCCGAAATTCGACGTTATCTATCAATCGTACCATCGTGGAATTGAAATATGAAACATGAGCATCTGAACGATCATGATAGCTGACCTATCAATCGTACCATCGTGGAATTGAAATGTGATACTGGTCTATTGAATGTTGATCCTGGTAGTATTCTATCAATCGTACCATCGTGGAATTGAAATGTGATTATTCTATTAATGAATTGCTACTGGTAGCATTCTATCAATCGTACCATCGTGGAATTGAAATATAGTTAAATCAGTATCATGGCATAATTCACAGTTGACTATCAATCGTACCATCGTGGAATTGAAATTATGTTATTGCAGCTTATCATACTGATCAGCTGCAGATGCTATCAATCGTACCATCGTGGAATTGAAATAGAAGAGCTGTATGACATCCGAGAACTGGTAAACGCTATCAATCGTACCATCGTGGAATTGAAATATAGATTAGATTGTCATATAAACTGCACGGATATCTACTATCAATCGTACCATCGTGGAATTGAAATCACTGGTAGATTGCATGCTAGCCATAACCTAAAGCGCCTATCAATCGTACCATCGTGGAATTGAAATGTGTATAACTGCCAGTAGACTGTTAACGGCATCGACACTATCAATCGTACCATCGTGGAATTGAAATATACTGTACAGCGATATGCTTAAAAACGCGGTATGCACTATCAATCGTACCATCGTGGAATTGAAATTAATTACGGAACCTTACACATACTACGTCCGGATGCTATCAATCGTACCATCGTGGAATTGAAATATGCAGGTACTGTTTCGACTGAAAGCGTCGGATTATCTATCAATCGTACCATCGTGGAATTGAAATATTAATTGAAGAAGCTATGAAAAGATTGCCAGACAGCTATCAATCGTACCATCGTGGAATTGAAATTTAATTGACGACATGGTGTATCAATTCGTGAACACTGCTATCAATCGTACCATCGTGGAATTGAAATATTGGAAACAACATTTTGTAAATCACGAGCATTCAAACTATCAATCGTACCATCGTGGAATTGAAATTAGCAATTGACTGCATTAGCTGATGACTATACAATTCTATCAATCGTACCATCGTGGAATTGAAATATAAGAAGCTGAAGGAACCAGAATGCGGACTGTACACTATCAATCGTACCATCGTGGAATTGAAATGAAATAAATCCGGTTGCGACTATTCAAGCTCTTCCTATCAATCGTACCATCGTGGAATTGAAATGAATTACGCAGTAATCCTTCTTAGTGCGGGATTCTGCTATCAATCGTACCATCGTGGAATTGAAATTAATTGTGAAAACACGATGTTGTAATTCGTTACATTCTATCAATCGTACCATCGTGGAATTGAAATAAAATAGGACGGACAATAATGTATCAGACATCTAATCTATCAATCGTACCATCGTGGAATTGAAATGAGGATTAAAAATGTTTCATGTGAACACAGATACAGTACTATCAATCGTACCATCGTGGAATTGAAATACATCGGAAAAGTGATGGCATACGATAACATAGCATAGCTATCAATCGTACCATCGTGGAATTGAAATATTGTAATTTAATCAACATTTACAACAACTTATAAACTATCAATCGTACCATCGTGGAATTGAAATATGCCAGGTAATTAGCACCTGCTGATAAACAAGGTACTATCAATCGTACCATCGTGGAATTGAAATGTAATACCTCCAGGCTTTCACGATGCTGCAATGGCACTATCAATCGTACCATCGTGGAATTGAAATATCCTGCAATAGCCGCTCAAGCTGCTCGGACTGAAGCTATCAATCGTACCATCGTGGAATTGAAATGTCGAATTCGTAACTGATGAGGCAATGAAAATAGCCTATCAATCGTACCATCGTGGAATTGAAATTACAAGTAAACTGAAATGATTAAAGCAGGAACAAGACTATCAATCGTACCATCGTGGAATTGAAATAAAGTCAGCATGACAAAGAACAAACCTACAACCAACTATCAATCGTACCATCGTGGAATTGAAATGAGTTACGGCGGCAATAAATGAGATGAATGAGATACTATCAATCGTACCATCGTGGAATTGAAATGAACTGCTTTTCTTTATTTAATTGTGCAACCGTTCTATCAATCGTACCATCGTGGAATTGAAATATGAAAACGAAACGTTTTATGACGCAACCTATTCTATCAATCGTACCATCGTGGAATTGAAATTTGCTAAAATCTGGCAGCGAAAAGCATGGCAGATCCTATCAATCGTACCATCGTGGAATTGAAATGGCTGTCAATCCGGGCATTGTAGCCCGGTAAAACACTATCAATCGTACCATCGTGGAATTGAAATTTAAAGTTTGAGGTCAACTATCAGTACCACATCAGTCTATCAATCGTACCATCGTGGAATTGAAATTAAAAAAACCCTTCTCTTCTCGCAAGTTGTTTTACTATCAATCGTACCATCGTGGAATTGAAATAAAAGAAAATACAAACAGGAACGGCAGTTCATTTACTATCAATCGTACCATCGTGGAATTGAAATTTGTGTAACAACTAATGTGTTTGCTACTTCTCTGTACTATCAATCGTACCATCGTGGAATTGAAATAAAATATAGTTGGTAGGTTTGGTGCCAACATAGCTAAACTATCAATCGTACCATCGTGGAATTGAAATATGTACAGAGCCGCAAATTTAAATCGCCGCAGTTTAACTATCAATCGTACCATCGTGGAATTGAAATAAGATGTTTACGACTACGAAAAAATGCCGGACACTATCAATCGTACCATCGTGGAATTGAAATCATCCGAATACACCACAATCATAAACTTTTTAAGCTATCAATCGTACCATCGTGGAATTGAAATTTATATGCAGGTCTGGTTAAGCTGTTGTAATAATCTATCAATCGTACCATCGTGGAATTGAAATTTTAAATGGGACCGGTATACATGTTATGCCGGTCCTATCAATCGTACCATCGTGGAATTGAAATGTGGCAAATATGATGTGCTGACCGACCGGACCCTGCTATCAATCGTACCATCGTGGAATTGAAATCGATGATTGGAAGTTATGGCGGAATAGGGTTAGGAACTATCAATCGTACCATCGTGGAATTGAAATGGTGGTATGATGATTGATTCGGTGCCTGTACAGACTATCAATCGTACCATCGTGGAATTGAAATTTTGTAAATACGCCTGCATTACAAAAGATTGTTTTACTATCAATCGTACCATCGTGGAATTGAAATATGATAAATAGTAAAACTAATTCACGCCACCGATTTTCTATCAATCGTACCATCGTGGAATTGAAATGGAATACGAATACACAGGAAATTATAATTACATACTATCAATCGTACCATCGTGGAATTGAAATGCCAGAAACTTTCAGCGGCTTTAACCATGGTTACAATCTATCAATCGTACCATCGTGGAATTGAAATACGATATATGTAATTAAAGACTTTAAACAATGGCAACTATCAATCGTACCATCGTGGAATTGAAATCATAACGTTGGTGCAAGAACTGAATGCTGCTGGACTATCAATCGTACCATCGTGGAATTGAAATGAATGAGTTTAGTGCAATCACAGATGCAGGGTTGGCACTATCAATCGTACCATCGTGGAATTGAAATGAGTTTAGGTCGCCTGAGTTTCGGTAGCCTGAGTCTATCAATCGTACCATCGTGGAATTGAAATCTGTTATAATCTTCGTTCTGTTTAATATCCCGTCAAACTATCAATCGTACCATCGTGGAATTGAAATGGGATTTAACCGGGAAGTCAGGACTGAAACAATGAAACTATCAATCGTACCATCGTGGAATTGAAATGGGAATCAGCAGACGGGGATGCAACTGCAACAGTCTATCAATCGTACCATCGTGGAATTGAAATTTGATTCTAAAATCTGCGGCATTATAAGCTGACCTTTCTATCAATCGTACCATCGTGGAATTGAAATCTTATACAGAGACACCTACATTGATAAAATTACAACTCTATCAATCGTACCATCGTGGAATTGAAATGCCATATACGCCCGGAGCCCATGAATTACTTCCACTCTATCAATCGTACCATCGTGGAATTGAAATAACGCATATTCGTTACAAACCCTGCTTTGATTTTTACTATCAATCGTACCATCGTGGAATTGAAATTTATCCTTTCAGTAGCTACCAACAAACCTACAAGTTCTATCAATCGTACCATCGTGGAATTGAAATTCGTTGCCGGTGTATGAGCCAACTGCGCCATCGGCTCTATCAATCGTACCATCGTGGAATTGAAATGTGCACTTCATTGTATATGTTGATTCTGTCCGGGTCTATCAATCGTACCATCGTGGAATTGAAATGTAAAGTTTAGTTCAAATTCGGCAAACCCTCGGCGGGCTATCAATCGTACCATCGTGGAATTGAAATGAAGAACCACCGGCGACCAGAACAGCCTAACAATTTCTATCAATCGTACCATCGTGGAATTGAAATACTTCAACTCCGCTTGTTCCACCAGGTCGATCATCCTATCAATCGTACCATCGTGGAATTGAAATTATGTTCCGCCTTTTTCAGCGTCAGGCGAACCAGCTATCAATCGTACCATCGTGGAATTGAAATGAAGTATTCACTTTCAATGCCTCCACGCCAATAGCTATCAATCGTACCATCGTGGAATTGAAATAATTTGTTTACATTTTCTACATGAATAAATTACCCTATCAATCGTACCATCGTGGAATTGAAATATAAGTAAGATGTAATGCAGATTGAACGCCTGATATACTATCAATCGTACCATCGTGGAATTGAAATTGATAAATCATTACGTGATTAATTCATGCTTCGAAACTATCAATCGTACCATCGTGGAATTGAAATGGTATTCGGTTCATGGTGATGTGCGACTGCCTATGACTATCAATCGTACCATCGTGGAATTGAAATATCATTGACTAATTCAACAATGTAATCAACAGTACTATCAATCGTACCATCGTGGAATTGAAATAAATTACAAAGAAATTGCTGCAAGGTATTTTCGGATACTATCAATCGTACCATCGTGGAATTGAAATAGGTAAACGTGAACGTTTACGGATCTGTGATGTGGACTATCAATCGTACCATCGTGGAATTGAAATACAGCATCAAACGTGTACAATAACCGTTTGATTGTATCCTATCAATCGTACCATCGTGGAATTGAAATATAGATATGGGTTATTTGGCTTATCTATGTGGTTATACTATCAATCGTACCATCGTGGAATTGAAATATGTACGTTCAATGATTCCATGCCGTTTCAGCTAGTACTATCAATCGTACCATCGTGGAATTGAAATATGAACGTGCAAACTGGATGAATGAACGTTTGCCACTATCAATCGTACCATCGTGGAATTGAAATTGGTTATGCAGTTGATAACGATTCATGCAATGCCGATGACTATCAATCGTACCATCGTGGAATTGAAATTGAAGTTTTGTTAGCATTCCGCCCTTGCCAGTCATTACTATCAATCGTACCATCGTGGAATTGAAATTTAATTGGATCGTTGTTTCGATAAGCTTTCCAATACTATCAATCGTACCATCGTGGAATTGAAATAGGGTTTTGCTGACTAAATCGGCGGCAGCGGCCAAACTATCAATCGTACCATCGTGGAATTGAAATAAAAAACCTCAATCTTGATTGGTGCTGGTGGATTCTCTATCAATCGTACCATCGTGGAATTGAAATGTGAGGTAAATAATTACTGTATTATTCCTGTACCGTCTATCAATCGTACCATCGTGGAATTGAAATATGTTATGGCTCGCCGTTTTTATCTAACGGCTGATTCTATCAATCGTACCATCGTGGAATTGAAATAATGGAGCGGTACAGATCCTGACGATACCTCTTTTTCTATCAATCGTACCATCGTGGAATTGAAATGGAATTTGTTGCATTTGTCAAATACAAGCGCAGGAACTATCAATCGTACCATCGTGGAATTGAAATGTCTTTGCTTCCGGGCTTGCCGTTTCACGGTTCTGCTATCAATCGTACCATCGTGGAATTGAAATGTTTAAGTTAATCATGTCAAATTCAAAGTAATATCTATCAATCGTACCATCGTGGAATTGAAATAACCAAGCCCCAACGGTTTACGGGGTACTGATTGAATCTATCAATCGTACCATCGTGGAATTGAAATGTAATAAACGACCTTGCAAAGAAAAGCGAACAGGAACTATCAATCGTACCATCGTGGAATTGAAATACTACATAAATAGGAAAAGCAGAGGCAGCAGATTCCTATCAATCGTACCATCGTGGAATTGAAATAACGTTGGCGCAAACGGGAACTGGTATATCGGCGACTATCAATCGTACCATCGTGGAATTGAAATATCAGCAGAAAGAGTTATTGTTACGAATAGCGACCTATCAATCGTACCATCGTGGAATTGAAATCTGAATAGAACTTCCATGTGTGGCCAGCAAAACGGCTATCAATCGTACCATCGTGGAATTGAAATCTGAATAGAACTTCCATGTGTGACCAGCAATAACGGCTATCAATCGTACCATCGTGGAATTGAAATTTTGGCTGACGCATAAATGTTCTGCGTACTTTTTAACTATCAATCGTACCATCGTGGAATTGAAATAGAAAAAACCTATTGCAACAGCTATTTACAAATGCCTATCAATCGTACCATCGTGGAATTGAAATGACCAACCGCAACTTTTTTGTCCGGTTTTGTCCTCGCTATCAATCGTACCATCGTGGAATTGAAATGCAGAACCACCGGCGACCAGAACAGCCTGACAATTTCTATCAATCGTACCATCGTGGAATTGAAATATAGTAACCGGCCGTTACAGAAATTTCTTTCACCCCTATCAATCGTACCATCGTGGAATTGAAATGAAATAACCATACCGATAACTGATTGTTTCCGGGCTATCAATCGTACCATCGTGGAATTGAAATGCGGATCCGGCTCCATAACATGGCAGGATTTTATAACTATCAATCGTACCATCGTGGAATTGAAATGTTATGCAAAAACAGATACCTGTACAGGTGTCAGACACTATCAATCGTACCATCGTGGAATTGAAATATGGCATCAAGTTTCTGGAACACCTTCGAAATGACTATCAATCGTACCATCGTGGAATTGAAATCAGAAACTAAACGACCTTCAACATATTCGGTAAGTCTATCAATCGTACCATCGTGGAATTGAAATGGAATAAGCGGCAGTTTATAACATGGTACATATTCCACTATCAATCGTACCATCGTGGAATTGAAATTTCAGTAACTCGCTTTCGAGTTGTTCGATGCGTTCTCTATCAATCGTACCATCGTGGAATTGAAATGAAACAGATAAATAAGTACATGGTGCGTGTGCTATCTATCAATCGTACCATCGTGGAATTGAAATGTGGTAAACGTGAAGGGTATTTTTGAGGCGGTTTGTACTATCAATCGTACCATCGTGGAATTGAAATTTAGTTGTACGACGGCATAAGAATAGAATGTGCATTCTATCAATCGTACCATCGTGGAATTGAAATATTTCATTGTCGCGAGTTTTGAATTTCCTGTTGTTGTCTATCAATCGTACCATCGTGGAATTGAAATCGCTCAAAACGGGGCAACCGACCAAATAAGAGTGGACTATCAATCGTACCATCGTGGAATTGAAATGTGATGGTAATCAGGTAGGCGGTTTCGGTTTTTGCGCTATCAATCGTACCATCGTGGAATTGAAATAACTGGAAAAGTTGCTGGAAGAAAAAGCCGCCGGACTATCAATCGTACCATCGTGGAATTGAAATTATCGTTAATGATTGCCGCGTGTACCTGTGGGTTTCTATCAATCGTACCATCAAGGAATTGAAATGTTCGATTAGTGGAAACTGTTGTTCGAATGAGCAAAACTATCAATCGTACCATCGTGGAATTGAAATCGGGGTCTATTACCACATCGCCGGGATCGGTAAATCTATCAATCGTACCATCGTGGAATTGAAATAAATTGTTGCGCGTTCTGGTAATTGTTGGGCCTGAATCTATCAATCGTACCATCGTGGAATTGAAATGCACGTTGGTTGTATCGAGTATGTCGGCGTGAATGCTATCAATCGTACCATCGTGGAATTGAAATGATTACATTTACGATTGCGATCTGGCAGATTTACCGCTATCAATCGTACCATCGTGGAATTGAAATATGTAGAATTTATCGATAATGGTGTGCGAGTAAATGCTATCAATCGTACCATCGTGGAATTGAAATTGTCGAGTTCAAGAGGTCGATGTAAAGCTGTTCACGTCTATCAATCGTACCATCGTGGAATTGAAATACCCTGAAATAGTTGGAAGCTTCACCCGGTATTTTCTATCAATCGTACCATCGTGGAATTGAAATGGAATGCCTTTTTGGGATGATACTTCTTTGATTGTCACCTATCAATCGTACCATCGTGGAATTGAAATGTGATCCAAATTCCAGGGCTACAAGATCATTTGTCTTCTATCAATCGTACCATCGTGGAATTGAAATCGTGCAGGCGATGCAGTTTGTGACAGATGCCAGTGACTATCAATCGTACCATCGTGGAATTGAAATGGTGTTTATTGTACCTGGTATTTGCAGCAATTTCGGCCTATCAATCGTACCATCGTGGAATTGAAATTGCAAAGCATCAGGTCAACAGTTGCAAGCTCAAACTATCAATCGTACCATCGTGGAATTGAAATGCCAATGACTGGAGCCTGTTGCCTTTAAACACAGACTATCAATCGTACCATCGTGGAATTGAAATTTCAATTGTTCCATGCTATTTTATATTTTGTAGCACTATCAATCGTACCATCGTGGAATTGAAATTTTGTAATTGATTCGCAATAATGTTCATCAAGAATATCTATCAATCGTACCATCGTGGAATTGAAATTGCTCAATGTTGCCTCGACATTAAATCCGCATTAACTATCAATCGTACCATCGTGGAATTGAAATCCTGTTAAACCCTTCAATGGTTTGCGGTGTGCCTGGCTATCAATCGTACCATCGTGGAATTGAAATTCAATGAGGATAACATCGTCCGCAACTCTGCTCACTATCAATCGTACCATCGTGGAATTGAAATTTCGTAAGTAACTGAGTTGTTCATTTTGTTTATTTTCTATCAATCGTACCATCGTGGAATTGAAATCCGCATAATGTTGTAGGGGTGCCGGTGGCAACGCTTCTATCAATCGTACCATCGTGGAATTGAAATATCGCAAAAATCACGGAAACTTAAACCGTCATTCTCTATCAATCGTACCATCGTGGAATTGAAATTAGATTTATTTGGTTAAAGATGTATGCAGATGTATTCTATCAATCGTACCATCGTGGAATTGAAATATGCAACTGTTTGGGGTGTTGTTATGTGAGAAAAATCACTATCAATCGTACCATCGTGGAATTGAAATATGCATTATTAAAAGTGGTGGGGAGAGCAGTGATTCTATCAATCGTACCATCGTGGAATTGAAATGGTTAATCATCGGGACGACTTGTCATATCACTTATGCGCTATCAATCGTACCATCGTGGAATTGAAATTAGCGTTAAACCCGGAGCTTACTCCATCAACTACTGCTATCAATCGTACCATCGTGGAATTGAAATTGGGTAAAGATAATGGATATGGATGGTCATAAATACTATCAATCGTACCATCGGAATTGAAATTCAGTCAGGTCGTCGTTCAGTTGAACAACTTCAAGCTATCAATCATACCATCGTGGAATTGAAATGCGACGGGCTTGAAGCTTGAGGCTTGAGGCTTGCAGCCTATCAATCGTACCATCGTGGAATTGAAATGCGACGGGCTTGAAGCTTGAGGCTTGAGGCTTGCAGCCTATCAACCGCACCATCGTGGAATTGAAATAGCTTCAAGCTTGTGACTTGTAGCTTGTGGCTTGCTATCAACCGCACCATTAATGAGAGAAGCATTCCGTGCCCTTGAAAAAACGATGCTTATAAAGACAGGATTAAACCCACTACCGCATAATTAAACAACGAGAAGTTATACACTTCATCATTATCAGCCCCTCCTTCGAGTATTCTGTAACCTGTTTTTAAAGCAATGTTGTCGGATAGTTTATAGGTTAAAGCAAGCAAAACGTCTTCTGCTCTTCCCTGCGGGGCAGCCAATGCATCGCCCTCGAGAAGAAGACTGTATTTCTCACCCATCATCCAGTTTAACCTGAAATTGATAATGGGTACAAATCCCACATTGGTCTTTTTTGCTGATAAATCCTCACTTTTAAGGGCAATTTCAGCATCTCTGATTTTTGCTGTAAAGCCAAGTCCAAACTCAAATTTTGGTTTTTTCACAAAATCATACCGGTAAGTAATACGGTAGGAGTTAAAGGTATAAGAAGCATCAAGTGACGTATTGGCAGGAAAAGTAACCCCTTCAAAATTAACCGGATCAGTTAATGAACCATCTGACTCAACCGTAAGCGGAGCATACAAAACAGAAATAGTATGCCTCGATTTTATCGTATAGCCTGCCCGTAGCCGAAGAAAAACATCCGGCCCGGCATTCAGATCATCGGTGAGTGAGAATAAGGTTCCTTCATCGCCCGGAATCCTGACATTGTTATAACCTGCGATTACCGCGCCGCTTTCAATATCCAGGCTCAGCTGAGCTTTGGTTGTGTCAGGTAAAAATATTACAGCCACAACAAACAAGATGGAAATTGGAATAATATTGCTTTTCATATGATTAAAATTATTTTCATTAAGCTAAGATACCAACAAAAAAGCATAGCAATCAGGGGAGCCAGATAAAAGTAACTCTGTAAGATTTTGTGTTTCCTTATTTTTGCACGGATAAAATGAACGATTTGATACCGTGGCTTGTAATGATTAATAAAAAATGTGAAGATTATGAATACAGATAAATTCAGAAACCTGCGCTACCGGTTAATGGAAAATGGGAATTGGCCACTTAAATATATGTTCAAATTCATTTCGCCAAACCAGGATGGTAAGGTGGATAAAATAAAGGCCTTGCTTCCGGAAACCGGGATAATGACATTTAAACATACCTCTAATTTAAAACATGTATCGGTTACATGTATTGCACTGATGGAGTCCGCTGATCAAATAATTGAGATAACAGAAAAGGCGGATAAAATTGAAGGGGTAATTGTTTTATAATGAAAAAAAAGAGACTTTCTACAGATTAAATGAGAAAGCGATTTTTCTGATTTTTCACCCCAGCCAACAAGGGGAGAAATCAGAAAAATCCCCGCCTGCAGTCGGGCAGGTATGCGGTTCCCCTTGGGGTTTAGGGTAAAACGCATGGATTTTTCGATTTTGGATAAATGTGTCAAAGTAGAACTAAGGCTAAATTTAATTGGGAATTTTGAAAGAGATTACCGGAACACAGCGAAATAAGCTCTATGTTTTTAGCGATTACCTGACATTATTCAAAAATGAATGAATATAAAGGTTTTAAAGGGAGAAGTCGATTTTTTTAAAGCCTTTAAATTGAGTTCAAGTCCTGCCAGGATCGTTTCGGTTCGTTCTTTCATGGGATCATTCATTTGATGTAATTTTTCAGCTTAACTTATCTCCCGGCTTTTCGCTTCTTATCGAAATAAAAAATTCCTACCTTTTGAATCCAATTAAACCACATTTTATGGACAGGAGAAAGTTTATTAAATCCGGAGCCGCAGTTGCCGGAGTTTATTCAATAGCCAATCCTTCATTGTTTGCAGGAATTGGAATTCCGCCCGCAGAAACCTGGTTCAATCGCCCGATGCGCTGGGCTCAACTAACGCTGGTGGAAAACGATCCCGGCAATTTCGATCCTGATTTTTGGCTTAGTTACTTTAAAAAGATACATGCCGACGGAACAACGCTGAGTGCCGGAGGAGTAGTTGCCTATTATCCAACTGATGTACCGTTTCACCACCGAAGTGCGTGGTTGGGCAACTCCGACCCGTTCGGCTATCTGGTAAACGGTTCCCGAAAAATGAATATGTCGATTATTGCACGAACCGATCCGCATGCCACCTGGCAAAATGTGTACGATTCTCATCCCGACTGGATTGCAGTTACTGCAGATGGAAAAAAAAGGCGCCACTGGGCCAACCCTGAATTGTGGGTGACCTGTGCGTTGGGCCCATACAATTTTGAGTTTATGACCCAGGTTCACAAGGAAATAATGGAACGCTACGAACCCGACGGTATTTTTTCAAACCGCTGGGCGGGCAGCGGGATTTGTTACTGCGAGCATTGTCAGAAAAATTTCAAGGATTTTTCGGGAATGGAATTGCCCCGTGACAATTCTTCAATTAAAATCCGGCAGAAATATGATGAATGGAACACCGCACGACTAAAGGAACTCTGGTTACTTTGGGATAGCATTATCCGTAAGGAAAAACCGGCTTCCCGTTTTATTCCCAACGGATTTCCCGATAAAGTAATCACCGGGCAACTTTCTGATATTGTCTTTACCGACCATCAGGCAAGGAACGGTTATACCATGCCGTGGTCGAACGGAAAAGGAGCCAAAGAATTGCGCGCATCTATTGGTATGAAACCGCTTGGAGGAATTTTCAGTGTGGGTGTTGAGGAAAAATACCGCTGGAAAGATTCGGTTCAAAATGAAGAAGAAATCAGGATTTGGGTGGCTGAAGGAACTGCCAATGGAATGCGTCCGTGGTTCACAAAATTCTCGGGTGTAATTTATGACAAACGCTGGTTGAACGTGGTAGAAAAAATCTATCAGCAACATTACAAAAATGAACGTTATTTGAGAAATGTTGCGCCACTGGCCAGCGTTGGGATGGTATTCTCCGAACAAAACCGAAATTACGGAAATGAAAAATGGCAACAGCGAAACGGTGACCACGAATTGGGAATGTACCAGGCCTTGATAGAAGCGCGCATTCCGTTCGAAATGGTTAACGACCGGTTGCTTGATGAGGAACATCTGAATCCATTCAAATTACTGATTCTGCCAAACAGTGCAGCTCTTTCAGATGATCAATGCAACCAAATCCGGAAATTTGTGCAAAAAGGCGGAAGCTTGCTGGGCACTTTCGAAACTTCATTATACGATGAAAACGGAAAACAACGCCATGATTTCGGGCTTGCAGATTTGTTTGGGGTTTCTTTTCAGCAAAAAGTGGAAGGCCCAATTCAAAACAGTTATTTGCGATTAGAGGAAAATATGGAAACCAAACAGTTTCACCCGGTTTTAAATGGTTTGGAAGATGCTTTTCGGATAATTAATACCATTTATATGGTTCATGTTAAACCGGAAAAAGAAATGGCCAGTCCGGTAACTTTAATCCCGTCGTACCCCGATTTGCCAATGGAACATGTTTACCCCCGGGAGCCGGAAACTGATGTTCGCGGATTGTATCTCAACGATTTGGGCAACGGACGGGTCGCTTATTTTCCGGGAGATATAGACCGTTCTTACTGGCAGGTAATGAGTACCGATCATTTGAAATTGCTTCAAAATACAATTCGCTGGGCATTGAATGAAGAGCCAATAGTTGAAGTAAGCGGGCCGGGAGTTATGGATGTTACAGTTTGGAAACAGGAAAATTCAATGACAGTTCATCTGGTAAACCTGACGAATCCGGCGATGATGAAAGGGCCGTTTAAAGAATTTATTCCGGTTAATGCTGATGTTAAAATCAGAATTCCAGGCGGAATAAAAATTAAAGATGTGCATTTGCTGATAAACGGGGAAAAACCGGAATACCGGATGGAAGGGAAAAACCTTGTTTTACAGGTTCCTCAAATTGTTGATCACGAGATCATTGGAATTGATGTGTTGTGAAATTTAAAGAAAAATCAATATGTTGTTTAAATTTTAAACCTCGTATATTAAAAACTAAAATATATGCAAACCAATCGACGTAAATTCATATCTGCTGCCGTTGCGGGCGGTCTTGCAGCTGCGGCGCCTTTCAGTTCAAAAGCTGCTTCTTCAAAACCCGTTTCTGAAGCTTTGGCGGAAAAATACAAAAAGCTGGATGAGATTCTTCAGCAGCCGGTTTTGAAAAAGGAATTGTTTCCCTCGCCTGTGATCATTGAAACACTGGAATTGCTGCGGAACGGAAATAGTTTTTTGTGCCGAGTCCGTTCAACTGACGGGGCGGAAGGGATTTCTGCAGGCCATGGCGAACTCCGGACTCTCTGGCCCATATTCGTTAATAATCTGCAGCCTTTTTTTATTGGCCAGAATGCAGTTGAGCTGGACCTAATAATAGAAAAAGTATATTACTACAATTTCAACTTCAGGTATAACGGAAGAGCTCTTGGCATACCTTTGGCAACCATTGAATTTGCCATTTTGGATATGCTGGGAAAAATTGCTGAAAAGCCAATGGGACAATTAATCGGAGAAATTCACAATCCTGAAGTCGGTGTCTATATCGCAACTGAGTTCCGGCATTTACCACTTGAAGAACATTTTGAACGGATTAAAGAAACGGTTGCCCAATACGATACCAATGCCCTTAAAATTAAAGTTGGATATTTGCATGCAGGAACCACCGACATACACTATGCCGGTCTTCCCGGGAAATCTGAAAAATTAATTCCGCTTGTACGTGAACATTACGGCAATGATTTTAATCTATATGCCGATTCAAATGGTTATTTTGATGTGAATGGCGCGATAAAAATTGGCAGGATACTGGAAGAATATAACTACAATTATTTTGAAGAACCTGTGTTATACTGGCATTTTGAAGATATCAAACAAGTTGCCGATGCGCTTACAATTCCAATTGCAAACGGCGAACAAGACCAAAGCTTTTATAATTTCCGGTGGCTGATTGCAAATGATGGCCTCGAAATCGTTCAACCTGATAATTTTTATTTTGGAGGATACATCCGTTCAATGAAGGTAGCCCGCATGGCTGCAGCATTTGGCAAAACCTGCGTTCCACACATGTCAGGTGGAGATCTGGGATATCTTTATGATATTCACTTTGTTTCTGCAATTCCCAATGCTGGTCCTCACCACGAAACCCATGGATTGAAAACTCACGTACCTTTTGAATGTTCAACATCATCCCTGGAAATTGTAAATGGGAAAATAAAAGTCCCCACAGGACCCGGTTTGGGGATTGAAATAGATCCCGATTTTGTACAAAAACATAATTTGGTTCAGAATTGACTTTTTATCGCAAGATGGAAACAGATGATTTATTTCAGGTGCCCGCATAGGTTAAAAAAGGAATGATATCTTCATTTTTTAAGGAACTTGTTCCATCGTATTCGATGGTCACAATCGGAATTCCTGTTATTTTTTCCATTTTCGATTTCATTGCTTCGGTTACGAGCGACGGGCAACAATACGATGGGTTTGTTTGTACAAATAAAGAAATGTCGGGGTAATGCTCCATTAAATGAATTATTTTTAATGCATTTTCAAATGATTCTCCGTTATAGGAAGTATTGAGGTTAAATTTTTTCAGTTTTTCATTATACGTTTTCAGCGGTTTGGATATAGGTTCGTGCAAAATTTCATTAAAAAGTTTCAGGTATTTCTCTTCGAGTTGCGTTGCAAGCGACAGGAGGAAATGTTGCAACGATGCCCTCATAAAGAAACCCTGTTTTATTAAACGGTTGTTTGTAGCATAAGCTATAATTTTCACATACTCGCTGTATGGTGTTGTAATTGCCTCGCCGCCATTTTTTTCGATAAATTTAATCAACTGCTGATTAAACATATCGTTGTCGCGAACATACAAGTCTCCAAAAATTGCCACTTTGGGCCGTTGTTCATTTTTTACCTCAATCATTTTACACCATTCTATTACCTGTTTTAGCGCCTCTTCTTTTGAGGTCCCATCCAAAAAAACCTGATAGAGAATTTCCATCGACTTTTTTATCATCGTATCGGTTTGCCCGTCCTGTATTTCATAAGGCCTGAGTTTACATTCTATTTTGCGAAGAAATCCGCCAAACAAAAATGCCAGGTAGGAATTAACAGAAGTATTTATGGAAATATCAGCAAAAGTGATTTGTCCGCTGTACATTCTCAAATTTTGGAACTCTTCCTTCTGCTCTTTCAGCACTTTAGACATATAGTTGATAAACATTCCGAGGTTGCACGAAACCGGAGATTCAATCATCCACAATACGGTGTTGCCCGGGTCGAGTTTGTACTTCTTAATGTAATCAAATGCGTTTTGCAATATCATATTTAAAGGCAGACATTGACCTGAATTTGAATTCAGGCTCTTTTTTATCGATTCTTCCGTATCAAAAAGAGTGTGGGCTTCAATACCAATCCGGCGTAAATTGGCTTCAAGCAGTTTCGAAGCATATTCTCCCAAAGACGGCAACAGCAGGGTTTTCCCTTTTAGTTCAGCAGCATGGGTAATTAAATTATTCGGCGGATTAACGCCTCCGTTTTGGCGTGCTTTTTCATTTTTATGAAAATAATTTTGAAATGAACGAAGCGCTGCTTCAATGCGTGTTTCATAGCCTACATTCGAATCGTATTCATCCAGTTGCAATATTAGATACGGTTTCCCGTAAAAATCCATTATTTGCTTGAAGTATTCAATAACAAATGAATCGGGAGAACATTTAAAAGAAGAAATAAGTACCGGGAACAAATCTTTCGTTCGGGCAACATAGTCTGCCGCAATGAGTATGGCGGCGGCAAATTTCCATTTGGTGGAACTTAAAATTTCACGCAGATTATCGATTTCATTTTCATCTGCTTCCAACATATTCTGGAAAAAAGTCTTCACTCCTTTTTGGGCAAATATCTCCGGAATGTTGTTATTCATTAAAGTTGTCAGAACCGTGTAAGGCCTTCCGAGTAAAACAACTTTCAGATCGTTATCAGTTGCCGATATTTTTTGAAATTTATCTTTCCATTCGTTTAATCTTTCCTGCCTTTCACGTTTGGCCTTGTTAAACGCATTCGACACGTCAACGAGGGTGAAGCCTGTTAATCCAGCCTTTTTAAGCGAATTAAACAGCTCATTTTTTAACTTCAATTCATTTTGAAGCGAGAAAAGCAATGGATTTATAATTTTATTTTGTTTGGCAATTTCATCAATCGAAGCAACAACAGGTGGCGCAAACTGGCTGTAGTAGCAATACTGCCGTCGTAGTTTTTTCGATTTTTGCCGTTCTTCAAGATAGGTCGGTAAGAATATAAAATCGCTTTTGTCAAGAAGATATTTTACATGTCCCTGAATTGCATTCATTGGAGAGCAAAATTCAGCTCCTGAAATCCGTCTCCCCATCTTTACAACATTCCGGCAGTTGGCGCTTGTCACCGTTTTTATGTGCAGCAAATCAAAAAAACGTTGCCACAGCAACAGGTCTTCAAAAAGATATAAACCAGCCGGAATTCCGATTATTGTTTTCGATTTTTCTTTATGGGTTGCTTTAAACCGAAACTGTTTATTGTATTCTTTTACCAGGTTAAATCCGGAAGTATTGCTATCGACGAATTTGTTGGAGTTATAATCCCTTCCGCACAAAAATCCATAAGCTTCTTTTTCACCATCCAGTTCTGCAATTTTATACTTACAATGGTTGGTACATAACTCACAAATTTCCGTACGTACCGGAATTTCGTTCCTGTAGAGTTTTATTCCCCTGAATTTAGTCTGATTTATCTGTTTATCAAACAACTCCAGTGCAACCCCCAATGCGCCTGTCAAATGACAATATTTCGAAACCAAAACCGGTTTCATCAGTTTTTGCTCAAATGCAGCAACCAATGCTTTATTTTTAGCTGTAGCTCCCTGAAAGAAAATTTTATTCCCGATGTATTTTTCAACGGCAACTTTTAAAAGGTAATTCTCACGTACCGAATGTAAAACTGATGCCAGAATTTCATTCGTGGTGTAGTTGGAATTGAGATAATGATTTAAATCCCGCTCCATGAAAACGGTGCACCTGCTGCTCGACATCGGTGCAATTGTATTCATTGCTTTATCCGAATATTCATCCAGGCTTACCCCCAGTTTTTTTGCCTGCTCTTCAATAAAACTGCCGGTTCCGGCAGCACATACGTTGTTCATTACCGAAAAAGTTACGCTCCCGTTACGCAGTGTTGTAAATTTTGAATCCTGTCCGCCAATCTCAATAATGGTATCTACCTCCGGATCCAACTCAATTGCCGCACGAGCATGCGCTGTAATTTCATCCGGAATAATATCGGCGCCAATTATTTTACCGATAAATTTTCGTCCAGAGCCGGTAGTACCAACCCCCAAAATGTTTATTTTGCTGTTTTTACGTGAAATTATATCCTGAATGGATTCAAAGATAACGCGGACTGCATTTACCGGTTGACCCGAAGTACGGGTATAAAAACCTGCCAGAACGGTTTTATTTCCGTCTATCAGAATTGCTTTGGTGCTTGTTGAACCGATATCAATACCTAAAAAAACATGGTATTCCCCGTTTTTCATTTCAGAATAAATATCAACTTCAACTTCCGGAAAATGGATTATCAATTCAGATTTAAAATTGTATTTTTCAATTGAAGTGAAATCAGGATAATCAGACAATGTAAGCTTCAGCGCCTGATGAAAATAGGTCTTTTCCTTCGATTCTTCCAGGAGAATATCCTGCGAAGACTTAATATCCAAATCTACCGGTTCCCTGTTATCATTGATGAGTTTAATTCCTGCCCCGATTGCCCCGTACAGATGTGAATATTTTCCAACTAACGGCTTAATTCCGGTAAGCTTTTCGATATGCCCGGCGACAGCTTTATTCAAAGAAACCCCACCTGTAAAAATCATGGGTGTATTAATATTCGCTTCATTAAACAAATTGTCGACTATGTTTTTAGCCAATCCGTAACACAAACCGTCGCATATTTCAGGAAGCGAATAGCCTTCCTGCTGAGCATGAATAAGGTCGGTTTTGGCAAAAACGGAACATCTGGATGCAATCTTTGGGAATTCTCCTCTGTTTTTATTTGCCAGTTCACAAAAATCAGAGATACTATCCAGGTTCAATCGTTTGGACTGCTGATCCAAAAAACTGCCGGTTCCCGCCGCACACGAAGAGTTTCCTTTAAATTTCCGGTAATGTTGTTTATCGTCGAACGAAACAAGTCCAAATTTTTCGCTCCCAACAATCAGAACAGAACCAACTTTAGGATGCAAAAACGTTGAAGCTGTTATGTATGCGACCCGGTTATCGTAAACTGCAGTTCTTTTTATATAGGTTGGAGTGGATGATGTAGTTGCTATCCCGCAAATATTTTCAAGTTTGAGCGGGGTAAGCAGTTCGGTTAATTTTTTGGCAATTTTCCCTTCATGAAAATCGTATGCCGTATCCAATATTTCCTTTTTCTGATTGAGGATAACCACCGATATGGCAACCGAACCGACATCAATAGCTAAATATTTTTTTTCAACGTCCATGATTACATCAATAATTTTATGAACGTTATTTGAGTCCATCCCGAAAAGCCAAAAACCCCTAAGTCCCCTCAAGGGGACTTTGAATAGTTCATTGATTTTCAGCAAGTTCCCCTTTAGGGGTCAGGGGTAAAGAAGTTGAAAATCAATGAACTCAGACTTTTCGGAGCAGACTCTTATTTCTTACTTAAACAAATGTACGGATAAGCAACGACCCGGTAACTGATTGGATGGGATCATTTTTCCCAATTTTATTTTTTGAATACACGGATTGATACTAATAACGAAGTATTTTATCTGAACCAGTTTTTCAATAGATTTGTGCGTATAAAAGCAAATTTGTCATTTTACTCATCAAAATAGATATGTTATGAAAAAACTAAATGCTTTCCTTTTATTATTTGTATTCACGCTAATTGGTCTCGTTTCGGCGCAGGCTCAGCGCGTTGAGAGTGATTCGCCATTAATTGGCAAGTGGGATCTTACCATCAATATGACGGATGACCAGGTAGAGAATCTCGGACTTTTCAGACACGGTTTAATGGCCTCAGATGGTTTTCCGGGATGGCTTGAAGTTAAATTATCGGGCTTTTCCACCCTTGTTGGATATTATGTTGGTTACGAAGGGAGTGCCAGGCCCATTGCAGAAGTTCATTACAATGCAGATGAAGATAAATATCATTTTACCATTCCGCCGCAGTGGATGGATATCGATGATCTTTATTTTGAATTCACGTTAAAAGATGACAAACTTTCGGGTTTTCAGATGCTCGATGGTAATAAACTGCAATGGACAGGTGTGCGGGCCCCGTCACTGGACAGAAAAGAGCCGCCGGTTTGGGGAAATCCCATCAATCTGATTACCGAAAACATGGACAGATGGATTATTCCGGCGAACAACAAATTTCAGATGAAAGATGGTGTAATGGTTAATACCGAATCGGGTGGCAACTTAATTAGCGCTCAAAAATTTAACGATTTCAAACTCAGCGTGGAGTTCAGGTACCCCGAAGGAAGCAACAGTGGAATTTATCTTCGCGGCCGTCATGAACTTCAGATTGAAGATTCAAAAGGAAGAACGGATCCCGTAAGTTTAGGTGCTATCTACGGTTTTATTGCTCCGGCAGTATATGCTTCTAAAAAACCGGGAGAATGGCAGACTTATGAAGTTACGCTTGTTGGTCGCCATGTTACTGTTGTACTTAATGGAACAGAAGTTATTTCCAATCGTCCTATTCCGGGAATTACCGGAGGTTCGCTTGATAGTAATGAGGGAGAACCTGGCCCAATTATGATTCAGGGCGATCACGGGCCGGTGGAATTCCGCAAATTTGTTGTTACCCCGTCGGTCAACTGAACGAATAAAAAAGGATTCAGATAAAAGGGGTACAATTACCCCTGCCCTGATTAATCAGGTCGCAACGTCCTGCAATCAGGGAAGCCACACAAAAAAAGAGGTCAAAAGCGACCTCTTTTTTTATGCCTGAGTTTTCGAAAACTTTTCCGGCACAGAATAAAACCTTTACCGGAATTAGGAATCCGCCAATTACAAATTTGATTTTTTTTGTGTTTTTGCAGGAAAAATTTCTTGTTTATGATAATCTTTACGCGTTCATTTAACAAGTAACAATTTTTTTGATCGTTGCGAAAAGTTAGCAACATAAAAATGTTCTCATTATGAAATACATGCTCTTATTTTTCTTTTTATTTTCCGGTGCATGCGTTATTGCACACGGACAGTCAAAAAACCCTGCTGATAATGTTGTGATCACAACCCAAAAAAGTAAAACCGAAGTCCGCACAACTGAAAATGGCGAATTACTGGTAAATGTATCTCCCGGTGACGCCCGAAAATTTAAGGCCAACGGAGCTGTCCACTATAGCGATTTCGGTGCAAAAGGCGATGGTAAAACCGATGACATCGACGCTATTGCTGCAACTCATGCATTTGCCAACCAGCAGGGACTTTCTGTAAAAGCCGACGAAAATGCAACTTATTACATCGGCGGAAAGGACCGAACGGCAACCATCCAAACCGATACCGATTTCGGCACGGCGGCCTTTATCATTGACGATACCGACGTTCAAAACCGTAACGCATCCATTTTCCTGGTCAGCTCCAGCCTGAAACCATTCAAACCGGAGGGGATAATTTCGCTTGGGAGAAATCAGGAGAATGTTGGCGCCCTTCCCGAAGCCTGCCTGATTACGGTTACCAATTCTCAGATTAGACGCTACATTCGCTTTGGACCGAACCAAAACAATGGATCCCCGCAGACGGATATTTTTATTGCTGACAAAAACGGGGTTGTGGATATGGATGCTCCGATCATCTGGGACTTTGATGAGATTACAGACATCAAAGCCCTGCCCATTGATGAGACGACGCTAACCATTACCGGAGGACGTTTCACCACAATTGCCAATCGTGCAGAATCGAAGTACACGTATTACAACCGGGGAATTGCAATCAGGCGTTCCCATGTTCTTGTGGACGGTCTGGAACATCGTATCACCGGCGAAGGAGACCATGGCGCGCCATACGGTGGTTTCATCAATATTGGCGACTGCTCCTATGTAACGGTTCGCAACACACTCCTGACCGGACACAAAACTTACCAGACTATCGGCTCGGCGGGAGTCACCGTTTCCATGGGCACCTACGACATCTCCATTAACCGCGCCCTGAACGTATCATTCGTGAACTGCAGCCAGACGAATGACATTAACGACAACAAATACTGGGGAATATTGGGCTCTAACTACTGTAAGAACCTGGTTTACGACAATTGTATCTTTTCCAGGTTTGATGCCCATATGGGAGTTGCCAATGCCACCATTCGTAACTCAACTCTAGGACACATGGGAATCAATGCCATCGGTATCGGCACCTTTACCGTGGAGAATTCAACCATTTACGGGAGAAGCCTCATCAATCTCCGCTCCGACTACGGCAGCACCTGGCAGGGGGAATTCATCATCCGAAACTGTGTTTTTGTGCCTGCAGGCGGCAGACCAACCAGCGCCAGCCTAATCGGCGGATCCAATTCCGGGCAGCATGATTTTGGCTACACCTGTTATATGCCGGAACGAATTACCATCGAAAACCTTCGTATCGACGACTCCAAACATCCGGAGGATTATGATGGTCCCGCTATTTTTGCAAATTTCAATCCAAAGATGACCGATGATTCCTACCAGGAGAAATTTCCTTATGTCAGAACCAGGGAAGTTATTCTCAGGAATGTGACCACCGCCAGCGGCAAACTTTTGAGGACCAGCGACAATCCGTTCATGTTTAAAGAGGTGAAGGTAACGCGGGAATAACAATCGCTGTATGGCAAGATGCATCAGTTATGGCAAGTTCCTGCCTTACGATGAGCTACCCCGTCAATGAACGGACAGATGCCGGATGATGATGATCAATATATTGAAATTAAAGTTTTATAGCATTTTATCGAAAATAATTGTAACTTGCACCCATTAAATAATTTATAACAATGAATAAAGGAATAGTAAAATTTTATAATGAAGCCAAAGGTTTTGGGTTCATTAAAGACGCCAACACATCGAAGGAATATTTTGTACATTCATCCGGATTAAAAGATAATATCGGAGAGAACGATGAAGTAACTTTCGATCTTGAAGAAGGAAGAAAAGGGTTAAACGCAGTAAATGTTAAACTTGCTTAGTTTTAAAATTATTACAACTATTTATAATTTTGTCCCGCTTTTCAGCGGGATTTTTTTTTGTATTGGTTTTCCTTAACAATCAGTTTTACATTCCATTTCAATTCTTTCATTCTCAATTTGAAACGTCGTATGGTTTATCCGAAATCTTTGATTAAGTTCGTCCTGCAATCCGGAGATAAAACTGTCATTATAACCCTCAGGCATTTGAAGATGGGCTGTTAACGCAACTTGCGTGGTGCTCATTGCCCAAATGTGTAAATCATGTATTCCGGTAACACCATTTTTTGAAAGTATAAAACTTCGAACTTTTTCGATGTTGATGTGTTTGGGCACAGCATCGAGGGCCAAGTCGATTGAATCGGTAAACAAGCGCCACGTCCCCCATACAATAACAGCAACAATAACAAAACTGGTTAGGGGGTCAATCCACAATTTGCCGGTAAGGTTGATTAACAAACCTGCCACCACAACCCCCAAAGAAACACCGGCATCGGCTGCCATATGCAGGAATGCGCCTTTTATGTTCAGGTCTTCTTTCTGACCCTTCATAAACAGAAGAGCCGTAATGGTATTAATAAAGACGCCGATCCCCGCCACAATCATTACCTGTGTACCTGCAACAGGTTCGGGATTTTTAAATTTCCCGATTGCATCCCAGGCTATTAAAGCAACAGCCCCGAATAAAAGCAACGCATTTAAAATGGATACTAAAATCGTGGTTTTACGTAATCCATACGTATATTTTCCCTTGGGTTTTATGGTTGCCATCCATGTTGCTGTCCATGCAAATACCAGGCTGAGTACATCGCTTGCATTATGACCTGCATCAGCCAATAAAGCCGATGAGTTGGCGATTAAACCATAAACAACTTCAATTGCTACAAAAACCAGATTCAAACCAATGCCGATGGCAAACGTTTTGCCGTAGCTTTTATTTGCCGCATGCGAATGTTCGTGTCCATGTGAATGTGCCATAACTTTTTATTTTCTTGGTGCAAACATAATAATTGCCATTCCTGTCAGAGCAATCAGTCCGCCAATAATATCATATATATCGGCGACAAATCCATCCATTTTCCAGCCCCACAAAACGGCCATAACAATGATAATACCGCCATAAGCTGCATCTCCTGAAATCAGTAGGTTGCTGATAACTACTCATGGCAATGGCAACTCAACTCTGCACTTTTTGCTTTTTCAAACGCTTCTCTACCCTCAGAAAATGCAAACCATGCAATACCCAATGAGCCTGCAATATCAAACCACACGATGCCAAACAGTTCATACAAGCCACTTGATGCAAGTAAAATGAACGACAGGTAAAAACAGGTTTTGGTGCAGTTGGCATCGGCAATAATGGCATCTGAATTTAGTTGCTTTCCTATTTTCAGTTTCCAGGTCATTAAAATATACATGGTTAGGATGGACAATATGGAAATAATTATCCCGGCCAGTGTTGTTTCAGGTTTTGCTTTGGTTACAATATTTATTACCGAACCTGCCAAAAGACCTGCTACAAGGATGTAAAAGGATACGCCTGTAATTTTAAGGGCCTGCCGTTCGAACTTATCCCTGGAGGTAATATCATTGATTCCAACTCTTTTCATCCTGTAAATCATGTGCAGTATGCCAATTCCCGACAAAACCTCCACAAAGCTGTCAATCCCAAAACCAAGTAAGGCAAGTGTTTCATCATTGATGCCGAAAAACACTGAAACTATACCTTCTGCCACATTATAGGCTATGGTAATAATAGCTAAAATGAATGCTGTACCGATTAATTTTTCTTTCAACATTTTTAATACTTTCCACTTTTCAATCCATCTTTTACCCGGTAAATTTGATTCACGTCGGAGACATAAATCAATCCGTCTCCGGGATTTAACGTTTTTCCGAATTCGGAAATTATACGTACCACCTTGTCCACATCGATTTTTTCCACAACAAGCTCAAGTTTGGCCATCTCGCTGTCGGTGATGGAAAATTTCCGGGAAACAAACGCTTTCTCGTCCAGTAACTTTCCGGTTCCTTCAGCAGATGAAATGGTCATGTTTTCAAAACCTGCATCCTTCAAATGATGAACAATTTCATTCACTTTATTTGGTCTTATAAACGCTTTTATTTCTTTCATTGTTGAGTTGTGTTAATGTTCGTGTTCTGTTTCTCCCTTATTCAAATCGGACAACAGGTAATAGGCTGCATTCATTACAACTTTAGTATCACCGGGTAATGAAGCCAAAAGTTTTATCTCAGTGTAGCCCTCGTCCTGTTTGCCGGTAACAACCTCTACCATGCGGAAAGCCTCCCTGTTGCTGCTTTCATGTTCAGAAGCCGCTTCACCGGCATGTTCTTCATTGCTTTCCACGTGTATTTCTCCTTCATCATGTTGATGTGCCTGCGCGACTGCTTCTGCCGTTTCGTCGAGAATGAAAATATACGACTTGGCGCCCTCGTTTACAATGGCATCATTGGGAAGTGTGCGGGTATAATTTTCGTCGGTATGTATATGTCCTGAAACGTACATTCCCGGAACGAGGTTACCCGGGTTATCCTGAAGTTTTGCATGAATATGAACTGCCCTGGTGTTGCGTTCAAATTCTTTGCCTATGGCAAAAATGTTGGCAAGCAATTCCTCTCCGGGCAGGTTTGAAACGGTAAAATGGATTTTTTGTCCTTCCTGCAACAAATGAACGTCGTTTTCATAAACCATAAAATCAGCATGTATTTCGCTGTTATCGGTTATTCCGAACAAACTGCCTTTTGCATCTACATAGGTACCAACTTTAATATTCACTTCGTTTACATAACCTTTAATCGGAGCAGTAATGGATATCGTGTTTGAAATTTTGCCGTTTTTCACGTTTTCGGGAGACAGGTTCAACAATCGAAGCCTCGATTTCAATCCTTCGTATTTAGCTTTTGCAACGTTGAATTGCGCTTTTGCCTGTTGAAAATCTTTTCCGGCGCCCACGTTGTTTTCGAAAAGCTCTTTTTGCCTGTTATATTCCTGCTCAAGAAATTCAAGGTTATTTGCCACTTCTGCAAAGTTTTCCTGTAAAACAACATAATCGGGATGTTCAAGAATTGCCAGAACTTGACCTTTGGCAACTTTGTCGCCGTGAAACACCTTAATTTCTTTAACATTTCCACCTATAACAGCCGTAACATCGGCGCTGTTTTCCGGGGGAACTTCGAGTTGCCCGTTTGTCTTCACCTTTGTTGTGATGTTTCGCATCTGAAAAGTCCCCAGTTGCAGGTCAAGAGCTTCGCGCTGTTGTTCGCTTAAAGTTACAACTCCCGCGGCGCCTTCATGTTCCTCATGTGCATCGTGTTCCACGGGGTTGTTTTTATTTTCGCTGCACGAAATCAAAGTCGCCAATATTGAAACAACTAAAATTATTCTTGTCTTCATTTTTATCTTTTTTTGAATTACTGTTCTGTTATAAATTCCAACTGTTCTTTTATCCCGTAATATTCATTCAGCCTCAACAAATACTCCTGCCTGGTTTTAATTGCCGTGTCAATGTTCTGGATAAACTGGATGTAATCGAGGCTTCCAAGCCGGTAACCGAGGTTAGCTGCCTGAATTTGTTCAGTAGCCAGCGGAAGTGCTTCGTTTTGATAATATTGCAGAACTTCCGTCATGGTATTGTACCTGCTGAAAAGTTCCCTGTAAGCAGCGTTTATCTCGAGCTTTTTTTGTTGAAATTGCTGTTGTGTTATTTCATAACTGATTTGTGCTGCTTTCGTTTTTCCTGATTGGGAAAAGAATAACAACGGAACGGAGATACCTGCTTCCCAGGCATAAAATCCCGACCTTCCGTTAACCGATTGCAGCGTGTACCCCAAATCGAGGCTGGGCAAAAAATTTGCCTTTTCAGCTTTCCACTCGGCGTTTGAAACATTAGCCTGCTGCTGGTATAATTCCAAAACCGGCACGCTTTTCAATGAATCCAAAAACGGTTTCTCCGTAATGTCGCCTGCCCGGTTATTTTCGGGTGTCGCAATTTCAATTTCCTGCGAAAACAGGAGGTACTGGTTAAGATGTTGCAACGCTGCATTATACCGGCTTTTCGCCTGCTTGATGTTAACTACCAATTCCTGGTATTTTGCTGTCGCCGACAGGTACTCAACCTTTGAAACCTGCTGTGTTTTGAACCGCAATTCGGCAGCTTTCAGAAAATCGGCATAAATACTGTCGAGCTGCAAATACAACTGCCATTGCTGTTTGGCTGAAAGCGCTGCATACCAGGCAAGGCTCACATCGCGCACAAGCATTTTTTCAGTTAGCTGGCTTTGCGTTTCGGCCAGATCTATTTTTGTACTGTTTAGCTTGTTTTTCGCCGGGACGGAGAAAATGCCGATGTTGGTTTGGGTAACGCCAACTGTATTTTGTATGCCCGGCGAACCATTTCCAACCTCTTCTTTTCCTGTAAAAACAGAAGTATTGCCCAAATCCCAGGCCGTAGCTTTCAAGGCTTTTTGTTTTTCTATTTCCATTGCCGCAGCCTTAACCGACGGGTAATTCTCTTTGGCCAGGCTAATCGCCTGATCGAGTGATACAACAGTTTTTTCCTGTGCTTTTGATCGCGTGCTCACTCCGAAACTGGCTGCTATTACCAGCACAGCAATTAACGTTGGATTGAGTTTCGGCTTGTTTATTTTACTTTTTCCCGATTCTATCATTTTGTATAAAACAGGTAATACAACAAGTGTCAGCAATGTGGAAGTTAACATGCCTCCAATAACCACCGTTGCAAGCGGCCGCTGTACCTCCGCACCGGCAGAAGTTGAAATTGCCATAGGAAGAAAGCCCAGTATATCGGTGGAAGCTGTGAGAAAAATAGGACGTATCCTGCGGATTGAACCTTGCCTGATAATTTCCCGAAGCGATAATTTCCCTTCGTCTTTTAATTCGTTAAACCCGCTAAGCAGAACCAGACCATTTAACACTGCCACGCCAAATAACACGATGAAACCAACACCGGCAGAAATACTGAACGGCATTCCGCGCAGATAGAGCGAAACAATTCCGCCAACTGCCGCAAATGGGATGGCGATATAAATCATGAGGGTTTGCTTAAACGATTTTATTGCGAAGAATACCAGCATGAAAATCAAAGCCAGCGCAAGAGGCACAACAAGTGAAAGCCGCTTTGTCGCCCTTTCGAGGTTTTCAAACGCGCCACCGTACCGGATGTAATATCCGGCTGGTAATTCCAGCTTTTCATCGAGAGTCTGTTCAATTTCCTCCACAAGCGATTTAACATCGCGGCCTTCCACGTTAATACCCACGTAAGTCCTGCGGTTGGTGTTGTCGCGGCTAATCTGCATGGGACCAGGCTGGTAACTGATTTCGGCTACCTCCTTCAGGGGAACCTGGTTTCCGTTGGATGTATCGATAAACAGGTTGCGAATATCGCTAATGCTTTGCCGGTGCGCCTCATCGAGCCGGATTACCAGGTCGAACATGCGCTCGCCTTCATAAATAACACCAGCCACACCTCCGCTAAAAGCAGTTTCAACCACAGTATTCAGATCTTTTATTTTTAATCCGTACTGGCCCAATCTGGTGCGGTCGTATTTTACGGTTATCTGAGGAAGCCCGCGGGTTGCCTCAGCTTTAATTCCGGCAACTCCCGGAATACCGGAAACAAGTCCGGCTATTTCTTCGGCTTTATCTGCCAGCATATCCAAATCGTCGCCATATAGTTTTATAGCCACATCTTCGCGAATTCCTGTTAAAAGTTCATTGAACCGCATTTCGATGGGTTGCGAAAATTCATAATTTATGCCTGTGAAAATGTCCAGCTCGTGGCGGATTTTGTCCAGAAGTTCCTGTTTTGATTCCGCCCTCGTCCACTCCTCCTGTGGTTTAAGCAGAATGAATACATCGCCAATGTCAATGGGCATCGGATCGGTTGGCACATCGGCAACACCTATCCGGGTTTGGGCAGATTCAATTTCATCCGGAAATTCTGTCAACAGCAATTTCTCAATTTTTGTAGATGCTTTGGTAACTTCAGACAACGATGTTCCCGGTTTTAGGAACATGTGCATGGCGATGTCGCCCTCGTCAAGTTGCGGGATAAATTCAGCGCCCATTCGTGAAAAAAGGAATACTCCGGAAACCAATAGAATCAGGGCCAGGCCTATTATCAGTTTTCCTTGTCGCAAAGCCCACGAAATGACCGGGTCGTAAGAATTTTCCAGTTTGCCGATAACCCGTTCGCCCCAGGTTTTTTTCCCGGTTTTTGGCGCCCTTAAAAAAAGTGCAGCCATCATAGGAATGTATGTAAGGCATAGCAGAACAACACCCAGTACGGCAAAACCAAAAGTCATTGCCATTGGTTTAAACATTTTGCCTTCAACACCCTGCAAGGCTAAAACAGGTACGAATACGATGAGTATGATAATTTGTCCGAAGAAGGCGGAATTCATCATTTTACTGGCCGAATTGTAGGCGATTTCGTTACGCTGCGAAACAGCCAGGTTCTTTCCTGTAAATTCTTTGCGGTGCAGGTAAAAAATCATGCTCTCCACAATAATCACCGCGCCATCAACCAATATACCGAAGTCAATAGCGCCGAGACTCATCAGGTTTGCCCATACACCAAAAAGGTGCATCATGATAAATGCAAAAAGTAATGCAAGCGGAATGGTGGAAGCAACAATTAGTCCGCCCCGGAGATTACCTAAAAAAATTACCAGGACAAAAATCACTATCAGCGCGCCCATGGAAAGGTTTTCGGCAACCGTTGACGTAGTACTTTTTATCAGTGTGCTGCGGTCGAGAAATGGTTTAATTTCCACCCCATCGGGCAACGATTTTTGAATCAAAGCCATTCTTTCTTTTACGTCTTTGATAATATCGTTGGAGTTTTCTCCTTTCAGCATCATAACGATGCCACCCACTGCTTCGCCTTTGCCATTTTTGGTGAATGCCCCGTAGCGTACAAAACTGCCGTAGTTTACCGTGGCCACATCCCTGATGAATACAGGTTGCCCGTTTAAATTGGCTACCGGTGTATTGCGGATGTCATCGAGCGAACGCATTAAACCTTCGCCACGAATAAAATTAGCCTGAAAGTTTCTTTCGATATACGCGCCCCCCGTATTCTGATTGTTTGCTTCGAGTGCTTCAAAAATATCCGACATCGTAAGGTTCATACTTCTCAGTTTATCCGGATTGATGGACACTTCGTATTGTTTACCACGCCCGCCAAAGGAGTTCACTTCAACCACGCCCGGAACCATCGCCATTTGCCGTTTAACTATCCATTCCTGAATGGTGCGCAGTTCCATGTCGTTGTAAACAGTGTCGTAACCAGGCTGCACTTCGAGGGTATACTGATATATTTCGCCCAATCCGGTACTAATCGGGGCCATAAAAGGCTCGGCAAAACCATCGGGAATTTTCTCCCGGATTTCTGTAAGGGCTTCGCTCACCAACTGGCGGGGAAGATAAGTGCCCATGTTGTCTTTAAAAACGATAGTTACCACCGATAATCCAAACCGGGAAACGGAGCGTATTTCAACAACTCCCGGAAGATTGGCAACCGCTAACTCGACCTGGTAAGTCACAAACTGCTCAATGTCTTCGGTTCCCAGGTTTGGCGCAGTGGTAATTACCTGTACCTGGTTGTTGGTGATATCGGGTACCGCATCCAGAGGTACTTTGGTCATTGACCAGATTCCACCGATTATCAGGCCAACGGTCATTAGACCGATCAAAGCTTTATTTTTAATGGAAAATGATATTATTCTGTTTATCATGTCTGTATCGAAATAGAATTGTTAATAATTTTTTATGGCTTGAAATGAACCGCGGGTAAAAGGATTTTCATCGGTGACAAAATTTTTGTCATGGAAACATTTTCCTTTCGCAATAACTTTTTTAAAAAATATCAACCGGCAAAAAAGTATATGCCCATTTCAAATGTTTCAGCTTAACACGCGGGTGAAAACTTGTTCCGCCCGGCAAAAATCAAAAAAAACAGAATTATATTTTAGGTGGCCGCCACATGGATGTATGGACGGAATATTCCGAAATTCGAATGATAGTTACAGAAGTACTTATCAGCGTTGTATAAAATTGGAAAAAATGGTCAATCACCGGTTGTGAAATTGTTTGGCAACATTCACAAAAACAAAAGGGCGAACAGGTATCAATATGATTTTCCTGTGTGTCGGAAATTTCAAATTTTGCTTTGCCTGAATCGTTTTCAGCGTGCAAATCGGCACATGGGACAAACAGTAATCCCATGATATAAATTGCCATTATCGCTGAAACTATTTTCATTTTTTATTCTTTGAGAACGCCAAAAATACAAAAAAATTTTATGCAACTGTATTGCTAAACCATTCTCCGTCATTTTGGTTACCTCCACGTTCAGGGTTTCAAAATTAAATTCACTTGATATATTGATTATATAGTCATAAATTCGGCCACGGCAAACAAAATGCCACTAACCGGCACATTAGCGGCAGATTAACTCTACGGAAAATTGAAAATGAACCTGACAAGTATAAATGAATTTTTGTGGAAGCGATTAACCGGGATTCGAAAACACATCAAAGTCGCGCTCCTGATTCAATGGACCATTCTGTTTGTGGTCATCACATCGTGTAAATCTGATCCGTATGGAACGCAATGGACTGACGGCGATAATTTAACCATCTATCAATACCTTGAAGAAAACCGGGAGGAATATTCTGAATTTTACAGCCTGCTGGAAAAAGGAAAATTGCTGGGAACTCTGGGCGCCTACAATCCTTTCGGCGACGATTATACCTTGTTTTTACCCACCAACGAAGCCATTGATTACTTTATCCGGCAAAACGAAAAGTTTAAAAATTTTGAAGAGTTGTTGCAGGATACAGCTTTTGTATACGATTTCACCCGGTATCATACCATTAAACGAAAGGTGCGGACGGACCAGTTTCCGGACGGCGCCTTGCCGGACAGCACACTTACTGGTGAACGCCTGGTTTCCGGTATTTACACGGCCAATGATAATCCGGTGATTAAAATAAACAACAAATCTCAGGTTATCAAGCCAAACCTTGAAATGACCAACGGCTGCATTCATGTTATTTCCGCAGTCCTGCAACCACCTGGAATCTCCGGTTACGACTGGCTGCAGCAACAGGATGATTATTCAATTCTGGCAGCGGCGATGGAATTTTGCAGAATCAGGAACCGGTTGTGGTTTAACAAATACACCATACTTGCCGAACACGACAGCGTTTATAACCGAAACGGGATTTATACTTTTGAAGATTTGAGCAAACGTTTGTCATTACCGGGCAATGCAGATAATTTCTACCAGTTCACTGCTTATCATATCATCTCCGGGGAATATTACCTGAACGATTTCAGTTGGGGCGACAGAGGGTACCGAACGCTAAGTAACAATCCGGTGACGGTTTATGCAGGGCTCGATATCCAAATCAATCCGGGCGTTGATACTTATGGAATTTTAATCTCTGAATCTGGTGATACGACGATAATCGACTACATTCGCCCGGTGTGGGAAGATTGCAACATTCTGACGCAAACCGGTCCCGTCCATTCAATTTCTGACTTGCTTTTCTATAAAACTTTTCCTGAATAATCCTGATTATTGAAAGGATTGTCTTCTTCAATTCTTAAAAATTAAACCAGTAATTAACACTCCATACTTTTCCGTTATCCGCAGGTTCCTCCAGCCGGACCGGAGTGCTGGTAACTGCCTCTTCCCCATCGTACCCAATGGTGCTGGGGCGGCTACCTTGAATCGTATTATTGGAATGATCCCAGGTGATGTATCTGCCTCCCAGGGTTTGAATGGTTTCCTTACCGGCACTTCCCCCGGATACTGAAATTCCAACGTGGTTCATTATTCTGGTTCTGATCGTATTTCGGCCAAGTCCTTCCATCAGATGTTTTCTCCTGTTCAACTGTGAAAAACTATACTGGTTTTCATCTTTGTCAATCCAGTTTAAAATCAATGAAGAATCGGCCCTCAGGGCATAATCGGGAATTGGGAAAAAATAAAGTTCCCCTTCGTGATTAGCGATTACATCACCAATGTTGCAGTAAAGTATCGCCTGCCTGAACAAAGAATAATCCGGACGGCAAAAAACCGGACCTGTAACACTGGTGAATACCCGGTCGGGTGTATATGAATTCAGTCCGATAAATGTACAGTTGCTGCCGAATTCCTGCCGGATTATATCCTCTTCGTTCTGCTGAAATCCGCCTTTTCCTGTAAAAACCTGCTGATAAATATTGGTTGACGGATATACGGGACCGGAACTGAAAAGCCGCGATACTATAATATCGACAACATCCTGCGGGAGAGACTTATAATTTCGCCAATGTGGAAAACCAGATTTCAGGGTGAGGGTGCCGTCAATGAATTCCCGGAGAGGATTGTCAGCCGGAACAATTAACCCGTTGTGCCTTACAAAGGTTTCATTAATTTCGGGACCTTCATACCCAACACCTTCCTTTTGGATTGCGAACGCCAGACGCGAATAGTTTAAATCCCAAAGTGTATCAACCAGTCCGCCAGCCCTGACAGCCGGCTGATTAAATGTAGCTGCCATATTCGGCGCAAACGACGGATAATACCAGTAAACCATTTCCAGGAAAAGCTTATAAGACTCGCCGGGGAATTCCTGTTCAAGCAACTCCTTTGCATTTAACATAGGATTTACAACCCTGTCGATGATATGTACAAATCCGTTTTCGGCAAAAATATCAGATTGAAGAATTTTGGCCCCCGCATAGTAAACATTTCCATGTTCGTACGGTCTGCCAAAATAAAAGCTGAAATCTTCGGAAGTAATGCCGTTGATGTCCATAAATGCATCGTAAAATACGGGTACATTTTTTCTTGTTCCCACAAATACCCTTTTATACGCATTGGCCGTTACTGAATCCGTGACAATCCTTTCGCGGTTTTTCTCTTCCTGTATCCAATATTTTTCCCCGGAATTTTTCAGCATGGTCTGGCGCTTAAAAGCGTACAGGTAACTGTTTTTACTGTTTCCTGTTCTCCATCCGTACGGACTCAGGCTCTGTAACTGCTCCAGCGACCACGGATTCTGAACGATATGAAATTTGACGATTTTTTCAAGTTTATCAACTGGAATATCTGACACAGCAGAATAATGATTTTCCGCCAGGTACTGTTTCATGGCCTCATCGTCCGGCGCAAAAACGGTCCAACTTCCCGAAACATCGAGGATGCTGTCCAATCCGGTAAGTTTTATGCACTCGGTAAATAAGGTAAGGTTTCCCTGCACTGAAACAGTTGTATATAATTTTCCCGGAAGCCAGTCAGGCCGTTCAAATTTATCCTGTTCATTAAACTTTTCACATCCCGCAATAAAGAACAAAACCCCCAGGAAAAGGACGAATGTTTTACAATTTTGAAAATTCATAGTCGCATTTTGGAAATGCCCAACGATCAGTTTTTCGGCAATAATTTTTCGAAATAAGCATAAAATTCCGAGTATTAAAAGTGAATTAGCTCCGGATAAACAAAAGAATGATTCATTATATTTGAAGGATCCAATGTTTTGCGTATATCAAAACAATTCTTTACTATCGGGCATATCAAAATCAAATAAATGAAAAAAATGAAAATCCTGATGTTGGCGGTTTTGCTCCTGCCAGGTTTTTTAGGTTGTGGAAAAGAAAGGCCGCAAGTCCGAACCGAAACAAAATTTACCAATCCTGTTTGGAATGGGGCCGATCCCTGGATGGTAAAGCATGGCGATGAATATATTTATTGTTATTCAGAAAATAATTCCATTGTTGTTTCCCGCTCCAGGTTCATGACCAAAAAAGGGGAATTGAAAAAACTATGGACGGCTCCTTCCTCCGGCTGGAACAGCAACTGTGTTTGGGCGCCGGAAATTCATTTTATTGACGGCCGCTGGTACGTTTACTATGCAGCCGGCGAAGCGGGCCCGCCATTTATACACCAGCGAACCGGGGTTTTGCGTTCCGAATCAGCGGATGTTTTCAGCGACTACGAAGATATGGGCATGTTATACACCGGCGATAACCCTGAAAATAAGGATAGCAATACCTGGGCAATAGACATGACCGTTTTCAGTTTTAAAGGAAAACTTTATGCTGTTTGGTCGGGGTGGAAAAAGCAAACGGATACGGATGCCACACCGCAGCACCTGTACATTCAGGAGATGGAAAATCCCTGGAAACTGAAAGGCAGACGGATTTTGTTATCATCACCAGAGCAGGATTGGGAAACCGGCGGACCGCTCGATTTGAATGAAGGACCGGAAGTTCTGGTAAACAACAATAAGGTGTTTGTCATCTACTCGTGCCGTGAATCGTGGTTAAAGGAATACCGGCTGGGAATGTTGCAGCTAATAAATCCTGATGGCAATCTGCTTGATCGCACAAACTGGAAAAAGCAAGGGCCTGTGTTTACCGGAAACGACAAAGTTTTTGGCGTTGGGCATTGTTCGTTTGTTAAATCGCCCGATAATACGGAGGATTGGATAATTTACCATTCAAAAAAAACAACCGAACCAGGCTGGAACAGAGACGTGAGGATGCAGCCATTTACCTGGAACAATGACGGAACTCCTGACTTTGGTGACGCAATACCCGCAGGAGTTGCAATTGAACGCCCTTCGGGAGAGTTGGAAATTGAAATCAATAAAGCCAGGTGAATGAAGGGCACCTTCTCTCCGTAGCGTTCACCTGCCGATTCTTAATCAGCTGATGAATAATTAATGGGACAAACATCTTTTATTGAGCAGGTGACTTCAAGTCACCAGCTCAAGGCTCCAACGGGAACTGATAGTTTATTAGAGCTTTTCACCTGCTGATTAAGGTTCAGCTGGTGAATAAATAATTTGGAGTGATGCTTTTTTATGGAGCAGGTGACTTCGGGCCACCTGCTTAAGGCAACAAACCCCAAATCCTTTGAAATAATGTAAATTTGCAGGATATATTATTTTTCAGATATTTAGTCATTTTTAAATCGAAACCTTATCGTCTAAAAGTAACCGGCTATGAAGCAAAAAATGATTCTTCTTCTTTCCAAACTGTTAGCTTTTCTCGTAAAATAAGGATAACTGGAAAGACTGCCGGTGATACAATATGTTATAAGCTGGATACTTATTTGCCAAAAGCTGTAAAACAAAAGTAATTAATCAGATACGAAACATAAATCCATTAATAATGAAAAAATTTATAACACTGTTCTTTATTTTCTTCCTGACAGGTTCAGTTGCTTTTGCACAAAATCATATTGATCCACCACCAGACGGATTCGATACTTTCCGGGAGAATATTTCTCATGGAACACTGGATACAATCACCTATAAATCAACCACCGTTGGCACTGAAAGGAATGCACTTATTTATACAACACCAGGATTTACGATAAATAAAAAATATCCGGTACTTTATCTTTTGCACGGCATCGGCGGCGATGAATACGAATGGCTCCGCGGCGGGCACCCTGAAATAATCCTCGACAATCTTTATGCGGAAAATAACCTGGAGCCAATGATTGTAGTCATGCCAAACGGCCGGGCGATGAAAGATGATCGGGCAACGGGAAATGTATTTGCTCAGGATAAAGTGGAAGCTTTTGCAACATTCGAAGAAGATTTGCTAAACGACCTGATTCCCTTTATCGAAAATAATTATCCGGTAATAAAAGACCCTAAACATCGTGCCATTGCCGGATTATCGATGGGAGGGGGGCAAGCTTTGAATTTCGGGCTTGGCAATCCCGGTACATTTGCCTGGATAGGTGGTTTTTCATCGGCGCCTAATACAAAAAGTCCGGAGGAACTGGTTCCCAATCCAGAGGTGGTAAAGAAAAAACTGGAACTTCTATGGATTTCATGTGGCGATAAGGATCGTTTAATAAACATCAGCAAACGTACACACGATTACCTGGAATCCAACAATGTATCGCATGTTTATTCTGTTGTGCCGGATGGTGTTCACGATTTCAAGGTCTGGAAAAGCGGGTTGTATCATTTTGCCCTTTTAATTTTTAAATAATCCTGAACAATGATTTTTAAATATTTAAACTAAGTTGTAAGAAAAATGAAAATAAATCAATTCAATTTTAAATTAAAAACGCTTCCGTTTATTCTCTCGTTGATGATTATAATTATGTCTTCCGGAATTTATGCTCAGAAAAAGCTGTCAGACAATTCCCCTGTATTTTCAGATTTCGTTTACAAGGGTGACGATCAGGTATACAAAAATTATTCTTTAGATGAAGATGAATTTTATAATCCAATACTCCAGGGTTGTTATCCCGATCCGGCGATTACAAAAAAAGGGGATGATTATTTTCTTGTATGCTCATCTTTTGCTATGTTTCCCGGAGTACCAGTTTTTCATTCCAAAGATTTGGTGAACTGGACCTCTCTTGGCGGTGTTCTTGATGATCCTTCCTACTTCGATGTACATGACTGCGGAATCAGTGCGGGTATTTATGCCCCGGGAATTACCTATAATCCTCACAACGATACCTTTTATATGATTGTTACTGCTTTTACCGGTGGACTGGGAAACATTATCGTAAAAACAAAAGATCCGTTTAAAGGCTGGGGCGAACCTAAAAAATTAAATTTCAATGGAATTGATCCATCTGTTTTCTTTGATGATGATGGAAAGGCGTATGTTGTTCATAATGACGCACCTGACCCAGGCACGGAATTATATAATGGTCACCGTGTAATTAAAATCTGGGAATACGATTTAAATGAAGACCAGGTAATTGCAGGAACCGATAAAATAATTGTAAACGGGGGTGTTGACCTTTCCCAAAAGCCCATTTGGATTGAAGCACCTCATTTATATAAAAAGAACGGCAAATACTATTTGATGTGTGCCGAAGGAGGAACCGGTGGCTGGCACAGCGAGGTGATTTTTAAAAGCGACAGCCCGAAAGGCCCTTTTATTCCAGCGCCAAATAATCCGATTCTTACCCAAAGGTACTTTCCGAAGGACCGGAAAAATAAAGTGGATTGGGCAGGCCATGCCGACCTTATTGAAGGTCCGGGGGGGAAATATTACGGGGTTTTTCTTGCTGTTCGGCCAAACGAGGAAAACAGGGTAAATACAGGAAGAGAAACATTTATTTTACCGGTTGACTGGTCGGGTGAATTTCCGGTCTTTGAAAACGGCCTTATTCCACTTGAACCAAAACTTAAACTACCCAAAGGTGTGGAAAATAATACCGGACGGGAGGGTTTTGTCCCGAATGGAAATTTTACATTTAAAGATGATTTTACTTCCGTAAAACTTGATTCCCGTTGGATTGGCTTGCGTGGTCCTCACAACGTATTTACCGAAGTAACCAAAAATGGATTACATATTAATCCAATGGCAAACAATATAAAGCAGGTGGCTCCAACATCAACACTTTTCCTCAGGCAAATGCACAACAATTTTTCCTGTGCTGTAACCATGGATTACAATCCGAAAACAGAAAAAGATCTTGCAGGAATAGTTGCCCTGCAAAGCGAAGGGTTCAATTATGTTTTCGGAATTACGAAAAAGGGAAGTGACTATTACCTGTTGCTGCAAAAAAACAGGAGAGAAAGAAGAAGCCGCGAAACAAATTCAGAAATTATTGGCAGTACTAAAATTGATATCAGCAACCCCATTCGTTTGCAGGTTTCAGCTGATGGAGATAAATACGAATTTTCATATTCAACCAACAGAACTGATTTTGAAATCCTGGGAGGAACAGTTTCGGGTGATATCCTTTCAACTGATGTTGCAGGCGGATTTACAGGCTGTTTGCTGGGATTGTATGCAACATCCGCAAATGATGCAGTACCCGAATAAGCAAGAGCAAATTTTGAACATATCCGAAAAAGAATCAAAATCGAAGCATTTTTTCAATCATAGTAATTAGTAATAAATGGACAACAAATTATCACTGAAGTATAAAAAAGGCAAACCTGAATTCATCAAAAAATTCCTGATACCCGCAATCCTTATTCTTTTCAGCTTAAGCTGCTCTAATACCAAACCACCTGCTCCGTTTGGCCCGGTTCCTTCGGAGAATCAATTGCGCTGGCAGGAAATGGAATACTATGCGTTTATCCATTTCTCTTTAAATACATATACCAATCAGTCGTGGGGCTATGGAGATGAAGATGTGAACCTGTTTAATCCCACTGAACTGGATGCCCGTCAGTGGGCACAAACATGCAAGGAAGCCGGTATGAAGGGAATCATTATCACAGCAAAACACCATTGCGGATTTTGTCTCTGGCCTTCGGAATTTACCGAATATTCGGTAAAAAATGCGCCGTGGAAAGACGGTAAAGGCGATGTTATTCGAGAACTGGCTGATGCATGTAAAGAATACGGTTTAAAACTGGGCATTTATTTATCTCCATGGGACAGGAACTATGCAGATTATGGAAAGCCTGAATACATCACTTATTTTAGAAATCAGCTCACTGAGCTACTCACCAACTATGGTGATATTTTTGAAGTTTGGTATGATGGTGCAAATGGAGGAACAGGTTATTACGGGGGAGCAAATGAAAACCGGAAAATTGACCGAACCACATACTACGACTGGAAAAATACCTACAAACTTGTTCGCGAATTACAACCTGACATTGTTATCTGGAACGATGGTGGTGACAGGGCAGACCTGCGCTGGGTTGGTACCGAAGCAGGTTATGTTGGGGAAACCAACTGGAGTTTGCTGAATGCCACAGGCGATGTACCTTACAATATGTTGCATTATGGTGTTGAAAACGGGGATTCGTGGGTGCCTGCTGAAGTAAATACTTCCATTCGTCCGGAATGGTTTTATCATCCCGGCGAAGATTCCAAAGTAAAAACTTTGCCGCAATTGATGGATACATACTACAATTCTATTGGCCGAAATGCAACACTACTTCTCAATTTTCCAATAATGCCAAATGGTTTGATTCATCCAAACGATGAAAAAGCAGCACTTGATTTTGCAACATCAGTAAAAGAAGCTTTTGCTGTAAATCTAATTGAAAATGCAAAGGTTGTAGCATCGAATACAAGGGGAAATGCAAAAAAATTTGGAGCATATAAAGCAACCGACAATGACGAAAACACCTATTGGACCACCGACGATAATATAAAAACAGCTTCACTTACCATCGATTTTGAAAAACCAACCACTTTTAACCGCTTTCTGGCTCAGGAATACATACGTTTAGGGCAACGGGTGAAAACTTTTACTGTTGAAGCATTGGTCGACGAAAACTGGCAGGAAATCACAAAAGCAACTACAATAGGATATAAACGCATCCTTCGTTTTCCTGCTGTAACTGCTACACAACTTCGTTTTAATATTACCGGGTCAAAAGCCTGCCCTGTAATTTCAACTGTTGGGGTTTATAATGCGCCACAAATATTGACCCCACCTGAAATTATCCGTAATCAGACAGGTGAAGTAATTATTATTCCTGCCGATAATGAATCTGAAGTTTATTACTCGCTCGATGGTACTGTTCCAACAAATGATTCAAAAAAATATAGTGAACCTTTTCCAACGGAAGGAAAAATAAAGGTAACCGCAATTGCTTATGAACCGGCCTCAGGCAAAAGCAGTCCGGTAACAGAAGAGGAATTTGACCTTCCTCGTAAAAACTGGAAGATTTTAGGCAATGATGAGAAGGCATATGCAGTTTTGGATGGAGATACAAAAACAGCATGGCACCAGAATGAGGATAAAAAACTGCCAGTTGACCTTGTCATTGATTTAGGAAATGAATTAATTCTCAGCGGATTCAGGTATCATCCCGATATGGTATTATGGGGGCCGGGAATAATTACTGACTACGAGTTTTATGTTTCAGGTAATAACATCACCTGGAAATTGGTTAGTAAAGGTGAATTCTCCAACATCAAAAATAATCCCTTATGGCAAATTAAAAAGTTTGAACCGGTAAAAGCACGTTATATAAAATTCAAAGCGCTGCAAAACACAGAAAACAATGCCAACACTGGATATGCAGAAGTGGATTTAATAACAAATTAAATCTTCTTTCATAACTTGTTAAATGATATTAAATACAGTTTAACTAACAACAACGACTCATGAAAAAAGTAACATTTGCTTTAGCAGCAATTCTTTTTTGCGGAATTGCATCAGCCCAGTTTAACAGAATGCCGGAAATCGAGCCACTTCCTGAAGGTTTTAAACCGGCTTCAACAAACACATTCATTTCCACATATCCGGGAGTAAATGCAGAAACACGCCGGGCAATTTTCAGAGTTGCAGCTCCCGATGCTGACTCTGTACAATTGAACCTGGGAGGAGTACACGATATGAAAAAAGATGAAAACGGGGTTTGGTGGATAACCACTGAACCACTGGTAGTTGGGTTTCACTATTACGGAATCAAAATAAACGGGGCAACTGTAATGGACCGTAACAGCGAAGCTTTTTTTGGCAGCAACTGGGAAAATTCAGGTATAGAAATACCGGAAGGACCAGAGGGTGATTATTACCGGTTCAACAACAGCATTCCCCATGGGCATATCCGTTCCATTCAATACTGGTCGGACATTAACGGTTTGGAACGTCATATCAATGTTTATGTTCCTGCAGAATATGAACAGAATTCTGATAAAAAGTATCCGGTTCTTTACCTTGTGCATGGCTGGGGTGAAGACGAAAACGGCTGGTCCGTTCAGGGGCATATGGCAAATATTATGGATGATTTGATTGCTTCAGGAAAAGCTGTGCCAATGATTGTGGTGATGCCAAGTGGCGATGTTAAAACCAATCCGGATATCCGGGAGGCTTCGGGTGATATTTCAGAAATCTATGCAAAAAATCTCATCCCTTTTATTGACAAAACATTCCGAACCTATACTGACAAAGAACACAGGGCAATGGCAGGGTTGTCAAGAGGAGGGTTTCAAACCTGTTTAACTGTTTCCGGCAACATGGACAAATTTGGATGGATGGGTACCTTCAGCGGATTGTTTGTGCGCGGTGACGATAAAATAGAAAATGCTTTCAATGGTTTATTTAAAAATGCAGATGAATTCAACAACCAGATAAAACTGTTTTTCATCAGTACCGGAACGGAAGAACGAAATCCAAAGGAACTTGTTGAAACGCTGAAGAGTCATGGAATCAAAAATATTGTTTTTCATGAATCGCAGGGAACTGCCCATGAATGGCTGACCTGGCGCAGAGCCCTCAATGAATTTGCACCACAAATCTTTAAGTAAAAAAATTTTCATACTCCTCTTTTTAAGGTTTCCCATGAAAATTAATATTTACAAAATGAAGAATCTCATAATTTTGTTTGCGTTGACCTTTGGTTCAGGGATGTTTCTACAGGCGCAGGATAGTTCAAAATCTGCCCGTAACCCGATTATATTTGCCGATGTTCCCGACTTGTCGATGATTCGGGTAGGCAACAATTATTACATGAGCAGCACCACAATGCACATGAGCCCGGGAGTACCGATAATGAAATCAAACGATTTGGTCAACTGGCAAATTGTAAATTATGCTTACGATACGCTGGCAAATGTTGATGCGCTGAATCTCGAAAACGGGAAAAGTTCATACGGACGAGGTTCGTGGGCCAGCAGCTTACGCTACCACGATGGAATTTACTATGTTTCCACATTCGCCCAGACAACCGGAAAAACTTATATCTATTCCACTGACGATATTGAAAAAGGCTCCTGGAAAAGAATTTCCTTCCACCCTGCCCTGCACGACAATTCTCTGTTTTTCGATGACGATGGCCGCATTTACATGATTTGGGGGAACGGTAAACTGTTTATTGCCGAATTAAAAAATGACCTCTCCGGAATAAATGAGGAAACTCAAAAGGTTCTTATTGAAAATGCAAGCGTACCCGCTGGAAACAGAATAATGCTTGGCGCCGAAGGTTCACAGCTTTTTAAAGTGAACGGCAAATATTTCCTGTTTAACATTGTATGGCCGCAGGATGGGATGCGAACAGTACTTATTCACCGGGCGGATAAAATTACCGGCCCGTATGAAGGTCGGGTCGCTTTGCAGGATAAAGGCGTAGCCCAGGGAGGCCTCATCGACACTCCGGAAGGAAAGTGGTTTGCTTATTTGTTTCAGGATCATGGCGCAGTGGGCCGAATTCCTTATCTCGTTCCTGTAAAATGGACAAACGACTGGCCGGTTTTGGGAGAAGACAGAAAAGTTCCCGAAGTGCTGGAAAATCTGCCGGCTAATAAAAGTTTAATTCCCGGCATTGTGGCTTCTGATGAATTTGACCGGCAAATTGGAGAACCTGCGCTTCCCCTTGTTTGGCAATGGAACCACAATCCGGATAATCATTCCTGGTCGGTAACAGAACGAAAAGGATTTCTGCGACTGACGACTAAACGCATTGATACATCATTTGTAATGGCCCGAAACACACTGACTCAACGTACTTTTGGGACGGGATGCGTCGGTTCGGTCGCTATTGATGTTTCAAACATGAAAGAAGGTGATTTTGCCGGCCTTGCGCTGTTGCAGGAGAAATATGGCCAGGTCGGAGTTAAATTTGAAAATGGGGCAAAATCAATTATAATGGTCAGCACCGAATCCGGAAAACCCGTTGAGATCGAAAAGATTCCAATGACACAGGAAATGGTTTATTTAAAAACGAAATGTGATTTCAGAAAACGGACAGATACAGCCGGTTTCTTGTACAGTTTCGACGAAAACAACTGGAATTCCATCGGTTCCACTTTGAAAATGGAATACACGCTGCCCCATTTCATGGGCTACCGGTTCGCATTATTCAATTATGCAACAAAAGAACCCGGCGGATATGTCGACTTTGACTGGTTCAGGGTAGACTATGCTTCTGAATAACATTCATATATTAACTGATGAAAAAATTATCAAACCGATGAAAAACAACCATTTTCGATTTCTGCTGATAATAAACCTGATTGTATTTGTATTAACTAATGCATCTGCACAAAACCCATTAATCCGTGACCAGTTTACGGCTGATCCGACAGCGAGGGTTTTTAATGGTAAAGTATATATTTTCCCGTCGCATGATATTCCGACTCCACCCAATAAAAACCTGCGGGAAAACTGGTTTTGTATGGAAGATTACCACGTCTTTTCCTCGGAAAACCTGACCGGCTGGACAGACCATGGGGTGATTGTGAGCCAGTACGATGCAGATTGGGTGGATTCCACCACTTACAGCATGTGGGCTCCCGATTGCATTGAACGAAACGGTAAGTACTATTTTTATTTTCCGGCAAACACAAAAGTCACCGGACCGAATGGAAGAAAAGGGTTTGGCATTGGCGTTGCAGTTGCCTGTAAACCAGAAGGTCCGTACACCCCGCAACCAAATAATATTGAAGGTGTTCATGGAATCGACCCCAATTTATTTATCGATAATGACGGGCAAGCTTATTTATACTGGTCGCTGGGAAATATTTTTGTCGCCCGACTGAAGGAAAACATGCTGGAACTGGATTCCGAACCGCAAATTGTAAAAGAACTGCCGGAAAAAGGTCTGAAAGAAGGACCATATCTTTTTGAACGAAACGGCATTTATTATATGACATATCCGCACGTTGAAAACAAAACCGAACGACTTGAATATGCCACCGGTGACAATCCGCTTGGCCCGTTTAAATTTGCAGGTGTAATTATGGATGAATCGCCAACCGGCTGCTGGACAAATCACCATTCGATTATTGAATACAACAACCAGTGGTACCTGTTTTATCATCATAACGATTATTCACCAACTTTCGACAAGAACCGTTCAATCCGGGCAGACAGTTTATTCTTCAAAGCGGACGGTACCATTCAAAAGGTAATCCCCACATTACGGGGTGTTGGTTTAACCGAGGCATCAGCCAAGATTCAAATTGACCGGTACAGCCAAAAAAGTGCCGAAGGTTCAGAAATTGATTTGCTCGATTCAACGGATACATTTAAAGGATGGAAGACAATCTTCGACCAAAGCGGCGCATGGATTCAATACAATTCCGTTGAATTTTCAGGTAAAAACCCAAGAACCATTCAGTTGAATGCCAAATCAGAAAATGGTGGAATAGTACAAATTCGGCTCGACAACGCCAGCGGTCCATTGCTTTCAGAAATAGAAATTCCGGAAAATTCCGGTTGGAAAATTGTTGAAGCGCCGGTTTCCAAAATCAAACGTGGAACCTACAATTTGGTAGTCGTTTCGAAAAGCGATAATCCCGTGGAAGTTGACTGGGTGAGGTTTATAAAACTATAAATTTTTGTTATTTATACAATCCCACAACGGTATCAAGCTGTTGACAATTTCAGGATGATCGCCGGCAATATTTTTGGTTTCATCCGGATCTGGTTCGTGGACAGATAACTCAATCACCGGTTTTATTGCTGTACTTCTTCCAGTTGATTAATCCTGAACTGATCATTTTCAGGTGTCTCATGTTCTTCTCTCATGATTTTCTCTGCTTTTTCCACCAGCTCCGGGTATTCCGCGGCTACATTTTTTTGCTCCTGCGGATCGTTCTCGAGGTTGAAAAGCTGAATCTTCATATTTCCTTTCTTAATGTCTTTTCGCATGGCTTTCCATTTCCCAAACCGCACTGCCTGCTGGCCGCCGTTCCCCGGAAATTCCCAGTACAGTAATTCATGTTCCGGCTGCCCTTCGCCTTTTAGCGTGGGTAAAAAGCTGATTCCATCCGTGTTTTCAGGAATTGGTGTACCGGCAATATCGCATAGCGTAGGTAAAACGTCCCAAAATGCCGAGAGGTGATCCGACTGTGTTCCGGGTTTTATTACGTCCGGCCACGCAGCAATAAAAGGTTCACGAATACCGGCTTCGTGTACAAAACCTTTTCCCCAGCCTTGTTCACTTTTAAAAAGGCCGCCGCTGTTGAACCAGGGCGAATCTGTTCCGCCATTGTATGTGGGACCATTATCCGAAGTAAACATGATGAGCGTGTTATCATAGATTCCCAGTTCTTTCAAATGCTGAACAAGCTGCCCCACCTGCCAGTCGAGGTACGAAACCATCGCCGCATAACCAGCATGTGGATATCGCTGCGGGAAATAGTTGTTTTCTCCTAAATAAGGCTCTTCCTGACCAAATTTTGTGACGTAATAATCCACCCACTTTTGCGGCGCCTGAAGAGGTGCATGTGGAATCGTTGTTGCCCAATACATAAAAAACGGCTGGTTTTTATTCTCGTCGATAAACCGAATCATCTGGTCGTACATTAAAGCTGGTGAATAGTCATTCAGGTTGAACATTGAATAGCTTTCCGGATTGTAGGGATCTGCGCCTTCGGGTAGTTTTGAATGCGGCGCAACAGTATCGTTATTCAGGTAAATGCGATGACTGTTTTTGTACAAATGCAGCGGATAATAGGTGTGGGCTTGCCGCTGACAATTGTAGCCAAAGAAAAAATCAAAACCTTTTTTTGTGGGAATACTTTGTGTTTGGGGCGCGCCGAGGCCCCATTTCCCAATCATTCCGGTTCTGTAGCCGGCTTTTTGCAAATAGTTTCCAATTGTTTTTGTATCGGTTGCCATAGGCTGCTGACCTTCGAGGGTGGAATCGGCTTCCATCGCCAGGTAATTCCACACATCGCCACGTTCGCCCCATTCATCATTCCCGCGAACATCGGCATGGCCAGTATGTTTGCCGGTTAATAAAACACATCGCGAAGGCGCACACACCGGAGCGCCCGCGTAATGCTGCGTGAATCTCATCCCGTTTTCTGCCAGCCGGTCGATGTTTGGCGTTTCTATTAATTTTTGGCCGTAACAACCGAGTTCTCCATAACCTAAATCATCGGCAAGAATAAAAATGATATTTGGCTTTTCCGATTCGCGATTTTCCATTTTTTGGTTCTGACTGCAACCATGAATTAAAACCGTCAAAACAACTAAAAACAGGAAAAGCGAAAAACTTTTACGACGTGCTCTCATCATGTTTATTTTAGGTAAAGATTGTTCACCAGTTAAAGTTATGCTTTCTTTTCAACTTTTTGAATAAAAAATTTTCATTGGTTGAATACTTCAGAAGTGAGTTGGCTGCGTCCAAAAATTTCAATTTAAAAAGTTTTAACTTGCACCGTAATTAGCTTGAATCCAAAATTAATTCGATATGACCTTTGAAAAGACAGCAGGCAAATTCACCCTTTTTGTAATCCTGATTCTCATCATAAACATTGCTTCCGCTGAAATAAAACTACCTGCCATAATGAGCGACGGTATTGTTTTACAGCGCAATACTGATTTAACAATCACCGGTTGGGCCTCGCCGGGCGAAAAAGTGACACTGGTTTTCAACGGTAAAAAATACAGGAGCAAAACAAACAACGATGGAAAATGGGAAATCGATTTGCCGGCTCAAAAAGCGGGCGGTCCGTTTGAAATGATTTTTCAGGGCGACAATGAAATTAAAATCTCCAATGTTCTTTTCGGGGATGTTTGGTTGTGCTCCGGCCAATCGAACATGGTGTTGCCCATGGAACGTGTAAAAGAGCGGTACCCGGATGAAATTGCAACTGCAGATTATACTGAAATCAGGCACTTTTTTATTCCGACATTAACCAATTTGGAAGAACCTCAGAAAGATTTGCCATCGGGAACCTGGAAAGAAGCCAATTCCGAAGATGTGTTGGGTTTTTCAGCCGTGGCTTATTTCTTTGCCAGGAAAGTGTATGAAAAATACGGAATCCCAATCGGACTCATCAATTCAAGTGTTGGCGGCACACCCATCGAAGCCTGGATCAGCGAAGATGGTTTTCAGGAATTCCCGGAGATTTTGCAAACAATCGAACAAAACAAAAATGCTGCTTTCGTCGATTCCGTCAAAAAAACGAATTCTCCGCCCCACAGGAAAGCTTCGGCGGATGAAGGCATGCTCGAAAATCCAAAATGGTTCGAAGAATCTTACATCCCGAAAAGATGGCACAACATCAACATTCCCGGATATTGGGAAGACCAGGGTGTAAAAGATTTGAACGGCGTGGTTTGGTACCGGAAGGAAATTGAAGTTCCGGAATCGATGACGGGCATTCCGGCAAAACTTTTTATGGGAAGAATTGTGGATGCCGACGTGGTTTACATCAATGGCGAAAAAGTGGGAAATATTACCTATCAGTATCCGCCAAGAAGGTATGAAATTCCGGCAGGTATTTTAAAACCCGGTAAAAACCGGATTGTTGTCCGGGTAATCAATTATGCCGGAAAAGGTGGCTTTGTTCCGGATAAACCTTATTTTCTGTCGGCTAATAACCAGGAAATCGATTTGAAAGGAACATGGCAGTACCGGGTTGGCGAAGTATTCGAACCCACTGGTTTTAACCGCCCGCAGTTTTCAGCACAAAACCAGCCAACGGCATTGTACAATGCCATGATTGCACCGCTTATCAATCAAAAAATCAAAGGGATTTTGTGGTACCAGGGCGAGTCGAACACAGGCAATCCGGATGGCTATTTTGAATTAATGAAAGCGTTGATTTCGGATTGGCGGGAAAAATGGAACGACGCGAATCTTCCGTTTTTATACGTGCAATTAGCCAGTTTTATGGATGTGGATTACCTGCCCACCGAAAGCAACTGGGCGGAATTGCGTTTTGAACAGTTTAAGTCGCTGTCGGTTCCGAATACTGCCATGGCCGTAGCGATCGATTTGGGAGAATGGAACGATGTTCACCCGCTGAACAAAAAGGAAGTTGGCAATCGGCTGGCGCTGGGAGCTTTTAAAATGGCTTATCACGAAGATGTTGTTTATTCCGGTCCGGTTTTTCAATCGGCGGAAAAGCTGGGAAATAAAATCATCCTTTCATTTTCAGAAACCGGCAGCGATTTGGCAAGCAACGATGGTGAAGATTTGCGCCGGTTTGAAATTGCAGGCGAAAACGGAAAGTTTGTTTGGGCCGATGCCAAAATTGTCGGGAATAAAGTGGAAGTCTGGAATGATGAAATCGAAAATCCGGTGCAGATCCGCTATGCCTGGGCTGATAATCCGCGCGATGCCAATCTTTTCAACAGGGAAGGATTGCCTGCGTCGCCATTTCAAACTGAAAAATTAAACGATTAACTTGAAATAAAAATTTGTCAGTCATGCCGAAACCAATACTTTTTATTATCGCCGGGGTTTTTTTCGCTACATCGCTGTTTGCACAGTTTTCGCAACAATACCGCGACAGCATCAACAAACTCAGTTATGCCGATCATCAGTTGATGATGAAAAAATTGGGCATTTCGTCCATTCGCCCGGGGCCATCCGGAAATCCTGATGCGCCAAACGCTGCTATCAGCGACGAAGCAAAAGTTCAGCCCTATTTTTTGCCGGACCCGCTGGTGTTTAACAATGGCTCTAAAGTGACCAATCCTGCGGAATGGGAAAAACGACGTGCCGAAATAACAGAACTTTTCGACCGCGAAATTTACGGCCGGTTGCCTGAAAATATTCCTGCTGTCAAATGGGAAGTAGTCAGCGAAAAAGATACGGTGGATGGCGATTTCCCGGTAAAAATAAAGCAGTTGAAAGGTGTTGCCGACAATTCATCTTTCCCGGAAATTGAGGTTGTAATCGATTTAACGGTGGGAACACCGGCAAAAGCTGAAAAGCCGGTTCCGGTAATTATGGAATTTGGTTTTAACTGGCCGGCGCGGTTTCCGAAGAAATCGGAACACGGACGAATTAACGTGGAAACAACAATTGCTTCAGAAAGGCTGGGGATATGCGGTGATTATACCGACAAGTTATCAGGCGGATAATGGCGCGGGTTTACGACAGGGAATTATTGGGCTGGTAAATAAAGGCCAGCCGCGGAAACCGGATGACTGGGGAACGCTGCGCGCATGGGCCTGGGGCGCCAGCCGGGCTATCGATTATTTTCAAACCGATAAAGATGTGGATGAAACGCGAATCGGAATTGAAGGGCTTTCGAGGTACGGAAAAGCGGCTATTGTCACCATGGCATACGAATCGAGAATTGCCATTGGGTTCATCGGTTCGTCGGGCGCCGGCGGAACAAAAATTCTGCACCGGGTGTTTGGCGAACAGGTGGAAAACCTGGCCAGCCAGGGAGAATATCACTGGTTTGCAGGAAATTTCATTAAATATGCCGGGCCGCTTACGCAGGAAGATTTGCCGGTTGATGCGCATGAACTTGTTGCAATGTGCGCGCCGCGTCCGGTGTTTATCAGTTCCGGTTCCGCCTCGGTGGAAGGACAGTGGGTGGATGCAAAAGGAATGTTCCTGGGTGGCGCAATGGCCGGTCCGGTTTACGAGCTTTTCGGTAAAAAAAGCATGCGGACCATGTTATTTCCGCCGCAGGAAACACTCATCGACGGGGAGGTAGCTTTCCGGCAGCACGAAGGCGGCCATACAACCGGCCCTAACTGGCCGTACTTTATCAAATTTGCCGAACGTTACTTCGAAGAATAACCGATTATCCGGTTTTGAACTGACCTGTGGTTCAGGTTTCCTTTTCCAGCGACTCGATATCACCGATGAATTGTTCGTAAACACCTTGTTTGGATTCCGGCGATATGACTTTTAACAAAAATTTCTGTGGGTTTTCATTCTGAATACGCGCCGGAATCATCGGTATTGCCAAATAAACCTGAGGATCGTTTTTCAGTTTCACCCGGTAAATTTCCCCTTTTTGAACGTTCTGAACCAGTTGCTCGAAATAATTTATACTATTATTTTCGGTGTCGTTCATAAATTAATTTCCTCTTTTGTTGATTTGCAGAATCAATGTCATTTCGAAATGTTAGCAGATTACCGCCAGCAATGACTTGTCAGCTTTCGCAAAACCTGCCAACGTCATCCGAATGTGAAGTATATAATTCACGAATTAAACGGCATTGACCGCAGAACATTTTTTATTCATCCCAATTCAATAACATTCCACAGAATTAAAAGTTGTTTCAGAAGTTTTGGCGCCCGCTGGTTTTGCCGGATGCATCTGAAAGTAAATATTTCATACCTGAAAGAATCTCCTTACTTTTGGGCGCAATTTTTCAGTTCGAAGGAAATCTGTTCAATAATGAATAAAATTTTTGCCTTTTTTTTCCTGTTCTCTTTTTTTATGGCAACAGCCTGTGTTAACGGCTCGAAAAAGAAATTAACTCCGGATGAATTGATGCAGCAGGGAGGAAGTTTATTTCAAAAATATGGGTGTGCGGTTTGCCATTCGTTAAACGGCGAGATTATTTACGGGCCGCCGTTGAACGATTTTTATTTGAAGAAAATAAAAGTGGTAAGAAACGGAAAAGAAGTAAATATTGTAGCCGACCGCGATTACCTGAAAAAAGCCATCACCGAACCGCGCTTCGAAAAGGTTTCAGGATATTCGAATAAGGAAATGCCGCTGGCTTATTTTTCAGAAGATGAGGCAGAAATCCTGGTGGATTACATCATTCTGGTGAATCAGCAAAAACAGAAAACGAACTGATTCTCAAATTTTTCCGGATTTTATTTCGATTACCAACGAAACATGAACAAATTAAAATATGTATTCAGCAGCTCAATCGTTATTACAATACTGATTGTTTTAACCGGTTTTACCACCAGAGGTCAGGAAAAAAAAGTGACGGTGCTGCCGGTGCCGGCTATCGGCTATTCCCCTGAAACAAAAACTTATCTGGGCGCCGTATCGCTTTTCACGTTTAAATCCGCATCCGATTCTTTAACGCGAACTTCAAATGCAGGTATCGAATTTAACTACACGTTCAACAAACAAATCATTCTGGAAACCGGCTGGAATTATTTTTCGCCCGGAGAAAATTTGTTTTCAAGAGGATTAATCCACTACTCCAAATACCCCGACAAATATTACGGCATTGGTTTTAACACGCCGGAAGCGGATGAAACCAATTTCCAGAGCAACCGGTTTATTGTCAGTTTTGATATCTTCAGAAAAATAAAAAACAATGCGTTTGTGGGATTTGGCGCCGGCTATAAATCGTACAACAATCTGGAAATTTCAGATGTCAGTACTGTTTATCCTGAATTGGTTGAATCACGCACATACAGTGTGAAAGCAATTTTTTTGCGCGACACCCGGAACAATATTTTGTCACCTTCGGAAGGAAATTATTTTGAATTCAACAATTCGTTCAACTTTAGTTCGTCATTCTATTTTGGAACCATTATTGATTTCCGCAAATACATCAGTGGCGGCAAAAAAGACCGCCATGTTTGGGCCGGTAGATTTTATCAATCCACCATTTGGGGAAACCCGCCGTTTTACGGTTACAATTTGTTTGGTGGCGACGGACTGGCCCGCGGATATTATTTGGGAAGGTTCAGGGATAAAAGCATTTCCTCGGTTCAACTGGAATACCGGATTCGGTTGTTTTGGCGGCTTGGATTAGCAACATTCGGTGGAGTTTCAGCGCTGTATAAAAACCTGCACAACATTGAAAGCGAAAGTTTCAAACCCAACGCAGGTATGGGTTTGCGGTTTTTGGTCGATAAAAGTGAGAATACGAATTTACGGCTCGATTACGCTGTTGGCGCTGATAATCAATCCGGATTTTACATCAGTTTTGGCGAATCATTTTAAAAAGACGGGGTTTTCCAGCGATTAATATCGAATGGCGGAAAGATGAAATCTCAGAATTTTTATAAATTTATGCGCTCTGTAAAAAACCCGGTTCATCAATTCCGGGTACCGGGGAGAATCCTTCAGGGAACTGCCGCTTTTTACGGAAGGAAAGGGAAGGATTATTATAATGAACCGTACGACCAAAAAACATATCATCAATTTCCTGATTGTTCTCAGCTTCGGGTTGATTCCTGCTGTTACCGGTCAGTTTTTTGCGCCGAAACCAGGTTCAAGAGATATCCACATCAGAAGTTTCAGGTACGGAAAGGAACCTTCGGCAATACGCTGCAGCCGCGGAGATACGCTTCACCTAACCTTTTCTACTGACGATACCGGCCATTCGTTTTTCCTTGAAGAATTTAACATCGATGCCAAAGTCAGCCCGGCCCGCGAAACCGTCGAGGTTTTTAAAACAAGCGACCCAACTGAAAAGCCGGAGGTAAAAAAAGAGGTTACCATTGTAGCGCAGCATTCCGGAATTGCCAGCTTCCTGGTTTCGCGAAGCAACTACCGGTGCCACGTTTGGTGCGGCCCCATGCACGCATTCGAACAAGGAAAACTGATTATTTTACCCAATACACTGCTGTTGTTTGGTTTGGGTTGTACCGCAGGAATCCTGGTTTTGTGGTTCATCGGAATGTTCAGCAAAACAAAACAAACAAATGATAATAATGATAAAAAAGCCGGATACCGCGACTTGTTCAAAAAATCGAAATTGCTGAAAAAACTCACCATTGCACGATGGCCGCAGGTTACCCTGATTTTAATTGCCATGGCGCTGATGTATGTGGTTGTTTTAACTTCTTTGTTCGGCACCAAAATGTCTGGCAGAAACCTCGGCGTGCTGTTAATGTGGGGAGTCTGGCTTTTCCTGCTGGTTGCACTCATGACGCCGTTTCTGGGCCGGATTTGGTGCACCATTTGTCCGCTGCCGTTTTTTGGCGAAATGATTCAGCGCAAATCAGTGTTTTCGCCGGTTGAAGGAACAAAAAAAGAATACCAAAACCATTATTCAGGTTTATTTCTGAAATGGCCGAAAGCGCTTCAGAACAGTTGGCCAAAACTCTTCATTTTACTGGCGCTGACAACATTTTCGACCACGTTGGTGGCCATGCCGAAAGTCACTGGTTTCACCGTAATTGCACTGGTTGCATTGCCAACAGTGATGGCAACGGTTTTTGAGCACCGCACCTTTTGCCGCTACCTTTGTCCGGTGAGTGGATTCGTGGGCCCTTTTTCCAGGGTTAGTATGCTGGCAGTGAGAAACAAATCGCAGAAAACCTGCGACCGCTGCAAAGCGCATTACTGCCAGAAAGGAAGTGACAAAGGCTGGGCCTGCCCGTACGGCATCAATGTTGGCGAAATGAATGAAAATTCCGACTGCGGGCTGTGCCTCGAATGCACGCGCAGTTGCCTGTATAAAAATGTAACTGTTTACAGCCGCCCGTTTGCATCGGAACTTAAAACCCGAAATTTAAGCGAAGCCTGGCTAACCATCGGTGTGTTTACACTGGCAGTGGTTTATTCGGTGTTGTACCAGGGACACTGGCCGGTTGTTCGCGATTATGTAAACATCCTCGACAAAGGAAACTGGAGTTTGTTCGGGATTTATTCGCTTATTGTGTGGACAACAGCGCTGCTGATCATGCCGGGAATTGTTTACCTGTTGTCCTTCGCCGGCGTATGGTTTTCAAAGGTGAAGGTAAACGTAAAAAACGCATTCCTCGCGTCGGCTGGTTCGATGTTGCCGCTTGGCCTTACACTTTGGATTGCTTTTGTTATTCCGATGCTTTTTGTGAACGTAACCTTCGTCATGCAATCATTTTCCGATCCGTTTGGCTGGGGATGGGATTTTTTCGGAACGGCCAATATTCCATGGCACCAGTTTGCTCCGCGAATGGTTCCCTGGCTGCAGTCGCTGCTGATTTTAACAGGCCTTTATTTCAGCCTCCGGAATTTGAAAAGTAGCTGGATTGGCCAATCAATTTCTTCCGCCAAATTACTCCGGCTGGTTCTTCCGTTTGGGCTTTTTCTCGCCGCCAGCGCGGTTGCCATGATAATTTTCTTCACCAACTGACGGCACATTTCTCACACCGGCGCCGGTTAAAATTTCAGAAAAAACTAACTTTGGGATTTTAATTCGTCAAAAAATCTTACTTCGGATGTCAAAAAATACTTCATCAAAAAACAGAAAAAGAGGATACAAAAACATCATTATTGTTGCGGTAATTTTAATCGTCATTGTTGGGATTCCGCTAATGCTTTTGAATTATCAGGCCAGCCGCAGCGGTTTGACGATGGGCGAGGTCATCAACCGGATCACAAATAAATCAGAAAAACAGGATCAAACAAATACAAGCATGAACGTAGGCGCCACCGGTGAAAAAATTGATTTCCTGGATAAATCGGCTATCGGAAACGGTTTTGACGAACCGCCGCTGATTGCACATATTCAGGCGGTTGATTTGGACGGTGACGGATTACTCGACGTTGTTTTATGCGACGACCGTGCCAACTGCGTGTCCTGGATTCGCCAGAACCCGGCAGGAACCTATACTGAAACAGTGCTGGCCGACGAACTCATTGCGCCTTCGCACGTTCAAATGATTGATTTCGATTTCGACGGCGACAATGACCTGATGGTGGGCGTGCTGGGAATGCTTTTCCCGAATAATGATAAAATCGGTTCGGTGGTAATTCTCGAAAACGACGGCGAAAACAACTTCAAAAAACACGTCATCGTCGATAAAATTGCACGGGTTTCGGATGTCAGAGCCGGCGACCTCGACAGCGACGGGGACATGGATTTGGCTGTGGCGCAATTTGGTTATGATGACGGTGAAACACGGTGGATTGAAAATCTGGGCAACTGGAAATTCGAAAGCCATGTTCTGCAATATTTATCCGGGCCAATTAATGTTGAAATTGTGGATGTTGATGCTGACAACGACCTGGATATCATATCACTGGTTAGCCAGGAATGGGAGGAAATTTACTGCTTTATAAACGAAGGCAACGGCAAATTCAAACCCAATTTGCTGTATGGCTCGAGCAACCAGGATTATGGATCGAGTGGAATCGCGCTCTGCGATTTGGACAAGGACGGCGACCAGGATATTCTTTATACCAACGGCGATGCTTTCGATTACATGCCGCCGCAGGGCAGGCCCTGGCATGGAGTTCAATGGCTGGAAAATAAAGGGAACCTTGATTTTGAATTTCACCGGATTTGCAGTTTTACCGGAACCACAAACGTGCGGGCAGCAGACGTTGACAACGATGGCGATTGGGATTTGTTCGCCGTGAGCGCCTTCAATATTTGGGACGATCCGAATTCGTACAGCATCATCTGGCTGGAAAACGACGGCAATATGAATTTCACCAAACGTGAAATCAGCCGCAACCCAACGCACCTGCTCACCTGTGAGCCAGGCGATTTCAACAACGATGGATTAACAGATGTGATTACCGGCGGTATGCATACCTACCCGCCGTTCGATCGGATGGGCCGGATTACACTCTGGACCAACAACGGCAAACTTCTGCAAAAAAATTAATTCAGATTCTGAATTCCGTGGTATAAATTCTCCAGCTTGTTTTGCTGTTCGGCAGGAATACTTTGCTTTCTGCCTATATTAATGGTTTGGCTAATTATAGTTATTGCGCGTTGCTTATTGCCCAACAAAGCGTAAGCATATGCCAGATGACTACCGGCAGAAACCAAAATATCGGGCGGGCAGTCGTAGTAGGTAAAAGCCCTTTCGACGTACTCTTTCCCTTCCCCGACGTTTTTCACCGATTTGTCGGGGCAATCGATAAGCACCTCTCCCAACCTGCTAAGCAATTCAGGATTGTTCGGATGGTATTCCAACGCTTCTTTGCATAATTCGAGGTATTTTGCCCACATTTTCTCCTGCAACAGCAAATCGCCATAACTTTTAATGGTTTGTAAATCATCCGGATCGCCCGTGAACGACGATTTGAAAAAGCCAATCGCCGCGGTATAGTTGCCATCTTCCCGGGCAAGTTCACCTCTGATTTTCTGAACTTTTGGATGGGAAGGTGCTATCCGGTTCAGCCGGTTCAGGTATGTTAATGCTTTTTCTTTTTCCCGAAACTGAAGCAGCATATAGGTAACGTCTGCAATTAAATTTGCATCATCGGGATTTCTGTTAATCAAATCGTCCAGCGTTTCCAGCGCTTTTATTTTTTCACCGGCGGCCTGGTAACATTTAGCCAGGTATTGCTGAACTGCAGTTTCATCCGGCCGAAGTTTCAAAGCGAGTGTCCAGTACTCTTCGGCCTGTAAATACCGTTCCTTCTGAAAAAACCACAAGCCGGTGTTTCTCATCTCGTTGAAATCGTTCTTAAACAAACGGATGTGCTGATTGATCAGGGCAATAGCCTGTTCATCGAGTTTCTTCCACAAATATATTTTTATGGCTTTTGAAACCAGGTATTTATTTTCCGGCATGTACTTTAACCCGTGCTCCACCAAACGCAACGTCCAGTCGGAATGAATGCTTTTCTCCGCTTCCCCTATTTTCTTCAGCAGGTATAATTCCGAACGCGACAATAAGGCAAGTTCATCAATTAATGTATCGACTGGCGGCGTGAAATCAACCAAATCGCTTGCACGAATGGTATATTTCTCCCCTAAACCTGCCTCGCCCTTCATGTTGTAAATTGTTCCCAGAAGCCGGTAAGCGGGACCGAAAACATACTGCTGCCCAATCAGTTCTTTTAATGTTTTTTCTGCCTTGTCAGTTTGCCCGCTATCGAAATAAAGACGGGCAAGTTCGAACCTGGCATATGTACTGAGCTCAAAATGATCCTGGCGGGTTGAACCTTTCACCGGAACATTTTTTGATAATAACTGTTCAAATGCACCTTCCGCCAATTCGTTTTTTCCCTGATTTTTGTAAGCTCCGCCGAGATAGTACCAAGCTAAATTTGCATCCGGTTTTTTTTCAACAACACTTTTAAAATTTTCGATGGCTGCAGCGGGCTCGCCCATTTCCAAATTTAAATATCCGTTAAAATAATTCCATTTCCAGGAACCTGGATCCCTTTCTTCCGCCAGTTGGTAACATTGTGCTGCCTCCGGATAGTTGGCGCTGGAATGATACACCATTCCCAACGCACCCAAATAATCCGCCGTTGGTTTTTGGCGGGCCCTGAACAATGCATCTTCAATTTGCTCCCGAACCGGCCCCGATAAATGTTCACTTTCCGGCAACTCGGGAATTCTGCTCCGGTATTTATTGTTTTCAATAAAACTCCACAAAAAAACAACAGCGGCAATACCGGTAATACAGCCTGCAATCAACAATATGGTTTTCTTTCTTTTATTCACTGCTTTAAAATACAAACCTCCAAAATTATTAAAATTAGGGGAAAACCAATCTACTCCCGTAAACGCGCCGCAAACCGCCAGTTAACTTTAATCGAATCTTTCTGAACGTGTTCGTTTTCAGCTTTAAAAGTTTTTCTATCTTAACGGCGCTTTAATTTCCAAATTGTTTATTTTAGCTAAAACTCAAAAAAAGGAACAACAAAAATGAACCGGTATAAACTGTTAACAACAATTCCGATTTTGCTGATCGTATTTTACTTCGGAAATCTAAATGCCGAAAATTGGCCAGGGTGGCGTGGGCCCAACGGCGATGGCACCAGTCAGGAAACCGATTTACCCGTTCGGTGGGACGCAACCACCAATGTTTTGTGGAAAAGCGAAGTACCAGGCACGGGTTATTCCTCACCTGTTGTTTGGAACGGCAAATTGTTTCTGACATCGGCAAACACAGCAACGCAGGAAAAAATGTTGCTGTGCTACGATTCCGGCAACGGAAAGCTCTTGTGGAAACAAATCATTGTAAAATCAAAGTTTGAAGCCAAACACAACGACAACAGTTTTGCCTCGGGCACACCCGCTACCGACGGAAAGCTGGTTTACTTGTCGTTTCTCGATGGAGATGATGTTGTGGTTGCCGCTTATGATTTTTCAGGAAAGCAGGTTTGGCTGAAAAAACCCGGAACATTTTACAGTCCGCACGGCTACAGTTGCTCGCCGGTACTTTATGGTGATAAAGTGATTATTAACGGCGACAGCATGGGCGATTCGTTTGTAGCAGCATTAAGCAAAACCGATGGCCACACTCTCTGGAAAGTTCCGCATAAAAATCCGGCACACAGCTTTAGTACACCTATTATTAGAGAAATATCCGGCAAAACACAGATGATTTTTTGCGGGAACAAGGAAATTGCATCTTACAATCCCGACAATGGAAAAAAATACTGGTTTGTTAGCGGACCTTCCGAAGATTTTTGTTCAAGCCCTGTATACAGCGAAAAGCTGGATTTGGTGCTGGTTAGCAGCGCGTGGCCGCAACGGCACCTGGTAGCCATAAAACCAGATGGATCGGGCGATGTCACCAATTCGCATGTAGTTTGGCAAACAACCAAAGGAGCGTATTACGTTCCATCTCCCGTTTGTACCGGTGACTATCTTTTTTCCACGATGACTAACGGCAGCGTACACTGCATTGATGTAAAAACCGGCAATACATTGTGGACGGAAAGCATGGGGAAACAATATTCTTCTCCGGTGCTTGCCAACGGACTGGTTTACATGCCAAACGACGAGGGTGTTATCACCGTCATAAAACCCGGGGCAACTTTCGAAACGGTTGCACAAAACCCAACAGGCGAACGAATGAATGCCTCTCCGGCAATCAGCAACGGTAAAATATACCTGCGTGGTGACAAACACCTTTTCTGCATCGGTAAAAAATAAAGACAATTTCGAGCCACGAATCAAATAAAAATATGAATTATGAAAAAAATTGAGCGACGCGGTTTTATCAAAAACGTAACGGTTGCATCTGCAGGAGCTATTATTTCCGCTCCGCTTATTGGTTATTCACGTTCAAATTCGCCAAACGAAAGTGTAAATATTGCAGTGATTGGCATCAGGAGCCGCGGCAAAAATCATTACGAGGCGCTCGCGAAAATTCCCAATGTAAATATTGTGGCCGTTTGCGATATCGACCAGCGGCTGCTGCCGGAAGCGGTTTCCGATATTGAAAAGCTCACCGGGAAGAAACCCGCCACAGAAACCGAATACCGCAAAATCCTCGAAAACAAAGACATCGACGCGGTTTCAATTGCCACGCCAAACCACTGGCACGCGCTGCAAGCTATATGGGCATGTCAGGCCGGAAAAGATGTGTACGTGGAAAAACCGGTTTCGCATACGATTGAGGAAGGCCGAAAATTAGTGGAAGCTGCCCGCAAATACAACCGGGTTGTTCAGACAGGAACCCAGGCAAGAAGCCATGTTTCAACACAGGGTGCAATAAAATTCATGCAAGATGGCGGACTTGGCAAAATTTACATGGCACGCGGACTTTGCCTGAAACCCCGGGCAAGCATCGGGCATGTGAAAAACAGTGAAATCCCCGCAGGTGTAGACTGGAACACATTTCTTGGCCCGGCCCCTTACCGGCCGTTCAATGAAAACCGGTTTCATTACAAATGGCACTGGTTTTGGGATACCGGCTGCGGCGATTTGGGAAACCAGGGAATTCACCAGGCTGATATCGCCCGCTGGTCGTTGGGCAAAAATACGCACCCCGTGAAAATCAAAGGAACCGGAAAATACGTCATTTGGGATTCAGACCAGGAAACGCCCAATATTCAGCAGCTTGAATTTGAATACGAAGATGGATCAATAATTCAGTTTGAAGTTCGCGGGCTTGCAACCAATTCCGAAGCCGGATTACGTGTCGGCGATCTGGTTTACGGCTCAAAAGGCTGGATGAGCCTGGATAACGAAGATGTGGGTAGCAGCAAAGTTCATTACAGCGATATCAGTTTGCAACCCAGCGGCTATTCGTCCTATAAAGAAGCAGACGGACCTGATTTCACCAGTGATGATCCGGCAACGTCAGATTCTGTGGTAAATCATTTTACAAATTTCATTAACTGTATAAAATCAGGAAAATGGCAGGATTTGAATGCTGAAATTATGGAGGGCCATCTATCCACGTCCCTTTGCCACCTCGGAAACATTGCCACAAGATTGAACCGGACGCTGAGTTTTAATCCAAATGCCGAACGGTTTGTGGGAGACGAAGAAGCAAATTCCTATCTGACGAAATTTTACCGGGCGCCGTTTATTTTGCCTGAAAATGTATAACAAGGAGATCCAACCGCCAACTCGTTAAAATACATACTCGGATATCCACTATTCTTCAAAAATGCTGATTTTTATATCGGCATTTGTTTTCTTTTTACTTCATTAATTCTTATTTTTAACCTGCCCGCAAACAATTAACCCTCAACAAAGTATCTTTATTAAGGTTTCTGTTATATTTACAAGTAGTTAAAACGGAGAAATCGAATGTTGGAAAAACAGTAAAAGATAAAAAACTATTTATTTTCTCTTAATAAACTTATTTTTAATTGTATATTTCGCTTATTTAAACCAACTTTTCAAATCATGAGAAAAAGGCGTTTTTCAAAAGAAAATGGGAAAACATCTGAAAACGAGATGAAAATTGAATTACTAAACTGCAAATTTGACGGAAGAAACTGCAAAAATTATCTTCTGGATATTAACAAAAGTTTTAATGAATCTGAAACTCATTATCATAATAAAGATTATCAGCTTTCAATACAATCGTTAAAAGCAGCTTTTAATAAAACTTTTGAATTACAAGAATCCACCTGTACCCAGTGTGCCAGCCTGTTCAGGAATACTATCATTAAATCGGTGGAAAACATTCATGACGATTTGCAAAAAATGTCCAACAGTTTGTTTCGCGGCAAAAAATTCCAGGGAAGTTATTTATTGGTTGACAACACATTGCAGGATTTAAAAAAAAAGCACTGGAATTTGAGGAGAATCTAAAAAAGGAAAAGGAATCTGCTAAAATCCAATCCGGAGTTCTCAGCGAGTTTTCCTGTAGAAATAAACAAAAATGACATCCGTCGTTTTTCTGTTCACCCAATGTTCAATGTTTAAACTCAATGCTTTATCAATGAGCGGCGCAGGCACAAACGGCGCTTTCAGTTTGTATATCTTACCGTCAGGCAACGATTTTAAATCGGCGATCACCAGATTCACAGGTTGTTCCCCTTCGGCTAACGTTTCAGAAATATCAATTTCATTGACAATATCCGCTTCATTAAACCAGCCAGGTTTCGAAAGGTTGTACGGCGTATCTTCAGCGTCTTTCAATAAATCCTGACCTACTTCACGCCGCAACCGGTTGATCAATTCCTCCACTTTAACATTACCGATCGACGCCGCCTGTTGAAGCGTCGCGATTTTAGCCACTGTTCTCCGCAACACCGGGTTTTTCAGTTTTTTAAAAGCCGGCGTGTATTCAATAAGCACATCTTCCAACTGCGGATAATGTTCAATTAATTGCAAAACTTTGGTTTTGGGCGTGATGATTAATTGTTCTTTTTTATCCATTTTCAAATTTTTTTATTTATAGAAAAGAATTCGCTGTTCGCCTTCAAGCTCCCGGTAATGCGTCAGGTTCTGCGAAACCTCGAGCGTTCCCAGGTATTCTCCTTTTTCATTTCTTAACGCAAAATATTCAATGTGTATGAATTTTCCCTTTAAGTTAATCCAGAATGGAGCGCGGCTTTGTTTACCCGATTTGAAATCCTGCAAAATTTTGTCGACAATGTGCGCACTGGCAGGTGGATGACAATGACGAACATCCCGGTTGAGAATTGCCCGGTTTCGCTGGAAAATCCGTTCGCTTCCCTGGGTGAAATACTTCACTTTGTCATTTTTATCCACAAAAGTCATATCCACGGGTATTGTGTTTAAGATTGCCAGCAGTTCTTCTGCGGTCAAACTTCCGGAAGGTAACTGGATTTGGCCGGCATCTTTCTGTGCCTCATTAATCGACTGTTCCTGAACCCCTTCCGGTTTCCATTCAATCGGCGGATCGTACAGGCAGTAACCAATTTCGAGCGATTGTTTTTGAATATCGTACCAATCACCTTCTGAAAGCGTATCCATCAACATCGGAAAAAGGATTTCCTCTTCTTTAACCGTCATTTCCTCAACCGCTTTGGCAGCCGGTCTCAGAATCAAATCAGAGGAAGCAATTAGTTCTTCTTTCGTAATTCCCGGTGTGTTTAAAATTTCGAGGCTTCCTTTAATCAGTTCCCTGATTTCATCGTGCTTTCCCCACATTACTTTGGGGGGCCCGGTAATTCCTGCTTTTTCCAGATACGGAAAAATCAAATATTCTTTCCGCTGGTAATGTTTGTCCACATCGGTCAGTTGGTTGAAATGCCCTTTTAGCCGGTTCACCAGTTTTCCGAGGTTTTCATCTCTTGTATTTTCGATGGTCGCCAGTTCCATCATAACACTTTCAGAAACCTTTTTCAAGGCATTGTTTTCGTGTATCATCACGTCCACCGGATGACCTTCCGGAACATTTTTATAAGTTGACAAATCAACTCTTCCTTCCAGGACAGCGGAATGAGCGTCGCAAAGTTTCAGAACTTCTTCCTCAGGCAGTCCTTCCATAATCAGTTCCTGTTCCACTTCCACCACTTCGCCGTAAGGAATTTTACTTAAACTTACCAGTAATTCATGTTTCACATCTTCCTGTTTTTCACCATGGTGCAGTTTCAGGATAATTTCTTTCAGCTTTGCTTTCCGGTACTTCGAATTATCAATATTTTCACTCATAATTTCTGCTTTGTATTGGTTTCTTTTTAAACAACTAAAAAAACCCGGCAGGGGTTCAAAAGAAAAAATGCACCTCAAAATCTGAGATGCATTTTCTTGTTTTTAATAAACATGTTCTTTATCCTTTTCGATGCTCCACCCGCCTTTCAATCCGAAAATAAACCAGGTAAGCGCAAGCACTCCAATCGCGAACAATGTATCGCCAAATACCCGCATCCACTTAAATGTATTCATATAAGGTTGTTGCATGAACTCGGCGGAACGTGCGTACCACAAACCATCCTGCACGCTTGCTACCGTTTGCGAAAGCCCCACCGGCAAAACGCTCAGGAGTACCATAGCCGCCAAACCGATGTTTATGCTCCAGAATGCAAACTTAATCCATCGTTCTTTCCAGCGCACTTCTTTATTCATATCGCGCAAAACGAACAACATCAAACCGATGCCGAGCATTCCGTAGACGCCAAACAATGCAGTATGACCATGAACGGGAGTCGTGTTCAATCCCTGCATGTAATACAGAGCGATTGGCGGATTTATCAGGAATCCAAAAATTCCCGCACCGACCAGGTTCCAGAAAGCCACTGAAATAAAACTGTAAATGGGCCATTTGTAAGCTCTTATCCATTCTTTACTTCTGCTGATTTTCAGGTTATCATACGCTTCGAAACCAAGTAAAACCAGCGGTACCACCTCGAGCGCACTAAATGTTGCCCCGATAGCCATCACCGCGGTTGGCGTTCCGGTAAAATATAAATGGTGAAATGTCCCTAAAATTCCGCCGGATAAAAATACAATGGTAGAAAAAAGTACAGCAGTTGTGGCTGTTACAGCTTTAACAATCTGAAGCCGCACAAACAGAAACGCAACTACAACTGCGGCAAATACTTCAAAGAAACCTTCCACCCAAAGGTGTACAACCCACCAGCGCCAGTATTCTGCAACCGCGAGATTGGTTTGGCGGCCCCACATTAAACCGGCAGCATAAAAACCGGCTATAGCAAGAGACGACAGTAAAAACAACAGCAAAAGGCTCCTGCCTTCTGTTTTTTTCACCAACGCCGGCCAGATGGCGCGGGCCATTAATAACAGCCACAAAAACAGGCCAATCAACAAAAATATCTGCCAGAACCGGCCTAAATCAACATATTCATATCCCTGGTGCCCAAACCAGAAATTCTGGACGTAACCTAATTTTTGCATTACACCAAGCCATTGGCCGAACAATGAACCAGCTACAATGATTAACAGCGCAATGAATAAAAAATTAACACCCAGCTTTTGAAATTTTGGTTCTACACCTGAAATTGCCGGTGCGTAATACAAACCTGTGGCCAGCCAGGAAGTTGCAATCCAGAAAATGGCAATTTGCACATGCCATGTCCGGGATATGGAATAGGGCAGCCATTCCGACAGAGGTATTCCGTAGAAAGCCTGACCTTCAACACCGTAGTGCGCAGTAACAACGCCCATAATAACCTGAACCAGTAACAGCACCGTTACAATCCAGAAATATTTTAAAGTTGCCCGTTGCGACGGCGTATTTTTCTCTTTTAGCAATGGAATCGTTTCGGGAACGATTTCTTTTTCGCCTTCGTCCCGCTGTTTGGCAAAAATCCAGGCCATAAATCCGATACCTGCAATGAGCAGGATTACGCTAAAACCAGTCCACAGCAGCAAATCGCCGGTTGGCCGGTTGGCAACCAATTCTTCTGCAGGCCAGTTGTTGGTATAAGTAATTTCTTTGCCAGGCCGTTCAGTAACACAAGCCCAGGATATCCAGAAAAAGAAAGCGTTTAAATTTTCTACCCGTTCTTCATCTTTTAAAGAATTCTCAGGAATACTATAGGCATCCCGCAAATGGGCAAGTTTAGGATCGTCGGTAAACAACCCGGCATAATACGCGCTGTTGCTTTCAATTGCTGCCGCCCGAAGCTCAGAAACCGTGATTGTTTCTGACGACTTATCATAAGTATTGCTACGAAGTTGTTTTTGCAACCGCACTTTCAGCGCTGCCTGTTTTTCTTCTTCCAGGTCTGAATACTTCGATCCTTCCTGCTGCATCGCCATTTGATCGAGCATAAACATTGCTTCCTTGTGAAGCCAGTCGGCGCTCCAATCAGGCGCCTGATATGCACCATGCCCCCAAACCGTACCAAGTTCCTGGCCGCCCATCGACTGCCAGACGTTTTGCCCGTCTTTAATTTGCTGTCCGGTAAAAACTACCGTTCCGTTTTCACTTACCACTTTTTGCGGTACCGGAGGCGCCTGCCTGTAAATCTCACTTCCATAGTAAATTAAAACTGAAAATGAAATCACCATAACGGCGATAAACCCAAACCATAACCTTCTTGTTTTCATCCGTTCAATTTTTATTTATTCGAAAAAATTAGTTGATAATTAGCTGTGACTTTTCAGGTATATTATTTCAACACAACCGTGGTTATATTGTTTTTATAAATTAGCCGCCATTTGCAATGCTTTCGGAAAGAGAATATTGTTTTCGAGATGAACGTGGACATGAAGATCGTCTTCAAACTGCTCCAGCATTTTAAAGGCAACCTGGTAAGTATTGCAGCCATCTTCAGGAACGTTGTAACAACTGCTGAGTTTATTGATTTTATCCATTGCCCCACCTGCAAAATCATGTTCGCCCAACATCCGGTCTATTTCGGATTTAATGATATCGGCTGAATTTTCATCCGATTCTGATACCATCTTTTTGATTTCAGGGAAAAGCACCTCTTCTTCGTTTTTCAGGTGCTGTAGCAATTCATTGTTAATCTGGCTGAAAAGGCGGGCAATTTCAATCAATTCGGGGTGATTACTACCATGAACAGCGGCAATTTTGTCGGTGTAAAAAAGAAGTTCCGGTAAATTTTTTCTGACAAAATGATGATGTGTATTAACAATATAATCGCTCAAAAAATCAGGCTGCCAATCTTTGAAATTATGCGAAACAGTCGTTTCGTATTTCAGTTTTTCAAACGCGGATATTATTTCCCCCTGCGCGATTCCTTTTTCAGAACATGCTTCTTCGAGAGTTTGTTTCCCGCCGCAGCAAAAATCGATACCTGCTTTTTTAAAAACCGATGAAGTTCTAAAATCGTTCGCCACGATTTCGCCAATAGTTTGATCGGCCCATTCCGTCTGATTCATTTTTCTTTAGTCTTAAAATTTTCATGGCAAATATATAAACTTTTTACCCAAAGGACAAAGAGGTCTTTTAGTCAAGTTGAAAAATTTTATATCTTTGTAACGTCAAAAATTAAAACCAATTGTTTAAAAAAGAAACAGAATACGCACTCAGAAGCCTGGTCTACATCCAATTACAGAATCAAAACGGAAGGAGGCCAGGTATTTCGGAAATTGCTTCCAAAATTGAAACACCACCTTCTTTTACAGCAAAAGTACTTCAACGTTTGGTCAGGCAGGGTTTTGTTGAATCGCAAAAAGGTAAAAACGGTGGATTCTATTTCAATCCCGATAAACCTGATTTGCCGCTGAAAACAATTATTTCGGCAATCGAAGGAAATACCATTTTCGAAGGGTGCGGATTCGGGCTGAAAAACTGCGACGATAAAAATCCATGCCCGCTGCATGAACCCTACGCGCCCATCAGAGAGGCAATCAACAATCTGGTGATAACTGAAACCATTCAAAGCCTGACGCAAAAAAACATTGACAGCATTGAGCTGGCGTTTAGCCGTTCGGGAAAATAGTTGACATTTACCGAACTGCAACCTGTAACTTTCATGGCTCGCACCACCGGTTGTAAAATCGCAGTAAAAAGGTAAAACCGGAACCTTCTCTTCCATTTATCTAAACATGTTCCTCATGTTTTCGTTAATTATTCCTGTTCGGTTTCGAACACCGATTATTGTATTACTTTTAGAAAAAATTCATAGCTATGCTTCCAAAAATTTCAAAAACAACAGAGCTGAAAACAACCGGATCGTCTGCTTTTATATTCCAGGAAAACAACCAATTACCTGAGAATTTGTTAAGCCGGAAACAATCAGAATATTTAAAATTGAAACTGGAAATAAACGACAACTGGAGTATTTATAATCATCCGGGAATGCAATTTTTTCACCGGATAAAAAAGGAGCGGCCACCGCATTTTCAATTGGAAGATGCACGAAAAGCGGGCGCAAAACTTTACGAACAGTTGAAAAACGAAAACATCGGTGAAATTTGTCTGGTTAACGTTAGCAGCTTAAATCTGATGCCTGCATTTCTGGAGGGGATTTTACTGGCTGCTTATTCATTTTCAAAATACAAAAAGGAAAAGGAAAAATTCTCGTTGGACAAAATTTTGGTTTATGACGATAAAATAACTGAACATCAAATAAACGAACTGAAAAATTTAATTGAAGCAGTATTTCATGCACGGGATTTGGTAAATGAGCCGCTATCCTATTTAACCGCCGAAAAACTATCCGAAGAATTTGAAAATCTGGGGAAAGAAGCCGGCTTTTCGGTGGAAGTTTTCAACAAGAAAAAAATAGAAGCGCTGAAAATGGGCGGATTACTGGCCGTAAACAGGGGAAGCATCGATCCGCCAACTTTTACCATCGTGGAATGGAAACCTGAAAACGCCACCAATAAAAAACCGATTGTTTTAATCGGGAAAGGAGTTGTGTTCGATACAGGCGGGTTGAGCCTGAAACCCACTGCAAAATCAATGGATTATATGAAATGCGATATGGCTGGAGCTGCCGCAGCGGCAACTGCGATTTACGCTGCAGCAAAAAACAAGTTGCCCCTGCATTTGATAGGGTTGTTTCCGGCAACCGACAACCGTCCTGATGGAAACGCGTATGTACCCGGCGATATTATTACAATGTACGACGGAACCACAGTTGAAATAAAAAACACCGATGCTGAAGGCCGGCTCATCCTGGCAGATGCACTGGCGTATGCAAAGAAATATGATCCGGAACTGGTTATCGATTTGGCAACGCTTACCGGTTCGGCAGAGATCATTTCCGGCAGGTACGCAGCGGTAGGTATGGGAAACATACCGGAAATGCTGGAACAACTGAAAAGAGCCGGAGATGAAACTTATGAACGAGTTATTGAAGTACCGCTTTGGGAAGAGTTTGCCGAACCGCTGAAATCGGCCATCGCCGACCTGAATAACCTGGGCGTGCGCGAATGCCAGACTTCCATCGCAGGAAAATTCCTCGAACATTTTACCGGGTACAACTGGATCCACCTCGATATTGCCGGTGTTGCTTTTTACCAGGAGAAAAAAGACTACCGGAGTGAAGGAGGAACCGGTTTCGGTACCCGCCTGCTTTTCAACTTTTTGAAAAAATTCAATTAAAAATGTAAATTTGCGCCTCGTTTCCTGCGAACGAAAAAAATATATGAACCTGATTCGAAAAAAAGCAAAATAATGAACGATTTAATAAAAGTGGGAATTTCGCAAGGCGATGTGAACGGGATTGGCTATGAAGTAATTATGAAAACCCTGCTCGACCCGCGCATCCTGGAAATGTGTATTCCCATTATCTACGGATCTCCCAAAGTAGCGGCCTACCACCGCAAAGCATTAAATATCGATAATTTAAGCTTCAACCATGTGCGGTCGCCAAAAGAAGCCGGTCCGCATAAAGCGCATATCATCAATTGCATCGACGACAATATTCGGGTGGAACTTGGCAAACCTACAAAAGCTGCAGGCGAAGCTTCGTTTATGGCGCTCGACCGTGCAACATCTGATTTACGACAAGGATTGATTGATGTATTGGTTACCGCCCCGATTAACAAGGACAACATTCAAAGCGAACAGTTTAACTTTCCCGGGCATACCGAATTTTTGGCGGAAGTGGCGAATTCAAAAGATTACATTATGCTGATGGTAAGTGAAACCATGAAAATCGGTTTGGTCACCACGCATCTTCCCATTTCAAAAGTGGCAGAAAATATTACCATGGAAGTTATTCTTTCCAAACTGCGGATCATATCCAAATCACTACAACAGGATTTCGCCATAAACCGCCCGCGAATTGCCGTTTTTGGACTGAACCCACACGCCGGCGACAACGGATTACTGGGCAACGAAGAGAAAGATATCATTCTACCGGCTATTGCCGAAGCCAAAAGAGAAGGCATTATCGCGCTGGGCCCCTATCCGGCTGATGGATTTTTCGGAACAGAAGATTACCGGAAATTTGACGCTATTCTGGCCATGTACCACGACCAGGGCCTGATTCCATTTAAACTCGCTTCTTTCGATCGCGGCGTAAATTTTACAGCCGGACTACCATTTGTACGAACTTCTCCGGCACATGGCACGGCTTATTTACTGGCCGGTGAAGACAAAGCTTCTCCGGATTCATTCCGGCAGGCGCTTTACCTGGCCATCGATGTATATAAAAACAGAAAAATCTACGAGGAAATTTCCAAAAATCCATTGAAAAAATACGATATCAACCCGAACCAGATTGATGAAAGCGTTGATATTGAAGCCGGGGAAGACGAAAACGATTAAACATTCTCGACATGTACGAATTCATCAGGGGTAAAATTGCCGGTTTAAGCCCGGCAAGTATAGTGGTTGAAACCGGCGGTGTTGGATATTTCGTAAACATTTCGCTAAACACCTACAGCAAATTAAACGGAAAAAACGAAGTACAGCTTTTTACACATTATGTGGTGCGGGAAGACGCTCATTTACTTTATGGTTTTGCCGATAAAAAAGAACGCGATTTATTCCGCAACCTCATTACTGTAAACGGAGTTGGGGCCAGCACCGCAATTATGATGCTTTCTTCACTTGAACCTGATGAAGTTGTTGCTGCCATAACCAACGAAAATGTAACTGCATTGAAAGCCGTTAAAGGAATTGGCGCCAAAACGGCTCAGCGTATTATAATCGACCTGAAAGACAAGCTTGCAAAATTACCTGAATCCGGTCAAATTTTAATTTCAGCAGACAATACTATACGAAATGAATCGTTATCTGCTTTAGTCATGTTGGGATTTGCGAAGAAGGATACTGAAAAAGTAGTTTCCAAAATTCTGCAGGAACAGCCGGATGCCACCGTTGAAAATGTGATTAAACAAGCTTTAAAAAGGTTATAAAACAGGAATGAAACTGAGCCGAAATCTGAATAAATTATTCACTTTTTACACTCTGACCACCTTCTTTGCATTGACCCTGAAAACCAGTGCTGCGGGTATGTTCACGGAATTTAAGCTACCACCGCAGGTTCAGGATACAATTTCAACCGATACGGTGGGGCCATTGCCATTTCCGTTCCAGGACCAGCCGGCTTTTGGCGAACCACAGGATACATCCAGGATTTTCCTTGAAAAACCCAGTAATATTAAATACGAAGTAGAGTATGATCCTGAAACAGGCCAGTACATTTTTTACGAAAAAATAGGAAACCTGAATTACCGGCTGCCGCGGGCCATGAACCGCGAAGATTATATTGATTATGATTTCGAGAAGTCAATTCAGGATTATTGGAAAGAACGCTCACGGTTGCAGGTGCTCGACGAAAAACAGGGACTGATTCCAAAACTAACGGTTGGGGGCGAAGCATTTAACCGGATTTTCGGCGGCAACACCATCGACATAAAACCGCAGGGATACGTTGAAGTTAGTTTTGCATACCAGATGAATGCCACAGAAAACCCCGCCATCCCGGAGCGTCTGCGCAAAGTTCCCACATTCGATTTCGATGAAAAAATTCAGATGAACGTAATGGGGCAGATCGGTTCAAAAATGAACATGCGGGTTAATTACAACACCGAAGCTACGTTCGATTACGAAAATAAAATGAACCTGGAATACACCGGTGAGGAAGATGAAATCATCAAAAAAATAGAAGCCGGTAACGTTTCCCTGCCATTGAACGGTTCGCTGATTACAGGCGCATCAAACCTCTTCGGGGTAAAAGCCGAAATGCAATTCGGAAAGTTGACGCTGACAACTTTGTTTTCGCAACACAAAGGCGAAACCCAAACTGTTGAAACCGAAGGCGGGGCACAAATTACCAATTTCGATATTTCTGCTTCGAATTACGACGCCAACCGGCATTTCTTTTTATCGCAGTATTTCCGCGACAACTATAACAACTGGCTCAAAAATACGGCAGTACCGCTTACTCCCATCAACATCAACAAAATTGAAGTTTGGGTCACCAACAAGTCAAACAATTTTACCGAATCGCGAAATATTCTGGCATTCCAGGATTTGGCCGAGCACCAACAGTACATTTACAATGATGTGCCTGCTTTTCAGGGAATTAACGGACAACCCTATCCTGAAAATGTTTTCCCGCACAACGATGCAAATGGCCTGTATTACGAAATGGCAAATACATACAACGGAATACGCAGTATCCAGAATGTTTCGGGTGTGATGTCTCAGTTTACACCGGATTTTATCGGAGGCCAGGATTTTGAAAAAATTGAACAGGCCCGGAAATTAGATCCTTCAGAATATACGGTTAATGAACGTTTGGGATACATTTCGCTGAATTCTGCATTGAATACAGACGAGGTATTGGCAGTGGCTTACAGTTATACATCGAACGGAAAGGTTTTTCAGGTCGGGGAATTCTCAACCGGTGGTGTGGATGCGCCGCAAACGCTGGTGATGAAATTATTAAAGGGTACCAATCTTTCGCCCTATTTGCCCACGTGGGATTTAATGATGAAAAACATCTACAACCTCGACGCATACCAGTTGTCGCAGGAAGATTTCACGTTAAACATTGTATATCAGAATGATTCAACGGGAACCTACATCAACTATCTGCCGAAAGGCCGGATAAAAGGTCATATTCTACTGAAGGTGATGAACCTCGATCAGTTGAACAAGCAGCACGACCCATACCCTGACGGGGTTTTCGATTATATTGAAGGAATTACGGTAGATTCAAAAAACGGCCGAATTATTTTTCCGGTGCTCGAGCCATTTGGCAGCCATTTGGCCGACTCGCTGCAAAACCCGCAACTGATCGATGAATATACCTATCAGTCATTATACGATTCAACCCGGGTAATTGCCGAACAGGATGCCGAGCATAACAAATTCCGGTTGGCAGGAAGTTATAAAGGTTCATCGGGTTCCGACATTATGCTTGGTTCGCTCAATCTGGCACAAGGTTCGGTAAATGTAACTGCAGGCGGCCGCGAATTGATTGAAAATGTAGATTACACAGTTGATTACACGCTCGGGAGGGTTAAAATAATCAATCAGGCACTGCTGGAAGCAGGCACACCTATTCAGGTGTCAACCGAGAGTGAAGACATGTTCACCATGCAGCGAAAAACCCTGATGGGCGCACATGCCAATTATGCTTTTTCCGATAATTTTAACATTGGGGCTACTGCACTCTACATGCACGAACGCCCGCTCACGCAGAAAGTAGATTACGGCGAGGACCCGATTTCGAACCTGATGGTAGGTTTTGATGCCCGATATTCAACCGAAAGCCCGTTCCTTACAAAAATGGTAGATGCTTTGCCGTTTTACAGCACGCGGGCGCCCTCGTCTATTGATTTTGAAGCAGAAATTGCACAGTTGATTCCCGGCCATTCGAAAGTAATCGAAAAAAGCGGAAATGCCTATATTGATGATTTTGAAGGCACAAAAACCACCATCAATTTAAAACCCGTTCAATCGTGGGTGATGGCCAGCACACCGCAACATCAACCTGATTTATTTCCCGAGGCAGACCTGAACAGCTCGCTCGATTACGGGAAAAACAGGGCAAAACTCGCTTATTATATTATTGATCCGCTGTTTTTAAGAAATAACAGCCTTACACCAAACCACATAAAAAACAATAAAGATTTACAGTCGAACCACTTTGTTCGCGAAGTTTTTGAAAAAGAAATCTTTCCGGCCAAAGAATCTCCGGTAGGCCAGCCAACCAATATTCCTGTCCTTGATTTGGCTTTTTATCCTACAGAACGCGGTGCATACAACTTTGATGCTGAGCCGTCGACATTTTCTGCGGGTGTTAACAGCGACGGTTCACTTAAAGCGCCTGAATCCCGCTGGGGCGGTATCATGCGCAAAATTGAAACAAGCGACTTCGAAAATGCCAACATTGAATTTATTGAATTCTGGTTGATGGATCCATTTGTGAATGATACCACAGGTATGCAGGAAGGCGGAGAACTTTATTTCAACCTGGGTGATATTTCGGAAGACGTATTGAAAGATTCGCGCAAAGCATTTGAAAACGGTCTGCCCACAACTGATCAACTTACGAATGTAGATACTACCATCTGGGGGCGTGTTTCTACCTTGCAGTCGCTTGTAAATGCCTTCGACAACACTCCGGAATCGCGTAAATATCAGGATGTGGGATTCGATGGACTAAGCGATTCAGAAGAACAGGATTTCTATTCCGGATTCCTGAACCGTTTGCAGTCGCAGGTTTTGCCGGGTGTTTACCAGGAGGTGCAGCAAGATCCCTCGTCGGATGATTACCACTATTACCGCGGCTCCGATTACGATGAGCAACAGGTTGGCATTCTTGAAAGATACAAGTATTATAACGGTCCTGAAGGAAACTCGCCAACCACCGAGATGTCGCCGGAATCGTACCCGACTTCTGCATCAACAATCCCGGACATTGAAGATATCAACAACGACAATACGCTGAACGAATACGAACGGTATTACCAGTACAAAGTCAACATCAAAAAGGGCGAGATGCAACTGGGGCAGAATTATATCACGGATGTAAAGCAAAGCCGGGTCCAGTTGAAAAACGGTCAGATTGGAGAAGTAAAATGGTACCAGTTTAAAATTCCGGTACGCGACCCCGACCGGGTTGTGGGAAACATCCGCGACTTTAAATCAATCCGGTTTATGAGGATGTTCCTGACCGATTTTCAGGAGCCGGTGATTTTACGTTTTGCAACGCTTGATTTGGTTCGGGCCGACTGGCGCAGATATACCCGCGAATTGGGCGATCCAAGTATAACTTCGCCAAATTCCACGTTTGATGTTTCGGCAGTTAACATTGAAGAAAACGGAAGCCGCGACCCGGTAAATTATATTTTACCACCGGGAATCGACCGCGTCATCGATCCGGCAAATCCGCAGCTGAGGCAACTCAACGAACAGTCGATGGTACTGAAAGTGACCGATTTGGAAGAAGGCGATGCCCGCGCAGCATACAAATCGTTGTACATGGATTTCAGAAGGTATAAAAAATTAAAACTCGAAGTTCATGCCGAAGAAATTGAAGAATATCCGCTGAAAGACGATGAGATGTATTTCTTTATCCGGCTGGGTTCAGACTACAACTATAATTATTATGAATACGAAGTTCCGCTGACGCTCACACCTCCCGGTGACTACAACGATGAAATTGAAAGTGACCGGTATGCAGTTTGGCCGGATGCCAACCGGATTAACATTCCGCTTGAAATTTTTACCGAAGCCAAACTCGACCGGAATGCATTGATGCGCCAGGCAGGTTCGGGTTTCGGGATTCAGGATATTTACGAAACGGTGCACCAGGGATGGAACAAAAATAAAAACAAGGTGAAGGTGAAAGGAAGCCCGAACCTTGCCAATGTTCAGGTGGTAATGATGGGTATTCGCAACAAACGCGGGCAGGTAAATACCGGGCCGAAATCGGTGGAAGTGTGGGTGAATGAAATGCGTTTGTCGGAATTTGATGAGGAAGGTGGCTGGGCGGCAAATGCACGTGCAACTGCTCGTCTTGCCGATTTGGGAAGCATAACCATGGCTGGCCGCACGCGTTCGTCGGGTTTCGGAAGTTTGAGCGAAAACATCAACAGCCGCCAGCTGGAAGATCTTACGGAATATGACATCGCCTCTTCAGTGGATTTGGGACGGTTCTTTCCCGAAAAAACGGGGGTACGCATTCCTATGTACTACGGTTATTCCAGAAGCGTGAGAAATCCGAAATACAATCCGCTGGAGCCCGACATCGAACTTGCCCGTTCGCTGCAACGCGCAGAAAACCAGTCGGTAAAAGACTCAATAAAAAATATTTCGCAGGATTTGGTCGAACGCAAAAGCCTCAATTTCACCAACGTGAAAGTGGAACCGCAAACCGAGAAGGCAAAAGTTCACTTGTGGGATCCGGCCAATTTTGCATTGTCCTATTCCTATAACGAAATTTTCAGAAGAAATATAAATACGGAATACAACCTCGACAAAACATACCGGGGGATGTTCTCGTACAATTACAGCAGCCGCCCAAAAATTGTAGAACCGTTCAACGGCATTAATTTCCTGAAAAAAGGGCCGCTCCGCCTAATTGGCGACTTTAATTTTTACCCGCTGCCTACGCAAATTTCATTTCGCACGGACTTATACCGAAGGTACCACGAAATTCAAACCCGTAACGTCACGAATCCTGAATTCGTGTTGCCGCCAACTTATGAAAAAGATTTTCTGTGGAACCGGTTTTTCGACCTTCGCTATGATCTGGCGCGTTCGTTAAAAGTCGATTTTTCATCGCGGGGAACTTCGAGAATCGATGAGCCGCAAGGCAGGATTAACAAGTTGGACGACGACTACCAGATGAAAAAGGATTCCATCCTGAACAACCTTTGGGAACTTGGCCGGCCAACGTTGTACAGCCATGTTTTCAACGTTACTTACACGCTGCCGATCAACCGGTTTAAATTGCTGAATTTCCTCTCGTCGACGGCAAGATACCAGGGAAGTTACGACTGGCAGGCAGGCCCAATAACAGCCGATACCATCAATTTGGGGAACCGTATTCAAAACTCGAGAAATGTGCAGTTAACTGCAAACGCAAACCTTACCAGTTTGTACAATAAAGTTCCCTATTTCAAAAAGGTAAATGATAAATTCAGGCGAACCGGAAGAAGCAGGTACAGTTTGAACCGCCGGACTTCAGGGGGAAGAGGCCAGCAACAAACTGCACAACCCGTTCGGAACGCAGTTTCAACTTATTCGTTGAGCGCGAAACTAGCTGCCGGGACGCCGCAAACGGTAAAACACAACCTGAACACCAAAAAAGTAAAAGTGGTGGCTACCAATGTTGATGGAAAAGTTGTTCCGGGAAAAACCAGAATTCTGGATGCAAATTCCGTAGAATTCACACCGCTAGAAGACGCACCGCAGGCGCAAATTGCAGTAAGCGGAAAAGAAGGCGACCAGGGCTTTTTGATGGATGCCATCGATTTAACCACCCGGGTTTTGATCGGCATTCAAACCGTATCCATAAATTACAGTATCAATGGCGGAACAGTGCTGCCCGGGTATTTACCTGAACCAAATCTTTTTGGCGGAGGGCCCTATTCTCCGGATAATGAAATATTCAACCGGGATTACGCAACCACTATGGCGCCCGGATTGCCATTTTTGCTGGGCTGGCAGGACTACAACTTTGCAAAGCGCGCAGCATCAAAAGGCTGGATTACCACCGACTCAACTTTGAACATGCCTTACATGTTTTCCAAAAATGAACGGTTTAATTTCCGCACTGTTTTTGAACCGCTGCCCGATTTAAGAATCGATATTACCGCCGATCGTTCCTTTTCCAAAAACATCAGCGAATTCTATAATTACAATCCCGGAACCGGAGCTTTTAGGGCAAACAGCTATTCCGAAACCGGAAACTTTTCAATGTCGACATTAACCTGGGGAACGGCGTTTTTTGCTATCGGCAAAGGAGATGTGCACCAGTCGGAGGCATTCGAAAATTTCAAAAATTATCGCGAAGTAATTTCCAGACGCCTTGCCGATCAACGAAATCCGGACAATGGTTTTGGTTATAATCCGCAGGCGCCTCATCCCGGGCATCCGAATTTTCGCGATGGTTACGGGCCGAATTCTGTAGAAGTGATGGTCCCCGCATTTTTGGCTGCATACCAAAATAAAGACCCGGAAAAAGTTTCGCTCGGACTGTTCCCGTCGATAAAATCAATCCGACCAAACTGGAGGATTCAGTACGAAGGGATGGTGTCTGAAATTCCGGGACTGAATAAAGTAATCCGGTCTTTGAATTTTACTCATGCCTATCGCTCCAGTTATAACGTCGGTAGTTTTATCACCGATTTAACTTACCAGGAACAGGGTGACGGTTTTAGCTACGTTCGCGACCAGGCCAAAAATTTTGTGGCTCCGTATGATTTTAATTCGGTAAGTATTATGGAAACTTTCAGTCCGCTGATTAATGTAGATATTATGTGGGTAGGCGATTTAACCACCCGCGGCGAAATAAAACGTTCGAGAAATATGACCCTGTCGTTTTCGAACAACCAGTTGACAGAAATACTGAGCAGCGAGTATACGGTGGGTATGGGTTATCGTTTCAAACAAATGGATTTAATTATAAAAACAAAGAATTCGCAGCAGGCATATTCCAACGATCTGAACCTCCGTGCCGATTTTTCGTACCGGAAAAATAAAACTGTTTTGCGAAAAATTGTGGAAGACGATAACCAGATAACCGCCGGCCAGAGCGCCTTCAGCATTGAAACATCGGCAGATTACATGTTGAGCGACCGGTTTCAGTTGCGCGTGTTCTTCGATAAGGTGCTGAACAATCCGTTTACTTCGTTGTCGTTCCCAACTTCAAATACCAATATTGGGGTAAGCTTCCGGTTTACATTGGCCCAGTAATAATTATTATTCTGCCTGATGGGAATGAAAATACAGATGTTCGGCAATAAGATGGAATTTATCGGGAACATGTCAGGAAATTGATGGGCCCTTTTTTAAACTTTCCGTGAGATATGTTGTTTTTGAATAAAAATTTTTATTCTTTTGGATTGAATTAAATAAAATGATTAAAAATACAAATACAATATGGCTTCCGTGGTGGGGTCTTCTTACTTAACAGTGAGGGGTTTAAGAGCCATATTGGTATTTTTTTAAAGATATTTCAAAATGGACCTGCTCCTCAAAAGGGCAGGTTTTTTTATATGAATACATTAATAGAAAATAAAAAGGAACAGATTATTTCACTGTGTGAAAAGTTGAATGTTGAAAAATTATGGGTGTTTGGATCGGCAAACTCTTATGAATTTTCAGAAAAAAGCGATGTTGATTTTTTGGTGTCTTTTCAAAAGATGAAGCCGGAAGATTACGCTGAAAATTATTTTTTATTAGCGGAAAATTTGGAATCAATCGTCAATCGTGAAGTGGATTTAGTCACAGTCAATTCATTGTCAAATCCATTTTTTATTGAAGAAGTCGAAAAAAGTAAATCATTGATTTATGACAGGCAAGGCCAAAAAATATTTGGTTGATATTTTGGAATCTGTCAGGTCGATTGAAAATTATACAAAAGATGTTGATTTTTTTCATTAAAAAAGCATTTGCCGTTATTAAAACAAGAAATTGAAGAACTGTTGAAATGAACAATACAAACAAAAATATTTGGTGGTGGCGCAGCAACTTTTTACAAAAATCGTGAAAAGAGGTAGCGTTATTTCAAAAAAGCGGCTCATCGAATCACGGTGAGCCGCTTTTTTTTAGCCCCTCCTTACCTCCCCAAAGGGGAGGAAAAAGAGAAGAAATAAAGAAAATGAGAAAAAAATATAAACTTTAAAATTGCCGATATCCAATTCCCCCTTCGGGGGATAGGGGCTTATTATTATGGAAAAACTAAATTTTAAACCCGTAGTACGAAAAATACTGGCCGATACGGTAACGCCAGTCAGTATTTATTTGCGTTTGCGAACACTTTACCCGAAGGCAATCCTTCTGGAAAGTTCTGATTATCACGGACACGAAAACGCTTATTCGTTTATATGTTTTAATCCCGTGGCTTTTTTCACGGTCACCAACGGCGAGGTTTCCATGGAACTTCCAGGAGGTGAAAAAGAAAAGTTTATGCTCTCGAAGCAGCGATCGCTGGATGTTGAATTGAATGGCTTCTTTCAACAATTCAATGTTGATTCTGTTGAAATTGAATTACCTGCCAACGGTTTGTTTGGCTACATTAATTTCGACGCGGTGCAGCATTTCGAAAATATCAGCTTTTCGGCCGAAAAGAAGGAAGAGTATCAAATTCCGGAAGTAAAATATTGTTTTTACAAATATGTGGTAGCTATCGACCACCATAAAAACCAGATACATATGGTGGAAAACCTGCTGGAAGGAGAAAGTTCGCAAATGGACTATATTCATCATTTACTGGTGAACCTCAATTTTTCAACGGCCAAATTCAGGTCGCTCAATAACGAAACATCAAACATCACCGATGAACAATATAAAGAAATGGTGACAAAAGGCAAGCAACATTGTTACCGCGGCGATGTTTTCCAGATTGTGCTCAGCCGGCAGTTTTCGCAGCAGTTTGAAGGCGATGATTTTAATGTATACCGCGCATTGCGTTCCATAAATCCTTCGCCCTACCTTTTTTATTTCGATTACGGAACATACCGGATTTTCGGTTCCAGTCCCGAAGCAGAACTGAGAATCACCAAAAACAAAGCATTTATTCATCCCATTGCCGGAACATTTAAACGAACCGGAAATGATGAACAGGACCGCGAGCTGGCCGAAAAGTTGAGTAAAGATCCAAAGGAAAATGCCGAACATGTTATGCTGGTGGACCTTGCCCGCAACGATTTAAGCCGTAATGCCGAAAATGTGGTGGTTGAAACCTACCGCGAGGTGCAGTATTATTCACACGTCATCCATCTCGTTTCGCAGGTCTCAGGAGAAATTACCAACCAAACCAACCTCATCAAGGTTTTGGGCGAAACTTTTCCGGCCGGCACACTTTCAGGGGCGCCAAAATACAAAGCAATGGAATTGATTGATAAATATGAAAGCCAAAACCGCGGATATTACGGTGGCTGCATTGGTTATTTGGGTTTCGACCGAACATTAAACCATGCCATTATGATTCGCTCATTCCTGAGTAAAAACAACAAGCTGTTTTACCAGGCCGGCGCCGGAATTGTTGCCGATTCGAACGAGGAAAACGAACTCCAGGAAGTGAATAACAAACTGGCAGCATTGAAAAAAGCAATTGAAATGGCAAAAGAAATTAATTAAAAGAAGCCTCCCCTGGCCCCTCCGAAGGAGGGGAAAAGGAAGAGAGAAAAAAAAATCTACAATTACAAAAGAAAATGATATCAAAAGAAAATAGTCAAAAAAAGAATGCAACCCAATCTCCCTTCTTTGGAGGGATTAAGGGAGGCTCCGGGGGAGGCTCTATTTTAGTCATCGACAATTACGATTCGTTCACCTACAACCTGGTGCACGCCATCAAAAAAATTTCCGGACTGCCGGTTGATGTATTCCGGAACGATGAGATTTCGCTGGAAGAAATTGAAAAGTACGATAAAATTGTACTTTCACCGGGACCGGGAATTCCTGCAGAAGCCGGATTGCTGCTGGAAATCATCAAAACTTACGCCGCAAAAAAAAGCATTTTAGGCGTTTGTCTTGGTCAGCAAGCTATTGCCGAAGCTTTCGGCGGGTCTATTTATAACCTGAACCGGGTGTTTCACGGAGTTGCCACACTGGTTAAACTTACACAAAACAAATCTGTTTTATTTACCGGGCTGCCCGAAACATTCGAGGTTGGCCGGTATCACTCGTGGATTGTAAATGAAGAAGACCTGCCGGAGTGTTTTGAAATTACCAGTTACGATGCGGAAGGACAGGTGATGTCATTAAAACACAAGAAATTCAACCTGGAAGGTGTTCAGTTTCATCCGGAATCGGTTCTCACTCCGCTGGGTGAAAAAATAATTGAAAACTGGTTAAATTCAGACGGCTAGATTATGAGATATGAGTATCAAGAGATTTGCGAATTATTTAAACAAAAACATTATTAAAATCTTCGAATTTTTGGTCTTCGGTCTCCCGACTTCCGGCTTCCGACTTCCCACAATCTAATTATTATGAAAGAAATTTTACAATACCTTTTTGAGGGAAATACGCTCACAACAAAAGAAGCCGAAGAAATACTGGTAAAAATCGGCAACGATTATTATTCTGAAATTGAAATTTCTTCGTTCCTCACTGTATTTCTGATGCGCCCCATTACGGCAGGCGAACTAAAAGGTTTCCGCAACGCGTTGCTAAAAATGGCCATTCCGGTTGACTTGTCGGAATACAATACCATTGATGTTTGCGGTACCGGCGGCGACGAAAAAAACACATTCAACATTTCCACACTCACTGCCTTTGTACTGGCCGGCGCGGGTTATAAAGTGGCCAAACATGGAAATTACGGCGTTTCGTCGTCATGTGGTTCATCGAATTTACTTGAATTCTTCGGTTACAAATTCAGTAACAATCAAAATAAATTAAAGATGGAAATCGAGAAAACCGGCATCACATTTCTGCACGCGCCGCTGTTTCATCCGGCCATGAAATTTGTGGCTCCCGTTCGCCGTACGCTGAAAGTAAAAACATTCTTCAACAAACTGGGGCCGATGGTCAACCCGGCAATGCCACAAAACCAGTTGGTGGGAGTTTATGCGCTGAATGTGTTGGAATTATACAAAAAGGTTTACGAAAACTCGGGAATAAATTATACAATTCTCCACGCTCTTGACGGCTACGACGAAATTTCGCTCACGGGCGATGTTGCTTTTGCTTCAAATGAAAAAGAAGGTACATTTTCGCCTGCCGACTTTAATTTTTCGCCGCTAAAACCAGCCGATTTGTATGGCGGTGAAACAGTGCAGAAAGCAGCCCGTATTTTCATGGATGTGCTTGAAAACAAGGCGACAAAAGCCCAGGAAAACGCAGTGGTTGCGAATGCAGCAGTAGGAATAAAAACCATGGCGCCCGAAAAAAACCTGAGCGATTGTACAGAAATTGCCCGGGAATCCGTTCATTCAGGAAAGGCATTGGAATCATTTAAAAAACTAACCAGCAATCAATGAATATTTTACAACAAATAATTGAAACGAAAAAGAAGGAAGTTGAACAGCGGCAGCAGGAGGTAAATATTTCACAACTTTCGAATTATCGTGAATTTAACCGGAAATGCAATTCCCTGAAAACGAATCTGATGAAAAACGGTTCTTCAGGGATAATCGCTGAATTCAAGCAGAAGTCGCCTTCAAAGGGAGAAATTAATTTAAACGTTTCGGTAGAAACGGTAACAAAAAGTTATGCGGAAGCCGGAGCCGCCGGAATATCAGTCCTCACTGATTCAGAGTTTTTTGGCGGATCGCTGGAAAATCTCGCGAAAGCACGCAAAACGAATCCACTCCTACCAATCCTGCGAAAAGATTTTATCATCGATGAATACCAGGTGGTGGAAGCAAAAGCATTTGGCGCGGATGTTATTTTGCTCATTGCCGCCAACCTTGAAATGAAACAAGCTGAATGGCTGGCCCGAAAAGCGAAGAATCTGGGAATGGAAGTGTTAATGGAAGTGCATAATGTCAAAGAACTGAAACTGTTAAACGATTATGTGGATATTGTGGGTGTAAACAACCGCAACCTGAAAACCTTTAAAACGGATGTGGAAACATCTGTGAAACTGTCGTCGCTGATTCCGCACCGGTTCATAAAAATTTCGGAAAGCGGCATTGCAGATGCCGAAACAATTCATTATTTACATGAAAAAGGATTCCGCGGTTTTTTAATTGGCGAAACTTTCATGAAAACAGAAAATCCGGGAGAAACGTGCCGGAAGTTTATTGAAGCGTTATGACACATCGACTTACAATAAAGGTCTGCGGAATGAAATTCACGAAAAACCGGGAGGCGGTAGAGCAACTTCCGGTTGATTTGATGGGCTTCATTTTCTATCCGCCATCAAAACGGTATGTAGGAGAAAGTCCGGAGGCAGGCCTTTTCAACTCAGCCAAACCCAAAGTGGGCGTTTTTGTGAATGAAAATGCTTTTGAAATTCTGGGGCTGGCAAAAAACCTGGGGTTCGGATGGATTCAACTGCACGGAAAAGAAAATCCGAAAACCTGCGGACTTTTAAAATCACAGGGGCTGAAAATTATAAAAGCTTTCAATGTAGATGAGAATTTCGATTTCGCAACTATCCGGTCATACGAGAAAGTCGCCAACTTTTTTTTGTTTGATACCAAAACGAAAAACTACGGCGGTTCCGGTGAAAAATTCAACTGGAAAATACTGGAAAGATATGAAGGCCACCTTCCGTTTTTTCTGAGTGGCGGAATCGGACCGCAAGATGCGGATGAAATCAAAAAAGTGGAACATCCAAAATTAACAGGCATTGATTTAAACAGCGGGTTTGAAGACGAACCCGGAATGAAAAATGTGGAGAAATTAAAGAAATTTATTGAAGAAGTTAATTCTCTGTGAACCTCTCTGTGAATCTCTGGGAGCCTCTGTGGTAAAAATATTCAACCACAAAGGCGCACCAGGAAGACATGGAGAACCACAAAGTCAAAACAATAAAAATAGAATGAAATACCAGGTAAACGAAAAAGGATATTACGGCGAATTTGGCGGGGCATGGATACCCGAAATGATGTACACCAACATCGAAGAACTGAAAAACCGGTATATGGAAATCATTGAATCTCCGGAATTCAAAGAAGAGTTCGACCAGCTGCTGAAAGATTATGTTGGACGGCCATCGCCGCTCTATTTTGCGCAGCGGTTATCAGAACATTACGGCACCAAAATTTATTTGAAGCGCGAAGATTTGAACCACACCGGTTCGCACAAACTTAATAATACGGTCGGGCAGATTTTGCTGGCACAAAAACTCGGGAAAACCCGGATCATTGCCGAAACCGGCGCCGGACAGCACGGCGTTGCAACAGCCACTGTTTGCGCCCTGAAAGGAATAAAATGTATCGTTTACATGGGGGCGCTTGATGTTTCGCGGCAGGCGCCCAACGTAAAAAAAATGAAGATGCTTGGAGCCACAGTTGTTCCGGTGCAGAGTGGCAACCAAACGCTGAAAGATGCCACCAACGAAGCTATGCGAGACTGGATTAATAATCCGGAAGATACGCACTACATTATCGGTTCGGTGGTGGGGCCGCATCCTTATCCCGACATGGTGGCGCGGTTTCAGTCCATTATCAGCCTTGAAATAAAAAACCAGTTGCTCGAAAAAACAGGAAAATCATTCCCAACGCGGGTTTTAGCATGTGTGGGCGGAGGAAGCAACGCAGCCGGCGCTTTCTATCATTTTCTGGAAGAAGAATCAGTTGAACTGATTGGTGTGGAAGCAGCCGGAAAAGGAATTGATACACCCGAAACTGCTGCAACTTTGCTTGTCGGTTCGCCGGGAGTGCTGCATGCCAGCCGGACAATGCTCATGCAAAACAGCGACGGACAGATTACCGAACCATATTCCATTTCTGCGGGCTTGGATTATCCGGGAATCGGGCCATTGCACGCCCATTTATTTAAAACCGGACGGGCAAAATATTTGGCTGCAACCGATGAAGAAGTTCTGAATGCTGCGCTTTTGTTAACGCAGAAAGAGGGAATTATTCCGGCGCTGGAATCGGCACATGCACTGGCGGCGCTCGATAAAATCAACATGAATCCGGACGACGCAAATGTCATCAACCTGTCGGGCAGCGGAAACAAGGATATGGAGACTTATTTAAATTATTTTGGATATTAAGGGCCCCTCTCCAACCTCTCCCCGAAAGGGAGAGGCTAAAAGATTAAATTCAAATAAATGTTCGAAAATTAAAAGAAACAATACCTTCAAAGTCCCCCGGGGATTTAGGGGGCTCAAATTAACAACATGAAAAACAGGATAAACCAACTTTTCGAAACAAAAAAAGAAAATATTCTATCCGTGTATTTTACAGCCGGATTTCCGAATCTGAATGATACGGCAGAGATTATTCAGCAACTGGAGAAAAATGGTGCTGACCTCATCGAAATCGGCATTCCGTTTTCCGATCCCACTGCCGACGGGCCAACCATTCAGCGCAGCAGCGAAAAAGCACTGAAAAACGGTATGTCATTAAAACTGCTCTTTGAGCAACTAAAAAACATCCGGCAAACGGTAAAAATCCCTTTAATATTAATGGGATATTTAAATCCGGTGCTACAATTCGGAATTGAAGCCTTTTGCAGAAAATGCAACGAAACAGGCATTGACGGCACAATTCTACCGGATTTACCGCTGGATGAGTACGAGGATCACTACAAACCGTTTTTCGAACAAAACAACCTGCACAATATTTTACTGATTACACCGCAAACATCGGAAAAAAGAGTAATTCAAATTGACGCAGCTTCATCCGGATTTATTTATATGGTTTCGTCATCGGCAACAACCGGCGCAGGCAAAAAAGTGGAAGATTTTCACCAGGAATATTTTGAACGCATTCAGCAAATGAACCTGAAAAATCCGCGATTGATCGGTTTCGGGATTTCCGACCGCGCCACTTTTGCCAACGCCTGTAAATTTGCCAGCGGCGCCATTATCGGCAGCGCATTTGTGGGCGCATTCACCAGTAATTTAACGATAGAACAAACGGTGAAAAACTTTGTTAAAACCATTAAGTAAAATCGCTGGTGTTTGTGCAATTGAAAGTACCTGAAAAAGGTGCTTTTAAAAAACTATCATCCTGTAAAAAATACTGTAACTTTTTATCTGGAATAATTGGAATTACAAAAGATTTGAAATAATGCTGCGGGACAAAAGTTCGTATAATCCATCAATCGAATTGATTTTCAGCTATTTAATTCATCAAATCGGCCAATATTTTGTTAATATGTGTTAAATGATATTTTACAACATATTTAGTTTCAAACTATATTTTTAAATTAAACCATTATTTACGTCAAACAATAAAAACAGTTAAACCATGCTTGAATATTCAAAAATAATTTTACCTAAAGTGAGCTTTAGTAAACGGTTATTTCGTAAAGAACTGAATAAATGTGTTAACTGGTTAGAACCGGAAGAAATACCGGAATTGAGTAAATGGTGTTACGAACATTTCAACGATACTTATCCTGATGTACTCCAGGAGGTTTTCGCCGACGTGGCGGCATAAAAAAATTTCAGGAGCGGGTTTCCCGCTTTTTTTAACCCGGTTTCATTCACATTATCTGCGGGTTTTTATACTCGCTTGTATAATTTTAACAGGTTTCAACAAGTACTGGTTTTTATCGGGTAAATTCTGAACCTTACGAACTACATCCAATCCCTTAATTACTCGTCCAAATGCTGCAAAACCTTGTCCATCCGGATTTCGCCTTCCATTGAAATCCAGTTCCGGCTGGCTGCCAATACAAATGAAAAATTCTGTGGAAGCTGTTCCCGGTTCGGCCCTGGCCATCGATAATGTGCCGTTCAGGTGTTTCAATCCTGTTTTTACGGTTGTTTCATGTGCAATTACCGGATAGTTGGCAATCGTTGCCTCGTTAAATAATCCACCTTGAATTACTTCTATTTTGATGCTGTTATCAGGCTGATTGTTTTTTCTGACCACCCTGTAAAAGAAAGCATCATTATAAGTTCCTTCTTTAACGCGGCGCAAAAAATTCGCAGCTGTTTCCGGAGCATTAACGGTATCAATTTCCAGGACAATATTACCCAAATCTGTTTCCAGTTCTACACAAGGTAACGGATGCGAGCAGGCTGCCAAAACAGCAAAAAATAACGGCAATGTTAAAATCAGCGGAAACTGTGTTTTAGTCTCTCGTTCAAAATAATTCATAAACTTATTCATTTGATGTCTGCTAAAGTACTTTTTATCTTTTTGTTAAGGGGGAATTAAAGCGTTTGATTTTTTTCCCGCCTGAAAAATAAATGCAATTTACCAGGCAAATTATTTCAGCTATGGCAAACGCACCGGTAATTTTAGCGGCTTTCTGCGAACAGGCTGGCACAGTCTTTGAAAATTTCTAAGCCACCAAACAAACGGTTAAAAAAATGGTACACATTATTTTTGTTGCTTTATTTAATTTTATACTGACTTTATCATTTGGAACTCCGGTGGCTGAAAAACAGGTATCTCCCTCAACAAGAACCACAAATGCCATTGAGGATCGTTCGGCACATATAAATACAAATGAATTTGTTGATTTAGCCGGATCAAAGGAAGATTTTACGTTGCTTGCCAAATTTTACGGGCAACGAAATAATGAACTGGCCTGGTTTGATAAAGGAAAAATAACAAAAAACGGCCGGGAATTGCTCCAACAGCTTGAAGATTCAAAAAATGAAGGATTATCGGGCGAGTTTTACAACCTGCCGGAAATTAAGAGCGATGTACGCGATTTTAATGTAACCGATGACTCTTTTTATGCGCGCATATCCAAAATTGATTTTCTGATGACCAAAGCTTACTTCGACTATGCTTCGGATCTCGCGAAAGGAAGGGTAGATCCGAATGAGTTGAACGTAGTTTGGGAAGTGCTTCCGCAGCAGGTAAATATGATCGAACACCTGGAAGAATCGCTGGAAAAAGGCAATATCAAAAAATCGCTGAACGAGTTAAAACCTGATAATGAAGAATACAATTCCATGCTTTCTGCTTTAAATCAATTGTATCGGGAAAAAGAAGCGGGTGGATGGCCGGCTCCGGGCGATATTCCAACTTTGCACCCCAACGATTCTGTTAACGAAGTAGTACGATTGAAAAAATATTTAGCTGCTACCGGCGACCTCGCAAATGCAGATTCATCATACATTTATGCCAGATTATTTGATGACCGGCTGACAGAGGCTGTTATACATTTCCAGCGCCGGCACGGATTGGAAGCCGACGGAGTACCGGGTAAAAATACGTTGAAGGAAATGAACAAGCCGATTGACTACCGCATTAACCAGATAAAGCTTAACCTCGATCGCATTCGCCGGATGCCCGAAAAAACAGGTAACCGCATAATTTTTGTCAATGTTCCGGATTACTCACTGGAATATTTCGAAAATGACAAACTGATTCAAAAAATGAAGGTAGTGGTCGGCAAAATCGAAAAGTACACACCGATTCTAAAAGACACGATTACTTACCTCGTTTTTAATCCAACATGGAATGTACCGCACAGTATCGCCACGGAAGAAATGTTGCCGCGAATAAAAACAGATCCAACATACTTATCGCGAAATAATTATATGTTGCTAAAAGGCTCATATACCAGCAACGAGGAAATCGATCCAACTAAAGTCAACTGGTCGAAAATTACGCCATCTAATTTTCCATACCGGATTGTACAGCGGCCCGGCAGCACCAATGCTTTGGGAAGAATTAAATTTATGTTGCCAAACAACCATAGCATTTATCTCCACGATACCCCGGCAGATTACCTGTTTAACCGGGCAGAACGCGATTTCAGCCACGGTTGCATCCGGCTTGAAAAGCCGTTTCAGTTGGCAGAAACAATTTTGGACGGCCAAATGCCGACAGAAAAAATCCGCGAAATACAGGCCTCTGGGAAAACAACCTCTGTTGTTCTCGACCGGCCGGTGCCTGTTTACATCATTTACCGAACTGCATGGGTCGATGAATCAGGATTAATTCAGTTCAGAGACGATATTTATGATTTCGATCAACTTTCACTTCCTTTCTTTAAAGCTCCCTCCAAAAACAAAATGGCTCAACTTCAGCAATAAAATTTTCATGATTTTAAACGGATTCATCCTCTGAATTTTAAGGACTTTTATCATTCATTAACATTATATGCTGATTTTGTTAATTATTTTGCGCCCGTCGTTCTAAAACAATATGCGAGCTTTTTACCAATCTGAAAAACAATTGTATTTATTGGTTTATAGTTGTTAAACCAGGCCATAAATATCTGAATTTCAGTTTAATAACAGAATAATTATTTATGGTATGGTAATTGTTATATAAAGACAGTCCCAAAAAATTATTTTCGGATTTTATCCCAAACACTGAATTAATCAGTAAAACAGGAGCAGAGAATTTTTAATGCAAAATAATTGTAAAAAAAGTGGAGATAAACGCTATGAGAAAAACATTTATTGCCTTCTTCATGCTGATGTTGTGCGGTTTTACAGCTATCGACGCAGCAAACTCACCAACACATGCAGTTGATTCACAACAAGTTTACACCATTCTGAAAGCGGATGCCAGCCAGGCTATACCTTCGTGGGAAGCATTTTCGCTGGCAATGAAAGGATATAATAACCTGATGGCTTCAGGAAAAATTAAAAAGAACATTTTAACAGTTGTCGATTTTAGTCTTCCTTCTACTCAAAAACGTTTTTGGGTAATTGATTTGGAAAACAAAACGGTTCTGTTTAACAACTATGTTGCGCACGGAAGAAATACAGGAAACAACATCGCCGAAAAGTTTTCAAACGTACCAAATTCGAATTCCAGTTCGCTTGGTTTTTATGTAACTGCAGAAAAAATATCGCGGCAAGCACGGATTATCGCTAAGGCTCGACGGTATGGACAAAGGTTTTAACGATAACGCACGAAAAAGAGCGATTGTAGTTCATGGCGCAAATTATGTAAGCAGCGATTTTATTAAACAAAACGGGCGATTGGGAAGAAGTTTGGGTTGCCCTTCCATACCGATGGCAATTCATAAGGATGTAATCAATGCCATTTACGGGGGAAGTGTTTTATTTATTTATTCGCCCGATAATAATTTCACTGCGAAATCGAAAATATTAAATCCGGTTGAAAATCTGGCTTCTGTTCAAGGATAAAATAAATTTTCAAGTTTATTGTTTTCATGATGAAAAATGCCTGCTGGTTTCCGGCAGGCATTTTTTGTTGCTTACGTTTTAAAAAATCCAAACGTTGCGAGGCGCTATTTCTTTCGGTCAGCACCCTGATGTTCAAGCATCCAGCCCGGATATTCCTTTGGCAATTCGCTTGCTTCCAACAACTGGCTGAGTTCATCGGCAGTAAATTTTACATCTACCGATTTTAGATTATCGGCAAGCTGCTCCGGCTTTTTAGCCCCGATTATAACTGAAGTAACAGCTGGTTGGTGCAGCAACCAGGCCAGTGCAATTTGCGCGACAGAAATTCCTTTTTCAGTCGAAATTTTTTCCATCACTTCTATAACGTCGTATGCCTTTTCTTTATTCACCGGAGGAAAATCAAATTCAACGCGCCGTCCTTCTTTTGTTTCTTTGTCTCGGCCAAATTTTCCGCTGAGCAAGCCGCCTGCCAGCGGGCTCCACACCAGCAATCCCATTTGCTGATCGAGTAACATCGGTACAATCTCCCGCTCCAGATCGCGACCGGCAATCGTATAATACGCCTGCAACGAAACAAATTTCGAGAGATGGTTTCGTTCCGAAATTCCCAGCGCTTTCATAATTTGCCAGGCAGCCAGATTACTGCAACCAATGTAACGTACTTTTCCGCTTTTCACGAGCGAATCCAGTGCTTCCAATGTTTCTTCCATTGGCGTCAATTCATCGAAACCATGAATCTGGTACAAATCGATGTAATCGGTATTTAATCGTTCAAGACTTTCTTCGGCTTGCTGCAGAATATGTTTGCGGCTAAGGCCCGAATCGTTTGGCCCCTCTCCCGTTTTCCCGCGCACTTTTGTGGCAATTACCAGTTCGTTACGGTTTAAACCCAAATCGAGAATTGCCTGGCCGGTCATTTGTTCACTCAAGCCTTCGCTGTAAACATTTGCAGTGTCGACGAAATTAATACCGTTATCCACAGATTGTTTCATGAGTTCATTTACCTGTTCCTGCGGAAGCGTGCCGATGGCTGTCCACATGCCCCGGCCACCAAAAGTCATGGTTCCCAGACAAAGTTCCGATACTTTTAATCCCGTGTTGCCTAAAAGATTGTATTTCATGATGATGTTGTTAAAATTGTTTATTCATTTGTTCAACATAAAACGGTACAAATCGTTCAGGTAATCGCAGCGTTTTTTTACTGATTTATGTCACTCTGCCCAGCTCCCAAATTTTCCGGTACGGTAATCGTTGTATGCCTCCACAATTTCTTTTTCCGAATTCATTACAAAAGGCCCCTGTGCAACCACCGGTTCATTAAATGGTTTTGCGTGCCCAAAAAGAACAACAGCGTCGGTGAGCGCCTCTGCTTCGATAGTTTCCCCATCGTTATTGAATGCCACAAGTGTATGCATCTCAGCAACCTGCGCATTCACCAGCAATTTCCCGCTGATGACATAGAAGAAAATATTTCGCTCCGGTTCAACTTCAAATTGAATTTTGCCGGTTTCCTGAAAATTTAAAACAGCAAGATGCACATCTGTCAATGAACGAAAAGCTCCCCCGGTTCCCTTCCAGGTTCCCGAAACAGCATCAATAACGACTTTCCCATTATCCGTTTCAACTTTTGGAATATCTTCTTTTTGCAGCCCGGTATATTTGGGTTCCACCATTTTGTATTTCGCAGGCAGGTTAACCCACAGTTGCAGGATTTCAAGTTCCCCACCTTCCTTTTTGAATTTCTCCGACGACTCCTCGGCATGTATCAAACCTTTTCCGGCAGTCATCCATTGAACTCCTCCTGAATCGATAACGCTTTCGTAACCTCCTGAATCCTTGTGGCTGATATCTCCCTTCAAAATGAAAGTTACCGTTTCGAAACCCCGGTGCGGATGCGGACCAAAAGGCAAACCACTGTTATCCGGCTGGTAAGTTTGAAAACCATGATGATTTAAAAACAGAAACGGGTCAATCATTTCAATTGAGCGCGTTGGAAGCGCCCGGTAAGTTACCAAATCGGCAATGGGTGAATATTCTGCCCTGTGTAATTTTCTGATTGTTCTCATTACAAAATCCTTTTCTGGGAAAAAACACAGAAAACTGCATTTGGTTTTTAGTTAATTTTACTTTGACAGATTGGTTTAAAAATAGATTTTTCTCCTTTTTTACCTCGGTCCTAAAGGAAGAAAAGAGAAAAATCATCCTGATCCTTTTAGTGATTTTAGGGTAAAATCAGGTTGATTTTTCTAAAATGTCAAAGTAAAATTAATGTGTTTGTAAAACGGAAAAAAAAATCAAACAGGCTTTTTATCCTTTCGGGCGTAAAACAACCAGGGGAATAATCATCTCCTCCATTGAAATACCTCCGTGCTGGAATGTATCCTTGTAATAATTAGCGTAATAGTTGTAGTTGTTCGGATATGCAAGAAAATCATTATTGCAGGCAAAAACATAACTGGTACTTACATTCCGCGAAGGTAAAAACACCTTTCTTGGATCGCGAACTTCGAAAACCTGTTTTGATTTGTAGTTAAGATTTCTGCCCAGCTTATAGCGCAAGTTCGTATTCGTTTCGCGATCACCGATGATCTTCACCGCATTGTCAACGCGAATGGTTCCATGATCGGTTGTAACCACCACGTTTATATCGTTTTCTGCCAAACTGCGGATCAGTTCGAGCAACGATGAATGGTTGAACCAGCTTAGCGTGAGCGAACGGTAAGCTTTTTCGTTGTTTGCCAGTTCGCGAATCATGTCCATTTCCGTTCGGGCATGAGAAATCATATCCACAAAATTGTAGACCAAAACTGATAAATCGCTGTCCAGTATATTTGCAATACTTTCCGAAGTGTGACCTTCGCGCCGAATGCCGGTCACCTTATCGAAATACAACTTTTCTTTTCGGCCGCGGCGGCTCATTTGTTTCATCAAAAGCTCATCTTCATGCCGGTTTTTATAACCTTCATTATCATCGTCTTCCCATAAATCCGGATACAGTTTTTCTATTTCCGAAGGCATCAAACCGGCAAAAATTGAATTGCGTGCATACATGGTAGCCGTTGGTAAGATGCTGTAATACAATTCATCGGAAACGACACGAAAATATTCTTCGAAAACGGGACTGAGCGTTCGCCATTGATCGAACCGCAGGTTATCGATAACGAGAACGAACACTTTTTTACCTTCGTCGAGCAACGGAAAAATGCGGTGTTTAAATATATCGGGCGACAGCATGGGCCGTTCGCCAAATTCCATGTCGAACCAGTAGGTGTAGTTTTCTTTGATGTACCTGGTAAATGCCTTGTTTGCATCCTCTTTTTGCATGCTGAGAATTTGGTCCATGGCCGAATCTTCTGATTCGCTTAGTTCGAGCTCCCAGTGAACCAGATTTTTATAAACTTCTTTCCACTCTTCGAACGTCAACCTTTCGTTGATGCGCATCCCGATTTGCGAAAATTGGGTTTGGTAGGCCGAAGTTGTTTGCCGGGTCACCAACCGTTTCTGGTCGATATTTTTTTTAAGTGTCAGCAAAATTTGTTTCGGGTTAACCGGTTTGATGAGGTAATCGGTAATTTTCGAACCGATTGCTTCATCCATAATATTTTCTTCCTCGCTTTTGGTAATCATCACCACCGGCACGTTGGGCGAAACCGCTTTTATTTCGGTTAACGTTTCCAAACCAGTCATTCCCGGCATATTTTCATCCAGAAAAATAACGTCGAAAAAATCTGATTTTACCTTTTCAACGGCATCAAGGCCGTTGTTGGCGGTTTCAACTTCGTAGTCTTTTTCCTGTAAAAAAATAATGTGTGCCCTCAGCAAATCTATTTCGTCGTCAATCCAGAGAATTCGTGGTTTCCTCATAATGCTTCCTGTAAAAATGAACTGTAAAATTAAAAACAAAAACTTGCCCCGGCAATTTCCTACCTGAAACTTTAAAATTTAGGTTATTCTCCCAAATAAACCTTTTTGTAAAAATTCATGTAATCAATGATGTTCTTTTCTTGCAGGAAAATATGATAATTATCCGCGGAAATCAGGAAGTTACGGTAACTTTCCGAACCGATTGGTGCATATAAATCGCGGTTTTGGACCACTATTTTAAAATACTGCATTGCGGTTTCACCATCAGGGAGCCCTGAAATGGCAACAATTTGCCGAACTTCATCAAGCGGTTTTTCTTCCACTTTCAAACCAAGGTTTTGGTAATTCGACTGGTTAAATTGCTCGATCCCCTGTATGAAACTTTCTTTATCGATTCCTTTTGCGGGAATAATAAACACGAAATAATGTGGTTTGCCAACGTCTTCGCTGTAGGGCCCGCTATATACTTGTGAAGGCGCAGCGGTCGATTCAAGCACTTTTTCCTTCACAGTTGTTCCCGCCTCATCGGGTAGTTGTGCCGGTTCCGGTAGTGCGACGTCCTGAGATTGTTGTGACTGGTTACGCTGAATATAGTTTCCCCGGAAAAATCCGATGTAATCCTCCACTTTCTCTCCGTCCATTAATTTCTGAAGGTTGTTGCCGGTGATCAGGAAATTCCGGTAGGTTGTTGTTCCCAGCGGATTGAACAATTTGCGTGTTATAACAACCTTCCGGAAATACGACATCGATTCGTTCAGCGACGGTATCCCATTCACCACCAGCAACTGGTAATCGCCGGCCTTTTTCAACTGCAATGCCAGGTTCCACGCCCTGAATTCAGAGCGGTTGAAATCGGAAAATCCATTCAGTACCGGGCGCAGCGACATGCCCAAATCTTTTACTGCCAATACAAAATTTTGGGTGGTATCGATATTCGCTGAAAACATACTTCCGGTTCCACCGCCGGCATTCACCACCACAAACTGACCTTTTTCACGCAGCATTTCTTCCTCCTGCCGTGCTTTGGCCATTAATTCTTCCGGCGATAATTCAGGCTCTTCATCGCTGAAATCGGAACCAATGTAACGACTGTAATTTTTCACAAAAAACTTCAGGTAATCGGCCATCGATTTTTCCGAAAGCATTTCCCTGTAATTATCGGAAGAAATGGCAAAATTCACATAATCCATGCCGCTCAACGACTGAAAAACCGGCGCGCTGCGAATGATTGCGCGATGATAAATCAGGGCGTTTTCTTTATTGGTAAGCGAACGAATCACTGCCAAAGCAATTTTATCGTTCAGGTTTTCGGTTTCAATATCGAAATCAATTTTGGTGTAATGGTCGATGTTATAATTGGCAATATCGAATTTCAACCGGTTCAAATCAATATCTGCATCGCGCGGATAGGCTATCACGAAATAATGAAGTAAATCACCATCGTATGAAAACTTTCCCCCGAACTCGTCGTTCTCCATTTTTTCGGCGTCGAGCAACTCTTCATTCTGAATTTCTTCGTTAATGTAACCCATGTCTACCAGCTTCTGATAATCGGCCAGCGTGCTATCCTGAATCAATGCCAGAATTTCCGTGGCCAGCGATGTTGGTTCCGCTTTGGGATAACTGGAAATGTATCCTTTCAACAATCCTTCAAAGTTATGAATATCGGTTTGGGTTCCCTGTGCCACTGTTTCCATAAAATCAATTTTCGGCATCACCACGCTGTCGGGCCTGAGTTCCTTCATGTTATGAGCCAGCGAAATGACATCGCGGTAACGTCCGGCGCGATAACTCCTGAAAGTTTCCTGGTACAACCGGTTGAGGCTGTCGGTACGCACTTCCATTTCCACAAAAAAGTTCGGATTGACTAAGTACTGCGCGTATTTGCTTTGCGGAAAATCAGTGACAATCGCATTCCGGTAATAATTTGCTTTTTGATTGTTGCCCATCAATTCATACAAATCATATAAATCGAACATTGCCGAAAGCAGGTATTCTGTTTCCGGGTATCGTTTTAACAGTTCTTCAAACGACTGGGCAGAACGTTCGTAGTTTGAAAATTCAGACTTAAAAATTTTACCTGCATTGTAAAGTGCTTCTTCAATCCGGTGATGCGAAACTGCCATCAATGAATCGCTGAGCGGCAAATCCTGGGTGTAGAATTCCTTTTTCATCGGATCTTCCACCCGCACTACAATCTGGCTCGAATCTATACCTTCAGCCATTTCTTCCATTTCATCCATCGACATAGTGCTTTTATTCGAACGGCGCCAGTCGTCTTCCAGTTTTCGCTGACCCCAACGCTGTTTGAAAGTCACACGCCCGTATGATACTGTTTGCGGATTGTAAAAATACCAGCCGGCGCCTTCCTGTCCCGATCCCATTCCCATACGGTACTGGTTCGAACGATAATATCCGCTGTTTTGCTGGTTCTGGAGAGTCATATTTTCCGCATTTCGCAGTCGCTCCTGTTCCTCTTTCATTAACCGGGCAATTAAACTTTCGCGCTCAATTTCGGGCATTTGCGCAACTCTTTGCAGGCTGTCTTCCCGTTCCACCGTCAGCAAATTGCCAATCAGGTTCGAAAGACTGCTGTATTTTGCCGACAGTTGCTGATAATCCGGATAGGTTTCATCGATAATAATCATAGCGCTGTCGTAATAAGCCTGCGCTTTGCGGTATTCCAAATCTTTGAAATAAATATCGGCAACGGTAATGGCGGAAAGCGCCCGCTGATATTGGTTCTGAAAACTGTTCGCCACCGATTTCTCATAGTTTTCGACGGCTAAATCCCGGTTCCCTTCTTTGAAAAAGATGTTCCCGAGCGCAAAATAAATCTGGTCGCGAAACTCCACGTTTTTCTTGTCGCGCAGCATTTTTCGCAAATCTTTTTTCATTTTTTCTGCATCGCCTTCTCCCGAGAAAACACCTGCGGCATTAATTTTTGCATTGAAAGCCATTTTATAATCGGCATTCATTTTTGTTACGGCGATGTATGCCTGCGCTGCCTGCATCGATTTGCCGGTCTCCTGCAGCAATTGTGCTTCGATGTACTGCAGGCGGGCTTTCCGGCTTTTCCCAAACGTTTTTTTTATGGCGATATCAAGAAACCTGATTGCCTCATCGTAATCCCGCTGCTTCATATAATAATCGGCGGTGGCAATGGCCAAATCCCGTTCCAGTTTTTTGGGAAAATCGGTTGCCGACTGAACCGTTTGAATCACCTCGGCAGCTTCCACAAACCGCTCCATTTCGGAATAGGCGCGGATTAACCAGACGTATGCTTCAAAACGGGCGTCGCTATCGGGATATTTACGGGTTATGAACGACAAATTATTGACTGCGGCCATAAAATTATGCTGATAGAAATAGGCTTTCCCCATCAATAAATAACTATCATCCACCCACTTGTTAAATTCATCCTGGCTGGCAAATTCAACGTATTTCCGGGTGCGATTTCGCTTGGGTTTGGGTTTATCGGTAATCGAATGAATTTCGATTAACTTCGAGGCTTTTAAAATCGCCGTTTCCATGTCTGATTTTACCAGCCTGGCTGCCGAAGGATCGCTGGCTTTGTAAACAGGCAGGATTCGCGTGAAATCATCTTCCACCTTTTCTTCGATGTTTTCAATGCCATCCTTCAGACTTTCGTTTGCATTGAAATAGACGTTGTATTGTGATGTTACGTTATGATATGCGCGCGACATTCGTGTATTCTTTTCCGTTGAACAACGAACAGAAAACAATACCAACACCGATAAACCGAGGAAATATAAAAACAGTTTTTTCAAAAAAAGATCCTTTTTTATTTGCTCTATCAATAACTGAATTTTATGCAGATTATTGTTATTTTCTCCCGATGATATTTTTTGTTTCCGGGAAGGCGCAAAAATAGCATTTTTTATTCGGTGCTTAAAGCTCCCGCTCCTGCCAAACGCAGGCTGGGATTGCGCTGATGTTCACAGAAATTAAAAACATCAGCGTGTATCTGCGAAATCTGCGGGAAATATTTCTTTAATTATTTTTTTTGGTTAGCACATTTTAAGCTGTTGAACCCTTTCCGGGTTCTGGTTTTCGCTCCATTCGTAACCCCGCATTTCATACGGGGCTATTCTTATTTAATCCTTTCAGGATTTCCTTCATTCCTGATCTGTTATTTCCTGTCTATCAGGTCAAGCGGGCTTTTGGGTGGTTCTTATTTGTTTCGACCTCCCGCTCCTGCCAGACGCAGGCTGGGATTGCGCTGATTTTCGCAGAAATCAAAAACATCAGCGGTTATCTGCGGAATCTATGGGGAATGTTGTCTTGCCGGTGATCAAATTTAAAAAAAACCGATGCCGGAGGTATCGCATGTTTATAGAAATGTTGCAAAATATAATGGTGCGACTCCGGCCGGAGTCGTATGTTTTTTTAGATGACCATTTTCTATAAACATATAAATCCTCCGGATTTAAGAAATACCGGTTTTTAAATATAGCGGATTACCCTGATTTTCGCAGAAATCAAAAACATCAGCGGTTATCTGCGAAATCTGCGGGAAATCTTAACTTCCTGTTTCTGTTATTCGTTATTCGGTGTTTTTTATTTTCTTCCCCAATGCGTCAAGCGGTTTAATCCGCTCGACGCATAACCGATTAAATATGTTGAACCCTTTCCGGGTTCTGGTTTTCGCTCCATTCTTAACCCCGCATTTCATACGGGGCTATTCTAATTTAATCCTTTCAGGATTTCCTCCACTTCCTGATTTTGTTTTTCCCTGCCTGTCCGGTCAGGCCGGGTTATTCAGTGTTTCTTATTCTATTTCAACCTCCCGCTGATTTTCGCAGGAATTTATAAATCTGCGTGTATCTGCGGAATCTGCGGGAAATATTTCTCTAATTGTTTTTTTGGTAAGCTCAGACAGCAAAAAATAATGGTTGCAACTATTGGGATTATCCTTTGCCATTGACTTCAGCCAACGGAACCAAAAACCGGCCGGAAAACCTTTCAGGTTTTAACCCTTCATTCTTATCCATTTACTTCCTGGTAATCTTCACCTTTTTGGTAGGCGCGCGCTGAATGTTGCGGATATGCACCTGGTGGGCCAGGCTTTTGGCCAGTTCGGCAAACGCTTGTCCGGTAGCCGAATCAGGAACGCTTGCTACAGGTTTTCCTTCGTCGCCGCCCTCGCGGATACTCTGCACAATTGGAATTTGCCCCAGCAGTTTCAACCCGGTTTTTTCGGCCATTTTCTTTCCTCCTTCTTTCCCGAAAATGTAGTATTTGTTTTCCGGCAGTTCTTCCGGGGTGAACCAGGCCATATTTTCTACCAAACCCAATACCGGCACATCGATGGATTTGCTCTGGAACATGCTGACACCCCGCACCACATCGGCAAGTGCGATGTCTTGCGGCGTAGTTACTATCACCGCGCCGGTCACCGGCACCGACTGTACCAGAGTGAGATGAATATCGCTTGTTCCGGGCGGTAAATCAAAAAGGAGATAATCAAGTTCGCCCCAGTTCGCGTCCGAAATGAGTTGTTTCAACGCGCTGGAAGCCATCGGCCCGCGCCAGATGACTGCATTGTCAGGTTCAACAAAAAAACCAATGGACAGAAACTTCACTCCAAATTTTTCAACCGGGTTAATTACATCGCGGTTGTTGACTTTTTCGCCGGTGGGGCGGATATTTTCGGCGCCAAACATTTTAGGAACGGATGGTCCAAAAATATCGGCATCGATCAACCCTACTTTAGCACCCGAATTAGCCAGCGCCACTGCCAGGTTCACGGCCACGGTTGATTTCCCAACCCCTCCTTTTCCGGACGCTACAGCAATGATGTTTTTCACCTCGGGCAGCACCGGACGTTCCATATCGTGAATAAACTTCACCGAAATATTGTCTTCAATTTCCACCTGCTCACCCAAATGTTTTTTAATCGCCTTTTCCGATTCAAGAACGATTTGTTCGATGTGAGGATCGTTGCTGCGTTGAAAAACCAGCGAAAAACTCACCCGCTGTCCTGCAATCCGAATTTCCTGCGGCATATCGAGCGAAACAATATCTTCGCCGGTTTCCGGGTATTTTACTTCGCGCAGTGCGTCGGTTACGTTCTTTGGGAACTATTAATTTTTTGGGAATATCTGCCATAATGTTTTTTTTAATTTGCAAAACTATGAATATAACAGGAAAGGTAACCAATGGTTGAAATTAAATCCATGCAGTTTTATTTTCTAAATAAACTTTTACTATTTTGCCTTCATTAAAAATCAATAACCAAAATCGTTTTGAATAAACTACAACCAGATTCACTTGCTTTACTTACAAAACACCTGAAATCTTTTGTATTTCTGATTTTGCTTATGGGTTGCGATCGCACATTCGTCGATGAATTTGTGGTTGAAAACCAAACGGAGCACAACATAAGAATTGAAGGATTCGCAAGAAATGCTTTCGATTACAATCAGGACACCATTAGAAAGTTGGAGAAAGTAAATCCTGAAACCATTTTAATCCCGGCTAATTCAAAATACACTGCTTTTCAGGCAACGAGAGGATTTCAGGCCACTGATCCTGAAGGAATTTTCATCCAGTGGTACATCGATTCTGTAAATATCTTTTTCGACGACAAGAAAGTAAGCTCCCAATTCTGCGACAGTATTTTTTATTTGGGCGCCTGTTCAATCGCTATTCTCGATATTGAAAATAATTATACCAGGGAAAAGAGAAACCGAAGAGAATACCGCTTCATTTACGAAGTAACCGAAGAAGATTATGAAAATGCCGACTTCATTCAAAAATAAGATGAACATATTCGCATTGGTAAAAAAATCCGCAGTTTTAATCGTATTGATTTTATCCCATCAAATGTTGTTTGCACAGGAAGGCGAAACGGAAGATTTCAATAAGAAATTTAAATTTAAAGCCGGCGTCGGTATCTTTAATACCAGGGATTTTAATGGACTGTCATTGCAAAATGAAGCAGAAATAGTGCTGAAAAAATGGTTTTCAGTTTCAGCAATTGTTCAAATGCAGAAAAAAGGGGGTAATGCCTCCCGGTATCAAGCACTGGAATATTCGCCCACCAACATTGACAAATTTGAGGCAACATTAATTAATTCCAATATCAGTACTGTCCGAGCAGGCAATATCTCCTCGGTTGGCGGATTCCTGTTTTTATATCCTTTTGGACAGGAAACTTTCAGGTTTAGGTTTGGACCTGGAATCAGCTATAATTCATTCGAACAGGTTACCACCAGTTTTTATAAAGAATTTGATGAAGTTGAGATCTACAATTACTATTTGCGTGTCAGTAATGCAAAAAAAATGGATATAGGACTCGCTTTTGGATTCGAAAAAGACATTACGAAAACGATTTTTGTTGGTTTGAATTTCATTGGATATTCCGGAATTGAGGAAGCTTCTTCGTTTTTCGGAGTCGTCGGATTTAGGATAAATTGATGTTTTTTCTTCTTTTGCCCACTGCGGCTAATCACTACCCACTCTCCCGTCATTCTGTCCTAAAATAAAACCAATCAAACGAATCGGTTGTTGCTAATAATAAAACACCCATGGACAGCACAATTGGAATTCTGACAAAAGGATACGGTTATTTCAGCAAAAAGTTTGAAGAGAAAGATGCCGATGTTTACCGCACGCGTTTATTTCTGCAAAAAACCATTGTTATGAGAGGTGCCGATGCTGCGAAGATTTTTTACAACCAGCAAAAGTTTATGCGCAAGGGCGCCACGCCAAAACGGTTTCAGCGTACCCTGTTTGGCGAAGGTGGCGTGCAGGGACTGGATGGAAGCAGTCACGTACACCGGAAGGCGCTTTTTATGAACGAAATGCATGAAGAAAGCCTGCAGCGCATGGAAACGATTTACAAAAAGTACTGGATGCAGTCGTTGCCGGAATGGGAAAAAGCCGGAAAAATTGTTTTGTTCGATGAAGCCGAAAAAGTTCTTATGCGCTCAGCTTGCGAATGGACCGGCGTTCCCTTGGCGGAAAATGAAGTTGAACAAAGAACACGGCAGTTATCAGCAATGATCGACGGTTCGGGCGGAATTGGAATGCGTTTTTACAGAGGCAAATCTGCACGCAACCGGACCGAGGAGTGGATAGGTAAGCTGATAGAAAGCACACGAAAACAAGGTCAGGAGATTTCAGAGGATTCCATTTTTCACCGGTTTTGCTTTCATCGCGATTTGGATAAAAACCTGCTGGATACGCACACCGTAGCAGTGGAAATCCTCAATTTGCTACGCCCGATTGTAGCCATTGCACGTTATGTTGTTTTTGAAGCGCTTGCACTTTACGACCACCCCGAATATCGCCGGCAAATAAGTGATAGTGATGGTGAATTTATTCATTTTTTTGTGCAGGAAGTCCGGCGATTGTATCCGTTTTTCCCGTTTGTTGCCGCCATAACAAAAGAGGATTTTACCTGGCAAAATATTCATTTTCCTGAAAGCCGGCGGGTGCTGCTCGATTTGTACGCCACCAATCACGACCCGCATTTGTGGGAAAACCCGGAGGAATTTCAACCCGAACGTTTCAGGGGGCGCGATGTATCTGCCTGGGAACTGGTTCCGCAGGGCGGCGGCGATCACAACCACAACCACCGCTGCGCCGGAGAATGGATGACCATCCGGATTATGGAACTATCGCTTTCACTGTTGGTAAATAATATGACGTATGAAGTACCCCAACAAAATCTGAAAATAAACATGTCACGAATTCCGGCTATTCCCCACAGCCGGTTTGTTATCAGCAACATTGTCAGAAACGAATGAATTCGTTGAACCATCTTATGAGTGAGATGATTTGGCTACATCCCCAGTTCTTCTGTCGGATCCCAAAAAAGCTTTTTAAAGTTGATGATTTGATCGCCTTTTACTTTGATGCCTTCGTTTTCGAGGAGTTCTTTCATGGCATTGGGTGCATCAAAATGGTGCTTGCCGGTGAGCAATCCGTTGCGGTTAACCACACGATGAGCGGGCACATATTCGCTGTGACTGTGTGCGGCATTCATGGCCCAGCCCACCATCCGTGCCGAGCCGGTGGTTCCCAGATATTTTGCGATTGCGCCATAGGAAGTTACCCGTCCCGGCGGAATTTGTTTGACTACTTCATAAACCCGTTGGAAAAAGTCACTCATTTATCAGATGTTTTAGGCTTTTAGATATCAGAAGCACGACAAAAGATTCATTTTTGTAACTTAATGAAATTGCACGAATAACTACTAATTACGAACTACTCCCAATTTTCTCTAATGCACGTCTTTTGCACTTCGCCCAAAACTGCGGTATTCATCTTTTTCAATTTCAATTACGGGCTCTTTAAATTCTGTTTCGTTCAACCGGAAAGCAATGTATTTTATTGTGATTCCACGATTTAGCCACTGCTTTTCGTAAAAAGTTTTAATCTGCAGCGTTTCATTCAGCAGTTTTGATTCATACAAATTATCCGTTTCGGCCAAAACTTCAAAATTGTTTAAATGAACCAGTTCGTGTGTGTAGGTAAACTGAAAACTACTATCAGTTTTCAGGTGGATGATCCCGTCGTTTTTCAGGAGAATTTTGTATTTATTCAAAAACGTGGTGGAAGTGAGCCGCTTTCGTGTTTTTTTCATCTGCGGATCAGGAAATGTAAGCCAGATTTCCGAAATTTCATTTTCACCAAAAAACTGCGGGATGATTTCGATGTTGGTGCGCAAAAAAGCGACATTCTTCAATACTTTTTCCTGTGCTTCTTTAGCACCTTTCCACATACGGGCGCCTTTAATATCGATACCTATGAAATTTTTATCCGGATTTTTTTCGGCCATCGCCACAGTGTATTCGCCTTTGCCGCATCCTAATTCAAGAATTAGCGGATTTTCATTTTTAAAAAACGATGCGGCCCATTTGCCTTTCAGATAAAAATCATTGTTTTGAATTTTGTTAAACGGAGCCTGTAACACATGGTCGAACGACTCCATTTCTGCGAATTTGGACAGTTTGTTTTTTCCCACTTTTCTTTCCCGAAAAATTACAGTTTTACAATGGATTTATGATCCCGCTTTTTCAATTCGCAATCCAACATCATGAATTCCTTCCAATGTTTTCTCGCGCATTCCCTGTTGAAATTTAAATTTATATTCACCCGAAACCGGAAAATAGACGTTGCGGAGGAAAATTACCTGACGGGTTTTTATGCTTCCGAAACCTTCACCGAGCCATTTGCCCGACGGATTTGCCAGTGTTAATTCGAATGTATCTTTCATAGCTTCTCCATCCGGCTGCACAATTTCGATAAACAACCACAAATTGCTGTAATTATAAGTCACGTTATTTCTGATATCGATTAAAATATTATGATTTTGCAGCGTGTCATTAACAGGCACATCAATAACCACCAGGGAATCCTTGTTCCATTTTTGCCCCGGGATTGGTTTGTACTTTTCAAAAACCACTTTGCTGTCGCAGGAACTAATGAGTGCTGCCAGCGCCACGAGCCAAAAAATATGAATGTTTTTTAAAATCATTGTTTCCGGGGACCTCTGAAATTTCGTTTTTTATTTCGCTTTTTGGTTCTGATTTTTTTCTTGGGCCGGTTGAAACGGTCCAGATCTTCCTGTCCTACCATATTCAGAAAACTTTCTTCTTCTTTCTTACCATTAACAAAACTTTCGTGAATCAGTTTTTCAGGTTTTTTCCCCTGCCGGTTTAACTGCTGGATTTGTTTAACAACTTTTACCGGAATGGCCACCTGACCCGATGGTCCGTTCGTTCTCGGTGCATACCAGAAGATTCCTTTGAAAACATCAGCCTTTAGAAATTCGTAGGAACCTGCTTCTGTTTCAAGCTTCACATCAGTTGGCGGGAAATTTTTCTGTGCATCAATATAAGTGTCCACTTCAAAGTTGAGGCAGCATTTCAGTTTTCCGCACTGTCCGGCCAGTTTTTGCGGGTTTAGCGAAATTTCCTGGTACCGGGCTGCATTGGTCGTTACCGAAACAAAATTGCTGATCCAGGTTGCACAGCATAGTTCGCGGCCACACGGGCCAATTCCGCCAATTCGTCCCGCTTCCTGCCTCGCGCCTATCTGTTTCATTTCAATCCGGATTCGAAATTCGTCAGCCAGCACCCGAATCAGTTGCCTGAAATCGACGCGTTCGTCGGCGATATAGTAAAAAATAGCCTTGGTGCCGTCGCCCTGATATTCCACATCTCCTATTTTCATCTCGAGATGCAAATCCGCGGCAATTTCCCTGGATTTAATCATCGTATCGTATTCCAGCGAAATGGCTTCCTTCCATTTGTCGATATCCACCGCTTTAGCTTTGCGGTATACTTTTCTGAAATCGCCGTTCACGAGAGTGACTTTGTGCTTCTTCATCTGTTCAGCGACGAGTTCGCCCATAAAAGAAACAATTCCGATATCGTGCCCGGGGTTGGCTTCCACAGCTACCAAATCACCTACCTGCAATTTCAGGTTATTTACGTTTCGGTAATAATCTTTACGCGTGTTTTTAAAACGCACTTCAATAATGTTGTCGACGTTTCCAATGCTGTTGATGTCTTTCATCCAGTCTGTGGCGTGAAGTTTGGCGCAACAGCCATATCCCGATTTGCAAATTCCCCTGTCTATTGCATCAATATTTTCCATTATGCAAATTTTCACTGAACCATTGAAGCTTAAAAAACTGTCAATCATTCCTGTTCTGTTACACAAAAATAATTATTAATGTCAACCTTTCACCTGACCTTTAACTTTTTAAACTGATTCTAAACGGATATGCTAACCCAGAGGCCATCCGGAGGGATTGGCAAGAACCGGAAAGTTTTGTTACCGCTTAATGAGCCGCACCATTCGTAATGCCGTATCGAGAAAGATGATCCGCGGATTGCCGTTCATTGAAATATGCCGGATTCCCTGTTCAAACTCCTCAAAAAACGGAATAATATTTCGTTCATTGATGTACGGAGAAAATTTTTCGCCCCATTCTTTTTCTTCGTCATTGAGGTAAACCAACCGGTCGTTTTTCAGGTTCATCATAAAAAATTCACGAATCAGCCGCAGGGAATAATTAAAAAACATTTTTTGTTTATCGCGCCCAATCCGTGACATTTCCTCAGCCCATTGAATCAATTCAACCACTTGGCGCTGAAAGGCGAAACGCATCATTTCCTGGAATTTCGCAAAGAAAAACTGCGTATCCTCCCCAGGCCTGAGAAATTCAAGCGCTTTGATGTAATTGCCGTTCGACAGGTGCACGATGTTGGGAATTACCTGCGGATCGATATTTCCAAGGTTTTCCAGCGCTTTCTGCATGGAACCATCGTCAATAAAAGGTACTTTTACAAGTTGCGCCCGCGACCGAATGGTGCTGATTACCGATTCCTCGTTTTCGGTTATCATCAAAAACAGCGTTTTATTTGGCGGCTCTTCTATTAACTTCAACAATTTATTTGAACAGGCAGCGTGCATTTTTTCCGGCAGCCAGATAATCATCACCTTGTATTCCGATTCAAACGATTTCAGGTTGAGCTTCCGCATTATGGAATCGCTCTCGCGTTCGTAAATCAGCCCTTGTGCATTTTCATTTTCGATGAATTTCAGCCACTGGCTCAAAGTAAAATATGGATTCAGCAAAACCATTTCCCGCCACTCTTTCAATAAAATCGTCGCTGGTAGGTTTCGTTATTGATTTTGTGGGGAAAACCGGGAATACAAAATGCAAATCGGGATGTGCCATTTTCTGATATTTCCGGCACGACGGGCATTCGCCACACGAATCATTTTCCTGTTTGTTCCGGCACGAAACATATTGTGCAAGCGCAAGCGCAAGCGCCAGTTTTCCGGTTCCCTCGTGTCCGGTAAATAACTGCGCGTGGCTAACCCGCTGTTCGTCTACCGAACGGATTAACCGCTTTTTAATTTCTTCCTGACCAATTACATCTCTGAAAAACATGTCCCAAAATTAATAGTTTTGGTTTTTTATCCGGTATTACCTCAACATTAAATTCAATTACCCCTGAAAATGTTGCCAAACCAAGCGGAAATTTATTTTTATCTTTGGTATGCTTTTAACGAATCCAAAAAAATAGAATAATATGCAAACAATTCACAACTATGATTTTTCCGGTAAAAAGACGCTGATCCGCGTGGATTTCAACGTGCCATTGAATGAAAAATTCGAAATTACCGACGATACGCGAATGAAGGCTGCACTTCCAACGATAAAAAAAGTAATCGAAAGCGGCGGTTCACCCATTATCATGTCGCATTTTGGAAGGCCGAAATCAGGCCCGGAAGACAAATTTTCGATGAAGCACCTGGTTGGCCATTTGAGCGAACTGCTTGGCAAAGAAGTAAAACTGGCACCGGATTGTATCGGCGACGAAGTGAAAGAAATGTGCCGCAACTTAAAACCGGGCGAAGCTTTGCTGCTTGAAAACCTGCGTTTTCATAAAGGTGAAGAACAAGGCGATGAAGAATTTGCCGGAAAACTGGCTGAAAATGGTGATTGCTGGATTAACGACGCTTTTGGGACCGCACATCGCGCACACGCTTCAACAGCAGTTATTGCAAAATTCTTTCCGAACGATAAAATGTTTGGTTACCTGATTGAAAGCGAAGTGGAAAGCCTCGACAAAGTGGTGAAAAAACCAAAACGTCCGTTAACTGCTATAATGGGCGGTGCAAAAGTTTCAACAAAGATTACCATCATCGAAAACCTGCTCGGCCAGGTCGACAATCTGATTTTAGGCGGTGGAATGACCTACACCTTTGTAAAGGCAAAAGGTGGAAATGTTGGGGATTCCATTTGTGAAATTGATTTTCTGGATACCGCCAGAAACATTGAAAAACTGGCCAAAGAAAAAGGTGTCAACCTGATTATGGCCACTGATGTTGTTGCCGCTGATTCATTTAGCGAAGATGCCAACACGAAAATAACTCCCGCCGATGAAATCCCGGATGGCTGGCAAGGTTTGGATGCCGGTCCGGAAAGCATTAAGAAATTCAAGGAAGTGATAAAAGATTCTTCTACCATTTTATGGAACGGCCCGGTGGGTGTATTTGAAATGGACAAATTTGCCGAAGGATCAAAAGAAGTTGGAAACGCCATTGTTGAAGCAACAGAAAACGGCGCTTTTTCCCTGGTTGGCGGCGGTGATTCGGTGGCTTGTGTAAATAAATTCAACCTCGCCGATGGTATGTCGTACATTTCAACGGCCGGCGGCGCACTGCTCGAGTACCTCGAAGGAAGGACGTTGCCCGGAGTTGCTGCAGTGAGAGGGGAATAAAAGGCCCTTTTTAATTTCCCGGAGGGTAGAAACAGAAAATCAAAAAATAATAATTACAAAAGTCTGGAATCACAGTATTTCCGGGCTTTTTTATTTTTGAAAAACCGATTACCTTTAAAGAAAAAATGACTACAAAATTGCATCTCGTCAACTCGCGCTTTTCAGCGTTTAATTGTGCCCAAACCGTTTTCAGCCTGTTTGCGAACGATTTGGGAATTGATGAAAAAACAGCGCTAAAAATTGCCAGCGGTTTTGGCGGCGGAATGGGCTGTGCAGAAACATGCGGCGCTGTTACCGGTTCATACATGGTTATTGGATTAAAACACGGACATACCACTCCTGATCCGGAAGAAAAGGCCCAAACAAAACTTAAGATCAAGGAATTCAATGACAAATTCAAGCAGAAACACGGAAGCCTGATATGTAAAAAATTAACAGGTCACGACATTTCCACGCCGGAAGGCGCTTTTGCAGCAGAAGAAGAAGGTGTATTCCAAACCCTTTGTCCCAAGTTTATCAAAACCGCCTGTACCATTTTAGAAGAAGATTTTTTATAACTTTAAAGTTCGCTTCGAATTATTAATAAACACTAAAACAAAAAATTATGGAAAAAAATGTTGGGCCTGTCGACCGGCTAATCCGGATTATTTTAGGTTTGGCAATTGCAACAGTCGGAATAATTTTTAACAGTTGGTGGGGACTTTTAGGAGTTGTTTTGCTGGCAACAGCTTTGTTTAGAATTTGTTTGCTGTACATTCCTTTTCATATATCCACAGCGCGAAAAACCCGTGCAACAGAATAAAGCCTCTTTTTCCCTTGTGGTAAATTTCCGGGTCATCTTCCCCAGGCTGCGCATGTGCTGAAAAACCACTGTGCCTGTAACATTTTTGTACGGCTGTAACATTTAACTATTTTTACGGCCGAAAAATCAGTTTTTCCACAATGAAATCTCCGGGGAAAAGTTATTTACTTAAACTGAAAACTGAAAATTTATTATGACATCAAAAAAATCATTCTTTGTGATAAGTGCGCTTATGTTGCTTTTCACATGGAGTTGTACCGAAAAAGAACCTGACCTAATGATAAAAAAGGAATTAAAAGACGGCTGGACGTTCCGTCAAACCGGGAAAGACGACTGGATGCCGGCAACAGTTCCGGGAACAGTTCATACCGATTTGATGGCGAACGATGTTATCGAAGATCCGTTTTACCGCCTGAATGAACACAATGTTCAATGGATTGACAAAGAAGACTGGGAATATAAAACAACGTTTACGGTTGACGAAAACATCCGGAACCACGAACGGGTTGAACTCGATTTCAAAGGCCTTGATACGTATGCCGATGTTTATGTTAACAACCAAAAAGTTCTGGAGGCCGATAACATGTTCCGCGATTGGAAAGCAGACGTTAAGAACGCGCTGAAAGAAGGAGAAAACCAACTAAGGATTGTCTTTCATTCGCCCATTAAGAAAGGGCTGGAAAAATACGATGCAATGGATTATGAAATCCCGGTGTCGGATAATGATTTGGCTGAAATCGGGAAAGTGGAAGGCAGCAAAAAAGTAAGTATTTATACCCGCAAAGCAGGTTATCATTTTGGTTGGGACTGGGGCCCGCGCCTGGTTACCAGCGGTATTTGGCGACCCGTGTATTTAAACGCCTGGGACGAAGCAAAAATTAACGATCTTCAAATTGTTCAACACGAAGTTTCGGATGCAAAAGCAACTTTTACAGCAAATTTCGAAATCGACGCTGAAGGAAGCAAAAGTGCAACTCTCTCGGTTTTGAATGACGGGAATTTACTTACTTCTAAAACTGTTCAACTTCAGGAAGGTACTAAAATATATTCTGTTGATTTCCAAATCGAAAATCCGAAATTATGGTGGACAAATGGTTTGGGAGAAGCTCACTTATACAACATTACAGGCAAATTAACATCGGATGAACGAAGCATTTCAAAAGATACGCGCATTGGAATCCGCACGCTGGAACTGGTGCGGGAAAAAGATGAAAACGGAACTTCTTTCTACTTTAAACTGAACGGACACCCGGTATTTATGAAAGGCGCCAATTATATCCCGAACGATGCTTTTTTACCGCGCGTGACCGACGAAAATTACCGGAAAGTAATAGAAACCGCTAAAAAATCGAACATGAACATGCTCCGGGTTTGGGGCGGTGGAATTTACGAAAACGACGTTTTTTACGACCTCTGCGACGAGAACGGGATTTTGGTTTGGCAGGATTTTATGTTCGCCTGTGCAATGTTCCCCGGCGACGATGCTTTTCTTGAAAATGTAAAACAGGAAGCCATCGATAATGTGAAACGATTGCGAAATCACCCGAGCATTGCCTTGTGGTGCGGAAACAACGAAATACTTGCCGCATGGACCGGTTGGGGCTGGCGGCAGAAAGAGGAAGCCAGAAACAAAGAAAATGCCGATAAAATCTGGCAGGCGTATGTTGATATTTTTCATAAAACGCTGCCGGATGTTATTAATGAATACGACCCGCAACGAAGTTACTGGGATTCGAGCCCTTCGTCGGGAATGGGAATTCCGGCTGACTTGGTGAACGGCGACGAACATTACTGGGGCGTTTGGTGGGGAAAAGAACCTTTTGAAACGTATGCTACTCACCTCGCCCGTTTTATGAGTGAATATGGTTTTCAGTCGTTTCCTGAAATGTCATCGGTGGAAAAATATGCCGTTCCGGAAGATTACGACATTTATTCGGATGTGATGAAATCGCACCAACGTTCTTCCATCGGTAACGGAACCATCGAATATTACATGTTGAAAGAGTATAAACAACCAAAGGATTTTCCTTCATTTTTATATGTGAACCACGTATTGCAGGCCGAAGGAATTAAGTTCGGACTGGAAGGGCACCGGCGCGCAATGCCTTATTGCATGGGAAGTTTGTATTGGCAAATTAACGATGTTTGGCCGGTGGCATCCTGGAGTTCCACTGATTATTACCAAAAATGGAAAGCCCTGCAATATTATGTTAAAAAAGGTTTTGAACCGGTTCTTGTTAGTCCGTACGTTGATGGAATGAAATTTAAAGTTGGAATAGTAAACGATCGTCTTGATAAAATAAACGCACAACTTCGGCTGAAATTAACCGATTTCGATGGAAAAGTAATCTGGGAAGAAGCGTCGCTGGTAGAACTGCCGGCAAATTCAAGCACGAATTATTTCGATGAAAACAAGAACGAATTCCTCGCCGGCAAAAATACGCGAAACCTGTTGTTTTCGGCTGAATTGGTTGAAAATAGACAAGTGATTTCAAAAAATGTATTCTTTTTCAGGCCATTTAAAGAGTTGCAGGTGCCAAAACCGAAAGTGGAATATTCAGTGGCCAAAACTGATGCCGGATTTGATATCAGCTTGGAAACTGATAAACTGGCTAAAAATGTGTATCTCCAAACTAACGATGACAATGGTTTTTTCTCCGACAATTATTTCGATATGTTACCGGGAGAGCACGTTGTTGTGCATTACGATACCGGGTTAGATGAAAATCAGCTAAACAAGGTGTTATCGGTAAGAACACTCGACGATGCATTTTAGTTGACCGTCCAGCGGTTGGAAGCGCTTGACGGCTGAAAATTAAAATGCCTGAATTTTAAAAGGTTTAAAAGAGGAATGTGTTTGACTTTGGAAAGCCAAACTCCCGAACCTAACATCTAACTCAATGTTTTCAGAAATTCCGGCGCTTTCCTGTGTTTTGTGGCCTGCTCGAAAGCGTATGCAATTTTCAGCAACTCAGGCTCGCTCCACGCCGTTCCAAAAAACGAAATTCCTGCGGGCAAACCATGAATAAATCCCATGGGCACTGTAATATTTGGGTATCCCGAAATGGCTGCCGGAGAAGAACTTCCACCGCTGAAATGGTCGCCGTTTACCCAATCGATGGTCCATGCCGGGCCGTTTGTTTGTGCAACAATTGCATCTAAATTATTTGCTTTCATTACCGCATCGATGCCTTCTTTTCCGGCAAAACGTTTTGAATCGTGCAGCGCCTGTAAATATTCGTCGCTGTTCAAATCGCCTTTTTTTGCCGCTTCCAGAAATATTTCCTGATCGAACCACGGCATTTCGCTGTCTGCGTTCTTTTTATTGAATTCAATAATTTGCTCCATATTTTTCACCGGCGCCGAAGGATGTTCCTGCAGGTATTTATTCAAACCGGCTTTAAATTCATACAACAAAACCTGGTACGATGGATCGTCCCATTTTCGGTTGTTTTCAAAATTCACCTCCACCATTTCAGCTCCATGCTGTTTCATCGTTTCCACAGCTTTTTTAAACAGATCATCCACTCTTGCATCAAAGCCAATCAGTTGTGTGGCAATTCCGATTCGCATTCCTGAAAGTCCGCTTTCATCGAGAAACTGTGTATAATCTGAAAAAATTCTGCCTTCCCCGAGATTGGTTTCGGCATCCTGTGGGTCGAATTCAGCCAAAGCGCCCAGCAAAATTGCTGCGTCTTTTACGGTGCGGGCTATCGGGCCGGCCGTATCCTGGCTGTGAGCGATGGGAATAATACCGCGGCGGCTCCACATTCCCAGTGTTGGTTTAATCCCAACCAGACCATTTACTCCCGACGGACAAACAATTGAACCGTTGGTTTCTGTGCCGATTCCAAGTGTACATAAATTAGCAGCAACCGCCGCAGCTGTTCCGGAACTCGAACCACACGGACTTCTATCGAGGCAGTATGGATTTCGCGCCTGACCGCCACGGCCGCTCCACCCACTCGACGAGGAGTTTGACCGAAAATTCGCCCATTCGCTTAGGTTTGTTTTTCCCAAAAGAACCGCCCCTGCATCGCGCAGTTTTTTTACGATGAAAGCATCCTGTTCAACCACATTTCCTTCCAGCGCCAGCGAACCTGCGGTGGTTTGCATTTTATCGCCGGTATCGATGTTATCTTTTATCATCACCGGAATTCCATGCAGCGGCCCATATACCTTCCCGTTTTTTCGTTCCTCATCCAAACTGCGTGCAATTTCCAGCGCATTCGGGTTCAGTTCGATTACAGCCTTCAACTGCGTATCAATCAGTTTAATTCGATCAAGATATTTCCGGCAAATTTCTTCGGAAGTCATGCTCCCGGTTTTCATCTGATTTTGAAGTTCACCGATTGTAGTTTCATTCAATGGAAACGAGGTGAAATCAGATGTTCCGATTTGTTTTTCAGGTGCGGTTGTGCAGGCTGTAATTCCGGTCATGGTTACAGCCGAACCACTCAGTACAGCGGTTTTAAAGAAAGTGCGGCGTTTCATTTGTTTTTAGCTTTATTAATTTTGTGTTTGAAGTTAGAAATTCCGGATTAAAACGGCAAGTCATCATTAATGCATAAAATGTAATTCATAAAATATGAATTGATGTCGTTGAGTTAGTAAAAAATATTATTCTTAATTGTTCGACGTTGTCAGGAGCTTCGCACGCTGACAAGTCTGCAGGACCTAACCTGTCAACGTCTATAGACTTGACAGCGTTAATTAAACGACATTGAAATATGAATTATAAATTATGCACTTAAATTTGTTGAAATATGAAATTCAAGGTAGTCATATTATTTTTCTTGTTGATTGCTTCTGGTTGCCAAAAAAAAGAAACAGTTTCTACTCGCTGCAATCCTGAAAATCCACTCGAGATGCAATGGATGGCCGATTGGGTGAACGAATTGCAGCATTGTACCTGCACCGTTTCCATTTTTCAGGCCGAATTTAATGGTAAAACCATTTTTTGGCCACTGATGAATGATCCGCTTTGTCAAAGCGTCATCAAAGACGTTCCGGTTTACGACTGCCTTGGAGAGGAAATTCTTGTTTTGAATAGTTATGAAGATTGGTTAGCTTTTAATGAGCAGGTGGCTAACCGGAAAATTATATACGCATGTTCAAAAAATTAATCCGGAAATATCGATCGTAGAGGTAAAGACGCGATGCATTGCATCTCTGCTGAAGATAAAAATATCATCGTTTCACATACTGCTCCTCGTAATATTTCTGGTAATCGCCGGAAGTTACGTTATCCAGCCATTCGGTATTTTTCAGGTACCAGTCGATGGTTTTTTCAATACCTTCTTCAAACTGGAGCGACGGTTCCCAACCCAGTTCATTTTTGATTTTAGTAGCATCGATGGCATACCGCAGATCATGACCGGCACGGTCTTTTACAAAAGTTATCAATTCTTCCGATTCACCTTCTTTGCGACCCAGCTTTTTGTCCATCACCCGGCTCATAACCCGGATAAGATCGATATTTTTCCATTCATTGAAACCGCCAATGTTGTACGTTTCGCCAACCTTACCTTTATGAAAAATAACATCGATTGCCCGTGCATGATCGACCACCCAAAGCCAGTCGCGTATATTTTCGCCTTTTCCATATACCGGCAGCGGTTTTTTATTTTTTATGTTGTTGATAAACAGAGGAATTAATTTCTCCGGGAACTGGTACGAACCGTAATTATTCGAGCAGTTTGAAATAACCGCCGGCAGGCCAAACGTATCGTTATAAGCCCGTACAAAATGGTCGGAACCGGCTTTTGACGCGGAATACGGGCTGTGTGGATCGTACCGGGTTTCTTCAGTAAACATACCTTCTTCACCCAGCGAACCGTAAACTTCGTCGGTGGAAATGTGATAAAATTTCTTGCCTGAAAAATTATCTTTCCAAATATGTTTGGCTGCATTTAACAAATTCACTGTCCCAACAACATTTGTAGTTACAAATTCCGTAGGGTTGGCAATCGACCGGTCTACATGCGATTCGGCAGCGAGATGAATTACACCGTCGAATTGTTTTTCTTCAAATAGTCTCAAAATGAAATCGCCGTCGACGATATCACCTTTTACAAACTCATAGTTGGGCTGGTTTTCAACGTCTTTCAAATTGGCCAGATTTCCGGCGTATGTTAATTTATCAAGGTTAACTATTTCATATTCAGGATACTTCTCTACAAAAAGTCGAACAACATGTGAACCGATAAATCCGGCGCCGCCGGTGATAAGTATTTTCATTTTTATATTTTTCGGTGAAATTAAAAAATCATTTTCAAAATTAAACTATAGTCTAATTTCAATCATTTCATTCCGCGAACATACTTTTCCCAGTTCCAGGCAGAAAGTAGTGTTTCTTCCAAACCTTTTTCTGCTTTCCAGCCTAATTCTTCATTGGCGTATGCAGTGTCTGCCCAGATTTTTTCGATATCACCTGCACGACGATCCACAATTTTATAGTTCAGTTTAACGCCGGTAGTTTTTTCAAAATTTTTTATGATTTCCAAAACTGACAGCCCGGTTCCCGTGCCCAGATTAAAAACTTCGTAGTTGGATTTGTTCTTTCCGTGTAATAATCGTTCGATGGCAACCACGTGAGCTTTTGCCAAATCCACAACGTTAATGTAGTCGCGGATAGCGGAGCCATCGGGTGTATTATAATCATCGCCAAAAACCTTCAATTCCTCACGCATTCCGGCTGCGGTTTGAGTAATAAACGGCACCAGATTTTGCGGCACCCCCAGCGGCAATTCACCAATTAATGCGGACGGATGTGCGCCAATTGGATTAAAATAGCGAAGTGCAATACCTTTTAACTGCGGATTCGCTTTTATGGTATCGTACAAAATATCCTCATTCACCCGCTTGGTATTTCCATAAGGCGATTCCGCGTCTTTGCGTGGCGTGCGTTCGGTTACCGGCAGCTTTTCGGGCTGACCATAAACCGTACATGATGACGAAAAAACCATATTGGGAACGTTGTATTTAATCTGGCACTCGAGCAGGTTCATCAGCGATACCAGGTTATTGCGGTAATAATGCAGCGGTTTTTCCACTGACTCGCCTACCGCTTTCGATGCAGCAAAATGAATGATAGCTGCGATATCTGCGTTTCTGCTAAAGAATTCATCGGTTTTCTCCCGGTCGGCTAAATCAAATTTCTCAAAAGTTGGTCTCGTTCCGGTAATTTTCGAGATGTTGTCAATAACCTCAATGCTTGAGTTCGACAGGTCATCCACAATTATTATGTCAAAACCTGATTCCTGTAATTCAACTGCGGTATGTGAACCGATATAACCTGTTCCTCCAGTAACTAAAATTTTCCCTGCCATTTTCAGTTTTTTTCAAAAATAGAAAAATAAAACCAGCCGGTATTCGGGAATTGGAGCAATGTCAAAAAAATTAAGAAATGTTATTAAACTCAGCCTTTTTGCTGGTTTTTCAGTAATTGTTCGAAATATCCGATGGTTTTTATCAGCCCTTCACGAAGTGGAATTTTGGGTTCCCAACCGTTCAACTTTTTCTTTGCCAGCGAAATATCCGGCCGGCGCTGAGTGGGGTCATCGTCGGGAAGCGGCATGTATGTAATTTTCGATTTCGAGTTGGTTAAATCGAGAATTTCCTGTGCCAGCTCCAGCATGGTAAATTCGCCTGGATTGCCAACATTTATGGGACCGGTTACAGATTTCTCAGTGGCCATCATTCGAATCATCGCTTCCACCAAATCGCTGACGTACTGAAAACTACGCGTTTGTTTTCCGCTGCCAAAAATTGTAATATCCTTGTTTTGAAGCGCCTGCATAATAAAGTTCGAAACCACACGTCCGTCGTCGGGTTCCATTTTCGGACCGTAAGTATTAAAAATCCTTACAATTTTAATTTCTACCTGGTTTTGAACGTGGTAATTTACAAATAGCGATTCAGCACACCGTTTTCCTTCGTCGTAACAGGAGCGGACGCCAATTGGATTCACATTTCCCCAGTAGTTTTCCGGCTGCGGATGCATTTCCGGGTCGCCGTAAACTTCACTCGTAGACGCCTGTAATATTTTCGCGCCGGTCCGTTTAGCAATCCCCAACATGTTTATAGCGCCCATTACCGAAGTTTTTATGGTTTTAATGGCGTTGTGCTGGTAATGAACCGGCGATGCAGGGCAGGCCAGGTTGTATATTTCATCCACTTCAATATAATAAGGCATAGTTACATCGTGGCGTACCAGTTCAAAGTAAGGGTGGCCGAGTAGCTGAATTATCTTGCTCTTTTTACCGGTGAAAAAATTGTCGAGACAAATTACTTCGTTCCCTTCGTTTAACAGCCTTTCGCATAAATGGGATCCAACAAATCCGGCGCCACCGGTAATTAAAATTCTTTTCATAATCAAAGTTTATGTTGACAGTCGGCAAATTACTGGTAAAACATACAGGTTTACTGTTTAGTTTGATTTTTTTCTTTTCAGGTTAAAATTACCTCTTTTTCCATATCATAAAAAATTTATTTGTTTGTTAAATGTCATCGAGAACCATATGATAATTACTTTTTCCCGCAAACATTAAAAGCATTTAAAAAGTGGCATTGCTTTTAGCGGCTAATATTTGTATTTTCGACTTGTTTTTTAATCGATTCATTAACTTTAAAACCCATCAGTTTGAAATTAGGATTATACATCAGCCAGCTGCTTCCGGAAAATGAAACGGTTATTGTTCCGGGTTTTGGCGCTTTCAGTTTAATTCATAAACCTGCCGAAATCAGAGAGGAAGAGGAGCAGGTACTGCCGCCTTCGAAGGAAATTTCGTTCAATTCAAAAATCAGGAACAACGATGGTTTGCTTGTTGAATATGTTGCCCATCAGGAAGATATCTCCCATTTTGACGCCCTGAAAAAAATCGAAGAAGAAAGGGATTTTATTTTATATCAACTGGATAAAGGAGAGCGGGTTACGATAGAAAATATCGGTTTGTTTTATCCGGATGATGCCAATGAGATTCATTTTGAACCTGCATCAGATGAAAACCTTGATTTAGAATCATACGGTTTAAATATTGCTTCGTTAAAAGAACCCGAGCCGGAAGAAAAACAAGAAGAAATTCCGAAAGAAGAAGCTCCTGTTGCAGAAACGTCCGACGAACAAGACGGCCCTGCTAAAGAGGATGAAAAACCGGAACCGGCAGATGAACCTGAATTTGAGCCGGTGGAACAGTTGGCGCCTCGAAAAAATAATGAACCCGAACGGCAACAAAAAAGAGGATGGTTATGGTTACTATTAATTTTACTCCCGCTCGCAGCTGCAGGAATATATATGTACGTTTTTCAGAAAAAAACCAAACCCGATACGGTGGAAATTAAAATTGAAAAACCGTCGTCTGAGGAACAAACGATACCATTTTCGGATTCAACAGGTATTGTTCCTGCCGCTCCCTCTGAAACCATTGAAAATCAACAGGAATATACTGAAAACAGTATTAATACAATAACAACCGAACCTGGGAAATTTTACCTGATAGGCGGAAGTTTTAAAGAAGAAGAAAATGCGAATAAATATTTTAGTCAGCTTCAAGATGAAGGTTATCAACCTTTTCACCTGGGTAAAAAAGGAAATTATTATTTGGTAGGCATAGGAACCTATAATTCTGAAGCAGAGGCAGTAAAGGCTCAAAATAATTTTCTTGAAAAACATCCCGGCTCCGGTGCGTGGGTTTTTGAAAAGTTAAACGAGTGAAATAATATTAGCACATAATCAATACTAAACCAAAACAACATGAATCCATCAAGAAGAAATTTCATTAAAAATTCAGCATTGGCAGCTTCGGCAATTGGAGTGGCCGCTGTAATTCCTGAAAAAGTTTGGTCGGCAGATTTTGCTCCGTCCGATAAAGTAAATGTGGCATTGATTGGCTGCCGGAATATGGGTTTTGGAATTCTGAAACACCACCTCGACACCGGAATGGTTAATTGCGTTGCCCTGTGTGATGTTGACGAAAATGTGCTGAACGAACGTGCGCAGACTGTAAAAACCGATTACAGCCAATCGCCGGAATTGTACCGCGATTTTCGCAAAGTACTGGAACGAAACGACATCGATTCGGTAATAATTGGCACTCCCGACCACTGGCACTGCCTGATTATGGTTTCGGCCTGCCAGGCCGGAAAAGACGTGTATGTTGAAAAGCCAATGGCCAATACGATTGGCGAATGCAACATCATGGTGAAAGCGGCAAAGCGCTACAACCGGGTTGTTCAGGTGGGTCAGCAGCAGCGCGACAATAAAACGTTTATCGATTCGATGAACCTGATAAAATCAGGGGAAATCGGGACCCTGCGGAAAGTGAATATCTGGGCGAATTTTAACTACGGACTTGGCTCCACGCCAAAACCCGACGGACCGGTGCCTGCAGGTGTTGATTACGATTTCTGGTTGGGACCGGCGCCCAAGCGGCCGTTTAATCCAAACCGTTTTCACGGAAGCTGGCGCCATTACTGGGACTACGGCGGCGGACTGATGTCGGACTGGGGCGTGCACCTGCTCGATATGGGAATCTGGGCCGGCGATTTAATTGAACCGCCAAAAACAACCATAACCTATGCAGCCAACCTTTCGAAACAAAAAATGGATCGCGAAACGTTTGATACCATGAATGTCATTTTCCCGAAAGACAAGTACGTGATTAACTGGGACATGACCGCCGGTACCCAGCAGGGGCCGTATGATACGCCGTACGGTGTTGAATTCATTGGTGAAAAAGGAACAATTGTTACCAACCGCAACCGCTATCATTTATACCCGGAATGGGACAATGAAAAGAATGCGCCAAAAACAGAGGAAGTTTCATACGATAAAAGCAAAGATGCACATCGTTTTCATGTTGATAATTTTCTGGAATGTATAAAGACGCGCGAAGAAACATCGTGCACGCCGGAAAAAGGGCGGGCTGCCGCTTTGCATGCACATATCCCAAACATTGCAGCACGCATTGGCGCAACTGTTCTGGAATGGGACGATGAAAAAAACCGCTTTACCAACAACGAAAAAGCCAATAATTTCATCACCCCGGAATACCGGAAACCGTGGAAACTTCCGGGAGTGTAAAACCTAAATTTCATGAATCCTGGCAAATTAAAAAGTTAAAAGAATCTTCCTTTTAATTAGCTACAAATTGATGGTATCCAGCGAACTAAAAAACAAAATTGCACAAGGAGAAGGTTACTACACCGAATTTAAACGCAATATAAACAGCGATTTAAAAAAGGAGTTGGTTGCATTCGCCAATGCATCCGGTGGCAATATATTTTTGGGTGTGGAAGATGACGGAAACGTGTTGGGAATAACAATCAATAATCATTTAATTTCTAAAGTTCAGGAATTTGCCAATGAATGCGACCCACCGGTTGAAATACAAACCAAGCAGCTCACCAACAATGTTTTGCAAATAGAAGTCCCTGAAAGTAAAACCAAACCCCACCGAACGACCGGCGGATTCTATTTAAGAAGCGGAGCCAATTCTCAAAAAATGCGTACCGATACGATTCTGGAATTTCTGGAAAAAGAGGGACGGATAAAATTTGACGGGCGCGTTCGAACCGACATCGATTTTTCCCGGTATTTCTCAACAAACCAGTGGAAGCGATTTTTAAAGCTCTCCGGAATTTCGCGCGATGTTGATAGAAATGCAGTCCTGCAAAGTCTCGGGGCAATTCAAATTCAAAATGACAAAACTTTTTTCACCAATGCAGGACTACTGATTTTTACTGATTCTCCGGAAGTATTTTTGCATCACGCATATATTACATGTGTTACTTTTCGTACTCCGGAAAAGGTTGATATTGTTGATCGGAAAGATTTTAACGATGATTTTTTCACCAATATCGAAAGTGCACTTTCTTTTGTCGAACGGCACATTAATGTTGGAGCCAAAATACAAAACACGATTCGCGAAGATATTTGGGAAGTGCCTAAAGTGGCATTGCGTGAAGCGATTTTAAATGCTGTAGTTCATCGCGATTACCTTGAAACCGGCGCAAGGGTCGTGGTTGAAGTTTTCCCGGACAGAATAGTGGTTTCCAATCCCGGAGGGCTGCCAAAAGGAATGCCTGCAAAAGATTTTGGCACATATAGTCTTGCCAGAAATGCAAATCTTGCCAACATTATGCAACGCGCAGGTTTTATTGAAAAACTGGGAACCGGAATTTCCCGGATTAAACAGGAGGTCGAAAAAGCCGGTTTGCCGGAGGTTACTTTTCATTATAATTATTTTTTTGCTGTTGAATTTAAAAGAACTCTGTTAAAATCTGGAAATGAGGGATTAAATGAGGGATTAATTGAGGGATTAAATGAGGGATTAAAATCATTATTGAGAATTATTGCTGCCAAGCCAGGAGTTCAGGCAAAAGAAATTTCCAATCTGCTCTCGCGTCCGGTAAAAACTGTGGAACGCCAGATTAAAGCATTATCTGATACGAACAGGATTGAGCGCCGGGGAAGCAGAAAATCAGGTGGATACTGGATAGTAGATAAATAATCAATTAAACAAAAATACCATGTTAGACTTAGGATTTGTTAGCGCCATCCTGGGCGATAAAAGTTTCGAAGAAGTGGTTCAGTTTGCATCGGAAAACGGGTTTAAATGTGTTGAAATGATGAGCTGGCCGGTTGGAAAAGCCGAGCGCCGCTACGCAGGAGTTACCCATATCGATGCAGATGAAACCGATGATAATAAAGCTGCAGAGATAAAATCGGTGCTCGAACAAAACAAGGTGTACATTTCTGGGCTCGGTTATTATCCGAATCCGCTCGATCCGGATAAACGACAGGCTGAAGTTTATATGGAACACCTCAAAAAAGTAATCCGCACCGCTGCAAAACTGCAAATTCCGGTGGTGAATACGTTCATTGGCCGCCACCCGCTAAAGAGCGTGGAAGAGAACCTGAAAGAATTTGCCGCTGTGTGGCCGGGAATCATTAAAGTAGCGGAAGAAAACAACATTAAAGTGGCCATCGAAAATTGTCCGATGCTGTTTACCCGCGACGAATGGCCCGGCGGAAAAAACCTGGCAACCACACCAGCCATCTGGCGAAAATTATTCGAAATTATTCCCAGCCCGGCGTTCGGATTAAATTATGATCCGTCGCACATGATCTGGCAACACATGGATGAAATTAAACCGATTTTCGACTTCAGGGAAAAACTGTTTCACATCCACCTGAAAGATGTAAAAATGTATCGCGACAAACTAAACGAAGTGGGAATCATGGCTTATCCGCTCGATTATCATTCACCTAAAATTCCCGGGCTGGGCGACGTCGACTGGAAAAGTTTTTTCTCGGCGCTTACCTCGGTAAAATACCGCGGCCCGGTTTGCGTTGAGGTGGAAGATCGCGCATTTGAAGACTCGGAAGAAGATGTTAAAAATGCCCTCTTAACCAGTAGAAATTTTTTAAACCAGTTCCTCGCATGAAACAAAATTTAGTCATTTCCCTGCTTCTTATTTTCACGCTGAATTCACTGGCACAAAATCCAATTTGATTGCACAAATTCCCGCAAAAATCTGCGTTTATCTGCGAAATCTGCGGGAAACCAAAAGTAGTTCTTAATATGAATTAAAACTGAAAATCTGTTCAACCGGTTTCCGTATTTTTTTGCGCAGTTTATAATCCTTCGGCGGATATCCGAGAGAAATCAGTATTCCTATTTTTCGCTTCTTCGGAATGTTAAGTAACTGTTGAATCTTTTTTTCATCGAACCAGCCAATCATGCACGTTCCGAGACCAAGTTCGGCAGCCTGCAGGCAAAAATGGGCAGCGGCAATACCCAAATCATATTCCGGATATTCCTGGTTTTTAATGCTCCCGCCAATTCGCGCAATCAGTTTCGCCTTTTCAATTACCAAAACGGCAATTACAGGAGCTTGCACCGTAAACTTGTTAAACGAAATGGTTGCATTAAAAGTAGCTTTTGCCACTTCATCTTTTAGTGCAGGTTCATTTACGATTATCAGTTTCCAGGGTTGCGAATTACAGGCAGACGGAGCAAAGTGGACCGCCTGAATCAGTTGCTCTATTTTTTCTTTTTCTACTGGTTTGCCGGTGTACTTTCTTACACTCTGGCGTTGGGTGATCAGTTCCTGAAAATTCATTATTATTCAATTGGTAACCTGCGAATTTAACCAAATCATTTTAATCATAACCTCAGTCAAAACCTGTTATGCAAGTCCTGGAATTCAAAAAATAATCTCTGAAAGAGGGCCGGTACTTTTTCAAGGTAAGCTATCCCGAAAAAAGATTCCTGTGGTTTGTCCATTATTTTGTAATTTAGTAGAAATCAACAATTATATCCATAAAAATCAACAATTATGAAACGCAGAATATTCATTAGAAACAGCACTTTGGGAGCAATGGCGCTCTCTATTCCGGTGATCCGGGCATTCGGCAATAATTTTTCGGCCGATTACAACATCCCGAAAAGGACCCTTGGTAAAACCGGGGAAAAACTATCGGTTATTGGATTTGGGGGAATTATGCTGAATGACAACCCGCAGGATTTTGCCAATGAATTGGTAGCCAAAGCTTACGATTTGGGCGTGAACTATTATGACGTAGCACCCGGTTACGGCACTGCGCAGGAAAGGCTTGGACCCGCTCTGGAACCTTACCGGAAAAACTGCTTTCTGGCTTGTAAAACGCACGACCGCACTGCTGCAGGATCGCAAGCTGAACTGGAAGATTCGCTAAAAAAACTACGAACTGATCATTTCGATTTGTACCAGTTACATGCTCTGAGCTCGACAGATGAAGTGGAACAGGTTTTTGCACCGGGCGGCGCCATGGAAACTTTTGTAAAAGCGAAAAAAGATGGAAAAGTAAAACATCTGGGTTTTTCTGCACATTCGGTAGATGCCGCGTTGCTGGCGATGAAGAACTTCGATTTTGACTCTGTTTTATTCCCCATAAATTTTGCATGCTGGAATGCCGGAAATTTTGGCCCGCAGGTTTTTGCAGAAGCTGAAAAACGGGGAATGGGAATTCTGGCATTGAAGTCAATGGCACTTACCAAGCTTAAAGACGGAGAAGAAAAGATATTCAAAAACGTGTGGTACCGGCCAATTCAGGATGAGGAAGTAATGAAAATGGCGCTAAAATACACGCTCTCGAAAAATATTACAGCGGCTGTTCCGCCGGGAAAAAACACGCTTTTCCTGAAAGCGCTGGAATTTATGAACAATTATCAACCAATTACGGAGCAGGAAACCAATAAATTACTGGCGCTTGCAAAAGTTACCGAACCGGTTTTTATGCATACTTAAAATATTCAGATACTGGTATTTAAAAGAAGCCCGGACTGAAAACTCAGCCCGGGCTTCTTTATTTCAAAACGCTGCTATTGCAATGTAAAAGTGGTGGTCCCGATGTTATTTCCATCTGCGAATAAATCTACCGTATATTCACCTTCCATAAATTCCGGTTCGTCGGAATTGTCCCAGAAAATGGCCACCGGTAATTCCTGTCCCTCGTAAACCACCTCGCGCATTGCAGAATAGGGTATTTCCAAATCTTCGAAATGAAAGGTATTGTCCGGTGATTTTGTCATTAAAAGCTGGTCGGGGCGAACAATACGGGCATAAATATTTTTTGTACCACGTTTGGCCGTAATATTATTACCCAGTACAAAATAAATCCTGATTTTTTCGGCACGCCGGGCAAAGCGGGTTTCCTTGCTGCGGCTGTTCAAAGGTTCTGCAATTAAATCGCGCGCTTCGAGCATCGCTGCCCGTTCAACTTTTCGCTCCAGGTTTCTTTTTTCCTGGCTCAGTTGTTGTTTTTCAGTTTCTATTCGCTTATATTGTTCCTTAACCTCCAGATTTTCAGCCAATAACTCCTGATTTCTACGATTTAGCGAATCAATTTGAACCACAAAATTACGCATAATTCCGCGCAACGTACTCACCTGTTTCTGGTAATCTGAAATTTTTTGGTAGCTTACTTTCTTGGTCTGTTCCACTTCCAAAAGCAAATCCTTTACTTTCGTCTGAGCATAAAATAATTGCTCATTAATGGTATCATTCTCTGTTTTTAGGGAATCATATTCTACCATAATGTGGCTCAGTTCCATCTGAATTGAATCCTTTTGCGTTCTTAATTCACCCAAAATAGATTTATGTTCTCTGTTTTGTAAAAAATACAATACAACTACGCCAACAAGAATTACAGAAAGAACAATAACAATAATATTATTTCTTTTGACTTTTGCTTTAAACTTATCCGGGTTTTCCAATTCATTCATTTTCGTTGATTTAACTTTAGTATGAACGGTGCAAAATTAAAAATCTTTTACCCCGTTGCAAATAAAACAAACGTAACTGTTATGGTAAAAATGCGCGTTTATGTTGCATTTGCGCTGATGGTCAATTTTTGTGCCATAAGAACATGCAGATTTTTTTACATGTAAAACCGTTTTTCTATTTTTATATTTTGAACCAGCCGCAATGAAACGACGAAAACCCGTTTTTAAAATGATAAGCTTCGGCGAATATGCAACATGGAACCGCGAGAGTCGTGAGATTCCTAAAATCCGGAACATTACTACTGAAATTGAGGCTGAAACGGGAACTGAATTCGGTTATGTGCTGCAAATAAAGCAGGGAAAAGGCGAAACGCTGGAGTTCCGGATTGATCATCCGCCATTTACGGGAGACGACGGCGAGCCGGCGCCTTCATTTACCGGCGAACAATTTATCCGCACCAATGATTATCTTTTTTACCTCGGCGATTGTATTTGGGAACCTCCCGGTGAAAAATTCGGAGACTGGAAACTAACAACTTTTCATAATGGAAAAGTAATCGCACATAAAATTTTCAGGCTGAAAAAGAAACCGAACTAAGTTGTCTTTTTTACTTCTTCCGATAATTTTTCAAAGTCGCGGTTAGCTGTATCAACCAAATCGTCAACCAGTTTCCTGTAGTATTTTTTCACCAGTTTCGGATTGTCTTTTCCATCGGGATGATTTGCCCTTATCCGGAAATCGCGGTGCTGTCGCACTACATCTTCCGCTAGACTTTTTAATTCTTCTTTATCCACTTTTGAATTGTACTCCATCACATAAAAGCAGTCGGTGAGTACCGTTGACATAATCAAATCGATATCTTTTTTTAGTCTTCTAACATTTGCCATCGTAATAAATTTTGTGTTAAAACCGAGCGTTAAGTTATAAATTATACGCATCAAATCCATACCTTCAAGTCTTCAATTTCACCGAAAACTGAAAAGAATTTGAAAAACATGACATTTCTTTCAGCAAATAAAAAATAAACAACCCGGAAAACCGAAGGACAAGGATAATCAGTTAAGTTTATTTTAATGTTAGATTTATAGACTTTTAGTACAAAATATCAAAATGGAAAGAAATATGTTACTGGCAATCGACATAGGGAACACCAACATTGTTTTTGGGGTAAACAACGCCGGCGAGTGGAAAAACCACTGGCGCATTCAAACCGACCACCTGAAAACGGCAGATGAATATGAAGTTATTTTCCGCACTTTGCTGAATGCCGGAAAAATATACAACACTCAGGTAAACCGGATTATCCTCAGCAGCGTGGTTCCATCGCTGGTCCACCCGTTTACCGAAATGCTTTCCGGATTATTCCCTGAGGCTAGACAAACCATTGTAAACCCGGAAATTTACAACCGGTTGCCAGTGAAAGTATTAAATCCGTATGAAATTGGCGCCGACCTGGTAGCGAACGCTGTGGCTGCTTTTCAGAAATACGGAAACCTCACTACCATTGTCGATTTTGGGACGGCGCTAACTTTTACCACCATCGGAAAGAATTCAGAAATCCTGGGTGTAGCCATTGCTCCCGGTTTGAACACTGCCGTTAGTGCGCTTGCCGGAAAAACAGCACAGCTCCCGGAAATTCATCTGGTACCGCCTCCTTCCGTGTTGGGCGAAAATACCATCCATGCCATTCAGTCGGGAGTAGTTTTGGGATTTACCGGGCTGGTAGACGCCATCATTGAACGCACGCAGAAAGAATTGAATGAAAAACTTACCGTGGTGGCCACCGGCGGACTCAGTTCGGTAATTGCACCACTCGCCAAACACATAAAAACCATCGAACCTTTATTAACACTCGATGGTTTGTACCATGTAAACAGATTTGTTTCCGGAGAAGAAACCAAATTAATTTTCACATAAAAACATTTACTTTTAATGCGGCTCGATGCAAAAACACTCCCAACTAATTATAAAATCAGCGATTTCTACAAACTCATTTTATCAGGAGAGCTTCCTCTCCCAAACCAAACTTCCATTTCGCCCGGGCCGCGGTGGCTCCAGGAGTAGTAAGGTACCATTTTCAGTCCGTTCGAACCTTCGAGTATAACAACCCCCTGCAATAATCCAGCGTCGAATTTTGGTGTAAAACCAGTTTCATCCGAAATAGTTTTATGTAAAACACCGTCCGGATTATCCGTCTGCTCGGCACAGTAAACAATCGGACCGCGCTCGACGGCCACTTTCCCGGCAATTTCCTTTATGTTTTCATTGGGAATAACTTTTCGAACTTCCATCGGGAGAACCAGTTCCACGACATCACCGTCTTTCCATTTCCGTTCCAGCGACAGGTATCCGTTTTCAGGTTCAACCGATACAGTTTCATTATTTATGAAAAGCCTGATTTCTTTCGCCTGTCCATTTTCATAGCTGTACAAATCGCTCGGCACAGGATGATTTTGCGCCCATCCGGGAATACGGATTTTCAATGTAAAGTTCACCGGTTTTTCAGTTGTCATCCTGAACTTGATGTTCCCTTCCCACGGATATTTTGTTTCCTGCCTGATTTGAAAACCGTTGTTGTTCATGTTGAATTTTGTTGAACTGGCGGCAAAAAGATTGGCATAAATTTCATTGCCTTTTTGGGCGTACAAATAATTGGGAACTGCCGGAATAAACCGCGAAAGGTTCGACGGACAGCACGAGCAGTCGAACCAGGGTTTACGTTCGGTTGCTCCCTGGTTAAACGGTTCCTTCCCATCGAATTCCAGCACATTCGGGTAGAAAAACGTATTTCCTTCAAATGAAATTCCCGGCAGAACAGCATTGTACAGCGTTCGTTCCAGCACATCGATATATTTGCTGTCGCCGTTCATTAAAAACATCCGCTGATTCCAAAAAACATTGGCGATGGCTGCACAGGTTTCGTTATAGGCATGATTGGGCAACTGGTAGTTTTCGCCAAACGCTTCGCCTTCATACTCGGCTCCAATCCCCCCGGTGATGTAATATTTCTTTCCCACCACATTTTCCCAGATGGTGTTAATGGCATCCATAAACTGTTGATTGCCGGTGAGTGCCGCTACATCGGCCATTCCCGAATACATGTAAGTTGCCCGCACGGCATGACCGACTGCCTCGGTTTGTTCCACCACCGGTTTATGATCCTGCCAATAAGCGCCATTTTCCCACTGGCTGTCGCTTTCCGGATTACGGATGTCTGATTTTCCGCGTTCGTTTAAAAAAAATTGAGCCAGGTCAAGGTATTTTTTATCACCGGTGGTCCGGTATAGTTTTACCAGCCCGATTTCTATTTCCTGGTGCCCTGGCGCATCATGGCGTTTATCCGGGCCATAAACCGAAGCAATCAAATCGGCATTTTTCAGGGCAACATCCAGAAAGCTGGTTTTCCCGGTGGCATTGTAGTGAGCTACCGCCGCTTCGTACATGTGGCCCATGTTGTACAATTCGTGGCTGTGGTTTCGCACCTGCGACCAGCGCTCTTTGCCTTCGCGCTCCGTCATTGCGGAATCGCCTTTTATGGTGCGGATGGTGTATAAATAACCATCGTCTTCCTGCGCTGCTGCTATTTTGGCAATTAAACCGTCGAGGTATTTGTCCAGTTCCGGATCGTATTTTTGCTGAAGGGAATACGCTGCGCCTTCCATAATTTTAAACACGTCGGAATCATTGTAACGGATTCCTTCGAAAGTTCCCTCCATTAATCCGCCGGCAACGGCAAAATTGGCAATGCGGTGTGTCTCCTCGCATTTCTGAAAACAATACGGAATGGTTACATCGCGGTTGGTGGCAATTCGTTTCGACCAGAAATTATCAGTCAGTTCCACATTTTGCGAAGAAACCGCCTGAATAGGATAATCTTTTTTCAATGTGCTTTCTTTTTGGGTACAAGCTTCAAGAATAAGAATGAGGGCGAAAAGGAAAATGAAACTTTTCATAATCGGTAAAATTGGTTTATACTGGTTCCTTCAAAGATATGGATTTCCGCAAATTTGTAAAAAGAAAAAAAATAAAACCGCCTTTGCGTACAAAAGCGGTTTATTTATGTTGAGCAGGTTGCCGATCTGTCCTGAAGTTTCGGGACAGTACTACAGCCCGCGGAAAAGCACCAACAGTAGTTGATGCTTGTATTTCAATTTTTCTCTGCGTCTTTGCGCCACAGTGGTGAAAAATTATTTCACCTCCGAACCATTCTTCACCTTTTTATCCGGCTCCACAATCGACAGGGTACCATCGGCATTTTCGGCACATAAAATCATTCCCTGCGATTCGATTCCACGCAGTTTTTTCGGTTCCAGATTGACCAAAATTGAAACCTGTTTGCCAATTAAATCTTCGGGTTCGTAATATTCCGCAATTCCTGAAACTACGGTTCGTTTATCGATTCCGGTATCAATTTTCAGTTTGAGCAGTTTTTTGGTTTTGGCTACTTTTTCGGCTTCCAAAACGGTTCCAACCCGGATGTCCATTTTCGCAAAATCGTCGAACTCCACGCTTTCTTTTGCCGGTGTGGCTTTTGCTTCGGCCAGTTCGATGGCTTTGCGGGCATCGAGCAGTTTTTGCAATTGCGCCTCAATTACCTCATCTTCTATTTTTTCGAACAGCAGTTCGGATTGATTTATTTTGTGCCCGGCCGGAAGCAGGCTGGTATTTCCCAGTTTGTTCCAATCCTGTTTTTCAAAATTGAGGAACCCGCGCAGCTTTTCCATGCTGAATGGCAGGAACGGTTCGAGACAAATGGTGAGGTTGGCCGTAATTTGCAGGCTCACATTCAAAATTGTTTTTACCCGTTCCGGATTGGTTTTGAACTTTTTCCACGGTTCCTCATCGGCCAGATATTTGTTGCCGAGCCGCGCCAAATCCATGGCATTTTTCAGCGCCTCGCGGATGCGGAAACTGTCGAGGCTTTTTTCCACTTCCGCTTTAATGGTGGCAATGGAATAAAGCGTTTCCTTGTCGAAATCGGTATAGGCAACAGCTTCAGGCACTTCGCCATCGAAATATTTTTGGGTGAGCACCAGCGCCCGGTTCACAAAGTTGCCAAGCACAGCCACCAGTTCGTTGTTGTTGCGGTTCTGGAAATCCTTCCACGTGAAATCGTTGTCTTTGGTTTCCGGTGCATTGGCGGTCAGCACATATTTCAACACATCCTCTTTCCCCGGGAATTCTTCGAGGTATTCGTGCAGCCAAACGGCCCAGTTTCGCGAGGTAGAAATTTTTTCGCCTTCCAGGTTCAGGAATTCGTTGGCAGGCACATTTTCCGGCACGTTAAAGGTTCCTTCGGCTTTCAGCATACTCGGGAACATGATGCAATGGAAGACAATATTGTCTTTCCCGATGAAATGCAACAACCGTGTTTCCGGGTCTTTCCAATATTTTTCCCAAAGCCCCTCTTCGTCTTTGCCGGAAGGCGATAGTGAATTAAACAGTTCTTTTGTTGCTGAAATGTAACCGATGGGTGCATCGAACCAAACGTACAATACTTTTCCTTCGGTGCCTTCCACCGGAACCGGCACGCCCCAGTTGAGGTCGCGGGTAACGGCGCGCGGCTGCAATCCGCTGTCGATCCACGATTTGCACTGCCCGTACACATTCGGTTTCCATTCTTTGTGGCCTTCCAGAATCCACTCTTTCAGCCACGGTTCGTACTCATTAAGGGGCAGGTACCAGTGTTTGGTTTCTTTCAATACCGGCTGGTTTCCGCTGATCATCGACGTCGGGTTAATTAGTTCTGTCGGACTAAGCGATGTTCCGCATCTTTCGCACTGGTCGCCATAGGCCCGTTCGAAGCCGCATTTCGGACAGGTGCCAACGATGTAACGGTCGGCCAGGAACTGCTGGTTTTCTTCATCGTAATATTGTTCCGACGTTTTTTCGATAAACTTGCCCTCGTCATACATTTTTTTGAAAAAACCGGAAGCGGTATCGTGGTGCACTTTTGCGCTGGTCCGCGAATACACATCAAACGATATCCCAAATTTCTGAAACGATTCTTTTATAATTTTATGAAATTTGTCCACCACATCCTGCGGCGTAACGCCTTCATTTTTAGCTTTTAATGTAATTGGTACTCCATGTTCATCCGAGCCGCCAACGAGCAAAACATCTTCGTTTTTCAGGCGGAGGTAGCGGACGTAAATATCAGCAGGAACATAAACCCCGGCCAGGTGTCCGATGTGAATTGGCCCGTTGGCATACGGAAGTGCAGTGGTTATAAGCGTACGTTTAAAATCTGTCATCGCAAAAATATTTGATTAACCGTGTTTTTTTAAGGCCACAAAGATAGTGGAAATTTTTGGGAGGGTAGATTCCGGGTTTTGATGTTTCTTATTTCTTATTCCTTATTTATTATTTAAGATTTCCCGCAGATTCCGCAGATAAACGCAGATTTTGTTATTTCTGCGAAAATCAGCGCAATCAGCTATATTTAAAAACCGGTATTTCTTAAATCCGGAGGATTTATATGTTTATAGAAAATGGTCATCTAAAAAAACATACGACTCCGGCCGGAGTCGCACCATTATATTTTGCAACATTTCTATAAACATGCGATACCTCCGGCATCGGTTTTTTTAAATTTGATTACCGGCAAGACAACATTGCAGATTCCGCAGATAGACGCTGATATTTATGATTTCTGCGAAAATCAGTGGAATCAGCGGGAGATATATTTTTAGGAAGTTCAAAAAGAGAAACCGCTCCAAATTAACAGAACGGTTTCTTAAAATTATTTATTCTTCAATTGGAACAGCATTGTTGTAATCTTCTTCGGTGATGGTTACAGTAACATCGCCTCTTACAATCGGGTGACAATTGGCATCAGGATAATTGAAACATGTAACCGTTAGAACACTATCGGAGTTAAATAGAATATTTACCGAATCAACGTAAGGAATTGAAAAAAAAGTTCGTGAATCAAAATCCTCGCCATCTCTTCTTTTAATTGTCAAATCCGAAAAGGGTTCCATATAAATATTATCAGCCTTTTCAAACGAAAGTGTATTTGTCCTGAAACCCTCAACAACAATTTCATGTGGTGTTAAATTCTTTAATTCAAAAGTATTATAGATCGGTTTACAGGCAACCATAAGAATAATTGCCAATTTAAAAATGAAAATAAGTTTATTATTCAATAGGTTGACCACTGCCAATACTACTAATTCTTATTCATTAATTTTGTAAAGTTTTAAATGGGATGGCGAGCAGTAACTCAGCAATCCCGGTTAATTTAAAATGATTATTAAAGCCCGGTACTTTTGAATATTTTTTAAAATGCCGGGTTCTTTTTTTTAACAATATTTTTTATTCGCAATTATCAATATAATTGTACACAATCCTGTTTTCTGTAAATGGTCCCTCTTGAATATTCGCGGCAGGGGTGTTCCTGCATTCCGGGTTTAAATCTAAACAAACTGTTAAGTTTTACAAGTACCAGGTGGTAAAAAAATACATGGGGGGGGGGTAAATTTAGAATCGATTTAAATAAATTTCTATAATGGAACTATGTTCTAATGCAAGGGATTGCAACTGGCCTCCCGCAGATTCCGCAGATAAACGCAGATTTTTGATTTCTACGAAAATCAGCGCAATCAGCTATATTTAAAAACCGGTATTTCTTAAATCCGGAGGATTTATATGTTTATAGAAAATGGTCATCTAAAAAAACATACGACTCCGGCCGGAGTCGCACCATTATATTTTGCAACATTTCTATAAACATGCGATACCTCCGGCATCGGTTTTTTTAAATTTGATTACCGGCAAGACAACATTCCCCGCAGATTCCGCAGATAGACGCTGATTTTATGATTTCTGCGAAAATCAGTGTAATCCCAGCCTGCGTCTGACAGGAGCGGGAGGCTGAAACACAATAAAAAACACGAATAAGCCCGCCTGGCCGAACGGATAGGGAATAACAAAATCATATAGTAGAGGAAATCCTGAAAGGATTAAATTAGAATAGCCCCGTATGAAATGCGGGGTTGGAAATGAAGCGAAAACCCGAACCCGGAATGGGTTCAACATATTTTATCGGTTATGCGTCGAGCGGATCAAACCGCTTGACGCATTTCTTTAAATTAATGAAATGTGTCCCGCAGATTTCGCAGATAAACGCAGATTTTATTATTTCTGCGAAAATCAGCGCAATCCCAGCCTGCTTCTGGCAGGAGCGGGAGATAAAAAAGAAATAAGAAACACCAAATAAGCCCGTCTGGCCGGACGGACAGGGAATAACAGAATCAGGAAATTAAGGAAATAGGGAACGAACAAAACAAACACCTGGTTGCCGGCAGACAAGGCAGAAGAGTATAAACAAAAACAAACGAAAAAGCAATCTGCGGTTGGCGGTTTTTTCAACGGATTGATGTAAATTCGAACGTTTTAAAAATTAACGAACATGCCTGACTTTTCCCACATCATTTTCGACCTCGACGGGACGCTGACCGACAACACCAGCGGAATCCGAAATTCGCTGCAGTATGCGCTGGAGCACATGCAAATTCACGGGTATTCAGAAGAAATACTGGAGCATTTCATCGGGCCGCCGCTGCAATGGGGGTTCAGCAATTTATTTGGCCTTAGCGACCGCAATACCAAACTGGCAGTGGAATATTTCCGCGATTATTACAGCGAAAACGGCTGGCACGAAAACGAACCCTACCCGGGCGTTTATCCGCTTTTGGAAGAGTTGTACGTTTCTGGCACAAAAATGTATATTGCCACTTCGAAGCTGGAAAAATACGCACAAAAAATCATCGAACACTTTGAATTTGATAAGTACATCGAACAATTGAAAGGCGCAGATTATGGCGGAAATAAAGCGACCAAAGCAGGGCTCATTTTCGATTTGCTGGCCAGGCACCGGTTAAAACCTTCAAAAAATATTGTAATGGTTGGCGACACCGTTTTCGATATTGAAGGGGGAAAGGAAAACGGGTTAGCAACAGTTGCCGTTACGTATGGTTTTGGGAAGGAAGAAGATTTACAGAATGCCGAACCCGATTTTCTGGTGGATAGCGTGGAAGATTTGTACGAAATTCTAAAATAGGATTATTAAATTCCGGCAACGACAGAGGTTGAATGATATAAATAAAAATCAGTTTAAACCGAAAAAAATGAAAATACCGTCCTATTTAAAGCCCGGTTCCAAAATACGAATTGTTTCACCTGCCGGGAAAATTGAAGAAAAAGATGTACTTCCGGCAGTGAAGTGGCTGACGGAACAAGGTTTTGAAGTGGAACTCGGGAAACACGTTTTTGCAAATCATTTTCAATTTGCCGGAACCGACAGCGAACGGCTGGAAGATATGCAGATTGCACTTGACGATCCGGATACCGATGCAATCCTATGCTCCCGCGGCGGGTACGGAACCGTGAGGATAATTAACAGTCTGGATTTTTCCCGTTTTCTTCAAAACCCCAAATGGCTCGTTGGTTTTAGCGATATTACCGTTTTACATTCGTGCCTGCATAACCGTGGTGTTGCCACACTTCACGGAGTAATGCCACGTTATTTTTTCAATGAAAGCGGCGAAATGAACGAAAGCCTCGAATCGATGATAAACCTGCTGACCGGGAAAGAGGTGGAATATGTTATTCCCGCAAACAAAAGCAACCGGACAGGAAGGATTTCGGGCGAATTAACCGGAGGTAATTTTTCAATCATCTCGAGCTTACAGGGAACAAAATGCGAACTCGATACAAGCGGAAAGATTCTTCTTCTCGAAGATTTGGAAGAGTTCCTGTATCATACCGACCGGATGACGCACCAGTTAAAACTGGCCGGAAAACTGGATAATCTGGCGGCGCTGGTAATTGGCGATTTTACCGATATGAAAGACAACGAATCGCCGTTTGGGAAAACGGTACAGGAGATCCTTTCGGAAGCAGTAGCTGAATTTGACTATCCGGTTTGCTTTGGTTTCCCGGCGGGGCACGATAAAAAAAACCTGGCGCTTACTTTTGGCCAAACCTGGGACCTCAGTGTCACCGAAAATAATTCAATTTTAACGCTCACTCTTTAAATAATTTTTGAACCTTGCCTGAACGGATGTCTTTGTCCATTGAATTGTAACTTTGAAATTGATATGGTAACACAACGCGAAATTGGCGACATTGCGGAAGGTCTGGCGCAACAACATCTGCTGAAATTGGGATACAAAATACTGGAAACCAACTGGTATTGCAGTCATCTGGAGCTGGATATTATTGCACAGGATGGCGACGAACTGGTGATAGTAGAAGTAAAATCGAGAAACGGAATCCGTTACGAACATCCGTCGGAGGCGGTTACCGATGCCAAAATCAAACGGATAGTGGAAGCCGCAGACCATTTCATTTTGGAAAGGGACCTTGAACTGGAAACGAGGTTTGACGTGATTACGGTCATCTTTCTCGGCGAAAAATTCGAGCTCGAACATTTTAAAGATGCGTTCTATCCGACCCTGTGACATTGCATTTCCTGATGTGGAAATTTATTTCTGTTTGTGAACATTTTTTATAAAACCGCCCGAAACAGATGCGAAGATTTTTATATTTACCCGCTTTTATATTTAACGTTTCCAATTATGAATATCGAAGAACTCAGAGAATATTGTCTGTCGTTAAAAGGAGTTACAGAAGATTTACCGTTCGGCGAAAGCACACTTGTGTTTAAAATTGCCGGTAAAATATTTTGTCTCACCGGTATGATCGGCAATTTTTCCATTAACCTGAAAAACGATCCGGAAAAGAATATGGAATTGCGGGAACAGTTTACCTGTATCAAACCAGGTTACCACATGAACAAAAAGCACTGGAACACAGTTGAAGTGGATGGTTCTCTTTCAGACGACAGGATAAAAAACCTGGTAGACGAATCATACGATTCGGTGGTGATGAAACTACCACAAAAAGTACAACAGGAAATCAAAAAGTTATAATTGCATATGAAGTCATTCTTTTTTTTATACGCGCTTGTTTTCTTATTGCCAGCCGGTGCTTTTGCACAGGACGGCAGCGGTGAATATACACTCACAATTGAACTGGAACATACACCGGTTATCGATCAGGGAAATACCGGAACCTGCTGGAGTTTTGCAACTACCAGCTTTTTGGAATCGGAAATCATGCGGAAAGGATTTCCGGAAACCGATCTTTCGGAAATGTTTTTTGTGTATTATGCTTATCAGAATAAGGCAGAAAAATACCTCAGCTCAAGAGGAAAAAACCACTTCAGCCAGGGCGGACAGGCACACGATGTGCTGGATGTTCTGCGGGAATATGGGATAGAAACGAACGATGCGTATGACGGGAAAAAAATCAGAGGTGAATACCGACACCACGGGTTGGTTACAAAATTGACTAAAGAACTGGATGACCTGAACAAAAAAAACAATCCTGTTGAAATAAAAAAATCACATTCTTTCAATTCCATTTTAAAGGATAATATTGGGAAAGTTCCTGAAAAAATAAAAGTGGACGGACACAGATACTCACCTTCGGAATTTCGCGATCATTTTCAGTTGAATCCGGATGATTACGTTGAAATTACATCGTACTTACACCACCCCTATTATCAGGCTTTTTCGCTTGAAGTTCCGGATAACTGGGCGCATGAATTGTATTACAATTTACCGGTTGATGAAATGATAACGGTGATGAAAAACGCGCTGAAAGACGGTTACACGGTTTGCTGGGACGGTGACACCAGTGAAAAAACCTTCACTTCCAAAAAAGGGACAGCCGATGTTCCTGATGAGTATCAGGGAAAGGTGGACCAGCAACTTCGGCAGGAAACTTTTGAGGACCATTCCACTACTGATGATCATTTGATGCACATTGTAGGGCTGTCGAAAAACCCGGAAGGAAAAACTTGTTTTTACACTAAAAATTCCTGGGGCGCCAACAATAATGATTTTGGCGGCTACCTGCACATGACCGAAGATTACGTCCGGCTGAAAACAATCGCAATCCTGGTTCATAAAAATGCCATTCCAAAAGATATCAGAAAAAAACTACAATTGTGATGCGCGAATTTCAACTCACATCAGAATACATTGAATTAATTAAACTGCTGAAACTTCTGCAAATTTCAGAAACAGGCGGGCACGCGAAAATAATGGTTGATGAAGGCGAAGTTTATGTAAACGGGCAGCAGGAATTCAGGAAACGTGCAAAGTTACATCCCGGGGATGTTGTTGATGTATCCGGTGAAAAAATCTTGATTAAATCATAAAAAAAAGCCGGAGCTGGAAGCCCGGCTTTAAGAATTTGTATGCGGAGTAAAAGATTAAGAATGGAGTTTAACGTAACAAAGGTTTAGACTTTTTACTGCTTTCAAAAGTAAGCCATTGGATGTTTTCATCATAAAAAAAATCAACCGGAAACGTTGAAAGTGTTAAAAATTACAACAGATTTTAACTTTTCAGGGGTTAAAACTTCAAAAATCCGATATGAACATATAAAAGAAATAACAGACAATGTTGTCCGTTATTTTAAAAATGAAGTAACCATTTTCTGAAAGTTTTAATTGCATTATGCAATTAAAACCAGCGACTTTATTATGTCGTTGAAAAACGCAAATTACGCAGTATTTTTCAGGTACATCAGTGTATCGTTTACTCTCGAGAATTTCGACAGTTCTTCGTCGCGGACATAAATATTGAAAATCCCTTCCAGGTAAAACATAAAGATTTTCCAATCAATGGGATCGAAATTTAAATCTTCGTTATAAGAAGCTTCAATTTGTATGTCTTTTTTCTGAACTCCCGTTTTACGAAGCACACGGTACAGATTTCTCCGAATTGTCTTTTCCTTCATTGTTTCTTATTTGTTGTCAACTGCTTCTTTCTCAATTCGTAAAAATCGAACAAACGAATTAATGGGTCAAATATATTAATATTTCATGAAACTGCACATGCTTTTATGAAAATTTAACAGTGGCATATAACCAACTGAAATACAATATGATGCGCTATGTATAGTTCTTAATATTGCGCAAGCCAATCTGCTTTTAACATGCTGTAGATTTGTAGATCGAGGTATTTGTTTTTGTGTAGCTCACCTTCCCTTTCAATGCCTTCAAAACGAAAACCAAGTCGCTTTGCTACGGCGCCACTTTTTTCATTACCAACGGCAACTTTAATCTGTACCCGATTTAGTTTTAGTTTTTTAAAAGAAAATCGTACCAGTTCTTTTACACAGGACGAAATGATTCCCCTGCCCTGCATTTTTTCGGCAATCCAGTAACCCAATTCCGTTTTATGGTTAATCCAATCGGTATCTTTAAAACCAATTAACCCGGCAAATTCTTCGTTGTACCAAATGCTGTAAACTTCATTTTGGGCAGGCTGCGGCTGGTTAACCACATTTTGGATGAATTTTTCGGTATCAGACATTTCATGGGTGAAATTTACAAAGGGCAGCCATTGTTTTAGATACTGCCGGTCGCGATCGATGGTTTCAAAAATAATTGCCGCCATTGAAAGGTTCAGAGATTCGAGGCGGATGTTTTTATTTACACGAATATGTCCCATTTATTCCAGCGCATTTAAATCGATACAAAAAACTTGCTGAGCAAAATTAAATGTACGTTCGCACGAAACAAGCAGTGTATCGTTTCCCAGAAAACAAATTCCTTCCGTTTGCGCTCCCGGCAACGATTCCAAATTCATGAAAATTTTGTCGCCGTTAAAGAAACTGTTTTCTGAAATTCCGGAAAATAAACGGATAATTGGCTGAAAATTGCTGTAGCCAACCATGGCCAGCCTTTTTTTACCGGGACTGATATCGGCGCCGGTAATTAACCCTTCCACGTTAAACGAATCAACAGGCGCCAGTTCATATTCTCCGGGATTTTTGGCAACGTTGTAAACTGTTGTTTTTTCCGTTTGCCAGTTCTTGGTAAACAAATACAGGCTGTTGCTGAATTCCACCAATGCTTCACAATCGTAAGGCGTGCTTTGCGGACTGTAATTAAATTTGGTTTGATCAGCATAGGTAAACGAAATCTTTTCGGCATCCACGCTTTGCATCGGTTCATCATTCAGATCCCTTTTCCTGATCCGGTAAATCTGCAGGCTTTTCCGCGATCCGTTATTGTTTCCGAAATCTCCGATATAAATGAAATCCCCGTCCTGTGCAATATCTTCCCAATCGTCGTTATCCGCATGATTGATTTTAACCTTCTTTACAATTTCACCTTTTCTGTTGAATCCGTAAATTTCGCTTTTCCCACCGCTGTCGTTAAACGACCACAACAGGTTATCGTAGTACATCAAGCCAGAACTCTCCAACAAATCGTCGGGTAATTGCGCAATATAAACTTCCGGAAAAACCTGAACTCTTGTAGTTGTTCCGCTGTCTTCGGGTTTTTCACTGTTGGCTGCATCCTGGTTTTTACAGGAAAACAAAATCAACAAAACGAATAGAAATGAAATTGATTTTCTCATAGGTTTTACTATTACAATCCGGTTTCCTGTTCGGTTTAAAAAAGTTAAAAAAATTTACGAAAGTTTAATCCCCTGAAAACCGGGTACTAATTTTATTCTCCGGTCGTTTCATCTTTTTTATATTTACAGGAATTTTTAAAAACCTGGTTAATTTATATAAAATTTCAGAGCAATGAGGAAAATTATATTTTTTGCAGTCGTTGTTTTAATAACTGCAGGAGCATCGTGCAGCAGGGCGGAAAAAAATGATAACGACACGCTCATTCTGATAAAAACAGATTACGGCAATATTAAAATAAAGTTGTACGACAAAACGGTGGAGCACAAAAGCAATTTCATCAAATTAGCCAACGAAGGATTTTATGACGGACTTCTTTTTCATCGGGTTATTAAAAATTTTATGATTCAGGGCGGCGATCCCGACTCTAAAAACACGGGTTCGGAGAAGAAGCTCGATGAAGATTCCCCCGGCTCTTCGTTACCTTCTGAAATAATGCCGAAAGAATATTTTCATAAAAGAGGCGCTGTTGCCGCTGCCCGGCGGAATGATATGGTCAATCCTCAAAAACGATCGAGTGCATCGCAATTTTATATCATCCAGGGCGAAGTTTATACCGACGGACAACTGGATACGCTCCTGATGGTTAAAAATGAAGGACTTAAAAAAAGGATTTTTAATCAGCAGGTGGAGAAGAATTACGATGAACTCGACAGGATGAGAAAAAAGGATGATCATGAAGGTTTTAATAGCAAATTGGTGGAATTGCGCCTGTTAACCGACAGCTTATACGAAAAAGCCCAAAAATACGAATTGACCGGCGAGCAGCGGAAAATATACACAACCATTGGTGGTTACCCTTCGCTCGATGGCGATTACACGGTGTTTGGCGAGGTTGTGGAAGGCATGGATGTTGTAGATAAAATTGCATCAGTGAAAACCGGCCCGGGAGACCGGCCTGTTGAAGATGTAAAAATGGAAGTGGAGGTGATTAATTGAAAATGGTTCGTATTGTTATAATCTTATTATTTGTTTTTCCAGCGATTGCAGGTTTTGGCCAGGCAACTGAAGTATTAATTTCCACAAACCTGGGCAATATGAAATTTCGCCTTTACAACGATACCCCGAAACATCGCGATGCGTTTGTTCAACTGGCCAAAGAAGGATATTACGACGGGACACTTTTTTACCGGGTAATTCAGAATTTTTTAATTCAGGGAGGATCGAAAAGCTCGAAAGGCGCACAACCTGGCAAACGCATCGGTTACGGCGATCCGGATAAAACAGTTCACGATGAAATTCTGCCAAATCATTTTCATAAAAAGGGAGCTTTATGTGCGCCTCGTCAACCTGATGAGGTAAACCCATTCCAGCAATCCGATATTTCGCAGTTTTACATTGTAAAGGGAACGGTGCATACTGCCGGTGAATTGGATACAATGGAAATGGCGGTAAACAGGCCAATTCGGAAGAAAATTATTCAGAAAGTCTATACACCGGAAATTAAGGAAGAACTGGCAAAACTCAAAGCGGAAAAAAAAGTGGAAGAATTTCGCGAAATTGCCGGAAAAGTTAAATCGCAAATCGAAACGGAATACAACCTGCAAGCCGGTGTGCTGGAATTCAGCGATGAACAGCGGAAAGCATACACCACAATTGGCGGCTATCCTGAGCTGGACGGAAAGTATACGGTTTTTGGCGAATGTATTTCGGGTTTCGATGTAATCGATAAAATTGCCGCACTAAAAACCGACGAAAACAACCGTCCGTTCACCGATGTTGTTATCGATGTAAAAGTGCTGAAAGAATAAAAAATGAAATTTTTATCTATCGTTTTTTTTGCTGCATTGTTTCTTATTTCCTGCAACAATAAGAAAGACAGAAATCAGGAAAGACAGCAGAAAGCTCAACAAAATATTGAAAATAAAACACAGGAAACCGGTTGGGAAGATGTAATGCCATCGGTAGCAACCATCGATTCATACGACGGCGATCGGATTCTGGAATCGGGGCAAGGATTTTTTATTGGCGAAGATTTGCTCGTCACCAAATATTCGCTGATTAGCAATGCCGATAATGTCAGCGTTTCGCCATTTGATACCAACGAAAAATTTCGGGCTGACAAATATGTTGCCTTCGATCGTATTAACGACTTAATTATTCTGAAAGTAGACGGAGTGGAACGAAAACCCATCGAACTGCTTCCCGGAACAGCGCCAAATTCGGCAAAAACTTCCTACATTTCACTAACTCCTTCCAAAACCATTCAGTTACTTACCGGCAAAATGCTAAACCTCACCACCGTTCAGGGAAATAAGTTGTATCGCATCACCAACAAAATCAGAAAAAAAACATTTGGCACTCCCGTTTTTGTATCGAATAAAAACGCCATGGGATTGGCTTATTCTGATGTTGTAAGCTATGAGGAACAAAGTTTTGTCATTCCTTCGTTTTACATCGCCGATTTGCTTTCAAATAAAAAAGAGGAACCGGAAACACTGGAATCGCTCCGTTCGTTTTCGAACGAAAAAGTAGCTGCAGAAAACCGGAAAATCAGGGGATTGGTACTGAAAACAGATATGGGAAATATAACCATCCGATTGTTCAATGAAACTCCTCAGTACCGCGATAATTTTATTCGGCTGGTAAAGGAAAATTTTTATGACAGCCTGCTGATTCACCGGGTGATTCCCGATTTTGGGATTCAAACCGGCGCCGCCGATACACGTTATGCAGAGGAGGGTGACATTGTTGGCTGGAAGGGGCCGGGTTACACGCTGCCGGCCCATATTGTTCCGGGATTGTACCACAAACGCGGGGCAATCGGTTCGCCACGAAAACCCGACACAAAAAACCAGCGCCTCCGCAGCGATGGATCACAGTTTTACATCGTATCGGGCCGCAGATATTTCGACAAGGAACTGGATGAAATCGAAGAAGATAACAACTACAAATTCAGCCCCGAACAACGCCAGGTTTACAAAACGGTTGGCGGTGCGCCGCATTTGGACGGTTCGTATACCGTATTTGGCGAAGTGGTTTCAGGAATGGATGTGGTGGATAAAATCGTGAAAGTGGAAACCGACAAAGAATGGCGGCCACTGGAAGATATCAGGTTAAAAGAAGTTACAATTCTGAAATAGCAGTTTAATCAAAAAATACCGGTCAGTTCTTTCCCACCATTCAACCAAAAAGTTTTTAAACCTGCTTTTTGAGCTCCTGCAATATTTTTCTCCAAATCGTCGATGAACAGCGATTCCTGCGGATCGATTCCCGCCAAATTAATTACTTTCCAATAGGATTCCAGTTCAGGTTTGCGTTCGCCGATTTCAAACGAATAATAATCTTTTACAAAAAGCGACGGGAAATCAATTCCATGTTGCTGTTTAAATTCTTTATGGAGCCTTTCAATATGAATTTGATTGGTATTGCTAAAAAGATAAACGTTGTACTCATTGCTTAATTCCTGTACCAACTTTACCCGGTTAGCCGGAACATCCAAAATCATGGCATACCAGGCATCGTCGATTTGCTGGTCGGAGGCATTCGGATTACCAAGAATTTCCCGCACGCGTTTTCTGAATTCCTCCGGAGAAATCCGACCGGTTTCCAGATCGTAAAACACCGGATCGGCATAAGCCTGTTGTTTGTCAACCACCTTTTCGTCGAGACCAAGTTGATGAAATGTTTTTATCGATGCGCCGAAGTCGAGGTTCAACAGTACATTTCCCAAATCAAAAATGATGTTCTTTATGCCGGTAAGATCAGGTTTCATTCGATTTATTTTTAAGTTTGCGAATATAAAAATTTAAAACAAAACCGGTGAAAATTCATGGTAAACAATTCCATACCATTTGGTTAAAAGAAAACAATCCCGAAATTGTTCAGGTAATCGATCAGCGAAAACTGCCTTTTCAATTTGAAATTATGGACTTAAAAACCGTTGACGATACTTTTTTTGCCATTCGCGAAATGGTGGTTCGCGGTGCGCCACTAATCGGAGTGACAGCCGCATACGGAATGTACCTCGCATTGCTCGAATTGAAAGGTGGAACTCTTGAAAAATACATCCGTGAAAAAGCGGATTATTTAAAATCGGCACGACCAACAGCGGTGAACCTTGCATTTGCAGTTGATGAAATGCTGAACCTGATTGTAAAAGAAAGATCAAATCCCGGCTTTATTCACCTGGTGTTGGATAAAGCACACGAATTGAAGCAGAAAGAAATCGATTACAGCGAAAAAATCGGGGAATTTGGCGGTGAAATCATCGAAGAAATTTTCAGCAAAACCAACAGGACTGTGAATGTTTTAACCCATTGTAACGCCGGCTGGCTGGCCTGCATCGACTGGGGGACGGCTACCGCGCCAATTTACAAAGCGCATTTGAAAGGAATTCCGGTGCATGTTTGGGTGGACGAAACCCGCCCACGAAACCAGGGCGCCCGCTTAACCGCCTTCGAATTGGGTGAAGAAGGAATTTCGCATACTGTTATTCCCGATAATACCGGCGGCCATTTGATGCAACACGGAAAAGTTGATTTGGTAATAGTCGGCAGCGATCGTACCACAATTTCAGGCGATGTGGCCAACAAAATCGGGACTTACCTGAAAGCACTGGCAGCAAAAGATAATAACATTCCGTTTTATGCTGCGCTTCCTTCTTCCACCATCGACTGGAAACTTAACGATGGATTGAAAGAAATTCCCATTGAAGAACGGGACCAGCAGGAGGTAGCTGAAATTGAAGGCTGGACCGGCAGCAAAATTCAATCGGTGCGCTTAATTCCCGAAAAAAGCAAAGCTGTGAATTTTGGTTTCGATGTTACGCCGGCAAGGCTCGTTACCGGAATTATAACTGAACGGGGAATTTGCGCAGCCAACAAAAAAAGCATAATCAAACTTTTTCCTGAAAAATCAGAACTATGACAAAAATTGCAATCATTGGCGGTTCCGGACTTGAAGATCCAAATATTCTTAAAAATCCTGAAACAGTTCATGTCGATACGCCATTTGGCAATCCTTCTTCCGATTTTAAAACCGGACAAATTCACGGAACCAAAGTTGCCATTTTATCGCGCCACGGATATGATCATTCCATCCCTCCTTCGAAAGTAAATAACCGGGCAAATATTTGGGCCATTCAAAAACTGGAATGTACCCACATTTTAACCACAACTGCCTGCGGAAGCCTTCGCGAAGAAATTAAACGAGGGGATTTTGTTATTCTCGATCAGTTCATCGATTTTACCCGTCACCGCGAAATTACCTTTTTCGATTCTTTTCAGGCTGGTGTATTAAAACATACGCCCATGGCCGATCCTTTTGATGAAGCATTACGAAATAAACTGATTCAGTCGGCACGTGAATTAAACTTAAAATTTCATCCGGCAGGAACGGTTGTAACAATCGAGGGGCCCCGATTTTCAAGCCGTGCCGAATCGAATATGTTTCGAACCTGGGGAGCTGACGTTATCAACATGTCAGTGGCGCCGGAATGTATTCTGGCCAACGAACTGGAAATCCCATACGCATCAGTTGCGCTCAGCACCGATTACGACTGCTGGAAAACCGATGAAGAACCAGTCACCTGGGAAGAAGTTTTGAATGTGTTCAACCGGAACGTGGAAAATGTAATTCAACTTCTTCTGAAAACCATATCTCAATTCTGAATTTGGTTAAAAGCCTTTGATCTGGAATAAAACATCATTCTTTTCATACAGTTTTGGCACAAAACTTGTGAACGATCTTGTGTTGTTTTAAGACATTATTGTTTTAAAACGTTCAGTTAGTTCTACATAAATTCAGCCATCCTGCTTCGTATGGCTATCATTTCCCGGCGGCATCTTTTTTAGGTGCCGCCTTTTTAATGAGACTCTGTTTTCAGGAGCACCGCGAACTGAAAATAGTTAGTCGAATTAATCCCGATTGTGAAACTTTTCGGGATGAGACAATCCCAATTGACATCCGATCAACAAGAAATTAATTTTTTACCTGCCGGTTGAAGTACGGAACAAATTTTCACCGTAATTTTGCATCGTGATGAAATAAATTCAGGTTATACTTTAAAAATTGTAAGCCATGTCTAAATTTCATGAGACGCCAAAAAACTCAAAAAAAGCGCCTAAAAAAAGCTTAAAGGAAAGAAGGGCTGAAAAGCGCGAAAAAAAAGCGATGAAAGGTAACAATAATGACATTAGAAAAATCTTTGAAGAAGCTCCTAAATAAATCTCAAATTCACAGGATTTCTTTTATAAAGATTTTTCTGAGTCTTGTTTTTGTTCTGATGCTGGGCTGTTCCCGACAGAAAGTGCAACGGCCCAACATCATTTTTGTGTTTGCCGATCAGTGGCGCGCACAGGATGTTGGTTATGCAGGAAATGCTGTTGTTCAAACGCCTGCCATCGATAAACTCGCAAAAGAGAGCGTAATATTTACAAATGCTGTTTCGGGCTGCCCGGTTTGTTGTCCATACCGGGCAACTTTGCTCACCGGACAATACCCCCTCACGCATGGCATCTTTTACAACGACAAACCGCTTGATCCGGAGGCAAATACTGTTGCAAAAATATTTAAAAAAGCAGGTTACGAAACCGGCTACATCGGAAAATGGCATTTAAACGGGCACGAACCGGGCGAAGATACGTTCGAAGCGCGGCTAAAATTCATTCCCAAAGAACGGCGCCAGGGATTCGATTTCTGGCAAGTGCTGGAATGTACGCACGATTATAACCAATCCTTTTATTATGAAGACACTCCAACCCGTTTAAAATGGCCGGAATATGATGCGATTGCACAAACCAGTTCCGCTGTCAGGTACATCAATGAAAAAGCAAAAGGCGACAAACCTTTTCTGTTGTTTCTCTCATGGGGGCCGCCACATGCTCCATATCATACAGCACCCGAAAAATACCGTCGAATGTATACACCGGATCAGATTAATATCCGGGCAAATGTTCCGGATGAACTGCGGGAAAAAGCACGTTCCGACATTGCAGGTTATTACGCTCATATTTCTGCGCTCGACGACTGCATGAAAAATCTGCTGGCGGCCATCGATGATAATGGAATTGCGGAAAATACCCTGTTTGTTTTCACTTCCGATCATGGCGATATGTTATATTCACACGGATTGGAGAAAAAACAAAAACCCTGGGACGAATCGCTGAGGATCCCCTTTCTTTTGCGGTATCCTGAAAAATTGGGCAGGTCGCAAAAAATGATCGAGATGCCGGTAAACACGCCCGATATTTTGCCCACGTTGCTTGGCCTTTCCGGGATTAATATACCTGCGACCATTGAAGGAACAGATTATTCGAAAGTAATTACCGGTGAAGAAAGACCTGCAAACGAAGCGGTATTAATTCAGTGTCCGGTTCCGTTTCACCAGTGGAATTACCAAAACGGAGGCCGCGAATTTCGGGGTGTACGAACGAAAAGGTTCACCTATGTCCGCGATTTGAACGGGCCATGGCTACTCTACGATAATCTGGTTGATCCGTTTCAAATGAATAATTTAATCGGCGCCGACGAATACATTTTTATCCAATCGGATTTGGAGGAACAACTTCAAAATTTGTTACGAAAAACCAACGATGAATTTTTACCGGGAGAAAAATACATGCAAATGTGGAATTATACCTGGGACAGAACCGATTCAATTAAATCAACCGAAAATTAAACGTCAGCCCGTAACTTCTTTTTCCAATACTCGAACACCGGATATGTTTTTTCTACTTTCAATTTTGGACCATGCCCGTGGTAAATTTCCTCGATTCCCAAGCTGTATATATTCTTCCAGGTTTTGAGTAACAAAACCGGGTCATCGGCAAAAGGCGGGAATATTATCCCGTTCCTGATGTTGATAAAAGCATCGCCCGCAATCAACGTTTTCCCCAGCACTACCGATTGCGAACCCGAAGAATGCCCGGGTGTTGAAATAACTTTGGCGTCGAACCCATAGCCGGATAAATCAAATTCACCTGTATTTACCAAAGTAGCTGTAAAGGGTTTTGGCGATGCAAATTTGGGCATAATAATCCGCCCCAATTGCGAAATAACTTTTGTTACCGGCCTTGTTCCGCGGGGAATTGATTTGTACCCGATTTTCAGATTTTCATATTCTTCCCGGTGAACAAGAACTTCTGCGCCGGTTAAATCTGCTATCCGACGCAGATTGCCGGTGTGATCGTAATGCACATGCGTTAAAATAATTAACCTGATATTCTCCGGCTTTAATCCCAGAACCCGCAACATTGCTTTAATCTGATGAAAATTTCCGCGTACGCCGGTATCTACAAGGATGGAATTTCTCCCGTTTTCAATGATGATAACATTCGAATAACCAATACGTTTCTGGAAAATTCCGGGCTTCTTCATTTTTCAATGTTAAATCTTAAAGTTAAAAAAACAATCACCAATCCTATCAAGGCGCTGAATTTTAATGAAATCAAACAGATTTTTTAAATCTTTGTTTACCCGGTTTCGTTTCTTTATTGAATGTGCATTTATTTTTGAATGATTATCTTTGTGCGCTCAAATCGTATACAAGCGAAAAGATGATAGATAAAATTAAGGCTTTGCATCAGGAACTGGAACGGGCAACAGCATCTTCAATGGAGGAAGTTGAAGAACTACGCGTAAAGTTTATCAGCAAAAAAGGCAGCATTAATCAGCTCTTTAATGATTTCAAAAATGTGCCGCCCGAACAAAAAAAGGAGGTTGGAAAGTCCATTAACGATTTGAAAAATTTTGCGCTGGAAAAAATAAACAGCCTGCGCGATTCATTTCAGCATTCGGGTCCGAAAGTAGCCGGGATAGATTTAACCAGACCCGGAGAGCCAATGAACCTGGGTACCCGTCATCCACTGGCGCTAATCAAAAATGAAATCATAAATATTTTTGGCCGGCTTGGTTTTGCAGTTGCAGAAGGACCGGAAATTGAAGACGACTGGCATGTTTTTTCAGCCTTGAATTTCCCTCCGGAACATCCGGCGCGCGATATGCAGGATACTTTTTTTATCGAAAAAAATCCGGATGTACTGTTGCGTACCCATACATCAAGCGTACAAATCAGGGTAATGGAACGTACACAGCCGCCCATCCGAATGATTTTCCCCGGACGGGTTTTCCGGAATGAAGCCATTTCCGCACGTTCGCATTGTATTTTTCACCAGGTGGAAGGCTTGTATGTGGACGAAAATGTTTCGTTTGCCGACCTGAAACAAACCTTGCTGTACTTTGCCAAAGAACTGTTTGGCGAGCATACGCAAATCAGGCTGCGACCCTCCTATTTTCCTTTTACCGAGCCCAGTGCAGAGATGGATGTGAGTTGTTCGATTTGTGGCGGTAAAGGTTGTAACGTATGCAAATATACCGGCTGGCTTGAAATCCTCGGCTGTGGCATGGTCGATCCAAACGTTCTGGAAGCATGTAACATTGATAGTAAAAAATACACCGGTTTCGCTTTTGGAATGGGTATCGAGCGCATTGCCATGCTCCGGTACGGAATCAAGGATATCAGACATTATTTCGAAAATGACATTCGCTTTTTGAAGCAATTTGAATCGGCTGTTTAAGCTCATTTTTTCTATCGTTGCAATTGCACTGCACCCGAAATCTGCCAGTTGAATCCTGTTCATAAAAAAATACTTCGGATAAACCATTTCTGACTGAAATGTGTTAACTTGTAATTAAAATTACATTAACAGTACTTTAACAGGTTGAAAATCCTGCATTTAAAAATTTCATCTTTAAAAAAAACTATACTTTTGCAAAAGACTTTTTAGTCTTTTTTACTCGAAAAAACAAACATATGGAGACAAAGTCAAGTGAAAATCAAATTGTAATCAAAACGAATTCCGAGAACGGAAAACAACAGGTACCGGTAATATTGTTGCTCTCGCTGGCAGCAGGTGCAATTACGGGTGTGGCATTTATTTTTGCCCTTTTCTGGTGTGCCGAAATGCTTTTTGGCATGTAACCGGAAAATGAAAATACCATAAAAAAAGCTCATCAGCAACGACGAGCTTTTTTTATGGTTGTAACGGATGAATTATTTCAAAACCATTTCAATCGAGTTCAGTTCACTTTCAGAAAAATCAAGTTTTTGGAGTGTTTCCACGTTATCTTCCACTTGTTTTACGGAACTGGCGCCAATCAAAACGGAAGTTATTCGTTTATCTTTTAACACCCATGCCAGCGCCATCTGTGCCAACGACTGCCCGCGATGTTTAGCTATTTTATTTAACGCCACAATTTTATCGTGGGCTGCCTCCACATCTTCCTTTTGAAGAAAGATACTGCGTACCGCCCTGGAATTATCAGGTATCCCGTCGATGTATTTGTCTGTAAGCAGCCCCTGCGCCAGCGGCGAAAATGGGATACAACCAATTCCTTCCTCTTCCAGAACATCGAGCAGGCTTTCCTCCACCCATCGCTCGAACATTGAATAACGCGGCTGATGAATTAAACAAGGCGTGCCCAAATCTTTTAAAATTTTTGAGGCTTCGCGAGTCATATCGGGAGGGTAATTTGAAATTCCCGCATACAGCGCTTTTCCGGAACGCACCGCCTGGTCGAGCGCCATCATCGTTTCTTCGAGCGGTGTATCCGGGTCCGGGCGATGTGAATAGAAAATATCAACATATTCCAGGCCCATTCTTTTCAGGCTTTGGTTGAGGCTGGCCAAAACATATTTTCGACTCCCCCACTCGCCGTAAGGTCCCGGCCACATCAGGTAACCGGCTTTCGATGAAATAATCAATTCGTCACGGTAAGCCCGGAAATCCTGTTTCAAAATCCTTCCAAAATTCTCTTCTGCTGATCCGGGCGGCGGACCATAATTATTAGCTAAGTCGAAATGCGTGATCCCCAAATCAAATGCGCGGTGCAGCATGGCGCGGCCATTCTCCAAAACATCTACTCCGCCGAAATTATGCCATAATCCGAGCGAAACTGCGGGCAGCTTCAAACCCCATTTGCCGCACCGGTTGTACTTCATTGAATCGTAACGATTTTCCTGTGGTAAATAAGTCATAAGCTCAAATGTTAATTTTTATTTTTTGAAGAATTATAAAGTTAATAAATTTCCCCGGCAGACACAGCAGATTTCATCGAAAGCATTTTCAATTTATTATTTTTCCTTACCTTCTTTTTAAACAATTCAATTTTGCCAAAATACGTTTTAATAGTCTCCGTTATCACCTATTTTTGCATGGAGAAAACAAACGTATGACAGGCAACCTGGTAAAAAGTTCGTTGGGAATTTTTCTGTTGATTTTTTCGGTTTTTACCGGCAAATCTCAGGAAATGAATTCATTGTTAGCAATGCCTGCTGTATCTCAGGCATCGAAGTTAAATCCGGCTGTTCGAAACGAAACGGAAAAACTGATAATCGGTGTTCCGGTAATTTCAGGCATGAATTTTTCCTGGAACTTCAATTTTCCATTGAACGCATTATTTTCCCACGGATGGTGGAATTATAATTTTGCCGATTTTTTTGAAAATTTACCTGAAACGGGCGAAGGCCGGACATCATCAGATTTTTCACTGTTTTACGCCAGCCTTAATTTTGAAGAATTTTCATTTAATGTTTCCCTCTCAGAACGAATGTTTTCATCAATTTCGTTTGATCGCGATGTGATTAAGTTGATTCGTGATGGAACAGAACCTTATTTCAATTCAGATGAAAACTTTGGCAATGGTTCTTTCCATTTTGAACAATTTCGTGAACTTTCGGTGGGAATTTCGCAACGCTACTGGAAGGACCTCGATATCGGAATCCGCCCGAAACTGCTGTTCGGCCGCACCTATTTCGATGCGAAAGAAATTAATTTTTCTGTTCAGCACGATAAAGAAAACAATATTTTGGAGCTGAAGCCGCAAGGTAATCTAATCCTATCAGCGCCACTTGTTCATCAATACGACTCTACGCAGAAATTCACTGAATTTTCAGCAAATATCTTTCCGGGAGATTATACCTTCAACTTTCATAATTTAGGGTTTGCCATCGATTTGGGATTTGTATACCGGTTTTCAAAAAAATCAGAAATTTCTGCCAGTATTCTCGACCTTGGCTTTACTTCGTTCAAACGCAATGCTGTCGATGTAGAATTTACCCGGCCAATCCGGTACACACAAAATACGCTGTATCAATCCTTTAATCCGGGCGCGGCCAATTATCTCGAATCCCGCGATGCCTTGCGTGCCTTCACCGATTCAACCTCCTACATTATGGATGCGAACGACAGAACGCAGAGAACATACGATTTAACGCCTTTTACAATTCATTTTAAAGGAAGGCAACAGTTGTCTCCAACCCTCCGGGCGGGCATCAGCGACCAGTTATCCTACTATAAAAATCATTCATTTAACCTTCTTTCCGGTTTCGTTTCAAAAAATGTTGAACGATGGCAATTTGGAGGAAGTTTATCGGTTTATAATTTATCACGAATTTTATTGGGCGCGGGGGTTTCATACACCGGGCAGTCGGTGCAGTATTATGTATCGAGCAATAATATTTGGGGAATCATACAACCGGCTGGTTCAAAACATTTAAATTTGTCGGTTGGAATTAATTTTTTATTTGACACTGTCAGAAAATAATTTAGATAATGAATTTATTTATTGTTTTATATCTGGTGAATTTTATCCGCACTATAATAATTATTGTCATAATTTATTTTGGAATCCGTCTGATTACACGATACGTCCTTCCTTTAATTATCGACAAAAGTGTAAAGAATATGCAACAAAAAATGTACGATCAACAACGGCAGAATCAGCGTTCGCGCCGCCAGGAAGGCGAAGTAACTGTTGAAAAAAAGAACTCCGGAAGCAAAAATGATCGGGACGAAGGCGAATATGTTGATTTTGAGGAGGTGGATTAATGTTTAATGAATAACAACGACTCCCAATAAATCAGGCATTTCTTTCACGAAAATCAATTAGTTTCTATTTTTGCGGTCAATTCTGAAAAAATAATTTAAATGGCACAGGAAGATATTTTCAAAAAGCTGGTGGCACACTGTAAAGAGTATGGTTATGTGTTTCAGTCCAGCGAAATTTACGACGGGCTCGGTGCTGTCTATGATTACGGACAGTATGGTGTTGAACTGAAAAACAACATCAAAAAATACTGGTGGGACAGCATGGTTTTGCTGCACGAAAATGTGGTTGGGCTCGATTCGGCCATTTTTATGCACCCCACCATCTGGAAAGCTTCCGGCCATGTGGATGCTTTTAATGATCCGCTTATCGACAACAAAGATTCGAAAAAACGGTATCGCGCCGATGTTTTAATTGAAGAACAACTGGCAAAAATCGAAGAAAAAATAAACAAGGAAGTTGCCAAAGCCAAAAAACGGTTTGGCGATGCTTTCGACGAAAAACAATTCAGGGAAACCAATCAGCGTGTTCTGGACAATCAGAAAAAATGGGACGACCTGCACAATCGATTTTCAAAGGCTTTGAATGACAGTGATCTGGCAGAACTCAAACGTATTATTGAAGACGAAGGAATTGTTTGTCCGATTTCCGGTTCTCGCAACTGGACAGACGTTCGCCAGTTTAACCTGATGTTTGCAACCGAAATGGGTTCGACTGCCGACGGCGCTTCAAAAATTTACCTGCGCCCGGAAACAGCCCAGGGCATTTTTGTGAATTACCTGAACGTGCAGAAAACCGGCCGGATGAAAATTCCATTTGGGATTGCGCAAATCGGGAAAGCTTTCCGTAACGAAATTGTGGCCCGGCAGTTTATTTTCAGGATGCGAGAATTCGAACAGATGGAAATGCAGTTTTTTGTAAAACCGGGAACCGAGCTCGAGTGGTTTGAAAAGTGGAAGGAAACCCGCATGAACTGGCATCAGGCGCTTGGTTTTGGCCAGGAAAATTATCGTTTCCACGAACACGAAAAACTGGCCCACTATGCCAATGCTGCGGTTGATGTGGAATATAAATTCCCGTTTGGTTTTAAAGAGGTGGAAGGAATTCACTCGCGCACCGATTTCGACCTTTCGCAACACGAAAAATTTTCTGGCAAAAAACTCAGGTATTTCGATCCCGAGATGAATGAATCGTACGTTCCGTTTGTGGTTGAAACTTCGATTGGTGTTGATCGAATGTTTTTACAGGTAATTTCGGCGTCGTATTGCGAAGAGGAACTGGAAAAGGATTCGCGTGTGGTTTTAAAAATTCCGCCTGTACTGGCGCCGGTAAAACTTACCGTTATGCCACTGGTAAAAAAAGACGGGCTACCTGAAATTGCACGGAAAATTATTGATGAATTGAAATTTGATTTCAACTGCCAGTACGATGAAAAAGATTCCATCGGGAAACGTTACCGCCGGCAGGATGCCATTGGAACACCGTTTTGCGTTACAGTCGATCATCAAACTGCTGAAGACAACACCGTAACCATCCGCTACCGCGACAGCATGGAACAGGACCGGGTGCAAATCAGCGAATTGGGAAAAATTATCGGCGAAAAAGTGAGCATGAAAAAGTTGTTTTCCAAATTATAATATTTTTTTCCGCGGGGAAAAGGAGGCAGAGTTTATTTTTTTCTCTTCCTCCTGCTTCGCGGTTTTTCATTTTTTATCAAATCCAACCAGCGTGAAATGAAAAAGGTATTGATAATAACTTATTACTGGCCCCCCAGCGGCGGCGGTGGAGTTATGCGCTGGTTGAAAATGACAAAATACCTGCCTGAGCTGGGTTGGAAACCGGTTATATACACCCCGTCAAATCCCGATTCTTCAGTAAGCGATGAAAGCCTGCTTGCCGAAATCCATCCCGAAACAGAAGAAATTAAAACGCCAATTTGGGAACCGTACAGCATTTACCGAAAATTAACCGGCATTAAAAAAACTGAAAAATTCAAAGCCGGATATATTTCTGAAGCATCGTCCGGAAGCTGGAAAAGTAAATTATCCGTATTTATCCGCGGAAATTTTTTAATCCCCGATCCACGGAAATTCTGGATAAAAACATCCGTAAAATTTCTGTCGAAATACCTCTCGGAAAACCATATCGATTTAATCGTTTCCACGGGGCCGCCGCACAGCATGCATTTAATTGCCCTCGGGTTAAAAAAGAAATTCGGCGTTCAGTGGATTGCCGACTTCCGTGATCCGTGGACAAACATCGATTTTTACGAAAAACTGCGCCTCACCAAATGGGCCGATAAAAAACATAAAAAACTCGAACAAAAAGTATTGCAACGGGCTGATCATGTGGTAACAGTAAGTCCTTCCTGGCAAAAAGATTTCGAAGAAATCAGCGGACGAACTGTTGAAATAATTTACAATGGTTACGACCCTGACGATTTTAAATTTGAAAGCACCAAAACAGATGATTTATTCACCTTTACACATCTTGGAGCTTTTAATAAAGATCGAAATCCTGCAGGATTATGGAAAGCACTGTCGGAACTTGCAACGGAAAATGAAGGTTTAAAAAAGGCACTTCAAATTCAATTAATTGGCCAGACTGACGAATCTGTTGTAAAAGACATTCAGAAAAATGGTTTGTCAGAAAATTTAAAACTGGTTCCATACCTGCCACATAATGAGGGGATTTCTCTGTTAAGTAAGTCGCAGGTTTTGCTGCTTCCGATAAACGACGCAAAAAATGCGCAGGGAATTCTTCCCGGAAAAATATATGAATATCTTGCTGTAAAAAGACCCATTCTTGCCATTGGGCCAACAACTGCCGATTTTGCTAAAATCATTGCAAAAACCAATTCGGGAGTTGCGCATAACTTTACAGATATTTCAGGAATGAAAAATTCACTGAAAAACTTTTTCGGGCAATATCAAAAAAACAACCTGCAAATAGAATCAGGTTCACTGGAAGAATTCTCAAGAAAAAACCTTGCAAAAAAATTCATAGAATTGGCTGAATAGCAGCCATTATTTTTTCAGGAAAGGATGGTATTCGCCTTTTAATCCGGCAGGTTTCATGTTTCGTATCACATCGGTAAGTTCAATGCTTTCTCGTGCATCTTCAATCCCAAAACCGTTTCCATCAAGAATATGCTGATAAGTAACTGTGTGCAAATCATTAAATCCGCTGCTGAATTCAATTTCTTGTCCGTCAACAGTAATGGAGCGGAATGTACGCATCCCTTTTTCGGTTGCTGTTATCGGTAAATCATGATAATCCAGACTAAGAAACCACCGGACCCGCGCTTTTTGCAGTTGCAGAAAACCCGCTGCCTTGTTTGGTTCATAAAGATGAACGGTATTTTCTTTTACTCCACCAAATATCCAGGTAATTAAATCGAACAGATGAATGCCGATGTTTGTGGCTATCCCGCCCGATTTCCGGACATCGCCTTTCCAGCTTTTCAGGTACCATTTGCCCCGGGTTGTCACATAACTTAAATCGACATTGTAGGTTTTGTCCCCGCTGGTTTCAATTTGTTTTTTCAGTTTAATCAATTCCGGATGATGACGAAGCTGAAGGACAGTATTTACCCGTTTCCCGGTTTCTGCTTCAATGTCAGTAATGATGTGCATGTCTTCGGGAAAAATAACCATCGGTTTTTCACAAATGGCATTTGCTCCGTTGCGCAATGCAAACCGGATATGCGATGGATGCATATAATTCGGCGTACAAATGCTCACATAATCAATTGGTTTGCCTTGCCGCCGCATGTCGTCCATGTATTTGTCCAGGTTTTCAAACTCCCTGAAAAATTCAGCTTCCGGGAAATAGCTGTCAATTCGGCCCATAACATCAAAATGATCGGAAGCACAAACCAGTTCGTTGCCGGTTTCCTTTATCGCCCGCATGTGGCGTCCGGCTATGTATCCTGCAGCTCCCAGCATTGCAAATCGTTTCATTTCTTTTATTTTGCTCGCAAAGTCGCTAAGACCAAAAGGAACGATTAAAAATATTCCTTTTCCTGTCTGCCCGCAGATGTCAAAACGAGTTTGTCAGTTTCATTTGTATAATTTTTCACCTCAAAGATACATGGGAAAAAGAAGATTCTTCTTTGCACCCTGGCGTCTTTGCGTGATATTTCTCTTTAAATCAGTTTCAAATAGCCTCCGGCTAAGATATATTTTTCGCCGGTTTCGGGGCAAACAAGATCATCGCCAAGAATGGCACCCGAGCGGCTCACCCAACCTTTTTGGCGGGCCGGAATACCAACCATGAGTGCAAAAGGTTTTACATCTTTTATGATGACTGCTCCGGCTCCTATAAAACAATATTCTCCCAGTGTAATTCCACAAATGATGGTTGCATTTGCTCCTATTGTAGCTCCTTTTTTTACCAAAGTGGATTTAAATTCGTTTTTCCGGTTCACTGCGCTTCGTGGATTGATGACATTGGTAAAAACCATTGACGGGCCAAGAAAAACATCGTCTTCACAAATCACTCCTTCATAAACCGACACATTATTTTGAACTTTGACGTTGTTGCCCAAAACAGCTTTGTTCCCGACAAACACATTCTGGCCCAGCACGCAGTTTTCCCCAATTTCGGCAGTTCCCATTATGTGGCAGAAATGCCAGATTTTGGTGCCGTTTCCGATTTGAGCGCCGTCGTCAACGATGGCTGTTTTATGGATGTAAGTTTTTTTCATTTCCTATGAATTTTTGTCTGGCGTTCAGTAATTTTCGCGCAAAGGCGCAGAGACGCAAAGATTTATAATCCGTTAACTATTCGTGTAATTCCATTCTTAATCAATGCTTCATTAAAATTAATTAACAATCCTAACTTTAAATTTGTAAGCCGAAGATAAGTTAGAAGTTGTTTTGGATGAACCGGAGCAATATTTTCAACTGATTTTAATTCTACAACAACTTTATTTTCCACAATCAAATCGGCCCTGAATCCGATATCCATTTTTAAGTTTCTCCAAAAAACCGGAATTCCTTTTTGCCTGTCAACTTTATAACCTTGTGAGATCAATTCATAATACAGTATTTCCTCATAAACTGATTCCAATAATCCCGGACCTAGTTCAACGTGAATGTGGTAACAACTATTTACAATCACTTTAGCCAAATCATTTTCGTTCACATTATAAGGTTTTAAATTATTTAATTCCAACAAACTTAGCGTCTTCGCGTCTTTGCGTGCAATATCCTTAAAGTTGAAAGAATGCTTTAATGTTCCCAACAATATATTTCAACTGTTCTTCAGTTAATTCGGTATGTATTGGTAAAGACAAAACAGTTTCCGAAAGTTTTTCCGCATTTGGAAAATCGCCCTTTTTATACCCGAGAAATTTATATCCGTCCTGAAAGTGTATCGGTTTTGGATAGTAAATCATGGATGGAATTCCTTTTGATTCAAGATACTTTTTTAAGGCATCCCTTTTATCAGTTTTTATGGTGTACTGATGAAAAGTATGCGTGCTGTAACCTGCCCTTACCGGAATTTGTAATTCTTCAATCCCGGCAAGGTGCATATCGTAAAAAGCGGCAGCATCTTGCCGCGCTTTTACATGCTTGCCGAAATATTTTAGTTTTACCTCCAAAACAGCTGCCTGCAAACTATCCAGCCTCGAATTCACCCCAATTCGTTCGTACTGATATTTTTCGTGCATTCCGTGGTTGGCGATTGAACGGATGATTTTTGCCAGCTTTTCATCGGCGGTAAAAACGGCGCCACCGTCGCCAAAAGCGCCGAGGTTTTTTGAAGGAAAAAACGAATTGCAGCCAACATCACCAATCGTTCCTGCTTTTTTTGTACTTCCATCTTTAAAAATATAGTCGGTGCCAAATGCCTGACAAGCATCTTCGATCAAAAAAAGTTCGTATTTGGAGACAAGCGTTTTCATGGTTTCCAAATCCGCACATTGCCCGAAAAGGTGAACCGGTAAAACGGCCTTTGTTTTTTTTGTGATTGCCTGCTCAATTTTTGAAGAATCGATGTTGAACTTGTTGGGGCATACATCCACAAAAACCGGTTTTAATCCCAGCAATAAAAGAACTTCGGCAGTTGAAACAAACGTAAAAGGTGTGGTAATAACTTCGTCGCCAGGTTTAAGGCCAAGCGCCATAAAAGCAATTTGCAGTGCATCGGTTCCATTTCCACATGCAATTACATCTGTATCTAAATAAGATGAAAGTTTTGCTTCGAAATCAAGCACCTTTCCGCTTTTAATAAATTGTGTTGATTTGATGACTTCCTGCATTGCCTCATCAATCTCGTCTTTCATGGTAAGGTATTGGCCGTAAATATCTGTCATCAGGATTTTTTGCATTCTTTATTTGTTTTGCGGTTTCCGTAAAACTACATCCAATTGATCTCCCAAAAAGTTACTTTCCAGTTTTTCCACAATTCCGGGGGTTTTATTCCGCATAAATTTCCATACGGGCTCCGAGTAATAAAACGGCGCCCAGGTGAAATAACTTGATGCATGGATGATTTCAAACTCAGGCAAAAATTCTTTCAAACATTTTGTTAGTGTATGAACATCAAAATACCACAAATGATATTGCGGAGATAAAGACTTCCACATTCTTAAAGCAACCCTGGCATTCAACGATTTGATATTGGGAACTGAAATAAACAATTTCCCATTGGGATTACTCAAACTATTTAACTTTCGAAAAGTTCGCTGAAGATCCGGGATATGTTCCAGAGTATGGCAAAGCACGATATTATCATACTTTTCTTCCACCTCATGAAGGTTTTTTTGCTCCAAATCTAATCTATACTTCTTCTTTCCAATATCTATGGCTTGTTTATCCAGATCTATACCTTTTAGTTTTTGAATGCCGGGAACCATTTCCTGAATTCCTGAAAGCAATATTCCTGTGTTGCAGCCAACATCTAAAATACTTGTTCCCTGTAAATTTTGTGAAATTATTTCAATGGTTCTGAAATGCCTGCCGCTTAACTTTTGATATTCATAACTCTGCTGATAATCAGGAATTTCATTAAGTGCATTATCATGCATCCGCACGGTACCACAATTTGTGCATTTTACTATTTCTATCTTAGGTGAAGTTCGATCAAAAAACTTTGTTCTGAATCTGGAGAACTTTTCATAATCAACAGAACTGCACCAACATTCGTTATAAATCATTGATTTTCTTTTAAAAGCTTGTCGAGGAATAAGTTAAGTGTATTGAATTTTAATCCCAGATAACTCTGAGGGGTATGCATGTAACGTAACATGGTAGAATTAAGATATAAATTCATTTTTTTCCCGTTTCTTATTTCAATTAAACGGTGAAGATTTTCAAGCATCGCATGGTATTTTTCCTGATACAGTGAACCTGTCAGTTGTTGCAGAATTTCTGATAATTCTTCTGTCGTATCAAAAAAGATAAAACCATCCATGTTAAATCCCATTTTTCGGAGACCTTGTTCACCTCCCCAGTAAACGGGCAATGTTTGTGTTTTAATACAATCAAGAAGCTTTTCCGATACATATTCAGGATATTTTCCATTCTCTATAACAACCTGGAATTTGTAATCGGTATACGCTTTTGTAACGTCGCCAAACTTATGGTACCCTGAACCGAATGCATCCAGTTTATCGCTAAACCTGGCGATAATTTCATGTCTGTACCTGTGTCCGGGAAGATGTTTTTTGTGGGAACTTACAATGGAAATTTCTTCTGGTTTATTTTTAAAAATTGTTCCTGTTTTAACATTTACGAAATTGTCGTTATTTACATACAAATCCCGGCAACAAAAGTAATGCTCCAGGTTGTAATAATTTCCGAAAGAAATTTCCGCTTCAAATTTCATTTCCGGCGATAACCATTTCATATATTCGATAACAGCGGGTGATTCCAGCGCCAATAATATATTTCTTTTTGCAGGATCATACTGACTGGGTATATAGGCATTGTAACATATGTTTATTCCGTTTTTTTTAAACAACTTCAAATAACGGGCATAAATATGTTTCGTATAATTATTGATGAAATTGTATTTTCGTATTCTGTTAAGTGTATAACGTTTCAAATCCATATCAATCAATTTTCTGGTTGTTTGAAAAAATAATCCAACGGAAAAGTTTTGAATTCATTTAACTCGATCTGCCGGTATGCTTCTTCAAAATTTTTCGCAAACATAACATATTTGTTTTCAATAAGTTCCGACATATATTCTACACCTGGTAGATCTAAAACAACTACTTTGCATCCGAAAGCAAGAGCTTCGTATACAGCGGTTGAATAAACTCCGATTACATACTCTGATGTATTCAAATGGTAATAAAGGTTTTGCTCGTTATTGTCAATGATTTCGACATTGGGTAGGTCGGTCGCAGGCATCAACTCCGGATATTCACTTTTATACCTGGAATATTCTCCCGGATGCAATTTGTATTTGATGATAAATTCCCGGTACAAGGAAACATCTTTTACAAATAATTGACTCATTCTTATCCCAATGCTCCCCTGAGAAAGAATTGTGATTTGATTTTTATTTTTTTTCAGATGGAGGTATTTTTTACTTACTGAATTGAAATAGGGGAATCCTTTAACGATAATGTTTTCAGCTTTTAACGGTAACTGCACATGTTCTTTCCAATACAATCCGAAAACATACATTTTATCCGGAAAATAGTGGATGTATGGATGATTTGGATAGCTGTAGCCCATGTGAAACTTGTCCATTGTTCCATGCTGCAGTTCGATACATTCTGTTTCGCAATATTTAGCCGCTGCTACCAGCGCTTTTTTGTATGTATAGGCACAAACAATTAATATTTTTTGTGGCTGTCGTTTTTTTATCAGCCTCACATAAAATTCAAAGTCATATTTAAAATACAGATATCCAAGCCTTAGTAATCGGGTTAGGTTAAAATCGATGTTCAGTTCGTTAACGATTTCATCATTGACTTTTTGCATGAACGATAACTGTTCACTGGTGAATTTAAAAGAACTAAATGCTTTTTTTAAAATTGTTCTGACCTGCTGGTAATCCTGGTGCTTCCGGTTTTTCTTTTCATTTGTCAGATGGACGTTTTCCTGCAGTTCTTCTATGATCTGATAATCTTTTAAGCCTTCCTGTTCAATAAAATATTTCGTATATATATCGATTAATTTACCGTCGACATTTACTTTCCTCCCCGTGTTGAAGATAAGAATGTTCTTTTTGTATTTGCCTGATAATGGATTCGAAAACAAGGAATAGTAAATAAGTGAAGGCGATGCCTTAATCAAATCCTTCAACCCAACCTTTTTGGTGTGCGCCCTTTTGTACAATCCTACGGCCATAGCCATTTCATTGAATATTCTGAAACGTTGGTATTGCCATATTTTTACGCTGTTAATTTCATATTCTAACAACTCATACTTTTCTTCGATGCGCCAAAAAAAATTTGCCAGTGATTCTAAATTTATCAATTGCATCAAATCAGTTCCTTTTTAAAATTAATTGAACCAATCGTGTTTAACATTCGTTTTTGTCCTTTTCATATTTTTCCAAAACGACATTCAAAAAGTTGCATTCGCTTAAGATGTATTCGGCAAATTCCCGAAAAACCCCTTCACCGCCCCTTTTGTTGAGTTGTAAATCAGCATGCTTTGACACATATTCCGGAACACCTGCCGGCACTGCGCTAAAGCCAACGTTCTTCAGTAATTCCACGTCACCGATATCATCACCAATAAAAGCTATTTCCGAAAGGTGGATATTCATTTTTTCGGATAGTTTTTTCGCGGTATTTAGCTTGTTTTTTACCCCCATTTCCAAAATTTCAATATTCAGTTTTTTTGCCCGGTTTCGAACAATCTGTGTGTTTTCACCAGTAATTATTCCTACCGGAATATTTAGTAACCGGAAAAATAAAACACCTGCACTATCCGCTGTATTAAATTTTTTCCATTCATTTCCGTCTTCCGAATAATACATTCCTCCGTCGGTCCAAACCCCATCGATATCAGTTAAAATTAATTTTGGTAATTCCATCATTCCACCATTTTCGGATAAATTATTTCGTTTGCAGGGATTACTGTTTTTGCTTTTTTCCCAAGTAACATCTCTTTTTCCGTCCATTTTACGCCGTCGCCCGGACTTAAAAGATGAATGTCTTCAAGGGTAATTATTTGCCCCGGTTCAATTTGTTTCAGCGCGGCCACTGATCTTTCCAGCTTTAGTTTTGCAGGACCAACAGCTTCTTCAATAACTATTTTTTCTTCGCCCACCGATAGTTCAAGGTTTCTGATGTCCCTCACCATTCGGTAAATGCCATCGATCCCGAGCGAGCCAGCCTGATCGGTTCCTTTCATTTGCCGGTCGATGGTAATATGCTTTTCAATAATCTCTGCTCCCATTGCCACAGCGGCTACCGGCGTTGAAATACCAATGGTATGATCGGAATAACCAATCTGGTAATCCGGATAATTATTTTTAAGGTAGGTGATTGAGTTCAAATTCACATTTTTATATTGGGTTGGGTATTCTGAAACGCAGTGTAGAATAGAAATTTTGGAATGGTATTTTGTAATGATATCCAGCGCTTCATCCAACTCTTTTTTTCCTCCCATTCCCAGCGAAAGGATGATTGGGATTTGTGTTTCGGCCATCATTTCAAGCAGCGGCAAATTCGTTAAATCCCTTGACGCCACTTTCAGTTTATCCGGAGTAAATAATTTCAATAAACTCAAAGTACCCGGCGCACACAATGTTTCCACAAACTCAAGCCCCAAACCTTTTACGTGTTTGTAAACTTCAAAATGCTCTTCATTGCTTAATTCCAAAAACGCCCGATGTTCTCCGTATGTTTTGCCGAAAGCATGAACCGAATTATAGGGCTTTGCCATTTGCGATGCGGAAAGTTCTTGCTTTAAATCTCTCTTTGTAAGCTTAATGGCATTCATTGGCCGCAGTTTTTCACCAAATAATTTGTCGGTGATCGGTCTTGCTGCTATTTCCGAAAGCAGCTTTGCAATGTCCACCGAACCATTATGATTCTGGCCAATTTCGCCAATCAGGTATATCGATTTCATTTTTTTGTGTTTTGAATGATATTGTTTTCCATGTGCTTAAAATACACTGGATTTTCCTGTAAAAACTCCATAATTTCCTCCACATCAAAACTTTCATATTTTTTGTTCAACTGGGAATAAATTTCCTGTTGAATTTTAAAATCCTGCAAAGTATCTAAAGTTAATCGTACATTTTTCGATTTCGTGATCCATTCCGGAATAGCTTTGAAACAAATTTCAAAATCTTCCGGGTGAGCGTAAATGTAATTTGTTACGTGCTCCCTGTATTTTTGTTCTACGTTTATCTGGTCGAGCCTGATTAAGGTTTTTAGCGAAACCATTTCGGCCCAAAAACCATAATGTGTTTGAATGGAAGGAACTCCATCCGCCGTACAAAAGCTTAAATAATCAAGTTTATCGTGCCAGCTTTTAATTAAGTTGTGCAAATATTTTACGGATAAGAACGGATTGTCGGAACAAATCCGAATTACATTCTTTATGTTATAAAATTGCGCCGCATCAATAAACCGTTTTAGCACATTGCTTTCACTTCCCCGGAAACTCTGTACCCCCTCTTTTTTCGCAATTTCGACCACTGCCTCATCCAGCGGGTTTAAAGTTGTTGCAACTATTGCCGGCACATCAAAATTCGTGGTAAGCTTCGTTATCAGCAATTCAAGTATCGATTTATTTTTATAGAAAGGGAGGATGACTTTGTTCGACATTCGTGTTGACCCGGCCCTTGCCTGTATTATAAATGCTGTATCAGCCATTTTGTATTCTGTTAAATCATTTGTTTAGCCTGTTTAAAAGCTGTTTAACGATTAAATTTATATCCCGCGAAATACCAAATAAAACAATTAAACATCCGAAAATGAACGTTAGAAATATACTTCTTACCAAAATGTCGGGAACTAAATTCATTTGCGGGATTAATTTGCTTAAAAAATAAGAGACCAAAAGAAAAACTGCAATCAATATAAACCGATAATTAAATGGTTGAAAATGAAATTTCCTGTACAAATAGATATAACGCATAAAATTATTTATCAACATTGATAACGCGGATGCGACTGCAGCTCCTGTTATTCCCCACAGCGGAATAAAAATCAAATTGTTCAAAATAACTAAAACAATCAGAATTATTACGAAGAGGAGCATAATTTTGTAATATTTTGAAAAACTAATGATCTGGTTATTAGCACCCGTTACCATATCGATTAAATAACCAATCCCGATGAAAAAAATTACCCATTTACCGTTGTAATATTCCGGTCCCAGAATTTTCATGACGTTTTCAATATTTGCCCAAATGCCGATAAAAATTAAACCTCCGATAATGAACTGATTCAAACAGGTTTTACTGTAAATATTACTGATTTCATTCAAATCATTTTTCTTCCAGGATTCAGCGATTATTGTTCCTGAAATTTTAAGTAACGGCCTCGACGGGATAACCACCAATGCACCAAAATAGAATGCAATAGTATAAACTCCGGTGCTTCCCAAATCAATCATTTGATTTACGATTATTTTGTCGATGTTAAAAACGACGGTAGAGCCAAATCCGGCCAAAATGCTGAATGCAGATACACTAATCATTTCCTTCTTCATTTGTTTGTCTACAAAATTCAAGCGGGGCCGGAAATTAATTTCTTTTCTTGTGAGCAAAAGAAAAAATATTATAATTGCCTTTAAACAAACAACTACAGCATAAGCAATTATAAGCTGATTCAAATTGAAAAAATTGAAAATAAATAATAGTGTGATGATTAAAATTAGGACCCTTTGAAGAAATTCCTGCAAAAATGTTCCGAAAACTGCATCGTAGAGCAACTTATTGTAAACGTCGAAAAAAGTAAAAAATGCAGTAAAAAAAGTAATGGGAATGATTAAATAAATGTAATCAGCAAATAATTTCGACTTTTCCAGGTTCGACTCAATCAACCGGGGTGATAACAGGAAATAAACAATCAGAAAAATAATTGTTCCTAAAACGAGAACTATCGAAGAGATAAAAAGATAGCCGTTGTGCCCGTTTTCCTTGTTCCGGAAATAAGGAAAGAGGCGCGCAGTTACTCCGTTAATTCCCAAAGAAACCAACTGGCTAAATAAAACAGAATATGCCACCAATAAACCAAATAACCCGATAGTATCGGTATTTAAATAGTTTGGAAACAAGTATGCCGTCGTTATAAAACCCAACGCCACACCAAGATACGACCAGATACTCCCTTTGATGCTTTGTTTTATGATTATTCCCATTTTTAATGGTTAATGCAGTATAAATATATATTTTTGCCTGGTTTCAAATCAATAACGATCAAAATATGGCAAAGATAAACCGCTTTAACAAATTTTATATTAATGTTGGAATATTAGTATTATTTGTTGTATTGGCTTATTCTTATTTGTTTCCGTTGATTGAAGGCAAAATAATACAACAGTCTGATATTCAGCATCACAAAGGAATGGCGAAGGAACTAATAGATTTCAGGGAAAACAATAATGCTGAAGCTGTTTGGACGAATTCCATGTTCGGAGGGATGCCCGGGTATTTGATTTCTGTTAATTATCCGTGGAACATAATGCAATTTCTCCACAGAAATTTTTTCAATTTATTTTCATTTGCCGGATTTTTGATATTATATCTGATTGGATTTTATGTTTTATTGCAGTCGTTAAAAATAAAACGATGGTTATGTGTTGCCGGAGCTATCTCGTTTGCCTTTTCATCCTATTTTTTAATAATTCTGGAGGCAGGGCATAATTCGAAAGCCTCTGCCATTGGCTATCTGGCCCTCGTAATTGCAGGAGTTTTACTGGCTTACCGGCGGAAACCGCTGGCCGGAGCTTTACTTTTTGCTGCTGCATTTTCGCTGGAGTTGCTGGCCGGCCACATTCAGATTACATACTATGGCTTTCTGATGATTGCCATTTATATAATCATTAAATTCATTTATTCTATTCGCGAAAAAACCATTCCTGAATTCATAAAAGCATCACTGTTTTTGCTTGCCGGAGCAATAATTGCTGTCGGTATGAATTTCTCGCGCCTTTACACCACCTGGCAATATTCGAAAGAAACCATCCGCGGACCATCAGAATTAACATCAGGTAACAACAATGAAACCACCGGTCTCGATAAAGATTATGTGGTGCAGTGGAGCTATGGAATCGATGAAACATTCACTTTACTTGTCCCAAATTTCATGGGCGGCGGAAGTACTGTAAATCCCGGAATTGATTCCGAAACTTACCGAACCATGCAGCAACGCGGAGTGCAGGATGTCCGGCGAAATATTCAGGCGGTGAGCATGTACCATGGCGACCAGCCGGTAACGTCCGGCCCTGTATATGTAGGCGCCATCGTGGTTTTCCTGTTTTTTCTCGGCCTTTTTATTGTGAAAGGACCGCTAAAATGGTGGCTGGCGGTTGCTACCGCTGTTTCCATTGTTTTGTCATGGGGCGGAAACATTATGTGGCTCACCAGTTTCCTTCTCGATTATCTTCCTCTTTACAACAAATTCAGGGCGCCCAGCATGACTCTGGTTATTGCCGAATTTACCATGCCTTTGCTTGGTTTCATTGCACTGAATGATATTCTTACCGGAAAAATCGAAACGAAAGATTGGTTGAACGGCTTAAAATGGTCGTTAATAATAACCGGCGGATTGTCTTTATTATTTGCTGTTTTGCCGGGAATAACCGGAAATTTCACCAATGCAACCGATTCCCTGCGTTATCCCGATTGGCTGATGGAAAGCATCGTAGCAGACCGGAAAGCGCTATTACGTACCGATGCTTTTCGTTCATTCCTTTTTATTGTTTTAGCCGCCGGCGCTTTTTATTTCTGGCACCTGAAAAAAATTAAAACGATACCTTTTATTGCTATCATAGGAATACTCGTACTCATCGACTTGTGGACAGTTGATAAACGATACCTGAACAACGACGATTTTGTTTCGAAACGTGTAGCTGAAAATCCATTCCCGGTTACTCCCGCCGATAAAGCTATTCTGAATGATAAAGATCTAAGCTACAGGGTGCTGCCGCTTCAAAATCCGTGGCAGGATGCGCGTACTTCGTACTACCACAAAAATGTGGGCGGTTACAGTGCAGCAAAATTGCGCCGTTACCAGGAACTGATTGATCATCACCTTCAGCCTGAAATTCAGCAGATGGTGCAAAAATTACAGGCCGGAGTTTCCATGGATTCTGTCTTCAGCTCACTTCCGGCAATTAATATGATGAACACCCGCTATGTAATTTACGATTTGAACAGCGCTCCGATTTTCAATCCCAAAGCGTTGGGAAATGCCTGGTTTGTCAGTGATTATAAGTTGGTTGAAAATGCCGATGCAGAAATTGCTGCGTTGGATAATTTTAATCCTTCTTCAACAGCCGTTATCGATAAACGTTTTTCTGAATTTGTTCAGGGAAAATCATTTAGTAAAGATGAAAATGGCAGCATTGCATTAACCGAATATGAACCCAATTATTTAAAATATTCATATCAGGCAGATGCAGAGCAGCTTGTGGTTTTCTCTGAAATTTATTACAGCAAAGGTTGGGACGCATTTATCGACGGAAAAGAATCCCCTCATTTCAGGGCCGATTATGTTTTGCGGGCACTCGTTGTTCCGGCAGGAAAACATGAAATCGAATTTAAATTTGAACCAAAATCATACTACACCGGCAACAAAGTTTCGCTGGCAAGTTCCATTCTTTTAATTCTTGCCGTTCTCGGATATGGTTTTACAGAATATCGAAAAAAACAAAAAAGGATTAATTCATACGAATGATTTCCCGGTTACCTTCAGTATTTTATCAGCGCGAAGTTTTACAGGTTGCACCCGATTTGCTGGGTAAAATACTGGTACGGAAATTTGAAGATGGTACCGTCAAAAAATTTCTGATAACAGAAGTGGAAGCTTACCGCGGAAGCGATGATCTTGCATGCCACGCCAGCAAAGGTAAAACTGCACGTACTGAAGTTATGTTTGGTGAAGGTGGAAAGGTTTATGTTTACCTTATTTACGGAATATACTGGATGCTAAACGTTGTAACTGGTAAAGCAGGCGAAGCAGCGGCAGTTTTAATCCGCGGGGTTGAAGGAATTTCAGGACCCGGGAGGGTTGGAAAAGCATTGCATCTTGATAAATCATTTTATGGTGAAGATTTGCTGGTTTCCAACCGCATCTGGATCGAAGATTCAGATCATCAAATGAATTATTCCACGACACCAAGGATTGGGATAAAATATGCCGGTGAACCGTGGGTGAGCAAAAACTGGCGGTTTGTGATTAAATAATAATTTTTTGGATTACAATCCAAAATAGTCATAACTTTTTTGGATTGTAATCCAAAAAATTACTACTTTCACTAAAAAAATGATAGAAAGAGAATTATTAAAAGTAATCAAAAATCGTCTTTTTAAACAAAAAGCAATAATAATAAGCGGGCCACGACAAGCCGGTAAAACCACCTTAATCAGACTCTTGGTAAACCAACTGGACCAATCCTACGCATGGTTCAATTCCGATGAACCCAACGTCCCGGGTTTATTTGAATCCATTACATCCGTTGAGCTAAAAAATCTGATAGGTAAAAATAAAATTATCGTTATTGACGAAGCACAGCGTATCCCGCGCATTGGATTAACTTTAAAACTAATTGTAGATACATTCCCGGAAATTCAGGTTATTGCAACGGGTTCGTCTGCATTCGATTTACTGGATGAAGTAAACGAACCGCTTACCGGACGAAAATTTGAATTCCAGCTTTATCCCTTTTCGTTTAATGAATTATCGAAAGGTAAAGGAATACTGGAAGAAAAGCGATCAATGAAACAGCGTTTGATTTTTGGCTCGTATCCGGATGTAGTAAACAATCCCGATGACTCTGTCGAAATTTTAAGCTGGCTTGCTGATAGTTATCTTTACAAGGATTTGTTCCGAATTGAAAACATAAAAAAACCTGACCTCCTTACGAAACTTTTACAATCTCTTTCATATCAGGTTGGGAATGAAGTTTCTTATAATGAGTTGGCGCAAAGTTTATCCTCTGATCCAAAAACAATCGAAAAATATATTGGGTTATTGGAAAAAACGTTTGTCGTTTTTAGGCTGCAGGCTTTAAGCAGAAATTTGAGAAATGAAATAAAAAAATCGCGAAAAATCTATTTTTTCGATAATGGAATACGAAATGCAATTATCAATAATTTCAATCCATTAAATTCAAGGCAGGATGTTGGTTTACTTTGGGAAAATTACCTCGTAAGCGAACGTATCAAATTAGCGGCATATCAAAGAATCCATGCCAACCGGTTTTTTTGGAGAACAAAACAACAACAGGAAATAGATTATATTGAAGAACGTGGTGGCAAAATGTGGGCATACGAATTTAAATTCAGCACAACAAAGACCGCAAAGCTTTCAAAAACATTTAAAAATGCTTACCCCGAATATCAGTTCAAATTGATCAACCCTCAAAATTATGCAGAATTTTTATCATCTGAATAATATTTCCTGCCGATGATAAACCGGTCATACAACCACAGAAAAACAACGGCTGCAACGGCAACGCCCGAATACACGATCCAGATATTGGAAGGATGATAATTTTCCCAGAGAAACCGGTTAAGTTGTTCCACGCTCATTCCCATTTTTTCGGCAGCTATTTTTACATAATCATTTTTGGTGACTTCTTCCGAAATTTCGGGCAGTGAAAAACCACGCCGGGTTACTTCCTGTTGTAACAGGTAAATCCTGTCGGCAATTTTTTCGTACACACCGCCCGAAAGCCAGCCGGCCAGCTGGTGCCCTGCGGCAATAGGCAAAAACGAGGTTCCCATGTACAATGCTTTTTTATCGGCAGGTGCAATCCGGCCCACATATTCGGTAAATTTTGGTGAACTCGCCATTTCTCCCAGGGCGAAAACCAAAATTCCCAGCAAAATCAGCCAGCTGCTCTGGTTGGAATACATGAGCCCCAAACCACCTGCCAAAACTAAAATTCCACCCATCATTGCGGCCAGCGGACGAAAACGCATGACAAAGGTTGAGACCATGATTTGAAAAATGATGATGAAAAATGCATCCATACTACCCAAAGTGACTGCTGTAATGGTTCCCTGAGGTGTTCCAATCGATTCGGCCAGCCACGGCCAAACCGAGTGAATGCCGTCGTATAATGCAGAAGTATCAACCCATTGATCAACAAAAACCGGAAAAGAATAATAAAGCTGGTTAAACGCCGTCCAGAACAAAATCATAATAATCAGAAATAATACGTATTTCCAGTTTTTCAGGGTTATCCCAATGTTTATAAATGCCTGAATTATGCTATTCCAGAGCGAAGTTTTTTCCTCCTTTATTACCGGTTCGCGAAAGAAGAAAAACGTAATCAGGTAATTTACACCGATGGCGAGAATTGACATGTAAAACACATAATCCCAGCTTTTTTGCATCAGCACACCGGCGATAAACGGTCCAATAAATCCGCCGATATTTATCATCATATAAAAAATCCCAAATCCGATAGATGAAGTTTCTTCATCGGTGTTTCGGGCGATCATTGCCGAAATTATCGGTTTGAAAAAAGCCCCGCCCACACACGTCCAGATAAAAGCAAAAAACATCAGGCCAAACGTGTCGAAGGTTTTTATCATATAAAATCCTGAAATATAAAGTGTAAACGACAGGAAAAGTATCTTTTTATACCCTACCTTATCAGCTATTGAACCGGTTATTACCGGCAAAAAATACAGTAACATGGAGCCGGTTCCCATAATAATGCCTTTTTGTGCCTGGGTTAGCCCCAGTGCACCCGTATCTTTCGAATTTACAAGATAAAGGGCAAACGCCATATAAAATCCGTACCAGGCCCATCTTTCAAAGAGTTCAATAGTATTCGAGGCCCAGAAAATTTTATTGTATTTTTTAATTACTGAAACAAATGCCATAACCAGTTTATTTTGAAGCCCCGAAGGTAGCAAAACGAGGCAGAAGCAAAAAGTTAAAGAATATAAAAGTAGCGTTTATGGCAAAGTAGTGTTTCGTATAATTAATTAGGTTGTTAAAGCGTAAAATCTTCGAGGAATATTGTCATTAAGATAATAACCATGATGATGAAAAACAAGACCATAAAAAACCCGACAACACCGATTTTGAAACCTTTTCTAACCTTTTCCTGCTTCGACGAGGCCATCAGATGATCGATAGATCTGACAAGATTGAAAGGTGCTTTTTCGTTTTTAACGATATAATCCGTTGCGCCGACTTTCATAATGTTTACGGCAACTTCAACATCGTTTTGTCCACTCAGAAAAATAAATTCCGTATCCGGGTGGTCTTCTTTCACTTTCTTCATGAATTCAAGTCCGGTCATGCCACTGTACGTGTAGTCCAAAACAATCAGATCGGGGTTCAGGTGAATATCGTTCAAACATTCTTCACCGTTTTTATACGTTTTGATGTTTTGATATTTGCGCGATTTTAAATATCCGATAATTAAATCTTTGTAGACGATGTTATCCTGAATGACAAAAATTAACGGGTTTCTGGTTCTTTGCATAGTAGTTAGTTAAGAATAACTTGATTAAAAATACCACTTTTTTTCTCGGAAATCAATGCAATTTTTCTGCATATCAAAAAAATAACGTACTTAACTAACGCGAATTTCGGATAATTTAGTTTTTTAAAGGTAAAATTTTTTTACCTGCGTAAAATTCCGGAAGCTCCCGTGCCTGTTTGATTTTGATTTTGAAGCTGCGGCCGTTCGTTTCGTTCCTGTCGCGCTTTTTCGCGGGCATCTTTCCGATGTTGTTCTTCGAGTTCTTTATCCCTGATTTTTTTACTGAAGTGTGGATCCGGTGTTAACTGCCAGTCGAATTTGCTGTCCCAGTTGCCGCGTATTTTAATTACTTCATTGATGTAAGTCACCCGTTCCGGAAGGTAATGGTCCTGGTAACTTCCCGGATCCCATTTCCGGTTACCGTTACGGTCGTAAACTGCTTTTAACTTATACTTGTCAGGCGCCAGAAAATCAAATGCCACCGTCGCATTTTCGTCAATATATTTCTGCGAAATAACTTTTTCATCTTCAGTATTCTCCAGGAGTTGAACAATTACGGGCATTTCAACATCCTGCATATTCAAAATAATCTTACCATAATAATCTTCTTCCCGCATTTCAAAATCTTTTTTAAGTTGTTTGCTCGTAATGCCGTACACGTTTTCAACAGCTGCCGAATCAATTTCGAGCGAATATTCCAATCCTGGTTCCCAGGCATATGAAACCGAATAAGTTCGCCAGGCGGCTGTATCTTTTGAAAAATTAAATTGGAGCGGAGTTTTAAGTGTGTCCTCCTTTAAATAAAGCGAAACCTGAGTACTGTCGAACGATTTAACAGGTTCCGGAACTTTTATTCTGATGTCTTTGTTCAAATCGAACGGCGCTGTACCAAGGTTGGTTTTCAGGGTAAATTGCGGAATGGATTCGGGTTCCGACTCTTCCCCTTTATCTCTTCTTCTTCGTTTACTGCTTTCCTCTTCATTTCCGGTAAACGAACCGATGAATTCAAGTGTATCCTTTTGAACGAATAGCTGACTCAGGGTATCGAGCTGAAAATATGATACTTCGGTAACCAGCGTATCGGTTTTTACCAGTGTGGTATCCGACAGCCAAATCGTCAGCGAATCCATTTCCGGGTTATGTTCCAGAATGTACCAGTTTTCAATGTCGTGGTTTAACAACCTGATGTTAAAACTATCGGCAACCGGTTCGTTGAAAACGATGGTGCTTTGATACGGGTTATTACGCTCATAGTCAACAATGTACTGGTCGAAAATATCTTCTGTGAATTGCCGTAAATAAACGGGGTCCGGAAAAAATTGGGTGTGCCCGGTAACCAGCATCGAATCGACACCTTTTACAAGCGTATCCTGAACTTCCCGGTATTCGGCCCCCGGCACAATCACCGAGTCGAGAAAAGCTATTTCCTCGGCGCCTTCGTCGTACAACAAATTGTTGTTGTTATCGGTAACTGAAAAAATATGATACGTCCCCGGGCTAATATTGTCCATTAAAAAAAGGCCTGTTTCATTCGTCTTCGCAATGTAATCCGGAATCACCGTGTAGACCGCAGAATCGTGCAGGTTGCTATGCAACATCACCAACACGTTTTCTTTTGGCTCCAGGTTAAATGCCTCAAGAACCCGTCCGGCAACCCGCAAAGAATCGTAAACATCGCCTGTACTGAACGAAAACCTCAGGTTTTCATATTCATTTCGTTCATTGTTATCGGCTACTGAATTTTTAAAATCGAGCGAATAGGTGGTGCTGTCTTTCAAATCTTCGTTGAACTGGACGATCAGCGTTTTCGATTTCGTGCGAATGGTCGGGCGTTTTTTCAGCGGTGGCGAAACCACCAGTTTTTCCCTTACCTCATCGGGAATGATATATTCATTAAATGTCAGCCGTACTTCATCGCCGTTGAAATTCAAAGCTCTATAGTCCGGGTGGGTTTCAACAAGTACGGGTGGAATGCTGTCTTTGGGACCGCCGGTTGGCATTCCCTGGTTTGCGCATGACGAAATGATTACAATCCATGCAAAACCTGCAACAATAATATAAGGTATTTTAGCGGCTATCTTCATTTTTTTCAACGGAAGTACAAACATACAAATTCCTGCAAACAATGAATGTTATGGGTTGTTAATTTAAAATTGAAAGCCATGAAATTGGGTTAATTTTTCTTAAGGTTAAAAAATTGAATACTACTGGTTCCGAAAGTGCGCCCGGCCTCGATTTTGTGTTTGTAAACCCGGGTTTCGAATTACTGGTGAGAGCCATTTCACTTCAGAAAAAAAAGAACAAGGTGATGGTAATTTTTGAAAACGATCTGAACAGGAAAGATGGTTTTGCTACCACACGGACTTTCCCTTTTTTTCTTCTTGAATTGCCTAAACTGGCGTTACGGCTTCGTACTTTCCAAAAAGTTTTTGCGCTTGCGCCACACCTGGTTCAGCCTCGAAAAGTTATTTATTCCGGGCGCCGGAAAAATCTGGTGCTAAAATCGCATTTTGCTGACATCATTTATGGACATTCGTACCACCAAAATTCAAAATTTCTTACAAAAAAAGCCGTTGCAGAAATTGGGTTTTTAAAATCAGAACCTACCGGAGGAGTTGTTTTTCAGGAATATACCTTCAACATTTCACGGTTTTTTATTGAACTTTTAAAGTTTTTCGCATCGAAAGGCGGTGTGGTGAAAGTAGAAGAATTGTTTCGGCAAGAAAATAACAAACTTATTTTCAGCAACAATGAAGAAACCAGTTTCCGGGAAATTGAAATTGGCGGAGTTAAAAGCCGCAACGGCTATTTGTTGCCGGTGGAAACGTTTGAAAGTTTTTCTCTGGTAACCAGTGAAAAAAACATACACTTCCGGTTCTCTGAACAAGGAGATCGAATCCTGGCAGAACAAATTGAGTATGTTAAGTTCATTACGGAAGAAGAAATTTTGAAAATCTGCCGCCGGTATTTTGCTTTCGAATTGAAAAATGCGAAAAAAGTTGAAGTTACAGAATTGCCTTCTGTTCAGGTTTTAAGTGAAATCATTTCAGTTTGCGGCAGGCCGCTTCCATCCTCTTTTGAAATCGCTAATTTGGACAATCAATACGAAACCGGGCTCGAAAAATTTGATCTGGCCAAACAAACGGGTATTTCGTACGATCAATTTATCGCGCTGTTTCACCGCTACGGAAAAGGAATCGATGAAATGACCGAAACGGCGTATTTGTTGCTAAACGAAATTCGCGACCCGCGAGAAATCTGGAAACAGGCAGAAACGAAATTTCAGCAAAAATATGAATGGAAAAAAGAAATTAAATGACAATATTCACAGGCGAATCCGGTGGATTAGGTAATTAAATTTAACTTGCATAAGTTTAAAAAAAGCATAAGAAAATGGTTAAGAAAAAATATAACAAGTTCAAAAAAGCGGGAACCTTCAACAAGAAAAAACTGAAAAGCGCAATTCTTTCGGTTTTATACGAAAATAAATCGAAAGTAATTAATTACAAGCAGGTTTCGTCGTGGCTGGGAATAAAAGACGATGAATTGCGCAAGCTTGTAAATGTATCGCTTCAGGAATTAAAAGACGATGATTACCTCGACCAAGTCTCGCGCGGGAGATATACACTGAAAGCGAAAACCAGCGTTGTTACCGGAATGGTTGAGCTGCAGCCACAGGGTTTTGCATATGTAATCAGCGATGAGGTGGATCAGCCGGTGCTGATTTCGTCGCGCAACCTGAAACATGCCATGGAAGGCGACAAAGTGCATGTTCATTTATACGCCCGACGAAAAAAACACGATTTGGAAGGCGAAGTCACCGAAATAATTGAAAGGGCAAAAACGCATTTTGTGGGAACAGTGGAAATCTCGCGGAATTTTGCCTTTTTGGTGCCGTCAGGGAAAGTGGGTTTCGATATTTTTATTCCAAAAGAAAAACTAAATGGCGCAAAAGACGGGCAGAAAGCCATTGCCGAAATTGTGGAATGGCCACCCCGGGCCCGCAGTCCGTTCGGCCAAATAACTGAAGTTCTGGGAGACACCGGCGATAACGATGCAGAAATGCACGCGATTTTGGCCGAATTTGAACTTCCGCATAAATACCCGGAGAAGGTAGATCGTGTAGCTGAAAAAATTCCCATGGAAATTCCGGCTGAAGAATACAAAAACCGCCGCGATTTTCGTGACATAACTACTTTTACGATTGATCCTGCAGACGCCAAAGACTTCGACGATGCGCTTTCACTTCGAAAAACGGAAAACGGAAATTGGGAAGTTGGAGTTCATATTGCAGATGTAACTCATTATGTTACACCTAATTCAATAATTGAGGAGGAAGCGCAAAATCGCGCCACTTCAGTGTACCTGGTCGACCGCGTGGTACCGATGTTGCCCGAGCACCTTTCCAACGGTGTTTGTTCGCTACGGCCAAATGAAGAAAAACTTTGTTTTTCGGCTGTTTTCGAATTGAATGACAATTCCGCCGTGGTAAATCAGTGGTTTGGAAAAACAGTTATCCTTTCAAACCGACGCTTTACCTATGAAGAAGCTCAGGAAATTATTGAAACCGGTAACGGAGATTTTTCGGACGAAATGTTGAAACTAAACGATTTGGCGGTAAAACTGCGGGAAGATCGATTTAAAAAAGGTTCGATAGCATTCGAGCGGGTGGAAATAAAATTTGAAATTGATGAAAAAGGCAATCCGCTGTCGGTGTTTTTTAAAGAATCGAAGGATTCCAACAAACTCATCGAGGAATTTATGCTGCTGGCAAACAAACGTGTAGCAGAATATATCGGCAAACAGAAAAAACAGAAAACTCCCAAGACTTTTGTTTACCGGATTCATGATAAGCCGGACCCCGACAAACTGGAAACATTCAATTCATTTATCCACCGTTTCGGTTACGGCATTCAACTCACGTCACCCAATGCCATTTCGAATTCCATGAATAATTTGCTGCAGAACGTCCGTGGCAAAAAAGAACAAAATGTGGTGGAGACGCTGGCCATTCGTACGATGGCGAAAGCTGAATATTCAACACGGAACATCGGCCATTACGGTTTATCATTTGATTTTTATACACATTTCACCTCGCCAATCCGGCGCTATCCGGACATGATGGTGCACCGGCTGCTCGAAAAATACCTTGCCGGCGGGCGCTCCGTAAACGAAGATAAATATGAGGATTTATGCCGCCACTCCTCCGACATGGAAACACGTGCCGCCAATGCAGAACGGGCATCAATAAAATACAAGCAGGTTGAATTCATGCAGGATCATATTGGCGAAGTCTATCCGGGCGTGATTTCAGGAGTTACCGATTGGGGAATTTACGTGGAACTTGGAAATAAAATCGAAGGAATGGTCCCGATTGGTGAGCTGAACGATGATTTTTACACCTTCGATGAAAAAAACTACCAGCTCGTTGGCCGCCATACCAAACAAACCTACCAACTTGGCGATGAAGTAACCATAAAAATTTGGCGGACCAATCTTGAGAAAAAACACCTCGATTTCAGGTTGGCAGAAAAAGAGGAATAATATATTTTCAAATTATCGGGCTCCAACTTTTTAGTAACAGAAAGCGTTTGAATGCTGCCAATCATATTTCGCCTGTTAAAGTAAAAAATTCAAAACTTATATTGCAGGTAAAATAATTAGTTATATTTGCCTTTTCTAGTTACAGCAGCAAAAGGACTAAAAATGCAGAATAACACCGAAAACGGCAGCAAAAAAGACCTAAACCGGGAAAACATCCTTAAAATTGCCCGCGAAATTTTCAACAAATACGGTTACAAAAAAACAACGCTCGATGACATAGCCAATGCTGTGAGAAAAGGGAAAAGTTCACTTTATTATTACTTTAAAAGTAAAGAAGATCTTTTTCAGGCAGTAATTATGAAGGAAGTTGAGATTTTAGCCCACGAGCTGGAAATTGTGATCAACCGAAATACCGACCCTGTTGATAAACTGCGTGATTATATCCTTACCAAACTAACGACTTTCCGGAGTCTCGCCAATTTTTACCATGCCATTGAAAATGATGTAACTGCTGTTGATTTCATCGAAGAAGTAAAACACCGTTACGAGCAGGATGAAATACGAATGATTAAACGGATTTTAATAGAAGGAGTTCGGAAAAACGAATTCGAGATTTATGATTTCAATTTGGCTGCCATTGGTATTACAACAGCGATAAAAGGCCTGGAAATGCCATTGACTGCAGGCAATTACGGTAACGTGAACCTGGAACGAAGCGTAGATATTATTCTGAAAATCATGTGCTACGGAATAATGAAAAGGTAGAATTTCACAAAAAAAAGAAAGGCCGGTTGAGCAACCAGCCTTTTCTCAATCAACCTAAACCTAAACTAAACCAAAAACCAAACCATCTCTATGGTAAGAATTCTTATAAATCATTTTTTATATCATTTGAAACAAAGCGTTTGAAAAAAGGTTTATTAAAAGTAAATTTTTTTGAAAAATTTATTTTTAGACCGAATAATTTGTTACTACAATCTCATTCACAGCGTTTCTTTTTGCACCATTTGAATTAATCATTCTTTTTGCCGGGATCCTCGAAATTGAAAAATCGCGGTACAAATCATCGAAGAAATTATCGTTCGGGTCGGAATTTTTCGGATCAGAATTGCTAAGCATGAGTTTTACTCCTGCTTTGTTGAGCCTCTTAAAAAGCGCGGCCAGCTCGAACTGGTCGGTATCGGAAAAACCATGTTTGCTGTACGAGGTAAAACTCGATGTTTTGTTCAGCGGGCGGTATGGCGGATCGAAATATACAAACGAACCGGGAACAACATCCTTCTCCATCGTCTTGAAATCAGCAGTGCGTATTTCTGCAACCGACAGCAACTCAGAGGCTTTTAACAGGTTTTGTTCATCAACAATTTTAGGGTTTTTATAACTGCCTGCCGGAACGTTAAAATCACCTTTTAAATTGAACCGAAACAATCCGTTAAAGCAGGTTTTATTAAGGAAAATAACCTGCGCTGCCCGCTCAATCCAAAGCTCTGAAAAACGGTTGCGATCGATTTTTAACCGCTGCTCGTTGAATTTCTTTCTTAGCGCGTAAAAAAATTCTTTCTGCTCTGCACCACCAATTCCTTCGTACAATTTCTTATAATGAAAAAGGTAATCAATTAATTTCCGAACTTCTTTCTGCACCACCTGGTAAGTTAGTATCAGTTCTTCATTGATGTCGTACAAGTGCATCGTTTTCAAGTTGAATTTTGAAGCGATGTCAAAGAAAACAGCACCGCCGCCAACAAATGGTTCGTAATATTTCTGAATTTCCCCGGACTTCAATTCCTCCGGATAAAATCCTTGAAAACGTTCCAGCAACTGACCTTTTCCGCCTGCCCATTTCAGGAAAGGTTTTACTTCCGCGGGCAATGTTTTTTCTTTTTTGTCAATAAAACCGCTGCTTTTAAGTTTGTCCTTCATTTAAAAGAATATATAAATTCTTACTCCACAATCGTTAAAAATAGAACAAAATTCGGATTCAAGACCAGGAAAAAAAACGAAGCGCGCCAAATATTCGGGGAAATGAAACAAGAATCGATTGTTTTTAATTACCGCCGGAGAGCAGGTTGAGGCTGTAACTCAGCATAATTTCGTGAGTACCATTATTAAAAGCGTTCAGTTCCGAATAGGTGAGGTCGTAGGAATACCCAATTAAGATTTCTTTTGTAGGGCTGAATTGAGCCAGAAATCCGTAAGAATCACCGATGCGGTACATTCCTCCCACCCAAAACCGCTGCCTGATTCCCAGCATCGCAGTGACATCCATTGATAACGGGACATTTTTTACCACCTTCAGCATCGAATGGCTTTTTATTTCGAAGTCGTTGTTCAATTTGAATATTTTACCGGCAACAACATAAAAATGCATTTTTTCCTTGTTCACATATTCGCTCGAATAATCCACCCGGCTGATGGTATTTTCCACCAGTTTAGGCGCCGATATTCCAAAATAATTTTTATCCGAAAATAAAAATGCGCCAATTCCAAAATTGGGGAGAAAATTCCGGTAAATATCTCGGGAATAAATCGGGTCGGGGCTTACCGTCTGCAAATCAGTGAGTGCTGCCCTATAAAAACTGAACCCTCCTTTTATTCCCATTCCCAGTTTGTAGTCCATTCCCACCCTTAAAAAATAGGAATAATCGAAATAAATTCCGGTCCGGTTCAGCGGCCCGATCCTATCGGTGAGCAATGAAAAGCCAAGACCGATTTTGTAATTTTTTACCGGCGTACGAAATGACAGTGTGCGGCTGCGCGGCGCTCCATCGAACGACACCCACTGATTGCGGGTAATCAGCATGAAACCAGCCAGTTCTTCCGAACCGGCAAATCCCGGATTTACAATTTGCAGGTTGTCCATGTACTGCGTATACATCGGATCCTGCTGGGCCAGGAGATTGCCGTTTGTAAAAAAAACGAGCATTACAGCGACAACAAAGGATGATATTTTAATTTTGAAATTCATTTTTTACCGGTCTAAATACACAGAACCCACAATTCGTTTTTCGCCATTACCCAAATCCAGGACATAAAAATAGGTGCCTGTCGGCAGGTCTTCGTTACCCACCCTGATTCCGGTATTAGGTTTGCCGTCCCAGAATACAGGTGTACTGCTGATGCCATAGTTTGCGGTTCTATAAACCATGTTTCCCCAGCGGTTGAATATTTCGATGCTGTTGCGCGGATACAATTCAATGCCCACAATTTCGAAGTAATCATTAATGCCGTCGCCATTGGGAGAAAAAGCATCGGGAATAAAAAATTCTCCGCCCGAAACCAGCACAAACACAGTGGCAGCATCGCAGTTTTTGGTTTTATCGCAAATTTCATATTCGAAATTATCAGTTCCGGTAAATCCTTCGTCGGGTCGGTAACTGATGGTAAAATCATTGTAATCGATTGTAGCTGTTCCGTTAAATGGTGGTGCTTTTACCGAAAGCGACATCGAATCGATATCATTCTCCGGGTCGTAATCGTTACGAAGTACATCGATTTTAACGGTGGTCTGGTATCTGGTAGAGTCGTAGTCGTTTTCTGCAACGGGGGCATACGTAAGCAAACCCACATTTACAGAATCGGAATTCATGCAACCGAATTTATCGGTTACTTCCAGAACATATGTTCCGAAGCCGCCAACTATGGGATGCATGGTATTTTCACCACTTTCAATTATACCATTTTGGGTCGTCCAGTGGTATTGCAGCCCGGTTCCGATGCTGGCGGAACCATCGAGTGCTGCTTCGGTATTTGAATACATGAAAACCTGATCGCCAGCCTCTGCAGCCAGCGGCGCCACATCAATCATCACCGAATCGACTGCCTCAAATCCATCATCACCGGTAATAGTCAGCCAAAATAACTGCGAGCTGCCGGGGATATATACCGGCGTTCTGCTTTCGGCATTGTCAAGCAATGCTGCGGGTTCCCAGGAATAGTGGTAGCCTTCGCCCAAATCTGCGGCATGCAGGGTGTACGGTTTACAACTTCCAATAACCGTGTCCGCGCCTGCCAATTCTTCTGTTTCAGTTTTCTTTACAACAAATGGTTTTGAAATAACCTCCGACTGACAGCCGTTATCATCCGTGGCCTGAACATAGAGCATGTAATTTCCTTCGGTGGTCCAGGAATATTCCTCTGTGGAATTAATTTTCGAAGTAAAATACATACGTGTACCGGATTCATCTTCAAACCACCAGGAGTAGGAAAAATTTATTTCTCCTTTCACACTGAATGAATGGAAAGAGTTTAAAGGAATGGTTTCCTGTGCGTTGGTTTGAATAACCAACGCCAGGAAAACCATTATCAAGATTATTTTTAAAAGCTCTTTCAGCATTTTTTCAATTAAAAGCCAATAACAGGTTTGGGTAAAACTGTGATGGTCCGAACGACATCGTTTTGCTGATTCGCCGGAATTTCAAGATTCCCGGGCGTGAGAACCGAGATAAGCTTTATGGTAAACAGAACTTCGCTGTCGCGGGTATTTTCCCAGCCATCGTCAATGTTTAAATCAATGATTTTATCATCGCCATCATTTTTCACTAAAACTTCCGGATTATCCTGATCAGATAAAACATTTCCATCCAGATCAATAAACTCACCATTCGGATTTCGAACGGTTATTTTTGCTGAAGTAAGATTCGCATCTCCGGCATAAACCACCTGAAAAGTACTTTGCGTTTCCTGCAGATTCTGTCCACCAGCCCGCACAGCCAAAGCCGAACAAACCGAAGTAGAAGGAGTTGACGCGGCAAATATCAAATCGCCCGGTGAAACAATTTCAAACTCGCGGCTGATTCTTTCACTGACACAGCCGTTCCCATCAACGACGCTGGCCATCAGCGTGTAGATTCCCGGTTCGCCATCCCACGAAATAGTTATAACGCTGTCGGCAACGACATCAATATTGGTAGAAGAACCCGAGGCAGGAATAACCGCCCAGGAATAAACGGCGTTTCCCGCATTCCCGGTCACCAGCTTCACCGAATGGGTTTTATTCGTACCACGTATGATTTGATTCTGTGCCTGTAAACTCCAGACGTTCAGAACCATCAGCAATATGAGCCATAATTTCCTCATTCAACTGTTTTTCCTTTTGTTTTTGTGAAAACTCAATTTCCGGAATCGCAAAGATGGTCCGGATGTGCGATTTCTTCGCTTCTTCAGGACGAACTGCCGCATTGAATTTATCTGTCACTTTCGTAATTTCCACGAACACCTGCGTATCCTGCGAGGGATTGGCATAAACCATTTCATCAGCGATTTGCAACAGTTGCGAATTGTATTCCAATGACTGAGAAAACCTTTTCCCGTTCACGGTGAATTCCACGTTCAACGGAAAATAAGTTTCAGAAAGTGGTTCACTGTTATTCCCCGGGAACGACAACGGCAGTTCAAAGCCGTTGCCTCCCGGTTCATAACATGAATTACTCAACTCCGCATAGAAACCGGCAGCCCGATTGTTGGGCTGCGGTAACACTTCGATAAATATGGTATTGGAGCAACCGGAGAGATTTACTTCCAGCCACACCTCGTATTCACTTAAAGCAGAACCCTCATTCCATTGAATCCGGACAGATGCTAATCCATCATTTCCTACTGTACCCGATTCACTGCCAATAAAATCATATTCTCCTGTTTGATTCTGCGTTTCCGTAGTTACATAAAATGTGTAGTTGCTTCCTTCGGTAATACCGTTGCAGGTATAAGAGTGCGTACTTCCTTCAACAGGTATTTCGTATGGATTTTGACCAACAATTTTAATTCCCGATATCAGAAGTAAACATATCAGTATGATTTTATTTGTGGAACGGTTCATAGGTTAAATGTTACTGAAATGAACCAATTGTTGGTACAGCTTTAACTGTTACGGATTGCGTTAAACTTCCGCCATCAGCTACAATGGCATTATATATGCCCCCTCCGTCAACAGGAATTAGTGTTGATGAAGTACCGGCAGTTAAAGTCGCCGTTAATATTTGCGTATCTATTCCAGTAGTCGTTTTAAAGGTAATCGTAAATACATCCGTTGTAACAGCATTTACATCTGAATAAGAAACTACACCTCCACTATAAGCCGCAACAGCACCTGACCCATTACTAAAATTGTTAACTCAGCATTGGTTGGTAAACTAATGGTATATGAATAATCAAAATTACCTGTAACATTCTGCACATCAGGAGTTACTTCGAAAGTAAACGAGTTTGATTCTGTCCCTACTGCGTCTGCAGTATTATCTCCGGCACCAGTTCTTGCCTGGCATTCTGAATATCCATTGGTAATAGCCTCAATATTAAGCGTATAAACCGGAAGAGCTGAAACAGTAATATCCAGCTGAATGGAGTTAGAACAATTAGAAGTACCGTCTGCAATCTCAACCGTTATCGTACCCGAAGTTGCAGGAGATGCTTGTGTCCCATACTGAATAGAAAATGAAACAGTGGATTCAGTTTGAGCAGTTATAGTGAAACTGCTGGAGAGCTCTGTAATAATCCCTCCGGTTCCATCATATGTAACCGTAGCTGTAGCAGCATTAAAAGAATACACACCTGTTAAGTTATAGGTATATGTTCCCCCCGGTAATACGGTGGTTTCGTTAGCACTTTTTGCAGTTCCCGCTAATAATACGAGAACAAAAACAGTCATCAGAGTAAAAATAATCTTCTTCATCATTTCGAAACTTTAGTTATTGAAATTGTTTTTGATTTTTATTTATTTATTAATTGTTAAATTAAAAATTCCCATTGAGGTAATCCATACATTATTACCTGATCCCTATTATTGTTTGTTTTCGGTTTCCACAGTCCCGCATTCATCCACCACGTTGAAAATGGTCAATGTGTAGGTTTTATCTGTGGCCGTGCTGTTTGTCATTTCGTAGAAAATTTGAGTGTCGCCTTGTGCGGCTACTCCGGTTCCAGCTTGAACATCTGTGCTGCCGTCATTTATGGTGTAATCGAAGGTCCAGTCTTCTGCCCCTGCAATCAGCACCAAATCCCAAATTAAAGTTGTGGTCGTGCCGGTTTCACCATCCTGACACGTGTTGCCTAAATCGGAAACTGCTACATCGATAATTTCAGCCGGATTAATGGTTATTGATTGCTGGCAGGTAGCCATGTTCCCCGCTTCGTCTGTAACCGACCAGTTGATGATTCTAGTTCCAACGGAATACCGGTTACTCGCAGGTGCATCATTATGTGGCGTCAGATCACTCACAGCCGTGCAATTGTCGGATAGTACAATATTTCCCAAATATGTAATGGCAGCATAGCATACTCCTGCGTCTGATAATTGAGTGATATCAGCAGGACAGGTTATAAGCGGATTTTCGTAATCGGTACTGGTTAGCAGAAAAGTATTATTAAGTACGGTACTGCAGGTTCCTCCCGAGTCTTTAACCTGAAGATTGTAAGTTCCTTCTGCAAGGTTTGCAAATGTTTCACTTGTGTACCAATTTGCACCTCCGTCAATGGAATATTCATAGCTCCCACTTCCACCTGACGGATTAAAAAAAGTAATGGTTCCATCTGTGGCGCCCGGGCAGGAAACATCGGTTGCATCAAATTCTGCTGTAATGTGTGGAGTTTTTATTTTAATGCGATGTGTGGTAATCGTACCTCCGTCATAGTCGAAGGTGGCAAAATATTCACCGGGTATATTGGTGGTAAAAGACATTCCGGTTTCTCCGGCAAGCGCTGTCCCAAGTGAATCCCGCCATTGATAACTGGTGCCGTCTTTAAACAATGTTTCAACGGTGGCGTCGCCCGCATCGCAAAGCTCCACATAAACAGGAGTGACTCCTTTTAGCGAATCATCCGACACAAATACATCGTAGATTCCTCCGGTCTCGTTTTCATTATCTTCCAATGAAATGATATCGCCATAGTCACATACGGCATCTCCCGGAGGGTCGTAGTTGCCCGTATTATCGCAGCTAAAAAGCGGGCTGTCGTTTGTGCCTAAAATATAAACGGCGGCGCCGTCCTGAATATCAATGGTGGCTTGCGAACCTGTAGCTGTGAAATCACCGGTAACAATAAACGTACTTCCAAAAGCCAAATCTACTTTGTTTTTAATGTCAACATTGCCGTAAATGATGCAAACGGCGCTTTCGTGGATGATAAAATTGGCGTCGTTTTTTACAGTCAAATCCCCTTTAATGAAAAGGGTATCGTAAACATCCATTATATTTCCGTTATCGATGGTTAACGAAATGTAACTGGTAACCCTGCCATAGATTTTAGTATCTGTGTCTCTTAAAGAAGGATCAGGTGCAACACCACCAATCCATGTGGCATCGTCTGTGAAAGCACCGGTATTATTATCTTTGGATACGTATTGTCCGCTCGATAAAAACGGAAATACTACAACAAAAAGAGATAATAGTAATATCTTTTTAATGTTTGATATCACAACTTAATCGGATTCATTATTTTGAATGCAGTAATTTTTACTGCTTTTTTAAGCGGCGGCAAAAATAAACCATTCCAACCAAACATAAAATAGCAGGTTAGACGTCGTACAGGATTGAAAAACTCTATCCTGATACGGGACAATCAAAGGGAAACGAAAACACCGATAAATCCACCTTACAACCACAAAAGTACTGAATATCAGCTATTCATGCAGCTACCATAAAATTACATCTATTTATTTGATACCAGCCGCTTATTATTCTCAAACCAACACCGTCATTTAACATAGAATTAGCTGGCCGTCTATTTTTGGAGTTTTTACTATAAGATGTCCCGGAATGGGATAAATGGGTTTCTTCCGAAGCAAATACCATTTGCAGCTTTTTTCAAAAAATCTTTCTATCTTCCACATTCAAATTAAAAACCATTCGAAATGAAAAAATATCTGTTGTTTTTCCTGTTGCTAATCTGCACGTTCATGGTGAATGCAAAAGAATACACCGTTGAATCTCCAACGCACCGATTATCTGTGAAAATTTCCGTAGAGAATAAAATAGAATATTCAGTTTTTCTAAATGGCGCCGAAATTATTTCACCTTCAGCAATTTCGTTAACGATCGATAATGAAATTCTCGGAAAAAATGCCAAAGTGAAAAAAGACAGAATAACTTCTGTTGATGAAGAACTGACACCTGTGTTACCGAGAAAATATGCTACAATCGACGATAAATATAATTTACTGACGCTTTCTTTCAAAGGTTATACGTTGCAGTTTCGCGCTTACGATGAAGGAGTTGCGTACCGCTGGGGAATAGACAGAAAAGAACCGTTTAAAGTCGCCGCGGAACAGGCAACATTTGCCTTTCCTGCCGATTATCCAGTTTGGTTTCCCGAAGAAGAAAGTTTTTATACGCATCAGGAACGGGTATATAAATATGTAAAACTGTCGGAAATTACCCCGTCGCGAATGGGATCGACCGGAATGCTGGTCGATTGTGACAATAACGTAAAAGTTTACCTTTCAGAATCGGATTTAATTGATTATCCTGGAATGTATTTGAAAGGTTCTGCAGAAAATAAAAATACGTTGGTTGGAACATTTCCCGGAGTGGTTTTGGAAACCCGACAAACCAGCGACCGCGATGTAAGACCTGTGAAATATGCTGATTATATTGCTGAATGTGAAGGTGCAAGAACATTCCCGTGGCGGGCAATGATTATTACCGGGAAGGATGCTGATTTGGTTCAGTCGGAAATGATTTACAAACTGGCTCCCGAAAAGGTGCTCGAAAATACCGGTTGGATAAAACCCGGGAAAGTTGCCTGGGACTGGTGGAATGCAAATAATGTTTATGGAGTTGATTTTGAATCGGGTATCAATAACGAAACCTACAAATATTACATAGATTTTGCAGCAAAATACGGCCTCAATTATATTATTCTGGATGAAGGCTGGTACCATCTCGACAACATCATGAACGTGGTGGACGATATTGATGTGAAGGAACTGGTAGATTATGGGAAAGACAAAAATGTGGGCGTGATTCTGTGGGTGGTCTGGAAAGCTTTGGACGACAAGCTTGAAGAAGCGCTCGACCAGTTTCAGGAGTGGGGTGTGAAAGGAATCAAGATTGATTTTATGCAACGCGACGATCAGTGGATGGTTAATTTCTATGAGAAAATTGCGCGTGAATGTGCCGAACGGCAATTGCTGGTTGATTTCCACGGCGCTTACAAACCGGCAGGATTGCGCCGTAAATATCCGAATGTTATCACCCGCGAAGGTGTAAAAGGAATGGAAAACAACAAATGGGACTCTGTTCCAAATCCGGAATACAACCTGACGTTGCCGTTCATCCGGATGGTTGCCGGACCAATGGATTTTACACCCGGTGCGATGCTGAATGCAAACCGGAGAAATTTTAATTCAGTGTTTACGGAGCCAATGAGCCCCGGAACACGCTGCCACCAGTTGGGAATGTACGTGGTTTTTGAAAGTCCGCTGCAAATGCTTTCCGATAATCCGTCGAATTATTACAGAGAGCCGGAAGCAATGGAATTTCTGGAAGCTGTGCCCACTGTTTGGGACGATACAAAAGTGCTCGACGCAAAAGTGAGCGATTATATTTTAGTTGCCCGCCGCTCCGGCGATAAGTGGTTTGTTGGCGCCATGACCGACTGGACTCCGCGCTACGCTGGAACTGGATCTCAGTTTCCTGGATGCAGGAAATTACACCCTTGAAATCTGGAAAGACGGCGTAAATGCAGCAAAACATGCCGCCGATTTTAAACAGGAAGAAATGGACGTGTCCAGCAATTCGAAAGTTAAAATCGATATGGCGCCCGGTGGCGGCTGGGTTGGAATTATATCGAAGAAGTAGTGAGATAATCAGTAGTAAGTAGATAGAAAGAGAAGAGAAGATTCCATCTGTATGAGTTGAATAAATACAGATGGAATCTTTTTTACCTTTCAGTATTCATCTTATCTGGATTTTGTCTGGTATCGAAAACATCAACAATTTCAATTCTGTTAATTCCTCCATTTATCCAATAAATAAATAGCGGAATTCCGGATATCTGTCAGCCAATAACTGCTCAATATGTCCCAACCGTGGATTCGTTTTAAGAATTTGTGTAGTTTTTTCAATTCCCAAAACAAGTGCTTTCGCTACTCGTTCACTAACATTTTGTTTATAGTAGTAAAAGATTTTCTAAAGTTCAGTTTTTGCAAAATTGCTCCAGTAAATTTTCATTACCACGATTCTATTTCAGCAATCAATTTATCGGATTCTGTCACCCTTCCTTCAGCAAAATCTGAAAGCGATTTATCAATTCTTGCATTAAATTCTTCCAATGTCATTCTACAAAATTTTTTACTGAGTTTTCTTTCTCCTTCCTTCTCCAATAATTTTTCAAATAGAAAAATAAGCTTCTCATCATCCAGATCGAGAAATTTTTTAATAAAAGTAATTTTCCGTGTTTGTATATCCATTTTTAAAATTTTTTATTTCAAAAATACAAACTATTTATTCGAAATAACTGAAAGGAATGTTGTTTCAATACTTTGCGACTGCAGAAAAAAAGGAATTGGCTTCCTTTTTTTGTTTTCAGAATAGAGTCCTTTCAGGTAGAATATTATTTTACCGATCCATCCAGCTTTTAAACTCCGAAACTTTGTCGCGGCTGACAATCAGATTTTCGTCGTCACAATTTTCGAGTTTTAGTTTCAGGCGGCTTGTGGAATAGCTGGTAATTTGAGTGATGAAATTAATATTCACCAAAAAATTGCGGTTAACCCGGAAAAACAAGCCGGGGTCAACAATTTTCTGGATTTGATCGAGCGACTGGTCCAGATCGTAATTTTTGCCGTTTTTGGTTTTGAGGAAGGTGCACCGTTCTTCTACAAAAAAACAAGATACATCTTCTACCGGAACCGATTGAAAATGAATACCAATTTTCACAAAAAAGCGGGTTTTATATGATTTTGACAGCTGCTCAACGACCTTCGAAATATTAAATTCGAAATTGTTTTTCTCCGAAAACAGCCGGTGAAATTTCTGCAATGCCGTTTCAAGTGCCTCCTCATCAATGGGTTTCAGCAGGTAATCCACACTGTTTACCTTAAAGGCGCGGATGGCGTATTCGTTGTAGGCGGTGGTGAATATTACCGGTGCCTCAATTTTTACTGCATCAAAAATCTCGAATGAAATTCCGTCATCGAGTTGAATGTCCATAAAAATAAGGTCGTAGTTTTTATTTGCCGAAAACCAGTTCACCGATTCACCCACCGATTCAAGCTTTTTTACCACCTCAATATTTGGGTCGGCTTTGGCCAGTAAATGCTGTAGTTTTTCGGCTGCAAGTTTTTCGTCTTCTACAATTATTACTTTCATTTTATAGATTTGAGACTTTTAGACACAAGTATAAGGACAGGATTATTTAATTTTTACGGGAACCTTCACCACAAATTCATCCGGCGTTTCCTGCACTTCAATTTCGCGGTTCAAAATCAGCCGGCAGCGTTCGTTCAGGTTTTTCAAACCGATTTTTGATGATTCGTTCAGTTGTGTTTTTTTCTGCAGGTTATTCCGCACCACAATTTTGTCGAGACCTTCATCGTGAACAATAATTAACAGCGGCTGGCTGCGCGTGGCCGAATTATGTTTCAGCGCATTTTCAACCAGCAGTTGCAGTGAAACCGGCACAATCTGCATTTCCTGTTTGTTGTTCACTTCAATTTTGAGTTCTATTTTTTCTTCGTCCCGGATTTTCTGAAGGTAAAAAAAGTCTTTCACAAACTTCATTTCAGAGGCAACCGGCACCAGTTCTTTTTCTTCGTTATCCAGCACAAACCGGTAAATTGCCGACAGTTTCTGAATAAATTTTTCCGACAATTCAGGATTTCCGCGCACCAGCGACGAAAGTGTATTTAAGCTGTTGAACAAGAAATGCGGATTGACCTGCTTTTTCAGGGTTTCATACTGAAATATCAGTTTTTCCTGTGTCAGTTTCTGCTCACGTTTCAGGGCCTCGTCCCACTGCACATAAAAGAAAAACAGTGTCGCCAAGCGTGAAACCGACCAGTGTTGAAGTAAAAAACTGCTTCATTTCGAGGTGCTGCAATGCAGTGAAGAAATTGTCGAATTCGTAACTTCCTTTTAAAAAGTAAAAGAAAAAAATCAGTATGAAAAACAATCCGGCAATTGCCATTACCGACAAATAGAAAATGAGTAACCGGATTAGCAATTTCTTTTTAAAACCCGGCGTACCAACTTTTAATGAATTGAAAAACAGGGCACCCAGCCAGATAAAAATTTCGAGCTGAATGATTGTTATCACCCACATTCCGGGTAATTGCGGATTAAAGACTTTTCCGGATAGAACAATGCTGAAAAAAAGTGCGATGAAAAAAGCGCCAATTAGTTATTTTCAGGTGCCAGTACAGCTTTTGTTTGAGACTTTTATTTTGAGTGGGATGAATCATTGAATTACGTTTCAGCTTTTAAAGAAATATTATCCCCAAAATTCCGGTTTTTTAAATTGTACTAAAAACTTATTCTGATGAGCAGTTGGTTTTTATTGCTGAACCGTAAAATTATGACAGTTGCATCGCTCATGGCTTTCAGGTTTTCGGGTGGGGTTAAAACAGTAATTTCGCAGCCTGCCGATAAAATAAAACGTTCATTTTTGTATTTCTCCACCAGGTTTTTGCTCATTTGAAAAACCTCGTCTGCGCGTCTTATTCTGCACTAAAACCGGATTGATGTTTCCCGCCAGAATCACTTTTTCACCTAAAATTTCGCGGGCATGTGCAATATCGACCTGCCAGTCGAGGTCGAGAATATCGAGGTTTAACTCTTTGTACGAAGGCAGCAAATGGTTGGTATCGCCGCAAATGTGCAGCTTGATTTTTCCACCCAGATCATGAATGTAACTTATCAACTCCTTGTGCCGATCTTTTACAAGCAAATTATATGTATCCGTATCGATCTGCGAACAGACAGCATCGCCCATTCCTATGATTTCGCAACCGGCTTCAATCTGGGCCCTGGCAAAATCTTTTGCAGTAATCATGCATTTGTCCATCAGCCGGTTTGCAAAATCGGGGTCAATCATCAACTGCATCATCATGTTTTCGACACCTGCCAAATCGCATGCTTCTGCAAGCGGGCCTTCAATCCAGCCGATGATGGGAACATTCCCCTGTGTTTTTTTCGACAGCAATTCACCCCCTTTTATTCTGTCTGATGTTCGTTCTTCTTTGTAAACATCGGGATTTTTCAGGTGGATTACATCGTCCATGCTTTGCACAACGTAGTTCAAACATCGCGGCACTCCGTCGGGAATATACTTAATTTTTGCTCCGAAAGCGCTGGTTTCGCGGTACGGGTCTGAAATCAGGCCCAGCATATCCAGCCCAAATTCATCCATACAGCGCAGGTTGGCTTCCACCAGCACCTTGTAATCGGAAGCAAATTCGCCATAGGTTTTCCCGATAAAGTTTGCAGCAAAATACATTAAAATCGGTCGGAAGAGTACTTTTTCTGCGAGTGTTCCTTTTTGGTGAAGGTGATGGAATTGTTCGGTTTTAGTCATTGCTTTATGGTTTAATCGTGAATTATCAAAACTAATTTAAAATTTTGAAAGTGGCTATAAAACTGATAAGTATGTAAATAAGCAAGACTAACTTTATTTTCCGAAACAGGTACATTATATTGCGGATGTACTGCAATTTTTGCAGATAAAATATTTGAATCCTGAACAGGGTGATTTACTTAAAAATTTTAAAAATAAAATAAAGGCCGTACATGCAGGTCTTGTTTATTTATGATTATTCCAAAGTTCAATAAAATTATCCAATTCAAGTTCCAAATCCTCTCGGATAATTTTTCTTAACAAACCTTTTGGCAAGTCCTGATCTTTGTGAACCGGAACGGTAGTAACCCTGTTGTCAGGGTGTTTTAAACGGTGGTGCGAACCATTAACACGAATAACTATAAAACCGAGAGCTTTTAAAAACTTTAAAAATGCTTTTCCTGAAATAACCGGTAATTGTGGCATAGCCTGTAAATTAAACCGTCCCGGTATTGATTGGTACCTGCATTTCCCTGAAACCGATAAAACGGTTCATCTCAGAGGTTTTTTCCTTTTCTTCCTCAATGCACATATCAATTACCTCTTTAATGTTGGCCAAAGCTTCGTCAATGGTAGAACCATAGGAACGGCACCCTTTGAAAACCGGGCAGCTTACGATGTAAAAATCATCTTCGTCCTGTTCAACCAGGATAGGTAGATGTAATATTTTTGTCTCTGAAATTTTCATTATTCAACTGTTTTAAATTCAACTGCAAAAGCTAATCATCTTACTTGTTTCCATAACCAAATAGTATATGTAAACATACTGGTTATTGCTATTTTTCAAAAATACATAATTACAGGATATAAATAAAGCAGATTATTTTAAGTAAGAAAATGTTTTATTACCGTTAGCTACAGAAAAAATTAAGCGGTATTGAAAAGATAGAAATGCCGGGCATAATATCATGCTGAAGCAAGAATTATTTTGTTTATCCAATTGTGGACTATTCTGCGCCCTGACTTTTCCAAAAATATCCTGACCAAGTTCTGCTTTTACCTGATAATTGCCTCGCCCAGCATTTTCAGGAAAGTCCCGTAAACCTGGTCAGGGTTATCCGGATGGCCGTCTTCTCCCATACGCACCACCACCATATTCCATTGCGGAATGACGATGCATTTGTTGTTGTTGTGTCCGGAGGCAAAGTAGCAGCCTTCGGGTGCTCCCGGTAGTTTAAATGTTCCGTCTTTCAGCCTTCCGTTGACCCACCAGTTGAAACCATAACAACCGGGGCCGGCAATACTTTTCCGGTCTGTATCAGCTACCGGCAGATCCGCCGGCACCTGCACCGATGTGGCCTGTTTCACCCATTTTTTGCTGATGAGTTGCTGTCCGTTCCAGTTTCCTTCGTTCAGAAACAGCCATCCCCAGCGGGCAAATTGCTTTGCATTGACGGTTACATTGGTGCAGCCGTTGTTCACCGGAATTCCGTTTACATCCTTCTCCGGATACCAGTCCCATTCGCCCATACCGATAGCATCCGTAATTCGTTGTTTCAGGAAATTGTGCATCGGCTGTTGCAGCACTCGGGTAAGCACCCGTCCAAACATCATTTGTGCCTCATCCCAGTAGGCAAAGGCAGTTCCGGGAGGAAAAAGCGGTTTTTCAGGCTGATAAACGTTCGGGCCCCAATCGGCCGAATTTTCACCCCAGCGGCTCCCTCCTTTGGCACTGTAACCGGAGGTCATGGTAGCAAAATTCCGGAAGGTAACATCCGGATAATATGCTTTCAGTAATGGTTCATGTTTCGCTGTTTTATCATCCGGCGAAAGCAGGCCATCGTCAATCAGCAATCCCAAAACGGTACTGGTAAAAGTTTTGGAACACGACCAAATGTTATGGGTACTGTCAATATTTTCTCCGCCAAAAATCTGACAGCCGTTTCTGATTATCAGCACCTCTTTATTTTTGTTGTGCCGCGACTGCGAAGCCAGGTAATCCAGTGCTTCATTCATCTTCCGTGCATCAATCCCCTGTTTTTCGGGAGCGCTGACTTGCCAATCTTCTTTGGGAAAAGTTTGTTTCCGCTGATTTGTGCAGGAACCCGGAATTAATAAAAATCCGAAAATAAAGATTGAAAGTTTAGCAATCATTGGCGTAGTATCCATTGAAATTATTACGTCAAATATAACTTACTTATTTATATTTGATGGGAATTGTACCAAATTCAGTTATGGCTAAAACGATTAAAATCAACTAAAATGAAGACTATAAACTTAATTGTTCTCGCAGTTTTTGCAGTTCTTTCCGGAAATGCGCAACCTAAAATTCCAACCATCGACTGGAAATTTTATTCCACTGAAAAAGATAATATACCGGAACCGAACGGAGGGAAGGAACAAACCAGCGATGCAATTTTCGATATTGATAAAGATGGGATTAATGACTTTATTGTTACCGAGCGAACAAAAGCGCCGTCGGTGGTATGGTACAAAAAAAACGGGGAAAAGTGGGATCGTTATATTCTGGATGATGAACCTTTGAGAATTGAAGCAGGCTCTGCTTTTTACGACATTGACAACGACGGCGATTTGGATCCGGTTTTTGGCGGCGAGGCGCGCTCAAATAACATGTGGTGGTGGGAAAATCCGTATCCCAGTTACGACAAAAATACGCCATGGAAACGGCACACCATCAAAAAATCGGGCGCCACAAAACACCACGACCAGTTAATTGCCGATTTTGATGGCGATGGAAAAGGGGAATTGGTTTTCTGGAACCAAAATGCCAATTCGCTTTTCCTTGCGGACATTCCTGAGAATCCGAAACAACTGGATGAATGGGATTTCAAACCCATTTATGTTTATTCTGACGACAGCGAAATGCAGCCTCCGGGAGAAGTGCCCGCCTGGAAACGCACAAACGAACACGAAGGCCTTGATGCGGCAGACATCGACGGCGACGAAATTTTGGATATTGTTGGCGGCGGCTGGTGGTTCAAATATAAGGGCGATCATGAGTTTCAGCGGAATGTGGTGGATGCATCGTACAGTTTTTCACGATCGGCAGCCGGGCAGCTTATAGAAGGCGGCCGGCCGGAAATTGTTTTGGTTGTCGGCGATGGAATTGCCCCAATGTTTTTGTACGAATGGCAAAAAGGAACCTGGGTGAAAACAAAACTTTTAGACGCGGTAGACAACGGCCATTCAATCGACATTATCGATTTTAACAGAGATGGGCACCTCGATATTTTTAACGCCGAAATGCGCTTCAATGCAGACTATAATCCCGATGCGAAACTTCGGATTTTGCTTGGTGACGGAAAGGGTAATTTTACAGATTATATTATCAACGAAGGTTTCAGCCACCACCAGGACCAGATTATCGATCTGGATGGCGACGGCGATTATGATATATTCTCAAAACCTTATGGTTACCGCGCCCCGGGCATCGATATCTGGCTGCAAAACGGAACCGGCGAAATCAAAAAATGATGAACTTATTCAAACTGACTTTAATTTTCAAACGATGGAAATAACTATTCGCAAATCACTTCATGAAGCCGGTATACTGCTGATGAATTACTTTGGAAAAATCACGGAATATACGGTAAAGGAAAGCCAAAGCAGCATAGTTACCCGGGCCGATGTTGAGGCTGAGCAAGTAATCATGAAAATTATTTCCCAAAAATTCCATCATCACAATACACTGGGTGAAGAAATCGGCTTCCAAAACAGGGGCTCAGAATTTACGTGGGTTATCGATCCACTTGACGGAACTTCAAATTTTGCAGCCGGTCTGCCGTGGTTTGGCGTAATTATTTGCCTGTTGAAAAACAGTACGCCAATAATGGCAGGTTGTTATCTGCCATTTTCCCAACAGCTTTACTTCGCCGAAACAAGGAAAGGTGCAACATTAAACAACAAAAAAATCATTGTTTCGAAGGAAACTGAACTTAAAAATGTATTGGCTGCGTATTCGCTCGATTATTCCTCGGAACCCGGCAAAACTGAACTGGAAGCTCAAATTATCCGGCAACTGGTTAAGAACACCCGGAACCTGCGGTCGACAAACAGCCTGCTCGATTTTTGTTATACCGCGGATGGCAGGTTCGGCGCCTGTATCAATCAAACCACAAAAATCTGGGACATTGCCGGCCCGGGTTTAATAATTGAAGAAGCTGGTGGAAAGGTGACCGATGTTCAGGGCAAACCTTTCAATTTTAACCTGAATGAAGAAAACTTCGGCCGGAATTTTACGATAGTAGGATCAAGCAAAATACTTCATCCTGAGCTCATTAAAATTATAAATCAAAAAACAGATGAACTATGATGAATTTATGGCGGAACGTATTCGGATTGTTTTGAAAAGAAAAAGAGCCGGTTTCGTGGAAAAGAAAATGTTTGGCATTTTATGTTTTATGGTTAATGACAAAATATGCACAGGCGTAAGTAAAAACGAACTTCTCGTGCGGATTGATCCCACCAGACAGGATGAATTGCTGCAGACTGAAATGTGCCGGCTACTCGATGAAAACATGAAAGGATTTCTGCTTGTGGCACCGGAAGAAACCGATATGGAAGATGACCTGGAAAAATGGTTGGATCGTTGTCTGGAATTCAATCCCCGGGCAAAATCAAGCAAAAAGAAAAAAGGCTGAATTGAAACGAAAAACCCTTCTGAAATTAGCTGCTGCCGGGACTGATGCACAGCAATAAAATCACCTGTTTTCAAATGCGTGCTCCCAAAAGCAATTTGCAAAAACACAAAAAAAAAGGAAGTTTTCACTTCCCTTTTGCAATATCAATTCCAATTCGCTGACCTTTGTATTTTGCATTTTCAAATGCGCGCAACACTTCTTTTTCGTAGCGTTTGTCCACTTCGAAAAATGAAAAGCTTTTCATTACATCGATGTTTCCAATCTCCACACTTTTGCTCGGGAGATTTTGGTTTATCAGATCGATGATGGTGCGTTTGCTGACTCCGTTCTTTTTACCCAGGTTAAAGAAGAAACGTGAAAAATCATATCCGGCGCGGCCCCGGTCTTTTCGTCCGCCACGATCACCACGTATTCCTTTTTCATCTCTTCCCCGTTTGCGGCGCCTCTTTTCACCATATTCCGTTTCCTCTTCAAAATGGCGGCTTTCATCCACGTTTATATCGGGAGCATTTTCGTAGTATTGCAGGAACCGGTTAAATTCCACTGAAACGAAATGCTTAATTAAATCTTCCCGGTCGAGCCACGCCAGTTTTTTATAAATCACCGGCATAAACTGAGCAATCTCTTCATCGTTTACATCGATTTTTTCAACTTTATCAATCAGGCTGAACAGTTGCTTTTCACAGATTTCTTTCCCCGACGGAACCGGCTTTTGAGTAAAACTTTTATTCACCTTTTTTTCCACCTGCCGGAGTTTTCCTTTTTCGCGCAGATGTATCAGGGTAATTGAAATTCCCCGTTTTCCGGCACGGCCGGTACGTCCGCTGCGGTGAATGTAAATTTCAGGATCATCGGGTAGGTTGTAATTGATAACATGTGTTAAATCATTTACATCGAGGCCGCGGGCAGCAACATCGGTCGCCACCAGCATCTGCAAATGTTTCGACCGGAAACGGTTCATCACATGATCGCGCTGTGCCTGCGACAAATCCCCGTGCAGCGCGTCGGCATTGTAACCGTCGTGCATTAGTTTATCGGCAACATCTTTGGTTTCTGCACGCGTGCGGCAAAAAATAATTCCGTAAATATTCGGATTGATATCAGCCACGCGTTTCAGCGCCAGGTAACGGTCTTTTGCATGTACAACATAGTAGTGGTGCTCTACATTTTCAGCGCCGGTATTTTTCTTTCCCACTGAAATCTCCAAAGGTTCGTCCATGTATTTATTTGCAATCGACACGATTTCCTTTGGCATCGTAGCCGAGAAAAGCAGCGTTTGCTTTCCTTCCGGCGAATTTTTCAGGATGGCATCCAGGTCGTCCTTAAATCCCATCGAAAGCATCTCATCGGCTTCATCGAGCACCAGCCACTGAATATTTTCCACCTTCAGTTTTTTGCGTTTTATCAGATCGAGTGTGCGGCCCGGCGTGCCCACAACAATATGCGCACCGCGTTCCAACTGATTGATTTGCTTTTTGATATCGGCGCCTCCGTAAACCACTGCAATATTTATTTTTGCAATGTGTTTTGAATAATTTTCCAGATCGCTTGCTATCTGCAGCGCCAGTTCGCGCGTCGGACTAAGAATTAACGTTTGGGTAATTTTCGAAGCTGTATCAATTTGCTGCAGGATAGGCAATCCGAAAGCGGCTGTTTTACCAGTTCCGGTTTGCGCCAGCGCTACCAAATCCTGCCTGTTATTCAATAAAAAAGGAATTGTTTCCTCCTGAATTGGGGTGGGTTGCTCAAATCCTAACTCTTCAACTGCAAGTTGAATTTCGGTATCGAGCCCCATTTCTTTAAATAATGTCATTCAAAATATATATATAAAAATTTGGCCGCAAAGATATTCTTTTAAAATGGATTTCAACAAATTACGTCAATAAGTTTCTATTTTAACAAATTGCCCGCCGGGTAGTTTACATCTGCTGTTTTTTGCAGATTGAATTTTAATTAAACATTAACCATTCCCGTTGGTTTTTCGCGATTGGCCGATTTTAATTTTAGTTGACAGCGAAAAAATATAAAATGACTTACATTTGTTACCGTATTCATTTCAACTAACGAAATATGAATATCAATTGGCCATTGAAAACAGTAATACATCTTTTTACCAGGAGTATATTATTACTGATTGTTGCTTTTCCTGTTTTACAAGCCGGCGCCCAGCAGTCGGACACAATTGTTCCGGTGCAAAAAAATCCGAAAAAAATATTGCGGAAAATCGATGTCCGTAAATTGACGGATAATGAGTTCAATTTTTGGGAAGATAATTTTTCAGGACATTGGGCAGGAATTGATTTTGGGTTCAATACTTTTTTAAACCAAGACTATTCCGGTTATAATTCCGAGTTTATGGATAATGATTTTTTCCGTTCAAACTCCACTTATGTTAATCTTTTTCAGCAAAGTATAGGAATCCAGCGAAACCGGAACACCATTGGGATGGTCACAGGTATCGGGTTGCATTTCCAGAGTTACCGGCTCGATCAGAACACAACAATTGAACTAAACGAAACGGGGAGGGTTATTCCGCGCACGTTATTTTTCGATCAGAATCAAAAATCGAAATTATCGATTGTTTCATTACTCGTCCCACTTTTAGCTGAATTTCAAGTTCCGGTTAAACACTACGAAAACAGACTGTATTTTTCGGCTGGTCCATATGTCAGTGTGCGTTTAAGCAGCCACACCAAAATAAAATACAGGCTGGAAAGGAAAGAAAAATTAAAGGTTCCCGGAAATTATAATTTGCAGGATTTTAAATACGGAATTATGGTACGGACCGGCTACCGCTGGGTAAATCTATTTGCTACTTACGAGCTGGCGCCGCTTTTCATCGAAAATAAAGGCCCGGAACTAACCCCTTTTACGGTTGGGTTCACTGTGCTTGGTTTTTAATTCATCGATGCAAACTTCCGGATGTTTGAATTGATTTTGTTAATTTCGTTGGTTTTAAGCCCAGCTGAAAATGAAATTATTGTTAATCGTGTTTCTGCTTGTTTCTGTGAACCAAACAGTTTTTTCTGCAACCTTTCCGGTAGAAGGTTCAGAAAAATTAAATGTTGAAGGTGATTCAGTCCTGAAATGTATTTTTAAAAGCGAAACGGAAGGTTACCACACTTTCCGGATTCCGGCTATTGTTACTACTAAATCAGGCAGATTGCTCGCTTTTGCAGAAGGGCGGAGGGCTAACCGATCCGATTCGGGCAATATCGATTTGGTGATGAAAAGTTCTGATGACGGCGGTACAACCTGGAGTAAAATGAAGATAATTTGGGACGATGGGGAAAATACCTGCGGAAATCCCGCGCCGGTGGTTGATAGAAAAACCGGTGAAATTCATTTGTTAATGACCTGGAACAAAGGTTCTGATCGCGAAAGTGAAATCATTAATGGCGAAAGTGAAGATACGCGCCGCGTGTTTGTTTGTTTTTCAGCTGATGACGGAGATACCTGGACAACTCCGAAAGAAATTACCGGCGACACAAAACTTTACGACTGGACCTGGTACGCCACCGGCCCCTGCCACGGGATTCAACTTAGAAAGGGGAAGTACAAAAACCGGCTGGTAATTCCCTGCGATCATATTGAAGCAGTAACAAAAAAATATTTTTCGCACATCATTTATTCCGATGATCATGGTAAAACATGGAAAATTGGAGGAATTACCCCGCAGGATAATGTAAATGAGTCGACCGTTGCGGAACTTCCCGATGGAACACTTCTGTTGAACATGCGCAATTACGACCGCAAACAAAAATTGAGAAAAATAAGTTTCAGCAACGACGGTGGTTTAACCTGGTCCGATATTCAAGCTGATCCAGCACTCGTTGAACCCATTTGCCAGGCGAGCCTTCTTTTTTCGGAGAAGACTAAAACCCTCTATTTTTCCAACCCGGCCAGCGCAACCAGCCGTGAAAATATGACCTTGAAAGCAAGCAAAGATTTCGGAAAAAACTGGCAAACCGTTGAAGTTTTACATTCGGGGCCTTCTGCTTATTCCGATTTAACATTGATTGGTAAAAACAAACTTGGCTGCCTGTTCGAAGGCGGTTCCGTAAACCCATACGAAGGAATTGTGTTTAAAATTGTTGAAATAGAATAAAATTAAAAATTATGAAACCATACATTTTAGAAGAAACAAACTGGAAACAAATAAAAAACCAAAAATACGAAGTGGCTGTTTTACCATGGGGCGCAACAGAGCCGCACAATTACCACATGCCTTATGGTACGGATTCACTGGAAACGGAAAAAATAGCAGCCGAAGCGGCAAAAAAAGCCTGGGAAAAAGGGGCGAAAGTGATGGTACTGCCGGTGATTCCGCTGGGAGTTCAGAACATGGGACAGATCGAATTGCCGTTTTGTTTGCATACCCGCCCATCGACCCAAAAACTAATTCTGGAAGATATTGTAACCGCGCTTTATAACCAGGGAATCCGGAAGCTTGTTTTAATGAACGGCCACGGTGGAAATGATTTTAAACCGCTGATCCGGGAAATACAGCCACAGTTCCCGGAGATGCTTATTGTTATGAACGAATGGTTTAAAATGTTTGATTTGGATGAATATTTCGAAGAAGGCGGCGACCATGCCGGCGAGATGGAGACCAGCATCGTTATGCATTATTTCCCTGATTTGGTGCTGCCGCTGGAAGAAGCAGGCTCAGGCAATGCAAAATCATACAAAGTGAAAAGTTTGAATGATTCCATCGGCTGGGCTCCCCGCCGCTGGGATAAAGTCTCGGAAGACACCGGCGTGGGAAATCCGAAGAAATCGTCCGCCGAAAAAGGCCGCCGCTTTTTGAACGATATAACTTCAAAAATCGCTGATCTTTTTGTGGAATTGGCTGAATGCGATTTGGATGATTTGTATGAATAAAAAAATTGCCATTTAAAATTAATTTTTGAATGGCAATTTCTTTTAACAACAGAATGCTTTACTGCGCGTATTTCGTATAAGTAATAATCAGTTTTATACCGGTCTGGCTTTCACTTCCCTTTAATACCACACGCCGGGCTTCGTCATTTTTTCGTGCGGTGGTGAGGTAAAATCCATAATTCTCAATATTACCTTCGATAATTTGCTGCAGGTGCTGAGTAATGTTAAAATGATAAGTATAATCGTTTTTATTCAATATTCCATTATAAAAAGCCGCGCTGAAGGAATAATCGATTGGCAAAAATTCCTTACCGTTTTCATCCACAGCTGTAAAAAGCAACTGCGAAGGCGGCGGAAATTTGTCTACTTCCGAAGCAACTGTATCAATCTGAAATACCAGTTCCGCCTTGTTGATTGCAGTATTTACCGAATCTCTCCACAGTGAAAGATCATCGATAAGTACCCTGGCTTTCAAGCCTCCGGTGGCTTGCACGTAAATCAATGTATCGGGGCCGGTTTCCGAATTTAATTCGTCGTAAAATGGTGTTCCGGTATAATCGTGCCCGATTGAATTCACCCGCGCACTAAATGGCGTAATCAGATAAGGCATCAGCAATGTATCGGGTTCTGTTTCAGCAATGTTTTCAGCGTTGTTGTAATAAACCACAAGCGCCGATCCCTGGAAACCGGAACCCGATGAGGCCTCAAGTGATAAGATTGTCCCCCCCGCTTCTGTCTGTTTCTCGCTTTCGATATATAAACCTTTAAAATAATTCAGAAACACATCGTTGTTCACCATTTGCGACGAATCGGCATTGATTAGCTTTTCCGCCAGCGAAACATCCAAAGGAATCGTAATTAACTGGTAAAAAGTGTCGGCTGTCGTTGAATCTAGCCTTACTTTTGGCTTATAATCAATTTCACCCAGCAACTGATCCGAAGCAAGCGCTTTTAAATCCACATCCTGATAATAGGTTGCATCAGGATCGAGGGCAGATTGCAGTTCGTAAACGTTAAAATGCTGGGTTGTGGTTGTATCGCCATAAATTAAACGGTAATACATGTACAACTTTACGGAATCGGCCACCGGATTTGTACCATAATCTGGAAAATCCTGTAACCTTACCTGGGTGGCAAAATCAATGGTTGTCGTTCCAAATAGCGGATCGTTCAAACTTCCCAGCAGGCTTCTTCTTGGTTTGCTGGTACGAACGGAATCTTCACGATGGGTAAACGCGGAAATGCTGTTTTTCTCCACTAAATTTTTTACAGATACCAAATCAGATGCGGGTAAAAGCTCCATGCCCAAATCGGAGGGTTCGCTGCACGATGTTACCGCCATCACCGAAATTACCGCCAATAATATCAATAACCAATTATGTATTCCTGCAAAATGTTTCACAAAATCAATAGCTTTAAATTTTCAAAAATTATTTGAATACCAGTCAATACCGCAAACGTATAAAAAAACCACGAGTGCATTTCAATGTTACTTCCGATTTTCGGTTTTTTATAAATTAATTTGATCTTTTAACAGGACGCCTACCACACTTTCTCGTAAAATTCGTTGTATGCGTCAATGTATGTTTCTTTGGGTTGGTAGTCGAGAAACAGTTTGTTTTGCGACTTGATGTAATTTTCTATTTCGCTGTTCATATTTTCCGTTCCTTTAATTACTGCGTCGGCATAATCAATAGCCAGCTTGCTCACATTAACATAATCCGGATTTTCAAGCTGCGAAACATCTTCGGGGGTAATTCCTTCCAATAATACCTTATTTTTAAAATCAGGATTTAGCTTTTTCTTAAACTCGTCGTTATAAACCGAATAAACCACTTTTGAATTTTCAAACAGCGGATCGTTGTAGTAATATTTTTTAATAAAAAGCGGAACAAGCGAAGTCATCCAGCCGTGGCAGTGAATTAAATCAGGCGCCCATCGGAGCTTGATCACGGTTTCAAGAACACCCCGTGCAAAAAACAATGCCCGTTCGTCATTATCGTTAAACTCTTCGCCTTTGGAATTGGCAATTACATGTTTCCGGTGAAAATAATCTTCATTGTCGATAAAATAAACCTGCATCCGGGCAGCCTGAATCGATGCTACTTTAATAATGAGCGGATGATCGGTATCGTCGATTACCAGGTTCATGCCGGAAAGGCGAATTACCTCGTGCAATTGGTTGCGCCTCTCGTTAACATTGCCGTAACGTGGCATAAAAGTCCTGATTTCCCGGCCCCGTTCCTGAACACCCTGAGGCAAATAACGGGCTATTTCCGACATCTCGGACTCTGGCAAATACGGGGTGATTTCCTGTGAAATATAAAGGATCTTTTTCTTTTCCATTGAACAGTAAGAGCAGTTATTAACAGGTTGCAAAGGTAATAAAAATATCGGTAATATTCAATTTAAGGCATTTAGCGGCGGAATCGGGTTATTGATGTTTGTAAGTTTGAAGATAAAATTTATTTACTTTGCAGCGTTAAAATAAACAGGCAATGATCCTGGTAAAAACAAAAAAAGAACTTCGGGAACAAATAGGTAAATTAAGGGTGAAAGGCACAGTTGGTTTTGTGCCCACTATGGGTGCGCTGCATGCCGGGCATTTGTCGCTGGTTGAAAAAGCTGTATCTGAAAATGAATCTGCGGTGGTAAGTATTTTTGTAAACCCAACACAATTTAACGATCCGAACGACCTGAAAAATTACCCGCGAAACCTGGAAGCCGATTTGGAATTACTTGTGCCTTCCGGTTGCCAGTTTGTTTTTGCTCCCGAACCGGAAGAAATCTATCCGGGACCCGATACCCGAAAGTTCGATTTTGGCCCGCTGGAAACCATGATGGAAGGAAAATACCGGCCGGGGCATTTCAACGGAGTCGCACAGGTAGTCAGCAAGTTATTCGAAATTGTTCAGCCTGATAAAGCTTATTTCGGATTAAAAGATTTTCAGCAATTGGCCGTTATTAAAAAAATGGTAGACCAACTGAACCTGCCGGTTGAAATTATTCCCTGCCCGATTGTACGTGAAAACAGCGGGCTGGCCATGAGTTCGCGGAACGAATTGCTAACCGCGGAAGAACGTAAAAATTCAGCGGTAATTTATCGAACGCTTAAAGAAGCAAAGAACCATGCGGAACAAAAATCCGTAAAAGAGCTCAGGGAATGGATAATGAAAAACATCAACAATAATCCGTTCCTGACTGTTGAATATGTTGAGATTGTGGATGATAAAGACCTTCAGCCGGTGCATAGCCGGAACGTTGAAGGAACTAAAATAGCCTGTGTTGCGGTGTTTTGCGGCAAAGTCAGGTTAATAGACAATATGGTTTTGAATTGAAAGGACAAGGTCATGCAGATTGAAGTTTGTAAATCAAAAATACACAAGGTAACCGTTACGGAAGCCAATTTACAATACGTTGGCAGTATCACCATTGACGAGGATTTGATGGATGCCGCAAACCTGATTGAAAACGAAAAAGTACAGGTAGTTAACATTAACAATGGCGAGCGGCTGGAAACCTATGTAATAAAAGGCGGGCGCGGCTCGGGCACCATTTGCCTCAACGGACCGGCAGCGCGTAAAGTAGCAGTTGGCGACGTGGTGATTATTATTTCTTACGCACACATGGATTTTGAAGAAGCCAAAACCTTCAAACCCAGCATAGTTTTTCCCGACACCGAAACAAATTCCATCGTATAAAATAACGTGATTATGCCACCAGGGGCACAAATCAGCATGAACAAAATTCCGCCCCTTTCATCATTCTTCCACCCGATTTTATACTTTTATGCTGAAATTTTTAAAAATGAAATTCAATATCCGTTCAAAAATATACGGTGATTTCGCTGCATTTGAACCAACTTTGAAAATGTGGAAATCCGGCAAAGAAACCATTGTTTTTACAAATGGATGTTTCGATCTCCTGCACCACGGACATGTGGATTCGCTGCAGAAATCAGCGGAGCTGGGAACAAAACTGATTGTGGGGTTGAACTCAGATGAATCGGTGAAATTGCTGAAAGGTACAGACCGTCCTGTTTTCGACCAGGAAGCTCGTGCATTGTTACTGGCGGCGTTTGTATTTGTGGATGCAGTAATTATTTTTGAAGAAGAGACACCGGCAGAATTGATTGCCCAAATTATTCCCAATTTTCTCGTAAAAGGAAAACAATATGAAATCCATGAAATTGCGGGTCATGAAACAGTGCTGGGAAACGGCGGCAAAGTGTTGACCCTCGATTTGGTTCCGGGAGTTTCTACCACCGACCTACTCAACAAAATCAAAAACCTGAAATAAATGGCCCAAACCAAAACGATTTACTCCTGCCAGAATTGCGGTGCACAATCGTCGAAATGGATGGGAAAATGCTCTACCTGCGGTGAGTGGAATACTTACGTAGAGGAAATTATCGAAAAGAAAAAAAGTTCCGGTAAAATTTCGGTGCAGTTTTCGGGCAACCAGCCGCTGACGCTGGAAAATATCCAGTCCGTAAAAAATCCGCGCATGCCGGTTGAAATAAACGAATTCGACCGTGTGCTTGGCGGTGGCATTGTTCCGGGCTCGCTGGTTTTGCTCGGCGGCGATCCCGGAATTGGGAAATCGACACTGGCGCTGCAACTGGCGCTTAAACTTTCAAACAAAAAAATTCTTTACACTTCGGGAGAAGAAAGCCTGCAGCAGATTAAACTGCGTGCCGAACGGCTGAAAATCAGCAATGCTAACTGTCTGTTTTTGTGCGAAACTTCGCTGGAGCATTTGCTCGCACACACGGAGCAAATCCGCCCCGATTTGCTCATCATCGATTCCATTCAGACCCTTTCCACCGAAACCATCGAATCATCGCCGGGCTCCGTATCGCAAGTTCGCGAATGTACTTCGGCCATTTTGAAATTCGCCAAACAAAACAACGTGGCGGTGATTTTAATCGGCCACATCAATAAAGAGGGAAGCATCGCGGGCCCTAAAGTACTCGAGCATATGGTAGACACTGTATTGCAGTTTGAAGGCGACACCAATTACATGTACCGCATTTTACGTTCAATAAAAAACCGGTTTGGCTCCACCAACGAACTGGGGATTTTTGAAATGCGCAGTGACGGATTGCGGGAGATTATTAATCCTTCGGAACAACTGATTTCAAAAGTGAGCGACGATGTAAGCGGAACTGCTATTGCTGCCACTATCGAGGGAATCCGGCCGTTTCTGATTGAAATTCAGGCGCTGGTAAGTTCGGCTGCCTACGGAACTCCACAGCGTTCATCCACCGGTTTCGACCTGCGCCGTTTGAACATGTTGCTGGCAGTTTTGGAAAAACGGGCAGGATTCAAACTTATCCAAAAAGATGTGTTCCTGAACATTGCCGGTGGCTTGAAAATCAATGATCCGGCAACTGATTTGGCGGTGATTACGTCCATACTTTCATCGAATATTGATGTGGCAGTGGACCATAAAACCTGCTATGCCGGCGAAGTTGGATTAACAGGCGAAATCCGGGCAGTCAGCCGCATTGAACAACGAATTGCAGAAGCCGCAAAAATGGGTTTCAACAAAATTTTCATACCGAAACAAAACAAAGGTTTCGATGCTTCCAAATTCAGTATTGAAATCCTGAAAGCAGATCGGGTGGAACAGGTTTTTAGAACGGTTTTTGGCGGAAAGTAATAACTGCCAGCCAATATCAATTTATTTCCGTTCATGTTTAAAATCACATTTTTTAACGCACTGTTTATTGATTTCTGGCAGAACTATAATTAATTTGCACCGGATTTTTAAAATGGAAATGATAAGAAACAGTATCGTATTTATTTTGTTGGTTTTAGTTGCCGTTTCCTGTGATAAACCGGCTTTTAAAAAACCGGAACATTTGGTTGGGGAAGACAAAATGATTGAAATGATGGTGGATATCCATTTGGCGGAGGCAACGTTTAACAATCTGCGCGCCAGGGACTCGCTGGTCCGGAAAAGCTCTTCGGCCGATTTTTACTATTCGGTACTTAACAAATACCAGGTGCCGGATTCGGTTTTTGAAAAATCGTTTGTTTATTATGCCAGTTATCCCAAAAAGTTTGAAAAGATGTACCGCAACGTAATGAACAAGCTCAGCATCATGGATCAGGAATATTCCGGACGCCAAAATGACGAACTTGATTTGGGCCAGGAAAGAAGAAAAAGCAAGTGAGAAAAATTGCTGCAACATATCTCTTTCCGGGCGCAGGAAAACCTAAAAAAAATGGGATTCTTATTTGTGATGACGACGGAACTATTTTGGAGGTGGTATCTACCGCAGGAAAAATTTCAGAACAAAACAACCTCGAATATTACAGCGGAATTCTTGTGCCAGGTTTTGTAAATGCACACTGCCACCTCGAACTCTCATTTCTGAAAAATAAAATTCCCCAAAAAACAGGAATTGGCGATTTTGCCGGATACATCAACCGGTTGCGAAACCTGGAAACCGAAAAAGCGAAACCGGAAATGCACAAAGCCGACCGCCGGATGTGGGCGTGCGGAATTGCTGCAGCAGGCGATGTTTCAAATTCGGTTACTTCGCTGGAAACAAAAAAAAACAGCAAAATTTATTACCACACTTTCGTCGAATCATTTGGTTTTCATCCGGCACGGGCAGAACGGGCATTTGGTTTTGCACAGTTGGTTTGTGAAGAATTTCGCGAAAACGGATTGCCGGCTTCCATTGCTCCACATGCTTCCTGGTCGGTTTCCGAACCGCTTTTCGAAAAAATCATGCGAAATGCAAAGTCAGAAAAAAGCATCCTCACCATTCACAACCAGGAAAGCCGGGGTGAAATTCAGTTTTTTAAAGACGGAGGCGGTTCAATTGCCAACCATTTGCAAAACAACCTTGGAATCGATATTTCACACTGGGCCCCTACGGGAAAAAGTTCCCTTGCCACGGTTTTAAATTTTATTCCAAAAGAAAACCGGCTGTTGCTGGTCCACAATACATTTACTGAAAAAGCGGATATCGATGAACTCAGGAAACACCGCCCGGTTGAAAATACTTTTTTCGTCCTTTGCCCAAATTCAAACCTTTACATCGAAAACCAGCTTCCCCCAGTGGAAATGTTTCGAAGCGAAAAGCTGAATATTTGTTTGGGTACCGACAGCCTGGCTTCGAACCACAACCTTTCAATTTTGGACGAAATGCTTACAATTCAAACCAATTTTCCCGGTATCCGTTTGGAAGAATTAATTGGCTGGGCATGTTTAAATGGAGCACGTGCGTTGGATATCGATGAAAAATACGGAAGTTTTGAAACTGGAAAAAAACCGGGAGTAAATCTGATTACGGGAGTTGATTTCAGGAACATGAAATTAACTGAAAAAAGTACTGTAAAACGGCTGGCATAACAAAACCGAATGAAATTAAAAACAGGAAAAATGTTCATTTATGTTTCGACTTTCATCTTTTTCAACTTCCGGTTTCGAACTTCTGATTTCCGGCCTAAAAATCTATCTTTGCCGCACAAATAAGTACATGCCGACATTTCTTTTCGATAAAATTGTTTTTGGCCCGGTAAAAAGCCGGAGGTTGGGTGTTTCACTCGGAATCAATCTTTTGCCAACCAACATAAAAGTTTGTTCGTTCGATTGCATTTACTGCGAATGCGGTTGGACGCCAAAAAAATACGGTGAGAAAGTCAAACTTCCCACGCGCGGCGAGGTAAAGCAAAAGCTGGAAGAAAAACTGCTGGAAATGAGAACTGCAGACGGTTTGCCCGATGTCATCACTTTTGCCGGAAACGGCGAACCGACCCTGCACAAGGAATTTGCCGGAATTATTGACGATACCATCGAATTGCGCAACCAGCTTTCGCCTAAAACGCGCATTGCAGTTTTATCGAATGCCACCACTCTTCATAAAAAGGATGTATTTAATGCTTTGCTGAAAATAGAAGATAATATCCAGAAACTCGATTCGGCATTTGAAGAAACAATCCAGGTTTTGGATTGCCCGCGCTCCGGTTTCGATTTGGCAAAAACAGTGGAACAGCTAAAAAGCTTCAACGGAAAAGTAACCATTCAAACTCTTTTTGTTAAAGGCACTTTCAAGGAAAATGAAATTGATAATTCTTCAGATATAGAGGTTTCGGCGTGGATTAATCTCCTCGGGCAAATAAAACCAGCACAGATTATGATTTATACCATTGCCCGCGACACGCCCCTCGACACCCTCGAAAAAGTTTCCGCCGATAAATTAAACGACATTGCAGAAAAAGTAAAAGCTGCCGGTTTTCCGGTTCAGATTTCCTATTGATTTTGCGGAAAAAACGTAACGGAAAAAACACAATGGGTAATAAATTGATTAACAGAAAATATCATCCTATTATTTTTTTCATTTCTCTGACAAAAATTACGTAAATTGCGTTATGTAAAAAACATAACAAAATGAATCCATTTATAATAACAGGATATAAAGGACCGGAGTATTTTTGTGATCGCCGGGAAGAAACAGAAAAAGTTATAAAAGCCATACAAAATTCCCGAAATCTTACATTGATTTCGGAAAGGCGTTTAGGGAAAACTACTCTTTTGAACCATGTTGAAAAACAGATGAAAGATGGTGTTGTTTTTCTTTATGCTGATTTGTATCCAACTCAAAATTTGAAGGATTTCATACAGGTATTATCCAATAAAATTCTTAAGCAGCTTGAGCCGTTTTCGGATAAAGTGATGCGAAAATTTACAAATTTTTTCAGTTCATTAAAACCACGTTTTTCACTTGATCCGCTTACAGGAGCGCCAAATCTTGAACTTTCGCTTGTTAATGCTCATGAAACTGAACAATCTGTACATTTAATCTTCGAATATATTCGACAGTCAGAAAAAAAGATTGCAATTGCGTTTGATGAATTTCAACAAATTCAAAATTACCCGCAAAAAAACGTAGAAGCACTTTTGCGTTCCGAAATACAAAAAGATTCGGACACTTGCCATATATTCTCAGGTAGCCACACGCACTTGTTAATTTCCATGTTCAACGAATATTCACGGCCTTTCTACCAAAGTTCTGAAATAATGCAGCTTGGGAAAATAAACAAAACCGAATATGCCGGTTTTATCATGCGTCATTTTGGCACCAATAAAAAAACAGTACCTCATTCAACCGCAGAATATATTTATCAGATAAGCAACGGAATCACTTATAACGTCCAGTATTTATGCAACAAGCTTTTTTCGCTCGACGAAAATGAAATTAATAATCAGATGGCAGATGAAATGATTCAGCGAATTTTAAAAGAAAATGAAGTAGTGTATTACAATTACCGTGAACTTTTAACCGGATTGCAATTTACAATACTTAAAGCAGTTGCAAAAGAAGGAACAGTAGAAAAACCATATTCCAATGCGTTTATAAACAAGTATGGATTGGGTTCAACCAGTTCTGTTAAAACAGCAATTGAAACTCTTACCAAAAAAGGAATGCTCATTTTCAATCGATCACTAAGAGTAACTGACTGGTACTTTTCCCTGTGGCTTTCAAGTCAATTATAAGGTGGTGCGGTACCATTCCGAACTACGGCCCAGCCAGCGAATTCCGGCAACGTAGCCTTTCAGTTTCAGCAAATCGTCGTTTTCGAGCCAGGCATAACAGTCGTATGTTTTTCCTGATTTCGGATCATAGATTCTGCCATCCTGCCACTCTTTATCTTCTGCATTGTAAACAAAACCGCTTAGTATCTGCAAACCCACAACCGATCGGTCGCGCAACTTCGGGTCGGGATTTTCATCGTCTTTGGGTGGTTGACCGTTTTCATATTTTTCAGGAATCATGTAAACGATCGTTCCGATATATTTGCCATCTTTCTTTTCTACCTCAATTTTGGTTGTTTTTTCATCGTTCCACCAAATACCGGTAATTTTGTCGGCTTCCTGCGCAAACGCGGCAGCAGCATAAATGCCAAGGAAAAAAAGTAATGCCAGTTTTTTCATCTTTTTCAATTTTTGATTTGTAGTTTTATGAAAGTTAAATATAGGAAGATTGGAAAATGAATTCATCATATTCATCATCTTTTTTATCGGACTGAATTTCAAACCTTAAAAACTTACCTGATGAAAATCTTTAAACGGATTCTTTTGGGATTGTTAATCCTGGTGGCCGTTCTCCTGCTTACGGGGCTGTTTCTTCTAAACCGCTTTAAAAGAGCCGCTTTACCTAATTACAACAAGAACGTTGAACTCGAAGGGTTATCGAATGATGTCACCGTATACCGGGATTCGTTTGCCATTCCGCATATTTATGCCGAAAATGAAGAAGATTTGTATCGTGCCGTAGGATTTGCCATGGCACAGGATCGGTTGTGGCAAATGGATTTGCTGCGGCGTGTAACGCAGGGCCGCCTTTCCGAAATTCTCGGAAAAGACCAGTTGGAAACCGATTTGCTGATGCGGGCACTGCGGATTCAGGAAAAATCAGAAAAAATACTGAACGGCGCCCGGCCCGAAATTGTTTCATCGCTGGAAGCTTTTGCGGAAGGCATAAATTTCTATGTTGAAAATTATCCGCTTCCACCTGAATTTAAAATTTTGAATTATAAACCGGAACCCTGGAAACCGGTACATTCCATCAACCTGATTGGATACATGGCATGGGATTTAAGCTCCGGCTGGGGTACCGAACTGCTTTTAAACCGGTTGAAAAAAGAAGTTGGTGATAGTCTCATTCAGGAACTAATCCCGAAAATGAAAAATCATGAAACTGCTGTTTTCCCGCAATTCGAATTAAAAAATGCAAACGTTGGCGAAACGTTTTTATCTGCCGGAAACGAACTCGAAAAACTTGGCGTTGTGGTTTTTAACGGCAGCAACAACTGGGCGGTTTCGGGTAAAAAAAGCAAAACCGGAAAACCGCTGCTGGCAAATGACATGCACCTCGGGTTATTCGCACCGGGAATCTGGTATCAGATGCACCAGGTTATCAGCGGAAAACTGAATGTTACGGGGCTGATTTTACCCGGACAACCATTCATCGTTGCCGGACATAACGATTCCATCGCGTGGGGAATGACCAATGTGTCGGTGGATGACCTCGATTTTTATGCCGAAACATTCAATGAAGATTCTACGAAATACCTGCTTGACGGGAAATGGCAAAATCTCCGGATTCAAAACGAAATCATCAAAACCAAAGAAGGTGATGAACTGCACGAAACATTGCGGTTTACGCACCGCGGACCCATAGTAAACCGTTTCAAAAACAGCACCGAAACGCCGCTTTCCATCCATTGGCTGGGCAATGAAATGAGCAACGAAATCCGCACCGTTTATTTGCTGAACCGCGCCAAAAACTGGTCCGATTTTCGAAATGCCGTAAAAACATTTGTATCGGTGAGCCAGAATATCGTTTATGCCGATGTGGCCGGAAATATCGGATTGCAAACCAGCGCCGGAATTCCAATCCGCAAAGGAAACGGAATTGATGTTTACCCGGGCGACACATCACTTTACGACTGGACCGGACTGGTGCCGTTTGAAGAATTGCCCTATGAATTTAACCCGGAACGCGGGTACGTTTCTTCCGCCAACAACAAAACTGCACCGGACGATTACCCATATTACATCAGCCACTGGTTTGCGGTTCCCGACCGAATCAATCGCATACGGGAAATGCTGGAAAAAGCTGAAAAGCACGACATAGAAAGCTTCAGGAAAATGCAGGCCGATGTGAAATCGAAAAAAGCAGAAAAGTTTGTGCCCGTTTTTCTGGCTTCGCTGGAAAACGAAAACAACTGGAATAAAAATGAAAAGGTTGCACTTCGAATGTTGCAGGACTGGAATTTTGAGTTAACGCGCGAAAGTCAGGCAGCTTCAGTTTTTGAAGTTTTGTACCGTAAAGTTTGTGAAAATTTGGTGCGGGATGAACTTTCCCCCGAAGCTTTTAAATCGTTGATGGGCGAGCGGATTTTACTTGAAAACCTGATGATGAACATCTTACCGGAAAAGAATTCGGGCTGGATTGACAATAAAAAAACCACGGAAAAAGAAACTTATACCGACGTTGTTGTACAATCATTCCGGGAAACCGTAGATGATTTAAATGCACAATCCGGCGACGATCCGGCGGCATGGAACTGGGAAAAAATGCACACATTTACGCTGGCCCATCCGCTCGGGGTGGTGAATATTCTCGATAAAACTTTTCATTTAAACCGGGGCCCGTTCGGAGTTCCGGGAAGCTTCCACACGGTTTGTCCATATTCCTATTCTTACAACAATTTGTACAAAACAAATCACGGGGCATCGCACCGGCACATTTTCGATTTAAATGACTGGAATCAATCAAAAACCGTTATTCCGACAGGAACCAGCGGAATTCCGGCCAGCGATTTCTATCTCGATCAAACTCCGCTTTACCTGAAAAATCAATACCATTCCGACTGGTTTGGCAGGGACAACGTTGAAATGAATTCGCGTTTCAAAATGAAGCTGCGACCCCAAAGCCATAACCATTGAAAAATCACACCTGCTGAAACCGGAGCGCTTCTTTTTTTGTTTTAAAAGAAAAGCTGCGTATGGACGACCGACGAAAAAATAATCCTCCTCCAATTTATGTCGTTTCCGGAGGACGAGGTTTGGCCGGCAACAACATGGTACAATCGCTCTTAATCCAATATCCCGATAATGGAATCCCGGTTATTATCGTCCCGCAGGTTTCAACGGAAGATGAAATTTTTGATGTGGTGATGCAGGCAAAAACCGACGGCGGTTTGATTACCCATACCATGGTAAATCCTGAACTTCGGAAAATGATCAACGAATTGTGTGATGAATTTGGCGTCAGGAAAGTTGATTTTATGGGAGAAATGGCGAATTATCTCGATCAGGTGCTGGATGTGGAGCCGCTTAAACATCCTGGGTTGTACCGCGAAATTAATCAGCAGTATTTTGAGCGAATCGAATCGATTGAATTTACGCTGTCGCAGGATGATGGAATGAGCCCGGAACGCCTGAAAAACGCCGAAATTATTCTTACGGGTGTTTCCCGGGCCGGCAAAACACCGCTGAGTGTTTATCTGGCGATGTACGGCTGGAAAGTAGCCAATGTTCCGCTGGTAAAAGGAATTCAACCGCCCAAAGAATTGTTCGAAGTAGACCCGCAGCGTGTTTTCGGATTGCACATCGGCGTAAACCAGCTGATAACGCATCGCAAAAAACGACTGCAAAACTGGAACAATTATCAAAATGAATTGTACATCGATGAACGTTCGGTAAAAGAAGAAATCAGAAATGCGATGTTCATATTCGATAAAGGAGGATTTACGGTATTAAATGTTACCAACAAACCGATTGAAAGCACTGCCAATGAAATCTTGAACTTTATGTCGAAACGATTTGCATACGGTGGTCGTAAACTTGAATCGCCTTATAAAAATCCACCCGATGAGCCAATGATCTGAATGATTGCACCGGCTAACTGCCCCGGTAAACACCCGCACATTTTCATTTTCAAAATAAGTTAATTGTAAGCCATTTATTCGGCATTGAAAAAGAAAACTTGTTTTCCATATCCCGCTGATTCTTCGAAAAAAAATTAACAAAATCTATTTTCCCATTGTTATCAAATAAAACAAAAGTCCAACACAAACAAAAACAACATGAAAGAAGTTTTTTCCGGCGAATTTTGGACCACATTTGCTGAACAGTTAACAAATTGGTTAGTAACCGAACTGCCAGCGATAATTATCTTAATTATCGTTTTTGTTGTAGCGTTGCGTTTGAGTTTTTACCTGATTGAAAAGCTCAGAAAAGTAATGGTGAAACGCACCGAGCGCCGACACGACGAACCTGACCTCGAGGTTGAAAAAAGGCTGAATACATTGATGAGTATCCTGAAAACAATCTTTGCCATTGTGCTCTGGGTTGTTTTTATTATGATATTCCTGAAGAAAATCAACATCGACATCGGGCCGTTGCTTGCCGGCGCCGGAATTATCGGTCTGGCAGTTGGTTTTGGCGCCCAGGAACTGGTCCGCGATTTTATCACCGGTTTTTTTATTCTTCTCGAAAATCAGATACGAACAGGAGATGTGGCCATTATTAACGGAACCGGCGGATTGGTGGAAAAAATAGAACTCCGTACAATCACGTTGCGCGACCTTTCCGGTACGGTGCATATTTTCCAAAACGGAAAGATTAACTCCATTTCGAACATGACCAAAGAATGGTCGGCTATGGTTTTTGATATTGGCGTAGCTTACAAAGAAGACCTGAATAAGGTGATGAAACTGATGAAGCAGGTGGCCGATGAAATGATGAAAGAGGAAGATTACAAAAACAAAATTCTGGAACCAATGGAAATTTACGGGCTGGATAGCTTTGGCGACAGCGCCCTGATTGTAAAAGGCAGGATAAAAACCAAACCCATTCAGCAGTGGACAGTGGGCCGCGAGTACCGGAAACGTTTGAAAGAATTGTTCGATAAACACAATATTGAAATTCCGTTCCCGCACCGAACAATTTACTGGGGCGATGAAATTGAACCGTTAAAATTAACAATGGAGGAAGCAGATAAAAAAGCAAATAAATCAGGAAAAAACATTTGATCTGGCATTAATCTTGTTTAACATTTTTTCACAAATTTCACTTATAAAAACTCATATCATGAAAAAAATTTCAGGCATATTATTTCTATTTGCAATGGCTGTGCTTACAGCCTGCGAAGGGCCGGTAGGACCGCCAGGACCAGAGGGGCCACCGGGGGAAGACGGCACCAATTTGTTGGGAACTATTTTTGAAATTGAAGGAGATTTTACCGCAGACAACGATTACATGCTTTTTTACGAGTTTCCAGACGATTTCGAAATTTATGACACCGATGTGGTGCTGGTTTATATTTTGTGGGACCAAACAGATAATGAAACGGATATTTGGCGGCTTTTACCACAAACGGTTGTTGTTGAAGAAACTCCCGATTCGAAAGGCGGTGTAATTCAATACAATTTTGATTATACTGCTGCTGATGTTCAGGTTTTCCTTGAATTTACCGTAGATGAACTTCTACCTGCTGAAACTGACAATCAGGTTTTTCGCATTGCTGTTCTCCCGGCAGATTTTGCCAAAAACAACAAATCGGTAGATATCAGTGATTTAAATGCAGTAATGAAATCGCTTCAAATCAACCCTTCAGCAATTAAAAAAGCGACTGTAAAATAATTTTAACGAATGAAAAAGAGAAGCTTCCCAAAAAGGTTGGCTTCTTTTTTTTGGTCATAAAGTTCCCGGTTTAATTTTTTTCCGACCACGCCAGCCAGCCGCCACTCAAAAATTTTACGTTTTTATACCCCATATTTTTCAGGGTTTTCAGAGCCAGTTTCGATCGGTATCCGCTGCGGCAAAATAATACGATCGGCGATGATTTTTTTGGCGCATCCATTTCTGCCTTATCCCAAAATTTATCGTCTTTAATTTCAGTATCGATCTCGCCCCGGGGAATAAGAATTGCTCCCGGAATGGAACCTTCGTTATGTTCGTCCGGCTCACGCACATCAATTAAATATTGAATATCATCATTTTTTAAAGCCCGTTTTAATTCGCCAACGGTTATTTCGCTTTTATCCTGATTTTTTTCTGAAGATGTGCCGGTAACCAAATTCTGGCTTTGGCATGAAATTAAAACCAGAACGACTATCGAAAAAAAAGGGAACCATTTCGCTATCATGTGTTTGTGCTATTATTTTTGTGCTTACAGCATGTTTAATTTTTCCCAAAACCGAAAATTGCTACTCCATTTTTCTGATTCTCACTTCGGTGTCGCTGTTTTTTAAAAGAGCGGTAAGTTTTCCTGTGTCTGTATTTCCAAAGTGGTAAGGATAAAGAATATCAGGATGAAATTTCTGCACAGCATCCGCAACCATTTCGGGGGTCATGGTATAGGGCAGGTTCATGGGGAGGAACGCTATGTCGATATTTTTTAACGATGCCATTTCAGGTATATTTTCAGTGTCGCCCGCCACGTACACGCTTTTATCGGCAAACCGGATCACATATCCGTTCCCTTCGCCTTTCGGATGATACGGGTTTCCCGGACTCCGCATGTGCTTGATGTTGTACGCAGGAACAGCTTTAATCTGCAATCCATCCACCGTTTTGGAATCGCCGTTTTTCAGGATAATGCCGTTCTTGTATTTTTCTGCACAAACCGGCGCAAGAATAACTTTGGTCGACGGAGTTTTTAAAGTTTCAATCGCATTTATGTCAAGATGATCGCCATGTGCATGCGTAACAAGGATGATATCAGCTTTGGGCATTTTCGAATAATCAGCGTATTGTCCAACCGGATCGATGTGAATAACCTTACCATCATATTCCATCATCAACGTTCCGTGGCCGACGAAAGTAATCACCAAATTACCATCGGAAGTATTAATTGTATCTTGTTCAAATGCACTTGAATTCATGGCGAGTAGAATTAATGAGGCAAACATAAAACCAATCAACATTCTCATTTTGAATTGCTTTAGAATTTCATTAAAGGTAAAAAAAAATGTCTTGTTTTGAAACCTAAAATTATCTGGCTGATGTTCAAGCCGAATGAAAAATGAGGCTGTTCAGAATGGGGTGCAGTACATCCGGGGCAATGGAACACGTGCAAAATTTATTCGTTGTTGAAGTTTGCAGGTTGCCGGCAAAAATCCGAAACAACGGTTTTTAGTTCCCGTACACTTCTTCCCCCGATTTTTTCAGTCCGTCCAGATCGTTTACTGTAAAATCGCCATAGAAAGAAACAACAAAACACATCTGGTCATCTTCTTCGTTTTTTACAAACAGGTGGCATTCTTTAAATTTCTGTTTACCACCCAAAAGCCAGATTTCGGTGTTCGGATCCTCTCCTTCCGGATCGTGATATTTTTTATATTTCGACGGCAGCATTGACACTGCCTTTTTCTGAAACTCAGCACCGGAAAATCTGCCTTTTTTGGGATTGTACGACATAAACCGGACCCGGTACAAATCGCCGGTAACATTTTGTTCGTTTTCGTCGTCGCCCAAATCAAGGTTTACGATATTTTCCATGTTTTTGGAAAAGGACAAATTCAGCACGCCATCTTCGTTCGACAAGGTTTCGTACAACTTATCGGATTTACTTTGCGCGCCGGCAAAGAGTATCGACATCAAACCAAAGACGATTAAAATTGCAGATTTTTTCATCGCGTTTATGTTTCTGTTTTTTTAAGAAAAGAAATCCCGCCGATATTGCAGCGGGAAAATCTTTCTGTTGCTGTTTAATTATTCCGGAACTTCTTCTGAAGGTTTTTCAGAAGGTTCTTCAGAAATTGTATCTCTCATGGTTAATCCTTCAGGTTCCATTACCCAGTATTTTCCTACCATATCGCCATCCCAGGTATTGGAAACATTTTCAATATCGTGGATTATTCTCACCAAATCGTTGCCCAGGTAAACCGCTTTCCCTTCCGGTACTTTTATGGTGATATAAACTTCCTGATCGCGCCACTTTTCGTTTTCGCTCAAATAAAAATAAGGATCGAAAAACAGGGTCGAATCAGACTGCTGATAATTATAGTGGATTTCGTCGGTATATTCTTTTGCTGCTTCGCGGGTACGTCCGCGGGAAGCTTTTCTTACCGTTACCACGAAATTATCGGTGCTTGATTTTTCGACATCCAGTTTCGGTTTACCCAGCAGCACATCTTCGCCGTTAACTACCGCCACTTTAAAACCTTCCATATCGAAATCGAAGTTGGCAAAATCCTGATATTTATCTTCTGCCAACTGAAGGTACAGCGTTTGACACGAGTCGCACGAAATTCCTGTACTGCTGGAAATTGTCGAACGGTTTTTAAAGTTGCCTACCTGGCCTGCGGAAACGATGACAAGTGCAACCAGTGCAACCAGCCATAATCCAACCATTGACAAACCCACGGCTGTGTTGTTCGATTTGTAACGGAATACCAGTTTTGTTCCGATATAAATCATGGCAAGCATCGGGATTCCCGCGAGCAGGCCAACTGCAATCAATCCGAAAGTTACGGTTCCGGGCTCCACAAAATGATTTAAAAAGGATGGAAACTGAATATCAGGCCCCCATACCATTGGCCACCCTTCTACAAATGAATGCCCGATAACCAGGGATGAAATCATTCCGAGAATGCCTAAAAAACCGGAGATGATAAGCAGCACTCCAATTATTACAACCACAATTTTCAACAGCAGTTTGAAAACGTTGTAGGTGATGTCGCCCGCCCCTTTCATTGAGCGTCTTCCTTTTGCGTAAGTTTCAGATTGTTTGAACTTTCGGTAGCTTTCTTTTACTTCGATTACCTCTTCGCGGATTGATTTTTCGATGTTTTTTACCGTAGCTTCCTGTCCGCGCATTTCAAGCCGCTGAGCGGTTGTGCTGGCTTTCGGGACCGCAATCCAGAGAATTAGATAGGCAAGTAATGCAGCGCCGCTGGTGAGGAAAAAAAGCACAACAAAAATAATCCTCAGAATTACCGGATCCATCGTGAAATAGGCGCCAAGTCCGCCGCAAACGCCGCCAAGAACCCGGTGATCGGGATCGCGGTACAACCGGCGTTTGCGCTTTGTTTCGCTAACGTAAACATCTTCTTCTTCTTCTTCACCCTGTTCTTCGGCAAAATCTTCGGGTGTCCCCATCCTTTCGATAACCTGATTTACCCATTCAAGAGTAACCACATTTTGTTCTTCCGACGATTTTTCATTAAAGATTTCCGCAATCCGGGCCTCGATATCGGCCAGTATCTCTTTTCCCTCCTCATCAACACCAAAATGGTTTTTTAGCTTTATCAGATAACTCTGGAGAACTTCGTAAGCATCTTCTTCAATATGAAAAATTGTGCCGCTAATATTTATTGTGAATGTTTTTTTCATTGCTTTTTTGTTTGAATTTCAATCGGTTTCATTTAAGTTTTTCAAGCTCTTGCGGAACGTATTTTTTCAACTGCATCAACCAGTTCCGACCATGAACCTTCCAGTTCCACGAGAAATTTTTTCCCAACTGCAGTTAATTCATAGTATTTTCTTGGTGGTCCCTGAGTCGACTCTTCCCAGCGGTAAGCAAGCAACCCCGAGTTTTTCAGGCGGGTAAGCAGCGGGTAAAGCGTTCCTTCCACCACTATCATTTTTGCTTCTTTCAATGCCTGAATAATATCGCTTGCATAAAGAGGCTTTCCGTCCAGCACCAAAAGGATACAATATTCCAGTACTCCTTTCCTCATCTGTGCTTTTGTATTCTCCAGTTTCATTTTAACTTATTCAAATTTGTTATTATTTCCCGTTTCTTCCCTGATTTTGCCTGGGGGTTTTTTCATGGTTTTACATGTTCCAGTATTCGCTTGATATCATCCAGTTTTCCAGGCTCAATGCGTTGTCGCCTTCCTGACTGGTTGTAAAAGCACCTTCATTCAGCATCCAGCTTTCCAATTGCAACGGCTTTTCATTTTCAATGGCAAAATCCATCATTTCTGTTCCCGATACTGCGAAATGGCTTTCATTCACCATCCAGTTTTCAAGTTCCATTTCCGGCTCATAAGCCATTTCGTACAGGTAAGTTCCATTTTCAGCGGGGACAGCCACTGGTTTTGTACCTTTCGACGTTTCCACCATGGCAAGGGCAATTTCGTTAAAACTGCTGCTGGTTAATAATTTTTTCCAGAACTCCTGTGCATTGACCGTAAAACTGATAAGAACCAAACTCATAACTACTGCTGCTGTTCTCAATACTGCTTTCTGAACATTGTTTTTTGTTTTCATGGCTTTCTGTTTTTTTGTTTTCTGTTTCTTGTTGTTCGCTGTTTGTTTTGTTTCTGTTTTCCCGAAGATGTACCTTCGATGCTTTTTTGTTTTCGGTAGTATGACGACTGTTTTTCGAAATCGTTACACTTTGTATAGAACTTTTTTTAAAAAACTACTTTTATATACCCTGTTATTTGCATTACAAATATATATAATTTTTTAAGTACCATGCAACACATAGTAGTATATTTTTTTAAAAAATAATTGCTTATCAGAATAAACTATTGATAATCAGAGAATAAAATCTTCTGTTTTAATTTGCTCCGGTATTAAAAAATTCTCTTTTAATCAATTTCAGGGTGATATTAAATCCTTTTGCATGAAAATTTTTCTGTGATTTGATATTTTGAAGTTCGTTTTTTTCAGGATTTTCGCGCGCATTGAATATTTAATAAAGTGTTTATTTATTGTTCATATCCTATTCAATACTTGTTGAAAACTCCATAAAAATATTTAATAACTATACTTTTCAAATTTTGTCAGAAAAATGAATAAATCTGAACTTGCGGCTCGTTTCAACTTTTATGAAGAGCCGAGAATATTGGCAGAAAGTGAGGCAAAAGAAGCATTTTGGTAAATCAAAATTAACTTCTAATTAATGTTAAAATTATTTAAAAGGGTTTCCTTTGCCGGTGCAATTCAAATTCAACAAAAACCATTCGACAAGAATTGAAAAGCGGGTTAATGAAAACAAGCATCAATAAACAGAATTCAGTAATTCATTTCAGTTGCCCCTGGTATTTAAAACCATCATTGCTTCACCGGATTTTATACATGACATTGTGGGATAACAGCTTAAAATCTATTGCAAAACAAGCTGTTAAAAAGACTCGAATTATTATAAAACATACTATTCATTTCATTTTTAAATTTAATTCAAATCCGATTTTTTATGATTAAAAAAATTAGTTTTTTAATAGTAGCGCTCATTATTACATCAGCTGCTATTATTCAGGCACAGGTAACCACATCCAGTATGAGTGGAAGTGTTACGGATGCTGAAGGACCGGTGGTGGGTGCAACGGTGATTGCCACACACACTCCTTCAGGAACAACTTACGGTACCGTAACCAACAAGGAGGGACGGTTCAACCTAAACGGTATGCGTGTAGGCGGACCTTACACCGTGAAAATTACTTTCATTGGGTATGGTACCTTCACACAAAACAACATTACGTTGAGTTTAGGTGAAAACTATGTAATGAATGTTGTACTCTCAGAAGAAACGACATCGTTAGATGAAGTTCTTGTTACGGCAACCCGCACAAAATTCTCCAATGAGAAAACCGGAGCAGTGACCAATATCACAAACAGCCAGATTGAAAATTTGCCTACCGTAAGTCGCAGCATTACAGACATTACCCGCCTTTCACCTTATGGTGGCAACGGGATGAGCTTTGCCGGTTCAGATGGTCGTACGGCTAACTTTACGGTGGATGGAGCTAATTTCAACAATAACTTCGGTTTGAGTGATGCTCTTCCCGGTGGAGGCAACCCAATTTCTATTGAAGCTATCGAAGAATTACAGGTTGTAATCGCGCCATATGATGTTCGTCAGACGAACTTTATAGGTGGTGGCGTAAATGCAATTACAAAATCCGGTACAAATACCTTCAAAGGTAGCGCTTACATCTATCACAGAAATGAAAACATGCGCGGAGATGCTGTTAATGGAATGCAGATACAAGGAGCACGTGAAAAAGATCGTAATACAACATATGGTTTCACTTTAGGCGGACCGATTATCGAAAACAAATTGTTCTTCTTCGTAAACGCTGAAATGGATAAAACACCAACAATTGTCAATCGGTGGAGAGCTTCAACGGATGGTGTTGCTGATCCGGACAATTATATTTCCCGCACTACAGAAAACGATCTTAAGACAGTTTCTGATTTTGTAAGAAATGAATATGGATATGAAACGGGATCTTACACAAATTTCCCTGCAGATGAAAGCAACAAAAAACTTCTTGCCCGTATAGATTGGAATATCACAGACAAACATCGTTTAGCATTGCGTTATAACTACACCAAGAATTCTTCATGGAGATCTCCCAATGCATCTTCCATGGACGGAGGTACCCGTATGTCTGAGGCAAGGATGTCACAGGCTTCAATGTCATATGCCAACTCGATGTATTCGATGGACAACCTTGTTAATTCACTCTCTTTCGACTTAAATAGTCGTTTATCGGAAAACATCTCTAACCAATTCCTGGCAACGTTCTCAAAACTTGACGACGTTCGCGGTACAAATTCTGATGAATTTCCTTTTATCGACATTTTGAAAGACGATCAGGCATACCTTTCTTTAGGTTACGAGCTGTTTACCTGGAACAATGGCGTTCACAATGATGTATTGAACATTAAAGATGAGGTAACCTATTATTTAGGCAATCATAAAATTATCGGCGGCGTTGCTTTCGAGTATAAGATGGCTGACAACTCTTATATGCGCAACGGTACAGGTTACTATCGCTACACAAGCCTTGACGACTTCTTAAACGGAGGAACACCTGAAATTGTAAATTTAACCTACGGTTACGATGGAGAGAGCAATCCTGCAGCTCGTATAAGAACAAACAAAATTGGAGTTTACGGGCAGGATGACTGGAGCGTTACTGATATTTTCAAACTTTCGTACGGACTTCGTATAGATGGACTTTTCTTCAATAATTCTGACCTGATAACAAACAAAGCTATCTATGACATTGATTATGCCGGCCGTAATATCGATACAGGAAAATGGCCTGAAACAAATATCATATTCTCTCCCCGCGTAGGTTTTGTGTGGGATACATTTGGCGATAAGAGCCTGAAAGTTCGTGGAGGTACCGGTCTTTTCTCGGGTAATTTACCGCTTGTATTCTTCACCAATATGCCTACCAATGGTGGAATGGTGCAGTATCAGGCACAGATAAATGAAGCGAACGCAGCAAAAAAAGGTTTCACGATGGATGAATTTGCCGGCGGTCTTGTAACGGATGCCAACGGAAAAGCTACTATTGCGGCACTTTATGATAAGTTAATTTCATTGGGCTATCCTTCCACTATTTCTCCCGAAGATGGAACAGTTCCTTCCGCTATTGCGGCTGTAGATCCAAATTTCAAAATGCCGCAGGTATTGAAATCGTCACTTGCTGTTGACTACGCATTCAAAACATCTTTCCCATTCTCTGTAACGGTAGAAGGAATTTTCAATAAAACAATCAACGGTGTTTCTATTTCTGACTGGAGTATTCCAAATGTAGGTGGTTTCGCCCGTTTCAACGGTGTTGACAATCGTCCGATTTATCCTGCCGGTTATCGTACCGCCACAAAGGCCTTTGTGCTGGAAAACACTAATCGTGGTTATGGCTGGTCAGGCAACATTACTTTCAATGCTCAACCGGCAAAATGGATCAGTTTGATGGCTGCCTATACACACACAGTTGCCAAAGATGTAACAGGTATGCCGGGATCCAATGCTGAATCTGCATTTACATACGTTCCAACAGTAGAAGGTCCTAACTTCATTAAATTGCACAATTCTCAATACACCACACCCGATCGTCTTTTGGCATCGTTTATTGCACACGACAAAAGCGGCAACCACTATAGCGTTATCTATGAAGGATGGCACGGTGGAGCTAACTATTCATTTATGACGGTTAATGATATCAATAGCGATGGTTATAACTACGATGCAATCTATGTTCCAACTGACGATGAAGTGGCAAACAATGAGTTTCGCTTTGTTTCAGAAGACGATAAAACCCGTTTTATGGACTATGTGCATTCCAATGATTATTTGAATAATCAACAAGGCAAATACGCAGAAGCCTATAGCGTTTACTCACCCTGGGTACATCGCGTAGATTTCGCCTACAAACATGATTTTGCTCTTAATACAGGTAAAAACGAACACAAACTGCAACTTAGCTTTGATATCAAAAACGTGATGAACCTGTTCAACTCCAGTTGGGGTGTAGCTAAATACCTGAACCCGGAAATCGGTTCCGAAGCCCGTATCCTCAAATACGAAGGTGTTGATGCTGACGGTGTGGCTACATTCTCTACACCCTCTTCCATCCGTGGTAATACAAAAACATTCACGCCAAGCTATTCACTGGGTCAAACATGGTATGCTTCTATTGGAATCAAGTATATTTTCAACTAATTAAAAAGCATTGACAATTATGAATTTAAAAAATATATTTCCATTTTTCATTGCAATACTTGCCTTGATGACAAGTTGTACCGATGAAGAAACAATGACATTGCTTGATGAAATTCAGGTATCGTCATCTTACGTGTCCATCCCTGTGGATGGCGGTTCTACATCCATTACTGTAACTGCTAACGATAGCTGGACAATAGAAAAAGTTTTTACCAAGAAAGATTCGCTTGAATGGTTAACTATCTCTCCAGCCTCTGGCAGTGCCGGAGAATCAACCCTTACATTCTCGGCTGAATCTGCCTTGGATGGTCGCGCAGCAGAGGTTTTGATTCAATCCGGAGGCGCAACTCAGCGAATAAAGATCATCCAGGGTTTGCCAACAATTGCAACTGCCACAGCAGCGGAGGTAATTGCCGGACCTGACAGCAAGACCTATCAGGTAACCGGTGTGGTTACTGCAATAACCAGCACAACTTACGGCAACTGGTATTTGGAGGACGAAACAGGTTCTATTTATATATATGGTACTCTCGACGCAAAGGGTGCAGAGAAAAACTTTTTAAGTTTAGGGCTCGAAGTAGGAGATGAAGTAACTGTTCAGGGACCAAAAACAACCTACAATGGAACTGTAGAGTTGGTAAATGTAACCGTTATCAATATCAACAAATCGCTTGTGAAAGTTGATTCGTTACAAAATGCGGAGCTTCCTGTGGAAGGTGGTGAATTGGTTGCATACCTTACCTCCAAAGGACAAGGCGTGTCGGTAGAAATTCCTGATGATGCTGAGTCCTGGCTGTCAATTTCATCTATCCAGTCAGCAGGAACCAATACTGTTGTGAAATTCAAAGCCGAAGCCAATACCGGCGGAGATCGTGGAACTACTCTAACGTTCCGCACTACTGATGGATCTAAAATCTATAGTGCACAAACAACTGTCAGCCAAGCAGGAGCGATTGTAGATGCAACCATTGCAGAATTTCTTGCAGCTTCAGTTGGTGATACACAATATCGTTTAACAGGTGTTATTACCAGTATTTCCAACACTACATATGGCAATTTATACTTGCGGGATTTCTCGGGTGAAACGTATGTTTATGGCATTGAAGATTTTAGCCAAAAGGGTCTAAAAGAAGGTGACATAATTACAATTGTTGGAAAACGTGCCGAATATAAAGGAACCCCACAAGTAGGCTCAGCTGTATTGGAGAGCGTTATTCCTGTAACTACGGCTACTGTTGCCGAGGTGCTGGCTAAACCTGACGATGCCAGCACATACTTTATGATAACCGGCGAAATTACATCGATTACTAATGCGGATTATGGTAATCTTTATTTGAACGATGGCGAGAGTGAAATCCTCGTTTATGGCGTTTATTCGGGTTATGGTGCAACCGGTGATGACAGAAAAGGTTTGTTAGCTGCCAAAGGCATTAAAGTTGGTGATACACTAACGGTAATTGGAACAAAGGGTTCCTATAAAGGAACAGATGAACTTATGAATGGTATTTATTTCAGCCACGTAAGTGTACAATAAGCAGGTAGATGTTATTAATTGAATTATTACAACAAGGTTAGGGTTGCTCGTTTGGGCAGCCCTTTTTTTTATAATAAAACTAAAAGGTATTTTTTTAAAATGATTTAGTAATTTTGTCGACGGTAAAAACAACATATATTCAGATAGAAGATATGGAACAGTTACAGGTAGAAAGAATGTTGGAAGAAAAAGGATTTATTGATGAAACAATCGATCCGAAATTACAACTGGTTGAAGAAATCAAACGGTTGAAAAAGGAAAAAAATGCGGTTATTTTAAGCCATTTTTATGTGGAAGGCGAATTGCAGGACATTGCCGATTATGTTGGCGACAGTTTGGGACTTGCCCAGGCAGCCGCAAAAACCGATGCTGAAATGATTGTTTTCGTTGGCGTGCATTTTATGGCCGAAACCGCCAAAATAATCAATCCTTCCAAAAAAGTTATCTTACCCGATTTAAATGCAAGTTGTTCGCTGGCCGAATCTGCGCCGGCAGAAGAATTTGCCGCCTTTAAAGCAAAGTATCCGGATCATAAAGTAATTACCTATATAAATGCAACTGCAGCATTAAAAACCATGTCGGATGTGGTATGTACATCGGCCAACGCACGGCAGATTGTTGAAAGTTTTCCGGAAAACCAACCGCTGATTTTCGGGCCCGACAAAAATCTGGGCAATTACATCAACAGCATCACCGGCCGGAATATGGTTTTGTGGGACGGCGCCTGCATGGTTCACGAGCAGTATTCGGTGGAAAAAATAATTGAACTGATGGATAAACATCCCGATGCTGAATTTATCGCCCACCCGGAATGCGAAAAACCGGTGCTTTTACTGGCAAAACATGTCGGTTCAACAACTTCTTTGTTGAATTACGTGCAAAACAGCAGTGCAAAAAAATTCATTGTAGCTACCGAAAGCGGCATTTTTCATCAAATGGCAAAGGTTTGCCCGGATAAAATTTTCATTCCTGCGCCTGCAATGGATGCAACCTGCGCCTGCAACGACTGCTCCTACATGAAATTGAACAGTTTGCAAAAGTTGTACATTTGCCTGAAACATGAACAACCGGAAATAACATTACCTCAGGAAGTAATTGGAAAGGCAAAAATTCCGATTCAGCGAATGCTGGAAATTTCGAAATAATTTTGATGCTTGCCGGTTCATTTTGCCCGGACGAATTGTTCTGAATTCATAACTTTGGGCACAAATTAAAATTACGATGAACATAAAAGAGCTGTCCGTTTTTTTCCTGTTATTGATTTCAGTGACTGCATTTTCACAAAATAAACCATACGATTTGTACCTGCTGATTGGCCAGTCGAACATGGCTGGCCGGGGAAAGGTGGAAGCACAGGATACGGTCATCCACCCCCGGGTTTTTACACTGGACAAAAATAACAGCTGGGTGCCTGCGCAGGATCCTGTACATTTCGATAAAAGTGTGGCAGGCGTTGGATTGGGCCGCACATTCGGTATTGAAATGGCCAGGGCAAATCCCGCCGCGGTAATTGGCCTTATTCCATGTGCGGTTGGCGGCTCGCCAATCGGCGCGTGGAAACCCGGTGCATATTTTAGTCAAACAAAGTCATATCCGTGGGACGACATGGAAAAAAGGCTGAAAACAGCTCTTCAAAAGGGTACGTTAAAAGGCATTCTCTGGCATCAGGGAGAAAGCGATTCAAACCCGGAAAGCAGCCTGGAATACGAGCAGGAGCTGAAAAAATTAATCAGCAGAATCAGAATACTGGCGGGTGATCCGGATGTACCTTTTGTTGCCGGGGAAATTGGCCGGTTTAAAATGAAAACCAACAAAGAACAATACCCGGATTTAAAACCGCAACCAGCCAAAGTGGTGATGCAAAGCACCCAAAAAGTGGTGAAGAATGATAAAAATGCAGCTTTTGTAAAATCAAACGGATTAAAAGACCGGGGCGATAAAACTCACTTTAATTCCGACTCTTACCGGATACTTGGCAAACGGTATGCGAAAGCAATGCAGAAACTTCAGAAAAAATAACTTCCACGTATTTCCCTTTTATATTGCTAATGGTATACAAAAAACGGGTTCAGGAAAATTTCCCAAACCCGTTTTATGTTTTTCACAAATCGCGAATTGCGAAAATGTAGCTTATTGCTGTTTCGGGCCGGTTGATTTCGCCTGGTTAAAACCAACATTTTCAACCAGATAGTTTTGCCTCGAAATTTCGATTGCTCTTTGTAATGTCTTGTCGATTTGACTGATAATCGGATAAAATCCTTCTTCGCCTATGATATTCCGGGCGATGTATGCTTTCAACTGTGTTTTCATGACATGTCCCGAAATTTTCAATCCTTCTGCGTCTTTCGCTATACCTTTTTCTGCCGCATACTGCACAAACTCGTTGAGAATGTTTTGTTTTTCCAGGTATGCATCTATTCCATCGGCCGTTTCGAATTGCGACAGCTTATCGCGATTTCCATCGGCATAAGAGTATGCAAAGGTGTAAATCAGCCCTTTCCGGTAAATACGGTCGAAATAATCTGAATTCCCGGTGGTATCAGCCGGTACAAAAAAATCGGGCATAATTCCTCCGCCACCGTAAACAACCCGCCCGCTTTTTGTGGTATATCTCAATGAATCAACAAAATGAATACTGTCGGGATTCAACTGCTCGTTGTGAGCAAAACGTTCGTGCATATCATCGTAATATTCTTCGTTTCCATTTTCATATGATTTCTGAATGCACCTGCCGCTGGGCGTATAAAAACGGGCAACGGTAAGGCGAAGTGCAGAACCGTCCATCAATGGAATCTGCTCCTGAACCAATCCTTTACCAAACGAACGGCGGCCAATAATTACGCCGCGGTCGTTGTCCTGCATGGCGCCGGCAAAAATTTCACTTGCCGATGCCGAAAATTCGTCAATCAATACATATACATCCATGTCTTCCCAGGTAATTTTCCCTGAAGCATTATATGTTTTTCTTGGCTGGTTTTCGCCTTCGGTATATAGCAGCGGCTCGCCTTTATCGAGAAATTCATCCAGCATTCGAAGCACTGCCAACAGCGAACCTCCCGGGTTTTGCCGCAAATCAACAATCACTTTTTTAGCCCCTTTATGTTCGAGCGTTTGCATTCCTTCCATAAATTCCTGATAAGTTTTATCGGCAAAGCGGCTCACTTTAATAAAACCGGTTTCAGGATCGATCATATACGAAACATCGACGCTAAAAATGGGAATATCGCCGCGGGTAATTTCGAACTCCAGTTCGCTGTTGTAGCCGCTCCGAACGATTCCAATTTCAACTTTTGAATTTCTTTCACCGCGAAGCAAATCAAGCACGGTCTGATTTTTCACATCATTTCCGGCAATGATCGAATCATTCACCCGCACAATACGATCTCCCGGTAAAATTCCCACCTGGCTTGACGGACCTCCTGAAATAACTTCCACAACGCGCACTGTATCTTCCTGAATGGAAAACTGCACCCCTATTCCTGAAAATTTTCCTTTCATTTCTTCCTGTACTTCCTGCATGTATTTCGCTGGAATGTAGGTAGTGTGCGGATCAAGGTTTTCCAGAATTTCCGGAATGGTTTTTTCTACGATGTCGTTTGTATTTACACTGTCTACATAACCTTTGTCGATTAAATCGAGGATAGTAGTTAATTTGTTTGGCTGGCTGTATCCCAGCGGATTATACATCGGCTGGCTGTTGTGGTTCATCATGTTGCCGATTAATATTCCGGAGGCAACAGAAATGGCAATAAGCAACGGGATAATTATTATTGTTTTTCTATTCATTATCGTTCTTCCTTCAATGTTTCAATTTCAACTTGTTTTACTATGATACTCGCTCTTTTCAAGAGGTTTATTCCATCTTCAACTCTATAGTTTTCGGTAAAAACCACACGTTTAATTCCAGCTTGAATGATTAATTTGGCACATTCCATACAAGGCGAAGATGTTACATACAATGTTGCTGAGTCGCTGCTGTTGTTTGATTTGGCAACTTTTGTGATGGCATTTGCCTCTGCATGCAAAACGTATGGTTTGGTAACGTTGTTGTCGTCTTCGCAAACATTTTCAAATCCTGAAGGAGTACCGTTGTAACCGTCGGAGATAATCATTTTGTTTTTAACGATTAGTGCGCCCACTTTCCGGCGTTTGCAGTATGAATTCTGCGCCCAGATGTTTGCCATTTTCAAATAACGCTGATCCAGCAATTTTTGCTTTTCCTCTTTATTCATTTTTTACGGAATATGCCTGATATGTATTTTCTTTTAAAAATTGATTACAAATGTAATACCGATTTGGCACAAATTGTTCATTTGCAGTTGGTGATGCTGTTAAAGTGTTTTAATTTATCTTAAACAAAACAAACAACCGTGAATTTTCGGGCAAACAAAAAGCGCTGTATCTACTGACACAGCGCTGGTAAAAACGATAATGTGTTTTTTCTTTATTCTTTAATTAAAAGCCAAACATCGGAATATTGCGGATACTTTTGCCTGATTTGGGCAATCCTGTTCCGGGCGCCCATTTCTTCTTTGTGCGAATCGACACATACCCTGTAATATCCGGTTTCGCTGTGAAGAATAATTGGTGTGAATCCCTGATTGATCAACGTTTCGCGATAATTTTTTGCGTTTTCGAGTTGGCTAAAAGAACCAATGATTACAAAGTAGGAATTTACATCGTTTTTCGATTTATCTTCCTGCGAGGTAAAAGTCACCTGTTCTGTGCGGGTGGCAATTGGTTTTTGTTCTTCTGTTGCTACAGTTTCCGGCGCTTCATTTTTTACCTGCTGGGTATCGGAAGTGGGTACCGAAAACACTTTTGGTTGAGCTGCGGGGTCTGTGGTGTAAGGCGAAGTTGTCAACTCTTTTTTCGATTTACATGCAGTAAAAGCCATTCCGGCCATTAACGCAAAGATGAATATTCTTCTCATACTGCTTTACCTTTTTCAATTGTGTTTTAATCCGGCTAAGATAATCAAAACAGGTTCATTTAATCTGCCGGTTAATATTAAGTTTTGCACAGGCAACTGTTTGCAACTTCACCTCCGGTTTCGTTTCTACCTTCTGCGTGTTCTCGATCCTGCGCCACCGCCACCAAAGAAAAACATTACGCCAAGCAGGAATCCGAAATCATACCACCCTCCGTTATTAGGAAAGGCATAAATATCGAAGTTGGTGAACAAACTGGCGATAAAGCTAAACACCAAAATAAACCCATGCAACAATCCCCACAGAAAGCCCGGCGGATTCTCAACAGGTTCAGTTGTTTGTACGGCGCAACTGGTAACGAAAACAGCCACCCCAAGTAAAACAGTCCAGAATACGGTTGATTTTTTCATTCGAATTAATTTTTGTTAATAATTTGCACTTCACTTCAGTTTATTCAATTTACCATTAATTTAAATCCCCGGCAATAATTATATACAATGCTTTCCCCACAGAACGAATTACGCTACTTTACGTAAAAGAAAATGAACCATCAATACCAGTTGATAATGCCACCGGATTAAAAGCATTGAAGGAAAAGTTGTTAAGCAACGCTGTCTGCGTACAACATAGCCGGTAACGCCAATCAGAAATACAGCCAGACAAACCGAAGGCAGGTTTGATATTTTCAAAAGCGCAGACAAAAAACCGGAAAATAATCGCTATTTTAACAGGTAATAATTGAACCATTGCTATTTCAACCTTTTCATTTCCATACAAAAATGTTTTCAAAATGGAGGATTTACAATCAAAATTTAAGAAGAAGCGATCGGAAAGGAACAGGAAACCTGCTTATGCCGGGCAATTTTATCCGGGAACAAAACAAGAGTTGGAATACCAGCTAAATCAGCTTTTTAAGAACCTGCAACAACCGGAACCGAACAATTACCTTCGGGCAATAATTGCACCTCATGCCGGTTACATTTACAGTGGTTCGGTGGCTGCTTCGGCTTACAACCAAATTGGCGCCAACACCAGGTTTAAAAGGGTTTTTGTATTGGCATCGAGTCATCATTACCAGTTTGAAGGCGCGGCAGTATTTACTGATGGAAATTACCTGACACCGCTTGGCGAAGTGGAAGTCGACAAAGAACTGACTGCCCGGTTAACCGAATCTTCTGAATTATTTCACAATAAACCTGAAGCACATCATCATGAACATAGTCTCGAAGTTCAGCTACCTTTTCTTCAGTATAAATTAGGAAACAGTTTTTCATTGGTTCCGGTAATACTGGGAACCGCAAATCCGGAAGAAACGAAGCTGATTGCCGCCATTCTAAAACCATTTTTCACCCGCGAAAACCTTTTTGTTATCAGCACCGATTTCTCGCATTATCCGGAATTCGAAGACGCCTGTTACATCGATTTGCTCACAGCTGATGCAGTGTGCACAAATCAACCTGAAAAGCTGCTGCAGACGCTCGGCTCAAACAGGAAAAAAAACATTAGAAACCTTTCAACTTCCATGTGCGGCTGGACATCTGTTCTGACACTGTTGCACCTGACAAAAAATGAAAATGTTGAATTTCATAAAATTGAATATCAAAATTCCGGCACCTCGCAACTCTATGGCGATAAATCGCGGGTGGTGGGCTACTGGTCGATTTCTGCAACCGAATCCGGCGAACCATTTCAAATTTCGGAGGAAGAAAAAAAGGAGATGCTGTTAAAAGCGCATGAAGTTGTTAACCGATATCTTGCCACCGGAAAACGCGGAAAAACCCTTGGAACTGATACCGATGGTATTTTAAACCAACAAATTGGCGCATTCGTAAGCGTTTATGTCCTGGACGATTTGCGCGGGTGTATCGGAAATTTCGCCGGAAAAAATTCGTTAAACGAAGTGGTGCAAATGAGCGCTTTTTCGGCGGCCAAAGACGAACGCTTCGAACGTCTGCAACCGGAGGAAATTCGGGAGATTCGAATCGAAATTTCGGTGCTTTCGCCATTGAAAAAAATTCAGTCGATCGATGAAATTGAAATCGGCAGGCATGGTATTTATCTGAAGAAAGGATTACATACCGGAACATTTTTGCCGCAGGTAGCGTTGCGTACCGGCTGGAGTCTGGAAGAATTTCTCGGGCATTGCGCCCGCGACAAGGCAGGCCTGGATTGGGAAGGATGGAAAACCGCTGAAATTTTCACTTACGAAGCCATTGCATTTCGGGGGTAAAAAATCAACTGAATACGTCTTTCAAAATTTTAAGCGATTTTATTTCGCTCAAATTCTGAAAATGAAAATGATAATATTCCGTTAGTTTCGCCAGCAGGTATTCGCGCATGGAAGACGGAATTTTCAATCCCTGCAATTCCTGAATTTTTACATTCGACAATGCTGAAATAAACGGAGTTGCATCTTTTTTTGCAAAAAATGGGTGCGAAGGTTCAAAAGGCACAATCGCCCCTTTTTTTAAATCGAACCAGCCTTCGTATCCAATTTGCCGGGTATCGGGCAGAAAACCCAGATAAGCGCTCAACCGCAACAAAAAAAACAAATGAAAATTTGCGCTTCCCTTTTCCATTAAGTCGAAATACAACAGCGCATTTTGAATAAAATCAAACATTTCGGGGGAACCTTCCTGTTCCATTAAAGTTTTGTACAGAATTTCGGCCAGAAAAATGGCTTGTGTCGATTTTACCACATCGAAAGGAAGATTTTGATAGGCCGGAACATTTTTCATTTCCTTAATCCGCTGCACGTCGCGCGATTGTTTCATGTAAGCCACCAGTTCCACCAGGAAAAGCGGTTGGAGCATTCCGGCACGGCTTTCCGATTTTTTGCTGTGTATTCCGCTAACGATATACGACTGCCGCCCAAATTCACGGGTATAAATGGTGGCGATAACGCTGCTTTCGCCGTATTTTACATGATGCAAAACGATTCCTTTTATTACCGATAACATGAACTAACGCCTTTAAAAGTGTGGCTAATGAATGAACAGTAGCTTTGTAATATGGGTTTCTTCGCCGGTTTTATCGTTGCAAAAAACCAGGTAAACACCGGTGCGCACGCGGTTGCCATTTAAATTTTTACCGTTCCAGACGGCTTGTCCGCCCAGCGATGTAGTCTGAAAAACAAGGTTACCGCCAATATCGGTTATTTTCACATCTGAATTTTCCATTAATCCGGCAACCGTTACCGGGCCGTCGTAAGTTTCACGCACCGGGTTCGGATATACATAAACGTTTTCGAACGCTGCTTTACCGCCGATGGCATCTCCCATGTACGAGATTAATCCCGCGTCGGTTCCGATAAAAACCTCGCCGGACAATTGGTTGACAGCTATCGATGTAATGGTGTTGGAAAGCAGCGGACTATTTTCGTGTGTAAAATGCAGCAGCTCTTGTTCACCGCTTTCCGACACCAAATAAATGCCTGAACTTTTTGTGCCCAGCCACTTGCGATTTCCCCCATCTACAGCGATCGCAGTAACGGTTTCGGTTTTCAGCAACGGATGATACATGCCGTCGTTGAGATCCACGCCTGGCTGGTACGCATAAAAATTATCGGTATCCCAAATAAGCGACGGATTGCTGTAAACAGCCACACCAGCGGAAGTGCCTAACCAAATCGCTCCTTCATTATCTTCTGCTATGGAAAAAATATCGTTCATTCTGGTAAATTCCTCGCGGGTACCATTGTTGAAGTAGGAAATTACCGGCAACTGTTGCTTTCTTTCACCGGTTTTACCGACTACATATGCATCGTGGCCACGCGGAACAACGATCCACTTATCATCGTTTTGCGTAACCAATACCTGACCTATTTGATATAAATTAGCCACCGCAGGCAGTTCAAAAGTTTCCCATTCACCATCCCGCGTCAGCATTAACAGGCTTTTTGAAACTTCGGAATTTGTAATCCACAAATTTCCTTCGGAATCGAAATCCATACCGCCAATCCTGATATAGTTTTCCTCATTGTCAGGCGGGAGCGCTGTCTGCAGCGGACTGTTTTTGTGCGTGTACCGATCAACAAATTCACCGTTTCTGTATTCCAGCAATCCCCCGCCCCAGCTTGCTGCAAAAAAATGTTCCGGATCAAACGGATCAACAGCAATTGAAACGATGTTAGAAAATCCGTCGAGCTCAGGGTGGTTTTCTTTGGAAAAATACTCCCACTGATTATTGCTAAAACGTTGAAAACGCAATGGTTCCCACCCTCTTTTGTTCCCGTGTGCCACCCATAAATCAGGTCCCGACTGATAAAGTGAAAACATGCTGTTATCCATCGGGCCATTTAATTGTATTTTTTCGAAAGCGCTGCCTGTAAATTTTACCAGAGAATTTACCCAATCGGCAATCCATATTGTTCCATCGTCAGACGTTACGGAACTTCGGGGATTTATGGTGCCAATTTTTGTATCGCCGAATTGATAGGAGGTTATTTTCCCAACTTCGATATCATTTTCGTTAATAATATTCACACTGTTGCGACTGGCAATGGTCAGAAAATTACCATTCGATTGAATGTCATACGCAAATCTGATTTCGGGTAGGTAAGGCTCCCAGGAATTGCCGTTTAACACATACATTGCGTCGTTAAACCATTCTTCCGGGGTGTAGTTGGCAATTAACTTACCGCCATGCACTTCCAGGAAGTTGAACTTGCCATCGGCATGTGCAATATCAACGATTTTGCTCCAGTTACGATAATCCAACAGGTTCGAGGCTGTTGATGCCTTAAGAATTCCGTTATTTGTGGCTGCATATACGGAGCCGTTAAACAGCGTTACGTCGTTAACACCCACTGGTGAACCGTTTTCACCGATATAATAAGTGTCTTTTATTTCCGGGTTATTAAGATTTAGTACCACAATACCGAAACCGCAGGCAAGGTATGCTTCGTTATTTTCAACATGAATATTATTTATCGACTTGTCTCCTGTAATCTGTTTTCGCTTGATATCCGAAAGGGAAACCACGCTGTTATCATACACCAAATCGATGTTGCTGTTTTTATAAGCCACTACCAGCACTTTATTTTCATTGCTGTATGCAACGGTTTTTATTCCGAAATCGGATAGCCCGTTTATCGCAGACAATTTGTTAACACTGTTATCCTGTAAATCGTAGTAAAACAAACCTCCTTCGGTTACGCCATAAATTTTTGTGGGCGAAACCACTACTTTTGTTGCATTAGCAAAAGAAAGATAGTCCTGCCAACTTCCTTTTTTACGCTGGGCGAATACCGGCAAAACGACCAAAACAACAGCAGTCAGCAAAATAAACTTGCGCATATATTTTTTCTTAATAAATTCAGCTCCTTCTTCAAAGGCTTTTTTTTGCATTAGCAGGCAAACTTAAGCCGGATAAAAGTAACGAAAAAGGAATAACTATTATTTTGCATTTATGCTTCAGAACAGTTGGTAAAAATCAACGGTAATGTCGTCAATTCTGAAATCATATTTTAATGCCGTTTAGTTTAGTAAAAAATGTTATTCTTAATTTTTCGACATTGAATCGTATTTCTTCAGGTTCCATAAATCTACTTCATGAATTACGAAAAAAAGAAACATTAGCGCCATCAAATAAAACAGCGCAATTGACAAAGCCTGGTAAGCGCCGGTAACCATTAAAAATATGAAAACCGCTGATTTTAGAATTTACACTATTTTATTGTTTTTAAATAAGCGGCCAGTTTTTGTACAGCTCTTCCACGGTGGCTGATCTGGTTTTTCTCGTCCAAATCCATTTCAGCAAATGTGCGCGTGTACCCATCCGGCAAAAAAATCGGGTCGTAACCAAATCCGGAAGTACCTTTTTTTTCACGAATGATTTGCCCTTCCACAATTCCGTCAAACTGTTTTTCCTCTCCGTTTATTATCAGCGAAATCACTGTTCTGAAACGAGCTTTGCGATTGTTAACGCCGGCCATCTCGCGCAAAACTTTATCCATGTTCGCTTCAGCGCTTTTTTCTTCTCCGGCATAGCGCGCCGAAAAAACTCCAGGGCGGCCGTTCAGCGCTTCAATTTCGAGGCCGGTGTCATCGGCAAAACAGGAATATCCATACCGTTCATGAACAAACATGGATTTCTGACGGGCATTTCCTTCGAGCGTTGGTTGTTCTTCCGGAATTTCCTCAAAACACCCGATATCTTTTAAGCTAAGCAATTCAAATGAATCTCCCAGAATGGCCTGTAACTCCTTAATTTTGTGTTTGTTGTTGGTAGCAAAAACAAGTTTCATAGATCAAATTTTGGACAAAAATAATCAAATGAAACAGGATATCCGTAAATCGTGCACCGGAAGAGGCGGTTTGGTCAACTGTTATTGTTTTTTGAACGGTTATCCACTGGAAATTAGGAGTCAATTTTTGTGAAACGCGAACCGGTGGGTCTTTCTTTTTTTGAACCCCGCACGGAACTTAAATGTTTAACCTGATGAATGAAATATCAACATCATGTTAAAATACAGTGCGGGTTTGCTCATCCTGCGAATTACATTCGGACTTCTGTTAATCCTCCACGGATTCAATAAGTTACTAAATGGAATTGGCTTCATCGGGGAAACTATGGCGAAACATGGATTGCCGGAATTCCTGGCTTATGCTGTATTTTTGGGTGAAATTGCAGGTCCGTTTCTTATCATCATTGGGTTTCGTACCCGAATTGGAGCTTTGCTGATAGTATTGAACATGGTTGCGGCGTTGCTCCTGGTACACTACAGCCAGTTGTTTTCACTGGGGAATTCAGGAGGCTGGGCAGTTGAACTACCCGCCCTGTATTTATTTGGCGCTTTAACACTTGTTTTTACCGGCGGCGGTAAATTCGCTGTTTCTTCTTCGAACTGGTGGGATTAAGCACGTTCGTTTCTGTTTAAAATTAATGTTAATCTTCCTGCAAACATTTCTCAACAATTTCTTTTACATGGATTTGAGTTGTATTGAGCATCGGGATTCCGGCATAACTTTCATCAGGCAAAATCAGAGGTAACTCTGTGCACCCAAGAATAATTGAATCAATATTCTGTCGCTGAATCATTTTTTGAATGATTTCAATCAACATTTTACGGGTTTCGTCTTTAAAAATACCCAATTCGATTTCATCGAATAATTTCTGATTAATAAATTCTATTTCATCAGACCGAGGCACAACAACATCAATTCCATGCCGGTTAAAAACGTCCTGGTAAAAGGAGGCTTTCATCGTAAAACCGGTTCCGAAAAGCCCCGGCCGTTTCAGTTTTAATGACTGCGCTTTGCGGCACGTGGCATCTACAATGCTAATCAATGGCAATGAACTCCGGGAAATCAGGCGGTTAAACAACTGGTGCGGAGTATTTGCGGTTATTGCACCAAAATCGGCGCCGGCAGCAATTAACGAATTAAGTTTATCCAAAAGCAGTTCGGTTGCCTTTTCCAGCTCCTGTTTTTTCATCAACCCGATGAACTCCGACATATTTACGCTGTATATAATGATTTCCGGGTAAGTTAACGTTGAACTTTTTTCATTGAACAAATCAATAATGCTTTTGTAATATTCAATGGTCGCCTCCGGTCCCAAACCACCTATTAATCCTATCTTTTTCATTTCAATCTTAAAATTTTATAACCTTCAGTGCTTTTATCGAAACCGTAAATTCGTTCTGTGCGGATCATGGTGAAAATATTATCCTTTTTAAATATCCAGACATTCATTTTCAATTTCAGTGGCAGCCAGGCTTCCTGCAGGCTTTGGTCGGCTATGGTTTTCTTAATCCCAAAAAACCAGTCCATAAAAGAACTGTTACCTTGATGATTTCCAGGATTCCGAAGATAACATGAACCAGCGATTTTCCCGGAGTTTTACCGTCAATAATCTGATTTGCCCTTTCTGTTAACGCCGGAAGGAGAAAAAACGTTTGCACCAACAGTATGAAAATAACAACCGCGAAGAACACCAGGAAGGTTCGTTTTCTGAACAGGTCCGAAAAATACAAAGCGATAACAGCCACAAGAAAGAAAATCCATTCCATGTGGTTTAGGGAATGGAACACTTTTTTGCCAATTCCCAAACCAATTGGCAGCGTAACGCCCGGAGCCTGAAACTTCAGCCACGCTTCCATGAAACTGATGGAACTAACGAATCCTGCCCAAAAAAATACAATCGCAACGAGAATAAATACAGCTTTTTTCATGTAAATCCTGCTAAAACTTCAGCAGGCAAATATAATCAATTCAAATAAAAGGACAAAAAGGTCTTTTTATGATTGCCCGGACAAATATCACCTTGATTTTTCGAAAAACCGGTTCTTACCTGTTGGTTCTTTTCGTAAAAGTGATTTTAACTTTGAGTCCACTCCGAAAAGCCAAAAACCCCTAAATCCCCTCAAGGGGACTTTGAAGAGTTCATTGATTTTCAGCAAGTTCCCCTTTAGGGGTCAGGGGTAAAGAAGTTGAAAATCAATGAACTCAGACTTTTCGGAGCAGACTTAACTTTTAAACCTGAATATTTGTATTTTAGCTTAAAATAACAAGATGATGAAATTGAAAATCGAAATAACGCTTTTGCTGGCTTTCTTATTTTTTACGAATCAAAAGTTGGAAGCCCAAAATTATCCCATTCAACAGCCTGATATCCGGAATGTGGTTTTAACTGATAATTTCTGGCTGCCAAAAATCAAAACCATTCAGGAAACTACCATTCAGTTTGCTTTTGATAAATGCAGCGAAGAAGGCCGAATGGAAAATTTCCTCATTGCCGGCGGGAAAAAGCAGGGACCTGTTTGCGGAAAAATGCCATTTGACGATACTGATTTGTACAAAATCATTGAAGGCGCTTCCTATTCGCTCATTAGTAATCCCGACCCCAAACTGGAGGCGTATCTTGATTCCATGATTGCCATTATAAAAATCGGCCAGGAACCTGACGGATATCTCACCACGTGGTATACAATTGATCCGATGCACCCGCCTGCCAGCTGGGTGACGCCAACGAACCGGCGCTGGCAAAACAGCGGCGGCCATGAACTTTATAACAGCGGCCATTTATTTGAAGCTGCAGCAGCACACCACCGTGCTACCGGTAAACGAAACTTTTTGGAAATTGCGCTTAAAAACGCCGATTTGCTGGTTAACAGTTTTGGGCCCGGAAAATTGCAGAATCCGCCGGGGCACCAGATTGTGGAAACCGGATTGATTAAATTATATAACATCACCGGCAAAAAAGAATACCTGGAACTGGCGAAATTTTTCCTCGACCAGCGTGGAAATGCAGCAGGTCATAAACTGGAAGGACCGTACAGCCAGGATCACCTGCCGGTTACACAACAGGAAGAGGCGGTCGGCCATGCAGTCCGTGCCGTTTATATGTACGCCGGAATGACGGATATTGCAGCGATTTACAACGATTCTGAATACCTGAACGCAGTAAACAAGCTCTGGCACAATGTAGTGGGTAAGAAAATGTACATTACCGGCGGAATTGGTTCGCAACATCAAGGCGAAGCTTTTGGAGAGAATTATGAGCTGCCGAATTTAACTGCTTACAACGAAACCTGTGCCTCCATTGGCGATGTATACTGGAACCACCGGTTGTTTTTGCTCACCGGCGACGGCAAATATTTCGATGTCATTGAACGAACGTTGTACAATGGTTTGATATCCGGAATTTCGCTCGATGGCAAAAAGTTTTTTTATCCCAACCCGCTCGAATCGGACGGAAAATACGAATTCAACCAGGGCGCCTGCACCCGTAAATCGTGGTTCGACTGCTCCTGCTGCCCCACTAATTTAATCCGTTTCATTCCATCCATTCCGGGCTTGGTTTACGCCACCAAAAATACTGATTTGTACGTTAACCTGTTTGTTGCCAATCATGCAACGCTCTCGGTAAACGGAAATCCGGTTGACGTTATTCAGGAAACGGAGTATCCGTGGGACGGCAAAATCAGCATCAGGGTAAATCCGGGGACAACCAAAAACTTTACAGTTAAAGTCCGGATTCCGGGTTGGGCTAAGAATCACCCGGTTCCATCGGATCTATATTCCTACGCGGATAAAAACACAGGAGAAATTTCAGTGAAAATCAACGAAAAACCGGTTGAAATGAACATGGAAAACGGCTACCTGAAATTGCAGCGTTCCTGGGAAAAAGGCGACCGCATTGAACTGAAACTTCCCATGAACATCAGAAGACTTGTAACCAATGAACAAGTAAAAGATAACCGTGGACTAGTTGCGTTGGAGCGTGGGCCGGTTGTTTATTGCGCGGAAGAAACAGACAACGTAAAAGACATTGCCGAAATGGTGATACCCGAAGAAACCCGCTTTTCAGTGCAAAAAGAACCGGAAGAATTAAAAGGCGTAGCGCAAATTTCCGGCGAGGTAAAATCCGGGAAATCCGGCTATCCTGTCCGGATGATCCCTTATTTTGCCTGGTCGAACCGCGGGGTTGGAAAAATGAAAGTGTGGTTTCCGCAGGAATAGAAAATGCCTTTCAATGATGTAAGCTAAATATAGCGTCTGACATTTTCCCGGTACTTCCGATATTCTTCTTTGTAGACATTCAAAAGAAATTGCTCTTCTTTCAGAATGAAAATATGGATGCTAATGGTTGCCAAAACTGCAAATCCGATGAAAAACAAGTTTGGCAATATAAAAGCTGTTCCAATGAAATAAAGGTCGAGCGAAAGGAAAAAAGGATTTCTGGAAACAGAAAAAATGCCGGCAGTAATCAGCTTTCCCGGATGGTTTTCATTGAGGCCAAAGCGTAATGAAGTTTTAAAATGCAGCAGTGTAATAAAAAGTAAAATCAGCGAAGCAGCGATGAAAATCAATCCGGTAACCTTCAGAAAAAAGAATTCAAAAAGGATTCCGGTAAACGTATCCGGCAGTACTGAAAAATTTGTTTGAACTGCCGGTTTGATGATTTCAAAAAGCCAAAGCAAAAAGATCAATCCAAAAACCGGATAAACAAATCGAGTATTTGCAGAAGTTCTGCCACCGTCAGAAGTCACTTTAATTCCTTTTTTTCGAAGGTAAAAAATACGCCCCGTTAAAAGAGTTGCGAGAATAAAAAAGCTGACAAACGGAACAATGTTCAAAAATTGCATTGAAAAACCCGGTTTATTTTCGTCTAAAATAGCAGGTTTTATTGAAAAATAAACTTGAACCCCATGGAAATAATATTTGCATTCAATCCGTCGCTTCGTTCATAGTGGCTGAATTTCAAATTCGCATTTTTTAATCCGAAACGGCTGATTTTAAAATCGTTGAAAATATCGTTGTAATTCAGATGCCATGCTGTACTGGTTACTGGTAAATTTTGCCAGATCGGGATCAGAGGTGTAAAATTGTTCCGAAGAAACATGTGTTTCATAAGGCGCGTAATATTTCGCTGCGTTTTGAGTATAAAACCGGTATGATGGCGTTACCGAAAATTTCGCTCCGAACCGGACAGGCAACTCAAAATTGGCAGTATGTGCTTTCAAACCCCAGTCATCCGTATAATACCGGTAATAGGTTCGCATTATAAAAGTTTCATTAACATAATAATTCAGCCGGACTCCAACCGGTATTTTGAAGCGTGTGGAAGGCAGCCGCTCAATGTCGTCTGCCAACTGGTAAACTCCGCGATTTTGAGGTGTGGTATAATCCTGAATGTAATTCGCCTGACCAATGTAATAATTTGGTTTATCGGCAAAATAAATTCGGTGGTAAGGTGTAGACAGCAAACCCTCCTGTTTTATCAAATCGAAAAATAATGCGCCATCGAGGCGTTTGCTAAAAATCTGCGAAAGAAATAACGATGCCGAATAGGAATTTCGCGCCCGGCGGCTGATTGCAGTGAAGTCAGCAGGATGATAACCGGAGGAAATTCTTCCATTTTGATCAAGTACGTTCACGCCCTGAAAATATCCGCGGGATAAAAAATTATTCCCGTAGAGGTTATATTCGTGCAATTCGGTGGGGTAAATCGGACGCCACTGGTCGAGATAAATGTTGCTTTTTAAGCTTATTTCGGTATTTTTTTGATTAAAAAGGCCGGCAATATTGCCACCAAAACCAAACGAAGTATAATCGAATTCGTTGGAAACCGACGAATTGGCTCCCCAGATAAAATTCCGGGAATTGGAGCTGTGGCTGAAATCGACATGTGTGGATATCAGCTCATCACTGCGGGAGGCGCCCGATGATGCCAGCCACGGAGTTCCTTTGGGTTGTGAGTTTGTTATTCCGGGACTAAAAAAACCATGTTCACGTTCATCGTCGTCATCTTCGCCGCCACCACGCGAAGCGCCGCTGCTGTTAAACGGGTTGATGTTACTTGACGAAGCCGATGTATACGCAGAAATGCCGGCATCGATCGTGAGCACATCATCATCGTTTAACGGAACGCTGACGACAATGGTGGGCGTTGCATCAGACAATTTTTCACTTCCGATGCCGCCGCCAACAGCTGAATGATCTCCGTTCTGATGATACATACTCATCAAATAATCGACTTCCGTATTATCGAGCACGCGCTTTTTGTACTCGTTCGCTGAATCTTTGTCCTGTGCTGAAGCAGCAATACCGGCAAACAATATCAGGGTAAGTAAACTCAGACTTTTCATAGGAAAATATTAATTGCATCCGCAGCCGCCTCCGGTTTTTCCGCCATTAGCGCCTGCCGCCCCTTCGCGGTACACCTGAAAATTGGTTTCAAAACGTTCGTTGGTATTTGCCGATAATTTCATATCCGCATCGTTGACATAAACTTTTTCGTACTCTTTTACAGTTGCGCAGGATGTAAATAACAGAAGTACAAAAAGCCCCGGAATTAGTTTTTTCATTTTTTTACCGTGTTTAACTGAATGTTTTCAGAAGTATATATTTTCCCCTGGTCGTCGACGATAATGCACTCGATGCCGGGGAGTTGGTTCACAAAATCGAGGCCCGTTTCGCGCCCCATCACAAATACGCCGGTAGCAAGTGCATCGGCCAGTTCAGCTTTTTGGGCGAAAATACTTACGCTTGTTAAACCACTGGCCGGCCACCCTGTCCGCGGATCGATGATATGAGTATATTTTCTTCCGTTGAATTCCACAAATTTTTCATAATTGCCGGAAGTAACAACAGCATTATTATCGAGTGGAAACCACGAGAACACCTTGTTTTTGTTCAGCGGATTGGTTATTCCGACCATCCACGGCGTTCCGTCGGGTTGCTTTCCCCAAACCGAGAGATCGCCTGAAGCATTAATAATTCCGGCAGGTGCACCCATTGAAATGAGCAGTTGCTTAGCTTTGTCGGCGGCATAACCTTTACCCAGCGCTCCAAAACCAATGCGCATTCCCGGTTTCGTCAGAAAAATAGTTTGTGCCTGCGGATCAAGAAAGATGTTTTGATAACCAACCAATGTAACCGACGCGGCCACTTCCTCGTCAGTGGGCAACTTTTTCATCGATCCGTCGAATTTCCAGATTCGATCCATAGAGGCATAACTGATGTCGAATGCTCCGTTGGTTAATTCTGATATTTTTACCGAGCGCGAGATCAAATCAAAAAGTTCTTTATCGACCTTCACCGGCCCGATGCCGGCATTTTTAATAACGGCGGCCGTCTCTGAAAGCGTGTCCCACGACGAAATCATTTTTTCAATACGCCTGATTTCGTTCACTGCCGCATCAATATATTGATCCCCCTCCTGCTGGTTCTGAGCCACAATGGTGATATCAAACCGGCTACCCATTAATTTCATTGTGCGGGTAAATTTCTCCTGAGCGTGCAGGTATACCGGAACAAAAAGCAAATATATCAGTATGGATTTCAAAACCCGCTATTTTTCGAGGTTGTGCAGCATGGTAATGTATTCATCAGGCTCTACATTTTTATAACCGGTTTCACCAAGGACCTTCCCGTTTTTGTCGAGAACAACTACCAGCGGGAATAGGCCTTTTTTGTTATAGATTTCTGCCAAACGATCATTTCGTTCCTGTTGTTCTTTTGAAAGTGCGTTTGATTTGTGCTTGGGAAAATCTGCGCGTAAAAGCACAAAATGTTGATCGGAATCATCGATAAAAGCTTTCGATTTCCAAATGTTTTTTTCCAGTTTCATGCAGGGGATGCACCAGTCGGAACCTGAAAATACAAGCAGAATGTTTCGGTTTTCTTCTGCCGCCTTCTTTTTTGCCGCTTCAAAATCCGTTTCCCATTGCTGGGCGCTGGCCACTGTTGCGAGCATCAATACAATAAATACTAATACAACCTGTTTCATCTTAATTTATTTAAAATTTATTCGGTCGGCAATAACTGCGCGGGGAGGATCGCACTTGAAACGAACGTTTGTGGTTTTTATGAATTCATAAGAACCAGCAGAAAAACGTCAGAAATAGCAAGTATGTTTTCGCTTAAATATTAAAAGCTGTTAAATCTTCATTTTTTTAAACTTCTTTAACAATATGTACAGCAAAAAGTTCGGTTTATAAACCTTTTAAGTCAAAGAGAATCAGACGCGTTTGTTTTTAAAAAAATCCCCGGTTAAAAAACCAGGGAAATTTTCAAATGAGTGAAATATATTTTGCCGAAGCATTTGTTGATTTAAATATTCGGGAATGAAATTCCGAACGTAACCGGATAAAGTTTGGGTCCGTGTGCTTCTTCGAACATCGGCGTCATGGTATAATTTACGAACACACACAAGTCGCCGAAACCAATTCTGCCCGTAACATCGTATTTAAAAGTGTTGAGGTAAAAGTTACTTTTATCTTTTTCCTTATCGTTTTTGTATTTGAATTTCGTGTGCGAACCGATGTTAAGTCCGCCAATCACACCACCTGCCAGATATAACCTCGATCCACCCATGCGCAGCGGGGTTTTTACTTCGAGCATAAGAGGAACCGTGAGGTAAGTCAAATTCAGTTTCGATTTTTTCAATCCTTCCGGATCCAGCGCTTTTGGCACAATCATATTCAGGTCGAAATTTTTATCGATTGTTAGTGGCTGGTCGAACGTAAAATCCATGAAACTGAAACCAACACCGGTAACGAGGCCGAAATTATTGCCTTCGTTGGTGAAAGCCCATTCAAAAATATTCAGGTTTACCGTAATGGATTTTCCCTGATTTAAGTCGAAAAAATCACCGTATTGAAAATATTCAGTTCCCAAATACTGCGAATAATCGGTTTCATGAAACATGTTCAGCCCAAACTCCAGTCCGGCCCAGTGCGGATTAAAATTTCCGCTCCAGTGTTTTTCACGCGGTTCTTTGCCAACACTTACGTGAGTGCTGTTTTCGCCTTCAACCACGTCGAAAGTTCGCCGTCCGATGCGGATGTGAGTGGTGTCGCCCCATTCATCGGTAATTACTTCCACTCCTTTGTTTTCGCCCACTTTTACGTGGGTTTTTTGCCCATCCTCCACAACAGTTACTACATTCTTTTTCAGCACCTTTACCTCAGAGGTATCTCGTTGTGCGTAAGCGTTTACCGCTATAACACTGCATAAAATTAAAGTAAATACCAGTTTCATTTTTTCTGTTTTTTATGTTCTGAACCTGTGACGGACAAGTTTTACGAAATGTTACAGGCGCGGTTAAAAATAATCGTTCGTGAAAAAAATGTACGGCTTTTTTATGTTCTTTTTAAGCTATCGGTTATTCGCCGTTTTCTTCATTTTTGGTAGGAATTGAAAATGCCAGCAACCGCGTATCGAAATTTACTTCGGTGACTTTGCCATTTTCATTGGTTTCATACGTAAATTTTTCTTTCGAAAGGCTTGAAACCAGGTTCAGCCCGGCTTTGGTTATTTTACTGAATGAAAGTTTATCGAGACCGGTTTTTTCTTTTACAACATCAGCCAGGAATACTTCCTCCCCGGCCTTTGGAAGGTTATTTTCGGGAACAACAACTTTCTTTTCGGCCAGTGCTGTTTCCGGTTTTGAAGCGGTAACTAACGCTTCAACCGATTGCAGTTTTGCCGGCGGTTCTGCTGGAATGCGCCTATCAGCCAAAACCTGCGGTGCGGTTGCTTTTGAAATTGTTTCAGGTTTTACCCTGACAGCTTTCTTATCATCAGAATTCGTTTGCTGTTGCACTGTTGCTGCTTCTGTTTTTGCTGCTTCCGTCTCTTCAGGCGGTTCATCTTCAATCGCATTTTTATCTGAAGGAACCGGTGATTTTTCAGCGGGCTTTTCCGTCGTTTCCGAAGAATTCTCTGCACGTGCCAGTTGATTTTCCGAAACCTGGTTTTCCGTTTGGCTATCAATAAAAATATAAACAGCCGCCGCAAAAATTAAAACAGCGGCAATGCGGCTTGTCCAAAGCAGAATAGTTCTCCCGGCAGAATAATGATAAAGCGTTTTTTTATGCTGAAATACAATATTTTTATCAGGTCGAAGTTTCATTTTGGCAAACAGTGCAACCTCCTTTTCTTTTTCCGGATGGCGCGAAAGGTAATCCTCAAAATCATGTTCTTCCATTACCGGTAAATCCCCTTCAACTTTTGCAACGGCGGCATGATTAAATACTTTTTCGACGTCGTATTTTTCTTTGTACAAACTATCTTTTTTTTCAAAAGCCATTTCCTCCGGTTCCAGCAAAACCGAATCAAACATTGATAATTCTTCCTTCATATCCGGATTTTTTTGGATGAATTCGATAAAATCGTTCACCATCGATTCATCCAGGTTACCTTCCAGGTAATCGATAAAAAAGCCTTCGTAATTATTTCTGTCAATCTTCATTTTTTGTCCTCCCCTTTAAATTACTACCTCTATTTTTCCGATGTATTTTTTCAAAAACACCCTCGCCCGGTAAATGTAAACTTTCACCTGCGATTCGCTCAGGTTGGCCAGCTCCCCGATTTCCTGATAGGAATACCCTTCGTAATCGCGTAACAGCAAAACCATCCGCTGGATTTCGGGTAACCGGTCGACGGCTTCTTTCAGCACCTCGTTTAAATCGGAATAATTGTTTTCATGGCTTTGTTCCTGCAGATTTAAATCTTCACTGAAAGATGATCGTTTTTCTTTCCGGATTCTGTCGATCATCGTATGGTAGGCGGTGGTAAACAGGTATGATTTAACTTTTTCGAAATTTACATTATCCACGTTTTTCCATAATTTTTCATAGCTGTCCTGTACAATATCCTCGGCTTTCTGAATATCCTTTATACTCTTTAAAACGAACCGGTATAACCGATCGGAAAAGAGTGTAACAGACTTATTGTATTCGCTTATTGTCATCGGCCTTTTTCTGAGCGCTTTTCATGCAGTTAGACGGATTACTCCGCCGGATGTTACAGCATGAAACAAAAAGCTCCGGAAATTTTCCGGAGCTCTTTTTTTTTATCGATATGGTTAAAACAATTCCTGTTAAACTATTTTCATCCAGCCGTATTTGTCTTCTTCATCGCCATACTGAATTGCCTGAAGTTTCTGATACAGCTTCGTGGACCAATCGCCGGGTTTGTCTCCGTATTTAAACCATTTATCGTTATCAGCGTCGTAAATTCCTTTGATCGGTGAAATTACGGCAGCCGTTCCGCAGGCGCCAACTTCTTCGAATTCAGCCAGTTCTTCGTAGGATACTTTCCGGCGTTCTACGTTCAGGCCCATTTCTTCCGCCAAAACCATTAAACTCTTGTTGGTAATCGATGGCAGAATAGATTCCGATAATGGAGTAACATACGTGTTGTTTTTTATGCCGAAAAAATTGGCCGGTCCACATTCGTCGATGTATTTTTTCTCGCGGCTGTCGAGGTAAAGCACCGCTGAAAAACCTTTTTGTTTTGCCAGTTTGCCTTCGTACATACTTGCCGCATAATTTCCGCCCACTTTATATTTCCCGGTTCCGAGCGGCGCGGCGCGATCATATTGCCGCATAATAACCAAATCGGTTGGTTTAAAACCTTCAGGGAAATATGGTCCAACAGGCATCACAAATACTACAAAAAGGTACTCTTCGGCAGGCTTCACGCCAATTTGCGGACCTGTTCCGATTAAAAGTGGCCGGATGTACAGCGACGCGCCGCTTCCGTGTGGGGGTACAAAACGCATGTTCTTTTTCACAGCCAACTTCACTGCTTCGCTAAATTTTTCTGCCGGTAGCTGAGGCATTAGAATTTTGTCGCAGGAGCTTTGCAATCTTTTAGCATTTTCTTCCAGGCGAAAAACCCTGACCTGCCCGTCTTTTCCCTTGAAAGCCTTTAATCCTTCAAAAGCTTCCTGCCCGTAATGCAAAGCGGTTGCCGACATGTGAAGACTGATTTGATTTGAAGAACTAACTTCAAGATCTCCCCACTGACCATTTTTAAAATAGCATCGAACATTATAATCGGTGTCGTGATATCCGAATCCAATATTTTTCCAGTCTAAATTTTCCATTTAAATAAATATTATCCTGTTTGCTCATCAGGAATTTGGTCAATTTCCATTAACAGTGGGCAAATTAAAGAATTTTTATCATATCAAAACAAAAGAAATATCAACTAAACTCACTTTGCTTTGTATTAAAAAACATTTCAAAAACAGACCCGGTGAATTGTTCATGCCTTTGAACTTCTTTTAAATGAGTTTGAAAATAATCTTAGCACGAATCATCAATCCGGCATTTGACGGCAGCTCGCGAATGGCATTTGGATTGGAAACTTCATTCTCTGTTGCCAGGAATACCGGTCCGCCCGAAAGCGAAAAAGAGAACCTGGATTCATTTGGAGTTAAATTTAACGACGGGCCAACCATCAATTTTGCACCGCCTTCAGCTTCTTCTTTATCCCAAAACCCTTCCAAATCTTCGCCAATCGCTTCGAACCCGCCGTAAACATTCCCTGTTAACCGGTATTGAAAACCAACGCTGGTAATTATATCGACGGCATCGCGATCTTTTTCCAGAACTTTTTCGAGGAGCAGATTTCCGCCGGCTTTCCAGCGGGAAGCAATGTATTCCACTGTGCCCCGGCCTAACAGCGAGAATGAACTGCTAAAATCTCTTCTTGCTCCTAACCCCGCGCCGATCCGCAGTCCGGAATACTGCTTTCCCCCAATAAAATTCCGGATAACTTCAGCCTGTTGTGCACTCAACACCCTGTTACCCTGTGGAAAACCAAGTGCTGTATTTGCGTACAACGTAAAGCGTTTTCCCAAATATCCTTTAATGGCAACCTGCTGGCTAACTCCGTCGAATCCCAGCGGTGTTTCCACCTGTTCGCCATAACTTCCCGAGTAATCCAAACTCCACTTAAGATCTCCGGGGGTGAGTGTCGACAGCGAAAACAGAAATGGCTCCGGATTATTTTCAATCGCCAACTTGTTATTTTCCTGCGGTCTCTGCGCCATTACCTGTGTTCCCAAAATCCCCAGTACAACAAATGTAAGAATGTGTTTTTTCATAGTAAAATCATTAAGTTTCAGATAATTAATTTCAGATAATATCCGCTATATTTTCGAATATTTAATACGTTATCATCTTCAAAAATCAGGTATTGGCCTTTAATTCCGGATAAAACTCCCTGAATTGCCGGCTGTTTGTCGAATCCGGTATTTATAACTTTTAACGGATAACGCTGTAGCGGGTATTCAATGTACGTAATTTCATCATCGGGATCGAAATATTTTTGCAGACCTTTCGGCAATAATTCAAATACTTTTTGTTTTTCCTGCAAAATATCGATGTTTTCAGGTGCAACCCGGGTTAGCATGGCTTTCCAACTGGTGCGGTCGGTGTAGTGTTTTTTAAGGAAAACCTCGATTACACCGGCGATGTGCCTGTTTGGGGTTTTGGCAAGTTTAACGGCATAATTTGCGCCTTGATCAATCCAGCGCGTAGGAACCTGACTGCAACGCGTAACACCTACTTTAACCACTGTTGAAACTGCCAGGTAAACAGTATGTTCCGTTAAATCATTTTTTTCAGCCCATTCCAGATCGCGGGCAATTCCAAAATGTGCTTTCGAAAGTTCGGGCCTGATGATCGATTCGCTGGATTCGGGAGCTGTTTGTAAGCACTTGTAGCAAAATCCCTGATTGAACGAACGTTTCGTTTGTTTTCCGCAAGCAATACAATTGATGCGGCCATCGAAGATCATTGAAATTTCTTTTCCAACCAATTCATTCATCGCCAGTTCCTGTTCTCCAACCGGTAAAAAATAATTCACCGGATTACCATTTTCGGTTCTCATTTTCAGGATATTGCCTTCGATCTGCATAAATCGTTTTTCTGTAATTGTGGTTATAAAATTTTTAAACCTAAAAAATACTAACAGAACAAAAATAAGCTTTTCATCCTTTTATGCAGAAATTGGTGGAATGAATTAAAACCGGGTTCAAAAAACCGAATGGCGAAAAGCGGCGATTGTTGAAACCAGAGGCGGAACGGCGGCACACATCGAATATTGATGATTTGCGGCAAATCGGTTGAAGATAAATACGAAATGATTATGAAATTGCTTTGGCGGGTATTTCGCGTTTTCGAAAAGCAGTAAACAGGCAGCGTCTGTTTTTATGGCGAAAAATGATTTGAAACTAACAGGGCGTTTGCCATATTGAGTTTCATAGAATTACAACCGAATGAACGGACAGGCGAATCTTAACAGCAATTAAAACATTTTTTCAATCACAGGTGCAGGTTTCGAGGCAATCGACTATCTGGCTTAAAATGTCGTATTTCAGATAATAAAAAGTATTTTTCCCCTCGCGTTTCGAACACAAAACTCCTTTGTCTCTCAAAATACCCAGATGGTGAGAAGTTGTAGATTGCTCAATGCCGAGCAGCTCATGAATTTCCGTTACGGTTAAACGCTTGCCCCCTTCCAGATGCTTTAAAATAGCAATGCGCATCGGGTGGGCAATAGCTTTGAGCATGGTCGCCGCCAGCTCCAGTCTTTCCACATCTAACTCTTTGATTTCTACCATGTAATAATTTATTAACAATGCAAATATATAAATATTTAAGAATATTGGTATGATGGGATTTTAATTTGAACTAATTTTGAATAATAACGGGCGAAAATTCTTTTTTTACTAATATCCAGGAAAGTTCAACCAAATTGTTCTATGTTCGTTAAATAATTTAAATCATGGTATTTTTACTGAATGACAACAATAAAAAAGATTAAGCAACCCATTGAGAAAGAGTTGAATGAATTTGAACCATATTTCAAAAAGTCGCTTCAAAGCGATATACCACTTCTGGCCACAATTTTAAATTTTCTTTACCGGACAAAAGGGAAGCAATTGCGGCCTATTTTTGTATTTCTCTCTGCAAAAATGCACGGAGGGTCCAATGAATTTTCTCAACTGGCAGCCTGCTCGGTTGAATTGCTGCATACGGCAACACTTGTTCACGACGATGTGGTGGACGAATCGTACGAACGCCGCGGCAGTTTTTCGGTAAAGGCTCTCTGGCGAAACAAGCTGGCCGTTTTGGTTGGCGATTACATTCTTGCAAAAGGATTACTGCTTCAACTTGAAAACAGGAAGTACAACTTTCTTCATCTGATTTCGCGTGCAGTGCAAGATATGAGCGAAGGTGAAATCCTGCAGATTAAAAAAAGCCGGAAACTCGATATCGACGAAGAAACCTATTTTGAAATTATCCGGAAAAAAACAGCTTCGCTCATTGCAACCAGCATGGCCATTGGAGCAGCATCGGTTACCGATGACCAGGAAATTCATGAAAAAATGTACCGGATTGGTCAGGATGTTGGCATTGCTTTCCAAATAAAAGACGATATTTTTGATTACCAGGCAAAAGGCATAATCGGCAAACCAACCGGAAACGATATTAAAGAGAAAAAAATTACGCTGCCATTGTTGTACGTCCTGAAAAATTCAGAATCTTCTGAACGTAAACGGATTCTGGGATTGATAAAACGGAAAAATAAAAATTCGGCTGTTGTGCAGGAACTTATCCGGTTGGTTACCGAGAAAGGCGGTCTGGAATACGCCACTAAAAAAATGAACGAATTCAGGGACAAAGCAGTAAATGCCATCCTGGAATTTGAAGACGGTGAAGCCCGCGAATCGCTGGTAGAACTGATGAATTACATTACTACCAGGAAAAAATAGTATTCCTGTTAAACAACCATTCATATTGTTGCTTCTGTTTCAAATCGATACCTTTGTAAAAATTTACATGATGCGACTTTCTGAGTTTGAAATTGAAAATATAAAGAAGATTGCCCGGGAAATTTGGGGCGAGCAGGTAGACGTTTATCTTTTCGGTTCCCGCACCGATGATTCAAAGAGAGGTGGTGACATCGATTTATATATTCACTTAACCAAAGAACCCGATGCAAAGGAACTGATGCTTCAAAAAGCGGAGTTTCTGGGGAACCTGGAGTTACTTTTGGGAGAACAAAAAATTGATGTGATAATAAAAAACAAGTTTAACAAACACCTGCCAATCATAAAATTTGCCCAATCAACCGGAATTGCGCTATGAACGATCCGAATTTCAATGACAGAATTCATCAAATCCTGCAAATTTGCGAACTGCATTTGAAGCGAATGGACAAAAGTATAAATAGAATTTCCCAAACACTTTATTCAATCAAAACTTTAACGACTGCCTTTTTAACCGGCACATTTTCATCCACTTTTAACGACGGCCGGTGAACATTGTCCGGAAAGAAAATAAAAAACTTACCGGGTGTTGCTTTCCTGTAATTTCCACCTTCAAATGAATAAAACGCAATGTCTTTTTCTTCGTTGTAGGGTTCTGTTACTTCCACTTTGTCCATGGTTGTAACACCAATCAGTTCTTCGCCTTCAATTATGTACTGAATATCGATGTATTTCCGGTGCGATTCGTACCTGGTGTCGGCCTTGTCCTTCGAATCGTATTCACTAACGGCAATATAAAGGTGTTTCCCCTCCAGCTCCTGCGTCCCAACGGGCAGGCTGTCCAAATTGGCAGTTTTCAGAAAATTAAACGCCTGATCCCAGTGCCGCGGATTTTTGTGGTAATAAATGGCAAGTTCCCTTTTATCGATCGATTCATCGGGTTGAACCTCCCAGCCATTCAACCATTCCTGTTTTTCAAACCAGGTATTTACTTCTTCGTCGGTCCATTTTTCCGGATTTTTTTGATTGGATGCACATGCGGCTAACAAAAATATTATCATGAGAAATAAGATTGATTTTTGAATCATAATTTTTCAAAATTAGGTTTAAACAAGACACTAAATGTAAGAAATTAATCTTTTAATTTCGGATTGTTTTTATGCCTTTCGTTGTCGCGCGACGATTTCTTTTCGACATTTTTCAGGAAAGCTTCATTCAAATCGACCCCGGTTTGATTGGCCAGGCAGATGAGCACCCAAAGCACGTCGGCCATTTCGTCGGGCAAATCGTATTTTTCATCCGACTTTTTAAAGGACTGGTCGCCAAATTTGCGGGCCATTATCCGCGCCAGTTCACCCACTTCTTCCGTCAAAACTGCCATATTGGTGAGCTCGCTGAAATACCGGACACCGATGGTTTTTATCCATTCATCCACCATTTTCTGGGCTTCCGCAATTGTTAAATTCTTATTATTCATTGATTAGGAAATGATTAAAATTTTCAGTAGTTATTATCTCAGCTTTTGGATTTTCGTAAGTGATCCCAAAATTATAAATCTTTCTGTTTCGAATCGATTATAATCGTCACCGGACCATCGTTTACCAGCGAAACATCCATCATGGCGCCAAAAATTCCCGTGCCTGCTTTTTTGCCTATTTCTCCTTCCGTTTTTTCAATGAATTTCTCATACATCGGAATGGCAAAATCCGGCTTTGACGAGCGAATATACGACGGCCGGTTTCCCTTTTTCGTATTGGCAAAAAGTGTAAACTGGCTCACCACAATTACATCTCCCCCAACATCGCGAACCGATAAATTCATCACCCCGTTTTCATCGTTAAAAATTCTTAGTTGTACCACTTTTTTTACCAGCCAGTCGATATCTTCCTCTTTATCTGCATCTTCAATACCAAGCAAAACCAATAATCCTTTTTCAATGGATGAAATAATTTTCCCTTCAACTGCTACCGACGCCTTTTTAACTTTTTGAATAACCACTCTCATTTGATCATTTTTTTACGCTAATTTAAAAAAACAAAAGGTTTAACAACTTTTTCCCAAAAATACTGTTTAATATTCAAAAAAATATTTTAAACAAAATGAGACGCCAAAATTTATTTATATTTCCTTTAGCTCTTTTGATAAGTTGTATTTCGCAGCGCAACATAACTGCTGAAAAAACCATGCTAAAAACTTCCCCCGGAAATGAAAATGCAAGAAACCTCGAAGTTGAGTTCATCAGGGGAGAGGCTTTTAATCATCCTTCTTTTGCTATATGGACGGAAGATTTGTATGGGAATTTGATTGAAACACTTTATGTAACCCAATTTGTAGCAACGGGGAAATTTGGCCACGGAGAATTGGAATCCGGAAAATGGAAAAACGAACCGGGTGAAGTCCGCCGGCCTTCAACTTTACCTTATTGGGCTCACAAACGTAACATTAAAGCGCCCGACGGACTTTTCATTCCGTCGCTCAAAACTCCGGTTCCGGATGCAATAACGGCGGCAACCCCAACAGGAAATTTTGTGCTTCGAACGTCGACTTCCCTCACCGGAAACGAAAAATTTAGGGTATTGATGGAAATTAACCAGGCGTGGGATTCCAATAAATACTGGACGAACGCCAAATATCCGAATAATCTCGAGTATTTCACTTCTTTACAACCTGCAATTGTTTATGCGGTAACCATCGATCCGGAGAAACCGGACACCGAATACTACCTCAATCCCATTGGGCACAGTCATCCCTGGGGCGAAAACGGTGAATTGTACACCGATTTAACTACATTGACCACTGCCAAAGAGATTGCGCAAAAAATAATAGCAAGGCTTAAATAACGAATGTTGCAAAATCAATTACAAAAAAATCAAAAAACAATCATGAAGATATTTTTCACCACATTACTCATTCTAATTTTGCCCCTATTTCTGCCGGCACAGGAAGCTACTTTAAAAGGACGTGTGGAAGATGCAACCAGCAACGAGCCCCTGCCGTTTGTGAATGTGGTTGTTTCCGGTACAAACATCGGGACGATCACCGACATCGACGGCAATTTCACATTAACCGGATTAAAACCGGGCTTTATTCGCGTTGAAGCATCTTTTGTCGGATATAAAAAAGAAATTTCGTCGGAAATAGAAGTGAGTGCTGCCAACACTAACTTTGTTGAAATTCGGATGCAGGAACAAAAAGAACAAATTGAGGAAGTGACCGTAACCGCATCACCTTTCCGGAAGACCGAAGAAAGTCCGGTTTCGCTGCGTACCATCGGAATTGGCGAAATTGAAAAAAGCCCGGGCGCCAATCGCGATATTTCAAAGGTAATCCAGTCATTTCCGGGTGTTCAGTCTACACCTGCTTTCCGAAACGATGTGATTATCCGTGGCGGCGGTCCTTCGGAAAGCCGTTTTTACCTCGATGGCGTAGAAGTGCCGTTTATCAATCATTTTGCCACGCAGGGCGCGTCAGGCGGGCCGGTCGGAATCATCAACGCCGATTTCCTGCGCGAAGTGAATTATTACGCGGGTGCTTTTCCTGCAAATCGCGGAAATGCATTGAGCGGCATCCTCGAATTTTACCAGGTCGACGGCAATGAAGACAAACTTAGGTTTCAGGGTACATTGGGTGCATCGGAAATAGCCGCCACCCTCGATGGGCCGCTTGGCGAAAAAACCACATTCATTTTTTCAACCCGCCGATCGTACCTGCAATTTCTGTTTAGCGTGCTGGAACTGCCATTTTTGCCCACTTTTACTGATACGCAGTTTAAAATCAGAACCCGTTTCGATAAAAAAAATGAGCTGACTTTCATCGGCCTTGGAGCACTCGATCACTCCGAGTTAAACCTGGATATTGAAAATCCGGACGAGCAACAACAATATATTTTGGGCGAACTTCCGGTAAACGATCAGTGGAGTTACACTTTGGGCGCTGTTTACAAACATTTTCGCGAAAATAGCTACCAGACTGTGGTTTTAAGCCGGAGCCACCTGAATAACGGTGCGTACAAATATTTTGAAAATGACGACAGTTCGGAAGAAAATAAAATTCTGGATTATACTTCGGAAGAAATTGAGAATAAACTGCGGATTGAATATAATTTCCGCAGAGAGGGATTCCGGTTAAATTTTGGCGGCAATCTCGATTTTGTCACCTACACGAATTCCACTCAGCAAAAACGTTTTTATGCCGGCGAAATTCTGAATGTTGATTACAACACCGATATAAACCTGGTGAAATGGGGACTTTTTGCGCAGGCAAGTAAAAGTATTTTTAACGAACGGCTGGCGCTGTCGCTGGGCATTCGTGCAGATGCCAACAATTATTCCGGCAGTATGAATAATTTGCTGAATCAGTTTTCGCCGCGGTTTTCAGCATCGTACAGCCTGACTCCCGGCTGGAGCCTGAATTTTAACACTGGCCGCTATTACCAGTTGCCGCCATATACTTCGCTGGGTTTCAAACAAGGCGGTGTTCTCGTTAATAAGGAAAATAACCTGAAATACATTTCGGTCGACCATCTGATTGCAGGACTGGAATTTCGTCCGAAACAGACTGTACTTTTTTCGGTGGAAGGATTTTGGAAGGGCTATTCCGACTATCCGTTTTCGGTGAAGGATGGAATAAGCCTGGCCAATAAAGGGGCCGACTTTGGCGTTGTAGGCGACGAGGAAGTGATTTCGGCATCCAGCGGCCGCGCTTACGGTACCGAATTTCAGGCACGGATAAATTCCACCGGCGGATTTAATTTTAACCTTTCCTACACGCTGGTTCGGAGCGAATTTCAGAATGGAAGCGGAGATTACATTCCGTCGAGCTGGGATTCCAAACATTTGCTGAATGTAACCACTACAAAAGATTTAAAACGGGACTGGCGGATTGGCGCCCGCTGGCGATTTGTGGGTGGTTTGCCATACACGCCTTACAACATGGAGCGCAGTGCGACTGTTGAAGCCTGGAACCTGAAAGGCGGACCTTACCTTGATTATACAAGGCTCAATTCAAAACGCTTTGCACCTTTTCATCAGCTCGATGTCCGGGTCGATAAATCGTACTATCTGAATAAAATAACAGCGAAATTTTATATCGATATTCAAAACCTGTACAACTTCCAGGCTGAACAACAGGATATTATTGTGCGCGAAACAGATGAAAACGGAAATTTTATTCTTACCGATAACGGAACCCGCTATGAACTACGCAGGGTCAAAAATACTACCGGTACCGTTTTGCCGACTATCGGGATTATTATTGAGTTTTAAAACAGGTTCCGCCAAATTCGCCATATTTTATTTTCAATTTGTAAATCGCATTTTTGTAAATTGAAATATAAAATCAAATTTTCATGCTTTGTCTTCATTTAAAAAACAGCGACCCGTTTTATTGCCTCGCAGCCGAAGAGTACCTGCTCCGGAATTTTAAGGAAGAAATTTTTATGCTCTGGCAAAGCCGCGACACAGTTGTGGTTGGTAAACATCAGTGCGCCCCGGCCGAAATAAACTATCCGTTTTTGCGCGAAAATCACATTACTTTGGCCCGGCGCATTTCGGGCGGCGGCACCGTTTTTCACGATGCAGGCAACGTGAATTTTACATTCATAAAAAATGTAGACAGTCCGGCAGAAATCAGCTTCAAAAAATTTACGCGGCCAATTATCGATTCCTTGTCAAGATTAGACATTAAAGCCGTCAGTTCCGGCAGAAACGATTTGCTGGTGGAAGGGAAAAAAATATCAGGAAATGCCGAACACATATTTAAAAACCGGGTGCTTCACCACGGGACGCTACTTTTCGATTCCGACCTCAAAAACCTGGGACAGGCCATAAAAACAGTTCCCGGAAAATATAAAACAAAAGCGGTGCAATCGAACCGAAGCGAAGTAGCCAATATATCCGGATTTCTAAATATTTCGTTAACCCTCGAAGAATTCATTTCACTGTTGTTTGAAGTGCAACTTGAAAATCCGGAAAACCGGTTTAATGAATTAAGCGAAAGGGATGATCTGAAAATTGAACAACTTGCCGATGAAAAATTCAGGATATGGGACTGGAATTTTGGATATTCTCCAAAATATGAATTTCGCAACGAACTGAAAATAAACGCTAAAAAACTGATTGTCGAATTAAAAGCTGAAAAAGGAATTATTCAGGAAAGCAAAATTTCAGGAAATTATTTTTCGGCGGACGATGCCTTTTCAATCAGTTTGCGGCTGAAGGATAAAAGGCATTTTTTTGAAGATATACAGGAAGTTTTGCCTGACCTGCCGGAGGAAGTGATCTACGCTTTTTTTTGAACTTCTGAAAAGAAAAAAACCCGCGCTGCCACTAACCGGCAACACGGGTTTTACAACTGTTTAATATTGAAATCTAAAACTTTGACGATTGACGCCATTAATTAAACAACGGCATTTTTTCATTCCAACTCCCCGTTTCCGGGAGGAATCAGGAGGAAGTTGCTATCTGGGCAGCGGGTAACCTTCCAGTTTTTTCAGGTTTTGCGCAATTTCCGATTCCGGATATTCATAATCTTCCAGTTCGCCAGCCAAATATTTGTTATATCCCACCAAATCCATCAAACCATGCCCGCTGAAGTTGAAAAGTATAACTTTTTCCTTTCCTTCTTCTTTTGCTTTATTGGCTTCGCGGATAGCCGCTGCAATAGCATGTGTTGTTTCCGGTGCGGGAATAATTCCTTCGGTTTTTGCAAACAGCAATCCGGCTTCAAAACATTCGCTTTGGTGAATAGCCTGTGCTTCCATCAAACCGTCTTTCAAGGCAGCGCTTACCAGCGGCGCCATTCCGTGGTAGCGCAGGCCCCCGGCGTGAATCGGCGCCGGCACAAAATTATGTCCCAGGCTGTTCATCGCCAGCAGCGGCGTCATCTGGGCCACGTCGCCGTTATCGTAAATAAAAGGCGCTTTTGTTAATGTTGGGCAGCTAAACGGTTCAGCTCCGATAATCTGAATATTTGCACCATGTATTTTTTCATACATGAACGGAAATGAAATGCCGGCAAAATTACTTCCGCCACCACAGCAGCCAATTACAACATCCGGATTTTTAATTCCAATCTTTGCCAGTTGTTTTTTGGCTTCCAGACCAATAATTGTCTGGTGCAGCATGACGTGGTTCAAAACTGATCCCAAAGAATACCGGGTTTCTCCGGTGGGGTCGGTAACTGCAGCCTCAACCGCTTCCGAAATGGCAATTCCCAGACTGCCGGGAGTATCAGGATATTGCGCGAGTATGTCGCGTCCGGCTTTTGTTTCGTTGCTTGGGCTCGAAATGCAATTGCCACCCCATGTTTCCATCATCATTTTGCGGAACGGTTTCTGGTCGAAACTAACCCGCACCATAAACACTTTGCACTCGATGCCGCCCAGTTGTGCACATGCGAATGAAAGTGCCGAGCCCCATTGTCCGGCGCCGGTTTCGGTGGTCAGCTTTTTAATACCGAATTCTTTATTGTACCAGGCTTGTGCAACTGCTGTATTGGGTTTATGGCTTCCGGCAGGCGAAACGCTTTCGTTTTTATAATAAATTTTGGCCGGTGTGCCCAGCGCTTCTTCCAACTGATAAGCACGGATTAACGGACTTGGCCTCCACTGCACCAGAATTTCCCTGATAGGTTCGGGAATGTCAATCCAGCGTTCCTGACTTACTTCCTGCTCAATCAGGTTCTCCGGGAAAACCGGTTTCAGCATATCCGGCGTAACAGGATTTCCATCGGGCCCTAATGGCGGATTTAAAGGCGAGGGCAGATCGGGAGCAAGATTATACCACTGTTTTGGCATTTCCGATTCTTCGAGAAAAATCTTTTTTTGTCTGGTCATGATGTATAAATTTTTGTTTTTTAAGTTTTTAAAACGAAAAAGGGATGTATCACAATAAGCAATACATCCCCTTCCGGCCTCTAAAACGGCAAAATATTATGTTCATCCCGCGCTTCCATTTTAATATTGCGCCAGTTCCATTCTTTTCCGTATAAAGGCATTTTGTACATATCTCTCTTTAATTCAATGCGTAAAACTAATATTATTTTTTTTCAATCAAACAATCAAATGATTAAAAATAGATTTGGGTTTGCAGGATAAATTCGCCTTTGTATTCACCAATCACCTGCCGCTTTTCGATTTCTTTATAAATAGGCCGCGTGGAATATTGCAGGGTCCATTTCATGTTGTGCCCGTGCATTAACAGGTTGGCGCCCACATCGTATTGTACCGAAGCTTCATCGAGCGCCTCGAAATTTTTGTACGTAAAAGCGCCAAAAGGCTGTAACCTCGAATTTAAATATTTCCCGGGCAGAAGGTAGCCCCATTCACCGCGTATGACGTGCCCGGTGCCAACTTCCCACTGATTGTTTCCGATGCCTTGGGGAAGGCTAATTCCGACCGGCATTTTCGATACGTTCATTTTGCTCATCGCCCGCAGGTAATTCGGGCCAAAATCGTAATAGTAATAACCAAGATAGGAAGTGACGGCAGCATTGTTTTGCAGCGGCATATCGAGAAACACATCAACCGCAGCCAGGAAAATATCATTGTACCCGGAAGGGAAATAACCGGCATATTGCTCAATTAATTCACCATTTCCGGTTGAAATCAACCATCCTGCTAAAAAAGGATCAACAGTTGATAAATCTTTTTCGGCTTCCACCAGCATGGCTTGCGGGTGATAATAAAAGCCAGCCCCGATGTTGAACATTCGTGCGCGCCCAAGGTTGTTCATCGTCATGTATGGGAAAAGCGTATTCTCCTTATCGAAAAACTGCCATTCGAAATAGCCTTTCACAGCAAAATTTTCGTTAATGCGTTCCGTGGTTACCGGAGTTGAAATACTGTCGACGCCATATTCAAATGGTTTTGCCACCGACACGCGGTAATGGAGTTTTCCGAGTGTTCCTTTGGCGTAAATTCCAAGCTGGCGCCCGGCCAGATCAAAAGTCCCCCCCACCGGATAAGCAAAACCCGGATTATCAACAACCAGAAACTCAAGCAACTTACTGTTGTTGTATCTCGAAATTCCGTTCCACGTGTTCAGCCCAAACCCCAGGCTCAGCTTGTCTTTTGAAAGAATATATTCGGTTTCGGCGTTAAAAAGTGTGAGTCCCGGCTTGTTACCTGAACGGTAAGTTAGTCCGTCATATCCAACCTGGGTGTACATGAAAACCTTGTCCATTAAATAAGTGTAGAAAATTAACCGGCTGCGGCGAATACCCAAATCGATATCGCCGTACTGTTCCGTTCCGTTTTTATCCGGATTATTCCCGATGTAACGCGTCCATATTTGATTAATAACAACCATTCCGGCATACGAAGATTTATCTTCAGAAAGGTACCAGCGAAGGTTTGGTTTATCCGGTTCGCTTTGTGCCCAAAGACGCGGAAAACAGCAGAAAATGATCAGAAACAAGGGAATTAATTTTTTCATAAAATTCCACATACCAGCGTAGTTTTATTTTTACAGAACCAGGTTGAATCCGTAAAAATAGGGATCAGCAGGAATCTATACGAATATTCGACAAAAATAATTTCGAATGTAAAAAGTTTTGAAACGTTTAGTAAATCCGCCTAACTACAGAAATTTAGCCACAAAGTCTCAAAGACAAAAAGATTCACGAAACAAAAAAACCAGGCAGGATAACAGAAAACATTTATTACCCGGCATTTGCAATATCGATGTCGTGTTTTACCCAATCCGTAATTTGGCGCCAGTCGACGTATCCCACACGGTTTGTCCACAGCGGGTTTATATTTTGCTGAAGGGCGGCTTCGGTATAATTTTTCCAGGCCGTCAATGCTTCGTTTAATTGCGCCACCGCCTCATCCTGGTATTTTTTATCCTGAGTTCCGCGAAAAAGCGCCAGGTTGGTTGCCCCTGAAATTTTATGAGAATAATATTTTCCCAGCCATGCCATTGTTTTGATATCGTGAAGTGTAAATTTCAGCTCGCGGTCGTCCTCAGGATCCATTGCTTTAATTAGTTCCAATGCTTTTTCAGCATGGTCATTCAGGATTTGCGCCACGTCAAACGGCGAATTCAGGTTGGAATTTCCACCCTCTGTTTTCATTTTTATAAAATCAGGAATTGATTGAAATCCCGATTTTTCGTGTGGCGCCAGGTTGATAAAACGATTTACATCATGAAATCCCGTTTTGTTTTGGGCATAATCGGGCCGGCTTTTACACGCTTCGATGTACCACTGAAAATCGAGCGGTCCCCAGTGAAACCCTGTGGTTACAGGATAAATCATGGAAGCCTCCTGCCAGGCTGTAAATAATTTACCAGCGTCAACTTCGGGATATTTTTGCTGCAGGATCTGAATAAACCGTTCGTTGGAAAGATCGGGATTATATCCCAGCCTTCCCCACATCATCCAGTGGTACCAGTGTTTAACTACCTCCAACTGCCGCGGTTCTTCGGTATCTTTCATCAAAAATTCGCGCCCCCAAATCCACTGATCAGAGCCATAATAAAAACCCCGCGAAACATCGTACGGAATATTTTTAATGAACTCGCGCACAAAATCCGGAGCGCCCCAGCGGAAGTAGTAATTATCGTCGTTCCGCAGTGTCCAGATGGTTTTCATGCCATCGATTTCTTTTACAAAATCCTCGTGATATGGTTGTTCGGTGGCGCTCATCGCATGTGCTTTCGCATATTTGTAACTGAAAATAAATTCGATGTTTTTATTATCCGCAAGTGGCTTGAATTTTTTGGCAATATCGGCGGCGCCGGCCATGTGCTGCCGGTGGATAAATGTGAATTTTCGATCGGGCATTTCGGCGGCGGCATCGAGCAATCCTTTTGCATACGTATCGAAAGCCCAGTCTTCTTTTTCCCTGGAATTTGCCCCTTTCATATTTTCGCCGGTGGTGAGCCCTATTCCTGCCAAATCGGGATATGTTACAAACAACTGTTTCACGCTTTTGCGAAAATAATCGCTGGTGGCCGGATTATTGATTTCGTCAGTAATTCCATATTTTCCTGCTGTTCCGTTGGTAAATATATTCCAGGTAATGATGTAAAAACAAACATTGCGATTTTTGGCATATTTCATCACCTTTTTCCAGAAATCAATTTTTTCGCCGATGGTCATTTTTTTCACCGTTTCTGTATTTTCCACAATTTCAGGGGCATCGAAGCCAGTCCCTTCCAAATCGTAATTTTCCTTCCAGTTTACGGTGGAACGTTTTACATCATCGAGCGCCAGATTTTCATAGCCTGGGGTTTTTACCAGCGATGGAAATGGCTGCAGGCTCCACAGCGAGATAAAATTGTAGCGGTAGCGTGCCATGTTATCGATGTATTCCGTCCAGAAATTATAGTTCCACATTTCCGGGATATTTTTCTGGGCGGCGTCACTGGGATCAGTGTAACTGGGTGTGCGCACATCGAGCGGGATGTTGAATTTCGTTCCCCGCATCTGCATATATGGGTTTTGGGTGGTTTCTTTCACTCCTTCCAACCCAAAAAGATTAATTTGTTCGGCCAGTTCCAGACCACCATACATTGCCCCGGCAAAACCGGAAGCCACTATTTTTATTCGATCATCCCTTTCTTTTTTCAGGCTGAATCCTTCTTTTTTGATAGTTGAATTATCCGATTCAACGACAATAGTAATATCTGCATTCGGATTTTGAACCGACTGAAGTTCAATTCCTTTTTCTGATAAAGCTTCTTCTATATCGTCAACAGCAAACTGAACCCGGGGATTTTCAAAATCTCCGTTGATGGTTATGGGACGGTTGGAATTGGTGCAGCCGGATAGAATAAACAGAACCAGGACAAAATTGAAAAATGAGCTTAAATAACGGACGATGCAACGTTTCATAACAAAATCATTTTTATAATTAACACAAGCTTTCCCGATATTTAAAAAGAGGATCACGGAAAAAGCTTATAAAAACATATTTAATTTTATCCGCGCCAAACCCGGTTTCGGTTTATTTTAGGTAAAGTATCGAGTAAAATATTAGTATCATCTACAATCTGAAAATCGTACATACCCACGCAAATAAAATCGGCGCCGCTGTCGAATGCATATTTAAAACCATCTTCAGGTGAAATTGCGCCGGCTGCCAATACTTTAAATGCAATCCATGGTTGCCTGAGTTGGTTCATAAAATCAATGGTTTCCTGTGGTTTAAAGCAGAACATGTTGTCTTTGTAACCATCATCAACCGTGCTTCTTTTTTCTGTATCAACCTGTGCCGACCAGTAATTATGGTGGTGCATGGTTTTCACCCAGAAATCCGGGATGATTCCTCTTTCCACACAACCCTGAATGGTTTCAATACGGTGTGCACCGATTCCGGCAGGTTTCCCGTAACTGCGAATTAATTCAAGCCCTTGTGCAATTTCATCGAAATTTCCGGCATAAACCAATTTGTCGGCAACTCCTCCCTGGCAATACATTGCAGCTGCTCCGGCTTCTTCCGATTTTTTGATTCCGGTAATGAATCCCGCGCTGTCGCCACAATCTGAAATAAACTGAATTTTCCCTTTGGTTTCATGCCAGTATTTGTTGATGATCCGGCCAAGTGCAGGATTGGTAACAAGGGCATTAATTCCGCATTTCTCGGCCAGTTCCAGGGTCATCATCACACGCTCGTCCGTATGGTATGCTTTTACCAGTTTTGAGGCGTAAATTAAATCGCGGGCATGTGCCCAGCCTCCCATAAGATTTCCGCCCATAATAAGCCGGCTGAGTTCCATATCCCCAATTTTTCCTTTTGGTACCTGTCCTTTCAAATTATCGAGGGTAGCAAAACTGAAGGTTTTTAGCGTCGCACCGGAAGTGGCATCTGGTTGTCCGTCCAGGAATTTTTCTTCAAAACTGTTCCATTTCTGTTTCCGGTAAACTGCATAGGCAAAAGCGCCCAAAACCGGAACGCTGATTAAATCGCGAATAATTTCCCGGCGTTTCACGGAAGTCCCTGATTCTTTAACCGAAAGTACCGGCGCCTGCGCTTTTTCTTCTTTCCAGCGTTTGATCCAGCGATCGGCGCCAAACATAAAATCGCCGGGAAGTCCCGCAAAAACTACCAGGATGAAAAATTCGATCAGAACTTTATTTACCACCAGGTAACTTCCTTCTGCAATATTACCCATTGTGTAACCCGGGATTGGCGGGTATGTAACAAAATAGAAAAGCAGTAAAACCGCCCCGGCAACAGAAGACCAGCGAATAAACAACCCGGTTATGAGCGAAAATCCGATGAGAATCAATCCCCAGACATTTAAGAAATCAATCCCATTCATGACCTGCGGAGACGCTGCCATTTGGTGAAAAAGCTCGGCAAAAATCCATTTCGAGCCCATCAGATAAGTTTTGGCCGACCAATCAGGAATCATCAGTTTCGCGATTCCTTCGTACATAAAATGCCAGCCCACTACCAATCGCAGCGCAGTTAACAAATATTTTGTGAAACGTTTCATCGTTCTGATTTTAAAGGTTTAGTATAAAGTATTTAAGAAACTCCGTTGTACAGACCGTAATCTAAGTTTTGAGAGATATCGAAGAATGGAAATTTGGTTTTTCGAAGTTGGCATAGCAAACAGGTTAAGTTGATTACGAACGATATTTACCGTATAAAATTAAAAATATTTGCTGAATTAACGCACTACCATAGTTCTTCACCTTTAATGAATAATTCGCGAGTTATTCCTGTTCAAATACATATAAAACCAAAGAAATAATTTTTGATTTGCCGGGAACTGGGTTTTTACCTATTTTTGCACACCATTAAAATGGTCCCATAGTTCAACGGATACCTGCCTGCCGGCAGGCAGGGAATAGCAATTTCCGTTTAAAATTGGGCTAAAATGAGTTATTTTGTTTATGCTATTAAAAGTCGGGTTGATGCAAGAATCTATGTTGGATTTACAAAAAATATCCAAAATAGATTAAATGAGCACAACCGGGGAAAGACAAAATCAACAAATGGCTATCGTCCCTGGGAGTTGATTTTTATATGTGAATGTGAAACAAGAGCAGACGCAAGAAGGCTCGAAAAATATTATAAAGGCGGTAGCGGTAAAGAAAAACTTAAAAAGATGGTCCCATAGTTCAACGGATACCTGCCTGCCGGCAGGCAGGGAATAGCAATTTTCGTTTAAAATTGGGCTAAAATGAGTTATTTTGTTTATGCTATTTAAAGTCGGGTTGATGCAAGAATCTATGTTGGATTTACAAAAAATATCCAAAATAGATTAAATGAGCACAACCGGGGAAAGACAAAATCAACAAAAGGCTATCGTCCCTGGGAGTTGATTTTTATATGTGAATGTGAAACAAGAGCAGACGCAAGAAGGCTCGAAAAATATTATAAAGGCGGTAGCGGTAAAGAAAAACTTAAAAAGATGGTCCCATAGTTCAACGGATAGAATAGCAGTTTCCTAAACTGTAGATCTGGGTTCGATTCCCGGTGGGACTACAAAAGTCACTGGTTTTCAGTGGCTTTTTTCTTGTAATTCAAACTGAAACCCATTGCGGTTTTTCAAAATTCTGTATTCTGATTCCCTCAAACAAAATGTTCCTGACATCCTGTGTATTTTTCTGACCGGAAAAAAGCATGGCAACCTGAAAAATTAAATTGGAAAACAAAATGCAATCATTAATTTTAACCTTCTTACATCAGAAACAAAATATTTAAATTATGAAACGAAGAGATTTTATCCGGTCGTCGGTTGTTGCCGGAATGGCTCTTTCAGCCACGCCATCGTATGTATTTGGCTCAACTGCCGGCAAAAAAGTTAAAATCGGGTTCATCGGTGTTGGTGGCAGAGGACGCAATCATCTGAACAATGTATTAATGCGCGATGACGTGGAAGTTCCCGCCATTTGTGATATCGATCCGGAAGCAGTTCAAAAAGCTTTGGCGCTGGTTAATAAATATGGTTATCCCAAACCCGAAGTATATTCAGCCAACGAATATTCCTGGCAGGAAATGCTCGGGCGCGATGATCTCGAAGGGGTTATTATTGCCACTCCATGGATGTGGCATACACCAATGGCCGTTGGCGCTATGAAAGCCGGGAAATATGCAGGCGTTGAAGTTTCGGCGGCGAATACGCTGGAAGAATGCTGGGATCTTGTAAACACCTATGAAGAAACCAAAGTACCTGTGATGATCCTTGAAAACGTGTGCTACCGTCGCGATGTAATGGCGGCGCTGCAGATGGTTCGCGAAAATTTGTTTGGCGAGCTTATCCATTTCCGTTGCGGCTATCAGCATGATTTGCGTGGTGTAAAATTTGATCCGGGAGTTACATTTGGCGAAGGGGCAAATGGTGAAGCCCGCTGGAGGACATTTCATTCCCTGGAACAAAATGGCGATATGTACCCAACCCACGGCCTCGGACCCATTGCTACCTATTGCAACATTAATCATGGTAACCGTTTTGTTTCGCTGACTTCAACTGCTACAAAAGCACGGGGTTTACATGATTATATTGTAAACAATGAAGAAGGCGGAATTGATCATCCAAACGCCAAACTGGAGTGGAAACAAGGAGACGTGATAACTACAACGGTAAAAACAGCAAAAGGTGAGTCAATAATCATTACCCACGATTGTAACTTGCCACGTCCGTATTCCTTGGGATTCAGGGTGCAGGGAACGAAGGGTTTAACTGAATTTGATTACGACAGGCGGCGGATTTATGTGGAAGGCCAGTCGCCGCAACATCAATGGGAAGATTTCGATAAATATGCAGAAAAATACGACCACCCGCTGTGGAGAAAATACGGCGATTATGCAGAAGGTTCAGGCCACGGAGGTATGGATTATTTTGTGGATCATGCATTCGTGGAAATTGTAAAACGCAAGCTTGATGCACCACTCGATGCCTACGATGCAGCGGCCTGGAGTTCAATCACCCCTCTTTCTGAAATTTCAATTGCTGAAGGCGGGGCACCACAGGCTGTTCCTGATTTCACCCGCGGAAGATGGTATTCCCGCAAACCGGTTTTTGCTCTGAATGACGATTTTTAGTATTTCCGGGCGTTGCAAAATTTAATTCAATCAGGGGCCGTCTGTCCGTTGTGGTAACAGCCCCAATTTTTGCAACCAATTGCAAAAAACGAATATTACCTTTGGAAAATGAAAACCATCTTGTTAAGCAACAAGAACATAGTAAATAAAACTTTAATAAATCAAACGATGAGGAAAAAAAATTTCGTTAAAAAAATAATCCTGACCTTGGTTGCAGGTCTAATGGTTGTTAACGGTTTTGCCCAAAAAGCCCCTAATATTGTAATCCTCTATATGGACGATTTGGGCTATGGCGACGTGGGGGCATACGGCGCCACTGCAATTAAAACACCAAATATCGACAAACTGGCCGAAACCGGGATTCAGTTTACCGATGGCCATGCGTCCTCATCCACTTGTACGCCAAGCAGGTACGCGTTGCTAACCGGTCAGTATCCGTGGCGGAACAAAGACGCTAAAATTCTTCCGGGAACAGCGCCACTGCTGATTGGAACCGACCAGTTGACCATTCCCAAAATGCTGAAACAGGAAGGTTACCACACCGGTATTGTTGGTAAATGGCACCTTGGTTTGGGAAGCGGAAATGTAGACTGGAATAAAAAAATTACACCCGGCCCCAATGAAGTTGGGTTTGATTATTCATTTATCATGGCCGCCACACAAGATCGCGTACCAACTGTTTTTATTGAAAACGGATATGTGGTTGGCCTCGAAAAAAACGATCCGATTGAAGTGAGCTACGAACATAATTTTCCGGGTGAACCAACCGGAAAAGACAATCCCGAACTGCTGAAAATGAAGTGGCACCACGGGCACAACAACAGCATCGTTAACGGAATACCGCGAATTGGTTTTATGAAAGGTGGTGAAAATGCCAAATGGAAAGACGAGGAAATGGCCAAAACTTTCCTTTCAAAGGCAGAGGAGTTTGTTCAGCAGAATAAAAACCAGCCATTTTTCCTTTATTATGCATTGCAGCAACCACATGTTCCGCGGACGCCAGCCCCTGAGTTTGTCGGTTCTACTGACCTTGGCCCGCGTGGTGATGCAGTTGCGGAAGCCGACTGGTGCGTAGGTGAATTTATGAAAACCCTTGAAAACGAAGGATTGCTCGATAACACTTTTATTATTTTCTCCAGCGATAACGGGCCGGTACTCGACGACGGATATTACGATGAAGCAGAAGAGCGGAATGGCGATCATACTCCCTGGGGCCCGTTCCGTGGCGGAAAATACAGCCTTTTTGAAGCCGGCACCCGCGTTCCGTTTATTACCTGCTGGAAAGGTAAAATTACGCCCGGAAAATCGGATGCGCTGGTTAGCCAACTCGACCTGCTTTCGTCACTGGCCGATTTAACAGGCAGCAAAAAACGCGGCCCCGACAGCGAAAATTTGCTCAACGTTCTGCTGGGAAAAAGCAACGACGGCCGAAACCAGCTGGTGATGGAAGCCACATCGCGAACTGCTTTGCGAGAGGGTAACTGGATTATGATCCCACCTTACAAAGGCCCGGCTGTTAACACGCAGGTAAACATCGAACTTGGCAATTCTCCGGATTTTCAGTTATACAACATTGGCCAGGATTGGGGACAACAGGAAAATCTCGCCCAAAAAAATCCTGAAAAACTAAAAGAGATGTTGAAAACTTTCGAAAAAATTCGGGGAAAAGATTTCAAAAATGTGGAACAACTGGAACTTAAGTGAGAACAAATAATTCTCCCGCTGATTACACTGAAAATCGCAGAGGAAAACGATAGAAATATTTAGAAATCCAATAATCTTTTTCTGCGAAAATCGGCGATATCTGCGGGAAAAAAAGAATAAGAAATCTCTCGCTGATTGCGCAGATATACGCAGAGGAAAGAGAGGATATTAACAAAATCCTTTTTGATTTCTTTCTGCGAAAATCAGCGTCATCTGCGGGAAATAAGAAAATCTCCCGCCGATTGCGCAGATATACGCAGAGGAAAGAGAGGGAAATAACACAATCCGTTTTGATTCTTTTTCTGCGAAAATCAGCGTCATCTGCGGGAAATAAGAAGCCTCCCGCTGATTGCGCAGATATACACAGAGGAAAGAAAGGAAAATAACCAAATCCTTTTTAATTTCTTTCTACGAAAATCAGCGTCATCTGCGGGAAATAAAAAGTCTCCCGCTGATTGCGCAGATAAACGCAGAGGAAAGAGATAGAAATAATAATTACTCTGCGGGAAATAAAAATCTAAATGTGACAAAATATAAACAGATGAAAATTAAAGCAATTCTACTCAGCCTGCCAATTATCCTTGCTCTGATTACACAATGCACCCAACCGGAAGATCAAAAAGAGCAATCTAAGCCCAACATTCTGTGGATTACCATTGAAGATACATCGCCGCAATTCATTGGTTGTTACGGCAATAAAGATGCCCGCACACCGGTTATCGACAAACTGGCAGAAGGAGGCGTCCGGTTTACGAATGCTTTTTCCACCGGCACAGTTTGTTCGCCAAGCAGAACTGCAATTATCACAGGTGTTAAAGTTTATAAAGCCGGAACCGGCAATCACCGCAGCAAATATCCGGTTCCTGATTTTATCAAAGGATTTCCATACTACCTGCAAAAACAGGGATATTACTGCACAAATAATGTGAAAACCGATTATAACGTCCGAAACGAAAAGGATTTCATCAACGAAGCCTGGAACGAAAGCTCCAACAAAGCTGGCTGGTGGGACCGCAAACCCGGGCAACCATTTTTTGCCGTGTTCAACTACAACGATTCGCACCAGTCGCGAACGATGACGATGACCTACGACTGGTACGTTGAAAACGTGCTGGATCATTTGTCTCCGGAGGAAAGAATTGGCGAAAATGAATTTGAAATGCCGCCAATTTACCGCGACAGTCCGGAGATGCGGAAACAATTTGCCAGGGTGTACAATTCCATAAAACTCACCGATAATAAAATTGGCCAGCTTCTCGATCGCCTCGAAAAAGATAACCTGAAAGACAGCACCATCATCTTTTTTTATGCCGACCACGGTGAAGGAATGCCGCGCGGAAAAACCAACGGTATCAATTATGGGTTCCGTGTGCCATTTATCATCTGGTTTCCGGAAATGTACAAAAATTTATCGCCCTGGGGAACCGCGGGTGCAGTAACCGCCGAGCTGGTCGATTTTACCGATCTGGCGCCAACGTTAATCAGCCTGGCAGGCGGGGAAATCCCGGAACACCTGGAGGGCAGGCCTTTTTTGGGTGCACAGCGCAAACAACCGGCAGATCATTTGAACCTCGCTTCTGACCGCTCTGACAACGGCATCGATATGATTCGCACCGTTACCGACGGGAAATACGTATACAGCCGGAATTACCTGCCTTTTATTCCCGAAGCCCGATACATCCGGTACATGGAAATAGGTGAAATTAAGCAACAGATGCGAAAGGATTTAGCGGACGGAAAATTAAATCCGCTGCAAAAAAGTTTGTTCGAAAATCGGCCTGCAGAGTTTTTATTCAATATCGACAACGATTTATGGGAAACAAGAAATTTAGCGAAAGATCCGGATTCCCAGACGATTTTGAACAAAATGCGAAATGAGTTAAAAGAAGAAGTGCTGGGTTCGCGCGACGTCATGTTTCTTCCCGAATATGAAATTGCCCGGCTTTCGGATACAACCACTGCTTACGAATTCAGGCAAAATAAAGAAAATTACCCGCTGGACGATATTTATGAAGTTGCGTCACTTGCCGGTTTCAGGGGTGAAGATGTAACTGCAAAACAGGTGCAGGCTTTGGAAAATTCCAATAAAATTGTCCGGTACTGGGCTGTTTTGGGACTGCGCAGCCAAAGCCGGCAGGACTTGCAGCCCTATTCCGAGACCATTCAAAAAATGATGGACGACGAATATCCGCCGGTGGCAGTTACCGCTTCGGCTGTTTCCTGGGAAATGTTCGGGAGTAAAAAAGCGGAAGAAAACATGAAAAAGTTTTGTGCCAGCGACGACCTCAACATTTCGCTGATGGCGATTAATTATCTCCTCTACACGACCAACAAAAAGCCATTTGTGGCCACCATCCGCAAAGTTCATGATATGAAAGACCGCGATTACAACGTGCAGGCAGCTTGTATGGATTTTCTGGGCAGTCTCGGACTCGTTCCGAACAATCCGGATTACCGGCAGTAAAAAATATTTCAAGTAAATTGAATGAATGTATTACTATTTACCGATGGCAGCGTCGATGTCAGTTCCAACACAGGTTATGGTGCTTATCTGTTGGTAAAAGATTCTGAAGTTTCAATCCAAACCCTGAAAGAACGGGTAAAAACCAAACGTTTTGAAAACACGTCTTCCACTCGCCTGGAACTGGAAACCTTACTTTGGGCGCTTGATGAAATGGCGCCTGCAATTGAAAATAAAATGAAAATCGTCATTTATACAGATTCGCAAAATATTGCGGGTTTGCCCGGCAGACGCGAAAAACTGGAGAAGAATGATTTTTATTCCAAAAATAACCGGTTGATGAACAATCATGATTTGTACCGGGAATTTTTTAAAGTGACGGATAAATGGAATTGTGAATTTATAAAAGTTACCGGCCACCAGCCTTCCTTTAAAAAAGATTTCGTCCATCAACTGTTTACGTTAGTTGATAAAGCTTCGAGAAAAGCGCTGCGTAAAGAAACATAGCTTTTAGGACAGTGCGGCAAGCCATTTCTCCAGCCTGTCGATAGCTTCAATCATACGAGGGCAGTAACTTTTCAGGAAATTTTCATCCAGAGATTTACTGGTATTCATAGCCTTTTCAAGTACCATTGCGCCATCGAAATCGACATAAGCCATCCGGCAGGTTAATTCTTCAGGCTGGCGCCCGAAATCCAACCCTGGAAGTATGGCAATTCCTGTTTCATTTAGTAATGTTTCACATAATTCAACGGACGTGAGAATGCTCTTCTTTGCAAGCTTTTCACGATAATGGCTGAAATTCGGAAAAAGGTAAAAAGCACCTTTTGGCGACGGCATCGTAATATTCACTGCACGCAGTCGGCCAGCCATGTAACTTCCCAGCGCCTTTAAAATCCGCCGGGTGTGAATCAGGTATTCGTCAATTTCCGGATGATTTTGAAATGCCGTAACGGCGGCATATTGGATTGGTGCGCTAGTGGAAGTATAAGTTTCACTCGCAACAATTGCCATTGCATTTTGAAGCCACCGGAGGTTTTTCGGAAACGTAAAAGTGCCCAGCCGCCAGCCGCCGGCGCCCGCCCATTTGCTCAATCCACTGCTGATAATCGTTCCCTCGGGATAATATTGCGCAATGGAAATGTGTTTCCCCGAATGATGGATCAGCCCGTAAATTTCATCTGAAACAAGTATGATGTTGTATTTTCGTGCAACATCGGCAAGTTTTTTTAACCGCGTTTTCGGATAAGTGGAACCTGTGGGATTCGACGGATAATTCAGAATAACAACCCGGGGCCGGCCGGGATCGGTACGGCAAATCAGGTCGAGTTTTTCAGGGCTCAGGCGCCAGTCGTTTTCTTCGGTTGTTGGTACCCAGTTTACATTCCGTCCGGCAATCCTGGCCTGCGGCGAATACGACACCCAGCTTGGCGTAGGAATAATCAACTCGCCGTAGTAAACCAACTGCAGAATAAAAATCAGTTCCTTCGATCCCGGCCCAACCATAATATCGTCGGCAGTGCATTGTATCCCCTGATGTCTGAAATTAAATTCCGCAATAGCTTCGCGCAATGATAAAAGACCCTTTACCGGGAGGTATTCTTTCTGGTGGGCGTTCCGGCGTAATGCTTCCTGTACAATTGCCGGCACCGGAAAAGGAGATTGGCCTAACCCAAGTTTATAAACTATTTTACCTTTTTTGATGAGTTCGTTGCTGCGTTCATTAATCAGAAGTGTAGCAGATTGATCTAAACCGCGAACATTTAGGTTGAGGTTTATAAAATGATTGCTTTTCCGGATTCTGGGCATGATTTATCGTTTACAGAAAATCGAAAGAAATTTAAAATTATAAAAAATGCCGGGGATTCATTCGATTTAACTACTGAAAAAACAGCATAATTTCCCATTCTGTGGCCCAATAATCCATATCATACTGTTTAAAAAAAAAATTTTAGCTGCAAATCAATACTGAATCTTAAAACAAATCCATCCTCGAAATAATACCGGGATTTGTAAAATTATAACTTATCTCCCAGCCGTTCCAATATATACCAGCCACAGCGTTACTGTTTTGTACTCCTCCTTTCAGGCTGAACCCTTTCAGAATGTTAAAGTAAAGGCTGATATCATAATTATTATTCCACCACAAATTCAGAGGCTGTGTTTTGGCTGAATAAGGATGTTTTTCATTAAAATAAAACCATGTATACCATGTGCCGACTGAAAACCGTTGTACAAAATAATATCCTGCAGAAATCCTGAATCCGGGATTTAAAACAAGTTCATCCATACTCCATGTTCTATTATCGAATTCTAATTCACTAAATTTTGAATAAAAGATGAACGGGCTGATTTTTATTCCTGCTTTGTTATTCACCGACCGGTAAAGCTGTAATGGTACTGCCAGGTTAAAGCTTGCTACTCCGGGCGAAGTATTGTACCCTGCATTTATATCAAAGTTGTTGAACAAATGCCGGTAAAATTGAAGACTTAGTGCAATGTTTTTTGAAAAACTGGTTGCTATTCCGAAAAATATGATTCCGGTTTTGTTTTCTGCCTGGGATTCATCATTCAGAATGTAACCCGGCTGAAGACTGTTCAAGTAATATTTAGGGGTAATTTGCGGAAAATCAACCGGTTCTATTGCATGTAAATCTTTTTCGAGAAAGTTCAGGGCGTATTTTCGTTGCTGTAACCATAGGCTGTCGTTGATATCTGTGTATTTATAACCACGGAACCGATCGGAATATTTTTGGGAGGAAAAGCGCACATAGTTGCTGAACATCGTATCTGCCGACAGGGAATCACCAGTTTTTTCCAGCGCGTATCCCTCTAAAAAGGCAACATCGCTATATAATACCGACTGCTGAAAAATTTCTTTTAGTGAATCGATAGCCGCGATGGCTTCTGAATATTTTTCATCATTGAGCTTACCGGCAGATTCAGCGTACAACTGCGCGATGTGGTAATCTTCCTCCCGCAGTGTTTCGGCATTGTCCGTCCATTTATCAAACGAATAGCGGTTTTTCCTGTTGAACAATTCAATAATAAAATCATTGAAATTTGATTTATTTACCAGCTCGCCGTTATCCATTCGCAAAAATACCGATTGGTTTCTTGCAAGCGGATATTCATACAGGCGCGCTTCGTCGTTCCAGGATATTTTTTCGGTTTTAACAGTGGCACAGGAAGAAAGGAATCCGATTAGCAGCAACATCCAAAATCCTTGTTTTGGTAGTAAGTTTCGGTTGTGATGAATCATATTTTTATGGCTGGTTTATCTGGTTAATCCGTGACTAATTATTCATTTTTGATTTTTCCAAATATCGTTAAAATCCTTCATTCTATTCACCCTGTAAATGAAGAAACAATATTTCCCCATCTTCGTTATTATTTAATTCTGATTTAAACGTAAAATTATGTGTTTTAATGCGAGGCACGCAATCGGGGTTGCTTTAAAACGGGCCATTCAAAATGGTCAGGCTGAAGATGCAAAGTTCTGGCTGGAGCAACTTAAAAAATTCGATGAAGTTTATAAGCCACAGGATTTGTATCAGGTTTCTGCATTTGCCCATCCCAGGGTAATTGTATACGAAAACGATAATCCGTTTGAACCGGTCGTTTCGGTTTGGGGATTGGTGCCGGATTGGGCCAAAGACCCCGAAAAAATCTGGAACAGCACGTTAAATGCCCGTGGCGAAACTATATTTGAAAAATCTGCTTTCCGGAAATCCGCAGAATCCAAACGCTGTCTCATTCCGGTGGAAGGATTTTATGACCATCATGATTTTAAAGGAAAGAAATACCCGTTTTACATTACCGGAAAAGAAAAAGATGAACCTTTGTATTTTGCGGGGTTGTGGAATGACTGGACCAACAAGGAAACCGGCGAAATCATCAATACGTATACTGTGCTTACCACCCGCGCCAATCCGCTCATCGCCAAAATTCACAATAAACCTAAATTATCAGACGATCCGCGGATGCCTGTAATTTTACCTGAGGATCTTCAGGAAGAATGGCTGAAACCCCTTTCACGCAGGGAAGTTCAGGAATTAGCTACGTACGTGTTTCCGGATTCGAAACTGGACGCCTGGACGGTTCCGAAACTGTCGGGGAAAAATTCACCCGGAAATGTTCCTGAAGCTAACCAGAAGTGCGAATACGAAGAGTTGCAGTTTGCCAGTGGCGATCAACTGTCGCTGTTTTAAAAAGACATTATTTCAAATGCACGCGCACGCCAACTTCCAGCACCTGGTCGAACGGAATTTTGAAAAATGCAATTGGGTTGGCGGCATTTCTGGCCATAAATGAATAGACGATGGCAATAAACTTTTTCCAGTTCCAGTTTCCGCCGTATACAATCCGGGGGTATTCGATATAATAAATCACATGTTCGAGGTCGATTGTTTTTCCTGAAATTTTAGTGTTTTTCAGGATAACCGGAATGTTTGGATTTTCCATAAAACCAAAGCGCACTGTCAGTTTGGTGATACCATTTCCAAGGTCTTGCATCTCAGTCCGCTCATCGGCAGGGACTTTTGGTTCGTCCATAATTTCCGGCATCAACAGGATAACATCTTCGTTCAGCACTTGAAAAAACTCGAGGTAACGCATCATAAGCAACGAAACCTGTTCAATATCGTCAGTCAGAAAAACGGCTATGCCCGGAAATCGTTTGGGTGAATTTTTTTCTATCTGATTGATAAACGTCTCCAACGAACGTTTTTTCCTGCCGCCTACAGGCGCCATACGCGCATTTCCGGTGCGCCAAACCATCATCAGTGTAAAAACGATGACGCCGACCAAAATTGGGAAATAGCCTCCCTGTGTAATTTTGAACAGGTTGGACGACATAAATGCGAGATCGATCAAAAAGAAAAAAATGGTGATGGGAAGCACCGTCCAAATTGACCAATTCCATTTTTCCCGGGCAACAATAAACATCAGAATAGTAGTAATTAGCATCGTCATACTAACGGCTACTCCGTACGCGCCTGCCAGATTCACCGATTCGCGAAAACCCAGCACCAGCCCCACCGTTGCAACCATTAAAATCAGGTTCACAGACGGGATGAAAATTTGACCGATCTGTTTGCTCGATGTCTGGAGCAATTTCAACTGGGGAAGGTAACCCAGAATTACAGCCTGCCGGGTAAGGGAAAATGAAGCCGAAATAATAGCTTGCGATGCAATGATTGTGGCCATCGTTGCAAGAATTACCATCGGAATGAGCGACCAATCGGGAAGTAAATAGAAAAACACCTGTTTACCTGCCAAATCAGGATTATTTAACAATACAGCGCCCTGGCCGAAGTAGTTAATTACCAATGCCGGCATTACGAGCAAAAACCAGCTCAGCCGGATTGGCTTTTTACCAAAGTGCCCTATATCGGCATAGAGTGCTTCGCCACCGGTAACCACAAGAAAAACTGCTCCCAGAACCAGGAAACCCTCAAAACCGGCCGAAGGGAAAAACCGGATGGCGTAGATCGGATTCAAAGCCCTGACTACGCTGGCGTCTTTCATTATTCCGACAATACCGGATAATATCAACATCAGGAACCAAACCAGCATTACCGGCCCAAACAATGATCCGACGCGGGTAGTGCCTTGTTTTTGAAAAATAAACAGAAGGATTAAAATAACCACGGCAATGGGGATAATCCAGGATTCGAAATCCTGATTAACCACTTTTAAACCTTCCACGGCTGACAGCACCGAAATAGCTGGGGTGATCATCCCGTCGCCGTACAAAAGTGCAGCCCCGAAAACACCAAGGAACATCAACCATTTCCTTTTTGGACGGTTCCCCGGCCGGTTGGGCTCGATTAGCGCCATCAGCGCAAGGATGCCGCCTTCATTTTCGTTGGAAGCCCGCATCACGTATGCAATGTACTTCACCGCAATAATTAACACGAGTGACCAGAAAATCAGCGACAGCAATCCCAATACATGACCGGGGTCGTAAGATACTGAACCATGCCCGGTAAAACATTTCTGCAATGCATACAACGGACTGGTACCAATGTCGCCGAAAACAACGCCCAAAACCGTAAGCGCCAACAGCCACAATGAACCGCCCCTGGGTTCCTCTTCCGGAGATTCTTTCCCGCGGAGCTTTTCAGGCTCTTCCGTACCAATCTGCTTTGTTTGTTTTTTTTCACCCATTCATGAAAACGAATTGTGATTGTTCAAATTAAATATTTTCAGTCTGCGGTCCTGTATAATGTCTGCCGATACCGGAATATTTGAATGAACAGCGCCGTTTTAATAATGTTGATAAAGTACATTATTTTAATGAATTAATGATTCGGTTACAGCTGCCTTCTTTATATAGAACGAAAGAAATTTTCAACCCCATTCCGGGTTCCAATCATTTGATTATCCGTATGTTCATGGCTTAAAGAGGATTCATTTTAGTCCAGGTAAATCAATGTAACCAAATATCTGCAACCGAAAATTTTTTATTCTTCAGGATACACATCTGCTTTTTACCGGTGCTTTTGTATTTTTTTTGCAATTTGCAGCATTATTCTGAACAGAATGAAAAATGTCTTCACCAGGGGAAAAAGCTTTATCAGGAGAATATACCAAAAGCCTTGCCTTATCTGGCGCTGGTGAATAAAAAGTTGAAATAAAAGGGTTAACAATTTTGAACAATGAAAACAACGAACCTAATACTGATTTTACTCTTTTTGAATTGTGTTGCTTTTTCAAAAGAAAAAAGAAATTCGCATTACATCACCAACCGGAAACCACTGGTTGCACAACCGTACACGGCGCTGCCACTGGGAGCCATAAAACCACAGGGCATGTTACTTGAAATGCTGGAAATTCAGCGCGATGGACTCACGGGAAATATTGACAGCATTTACAGCGTGGTTTGCGGCCCCAATAACGGCTGGCTGGGAGGCACCGGCGACGGTTGGGAACGTGGTCCTTACTGGCTCGACGGACTGGTACCGCTGGCTTATATTCTGGATGACGAAAACCTGAAAGCGAAGGCACAGGAATGGATTGAGTGGAGTATTAACAACCAAAGGGAAGACGGATATTTTGGACCGCGACCGTTGCCCGAAGGATATGAAAAAATTCCAGGGACACAGCAGGGAAACCGTGAAGACTGGTGGCCCAAAATGGTTATGCTCAAAGTCCTTCAGCAATATTATTCGGCTACCCGAGATGAACGCGTAATCAATTTGATGCTAAAGTATTTTAAATACCAGCAAAAAATGCTTCCGCAATACCCGCTCGGGCACTGGACTTTTTGGGGCAATCGCCGTGGTGGCGATAACCTGGCCGTGGTTTACTGGCTTTATAATATAACCCGCGAAACGTTTTTGCTCGATCTGGCAGAAACCATCCACCAACAAACTTTTGAATGGACCGATATTTATCCGGGAGATCGTATCCGGCGCCTGAATCCACTTCCCGGTTTGCATTGCGTTAATGTTGCGCAGGGATTAAAAGAACCGGTTGTTTATTATCAGCAGCATCCTGAACAAAAATATATTGATGCCGTGAAAGAGGGATTGACGGCATTAAGAGAAACCCATGGTTTTATAAACGGAATGTATGGCGGCGACGAATCTTTGCATGGGAACAATCCAACACAGGGCTCTGAACTTTGTTCCGCCGTTGAAATGATGTATAGTTTCGAGAATGTTTTGCCGGTAACCGGCGATGTTTATTTTGCCGATTACCTTGAAAAGTTGGCTTATAATGTTTTACCTGCACAGCACAACGATGATTTTACGCGTAAACAATATTTTCAGCAGCCCAACCAGGTATTGGTTACCGATGAAGTGCGGAATTTTTTTCAGGATAATAACGGGCATATTGTTTTTGGCACTACAACCGGTTACCCGTGTTGTGTGACCAACATGCACCAGGGATGGCCCAAATTTGTTCAAAATTTATGGTATGCAACATCCGACGACGGCTTGGCGGCATTGGTTTACGGGTCTTCAAAAGTAACTGCAAAAGTCGCGGATGGTGAAGAAGTGACCATCTCAGAAAATACCGGTTATCCGTTTGATGAGACGATTCAGTTTACATTTGAAACCCCACGGAACTTATCTTTTCCGTTTCATTTGCGCATTCCTGAATGGTGCAAAAATTATTCGCTCACGGTAAATGGCAAAGAAACGGCTGCTGATGTTGAAAATAATATAATTGTTCTAAATCGCGAATGGGTTTCAGGCGATGTGGTGAAATTAAAGCTCAGTATGGATTTCAGATTTACTAACTGGTATGAGAATTCGCTGGGGATTGAACGCGGACCACTTGTTTATGCATTGAAAATAAACGAAGAGTGGCGGGAGGTTACCAAAGACGGCTACGACGATTCCTTCTGGGAAGTATATCCAAAATCACCCTGGAATTATGCCATTTTGCGCAGCGAAATTAAAAACGGAAATTTGCAGGTTGAGAAAAAAGAAGAGGTAGCGGATTACCCCTGGAATCTTCGGAATGCTCCCATCTCGGTGAAAGTAAAAGCCCAAAGAATTCCGGAATGGCAAATTGTAAGAGGCTCAGCAGGAAATATTCCGGCACGCCCCGACAACCTGAATCTAACGACCCCTGTTGAAGAAGTGGAATTGATTCCTTATGGTTGCACCACTTTGCGGATTTCCGAATTCCCGGTGAGGTAAATATGATTTTAATTATGAAATCAATTGCGAATCCAAAGGTTACTCATCAAATACATCCGCCAGTTTCGGGTGAATTTTTTCTTTCAGAAATACCACCAGTTCTTCATCATCCAGTGTTTCCTGCTGCGCTTGAAATGCATTCCACATGTTGTTGAAAGCTTCCATTCCACCGGCGTTGTATACTTTTTTTGCGCTGCTGAAGAGCTGGCACTGATACCACCCGTAATTGTCCGGATAGTTTTGAGCGATTTCGATGTAGTTGTTTTCAAAATCGGCAAGCGAAGTAAACAGAAGGTTTTGTTTGCTGGTGGTTGCGAGCACCATTTCAGGGAAAGCGGTAACAACCGGTAGAAGCACCGGTTCGTTTTCGGCAATGTATGCATACAGGAATAAATTGGCAAAAAATTCCTCAAGCCATTTGCGCTGCATGTTCAATCCGCGCTGCAAGAGGAATGCATGGCCCAGTTCGTGGACGGCCAGCAAATCGAAAAAAGGCTGCATGGTCAGGTTACCCTCTTTATCAGAATATGTTTTTTTTATCTTTTGGGACACTCCCCTGCGAAAGTCATCAGCTGGCGGGACAAAACCTTGCCAGAATCTGTTGTTTTCCGATGCTACAATCAGCTTTTTATCGTCGTAAAACGGCATGCCATAAACCATCTTTTCAGAATATTTCCTCCAGTCTTCCGGATCGAGCACCAGCAATGATACTTCAGGCTTAAAATCGACCTGATTTTGATAAAACATCATTGCGCCTGCACAACGTATCGCCATTTCGGTTGCCCGTTTCCTGGCTCCGGCGCTGTAATAAACATCGAATTTGTATCCGCTTAATTTTTCAAGTTTGTGGTTTTTCTGTGTAAAAGCCGCATAAAGTACGAGTAAAATCAGCGCCGCAAGAACAGCTGCATTTTGGCTAATTCGTATCCAGCGGTTGCCGCTTGAATTTTTCATCAGATTTTTGACTTGGTTTTGGACAAAGGTAATTAATTCGTCCAACACGGATCGGGAAATCAGCTTTGGCAGCAGATCAGTGAAATTTGTATCTCCGCTTTTCAATACACCTTTTCCCCAGCAATCCAGGTACTTTCTGTTTTTGCAGTTAGCACTTCCTGCGGAGAGGCCGTCATCAAATCGGTATCGAGAATCACAAAATCGGCCCATTTCCCGGGTTCGAGACTGCCTTTTTCGTTTTCTTCAAACGATGCTTTTGCCGGCCAAATGGTGATGGAACGCAGCGCCTGTTCGCGGGTAAGTCCTTCTTCTTTATGCCATCCGCCTTCAGGCCAGCCCGTATGGTCCGTACGAAAAACGGAAGCGTAAAATGTATATAAAGGATTGATGTTTTCCACCGGAAAATCCGTTCCGTTAGGCAGCCACCCATTTTGCCGGAGCAGCGTTTGATAAGCATACGCGCCTTTCAACCGCTCCTCTCCCAGCCGCTCGCCGGCCCAATACATATCGGAAGTACAATGTGTGGCCTGAATGGAAGGAATTATGGAATATTCGGAAAATTTCTGAAAATCTTCAGGATTGATGATTTGTGCGTGTTCAATCCGCCAGCGACGGTTGTTTTTACCTTTCAGAAATTTTGCGTAGGTATTTAGCACGAGCCGGTTGGCGCTGTCGCCAATTGCATGGGTTGCAACAATAAAATTATTATCGTATGCCAATTTGCATATCCGGTCGTAAAATTCCTGCGGTTTAATTTGCAAGCCGCTGTTTCCGGGATCATCAGAATAATCTTCGAGAAGCAGCGCACCGCGCGATCCCAGCGCTCCGTCAGCATAAATTTTTATAGTATTGATGACCAGTCGCTTGCCTTTCTTCGGTCCGTTTTTTACGTATGCTTCAACGTTTTCTTCCGACGGGCTGAGCATGGCGTTGACGCGGATTTTCATATCACCTTTTTTTTGCATTTTCTCCATCAGTAAAACCGCTTCTTTTTCCAATCCCGCATCAGTAACTGAAGTTAGCCCCACTGCAAAGCAATTTTTCTGCGCTTCAAGAAGGCCCTTTACCTGCTGTGCCTGTGTAATTTCAGGAACTAATTTTGCGACGAGCCCCATGGCATTGTCAATTAAAACGCCCGAGGGTTGTCCGTTTTTAAGCACGACATCGCCACCGGCCACTTTTGTATTTGCTGAAATCCCGCCAATTTTCAGTGCCTTTGAATTGCACCAGCCGGCATGGCCGTCCACTCGCACCAGGTACACCGGATTGTCCGGGAACAATTCATCGAGCTTTATTTTATCCGGAAACGATGTATTTTCCCAGTCGTTCTGATCCCAGCCCCGGCCCAGAATCCAACTGCCGCCAAATTTTTGATGGTGAAGTTTCAACCGTTCATAAATTTCTTCGGGATTTTTGGTTCCGCGTAAATCAGCATATTGCATCAGGTTGGCAGCGTAGCCGTTAAAATGGCAATGCGCATCGTTAAAGCCGGGGTAAATAAATTTCCTGTTTGCGTCAATTTGATTTTTCGAACTATATTTTGCCAGGATTTTTTCTGTTGTGCCGGTTTCCACAATTTTACCATCTTTCACGGCAAAACTTTCCACCTTTGTAAATTTTTCATCCAGGGCAAATACCGACGCATTGGTAATAATGAGGTCGGTTTCAATTTTTTGGCTACATGCATTCATTACAACCATCATTAACAGGAAACCTAATAATACGGACCAGATTTTCATTTTCGATTTTTTTTCAGAATATCTGCAACAATAAACTCACTCGTATTGATATAAATCATTATTCCCGTTGTTGTTGTTCAAATCATTGTGTAAATTGTTTATAAATTGTAAATAAAAAAAATAATAGTTTCTTTTTTTTTACATTTGCATCCTATAAAAATCAGGACAAAGAAAAGAGATATATGTTTTCATTTGGCATATTTACCACGCATATTCCTTACATAGCATTTGTGGTTTTCTACGCCTATTTTTTATTGTTTGGGGTCGAAAAAGCAACAAAAGGAGAAATCCAGTCTGCGGAAAAAAGCATTGTTGAAAGGCACCAGGTAGTAAAATATGCAAGCGTGGCCGAACGCAACAACTATTATTTTCAATCTGACACTGATTTTTATGCACGCTCCGGTTTCGATTTTGACACCTATTTCTTCAAACGAAAGGTAAAACATTGGATTAGTGCGCCCCCGTTTTTCCACCAGACTGAATTTTATACCTCATTATCCAACCGGCCACCTCCTTCAATTGCTTGATTTATATTCCTGATTGGAATATTGCCGCACAATAAAAGTGCAGGTTAATCTTGCTGGTTTTCAGTATAAAATTTTTTAACCAATTTCGAAAAATTACATCATGATAGGCCTCATTGGCATAAGCCATAAAACATCACCAGTAGAAATCAGAGAGCAGTTTTCGGTTTCCAAAGAAGAAATTGTGCCGTATTCAGAATTGTTACAGAATGAAACCGGGATTTCCGACATCGTTGTGTTATCGACCTGCAACCGCACTGAAATTTATTTCTCGCAAAGCAAGTACGATTTTCATGTGGCGGCAAAAATGGTATACCGGGCGCTTAAAAAATTTAAACGTGTTGAAGATAAATACTGGCATTCATTTTACAGTTTTTCAAATACCGATGCTGTGCGACATTTGTTTGAAGTCGCTTCAGGAATTGATTCGATGATTATTGGGGAAGACCAGATCATCGGGCAAATTAAAGATGCATATGTTTTTTGTACCGAAGAAGCGATGACGGATGCAATCCTGATGCGGCTGTTTCAAAAATCGTTTGAAGCCGGAAAACGCGTCCGGACTGAGACAAAAATAAAAATGGGGACCACATCGGTCAGCAGCGCTGCGGTACATAAATGTGCAATGTTATTCGACGATTTGGATGATAAACGGGTTTTGCTGATTGGGGCAGGTGAAACAGGGAGCCTCGTGCTTCAGGCCCTGAATAAACAGGGAGTGCACCGGATTGCAGTGACCAACCGAACACAGGCAAAAGCCGAAAAACTCGCGTCGAAACACAATTGCACCTGGTTACCGTTTGAAGCACTTGCACCACATTTATACCTGTACGATATTGTAATTGTAGCAACCGGTTCAAAAGAACCGCTTGTAACTCACGAAATGGTTGAAGAATCGCTGGACAAAAGGAATCAGCAGCAACCAGATTTTCATTGACATTTCGGTTCCGCGAAATATTGAAGAAAACAGTTGAAGATATCGATAACATTCTGTTTTTACCATCGACGATTTGGAGGAAATTGTAAATACCAACATGGCTAAAAGAAAAGGAAGTGTCTACTTCAGCCAATAAAATTATCGACGAAATTGTGGATGAATTTAACGAATGGCTTGCCAGTCGCTCGCTGCGCCCGGCTATTAAAACCATAACCTACAACATGTTGAAGGTAAGCAAAGGAAGAACTTTCTGGCTACAACAAGAGTCGATTCCGAAGAGATTCAACTGGCAATCAAAGAATTTTCGAACCACCTGACCCAGAAATACACCCGATTGTTTATAAAAAATCTGAAAGAAATTACCGCCAACGGAAAAAACACCGATGCATTGAATATCGTGAACGATCTTTTTAACATCAGCGAGCGAATAAACACGGAAACAGAAAATGAAGAAAAACAGTATCCGCATTGGCACACGTGGAAGCCAGCTTGCGCTTTACCAGGCTGAACTGACTCAAAAAATGCTGCTTGGAAAAGTTTCCCGAATCACAGTTGAAATTGTAATCATTCAAACCAAAGGAGATAAAATCCTCGATGTTGCGCTGTCGAAAATCGGCGACAAAGGATTGTTTACCAAAGAAATTGAAGCTGCACTGATTAGCCGGTGAAGTAGACATCGCCGTTCACAGTCTGAAAGACCTTCCCACCATTCTGCCGGAAGGATTAAAACTGGGAGCTGTTTTAAAACGTGCCGAATTTCGCGATGCACTGGTGAGCAAAGACGGACGCAAGCTGAGCGAACTTACTCCCGGCGATACCATTGCCACCTCCAGTCTCCGCCGGAAAGCCGGGCTGCTGCACATCAACAAAGATTTTAATATCGTTGATATCCGGGGAAATGTAAACACCCGGCTCAAAAAAATGGAAGAAGGCTACTGCGATGCAATGATTATGGCTGCTGCCGGATTACAGCGACTCGGCCTCGATAAATACATCACCGAAATTCTGGAACCGGAAATGATAATTCCGGCCACCAGCCAGGGCGTGATTGCCATTGAATCGCGAACCGGTGATACCGAAATCGATGCGTATCTGAACGGCATTAACCATACGGAAACCTTGAATGCCATCCGGGTGGAACGGGGCTTTCTTCACAGTATTGAAGGAGGTTGCCAGGTGCCGGTGGGTTGCTACACCAAAATCGAAGGAGATTCCATTTCCATTACCGGTTTTGTTGCTGCCATCGATGGCATCAGAATATTTGCTCGATCAGGAAGCCGGTCCAATTAGCCGATGGGGAAAAAATTGGCGAAAAGCTTGCAAAAAAGCTGATTGACAGAGGCGCCGGAAGAATTCTGGCGAATATTCAGGCAGCAATGAAAACACCGCTGAAAAATAAGTTGTTTATTTCTACCCGGCCCAAAAGGACAGTCGGACGAGTTGAATCGTCTGCTTGAAGCTGCGGGCGCCGAAACCATGGAAATGCCACTTATTGAAATCGGGCCTGCTGTTTTAACCGCTTCAGGAAAGCGCTTTGTTTGATGAACTGGAAAAGTTTCAGTGGCTGATTTTTACCAGCCCGAACGGAGTTCAAAACTTTTTTGAAATCCTGAAAAAAAAGGAAATTCCTGTTCTTCCGGGAACACTTCAAATTGCTGTCATCGGGAAAAAAACAGAAAAGGTACTGGCCTCTTTTGGTTATTCACCGGCTTTTGTAAACCCGGGAAATACAGGGGAAGATTTTGCTGAAGCTTTCATTCAGAAAATAAAAAATGATTCGCCCCAGCCACGAATTTTACTGGCACTTGGAAACCTGGCACGAACGGCTATTCAGGATGAATTAAGCAACTTTGCTGAATGCACTCGGGTGAATGTGTATGAAACTGCCATTCCGGATTCTCTTGATAAAAAAACGGTACAGCTAATCAAGGACAATCGCTACGAAATGCTTATTTTCACCAGTCCGTCGGCCATACAAAATTTTATGAAATTAATACACAACATTCCTGCTGAAAACATCCGCCTGGCCTGCATTGGCGAAACCACCGCCAGCGAGGCACGAAAACAGGGCATTCAACCGTTGGTAGTTGCAGAGGATGCTTCGGCACAGGGAATCGTTGATTCGATAATTCAATTTTATTCTTAAAAACGTAAAAAAACTATAGTTATGCAATTTCCAGTTACAAGACTTCGTCGTTTGCGCAGAAACGCTGCCATCAGAGATATGGTACGCGAAACCATACTAACCCGTCACGATTTGATAATGCCTTTGTTTGTTTGTCCCGGCAAAGGAGTTGAAAACAAAATATCTTCCATGCCCGGCAACTCGCAGCTTTCAGTCGATCTTCTGGTTGAAAAAAGCAAAGAGTTGTTCGACAAAGGAGTTCAATCCATATTGCTTTTTGGAATTCCGGAATCGAAAGATGAAACCGGTGAAGTAGCCTGCCAACACAACGGAATTGTGCAACAGGCTGCGCGTGCACTGAAAAAAGAGGTACCGGAACTGTACCTCATCGCAGACGTTTGCAACTGCGAATATACCACGCACGGTCATTGCGGAACCATTGTGGATGGTGATGTGGACAATGATCTGACTTTGGAAACTTTGGCCCACCAATCAGTTTCGCTGGCAGAAGCCGGTATCGATATGGTAGCGCCCAGCGATATGATGGACGGCCGTGTGGGAGCCATCCGCACTGCACTGGATAAAAACGGGTTCCACAACCTGCCGATTATGGCTTATTCAGCAAAATATGCGTCGGCATTTTACGGCCCGTTCCGCGAAGCTGCCGAAAGCGCCCCGCAATTTGGCGACCGCAAAACTTACCAGATGGACCCGGCCAATGGTGACGAAGCACTGCGCGAAGTAGCGCTCGACATTCAGGAAGGCGCCGACATTGTAATGGTAAAACCTGCCCTGAATTATATGGATATTATTCACCGGGTAAAAACCAGTTTCAATATGCCGGTTGCTGCCTACAACGTAAGTGGTGAATTTTCCATGGTTAAAGCAGCCGCAGCCAAAGGATGGATTGACGAAAAACGAATTGTACACGAATTACTTACCGGATTGAAACGTGCCGGATCTGATTTGATTATTTCGTACCATACACAGGATATTATTGAGGAATTATAAAAAAGACTTTTAGATTATTAGAATTGAGATTTTAGATTGCTAAGAAAAGTCATCCGATGACTATCTCCATAGTCAAAATAGTCATCGGATGACTAAGACAAAAATCCACTGATTAATTTAAAACTTGAGTCTGCTCCGAAAAGTCTGAGTTCATTGATTTTCAACTTCTTTACCCCTGACCCCTAAAGGGGAACTTGTTGAAAATCAATGAATTCTTCAAAGTCCCCTTTAGGGGTTTTAGGGGTTTTTGATTTTTCGGAGTGAACTCAAACTTGATTTAAAAAAATCCTGAAAGGATTAAACGAAAATAGCCGTAGGTGCAACCTACCATGAAATGCCGAAAGAATACAAGAACCCGGAGGGGGTTCAACTGTTAAAAGGATATTCACAAATTAAAGCAGAATGAATTACAACAAAAGCATAGCAGCATTTGCAGAAGCACAAAAATACATTCCCGGGGGGGTAAATTCGCCGGTACGTTCTTTTAAAAGTGTGGGTGGTAACCCGCCTTTTATTGCCAGCGCAAAAGGTTCGAAAGTAACCGATATCGACGGAAATGAATATATCGATTATGTGGGTTCCTGGGGCCCGATGATTTTAGGACATGCCCACCCGGAAGTAGTGAAGGCAGTTCAGGAAACGGTTGAATTGGGAGCCAGTTTTGGCGCTCCCACCCTGCTGGAAACTGAAGTTGCCAAACAAATCAAAAAAATGGTTCCATCCATCGACAGTGTACGGATGGTAAACTCAGGAACCGAAGCAACGATGAGCGCCCTGCGTTTGGCACGTGGTTATACCAATCGCGATTTGGTAATTAAATTCGAAGGTTGTTACCACGGCCACAACGACAGCTTTTTAATTGAAGCCGGCTCGGGCGCCCTTACTTTTGGCGTTCCAAACACACCCGGTGTAACCAAAGGAACCGCCCGCGATACGCTCACTGCAAAATACAATGATCTGGCCTCGGTTGAACGCCTGTTTGAACAAAACAAGGGGAATATTGCCGCAGTAATTCTGGAACCGGTTACCGGAAACATGGGCGTTATTATTCCTGAAAAAGAATTTATGGAAGGTATTCGGAAACTCTGCGATGAAAACCAGACCGTACTGATTTTCGACGAGGTAATGACCGGTTTCCGTTTAGCCAAAGGCGGTGCTCAGGAAGTACTTGGAATAACACCCGACTTAACCACGTTTGGAAAAATTATTGGTGGCGGACTGCCGGTGGGCGCTTACGGCGGAAAACAGGAAATTATGGACATGCTGGCGCCCAAAGGACCGGTTTATCAGGCTGGTACTTTATCCGGAAATCCGCTGGCTATGGCCGCCGGATTAACCACACTGCGCCTGCTCGATGAAACAGAAAACTTCTACGAAAACCTGGAAAAAACTTCGGCATTGCTGGAAGAAGGCTTTCAAAATAACCTGAGAGAATTGAATTTTAAAGGTGTGATCAATCGTGTAGGATCGATGTTTACCTTGTTTTTCACGGAAAAAGAAAGTGTGAAATCACTGGCCGACGTGAATAAGTGCGATACCAACCTGTTTGCCAAATATTTTAAAATTTCACTCGACTAACGGTATTTACCTGGCGCCGTCGCAGTACGAGGCAGGATTTGTTTCGGCTGCCCACACCAAAGAAGACATCCAAAAAACAGTGGAAGCCAGTTATGGCGCTCTAAAACAAATTAAAGGCTAACGGAACTCAGGAATAATGACAGAACCGATATTATTACAAACACTCAGGGGAAAAGCAACTTCGCGCCCGCCATTTTGGTTTATGCGCCAAGCCGGCCGTGTATTGCCCAATTACCTGAAATTGAAAGAGAATTACACATTCTGGCAGATGATGCAAAACCCGAAAGTAGCGGCTGAAGTTACGCTGATGCCCGTACACGACCTGGGGGTTGATGCTGCCATTCTGTTCAGCGATATTCTCGTGATTCCGTATGCGCTGGGCATGGGGCTCGATTTTACCGATGCCGGCCCGGTTTTTGAAAAGCCGCTGGCCCAACGGAGTAATCCGCTGGAAGGTTTAAATCCCGATCCGTCGAAGCTGAACTACATTTACAAGGTGGTAGACGAAATCATCAAAACCCGGCCGGCACACATTCCGTTAATTGGTTTTTGCGGCGCGCCACTCACGGTATTGCTGTTTATGTTGCAGGGACTGGGAAGAAAAGGCGATTTCCCGGATGCCATAAAATTCATCTACCAAAATAAAAAAGCCACCAAAAAACTGATTGAGGAACTTACTGATCTATCGGTTATTTATGCGCAGGAACAGATTAATCACGGGGTGGAAGTGTTCCAGTTGTTTGACACGCACGCCGGATTAATTCCTTTCGATTTGTACGAAGAGCTGTTTTTGCCCGCTACCAAACGAATGGCCGATATTGTGCGCGCCAAAAATGTTCCGTTTATTTTCTTTCCGAAAGGACTGGGTAGCGGAATCGAATCGATCACTCCCGAACATTGCGATTTCCTGAGCATCGACTGGCAAACGTCGCTGGCAACCGCACGTAAACTGGTGCATAAAGAGATAGGTTTGCAGGGAAACATCGACCCGCGGTTGTTATTTGCGCCACAGGAAGAACTGGAAAAAACACTGGAAAGTTACGTTGATTTTGGCAGCCAAAATCAAAACTGGATTTTTAATCTCGGCCACGGGTTTATTCCCGGCCTGCCTTATGAAAATGCTAAATTTCTGGCCGATTGGGTAAAATCAACCGACTGGAAACGAAACATTTAAATTACTTTAAAATCAGAAAACAGGATGATAAATAATAAATTACTGCAAAAATACAATAACCCGGTGCCGCGTTACACGAGCTATCCTCCGGCCAATTTTTTTACCAACGAATTTTCGCAGGCAGATTTCCGGAAAGCGCTGACCGAATCGAATAATTATGATCCGCAAAATATTTCGTTTTATTTTCACATTCCGTTTTGCAAACAGATGTGCTATTTCTGCGGATGCAATTCGTACGGGATTAAAAACGACCACATCATCGATGATTATATCCGGGCGCTGAAAGTTGAAATTAAAACCGTAATCAGCCACCTCGATAAATCCCGCAAAATTTCGCAGGTTCATTACGGCGGGGGAACGCCAAATGCTATCCCGGTGGAATACCTGCAGGAAATCAACGAGATTTTGTTTACCGAATTTTCCACCATCGACCAACCTGAAATTGCCATAGAATGCAATCCGGCGTATCTTACATTCGAACAGATGGACGGCCTGAAAAAAGCCGGGTTCAAAAGGTACAGCCTTGGTATACAGGATTTTGACCGGGAAGTATTGAAAACGGTAAACCGGGAAGAATCCGGTATGCCGGTGAAAGAAATCATGGATTATTTGAAGGACGGCGATCCGGAAGTGGCCGTCAACCTCGATTTTATTTACGGCCTGCCCAGACAAACAGCAAAAAGTTTTACAAATGCGATTGAAAAGGCGGTGGAATTAAAGCCTGACCGGTTGGTTACCTTTTCGTATGCGCACGTTCCGTGGGTTAGTCCAATTCAGAAAAAACTGGAAAAAGTTGGTTTGCCCGAGAGCGATGAAAAAATGAAAATGTTTGAGAATGGGTTCAACCTGTTAACAAAAAACGGTTATCAGGCAATTGGTCTCGACCATTTTGCACTGGAAACCGACGAATTGGCGCGGGCTTACCAAAACAAAACATTGCACCGAAATTTTCAGGGATACTGCACCCGCCGCACAACCGGGCAGGTTTATGCAATTGGCGTCACCTCAATCAGCCAGCTCAGCATGGTTTACGCACAAAACACAAAAAAAATATCGGAATACATTGAGGTAGCTGAAAAAGGCGAAATTCCAACGCTGAAAGGATACCGTCTGAACGAAGACCAAATGGTTATCCGCGAAGTGATAAACGAGCTGATGTGCAATGAACGGGTAATTTGGGACGAAATAGGACAGCGTTTTAACAAAACTGGGGGAAGAAGTTAAAAACACGGTGAATTACAACATCGAACGGCTAAAAGAGTTTGAAGCCGACGGACTGGTTACCATCTCCGACGAAAAACTGGAGGTTCCCGAAAAAGGATTGATTCTTATAAGAAATGTAGCGGCTTCATTAGACCCACTGCTTACCCAAACCACCAAAACGTTTTCAAAATCAGTTTAAAATGAGTACAACAGTTGAAAAAGACATCGTAATCATTGGAGCCGGATTAACCGGTTTGACAATGGCTTTCTACCTGAAAAAACTGGGAAAAGATGTTCTTTTGATTGAAAAATCGGCAAGAACAGGCGGGGTCATCCACACCGAAAATGAAAACGGCTTTGTATTTGAAACCGGCCCCAACACAGGCGTTGTCGGAAATCCTGAGGTTGCCGAGTTGTTCGAAGATTTGGAAGGACTTTGTACTTTTGAAGCTGCCGATCCGAGTGCTAAACGCAGGTTAATCTGGAAAAACGGTAAATGGCATGCACTTCCTTCGGGATTGGTTTCCGCAGTTACCACACCACTTTTTACGCTAAAAGATAAATTTAAAGTTCTGGGCGAGCCGTTTCGCAAAAAGGGGGAGAATCCGGAAGAAAATCTCACGTCGCTTGTAAAACGAAGGCTGGGAACCAGTTTTCTGAATTATGCAGTGGATCCTTTCATTTCGGGGGTTTATGCAGGTAATACCGACTATCTGATTCCGAAATATGCACTCCCTAAATTGTATGCACTCGAACAAAATTACGGCAGTTTTGTACGTGGTTCGATGCAAAAAGCGAAGGAGCGCAAAAAAAATCCACGGTTGCAAAAAGCTACCCGCGAGGTATTTTCCGCAAAAGGCGGTTTGAGCAACCTGATTGAAGCGCTCACTGAAAAAACCGGAAAAGAAAATATTTTGCTGAATGCTGAAAATACAACCGTTGTTCCCAATAAAGGGAAATTCTCTGTGGAAACAACTGTTTCGGGGGAACCCATTCAAATTGAATCAAAAAAAGTGATATCCACAGCCGGCGGCTATATTTTGCCGGAATTGTTGCCATTTCTCTCCGAAGAAGAAAAAAAACCTTTTCAGGAATTGAAATATGCTTCGGTGGTACAGGCAATTATCGGATTTGAAAATTGGAAAGGAATGTCGTTGAATGCCTTTGGCGGATTAGTCCCCACACTGGAGAACAAAAACATTCTGGGCGCGTTATTTACATCGTCGTTCTTTGGCCGGCGAGCGCCGGAAAACGGGGCGGTAATCTCGGTGTTTATGGGCGGGACTAAACGTCCGGATATCTACGAAATGAGCGATGAAAAAATTCGATTGATCCTGGAAAAAGACGTAAAGGCGATGTTGCAAATTCCGGAATTTTCACCCGGTTTGCTGAAAATTTTCCGTTACAAATATGCCATTCCGCAATATGGTTTGGATTCAGTAAAACGCTTCGAAAACATCCAAAATGTGCAGCGAAAATATCCGGGGCTGATTCTCGCAGGTAATATCCGTGATGGAATTGGAATGGCCGACCGGATTAAACAGGCGCGGACAATTGTGGCGGAATTGGAGAAAGACACTTAAAAAAAAGATTTAATAGTCAAAAATAAAATGCTAATACTATCCCGGACTATTTGAAGGAATGAATAAAATTGAAGACATAGCCAGAACTTTTTCAGGATTACAGGAAGAAATCTGCAGGATTTTGGAAACAACAGACGGGCGAGGTAAATTCAGTAAAAACGAATGGCAAAAAAACATTGGCGGCGGAATAACGCGGGTAATTGAAAATGGGGAAATCATTGAAAAAGGTGCAGTTAATTTTTCGTTCGTAAAAGGCGATTTTTCTGAACGGATGGAAAGTATTTTAGGGGAAAACGCCAATTATTATGCGGCCACCGGGATTTCCTCCATCCTGCATCCGGTTAATCCGTGGGTACCGATAATTCACATGAATGTCCGCTACTTTGCCCTTGATAACGGTGTATCATGGTTCGGCGGCGGAATCGATTTAACACCGCACATCATTGTTCCGGGGGAAGCTGCCTGGTTTCATCAGCAGTTAAAAGGAATTTGCGACCGGTTTAATCCCGGTTTTTATCCTGAATTTAAAAAATGGGCCGACAATTATTATTTTCTTCCGCACCGGAATGAAACCCGCGGAGTTGGCGGTATTTTTTTCGACAGGCTGAAACCCGGCAAGCAAACGGGCTTTGATTCGCTGCTGGGATTTACTGTCGCCCTCGCAAAGGCATACCCGGAAATCTACTCCCGGTTCATGAAAGAAAATGGGGCAAAAACTTTTTCAGAGCGTGAAAAACGATGGCAAAACCTGCGCCGGGGAAGGTATGCCGAGTTTAATTTAATTCACGATCGCGGCACTAAATTTGGCCTCGAATCCGGGGGAAATACTGAATCGATACTGGTAAGCCTGCCCCCCGATGCTTCCTGGGAATATAATTATATACCTGTTCCCGGCGGATTTGAAGAACGTACAATTAAAAGCCTGAAAAAAGATATTGACTGGATTCGTTTTAAATCAGTAAACACCGAAATTTAAATGAGCCAAAAAACAGCAGTTTTGTTAATGAACGTGGGAAGCCCCGATAGACCCGAAGTTGGCCCGGTGCGAAAATACCTCACACAGTTTCTGAACGACAAGCGGGTTATCGATCTCCCATGGTTGCTGCGCAAATTTTTGGTGAATGTGATTATTATTCCATTCCGGGTAAAAAAATCCACCGGTTTGTATAAAAGGCTTTGGACCGAAAATGGTTCGCCGCTGATTTATTATTCCGAAAAATTAAAAGAAAAACTGCAGGAAAACCTGGGCAGCAGTTTCGGGGTTTTTCTGGGGATGCGTTATGGAAATCCTTCCATTGGACGCGCTTTGCGTGAAATTAAAAAAGGCGGTTACGAGCGCATTGTCCTGCTCCCGCTTTTTCCGCAACATGCCATGTCAACAACCGAAACAGCATTAATAGCTGCCGAACAGGAAATTAAAAAACAAAAAATTTCTGCTTCGGTTGTTAAAACCGGGCAGTTTTACAACCATCCAAAATTTATAAAAGCGTTTGCCGATCAGGCCCAAAAATATAAAGTAAACGAGTTTGATTATGTCGTTTTTTCCTACCACGGTCTCCCCAATCGTCAGGTGGAAAAATGCCATCCGGGAATAACTGTGGAATCGTGTGACTGCTCCGGTTCCATTCCCGATTACGGATCACATTGTTACCGTGCCACCTGTTTTGCCACTTCACGCTTGATTGCCAAAGAACTTGGGTTGCAAAAATCAGATTACAGCATTGGTTTTCAGTCGCGGCTGTCGAAAAACTGGTTATCGCCTTTTACGGATGATGTGTTGCTTGAAAAACTCAAAGAAGGTAAAAAGAATATCCTGGTGTTTGCCCCGTCGTTTGTTACCGATTGCCTGGAAACCATAACCGAGATCAGCGAAGACTACCGCGATATTTTTATTAAAAACGGCGGCGAAAATTTGCAACTTGTTGAGAGCCTGAATGCAAACAATGCGTGGGTTGAAACCCTGACAGACATTATTCAACATTCGATAAACAATAAAAAATGACCATTTTATCTGTCGCCGGAGCAAACGCACAGAATATGCTAAGCCTTGAGTGGCGGGTTGCCTACACGTGCATTGCCACTTTTATTGTTAACTTGCCTTTTGGTTACCTGCGCGGCGGGTTCCGGAAGCTCTCATTCTGGTGGTTTGTTTCCATTCATGCACCGGTGCCGCTGATTATTCTCATTCGCAAATTCCATGACTTGCACCTCACCTGGGGATTGGCGCCTTTTCTTATCGGAAGTTTTTTTCTTGGCCAATTTGCCGGCCGAAAAATTTATAAATGGTGGCCATATCGTAAAAAAGACAAAGTGAATAAATGCTGAACCTTTCTTTAAGATTCACATTTTCATCATCTTAATACTTCGTGTTCCGGTTTCCAGTCCTTCTGACTTTGCGGAAATAATTATTTCACCACCTTCTTCAAACGGACGGATAATCAACTGGCATTTGCCACGAAACGTTTTTACCGAACGTTGCTGAAAGCTTTTCATATCAGTTGGATTTCCGTTTCCGACAGCTTGCAATTCACCATCTCCCTCAATATTAAATTCAACCGGAAGTTCAGCATTTGGGACGAGGTTTCCGCTTTCATCGATGACTTCAATATTAAAGTAAGCCAAATCATCAATGCCTGCTGACAGTGTATTCCGTTCCGCAGTGATTTTCAATTTTGCTGGTTTTCCTGCTGTTTTTAGGGTTTGGCGGGAAATTTCCTTTCCGTTTTTTAATCCGATGGCGGTTAAGTTACCTGGCTGATAAGGGACTACAAACGTTGCTGTTAATTTTGTTTCATGTGAAACATTCCTGGTTTCGATTGGTTTTCCATTTAATTCAAGACGCACCTGATCATAGTTGGAATAAACGGAAACCTGCAGCGGTTTTCCCTCATTTCCTTCCCAGTTCCAGTTTTTTACTTCACTGGGCCAGCCCCAGAAACTTACTATTTCTTTTTGGCCATTCGGAACAGGAACATGTACCAGCATTTCCAGATCGCTGTCTCCCCAAACCACTTGACGGTAAAATAATTGCGGCTTTTTATCCCCGAGAATACCCACGTCTCCGCAATAAGCATTAAACCAGGGCCACGGCGGTAAAAAGCTCACTTTTTCGTTATCGAAGTGTGTGCTTCCAATTCCAGATTCCCCCAGGTAATCCATTCCTGTCCATACAAAATCCCCGATGACGTAAGGATGTTTTTTTACCATCTGCCAGTTTTCAAATGCTTCTTTGGCAATGGATTCTGTTCCTACCATAATTCGTTCAGGAAATTTTTCATGATCGGGTTCATATTGTTTCCACTGATAGTTGTATCCCCCCACATCCAGAACAGCAAAAACCGGTTCGGTATCTTCCCAGGTCAGACCGGGATTATCCCAGAAACTACAAATTGCCTGCGTTACAGGTCGTTGTGAATCCAATGATTTAATTTTTGTTTTCAGCTTTTTGGCAATAGCCAGGCCTGATGAATCGGCCCGTTCCTTTATTTCATTTCCAATGCTCCAGATTATGATGGAAGGATGATTTCGATCCCGCAGTATCATTGATTCCAAATCTTTTTCCCACCAGTTATCGAAGTAGAGGTTATAATCCTGCGGATTTTTGGGCTTTTGCCACTGATCAAATGATTCGTCCATTACAAGCATTCCCAGTTCATCACAGGCATCAAGAAAAGTTTTTGAAGGTGGATTGTGCGATGTTCGAATGGCATTAAAACCATATTCCTTCATTTTTTGGACCCGCCTGTATTCGGCGGTTTTAAAAGCTGCAGAACCTAAAATCCCGTTATCGTGATGCATGCAGCCTCCTTTCAACAACACATTTTTGCCGTTCAGCAGAAACCCATCTTCAGCCGAAAAATCTATGCTCCGGATACCGAATTTTTCCTTCACATCATCAAGTAACGCCCCACCTTGTTCAACTTGAATTTGGACCGTATACAACTGTGGGGTGTCTACGGACCAAAGACCGGGATTGTCAATTATGAATCGAAAATCTGCTATTTCATTGGTTCCTGAGTTTATATCCATTGTTTGTTCAGCAGTTGCAACATTTTCTCCGCCGGCATTTAAAATAGTGGCACGAACTGTTATGTTTTTATTTTCGGGCGCCGAATTCACAATCACGCTTTCAATTTTCACCGTAGCTTTTTCCGGGGAAGCTTCGGGAGTGGTGATATAATTTCCCCATAAAGCAACATGCACCGTCCTGGTTTTTATCAGTTTCACATTCCTGTAAATTCCGGAACCACTGTACCAGCGAGAATTTTTATCCTCGTTTTTTAGCTGTACAGCCAATACATTTTCTTCGCCAGCCGGATTTAGATAATCGGTTAAATCATAGGCAAAAGCGGTATATCCATACGGATGATTTCCAAGATGCTTCCCATTGAGCCAGAAATCGGCATTCATGTATACGCCATCGAAAAGTATTTGGATGATTTTATTGTCATCTTCCTTTCCCAAAGTAAAATGTTTCCGGTACCATGCTGTTCCGCCAACCACATGGCCGGTTGATGCTCCTCCGGCGCTTTCTTCCGAAAACGGCCCGATTTGTTTTATGTCTTCTCTTTCCGGCAGATCTTCAATGCTGTAATCGTGTGGGAGATCCAATGTTCGCCAGCCGGCATCATCAAAATCAGGCGCCTCAGCGTCTTCAACATCAGCACGGAGGAATTTCCAGTCGTTGTTAAAAGAAATTTCCCTGTTTACTGCATCAAAATTTTCGGAACAGGAGATTAAAAAAACAGCAAGAACGAAAAGCGGCAAGAATATTTTATATCCCATTTTTCAAGGTTTAGATTGTTACAGAATCAACTTTAAAAATTTCAGGACAATTATATGGTCTGAAATTCAAAATGCTAATTTAAAATTAATCTGTAAATTCCCTAAACCGCGTGACGGCGTATTTCAGCTAAAAATCAATACGATTAATTCATGGGAACTTCAACCGCCAGTAAACTTGAATGGGCATTTAACGAGATTTCGAGCGGATGGTTGAGGGACCAAAAGCCGGCTGCGTCTCTTCGTTCCATTCCAAATCCTGCAATTTCGGCATAGCCATTTACAAGCATGAAATAAACGCCGTTTCCGCTGCCCCTCAGCCCGTAGCTGAAGTTTTTCATTTCATCGGTTTCAATTTGGGAGATAAATGCCTTTTGGTGAATCCACAGCGAACCATCCGCACCATCGGGTGAAACCAGCAACTGCCACTTGTTTTTTCGTCCTTCTGCCGAAAACTTCTTCTGGTCGTATCGTGGTTTATGCCCTTTTTCGTCGGTGAATATCCAAATCTGGAACAGGTTCAAATCTTCGGCGCCGGAAGCATTGAATTCGGAATGCCAGACGCCGGTTCCGGCTGACATCACCTGGACTTCGCCTGCCGTAATTAAACCTTCGTTGCCCATGTTGTCGCTGTGTTTTAAAGAACCAGCCAATGGAATGGTGATGATTTCCATGTCCTGGTGCGGATGGAGATCAAATCCCCGCGAAGGTGCAACAATATCATCATTGAATACCCGAAGTTTTCCGAAATGCATTTTTTCGCTGTTGTGATAATTGGCAAAGCTGAATGAATGGCGGGCTTTTAGCCATCCATGATCGGCAAAGCCCCGCTCGGATGATTTGTGAAATACCTGTTCCATTTTCCAAATTGTCTATTATTTTCCTGCTAAACGATCAACTTAAAAGACAAAAAAGAAATTAATTTGTTCAGTGAATCCGGCCCGACTAAGAAAACGTACATATTGGAACTTTAACCCTCCACCACCCTAATCTCCGTTTGCACATCCATGGCTTTTTTATACACCGCTGTAACACCGCAATACTTTGTTTCCGAAAGATTAACAGCTTTTTGGAGTTTATCCATCGGAAGGTTTTTCCCTTTAAACTGGTAAACCACTTTCATTTTTGTATAGTGCATCGGATGTTCTTCGGTTACATCGGCCTCTACAATTACATGGAAAGCTTCAGGTATTACCTTCATTTTTTTCAGAATCATAATAACATCAACACCTGTGCAACCGGCGAGCGCCGCCAGCATCAGTTTTTTCGGGCGCGGACCCAAATCGTTGCCACCCGATTCTTTTGCAGCATCCAGAATCAAATTGTGCCCGTCCATATCGGTTTCAAAAGCTACTTCATCAGTCCACGACATATCTACAACATGTTTCATTTTTGTTTTTGTTTTTTAAAAGTTATTACTCTGTTCGCTGAAATTTCTGGTTTTTATACATTTATACTAATTCTATTCTACATCCGTTTATAAGTTATATTGCAAATTGGTTGTTTAACACCTTATACAATTATCTATATAAATAGTTTTTCAGATAGTCAATGAAATAGTATCTTTAATGCCTTTTAAAAATTGGTATTTAATAAATAATCAGAGTTATACGGAAAATGAGAAGCGCAATAAAAAGGCCCACTGAGGAAGAGACAAATTTGAGTGGCTTTCAATTGTTTAAGAAATTAAACGAAGAGGAATTCAATCGTTTAAATTATGAAAAGACGTGTTCGCTCTATAAGAAGGGCACCATCATTTACAGGGAAGGAAGCCGTTTAACCGGATTTTTTTGCGTTACGAAAGGAATTGTAAAGGTTTTAAAAACCGGAATTGACGGAAAAGAACAAATAATCCGTTTCGCCAAAAAAGGAGAAATCATTGCCTACCGTTCGCTACTGAGCCAGGAACTGGCATGTACAACGGCCAAAGTCATTGAAGAAGCTGTTTTGTGTCATATTCCATATCAAACACTGCTTTTTCTGATACAAAGCAACTGGCAGTTTTCACACCACATGCTGCAGATTGTTTGTCGCGAATTGCGCGAAGCAAATGATTATATCACCGATATTGCACAAAAAACAGTTCGCGAAAGGCTGGCCGAAGTCCTGCTTCTTTTGAAGGAAAATTTCGAGGTTGACAATCAAAATACACTGCAGATTTCACTCACCCGGGAGGAGTTGGCGAATATGGTCGGCACCGCCACCGAATCCGTAATCCGCCTGCTTTCGGAATTTAAACAGGATAAACTAATCGAGCTTCAGGGAAGAAAAATAAAATTTCTCGACATTGCGAGTTTACGTCGGGTAGCAAATATTTAAACGGAAAACCGGTGGAAGCGCCGGTTTTTTTGTTATACAGGTTAACCGGTTTTTTTAATCACCAATTTGAAACTGATTTTTTATCTTGCAGCACCAAATTAAAAAAATATGCAAACTCGCCACAAAAATAAAGAGCAGTACTTTGAAGAACAGGCCCGCACCACTGCGAAATTTGTGGTTCCATACCTGGAGAACCTGGTGAATTTAGGGCCAGGAACGGAAGTTCTGGAAATTGGCTGCGGTGAAGCCGGCAACCTCAAGCCGTTTCTCGAAATGGGCTGCAAGGCAACCGGAATCGATATTTCATGCGGACGAATTGACCTGGCACGGGAGTTTTATAAAAATAGCGCGTTCAGGCAGAACCTCTCGCTGATTTGCAAGGATATTTACGAAGTTGACCTCCAGGGTAAGAAGTTCGATCTGATTATCATGCGCGACGTTATTGAGCACATTCCCAACCAGGAAAAGTTCATGGGATTTGTTAAACAATTCCTGAAACCCGTCGGGAAGTTTTTCCTGGCGTTCCCTCCCTGGTACAATCCATTTGGTGGCCATCAGCAAATTTGCAGCAGCAAGTTACTATCCACGACGCCCTGGTTCCATATCCTCCCTAAAAACGTCTATAAAGCCGTTTTAAAGGCTTTCAACGAAGAAGACAGCCGCATCGAAGGGTTACTTTTTATTAAGGAAACCGGTATATCCATCGAACGGTTTGAGCAAATCCTGAAAAAGGAAAACTACAACATTGATAAACGTACATATTATCTGGTAAATCCGAATTATGAGACTAAATTCGGTTTGAAACCGCGCCGTCAAATCAAAATGGTTTCAGCAGTTCCGTTTGTACGCGACTTCTTTACCACCGCCATGTATTACGTTGTTTCGCAGTAGATTACCTGCCAATCCACTCTTCCGGGTCGAGTTTTTGGTTTTCGCGCCAGATTTGAAATTTCAGGATGGATTTATTCCCGTCATCGGGATCGGTATAAACGGTGCCGATGTATTGTTTGGTTGACACTTTATCGCCTTTTTTTACGGTAACTTCGCCTAAATTGGAATAGACAGTCAGGTAGTTTCCGTGCCTGATAATCACTGCAGAATTACCGCCGGTAATGCCAAAAACGCGGCTCACCTCGCCATTAAAAACCGCCCGAACTTTCGCTCCCGCTTCAGTTGAAATATTAATGCCGTTGTTCCTGATTTGCACATTTGAAAGCACCGGATGCTGGTGGATACCGAAATGTTCGGTAACGATTCCGCGCTCGGTGGGCCATGGCAGCCGGTTTCTATTTTGTTCAAAATTGTCGCCTACAAGTTTTTGTTCCGGTGTTAATGCATATGCCGGCGCCCCCGCTTCCCGGTTTTTGCGCGCCTCTTCTTCAATGATTCGCTGAATCTCACGTTCCAGTTGCTGTTCGATGCGGCGCTGTTCGTTCAGTTTTTGCTTTAAGCTTTTCTGTTGTTTCTGCAGCTTTTGAACTTCTGAATTCTGCAGTTTACGTTCGCCTGAAATTTTCTGCGCTTCCTGTTTGGTTTCGTTCATCAACTTTTCCTTAACCTGTTGAAGCTCCTTCAGTTCCGAAATTTTTTCGTTTAACAAATCCTGGATGGCGACAATCGTTTCCGCTTGTTTCCTCCTGAACAACGTGTACCGTTTCATGTATAAAAAACGCCGGTACGCCTGGTTAAAATTCTCTGCTGAAAGAAGGAACAGTATATCGTCAGTTACGTTCCGGTTCCGGTAGGCAAATCGAATCAGCTCCGCATATTCTTTCCTGATTTGAGCAATGTCTTCCTGCATTGCTTTTACCACGTAACTGTTGTTATCAATAAATTCCTGGTACAGCTCAACTTCGCTGTTTATGCTTGAAATGAGAAGGTTGCGCTGGTTCAAGCGGTTGTTCAGCAACCGCAAACGGTTTAGCGACGATTTTTCGTTTTGCTGAGCTTCATTTAATAAACGGGTGGTATATTCAATTTCTTTTGCTGCATTTTGTTTCCTCTCCTGCAATTCGGTTATCGACTGGCTGAAACCAGATACGTAAATTGTTAAAAGCCCAATTATCAGAAACAACGTTTTCATGCCGAATTCGTCTGTTTTTAATTCGAAGTAGTTTATTGATTTACGTTGATTTGCTCATATTTTTCAGGAATGTTGAAACTGAATGAATTGATTTTTTCGGTTGAAAAGCCATTCATTTTAATTTTCATTGAAACCTTGTTACCGGTTGATTCAAAATTCATTTCGATGGTTCCCGGATAAACTCTTTTCATTACTTGTTCGAAATCGTCGAAATCCATTTCCATGTTCCGATTGTTCGATTTATCGTTTATTACAAGCCGGGTAAGCGCAAAATTCGGGTTAAAAAACATCTTTTGTACAATCAGCGCTTCATCGTCGAGCCGCTGCAACCGGCGCTGAATCCGGTTGTTTTTATCATTCTCCTCCAGTTTTGCAATCTTTCGATTTTTTTCCGATATCAACACGTAACGCCCGTTTTCGATGTATGAGTCGAATGTTCGGAAATCTTTATTCCGTGAGTCGTTCCGGTACGAAAAGGCGTTGTTCGAAAGAATAGACTGAATGGTTTCAAAATCGAGATCGATATTCAACACATCGCTTAAATAGGAATAATCATCCACGAAAAAATTATGTTCCAGATAATTCACATACTTCACGCTATCGGGTGTCAGCAACACTCTTCCCACCGGAATATTTAACTTACTAATTGAAATCAGGATTTTTTTATCGCGTTCGGCCTTTAAATTCGCCCTGAATGAAGTTCTCGAATTCTCATCGGAAAATTGACAATTGATGCGCCTGATGGTTAAAAAATGGTAGTCGAATGCATTTTGTTCCACCCTTTTCAACAGTTTGTTTGTACTGATCGACTTTAGCTCCACGGTTGGAATTTCGCGCGCAGTGCGGCAGGAAACGAACCACAATGCAGAAACAAAAAAAATTAAAACAACCGGTAACCTATTCATCGAAACGCTTTTTTTCCCTGATTTTCTTTTCGAGCAATACGGTAGAGCCGCCTATTTCCTCCGCTTTTTTCCACTGCTCAACAGCTTCATCTATTTTTTTCAACTGGTACAGGATATCGCCGTAATGATCAAGGAGCGTGGCATTGGTGTCTCCGCCATTGCGGAGCGCCGATTCCATGTAAAATTTGGCCAGTGAATAATCACCTTTCCTGAAAAGCACCCAGGCATGTGTGTCGAGGTAAGTCGGGTTATCCGGAAAACGCTCAATGACCTTTCCGCTCATGCGTTCGGCTTTGTCCAAATCTTTACCGTCGATCGACAGGTAATAAGCGTAATTGTTCATGGCGATGTAATTATCCTGATCCAGTTTTACGGATTTATCGAACAGTTCAAATGCTTCATCCACTTTATTTTGTTTATATAACGCTTCACCCTTTAGCATCAAAAATTGTCCTTCCAATTGCGGATTGTCAACCACAAAATCAAGTCCTTCATCGGTTACTGAGACCGTTTCGTCGTATTTTTCCAACTGAACGCAAGCTACTGCATTCAAAAAATAAACCTGCGGCTGGTTCGGAAAAAGTTCAATTGCTTCCGTGCTGTGCTTGTATAAACCATCCCAATCCTGCAAATCGTTATCGATAAAAAGCACGCGCTCCCAAATCATGTAATCGTTTTTTTCAATATCAAGTGCCTTCAGCAGTTGTTCGCGCGCCTCTTCAAGTTTATTGCTTTTGAGCAAATTTTCGGCATAAACCGTATGTACCAATGATTCTTCCGGATATTGATTAAGCAAAATCTGTATCAGCTCGTCCTGTTTTTCATTGTCAATTTTTGTTTCGCCGGGATGTTCAGTAAGCATTAAATAAAGTTGCAGTTTACTTTGTAAATCAACGTCTTCGCTTTTGAATCCTGTTTTGGTCTCTTCAAACGACCTATTCAAATCGCCATTCTGAAGGTAATAATTAGCCAGTGAAAAATGTACAAAACCATTGTTCGGATCAATTTCCTGAATTTTACGGTAATATTTCAATGCGCTGACTGAGTCACCCTGGCTTTGGTACAAATCGGCAAGCAATCCGTAATATTTTGGTTCATTCGGATTGCTTTCGATGAGTTTGTTTATTTCTTCAAATGCTTTATCGGTTTTCCCCTGCGTGAGATAAAGCTGTTGTTTTGCCACCGAAATTTGTTCGTTTATCCCCACTTTTTGTTCCAGCTTGTTATAAGCCTGAACAGCTTCATCAGTTTTTTTCGCATTGGTTAACAACATCGCTTTCATGTACAGGTATTCCAGGTTTTCCGGATCTTTAACCAGCAATTCGTCATAAACGGTTGCAGCTTTATTCAACTTGTTCGATTGCTGATATACCTGCGCCAGCAACAATTTGTACCATTTATTTCCTGGATTGATGCTGGTTGCTTTTTCAAGCAACAACGAAGCGCTGGTAAAATCACTATTGGCCGCGTGAATACTGGCTAATTCATACATTGCCGCCGATGAATTTGGATCAATTTCCAAACAGCTTGACAACAATTGTATGGCTTTTTGGCTGTTGCCAAACATTTTCTGTTTTAAAGCTTCAACAAATAAGAATTCAAATTGCGCCTGTTTCTGATCGTCCAGTTCGGTTTCCTGTACAACAGGTTCAACTTTGGCATCTGCATTTTCCCGAGCGGTATTTTTAACGCCGGTGCACGACAGCAACAGCCCCAGCAGAACCATATAACTAAACCACTTTATATTTTTTTTCATTTTATTACTTTTTCCCAGTGTGTCCGAAACCGCCGGCTCCCCTGACCGTTTCTTCCAACTCTTCCACCAAATTCCATTCCACAGTCTCGTGAGAAGCGATTATCATCTGACAAATCCGTTCGCCGTTTTCAATAACAAACATCTCTTGCGAAAGATTGATTAAGATGATACCAATTTCACCCCGGTAATCTGCGTCAATTGTTCCGGGCGTGTTTAAAACGGTTATGCCTTTTTTTAATGCCAGACCACTGCGCGGCCTTATCTGCGCTTCATAACCTTTCGGCAATTCAACAAACAATCCTGTTGGAATAAGCTTTCTCTCCAGAGGCCGAAGTTCGACCGCCACCTCCAAATCGGCCCGCAAATCCATTCCGGCAGAAAATTCAGTGCTGTATGTTGGCAGAGGGTTCCGGGATTTATTAACTATTTTAACCTGCATTTATTATCATTTTTTTAAAAGAATCGCTAAGATATGGAAATTAAAAAAGATAGCATCCGGTGTTAACATTATTTATCAATTGAATCCGGGGCTCAATTCATTGGACAACAATTATATAATCATTAGTTCGGCCATAATATCGTCGGAAACAAACAACCCTTTTCGCGATAATGTGTAAATGCCATCAGTTTGAAGCACCATTCCCGAATCGTAATATTTTTTAATATTTGCAGAAAAATAATCTGCTTCTCCCGTGCCGAAATTTTGGATGATTGCGTTTTGAGAAACACCCCATTTCGTTCGCAAATGCGTAAGAATGTATTCGTTGTATTTGTCGTTTAAACTTAAAATTTCCTCTTCAAAGTAAGGTTTGTTTTCTTTAACCGCTTTCACATACGATTCAAGACTGTAAACATTCCATCGTCTGCTGTTGTGGTTGTATGAATGCGCTGAAGGACCGAGCCCCAGGTATTTTTCTCCGTTCCAGTAAGACATGTTATGCCGGGAAAACTTCTCGTTTTTGGCGAAATTTGAGATTTCGTACTGTTCGAATCCGGCTTTTTCAGAATAATCAATCAGAAGGTTAAACTGCCGGATGCTTTTTTCTTCTTTTAGTTCCTTCAGTGTCCCCTTTTGAAGCCAGGTATAAAAAGCAGTGCCTTCATGGTACGTTAAATGGTATGCCGAAAGATGGCAAACCGGAAGTTCAAAAACCTGACGCAAACTTTCAGTCCACTGTTTCTCTGATAAACCAGGCAAACCGTAAATTAAATCGGCACTAACATTCTGAAATCCCAAACCGGCTGCGCTGGTAATACAATTAATCGCCTGCACCGCATTGTGCCTGCGGTTCATTTTTTTTAAATGTTCATCCTGGAACGACTGGATTCCGATGCTCAACCGATTGATACCAGCCGTGCGAAGTACTTTTAAGTACGGAATATCCAGATCGTCGGGATTGGCTTCGAAAGTAATTTCGGCTTCCGGACCAACATCGAATGCAGCAAAAAGGCTGCTTAAAATATCGTTTAGCTCTTTTTCTGTTAATACGGAAGGGGTACCGCCACCAAAATATATCGTTTGTATTGTTTCGTTTTCAGTGTAATTTCTGCGTTCTGAAATTTCTTTTTTCAGGGCCTCTATAAACCCTTGCGTATTGGAAGTGTTAACTGTTTTATAAAAATCGCAGTAATAACATTTCTGACGGCAAAAAGGAATATGAATGTAAATACCTGCCATTGTTTTTGTTATTTTGCGTGCCGAATTATAAAAAAACTGCTTGATGAAATTATTACTTTTTTGGAAGCCTGCAATCTGGCTCGGGCTTATTTGTTACGGGTTATTTTTACCTGCAAACGAACTTCCGCTAAAAACTTTTTTAATCATCCCGTATTTCGATAAACTGGTTCATTTTAGCCTGTTTTTCGGATTAAGCCTGTTTTTATTCCGGCCTTTTAAAAAGCTGAAAACGAATTATCTTGTTTTAGCGCCGGCAACAGCAGTTTTATTGGGTGCGCTCCTGGAAAGTGTACAGCATTTATTATCTTCAACGCGGAGCAGCAATTACTACGATTTTATGGCTAATGCTGCAGGAATCGCCGCATCTGTATTATTTTATTCTTTTCTGGTTTCGGGCAAAAAATGGGAATTTGTATTTTAAAGCCGCACCAGGTCTTCAAATTTCTCAATGTCGTTACTTATAGTTTTCAAGTTGGTACCTTCGTAAAAACGCGTGATTTCGTTCCGTAACCTGTCGTATTGTGAATGAACCGGGCACAGCGGTTTGGCCGGATCGTGTGTTCTGCAGGGTTCCAGGCTTATCAGGCAATTGGTAAAAAATTCTTCACCATCAACTTTAACAACAATATCTTTTAACGAAATTTCTTCAGCATTTTTTGCCAACGCAAAACCGCCGTTCGGTCCTTTGGTTGAAACAAGTAATTTTTGCTTCACCAGGTTTTGGAGAATTTTCCCTAAAAACGGAGACGACAGTCGCAGGTCTTCAGAAATTTTCCTGATCCCGATTCGCTGGTCTTCTCTGGAATATTTTCCCAGATAAATAAGCGCCCGTAACGCATATTTGCAAGTGTTAGACAGCATAATTTATTTATTTAATTTGGATTTCCACATTTTACTAAATGATTTTTCGGCAAATGGCGGTAGTTCTTTCTGATGCCCCAAAACGTTCCGGTTAAGTTTTAACGCCTGATTTTTGAGGTTTCCGTTCACCAGATCGAGTAATTTCCGGTTGTGAAAAACAAACCGGAACCCTTTCATTCCGGCGTCCCAGGTCCAGTTTCTGCGACCTTGTTCCACACTTCTTTTCCGGTTAAGCAGCAACAGGTAATGAAGCGGGATTTTTACCGGACAAACCTCGGTACACGCCCCGCAAAGCGATGATGCGTGGCTCAGGTGGTTGTACTCGTCGAAACCTTTAAACCACGGGGAAATGACTGAACCAATCGGGCCGCTGTAAGTGGTGTTGTAAGTATAGCCGCCAACGTTCCGGTAAATGGGACAAGCATTTAAACAGGCGCCGCAACGGATGCACTTCAGCGATTGTGACATTTCCTTATCCTGCGCAATTTCCGAACGGTTGTTGTCAATCAAAATCACGACCATCCGTTCAGGCCCGTTTGCTTCGCCTTCTTTCTTCGGGCCGGTAAACAGGGAATTGTAAACAGTTACCTGTTGTCCGGTGCCAAGCGCTGCAAGCAACGGCAAAAACAATGGCAAATCCTGCACCGACGGCAATATTTTTTCGATGCCGGAAATTACAATATGCGTTTTCGGAAAAGCTGTCGACATTAAACCATTCCCTTCATTTTCGGTGAGGATAATTCCTCCTGCATCGGCAACCAAAAAATTTGCCCCTGTAACCCCTATTTCAGCAGAAATAAAGGTTTTGCGCAGTTTTTCCCTAACATAGCGGGTTAATTCTTCTGGAGTAGAATTTGGAGGGGTGCCAAACTTTTCATTAAATAATTTTGCCACATCTTCTTTCGATTTGTGCATTGCCGGTGTTAAAATGTGGTAAGGTTTTTCACCCGCCACTTGCACTATAAATTCACCCAAATCAGTTTCAACAGGTTCAACACCAGCTTTTTCGGCATGTTCATTCAATTCAATCTCCTCCGAAATCATCGACTTGCTTTTCACAAGCGTTTTCGCCTGGGTTTCCTTGAATATCTTTTCCATTTCAGCGATGGCTTCGTCGCTGTTTCGCGCCCAAACTACTTCAATTCCGTTTTTTAATGCATTTTTTTCGAACTGCTGCAGGTAACCGGCCAGGTTTGCCACAGCCATGCTTTTAATATACGAAGCCCGTTGTTTGGCCAGTTCAATATTTTTGTAACGGAGCTTGCCGCGTTGTGCTGCAACATTATAACGTCCGATATTAAAATTGATGGTTTTCCGGTGGTTTCGGTCGAATGCAATGACAGAATCTTCGAGAAATATTTCTTTTAAAGACGGCATATATTATTTTATCGGTATTTTTCCTACACGGCGTGCATGTCGTCCCCCTTCAAAATCAGCATTTAAGTATGCTTCTATAATGGCAACAGTTTCCTCATCGGAGACAAAACGCGACGGAATTGCGCAAATATTTGCATCGTTGTGCTGTTTTGCCAGAGCCGCAATTTCGGGCGACCAGCACAAGGCTGAGCGGACCTTCTGATGTTTATTGGCAGTGATATTAATTCCCTGTCCGCTACCGCAAAAAGATATCCCAAGCTCGTATTTTCCGCTATCGATGGCCTCTCCCAATAAATGTCCGAAGTCAGGATAATCAGTGCTTTCACTGGTAAAACTTCCCAAATCTTTGTACTGAATACCTTTTTTCCTGAAATAATCAATAATCACCTGTTTCTTTTCGAAACCTGCATGATCACTGGCCAGAGCAATTATTTTTTCTTTTATGTTTTTCACTTCCTGTTCCGATTATACCATTTGTTAAAATCCGATACCTGGTTTTTATTTTTTCCGGTTGTATCGGTTTCATTTCGACAAAATTAATACTTTTTGATGTTTATTTCTTTTTATTGAATTTAAATAAGGTTTTAATTTTCTTTTTTTCGAGATGAAAAAATGAATAAATGAAAAGGGCTAAAAACAACGTGCGAACCGGAAATTTCACCCACCAGCGAAAACCGGAAGTAAACTGCGCCAGCATAAAAATGATTCCGGCCAGTAAAAAGTAGAATCCTATTCGTTTCAGGTTGTATGGAATGGGATAATATTTCTGTCCAAGAAAATAGGATGTCACCATCATTGTAAAAAAACATACTAAAACCGTGAAAGCAGAACCTTTGTAGCCATAAATTGGGATAAGAATCACATTTAAAACCACCGAAATTACCGCGCCTGTCACTGCTATGTAAGCTCCATAACGTGTTAAATCGGTAAGTTTGTACCACATGGAAAGCGCAAAATAAATCCCGAAAAACAAATTGGCCAGTAAAATCACAGGAACAACGGAAAATCCCTCTTCATATGCCACAGGAATAATCAGTTTGATAATATCGATATACAGCACCATTCCAAGAAAAATCAGTAAACCGAATACCACGAAATATTTCATTATATCGGCATGAATTTTTTTGTCGTCTCTGCTTTCTGCCTGTGAGAAAAAGAAAGGTTCGAAAGCATACCTAAAAGCCTGGATAAACATGTTCATTAAAACAGCTATCTTCACTCCTGCCCCGTAAATTCCGAGTTGTTCCATTGGATTTTGATTTTCAGGGATCAAAAACGGAATGAGAATTTTATCAATATTCTGATTTATAATTCCGGCCAAACCTACGATTAAGATCGGAAACGAATAGCTCAGCATTTTATACCAAAGTGCCTTGTCGAACCTAAAACTTATCTTTAAAATTTCAGGCAGGAGCATCAAAAGTGTAATTGCAGAAGCCAGCAGGTTCGAAATGAAAACATAACCGACGCCGATATCCGGATCATAAAATAAGCTTAAAAACGAATCGGGGTGATGCGCCAAAACCTTCGGGCACAGCAGCAGGAAAAAAAGGTTAAATCCGATATTGAAACCAATGTTTACCAGCTTTATAAATGCAAATCTTAATGGCCTGTTTTTCAAACGCAACCGCGCAAAAGGAATGGCAGTAAATGCATCTATAGCTAAAATAATTGCAAGCCAAATAACGTACTCCGGGTGTTCAGGATATTGAATTAACCGGGCGATGTAATCTTTCGACAAACTAATAAGCAACAGAAATGCCGCGGATGTAATAAACAGCGAAATCAACGATGTGGAATATACCTTTCCGGAATTGTTGTTTTTGGCGGCAAACCGAAAATAACCCGTTTCCATTCCATAAGTGAGGAACACCATAAAAAAAGCGACATACGAATACAGGTTTGTAACGATTCCGTAAACTTCAGGGGCAAACAGCGCCACATATAACGGCATTAACCACCAGTTTAAGAACCGGCCAACAATACTGCTCATGCCGTAAATCACGGTGTCGCTTGCTAATTTCTTGAATGGATTCAACAGGCTATAAATTTTAGGCAAAGATATAATTCGTAATTCATTGTGATTTAACCGCGTTTAATTTTTAATTCATTTACAGCTATAAATTTTATCTTTGAACTAAATTTTTAGCTGTTAATTAATGAATAAAAGTTTGTTTCCGGTTACTGTAGTTTTGTGTTTGTTTGTTGTGTTTTTATCGTGTTCAAGTACACCCCAACGCTCCAGAAAACCAATAAGTACAATAACGGTGCAGCCGTTAAAACAAAGCTACACTTTTGGCGATGAAGTTTCGGTACAGGTGAAAACGAAGGTAAAAAATGGCGAAATTTCCAACATTCGGCTGTATTATAAAAATGAATTAATAAAAGAAAGCCGCGAACTGGATTTCACAGTGGAAGGCGTGAAACTGGATAAAATTGGTAACAATAGTTTAAGTGCGGTAGCAATAAAAACCGACAGTGTTGGCAATACGCGGACCAAAACCATTAACGTTGTTTCGGACGTGGAGCCGCAAAAAATGACCTATCAAACCATCAATAATTATCCGCACAACACCAATTTTTATACGGAAGGATTTGAATACCACGATGGTTATATTTACGAAGGAACCGGCGAAAACGGCTCTTCCGGAATATATAAAACCGATTTAAAAACGGGTAAAATCTTACAGTCGCGCCCGCTTGATGCCAAATATTTTGGAGAAGGAATCACCATTCTCAACGGCAAAATTTACCAGCTCACCTATCATGCGCAGAAATGTTTTGTTTACAATCTCCGGGATTTTTCAAAGATCGACAGTTTTCAATATTCTTCCCGGGAAGGCTGGGGATTAACAAACGACGGAAAATACCTGATAATGAGCAACGGCACGCAGTTTATCAATTGGCTGGATCCGAATGATTTATCTGTGGTAAAAACACTTCAGGTGGCCAATAAACAAGGCATTATCAACAACCTGAACGAACTGGAATATATCGATGGAACGTTGTATGCCAATGTTTATGGTACCAATGTAATTGTGCAGTTCGACCCTGAAACCGGAAAAGTTTTGTCGGAAATTAATATGGAGGGTATTTTGAACATGTATCAGAATTCCGGCAATAAAGTAGATTATATGAACGGAATTGCCTGGGACGAAGGAAACCAGCGTTTTTTTGTCACCGGAAAATGGTGGCCGCGAATTTTCGAAGTGAAACTGATTCCATCAGAACAATGACGGCGAACTTCCGTAGTTAACCCGTCCCAAATGCTTATAAGCCAAATCGGTGGCTTCTCTGCCCCGCGGCGTCCGTTTAATAAAACCTTCCTTTATTAAAAACGGTTCGTACACTTCTTCGATGGTGCCTGCATCTTCACTCACAGCCGTTGCAATAGTAGTAATTCCAACCGGTCCGCCCTTAAATTTATCGATGATACAAAATAAAATACGGTTGTCCATTTCATCGAGTCCGTATTCATCAATATTCATTGCTGTCAGCGCTATTCTGGTAATCTTAATATCAATACTCCCATCGCCTTTCACCTGTGCAAAATCGCGTACCCGTCGCAATAACGAATTCACAATACGTGGGGTTCCGCGACTCCTGCCGGCAATTTCCCTTGCGGCTTCATCCGTAATCTGGACATCGAGAATTCCGGATGAACGTTTTACTATTCCGGTTAAAACCTGCACATCGTAATATTCCAGATGTGAGTTGATTCCGAACCTGGCCCGGAGCGGTGCAGTTAGCAGCCCCGATCGGGTGGTAGCTCCAATTAATGTAAACGGATTCAGTTCCAACTGGATTGAACGTGCGCTGGGGCCCTTGTCAATCATAATGTCTATCCGGAAATCTTCCATAGCAGAGTACAGATATTCCTCTACAATGGGAGACAGCCGGTGAATTTCATCGATAAAAAGCACGTCCCTGAATTCGAGGTTGGTCAGCAGGCCGGCTAAATCTCCAGGTTTATCGAGTACCGGCCCGGATGTAATTTTAATCCCTACTCCCAACTCATTCGCTATGATGTTCGACAGCGTAGTTTTTCCCAGTCCCGGCGGACCATGAAATAAAATATGATCGAGTGCTTCTCCGCGCATTAATGCAGCTTTCACAAAAATTTTGAGGTTTTCAACAATTTGGTTTTGCCCTTTAAAATCTTCAAACTGAAGCGGCCGCAACTTTTTATCCAGTTCCTGATCGCCTTCCGGATAACTATTTCCTCTAATATCTAACGGATCGCTCATTTTGATTTGATATAAGGTTTTATGACCCGGTATAAATCCTGTGCTGTGAAAGGCTTCGGTAAATAATCGTCCATACCGGCTGCTATACATTTATCCTTGTCGTTGTCTAATGTATTGGCAGTTAATGCGATAATAGGAATTCTATTTTCCCTGCCAATACTTTTCTCGTAATTTCTGATTTCTCGCGTAACTTCAAAACCGTTCATTTCAGGTAGCATAATATCCATCAGCACTAAATCTATATCATCTTTTTTTAATATATCCAAAGCTTCGCTGCCGATTGCCGTGGCTATAACTTCATGATTTTTTTTCTGAAGATGAAATGTAACGACTTTCTGATTTAAAAAATTGTCTTCAACTAAAAGTACTTTCAACGTCTTCTTTATTATAATTAGTTTAATTACAAATTTAATATTAATGTTATTTATTATAGGCTGTTGATTGCTGTTAATTTCTTTTCGTAAAGATTTATAAAAACCAGGTCAACCGGAAGCTAACGGCGCTGTCAACATAGTTTTCTGCTTTAAACGGTTATAAAACATGCATTTTAATAAAGTTTTAAACAACTGTTGATACACTTTTTTAAAACGATGTGTTGACAGGGAGCTGTTTGAATGTTGTGGAAATATTCAGGTAAAGTTTATCGTTTATCTTTTTTTAGTTTCGAAAATTACACTGAATGTAAAAATTATCTGAAATAACAAATTTTGTTTTAAAAGATTATTTTTGTTTTTTCAGCAATTTAAAGAACATTTACCAACATTTGCAAGTTTTATAAAATACTGAGATATAATTGATTACTTTTTAATGAATAATAATTTCAACATACTTGTTAATAAGCTCGAAGCGTTTAGGAGAAAGTTGTATAGTTACCGCTTAATAAAGGGGTTATTGCTGACGTTGTTCTTGCTGTTACTGGTTTATACAATTTTCGCAGTTACTGAATACTTTGTTTATTTACCCGCAGAAGTCAGAAAAATTCTTTTTTTTGGATTTTTAATTTTTGGTGCATTGTTAACCATCCGGTTTGTTTTTGTGCCACTGCTGCAAATATTGCATGTGGTAAAAACCATCGACAAAAAGTCAAGTTCAAAGCTCATTCAGCAACATTTTTCGGGAATACAGGATAAATTGCTGAACGTAATTGAGTTGTCTGAAATAAAGGAACAAAACTATTCCAATGATATTGTATTGGCCAGTATCGACCAAAAAATTGAAGAATTGAAAGTGTTCGATTTTTCGGACGCTGTGCAGTTTAAAAACCTGCGCATTGTTTTATCCTACTTTTTGGTTAGCTTGTTAATAACAGTTTCCGTTTTTATTGTAAACAGGAATATTTACGCCAGTTCAACCAACAGGATTATACATTATAAACAGGAATTTACAAAACCTGCACCCTATTCGTTTCATTTGCTAAATGCTGACTTAAAAGCGAAAAAAGGCGATTCATATAAAATAAAAATGGAAACCCGTGGCGAAGAAATTCCACAGATTGTTTACATCAATATCGACGGAAACAAGTACCTGATGAAAAACAAAACGCCGGGAGAATTTGAATTCGAAATGGCATCGGTGATTAATCCTGTGACTTTTTATTTTACCGATCTTAAATATAATTCAGAAAAGTACGGATTACAATTATTACCCAAACCTGGCATTACAAACTTCAGTACCAGTATTTTTCCGCCTGCATATACAGGTCTTCAGAACCAGATGTTCGAAAATGTGGGCGACATTCAGGTACCGAATGGTACTCGCGTAGAATGGGAAATTGCCGGTATCGATATCGATTCGCTTTATTTTATGCTGTCGGATTCTACTGTAATTGGTGCAGAACAAAACCAAAATAATTTTAAGGTTTCGTCGAAGTTTTATAAATCGGAAACCTATAATGTATATATAAAAAACGATGTAACTGAACCGGAACAGGCGCTCTCGTACCGGATCGACGTAGTGCCTGATGTTTATCCGGAAATCAGCGTCGTTCAGGTAAACGATTCGCTGAAACTTACCCGTTTTTTCTTTAAAGGGATTATTGGCGATGATTACGGATTTTCTTCCCTTCAGTTTCATTATAACATAGAGAACAGCGATTCGGCAATTGCTATTCCTGTGGTAAAAAACCTCACGGATCAGGATTTTTATTTCAGTTTCGATTTTGCCGATTTAAAAGTACCTTCAGGCGCGGTTTCATACTACTTCTCTGTAACCGATAACGATGTGGTAAACGGTTACAAAACAACTACTTCACAGAATTTTGTGTTTGAAATTCCCAACCGGGAAGAGATATCGGTTGCTGAAAAAGAACAATTTCAGAAGCTGGAGGAAATTGTGAAGCAGAGCGAAAATCTTGCTAAAGATATTCAGTCCGATTTAAAAAACCTTCGGATTAAAAATATGGATACAAACGTATCTGAATGGGAAAAATCGCAGATGGTAAATGATATCATTTCAAAGCAAAACAAGCTCGAACAGCTTTATGATCAGATTAAACGCGATAACGAAAATTTAAATAATTACCTCAATTCATTTAATCAGAACAATGAAGAGATAAAGAAAAAGCAAAAACAGATAGAAGAGTTGCTTGATGAAGTTTTCACTGATGAATTGAAGGAATTGTTGAAGGAATTTCAGAAACTGGCTGATGAATTCGACAGCAAAAAGCTGAATCAATTATCGGAACAGATGGATTTGAGTTATGAAGATTTACAAAAACAACTGGAACGGAATCTGGAAATGCTCCGAAAAATGAAAGTAGAGCAAAAGTTGCAAAATGTGATCGACGATGTTAACCGGATTTCAAATGAAGAAGAAAAGCTCGCTGAAGAAATATCGGAAGATAAAAATTACGAGGAAATAAAGGAGCAAGTGGAAAAACACCAGGATGAATTGAATAATCTGGAACAAAATATAAAGGATGCATTACAATTGAATGAAGAGCTGGAAAATTCAATGAATTTCGATGATTTTGAGGAAGAATTTCAGGATGTGGATCAAAACATGGAGCAAAGTAAAGAACAGCTTAATAAGAAAAATCGAAAAAAATCAGGTTCTGAAATAAAAGAAACGTCTGAAAAGCTGAAAAACATGGCTTTTGGAATGCAGCAAATGCTCAATTCGAATACGATGAAACAAAACATGGAAAACATTGAAAACCTGAAACAAATCCTCAGCAACCTTATACATTTATCGTTCGGGCAGGAAGAAGTATTGGATGGCTTGTCAGACATTACTCCGGCAGATCCAGCATTGGTGGAAATGAACAAGAAGCAGAAGCGGATAACCGATGAAAGCAAAATTGTAAAAGATTCATTATACGCCCTGGCAAAAAGAACGCCGCAAATCAACAGCATGGTAAACAATGAATTGCTGACGATGGAAATGAACCTGGCTAAAGCAGCCGATCAAATGGAAGAGGCTATGTTTCCAAATGCAAGGGTAAGCCAGCAGTTTGTAATCACTTCCACCAATAATTTGGCGCTTATGCTGAACGAAGCTTTGGAGAACCTTGAAAATCAGATGGCAAATGCAATGCCCGGCGAGCAACAAAGTGAAAAGAACGGAAAGGGCAAGCCGCAAATGAATATGTTGAAAAACGCTTCCGAAAACATCAAGCAACAATTGCAGCAAATGATCGATCAAATGAAAAACGGCAATCAGCAGCAAATGAACAAACAGTTGGGGCAGTCGTTAATGCAACACGAAATGATGCAGCAAAAGTTACGCGAAATCATGAACACCGGTGGCATTGGAAACGGAACGAAAGAAAAATTGCAGCAAATCGATCAGTTGCTCGAGGAAAACAGGAAACAAATCATGAATAAAAACGTGAACGTGGAAATGATTTCGCGGCAAAACCTGATAACAACACGATTGCTGGAAGCAGAACAGGCTGAACTCGAACGTGAATACGAGGAAAAAAGGGAATCAAAAACGGCAGAGGATTTTTACAGTAACCCGGTAAAATTTTTCGAGTATAAAGAAGATAAAAGCTATTCAATTGAATATTTAAATAAAAATTTGCACCAGTTGAATAACTTTTACAATAGTAAATACAAGCAATATTTGAACAACATGAAAAAGGAAAACCCTTGAAAAGTGAATTCAAAATATTAACTATTTACTCCGATAAAAAGGAGCTGGGAAAGGTCGAAAGTTTTCTGGCGGAAATTTTTTCGGAACACAACCTGTCAAAAAAATATTTTAACAAGGTCTTGCTTTGTACTTCCGAGGCGGTTATTAATTCGATTGATCATGGAAATAACAACGACAGGCATAAAAAGGTATCGATTGAAATTGGATGTTTTATTCCGGAAATTGATATCATAATCAGCGATGAAGGCGATGGTTTTGATTATTCAAAAGTGGAAGATCCCACACTTCAGAAAAACCGGAAAAAGGAACGAGGGCGCGGGATTCATATTATTAAGTCGTTGACCGATGAATTGGAATTCAAAAATGAAGGTAAACGCATTCGTTTTAAACTTAAGGTAAGTGAGTGATATTCAGTTGTGGTTCGAAGATGTTCAACCGGTAAAAATAAACAAAACAAATCTTGTTAAGCACATCAATTATTTGATTGGTAATGAGAAAATGAAACCTGGAGAAATATCTGTTATTTTTTGTTCAGATCCGTATTTACTCAAAATGAATGCACAATATTTGAAACATGATTATTATACAGATATTATAACGTTTGATTATGTGGAAAATTTGGTAGTTTCCGGGGATTTGTTTATAAGTGTTGATCGCGTAAGGGAGAATGCTGAAAAATTTAAAACGGCATTTATAAAAGAATTGTACCGGGTTGTTTTTCACGGCATTTTGCATTTAACCGGGTATAACGATAAACAGAAAGAAGAGCAAGAGCTGATGCGGAGTAAAGAAAATTTTTATTTAAATGGTGTTGATTTTAGTGAAGAGGGATTATGAAACTGATATATGATGTAATAGTGGTGGGTGGTGGACATGCAGGTTGTGAGGCAGCCGCAGCCGCAGCCAATTTGGGTTCAAAGACGTTGTTGATAACAATGGATATGATGAAATACGCGCAAATGTCGTGTAATCCGGCTATGGGCGGAATTGCAAAAGGACAGATTGTACGCGAAATAGATGCTTTGGGTGGCTATTCCGGTATTGTGGCCGATAAAAGTACGATTCAGTTTCGAATGCTGAACCGCTCGAAAGGACCGGCAATGTGGAGCCCGCGAACACAAAACGACCGGTTTCGGTTTACGGAAGAATGGCGGCATACCCTGGAAAATATTGAAAATCTTGATTTATGGCAGGATGCTGTAATTGCGCTTCTGCTTAAAGATGGTGTAGCAGAAGGAGTTAAAACAAAAATAGGGGTAGAATTCCATTCGAAAATTGTTATTTTAACCAACGGAACTTTTTTAAACGGTTTAATTCACGTTGGATCATCGAAGATGAAAGGCGGCAGGATTGGTGAAGCAGCTTCCTATAATTTAACGGAACAACTTTTCGATGCAGGCTTTGTCACAGGGAGGTTAAAAACAGGAACTCCGGTTCGTATCGACGGACGAACAGTCGATTTTTCACAGTTCAAAGAACAAAAAGGAGAGAACGGGCACTACAAGTTTTCATATTTGCCGGGAACAGAGTCGTTACTGAAGCAGCGGCCCTGCTGGATTACTTATACTAATCCAGAGGTACACGAAGAACTGCAGCTTGGTTTCGATGTCGCGCCTATGTTCGATGGCACCATTCAAAGCACCGGACCACGCTACTGTCCGAGCATTGAGTCAAAACTGGTCACTTTCGCGGAAAAAGAAAAACATCAGTTGTTCCTGGAACCAGAGGGGGAAAATACAATTGAATTCTACCTGAACGGTTTTTCTTCGTCGCTACCATGGGAAGTCCAATACAGGGCACTGAACAAAATTCCGGGTTTGGAAAAAGCGAAAATTTTCAGGCCTGGATATGCCATTGAATACGATTATTTTGAACCCACACAGTTAAATCATACATTAGAAACCAAAAGAATCAAAAATCTGTTTTTTGCCGGTCAAATCAATGGCACAACCGGATATGAGGAAGCAGGGGCGCAGGGAATTATGGCAGGCATTAATGCGCATTTAAAATGTCATTCCGCCAACAACGAATTTATATTAAAACGAAACGAGGCATATATTGGGGTGTTAATTGATGATTTGGTAACCAAAGGAGTTGATGAACCATATCGGATGTTTACAAGTCGTGCTGAGTACCGGATTTTGCTGCGACAGGATAATGCCGACGCACGGTTAACGGAAAAATCGTACAATTTGGGTTTGGCTTCTCTGGAAAGGAAAAATTTGCTGGAGGAAAAAACGAACTTAATTTCAGAAATTATCCGTTATACAAAGCAGTTAAGTGTGAAGCCACAGCTTGTAAATCAATTGCTTACTGAAAAGGGAACCTCCGAACTAAAGCAAAGTGTTAAACTTTATGACTTAATTTTGCGGCCTCAGGTTTCAATATTTGATATTCCCAAAGCCATTCATCCGTTTAAAGAATTTCTCAGGCGGGTTCCGGAGGAAAGAAAAACTGAAATTATAGAAGGAGCAGAAATTTCAATAAAATATGAAGGTTATATTAGCCGCGAAAAGTTATTGGCTGAAAAACTGGATAAGTTTGAAGATATTGCAATTAAAGATAAGTTTAATTATGAACAATTGATTAATATTTCAACGGAAGCACGGCAAAAGTTAACAAAAATAAATCCTCATACCATCGGACAGGCGAAACGGATTTCAGGAGTTTCTCCTTCGGACATCAATGTATTATTAGTACTTTTGGGCCGCTAACGTTCCACGTGGAACAAAATTCTATTTCAGATGGATTTAAAAAGCCAAATTAGAGAAGTATCCGATTTTCCGATTGAGGGAATAAATTTTAAAGACATAACGACTTTATTAAAAAACAGCGAGGCGCTGCGCTTTGCAACAAAAGAAATCGCTGATAAATTCTCCACATATAAAGTTACAAAAGTATTGGGAATCGAGTCCCGCGGCTTTATTATTGGCGGAGCTGTGGCATGTGAATTAAATGCCGGTTTTGTACCGGTGCGTAAAAAAGGCAAACTTCCGGGAAAAACAATTTCTGAAGAATATCAGCTGGAATATGGAAAAGATTCAATCGAAATTCATGCTGATGCGGTTAATGAAAATGATGTGGTTTTAATACATGATGATCTCCTGGCAACAGGAGGTACTGCTTACGCAACTTTGCAATTAATAAAGAAATTAGGGATCAGAAACATATTTTTTAGTTTCATCTGCAACCTGGAGTTTATCAGGAACGAAAAAAAAGATGAAATTATGAAGTACGAGACCCAGGTGTTGGTAAAATATAAATTTCATTGAAGTACCCGGTAATAAATACAAACTTTGATTACCTCAAATCATTGATTTCTGTACTCCCGGAATACCCCGGTATTTATCAATATTTTGACAAAACAGGAAAAATAATTTACATCGGCAAAGCAAAAAATCTTAAGAAGAGGGTAACTTCCTATTTTTCGAAACAACAAGAAAGTCGTAAAACAGCGATCCTGGTAAAAAATATTGCAGATATTAAGCACATGGTTGTAGAGTCTGAACAAGATGCTTTGTTGCTTGAAAATAATTTGATAAAAAAATACCAGCCGCGGTATAATATTCGTCTGAAAGATGATAAGAGTTATCCATGGATATGCATCAAAAATGAGCCGTTTCCGCGGGTCTTTAAAACAAGAAACCTTATCCGGGACGGATCGAAGTACTTTGGACCATATACATCCATATATACAGTAAGGACGCTGCTTGATTTATTTAAATCAGAATATAAACTTCGTACTTGCAATTATCAACTTACGGATGAAAACATCAAGAAGAAGAAGTTTAAGGTTTGCCTGGAATACCATATTGGAAACTGTGAAGGACCCTGCGAAGGCTTGATTTCGAACGCAAAGTATGAAGAAAATATCCAGGATATCGATAATATTTTGAAAGGGAATATTACCGGCGTAATAAAGCACCTGGAAAATTTAATGAAAGAAAAAGCAGAAAAACTGGATTTTGAAGAAGCTCAGCGGTTAAAGAATAAATACGATTCTTTAAAAAGATACCAAAGCAAGTCAACCATTGTTTCGCCAACCATTACAGATGTTGATGTTTATGGAATCGAAGCCGACGAAAAATATGCATATATCAACTATTTGAAAGTAATTCAGGGTGCTATCATTCAAACTTTTACCCTGGAGATAAAAAAAGGCCTCAATGAGACAGAAGAAGATTTGCTGATTGCCGGAATTGTTGAAATCAGACAAAAGATATTTAGCAACGCAAAGGAAATTCTGGTGCCTTTTAAATTAGATATTAACTTCGACGGAATTAAGTTTCGGGTGCCACAGCGTGGGGATAAAAAGCAACTTCTGGATCTGTCACAGCGAAATTCAAAGTATTATCGTCTTGAAAAGGAGAAACAGGTATTTCAAAAAAATCCAAAAATTCAAGAGGATAGAATTTTAAAAACACTTCAAAAAGATTTACAATTAACGGAGCTACCCCGTTTTATCGAATGCTTTGATAACAGTAACTTACAAGGGACAAATCCCGTAGCGGCGTGTGTTGTTTTTAAAAATGCCAGACCTTTGAAAAAAGAATATCGCCATTACAATATTAAAACAATTACAGGACCGAACGATTTTGCGTCAATGGAAGAGGTGGTTTTCCGGCGCTACAGCCGGCTGCTGAATGAAAATAAGCCTTTGCCCCAACTGATCGTAATTGATGGCGGCAAAGGACAACTATCATCTGCTGTAAAAGCTCTCGAAGTACTGAATTTGCGCGGTAAAATTTCAGTGATAGGAATTGCTAAAAAACTGGAGGAAATATTTTTTCCGGAAGATCCTGTACCAATTTATATCAACAAGAATTCTGAATCACTTAAAATAATTCAACAACTTCGTGACGAAGCGCATCGTTTTAGTATTGCTTTTCATAGAAGGAAACGGTCGATAAATTTTATCTCTTCAGAATTGAACAGCATACCGGGCGTTGGGGAAAAAACAGTGAAGAAGCTCATCACAGAATTTAAATCGGTAAAGAAAATAAAAGAATTATCCTTTGAAGTATTAACAAAGTCAGTTGGAAAATCGAAAGCCAAAATCGTGTATGATCATTTTCATCAATAAGCTAAAATTGTGAAAAAAAAGGTTTTACTTGCGATGAGCAGTGGTATTGACAGTTCAATGTCGGCTATTTTTCTTCGGGAATTGGGATATGACGTGTTTGGTATAACGTTTCAATTTGCTGATTTGGACGAAAAAAACCAGCAAATGGTTGACGCTGTTAAAGAACTGGCATATCAGTTAAAAATAGCACACGAAACTGTTGATTTAAGGAAAGAGTTTGATCAGCAGGTAGTTGGTCCATTTATAGAAGCTTACCTTAAAGGGAAAACACCATTTCCCTGTGCGGTTTGTAATCCCAGGATAAAATTTTACTATTTGAATGAATACGCCAGAAAATATGGTTGTGAATATATAGCCACTGGTCATTATGCCAACATTACTGTACACAATGGATACAGGTACATTTCCAAAGCGGTTGATTTGGAAAAGGATCAGTCATTTTTTCTATGGGGATTGAAACAGGACATCTTGAAAAAACTTATTTTACCGCTGGGCGGCTATCAAAAAGCTGATGTAAGGAAAATCGCAATGAAAAACGGTTTCCATCAGCTTTCCGTAAAAAAGGACAGCTTAGGCATATGTTTTATACAGGGCAATGACTATCGTGAATTTTTAGGATATAAAACGGTAAATCAAAAAAAAGGGTACTTCAGAGATAATAAAGGAAACATACTTGGCATGCATAATGGAATTATTAATTACACAATCGGGCAACGAAGGGGGCTGGGATTAAATTTAAATCGTATCTATTTTGTAATCGATATTGATGCAGAGAATAATGAAGTAATACTCGGTGATTTTCAGGAACTCTATAAAAATAAGGTTATTATCGGTAATTATTATTTTGTTAATAAAGGCGAACTGAAAGACAAAGAGTTTACGATTAAAATCAGGTACCGGCTTCAGGAAAATTTAGGACGCATCAAGGTAATTAATAGTAATTTGGCAGAAATAGAGCTGACAAAACCAGTTTCTATGGTAGCAAAAGAGCAAACGGCGGTTATTTACGATAAAGAAAGAGTGATTGGCGGAGGATTCATTAAAAGCTCCTTGTAATCAGTATGGTTTTCTGTATTTATCATCTTCTTCCAGTAACCCCAGGTAACTAATGAACCGGCTTTCAGCAACTTCACCTGTACTTACTGCTTCTTTCACAGCACATCCGGGTTCGTGAGTATGCGAACAATTGTGGTATTGGCACTGGCTGGAGATACGAAAAATCTCCGGAAAATAGTGAGTAATTTCCCAGGGTTCCATATTCAACATTCCAAACCCTTTAATTCCCGGGGTATCAATAATATAACCACCAATTGACAGTTTATACAAGGTGGTGTAGGTAGTGGTGTGTTTTCCCGTTTTATGATATTCTGAAATCTCTTTGGTTTGTAGTTTTTGTCCTGGCTCGAGCAAATTAATTAACGTCGATTTCCCTACCCCGCTATGACCGCTGATTACATTCATTTTACCCTTGATTTCGTTCTTCAATTCATTAATTCCCGTTGAATTTATCAATGAGGTTAAAATGCAGGTGTAGCCTATTTTTTCGTAAATGGAAACAAGCGAGTTTACCTGTTCGGTTTGCTTTATACTGTGCATATCAGTTTTGTTAAAAATGAGCAACACCGGAATATTATATGCTTCGGCTGAAACCAGATAACGATCGATAAAAGTAGTAGTGGTTACCGGGTAGGATATTGTTGCCATTAGCAGCGCCTGGTCGATGTTTGCGGCAATTATATGCGACTGTTTGGAAAGGTTCGGTGAACGCCTGACGATGTAATTTTTCCGATCGTTTATTGATGAGATTAAACCAACTTTTTTGTTACCGGACAGAGTTTGTTCTATGAAATGAACTACATCGCCAACGGCAACCGGATTAGTACTTTTGATGTCCTTAAGGCGAAAATTACCTTTGACTTTGCATTCAATCATTTCTCCGCTTTCATCTTCTACCGTGTACCAACTTCCGGTCGATTTTATTACAAGTCCGGTTTTATTCATATATCTCTAAAGTTATCTGGCTGAAAAATAGCTCATTGTTGCAGCATTGAAATAAACATTTCACGTGGAACATCAGCTATTCCCAATCCAGAATTATTTTTCCACAATTTCCTTCTTCCATAATTTCGAAAGCTTTTTTAAAATCGTCAGCTGCAAACCGGTGTGTAATAACCGGCTTTATATCAAGTCCTGATGTCAGCATCATTTCCATATGATACCACGTTTCATACATTTCGCGACCATAGATTCCTTTTAATGTTAATCCTTTGAAAATTAGCTTGCTCCAATTTATTTTGGTATCATTTGGCAACAAACCAAGTAAGCTGATTTTACCACCGTTGTACATATGGTTTACCATGTCGTTAAAAGCCGCGGGTGATCCCGAGCATTCCAGCCCGATATCGAAACCAGCCAGCATTCCATGTTTTGCCATGGCTTCTTTTATGCTTTCTTCGCGCGGGTCGATCACCCGTGTTGCGCCCATTTTACGAGCCAGGTTTCGCCTGAATTTGCTCAAATCTGTACCAATAACATTACGGGCGCCTGCAAACCTGCAAATTGCGGCAGCCATGGCCCCTATCGGACCGCCAATTCCGGTGATTAAAACATCTTCGCCCAGCAACGGAAATGAAAGCGCCGTATGTGTGGCATTTCCCAGCGGATCCATAATTGCCATGATATCATCAGGAATACTAACGTCCACATGCAGAACATTTTTGGCTGGAACCGAAATGTATTCGGCGAATCCACCGTCACGATGAACCCCGATTCCGATAGTATTATCGCATATGTTCTGGCGGCCGCGACGGCAATTTCTGCAAAAACCGCACGAAATATGCCCTTCAACAGTTACCCGTTCACCCACTTTTACGCTATCGACCTCGGAACCTGCTTCAACCACAGTTCCCATATATTCGTGGCCGATAACAACCGGTGGTTTAATAGTTTGTTGCGCCCATTCGTCCCATTTGTAAATATGCAGGTCGGTTCCGCAAATAGCCGCTTTTTTTATTTTTATCAAAACATCATTTGGTCTGACTGCCGGCAATGGAACCTCTTCCATCCAGATTCCCTTTTCCGCTTTGCTTTTTACTAATGCTTTCACTTTTAATGTTTTATAACAGTTTTCAACGGCCAAATTAATTTTTATAAACTCAAAAAAGTATAACGAATATCAGCATCTACTGTAAAAGGAACAAAAACCTATCAGATATTTCCGGTTAGCAGGTATTTTTGTGAAATAAACCGCACGGGGTACCATGAAGCCAGAAAGCCGATTAGAATTACTGCACAGAAAACCAGCAGGATATCGGAGAAAACAATTTGCACGGGATAAGCAGAAATGACAAACGATCCTGCCCCGGGCAACGTAACCAGTCCGAAGCGAATCTGTATCCAACAAATTATTACCCCCAGCAATGAGCCAATTACGGCGCCAGTAAGTGAAATAAGCCATCCGTCGAACAGGAAAATGCGGCGAATGGTTTGTGAATTTGCTCCCATGCTTCTTAAAATAAATACATCTTCTTTTTTATCGATAATCAGCATCGACAAGTTTCCCAGCAGATTAAATGACGCAACTATAAGAATGAATATTAAAATAAGATAAGCTGCCCATTTTTCTGATTTCATGGTTTTGAAAATCATATCGTGCTGCTGATATTTATTTTTTACAACATACTCATCGCCAAGTATTTTCTTAACCTCTTTTTGAATTTTTTTTGTGTTTGCACCAGTTTTCAAACCAAGTTCCACGGCCGACACTTCATTTTTACTTTCGAATAATTCTTCTGCAAACTTGTAAGGCACCAGCACATATTTCGAATCGATTTCTTCAAGAACTGCAAATACGCCCGACGGATAAATTAAATCCTGATTGATTGCCCGTGCCAGGTTTATGGATGCCTGTCTCCCTCTTTTGGGTACAAAAACACGAATCGGGTCAATAAAAGTCAGTCCAATGCCAAGATTTAAAGCAACCCCCTGCCCCAGCACGGCATAGTTGATTCCCTGATTTTCGAGCATGAATTCGCCATCGATAATTAAGCTGTCGATGTTGGTGTAACTGGCATAATTATCAGGAACACCCTTTATGATGGCTGCGTACTGCTGGCTGCCGTATTTTAGCAAAGCAACTTCTTCAATTACTTCTGAATAATGCGCCACATCCGGTAAATTTTGCAATTGGCTGAATTTCGATTCCTCGGGTTTGAACATTTTCCCTTCGGCAGCTGTAATTTTTAAATCCGGGTCGAAATTGCTGAAGAAGGTATTAATCAGGCTGGTAAATCCGTTAAAAACCGACAAGACAATCACCAGTGCCATTGTTCCAATAATAATTCCACCAATTGATATACCTGAAATTATATTAATGATGTTCTGTTTCTTTTTTGAGATCAGATATCGTTTTGCTATGTACAGCGGAAGGTTCAAATTTTTATGCTTTAATCCGTTATTTGTTTAGCAAATCGTCAATGTGTTCAATATAGTCGAGGCTGTCGTCGATGTAAAATTCCAGCTCGGGAATAATGCGAACGCTCTTCCCTATCCTTCTGCCCAGCTCGCCCCTCAGCGATTTGTTATTTTGCTGAATATCAGCAATAATTTCGTTTCCAAACTGCGATGGATAAACGCTGAGATAAATGCGTGCAATACCCATATCTTTGGTCACACGCACCTGTGAAACGGTGATGAGTTTCCCCGCATAATTCGACTTGTTTAACTTCAGAAAAATATCGGCCATTTCGCGCTGGACGAGCCGTGAAATTTTATTTTGTCGCGTACTGTATTGTTCCATGGTAAACGTATTGAGAACCTGTAATTGCGTTCAAAATTACGGAAAATAGTTTAAAGCGATGGATTTTAAAATGAAAGCTGATACAGATACAACATTATACTGCCGGTATGCTAATATTTTTGCGAGAAGTTTTTGAAAGCATTGCGCAAATCTTCATCGGGTTTTATGATGTTGTAATTTTCCCAAAACTGCGGATCGTAATTATCTATCATTTCAACAAAAACATCTCTTTGCGTAAATGATTCCTGCCTGGTAAATTTTTTTAATTCAGTGGATTCAATATCGGTCACCAGTAATTCAGAAACGCTGTGGAATTCAGAATTTATACGGTCTTTACGACTTCTGATTTTGAATTTTACTGATGCCCGCGCCGTTTTCAAATGCCATTTATCCTGGTACTGCTGGTAATCTATATCGTATTCAACAAACGAAGGCCTGGCTTTTACTCCCGGAGGTTTTCTTTTTACCAATATACTTTCGGCCTGTTTTAAACCATTTTTGTTTAACCTGAAATTGGCGTGCACAATGGCAAACGTTTCACGATGAACATAAATTTCTCCCACATATGTAGGAATAGTGGTTGATGCTACCGGCTGGAATTCAAGAACGTAAACAGGATATTCGTTGTAGCGAATCACGTCGCGGATGTTGTATTTATACCAATTCTGATATTCTTCATCGAGAAAGGATTCCATGGTTTTAACCACATCGAGCTGCGTTACCGTGAACGGCCCTCCCTGCAGCTTAAAATTTATCCATGCAAAAGGTTGTACATCAGGGCTTCGCCTTCCTTTTATCAGCCTCACCACATCGCTTCTGTATTTGTTGGTGTAGGATGACTTTAAGATTTCCATCACTGCTTCTGAAACGTTGATGTACTTGTTATCCTGTTTCAGGGTTTCGCGGTAAAAGGCGGTCATTAATTCTGTTGTTTCGCGATAGTTGGCGGCAATGTTTGCGCGAATATTTTCCAGTAGTTTTTCAGGGGATGTGGAAGTGACTTTTACTTCCCTGATCCGGATTGAAATTGGATCCATCGGAATGATGTCTTCGTCCAGCAATTGATATGCCGGCATAAAAATCTGTGCAAAACCCATGCACGAAATAACAATTGTATCACGAATGTTTTCCGGATGGAGTTTCAGTAGGAAATCACCGTCGGTATTGGTGATGGTGCCAATTGGTTTGTTAAAAACAGAAACCGATGCATAACTGATGGGCTCGTCTTTTTTCCTGTCGATAATTTTTCCCGTCAGAAAGAAATACTTAACCGGAATGGAATCGCGCGCGGCGTTTAATACTGTGTTTTCCTTGTTTTTTTGAGTAATTACAATTTGATTTTCAAGCTCGGTAAAACTGTATTTTTTTGAAGGGAAAAGTTGGTTTAGCACCGAAAAAAGCGATTTGTCGATGGCACGGACAGAATAAATTTTGTCGGCATCTATTATCGATGAATCATACGAAAAAAAAACCCTGGCCTGCCAGCTTAGCTGGTCGAGAATAATTCCCAGCGATTGTTTTTCTGCATCAATGGAAATCCGGCGTTCAAACACAGATCCATCCTGTTGCTGCGCTTTTGCAAAAACCGCGAGCAACAGGATGGAAACAGGTATCCAGATTTTTAAAAGGCGCATTAAAACATTTTTTTCAACTCAAATGAAGTTTCCAATTCTTCGCCATCGCGTAATACTTTCACTCTTATTTTCTTGTTTTCTTTGCTTTGAAGCAACAAATTTATATCATTTAATTCCAGCGATCGATGATTGCTGTTGTTTAATGACAAAATCTGGTCGTTTACTTTTAAACCTGCAAAATAAGCCGGCGAGTTTTCACGAATATCAGTGATGGTATATATCGGAAATCCTGGCATCGGATTTATCACTTCCATGCCGCTCATGTTGTAATTGAATTCATCTTTTAATTTATAGGTTGGCCTGAGTGTTAACCTGCTGTTCCGGTAGTCGATAGTCACCTCAAAACGGCGGAGGATTTCAGCGCCAATGGTACCATTCCGGTCGTTGGAAGAAATTAACTGATCGATAATTTCCGAATTTGGATAAGCCACAATGGGTTGCGGTAAAATCAGCGGACCAACCCAAATACCATCAATGCGGCCTTTAGTGCCATATAGATCGCCGCTCAACCCTTTTCCCAAAAAGGTTTCGATATGCTTTTCAGGCAGGCCGATTCGTTCGTCGGAACTCTGTGAAAGCCATAATGCATCGCTCGCACCAGTGTCCACCAACAACTTAACGGGAACTTCCTCCAGTTTATCGGTTACAATACTGGTGCGCACAAATGGTTTGTTGCCATCAAAATGCAACGGCAGAATAATGTCTTTATTTCGGTCGCGGTATTTATAAAATTCAGGTTTATACAGAGTTAACGTTTCATTTAAATAATTGACTTCAACAACGTAATCTTTAAAAAGATTAAATCCGATTAACCCGTGAACCGGCAAGCCCAGCATGTGCGAAATCTGGAAATTTTCATCAATAATCATCTGCACCTCCTGGTTTCTGGCCGTTAATCCTTCAATACTCATCATATTGTTTCCTGAGCGGTAGGCGGTAAGTTCCTGTCCTTCGCCTAAACCTTGAATCTGAACCGGCATTAAGTAATTCAAATTCAATTTATTAATAAACGGTAGTTCGGTAATAATCGGATAACTTACTCCGGTATCGAGAATAAAATTCAACGTATCGGAATTATTGATGGTTACCGGAATGATGATTAAATTACTGGCGGATTTAAACTTGATGCTGACCGACTTTTTATTCGGATTATCGAACAAAAATCCCCGGTTAGTAGACGCGAACATTTGTGTGTTGTTCTCATAATCAATACTTTCGTCGAGTGGCACGTAATCGCGAACAACCAAAATGTTGTCTTCAATTTCGAAAAGGAGGTAGAAATCCTTCATCAGCTTATCCAAAACGAATTTGATTGGTTTATTCGTAATGTTGAGGCTTACTTTTTTTTCGGCCACAATTTTGGAGTTGTACGAATAATCGAGTTTCAGATAATCGCAAAGTTTTTCAATAATGTCAGACAAGGCTTCGTCTTCGGCATAAATACTGATGTTTTGGTCGAGCACCTGGCTTTTTTTATCCTGTGCATTTACTGTTGAAACAAAAGCAACGGAAATAAACAAACAGGCAAGTGCAATTCTGATTTTTTGTATTGTTTTCATGGCTTTGAGCTTTTTTGTTTTACTTTTTATTCGAGAGAATATATTGTCCGTTTTCCTGTTCTAAATTCAAATCGAAAGTTAACCGCACCACATCGAGCACAAATTGTATTGACTTTTGGTCGAAAGTTGCTGTTAACCGTAGATCCTTTAACTGCTTATCTTTTAGTGATACCTGAACGTGGTAAACATTTTCAAGGTGGCTTACGACTTCGTTCAGTGGTGTTTCATTAAACACGAGATATCTGGTTTTCCAGGCCAGAAAATTTCTGTCGGTATTCAGGGTTTTTTCCGGTATGTGTCTGCGGCTGACTAAAATTCCTTTCTCGCCAGGGGTTAAATAAACGCTTTTAAATCCGGTTTCAGCAGATACAGCTTGTTCTGAAAACTGTACTTTTCCGGTTTCAACAACTACTTCAACAGTTTCATTTTCGGGATAAGCCCGCACATTGAATGATGTTCCCAAAACTTTCACCTGTGCATTGCCGGCCAGGATTACAAATGGTTTTTCCGGGTTTGGCGTAACGTTAAAAAATGCTTCTCCGGTAAGTGAAACTTCCCGCACATCGCCGTTAAATTTTGCCGGGAAAACAAGTTTTGACTGGCTGTTCAGCGAAACCCGCGTCCCATCCGGAAGAACATATTCATTAACCACCTGTTTTTCTGCGGACACAATTTCATGATGTGTGGTAATAGTATTTGTACCGATAAAATAAGCCAAAGAACCTAAAAGCAGCGCAATAACAATGATCGCAGCATATTTATAAAACTGTTGGTAAACCCGTCGTGCCATGGTTGTGCTCCTCCCCTGCTCCGAATTTATTTTCGAGCCCACTGCATTCCAGGCATTTTCCGGGTCAAACTTTTTCGCCTGAATCCAGAGGTCGGTTTTTTCGAGTATTTTTCGGCATTCTTCGTATTCTGTGCGATTTTCCACCGATTGTTGTATCCAACTTTCCAACTGTTCCGTTTCTTCAGGAGCAATTTCCCCATTCAGGCGTTTGCCAATCAGGCCCCAAATATTTTTATCAATATGTTTCATTTTTTCCTTTCTGATTAAATGACAAGGCAAGTATGATTTACCCCTAAATTACTTTTTGGGAAAAGTGAAAAAGAGGATAAAAAATGTGCTGAAGTTTTTAAGGTTTACCCGTAAGGTTTTAATAGCCAGTCCCATTTGCGTTTCGACGGTCTTTATCGAAATTCCAAGCTTTTCAGCTATTTCGCGGTATTTTAAGCCTTCTTCGCGGCTTAAAAGGAAGATGTTTCTTCTTTTTTCCGGCAGGGCATTGATGCTTTTTTCGATTTCCTGAAGCAAACCGGGTTCGGTAAAATTCTGTTCATCCAACTGAAAATTCTCTGTTTCAGCCTTTACTTCACCAATGTACCGTTCTTTTATTTGATTATGTTTGAAATAATTAAGGCACTGGTTTTTTACCGAACGCAACAGGTAATTTTTCAGCGATGACTGAATGTTAATCATCCGGTGCTTTTCCCAAAGTTTCACAAATAAATCCTGGACGATTTCCTCAGCGGCGGAATCATTCTTTAATATTTTCGTTGCGTACAGGCATAAACTCTGATAATAGCGCTTGAAAACAGCTTCAAACGCTTTTTTATCTCCCGTTTTTATCCGGTTAAAAAGTTCGATTTCGTTTAGCCTGTTCATGTTTTGGCTGTTTCTGTAATGTGCTAAAGGTAATAAAAACTGATTCTTTCAAAAAGGGATGTAAAAATTATGATAAGAGGTTTTTTTATGATTTTGTCACTCAGTCAATCCTGTTATTTTTGTAGTTCAAATATTACAAAATGAACAGAGAAAAAAGAGAAACCTGGAAATTTCCACGCGCATTTTGGGTAGCGAACACCGTTGAATTATTTGAGCGGGCAGCCTATTACGGAGTTTTTATCGTGATTACGTTGTATCTGTCCCGAATTTTAGGTTTTGGCGATATTGAGGCCGCAACTATTGCCGGTGTTTTCCAGGCGCTGCTTTACTTTTTACCAACATTTGCCGGCGCATATGCCGATAAAATTGGTTTCCGGAAATCGCTGATGCTTGCATTTGGTTTGCTAACACTGGGATATTTGGGAATGGGAATTTTACCAACGCTGTTCGAAACCTCCGGTTTGGTGGATTACGGCAGTCAAACCCTGTTTACCGGATTGGATGTTTCTTCACAAAAATATGCCATTTTACCTGTTTTGGCGCTCATTGTTCTGGGAGGCTCATTTATTAAATCTGTCATTACCGGAACCGTGGCAAAAGAAACCACCAAAGAGAACCGTGCGCGGGGATACAGCATTTTTTATGCGATGGTAAATATTGGCGCCTTCTCCGGCAAAACAGTTGTAAAACCGCTGCGTGAAATGATGGGGAACACCGGATTGATTTGGATCAGTTATTTTTCAGCAATCATGACGCTGGTTGGTTTAATTGTGGTTTTTTTGATGTATCGCAGCAAGCAGCACCAGGGTGAAGGAAAAACCATCAGCGAAATTTTGGAAAGCCTGGTAAAAGTGGTGGTCAATGTTCGTTTAATTATACTCATCCTCATTATTACAGGTTTTTGGATGGTGCAACACCAAATGTATGCAACTATGCCGAAATACGTACTTCGGCTGGCGGGGGAGGGTGCATCACCATCGTGGTACGCCAATGTGAACCCGCTCGTGGTATTTTTAACTGTTGGCTTTGTAACCCACATAATGCGAAAACGATCGGCGTTATACAGCATGACGGTCGGTATGTTAATCATGCCGGTATCAGCATTATTGATGGCATCGGGTAACTTGATGGACAGCGAAATTCTGGGAATGCATCCGGTGGCTTTTATGATGGTGGTGGGAATTGCTTTCCAGGGATTTGCCGAAACGTTTATTTCACCCCGGTACCTCGAGTATTTTTCGTTGCAGGCACCGAAGGGAGAAGAAGGATTGTATCTGGGGTTTAGCCATTTACACTCGTTTTTGTCTTCCGTATTCGGGTTTATCATGTCGGGGGTTTTGCTGGAGAAATATTGTCCTGATCCACGTTTGTTTCCTACTCATGAAGCATGGGCAGAAGCAGCCAGACATGCACATTACATCTGGTTTTATTTTGTAGGAATTGCATTGATTTCGGCAGTTGCATTAGTCATTTACGGACAGGTGGTGAAAAGAATCGACGGCAGAAAACAAATTTCAAAGTAATAGTTTGCCAATTCACCTGAAATAATTAGTTTTGCACACCATTTTCCGTAAAGGAAAGAAGCCCGGGTGGCGGAATTGGTAGACCTGTCTGCCGACAGGCAGGCGCGCTGGACCTGCCTGCTGTGGGTAGGTTCAAAATCCAGTTCAGGCAACAGAGTGCGGCTCCAAAATTATTCACACCAAAACTTTATAGTTTGTCATCATGTTCACTGTTTATGCCATTTCAAGCGAAACAAGAAATTACATTTATGTTGGTATGACTTCAAATCTGAAAAAAAGACTGGAAGCGCATAATAATGGTTATGAAAGAACTACAAAGCCATACCGACCATTTAGATTGATTTACACTGAAGTGCATTCAACGAGGGAAGTAGCGCGAAATCGGGAAAAGTATTTTAAATCAGGGGTTGGCAAATCATTTTTAAAAATGCAAAAATAAACGGCGCAACAGTTTTCAACATATATTTTGCCAATTCACCTGAAATAATTAGTTTTGCACACCATTTTCCGTAAAGGAAAGAAGCCCGGGTGGCGGAATTGGTAGACCTGTCTGCCGACAGGCAGGCGCGCTGGACCTGCCTGCTGTGGGTAGGTTCAAAATCCAGTTCAGGCAACAGAGTGCGGCTCCAAAATTATTCACACCAAAACTTTATAGTTTGTCATCATGTTCACTGTTTATGCCATTTCAAGCGAAACAAGAATTACATTTATGTTGGTATGACTTCAAATCTGAAAAAAAGACTGGAAGCGCATAATAATGGTTATGAAAGAACTACAAAGCCGTACCGACCATTTAGATTGATTTACACTGAAGTGCATTCAACGAGGGAAGTAGCGCGAAATCGGGAAAAGTATTTTAAATCAGGGGTTGGCAAATCATTTTTAAAAATGCAAAAATAAACGGCGCAACAGTTTTCAACATATATTTTGCCAATTCACCTGAAATAATTAGTTTTGCACACCATTTTCCGTAAAGGAAAGAAGCCCGGGTGGCGGAATTGGTAGACCTGTCTGCCGACAGGCAGGCGCGCTGGACCTGCCTGCTGTGGGTAGGTTCAAAATCCGGTTCAGGCAACAGAGTGCGGCTCCAAAATTATTCACACCAAAACTTTATAGTTTGTCATCATGTTCACTGTTTATGCCATTTCAAGCGAAACAAGAATTACATTTATGTTGGTATGACTTCAAATCTGAAAAAAAGACTGGAAGCGCATAATAATGGTTATGAAAGAACTACAAAGCCATACCGACCATTTAGATTGATTTACACTGAAGTGCATTCAACGAGGGAAGTAGCGCGAAATCGGGAAAAGTATTTTAAATCAGGGGTTGGCAAATCATTTTTAAAAATGCAAAAATAAACGGCGCAACAGTTTTCAACATATATTTTGCCAATTCACCTGAAATAATTAGTTTTGCACACCATTTTCCGTAAAGGAAAGAAGCCCGGGTGGCGGAATTGGTAGACGCGCTGGATTCAAAATCCAGTTCTGGCAACAGAGTGCGGGTTCGATTCCCGCCCCGGGTACGGAGAAAAAAATTAAAGCCGCTGCAAGTTTATATTCTTGCAGCGGCTTTTTCCTGTTATCTATCCTGATGTCCGGTTAAATAATGTATTAATATTTAAAGCCCTTCTGTACAAGGGCTTTATTGCCCCCGGCTTAAGCCGGGGGTTAATTTTGGAGTACGAAAAACAGGCTTTAGCCATTAAATTGATTTTCAACTTCTTTACCCCTGACCCCCGTATGGGAACTTGCTGAAAATCAATGGACTCTTCAAAGTCCCCTTGAGGGGATTTAGGGGCAAGCTTTCATTATCAGTAAGAAGAATAATTGTGTTCCCACTTAATTCGTTATTAAACCAGTCTATTTGAAATCCATTAATAGCCCTCATTTTGAACGAGATAACCCTCGGTAGCTGATGCTCCGTCAATGGCAGACTGCGGAATCGGGAAAAGACGTTTTTTTACATCGTCATTTGTTTTTTCCGTCCAGGTATCTTCATACTTTCCAAACCGGATCATATCGGTACGTCTTTGGTGTTCCCAGTAAAACTCGAAACCACGTTCACGGAAAAGAATATCGGGATTCATTTCAGCCAGAGGTTGTGGCGTTACATCGGGGCGGGAAGTTCTTGAAGCCCGCACAAGGTTAACATCAGCCAAAGCGCCTGAAGCATCGCCTTTGCGCAATTTTGCTTCGGCCCGCATCATATACAAATCGGCCAAACGTAAGATAACCAGGTCGGCTTCTCCTTTGTTTCTTCCATCGTCGGATGATTTACTCCACTGGTATTTTTCCACGCGGTACCCGGTATTGTAATCGCTGCCTTCCGCAGTAAAATTGATTTCTTCCGTAAAATCAACGTATGCATTTTCTTCTGCCCGTCGCCAGTCGCGAAGTGGCCCGATTTTATAACCTCCGTCTTCACATTGAATAAAAGGCAACCTACTTCCGGTATTTTGCAATCCGTACTGCAAACCACGGTAAATCCCCCGGTTAACTTCAAAATCTTCCGCAGCAATACACGAATCTTCCGGAATGATCATTCGCTCCCAAAAGAACCGGCAGTCAGCTTCAGCAGGATCTAGCGGTGCATCTGCCTGTACCCACGATTCATAAAAATCGGGAGTTATTGCCGGGCCATCGGTACCATTCCCCCGCGGATATAAAGGATTTCCGTAGAAATTATCCGACATCGAGAAATAGGACATGCGGTTGTGACCATTTAAGTCGGGACGTTGATCAATGGCAAAAACCAACTCTTTGTTTGTATGGTTATCGTTATTGAAACAAGCAAAATATTCGGGAGACAATTCATATTGGCCTGAATTAATAACCTCGTTGCTGTATTCAATCACTTTGTCCATATCGGCGCCGGTAAAATCGAAACTGGCGGCATACGGATCGCGCCAAACAGCAGCATTCAGATAAAGTCGGGCCAGAAGTCCGTTTACAGCATTCCGGGTGAGCCGTCCGGGACCAGTATCATTTCGTAAATCTCCAACTACAGCTTCAAATTCAGATTTAATATATTCAACAGCCTCGTTGCCGCGCAAAATAACCGAAAGTTCGCTGGGATCATCTTTCTGAAAAGCGATTCCCCATAAATCGAGGGTAATCATATTATAAAAGGCACGCAAGCCTCTCACTTCTGCCAGATAAACTTTGGCTTCACCATTGGTCTCCGCCGCCGGGGCAATTACATTTATTGCCGTTACTGTTCTCGAAATCATGGTTGTGAGATAATCCCAACATTGTTGCACATTGCTGTGAACCGGTGTGTAAGTATGTTGGTGAAGTTCAATATAAATACCATTGTCGCCCCAGTCGCGGCCTCCCCGGTACGGCAAAATGGCTTCATCGGTAGAAATTTCCTGAACCGCAAAATAGCGCGTATGTCTGTAAAACTCAGGCAACATTCCATATGCAGGCGCCACACTGTTTTTTACAAGATCACTCTCCAAAGCACCGCCTGATAATGATTCGTCCAATATTTGCTCTTCGAGGTCGGTGCAACTCCAGCTAAATAGCAGAGCGACTGCCAAAAAAGCCAGTTTTATTGTATTTTTCATTTGTGTTCTCATTTTTCATTTATTAAAACGTTATGTTAAGCCCAGCCACAAATGTCCGGGCTTTGGGATATCCATCCAAATCAATTCCAAACGATTGTATTCCTTCAATAGAGCGATCCTGGTTCACTTCGGGATCAAATCCGCTGTAATCAGTAATTACAAACAAATTTTGGCCGGTTAACGACAAACGCAACTCTTTTATGTAATTATTTATTCCAAGGTCGTTTGTATTGAAAGTATATCCCAGCGTCATATTATTTAAACGAAGAAATGCACCATTTTCAAGGTACCGGGTTGAAACCGATGATGAATTAATAATACTCTCTTCCGGATATTCAATTGCCTTGTCAGTTGTATTTAACGAGTTGGCCAGCTTCGCCTTGTAAAATTTATTCATCGCTGTGTTGTTGTATATTTTGTTTCCCGACACACCGTTGAAATTCACTGCAAGATCGAATTTCCTGTAGTTAAAATTAAGGTAGAAATTGTACATTAAGTCAGGTAACGCACTACCCACAACCATACGTCCGGCATCATCCGATTCGGCAAAAACGGACAAACCGTCGGAACCAATGCCAAGGAATTTCTGCATATAAAAAGTTCCAATGGGTTCACCGTTAATCAATCCGTTAATGGTGGCGCCGGTAAGGCCGGAACCCGATGCAGAGCCTGTGGTGAGAATGGTGAATGGTGAATTTTCAACGACATTATTGATAAAAGAAATGTTCCCACCAACGTTATAGGAAAATCCACTTGTATTTCGGTGCTGGTAATCCAGTGCGATTTCCAGCCCTTCGTTGGTAATATTCATGTTCTGTACATTAGTCCAGTAGGTTGTTGCCGGCTGAATTGGATCGGGCGGAACCACTTCGAGCAGAATATTATTGGAAACCTTATGGAAATAATCCACCGTTCCTGAAAGGGCTCCATTGAATAATCCAAAGTCGAGCCCCATGTTTGTTTGGGTTGAAACTTCCCACTGAATATCGGGATTCGCCAACCGTACAAAGGTGGTTCCGGCGGGGTAGTCGCCTGAGTCATCCAGCGGATAACTATCCTGGTTCGAAATTTTTGTGGTGTACAGAGCTTTGGTAATTTTGGATGGTATTTCCTGGTTACCGGTTTGCCCCCAACCGACTCTAAGTTTCAGGTTATCAAAAGCCAACGATTCCATAAAAGGTTCTTCCGAAATTCTCCATCCGGCAGCAAACGACGGAAATATACCGTATTTGTTATTCGCACCGAATTTTGAAGAACCATCAGCGCGCACCGTGGCTGTGACCAAATATTTACCCTTGTAGTTGTAATTCGCCCTTCCGAAAAAGGATTGGAGCTCATTAATCAGCGCCCAGCCCTGTGGTTGGTTATCTACCAGGTTAAGCCGCTGCCCGAGCCCCGGATTATAACGAGGTTCAATTGCATTGTCAGGAAAATAATCAATGCTCCAGCTTCTCCAGCGGTCAAATGTTTCCTGATAGGAATGTCCGGCCAATAGAATTACATTGTGATCACCTTCATTGTAAGTATAGGTTAGATAGTTTTCAATCAATGTATTCCTTCCGTTTGAAAAACTCTGTGTCAATCCACCTTCTTCATACGGATCCGCATTGGGCATACTCTGGTTGTCTGAATCGCTGGAACGGTTTTCGTAACCAAAATTGAGTTTGTAAATCAATCCTTTTACAATTTCCAGGGAAGGAGTGACATTGACAATCGTCCGGCGGCTTTCATTAAAATCTTTATACAAATCCGCGCTGATAAGCGGGTTCACCAAATCGGGGTATTTGGTCGGATAGCCATTGGCATCGCGTGCCGGATAGGTAGGGTTAAAATCCAGCATCTCTGAAACCAGCGTTCCCATTTGTGCATTGTCGCCTTTCTCAACAGTTGTCGTCAAATTAAACTCAATATTTAGCTTTCCATCCCACAGTTTCTGAGTTGCATTCACTCTTCCGCTGTATCTTTTAAAACCTGTATTGATTACAATGCCCTGCTGGTCCAGGTATCCGAGAGATGCACGGTATGTAAGTTTATCAGTGCCGCCCTGCAAAATAAGGTTCTGATCGTTGGTAATGGCGGTCCTTGTTAGTTCATCCTGCCAATAGGTGTTGCCCCCGCGATCTTCCAGGTTACCTCCCACGGCAGCTACTTGTTTACGAAATTCACCGGCACTGAAAACAGGAATTTTCCTGGCAATGTCGGATATGCCAACATTGGAAGATACCGAAATCTGCGAAACACCCGTTTTACCTTTTTTTGTTGTGATAAGGATTACGCCGTTTGCACCGCGGGAACCGTAAATGGCAGTTGCCGATGCATCTTTTAACACGTCAATTGTTTCGATATCTTCCGGATTGATAAAATTAAGCGGACTGTTTCCTGAGCCGGTTCCAGCCAGTCCGATCGGGAAACCGTCGACCACAAAAAGCGGCCCGGTACCCTGCCTGATACTTCCCTGGCCACGGATAATAATTCGCTGTCCGCTGCCCGGGGCGCCGCTGGAAGAAGTGATGTTTACACCGGAAACTTTTCCTTGCAAAAGCTGTCCGGGAGAGTTTAACACCCCTTTATTAAAATCCTCGCTTTTCACAGAAGTAACAGCGCCGGTAATATCCTTCTTTTGCTGTTTTCCGTACCCGATGGCTACAACCTCTTCAATACCAATTGCTTCCTGCTGCATAGCGATTTTGAAAGAGGTTTTTCCCTGCAGCGGAACTTCCTGTGGTCTTTTGCCCACAAATGAGAACAGCAGTGTTTCCGCATCCGCCGGAACTTCCAGTTCAAATGTTCCGTCTGCGCCAGTTACAGTTCCAACCGATGTACCTTTAACAACTACCGAAACCCCGGGCATCGGTTCACCCTCTTCGTCAACAACAATTCCGGTTATTTTTTTAGTTTGTTGCTGTGCGTCACCGGAATAAAATCCGGTTTGATCCTTAATCTCCTGAACGGCCACATTCGTCGCATTCAAGTTTGGTTTAGCCGGCTGGGAAAATGAATTGGCCCAGGTAGCAGTAATAACCAAAAATGAAAACAGGAATGTCAGTTTCATTTTTCTAAAGTGCAAGTCCTGCCCTTTCCAAAAGAAAAGGCGCCTCATTCGCGATTTTTTCATAAATTTGTTGCATTTAATTTATACAATTATCAACTAAATATTTAAGCCGGAAGGTGCTGTAACACCCGCCGGTTTTCTTTTTTATTTCATTTCACAAATCGTTTTATTTGTTTGAACAAAAGTTATTTGTTGGCAATATGCGTCAAATCAATTCCTTTCCTGAAAAAACTCCTCCAGTTCTTTCAGTTGATCAGCACCAATTAAGCCAGTTCCTGCATCCATTAATTCGGTCCACGTAGCTATCCGTTGTTCCGGGGTAAGATTTGGCGTTCCCCAAAACCTCAAAATATATCCTTTACTTTTAGCTTTACGGGCATAGGATTTTAATGCAAGTCTTTCCTGCTCAGGCATTTTTCCGGTTCCGTCCCAGGTGAAATATTTCGTCCAGTTATCGCTCACCATCGGCATTAATTCAGGAGGGATATCTGAATCGAGGTTTTCCAAACGGCCGTCATAACCAGCGAAGCGTACTTTTTGCGATTTCATAAAATCAAACGGACGATTGCCTGAAACGACCACCATTACACTTCCTTTCTTTTTTTGGCCGTTTTGAAAAACGGTTAACATGTCGGCGTAGTTCCGGAGAATTGTGTCCAGTAACTGGTAGGTTCGCATCGCATCATCTTTTATATCAACGAGTAAAATTATTTCTTCGCCGTTTCCATAAACCGAACCGTTGTTTTCGCTGATTCTTTCTTTCAACGGATCGAGGTAAAGATCCTGTAATGTTCTGCCCTGTTTTATCTGATTAAAGTCGTGCGCCACAAACAGCGAATCGCCCACCGAATAAATGTCGGCTTCCACGCTTTTAAAATGGTAATCCAGCGCATCAAGCAGCGGGTATGTGTGTTCGTAATCGTTGTGTGAATGGGCTGGCAGGGCGCAAGTTTGTGTTTTTGCCTGAAATCCGGAAAAGGCTGCCAGACAAATCAACAGGGAAAAGCTCTTTAATTTTTTGGTCTTCATTTATGGAAGGATTTCGTTAATTTTTACCGGTCTGCTTTCCAAAACCGATTTTTTAGCAGCGAGTCCAATAGCAATCGACATCAGTCCGTCGTTTCCGTCCACAGGCATTTTATCGCCGTTTACCAGCGCATCAACGAATTCCCTGATTTCCCGGTTGTACGAAGCATCGTACCGTTCCAGAAAAAAGTGTAACGGCAAATCGCCCGAAATACCTGATTCAGTGTACAGTTTATGGTTATTCGGGAAGTTGTTTTCGGCCAGGGCCATTCCCTTGCTTCCAAATACTTCAAGCCGCTGATCGTAACCATAAACTGCTTTCCGGCAATTATCGATAACCGCCAGGGTTCCGTCTTCAAAAGTCAATGTAATTACGGCGGTGTCGATATCTCCGGCTTTTCCAATTTCAGGGTCGACCATTACAGCGCCTTTGGCAAAAACCTCTTTTACCTGTTTTCCGGAAATATAGCGGGCCATATCGAAATCGTGAATGGTCATATCAAGGAACATTCCTCCGGAAACTCTGATGTACGAAACAGGCGGCGGCCCGGGATCGCGGCTGGTAATTTTTATGATTTGAACATCGCCAACAGAACCATTTAAAATCAACTCTTTTATTTTCCTGAATTCGGGATCGAAACGGCGGTTAAATCCAAGCATCAGTTTTACACCGCAATCTTCCACTACCTTCAGAACTTCCAGCACCCTTTCCAGCGATAAATCCAGCGGTTTTTCGCAAAATATCTGTTTACCTGCTTTTGCAGCTTTTACCACATAATCGGCATGTGTATCAGTGGGAGAACAAACCACAACGGCATCCAATTCAGGAGTTGCGAGTAGTTCATCAAAATTTTGCACGTAAACAGGAACGCCAAATTCATCCGAAACAGATTTGAATTCGTCAGCAATATCCATTACTGCAGCCACATTTATTTCGGGGAAATTGCGGGAAAGGTTTTTCAAATGAATTTTTCCAATCCGGCCTAATCCGGCAACGGCAACATTTATTTTTTTCATTTTTGGTATTATTTATTCGGTTAAAGTCCAAGTGATTTCAGATACTGGCGGTTGTTGGCTGCACATGTTTTTGGAGAGCCCATTCCGGGCAAAACATCCTGTTCAACAACTACCCAGCCGTTGTACCGGTTCTTTTTAAGAATTTCTACAATTGTTTGAAAATCGACGCTCCCTTTACCCAGCTCGCAAAAAACACCTTCTTCCACTGATTTTAGATAATCGTAATCGTTCTCCCTTGCAGCCACACCTGTTTCGGGATCGAAATCTTTAAAATGAACATGCCAGATCCTGTTGTAATATTTATCCAGCGCTTCCGCCGGATTACCGCCACCGAAAGCATAATGTCCTGTATCCAGGCATAATCCAAGTAATTCCGGGCTGGTGAGGTTCATCAATTTGGCAACCTCGCGGGGAGTTTCCACATATCCGCCGCAATGATGATGAAAAACTGTGCGCATTCCGTATTTATCTTTTACTGCTTGTGCAACTTTTTCGGCGCCTTTTGCAAAAGTTTTCCATTGGTCGTCTGTCAAACCCATTTCCGGTTTAATCCGGCCAGCATTTTTCGTGCGGACACCGACAGTTCCGTTATCATCAGCCAGAACAACAAAAGCATCTTTATAACCTGCACCGAACATTAGCCCGGCAGTTTTCAATGCCTGGTTTATTCCCGGCCCGTGGGCATTCTCACCGGAAAGCGCAACCGGCACAAAAGCTCCCACCAATTCCAGTTTTATTTCATCGAGTTCTTTTTTCAACTCTTCCGGATTTGTGGGCATAAATCCCCAGTCTCCCAATTCTGTGCCGGCATAACCGGTTTCCACCATCTCGGAAAGGACCTGCCGGTAACCCAGCGATTTCCCTTCCAGTTCAAATTCGAGGGCGCCCCACGAGCAGGGCGCGTTTGCTACTTTTATCATTTTTAAGGTTTTATGTGTATCATTATTTTTCCAGATCAGAATTTTCGGGTCCATTCTTTTGGCCAGCGTTCAATTACAACTTTGGTTTGTGTAAAAAACTCGATGGCATGTCTGCCTTGTCCATGCAAATCGCCAAAAAAGCTGTTGTTCCAGCCACTAAAAGGAAATTGCGCCATGGGTGCAGCAACGCCAATGTTTATGCCGATGTTTCCCGCATTCGCCCTGTTCCTGAACGTACGGGCATTTAATCCGCTTGAGGTAAACAGGCAGGCCATATTTCCGTATGCATTGCTGTTTACGAAATTGATAGCGTCGTCAATGGTGTCCATGTGAAGCATGCTCATCACCGGGCCGAATATTTCTGTATTAACAACCTCTCCGCCAGGCGCTACATTTTCAAGAATGGTAGGTTTAATGAAGTTCCCGGCTTCATAACCTTTGATTTTCGGGTTTCTTCCATCGAGGAGCAAATTCGCTCCTTCGTTAATGCCTTTGTCAATTAAATATTCAATTCTCGATTTACTTTCAGGAGTGATTACAGGCCCCATTTCAATTCCTTCATCCAAGCCAAATCCAGTGGTTTTTGACTTCGCAGCGTCAACAAGCGCCTCTGTAATGTTTCTGTTATCATCGGCAACCGTAATAATATTGGAAGCAGCCAAACAACGTTGTCCGGCGCAGCCATAAACGCTGTCGGCCACAATTTTGGCAGCCATTTCAATATCGGCATCGGGCATTACAATTACCGGGTTTTTCGCGCCTCCCTGCGCCTGAACCCTTTTTCCGGCGGCAGCGCCACGCTGATAAATATAACGAGCCACCTTTGTTGAGCCCACAAAACTGATGGCTTTCACAGTTGCGTGGTCGAGCAGCGCGTCAACGCTTTCTTTACCCCCGTGAACGAGGTTAATCAGCCCTTTGGGGATATCCAGCAGATTTATGAGTTCAAAAACCTTCATCATAGTTAACGGAACTTTTTCAGAAGGTTTAACGATGAAGCTGTTTCCGCAGGCGACGGCATAAGGGAGGAACCAAAACGGAATCATTCCTGGAAAATTGAACGGAGAAATGCAGGCGCAAACGCCAACCGGCTGACGGAGCATAAATTCATCGATTCCCGTTGCCACATTCTCCAGAAATTCACTTTGTATCAAAACGGGGGCGGCGCAGGCAGTTTCAACATTTTCAATAGCCCGTTGCATTTCGGCTTTTGACTCGCCAAAGCTTTTTCCGCATTCCAGCGTGATTAACCGGGCAATTTCGTCGATGTTCGCCTCGAGCAAAGATTTAAGCTTGTAAAGCGGTTGAACGCGTTTCATCACAGGGGTGTCCCTCCATTCAGGCAAGGCATTGGCCGCGGCAGCAACTGCCGCTTCAACATCGCGCGCGGTTTTTTCTCCGTACGGAACTTTAGCCAGCACATCCTGATTAGCAGGATTTACAACCTTTCGGGTTTGCTGCTCGTGGCTCTCCGTCCATCTTCCATCAATATAATTTTTAAGTGTTTCCATATTCATTAAAAATTTATGTTAAATCAACTTTGACCGAGTAAAATGTAAATCATGATGGTAACCACAACCAGAACTGCTGACAGGTGCGGAGTGTATTTCCAGGGTACCATTTCAATTTTGAGCGGCGCAGTGCGGATGCTGAAATTCTTTCGGGGGGAATGCCAGGAGACAACATGCATAATAATCACATTCAGAACAAATTCTATTCCCCAGTTATGAATGAAATGAATGTTGATCTTAAGTATAAACGTGGTTACGATGTAATAAACTAACCCAAATATCAATGCTGTTTTTGCTGCTTTTGCCGATACTTTTTTCATGAAAAATCCGGCAAGCATTATCGATGCAATCGGAATGAAAAATATACCGTTTAACTGCTGAAGGAGTTGGTACAAACCTTCCGGCGCTTTGGCAACCATTGGCGCAGCCAGAATTGCTGTAATTGCCAGTATCGATGAAAGTATCCGGCCAATCCAAACCTGTTGTTTTTCGCTGGCGTTCTTGTTTATCATTCGTTTGTAAACATCGATGCTGAAAATAGTTGCCGCACTATTCAGCACGCTGTTAAATGTACTTAAAACCGCCCCCATCACAACTGCCGCAAAGAACCCGGTCAGGTAAACCGGCAGCACTTTTTTGATTAAAGCCGGGTAAATCAGATCCTGTTTTTCATACATCGAATCTCCAAAATAGTAAAAGCCGATTACCCCCGGCAGGACGATAATTAAGGGGACGAGTATTTTTAAAACACCGGTAAACAGCAATCCTTTTTGCGCTTCTTTAAGGTTTCTGGCTCCCAAAGCGCGCTGAACGATGGTTTGGTTCATTCCCCAGAAATAGAGCTGGTTGATGATTAAGCCGGTAAACAGCACCCCAAAAGGCATCACTGAATCTTTTGCCCCAATAACGTTGAACTTTTCCGGCGCATTTTCATAGACTTTTGAAAGGCCATCGAAAAGATTACCGCTTCCAATGCTTACCAAAGCAATAACCGGTACCAGAATACCGCCTGCCAACAGTCCGATTCCGTTGATTGAATCTGAAAATGCCACGGCTTTTAACCCGCCAAAAATGGCATAAACCGAACCAATTGCGCCAATGCAAATTACAGTCAGCCAAAGTCCTTCCGGCCTGGAAATACCCAGGACTTCGGAAACATTAAAAATACTTTCGAGATTGATGGCGCCGGTATATAAAACTATGGGCAGAAGCGTTACAACAAAAGAAATTACCAGGAATAAAGCAACAAGGCTCCGGGTGGTTCCGTCAAACCTTTTTTCAAGATATTCAGGAATTGTCGTCAACCCAAGCTTTAAATATTTGGGTATGAAAATAATGGCCGCAACTACCAGTGCCAATGCAGATGTTACCTCCCAACCGATAATTATGAAGCCGTTTTTATAGGAAGAGCCGTTCATTCCAATGAGATGTTCGGTAGAAATATTGGTCAACAGCATGGACCCCGCAATGATTATCCCGTTGAGGCTTCGGCCGCCGAGGAAATAACCGTCGGACGAATCCATTTTGTCTTTCCGGAGTTTATACCAGGTAAACAAGGCAACAAACGCTGTGAAGCCGATAAAGGTAATTACTGTAAGCATGTTATCATTTCGTTTATGTTCAATATGGTTTAAGTTATTGCTTCATCGATTATAAAAACCACCTTTGCTTTTTCGCTTGTTCCGTGTAATTTTTGAATGCTTTCTGAACGGATTCCGATTCTGAGACTTCGGCAATTGGCACGTCCCACCAGGCATAACCGTAACCTGCCATTTTACGCTCCGGAACTGTTTCAATGTGGATTACCGTTGTTTTTTCTTCCTTTTTAGCATTTTTCAGCGCTTCGGTAAAAGAAGCGATATCGGTTGCCTTATAAACTTTGGCTCCCAGGCTTTGCGCATTCAGGGCTAAATCCACCGGCAAACGTTCTCCTTCGAGGTAACCGGTTTCAGGGTTCCGGTACTGATATCTAGTGCCGAATCCTTCGCTTCCAATGGATTTTGACAGACCGCCAATGCTTGCAAAGCCATTATTATCAATTAAAATGATGGTGATTTTGTAACCTTCCTGCAACGAAGTAATAATTTCTGACGGCATCATCAGATAACCGCCATCGCCAAGAATAACGTAAATTTCCCGCTCCGGACAAGCCATTTTTGCCCCCAAACCGCCTGATATTTCGTATCCCATGCAGGAGTAGCCGTATTCGAGATGAAAACCTTTTGAATTGCGGGTCCTCCACAATTTATGCAAATCACCCGGTGCGCTTCCCGATGCGCATAAAACCACATCTTCAGGATTGGAAAAGGTGTTTACAGCGCCGATTACTTCAGCCTGGCTTGGAATTGCTTTCTCATCAGCCTGATAAGCAACAGCAACTTTTTCATCCCAGCTTTTATTAAATTCGGCCGCTTTTTTTCGATATGCCCCGTCAACTTCAAACCCAACCAATTTTTCGGCAAGTTCTTCGAGAATCACTTTTGCATCGCCGGTTAAAGCCAGGGCGCTGTGTTTATGCGCATCAAATTCAGTGATGTTAATGTTGATGAATTTTACATTTTTGTTTTGAAATGCTGTTTTTGATGCCGTTGTGAAATCGCTGTAACGCGTTCCGATCCCAATAACCAAATCGGCTTCGCTGCTAACTGCGTTGGCCCCTTCCGTTCCGGTAGCGCCACCTGCGCCAAGGTTATGCGGATCGTTGTATGGCAAAGAACCTTTTCCGGCAAAAGTTTCGGTTACGGGAATGCCGGTTTGATGAACAAGCGTTTTCAGCGCATTTTCAGCTTCGCTGTAAATAACGCCGCCGCCGGCAATAATCATCGGTTTTTTAGCTGACTTAATCCATTCAACCGCTTTTTTTAATGCACCGGAATCCGGGCGGGGACGCGGGATATGCCAGATTCTTTTGTTGAACAATTCAACCGGAAAATCAAAGGCTTCCGCCTGAACATCCTGCGGGATGCATAATGTTACGGCGCCGGTATCGGCAGGGGAAGTCAGTACCCGCATTACCTCGGGCAGCGATGTTATTAATTGTTCCGGCCGGTTGATGCGGTCCCAGTATTTTGAAACTGGTTTGAAACAGTCGTTTACAGAAAAGTCCTGCGAAAATGCCGATTCAAGTTGTTGCAAAACAGGCGCTACCTGCCTTTTGGCAAAAATATCACCGGGCATCAGCAATACCGGAATCCGGTTAATGGTAGCTCCGGCCGCCGCGGTTATCATGTTGGTAGCTCCGGGTCCGATGGATGAGGTGCAGGCAAAAGTGGAAAGCCTGTTTTTCATTTTTGCATATCCCACCGCGGTATGAACTGCGGCCTGTTCATTTCGTACCAAAAAATACCTGAAATCAGGATTCTGCTGCAACGCCTGACCAAAACCGGCAAGGTTTCCATGGCCAAAAATTCCAAAACAGCCTGCAAAAAATGGTCGCTCTGTTCCATCCCGTTCAGAATACTGATTTTTTAAATATTGGATGGTTGCCTGTGCAACCGTTAGTTTTATCGTTTTCATTTTGTTTTGTTTTAATTGTAGAGCCGCTAAGACGCGGAGAAGTTTTTTAAATCTTATCCCTGCGTATTTGCACCTTTGCGGGTGATTCTTAAAATCCTCCTTTTGATTCAATTAAAGCTAAAATCTCGTCTTCATACGGAGTAAAATTGGCGCACCCCAGTTGGGTAACCACATGCGCACCGCAGGCATTTCCCATGCGGCAGCATTTGTACCAGTCCCATCCTTTCAGATAGCCGTAAATAAAACCGGCGGCAAATGCATCGCCGGCGCCAAGAATATTCACTACTTCAACAGGGAAACCAGGTACTTTTTGAACAGACCCGCCGGGAAGATGGACAACTGCGCCACGCGAACCGGTTTTTACAATTAAAGCATCGACTCCGGTTTTCAGGATTCCCTGAATGGCTTCGTCGATATTCCCTTTAATTTTGGGTGCGGAAATTTGCTGATGGCTAATAACCAGCTGTGATTTATCGGCCAGAAAAGCTGCCAGAATTTCCTCCTCGGTGCCCAATACAATGTTTGTATTCCGCATAAATGCACGAGCGGTTACACCAAACGCACGGATATCATGCCACTGGTCTGATCTGAAGTCGAGATCAAGCAGAACCGGAATGTTGTTTTTGCCGGCAATTTCAGCAGCCAGAAAGGCAGCGCTTCTTGTTGGCTCCATATTTAAAGCGGTTCCTGAAACCTCCAGTAATTTTGATTTTTCAATCCCTGCGTTTAAAACCTGGTCGATATTAATCTGGGAATCCGCACAATTATCGCGGTAATAAACAAGCGGGAACCGGTCTGGCGGTTCAATTCCGAGTAAAACGGCAGAACTTCGCGCTCCCTCAATTACACGCACGTTTTCCGTACGCACGTTCTCGTTCTTCAGGAATTTTAAAATGAAATCACCTACTTTGTCTTTTCCGACGCCCGAAAGCAGTGAAGCGTTTAAACCGAGCCGGCTGCAACCTACGGCAATATTTAAAGGCGAACCGCCAACAAAGGCATGAAATCCGTGGATATCCTCAAACGGCGCACCCACTTCCTGCGAATACAAATCGATGGAAGATCTCCCGTATGTTATTACATCATAAAGTTTTTCCGGATTAGTCATGTTGATTTTATTTAGTTAAGTTCATTTCAGCAGTTACAAGAGGAATTCGCGGGTCTTTGCCTTTCCAGGAATTGTAAATCCATTTGTGGTCCGGATCATCGGTATTTGCCAGCGACTGGTCGCTTCCGGTTAAAAAGTTCAGGTAATAAATGTTGTAACCGTGTCCCGCAACCACCGGATGATAACCTTTGGGAACCAAAACCACATCGTTGTTCCGGGCCACGGCAATTTCATCGAGACTGCGGTCGTCGTTGTAAATTTGTTGAATGGCATAACCTTGCGGCTTGTCTGTTTTGTAGAAATAAGTTTCTTCCAGGCATGCTTCAACTACTTTTCCGTTTTCATCCAGTTTTCGTTCATCGTGTTTATGGGCGGGGAATGAACTCCAGTTTCCCGAAGGCGTATAAACTTCAACCGAAACGAGCCGATGGCAATTGAACCCGGGCTGGAGCAAACTGTTGATCTGACGCGTGGCATTATCACCTCCGCGAATTTCAATGGCGGCTTCTTCAGGGCGCTTAAAATATGCAGGATGATCCTCGTTGGTTTCGCACCAGCCGCAGGCAATATCGAGTGTTTTGCTTTCGGCAGTAAGCTCAAATTGCGTGTTTCTGGGCAGGTACAACGAATGCGCAATTCCATGGAATACATCTTTTCTGCCGTTCACCGTTTCCCATTTTCCTTTGCTGGTTTTTACCGAATAATTCCCACCCAACAGGATGATTGCATATTCATTTCCTTCGGTATTGCCAATCCATTTTTCACCTTCTTTCATTAACCGGGCTTGAAAATTCAGGAACTGCCAGCCGGTTTCTTCTTTCAGAATGCTTTGGTACACGCCGAATCCCGGTGCCGATTTGGCAAGGAGTGGATATTTTTTGTCTTTTATCATGTCTTTCTATTTTATTTTCGAAGCTTTATCAACTGCCTTTAACAATTCAAACTTTTCAAGATTAAATTTCTCCAATTCATTAATATACGTTTTGCCCGGTATAATTGGTTCGAACCGGGCCGGCGACAGTTTAAAGAATTCGCGGTGCACGCGGGTCCAGATTAAGCGGGCGTCGGTAGCAATATTTATTTTGCAAACGCCATGTTCAATGGCTTTTACCAATTCTTCATCTGAAACGCCCTTTGCATCGGAACCCAATTGTCCGCCGGCAGCATTAATTCGCTGAATTTCTTCGGGGTTTACAGCCGATCCGCCGTGCAAAACCAGGGGAAAACCGGGAAGCCTGTTTTGAATTTCTTTCAAAATTTCAAACTGGAGGCCTTGTTTGCCTGTAAATTTATAGGCGCCGTGGCTTGTTCCAACAGCAACTGCAAGACTGTCGCAACCCGTCTGTTTTACAAACACTTCAACTTGCGAAGGTTGCGTATACTTTTTTTGATTTTCATCAATTTCGGTGTCATCTTCAATGCCGCTTAAAACACCCAGTTCGGCTTCGACCGTAATTTTTTTGACGTGCGCTTTTTTAACCACTTCTTTGGTAATGGAAATGTTTTTCTCAAATGGTTCGTGCGAAGCGTCAATCATTACGGAATTGTATCCGCCTGATTCAATGCTGTTAAGCGCATGTTCCGTATTTCCATGGTCGAGGTGGATTGCGAATACCGTACCGGGATAAATTTTGGCTGCTGCGTAAATCATGGACAGCAGCATTTCGGGATGGGCATAATTGCGGGCAACAGGAGTTGTTTGTACGATAAACGGGGCATTTGCTTTTTGCGCGGCGGAAAACAAGGCATGAATTTGTTCCATGCACCACACATTAACCGCAGCAATTCCATAGCGTCCGTAACAATGGTTGAATATTTTATTGGTTGAAATTATCATATTTTGATAACCAGTTAGTTAGCACTCGAACTATAGCGAAAGTTAAGCTATTATTTATAGCGAATCCAAATAATACGCACGAAATGTTTATGCAAACCTTTGCATAAAGTCGCCGTTGGTGAATAAGTATCTTTTAAAAAGGCTGATGGTATTATCTTGATGAGCCCCTGATAATTAGCTCTGGAAAAAGTTTTTCGACCCTGGTTTTTGAATTATTGTTGCCGGCCTTCACCCGTTTCATCAACAATCTTGCCGAGAGCATTCCCAATTCATAGGTTGGTTGCCAAACCGTGGAAAGCGACGGACGAAAATAAGCAGAATGCGGATCATCATCGAAACCGATAACAGAAATCTGATCGGGAATTACCAGTCCGGCATTTTTAATAACATACATGGCGCCAATGGCAACACCATCGTTAATGGCAAAAATTGCATCAGGAGGCTCGGGCAATTCAAGTAATTTTTGTGTTGGTTCAATTCCATGTTCCGGCATAAAACCTTTGCTGTTTACAATATATTCCTGTTTTACCGGAATGCCGTTTGTTTTCAGTGCATCCTTGTATGCATTCAACCGGTGCCGCGAAGTAGAGAGTATCGAAGAACCTGCAATGTGTGCAATTCTCCTGCACCCTGTTTTTACCAGATGATTAACTGCCTGAAAAGCGCCGCTGTATTCATCCACAAAAACCTTGTCCACTTCAATTCCTTCGCAATCGCGATCAAAAACCACCAAAGGAATGTTGTTGTCAATCAGTATTTGAAGATGATCAAAATTATTGGTTTCAGATGAAGGTGAAATTAGAAATCCATCCACACGTATCGATGTAAACGACCTGATAATTGATTTTTCCTCTTCATACGATTCATTGGATTGGCCGATTATTATGTTCACTCCCTGAGGGTTTAACAAATCCTGTATACCGTTGATAACCGACGAAAAAAAGTAGCTGGTTATTTCAGGAACGATAACACCAATTGTATTGGTTTTTTTTCTGAGCAGATTTAAAGCCAGTAAATTGGGTTGGTAATTTAGTTTTCGCGCAAGTTCAATTACTGCTTCACGTGTTGCCGGGCTAATTGCCGGGTGGTTGTTAATAGCCCTGGAAACTGTTGATGGTGAAATTTTTAATTCCCTGGCGATTTCAGTAATGGTAGTGCGCGATTTTTTCATTTTATTCAGAAAAAGAAACCTACACTTAAATCTTCAAAAGAACCCCAAATTACTCCAAATCCAGCAAAATCCCTAATTCTTTCATTTTTGAAAAAACGATAGCACCAAAGTTTTTGAAATCGTCATTTAATTTTTCATTGGAAAGTGCAAAAACATCAAATCCACCGGCTTTTGCAGCCTGAACACCAACCAGGCTGTCTTCGATAACTGCGCAAATACCAGGCTCAAATCCCATACTTTTTGCAGCATGCAAATAAATATCCGGTTCAGGTTTCCAGCTATCAATTTCATAGGAACTAAAAATATTTTCGCCAAAATAGCTGATGAGGTTTGTCGTTTCAAGGTTCTGTTTAATCTTTTCCACCGGTCCGCTGGAAGCAACACCAACCGGCACCTTCATTTTATCGAGTAATTTGCGGACTCCCTTAACCGGTTTGAGTTCTGTTTTAAAAACCTTGTAACTTCTATTTCTGAATTCAGGCTCAAAATTATCAGGCAAATTTCGTCCCAAACGGTTTGAAAAATACTTCAGGTTTTCTTTCATCGAGGTACCCGTTATCTGTTCCAAAACCGTTTCAAAATTCAAATCAACTCCCAGTTCCTGCATCATTGTCCGGAAAACTTTGGCTGATATCCGTTCGCTGTCCACTAAAATGCCGTCGCAATCAAAAATAATACATTGGTAATTCATGCTTCAAATAACATGTTGTCAGATAAATTGATTACCTGTGTTGACCAGCCCGCAGGCCGGCGCGGTATATCTGCTTATGAGGTTGATCCTTTAAAATGGAATATCTTCGTCATCGAAAAAATTGTTTTTGTTATTCAAAAAGTTTTCAGAATCTTCCATATCGTCTTCAAACTCATCACAACTTTTACAATGATCCGGAAACGGGCAATTTTCTTTTTCGTAACTGCAAAACTCGATGTGGCTTGTGCCTGTTCGCATTTTGGTGTGCTCCTGGTTCCAAAAATCCCGGATAAACGAATAACGCAAATGACTGGGATAATTTTGCGGAAAATCGAGCTCAAAATGAAAATATTGCAGAAATTTTTCCAATTCGATGCTCAATAATTCCTTTTGCTGTTTGCTCAGTTTTTCGGAAGGCGGCAGCATTTCGGTGGCAATTCCCGTAATAACTGAAACCGGAACAAGTTCTCCGTGGAGGTAATTTTCTACATCTTCAATATGGGCCCAAAACGATTCATCATCAGATATTGGCTTATCTGCAATTTTCTCTTCAAGCTCCATACCGGCCGTAATTTCGTGGAAATCTTCAATCAACTGTTCGATGTAACGTTGCATGGGTTATTATTTTAAAATATGAATATCACTGCATTGCCATTTTTAAATTGAAGCGGTTTTTAAAATTATAAAACTGGGAAAAATTATTAATACATTTGAATTTTAATCGGAATTTATGAAAAAATTAGATACGCAACTTATGCACCCGCGCGACCAAATTACCATGATTATCGAAAAAATATACCGCAGCGGTTTAACAACAACGTCGGGCGGGAATGTTTCAATTATTGACGATAAAGGCGATATTTGGGTAACTCCGGCAGCCATCGATAAAGGTTCGCTGCGTGCTTCGGATATTGTTGTGGTACGGAAAGACGGCGCCGTCGAAGGCCGCCATAAACCATCGTCGGAATATCCGTTTCACCGGGCAATTTACGAATGCCGTCCCGATATTAAGGCGATTATTCATGCGCACCCGCCGGCACTGGTTTCGTTTAGCATTGTGCGCCAGATTCCGGATACCAACATTATTCCGCAGGCAAAAAATATTTGTGGTAAAATTGGTTATGCACAATACGAATTGCCCGGCAGCGAAGCATTGGGCGAAGAAATTGCCCGGCAGTTTCGAAGAGGAATAAATGCGGTTATTATGGAGAACCATGGCGCTGTGGTTGGTGGTTCCGACCTGGGCGATACCTTTCAACGGTTTGAAACACTGGAGTTTTGCGGGAGAACGATTATTTACGGAAATACCATCGGAAGCCCCAAATACCTGAGCAACGCCGAAATTGAGGAATTTGAAAACCAGATTCCGCGGTTGCTGCCTGAAATGAACCACGTGGAGCATCCGTCTGATGAACGTGCTATCCGCGAAGAAATTAAAAAAATTGTGCACCGCGCCTGCGAACATGGTTTAATGATTAGTTCGTATGGTACTGTTTCTGTGCGCTGGCGGAGCAACGATTTTCTGATTACCCCGACAAACGTGGCGCGCTGGGATATTCAAAACGAAGATATCGTTCAAATAAAAGACGGTAAACGTGAGCCGGGAAAAATTCCGAGTCGCGCCACCTGGCTGCACCAGGAAATTTACAAACGGAACCCGGAAATCAATTCCATTATTTTAACACAAACACCGTATTTGATGGCCTACAGTGTTACCGACGAAAAGCTGGATGTGCGTACCATTCCCGAAAGCTGGATTTTTTTGCAGGATGTGCCGAATGTGCCTTTTGGGTCGCATTTTGCAGGTCAGGAAATCATCCTGAAACTTTTATCAAAAGATACTCCGGCAATTATCATCAACAATGATTCGGTGCTGGTTACCGGTGATAAACTGTTGAATACTTTCGACAGGCTGGAAGTGGCAGAATTCAGTGCCAAATCCCTCACAATGGGCGCTTCACTGGGGAAGCTGGTGCCGATAAATGATAACCAGGTGGAAGCATTGCGGGAGAAATTTTTAGGGTGAAGGTTTGGCCACTGATGATTTTTTTTAGCCACAGATCTCACGGATTTACACGAATAAGATGAAGAATATGTTTTAAGAAAACCCGGTACGGGTTGGATTATATTCAATCCAACCCGTACCGGGTTGATGATTGTGCTTGCGTATATTTTTTACTAAAATCCAACGCATACTGCGTTGTTTGTTTTTGAGATGCCTTTATTCGTGATTAGGTTTTTTGTTGCCACCGATTGCATGGATTTACACGGATAAGATGAAGAATATGATTTAAGTTAACCCGGTACGGGTTTGATTATAGTAATACGAACGATCGGCTTTTGCAGATGAACCCGGTACGGGTTCGATTATATTTAAATCCATCCCGTACCGGATCGATGATTGTGCTGGTGTATAATTTTTTATTAAAATCCAACGCATACTGCGTAGTCTGTTTTTTGAGATGTCTTTATTCGTGATTAGGTTTTTTGTTGCCACCGATTGCACGGATTTACACAGATAAAAAGAAGAAATATGATTTGATTTAACCCGGTACGGGTTTGATTCTAGTAATACGAACGATCGGCTTTTGCAGATGAACCCGGTACGGGTTCGATTATATTTAAATCCATCCCGTACCGGGTTGATGATTGTGCTTGCGTAAATTTTTATTAAAATCCAGCGCATACTGCGTAGTCTGTTTTTTGAGATATCTTCATTCGTGATTTGGTTTTTGTTGCCACAGATTGCACGGATTTACACAGATAAAAAGAAGAAATAGATTCAATTTAACCCGGTACGGGTTTGATTCTAGTAATACGAACGATCGGCTTTTGCAGATGAACCCGGTACGGGTTCGATTATATTTAAATCCATCCCGTACCGGGTTGATGATTGTGCTTGCGTATATTTTTTACTAAAATCCAACGCATACATTGTTTGTTTTTGAGATGCCTTTATTCGTGATTAGGTTTTTTGTTGCCACCGATTGCATAGATTTACACAGATAAAAAGAAGAAATATGATTTGACATCAATTCGGTAAATAATACAACAGCTTAGAACTATCGAAACTACCTGATTTTTTGAATCTGCGCGGCCGTTAATTCAACCTTTGGCTGGAACGCATCACCGTTCATATAATGCAGTAAACTGGTCCTCAGTTGCTGGGCTTCCGGACGGTTCTCCAAATCATTTACCAAATCAGCTCCGCTCACCAGCAGACTCCCATTTCCCACTTTTGCCTCAAAAATCAACGCAAGCCGGCGATTAGTTACCCAGTCATCGATAATTCGGACGATGGGTTTTAATTCAGTTGGAAATGAATCAAGCTGAATGGCATCGGCGTGGCTCATGGCATCCCACCATTGCCAGTTGGAATGGTATTCGGTGGGAAAAAGTTCCAGAGCCGGATGCTCCGGGTTACATAAGATGCCCAGCGTGTGCGGCTTTTGTCCATCCGTCCAGGCAGTATTCCAGAATATACTTGAAAAACCAACGCCAACATTTCCTCCCGTTTCCGGAGAAACTTTTCCCCTTCCGAGGCTCAGCAATACTTTCCCGCCGCCGGTTAACTGCTTCAATGTTGAAGGCGAAAGATGCTCTACCACGGTAATTTCATTCACCTCACCCGGTTGTTTTTCCGGATAAACCCAAATATCCCAGGCGTTGGAAAAGGAATCGGCTTTCACTTCCAGTGTGAGTTTCCGTGGTCTGTTTTCAGGTGAAAACTGATAAATGATTTTTCCCAAATCAATGTTATTTCCGATGGGAATGTTTTGTTCCCCCAGAGTTCCTTCGGCAATTGTTTTATTTTCCGAAATGATTTTCCATTCGGGATTCACATTTTCCAGGGGCTGCTCTCCAAAATGCGCTATTTCCACGTTTGCCGTCATTGTTTCCCCTTCGCTGAAAACCCGCTTTTCCAACCGGACCAGCGGAACTGTAGAATTGCAAAACCGGCGGTATTCTTCCGGCGAAATATACCCTTTTTCTTCCCAGAACGGATCGAGTACGCCCACCAGCGCAGTTCCCTGTCCGGGAAAATCGTGCAGGTCGAGCAGTTGAAAACCTGCAAAACCGGGAGTCCGCAGTGCCGCTTCAATATCGGCTTTGTAACACAGTGCCTGCAATTTTCCTGACGCCAGCAAAAAACTGTCGGCAAGATTTTCCATGTGGTGCGTTTTCAGGCTTTCTCTGAAGATTTCAAAGTTTTTAGGCTTCAGTACTCCGGTGTACTTATTCATCTCTTTAAAACCGGGATAAACGCACCACTGGCCTATTTCATGGCTGACCACCGGAATACCGTCGCCGGGAACTTTATTACGCCAGTCGAAACCAGTTTTTGGCGGCTGGGCATTGATGATGCTGTTCAGTTCTTCGCCCCAGCCCTGAATCCGCGGTTGAGGTAATACGTGATAATCATTCACCGGCAGTGCCGGCCAGCCGGATGCACTCGTGTAAACCCGGCGGTCATCAGTTCTCTTTCCAGTACGAAACAAATCCGCGTCAGGAACTCCCCGTATTTAGGGCCGCCCGGTTCGTTTCCGTAAGCCATCATCACAAACGACGGATGGTTACCATATGCATTCACAATTCTTTTGCTTTCGTCCCAAATATACTGGTCGATGGGCAATCCACTGCCAAGTCGTGTGCTTCCATTGGCCCATGAAGAGCACTCCACCTGCAGGTATATACCCGCTTCATCGGCTGCCTGGAATGCTGCTTCCGGCGGGCACCACGAGTGAAACCGGACGTGATTCAGTCCGTGATTTTTTACCGCATGGAAGACTTTTTCCCAATCCGCAGTTTCAGTTGGCGGATAGCCGGTTTTCGGGAAAATGGCACACTCCAGTGTCCCGCGCAGGAAAACGGGCCGGCCGTTGATTGCAAAACGGGTTCCGTCCACTTTAAATTCACGGAATCCGAAATCAACAGATTGTTGGTCACTTCCGTTTTTGTATTCCAAGTTCAGCGAAAGCTGGTAAACATTCGGATTGAATTCATCCCAAAGCAATGTATTTTCGCCCATTGGATAATCGAAGGAAATGAGATTTTCGCCCGGAGTGATTTCGAATTCATATTTTATTTGTTTTATATTTCCTGATTTCGAAACGTTTTTCAATTGCACCCCTGCATTCACCTCTATTGTTTTTTCTTCATTGGTTGAATTAAAAACCTTGGCTTTTATCCGGGCGGTTTTGGTTTCAATATCCGGGAAAACCCTGACGTTTTCAAAATAAATCCTGCCGGTTGCGGCCAGCGAAATTTCGCCCGTTATTCCGTTCCAGTTCGATTGGGTATGGTCGGTAATGCTGTGGGAATTAATTCCCGGATCGATATCCTTCACCCGATTGTCGATTCGGACAGTGATTTCATTTTTACCTGGCTGAACCCATTCCGAAATGTTATAAATATGTGGAATTGCCAGGCTGTTTTGAATGCCTGCCAGTTGCCCGTTAACCCAGACAGACGATTCCCAGTGCGGGCGTTCCATTTCAGCCAAACTGTTTCTTGCTGCCAGTTTTCAGGAATCTCAACAGTTTTCCGGTACCATGCGGCGCCTGTATATTTTTTTACCGGTTGCAACCAGTAGGGAAACCGGATGTTTTTCGCATCGAAATAGGGGGCATAATTAGGATCGTTGTACCACTCCTTGTTTTGAATTCCACCGGTCCATTCTGTTTCGAGGGTGATATCATTGCCTTTCCCGTTTTCTGCCATCGAACCAGGCAGATTAATGGTTTCCGGCAGATCAGAATTGTACCACTTATCTTTCATTCCACGATCATCCGGATCGGTTTGGAACTGCCACTCACCGGCAAGATCGATTTTCTCAGGTTGGCGGTTGCAGGCTAAGTTGCAATTATTACAAGCAACAGAAAAACTTGCTTCATTTTCATTGGTTTTTGTTGATTCAGCGAAGTTAAGATAAAAAAATAATACAAGCTGCCGGGCGATGCGTCAAGCAGTTTTGATCCGCTGGACGCGTGAGTACTTCTTTGCACTTCCTGATTTTGTTATTCGTTATTCAGTGTTTCTTATTTCTTTCCCGATACGTCAAGCGGTTTGATCCGCTCGAGTAAAAATTCACTTTCTGATTTTGTTATTTCCTGTCCGTCCGGCCCGGCGGGCTTATTCGATGTTTCTTATTTCCTTTCCCAATGCGTCAAGCGGTTTGATCCGCTCGACGCATAATCGATGAAATATGTTGAACCCATTCCGGGTTCCGGTTTTTACTTCGCTCGCAACCCCGCATTTCATACGGGGCTATTCTAATTTAATCCTTTCAGGATTTCCTCTACTTTCTGATTTTGTTATTTCCTGTCCATCCGGCCCGGCGGGCTTATTTGGTGTTTCTTATTTCCTTTCCCAATGCGTCAAGCGGTTTGATCCGCTCGACGCATAACCAATGAAATATGTTGAACCCATTCCGGGTTCGGGTTTTTACTTCGCTCGCAACCCCGCATTTCATACGGGGCTATTCTAATTTAATCCTTTCAGGATTTCCTCTACTTTCTGATTTTGTTATTTCCTGTTCGTCCGGCCAGGCGGGCTTATTCGATGTTTCTTATTTCCTTTCCCAATGCGTCAAGCGGTTTGATCCGCTCGACGCATAACCGATGAAATATGTTGAACCCATTCCGGGTTCGGGTTTTTACTTCGCTTGCAACCCCGCATTTCATACGGGGCTATTTTTGTTTAATCCTTTCAGGATTTCCTCTACTTTCTGATTTTGATATTTCCTGTCCGTCCGGCCCGGCGGGCTTATTCGATGTTTCTTATTTCCTTTCCCAATGCGTCAAGCGGTTTGATCCGCTCGACGCATAACCGATGAAATATGTTGAACCCATTCCGGGTTCGGGTTTTTACTTCGCTCGCAACCCCGCATTTCATACGGGGCTATTTTAATTTAATCCTTTCAGGATTTCCTCGATTTTCTGATTTTGTTATTTCCTGTCCATCCGGCCAGACAGGCTTATTCGGTGTTTCTTATTCTTTCTCAACCTCCCGCTCCTGCCAGACGCAGGCTGGGATTGCGCAGATTTTCGCAGAAAAATAAAATCTGCGCTTATCTTCTAAATCTACGGGAAACATTTCTCTAATTGTTTTTTTTGTCGGCACATTTCCAACTATTGAACCCATTTTGGGTTCGGGTTTTCGCTTTGTTTCCAACCCCGCATTTCATACGGGGCTATTTTTGTTTAATCCTTTCAGGATTTCCTCTACTTCCTGATTTTGATATTTCCTGTCCATCCGGCCCGGCAGGCTTATTCGATGTTTCTTATTTCCTTTCCCAATGCGTCAAGCGGTTTGATCCGCTCGACGCATAACCGATGAAATATGTTGAACCCATTCCGGGTTCGGGTTTTTACTTCATTCCCAACCCCGCATTTCATACGGGGCTATTTTTGTTTAATCCTTTCAGGATTCCCTCGATTTTCTGATTTTGTTATTTCCTGTCCGTCCGGCCAGACAGGCTTATTCGGTGTTTCTTATTCTTTCTCAACCTCCCGCTCCTGCCAGACGCAGGCTGGGATTGCGCTGATTTTCGCAGAAAAATAAAATCTGCGCTTATCTGCGAAATCTGCGGGAAACATTTCTCTAAATTAAAGAAATGCGTCAAGCGGTTTGATCCGCTCGACGCATAACCGATGAAATATGTTGAACCCATTCCGGGTTCGGGTTTTTACTTCGCTCGCAACCCCGCATTTCATACGGGGCTATTTTTGTTTAATCCTTTCAGGATTCCCTCGATTTTCTGATTTTGTTATTTCCTGTCCATCTGGCCAGACAGGCTTATTCGGTGTTTCTTATTTTCTTTCCCAATGCGCAAGCAGTTTGATCCGCTCGACGCATAACCGATGAAATATGTTGAACCCATTCCGGGTTCGGGTTTTTACTTCGCTTCGCAACCCCGCATTTCATACGGGGCTATTTTTGTTTAATCCTTTCAGGATTCCCTCCACTTCCTGATATTGCCTTTAATTTTTCATTTATGCAGAGAAAATAATTTATCTTCAGGGCTTTAAAATCTGCCTGAACTTTCTTTCAGGAATAATTTTTGTTCAGGTAAACAAATTTTTTTTTCATGCAAAAACTACCAACCATTCTTCTGAATTTTTTCATCGTATTTGCCGGCTTCGGACAAACCGTTCCCGATTCAATTAAAACCAATTCCATACTTTACGAAAAGCTGTACCTGCACACCGACCGCGAAATATATTCACCCGGCGAGAATATCTGGTTTTGTTCGTATCTGGTGAGCGGAATAAATAACCAGTTGATTCCGGGATACAAAAATATTTATGTTCAGTTAATTTCTGAAAAAGGAGAAATTGTGGATCAATTGCTGATGATGTCAGTTTACGGTGTGGCCAATAACAACATCCACCTTTCCGATTCGCTGGAAGAAGGCGAATATACGCTGCGGGCATACACCAAATACCTGCAGAATTTTGGTGAGGAGAGTCTGTTTCATAAAAAAATAGCGGTTTCACGTCCGGGTAATTCTGTGAAATTTTTCAGCCAAAAAGAAAAACCCGAAAAAACAGCCGTTTCTTTTTTGCCCGAAGGTGGCAACCTGGTGCTGAATGCTGCCAACCATGTAGCTTTTAAAGCCACGGATGAAAACGGCAAAGGAATTCCTGTTTCAGGAAAAGTGTTAGACGAAACGGGGGAGGAGGTGGTTGTTTTCGAAAGCCGTTACAAAGGAATGGGTATGTTTGTGATGATGCCGGCCGAAGGAAGAACCTACACCGCGAAAATCGACGGGCATCCCGAATTCAGCTACCGTTTTGGGCCGGTACAGACTAACGGAATTGCCTTGCATTATGCGCCGAAAGGCAATGATTTGCTTTTTACGCTGAACCGTAACATTAAAACAGAAGATATCCGGAACCTCGAATTGGTGGCATCGCACAAAGGAATGGAATTGTTCCGGCAGGAAATTGTCATGACCGGATTTCAACATCTGGTTGAAATGTACAAAGGGCTGTTTCCGCCTGGTATTTCAAAAATCACGCTGTACGACGAAGCTCAAAACGTGCTGGCAGAACGCCTGGTTTTTGTGCGGAATGCAGGTGAAAAACCACTGGAAATTTATTTACCGAAGAAAGAATTCGGAACACGGGAAAATGTACAAATCGGTTTGACTGCGAATCTCGATTCCAACGATACCATTAAGCGGGGCGTTTCGGTAGCGGTGGTGAACGAAGATTATTTCAGTGAAAATGGAATTAGCCAAACCATTGAAAGCTACCTGTTGCTCGATTCGGAACTGAAAGGACCGCTGGAATCGCCGGCATCCTTTTTTCAGGATGATGAAACTATATCAGCCGACGAAAAGCTCGATTTGGTGATGATGGTCAACGGCTGGCGGCGCTATTACTGGGATGTGCTGACCGATTATGCCGGGAAAAAATTGCCGCACTGGAACGATGCCGGAGTTATTTTCGAAGGCAGGGTAGAAAAATTGTTTGGAACCAAACCGGTTGAAAACGGTACGGTTGAACTGGGGCCGTTTTCTAACCTGTTTCTGATTTTAAAAGATACCACCGATGATTTGGGACGTTTCCGGTTCGACCGGTTGTACCTGAAAGATTCGGCTGAAATAATGATAAATGCAAAAGATCGTTGGGGACGGAGCAGGGTAGAGGTATACAACGAATCGCCGCCGGTGTTCGATTCAATTGTTCCTTTTGCAGCAGTGGAAAAAGCCACCTGGCCGATTTCCATTCCCGATCGGTTCTTCCGTGCCAGTTATTATAAACACCTGGCCGAACGGGAATACGAGCTGGAACATAATACCATTTTATTGGGTGATGTGGATATTCTAGCTAACAAGCCGTTCGCGTACACATACATCACTGCCGTTTGGGGCTATCCCGACCGGTCGTTTAATGTTTCAGAAGATTCCTATTCTTACACTGATATTTTTGATTACATCGAATACAACGTTCCGGGAGTTTACCTTACCGATTCAGCAATTATTTACCGTAACCAGCCGGTAGCGCTGATGTTGGATGGTTTTGGTGAATCTATGGACCGGTTGGAATATGTCCCCATTGGCGATATTGCGCAGATCGATTTTTACAAGAGTTCGGCAAATATTGCGCGGTTCGGTACTGAAGGGGGAGGTTCGTCTGCCGTATTATCCATCCTGACAAATTCGGCTTCCGATTCCTTTTACAGTGAATTTAAACGAATCGTCCACGGGAGGATAATACCGCGGGTCCGGGGATTTAAGCAGGCGAGGGAGTTTTATTCACCGGAGTATCCGCTGAATGATTTGCCGGAATTGAACGATACGAAGCCTGATTTTCGCCCTGCGATGTACTGGAATCCGGATGTGTTTTTTGAAAACGGCAAAGCCAGCCTCAAATTTTTTACGTCGGATATGCTGGGCCGCTACCAGGTAGTGGTGGAAGGAATTAGCAAAAACGGCACGATTTGTTACGGGATGAAAGAACTGGAAGTTGTGGCGGAATAATTTTTTTTCCTTGCCTCACCCAAACATCGCCGGTGATGTCTGTCCTTCTGCTGGGCAGGTTAGAGAGAGGTTTTAACAACAGGATGAGGATTTAGGTGTGTGGTATTTCTTCTTCAATCGATCAAGCGGCTCAAACCGCTGGCCGGGCGAAATCCCACAGATCATTTATCCTTTGGCTTCTCATTTATGGGACGGATTTTGAAATAAGGAAGACTATTGGTTTTAACCCAAATTGTTATATTATACGGGCTGAAGCCCTTTTACAGTCGTTTGCCGGTAACCGTTGGCTGAAGCACAACGGCAAAGGATAGCCCGGATCCCCCGTCCGGCAGATCCCCCCGCTTTACGGATAAGCATTCGTAAACTTGTTTCGTGTTCGATCAGCATTTTGTGCAACCTGTAACCCTGACTTCCATTTTGCACAAGAAACAATTGTTATTTTAATACTGATTTATATGCGAAGCTGAAATATTTCGCGGAATACCTATTTAATCTTCACGGAAAAAATCAACTGTTCTCCTGCCTTCAAATTAACAGGAATTCCTTTCAGCAATTGCTCCCCGGAATACTTTCCTGTAATTTCTTTTTTAGATGAGACAGCCGAATAATTTTTTCCGTTTTCGGCCACAAACCATTCGGGAAATTGGTTAATCCGCGGGTAATCAATAGGAAAATTCAAAATAGTTCTGTGCCGCGGGGCATCGAACACCAGTTTCCCTTCCCAGCTATTTTCAGCAGTGAGAACAAAATAAATTTGCTCGCCATCTTTTTCGGCGCCGAAAATTAAATCGCTGCGCCACGGGTAAACATGTGCGCCCTGTGTTTTCCAGAGGCTGTACATAATGGCTGTGCGGGCAAAGTTGCCGTCGCCATGCCAGCCGCCAATTATTCCATCTTCCTGTTGCATGCCGAACATCACCTGCATTTCGCTGTCAATCCAGCTTTTCAGTTCCGGCACAGGTTCGCGGTTATACAGGTTAATGCCGCTTTCCAGTGCATCGGCATAACCATCGTGGCTGGTGCCTTCCCACGGATAATTGCGGTATTTTTCATTTAATTTTTTAAATCCTTTCAAGACTGCATCGCGGTATTCTTTTGTTCTATCAATCATCCAAACCGTATAATACGCATCGAAAACATATCCCCAGTTATCCACAATTTTTGAATCCGCAATTTCGCCTGTTTTCGGATTTATGGCATTGTAAAAAAAACCATCTTCGTTTCGACCAACTTCCAAAACGCGGTCGAGCAGGGCATAAAACGGTTGTTTGTATGCTTCCTTTTTTTCCGGATCGGCAAAATGCAGTGTAACGTACAATTCGCTCAGTCCGCCAATAATTTCGCAACCGTGGTCGCGGATGCGCAGGTAATCGATTTTGGTGAGGTCGCGGTTCGCCCAGCAAATAATAATCGCCGAGCTTCTGGCCAAGTCGAGGTATTTTTGGTTGCCTGTCATCCAGTAAAGCCGCGAAAGTGTCTGCAGCATTTCGCCGTTTACCTCTTCCACCGAAGCAGTTCGGTCGAAATAATCCGGCAACTTTTCCGGATATACCGGAGAAATCGTCCATCATTTCCATCATCCGATCCTGCCAGGGCGATTTACCAATGTACTCATTTAGAGGAATCAATCCGTCCTTTATATATTCTGAAGACCCGAAAATTATATGTCCCATATTCAATTCATCGTCACGGAATCCGTGTTTCGAAAACGAATAAATATCGGGCAGCGATTTCATGCTCGATGTAATTTTCTGCTCGGATTTCAGCATGTCGAGCAATTCATCGTTGTACAAATCTTGGTCAAGCAGATAGGCAGTTAAAACCATAAACGCATAATTATCGGCGGCTGAATTGTGCGGCTCCCAAATATCGATTGCCCTGGTTAAATTGGTCGGGATTAGGCCGGTTGCACTGTCGGTTTTTGTAAGCCATGCTTCAGTGAATTTCAGGCTGCGGACATAACCTTCGTTTGCCTGCATTCCGTTTTCAATGGCCTGATTAATAACATCTTTATTAAAACGGGGTGGGGCGGAACAGGAAACTGCCAGATATAAAACCAGCAGGTACAAAGCTTTTCGGTTCATTATTTTTCGATTTGGTTCAAATTTAAAAGTACAAAAAGTATTACAATTTGAATGGTAGAAATGGCAGTAGTGGCAATTGTTCTGTAAACTTTCTTTCTAAAATATTGTTTACCTGAGGAATCTTAAAAATTGAATTATTATGAAAAATTACATGATTTTGTTTTCATCGCTCGCATTTATTTTATTTGGTTCCTGCGAAAAAATTAAAGATGCCACAGCCATCGACATCGATACGGATATTCAGGTTGATGTTCCCGTAACTTCGGAAAATACAGTGGCAATAAATCTGAAATCGGTTCAAATGGCCGATGGTGTCTATTCCTTTGTAGGAAGTAATACTTTTTCTTTGGAAGACAACAATGATTTAAAAAAGTACGTAGACAATATCCGGAACATTAAAGCGAGCGAGGGAGGTGTGCTTACCTTTGTTGGTGCAACCGATGGAAACAAAATTCTCACCTGCCAGATTAGCTATGGAATTCAGGACAGCCTTTCTTCAGATCCGGAAATGCTGAATACATTTACCATACCCGAAGTGCTGATTGCCAATAATGGCGTAATTGAATATTACCTGAATACCGGCGCCGATTTGCTGGTGAACAGCATTGAACAATACAAAGACAAATATTTTAAGCTTTCGCTTTCGGGAACTGCAAATTACGATGTGGAAACCACCGTAAAACTAAAAGTACCGGTAACTGTAAGTGCTTCCCCTTTGTAATTCATCATTCCAGGATATTCGTAAAAGAACCAATCCTGCGCGCATTTAGTAACGGGTTGGTTCATTTTTTTCTATAATGGAAACACCTTTTACTAAAATTTGTCTTAGAATTTTTTCTTAAATGAAATTCATCCTAACAAACGAATGATTTTAAATCATTGTTTGACAGGTTCTGTATGATAAAACAGATAAAGCGATAATAAATTCTTTTTTTATTCGTCAGTCCTTGGTTATTCATAATTTTTTTTATTTATTCGCTGCTGGAATTCTAAATAATTTTTATACACTTTTCTAAATCTTAATTAACAATATTATGAAAAAAATTACCATTCTATTCGTTGCGTCTGTATCGCTTCTGTTCAGTTCCTGCGAAAAAATTAAGGATCTTACTGCTGTTGATATCGACGCTGAGTTAACTGCCGATATCCCGGTATCTTCTGAAAATACGGTTGCTATTCAACTAAAATCACAAATGCTGCAGAACAATATGTATGAATTTGGTGGAACTGCAACTTTTTCACTGGCCGATAATCCCGATCTAGCAGACTACCTGGATAATATCCGCGACATGACTGCTGCTCAAGGTGGTGTTTTAACCTTTTTAGGGGCAACTGACGGAAATGAAATTCTGACCTGTGTATTTAAGGTTGACAATGAAACCTTTCAAATTCCCAGTTCATTACTGGCCGATAACGGTGTAATTACCTATACAGTAGATAGCTGGACCCAGACTATTGTTAATTTAATTGAAAATAACCCCAAAGCAGTGTACCAGTTTAAAGTAAATGGTACAGCTAATTACAATGTGGAAACTACTGTAAA
>CAWAMJ010000005.1:0-355831 GCA_963783085.1 uncultured Prolixibacteraceae bacterium | reverse complement strand
TTAAGTACAGAGATTTCAGTAATGAGTAGTGAAAAAACCGCCGGATGCGTTATTGTTTCATTACTCCATCTCATCATCTAATTATCTTTAATATTGTAAACCATCAATACGTTCCCGTGGCGGATAAACAACCTGCCATCGTAAATTGCAGGATGCGCCCAGTGCGGCCCTGCACCACCTTCAATTTTAAATTCACTTACAATATTGAGTTTTTTTGAATCCGGTTTTACCAATGCTACATTTCCGCTTTTTTCTTCGTATAAATAGAGCATTCCGTCGGCATAAATTACCGATCCTTTGTTGTGCCAGTCCTGCTCCCAATTGGTTTTACCGGTTGCCCAGTTTACACTCGTCCAGCGCCCTTTGGCGTTGTGCTGCCAGTTGGAACCGTACAAATTTCCATCAACCAGCACATCACCACCGAAATGCGTATCGATTATTTCATTTTTCCATTTTAGCCGGACCGATTTTCCATCGTTGGAAAGGGAAAGCAACACCCCCGGATGATCGTATCCGCTGGTGACGAAAATATCGCCGTTGTGGTAAACCGGCGGGTTGGTTTGAGCGCCTTTCCCCTGGCTGCTTTCGTGATACTGAATCAGGTTGTAGCTCCAGAGGATTTCGCCGTTGGATGGATCTATTCCGATGATGTTTTTGGAAGTTTGCGCCAAAACCATGTCTTTCCCGTTATGGTTTATCAGAACCGAAGAAGCGTACGCTTTTGCGCCGCCCAGGCTTTTTGCTTTCCAAACCAGCGTACCATCGGTTTTACTCAACGCGACCAGCGTATTTTTTTCGCCGCCCGTTGTATATAGCACGGCATTTCCAATAATCAGCGGCGATTCTGCGTCACCGTGTGTATAAATTTCGCCACTGTATTTTTCGATGGCATCCACCTGCCATATTTTTTTACCGGTTTCAGCATCAACGCAACTAACCTGCCCAGTTCCGCTGGAAACGTACAATTTACCATTTTCCCAGACTGGTGTGCTTCGGCTGTCGATGTAGGAGGCAGTCCACGAGCGGCCGTATGGAGTTTCCCAGAGCAGCTCACCTTTTAAATTATAAGCTGAAAGAATATCGGTGGTATCTTCTTTTATTCCAGTTACGAATATTTTCCCTTCAGCAACAATTGGTTGCGAAAAGCCTTTTCCGATGCCTTCGACTTTCAATAAAAGCCCGGGGCCATTTTCGGGCCATTCTTTCAATAAACCGGCTTCGTTGTACCAGCCGGTTCTTCCCATTCCCCGAAATTCAACCACGTTCTGGGAAAAACCGGAAATTGAGAGAAAAAAGAATAATATGACCGAAAAAAGATTCATTTCATTTTTGTCATTTTCAGATAAAACATGAATGAGAAATTTTTTATCGAATGCTAAAGACTTCTCCTTCTGCTTTATCGAAATGTTATCTACTTTTGTTTGATATCATAAACCATCAGTGCATCGCCGTGGCGCATAAACAGTTTTCCATCGGCAATAAAAGGATGCGCCCAGTGCGGTCCGGAACCTTTTTTTATCCGGAATTCGCTAACCAGGTCAAAACCATCGGGATCGGGTTTTACCAGCCCCACTTTTCCACGTTCATTGTAACAATAAAGCATTCCATCGGCCATCACAACCGGCCCTTTTGTATCCCAGTCGGCAACGTATTTAATGTCCCCGCTGTTCCAGTCCATGCAAACCCAGCGTCCCTGGCTGTTGTTATACCAGTTGGAACCATACAGAAATCCATCGTGAAGAATCAAACCGCCAATATGGTTATCCAAAGTATGATCACGAAATTTTTCAGAAACCGAAGTTCCGGTGGAATCCAATTTTAGCATAACGGCAAAATAGTTGTAGCCCATGCTCAGGAAAATCTCATCGTCTTTATAAGTAGGGGTATTCGCCCAAATTAACCCATCCTGGTCCCACATATCTGGGTGCCAGTATTTATATGTCCAGGCTATTTCACCGGTTTCAGGGTTTAGCGCAATTAATGTAGTTCCGGTTGCTGCCAGCACATAACGGAAATCTTTGTATTCGTATAATGTAGGAGATATGTATGATCTCGGGCCGCCAACCGATTTACTCTGCCAGATAAGATCGCCCGTCGTTTTATCAAGCGCCACAACGCTTGTGGTTTCACCTCCGGGGGTTGCAATAACTTTATCGCCGACAATAAGCGGCGTTTCTGAATTTCCCCAACGATGATAAACGCCATTAAACTTTTTATCCACTTCAACCGCCCAGATATCTTTACCGGTTTCGCGATTAATACAGGCCACCCGGCCGGTTCCGCTTTGCACGTAAATACGGTCGCCTTCAATTACAGGCGTACTGCGGGTATCGGGGTAAGATTGTGTCCACGAACGTCCGTATGGAACCTGCCATTTTACATTTCCATTCATATCGATGGCAGTAAGATAATCCAACGTATCTTTCATTCCGGTGGTATAAATCATTCCGTCGGCAAAAACCGGCGACGACCAGCCTTTCCCGATATCTTCCACTTCCAAAACCAGTTGCGGGCCATCTTCGGGCCAGCTTTTCAGCAAACCGGTTTCATCAAAATGGCCATCGCGGTTTGGCCCCCGCCATTGAGTTACCTGTGCATTCCCTGAAAAAACAAAACAAGTAAAAATAATCCCTAGTGCTATTTTATTCATATACAAATATTTAGTTTTTTTTATTATAATGTTTCGGGTGAAAACTGGTTCAGATTATGAAATTTTATAGACAATCAAAACATTTCCATGCCTCAAATACAATCTTCCGTTATTTACCACCGGGTGTGACCAGTGTTGTGCTGTTCCCAATTCTACTTTTGTTTTACTGACAAGATCAAATTTTTCAGATGTTGCATTTACCAGTGCCAGCTCACCACGCTCGCTGTAGCAATACAACATTCCGTCCGCATAGATAATGGCGCCATTACCAATTTCTTTGGAAGCGTATTTTTCTGCGCCCGTTTTCCAGTCGATGCAGCGCCATTCCCGGTGCATATCACCCGAGCTGTACAAATATCCATCAACCAGTACTGCTCCTCCGGTGCGGCTGTCGAGGTTTTCAGCAGACCAGGCTTTTTTTACGCTACTTCCGTCGCTGCTCAAATCCAGCATCACACCGCCCGCGCCCCAGCCGCTGAAACAAAAAATCCTTCCGGAATGATACAATGGTGTGTTTGCATGCACATCCCAGCGATTGGTTTGTTCGTGCGACCAAAGCAATTTTCCGTTGGAAGCATCCAAACCGATAATATGTTTTGCAGTCATGGTTACCAGCAGTTTCCGGCCAGGCAAATCAATAAGCAAAGGAGTACAATATGCTGAAAGATCACCAACACCGGGCGATGTCCAGATTAATTCGCCGGTAGTTTTATCCAGTGCAACTACATTGTTTTTCTTTCCTCCCGGCGTGAGGTACAGTTTATTTCCGTCAATCACTACTGTTTCGGTTACTCCCCATTGGATGTTGGCGCCGTCAAAATCGCTGAATGCATTTTTTTTCCATTTCACTTCACCGTTATTTGCATCCATACATGTCAATTCGCCAAGTCCGGAATAAACGAATAGCAAATCTCCGTCAATGACAGGGGTTGACCGGGCGCCGGGATAACTTTCAGTGAATTCTTTTCCATACGATTTCTTCCACTTTAATTTGCCGTCGGCTGAAAGCGCGTAAACAAAACCTTCATCGCCTGTCATTCCTGATAAATAAATTGTGCCGTTTGCAAATGCAGGAGATGAATGGCCTTCGCCCAAACCTTCGAAATGCCAGAGGATTTCCGGGCCTGAGGCCGGCCACTTCTTTAATAAACCGGTTTCGTCATAAATGCCATTGCCATTGGGGCCCCGCCAGCGGGTTGCTGTTTGTGCAGAAAGGTTTATTTCTGTTAACAGTATAATTATGAATAGTATAATTGTTCTTTCAGACATCGTTTTCTGCTTTGAATTTAAATGCCTAAAAATAAAACCAATAAGCAATATTTACAATCGGAGCAGGTAATTTATCTCCTATCTAAATAGTGACATATATTTAATGTTCATTAGGAACTTGTTAACATTTTCGTTACGCTTTATCACCTGTGAGGTGTTTTTTTATCTCGAAAAAATGTAAAAAAAAAGCCCTGCAAATGCAGAGCTGAAATATCTTTTATTTTGAAATTCTTTACAACTGAATCTCAGATTTTGACTGCCTTTTCCGGTCGTGTTCGTTTAATAATATTTTCCGGATACGCATGTATTTTGGCGTCACTTCCAGATATTCATCGTTCCGGATGTATTCCATTGCTTCTTCCAACGAAAATTTTATAGCCGGTGCAATACTTGTTTTTTCATCGGAACCCGAAGCGCGCATATTCGATAATTTTTTGGTGAGCGTAATATTCAGGGTCAGATCGTCCTGCCGGGTATTTTCACCAATTACCTGACCGGCGTAAACTTCTTCTCCCGGATCCACAAAAAACCGTCCCCGATCCTGCATTTTATTAATGGAATAGGCTATGGCAGTGCCAGTTTCCAGCGCAATTAACGCACCATTCCGCCGAACTCCCAGGTCGCCTTTCCAGGGTTCGTAGCTGTAAAAACGATGGGCCATAATTGCTTCACCTTCGGTTGCTGTAAGCATTTGGTTACGCAATCCAATCAACCCGCGCGCCGGAATCAGAAAATCAAGGTGAGAACGATCTTCTTTCACTTCAATATTCGTAATATCTCCTTTACGCTGGGTAACCAGTTCGATTACCTTACCTGAAAAAGCTTCCGGAACATGCACCGTTAATGCTTCGATGGGCTCATGTTTTTTACCGTCAATTTCTTTTATCAAAACTTTTGGCTGGCCCAGCTGTATTTCAAAACCTTCGCGGCGCATCGTTTCCACCAAAATAGAAAGGTGAAGGATTCCGCGTCCGAAAACAAGAAATGAATCGGCTGAATTGGTGTCTTCCACCCGGAGCGCCAGGTTTTTTTCGGTTTCCTTATACAACCGGTCGCGCAACTGGCGGGAGGTTACATATTTTCCGTCTTTCCCAAAAAACGGCGAACTATTGGCTACAAATAACATGCTCATGGTAGGTTCGTCCACCCGGATAGGCGTCAACCCTTCCGGAAATTCGGCATCGGCAACGGTATCGCCAATATCGAACCCATCAAGGCCGAGTACTGCACAAATTTCACCCGAAGGAACAGGATCTTTTGTTTTTTCTTTTCCAAGTCCTTCAAACAGAAAAATCTCCTTGGCGGCTGTTTTTACAATCCGGCCATCGCGTTTTACCAGCGAAACAGGAGACCCGGGAACCAACTCGCCGCGGGTAACTTTTCCCACTGCAATCCGCCCGGTGTACGATGAATAATCCAGCGAAGTAATCCGCATTTGCAGCGAACCTTCTTTATTTTTTGCCAGCGGAATATGCTCCAGAATTGTATCGAGCAGATAACTAACATCGGTTGTTTCCTCTTTCCAGTCGGGTCCCATCCAGCCGGCTTTCGACGAACCAAAAACCGTTGGAAAATCCAGCTGATCTTCGGTGGCTTCCAAACTAAACATGAGATCGAACACCTTTTCCTGTGCAATTTCAGGAGTGCAGTTGGGCTTGTCTACTTTGTTGATAACCACAATCGGTTTTAATCCCAGTTCAATGGCTTTTTGCAAAACAAAACGGGTTTGCGGCATTGGGCCTTCAAACGCATCAACAATCAGTAACACCCCATCGGCCATATTTAACACGCGTTCCACTTCGCCACCAAAGTCGGAGTGGCCGGGAGTGTCAATAATATTGATTTTAGTGTCTTTGTAATGCACCGAAACGTTTTTCGATAAAATGGTAATGCCGCGTTCACGCTCCAAATCGTTGCTATCGAGAATTAATTCCCCCATATCCTGATTTTCGCGGAAAAGGTTTACCTGGTGTAAAATTCGGTCAACCAGCGTGGTTTTACCGTGGTCGACGTGTGCAATAATTGCTATATTTCTGATTTCTTCCATTTTCTTGTTTTCCTAAAAGATACAACCTGTTATTTTATGAATTGTTTTAATGATTTTTCTGCTTTTCGGTCAAAAAACCAGGTTGTTTAAATTGGCCGGCAAAAGTAAGAAAGATTTGGTTCGAAAAAATTACAAAATGATGAATTCACACTTTTTGAGGATTAATTAATGTCAGAATTCAGCAGGTTTTTTAAATCTAATTTTTTTGAATTTCAACAATGAAAGGTGTAGCTTAATTCCCGTTGCTACATTTCCCGCTAAATTTCCGGTTTTCTTCGAAAGTTTTTCATCAGGAAGAAATGATACTGAACCGGCCTATTTTATCAGATACAAGTGTTTATCTGTTCTTATAATCATTTCATCGTTTATAAATGCAGGCACTGCTTTTACAGCTTCGCCGAGATTGTTTTCAGCAACCAACTGAAAAGACCCGCCTGGTTTTATAACGGTACATTCGCCTTTAACATTGATGAAATATATATTCCCGGCTGCGTAAACCGGCGACGAATTGAAATTCCCTTTCAGTTTGTGTTTCCATACGGGCTGGCCGGTGGAAGCATCCAAACAGGTTAGCATTCCGCGATCGTGAACCATGTACATTTTTCCTTCCACAATAACGGGAGTTGGTATTTGAGGAACTTCCTCTTCGTATATCCATTTCACGTGAGTTTTGGTAACATCTCCCTTGCCGGTGGGATCGATTGCATACTGGCGCGTAAACGAAGGAGTGTTATCCAAAAATATCCAGCCGGAATTGACGAAAACCAAACCATTCCAGTACACTGGCTGACTAACGGTAGAATCGTAACCATATTCCACCGTCCAAACTACTTCTCCTGAATTAACATCGTGCGCAAAACACATAAACGATGAATTGCTGATTAAAAGTTCCCTGCCGTCTACCTCGATGACAATGGGCGTTTGATATGATTTCCGGTATACCGGTTCGAGCTTATCGTAAATTTCGGATGGCCGTACACTTTTCCAAATCGTTTCGCCGGTCCTCTTATCCAGAGCGATGACATATGGATTTTCGGTGCCCTCCAGATGTACAATCAGCATATTTCGGTGCAAAATCGGCGATGATGCGGGGCCTTGCATGTGATCGCATTTTAAATCTTCACGTTTCCAGACGGTTTCAAAATTTTCGGTGTTGATGCAGGCTGTTCCAAACGTTCCGTAATGGACATAAACGAAACCATCTTCAATGCATGGCGTTGGAGTAGCATACGAATTGGTTCCGTGAATGTGCTGTGGATCATTGCACGTGAAAACTGTATTTTCAAAAATCGTTTTTCCTGTTTCCAGGTCAAAGCAAAGCACATAAAATTCTTTGCCATCACGTGCTGCAGAAGTCAGCCAGATTTGTTTTCCGTAAACCACCGGCGATGACCATCCCAATCCTTTTACCGGAATTTTCCATTGAATATTTGTTGAGTCGTTCCAGTGAAGCGGCGCTGTTGCAACCGTAGCATGCCCATCCATATTCGTGCCCCGAAAATGGGTCCAGTTTGAATGTTGAGAAAAAGCAGAAAGGTAAGCAAATACCGGTAACAGAAGCAGCAATTTCTTATGGTTCATTTTGCATTGGTTTAGATTGAACAGGAACAAAGGTAATAAGTTTCGGCTGCCGGTGTTTGATTTAGTTGTAAATTGCCTTTCGATTTAATTTTTACGTTTAACTCAATGAGTTCCTTGTTCTGTAAACAAAAAGGTGGAAATTGAGTTGTATTTCAAAAAATCCTGACTATGAAATTTATTCGTGAACCTTTAAATCAATTTATTAAGCTTGAAATATCGGGAAGTATCGTCCTCTTTGTTGCAACCATTTCAGCGCTCATCCTGGCAAATAGCCCGTTAAGCAGTTCATTTCTCGAAATCTGGGAACGTGAAATTGCTTTTAGCCTGCCCGGTTTCGAGCTGTCGAAACCTCTGCTGAAATGGATAAACGACGGATTGATGGCCATTTTTTTCTTTTTAATCGGACTGGAAATTAAACGCGAAGTCAGCACCGGTGAATTAAGCCGGTTAAAAAATGCGTCGTTACCAATTTTTGCGGCAATTGGCGGAATGGTTGCCCCTGCCTTACTTTTTACATTTCTAAACAGGGGCCAGACAGGAATGGAAGGATGGGGAATTACCATTGCTGCCGATATTGCTTTTACACTGGGAATTCTTCAACTTTTAGGGAACCGCGTACCTACCGGCCTGAAAATTTTTCTGATGGCATTTGCAATTATCGATGATTTGGGAGCAGTTTTAGTAATTGCCATATTTTACAGTTCAAATTTAATCTGGTTGAATGTGATCATCGGTTTGGCGATTGTTGTTATCCTCTATCTGTTATCGGCAAGAGGTTACTATTCAAAATATTTCTATTTCATTGCCGGCGTAATCGTTTGGGTACTGTTTTTAAAATCCGGGATTCATGCTACAATTGCCGGCGTTCTGTTGGCATTTTCTATCCCTCTGAACCGAAAAACCAACACAACATCTTTTTACAATGAAGCAAGCGAAATACTGAACTGCTTTGTAACCGATTGTAAAAATCAGGATGAACAATCGATACTTTCGAAACAACAGGTTGAAGCGCTCGACGATCTTGAAAACTTAACAGAACGAACCGCACCGCCGTTGCAATATCTCGAACATCGCCTGCACGGATGGGTTTCATACCTGATTATGCCACTGTTTGCATTTGCAAATGCCGGCGTTGTTTTTACTTTTGGCGCCGAAACAAACGTGTCGCTTTTAATTAATATAGCTATTAGTATGATTGTGGGAAATTCACTTGGAATTTTCCTTTTTTCGTTTTTGTCAATCAAGCTGAACCTTTCGGAACTTCCATCAAATGTTTCTTTCAATCAGCTGGCAGGGGTTTCGATGCTGGGCGGTCTGGGATTTACCATGTCGCTTTTTATTAATAATTTGGCTTTCAACGATGCAGTATTAATTAATTCGGCAAAAATTGGAATTGTATGCGGTTCGCTGATTGCCGGATTGCTTGGGTATTTCGTATTAAAATTTTCATTGAACAAGGGTACGCCGAAATGAAAAAAGCACCTGATGACAGGTGCTTTTTTCATTTCGGTTGAAATTTTGCGACTAATTTAAATTCAATTCAACATGACCTAAATTTTTGGTCTTTAAAACGTTGTACGATTGCGCAAAACCAAGAATGTTGCTGATGGTCTGATCGGACGGCGAGGCGCCGGTTTCCGGTTCTGTTAAACGAGCCTCAAAGTTACCGGTCCCGCTGAAAAGATTTGAATGGATAACTGACGGATCAAAGCTCTTCACAAGATAAACGAAAGTAGAATATTTTTTCATAGGCAGACGTTAAATAAAATTTTAAATACTCTATTTAAAACGCCGTCCTGCCCTTCGATATTGTGTTAAGAAGTGTTAAATCCGGGTTAAGTTCAAATTCTTTTTCTGAATGAGTTTACGCATATTAATAAGTGCATATCTCATCCGTCCGAGCGCGGTATTGATACTTACTCCTGTTTGATCCGCAATTTCCTTGAAGCTAAGCCCCATGTAATGGCGCATGTAAATAACCTGCTGCTGATCTTCCGGCAGCTCCTTCACCAATTCTTTAACGTCGTTTAAAATCTGGCTAATCACCATTTGGTCTTCAATGGTTTCTTCAGAAAATTTCTGGGAATTGAAAATATCAACATCCGTGCTGTCGTTTGAAACGGTTCCCTGCAGCTTTTCCTTCCGAAAATGGTCAATAATAAGATTATGGGCTATTCGCAATACCCACGATACAAATTTGCCGTTTTCGATATATTTACCGCGTTTTAACGATCGGATGACTTTGATAAACGTTTCCTGAAAAACGTCTTCAGCCAATTCCTGGTTTTTCACTATCAACAGTATATAAGAAAAAATCCTGTTTTTATGGCGATTGATTAGTAATTCGAGTGATTTTTGATCGCCTTCCATAAAACGTTGAACGAGTTCATTATCGTTCAGTGCATCTGTTCTGAACATTACCTTCTATTTAATTGTAAACAAAAAGTAAAGCTTTTCTATAGGCGTCAAAATTTAAGTTGAAGTAAAACTATTTTTTAATTTTGTTGCTGCTAAAATGATATTTTTTACCGATATATACAAGTATTTAATTAAATTATTCTTCTCCAGTAGGAACCATGCCAAATATAAAATCAGATAAATTTATTGAAATTCAACATGCTAGGGTACATAACCTAAAGAATGTAAGTTTAAAAATCCCGTTGAATAAATTTATAGTTGTAACGGGTGTTTCGGGTTCGGGCAAATCTTCGCTGGCTTTCGATACGCTTTTTGCAGAAGGCCAGCGCCGTTACGTTGAAAGCCTGTCGTCTTATGCCCGCCAGTTTTTAGGCAGAATAAACAAACCCGAAGTCGATTTTATCAAAGGAATTCCACCGGCAATTGCCATAGAACAAAAGGTGAACACCCGCAATCCACGTTCTACCGTTGGCACTTCAACCGAAATATACGATTACCTGAAACTTTTATTTGCCAGAACCGGCAGAACCATTTCACCGGTTTCAGGCAGGGAAGTAACCCGCCAGAGCGTTTCTGACGTGGTAGATTTTATCTGTTCATTTCCGTTGGATACGCAAATTTTAATCGTTTCCCCGCTAAAACCCAAAAATGGCCGCTCAGTTTTGGAAGAAGCCGGATTGCTTATGCAGCAGGGATTTTCACGGCTTGAGAAAAACAATGAAATAATCCGGATTGATGACTTTCTGAAATCGAATCCTGAAGAAAATAATTTCAATGTGGTTATCGACCGGATTTTGGTTCAAAACGACGAAGATACCCAAAGCCGGATTGCTGATTCCGTTCAAACCGGTTTTTTTGAAGGACATGGAGAATGCCTGGTAAAAGTTCATCTCGGGGAGGAGGTAATTACAGAATCATTTTCGAATCGTTTTGAGGCAGATGGCATTGAATTCGAAGAGCCAACGGTGCACATGTTCAGTTTTAACAATCCGGTTGGCGCCTGTCCTGCCTGCGAAGGATACGGAAAAGTGATTGGCATTGACGAAGATTTGGTCGTACCCAATAAATCATTGTCGATTTATCAGGATGCCGTTGCCTGCTGGCGTGGCGAGAAAATGGGTGAATGGAAAAATCAGCTCATTTATTCAGCAGAAAAATTTGATTTCCCGATTCATAAGCCCTACTATCAACTTTCGCAGGTGCAAAAAGAGTTGCTCTGGACCGGCAACCGGTTTTTTTCCGGGTTAAATGAATTTTTTAAACATTTGGAAGAAAAAAGTTATAAGATTCAGTACAGGGTAATGCTTTCGAGATACAGGGGCAAAACCACCTGCCCCGAATGCAAGGGCAGCAGGTTAAAAAAAGAAGCAGGCTATGTAAAAATCAGCGGAAAATCATTACAGGATCTTGTATTAATACCGGTAAGTGAACTTCGCGATTTCTTCCGCAAGTTAAAACTAAACGATCACGACAGGGAAATCGCCAGGCGCATTCTGATAGAAATTAACAACCGTCTCGAATTTTTAGACGATGTCGGACTTGGATATTTAACGCTGAACCGCCTCTCGTCTACTTTATCGGGAGGTGAATCGCAGCGGATTAACCTGGCCACTTCCCTCGGAAGCAGTTTGGTGGGTTCGCTGTACATTCTCGATGAACCGAGCATCGGGCTGCACTCGCGCGATACGCAACGGTTAATAGACGTACTGAGGCGTCTTCAAAAAATCGGCAACACAGTCTTTGTAGTTGAACACGATGAAGAAATAATCCGCGCTGCTGATGAAATCATTGATATTGGTCCTTTTGCAGGAATTCATGGTGGTGAGGTGGTGTTCCAGGGAAATCATTCTGAACTGGCAGGAAATCCTGAAAGTTTAACCGCTAAATACCTGACAGGGGAAGAGAAAATTGAAATCCCCGGGCACCGGAGAAAATGGTCGAATTACATCGAAATTATTGGCGCCCGGGAAAACAACCTGAAAAACCTGCAGGTAAAATTTCCATTGAACACGTTAACGGTTGTTACCGGAGTGAGCGGCTCGGGAAAGTCGTCGCTGGTTTCGAAAATTTTATACCCTGCGCTTGTAAAAATGCTCAATGGTTATGGTGAACGCACCGGGCACCACGATGCCATTTTGGGCGATTACAACCTGCTTTCTTCGATTGAATTCATCAACCAAAATCCTATCGGCAAATCATCGCGTTCAAATCCGGTAACTTATCTGAAAGCTTACGATGAAATCCGGAAGCTTTTTTCCGAGCAACAAGGTTCAAAAGTTCAGGGTTTGAAGCCGTCCCATTTTTCATTTAATGTTGATGGCGGAAGGTGCGACGAATGCCAGGGCGAGGGAACCATTAAAGTGGAAATGCAGTTTCTGGCCGATGTGTACCTCATTTGCGAAAGTTGCGGCGGCAAACGGTTCAAGGAAGATATTTTAGACGTAAAATATAAAAACCACAACATTGACAATGTACTGAACTTGTCGGTAAATGAAGCGATGGAATTGTTCTCACAAGGAAAATCTTCAACAGAGAAAAAAATAGTAAAACGGTTAAAACCTTTGCAGGATGTTGGCCTGGGGTATGTAAAACTGGGGCAGTCGTCGAGTACGCTGTCCGGAGGTGAAAGCCAGCGTGTAAAACTGGCGTCATTTCTTGTGCTTGAAAAAACATCGCCAACACTTTTCATTTTCGATGAACCAACTACAGGGCTTCATTTTCATGATATTAAAAAACTGCTGGATTCTTTTCAGGCGCTGATTTCCCGCGGGCATTCGATCATCATTATCGAGCACAACATGGAAATTATAAAATCGGCCGACTGGATTATCGACTTGGGTCCGGAAGGAGGTGATAAAGGCGGCGAAATTATTTTTGCCGGTGTTCCTGAAGATTTGGTGAAAGAAAAAAAATCGTACACAGGGGCTGCATTGAAAGAAAAGCTTCTGTGAGAGGTTATTTTCCGGATATATCAAACGTTTCAGTTTGTTTTTGTTTCTGGTAACGGCAACTTTTTCCATTCGCGATACAACAGCACTGAAACAACCAGCGCCGATAACGTATCAGAAAAAGGATAAGCAAGCCATATTCCGGTGATATCCCAAAAAGCAGGCAAAATTATCAGTAGCGGAATTAAACCAATTACCTGCCGGAAAAGTGTGGCAAACATAGCCAGTCTGGCTTTTCCAACGGCCTGGAAAAAATGCGAGGCAACAATCTGAAAACCAATCAATGGCATTGCCAGAACAACCAGTCGCAGGCCTTTTACGGAAATTTGGTACAGCAGTTCATTGTCGTTGTTGAACAATTTTACTATAAAACCCGGAATTGCAAGTACAATCAGAAACGCTGCCGCAGCAATACAAGTAGCTGCAATTAATGAAATACGAAGGGCTTCCTTTACCCGTTCAACCGATTTCGCACCATAATTGAAACCGATGATTGGTTGCGAAGCCATGTTGATAGCCACGATGGCCATGATAATTAACGTTAGTACCGAATTAATAATGCCCATGGCGCCAACTGCTAAATCTCCTCCAAATTCGATTAATTTTTTATTCAGCAGTCCCTGAACAAAACTGTTGGCAATCTGCATTGAAAACGGCGCCATTCCAATACCAATTATTTCAACCAAAATCGGATAATTGATCCGGATATTGTTGCCGCGCAACTTCACGACCGATCGTTTGCTGCGAAAATGAATCAAAACCCAAACCATCAAAATAAACATGGAAATAATGGTTGCATAAGCAGCCCCTCTCACCCCCATACCGAACCAAAAAATAAAAACCGGATCGAGAATAATATTTGTACCGGCGCTGATTATCATGGAAAACATAGCAATGCGCGCGTTCCCTTCGGAGCGAATGACGTTGTTTAGCGAAAATCCGACCACCATAAACATAACACCGGCAATGATAATATCCAGGTAATCGTTGGCGTATTGAAAAGTTTCTTCTGTAGAACCAAAAGATCGTAAAATGGGAACTTTCAGCAAGTAAATAATCACCATAATAATTACGGAAACTATCAGCATCAGGGCAAAACCGGTTCCCAGTGTTTTTTCCGCCCTTTCAATGTCGTTTCGGCCCAGGTTGATAGAAACATATACACCGGTCCCGATTCCGATGAGCATGCCAAATCCCATCATAATGAGCATTACCGGAAAAATGACGGAAATGCCCGACAAAGCTTCTGCACCCACACCTTGTCCGATAAAAATACGGTCGACAATGTTGTACAGTGCATTGACAAAAACACCTACAAATGCCGGCACAAAATATTTTAGCATTAACCTGCCAATGTTTGCTTCACTTAATTCCCTGATATTTTTCATGCGAAGTAAACGTAAACATTAAAAACAACATTTATTCAGGAACCTTGTTTTACCTTTGTAGCGAACTACAAGTATTTTGGAATTCAAACATCGGTAAATGGAAACATATAAACTGGATAAACAAATTGAAAAGGATCTTTTTTCTGCCAACACCAACACGGCAATTTCGGCTGTAAAAGCCATTAAAGAAACAGGAAACAAATTATATCTTCCCATTCTTTTCGATTTGCTGATTTCGGAACCCGAAGAGGAACTGAAATCGGAAATCAAATATGTTCTGGGTTCGGTAAAAAAAAGAGATACCGTGCCCATTTTTATTGATGCCCTGAAAACAAAAAAATACAAACCAATCAGAAAAAGCCTGCTGGTGGCATGCTGGCAAAATGGCCTCGATTTCAGGAATTACCTTCCGCTTTTTGTGGATATTATAGTTGATGAAGATTGGGAAACCGGTTTCGAAGCATTTACCGTTGTCGAAAATATGGAGCAACTGCCTGAAAAGGTTATCATTGACGAAACCCTGATAAAAATCGAAAATGCGCTAAACGAAATTACCGACAAAAAACGCTATTTTCTGCAGGAAATACTGATGATGATTCAGTGAAAACGAAAATGCCTGTTCGTAAATTGAATATATTTTTTAAAGCAATACCCATCAGCTTGTTATGCCTGTTTGGCTTGACTTCGTTTTCGCAAGTCGAAAAAAACATGATTTCATTTTCCAATTTACTTTTGATAAATCCATCCTTTGCAGGATTAAATGGTTATAACAGGGTATGGTCGGGATATCAGTTCAATACCATATCAAAAGAACAGGCCTTCAGTGAATTTTCCTTCACTTTCGACGACTATTCTCAAAAATTGAAAGGCGGTTATGCGATTTATATTCAGCAGGGTCTTTTTGGCGAAGTCAATACCACTACAACAGAGTTCGGTTTTGCTGTGTCAAAACATTACGGAAACGACGAACATTTGTTCATTCCTTCTTTAAACATCAATCTTCAGTTTGCTTCAAAACAGTGGTACGTTGATTTTATCGACCAGATGATGAATAAAAAAATAGAACCGCCGAGTCCGCCAGGCGAACATGCAGCTCGCTATTATAAACTGAAACCACGCATTGGTTTTTTATGGGATTCGCGAATATACCGGGTAAGTTTTTCGGCGCTTTTCCCGGCAGGCAAACATTTGGCGAACGAGGGTGTGCGACCGGATTTAAATTCACCTGTAGTGGTTCTGTATGTTTCACAAAAAATGCGCGGCAAACAAAAAGGACTTACATCACGTCCTTTTAAAGCAACCCCGCGGTTAACACTGCTTTATTCAGAAAATATTGTATTATCCCGGTTTGGTTTTTTTGTTGAACATGTGGATCATACTTTTTTACTTTTCGTGCAGAACAATTTCACCGAAAACTATCATGCGGCAGGCGGAACGCTTGGGTGGAAGTACAACAACCTGAAGTTAAATCTGACGGCAGGAATTGGTTTGCCTTTTGTTTCGAAAAAAACCATTTTTTTTGGCGAAGTAACTTTAGGTTTGGAAATTCCCCCGTTTTACCATTCTGAAAAATATCCATGGCAACCGCAAAAAAAATATTTCTGACATTGTATAAAAATTGAATAGCTGCGGGTAGAAATTAAAAAAAGTCCGGCGTTTTACCACCGGACTTATCACCATTCATTTAGTTCCTCTGGACCTTTTCTGAGTAAACTTTAAAAGTTGTACTCTCTCTCCTTTCTATCCATCTGCCATGGTACTATAAAATTTTCGTGAGATTTGTCGTATTTACTTAATCTTCGATATAAGAAATCCATGGTGTCCTGGAAGGAGCGTCCCTTTTCATTTTCCTTTTTATTTTTCCCAGGTGTTTTCATAATACTCTGTTTAACGAAGCCGGAAATTTTTTGTTTTACTTTTTAGCAGTAATTAAGAAATTTTATCACTTCAAAAATGAAGCTTTTCCGCAATAAAAATAAGCAAACAAATTCCAAATCATCCCTTTTAGTATTGGCTAACAGAATATTAACTTCTATTTGTTTCTTTCGGAAAAATATTTCATAAACTGCGAGCGCTCATACAACATCGGGTTATCAATGTTTTTATAGGCCAGCCTTGCACGGAAATCTTCGATGCGTTTGAAATTCCAGTTTCTCATGAAAATTTCGATATCATTCAGCATTTCAGATATAATTTTGTTGCCGTGGATATAGAGTGCAGAGCAAACCTGTGCTACCTGTGCTCCGGCAAGCAATTGTTTCACCACTGCTTTTCCGTCGTGAATTCCCGTTGATGCTGCAATATCCAGATTAAAACCCTGCGATGAAACCAATCCGATCCAACGTAACGAATGCCTGATATCGGTTGGCGAACTAAATACTTCTGACGAGGTAAGTTCCATTTTATCAATGTTTATGTCGGGCTCGTAGAAACGGTTAAACATCACAATTCCATCTGCCCCGGCGGCTTTCATTTTATCGGCCATTGCCGGAATGTTACTGTGAAACAATCCAAATTTCACCGACACCGGGATAGAAACGTTTTTCTTTACTTTTTTCAGAACATCGGTATAAAGTTGCTCAATGCTGTCGTTGCTTTCGAACCGGCTGGTTGGCACATAAAAAACATTTAATTCCAGCGCATCGGCGCCGGCTTCCTCGAAATCTTTGGCAAATGTGGTCCATTCACTCGCCGACACACAATTGATGCTGGCAATTACCGGAATTTTTACGGCTTTTTTCGCATCTTCCAGCAACTTCAGGTGCTTTGTAAGCGTGTTGTCGCGTACGTAATTTTTAATGTAATCTTCTGCTTCCGGATAACCGGTATTTTGTGGATCTTTTGCCATCACAGCAGTGGTTTCATTGTTTATTTGCTCTTCAAAAATCGATTTCAAAACCACCGCCCCGATGCCTGCTTTTTCGAGCTCCTTTATCTTTTCCACCGTATTGGTTAAACCTGAACTTGCCGCTATTACCGGATTTTTCACAGGTATTCCCAGATAAGTTGTTTCCAAATATGCCATTGAATCTGATTTAAAAGTTATTTAGATGTTTTATAGTTTCTGGCGCCGAAAATTTTACTGCCTACCCTTATTATTGTACTTCCTTCTTCCACGGCTATCGGATAATCGTCTGACATTCCCATTGAAATCTGGTTGAATTCTACGGAATCGCTAAAATACTCTTTTCTCAGGGACTCAAAACTGTTTTTCAACGAACGAAATTCGTTCCTGATTTTGTCGCTGTCGTCCGTAAATGTTGCCATTCCCATCACACCGCGTATTGATACATTTTTCATTTTTCTGAAATTCTCCGACCCGACAATTTCAGTTGTTTCCCGCATGTTAAGACCATATTTTGTTTCTTCTTCGGCAATATGAAACTGCAACAAACAAGGGATTACACGGTTATTTTTCCTACCTTCCCTGTCAATTGTTTTCAGCAGTTTCAGCGAATCTATTCCGTGAATTAAAGCAACAAACGGAGCAATGTATTTCACCTTATTGGTTTGCAGGTGCCCGATAAAATGCCATTCAATATCTTTGGGTAATTCTTCAAATTTGGAAACCAGTTCCTGCACTTTATTCTCGCCAAAAACTTTCTGACCTGCGCGGTAGGCTTCCATTATCGTTTCTGCCGGTTTCGTTTTTGAAACAGCTACCAGTTGAACATGTTGCGGGATATCTTTTCTAATTGCTGTGATATTTTCTGAAATGCTCATTCTGAAAACTTTTGCAGTAAAAATATGAATAATGAATGGTTTACCGGAAGCTCACCAGCGTTAAAAAAAACCGGACGGGAACAAAAAAACGACAGCAACTAAACTGACAATCAACTAAAAATCCGGTTGATCCGGAAAAAATCCCGGGGAAATTTTTGAATTAAAAATTAATTAATGTGCCTGGGAATTATAAATACTTCGTTCGTCGCAATGCGGAGGACAAACGGCTGTGTCGCCAAACACTTCTGATGTATCTTCCAGGGATTGTTCTGCTTCAGTTGCCGGATAAATCAAGAGGTTCATGGTTTTGGAAATACCAAAATCGAATTGTGCCTCTGCGCGGTTTTGATTATTAAAGATTTCATGTAATTCGAATTTGGTGAGCAGGTATGCATTTGGATAGATGTACTTTCTAAATGCCGCCAGTTCATCTTCTGAATCCAATTCACCCTGTCGCCACTTTCGGTATTTCCTGATGCTTTCGATTACCTCGCCGGTTTTTGAAGAATAATTCTGATTGATTTCGCTCAATTTAAAAACCGGCATTTCATAATCGGCATAAACATCGCCGCTTCCCATTAAAAATGAAGAAACTGCAAAAGCACATAACACATACTTTCCATGTTCTTTTTCCGGCTCCAGTCCCAAATAAATCCTGACGCGGTTTTCTTCTTCACTGTTCAATTGTTTATAGGTCTCCTTTTGAAGAAGAATCTGGGGCACCGATAAGTTAAATGTCAGCTTCTTTTCCTCTTTAAAATTCATCCTCCAGTTTTGTGCTTTTTCGGAAGGAATCTGGTCACGTTTTACATTTTTACTCATTCATTCGGATTTTTGGTCAAGTAAAAATAAACAAATTCTTCAATCAAAAACATTTTTCAAAACATAAGATCACCTTCAGCCCGGAAAAGAAAGGAATCCATTCTTTTGAAATCTGCATAAAAAAACTGCCCGTAAAACAGGCAGTTTTTTGTTATTTCATTGGAACACCATTAATAATAATCAACGAAATCATCATCGAAATAATATCCATCGTTATGGAAATCATCCTGGTATGCAAAATATCTTTCCGGATAGTGGACCAGGCGGAAACCAAAATCAGTAGTTTCAAAAAACAGGTTTCCTACCCTGAAATACAGGTATCCGTTAATAAACACCCGCTCGTAATCGTGTGGCAAATAATCGAAAACCACTCCGAACGGAAGATCGACCAACACATAACCAACGCCTCTTTGGAACCGGAAAAAATGTCCGTCGTAACTGTAATAATTATGATTATTGTGGTAAAAAACCATTGGCCGGTGAATAAACCTGCGAATTACATGCCCGTAAACCGGGTGATGGTAATAATATTTGTGGTACCGGTAAGAATACGGATAATAATGGCTGTAATAATCTACCCAACTATTCACGTTCCAGCGGTAATGTTCCCATTCGTGATTCCAGTGGTTGTATTTCCGGTAATCGTAATTTTTATAAAATCTGCGATCGTGCATGTCGTAACGCCGGTTATCAGCGCGGAAATTTCCGGACCAGTAGGTATTGTTTCCATTATAATTCCGGTTTACGCTGTACCGTTTATCATTTCTGTCGAGGTTATATATCCTCCTGCCATCTCTGGTATTTGCTCTCGCGGAATTATTACTTTCCCTTGTTCCGGCGCTGTTTCTGCTTGAATTGTCATACCTGTTGCTTCGCTGTATTTCATTACTGGTACGCGGCCGGGTTGTCTGTCGCCTGTTTTGAACATTTTCCCGCGGTTTGGAAACGGAACTTCTTGTCCGCTGTTGTTCCCGTCGCTCCACGCTGTTGGTTGCAGGCTGACTTTTGCGAACATCATTTCTCCGTTGCAGCTGTTCAACTTTGCGTTCCCTGGATTGAACCCGCGGATTGTTCTTTGGCGTTTGAACCGGATTTTTTGTCCTGGTGTCTTCCCGCACCTGAGGTCTCGCGCTCTTTTGAGGTGAATTCTGTGGCTTTCTTACTGAAGAATTTCCGGTATTTCTCCGGCTTGAATCGTAATTTTTAAATGTACTTTTCTCTTTTACAGCACTCCTGACATTGCTGTTATCCTTTCTTTCCCGTTGTTCGGTATTTCGGTTTCCGGTTTGCCTTCGTTGCGCGGAAGCTGGTATTGCCGAAGTGATGGTAACTGCCGCCATGATAATTGCAGTGGTCAACAGTCTTATTTTTTTTGTTTTCATGACTTTCCTGTATTAAATGCTACAATTTATTTTGCGATATACATCAGGCGCCTTTTTTGTTTATCGTATGATGAGAAAATACAAATGGTGTGCCATTTTAACAATCATTCACACATCAGCTCATAAATCGTTGAATGCCAGCCTATAATCTATTTTTTATTTCAAAATATTCTACTTATTTTTGCAAGGCGAAATTTAGAAATTAGTGTTAATGGCAAGGATTTTGGCTATCGATTACGGGAGAAAAAGAGTGGGACTGGCTGCAACCGATCCTTCTCAAATGATTGCCAACAGTTTAACAACGGTATCATCGGGTTCCATCTGGAATTTTTTGGGAGCATATTTCAAAAAAGAAAAGGTGGAAAAGGTAATTGTTGGTTATCCTCTGCAATTGAACAACCAACCTTCGGAGGCTGTTAGATACATTAATCCGTTTTTGAAGCAATTCCAACTGAAATATCCTGATATTCAGCTTGAATTGGTTGATGAACGGTTTACATCTAAAATGGCTTTTCAAACCATGATTGATGGCGGAGTGAAGAAAAAGAAACGACAGGACAAAGCATTGGTAGATGCCATTAGCGCAACCATAATTTTGCAAAATTATCTGGAACAAAAAAGAATGCAACAATGAAGTACCCAATAACAGTATATGGCGATCCGATTTTAAGAAAAAAGGCAAAACCCGTTGACAGGGATCGGAAAGATTTAAAAGAAATCATTGAAAACATGTGGGAAACCATGTATTATTCCGACGGTGTTGGTCTTGCCGCGCCGCAGGTCGGAAAATCAATCCGGATTTTTTTGATAGATGCAAGTTCGGGCGCCGATGAAGAACCGGAATTGAAAGATTTCAAAAAAGTATTTGTCAATCCCGAAATTATTGAAACGTCGGGAGAAAACTGGGTAATGAATGAAGGTTGCCTGAGCCTGCCTGAAATTCGTGAAGATGTTTCACGCCCAAATGAAGTGCACATCAGGTATTTCGACGAAAATTTTGAGGAACACGAGGAAACTTTTAAAGGTTTTGCCGGAAGAATAATACAACATGAATTTGACCATCTGGAAGGAATTTTGTTCGTCGATTATTTATCGCCATTAAAAAAGCGGCTTTTGAAGGGAAAACTGAACAGCATTGCCCGCGGAAAAATTTCGCCTCATTACCGCATAAAAGTGCCGGTAAAATAGCATCACCTGTAGTTGGTTTTTTCGTTTGAATTGAAGGTGCCTAACAACGAAACTATTGAATAAAACGGTTCAAACAACACCTTTCCTGCGAATTTCGGTTGCCCTTGCAGCTGGAATTATCCTTGCTATGTTGGTACATATTCCCATGTATCTTTCAGCAATTTGTTTTACAATTGTTTTTACAATGCTCGTGGCGCTTTACCAAAATTACCGGTACAGGTTTGGTGTTCTTTTTGGATTTGGCGTGCATTTGTTGTTTCTGTTTCTGGGTGCAGGCATTTATGCCGGCTACAATCATGAACCTAAATTCTTTGACCACGGAATTTATGCAGCCACAGTACTCGAAAAGCCGGTGGAAAAAGCAAATTCATATCAGTCGCTACTCCATATTAATCAGGTGCGTATACACGATTCAGTTTTTCAAACCGACGAAGAAGTGCTGGTTTATTTTGAAAAAGGAGAACCGGCAATCGGCCTGGTTCCCGGAAACATTATCGTTTTCGATCAATCGCCGCAACTGGTTAAAAACAACGGAAATCCATTTGAATTCGATTATAAAACATTTCTGGAACGGAAGAAAATTTATCGCCGGGTTTATCTGCCAAACAGAAACTGGGCAAAAACAAATCTTGCCGGAAAGTTTTCTCTGAAAACGGGAGCTGAAAAAATTCGCTTGAGGTTGTTGCAAATCTACCGCAGTCAAAACCTGAACAATAAAGAGATTGAAATTCTCTCTGCTCTAACGCTGGGTTACAAGCGCGAACTCGATCCTGAAACCGTAAGAACGTTTTCCGCAGCGGGCGCCATGCATGTTTTGGCTGTTTCAGGATTGCATGTGGGAATCCTGTTTATGATTTTAACATTTATGCTGGGTTTCCTGAAAAAACAAAAATACGGCCGTTTAATATTTGCTGTCGCCGTAGTTTCAGTGTTGTGGTTTTTTGCTTTTCTTACCGGGCTTTCGCCATCGGTTACCCGCGCAACAACCATGTTTACATTTTGGGTGGTTGGCAATAACTTAAACCGCAGGGTAAGTATTTACAATTCATTGACTGGTTCTGCATTTTTCCTGTTGCTGTTAAATCCGAACAATTTGTTCGAAGTGGGTTTTCAACTATCTTATGCCGCAGTTTTCGGGATTATATATCTCCAGCCGAAACTCGAAAAAATTGTAACATTCAGAAACAAAACAGCCGTTTATTTCTGGAAACTTTTAACGGTTTCAGTTGCCGCACAAATTGCCACATTTCCAATTTCGCTCTTTTACTTCCACCAGTTTCCGGTTTATTTTTGGGTGGCCAACCTTTTTATCATTCCTGCGGTAACTTTACTCATTCCGTTCGGGATATTGCTTCTGGCATTAAATACTTTTCCATTGGCCTGCGGAATCATGGTTTTTGTTGTTCACCATATCATATCGGTGGTTTACCGGGGGCTTGAAGTTATTGAAAACCTGCCGTTTTCTGTGCAAACGCTGGTAATTTCACCGGCAGAATTCGTCCTGTTAACCGGAGCCGTTTTATCTGTTTTTGTTTTTCTGAACCAATTTCAAAGCAGGTTTCTCAAACGGGCATTGTTTTTTTTGCTGCTGATGCTATCAACGTCATTATTTTTAAAAACAGTTAATTTGTTTCGAAATGAAATTATCGTATACAACACCAATGGGAATACAATTGTCCATTTCATTACAGGGAAAAAGAATTATGTGGTTTATGAAAAAGAATTTGAAGAAAACGATTATTCATTAAATTATATAAGGAGCACAGTGCAGGCCTGCCATTTATCGGAACCGGTGTTTATCCGGAGCCGGGAATACGAAGATGAATACTTTTTAATGAAATCAGGGATTATTGCTTTTCAAAATAAACGGGTTATATTTTCAGGGGCAATAAAAGATGTTCCGGAAAACCTGTTGCCCGTACTGGTAATAAATCCAACAAAAAACGAAACAAGCAGTACCGGAAACGAACAATACCTCTATGTTTCAACCCGTAAAAATGTTGAAAATGAACCGGAAATCACGTCTAAAATATTCTTTACCAAAGAGAAAGGGGCATTTCGCATGAGTTGGTAATGTTAATATTAAATGTCCGCAGAAGGTTATTTAAAACGGCACATTTTTTGGCGAATTCAAAAGTTAATATCTTACTTTGCAACGAAAAAAAAGGGAAATAAAGAATGAAAGTTGTAATTGCAGGCGCGGGTGAAGTTGGCACCCATCTCGCCAGAATGCTTAGTAATGAAGATCATGACATCGTTTTGCTCGATGATTCACCGGAGAAACTTACCAAAATCAGCGGCGATGTTGATATGTTGACGTTTGTTGGTTCTGCACATTCATTCCACGATTTGAAACAAACCGGATTAGCAAAAGCCGATCTTTTTATAGCCGTAACCCCTTTCGAAGAAAGAAATGTTTTGGCTTGTTCAATGGCCTCTTATTTAGGCGTGAAGAGAACAATAGCACGAATAAATAATTCTGAATACCTGAAAGAAAGATACCGCGCCAAATTAAATAACATGGGAATTCATGAACTGATTTACCCGGAAAGTTTGGCCGCCAAAGAAATTGTGGCTTCGGTAAAACAAACGGGGACCCGGCAATTAATCGAGTTTTCGAACGGCAAACTGATGCTCATGGGTATTAAAGTCAGGGAAAATGCTTTGATTTTGAACAAGACTTTTGAGGAACTGGCGCAGGAAAACGAACATTTGCTGGTAGTTGCTATTAATCGCGAAAACGAAACAATTATTCCAAATGGTTCCGATTTCATAAAAGATGGCGACATTGTTTTTTTCATTGCCACCAGGGCAGAACAGCAACATGTTTTTGAGTTGACCGCAAAAAAAACATTTGATGTAAAAAATGTGATGTTTTTGGGTGGAAGCCGCATTGCACAAAAAGCCATCGAAAAAATGGGCGACCAGTACCGGATAAAAGTGGTGGAAAGCGACATTGAAAAATGCCGCCAGGTTGCTGACAAACATGAAAACGCCCTGGTAATCAACGGCGACTGCCGGAATCTGAAACTGCTTCAGGATGAAGGGCTGGAAAAAATGGATGCTGTGGTGGCTACTACCGGAAATTCGGAAACAAACATCCTCGGTTGTCATCTGGCAAAAACAAAAGGCGTAAGGCGGACCATTGCCGAAGTGGAAAACCTGGCGTTCATGGGTTTGGCTGAAAACATGAACATTGGCGGTTTAATCAATAAAAAGTTAATTGCGGCCAGCTATATTTACAGGTTCACACTCAACGCCGCAATTTCAAAAGTAAAATGCTTGACTGCTTCCGATGCCGAAGTTTTTGAGTTTATAGCCAAGCCGAATGCAAAAATTACCCAAAAACCCGTTAAAGATCTCGGGTTTCCCGACGAAGCTAAAATCGGTGGAATTATTCGCGATGACCAGGGTTTTATTGCCCGCGGCGACACACAGGTGCAGGAAGGCGACAAAGTGGTCGTTTTCACCCTGCCATCCGGAATAAAAAAGTTGGAGAAGTTTTTTAAATAAACCTCCCGTAAATTTCTCAGCATGAATTTAAAATTAATTTTTCGCGTACTGGGAATTTTACTGTTTGTTGAAGGAGTAGCGATGCTTCTGGCGCTCGCTGTTTCTTTGTTTTACAATGAATACGATTCGAAAGGCTTTATAATTGCGGCGGGTATCAACGTGTTGCTGGGTTCGCTAATTGTTTTAACCACCAGAAAAACGAATCTGGATATTGGCAAACGCGAAGGACTGGTTATTGTTACGCTGGTTTGGATAGTATCTTCGTTGTTTGGCTCGCTGCCGTTTGTTATCAGCGGCACAATTCCCAATTTTACGAATGCCTTTTTTGAAACCATGTCCGGGTTCACAACTACCGGCTCATCGATTCTTGCTGATGTCGGGGCGCTTCCTCACGGAACATTATTTTGGCGAAGTTTAACGCAGTGGCTGGGTGGAATGGGCATGATTGTTTTGTCCATCGCCATTCTTCCGGTTTTTGACATTGGCGGGATGCAGCTTTTTATCGTCGACATTCCCGGTTCAAAACCCGACAGAATCAGTTCCAGAATACGCCAGACCGCAAAAACACTGTGGTACATTTACGTTGGATTTACCGCTACAGAAGCGCTGTTGCTATGGATTGGCGGCATGACTGTTTTCGATGCTGTTTGTCACTCGTTCACGACCATGGCAACAGGGGGCTTTTCCACCAAACCAGAAAATATTGCTTACTGGCAGTCGCCTTTTGTTCAATATGTTATTATCATTTTCATGTTTTTTGCCGGCGCTAATTTTACCCTTTTATACCGGGCAGTAAAAGGTAATGTATCCCGGATGTTTACCAATGAAGAATTTAAGTACTACAGCCTGTTTATCATTGGTTTTGCGCTGGTGGTTTTTACCGGATTGCTGGCTACCACTACATCAGGTCTGGAACAAACATTTAGGGAGGCGTTGTTCCAGGTTGTTTCAATCATTTCCACAACCGGGTACGTAACAGCTGATTACCTTCTCTGGACGCCACTTCTGACGTTGTTGATCTTCGGACTTTTCTTTATTGGAGCTTCGTCCGGTTCAACCGGTGGCGGAATAAAAATCATGCGAATTGTATTGCTGATTAAAAACAGTTTCTATGAATTGCGGCGGATGATACACCCTCAGGCTATCATTCCCGTAAAATTCAACAAACAATCGGTTGATGAAAAAATTATTGCAAACGTGCTCGTATTCATTATATTTTACATTACCATTTTCGGGATTGGCACCGTCATTTTTGTATTAATCGAACCCGATTTGAGGAGCTCGATGGGAGCTGTGGCTACCTGCCTCGGAAACATTGGTCCGGGTTTGGGAAGCGTTGGCCCGTCCGAAACTTTTCTTCACGTTAGTTCATCGGGAAAATGGTTTCTTTCACTGTTAATGCTGCTTGGCCGGCTCGAATTTTTCACCGTTTTGGCGCTGTTTTCACCATCATTTTGGAAAGAGTAGCAAATTCAGCTTTCAAGGTTTCCTTTACCTTCTCTTACAATTAAAATTTCATCGGAAGTACAGTCAATAATTGTGGAGGGCGCCAACTCACCGGGGCCGCCATCGATAACAACATCGGCAAAATCCTGAAACTTTTCATATATCAATTCCGGATCGGTAGTGTATTCTTTAATTTCATCTTCGTCGCGAATGGAGGTCGATAAAATCGGATTTCCCAGTTCATACACAATATCCCGGATAATGTTGTTATCGGGAACCCTGATCCCAACGGTTTTTTTCTTTCCTTTAAAATAGCGCGGAACGTTGTTGTTTGCATCCAAAATAAAGGTGAACGGGCCCGGCAAATTTTTTTTCATGAGTTTAAAAACTGTGTTCGAAATGGGTTTTGTATAATCCGACAGGTGACTTAAATCGCTGCAAATGAACGAAAAATTAGACTTTTCAACCTTTATCCCTTTAAACCGCGCAATTTTTTCAACTGCTTTTTGATTGGTGATGTCACATCCCATGCCGTATACGGTATCGGTGGGGTAAATAATTATACCTCCACCACGCAGGATAGCAGCCACTTGCCTGACGTCGCGGGGATTTGGGTTTTCATTGAACATCCGTATCAGCATTGTTTTATAAATTTGAGGCACAAAATTACAACTTTACTTGTATTAGTAAGAATTAAAAACAGGTATTAAATGTTTAAACTTGAGGTTGTAGATACCGGCGATGGCTCGAAAACGTTGTACATTCCCGAAATGGGCGAACAATACCATTCGATAAACGGAGCCGTTGGTGAATCGAAATTTGTTTTTTTGGAAAGGGGTTATTCCTGTCATCAGGCAAAAAATCCGTCAGTTTTCGAAATTGGGTTCGGAACCGGTCTTAATTGTTTGTTAACAGCGTTGGAAGCCGGATTGAAACAACGACCGACAACCTATTTTACGTTGGAAAAATATCCGCTCGGTGCACAAATAACAGCAGAATTAAATTACGGAAGTTTGATTTCGGAAGAAGCAAAAGAAATTTTCGCCGCAATTCATGCGTGTCAGTGGAACGAAAAGGTTGCACTTTCGCCGTATTTTGAACTTTTCAAACTGAATGCCGATTTAATTCACGATGATTTAAAAGAAATTCCGCCGTGTAACATCATTTATTTCGATGCATTTGCACCGGGTAAACAACCCGAAATTTGGACGTCGCAGATTTTCCGCAAAATATCGGAAAAAACTTTACCCTCCGGTATTTTTGTAACCTACAGCGCCAAAGGAGAAGTCCGGAGGCAATTAACAGCTGCTGGTTATCAAATGGAAAGGCTCCCTGGGCCACCGGGGAAAAAAGAAATGCTCAGGGGAATAAAAGTGGCAACAGATCTTTAATTGCCAAAAAAATACCCTTATATTCGTAACCTCAAAATTGAGAAGTATATGACGGATAAACAAATTAAAGGAGAACTTGAAAAATTTAGCTATGCATTGGGAATGAGTGTCGCCTCCAACCTTATTAAATCAGGAGTAAAAACAATAAATCCTGATTTATTTTTGAAAGCGGTAAAAGACACTTTTTCGGGTGAATTACCTCAAATTCTACCGGATGAAGCCAATCAAATCCTGGAAAATTTCATGAAAAAGAACAACCGGGATAAATCAGCCGACAACGCTGGCGAAGGATTGCAATTCCTGGCAGAGAACAAAAAAAGAGAAGAAGTTACCGAACTCTCCAGCGGTTTGCAATACGAAGTATTAAAAGAAGGAAACGGCGATTCCCCCAAACCCGATGACACCGTGAAATGTCATTATCATGGTACATTAACCAACGGAACAGTTTTCGACAGCTCAATCGAACGGGGCAAACCAGCCGAATTTCCTGTAAATGCGGTAATACCAGGTTGGGTGGAAGCATTGCAACTGATGTCGATCGGATCAAAATGGCGGTTGTTTATCCCGCCGGAACTGGCTTACGGGGAACAAGGCGCCGGTGGTATCATCGAACCTAATTCTACCCTCATTTTCGATGTCGAATTATTAGAAATTGTATAAATTAATTATTATGAAGAAAAGGATAGTTTATGTCATGGCGTTACTTTCAGGTATTGCCATGATGAGTTGCCAGCAAAATTCAACGGTTGGCAATGTTGATTTGAAAACCGATACCGATTCGGTTGGATATGCCATCGGTATATTGGTTGGCGCCAATAACAAACAACAGATTGAAAATGCCCCGGGCGGTGAAAACATCAGTATCGAAGCAATGACCTCCGGATTTCGTTCGGCAATTTTGGGTGAGGAAACACAAATCACCAGGGAACAGGCCGATTCCATTGTAAGGGGATATTTTGAAAAAGCAGGCCAGGCACAATCACAGAAAAACCTGGAAGAAGGCAATGCTTTCCTCGAACAAAACAAACAGCGCGAAGGCATTAAAACCACCGAAAGCGGACTGCAGTATGAAGTGCTGAAAGAAGGAACGGGCAGAAAACCCAGCGCCGACGATCAGGTAAAGGTTCATTATCAGGGAACGTTAATCGATGGCACTGTTTTCGACAGTTCAATCGAACGTGGCGAACCAGCTACATTTGGGGTAAGCCAGGTTATTCCCGGCTGGACCGAAGCGTTGGAAATGATGAAAGAAGGCGCAAAGTGGAAAATTTATCTTCCTGCTTCTATTGCGTACGGAGAACGTGGCGCCGGACAGGATATCGGCCCGAATTCAACACTTATTTTTGAAGTTGAATTACTGGAAATTTTGGACGATAATAAATAGTATTGAATAATTGATAACAAGCCCTTTGTATCTTCAGTGCAAAGGGCTTTCTTTTTTCGTTTTTTATGAGTTTACAGATCAAAGGAAAAGTACAGCAAATTTTAAAACCCGAATCCGGCGTAAGCCGCGCTGGCAAAGAGTGGCAAAAACAGGAGTTTGTAATTGAAACCGATGAGCAGTTTCCCAGGAAAGTATGCTTTACATTGTTTAACGATAAAACTTCGCTGGTACAGGAATTGACACCCGGTGAAGATGTTGAAGTTTCTTTTAACCTCGAATCGCGGGAATTCAACGGAAAATGGTACCACAACATCAACGCCTGGAAAATCGATAAACCGGAAGAAACAAACTTTCCGGAGCCGCCTGAATTCAGGGCCGAAGATATTCCGCCGGAACCTGAAGATTCATCAGATGGATTGCCATTTTAATAATCTTTCATGTGTCTGACAGACAGAAAATACCACCGGCGTTATAAAAACCGGTGGTATTTTTTATTACCGGATTCTCACTAATTTTCCCGTGTAAAAACAGGTTTGTTGGATTGCGACATGTCCTGGTTATATTGGTATCCATCCAAATCGAAGGCTTGTAAATCCGCCACTTTCCGAATGTTGTTTTCCAAAATAAACCGGGTCATCAATCCACGCGCTTTTTTGGCGAAGAATGAAATAATAATGTATTTACCGTTTCGCAAATCCCGGAACTCCGGCGAAATGATTTCAGTTTTAAGTATTTTAGTGTCGATGCTTTTAAAGTATTCTTTCGAAGCCAGATTAACCAGAACGTTGCCACCTGCTTCGTCAACTGCGTTCTTTATGTTTTTTGACAGCTCCGGATTCCAGAATTCGTATAAATCTGCCGAACGCTGATATTTTAACGGAATGCCCATTTCCAAACGATAAGGTTGAATTAAATCAAGCGGTCGTAAAACACCATATAATCCCGAAAGAATGCGAACCTGTTTTTGTGCCATTTCCAGTTTTTCTTCGGAAAATGTGTTGGCATCGAGCCCCTGATAAACATCGCCGTTAAATGCAAGCACAGCCTGTTTTGCATTTTCAGGTGTGAAGGGAACCTGCCATTTTTGGTACCGTTCAAAATTTAATTCACTCAGTTCCTTTGAAATTCCCATTAGCGCAGAAAGCCGCCGGGGACTCATCTTTTTTAATTTCGCCACCAGCTTTTCCGATTTCCCTAAAAACTCAGGGATCGTATATTTTGAAGTTACAGCAGAGGGTTCAAAATTGAGTGACTTGGCTGGTGAAATTACGATCAGCATGATATTTACAAGAATAAAAGTTAGTATTCAATTTTAACGATCTTTTTCGGGGAATGTTTAAATCAGACCGAATATCTGCTTACTACTTCCATCCTCCGCCAAGTGCGCGATATAAAGTTACCACTGCATTCTGTTGCTGCAGCTGATCGTTAATTTTGTTCAGTTGTGCAGCGAGCAGACTTTGTTCAGCATTCAACACTTCAATATAACTGGCCGAACCGTAATTCAGCAGTTCCTGTGTATATTCCACCGATTTCTGAAGCGCGCTGATTTGCTGTTCCCGGAGTCCCGCTTTTTGTTCTGCTGTCTCATACATTCCCAGGGCGTTATTCACTTCACGGCCGGCATCGAGCAAGGTGAAACGCAAATTATGCAGCGCCTCTTCCTGGCGGGCTTTGGAAACTTTCAGGCGGGTTACGTTTGCTTTCCTGTTAAATATCGGAGCGGTCAACCCTCCCACCACGCTCGCTGCAAACGAAGCCGGGTCGAGCAGATTACCAAGTGCTCCGGAAACAAATCCGGACGATGCAGAAAGGGTAAGCGCCGGATAAAAATAAGCCCTTGCGTTGTTGGTCATTTCAAAAGCATTCATCACGTCGTATTCAGCCTGCATTACATCGGGACGGTTATCAAGGAGCTGCGCAGGTACTCCGGTTTTCAGCACCGATGAGTCTGGTGGCACAGGCAGGGGATTTCGCTGAACCTCGCCCGGTGTTCGTCCCATTAAAACACACAGCATATTTTCAGTTTCGCGTATTTGTTGCTCCAGGTCGGGAATGGTTACTTCTGCGGCATATCGTGCTGCCTCGCTTTGCACAATGGCAGCGCCTGTTACCCTGCCACTTTCTTTTAACACTTTCATCGTTTCCACCAAATCCTTGTTGTATTCCACAGTTTGGCGCGTTATAATAAGTTTGGCATCAAGCGCCGCCAGGTTATAATAAGCTGTGGCAATGTTGGCTATCAGTTTTGTTTCCACCGCTCTTTGTCCGGCAAGTGTTGCCAGTAAATTGGCGTATTCTGCCCGTTTGGCGCTGCTGAGCTTTCCCCATAAATCCGCTTCCCAGTTTGCTTCCAGTCCCAGCTGATAGCTTCCGGTTTCCCTGCGAATATTTGAATTTAACGTTTCGGAATTTCTTGTATAAGTTGCAGCGGCCCGTGCGTTAATGCCAGGCAGGAATGCAGCCTTGCTTTGTGAAAAATAGGCTTCCGCTTCGGTTACCCGCTGAACAGCAATCAGCAAATCAGGATTGTTTTCCAATCCTTCCCCGATGTAACCCGCCAGGAGAGGATCGCTGAACAGCTCCGGCCAGGGCATTTGGGCCATATTGACCGAGTCGGAGCTTTCGAAACCGTAAAGCCCTTCGGTGTTCGCCGAACTGCGTTGAAAGTGCCGCGAAGTATTGCAGGACAGAAGGATTCCTGCAATTCCGACAAGCAGCAAACTGTTTTTGATTGAAATAACCTTCATAATTTATTTTTGATTTTCAGGAAGTCCTTCCATGACGTTAAATTCGGAAATCTCTGTTTTTTGTGGTTTTTTTATTTTTTCCTGGAGAGTTTGAAAAAGTACATACATGGTTGGTATTACCAGGATTCCGATAAGCGTTCCTATAATCATACCTCCGATTGCCCCAACACCGATTGAGCGGTTTCCGTTGGCGCCAACGCCCCCGCCAATAATTAACGGCGAAAGGCCAAAAATAAACGCAAACGATGTCATCAAAATCGGGCGTAAACGGGCAGTGGCCCCCTCAATTGCCGACTGCATAATACTCATTCCCCGGTGCCGGCGCTGTAATGCAAATTCCACAATCAGAATGGCATTTTTCGCCAGCAGGCCGATTAGCATAATCAGGGATATCTGCAGGTAAATGTTGTTTTCAACTCCCATAATGCGGGCGAAAATAAATGAACCTGCAATTCCGATGGGTAGCGAAAACAAAATAGAAAACGGTACAATGAAGCTTTCATACTGGGCTGCCAGCAGAAAGTACACAAATATTACACTTAGCACAAAAATCAGTAGCGATTGGTTTCCCGATGCAATTTCTTCACGGGTCAATCCTGAAAATTCATATCCGTATCCTGGCGGCAAAGTCTGACTGGCGACTTCGCGAACAGCCTGAATGGCATCTCCCGAACTATAACCAAAATTGGGCGAGCTGTTGATAGCAATTGAAGTATACATGTTAAACCGCGTAATATTTTCAGGACCGTAAACGCGTTTTAACGAGATAAATTCAGTGATGGGCGCCATTTCACCGCTGGATGTACGCACAAATATGTTGTTCAAATCTTCCGGGTTGCCACGGTATTCGGGCAGCGCCTGTACCATAATCCGGTACTGTTTTCCGAACCGGTTAAAATCGGAAGCATAAAATCCGCCAATGTATCCCTGTAAAGCGGCAAGCACAGAACTGACCAAAATTCCCGATTGCCTGGTTCGGGCAACATTCACATCCACCTGGTACTGAGGGAAATTGGTGTTGAAGGAAGTAAACGCATACTGAATTTCAGGGCGCTCGTTTAGTTGCGCCAGAAATTGTTTGGAAATTTGCTCAAAATCCTTGATATCGCCTCCGGTTTTATCTTCCAGTTTCAACTCTACTCCTCCCGAAATACTAAAGCCGGGAACCATGGGAGGTGTAAAAATCACAATTTTCGCGTCCTTAATTTCCGAAGTAGCTGCGTATAACTTATTAATCACACTGTTGATATCCTGGCCTTCTCCTTTTCGTTCATCAAATGGTTTCAAGTCGCAAAAAAGCATTGCGTACGAGCTTCCCTGCCCGCTGATAATGGATCGGCCCACTGACATTGAACGTCCGGCAATCTCCGGTGTATTTGCCACCAACTGATCCACTTTGCTGGCCACTTCACGCGTGTGCTCCAGCGATGTTGCCGGAGGCAGGCTGATGTCGATCATCATAATCCCGCGGTCTTCCGAAGGAACAAAACCGGTTGGGGTGGACTTCATTAAAAAATACAATCCACCGGAAAAGAGGATGATCAAAACCACTGCAATCCACCGGCGCGAAATAAAAAAACGAGTGGTTTTTTTATACTTGCCGGTCATGTAATCAAAAGACATATTAAACGCCGAAAAAAACCGCTGCATAAAACTTTTCCGGTGCAAAGCACTTTCATGGTGCGGTTTCAGAAAAACAGCGCATAATGCGGGGCTAAGCGTGAGCGCATTCACTGCCGAAAGTACAATCGCCACGGCCAAAGTAATGCCAAACTGCCTGTAAAAAACCCCCGTGGTACCGGTAATAAATGTTACCGGGATAAAAACCGCTGCCATTACAAGTGTGATGGAAATAATCGCTCCCGAAATTTCATTCATTGCTGAAATGGCCGCTTCAAGGGCATTTTTTGCCCCCTGATCGAGCTTGGCATGAACAGCCTCCACCACCACAATGGCATCGTCTACTACAATTCCAATAGCAAGAACCAGCGCAAACAAAGTGAGCAGGTTAATGGTAAACCCGAACAGCCCCAGAAAAAAGAAAGTCCCGATAATGGCTACCGGCACGGCGATGGCCGGGATAAGGGTTGCCCTGAAATTCTGTAAAAAGATAAATACCACGATAAAAACGAGAATAAATGCTTCGAGCAACGTATGGAGCACCTTGTTGATGGAACTGTCGAGAAATTCATTTGCATCAATCAGGATATGGTATTTTACCCCTTCCGGAAAATTCTGAGCTACCTGGTCGAGCACACTTTTGGCTTCAATAATCACATCGCGTGCATTTGATCCCGGCGACTGAAAAACCGCCATCGTAATTCCGGGCTTATTCATGGCCATGGTGGTGGTAGAGTAACTCAGCGAACCCAGTTCTACACGGGCTACGTCTTTCAGCCGTAATACATTGCCGTCTTTGTCAGCCTTAATCACAATGTCTTCAAATTCTTCCGGCTGTGAAAGTTTCCCTTTGTACTTCAGCACATATTCAAAAGACTGATCATTTTGTTCTCCAAAACGACCCGGGGCTGCTTCCAGGTTCTGCTCGTTTAGTGCGGCAATAACATCGGCGGGAATGAGGTTGTAAGCAGCCATCACATTGGGCTTCAACCATATGCGCATGCTGTAATCGCGGGCGCCAAAAACCAGCGCCTCCCCTACTCCGTTTACCCTCTGAATTTGCGGAAGCAGGTTTATTTTGCTGTAGTTTTGCAGGAATGTTTCATTATAGCCGCCATTCTCGCTATACAATGAAAACACCAGCAACATGCTGTTCTGGCGTTTGGCTGTGATTACACCGGCGCGAAGCACCTCCGCAGGCAGGAGCCCCGATGCCCGGGCCACACGGTTTTGTACGTTCACCGCCGCCATGTCCGGATTAATTCCCTGCTTAAAAAAAACTTCAATGCTCGCGGTTCCGTCGTTACTGGCGTTTGATGTCATGTAAGTCATGTCTTCAACTCCGTTGATTTGTTCTTCAAGCGGAGTAATTACACTTTTCAGCACCGTTTCGGCATTGGCGCCGGTATAGTGGGCGGTTACCCGGATGGTGGGCGGCGCAATATCCGGGTATTGTTCAATAGGAAGGCTAAACAACCCCAGCAATCCCAGAATAACAATGATGATGGAAATTACCGACGATAAAACCGGTCGTTCAATAAATTTTCTAAACATAAATTCCGGGGATTTAATTTTTCATTTCATTTCGTGTTTCCGTAATTTCCGAAAGATCGTGGGCCTCCACCACGTTGGGCTTAATATCCTGATTATTTTTCAGTGATGCAATTCCTTCGGTAACAACTTTATCGCCGGCCTTTAAACCGCTTTTAACCACATACGAATCTTTCAGGTTGCCCGTCAACACTTCAATTTCTGTGTTTTTCACTTTGTTGTCGCTTCCAACCACATAGGCAAAATGTTTATTCTGCAATTCGTAAGTCGCTTTCTGAGAAATAATAATTGCAGAATCGATATGCCGGGGAATTCGCACGGAACCACTTCCGCCACTTCTTAACATTCCTTCGGGATTGGGGAATGTTGCCCGCATGTTCACCGCACCGGTCTGAATATCGACCAGTCCGCTGGCGGTTTCTACCCGTCCCGGAAATTCGTAAAGCGAATCGTCTGCCATTACCAGCAAAACACCGGGAAGCTGTTCCAGTTTGTCGTGCAGGTTGGCTCCTGCAAGGTTTTTTACCATATCCAGAAACTCTTTTTCATTCATGGCAAAATAGGCATACATGCTGCTGGTATTTGATACGGTGGTTAATGGTTGGCTAATGGTACTGCCGACCAGGCTTCCTACCCTGTAAGGAAAATTTCCGATGTAGCCGTTGGTGGGGCTCGTTATTACCGTGTACTGCATGTTAGCCTGGGCATTGGCCAGCATTGCTTTGGCCTGCGCAAGCTGGGCTTCTTTGGCGTGAAGCGTTGATTCCACCGATTCGAGATCGAATTTGCTGATGATATCTTTTTCCACCAGGGGCTGGGTTTTTTCCAGATTGATTTTTGCAGATGCAACATCAGCTTCGGCAACTTTCACCTGTGCTTCAGCGGAACGGACACTGGCTTTTATATCGTTGGCAAATAACCGGAAAAGAACTTCGCCTTTTTTTACGTATGCGCCTTCATCCACCAATATTTCATCGATATAACCGGCAATTTTGGGCCTGATTTCCACGGTTTGAATTCCCTGCAATGTAGCAGGATAATCTTTGTATAACGTGATCGACTGTGGCCGGAGCTCAACTACTTCGTAAGTTTTCGGCTGGGCGGGCGCCTGCTGGTTACCTCCTTCGGAACGATTACATGAAACTGCCGCAGCAACCATTACCATGTAAACCAGTGTCTTGATTTTTTTCATTTTCTCCATCTAATATGTTTCGTTCTGTTATAATTTATTCGGAACTGCCATTTTCAATAATTTTCTGAATGACCAGGTCAAATGTCCGTTGTTCATCCTCACCGATTCCGGCAAGAAGTTCTTCCGAAACATTTCGTGCGAGGCCTTTGGTAAGGGCCATTACTTGCTTCCCGGCAGGGGTTAGCACGAGGTTCTTCTTGCGTTTGTCGTTTTTGTTCCACGAACGTACAACGTATCCCTTTTCAATCAATGCATTTATCTGACGCATGACCATCGACTTGTCTTTCTGAAAATAATCGGCCAGGTACTGTTGCGTTACAGCTTCATTTAAATCAATCTGGAACATTGTAATGTACAGTCCGAGACTAAGGTCCACGTTGTTTTCTTTAAACTTAGCCAGAATCTTGTTCCGGTAAACCCGTTTGGTTTGTCCGAGAATAAATCCCAGCGGCTTTTCGTACGACATCGTTTTTAAATTTTGTCGCCAAAAATACTATAAATTAGTGGACGAGGTCTACTATGAAATGTTAATAAATCCTTAAAAAAATACATTTAGGTCTTTTTCTGAACTATGATGCACTGTGGTATATGGGGCTTGCCATTAAAATTTCTTTGATTTGATTCGGCCTGAAGTAAAATTTAGTTTTGTATTTGAGGTAGGCTTTTGAAGCGCCGGATTCTTCAAAAACATATTTTGCGAAATCCCCGATTTGATAGCCGAGTCCCCGATGAATGGCAATTAAATCGATACGATTTTCAATATCCTTTTTCTTTTTCGATGTTAAATAATCAATACCAAACCGGCACAACTGAAGGTTATTCATCGATTGGTAATCGACAATATGCGCCAACTCGTGGCCGATAACCCCAATTTGTGCGTTCAACGGTAAATTTTGGTATAAAATACCATTGCCGTTTTTTATTTTTTTGCCAATGTAAATCACATAGGAACGATTTTCCTTTTTATGAAAAAGGAAATCCCAGCGAGGCCGGCACTGCATTGTGGTTTTAATATTGCCATACCGGACCTTGATATTGACATTTTCCAAATCGAAAAAATAGCCGATTGCCGTATAAAAGTTCGACAGTATTTCATTCGGAATTTTCTTTTTATATCCGAATTTCCGCTTTAATTTATCCAAATTTAATTGAATGGTTTCGCTATTGATTTTTTGAACGGGCTTAACGCTTAAACTCTTAAATCTAAATCCTAAATTGAATAGAACCAATCCCTCTGCCTTCATCCTCTTTGTTTTAACCACTGCCTCCAATGCAGCGGTGCAAAATTAACACCGGATTGATAAATACCAATTTTTTATGATAAGAACAGTGTTAAGAAAGCTAAAAAGGCAATAACGGGATTTGCTGTAATTTTTTACAACCAGTGGCTGGAATCAGCTCGATTCCGATATTGTTGTTTTCTGCATTATTTTTCATCCGGATTTTTATTTTTAACTTGTTGCTGAGTCAAAATTTCAATAGCAGGAAATGTTGGATTTTACTGAAATTAATGTAAATATCGGAGAGCGGGAAAGAAAGGTGCGCCGTACACTTGGTGTTGTTTTCCTTCTGGCATCGGTGGTGATTACATTTGTACTGGTTCAGTCAAAAGCGAGTGCGTGGTGGGGCCTGATTGTTTTTCCGCTGTGGTACCAGGGTATCCGTTTCATTCTTGATTATAAAACCGGGACCTGCCCGTTAAAAGCAGAACTGGGACAAATTAAGCTCAATGCATTCATGTCGGTTTTTGGGAAAAAACTGGAAGACCGGGAACTGGCGCTTCGTATTCGCGCAAAATCACGAAAAGCCCTTTTCCAGGCAATAGCCGCTGCTTTCCTGCTGACAATTATGTCAATTATTCTAATAACAGCGTATTAGTTTTTACATGCTTTGCTGAATGGAATTGATTGCCTGTTGAATGGCTGTTTTATCCTGTTCTGAAATTCTCTCTGTTTTCAACGCGTTTTCGTAAACCTGAACCGCTTCTTTCTTCCTGCCGTCCCTCAAATAAATATCGGCGAGCAGGCTCGCGGCGTTCAAAAATTGCGGACTGGTTTTGATTAATCCCTGCAAGGTTTTTACAGCCATTGCTTTCTCGTTGTTTTCCAACTGGTAGTAAGCCAATGTGTAGGCATATTTAGGTTCCCCGGGCGCAGCATCTGCAGCAATTTTTGCATATTCTGCTGCTTCATCCAGGTTTCTTCGCGCCGTAATCACGCTTAAATTATACGCAGCCACCGCCTGTTTCGGATTTGCCTGCAACGCTGTTTTCAACGCTTTTTCAGCCTCGTCCATTTTACCGCGTTCCGCCAGCAAAAGCCCCAAATTTAAATTTGCAGCTTCGTTATCCGGATCAACTTCGATTGCCTTTTTAAGGTTTTCTTCAGCTTTTTCAGGATTCCCGACATAAGAATACAACACGCTGCTGTTAATCAGCGGCATCAATGCTTCAGGATATAAACGGGCGGCAGTTTCGTATGAATCAAGCGCCTTCATTGCTTCCCCCCTGTTCTGGTGAAAAATGCCCAGGTTGTAATGCGAACTCCAGTCGTCGGGGCGTGTGACCACCGAATTCATGTATTCGTCAGTAGCTTTTGCAACAAGTTGTGCTTCAGTTGGCGAAAATGATCCGGTTGGGAAACCTGCCAAAGAATTTGCAGCTGAAATCCGCACCAATCTGTATTCATCGTCACACGCGTCAATAAGTGCATTTTTTGCTTCTCCGGAATAATTTCCAGTAAGCGAAGCAGCGGCAGCAGCGCGAACCAGCGGTGATTCATTTTTCAAAGCACCAACTACAACCGGCCATTTTTTATTATCGGTGCAATTGACCAACAGCCGGATAAAAGAAGTGGTAACTATCTCATTTTGTTTATTTACCTGAATTATTTTCAGCATTTTGTTCAGGTTTTTCCATTCATTTGCACGGGCTTCTTTTATCAATTGTGCCCATTGCAGTGTTTCTTCCTGATAATTTTTATTTGTCCGTTGTTTTACAATTTTATTGGCCCATTCAGGCGACTTGTCGGTATGACAAATATTGCATGCATTTGGCGAATCAAATTTGATGGTAGCTTCCGGCATTGGCGGCCGGAATGAATGATCGCTGCGGATCATCCGTCCGAATTCTGTTTTCGGCATGTGGCAGTTCACACAAACTGCACCTTCGCTGCCAGCTTTGTGTCCGGAGTGTTCCACCACATTTTCAACATTTTCCTTATGGCATTTCACACATGCATCGTTCGGATTGTCTTTAAACCGGTTACGTCCGCTCGAAGTATGGCAGGTTACACAGTGCAAATCGCTCTCTGCTTTGCAGCGATTCATCATCCAGCCTGTATAGGTGTAATTTTCACCCAAATCGCGACCATCCGCGTAAAAATCAGGATTTTCAAAAGTGGTTAAATCATAATTATCGAAGTACCTGTCGCCAGGCATGTAACTTGCCGTAACAGGCTGCATTTTAGCATGACAGGGCGCACACGAGGCATTGTGTTGTGCAGGTGTAAATTTTTTGGTAACGATTAGTCCGATATCTTCAAATTGTTCTCCTTCTTTTGCATTTTGAAATTTTACGATGTGTTCTTTACTTGGTCCGTGACAGGTTTCACAGTTAATTCCGGGTTCTTTCCAGGTGGTTTGATAAGAGTCGGAAGCCAGGTTGAAGTTGGTGGTTAACTGGCTGACATGGCAACCATAACAAGATGTATTAAATGTGTACATCCGGTCTTTCCAGGGCAGCGCTTCATCCGGCGTTCCTTCCGGAAAATGACGGACTGCAGATTGCGGATTGTTGTACCAGGTCTTTTTGTTCAAATCGTATGCAAGCGGAATAGTCTGCAGTTTCCCCTGATCCATGGGTGTGAGAAAATAAAAGACATTTTTCCCGCCGAGCGCCCAAACTACCGGATATTCTTTCTCCGAATCTCCGTTTTTTTCGAGCATAACCATCGAAGAATCCTGGTAAGTTACGCGGTATGTTTTTCCCTCCAGCGAAAATTCACCGCTTTGCGGAACATTTGCACCGGCAATAAAACCGGCATCAACGGGCTGCATTGCTTTCCCGTGGTGCGACGGCGACCACAACTGATAAAACCGTTCGTGACACTGCCTGCAACTTTCCGACCCGGAATAGCCGTTTTCTGCAACTGCTTCTCCTTTCCTTTGCACACACGATGTGGCGCCAACCAACATGATCAACCCTAACAACCATAACGAACTTCTGCCCAGCATATCTTCTTATTTTAGAGACACAAATATTGCTATATTTTGACTAAGAATGAATTTAATTTATTAGGGTTTTAATCTCCGAATATTTGCAGCATATATTCTCAAAAGATTTAAACTGAATGTGCTACGTAGTGGTTATCTTAAACAAAAACAACATTTTTATGAAAATTGGAATATTGCGGGAAGGAAAGACACCACCGGACAAACGGGTTCCGTTAACACCGGAACAATGTGTGGAAGTGCAAGAAAAATTCCCGGACAGCAAAATCGTTGTGCAGTTCAGTGCGGTCCGTGCTTTTAAAGATGATGATTATAAAGAAAAAGGGATCACGGTAACAGAAAATTTAAGCGAGTGTGATGTTTTGATGGGCGTGAAAGAAGTTCCGGTTCGCGAGCTCATTCCGGGGAAAATTTATTTTTTCTTTTCGCATACGATAAAAAAGCAAGCTTACAACCGCACCCTTTTGCAGGAAGCGCTCAGGAAAAAAATTCAGTTGATCGACTATGAAGTATTAACCGACAAAGACGGTTTTCGAATCATTGGCTTTGGCCGGTTTGCCGGATTGGTTGGCGCATACAGCGGAATTCGTGCCTTTGGATTGCGAAACCGGCTTTTCGAAATCAAACCGGCGTGGCAATGTTACAACATCGATGAAATGTTCGAACAGCTTAATGATACTAAATTGCCGCCGGTAAAAATTGCAGTTACCGGCGACGGCCGGGTTGCCGGCGGGGTGATTGAAATTTTGGAATACCTGAAAATCAAAAACCTTTCGCCATACGAATATTTAAAAAATGAAATTCCGGGCCAACCTGTTTTTTCGCAACTGCGCCCCCAAAATTATGTAAAAAGAAAAGACGGGAGCGCTTTTGATTTGCTCCATTTTTTCAATCATCCCGAACAATATGAGAACGCATTTCTTCCGTTTGCGCGAACTACCGATTTATTGATTGCCGCAGCCTACTGGGACCCAAAAGCCCCCGTTTTATTCACTTCCGGAGAAATGAAAAATGATGCGTTCCGAATCAGCGTCATTTCAGATATTACCTGTGATATTGAAGGTTCAATCCCGTCTACAAAAAAAGCCGCAACCATTGCCGATCCGTTTTACGATTACAACCCGTTTACCGAACAGGTTGAACTGCCTTTTTCCAGTGAAAAAAATGTTACTGTGCAAGCAGTTGACAACCTGCCCTGCGAATTGCCCCGCGATGCATCAGAAGATTTCGGCCGTAACCTCATCGATAGAGTATTCCCGGCGCTGTTCGGCGATGATAAAGAAGGTGTTATCGAGCGTGCATCAATTACCAAAAACGGAAAATTAACCGGACGTTTTATCTATTTGCAGGATTTTGTCAGCGAATAAAACAGCCATTTTCTCAAAAAAAAACGATTGTCAAAGGAAATATTGCCGCGGTTGCTCAGTTGGTAAAGTATAATTCAATTTAGTCAGCCTGACTTGAAAATTAGTTCTACTTTGACAGATTGGTTTAAAATTAGATTTTTCTCCTTTTTACCTCGGCCCTAAAGGAAGAAAAGAGAAAAATCATCCTGATCCTTTTAGGGATTTTAGGGTAAAATCAGGTTGATTTTTCGAAAGTGTCAAAGTATAATTAGCCATTTATTGGTAATTTTATAAGACAAAAATCAATTTAACCTGCCATGAAAAAGTTGGTGATTTTCCGTTGGTTTATTTTTATTTTTTTGTTGTCCGGCCTCGCCTGTAGCGGACAGGGAAAGGAGGAAACATCCGTTCGTCCGCCTTCGGTTGCCGGTTCGTTTTATCCCGCTGATGCCGGGCAGTTGCGAAAACAACTTACCACTTTTTTTATTTCGGTAAAAAATGAAGAAACGGCGGATAATATTGCCGCTGTTATTGTTCCGCACGCGGGTTATGTTTTCTCCGGCGAAGTGGCTGCATCGGCTTATGCAAAATTGCCTCCCGACCATGAATATTCGCGGATTTTTATTTTGGGAACGAGCCACCACCAACTTCTAAACGGAGCTTCGGTTTACAGCAAAGGAAGTTACCAAACTCCGCTGGGAATGGTGGAAGTTGATACTGAACTGGCTAAAAAACTGATAAACGAAAATAAGCTGTTTACATTTTCTCCCGGGGCGCACAGCCGCGAGCACAGCATCGAGGTGCAGTTGCCGTTTCTTCAGTACAGAATGAAGAAACCTTTTAAAATCGTTCCGATTGTTATTGGAACGCAATCGGCAGCCACCTGTAATAAAATTGCAGAAACGCTTAAGCCGTATTTCAACCAAGACAACCTGTTTATTATCAGCAGCGATTTTTCGCATTATCCCGATTACTCCGGGGCGCTGGAGGCAGACAAACAAACCGGCGATGCGATTTCCCGGAATTCGCCGTCGGCATTTGTTGATGCCCTGCAAAAAAATTCATCTAAAAATATCCGGGGACTGGTAACCAGCAGTTGTGGCTGGAGCTCGATTCTCACACTGCTTGACCTGACATCGGAAACACCGGGAATAAAAGCAGAGCACATCAAATACATAAATTCGGGCGACACACCGTACGGCGAAAAAAACCAGGTGGTTGGCTACCATTCGTTTGTGTTTTACCGCAACCAGGAAACTTCTTCTGCCGGCTTTTCGTTGTCGGAACCCGATAAAATCCAGTTGCTGAAGCTGGCCCGGCTTTCCATCGAAACCCGGATGCAAAACAACGACATTCCAGCAGTTGAAAATTCACAACTTTCGGAGGTGTTAAAAACCCCGTGCGGCGCTTTTGTTACACTTTATAAAAACGGTGACCTCCGCGGTTGCATTGGTCGTTTCATGGCCACCGATCCGCTTTACAAAGTGGTGGAACAAATGGCAGTTGCAGCGGCTTTCCAGGACAATCGTTTCTCGCAGGTTCAGAAACATGAATTGCCTTTCATCGAGATTGAAGTTTCGGTTTTAACACCACTAAAAAAGATCGGCAGCATTGAAGAATTTGAGCTTGGAAAAGAAGGAATTTACATGGTGAAAGGCAACCGCAGCGGGACTTTCCTGCCACAGGTAGCAGAGGAAACCGGCTGGAACCTGGAAGAGTTCCTGGGACATTGCGCCCGCGATAAAGCGCACATCGGGTGGGATGGCTGGAAAGATGCTGAATTGTACACTTACAAAGCGCTGATTTTTAACGAAAAGGAACTGAAGCTGACGACCCAATGAATACAGCTTACCCGCTCATACCGGTTTCTCTAATCATCCTTTCAGCCTATTTTATCACCTGGCTGTTTTCGAAATGGGAACTGTTCCCCAAAAACCTTCACCGGAAATTCTGGAATATTCTGTTGCTGGTTACATTTCTTGCTGCCGGCCTGCCGGGTATTTTCAGCGTCATAAAAATCAACTACAAACTACAAATCCCGAATTACGAAAATTATCTGAAATGGCATGTCGCTTTTGGAATCGGGATGGTTTTTATCTCATTTTTTCATTTATCGTGGCACCTGAAATATTATTTTTCACGGCGGATAAAAGCCGCAAAATCAAATCAACCGACAATTATTCAACCTGCCGGATTTCTAAAATTCCACTGGTTTTTGTTTTTACTTGGGATTGTGGCCATCATTAACCAGGTTATTTTTATCCGGGAATTTATGAGCGTACTGGGTGGAAACGAGCTGGTGCTGGGGATTGTTATGGCCGGCTGGATGCTTCTGACCGGCTGGGGCGCATGGTCAGCCAAAAAATTTGTTCCGGCGAAATTCACCCTGAACCGGGGAATTTTGATGCTCGCTTTTCTGGCCCTGTTCCCTGCCATTTTAATCGGACTGCTTTATGAATTAAAATCGCTGCTGTTTCCTCCGGGAACAATAACCGGATTGGGAATAACTGCCATTGGCGTTTTGTTGCTGCTCTTCCCCGTTTGTTATCTTTCGGGCTACCTTTTCACCACATTTTCCACACTTTTTTCAGAAGTGAAAAACAAAAACCTTATTGGAAAATCGTATGCCTGGGAATCGCTGGGCAGCCTGGCGGGCGGAATTGTTTTCAGCATCGTTCTCGGCCGTTTTTTTAATTCGATCCAGGTAATTGGATTAACTACCGGAATTGTGCTTCTGACTGGTGGCTGGTTAATCTTTAAGAAATCTCAAAAACCGGTTTATATTTTGATTGGCCTGGTTGTCCCGGTTTTCATTTTTTTGTCCAAACCCGACCGGCTAATAAAAAAACGGATGTACCCGAGCCAGCAAATTGTTCTTAACCAGAGCACACGCTACGGAAACCTGATCGTTACACGGCAGGCCGATCAACTGAATTTTTACGAAAATAACGAGCTTCAGTTTTACACCGAAAATATGATGAACAACGAAGAAGCCGTGCATTTTGCAATGGTTCAGCACAAAAATCCACATCGAATTCTGCTCATTTCCGGAGGAATTTCCGGGATGATTCAGGAAATCCGGAAATATGGTGATCCGGAAATTACATACCTCGAAACCAATCCGGAAGTTTTTGGATACTGGGAAAAAATAACCGGAACAAAAGATACATTTCAGAATTTGCAGATTGTTAAATCGGATATCCGTATCTTTTTACAGCGGACTTCAGAAATTTACGATGTTATCCTGTTTAACCTGCCCGCTCCTTCCACGTTGGGGTACAACCGGTTTTACACCAAAGAATTTTTCAAAATCGTAAAAAAACACTGCAATCCGCAGAGTGTGGTTTGCACCAGTTTGCCTTCTACGGCCAATTATGCCGAGTCGAATGCGCTCGATGTAAATTCATCGTTGTGGAAAACACTCGGAATATGGTTTAAAAATGAACTTGATTTTGCCCGGTGAAAAAAACTATTTTCTGGCTTCTGATTCGCCCCTCTCCCCGGATATTGCGGAGCTTGTTGCGCAAAAAAATATTCAAAATGAATATGTCAATCAATATTATTTTGACGATGATCTACTGGCGGGACGAAGCAAACTACTGGAGGCCCAAATGCAGGAAGAAACCCAAATTAACCGTGATTTTCAGCCCTACATGTTTATCAAACAGGCAGGCCACTGGCTGAGCCATTTCGGAACGAGTTATTACCTGCTGGCACTGATTCCTGCCGTAATGTTTATAGCACTGTTTCTGGGCACCAACAGTATTACAGCGGGACTTTACACCGGCGGTTTTACGGCAGCTTCGCTCGAAATTGTCATGTTGCTGGCCTACCAGATTTTTGTCGGCAGTATTTATCTGGCCACCGCGCTTTTCTTCTCGGTATTTATGGGAGGTTTGGCGATGGGAAGTTTGTTTAATTATCGAATTGGTGAAAACAACTCACAGTTCGACTACGCTCACTGTGACAGTAACACTGAGCGTAGTTCCCGTCTGCCGGACAGGCAGGGAAATCTGCAGGAAAAACAGGAATCTCCGGAAAAAAGAAATCATAAAAAAAACCAGCTTTCCAGATTCTATTACATTTTACAATTTTTGATCGCCGCATTTGCATTGCTGCTGCCGCTTTTCATTCATTTAATAAATGCCGTTTCCGGATGGAGTTTTATAGTTCAGTTGCTGTTTTTTATTCTGATTTTCGTCCTCTCTTTCGGAATTGGATTTGAGTTCTGTCTGGCTTCGCAGTTGCAGTCGCCGGGCATCCGCGAAACTTCCGGAATAAATTACAGCACCGATTTGGCGGGTTCGGCTTTCGGGGCATTTTTAACCGCAGTATTCTTGCTTCCTTTATTGGGTTTGATGGTAACCTGCATCATTGTTGCCGGCTTAAATGTGCTGAGCGGAACTTTGGCTTTTTCAGCAGCAAAAACGCGTATCTTTTAATTTTTCGTCTCGTACTATTTTAATAAACCGACCGTAAATTTTAAATCATGGACAAACGACAGTTTTTGAAAACAGCATTTTTCGGAGCAGGCGGAGTAGCGTGTTTGGGAAATCCTTTAACGGCTGTTTCGGCCGGTTTGGAGAATAACGAAGTTGGGAAAAAGTGGATGAAGGAGGTCATGTTTTATACCACAACACCCAAGGGACTCCGCTGCCTGACCTGCCCCAACGAATGCGATATTAAAGAGGGCGAAACCGGAGATTGCCACAATCATTTAGCTAAAAAAGATAAACTGTATTCCATTGCGTATGGAAATCCGTGCGCCATTCACATCGACCCGATTGAAAAAAAACCACTGCTGCATTTTTTGCCCGGAAGCAATGCATTTTCCATTGCCACTGCGGGTTGCAACCTTGCCTGCCTGAACTGCCAGAACTGGACGATTTCGCAGAAAAGCCCAACGGAAACAAAAAATTACGATCTGTTGCCCGATCAGGTGGTTGCCAGCTGCATTTCGAACAAATGCCAGTCGGTTGCCTACACGTATTCCGAACCGATAACTTTTTATGAATACACTTACGATTCTTCTGAATTAGCTCATCAGGAGGGAATAAAAAATGTGATGGTTTCAGCGGGTTACATCAACCGCGATCCATTGCTGAAACTGTGTAAGGTGATTGATGCAGCCAACATTGACCTGAAATCGTTCAGCGAGGAAATTTACCTGAAACTGAATGCCGGCAAACTGCAACCCATTCTCGACACGCTCACGACAATGAAAAATGAAGGTGTGTGGCTCGAAATCACCAACCTTGTTGTGCCCTCGTGGACCGACGATTTGGAAATGATTAAAAAAATGTGTGGCTGGCTGGCCCAAAATGGTTTTGAAGAAACACCGCTTCATTTCAGCCGTTTTTATCCGCAGTATAAACTTACCCAGTTGCCGCCTACACCTGTAAATATTTTGAAAAGCGCCCGTGAAATTGCAGTTGGCGAAGGGCTGAAACATGTTTACATCGGAAATGTGCCCGGTCTTGGCGCCGAAAATACATTTTGTGCGCATTGCGATAAAATGGTGGTTGAACGGCGGGGCTACCAGATACTTCAAAACCATGTTATTTCCGGAAAATGCGAATTTTGCGGTCAACCTGTGACAGGCATCTGGAGTTGAAAAAATTACTTCCGGAAAAATCAATTTTGAGTCCACTCCGAAAAGTCAAGAACCCCTAAATCCCCTTTCTTTAGGGGTCAGGGGTAAAGAAGTTGAAAATCAATGAACCCAGACTTTTCGGAGCAGACTCAATTTTAAATTGTTCCTGAAATTATTTTGATTCCAGGCAGTTGATTATCAATACCATCTTTTATTCAAAATTCACATTTTCCAATAACTTGTTCCGTTTTATAACAAAACGATTATTTTTGAAAAATTGAATAAACACAAGATCGTGGATAAAAAACCTACAAACCAGAAACCGGAAAAACAATTGGAGGAACTCCAGGATATGAGGGATGAAAAGTTTAGGCAAATGCTCCGAAACTCCTTCGATATAACGGTTTTAATTGACGAAAAGGGAATTCAGCGTTATGTGAGTGAATCCTGTGAAAAAATTCTTGGTTACAAACCGGAGGAATTAACCGGAATTCCCGTAATTGAGCGGATGATCCATCCGGATGATCAGGCAAAAACACTGGAAGGGTTTCGCGAAATATTGAACAAAACAGCACATGGAGGGACACAATACCGCCACCGGCACAAAAATGGCGGCTGGGTTTACCTGGAGGCTTACGGAAACAATCAACTCGGCAATCCAAATATCCGGTCGGTAATTTTAAATGTGCGTGACGTCACCGACCGGAAAAAGGCAGAGGAGGCGCTAAAAAAGAGCGAAGCCCGGCTGTCGGAATTGAATGCCACGAAAGACCGGTTTTTCTCCATCATTGCACACGATTTGAAAACACCTTTCAACAGTATTCTGGGCCTCTGCGAAATGCTCATTGAGGAAATCAGGAATGAGAATTACACCGAGATTGAAGAATATGCGTCGCTGATACAAACTTCCTCACAACACGCCCTTGATTTGTTAACCAACCTTTTGGAATGGTCGAGGGCACAAACGGGGAAGATTAAGTTTAATCCTGATTTTTTTAATTTGTCAGAAACGATTGATACAGTTACCAGTTTGCTGAGTGATTCAGCTCAACAAAAATCAATCAACATAAAAAAGGAAATACCTGAAAATTTTGTGGTATGGGCTGATAAAAACATGGTAAAAACCATTTTACGAAACCTGGTTTCCAATGGAATTAAATTCACTGGTAAAGGCGGTAAAATTACTGTTGCCGCACAAAAGATAAATGGAGAAACCGAAGTTGCGGTAACCGATAACGGAATTGGGATGGAAAAAGACGTACTAAAAAACTTGTTTCGCATTGACCGCAGCCATACAACACCAGGCACTAAAAATGAAAGCGGAACCGGTTTAGGCTTGTTGCTCTGCAAGGAATTCATTGATTTTCATGACAAAAAAATGTGGGTGGAAAGTAAACCGGAAAAGGGAAGTACATTTTATTTTACCTTGCCTGATCGTGATTTTTGAATAGGATCGACCATGAAAAAACGCCACCTGAAATGCAACAGATGACGTTTTATCTTTCTCCCGGGAGAGTCTGTTATTTAATCAACTCTACACTTCGTTTTACAAATTTGTCCAAATCTGCCCCTTTCAACAATCCGTTGGCAAGCAGCGCCAAATCAACCAGTTGTTTGGCAAGCTTGTTTTTCTTGCCGAAGTCGGTCAGCTGGTTGCGTTTTGTTTCTTCCAGTTCAGCCAGCTTCTTATTGAGTTCTTCCAGTTTTTCCTTGTCGGCCTGTGGAATTTCCTCTTCTTTTTTGCCTTCTTTGGCTTTTTCAAGCTTGCTTACTTCCTCTTTCTGCGCGTTAATATCGGCGTTGAATTTCTCCAGTTTATCACCTAGCTTTTTATCTTTTGCTTCCAGCACTTTTTTCACCAGCGGATGGCCGGTATTTACCATCAGGTTCATGTTGTCGGGCATTTCGCCGTAGAAATTCATCCCGCCCTGCGCCTGGCTCATGTCTTTCATCCGGCGCATGAACTCGTTTTGGGTAATCACAATCGGATTTCCGTTTTCGCCTAAATCTTTAAAATCGACGATGAATGAATATTTCGAATTTTCAGGACAAACCGCCTGAAATACCGGCGAAAGTTCCTGTTTTTGTTCCCAGCTCAGCTCCTCTTTTTCCGAATCGTCTTTCTTAATGAGGTTTTCAACCACGTCAGAATCAACCCGTACAAAGCGTTTGTCATTATATTTCTGTTCGAATTTGTTGATCAGGTGCGGAACCAGCACATCTTCCATCACCAGCACATCGTAGCCTTTGCTTTTTGCTTGTTCAACAAATGTGTATTGTTCTTCGGCATTGGTGGTGTACAGGTAAACCAGATTTTTGTCCTTGTCGGTCTGGCTTTCCTTAATCAGTTTTTCATATTCTTCGAAAGTGAAATATTTTCCTTCGGTATTTTTGAACAGGAAAAATTTCATAGCCCGGTCGTTGAATTTATCTTCCGTAAGCATTCCATATTCGATGAAAATTTTCAGGTCGTCCCACTTTTTCTCGAAATCTTCGCGGTTTTCCTTGAAAATCTCACTCAGCCGATCGGCCACTTTTTTGGTGATATGGCTGCTGATTTTCTTTACGTTGGAATCGCTTTGCAGGTACGAGCGCGATACGTTCAGCGGAATATCAGGCGAATCGAGAACGCCGTGCAGCAGCGTTAAAAATTCAGGCACAATTCCTTCCACCGAATCGGTCACAAAAACCTGGTTGCTGTACAACTGGATTTTATTTTTCTGAACTTCGAAATTGTTTTTGATTTTCGGGAAATAGAGAATCCCTGTCAGGTTGAACGGATAATCCACATTCAGGTGAATGTTGAACAGCGGATCGTCGGCCATCGGGTACAAACGATGATAGAATCTGTTGTAATCCTCGTCTTTCAAATCGGCCGGCATTTTTGTCCATGCAGGCTCGGTATCGTTAATCTGGTTATCTTCCTGTGTTTCCACCTGCTTGCCTTCTTTCCATTCTTTTTTCTTCCCAAAAACAACCGGAACCGGAAGGAATTTGCAGTAACGTTCAAGGATTTCCTCGATTTTATGTTCATCCAGAAACTCTTCGGAATCTTTGTTGATGTGCATCACAATATCGGTACCCACCTCTTCTTTTTCCACATCTTCGATGGTAAACTCAGGCGTTCCGTTACAAGTCCACTTTACTGGTTGCGCACCTTCTTTATACGATTTGGTAATAATATCAACCTCTTCGGAAACCATAAACGAACTGTAAAAGCCAAGGCCGAAATGCCCGATTATGGCGTTGGCATCGTTTTTATATTTTTCAAGAAAGTCGTTTGCACCTGAAAAAGCAATTTCATTTATATACCGTTCGATTTCTTCGGCAGTCATCCCGATTCCATTATCGGAAACAGTGATGGTTTTTGCTTTTTTGTCGAGTTTAACCTGCACTTTCAGGTTGGTAATATCGCCTTTGAATTCTTCTTTAAAAGCAAGCGTTTTCAGCTTTTGGCTTGCATCTACTGCATTCGAAACAATTTCCCTGAGAAAGATATCATGGTCGGAATAAAGAAACTTTTTTATGATCGGGAAAAGGTTCTCACTCGTTACACCAATTTTACCTGTTTGCATATCCATATGTTTTTTAATTATACATTTTCGGTTTAACGTCCGCCAAAACTCAAACAACATGCCAACGGTTTTTTATGACGAATTGGCAGAAACGCAGGTTTCAAGTCAATGAAAATTCGAAGTCTTCATATTGGAACTTTTTAAGTAAATTTGAGGATAATTTGAAACAGCGTAAAATGAAAGGAATAAAATATTTAACTGATGAAAAGGGCAAACGAATTGCGGTTCAAATTGATCTGAATGATCATAAAAATTTCATTCAGGATTACCTGGAATATATAGAAGATCGGACAGACATTTTGAATTCGGAGCAGAAGGAGACAGTTTCTTTCGATGAGGTAGTCGCAAAATTTGAGAAGCTTCATGGAAAAGAAGTATAACATCGTTTTTCGAAAAACTGCAGAAAAACAATTGCTAAAGCTACCTAAGCAAATCGGTTTCAAAATAATTCATTTGATTGAGGATTTAGCTGCAAATCCGTTCCTTCAAAACACACGGAAAATGAAAGGATTTGAAAACATATACCGGCTTCGTTTTCAAAATTACAGGATTATATATCGCGTGGAGAAAGAAGTACTTTTAATCGAGATTATAAAAATCGGGCACCGTCAGAATATTTATAAATAGACAGTTAGTTTGATCAATTGAATCAGTTCATGATATCATACAGATTATTATTGGAAAAAAAACCTCCCGACTCCTGCCAGACGCAGGCTGGGATTTCGCTGATTTTCGCAGACAGTCTTATAATCAGCGTTTATCTGCGCAATCTGCGGGAGACTTCATACAGTGAGTTATGCCGGAAAATCATTTCAAAAATTCAGGCAAAACTTCATCTGAATATTGCCCAATTTTTTAATCTGACGTTTTTATTCTAATTTTGAATGATTTAAATTAATAAAATGGAACTGGTTTTAAAACTAAATAAGAGGCAGTTGAAGATTTTCACAGATATGGCAGAAAAACTGAACATAAAACATTTTATTCTTGATGATGAGAAGGAAGATGTTGCTATATACAGAGCCATGCAAGATGGGGATCAAAGTATCGCAGAAGAAGCTGACCTAAATGATTTTGAGAATTGGCTCAACGGATGAAAATTTCCTTCACAAAACAATTTATCAAAGACGCAAAAAAGTACCCTCTGTATAAAAGCAAAATCAACGAGGTCATTTCTAAATTCCAAAATGCAGAATCCCTTTCCGGAATTCAAAATGTTAAAAGACTAAAGTCCGATGAAAACGACTATCGAATAAGAATTGGAAATTTTAGAATTGGATTCACTGTTGATGAAGGTTCAATTGTTTTTAAACGCTTTCTCCACCGGAAAGATATCTATAAATATTTTCCTTAAAAACCTCCCAGCAAACCTATTTTGAAATTTTATGATATTTAAACTGCAGTTTTTTGGCCTAAAGTCATTTAATTTGTGGTTGAGAAGACGAAGCAAAATGAATTGCCACTTTCGCGCCAAAATTGGAAATTTCCCGCTGATTCTCGCAGAAATGTTCTCATAATCAAGCGCTTGTCTGCGGAATCTGCGGGAGACTTCATACAGTAAGTTTAAAAAAACCAAATTGATAATGCCGGATAATCATTTCAAAAAATTCAGGCAGAATATTGTCGGAATTGATCAGGAGTTTGAAACCCCCTTCGGAAATAAAAAAATTGTTTATGCCGATTGGATTGCCAGCGGGAGATTATACCAACCCATTGAAGATAAAATTACCAAAGTTTTCGGCCCGTTCGTTGGAAACACCCACACTGAAACCAGCGAAACCGGCACTCGCATGACGTATGCATACCACAAATCGCATGAGATTATTAAAAAGCACGTACATTCCGGGCCGAATGATATTATTATTACCGCCGGGTTTGGGATGACAGCCGTAATCAATAAATTTCAACGGATTCTCGGATTGAAATACTGTGGCAAATTGTCGCACAAGAAATGTCTGGCCGAACGAGAACGACCGGTTGTTTTCATTACCCATATGGAACATCATTCAAATCAAACTTCGTGGTATGAAACCAATGCCGATGTGGTGGTGATAGAGCCGGATGAAAACCTTCTGGTTGATCCTGAAAACCTGCGAAAAGCACTGGAAGAATATAAAGATCGCCCGTTTAAAATTGGTTCATTTACTGCCTGTTCGAACGTTACAGGAGTGCGGACGCCTTATAAGAAACTGGCGCGCATTATGCACGAATTTGGTGGTGTGTGTTTTATTGATTTTGCAGCATCAGCGCCTTATGAAGATATTGACATGCACCCGGAAGATCCGATGGAAAAACTGGATGCGGTAATGTTTTCCCCGCATAAATTTCTGGGCGGTCCTGGCTCGAGCGGAGTTTTGATTTTTGATGCATCGATGTACAAAAACGAGGTGCCCGATAATCCCGGCGGCGGAACCGTCGACTGGACCAACCGCTGGGGAAAATATAAATACGTTGATGATATTGAAACACGTGAAGATGGCGGAACTCCGGGATTTTTGCAATCGATAAGGGCAGCGCTGGCCATCGAACTGAAACAGCAAATGAACACCGAAAACATTAAAGCACGCGAAGTTGAACTGCTGAAACAGGCTTTTAACGGCCTTGACAAAATCAAAGGGCTGAAAATTCTGGCCGACAACATGCGCGATCGGCTGGGTATCATTTCATTTTATATTGAAGGCATTCATTACAACCTGGTTGTTCAGATCCTGAATGACAAATATGGCATTCAAACACGCGGCGGTTGCGCCTGTGCCGGAACTTACGGGCATTTTTTGCTGGAAGTAACCTACGAACAGTCAAAAGAAATAACAGACAAAATAAATCACGGCGACCTTTCTGAAAAACCCGGCTGGGTGCGTTGGTCACTCCACCCTACAATGACCAATGCCGAAGTTGAATTAACGATAACTGCCCTTCAGGATATTGTTGAAAATATCAGTGAATACAAAAAGCAGTATTTGTATGACAACCGGAAAAATATCTTCTGGCACATGAATGACGTCAGCGATGCCGGACTGGTAAAAAGCTGGTTTACATTGGAATGATATAAAGCAACACGCTATCTTTGTCAAAAAATCAATTCGTAATGAAAAAATACAAAACCGGTTTGGTTTTAAGTGGCGGCGGAACCCGTGGTTTTGCGCATCTGGGAGTTGTCGCAGCGCTCAATGAACATGGAATCAGGCCCGACGTAATTTCCGGCGTGAGTGCCGGGGCAATTGCCGGCGCTTTTGTTGCAGCGGGCAAATCACCGGAAGAAACAATGGAAATTTTCAATAAAGGCTGGTTCCTCAGGTACACAAAAACACAAATCCCTGTCAACGGTTTTTTCAAACTGAACGGTTTGAAAGAGATAATTGACAAAGAAATTGAACTAAAAAACATTGAGGACCTCAAAATCCCGTTTTTTATTGGCGTTTCGAACCTGAACAAGGGGACAGTAGAATACAAAACTCACGGACCGCTGAGCCAGTGGGTGCTGGCTTCCTCTTCCGTGCCTGTTTTATTTTCCCCTGTGGAAATTGATGGTGTTTTGTATGCCGACGGCGGAATTCTCGATAATATTCCCATCGAACCAATTAAAAACGATTGCGAAAAAATTATTGCCGTTAACATAACACCGATCAATCCCCAGGAGAAACTTAAAAATATGATCCAAATTGTTTCACGCACTTTTTATATGAATGTGAACGCGAATAAAAATGAGGTAAATAAATATGCATCGGTTTATATCGAACCCGAGGGAATCAACAAATACGATATTTTTGGCCGCGGCCATGCCAAAGAATTGTTTGAGGTGGGTTATGAATCGATTCAAAAGCGATCGTTTAACAATTTTTGAAATACTAATTCTATTTTTCCCTGTTGTTCCCGGCCACAAAAAACCGTCAGCTCAGGCTTTTTCCCGGCTGTTCGGTAACATTTAAAATGTGCCAGCCCGGTTGTGGATGAACAGCTGTCATCGGTTTAAAATATGAATAAGAATTTTGATGGAACTTATTTTGGCTAAGATATGAAATTAGCCAAAATGGAAACTTGAATTTTATTTCTCTTTTTTGAAAGCAATAAAAATGCGGTTCATGTTCCCAACGAAACCTGAAATTTTAGTGAAAGATTTTGCGAATGTCAAAACAATTGATACATTTGCACGCACAAAAAAACCGGGTAATCCGGTGTTCTTTAACAAAGTGTAAGCGTGAAGTAACGGAGCTTTCAGGAATGAAATGACTTCAGTGACTTTTCCATAAAACTTAAAAGGTGAGGTGGGTGAGTGGCTGAAACCACTGGTTTGCTAAACCAGCGTACGGGTAACACTGTACCGCGGGTTCGAATCCCGCCCTCACCGCTTTTTATGGTTTGCCAGAAAAAAATTTCGGGGTATAGCGCAGTCCGGTTAGCGCACCTGCTTTGGGAGCAGGGGGTCGCAGGTTCGAATCCTGCTACCCCGACAGTTAAAAATGAAGGAGTTAGATAAAAATCTGGCTCCTTTTTTATTTTAACGGATACAACAGAAGTGCAACATAAGATATTGGGTATAGCGCTCTCCCGCCAGCGCATCCCGCCACAGGCGGGAGGATCGCAGGTTCGAATCCTGCTACCCCGACAATTAAAAATGAAGGAGTTAGATGAAAATCTGGCTCCTTTTTTTATTTTAACGGATACAACAGAAGTGCAACATAAGATATTGGGTATAGCGCTCTCCCGCCAGCGCATCCCGCCACAGGCGGGAGGTTCGCAGGTTCGAATCCTGCTACCCCGACAATTGAAAGCCAGGTAGTTACAACGAATTCACTGTCTGGTTTTTTTCTTTTTTTATAACCACAATACTTCGTTAAATAATTAAGCGGCAATAGTGCCATAATATATGAGTTCATTGACAAGGTTTCGATTTTTAGCAGAGTATGCATTAACACCGAACACGTCAATAAATCGTTGTAATAGTAACCTGTTGTGGTCCATAGTTTTAATATCAGCCATTGAAAATGATTTACGTACCTCTTTTGGTTGGCTCAACCAATGTTCCACTTTGGCAATATTGATTGTAGTAAGGGCAGCATTGAAATGAAAGTTCAGCTTATTTTCACTACGTGCCTGCGAATCGTTCAAACCGGTGTATTGTTTTGCGTCGCGATAAAGAAACTCAATCTGAAACCTGCTTTGGTAACAATCCAGGATTTCAAGTGCATCCATTTGGGTGTCGGTGCAGAAGTAAAGTTTACGGGTTAATTTCCCTTTGTCGTTTGTATAGGTGACATGTACCAACCGGATATCCCGTTTCAGTGCTTTGGAATAGACGATAGCTGAATACACGGTTGCCTCCTGGTTTTGTTCGATAAGTTCAAAATAGTTTGTACCAGTTTTATCTGTAATAACTATGGTTTAACCGGAAAAAAGAGAAAAGAGACGAACCAAACAGGAAATCTAAAAATTTATTCCAGCACCTTTTTTATGTCTTGAAAGTAAAACTATAAAAGCAGATTATAAGTTGCTTTCATATCATTGACTTAATAATGAAAGAGATAAATTAAAATGAATGCAATAACTCTGAATTAGAAATTTTTCTTTTATAACGTACTTTGCCTATGATTCCCTTTCAAGCCAATACGAAATAGAGGCTGCTACACCAATTGAAAAATTTAAAAGGGAAGAGCCAATTCAGAATGAATATATATAATCCTTAAATGGCCGCTGAAATACTGACAAAGCTAGACCGTTAGATTTTCCCAATAATAGTTTGCAGGACAATGTTACTAACACCTGAAATCTTGAATATTTCATATTACCCTGATAATTCGGGAGCAAATTGCCCCTTTAATCCTCCCAAAAAATATTGCACAATGCATTAATTATTAGTAAATTTAGTAGGAAGTATTTTGTGATTTAATCCGAAATTTAAATTCACAAAAATGAATTATACCGATCAGCTTAAACGGGCAATAAATATTGCACAATCCCTGGCTAAAGAATTTTCAAATTCAGAATTTTCACCGGCTCATCTTTTAAAAGCATTACTACATAAGGACATTGGATTGACAGAATTGCTTCTTTCTTTAGAGCAGGATCTCTACTATCTGGAAGAGTGGGCTGATGTTAGAATTGAATCCTGCCCAAAATCAGGACACATTCCGGAAAATCCGCCGGGCAACATTCAAACGCAGGCAGTTTTCAGAGAAGCTGAAAACATTCGTTTGAAACTTTCAAAAGATGAAACAGATCCGGTTTCAGTACTCGCAGCACTCAGTACGCCTGGAGTCGGGTTCAATTACGAACAGCTTAAAACGTTTACATTAACACAAAAACAAATCATCGATTATTTAATAAAAAATAGTGAATTGGAACAGGCAGTTTCCCCTCTATCCCTTTCTCAAAAGGATAAAAAGCCTCAACTGTCACAAAAAGCATTGCTTAAATACTGTAGAGATAAATGCGAAGAAGCAAGACTTGGAAAACTTGATCCTGTTATCAGCCGTGACAATGTAATCAGAGAAATAGCGGAAATATTGGGAAGACGAAATAAAGCAAATGTTCTAATTATCGGAGATACGGGAGTAGGGAAAACGGCTTTGGTTGATGGTTTTACTCAATATGTTGTTGATGCGAAAGTTCCTTCAGGTTTAACGGAGGTAGTTATTTTTGAACTTGACTATGGAGCATTAATTGCCGGAGCATCATATAAAGGTGAGGTGGAAGACCGTTTGAAAAATATTATTTCTGAAATTCAGCAATTTGAAAAAGCAATTCTTTTTATCGATGAGCTTCACATGTTGCTCGACAAACAAGCAGGGACAGCAGGGGCAGTAAACTTTTTAAAACCAGAATTGTCTCGCGGAAACCTGACCATAATTGGAACAACTTCAATTGACAATTACACAAGGTTTATAGAACCGGATGAAGCATTTAGCAGGCAGTTCGAGTTGGTGAAAATCGATGAGCCTGACGAACAAACGGCTTTGAGAATGCTAAAAAAAATAATTCCGAAATATGAAGAACATCATGGGTTAAAGGTAAATGAGGATATAATCGACGAGGCTGTACGGCTATCGAAGCGTTTTTTGAAAGAGCGTGCATTACCCGAATCGGCAATCAACCTGATAGACCATACATTGGCTGGTGTACGATTAATGACTGATATTTCATCGGCAAAAATAATAAGCCTACAACAGGAACTTGAAGATATTTATAACACAGGGAGTGATAATTTTGCTGAATTACTGTGGTTCAAATCTGATTTAAAAAATCAGATTTCACCCATCCTTTTTTCCAAACTTGATGAGCAAGAAAACGGACAACAATTCAACTCTGGAAAAGAGCTCTATGATTATTGTCAAAAAATTCTTTTCAATTTGGAAGAAATCGCCAAAGAAAAAGTTAAAACGATAACAAAGTCGGATATTGGTGCGATTGTTTCAGGCCGGACTGGAATACCTTTAGGCAAAATACAATCTCGCGAAAGAGAAAGGTTAATGTCCATTGAAGATCATCTTCGAAAAAGGGTGATTGGACAGGATCATGCTCTTAAAAGTATAGCGGAAGCTATTCTCGAGTCACGTTCAGGTTTAACAAAAGCGGGACAACCCATGGGATCATTTTTCTTTTTAGGTCCAACCGGCACTGGCAAAACTGAACTTGCAAAAACGCTCGCTGAATTTCTTTTCCAGGATGAATCCTTTCTTATCCGATTCGATATGTCCGAATTTAAGGAAGAACATTCGGCAGCGCTGCTTTATGGCGCTCCTCCCGGATATGTGGGATACGAAGAAGGAGGACTGCTTGTAAATAAAATAAGGCAAAAACCTTATTCCATTGTTTTATTCGATGAGATTGAAAAAGCTCATTCTTCAGTTTTCGATATTTTTCTGCAAATACTGGACGAAGGAAAGTTACACGACCGTCTTGGAAAAGAAGGTGATTTTTCCAATGCGCTTATACTTTTTACATCCAATATTGGCAGTGACTTTATTGTTGAATCATTTAAAAAAGGAGAAATTCCGGCATCAAACGACTTGATGGACATTATGAGCAACTATTTCAGACCAGAATTTTTGGGCCGGCTTACCGAAATCGTTCCTTTTGCGCCAATTAGTGAACAGAATGTTGTCAGGATTTTTGACATCCACCTGAAAGGTTTACTCAGACTTTTGGATGAAAAGGGAATCGCACTCGAGATCGAAGATGCTGCAAAAGAAAAGTTGGCACTATCAGGATATACTCCTAAATACGGAGCACGCCCCATTGTTGGTGTCATTCGAAACAAACTGAGACGTCCGCTCTCGCAAATGATAATTGCTGATAGAATTACAAAGGGATCTGTTGTCCGGCTTTCGTTGGATGAAAATGAAGAAATAACCTGGGATATAAACCAATTTGTTGAAAAAACGTAAGAAGAAAATAAAAACCTAAAAATTACGATATGCAAGAATATGGAATAGGCGGAACTGAAGTGAAAGGCGATGCCAGTGAAGCCATCGGTGAAATCCCGCAAAACCGAACCTTGATGATCGAAAAATTAACCGATGAAGCGCCCAGCAAACCCGAGATTGTAAAAGGCTTGACTTCCATCACCCATGTATTTGAGCATTTTGTTCCAACAGTTGAAGTGGAATTTGAAGATTTGGAAGGTGCAGAAAAGAAGGAAAAACTATCTTTTAAAACCCTCGCCGATTTTGGGGTTAAAGGCATTACAGCACAAAGCGCTTTCTTAAAGGACTTAACGAATCAGAAAGAGCAATATTTAAAAATTGTAAAGCAGCTAAAAAGTAATAAAATTTTGCGTCGTGCACTTGAAACAAAGGAATCTAAAGAAGCGATGCTAAATGCTGTTTATGCCTTGATAAAAGAGATAGAAGAAGCATGAATTTTTGGTTAAACTTAAATGATACAAAATGGCACAGGAACAAAATATAGAACAGTTTAAAGAAAAAGTTCTTGAAAAAACAAAAGAAGTTCAAAACCCGAAGGAACTTCTGGATCAGAGTATGGGACAATTAGCTCAATTTGGCGAATTTGATCTATTGGAAGTGGCCATTGATGGGGTTCAAAATCTTAATCCGGAACGAAAAGCCCGTAAGAAAATCTTTTTGACCGAATCCACCAAGGCAGGTGAAAGGGAGTCTTTAAAGCGGACTTTGGAACTTTGGGCCGCCGTATTATCTTCGTCTGAAGAAATTGCAGATATAGTACAAACATGCGAACAAGGGGGCCGAATAGCTGAAAATGCTCTGACAAAAAACCTTGGTATGGCCGTGCAACGAACTCGTGATTTGGAAAGATCCTACCGCTCTGTTGCACTTTTCTTTAAGAATACGGAAAATGATAAGATTAAGAATGTTAGTTTTTTAAATGCTGAACCGGAACAATTAAAAAACCTTGATGATACCCGGTTTATTGATGCCGTGCAACAGGAATTGGTTCAGAATTATGACAGACTTGATTTACGGGACAATTACAGCATCCTGGTTGTTCCCGGTTACCTGGGATCGAACAAGGTGGTTGAAAAATGGGCAAAAATTGCCCACGAAAATAAAGTGATGCTGGTTACAGACTTTGAACACCTGGATACCCCTGATGATACAATGGAAATGTTCGAAATGGCAAATCTGACTGCCGGTGATATGTTTAAATCAAACGCCATAATGACCTGTAACTACCTGGTTGGCCGCGACCGTTACAAAGAAGTTGGAGAGGAAGATGTATTATATGTGCCTCCGTCAGGGGCTTTGGCTGGAACCATTTATAAAACCCTGATGTCGCAGGTTGCCGCGGGGAAAAAACATGGAAGCTTAAGCGAAGTCGACGGCGTACGGTTCGATTTAAAGAAAAGTGAAATTGCCAACCTCGAAAAATTGGGATTAATTCCTATGGTGAACGAATACGGGAAAGTTATGGCATTTTCGGCTAAAACTTTATTTAACGGCGACAATCTGGGACTTCAAACTTATTCAGTAGTAAGAGTTTTTGATTACGTGACAAAAGTCCTGATGGATTTTCTTAACCGGAGAGCTTTCGAAAACTTTAATGCAAAAACTAAAAAAGATATTCAGGGACAAATACTGAGATTTTTAGACAGTATCACAGGACCCGGTAAATTAATAGAAAAATTCTCCATAAAACGTTTTGAACAGGACCGGATCCAGAAAGATCGAATTTACCTGGATATCCATATGACTCCTTACTTCCCGGCCAAGAGCTTTATGATTAAAATGGATGGTCAGAAAGGGGATGATGGGAATGAATGGGATACGGAATACGAACAAAGCTAACGCTGCTCTTTCAGGATGGGATTTTATCCCTTTGAAAAGAATTAGATGCTCCTTCCGATTATTTAAATTCTGTAATCTGAATTAGTTGACTTATTATTTAACTAAAAATCAAAAATCATGTCATTCAAAGCCACATTAGACATTGACGGTACGCAATACCGTGTACTAAATTGCAGTTATAGCCTGCACCAGGACATTGACGAAACAGGCAGACCGTCATCAATAGCCCGTGGCGGCGTTGTAAACCTTGTTGTAGAGTCTACAGATGACACTTCACTCTTCGAATGGATGTGCGACAGCTACATGCGAAAAGACGCAAAAGTTACCTTCAATAAGCGGGATGAAGATTCCAAAATGAAAGAACTGGAAATCTCGGAAGCTTATTTGATTGATTATGAAGAAGCATTTGACAATGCCGGTAACGGCGCTATGATCCAATCTTTTTCCCTCTCGGCGAAAAACATTAAAATGGGCAACGGAGAACACGACAATGAATGGCCGGAGTAATTGCCGGTATGATTGGATAAAAAAAACGAATGACATTGCCGGAAATCCTGTCGAAAAATTTTGTATGATGATTATTCCGGCGGCATCGGATGAAACGAATTTCAAGACTCAAAAATGTCTTGTACGGCAAGATTACATATTAAGGGATTCAGGTCCGAAACGAAAGGATTGAAGATATTATCTTACAGTCTCAGTTTTTCACAGGATATTGATGCCAAAGGGGAAGTTGTTTCAGAGGTAAGGCCGGGACTGATTAATCTTACCGTTCAGGATACAGGAGACGCAGATATCGTGCATTGGATGGTAGCCAACGATGTTCGCAAGGATGGCAGAATTTCATTATCTGGCGTGGTCGTTTCAGGGCCACATAAATCAATTGAATTTGAAGATGGGGTTCTTGTCAGTTATCACGAATCTTTTACAGATAAATCCGATAGTATTATTAATCTCAGCATTTCGGTTCGTAAATTAACTGTTGCCGGAATATCGCATGAGATGGTGTGGGGGACTGAAGATTGAACTTAATTTCTGATCATGCCTTTACTGTCAAAAATCAGTGTTCAGATCAACGGAAAGGACCTAAAAAGTTTCCAACGGATTTCAATTAATCAGAATCTGTACGGCATTGATCGTTTCGAAATTACTTGCCGGTACGACGCTCTGGAAAAACCGGATGATTTTATCATTCAAAATTCCAGGAATTTACTCGGGGGCTCCATCGTAATACTAACCCGTATTAAAATAAAAGATCATGAAAGGGATGGTATTCTTTTTAAGGGTTATGTCACGGAAGTTCAGGGTGCAAAAAGTGAAATGTCGGACTATAACCAAATCATAATATCCGGCGGAAGCGCCGAGATTGCCATGAACCGGAAACCTACAAATAAGGCATTTTTAAACAAAAATCTTGAAGAAGTTGTAAATGAAGTTTTAAAACCGTATGGTTTGAAATCCAGGGTATCTCCGCGCAATACTATGACATTTCCCTATATTGTACAATTCGAGGAAAGCGACCTGGAGTTTCTGAAAAGGCTTTCAATCCGATATGGAGAATGGTTTTTTTTTAACGGACAGGATATCATTTTCGGGGAAATTCCGGTGGCGGAAAATGCACTTCACCTGGGTACAAATCTTAAGGATATACGGTACGAACTCAGGGTAAATCCGGTTAAATTCAGCTTGTTTGCCGCCGATCCTCTGAAATCGGACGTATACGATTATACTTCGGGTAGTGCAAAAGCGAAATCGAACCTGAACAGGTATGGTCAGGATGCCCTGGACAAATCAATGGGGTTATACTCTGAAGCAGGGCGTGATTATTATGAACACCTCAATGTGGGAGAAACGGAATACCAGGAAGGATTAAAAGCAGTGGGCGAAATAGAAGAATTGGCCGACGCGGTTAATCTTACTGATATTTCCGGATCTTCAATCGCCGGTTATTTAACAACCGGAATCCGGGTATCGGTTACCTGTCCGGTTAAAGGTGGTAAAGGAAAAACGAGCTACGGAAAATTTCTGATAACATCGGTACAACACAGCCTCGAAAACAACTTGAACTACCGCAACCATTTTACCGCTATTCCCGCCGAAATTACTATTCCGGAGAATACCGACCCCTACTATGTGAAACATACCCACCAGCAGTTGGGGCGGGTTACCAATAATGACGATCCAAAAAAACTGGGACGGATAAAAGTAAGTTTTGGCTGGATGGAAAACAAAGCCGAAACTCCCTGGATTAGCGTAGCGAGTCCCTATACCAGTCCGGATGCCGGATTTTATTTTGTTCCAGCTGTAAAATCCAGAGTATTGGTTGGCTTCGAGGACGGTGATGTGGAAAAGCCCTATTGTATCGGAACTTTATTTGATGAAGATGCCAATCCTGACTCTGCATGGACAGGAAATACGGATAAAACCAATGCAAAAATTCACGCCATCCGCACCCAAAGCGGACAAACCATTGAATTGTACGATGAAAGCGGTGGCGAAAAAATAAAGATTTATGATACGGATGGAAACAATGAAATCACATTGGATTCTGCTACCGGAGAAATCAATATTAAAGGCACTAACAAGATCGTTATTGAATCGGGAGACAAATTAAGTCTCCAGGCTAAAGACATTGAAATCAAAGCCGATAGCGGTATCACAATAGAAGCCGGACAGGCGCTGGAACAAAAGGGATCGAACATCAAATCGGAAGCAAATTCCGGATATGAGATAAAAGGTGCGAATATAGAAATCGCGGCCAATGCTTCCTTAAAAGCTGAAGGAAACGCTACAGCTGAAATATCTTCCGGTGGGGTTACCACTGTAAAAGGAAGTATGGTAAAAATTAATTAGAAACTTAAAAACGAAAAACTATGCCCATGGCTGCCAGAGTTGGCGATTTGCATACCTGCCCGATGGTAACCGGGACAGTACCGCATGTGGGAGGGCCGATTTTACCCCCTGGCTGCCCTACGGTACTTATTGGTGGCATGCCGGCAGCACGGGTGGGCGATATGGCTATCTGCACAGGCCCACCTGACAGTATTGTCATGGGATCAACAACAGTTATGATTGGAGGTATGCCGGCAGCCCGGCAGGGTGATACTACTGTGCATGGAGGAATAATTACATTGGGGTGCCCTTCGGTGATAATTGGGGGATAGAATTAAAAAGAATTTATGCTTCATTCAATAATGTTAAAATCTTTTTATGATGACAACAAACTTAAAATATAATATTGCAAGTCGCATATTAAGTGGTAAAATGGAGAAACTTACTATAAAAACACAGGCTGGTTCAGGAGGTCGATCAGGTTCTAAATCTGTTAAGGAAAATGTTTTTTTGGCAAACGATGTTTTCTCAATGCACATTGGCGGGCCGAACAGTAAAGGAACTCATAACTATGGACCAATTCCAGTAGGTGTTTATATACTCAAAATCCACGAATATCGTGAAAATTGGATAAAACTTGTGCCCAATGTTAATAACATGATGTTCGGAAGAAGCGGATTTGCTATACATGGTAGAGGAAAAACCGGCAGTCATGGATGCATTGTACCTTATAATTTTCAAGTCATAGGTCAGATAATTAACGTTTTAAAAAACAATCCGCAAAAGAAGTATACTTTGGAAGTTTTTGCAATGGGTAATCTTAGTAGTGCTCTGGTGTAATTTAATGTTCGAATGAATTGCACCCTAGAATTAATTCCCCTCACATCGCACAATTTTATACCAAATGTATTTCAACATGAGCCTTAGCAACTTGTAGCTTTTGTGATTTGTTTTACTTGTCAAGTATTGAGCCTAAGTTTTCAAGATGGATACAGTAAAAAAAATGAATATCATAATCCAGTTTAGGCTTCAGGTGGATTCCTATCAAAGATAAAATCATTTCTCTCGATTATTATTATTGTTTTTTCGTTTGGTTGTTGGTAATAATAAAAAGTATCATCCGTATGAGGATTTACATCAAGAATACGATGTCTACGTATATCTCTTGTTCTGCCAAAATTATACGTTGCTAAGTATTTCCCTTCTGTTATTGCTACATTATCATGACGAATAATCAATTCAAACTCACCCCCTATACCCGATTCATTGTCGTCCCTCAAAAATTTTCGGCTCCAGGGTCTTTTTAATCCACTAATTGTTTTAAAATTGTATTCTTCTTCCGGCATGTGGAATTTGTTCCCGATTGTGGGTAGTTCCGTCCAAATCTTACCAGCATTATCAACATATTTCCAGATTCCTTTGGTTTTTGTTAAAGTTTTTAATTCGTATTTAAAATTAAAATAATTTCTATGCATATGATAATATTGGAATTTTTCTTGCCAGAATGGTAAACAACCAAAGATCATTATATTATCCAATAAACTCTTAACCACCCGTGGATCAAAAGAAAATTTTTCAGGGATCAGATCTCCTTGATCGTACTGAAATTTCAACTTTCCTATCCTTCATGATTTCTTTCAAAGCTGATTTTTTGTTTTTTGAAAATGATGGCGAACCTGATTCTCCAATTGTTTTAACGCTGATAGTTAATCTTACATCATCTATACTGTTTTTAATATATCGTTCTACAGATTCTGCTCTTAAATAACCAAGTTTTCTGTTATTCCAAGCTAAACCTCGATAATCAGCTCCACCAGTACAATAAAGGTGGATATGATAACCATTATTAAGCAGTTCTTTAATATTTTTAGTCAGCCTATTTAACACTATGGTATCCTGAGTGTTCAGGCAATATTCATTTGTTGCAAAGAAAATTTCCCCAACAACTATATCTTTTTGTTTCGAGTTTGTTAGTTCTTTAGAAACATTCTCTATACAATTACTTGTTCCTTCCAAATCTTTTTTATGAAATGAACTTATCGAAGAGGATTCATTAGCATTCCGGGCCAAAGTCCTGCTCCTGTTTTGCTCAAATCCAGCTCCTCTTGTTCCTGGTATTTTTGGTGCAGCCATTTTTATTAACTTATAAAATAACTTAACCTCAAAATCAATAAGTAACGAAAGTTTCGGTTTTTACTTTATCAACAATTTCTTCTCATTTGGAATCCACTTATAAATTAATGACCACAACTATACTGCCTGTCAGCAGAAACCAACCAAACATCCTGTTTAAGAAATACCTCCCTGGTAAACCGGCTGTTATTATGTATTCTGCAAAAGGAGCGATCCACCAATAGGAATCGGATTGCATATCTTTTAATTGTGCATGAGCCCTAGGTTCTGCCATTCGGTTACAACCTAAAACAACGCATAAATTTCTGTTAGAATGGGTATGTTTTCGATAATGAGCCATCCAACTTCCACACGAACATTTCAAACCAATAAAACCCCGTAAATTTTTAACCTTCCAGTGCGTATTTTTATTCAGTATTATTTTCATGATTGTAACGTTCCTTGTATGGAATAGTTACCTTAAATTACAAAATAGTCTTCATTAAATCAATGACTAATTGACATATATATTGAACTGATTTTGGGCCGGAATTAACATTTTAGAAGGAACAAACTGTTTTCCTTTTACGTAATAGTTGTATAACCAAAAAACAACCATTAAAATGAAAAACCTGGTTAAACAAATTTCAATATTATTTATCCTGGTGCTCTCCGTACACGAAGGATACTGTCAAAACAATTATGCCACGAACATTAGCACCACCGTGACCGATGAACAAAAATTGTTTGTAAACTTTGATATTGTCGCCAATGACGGTTCAAAATACTTCCATGTTGTATTGGTGTTAAACTACGAAGGAGAGCAGATTATTCCCAATCCCAACAATTTGTTCGGCGATTTCGGACATGTGATAACCCCCGGTGATAAAATCATTTACTGGGATTTCGGCGGTGAATTTAAAAAGGACATTAACCGGATGAAAGTACAGGTACTGGCCTATAAGGAAAATGTACCAGAGGCAAGATTCTTATCATCTCCCGTAGGCGGGAATTTCTTTGCCCCTGCGAAATACAATTTACAAACAATTCCATCAATAGCGACCGGTACGAATGGGATTTTGGAGATGTCAGTTCCGGCATTGAAAACAATTCGTTCGAAGAAAATCCTTCTCATGTATTTAAAAGTAAAGGGCGGTACACCATTTCATTAACCGTTTACAATACGAATTTAGACTTAAAAAATACATTCTATGAAACCCTTATTATCAAGGAATACCCCCCGATATTAGCCGATTTTAAAATCATTGGGTTTGATAATTTAAAAAAGCAATCCCTGCCCATAACCATTGAATTTTTAAATAAATCGGTTAACGCTGATACGTATAACTGGGATTTTGGGGACCCGGCATCGGGCAGAAACAAAAATACTTCTGCCGATGAAAGTCCATTTCATAAATATCGAAATCCGGGACAGTATCAAATCGCTTTAGCCGTAAAGAACTCAGCAAATGGTTTAACATCAGAAAAAACAATGGAGATTGTTTTGCCGGGAAGATCAGCTAAAATTGGCAAGGAAACGGAGGCCGGCGAAATTTCCGAATACGATAGACAGAAAAAAATGAAAACGATTTGGCTTGCCTCTACTTTTTCCACATTTGCGGCAGGAGGTGGCGTATTCTTAAAATCTAAAAGTTTGCACAATGAATACAAAACGACAACAAACAACGCTGAAGACATACGAAAAAAATATGAAACGCTGGATAAGATCTATCCGGCACTTTGGGGAGCAACTGTTGTTTCGGGTATCATGACCTATGTTCATGCCAAAAAACAATCAAAGGCAAAAGTAAGCCTGAGTTTTATGGTGTGCCCTGCGAACAACGCGCGCGTTATGCAACTTACGTATAACTTTTAATTTTCGAATTTTTTAAATAAGGAAACTATGAAATCTCTACTAAAAATATCTGGTTGGTTTCTAATATTACTCATGTTAAGTTTTTGCGATGAAGAACCCACTAATCCTTTTGACGCGGATACAGATCCGGAAATATGGAAACCCAAAAATTTTACTGCAGTTCAAAATGATAATTCAGTAAATCTATCCTGGGATCAGGATGAACCTAATATTAGTGGATTTAAAATCGATCGCAAAGTTGAAAATCAGGAGTGGAGTAATGTAGCTTCACCGGGTAAAACAGCAACTTCATGGACTGATAATGATTTAACCGGTGGGGAAAATCACCGATATAAAATAATAGCTTTAGCGGGGAGTAATGCCAGTAATTCTGCAGAAACGCAAATAACACCATTCTTCATGGCTAATATCACCACATCGGATGTTGAATCTGTCACTAATAACTCTGCTGTTTGCGGAGGGAACATAATCACTAACGGAGGTGCAGCAATAACTGAAACTGGAATAGTATACAGCATGAATGAAAATCCCACAACTTCGGACAATAAAATAAAAGTTAATGGGATTGAAACCGGGATATTCAATGCCACAGTTCCGGGATTGGCTGCTAACACCACATATTATGTAAGGGCTTACGCCATCAACAGTAAGGGTATAGCTTATGGTGAACAGGTAAGCTTTACAACCGGTAAGGAGGTTTTAAATTCCGGAACATTTATTGATGACGGCAACAACCGCGATGGCAGAACATATAAGTGGGTTCGAATCGGCGACCAGGTCTGGATGGCCGAAAACCTTAAATACCGATATTCGAATTATGATTTGAGTTCAAATACAATAGCCATTAATAATACTTCGATTGATGATATTTTGGTTTTTCAAACGAATGAAGGCAGATCGGGGAAACTGCAAATTCTTGGATTTGCAGATGGTATATATGCAGATTCTTTAATCATCAAATGGGAAACTTACGACTACAATGGCGATGTTACCTTCAGCCATGGTGAACGCCTTGGTATTGGGGGAACACTTGAATGTGATCTGGATGCAGGAAAGGTAACAAAAGATGGTTCAGATTTCTGGTGGAATTCGAATACGGTAGAGAAGGGAATCTGGCACCAAAAAATAATGCGTTATTTACTATCTATTCCCAATCCAGTGACTTTCAAAAAGTAATTGTAAATAAAGGCATCTATATTTATGAAAATGATCCGGATTATTTCGACACCTATGGGTGTTTATACAATTGGTATACAGCAAATTCAGAGGATATTTGCCCTGAGGGCTGGCATTTACCCAGCGATGATGAATGGAAAGAACTTGAACGGCATTTAGGGATGAGCGAGAGTGAAGTAGTTGATATAAACCGGGAACGTCTGACCGATAACGAAGGAGGTAAACTAAAAGCGAAAATTCACTGGAACAGCCCAAACACCGGAGCCTCGAATAGTGTTGATTTTACAGGACTTCCAGGTGGCTACCGACATGAAAACTATATTCACGGAATTGTGGATGTTGGTGTTGGAGCGAACTGGTGGTCCTCCACTTCATCCAAAGATTCGGAATCGATGGCTTTATTCCGGCACCTATACTATGACAAAAGCGGCATTTTCCGGGGCAATCACAGTAAAAAGGCCGGCTTCAATATTCGTTGTGTCAAGAATTAATTTAATGCTGCAAAAACTGTATATCATTTGTTTTTCTTTTTGAAAGTTTTAATAAAATGGCCAAAGTCTGTTTTTAGTGCTCCAAAATTAACCCCCGGCTTAAGCCAGGGGCAGTAAAACCCTCGTACAGTACAGCTTTAGCCGTTAATATTTATTTAACCAGACTCAATTGATTAAAAATAAATGCGCATTAGGAAATAAATGCAAACTTCCCTAATTTTATTTAATGTTACAAGGAATAACATGAGTGGAACAAGTTTGGCTTTAAAAATTGGCAGCCTGATCCTTGGATTGGGCGTGTACCTGATTCTGTTTAAAAAAGTTAAAGGTTTAAAAAAATATGCTCTGCCTGGACTACTTTATATAATTTCGGTGTCCATAATCCTATCATTATCAACTTTGATAGCCCTGCTCAATACTACAACAAACGAAATAAAATTGCTTGTTGTTAGCCAGCTCTTTGTCATTTCTGTCGGAATTTTACATGTAGTTGTTGCCAGTAAAACGCTTCCCTGGTATCGTGAGCAATTTTTTGCTACAAAAATCGGATTTCTTTTTTGTATTTTGCTTTTTGCCTATTTTTTTGCCAATCTCTCTTTCACATTTTTTGTTTCCACTCCAGCGCAGTTTATGTGGCATCTTTCATTATTGTGGTTTACGGTGCCTGTTTTGTTAAATGAAGCTGTCAATTATCTACTTGATGTTCCACCGAAAGAATTTAAAAGATGGCAATACCCCGTTAACGAATATATTAATGATCCTACCGATGAGGAAATGGAGAATCCGGTTGTTATCAGTTTTGTATTTCAAAAGAATGAACATGATTCAGAGTTAACCAACTTTCGGGCAAAAGCACCTGTAGGTATGTCGCTGGGAAGGCTTTTTTACTTTTTTATAAACGACTACAACAGTATGAATCCTCAAAGTATGATTTCATATATCACTAATAACAATGAACCCGAACAGTGGATATTTTTTAAGGTTCGGAACAAATTATTCCGGCTGCGAGAAGCCCTGGATCCGGATAATTCCATATACCAATGTGATATCAGGGAAAATGATGTCCTGCAGTGTAAACGCATACACATAACGAAAAAATCACCGGAAAATGAAACCGCTTAATAAAAAGGAACGGAATAAGGCCTTCTTCAAAGTAGTTGGCCTCTTTTTAATCAGTTTTGTCATTGCTGTTTTTCTTGCATTTACCACCATGCAAACTCCCCGATTGTCGGAAAATAAATCGAGGCGGGAGGCGGAAAAGCTACGGAAGAACTTAAAATTTCAGGAAGATGTATTTGCACCCAATGTAGCCAAAGCATCCGGATTGCTGCCGAAAATCCCGACCTCCGGTGAACAAGGCGAAAATATAGAGGTTCTGAATCAGGATATCGGATTGTTGCTAAGCAATACTAAAAACCAGGTTGTTGAAGATGAAACCTGGGAATCAAAAATGTACAACAATGTCATTAAAGCATTTTCCGACCTTCAATTGGCTTACAACGAGCAATTAAATCTAAGAAATAAATTGGAAGGCACGGATGAGCTGAACCAAAAACTCCAGCAATGTTTAAATGAAAAAGATAAGTTACAGAATCAGATTAATGCATTGCAGGCTAAAGGAGGTAAAGTAGATTGTGCCCAATGTGAGAAAGATTTAAAAGAAGCTTTGGCAAAATTAAACGTCATTAACCTTGAAAACAGAGCCTTAAAACAGGAAATTGAAAAATACAGAAAACAATAGTAACATGATGATAAAGAAATTCTTTGGCTGTTTCATTTTTCCTTTTAGTGGATTCATCTCAATCTCCCGAAAGTGATTCTCAGCTCACTTTACTGAATTTCGAAACTCCCGATGTTTAACCGCCATTGAAAAGCGGCATTAACGAATAAATATCCTGTATGGCAATAAATTAACCGACTCACGTTGTAATCGTACTTTTAAATTTTCAGTGTTATACCAAATTTCGTCTGAAGTTAAATTATTACCATCTTTCAAATACAGGTAGATATCTAAGGTCCGGCACATTCCCTTAATCCGGGAATGCTCGAGGCTGACACCTTTTTTTATTTCCACGCGTTGCAAAACAGTTCCCATTAATTCATAACATAGCGCTTTCACGTCTTCCATTGTCACGATTCGCCCTTTCGATAAAAGCAATTTTCTAACTGCATTCAGTTTGTCTTCTTTCGATAACTTATATCTTCCCCCTGCTGTTTGAGTGAGCAGATGCACACCATCAATATCGTTTCCTCTGTAAACTGTAAATTTACTTCCCGGTCGAATATTATTTGCTATTTCACCTGCCACCGACCAATATTGTACATCAATTTTATCGTAATCGAATTCAGATTCAATAATTAAATAGGAATTCGAATCACGGGAGAAATCGGATCCAGACAGGCGTTGCTGTAACCGGGTTAAAATTTGATCGAGTTGCTTAAGTTCATATGAGATTAAATCGGCACCTTTTGCTGAAAAGGCTGCAGATTCATCCCGGACTAAATCCATTAAATGTTCAATCGTCTCCCTTGCATTACCCGAATCGAACCGAGTAATACCACCTTGCCTGATAAAATATGTGTTTTTGTTATTTTCGTTGATTTCAATTGAAGTTCGGGGCAGGTATAATGAATCACTGCTATCGGAGACTCTTCTAACATCAAAAAAGAAATCATCTGTAAAAAGGGGAATGACATTCGAACCTTTGGAAACAGTGTGAATAATTTCGTTAATCTGTCTGTTTATTACCGGAAAACTGTTCATGGAAATGACCAGGTCGTTAATTTCATCAAGAGAAAAAATTTGGTCAAAATCAATTTCAATCCAGAGGTTAGCTTCATTCAAATTGTTTGCGTGTTCTAAAAAACTGGTTCCTAAAATTTCCGGAATGTAACTTTCCGGCCTAAAATTTACCACCCGGCAATTTGCGTCAGATAGTGTCATGAATCTTTTTTTGTAAAAGTCGTTAACGTAGGTACATGTATGAAAAGAAATATCGGTATCCTGCCTGATAATTGAGCGCAGGGAATTTAACGGAGGGTTTAACGAATTATGTAAGCCTGGATTAAAAGTTACTGTTTTCCCGTTTATTTTCCAGTTTGCTGTATGAAGTGCCTGGTAAAAGCGATCTTCGTTCTGAATATTTTTAAATGAAAAAAAGAGTGACAATCCATCCAGTAAATCAACTCGCTGATTTAATTGTACACCCAGAAAAAGTTTTGTATTCCCACCTGAAAACTGATGGGAAGATTCGGCAATTATCTCTTTGAACCGGCCATCGATTTTATATATATATTTACCGGCAATCATATACCTTACGTCACCATCCAGTAAGGTAGAGTTGTTTATTGGTGAAAAGAAAATGTTTTTTTTATTTGTTTTTCTCACCTTCTCTTCGTTCTCGTATTCTGATTTTGTATATGAAAACTGACAGGAATCATTAATTTCTACCCGGGATTGCAAAGGTTTTGCAAAAGCAATTCCATGAGCAGGCAAATGGGAGAATATATTCCGGTTGAAAAGAACTTCAAGTAATTTATCAATAATTCGATCATCGGTTTTGTTTATTTCAATAGAGATGTTGTGTATTTCTTTTGCGAGAGCGCCAATTATTAGCCCCAAGACCGGGTCGAATGAGTTGATGTCCTGCACATCAGGATACCCCCAAATTTTTGAGGCATTCCAAATCATTCTTTGTTTTATGGAATCAATCGTATCAACCGGCATGGTATGATTATTTTTGGTTTGCAAATCTTAATAAGACAATGGCCCGATAAAAAATGTTTCCTGATGCTGCAATGGTTCATTTGTTTTATTTATAATACCACTGACTATCATATTTATTTGTGTCTTTATACGTTTGTTCTGTACTTTTGTTTTTATTTCAACTTGCTCGATATTAAGCTCTACATTCAGATTTTTCAACCTTTTTTCATTTTCCCGAATGGAACTTAAAATGGATGCTTGCAGGATATCTTTCAGAGAATGCGTACTGTACACGCTTTCGAAATCATATGTAGAGATTCCGGTGCCAAATAACCGATCATGCTTCACTTCATTATAAGACGTAACAGTTATAAGGTGAATCATATTGTGAATCGATTTTTTCAGATCAATCCGGCGGATATCTTTCTGTTCCATAATCTTCTCCACTGCAGCCGGCATGTCGAGATAATCAATCATAATGCTATCTTTTTTAGTTAATCGGCCAGGAAACTTCGTTTCGTTTTTTGTTCTTTTACAAAAATATGAGTCTCTTTCTTCTTTCCGATATACGTTAATGATTCTAATTTATTAAATAAAAGTGCAAAAATTTGGATAAATTCTGTAAACTGTTCAATGTTAAAAAGGATATCGAAATGCCTGTATTCAAAGTTCATACAATAAATCAGTAACTTTTCAAAATCACCTTGCTTAAGTTCTGTCCAACTGGTAAAATAATTTAAAAGTTCTTCTTTTACAGATCCGGAGTTTGAATCGATCGTATTGCGTGCTACCCGCGCAATGCTTGCGATGTATATAAAAAGTTGAATAGGTGGATTATTCGGAATTTCCCAACGAAGTCGCAAGTGATTTTCAGCTACAAAACGGAGCAGGTTTTCTGAGAGCGACAGAACTGATTGTGCCAGATTTGTATCCTGATTTTTTTCTCTGATTTTCCTGATTATACTAAGCAGATCAAGTTCCAGTTGTCCGAAAAACTGCTCAGTAAATTCCTTAAATTCAATTAACCGGATGTGGCTTTTAATAGTCATGCACGGGGGCAGGTAATCGCTGTAAATCTTAGGTATTCCACGTTCAATGTTCATCTTTCCTATAAAAAATGAGTAAGGAACAACCGATTCTCCGGCCAGTTGACTTTCTTCAATAACATTTATTTTATAGCGGGGAATGGTAAAGGGATAACGAGGTGGTTCTTCATCTGCATTTAACTCGCCGTAAACCTGACGAATAAATGGATCTACCGATAAAAGGATGTAATAATCCGAGGTACTCTCCATTTTCTGCTCAAGCTCCTGGGAAATATCAGTTTCAAATTCAGCCATTTGATGTTCTTCCAGAATTTCGATTCGGGCTCCTCCCTGGGTAACTGCTCTGCAGATGAATACTTTTACTCTTAAAAAATGTTGGTTGTCAATTTTTATGACCGTTTTCTCTGAAGTTTCCAGACTATTCTCGCAGTGTAGTAAACCATAATTCCTATCGTGTATAAAAACAGCAAAATTATCATTTAGCCGATTGGTAAAAGCATTTTCCTGCTGAAGGAAATGTTCTTTCCCAATATTCATTCCGTTTTCCCAGTTCACGTTGAGGTGCATTAATTTTAGTGGTGCCATACATTAACAGGTTGAAATTTAACAGAAAGAAAACCTTTATATTACAACTTTGTACTGTATCCTAAAAATACATGTGTCTGCTTGTCTTCGCTGCTCAAACAAAATCCTCTTTTCGGGTTATGTATAACCAATTTTGTTTCCCAATCGAGTTCAATGGGTATAAAATAACCGTAAAAACACTGGAGTAAATGAAATGTTGGTCCATTTTCAAAGAAATTTTCCAGATGGGTATTTTCCAGGGGACCAATTTGAAAAACTACCTTGCCGAAATAACCTGAAACATTGCTACCGGGAATAAAATTTGTACCCAATCTGCACTTTCCAAGGCGTCCTGTCTCAATTTCATCAGATTTTTCCGATGAGCCTTGTTTTATGTTTTCATTGGTTACCACATTAATATTTACTTTCTCGTCTAAAATATTTTTAAGGCATCGTGCCGTTAATTCATAATTTCCTGCAATCCGATGAACAAAGGGAAGAAACTGTATCAATCTCAAAACATATTTCGAAGGAATCCGTCTATCAATTTTCCAAAATCCGGGAATCAGTTCATTCAACAGAGTGGAGTTGAGTATTTTGAATTTTTCGTTCTCTGTGAAAGCAATCTGGGTTCTTTGAAAAAAAATCTCATTCTCAAAAGGCCGGAAAAATGCTCGTACATGCTTTTCCTCTGATCTTAGGTGCATGGACTCCATGGACATATCTTTACCTGCTGCATTAGGATTATCAGAAAAGTCGTGAAATAATGCCTCGGGAAGTGAGTCATATATTCCATCGCGGTTTAGATGAATACCCAATGCTTCTTTTCCGTTTTCAAAACTTTCAATTTGTGCGCAGTCAATATCAGTTGACCATTTTCGTTTAAAACTGCTTTCGTATACTGCAATAATATCTTCGTTCGATTTCCTTTCATCTAATAAACAAGCTGTCACGTACTCGGCTGTAAGATCGTATAGCAACTCGTTTATTTTTTGCGATTTATCCTGCAGATTCATAATAAACAATTTATGAAAAAAAACTGAAAATGTTCTTTTGTTTCATATCGAATTATCCTGTTTATTTCTTCCAGGCTATTCGTCCGTTTATTTGGCATCGTTTCCAGTTCACTAATTTGATATCAACCCGGATTAATAGTATTTTCAAAAGGGTACAAATTTCAGTCAGCAAACTCCTCTCCTATCGTTCTGTTGCAGCGTCCTCAATGTTCGCATATAAGTACTGATTCCGTTACCGGTTATTCCTTTTTATGCAGGTATTGCTCATCGTAAAGAAACTATATCAATATCACAAAACCTCAGTCGTTTTTTAGGCTTGAATTCTTCACCGTCAAACAAATAGCCGCATCACCTGCTCTGCCCTTTTGCTTATTGCAGCATTTACGGTTGTGCCTTTAGGCGGAAGCGCAGGGGATTACAGAGTTGACCATACTTTGGATACTATGGATGATGTATTGTTGCTCATTTTATTTGATGAAATGCATGAATATACTTGTCGATGTAGTATTGTTTTGACTTTGCTTTGTATTGCATGATAAACCGGGGATGCTCCAACGCGAATATCTGTTTAAAGAACCCGTATTTTTCGTTTAATAACCGCAAAAATTTTTCATTCTTTCCGGTTCCCAAACAAAAGCCAATGTCAGTTTTTATTCCGAAGTCGATTTGCTGTTTAATATTTCCCACACAAAAATCATAAACAGCATTTGTTAATTCTTTGCTGTCGTAGTAATTGTAATTCTTTTCTTTCCCTTTTGAATCGCAGATTGCAAAACCAAGCGGACTTATGGAATTGATGTAAAAATCCTGGTAAAATGCAGCCGGTCCCCCATAAGCTGCAATTACTTCATAAACAAATACCGATGAAGGTTCATGGGTTTCCTTTCCCGAATAGTTTAGTCCGCATTCATTTTTAAGATGTTTGGTATCTGTAAACGGAATACCCGTTATACCTGCTCCAAACCTGCCCGGATTTATCCCCAGAATCAAGTGCCGCGGCTTTTTATCATTATAATATTTTCTATAAAAAGCTGATGAAACGGGCAATGTCTCATCATTTTCCTGAAATGGGTTCATTATACGGATTCCTTCAGGTAGTTTTCCTTTGAAACCAAGTGACTGGTTGAATTCGATAATTGCATCTGCAAAAGTCTTCATATGAATTTTCGCTCAAAAGCCTTTGCGTTCCGGCACCGTTGTTTTTTGAAGAATAGGAAATGTGTAATTTATTAAAAACTCATAACCGACACAACAGGCCAGTGATCTGAAATAAAAATATTGTCTTTCATGAATCGGTCAACACGATAAGATTTGACTTTAAAATGCCCGTTAACAAAAATGTGATCAATTGCATCACCTGTTTCCCCGACCGTCCAGTTTTCTCTAAACCCAGTACTGGTTGCCCCACCAGTGGTAACGGGAGTTTCAGATAAAAACAATGTGCTTGTCAGTGAGTTGTTTGTTTTGAATGTCTCTGTCAGATTATCGTACAATCCGCTGCCAAGGGCCGGATGGTTTTTTCTGATATTGAAATCGCCGGTAACGATAACCGGCTCATTTCCGGCAATTTCATTTATTTTTTCAGCCATCAATTTTGGGCTCATTTCCCTGGCCTGAATCCCCCGGTGATCAAAATGTGTATTAAAAAAGTAGAATTCTTTTCCTGAAGGTATGTGTTCAAACTTTGCCCATGTCACAATTCGTGTTATTGCTGCATCCCAACCAACACTTCCGGGAATTTCAGGAGTTTCGGATAACCAGAACTGGGAATTTTCGAGTAGTTTCAACTTCTCTTTCCGGTAAAAAACAGGAGTATACTCACCTCCCTGCTTTCCATCGTTTCTGCCGGCGCCAACATAACCGTAACCGGACAAAATGTTTAAAAGGTCAATCACCTGGTTATGCAAAACTTCCTGCATTCCAATTACATCAGGAGTTTCTTCCGCGAAATAGGATTTAATCACCGGCAGACGGTTTTCCCACCGGTTTGATCCATCGCCCGGATTATCATAACGCACATTAAAGGTCATCACATTTAATTCCCCGTTATTGTTACGGCAGCCCAAAAAAAGAAAAAAGAAAAAGGCACAGCAGCTGAGTATTTTAAATTTCATTTTTCAACGTTTTACAATAGTATTTTAACTTCATTTTTATGAATACAACCGGGACAAATACAGGAATTTCGATCCGCCCCGGTTGTATATTTCCCTCACTTTAGTTTTCCGGAGGTATTATTACCAGCCTGGATTTTGCTCCAGATTTGGATTCATGATAACATCTTCCTCAGGAATGGGATAAAAATACCTTTTTTCATCCCAAATTCTGGGAATGTTATCAAGCCAGGTTAATTCTCCGCTTGTCCCATTCGTCAGGCGCTGCGGATTTGGTTCTCCGTTTATGGTTGGCCCCACAGCAACAAACTCATAAGGTACATTTGGCAGCGGGCTTGGCACTTCCATAACAAAGGTAACATCGTCAACGCCATCTTCATTTAAATCCATCGGTTCATCTACCGACGGAACATAAAAGCCCCTCCAGTTCATTTCCATTAACTCACCTCGTTTCCATCGCTTTAAATCGTCGAACCGGAGCCCTTCCATGACCAGTTCAATCCCTCGTTCCCTTCTAACTTCCAGCAAAACAGGATCGTTTATATCGGGGAAGTAAGTAGACTGCAAATATTCATCCACCTGTGTTGGTAATTGCTCAAGGCCGCTTGTAATACCTGCGCGGTCTCTCAATGCGCCAATGGTCATAGCCCAGTCCGCGTCCGTTAATGTACCCAGTTCTGCTTTTGCTTCCGCGTAATTCAGCAACACCTCTGCATACCGGATTATAGAGACCGAATTGTTGTTGTAATCCCTTAAATCATAATACGTATCATCCAGCACCCACTTAATCGGCTGATAACCTGTAAGAACGTACCCAAAGTTTGGAGGGGCAGGAATAACCTGTCCACCGCTTATTCTTGTATAGTCGCCAAGGCGAATGGTTTGTTGCAGCCGCAAATCCCTGTTTTTAACTTCCTCGGGAAAAATCATGGTTTGATATCCCGGAGTGGAAGTAAATGCTGTTCCGTCCAGTTCAAGGTATGTATTCACGAATTGCCTTGTTAAACTTGATTTTACACCATAGGTAGGGCTGGTATATTTCCAGTTTGCGGCATGTAAGATGCCCAACTCCTGATCCATAACAACGGCAAGCATTACTTCAGTATTTACAGGATTGCTGCTAATGAATAAATTGCGGTAAGCCATTTCCGGACCGCCGGCATAATTTAATGCATAGCCTGAATTATCGATTACCTGTTTTGCAGCAGTAGCAGCTTCCTGAAGCCAGAATTCGGAAGTTGATTGCAAACCGAGGTCGGTATGGTATTTCCGGAAAGTTCCTTCAAATAAACACACCCTGGATTTAAAAGCATAAGCAACCCATTTGGTTACCGTGCTGCTGGTAGGATCATTTCCTGAGGTTATATTTTGACAAGCATAATTTATGTCTGCTAAAATTGAATCCATTACCACAGTCCTTGGATCCCTGCCTGAATAAAGTAGCTCTTCATCATCAATTTCAGGTACTTTGCCAATCCAGGGCACTTCGCCAAAACGTTTCACCTTTTCGAAATAAAAAAATGCCCTGAAAAACCTTGCCAATCCGTTATAATGGCTTCGGACAGAAGGGTCAACCTCTTCTGAATTATTGTTTGCAAGAAAAAAGTTGATGTTCCGGAGATCAGACCAGGTCCACCCTGAACTTTGATTTGGCCCGTAACTGTTTGTCAAAAACTGATCGATTGAATTACGGGCAATGTAATCAGACATATCATCGCCCAGGTAAATATCCTGTGCTGAAGGCAATACATTATAAAACGAATTGGTATACAGCTGGAGACCCGCTTCTGTATTAAAAACAGATTCTTTGGATACTTCAGCTTTTGGAAGTTCCTGCATTTCGCACGATGTAAAAATCAGTGCAAAGAGCGCGAAGTATATTATGAAGTATTTCATGATTTTATATTTATTATTCATTATTAAAATGTTGCTGAAATGCCAAACGATATCGTTTTTAGCATGGGATAATTGAGGACGTTTCCACTTCTGCGCCCGCTTCCCGACGTTAATTCAGGATCTGATCCTCCTATATTTTCCACGTCGAAGTCGGTGGTTGTTTTGTATAAAGGCGACCATGACCACAGATTTTCGCCGGAAACGTACAGCTTGACGTTTGTGAGAAATGAAACATGCTGCATAAGATCCTGGGGTAAATTGTATCCCAGTTGAACATTTTTGAGCCGGATATAGGCAACATTCATGATATACCTCGACTGCACAACGGAAAGTTCCCTCCCTGCTCCCTGTGCAATATAACCTCTGTACCTTGGTAAAAATGCGTTGGGATTTTCTTCGGACCATACATTGTTCAAATGCCACTTTGGTAATTTATTGTAAGGCCTGTTGTACTGGCCCCAAAAGAAACTGGCCTCTCTGTCGGGAAACCAATCCTGTTTACCTACTCCCTGAAAAAAAGCTGAGAAAAAGAAATTGTTCCAGTCTGCACTTGCGTTAAAACCATAGGTATACCGGGGGCTGGAATTACCCACAATGGTTTGGTCTCCGGGATCACTTATCCTGTCCAATCCTCTATCAATTTTACCATCACCATCTAAATCTGCGAATTTGATGTCGCCCGGAAGCAATATGTTGTTGGAAGAAATTCTGATATAGGATTGATCGGCATGCGATTCAATTTCAGCTTCACTCTGAAATAACCCTTCGGTAACAAATCCCCAAATTTCGCCTAATTCCATTCCTACATAGTAGTTGGATAATAATTTTTCGGGGTTGTTGAATTTTGTAATTTCAGATTTATTATCGGCCAGAATAAAGCGCACATCATAACGAAACGGCTTGTTGGCCACACCAAACCGGTCGCTCCAGTTAATGGAAAGTTCCCAACCGTTCGTTTTCATATCGGCATAATTCCCTCTGGGTACGCTTGCTCCGAAAACAGCCGGCACGGGCAAACCCGTCGTATACATGTCGGTTGTTAACCGCTGATAGATGTCTCCCGTGATGTTTAATTTATTGGAGGCAAATCCCAAATCTATCCCCAGGTTTTTCGTCGTTGCCGTTTCCCAGGTTAAACCTTCTGGAATTACGTTTGGTTGCGAGGTAACAGCAGGACGTGTTCCGTTAATCACCCTTCCCAATTGCGAAATATTGAACAATTCGATATAGGAATAGGGAGAAACATTACCATTTCCCAATGACCCGTAAGAAGCTCTTATTTTCAGGTTTGAGATCACTTTTTCATCTACATTCCAGAATGATTCATTTGATAAACGGTAACCTACGGAAATGGACGGAAAAAAAGCAGTTTGCTGATCGGATGGAAATTTCGAAGATGCGTCGAGCCTTCCATCCAGTTCGACAAGGTATTTGTCTTTGAAACTGTAATTTACCCGGTAAAACTGCCCGGCAACACGCCATTTGTTATAACTGCCGTCGGTAGAAATATTTTCTCCAATGGTTAAGGCAATGTTTTCAGCATCTTCAAATAATATTCCGTTTCTGGATCCTGTAAAAGATTCATAGATTCTTTCTTCATAGTTAAAACCGGTCATTACTTTTAAATAATGGTTCTCGTTAAACGTATTTTCATACTCTCCGTAAATATTTGCTGCCAGGTAATTTGTTTCGGCACTAATCCTTCTGATATCGTTGGTAGTGGTACCTACATAATTAACTACCCCTTCCTGCCTGCTGAAAGGAACCTGAACCCTTCTTCGAAACTGTGACTGGTTATTTGTGGAGAAGGTAAAATCTCCCCGGATTCTCAGTTTGTTGTCCAAAAGGGTTGCCGTTAAACCGGTTGTATTTTTCACGAGGGTTCGTTCCGTATCTTCCCCATTTTTCCCGTACCACATGTCTCCCACCGTATAGGATGCGGAATGCGTTAAAGTTCCGTCGGGGTTAAACATGGGCGACGTAGGATGTCCCTCATCGGCAATATTCCTCCAGATTCCACCTCCTTCACCAACATTAAGCGGTTGATGATATTTTTGTTGCGAATATTCGGTATTATTATCCACCGTGAACCAGTCGGTTATTTTTATTTCACCTTTCGCCCTGAAATTGTAAATCGAGTAATCGTCTGAATTAAAACGGAACAAGCCTTCCTGGTCGTTATACCTTCCCGACAGGTAATAGCTTATTTTCTGATTACTCCCTGAAATGGAAAGGTTCTGATCAATCGAGGTCAAATTATCTTTATATAACAATCCGTACCAGTCGGTGCTGCTGTAATATACATAATTTCCGTTGTTGTCGATTTCATAATCCGGAAGATCCGGATTTTCCGAATGCCGTTTAAGTTCTTCCAGGTAGGCAAGTGAGAAACTCTGCGTTTTGTTAATGGAAGAAGGAATCCGGCTGTAGTCGTTCCATGCATTGTATGCTTCGCTAAAATTTTTGGCAAAAGTATACCCGTCTGTTACAAAATCAGGAACTGCAGTAGGTGATTTAATCCCGTAATTCATCGTATAGTTTACCGAAATCCGGCCTGCTTTCGGATCTTTTGTGGTGATCAGAATCACTCCAAATGTTCCCCTGGCTCCGTAAATTGCTGCAGAAGCAGCGTCTTTTAACACAGAAATACTTTCGATATCGTTTGGGTTAAGAAGACTTGGATCGCCTTCAACACCATCAATTAACACGAGAGCGGATCCGCCTTGCCCAATTGAAGATGCACCGCGAACATTAAATTCGGCAGAGCGTATCGGTTTACCATCTGCCAAATTGATATTCAGGTTTGGAACTACACCCTGCAAGGCCTGGGTGACATTATTAATAGGCCGGTTTTCAAGAACATCGGAGTTCACCTGTTCAACGGCTCCTGTTAAATTCACTTTTCTTTGGGTTCCGTAACCTACCACAACAACTTCGTCCAATCCGAGCGTTTCCTCCTCCATTTCCACATTAATACTTGTTTTGCCATCCACGGCAATTTCCTGGCTCCGCATCCCTACAAACGAGAAAATCAATGTGGCATCTTCCGGTATGTTTTCCACTGTATACTTTCCGTTTGCGTCAGTTACCGTTCCCTGCGTGGTCCCCTGTACCACCACGCTTACCCCCGGCAGGGGCTGTCCGGCGCCGTCCGTCACGGTTCCTGATATTGTTCTTTGCTGAAACACTGATGAAGCGCTATGGTTAAAATTTCCAGGGACTTCTTTCACTGCCGCACGGTCAACATTCCGCGGAAATCCGTTGGTTTGCAAATCGTTCTTGTTTGCCCAAATACCTGTCGCAGAAATCAGAAGTATAAAGCAGGTTAGTTTTACAGTTCTGATTAGTTTTTTAATGCCGGGCGCTCTTAAATTCCCGGACCAATCCCTTAATTTTTTCATGTTTTTGTTTTGATTAGATTAAAAAGCCCTGTATCATCCTGTCATTTGTTCAACAGGGCGGTTATTTACTCTCTTCAGGGAAGTGTTGGCGCATTTCCCTGTTATTTTTAAATTTCCGGCATCATTTCATAGGCACGCTTTTTTATGTTAAGGCTTTTGATTATTCTTATTAACGGAAGAAGAAGCTTGTTATCTGATTTCCGGGTTTTCATAAAAGATTTAACTGGTTGATCTGTAACTGTCAAATTACGTATTTTTTGAAAAATACAAATCACGCGGATTAAAAATATTCACGACGAATGATGTATAACATCTTTATTCATCCTGTCATCTCTTTCCTGTTGAATAGATTACCGGGGTAATTTCCGCTATGCGAAAAAACCAAAAACGCTGCAAAGAATACAGGCGGAAAAGCGATTGTAGCTGGCTGCATGAAGAAAACATACAGCCAGATCAACGTTGTTTCAGTGAATCTCCAAATCCTGCCAGCCGGGAAGTACCGGGAACTTTGCATGAGGATCAGCCTGATACCAGAAACAAACCGATGAAATATCTGATTTTTGAGCCAGATAGCGGCCGCCCTGCCTCCATCCCAAATCCTGGATGGTAATCTTCAAATCTTTATCAAAACGAATTGGATCCAATATATGCCAGCGATAAAGCCCAAAACGCTGCATGACGTTGTAATGCCCGTCTCCCCTGATCACCTGGCTTAATCCGCTGTATGGAGTACAGAATTCCGTATAGTTCACTTCTTCCACACCTGCTTCATTTTTTTTACGGGTATCGAAATCGTATGAACCGCAGAAATAATCTTCCGTGCCGGTTCCGCAAATGGTTGGAAAATCACGGTCGCCGTCGATGTAAAATTTGATTTCGCCTTCACCCCACCAGCCGTTGTTGTGAACGCCCCAGGCCATGTAAACACCTACGTACTGACCTTTGCCTTTAATGCCGTCAGCAATGGTGTAAACTGAATTTGCATCGGGGATTTCCTGCCGAAACTGGGCGTGAAAATAACCCGCATCCTCCGGGACATCGGTGAGGGTATAATCGATTTGATAGTACAGTGTCATGGGATCTTTCTCGTTGATGTTTTCCATGGTTATCCGGCATTTTTTGCGGAAAGGCATGGTCCAGTAGCAGTTAAATGCGCTTCCCGGATTCACACATACAGCCAGCGAAACCAGCGGTGCATAGGTATTCCAGCCCATCCCAAAGAACATTCCCACCGGACATTCCACAGAAGGCTCCGTTTCATCGTCCCAATACACGCGGATAATGGAATAACGCCAGTTTCCGGTCGGGGTCATCCAAATGTGCTGGATAGCGCCCGGGCCGTCAATTTCAGCCAGGGTAATTGTTTCGCCGGCCTGAATTCGAATATAGGGATTCACTTTCCATCCCTGCCCAAGGTCCCGCGCAGCATTGAATGCATTGGCAACATTGGGCTTATCGCTGTCTTTGGGATCAGCCATTCCGGCTTTCCCTTTCTCTCCCGTAAAATTCTCCGGACTGACGGAACGTGTTTTTGCATCGGACAACCGGTACAAATTTCCCATGTTCATGTTAAGGCCGTTAAAACTGGTTTGTTGCGCGAAACCGCTAACTCCCAAAAAAAGAGCAATGGTAAAAGCAATAAGTTTAGTTTTCATCTTTGTTTATTTTAATTATGATAATCAAATATAATCCAACTGAAAGATAATTAATTTTGATTATTAAGTACAGGTTATTTCATACTCAATGTTTACATATTTAAATCAATCGAATCCGGCAGATGGCGGTTAAATAATATAGCTGCAACTCTACCGATGCTGTATTTTCCACTAGACATTTTTGCCGAAATCATGAGCTTCACCGGGTGGCATTTTGCGCCAGGAAAAACCGGATTAATATCATGGATTGAACGAAATACTTTAGAAATAGGATTCAAGATTTTAATTACGTAAATTGTTAATAATATCAACTAATAAATTCAAACGTATGAAAAAACCATTCTTCTTTTACTCAAAATTTTTCATTGTTTTAATGGGAATTGCTGTTATTGGGGTATTCACCAAATGCCAGGATGATCTGCTTCGGGAAAATCTCACGGAACAAGACGACGTGGTACTTAAAAGTGCCAAAATGAATAACTTCATGGTTATTTCAAGTTCAGAAACTTTGCCGGATGGAATGGAAAAAGAACTCGCCAAATATGGCGAAATTGTAAAAACGATTCCGGAAATTGGGATTGTGGTTGTAAAACCAACTGTATCAAATTTTGAAAAAAAAGTCAGTAAACTTTCTACGGTCCGATCAGTTGTTCCCGACCTGAAATTCAATTGGCTTGAGCCTGTCAATAGTTTTTCCTGTAGCTAATCTTCAAGTATTGGTGATGATGAAACGTTATTTTGGATTACAATGGGGATTGGATGCCATTGATGCACCTGAAGCCTGGAATGCCGGATTTGAAGGCGAAGGAGCAAAAGTGTTTATTCTGGACAGCGGCATCGATGCCGAACATCCCGATTTGACCCCCAATTTAAATACATCACTTTGTGCATCCTTTGTTCCGGGTGAAGACTGGAATGTTCAACCTGATTGATATTTTAATCATGGAACACATGTGGCCGGAATTATTGCTGCTGCTGATAATTCAATTGGGTGTTATTGGTGTTGCACCAAAAGCCGAAATTGTAGCTGTAAAAGTATTTTCAGAATATACCGGATCTGGTGCGTTTAGCTGGATTAACGAAGGTATTGTATATGCCGCTGATAATAGTGCTGATGTGATTAATATGAGTTTAGGTACTGTACTTAATAAAAATGGTTTTTATTATGACACAGATGGTAATCTACAAAAAGATTCACCAAAGCTCATTCAGGAATTGATACATACAGTGCAAAGAGCGATTGACTATGCTTACAGGAGTGGCGTGACCATTGTTGTTGCCGGAGGTAATGATCATATGAATGCCGATGGAAATGGTTCAACCATTGTTTTACCTGCTGATTTGAATAATGTTATTGCAGTATCGGCAACAGCACCATTGAATTGGGCGTACGATCCCTATGCAAATTTGGACGAAATTGCCTCTTATTCGAATACCGGAAGATCTTTAATTGATATTGCCGCACCAGGTGGAGATTTTGATTCAGAAGCGACGTTATGGTATTATGATATGATTTTTAGCACCATAAGCGGAGGATGGGGATTTGCTGCCGGAACAAGTATGGCATCGCCACATGTTGCCGGAGTTGCTGCTTTGATTATTGGTAAAAATGGTGGTCCGATGTCTCCAATTGAAGTTAAAAAACAGATAGAAAAAACAGCTGATAAATTAGATGGAAACGGTGCATCTGTATTATATGGAAAAGGAAGAGTAAATGCATACCATGCCGTCACGGAATGAAAAATATAAGCGGTGTCTCATCAACTGTATAATTCGAAATACCGGGGTTTGGCGACCCCGGTATTTTTATATTATATAAATGGAGCTAGGTGAGGTTACTCGTCAAACCCGCCGCTCATCACCTTTTTCACCGTATTGAGGTAACCATATCCGTTCAACATATCGGGCAGCAGGTAACTACCCTCCACCCACTCCCACTCGTCCCGGGCGTTGATGGTAATCAGTTTATGCTGCTCACGATGGCTGTCGGCGTATTGTTTGGCTTTGTGCAGCAAGGCCGCAAAACTCGCGGGTGTATTGTGATAATACACCACATAAGTGAATTCTTTTTGCCGGAAACCGCGACGTGTCGTCCCAGCCAATGGAGACACATGAAAACAATGGCCTGCAAAGGAAAATCTATTCGTTGTAGTGCAGTTTTTTCTAAAATTTAATCCACAAGTTATTTCAATTCCGAAATAAAAGAGTTGCATGTCTTTTAATTTTTATTTATCTTGTATAGTCAATTTATTTAGTAGTAATCAGATGCTTTAAGCCCAATTAAAGATGATAAATCCATTCGAGCGATATTTAATGGTGGAGGAAACAATATAAATTGTGACTGAGAGGGCGGAGCCACGAAAGACATCTTTTTCAGGATCATCATTCAAATTACACTCAAAAAGGGCTTGATGGTCAGATTCCAAACAGATTATTCACTGTTTTTAAGTTCACAGAATATCACATACAACAATTTAGTTCCGGATGTCTGACTCCAGGCCTGTTTATTCAATTTAAATCGTAGTCATTCGGAATAACGCACTTTCCGCGGATTATCATTGATTTCAAAGAACGAAAGTTAATTCATTCTACTTTGACAGATTAAATGAGAAAGCGATTTTTCTGATTTTTTACCCCAGCCAGCAAGGGGAGAAATCAGAAAAATCCCCGCCTGCAGTCGGGCAGGTATGCGGTTCCCCTTGGGGTTTAGGGTAAATTGCATGGATTTTTCGATTTTGGATAAATGTGTCAAAGTAGAACTAACATTTAAAATTTAAAAGGATGAAAGAAATAATTAAAACCTTTAAAAAGTTCAGTCTTCCGGGCAGCGAAGCTATTTCACTGCGACATCATCAGAACCCGTATAAAAAAGAAGATGCCGGAGTAAACAGTAACTCCTTCCGAAGAATTTCGGAAGCTTATATTGATGATGTTAAGGATCAATATGTATTTACCAAATCGTTCATTTCAAAAACAAATGAATTGTTCAAGCCAAAATTATCTTTGGAATCGTCCTTTTTGAAATATGCCGGCTTTAAATCAGTTATGAACACCCGAACTGTGGCTTATCAACAGACTTATCTGGGAATTCCTGTCTGGAGAGGAGGCATGAATATAAGAATGTACAGAGATAAACACTCAATCATTAGTTCATCAAGTACTGTACATAAAAATGTTCGTTTACCATATTTGGAATTGGATGAAAAGCGATTTTCAAACAAACAGAACGATAAAGTCCTCAATCATTTACAAACGCTTTCGAACAAATCGGAAAAAGATGTCGCATCCTATTTAAGACAAATTGCTGAAAAGAATAACTGTAAGTTCATCAGAATTGATAAACAACATTTGGTAATCTACAGGTATAGCGAAAGTGAGCGTCTCGACAATGAATATGCAGGATTAAAAGAAGAACGTGAAATTAACCGTCCGTATTTGAACATTGATTCCGTTAATGGAATTGAAGAAGGAACTCACCGATTATGTACGGAGGTATTCTTTGCTTTGGATATGCCTGTTTTTGGGGAGATCAACTGGAGATTTATCATCGATCTTGTAACAAATAACGTACTTTATGCCAGAGCTGCCTACCACAATATTGATGGCCTTGTTTTTGCTGACGACCCGGTTCGCCAATCCGGTGATTCTACTTTGACGGTCAATTCCACGGCAAGCGACTTGAATCCTTTTCGATCCAATGAAGCGCTTTTGGGATTAAATACTCCGGCCCCGGGGGATGAACAAGATCTGGATGGTGAATATATTACTTTGTCTGATTTTGAGGGAGCAAGTGTTGCACCGCCCACTGAACCAGTAGGCGATGATTTCGATTATTCTTCAACAACCGATGATTTTGGAGCAGTGAATGCTTACTATCATCTGGATCGAATGTATCGTTATGTAGAAGATTTAGGATTCACGATTACCGATTATTTCGCAGGGACATCTTTCCCGATACCAACCGACCATCGTGCGAATACAACAAACGCATTTCATAGCGGAAATGATGCTGCCGCTGCTACGGTAGGTTTTGGTTTTAGTCAAATTGGAAATGTAAATTATGCTACTGATCGTGCAGCGAACATCCATGAATTTGCGCATTCGTGTCTGCAAAATAATATTGCTGACGGTGTCTTTTCGTGGTGTCATAATTTTGGAGATGCCTTAGGTGTTGTTTTGTGTGATCCTGCCTCGCAGGCGCCTGACCGTTTCATGCGTTCACCGTATCTGAATACAGGTGCAGGTTTGCGCAGACATGATAGAGATCCTGCGGCAGGTTGGGCTTGGGGAGGCACTTTTGATGCCCCGGGTAATCTGCGACGACGTCAAATTTTATCAACATCCGTATTCAGGGCATATCAAAGTACCGGTGGTGACGACGACAGCAGTGATGCAACCAGCAGACTTGCCCGCAGAGAGTTTGCAGCCCGCTACCTTTCTTTCCTGATGATAGGAGCTGTGGGAACAATGACTGCTTTATCTCCACCCGCAAGTGCCCAGGATTTTGCAATTGCTATTATGGATTTTGATCAGACCAATCCTGATTTTGAAGGACATCCCGGAGGTGCTTTCCATAAAGTAATACGTTGGGCTTTTGAAAAACAAGGTGCTTTTAAAATAGCTACTGATGTGGCTGATGGCCCCGGATCTCCGCCGGCAGTGGATGTTTATATCGACGATGGACGAAATGGCGAGTATGAATGGCAGCAGAATTTCTGGAATACGACAGACATATGGAGTGCGCAAGTAAATGATAGCACTGTTGGTCATCAAACACCATTAGTCGGCAGAACAAATTATTTTTTTGTACGAATAAAGAACCGCGGGCAAAATCAAGCTGAGAATATAGTGGTGAAAGCTTACCATTGCCGCCCAAGTACCGGCCTCATCTGGCCTGTGGACTGGGTATCAATGGATACTCCTGAAATTGCAGTCGGGGCTTTGGCAGCAGGCGCTGAAACAGTGGTTGGACCGTTTGAATGGACACCAACGACCGAGGGTCATGAATGTATTTTAGCCAGCGTTTCAGCCGACGGTGATGAAAGCAATGCGGATACTGTAAATGGCGATATTCCGCATTGGCGGCTAGTCCCGTTCGATAATAATATAGCACAGCGTAATGTTTCGCCGGAATTACCGGATGAGGATGGATTGGTGGCATCGCTTACCAACCGTAGTTTTTGGGTAAATAATCCATACAATCGTGTCGTGAATATCGAACTTGATGTAAGCCTGCCAAATATTCTGCACAAGCGTGGTTGGACCATAAAGTTCAAAAATGTAAATTCCAACAGGTTCACTTTGGCGCCAAGAGCCGACAAAAAAATCACTTTTAGCCTGATACCCGGACATAAATTTGACCGATCTGATTTGTCTCCTGAAGGCGAGGCTATCGACATTAACACTCTTATCGATCATATTATTGTCGGCGGCATGACTTATTTAATTGATCCCAACCTGAAAGAACGATTGCCTGAGGTTCCGGACGAAAGCGAGGAATGTTTACCTGAGTTTAAAAATATCATCAGTTGTTTGAAAGCGAAGGATCAAAAAGTTGATTCAATACGTGTAAAGAGTATCATCGTTGAAATTAAAATGGAAGATAAGTGTTAGTTTTTACACCAGTTAAGTATAGAATTTTTAATCAAAATTTATAAAGATGAGAATCAGAAAAAACATTGAATGTCTTACGACAGAGGAATTACATGACCTTCGGGAAGCATTCGCTGGTATCTACCAGCTGCCGGAATCAAACCCAAAGAGTTTTACACGTATCGCCGGCCTTCATGGTTTGCCTTCACCTTCTTACTGCAGTCACAGTTCAACAAGCGGATTTTTAAGCTGGCACCGGGCTTATTTACTGGAATTGGAGAACGCTCTTCGCGATATAAGATGCGACGTTACTTTGCCGTTTTGGGACTGGAACTCTACAACCAATCAGGGCATACCTGAACCATGCAAATCTCCTACGTATACCAACCGCTCAGGGCAAACTGTTGACAATCCACTATACAGCGGACCAATAGCTCCGTCTGCGGGTGGCGGTTTTACTACCCGGCGTTCCGATATCAATACAGTAAGCTTCGCTGATTTGGCCAATTCTGCTGCAGCGAATCAGTCTGAACTAAATTTTAACAATTACGCGGGTACATTAAACGGAATTCACGGTTCCGTTCATGTTCGTTTTTCCGGCTCAATGACAAGCGTCGCTTATGCCGCCTTCGATCCTATTTTCTTTTTTCACCATGCCAACGTCGACAGGCTTTGGGCATCGTGGCAAAACATTACGGCAGGCGCTATGCCTTCTTCCGAATTGAATGTAACCTTGCAACCTTTTATCCGCCCCTATACCAACAACTGGCATATTGGTAGCGATTTTGAAAATACTTCAGACTGGAATTATTCTTATCGGCTATGGTGTTTTCTTCTTCCGCCTTTTGTATGGCCAATCAAACCTGTTTTTGAAATTCCGGTAGAACCCTGGATTTTCGATTCAAGTCGTATAAATTTGGTTATGAGGTCTGAAAACATGCCCATGGAAAGTATTGAAGCACGCGTATTTATAAACGAGAAAAAAGCGAACGCCAAAACTCCATTGTCAGACAATGCAAAATTTGCCGGTTCTGTAGGAATTTTTGGAATGGGCAAAGCTCATGGACAAAGCATCAGGGGCAATGAACCCCTAATCCTCAAGTTAAATATCACTGATAGTTTAAGAAAAAATATCAGGGATAAAGATAAAACCGCCACGATAACTGTGCTTCCTGTTGCGCCTGGCGAACCACATTTTGATCACAGAAAAGCTGAAACAATGACTGTTGAAATTGAGGCTTTTTGAACATACGGAGTTGTTTCAACATCAAAAAAAAGCATGAAATCGCCAATTGAACAACACCATAGTTTTTCCGGAAAATCGTAGTTTATACAACCGAAGGGTAAGGAACAGTTAATGACTTACTTGTTGTAACCAAAAAATTTTGAGGGTTTAGCTATAAATAGCCGGACCCTTTTTTTATGACTATCAAATTAGATTTCCCGTTATAAGTACTTGAAGAAATTTTTTATGAAAATATTTAGTTCTACTTTGACACATTTATCCAAAATTGAAAAATCCATGCGTTTTACCCTAAACCCCAAGGGGAACCGCATACCTGCCCGACTGCAGGCGGGGATTTTTCTGATTTCTCCCCTGGGGGTTGGGGTGAAAAATCAGAAAAATCGCTTTCTCATTTAATCTGTCAAAGTAGAATTAGAACATAGTTGATTTAAACCGAGCACGGTGAACTAATGCATACTATTCTCATATACTTTTTTCATCACTGCAATTTTTCCTGTATCGTCGGCAACGGCGCTTGTGGTAAACATCATTACACCGCTTGATTTTTCGGCCAGCCCACCTTTCAGGACAGTTTCAAATTCGCTTGCAGATATGGTGTAAGGATTATTGTAAGCCTGCACAATGGGCCACACCTTCGGAAATGAACCCTGTTTTATATCTAGCCGATTACAAAGCCATTGAATATTATCGTTCACCCAAACCGGCTCCCTGCCCATACGTGCATGATAAACCATAGGTGAGAATACATCAAACACATCCCGCAAAAGATCATAATCAAGCCCGAGTATTCTCCGGCGGGCTCCTTCAAATTCCCCGTCATCCCACGGACAATGATAAATCCCAAGCAATGCTCCGGGTTTTTGTTGGCGTATGATATTCCGGATTTGAACAGACCAGTCGTAAATAACCTGGCAACGCCAATCGCGCCATACCTCATCTTTATTTTGTAAAATCCACTGCGCCTTTTCAGCTGTACTTCTGTCCGGTATCTCAACGTGTTTTTCTTCGGAAAAAGCAGAAAGACAATTTTCGCAAAAGCAGGTTTCAGGCAGTATTGGTTCAGGTTCTTCAAATTGGGCATGCCAGTGTACATAATCCATCCAAACCCCTTCAATATCATAATCATGTAATAATTTGCGCAACTGTGTGAATCGGTAATTACGAAAACCTGGTTCTGTCGGGCAAACACCCATAAACCATGAAGCCGCTTCAACCCTCTCCCCTTTTTCATTGACAGCCCATGCTTCCGGATGTTCTTTTATATAATCTTTCCCATTTAAAACAGCAAATTCAGCATAAACTTTTACACCTTCTTTTTTTGTCCGTTCCATCAACTCCGAATCAATAGACCCACTATGCACAAATACGGCATTTATACCCAGCTCTGGTAACGTGTAGCCTTTTTCCCACAGTGGTTTCGGATGTCCATAAATTCCGCGGGTTATAACTTGACCGTGGGATGCCGGGATGCAGAAAATAATGAATAACAGCATTCCTGAAAATGACTGGAAACTCTGCTTTTTCCTGATTTGATGTATTGTTGCCATTCTTCCCTGAAAAATAACTTTTATCAACGTTTACTCGTCAAACCCGCCGCTCATCACCTTTTTCACCGCATTGAGGTAACCATATCCGTTCAACATGTCGGGTAACAGGTAACTACCTTCCACCCACTCGTTCCAGGCGTTGATGGTAATCAGTTTGGGCTGCTCAGGATGGCTGTCGGCATATTGTTTGGCTTTGTACAGCAAAGCCGCAAAACTGGCGGGTGTGTTGTGATAATGCACCACATCGTGAATTCCCTTTGCCGGGAACCGTGGCGTATCGTCCCACCCGATGGAAACGCATGGAAATAACGGCACATCTAAAATCGAATCCATTTGTGCGCGTATTTTCATTGAATTGGCGCCGTAAACCAGGTAATCCTCATTCATGCCTCCCATATTATACATGGCCACACTGTTGAATCCCATCTCGGTTACCCGGTTGGAAAACCGCTGAGCTGCCTCTTTCGACATTACCGAACCGCCGCCCTGGTTCCACTGAATATGTAATCCCGGGAAACCGGCTTTTTTCACTTCTTCCCTGAAGTAATCCAGCGCTTTACGCGTCTCTTCCGCACTGCCGTTAAAGCTTTGCAGCAAATTATCGATGCTGAAAATGGAAAACACCGGCTTTCCATCGATTTTAAAATAGTTGGGCTGTTTGAAATATTGTTTAATGACCCTGTCCACAATAATTTTAAAATTGTCCCAATCCACGGCGCCGTCCCAAAGCAGCGATGCATCGTCTTTAAATTTATGCACATTCCAGTAGTTTCGTTTTACATCGTGGTTGGCCCACATGATGTAAAACTGCATTTTCGAATTATTTTTCGCTTTCAGGAAACCATTATCGAGAGCGCTCTCCAGGAATGGACCACCATCGAACCAGTACCAGTCGTAAACAAAGATATTGACTCCATGATCAACGGCCGCATCGATCCATTTTTCCACCACTTTCGGGTCGTCGTCCATTTCGCAGCCCCATAACGGTTGCCGGGGCTGATAATGTCCGGGGAAACGCGGATTTCCTTTTTTGATCACTTCCCATTCGCCAATCCCTTCGGGCCACAACATATTGCCAAAACGTTCGTCGTGGTGGCACGACGGCCATACATAAGCCGCTACGTAATAATCCGTTGATTTGAACGTTGTTTCGGCTGGGCATTCGAATGATAACTGACTATACTACAAAACAGAAAAAACGCTTAAAGTGCGAAGGAAATTATTCGAAGTTAATTACGCTGCTGTTCATCATAATTGTTTTGGATTTAAAGATAATATTTATTCCAGATGCCTGCAAAAGGAATATGGATCGGTCATCAGGTTATTTTTTAACCAGTTTCAGCTGGTTCGAAAACCACCTCTATTGAAAAATGTTTAGTTTCGCCGGTGTTGAATATATCAAAAAGCATAAAAATGAGTGAAACCATAATTCACAGCACATTAAACGAAGGGTACGATTTCTTTTTCACGGACAAGTGGAACCGGAAACATCATTTTAAAGTACATACATTCTCGCTTGGAATAAGATGGCTTTCCGAGGCAATTGAAGTAATTCCCGAAACGCCGGAACGAATACCACGCACATTTCAGGTGTTGACGGACATTGAAACAGACGTTGAAGTAGCAGAATTAAGACTGAAGGAGAAACTTAAAACCAGAATGAACCAGCGCCATTTAATCAAAAAAGACGGAAGGTTTTCAATATCCGGCGAGCAAATACTCAGGGGGAGAATAGAATGGACGGACTTGCCTGATTCAGGTTTTGATACTGCCTTTGAAATTGATGGCAAAATGATTACTGTTGAAGAATTACTTTCCCTTCTGGAGCCATATACCGGATATAATTTTAAATTGACCATTGTTGATCCTTCTGATGATGTCGACTGAATCTTCCTGTTGTGGATGAAGCCGTCGGCATAAAGTTGCCACACTTTCGATGCAAACCGGGAAGTATCCGGAAGGGTTAGTCGCGGGTTAATCCGGCAAACCGGGGATTTCCAGGATTTTGGCACCCTTACGGTCTGTGGCGCATTCTCAACATCTAAAGCACGCACATTTCGCCTGCTGTCGGATTTTTTTACTTTTTAATGTTCTGCGAAAATGATTTAATTGTAATTTGGCTTTTCCGGAAATACCGGATACGAGACGAAAAGAAAAGCTACGCATTCATTAAAAAAACAAAACAAATGAAAAGATTCTCAGTGCTCCTGCTTTTAATTCTTATAATCAAGCTGGCCGCCGCACAGGAACGGCCAAATATCATTTTCATCATTACCGATCAGCAGCATGCCGGCATGATGAGTTGCGCAGGTAATCACTGGCTGAAAACACCGGCCATGGATTACATTGCCGAAAACGGCATCCGTTTCACAAGGGCTTACACAACCAATCCGGTTTGCACCCCTGCCCGGGTAAGTTTTATGACAGGGAGGTTTCCCTCAGCCTTCACTGACGATAAAGAAAAGGAAGTAAGAGAAAACGTGGGTGCTGCGCATATCCCGAAAATTTCGGATGAGGTGAAAAACACAACCATCGCTGCTTTCCTGAAACAGGCCGGGTACGATTTGATTTACGGCGGAAAGGAACACCTGCCAAAATCATTGCTGCCGGAAACCCTCGGTTTTACCGGTATCAGTAATGATGAACGGGACGATCTGGCCAAAGCTGCAGCTCGATTTATCAAATCCAATCACAACAATCCATATTACATGGTCGTATCGTTTATTAACCCGCACGACATTTGCTACATGGCCATCCGCGATTTTGCCACAACGGATTTCGACAGCCTGCTGCTAAGAAAAGGAGAAACTGAAATCAGCGAACTGGACAAAGCCCTGCAAAAACCGCCGGGATTTTCAGAAGAAGAATTTTTTGCATCGTGGTGCCCGCCGCTTCCTCCGAATTTCGAACCACAAACGGATGAACCAAAAGCAATTAATGCATTAATCACTCAACGGCAATTCCGCGAAAATGCCCGCGAACGTTATTCAGAAAAAGACTGGCGAATGCACCGTTACGCCTACTGCCGGTTAACAGAACGTGTCGACGGGCAAATCCGGCAGGTGCTCGATGCCCTGAGGCAAAGCGGACAGGAAAATAATACGCTGGTTATTTTTTCCAGCGACCATGGCGACCACGACGGGGCGCACCGGCTGGAACATAAATCTACCTTATACGAAGAAGTGACCAATATCCCGCTGATGGCGATGTGGAAAGGACACATTGCTGCCGGGCAGGTTGATAGCATGAGCCTGGTTTCAAACGGGCTGGACCTGCTTCCTACGGTTTGCGATTATGCAGGAATTAAAGCTGTTGCCGATCCGCGGGGACGGAGCCTGCGACCGCTTTTTGAAGGCCGCCGGCACAACTGGCGCGAAACCCTCGGCGTTGAAAGCGAAGTGGGACGCATGGTCGTTCACCGCGATGGGTATAAATACATGGTTTATGATTTGGCAGGGAAAGAAGTTCAGCTACTCGATCTGAATAAAGATCCTTACGAAACAACCCATTTCACAAACGCGCCTGATCATCGGTCAATATTGAAAAAGTTGGCTGAAACGTATGATACAGAATGGTTTCCCGGAAAATAGAAATGATAATTCATTAAAGGATAACCATTCAAAAAAATACAACTAAAGTTAACAATACAGCACATTGGACGAAGTTTAAGATTTCTTTTTCACGGAAAAATGGGAACGGAAGCATCATCTTCAAATACATACATTCTCACTACTCCGTCCCTTTAATTGTGCTTCGTTCTTCTTTTTCGGTGCGCTCAATTTTCATTACCAAATCATCGGTAAAAGCAGGAATGGCAAGATCGCTGAGCCGCCCGAGGTTGGTTGATTTTAATTCAGTGGTTTGGATGATAGTTAAAGTTGCCGGATCAATGAATGTTACAGCGTACGTTCCATCGGGCAGGCGGATTCCGGCGGTATTTTGCGAAACCTGTTTTCCGGTTTCATTCGTACAGAGGTATACAATGTTTATTTTACGTGAAGGTTCTGCCAGCGCTACAGAAAACCAGCCATCAGTTTCGGCATTGAAAATGGTGAAATTTGGATCCATTCTCCAAAACGGCAATAACCTGAAAAAATCAGTAACCGGTTTCATAAACTCCTGTCCCGGACCGCGGTACGATGCATCATCGATACCTTCACAACCTTCCCACGAGTGCCAGGTCCAGTGACAACCTGCGGAATACCAAATCCATGCTTGTTTGCGGCGGTGGATTGGGTCGTCATTTTTATGCCTGATCTCCCTGCCCGACTCATTGTTGAATGCAGGTTTGCCGTGCGACCGCGTATTTTGGGCCACTGCAAAATACCAGTCCTTCAAATCGTATTGCGGTGTGGAACCGGTGCAGGTATGAACGATAGCCATTCCCATCCATTTTTTATCCGGCCAGGCAGCATCGTCGGTTGTTCCGTCGGAAGTGATAACCGGCCTTTGCCACAGATCGTTCCGGTAAAAGTACCACCCCACCGAATCCTGAAAATTTTCGCTACCCAGATATTCATTCATGATTTCCCAGGTGAGAATGTTGGAATATTTCCCTAATCGCTGAAGAATTTCATTCCAGTATTCTTTTTGACTGGGCAACTGACTCGCACTTTTCCTGAGGGTAAAATAAATATTCAAGTCAATTCCGATACCGTTTTCCCCGGCCAGACGAACACGCCGCTCCACTTCGTTCCAGTAAGCTTCGTTGAACGAGGTGAAGTCAGGTTGCTGGCGGGTTCCGCCCCATGGCCAGCAATCCATTTTCAATACATCGTAATAGGGAGTTCCTTCCAAACAGACGCGGATTACATTTACTCCCTGTGCTTTGGCCCGTTTCAGAACTCCCTCCGGATCGGCGCTGGCAAAATAAGCCCATTCGGTTTTGTTCAGGATCAGCAAATGTTCGCCTTCATTATTAACCAAATGATGCGGGTGGATTGAATCTACACGGAATGGCGAAGTCCAGGGGGAATCAAAGGAAATCAGGTCTATGTTGTTTGTATTTTTTTTTATCCGCGTTTGACTACACGAGAAAAGGATTAGAATCAATAATACCGATGGGATTATTTTGATCATTGAATTTGTCTTTTTAGTATGATTCATTTTTTAGATTGCACAATAATATCTGCCTGAGGTGAACGGACCAATTCTTCTCCATTCTGATTTTTGAGAACCGCTTTCAGAACAAAGGAACCCGGATTTTGCAGGAGCCAGGTCGCCTGAGATTTCCCGTTGGCTCGCGCTACTGGTTCATCATTCGAAAGAATTTCAATGTAATACGGCTTCGGACCGGGCGGATTCACAACAGAGACCTGAACCCGCAAATTTTCCCCGGTTGTAAATACCTGTCCATCGCTCGGGGATGTTATCATTACAAAAGTTTGATCGGCCATATCAGGATTAATTTGATAACCGGGTGTGGTTACATTTCTGAACATTTCGTACACTTCCGGATCGTCGGTTGTTCCGTCAAATTCAAAGGGAACATTTTGATTTTGGGGCGAATTCATGTATCCCCAGCCGCTTCCGTTAAGCACGGAAAACGCCAGCGCCAATTTTCCTGCCTCATGCAGTTTATCGTCTTCATTGCAAACGATTGGTTTGCCGAACTTTTTTAACTCCGTTATTTTTGCTGCGTAATCGTTCAACGATGTATTGTTGAAATGTATCAGCAGAAAATCGGCAGCTTCGATGAGCGACTCGTGTATACTTCCGGAGCCCATTCCGCTGGTACTTACCAGCAATGAAGGATTTTGCTGTTTGGCGAGTTGGATCAGCTCCACCTGTCCGGCTTCGCTGAGCAGCCAATCACCGTCGGGCCAGTTCCGATAGCCGCCGTGCCGGTATTCATTGGAAACCTCCAAAAGAACGTTGGTAAATTTTTTCTGTGTAATCCGGTTGACCACATTTTGCAGTGCATTTTTTATACTTTCCTTTCCGTTTAACGCTGATAAATGGGAATGCTGGCGCTGGTAAAAACAGGAAAGAATCACTATTGCATTATTCGCGTCGCACGTCCGGATTATTTTTTCAACCCGCTGCAAGTATTCTTCGCGGAGTGTTCCGTCAGGATTAAATGCAGAATTGACTGCGCCCTCATATCCCGGAAAACCACCCTGCAGGGAAACGGTAAATGCATTGACGCCACTTTTTACGTACTCCGGAATTTCTGAAACGAATTTGGCGGTATTTGCCACCGGATCGAATCCGGAGAGTTCTTTCGGCATGTTGGGGCCCCGGTCTTCAAACACCGAATTGACCATCCGCACGTTCATCAGCAAGCCTTCGGCAGGAGAACCCTGATTGATAATTTTGTCATTGAAATACCATTTCCCATCGCGAATGGAAACGCTGGTTTTTGATTCAGCCTGTTTGTCAGGTTTACAACCTGAAAATTGCAGCAGCAAAAACAAAATGGTAAAAAACTGTCTTCCGGTTTTCATTATAATGATTTTTATTTTTTAAGTACTACCGCAAAACAATTCGAGCGGTTTCCCGCATCCAAATCAACCCAATCCCCGGCACTCAACCCCTGCGGTTTGCTCCATTCGGCGTCATCCGTGGAAATCCAGTAAACTGAATATTTTCCTTTCTCTCCCGATAGATCGAGTTGGGCGCTTCCACCGTTGGTAAAATAAACCAGGTACTTTTCACCTTCTTTGGCAGAAAGATAAACCCGGTTTTCTTCATCTCCTTTCAGGAATTCCATTTGCGGGGTAATTTCCCACATTTTTACTTTCTGTTCGATTTTGCGGATTGTTTTAATACAGTTGATGGACGTTTCGCTAAGTCCGAGTCCTGATGGTGGTCGGTGAAAACGACTGGATGCAAATCCGCCGGTAATATTGCGGCAGAACGTATGAACTGCATGATCTGTTGTAATTCCGCGGCTCAGCCAGCTTCCCTTGTCGCTGCCATAAATTTTAGTACTGTTTACCGGACGCGGATTGTTTTTGATATAGCTGAAAACATATTGTGCATTGTTCCAGTTCTCACGGCCGGTTAACTGACTATTTTGCGAAATATCGATGTAATCAAACCGCTCGGGATGGTCGATCGTGCGTTTATGAATTTCAGATTTTACATCCCAGTTATCCCACATTTGTGTCACGTTCACTTTTTTACCATTGGAATTTTGCCGGATAAAATCGGCCCAGAAAACCGCCCATTCCTCTGTTCCGCTGGTTTCATTGTCGATGCAGTACAGCACGTTGTTGTAGTTGAGCGAAACATCGAGAACCTTTTTCACAAATGCTTTCTGAAAATTCAGCAGTGGAATAATATTTTTCAGTTCTGGGCACCGAAAAGAAAAAAGGTTGTTTGTTTTGTCCCGGATGCGCCGGATAAATGCTGTCGAGGCCGGTTTCTTCGAAAGTGTAATTTACATTGTTTACCGGATTAAACGGATCGGAAAGCCACGGGTCGCGCGAATGATCAAAGCGATCCCATATTTCAACCTGAACAATAATATTCCGTTCTTCAGCCAGGCGGAGTAAGTTTTCAAACCGCTGCCAGTATTCGTCATTCCAACGGCTGAGATCATATTTCCCGCCGGAAACAGCAGCAAAAGGCCGCTGGTTTCCCGGATCGCGATCGCTCATGGTGTTCCGGATATAATTGCCGCCGGCTGCCGCCAAACTGTCGAGATGGGATTTTACATTTTCGTTTTGAAACAAATTATCATTGTCGGAAGCCCCCAGTAAAAGAACCGGTTTTCCGTTGTATTGCCAGTACCGCGGATTTTCATTCCATGGTTTGATTCCCTGCGTTTCTTTTGAAGGAAGTTTCATTGCGATTAACACAAAAAAGCCAATGATAAAACCGGTAGTTAATAAAATAAATCGTCTCATGTTATTCATTTTTTATAGGTTTAATTTAAATCCACTCACTTATTTCAGTCGTACTAAATTTTACTTAAAAGCGTCGCCCAACAACTTTATAAAATTGTTCCATTTGTCATTGTCGATGTTACCATCAAGCCCCAACCGCACAATAACTACGTTCCACTCAGGGATTACAATACATTTGTTATTGTTGAATCCGAGGGCTGCAAACGTACCTTTCGGGGCATCGGGAAAAGTTTCGGAAGTCCACCAGTTAAAACCATAAGGTGTATCATCGTTTTTCACGATGTTTTTCACCTGCGCCGAAGTGGCTTCTTCAATCCATTGCGACGGGATAATTTGCTTCCCGTTGTACTTTCCGTCGTTCAGGAACAATTGACCAAACTTTGCCATTTCAGTAGCCGAAATAAAGATCCCTTTGCTTTTATTTCCGGCCCCGCCATTGATGGTAATCCCATCGATTTCCCCAAAATCTTTCCAGTCCCATTTTTCGGGATTCATTCCAATTGGATCGGCTACTTTTTCTTTAAAATACTCCTTCAGTGGCTTACCGGCAACTTTTGTCAGCGCGAGAGCAAAAGTATTCATCGCGGAATCCCAGTACCTGAATTCAGAACCAGGTGGAAAAAGCGGCTCGGGCGAAGGTTGAAAAGGAGTTGTACTTTGACCGTGATTTTCAATTTTATCATTGCCTACAGCTTTGTAACCTGAAGTCATGGTAGCAAAATGACGGAATGTTACATCCGGATAATGTTCTTTCAATTCCGGAACGTATTTCCAAACGTTATCGTCCGGCGAGCATTTTCCTTCTGCAATCAGAAGTCCCAAAACAGTACTGGTAAAGGATTTGGTACACGACCACACATTTTGTGAAATCTCGCTTTCAGGTCCTTTATAAATGATGTTACTGTCTTTTAAAATAACGACCTTTTTAATCCCGTCTTCACCACAAACACTTTCGAGATAAGTTAATGCATTTTTCAGTTTTTGCTCAAAAACGGAATCACCTGTTTGGTAACCTAAATCATTCCGGAAATCATCGGGGAATGAAACGGCCCGGCAATTCCACGAGGTGAAGAATATCAGCACCAATACGACGATGCCGGCGGATGTATTTTTTATTTTCATCGATTATATTATTTCGTTTTGCTTTCTCTGTTTTCAACCGACTGTATTACCATTTCCAGTGCTTTCACATATACATCTCCCGGGTATTCAGGTCCTCCGGGAAGCGGTGGCTCAGCATTTGGCGCCGGTTCAGGTTCGGGAAGGCCGCTGTCTCCGACACCATATTGGCCGTCGCGACCTCCCATTTTCCAAACCACCAAATCCAGCGATGGAACGATGTACAAGCAATGTCCGCCGGAGCCGATTTTCCAAAAGGCATCGTTTGGTAATTCATTGTTTTCTCCGTTGGTATTTACGTTAAATTGCAGGCTGTAAGGGAAATGCGGATTGTATGGTGAAGCTGAGGATGCTGCCCGGACGTAATCTTCCGGCACCACTTGTTTCCCGTTCCAGCTTCCCTGGTGAAGGAGAAGGTAACAAAACCGGAGCATATCGGTACTTCTGAGCGCTATGCCGCCGCCGCCGGGAGTATGTTTCACCATTGAGGCATATTTGTAGCCGTAACTCCACCGTCCCCAGCCAAGCGGTTCGGCCAGATGCTGCTGTACGTATTCTTCCAGTTCCATTCCTGTAATATAGCGCAACATGATGGAGGCATCGTGAATGGAGGCAGTTGCGTAGGAATAACCACCACCGGGTTCGCACCACAAGGTTTTTGTGCTGAACGGCACATCGTTATACATTCTTCCTTCCTCCATACCTAACGTATATTCATCGACCACAGCATACCATCCATCCGGGCCCACCGGATCAATTTCCTGTGGTTGGCCGTTAACATATACCGGATTGTTCCCCCGAATGCCTGCAGAAAAGCTTAAAAGCTGCCCTAATTTGATATCCGCCATTCGCGGGTCAGGCAATGGAAATGCTTTGGCTGGAAAATAATCGGGAGTGAATATCTTTTGGTCCAATCCCTGCGGAAACAATTCAGGATGTTCATCCATTAAAATACCAACGGAGATGCTGGTAAACGGCTTGCCGCAGGAACCCAGATTTGGAGTTGCTTCCCGCTGTCCTTTACCAAAATAACGTTCATACACCAAATAACCGTGCCTTACAACAAGCAGGCCGCCATTTTTTGTTGTCGCGCGCGCAAAATCGAAGGCGCTGTCCAGTTTTGCTTTATCGATTCCGGTTATTTGTCGGATATCTTTGGGATCATCTAACGTCCGCCATCCGCCAAGCGAATCGGGTGGTGGAAAATAAACGTCATTATCAGCCGATTCTGAGGATTTCTGTGTACAGGAACCAAGAACCGGGACCACAAGAATTAATAAGAAAAAGTGTGAAAATTTCATCATTATTCAATTTTAGTTATTGTATTTGATTTTTGGGGAACCTTCTTAATTTCGATATGTTCCGCAATAGAGTTGATTACCAGTTCAAGGGTTTTAATATATACATTTCCCTGAAATTCCGGTGCTGTATTAATTGGCTGCGTGGCTTTTGGCAATGGCTTCGGTTCAGGTAGACCGGTATCCGTGGTACTGTATTGACCGCCGCGACCGCCCAACTTCCACACAATTAAATCGAGTGAAGGAACTATAAAAAAGCAATGGCCCCCTGACCCGGTTTTCCAAAAAGCATCGTCCGGTAACTCGCTGTGTTCACCATTCGTATTTACGTTGAACTGCAAACTGTATGGATAATGCGGATTATATGGTGAAGCCGTTGTTGCCTTTTGAATGTAATCTTTCGGCACAATTTGCTTACCTTTCCATTTTCCTTTCTGAAGGAGCAGATAACAAAAACGCAGCATGTCAGTTGCGCGCAACGCGATACTCCCACCGCCCGGTGTATGGGTAACAAGCGGCTTGTCGTTGCGCCCGTATCCCCAACGTTCCCAGCCCAAAGATTCAGCGAAATGTTTTTTAATATACTCCTCCAGTTCCATTCCGGTAATAAATCGTAGCATAACGGATGCGTCATGTATGGAAGCAGTAGCATAGGAATAACCGCCGCCGGGTTCACACCAAAGTTTTTTTGTGCTGAAAGGAACGCCGTTGATTTCCCCGTCTTCCTTTCCCAGGGCAAATTTATCGACTCCCGCATACCAACCATCGGGACCAACTGGATCTATCGTTGCAGGTTTCCCATTGATGTACACCGGATTGTTGCCCCGGATGCCAGCCGTAAAACTTAAAAGCTGCCCGAGTTTTATTTCAGCCATTTTCGGATCGGAAAGAGGGAATGCTTCCGGTGGAAAATATTCCGGCGTAAATATTTTCTGCTCCAGACCATGTGGAAACAAATCAGGGTGTTCGTCAATCAGGATGCCAATCGCAATGCTCGTAAATGATTTACCACAGGAAGCCAGGTTCGGGGTAGCATCCCGTTGTCCTTTACCAAAATAATTTTCATAAACCAGATAACCATGTCGCACCACCAGCAGGCCTCCATTCTTTGTTGTCGAACGGATAAAATTGAAAGCGCTGTCCAATTTATCAATATCGATGCTGGTGATCTGCCTGATATCTTTCGCATTTTCCAAGGTCCTCCACCCGCCAAGTGAATCGGGCGGGGGAAAATATAAAGTTTCACTTTTCGGTGATTTATGTGATTTTTGCGAATAACCGGCCAAAATCAGCAAAATGAAACCGGTCAAAATAAAAAAAGCTACTTTCATTTTTCGGGTTTATTCAGTCAAAATAGTTTTTCAGGTATGCGATACTTTTTTCTGCCCACGCCCGTTCTTTTTCCATTGTTTTTTGGATGGTTTCTTCCGGTGGTGTCCATTGTTCGAGAATGGCTGTTTCACATTTTACAGGCAATTGTTTGAGCATCCATTCCAGGGGCAGGCAACCTTCGCCAAACGGCCTTCCTTCAATGTCGAAACCCATCATGTGGTATTTGCGTTTGATAAAAACTTCTTTCAGATGAAAATTTACGGTGTACGGTGCGAGTGTTTTTACCACCTCCTGAAATCCCTCGCCCAATCCCAGCGATTCGCGCAATCCAGGCAAATTCCTACATTCGGATGATCAACGTATTTCGATTATTTTCAGAAAATCGGATGCAAATAAACGGTCGTGGTTTTCAAGCGCCAGAATGATATTTCTGCTTTTTAATTCAGGTTCGGCATTCCGGATCATTGGAATAACATCGTGAAACTCCCGGATGATAATCTTTTCCATCAATGGCAAACCGCAGGATTTCGCGATCCCATTTTTTCCGCAATCGAAATATATTTTTCCAGGTTGACTTTCAGTCATCCCGTTTGCACCAGCTTCCAGTTCTATTTTGTATTGCGTCCGCCTTTTTTACCAGGAGCTATCGATCCGCTCATCCGACATTTCATGCAATGGCATGTTATCGGCAATTTGCACCAGTGATACTTTAGTTCGTTTGCCAACGCCAAGCAAGCCGAAGCTTCTGAGCCTTTGGCGGGTAATTTCCTTTGACGCCAACTGCCCATGTGTAAGAATAACTGCTGATTCCTAATTTCATTTTTTGATCAATTAAAAATTTATACAACAAAGCCCCCATGGTGATTAAAAAAATAACCGACAGGAAAACGATGAACCTGGCTTTCGCCTGTTTGGAAGATATTTTCCCTGATCTTCCGGTTGGGGTCGATGCCGAGCCATGCGAAAATGGCGAGCAGGTTGACGGCTGCCGCAAATACAAAAAACGAATTGGCAGTCCCTGTTGAATCGGCAAAAAAAGGAATGGTGACCTGTGCGATAAAAAACGGAAAAACAATTGCGCTGAAGGCAGAGCCAATATTGCCGGCCATGTTCATGGTTGCCGAAACCGTTCCCGATTTGTCGCCGCCAATGTCCATACACAGCGACCAGCTTGGTGAAATGGTCATTTCAACACCAAAAACTGCCAGGGAAAACAGAAAAACGAACGACAGTGGCGATAAATTGCTGACCTGCGTGATGGCGAGCAAACCAACCACAGCCAGCGAAAAACCGGCAATCGCAGGTATTTTCCTTGACAATACAGGAAAACCGCGTTCATAGATGACCGTCATTAGCCAACCGGCAGTCCATTGGGCAAACATCCCAAACACGAGCGGAATGGGCGCATAAACTTCAGCGCTTGTACCCCATTGCTGTACCAAATAAGGCAACAACCAGGTAAAACTGATAAAAAAGGTAATGTTGCTGGCGATATACTGGAACATCGTTAGGAGCATGGTTGAAGAAGTCAGCAAATGTGCAAGCGGCACCGCCGTCTTTTTCCCGCTGTTTCTTCGATCCCTTTTTCAATATAATCGAGTTCAAGCTTTGTTCACCCGTTTATTTTGTGCTGGTTTGTCTTTAAACCAAAATATCCAGACTGCGACCCAAATTACCCCCAGCGCACCATTGATGAAGAATGTCGGCCCTCCAGCCAACCAGCGGATCAGGAATGGCAGGATAAAAAGCGACACGGCAGCCCCCATCCTTGCCCCGGAATGAAAAATCCCATTTGCCAACCCGCGCTCTTTTGCAGGCACCCAATTATAGAAAGCCCTGGTTGCGCCCGGAAAAGCGCCCGCCTCGCCGACCCCAAAGAAAAAACGGACCAACAAAAGGGAAACAGTATTCCAGACCGCGCCGGTTAGTGCGGTGAATGAACTCCACGCCACAACGACCCATGTCAAAGCTTTTTTTGGTCCATAATGATCGGCAAGCCAGCCCGATGGAATTTGGAACAACGCATATCCAAGCGCAAAAATCCCAAAAATATAACCCATCATTTGGTCGCTGATGCCCAAATCGGATTTGATTGATTCGCTGGCAGCCGAAATACAAATGCGGTCCATGTAGGTATGCACCGTATGAAAAAAGAGCAGTGTGATTAAGATGTACCTTTTGTTGGTCTTTTTTTCCATTGAAAGCAGGTTTGCCATTTTTATCTATTTCGAATTCAAAAGTTTTCTGGCGTGGGCAAATCCGGAATCGGCCACCTGCAAAACCGGAACTTTTGCCTCAAATTGAATCTGTGCCAGGCTGATTTGCCCCAACACGATCACGTCAACCTCATGCTGAAGTTTCTCCAGTTCCATGTGGACTAGTTCGTTGTGCCGGTCAACTTCGCCATTCAGCAAATGCTGGAATGCAGCTTCGTTGATCACCGTTTTTATTTCGATTTTTTTTCCTGTTTCCGCGGCTTCCATTTCCAGAGGCGTCGCGCGTGGCGGGTGCACTGGTCGGTACGGTTGCAAAATGCCCAATTTTGTCCCGCTGGCCACCGCTTCAGTTTGCCATCGGCTCATCAATATTGAATATCGGTTTGTTTATCATTTGCCGGGCAGCCCTGGTTCCCGGTCCCATCGTGGTGCAGGAACACATCAACACGTCGGCGCCGGTCGCTTCCGCCGCCTGGTAATACAGGACCATGCGGCGGATGACCTCTTTGTAGGCCCGCCGTTGGGCAATGATTCGCTTAACAAGGAATCATCCATGATATTAATGATTTCAACATCGGGATTTTCTTTTAACCAAGGGTCAAAGCAAATGGTTCGATCACTGATTTGTTGTACCAGTGACCGTGTGGATAATTGCTAATTTTTTCATAATCAATTAAATTTTTAGAAGTATTTATTTATTTATTTTTCACATGAATAATAACCGTCACTTTTTCAGCATCGTTAAATCCATCGTTTACGCTCCATATAAATTGGTCGGTTCCGGGAAAACCGGAATTCGGCGTATAAATCCTATCGTTTCCGTTTCCTGATAAATGCCCGTGCTCAGGTTCTTTCAGGATAGAAAAAACATAAGGTCCGGGACCATCCGGATCATAAAAACCCAATTGTATTCCAATGGATTCTCCTGAAAACACTTCTGCTATGGTTTTTGTCAATACCGGGAGATTGTTTTTGGGATGATCAATGATGTTATGAATTTGACTTACCTGTCCGCATTCGTTTTGGGCGGTTATTTTAATTTTCCCGTTTTCGGCTGTAAGTTCCAGGAACGGAAAAACCGAACGGGTCATCAGTGGTTTTAACAGGGAATGTTTGCTGATCCTGAATAAATTCCACATTAATCGATATCGAATTTTCAACATTCAGCCACACGTTTTCATTTGGAATAAATTCAGCTCCTGCAACCGGTGAATTGATAACCGGATATTTAGGAATCCGTTTTCCGCTCACACGCAGTACCACTGCTACCGTATCACCAGAATTGATCGTACGCCAGCCTCTGGCGGAAATGTCAGACAAATGTGTATATTTTCCGGTTTTAATGTTCATCATTTCAACTTTAAATATGCCGGTTGCATCGGTTAAATCCAGCTGCACCTGACCGCCGTTTTCGCTGAAAATGACATAACTGTTGCCGAACCGCCCGCACTGCCGGGTTAAACCATTATTTAGCGATTTTTTCCGGCGCCGGGGCATAATCGCGCGTATTAATCCCGGCAAAAAAACTTCTGAAATGCTGCATACATTGCATTCCGGTATCCTTTTCCATCAGATAATTATAAACTGTTTGTCCTGTATCTTTTGCTCTGTCCGGGACGAACGACCTGTCGGCTGCATGCGCGCGCATTAAACTTCCCATGGTGGGAAATGCGAGTCCGGCAATAAAATTTCTGTAAGTGTTTTGAAGGCCCGGAGCCAAACCTTCAGTATTTTCGTACCAGTATTCTTCGAACCACAACGGTTTCCCATATTGGCGGTAATCAGCTGTGGTGATATATTGGAATTCCGCATTCATCCGGCCGAATGCATTCCTGTTCGACTGGATACACAAATAATCGATATCGGCATTCCGGGCGGTGGTACGATCGATGTACCGGTGGTGGCTGCCAATTGGATGATCGTATGGATCTTCCTGTTTTATCAGGTGCGCCATGTCTGCAGCATTTTCGTACCAGGTGGACCATGGCGGATTCACCTCGTCGACTTCGCCGTACAAAACCCAACGCACATTGAAAGCAGCATACCGGCGAACGCAATAACGAAACCAACGCTCGTTTTTTTCTTTTGTATTGAATAAAGTAAACCATTTACTGTTATCCGGGAATCCCCCAACTGTTAATCCCATTACAATTCCATGCTCATTGGCATATTCCACCCACTCGTCAAGCCGGTCAAAAAAGGCTTCGTTTAACACTTCATTATCAGGACTGCCTGAAAAAGGCATAATACCTGCACGGTTGTTTAAAGCTCGCCAAATACAACCAAGAAAAGCATTAAAACCCCGCTGTTTCAATGCATTTATCCAATCTTTCCATTCATCAGTAAAAAATTCTTCTGTAAAAGCCCACTGTGTATCACCAACCAGAAAAAAGGAGGTACCATCGCTTAGTTTCCAGGAATATCCGTCGGCTTTTAAAAAACCGTGGAAAAGAACGTTATTTCTTAACTCTTCCTTTGCAGGAAGCACGGCATGGAAAGTTGCGTGGATGCCGTTGATCCCGGATCGCTGGAAACGGTATAAAAATGCCATTCCCCTGCCTTTTGCGGAGAAAATCGGATGGAAAAAATATTTCCGCCGTCCCAGTAACCTTTTACGGCGACCGTATCGTTATCCGGATGAATAAAAAAGGCTTCAACGTCCGGACCGCCAGTAAAATGATTATCCCCAGGATGAACAGCTCCCATGCTGATTTTCAGCGGCGTATAAAGGGTCACTTTATCCGAAGAAATGCTGATTAAACCGGTTTTGTCAAATGTATTTACCGCAGATTTTGATGGATGTGGAAACACAAAAAAAAGGAGTAGCAATGCTATTTTTAATATTGTCTTGTTCATTCCTTTTGAATTATTCCGTCGGTTTTAATTATTCTTTCAACGGTTTATTTTCTTTTTTGGCGATTCGGCCATTTCGGGATCATTGGCATCGTAGCGTCCGTTGAAGCGCTTTAAAAGCTGCTCCCGGGTTTGCGGATTGCCGTTCTTATCCATAAAAACTTCCGTCCAGGGCGGCCGGGTTGTTGGATCGGCTAAAATGGAATATGCTCCGACATTGCGCAAATTATGGCTCCCTTTTTTGGTATCCCAAATACCACCGTATTTATTCCCCAGATGTTGCTTAAACGGCGAAACCGGAAATGCTTTCCAGTCTGGCTTTTCAGGAGAAAGTTTTCCAATAAGTTTACCTTCGGAATCAACCGCATACGAACCGCCCTGAAAGATGGTTGCCACAATCGGCAACTGACTGTCAAAAGCCCTTGCCGGTATCAGGTGGCCCATATCGTCTGCAACGGAAATATGAAGGATCACATCGGCGCCCAATAATTCTTGGCAGCGCACTGTTTCAGGAAACCACATATCTGCACAAATGCTGATTCCGTATCTCACCCCATTCAATTCAACGAGGTTAAATTGTTCGCCCTGCGACCATCCCCACCAGGTTTGTTCACCCAGATTCGCCTGCACTTTGCAGTATTTTCCCCTGAAATTTCCTTTTTCGTCGATAATAAATGCGGTATTATATAATTTACCATTGCATGATTCGACCAGCCAGCCCAGAACCGGAACGTTGATTTCGCGGGTAAGCTGAACGTAGTGCTGGTACCATTTTTCGTTGCCCGGAATAGGTTCGGCAATGCTGTTGATGGCTTTTTCATTTGGATATGGCCATCCGGAAACAGCATATTCCGGAAAACAAATCAATTCAGGTTTCAGTTGTGCTGCGGCCGCTTCCTTTGCCTGTTGCTCCAATACCGCAAAATTTGCATTAAAACCGGGATTGCCGTTTTTGTAATGTTCATATCCCGTCTGGAGCGCGACAATATTCACAATCCTGTCCGGATTCCTGGTTGTTTCCTGTGCGAATGATCCAAAGGTTATGGTAAGAAACAATAAAAATGGACCCCCTTTCCGCCAACCACAATTTTTCGTCATCGTATTCAATATTATCGTTGTTTGTATCGACAAGTACATTTTTAGTAACATTTCATTTGATATTCAGCACCAATCGCCGGTAGGCAAACAATTCCGGATCGCCATGGTCTTTTACTTCAAGAATCAGGTGAATTTGTCCTTTTGAAGATGATTCCGGTATTTTCAGTTCCGCCTGTCCGTTTCCGGTATGTTGCAGAACAGCGCCGGGAGTAGAAATTTCCCCGTAAATCCACCAATGAAAACTCAGGTTATCTCCGTCAGGATCAAAAGTTTTCGAAGCGTCGATGGTAATTGTTTCTCCCGGTTTTACTTTTTTAACGACGACGGCTGTTGTTGCATCGCTGCCAATAATTGCGATGGGATTGTGGTTTGCCTCTTCAAACGGAAGCAAGCACCACCGCATGCGTGCAGCAAAATCGTTTTGGTAAGCTTCGCGCCATCGGGCCACGGTCCATTTACGGCGAAGGCTGATATCATCATTGCCCGACCAATGGTTGTCTTCCGCTTCATTAATAATATGTCACTTCTTTTTTACAAACCTGCCTCCCCAACCGCCCCATTCCGGATTCGGGATCGTTCAGGCCATGGTGGTACACAAAAAACCATGAAGGGGTATCGCCTTCCTTCACCCCTTTGGTATTTCTTTCGCTACCGGATTCTGGTTAACTGTTGCAGGATATCCTAAACCCGAGCGGCCCCCAAGCCACAACATTTTCATTCGACCCAGGCTTCGTCGTTTAATTTTTCGATTCCCGGTTTTACCAATGGAAGCGTGGGATATTGCCGCCTTTTGAATCATTTTGGTACATGCCCCTATAGGACGCGGTCATTCCGTTGATGGATGACGAACCGGGTTCAACATACCAAATATCCGGAAAATTTTCACGAATCCACGCCCCTGTTCCCTTTTGATGGATTTTGTTTATCGCATCCTGGTCTGAAACGGCGTAAACCCTCAATTTTGCAATGAATTTTCGATCCTGATTTTCGATCGCGTGGTTTTCATATCGAGCAATGCCTGGGCAAGGTCGTGCGCACCTCCCCAAATGACGATGTAAACCGGTCCATTCACAAGCATCAACCGCTTAATTATATATTGCGATCCGGGAGTTCCTTTGCCCGACGCCAGGTTTTCCGCACCACTGTTTACCTCCCCGCCCCGCACTACCGCCCGGAGCGATTCGGCTGTCGGATAAACGGTTCGTGGAGCAAAAGATTGTCACACACTTTGCATAATCATCAATGGCATTCAGTATCAAATCAGTACGTATCTGATGCTTGTAGCCCGGACGGGGAATATTGTCAGCCGTGGCAATCAAGCCTTTAATTTGAAATTCATTGGAATACACCAACAATCTTCTTAACGATTGTGTATCGTCCGGATCGCCGCCAATGTCGGTTAAGATAATAACAGAGGGTTTTTCATTTGCGTGCTGAAGTACGAAAACGCAAACAGAAAGCACATAAAAAAAATACTTTTTATCATATCACTATTATTTACACTCCATCAGGAGAACCCATTCCCCGGGGCTCACTGGCAGTTGGTTTGCCAAATCGCTTCATGAAAGTTTCCAATGCCAGGTTCCCTGAACCGGAAAACAAAAGTGTTTTATCAGAGAAGTTTTCTCCTTACAGAAACAATCCTGTGTCCTCCATCCCAAAGATTTTGGACACAGGATATATTTTAATTAAACTGTCTTCTAATTCCGGTATCAGGGTGTTGTCACTTCAATTTGTTCGCTGAAGTTCAAGGCATTTGCGCCTTTGGCGCGCGCTCCAACCCGGATGTAATACTTGTTTTCGACGTGAAGCCCCGTCACTGTCGCACTTCCTGAATTGGTTTCCACATTTACCGTTTTTGTTTCATACTGCGGTCCTGAGCCTGTATTTGATTTGGGTACGGAACTGTGCTGCAATAATACTTGCCGAGCTCGATCTCTTTTCCGGCATCCGGAATCATTTCATAACTGACTGTTACTGATGACGCTGTTGGCGAGCCAACCACTGCCGGTGGTTTTACGGTTATAAAAGGAATCACGACAAAATCGATACTGTACCACTTTGTTTCACGAAAGTCAACCCGTAACGTGTCGCCCACCATGGTCACCGGGCCGGTGACCCAAAATTTGGTGGAATTGGGGTACAGTTTGATATTCTGATAAGTGCCATCGCCTTTTACACGGATGTCTATTGTCACGATATCGCCTTGTGCCAAAGCTTTAACCACTAACGTATTGCTCGTTACATCTCCGGCGACGATATTGCCCGATTGGTCTTTTATGGTTCCTGATATTGCCCCGTCAAAACCAAATTCCGTTACATCTTCATTGCAACCGCTTACGCCAACGATCAACAGAAAACCAAAAACAATAAGTTTTATTATATTTGATATTTTCATACTATTCAATTTTCAAGGTTAATACAATGGATTTTCAATTAACTTCGGATTATTATCAATTCTGCTACTGGTGATCGGATTGTAATATTGCTCCGGTTTAAACGACGTGTGAACGATTCGCATTCAAACGGGATGAAATAATATTTCATTGTAGCCGCATGTAAAATGATCTGCAAACCCTGGAAACGATGGGTCAGTACTGTTTCTGCCGTGCGCCAGCGGCGGAGATCCCAATAGCGGTGTACTTCAAAAGCCAACTCCGATGTCCTTTCATTCCTGACTTTCTCACGGGTGATTGTACCTGCATCCACCAGACTTATTCCTGCCCGTTCGCGGGTCATATTTAGTGCGGTTGCAGCAGCCGCCGGATTGGCCCATTTCAAATTCAGCTTCAGCTTTGATTAAATACATTTCCGCCAAGCGAAATACGATCCAATTTACACTGCTTTGCCCGGAAGGAATTTTAGCCTGGGAATCATCCACGTATTTTTTGATATGAAACCCGGAGTTGGTACTAAAGTCATCTTTTGCCAGCGAACGCGAATCGAGTCCCACGGTAGGTATTCCGTTGTAACTTTCGCTTGGGTTCCGGATAACTGAGGATGGCGTTGGTGTAGCGCCTGGATCAACACCTTCATAAGTCTCAACCGTAATGCTTCCAAATTGGTCGCCTTAAAAAATACGGAGCCAAACAAGCGTGGATCTTTATTTGCAAAATGGCCCCGCCTGTATCTAAAGTGTTCTCCGGGCCAAATTCGGGCTGGTCTGGTCGAACCGTCGATATTTTCATAGCGCAAAATAAATCCAGCAACGGGTCGCCTGTTCCACCCCTGGCCGCACCATTGGTTCGGTCCAATCCACTCATTCCAGCTATGACCGATATTGACACCGTCGTACGGTTTTATAAAAATCAATTCATTATTATCTTCTAAAAAAAGTTTGCGATAATTTTCTGCCTTATCGGAAGGATTGGCATTGTAAAGAATATTTTCCTGAACTGATCACAGCACTGGCCGCATCGGAAGCTTTTTGATAAAATTCATTTGCTCCGGGCAGATGGAATACCAACCAATCCATCCAACTGCAACTGCTACCGAATTTGGCAATGGAAGCTGCCCATAAATTTGACCTTGCCTGCAGTGCATAAGCGCTGCCCATTTATTTACTCCTCCACGCGGAGTTGCATTTCGGGCAATAAGGGCAATTGCAGCAGTACATTCACTGTCGATAAAATCGGCAATCTCTTCTTCTTTTGCCCTGACGACATATTTGTCGTCAATCGGCGAAAAAGGATCGACGACCATATCAACCAGCGGAACACCGCCATATCTTTTCATCATTTCAAAATAAACAAAAGCCCTGATAAACCTGACTTCGCCTTCCAATTGCGTTTTCAGATTTCAGTAATTCCGGCAGTCGTCAATGTTTTCAAGAAAAATGTTGATGTCCCTGATATAGGCGTAATCCCAGTAAGCGATGGGCTTCGCTGCTTTTGCTGACCGTGCCCTGGGTAACGTTGTTGCTGTTTCCGGTGATGTTGTGCCCTCGTCGCAGTAGTTGTACCATGCGGCAGTTTCAAAGGCAAAAAATGGAAACCTGCTGTATAAATTGGTCACATAGCCTTTCACCATGCTTCATCTTTCCACACCTGGTTGCAGAAATCTTATTCAACGGTTCACGGTCAAGAACATCTTCCCTGCATGATAATCGCCAGATATGAATACAATGAGAAATAAATATTTAAATGATTTCATAATGTTCATATTTAGGATTAAAATTTCAAAATTACACCAAGGTTATACGTTCCCAACCGGCGGATAATAGTCCCCCATAACGCGGGCAGCACTGGTATCGATTTCCGGGTCCATGTAAAATTTGGTGAGCGCCGAGAAAGTAAGGACATTGTAACCTGATACATACAATTTACATTGGTCAATTCCCCATTTTCCATGATGGAGCCCGCCCGGAACGTGTATCCAAGTTCTATCGTTTTAAACGGATGTAGGCTCCATTGATCAGCCAGTAATCGGAATTGGCATAACTGGAATGGTTCCGGTTGTATTGGTCAGTCCTGTACAGCGGGAATTTTGCATTCGTTGTATTGGCGGGTAGCCACGGATTGCCTTCAGGAACGTAAGATTCGGTCAACATATAGGTGAAAGGCGTGTTTCCTGCATAAAATGGCAAACGGTAGTCCGGTGCATTTCAACATTTATATCATAATAATCCCGCTCCCTGCCACAACATGCTAAAATCAAACGATTTCCAGTTGAGTGACGTGTTCAAACCGTAAAACAATTTGGGAAAAACGCCCCTTCCGATGATTACGTTATCTTCGGCGGTAATCCTGCCGTCGCCGTTGTAGTCCATTTTTTTAACGTCCCCCGGCAATAATGGTGGCATTGTTTTTACCGTCCTGGTCAGCCCAGTTGTCAATCTCTTCTTTGGTTTGAAACAGACCATCGGTCATTACGCCCCAGAAATTGTCGGTCCATTCCCCCACTTTGTTTCCTCTTCGTTTGGCTTCCTGGCTGGCGAATTCATTCTGGTCGACGTACAAGGTTTTTTCCCTGTTCCAGGCGATGTTTCCGCCAAAATTATAATTGAATTCGCCAATTTTATTGCTGTGCGAAAACGCCAGTTCGAGACCGCGGTTATCGTATTCGGCATAATTTACCTGCGGCAAACTTGCGCCTACGGTGTTGGGTAACGACGCAATGCGCGTACCTAACACATCGCTCCGTTTGCGGTAAAAATAATCGAATGATCCTTCCACTTTGGATCGCCAGAAATTGAAATCGACACCCACGTTGGTAGTTGTCATTTTTTCCCATGTGATTTCCGGATTCGGGATTGCATCTGCTTTTATGCCTTTACTAACCTCATTTGTTGTTTCGTCATAAATATAAGCGGAGGTGATGGCAAAGGTTTCCAGGTACTGGAACTGGCCGGTATTGTCGTAACCCAATTTTCCGTAAGATGCCCGGAGTTTCAGGTTGGAAATAAAATCGAATTGTCTTTAATAAAATCCTCTTCGGATAACCGCCAGGCGATTGATGCCGATGGGAAAAATCCCCAGCGGGTTTCCTTCGGGAAACGTGGGGAAGCATCATAGCGGCTGTTAAACTCCAGCAGGTACTTGCCTTTGTAACCATAATTAAATCTGGTTATCAAACCCTTACGACCTCCTTCGCCGGCGCTGCCTCCATTGTCTTTGTCCAGGTCGGGACCGGCAAACAAGTAATCGATATCGAAATCGTAACGGATACGCGATGCATCAAACCAGTTATTATCGTCTGACAAAATTTCATAAACGGCCAGCGCATTAATACTGTGATCACCGAATTCCCTGTTCCAGGTCAGGTAGTATTGCTGGTCGAGGTTGCTATTCACCCGCATCCTTTCGTACAACCGGGACGGATCGTTCAGGTAACTTCTTAGCGAATATTCCTGGGTATCCCAGTCGTAATTGTATACTGCTGTTTTTAATTCATATTGTTTGTCGCGATCGTATCTGCGGTAAAGGCGGTAGTTGGCTTTGGCTTCAATTCCAAACGGTAATTGATAGGTAAAAGCAAATTTTAGATCGCCAGTCAGGGTGTTCCAGCTTTTATAACCGCCGTTATCCATTTCAGAGTAAATTAACGGATTGATATCAGCGCCGGGATACGACGTGAGAATGTTCGGGTCGGGATATTGATCCGGAGAAGGCCCAAAAGGCCGGTGACGGTAAATTTTCCCCATCAGCCCTGTTTTAGAACCCGTTCTTTCCATTTGAAAAACCGGACCTATAAAATCCTGATACTGCAGGGCAAGATCGACATTCATGTTCAATCTTTTGGCTAATGCGATATCCAAATTTGAACGGAAATTGTACTTCTTATATTTGGTATCGTTGGCACGTGGCATCGCTTCCTGGTAAAAATAACCGCCCGAAACAAAGTACCTTACTTTTTCGGTACCGCCCTGCACGTTGATGTTGTGCTGTGTTTGAGGCGCAAATTTACGCAGGGTCAGGCTCCACCAGTCGTTGTTCGGATAGCGGTTGGGATCAGAACCGTCGGCAAATTTTTGAATCAGTTCATCGCTCCAAATCGGGTCAAGCCCCTGATTGTACCGCGAAAGGTTTTCCATCCGGGCATATTCTTCGGAGCTCACAAAATTGGGCACCACCGGAAAAAACTGCACTCCGAAGTTGCCGGTGTAAGTTACTTTTGCCTCGGAAATGCTTCCTCTTTTTGTGGTTACCAAAATCACACCGTTCCCGGCACGGGCGCCATAAACCGCAGCCGATGCAGCATCTTTCAACACGCTAAAATCCTTGATATCATTTGGATCCAACTGTTTGAAGTCATCTTCTGAAGCAGGCATCCCGTCGATAATCAACAACGGAGAGCCAAATCCCCGGATATTAAAATCGATTTCAGTTTCGCCCGGTTGGCCATTGGTGTTTTTAACAAAAACACCCGACGCACGACCCATAATCGACTGTGCGATGGTTGGCATGGGTACCTCGGTCAATTCTTCTGCATTAACATTGGAGACGCTACCTGTCAGGTTCACTTTTTTCATGGTGCCGTAACCGATGGCCACCACTTCTTCAATCCCAATGGCGTCGACATTCATCGTTACATTGATCGACGATTGGTTATTCACCGCAATTTCCTGGCTGCGCATTCCAACAAATGAAAACTGAAGCGTACCGTTCGGCGGGACGTTTCGCAGCGAATAATTTCCATCAACATCCGTGACTGTGCCATTCATGGTTCCTTTAACCATAACCGTTACACCAGGCAGCGGTTGTCCGGAATCATCGGTTACTTTTCCGGAAATAATATTTTGCTGTTGTTGCAGCGTAAAATCGATGATCATTTCCGGGGGTGAAAGAATGATCTGCCGCCCCATAACTTCATATTTGAAATCCGCTGTTTTAGCGATTTCATCCAGAATTTCCGAAATCTTTTTATTCTCAAAATCGCCGGTGATTTTTTGTTCGACGTCAATCTTACCAGTATAAAAGAAACGAAATTCGCTCTGATCTTCGATTTTCGTCAAAAAATCTTCCAACGGCAAATTGTTGGCGAAAAGGGTGAGCTTAGTCGTTTGCGAATAACTTTCCGAAGCGAATATACCCGCATACGTTAGTAAAATCAGTAAAAATGTAAGTTTCATAATCCTTAACATTTTAAATACGCACGGGCTCAACCCGTGAATACCTCGTTTTTTTTCCATAATTTTGAAATGGTTTGAATAAGTAACTATGATTATTTATCAACTACTTTTGAAGAAGCGGAAAGTGCCATTTTCTGCTTCTTTTTTCTGAGTAGTAAGAACAGACAGGATCGTTTATTTCATATTTTATTTTTTTGGTTAATATTCCTGTTTAAGTTATTTCGATTGAATGGTAAACACTCTTGTTTTCGGATTAAAATGATATTCTACCGGTGAGGCTTTGGAAATCATTGTCATTACTTCGCTGATGGTTTCCATTTCAAGTGTTCCTGTATACCACAGTCGATCGAGCTTCGGATCGTTACATTTTATTTTCACATTATACCACCGTGCCAGCTTTTTTATGAAAGACGGGAAAGGCTCTTTCGAAAAAATAAGCTTTCCTTCTTTCCAGGAAGTGAAAAGCCGGGTATCGACCTCTTTTACATCAAACCCCAGGGAGGTTTGAACCGCCTGGTGTCCCGGACGAAGAATGACTTCATCCGCAGAATTTTCATCTTTCAGGGCAACAACTCCTTCAACCAATGTTGTTTCAAAAGATTCGTCATCGTTGTACGCCTTGACGTTGAATGACGTTCCTTTTACCTTTACTTCCCCATATTGGGTCGAAACAACAAAGGGGTGGTCGTTCTTTTCCACTTCGAAATAGGCTTCGCCGGTTAGGGACACCCGCCGGATTTCATCGAATTTGGAAAAGAATGAAAGAGTTGTCCCTGAATTTAACCAAGCTATTGAACCATCGGGAAGTGTTATGTTTGTTCTGGCGCCAAAAGGAGTAGTCACCGTTTGCCGGTGTTCTTCGGAAGGAACGGAAACTGCCGGACCATGGGAAAAAAATGTGCTGATTATCAAACCAACGATGAGCACAGCCGCCAGGTTTAATCCCCAGAAATAGATGTTGATTTTCCGTTGGGCAGCCTTACGTTCTTCCGTCCAAATCGCTTCTTTTATTTTATGCAATACCTGAGAGTTGGGAGTGGGCAAATCGGCATCATCCGGAAGGAAATTATCCCACAACCATTTGATTTCCCGCTGTACGGCAGGTTCATCCTTTTTTTCACGAACATATTTTGTCAGTTCATGAAATTCTTCCGGATTTAAAGTCGAATAAAAATATTTTCGAAATAAATGCTTCATTGCTGCACTTTCTTATAATACACAGCAAAACGGACAATCCCTTGCATAATATGAAAATATTTATAAAAAAAGATAGAAATAAAGGAATCCCAGCAATCCGAGGCTCGCCAGTTTCTTGCGGATAAAAACCGTGGATTTGGCGATATGGTATTCCACAGTTTTTGTATTGATATCGAGCTTGCCTGCTATTTCCTTATGCGACAGTCCTTCCAAGCGGCTAAGCATAAAAATTTCCTTTTGGCGGTCGGGTAATTCATTCATTACCTGTTCAATTTTGTCTTTCAAATCGTTATATTCAACCTCTTCGTATAACAAATACTCTGTTCCGATCGACAATTCTTTTACCCGGTCTTTCATTTTCGAACGGTTCAACCGGCTTCTGAGTTCGTTTAACAACAGGTTTTTGGCGATTGTAAATATATAGGCGTTGAATGTGGCGGCAGTTTTAATTTTTTTTCTGTTTTGCCAGACTTTAACAAAAATCTCCTGCACAATGTCGTCGATACCGGTTTCTACTTTTAAAAACGATTTTGAAAAACAGTACAATCGGGGATAATAATGGCGAAACAATACCTCGAGTGATGCTTCGTCACCTTTAGCTAGTTGGGTTAGTTCCTTGTCCAGATTGATGTTTTGTTTCATAGCCTTAAAAAAGGTCACATAACAAACTTACACAAAAAATCTGACTACGACCACAGCAATAAAAATTACACCGGAATAGATTGAAAGACTGACCGAAAGCGCCTTAAAAATCGCTGACGGGCTGTGAATAAGCCGAAGTAAGCTGCGTTTGTTCGGATTAAGATAAATGAAACTTTTATAATGTAACTTATTTATGAGATGATTGTCCCGTGTTTTTTGCACAATTCAATAAATTTCAAGACACGTTCAGGCGACACATCATTTTGAATGATGTGCGCGGGGGCAATCATGTAGCCGCCATTCTTTCCAAGAATGGATATTTTTTCCATAATATCTTTTTCCAGTTCTTCGTCTGTACCTTTTGGCAGTAAATCCTGCTGATCGATGGCTCCCCAAAACGAAAAGTAGTGTCCGAAATTATTTTTCATATCCTGTGGAAGATGCCCGGGCACGCCGGGCTGCACAGGATTGAATACCTCGAAGCCTATTTCATGGATATCTTTTAACAAATCGGCAACGGCGCCATCGCAATGTAAAATTGGAATAATATCCGGTTTGGCTTCCTTAAACCGCTGCACCATAGCTGCATAAATGGGTTTAAGCTGCGAACGAAAGGTTTCCGGATCCATTATCAGGCTTTGTTGCGTGCCAAAATCATCACCAAACCAAATGGCATCCACTCCACGGTCGATTAGTTTTAATCCGATTTCGGTTTGAAAATCGGCACAGGCCTGGAATAGCGGAACCACATATTCCGCTTCCATCATCATATCGATGAGGAGTTTCTCCAGCCCCACCAATTGATGTGCAAGGGAAAATAGTGTAACTTCAATATCGCCGAAAACGAGGTAATTATCGTGGTACTTTTTTATAAGTGCCTCCGCATCGCGAAAACGCCCGGGGGCATCAATATCCGGAAAAGAATAACTTTCAATATCAGACTTTGTTTGTGCATGTGCCAGCGGGTAATCCACTACTTCAACATAAATATCGCCCTGGCGCATTTTCATCTGGTACTCGTTCAGCCAGTGTCCGTTTTCGTCTTTTTCAATCTTGAAATGATCGGAAACTGAAGCACCCGTAATAACCACATCGCTGCCCATTGCCGTACGTATTTCGTTAGCGCTGATGCGGTAGGTTACATCTTCATACAAATTATCCGTATAATTCGCCGGAATACCTAATTCCTTACAAAAATGGTCGGTTAACTGCCGGCAAAGATCAAACTGAATGGGAATTCTGTCTGGTTTTCCGGGGAGTCTTTTAAATGCTTTTAAAACGCGTTCTTTTGAATTCATCGGTTTGTCCGTTAAAGAGTGTTGATTATTTCATTTTGTTTAAATCTTAAATTTTACTCTACAGCTTCTTCAATGGTAACCGGACCCAATAACCCCGACGGTTCCAAAGGAATTACATCGATTGGCCTGCCCCGGTAATCGTGTTTTAAATTAATATTAGTTGAGGTGTATTGCTTTTTATTTGGAAACATTTCATCTCCGGCAACACGGTTGTACCATGAGTTCACCACTTTAATTTCCAGTTGGTTTTCGCCTTTTTGCAATTCGCCCGAAACCTCCACCCTGAATGGTTTCGTCCAGAGCACACCCTTATCTTTCCCATTGATTTTTACTTCTGCAATACCCACATCTTTCACCGTTTCAAGTTGTAGATAATAATGTTTGTCTTTTTGAGGTTCAGCATCCATGGTAAAGGTTTTGTGGTAAACAGCCGCTCCCGAATAATATTTTATGCCATCATTCAGGCTTTGTGTCCAATCTGTTAATTCCGGAAAAGTAACCGATTCCGGACCTCCCCATTTGGGATCGAAATTGACCACCCATGGCCCGGTAATATTTTTCACTGTCTCGAAATCGGGGTAATTCCGCTGAGCCGTGCCTTGTTTATTTTTGTCGATTTTTTTGCTGAACACCACCATGACCGAACCATAAGGTTCCAATGTTAACGGAACTGTTGTTAAGCCTTCTTTTTGAGTAAAAGCCGTTGCCTCCCTGGTTTCGCCACTCAAAGCACTCCATAATTCAGGTTGCAATCCAGTTACCCTGAATTCGCAATGCACTTTTTGTCTTTCGGTGGTTTGGTTCGATACGAAGTAAACATCGCTATCACCAACGGTATAATGGATGTAATCGAAACCGGTGGTGCTGTTGCTTTCTTTAATATTGAAATCTGCCGGAATTCCCTTTGATAAAAGATATTCTCTGGCAGTAACTCCCCATATAATTTCTCCTTTGCCATATTGTTTTTCGCCTTTTTCAGAATTGGCATCACCCCAAACTTTATCTGCCAGTTCATGAAATTGCTTTTGCGCTTTTTCGCCTCCCACCAGGCTAACCAGTTTCTCGGGTTTGTAACCGATTACTTTTGCTCCCTGTTGCAGTAATTCTTCCACTTTTTCCAACGCCGCCAGTGAAAGAATCCGGTGATTGGGTAAAACCAAAACACGGTATTCAATTCCACCGGGAACAACCAATTTACCGTTATCCATTTTTAATTTCAACAGGATTGTTTCATTCGTTACATCGTAGTCGAATCCCGGCATAGTGCCTGCCGGATCAGCATCTTTATACGGAAAAACATTCGGAACATGATCGCCGTAGTAATACAACACATCCGCCACAAATTTTCCCTGCTGAACCACCCATTGTGTTCTGTGCAAATAATTAATAAATGGCCCCGATTCATCCCACCAGGTAACCCGCGGATTTATATGTGTTCCTGCAAAATATTCCTGACCGGGAACTTCCATGTCAGGCGGTGAGGAGGTGAACGTATGAAAGTACAACCGGTTCAGACCAGCACAAATTTCGTGATCGAATGCTGATTTCTGGTCGTGCCATAACTCGTCGTTCCAGTGGGGGCCAATGGTTGTAAACGATTCGGCCCCAACTATCTGTTTTCCGTAAATATGCGCAGCAGAGGAAGCTTGTTTCACAAAAAACCTGTCTTCAGGAGTCGGACGGTGAGGAGAAGGCGACCAGAACTCGCTCATTACAATGTCGCTGAATCCGTAGTTCTTTATTCCGTCCATCGGTCCGGCATGTGGTCCGGCCGATTCAGGTTGAATACCGATGTTGTGTTCGTGTGCATGTTCGGCAAACCGGGCATAATGATTATAAGCAACCAAATCGCCCAGAGTTTTTCTGAAATCAGCCAGAAAAGCATTCGATGTTTCAACATCGTCAATTACATAACCGGCTACTACAGGAAGATAATTCAGCACATTGTATCCACGGTATTTTTCAAATTCTTCAGCAAAATCATCTGTCCAGTTCATTCCGCCACATTCCCAACTGTCGGTTTCCATGTATTTAAGAGTTTTACCCACATGGTGTCCTGCCGCTTTTAAAATCGGTTCCACCACATTGTTCCAGTAAAAATCGAATGCGTCTTTACTCATGTAATCCAAAACACTGCCCTGCCAGTCGCCGCTGGAAGTTGAAACCTTTGAATCGGTGCAGGTGTATCCAATGCGTAAAACGCTCCATTCTCCCTCCGGGGCATCCCAGGTAAAATTACCGTCGGCATCCATTTTTGCCGTCAGGTTTTGAATTTCATTTTTATTGACGATGTAAGCAGATTGGTTTTGCGATCTTCTATTGTTTTGGGGAGTGTTGGTTAATAAAAACCGGGTGTCGGGTGCGGAACCGCCAAGTTCCTGGTAGCCCAATTTTAAGTTTAAATCTGAAATGGATTCGTCGGTTTTTTGTTGCGGATTTACCGGAAATGCCAGCACGGCAATGTCTTTGTAGAAATCTCTTCTGGAATTGGGAGATTTTTAGTTGCAATGTTACTTTTTTGCCACCGGTGAATTTTGTTTCAGTATAAGTAATTTGCTTGGCTGTGTATTGCGGAGTTACCATCGGTCCACCTAAATTCCAGCCGCTTTGAATGTTGAAGCCAATCTCTAATCCCAGTTTTTCAGCTTCATCCAAAGCGTAAACAAATAATTTATTCCAGTCAGGTGAACCGAAAAGTGGCCCGGCGGGAATATCATCGTTTCCGCGCTGGTTGTAACCACCGGCATCAAAAACCATCGCCCCCTGAAAGTTTCTGGATTTCATTGCTTCCAAATCACTTTTAATGGCTAGTGTGTCGACATGACCGTTAAGCCACCACCACCAGCAATTTACACCGTATTTTTCAGGAGGGGATTGAAATAAATCTTTTAACTCCTGAATCGAAATTTGTGCCTCTTTGGTTTGCAGTGTTTCACTTGTTTTGCTGTTACATCCAATCATGAACAGCAAAGCAATGAGAATGCCGGAGTATATAATATTGTTGAGTTTCATAAGATGAAGTTTTGTGATAATAATTTTGCTGACAAAATTTTGTTTCCATTTCCATATTAACTATTAATAATCTGCTCCTGTCAAACTGTTCAAAACCGATTCCTGCCATTTTCTCATTTGAGTTTTCATTTTTTCAGCTAACCCGGGAAGTTCGTCGGCAAGGTTTTTGGTTTCACCCGGATCGAGTTGCAAATCATACAGTTCGTATCCTTTTTCGTTCGGTATGTTCCCGTCCAACACCAACTTGTATTTGTTGGTTACCATGGCTCTCTCACCTCCAAAATCATTTTCAGAAACGGTTGAATATTTATAATTGCGGAAGGTTCGGGTGTATTTTCCGGCCATCATTTTAACAAGTGGTGTTGTGCCTTCCTGAAGTTGTGGATCGATGTAAGGTTCTGCAGAGTCATCAAAAACTTTACCGGTTTCAAACTGCCAAAAATAAACAGGTTCCGTCCGTTCTTTTTCAGGATTTTTAAAAAATGACAAAATACTGACACCATCAAGCGGCCTGTCGGAAAGTGGCTGATTTGTAATTTCTGCCAGTGTAAGGAAAATATCGCTTGTTACAGAAATGTTTTTGTTCACAACTGGCTTTTTAATTACTGCCGGCCATTCCAATACACCCGGCACCCGAATTCCCCCCTCATAAACAGAACCTTTATCCTTGCGTAAAGTCATTCCTGTCCGCGCTGCACTGGCCGGTGTGCCATTATCACCACAATACCAAACCAGGGTATTCTCCTTTAAATTATTCTCTTTCAGATAATCTCTTAATTTACCTATGGCGCGGTCCATGGCAGTTATCTCGGCATAGCGTTCGCGCAGTACTTCGCGCAATGGCCGTTTTACCGACCTACCTGTTTCGTTGGATGTCAAACTTACTTCCATGTTGCTTAAACTATCGGGAAGATTATCATAAAGCGCCAAATCTTCTGGTAATCCGCTATATGGTTCATGAGGTGATCCGAACCACACCACAGCCATGTAAGGCTTTTTATTTTTTTCGGATTTCTGAATAAATTTTATGGTTTCGTCGATTATAATTTCAGAACCTTCTCCTTCAAATTTCTGAGGCGCCCCGCCATTACGGGATAACATCGGATTCATTTCAAAAAAGTTGTCGTGCGATAAATATTCATCAAAACCCATTGCTCCGGGGTTTGTTGGAGATTCTTTTTTTACCGGTCCCAAATGCCATTTCCCAAAGTGTGCCGTAACATATCCCGCACTTTTCATCAAATGGGCAATTGTGATTTCTTCAGGACGGATGGACCAACCCGGATTAAATGTCCCATAACGGTTTGGATGGCGTCCGGTCATAAAACTACCACGCGTGGGCGAGCAACTTGGGTGCCCTGAGTAAAAACGATCGAAACGCATACCACTTGCAGCCATTTCATCCAAAACCGGGGTTTTTACAAAAGGATGACCGTTGTAACCTACTTCATCCCAACCATGATCGTCGCCCATTAACAAAATAATGTTAGGTGATTCATTCTTTGCTACTTCCCCATTCTTTTTTCTAAAACCTGAACAGGAATTTAAAATACTGAAAACGACAAGAGCGATTGCAAAGGAATTGATTTTCAAAGTTTTCATCTGTTATTTTAGTTTTTCTAAAAATTTATAATACTTATTCATTCCTGCTATCTGAAATTAATATAGTTAAAATCAGAATTAATGGACGACGTATTTCTTGATACAAACCGGGAAAAATAAGATTCATTTTTGTTAAGTAATTAATTCAATTATTTATTTTTTCAACCTCAGGTCAACTGAATATTTGGTTATAGTCCTCAAAAAAAGGTTGATAAACATTGATTTGTCAATTTTTTACCGGGGTCTGAACTACTCCTTCTCCTTCCATAAAACCTTTATAATCAACATGATTATGATTTGGATCATTCAGTTTCAGGTTCCATTTTTCAAGATAATAATCACTTGTATAAAAGGGTGAATCGTCCACATTTATTAAAGCTTGCTGTAATTTTTCATCCAGTTTTTGTTGTAAATCCTTATAATCCTTTTTATCAACGAGATTATTCATTTGAAACGGATCTTTTAAATCATCAAACATCATGAAAGCACCCTGCGGCGAACAGACGTATGTATAGCGACTGGTGCGAATCCCCCGGTATTCCTTGTGCATCGCCATTTGGCTAAACGGACACACATTCATAAATAATATCTGTGCGATCTTTTTCCGTTTCCGGAGACTTGATAAGCGGGGAAAGGTCTTCCCCTTCAACAGTGCCTGGAATATCAATTCCGGCCAGCCCCAGCAAAGAAGGTAGAATATCGGGAGTATTGATCGGCGTTTTCACAACTGACCCTTTATTTTTGCCTATTCCCGGATAACTTATCAAAAAAGGAACACGAACGGATTCATCCCAGGCCAACTGTTTTTGCCCCGGGTTTATCCCGTGGGCTCCCAACATCTCGCCGTGGTCTGACGAAAAAACAAGGATAGTATTCTCCCACAAATCCAATTCCTTTATTTTATCCACCAACTCCCCTATGGCTTTATCAGTGGCCGTGCAATGTCCGTAATATCCCCGGATCGCTTTCAACGTTTGTTGTTTCTTTTCTTCCGGAACATTCGGAGCCAGTTGTATCTCAGATTCAGGGTATATATTTTTGTATTCCGGCAATGCAGAATCAAAAGGAAAATGTGGCGTTGCAATAGAAATGAAAAGCAAAAAGGGCGCTTTGTCGCGGGCATGATACTCCAGGTATTTTTGAGCATCTTGTGAAATTGCAAACGGAGAATATCCTTCCCAAATCTTCATCTCAGGATCGTTGTTTTCATAATAGGACATTTTTAAATAATCGTGAGAACATTCCAATGCTTTCCAGTAATCGAATCCCTGACGTCGCTTTAAAGCTACATTATTTAACCGGCCATGGCCATCGAGATGCCATTTTCCGTAATAAGCAGTCTGGTAGCCGGCTGATTTGAAAATTTCAGCCATACACAATTCACTATCCGGCAACCAGACATCATTTAAAAACATACCGGTAGATGTTGGATAACGACCTGTCATTAGGGAAGCCCTGTGTGGAGTGCAGACGGGGCAAACTGTAACGGCATTGGAAAAGTTCACAGCCTCCTTTGCAAAACGATCGAGATTTGGTGTTTTAACATTTGAGTCTCCGGCATAACCAAAGGCTGAAGCTCTCCATTGATCCGTAAGAATGTATACAACATTGGGGTGTCTGGCAAATATAGCGGAAGGGAGTAGTAATACGATCAAAAGAGCAAGGCTCTTCAAATATAATTTATGTGATTTGAATCGATAAATTTTCATTATTCTTTTATATTTTAATTTGGAAGAACATTATTTTTCTGTCATAATCTTAACCGGTCCAAGAAGGCCTGATGGCTGAAGCGGACTATCTTTTCGGTAATGGCGGGCAGTGGTGAATGTATATCTTCCTGTGGGGCTTTTTTCACCTTTTTTAAACCAATCAGGCCATTCGACCAGTGTTTCCCAATCTTTCCATTCAGCATCCAGCGGCAATTGCTCATCGCCAATCATACGGTTCACCCACGTATTGACTACTTCTATTTCCAGTTTATTGGCGCCCGGCTTTAACGCTTTACTGATATTTACTCTGTAAGGCGGCTTCCAGACAATGCCGCAATCTTCCCCGTTGAGTTTCACCCTTGCCATTACCTCTACTTTTCCCAAATCAAGACCAATCTGAGACGGCTCATTCTGATGCATTATTCTAAAGGTTGCATCAGGCATTTCAAATTCCTTAACGTATTTGACCGTGCCTGAATAATATTTTACCAACTCGTTCGAACTCTCTGACCAGGATTTCAATTCAGTAAAAGTCTGTTTGTCTGCCGGTTCCCGGTTTTTATCAAATTCCAGTTCCCACGGCCCTGTTATTTCTTTTACTTCTTTCCACTCCATAAAGGGACTTCTTAACGATAACTGGCTGCCTGGTTCGTTCTTAAAAACAACAAACCAACTTTGTGAAGGATCAAACTGCAAATCCACTTCTGTTCGCCCGTCTTTTCTTTGTGTTGATTTGATTTTAAACATCTCTCCTGTTTCAGGATTCCATAATTCCGCAACTTTCTTTTTTGTTCTGAAGATACACGTACGACTCATTTTTTCAGGCTTTGTATTGGCTACGAAATAAAAATCATTATTGCCGTCCTGCCGGTGTATCCACATCAGGTTTTCACCCTCAAAATCGGGCAAAATGTTGTCGGAATCAAAAACAGTACTCCAACCTCCTTCCGGTAAAATTGCCCAGTCTGCAGTTATGGATTTCACCTGTTCGTCTGCCCCGGGATAATCTTCCAGACCAGGTGTACCAACCACAACCTGCTGTAAATAAACGTTAGCCCCGGCTTTTTTTAGTGCTTCTGCTTTTCGAACCAAAGGAAGCGTTAGTCTGCCGGAATTCGGCAACACCAAATAACGGTAGGAAACTCCGTTTGGTAAGTAGATCATTCCGTCTTTTACCGTCATCCGTTCAATAATCTCTAACGTACAAAAATCATAATCATAGCCAGAGGGTAATGAAAAACTGATATTGTTAAAATTAAGCGGAGCTCCTTCGTTGTACATGCACGCAACGTCGACAACCCTGCGGCCTTTTTGTAAAAGCGCCTGACAGCGTGCTACATAATTGAAATAGGGTTTGCTCATTTTCCACCAGGTTTGGTTCCTGTTGATATGTTGTCCCCATCTGCGATGCGTCAGCCCCGGCTTCATATTATCATAAGCCTGATGTGCGGATAAGTGATAAATAAAGTGGTTTATTCCCTGGCAAAATGCCTCGTCCCCCATTCCTTTTAACAGGTAGGGGTGATCCACCCAGCCTCGTGAGCCGGTGAATGCCTCTGCACCTACCCTGGTTTTCCCGTATGTATTTGCCACTGATGCCAGTCCTTTCATCGAATGGTACCAGTACTCCTGAAATGTCGGGAACTTTTCAATTATTTCCCTTTCAGTCCAAAACTCTCCAATTACAAAATCGCTGTTTGCGGCGTAATCCAGGCTATTTATACACAATCTACCATACGGCTCATTGGAAATTTTCATGCCGTAAGGAGCAATAAGTTCTTTAAGCCGGATGATATAGTTGTTCAATGTAACTTCACTCACCGTTCTGCGCAAATCCCATAAAAAACGCTCTGTCATCTGCCTGTTATCTACCGCGTGTCCGATTAGAACCGGCAACCATGGCGTTATATCATACCCTCTTCTTTTCTGAAATTCCCTGGCAAAATCCAAAGTCCAGTTTTGTCCTCCGGCTTCCCAGCTGTCAATGTGTATGTACTTTAATGTTCTTCCTGCTTTTTCCCCCGCAGCTTCGATGATTGGTTTTAGTCTGTGCTCAAAATGTGTCTCGATGCCTCTTGGATTTAACCTGTCACATTCCAACCCAACGGCAAGATAAGGCGATGGCCGTGTGATGTGGTAATTGCTCGCATAGCCCAGCCTGATAATGGTCCAATCCCCCTCGGGTGCATTCCAAATCAGGTGCCCGCCAACATCCATTTGCTCTGAAAGAAAGATGACATCACCTTTTTGCAAAGCCGCTAAATCAGGATTAAAGTTAAGTGGGGGCAGATCCGTTTTCCACCCACGCCCATCCCAGGCCATCAGAGGATCATCTTCTATCCCTGGGAGCCCTGGTACATTAGTCAATTTTTTCACAATTCCCTCTTTTTCATTCGCGGGAATAAGGGTGGAATTTTTGACTTTAGCAGTAGGAATAGCAAATACGGATACATCCCTGTATGAATCTGTCTCATCTACAGCATTTGTTACTTCGGGATTCATGTTCTGACCCGGCCGTAACCAAATTGGTTCAAGTGTTTTATCAATCTGAGGTTTTTCTATTTGCAGGTTTACCTTTCTGCCTCCCTGCACTTCCGTTTGGCTCCAAACCAATTCCTGCATTGATATGTCAGGAGTAATGTGTGGCCCTCCGCTACCATATCCAAAGTCTACGCTAAGGGCAAATTCCATATCCAACCTGTCTGCTTCTGTTATCGCCCATTGCATTGCTTCGCGCCACTCTTTTGTGCCTGCTTCAATCTTGCCCTGAGGCGCCCACCACGGTCCGCTCACCTCCATCCATATTACACCGTCAATACCAACTTCTTTCATAGCCTCAAGGTCTTTCGTTATGCCTTCACGACTGATATTGCCGTTTATCCAAAACCAAAAAACCCAGGGTTTAACCGAATCGGGTGGAGTTCGGAAGGATTGTTCCAAATTTTGCCCGATAAGGCTTGTACTTGTAATGACTAGTGCAACTGTTATTATAAGTTGTTTAAAATTCATCATTTCAGTCATCTTTTCAAATTAAAGTCGCGTAAATTTCCACTTCAAGTCAACAGAAACCAACTAATGACTTTTCAAAAAAATACCCGGAAGCTTATTAAATACCTCCGGGCTCTTAAAAATTTCATACTATTTATTTTTCCAGCCGGGATTTTGCTCCAGTACAACATCCTTATTCCTGTCGATAACAGCTTGTGGGATTGGCCATAAATTGAAATCAAAATTAAGTGTCTGTTGGGCTTTTAAATTCGGCCAGTAATTATGTTCCTTTATTCTGTCAACTGCAACAGTTCCACCCATACGTAACAGTGTGTTCCATCTTGATTCTTCGATGAACAATTCTCTTGCTCTCTCATCAAGGATAAAATCAAGCGTTACATCTTCGGGCGCTACCAGATATGTAGTTTGAGCCCGTTGCCTGATTGTATTAATGTCATCCGCGGCTTTCTGGTTTTCGCCTAAACGCCAGTAAGCTTCTGCTCTTAGCAGAATTGTTTCCGGCAATCGTATGGCATACTCGTCACGAAATAAATGACTGTTGGGATAACCAATTCCAACCTGGTAAAATTGATCTGTAGATAATTTCCACCAAATAGGATAGGTCATACCTGCATCACCTTCTGCGTAAATTACATCGTCAGGAGCAAGTTCTCCATATTTCGCAAATCCTGGATCATTATAATAAAAGTGACGCTGTATATTATTTTCCTTATTGCGCATATCGTTTCCCAAGTCACCTTCCCAAATTTCTTTTATCATATACATTGTAGGGGCGACAAATGCAACACCACGACCTCCCACATCAGCATCAGTTCCAACAAATCCTTCGCGTACGCGAAGTGCAGGCATGTAGTCACGAGGATAATTCACCGCAGATTCTCTGTCCTCGGCTTCATAAGCATCAAAATCGACCTGATAAGCCCAAATAGATTCAGTATTTCCATCCTGATAATTTACATTCCCAACCTGGAATAAATCCCAGTAAACATCCGCACCACCTGTAATGGAGTTTTCCTCATCTATACGGGTACCAAATCTTTCTGTCATCAATGCATATAAACCGCCATCGATTACTGCACTGGCATACTGAACAGCCTTCTGGTAAGAAGCGTCACCACCTTCTCCCTGTTGTTCCTGTTCTATTCCACGGGCAAGGTACAATTCACTTAAATAATGTTGGGCTGCACCTTTTACAATTCGGCCCCCCTGGTCAGTAGTTTCAGGTAAGTTCGGAAGGGCAGCTTCCAAATCATCAATAGCAAATTGATAGGTCTGTATCCTGGTAGTTCTCTCGAAGTCGTATTTTGCAGACGCATAAATTTTTTCCACGATGGGCACACCTCCAAAAAGTTCACCCAAATTTCTGTATGCATAAGCTCTGAAAAATTTTGCCTGCGCAACAGCATAGTTTTTTGCTTCATCCGAAGACCAGCTAATGCTTTCCAAATTGGCTGCGTATAATGCAGTATTTGCTTTAGATATTAACTGATAGTAAGCCGAATATATATCATTATACTGACCGGTAAGCGGAGATAACTGGCTATAATCGGAAAATGATGTAGATATCCTGCGCTCCGGAACATCAAGCACATCGGTTCCGTTCCCACTTAAGGCCCGGGCAGTTGCAGTGCTTGATATCATTAGTTCCCTGATTTGACTATAGCAGGAGATAAGAACCTGGTCTACCTGTGTAGATGATGTAAAAGCATTATCGAGTGTATAAAAGGTTTTTGGGCTTTCTTTTAAAAACTCATCGTCTGATTCGCAACTAAAAAAACCAATTAGTGCAACCAGAAAAACTATCTTGTAAATCTTATTTTTCATTTCTTAAAATTTTACGGGTTAGAAACTGATATCCAATCCTAATGTATAAACAGCCGGCACAGGGTTTATGGGGTCGTTATTCGCATCAGTACCAGTCATTGCCCTGTTTCCTTGTTCCGGATCACCGCCTTCCCATCCTGTAAATGTATACAGGTTTTGAATGGCAGCATAAATTTTAAATGATTCCAGGTTGAGTTTTTTAATCCAGCCTTGATTGAAACGGTATGAAATGGTTACGTCCTGTATCCTTATAAAACTTCTGGTTTGTATACCTGCAAAACGATCATCAAAATAAGTTGTTGAAGGATAGGAGTTATTTTTATTTTCAGATGTCCACCACGGATGGTTCCAGTCATTTTGAGCAGGTTGCTGTAGCATTCTGAAAGCATATAAGTTATCAAGCATGTAATAATTGTCTGTACCTCCTCCAAATATTCCTGAAAGCAATACATAAAGTTCAAAATTTCTGTAATTAACGGTATTTGATAAACTCATTCTAAAATTTTCTTTAGTATAACCAAGAATTTTCCTGTCGTAATCCGATGTTATCAGACCATCCGGTACTCCGCTGGGACCGCTGATGTCTGTAAATTTGACCTGCCCGGGTTCAGCACCGGTATTGTTCATGTATTCCGTGTCGCTTTCCTGCACAATACCGTCAAATTCATAACCATAAATGGCACCTAAAGATTTACCTATAAAAAGTTGATTTCCGATATCGTCGTCTTCAACACCATCCCCATTAATGTCGTCCCCATACAACTTGTCGAGTATGTTTCTGTTTTGCCAGAATGTTAAACCGGTTTTCCATGAGAAGCCCTGTTGTTGGATGTTTGTTGTTGTAAGGCTAATTTCTATACCCCGGTTATTAACCTGTCCCATACTTGATCGTATTGAAGAAAATCCTGTCATAATTGGAATTTGCCGCACGAATAGCTGGTCGAATGTTTTTGAGAAGTAAAAATCAAGATTAAAAGAAATTCTGTTATTATAAAGAACAGATTCAATCCCACCGTTAAATGAAGTGGTTGTTTCCCAGCCCAATTCAGGATTTCCTAATGAGGAAATCACCATTCCGTAAAGCACTTTAGATGGATCGTCTGCAAATTCATACATAACATTCCCGTCTCGCCCACTGGCAATTGTTGTTAAAGTTTGGTATGCGTCGATGCCCTGATTTCCGTTTTTACCATACGAAGCCTTCAGTTTTAAGTAATTGAGATAATTGACCGACTTGAAGAAGTCTTCTTCTGTTGCGGTCCAGGCAAAACCAACAGATGGAAAATTACCCCATTTCCTGTCGGCACCGAAAACCGAGGATCCATCTCTTCTGAACGAACCTGTTAGATGGTATTTGTCGGCAAATGAGTAACTCACACGAGCTAAGTACCCGATATTGGCTTCTTCCGTTAATGTAATGTTGTAGGACTGAACGTCTGCCTTGTGCAATCCGTTTGCTCCGAGTGTTGTATTCCCGTTAGCAGCAAAATCATTTCCATCAATTTGTATGTATTTGTTGTGTGCATAGTCTCTTGTTGCCACCATCGTAACATCAATGTAGTGATCGTTAAACTGCCGTTTAAAATTTAAAATATTATCAACTACGTAATTGTAATTAATTCTTCTTCCCATATAACCGTTTGCAGAACTTAATTTATTTTGAAGCGCGTCGGGACCATACCGTTCAACCGGGTCGACAGTTCCGTATCCTTCATTAACATAATACCCCTCGTAATAGAATCTTTCCGTATTGTTTACATTATTCCCGCGAACGTAATTTAAACGGTAACTTAATCCTTCCACAAAGGGAATTTTTATATGCGCATATCCAGCGAGGCGATAAAAATTTGAATGATTAACGTCGTCAACAATTGACTCTTCAGTATCCCATAACGGATTGGTGATGGATTCGCCGGTTGGAAATTTTTCCAATATCTTTTTATCCCAATTTTTAACGTAAACATCACCGTACGGAGCTCCACGTAAGAGACTTTGCATATTAACACCTAAACCTGAATAATCACGGTAATTATAACTCCCATCAGCGCCAATTTCCAACCAGGCTGTAATGTCTGTAGTTATTTTACCTCTAATGGCTACTTGTTTAAAATCGTCACCCAACAATACCCCTTGCTGTTGCACATATCCTGTTGAAAGAAAGTAGTTAATACCTTCACCTCTTCCGGAAACTGAAAGTTGATAATTTTGATTAACACCAATCCTTGACCCCAAATCAATCCAATCATTTGTTTTTCCAGCCTGGTAGGCTTCTCTTTCAGGTACCTTTAATTCCGGGATGGATAACGGGTCGCTTACTCCGGATCTGTCCATCCTTTTTTCAAGATATCTTTCAGGGCTCATTACATCGGGTTTTTGTTGCCATACATTAATACCAGCAGTTGTATTTAACCGAATGGTAGGTTTTGATGTTTTCCCCTTCTTGGTTGTTATAATAATAACACCATTTGCTGCCCGCGATCCATAAACTGCCGTTGCGGATGCATCTTTCAAGATATCGTATGTAGCAATATCATTAGGATTTATATCACTGATACTACCAAGAAAAATAACACCATCGAGTACAATTAGCGGATTATTTGATCCTGAAATGGAATTCTGTCCTCTAATTAACATTGACGGAGTGCCGCCAGCGGTATTTACCGTTCCAATATTTAATCCGGGAGTGGTTCCTTTTAACGATGACAATGCATTAATATTTGGAGTCATCGCTAACGGAGAATCTTCCATATCGATGCTACTAACCGATCCGGTAATGTCTTTTCGGCGTGCAGTTCCGTAACCAACAGCCACAACCTCTTCTATGCCTATTGCATCGACTTGCATTGTTACATTGATTACTGTTTGATCGCCAACCTCAATTTCCTGTGTCCTCATCCCAACAAACGAAAATTGTAATGTAGCATCATCCGGAACATTTGAAAGTGAATAGTCTCCATCTGCATCGGTGGTCGTTCCCCGTGTAGTTCCTTTTACAACTACTGTTACCCCTGGCAATGGCTGACCATTGTCATCGGTTACTGTACCTGTAACAGTTGCCTGTTGCCATACAGTATTTGAAACATCATTAATCACTTCGGGAATCGAAAGAACAATGCTCCGATCTTTGATGGTATAAGCAACGTCAGTTCCGGAAAATAACTCATTCAACACATCCTGAATCTTTTTATCCTTGACGTTGAGAGAAACCTTCCGGTTAACATCAATTAATTTTTCGCTGTACAGAAAATAAAATTCGCTTTGGTTTTCGATACCGGACAATACATCCTTCACGGTTGCATCCTTCAATTCCAGGTTCAGTTTTTTATTTTGTGAGTAAGATTCACCAGCCAGTACACTCAGTGCAGATATCATTAGCAAAAAGGTAGTCAGCTTCATAATTCTTACAATTTTTAACGTACCGGAGAATAATACCCCCAATAAACAATAAGGTTTAAGATTTTTCATATTTCATTTTGTTTTAGTTAGAAAATACCCTGTGATGTATTTTTTCAGGACTTTTTTTAAATTATTCGGGAAATGTTGGCACATTTCCCTGTTGTTTTTATATTCGTTAATTCATCATAGGCATTAACGTTTATTTTTATCATTAGGTTCTACATTATTTAGGATGACCTTGAAATATCCTTCACCTGATAAAGTTACCCCTCGTGTTGCTCCAATAAAATTTTGAGGATATTTTAATTTACTGCCACGATTCAAATATACTTCAATGCCCTCTGATAACTGCACAACCATCCGGGAACCGACCGGAGTTAAATGTTCTACAGCGTTTAATTCAGTGAATGGCATGGATGATATTATTTAGTGTTTGAATTATTTTATCAAATCGTTTCATCTGGTCTTCATAATATAAATTACCGATAACCGCTTCCTGCAAAGCCTGATTTTCAAGAATGGTTTTGAACGCTTCCTTCAGATAAAGTTGAACATCAATCTCAGCTTTCAGAATTAACTTTTCCAGGTTTGTGGTGTAATTCAGCAGATAGACAATATCTTCAAAATCATGACTGGTTCTTGGATCTTTAAATCCCCGGTTATAAAATGCATCGAATTTGGCTGCCAAAAACCAGGGCAGGTTCAGGATTTTTACTTCCACTTCATCGAGTTGCACAGTTTGCAGATGGCGGAAGCCTGGTTCAAACCAACGGTTTGCAGGCGCCCATCCTACAGCTTTTGTCGACATAACATCCACCTTTATATCCTGAAAGCGGAAACGGCATATTACTTTGTCTTCCGACGTTTGGAAAAATCCTTTTTCTGTAAGCAACAGCCGAATTTTTTCCAGTTCCGAAATGGTGGCGATGTGAAGGCTGATATCCACGTCTTTGGTTGGGCGCACATCGTCGGCTGAAGGATCATCGATATATAAGCTTACTACAGCACCACCAACAAAAACCACCTGGGAATTTAGTTCGCCCAGTGCAGTTGCTATAGTTTTTACTGCTTTTTTGTTAATGAGGGTGTTCTTCATTGAATCCTACTTTTTAATTCTTTAATGGCCATATTTTTTTCACGTACTTTTCCCACCCGCAAACTATCGCACAAAGCCATCAGTTGATAAAATTCAGTATCTTTTAAACTGGCTTCCGGGACTTTGGGGTGCAGGGGCTCGATGGCCTGCCCGCGTACATTCCCTTCTCCGTAAGGCCATACAAAAGGTTCTTCGCTGACAATTGCCTTATTCAGTGGTGGTGCAGAGTGCGCCGTTGGAATGCCGCGTACCAAGGCACCTGGCTTTTGTGGATAAACGTAACGAAGGCCAAATTCCAAAAAATCGAGCAAAGCCAGTTTCATTAGTCTTTTTTTATCGGGGAACAATAATCCGGCGATGGTCGACCGGTTAAGGCTTTCGCTTACTTCGCTGGCGCTTATTCCCAGTTCGTACGAAAGGTCTTTCATTAGCCATTCGCAATTTCCCCTGGCTGCTATTTTTAGTAAAATAACAATATCGTGCGGGCGCATCCCATTATGTTTCTTCATATTAATCTCTTTTCAAACAACTAAGATAGTAAAACTTTTTAATTCGCGATTCGCGAATTGCAAATTCATTCTTTTTTCCACCATGAGCCTAAATCTCTTTTTTTTCCAAGTAGGAATATATATTGTACTGTTAATTTATCTTTGCTTTCAATCACTGCACAAGCTTGATTACATGAAGCTTTAATCCCAGTTATGGCAACCCGACCTCTTGTAACTCCTTGCCCATACATTGCAACCAATACTGAACCTTAAGGAATTAATTTTGCTGCTGAATTATTTAAGCCTTCTTCTGTGATATATTCTTCTACCTCATTAATGACTTGATAATTAACCTCAGAAGTTTTAACCCATGGAATACTTCCTCCCCATTACTCCTCTACCTTTCTGTTTGGAGTACCACCGCTATATACTTTAGCCAGTTTTGTAATTTCAGTAAAACTTAAATTATGATTGTCTAAATTTGCTCGTTGTAAAGCGCTTTTAGTTTCATTCAACTTATCCAATACCACCCTTTCCTACTCGATCACATCATCCATCGCACAAAGGAGTTCGGCCAGTTGTTTTTGCTGGTCTTTGGGTGGGAGAAGAAATTCCTGGTGCTTCAAATCTCCCCAGTTTATTGTTGGAGAAAGACCACCAACGGAGATATCCACCATACGGTGCATAAATTGGTCGGAGTGCAAAAAGAACGGGAATAATTCTGGATCAATGACTTTTGGGTTTGCTCGAAAAACGAAAGCATGAGCAGAACAGATCCCCTCAAAATCAACTATTGCTGCTTTTCGTTGATACGCTCGTCTTTTCCTAAAAATAATGTCACCGGGATAACATTTTAATTTTCCACCTTTTACATCTGAAGGTTTTCCTTTGCCTTCCGAAATTCGCAGGAAACCGACGTGAGCAACAGCATGTATTTGAAAATAAAATAAATCCGTCACTTCACCGCCTGCAGCCAGGCTTCGGCCATGAGCTGTGCCCCTGCAATGGAGGGATGAACGCCGTCGGCAGTCCAGTAGGTAGCGGGCGCGTGTTTTACGGCTTCGTCAAACACTTTTTGAAACGGCACCCAAATGGCATCAAATTCATCGGCCATCATTTTGGCTATCTTCTGGTATTGGCTAACCGGCGCCACCCAGCTTTCATCCACAGCCGAAGTATTTGTTACTGCATAAGGCTGACAAATCACGAGTTTCACATCGGGCAATTTTTCCTTGGTTCGTTTCAAAAGCGCCCGGTAGTCTTTTTCGTACACTTCAATGGTACCGTCATAATTGCCGTTTCGCATGTGCCAGTAATCATTGATACCGATTAAAATACTCAAAACATCCGGTTTTAACTCCAGACAATCCTTTTCCCAGCGATCGGCAAGCTGGTATACTTTATTTCCGCTGATGCCGCGATTGTATATGACCAGGTCTTTCTCCGGAAGATCGCCAAGCAACGTGGCAGCGGCAATAAAAACATACCCTGAACCAAACGAGCGCGGATTATTGGGAAGTTCTTTTTCTTTTTCCCGGCCGGCATCGGTAATGGAATTGCCCTGAAACAAAACAGTATCGCCTTTTTCAAAGAGGCTGAATTTTTTACCTTCACCAAATGCTGAAGGAGAAATACTTGCTGAAACAATGGCCGGAATACTGGCAAGGGCTGCCGTTCCCATGGCAGACCGGCTTAAAAACTTGCGACGTGAAAAATTCATATTCAATATTTTTAAAATTTTCAACTAAAAATAAGAAGAAAATGACCGACAGCAGGAAAAACAATCCAAAAAATCAGATGAATTTTGAACCACGTCGCATAAAGTTATTCCGCCGCGATTTCATTTCAGCAATTTAAACGTTGTAAATCAGCATATTTTACCTGTATTGAACAAAAAATGCTTCTTAACTTTGAACCGAAGAATTTTTTAACCAAGGGTTAAGTGAAGATGACAACAAAAATCCCGGTGGCGCAGCCGGGATTTTTGAATTGATAGTTGCAACTTCATTAATTGTTTCATTCGCACTTCCACTATGCCCAACCAAACGCCGGTCACCAAAAAACAATAAATACTAATCCAACAGGGACTTTCAGTTCACACGTTCCTGCAATTGTTGTCTCACTTTGTTCAGTAAAATTTCGCTTTTGATGGGTTTTGTAATGTAATCGTTACAACCGGCTTCCATCGCGCGAATGTTATCTTCGGGAAGTGCGTATGCCGATTGTGCAATAATCGGAACTTTTTTATTGAATTTCCGGATACTCCTTGTTGCGTCCAAACCATCCATCTCCGGCATTTTAATGTCCATCAGCACCAAATCAATATCGGGATGATCATGGCACAGTTGCACGGCTTCGTTTCCGTTTTTTGCCCGGAGTAATTTGAAACTGGTTATTGTGGAAAAAATTGACTCAAGTAACCGCGCGCTGGTATTGTCGTCTTCTGCAATCAGAATCAACTTTTGAGCGTCGGTAAAAAATTTGCCGTTGAGATTGCCTTCACCGGTTGATATTTTCTTCATTTTAACAGGAACACCTTCCATTGTGAAACGGAACGTGCTTCCCTTGCCCACTTCAGATTCTACCCAAATTTTCCCGCCAAGCATTTCAATATAGGCTTTGGCTATAGATAATCCCAAACCCGAGCCTTCGTACGGGCGCGAGAATTCCATATCTGCCTGTACAAAACGTTCGAAAATCTGGGCTTTTCTTTCGGGGGGAATTCCCACACCGGTATCCGAAACATAGAACCGGAGCAGGTTTCCATCGGAATGATATCCGAATTTTATTTCTCCTTCAACTGTAAATTTCAGGGCGTTTTTAAGCAAATTGACGATAATCGATTCAAGCTTTTTTCGGTCAACCTGAAAAAAACGATGCCCTTTTTCAGGGAGTTGCATTTTCAGGATAATGCCCCTTTTATCTGCTTCCTGTTGAAAAACCGAATACATGTATTGAAGTATATCATTGATATCTTCGCTGGTATAAGAATTAGGTGTTTGCCCTGCTTCAATTTTCGAGATTTCAATGATGTCGTTGATAGTGAACAACAGCCTTTCGCCACTCTTCTTCACCATATTCAGATACTGATCCATTTTATCGGCCGTAATGTTGGTATTCATCAACAGATCAACGAACCCGAGAACACCATTCATTGGCGTGCGGATTTCGTGACTGATATTGGCCAAAAATGCAGATTTCAACCGGTCGCTTTCTTCTGCACGGTTTTTGGCAGTTTTAAGTTCTTCGGAAGTCTTTCTGATTTGCTGAAGGCTTTTTTCCAGGATTACATTCTGCTCATTTATTTTTTGTTCGTGTTCAACCCGATCGGTAATATCTTTTTTAAAAGCAATAAAGAAATTTCTGGTGAGGCGGACAGCATCAACGCTCCAGTACCGTTTTTCATTCTCTTTTGTAAGATATGGCAATTCAACGCTCATGTAACCCTCGTATTTTAGTTGCCGCAACAATTGTTTTACCTGGTCCATATTTTCAGCCGGGGTCAAATGCATTAAGTTGCGGTTTAGCAGTTCCTCCTCGGTGTAACCGGTGAGCCTGCAGGCGGCAGGGTTAACCTCCAGGTAAATTCCATGTTCATCGGTAAGAAAAACACCGTCGGGTGCGTTTTCGATATACGATTTGAATTTTTCTTCGCTCTTGCGCAATTTTTCCTGATCGTACATTCGTTCGGTGATATCCTGCGAAAAGCCAATCGCTTTTGAAGGTCTGCCATCACCGGTGAAATCGAGATACGCCTTTTGCTTTATCCATTTCACCCTGTTGTTCACCAAAATCCGATGCTCAACCTCGTAATGTTTGTGCTGTAATGCGGCATTCCATTTATGAGTTACGTATTCAATATCATTGGGATGTACACAGGCAAAAAACCTTTCGAGGGTAAGCGGAGTCCCCTGTGGAATTCCGAAAATCCTGTAATGTTCTTCCGTCCAAACCAAAACATTATTTGGAATATCGAGTTCCCAGGTTCCTATTTTGGCAATTTCCTGTGCTTTTTTCAGGTAATACTGATTTTTCAGTAATTCTTTCTGCGCTTTTTTTCGCCCTGTAATATCAATCAGCGCCCCTACAATTGCCACTGTTTTTCCGTTTTTAACCACTGGGGCCTGCCTCACCTCAACATAAATTTTTTCTCCCGATTTATGATACAGTTCCATTTCGAAAAGTTCCTGAGCTTTTCCCGTGGCAATTGCCGCTTCTGTTAATTCAACGCCTTTTTGATTCATGGGTTCATCGGTGATTAAATCCGTCCATTTTACCATGGCTTCTTCAGGTTCGTAACCCAGAATTTTATGTATTTGCGGACTTAGATAAGTGAGTACCTGATTTGTTCCGGCCCTGAAAAATACATTGGAGCTGTTCTCAACAATGGAACGAAGTTGCTCCTCGCTCTTTTCGAGTTTATCCAGCGAATCTTTTAATTTGATATTTAAATCTTTATGTTCTTCGTACAAGGCTTCATATTCTTCCATTTTTGTGTTTAATTCAATGGTGCGTTCCGAAACCGTTTGCTCGAGTAAATTCTTCTCGTTGTTCAGCAATTGTTCCTGTTCCAGCCGTTCCAGAATAACCGCCAGCATTTGGGCTGCATTCTGCAGGTTAGCCATCACTTCGCGGTCGCGTTGCAGAAACGGATCCGAAAATTTTATTTCACCATAAACCTTCTTTTGGGTTGAGACTTCAAGGATGGCATCCTTACCAGTTTCATCTTCCCACGTAAAAAACACATGAGGCAAAAATGAATTTAAGCCCTGAATAAACAGGCGAATGATGGAATTCCTTTCTTTCCGCTGCGATAGATTCGCCGTGAGTAAAAACAAGTTGTTTGTTAAATTTTCCATAATCTATACTGGCAGAAATTGAGGTGCGTTTTTCGCCAGCCACTCTGCCGGGTCTTCAAAACGCGGATTTTGCATTAAGATGCTTCCGTTCAAAATAAAAGGATGAGTCTTTAAAACATTGATAATCATTGAACCTGAGAATTTGGTTGCATTGTACATACAAATGCTCACCCACGGTTTTCCTGTAATAAAATGATTGAGCCTCGCCTCGTATGCCATCAGATGTTCAACTCCGGGTATGGCGCCCAATGCCCACACCATTTCGGCTGATGCACGAATGTTCCGTTTTCCGTTTTTTTGCGACTCCTCATAAAAATGATTGAGGCCCCGATCCATTGCCGAAGGTGAAAATGTTCCGTTCGGATAATACAATTCTTTGGCTGAACGAATAATGAAATGTTCAGGATCTTCAGCTTTCCCGGAGCATTCAGGACAAAATTGTGAAAACCTGGTTTTAAATTCTGATTCTGTTTGCTCGGTTGGACAATAAAGTTGTAAATCGCCTTTTTTCACACCTAATGCGAAAAAGCTGTTAATGATTTCATCGCGTTCGGCTTCAGTTTCATACAAACCCGCAATATGAATCCCCCAGTTACAGGAATAATTGCCAAATCCCAAATCGAGTTTTTCCTGATCCGAAGTTTTTATATGCATACCATTTGTCTGTTAATTCCTAATCTAATCAGCAACTGAATCCTTACTAAGGATTCATGTTTATAATTCATAAAATAGCCCTGTGACTACTCCACAAAAATCTTTAATTCAGGGCATCTTCCCCGAATTATTTACTTTTTCATTAAAAGAATAAATTGTAATAATTACATTAACTCCGCGTCCTCAATATATGAATAAATTTAAAAACTGAAATTAAATTTTGCATCACCGGGATTTTTTTGTATTCAGTCTAAATTAATATATCAAAGGTAACAAACGATGCATAAGTTTCCAACCTTTTTGCTCATTCTCCTGAAAAATCAGTCTGCCATCCGGGATCAATCAGATAACGGGCAAATGCCACGGCTTTCTGTAAGAAGCATTTAATAATCGGTTTGCTTCGCCATCATTAAAAAACTCCTGTTTATTGGCATTCCAAAACACTTTTCTTCCCACCCTGTATGAAATATTTCCCATTTGTGCCATTTTAGCGGCATGCGCACCGGTTTCAATACTGCAGTTAGGCTTTTCCCTTGTTTTCACACAATGCAAAAAATTCTGAACATGCAAATTGAGACCGTGTCCGTCTGGCTGGTGCATTACTATCTTATCGTATCCTTTCCTTACCTCATTTTTGTCCGCGATTTCCGGCATGATTTCCCATCGTTGTTTGTCAATTACCAAAGTACCTTTTTCGCCAATAAATGCCACGCCCTGCCCCCGGTTAAAACTGCTTTTATGAAATCCGGTGGCATGATCCCAAAGGAGGGTAAAATCACCAAAGTCGTAAACAGCCATCATCGTGTCCGGTGTTTCCATCTTAAAATTTTGGAAAGCATAATTTCCACCGGTTGCAATTACCGATTCGGGAAATTCACGATTCATCGCATACAATACATAATCCAGTAAATGAACACCTGAATCGGTTAATAAGCCTCCGGAATAATCCCAGTACCACCGAAAACCGGAATGAAACCTGTTTTGGTCAAACGCTCTTTCTGGTGCAGGGCCCAGCCAAAAATCGTAGTCCGCATCTACTGGTGGTTTTGAATTTCGAACTGCAGAAACAGCAACTTTTGGTTTTCCGTATGACCATGCCCGAATTGATTTAATGTTGCCGATTTTACCCGACTGCAAAAAACCAGCGGCAGTGTTCCAGTGAGGTTCGCTCCGCTGCCACTGCCCCACCTGAACGACGCTTCCGTATCGTTTTTGAGCAGCTGCCATTACGTTACATTCCTGAACGGAATTGGCGAGCGGGCTTTCGGTGTAAACATCTTTTCCTGCCTGACAGGCATAAACAGTAGGCAGGCAATGCCAGTGATCGGGTGTGGCGTTAATCACTACATCAATATCTTTATTTTCGATTAATTTTCTGAAATCAGAATAAATCAGCGGTTTTTTATACTGCATTTTTTCAACCTGCGCAGCTCGTTTCCGAAGCACGTTTTGGTCGACATCACATAACGCAGCGCATTCTACCCCCGGTTGATTTAAAAATGCTTTTATGTCGGTAAACCCTTGTCCGTTGCAGCCGATTAATCCCACTGTTAATTTCTCGTTTGATGAAACTCCTGCTTTAAGCATGTTTGGAAATGTGCCTAAACCGGCTGCTACGAAAGCAGTGGTTTTTAAAAACGTTCTTCTGTCTGATTTCATGTTAAATAGTTTAAAAGCAATATCAATTCACGTAAAGTTAATTTATCTAACGTTCAAATTAAATGTTTTAAACTGAAATCCTGAAACGTTAAAGTGTTTAAATCTTGCTTCAATTGCTATTTGCACATTCCCGCAATTTCGGGCATCCGCTGAAAGCGAATACTCCATCCTGGGTTATTCGGACAGCCGGTCCTGCTGAAAACGGACAGTATTCCTGCGAAAAATCGAATGCCTAAAGTTTATAGTGAGAATATTAATATTTGGTAGAATTACCTATCATCATGTTCACTGCATTAGAGAATAATTAATCATGCTTCTTCCGTAAAGCTTTTATCAGCTTATCCTTTGCTTTATTAATTTTCTTTAAGTACTTAATTTCCTGCCTCAGGATGTAATTCTCAATCTGCAAACTTGAATCATCAATAATTTCGGAAGTAATAACTTCTTCATCACCATTTAAAACTGATTCACCATTGACACTTTCTGGCGATTGAAGTTTATTTTCTGAATTAACTTGTGAAATCTCAGGTTCAGGTGAGTTTTCTTGTACAGCTTCAGAGAAATTATCATCCTTTTTCTGCTGTTGTACCTTTTGATAGTTATAATAAGCATCAGCACCATATGTGGCGTCTTTTCTTATATTGTTTTCTTTAAAGAAATCATCCTTGCTGATACCCTTTGCTACCGCTTGGCTTATCTTCTTTTTTAAGTTCTTGGTCAATTTAGTTGCTTTTAGCTTTCGCATATGATTAACAACATCTTTTGCCGTTTTGAAGGTAGGCTCCTCCTCATGAATCCAATGATACTGAGTTTTACGCCTCTCTCCTGTCTTGTCGAGGTATGGCATGTTTTCAACAGCATGAGCGAACACTTTATAATCAATACCATGGTCTTTGCAGAGAGTTTTTAAACTGTAACTGTTTCCGCTGTTGTCGTTGATAAATTTGATTACCCTGTATACCCTGTTAATTTCATCTAAATTATTGTCTTCAATATACAACGATACCATCTCCTGCTCAGGAAGATGAGCGTAAAAATTATAGGTTTCTTCTGAAGAAGATATACGTCCATATGCAGTATAACCTGCTTTTTGAAGTGCAGTTGTCAATGTTTGCTTAAAATCAGTCAGTTCTTTTTTCGTAACCATACACTATATTTTAAAATTAAATAAATAATGGAGGTAACTGTGGCAAATGTAATATATTTCCATAAATGAATCTATTGTATTAGGCACTTAATCAATAAGTTTTTTGCTTAAAAAATGCGCTTAAAACCCCTTTCCTGCTGGAAATTTCAGTATTCGTTCATTGAACATGCTGTATGAAGAATACAAATTTTTACACCATGGCTCATAGCCCGGTGGTTAAAAACTTATTGGCAAAGTTCAGGCTTTAGCCTTTAAAATGCTGAAAATTACCGGCTAAAGCCGACTTTCATTCATCATGAGATCACCGGGTTAAAACCCGGTGCAAAAATCAATTGCTTCTTATCCTGTTTTCACACAGATCTGATAGAGGTTCTATAAAATCGGTAATCACAGTAGAGTCCCCCCGGATCATACGTGTGATTGATCCCTAATTGTTATGGCCAGTTAATTTTTATTTAAACCATTATGCTAATATAATCACGCTATTCGCTTTATAATTAAACATATCAAGGTTGCTATCAATCTGAAGTCCTTTTATTTCTATAGCTTTGACAATCACAACATGTTTTTCGAAAGAGCTTATTATATCAAGATTAATCTTGCCCTTATATAAGATTGAAATAGTAAATTGTCCATTGGGTTTAACTATTTTCATAAAAGAGTCAAATAATCCAGGAACAAAGCTTCCAACGTTTCCATCCCAAATCAATTGCATTAAAGACCAATCACCCTTTCAAGTGAAAAAATGATTTTTAATTTTCTTAGAATCTGATAATGAATCAACATTATATTTCTCAATCCATAGAACTAAAATACCATCCGATGAATTTGTATAGTTTAAATCAAGTTGGCTATAAAGGGTATCGGTTTAAAATTCAATCAATTCTTTATCAATTTGTCAGAGTTTGTCTTGCGAAAATGAATTCATTGAAAGAATCAGTCCAATAAAAATCAATACTATACTTTTCATCTCAAATAATTGTCTAAGTCTTTTTTTAATTGGCCATAACGGTGTATGTGGTCGGGCGGGATTTCGAAGAGAAATCCTGTCAGACCCGCAGGAAAGTGGGCGACAGGTCTGACTTGTCAGACCGCTAAAACCCCCGTCTGCCATGTACAATTTGTTACAAACTGTAGTTTAATTTTTTATCCAATCGAAATATTCAAATGTTTACCTAATCCAATTTCAATTAATTTATAATAAGTCGAAATTTGAATGTCACTTTGTCCTCTTTCGATTCGTGAGATATAACTTTTTTTTGTCCCAGTTCTCTGAGCCAATTCATCTTGAGTTATATTAGCTTCATTTCTCGCTTCTTTAAGCATGACTCCAAGTCTAAATGCTAAAGAATCAGCGTCATATTGGTCTCGCGTTAGAGTTCCTTTTTCTCCGTATTTTTCTTTTAAAATATCTTCAAAGTCTGTTATATTTTCCATTTTAATTTCCTCCATATTTTTCATTCATATATTCCTTTTTCAATTTCTCAGCCATTTTTATTTCTTTACTCGGTGTTTTTTGAGTCTTTTTAATAAAACAATTAGTCAAGACAACTAATTCACCTTTGTCGAAGAAACACAAGATTCTAATGCTCTTAAAAGTTGTAATTACTCGTATTTCATAAATTCCATCTGTGTTTTCAAGGTTTTTGAAAAATTTCTTTGGCACCTGTTTTTCAAATCGAACTAAGTCAAATACATATTCTATTTTTTCCTGAACTTCAAAATCCTGCGATTTATAGAAGTCAACAAAGTAATTTTTGTAAGCAATTAATCTTCTAATCATTCGGCAAAGTTAACTAATTGGTTTACATGATTCAATATTTTTGGCTATTAATTTTAAGAGGAATTCTTCTTTTTTACTATTGTTTGTAACGGTTGGTACATGTTGTCGGCGCGGATTTGCCGGGTAGTGCAGTTCGTTACCTCCCTGCACCCCCACAGACCCGTACGAGCGGACTTCCCGCATACGGTTCCTCCAAAATTGGTTTCGCTGAACTAAATGTATGATAAATTTTAGGTTTTAATAAATCCGGTCCATTAAATGTGTCCAAAATACAAACCCAATTTCAGGCACCCCCCTTCCCTGATATGGGTCCCTTGGGTGTGGTTCCCCATACCTAACCGGTACTATGAAGGTGCTAAAACTGCCTTCTCCCATCTCCTTCACTTCGGTTTCCCTCGTTCCGGATACCGCTTGCGATACCGCTCTTTTCTGCGCTCCTTGTAAGGTGCCGGTATTTACCTTACCGGATAGGACATATTCCGGTATGGCCTGCCCTTTATTGGCCATGTTTCGTGCGGAGGAGGTAAGCTCTCCTGTGTTCCCATGCAACCCTTGCCTGTCTTTGCCATGTTCACAGACCCCGACTGAACCTCCCCGGCTCGCCTTTTGCGCTGGATTGGTATTGCCTCGGATACTCCGACGTCCAGGACTTCAGTGAGAAACATTTCGAGGCTCCCTTAGAGCTGTCTATCGACCAGATGGAAGAATACCTTTTCACTATCCGGCAAAACGAAAAGCCCAGTATGAGTTCATTTAAGCACCTGGTTTACGGATTGCGTACTATGTTTTCCATGTTTAAAAACGAAAAGCTCTACCTGGCACTTCCCCCGGTATCGGGCAGTAAAGCATTGCCGGTGGTACAAGACGGCAATTTTTTGTTCGATGTAAAACAGATGTCCAATGTTTTCAGCGCCAGGTTTTCAAAAAAGCTGCGCAAACTAAAACGGCAGGGTAAAATCAAAAAGTTTGTGCCGCGCGACCTGATTCAAAAACCCTGGGTGGTTTATGCCAAACAGGCATTTGGTTCGCCCGACAGCGTGGTGGAATATCTCGGCAGGTACGCCCACCGGGTGGCCATCTCCAATGCACGGATTCAGAAAGTAACCGATACCCACGTCACCTTTAGCTGGTGCGACCGCGAAAACGGCTACCAAAAGAAAACCGAAACCATTCCGGGTACCGAATTCCTGGAACGGTTCCTCGACCATATTGTGCCGCCGTATTTCCGTAGGATACGCCACCTGGGTTTTTTAAGCACCCGCAGCAAAAAGCAAAACCTGGCAGCTGTCCGGGAAAGCCTTGGGGAAGAACTGGTGCAGGCCGCACCCCTTTCCAGGACACAGGTGCTGGAGTTGTGTTTTGGAGAGAGCTCGCTGCTAAAATGCCGCGACTGCGGAGGAGAACTGCAGTTGCTGGAGACTTATCCGAAAGAACGGGCGCCGCCTGCCAATGTAAAGGCTGGAATGGGTTAACTCCTGATGCAAAAAAATTAAATTGATGCACTGCTACCGGCAGCGCAAATAAGGATTGTATGCCTGTAAATGTGTGCTTTGGACAAAATTGCAATAGCTGAATGAAAATCAACCTCAGAAGGATGAAAAATATATCACGAAGTCTTGAAAAATCCTGAAAATCATCCTGTAAAAACCGGAAAAATCATCTCCGGAAAATGGATAAAACCCGATTGAGAACACTATTGATAAACCATTAATTGGCAAGTGGTTGAATGTGAAAAATGTTTAGCCTACCTGCCGGCAGGCAGGTTCAACATACCCTCCAATATAAAGCGTGTGCAAGCAACGCTTTATTGGAGGGTAATTGTTAGCTTTAGTATTTTTATGTCAACCATTTTTCGAAGTTGTCTTTGTTTATTACTTCAAATGAAGAATCAGGATAAGCATTTTTCCATTGTGTTGGAATCTTAACTTTTGATTCTTTCCATTTAAATTCATAACCAAAAAGAGAACCATCTCTTTCTTCCACCCAGTCTACCTCTTGTTGCTCATAGGTTCTCCAGAAATAATTATTAGATGACAGTCTATTGTATTCCTGATATTTGAGCCGTTCGCTAATCATATAGTTTTCCCAAAGTGCTCCAATATCATTTCGTGATTCAATTGGATTAAAGTTTGCAATCACAGCATTCCTTATTCCATTGTCAAGAAAGTACCATCTGGAATTCTTTGTAATTTCTTTTCTTAAGTTTCGACTAAATCCTTCTACTTTGTGAAGGATGAAAACTTTGCTTAGTAAATCAAGATACTTTTCTACAGTATTTTTGCTTATTCCAAGTTGTTTCCCTAATTCTTGCAATGACACTTCTCCTCCAATTTGAAATGCTATTAATCGTAATAGGTTAAATATTTTTTGTGAATTCTTTATGTTCTCATAAACCAGGATATCTTTTAGGAGATATGAACTGACCATTTCATTCAGGTAATCTATTTTGTCTTCTCGGTCAGGCAGTTGAAGTAATTCGGGATAATTGCCAAAAATTAATCTTTCCCTTACTTTATCAATTTTTTCAATTTTATTTTCAACCTGATTGAATTCATTTTCAGAAAGTGCAAAAAGTTTGAATGAGTACTTTCTTCCAGTCAACGGCTCTCCTGCATCCTTATGAATGTCAAAAGAAGAAGAGCCTGAGATGATAATTTTCAAGTCTTCAATTTCGTCAATCATAAGTTTTAGTTTTAAGCCAATCTCCGGAATTTTCTGGGCTTCGTCAATGTAGAGAAATTTGTATGAACCTAAAAGTTGCTTGTAGTTCTCAACACTTCTAATTGCAAGTCTGTCGTGTACATTAATATCTTCACCATTTAAAGAAAGCACAGGTTCATTAATTTTTTCAAGTAACCCTTTAACAAGAACAGTTTTTCCAACTCTTCGTGCACCAAAAACTATTACAACTTTGTTGGATTGTAACTTCTTGGTAATATTCTCCGATAAGTCTCTAACTAAATAATCCATAATACCGTCATTTGTTTGACGCAATTTATATTAATTTCGGCAATTTGTCAAATTTGTCCCCGTTTTTTTTAATATTAAAGCTAATGTTTCGGCTATTTATAATATGGATTTTCGAAGCACTTCATTTTCAAATTTGCACTGAGCCAATTCGTTTATTCATATTTTCTTTTTTCCGTCAAACGTCTACGACGAATTGGCGGTGTTGCAACGAAGAACTGTGGTTGAATTACCCACTGAACCCCGTATTATATATAGCTAATTGTTACCTGCTGGTTTTTATTCATTTAGTATTAATTCAATTGCTTTTTCCAAGAGTTCATCTCGTCCTTCACGAATCCCTTGAATGGTAGGTTTTACCTCAATATCCGGAACTATGCCAATACGCTGAGTTCCTGTCCCATCCGGATAATAGACCCCCATACCTGAAAACCCGGCTTTTAATCCGCCCGGTAATGGGATAAACGACATCTCTCCGTCAGCACCTTGCGTTTGACTGCCAACTATAATTGTATTATCTCCAGCCCTGAATGCCATAGCCGAAAATTCGGATTGACTTATACTTGCTTCATTCACAATAACGACTAATTTATCTTGAAAATAATTTCCTGATATAGGTTTTTCAGAATCATTTGAGCTATCATGGATTCCTAAATTATTATTATTTAAAAACGGCACATTATTATTAAAACAAAATTCTCTCGCATTATTTGAATTTCCTGATTTAGGCTTTTTAGAATCATTTGAGCTATCACGGTTTCCTGCTTTATAATTTAAATAGTACATATAGCTACTAAAATTAAATTCTCCCGGATTATTAAAATTACCTGTTGTAAATTTCATAAAAGGTTTCCTTTTCGGAGTAAAAAATTCACCCAATGAATAAGGCACAAAAGCGGCAGGATAATTCCGAATGTCAATGATGATTCCTTTCGCATTCATAAAAGACTTTTTAATATGGGATATTTCCGAGTCTTTAATGGTTTCAAGTGAAATATAACCGATAAATGTAGAATCTTTATTAACCATTATTCTGTCATAAGACAATTTATTATTGGGTTCGTCCATATTCAAATCAGACCTTTCATACATTGATAATACTTTTTGCTTTATTTTCCCGGAAGAATTATAGACGATGCGAACGGAATTATTATTCGAACGTAGCAAATCGGTCGCCATGTAATACATTCTTGCTGCTTCGTTCGATGCCGGATAATATGACCTGATACTGTCAATGATAGTTTCTATCTTTTTGCCGTTTACATGGGTTATAAAGTCGCCTATTTCCAAACCTGCAGTTTCTTTTAATTTCGGCTTGAAATATTCTATAACTGTTAATTTGTTTTCAATAAACCGAACCTGAAAAGGTGCATACTTTGTACCTCTCAATGAATCTATTTCATTTGTCCGAAGAGGCGCATATCTTGTACCTCTCAATAAGTCTGTTTTATTTTCTTCTAAAAGAAATCTTGCGTGCGTATCATTGGTTTCGCTTGCAAGTTGAAGTATCGCCAATTGATATTCCAATGAAGTTTTTGCATTAATAAATATGGGGATGAATTCGCTCATTACTTCATTCCAATCTTTATCTGTTAAATACTTATATGGGAAAAAATATTGGATTATATTCCAGTACCGGTACAAGGCTAATAAACGTAAATTTTTATCAGGGAAAGCAGTTGAATAAGTTTGTTCGTTTAAGAATTCAAAGTTACTTTTACTATGCACCTTCTTAACATAGTAATGAGTAGTTCCCTGATACCTATTCTCATAGGTTTCTTTTATCTTTACTTTTAAGGCAGCGCTCATATTTCCGTTTTCAAGCCACGAAAAATCAGGTTTCTGATACGCATCGACAGCCGTTTCCTTACAGGTAATGCATTTAGGCAACTCACCGTATTTTTCTATCCATCGCAGTAGTAATTTGTCACGCTGCCTAGTATTGTTTACATTCAAGTATTCTGGCAAAAACTGAAACAATTCTTCATCCCAATCATATTTTCCTTTTCCAACTTCAGGATGATGATACTTTAAAAAACCCCAAATCTTGCCCAATAAAGCTAAATCGTCAATTATATCATCCGTTAATTCTGGTATTTCGAAATTTGACTCAGAATCAAACTCTTTATCAAAGTCAGCTTTGTAAGTCTTGTTTTTAGGTTGACAGCTTACTAGAAATAATGACAATATTATAATTAGTTTTATTCTCAATGGTTCTCGTTTTTAAACTTGCAGGTAACGGTTTATGGAAATGGAGTGCGGAATTTTGAAACAATTTCCTGTCAAGTTTGCACGGAGCCAAGCCGGCTTTTTATTAAACATCATTCTAAAACCGTCATCCGTCAAAGACGGATTGGCGGTGGTTGAACAGGGCGAAACAGTTGGAATACCAAGCCCGCCCGCATTACATTTGCACTTTATTAGCGGTTCGGTTTTTATTTTTTTTGCTCAATTAACTTAATGTCCAAGCAACTCAACATTGAAATTTATTTTTGCATCCAATGCTCTGAATACTTTTAAAATTGTTTCAAACCTGGCATCTGTCAGGTGGTTTTCAATTTTAGAAATTTGGGCTTTTTTTACACCAACCAGTTTCCCAAGTTGTTCTTGAGTTAAGTTTTTTTCTACTCGGATTTTTTTGATTGTTTGCCCCAAAAGGTCAAGACGCAATTCTTCTTCAAAAGCATCTCTTTCTTTTGTACCTTTTATTCCAATGTGCTCGTCAATCATTTCATCCAAGCCTTTTGTTTTTATTTTTCTAGTTTTCATTTTTCTTGTTTATTTTGTTCAAAATAATTTTTTCTTATTTCCTCAGCCTTTTTAATCTCACTTTTCGGAGTTTTCTTTGTTTTCTTAATTATTCCGTGAGTCGCTAAAACAAGTGTTTCTTTATTATCTGTTTTATCCCAAAATGCAAAAAGTCGGTATTGCTTTTTCTCAAATAATGTTCGAAATTCCCATATGTTTTCATTTAATTTTTTAAACAATTCAGGGTCATTGATTATCTGCGATTTTTTTAAGTTGTAATAAATCTTTCTACGAGCTTTTGAGTCCAACGAATTCATGAAATCAATTGCATCATTCAAAAAATCAATATTGAATTTTTCTTCCATTCAAATAGTTTTTGTAAAAATAGAAGTTTCTTAATTAGGAAACAAATGAATTAATAAAATATGCTGTGTTTGTTTTCATTCAAACTGACCGCTAACGGTTGGTAGTCGAGTAGGCAAAGGGAGTTTCACCCTAAGCCTCTCACAGAACCGGACTTGACAGTCTCCCGTCATCACGGCTCTTGCCTGCCTGGTCGGCAGACAGGTTATACAAATCTATACGCTTCATCAACATAATCCAATTTGCCAATGATAAAACAAACCGGGAAATTGTTCCCGAACTGTTGTAAACCATCGGAATGCTCGTTTTATACTGGTTTTGTAGCGTTTGTACCGTTTCCTTGCCCAGCGGATTAATCGCTTGTTCAGCCATTGAAAGATAGAGTTCATGGCACTTTTCCTAAACTTACCATAGTAGTTGACCCATCCCCGAATATAGGGATTTAGAAATTGGGCAACGCCTACAATACTTTTATGGGTTAGCCCCACAATATTCAATTCTTCCATCTTGTCTGCTATACGTTTCTTTGAACTGATGCTTATTGCACAATCATATCCCAGAAACAGCTTTCCTGTTTTCCTTGATTTTGTTGTGCGGGGCTGGAAAGAATATCCCAGAAAATCGAATTTAACTACCGGATAATTGTCCCGACGTCGATAGTCTTTGCAATACACCAGTTTGGTCTTTACCGGGTGCAGTTCCAATCCGCATTCTTTCATCCGTTCCCGAACAGCATTTAGCGTTCGTTCTGCATGGATTTTACTCCGGCAATGCAGGATGGCGTCATCGGCATAACGCGCAAACTCTACTGCCGAATGTTTCAGCTCAAGCCATTTATCCATCGCATAATGAAGAAACAGGTTGGCCAGTAACGGGCTAATTACACCTCCCTGTGGCGTTCCCCTTCCCTGCTTCTGAACCAGTTCTCCCGATTCTTTCTGAACAGGTGAGTTCAGCCATCGTTTGATGTACATCAAACACCATTTCTCTGTAACGTGCTTCTCCAAAGCAAGCAATAATTTTCTGTGGTCGATATTGTCAAAGAAACCCTTGATGTCGAGGTCAATTACCCAATCTGTTTTCCTGCAATTGTTACGAACCTGTTCGAGTGCCTGATGGGCATCCTTGTTCGGACGGTAACCATAGGAGTTTGAACTGAATATCTTTTCAAACCTCGGTTCCAGGTAATCTTTAATAACCATTTGCCCTATCCTGTCGGCAATGGTCGGGACACCAAGTTTTCGGGTTTTACCATCTTTCTTGGCTATCTCAACTTCTTTAACAGGTGGCGGAAAATAGCTGCCCGATGCCATGCGGTTCCAAAGTTTGTACAAGTGTTTTGACCTGTCTGCATCGAATTCTTCCATGCTGATTTCGTCAATGCCTGCACTCCCTTTATTGGCTTTCACTTTCTTGTAAGCCGCCCATACCATTTCGCGGCTTACAGGTACTGATTTTGTCTCATTCCATAAATTCATCCTCTTACCAGAGTTGTTAAATGTTATGATACTGTATAACCTAACCCCTTTGCTGCGCCACCGCTAAAGCTTTAGGCGGCACGCGGTCCATTCCCATTACAGGAACTTCATTACTACTACGGGTTAGTCCGTCTCCCGACATTTCGTCGGGATTCCCGGGTTCCGTAATTAAGCCCGGATAAAGGTCCCCGCAAAGCGGGGCAGGCTATGCCGCCTGAATGACGCCAGCCGAATGGATAGTAAACAGGTAACTTCCAAACTTAATGTTGTTTACAACACTATTTTTCACTCCGTCACATACTTCGTAGCTTTTGACTGGATGTGGCCACTTCTCGACACCTCTTCAGCGGTTACGGTTAGTTCATCTCCTTTATCCATACCTGATAACCTCGTGGGCTACCTTTTCCTAAACGCTCAATACCATGCCTCTTAAACACAGCACCTTTAGGTGGTTTAAAACCCTTGCCTGTACAACGGTCTTGGTGGGTCGGTTCCACCATCTTAATTACAGCATGCAAAGAACTAAAACTGCCGATTCTTTGCTTCTCGGCACACCAAGTGGAGTGCGGGTTTTCGAAATAATTCCCTGCCAAAACTGCCACGGAGCCAAGCCGGCTTTCTGTTAAACATCTTTTTTAAAACCGTCATCCATCAAAGACGGATTGGCGGTGGTTGAACAAAGCGAAAACACTGGAACACCACGCCCGCCCGCATTACATTTGCACATTGTTAGCGGTTCGGTTTTATATTTTTTAAGCCAATTTTACGAAACTGTCCTCAAGTTTTACATTAAAATTAATCTCTGCTTTTAATGCCCTAAAAACTTTGAGAATCGTGTCAATTGTTGCGCTATTTGCGCTTCTTTCAAGTTTCGATATCTGCGCTTTCTGAACTCCAATTAGTTTCCCTAATTGTTCCTGAGTTAAATTGCGCTCTATTCTTGCGGATTTTATCATTTTCCCCAAAACATCCATGCGTAATTCATATTCGTACTCATCTCTTTCGGTAGTCCCAATTTTGCCGATGTATTTGTCTTTCAATTCGGCAAGCGAATATGTTTTCATTTCTTTTGTTTTCATCTCATTACTTAATTTGTTTGTTCTCAAAATATTCATCTTTAAGTCTCACGGCTCTTTCAATTTCTTTCTTTGGAACTTTATCTGATTTTTTAACAAAACCGTGGGTTGCTATCACCAGAGTTTCTTTATTATCCGATTTATCCCAAAATGCAAGAAGTCGAATTTGTAATCCAGCAAACTTCGTTCGAAACTCCCAAATGTCATTTTGAAGTTTCTTTAAAAGTTTTGGGTCATTTGTTTATTCTGCAAAGTCAATGTTGTAAAAGATTTTTTTTACCGTTTTTAAGTCAAGTCCAGCAATAAATTCATTTGCTTCTTCCAAAAATCGTGTTTCGAAATATCTCATATTTTTTGTCCTTGTATAACATTACAAATATAAGTAAAGTTTCCAAATATGGATACATTTGCTGGTTGAATTAATTTAGTTTTTTACGTCCTTTTTGATTGAATTTCATGGTTCGGCTGAAAAAGGGAGAGCTATTCAATTTTTTAGAGTCCAAAAACATCAACAAAACCCATCGGGTTTTATCCCCAAACACATCTCGTAATGATTACAATATTTTCTTTTGGAACACTTGTCTCAATATATTAAAGAACGTTTTTTGTCAATTTACAGTTTTTTAAAGCGCAATTTTGCAATCAGTAAAATTGATTTTTAAGACTTCGATTCTTCGTTCAAACTGACCACTAACGGTTGGCGGTATGAAAAGTTGCCGATTGCGGGCGATTTCCTATCAAGTTACACAAAGGTTGAAGCGGGCTACAACCCTTGAATAACCTACTGTCCCGGCAATTTTTTATACCGCGTGTTGAACTTAACCTCACTGGCGTTCGGTGGTTTTTAATTCACCGAACGTCAGTATCTTTGAGGTATTGTTTCATTTAAAATTCATATTATGACAAATTTAAAAAAAATTCGAACAGGAATCTGTTCTGCGGAACTTAAGTGAAAGGACCAGGAAAAGTTACTGGTGGCACATAGTTGACTACAGCAAATTTTGCAAAAAAGACCCTGGGCAAACAGGAGTGCAAGAGCTGAGGGCTTATTTCCAGTCGATGCTCACCGACGGTAACCACAAACCGGGGAGTGTAAAAATGGGATATTTTGCCCTTCGTTTCCTGTTTACCAACATTTACCACAAAGAATGGGCAAAGGAATACCTTCCAACGCCAAAAGTTGCCAAAACACTTCCGCTGGTTTTGTCGAAAGACGAAGTAACCGATGTACTTGGGGCCATTGACAACTTCAAGCACCGCACCATCATTATGCTTATTTATTCCACCGGGGCCAGGGTATCGGAAAGTGTAAACATCAAACTGACCGATATCGACAGCCGGCGGATGCAGGTCAACATCCAGGAAGGGAAAGGTCTGAAGCAACGGAAAGTTCCGCTCTCGCCTGCACTGCTCTCTGTATTGCGAAAATATTACCGGCAGTACAAACCAGGGCATTACCTTTTCGAAGGCGCCGGGGGAAAAGGCACACACCTGGGCATTACTGCTGTACGGACTATTTGCACTAATGCACGGCACCGCACGCTACACATTAAAAAGCCCTACACACCGCACACTTTTCGCCACAGTTTTGCCACACACCACCTCGAACAGGGCACCAGCCTTACGGTGTGGAATGAAATCCTGGAACTTATTAAAAACCACCGCCAGCCCAACTGCCCGGCATGTAAAAAAGGAAGGTTACGCTTTGCCGGATTGGTAAAAGATGTACCATTGGAACCAGGATAATCACAGGGCAACAAAACGTTCTTTGAACCTTTTTTAAATCCAGGTTAACAGCTAAAAATTCCCTGTTTTGGCTGAACGGGAAAAATATGCAGGCAAACGAACAAAAATTTTACCTCAATAACCCGGGTTCACGCCAAACAGGCAAACCGGTAAAAACAACAGATGAAAAATACCGGAATGAAAACAAGAAAAACATTCAATCCCCATAGCCGGAACAATTAATAATCAGCGGCTAAGCCCAACACGAATTAAAACACAATTGGGCTTGGCATTTTGAAATCAGTTACCCCCGAAAGAAGGCAGTAGGTTTGCATACTTACTGCCTTTTTTCGGGGCCCAACTGTGCCTTAATTCCTAATTTGTTATAGCTCGTTTTTTATCTTCCTTTTAAAAATATGTATTTACCGCAAATTCAAATTGATTGATAAAAATCTCTTTAAATACCGATAAATTATTTTGCTCATAAAACAATAACATTGCTTTCTTATATTCCACAGAATCAACAGTCCTGAAGGAAATTGGGCAATATTTGTTGTTCATTAGAATTGCATTGCTTACAATTCTTGCAGTCCTTTTATTCCCGTCCACAAAAGGTTGGATGTACGAAATTAACACTAAAGTCAAAAGTGCTTTTTCGGAAATATTGTCTTTGCCATTAATCAATTCGCACATATTTTCCAATGATTCCTTGATTTGAAATTCATTGTCCAATGGTCGATAATTTGTACCGGAAATACCGACTCTTCTTTTTCGAATATTCCTGTCGATTGCTAATTCTTTGATTAAAATACTATGAATGTCCTCAATTTTTGAAACAGTCAGCGGTATTAAATAATCTGGATTTTCAATAATAAAATCAATCGCATCTTTATGGTTTAGAAGCATTGTTGCTTCTTCTTTTGTTTTTCCGGCGGCAGTTTCTTTTTCTTTAAGCAATCTTTCTGTTTCTAGCAGGGAGTAAGTGTTCCCTTCAATTTGTGAAGATTTCCAACTCAAATCGATTGCCAGCCTTTCCAGTTCTTTTTTATACTCAAATTCCGAAAGTTGTGAAAGATTGTTTTTATAAGTTTTTTGAAGTTCTGATAATTTATTGAGTTCACTTTCTGTAAATAGTCCAGTATTTACCAGCGTTTCCGAAATTAGGTTTAAATTGAAATTTTCTTTAATTGTTCGCTCGTCAATTTCCTTTTTATAGTATTCGTCTATGTCAACCGGTTTTAGTAATTCATAAGCAGGAGAGATAATATATTTTGTAGCTTTCCCTTGTCCGACTTTTGAAATTAGGTTATCGGAAGTAAGATTTAATAAAACTCTTTTAACCGTTGCATAACTCAATGATATTGAAATTCCTTCATGAATTTCTTTGGAAGTACATTCTTTATTTTGAAGAATGAAATTCAGTATTTCGGAGTCTCTTTTGTTTTTCATTGTCAATTTATTTAGCTCACTAAAATATTAAATACGGCTCAGATTTACAATGATTGTGAGCTGAATCTTTTTTCAAAATGAGCTATAACGGTTGGGTATATGCAAATGTGGGCGATTGGGGGCTTCAAAATTATCAAATCGTTATTGATGCTAAAGCGGGCTACTGCCCTTGATTTTAGCACAATCCCGCCCATTTTGTATATACCGTGTTGAACTTAACCTCACTGGCGTTCGGTGGTTTTTAATTCACCGAACGTCAGTATCTTTGAGGTATTGTTTCATTTAAAATTCATATTATGACAAATTTAAAAAAAATTCGAACAGGAATCTGTTCTGCGGAACTTAAGTGAAAGGACCAGGAAAAGTTACTGGTGGCACATAGTTGACTACAGCAAATTTTGCAAAAAAGACCCTGGGCAAACAGGAGTGCAAGAGCTGAGGGCTTATTTCCAGTCGATGCTCACCGACGGTAACCACAAACCGGGGAGTGTAAAAATGGGATATTTTGCCCTTCGTTTCCTGTTTACCAACATTTACCACAAAGAATGGGCAAAGGAATACCTTCCAACGCCAAAAGTTGCCAAAACACTTCCGCTGGTTTTGTCGAAAGACGAAGTAACCGATGTACTTGGGGCCATTGACAACTTCAAGCACCGCACCATCATTATGCTTATTTATTCCACCGGGGCCAGGGTATCGGAAAGTGTGAACATCAAACTGACCGATATCGACAGCCGGCGGATGCAGGTCAACATCCAGGAAGGGAAAGGTCTGAAGCAACGGAAAGTTCCGCTCTCGCCTGCACTGCTCTCTGTATTGCGAAAATATTACCGGCAGTACAAACCAGGGCATTACCTTTTCGAAGGCGCCGGGGGAAAAGGTACACACCTGGGCATTACTGCTGTACGGACTATTTGCACTAATGCACGGCACCGCACGCTACACATTAAAAAGCCCTATACACCGCACACTTTTCGCCACACAGTTTTGCCACACACCACCTCGAACAGGGCACCAGCCTTACGGTGTGGAATGAAATCCTGGAACTTATTAAGAACCACCGCCAGCCCAACTGCCCGGCATGTAAAAAAGGAAGGTTACGCTTTGCCGGATTGGTAAAGGATGTACCATTGGAACCAGGATAATCACAGGGCAACAAAACGTTCTTTGATTTTTTTAATTCCAGGTTAACAGCTAAAAATTCCCTGTTTTGGCTGAACGGGAAAAATATGCAGGCAAACGAACAAAAATTTTACCTTAATAACCCGGGTTCACGCCAAACAGGCAAACCGGTAAAAACAACAGATGAAAAATACCGGAAAAAAAACAAGACAAACATTCAATCCCCATAGCCGGAACAATTAATAATCAGCGGCTAAGCCCAACACGAATTAAAACACAATTGGGCTTGGCATTTTGAAAGCAGTTACCCCCGAAAGAAGGCAGTAGGTTTGCATACTTACTGCCTTTTTTCGGGGCCCAACTGTGCCTTAATTCCTAATTTGTTAGGCAAAGTATTTGATTGATATCTAATAAGTAATTCAATGTCATCGAATAAATTATCATATATTTTGAAATGCCGATCAAATAATTCATAATCAACAAATGCTTTCATTAAAGGGCTGTTGAAAGAAAATTTATTGAGTTCTTTATTATGTCTTAATATTTTGCTTCTTTTTTTTGTTGTTAAGTCTTTAAGATAGTATGAAATATTATTTCCGGAATAATTCAATTTTGAGTTGCTAATTTTTATTTGCTTCAAAATTTCATTTGAACTATATTCTCCAAATTCGAATTTAGTAAGAGTTCTTAATATTAAACTTCGTTGATTAATTGAGCCTTTATTTGTTTTTCCAATAGCCATGTGAAGTTGAAATCTTAAAGTGTCTTTATGGGTGTTCATATATTGTTTTAGCGCTTCCTCAAAATCATGAATTTCAAATCGCACTGTACTTGGTTGTGTTGTATATAAATTATTTTCTAAACACATATTTAAACACAATTGATGCACAAAAGAAGGTAGTCCATTCGCAAATGATCCAATTGCTCGAATAATATCTTCTTTTATTTGAATATTTAATAGATCCTCACCTTTGAATATTATTTGGACTAATTCATCATAAGTCATTAATGGCACCAAAATTTGGCTTAATCTATTATTGTCGAGCTCTTTATCGCTGTCAAGTATTTTACGAGGAGAATCTACCGCTCCTGTTGCTATGATTTTAACTTCAGGATATTCGAAAGATGTATCCATAAATACTTTCATTGCCTGCGACAGATTTATCTTTTCTATATTTGGTATTTTATGAAAATCTTCAATTACCCAACATGCTTTTATTTCACCGATATATTTCGCCAAACGGTTTAAAGTCAATTGGACAGGGATTAATCTTTCTTGATTTATTTCCTTCTTGCTATTTATTTCAGTTTTAATATTTAGAAAATCAGCTATAATTTCTGGATTAATTTTCCAACCCTTTTCACGCGAGATATTCGATGTATAGAATTTGTCCAATTGATCAAAAGCATCTAGGATTAGTTGATCGAAAGAATAATTTGATGTACATCTAGTTATTATATAATTTTCATATAACTGATTTAGTTTGTTAACAAGCAATGTTGTTTTTCCAGTACCCGTTTCTCCATAAATTATGATTTGCTTTCCTCTCGTCGCTAATGAATTTACTAAATCTTTATTTAATGAATTCTCTCTCTCAATAAATGTATAATTTGCTGGAGAGCTTGGAGTGAATACATCCGTAACTTTAAATACTGAATTCATAGTTTTAATATTTTGCCTAACGGTTGGCAATATGCGGAGGCCGGGATTTCGAAGCTCCAACCTGTCAAACCGTTACAATTTTGAATAAATGTACAAAAGTTTAATTTACCCACATCCCCCGGCTTACGTATATTGCGTGTTGAACTTAACCTCACTGGCGTTCGGTGGTTTTTAATTCACCGAACGTCAGTATCTTTGAGGTATTGTTTCATTTAAAATTCATATTATGACAAATTTAAAAAAAATTCGAACAGGAATCTGTTCTGCGGAACTTAAGTGAAAGGACCAGGAAAAGTTAGTCGAAGGTAAACGGGGAACTTGTTTTTCACGGAAAACTGGCAGACATAAAAGGGCCGGTGCAGTTTGACCGGTTCCTTACGCCTCTGTACCAAAAGCAATGGGTAGTGAATGTGCAGAAACCCATGGGCAACCCCGAAAAGATACTGGAATACCTCTCGCGTTATGTGTTCCGCATTGCCATTACCGGCCGGCGTATCCTGGAAGTGAAAGACGGGAAGGTACTCTTTTCGTGGAAAGACTACCGCACCAACCGTTTCCGCAAAATGTGGCTCGATACCGATGAGTTTATCCGCCGGTTCCTGTCGCATGTATTGCCAAAGGGGTTCTTTAAGGTGCGGTATTTCGGTATTTTTTCCAGCCGTTACCGGAAACAAAATATTGAAACTGCCCGGAAGCTCCTGGCTGAAGAGGCTGAAACCAAAAAAGAAGAGGCTTTGGAAGATGGCCGCCGGATTTGGGAAAAACAGGATACGGTGTGGAATGAAATCCTGGAACTTATTAAAAACCACCGCCAGCCCAACTGCCCGGCATGTAAAAAAGGAAGGTTACGCTTTGCCGGATTGGTAAAGGATGTACCATTGGAACCAGGTTAATCACAGGGCAACAAAACGTTCTTTGAACCTTTTTTAAATCCAGGTTAACAGCTAAAAATTCCCTGTTTTGGCTGAACGGGAAAAATATGCAGGCAAACGAACAAAAATTTTACCTCAATAACCCGGGTTCACGCCAAACAGGCAAACCGGTAAAAACAACAGATGAAAAATACCGGAAAGAAAACAAGAAAAACATTCAATCCCCATAGCCGGAACAATTAATAATCAGCGGCTAAGCCCAACACGAATTAAAACACAATTGGGCTTGGCATTTTGAAAGCAGTTACCCCCGAAAGAAGGCAGCAGGTTTGCATACTTACTGCCTTTTTTCGGGGCCCAACTGTGCCTTAATTCCTAATTTGTTAGCGTTTCGTTGTTTATTTTCAGGCTATTATCTTTCATTTTTGCTGCACTGTCTCTGTCTGGTGGTGGAGTGGGACGGGCTGAAAGGCTCTTTGGCAAAATTTGGTTGTAGCGTTGGCTATGTGCGTTTTGCCAATGTGCCTTGCAGCGAAGGGAAGGGTGTGTTGGCTTGTTCATTATTGAATCATTTTATAACGTTTCAACCTCATTTCAAATGCTTGCTCACTTCCTTCCATTACATCACAAATCTCTTTCTTAATCTCTGATTTTTCAACAGAACCGGAACAGTAAATTTTTAATTTCTTACTTTCTGAATCCATTGATAATATATATTCAGCATCCCCATTTACAGGAATATTTGCATTGTGCGTAACTACGATAATTTGTCTATGCTCTTTAGCTTGTTTAAGTCGGTCAACAACCAATTCGTATACAAGTCTATTATCTAAATCATCTTCTGGTTGGTCTAAAATTAATGGAGAATTACCTTGAGAAAGAATAAATGTCAAGATTGCAGTAGTTTTCTGACCTGCGGAAGCTGTCGATAATGGTTTAAAAACATTCGAGCCAGTAGGTTTATATTTTATTTCAATCTCATCTTCAGGCAATAATATCTCAATTTCATCAATTTGTGAATCTGTCAGACCTTTCACAAGGTTTACAAAATAGCCTGTTACGCCAGTTACATCATTTTCTTGTTTGATGTCTAAAAATTTTTTTCTTACAGCTTCAATTGTTCTTTCAACATTCCCATTAAAACACAAATCTGTTAAGTAATCAACGTCTGACTGATAAGAGTCTTCCTTGCGGATAATTGTTCTAAGTTTATTTGTAAAATCATTCCTGTTGCGAAATGCTTTAACTGATATACGAACTTTGTCATCTTGCATATTTGCAGTAACAAAGTCTTGTCTTTGAGTGGTTATATCTTTGGTTTTTTGTAAATAATCAGCTTTAAGTTGATTCCTCAATGAAATCTCATTAACTAAATTTGCTTCTATTGAGATAATCGCAGCAAGTTCTTTCTCTTTTGCTTCCTTTGCATTTGTTAGTTTTTCGAAATTCGCAATATCATTTATTCCTTGCTTTTCAAGTTCTTGTTTTTTTGAATCAAAATCTGTCTGATTTTTATCAAAATCAATTTTCCAATTGGATTTTAATGTTTCATCTGTAAAAGCTTTTTGTAATTCAGCAATTTTTCTCTTTACTTCTTCTAATTCGGATTTTAATGACTTTATTCCATCAAATGCTTTCTTAGAAAAAACTGATAATTCAGTTTTATATTCGTCCTCAAAATCTGAATAATCAATATCTTCTATATCAAATGAAGAGATTAAAGTTTCGAGGTTAGTTTCTCTTTCTTTTAATTCAGCAATAAAATTTGACAGGGTTCTTTTCTGTATCGTAAATTTCTCCTTACTTAAAAGAATACCAGCAATACCACTTTGTTGATAAAACTTAATCTGCTCTGCCAAATCAGATATTTCAGTTTGTAATTTCCCTTTGCCCGAAACTTGTTGTTGCATAGTGCGAATAGACGCTGATTTTTCAAAAAATGACTTTTTAATTACTTCCCTTTCATTTTTTAAAATATCCATTCCCTCAATGGAATTATCAATTCTTTCACGCAATGAATTTGGCTCTTGAGCTATTTCATATATCTGTTTTTGAGAATATTGTTCAAATTGGAAAAAGTCTATAAAACTTTCTGCTGTTTCTATTTCCCAAGTATCTGTATCATTTGAAAACTTATATACTGTAATTGTTTGATTAACAAAGCTTGTAATACTCGTGGCAGAAATTTTATACAGGCTTTTATTTCTGACAAATTCAACTTCAATAACAGAATCTTCAGTTAAAACCCCTTTTTGAGTTCTGTTATCCGTTTTTTTGTAAAATTCAGTTTGGTCAGACAGTATATCGTTTAATGCTTCAATGTCCGCATTTCTGCTAAAAACTCCTCTGATAAATCTTAATATACTTGATTTTCCACTACCACGCCCGCCAATAACTGTATTCAATTGCGGACTAAACTCAACCTTAAATGGGTTTGCGTTATCTGTAATTGTGGTATTTGTAACAGAAATAGATTTAAACCACAATTCAGGCTTTGTGTATGGCAAATTGGGTGATACAAAACAGTTTTGTACTCTGTATTCAGGAAGTAGAAAAGCTTGTCGTAAACCTTCTAATGAAGGTTTTTCATCCATTTTAATCCATGTGTATTTTTCTCCAATACCTTCTAAACCATGTTTGGGATTTTTTGGAGCATGTGGATTGTCAGAAAATGCAGTAACAGCAAGATTTTCAGAAATTGCCCTTCTAACTGGTTTGTACCATTCTTCAATTTTTGCAAAATCAATTAGAGGGTCAGGATTTCCATAATATTCATTCAGGTAGTCCTTTAAAGCATCGTTACCATTAATTTGTAAATCGGCTGTCAAAAACTCTTTGTGAGCAATTTGAATTGCATTGATGTAGGGTAACTCAAAAAAGCTACCAATATTATCAAAACTTATAGGTGATAAGCCGTTAAACTCATCAATATGAGCAGGTATAACGATAGCTCCATGTTCATGTGCTCTTTCAGCAACTTGAAAAATAGTATCTGTCGTTCTAGCGGTTTGGTCTGCAAAATTTGCTCGGTCAATACCACATCTGATAATAAAGTCATTTACATCATCTGATGTTTTACTTGTGTCAAATAGAACTAACAAATGAACTTTTGAAGTATCGCAAGTAATTTCAACACCTGGAAAAACAGATAAGTCTTTATCTTGTGCAGCTAATTTTATTCTATCAATCCATTCTCCTGAATTGTGGTCTGTAACTGCAACACATTGTAAACCTTTCTCAATTGCTTTTTCAACCCATTGTTCAGGAGTAATAGTCTTATCTTGAAAACATTTACTTGCAGGAGTATGTAGATGCAAATCACATTTAAACCATCGTGTTCCTTTGAATGAAATATTCATATATCAATTTTTATTACTTGTAAATCCTTTTGTGTTAAAATTCACTTTATTAGCAGCATGTGGGTTGGCTAAAAAAGCATGTGTGTGGCAGCGAAGATACGGTTGCAGGGAAGGGCGGCCACACTCTTGCTTTTGTGTGGTGGCTTTTCCTTTTTCTTTAATCTCTATGCAGCAAAAATTCTTAGTCATATAGTTGGTCTCGTGTCTTTTTTTACAATGAACGCTAACGGTTTAGCTAAGTACAGTAGCGGAATAAACCCTCTGCCGCTGCTATGAAAAACTGCCGTGCCCGGTTTTAATTTTTTTTAGGGAGGATTTTCTTTCTCTCTTTTCTAATTATATAAATCTTAAATTTTAAAATTATGACACTAGAGTTATTCTTAGCTTTTATACTTGTATTTGGACTTGGCCTTATAATTGGAATCGGCGTTGGACTAGCAAGCAAATCTAAAAATTGATTTTTGTTGAAATTACGCCCATTGTAAATATTGCTACAACTATAAATGAAATTATAGACCATAAAACCATTTGATTCATGCTTTCGAGCCTCCTCCAAAGAGAATTTTGTTTTATTACACCGAAATTTTCAACAGTTTCTATACAGCTATTTAAAAATACAGTTAGGTCAATATCTTCCCCGATTGATGGATTATATTTTGAAACAAATTTATATTCATGTGAGTCATCGCCAAATATTCTTTTAATGCACGACCTTGTCTGTGTTAGATAAATAAATTTCCTGTCAATATTATTTTCTTTAATATTTGATTTCTCAATTTGGCTTTTAAGTATGTTTATAGCCTTTTTCTTCTTCATAGTTTAGGTTTTAGCTTCGATTATTTTATTTAAATAATTTATTTTTTATAGCATCAATTGATGCAGCATTTTGCTTAATCTCATCAGCGTGTTCATTTAATGTTTTGTCAATTAATAATGGAATTTTTGCTGTGGATTCAGCAAGTTCTTTTACTTGCTCGCTAAGTTTTGCGGAACCTGTTGCAATATCTGTAATCATTTTTGCGAGTTTGGAAATTTTATCATCGTAGTCACTAAATATTTTCACTTGAGCATTTAAAGAATCTTCTTGAATTTGTGCAGTAGTTTTTGTGTGATTTAGCATTTCGTAATGACTGTCCAACATTTTACCATGATAAAATTTTATTTCGTCATTTGATTTCAGTAATTCAACGATTGTTTTTAATAGAGATAGTATTCCACTAACTTTGCTTTCGTTGTTTGTTGATTCTTCTAAGGTATCAACAAATTCATTCAACGTATCAAATAATTCTTGTGATTCTTGAAATGATTCTTCGTTTTGCATTTTTATAGTTTTTAGTTATTTGTTTTCTTATCTCAACCGGTTTTGCAAAAACCGACGCGCGCGGGCAAAAAATTTAAAACATACCACTGCCTTGTCATTGAAAAACTGCCCCCGCTATTGTATTTAGCTTTTGTTACAAAACGGTTTTTATTCCCCCAACCCGCAAGGATTTAAACCGTTTGATATTTATAAATTTAAACTTGCGGGTTTTAAACTGTTTTGTAACGTTGTGCTATAATTATTACTTATATTTCGACTATGTAAAACTACATATATTCCCGTTATTTGGAACAAATAAGTAGTTTCTTTAATCTTTTGAATCCGAAAAAAATTCATCCAGCGGATTTGTAAATTTATGGTAATTTATTTCTGAAACGTGCGTATATATTTCTGTGGTTTTGGAACTTTCGTGCCCCAGCCACTCCTGAATGTATCTTAGGTCTATTCCCTGTTCCAGACAATGCGTGGCAAAACTGTGGCGCAGGATATGGGGATATACCTTTTTTTTGATTCCGGCTGCCACCGCTTTATCTTTAATTACATTGTAAATACTTTCCGCACTGTACCGGTTGCCGTTTCTTCCTTCAAAAAGCCATTCCTCTACCGTGCACTCTTTAAGGTAATCTTCAAAATAAATCATTGTGTTTTTTGCCAATGGCGTGTAACGATCTTTCTTACCTTTTGCACCTCTTACTTTAACCAGCATCCGCCGGATATCAATGTCCGCCGGTTTCATCTCTCTGGCTTCACTTCTCCGAAGGCCGCAGGAATAAATAAGTACAATTAAAAACTTGTGTTTAAGATTATCCGTTGCATTTATCATCATCCTGATTTCTTCCTTGCTCAATACATCCGGTAATTTTCTTTCCTTTCTCGGCCTGCCAATGTCATAATACTGTTTCTCTTTGGCTAATACTTTCTCATAAAAGAACTTTATCGCATTAATCCGCTGGTTTTGCTGCGATGGAGAAATATTTTTCTCCTTTATCAATCTTAAAATGTATTCGTTGATTTCTTCTTTGGTTATTTCCGCCAGGTTTCTTTCTGAAAATTCTGCCACAAAATCTTTAAAATAATGCGTGTAAATTTTCATGGTATTCTCGCTGTAACGCTCCTGTTGCAGGCGTTCCAGATAACCTTTGGGCAAAACGGTGTTCCTGTTCCGATTGGGTTTGTGTTTTTTTGGCGCCGTCAGTTGTTCATCAGGCTCCGGCTGGTTCTTCAGCGCCAAATAATCGATGTAAGCCACCGGCTTCATCGCTACAAAAAACCGGTTCAGGTTAAATTCATTTTCCGGCAGGTACCAGCAATGCATGGTGCGGCTCCACCGGACGGTGGTTTGTTCGCGCAGTAAATTTATTATTCGCTGGTCGTAAGGAAATTCAACGCAAATGACGTTTTGATTTCTGTGAAATCCTTTTTTCAGGGTGATGTTCGGCTGTTTAGTCAAAGTTTTTGGTTTTTAGCTGCATAAAATTAAAAATTTTATCGGACAATTAAACGCTGTTTTACAAAATATTAATGGATTCCTGCACTCCCTGACGAATAACTGTACCGTATTTACAGAAACTACCGGTATTAACTCCTGACAACTGATGGTGATTATATAACCTGCTGGTTCCTGTTTACGGTCCAGTTTAATTTTTTGTGGAGCGAAAGCCATTGGATTCGTCATGCCTCCTCAAACAGCCGTAATTTTTTAACACCAACATCATTTGTTTTCCGGCTCACCGCCCGGGGCCATGCTTCGATTCTGCGGGCGGGGGGCTCGGGAGAGGCCTTTTTTAACCAGGCCCGGAATCGAAATAAAACATTAATGAGAAAGGGAAGGAAAGTATAAGGCCTTTAAATTCAACCTCCTTAACGTTGTCAGGCGGGACGCTGACAAGTTTATGCTTCGTTGGTTTTTCCCGGAACCTGACATCGTCGTAAGACATGTCAGCGTTAACTAAATATTAGATTTTAGAACGATTTTGATGCTCCCGGGGGTTGACTTCTGCAATCTAAAATCGTTAATCGATGTTCTTCAAATCTTCTCGCCTGGTAACCAATTTTATTTCTCCACAACTTTTTAATGTGATCCAAGAATGGTTCAAGCCAATATGTTATACCTGTGACGGATTTTTTGGTGTTTGCTACCTCTCCCTGTCCCGGCGCGCCGTGACTTTCCCTCTCCAAAGCGGAGAGGGACAAAGGATCAACTGATATTCTTGTGGAGCGAAAACCATTTTATGCTTCGTTAGTTTTTTCGGGACCTGACATCGTCGTGAGACATGTCAGCGTTAACTAAACATTAGATTATGATTTTGGAAACTTAAATTTCAGGTCAATTTTGATGTTTCGGGAGTTGACTTCTGCAACCTAAAATCGTTGATCGATGTTCTTCAAATCTTCTCGCCTGGCAATCAATTTTATTTCTCCACAACTTTTTAATGTGAGCCCTGTTTTCTGCCTATGAGTATATATCACGTTCAGGGAGAAGTTTATGGAGGGGGAAGAGGCTGAACAATTTCGTAAAGAAAAGGGCAAGAAGTATCGTCCCGGTTCATCCCTCTATTCCCGAAAATGGTACCGGGGCCGTATTGATGAAGAGGTGACTGCCATGAGCGGGAAACGGGGATCGAACCCGCGACCCTCAGCTTGGGAAGCTGATGCTCTACCACTGAGCTACTCCCGCTTTTATATATAAAAGGAGGATTTTATACCATAAAACCCACCTTTTTAATAACGCCTCAAAATTATATTTTTAATTGAATATTTCGTTAACCGAAATCAATTTTTCACCTAAACTTTCGGCAAACGCCACGGATCGCGATAAGTTAAAGAGATTAATTTGGTCGCATCGTCTTCTTTGAATTTTTTAGCCGAATCGTCCCAGTGGATTCGCTTTCCTACACGATAAGCAATGTTTCCCATTTCGGAAACGATGGCAACTTTTGCGGCAACGTCAACCGGCGTATTTACTTTTCCGCCTTTGCGGATACAATCCAGAAAATTTACCACATGTTCATCCAAACCGTCGCCGTAATTTTTCTGGGTTTTTCCCTCGAAGAATGGTTTCCGTTCTTTGTTGTTTGTATCGGGAATAATTTCGTAACCTCCGCGATCCACAACCAGCGTTCCTTTCTGACCGATGAAAGCAACACCATGTCCGCGCCTGTACGGTCCCATTCCAGGGTTCAGCCCGCATTCCCAAATCATGGTATGTTTCGGATAATTGTACAATGCCTGCTGAATATCAGGTGTTTCCATAGCGCCTGGTTCGTGATAAAAAATTCCGCCGCCGGGAGAAATTGACTCCGGCATTCCGGCATCCATTCCGTAGAGGGCAAAATCGAGCAAATGCACTCCCCAGTCGGTCATGGCGCCGCCGGCGTAATCGAACCACCAGCGGAAATTGTAATGAAACCGGTTTAAATTAAACGGTCGTTTCGGCGCCGGCCCGAGCCACATGTCGTAATCCACATAATCGGGGGCTTCTGAATCCGGAAGTGACGGATAGGGTTCATCGTAGCCTTTGTAAATCCATGCCTTTACCAGGTGAACGTCGCCAAGCTGGCCTGATTTAACAACATCAGAAGCTTCAAACCAGTGTTTCGAACTGCGCTGCCACATGCCCACCTGCACGTATTTATCCGGATGTTTGTCTTGCATGGCAACCATCGCATTGCACTCTTCAATACTGTGGCCCATTGGTTTTTCAACATACACATGCTTTCCGGCTTCCAAAGCTTCCATCATTATTATGGCGTGCCAGTGATCGGGTGTCCCAATGATCACTGCATCAATGTCCGGATTTTCGAGAAGTTTGCGGAAATCGGAATATAAAATTGGTTTTTTGCCGGTCATTTTTTCCACATCAGCAGCGCGGGACTCAAGAATATGTGCATCCACATCGCACAAACCGATGCATTCCACATTGTTTCCGTCCTTCAGAAAACTCGTTAAATCGTTAAATCCCATCGATCGGCAACCTACTAATCCTACGTTTACTTTTTCGCCCGGCGAGGCACATGCGCTGAAAACTGCCGGGGCAACGCTTACTGCAGCCGCTGCAACTGCTGTTTTTTTAATAAAGCTTCTTCTGTCTGTACTCATCTCTGTTAATTTAAAGTTCGAATTAGTTTCAAGCTATTCAACTTCAACCACTAATTTTGAATTCGGGATTCCGGATTGTTTTGCCACGAAAATAAACCTGTACCTTGAATATCGATTTAGGTTGAATCACCCAAAAGTATTAAAAAGAAAAAAGAAAAGAAACGAAATAATGTCGAAGTTTTGGCGATGCCATTTTAAACAACACTTTTCGGCGCCTGTTTCTGATTGAAATGGTAAATGAAATCCAAATATCCGCAATGCATCACTACCAACAGTACGAGATGCTGAAACAAGTTGCCAATGAATGGGACTTCGACATACAGCCTAAGTCGAAGACAATTAACCGGACTTCGGAAAGTCCGGCTCCCGGTTTTGTCATTTACTCATTATGCCTAATAAATTAGGTGAACACTCAGCAGGACGTGCAAACAATATGTGCTAAACCGTTTTCTCGATGTTCCACACAAAAGCGCGAATTCCAACTTCCCCGTTCACCGCATTTAATTTCTGAACTTTCTCCAGCAGTTCGTCCACTTTCTCATCTTCCACAACTGCCATGGTTGCCGAGTTTATTTCGGGCCAGGTGTGCGTTCCCATTCGCGGGTCACCGTCAACCGAACCGCGCCCCAGCACTTCCTGCCATTTGGAAAAGCCGCGGATTCGCAGTTTATCCAGCATAAATTCAATTTTTTCAGTAAGCGCCTGGTTATAAACAATTAGTACTGATTTCATTTTTATCGTGTTTTTAATTTAAGATGAAACGGGCGCCGCAAAAATTCACCCGTTTCATCCGTTAATTAATCGTTCATGAAAGAAAACTTCTTTTCGAATTCCCGTTTTTTATTTCTTTCGCCGCGGTGGGCAAATACCCGGTAAACCACCGGAACAATTACCATTGTAATGAGGGTTGAAAAAACCAGCCCGCCGATTACGGAAATTCCCATCGGGCTCCAGATTTCGGAACCTTCGCCGGTGCTCAGCGCCAGTGGCAGCATTCCCAGAATTGTTGTGAGCGCAGTCATTAACACCGGGCGCAAACGTGATTTTCCTGAGATTACGATCGCTTCGTCCACATCGTATCCCCGGTCGCGCATCAGGTTGATGTAATCAACCAGTACGATGGCATTTTTCACCACGATTCCAATTAACATTACTGCGCCCAACGCAGCGATTACGCTCAGTGTGGTGTTGGTAACCAGCAATGCAAGAATCACCCCGGTAAAAGCAAAAGGAATGGAAAACATGATGATAAACGGCATTTTCAGCGATTCGAACTGCGATGCCATTACGATGTAAACCAGCACCAGGCTCAACAGCAGCAGCAATCCTATGTCCCTGAAACCTTCCTGCTGGTCTTCGTAAGCGCCGCCGACGTCAATCAGCACATCGCCCGGAACATCGATCGTACTGATTTTCTGCTCGATGTTTTTAGCCAGTTCGCCCAGCGAAGTTTTATAGGGAGTTGCAGAAACTGTGACCACTCTCTCGCGCCTTTTGTGCTCGATGTTTGGCGGAGACCAAAATTCCTGTACCGTACCTATTTCTCCCAGTTTAACCATTTGTCCGTTGACGGTTTGCAACGATATATTTTTAATATCGGAAATGGAATTCCGATATTCTTCTTTAAATCGGACAACTACATCGTATTCTTCGCCTTCTTCACGAAAGCGGGTAGCTGTTAATCCTGCCACACGGTTGTACAATGCTGTTGAAACCATAGCTGTGTTCAAACCAACTGCGGCCATTTTTTCGCGGTCGAGTTCCACACGTAATTCAGGTTTGGCTTCCTCGCGGCTGATTTCGACGTCGCGTGCGCCTTCAATGGTTTTAATTTTATCCGCCAGTTCACTGGCAAGATTTGTCGTTTCATCCAGGTTATAACCGAAAATATCCACATCCACCGTATTTCCGGCCATGGCCATTCCACCGCCGGTAGTAATCTCGTAATTCGTTATCTCGGGAAAAACTGCCAGGTCGTTTCTCAGTTGCTCGGCAACATCCCATACCGACTTTTCCCGTTCTCCAATATCTTTTAATTTGATGGTGTAATTGATGATGTTCGAGCCGGTGGACATGAAAATGGCGAGCATGCCGCCTGCTTCGTCAGTACCGGCAGAAGTGGAAACGATATCCACTTCGGGATATGTTTCAATAACTTTATCGATTTTCCGTGCCAGCGAAACCGTTTTTTCGAGCCGCGTTCCCGATTGCAGTTCCACCTGAACCGTCAACCGTCCTTCATCCGCTTCCGGAATAAATTCGGTTCCCAGTTTGGAAGCAAGAAACAGCGACGCAAAAAACACCAGGAACGAAACGATCATTATCAGCGCTTTGTGTTTCAAACTCCATTGCAGCGACCGGCCGTACCAGTTATCGAACCTGTCGAAAACCGGCATTATCAGCCTTTCGTGACTAAACTTCCGTGATTTACGTTTTCTTTCCCTCAACCGCAACATCTTGGAACTCAGCATTGGAGTGAGAGTAATTGCAGCTAACGTCGATGTAGTTACCGTGATGGAAACAATCCACCCCAATTCACGAAACATTATTCCGGTCATCCCACTAATCATCGTCATCGGGAAAAATACAGCAACAACCGTTAGCGTAGTCACAATTACGGCCAGCCACACTTCGTTGGTGGCATAAATTGCTGCTTCGCGCGGGGTGCTGCCCCGTTCGATGTGTTTGGTAATGTTTTCGAGCACAACAATGGCATCGTCCACCACCATACCAATGGCAATCGACAGCGCCGAAAGGGAAATGATGTTGATCGAACTTCCCGTAACGTTCAGAAAAATAAACGAAACAATCAACGAAATCGGAATGGTAATTATAATGATAAACGTAGCCCGCCAGCGGCCGAGGAATAAGAGGACCACCAGACCAACAAAAAGCAGCGCAAACATCAGCGTTGTGGTGAGGTTATTTATCGATCCGGAAATAAATACGCTGGTGTCGAATATCGGCTTTAACTGCACATCAGAAGGCAAGTCTTTTTTCAGGTCCTCCAGTTTCCCACGAACTTCCCGGGCGATTTTCACCGTGTTGGCCCCCGACTGTTTCATCACCATCATTCGGACGCCCTGCTGGCCGTTTATTTTTTCATCTACGGTCATTTCCTTGATGGAATCTTTTACTGTTGCCACATCTTTCAGGTAAATGGCCTGTCCGTTGAAGTTGCCAAGTACCACGTTCCGGATTTGATCGCTTCTGTCGAATTCACCTTCCACACGAAGGGCGTAATTCATTTCGCCCATTTTGATGCTTCCGGTCGGCATGTTCACGTTTTCAGCGCGCAATACATTCCCAATTTGTTCAATGGTCATGTTGTATGCCTCCAGCAAACGGGGATTAATATTGATCATCACCTGACGGATGGGCGTCCCCATTAAACTGATGGAGCCAATTCCTTCGATCCGGTTCAGCGGATTAATTACCTTTTCATCGAGAAGCTTTTCCAGTCCCTGGTAATTTTCATCAGCCGTAACCGAATACATTAAAATTGGTATCATGCTGGAGCTGAACTTAAAAATATTCGGATCGTTGGCATCTTCGGGCAGGGAGTTTTCCACGAGCGAAATAGCATCACGAATATCATTGGCCGCCTCGCTCAAATCGGTTTCGTATTCGAATTCCAGTGTTACAACCGAAATGTTATCCCGCGAAACCGAGGTTATTTCTTTCAGGTTATCGATGGTATTCAGCGCATCCTCAATTGGCTTTGAAATGTTTGTTTCAATGTCGGCGGCGCTGGCCCCGTTGTATGTTGTAAAAACCGTAATAGCCGGAAATTCGATGTCGGGGTAAATATCAACCGGCAGCTTTATCAGCGAGTAAATCCCGAAAACCATCACCGCCATGAAAACCATGACGGTTGTTATCGGCTTTTTTACGGCGCTCCCATATATACTCATAATTTGTTCTTTTTTAAGTTTTTAACCGAAATTCAGAAGGTTAATTCACCACGTTCAGTTTTGTTCCGTCCATTAAATTCGACTGCCCGTCTACAATTAACTGGTCGCCCTCCTGAACTTCGCTGGCGTTGATTTCAATTTTTTCGTCGTACCGTTTGCCGATTTGTACCGCTACTTTTTTTGCGGTCCCGTTTTCATTCAGAAAAATGTACCGGTTGTTTGTACCTTCCTGTTTCAACACCGAAATAGCCGGAACCAGCAGCGCATTATCCTCCCGGAGTTCAATTTCGATGTTGGCAAACATGCCCGGCCGAAGCAATTCCTGGTTATTTTTCACCAGAACTTCAATCTGAAAAGTACGGGTGCTTTTATCGATGGTCGGATACACCTTATAAATATTTCCTTCGAAAATTTTACCGGGATAAATATCAGTGGTGATATCGGCTTTCATGCCTTCTGTAATTTGCGGAAAATAGGCTTGAGAAACATTCACCACGGCTTTTAACGGATTGATTTGCATGAGCGAAATAACCGCCGCTTTTCCGGCAGGGGTATTGGGCGCGCCGGAAAACATCTCGCCTTCTTCGTAATATTTGCCGGTAACAATTCCGTTAATCGGCGATTCGAGCGTGGTGTTTTCCTCCAGAAATTCCACATTCGATTTGGCCACTTCGTACTGTGTTTTTGCCTGTTCGTACTGTTGTTCGGATATGCTCCCCAACTGGTACAGCGTGTCGATGCTGCGGTAATTATATTGTGCATTCGCCAGTTGTGTGCGTGCCTGTGTAAGCTGTGTTTTGTCCATTTCAACCAGCGCCTGCCCTTTTGAAACGCGGCTCCCCACTTCAACGCTAATTTCAGAAATCCTTCCCGGAGAGGCAGGCGCGCTGTAAATTTCCTTGAATGCAATTAAATTGGCGGTGTAATCGAGCGTTCGGGTAACTTCCTGTTTTTCAATTTTCTGAATGCGAACCGGAACTGCTCCTTCTTCTTTTGCAGCGGTGGTCTGGTCTGTTTCCGCCGGTTGGTTGCAGGCGCTGAAAATCAAAACCAGCACCAGGAATAGTCCCTGCATAACTGCTGCTTTCATTTGCGTTGATTTATTTGTTCTCATATTTCTGTTAATTTCGATTTTTTTATACATGATTAAAGGTTGTTGTATAATTTATCCAGCTCAAGTTTCGACTGCAGCAACTGATGAACTGAATTCACATAATTATTTTGCGCCTGCAGGTAATTCGAGTTGGATTGCGTTAAATCCAGACTTGAAATCAGTCCCTGTTTGAACTTATTGTAGTTACTCTCATACACTCGCTTTGCTACTTCTACATTTTCTTTTTGAGTGGTGTAATTGTCGTACGAATTTCTCAGGTTGAACATTAGTTGTTTTTCCTGCAAAAGCAGTTGTTCCTCCAGCAATTCTTTCTGGCGGTTCATTTTATCCAGTTGAATTTTGGCCTGGCTTAACTGGGCTTTTTTTGTAAGACCGGAAAAAATCGGGATGCTGAGGTTCAAACCGGCTGCATTTTTAGGACTTAAATCGAAACTTGTTTTCAGGATTTTTTCCGTATAGCTGTAATATCCGCTGAGCGTTGGCGCAAACGACCATCTTTGCATTTCTACATTTTTGCGGCTGATGTCCTCCTGCGTTTTCATAATCTGGTAGGTTGGATTGCTGGTAATTTCCAGATTAACATCCGCCAGCAACCGCTCATCAATTTCCGAGATAATCGTATCCAGTTTATCGGTTAGGGAAATTTCAGCGCCAGGTTCGATTCCCATGCTCAGGCGCAACAGGTTGTAATTCAGCAACAGGCTTCGTTCCATTGCTTTTTTCGAGTTCGAAATTTGCGAAAGGCTCACCTTAATCTGATCCACATCGGTTTGTTCTGCCAAACCAACTTTAAACATGTCGGAGGTGTGTTTTAATACGTCCTGCAGGTTTTGCTCGTTTTCCGAAATAATATCGAGCAGGTTTTGCGTTACCAGAATCAAATAATACGAGTTGATTACGTTTTGTTTGACATCCAGTTCGGTCAGTGTCAGATTCTTTTCAGCTATATTTTTCTGAAGTTTTGCCATTTGCACGCCAATCCAGTACTGGCCGCTAAAAATAAGCTGCGATACCTGTACTTTTGCATTGGCCTGGTCTTCCATAACAATGGTATTCCCGCCGCCTCCAAACATCTGGTCCAGCGATTTAAGCACTTCCAAATCGCCGGCATCCAGTTTCGAATAATCAATATCCGGTGGTTGTACATCGCCGCCGCCAATGTTGAATTCAAATTCGTAGTTAAAATTGGTCATATAATCCATACTGCCGTTCACCTGCGGCAAACCAGCGCCTTTCGACTGTTTAATCTGCTCGCCTGCTGCCAGAATATCGTCTTTGGCATTCATTAATGTTTTATTGTGTTGCAGCGCGTATTGCTGCGCTTCTTTGAGCGAGAATGTAAATTGGTTTTCCTGTGCCGAAAGCACGGCGCTGATTAAAACCAAAGCTACTGCGCATAAACTTTTCATCTTTATCATGTTGTTTTTTGTTTATAACTTCCTGAACCTCCCGGACAAAAAATTTATTTCTTCTTTAAAAACTCATCTTTTGAGCTGCGTATTTTTTCCATAAAAAAATCGAGCATTTCCAGGAGCTCCACAAGAAACCTGGTATAAGCAGCCTCTTTATCCGATTTCAACTCAATGGCCTGTTTGAGCAACTGACTGAAATAAAGAAACTTCTTTTCAAAATCCTCGATAAGCGTAAAAAGGTTTTGCCTTTTCATTCGGAAATACCTTTTCCGGTCGCCCGGTAGCGTGATGTATTCAATGTCGCCCCTTATTTCCAGATTCTTAAGGGTAATGCTCGCCGAGCTTTTGCTGATTTGCAGCTCTTCCACAATCTCCTCAAACGTAAATTCCTCTTTATCCATTACCATTAAAAGTCCCAGAATGCGGCCCGCAATCGGCTGAAAACCTTCTTTATCGAAGTAGCGTCCGATTTCTTCCACCAGGTCTTTTTGTTTTTCTAACCGTTCTTCATGTTCCATATTTTTAAAATCGCTAATATTTTGGGCGACAAAAATAATAAAGTTTTATTAGTTCACAATTTTTCGAACCAAATGGATATAAAATGTTAATGTTACATCGCGCGTTCCTCTTCGGACATTGATTGACCATTCAGTCATTTTTAACATTTACTTAATATTGAACCTGTTGCACAATCGAAAAAGATGATTTACTTTTGACCAACCGTTCAGTCAATATTTAAAAAACAGGAGAATCATGTCACCTCGAAGTGCAAAACAATTCGACGATATCAGGAAACAGAAAAAGAAACTGATAATGAACACAGCGCTGGAACTTTTTGCCGAAAATGGTTTCCACGCCACTTCCATCAGCCGGATTGCCAAAAAAGCAGGAATTTCCAAAGGGCTCGCTTATAATTATTTCGAAAGCAAAAAAGAAATTCTCGATGAATTGATTGAAGACGGATTCAACGATATTTACAGCAATTTCGACTTAAACAAAGACGGTACATTAACCAAAGAAGAATTCATTTTTTTCATTAAACAAAATTTTAAAATCGTGCGCGAGAATTTGCAACACTGGAAATTGTTTTTCTCGCTCCTGCTGCAACCAAACGTGAACGAAACCTTTTCGAAAGGCTACAAGGAAAAGGCAGAGCCCATTTTTAGTATGTTTTATAATTTCATTAAATCCGAAGGAAGCAAAAATCCGGATGCGGATTTAATGGCGATAAGCGCCATGATTGAAGGCGCTTTTTTATATTGCGTTGCCGCACCCGATATATTTCCGGCGGAACAAATGGAAGCCAGTATAATTGATGCGGCATTTCGCATCATTAACAATCAAAATTCAAAACAATGAAGACCAAAGTTGTATTGTTATTTTTCAGCTTTTTAAGCAGTTTTAGCTGGGCACAGAAAATTGATGTGAAAGAAATCGTCCGGCAGGCGGACGAAAAATTTCGCGGCACTTCGAGCAAAGGTGAACTCACCATGATTATTGAACGCCCAACCTGGTCGCGCGAAGTTTCCATGAAAAGCTGGACTCTCGGCAATGAATATTCGCTAATATACATTACCGCGCCGGCTAAGGAAAAAGGACAGGTTTTCCTGAAACGCGGGAATGAAATGTGGAATTGGGTGCCTGCTATCGAACGGATGATAAAAATCCCGCCATCAATGATGATGCAGTCATGGATGGGTTCCGATTTTACGAACGACGATTTGGTCAACGAATCATCGATGGTAAACGATTACGACCACCAGTTACTGGGTACGGAAAACATCAGGGGATTCGATTGCTACAAAATTCAACTGATACCGCACGATGACGCACCGGTTGTTTGGGGAAAAATAATCATGTGGGTAACGAAAAAGGATTTGCACTGGTTACGTGCGGAATATTACGATGAAGACGGTGATTTGGTCAATACCGAAATCATGTCGGAAATAAAACAGATGGACGATCGCGAAATGCCTACCCGCCTCGAAATGATTCCGGCCGACGAAGAAGGTCAGAAAACCATCCTGATTTTTGATGACATGGATTTTGGAGCCGATCTCGATGAGTCGTTTTTTTCGCAACAGAACATGAAAAGAATTAGGTAAAGCCGGCACCCGCAGTTTTCAGTCGCAGAACGAAATAACAATTAAAATGAGAACAAATTTCAAACTGGCCTGGCGAAATTTATGGCGAAACCGCCGGAGGACAATCATCGCTGTTTCTTCCATTGTTTTCAGCGTGTTTTTAGCGTCGTGGATGCGGTCGATGCAGGAAGGTTCGTACGACAGCATGATTGAAAATACCGTTAAATTTTACAGTGGATATCTGCAGGTTCAGGATACCGCCTATTGGGAAGAACGCACGCTTGATAACGGGTTCGAAGCATCCGGCGAATTAAAATCGAAAATTGCGGACATCAGAAACGTAACACTGGTTTCCGACCGGCTGGAATCGTTTGCACTGGCTGCCGATCACCTGCACAGCAAACCGGCCATGGTTATCGGCATTGAACCGGAAGCCGAAGACCAGATTACCAAAATTTCGCAAAAAATAACCAGTGGCCGGTTTCTGAAAAAAGGCGACAAAGGTGCAGTGATCGCGGAAGGACTGGCCGGTTATTTAAATCTCGAAGTAGGCGATACGCTTGTTATGATTAGCCAGGGATATCACGGAATCAGCGCCAATGGTTTGTTTGAAATTGTGGGGATCATGACCCACCCCAGCCCGGAATTCAACAAAAGGCTGGTTTATCTTGATATCGGAAGGGCCCGGGAATTTTATTCCGCCTACGGAATTTCAACGTCGCTGGTGGTGATGACCGATGATCATTACAAAGTGGATCAAATTAAGAAAGATATCGAAGCAACTTGCTTCCGCCGGGAAACCGGGTGATGACCTGGACAGAAATGCAACCCGAACTGGTACAGCTTATTAAAAGCGACCGCGGCGGAGGTTATATTATGCTCGGTATTTTATATGTGGTAATTGCTTTTGGAATGTTCAGCGTAATTATGATGATGGTAAAAGAACGTAAACGTGAATTTGGCGTTGTTCACGCCGTGGGAATGAAAAAACGAAAACTGTCGGTAGTTGTCGTTGTTGAAACCATTTTGATTGGTTTAATCGGATGCGCCATCGGATTGATAATCAGCTATTTTTTCTGTTTGTATTTTTATTACCATCCGCTACCGCTTTCAGGCGAAATGGCAGAAGCATACGCACAATACGGAATGGAGCCGTACCTGTATTTTTCACTTAAATCGTCGTTGTTCTACAACCAGATGATCCTGGTTTTTATCATCAGCATGTTCATATCCGTTTTTCCGGTTTTAAATATTTACCGGCTGAAAATTACCAAAGCCATGCGGGCATGAAGAAGCGGGCAGTCGCAGTTGACAGTCGCAGTTGACATCGCAGTCCAGTTGACATTCGCAGTGGACAGTAGTAGTGAAAAGAAATAAACAGTCGCAGAGAGCAGTAACAGTAAAAAATATAAAACAATGATTGGATCAATAGCCTGGAGAAATGTTTGGCGGAGCAAGTCGCGAAGCCTGATAATGATTGTAGCCATTGCCATCGGGTTGTTTGCCGGCGTGTTTACCATGGCATTTATGCAGGGTGCAGTAGACGCCCGTATTGAATCGGCTACCAAGCTCGAGCTGGCACATATTCAGGTTCATGCTCCCCGTTTCCTGGAAAACAACAACATTGAATATTATATTTCCGATTCGAAGGAAATGCTAAACGAAATAGAATCGGTAGACGGAGTTTTGGCAGCCAGCCGCCGTTTAATTGCCGAGCCGTTTGTAATGGCGGCACACGGCACAGGCGGTGGAAAACTGGTGGGAGTTGATGTTGACAATGAAAAAAGGGTAACCAATATTGAGGAACATTTGATTGACGGAACTTACCTCGAAAAAACCACCCGGATGCCACCGGTGGTCATCGGCCAGAAAATGGCAAAAAAACTACAGTTGAAAACAGGCTCAAAAATCAACGTTCAGTTGGTTGACCGCGACGGGAATTTATCGTCGAAAGGTTACCGTGTTTCAGGAATTTACAAAACCACCAACACCAGTTTCGATGAAACCCACATGTTTGTTTTATACGACGATTTGAAAACGCAGTTGGGAATGGAAGACAATACAGCCCATGAAATTGCCGTGTTACTCGAAAACGGGGACGAAGCTCCGGTAATAAAACCAGAAATCCAAAAAATTACAGGCGATTACGACGTTCAAACCTGGAAAGAACTGAGCCCCGAAATGTCGCTCCTCACCGACTCGATGGATCAGTACATGTATATTTTTATCCTCATCATTTTACTGGCGCTTTGTTTCGGGATCATCAACACCATGCTAATGGCGGTTTTGGAGCGGGTGAAAGAAATCGGAATGTTAATGGCAGTTGGAATGAACAAGCGAAAAATATTTTTCATGATTATCCTGGAATCAATTATGCTGACCTTTACCGGCGGACTTTTGGGAATGATTCTGGGAACGGTGGTCACCAAATTTTTCGAAACACGGCCCATCGATGTTTCCATGTTTGCCGAGGGACTGGAAAAATACGGGTTTGGTTCGCAGGTGTACACTTCGCTGCAGCCCGATTCTTTGGTAACGATTGGTATTCTTGTAATTGTAACGGGAATTCTATCGGCTATTTACCCGGCCCGAAAAGCGCTGAAACTAAACCCGGCGGAGGCTACGCGGACGGATTAGTAATGCATGAATGAGGGAATGCGAGAATGAATTAAAAAAAAATGAATTAATGACAAAAGAATTTTTTAATAATAGTGCAATGACAGAAAAAGATATTTTTGTTGAAGGCTTAAAAAAGCGGACGAAAAAATTTGGAGTTGATGTTATAGCATTCACTCATTAAAGCATTAAACAATGAAAATCATAGAAATAGAAAACCTGCACAAAACCTACAACAGCGAATCGGTTGCTGTTCATGCGGTTAACGGAGTGAACATTTCGATTGACGAAGGAGAATTCACCGCGATTGTGGGGCCGTCGGGTTCCGGAAAAACCACGTTGCTGAATATTGTCGGCGGCCTCGATGACGCAACACAAGGCAGCGTTGTTATTAACAGCGTAAAAATCACTGAGCTTTCATCAAGAAAACTGACTGATTTCCGGATGTACAACATCGGGTTTGTATTTCAGGCCTATAACCTGATCCCGGTGTTAACGGCCAAAGAAAACGTGGAATTCATTATGCACCTGCAAGGTTGGAAAAAAGCCAAACGCGACGCCCGCGCCACGGAATTACTCCGAGCTGTGGGATTGGGCGAAATGATGGATCGGAAACCGGGAAAACTCTCGGGCGGACAGCAGCAACGGGTGGCAGTAGCGCGTGCGCTGGCATCGAAACCAAAATTTGTGCTGGCCGATGAACCCACCGCTAACCTCGATTCCAAATCGACTGAAAATTTACTCGATATCATGGAACAACTAAATAAAGAGGAAAAAGTTACGTTTATCTTTTCAACGCACGACCAGCGGGTTGTAAACAAAGCCCGCCGGGTAATTACCCTGGAAGACGGAAAAGTAATAAACGACGAAAAAAGAATTTAGCGATGAAACAAACACTTGCCCTGCTGTTACTGGTTTTAACCGTTACAACGGTTTTCGGTTCGAATGACGACCATGAAAAAAGCTGGAACAATCCGGCGCTCAATACTGCGGCAGACGCCCGATATCTTACCAGTCTCGAACGGGAAGTAATTCTTGAGATTAACAAATTAAGGTCGAATCCGGCACAGTACGCCGAAGATTATATGGTACCGTTAAAAAACAATTACAAACACAACATTTTGTTTTACCCGGGCGACAAACCATTGAAAACTGCGGAAGGCGTGGATGCCTTGAATGAATGTATTCAGGAATTACAGAAATTACAACCGCTGCCCCTGATTTACCCCAGCGAAGGCCTGACCAAAGCAGCACGGGACCATGTAAACGACCAGTCGAAAAGCGGTAAAACCGGCCATGTTGGCGGCGACCACTCAAAAATAACGGATCGGATTGAACGCTACGGCCGGTGGAACCAACGAATTGCCGAAAATATTGCGTACGGTGGAATTTCTGCGCAACAAGTGGTTGTTTACCTGCTTATTGACGACGGTGTGAAAAATCGCGGGCACCGGGAAAATTTTCTTCATCCCGATTTTAAATGGATTGGCGTGGCATCGGGCCGTCATCCCGAATACCGGAACATGTGGGTGATGGATTTTGCCGGGGAATTTACAAACAACTAAAATGAAGCCTGTACGTTGCATTTTACTTCTTTTGCTCCTTGTTAACCTCACTGCAAATGCCCAACTGAAACCGGTTACACTAACCGGTTACATCAAAGACTTATACATGTATTACAAACCCGATCGCCAGCTTCCGGGACTCGACGCCGATTATCTTTCGTCGAACCTCATCCATAACCGGTTAAATTTCAGGTGGTATGCCAACAACCATTTTACGTTTGCCGTGGAAGCCCGAAACCGCATTTTCTTCGGCCAGCTTATTCGCGTTTTTCCGCTTTACAAGGAATATGTGGATACCGATTACGGGTACTTTGATTTGGCAGGAACAGTTGCATCCGGAGACAACTGGTTCATGCATTCGATGATCGACCGGGCATGGGCGGATTACATTCAGGGAAAATGGCAGGTCCGGGTTGGCCGTCAACGGATTAACTGGGGAATTAATCTCGTGTGGAATCCAAACGATGTTTTCAACACTTTTTCCTATTTCGATTTCGATTACGAAGAACGTCCCGGAACCGACGCCGTGAAAATTCAGTATTATACCAGCGTAACCTCTTCGGCACAACTGGTTTATAAAGTAGGAAGAAATTCCGACGAAACGGCTGTTGCCGGAATGTACAGGTTTTCAAAATTCAATTACGATTTTCAGTTTCTCGGCGGCCAGGTTGGAAAAGATTTTGTTCTGGGCGGAGGCTGGTCGGGCGACATACGCGGCGGCGGATTTCGCGGCGAAGCTACCTGGTTCGTTCCGCGGAATGACATTGTCGATAGCCGGGAAGCGCTGGTAGCTTCCATTTCGGGCGACTACACCTTCAAAAACAGTTTGTATGTTCATGCCGCATTTTTATTCAACAGCCAGGGAGCTACCGAAAATGCCGGCGGCCGGCAATTCTTCGACCAAAACATTTCTGCAAAAATGTTATCGCTGGCAAAATACGATCTGTTCGGACAGGTTTCTTATCCGTTTACACCTCTCTTTTCCGGGAATTTCTCGGGCATGTTCAATCCCTGCGATGCTTCTTCGTTCGTTGGGCCTTCATTCACTTATTCTTTGGGGAACAACCTTGAACTACTGCTAACCGGACAATTGTTTTTTGGCCGGCCCGGAACAGAATTTGGCGAAATGGGAAAAGCGGCTTTTGGCAGGTTGAAGTGGTCATTTTAGCGCCGCCACCACATTATACTCACTGCGTTAACCATTCATTTTTATTTTGTTAAAAATTTTACAAAAATTCAATTTTGAATTTTATTTGAACTTTTTTACCAAAAAAGGTATTTACTTTGGAAAGTTAAAACATTATCTAATTTATTGTTGGTTTTTAAAGAATGAAGAACACATATCAGGACCTTATCGAACAATCGTATTATTTCCCGCAGGAGGGTTTCGACCTCGAAGATGGTTACCTCAATTTTTACGGAGTTTCACTAAAATATTTAATCAAAAAATACGGTACGCCATTCCGGTTAATGTACCTGCCGCGCATTGGCGACCAAATTAAGAAGGCCCGGAATTTATTCCGCCGCGCTATGAAAGCCGCCGGCTACGAAGGAACGTACAACTATTGTTACTGCACCAAATGCAGCCATTTTCACCACGTAATCAACAAGGCATTGCAATACAATGTAAACCTCGAAACCTCTTCGTCGTTCGACATTGATTTAATTCTGAATTTGTACAAAAAAGGCGAAGTTGACAAGTCAATTAAACTGGTGCACAACGGGTATAAAACCGATGAATACATCCGAAAGCTAATCGAAATTCAAGACCTTGGTTTTACGAATTCCACCATTATTCTCGACAATAAAAATGAACTGAAAAAGATACTGGCCATTGCCAATGGAAAGAAAATACAAATAGGTATCCGGAAGGCCATCGACGAAGAACCACAAAGCGCGTACTATACTTCGCGGCTGGGAATAAGGGCTTCCGAAATTCTTGATTTTTATTACAACCAAATCAGCGGCAAGGAAAACATTGAACTGACGATGCTTCATTTTTTTGTGGACTCGGGAATCAAAGACACGCTGTATTACTGGGGAGAATTCCAGAAATCGGTGAAAATGTATATCGAACTGAAAAAAGAATGCCCGTCGCTGAATTCGATAAATCTCGGCGGAGGTTTTCCCATCCGCAGCCATTTGGGTTTCGAGTACGAATACGAATACATGATCCGGGAAATTGTGAACAACATTAAAGATGCCTGTAACGCCGAAGGAATAAAGGAACCCGATATTTACACCGAATTCGGAAAATATACGGTAGGTGAAAGCGGTGCAACCATTTTCTCGGTACTGGAGCAAAAACAACAAAACGATGCTGAATTGTGGTACATCATCGATAACAGCCTGATGAACACTATCCCGGATGCCTGGTCGATTTTTGAAAAGTTCATTTTGCTGCCTATCAACAAATGGAACAATGAATACACGCGCGTAAACATTGGCGGAATCAGTTGCGATCATTCCGATTATTACAACTCGGAAGATTTGAACCAGCAAATTTTGCTGCCGCGTTACAGTTCCAGGGAAAAGGAACCGCTTTATCTCGGATTTTTCCATACCGGCGCCTACCAGGATTCCATCAGCGGTTACGGCGGCATCAAACATTGCCTGATACCGGCGCCGCAACATGTTATTATCGACCGCGATGAAACCGGAAATTTTGTGGATTACGTTTACCGCAACGAACAAACCGTGGAAGACATGTTCCACATTCTTGGTTATAATCCCTGAACACCTGGGTTTGGATTAAAAGATTATTGAATCAGGCACTTAATCAATAAGCTTTTTTGCTTAAAAAAATGTGGTTGAAACCCTTTCCTACTGGAAATTACAGTATTCGTTCACTGAACAGGCTATGTGAAGAATACGGATTTTTACACCGTGGCTTTAGCCCGGTGGTTAAAAACTTATCAACAAAGTTCAGGCTTTAGCCTTTAAAATGCTGAAAATTAAAGGCTAAAGCCGACTTTCATTCATCATGAAATCACCGGGTTAAAACCCGGTGCAAAAATTAATTACTTCTTATTCGGCGGTAATATGAAGAGGCTGCCATCGGACAGCCTCTTTTTCTGTTACAGGGCTATACTGCGTTTGAAAGATAAAACCCGTCAATTTTTACTTTTGTCGAGTAGCAGTACAGAATTTACAACCACTTCCGAAATGTACTGTTTCATTCCGTTTTTATCGTCGTACGAACGGTTTGTAAGTTTTCCCTCAATCGCAATTTCTGAACCTTTTTTTACATAATTTTCAATAACTTCTGCCTGTTTTCCCCAGGCAACCAGACGGTGCCAGGTGGTTTCCGACTGTTTTTCACCTTTGCTGTCGCGGTAAACTTCGTTGGTTGCTATTGAAAAACTAACAACTGTTCTTCCGTTGTCCAACTTTCTCACTTTTGGGTCGTCGCCCAGGTGGCCGATAAGCCTGACGCTGTTTCTTAAAACATTCATGATTTCAAAATTTTAATAATTAACAAAACGAAATTTGATGTTTCAAAAATAGATTCGGGGAAGAAATACATCCGGTAGTTAAACATTTGTAATCGACAATAAACATTTGTAAGCGTTTACAAACGGATATAAATTTATATATTAGCGCTTTACAAACCAGAACTAAAACATCTCATGGAAAAAAGAAAATGCCTTGAATGCGGCGAACCGCTCAAAGGAAGGGCCGATCAAAAATTTTGCAACGACCTTTGCCGCAATGCCTGCAACAACAAAAAAGCAGGAGCTTCAACCAAATTCATGCGAAAAATCAACCGGATTCTAAAAAACAACCGTTCCATAATGGAGGAATTGAATACCGACAGCAAAACAACCGTATTCGTCGGGGTACTCGAAAAACAGGGGTTCAATTTTAACTACCATACCCATGTTTACACCACCCGCGCCGGCCGGAACTATTACTTTTGTTACGACCACGGTTACCTGAAGCTCGATGAAAACCGGTGCCTTTTGGTAAAAAAGGAAGGGATATAAAATAACTCCGGCGTCCGTAGCCAGGTAAACAGATTTCAATCAATGAAACTAACATAGGTTCTTCAGAACTCACTGGTAACGAACAAATTCAAAGCGACAAACCGGAGGCCCCAAACGCAGTCGTTCTCAATTTTTTGCAGACAGTGGTAATTGTTTAATTTTATTTTTGTACTGTTTTATTTTTGTTTACTTTTATTTAGGACAAAAAATATCAGAAAAAACCCGCAATATGACCAGGTACGTAAAAAAAAATACCGATGATAAAAGGCAGAATAACAGGAGCGAAAAATTACCCATAGTGGCTATTGGCGCTTCAGCAGGCGGTTTGGATGCGTTAAAATCTTTTTTCAGAAACGTTCCCAAAGACAGCGGACTGGCTTTTGTGGTGGTGGTTCACCTGGCGCCCGAACATAAAAGCATGCTCGCCGAATTGCTTCAGCCGCATATGAAAATGGCTGTACAGCAGGTAACCGAGACCATAGAACTAAAACCGAACCACGTATACATTATACCTCCAAATGCCAACCTGAACACCATTGATACCCATCTCCGCCTGTCGAAGCTCGAAGAAAAACGCAGCGAGCGCGCACCTATCGATCATTTTTTCCGGACACTTGCCCAAGCCCATAACGGACAGGCAGTGGGCGTCATTCTCACCGGTACCGGTTCCGATGGAACACTGGGAATTAGAGAGATACAGGAAAAAGGCGGCCTTACCATTGTGCAGGACCCCGAAGAGGCGCCATTTAGCGGAATGCCGCAAAGCGCCATATCCACAGGTCTGGTGGATATGATCCTCCCGATTGATAAAATCCCGTCCGCCATCATCAATTATTTTTCAGTAAAACCAAAGATTAAATCGCTGGAACCGAAAGAAAAAATCGATAGCCGCGAACAGCAATTGCTTCAGAAAATATTCACACAAATAAGGGCCGTAACCGGGCGCGATTTCAGTCGGTACAAAACTTCTACCCTTTTGCGCCGCATTCAACGGAGGATGCAGATTTCGCAGGTAGAAAAATTGTCAGAATATCTTGGCGTTCTCAGAAAAAACCGTGAAGAGGTAAAAACACTTTCCGACGATTTTCTGATTAACGTCACCAGCTTTTTCAGGGATGTGCGGGTATTCGATTATATCGAGGAAAAGGTAATCCCGGCTATCATCAGAAACAAGGAAGGCGAAGGACAAATCCGGATTTGGACGGTAGGTTGCGCCACCGGAGAGGAGGCTTATTCTATTGCCATATTGCTGAGAGAGGCCCTTGACAAACTGGAAATCGAACCATCGGTACAAATTTTTGCTTCCGACCTCCACGATGTTTCGCTAAGAAAGGCAAGGGAAGGATTTTACCCTGGAGATATAAATGCCGACGTTAGTATTGAACGATTAAAACGTTTCTTCAACAAAGAAGATGGCGGATACCGGATTCGCAAAGAAATCAGGGAAAAGGTAATTTTTACCCCGCACAACTTATTGAGCGATCCACCGTTTTCACGCCTCGATTTGGTTATGTGCCGCAACCTTTTGATATACCTTAAGCGCGACGTGCAGAAAGATGTTGCTGAACTTTTCCATTATTCCCTGTCATCTCATGGATACCTGGTGCTTGGCACTTCCGAGAATCTTGAAAACAAAGAATTGTTCAGTGTTGAAAATAAAGACGTTTCCGTTTATAAAAAGAAAAACGTAACCGGCCCCGAGCCCCGGCTGCCCGTTTTTCCGAGTATGCAAAAAACCGATTATGAATTAGGAATCCGGAATAAAGAATCCGAAACACGCACTTATGGTCAAATACACCATAAAATTGTTGAGCGTTATGGTCCGCCGAGCCTGTTGGTAAGTCCGGATTACCAGGTACTGCACGTTTCTGAAAATGCCGGGCGCTATCTTGTTTTTCCGGGCGGGGAAATCAGCAGGGATTTATTCAAACTCATACGCCCTGAAATGCAGATTGAATTACGTACCGTTATTCATGCGGCCAGGGAAAAACAAAACCTGGTACGTTCGAAACCGTTACAAATTTCTGTTGAAGGCGTTGTAAAGCAGGTGTTTATTTCGGCCGGTATGATTCACGAAGAGGCACAGGAAGAGGCAATTCTTGTTTTATTTGAAGAATATGACGAACCTGAATTGTACGTGAATAAAAATACTTTTCCGGAAGGAAACGAAATTTATACCATGCAGATAGAAAAACTGGAAAAAGATCTTCAGGACACCCGGCAACAGTTGCAGGCCATTGTTGAAGAATATGAAACCAGCCGCGAAGAAATGAAAGCTTCCAACGAAGAAATGCAATCGGCGAATGAAGAACTGCGTTCTACCATGGAGGAACTGGAAACCAGTAAAGAAGAGTTACAGTCGGTAAACGAAGAGCTAACTACCCTAAACCAGGAAAACCGGCACAAAGTGGAAGAATTGAGCCAGCTTTCCGATGATCTTCAAAACCTGATGGGCGCCACTAATATTGCCACACTTGTGCTCGACCGGGAGTTTCGGATTCAGTGGTTTACGCCGAAGTTAAATGATCTGTTCAACATTCGTACCGCCGACAAAGGCCGACATATCTCCGATTTAACCCACCGGCTCGGTTATGACGATTTAACCCGGGATGCTTTATCGGTGCTAAAAACACTGCAATCTGTCGAAAAAGAAATAAAAGATGGCGGCAACAACACCTATCTCACACGGTTATTGCCTTACAGGAGCGGAGGTGACAAAATTCAGGGGGTAGTTATTACATTCATTGATATTACCGCCCGAAAACAAAACGAAATCCGCCTTGAGAAAATGTTTGATGTGGAAACTGTAGGCGTTTTAACTTTCACCGAAGAAGGAGAACCGATTGACGCCAATAATGCATTCCTGAAAATGATGGGCTATACCCGAAAGGAATATGACACGATTAAGCCTGGCTGGAAAACCTTTACACCGCCCGAATACGTGCAGATAAGCGAAAAGCAACTGCAAAAGCTTCGTGAAACCGGGAAAATAGGGCCATATGAAAAAGAATACTTTCGCAAAGACGGCTCCCGCTCGTGGATGCTGTTTAACGGCGCTTCACTCGGTGATGGCACCTTTGTCGAATTCTGTTTCGAAATCGGCAACCGCAAAAAAGCAGAACAAGCGCTACGCCAAAGCGAGCAAAATTTCAGGGCGCTGTTAACCGCTGCCATTTCGGTAGTTTACCGGATGAATGCCGACTGGTCGGAAATGCGCGAATTAAACAGTAAAGGTTTTATTTCCGAAACTCTAAAACCCGACAAAAAATGGATGGAAAAATACATTCACCCGGAAGATCAGGACGCGGTGATGAAAGAAATTCAGAAAGCAATCGGTTCCAAATCGGTTTTCGATATGGAACACCGCGTCATTCAGAACGACGGTACACTTGGCTGGACCCACTCCCGCGCGGTTCCGGTTTTAAACAATGAAGGAGAAATAACAGAGTGGTTTGGAATAGCCAATGACATCACCACCCGGAAAAAGGCCGAAGAAAAGTTGCGGGAAAATGAAGAACGTTTGCGGCTTACGCTGAGCTCCATGAACATGGGATCGTGGATGCGGTTTGAAAACGAAGAGAACATGTCGATGGATGAAAATAACGCACAACTGTTCGAACTAAAAAAACATACAACCACGCTAAGCAGAAATGAATTATATGAACATATCCATCCGGAGGATCGCGACCGGGTTGTACAAGCCGTGAAAAAGGCCTGGGAAGAAACAAGTGATTTCAAGATCGATTTTCGGGTGCTAACCAACCGCAGTGAAAAATGGCTGGCCAGCCGCGGAAAAGTGATAAAAGGAGATGACCAGCGCTACATGATTGGTATTAATTATGACATTACCGACCGGAAAGAAAATGAAAAAGCGTTGCAATATGCAAAAGAAGCTGCCGAGGAAGCAGCCCGTGCCAGAGAGGATTTTCTGGCGCACATGAGCCATGAAATACGTACGCCGCTGAATGCAGTGGTGGGTTTGTCGCAACTGCTGATGGAGCAGAATTTAAACAAACACCAGGCGAAAAATGTAGAGACCATAAAAGTGGCAGCGGGACATCTGAGCCAGCTAATCGACAGTATTCTCGACTTGAGTAAACTGCAGGCGGGCAGATCGGTAGTGGACATCAGCAGCATTGATTTGGATCCGTTTTTTGATGAACTGCTTAATGTTCATCGTCCGTTGCTAAAAGGAAAGGAAGTAGAGCTTAACCTGCAGGCAGGGGCGGATGTACCAAAAGTAATTAAAGCCGATCGCGTAAAACTGCTGCAAATCCTCCACAACCTGCTGGGCAATGCAATTAAATTTACACAACACGGACAGGTAAAACTGGAAGTAAACGTAAAAAAACAGGAAAATAATAAACTTTGGCTTGAATTTTCGGTAACCGACACCGGAATCGGCATACAAAAAGAAAAACTGGAGGAAGTTTTCGACATGTTCAAACAAGCCGACAGCTCAACGGTAAAAGAATATGGAGGTACCGGCCTCGGACTTTACATTACCAAGTTAAATCTGGAATTGATGGGAAGTTCAATACACGTGGAAAGTAACTATAAAAAAGGATCGAAGTTCTTTTTTGTGCTTCCCGTTGAAGTGGGTGGAGAGCCGGGCGGGGAAAAACCGCACGCTGATCAGGTGCCGCGGGTTGAAACCGACGAGTTGAAAATTATGATCGCCGAAGACGATAAGTATAACCGGATGCTGAACAGAGAGCTTTTTAAAATGTGGGGGATGAATTTTGACGAAGCCGTAAACGGCAAAAAAGCCGTTGAACTCGCCAAAAAAACACAATACGATTTGATATTGATGGATGTGCATATGCCGGAAATTGACGGATATGGCGCCGCCGGTATTATCCGAAAATTACCGGGTTATCAAAACACACCTATTCTCGCCCTCACGGCCGACATTACAAGCAAAGTAAGAGAGGAAATGACCAATGGTTTATTTACCGATATAATCATCAAACCGATTGACCCAAACAAACTGAAATCACAAATCATTCGCATGGCCGGCAAACAAAAAGCAGAATAACTCCGAACTATAATTAAACAGAAAAATTGGTTCAGCGCCGTATCCTTTGCCGTCCCATTCAAAATCCAAGACGGAATTTATTCTTCCAACAGGCCGGGAGTAATGAAAATGTTCCCTTTCGAATTTAATCGTCGGCAACATCGGAGCGTTTGTCCTCCTCGCATGAGGGGGACGAGGTCCGGTTTACCGGAACGGAGGGGGTATAAAAAACAATTAAAATAGCCATTCAATTTTAATCAACTCCTGATTATTTTTATAGGACGGACTCAGAATAATCAATTGATTCCGGGCTTCAGCCCAAAATGCATTTTTTGTTGACGCTGTCAAGTCCTGCGGACGTTGACAGGTCGGGTGCAGGCAGCTTAATCAGACAGAAAAATTGGTTCAGCGGCGTATCCTTTGCCGTCCCATTCAAAACCCAAGACGGAATTTATTCTTCCAACAGGCCGGGAGTTATGAAAATGTTCCCTTTCGAATTTAATCGCCGGCAACATCGGAGCGTTTGTCCTCCTCGCATGAGGGGGACGAGGTCCGGTTTACCGGAACGGAGGGGGTATAAAAAACAATTAAAATAGCCATTCAATTTTAATCAACTCCTGATTATTTTTATAGGACGGACTCAGAATAATCCATTGATTCCGGGCTTCAGCCCATATTATTTTAGACGCTGTCAAGTCCTGCGGACGTTGACAGGTCCGGCGCAGGCAGCTTTAATCAGACAGGGAAATTGGTTCAGCAACGTATCCTTTGCCGTAACATTCAAAACCCAAGACGGAATTTATTCTTCCAACAGGCCGGGAGTAATGAAAATGTTCCCTTTCGAATTTAATCGTCGGCAACATCGGAGCGTTTGTCCTCCTCGCATGAGGGGGACGAGGTCCGGTTTACCGGAACGGAGGGGGAATAAAAAACAATTAAAATAGCCATTCAATTTTAATCAACTCCTGATTATTTTTATAGGACGGACTCAGAATAATCCATTGATTCCGGGCTTCAGCCCAAAATGCATTTTTTGTTGACGCTATCAAGTCCTGCGGACGTTGACAGGTCGGGCGCAGGCAGCCGTAACCAGCCAACAAAATAGGATTAACCGGATAAAGCGTTTAATTTTGTATAAAAACTTTTAAAATAATGAAAAACGCATTAAATAAGCTCGTTGTAAAAAAAGTTTATAATAAAACAGCCGGTTACTACGATCTGTATCATAGAATTGGAACATATGATTTAGACAACAGGGGAAGAAAATATCTGGTAAATAAAATTGTAAAGGATGGCGATTTAATTCTTGATGCCGGCGGAGGCACCGGAACGACAACGATTTTAGCGTTGAAAAAAGGAGGGCAAAATACAAGAGCCGTCATATTGGATATCAGTGAAAACATGCTAAAAAAGGCAAAAGAGAAAGCGATTGTGTATAACCTGGACAAACGAATTTCATTTAAAGAAGGTGATATGTATGATATTCCTTATCCTGACAACCATTTCGATGCGGTTATTTCAACATACAGCACGTGTCCGTTGGAAAATCCTGCAAATGCTGTTGGTGAAATGCTGCGCGTATTAAAAATTAACGGTCTTCTGGGGATAGCTCATTCCTGTGATTCGAAAAACAAGGTTGAAAGGGTACTGAGCAATTGGATCGAATCCGTAATCTGGAAATTCCCGATGTTATCATTAGGTTGCAGAAAATTTGATTTGTCAGAGGATTTAAAACAGTTGAAAGTAAATATCATTGAAGATAAAACGATAGGATTTATTCCGTGGTTTTTCAAACTTCTCGTATTACAGAAAAAAGCCAACAAAAATGAAACTTCAGTTGAGGGCGCCGGTTAATTGAAAAATAGGACAGCAACACCAGAAACTCTGCGGATTGGTGTCAATTTTCGCGTTGGCAGAAACAAAAAACCTTTTCACCCATTCTTCCGCCTCTTAATTAAATTCAATATAAATTGAGTGATATTTAACACCTTACGCACTCACAAAACTCCTGCTGGTAACTTTGCCGAAATCCATCTGCAATACATGGTGTAATTGATTTTATCAGTTCAGCCATTCGGGATTATGTTTATTTCTGCTCATCCTGCATGGATTCCCGGCGCTACCATTTGACATATGTCGTATTTGATAACCCATTATATTTTAGTAAATTGTATATGTTTTACAAACCAGGGCGTTTTTTCAAAGCAGCATCTTTTTAATTTTCGTTTCGGTAAATTCCAACTTAAACCATTCGTCATGAAAGTAGCATTGGTTGGTGCAGAACTGGAAGAAAACCTCGGCCTCCGTTACATCGCTTCCAGCCTTGAACAAGAGAACCACACGGTACAGATTATTCCATTTAATGATTACTACGATATTAATGAAACCATTGCAAAAATTATCCGGTTTTCACCCGAAATTACAGGATTGTCGATGGTTTTCACCACGCGCGGAAAAGAATTTTGCGCGCTGGCCGAACGACTGAAAGAACAAGGGTATCGCGGGCACATTATTGCCGGCGGTCCGTTTGCGGCTTTCAATGCCAAAAACCTGTTGCGTGACTTCGGGGCATTCGATTCCATCGGTTTAAGCGAAGGGGAAAAAACCATGTGTGAACTGGCCGAAAATATTCATGATTTATCAAAAGTATCTTCCCTGTGTTACCGGGGCCCGAACAGCGTTTTTATTGAAAACCGCGGCAATGGCGACCTGAACAATATCAACCGGTTGCCTTTCCCGAAACGTACTTCGTTTCACGATTATTTCGGGCTGAAAATTGCCAGTGTGGTTACCAGCCGGGGTTGCTGGCGTAATTGTCTGTTTTGCAGTATAAATGCCTGGTACGAAAACAGCGGATTGAAAAAATTCCGCATCCGGAGTATCGACAACATTGTTGCCGAAATCAAGCAGCTTTATTTCGAACATGGGGTGCGGATTTTTAATTTTCAGGACGATAACTTTTTCGTGAATTCCAAAACAAAGGCGCTCGAACGGTTTCAACTGCTGAAACAACGGCTCGAAGAAGAGCACATTACCAACATAGCCTTTGCCATTAAAGCGCGCCCCGACAGCATCACGCGCGAATCGGTTGAAGTGCTCAGCGAACTGGGTTTATTCAGGGTTTTTCTGGGCGTGGAAAATGCTTCGGAAAGCGAACTGGAAAACCTGAACCGTAAAAGTTCAGTTGCAGAGATACTGAATGCGCTCGAAATTTTAAACGATTTCGATATTCATATTGCCTACAACATCCTGCTGTTTAATCCTCACACAACACTCGATGATATTCTGGTGAACCTGCGGTTCATGGAACGGCACATCGAAAATCCACAGAATTTTTGCCGCGTAGAACCGCATGCCGGAACCGGTCTCGAGAATTTGCTGGCAAATAACCGGAAACTGCTGGGCGATTACTTCGGGCTCGATTACCGGTTGGACAATCCGCAGGCCGAAGCATTTCATTACATCTCGAACATGGCTTTTCAGGACCGGAATTTCAATAATTCCGGGCTGCATTATTTTAACATGCAAGTGGATTTTTATTACCAGTTGCTGCGGCGGTTTTATCCCAATGCGCTGAACCAAACCCTGCGGAGTTATGTGCGGAATTTCATAAAAGAAACCAACCTCGATACGTATCATTTTCTGGCCCGGATTTTCGATTTTGTAAATGCGCTCAACGATTTCGCCCCAAACAAAATCCGCAGTTTTGCCGCAGAAATGCGCAACCAGGTCGACCGAAACAGCGCAGTACTCCGCAAACAAGGCGAAGACATCATCGCCATGCTCGATTCCGCTTTTCAGAACCGGAATAATCCGCAGTTTTTACATACACTTTATTTAGAAGAACGTCAGAGTATGGTTCCTCAAATACAAGGCACGCCTGAAATGGTGCAGAAACCCGCGCAAGCCGAAATAATGAGCCTGAACGATGTGCTGAACATCGTGGAAGAACCCATTCCCTACGATGAATTCAAAAGCTACCTGGCAAAACCGTGATACCATTTTATAACCATTAACAATTAACTAATTAGGAGGAACATTATGGGAACAATTAAATTTGACTACAGCCCTATTGAACCGGCTCATCCCATGCAGGTAAAACTGCAGGACTATTTAATATTGATTTACCGTCATCTGCGCGAAAATTTTCAGGCGCAAATCGACAATGCCTTCGACAAAGCTTCCAGTCAGATCGGATATGTAATTACCACATCGGTTCCGGTGATTTTAAAATTCGGAGAAAAAGGAAAGCTTACTGATGAAGTAGCTATTGAAGGGGACAAACTAAAAGGAACTGTGTTTGAACGGGCCCTTCAAGAGACGTTCGCGGAAATGGGCAACAAAAAGTTTCCCGAACGGATTGCAGCCGGCGAATACCGTATCTATGTTTTCTGGCTCGATGCGCTGAAACTTAAATTACGCACCGACTGGATGGAACCGGCCCATTTCGGCAGGTTCGATAAGTTCAAATACCGCGACATCGCCCATATAGGCGGGCCAGGCGACATAACTGCCGTAAAACCCGAAGTACAGGAACCGGTACATTGGTTCGACCCGGGCTTTAAACTTTCAGCCGAAGAAATGATTTTGGTTTCGGTAATCGACGAGGTCTATCCGGAACTGCGGCTAATTGATAAAATCAGATCAATCCGCCAGCTTGCACTGAAATGGGTAAAACCCGAAGTGATGGAACCTGTACACCGGATGCCCAACCTCGAGCTGGAAAGAATCCGGGATTTGGTATCGGAACTAAATGAATTATTACGTTCCCAGGGTCTTCATATGTAAAAACCTTTTCAGAGAAAAGGTTCTGCAAAAATGAACGTGTTGTGGCATTCGCTTTCAACACGTTTTTTTTGTTTACCCTCGGATTCCATCCGTATTTTCACCGTCGGGATCGGATGGAATCCGTATTGAAATCCTGTGGACATTGATGGTCCGGGAGCAGATCGAATTGAAAACATTTTTAATGCTTTCGCTTTTTACTTGTTTGCCCGGATCGATAGGGGCAGAATAATTTTAACAACCGGTATTTCCGGGAACATTATTACCTTTTAACGTGAAATTTCGCCACAACTATTTGGTTGAACAAATTTCGCTTGCGATGTAAGCTATTGAAAATCAATTATTATTTTTGAGCGGCAGGTTCTGGTATGTCGTTTGGTTTTTGGCTGGTGTTAAATTCCAAAAAAAATAAAATGAATCCTCAAATTTATCGCAACACAAGCACAAGTTATTTTTTAGTTGTTTTACTGGCGTTTCTAACTACTGCATGCGGGTCGACCGATGATCCGCAACTACTGGACAAAATAAAAAACAAAAAAGGCACTGAATATCACATCAGCCAGGAAGCGCTGAGCCGGTTAAAGCTGCCCGAGCCGGGAATTGACACAGCGAATGCAATTGCAGTTGTTGATTATCCGGATGAAAAAATCATCGAAATTCTGGCTGGTCCCGAAGATATCCCGGCCCATACCGAGCATTTGTGGTTTCCGGCCAAAGTTACAGCCATGCCTTTCGATGTATGGATTCACGGGTTCGATTGGGAGGTAACGGACAAAGACAAAAACATTATCACTACCGATGTATTGCATCATACAAACATCATCGACCCCAATAAACGCGAAATTTTTTACCCGATTGCGCGAAGGTTGTTTGCCTCGAGCAATGATACTCCCGGCGGAGAAATGCCTTCTTTTGTTGGCGTGCCGTTAAAGAAAGACGATCCGATGCTGGTAAATGTGATGTACCAGAATTTAACCGACTCGGTGATTAAAGATGTGTACCTACGAATTTTATTTTCCTACACCGACGGCGACGGATTGATTGGCCCCATGGAAGTTTATCCGTTGTACCTTGACGCGGGCGGGCCGTTGTTGCCCCGGGATTTTGATGTTCCACCGGGAAAACTGGTGAAAAAGAATACGTCTGAACCCGTTGTTTCCGGTAAAATTCTGGCAGCAGGAAGTCACCTGCACAACTATGGTAAAATGATAGAACTGGTTGACGAAACCGGGAAAGATACCATATGGAAAGCAAAACCGGATGAAACGAAAGAAGGTTACGTGAAACATTCCGAATCCCGGATTTTCTTCCCGTTCAGCAAAAAAATAGATAAAAACCATAACTATTCAATTGTTGCTGTTTATGAAAACCCCACCGATGAAAAATCGGAAGATATGGGAATGGGAACAATTGGCGCCCTTTTTAAACCTTCCGGAGACGAAGGATGGCAAAAAGCCGATTATTCGGACCCGACGTACATCGATGACATGGTTTTGATGCTGGGCGCGCCAGTAGTAGGACAGTGGCGTGGAATTACAGCTGACCAAATGAGGAAAAAACTGGGTATTTCCGGTGAATACCATTAATTCCCGGTGATTTAATTTTTCCATAATTACCTGAAAAAAGCAGTTGAAAAACTCCCGGAATTTATTTTCAATTGTTGTGGGATTCTCTAAAACAAGAGAAATGAAAAAATTAATGCCCCCGATAATCAGCTAACGTAAATTATATCGCAGGGCAGGAAAATTTTCTTGTAACCCCGAAGTACTTAACCTGAGGCATTTGGGCAGTAAAAAAGGGACATCTGATTTTTCAGCGGGCATTCCGGATATTACAGTTTTCGGTAATTCCGGCCGTAAAAATGGTCTTCATCGAAATGTTCCGAATTGTAATATTCATCGTCCGATACGTCGCGGGCAATTAACTTTCCGTCTTCACTTTCCACGTATCCCCTTCGCCGGAGATATTCGTCCTTTACTTTCCGCTCGTAATCCGGATGAATCGGAGTATTTTTCCGGTAGCGGTACGAAGGAAATTCCCGCAGCGCTGCCTGGTCGATACCGTCGGCGATTACTTTTTTGTTGCTGCGATCGATATGTGCCGCCCCAACCGGGATAATCATGTGAATTTCACCTTCTTTATCCTGATATTCATGAATTCCATCTTCATGCTGTGCATCAAACGGATCGTGCTCCGGCGATAAAATATCGTCCCGGATATCCACATCGAGGTAAATGACTTTTTCTCTCACCGGGTCGGCCAGCAATCCTGCAATAGTTCCCACAGAAGTGTTATCTGCGTCAACTACAGTCCATCCGCGGACATCGGGATCGCCTTTAGCCATTTTGTAGTCTTTTAAATCGCTCAGGTACTGCAGCCGGCGATTTGTGTGATGCTTTTTATCTGCCATAATTTTAAGAGGTTAAAATGTGTATAAAAAAATCAGTATTTGAATATTCCTGAACGAACATTACTACCGGTTCCGGTTGTCCCTGCGCGTATCGAGATCGGCCAAATCTTCCATTTTTTGCAACGCGTCGGCAGCCTCATTAAAAAACAAATTAATTTGAGACTTCTGATTGGAAGCCATATCGCTGGCATTTATATTCTGCGCGGCGTCCATTACCTGCGAAGCTTCATCGGAAAGTTCTTCGTGATTGCGGCTGTAATTTTGAATTACATTGGCTGCATCCACAAAAAAGTCCCGGATAACCGCTGCCTGTTGCTGCGATAAACGTTCGTCCCGCAATTGATCGGCCTGTTGTTTCAACCGGTTTAAATCCTGTTGACCGGAGGAAGTTGAATCCCGGTTTTCAGCATTTGAAATTGCTGAAAGGGCCATCGTAAGTTTCGAAAAACCTTCGTATGTTTTTCTACGGTCAAGTTCATTGGCGTCGGTACTGTCGGCAAATTCCACAAAGTCCCTGATCTTTTCAGAAACCATCACATTCTCCGGAGCGTTCGTATCTGTGCCTACGGCTCCGGAATAATCGTTTCCAAATGTATTGGAATCATCATTTCTTTCCGGCATGTCCGACTCGTCGCCCCACATCTCATTGTCGTTGAATGTTGAATCCCACGGGGTAAGTTCATCTCCGTTCCAAACATCCGGCTCTGCATATCCGCTACCGATGCCATTGGGTTCAACCAGTTCTGCTTCCGTTTCTTCGTTTACATCCATGTCGTTGGTCCCAACAAAGTACCAAACCAAAACTGCAATCAAAATAACTCCCAGTATGATCCATATTACCGGAAATCTTTTCTTTTTTTCAATATTTAAATCAGCCATAACTGTATGATTTTTTGGGTTAATAATAATTAGATAACAAACTGATAGTTTAAAAGTTTTTAATCAATGTAATAACCAACCAAAAGCAAAAAATAAATAAACATAAACAGGCATTTTTCTGTTTGTATAAATGTGATTATTAAACTTTTAATATGGAATCATTTATTCGGAAACTGATAAATACAAGTTTCGGATTTGCATCTGCAGCAACAAAACGCACGGCCGAAACCATTAACAATCTCATAAAAGAAGGGAAGATATCGGAAGAAGAAGGGAAGAAAATCCTTGACGAACTTGAAAAAGAAGGCGGAGAACAGCGTGCAGAATTCGAAATGGAATTGAAAAGTATGATGGAAAAAATACTGAAGAAAATGAATATTCCTTCGCAGGGCGATATCGAACGACTGGAAAAACGGCTGGATGTGCTCGAAAAATCAAGATACAGTTCGCCCGGTCCCGACAAATAAGTTTGAATTGCATTAAACGGTGCAAAACAATCGTTGCAAAATTACCGTTTTCGCCCCAAAAAACCTTTGAACATTTTCTCATTCCACCAGGTTTATTATTGTAAAATTGTGTCGGTTACAAATCAGTAACCTAAAATCAACATGAATGTCCGAAATAATAAATAAAGGTTGGAAATTCGAGTCTTTTTTTCACAGCATAAGCAACCAAATTCCGGTGGTAGTCTGGATTACCGATGAGAATGGAGCGTGTAATTACCTGAATAAAAAGTGGTTTGAATACACCGATCAAAAGCAGGGAACGGCTCTCGGATACGGGTGGTTAAATGCGATTCACCCGGAAGAAAAAGCACAGATCAAACAAGATTTTTTGGAGGCCAACCGCAACCAATCATCATTCCGTTTGGAATACCGCCTGAGAGGAAAAGAAGGCGAGTACCGCTGGCACATGGATGCCGGGGAGCCACGGTTCGATGAGAAAGGCCGTTTCGAAGGATATATTGGCGTGGTAATCGATATTCACGATCGTAAAAAGGCGGAGGACAGCCTGCGTGAGAGTGAGCTTCACTATAAAACATTTGCCGAAGCAATGCCACAAATGGCTTTTATTGCCGACCCGAAAGGCGACATTATTTACTACAACAAACGGTGGTATGAATACATTAAAAGCTTAAAAGATACCGAAGGCTGGGGCTGGAGGGACAGGTTGGTTCATCACCCCGATGATCTGCAACGAACCGTCGACCGCTGGAACCATTCGCTGAAAACCGGTGAACCGTATGAAATCGAATACCGGCTGCGCCGATACGATGGCAAATACCGCTGGCACCTTGGAAGGGCCATGCCGCTCTACAATAAACAGGGTAAAATTACGCTGTGGCTTGGTACCAACACCGATATTCATGAACAAAAAACAGCAGAAAAAAAACTTCAGCAGATAAACTCCGATTTACAGAATAAAAACAGGCGGCTCGAGCAGTTGCGAAAACTGCGCGAAAGCCTGCTGCATATCATTGCGCACGATTTAAAAGGCCCCCTCGGGAATATGGAACTTGCGCTCAATTTATTAAATTCTGCCAGTGAAGCCAACAGGCAAAAATTAATGGAGGGTTTGCACGGCCTGGTATTCCGGCAAAAAAAAGTTATTGACGGACTTTCGGAAATCATCCATGTACAGAATCCGCACGACGTTCGGGCAAAAAACCTTCTGCTGCGCGAAATAATCAATGAAGTATTTCAGGATCCGGATATACAACCATTTTCCGAAGCCCTGGAACTTCACCTGAACGAAGCGCCGGCAATAAAATATGCTGAAAGTTTTCTTTTCAGTATCTTAAAAAACCTGATTTCAAATGCCGTTAAATACAGGTCGCCGCACCGGCCGCTGTTAATAAGAATTGAAAGTAAACGAGAAGATCAATTTGTTTTGATTACGGTAAAAGATAATGGCACCGGAATCGACCTTGAAAGGTACGCGAATGACATTTTTCAACCTTTCAACCGGTTTACCGACGAAATTCCCGGCAACGGTATTGGATTGTATATTGTAAAAAACCTGGTAGAAGGTAATGGTGGTGCAGTGAAAATTGAAAGCCGCCCCAATGAAGGAGCTACTTTTTTTTGTTATTTAAAAGAAAATGATTAGCCGGTATATACTTTCTAAAAGTATTGTGGAATTTTCACCTCCCGACATATTGTCTCCTGATTTCGTTTGAATAAGCAGAAAATAAACATAAAAAAAACCAGGTAGTTTTCCAATGGTTTCCCGAAAATTACCTGGTTCTAAGTTTGTTTTGGCAGGTACCTACACCTCCGGAATATCAGTTTCTGATTTTGGCTCCTTCATTGTTCTTTCCGACAGGAATGCAGCAAAAATAACCATAAAAATTACAATAACGGCCACGTAAACCCCAACCGGAACGGGCGCCGGTTCTCCCTGCGCGTACGAATGTAATCCCGATAAATAGTAGTTTACGCCAAAATAGGTCATCAAAACTGATCCAAATGCCACCAAAGCGCCGGTGCTAACCGCAAAATGGCCTCTGAATCCGGGGATTTTATGCATATGCCCCACAAATGAATAAACCAGAATTGTAACAAGCGCCCACGTTTCTTTCGGGTCCCACCCCCAATACCGGCCCCAGCTTTCGTTTGCCCACACACCTCCGATAAATGAACCGATTGTTAGCATGAACAGTCCGACCAGCAACGTTATTTGAGTGATGTTAACCAGTTCCTTAATCGTAAAATTCACCCTTCGCTTGTTCTTCTGGTTTCTTGAAATCATCAGTAATAAATTCAAAAGGCCCAGCAAGGCGCCAATTCCCAAAAATCCGTAGCTGGCGGTAATTATAGCCACATGTACAATCAACCAATACGATTTTAATACCGGAACCAGGTTTGTTAGTTCAGGGCTCATCCAGCTCATTCCGGCGACCATTAGTGTAAGGCCGGCCAAAACGGTTGTCAGCGAAAGTGTTATTTCCGAACGTTTGGCGAATATTAAACCGGCCAAACAGGTGGCCCAGCTTACAAACACCATCGATTCGTAACCGTTGCTCCAGGGTGCATGTTCCGAAATATACCAGCGGATACCAAGACCGGCAGTTTCGGCAATAAACAGAACGAGGATAAACAGGAATGCTACTTGTTTTAACTTGCTTAATTTAATGCGTGGATTGAAAATAGTGGACAACTGCAAAATGAGCAGAATTAATCCTGTGAACATGAATATTTTCGATAATTTGCTGAAGATGTTCATTTTTTGATACAAAACCTCGAGCTTAATTTTCGATTTCGAAGGAATTACCTTTGCGCCGTATTTTTCCTGATTGGCTTTTAGAGTCGCCAGCAGTTGGTCGGCGGTTGCCCAATCGTGCGTTGATACAGATGTTAGATAATTGCTGAAAGTTTGAAGCACAAAAGCTGAATTCTCCGGACCAAGTTGTTCCACATCGGTAACCGGCACCCACTTTTGATTATCGTGCCCCGGGACAGGAAAAATGGATAACAGGTTGCCTGCAAAGACATTCATCAGGATGTTAACCCTTTCGTCGACGTTGATTACTTCTTTATCAAATTTATTTCGTTGATTGCTGCTCTTCGCATATGCCGCCTGCACAAGGCTGCTCAACCGGTAACCGCCCATTTCGCGCGGCAACACAATTGAATTGAACGAGGCATATTTTCCGTTCGTTACACCAAGCTGGCTTCGTAACTCCGGATTCGAAACTTTAATGATCGGGATATTTTTCCAGGTTTCCGGATTGGCAACCATTCCGAGGTAAACTTCCGAGGCCGACAATCCTTCCCATTTGTTCTTTTTGGCCACTTTCCGCAAAATTTCAGAAGCCTGTGTAGCCACCGGTTCCAAACGTCCTCTGTAGCTTTGCACTACCAGGGATTCAAACCTGGAAACATGTTCACTGTTCAATTCAAAATCGGGGGGAGTTGTTTGCGCACTGGTGAAAACAGGAAACAACAAGCCAAGTACCAGCACCGGGAACAGTTTTTTTCGTTCTTCGCGAAGTTTTCCGGAGGCCCTTACCAATGTTTTAAACCGGCTGTTTTTGGCGAACAAGGTTAGTACCATGCCGATTGCCAAAATTAAGTAACCCAGATAGGTTACCGATGTTCCCAGCGCGTCGTGGTTGACCGACAATATTGTACCTTTCTCATCCGTATCATACGACGATTGAAAAAAGCGGTATCCCTGGTATTTTAAGATGTTGTTCATAAAGATACGAAATGGTTTTTCCATATTTCCATCCTTTAAAACAACTTCGCTGGCATACGACGAAGGGCTGTTCGAACCCGGGTACCGTTCCAGTTGAAAATCTTCGAGGTAAATCGAAAAAGGCAAATCAATCCGTTTAGCACCATAGGAAACAGATACATTCACTCCGTTGATGTTGGTTGTATACGGTTGACCAGGTTCGCCTTTCGAACCGTAAACTACCAGGTTTTTAGCGGTGTTTCCCGAGCTGACTTCCACCAGCATTGCGTCGGGATTCGGCCGGGCGTTTTGTTCAGGCGGCGAATAAACCAATTGGGTTTTCCCCTTCATAAAAAACTGTTTTACAGCAAAGGAAATGTCGGCAACGCTGTACACTTTCTGGTTGTTTACCTCCACTATCTCCCCGGGAGCAATAATCTCGGGCGGTCCCTGCGTCATTCCCGATACCGTTACCGAATCTTTTGCAGAAAACATTAAACTACTGTTTGAAATGGACAAGTTCACATCATTGACTTCTCCGTTGGTTTCAAAACCAATGGTAATTCCCTGCAATTGTTTTCTGTCACCAGGTTTCAGGTTGAAATCCACCCTCTGCATTTGCCGTCCGGCGGCAAGCATGGCTACCACAGGTTGCCCCATCGGATCTACAACAATCGTTTCGGAAGCCGATGGAACATACTGCAGATTTTTAACCTGTATATCTTTCCCATTGACATTGAACGATTTAGAATAACTGTTACCGGTATACGGCGAGAATTGAACCTCGGTTTCATCCAGTACTGTCTGGCTTCCATCATTTGCTTTAACAGATACATAAGTCGCTTCCGATAAAATATAGTTTGCCGACTGGCCCTCGCGAATGTGCATGCTTCCTTCAAAACCAAAATACCGGGTAAAAGCCGCCCCGATAATTATCACAACAAAAGCAATATGAAAAAGGAAAATCGGCCACTTTTTTTTACTGAGCAGTTTGTTAACAAAAACGCTCCCGATCAAATTGATACAAAACAGGAGAAGTATTCCTTTAAACCACACCGAATCATATACCAGTATTTTTGCCGTAGCAGTGCCAAAATCGTTTTCAATAAATGTGGCATATCCTATGGAAACAGCAAATACCACCAGCAGAATGCCGGTAAATAACATCGAGAATAAAAATGAAAATATTTTGTTCATACTTAATGAATTAACAATTTTGAAAATGCAGGCGAATATGATGTATTATTTGCTTTTTTCAAAACTTTGTTAGCCAAAATTTATTGTGCATTTGGTAGCCACTGTTGCATATTTAGAGGAGGTTTGAATTAAAACAACCGGCTTTGTAAAAAAAAATTCCTTCACTGGTTCAGTAAAGGAATTCATCAGACTTTCAACATTCCACCGTTTAGTCGGTAGTTGTTGGATCGTCATGAGCAATTTTTGCTTTGAATTCTTCGTAATTAAAACCTTTGAACGTTGGGCTTTCCTCATTATGGCAGGTTCTGCATACTTCTTCAGTTGGGAGGATCATGCCTTTGGATAAAGCCAGCTTTTCATTTTTCATTATTGCTGCGGATTTATAAAGGCTGCCCGGGCCGTGGCAAGATTCACACGAAACACCCTCATCCTGTTTCAAAGTGGCAACAAGGCTGTTGTCAACTTTAACCGCAGTTGAATGGCATTTCAAACATTTTGGATCATTTTTTTCATCGCCTTTTAAAACTGAAAGTGCATTGGCATGAGGACCTGCCGCCCACTTATCGTATTGTGCACCTTTATCAGGCTTGTTATGGCACATTTTACATTTTGTTGCCCCAATGTATTTAGCTTGCTGGGCAGTTGCGGCGGTACTGAGGATAATTGCCAATCCCAATAAAAACATCAACTTTTTCATAGTGTTATTTTTAAAAGATTAATATTTATTCTGTTTTTCACTCGATTTTTGTTTTTCCTGATGGAACAAAAATAAAAAGTTATTCTAATTTTTTCGTTGCTATATATCAATACAAAGCAGAATGGCACATCGAACAATACTCTGTTTTCCAATCCTCGCCAATATCAACCGGATGTTCAAATTCCAGGGGTTCAAACGAATTGGAGTACTGCATTGAGTCGCGGGTTCCCTGTGCCAGAATATCGTGACATAAATTGCAGTCTTTGGAAATCACTTTTCCTGATTCGGTTGCATGCCTGTCGTTGTGGCAACGAAAGCAACCATCCGACTCCATGTGTGAAAGGTTATTCGGATAGGCTTTCCAATTGGCATTCATGAAAGGAAAAATGTTGTTTGCATAACCGTCCTGTATTTCCAAAGTTGCCCTTTGAATGTCTGCCTTGCGGTTTTCCCAAACATCTGGGTATCCCGATTCATAAAAGTCGTTCACCTGCGATTCGATAGCAAAAAATGCGCTGTCGCGAGTCGGATAATCCTGGTTTAACGCCAGCATTGCAACCAACTTTACACTTGGCAAATCAACAGGGATTTTACCTTCGCTCATTTTTTTATCGATGAAATTTTGCGGCGCGCTGTAGTCGTGTGAAGGGCGGTTGTGGCAATCCAGACAGTCCATCACCCTTGTTTCCAGCGAATCCATCTGTGTTTCGCTAAGCACATTTTCACTGTCAGTATAAATTTCCGATTCGCCGGTTTCGAGGTTCGTATATTTTACCCACGGTATCACCTGGCGATTTTCGGTTGCAGTTTTATACTCAATCCTGACATTTGGATCAATGTGCTGGTGTATTCCTTTCTCAACCTCGCCCATAACCACTTTTGTGCTGGTTTTTATCTGCATATTTATAATGCGTTCGGTATTTTCTTCATCAGTTAAAAAGGAACGTTTCACGCGTAAACTGTGATCATAAAATTTTTCGGGCCAATGGCATTCTTCGCAGGTTTCCCGCGCCGGTCGCAAATTAGCAATTGGAGTTGGAATTGGTTGCGGGTATTTTTTTGCCAAAACCGAATATACCTGATAAAGTCCTGACAATTTACTTTTTACGTACCAACTGGCGCCGGCGCCAACATGGCATTCTACACAGGCAACCCTTTCGTGTGGCGAACCATGATAAGTTACATATTCAGGCTCCATTACCTGATGGCACAATTTTCCACAAAACTCCACCGATTCAGTGTAATGAAAAGCTTCATAGCTTCCGATTGATGAAATAATAAGCAAAACAACTGTGCCGGCAATAAAAATAGTAGCCGCATTTCTGTTGGCAATGTTGTTAAAATCCAATACCGGCCAATTCAGTTCTCTGCCCTCTTTTTCCGCTCTCCTGGCTCTTTTCCGGTTTATCCTCATCCCAATCGGTATCAGAAGTAATCCGAATATCATAAATACAGGTAAAACAATGTAGATAAACAAACCGATGTAAGAACCACCGAACCCGAAGAAATTGTTGAGTATAAATAACGACAAAATAGAAGCGAGATTAAATACTGCCAATACCGCTCCGGTTATGGAAATCCAATTTTTTATTGACGAAGGTAACTTCATAATTTTTTAATTCAACTGTTGTGTTGAGATGGTGCAAGTTTGTAAAAAATAAGGCAAATTTCAATAGTGTACATTAATTTATACCTTTTCTATATATGCCTGATTTATACGAAACAATGTTCTTTTCGTTTTGAAGGTGAACCATCTTTTACAACAAATAACCTTTATTTTCCCAGCAAGTTACCTGATGGGTAACCTTTTCAATATCCTGAAAATTTTTCAATTAAACTTTTATAATTTTTAATGGAATATCAGAGAATAAATGATTAATCCAACTAAAACGATTCCTGTAAAGAGTGCAATAAACCCGAAAGTTTTTATAGCCCTCATTTTTTGTTTCGAGAATTCTTTAATTACAATTACATCTTCCAGCTTACCCGATTTTTTCAACTGTTCGTATTCATGCGGACGATCTTCCTTGTATTCTTCGATTGGGACATGTCCTGTAAAAATAACCGTGTCCATTGGAAACGATTCAGGCCGCAGGTGCGTATTGAAAAAGTGAATGGTGAAAATAAAGCCAACGGCAAGCAGCGCTTCGTCGCTGTGGATAATTTGAGCCACATTTATCAGCCATCCCGGGAGGAATTTTGTGAAAAACTCCGGAAACCAAAGCATCAGTCCCGTGGAACCAATAACAACAACTCCCCAAAAAACAGCAAAATAATCAAATTTTTCCCAGTAGGTCCAACGACCATATTCCGGTCTTGGGCCAATTCCGATAAACCATTTGATAGACGCATAAAAGTCTTTGACATCCTTGCGGTTGAACATAAGGGAATTACTGCTAAAGATAAATTTGCTGACTTTTATTCCTTTTTTGAACTTAACTTTCAGCAACGAAACTACGTGAAAAATGAAGTACCCGAACGTAGTTACTGCTGCAATCCGGTGTATTACACCAGCTACAAGAGCGCCTCCAATCAGATCGGCAAGATTTTTAGCCCATGGCATGTAAGCAAATTTCAGGATCATTCCGGTAAGTGCAAGCAAAACGAAACTTACTATTACAAAAACGTGTGTAATCCGGTTCTTTTTAGAGAAGCGCCTGATATATACTTGCTTGCCTGTTGGCCGGTGGTGTTTTTGTCGTTTTATCATTGCCCCCAGAGATCGTGGTAACCACAGGAGCGTATGAAGTCCGAAAAATGCAAATACGCTGAACAATAAACCAGTCATTGCCCAGAAAGTATAGTACAACCACGGAAAATTGCTCTTGTCGTAATGCGTGGCATGGGTTAAATATCCTGTAAATTTCATGTTTGCATCCACATGGCATTTTTTACACGTACCAACTATATTCCGCGGACTGATGGAAGATTTGGGATTATCCATCCGGTAAATACTGTGCGCCCCGTGACAATCGGAGCAGCGTGCAGCCTGCATGTAGCCCAACTGGTAGACTTTTCCATGGTAGGTTTCGAGGTATGTTTCTGCCAGTTCAGTATGGCACTGCCCACACTGGGCAGTAATTTCCGACATAAACTTATCGTCGTGAACTTCGGAAATCATATGTGCAGTGTGGCAGGTTTCGCAGGTTGGATATTCCAATTCGCCATTGGCCGGTTTAAAGGCGTGATCGCTAACCCGGTATTCATCATAAATTCCTTTGTGGCATTTTCCGCAGGTTGAAGCAACGTTCGCCGGATTGACTGATGAACGTGGATCTGATTCTTTCAGCATGAAATGAGTTGTATGGCAATCGGTACAAACCGCTGTTGATAACAACCCTTTTTCTTCAAGGCTTTTACCATGCACGCTTGTTGAATAATCGAGAAAAGCATCCACTTCAAGCAAATCGGTTCCAACCAGTGCTTTTGCATTTGCCCTGTGACACTCGCCGCACAATATGGGGATGGAAGAACGGAAAACCGGCGATGTTTCTTCCTCTTTTCGCTGAACGAAATGCGTGCCGTGGCAGTCAGTACAATATGGAGCGTACGGTTGTTTGTTGAAATATGCTTCGCCGTGCCCGCTCGAAAAATAAATGTCGGCCTCCCCGGCATGACAGTTAGAACAATCGACTTTGCCTGCGGTATCGCACGGTCGGCTGTGATTGGCTGTTACATCGGAGTGACATTTTACACAAGTGATGTTATTATGCGCCGACTTAGCCAAAACATCCACGTCCACATCCAGGGAAACAACCTCGCCATCTTTCATCATGTGAAGATCTTCATTGTCGTGACACGACAAACAAGTTTTATCGGTGAGTGTTTCCAGAATATTTTTCATTTCAACTTTATGCGGTGGATGGCAATCGGTGCAAGCCGGAATGGCTCCGGGTTTTTTCTCCCATAATTCTTTGTTGATCACTTTAACATGAACATCTTCGATTCGCGCATGGCATTGCATACAGGTTGATGCAATGTTTTTGGGAGATACAGATGAATTTAAATTTGTATGCGGGAGAATACGATGATTGCCGTGGCAATTGTTGCAAGTGGCAGTAACAACCAATCCGCTTTGAAACAATCCTTTTCCGTGGATTCCCTGGCTGTAATTTTCGACGATATTCCGTTCATTGATATTATACGACCTCGATACCGGCGATCCTTCCTGATGACACGACCCGCAAAGTACCGGAATGTTCATTTTATAGGTTTTCGATTGAGGATCGGACGAGCTTTTTATTCTGTGAGTTCCATGGCATTCGGCACAATCAGGCGAATTCCTGTCATTTCTTTGAAAAGCCATACCATGAACACCGCCTAAAAAATCGTCCATTTCCGTATCGTGGCATTCGCCGCAATTGACCGTTTTTAGTGTATCAGGATGCGGAAAATCTTCGACTGCTGCATCGGTATGACAGGATACACATTCCAGGTAACTGTGAACAGACTGTTCGAGTATACCTGCCGGAATATACCGGGAAACTTCCCTCCCTCTCCTGAATGTGGTTAAAGTAGGATCATCATGGCACATTGCACAATCGTCGTTCGACTGGGCATACAATCCAACAGTTCCTGTAAATAAAAAAAGCGCTATCAACAGAAATTTCAAACTATTCCCGGGGTTAACCGGTTTAAAGTTATTAAGAAACCTTTGGGATAGTCCAACACCCGTTTTCATCCTTCTCATCCTTCTCTTCCTTCCAACCTTAATTTGCAAATCAATCTAATTTTATTTCCCCAAAAGGAAATTCATTTTGTGTTTTTATTAATTTTTCACCGTATGGTGTGGGTTATTTATGAACATGATGCCATCCACTCACAATGCTTTTAAAATTTTCCAACGGAGATTTTCCTATTGATGCAACATATAAATGTATGATCAGAAAAATGGAAATGAAAAATCCCATGGCGGAATGGGTAACCGCAGTGATTAAAACGCCACTGATGTTGTATAACCTTTCAAAGATTAATTCAGGAAAAAGCAACGCAAAACCAGAAATGACGACCAGCGGAACAGCCAGATACATTACAAGTATGTAAAAATATTTTTGGAGCGGATTGAATTTTCTTTTTTCTGATAGCGGATAGGGAGGTTTCATTCCATGGAACATTCCCCACGCATAATAATAAGCTTGTTTAATTGGGCGACGTAAGAAATTTTTGGGCTTCACGATATAAAATTTACTATTGTCGGTTGCCGCATTTCCAATAATAAATATCAGGTAATTCAGCGAAACAACCACGCCGGAAATATTATGCAGATTCACAGCGTTCTGAAAACCAATAAAAGATGAATTGTAACCGGACTGCATCACAATTCCTGTAATGATTAATAATATAATCCCCAGTGCATTAATTCCGTGCCAGATTCGCAGCCAAAGGGGATAAAAATATATTTTGCCGTTTGCTTCCATTATTCGACTACTTTTTAAAAATCCTGAAAAAGAGGTGCACAGCTATTCCAGCCAGTGTACCGATAAAAATAATGATGCTTAATATTTTCAAAAATGGTATTTGGTGAGTTCCAATTACATACGATTCGTTGCTGATAACTGTACGGATACTTTTATCTTCCTGCCGTTGCTGCAGATTTTGGTATTTATATAACGATGCTTTTAATCTTGAATTTGCAGTGTGGCATTCGGCGCATTTTTTAACCGCTTTATCTTTCCCTTGTATGTTATGAGATACCATTAGTCCTTCAACCACTTCGGTATGGCATTCGATACACCTCACGTGTTCAAAATGAAGTTCCTGATTCGGCAACCACTCGTGTATTTGAACTATTTGCGGGTTTTCCCGGTCCGATACCAGCTTATATTCTTTCATGTCGTTATGGCACGAAAGGCACATACGATTGCTGTACTCTACAATTTCAAGTACGTCATCACTGTTTCTGGCTCTGGGTGAATAGGTGTGCTGATCGTGACATTTGGAACAGGTGAAGTTGTCGCCGTAAACCTTGTAATGAACGCTCTTCTTGAATTCTTCATCTATTTTTTCAAACTGGTATGATGCAAAGGTTTCGTCTCCTCCATGGCAGTCGAGACAAGTAGACAATGGTTCGAGCTTCAATGTTGCGGCATGGGGATAAGTTGTATATTCGTAAGAATGGCAATCCGTGCAGTCGAACTGGTTGTGCACACCCGTTTTCAGGGCCACAGTGTCTATAATGTAATACGGGTTCATCAATCTTTTTTCCTCCGTATCCATCAAGTCGTTATGAAAAGTAATGGTTTGGCTTGAATGACATTTTAAACACTGATGGTGTGCGGCATCGTCATAATATTGTGCATTTAAGTTGAATGACGCACAAATAATAACCAGGTTTAGCAGGATCAGGCGATTTCTCATCATGGCGTCGGTTTTTGTTACTTTTTTGTTCTTCCCGAACAGTGAAAAAAATGGTAATACCTGGTTGTTGATATTACCATTTTTAAATTCATTTAATTAAGCAAACGACTAAAACATCCAGAGTCTTGTAATTGTAAATCCAAGTGCAATTCCCTGTTTATCGAATTTACTGGTGTTATACATCATTACATCCTGTGGAATAATTCCACTTGCATTGCCGATATAAATCTGAAATGAATGTGTAAACGTTGAAATATCGACTCCCAGTGAGAGGCTTGGCTCAGCATGTTTGTCCCAGTTGGTTTGTTCTGAAATATTTTCAATTCTCAACGGTATATTGTAGTTGAAAATAAACGATGACTGCGGCGAGAATTTAAGCCTTCCGTTTATGTGCGCACCTACTACATCGTGGTCATAATCCCAGCCAACCATGTTGTAATGGGTAAAACTTGCAGCGGCCTGCAATGAAAACCAATCTGTAAATTTCCTGCCAACAATAAGTTCTGAGAAATACGAAAGCCTGTCGCTGAAATTAATTTCAACAGGCATCGTTTCACCTTTTGAATCAACAACCTGGCCGGTTGGTCCAAACAGACTCTTGTTCCGTCCGTCAACTGCTACTGATCCGTAAAGTGCAACAGCCACCGGAACAGTATTCCGTTGTGTCTGTTGGAGAATTGTCCATTTGGCATTTAAATCGGTGTACATATTTTTGCGGGTCTGGCCAATGCCAACCTGTACGTTTTTAACCGGCACATAGTTAAGGCCCAACCTCACATTTGCACTGGAATAGATCCCCCAAAGATCGGAATGTCCGTTATCAATGGATCCAAATTTATGTTGAATGACAAATTCCAGCGTTTTCGCATCGGGTATAACGGTGGTTTGCTGATTAATCAGGTTACCACTTTCAAACGCGCCATAGACCGGTTCGTCTTTTTCCTCCGCATCCTGTGCAAAACTGCAAAAAGCAATTCCTAAAACAATTAGCGATAATATATATTTTTTCATGGTTATCATTTTAAAGGTTAATTGTTTTTGGCTCCCTGTTCAATCCACCTCAACACCTTGTTTGCTTGAGACTGGGTATATTTTTTCTGGTGGTTGTTATTTTCATCAGGATTCGGATGTTTGTAAAGAAGGCTCTCCGGAGGATTTGTTTTGTTTATGTATCTCGAACTGTTAATCGAAGAATACGCATCTCCTGCCGTCAAATTTGGAGTTTGCCCACCACTTTTATGGCATTGCGTGCAGTTATCGTTATCATTGAAAATAGGAATAATGTCGTTCGAAAAAGATACAACAGTAGTAGTGTCTGAGCCATCGTCGGGCACTTCTTCGGGAACTATAAAGTCGTACTTACATTGGCTAAAGAACATTAGTACAGCAACCACTGCGAGTAATAATTTTGATATTTTCATTTTGTGATAAATTTAAAAAAAAGACTTCCGTTTTATTAGAAGTCTTTTTCTAGTTTACAAAATCTTATAAATTATTCCAACGCTTCCAATGTGTTGGTTAAAAGTGCATTCACATACTTCGGGTTGTGCACACCCAAACTGCGGTCTTCTTCAAGGCCAATCCAGTTGAAAAAGGCTTGTGCCTGAATCATCGGGTATTTTCCAACTACCGGTTCATAAGCTTTATCGGCTTCGATGTATTCTACTACACCAAGTTCAACCAGCTTGTCTCTCAATTCTTCCAATTTGTTGGCAACATCAGTTTGAACACCACCGTAGTTGAAGTTTTCCATTGATTTACCATGGCATTCAATACATGCATCCAGGTTTGGAATAAACGAGTGACCACCGCCTGCGCCATATTCACCCATGTGGCAACCTACACATGAAGCGCCCTCCTGGTGATGATAAGAGCTTCCAACTTCTTCGTATGCAACAGAGCCGGGTATCTCAGCAAAGCCTTCTCCCATTACTGTATTTGCCTGCGGTCCGTGATGCGGTCCGTAATGAGCGCTTGAAATTCTGAAAGAATCAGCAGGAGCCGCCATGTTGGGTTCGGCAGTTCTTGATTGGTGACAAACAGCACACAAGTTGCTGTTTCCAATTAAATCCATAGTTACTGAAGGATCGAAGTTAGCTTCAACCGGATCATTCATACGAAGCGCAAAACCTTCGTCGAATGTTTCATGTAAGGTGTGGCAGGTGCTGCATTTCCAGGCCGAAGGATCGGTAATATCACCCAATACTTCTCCAAAAACGGCGTACTGAACAAATCCTTCGTGCGAGTGACAGCGTGCACATGATGCACGGCCGCCTGCATAGTCTACTGCAATTGCACCGGCACTGTGTTCCGACATGGCAAACTGTGCCTGTTTCTCTTCCATGTTCGTTCCCTGATGGCAAACCAGACAACTTACTACTGCGTCCTGGCCATCGGTTCCATCTACTCCGTCTTCACCATCTTTTCCCGCAGGACCCATGGGACCTTCTTTTGTACATGAAGCGGCCATAAAGGCACAAATGAAACCAAATAAAATAAGTCTAAAAGTTGAATTGTATTTCATAACAACAAAATTGATTAGGTTTATTTATTAATACTACTTTTTTTCTTTAATCAGAGCTTAAAAAATGCACTGTTATCAGGGTATAAAAGTACTAGAGTTTGGAACTTGAAAAGCGAAGTTGTTGGTGATATATCGATTGGTAAAAGTTGATTTAAACTCTCATCAGAAGTACGGCATGTCAATTTATTAGTTGATATATATCAATTACCCATTTCGGCTAATTGATACCAATGCGTTTTCATCTAAAATTTCGAATTTATTACCGTGAGTTTTAATTAGTTCCGATGATTTAAATTGTTGTAAAATGCGGACGAGGCTTTCTTTCGTCATATTCGACATATCAGCCAAATCCTGACGGGTTAACGGAACGGTAAAAGGATTGGTTTTGTAAATGTCGTTTTTTAAATATAGCAATGTATCGGCTACACGTCCGGGCATATACTTTTGGGTGAGATTTACCAACTTATTGAGCAGGATATTGTTTTGTTTTGTATGGTGCCTAAGCAGTTCAACTGCAAATTTGTTGTTTTCGGCAAAAAGTTTGGTAAGCTTAGATGAATCTATTAAACAACAGGTAATGGGCGTCATTGCTGTAATTGTGAACTTTTGAATGTTGCCGTTAAACAATCCTCCGCCGGTTACAAAATCGAGGTGCCCAATAAGATTCACCACCAGATTTTTTCCCTTCACCCCCTCCACATAAACTTTGGCAATTCCTTCCCTGATGCATACTACGTATGTTGAAGAAGTATTCTGTTTGATAATTGTTTCGCCGGGTTTATATTTTATCTGCTGTTTGCCTTCGATTAAATAATCCAACTCTTTTAAGGTGAGCGACGAAAGGATATTAATATCGCCGTTTTTAAAACAATTCCTGCAGCAACAATTTCCATTTTCCACACATTCGTCGTCTTGTCTTATGCAGCCGTTACAATCGTTATTTATTTCCCCGCTCACTTTATCCTCCTGGTTTAAATATGCTCTTTATTAATTTGTTATAAGTGAAAATGCAAAAATAATCAATTATTTCATTTTGTGAATAATAAATCAGCGTAAGGTTTTTTCTTCTTTTACCTGATAATATTTTTCGCACCGGATAAACAATTAAATCTTCCCCGGGGAAAAACGCGAGATTTACGACACCAACCGGGTACCTTTACCCGTGGCAATATTTTCAGCGTTGGTAATTAATACTTCCTTCACACCGTTTTTCTTTGCCCGGAAACCATTTTCCAGCTTGGGAATCATTCCCGACTTTATAATTCCTGCCTCCCTGTAACTTTCGAATAATTCGGTGTTCAGTTCATAGATCATGCTGTTTTCATCTTCCGGATCGAGAAGAACTCCTTTTTTATCGAAACAAAAAAACAGGTTGATGTTGTAATATTCCGATAATTCAGAAGCTATTTCGGAGGTAATGGTATCGGCGTTGGTATTAAGAAGATTTCCTTCTCCATCGTGGGTTACCGGGGCAATGACAGGAACAACATTTTCGTTGATTAAAAGCCGTAGCTCACGACTGTTTACATCGCTGACATCGCCAACAAAGCCATAATCTATCGCACCAACCGGTCGTTTTACAGCGCTAATCAGGTTCAAATCCGCTCCGGTGAGGCCGAGGGCATTACAACCCAGTTTTTGCAGCCCTGCTACTATTTTTTTATTAACCAAACCGGCATAAGCCATTACAATAACTTCGAGCATTGCTTCGTCAGTGATTCTTCTTCCTTCCACCATTTTTGTTTTTAATCCGAGCTTTGAAGCCAAATTTGTAGCAATGCTTCCGCCTCCGTGAATTAAAATTTTCCGGCTCGAAATTTTATTAAATTGTTCAAGAACGATTCGCAGTGATTTCGGGTCTTCAACTATTTTCCCGCCGACCTTTATAATTGTTAGCCTGTCCATAATTTTCCCCATTACGTTTATAAGTTTAAGAAATTCTGTAAAATTTCCGCCCCCACTGTTCCACTCTTTTCCGGATGAAATTGTGTGGCAAAAAAATTATCCTTTTGAAGTGCGGCGCTAAACGGAACAATGTAATTTGTAGTAGCGATGGTATGTTCGCCAATTCCGGCATAAAACGAATGCACGAAATAAACGTACTGGTTCTCATGCTCCCGGGTGAAAATTTCACCTCCTACATTTGTCAATGAGTTCCAGCCCATGTGCGGAACTTTGGTGATAAATTCTTCCCCTTCCTTTGGAATGAACCGCTTTACAGGCTCGTCAAATATTCCGAGGCATCTTGTATCTCCCTCTTCGGAATAGGAACACATTAATTGCAGTCCGAGACAAATCCCGAGAACCGGTTGTTTCAAGGAAACGATCAGCTTGTCCAATTCATGTTTACGAAGATACTCCATGGTTGTGCTGGCTTCGCCCACGCCCGGAAAAATAACTTTCCCGGCTTTTTTGATTTTTTCCGGATCAGCCGTAATTTCAGACTTCACACCCAAACGATTAAGAGCGTTGTTTACTGATTCAATGTTTCCGGCGTTGTATTTAATAATTACAATATTCATTTATAGTTCTATTCGGTTCAATTTATGAAGTTTTTAGCAATATCTCTATCACTTGCTTCATTTCGTTGAATTCTTCAGGTTTGTACAACCGTGTTAAAAAAACGATTTTCCCCGTTTTGTCAACGATAACATTCCTTGTAACGCCGGCGCCTTCCTGAGCGAAGGTATAGAAAACCGTTCCTCCGGGATCCAATGCCAGCGGATAAGTGATTTTCATATCGCCGGCAAATTTTCTCACTGTTTCAAGCGGTTCGTCGAGATCAACTCCTATAAGCGCAAAATCGCCACGATTTTTATATTTTGCCCAGATTTCATTTTCGATGTGTGGCATTTCTTTGCGGCAAACGCTGCACCAACTGGCGGTAAACTGCAACATCACTACTTTTCCTTTTAAACCGGAAGCGGTCACCGTTTTTCCGTTGGCCAGTTTTAATGTGAAATCGGGCAATTGCTGACCGATTTTAATTTTGTAACCGTATTCTTCGGGAACTTCCTTTTGGGAAATCCCACCTGTTTGCGCCTGAACCAAAAACCCAGGGAGAATGATGAACAATATGAATATGGCCTTTTTCATCTTTTCTGTTTTTAATTGAAAACAACTGTGCGGTTATTGTAAACAAGGATTTTATGCTGCAAATGTTTGTATACTGCCTGTGAAAGTACAATTTTTTCCAGGTCCCGTACCTTTTCTTATCAGTTTCTGAATGGTATCGACATGGCTGCAGCGGGTTACATCCTGTTCAATAATAGGTCCGGCATCCAGATCGGAAGTCACATAATGACTGGTTGCACCAATAATTTTCACTCCCCGTTCATGTGCGGCATGATAAGGTTTCGCACCGGCAAACGCCGGCAAAAACGAGTGGTGGATGTTTATTATCTTGTTCGGATACTGCCTGACGAAATCTGCTGAAAGAATTTGCATATACCTCGCCAGTACCACAAAATCGATGTTGTTCTTTTGAAGCAATTCCATTTCCTTTTTCTCCTGCTCTTCTTTATTCTCACCGGTAACCGGGAAATGGTGAAAATCTATGCCGAAACGCTCAGCCACCGGCCTTAGCATATCGTGGTTGCTGATAATAAATGGTATATCCACATCCCACTCCCCTGCGGTATAACGTGCCAAAATGTCGAAAAGACAATGTGGCATTTTCGAAACGAATAAAGCCATGCGCGGGATTTCATTGGTAAAATAAAGCCTCCAAAACATGTTCAACGGTCCTGCAATCAATGTTTCGAAGTACTCTCCTATTTTTTCTTCCGGAATGGCAAAATTCTTCAGTTCCCACTCCACGCGCATGTAAAAAATTTCTTCCTGCCGGTCCACATGCTGATCGAGGTAAATAATGTTACCGTTGTTTTTGTTCAGAAATTCTGTAACGGTAGCCAAAATACCCTGTTTGTCAGGACAGTGGATTAACAAAATGGCTGTGTTCCTTTTTTCCCTCAATGGTTTTATCGTTTTCATAATTCAAAGCCCCCTAAATCCCCCGGAAGGGGACTTTACGCCGCGAGGGTGACGACTTTTATATTTTTTGTTAATCTTCATTATTCTCTTACCTCGCCTTCGGAAAGGTTTGGAGGGGCTTTTACAATTTCCCTTTCGTTGAGGGCAGTTCAGGATTGTAAATATCCCGCCGGATTGCCATTTTAATTGCTTTTGCCAGCGCTTTGAAAATGGCTTCGATTTTATGGTGTTCGTTTGTTCCTTCTGCCTTAATATTCAGGTTACAAAGTGCAGTGTCGGAAAACGATTTAAAAAAGTGCATGAACATTTCGGTGGGCATATCGCCTACTTTTTCCCGTTTGAATTCAGCATTCCAGACCAGCCATGGTCTTCCGCCAAAATCGATGGCAACCTGTGCCAGGCAGTCGTCCATGGGCAGGCAAAACCCGTAGCGTTCCATTCCTTTTTTATCGCCCACTGTTTTTCTGAAAGCCTCCCCAAGCGCCAGCGCCGTATCTTCAATGGTATGGTGTTCATCAACCTCCAGATCGCCATGTACCCTGATTTCCAAATCCACTCCGGCATGGCGCCCGACCTGGTTGAGCATGTGGTCGAAAAATTTCAAACCGGTGGAAATGTTGCACACTCCGCTGCCGTCCAGGTTTAATTTCACTGAAATATCGGTTTCTTTCGTTGTGCGGGTTATTTTAGCCGTTCTTTCCGGCGCTGCCACGCAGGCATAAATATCGTCCCAGTCATTCGAAATCAAGACACAATAATTTTCGAGGCCGGTTTCCACCAGCTTTTCCGAAAAACTACCATCGTTCATTAAAATGCCTTTTGCACCCAGATTTTTTGCTAATTCTATGTCGCTGAGCCGATCACCGATAACAAAACTCGCAGATAAATCGTAATCCCCGTCGATGTATTCCGCCAGTAAACCAATGCCCGGTTTCCGGGTGTCGCGTTTATCCTCCGGGAAACTGGTGTCGATTAAAATATCATCGAAAAAGATGTTTTCATTTTCAAACGCTTTCAACATTTTGTTCTGAACCGGCCAGAAAGTTTCCTCGGGGAAAGATGAAGTCCCCAATCCGTCCTGATTGGTTATAATAACCAGTTCGAAATCGAGGTTTTTCTGAACGTTGAACAAGTTCCGGAAAACGCCGGGAACAAATTCCAGTTTTTCCAGCGAATCCACCTGTTCGTCATCGGGTTCGAAAATCAAAGTTCCGTCGCGATCAATAAAAAGTGCCTTTTTCATTGTTGAAATTGTAATTGTACCGGTGTGCGGCCAAAGTTAAATAAGTTCTTTTAAAGTTTTCAGCAACTGGTTGTTTTCTTCCGACGTTCCGATGGTAATCCTGAGGCTGTTGTCGCACAAATGAATTTTGGAACGATCGCGGACGATTACCCCTTTTTCCACCAGATAAGCATAAATTCCCGGCGCATCGAACATTTGAACCAGGAGAAAATTCGCGTCCGACGGATAAATTTTATTCACAAAGGGAAATTCCTTTAACAACTCCGCCATTTTTTGGCGTTCGGCAATCAGCAGTTTCACCCATTTATTAACCTGCTCCTGGTTGTTGAGCAATTCCAACGCTTTTTGCTGGGTCAGAACATTCAGGTTATACGGATATTTTATTTTATTTAAAACGCTGATAATTTCAGAAGAAGCGAATGCCATTCCCAACCGGATTCCGGCCATTCCCCAGGCCTTTGAAAAGGTTTGCAGAATAATCAGGTTCGGGAAATCTTTCAATCCGGGAAGCAGCGATTTACCCGGTGCAAAATCTACATAAGCTTCATCGAGTACCACAATTCCCTGGAAATTCCGGATGATTTCGAGCATTGCATCTTTTGCGAGGCTGTTTCCGGTGGGATTGTTCGGCGAACAAAGGAAAATCATTTTTGTACGTTCATTCGCAGCGTTCAGTATATTTACCGGATTCAGGCTGAAATCTTCATTTAGCGATACCATTTTTACTTCAACATTATTAATGTCGGCAGCCACTTTATACATTCCGTAGGTGGGGTGAATGGTGACAATATTGTCGGCGCCGGGCTCGCAAAAAGCCCTGATTGACAAATCAATCGGTTCATCGCTGCCATTTCCGAGGAAAACCTGATCGACGCTAATTTTTTTTAATTCAGAAACTTTTTCCTTTACTTTTCGCTGAAGCGGATCAGGATAGCGGTTAAAGGGTTCGTTAAAAGGATTTTCGTTGGCATCAAGGAAAACCATGGCTTCGCCGGAATATTCGTCCCGCGCCGAAGAGTAAGGTTTTAAATCGATTATGTTTTTCCGAAGCAAATTGTTAAGATCCATCTTACAAAAGCAGTTTTAATTTAACCGACTGGTTATTGTATTGTTTTAAACTTTACCGATTTCTCAACAAAACCGTCGTTAATCCGTTGATAAATATGATAAAAATGGTACAAAATGAGTGACAACAGAGAACCAGACAAAAGAAATTTATCGGTAGCCGTAACCAATTTTTCCGCTGAGGGATTCTGGATTTTGGTTGGCGAGGATGAATATTTCCTTTCTTTCGAAAATTTCCCGGCATTTAAGTTTGCTGATATTTCGGACATACGAAAAGTAACAGTTTTGGAAAACCAGCACCTTTTCTGGGAAAAACTCGATATTGATCTGACGCTTGACATGATTAAAAATCCGGGTGAATATCCATCAGTTTCAGAAAAATCATAGTTGGTTGCCCATGTTTTTCAGCCGCAAAGTTACTGCATTTTTATGGGCATCGAGCAACTCGGCCGCGGCCATGGTTTCCACTGCCGGGCCAATTTTCTGCAAACCTTCCGGAGTAATTTCCTGAAACGTAATTTTTTTGGTAAAACTGTCGAGATTTACACCGCTGTATGAACGCGCCCATCCATTGGTTGGCAGCGTATGATTCGTTCCCGATGCATAATCCCCCGCGCTTTCGGGCGTGTAGCTTCCGAGAAATACAGAGCCTGCATTTACCACATGTTCCGCCAGTTGCCGGAAATTATCACCGCACAAAATCAGATGCTCCGGGGCGTATTCATTGATTAACGCAATTCGTTCCGTTTCGCTTTCCATAACAACGGAAATACTGTTATTCAACGATTTTAGCGCAAATTCTTTTCGTGAAAGCCGGTTAACCTGAATATCAATTTCCCGCTGGATTTTATCAGCAGTTTCTTTCTCTTCGGAAACCAGGATCACCTGGCTGTCGGTTCCGTGTTCCGCCTGCGAAAGAAGGTCGGAAGCTACAAACGCCGGATTGGAAGTTTTATCGGCAACAACCATCACTTCCGATGGCCCTGCAGGCATGTCGATGGACACGTCGTTCATGCTTACCAACTGTTTTGCAGCCGTTACAAACTGGTTGCCCGGACCAAAAATCCGGTACATTTTCGGAACAGATTCCGTTCCGTATGCCATGGCGCCAATCGCCTGAGCCCCGCCCAGTTTGAATACTTTTTTAACGCCGGAAATTTGAGCCGCAAACAGAACAGCGGGGGGAATTTTTCCATCTTTTCCGGGCGGCGTACAAAGAACAACTTGTTTACAACCTGCAATTTTTGCCGGAATGGCCAGCATTAAAACCGTTGAAAACAGAGGCGCTGTCCCTCCGGGCACATACAATCCCACTTTTTCAATGGCAACTGCTTTTTGCCAGCAGGTCACCCCCGGAACGGTTTCCACTTTTTTAATTTCTGTTTTTTGTGCCGAATGAAACTTCGAAATGTTTTCCGCTGCGAGCAGAATTGCCTCTTTTAGTGACGGTTCCACCTGTTTTTCAGCTTTTTGGATTTCATCGTCCGAAACCTGAAATTCTTCCAAATCCACACCATCAAATTTTTGAGTGAATTTCTTTAAAGCTCTGTCGCCGTTTTCCCTGATTTCAGTTAAAATTGAGTTTACTTTTTCATATAAACTGGAAACATCAAACGTTGGGCGTTTCAGAATTTCAGGCCATGCTTTTCGTTCCGGATTAATATATGTTTTCATCTTTATTTTGTTGTCATTATTATCTTCGTCTTCCGTCTTCCGTCTTCCCACTTCCGTCTTCCGTCTTCCGTCTTCGGTCTCCCAACTTCCGTCTTCCGTCTTCCGTCTTCCGTCTTCCGTCTTCCGTCTTCCCGTCTTCCGTCTTCCGTCTTCCGTCTTCTCAAAATATCATTTTTTCGATAGGCACCACCAAAATTCCTTCGGCGCCTGCTTTTTTCAGTCTGTCGATGACTTCCCAAAAATCATTTTCTTCGATAACCGAATGCATGGAGCTCCAGCCTTTTTTTGCCAGGGGCACAATTGTAGGGCTTTTCATTCCCGGAAGCAGTTGTTCTATTTCCTGGATTTTTTCATTGGGAACATTTAGCAAAATGTACTTTTTCCCAATTGCACGCTGCACCGATTCCATGCGGAAAATAAACTCATCGAGCAGCTTTTGTTTATCGGTGGAAAGGTTTGGCGAAGCAATTAAAACGGCTTCCGAATTCAACACGGTTTCCACTTCTTTCAGGCGGTTGCTTACCAGTGTTGAGCCGGAGCTGACGATATCAAAAATTGCATCTGCCAACCCAATTCCGGGGGCAATTTCCACAGAGCCGGTAATAACATGGATTTCCGCTGAAATGTTGTTTTCATCCAGGAACTTTTTCAGAATAGCCGGATAGGAAGTGGCAATTTTTTTCCCGTTGAAATACTCTACGCCGGTGTATTCTGTGGATTTTGGAATGGCCAGCGACAACCTGCATTTGCTGAAACCAAGCCGTTTGGCAATTACAACATTTTCCTGTTTCTCGAGCACTTCATTCTCGCCTACAATTCCAATGTCGGCCACGTTGCCGGCTACCGTTTGGGGAATATCATCGTCGCGCAGGAAAAGCGCTTCCATCGGGAAGTTTTTTGCAGCAGCAACCAGCTTTCTCCGGCCAATGGACAAATCGATTCCCGATTCCCGGATCAAAATCATGGAATCTTCGTTTAATCTGCCTTTGGTTTGAATCGCAATTTTCAGTTTACTTTCCATTATTTTTTGTATTGGTTTTTACTTGCTTTTTATAATGAAACAAAAAAGACCTGCCTTTCTCCGGCAAGCCTTTTTAAAATATCGTAATTCCAGACAAATAATTTACGGCCTACCGATTGGTTGGTACGGGATAGGATGGCCTGAATGTCCGAAAATGTTTTTCATTTTTTATGGTTTGGTTGCAAGTATACGATTAATTCAAAAAAAGGGGAATGACATTGCCGTTAAATAACAAACTGTTAAAATAAAATTCATTTTTGAAATTATTTTGAAAGATGCAATCGGTTGCATAAATTTGGCAACAATAAAATTCAACACTATGAACAGACTGGTTACTTCTATTCTTTTCGTCATTTTATTTGCCGGTTATTCTGTTGCGCAAACAGCCGGAAACGATCGGGTATTTGATAAGTCATACATTAAAAAAACGATGCGGGCTGCGCTCGACTGGCAGCTACATCATCCCAACCACAAATTGTACGACTGGACAAACGGCGCTTTTTATGCCGGGGTTTTTGCTGCCTACGAAACTTTGGGCGATAAAAATATTTACAACGCCATAAATGCGATGGGCGAAGCAAACCAATGGAAAGCAGGCCCGAGGGTCCACCATGCCGATGACTATGCGATTGGCCAAACATATATTGATATGTACCGGATTTCCGGAGATAAAAAAATGATTCAGCCGTACATTGAAAAAGTGGATGAGTTTATTGCAACTCCCTATCCTACCGGCGAAATGAACCCGGTTACCTGGTGGTGGTGCGATGCTCTTTTCATGGGGCCGCCGGCATTCGTAAAACTGGGAACAACGCTCAGCAATGAAAAGTACCTGAAATTAAACGATAAACTTTTCCGCGAATGTTATGATTTATTGTACGATAAGAAAGAACATTTGTACGCGCGGGATATTCGTTTTAAATGGGATTATCCGGGTGTGGAAGTAATAAAAGAAAACAACGGTAAAAAAATATTCTGGTCGCGCGGAAACGGATGGGTAATGGGAGGACTTGTGCGAATTTTAAGCGAACTGCCTGAGGATTATCCTGTCCGCGGCTTTTATATTCAGAATTATAAAGAAATGGCTGAAAAAATCATCACACTTCAGCAGGAAGACGGAATGTGGCGGGCCAGCCTTCTCGATCCCGGTTCCTATCCAGGAGGAGAAGCGAGTGGAACCGGCTTCTATATATATGCGCTGGCCTGGGGAATCAACAACGGATATCTTGAAAGAGAAAAATATTTGCCGGTGGTTGAAAAAGCCTGGACAGGTTTAAATACTGCAATTCAGCCTGATGGTCGCGTTGGCTGGGTTCAACCTATTGGCGCCGATCCCAAAAAGAACTTTTCAGCAAATAGCTGGGAAGTTTACGGAACCGGAGCATACCTGCTCGCCGGGAGCGAAATTATTAAACTGATTGAGTAGCTGCAGCAAATTGTTCCCTGCGCTTTCACAGTAAATCCTGCGAAAATTTGTGTCGTAAGCTGCAATTAAATAATTTTACTTCTGATTATTCAATGTCTGTAACTAAATTTTCGTGTATGCGTCAATAATGTTGAAATAATTAAATCCCATTGTTCCGCATTCCTGAAAAATTAATCGGGAGGGTTTCTTTTTCTGTGAAATTCCTGTTGGGTCAATAAAAAAATTAACTTTTTATGGGTAAAAAGAAGATTTCCAATACACAATCAAGTCCGGCCAACATTACGAAAGATCAATTGCTGTCGTTAAGCAAAGAACTTGAATCGCTGAATAAGAAGATTCGAAACAAAATAGACGAATACGAAGGAATTAAAGCTGCTGAAAAAACGGAATCCAAAGAAACTACTGACTATGGCAAACTTTTTATGGCGGTGGACACAGGGCTGGCAATTGCCAGATTTTTTCACGGCGCAAAAGAACAAGAGAACGGGTTTTATATCGAAGAAGCCAACCCGGCTTTTGCGCAAATGATTGAAGTTCCGTTAACGAAAATCCTGAAAAAGAATTTCACGGAAGTTTTTTCCGATAAGCCGTTTGTTGAAAGCCTGGTGAGAAATGCAGGATTTGCCCTTCGGAATAAAAATATAACCGATGAATTGTACAGCAACAAACCCGGCAAATACTTTCAAATTCAATACATTCGTTCCGAAGAAAACCAGGTCGCACTGATATTTCACGATGTTACGGAGCACCGAAAAGAGATAAACAGACAACGCCAACAGCTTGCATTGGTAATGGAAATGGCCGATCATGCTATTTTCAATGTTTCGAAAACCGGAAAGGTTCTGACCTGGAACAAAGGCGCTGAAGAATTGTACGGTTACACGGGTAGCGATATAATAAATAAAAGCGCAGAGATTCTCGAAGCTTTTCCCAATAGCCAGGAAAGCAGGGAATGGCGTGATAAAGTGTTAAAAGGCGAACCGTTAAAAAATCACGAATCGCTTCATAAATCGAAAGATGGAAAGATGATTTCGGTTATGGTAACGAAATCACTCATTGAGGATGAAAACGATCAGGTTGCAGCAGTTGCCACACTGGTAAAAGACGTATCCGTGATAAAGAACCGTGAACAGGAGCTGATTATGGCTCGGAAAGAAACGGAAAGGGCGTCGCGTGCAAAAGCAACATTTTTATCGAATATGTCTCACGAAATCCGCACACCCCTGAATTCTATTCTGGGATTTGCCAACATTCTAAAAAATATGGAACTCGGCGCCGAACAAAAAACGATAGTTGAAACCATTTATCATTCCGGACAAAACCTGTTGGCATTGATTACCGATATCATTGACGTTTCGCGGATTGAAGCTGCTGAAATTAAAATTCATGTAAAAAGTTTTCCGTTGAACGAAATTATGCGGAGCATAAAAGATGAATTCCGTGCAAGAATATTTGAAAACAAACAGCAGAAAATCAATTTTCTCCTGCACTTAACCAATTCAAATCCGATTATTCAGGCTGATCCGTACCGTCTAAAACAGGTGTTGGAGAATTTGCTTGACAATGCTTTTAAATTCACCAACTCGGGGCAGGTTGAATTTGGTTATGTTATCCGCAACTATCAGGACATTCTGTTTTATGTAAAAGACACCGGCCGGGGTATCAGCACAAAAAACCAGAAAATAATCTTCGAACGGTTTCAGCAGGGAGAAATCATATCAGGCAAAACCACCAAAGGTACCGGGTTGGGTCTGGCCATTTGCAAAGGAATTGTTGATTTGATGCAGGGAGAAATTTGGGTCAATTCAGAACCGGGCAAAGGAACGGAAATGTATTTTACAATTCCCTATATAAAAGGGAAATCGGAAACCAAGCCGAAAGATGTAAAGTCCGGTTCGAAAATCCCTGATTTATCGGGAAAAACCGTGCTGATTGTTGAGGATGATACATACAGTCTTGAAATGATCCGGTATCTGGTGGAAAAAACCGGGGCAACTTACCTGCTTGCCGAAGATGGCGAAAAAGCCGTCGATCTTTTTGATAAAAACAACATCGATTTCATTTTGCTGGATATCCGGCTGCCTAAAAAAAACGGGTACGAGGTGTTAAAATTAATCAGAAGAGCAAATCCGGATGTTCCGGTGGTTGCCGAAACAGCACATGCCATGCGTGAGGAAATATTAAGTTTTAGTAAGATGGGATTTACGGATTACCTTTTAAAGCCGATCGACCAAAATGAACTTTATCATCTGATGCGAAAATACCTCAGTTGATTTTGCACGGATTTAAAAACCGGCAGAAATCCCGCGCCGGTCACTCTTTCATTTTTTCCGCCGTTAACGGAACCTCGCCATCGGGTGTATTCACCGAGCCTTTCATGTTTTTCCCTTCTATTTTAGCGCTCCCGGTTATATAATCCGACTCTACGTATAATCCGAAATTCAAGGTTCCATCGGTGAATTCAACCTTGTGCATCTGTACTTTGTAGCCGTCGTTAAACTGAACTTCGCCGGCGAGTTTACCATCAACTTCCGTAAAAACCAACGTGCCTTTTTCATATCCCGGAGGTGCAGTTTCTACCTGGTAATTCCATTTCCCCAATAAATCCTTTTGTTTTGGCGCAGCAAATCCAATGGTGAGTATCATCCCCATTAAAACCGAAGTGATTAGAATTCTTTTCATTTTCGTTATTTATTACAGGTTAGTAGTGCAAATTTCAGTTAGTTGCCGAATATATCCAAATAAAAACTGAAGATAAAGATCAAATGGTGAAAGGAAATCATTTTTTGTTTTAAAATTCAAGCGTTCTTGTCAGAAGGCGACACAATATCAATCATTGATGTTTTGACTTAAAAATTAAACAATCAAAAGATTTTCATGTTCTTGATATAATGGATCTTGGGATGGTTTTCATATCCTCATGAAATTAAAATGCAACCAGCGCTGTTTAAAAACCATTAGCTGAACAGCATCGACAGTGAAACCATAATTTATCGACAATACATTCAAAATCTAACGAACATGGAAAACAACAAAAATTCACAAGGTGCGACCCACAAGGCATGGGAGGTAAATGAATCGAGCAGAAGTCCGTTTATGGGCGGAGCTTTAAATTATACAGCCGGCAGTGGGCGGTCGAACCGCGACTGGTGGCCCAACCGGTTGAACCTGGCCATTCTTCGTCAGCATTCGTCAAAATCCAATCCATTGGGAACGGATTTCAATTATGCCGAAGAATTTAAAAAACTGGATTTGCAGGCGGTGAAAAATGATCTGTTTAAACTGTTAACGGATTCGCAGGATTGGTGGCCGGCTGATTTTGGCCATTACGGACCGTTAATGATCCGGATGGCCTGGCACAGCGCCGGCACCTACCGGATTGCGGACGGGCGCGGCGGCGGTGGTTCCGGTTCGCAACGTTTTGCGCCGCTAAACAGCTGGCCCGATAATGCAAACCTCGACAAGGCACGGCTGCTGCTGTGGCCGGTGAAAAAGAAATACGGCAATAAAATATCGTGGGCCGACCTGATGATTCTTGCAGGAAACTGCGCCCTTGAATCAATGGGTTTTAAAACGTTTGGTTTTGGCGGCGGGCGGGAAGATGTCTGGGAACCTGAAGAAGATATTTACTGGGGTTCGGAAGGCGAATGGCTGGGCAACAAGGAACGGTTGGCGGGCAACAAACTGGAAAACCCGCTTGGCGCAACCCATATGGGTCTCATTTATGTAAATCCGGAGGGTCCTAACGGAAAACCTGACCCTGTGGCCGCAGCACACGACGTGCGCGAAACCTTTGGTCGCATGGCCATGAATGACGAAGAAACGGTTGCATTGATTGCAGGCGGCCACTCATTCGGCAAAACCCATGGCGCTGCCGATCCTAAAAAATATGTAGGGATGGAACCTGAAGGAGCAAGTATTGAAGAACAAGGCCTTGGCTGGAAAAACACATTCGGCAAAGGAAGTGCGGGCGACACGATAACCAGCGGTCTGGAAGGCACATGGACAACCACGCCTACAAAATGGAGCAACAACTTTTTTGAAAACCTTTTCGGATACGAATGGGAACTGACCCAAAGCCCGGCGGGCGCGTACCAGTGGAAACCCAAAGGTGATGCCGGCGCCGGAACAGTGCCCGATGCGCACGATCCGTCAAAAAAACACGCACCATTCATGCTTACAACCGATTTGGCCCTGAAAGAAGATCCGGCTTACGAAAAAATTTCGAGACGGTTTTATGAGAATCCGGATGAATTTGCCGATGCATTTGCCCGTGCCTGGTTCAAGCTGACCCATCGCGATATGGGACCGCGCGTTCGCTACCTCGGTCCCGAGGTGCCTGAAGAAGAACTTATCTGGCAGGATCCGGTTCCGGAAATCGATCATGAATTGGTTGATGAACAGAACATTGCTGAATTGAAACAAAGAATCCTCGATTCGGGTCTGTCGGTTCCGGAATTGGTTTCTACAGCCTGGGCGTCTGCGTCCACCTACCGGGATTCGGATAAACGTGGCGGCGCCAACGGAGCCCGCGTTCGGCTGGAACCCCAAAAGTATTGGGAAGTCAATAATCCGGAACAACTTTCGAAAGTGCTGAAAAACCTTGAAAATATTCAGAAAGAATTTAATGATGCACAAACAGGAGGTAAAAAAGTTTCGCTTGCCGATTTGATTGTGCTGGGAGGCTGTGCCGGAATTGAGAAAGCAGCGAAAGATGCCGGACGTGACGTGTTCGGTGCCTTTCACGCCGGGGCGCACTGATGCATCGCAGGAGCAAACCGACGTCGTGGCATTTTCCATTCTGGAGCCAAATGCAGACGGTTTCCGAAACTTTCACAAAAAGCAGCCAAACCTATCTGCGTCCACAGAAGAAATGCTGGTCGACCGTTCACAACTGCTGTCGCTAACCGTGCCTGAGATGACTGTTTTAATTGGCGGGATGCGCGTTCTGAATGCGAATTACGATGGATCGAAGCACGGAGTTTTCACCAAAAATCCGGGGCAGTTGACCAATGACTTCTTTGTCAATCTGCTTGATTTGGGTACGACCTGGAAAGCAACGTCAGAAGCTCAGGAAGTATTCGAAGGTCGTGATCGGAAAACCGGCGAATTGAAATGGACAGGTACGCGTGTGGATTTAATTTTTGGTTCCAATTCCGAGCTGCGGGCCGTTGCCGAAGTATATGGCTCTGAAAATTCTGAAGAGAAATTTATTCACGATTTTGTTGCGGCATGGGACAAGGTGATGAACCTCGATCGGTTTGATTTAAAGTGAAAAAACAAATCCTGAAAGGATTTAATAAAAATAGCCCCGTATGAAATGCGGGGTTGGAAATGAAGCGAAAACAGAACCCGGAAAGGGTTCAATATATTTCATCGGTTACGCGTCGAGCGGATCAAACCGCTTGACCAATTTTTCATTTACGCGTCGAGCGGATCAAACCGCTTGACGCGTTGGGCGCCGGAAAATAAGAGACCGCTTCCAATTAAAAGAAATATTTCCCGCAGATTCCGCAGAAATACGCATGATATTTTTAATTTCTGCGAAAATCAGCGCAATCCCAACCTGCGTCTGGCAGGAGCGGGATATCAAAAAGGAAATAAGAAACACCGAATAAGCCCGCCTGCGAACAGGAAATAACAAAATCAGAAAGTAGAGGAAATCCTGAAAGGATTTAATAAAAATAGCCCCGTATGAAATGCGGGGTTGGAAACGATGCGCAAACGGAACCCGGAAAGGGTTCAATATATTTTATCGTGTTACGCGTCGAGCGGATCAAAACCGCTTGACCAATTTTTCATTTACGCGTCGAGCGGATCAAACCGCTTGACGCGTTGGGCGCCGGAAAATAAGAGGCCGCTTCCAATTAAAAGAAATATTTCCCGCAGATTCCGCAGAAATACTATTTTTACAGCGTCTGGCAGGAGCGGGATATCAAAAAGGAAATAAGAAACACCAAATAACAAAATCAAAAAGTTAAAAAAATCCTGAAAGGATTTAATAAAAATAGCCCCGTATGAAATGCGGGGTTGGAAATGAAGCGAAAACAGAACCCGGAAAGGGTTCAATATATTTTATTGTTTACGCGTCGAGCGGATCAAAAACCGCTTGACCAATTTTTCATTTACGCGTCGAGCGGAGCAAACCGCTTGACGCATTGCGCGCCGGAAAAATAAGAGACCGCTTCCAATTAAAAGAAATATTTCCCGCAGATTCCGCAGAAATACGCTGATATTTTTAATATCTGCTCTCTCAAACCACCTTCCCCACAATCACCACGTAATTTTTGCCGTACTTTTTGGCGCATTTCGGACAGGTGGTGTACCACATGTACTGTTTCTGTATATTCAGGTTTCGCGCAGCAGCTTCTTTGTCAAAATCGTCGCACCATTCTTTGGTATGTTTATAATCGCCTTCGTAAACGCGGGTAAAGTAATTACCGCTCAAAGTTACATTCCGGGCGCCCGGTATTTCCTTATCCACGGCCAGGTATACATCCATGTTCCATTTTGAAGTGTGGTCGGAAAGACACACGTAATCCGGCGTTTTTGCACCGGCTTCGTCTATTTTTTTCATGAGCTTTTTCATGATATGCCCAAAATTCAGAGGCATGTAAAAGGCGGTGATCACACTGTCGCGGATGAATTTTTTGTCATCCCATTCAATAATTTTATCTTCCCAGGGGGCTGGTTCAAATGGCGGGCAACATTCAAATTCTTTTACTTCGGATTGTTTTACAGTTTCAGTTTCCATGGTTTTTTGTTAATTTTTGATTTGTCATTTAAATACCGATAAATACTGTTTTTAAACTGATTATCAAGTCAGTATTTCTTTTTCTACTCCAAAGCAAAAATTAGGTTGCAGTTTTATCCCCGGTTTTTTTAAAAATAAATTTACCTGAACCGGCAGCTTCAAATCAAATAACGGATTTCTAAATTAAAACCGTTCCCTGTTTTTGCGATCCCGTATTTCTTCTGCCAAAATACCATTCACCGAAACTTTGGCGCCTTTCAACAAAAAAACCCGGGTACCGGCCTCCCTGGCATATTTGTCCTTTATTTCTCCGATATAAATAAACCTCGTTAAAAAATGGTTTCACATTTTCAGCATCGGCATCATCGTCTTCTGCATTTTTCACAAGGATCACATTTTTTATTTCCATCTCACCCAATGGGTACCAGTTTATATAATCAGCATTCATTGTAAGTGCCGGCACATCGTATTTTGAATAAAAATTAATGGCGCCGGCCTGTCCGTAATTGTCGCACTGGATAATAATGTCATTTGTTAATCCTTCAAAAATTAAGGCAGAATCAACAATTCCGGCCAGCTCCCGCCAGCCCTGCATATCGGCAAAATCCTGCGGCAGTTGGTGGTTCCGGCCGTCTTCCCAGCGCAGGAGACCAAACTTTTCAAACAACTCCTTTTTCGCCCTGATTTCTTCGGGAGACAAAACCGGCAGTATAATTTGCCAGATGGGAATCATAACAACCACCGGAATCAGCAGAAATACCGGCCGCAGGTATCGTACCCGTCCTTTTTCCAACAACTTTTCCAGGTACACTGCGCCGAAAGGCAGAAACACCGGATATAATCCGATAGCGTAATAAGGTTTTGCACGCAAATAAACGAATGTCGCCAGCGTAAATAAAAAGGTAAAAAATAAAAACCGGTATGGTTTAAAGGGTGGGTAAATGAACAATGAAATCCATGCGGCTGCAATTACAATCAGTGAGCCGGTGAAAAAGAACAGCTGTTCGACCAAAACGCCAACACGGCTTACATTGATCAATTGTGTTGCAGCGAGTGTAGTTAAATGATGAACCACCGGAAAATCATTTTGCATCTGCCAAACCAGATTAGGCAAAATAATTATCAATGCCAGGATTGCAGCAAACCAGAGATGTTTGTTCCGGAAGATGTTTCGCGGACCGGCGATTAAAACTGCAGGCAACAGTCCCAACACTAAAAAACCAATATTGTACTTGTTTAGGAAACCGAGAGCAAATGTTACTCCGGCAAAATAAAGCCAGCTGTTATTTTCAGTCTGAATGAATTTTATGACGGTATAAAAAAGCAGTGTCCACATCAGAAAATCCAGCGAATTGGGCTGGTATAGCGTGTTAATCCGAAGCAGTACAGATAAAAGGGTTCCGGTTGCTGCCAAAACCAGGGCAAACAGGCCTCCATTCAGCGTTTCCACCATTTTCCAGACAACCACCAAAGTAAGCGCACCAAAAAATGCCGGAAAAAATTTCACCCAAAAAACCGAATTTCCGAGCAAAAAAATAACATACGAAATAACTCCTGTGACCGGCGGAACGGACGAATAGCCCCAGGCCAGGTGCTTGCCCAGGTCGAGGTGCAAAAATTCATCGCGGTGCAGTTCGTATACCGGATCGATGGCAAAATATTGCAAAACGAATTTCAACAGAAGAAAGGTCAAAAGTATTGCATTCTTTTTTCTCATTTTTTGCAACATCCTGTTTTTAACAGGAAATTTGAATTAGGTGGTAATCTGAAAAATTATCTCAATCCTAAAATATTTATTTTCAAGCCTTTTTATTTCAAAGCGGGAGAATGTTCTATTTTTTAAAGATAAAATAAACAGCCAGTATCAGGAAGCCAAAACCGATAAAATGATTTAACCGGAAAGTTTCATTTTTAATTCTTTCCTTTACACAATTTTTTAAATTTCTATTACTTTTAATATATAAACAACTTAAAATTAACATTATACAGGAGCAAAAACAAACTTAGAAAAAATTATCAATTCATCTATTGATAAAATCAGACAAAAAATGATAACAATTTGTAAAAACAGTTATAAAAACAAATTGGATTTACAAACAGCTACAGATTTTATAGGGCAGATAAGGAAGTGTTAAGCGATTTGGGTTGCCATGTTGTAAAAAGCTATTTTGAATCGAGGGATGAGCCGGTTGATTATATTGAATCGGGCGGCAAGCTTTATTTGAACAAAGGGAAAAGCACAAAAGAAATTATCACCTCACTTGGAAAGATTGGTATTACCAGAAGCTATTACCAGCATAGGTCAGGAGGCAACAGACTTTCCCTCTTGACGAAAAATTAGGAGTAAATGGGGAATTGCTGATGTCGGATGTGAAGGAGGTCGTACTGTATTCATGTGCTTACAATACCCCGGAAGAAAGTTCGAGATTGCTTGAAAAATGCAGTTTCATAAAACTCCATCCTACCCAAATCAAGCGAGCTGTAAACAGAACCAACGAATTTACAGAAACGCACAGTTCAAATATGGAAAGTGTCACCAAAACAAACCATCCCAGAGTCAGAACTTTTGGTATATAGCCTCACTGGGTGAATGTTCTTTTAAATGAAAACAGAAAAAAAAGGGAAGGCCACTGGAACACCACCAGTAAGGAAAACATCTCTACATCTACTATAAAAATGTGATGTGTGGAAGCATTTCCCATACAGGATACAGAAAATGAAGAGGAAAAAATACCGGAGCGGATTGATACAAAATACATGCCCGTATACCGAAAAATACTACCCACTATAAACGTGAATATGAAGAAGAGATAAAAAACACCAATAAGCACATGCAGCAAAAAGGTAATACCGATACCCACAAATCAATATCAGGTACTAAAAACAACCCTGCAAAAAAATGCCAGTGAAAAAACAACAAAAACCACCAGCGTAATCACCTCCTGAATAACCTTCAGTTCCACCAGTGAAAAAGGCCCGCCGTTTCCCCTGAAACCAATACGGTTCGCCGGCACCTGGAAAAAATATTCAAACAAGGCAATTCCCCAGCTAATCAGAACAATTGCTATCAGCGGCAGAGTTTCGAACCATTTCATTTCCCTGAATTTCAGGTGGCCGTACCATGCAAACGTCATAAATGTATTGGACAACGCCAGCAAACCAATGGTATACAATGATTTCATGAATATATTTAAATGAAAAATTATACTGGTATTCGGTTAAATAACAGATTAATGGCTAAAGCCCTTCTGTACAAGGGTTTTATTGCCCCCGGCTTAAGCCGGGGGTTAATTTTGGAGCACGAAAAACAGGCTTTAGCCATTAATATTAAAACTTTCATTATCACGGACACCAGTAAAAAAATTATGCAATATTACTGCAAAAAGTGAAAGATTATTTATACCGGACGGAAATTATTTCTGCCCGTTTAACGGAGTCATTAAAGTCCTTTAAATCAAGTGTGATAGTGAAATATTGACGGATATGCTGCGATTACATTTCCACGGCTTTTGCCATCAAACCATCGGCGGGAATAAATCCGTAATTTCTGAAAATTTCTTTCCCCTGCCGGTTGAGCAGAATTTGTGTGGGAGTGGCGGAAATACCAAAATACTGCATCACGTTCTGAGTATTTAAATTCATCGTATTTAGAAACACAACATTTATTTCGGGCCGGTTTTTTTGCACTTTACCCAGTTCCGGTTTCATGGCTTTACAAACGGTGCAGCGGTCGGTACTGAATTCAAGCAAAGTATACCGGAAATCATTTCCGTTGGTTTCGTAGTTAAACAACGAATCGACCCAGGTTTCGCCCGAAAGGATTACTTCCGCTCCAGCCTGGTTTTTCATTTGTTCCGAGATAACACTGTTGATTTTCCCTTTCAATAAAAACCCGGAAATCAGAACAATCAGCAACAAAACAACCGGTATTATTTTTCGAACCATCTCATTTGCTTTTCTTCACAAAGATAAAAAGTTTCAGATTGAAGGACGGCTGGAGTTACGTTTATTGCATAATCAGAAAACACAGGGGAAATAGCGTTGGGATTAAAACAAAAATTTTTTGCCACTTTTGCATTCATCGATAGAAACGAAACAATGGAAAAATACATCGACCTGTTAAAACAGCTTATTTCAACGCCGTCGTTCAGCAAGGAAGAAGCACAGGCGGCTGAAATCATGCGGAGTTTTCTGAAAAACGAGGGCATTCCTTTTAAAACGAAGCAAAACAATACCTGGGCGTTCAATAACTATTTCAACCGGGAAAAACCCACCATTTTGCTGAATTCGCACATCGATACGGTTAAACCTGCCAGCGGATACACCGTTGATCCGTTTACACCGCTGGAAGAAGGCGATAAACTCACCGGACTGGGAAGCAACGATGCCGGTGGTCCGCTGGTTGCGCTGCTGGCGGTTTTTGTTCATTTTTATGAACGCGAAAGTTTGCCGTTCAACCTGGTTTATGCCGCCACTGCCGAAGAAGAAATTTCGGGACAAAATGGTTTGGCAATTGTGCTCCCGGAAATTGCCCCCGTGACATTTGGCATTGTTGGCGAACCTACAAAAATGGAACTGGCCGTTGCCGAAAAAGGTTTGCTGGTGCTCGATTGCACCGCTCACGGAAAATCAGGCCACGCCGCCCGCAATGAAGGCGAAAATGCCCTTTACAAAGCGGTGGACGATATTCAGAAACTTCGCGAATATAAATTTGAAAAAGTTTCGAAAGTGCTGGGGGAAGTTAAAGTTACCGTTACGCAGATTGAAGCCGGGACACAACATAACGTGGTGCCCGATAATTGTCATTTCGTAGTGGATGTGCGCACCAACGAACATTACAAAAACAAAGAAGCGCTGAAAATTATTTCCGGCCTCCTGGATTCGGAAGTGAAAGCGCGATCGCTGCGGCTCAATTCCTCGGGAATACCGGAAAACCACCCGTTTGCGAAGAAGGCAAAAGAAAAGGGAATCCGTTTGTACGGTTCGCCCACTACCTCTGATCAGGCAATTATTTCATTCCCGTCAGTGAAAATGGGGCCGGGCGATTCAGCCAGGTCGCACACTGCAAATGAATACATTCTGAAAAGTGAAATTTATAGCGGTATAGAAATCTACATTGAATTGCTGGAGGGATTGATTCTTTAAAGTCGATATTTGAAGCAAATTCCCGGGAACAAAAACTATGGAAAGCAGTTTGACAATTCAGCAGAAAATGAATCAGTTTGGAAGACGAGGTGAACCGTTTGTTTTTCTCGTTGGTTTCGATGAAAAGAAATCGCAGATATTTAATCTGAACGATTCATCAGAAATTTTATGGGAAATCAGGGGAAAATCAAATCACGATGAGATTTATCAAAAAAAACTGCCTCAAAAATGGGAAATGAGCCCGGTTCCCTTCGAAGAATACAAAAAAGGATTCGAGCTGGTGAAACAGCACATTCTCAGCGGAGATACTTATTTGCTGAATTACACAAAACCGACAAAAATTGAAACTGATCTCACTCTGGAAGAAATCTACGGGATAAGTTCTGCACCCTATAAAATTTACCTGAAAAACCACTTTGTCTGTTTTTCGCCGGAAAGCTTTATCACAATTGAAGATGGTAAAATTTCGTCGTTTCCGATGAAAGGAACCATCGATGCCGGGATTGAAAACGCTGAACAAAAGGTTTTAAACGATTCGAAAGAAATTGCTGAACACAACACGATTGTGGATTTAATCCGGAATGATTTAAGCCTGGTCGCCGAAAACGTAAAAGTGGAAAAGTTCCGTTACCTCGGGCGAATCACAACAAATCAGAAAAATTTGTGGCAGGTAAGTTCAAAAATTACAGGCGATTTACCGGAAAACCACCTCGAAAAATTAGGCGATATTCTTTTTGCAATGCTTCCTGCCGGTTCGGTTTCGGGAGCGCCTAAAAAGAAAACCGTGGAAATAATACGCAAAGCTGAAGACTACAACCGTGGCTTCTATACTGGTATTTTTGGTGTTTTCGACGGAAAAAACCTCGACAGTTGCGTGTTGATTCGGTTTATCGAAAATAACAACGGGCAACTTGTTTACAAAAGTGGCGGCGGAATTACGTTTATGAGCGAACCCGAAAAAGAATACGACGAATTGTTAAAAAAAGTGTATGTCCCTGTTGATTGAAACCATAAAATGTTGCGATGGAAAACTGTACAATTTAAAGTACCACGAAATTCGTCTGAATAATTCGAGAAAAGATTTCCTGGGTTTTGAAAATCCGATTCGGCTTGCCGAACAGATTCAGATTCCCGGTTTTGCAAAAAAAGGACTTTTTCGCTGCCGGGTGCTTTACGCCGAGAAAATTGAAAAGATTGAATTTCTTGTCCACAAATTCCGCAGAATTGAAAGCCTGAAGCTGGTGGAAGACAATGAAGTTGAATACAGTTATAAATATGCAAACAGGCAAAAGCTGAACGAGCTTTTTAAACAGCGTGAAAAATGTGATGACATTCTGATTCTGAAAAACGGATGCCTTACAGACAGCTACACAGCAAATCCTGTTTTTTTTGACGGCAAAGTATGGTGGACTCCAAACACTCCGCTCCTACCGGGAACGCAGCGGGCCCGGATGATCGACGAGGCAAAAATTTCGGTATGCCGTATCACTCCTGAAGATTTAAAGCATTTCCAAAAAACGGGGCTGATAAACGCCATGCACGATTTGGAAACAATGCCTGTTATTCCGGTAAAAAATATCTTTTAAAAACACAAAGCTTCTTTTTTCGTCCGGATGAACCGTCAGCAAAGAATCCATGGCTTGCACCTGTAATTAAGGCATTATTTGCACTGGATGAAACCAGCCGGTATCCGTTCGCAAATGTTTGTAAATACATACATTGAACCAGGTGCTTTATAAACAGCCGCAACAAAAAATTTACCGGTTTCAACAAGCTTCCTAAAAATGTTTGCGGATAACGATACTTCGGTTCAACAGATTTAAACCCAATTTGTTAATAACTTGAAAGGTTGATGTCACAAAAAAACTTACCGTTAACGCAAACGGTAATTTAAAATGATTAGTTTTGCACGAAAATTTACAAAAAATCAAATATTTATGATTCTTGGGCTATTAAAAGAACATGGAAATGAGACCCGTGTGGCTTTGCTTCCGGAGACTGTACAGACTTTTACGGATTTAAAAGTAGAGGTTTTGGTTGAACAAGGCGCCGGGGATTCTGCATTTGCAGCAAATGCCGATTATGAAGCTGCAGGAGCAAGAATTGTTTCGCGGCAAGAAATTTTTGATAACGCAGAAGTACTCCTTCAAATTCAGCCACCCGCCGAAGAAGATATCGGGAAAATTAAGGATTCTCAGGTTTGGATTAGCGCATTTAACCCGTTGTGGGATACCGGTTTGGTAGAAACATTCCTGAAAAAAGGAGTGACTACGTTCAGTCTGGACCTGATTCCAAGAACCACCCGCGCACAGGCGATGGATATTTTATCGTCGATGGCAACAGTTTCAGGATACATGGCGGTTTTGGAAGCCGCAATGAAACTGCCTACTTTTTTCCCAATGTTTATGACAGCGGCTGGTACAATCCGGCCGGCAAATGTATTGATTCTGGGCGCCGGAGTCGCAGGGTTACAAGCCATTGCAACTGCCCGCAAACTTGGCGCACAGGTTCAGGTATTCGATGTACGGTCGGCTGTAAAAGAAGAGGTGAAAAGTTTGGGTGGGAAATTTGTGGAAGTGGAAGGCGCCACCGAAGATATAGCTGCCGGCGGTTATGCTGTTGAACAAACCGAAGAATACAAAAAGAAACAGCAGGATGCCATCAATACCCAGGCAGCAAAAGCGAATGTAATTATTTGCACCGCGCAAATCCCGGGTAAAAAAGCGCCGTTGCTGATTTCAAAAGAAACCGTGGAAACGATGAAACCGGGTTCAGTAATTATTGATTTGGCTGCATCAAGCGGTGGAAACTGTGAACTGACCAAAAACGATGAAACGGTTGTCCATGCAGGAGTTACTATTGTGGGGCAGTCGAATTATCCGGCACAAAAATCAATGGATGCCAGCCGCATGTTCGGTAAAAACGTACTGAATTTTATGAAACTGATCATCGGCGAAGAGGGTGCTCTGAACCTGAACTTTGAGGATGACATTGTAAAAGGAACCTGTATTACCAATAAGGGTGAAGTTTACAACGAACGTGTAAAATCTGTAATCAATAAATAATTATAATATGGAAAGCGTATTAACTTTTTTAACCACGAATAAAGATGCAATATTCATTATTGTATTATCCGTATTTCTTGGGTTCGAGGTTATTTCAAATGTTCCGTCGGTGCTGCACACGCCCCTCATGTCGGGAGCAAATGCAATCAGCGGGGTAATTATTATCGGAGGCATCATACTTGTCGGTCATGCTGCAACCACATTCGAATGGATACTTGGGCTCCCTCGCCCTGTTTTTGGCGACGCTGAACGTGGCGGGAGGTTTTGTTGTTACCGACCGGATGCTCGAAATGTTTAAAAAGAAGAAAAAATAACCATGAACAGTATAATTTTATTGAATACACTACCCCCGGCGCAACTTATCCTGGAATACAGTTATCTTCTTGCCGCTATTATGTTTGTAATCGGGCTCAAACTTCAGAGCCATCCCGAAACAGCCAGAAAAGGAAATCTTTGGGCAGCGTCGGGTATGATCCTGCCAATGATTACAACGCTGATTTTGAATAAAAACATCGATGGTGAAGGGATTTCCCTTGTTAATGCTGCTGCTGTGGTACTGATAATTATTGCAGGAAGCATTGTTGGAACCATCATGGCACGCAAAGTAAAAATGACTGCGATGCCGCAAATGGTATCGTTCTTTAATGCGACTGGTGGTGCGGCTTCGGCAGCCGTTGCTTTAATCGAATACATTAGAAATCCCAATCACGCTGTACTGGTAGGACTTTTGGGATTGGTTGTAGGTAGTATCGCATTCAGCGGCAGTATGATTGCCTACGGTAAACTCGACGGAAAAGTGGGCGATATTTTTGCCAAATTCATGACCTACCTGAACCTCTTTTTCATGGCGGTAATTGTTGCCGTTATCGTGCTGGTGCTTGTTGGCGGATTTGATGAAACCACCAGTACCTACCTTGTGTACGGATTGCTTGTTTTGAGTTTGGTTTACGGTGTAAGTTTTGTAATGCCGATTGGCGGCGCCGATATGCCGGTGGTAATTTCGCTTTTGAACTCATTGACAGGTATTGCTGCAGCCATGGCCGGTTTTATTTACCAGAACGAAGCGATGATCCTGGGTGGTATTTTGGTTGGCGCTGCCGGTACAATTCTAACCATTCAGATGTGCCGTGCGATGAACCGCTCGCTGATTAACGTAATTATTGGCGCCTTTGGCGGCGGTGGTGCAGCCCTCGACCGCGAACAGGGAAACATCAAGGAAATTACCGTGAGCGATGCAGCAGTGTTGCTTAGCTATTCACAAAAAGTGGTGATTATCCCCGGGTACGGACTGGCAGTTGCACAGGCACAGCATATTGCACACGAACTCGATAATTTGCTGGAAGGAAAAGGTGTGGAAGTGCGATATGCGATTCATCCGGTGGCTGGCCGTATGCCGGGCCACATGAACGTGTTGCTGGCTGAAGCTGACGTTCCGTATGAAAAACTGGTTGAAATGGACGATATTAACCCGGATATGCCCAACGTGGATGTAGCGATTGTGGTAGGCGCCAATGACGTGGTGAACCCGGCAGCCAACGACGATCCGAGCAGTCCGATTTACGGAATGCCAATTATAAAAGCTTACGAGGCAAAAAATATTATTATTATGAAACGCGGAATGGGTAAAGGTTACGCAGGAATCGAAAACTACCTGTTCTTCAACGATAAAACCCGCATGCTGTTTGGCGACGCGAAAAATTCGATACAGAAATTAGTTTCAGAAATTAAAAGTATGTAGCGGGCAGAGCGCCCTGAGCATAGGGCAAAGAGCTAAGAGCTAAGAGCGAAGAGCTAAGGGCGAAGAGCAGAGAAAAATGCCATTTCCGACCAACGGGAGTGGCATTTTTTTTATGATTGTTTACTAAATTCTAAATTCATTATTTGTAAATCTATGGTGTTTAGTTAGTGGGTGTTATTCTTCATACCCGATTGACGTTGTCAGGTTCTGCGAACGCTGACAAGTCTTTGCTTCCGGTAACCATTTAACGTATTCAACTAAAACAAAAAACCGATATGTGGGACAAAAATTTCATTGGTAAAACCTGTTGAAACCATCAAAATATTAGTTTTTTTTCAAATCACAGAAACTTTGTTGTAGCGTTTCCGGTATTCCAGTGGTGTGAGTCCGGTAACTTTTTTGAACGTGTTTCGAAACGCCTTTGTATCGGTGTAGCCAACTTCGAACATTACTTCTGTGATGTTTTTGCGGCTGGTTTCGATGTTGCGTTTGGCTGCTTCAATTTTTACCCGCTGAATATATTCCAGCACCGAGTTATTGGTAGCTTTTTTAAATCTTCGTTCAAAACTACGGCGCCCCAAAGCTATTTTTTCTGCCAATTCTTCCACCGTAAATTTTTCATCGATATTTTTTTCGATAAATTCCTGTGCCTTTTTTATTTCTGCGTCACTGTGTTGTTTTTGTCCTTTAAACAATGCAAAAAACGACTGGCTGTTTCGTCCGATATCAATGGCAAAATATTTCGATGTTAAAACAGCTGTTTCGCGGTTGGTAAATTTTTCAACCAGGTACAACAAAAGGTTCCAGTATGAATTTGCCCCGCCGCTGGAATAAATACCATTTTCTTCGGTAACAATGCTTCCGTGCTGCACATCTACGTCGGGAAACATTTCGTTAAAATCATCCATAAAACCCCAGTGCGTGGAACATTTTTTCCCGTTTAACAAGCCGGTGGAAGCAAGTAAAAATGCGCCCACACATAACGAGGCAATCTCTGTTCCTGAACGGTATTGTTCCACAATCCAGGGAATCAATTTTTTATTCGATTCCAGAGCTTCGTTCATATTTCCAAACAGCGCCGGAATAATTATCAAATCCGGCTTTTCAGCTTCACCAATTAATTTATCAGCTTGAACGGTGTAGTGGGCATTATATAATTTCACATTCCTCTCCGCCCCAACCAGTTGAACGTCGAACATTGATGGCTGGCCTTTCATGTTTAAAAAATGGTTCACGGTTTCGAAACAATATTGAGGATCGGCAATGGACTGAACAACTGAATATTTTGTCACGAGAATTGAAATCTTTTTCATTACAAATAATTAAAGACAAATTTGTCGTAATTTACCTGAAATTTGTCGGATTTACACATTATCGATTTTGTTGGTTCACTGTAAATTTATTGTATTGAAAAGAGAAACGATAAAAACAATAAAAAAGTTTAACAATGAAAACAGCAGAAAACACTTTAATTACCGTTGAAACCAGCATTGAAGCACCGGTTGAAAAAGTCTGGAATTCCTGGACAAATCCGAACCATATCATTCACTGGAACTTTGCCTCGGATGACTGGCATTGTCCGAAAGCAGAAAACGACGTTCGCGACGGTGGAAAATTTAACTGGCGAATGGAAGCCAAAGACGGAAGTGTAGGGTTTGATTTTAGCGGCGAATACACTCATGTACAGCCAAATAAATTTATTGAAGAAACAATCGACGATGGCCGGAAAGTGAAAATTACTTTTGAAACCGCCGGAAACCAAACCCGCGTTACCGAAATTTTTGAAGCGGAAATGCAAAATCCGGTTGACCTGCAAAAAAACGGCTGGCAGGCTATTCTGAATAACTTTAAAAAGCACGTGGAAGCATTGGACAACTTTGAAACATTGCATTTTGAAATTCTTATAGAAGCCAGCCCGGAAAAAGTATATTCAATTATGCTGGATAAAAAGTTTTACAGTGACTGGACTTCTGTATTTAGCCCAACTTCCGGTTTCCAGGGTTCATGGGAAAAAGGAAAGGAGATTCGTTTTATTGGTATCGATGCAGACGGAAAAACCATGGGCATGATAAGTACAGTTGAAGAAAACAAACCTAATCAATTTGTAAGTCTCCTTCATAAGGGAATTATTCGTGCCGGAGAGGAAATTAAAGACGGTCCTGAAAAAAATGAATGGGCCGGGGCACACGAGAATTATATTTTTGAACAACAGGACGGAAATACGCTGTTAACAATAGAAGTGGATTCAAACTCAAAATTTAAACAGTATTTAAACGAAACCTTCCCAAAAGCTTTAAACAGGCTAAAAACAATTTGCGAACAATATTAATGAATCCGCTTCGAAAAGTCAAAAACCCCTAAATCCCCTAAAGGGGACTTTGAAGAGTTCATTGATTTTCAGCAAGTTCCCCTTTACGAGGGGTCAGGGGTAAAGAAGTTGAAAATCAATGAACTCAGACTTATTGGAACAAATTCAATAATAACAATTTAAATTTTTAACATTATGGCAACAGTAAACATTTATCTCAATTTCCCGGGAAACACAGAGGAAGCTTTCAATTTTTACAAATCTGTTTTTGGAACAGAATTTTATGGCGAAGGAATCATGCGGTTTAAAGATGTTCCTCCTTCCGGCGATATGCCACCTATGCCCAACGGAGTGGAAAACATGGTGATGCATGTGGGATTGCCGCTTTTGGGCGGATTTATGCTGATGGGTTCCGACGCACCCGGCCAAATGGGATTTAACGTGAACATGGGCAACAACGTGTATATTAGTCTTCAACCTGACACACGTGCGGAAACGCAAAAATTGTTCGGGGCACTTTCAGAAGGCGGGAAAGTTGAACAGGAACTGCAGGATATGTTCTGGGGCGATTATTTTGGTAGTTTAAGGGACAAATTTGGCGTGCAGTGGATGTTTAACTGCGCTGAAAAAAAATGAACTATGAATTCAAACTGACTTGAAATTACGATACAGACACGAAGTTGAATAGTTAAAAAATTACCATGAAAAAGCAAATATATCCCTGTCTTTGGTTTGACGGAAAAGCCAAAGAAGCAGCAGAATTTTACTGCTCTGTTTTTAATGATTCTAAAATTACCTCTGAAAATCCACTGGTCGTCAATTTTGAAGTTTCCGGCCAGCGGATTATGTGCCTGAATGGTGGGCCACAGTTTTCGATAAATCCTTCTGTTTCATTTTATGTAATTTATGAATCTGAAAATGAAATTGATAGTGCCTGGGATAAATTACTGGAAGGTGGCTTTGTACTAATGGAGTATCAAAAATACGACTGGAGTGAAAAATATGGCTGGCTGCAGGATAAATACGGGGTTAGCTGGCAATTATCGCTTGGGAAGATTGAAGATGTGGGACAAAAATTCACGCCGTCTCTAATGTTTACCGGAGAGCAGGCCGGGAACGCCGGGAAAGCCATCAAATTTTACACATCGGTTTTTGCAAATTCTTCGGTGGACGGAATCATGCGGTACTCAGCCGAAGATCCGGATTCCGAAGAGAATATTAAACATGCCCGGTTTAAAATCAATAATCAGGTTTTTATGGCAATGGACAGTTCGCTCTCCCATAATTTCAGTTTTAATGAAGGTATCTCGTTTGTGGTTGAATGCGACACGCAGGAAGAAATTGATTATTTCTGGGATAAACTTTCAGCAGTTCCGGAAGCCGAACAATGCGGCTGGCTGAAAGATCAATTTGGCATTTCATGGCAAATAATCCCCACCATTTTAGAAAAACTGATGAACAATCCCGCACGTTCGGAACGGGTTGTGCAGGCATTTATGAAAATGAAAAAGTTTGATATTTCCGCGCTTGAAAATGCCTGATCAACAAAATATGACAGCAAATCATTAATTGTTCCGAAAAAACCGTAAACACCTGTTTCAGCCTGACCGGAAGTGTGAATAAAAGCATTGGTTTTCAACAGTAGGGAATTTTAAGTTGAAACCAAGGTGCTTTCGTACTACGGTTTATCCCGACCTTTTGCCGAAAAACCGGCGGAATGCCTGGGATTCGAGTAACCTTCGGTAAACTTAAAACAGCAACTTTTTTTAGTTTTGGCGTCATTAAGCCATTGCGAATGTTAAAGCAATAAAAGATTTTTATGTATTTTATAAAAGTTAAAAAAGGAAGTGTTATATTTCCGGTCAAATTAACTTTTACGGATGCCTGAGAAGCAATCAAAAACCAAAAAACCTCCGGTTGAACGCGCCAGCCAAAAAGATCTGGAACGCCAGTCAGCGCTTTTTAACAACAACAAAATATTTAAGAGCACCGCCGAGGCTGTTTCCCAAATGTTGGTGATACTAAACAAGCAACGCCAGATAGTTTACGCCAACCAAATGTTTTTGGATCTCCTTGGAATCCTTGAGCATGCCGCTGTTGTAGGTAAACGGACAGGGGAAGCTATCGCATGTATGAATTCTGTATTAACGGGAGATTGTGGCAATTCTGAATTTTGTCGTACATGCGGCTCATTAAATGCTATACTCGAATCGCATACCGGAGAAAAATCGATAAATGAGTGCCGCATAATTACTTTTGAAAACGATGCGCTCGATTTTCGGGTAAAAGCCACTCCTTACTACCACGAAGATGAAATGTTTACGATTTTCGCCATTAACGATATCAGTCACGAAAAAAGGAGACAAACACTCGAACGGGTATTTTTTCATGATGTGCTGAACACCGCCGGAGGCATACTTGGCCTTTCGAATATCCTGCAAAATACCAGCAGCCCGAACGATGTTAATGATATTGTCCAAATGATAAACCGTTCAACCGAATCCCTGATCGATGATATTGAAGCGCAACACCAGTTAACACAAGCTGAACGAAATGATTACCATCTGAATTTCAAAATAGCAGGATCCCTGGAAATACTAAAACAAATAGCTGAATTATACTCCCGCCTTGAAATAGCTGAAAACGAGAACGTTGAAATTGATCCACAAGCTCAAAATTTTATATTAAAAACTGATGTTGTGCTGCTTAAACGAGTTTTGGGCAACATGTTAAAAAATGCGCTCGAAGCTTCGGCGCCGGGCCAAAGCATAACCCTGAATTGTATAAAATTCAATAACCGCGCCCGCTTCTCGGTTCACAACAGTTCGTTCATCGAACGGAAAAATCAGCTCCAGCTTTTTAAACGATCGTTTTCAACCAAAGGTTCTGGTCGCGGTATAGGAACTTACAGCATGAAACTCTTTGGTGAAAAATACCTCAAAGGAAATGTGTGGTTCGAATCGACGAGGGAAAAAGGCACTACTTTTTACGTTGAAATCCCTGCTTGAAATCCATCGGAAAATCAGGCATTGAATTTTGCATGAAACGTCTGGGATACAAAATTATAGCTCAAATCCTGTTTTATTTGACTGCTTACCGTTAAATTTGTATAACATTATTTTAACTTTTTGACGATGAATAAAGGAACAGTAAAATTCTTCAACAGGGCCAAAGGTTATGGTTTTATTACCGAAGATGAAACCGGGAAAGAACATTTTGTGCATGTTTCGGGATTAATCGACAGAATTAACAAGGGCGACAAAGTTGAATTCGAACTACAAGAAGGAGAGAAAGGAGTGAATGCAGTCAGTGTAAAAAAAATATAACAACTGTTTTCAACTTTGATGACATAAAAAACTGCCGGCAACCGGTGGGTTTTTTGTTTTTCAATCCGGCTGAAAAGTTTGAAAATTTTATTTCTGCAAAAAACGGATGAGGTTGATCACCAATGTAAGTATGATGCTGATAATGATCATGGAAGTAACAGGAATAAAAACTTTGTTGTTTTCGTTTTCAATCCTGATGTCGCCCGGCAGCTTTCCAAACCAGTTCAACACCGAAGGTGCGATGTAAAGGACTGCACCAATCACAACCAAAATCATTCCTGCAATAATAAACCAGAGCGCCATTTTTCTGTTTCTGTTTGTCATTTTGAATTTTCTTCTTTCAACTCTTTAACCCACCGCTCAATGTGTTTGTAATGAGACCCTTTCCAATATAACTTGCCACAGCCGGAACATTTCCAGAATTCCTTGTGAAAACTGATGGTGTCTTCGGGCAACATATTTTCCACCTCATTTTCTGCAGCCCTGCGCAAACTGCTGTTGCAAACCGCGCACCTTGAAAAAGGCTTGAATTTGGTATTCAGTTGCAGCCGTTGAACAACTTCTTTTAACTGTTTTTTCGGGTCATCATTGCGCAGCCAGTAGCCGTGCGTCACCCGGTTTTGGGTAAGAATCCCCTTGTCGCGGGTTAGTATAATTCGTTTTTCCTGCTCCGAAATGTCTATAATTTCATCATCGTCGTAATCGTTGCGGAACAACGTATCAAAACCGAGCAAACGGAGTTTCTGCGCCAGTTTTCCCAGATTAACATCTACGACGAACCTGGTTTTTCGCAGAGGTTCCGAGCGCAGCCGCATTACCGGAGAAATATCGAGTGATTCAAAAACCGGATACACCGAAACCGTTTCGCCCCCCTGCAAATGGTATCCGAAACCCACCGGATTTCCGTCAACAAGAATTAAATCAACTTCGGAATGCGGAACACGAAAAGAACCAATTACATTTTTAACCGATGGTTTTCCCCGGAAATGATATGGAAATAACTGCTTTCGTTTTTTTTCAGGCAAATGCTCGTTTAACTCCTCGTAAAACCGGAACCACGCAGTGCGGATTTTTGGCGCATGATTTTCGCCGGTATCCCTGTTGTTCAATTTCATTTTGTTCAGTTTCAACAGCTAATAAATATATAAAGAATTTACAACGATAAAAAGTTCCGGAAAAGATGTGAACATTGCATAGCGAAAAACAGAAAAAATTCCACGCTAATTTTGTACATTTATACAGAATAACCTGAATTTTAACGTGGATGCTTAAACGTTTTCTTCGACTTCCGGTAACGGTTTAAGAAAAAACTCCTTATTCGAGATGAAAAAAATGAAGTTCGAATATAAAATCACCCTACTATACTTGCTATTGGGCATATTGTGGATTTTATTCTCCGACAAATTGCTGGCGCTCACTTTTCGAAACCCGGAATCGATCAGTTACTATCAGTCAGTGAAAGGAATTTTTTTTATTTTGCTAACTGCGGCATTTCTGTTTACGCTTGTAAAACGCAATACCGAAAGGGAAAAACAAGCTCGTTTAACCATTAAGGAAAGCGAAGAGAAATACCGCACCATATATGAAAATGCACCGCTTGCCTACCAGTCGCTCGATGCCGACGGAAAAGTGGTTGATGTCAATCCGGAATGGTGCTACATGCTTGGTTACCAGCGTGAGGAAGCAATTGGAAAACGGTTTGTCAACTTTTTAAATTCTGAAAGTATACCGCATTTCGAGACAATTTATCCGGAGCTAAAACAAAAAGGGGAGATAAACACGAGTTTAAAAATGGAAAAGAAAAATGGAGATCCCATTTTTGTGATGTATGCCGGAAAAGCAGCATATGATGAGGTGCAAAATTTTACCAGCACGTATTGCACTTTTAAAGATATTACCCCTGAATATCTGGCAAAAGAGCAACTGACTGCCAGCGAAGAAAAGCACAAAGCACTTTTTCACGAAAACAAATCAATTATACTATTAGTCGATGATGAAAACGGACAGATTGTTGATGCAAATGTTTCAGCATTAAAATATTACGGCTATTCTTACGATGAAATCAGGAAATTAAATATATCGGACATTAACATTCTCTCAAAAGATGAGATTGAAAAAGAAAAGCAAACAGTTGAAAAAGAAGGCCGCGACTACTTTAATTTCCGCCATCAATTATCGAATGGCGAAATCAGAAATGTGCAGGTATACAGCGGGAAAATTGAAGTTCAGAACAAGGTGATGGAATATGCTGTTATTCACGATATATCGCGGCAGGTAAAAGCGGAAAAAGAATTGATTGCAGCAAAAGAAAGAGCAGAGGAAAGCGATCGGTTAAAATCGGCATTTCTGGCCAATATGAGCCATGAAATAAGAACTCCGATGAATGGAATCCTCGGTTTTGTAAAACTTCTTCAGACGCCTAAAATGAGCAGCGGGCAATACGACGTTTTTGTGAATTATATTAAAGAAAGCAGCGAACGTTTAATGAACACCATTAATGATATCATCGAAATATCGAAAATCGAATCGGGTGAGGTAGCTGTGTTTAAATCGCTGATCGACCTAAAAGACTTTATGTATTACCTTTACGGTTTTTTTAAGCCCGAGGCAGATGCAAAAAACCTGAATTTCAAGCTTGTAATAACGGAGAATGCAGAAAATGTAATTTTAAAAACCGATAAAAACAAGCTGGAGTCGATTATGATCAACCTGATAAAAAATGCGCTGAAATTTACCACCGAAGGATTTGTTGAATTCGGTTGCACCCGGAAAGAAAATAAACTTTTTTTTCATGTCAGGGACAGCGGAATTGGGATTCCGAAAGATAAATTTCAGTCGATATTCCAAAGATTTGTACAGGCCAATGCTTCGCATACCCGATCGCACGAAGGTTCGGGACTTGGATTATCGATTGCACAGGCGTATGCGAAAAGTTTGGGAACCAGTATTAATCTTGAATCAGACGTTGGAAAAGGAAGTAAATTCAGCTTTGAACTGGAAATTACTCCACTTGAAAACGCTGCGCATTTTACCAATTTTTTTTCTTCAACAGGAAAATGAACCGGGTAAAACAGGTTCCACACTGATGTTTCAATCCTGAAAATCAAAACAAAGGATTCTTCCAAAATGCGATGAAACCGGGACCCACACCGGCTGTCCCGGATTATCAACTTCAACAGACCACGGATGTTCACGATAACTTCCTTCGAGAATGTCAAGCCATTTCCCCGCGTGGCCAGGCGATATCTGCACAAATTTTTCGTTACCGGAAAAATTAAGGATCACGATCAGGGCTTCTTTGCTGTTCCAGCGGCGGTAAACCAATACCGGCTCAGACTTATCAAAAACTTCAATTTTAGCAAAATCACGATTTTCCCGGAGTGCAGGATGCAAATTCCGCAATTGCCCTAAATGCCGGTAAAGCGTCACCAGCGGGAGCACTGTTGGACTCTCCTCATTTTCAGAAACATTGTAAAAGTAATCCCAGTGAAGCGGCCGTGCTGCCCGCACGCGGGCCATGCCATTTTCGGGCAGCCCGTAATTTTCGGCGAATTCCTGTCCCGAACAAATCATTGGAATGCCCACGCTGGTCATTAAAGCAATGGCAAAAGGCTGCAGTTTCCACCAGGGCTGCCCGTCCAAACCATGCCGGAATTCGAATCCTCCGCTCTTTTCCCGGTCTTCCTGCTGAATCAGGAAAAACAACCGCAGTTCATCATGCGACTCAATAAACTGCACAACATGTGTTGTAATCGTTTCGCCATCAACATCCTTTTCCGAACTGTATCCCAATTGGTTGAACCGGACATCGCCAAGCAGCAATTCCTTGGGGAAGCTTTCGGTGATTTCGCCGGTGGAAATAACTTTCACCGTTTCTTCAGACAGCCGTTTTTCCCAGTTTCCGTTAATCGCATTTTCCGATACCTGCGACAACTGATAAGCGCTTTCCCCCAGGTCTTCCGAAATTTGAATAATCCGTGAGGCGGCAGCAGGCGCCGGCACGAAACGATTGTAGTTTTTACTTTCGCGGTAGGTTGCCAGGGTCAATTTGCGCAGCGATTCAAACGTCGGGCGGTTTTCGTGGCTGTACCAGTCGATATGGCCATCTTTTTCAACCGGCCGTTTGTCGAGGTAACCGTTAACATGATCGTATCTGAATCCGTCGATGTGGTATTCCTTCATCCAAAACCGGTTTACCGCAGTAAAAAACTCCCCTGTCGATTCCATCCGCCAGTCGTTCTTTTTCGCAAAATTATCATACGCGCTCACAATCGGATTTGGTGAAAGTTTCAGCTCATTATCTTCATAGAAACGATCATCCTTCCACAAATCAAAAAACCGTTCGTAACCAATCTGGTATGGAAACATTCGATCGGCATGTGCATATACCACATCCAGCACAACAGCAACATTATTCTGATGACATTCATTTACCAGATAACGAAATCCGGCAGGCCCGCCGAAACGTTCTTCGGGGGCCATATAAAAAACAGGAACATAACCCCAGCGGTTAGGTTCGGCAATGCTGCTCACCGGCATCAATTCTATGGCGTTCACGCCCAGGCTTTTCAGATATGGAATTCTTCCGGCAACGCCATAAAAACTACCGCTAAATTCGGCCACATTAATTTCGTACAAAATTAAATCTTTGGTGGGCGGCACCACGAATTGCTGGTCGTTCCAATGAATGTGACCGGTATCTTCTATGCGGAAAACGGAAAAAACCCCGGCATCGGTTTCCCGTGCGCACGGATCGCCGAAAAAAAGGCTTCCCACCGTTTTGCCATCCTCTTTTGAAGGCCCGGTAATCCTGAACCTGTACAACCAAATTCCGGCGGTAAGCTCAGCCCATTCACTTCTCCAAAGTGATTTTGGACTCTCGCCCCATTCGAAATCTTCCTGATCGTTTACCGGTTGCAGCGGCATTTTAATGGCGGGAACCTCCACATCAAATTGTCCTTTTTTACCGATGATATAAACACGAACAGAAAATCCGCTTTCTTTCCGGATGTTTGGAAGGTAAATCCTGAAACGAACCCTTGTTCCCTGTATTTCCGGCCCGGTTTCACTGATGTTGAACATAGCAGATAATCATCGGATATTATACCGGTTCCGGTTGTAGAGGAACATCTTCTTCTTTTTTGCTTGCTATTTCGCCGGATTCTTCGCGTTTAATAACCAATTTCTTCAATTGATTATCGTTTGCATCTTTATTACCCGGAATGGCCAGTTGTGATACCTTATCAATCACGTCGCTGAATTTAAATTTTTTCCTGGCAGAGTTAATTAAAATTGCAATAATGAACCGAATGACCACATATTCCAGTTGTTCAGGAATATAAGGAATATCGATTTTTTCATTTGCCAGTTTCGATAGCCTGATTATCAACCTTTCGGCTTCTTCGTCATTAATTCCTTCATCAACGCTCCTAATCAAATCATACAGCTCGTTGGGCATACTGTTGTAAATAAATGTATCGACCTTCAGAACGATTTTTATCAGAATTTTCTCTTCGCCCGTTTCGCGTATGATCGGAATATTAATTACTGTATTCAACCTTCCGGCAATCTGCTTAATTTCTGCGAGAGTCATTTTCTGCCTTTTTTCAGGAACTGCAAAAAACTCATTCAACACTCCCTGAAACTCTTCAACTGATAATTCACCAATGTTTGCCATAACTTAATGATTTTAAAAATTAAAAAAATAAGGTTCAAATAAATTCGGTTTTGTGCCGGGTACAGACAAGCGCACCGAATAAAATGCCCGGGGTGAAATCATTTTAACCAATCGGTTTAATTAATTAAAATTTACAGAACGCGTCCTTTTAAAAAAGCGGTAATGATTTACAAAAACTCAATAAATGAGAGATATAGCGGAGAAAAGTTACGAATATTCATTGGTAAATGCAATGTTGCGCAAACCGAAATAAATAAAGTTGAATGATGGAATGCTAAATAAAAGAAGAAAAACCACCTTAAAGTCTTTTAATTTCCGATGGTTACAGGCAAAGAATAGGTTTTTGAATGTTCGGGCAAACCTGACGGATTGCTGTTTTTGAATTTTAAAATCGCGTTACCGGCTTCTTCCGGTTGAAAAATTAAAATTGCCGAAAAAGGAACAAAATCTTCGGTCATCCAGTCACTGCGTGCGCGGACGAAGGTGTCGGCCAGTAAATCTCCGTTTTTCAACAACTCCACTTCAAAAGTGGCTTCAAAAAACCAGGTACCTTTGGCTTCACCTTTAATTTCGAGTGGCGAGGTTATTTTCGAGCCGGGTTTGGGCTGACTGATTTGAATTCCTTCGGAATCTACGTTGTTTCGATGTTGAGTATTCTGTGCAGGTTGCTGAAACTCTGTTTTTTTCAACAATTCCCGCACGCGCGTTTTGTCACCGGAGGCCACTTCTCCGAAACGTTTCACTGTGTCGCCTTTCATCGGGTCACATTCCGGCATCTCCACTTCTTTTCCGGTTTCTTTGTCGATGCATTGGATTCTTGGGTTGTTAACGGCAATTTGGGCAAAAATAAATCCATAGTTGCTCCAGCTTTCAGGAATCCGGGCCGGCACAATGTAATATCCCCAGGGTTCCCCGTTTTCCAGTAAAAATTTCCTCGATTGTTTTAGGTTAACCGGAAATGGCACAGAAATTTCGTCCGATAAAATTCGGGAACTTTTCCCAAATGGCAAGTCAACTTCATAACCTGCAGGATAAATACCGACGAACGAAATCCCGGGCTTTGCATGAACAATTACCGGCAATTCTGCCTGATTTTCCTGATCGGCAGGCAAAAAATTAATGATTGTATGTCGGCCTTCCTGAAATGTTTTCTGTACCCAGTTTTCAGGATACTTTACGGAAAAGCCGAATTCACCGGAGGTAAAATCCTGAAGGTTTGCAGATTCTCCGGCGGCATTGCCGGAAGGATTATCCGATGAATGTTCACGTTCTTTTCTGTTTGTATCACAGGAGAAACCTATGAAAGCAATGAATAAAAAAACCAGCAGGGACGTTGTAATTATTTTTTGTGTAACCGAAGCTGAAAACTTCATCGGCGGTTTTTTATGTTTTATCGTGGTAAACCAAAATCGGCCTTTCGAATCCGGTTAATAAGTGTTTGGTTTCGCTCGACGTAAATATTTGCCTGAAAAATCCACGTTTCTCTTTTACAACTGCCAATAAATCGAGCGGCTGGCTTTTCGAATATATTTCAACCGAATGTTGAAAGTCGTCTTCGTTCATTAGTTCAAAATTGAAATTCTGCCAACCGGTTTCGTCAATACAAAGTTTCTGAAATCCAAGCCACTTCAAATTATCGTGGAATTCAACTTCTTTGGAATTATGAAGAACAGTAATCGTTGTATTTTCGCCGGCGAAACTGATCAGGTGTTTAATAGCCGCTAAATCTTCAGGATGATAATCCGTTGCAAATACCAGGTGATTAAATTCGAGAACCGACACATTTTCAGGAATTACAAACACCGGGCATTTTACATGTTCCACAATGTTCGGGTAACCAATTAAACCACCGGACGCTTCCGTATAACTCTGGTGGGTACTAATCATCAAAACAGTTTCTTCATTTTCCTTCAGTTCGTCATTGACCAAATCAATCCGGTTGATTTCAGAAACAGCCAAATCATAAGGAACATTGCTTACTGAAGCGGGCTTTTCTACCGCCTCCCTGATCTTATTTTCTGCAATCTGGAATTCTTCCCTGACGTTCCGTTCAACCATAACGAGGCTCGGGTCGATTGTACCGCCGGCGCCGCCTACCATATACGATTCCCTCATCCAGTTAAAATCGAAGACATAGACTATTTTAAGCCGGTAATTAAATTTTTTACTGAATGAAAACGCTGTTGAAATCAGGTTTTCGAGGTTGTAATAAGAATCCAACAGCAACAAATTCGTTTTCATAACAAAGAATTTTATGAAGAAAAAAATCCCCGGTAAAAACAACGGTTTATTTGCACCGGGAAAGCGGAAACTTATCCGGGTAAAAACAAGGTTAGTTATTTTTTGGCTTTCGAAAATTCCGAATCAGAAAAAAGACTAAACGGGAGCCGATGTCAAAAGTAACCCCACGCAATTTCCAGTTCAAATCGGCTAAAAGATCTGCGGTAACTGTTGAAATATCTTTTTCAAGGATTTTTTCTTCATATCTTAATTTGTGCTTCAACATCTGAAGCTCCCGTTTATTCCTGATTGTTCTCATCACAAATTAAATTTCCTGTTTTTCATCATCATCGAAAAGTATCTCCGAGAAGTTCTTAATCACAAGCGAAACAAGTAATCTCCTTCCGACAAGGAAGAAAACAAAGGAAATTATGAGAAGAGCGCCAGCCGCAATAAGCAGTCCCCCAACATAACTTCCATAAGTTTGTCCGTACCACACTGCAAATGCGGCTGCTCCGAAACCTACTGTTAAAACGGCAATTAAAACCGCGAACAACAAGCTAAAAAGAAGGCTGATAATACCGGAAGATTTTTCAATCAACGACAGTTTTACCAAATCGAGCTTCGCTTTAACATACTTTTTAAAAACGTTTATAAACTCATTGATGTGCCTTATCAGCTCGTGGCTCATTCCGTTTTAATTTTGGTTGAAGTTAAGATTAAGACCATTTTATTTACTGAGCGGCAGTTTTCACTTCTTTCTGGCTTTCGTCAACTTTAGCCTTAACTTTTTTTCCGGTTTCATCAACTTCGCCGCGCATTTCCCGGATTACTTCATTCACCTGGTCTTTCAGTTCGTCAACTTTGTCCGCAATGGTTTCAGAAAGATCCCTGGACACTTCATTTACTTTTTTTGAAATTTTTTTACGCGTTTTTTCTCCTTTTTCCGGCGCCATTAAAATTCCGGTCAGAGCTCCGACGGCTGCGCCCGCGATAAATCCCAATAATGCATTTTTCGTTTCTTTTCCCATGATTTTTTGTTTTACTGTTAATATAACTTTTATTTTAGAACGTATTACAGCTAAGTTTGTTTCAATAAATTAAACGCTGTCCTACATTGCATTTATTTTTGGCAATTGAACTGTTGTTTATATTCATTTTTCCTTGACAAACTTTTTACACGACCTTTTTTCCATGCGATTGCATTTTTATGTGCGTATCCGTTATACGTCATTCCCCATTTGTTAAGAAAAAAGTGTTCCATTCATTTTCCACGTCCTATGTATATCAACAAACACGTAATTCTCAGCACAATACGATTTTGTAATTTTATTATCCCGGATGAGTACATGTAGAAGGAATTCCCCATCCTGTGAAACATGTGAACAACAACTAAATTATGTACTGCCGGTTTTGTGCGCCTGAAACAAGAAGTTTGCACAATCCGGCGGAGGATTTAATTGTCGCCGGTTATCAGAAATTCAATATAATCTTCGGGTACCGGTTTCACCAGAAAAGCGCTTACAAAAGAATACTGCATAATTTTGTTGCGCAGATTAATATCGCTGTCGTTGGTGATTACTATTACTTCCAGTTTATCGGTGTAATGACTTAAGCCGGTTAACTTATCGAGGGCATTTGAAAACCTGTTTTCCGGAATATTATCGTCCAAAACAATGTAATGGGGAATCTTCGGAGCCGAAGAAATCGTATGTTCCACAAATTCTACCGCATCGCTGAAGTTGTTAAAAGGGTAAAAGTATTTTTCAAGGTGTTTTTCATTAAGCTCCTTTTTCTGCTCCTTCAGAAACTCATTGTCTGAATGAATATAAACTACTTTACTTTTTCGGTGGTCCATTCCTAATTTCCCATTTCGGTTTTTCATTCAATTTCTGTTCCAAAAACGGCTTGTTTCAGCCTTGGAAATTTTATTTGCATCCGTAAACATACGCCGGTAGTTACAAAGCATGGAAGTTATCGGTTATAATATGTAATTCAGGTATTTCACATTTGCTTTTAAAACTGTTTGGGAACCTTTCATAAACATCAGCAAAAGCCTTTGGTTAGTGTATTTCATCTTCCAGTAACGACCGGCTGGCTATATCGGTTACCTGTTTCAGATCGTTAATTAATTCTTTTACCGGTTCTTCCAGATTATCATATTCTTTTTCCCGCAGTATCTTATTTTCAAGTTTATTTAAATTTTCCACTACCGGTGTAAGTCCGAAATATTTAAAAGAAGGAATTGCCTTGTGTGCTTTTTCCCCAATAAATGCCCAGTTTTGGTTTTTTAATCCGGATTCGAATTCCTGAATAGTGATTTTGGTATTTTCAACGAACGTGTTAATCATTTTATTGAAGAATTCGGTATTTCCACTGGCATTTTGAAGCAAGGGAGAAGTATCGAAAATGATTTGATCACCGGCACTTGCCGCAGATGGTGTTTCCGGCTCCGGCAGCTTTACACTCAAATTATCATCTTTAAAAAGCACATTACAGATTGTATTGTATAAACCTTTCTCCCTGAATGGTTTAAGAACATAGTTATTGAAGCCTTTTTCGAGGTATTTGTTGATATCGCTTCGCAATATATTTGCAGTAACCGCAATAATTTTTGTGTCACGGTTCAAATTATTTGGCTCGTTTCTGATTTTTTCGACTACTTCCATTCCCGAAAAAACAGGCATGTGAATATCAAGCAGCGCCAAATCAAACTTTGTTGCACGCAACCTTTCCAGCGCTTCCAGGCCATTTCGGGCGATTTCGAAATCAGTGCCCCAGTCACCCAAAATCGATTCGGCCAGCAAAATGTTGTTTTCATCATCGTCGGCGAAAAGCACCTTTTTTCCTTTTAGCAGGGCGAATTCGATTTTATAGTCCTTTTCTTTCCGCAGACCGTCTGAGGTTGAAAACCAAAACGGAATGATTACGGAAAATGTTGAACCTTTGTGCGGCCGGCTTTCCACCTGAATGCGGCCACTGAGCAATTCCACCAGCTTTTTGGTAATATTCAGTCCCAGTCCGATTCCTTTGCCCGACTGGTTTATGTTTAAATCGGTTTGTGCAAATTCGTCGAAAATCCGGTGTAAATCTTCCTTTTCAATTCCCATTCCTGTGTCATGAACATCGAACCGCAAAAAGATGCGTTCTTCGTCTTTATTCTCCGTAGTTACGCTGATGGAAATACCGCCTGTATCGGTAAATTTGATGGCATTCGTCAACAGGTTCGATATTATCTGCTTCAATCTCACAGCATCGCCGGTTAGAAGTTCCGGAACGCTGTGCTCGATAAACACATTTGTTTTCAATCCTTTTTCTTTGACTTTCAGGATCAGGGAGTCGTGTAAATTGCGAATCAGTTGCGGCACATTTACAGGTACATTTTCAATGAAAACTTTGCCCATATTTAGTTTGAAAAGGAATATTATTTCATTTACCACGGAAAGTAAATGTTCAGACGATTCATTTATCAGGTGCCGGTATTTCTCCTGTTTTTCAGTAAGTTCTGTTTTTTTCAGCAAATCGGTAAAACCAATAATCGCATTAAGCGGCGTGCGAATTTCGTGGCTCAGCTTAGCCAAAAAAAGTGATTTTGCCTGGTCGGCTTCCTCGGCTTCCTTTTTTGCTGTAATCAGGTTTTTTTCAACTTCTTTTTCTTTTGATACGTTGTGCGCAATTAATGCGCCGCCAACCACTTCGTTGCTCAAATCGCGCACCGGTGTGGAACTGATAAAATAAATTTCGTCGTAAATGCGCACTTCTCCTTCCGACGATTTTCCGTCGAGGGCATTACGGTAGAACGGATAAAGGCGTTTCTGTGTTGATTCGTCGTATACCTGGAACAACGTTTTGCCGGTAAAAAAAGAATTACTCAGTTTAAACCGCTCCTTCTCTCTCCCACCCGCCAGAATATATCTGAAATTAGTATCGAACAAATAAACATCCATGTCCGGGAGATTTTCAATCAGAATTTCCTGATAATCTTTCAGGTCGCCCGGATTTCTGCCGGAAAATATAATTCCTGCTGCAATTAATTCCTGTTGGTTGCCAAGAACTATCTTTTCAAGATAAACATTCACCGGGAGTAGAATACCATTTTTGGAGATGACCTGCGATTCTAATGTTTGCGGCTGATTGGTATGTTGTAATTCAGCTACCTTTTCCTTAATAACTTCAATAGCGCCAGGTTCGAAAATTTCGTCCAGCTTTGGCATAATTTTCTGTTTGCTGTTGCCAAAAATGTTTTTAAAAGCGCCGGTATACCGCATAACGGTGAAATTGCCGTCGAAGTAAAGTGAAGCGTCGTGCTTTAAATTCTCAACGTTTACATCCGGCAGTTTCTGCAATTTTAGCTGCTCCGACATTAAACTTTGGGTAAGCAATGCCAGCGATTGCATAACTTCGTCCGTCCTTTCCGGGCTTATTTCCCCGTTTTTTAATTCGCTGATTAAATTGGTTATTTGATCCAGATTTGTTTTTAAGTCGTTGTTCATCGCATTAGTCGATTAACCTAAATCACTTTTTTTACTTAACGTCTTATTCTCAAAACATGTTTCCCGTCTGTTGCTTTTTTGAAACCTCTGAAATGAACCATTATTCAAAATGAATTCAAATCATCTTCATACTGGATCAAATAACAACTTTTAGAGATGAATGTTGACAAAAAACCTTTAACCCTCTGTGACTGCTGCCTTGAACCATTTTCACACCAAAGATCAGGAAAGCATTAACTTCTTGATTTTTGATGAGATATAAACTATATTGTCTGTTGAAAAGCAACTAAAAAAACAAAGTTATTTAAAATGAAAATAATTTATTGGATAATGATGATTTCGTTGATTCCGGCACTGGTATTTTCCGGTTGCAGAAACACATCGAAACCAGATAAACAGGAGCGTACAGGAAATACGATAGAGAACGGAACAATGGAGATAGACGGTAAGCCGCTGCATCAATGGGAAATTACCAACTTTGGAACACAGGGCCCGGTGCAGGTTTCGGGTGACGAAATTGTGCTGGGAATGGGCGACGGACTTACGGGCGTTACCTGGGCGGGCGATTTCCCGGTGATGAACTATGAAGTAGAACTCGACGCACAAAAAATCTCCGGCAACGACTTTTTCTGTGGATTGACTTTTCCGGTGGACACCACCTTTTGCTCATTAATTGTAGGCGGCTGGGGAGGGCCGGTAGTCGGTCTCAGCACCATCGACAACAGAGATGCTTCGGAAAACAGCACCAAAACGCTGATGCGATTTGAAAAAGATACCTGGTACCACATCCGGCTGCGGGTTGTACCGGAAAAAATTGAAGCCTGGGTTGACCAGGAAAAAGTAGTTGATTTTAACTTCGCCGGCCACCGGATTTTTATCCGTCCGGAAGTTGGTTTGTCGCGGCCGTTTGGAATTGCATCGTGGACTACCACGGCGGCAATTAAAAATATTCAGGTGAAAACATTATAGTTACAGCGCCGCCCAGATTCTCGCCAGCGAATAACCCGGCGCTTTTATTTCCAAATCAAGAAAATAGCCAAAGGGTGTTTGTGCGGTCTCAAATCCGGCATTCTGCAACCGTTTTTCTGCAGCATCAAAAATCGCCTTTGTAAATTCTACCGATGCCTTTGATTCGGAAAGATGAGCAAAAGAATGCAGAATTACTTTTTTACAATCATTCTTTCTCGCCGCCCATTTCAGGTGGTTAACCAGTTTTTTTTCGCGGCTTTTCACATCGTTTTCCTCGTCGTTTTCCTCTACCTGAATAAAAGCCAGAACCGAATTGGTGAAAACGGCGCCTTCCGTAATTTCTTCTGTTGATTCCAGGTTTTTTTGTGCCGGAGCGTAAGCGAATTTGTCGACATACATTACCAAAACTTTCATGCGAATTGTTCTTATGTGGTTGTTCACCTGCAAAATTGAGTCTGCTCCGAAAAGTCTGTGTTCATTGATTTTCAACTTCTTTACCCCTAACTCCTAAAGGGGAACTTGCTGAAAATCAATGAACTCTTCAAAGTCCCCTTTAGGGGATTTAGGGGTTTTTGACTTTTCGGAGTGGGCTCAAAGTTAGGGTTACAAAAATGAAAGGAGAAATATTATCCTGCTTAAAATCTACTGCATGGCCTGTTCCATCAGTTTTTCGCTCAACTTTTCAGACCAGGCGCATAGTTCTTTCTTTTGTTCTTCGCTCAACTTTGCTTTGGGGTGCATTCTTAAATATGGCTTTATTGGCATTTTCCCGCGTTCCACTTCCTTGCACATATCTTCCAGCGATTCCAATTTGTCGTAAACATCCATTTTGCTCCACTCCGAAAGGTTCAGTTCGTCTTTTCCGTCCCTGATGTGACCGCTAATCAACCACGAAACAGGCGAAACACGATGATACCATAAATAGTTTGTTTGGTTTGAATGGCAGTCGAGACAGGATGTTTGGAGCATTGTTTTTATATTTTCCGGCACATCCTCCTGACTAAACAAATGGTCGGCAGTTACTTCGCCTTCATTTTTTTCGGGTTGAAAAAACTGAACGACAACAAATACGGCAATCAATAAAACAGCAAAAATTATTACGATTTTTTTCATGTATACTTTTTGTAACTATCGTTTTCAACCGTTCCGCTAATTTGCGATTAGTTACTTCCAATAATTTTCCCCGCTTCTGTATTTACCCAAGCGGTTAGTGCGGCTGTTTCTTCATTGGTAAGTTTTTTTTCCGGATGCATGTCGAGAAACTTTTTCGGCGGCATTTTACCTTCTTCCAAAATATCGGCAATGTCTCTTAATTTGCCAACTTTTTTAAAGTTGTTGAGGTCATTCAGGGTTTTGAAATCGAGTTTTTCTTTGGCGTCTTCATTTTTCGAATCTGTGTTGTGGCATCCGAAACATTTATTTTCAACAATCGATTTTACATGATCCGGCATTTGCAGATTGGTGAGTTCAGGTTCCTGGGTACCAGATGTGCCGATCATAAAAATTGCAATCAGTACAATAACAAATACACCGGGGAGAATTTTGTTAAATTTCATAATGTAAGCATTAAATGGTTAGACTTCAATTAAAAAGACTCTGTAAGTTATTTACCTATTAACACCAAAGTCAAATTAAAAGTTGAGACGAAATAAAAATTGATGGGCGGATTTGAAAATAGAGGATAATGTTCTCCGGTTATAAATGTTAACTTTGGCAAAAATGTAAAAACTTATGCACCGTGTTTTTTTCATCCTTACCGGATTAATTTTTGCCGTGAATGTAACGGTTGGTCAAATTTCGGAAGGAGGTAAGCCATTGGAAACAAATGTATTAAAAAGTGCGGGAATTCCAGTTAAAGAAATGCCGCCGGTAAATAACACACAATTGGTACAGCAGTATACCAGGACTGACATCTCAGAACCGCGATTGAAACCGGTTCATTTTGCACACGCTTTCGAGGTGAATTTTACACCCGAAAATTCGGGTACCTGGCTGGATGCAGGCAATGGTTACCTGGTTTGGAAATTAAAAATCAGGTCGGAAGGAGCAAAGTCAATCAACCTCATCTTCCATAATTTTAACCTGCCGCAAGGCGCCCGGCTATTTCTGTACAACAATGATCAAAGTCATCTGCTGGGGGCTTTCACTTCATACAACAACAAACCTTCGGGGAAATTTGCCGTTTCACCGATTGCCGGCGATGAAATTACCGTTCAATATGAAGTTCCCAAACCACTTAAAACTGCTGATAATTTTATCATCGCAAAAGTTAACCACGATTTTTTGGGCATTCTGAAATATGATGAACGAAGACCGTTGAACAAAACCGCCGGAGAATGCAACATTGACGTCAATTGCGACGTGGGTAAAAACAAGGAAGTGAAAGATGCGGTTTGCCGCCTGATTGTTAACGGCAGCGAAATTTGTACCGGTACGTTAGTTAATAATGTTGCCGAAGATAACAGGCCTTACATCATTTCGGCTGCACATTGTTACGACAAATGGGAATACGCTGAAACAACGGTTTACACATTTAATTACGAAAGCCCTTACTGCGCTCCGCTCGACGGCGATCCTTCGCAGTCGGTTTCCGGCGCAATAATGAAAGCCCAGTTCGACAGCCTTGATTTTGCGCTTGCGGAAATGACGCTTGTGCCGCCACCGGAATATCACCCGTATTTCGCAGGCTGGGACCGGCAGGGTAAAATTCCTGATTCCACATTCAGTATCCATCATCCGCAGGGCGACATAAAAAAAATTGCGTACGACAACGATCCGCCTCAGTTTTCGGGTTTTAACAACAACTACATTTCGAATGGGTTCTTTAAAGTTCTGCGCTGGGAAGGCGGCGTAACAGAAAACGGATCTTCCGGAGGGCCGCTTTTCGATCATAACGACCGGCTGATTGGTACGTTAACCGGAGGTTTGGCAACCTGTTCAAATCCGGTTAAAGATTATTTTTCGCGCTTCGATTTGGCATGGAATTTTAAATCGGATTCTACCAAACAACTCAAATGCTGGCTTGATCCCTTCAATACCGGTTCGCTGGAAATCGACGGCAAAAGGCCTTATTCTGATGAAAATTTATGCGGCGCTTTTACCAATCTTGATGAACAGGATATTCACTCCAACGTTCCCATTACCAATTTCGGGGAGTTTGAAGGCTACTGGGGTGGAACAAACAACGTTGGAATTACCGAATTCACCGAACGGTTTTCAGTAGAAGGAAATGAACAACTTTCCGGCGTTTCGCTGGGTGTGGGCAAAATAAAAAACAACGGGAATGGCACGAACAGCATAATTACCGTTAAAGTTTACAATGGCGGCAATGTTCCGAAAAAATTGATTTACAGCGATGATATCCGGATAAAAGATTTAGCTGAAGATGCGATGAACCTGATTGGGTTCAATAAGGTACTGATGCCGGCCGATACCTTCTTCGTCGGTTTTGAATTAAGCAACATGCAACCGCTGGATTCCTTCGTTTTGTACCAGTCGCTGAGATCGCCTGAAAGAGAAAACAACTTCTTCTTTAAACAGGACGGCGCCTGGCAGAATTTTAAAAACGCCAACGTCGATAATTATTCGATGTCGAACGTGATGGAGTTGTTGTTGTGCAACATCAATGAAAATGCAACCGATTCCCCGCTGATAAATAATACCGAGGAAATTCTGATCTACCCGAATCCCGTTCAATCTGATTTTACACTCGAATCGGCGCACGATATAAAGCTGGAAAATATCGCAGTTTTCAATCTGATCGGACAACAGGTAGAGGTTCAGTTTTCGAACCTGGAAGATAAAAAGGTTCGGATTGATTTATCGGGAAATGTTCCCGGGATTTATTTTGTGCGGTTGAAAACAGAAAAAGGTTCTAAAAGCACGAAAATTTCTTTTGTTCCGTGGTAAAAATGTTTATACGACTCAATTCCCTGTTATTGATTCAAATCCTGCTTTTGGTTGGCTGTTCCACTAAAAATGAACAGCAAAACCAAAGGCGAACGTCCAATCACTATGCAAAAGGTTTTCGAATCGAAGAAACTGATAACTATCAACAACTTACGGTTTTTAATCCCTGGGAAAAAGCGCAAAATATTTCCGTTGAATATTTCCTGGTCGGTAAAAATGAACCGGTACCGGATTCGATTTCCGGGAGAAAAATTATTCGTACGCCGGTTGAACGGGTAATTTGCATGTCGACAACCCACCTTGCTTTTTTGGATGTTTTGGACGAAACCGGCGCTGTGGTCGGAATCTCCGGCAAACAATATGTTTCCAATGAAAAAATCAGGCAGGAAATGTCGGAGGGAAACGTGGTTGATGTTGGTTACGGACAAAATCTGAATTACGAACTGATTGTGGCCCGGCAACCGGAACTGGTTATGGTTTACGGAATTGGCAGCGAGGTTACCGGTTACGTCCGAAAGCTGGAGGAATTGGGGATTCCTGTTGTTATGGTTGCCGAATACCTCGAAGAATCGCCATTGGGAAAAGCGGAATGGATAAAATTTATCGGTGCGCTATTCGATAAGAAAAGCCAGGCCGAAAAATATTTTTCGGAAATTGAACAACAATATCGAAAACTGAAAAAATTGGCTGCCGGCCAGACTAATCATCCAAAAGTGCTGGTCGGATCGCCTTACAAAGATTCGTGGTGGGTTCCCGGAGCCAATTCTTACATGGCAAATTTAATTGAAGATGCCGGCGGCGATTACCTGGGCAAAAAAAACCAATCGCACGAAAGTTACGTCGTTTCATTTGAGCAGGCGCTGACCTGGGGAAATAAAGCCGATGTTTGGATTAACATGGGAAATTTATCTTCAAAACCCGAAATTCTTTCCACTGACCAGCGGTTTGAAAACTTTGGCGTATTTAAACGCGGCAAGGTCTTCAACAACATAAAAGGGCTCAGCAAACATGGCGGCAACGATTTTTGGGAAAGTGGCACGGTACATCCAAATTTGGTTTTACACGATTTAATCACTATTTTCTATCCGCAACTTACCAACGGACAAATGTATTATTACCAGGAAATTAAATGAAAAAGCAACAGGATCATAACACACGGCCGGTCCGCCTTTATTTTATTTTGGCAGGCATCATGCTGCTGATCCTTTTTTTAGCTGATTTACTTTTAGGTTCGGTTGTTATTCCCCTGAATCAAATACTTCCGGCGCTGTTTCCTTCCGCAGGCAGCAATGAGACTTTCCGGACCATTCTTCTCGAATTCCGCTTTCCAAAAGCTTTGACGGCAATTTTTACCGGCGCTGCCTTATCGTTGAGCGGATTGCAAATGCAAACCGTTTTCAGAAATCCGCTGGCCGGCCCGTATGTATTGGGAATCAGTGCGGGCGCAAGTTTGGGAGTGGCGCTGTTCGTTCTGGGATTTTCATCGTCGCTGGCGCTTGGGATTGTAACGGTAACAGGTGCGTGGTCGCTTGCCCTGGTGGCCTGGGCAGGTTCTTTTCTGGTGATGTTGCTGGTTTTATACGTTTCCGTGCGGGTTAACGACATTATGACTATTTTAATTCTGGGAATCTTGTTTACCAGCGCAGTGGCAGCCATCGTAAATATTCTCCAGTATTTCAGCAACGAATCGATGTTAAAAGCATTCATTATCTGGACGATGGGAAGCCTCGGCAGTGTAACACAGTCGCAGCTCGCGGTTTTAATTCCAGCCGTGTTAGCAGGAACAGCTCTTGCTTTTTTGAAAATCAAAGACCTGAATGCATTCCTTTTAGGCGAAAATTACGCGCGGTCGCTGGGCGTCTCCATCAAAGGAAGCCGGGCGGTAATATTTCTGAGCACCAGTTTACTTGCCGGCACAATCACAGCTTTTTGCGGCCCCATTGGTTTTATCGGAATTGCCGTGCCTCATGTTTGCCGTGTAATATTTCGCACTTCAAACCATTTAATTCTGGTTCCGGCAGTTGTTTTGGCCGGAAGCATTACCATGCTGCTCAGCGACATTGTTTCGCAATTGCCGGGGTTGCAAACAACGCTGCCAATCAATTCAGTTACAGCCATCATCGGCATTCCCGTAATCATTTGGATGATCATCAAAAACAAAAGGTTCGCATCAGTTTCATAATGAAGGAAAAAAAATTCAATATCGAGCTTCAGAACCTTACGGTGGGCTATCAGCAACCGGGAGGCGAACCTTTGGAAATCCTCAAAAACATAAATTTTTCAGCTTCAACGGGCGAAATGGTGGCGTTGATAGGATGTAACGGAATTGGAAAAAGTACGATTTTGAGAACGATGGCTGGATTTCAACCCTATTTTTCCGGAAAAGTAAAAATCAAAGGAAAACCATTGCAGCAGTTTAATGCAAAAGGAATCGCACAAATTATGAGTTTTGTTTCCACCGAAAATGTAAGAGTGCCGAATATGACGGTTTTTGATTTGGTGGCATACGGCCGGTTTCCATATACCAACTGGATTGGGGTGCTTTCGAAAAAAGATAGAAAAGCTGTAAATGAATCCATTGAAAAAGTGGGATTGAAAAAGCTAAATTCGCGGCCAATCACACAAATCAGCGACGGAGAGCGGCAGCGGGCAATGATTGCAAGGGCTCTGGCACAGGATACACCGGTAATTGTTCTCGATGAACCCACGGCATTTCTGGACGTGAGCAACAAATATGAAATTTTTCACCTGCTGCAGGTGCTGGCGCGGGAAAAGCAGAAAACAATTATTCTTTCGTCGCACGATTTAAATATCGCATTGCGCGAAGTAGATAAATTGTGGATTGTTACTGAAACAGGAAATTTTGAAGGCGCCCCTGAAGATGCTGTGCTGAAAGGCTGGCTTGGTTTGTTGTTCAAAAATGAACATATCGGGTTCGATGAACAGGAAGGTGAATATTATTTCAGGAAAGATTTTCGGGCCAAAGTGAAAGTGGAAGGAGAAGGATTACCGCTGGTCTGGACATTGCGCGCCCTGAACCGTGCCGGCTATCAAATTGTAGTGGAAGCGGAACCGGATTTTCATGTTGTGGCGAATAACAAATTTTGGCAACTTAAATCCGGCAATTCCATACTGGAATTTCATGAGATTTACGAACTGTTAAAAACACTGAACCGACTGGCTATGTAGTGTTGGGATAATCGCTTTTGTTTTAGAAAATCTTATTTTCCCCGGTCGAATGATCGGCGTGATATGCCCCGCGTTCACCCATTGGTTTATCGGGACCTACTGTTGTGTCTACGTAGGTTTGATGTTCGATTTCTGAATTAATTTCAGCTCCCATGATAATAATAAAACCTGAAAGATAAAACCAAAGCATTAAAATAATAACGGCGGCAATACTTCCGTATGTTCTGTCGAAGTTTCCGAAATTTTTTATATAAACAGCAAATAACATGGAACCTCCAATCCAGAGTATTGTGGCTATCAGTGCACCGGGAGCAATCCAGCGAAATTTTGGACTGCTCCGGAATGGGGCAACTTTATATGTTACGGCCAAAACGAAAAACAGGATTGCAGCAAGAACCAGCCAGCGAATATATGCCAATGCAGACTTCAGTATCTCAGGCAAATCAAAATTATTTATAATCGCCGGATAACCGATAATAAACACAATGCTCAAAATTCCAATTATTATTCCGGTAACTGTAAACAATAACGTAAGGGCTTTTCTTTTCAGGATGCTGCGGTTTTCCTTTTCATCATATGCGATATTCAGTACTTCGAAAACTGCAGTAGTTGCCCGGTTCGAACTCCATAGACTAATTAGAATGCTAAAAATCAAACTCCAGCTCAAGGTTGTACCGGTTTGGGCTGCGGCCTGGCTAAGCACCGATGAAATTAACTGATATGTTTCGCGGGGCAACGAATCTACCAGATGTTTCATTTGCTGCTCTGCCTGCTCCGGATTAACCACTAATCCGTAAATGGAAACAATTGCAGCAATTGCAGGAATAAAAGCCAGAAAAAAATAAAATGCCACACCGGCGGAAACAATCGTTACATTATCCATTCGAATTTCATCCTTAACCCGAAACGCTATTTGTTTCCAGCCTTCTTTGGGTATTTTTAGCGGATTACCGGCATCGTGCCCTTGTTTTGCTTCATACTTCTTTTTATCTTTTTTCATTTTTTCAATTCCTCCTGTTATCATCAAACCTTTTCAGGTGAAAAAAGTCATGTTCCAATTCAAATGGCGCTTTCAAAATTCCTCTCACTCATAACCATCTGCAACCCTGTCAGCATAATAGGCGCCACGCTTCCCCGGTGGTTTATCCGGTCCGGCAGTGGTATCTGCATGTGTCTGGTGTTCGATTTCTGAATTAATTTCAGCACCCAGAATGATGATAAAACCGGTCAGGTAAAACCAAAGCAATAAAATAACAACGGCGGCAATGCTTCCGTAAGCTTTGTCGTAACTTCCGAAATTATTAACATAATAAGTGAATAACAATGAACCTCCGAGCCAAAGAACCGTGGCTGATATTGCACCCGGATTAATCCATAAAAATTTAGGACTGGCGCGGTGCGGCGCAAACTTGTATGTAACAGCTATCACAAGGTAAATAATTATGGCAAGAACTATCCAGCGGGCAAAAGCCAACAGTGCCTGCAGGGTTCCCGGCAAATTCAGCTTATCGATTACAGCCGGAAAACCAACAACAAAAGCAGCGCTTATAATTCCGGTGAGAATTCCGCCGAGCGTAAAAGCCAGTGTCAGCGCCTTTTTCCTGATAAAACCGCGATCGTCTGATTCATTGTAGGCAATGTTAACTCCTTCGAAAACTGCCGAAGTGGCTTTATTTGAACTCCAAAGACTGAGCAAAATGCTAACAATCAAACTCCAGCCAAGTGTTTCGCCCGATTTCCCTGCTACACGATGTAAAATATCCGACACCAACTGATAGGCTTCTGCGGGAAGTGCATTTGCCATTTCGGTCATTTGCTGCTCAACCTGTGCCGGCGTTACAACAAGTCCGTAAATGGAAACAACGGCGGCAATGGCAGGAAATAAAGCCAGGAAAAAATAGAAGGCAACACCGGCGGCAACAATGGAAACGTTGTCGTTTTTGATTTCATCTTTTACGCGCAACAGGATTTGCTTCCAGCCTTTTTTGGGAATTTCTTTCGGACTTTTGGCGTTGCGTCCAATACTTTTTTTGTTGTTTACAGGGTTGGTCATAACATCCGTGTTTTCCCAACTTAACATGCCGCAAAAAGGAAATGTTCGAACTGCTTATTTTTTCGGCCAGTAAAAAATGCTTAAAAAAAATTCCGTTCATCAGGCGACAAACGAAATCCTTTTGACAGGACTGACCTGCGAGAACCTATTCTACCGTTTTATCCATTGGCAGGCCCAAACTTTTATACAGGTTACGACGTGCGGCTTTATCTTTTTCCAATACCTTTTGGGCATTCAGTGCTACGTCGTGCGCTACTTTCCGTGGAACCACAACAACACCGTCGCCATCGGCAACTACAACATCCCCCGGCCGCACAAGAACTCCGCCAATAACCACCGGCCGGTTCACCGACTCCAGTTCATTTCTGCCCGGGCGGATTCCACGGCCTTTTTTCCGCAGGTACAAAGGAACTTTTTCAATGGCCACCTCGTCGGTATCACGTGAGCCGGCATCAGTTACCACGCCAACTGCACCTGCCCGTACCCATCCCATAATGTTATTTGAGCCAATTGAACCAATATCTTTATCTTCCACGTCGTCGATAACCACAACCGAACCTTTTTGGATAACATCAGTAAATGCTTCGCTGGAATAAGTTCCGTAAAAATGACCTTCCCATTCTGAAAAATCCTGTCCAGGTTCAGGCCGGTCAACACGTTGTGTGGGAACATAGCGGGCGGTAACTGCAATCCCGCGAATAATGTGCGAAAGATCGCTCCGATCCACCCAATCCGGGTGAATGGCCGGATCAACCAAACCGGTGTTTGGTAAACCTGCCATATCCATTCCGTCTGAAACATCGGCAACGCGAAGGTTTTCATACAACTTCAACAGTTCCAGATTTTCCTGTTCGGTGTATGTATCCGTTTCGATGAAATTAACGCCTTTCGCCAGTTCAGATGCGGTCTGGCACCAGGCAGTTGAAATGAAAATCAGGGAGAGAATTGTTAAGTTTAGCTTTTTCATTTTTTTGGAATTTTGGTGAATATATCCGATTAAAAACCGGTTGTATCGAATTCAATTCTGTGGCATTTCAAGTTTTTAAACTTTCATTGGTTAAACCGATAACAAGAGCGCGGTTCGTAAATTCCCGCTTTCTGATTTATCCGGTTCACGGCTAATCATTTGAATACGGCAGCGATGAATGGTGCAAATGGATTTTGATAATTCCTTCGGAATTTTTGAAATAACCAAACGTATACTCCACTTTAACTTTATATCCGGTGGGATCGGTGAAATAATAATTTCCCATTGCCACAGCATGGTTCTTTATCAGAATGATTCCGGCATTGCGGAATTTCACTTCTGTCCAGGGACGTAATGCAAAACCCTGGTCTTCCGGAAAATCGGGATTCCCGGCAATGAAATAGGAAAGCGCTTTTTCAAAGTTATCACGAAATTGCTCTTTGGAAGCAAGTGTCGGCTTGAAAAGAACGAGTCCTTCCTGATAGCCGTAATGCCGGTGGATAAATTGCTCTGTTAGGCTTTTATAATCTTTCTTTTTGGTATAAGCTTCACCAATTTCAATGATTCCTTCACCCCATAATTTTTGCGCATCTCGCACATCGGTTTTTGTTAAAAATTCAGCCATTTTCGAAATTTCAGTTTCATTTTTAAAAGATACAAATAAACTTTCGGAAAAAATATCCTGCATTTAACGTTGCAATACAAGAAAATGAACCAGGTATTTTAACAACAACAGACAGCTCTTGTTTGCCATAATCCGCCTTTTGTATGCCTGACTTAACTTAAAGTACATATTAAAAATAATTTTCACCTTTTTAGAATTTGGATCATTCCAGCCGTTACATTTGCACGTTTTTTCAACAGAACATGATGGACAAATTATTTAAGCCGAAATTTCTTACTGTTATAAAAGAGAATTACACAGCCAGGCAGTTTGCAACCGATGCAATGGCCGGATTGGTTGTGGGAATAGTTGCACTTCCGCTGGCCGTGGCATTTGCGGTAGCCTCAGGAGTTTCACCCGAAAAAGGACTGGCAACAGCGATTATTGCAGGATTTTTGGTGTCGCTGCTTGGAGGAAGCCGCGTGCAAATTGCCGGGCCAACCGGCGCGTTTATCATTATTATTTACAGCATCCTGTCGGAATATGGCTTAAACGGTTTACTGGTATCCACAATTCTTGCAGGAATTATCCTGGTAATTTTTGGTTTGCTGAAACTGGGCACGTTGCTCAAATATTTCCCTCATCCGTTGATTGTAGGTTTTACAAGCGGCATTGCAGTAGTTATTTTCACCACGCAGGTAAAAGATGCCCTGGGATTGAATGTTGATAAATTACCACCCGGATTTATTGCAAAATGGGGTGTTTACCTTTCCCAAATACCCGATGTCAATCTATTTGCGGTGCTTTTAACGGGTGTAACCATTCTTATTGTTGTTTTCACCAAACGGTTTATTCCCAGGATTCCCGGCTCGGTAATCGCACTGGTGCTGGGAACAGTTGCAGTTCAGGGGTTTCATTTACCGGTGCATACCATCGAAACTTTTTTTGGAAATATTGCAGGATCGTTAAAAATTGGAATGCCTGAAATAGAGTGGACCAATCTGGCTTATTACCTGCAACCGGCATTAACAATTGCGTTGCTGGGCGCAATAGAATCGCTTCTGTCTGCGGTTGTAGCAGACGGTATGATTGGAGGTAACCACCGCTCCAATACCGAATTGATTGCACAGGGAATTGCCAACATCGCGGCTCCGTTCTTTGGTGGGATTCCTGCCACAGGGGCAATTGCGCGAACCGCTACCAACGTGAAAAACGGCGGAAAAACACCTGTCGCCGGTATTATTCATTCTGTCACACTTCTGCTGATCATGCTGTTTTTTGGTCGTTGGGTAAAACTGATTCCGATGTCCACTCTGGCTGGCATTCTTATGGTTGTTGCCTACAACATGAGCGAATGGAGAAGTTTTCGTTCCGTATTAAAAGGCTCCGTGTTCGATGTTTTGGTGTTGCTTAGCACATTTTTCCTCACCGTACTTGTCGACTTAACTGTGGCTATCGAAGTTGGTGTGGTACTTTCGGCCCTGTTGTTTATGAAAAGAATGGCTGATCTCGGAAAATCCATTCCTGACAAGAATTGATTCGGATGTTATTGAAGATTATTCGAAGGTGAATGAAAATATCGGAATTTACGAAATCAGCGGGCCCTTGTTTTTTGCATCAGCAAAGCAATATTGCGAAGTGCTTAAATCAATCGGTTCCAAAAAGAAAATTATCATTATTAGAATGCGCCATGTGCCGTTCGTGGATATCACCGGAATACGAAACCTGAAGGAAACGCTCCGGATTTTAACAGAATCAGGAACCCTGGTTTTTTTATCGGGCGTAAACGAAAATATTAAAAAGGATCTTTATAAAAACGAAATCGACCAAATAACAGGAACGAAAAATATCTATGATTCGTTTGAACAGGCGCTGACAAGCGCAGAAAATGTACTTTCACAAACCAAACGGACGAAACTTAATCCAGTTCGTGTTCCATAAAATTCTTTAGCTGTTCCACTGTCATTTTTTTGGCAACTATTTTTTTGTTTTTGTCGAGAACATAAACACCCGGCGTTTTGCGGGCATCATAAAGGATTTTAAACCTTGAAACGTCGTCTTTGTCCCACACGTTTATCCAGTCGTAAAGGTTGTGTTTTGTCAAAAATTCAACCCATTCCTCTTTATTGTCCATGGAATAAATCGCATAAACTGCCAGTCCTTTATCTCTGTATTTTTCATACACTTCCGAATGGAATTCAGGGACAAAAACCTTGCAGTGCGAACATCCGGGTTCAAAAATCAGAACCACGGTTACCGGCTCATCAATCTGATAAAGGTTGAAATATTCACCGTCGACCCCTTCGAGCGTTAGATCGGGCGCTTGTTTCCCAATCAGGTTATTTTCGATAAAAAGCACATTTTCCCTGATTTTTTCCATTGATTCTTCATTAGTCCAGCTTGCTTCGCCCGAGAGATAATATTTTCGCGCCAAATCGACAAACAGCGCGTCCATTCCCATAATATTACTGTTGATGCTGCTGTTCAGAAACCACGACGTTGCAAACCTGAAAATGGCCGGGTGCGGACGAACTTCTTCAATAAAATTAATTACATACGTTTTTACCGAATCGTAATTCTGATACAGAACTTTGGTAAACCAGGTTTCAAGTTTCGGTTTGAAAAACGGTGTATATAAAAAGCGCTCGTCGGTGTAATCAAAATTATCCCAAAAATGCTCGCGCTGATAATAAAAACGCGCCCTCAGCAACAGCGAATCGTTATTCTGTACTTCTTCGGGAAGAGTCGAAACATCAAGGGCAGGAACATAATTGGCTTTTACAAATTTTGCCACAAATGAACCCGGATACTCGTTGTTAATCTGGTCCCATTCATTATGAAGTTGTTCGGTAAATCCATCCATTTCAGCTTTTAATGTCTCTTTTTCCGGACCGGTTGCTGTTTTCAGTTTTTCATTTACCTCAGCGCCCCTTTTCTGAAGATTTCGTAAAAAGATGACGTAATCGACAAATGCTTCGGTTTCTTTTGCACCTTCCACTTTCAGGTTTTCTACGGAAAAACCGGAATTGGAGACGGAAAATTCCTGGTCGTTTCCCACAAGCAAATCGAAGTTGTTTTCCTCGTCGAGAAAAATTTTATACATGCCTTGCGGCAACAGCGAATCAGCGGCAAAAATGCCATGACCGCCCTCATCCAACCGAATGGTATCTTTGGCATAAATATTTCCCACGTAATGATTTGCCAATAAAACATCTTTGCCGGCAGCAGACGGCAGGCTTACTTCAATCCGGTAATGTTGCCCCATTACCTGGTTTGAAAAAAACAGCAGCAGAGGCAACATATAATTTAAAAACTTCATGGTTCCTTTTTCAAAAATTTTTCACAAAATTAAAGTTTAAATCCAAATATACATTGTAACCGGTTAATTCGGATACTTTGTGTAAATTAAGCCGATTTCAAAATTACACGCATGTTATCAATCAATATCCCTGTATACAATATTCGGATTTATAAATTAACAACACAAATTACAAAACAGGCGAAAAAACTGAATATTGCCTATGAAATAAGAATTTACGATGACGGCTCGAAAAAGGCTGTAAAAATGCAAAACAGAAAAGCGGCCAAATTGCCTCATGTTGTTTATAAAGAAAACCCAAAAAATCTGGGGCGATCCGCCATTCGCAATAAAATGGGTTTCGACTCAGAATATGAGTATTTGCTCTTCATCGATGCGGATTCAAAGTTGATTTCGCCAAACTACATCTCGAATTTCTTGCGTTACACTGCAGTAGGAGACGTTGTTTGCGGCGGCACTTCGTACAGCCGGAAAAAACCCGAAGATCCGAAAAAAATGCTGCGGTGGACGTACGGAACGCATCGCGAAGCCATTCCTGCACAGCAAAAAAACAGGGCGAAAGGTTTTATCATCACCTCGAATAATTTTCTGATAAAAAAGAGTTTATTCGAAAAAATTCATTTCCGGGAAGACTTAAAAGGATATGGCCATGAAGATACGTTGCTGGGTTACGATTTATTTAACAGTGGCATCAAAATCATTCACATCGATAATCCGGTGGAACATACCGGGCTTGAAAATTCCAGGCTTTTCCTGGAAAAAACGAAAAGGGCCATCGAAAACCTTCATCTGATTTCGGAACAACTAAAAATAAGCGACGAACAATTTATTTCGCAGGTTACACTGCTAAACAAGTACCGGCAGTTAACACGTATTTTACCTGATTCTTACCTTTCGTATTTTTACAGAAAATTTAGCGGAACCATCGAAAAAAACCTGACCGGCAAAAAACCAGGTTTATTTTTATTTGATTTGTATAAGCTTGGGTATTTTGCGACAATAAAAAACCGCAGGCCTTAAAAACCCGCGGTTTCCTGTTTTTGAAAAATTTCTTTTAATCACCGAGTTTTATTTCACCGTACCGGCTTTTTACAACTACGTTTCCGCCAACTCCGGAACCAACTTTCCCTTTTACAACTTTCGATGTGTTTTCGCTCATCCGGTTGCCTTCGAATTTATCATCAGGGTACGAAATTCCGCAGTAGTCGCATTCGGCATCGAGCGAGTAGTTGGCGCTTTCCAGCCCGAGCGAAACTTGTCCGTAACTGTTGGTAATGTCAACCGATTCGAACCCGGAATCAATTTTGCCTACTTTAATACCGCCATAACCTGCGTCAATTCTAAGGCTCTTTGATAATTCGCCGATTTTAAAATGACTGTACTTTGAAGTTGCCGTAACCGATTCAACTTTATCGAAATTAAAGGTATCGTATTTTGAATCGCCTGAAACAGCGCTCGCATCTGAAATATTAATCACGGTATATTTTGAATCCATGGCCAGGTCGTCGATATCGCCAAAATTCATGGTGGAATATTTTACAATGAGTTCAATATCACTGGCCATACTTATGTCGCCTTTTCCATATTCAAGGTTAACCTTCATATTTCCGCTTTCAGGCGCGTTCAATTCGCCGGCTGTAAAATTGCCGTATTTTATATCGAAATTGCCACTGGCGTTCAATTCACCAACAATTGTATTTCCGTATTTATTCGCAACATCAAGATTCTTATCGGAGGGGATATTTACCTCATAGTCGATGCTGAATTTCTGGCGGCTTTTAAAATCATCCGCAATATTTGTTTCTGCCTTCACCCTGCCGCCCGATTTGCCAAAACTGACATTAATTTGGCCGAGCAACTCATTGGCGCGGGCTTCGTTGGCAGCTTCCACAGTTACCACCACATCAATGGTAACTTCACCGGTATTGCTGTTGTTAATTTTTACTTCGCCGAATTTATTGTTTATTTCGAGCGTTTGCACGCTGCCTGCAGCCCACGATTCGTGGTATTCTTTTGTTTTTTCTTCGGCAATTACCCCCCGCGGAACAATTACAATAACAAAAACAAAAAACGCTGCAATTAAATTACATTTCGATTTCATGATTTTCTTTGCTTTTTTGTTTAACTTCTTCCAATTTGTTTACAATCATATTAATAACACTAAGCTTAGTCTGATAATATTCGAGCATGGCATTTATTACGCGTTCGTCGTTTGGGTTCGAGGTCAAATCCTGCTGAAGTTTTTTATATACATTCTCAAAATCATTCAGTTCATTATTCATCATCTTTTGTTCATCTTCCGAAATTACCCCTTCTTTCACCATTGTATTCCACTGGTTTAACCCGACGGAAATTGCGTTGTGATAGTAGAATTCAACTTCTTCGTATTCAGGCGATACCGATGCCAGGGTCATCTCTTCGGTTTTATTGCCAAAAGCCGAAAAAATGGAAGTTTGATTATCCGATGAATAATAAATATATGCCTGGTTTGAAACCAGCAGGACAAAAACCACCACTGCCGCTACTTTCAGTACCATATTTAGTGAAATGATTTTCTTTCTGCTGTTTTGTTTTTTCACCTTCTCTTCGAAACGGCTGAAATGACCTTCCCTGGGTTCGTTATCGTTTAACTCCTTCAGGTTTTCCGCTATCAGTTTTTCTATGTAATCTTGATTTTTCATAATTGCTAGTTGAATGAAAAAATTTCTTTTCCTTTTAAAAGTTCTCTTAATTTATTTTTAGCCCTCAACAGCTGTGTTCTCGATGCTGAATTACTTATTCCGAGTATCTGGCTGATCTCTTCGTGGTCGTAACCTTCTATTAAATAGAGGCTGAGTACCACCCGGTAACCGTCGGGCAGACTTTGAATGGCGTCTTTTATTGCCTGCACATCCACTTCCTTTGCTTCCACCTGGAACTCCGGAATCTGGGTTGTCCGTTCGTTTACCTCTTCAAAATGAACCTTTCTCTTTTTTAAATAATCCAAAGAACGATTGACGACTATTTTTTTTAACCATGCCCCGAAGCTTACTTCGCCTTTGTAGGTTTTTATTTTCCGAAAGGCTTTTAAAAAAGCTTCCTGCATTACATCTTCCGCTTCCACTTCATTGTTCAAAATTCGCAGACTGACACTGTACATGGCCTTGTAATAAACCTTGTACAACTGGAACTGAGCTTTCTCATCTCCTTTCATACACCGGTCAATAACCTCCTGATGAATATTTTTATAAAGTGTTTTCAATGTTTTTACAATCTGTTTCAATGACGCCTGCTGTTTTTCAATGTTGCATACGTCCTGAAATTATTTTTTAGTTTCTCAGAAATTTACTACAAAAGGAATGTAAAAGGTGAGCATCACCTTTCCCGGAGAATTGCATACGTTCGATGCACCGGTTGAAAATGTTTGACGGTGGGCTGAAACCGGGTTCAGGCAATCCGGAAAGCAGGAACTGCCGGCGTAACCCAAACCTATTCAATTGGCATGGAGAAAGTTTAGTTTACAACCGTTTAAAGCGAATTGTAATATTTCACAAGGCCGGAAAGAGTTTCGGGATCGTCTGGTTTTACTTTGTTTTCTTTTATAAATCTTTCCACTTCTTTCGAATGATCCGGGAAGATTTTGGGAACATCTTTGCGGGAATGCAGTATCTGCGCAGGTTCATTGCCAACCCGGATGTAATATTCATCAGACCTCCTGTTGAATTTTGGCGGCTCAGCTTCTTTGTATGCCGCAGGTTCTGTTGCCGCTTCAAAAACCACAACCGGTTTTTCCAATAAAGTCGCATCACCATTTTCCTTAACGATGAAAAATCCTTTTTCAACCTTTTTCCCAACTGCATAAGGAAGATACACCAAGATATAATTACCGTATTCAATTTTTTCTACTACGTCCGGTACCGCAATTGCCTGAATTTCTCCCTTATCGGATTTAAATTCTATCTGATCGTTATAAATGTTATACCTCAATGGCAAATCCACATACTTCATTTTCTGCTTAGTATAAACTGAACCTTGAATAAATTCATCGTTCAGAAACGGAGAACCCTGAATTTCGGCGGAAGTGACCGGGTCCTTCCATTTATTGACCTGATAGGAATTGTAGACATAAAAATCGGACGGCAACCTCACTTCGTAGTTTATCTGGGCAGAAATACCCAATGAAACTGCAATCAGCAAAAGAATTGTTAAATATATTTTTTCCATTTTCATGTTGATTTTGTGATAAAGATAATAATTGCCAGATAAATTAAATCAAAAAATCAACAACTATTCCGGTTGCGATAAAACCCGGGGGTTTGGACAATTCAAAAACAGGCGGTACTTGAAATTTTGTTACGAAACCTTTGCCCGTTTCACCGGTGGAAACAAATAAACTGACTACACCAATCCTGAAAATCCCATAAATGCCATGGCCAGAATGCCTGCGGTAATTAAAGCGATTGGGGTTCCTTTCAGGCCTTTGGGAACATCCTGCAAATCGAGGTGTTCGCGGATTCCGGCAAAAAGCACCAGCGCCAGGCCAAAACCAATGGCATTTGACACTGCGTAAACAGCGCCCCCAACCAGGTTAAATTCCTTCTGAACGGTTAGGATAGCCACACCCAATATTGCACAGTTGGTTGTTATTAACGGAAGAAAAATCCCCAGCGCCTGGTACAGCGAAGGACTTACTTTTTTAAGGATAATTTCCACCAACTGAACAAGGGAGGCAATTACCAGAATAAAAGCAATTGTTTGCAAAAATGCCAAACCGAATTTCTCGAGGATGAAATGCTGTATCAGATAAGTTACGATAGTCGCCAAAACCATTACAAATGCTACTGCACCAGCCATTCCAACCGCAGTGGATATTCGTTTGGAAACGCCCAAAAACGGGCAGATTCCAAGAAACTGCATTAATACAATATTATTTACCAGAATGGCTGCAATAATTATCACAAAATAATCCATGGTTTATCCTCCTAATTTTTTCTAATCCGGTTAATGATCGCGATTAAATAACCCAAAACAATAAAAGCTCCGGGCGCCAATACAAAAAGAAGCGTTACGTAATTCTCTGAATATAAAGAAATATTAAATATCTTGCCACTGCCGAGTATTTCGCGGATACTGCCAAGCAATACGAGCGCAAATGAGAATCCCAGTCCGATTCCAAGTCCGTCGATAGCTGAAGAAACAAGTTTATTTTTTGAGGCAAAAGCTTCTGCCCTTCCCAAAACAATGCAGTTTACCACAATAAGAGGAATAAAAATACCGAGGCTTTTGTATAACGCAGGAACGTAAGCCTGCATGGTAAGCTGTACAACAGTAACAAACGCTGCAATGATTACAATAAAACTCGGAATACGAACTTTGTCAGGTATCTGGCTTTTCACCAGCGACACAACAATGTTTGACATTACCAGTACAAAGGTTGTGGCCAATCCCATCCCCAGCCCGTTTATTGCCGATGATGTTACCCCAAGTGTGGGGCACATTCCGAGAAGCAAGACAAACACCGGGTTCTCTTTTAAAAATCCTTTTGTAAAATTACTCCACTGGTTCATATTCTTTGTTTTAATTTTCTGCAGTTGCAGAAGTTTCGCCTTTATTTTTTTCGTATGCATTCCACGCCCTCAGCAATGCATCTAAAAATGCGCGTGATGAAATAGTAGATGCCGTAATCGCGTCAATATCGCCACCGTCTTTCGAGACCTTAAATTTTACTGTTCCCGGATTTTTCCCGATGACGTTCTGGTTTGGTTTCTCCGGATTTTTAAACCATGTCACCATTTTCGAACCCAGCCCCGGAGTTTCTGCATGTTCCAACACTTCATAACCGGTAAAATTTCCGAAGTTGTCTATTCCTGCCATCACGGATATAAATCCGCTGAACCCTTTTTTTGTAAAAGTTTTAACCGCCACTCCCACCGGCTCGCCATTTCTAAGAGCCGGAAAGAATTCGAGACTGTCGACGCCGCCTTCTGCCGGCACCTTGAATGACTGGCCGAGAGTATCGTATTCGGGAAGCACTTTCTGAATGGCTTCGTTTTGGGCTTTCAGCTTTGCTTCTTCAATTTTTTCTTTTGTCAAATCGTAAACGAAACCCAATGTTCCTGCTGCAATAAAAGTTACCAGGAAAAGGGTAATCACCATATTTTTGAATGTCGACTCACGTTTTGCCATTGTTAATTCCTCCCAAATCGTTTAGGTTTTACGTAGGTGTTAATGAGCGGAGTAAACGCATTCATGATTAAAATCGCGAAAGAAATTCCCTCGGGATATGCACCGAACAACCGGATGAAAATAGTAATCACGCCGATTCCGACTCCGTAAATCAATTGTCCTTTTGCAGTCATTGGCGACGATACCATGTCGGTAGCCATAAAAATGGCGCCAAGCATCAAGCCCCCGCTTAAAATGTGATATACCGGATTGACGTAGCTTTGCGGATCGGTCAGCCAGAAAATGGCAGCAATCAATGCTACTGTACCGATAATTGAAACCGGAATATGCCAGGTAATCACTTTTTTGTACAGCAGATATAACCCACCGATAATTAACAATAACGCTGAAATTTCTCCGAGAGAACCGCCAATGTTCCCCACCAGCATATCGCCGATTTTCGGCAATTTTTGCGAAATTTCAGCAATTGAAGCGCCGTTAGTAATTCCTTCCTTAATAATCCCGAGTGGTGTAGCTGAAGTTACCCCGTCAATTCCGCTCTGATGATTTACCGGCCAACTGGTCATGTGCACCGGGAATGAAATCAAAAGGAAAACACGCCCCACCAATGCCGGATTAAATATGTTTGTTCCCAAACCACCGAAAGATAATTTCCCGATTCCAATGGCAGCCAGCGCACCAACAATAATTATCCACCAGGGGATGTTGGAAGGTACATTGAAAGCAAGCAATATTCCGGTTACCAGCGCCGAACCATCCGTTACCGAGGGTTCAATTTTCATGAAATATTTTTGTATGAGATATTCGAATGCCAGACAGGCTGCGACGGCTATAAAGGTCACCCGAAGTGCATCGAGACCAAAAACAAAGACCGACCACAATAAAACCGGAATCATGGCATAAACCACGCGGTACATTATTTTTCGGGTTGTATCGGCGGAATGCACATGCGGTGAAGGCGAAACAGTTAATAAATTACTCATCCCCAGATTTACGTTTATTGATTAAATTCAAATTATTGAATGATGAATACATGATTATTTTTTTCTGGACCGGATCATTTGTCCGACTTTACCTTTCCCCAACCGGATATAATCGAGCAACGGCAAAAATGAAGGACATGTGTAGCTGCAGGAACCGCATTCAATACAGTCCATTATCCGCTCTGTTTCGGCCCTTTCGAAAATTTGTTTTTCCGACATTTTTTTGAGCAGGTAAGGTTCCAGTCCCATTGGGCAAACCGATACGCAACGTGAACAACGGATACAACTCAAAGCCTTGCCACGCTTCGATTTATCCGAAGGCATCAGAAGAATTCCCGATGTTCCTTTGGTAACCGGGACTTCAGCCGATTGAACGGCGCGTCCCATCATCGGTCCGCCGCTAATAATTTTACCGGTATCTTCGGGCATTCCTCCTGCAGCTTCAATTAATTCTGTTGTTGAGGTGCCAATCCTTACTTTAAAATTGGAAGGTTTTTTTATGCGTTCGCCAGTTACAGTTACAATTCGTTCAAACAGCGGTTTGTTTTTTTGAATCGCTTCGTAAACTGCAAAAGCAGTACCCACATTGCTCACAACGGCGCCAACCGCAATTGGCAATCCCCCCGAAGGAACTTCTTTTCCGGTGACTGCTTTAATTAATTGTTTTTCACCACCCTGGGGATATTTCACTTGTAATGCTTCGACGCTGATTCCGGGGTAATTTTTCACTTTTTCAGAAAGTAACTGAATGGCGTCGGGTTTATTATTTTCGATGCCGATGACAGCTTTTTCAACTTTCAGCGCTTTCATTAGCAGCCTTGCGCCAATAATAATTTCATCGGCTTTTTCCAGCATCAGCCGATGATCCGAAGTTAAGTAAGGTTCGCATTCCACGCCATTTATCAACAGAACTTCGGCCTTCATGCCTTTTGGCGGTACAAGTTTTACATGCGTAGGGAAAGTGGCTCCCCCCAATCCTACAATTCCATTTTCCTGGATCTTATCAATGATTTCCTGGCTTTCAAGATTAAAATCCGTTACGAGAGCTTCTGAACGATCGATATTTTCCAACCATTCGTCGCCGTCGACATCAATAAAAATTCCCTGTTTTGAATATCCTGAACTATCGACTGAAAAATCAACTTTTTTAATTTTTCCCGAAACCGATGAGTGAATATTTGTTGAAACAAAACTGCTGCTTTTGGCAATTATTTGCCCAACTTTAACGATGTCGCCACGTTTGACTACCGGTGTTGCAGGAGCGCCTATATGCTGGGCAACAGGGATAAAAACAGATTTGGGAACGGGCAATACTTCTATTGAACTACCCGCTGAAAATTTATTTTCAGGAGGATGTACTCCACCTTGACTGAACGTTTTCAACATTCTTTATGAATTAGCTGTACTACACTCTTCTTTTTCTTCTTTGACGATTTTCCGGGGTGGAAAATTTAGTTCCTGAATGGCGTTTGTAGGACATACCGGAACACATTTCCGGCACAATTTGCATTTATCGGAATCGATGAAGGCCAGATTATTTTCTATGGTAATGGCATCGAATTTACATTCTTTCTCACATTTGCTGCAACCGATACAAGCAACGCTGCAGGCTTTTCGTGCCACACCGCCTTTGTCCTGATTCCGGCAAGCAACAACCACTTTTCTGTATTTCGGAAATTTCTTGCGCAATTCAATTAAGTCCCTCGGGCAAGCTTCCACGCAGGCGCCGCAAGCCACACATTTTTCATCAATAATTAACGGCACGCCCAACCCGGCGCGAAGATCGATCGCATCAAAATCGCAGGCGTCGTAACAATCGCCATGGCCCAAACAACCGTACTGGCAATCTGATTCGCCGCTGTAAACCGACGATTCGACAGCGCAGGTTGTTGCCCCGTCGAACAAGCTGGTTTTGGGCCGGTGATCGCAGGTTCCGTTGCAACGGATAAATGCCACCCGCGGATCTTGTTTCACAGCTTCAAGCCCCAGAATCTTCGCAACGTCGGTCATAGTGTCGTTACCTCCAACCGGACAAAAAAGTTCTGCCAAATCTCTAGAATTTACCGTGGCTTCAGCAAAAGCACGACAACCGGCAAATCCGCAACCACCACAATTTGCGGCGGGTAAAGCTTCCTCCACCTGGTCAATCCGGGGATCTTCATACACTTTAAATTTCTGAGCTACAAAATACAGGACCACGGCAGCAGCAGTTCCAATAATACTTAATGTAGCGATTGTATATATTACGGTCATACTCATATATCACCTGTTTTCTTCAATTTCAAATTGAAATGTTTTCTTTAATAAATGACGAAAAAAATATAATACTATATAATAGGGTACTAAAACAGCTAATGACAACAATCCGGAAACCGCTTCATTATTTGTTAAAGAAAAGCTTACGATCAACACCAGGAAAACAAAAATAAACGGTAACACATACCCATAAAAGAGAGCGAGAAAACCTTGAGATTCCCGGAAAAGAACGATTACTTCCTCCCCCGCTGTATAGGTTTTACTAAAACCGCTGGCTTCTACTTCCTTTTCTTTAACATCGGCCATGGTACATGCACCGTTTGCATGACAGGAAGAACATGCGGACTCGTTTATAATGGACACTGTCACAGAGTTTTCAGCGACTTTTTTTACAAAAGCTTTATGTCGGATATTTGTTTTCGTAATTCTATTTTTTGCTATTTCCAGGTTGCAAATTTAGATAATTATTTAAACGCAGACATGCCAAAAAGAAGATTGTGTTGTAACAATCCCCAATTTATAAATAATCTAATTTAACGTTTTATAAACCTTTTTAATGTGTACGAATAAACGGTGAACAGGATTGGCTTTATACACCTGTGCTTTTCAACCTGCCTGTTCTTTTTACAACAGGTTTTAGGCATTTATTTGTTAAATATGACTGGTTGAAAATGGGGCAGACAACAATAAATTATCTTTTTAATATATTGTATCAGAAATATTTACCTGGAGACTCCACTTAAAGGTCGATAAAAATTTGGATATAATGAGTGTTCCGATTATTTTTGGCTGTATAAAAGAATGTTCATTGAATAAAGATATTGTCCGCATCGATTCAACAGTTGGTAAACTCAACAGTATTTATTAAACCGAGTTAGCTCAGCGGTCGCTAAGACAGGCCTTGTAGTCCCGAGGAATCGGGATGAGTCGAAAGACCATTGGAAGTCTGAACGGCCGGGCGCTCAAATCCTGTTCATCAGGGGTTTTACGCAAACGGAATTGGTGCGGATTTTTTTTATCCTTTCATGAAACTTCGGGAAATTAGCAACAATACCAGCAAACCGGCCACCAACAATGAAATTCGGGCAATATAGTCTCCGTACTTCACGTAAAAAGTTATTTCATTATTTACATTGACAGCGCCTTTAATCGCGGTTTCTGTCCACCATGTTGTTGGCTGGAAAACATCTCCCCGCTGATTTATAAAACAGGAAATTCCGGTGTTTGCTGCCCGGGCAATGCTCCGCCGGGTTTCAATTGCCCTTAAACGCGCAAAAGACATATGCTGTTTATAACCCGGTGTGTTGCGCCACCAACCGTCGTTTGTAATGATGAAAATAAGTCCTGCGCCTTTTTTAACATACTTCGTGATATATTCTCCAAATATTGATTCATAACAAATTACGGGTGCAGCTTTGGTGCCGTCTTTCGAAGTAAACAAGGAAGGTTCTTTCTGTCTGCCTAAACTTCCTGAAGTACCGCCCAAATTAATAGCTATTTCACGAAGAAAACTCAGGTAATTGGTGAACGGCATTTTTTCAACTCCAGGTACTAAAATTGATTTGTGATAAATTTGGGCATTGCCATCTCTGCCAATGAAAATGGCTGTGTTAAAAACATCATAAACGATGTTGTCGTGCGCGCGTGCTGTAACAGGCGCCGAATTTTTATCGGGGTATATCTTACTGGATGATACGCCAAAAACCAGTTGTGCATTCCGGTACTTCATCAACCAGTTCGCCAAACTGCGAAACTGATGGTTCAGTTTAAGTTGATTTTCGTTCCAGTCGCCCGCGCGTTCGAATACCGTTTCAGGCCCAATAATAAAATCGGTGCTATCGTCAGCTTTGGTTTCTGCAAGCCGAATGAATTTCTCCAGCTTTTCATTTTCAGCTGCAGTATCGTATCGTTCGGAATAGGGATTGATGTTAGGCTGTACAATGACGATATTTTTAGGTGCAATTTTTTCTGTGTAATGATTGTAAATGCTGTGCGAAACAACAAGCGGAACAACAATCAACAGCACAATTATTATTGACGGAAAGAAAGCAGATCGTTTTTCGCTTTTCCCAATAAAAACCTGTGATAGCCTGAAAAAGAGAATGTTCAAAACGAGAATCCAGAGTGTTCCTCCCAAATATCCGGTATATTCATACCACTGGATCATTTTTATGTTGTTGGCAAAACCGTTTCCCAAAGTCAGCCAGGGCCATTCGATATCCCAGTGAAAATGGAAATATTCAAAAGAAAGCCAGAAAACAACCAGCGCCAGATATCCTAAATCAGATTTGAATTTACGACGTGCCAGGTGAGCCAGCCACCAGAAAAAAGACATCAGGAAAGCATTGGCAACAATGGCCAGAATAGCCCCCACCAAAGTTGCGTAAACAATCCACCAGGTGGTAAGAATGTTCCAGACAAGCAATGTAAAAAATGCGAACCACCAAAAAGAAATGCTTTTGTAACGCAATTGATTTTCAACAAAATACTGTTCGATAAAAAGCAGCGGCACAAAGGCAACAAATAAAGTCCAACCAGGGAAGCCAAGCCATGCCAGGCTTAACAAAACACCGGAAAGAATTGAAAGAAGAACTCGAAAAATACGGGTCATTTATTTTAAATTTTCAGCATAAACAATTTTCTTGTTTCTCCGGGCCCGCCCGAAAATAAAATCAACTTTACCAACCATTAATCCTCCCCAGCCGGCCTGGTTGATAATTACCTGCATTCCCTTTTTATTTTTTAACTGAATGGGATTTTCCAAAAAAGTGTGGGTGTGGGCACTTACAATTAAATCGGTGAATGAAGTTTCCGATGCAACTGTCAGGTCGTCGATTTTTTCTTCTTTGTATCTCAGCCCCAAATGCGATAAACAAATCACAAGATCGCAGTTTTTATCATTTTTTAAAAACGATTCCATTTCCACAGCCACTTTCAAAGGATCCAAATATTGGGTATATCCAAAATTCTTTTCATCCACCAAACCTTTTAACTCGATTCCCAAACCATACACCCCGATTTTGATTCCTGAGCGCCTGAAAATTTTCCACCTCGGAAACTTCCCGTTCAGAATCGTATCAGAAAAATCGTAATTTGAATTGATCAGTGGAAATTTTGCATTGGGAAGTGGTTCCAGGATTCCGGCGAGTCCATTGTCAAATTCGTGATTTCCGAGTGTTCCGGCATCATAACCGGCCGCACTCATGACCTTCAGAATTAAATTCCCCTTGTAATAATTAAAGTAGGGAGTGCCCTGAAACATATCGCCGGCATCGAGCAGCAAGGTGTTGGAATTGATGTTCCTGTAATGGTTCGCTATTTCAGCAATCCTTGCTATTCCGCCCCTTCCGGCAAAAACAGGGTCTGTCTCCGAAAAAGGTTCTATGTGACCATGAATATCGTTGGTATGTAAAATAGAAATGGTTGTATAATCATCGGCAGCCAGCAAATGATAGGGCAGCGCTCCGATCGTAAAACCAACGGCACCCGTGCTTATTTTCCGAATAAAATTTCTCCTATTCATATTTTATCCTCCCGTCTTTTGTTGCCTGCAACCGTTCATCGTTCTGCTGTTTCTCCTCAAGGTAACCGATTATTACATCCCGAATTTTTTCACCGCTGTTGATAAGTTCACTCCGTTGCGTCAGAACATCCATATTATCGCCGCCTCCCGCAACATAATCGTTGGTCACCAACCAATAATCAGCACTCAACTCCAGCGAATTACCTGCTACTTCAATATTGGTTGCCTTATCGTTTTTTATTGAAAAACGCACGCCGCCAATGCTACTTCCACCTTTCTCAGCAATATTATTCAGGAACTGCTGTATTTGCCCGCCGCTTAATTTCAGATAAACCATTTCGTTCTCAAACGGCATAAGTTCATAAATTTTCCCTACAGTTATTTCACCGGCAGGAAGAGATGTCCTGATTCCGCCGTAGTTAAAATAAGAAATCTCCGGTATCACGTTCAGATTTTTCGATTTTGCTTCCTTTGTTCCCTCGTAAAGCAGCAAATCCGCTAAAAAATTGGTTAAACTGCTTTCAGGTTTATTTTTAATCATCTCTTTTTCTGAAATGGAAATTACCTTTGACATGTCTTTTTCCAACATTTTTTTATAAGGAAGATAAACTTCAACCACCTGGCTGTCGAGCGAAGAAATGCTGTCGGAAACCGCAATATTTTTTGCTTCAACATTGGTGCGCAGGATTTTCGTATTACACGAAAAATAAAGAAAAACAGAAGTTATCAACAATATGTAGCTGAAAGATCGTTGCATTAAGGACAGGTATTATTAAAACTAACAATTATTTTAGTGCTTGTATTTTTTTAAAAGAAAATAAATCTGAAAATTACATGTTGGGTTCAAACTTACATATAAAAAAAATTACGACGGTTTTTTTAGCATTTTTTTTGGCTGGGTTAATAAATCCTTTCCCGGCCAATGCCCAGAAGCAGGAAGTTGTTGCCCAAAAAGGCGATGGTATTTATGCCTTGCTTGCACGGTATGGTTTACCGGTTACTGATTATTTAAGTTCATTTATCGAACTGAACAAAAACAAATTGGGAAAAAATAATTCGTTGTATGCCGGCATGACCTACTTTTTACCTGAAGTCCGTTCTGAAAATCCGGCGGTTGGTTCCGGTTCGGCTGCCGTTATGCACTTTGATATTTTCGGGAAAAAATATGCCGACGTAACAATTACCGGAAGCGAATTAAAAGGAGCTGTTTATTACCTGATTTCAGGGCACGGCGGCCCCGACCCCGGAGCAATTGCCAAGTACAACAACAACCTTTTGTGCGAAGATGAATATGCTTATGATGTTACGTTACGCCTGGCACGCAGTTTAATCGAAAAAGGCGCCGTTGTTTATATGATTACGCGCGATCCGGACGACGGTATCCGTGATGAAAGTTATTTAAAATCCGATAAAGACGAACTTTGCTATTACAACGATAAGATACCATTGAACCAGTTAAAAAGATTGCGTCAGAGAACCGATGCAGTGAATAACCTTTATATGGAAAATAAAGGAAAATTCCAGCGAATGATTGTCATACACGTCGATTCGAGAAGCCGGAGAGAAAACATCGATGTGTTTTTTTATCACGACAAGCGAAGCAGTACCGGCGAAAAAGCCGCGAAAACACTGTATAATACTTTTCGCGAAAAATACAACAGGTATCAACCGGGACGAGGTTATCACGGCACCGTTTCAAACCGTAATTTATACGTAGTGAAAAATACTTATCCGGCAGCCGTTTATATTGAATTAGGCAACATTAACCACCTCCGCGACCAACAGCGTTTTATCGTTACCAACAACCGCCAGGCGGTTGCCAATTGGCTGGCCGAAGGATTGGTTACCGATTACAAAACCAATAAATAGCTATCAGATTCCAGTATTTTATTTTTTCCGGTTTTGGATTTTTCTGGAATGTTTTAAAAAAGGCCAGTTCTGATTTCAGTGGAAACTCCGGAATTCAGAGGGAAATCGCCTGCTAAAAACGATAAAATTAAAACCATTGTTTTTTAGTACATTCATAAAAAAAAATTATAAAGTTTTTTTGGGAATTTACATTTTAATTATACATTTGTAGGGCAATACGTTCTGTATTGCTTGTGTGTTTGGGGGTTAACATTAATAAAGGGCGGCTGTTGAGCTGCCCTTTTCTTTTGGCGCCTAATAATCTTATTTGTAAAATTAAATCCGGAAGCGGTAATAAAACTGTGATATCCGCGAAATAGTTAAAGTTCCAAATCTCCCGATTCGTAATCTTTGAAAAGCTTCGAAAGATGATTAAGCCATTGGCTTAACCGCTGAACCGCAGATTGAGTTTCTTCGGTTATTTTTTTATTCTGAATTTTCAATAACAGGTAGCCATAGATGCCGTCGAGTGCGATTTGTACATCATTGCCGGCACTTTTGTTTTTTTGTTTCAGCTCATTCACCAAACCTGCAACAGCCTGAAAAATGGAAACATACATTTTATCTTCGCCTGTATCCATCAGTTTCAGATGAAATTCATTCAGGTCATTAATCAAATTCGTCAGAAACTGGAGATGGCCCGTCTTTTCAACACCTTCTTTTTCCATCATCAGCAGTAGATTTTTGTACCACGACGTAATTTCCTTTTTTGCTTTCTCGTCCACATCATAGCGAGACACCAATTGGGTTTCTATCAGCTTTATATCAAACTTAAAAGCTCGGATCAAATCTTCAACCTGATAGAGGTACAATACATATTCTGCGATATTTTCTTTACGTTTTTGTTTTGCGATTAACATGGAGTTCTGAATTTTATAATTCTGAAAAAAGGAAAATAAAAGCATTCGCTTTCATTTTAAACATCAAAGAAATCGTCCAGATCGCGACGATCTTTTTTTGTTGGCCTCCCGGTTCCTTTATCGCGTGAAATCCACTGCATATCTTTTTGAATTTTCAGCAATTCCAGTTCTTCCGGCGGGGTTACGTCCTGCAAAAAATCGGGGACCAGTTTAGCCGACATTCTTTTTCCGGCAATTGCCAGTACTTTAAAACTTCTGGTCACCGGAAGTTTTCTAACCTGAACTGTTTCGCCAATGTGCACCTCGCGTGACGGTTTTACCGGCAGCCCCCCAATTGAAACGTGTCCTTTTCGGCATGCTTCGGTTGCCTGGCTGCGCGTTTTGTAAATTCGTACCGCCCATAACCATTTATCGATCCTCACACTTTCCGGCATGTTACTTTCTTTTGTTATAGTAGTTCATGGTCTGATCTACTCCGGTGGTCCCGAAACTTTTTATTATTTCGATACAACTTTCAATTTTCCCGGGCAAAGCTTTTTCCTCTGTATTTGTCCAGTCGCTTAATACATAATCGACCTGGAACCCTTGCCGAAAATCATCTCCGATTCCAAAACGAAGGCGTGCATAATCATTGGTACCGAGCACATCGGAAATGCTTCGCAAACCATTATGCCCGCCGGGGCTTCCTTTGGCGCGCAAACGTATAGTCCCAAATGGCAGCGCAATATCGTCGACCAGAACCAGCAGATTTTCGAGCGGCACCTTTTCTTTTTGAAGCCAGTAATTTACTGCGCGACCACTTAAATTCATGTATGTTGTGGGTTTCAAAAGAATAAAAGTCCGCGATTTGAACCTGTATTCAGCAACAAATCCGTAACGTTTATCACCAAAAGAAATATTGGACGCCTCAGCGAAAGCGTCCAATATTTTAAACCCGATATTATGACGGGTATTTTTATATTCCGGTCCTATATTACCCAATCCGGCAATCAAATATTTCACTGAAATATTTTTTTATTGTTCTGAAGTTTCAGGAGTTTCGGCAGTTGTTTCAGATTCTTCACCAGCGCTTTCTTCTTCCTCTTCTTCAGGCAATGCCATTCCAGCCTGAGCTATTCTGGTTGAAACAACACCAACAATTAAATTCGATTTATTGTCGAGGAATTCGATGTTCTCTCGTTCCAAAGTTTCAACTTTAATACTGTCGCCAATTCCCAATCTGGTGACATCAATGGTAACAGCATCGGGCAAATTCTCGGGAAGCGCTTTAATTTTGAGTTTCCGCATGTTCTTTTTCAATCTTCCCCCTGATTTTACCCCTTTCGCCATTCCGGTGAAAACTACCGGAACGTTCACATTGATAGGTTTATCATCGAAAACCCGCAGAAAATCGATATGCAATATCTTTTCTTCCACCGGATGCCACTGAACATCCTGTACAATTGCACGGTAAGTTTCGTCATCAACATTCAGGTTTATAAGAAAAACTTCGGGAGTATAAATCAATTTTCTCAATTCGCTGAATGGCACCGTTAAATGTACAACTTCATCTCCGCCGTACAAAACTGCAGGAACCAAATCCTGTTCGCGTAGTTTTTGGGAACTTTTTTTACCCAGGGCTTCCCTTTTTTGCCCTTTTACATCGAATGATTTCATTTTAAATAATTTACGTTAATAATTATGGTACTCAGTCCTCTCCCGACCAGGTCGGGATCAACAGCATGCATAATTAAAATGTGCCTGCTTTCGGAAAAAGCGGTGCAAATATATAAATTACCTGAAATAAAGCGAACTAATCGATTGATTTTTATACACACGTTCAATGGCTTCTCCAAAAGCACCAGCCACTGAAATGTATTTTATTTTTTCGCTTCGGTTGATGGGTTGAATCGAATCGGTGAAATAAACCTCCTCCAGTTCCGAATTTTCAATTCGTTCGATTGCCGGGCCCGAAAGAACGCCATGTGCGGCAAACGCCCTTACACTGCGTGCACCTTCTCTTTTCATCAAATTGGCTGCTTTTGTAATTGTTCCTGCGGTGTCAATAATATCATCCACAATAATTACATCTTTTTTCTTCACGTCGCCGATAACAGTCATACTGTTGATTTCGTTTGCTTTGGCCCTTGTTTTATGGCAAATGACCATATCGGTTTCCAACATACGGGCGTATGTGTTGGCCCTTTTTGTGCCACCCACATCGGGAGAAGCAATAATAGGGTTATCGAGCCCCATTTTACTGATGAAAGGAATGAACAAAGCAGAAGCAAAAAGATGATCGACGGGAACATTGAAAAAGCCCTGAATCTGGTCGGCATGTAAATCCATGGTAATTAACCGGTCGATACCAGCCGATGAAAGCAAATCGGCAACCAATTTCGCTCCGATTGAAACCCGTGGCTTATCTTTTCTGTCCTGCCGCGCAAAACCAAAATATGGAATTACCGCAATAACTTTATACGCGCTGGCCCGTTTGGCTGCATCAACCATAAGCAACAATTCCAGTAAATTATCGGCGGGTGGAGTTGTTGATTGTACAATGAAAACATGTGATCCGCGAATCGTTTCTTCATAACAGGGTTCAAATTCACCATCGGCAAAAACCGGGCATGATGAATGACCAAGATCCACATCAAGACTATCACAAATTTTTTCAGTTAAGTACCGCGTTGCTCTACAAGTAAATATTTTCAAAGGGTGATTTTTACTGCCCATTACGACATTTGTTATTTGATATTGCACGCTGCAAAGGTAATAAACTTTTATTTTTTTTACCGGAAAGTATAATTATTGAACTGCCCCTGCATTGATACTATTAATATAATTTAGAATTTCCTCCTGCCCCATACCGTTTTGCGACGATGTGATAAAAATTTCAGGCAGTGATTCCCATTTTTCCAGCATTTTCGTTTTGTATACTTCCAGATTTCCCGAAAGTATTTCCGGTTTTACTTTATCTGACTTGGTAAAAATAATTGCAAATGGTACCTGATTTATTCCGAGCCATTCCATAAACTCAATGTCAATCAACTGAGGTTCATGCCGTGTATCCACAAGTACAAACAAACAGTACAAATTTTCGCGGGTGAGAATGTATTTCCGGATAAATTTTTCCCATTTCATGCGTTCAGTTTTTCCTGGTTGGGCATAACCATAGCCGGGCAAATCAACCAAATACCACTCTTCGTTTATCATGAAATGGTTTATTAATCGTGTTTTGCCGGGTTTTCCTGATATTTTTGCCAGCGATTTTTTGTTGGTCAGCATATTAATCAGCGACGATTTACCTACGTTGGAACGCCCGATAAATGCATACTCCGGCCGGTCTGGTTTCGGACATTTCGAAACATCGGTATTGCTAACCAGAAAACGCGCTTCTTTAATACCCATTTAGAAACAATTTTTTATGGAATGAAAAAATCATGAAAAACCATTTATTTGATGTAAACCTCAAGTAATTTTACCTGCCCCGACAAAGGATTTAACCGGAATTGTTCGATTGCCGCAGGAATCAGCACCGTCTCTCCTTTTTTTACCTCAATTGTGCCGCCTTCAAAACCAATTTCCAATTCCCCTTCCAGGTTCATATAAATAACAAATGAATCGAGTTGGTGATAATTTTTCTCTACCTGCAAATCAAGCTCCAGTACATTTGTAGTAAAATACGGACAACTAACTAACTCTGTTGATTTATTTTTCTCGGCTTCATACGATGTTTTATACTCCTCCCGGTAGGAATAATCGATGGCATCAAGCGCCAAATCCGTATGCAGTTCGCGGGCGTTTCCTTCTGCATTTTTTCTGTCGTAGTCGTAAATCCGGTATGTAACATCCGAAGTTTGTTGTATTTCAGCGAGCAGCACTCCTTTTCCGATGGCATGAATGCGACCTGCCGGAATAAAAAAAACATCGCCGGACCGGACTTTATCGTAATGAAGCAAATCGGTTAGTTTTCCGTTTTCCAGGTACTGCAAATATTTTTCGCGGTCAACTTCCTGGTTAAAACCCGAATTAATCCAGGCATCTTTTTCGGCATCAATAACATACCACATTTCGGTTTTGCCGTAAGCGTTGTGCCTTTTTCGTGAAAGCTCATCGTTTGGATGAACCTGCACAGAAAGATCCTCACTGGCATCGATAAATTTAATGAGTAACGGAAATTCAAGGCCGTATTTTTCGTAAACTTTATCACCAACCAAATCGCCCATGTATACCTCAATTACTTCCTGAATGGTATTTTCGGCGAGGAAACCGTTTTCAACCACTGATACTTTTCCTTCGATTGCCGAAATTTCCCAGCTTTCGCCACAGTTTGGCAGATCACCGTAATCTTTATTCAGGATAGTTTTAAGCCGATTTCCACCCCAGATTTTTTCAAGATAAACAGGCTTAAATTTCAAAGGATATAATCCATTCATTAGAATTGTTTTTTTCTGATATTAAAAGAAAAAATCGACTGCGGCCCTTGCCGACGTTGTTTCATTGACCCGTTCCACCACTTTTAAATGTTCAGGATGAACACGGTACTTGTCCAAATCTTCCAAAGTTTCGAAATGTGAAATTAATGCAATGTCATAGCTTTTCGCCTGAAGCTGGTAATTGGTTCCCACTTCAAGGTGCTTAACAACCTCAATTTTCTCCTTCAGATTCCACAGCATCGTTTTCAATTCCCCAACGACTCTTGTTTTCTCCTCATCGGAATATTCTTTCAATTTAAACAGTACAACGTGGTTAATCATTATGCAGTAAATTTTTGTGATTTGTATTTTTCTATCAACGAAATTAGTGTTTTCTTAGCAGTAGCATAAGCGAAAGACTTTTTATTTCGCAGAATATTAACATTTAACTAAAAAGGAAAATGCTGATTATTGGCATTGCCGGCGGCACCGGATCAGGCAAAAGTACCGTGGTAAGAAAGATACAAAAACAGTTCCCGAATGATGAAGTAACTGTGCTTTACCAGGATTCCTATTACTATGACAATAGCGATATCAGCCTTGAAGAACGGCGGAAGAAAAATTTCGACCACCCCGATTCGGTTGAATTCAGCCTTCTGATTGACCATATAAAAAAACTCCGGCAGGGACAGCCTGTTGAGCAACCCATTTACTCATTTATCACTTGTACGCGTTCAGAAGAAACAATACCGGTTAAACCCAAGGAAGTGTTAATTATCGAAGGAATCCTGTGCCTGTCCAACAAAGAACTGCGCGATTTGATGGACATCAAGGTTTTTGTGGATTGCGACTCTGATTTGCGGCTTTCGCGGGTGATAAGGCGCGACATCCAGGAACGTGGCAGAAATGTAGAACAGGTGCTCAACCGTTACGAAAAAACCGTTCGCCCGAGCCACCTTCAGTTTATTGAACCGACCAAACGCTTTGCGGACATTATAATTCCGCAGGGAGGGAAAAACCAAATCGCCATCAATATTTTAACAAATCACATTAACCACACCTTAATAAAAAAATAAATGTTCGCAAACCTAAATCTCGAAGAAATTCTTTTCATTGATATTGAAACTGTGCCACTTGCGCCGGAATACACCGAACTTACCGAAAAATGGCAACAGCTTTGGGAGCATAAAATGCAGTACAACATCAGCAATGGCGAGGTAGCCGGGGAATTATACGACCGTGCGGGAATTTATGCCGAATTCGGAAGGATAATCTGCATTTCAGCGGGTTATATTTTTCAAAACGGCGACGAACCGTTTTTTCGCGTCAAGTCGTTTTATAACGAAAATGAAAAAAAATTAATTGCTGATTTTTTTAATGCCTACCGGAAATTCTCCCGCGCCGGTAAACGCAAATTATGTGCACATAACGGACAGGAATTCGATTTTCCATACATCGCCCGCCGTGCGCTGGTAAATAACATTCAACTTCCAAAAATCCTGGACGTTGCAGGTTCAAAACCGTGGGAAATTAAGGATCAGTTAATTGACACGCTGCAGTTGTGGAAGTTTGGCGACTACAAACATTACACATCGCTTTCGCTGCTTTGCGAACTTTTTAATATTCCCACGCCAAAAGATGATATCGACGGCAGCCAGGTAGCCAGAATTTACTGGGAAGAAAAAGATTTGGACCGCATTGTCAGGTACTGTGAAAAAGATACGCTGGCCGTAGCTAACCTGCTGCTTAAATACAAGGGAAATAAAGTAATTCAGATTGAAAATATGGAGGTGGCGTAATCCTTAAAACTTCATCGCCCGGTCCATTTCGCGCGAGGTATCTTTTTTCTTCAGGGTTTCGCGTTTGTCGTAGATTTTTTTACCGCGGGCCAATGCAATTTCGAGTTTCGCGAGGCCACGGTTGTTAATAAAAAGGCGTGTTGGCACAATGGTCAATCCCGACTCTTTCACTTTCCGTTCCAGTTTATCGAGTTCTTTTTTGGTCAGCAGCAACTTGCGGTCGCGTTTGGCTTCGTGGTTGTTGATGTTGCCCATTTCATATTCCGAAATGTGCATGTTCCGCACAAAAAGTTCACCTTGAACAAACTGGCAATACGAATCGCTCAGATTTGCTTTGCCGTTCCGGATTGATTTAATTTCGGTGCCAACCAGTTTAATTCCGGCCACGAATTTCTCGATAAGTTCATACTCGAACTTCGCTCTTCTGTTTTTAACATTGATATTTGCCTGCTGGTGTGCCATTAAATATATTGAATTAGCAATTTATTTAAAAGAATTCCCAAAATACTAAACATCAAAAAATTAATCAGTGCCGTAACCAGAACAAAATTGTTGCATTTTTGATGCGAAAAAACAAGCAGTTCTTTTACGCCCATCCAGTAAATGTAAATCCCGTACAGTGCCAATACATCAATGGGATAGAGAAACGGAAACAAACCAGTGACAATAGAAACCAACATAAACGGCGCCAGTGAGTAGGCGATCAGCTTTTTCACCGCCGGTAAATTTTTCTCTCCGCCAAACGGTTTAATTAATTCACTGGTAACCAGCACCGAAATAAAATACTGGAAGGTAAACAGAACAAGTTCGCGCACGGATTTTAAAACAGCAAAACCTACATAAAGATGGTTACTCCCAAAAAACTCGCCCAAAAAAACAGCGAAGGCAACAAAAAGTAACAGCGGAAAATAAAACCGCAGTAAAAAATAGTGCTGGTTTTCACCGGTATGTCTTTGTTCTGCCCAAAATTGCTTTGGGTTTATCAGTAAGTCTTTTAATCGTTCCGATATTTTTCCAGCGGAAATTTCCATGTTCAATCAGATTTGAGTGCAAAAATACACTTTAAAAGAAACTGACAAAATTAGCTGTTTTCCTGGTTTTGTTTCTTTTCCTGAAGTAGTTTTTCGAATGCGAACATTTCATCGCGTAGCCGGGCAGCCTCAATAAAATCGAGTTCTTTGGCGGCTGCTTTCATTTGTTTTTTTGTGTTTTCGATGGCTTTTTCGAGGCCGGTAACGTTCATGTACTGAACCACAGGATCAGCCGCTACATCAGGTTTCCCGGACTCCCCGTACGGCAGCGGTTGTTTGTTGCTTCGGAATTCGTAGCCAATAATTGCACGTGTTGGTTTGATGATTTGCGTTGGTGTGATGTTGTTTTCTTCGTTGTACTTCAGTTGTTTTTCGCGCCGGTAGTTGGTAGAATCAATGGTTTTTTGCATCGAATCGGTAACTTTATCGGCATACATAATTACCATGCCATTCAGGTTTCGTGCAGCCCGTCCGGCTGTTTGGGTCAATGAACGTTCGCTGCGCAAAAATCCTTCCTTATCGGCATCGAGAATAGCCACCAGCGAAACTTCCGGAAGATCCAAACCTTCGCGTAACAGGTTAATGCCCACCAGAACATCGAATTCCCCCTTCCGTAATTGTTCCATAATTTCCACCCGCTCCAGCGTATCGACATCTGAATGGATATATCGTGTTTTTACACCCATATTTAGCAGGTATTTCGACAACTCTTCTGCCATTCTTTTGGTTAATGTCGTCACCAAAACCCGTTCATTTCTTTCGGATCGCAGGTTGATTTCGTGCATCAAATCATCAATTTGGTTGGTGCTCGGACGAACATCGATGATTGGATCCAGCAGTCCGGTTGGCCTGATGATTTGCTCCACAACTACACCTTCACATTTAGCCAGTTCGTAATCGGCCGGTGTTGCACTTACATAAACCGTTTGGTCGACCAGATTTTCAAATTCTTCGAACTTCAACGGCCGGTTATCGATGGCGGCAGGCAGCCGGAAACCATATTCAACCAACGTTAGTTTTCGCGAATTGTCGCCGCCATACATGGCCCTGATTTGCGGAATGGTTACATGGCTTTCATCGATAATGGTCAAGAAATCATCAGGAAAGTAATCGAGCAGGCAAAACGGCCTTGTTCCCGCTGGTCGTCCATCGAAATACCTTGAATAATTTTCGATTCCCGGACAGTAACCCAATTCCCTCATCATTTCCATATCGTACTCCACACGTTCTTCAATTCTTTTGGCTTCCATAGGTTTACCGATTTCGGCGAAATATTCAATTTGCGCGACGAGGTCGTCCTGAATTTGATGAATGGCTGATTTCATCCGGGTTTTCGTTGTCACAAAAATATTGGCGGGATAAACAGCCACTTCATCCATCTGATTTATCGTCTGCCCTGAAACCGGATCGAATACACTGATTTCTTCAATTTCGTCGCCCCAGAAAACCACCCGGATGGCAGTATCGGCATACGCCGGAAAAATATCTACAGTATCGCCTTTTACCCGGAAATTCCCCCTCTGAAAGTCAACTTCGCTCCTGGAATAAAGTGCATCAACCAATTGCCGAAGCATCACATTTCGGGAAATTGCCTGGCCGGTTTTCAACGTGGAAACATTTGCATGAAAATCTTCCGGATTTCCAATTCCATACAAACACGAAACCGAGGAAACAACAACCACATCACGTCTTCCGGACAGTAACGATGACGTAGCGCTCAGCCGCAATTTTTCGATGTCCTGGTTAATCGACAGGTCTTTTTCAATGTAAGTATCTGTGGTGGGCAAATAAGCTTCAGGCTGATAGTAATCGTAATAGGAAACAAAATATTCAACCGCATTTTCCGGGAAAAACTGTTTCATTTCGCTGTACAACTGCGCTGCCAGTGTTTTGTTGTGGCTCAGAATCAGCGCAGGCCGCTGGACTTTTTCTATTACATTGGCCATGGTAAACGTTTTCCCTGAACCAGTTACCCCCAGTAATGTCTGGAACCGTTCGCCGTTTTCAATTCCTTCCGCAAGCTGGCGAATTGCTTCAGGCTGATCTCCTGTAGGCCGATATTCAGAACTAACTTTAAATTTCATCTTACAAGGTAATTTTTTCGCATCCGGAACGTATCATTTGCTGATTCCTTTCGCTTACACTGCCTATGAAAAAAACTCAGAAATGCTGAAAATGAAACGATTGATTTCATTTGCGCAATTCTTTTGAATCTCCTTTAGCAGATAATCCTATTTTTGTCGTCGCACAGGACGCAAATTTAACTTTAAAAACCCATTAAATGAATAAAGCAACATTCGTGTTTGCTGTAATGTTTTTTATTCCCGTTATGTTTTGCAATGCCGGGGAAAATGAGGACACAGCGACAAAAGGATTTTATGCAGGCGCACAAGCTGCAACAAGTGGATTTGGAGTAAACGTTCGTTATATTTTCAATAAACGCCTTTCACTGAAATCAGGGATTGAAACATTATCGTTCAACAAAAGCTTCAATTTCAATGAATACGACATTTCTTACGCCGCCAACCTGAAATATAAAACCGGTGGTATTTTCGTTGTTGCCGATTATTTCTATCTGCCCGGCCTCTATGTTTCAGCAGGTGCGGCCAACAATTCGCTGAACCCGCAACTGGATGGCGAAGCGCTGGATGGAATTCCGTATGGCGAAATCACTATACCACCTTCCAAAGTCGGCCAGTTTCATTTTAGTCTGGAACCATCGTTAAAAATCTCGCCGTATGGTGGGATTGGGTTTCGCAAGTTTTTTGGAGCGGGCGAACGCGTGGCTTTTAATTTCGAAACCGGAATTTATTACCTCGGAGCTCCGCAAATAAACATCGAAGCCACCGGATTACTGGCGCCAACGGCAAATCCGGCGCATCGACAAAAACAATTACTGGAAAAACAATTGGAGAGTTATAATTTTTACCCCGTCGTTAAAATAAACCTCGCGGTTAAACTTTTTTAAATATTAAAAATTTACCATGAAAAACACAGGAAAACAAATTGTATTAAGATTTTTCACTGCCCTGGTATTGCTGATTGCATTTGCCGGGTGCAGCGATGTACTGGATAATCCGCTAAAAGACAAGGAATCGGGCGAAAACATCAATCTGCTGGTGCTCGACTTCAACTTCTTTGATACCCGCATATCGGTTAAACTGATTGACGCTGAAGACGGAAGTATAATTACTTCGCCGGCTACCATCGATTTTACAGGTAAAAACAGCGGTGACATTGTGACGTTTGCAGGAGATAAAAAAACCGAACTATATACCACAAAAGGACAGGTTGAAATCACCATTGATCCGAACACTGTTTACTCGGAAAGCGACCCTTTCGAATTTGCTGTTCATGTAAAAGTTCCAGGCTACAACAAATTGTCAAAAGGAATCCAGTTGAGAAACAAAGGAAAGAAAACCATCGAATTGCAGCTGTCTAAAATTGCCGACGGCGAGAACAAGGATTTAAACGGTGAAATGAACATTGAAAACGGCGACACGACAATCGTTTTCTCCAACCTGATTAACAGTGGTTTAAAATCGGCTACAACGGAAACAAAACCATATTCCGTGAATTACACAATTGCATACAGCGACTTTTTGAAACTTAAAGACACAAACGGAAATCTGATATTTTCTTCTTCTGCGGAATTGAATCAGGCGTATAACAACAATCCTGACAACTTTTTTAGCATGTCGATTAACACCTATTCAAACTATGATCCGGCAATTGATGTTATCAATGACAACGGAGTGGCGGTGAGCGCTTTAATGCAAAAACTGGAAACCGGCACCCTTACCCAACTCAAAATTAACGGGATCATCGCAGGCGATTTGAATGGCGGTTCAATTTCTTCCACCTGCAGTTACACGGGCGGCGATGTCCCCGATATTTTCGGTTTTGCCGAATTTGGCGAAGAGAGCTGGAATGTGACTGGAACTGAAAATTCCTACACCAAATTGAATTTTGAATATACTATTGTAAAAGCCTCGAAAGAACCGCTTTGCGAAACCGGATGCAGCATTACTTTCAGCTCCGGGGTGAAGTCTAGTTTTTCAATTGACGCCGATGTGTATGATACGGATAACAATTTGGTCACTACCATCAATTTCAAAGGAACTTTTCCTGAAACTTTCGTTATTGAAAATACGCCGCAGAAAGCCGTAAAAGTTGTTTTCCGCGACAATAATGTGGCATTCAAACCCATTGCGCCGCTCGAAATCGACAATTTCTGTATAGGAAGTTACGACGTGGATGTTGAACCGGAAGCAGGATACGTGGAATACCAGATCGTTTTAAAAGCGCTTTGTCCCGACGATCCCACAGTTGCCATCGCGCCAACCTACAGTGCTGAAATTAAAATCGCAGGCAGCGACAATCCCTGGCAGGGAGTGGATATGGTAAGCGGAGTTGTGGATTTACTCGGACTGCCAAACCAGGAATACCAAATCCGTGTTCTTTGGGAAAATGAATGGGAAGAATCTTCATATTTCACTGAATTTGATGCGAACGGAAATTACACCCATGAAACCGGCGACCGCGCACAAGTTCATTCTACTCAACTCGAAGACGGACGGATACAAATTGATATAGAACAGGTTTTTAGTCAGGATGTTTGCGACGGTTTGGAATAAAAACCTACCGCTGTAACTGAAAGTACACCGGAAAATGATCGCTGAAGCCCCCGTAATAGTTGGGGCCACCATAAGTACGATTGGGCGACATTTCTCCGGTGTTGCTTTTATATTCCATCCAGCTTTGGTGGAATACAAAACCTTTGTTTTCCTTTACCTTAAATCCTTTATCATCGAGCAGGCTTTGCGAAACCACCAGGTTATCAAGCATATTCCAGTTCCCCCTGTAATAATAAGTTCCCGTTTCCATTTTGTCGTCCGGAAACATCAGGTTGATTAATTGTGCATTTTTATCGCCGGGGAATTTGGCTCCCAAAGTTTTGGAAAGGCTTCTGTTGGCAGGTTCGTCATTCATATCTCCCATCACAATTATTTTTGCATGGGAATCGGTTTTAAAGATCGAGTCGATTTTATTTTTCAGAACCGATGCCACTTCCATTCTTACGGGTTCAGTTTTCTCTTCACCGCCAATCCGCGACGGCCAGTGGTTCACGAAAATATGGAAGGTTTCCCTGTTGCGGGTTTTGCCTTTTACATATAAAATGTCGCGGGTTCTGAAATTGGGTTCATTTTTAAAGCGAATACCCACCGGAAAATGATCGACTACTTTAAATTCATCGGTACGGTAGGCAAGTGCGCAATCAATTCCCCGAAAATCCGGGCTTTCGTGAAGAACAACCTGGTAATTTCCTTTTGCCAAACCACCGGTGCCAACCAAATCAGAAACCACTTTTTCATTTTCCACTTCGCCCAGACCAATAATCTCAGGAAGTTCGTTTTCGTTCACAGAGCTCAGCACTTTTGCCAAATCCTGCAGCTTTTTTTCATACCGTTGGCCGTCCCATTTTTTCGCTCCTCCGGGCGTAAATTCTTCATCATTTTTCCCCGGTTCATCTTCGGTATCGAAAAGATTTTCAACGTTGTAAAAAACGACAGTGAGGGTGCGGCGGTTTGCTTGCTTTTCTTTTGAACAGGAAAAAAGAAACAGGAATAAAAACAGAAAAACAACAGAATTTGGAAAGGTTTTAATGGTATTCATTTGGATATTTTTATCAGTTATAATTCAGTTGAGTTCGCGCCCAATGGTCACTTCGTAATAATCGGTTACCAGTGTCGACATCATACCGGCTTTTTCAGCCGCCTGGATTCCCAATTCGCCATCTTCGAAAACCTGGCAATATTTTGGTTCAACATTTAAAAGTTCGGCACATTTCAAAAACGTCTCCGGGTCTGGTTTACTACGGGAAATGTCGTCGGTTGATACTAAAATGCTGAAGTACGATTCAATGTTTAAAATTTTCAGGGTTTTCCACGCCAGGCGTTTTTGTCCGCCGGTACCAACAGCCATCGGCAATTTTTTGTGATATTCGTGCACGAGTTCCACCACCGGCTCCACTGGTTTTATTTTGTACATCATTTTTTCATATTCCTGTTCTTTGAAATGCCCAACCGATTCCGGGTCCATCTGTTTTCCGAATAATTCGTTCAGTTTCGCAATGGTTCCCACGGCCGGAATACCAGCCAGCGTTGCAAAAAGTTCAGGTGTAAAATGGATGCCGTATTCAGCAAGAATATTTTTATAGGCTAAAAAATGTACCGGCATAGTATCGGCGAGGGTTCCATCCAAATCGAAAATTAAGGCTTTGGCTTTTGGATTAACCGTTAATTTTTTCTTCATAATCTTTTTAAATGAAGCCCAAAATTAATAATATTTGCCCAGCAGGTTTCGATGCTTTTTCAATTAAGCAAAAATTACTGTTTTCGTTTCACTAATTTTTAAAATCAATGAATCAGGATACATTTATATACACACTCCCGCAGTGGTTTATTTTTTCGGCTGTTGTTGTGATTGTTTATGGTTGGGTTGAACACAAAAAAGCTTTCCGGATGATTGGGTCGTTCATTTTGGTTTTACTTGGAATATTCGCCATTTATTCCATCGTAAACGGATATTTTTCAGCCAGCCATTTTATGACCCCAAATGAAATGATGAGCGAAGAACTCGACAATGAAATAATTGAAGAAGTTCCTTTCCAGGCAAGGTTGCTGCCAGCTTACTGGAGCTTTATCATTTCAGCGGCGCTGGCGATTCCGGCTATCATTTTCGACTGGAAAAATATAAAACCAAACCGGTTGTTTATTGTACTTGCCGTTTTGGTTTCGTTGTTTGGCTTTTTTGTTATTGTTGGTGAATTAAAAATGCTGTAGTTGTTATTCCGGCTTATAGCAAATAAGCATGGTCTCGTTTTTCACGTAAATTTTACCGCCAGCCACCACCGGATGCGCATAAACTTCAGAATCAGATATTTTATATTTTGCTATTTCTGAATATTCTTCAGGATTGGGTTCAAAAATAAAGAGTTTCCCTGTAGCCGGCAACGACAGCAAAACATCGCCCAAATCAACCATTGCTGCAAACCGGTTATGTGCAGTTGAATCAGTCCAGGCCGTTTTGCCGTTTTCCGCATCCAGACAATACACTTTTCCCAGCCGGGCTTCGTGTCCGTACAAATATCCATCTTTCAATACCGGTGTGTTAAACGAAGTTCCATATTCCGGATTATCCCAGTTTTTGATGAATGAAAATTCATCGTTTGTTTTTTCAATTTTATAGGAACTTGTGCCTTTCCCCTGACCGGCAACAATAACATTTTGTCCGTCAACAACCGGGGTCGATGAATTATAAAACCGTTGTTCCGGAGGTGTGGGAATCCTCCAAAGAATTTTACCATCCGTTGAAATTCCCAGCAAGTCCTTTTCCGTTTGAAGGATCAAAATATGCTGCCCGGCAACATTCATTGATACAGGCGACGAATAGGTAGCAGGTTCATTTTTGATGCTCCAGATGGTATCGCCGTTTTCCGGGTTAAACGCAAGGATGATTCCGTGATCGTGGCCGCCAAGATGGACGATGCATTTTCCATCGGCGACGATGGGCGACATAGCCGCAAAAAACTGCGGTACTTCTGTGTATTGGTCTTTTTCCCAAATAATTTCGCCGGTTTTGGTGTCGATGCAATGAAAAATTCCGCCCACTCCAAGTGTAAACATTTTTCCGTTTTCAATTAACGGCGTACTTCGTGGCCCGGGATGGCTGCTGGCGCCGCCAGTTACTTCAGGCGCCGGATTAAGCTCCGTCTTCCAAACCACTTCACCATTTTCAGCATTGATACACAGAGCTGTTTCCTGTTCATTTTGCCGCACATGCAAAAATAACTGGTTGTTTACCATCACCGGCGAAGAATTTCCCATACCAACTTCAGTTTCCCATACCTGAGAAAGTTGTTCGGGCCATTTATCCGGAGTTTCAAAGCCCTGTACTTTTGCATCACGGTTTTCGCCCCGCCAGCCGGGCCATTCGTTTTGATGCCTGCAGGAAGTCAATAAAAAAAGAAAAATACAGGCCGTTGAAATTAATTGCAGGTTAATTCGGTTCATAACAGGCTAAATTTAAGTGATTTAATTTTTCTCCTAATTTAAAACATTCAGCCAAAACAGCAACTATCTTTTACAATTTTAAACCACTGGTGTCTGCGAAATACTTTAATTCTTAATGATAATGAAAATTTTAACATTAACGGCTAAAGCCCGTTTTCACTCCAAAATTTAACCCCCGGCTTAAGCCGGAGGGCAATAAAACTCTTGTACAGAAGGGCTTTAGCCATTAATACATTATTTAAACCGGACACTACTGATTTTAAATCTGAAACTCAAAAAAAATATGTTACAAATACATCAAGAATTGCATCAATTTGTAAGTAAGCAGCAAGAATTATTTACTTGTTTCCTATCTTGCAGACTGTAAAATCAGTATGTAAAACATTTTTAATGATCAGTAAAACCAATAACAACATGAATCCACAGGCTGAAGAATTGAATGTAATTATTAAAGAGAAAAGCAACGTTGTTTATGAACTTCTTTCCGAACGGGGAAAAAATATTTTCTTTCCGAAAAAAGGAATTCTTGGGCAAACTGCTGAAGCAAAAGGCACAAAAATAAACGCAACCATTGGAGCGGCAATTGAAGACGACGGCACCCCGATGCGGCTGGAAACGATCGCCTCGAAAATAAGCCTCGATCCGGCGCTGGTTTTTCCGTATGCGCCCAGTTTTGGCCGGCCCGACATTCGTGCCAAATGGAAAAGCATGATTTATGAAAAAAATCCGTCGCTCAAAGATAAAGAACTTAGCTTGCCGGTAGTTACCAACGCCTTGACACACGGAATAAGCATGGCCGGGTATCTATTTGTAAATGAAGGAGATGAAGTTATTGTTCCGAGTCTTTTCTGGGGAAACTATAACCTCACCTTAAGTAATGCATACGGCGCCAACCTCGTAAAATTCAACCTGTTTAAAAATGAAGGTTTCGATCTGGATTCATTTGAAGGGAAGTTAAATGAAGGGCCTGTTGGGAAAAAACTGCTCATCCTGAATTTTCCGAACAATCCTTCGGGCTACACGCCCACGCAGGAAGAAGCCGATGCGATAGTTGAAACCATCAGGACATCGGCGGAAAAAGGAAATAAAATTGTGGCAATGATTGACGATGCCTATTTTGGGCTGGTGTATGAAAACGGCATTGCTCAGGAAAGTGTTTTTGCAGCGCTGAGCGATTTACATGAAAATGTACTCGCAATAAAAATTGACGGGGCAACCAAGGAAGATTACGTTTGGGGTTTCCGGGTCGGCTTCATGACCTACGGCATTAAAAATGGCACTGCAGAATTTTACAGCGCGCTCGAATCGAAAACTGCCGGAGCAATCCGGGGCAACATTTCGAACGCCGCCAATATTTCGCAATCGCTGCTGCTGGCAGCGTTCAACAGTGGTGAATATGCCGAACAGAAAAAGGCAAAATATGCCATCATGAAAGTTCGTTTTGCCGCCGTCAGAAAAGCGCTTGAAAACAAAAGCTATGAAAAATACTTCCGGGCGCTTCCGTTTAATTCAGGTTATTTCATGTGTGTAAAACTTGCCGACGGACTCGATGGGGATAAAATTCGACAGACACTGATTGAGAAGTACAGCATTGGCGTGATAAATCTGAACAATGTTCTCCGAATTGCGTATTCTGCTGTGGCTTCGAAAAATGTTCCGGAATTGTTTGAAGGAATTTACAACGCGTGCAAAGAAAGCAAATAAGATAAGTTGGAAATTAAAAAAAGGCTGTTTACCGGATTGGGAAACAGCTTTTTTATTTTTATTCAAATAGTTTTTCGTCCCGGATAATCATCAGTATAGAAGAGTGGGGAAGAATAAAGTATTTCTCTTTGTTGAATTCGATTTCGAAACCGCTCTTGTTGAGGTAAACAGCCAGATCACCAATTTCAGCCTGTAACGGCACGTATTTTACATTTTCCTGCTTTTGTTTCCATGCTTCGTCTTCCTCTGTAATGGCCGGAATCGGATAACCCGGCCCCACTTTTACGATATAGCCGCTTTGGAGTTTCTCACCTTCCTGCACTGTCGGCGGAAGATACAAACCTGATCTCGTTTTGCTGTTTGGCGTTTTGGGTTTTATTAATACCCGATCGCCGATCATAATGAATTTTTCAAGATTTTTTTCTTCGATTACCAAAGACATATTTCGATTTTTTTAAGCGCTGCAAAGATAAGACTTTCTGATTTTATAAAGAATAACGCAAAAAATATAAATCCACCGGCTAAAACTGAAACTTTCCATATTTTTATACAGACTAAAAAATTGGTCAGCTATGTATTACAAACTAATTCCATCCATTCTCGCACTTGTGTTTTCACACTACTCATTTTCTCAAATACAAAATGGTTTCAAAACCAATCTTCAGGGCCTTGAAAATTCGGAAGTTTATGTTCCGGCCCGGATAATTACGAGAGGTCCGGGAAACCACTGGTTTGGGTATTACGACAAATTGCAGTTCGATCCCACCAACCGGTTTGTTTTGGGTATGGAAGTTGACTTTGAAGGCCGTTCGCCTTTATCCGGTGATGAAATTAAAACCGGAATGGTCGATCTGAAAAATAACGATGAATGGATTAATCTGGGAACTTCAAAAGCATGGGGATGGCAGCAGGGATGCATGCTGCAGTTTATCCCCGAAAGCGATTCCCTGGTCATCTGGAACGACAGAAAAGGAGGACAATTTATTTCGCACGTATTCAACATTTACACAAAAGAAGAAACAATTTTACCGTTTGCTATTTACGCACTCAGTCCTGATGGCGAACATGCTGTAACTACTGATTTCGAGCGCATTCAGGACACACGCCCCGGTTATGGCTACGCAGGAATTCCGGATACAAACAGAGATGAACTGGCACCCGAAAATGCCGGAATATATTTGTGCAACCTCAAAACCGGCGAAAAGAAATTAATAATTTCTTACAGGCAAATGCAGGAAACACCGGTACTTTTAGACGATGCGGCACAAAACGATCGGGCGAACCAAAAAAACTGGTTCAATCATTTGCTTTTTAATACCGACGGTTCCCGGTTTATTTTTCTGCACCGCTGGAAAACCGTTTCAAAAAAAGATGTCGGTGGTTTTGCAACATTGATGTACACTTCCGATCTGGAAGGCAAAGATATCCGGTTGATCGATTCTTCGGGTTATACTTCGCATTTTGTCTGGTTCGATAAAAACCGCATTGCCGCATGGACACGGCAACAATCGCATGGATCGGGTTTTTATGTTTTCACCGACGGTAAACCGGATGAAACTTTTGTACTGAACCAGGAAAAAATGCCGGTAAACGGACACAATACTTATCTGCCAAACCATTCAGAATGGATTTTAAACGATTCATATCCCGACAATAACAGATTGCAACACGTTTATTTATACAATGTAAAAACCAATGAAAGAATACCGTTGGGAGATTTTTACGCTGCGCCGGAATATAAAGGAGAATGGCGTTGCGACACTCACCCGCGGTCGGGCCGGAAAGGAAAAATGGTATGCATCGACTGCCCCATCGGAAAAAATGGCCGCCAGTTAATTTTAATGGACATTTCAGAAATAGTGGACTGATATTACTGCCGCAGGAGCTCACCGGTTTGAATAAAATTCCGGTTTGCGTTGTGGATTTCTCTTTTCCGCAGCACAGTTTGAACGGATTGTCAGCTAAAATGCATAACGAATCTACTTTTATTTTTCCTGATACATACTTTTTTATTTTTTTTCATACGGTAAGTAGCTGATTAAAAACAAAGTGCATTGCAAGCTAAAAAAAATTCAAAAAATTATAGTACTTTGTATTGCATGGTATTATCTTTTATTCATATATTTGTATAACAAATAACAAGGTAAAGAAAAGTACAGTTTTAAAAAAAGTTCTATAAAAAGTGTAACGAAATATTTTTTGAGGCGTCTTAACAACTGAAAACAGAAAACAAGAAAAACAGAAAACAAAAACAAACAGGAGGATAAAGTCATGAAAACAAAAAACAATGTTCAGAAAGCAGTTTTAAAATCACTGGCAATAATAACGGGATTAGTGTTTTTAAGTAGTTCATTGGATGGCCAGGGATTATGGAAGCCCATCTACAACAACTCAGAAGTTGATCATGTATCTCTTGCAATGGCAGGCAATCGTCCTGAAGTATTCACCAGCATGGCAAGTTCAAATTCAACAAGTGCATTTTCAGCATATTTAGCTGCAGAAACTGATAACGAGCTGGAACTTGAAGCATGGATGACCGAAGCCAGCTTTTTCGCAGGAAACGCTTTACTTGAAATAGAAACTGAAGAACCGCTTCAACTTGAAAATTGGATGCTCGATGCAAGCTCCTTCAGTATGAACACTTTACTGGAAGTGGAGTCGGAAGAAGAAGCAGTTATTGAAGACTGGATGGTAAACGAAAAATCATTTGAAGGTCAGAACAAAGTGATACGCACCAAAACATTCGTATACAGCGAACTTAAAGATTCAGAATTGAATTTTGAAAACTGGATGTTTGATCAGAAACACTGGAATATCAAATAAAAACCTGGAAACAATGTAAAGGAAGTCCTGCAGTTTGCAGGGCTTTTTTTATGTAACATCGTATTCACCTTTAACATCAGTAAGAACCTCGTATCCGGTTTCAGTAACCAAAATGGTATGTTCGAATTGCGCCGATAATTTATTGTCGATTGTGCGGGCAGTCCAACCATCGTTTTTATCAATTTTTGTCGACGCCCTTCCCTGGTTAATCATTGGTTCGATGGTAAAAATCATACCCGGTTTCATTCTTTGCCCGCTGTTTCTTCTGGCGGTATGATCCACCTGTGGTTCTTCGTGAAACTTCAGCCCCACCCCATGTCCGCAAAATTCATAAACAACGCTAAAACCCTGTGATTTTGCATAGCGCTGAATAACGAATCCTATATTTCCAAAATGGCTGCCGGGCTTAACCTGTTGAATGCCAAGATTTAGGCAATGACGGGTAGCGTCAATTAATGTCTGCGCACTTTCTGAAATTTCACCAACGGCAAACATGCGGGAAGTGTCGCCGTAATAACCATTTAAAATGGTGGTAATATCGATGTTCAGAATATCGCCGTCTTTTAAAACGGTATCTTTCGACGGAATTCCATGACATACCACTTCATTCAGCGAAATACAACTGGATTTTGGATAGCCATTATAACCTTTTGTTGCCGGAACAGCACCATTGGCAATTATCATTTCTTCAATTTTATCATCGATAAACTGAGTGGAAATCCCGGCTTTTACATATTGTCCTGCGTCGTTCAATATTTGCGCTGCCAGATGCGAACTGCTCCGGATACCTTCAATTTGTTCCGGAGTTTTTATGATGATTCCACTCATAATTAATGATTAAAATTTGCGCAAAATTGGTTAAATCCATCTGTTTTTCAAAACCGAACAATAATTTTGTGGAAAAGTTCAGGGAAGTGCAAACCTGAAGGCGGCAGACCGGTGGCTGGCGACCGCTGACAGATGCGGAAGGATTGATGTACTTTCGTCCTTTTTGTTAATTTTACCAGTATGAAACACAGGCAAAATCTGAAGACAAAATCATATTTCATAAACCGGTTTGGAAAACTATCCACGTCATTTATGTTTTACCAGATGCAGGACATTGCCTGGGAACATGCCGATTTGTTTGGTTTTGGATATGACCATTTGAAGGAAGATCAGCATTTTTGGGTATTGTCGAGATTACTGGTAAAAATTCAGCGGCGACCGGTTTGGGCGGAAGATTTTACGCTGGAAACCTGGTCGCGGGGGACCGATGGATTTTTTGGTTACCGTGATTTTAATTTCGTCGATAAAAACGGCAACAACATTATTCAGGCAACAAGCAGTTGGCTCGTGCTCGATTTAAATTCAAAACGAATTGTGCGGATTTCCAACCTGAATAATTTTCCGAAGCACGATGAAAGTGTTTTCGGTTGCGATGCACAAAAAGTAATATCGCCGCAATCAGACAAAAAGTTGCATTTTACGCCGGTGCGTTTCAACGAAATCGACATTAACCAGCATTTTAACAGCGGCCGTTACCTCGAGCGTATCATCGACAGTTATGAATTCAATTTCCATGAAAAAAATGAACTGGTTGAATTCGAAATAAATTTTTTAAAAGAAGGTTTGCCTTCTGACAAGCTGGCCGTTAAAAAAGAATCAGCCGACAATCAAAATCATTTGTGCAGCGTAGTTCGCGAAAGTGACGGTATGGAATTGATTCGCGCCCGGTTGGTTTGGCAGGAGACCGACAGAAATCACCTGAAAAATAACAGAAACATCACGGATTATTGAGCAGCGAAATTACAGCATCAATTTTTTCTTCCAACGGCAAATGCCCGTCAATCCAGTGGATTGTTGTACCGCGCTTTTCCATTCCCCGGAACCAGGTCATTTGGCGTTTCGCAAACTGGTGAATCGCGATTTCAAGTTTTCGGAACATTTCATCGTATGACAATTCACCGGTTAAATACAAGGTAATGTATTTATATTCCAACCCGTAATAAATAAGCTGATCAGGGGTGAGACCAGAGTCGAGCAACCGCTGCACTTCCTCAACCATGCCCTCATCGAGCCGCTGTTTCAGTCGTTCGGTTATCCGGCGTCGTCTTGTTTCGCGCTCGAAATCAATACCGACATTCAGGCTGTTGACAACAGGAAAATTTGTGTCAATTTGAGGATTGTCGCGATAATAGGTAGCAATTTCAATGGCCCGGATTGCCCGCCGGTCGGTTTCCACATCGGTAATATTATGTAAATCGGTTTTCAAATCCTTCAGAATTTCAGTCAATTCCCCTAAAGATTTTCCTTCGAGCCCGGCTCTTAATTTTTTATTGGGCGGAACGTGAATCAGCTTGTAATTCTGTAAAACTGCTTCAATATACAGACCACTTCCGCCGCACAAAACAGGTACTTTTCCCCGGGAAACAATTTCATTGAAAACATTCACAAAATCAGATTGAAAACGGTAAACGTTGTAATGTGAACCGGCATCTGCGATATCCACCAGATGCGACGCAACTTCTACTCCGTTTACAAAATAATCTTCATAATCTTTACCGGTTCCCAAATCCATTCCCCGGTAAACCTGTCGCGAATCGGCAGAAATTACTTCGCCGCCTAATTGCGCAGCCAAATGTGCAGCCACGGTTGTTTTTCCCGTAGCGGTCGGTCCTAAAATTGTTATCAGGTTATATTTCACAATGTCTTTGTTTTCCTGCAAAGGAAAAAAAATTCCGGATACGAGATGTTTTATAATTTGCCGTATTTAAAAAAACAATCGCGGAATGCTTCATGTTATAAAAATCAGGATTTTCATGCATTGTTCATTTATGATAAAATAACTGCATTTGCTTTTATCTTATTGAATTATATCTTAAATTGAATGAAGTAATTAAAACACAAAAAAAAACACTATGAAAAAAATTCTACTTTTTGCAACACTATTTATGATGGTATGCGGTTTTTCCGCCAACGCTCAAATGGGAGACGTAATACCGAATAATTATTTTTTCTATACCGTTGATGGTTATCAGCTGGTTAAAGTTGAAAACTTCCTCTTCAACAATGCTCTTTTCAGCGGCGAAGGAGAGGCTAACGCAAATGATTCTGTTCCGGAGTCGATGACTGAGTTTACATACGGCACCGGTACGTTTACCATGGTTACATCCATGTGGGAAGACGGTTCCTGGATGGAACAGATGAAAATGTATTCGTATTTCAGCAGTGAAGAACAACTGGACTCTCTTGTCATTCTCACCATGGATACTGTTTCGCAGATGTACGAACCCAGTTTTAAATTTGAAGAAGTTTACGACAACGGCGTTAACACCATGTCGAAAACCTACCAGGCTGATTCGATTACCGGCGCCTGGAATTTGATGATGCAGGATGAATATACCTTCAATAATTCCGGACATTTGATGATGGAAGAATCAAGTATTTTTATTCCGGACTCAGCAGACTGGTACCATTCATCTCGGACAGAATATGTAGTTGATGCCAGCGGAAGAGTGGATTCCACGAAAGAATATTTCTGGATGCCCGTAATGGATGTATGGCAACCAAGCAGCGTAACCGAGCATATGTACAATAACGATGGAATGTTGGAATCTGAGATCACTTACACGCAGGATTTTATGTCACCGGGCTGGAATCCCGAGACAAAATCGGAATATACATATAACTCTGAAGGGAACCAGGTCGTTCAAACGGATTATATGTGGGATATGACAGGTGAAAGCTGGGTGCTTGAAAGCAAGGATTCAATCATATATGCCAATGGAAGGCGTCCGCTCGTTGAGTTTTATTATGACACACCGGGAGGAGGAGGATGGTTTTTAACCACAAAATCGAATTCACAACCGCAGGCTGAATTGTACCTCCGCGAAAAAACATTCTTCACCTGGCAGGAAGTTAGCGCTGTAGAGCCCGAAGTTGCCGACAGGGATATTTCCGTTTATCCCAATCCGGCAACCGATTACATCAACATCAGGGTGAAAAACCCACTGAACAGCTCGGTACGTTTGTTCGACATGAAAGGAAGTCTGGTTTATGAAAAACCGCTGACATCGGAAACCACTTCACTCCCGGTAAAAAACCTGATCAAAGGCGCTTATTTAGTGAAAGTAAATTCGCAAAATAAAATAAATACGCAGGTAATTCTTGTGAAATAAAAATTTGAACAAAACCGTTTAAGGCGCTTTAAATGCATTTTCTGCTATTTAAAGCGCTTTTTTTTGTTGTCGTTTCTATCCTGCCCTGTTAAACAAAACCATAAAAATCAATGTTTTAAACAATGAGTCCACTCCGAAAAGTCAAAAACCCCTAAATCCCCTCAAGGGGACTTTGAAGAGTTCATTGATTTTCAACAAGTTCCCCTATATTTGTGTCAGGGGTAAAGAAGTTGAAAATCAATGAACTCAGACTTTTCGGAGCAGACTCAACAATGAAATGTTAGTATTAACCTAATATCAATCACATGAGATCAATATGGAATGGAACGATAACATTTGGCCTGGTTTCAATACCTGTAAAATTGTATTCGGGTTCCGAAGACCGGAAACTGGACCTGGACATGCTCGACAAGCACGATTTGTCGCGCATCCGGTATAAACGGGTAAACGAAAGCACCGGAAAAGAAGTGGAATGGAAAGACATTGTTAAAGGATATAAAAATGACGATGAAGGTTACATCGTGCTCGAAGACGAGGATTTTGATCAGGCCAACCTAAAAAAGAGTAAAACCATTGACATTGAACAATTCATAAAAGAACAGGAAGTGGCCGACGTACTTTACAAAAAGCCTTATTTTCTCGAACCTCAGAAAGAAGGTGGAAAATCATATAACCTCCTTCGCGATGCACTTGAAAAAAACCAAAAAACTGGGAGTGGCCACTTTTGTCATGCGCCAGAAAGAACACCTGAGTTTAATCGGCGTGTACGAAAATGTACTTGTTTTGTACGTCATTCGCTTTGCCGATGAAATCCGGAAAACCGATGAATTGAATGTGGCGGACACCAAGGTTTCGAAAAAGGAGGTGGATATGGCCCAAACGCTTATCGATCAGTATACCGAACCATTCAATCTGGATAAATTCAAAGATGTATATATCGAACAACTAATTAAAATCATTGAGTCGAAAACGAAAGGCAAAAAGCCGAAAAAACAGAAATTCGAAGCAAAAGCAACTCCTGCAAAAGATTTGATGGCGCAATTGAAAGCCAGTCTGGAAAAGAAGAAGAAAGGACAGGTAGCCTGATAAATTATGGGATTAAAAGAATACAAAGCAAAACGCCGTTTTAATAAAACACCAGAGCCAGAGGGAAAAGAGGAACGCCAAAACACGCACCGGTTTGTCATTCAGAGGCACCAGGCGCGGCGGCTGCATTTCGATTTGCGCCTCGAAATGAACGGCGTGCTGAAAAGCTGGGCAGTTCCCAAAGGCCCGTCGATGAACCCGGCAGATAAACGGCTGGCCATACAAACCGAAGATCACCCGGTGGAATATTTGACGTTTCACGGCACCATTCCAAAGGGAAATTATGGCGCCGGAAAAATGACCATCTGGGATGAAGGCACTTACAAGGCTGCCAAAAATTCGAAATCCGGAGATATAGCAAAACAGGAAGAAAAAGGAAGGCTGAGTATTGTATTCAACGGTAAAAAAATAAAAGGTGAATTTTCGCTGGTACGCACCAACCGCGGCGAAGAAAAAAACCAGTGGCTGCTGATGAAAAAGAACGATGACTTTTCGGTTGATGTGGAGTATGATGCCAATGATTTGGACAGCATAAATGAAGAGGCGGAAACCAAAATCGTTCAACTTAATCCGAAACATTTTATTAAACCGATGCTTGCAACCGCCACCAAAAAAATTTTCGACGACGAAAACTGGATTTACGAGATTAAATGGGACGGATACCGCATGGTCTCTCATGTTCTCAACAACCATGCAGAACTGTATTCGCGGAATGGTATTTCTTTCAATTCAAAATTCAGCATCCTGGCCGACGAACTGAAAACAATACCGCAAGATGTGGTACTTGATGGCGAAGTGGTCATTCTCGATAAAAAAGGAATTCCACATTTTCAGTTGCTTCAGAATTACAACGAGCACACGTTGGGTGAACTACGTTATTATGTTTTTGATATGCTGTATCTGAACGGCCACAGCATGCTGGAACTTCCGCTAACCGATCGTAAAAGTTTGATTCCGCAAACCATTGAAGGACTGCCGCACGTTTTTTACTGCGATCATATTGTTGAGAAAGGAACGGAATTTTTCGAAAATGCCACCGGAAATGGTTTGGAAGGTGTGATAGCAAAAAAGGCAAAGTCAACTTATTCTCCGGGAATACGGTCTGAGAACTGGCTGAAGATAAAAGCGATACAATCTGAGGAAGCCGTGATTTGCGGCTACACAGCTTCTGACAAACGCAGTAAATTGTTTGGTTCGCTGGTGCTCGGAATGAATAAAAACGGCAGGTTGGTTTACATTGGCAACTGCGGTTCCGGCTTTTCCGATGAAACGCAAAAAGACCTCCTGGCGCAAATGAAAGAAATTGAAACCGATGAAAATCCTTTTAAAGTGAAAATCCCTACCAAAGGACGGAAAATTCAGTGGATTGAACCGCTCCTTATTTGCGAGGTGAAATTCTCGGAATGGACGAACGAAGGCATTATGCGGCACCCGGTTTTCAAGGGATTGCGATCCGATAAAACCGTTCCGGAAATTACGCCGGAAGAAAAAACTCCGGAACCAGCTTCTGCCGGGGAATCCGGGGACAGTTCGCATTTGGAAATCGACGGAATAAAGGTGCCGGTTTCGAACCTGGACAAGATTTTCTGGCCTGAATCAGGATTGCGGAAATACGACCTCATCGATTACTACCTGCAGGTTTCCGATTCGATTTTACCCTATTTAAAAGATCGCCCGGAAAATTTGCACCGCCACCCCAACGGCATTAACCAAAAAGGATTTTATCAAAAAGACAATCCCGATTTGCCGTCGTGGATTGAAACCACAACCATTTATTCCGAATCATCAAAAAAAAATATTGAATACCTGGTTTGCCAGAATGAAGCCACTTTGCTGTACATGGCCAACCTGGCGTGCATTGAAATCAATCCGTGGAATTCGCGGATTGATACCATCGAAAATCCGGATTATACGGTCATCGACCTCGATCCATCGGAAAAAAACAGTTTTGAGGAAGTAATTGAAGTGGCGCAGGCAGTTTACGAAGTGCTGAAATTAACCAAAATTGAAGGCTTTTGTAAAACTTCCGGTGCAACAGGTTTGCATATTTATATACCGTTAAATGCAAAATATACTTACGATGAAGCCCGCGATTTTACCAAACTAATTTGTTATTATGTAAAAGAAAAAGTGCCGGAATTAACCAGCATGGACCGCGCGCTAAAAAACCGGAAAAACAAAATTTACCTCGATTACCTTCAAAACCGGCGGGGGCAGACGCTGGCGGCTCCTTATTGCGTGCGTCCGAAAAAAGGTGCGACCGTTTCGGCGCCGCTGCATTGGGACGAAGTAAAACGCGGATTGAAAATTTCTGATTTCAACCTGAAAACCATGCCCGACCGGATAAAAGAAACCGGGGATTTGTTTCAACCTGTTTTGAAAAAAGGAATCGATATGGCGACTGCGCTTGAAAACTTAAACAACCTTTCGTCAGCATAACTTACTTTAGGGGCAAAAACAAAAAATGATTAAAGAAGCTTGCGTGGAAACTTTCAAAGAAGCCTTACTGGCAGAACAAAACGGCGCTGACCGGATTGAACTTTGTTCGGATTTGGCTAACGATGGGTTAACACCGCCGGTTGAATCTGATGCAAAAAACCTGCTCGGCATTAAAAATTCCTGTTATGGTGATGATCCGTCCACGGGCGGGAAATTTTGTTTATTCCGAAGATGAAATCAGGCAGATGAAGCGGAAAATCGACCAGGCAAAAGAGGCGGGCGCTTCCGGGGTGGTTTTCGGATTGTTAACTCCGGATAATCAAATCGACGAAACAAATACCCGCCAACTGGCCGAATATGCACACCCGCTTCCGGTTACGTTCCACAAAGCCATCGACGAACTGAAAAACCCGGTAGAGGGAGTAAAAATCCTGAAAGAAATAAGCGGCATTAAACGCATTTTAACCTCGGGCGGAAAACCCACGGCGCTGGAAGGACAGGAAATACTTCGCCAAATGATAGCCGAAGCCGGAGAAAAAATCATCATCCTGGCAGCAGGGAAAGTCACCTTTGCCAACCTCGAAGAAATCCGCAACATAACCGGCGCAAAAGAGTTTCATGGAAGGAGGATTGTTGATTCCGCGTCAAGCGGCTCCAGTCCGCTCGGCGCATAAAAATTCCAAAATAGTGGTATGTGTTTTGATCGAAAACCCGCTTAACGCTGTCAAGTCCTGCGGATGTTGACAGGTTGCTCCGCCACCGCCACGACTTGTCAGCGTGCTCAGCACCTGACAACGTCGATGATGAACCAACAACCAATGGTTTCCCTTCGGTGTCGGGATTACGGATGGTAGAGACGCCCCCGCTGCCGCACGATTGCATCGTGTGGCTTAACTATTTTAACGCTACCATAAATAATCTTCTGCCTGAAAATAAACCTTCTTCAACAGGGTTATTGGTTGTTCCCGGAACATCGCATCTTATTTGTGACGGGTACTTGAACCCGGAATTCCTAAAAATCCTGTATCTTGTGTTTTAATCTTAAATCCAATTATCCGAATGAAAATGAAAAAGCTAATTACCATTTTTCCCCTTTTATTTGTCACCCTGATATTCGCCCAATACGAACACGAAGTAACACCGTACACCTGGCCAACCGATGAAAAAGTGCTGCAAAAACTGGAAGAGTGGCAGGATTTGAAATTCGGACTTTTAATGCATTGGGGAGCGTACAGCCAGTGGGGAATTGTGGAGTCGTGGTCGATTTGCCCGGAAGATTATGGCTGGTGTGAACGCAAAAAAGGCTCGAATCCCGACGATTATTTCACGTACAAAAAAGAATATGAAAACCTGAAACTTTCGTTCAATCCGGTAAATTTTGAACCTGAAAAATGGGCAGAAGCAGCAAAAAATGCAGGAATGAAATACGTGGTTTTTACCACCAAACATCACGACGGTTTTTGCATGTTCGATTCGAAATATACCGATTATAAAATCACTTCTGAAGATTGTCCGTTTAGTGTGAACCCGCGGGCCAATGTTACCAAAGAAATTTTCGATGCTTTTCGGGCAGAAGGTTTGTGGGCAGGCGCTTACTTTTCCAAACCCGACTGGCACAGCGAATATTACTGGGATCCGAAATTTCCGCCGATGGACAGAAATGTAAATTACGATCCGGAAGAATATCCTGAAAAATGGGAAAAATTTGTAGAGTTCACGCAAAATCAAATTATGGAACTGTGCACCGACTACGGAAAACTAGATATTCTCTGGCTCGATGGAGGCTGGGTTTCAAAAAAATCTCCGGAACAAATCAAAAATTATTACTCTCGTATTGCAGAAAATTCAACTTCGGGCTTTCCAAAATCGCGTGCTGTGAACCAGGATATTCGCATGGATGAACTGGCGGCAAAAGCGCGCGAAAAACAACCGGGATTAATTGTGGTCGATCGCGCAGTTACAGGCCCCAACCAAAATTACCTGACGCCGGAAAACCGCGTTCCCGAAACACAGCTCCCCTACCCCTGGGAATCCTGCATCATTGCCGGCGGCGGCTGGGCCTGGGTTCCCAATCCGCAATTCATGTCGCCTAAACAAGCCGTTCACCTGCTCATTGATATTGTTGCCAAAGGCGGTAATTTATTATATAACATTGGTCCTGCACCCGACGGTACATGGCCGGAAGGCGCCTATCAATTACTTGCCGAAATGGGAAAATGGATTGACGTAAACGGCGAAGCCATTTATTCCACGCGCGCCATCGCGCCATACAAAACCGACAATGTTTGCCTGACACAAAAGAAAGACACTAAAGCAGTTTACGCCATTTACCTGGAACAGAATGACGGCGCCGGCCTACCCGATTCTTTCGAAGTAAAAGGAATTTTTGCCGCGGATAATGCGAAACTGAACTTGTTGGGATCAAAGGAAAACCTGAAATGGGAAAACATCGACGAAGGAGTTAAGATTTTCATTCCGCATAAAATCCGCAATAATTTACCCTGCGGTTTGGCCTGGGCGGTGAAAATTTCGGAAGTAAAATAAAAATCCCTTCCGTCATGGTCTCACACATGGTGAGGCTATGGCTACCGAGTAAAAATTGAAAATAAAAAACACCCTGCAAAGTTTACAGTGTAGAAAGGTGTATCATCGGGATTTACAAAGCAACTTTCATTTATTATACCGGTAGTATCGATGTAGTGCAATGCCTCTTCAATACTGGCAGAACCTGTAGAACCTCCAAACCCGGAACACCCCGAATAAATTTCTGCCTCGGAAAGGTCTATTCCGTTAGTAGTATAGCTAAAAGGTTTATAATAATAAATATGGCTCATTGCTTCTACTGCCGCAACTGCGGCAAAGGTCCGGCAAGGTCCCTGTTCTCCTTGATCCTTAGCAGGTGAGATATAGTTAAAGCGCTGCGTTGGGTCATTACTATACCAGGAAAATGAGGTTGGTTAAGAAAATGAATTTATAACTATAATTAATAAGGCTAGTGTAATTTTTGTTTTCATAATTATAAATTTAAGTTAGGTTAATTTTTAATACAACGTATTGATAGTCCTTCGTCTTTTAGTTTATAATCACGGTCAATATTTTTTCCAAAGGATGGTAAAAATCGATTTATCGCGGAATTATCATCAAATGCACTGGATGTCCAGAAATTTCCAATAGTACCTAACGCACTGAATCTTCCTTCTGTTGTTTTATAACCACCTGGTAAAAGCGTAAATCCAGTTTCATTTGTTGCTCCTTCGTTAGGCTCATTCCAGTGACTTAGTCCCGTTTCTTTTAATTTTCCTCCAACATTTGCTTCTGCCCCGCGTACAATGCCGATCCTGTCCAGTTGATCTTCTTCCATTCCCAGGAATCGTTCCAGTTCCATCCACTCTTCATCGGAGGGGAGGTGCCAGCCTTCGGGGCAGGCAGTTTGGGCGGTTTCCCAGTCGTACAAGCAGCCGTAGATGGTGTAATTCTCGTAAAACGAGCCTTCGCCGTAATAGTCGTACACCCAGATACCGCACTGCGAATCGGGTGCACAGGCATACGGAACGTAGGCCAGGTTTTCGGCTATCCAGATTTGTTCGCCAATTTTTATCCATTTATATACGTGGCCGTCGCGTTTGTCGGTAAACGTGCCGAAACCGGCATCAAAAGGGTCGTTTTTGTCGCACGCTGCAAACAGCAGCGATAACATTAAAACCGCGAAAAATTGAAATTTTAGTTTGAAAATACTTTTGTCCATAGTTTTAAGTTTTGTTTGTTGTATAAGTCTCTTTTCGAAGTAAACGGAGATTACCAGGTGTGAGCGCTATTAAGAACAGGTCCTGTTGGGTCGTGTGGACAGGCAGTTTCGGTTCCTGTCCGGGGAGGTTTTCAGGTTTTTATTTCGGGCCGTGTTTCATTGTATTAGGTTTTTATTGTTAGTATTTATTGGTTGTTTTACAGACGGTTTTAATTTAAAAATGGTTGCGCGTTTCCTGTTTTGGTCTTTTACTAAATGCTGAAATTAGGTTGTTTCTATTTATAAATTCTAAAATTACTAAAAAGATTGCTCAACATCCATCTGTTTTGTAACATACAATCTCGTGCTGTTGCAAAATATTATGTAAGTATTCTTTTCGGCACACGTTGCGCCAAAGGCACCACTTCGCGGAAAATGTGCGCCGGCAGGAGTTTCCCGGAAGGAGGATTGTCTGGTATTAAAAAGAATAGTTCAGGTTAGCATTCTTTTTCCGAAATGTTTCGAATCGCCCCAAATACCGTAACCAATTTCAAACCCTTCGGAATGGAGTTTATCTTCCAGGTTTTTAATGCTTTGTTTTGTATCCTCGCCTGTAAACAGGTTTGTCTTCGTAGAGTTTATATTCGACTAAATATTTAGGTGGCGTTAAATTGGGCATCAGTACATTGGCGCCCACGGCCAGCGCTTTTTCCCGTCCCGCCGGGTCGATGGCTTCCAAAGCTGTTGCCGCGGCAATGTTAATGTCGGGCATAAGCAAACGCAAAACAGCAATCATTTTTAATGCAAGATCAAATCGTTCCTGCCTCGGTTTTAGCAAATGGCGGTATTCGTACAGCGGCGTATTTTCGTGCTCCATATACGGGCCCATTCCGCACATGTCAATATCCAGTTTTTTGAAAAACGTCAAGTCGTTTGCCAAATCTTCAAGCGTTTGAAATGGCAGGCCAATCATCACCCCGGTACCTACCTGATAACCTGTGTTCACGAGGTATTCCAATGCTTCCACTCGTTTTTCAAAAGAATGAATCTTCGTCGCAGGATGGATTTTCCGGTACAGTTTCGGGTTCGATGCTTCAATACGCAACAAATAACGGTGCGCCCCGCTTTCAAACCAGCGCCGGTATGTTTCCCGGGTTTGTTCGCCGCAGCTCAGCGTAATTCCAAGTTCGTTATTCGACAACTGTTTGGTTTTTTTCAGCAAATTATCCACCCGCTCTACAAACTCCGGAGATGACAACTCCCCCGATTGCAACACCACCGAGCCAAACCGGTTTTCCCATGCAAAGCGACAGGCTGCCAGAATTTCATCGTCGGTGGCAGTGTACCGCACAACCAGTTTGTTGCTTTTCCTGATTCCACAGTACAAACAATCTTTTGCGCACACATTTGAGAATTCCACCAGCCCGCGAAAATAGACTTTATCCCCCACCTGGCTGTTTTTTACTTCCCGGGCCCTGGCGAAAAGTTGCTGTCGGTCATCGCCTTCCAATTGAAGGAGCTGTATGATTTCTGCTTTGTCCACCATATAATTTTTGAAGCGGTAAAATTAACAGAATTCCGGCGAATAAATGTCTGGTTTGCCAGTTAAGAGATATTAAATATCTATTCAAAGTACTAAAGAAAATCGAAACAGACATTGCCATGAATAGCTTGCAGAAGGTTGCAACTGGCTGTCAACAACTCCCCCTGTCTGTTTTAAAATCTATATTAACCTGAAAACCACACGTAATGAAGTCCTCTTCCCTCTCCGCCTGGAGAGGGATAGACATCGCCCGCGATGTCAGGGTGAGGCGATGTCAGGGTGAGGCGATGTCAGGTTGAGGCGATGTCAGGTGTGAGGCGATTTCGGATGGTTGTTAAACAAGTATTAAAACACCAATTTCAATCTTTCCCAGGTGACATTTTGAGTTTCATTTCGCAGAAAAAAATAGATCCTTCCGAAAAGTTATTAATATTCAATACCTCACGCAACCAAACAAATGCTAGTTTCATCTTGTCATCAACTACATCTTAAAACCATTGATATGAAAAATTTTACGTCTCAAATTTTTACTCTTATTTCCTTTTTCCTTTGTCTGATTCTGTTTTCTGTCCAGTTGCAGGCACAGGAAACCACACCGGCAGAAGATAAAACCGCTTCGCCTTTCTTTTTTGTAAAATCGGAAGATGGGGCAGTTGACCAGCTACCGCTGAAAATGACCTCGGCGGATGTGCAAATCAGCGGCGTAATTGCCGATGTTACCGTAAAACAGGTGTATTGCAACATCGGGCAAAAACCGCTGGAAGCCATTTATGTTTTTCCCGCATCGACCAAAGCGGCCGTGTATTATATGCAGATGGAACTGGGCGGAAGAATTCTGAAAGCCAAAATCCGCGAGGCGGAAAAGGCACGCGAAGAATACGAACAGGCCAAACAGGAAGGACGCACCACATCGCTGCTCGAACAACAACGTCCGAATGTTTTTCAAATGAATGTGGCCAATATTTTACCCGGCGATACCATTGAAGTGGAAATGCGTTACACTGAATTGCTAACCCCGGTGGAAGGCGTATACGAATTCGTTTATCCGACGGTTGTCGGACCGCGTTACGCTGAGCACCCAACTGAAGGCGACAGTTCGTGGGTGGAAGTTCCATACACACATCAGGGAGAAAATCCGACGTATGATTTTGATATCCGCACCAAAATAAATGCGGGAATGCCCATTCATGAAATTTCTTCGCCGTCGCATCCGTCGCTGGAAATCAATTTTAATTCTGATAATACAGCAACCTGCACTTTGCCGGAAAATGAAAAGAAATCGGGCAACAAAGATTTCGTCCTGGATTATGTACTTTCCGGAGATGGTTTGGAATCAGGTGTTTTGCTTTACGAAGGCGAAGAAGAAAACTTCTTCCTGACGATGATTCAACCGCCAAAAACGCCCACTGCCGCTGATATTCCGCCGCGGGAATACGTTTTCATTATGGATGTTTCAGGCTCAATGAATGGCTTTCCCATCAATATTTCCAAGGTTCTGCTCACCGATTTGATTTCGAATTTAAACCCGACCGACAAATTCAATGTGATGTGTTTTGCCGGTGGCGCGCAGGTTCTGTCGGATGTTTCGCTTGACGCCACGCAGGAAAACATCGATAAGGCCATCAACTTAATCAACAACAAGGAAGGCAGCGGCGGCACCAATATGCTGAACGCGCTGAACATGGCGCTGGCGTTGCCTGGTACTGAGGATTTTGCACGTACTTTTGTAATTATTACCGACGGTTATGTAACCATCGAAAAAGAAGCATTTGATTTGATCCGGAACAATTTATCGGAAGCAAACTTTTTTGCTTTCGGAATCGGAAGTTCGGTCAACCGCTATTTAATTGAAGGCATCGCGCATACAGGAATGGGAGAACCTTTTGTTATTCTGAACGAAAACGAAGCGCTGGAAAAAGCGGAACGGTTCCGGCAATATATCCAGTCGCCGGTTTTAACCAACATCGAAATAAGCTACAACAATTTTAACGTTTACGACGTGGAACCATTGAAGGTACCCGATGTTTTTGCCGAACGGCCAATTATCACTTTCGGCAAGTGGAGCGGAATGCCGCAGGGTTCAATCGAAATCACAGGGCTTTCCGGCACACATACTTTCAATCAGCAAATTCACCTTCCCAATTATTCGCCTTCTCCCGAAAATTCAGCATTAAAATACCTGTGGGCGAGACATGTTATCCAGCGCATAGATGATTACGGACAGGCAAATACCGGTGAAGAAAATGAATATTTAAAAGACATAATTACCGAACTCGGACTGAAATACAACCTGCTCACCCGCTACACTTCTTTTATCGCGATTGATTCATTGATTAGAAACGACGGCGACTCGCTGACCACCGTTACCCAACCTCTTCCGCTTCCTGAAGGTGTTAGTGATTTTGCCGTTGGCGCAGGTTATGGCAGTACTACTTCTGCCGGTGGATTTGCCGAAGTCAATAGCCTGGCATATAAAACAGATTCTTTCAGTGAAAACAGCAGGGAACAACCCAAATCATATATCGACAGAGTTTATCCGAACCCGGCAACAACCAACTTCAAAATTTGGATTTACATTGACGAAACGGACAAAACCACCGGTAAGAAATTGTATTTATTTGACGCCACCGGGCATGTGCTGAAAATAGTTGACGTGAATAATTCAGAAGACAACTATATTAAGGTAAAATTCGAAGGAAAGGATTTTGCCTTCCTGACTTCAGGAATTTACCGAATTGCCCTGATTGTTGACGGAAAATCTGTAAGTTCAAAAAATATTATGATTTCGAAATGATATTGTATAACATATAATCTCCAAACATTTTTCATCTTTTTTCGAACATTAAACCATTATTTTTGCAATGAATCCTGCGGGAAGGCTGCGGCTGACTTTAGGGAAAAGAAAGGATGAACTGAACGAACAAAAGATGAATCCGGAAAAAGTTCAGTTTATTCGGTTCGGAAACTTCCCTGAAAATTTCCCGCATTAAAAGTTTTTAAAAATGAACGAAAACCAAAAACGACTGGGTTTTGTGGGAATTATTATCGATGATCGGGAAAAATCCGCCGGCACAGTTAATAAAACATTAAGCGAACATGCTGAATTAATTTTGGCACGTACCGGATTACCCAATGCCAAAGGAAACCGTTCGATTATTACCCTTGTTATCGATGCCACAACCGACGAACTGGGTGTTCTTACCGGAAAGCTGGGAAATATCCCCGGAATTTCAGTAAAATCAGGATTAGCGAAAAAATAAGTCACAGTAATCAGTCACAGTAATCAGAAGTCAAACGCGGAACTCGGAACTCGGAACTTTGAACTCGGAACTTCGAACTCTGAACTCTGAACTCTGAACTCTGAACTCTGAACTTTGAACTTTAAACATTAAACTTTAAACAAAATGTATAACATACCTGCCGATTTTATCAACGAACAAAAAGTCTGGGATATTCTGGAAGCCAACAAAGTTGCAGACAATGGAAAAATAAAGGAAGTTCTTGCCAAAGCGCGCGAAATAAAAGGGCTGAACCTCGATGATGTTGCTGTGCTTACCGGAATCAGCGATCCGGAAATGATTGCTGAATTATTTAAAACAGCCAACGATGTGAAAGAAACCATTTACGGAAAACGGCTGGTTTTATTTGCACCGCTTTACATTTCGAACCTCTGTGCCAACGAATGTCTTTACTGTGCATTTCGGGCCACAAACAAAAAAATAACGCGGAATGCACTTTCGAAGGAGCAAATTGCCCGGGAAGTAAAAATATTGATCAACCAGGGGCACAAGCGCATATTAATGGTGGCCGGGGAGTCATATCCCAACCTGGGTTTTCAATATGTGCTCGATTCCATCCGAACCATTTACAGCGTAAAAACAGAACATGGCGAAGTTCGGCGTGTGAATGCGAATATTGCGCCGCTGGAAACCGAAGAGTTCAGGCAACTGAAAGCGGAAGGAATCGGAACCTACCAGATTTTCCAGGAAACCTATCATCGCGAAACGTATAAAAAAGTTCACCGTGGCGGAAAAAAGCGCGACTACAACTGGCGGGTTTGGGCGCTGCACCGGGCGATGGGAGCCGGAATCGATGACGTGGGAATCGGAGTCCTTTTTGGGTTGTTCGATTACCGTTTCGAAATTATGGCGATGATGCAGCACATTAATGAACTGGAAGAAAAGTTTGGCGTGGGACCGCACACCATCAGTGTTCCGCGGCTGGAACCGGCAACCGGAAGTAATTTGTCGCTACATCCGCCATTCCCGGTTTCCGATTTCGATTTCCGGAAAATTGTGGCCATTCTGCGGTTGGCGGTTCCATACACCGGAATCATTATGTCGACCCGTGAAACGGCTAAAATGCGAAGCGAAACATTTGCGCTGGGAGTAAGCCAGATTTCGGCAGGCAGCCGCACCAATCCGGGAGGCTACGAAGAAGAAACCGAGGACGATCCCTCCGGTCAGTTCAGCCTGGGTGACCACCGTCCGCTGGATGAAGTCATTCGTGATGTGGCAGGCATGGGTTATATTCCTTCATTTTGCACTGCTTGCTACCGGCTGGGCCGCACCGGACGGGATTTTATGGATTTGGCCAAACCCGGCGATATAAAACTGCATTGCGCACCCAATGCATTATCGTCGTTTAAAGAATACCTGCAAAATTATGCGTCGGAACAAACCGCCACAACAGGAAATAAACTCATTCAGGAAACCATTGCAGGAATGACCGGATTAGCAAAACAACGGGCCGAAAAACTGGTTCAGCGGGTGAAAGCCGGACGAGATGATGTATATTGCTGAAATTTTATCAAATGCCTGCAATTTACGAATACCTTGGAATATTAATCTTCTTTTATTCAAATGAACATGAACCAATCCATGTCCACGCCCGTAAAGGAGAATTTGAAAGTAAAGCTGAATTTATCATCGAAAACGGAGAAATCAAAGAAATTATTATTCGAAATGTAACTGGAATGATTCCTTTGAAATCCAGTGATTTAAAAAAGTTTAAAGAATTTCTTTCAATTTTTGCCAAAAATGTTGTTCAAAAGTGGATTGATTATTTTATTTTGCACAAGGATGTTGAATTTGAACGTATTACAAAAAAAAGAAATGAGAATCGTTGAAGAACCCACGGTAGATTATCAAATCATATTTTCAATTACATCGGCAGAGTATATTTCAGATTATAAAATTGAAATAACATTTAACGACGGTTATAAAAAGATAGTTGATTTTGAACCTTTTCTTTCCAAATCACAACATCCATCAATAAGAAAATATTTAAATCCAATAAAATTCCAACAGTTTAAAATCACTCATGGAAATCTAAACTGGAATGATTATGACATGATATTTCCTTTGGCTGATTTAAGAAGAGGAGAAATATCCTGAAAATGAACACACGAAATGAAACCGATCTTATCGGCTCATTACAAATTCCCGCAGATACACTTTGGGGAATCCATACGGCGAGGGCTGTCGAAAACTTTCCGGTTTCAGGTGAAATGGTTCACCCTGAATTGATAAAAGCATATGGCGAAATTAAACTGGCTTGCGCGCAAGTCAATAATCAACTCGGATTTTGGAATTCTCCGGAAAAAGCTAACGCCATTGAAAAAGGCTGCGTTGAAATGAGCGAGGGATTGCTGAACGATCATATAAAAGTAGATGCCTTGCAAGGTGGAGCCGGCACGTCAACCAACATGAATGTGAATGAAGTAATTGCCAATCGGGCATTACAAATCTTGGGCAAAAAACCAGGTGAATATTCCATGATTTCCCCGCTAGATGATGTCAACCTCCACCAATCTACCAACGATACCTACCCCACTGCTTTAAAAGTTGCAGCCATTCGATTATTGCGGAAACTGGAACAAAGCGTTTTGGAATTGCAGGAAGCATTTCAGCAAAAAGAAAAAGAATTTGCCCACATCGTTAAAATTGGCCGCACCCAGTTGCAGGATGCTGTTTTAACCACATTGGGCCGCGAAATGAGCGCTTATGCCGAAGCTTTTAACCGCGACCGCTGGCGAATTTACAAATGCGAAGAACGTTTGCGGGTGGTGAACCTTGGCGGCACTGCTATCGGAACAGGACTTGGCGCCCCGAGACAATTCATTTTCAGGGTGGTTGACCAACTGCGCGAGAATACAAACATCGGACTGGCACGCAGCGAAAACCTCATCGACGGTACCCAAAACACCGACGTTTTTGTGGAAGTATCGGGAATTTTAAAAGCCTGCGCCTCCAATCTTTTTAAAATCAGCAACGATTTAAGGTTGCTTTCCAGCGGCCCCAATGCGGGACTAAATGAAATCAACCTGCCGGAAATGCAGGCCGGTTCATCCATTATGCCCGGAAAAGTGAATCCTGTTATTCCGGAAGCCGCCGCACAGGCAGCGCTGCAGGTAATGGGCAACGACCAGATTATCACCAGTGCGTGCAGCGCCGGAAACCTGGAATTAAATCAGTTTATGCCAATTATCGCACATGCTTTGCTCGGAAGCCTATCAATCTTGAACAATGCCTGCCGGATATTGTGTAAAAAATGTGTTTCAGGAATAACCGCCAACGAAGAAAACTGTAAAAAAACAGTGGCTAGCTCAACCGCAGTGGTTACCGCCCTCGTACCAAAATTAGGTTATAAAAAAGCCGAAAAAATCATCGAAATCTCCGAACAGGAAAAAATTTCGGTAAAAGAGGCTGCAATTAAATCTTCATTTATTTCGGAGAAAGAATTTGACGAATTGGTTACTTCCGAAGCAGTCTGCAAATTAGGTAATTAGATATTTAAAATAATCTGATTGTCAGATAAAACACTGATTTATGATTATTTCCACCAGCATTTCATGTGGTACGAATTTGTATGAAAGGAAATAAAAAATAATTTTGACTCCATCAGAAAAATAAAATCCTGTACATGAATTTATTTCGCGCACAAAAATCATTTTTTCCGTTAATAGTCCTGTTGTTTCTAACAGCAGTTTCATGCAAAGAAAAAAGCAATACCGGTTTCCACTACGCTGCCGATTTCAATCCGTCGGAAGCCACCTGTTTTGTCTGGACGGAAGATTACCATCAAATTGTGCCGAAACTGGCTGGAATAATTTCTGCAAAAGATAACGTAATGTTGTTTGTTGGAGAAGACGCTAACCGCGCTGAAATTAAAAATGTGCTAAAAAAATACAATAGCAACCTTTCCAATATTGAATTTATTCCACTGAAAAGAAAACCACAAATACCATGGTTGAGGGATTTTGGCCCGGTTTACCTGACAAACGGCAAAGGGAAAAAGAAAATCGTTAATTTTCAGTATTTCAGAAAACGCAACATTTTCAATGAGCAACTTTCCGAAGTGTTAAAAGTTCCGCTCGCAAAAAGCAACTTAAGCAGCACCGGTGGCGCCAGAGAAACCAACGGTAAAGGCGTTGTTATTTTGTGCGAAGCTCATGAATTGGAGGAAAACAAGCCCAAAAACCGGCAACAGATTGAAGCTGAAATTTTACAGGATTTATCACTGAAAAAAGTGATTTGGTTAAAAAAAGGAATTCCGCAGGACGATGGAAAAATGAGCGGCCCTTTGTACCAGAATGTTTATCCGAACGGTGTGAATGGCCACATCGATGAATTCTGCCGTTTTGCGAATGACAGTACAATTCTAATAAGCAGCGTTTCGGAAAGCGAAGCCCAAAAGCATCCTATTCTTTCCGAGGCAAAAGAACGGCTCGATGAAAACTACAACATCCTTGTTAATTCAACTGACCAGGACGGAAAAAAATTCCGGGTAATCAAAGTCCCGTTTGCACCGCTTCAGATTATTCAATCGCCACAAACCGGCAGAATGGTTACTTCCGTTACGAGTTACATGAATTTTATTGTCACTAATTCGGCGGTTATCCTGCCTTCTTACCTTGAAAGTGCAAAGGAATTTATTAAACATGATTATTTGGCCAAAGAAAAAGAGGTGGTAAAAATTTTCGAAAGCGTTTTTCCTGAAAAGAAAATTACATCGTTTCCGGCGGCAGATTTAAACCGGTTTGGTGGAGGATTTCATTGTATTAGTCTTAACATTCCCCTTTAAATTTTTTTCCTGAAGGATTTTATCGTTTTCGATTTTTAAGATAAAGATTAAAATATATTAATATTTGTTTGTTTAATTTTTAATTTGTCTTTATATTGAAACCCTCAGATGAGAATAAATTGCAATTTAATAAACTCAAAATTTTTGAATTATGAAAAAAGTAGTACTCGTAATGGCGCTGGTTATGGTTTACGGAATATCTGTAACTAATGCAGGTGTTTTAAACTGTGAGAAGGAAAAGACGGCGATGGTAGTAAAAAGTGGTGACGAAAAAGCGAAAGACGACACTAAGAAAAAAGTTGCTGAAACAACCGAAGCAAAAGGATGCTCAGGAGAAAAAGCACAGGCAACAGTTGCCAAAAATGCTGAAAAGAGTGGATGCTCAGGTGCTAAAGTTTCAACCGTGGCCTATGAAGAAAAAAAATCTGAAGGATGCTCAGGGGCAAAGGCAAAAACAGCGGTCACTGAAAATGCAAAATCGGAAGGTTGTTCAGGAGTAAAAGTGTCAACTGCGTCTTATGAAACAACAAAATCGGAAGGTTGTTCGGGAGCGAAAGCAAAAGTTACAGTTGCCGAAAATGAAGTAAAAGACGGCTGTGCCGGTAAAGCGGCGTTAAAAACAGCTAGTAATTCGGAAGGATGCAGCGGAAAAAAAGCCGAAGCTGTTGCAGAAAAATAACAACGAATAAAGTGATGAAAAAAGGCCGTTAAATTTAGCGGCCTTTTTTATTGTCCAAAATGGCAGTTCTGTTGTTAATAGCCCGGTTTGAAGCTAAAAAAAGCAAAGGATTGTTGGCAACAATAAAATATTTCAATGCTATTGTTTAACATTGGCAGAAAGAATTTGAATTTGTACTTTTCGATGTTTAAATATTAAATACATGAGAGCGCCAAAAACTTTTCGGTTACATATAGGCATATTCGGCAAAAGAAATACCGGAAAATCAAGTATACTGAATGCGCTGACGCATCAGGATGTTTCGATTGTGTCGGAGATTGCCGGTACTACAACCGATCCGGTGGAAAAACCCATGGAACTGCTTCCGCTGGGACCGGTGCTTTTTATCGATACTGCCGGAATTGACGATGTTGGGGCCCTCGGACAAAAACGGGTGGATAAAACTCTTGCAGTGCTAAACCGGACAGATCTGGGAGTGATTGTAACCAATTTTGCGGAATGGGGCGAATATGAACATCGACTAATGGAAGCATTTAAAAATAAAGAGATTCCATTCATCGTTGTTTTTAATAAACTGGACACCCACTCAGAAAACCTGGATATAACGGCGCAACTCGACAGCATCAAGATAAAATATGTTGCTGCTTCGGCTTTAACCGGAAAAGGAATTCCGGAACTGCGGCAAACACTGTTGCAGTCGACGCCGGAAGATTTTATCAACAGGCCTTCCATTCTCGCCGATTTGGTTGGCCCTGGCGAAGCTGCTGTTCTGGTGGTTCCCATTGATAAGGAAGCGCCAAAAGGCCGGCTCATTCTGCCACAGGTGCAAAGCATCCGTGATTTGCTCGACAACGACTCTTTTTGTATCGTAGTAAAAGAACGTGAATTACGCGAGGCATTTTCGCGCTTGAATAAACCTCCGAAGCTGGTTGTTACTGACTCGCAGGCATTTTTAAAAGTTGCCGCCGATACGCCGCCGGAAATACCAATGACTTCATTCTCCATTCTCTTTGCTCGTTTTCAGGGCGATTTAACTGAAATGGTGCGAGGCGCCACGGCAATTGATACATTAAAAACCGGCGATAAAATTTTAATTGCCGAGGCATGTTCGCATCACCCGATTGGCGAAGACATCGGCACGGTAAAAATTCCACGCTGGCTAACGCAGTATGTTGGCGGGAAACTGGAAATTGATAATGTTCGCGGACATGATTTTCCTCCGAATATTTCTGAATATAAGCTGATAATCCATTGTGGTGCGTGCATGTGGAACCGCCGCGAAATGCTCAGCCGAATTATGAAAGCCAGACAGGCGGGTGTTCCCATAACCAATTACGGACTAACCATCGCCTGGTCCCTGGGTATTTTTGAGCGTGCTTTACAACCATTTCCGGCTGCCCTGGAAGTTTATAAAAATGAAGTTAAAAGTTCAGGCGAATTCCGGCCGTCAGTTTGACTTTTATTTTTCGACAAACTTGGTAATTATTTTTGATTTGCTCTCTCTTGGCGCGAGCGTAAGGACAAGTGTATCTTCTTTGAATTTATAAGTATAATCGAGTTTCGAAGCTACAACATCTTTTTGAAGCTCAATTAAAAGCGAATCCTGTTCAGTTTTCCATGTGCCCTCTTCTGTTTCCATTTCCATACTGCGTTTGCGCATGTTGAATTTCTGTGAAAAATCACCATTTTTCGAGAATTCCAAATCCCAAACCGCGCCGGCATTCCGCAATGTTTCTGCGTTGCTCACCGGATTGCCACCCTGGCCAACAAGCGCAAATTCCACCAATTCCCATTTCCCAACAAGCCTTTTATCACCAATGGTTTTACAACCCGCCAATAACATTACCAGGAATACAACAAAATAAGCAACAGCTTTCATATCAACAATTTTATAAATTTTAATTCCCAAAAATATAAAAATGAAAAGAAACTAAGGATATTTACTTATTGGGCGAACTTTTCAGTTTATTAAAAAAACCAAAAAACTCAATTTTACCAAAAGCATCTTTTTTCAATAACTTCAGCGTATCGTTTTCGATGGCAAATTGAAATTCGATGTTTTTTCTGAAATCGCCGGGGTTAATCAATGTGATAAAATTCTTGCTGCGGCTCCACTGCAACTGTTCATTTTCGGAAAAAAACGGAAAATGTAAATTTGTTCTCTGTACAACTTTCTCATTTTCTGCAAACTCAATTTCCAAAAAATGGTTTTTCTCTTTCAAGTCTTGTTTTTTGATGTTGATTAACTCATTCTTAGGTTCCGTATAATACTCGTAAAGCTCCCATTTCCCCGGAAGCTGCCTGGATGGATTAGCAAACATTTCCGTGGTTTTTAACCAATTAATTGCTGAGATAAAAAAATACCTGGTATTCATCGTTTATTTCGCAAACATGGATTTTGACTTCACGCGGCTGGAAAAGTTTAAACACGGGAGAGTAAATCTCTTCAATTTTATTTCAAAAGAAAATTTAACCAGTTGAAAATTGTTATGCCATCGTGACGCTGAAAATGCAACAACAGGATAAAAAGTTTCAAAATGAAAGTATTTTAAATTCGGTTCGCCGGTTTTGCCGGTGTTCTTCTTCCGTGCACGGCACGCCATCGCTGCAATGGTTGATTAACTGGCTTTCTCCGTATCCTTTGGCTGTTATGCGTTCTTCATCAACATCATGCCTAACAATGTATTTAACCGCTGATTCCGATCTTTTTTGTGATAAACGCTGATTATAATTTCCGCTGCCTCTCGAATCGGTATGTGATCCCAGTTCTACTTTTAATTCAGGATTATCTTTCATGATTTTAACCAGTTTGTTCAGTTCTGTTTCTGATGCGGGTAAAATATCCCATTTGTCGAAATCATAGTAAATATTGTCAAGTACAAATGTTTTGTTTAATTCTTTTTTAAACATCCATACGGTATCGCGGATTACGGAACCAGTGAACCTGCTTGAATCCGGCAACAGGGACTGATCCAGATAATTTTCTTTTTTTATCGAAAAATAGCATTCGAAAGGAAAAGGAGGCAGGAAAGTTATCATTCCATGTTGGTCCGTAACCCTGTTAAAATTGCCGTTGCAGGAAATAACAGCGCCCTCCAGCGGCGCACCATCATCTACATCCAGAACAATTATTTCATACACCTGATTTTGTTTAAGCCGAAGTTCAACATAATTTAATCCGGTACCATCGGCATAACCATTCTGATGATCTTCTTTTATCCCCTCAAGATGTTGACACCCGGTTTTGAACACTTCAAAATGAAAACTTCCATCGGCTTTTGAAAGAATGGAATGAATCAGTTTCCCGTCGCAGTTAAAAAGATTAACCCGGGCATCGCCAATAGGTTGGTTCGTCCTGTCATTAACGACAATACCATTTAATTCTCTGTACAATTTCCTGATATCGACCCTGAAAATATCATCGCTGCCGGCTGCCCCTCTATCGGATGTAAAATATCCAACGTTTCCTGTTTTATGAATTACCAGACCGAAATCATCCATGTGGGTATTTATTTTATCGCCCAAGTTCTCAATTTTGCCCGTTACAGGAAAGGTCGTATAATAAATATCAAATCCGCCGTAGCCACCGCGCCGTGCATTTGACGCAAACGATAAAGTTCTTCCGTTGATAAATACCGGGAACATCTCGTTACCCGGTGTGTTTATCGAATCGCCAAGATTAATCGGATTGGACCATTCTCCCTGGTTTCTGACCGACATGAAAAGATCATTATTGCCACGATTATCCCCTGCCAAATCGCTTGAAAAAACCAAAGTATCTCCGGTTACGCTGATTGCAGGATGGGCGAAATGGTATCTGTCATCGTTAAATGGCAATTCCGCGGTAGTTTTCCAACTGCCGTCAATGAATTTTTTAATAACCAATCTTAACCGGATTTTTTCAACCGGCAAAAGTTTCTGTATGGTATCAGAGTTAATCGTGTTACTTAGAGTAGTAAACAACTCCCCTGTTTGTTCACAGTACGCAACCGGCCCTTCATGAAATGCTGCGCCAAATCCAGGTACCAACGACCTCGATGAAACAACATATCCATCTTCATCCAGTTTAACTGCATAAACATTATAAAATGCCTTGTTTTTTCTTTCGAGCCTGGTTTTGTTGAAAAATTCTTCCGGCACACCGGAAAAGAATAATTGTCCCTTTACAAACACCGGAGAAATATCACTGGCAATTGTATTTATCGATTTAACCGGTTCAATCAGGAAATCAACATCATCAAACACGTTTCTTTTCTGTTGCGCAGTTAATGCACTGATACCTATCAAAGAAAATAATAAAAATATTCCCGTAATTTTACTTTTCATCTGCCTTCACATTTAATGGAGCTTAGAGTTTAGAACATTCGCGGTGAGCTCCATTTTCTTAATATACCTAATTCATATGAAACCATTATTTCATGAGTTCCATTCTGGAAACGCCTCAAATTTGTTGTGGTGAAGTCCATGCTGTATCCAACCCTCAGTTTTTTATCAAAAATCCACTGTGCAATAAAACCATAAGAATCACCTGTACGATACATTGCTCCCAGCCAAAACTTCTCTTTCAACAAAAAACTTGCTGTTAAATCCATTTGAACCGGCGCCCCTATTACCGCCTTGGTTAAAAAAGTTGGCTTAAACTTTAAATAATCCGTAACATCAAAAACATAACCGGCGATAAGGAAAAAATGCCTCAATTCGCTCTGGACTGAATAATTGTTGTAATTGTTTTCGAAGGTATTTTCAATAATTTTCGGGACAGAAAAGCCGATATAATAGTCCTGGGAATACAAAAATGCACCAACACCGAAATTTGGCATATAATGAACATCGATATCGCCCTGCGAAAATCTATCGGTTTCACCCGGATACTGCTGGTATAAAGAAAGATTGTTGTTGTAGTTGGTGACTCCAAATTTAAAACCGAACCGCAAAGTCGATTCGTAGCTTATTTTTAAACCATATGAATAATCGCCAAAAAGTCCGAATCTTTGTTCGCGGCCGATTTTATCGTTAATCACATTCAAACCCAGCCCTACATGTTCATTAACAACTGATTGAATGGACAATGTGTAAGTTTTGGGAGCACCTGGCATTCCAACCCATTGGTGCCGGCCCAAAACAAGAAAACCCATGCTTTCCCATGTACCCGCATAAGCCGGGTTAATGGTTTGGGTATTGAAATTATATTGGGTATACATCGGATCTTGCTGCGCTAAAACTTCATTTATGGTGAAGATTAGCAGAAAAATCCCGATTAACTTTATTTTAGTTGACTTGTATAACATAATCGATTCCATTTTCACTATTTCGTTCCTTACCTGTTCAGGAAGATAAATCCGTTGCGCGGCTTGGAACCATCATTCAAATACAAAATATAGAAGTAGGTAGCCGGCGGCAGCTTGTCGCGGCCAAATCTCATTTTTTGATCTGAATAGCCATCCCACCAAGCATCCGTAGTTCCCCAAACATCGGTATTGCCATAATTTTTTTGTTCATAAACCAAATTTCCCCAGCGGTTATAAATCTCTATTTTCGCATTCGGGTAGTTTTCAATGCATTTTATCCTGAAATAATCCTGATTGCCATCTCCGTTGGGAGAAAAAATTTCCGGAATAAACAACTCACATTCACCACTTTCAACAGTAACATAAACTGTAGCAGTGGAACAATCCCCGTCGCGATCACAAAGCTCATAGCTAAATGAATCTGTGCCAAAATAATACACGTCAGGTACGTATTCAAAACCTCCTGCTTCATCCAAGGTTAATGTTCCGTGAAATGGCGCAAAGGTTAAACTCCATATGTTTCCACCGTCCAGACTCGGGACGTCGTTCTGTGACACATCTCCGGTTACCGGTGTATCTTCTTTCGTGCTCACATTGTCATTGAAGGCTTGTGGATAATCATCCGACGAATATTTATCGTCGTCGCCTGTTGTCTCGTCTCCGTCATTATCATCATCAACATCGCGCCAATCCCTGATGTTATCAGAATCATAATCCTGTAACGGTGCATTGCTGCCGGTCGGATTCATTGAATCCAACCATCCGTTGATAGTATCATAAGCATCATCCAATCCATCCCCGTCGGAATCAATGCCGATTGGTATGGTGTCGGGAATTAAGTCGAAATTAGCATCATGTCCTTCGTTTGAATCAGCTACATTGTCATTATCGGTATCGAGATCTGCATAATCGGGATAACCATCTGAATCTGTATCCGTTGGCTCATAATATACGCCACCGGAATCCGGATCATATGCATCATCCCAGCCGTCTCCGTCAGAATCTCTTCCTGTTGGTCCAACATATCCACCTTCGATCTGCCATTCAACAATATCGGCGATTCCGTCGTTATCTGAATCAATATCCAGCCGGTTCGGTATACCATCGCCATCAAAATCAAGATAAATGTCTTCATAAATGTCCAGGATTCCGTCGTTATCATCATCAATATCAACCATGTCGTCCACTCCGTCTTTATCAGTATCAACAGTAATTAAAATATAAACGGTTGCCTTACTGCAAGCTTGTGGGACGCCATCATCACAAATGACATATTGAAACGAATCAATTCCAGTAAAATCGACAGGAGGAGTATATTCAAAACTTCCGCTGTCGCTATCGATTTTTATTTCATTTCCAATGAAAGAAACAACAGATGAATCTGTTACAGATTGTTTGTCTCCCTCCAAATCAAAATCATTTTCCAAAACATTTCCAAAAAATGTGGTATTAATTTCAATTTTAAATGTATCGTTTACAGCATACGTCGTATTAATTTCCACCTGCTTTCTTATAGGTTATGGAAACCGACGCGTCATCTGTCATATCATTTGAAATATCGATTAATGAATAAGTTAAAGGAGTTGGATTTTCTGTGAATCCTTCCTCGGGAATAAATGTTAAATTACCTGTTGCAGGATCATAAGTCCATGATCCTTCGCCAGGTTGTTGTACAGAATTTGGATTGTTTGACGGACTTTTAACAGGATCATTTAAAACCACTGAAGCATTTTGAGGTGTGGCGACATTTCCATCGCTGATTTTATCATTCCCAAGAATATTAATTGTAACATCATTTCCGGGATCATTATCCAAACTATTATCATCGAGTGCAATTGGCGAGCAATACTCAACCGTAACGTTCTGTGTGCAGGTTGTTGAATTACCACAATTATCCGTTGCCGTCCATATCACTGTAGTAGTACCCGGTAAGAATATATCGGGTGCGTCATTCTCTAATGTTACATCATTACAATCGTCAGAAATCAATGGTAAATTCAATTCTATTACTGCGGAACAGTTTTCTGTATTGGAAAACACCATAGTATCTGCCGGACAAATAATTTCAGGTGCCGTACTATCCCCTACATAAATATGCTGCGCGACAGAATCAATGTTACCGCATTCATCAACGGCTGTCCAGGTACGTTTTAGAATGTATGTATTTTCACATTCTGTTGAAATTTTATCATCTTTATATGAAATTGTTAACATTTCCGGTGGACTACAATTATCTGTTACCAGTACACTTCCTGTTGATTCCGGCAAAGTTGAAGCACTACATTCGAGATAAACTTCTTTAGGTACTTCAATATAAGGAGCGATGGTATCTGAAACTATTATTGTTTGTACTCCCTGACTAGTGTTCCCACATTCATCGGTAGCTGTCCAGGTGCGTTTTATTGTTTTCTCACATCCACCGGAAATTATTTGATCCCAATAATCAATTATTATTTTGTCCTCTGCACTGCAATTGTCGGTTGCCATTGCAATACCCAATGATGCAGGCGCGACATCAGAAATATTACAGTCTAAATCCACATCGCCAGGAACAGTGATTACAGGTGCCGTGGAATCTTTTACTTTTATTTGTTGAACCGCTGTAGTAGTGTTCCCACATTTATCAGTTGCTCTCCATATCCTTTTTATTCGGTAGGTATTCTCGCAGGTGCGATAACCAATTTCATCTCTAAACGTAACTATTATGTCTCGAGTCTCGGTACAATTATCAGTCGCAACAGCTCTTCCCAATGAAGATGAAGATATATCGGCACTACATTCGACACTAACATTTGCAGGAGGAATAATAGTTGGTGGAGTCATATCCTTCACGCGAATAACTTGCTGGCAAAATTCTGTATTGCCACAATTATCCTGAACATTAAATGTTCGAATCACTTCCGTAAATTCGCAATTTTCCTGAGTAACTTTGATCAAAATAAGTCAATGATGAAATACCGCATTCCGCTGTAATATTCCCCCCTGCTGAAAGAAAATCAGTTATTGAAATTGACTGTTCTGTATTTACGAAATCAAATCCGGAATTCGCTTTGTTAATTAATTCTGCACCACATCCTTCCAGATTTATAATATTAGCAGGACATGTTATTTGGGGTCCCGAATTATTTACTCCTTCAATTATGATTGTGACGGTTGCTTCATTGCTTAAATAACTGTCTGCATCGGAAATTCGGTACGTAAATGCATCTTCAGCTGTTTCTCCTTCACACAAACATTTAAAAGCTTGATCAGGGTCATAAATAAAATTTCCATCAGTATTTAATTGAAGAAAAGCGCCGGAAGGAAGTTGAATACTTTTTCCAATATTCGTTACAGTTTTATTAACTTCAAAAACAATAATATCTTCTCCATCGATATCATAATCTATCCCATAACCATTATCATCAAAAACATTCCCTGTTAAGGTTATCGTTTTTAAGGTTACGAATTTATCATTTCTTGCTATTGGGGCATCATTTTCGCCATTAACAGAGATAATCACGCTTCCGGTGGAACAATCGTTGTCCGCATCACAAAGCTGATATTCAAAGTTGTCAGTTCCATTATAATCGTGGTCGGGTGTGTACGTGTACGTACCGTCGCTGTTAAAGACAAGCGATCCATGGGCCGGGCTGGTAATGGCCGACCAGGTATTGCCGCCGTCTCCACTTGGGGTATCGTTCATAGAAACATTCCCAATGATCGGCGTGTCTTCGTTGGTAGTATTGCTATCATCTGCTGCAACCGGAATATCATTTACTTCGCCGATGCTGATGTTTACGGTTGCTGATGAGCAATCGCCATCCATGTCGCAAAGCTTATAATCAAAGCTATCGCTGCCGTTGTAGTTAGCTTCGGGTATATAAACATATGTTCCATCATTGTTGAAGTTTAGTGTCCCGTGGGCAGGATTTGCAACAATGCTCCAGATATTCCCGCCATCGCCGCTCGGGATGTCGTTTAACGATACATCACCACTCACCGGAATGTCTTCATCCGTGGTATTTCTGTCGCCGGCTACAACCGGAAGATCGTTGATCGGATTGATAGTCAGGGTGACCAGTCCGGTGGAACAATCATTTTCAGCATCACACAGTTGATAGGTAAAGTTATCGATGCCATTATAGTTGGTTCCGGGTGTGTAGGCGTAAGTGCCATCGCTGTTAAAAGTCAGCGTTCCGTGATCGGGGCCGGAGACAAAAGACCATACATTTTCTCCGTCGCCACTTGGGGTGTCATTGATCGATACATCCCCACTTACAGAAATGTCTTCATCGGTAACATTACTATCATTCGCAACGATTGGAAAATCGTTGACTCCACCGATGCTAATGCTGACGGTTGCCGGTGAGCAGTCGCCGTCTATGTCACAAAGTTCATAGTCAAAGCTGTCCGTGCCGTTGTAATCCGCTTCGGGCGTGTAGGTATAAGTTCCGTCATTATTGAAAGTCAGCGTCCCATGTGCCGGATTGGTAACAACCGACCAGGTGTTCCCGCCGTCGCCGCTTGGGGTGTCGTTGATAGAAACATCACCATTAACGGCGGTATCTTCATTTGTAAAGTTGCTGTCGTCTGCTGCAAGTGGTACATCGTTGGCAGGCCTGATGGTCAGGATAACTGTGGCCAGTGAGCAGTCACCGTCAATGTCGCAAAGCTGGTAGTCAAAGCTGTCCGTGCCGTTGTAATCCGCTTCGGGGGTGTAGGTGTAAGTGCCGTCATTATTAAAAGTCAGTGTTCCGTGTGCAGGATCTGTAACAATGCTCCAGGTGTTCCCGCCGTCACCACTCAGAATGTCGTTGATTGAGACATCACCATTGACTGCGGTGTCTTCATTTGTAATGTTGCTGTCGTCTGTTGCAAGTGGTATATCGTTGACCGGGCTGATGGTTAGGCTAACTGTGGCTGTGGAGCAGTCGCTGTCCATATCGCAAAGCTGGTAGGTAAAGCTGTCCATGCCGTTGTAATCTGCTTCGGGCGTATAGTTGTAAGTTCCGTCATTATTGAAACCCAGTGTTCCATGGGCAGGATTGGTAACAACGCTCCAGGTGTTTCCGCCGTCGCCGCTTGGAATGTCGTTGATGGAAACATCACCATTAACGGCGGTATCTTCATTTGTAATGTTGCTGTCGTCTGCTGTCAATGGCAAATCATTGATGCTGCCGATGGTGATAGTTACTGTGGCTGGTGAGCAGTCGCCGTCAATGTCGCAAAGCTGGTAGCCAAAGCTGTCCGTGCCGTTGTAATCCGCTTCGGGTGTGTAGGTGTAAGTTCCATCATTATTAAAAGTCAGCGTTCCATGGGCAGGATTGGTAACAACGCTCCAGGTGTTTCCGCCGTCGCCGCTTGGAATGTCGTTGATGGAAACATCACCATTAACGGCGGTATCTTCATTTGTAATGTTGCTGTCGTCTGCTGTCAATGGCAAATCATTGATGCTGCCGATGGTGATAGTTACCGTGGCCGGTGAGCAGTCGCTGTCCATATCGCAAAGCTGGTAATCAAAGCTGTCCGTACCGTTGTAATCTGCTTCGGGCGCGTAGGTGTAAGTGCCGTCATTATTAAAAGTCAGTGTCCCATGTGCCGGATTGGTAACAACCGACCAGATATTCCCGCCGTCGCCGCTTGGGGTGTCGTTGGTGGAAACATCACCATTAACGGCGGAATCTTCATTTGTAAAGTTGCTGTCGTCTGCTGTCAATGGCAAATCATTGATGCTGCCGATGGTGATAGTTACTGTGGCCGGTGAGCAGTCACCGTCAATGTCGCAAAGTTCATAATCAAAGTTGTCCGTGCCGTTGTAATCCGCTTCGGGCATGTAGGTATAAGTTCCGTCATTATTAAAAGTTAGCGTTCCATGTGTCGGATTGGTAACAACCGACCAGGTGTTCCCGCCGTCGCCGCTTGGAGTGTCGTTGTTCGGATATATCGCCGTTAACCGGGGTATCTTCATTCGTAGTGTTGCTGTCGTCTGCTGTCAATGGCAAATCATTGATGCTGCCGATGGTGATAGTTACTGTGGCCGGTGAGCAGTCGCCGTCAATGTCGCAAAGCTGGTAATCAAAGCTGTCCGTGCCGTTGTAATCTGCTTCGGGCGTGTAGGTGTAAGTTCCGTCATTATTGAAACTCAGTGTTCCATGGGCAGGATTGGTAACAACCGACCAGGTATTCCCGCCGTCGCCGCTTGGGGTGTCGTTGATGGAAACATCACCATTAACGGCGGTATCTTCATTTGTAAAGTTGTTGTCATCTGTTGTCAAGTGGTGCATCGTTGATGCGGAGTAATGGTCAGGGTGACTGTGGCCGGTGAGCAGTCACCGTCAATGTCGCAAAGCTGGTAATCAAAGCTGTCCGTACCGTTGTAATCTGCTTCAGGCGTGTAGGTATAAGTGCCGTCGCTGTTGAAGCTCAGTGTCCCGTGTGCAGGATTGGTAACAACCGACCAGGTGTTCCCGCCGTCGCCGCTCGGAATGTCGTTCGTGGAAACATTCCCGCCAACCTGGGTATCCTCGTTCGTGGTGTTGCTGTCGTCTGTTGCAAGTGGTATATCGTTGACCGGGCCGATGGTTAGGTTAACTGTGGCTGTGGAGCAGTCGCTGTCGGTATCGCAAAGTTGGTAGTTAAAGCTGTCCATGCCGTTGTAATCTGCTTCGGGCGTGTAGGTGTAAGTGCCGGCATTATTAAAAGTCAATGTTCCATGTGCCGGATTGGTAACAACCGACCAGATGTTCCCGCCGTCGCCGCTTGGGGTGTCGTTGATGGATACATCGCCGCTGACCTGGGTATCCTCGTTCGTGGTGTTGCTGTCGTCTGTTGCAAGTGGTGCATCGTTGACCGGAGTAATGGTCAAGGTGACTGTGGCTGTGGAGCAGTCGCTGTCGGTATCGCAAAGCTGGTAATTAAAGCTGTCCATGCCGTTGTAATCCGCTTCGGGGGTGTAGGTGTAAGTGCCGTCATTATTAAAAGTCAGTGTCCCGTGTGCAGGATTGGTAGCAACCGACCAGGTGTTCCCACCGTCGCCGCTTGGTGTGTCGTTCGTGGAAACATTCCCGTTAACTTGGGTATCCTCGTTCGTGGTGTTGCTGTCGTCTGTTGTCAAGTGGTACATCGTTGATCCGCAGATGGTCATAGGTAACTGTGGCTGGTGAGCAGTCGCTGTCAATATCGCAAAGCTGGTAATCAAAGCTGTCCGTACCGTTGTAATCTGCTTCGGGCGTGTAGGTGTAAGTGCCGTCATTATTAAAAGTCAGTGTCCCGTGTGCCGGATTGGTAACAACCGACCAGGTGTTCCCGCCGTCGCCGCTTGGGGTGTCGTTGATGGAAACATCACCATTAACGGCGGTATCTTCATTTGTAATGTTGCTGTCGTCTGCTGTCAATGGCAAATCATTGATGCTGCCGATGGTGATAGTTACTGTGGCTGGTGAGCAGTCACCGTCAATGTCGCAAAGTTCATAGTCAAAGCTATCGCGTGCCGTTGTAATCTGCTTCAGGCGTGTAGGTGTAAGTTCCGTCATTATTGAAAGTCAGTGTCCCATGTGCAGGATTGGTAACAACCGACCAGGTGTTCCCGCCGTCGCCGCTTGGAAGTGTCGTTTGATGGATACATCGCCGCTGACCGGTGGTATCTTCATTGGTGGTGTTGCTGTCGTCTGCTGTCAGTGGCAAATCATTGATGCTGCCGATGGTGATAGTTACTGTGGCCGGTGAGCAGTCGCCGTCAATATCGCAAAGCTGGTAGATCAAAGCTGTCCGTGCCGTTGTAATCTGCTTCGGGCGTGTAGGTGTAAGTGCCGTCATTATTAAAAGTCAGTGTTCCATGTGCCGGATTGGTAACAACCGACCAGGTATTCCCGCCGTCGCCGCTTGGGGTGTCGTTCGTGGAAACATTCACCGCCAACTTGGGTATCCTCATTCGTGGTGTTGCTGTCGTCTGTTGCAAGTGGTGCATCGTTGACCGGGCTAATGGTCAAGGTGACTGTGGCCGGTGAGCAGTCGCTGTCAATGTCGCAAAGCTGGTAGTCAAAGCTGTCCGTACCGTTGTAATCTGCTTCGGGCGTGTAGGTGTAAGTTCCGTCATTATTAAAAGTCAGCGTTCCATGGGCCGGATTGGTAACAACGCGACCAGGTGTTCCCGCCGTCGCCGCTTGGAATGTCGTTCGATGGAAACATCACCATTAACGGCGGTATCTTCATTTGTAATGTTGCTGTCGTCTGCTGTCAAGTGGCAAATCATTGATGCTGCCGATGGTGATAGTTACTGTGGCCGGTGAGCAGTCGCCGTCAATGTCGCAAAGCTCGTAGTTAAAGCTATCCGTGCCGTTGTAATCTGCTTCGGGCATGTAGGTATAAGTGCCTTCATTATTGAAAATCAGTGTTCCGTGTGCAGGATTGGTAACAACGCTCCAGGTGTTCCCGCCGTCGCCGCTTGGAGTGTCGTTGATGGAAACATCACCATTAACGGCGGTATCTTCATTTGTAATGTTGCTGTCGTCTGCTGTCAATGGCAAATCATTGATGCTGCCGATGGTGATAGTTACTTTGGCCGGTGAGCAGTCACCGTCAATGTCGCAAAGTTCATAGTCAAAGCTATCGGTGCCGTTGTAATCTGCTTCAGGCGTGTAGGTGTAAGTGCCGTCATTGTTGAAAGCTCAGTGTCCCGTGTGCCGGATTGGTAACAACCGACCAGGTATTCCCGCCGTCGCCGCTTGGCGTGTCGTTTGATGATACATCACCGCTGACCTGGGTATCCTCGTTCGTGGTGTTGCTGTCGTCTGTTGCAAGTGGTGCATCGTTGACCGGGGTAATGGTCAAGGTGACTGTGGCTGTGGAGCAGTCGCTGTCGGTATCGCAAAGCTGGTAATTAAAGCTGTCCGTGCCGTTGTAATCCGCTTCGGGGGTGTAGGTGTAAGTGCCGTCATTATTAAAAGTCAGTGTCCCGTGTGCAGGATTGGTAACAACCGACCAGGTGTTCCCGCCGTCGCCGCTTGGTGTGTCGTTCGTGGAAACATTCCCGCCGACTTGGGTATCCTCATTCGTGGTGTTGCTGTCGTCTGTTGCAAGTGGTGCATCGTTGACCGGGCTAATGGTCAAGGTGACTGTGGCCGGTGAGCAGTCGCCGTCAATGTCGCAAAGCTGGTAGCCAAAGCTGTCCGTGCCGTTGTAATCTGCTTCAGGCGTGTAGGTGTAAGTGCCGTCATTATTAAAAGTCAGTGTCCCGTGTGCAGGATTGGTCATAACCGACCAGGTGTTCCCGCCGTCGCCGCTCGAGGTGTCGTTGATGGAAACATCACCATTAACGGCGGTATCTTCATTTGTAAAATTGCTGTCATCCACTGTCAGTGGCAAATCATTGATGCTGCCGATTGTGATAGTTACCGTGGCTGTGGAGCAGTCGCTGTCAATGTCGCAAAGCTGGTAGCCAAAGCTGTCCGTGCCGTTGTAATCTGCTTCGGGCGTGTAGGTATAAGTTCCTTCATTATTAAAAGTCAGCGTTCCATGTGTCGGATTGGTAACAACCGACCAGGTGTTCCCGCCGTCGCCGCTCGGCGTATCGTTGATGGAAACATCACCATTAACGGCGGTATCTTCATTTGTAAAGTTGCTGTCGTCTGCTGCAAGTGGTACATCGTTGGCAGGCCTGATGGTCAGGATAACTGTGGCCAGTGAGCAGTCACCGTCAATGTCGCAAAGCTGGTAATCAAAGCTGTCCGTGCCGTTGTAATCCGCTTCAGGCGTGTAGGTGTAAGTGCCGTCATTATTAAAAGTCAGCGTTCCATGTGCCGGATTGGTAACAACCGACCAGGTATTCCCGCCGTCACCGCTGGGAGTGTCGTTTTCGGAAACATCACCATTAACGGCGGTATCTTCATTTGTAATGTTGCTGTCGTCTGCTGTCAATGGCAAATCATTGATGCTGCCGATGGTGATAGTTACCGTGGCCGGTGAGCAATCGCCGTCAATGTCGCAAAGTTCATAGTTAAAGCTATCGCTGCCGTTGTAATCTGTTTCAGGCGTATAAGTGTAAGTGCCGTTATTGTTGAAAACCAGTATTCCATGGGCAGGATTTGTAAAAACGCTCCAGGTGTTCCCGCCGTCGCCGCTTGGGGTGTCGTTGATGGAAACATCACCATTGACTGCGGTGTCTTCATTGGTGGTGTTGCTGTCGTCTGTTGCAAGTGGTGCATCATTGACCGGGCTGATGTTCAGCCTGACTATGGCTGTGGAGCAGTCGTTGTCAATATCGCAAAGTTCATAGTCAAAGCTGTCCGTGCCGTTGTAATCCGCTTCGGGCGTGTAGGTATAAGTTCCGTCATTATTAAAAGTCAGCGTTCCATGTGCCGGATTGGTAACAACCGACCAGGTGTTCCCGCCGTCACCGCTTGGCGTGTCGTTTGATGATACATCGCCGCTGACCTGGGTATCCTCGTTCGTGGTGTTGCTGTCGTCTGTTGCAAGTGGTGCATCGTTGACCGGGGAAATGGTCAGAGTGACTGTGGCCGGTGAGCAGTCGCTGTCCATATCGCAAAGTTCATAGTCAAAGCTGTCCGTGCCGTTGTAATCCGCTTCGGGCGTGTAGGTATAAGTTCCGTCATTATTGAAAACCAGTGTCCCGTGTGCCGGATTGGTAACAACCGACCAGGTGTTCCCGCCGTCGCCGCTTGGAAGGTCGTTCGTGGAAACATCACCATTAACGGCGGTATCTTCATTTGTAAAGTTGCTGTCGTCTGCTGTCAATGGCAAATCATTGATGCTGCCGATGGTGATAGTTACCGTGGCCGGTGAGCAGTCACCGTCAATGTCGCAAAGCTGGTAGTCAAAGCTGTCCGTGCCGTTGTAATCCGCTTCGGGCGTGTAGGTGTAAGTGCCGTTATTATTAAAAGTCAGTATCCCGTGTGCCGGATTGGTAACAACCGACCAGGTATTCCCGCCGTCGCCGCTCGAGGTGTCGTTCGTGAAAACATTCCCGCCAACTTGGGTATCCTCATTCGTGGTGTTGCTGTCGTCTGTTGCAAGTGGTGCATCGTTGACAGGGCTAATGGTCAAGGTGACTGTGGCCGGTGAGCAGTCGCTGTCAATGTCGCAAAGCTGGTAGTTAAAGCTGTCCGTACCGTTGTAATCTGCTTCGGGCATGTAGGTATAAGTTCCGTCATTATTAAAAGTCAACGTTCCATGTGCCGGATTGGTAACAACCGACCAGGTGTTCCCGCCGTCGCCGCTCGGAATGTCATTCGTGGAAACATTCCCGCCGACCTGGGTATCCTCGTTCGTGGTGTTGCTGTCGTCTGTTGCAAGTGGTATATCGTTGACCGGGCTGATGGTTAGGCTAACTGTGGCTGTGGAGCAGTCGCTGTCGGTATCGCAAAGCTGGTAGGTAAAGCTGTCCATGCCGTTGTAATCTGCTTCGGGCATGTAGGTATAAGTTCCGTCATTATTAAAAATCAGCGTTCCATGTGTCGAATTGGTAACAACGCTCCAGGTGTTTCCGCCGTCGCCGCTTGGAGTGTCGTTTTCGGATACATCGCCGCTGACCTGGGTATCCTCGTTCGTGGTGTTGCTGTCGTCTGTTGCAAGTGGTGCATCGTTGACCGGAGTAATGGTCAAGGTGACTGTGGCTGTGTGAGCAGTCGCTGTCGGTATCGCAAAGCTGGTAATTAAAGCTGTCCATGCCGTTGTAATCCGCTTCGGGGGTGTAGGTGTAAGTGCCGTCATTATTAAAAGTCAGTGTCCCGTGTGCAGGATTGGTAACAACCGACCAGGTGTTCCCGCCGTCGCCGCTTGGAATGTCGTTCGTGGATACATTCGCCGCCGACTTGGGTATCCTCGTTCGTGGTGTTGCTGTCGTCTGTTGCAAGTGGTGCATCGTTAACCGGAGCTAATGGTCAAGGTGACTGTGGCTGTGGAGCAGTCGCTGTCGGTATCGCAAAGCTGGTAGGTTAAGCTGTCCATGCCGTTGTAATCTGCTTCGGGCATATAGGTATAAGTTCCGTCATTATTGAAATTCAGTGTTCCGTGTGCCGGATTGCGTAACAACGCTCCAGGTGTTCCCGCCGTCGCCGCTTGGGGTGTCGTTTGTCGGATACATCACCATTAACGGCGGTATCCTCGTTCGTGGTGTTGCTGTCGTCTGTTGCAAGTGGTGCATCGTTGACCGGAGTAATGGTCAAGGTGACTGTGGCTGTGGAGCAGTCGCTGTCGGTATCGCAAAGCTGGTAATCAAAGCTGTCCGTGCCGTTGTAATCTGCTTCGGGCGTGTAGGTGTAAGTGCCGTCATTATTAAAAGTCAGTGTCCCGTGTGCAGGATTGGTAACAACCGACCAGGTGTTCCCGCCGTCGCCGCTTGGGGTGTCGTTCGTGGAAACATTCACCATTAACGGCGGTATCTTCATTTGTAATGTTGCTGTCATCTGTTGCAAGTGGTGCATCGTTGACCGGAGTAATGGTCAAGGTGACTGTGGCTGTGTGAGCAGTCGCCGTCAATATCGCAAAGTTGGTAATCAAAGCTGTCCGTGCCGTTGTAATCTGCTTCGGGTGTGTAGGTGTAAGTTCCGTCATTATTGAAACTCAGTGTCCCGTGTGCAGGATTGGTAACAACCGACCAGGTGTTCCCGCCGTCGCCGCTCGGGGTGTCGTTGATGGAAACATCACCATTAACGGCGGTATCTTCATTTGTAATGTTGCTGTCGTCTGCTGTCAATGGCAAATCATTGATGCTGCCGATGGTGATAGTTACTGTGGCCGGTGAGCAGTCACTGTCAATTCGCAAAGCTGGTAATCAAAGCTGTCCGTGCCGTTGTAATCTGCTTCGGGCGTGTAGGTGTAAGTTCCGTCATTATTAAAAGTCAGCGTTCCATGTGTCGGATTGGTAACAACCGACCAGGTGTTCCCGCCGTCGCCGCTTGGAATGTCGTTGATGGAAACATCACCATTAACGGCGGTATCTTCATTTGTAATGTTGCTGTCGTCTGCTGTCAATGGCAAATCATTGATGCTGCCGATGGTGATAGTTACTGTGGCCGGTGAGCAGTCACCGTCAATGTCGCAAAGTTCATAATCAAAGCTGTCCGTGCCGTTGTAATCCGCTTCGGGCGTGTAGGTATAAGTTCCGTCATTATTAAAAGTCAGCGTTCCATGTGCCGGATTGGTAACAACCGACCAGGTATTCCCGCCGTCGCCGCTTGGAGTGTCGTTTGATCGGATATATCACCATTAACCTGGGTATCTTCATTTGTAGTGTTGCTGTCGTCTGCTGTCAATGGCAAATCATTGATGCTGCCGATGGTGATAGTTACTGTGGCCGGTGAGCAGTCGCCGTCAATGTCGCAAAGCTGGTAGTTAAAGCTGTCCGTGCCGTTGTAATCTGCTTCGGGCGTGTAGGTGTAAGTTCCGTCATTATTGAAACTCAGTGTTCCGTGGGCAGGATTGGTAACAACCGACCAGGTATTCCCGCCGTCGCCGCTTGGGGTGTCGTTGATGGAAACATCACCATTAACGGCGGTATCTTCATTTGTAAAGTTGTTGTCGTCTGCTGTCAAGTGGTGAATCATTGATGGGCCGATGGTCAGGGTGACTGTGGCCGGTGAGCAGTCACCGTCAATGTCGCAAAGCTGGTAGTCAAAGCTGTCCGTGCCGTTGTAATCTGCTTCAGGCGTGTAGGTGTAAGTGCCGTCATTGTTGAAAACTCAGTGTCCCGTGTGCCGGATTGGTAACAACCGACCAGGTATTCCCGCCGTCGCCGCTTGGGGTGTCGTTTGATGGAAACATCACCACTGACCTGGGTATCCTCGTTTGTGGTGTTGCTGTCGTCTGTTGCAAGTGGTGCATCGTTGACCGGAGTAATGGTCAGGGTGACTGTGGCCGGTGAGCAGTCGCTGTCAATGTCGCAAAGCTGAGTAGTTAAAGCTGTCCGTGCCGTTGTAATCTGCTTCGGGCGTGTAGGTGTAAGTGCCGTCATTGTTGAAAACTCAGTGTTCCGTGTGCAGGATTGGTAACAACCGACCAGGTGTTCCCGCCGTCGCCGCTTGGGGTGTCGTTCGATGGAAACATCGCCACTGACCTGGGTATCCTCGTTCGTGGTGTTGCTGTCGTCTGTTGCAAGTGGTGCATCGTTGACCGGAGTAATGGTCAAGGTGACTGTGGCCGGTGAGCAGTCGCCGTCAATGTCGCAAAGCTGATAGTCAAAGCTGTCCGTGCCGTTGTAATCTGCTTCGGGCGTGTAGGTATAAGTGCCGTCATTGTTGAAAGTCAGTGTCCCGTGTGCAGGATTGGTAACAACCGACCAGGTGTTCCCGCCGTCGCCGCTCGGAATGTCATTCGTGGAAACATTCACCGCCGACCTGGGTATCCTCGTTCGTGGTGTTGCTGTCGTCTGTTGCAAGTGGTATATCGTTGACCGGGCTGATGGTTAGGCTAACTGTGGCTGTGGAGCAGTCGCTGTCGGTATCGCAAAGCTGGTAGGTAAAGCTGTCCATGCCGTTGTAATCTGCTTCGGGCATGTAGGTATAAGTTCCGTCATTATTAAAAGTCAGTGTTCCATGTGTCGGATTGGTAACAACGCACCAGGTGTTCCCGCCGTCGCCGCTCGGAGTGTCGTTTGTGGAAACATCGCCGCTGACCTGGGTATCCTCGTTCGTGGTGTTGCTGTCGTCTGTTGCAAGTGGTGCATCGTTGACCGGAGTAATGGTCAAGGTACTGTGGCTGTGGAGCAGTCGCTGTCGGTATCGCAAAGCTGGTAATCAAAGCTGTCCGTACCGTTGTAATCTGCTTCAGGCGTGTAGGTGTAAGTGCCGTCATTATTAAAAGTCAGTGTCCCGTGTGCAGGATTGGTAGCAACCGACCAGGTGTTCCCGCCGTCGCCGCTCGGAATGTCGTTGATGGAAACATCACCATTAACGGGGGTATCTTCATTTGTGATGTTGCTGTCGTCTGCTGTCAAGTGGCAAATCATTGATGCTGCCGATGGTATAGTTACTGTGGCCGTGTGAGCAGTCGCCGTCAATGTCGCAAAGCTGGTAGTTAAAGCTGTCCGTGCCGTTGTAATCTGCTTCGGGCGTGTAGGTGTAAGTGCCGTCATTATTAAAAGTCAGTGTTCCATGTGCCGGATTGGTAACAACCGACCAGGTATTCCCGCCGTCGCCGCTTGGGGTGTCGTTGATGGAAACATCACCATTAACGGGGGTATCTTCATTTGTGGTGTTGCTGTCGTCTGTTGTCAATGGTGCATCGTTGATGCTGCCGATGGTGAAAGTGACTGTGGCCGGTGAGCAGTCGCTGTCAATGTCGCAAAGCTCATAGTTAAAGCTGTCCGTGCCGTTGTAATCTGCTTCGGGCATGTAGGTATAAGTGCCGTCATTATTAAAAGTCAGCGTTCCATGTGCAGGATTGGTAACAACCGACCAGGTGTTCCCGCCGTCGCCGCTTGGAATGTCGTTCGTGGAAACATCGCCGCTGACGGCGGTATCTTCGTTTGTGGTGTTGCTGTCGTCTGCTGTCAGTGGCAAATCATTGATGCTGCCGATGGTATAGTTACTGTGGCCGGTGAGCAGTCGCTGTCAGTATCGCAAAGCTGGTAGGTAAAGCTGTCCGTGCCGTTGTAATCTGCTTCGGGCGTGTAGGTGTAAGTGCCGTCATTATTAAAAGTCAGTGTCCCATGTGCCGGATTGGTAACAACCGACCAGGTGTTTCCGCCGTCGCCGCTTGGAGTGTCGTTCGTGGAAACATCACCGCTGACTTGGGTATCCTCGTTCGTGGTGTTGCTGTCGTCTGTTGCAAGTGGTGCATCGTTGACCGGAGTAATGGTCAAGGTGACTGTGGCCGGTGAGCAGTCGCTGTCAGTATCGCAAAGCTGGTAGTTAAAGCTGTCCGTGCCGTTGTAATCCGCTTCGGGCGTGTAGGTGTAAGTGCCGTCATTATTAAAAGTCA
>CAWAMJ010000004.1:0-163525 GCA_963783085.1 uncultured Prolixibacteraceae bacterium | reverse complement strand
TGTTCCCGCCGTCGCCGCTTGGGGTGTCGTTGATGGAAACATCACCATTGACTGCGGTGTCTTCATTGGTGGTGTTGCTGTCGTCTGTTGCAAGTGGTGCATCATTGACCGGGCTGATGGTTCAGCCTGACTATGGCTGTGGAGCAGTCGTTGTCAATATCGCAAAGTTCATAGTCAAAGCTGTCCGTGCCGTTGTAATCCGCTTCGGGCGTGTAGGTGTAAGTTCCGTCATTATTAAAAGTCAGTGTTCCATGTGCCGGATTGGTAACAACCGACCAGGTGTTCCCGCCGTCACCGCTTGGCGTGTCGTTTGATGATCTCGCCGCTGACCTGGGTATCCTCGTTCGTGGTGTTGCTGTCGTCTGTTGCAAGTGGTGCATCGTTGACCGGGGAAATGGTTAGAGTGACGTGGCCGGTGAGCAGTCGCTGTCCATATCGCAAAGTTCATAGTCAAAGCTGTCCGTGCCGTTGTAATCCGCTTCGGGCGTGTAGGTATAAGTTCCGTCATTATTGAAAACCAGTGTCCCGTGTGCCGGATTGGTAACAACCGACCAGGTGTTCCCGCCGTCGCCGCTTGGAAGGTCGTTCGTGGAAACATCACCATTAACGGCGGTATCTTCATTTGTAAAGTTGCTGTCGTCTGCTGTCAGTGGCAAATCATTGATGCTGCCGATGGTGATAGTTACCGTGGCCGGTGAGCAGTCACCGTCAATGTCGCAAAGCTGGTAGTCAAAGCTGTCCGTGCCGTTGTAATCCGCTTCGGGCGTGTAGGTATAAGTGCCGTTATTATTAAAAGTCAGTGTCCCGTGTGCAGGATTGGTAACAACCGACCAGGTGTTCCCGCCGTCGCCGCTCGGAATGTCATTCGATGGAAACATTCACCGCTGACTTGCGGTATCTTCATTTGTAATGTTGCTGTCGTCTGTTGTCAATGGTAAATCATTGATGCTGCCGATGGTGATAGTTACTGTGGCCGGTGAGCAGTCACCGTCAATGTCGCAAAGCTGGTAGTTAAAGCTGTCCGTGCCGTTGTAATCTGCTTCGGGCATGTAGGTATAAGTGCCGTCATTATTAAAAGTCAGCGTTCCATGTGCCGGATTGGTAACAACCGACCAGGTGTTTCCGCCGTCGCCGCTTGGAGTGTCGTTTTTGGATACATCGCCGCTGACCTGGGTATCCTCGTTCGTGGTGTTGCTGTCGTCTGTTGCAAGTGGTGCATCGTTGACGCGGCGTAATGGTGAAAGTGACTGTGGCTGTGGAGCAGTCGCTGTCGGTATCGCAAAGCTGGTAATTAAAGCTGTCCGTGCCGTTGTAATCCGCTTCGGGGGTGTAGGTGTAAGTGCCGTCATTATTAAAAGTCAGTGTCCCGTGTGCAGGATTGGTAACAACCGACCAGGTGTTCCCGCCGTCGCCGCTTGGTGTGTCGTTCGTGGAAACATTCCCGCCGACTTGGGTATCCTCGTTCGTGGTGTTGCTGTCGTCTGTTGCAAGTGGTGCATCGTTGACCGGAGTAATGGTCAAGGTAACTGTGGCCGGTGAGCAGTCGCTGTCAATGTCGCAAAGCTGGTAATCAAAGCTGTCCGTACCGTTGTAATCTGCTTCGGGCGTGTAGGTGTAAGTGCCGTCATTATTAAAAGTCAGTGTCCCGTGTGCAGGATTGGTAATAACCGACCAGGTGTTCCCCCGTCGCCGCTTGGAGTGTCGTTGATGGAAACATCACCATTAACGGCGGTATCTTCGTTTGTAATGTTGCTGTCGTCTGCTGTCAATGGCAAATCATTGATGCTGCCGATGGTGATAGTTACTGTGGCCGGTGAGCAGTCACCGTCAATGTCGCAAAGCTCATAATCAAAGCTGTCCGTGCCGTTGTAATCTGCTTCGGGCATGTAGGTATAAGTTCCGTCATTATTGAAAGTCAGTGTTCCATGTGCCGGATTGGTAACAACCGACCAGGTGTTCCCGCCGTCGCCACTTGGAGTGTCGTTGATGGAAACATCACCATTAACAGCGGTATCTTCATTTGTAATGTTGCTGTCGTCTGCTGTCAATGGCAAATCATTGATGCTGCCGATGGTGATAGTTACTGTGGCCGGTGAGCAGTCACCGTCAATGTCGCAAAGCTCATAGTTAAAGCTATCGCGTGCCGTTGTAATCTGCTTCGGGCGTGTAGGTGTAAGTTCCGTCATTATTAAAAGTCAGCGTTCCGTGTGCAGGATTGGTAACAACCCTCCAGGTGTTCCCGCCGTCGCCGCTTGGAATGTCGTTGATGGAAACATCACCATTAACGGCGGTATCTTCATTTGTAATGTTGTTGTCGTCTGCTGTCAATGGCAAATCATTGATGCTGCCGATGGTGATAGTTACTGTGGCCGGTGAGCAGTCGCCGTCAATGTCGCAAAGCTGGTAGTTAAAGCTGTCCGTGCCGTTGTAATCTGCTTCGGGCGTGTAGGTGTAAGTGCCGTTATTATTAAAAGTCAGTGTCCCGTGTGCCGGATTGGTAACAACCGACCAGGTATTCCCGCCGTCGCCGCTCGAGGTGTCGTTCGTGGAAACATTCCCGCCGACTTGGGTATCCTCATTCGTGGTGTTGCTGTCGTCTGTTGCAAGTGGTGCATCGTTGACAGGGCTGATGGTCAAGGTGACTGTGGCCGGTGAGCAGTCGCTGTCAATGTCGCAAAGCTGGTAGTTAAAGCTGTCCGTGCCGTTGTAATCTGCTTCGGGCATGTAGGTATAAGTTCCGTCATTATTAAAAGTCAACGTTCCATGTGCCGGATTGGTAACAACCGACCAGGTGTTCCCGCCGTCGCCGCTCGGAATGTCATTCGTGGAAACATTCCCGCCGACCTGGGTATCCTCGTTCGTGGTGTTGCTGTCGTCTGTTGCAAGTGGTATATCGTTGACCGGAGCTAATGGTCAAGGTGACTGTGGCTGTGTGAGCAGTCGCTGTCGGTATCGCAAAGCTGGTAATTAAAGCTGTCCATGCCGTTGTAATCCGCTTCGGGCGTGTAGGTGTAAGTGCCGTCATTATTAAAAGTCAGTGTCCCGTGTGCCGGATTGGTAACAACCGACCAGGTGTTCCCGCCGTCGCCGCTTGGAATGTCGTTTTCGGATACATCGCCGCCGACTTGGGTATCCTCGTTCGTGGTGTTGCTGTCGTCTGTTGCAAGTGGTGCATCGTTAACCGGAGTAATGGTCAAGGTGACTGTGGCTGTTGAGCAGTCGCTGTCGGTATCGCAAAGCTGGTAGGTTAAAGCTGTCCATGCCGTTGTAATCTGCTTCGGGCATATAGGTATAAGTTCCGTCGGTGTTGAAGTTCAGTGTTCCGTGTGCCGGATTGCCGTGACAACAATCCAGGTGTTCCCGCCGTCGCCGCTTGGGGTGTCGTTCGTAGAAACATCACCATTAACGGCGGTATCTTCATTTGTAATGTTGCTGTCATCTATTGTAAGTGGTGCATCGTTGACCGGGGTAATGGTCAAGGTGACTGTGGCTGTGGAGCAGTCGCCGTCGGTATCGCAAAGCTGGTAATCAAAGCTGTCGCGTGCCGTTGTAATCTGCTTCGGGCATGTAGGTGTAAGTGCCATCATTATTGAAAGTCAGTGTTCCGTGTGCAGGATTGGTAACAACCGACCAGGTGTTCCCGCCGTCGCCGCTCGGGGTGTCGTTGATGGAAACATCACCATTAACGGCGGTATCTTCATTTGTAATGTTGCTGTCATCTGTTGTAAGTGGTGCATCGTTGACCGGGCTAATGGTGAAGGTGACTGTGGCCGGTGAGCAGTCGCCGTCAATGTCGCAAAGCTGGTAGTTAAAGCTGTCCGTGCCGTTGTAATCTGCTTCGGGCGTGTAGGTGTAAGTGCCGTCATTGTTGAAACTCAGTGTTCCGTGTGCCGGATTGGTAACAACCGTCCAGGTGTTCCCGCCGTCGCCGCTCGGGGTGTCGTTGATTGAAACATCACCATTAACGGCGGTATCTTCATTTGTAAAGTTGTTGTCGTCTGTTGTCAAGTGGTGCATCATTGATGCTGCCGATGGTGAGAGTTACTGTGGCCGGTGAGCAGTCACCGTCAATGTCGCAAAGTTCATAGTTAAAGCTATCGGTGCCGTTGTAATCCGCTTCGGGCGTGTAGGTGTAAGTGCCGTCATTATTAAAAGTCAGTGTTCCATGTGCAGGATTGGTAACAACCGACCAGGTGTTCCCGCCGTCGCCGCTTGGATGTCGTTCGTGGAAACATCACCATTAACGGCGGTATCTTCATTTGTAAAGTTGCTGTCGTCTGCTGTCAGTGGCAAATCATTGATGCTGCCGATGGTGATAGTTACTGTGGCCGGTGAGCAGTCGCCGTCAATGTCGCAAAGCTCATAGTTAAAGCTATCCGTGCCGTTGTAATCTGCTTCGGGCGTGTAGGTGTAAGTTCCGTCATTATTGAAAGTCAGTGTTCCGTGTGCAGGATTGGTAACAACGCTCCAGGTGTTCCCGCCGTCGCCGCTTGGAATGTCGTTGATGGAAACATCACCATTAACGGCGGTATCTTCATTTGTAATGTTGCTGTCGTCTGCTGTCAATGGCAAATCATTGATGCTGCCGATGGTGATAGTTACTGTGGCCGGTGAGCAGTCACCGTCAATGTCGCAAAGCTGGTAGTTAAAGCTGTCCGTGCCGTTGTAATCTGCTTCAGGCGTGTAGGTGTAAGTTCCGTCATTATTGAAAGCTCAGTGTTCCATGTGCAGGATTGGTAACAACCGACCAGGTGTTCCCGCCGTCGCCGCTTGGAATGTCGTTGATGGAAACATCACCATTAACGGCGGTATCTTCATTTGTAAAGTTGCTGTCGTCTGCTGTCAATGGCAAATCATTGATGCTGCCGATGGTGATAGTTACCGTGGCCGGTGAGCAGTCACCGTCAATGTCGCAAAGTTCATAGTCAAAGCTATCGGTGCCGTTGTAATCTGCTTCGGGCGTGTAGGTGTAAGTTCCGTCATTATTAAAAGTCAGTGTTCCGTGTGCCGGATTGGTAACAACCGACCAGGTGTTCCCGCCGTCGCCGCTCGGAGTGTCGTTGATGGAAACATCACCATTAACGGCGGTATCTTCATTTGTAATGTTGCTGTCGTCTGCTGTCAATGGCAAATCATTGATGCTGCCGATGGTGATAGTTACTGTGGCCGGTGAGCAGTCACCGTCAATGTCGCAAAGCTGGTAGTCAAAGCTGTCCGTGCCGTTGTAATCTGCTTCGGGCGTGTAGGTGTAAGTGCCGTCATTGTTGAAAGTCAGTGTTCCATGTGCCGGATTGGTAACAACCCACCAGGTGTTCCCGCCGTCGCCGCTTGGGGTGTCGTTGGTGGAAACATCACCATTGACTGCGGTATCTTCATTGGTGGTGTTGCTGTCGTCTGTTGCAAGTGGTGCATCGTTGACCGGGCTGATGGTCAGGGTGACTGTGGCTGGGAGCAGTCGCCGTCAATGTCGCAAAGTTCATAGTCAAAGCTGTCCGTGCCGTTGTAATCTGCTTCGGGCGTGTAGGTATAAGTTCCGTCATTATTAAAAGTCAGTGTTCCATGTGCCGGATTGGTAACAACCGACCAGGTGTTCCCGCCGTCGCCGCTTGGAGTGTCGTTTGATGGAAACATCACCGCTGACCTGGGTATCCTCGTTCGTGGTGTTGCTGTCGTCTGTTGCAAGTGGTGCATCGTTGACCGGGCTGATGGTCAGGGTGACTGTGGCTGTGGAGCAGTCGCTGTCAATATCGCAAAGCTGATAGTTAAAGCTGTCCGTGCCGTTGTAATCTGCTTCGGGCGTGTAGGTGTAAGTGCCGTCATTATTAAAAGTCAGTGTTCCGTGTGCCGGATTGGTAACAACCGACCAGGTGTTCCCGCCGTCGCCGCTTGGAAGTGTCGTTCGATGGAAACATCACCATTAACGGCGGTATCTTCATTTGTAATGTTGCTGTCGTCTGCTGTCAAGTGGCAAATCATTGATGCTGCCGATGGTGATAGTTACTGTGGCCGGTGAGCAGTCACCGTCAATGTCGCAAAGTTCATAGTCAAAGCTGTCCGTGCCGTTGTAATCTGCTTCGGGCGTGTAGGTGTAAGTGCCGTCATTATTGAAACTCAGTGTCCCGTGTGCAGGATTGGTAACAACCGACCAGGTATTCCCGCCGTCGCCGCTCGGAGTGTCGTTCGATGGAAACATCACCATTAACGGCGGTATCTTCATTTGTAAAGTTGCTGTCGTCTGTTGTCAAGTGGTACATCATTGATGCTGCGTAATGGTCATAGGTGACTGTGGCTGGTGAGCAGTCACCGTCAATGTCGCAAAGCTGGTAATCAAAGCTGTCCGTGCCGTTGTAATCTGCTTCGGGCGTGTAGGTGTAAGTGCCGTCATTATTGAAAGTCAGTGTTCCGTGGGCAGGATTGGTAACAACCGACCAGGTGTTCCCGCCGTCGCCGCTCGGGGTGTCGTTGATGGAAACATCACCATTAACGGCGGTATCTTCATTTGTAAAGTTGCTGTCATCTGCTGTCAGTGGCAAATCATTGATGCTGCCGATGGTGATAGTTACCGTGGCCGGTGAGCAGTCACCGTCAATGTCGCAAAGTTCATAGTCAAAGCTGTCCGTGCCGTTGTAATCTGCTTCAGGCGTGTAGGTGTAAGTTCCGTCATTATTAAAACTCAGTGTTCCATGTGCCGGATTGGTAACAACCGACCAGGTGTTCCCGCCGTCGCCGCTTGGAATGTCGTTGATGGAAACATCACCATTAACGGCGGTATCTTCATTTGTAAAGTTGCTGTCGTCTGCTGTCAGTGGCAAATCATTGATGCTGCCGATGGTGATAGTTACCGTGGCTGGGGAGCAGTCGCCGTCAATGTCGCAAAGTTCATAGTCAAAGCTGTCCATGCCGTTGTAATCTGCTTCGGGTGTGTAGGTGTAAGTGCCGTCATTATTAAAAGTCAGTGTTCCATGTGCCGGATTGGTAACAACCGACCAGGTGTTCCCGCCGTCGCCGCTTGGGGTGTCGTTGATGGAAACATCACCATTAACGGCGGTATCTTCATTTGTAATGTTGCTGTCGTCTGCTGTCAGTGGCAAATCATTGATGCTGCCGATGGTGATAGTTACTGTGGCTGGTGAGCAGTCACCGTCAATGTCGCAAAGTTCATAGTCAAAGCTATCGCGTGCCGTTGTAATCTGCTTCGGGCGTGTAGGTATAAGTTCCGTCATTATTAAAAGTCAGCGTCCCATGTGCAGGATTGGTAACAACCGACCAGGTGTTCCCGCCGTCGCCGCTTGGAATGTCGTTTGATGATACATCGCCGCTGACCTGGGTATCCTCGTTCGTGGTGTTGCTGTCGTCTGTTGTCAAGTGGTATATCGTTGACCGGGCTAATGGTTAGGGTGACTGTGGCCGGTGAGCAGTCGCTGTCAATATCGCAAAGCTGGTAGGTAAAGCTGTCCGTGCCGTTGTAATCTGCTTCGGGCGTGTAGGTGTAAGTTCCGTCATTATTAAAAGTCAGTGTCCCGTGTGCCGGATTGGTAACAACCGACCAGGTGTTTCCGCCGTCGCCGCTTGGAATGTCGTTCGTGGATACATCACCATTAACGTGCGGTATCCTCATTTGTAATGTTGCTGTCGTCTGTTGTCAAGTGGTACATCATTGACTGCTGTAGATGGTCATAGTTGACTGTGGCTGGTGAGCAGTCGCTGTCAATGTCGCAAAGCTGGTAGTTAAAGCTGTCCGTGCCGTTGTAATCTGCTTCGGGCGTGTAGGTGTAAGTGCCGTCATTGTTGAAAGTCAGTGTTCCGTGTGCCGGATTGGTAACAACCGACCAGGTGTTCCCGCCGTCGCCGCTCGGGGTGTCGTTCGTGGAAACATCCCCGCCAACTTGGGTATCCTCGTTCGTGGTGTTGCTGTCGTCTGTTGCAAGTGGTACATCGTTGACCGGGCTGATGGTATAGGTAACTGTGGCTGTGGAGCAGTCGCCGTCGGTATCGCAAAGCTGGTAGGTAAAGCTGTCCATGCCGTTGTAATCTGCTTCGGGCATGTAGGTGTAAGTTCCGTCATTATTAAAAGTCAGCGTTCCATGTGTCGAATTGGTAACAACGCTCCAGGTGTTTCCGCCGTCGCCGCTTGGAGTGTCGTTTTCGGATACATCGCCGCTGACCTGGGTATCCTCGTTCGTGGTGTTGCTGTCGTCTGTTGCAAGTGGTGCATCGTTGACCGGAGTAATGGTCAAGGTGACTGTGGCTGTGGAGCAGTCGCTGTCGGTATCGCAAAGCTGGTAATTAAAGCTGTCCATGCCGTTGTAATCCGCTTCGGGGGTGTAGGTGTAAGTGCCGTCATTATTGAAAGTCAGTGTCCCGTGTGCAGGATTGGTAACAACCGACCAGGTGTTCCCGCCGTCGCCGCTTGGAATGTCGTTTTCGGATGCATCGCCGCCGACTTGGGTATCCTCGTTCGTGGTGTTGCTGTCGTCTGTTGCAAGTGGTGCATCGTTAACCGGAGTAATGGTCAAGGTGACTGTGGCTGTGGAGCAGTCGCTGTCGGTATCGCAAAGCTGGTAGGTTAAGCTGTCCATGCCGTTGTAATCTGCTTCGGGTATATAGGTATAAGTTCCGTCGTTGTTGAAAGTTCAGTGTTCCGTGTGCCGGTGCCGTGACAACAATCCAGGTGTTCCCGCCGTCGCCGCTTGGGGTGTCGTTCGTAGAAACATCACCATTAACGGCGGTATCTTCATTTGTAATGTTGCTGTCATCTGCTGTCAAGTGGCAAATCATTGATGCTGCCGATGGTGATAGGTGACTGTGGCCGGTGAGCAGTCGCCGTCAATGTCGCAAAGCTGGTAATCAAAGCTGTCGCTGCCGTTGTAATCTGCTTCGGGCGTGTAGGTGTAAGTGCCGTCATTATTAAAAGTCAGTGTCCCGTGTGCAGGATTGGTAACAACCGACCAGGTGTTCCCGCCGTCGCCGCTTGGGGTGTCGTTCGTGGAAACATCACCATTAACGGCGGTATCTTCATTTGTAATGCTGCTGTCATCTATTGTAAGCGGTGCATCGTTGACCGGAGTAATGGTCAGGGTGACTGTGGCCGGTGAGCAGTCACCGTCAATGTCGCAAAGTTCATAATCAAAGCTGTCCGTGCCGTTGTAATCTGTTTCAGGTGTATAAGTGTAGGTGCCGTTATTGTTGAAAACCAATGTTCCGTGTGCAGGATTTGCAACAACCGACCAGGTATTTCCCGCCGTCGGCGCTCGGAGTGTCGTTTGATGATACATCACCGTTGAGCGGTGTGTCTTCATCGGTTGTATCGCTGTCGTCTGACGCTACCGGGGTATCATTAACGATTATGCTCTCTTCCAGATCATCACCTGCGGCAGTCGGATCTGAGCTCTCCCCGATTGCGGCTGTCGTATTATTCGTAATTGTATTTCCTCCTTGTCCTTCATCAACAATTCCGGTAAGCTCCATATCAGCAGAAGAACCACTTAATAAATTCCCGATCGACCACATTCCGGTGGAACTGTCATAATTTCCCTGAGAAACATTACTGGCTGAATAGGAAATCCCGGATGGTAACTTATCAAGCAGTTGAACGTTGGCAGCATCATCCGGCCCATTGTTATAAACAGTGATTGTAAAGGAAACCGACTCACCTTCGTCCGGATTCGAATTACTTCCATTTGCCAATGATTTTACAGTAACCAAATTGCTGCAATCTTCAACTACTACTTTATAAAAACAAACTGTTGGATTACCCGAAGAATCTTTGATCGTAAAAGTAACTGTTGTACTACCTGAGTTTAATGTTTGCCCGCCAATGCTATTAATCCCTGTTGCTGCAGAATTTCCATCAGTTGAGCCAGACATCTCCCAAACAACACTTTCAACAGAACAATTATCAGAATAATCCGGATCAGGAAGCATAACTGTTGCTCCACAAACACCAGGATCATTGACTACTGATATATCGGAAGGACAATTCACCAAAGGAGCTTCATTATCGGTGACGGTGACTTCCTGCTGACATGCAGAAGTATTTCCATAATCGTCGGTGGCAGTCCATGTAATGATTGTAGTGCCTACCGGATAATAATCATTAGCTTGTTCCTCTCCCACATAATCGTTAATATACTCCACCAACCCGCAATTATCGCTAACAACAGGAAGTCCCGGATTGATATATGCATCGCAAAAATTCAACCGGGAATCAGCAAAAACATTTTCAGGACAGGCAATAAGGGGAGCTACACTATCGGCTAATGTTAAAAAGGTATGGCATTCGGCAGCATTTCCATATTCGTCAGAGACGGTAACAACAACATTTGTATTTTCGGTTATAAAACTCCCGGCTTCAGGTGTTTGCGTAATGAGGAGGTTTGCTTGTTGTGTACAATTATCATTTGCGAATATTTCAGCAGACAGATCTGGAACAACAACATTACAATTTATTGGATCAATAAATAAATTTCTGTCCGGAGCACATGTATTTATAACAGGTGCAACATTATCCTTCACGGTAACTTTCTGGTTGCATGAAGAACTGTTGTTCAAATCGTCTGTTGCTGTCCAGGTGATGGTGGTGATTCCTCCGGGATATGGATCAGTTAAAAGCAATCCGTCATCCCTGACATAACTTATATCCACATTATTATCGCAAAAGTCTGTTGCCACAGGAGGAACGATTGAGACATTTGCATCACAACTTAATTCATTTGAAAAAACTAAAATATCATCATTACAAAAGATCTTCGGAGCTTCAGTATCTGTTAATAAAGAAGTTAAAGAAAATGAATTATTTGAGTTATCAGGATCGATGGTTCCCGACGAAATTGAGACCTGGTTTAAAATGCTGCCACAGGCTTCGGCAGCCAAATCTCCCCTTACAAAAACAGTTTCGCTGGTACCAGGTATTAAGCTACCAAAACTTACTTTGTTGTTACCCGGCCAGTTCGACCAACTACTATTATCATAGGAAAATTCAACGTTATCTATGTCGCCGGGAATCACGTCTGTAATATTCGCTGATTTTGCGTCGCTGGGGCCGCTGTTGGTAGCCGTTATTTCATATACAATTTGTTGTCCGGCAACAACCGGATTGGGTGAATACACGCTTTTGCTGACGGCAATATCAGCTTCTGTATTGACTTTTGTTGTTATTTTTGAAGAATTATTCGATGGATCTACATCCGTTGCACCACTTGATACCCTCGCAGTATTATCGATTTTTGCGTTTGATGGCGCACTGGATTTAACAGGAACTGATATTAATATTGTATCGGATGTTCCATTTACCAAAGTATCAATTTTAACTGTTCCCTTCCAATGTCCTTGTTGAACTCCATTTATTGAATAGGTAGCTGCCCCAGCTTCCAGGTATTCAGATGATAAAAAATCTAATACCGATACATCCAGGGCTGTTTGGTAGTTTGGATCGTTACTCACAACCAACATGTAGTTGATCATTTCACCTGCAAGCACAGGATCTGGTGAAGCCGATTTTTTAATTGACAAATCCACCTGAATCGCGGGAGTAATGTCGATGGTGACTGTGTTGTTGTCAGAAACGGGATCTGAGTCATCACTATATGTTGTCGCAGTATTAGTGTATTCTTTTTTTCCTGAACCGGTATTTGTTTCGGTCCGGAAATACATAGTTATGGTTTCGTTGGGCCCAAAAGGGTAATTTAATTTACTTTTAAAAGGGGGCCCCCCTGTATAAGTTGACCAGCTTACACCATCGAGAGACGATTCGGTTATGCCACCCAATTTATAGTCACTGTCGGAAGAATAGACCGGACTATCCTCAAGTGTAACTCCGTTTGCGGCGCCGGGGCCAAGATTGGTTACAGTAACTGCACTAACAATCAATGCCCTCCCGTGAGCTCCGGGTTGAACTTCAACAAAGTCTTTTTCAATTCGAAGATCGGCTTCAACCTTTATGATGTTTGTTACGGTACTTGTATTATTCCCTGAATTTGTTTCTGTTGTGGAGGTGGTAACGGTAGCTGTATTATCAAAATTACTACCATTGACCGATGTGGGATTAACATTTCCGCGAACCAGGATACTCCTGAAATATCCGGATGGAAGGGTTCCAAATGCATATTCATATGGAGAAGGTAAAGAACTCCAGGTATCGCCATTGGTCGTAGAATATTTGATGTCGGATAAAAAGGATGAAATTGAAGAAAAATCGTCTGTAACCAAAACATCCTGTGCATCACTTGGACCATGATTTACGACTTCAAGTTTGTAAGTAGCAGTTGTACCGGCCAAAATAGTATCCGACAAAGCGGTTTTAATCAATTCGAGATCAACTTCGGTATTAACCACATTTGTTGCCGAAGCGCTATTATTGCTGGAATTGGGATCAAAAGTTGCTGAACTGACAGTTGCTGTATTATTAATGTTTGAATTGTCTGCAAAAGAAGGATCTACTTTGGCTGTGAGTGTCAGAGTTGCAGTTTCACCCGAAGCCAGATCACCGACCTGCCACATAGGAGATGACCAGGTTCCTTTTGCGGGCACTGCATTTTCCAAAGTTAATCCTGAAGGCAGAAGATCATTTACCTCGACATCTTGTGCCAGGCTGGGGCCATTGTTGATTATGGAAATTGTGTATTGGGTACTTTCACCGGCAATCACAGGATTTGGAGTTACCGATTTGGAAATTGCTATATCTGCCTGTGGATAAATAGTTACTACAGAAGCAACAAAATTATTGCGGTTGCACTGATCGACCACTTCCAGCCGAATGACACACGTTGTTGTATCATCTACATCAGGAGCGATAAAATCGGTTGAAGGACCGTTCGGATTTGTAAAAGTGCCCCCGCAACTGGAAGACCATTGGTAAACCGGTGGACCGGATCGTACGGTAGCATCTACTGAAAGTGGAATTGTTCCACCCGAATAAACTTCATTGTCAAATGTTTCTGCCAATATTACCGGACTAAAGCTCAAGCCTGCCTGGAGCCAAAAGTTGCCATAAATTCTTGCTGCTGCCGTGTTTTCAGCGTCTGAACCATGTTGAATGGTATGTGATGCTTCGTAAAGCACCATACCATAATCCGGATTTCCGTAAGCACGGCCATAAGCAACCAAAACCGCTTCCCCGGGAGAGTTACCTTTTATCACATCGATTTGATCCGGATCCCATACTGCAATTGTAGTTGTATTTCGCCATCCATTTTCATCGGGCAGAAAAACCTGTTCAGAACCCCCACTAAATGCATCTCCCAATTTTCCTATGAACTGCATGAAAGGATCAGAAGCAGTTTTGTTGGTATAAAACCCCTGACCGGTACTATAATAAAACGGAACTGACGCATCATCATGATCACCCCAGGGAATCAATCCGGTATTCGACAGGAAATTCATGTCGTTGATTCCGTCATTATCCACATCCACCAAGGCTTCAATGGCGCTCACCGCATGGCAGGCTGCCCATAGCCACCCGCCATTTTTTACAAACTGCAGCAATATTTCTTTTTCCTGCTGGTTCCAATCCTGTGGATCGGCATGCGGCATCGCATAAATGTCGTCGCATGGTCCAAGGTTGCTCGGCATACCATCCGGCCGGTACAAATCATAAAGCGGATTCCCATTTAAATCGAAGCCGGTTTGTGTATTGGGAATGGAAGCCTGTACGTAAAATGCATTCTGAATTTTATCCCCGTTTTGCTGATCGAGTACTGCTCTGGGAAAACTGCTGATTAAACCGTTGATGGGTGCGTCGAATGCCGTGGTATTGCGATTAACAGTTAGTCCGGGATACATGGATTTCCATTCATTTACAGCTTGTTTTACTTCTGGCAAATCCGCAAATTCCGGCGAAATAATGAAAGCGCCACTTTTGTAACCGATACCATCTGCAGTAAAATCAACCTGATCTGTTTTATTGGCCTGATTAACAAAAGATTTATCAGGATTAATTGCCCAGTATACAGGAATTTGATGTTCATTAACCAAATGGAATAGCAGTCCGTAAGGTTTTAAGCCACCATTGACAGTTGGAGAATTTAAGCTGATGATGCTGGCTCCGGGACCGAATGTTTTCAAAGCGGATACGCTAACGGATGCCGAATTATTGTCTTTTACCAAATCAGGCTCGTCCGCCTCTGCTACCGCAGTATTCGAGAAGAACCCTCCGGTTATAACCTTTCCGGTTACAGCCAGTGTTTTACTGGCCCCGACAGCAATTGAGCCGACATTCCATTTACCCGTTGTATAATTATATGTTCCCTGTGACGCGCTGTGGCTTTGATGAGAAAAGTTAATCGGCAAAATATCGGTAACCAACACATTGGTTGCCCCATCCGGGCCGTTGTTTTTTACGGTAATCGTATATGTGATAATATCTGATTCCTTCACCCGTGAATCACTCACCGTGTTCGTAATTTCCAGGTCTGCCGTAGCTAACATTCCCAAATCCTGAACATTATTACATGTTCCCGGGGCCGGAAAATTAGCCGTTCCGGCACTTAATTCCGATGTAGTATATTCGTTATTCTGATCAGATAAATCGAGTTTTGTAATATAACAGCCCGTACTGTTTACCGAAAAAGAATATCTTCCTGTTTGATCGGAGGTTGTGGTTTGAATCGGCGTTTTTTCACCGGCATCCAAAAATCCGTCACAATCGGAATCTGCGTATAAATTAACAGTTATGCCTTCCTGCAAAGATTCTCCAAAATCGTATGCGCCATTGTCCGGCTTTACTTCCAAAAAAACATATCCGCCAATTTTATTTTCTGAAGGAGTTGCATCACAGTCAGATAAACTAACAGTTGCGATGTCGCAAACAGCATCGTCAAAACTGCTGCAAACCTGGTAAGTAAATGAATCGTCACCCGAAAATCCCGGATTCGGAGTATATTTTATTGTGCCTGTTAAAGGATCTGCAGTTGCTGTTCCGTTCGATGGTTGCGTTTCCACGGTAACTTTGGTTTTATCCGTATCGCCTGCATCGTTGATTAACACATCAATATTCAATGGTGTATTAAATATGAATATCCCCAAATCATCGTTAGCATCTATCCACGTGTTAACATTCACCGACAGGCTTTCCGATGCAGTTACGCCTTCGTATCCTTCATATGCGGTTGCATTTATTGTATAATTTCCAACACCGGAAGGAGTCCAGGCAAGTTGATAAATTTTACCGCAGGCAAAAGTACCGGTTACATCATCATCAGTTAACGTTACATTTGTTATTCCGGAAAAAGGATCGGTGATGGAAATATCCGTGCTTGTAATGTCATATCCGCCGAATGGATCGGAAGCCTCAATACAGAGATAACCCGTTGTTTTGTTTCCAATATCGTTTATTATGGAACCTCCGGGATAGGACGCGTTATATAATTTAAAATTATCAATATTAATGAACGTGGTGGTAACCATATTAATATGTGAAGGCGCAGTTTGACTGTCGTAATCAATACTGAAAGTGGTACTGGCTTCGTCATTATTATACACGGTCAATTCAAGAGAAGTTCCGGCAGGAACCGATGATTCCAGTACATTTCCACGCAGGATTAACACTCCGCCCGAAAACCCTGCATTCGTCAGATTTGCTACTGTTGTGGATCCATAACCTAATACCGCAGTAATGTTCGAACTTCCGGTAGTACTCCCGGTTTTTTGATTTATATATAAATTCGATTCAATGGTGGAGCCAACAACCAATTGAAACGGACTACAGATGGGTTGATTTTGTAAAAAAGTAACCTGCGGTTCCCTGGGAGCAGGTTTTATGGCAACAGCACCAATGGCACAATCTTCTGCATTATCGAGAAGCCAGTCTGTAGTTGTTGATGATATTTCACCTTGTTTTACACTGGCCCCGGCTCCCTTTATCTCTCCCCCCGTGTTAATATTCCATTGAACAACCTGGCCGGGCCCGGCGGATTGCAAAATTCTGTTTCGAACGGTCACTACGTCAAACACCAAATCGCCGGTTGAAGAAGGAACAGTGACAGTTGGATATTGATATTTTCCTGATTGGGAACTAAAAGTACCTAAAGGCGCAGATTGATTTACCCCGTTAAAAGTGACAACTCCAACCGCAATTCCTTTATCAGGATTTGCGTCCAGATTAACAATAACGTCAGCCGTACCTTCAGGTGGATTAATCAAACTATAGATATATACCCTCGCATTGTTGTTTGAAATATTTTCTCCGACTTTCGTTAATGTTTTTCCTGCATAACTTACCGATAGAACCGATTTATTCTTCTGTGAAATGCCCACAAGCATTAACCGGTTTTCCCCTGTGCCGGTAGTATGGGAAACAGAGAATGTTGCGGATTGCGGATTTGAGGAATATCCGGTACTTTTGTTGTTGATTATGATCGTTTGAATACCCGACTCTAATGTGTAGGTAGTTTCAGTAGTAGCGTCAGCAGTGGCTACAGGGTCGATTCTGTCTAAATTTTGGGTTTCTGAAAGATAGAGTTGTTTTGTTACCGGTTGCGCATGCAATTCGTTTGGCGGAAACAAATTAAACAACAGAATTTGTATCAGAAACAGGAGGGATATTAATATATTTTTTTGTGGTACCATTTTGAAAATTTGAACTATTTAGCTGCATTGTTCCCAATACTGCCGGTAACAGGTTTGCTGAACCGTTTAATGTCGTTAATTGCAAATGCTTTCATCCTACAGATTAAATTCAGTCGGTTTTAATACTTCTTCGGGTAAATATTTTTCAATTACGGACCAACCTGACACGGCGACAGATTCGAATACCCTGATTTTTGGCTTTTCAACCGACAACTCACACAAAGAAATAATTTGCTTAAACAGATCGGACTGAATATTCTTTTGATAATCCTGCAACGTTTCCCACTGTTCATAAATAATTAAGGTGGTCCGCTCCTTTTTACTGTAAAAAACTTCGGATCTCAGGCAACCGTCTTTAACCACAGCAGGACCGACTAAAAATTCCATCGCTTCAAAGAAATTATCGACGTCCGACCTTAAAAGTTTGATTTCAATTGTGTTTATTATCATCGCTGCATAAAAATTAGTGGAACATCTTCTAACAAGATATGATCCACCAAACCTAATCAACTGAAATATAGCGTTATAAAGTTTATTGAATCGTCTAAATATGGGACAAATGCATCCAATTTGAACTTGAATTCTTATTAAATTCCAAAATAGCTGCTTAAAAGCGAATAACTGAATTTTTTTGGAAGAGAAATTTTTTTGCTATCGGTTTTGGTGCGGAATCGGCCTATTACTTTCCTGGAAATACCTATTGCTAACGAACTTGTGAAAATATGAAATTCACTTATGTGTAAAAGCATGACACGGATTCATATTGAATTCACCAAAAAATTAGAATTATTTAGAAAAAGATGGATTCAGTATAAATGTAAACCTTTTTTAGTTGAATTCCCGATCTAGCAAAATCGTAGCATCAATTTCCCATGTTTGAACTAAATTATTGTTCCGATAAAAAATGAAATCATTACCATCTCGCTATCAATACATTAATGTATATTTAATTTCACATAAAATTTTCCAATGTGGGACAACGTTTTTCACCTGTATCATTAAATGAGAAAAAAAACATTTTCGTCAACTTCTAATTATTTTTCGGCTACATCCCTGATTCTAAAAAAATCCTTTGAAATATAGAATTCACTCCAGAAATTTTATTGTAAACAACGTACGGGTGCAAATGTTTATAGAATACCTCCTGCACAAAAGAATTGTACTTACCCTAATAATTTTCCAGGCCGGGAATAAGGCAGGTAAACTTTACCGGATATAACCACAGGCAAAGAAACAAATTGAAAGCTGGTGTTCGGCGACATTTATTTTAAAAAGTTAGCGTTCGGCTCTATAATTGCCATTGGCAATTTCCAGGCTACATCGCTCAGAAGGTAATCATCTGATATATTTTGGAATTGTTATAAATCTCAGGTTTATATTTTAATAAAAACTTTGTTTTTGTATAACCAGTAACAGATGTACCATAGCGCTGCCCAAACCGCGACGCTGGTAACTATTTCAATAGCCAGTTCGCCCGACCATGAGAAAAGAAGATTACTGAACGGATGCAGGATTCTGCCGATCCAGCCAGCGCCGCCAAGATGAAAAAACATATAAATAAAAATGCTGTTCATTCCCACGATGATAAAAAAACGCGAACCTTTGTGGAATTGTTTTTTTACATCAATGAGCCAGTAACAAAATGTAAGGGCAAGAATTGTCCAGCCGCCGCTGGCAAAAACAAAAGAAGATGTAGCGATTTTTTTAATAATGGGTGTGATATTTAATAAATCCAGCGAATAACCAATTGCAAGTGCGCTAACTCCGGCCATTATCAGGATCTGTATTTTTTTTGATGCCGACCGGTCGCTTTTAAGCAGCTTCCCGCACAAAACCCCCCAAACCGTATGAGCAGTAGTGGACACAAAATTCAACGTTGCCCATTCACTCGCTTTGTCGACACCCTCAATTTTATTGTTGAACCAGGCCCCCAGATTTTCGTAATTTGTCCATGGATGATTAAAGCCCTCCACCGGAAAAAACCGGTAAGCAAGATCGATGAGCAGAAGAACTACCAGCGTAAAGATGATCTGAAACCGGTAGCTTTTGTTCATGATCAGGTAAGCCACCAAATAGGTTACCGACAGTTGAGCCAACACATTCTGAAACCGAAAAACCAACTTGCCGGCGGCCACAAAATACAATCCCCAGCCAAAGAAAAGCAACAGAAAAGATCGAACTAATACGTGTTTGAAAATCGTTTGATCGCTTGTGCCTTTTCTTTTTCGGTTGGCAACTGCAAATGGAAGCGCCACACCAACAATGAACATAAAGAAAGGCTGAATTAAATCCCAAAAATGTAACCCATGCCAGGTATGATGATGAAACTGTGTTCCAACAAACTGAATAAAGCCACTGTTGGTTTCCAGCAGGTGACCGTAAAGTTCCGTGGCCTCTCCGGCTAAAAGAAACATGGTGAATCCGCGAAAAAAATCGACCGAAGCTACTCTTCCCGGAACTGGCGGGGCAAGCGGTTGTTTTAATGTATTCATAACTCGAAACAGGTTTTAGTTCTGAAATATAGGTTTATTGTTCAACAAGTGAAAAACGATTTTTTGATCGTCAAACCCTGAGGAATATTTTTTTCTTGTACATATAATACAACACCAGCCAAATTAATGCTAATCCACCGATGAGGATCAGAAAATCACCTCTTTCGCCCATTGGTTTAGCTAACCAGCCCAGGAAGAATTCGGATATCCTGCGGACATCAATAATGCGGGTGAAGAGGTAGACAAAAATGGAATTCATCCCGATGATGCGAAAATAGAAAGACCATTTGTGAAATCCCCAATGATCTATGATCAGGTAGAAAAGTGCAATTAAAAGAAAGCTAATTCCGCCAGCCAACAGATTGAAGGTGGATGTCCAGCAACTTTTAATTATGGGATAGAAGGTGGAAAAGATCAGCGCCAGAATAATTGAAGTAACGCCGGCCGCAGCAAGATATCCGATTTTTTGCCATTCTCCGGATCTTTTCATGCGGAGAATGCTTCCTGCAAAAGTTCCCATCAATGCAATTCCGGTAGCAGAAAGGCTGCATAAAATTCCTTCCGGATCGAAAGTCCCGCCGTATAACCTGCCTGGCAGCATCATCCGGTCGATATAACCATTGATACAACCTTCCGGAGTTAAAACCCCTGCTCCATATCCCGGTACCGGAATTAATAGTTGAACAATTCCGAATGTTGCAAGAATTCCAATGAGCCAGATCAGACGGCTTCTCAGCGATTTAAAATAAATGACTATTAACGACGCAAAAAAATACGCCGTTCCGATTTGTCCTAAAACACTGGCGATCCGGCCATTTTCGAACCCCCGCTGAAAGGTGCCGTTGTACAGAATTCCCAGAAGAATAAGTACAATCCACCGGATAAAAACTTTTTTCACCAATCTGTTTTTCGGCACATTCTTTTCCAGCTTCGATTTAACAGCAAGAGGAATTGCCACTCCCGCAATAAAAGTGAAAAGCGGAAAGATGAGATCGTAAAAATGAAAACCTGCCCAGGGAACGTGCTCCATTTGATTTTCGAGCCATTCCGCCCCTGTCATTTGAGCAATGGCAACCGCAAACGCTCCGCCGCCGGTAATCCAAAACATATCAAATCCACGCAAAGCGTCGAGAGAATGCAGCCTTTTCTGTGGTTCGGTCCGCAATGGTTTAGTTGTCATAATAGTAATATTAGATATTGAGTCCGAAAATAATAAACTTTTTTGGAAAAGAAAGGTGAATATTTTGCAGGTTCCTGTCAAATCTATTTTTAAATTTTTATTTTGTTTAGCTGGAATAACTTTTACAACTGGCAGGAAAACCAAAAGAAAAAACACATGTAAACTTTTAACCTGCTCAAGTAACGAGTTATCCGATAAAAGATATCGTTGATAACGTAAACAGTAATTTTTTGGACCACCTTCAACTCAGTTATTCCATCTTTAAAGTCCCGGCAATTGAATTCCATATTTCATTTCTGCCTTTTTGTCACCGGATTTGACAGCAGAATTTACCGATTTTCAGGTTTGTGGTGTCAGAATTTCGCCATATACGGGAAAATTTACGGTGGCACATTCATTGCTCAATCAGCATCAGAAATTTTGAAAAACGGATTACGAAAACATAAAATATAGATTAAAATGGGAAAAATAATTGGAATCGACTTAGGAACCACCAACTCATGTGTGGCGGTTATGGAAGGTAACGAACCTGTTGTAATACCCAACAGTGAAGGGAAACGTACCACACCTTCGATTGTTGCGTTTGTTGAAAACGGGGAGCGTAAAATTGGTGATCCCGCAAAACGTCAGGCGATTACCAATCCAAGCAAAACTGTTTTCTCCATCAAACGTTTTATGGGTGAAACTTTCGACCGTGTGAATAAAGAAGTAGCACGGGTGCCATATAAAGTAGTTAAGGGAGACAATAATACGCCGCGCGTACAAATTGACGATCGCAAATATTCGCCACAGGAAATTTCTGCAATGGTTTTACAGAAAATGAAAAAAACTGCTGAAGATTATCTTGGGCAGGAGGTAACAGAAGCAGTGATTACCGTGCCGGCATATTTTAGCGATTCACAGCGTCAGGCAACCAAGGAAGCAGGCGAAATTGCAGGGTTGAAAGTCCAGCGGATTATCAACGAACCCACCGCCGCATCGTTGGCGTATGGCTTGGACAAGCAGGAAAAAGACATGAAAATTGCCGTTTTTGACCTGGGTGGGGGTACATTCGATATTTCCATTCTGGAACTGGGCGAAGGCGTTTTCGAAGTAAAATCAACTGACGGGGATACACATCTCGGCGGCGATGATTTTGACCAGGTAATTATTGACTGGCTGGCAGAAGAATTTAAAAAAGACGAAGGTGTGGATTTGAAACGCGATCCGATGGCGCTGCAGCGATTAAAGGAAGCTGCCGAAAAAGCAAAAATTGAACTTTCAAGTTCAACACAAACAGAAATCAACCTGCCGTATATTATGCCGGTTGATGGAATTCCAAAACACCTGGTAAAAACGTTGACACGTTCAAAATTTGAACAACTTTCAGACAAGTTGATTAATGCTACAATTGAACCGTGCCGGAAGGCTATGAAAAATGCAGGCATGACAGCCAGCGACATCGACGAGGTGATTTTAGTGGGCGGTTCAACCCGTATTCCTGCTATTCAGGAAAAAGTAAAAGAATTCTTTGGTAAAAATCCGTCGAAAGGTGTTAACCCGGATGAGGTTGTGGCAATAGGTGCAGCAATTCAGGGTGGTGTTCTTACCGGCGAAGTAAAAGATGTACTGTTGCTCGATGTTACTCCGCTTTCTTTGGGTATTGAAACCATGGGCGGTGTGATGACCAAATTAATTGAAGCCAATACAACCATTCCGACGAAAAAATCGGAAACGTTTACTACCGCTGCTGACAACCAGCCTTCCGTGGAAATTCATGTATTACAGGGTGAACGCCCGATTGCTTCAGGAAATAAAACCATCGGAAGGTTCCACCTCGATGGAATTCCGCCAGCCCCGCGCGGTGTACCACAAATTGAAGTAACATTCGACATCGATGCCAACGGAATTCTGCATGTTCATGCAAAAGACAAAGCAACCGGTAAATCACAGTCGATCCGAATCGAAGCTTCATCAGGGCTGTCGGATGATGAAATCAAAAAAATGAAACAGGAAGCAGAAGCCAATGCCGAAGCCGACAAACAGACCAAGGAAAAAGTGGATAAGTTGAACCAGGCCGACAGTTTGATTTTCCAGACAGAAAAACAACTGAAAGATTATGGCGATAAAATTCCTGCCGATAAAAAGAAACCGATTGAAGATGCGCTCGCAAAACTGAAAGAAGCACACAAATCACAGGATTTGCCGGCTATCGAAACTGCAATGAATGAGCTGAATACCGTGTTCTCAGGCTGCATCGCAGGAAATGTACAATGCAGCTCAGGCACAAGGTGGAGCACAAGGCCAGCAGGGCGGACCAACCGGAGGTCAGCAAAGTGGCGGTCAGCAAGGCGGTCCGTCTGACGGCGGCAAAGACGACGGCGAAGTTACCGACGTAGATTTTGAAGAAGTGAAGTAAATAGCGATTATTAACGATAATCAATAATTAGCAAAACGCAGTAAGTTTCTGACTTACTGCGTTTTTTTTTGAAGTGGTTCGCTTTTACACACTTGTTTTTCATATTTTCTAGTCATAGTTTAGTGCCAAAACTAAAATATGTTTTAGTCCATAATTTTACTCACAGCTTTTTGAATATTTTGAATAATATTGTTTAATACGCCGCATTCCCTGGCTATTGTTGGCCACTGGTTAATAGCGTCCTGAACTTCTTCGATAATAATTCCAGCGTTTTTTAAGCCAAAATGATCGGCCAGTTTCAATAGCTGTTTTCGTCCGGGATTCTGACTTTCCCCGGCTATCATGGTACTGTGAAATCCGTATGCGGAATTTGAAAATGTCAGGTCATAAGCCGGGGCAAACTGCCATTCCCCTTTTCCGTTCATTAGAAAAGAGAAGTTTTTACTATGGTCGTCGCGGTTATGTGAGTAAACATTGAATGCTGCCAGTCTGAAAATTTTCTCGTAGGCTTTTACATGCCTTTCCAGCCGGAATGCACAATCCATTAAATGTCCGTAATCCATGGTACTCATTCTGAAATTATCATGCATAAGTCCGGAGGCGGTATGCGTGTGCAGACGCTTACTCCCTTCCCGATCAAATCGCTTTGTTCCAAAATATACCTTTCCTGATTTTCCGGTAAATAATCTGCATTCACTCATTTGTATGCCTGCTTGCATTGCCATTTTATGATAGGCGAATTCGATATTGGCAATTTCCGGATTGTCTGAAGACGATGGAAACTTTATAATCCAATCATCATATCCCTCAGAGAGGTTGTTCAATCCATGTATCAAATCTCCTGTATTGGAATTATAGCTAACAAAAACCTTGGGGCGGGCACCTCCGGACGATCCTCCGAGAATAAATAATTCTTCAATAATGTCAGAACTTGTTCCGTGAAGTATCTGTTTCACCTCTTTTGCAAGTAAATCCAACTCAGGAATTGTACCTGCATCTTTTCTCGGTTCAATCTCAGGCTGGTAAATAAGAGCCCCCATACCTGTTGATCCAACAAAGGCTAATCTGTCTAAAGGTGTAATTCCGGCAATGTCGATTCCTTTTGAAGCTAATGAACGATCCAGCAACAAACGTCCCCATCCATCGGGTAAAGAGTCATTGAATACACCAAATAATCCTTCAAACGGTTCTCTGTCAGCACTCACAATTTCACTGGTAAACGGTAATTTAATAGGGGACAGGCTGAATCCATTTTTCAGGTAGTCCGCATCATATCTAAAATAAATTCTACCATTGGATAGTACCAGCTCGCCTACCTCATATCTGGTTCCTTCAAGCAACAGTGAGACTGTTATTTTTTTTGTTCCAATCATTGGATTTTAGATTATTTTGAAAAAAGCTCTTCAATATCTTCCCTGTTTTCATCAATGGCAAGAATACTATCGATTTCATTTAATCGTCCAAGAAGGTGCATTAATTTAAGCAGTGATTCCAAAGATATTTTTCCGGTATTTTCGAAACGTTTTAAGCTACCCAGTGAAACACCAGACCTTTCTGCCATCTCTTGCTGTGAGATTTTTGATTTCTTTCGCAGAATTCGAAATCTGTTTGCTAACTTTTTACTGACCTCGTTAGGAGTTGGTTCTAATGAATACATATTTTGGATAAAATGTTGGCTAAAAATACAAAAAATAATCAATATTGTCTAATATATTATCTGAATTTATTCCGTTAGCCATGGTTTTCTCTTGTTTTCGATCCAGTGCGGGGCTTTAATTTTTTATAACATTTCGCGCCGAAATAAAAGCTTAATTTTGCAGTTCTATTTCAAAATGTCGAATATGAGGGTTTTTTGGACAATTATTATTTTAACGATTACAGTTTCATTGTATGCACAGGAAAATCAAATTGATGCAAATGGTTTGCGGCAGGGATTATGGCAAAAAAAATATCCCAACAGCCGGTTAATGTACGAAGGCTGGTTTAAAGACGGCAAACCTGTGGGTAAATGGAAACGATACCACGAAGGAGGCCAGTTGAAAGCATTGATAAATTACGATGAAAATTCGGATACGGCCCATGTGCAGCTGTTTAACCCTTATGGCAAAAAAGTAGCAGAAGGAAATTACGTCAACGAGAAAAAATCCGGCAAATGGATCATGTATTCCCAGGACAGGAAAATAGCTGAAGAGAACTATACAAACGGAGTAAAAAACGGACTGGCACTGAAATTTTACGATTCCGGTGAAATACTTGAGTCTTCGGAATGGAAAAACGGAAAACAGGACGGGAAATACGAGGTATTTTATAAAAACGGGAAACCATACATGCAGTGCAAATTCAGCAATGACAAGAGAAACGGACTCTGCCTTACTTATTTTCAGAACGGAAGAATCGAGATGGAAGCCAAATACATTAATAACCTGCGTGACGGCGACTGGAAATATTACGACGAAAATGGCGAATTTCTCTATACATTGGAATACGATGAAGGTAAACTGCTGAATCCGGCGGTCCGCGACAGCATCGACAACCTGCAAATGCAAAACCTGGAAAAAAATAAAAATTCCGTACCCGACCCCGAAAAATTTATGGAAGACCCCACCGAATACATGCGCAAAATGAACATTTTCCGATAGAACATCAGGATAATTATTAACTTGCTTAGTCGTTTTTAAAGTCCTGTTAAATGTTGAAAAAGTCCCTCTTTGCTGGTTTCCTGAATATATTGCTTTTAGTTTCACTGGTCGGTAAGTCTCAAGATTATTATTGGGTGGCATTTACCGATAAAAACAATTCACAATTTTCGCTGTCGAACCCTGAAGAATATCTTTCGGAAGGCGCTTTGAAACGAAGAGCGAAACAAAACATCGCCATCGATTCATTCGATCTTCCTGTGAATGCCCCATATATTCAACAGGTTTTAAATTTGGGCGCCGAATATGTTCATTCTTCCAAATGGTTAAATGGAGTAACTGTGAATGCTGAAACCGATAGCTTTCGTGTGCTGGCATTGCAACTTCCATTTGTGAAACAGGTTCAGCTAACCAAACCAGCCGGGGAACAAAAAAGCGCAGTTGATAAATTCCGGGAATTGGAACTACCGGATGATTCTCTTTCCATAGATACTTCGTTCTATGGTTTGTCGGTTTATCAGGTGGCGCAATTGAACGGACAGTATTTGCATAAGCAAAACTACCGCGGACAAAACATGCAAATCGCAGTTTTGGACGGTGGTTTTTATGAAGTTAATAATTATCCTGCATTTGATAGCTTGCGCACAGAAAACCGGATTCTCGGCGCCAAAGATTTTGTTAATCCGAAAGTGGATTTTTACCGTACCCATTATCATGGAATGAGCGTATTATCCTGCATGGCCGGAAACGTTCCGGGAAAACTTGTAGGCACTGCCCCGGATGCATCATATTGGTTGATTCGCTCCGAAGACACCAGTTCGGAATATTTAATCGAAGAAGATAACTGGGTTGCCGCTGCAGAATTTGCCGATAGTGTGGGTGCCGACATAATTAATTCTTCGTTGGGATATTTTGAATTCGACGATGAACAAATGAACCACACCTATGCAGAAATGGACGGCCGGACCACGCGGGCTGCAATAGGCGCAAACATAGCTGCATCACGCGGAATGCTTGTTTTTTGCAGCGCCGGCAATGAAGGGAACGATGAATGGAAATATATAATAACTCCATCGGATGCCGACGGGGCAATTGCAGTGGGCGCAGTGGATTATTTAGCGGAGCCGGCTTCTTTCACATCATTTGGCCCTGCTGCCGACGGAGATGTAAAACCCAATGTTGCCGCACTCGGAAGAAGCACGTACCTTCAAAAAATCGACGGAAGTTTTGGGTATAGCAACGGAACGTCATTTTCGGCGCCGGTGATGGCCGGAATGGGAGCTTGTTTGTGGCAGGCAAATCCTGCTGCATCTGCCCTTCAGGTAAAACACGCCATCGAACAAAGCGCCAGCCTTTATCCGGCTTCCGATTCTTTAACGGGCTATGGAATTCCGGACATGAAAATTGCCGATAAAATCCTTAAAAGTTTTTGGGATACGCTAAAGGAGGAGAAAAATGTGTGGCTGGTTTATCCCAATCCGGCAGTGGATCACATCTATGTTCAACGTTCGGATCCGAATGAAAATGAACTGGTAAAACTATCCTTTTTTACCATTGACGGCAGATTGATACTGAACCAACAAAAAACTCCAACATCCAAAATTGTTATCAGCAATTTACAGGCATTACCGGCAGGTTTACTAATTTTGAAAATTGAATCGGAAACCACAACAGAAACGGTAAAAATTAGCTTAATCCGCTGAAGGAAATGAAACAAAAACTAACACTTTTTGAATTAAACGAACAGATTAAAGAAACGCTTTTCGAAGCATTTCCTTCAACCGTTTGGGTAATTGCCGAAATTAGTGAACTGAAAGAAAACCGCAGCGGACATTGTTATCTCGAACTGGTTGAAAAAGTTGAGAATGAAATAATTGCCCGGGCGCGTGCAACCATCTGGTCGTATACCTTCCGGATGTTACGGCCTTATTTCGAAACCACTACAGGCCAGTTTTTCACCCATGGATTGAAAATTTTAGTGCAGGTTTCGGTAGAATATCATCCGGCGTACGGACTGAGTTTGAACATCAAGGATATCGATCCGGCCTATACAGTTGGCGACCTGGCGCTGCAACGAAAGGAAATTATTGAACGGCTGCAGAGTGAAGGGATTTTTGACATGAACCGCGAGCTTAAATTACCATTGGCGCCTCAGAAAATCGCAGTGATTTCTTCAAAAACTGCGGCCGGTTACCAGGATTTCATCAAACACCTCGACTCAAACGAACACGGATTTAAATTTCATACGCATATTTTCGAAGCTTACATGCAGGGTGCTGCCGCTGTACCTTCCATTATTCAGGCGCTCGAGCGGATTTACGAATACGAAGATTTTTTCGATGCGGTGGCAATAATCCGCGGTGGCGGCGCCACGGCCGATTTAAGTTGTTTCGACAATTATGATTTGGCATTTCATGTCACCCAGTTTCCGTTGCCAATTATTACCGGAATCGGCCACGAAAAAGACGATACCATCACCGACATGGTGGCGCATACGCGTATGAAAACACCAACAGCGGTAGCCGAATTTTTCATCAATGGCGTGGAACGGTTTTACGACCGCCTTATTTTGGCAGAAGCAGAAATTATTCAACTAACCCGCGAAAAAGTGGAGCAAAACCAAACAAGACTCGAACGTTTGGCTGAGAACGTCCAGCTTTTGGTTGGTAATTTTATCCTAGAAAAAAACAATATACTGGTTAAAAAAGGAAACCAGATTCAGCGAAATGTCAACCGGTTTGTATTTCTCAAAGAAAATGAACTGAGTAATCTGAAATTCGACCTGCGATCAGCAATTTCAATCTGGAATGTAGATGCGAAAAATTCGCTCGATTCAAAAAAACGAATGTTAAGTCGCACAACAGGCGAAGTGTTCTTCCGTAAAAATAATAAACTGGAACATTTGCAGGACAGAATTGCCGGCAATTCGCGCCAACGAATAAACAAGGAGCAAAACCGGATTGCCATCAACGAAAATTCAGTACGCCTGCTGAATCCTGAAAACGTGTTGAAACGAGGCTACACTCTCACTTTAAAAGAAGGTAAAATTGTAAAATCGTTGACCCGGGTTGAAGTGAACGATGAAATTGAAACGCAGTTTTCCGATGGCAGCGTAAAAAGTAAAATCACCATAAAAAAGCATAATGGCAACAAAAAAGATAACGTATAACGAAGCGATTTCAGAAATTGAAGAAATTCTGGAAAAGATAGAAAACGAGGAACTGGATGTGGATGAGCTGGCCGAAAAAGTAAAACGGGTTTCGGTGTTGCTGAAAATCTGCAAGGAAAAACTCATGAAAACAAACGAGCAGGTGGAAGAGATTTTACGGGAGATGGAGGAATGATTTTTATAATTATTAAAACAACTTTGGATAACTGCATCTTTTAAAATGTGTAAATTCAAAACAAAAAAATATGGAACACGATGCATTAAAACTGGAATTGATTGAATGGTTGACGAATCTTGACGATGATGAAACGATAGAATATCTGAAACTGGTAAAAGATTCGAAATCATCTGAAAATGATTGGTGGTATGAATTGCCACCCGAACAACAAAAAGCTATAGAACGGGGATTGAAGGATGTTGATGAAGGAAGGATCGTATCGCATAGTGAAGTGAAGAAAAAATATGGAATATAAAATTTTCTGGACTGAAGAAGCATTAAAAAATCTGGATGAGATTATGGAATATTTAAGAGTTAATTGGTCACAAAAGGAAATCGATAATTTCAAAATAAAACTTTCGAAACAAATAAAACTCATTCAGCGTTTTCCTGGAATGTTCCCTGTCTCAACTTATAATCCCCGACTTCGAAAAGCAGTTCTGAGCAAACAAACCACAATTTTTTATGAAATCAAAATGAATATGATCTATCTTGTTCATCTGTTTGTGAATCATCAGGATATAAATAAAATTAAATAGTTGAACCAAAATATAAGCAAGTAAGAATGTACACAAAGCAACAAGTAGCAAAAACAATAGATCACGCGGTTTTAAAGCCTGAATTTACAGAAGCCGACCTCGCAAAACATGCCGGGATGTGTATAAAAAATGGCGTTTACAGCATGTGTGTAAAACCCTGCGATGTTGAAAAAACTGCCGAATTGCTCAAACAGAGCGAAGTAAAAGTATCGTGCGTGCTGAGTTTTCCACACGGCTCCGACACAACAAAAGTGAAGGTCTTTCAAGCAAAACGAGCCATTGAAGACGGCGCCGACGAAATTGACATGGTGATGAACATTGGCCGGTTTTTGGGCGAAGATTACCATTACGTAGTGGAAGATATCAAAGCTGTGGTGGAAGTGGCCCACAAACACGGTGTTTTGGTTAAAGTAATTCAGGAAAGCGGCTATTTAACGCCTGAACAAATTGCCAAAGCCTGCGAACTTTCATTTGTAGCCGGAGCTGATTTCGTTAAAACCTCCACCGGTTTTGGCCCGGGAAAAGCGACACCTGAGATTATAGACATAATGATAAAAACAGTGGGCGATGACATGAAAGTGAAAGCCTCGGGTGGAATCCGCACATGGGAAGATGCAGTTGCTTTTCTCGAACAGGGCGCCGACCGGCTGGGAATCGGTTCAACCGAAGCGGTGCTGAAAGGCGGCAAAACGGATAGCGATTATTGATTAAAGCTGATAAAAAACAGGAATCCGATAATACCGGTAAAATTTGTTAAATTCCTAAATATTCACTAATCAACTGGTTTTTTCCATAAAAAACTTGGCATATTTGTAATCCTTTTGAAAAGGAAAAAGGATGTATTTTTTAAACGGAGACAGAAGATATATAAAACCGGAAAACGGTTGCGGAACAATCCTCGGGCAGTTCCGAAATTGCCTGAGCCAGTTGAAGCAAATTAATTCAGGCCAAAAAATATTCAAACTGAATTTTTTTGTGGACACCACATCTGATAACGCATACACTGAACTCACTGAAAAAATCGGACAAGAAATTTCAGCCGCATTTTCAGAAGATATAATCCTGAATTTCATAGCTCAGCCGCCCCTCACCCGCCGGATTGTTATCGAAGCATTTTTTTTCAACCCGCAACAATGGCAGGTACGTTTTATTTCACATGAAAACAGCTCCGCCATGCTTTTTCAAAAAGAAGAAACCCGCATTTTGATTGGAAACGTGCAGGCGAATCAAAGCTCCGGCTGCCGGCAAAATGCCGAACTTGTCTTCACTAATTTATATGAAATGTTTCGGGGTGTCAATTTACCGGTGAGTTCGATTATCCGCCAATGGAATTATGTGGAAAATATTTTGGGTTTCGACGGCGCCCGTCAACGATACCAGGAATTCAACAATATTCGCGCGGAATTTTACGGAAAAAATTTCGAAAAAAACGGTTATCCGGCTGCTACCGGCATTGGAATGAACCGCGGCGGTGTAATTGTGGAATTTGTTGCTGTTCAATCGAAAAACAGCAAATCGGTCTCGTTAAACAACCCACGGCAAGTAGCAGCCCATTTGTACAGCCCAAAAGTTTTGGTTGGAAAAGAACAGGATATAAAATGCACGCCGCGGTTCGAACGGGCAAAGTATTTTGAATTGTTTGGCAAAAAAATGATTTTCATTTCGGGCACTGCATCTATTATCGGGGAAAAAACAATTGGCGCAGGCGACGCTGTTGAACAAACCAGGGTGACGGTACAAAACATCAGGCAACTGTATTCTGATGAAATTTTGGCAGGAATCGCCGAAAAAATACCGGAACCCAAATACGGGCATGCGCGCATTTACGTGAAAAACAGGAAAGATTTTGCCTCCATCAAACGAACGTTCAAAAAATATTTTGGAAACCTCCCGGTGGTATACATTGTAGCTGACATCTGCCGTGAAGACCTTCTGGTGGAAATTGAAGGAAAAGTGATTCTGGAATAAATTAAATAGAGGCGAACGGCACATTCAACAGGTTTTCATTTCAAGCGGTCCCCGCCCCGGAAACCAGCCACACAAAAAATTTCCAAATCAGGAAAATAGAAAGTGCAGTTAAAACCAGTAAAATAATGATTATCCACACAACCGCACCTTTCCCGCTCCCCTGATATTTGCCTTTTTGGTAATGCTTTTCGAGCAACCGCACGTTCCGGTTGTTTGCTTTGTAGAAAAAATCGAAAATACCACCTAAAATCGGAATACTGCCGATAACTGCATCCAAAAATACATTAACTGACATCAGCACGAGTAGTTTTCCGCTGGCGCCTTTTCGGGCAGCCATGGCAATCAGTCCACCCGACAGGAGCAACGACAAAAAATCACCGGCCCCGGGTATCAACCCCAATAACGGATCGAAGCCAAATCTAAAGTTACCGATCCTAAACTGCGTATCGAGCAGCCGAGCAAGTTTCTGAATTTCGCGGGGCACTTCTCGGGAATATTTTTTTTTCATGGCATTCCTGTTTGTTAAATAGCAACAACGCCCACTGAGAATTGGTTTTGGTTTTATAAACATGTTATTCCCGATTTCCTCTCTGCTGAAGTTTTTTTCGGAAAATCGTTGACAACAACAGATAATCATTATATTGAGGCAGTTTGAAGATTTCAAACCGGATATAAAATGATCCTGCTTAACAAATGACAGCTTATGGGAAGACAGACAAACAAAACGAAATTGCAAAACCGGAAATGGAGAAATTTTCTCGATAAATTTCATGTGTATGGTGGTTTATTTATCGCCGGTTATCTGGTGATTCTGGGAATCAGTTCGCTGCACTACCAGCATCATTTCAACCTTCCTGAAAACGATTCCAAAAAACTGTGGCAAAAAAACATTAACATGCCGCCTATTGAAGATAACCAAACGTTTAAGCTGGCAGTAATGGATTCACTCGGATTGTTTGGCCACACTCCCTGGTGGCAGGACTACAGAGACGATGAAGGCGTACACCATTTTATGATCACCCGGCCCGGAAAATCATATTGGATCGAAGTGCCACAAAACGGTAACGCATTTAAAATAGAGGAGGCAGGCACTGGTTTTCTGAACGTGGTGATGGCGTTGCACGGGCTCACAGGCGGCGGGTTGAAAGGGCCGGCGTTTCTCAAGGTGTGGAAAATCGTTGCTCAAATCATGAATGTCGTATTTTTATTGGTGTTGTTTATTACCGTTTGGTTTTGGTATATCCGCGCCTTCCGAAATTACAGCGGCTGGTTATTTGCCGGGCTATTCTCGTTTGTTTCACTTGTAATACTTGCTTTTATATGGTTAATCGGTTAAAATACTTTCGGTTTCTGAAACAAATCCACCTGGTTTCAAGCGTTATTTTACTGGTATTTATTTTTTTATATCTGATCACAGGTATGGTAATCGTCAACCGCAACCTGTTCGAAGCTCCCGAATCTGTGGAACACCGGCGAAAAGTTTTGGTAGAAAAACCAATGACCGGCAGTCCCGAAGAATATTCGCATTACCTGAAGGAAAAATATGGGTTCAGGGGAAGGGAATTTCAACGCGAGGAAAAAAACGGCAACTGGACGTTTCAATACAATTTCCGGGGCGAAAATCACCAGCTAACTTTAACTCCTGCGCAGGATACGTTGTATATCCAATCGAACATTCAAAAAACAAATCTGCTTTCGTTTGCGGCAAAACTGCATCATATGCGTGGCTTTTCCGGCGGATGGGAATATACGCTGTGGGCCATATTTTATGACCTAACTGCTGTTTCGTTCGTTGTTTTTGCCATCACCGGAATTCTCATGTGGATTGTCTTAAAAACCCGGTACACCGCCGGATGGTGGTACCTGCTGGCAGGAATGCTGATTCCTTTGGTCATCATTTTTTTGTTTTTGTTTTGGCGGTAAACATGCTGAAAAGTAACTATTTTTGGAAGGCAAATGAGCTCCGAATCCGGCTACTGTTCTTGCATTCAAATCGTAATGAAGTATTTAGAGGATAATTTAGTTGCCGGCCTTTGTTGTAATACCGCCAATTCGCCGTTAATGATTGTTTGAAAAAATGAAACTATGAAAATAGCAGTTGCTCAATTTGAACCGAAAGATGGTGACAAAAATTATAATTTGTCTGTTATTGAAAAACTAACGCAAAAAGCAAAAAACAAAGGGGCTGATTTAATCACTTTTCACGAAATGTGTGTAACGGCTTATACGCATACAAAAGATTTAAATCTTGCCGAAATAACAGCATTGGCAGAAGAAATTCCCAATGGTGAAAGCACAAAACAACTCATTCAAATTTCAAATAAATACGAAATACCTGTTCTGGCCGGATTAGTTGAAAAGGAAAAGGGTAAAATTTACAACGCTTACCTTTGTGTGCACGATGGAAGCGTGGTTGCTAAATTCAGAAAACTCCATCCTTTTATAAATCAATACATGTCTGCCGGAAATGAATATCTGGTATTTGAACTGCTGGGATGGAAGTGTGGAATCCTTATTTGTTATGACAATAATGTAATTGAAAATGTAAGGGCAACCACCTTATTAGGTGCCGAATTAATTTTTGCTCCGCACGTTACAGGATGTACACCTTCTGCGATGCCGGGAAGAGGTTATGTGGACGACAAATACTGGCAAAACAGGGAAACAGACCCGGTGTCGTTAAGATTGGAATTTGACGGACCCAAAGGCAGGGGATGGTTGATGCGTTGGTTGCCTGCAAGGGCGTATGACAATGCGGTATATTATGCTTTTACCAATCCCATCGGGTACGACGGGGTGCATTTGAAAAATGGAAATTCAATGATAATTGACCCCTATGGCGAAGTATTATCTGAAATAAAATCTTTTGAGGATGATATTGCCATTGCCACAATAACAAAGGAAAAGATTCCGCTTGCCGGCGGTTTCAGATATAAAAATGCAAGGCGCCCGGAGTTATACAGAAATATAATCGGAAAAGAACATACTCCCGGCATGAAACCGGTTTGGATGCAAACTAAAAAAGAATAAAACAAATATGAATAAATCAGTATTTCACATCCGCAAAAATATCCTCTTTATCTTCGCTTTTTTACTTTCAGCCTGGAGTACTTTTGCTCAGGAAAAACCGGTTGATTTGGTTTATCCGCATCTCGATGCTGCCAATTCACGCTGGTTCTTTTTCTCTTCGGCGTGCCGTCCGTTCGGACTGGTAAATCTGAGTCCCGATAACGAACTGGGCGGTGCCTGGGGAAGCGGTTACCGGTATAACACCAACGAAATAAAAGGATTCAGCCATGTGCATGCCTGGCAACTTTCGGCGGTTTCGGTGTTGCCCGTAAACGGTGTTTCACAGGAATTAAAAGACAACTATTTTTCGGCCTTTTCGCATGACAAGGAAGTGGTTGCTCCCGGCTACCATAAAGTGGCGCTCGATCGCTATGGAATAACCGCCGAACTTACATCTACTACCCGCGTGGGATTTCATAAATACGAATTTTCAAATCAATCCCAAAAAGGAATTGTGGTAAAACTGAGCGGCCCAAACGGTCCGTGTGCCTTAACCAAAGGGAAAATTGAAAAAGAAAATAACCGCGAATTTTCGGGCTATGTAATGAATGACGCCACACGGCGGCGGCCAAAACAAACCCCGGTTTTCTTTTATATTGTGTTGAATACCAAAGTAAAAAATCTGGTAACCTGGAAAGGCGATAAAATTACCGAAAACAGCAAAGGCGTGGAAGGGCCGGAAGCAGGTGCGCTTATAACTTTTGACGATAAAATTAACGGCCCGGTTTTAATGAAAGTGGGAATTTCGTACACCAGTGCAGAGGAAGCAAAAAAGAATATTCATGCAGAACTGAAAGGATGGGATTTTGAACAGGTGGTTACCGATTCAAAAGAAGAATGGAATAGCTGGTTGCAAAAGATTGAAGTGAAAGGCGGTTCAAAATCCGATCGGGTAAGGTTTTACACCGATTTATGGCATGGTTTGCAGGGGCGCCGGATTATCAGCGATGCCGATGGTTCTTACTCCGATTTCACTGGTCCCGAACGAAAAATCAAACAGATTCCGCTGGATAATAACGGGAGACCCGAATTTAATCATCATAATTTCGATGCATTCTGGGGCGCACAGTGGACCATTAACACTTTGTGGCCATTGGTATATCCGAAAGTGGCCGGCGATTTTTGTAATTCGATGTTGCTTTATTATAAAGATGGCGGTTTAATTCCACGCGGACCTTCCGGCGGAAATTACACCTTTGTAATGGTGGGTGCCTCAACTACGCCGTTTGTAGTAAGCACCTGGATGAAAGGAATTCATGATTTCGATATAAATCTTGCTTACGAAGGTTTGAAAAAAAATCATATGCCCGGTGGAATTATGAGCAAAGCGGGTTACGAGCATGACACCTCTGAAGGTGGCGGAATAGAACCATACATTGAAAAGGGATATGTGCCGTTTCCATATAAACCGCAAATTAACGCTTTTCATAAAGATGGTGCCGGAATGACCATGGAATATGCTTTTCAGGACTGGACTTTGGCACAACTTTCAAAAAAGCTGGGGAAAACAGACGATTACAACTATTTTATGAAGCGTTCGAACAACTGGAAAAATTTGTTCGATACCAGTTATGGTTTTATTCGCCCGAAAGATGCAGACGGAAACTGGAAAATACCCTACGATCCTTATCAATACCAAAATGATGGTTTTGTGGAATCGAATGCGGCACAAATGACCTGGTATGTACCACAGGATTACAAAGGACTTGCAGCGTTAATGGGCGGTGAAGAAGCAATGGCAAATAAACTGGATAATGAATTTGCAATCGCTCAAAAGCATGGTTTTACATCCGGAAAAGCACACGCCGACGAAACCCTGGAACAGGCACGTCGGATACCAATAAATTATGGCAACCAACCATCCATGGAAACCGCATTTATTTTTAATGCCGTGGGCGCACCTTGGCTCACTCAGAAATGGAGCCGGGCTGTAATCGATTCGGTTTACACAGGGGTTTCTCCGTTTGTAGGCTACAATGGCGACGAAGACCAGGGACTGATGGGAACGCTGGCAGTGTTGATGAAAATTGGGTTGTTCCAATTAGACGGCGGAACTACTGAGGATCCCATTTACCTGATTGGCAGTCCCATTTTCGATGAAATAAAAATAACTCTCGACAGTAAATATTACCCGGGGAAATCGTTTAAAATTACCACAGAAAACAACAGCAAAAAGAATGTGTATGTGCAGTCGGTAACATTAAACGGCAACCCGCTGAAACGAATGTTTCTGCGCCATAGTGAAATTACAAAGGGTGGTGAACTTCACCTGGTTATGGGACCGGATCCAAATAAAAAGCTAAAATAACATCAATCAGCCGGTGGACGCTGTGCCGGAACAGACTGAAGAAATACCTGTGCAAAGGAACAAAAGTCCGGCAACCAAAAACCGGTCACTTTTCAGTAACCGGTTTTAAACATATTTTCCTTAAACGCCAGAGCTTTCCAGGAGGTTCTCTCTTTATCCGGAATGACGGATATACAACAAAAATCCGGCTTCTCACTCCCGCTTTTGGCGGCAGAGGCTAAAATTTAAAATCCACACCGGCCATAAAATGGGTGCCGGCCTGCGGGAAGTAGCCGTCCATTTCGTAGCGTTCGCCGCCGAGAATGTAAGAATATACCCAGGCGTTCGATTCGTACATTTCGTTAAAGAGGTTGTTCACCAACACATGCAGGGTAATTTCGTCAAACAATCCGGTAGTAAACGAATAGTCTGCTTTCAGGTTATTTACAAACCAGGCATCCAGTGCACGCCGGTTGCTCGAGGTGTTGTCAATGTACTGTTTGCCTACATAAACGGAGGTCAGGCTAAACTGCAATCCTTCTGCCGGTTCAAATAAAAACTGGCTGTTGGCAATTACGTCCGGAGAAAATGCAAGATCAGTGGCGCCAAGATCGAAAGTTTCCTGGCCACCGGTATCCCAGTTATCTACGTATTCGGTAAAATCCAGGATTTTATTCCGGCTAAAGGTGGCATTTCCGTTCCATTGCAACGATTGCAAAATTTTCACCGCTGCCTGCAACTCGATACCTGCGCGGTAACTATTGTCTACATTGGCGGTAATGGGCGAACCCACATCGTTAATTTCGCCGGTAACCACCAACTGGTTTTTGTATGACATGTAATAAACATTGGCGCCCGCCGATGCAGCCGACGATTTGTAGTTGTAGCCCAGTTCCCAGTCGTGCAATGTTTCGTGCACCGGAATTTTGCCCAGTTTTGCATCGACATACGCCACGCGGTTGGGCTCGCGGTTCGCCACGGCAAACGAAAAATAAAGTTCCTGATTGGAAGCCGGCTGATAAAATAAACCCAGCTTCGGATTAAAAAAGTTAAAGTTGTGCCCCTGTGAAATGTCGCGCAAATCATTATCAATTCCCGTAATCATGTAATCGATTTTGCGGTATTGAAGGTCGGCATAAGCATTTAGCTTTTCGCTCACACTGTAATTATACTTCGCGTATACGTTGAAATCTTTTTTCAATCCATTTCCGCGGTACCATTCGTGTTTTGGTTCGATGTCGCCGATGAACTGCCCCCAGATTACCTTTCCAAAATGGTCGCCGTCATAAGTGCTCCAACCTCCGCCAAAGGTAAAGTCGCTGCGATTTCTATCATAGTTCAGCGAAAAAGTAAGTCCGTAAAAACGATTGTCGAGCCATTTGCGGTTAATAATATCGGAAGTAAAAACGGTATCATTTCCCACTACCGGATAAGGAATGCGGTAACCGGCCAAATCTTCACCCGGCTCAAAATTTTCATAATATCCGCGGCCGTGGGTAAAATGCCCTGAGGCATTCAGGTTCAGGTAACTGCTGAATTTATGCGAGAAATGCAGTTGATAATGGTCCTGCTGGTAATGGTCCACCTGGTTTTCGTACGTATAATAATTATAGGTCCGGCTGTCGGAATTGATCATTTCTTCCGTTTGCTGCGGCGAATACAACCAATGTTCTTCATAGCGTTTCATCCCCTCCAGGTCGTTGTTCAGCCGAACTTTCGGCACGCCCCACCACGATTGATACGTTTCCTCGATACCCGAAAACACATTCACTTTCAGCACCGTGCTTCCCGAATAGTAACCGCCTGAAACAAAAAACGATTTCAGGTCGGAAAAAGCGCGGTCGATGTAGCCGTCAGACGAAACTTTGGAGAGCCGTGCATCAAGTGTGAATTTTTCGTTCAGCAAACCAGTGCCTGCTGAAACTGTGTTCTTAAAGGTATTGAACGAACCAAACGCCGTTTTGTATTCGGCGTAAGCGTCTTTCCGCAGCGTATTGGTTTGCAGATTGATTGTTGCCCCAAACGCTGCTGCGCCATTTGTGGAAGTTCCTACGCCGCGCTGGATTTGCACATTTTCGAGCGACGAAGCCAAATCGGGCATATCGACAAACCAGGTTCCGTGTGATTCGGCATCGTTCAGCGGGATGCCGTTTACAGTAACATTAATTCTATTAAGGTCGGTTCCGCGAATGCGAAAGTTGGTGTAACCCACGCCGGCTCCGGCATCGGAAGTTGCCACAAACGAAGGTGTTAATTGCAGCAAGAATGGAATGTCCTGTCCGAGGTTCCTGTCTTCGATGGTTTCCCCGGAAATGTTGCTGTAAGCTACCGGGGTTTTATTTCCGGCGCGGGTTGCTGAAACCAATACTTCGCCGGTCATCACCACATCGGGATTCAGTTCGATTAAAATCTCCTTATCAGAATTCAATTGAACGCCTACTTCTTTGGCTTCAAAACCGATAAACGATACTTTTAAATCGTATTTGCCCGGTTTCAGGTTTTTAAATTCGAATCCGCCCCTGCTTCCTGTGGATACGCCGTAAAAACTGTTTTCAATCACCACACTGGCGCCGGCAAGCGGTTCACCATTTCCCGTCACTTTTCCTTCGAGGCTGTATTGCCCGAAGGCTGACACAACCATGAGCTGCACAAGCAGCCAGGTAAAAAATCTTCTCATGATAAAATTAAATTTGGTTAATAACTAACCAATGGAGCGGGACGAATCCCTTGTTGCCCTCCCTTCGCCGGCATTATCCGGATCAGGTTCCTTGGGTATGATCTCAGCCCTAAATATTGAGGCACCCCATTGCATAAACAATGACGGCAAAGTTAAAACGGATTTTTGAAACAGCAAAACAAGATTTATTTGAAGGACTATTTCGTGTGTTTCAAGGCAGGGAAATAGCTGTTAATTAATCTGGAATTTTATCTGAAATTACATGCTTGTTGCCAACGACAGATTTTTCAAACAGGCACTGAAAAAAATTGAGGAACGACCAGGCTAATAAACTTTATCAGCCGGTTATCCTATAATCGACAGTTTCTCAAACGCTTCGCGGTTTTTGCCGGTCAGGCGTAAGGGGCGCATGTTATTTTTATCCACAAATAAACAAGTTTGTCGCGCAGTTGTACAAAGCTCACCGCGCTGATTTTTAAAGTTGAAATCCATTTCCACAGATGCATTGTTTATTTGCGACACCCAGATTTCGATGGTCACCTTTTCGCCCAGGAAAAACGGTTTGCGGTAGCGGATGGATGTTTTGCTGAGCACAGGGAAAATTCCTTGTTTTTGGATTAAATCGACTATCGGCAAATCGATGGCCTCGAGCAGGTTGACGCGTGCATTTTCCAGCCACTGGATATAAACAATGTTGTTTACATGACCGATAAAATCGATTTGATAAGTATACACTTTTTCATTAAAGACCAACTTCTCATTCATTTTAACAGGTTAAAATTTAACGATGAAAATTTGCGCTTCTTCTGAATAAAAAACTTCCACATGATGCTTTTTGAGTAAATCTCTGTGTGATCTTCCACTTCAGCCTGTTCCTGTGCAGCTTTTCTTTTTTCCTTCAGTTTCGAAAAGTTCCTGTAAAATTCGCCATGTGCCTTCAATATGGCCCAAAAGCTCCTGAAATAAAAACCGAACAGAAATTTAAATGCGGCCACCCCGTCGAGTACCATCCGGGTGAGAAAAATTCGTTTGAAATATTTGTGCGGAAGGTTTTTAAACAACATGTACAGGTTATTCCTGAAATTAAGATAAACTTTTTGCGGGCTTCCGTACGACAGTGTGCCCCCGCCGAGGTGAAACACAGCGCTGTCCGGTTGGTACCAGATTTCGTAACCGCGGCTTTTCAAACGCCAGCATAAATCAATTTCCTCCATGTGTGCCCAAAAATCTCCGTCGAAACCCCCTGCTTTTTTAAACAAGTCAGCTTTTACAAACATGCAGGCCCCGCTCGCCCAAAAAACCGGCGTTGCTTTGTTGTACTGGCCAACATCGGGTTCCATCTGGTTCAGTATCCGTCCGCGGCAAAACGGGTAACCGAATTTATCGATAAATCCACCGGCAGCGCCGGCATATTCGAATAAATGCGGTTTTTCAAAACTTAAAATTTTGGGTTGAACGACTGCAATTTTCTCATTTTCTTTAAACAGCTGCAGGCACTTTTCCATCCAGTGCGGCGTAACCTCCACATCGGAATTGAGCAATATAAAATAACTGGCTTCAATTTGCTGCAATGCGCGATTGTATCCTTCTGCAAAACCATAATTTTCCCCGAGTTCAATAATTTTAACTTCCGGAAAACGGGTGGTTAATATTTCGACGGAATTATCAGTTGAGCCGTTATCAGCCACAAAAATCGCAGTATTTTCATTTTCTGAGTTTCGAATGACCGAAGGCAGGAATTTTTCGAACAGCCTGGCGCCGTTCCAGTTGAGAATGACAATGGCAATTTTCTTGTTTTCAGGCATTTTGTGCGGTTACGAAATGAGAAGTTTTGCGATGGTAAGTGCCAAATCGTCTTTCTCCATTTTTCCCAGAATGTCGGCAATTTTAACGGTTTTGTCCGGGTCTTCCGATTTAATTATTGTTTGAATTTCTTTTACCTGCCTGCCGGTCAGTTCATCCTGCAGAAGTTCCCACATCCTGTCGTTTCCCGGTTTGTCCTTTGGCACACCAAGTTTTTCCAATTCTGTGATTGTAGCTTCCAGAAGTTCCTGTGCCTGGACACGAACCGGGTCTTTATCTTTCGATTTCCCTGCTGCGGCAGTATCGCGCAAACTCCAGCTCGAATAGTCGTAACGCAGCTCCTTCAACATTTTTATTTTCGAATTGTCTTTCCCGAAAATCCGTTCAAGAAAAATAATGGTGTGGTTTTTCCAGGCTTCCAAATCGAAATTTTTTTCACTGAGCCTGTTGATTTGTTCTTTTAAAAGGGCGATTTCCTTTTCGGCCATCGGATGATTTTTTAAATGTGGTGCAATTTACAAAATCTGTTCTAAAAGAAGGCCATGTATTGTTATGTCAATTTTTAGGTATGATTTCGAGCATCTACCCAAAATTTTTGGATATAAAGAGGTGGTGACAAAATCGGGAGCCGGTTTTTCCCCATGTACGATTTGTTGTCTTCTATTTAGGAAAATCAAAGTCCCATTAAAAAACAACGTTTTATTTGATTAAAAATCACTGGTGTCAGCGAAATATTTCAATCAATAAAATAAGTTGGAACACAGTTATTCTTCTTACTGATAATGAATATTTTAATATTAATGGCTAAAGCCTGTTTTTCGTGCTCCAAAATTAACCCCCGGCTTAAGCCGGGGGCAATAAAACCATTGTACGGGAGGGCTTTAGCCATTAATATATTATTTAACCGGACATCAGTGATTAATAATAATCAATTTATTTCTCGCCCAAAAAGCCGTTAATAATTTTGTAAAATTCGGGAAAATAACTGCTACTTGCCGCAATCATTTCGCCGCCGAAAAGCCAATTGTCGCCCCCGTTGAAATCGGTAACTTTTCCGCCGGCCTGCTGTAGGATAAAAACTCCGGCAGCCACATCCCAGGCATGAAGCGCGTGTTCGAAAAATGCGTCGAACCGGCCGCAGGCAACGTACGACAAGTCAATTGCAGCCGAACCTAACCGGCGGATCCCGCGCGTTTCCTTCATCAGTTTTTTCATTGCACCGATATAATCGTCCACCCGGTCGAAATCGTAATACGGAAAACCGGTGGCGATTAGTGTATCTTTTGAATTTGCTGCTTTGGCAACGCTTATTTCTTTTCCGTTTAAATACGCGGGGCTCCCTTTCCAGGCATAAAACATTTCGTTGAGCATCACATCAAAAACAACGCCCGCAACCAACTCGCTTTCTTCCATCAAAGCAATACTAACCGAAAAAGGTGTGATTCCGTGAATATAATTGGTTGTGCCGTCGAGCGGATCAATAATCCATTTATATTTTTCGTTTTGGTGTGATGCCGTGCCTTCTTCTGTAATAAAGCCACATTCAGGAATGAGATTCTCCAAAGCTGAAACAATATTCTTTTCCGCGGTTTTATCGACGTATGTCACGAGGCTCGATTCGCTTTTCAATTTCACATCTTCACCTGAAACCTTTTCCCGTTCTTCACGGATAAAGCTACCGGTTTCGCGTGCAATATCCTGAACCTGAAAACAAAGCTCTTTGTAATCCATTTTAATGTATGTTGAATTTGTTCTGAACGAAATCAGGGATTTCAGTGTTACATCAGCACTTCCACGTGCCCGTTTGGCAGAATTGATTTTAATTTCACCATTCTCAACTGGTTTTCCAGACTTTCGTCGAATGCCGTTTCCACTTTAATATAATTTTCGGTGAATCCCGCCATTGAATCTCCTTTTTTCTGTCCTTCAAAAAGAACATTTTGTTCCGACCCCAGATGTTTTTCGTAGAACGCGCGCAATTTTTTTTCTGAAAGGTTAATGTACATCTGGGTGCGCCGTTTCCGGTCCTCCACATCTACCTTCCAGGGAATTTTCAGCGCCTGTGTTCCACTTCTTTCCGAATAAGTAAAAGCGTGCAACTGCGATATTTCGAGGCTGTTCAGAAAATCGTACGATTCCTGGAATAAATCTTCTGTTTCGCCGTTGGTTCCGGCAATTACATCCACTCCGATAAAAGCGTGCGGCACCAGTTCGCGGATTTTTTCAACGCGATGAGCGAACAACCCGGTGGAGTATTTCCGCTTCATGAGCGACAGAATTTCATCGGACCCTGATTGCAGGGGAACGTGAAAATGCGGCATAATTACGTCGGAACCGGCAACCAGTTCAATGATTTCATCTTTCAGGAGATTTGGCTCAATGGAACCCAATCTCAATCGGTGCAAGCCTTCCACTTTTTCCATTGCTTTCAGGAAATCGAGGAAATTCTCGCCCGTCGATTTACCGAAATCGCCGATGTTTACACCGGTTAAAACGATTTCCTTAAATCCTTTATCAACCGCTTTTTTTGCTTCGTCAACCGTATTTTCAATGTTGTCGTTCCGGCTGCGGCCGCGGGCAAACGGAATCGTGCAAAATGAACAGTAGTAGTCGCATCCGTCCTGGATTTTCAGAAAACTGCGTGTTCGGTCGCCCCAGGAAAAAGCCCGGTGATAATTTTTGATGTTGACCAGCCGCGTAGTTTTTATTTCCGTTTTTTCCCGTTTTTTCAGCCCGTTTAAATAGGCCGGGATGTGGAACTTTTCCTGCGTGCCGAGTACCAGATCAACACCTTCGATATGCCCTACCTCGTCCGGTTTCAGTTGTGAATAACAGCCAACCACAATAACCATCGCCTCCGGATTTTTGCGAACTGCCTGCCGGATAATGTTTCGGCTTGCTTTATCTCCCTGATTGGTAACCGAGCAGGTATTAATTACATATACATCGGCTTTTTCGCCAAAATCCACGCGATCAAATCCAACTTCTTTAAAAGAGCCGGCAATGGTTGAAGTTTCTGAGAAATTCAGTTTACAACCCAGGGTATAAAATGCCGCTTTCTTCCCTACATATTCCATTCTTTTTCGATTTACCTGTGCGTTCTCAATTTAACTAACTCCGAAAATCATCCGGATATTTCATCAAAAAAAAGACAAAATTATCCTGTTCGATGAAATAAAATGCAAAAATAGAAAAAAGCTGCTGAATGAAAAGCTGTTAAAGCAGATTACTGGCCAGTTCGGCCAAATAACTGCGTTCGCCTTTCACCAGGTTAATGTGGGCAAATAAATCCTGACTTCGCATTCGGTCGGTCATAAAAGCGAGGCCGTTTGATTTCATATCGAGGTAGGGTGAGTCGATTTGCTGAAGGTCGCCGGTAAAAACCATTTTTGTGCCTTCGCCCGCGCGCGTGATGATGGTCTTAATTTCATGCGGCGTAAGATTTTGGGCCTCATCAATAATAAAAAATGAATTTGAAACACTCCGCCCGCGGATAAAGGCCAGCGGTGAAATGGCGAGTTTTTCCTCTTTCAGCATCTCTTCAATTTTCTGATATTCCTGACTGCGTGGGTTAAAAACATGTTTTATCACAGCCAGATTGTCGAAAAGTGGCTGCATGTAAGGGTTGATTTTTTCGGACGCGTCGCCGGGGAGGTAACCCAAATCACGGTTGCTCAGCGCCACAATCGGGCGGGCCAGTAAAATCTGGTCAAACATTTTATGTTGTTCGATCGCCGCAGCCAACGCCAGCAAAGTTTTTCCGGTACCGGCTTTCCCGGTGAGCGCAACCAGCTCGATTTCGGGATTCGCCAGCATGTTCAAACTAAACGTTTGTTCTGCATTGCGCGGTTTTATTCCGTATGCCGCTTTTTTCTCCACCCGGACAACCCGGTTGTTTTTAGAATCGAACCGAGCAAGGACACTGGAATTGTTCCCTCTCAAAATAAAACATTCATTTGCCTCCGGTCTTTTTTCCAGCTTCAGTTCTTCAAATTGGAACCATCCCTGATCGTATAAAATTTCAATTAACGAATCGCTGAAATTCTCGAACGTGGTAATGGTTTTTTCCAGCACATTAATGTCGGTGACTTTGTCCGATTTGTAATCTTCGGCCTGAATACCCAATGATTTCGCCTTCATCCGAAGATTAATGTCCTTGCTCACAAGCACTATTTTACGCCTCTGATAAGTTTTCATCGCATACTCCGCGATGGCAAGAATACGATGATCCGGAATATCTTCGCGAAAGGAAGTTTTTAAGGCTTCGGAAAATGGTTTGCCGGCTTCAATTCGTAATTTCCCTTTGTTTTTTCCAAGCGATTTGCCGCCGTTAAACAATTCGTCGCCAATGATTTCATCGAGCAACCTGACAAACTCCCTCGCCTGGTAATTAATTAGATCATTTCCACGTTTAAATTTATCGAGTTCCTCGAGAACAGTTATCGGCAGGATGATATCGTTGTCCTGAAACTGGTAAATGCAGGTATGATCGTGTAAAATAACGTTGGTATCGAGGACGAAGATTTTGCTTTTGCTGGATTTACTCAACATATTCGTTTAATTGGGTTTTGCTAAATGTAGATAAAATTGGGAGATTTCATTCAAGTAGAATTAATTTTTAATAAACTTGTGCCGGTTAATAAATTTTTTGGCATTGAATTATACTGAAACTCTCGATTACCTGTTTAATCGGCTGCCCATGTTTCAGCGAATTGGACCGGCGGCTTACAAAAATACCCTGGAAAATACGCGGAAACTCGATGATTTTTATGGAAATCCACACCGAAATTTTCGCTCAATCCACATTGCCGGCACCAATGGAAAAGGTTCTGTTTCGCACATGATGGCGGCTGTTTTGCAGTCGGCAGGATACAAAACCGGATTATATACCTCACCGCATTTAAAAGATTTCAGAGAACGAATCCGCATCAACGGAAAAATGATTTCTGAAAATGATGTGGTTGAATGGATTGAAAATTACCTCCTCCAAAACGAAACATGGAAAATTGATCCGTCGTTTTTTGAACTCACAGTAGCCATGGCATTCGACTTATTCTCGAAGTATAAAATTGATATTGCAGTGGTGGAAGTTGGATTGGGCGGACGGCTCGATTCCACAAACATCATTTCTCCGGAAGTGAGCATTATTACAAATATCGGATTGGATCATACTGCGCTTTTGGGTGACAGCCTCGAAAAAATTGCGGCGGAAAAAGCGGGCATAATTAAATCCGGAATTCCTGCAGTTATTGGCGCCACGCAACCGGAAACGGAACCTGTTTTCAAAGAAAAAGCGACAGCGCAAAAAGCTCCTTTATATTTTGCCGACCAGGAATACAAAATCAGTTATTCATTGCAAAACCTGGAAAGGAAACAGGTTGTTTCCGTTGAAAAGAAAGGTAAAAAATATTTACCCGGATTGATTTTGGATTTGACGGGAATTTACCAGTTAAAAAATCTTCCGCCGGTTTTAAAGTGCATTGAACTTTTACAAAACAGCGGATGGAACATCAGCGATAAAAGCATTTACAACGGCTTATCCGAAACTATTAGCCTGACCGGCTTGCAAGGTCGCTGGCAGATAATCGGGAACAATCCCCTGGTGGTTTGCGACACCGGACATAACCCGGATGGAATAAAAGAGGTGGTGAAACAAATTGAGCAAACCCCGCACAACAATCTTCACGTTGTTTTCGGAATGGTAAATGATAAAGATGCCGGCAGCGTTTTGAAATTGCTGCCAAAAGATGCGCAGTACTATTTTACAAAAGCTGATATTCCGCGGGCCCTCGATGAAAAGGCACTCAAAAGCCAGGCTCAACAACTTGGATTAAAGGGAAATAGCTTTCCAGTTGTTACAGAGGCATTGAACGCGGCAAAGGTGAAAGCCGGAAAAAATGATTTAATTTTTATTGGAGGAAGTACGTTTATAGTAGCTGAAATTTTATAGGAAATAATTTTTCACATTCTTTTTGCAGAACTGAAAATACCTTTTATATTTGCAGCGCCTTACGAAAAAAAGGAGACGTTCAAAAAAACAAAAAAGGGAGCTTAGCTCAGCTGGTTCAGAGCATCCCGATTACTATCGGGAGGGTCACGAACAAAAAGAGCAAAAAATAAAAAGGGAGCTTAGCTCAGCTGGTTCAGAGCATCCCGATTACTATCGGGAGGGTCACGAACAAAAAGAGCAAAAAACAAAAAAGGGAGCTTAGCTCAGCTGGTTCAGAGCACCTGCCTTACAAGCAGGGGGTCACTGGTTCGAATCCAGTAGTTCCCACCTGAAAATTAAAGAGTTGCAAAGGTTAAGTTTGTAACTCTTTTTTATTTGCACAAAATTTGCACAATATTCACTCTCGAAAGTTAAATTTAATTCACTGGTCATCTTTGTAAATGTAATGCTTACATAATTGTATTCTCCGTGTTACAATTTGGACATACAAATAACTTAACTTTTTGTTCCATCACTTTTTCGAAACCACAATTAGTGCAAGTATATTTATAAATATTTTTCTTTTGCGGTGAGTTAATTGCCCAAATTAAGGCTCCAATCCAACCTATCAAAGTCCAACCTAAAAAAAGATTTAAAATAAGAATAGACAATAGGTGCTTTTTGCGTTTCCCAATAATTGTTGGAACGAAATAAAGGGCTAAACCCAAAAATATTATAATGATACCACCTATTGACTTTAACCATTGTGAATCAATTTTTTTAGGTCTATTTGTTAAATTTATTCTCCATTTTGCATCTTTTTCAACTCCAATATTTAAACGATATTTTCCCGAATTACTAATCTTTATTGTACAATCTTTTGAAAGAGATGATTTATTTTCATCAACTAATAAACCATTGTTGTCTGTCAATCGAATATTGCTGTAAGTTAATATCTGTATTGATATTAAACCTGAAATATCAGTAGAATCCCAAAAGTTATTTTCTACACTAATACTAAAATCTGCCTTACCTTCCTTTAATTCAAAAAAACGAACATCGGGACCTTTTCCTTCAAAAACTTGTGTAGAGGCTTTATTTAAATTGGTGCTAGAAAGTGCGGTGAGCCAGACTAAATTTAGATATATTACGAATATTGCTTTTGGTACGTAGCGTTTGAGAGTTTGTAATATTTTCATGTTGTTTGGTTTTTTTTGAAGTTAATAAATGATAGTAAACAGTAAATTTATGTATTGTATTTTTAATTGACAATATTTTAGATCATTCATACTAAAGAAATTCTCTACTTTTATATTCAAAATCAGCATAAAAGATTATGACCAAAGAACAATTCCTTAAACTAAATGTAGAAATGGGTCAATTACCCCCGGATTTGGATATTCAAAAAGAATACATGGAAAAAAAGTTTCAAGATTTCGGGTTATCAAAAGAAAATGGCTATAAATCAGTTCAGTACTATTATTCTGAATTGTTTAAAGCAAAAGAAGGATTGGAAACAATTTTTCCGGGAAAAGTAATAATCGATCCTAATCATTTTGGAATTGTTGATTCTGCGACTGCCTATTTTCAAATGACTTATGAACGTTTCAATAAGCGAATAGAATTATATTTTCCTAAAATTTCAACAGAACAGCCAAAACAGTTTGTTAGCCAAATAGACTTTAATCAGTCATCGTCGGATTATTTTAATAAAAAACTGTCAGAACTACTTAGTCTTTACAAAGAGAAAAAAATTGTAGATAAAGAATTTCTGGAAATAGAAGACACCTCTGTTAATCCTCCTAAAATTGGAGATATTGTTTCTATAACGCCTGATTGGTCTAAAAATCCTGTTGAAGCATTTGAGCAGTTCAAAAATTTCTATGCTTATAAAATGTTTTTAGTGGAAATTATAAACTTTTTAAAAACCATAGGTAGTTGGAACCAAAGAGCCATTGAAGATAAATTGAAAGAGCAAAACCAATTCATTGATGAGGCTGAAAAAGAAATTAATTTCAATGAATCAGCCAGAAAAGAAAGCAACCTTCGTAATGACAAACAAAAATACATACTCCTTGCACACGATTATTATTTAACTCATTCAATTGAAAAGGATTGTAATTATCAACTGGAAATTATGTATGCAAGATATTTTTTGTTTAGAGAATTATTGAAGCAAAAAAGTACTATTGAAAATCAACAGGTTAAAAAACAAAGTAATTTAAATGTTACAGATTTGGTGTATAGTATTTCATTATTTGTTTAAAGCAAATGAATTTGAAAGCACAGGAAAATAAGACGGGTCTTCGTTTGTAAATAGACTTTCTTTACTGAACTGAAAACAATATAATAGTGCAATGAGGGGAAATTCAGCATCGATACAAAATTTGACTTCAAAAGGAAACGTATCTTATATACAAAATAAAATATAGAGGTAAAGAAAACAATAATAATGAATTAGAATTTATGCAAAAGTAACCCCCCAGTTACCCCCATGACAGAAGATAAAAAAAATATTTGCCATTTATAAAAAAAAATAAGAAAGCGATACAAATAGCTGAAGATGACATGAAACACCTTAAAGAAACAATAGATTTTTTCAAAGATAATGGGTACTATGAATAAGCGTTACCCGGTTACGTAACCCGTTACCTCGCATTATTACTTGCATCATGTTTAACAAAAATTATTTTAACATGGTACAAGGATTAACTTTCGAAAATTATTCCACAAAAGTTTAACCGGTTATCTGAAAAACTGGAGCAAATTAAAAGGTTATTATCAGATTAAATAACCAAGTGCAACAACCAGAAACAGATCGCTGGTTAGATATTAATGAGCTTTGCGAATATCTGCCGGAGAAACCTGCCAAAAGTACGGTTTATAAACTTGCTAAACGGGAACTCGCCCGGACATTTCATAAAAGCTAAAAACATGGTATTTCCTTAAAAGTCCGAAATTGACGAGAATGGTTACAATCGATAAAGGTTAAATCCAAATCCGAAATTGAAAAGGAAGTAGACGATTTTTTGGTTTCTAAAGGAAGGAAAGCGCAACGATGAGGGACAAAAGAGAAAAGCCGCGGCCAACTGGACGCGGGCCAGCATAAAAGATTTTATACTGACAAAGATAAGAAATTTCAAGACCAACTACTAATTGTCTATAAATCGTTTTATCAATTACCACAAACGATGAAAGAGGTTGATGTTTCAACCGGAATAATGCGCGAAAATGTATGCTGGTATGTTGGCATGTTAAAAGAGCAAAACAGAATATTTCCAACCAGAGAAAGAAAATGCAGGATTACTAACCACGTTGCAACAGAATGGACAACAAACCCGGCTTTGGTTCCTGTGAATCCGCAACTTTCATTTAATTTCTGATGAAGGTCCACAAACCATATTATTTGATTGTGCCAACCGATATTAAGAAAAGTTTGGAGCGTTGTTTTTCGTTGCAACCTCCAAGCTTTAGATATGAAATGCTGGATTTTTATTTCATTATTCATTACATGGTTAACAAACAACTGTTTGCAAAAAAAGAATCCGATGGTTTTAGTTGTATAAACTCAAAGTATTTAAAGGCTGTAATTAATTGTAATACTGATAATTATCTGAAATATTTAAAAAATGGTGAATTTATAATATCAGACAATGATGCAAGACCAGGAAAAAAGAAACTGCATTACAAACTGAATCCAAAATTTACTTTCGACCTCAACCGGGAAATAGTTCCACCGCAAACAAAACTATTTGCCAGATTGCATAAAAAGCACCTCAACCGGAAAGCACACTATAACAGGTTGGAGCCTCATCTTTACACAATGAAGAACCAGTTTATGAATGTGGAGATTGATATGAACGAAGCAATGGAATACATTTCCACTGTAACCTGTAAACAAACGCAGTTGATTTATACATTGCAGTTAAATGCTTTCATGGACAAACGACAGCGTTATTTTAAACGAAGCAAAACGAATAACCGGCTAAATACCAATCTTACAAATCTAAAAAGAGAAATGAGAAATTTTATAATCGGGGATTTTGTTAGTATTGACCTGAAAAATTCTCAACTATTCTTTTTAAATCAATTAATACAACATATTGTATCTAAAACACAAATACCAAATAACAATACCTTATTATGTGGTCAATTTTTAATTTTTGATGTTGTTAAAGATTTAGAATTAAGGCAGTTAAGCAAGTTCTAAAAATTCACCCGAATCAAAAAAAATCAAATTTGGTGAATTTAAACGCCTTTTCCGAAAGTGTTAATTCGGGCCGTCTTTACGAACACATTGTAAAACATTTTAACGGAAAATATTCACGTGAGGATATTAAAGAAAAAATGTTCGGGATTCTGTTTTCTCAAAATGTTGTTTACAGTGATTATAAGAGAATAATCCCATACAAAAAAGATAAGCAGGAATTTAAAACAGTTTTCCCATTGAGACAGAAGCAACAGAAATATTAAAGCGTAAAGACCACAAAATTTTGCCTGTATTCCTTCAAAAAGTTGAGAGCTATATTTTTATCGACTGCATAGCAAAAGAGCTTGTAAACGCCGGAATTGTACCATTAACAATACATGATTCTGTTATTGTTGAGGCAAAACATGCTGATAAATCAACAGAGATAATTTCAAAAGTATTTGCCACACATTTTAATGTTGTACCTCAATTTCATATTCACCCACTTAAAAAATTATAATCATGAACACGAAAGAAAGTATCAGAAAATTGGAAAACGAAGTCAGAGAACCATTAACGCAGTTGATGGAAAAAATCAACACTCTTTGTGATTTTGCAACGCTAAACGATGTTTTTGAGATTCGCAATGGTAAATATCAGTTAATAAAAACCATTTACACAGATGAGGTTTAAACAACTGCCAGAACATTTTTCTGGAAAGGGAGAGGTAAAAGGATATGAATTTTCGCTTTTGAGCAAGACGAAACAGGGTTTTTGCTACGAAGTAGGTTCAAATGGTACAATTACCCATTATGAAGTTTTCAGGCTAAAAATCAATAAACGGTTCAATTGTGAAAGCTATCCAACCTCAAAAGCATTTGGCATTTGGGCGTGGACTTTTAAATGTTCTGTAAAAGCAATGGAAAGATTAAGCGAAATGTAAAAATGGGGTGTACCCAAAAAAACAGGGGAGATAATTTGATTATTCCAATTCGAAAAATAGTTTCAGTTCATTTTTCGCCAATGGCCACCCACCCCTTTTTTATTTGACTTTTATTCCTATCTGCAAGTGCCAAATATTGAATTTGCATGGTTTTTTAGAACCTTATACATACGCGTATAAGGTTTTTGATATTATAGAATTATAGATTTAATTTATTAAATTTATGATTTTAATAGATATTAGCTATGTCTGCGCCTTTTAATAACAAAAATCATTTGAAATATCCACCTGAGAAAGTTAAACGGATTTTTACAAAAGCTATTAAGGAAATAAAAGACAAACAAATTTTCAATTATCCGGAATTGCACCGGTCAATAGGATTATCAACTTTAAGAACATTGCCATATCTGGCTAATAGATACCAAGACAACCCTGAATTAATGATACTTTGGAATGATTTGAAACACGAGATGAATAAAAACTTACAAAAGAAAATAGCAGAATTTGAATTAAACAGACAGTTCGGGATAGGAAATGCAATAATTGAAATAGCATAATTTTTTCCCGACTTATTACGCGTGAAGGAAATTAATAGTTTTTCAATTGAATTTGCATGATTTTTCTTGCATCTATACGTGCGCGAAATGAAAACCTATTGTTGATTAATTATTTTTTTCTTTTCAATTTCAAACTCAATATCGGTTAGAATACCTTTTTCTTTTAATTGTGCAAGTTTTTCAAGTTTCGCTACTGAATCATTTTGATCATCCTTGTTAGAATCTTTAGGAAGCCTGTAACCATTCTCAACAAACGCATTAAATTCTGGTTGTTGCCTTAAAAAAGACAAAATATTTTGTTGCTGGATATGTTGGAAATTCTTATAACCGTATTGTACAGCCTTATCTAAATAATAAAATCCTTTTTCTTTATCTTTTATTCCTGCATGGCAAATGGCCAGATTAATTAAAATAAGAGGCGACCTTGGACTAAGTTTCTTTGCATCATTCAAAAAATTTATGGCTTGGTTAAAATTTCCCTTTTTAAATTCTTTCCGTGCGTAACTATAAAAATTATAAGTTTCTTGGGGTAATTTTTCAATTTCACTTTTACTTTTACTTTTTCTTTCTGAAGCGAGTGCGAATATTGCACCGATAATTGGACTTAGTAACAAGGAAAGAAAAAAAGTTCCCCAATAACCAATTTTTCTGTCGGTGCCAATAATCGCAACGACAAACGAGAGCAGTATCCACGCTAAAATCATATCTGGTATTTTTATTTTCTAAATCTATCAATGTCAAAATCGGAATTGTTCTCTAAAGACTTACCACAATGCTTGCAAATTATTGCTTCTTTTTTTATAAATTCTGCGCAATATGGGCATTTATACATATTGTCAGTATTTAATTTCCGTTCGGAGGCAAGGGCAAATATTGCCCCAACAATAGGACTTAATATCAGAGATAAAAAAAGAGTACCTAAGAAACCAATTTTTCTATCCTTACCAATAATTGCAACAAAAAAGGAAAGAATAATCCATCCGAAAAATATTTCCATTTTATTTTTGCCTGAGATTAGTCAACTGAATTTGTTTTTTGTTAAAAATAAGATTTAATATGCTTTTATCCAACCGCGGTGTAGTACAAAAATTATCTATTCAAAATTTAGTAGATTTTCAACAATCTGTTTTTTTGTTTCATCTTCAAATCCGGCAAAATAGTTTTGAGTAGTTGTAATATTTTGGTGTCCGAATGCTTCACGGACAAATTCCATGCTTGCGCCTCCCTGTATTGAAAGCGTGGCGAATGTATGCCGGGCGTAATATGTTGAAATGTCCTCCGGCAATTCGTTTGCTTTTGCCAGTAGTTTAATATGCTGGTTTACAAAACGGGTGAATGCTTTAATTCGTGGTTTAATCTGCTCCGGCTTCATCGCCTCATCAATTATTGAAAATACAAAGTTATTCGGGCTTTTATCTTCATTCCCGTATTTTTCAATAACTTGTTTCGATAACTCCGTTAAATAAACCACTATTGTTGTGCTTTTCTTTTTAGCAGTTTGGCGGGTTTTGGCTCGTTTGTATTCAATGGTATTTCCTTTAATGTTTTTATATTTCAACATCGCAATATCATTTATATTCATTCCATTGCATACGAAACTGAAAAACCAAAAATCCTTTGCTTTTTCCTGCTCCGGTGTAGCTGGTTCTGCATTAAATAAAACTTTCAGTTGTGGTTTACTCAATGCCTTTTTAACAGCGTTTCCGGCTGGTATTTCATACTTATTTTTGCCGAACGGGTAAATATCGTCCGAAACTTCATTTTCCCTTATAGCGTTATTAAATACGGCACGTAAAGCGCGCAAATACATCGAAACAGTGGTTTCGCTTTTGCCTTTTTCCAACATGTAGTTTTCATATTTGTTAAGGAAAGCCGGTGTAATTTTGCCAAAGGGCAAATTTGAAGGTTCAACTTTTTTAATATCGGTAATAAATTTCAGTATTGATTTCAAACTCAAATCGTAAGTTTCGGCAGTTCCGTATCTTTTCAGGTCTTTGAAGTGCTGAATCCTTTGATTGTAATGGTAGATAACATTTTTGCCGTCACCTTTGCGCCGGTGCATCTTTTTTTCAAAGTTTTCAAAGGAAAATGGTTCTGTTTTTTTTGCCGCTTCAACTGCCTTTACTCTCATTGCATCTAACAGGTTTCTTGTTTCCTGATGTTTAACACGTGGTTTTTCGGTTTGCCAAACACTTTCAAATTCTTTTTTTGTCATATCGAATCCGGTTGAATACATTTTGGCTTTTTGAAGTAACCGGGAATAAACACGAATTTTGACAGGATAGGTTTCGTTCTTTTTTCCCCTACGGGTATCCAGAACAATCGAAATATCGGTATTCATATCGTTTATCTTTTATGCTAAAACGAAGATAAAAAAATTTGCACAAAATTTGCACAATTTGCACAAGAAAAAACTAATAAAATCCAAATATTAAAATAATACTAAAAACCCTTTGAAATATGGGTTTTATAAGGATTATAATAAAACACTGATATGAACAAAATACAATAATATTATGCCTTACAAGCAGGGGGTCACTGGTTCGAATCCAGTAGTTCCCACAACAAAAGGTTAGTCAATCACGACTAGCCTTTTTTTGCACGATGTACTACTGTTATATTTTATATTCTCAAAAACTCGATAAATATTACATTGGCTCTACGAATGATGTGGAAGGCAGGCTACGCCGGCATAATTCCTCAGGGAAAGGATTTACTTCAACCGGAAAACCATGGGAGCTAAAATATTTTAGATAACGAGTTTTTTTGTAAATATTATTTTTTAACTATCGGCGTCCGGATCTAGTGCCGGAAGAGGATCGGGAATGACTGCTTCTGCTCACACCGGAACTTCTGCTGCCTGAGCTACGACTGCTTCTACTCACTCCTGAACTCCTGCTACCGGAGCTATGGCTTCTGGAAGACACACCGGGCTGCCTCGAACTTCTGCTGCTTGTGCTATGACTTCTGGAAGATACACCTGGCTGCCGGTATGAACTTCCTGATCTTGGAGATCGGGTTGAAACCCTCGGTTTGGTAGCCGACTTTTTTGGATATTCAGAATATGACCGTTTGGGCTGCCTGTAATTCGAATTGGCGGAAGATGACGTCGACGATCTGCTGTTTCTGATTGTGGTCGATTTTTGTGGTGCTTTTCTGTTGGCGCTTACCGAAGAACGGGTTCCGCCCCTGTAGGTCGAACTGCTCCAGGTTCCCTGTTGAGATACCGCACCTTTACTTTCCCGGGTTGAATTTGAAGTGGATCTTCCGGACCGTATTGTGGACGATTTTCGTGTGTAATCGGTCCCCCTGTTAACTTGGGAATTTGTCCGTGTCTGCGACGGGCTGCGCGAAATCGTTCGTCTTCCTGACTTTGAATTGGAATTGTAGCCTGATCTGCTTTTTACAGCCTGCGTACTGTTCGTTCTTCCGCGATTTGCACTTTCAGTCCGGTATCCTGTGCTCCTTCGGGCCGTTCTTGTGTAAAGCTCGTCTCCTCTTTTTCTCAGGTCAGGGCGGGAGTATGTTGTTCTGTAGCTTCCCTTACTGATTCTGTCGTTAACGTCCGGAGCATGCGACCGCAAATTACTGTAATAGAAATCGTGATACCGATGGGACCGGTAGTGATCCCAATAACGATAATGTGCATAATAATAGTTGTTAAAGTGGCTGTGGTAACCCCAGTATGTATGCCAGTAATAAGGACGCCACGGATCCCAATAGGAAGGATAATATCCCCAGCTCCAGGAGGAATGCCAGCAAACATATCCCGGGCGGTAAATAAACCGGATGATTGGCCATGTAGCAACTTCGTAAGTGGTAACTGCCACCGGTGCCGGAGTTGTTACTACTGTGGTATTGCCTATGTAACCTGGATTCGGCGTTTCCTGACTGTCGGCGTATATTGGTTCAACAATATAATTTTTGCCGTACAACGCTTCGTCACCAATAAGTTGTATTCGGGCTGTCCCGTCATCGAAACGTTGAACAGTGAAAACGGCTATATCCTGCGTTTCATTCGTATTCAGTTGAGTTCTTAAAACGATGGTATGATAATCGCCGTCAACATAATCCATCACTGAGATATAATCCACCAGATTATCTCCATTCAGGTCGAGATTGTTGATGTGGGAATTTTGATCATTCAGGCTTCTTTCAAAACCTTCCAGCGTTTCCGACTCCTGAAATAATTTCATTGTCGCGTAGAGATTCATGTTGTCACCGGGCAAACCAAGATATTCATCCGGATAATTAGTTGCTGTTGCAATACCCGCAAATGAGGTAAGAACTGCAAAAATGGATATGATGATTATTTTTTTCATGAATTGAGCTTTTAATAAACTTTTTATAACACAAGTAGATGCAAAACCCGTACCATTAGCCCAATACGCTATTAACAACCTGTAAATCAATGAAAAGAGAGTAACAGCATTACAAGTATTTTTATAATTCCCGAATGGATTAAACGATAAAAAATGGTGAGCTTCAAGATTAACGAAAATAAAAATACACATCAAATTATGACAGCGGCATAATATTCCCAAAACCAGGGAGCAACGCGATTTTATGCTGTCCCTGAACTTCCCTTTTTGATGTACTATCGTTGCATTTTATATTCCCGAAAACTTGATAAATATTACGTCGGCTCTTCCAATCAACGATCATGAATAATTTATCATCATTATATATCTACATATTTATTGATTTATGTCATATCTGCTGAAGTTATCCTACTAAAGTTATTCTTTAACTTGGACACGTTTCTAATTAAACTATTTGACTATGCCACCTCAACTAAAAACGTTACTTCCCCTTCTGGCGATTTTCATAGTTGCTTTTCTGATTATCCGTTCGTTCCTTGTTCCTGAATCTTTTGGAAAAAACGGGCACTACCGGGCTGATTCAATCGATGAGATTGCTGCACTACCTGTGAAATATGCAGGAAAAACCGTTTGTATGGAATGCCACACCGATATCGCCGAACAACTGGCTTCTGATGCACATGCAGGATTATCGTGTGAAGTTTGCCATGGCCCGGGAGCAAAACATGCCGATGATTTTGATGTAACACTCGAAAAGCCGGGAACCAGAGAATTTTGCGGCGGATGCCACAGCTTGAATTCTGCACGAAAAATTGAAGTTATAAACCAGATCGATATTAAAGATCACCACAACGAACGGGAAAAATGTATCGATTGTCATAATCCACATGCCATATGGGAAATGAAAGATTAAAAGCGTCGAGGCGAAATTTTTTAAGAAAGTCTGCCTTGCTGGCTGGTACGCTCATGGCCGGCTCAGCGGTTAAACCATTTTCGGCCATTCTTTTTGCCGCAAACGAGCCAGAGGTAGCGAAACCCTGGTATGCCATAGGCATCGACATTGAAAAATGTATCGGATGCGGTAATTGCGCCAATGCGTGCAAATCAGAAAATGATGTTCCAAAAGATCCATTTTATTACCGCTCGTGGGTCGAACAGTACACCATAAAAAATGATGAGACAATAAAAGTTGAATCACCCAACGCCGGAATCGGTGGTCTTAAGCAAACGATACCTGAAGATGAAATCTACAAAACTTTTTTTGTACCTAAAATGTGCAACCAGTGCTACAAATCACCGTGTGTTCAGGTTTGTCCTGTCGGGGCAACGTTTGTAAGCCCGGAAGGTGTTGTGCTGGTTGACGAGAAATACTGCATGGGTTGCAGCTATTGTGTGCAGGCCTGTCCGTATGGCTGCCGGTATCTGCATCCGGAGAAAAAAACTGCTGACAAATGCACTTTGTGCTACCACCGGTTAAAAAAAGGTTTAAAACCTGCATGTTTTGAAGTTTGTCCGACCGGCGCCAGAATTTACGGCGACCTGCACGATGAGAACGATGAATTGCACACGTTCCTCAAAGAACACACTACACAGGTACTGAAACCACATTTAAATACCGGTTCAAAATTATTTTATAACGGATTAAGCTCGGAGGTACGATAATATGGAACATTTATATGAAATTCTAAAACAAGTTGACGGGTTTATTTATCCCGATGAAATCGTATTGCAATGGGGAATATTAATTGTACTCTACCCTTATATCACAGGATTGGTAGCCGGTGCATTTATTCTTGCTTCGCTGGAACGTGTATTTAAAGTGAAGGTTCTTCGCCCAACCTACCATCTGGCGCTTTTAACAGCATTAGCCTTTTTGCTTGTAGCAGGTCTACCACTTATTTCACATCTTGGGCACCCCCTCAGGGCTTACGAAATCCTGATGACTCCGCATTTTAGTTCTGCTATGGCCATTTTTGGGTTTGTATATTTATGGTACCTTATGGTTGTCCTCTTACTTGAAATATGGTTCGACTATCGTCGCGACCTTGTTATTTGGTCGCAACAAACAACCGGAATTAAAAGCAGGCTATATAAAATACTTACCCTTGGAGTAACCGATATCTCTCCAAAAGCCCTGGCCTGGGACGAAAAACTCGGTTATATTGTTACAGTGGTTGGTATTCCTTCGGCATTCCTGTTGCACGGATATGTTGGCTTTATATTTGGTTCGATCAAAGCCAATCCATGGTGGTCATCGGTAATGATGCCTGTCATTTTCCTGTTATCAGCGATGGTTTCGGGAATTGCACTGGTAATGTTTTTGTATATGGTCATTTCCTGGATTCGAAAAGTTAAGATTGATATGGCGTGCCTGGACGAAATTGGGAAATTTTTATTTATGATATTAATCCTTGATTTCACGCTTGAATCACTCGACCAGGTTCACCGGATTTACGAAGCTGAAGAATCTTTCCAAATTTTGCACATGTTGGTAACCGGGAAATTAACCTATACCCTTTTCGTTTTTCAGGGACTTATAGGAACAATAATTCCATTATTAGTACTTGGATTTTTCAGAATACACCTTCCAAAGGAAAAATTGCGTAAACCCATGTATTTTCTGGTAAGTTGTTGTGTTCTTTTTGGAGTGTTTTTTATGCGATGGAATGTGGTAATCGGCGGACAACTATTTTCAAAAAGTTTCCTTGGATTTACCAGTTTTAAATTGGGAATGGTTGGTATAGAAGGATTTTGGATGGCGCTGGTATGGATGATTTTACCATTTCTTATTCTTTCGTTTATTCTTTGGCTGCTGCCTCCTTGGAAAAAGCATGAACAAAAAGTTGCCGAAATACGCCGGTAAAGTTCTTTAAATTTTTAAAAATGTTCCCGGTTTAAATTCGGGGGACTTACGATCTGAAATACCCTCGTTATTGGGAGAATAAATATCCCAATTACGTTCCCGCAGCAGGATTCATTTCGGGGTATTAGACATGCATCAGGCGGCTTGTCGCTTGTAATTGCAATTCATGGCTTGCAGGTTAAAATTGTAAATCGTTCGTTATGCAAAAAGAAAAACCTGACCATCCGGATCTTTCAAAATTGAAAGAGCAACTCTGTACTTTGGAACAGAGAATAATCCATATTGAAAAATCTCTGAGCCAGATTAAAAGTTCCGGTACCCGGACTTCAACCATCGAACAAAATCAACCGGAACCCGGTTTCGAGGTTTCATTTCCTTTTAAATCCAAAGGTTCAATAGAATTTGGCATTGGCGAATATGGCATGGCCTGGCTTGGCAATATTGTGTTGCTGGTTGCTGTTGTTTTCTTTGTTCAGCAATTACATAATTCAGTAAATCCTCGTCTTTCCATTCTCGTTGGCTTTGCCGCAGTGGCGGGTATATATTCCATCTCTTTTTTCACGCGCAAAACCTATTTGTATTTGTCAAATCTGTTTCGTTATAACGGCCATTTATTACTTTTTTATCTGACCTTGCGCCTGCACTTTGTCCAAAACTCTGTTATTGAAAACCTGACTTTGGGACTGATAGCAACAGTCGCAGTTCTTGGCGTACTTTTTTACCTTGCCTTCAGGAAACAGTCACAATTGCTGATGGGCATCGTTTTGCTAATGATGCTCATAACCGGAATTGTCAGCAACTCTACCCATTTCCTGCTCGGAATTTCGACATTTACCGCTGCATCCGCTGTAATTTTTTACTACAGGTTTGGATGGATCAGGTTGGTTATTGCTTTTATATTTTTTATTTACCTGGCACAATTAATCTGGTTGCTGAATAATCCGGTGGTCACGCACGTGGCCGAGTTTCGGGAAAATCATGAATTCTGTTACATTTATTTTATCGCAACCGGATTTATTTTTTCCCATCTCGCCATTCTTCCTAAAAAAGAAAAAGTATCAAACGAAATTTTGATATTTGCACTAATCTGGAATGGCCTTGGTTTTACTTCGCTTTTAATAATTACAGTTTTTACGTATCTGAATGAGAACTATGTATTGATATTCAGCCTGATTTCCCTGTTCAGCCTGATTTATTCGATCATGATATATTCCCGTTCCTTTTTAAAAATAAGCGCTTCAATTTATGCCATCTATGGATTTATTGCCATGAGTGTGGCCATTTACGGAATATTTCTTTTCCCCAGAGCATATACACTTTTCGCCATTCAGAGCTTTCTGGTGGTTTCTATGGCGCTTTGGTTCCGCTCGCAGTTTATTGTAGTAATGAATACACTGTTGTTTTTGCTTTTACTTGTTTTTTATATAAAAGCTCCGGTGAGTTACAATAGTGCAAATTTTTCGTTTATGTTGGTTTCATTTATTACTGCGCGGGTGATAAACTGGAAAAAAGAAAGGCTAAATTTAAAAACAGAATTGATACGGAACCTGTACCTGATTTCGGGTTTTGTAATGACCCTGATTGCTTTCTACCATGCTGTGCCAGATTCGCTGGTTACCGTTTCCTGGATTTTTGCAGCGATACTTTTCTTTGTATTTGGATATTTAATGCAAAATATTAAATATCGCTGGTTGGCCATTGCTGCAGTAATCGCCTCAGCAATAAATATTTTGGTTGTAGATATGTCGAGCATGGATGCCAGCGCAAGAATTGTAATTTTTATGCTGCTGGCAATTATCTCAATAGCTGTTTCGGTAGTATATACAAAATACCTCGCCAATAAAAATGAATGATTCTTTTTTAAAAACAGGATGGTTTTGCCTTGTTACTTCAACTTTAAACTGAAAATTTCTCAAAATGAAGAATATAATCCTGAAAAATAAATTTCTGGTTCTTCTCGCCCTCCCGGTTATTTATATTATTTGCGGATGTTCCAATTCCGGTTCAAATCCGGAACTGGCTGAAAAGATTGAGTTTAACAACGAGATGCAGGAAACGAAAAGTGCGGATGAAGTTGCAGAATTTGCTGTGGAACAACCCCCTTTCACCGAAGGTATTTTCCCATGCAGCGATTGTCATGCCTATTTTGATCCGAATCCCGAAAGGAGGCAATTAGCAGACATGCACGATGATATCAGCGCCATGTTCGATCACGATAGCGAAAACCGCTGGTGCCTTGATTGCCATGACATTAATCATCGCGATTCCCTCCGGCTTGCCAGCGGGAAATTGCTTGATTTTAAAGAATCATACAACCTTTGCGGACAATGTCATGGCGAAAAACTAAGGGATTGGAAAGTCGGAGTTCACGGAAAAAGGACCGGGGAATGGAACGGTAAAAAGGAATATCTGCTTTGTGTACATTGCCATAATCCGCATTCGCCAAAATTTAAGAAATTAACACCTATGCCGCCTCCGGTGAGTCAGGATAGCATAACATCAGTGGCTTTAAACAAATAAACGGGATGATATGAAAAAAGACAATCCAAGAAGATCATTTCTAAAAAACCTTTCACTTGCATCGTTTTCCGCACTGGCACTTTCGGGTTGTAACATGAAGGATCTGGATAAATTCTTTCAGAGAAATTTCAGGACTTTATCGAAAAAAGAAAAAGATGATATTGTGAACAACCTGAAGGCGGAATACAAAGCAAAATACGGAAAAGAATTTCAAGTTTCTGATAAAGAAGCAACGGAAGATGTTTCATTTGGTTACGCATTGGATTTATCGCGGTGTATTGGTTGCAGAAAATGTGTTTATGCTTGTGTAGAAGAAAACAATCAGTCGCGGGAGCCGCAAATACATTGGATACAGGTACTCCAGATGGAAAAAGAGAAAGGAATTGATTTTGCCGGTTCCAGTATTCATTATAATCCGGAACAGGTTCCGGAAGAAGGATATTTTTATTTGCCGGTTCAATGTCAGCAGTGTAAAAATCCACCATGTGTAAAAGTTTGTCCGGTAAAAGCTACATGGATGGAATCTGACGGTGTGGTTGTGGTAGATTACAACTGGTGCATCGGCTGCAGATATTGCATGGCTGCCTGTCCGTACGGCGCCAGGCATTTTAACTGGGGCGAACCGCATGTTCCGGATAACGAAATAAATACAAATATGCATTATTTGGGAAACCGCCCAAGAATGAAAGGTGTGGTCGAGAAATGCACCTTTTGCATTCAGCGTGTCCGCGAAGGCAGATATCCGGCCTGTGTTGAAATTTGCCCGGTTGGCGCCCGGAAATTCGGGAATCTGTTGGATCCAAAAAGTGAAATCCGGTACATCCTGGAAAATAAACGCGTGCTGGTGTTAAAACAGGAGTTGAATACGCAACCTAAGTTCTACTACTTCTTTGGAGTTTAAATTGCCCGGGCAGTTCCGTATAAGAAATTGTTTTCTAAAACAGTAAATACTTTTTAATATGAATTTTATTCGGTTTGTAAGAGGTAGTATCAGATTAATTTTCCACGGAACCAAAGCATATTATACCTGGCTGATTTTCCTTTTAATATTAATTATTTGGGGCGGGACAGGATATGCCAGTCAATTGAAAGACGGCCTGATTACAACAAATATGCGCGATTCGGTTTCCTGGGCTTTTTACATCGGGAATTTTACGTTTTTGGTAGGAATTGCAGCAGCAGCAATTATGCTGGTCATTCCCGCATATGTTTACAACTGGAAGCCGATTAAGGAAATTGTAATTTTTGGCGAATTATTAGCCGTTTGTGCGGTAATTATGTCCATCTCTTTTATCGTTGTCGATATTGGAAATCCACTTCGGTTCTGGCACATGCTGCCTTTAATCGGAACCATGAATTTTCCGTATTCGATGCTTTCCTGGGACTTTTTCTTTCTGATGTCGTATTTGGCAATTAACCTGATTGTTGCCGTACATTTATTATATTCCATATTTTATAGGAAAGAGTATAAAAAGAAGCTGGTCCTTACCATCGTATTCATCAGTATTCCAATGGCCGTTGGAATTCATACCGTAACAGCTTTCCTTTACAATGCATTGCCGGCACGTCCGTTTTGGAACAGCGCTCTTCTTGCGCCACGGTTTCTGGCTTCCGCATTTTGTTCCGGGCCGGCAATTCTCTTAATCCTTTTCCAGATATTGAGGAAAATAACCAATTTCGAAATAAAGGATGAAGCCATTTGGAAAATTGCCGAATTGATGGTTTATGCCATGTTTATCTACTTGTTTTTTACGATTGCCGAACTGTTTAAAGAATTTTACTCGGGCACCGAGCATATCCTGTACTGGAAATATTTGCTCTTTGGAATCGGCGATAACAATGAAATTGTAGCTTACAGCTGGTCGTCAATTGCCATGGGGTGCATCGCTTTTATTCTGTTTCTGATTCCCCGGACCCGCAAAAATTTTGTAACCCTCAATATTGGCGCAGTTTTGATATATGCAAGTGTTTACGTTGAAAAGGGTATTGCCTTAATAATTCCCGGATTTACACCCGATGTTTTGGGCCAAATCTACGTTTACACGCCATCGATGACTGAAATCAAAACAGCTGCGCTGATATTTTCACTGGGTTTTTTGCTTTTTACATTTTTGGTGAAAATTGCCATTGCTATTGTTTTCGAGGGGTATAATATTGAAGATATCAGCAGGAAAAAAATGGGGGTACCTCAAAGCGCCTGATTTCACCGGAAAAGTATCCGAAAAGTTTACGCAGGCGCTGAGGCAGGTCCATTGAATCGCCGGCCACCAACATCTTTTAAGAAAGACAACTTCTGGATGCCCTACTTTAGTAATTACTCCTGTAAATAGCCAGCGAAAATTCCGGTCCGCTTTGCATAAACCGGCTGCTGTCCGCTACTTTCCATGAGAAATTAAAATCAATCCTGGTACTGGAATTAACCTGTGAGTAATATTGCAGGTAAGGAATAAAGTTGTGGTGAACCCGTTCAAGATTAGTAAAATCGTTCACCACCATTGCCGGCAGGTATTTCAAACCTACACTGACTTTCGATTTTAAATTCCGGTAGAAAGAATATCCGGCGCCGGCTTCCAGCATTAACCAGTCGGAGATTTTGTAACGGTTGTAGCTGAGGTTCAGATTGAAATTTCGGTTTTGTTTATAATCGATATACTTTTCGTTCTCCAATTTGATAAAAGCGCCGTAAACAAAATCGGGTTCGCGGTTGAAATAGTTAAAAAACGGTCCGAATTCAAACCGGCTCCCATCAAACCGCGGCAGAAATTCGCCATACTGCCAGACCTGTTCCAAACCACCGGGCGCTTTCAGCATCAGTTTTTGCTTGAGGAACTCGCGCAATTCAACAACCTCCTGTTCAGTCTGACGCTGCATTGCGGGACTTCTGCGGTGTTTGATCCGGACTATCTCGCCGGCAAATTGATGCACCTCTTTATCTGAAAAATTCCGGCGTTGATAAAAATTATCCAGAAGGTATTCGGCAACCATTAAATGATTTACCGGGTTAAACCGGCCAATTCCCCAGGCTGCATTGGCCTGAAACCCGTAGCGCAGTTTATCGCCGGTCGCTGTTTTGTCGTAGTCCGAACTCACCTGCAACGAATCGAGCAGGGTCCCGTTTGCTCTCCGGCGAAAAACATCATAACGCCCCCATGCTTTCACACCAATGTGCGTGTAATTTTTATCGTCGTAATAAAAACGGCTGTCAAATTTTGCCGCTGCATTGAGCCGAAATCCAAAAATATTATTGTCTGCCTCAATTATCCGCAAAGCGGAACTGTCTGTGGAAGTTCCCCTACCGGCTAAGAATCCTGCAGCAAAATCAAAATCCAGCGTCTCCTGTTTGTAAGGTAAAAAGTTTTGAGAGTGGCTGCCCAGAATGTATTTTGCCGAACCTGTAAAAAGTTCCTCATTCTGAAATGTTGCATCGCTGCGCAGTTCTTCTTTTTCCGGTGTCCCGATAAAAATAACTCCCGAAATATTTTCTTTTTTAACAAATGTAAACACCCGTAAACTATCGGAATTTTCATCAGTCGCCGCAAAAGCAGGCGTTAAGCAGGATGAAAAAAAAGCGACAACGAAAAGCAGTTTTTTTGTATTTAAATCCATAATTCAACTTTCAATTAAAACTCAAAATAAACAAACCTATTTTGCCGGACAACAAGAAACTGAAAATAAAAGTGTGAGCGGCGCTTTTTTATTTGCATTACCGAACCTTGTTTGAGTTGAAACCTTTGGTTACTTTTGCATCAAATTCAATGAAAGAACGAAATGTCGGTACATAGCGAAATTAAAAAAGTGACCACCCACCGGTTGTCTGAAATGAAGCTTCGGGGTGAAAAAATTGCCATGTTAACCTCGTACGATTTCAGCATGGCCAGTTTGGTCGACGAGGCGGGTATCGATGTGATACTGGTTGGCGATTCAGCATCAAACGTTATGGCGGGCAACGAAACCACGTTACCCATCACCCTCGACCAGATGATCTACCACGGCGCATCGGTCGTTAAAGCAGTTTCGCGTGCGCTGGTAGTTGTCGACCTTCCTTTTGGAACCTATCAGGGGAATTCGCGGGAAGCATTGAGTTCAGCCATCAGAATTATGAAAGAAACTGCTGCTGATGCTGTAAAACTGGAAGGTGGCTCTGAGGTTATCGAATCGGTAAACCGAATATTATCGGCAGGAATTCCAATAATGGGGCATCTCGGGCTTATGCCACAGTCGATTCATAAATTTGGCACCTACACGGTGAGGGCGAAAGAAGAAGCCGAAGCGGCAAAATTAATAAACGACGCCAAATTGCTGGAGGAAGCAGGTTGTTTTGCGGTTGTACTGGAAAAAATCCCTGCCAAGTTAGGGGCCGAAGCCGCCCACCTGTTAAAAATTCCGGTCATTGGTATTGGCGCCGGATCCGGTGTCGACGGGCAGGTTCTGGTGATTCACGACATGCTCGGTATAACCCAGCAGTTTTCACCACGGTTTTTGCGGAGGTACCACAATCTGGCTGCCGAAATTAAAGGCGCAGTCAGTACTTATATTGAAGATGTTAAATCGCAGGATTTCCCAAGCGAAAAAGAACAGTATTAAATTTAGAAGCCCAACTGAAATGTGAATTTCCCATGGATTTAAACGTTAACGATCTGGATATTGTATACGAAGATAACCACCTGATTGCCATCAACAAAGCATGTGGCGTTTTGGTACAATCGGACATCACCAACGAACGGACATTGATTGACGATGTAAAAGCATACCTGAAAGTTAAATACAACAAGCCGGGGAATGTTTTCCTGGGATTGCCGCACCGCCTCGACCGCCCCACCAGCGGATTGATTCTCCTGGCGAAAACAAGCAAAGCGCTTGGAAGGCTAAACCGGATGTTTCAGAAACGGGAACAAATACGAAAAACGTACTGGGCAGTTGTTGATAACAGGCCTGTAAAACACACCGACACGCTAGAACATTACCTGAAAAAAAACAGCGAAAAAAATAAAAGCTTCGCATACGATACCATGATTGCGGGTTCTAAAAAAGCGAGGTTAACATACCGGCATGTAGCCAGTACCGAAAACTACCATTTACTTGAAATTGAGCTACATACCGGAAGACACCATCAAATAAGGGTGCAACTCGGCACATTGGATTTGCATATTAAAGGCGATATGAAATATGGCTTTCCGTATGCCAACCCCGATAAGGGAATTCATTTGCACGCCAGAAAACTTGAATTTATACACCCGGTTAGAATTGAAGAAATTACGTTGATTGCCGATCCTCCCCACGATCCCGTTTGGGAAGAATTTTTAACCATGTTCAGAAATAACCAGTTCAGTCCAGTGATTCCGGTCTGAATGCAAAAGGCAGTAAGTTTTCCACGCCATCGAAAACAAGAATTTTATCCTTCCCGTCGAGGATAATGCGAACGGGCCGGTTAAACCGCACTTCGGCTTCGAGTATTGCCTGGCGGCAGGAACCACATGGTTTTACCGGTTCGTTTAAAACACCGTTTTTATAGGATGCAGTAACAGCCATGGATTTCACAGCAGTTTTGGGATACAACGAATTAGCATAAAAAAGCGCCACCCGTTCAGCACAAAGACCCGGGGTAAATGCCACATTTTCCTGATTATTACCTGAGATATACTCGCCGTTTTCAAGCAACAAAGCAGCGCCAACGTTAAATCCTGAATACGGAGCGTATGCATTCCCGGCAATTTCCCGCGCATTGCGAATCAGCTTTTGATCTTCATCAGGCAATTCCGCCACAGTATCATACTCATATACGAAAACCTGTATCTCTTTCCTTCGCATAACTGTTTTTTTGGTTTCAAATGTACAATTTTATGGTAAATAATGGGTTTGATAGATATTACCGATGTTTTTTTTCATTTTTGCAGACAATTAAATTCACTTATGCCTGTTTATAAAAAAAAATTAAGGCAGTAGTAATTATTCGGTAAACCCTTTATTTTTGAGCGGATACAGAATTGAATTAACAATATGAATCGATATATCATTTGTACCCTTATATTTATTTCGTCAATCAACGCTTATGCCCAGATGTCGAGGCAGGAATACATCAGTAAATATCAGTTAATTGCCATTGAAGAGATGAAACGGAGCGGGATTCCGGCCAGCGTTACCATGGCGCAGGCTTGTCTCGAATCGTCAAACGGCAACAGCGAACTATCGCGGCTGTCGAGCAATCATTTCGGAATTAAATGTAAATCAACCTGGCGCGGCAAAAAAATATATTACGACGACGATCGTAAAAACGAATGTTTCCGTAAATATAAGAGCGTGGAAGATTCCTATCGCGATCACAGTGATTTTTTGGTAGGCAATCCGCGGTATGCGTCCTTGTTCGAACTCGCATCCGACGATTACCGGGGTTGGGCCAAAGGATTGAAAAAATGCGGTTATGCCACTGCCGGTAATTACGACAACCTGCTGATTAAAATCATTGAAGATTACCAGTTGTACCGCCTCGATTATAAAGTTCCGGATAACGAAATGGTTGCTTTCAGGAAAAGACTCGATAATCCGAATATCTCCGACAAAATGACCATCAATCCGTACCAGTCGCATACCATTCGAAAAATTAACCACCTCGATGCAGTGGTTGCCCGAAAAGGCGACACATTTGAAATCATCGCCCAGGAGTTGGGAATGAAAGAGTGGGAATTGTACAAATTTAACGATCACCGGAAAGGATATGTGCCACAAACCGGTGAAATCATTTATATCCAGCCGAAACGCCGCCGGACGTCAAGACATCAACTTACGCATGTGGTACAGGAAGGCGAAACCATGCACTACATATCACAGTTGTACGGCATAAAACTAAAACCGCTGTACCGGCGAAATAATATGGACTGGGGTGAACAACCCGAAATTTCAGAAGTGATAAATCTTCGGAAACGCAAAAAATAAAAATTAAACCTGTTTCCCGCCAACCGAATTTCGGTACATAAAATACTGCAGCAAAACGCGATCGGTAAAAAGAATGAAAACGAGCAGGAAGTTTATCCCAATAATGATTTCAGTATTTTCAGTAATCAATTGCCACCATTCGTTCCAACTGGTTTTCATCCACAAAAATGCCATGCCCGCGGAAATTGCAGCAATTCCAAGCACCACACCAAAATAAATCAGAAATTCCTTAAAATACTGCTCCCAGGCGAACCGGTGCGTTGCTTTCAGCGCTACTTTATCGGCAAAATCCTCCGGCAACAAAATTTCCGGCGGCGTTTTTAACACCCGTTCCAGAAGATCTTTTTCAAATTGTATTTTATCGTTCTGCATAATCAGCAAATATATTTGTTTTCTCGTTATCAATAATTTCTTCCAGTAATTCCTTCAGAATTTTCCGCGCCCTCGACAGGTAACTTTTTACCGTCCCCTCCGGCATTCCGGTAATTTCCTCAATTTCGCGGTACGAAAATTCCTCCAGATGAAACAGGGTCAGCACCGTTCTGTAGTTCAGCGGAAGTTTTTCAATTGCCTTTAACAAAATCATTTTAGCCTCCTCTTTCTCAATGCCGGGGCCCGAAAAATCGCTTTTATTTAACCGCTCCAGTTCCGTGTGGTTTTCAATCGGTTGTTCATGTCTCCGGTTCATTTTTCTCACGTGCGATATACTCGTATTATAAGCAATCGTGGCAATCCATGTCGACAGCCGCGAGTCGCCCCTGAATTTTCTGATTTTCCGGAATACTTTCAAAAAAACTTCCTGACAAATATCTTCCGCGTCTTCATTTTGCCGGACCACACGTGCAACCACATGCAAAACCAGTCGCTGGTGTTTTGCCACCAGAAACCTGAACGCATTTTCATTTCCGTTCAGCACACGTTGTACCAGTTCAGCATCGTTCATAGTTGCTATATCAGACCCATATCCATAAAAAAAGTTGCAGTAATCCTTCTTTTTTTTTGAGGCAGGCAGCCGGGCTTTTTGCTTTAGTTGTTGCATACCCGCTCCCGGTTTTGTATTTGCGTGCGGGGGCTTCTTACAGTCGCCTCCGCCGGCAAACAAAATCCGATTGCGGGTAGCAACAAGCTGCCGCTTCAATCCCTGCCTGTTCGTGCTCCGAAAAAACATTCATTAAAAAAACCGGTTCTCTTGCAACATTTCTCAAACATGCGGTGTCAAACGGTCAGAAAAAACAATTAAAAACAAAAATTATGTACCACGACATTTTTATTCCTGCGATCGTTTTTTTTGCAACGTATCACATCATCAGGTTAATTGCAGATTACCTGCTAAAGAGAAAGATCATTAAAGCCGGCCATGTTGATAAAGCCGGGATTCTGGAACCGCCAAAACAGTCGGAAGAAGTAAACCGGTATCCGTCGCTGAAGTGGGGCCTTGTGGCATTAATGACAGGTCTTGGTTTTATTGTCATCGAAATCCTGCGAAATGTAAATCCTGATTTACTCAACTACGACGATGCTGTATTACCCCTTGGAATCCTGCTGGTTTTTGTTTCGCTGGGATTCCTCGCCTACTTTTTCCTGATGAACAAAAAGAGGATCTACTGAAATTACAATTTGCGGAGATGTTCATTTTGAGTGCCTGTCCGAAAATTTTGGACAGGCATTTAATTTATGCCAAACAATCGTCTCATTTCATCCAATAATTTTGGACAGAAACCTCTAAATTTTATTCAAAGCGGTAATCGTAAACCTTTCGGAAACCGCGCAGAAAATCGGCAGCATTCATTCGTTTTTTTCCTGACAACTGCAAATCCGTAACATTCAGCCAGCCATTACCACAGGCCACATTTAAATAGGTTTCATCGTCTGAGTCGATGGTTCCCGGTTCGGCAGTTTCAACTGCGATAACTTTCTGCGCAAAAAATATTTTACAGGGTATCATCCGCTCGGTTTCTATGTGAACCAGATTCGCCCAGGCTGCCGGAAATGGCGACAGCCCCCGAATCAGGTTGCGGATAACTTCCATGTCTTTTGTCCAGTCGATTTTGCAATCTTCCTTAAAAATTTTTGGTGCATGTTTTATTTCCTCACCTTCCGACAGCTCCGATTGCGGAACCGGTTGTACAGCGCCACTTGCCAGCGCATCAACTGTTTCGATCACTAAATCAGCGCCAATTACCATCAACCGGTCATGAATATCGCCCACTGTGTCATTTTCGCCTATTTCGGTTTCCCGTTTAAACAGAATCTTCCCGGTGTCAATTTGCTGATTGAGCAGGAATGTTGTAACCCCTGTTTTGGTTTCGCCGTTAATCACTGCCCAATTTAGTGGTGCAGCGCCGCGGTATTGCGGCAACAATGACCCGTGCAGGTTAAAAGTTCCCAACCGCGGCATGTTCCAAACCACCTCTGGCAACATACGAAATGCCACCACCACCTGTAAATCGGCGTTTAATTCCTTCAATTCATCCAAAAATTCCTGGTTTTTCAGTTTTTCCGGCTGCAGAATTTTCAGATCATTTTCCAGGGCGTATTTTTTCACTGCCGGTTGCGACATTTTTTTGCCGCGGCCAGCCGGTTTATCCGGTGCGGTAACCACGCCAACCACGTTATAACCTCCGTGTAAAAGCGCCTTTAAACTTTCAACAGCAAAATCAGGCGTTCCCATAAAAACTATCCGCAAATCTTTTCCGTTCACATTAATTAATTTTGAAATGGTTTAAAAGTCTGTTTTTATTCCTTTCCGCAATACGGTATTCCCTTTCTGAGCTTTCGGCCAGTATGGGCAATGCCTGCATCCGTTTGAGCAACAATAACCGCGTTTTACCAGGAATTTTTCCGTCATCACCCGGTAACCGTTTTCCATATAAAAATCTTCTCCCTCCTGTAAGTCATTGTTAAAACCGTATTTATCGTCAAAAAGTTGGTCGAAATATCCCATTCAGCAATTTTTTCCAAAACTAAACATTAAATTTAACTTCAAAAAAGTAAAAATGGGAATTGAAAAAGATTACCTGATGCGCCAGCTGCTGATGCTTTTTGAGGTGATTCAGAAAATATTGCGTTATCGCAGAAAAGGAGAAAAAGAAAAAGCGGAAGAGGAAATAAAATACTTTTACAGCACACTGAAAATAGAAGAAAACATTGAATCGATGGGAATCGAACAACTTATCGATTTCCTGGAAAAAACGCGAAAATTAACCAGCGAACACCTCGAAATGGTAGCTTTTGTTTTAAAAGAACAGGGAGAACTGACCGAAAACAGGGAGAAAAAGCTCGATTTTTTTCGAAAATCCTATTTCATTCTCGATAAAGTGGAACACGAAAGCACCACATTTTCCATGGACCGCCAGATGAAAATTGCAGAACTCAGAGAATATCTGAACTAGCCAATGAGCAAACAACTAAATGAATAATTCAACAAAAACAGATAACGTTGCAGGATTAAACAAGTAGTTTTTTAAAGGAAGAATAAAGCCACACCGCTAACTGTAATTACCGCTCCCAAAATCTCTTTCCAGTTCACTTTTTCCTTGAAAATAATAACAGCCGGAGCAATTATCAGCACCGGAACAATGGCCATAAGCGTTGCTGCAATTCCGGTTTCGGTATGTTGCACCGCCAGCAGCGAAAACGAAACACCCAAAAACGGCCCGAAAAATGCCCCTAACGTAATCCGTTTCATGGCAGGTTTATGTTTCAATGCTGTCCAGACCCGGGGCCAGCGGCGCATGAAAAAGAAAAGAACGGTAAATCCCACGATGCCGGTCAGCACGCGAATTTGAGAAGCCGAAAAAGCGTCGTAACTGCCCATTCCTTTTTTGCTGAACACCAAACCGGTGGCTTGTCCCAGTGCACCGCCAAGCGCCATTAAAATTCCGGGCGTGGAATATCCTGATTTTAACCGTCTGACAATTGCGCCATTTTCTTCCAACCGTTCGCGCTTTAAAATCACAATAACAATTCCGGCCATGGTAACGGCCATTCCCAGCCAGTTTGCCGGCGTTAAAACTTCGCCTAAAACCAGCCATCCTACGAATGCTGCAAAAGGCGGTGCAAGCGACATCATCAGCATGGAAATACGCGCCCCAACAACCACAAAAGCCTGGAATAATAAAAGATCGCCGATGACAAAACCAATTAATCCTGAAATTGCCAGCCATTTCCACTGAAAAAAAGTGGCGTCGGCCGGAAAGAAAAATCCGCGGGCGAAATAACTGTACGTTCCTATAAAAAAGAAAGCCATCACCAGCCGGATTAGATTTACGGCAAGCGAACCTACTTTTTTCCCTGCCGACTCAAAAGCCATGCTGGTCACAGTCCAAAATACGGCGGTTAAAACTCCGGCTATTTCCCCAAAATGTTCCTGCATAATTAAGGGCGTAAATGTAGCAATTCATACTTGTGAACCAATGCCACCTGTTTAGCAAATTTTGTTTTTTATTTCCGGTTGACGCTGCCAGGTTTGATGAACGCGAACAAGTCTTTCCTCGCGGGAACCATTCAACGTATCCGGGCTTTGACAGCGTTACCCAAATGACGTAAATTATGAATTTTAAACATGATTCTTAATCCGGGGGGTGCACGACAAATTCCACGATTAACCATCGAACAAATAATTTTTACACCGGCGCTTTAGCCCGGTGTTTAACCTTTTCGGAGTCTTTTTCGGCTTTAGCATTTAATTCTATTAATGGCTAAAGCCCTTTTGTTTTTGATATCTTTGTTCACCGGGCTGAAGCCACGGTGTAAAAGATCCGCTTTTCCGAAAGCGCATAAAAATATGGAATTTGTCGAACACCCAATCCGGGTACCACAACGAATCATTTTATTATAAAGGCCGGGTCTTCTAATTTAAAAAAAACCGCCCCTGATACCAGAGACGGTTTTTTTTCTATTTGTAGTTTTTTAATTGAGTAATTGCGAAACTGTTTTGCGAAGTTCTTCGCCTCGTTTATTTTTAGCGACAATTTTCCCGTTTTTATCGACCAGCATATTCGAAGGAATAGAACGGACTGCATATAACTGAGCTGCTGCATTGTTCCAGTACGAAAGGTCGGAAACGTGGGTCCACGTCAGGTTATCGTCATCAATTGCTTGTAACCAGTCGGCTTTGGTGCGATCGAGCGACACACCGAAAACCGAAAATCCATCGTCTTTAAAATCGTTGTAAACTGCAACTACGTTTGGATTTTCCTGCCGGCACGGGCCACACCAACCGGCCCAGAAATCAATCAACGTCAGTTCATTCTGTGAGTAAACATCAGAAAATTTCACCGGGTTACCCTCCGGATCGTTCATCGTAAAATCAGGAGCGGTTTGTCCCACCGAAACTTTTTTCAATTTTGTGATTTGTTCTTTTACCGATTGAATGGATTTTAATGAATCAATCCGGGGATCGAGCATCGTTACCAGCGAATCGAGCTTTTCCACTTCCATGCCGTGCTGAATATTTTCCAGAATGTATGGCGTTACATACGATGCCGGATGATTTCTCACAAAATTTTCCTGAATGGTATTCGTGCTTTCGTACAATTCATTTACTTTTTCCATCAACTGTTTGGCATTGGCTGTATCGCCTGCAGCAGCAGACTGTTGCGCCTGTTGGTAAAGCGCCATGTATTCTTCGCTGATACCGGTAATCTGGTCCACAAGCTCCTTATATTGATCGTGTGTTTCCGAACCGGCAACTTTTATGTTCTGCAGCGAATCTGCTTTTCCGGTGACAGTTATGTCTGAATTTTCAACAAAAATAATCGTTTTGGGCCTTTGTCCCAGAATCGATATGTAATAGGCCTGCGGATAATCCGTTTTTCCCTGAAGCACAGCGGCACCGTTTTCGAACGCTGCCGTATCAACTGCAACAAATTGCGAATCTCCACGTTTTTCAAGAAGAACCTTCCCTTCTGCCCCGTCGAGATTGACATTAATTTTAAATCCTTCCTGTTTATTGCAGGCAAATAAAACAACTGCCGCTATCAGAATCAGTATTTTTTTCATTTCAAAATTTTTTATGTCAATAATTTTCCGAAGATAGTGATTCATTTCATAACACCATGAAAAGTGCCGGGTGATGATCAAAACATCATTTGTTCTTCATCATTTTTTTCGGTTATTTTATTCGGCAAATAAAAGAAATGTCGAAAATTTTAATCATAAACAGCGCCGAACCGGGAATTACGGAATTCACCGAACCACTTGTTAAAATTGTTAAAACAGCCGGATACCGGCCGACAGTTATTGATTACGCTCAATGCACGGAACAGATTCTGGCCGATACGGACGGGGTAATCATCAGCGGTTCACCACAGGGCGACGATATTGTGGAACATCATCTGCCGTGGTTTACCTGGCTGAAAACATTTGAAAAACCTGTCTTGGGAATTTGTGCCGGACATCATATTACCGGTTTTTTGTTCGGTTCCGAACTTTTGCGGAGCGAAGAGCCCGAATCGGGAGATTTTGAAGTGCAAATCCTTAATGATGATGCAATTTTCAGGGGATTTGGAAAACAATTCACCGTTCGTCAAATGCACAACGATTCGATTACGTTGCCCGATGATTTTGTGCAACTTGCCACATCTTACATTTGTAGAAACCAACTCATGAAACACCGGCATAAACGATTGTATACCTGTCAGTTTCATCCTGAATACTACAACTACAAATTAATCGGCAATTTCCTGAATCTATGCGAAAAAAAAAGTACCTGAAACAAACCGGCATTTATTTCAGGTACTATTTAAATTTCCCTACATCTTTTACTTTGCCACCAACAACTTTTTGATATCGGCAAAAATAGTTCCCTGGGCATGCACAGCATTCACGGCTCTTCCGGAAGGATCAGCATTTCCCTGAAAGGAGGCATCCCAGGCGAGCGCTTCGCCGGTACTACATGCAATCGACGGAACTGAAGGTACGCAACCAGCCGCCTGATCCGATGGAAAATGTTCGCTGAAAATCGTGCGGTACATATACTCTTCCTTGTTCATTGGCGTGTTTACCGGGAAACGAAATTTCGCGTTTTCCATCATATCGTCGGTAACCGTTTCGCCTGCAATTTTTTTCAACGTATCGATCCAACTGTACCCAACACCGTCGGAAAACTGTTCCTTCTGACGCCAGGCTACACTTTCGGGCAGGTATTTTTCGAACGCTTTCCGCAGGCACCATTTTTCAATCCGGCCGTTTTTAGCCATTTTTTGTTCCGGATTGAAGCGCATGGCTACATCAATAAATTCCTTGTCGAGGAATGGCACGCGACCTTCCACACCCCATGAAGCCAGGGATTTGTTGGCGCGCAGGCAGTCGTACAAGTGTAAACGGCTCACTTTGCGTACACTCTCTTTATGAAATTCTTCGGCGTTGGGTGCTTTGTGAAAATAGAGATAACCGCCAAAAATCTCATCGGCGCCCTCGCCGGTTAAAACCATTTTGATACCCATCGATTTAATTACGCGCGCTATCATGTACATTGGAGTTGACGCACGAACCGTTGTTACGTCAAAGGTTTCGATGTGATAAATAACATCGCGGATAGCATCGAGGCCTTCCTGTATCGTATAGGTAATCTCATGATGAATCGTTCCAATATGATCAGCCACTTTTTTGGCTGCTGCCAAATCGGGCGAACCTTCCAAACCGATGCAAAATGAATGCAGCTGCGGCCACCATGCGTCTTTCTGGTCGTTTTCTTCCACGCGTTTTGCGGCAAACTTTTTCGCCAGCGCCGACGTTATCGACGAATCGAGCCCGCCCGATAAAAGTACGCCGTACGGAACATCGGACATTAACTGGCGATGAACGGCATTTTCCAGCGCCTGCGCCAGTTCACCGATATCAGCCGGATTATCCTTTACATTTTCATAATCCATCCAATCGCGTACATACCATTGTTTCAATTCGCCATCTTTGCTGTAATAGTAATGTCCGGGTGGAAATTCCTCAATTTTTTTGCACTGCCCCTCAAGGGCTTTCAATTCAGACGCTACATAATAATTCCCAAACTGATCCCAACCCTGGTAAAGCGGGATAACTCCGATATGATCGCGCGCAATCAGAAAAGCATCTTCGTTTTCGTCATACAAGGCGAAAGCAAAAATCCCGTTCATCTCATCGAGGAATTTTTCCTTCTTCTCCTGGTAGAGCGCCAGAATAACCTCGCAATCGGAACCGGTTTGAAATTCATACTTTCCTTCAAATTGTTTTCTTATTTCGCGGTGATTGTAAATTTCGCCATTTACAGCAAGAATCAATTTGTGATCTTTACTATACAAAGGTTGTCCGCCCGACTCAGGGTCTACAATCGCAAGCCTTTCGTGGGCCAGAATTGATTTACCGCCACAATACACACCAGACCAGTCGGGTCCCCGGTGCCTCACTTTTTTCGACATTTCCAAAACCTGTGGCCTCAACGTTTGAACGTCGCTCTTCAGATCGAATACACATACAATTCCACACATAGTTATTTCGAATTAATGTTGAACCAATTTTTGTCAAAAATAGTCACTTTGTCAAAACAAACAAATAAAAACTGACATTTTTCCACTTTAAGTTAATTTTTTAATTCATTTTAAAAAAATATATTCGCGTTTAAAAACAAATTGTATAGGATATTTTCGGTTTACCCCATTATTTTCCGAGGTAGTTTGAAATAAAATGCAGCAAATTTTAGTGAAGCCCCCAAAAATAAACGGCGCTTTCAAAATATTTTGAAAATTGTCAATGTGCCGATTTATCAGCGATTCACGCGCGAACAACCAATAAGCTACTAAAAATGAAATGCTTAATAAATAAAAGACATGAACATCTTCAACCTGATTTACGTTACTGATCTTACAATAACCATTAAATTTTTTGCCAATGAAAACAAATTCTACGTTTTTGAACCGAACGATGCATTTCATGCTGATTTTGGCTGTATCGATTATGGCCATGCCGGCTTTTGCACAAACAAAACATGTTGTCGCAGCTACGAACAACGTGTTTACTCCCGCCGAAATTGAAGTAATGGCAGGCGATACTGTTGAATGGGTTAACGAAGAAGGTTACCACAACGTTAACGCAACTCAGGAAACTTATCCTGACAACCCCGAATCTTTTGGAAACGATTTGGGAAGAGACTGGACTTTCAGCCACGTTTTTACCGTTCCCGGAACATATGACTATCAATGTGATGCGCATGTTGCTCTGGGAATGGTGGGGAAGGTAGTGGTCACCGATTCTGTTGAAAGCTACACGCTCAGCGTTGAATTCAGCGGAATGACGCCACATATTGGTCAAATGCTTTGGCTTTCGGTGGTCGATAAAGATTCCTGGATGGAAGTCGGCAGGGTATCAACAACTGCCGCTGAAAATTTCACCGTTGACGTAAACGGTATCGAAAAAGAAAAATCGTATTACGTCGATTTTTTTGCCGATTTCAACGGAAACGGAGTGTATGATGCGCCGCCCGAAGATCATGCCTGGAGAATGGAGCTCGACAGTGTGATGGGCGACACTACGCTGATGTTTCAGCACAACACTGATTTTACCGATATCATGTGGAAGAACAAACTCACGGTTCATTTCATGAATATGAACCCGCATATCGGACAGACCATGTGGCTGGCGGTTGTCGATACCGCAAACGGAATGACTGTGGACCGCGTGCAAAAAACTGCGGAGGAAGATTTCATGGTTGATGTTTACGGGATTGAACCGGGAAAATCGTACAACGTGGATTTCTTTGTTGATTTCAATGAAAACGGAATGTATGATGCGCCGCCTGCCGATCATGCCTGGAGAATGGAGTTAAACAGCGTAATGGGCGATACTACGCTTACGTTTACACACAACACCAACTTTACGGATATCATGTGGGGAAGCATGATTACCCTTCATTTTACGGGAATGACGCCGCATGTTGGGCAAAATCTGTGGCTGATGGCAAAAAACACGGATTCGGGCGAAGTACTTGCGAGGAAAAAAACGAGGCTTTCAGACGCCGACTTCATGATGTATATTTTCGGTGTCGATTCGGGAAACTCTTACACCATCGATTTTTTCGCGGATTTTAACGAAAACGGAATGTACGATGCGCCGCCTGCCGATCATGCCTGGCAAATCCAGCTCGACAGCATTACGGGCGACACCACTGTGGTTTTCCAGCACAATACCAATTTTACGGATATTATGTGGATGAACGAACTCACGGTTGATTTTATGGGAATGAATCCGCACATCGGACAAATGTTGACTCTTTACCTTGTTGACGAAGCCGACGGAATGATGAAAGACACCGTGGTTGTGGATGAAATCATGAGCCCCGACTTTATGGTTCATTCCTACAAGCTGGAAAGCGGACACTCGTACAAAGTCAATTTCTACGTTGATTTTAACGAAAACGGGATGTATGATGCGCCGCCTACCGATCATGCCTGGCAGCTGATGCTCAGCGCGGTGACGGGCGACACCACAGTGATGTTTCAGCACAATACCAATTTTACTGATATTTTTGAAGAAACGTCAGTCGCAGAAAACCGGCTCAACCAACTGAAACTTTATCCCAATCCTGCAAGCGATGTGGTTTGGATTGAAACCGGTGAAATAAATCCGCGCGAATTCACAATTTATGTATATGATATTGCCGGGAAAACAAACCGAATAGATTACAAAGTTCTGCACAATCGGATTCAGTTTAATGTACAAAACCTGAAACAGGGAATTTACATGGTTGAATTGCGATCGTTGCAGGAAAAACACATATTGAAACTAATTCGGAAATAAGATGAAAGGGGAGCAGGTTGCTCCCCTTTTATATTTCATCCCATTCTGTATTCCAAAAATAAAAAACTTACAGCAAAATTTCGTAATTTGCAACTACCTAAGATTTAATCAACTAACTAGAACTTGTTACTATGGATATCAGTGTTTTTACCGACAAATCCAAACAACCTGCCGAAAATGATGCCCGGCAAGCGCTGAAGGAGAATTATCCGCAATGGAAAGAAATAAAAAATTTCGTTCTGGAAAAATATCCGCAAGCTATTGAAGAGTGGAACTTTCCGGGGAAAAATTACGGGTGGAGTTTCAGAATGAAAGACAAGAAAAGGGCAATTATTTATCTACTGCCGCGCGACGGATTTTTTAAAGTCGCGTTTGTTTTCGGTCAGAAAGCACTGGATCATATTCTTACCCGCAACATTTCCGAAAATATAAAAGAAGATCTTATAAACGCCAAAGTTTATGCCGAAGGGCGCGGAGTTAAAATCAATGTCAAAGACAATTCAAATCTCCCCGACATTAAAACACTGGTGGAAATAAAATTGGCCTTCTGATTTTTTACGCGAAAAATTACTTTGCCTGTTTCAGAAAATTCTCAATGAATTCCATCTTCGGCTGATAAACCGTTTTATCCCAGATTTTCTGAAAATTTTTCTGATCAACGTGATGGCCCCGGTATGGCACGCCAAATGTACATTTTCTTTCCTTTTGCCTGGTTAACGGCGGCATATACCGATGACGACGGACAGGTAACATCGATAAAACCAATTTCAGTAACCAAAGTAGCTTTTGAATTTTTTAAAATATGCGCAGCATCAAAATAGGGCAACGTTTTCATCATTTCTTGTTTGTTTGTTTGATAACCGAATGGATTTGGCCAGCCGCCTTGTTCACCTTTCAACGTCCGACCGAAATCGCACATCGCAGGAACAGTTGCCACGGCGGCGGTTACGCGGTGGTCAAGACCGGCAGCAACAAGCGCCTGTCCCCCGCCCTGACTTTCACCAATCACAATAATACGCTTTCCATCCCACTCGGGCTGCCGGCAGAGGAAATCGAGTGTTCGCATTAACCGCAGGTACATTCCCCGAAAATAATTCTCGCTGCGGTTGTCCAGGCCAATTGCCCAATAATTCTTCAGTTCACCATTTTCCAGGTTATTGTAATACTCCTGCGATTGCCCGTTCAACATCCCGTGCGCATTCAAATCGAAGCTAAGCGCCCCGTTCCCCATTTTTGCATAACGCAGCGCCGTTTCCGGTTTGGAGAGGCACCACGAGCCTTTAACACCCGCCGCGTGAACATTTAGCACAATGGGAAGTGAACCGGGTTTTGCCGATTCGGGTTTGGCAAAATATCCGCGCGCAGGTTTTGGACCGGTACAGTTAATTTCCACATCGAAACAAATAAAACCGGCTTCCGAAGGCTTCACCGGTTCAGATTTCACATCGATCGGAAGCGATCGCAACCTCTTCTTTTCATTGTTCCAGTATTTGTTGAAATCTTTGGGACGTTTTGTCGCCGGCTCAAATTTTTCAGGTTCAACAACAAATCCGGTTGATGCTTTTTCACCATTTGCCTCCACTTCGATGATAAATGCTGCCGGTTTTTCAAACGAGCCCTCAAATACCACCAGCGAATCGCCGCTATACTTTCGCCATTCCTTTGCTGTTTTACCATAGTTCAATCTCGTTCTAACCAGCAATGAATCTGTTTCAAATTGGGTTGTCACAACTTCAATTTTAATTTTTTCACCTTTCCTGTAAATGCCACTTTCATTGGTTTGGTGCAACACAACGTTTTGGCTGAGAGTAGCTGAATGTAACGTAAAAAGAAGTAAAATGGATATCAAAAAAAGTCGTGTAATTTTCATATTGAAATGTATTGTTAAATGAAAAAAATCCGGGCTGAAAAATAGCTTTAATTTGCACATCGTCCAACTAAAAAGATTATTCCTTATATTGTTGCGCGAAATTTTCAACCTTTATTTTAAAAATCAACCGCCCAATAGTTTATGAAACATTCTGAGGAATATGTAAGAAAACTGGAAGAAGAAAACAACCGATTGAAATTGAAGTTGGATTTGCCGGACAAGACTTTTTTCCGGGCCATGTTCGAATCACATCAGGCTGTTATGTTGCTGATAGAGCCTCATTCCGGGAAAATTACCGATGCAAACGCGGCTGCTGTAAATTTTTACAAGTACCCAAAAGAGAAACTGCTTCAACTGAAAATTCAGGACATAAATAAATTGCCGCCAATTGACGTCGAACGGGAACGAATGAAAGCATTGAAGGAGGAACGCAATTATTTTATTTTCCCGCATCAACTTGGCGACGGACAAATTCGCCGGGTTGAGGTTTATTCAACTTCTTTCCAATTTAATAATTCCCGGATGCTTTTTTCCATTATTCATGACATTACTGAACGGGAAGATGCGGAAGAAGCGCTGCGAAAAAGCGAAGAGAAGTTTGCGGCTACATTTATGTCGAATCCGAACAGCGTTGCTTTAAGCGACCTGGAAACAGGGGAAATTTATGACGTTAACGACGCTTTCACCCGATTAATCGGCTTGCCACGCGAAGAAATTGTAGGCAAAAATTCAACGAACATCAATTTCTATGTCTCGAACGAAGATCGGAAAAGAATACTCCGGACACTGGAACAGGATGGTTTCGTTCGGAATATGGAGATAAAACTCCGCCACTCTTCTGGAAAACCGCTGATAGTATTGCTATCTTCAGAAATTTTAAAAACCAGTTCAGGGAAAACCATTCTCACAACCATCCAGGATATTTCAGAACGTGTGCGGCTGGTGCAACAACTCCGCAGAAAACACGCACTTTTACAAACAATCATCGACAGCGTACCTGCTATGATTTCTGTTTATGATTCGGACTTACAGGAAATTCAACTAAATAACGAAGTCGAACGCGTAACCGGCTGGACCAGAAAAGAGTGGAAAAAACATGGTATAATGGAGCTGGTTTACCCTGATCCCGAATACCGGAAGGAAGTTTCGGATTACATGTATTCCCTCAATCCGGGATACAAGGAAATCGTTATGACCGGGAAAGACGGTTCGAAAATAGATACCATCTGGGCAAATTCGGTAATGACTGATGGCAGGCAGGTTGGCATTGGTATCGATATTCGCGAAAGGAAAAAAATTGAGCAGCAACTTCAGGAGAATAACGAACACCTTCAACGGGTTAACGAAGTGCTCGAGGATTTTGTAAAAATTGCTGCCCACGATTTACGCGGCCCAATTGCCAATCTGATAAACATCAACGAATTAATTCAAAAACAGCCAAATATTGAAGGTAAATTGATGATGTTCGACATGCTGGCGCCCATTACCAACAGGCTGCAACGTACAGTGGACGGTTTACTGGAAACCGTAAGCCTGCAAACAAGTGAGCAAATTACGATTAAAAATATAGCTGTCAACCAGTTGTGGAAAGAGGTATCGGAAGAACTGAGCACCATGATCGATAATTATAAAGGCCGCGTTGAAACCGACTTCAGCAATGCTCCAACAGTTTCTTACGTGGAAGTACATTTAATGAGCATCTTGCGAAATCTGGTTTCAAATGCCCTGAAATATTCGGCGCAACAGGAAAATCCGTTCGTTCGGATAACCACAAAAAAAGAAGGTCATTCAGTCTTGTTAACTGTTCGTGACAATGGCATTGGTATCGATTTGGAAAAAGAAGGTAAAAACCTGTTTAAACCATTTCAACGATTTACCTCCACAGCCGAAGGCACCGGAATGGGACTTTACATCGTAAAAAGCATTGTGGAAAAATACGGCGGCCACATTGACGTAGAAAGCGAACCAAACAAAGGAACCACATTTCTCTGCTATCTTAAAGAACAGTTTTGATCAGCTTTTAATGATTTAAAAAAGCCACCCCAAAAATGAGATGGCTTTATGATTTTTATGAGTTGGAACAAAAAATTACAACTCGAACTTAAAAGCACCCAAATCGGCCAGATCTGATATACGAATATACTCTGCACTCGCTTTCACCTGCGATTTTGCAAAATTGATATAATTTTTCGTCGAGCGCAGGAACGATTCGTCGCGGTTGGAATCGAGCAGTAACAAATAACTCATGATGATGTGACCTGCCATTTCCACCAACCGGCGGGCGTGAAAATCGATGAATTCATTATCGTCTGTCGATATTACTTTTTTCACGGCCTGTTCATAATCTTCGGTTAAAACAATTAGCGAACGTTTCAGGTATTCCAGTTGTGGCGAAATTTTTTGTGCTTCGTAAAACCGAATCTGGTTCAGAAAAGCTCCGGTTGTAACTCCGCGGATGGCGGCAACCACCTGCAATTGGGTAGTCCCCTCGTAAATGGAAGTAATTCGCGCATCGCGGTAAATCCGTTCTACCGGATAATCCTTCATAAAACCGGAACCGCCGTGAATCTGAACAGCGTCATACGCCAGCTGATTGGCGAATTCGCTGGCCATTCCTTTTACCAGCGGCGTAAACACATCGGCCAATCGCTGGTACTTTTTCATTTCTTCCCGTTCTTCTTTTTCCAGGGAACGTTCTTCGGAAATATGCTGATACGTTTTGTACATATCGACAAAACGCGCTGTTTCATACAACAATGTTCTGGAGGCATCGAGTTTACCTTTCATCATCGAAAGCATTTCATAGACTGCCGGAAACCGAATGATTGCTTTTCCAAACTGCATCCGTTCTTTGGCATATTCCAGCGCTTCGCGATAGGCAGCTTCGCATAAGCCTACCGACTGTGCCGCAATCCCGAGGCGTGCGCCGTTCATCAAAGCCATAACGTATTTAATCAATCCCAATTTCCGTGAACCTACTATCTCCGCAGGTGCGTTTTTAAACACCAGTTCGCAGGTGGGTGATCCGATAATACCCATTTTATGTTCGATCCGGCGAACGCTAACACCGCCATTTTGCTTGTCGTAAATAAACATGGAAAGACCGCGGCCATCTTTCGTTCCAGGTTCTGAACGCGCCAGCACGAGGGAAATGTCCCCATCGCCGTTGGTGATAAAACGCTTCACCCCGTTCAGCAGCCAGGTATTTGTTTTTTCGTCCCAGGTTGCCTTTAACTGAACCGCCTGCAAATCGGAGCCTGCATCGGGTTCGGTTAAATCCATGGCCATGGTATCGCCTTTACAAACCCGCGGCAGGTAAATTTCTTTTTGTTCTTCCGATGCAAATTCGTTAATAGTCTCGGCGCAATCCTGCAACCCCCAAATATTTACAAATCCTGCATCGGCGCGCGAAACGATATCCGCGGCCATAATATAAGGTACAATTGGGAAGTTCAATCCGCCGAATTTATACGGGAGCGACATTCCCATCAAACCTGCCTGATTTAGTGCGTCGATGTTTTCCTGTGTGCCGCGGGCATAAATCACGTGCCCGTCAACAACCTGCGGGCCTTCTGCATCGATGCTTTCGGCATTTGGCGCCACAATTTCGCCACAAATTTCACCTACAATTTCCAGCACTCGTTCATAACTATCAACTGCATCTTCATAATCCAGCGGAGCAAACGGAAATTCGTCCTTAAACGAAAAACCACGTTCTTTTAAACGAACTATCTGTTCCATAAGAGGATGGTTCAAATGAAATTTCAGTTCGCTGTTATCGGTATAAAAATTCGCCATATTTTACTACTTTTTAGCCCCACGTAACCTCCGCAAAGGGAAGGCATATTTTACGGAAAGGCCTTTTATTAAACTCATTATCTGCATATTATCAGTCTCTTCCCTTCTCGTTCGGAGAGAACGGGAAAGGCCATTATTTTGTATTTTTTTTGTAGAATTTAATCATTTTCGGAATGATTTCAGTGAGATTGCCTGTGATTACGTAATCGGCTATCGAATTAATCGGCGCTTCCGGATCGGTATTGATGGCAATAATTTGTGCTGATTGCTCCATTCCTGCGCGATGCTGAATCTGTCCGGATATTCCGCAGGCAATGTACAATTTCGGCCGAACAGTTAAGCCGGTCTGCCCGATTTGCCTTTCATGTTCCACATAACCTGCGTCGACCGCAGCGCGTGAAGCGCCGACTTCGCCTCCCAAAACTTCGGCCAAATCATACAACAATTTAAAATTTTCTTTTGAACCAACACCGTAGCCACCTGCAACAACGATTGGCGAACCTTTGATATTCACCTTGCTTTTTTCTACGTGCCGTTCAATTATTTCCACTACAAAATCAATGTCGCTCACGTATTTCGAAACATCGAGATTTACTACTTCCCCGGGATACGCCGGATCGAGAATATTCTTTTTCATCACACCTTCCCGAACAGTTGCCATTTGCGGGCGGCAATCGGGATTGATAATTGTTGCAATAATGTTTCCGCCAAAAGCCGGACGAATCTGATACAGCAGGTTCTTGTACATTTTATCCGACTTTTTATCAAAATGATCGCCAATTACCAAGCTGGTGCAGTCGGCAGTTAAACCGCTGTGTAACGCAGAAGAAACGCGCGGGCCCAGATCGCGACCGATGGAAGATGCGCCCATCAAAGCAATTTGCGGCTTCTCCTCCTTGAATAATTTTACAACAATGGATGTGTGTGGCAGTGTTTGATATGGATACAACCGTTCATCATCGGCAATGTAAAGCGTGTCTACTCCGTACGGCAGTACCTGGCCGGCAATACCGCCAAGCTGGTGACCAACGGCGATGGCTTCCAGTTTGCATTTCAGTTCGTTTGCCAGGCTGCGGCCTTTGGTCAGCAATTCCTGACTAACTTCGGCCACCTGGCCATCTTCTGTTTCGCAATAAACAAATACGTTATTCATATTTCTAATATTTTCGAGGAACAATTAACCGAGGGTATGACTTCCAATTAGTTCAACCATCATGTTTTCAACATCGGCATCAGAGTCTGAAATCACTTTCGAATCCTTCGCCTGAAGAACCACATTTTCGATGGATTTTACTTTTGTGGGCGAACCGGTTAGTCCCAACTGTGAAGCATCGGTTTCGATATCATTTACCGTCCACTCCGGTATATTAAGCTCCGGCCGGTCGTTGTACAAATGAATATAATCTTCATTTTCTTTCTGCAGTTCGGTAACGGTTCTTGCGCGTTTGAATTTCATCAGTAATTTGGCATTTCTTGAACGGCATGCCGGCGCTGTGCCGTTAACAGTGATAACCAGCGGCAACTGACATTTCACGGTTTCCACCCCCCTGTCGAGACGGCGTTTTAAAACGATATTTTTATTTTTCAGCTCTTTTACTTCTTCCACATAAGTCACCTGAAGCATTTTCAGTTTTTCAGCCACCTGTGGTCCTACCTGAGCTGTATCACCATCAATAGCCTGACGGCCGGCAATAATCAAATCAATTTTATCCATTTTTTTTAATGCCTGTCCGAGCGCATACGAAGTAGCCAGTGTATCAGATCCGGCAAAAGCACGATCGGTGAGCAATATGCCGCCATCTGCCCCTCTGAATAAACCTTCGCGGATAATTTCGGCTGCACGCCCCGGACCCATCGTGAGAATTTTCACTGTTGTTTCCGGAAAGCGGTCTTTAATTCGCAATGCCTGTTCCAGCGCATTTAAATCTTCCGGATTGAAAATAGCAGGAAGAACTGCTCTGTTGACGGTTCCGTCAGCTTTCATTGCATCTTTGCCAACATTCCTCGTATCAGGCACTTGCTTGGCTAAAACAATAATATTATAAGCTTTCATTAACTTTTGATTTATTTTAGTTTCTCTTCGCCTATGTCAGAAAAAACATAGCTCCTAATTTTTTTTGAAAGAAAGCAGCAAATATAGATATTGAACCCAAACAAATCAAAACCGACCGGCAAGTGCAGTAACAAAATACCGACGCGTAAATTGCAATTGTTTTTCAACCCTATCAAAAAACTGTAAAAACCATTTATAAACGCTTTTAAATCTTGATGTTAAAACAAACAAACTATTATCTTCGTAATCGCAGCGGTAAATCCTGGATCACTAATTTATAATAAGTTTAATTAATTTTTGGCTATTCAATTGGAGAAGTAAAATCGGAAACGGGTACAAAAAAAGGAGACCAAAATTGATCTCCTTTTCTTGTGTTTTGCTGATAAACCTTTATGCCTGTGCCGCCGGCCCCCCAAAACTCATGGGCGGCATCATCGGATCGGAACCGGATTTTACGTTTTTTATGGTACCATGCAGCGATTCATATTTTTTGATATTATCCTCCAAAGCCAGTAACAAACGTTTTGCATGTTCCGGTGTAAGAATGATCCTCGATTTGACATTTGCCTTTGGAATACCAGGCATTATCCGCACAAAATCGACAACAAACTCTGAACTTGAATGGGTAATTACCGCCAGGTTGGAATAAATACCCTGAGCAACTTCCTCATTTAATTCAATATTCAGCTGTTGTGGTTGTTTTGTTTTATCATCCATTGTTTATCATTTTTTTACCTCAATCAACCTGTCGTATTCTTCTCTTGAACCAACAACCAGATTTTTATATTCTTTTAAACCGGTACCCGCAGGAATCAGATGACCGCAGATGACGTTCTCCTTCAATCCGTCGAGATAATCGGTTTTGCCGTTAATTGCAGCTTCGTTCAATACTTTGGTCGTTTCCTGGAACGATGCTGCCGATAACCAGCTTCTGGTTTGCAGCGCTGCTTTGGTAATCCCCTGCAGCACCTGGCTTGACGTTGCCGCAATGGCATCGCGCGCTTCCACCAGTTTTTTATCTTTTCTTCTCAACTGCGAGTTTTCATCCCTCATACGACGTGCAGAAATGATTTGTCCCGCTTTCAGACCTTCGGCTTCACCCGGATCGACAACTACTTTTTTATTCCAAATCCAATCGTTTTCAGCGATAAATTCGTTTTTGTCGACCACCTGTTTCTCAAGGAAACGAGTATCGCCCGGGTCATCGATTTCCACCTTTCTCATCATCTGCCGGATGATAATCTCGAAGTGTTTGTCATTAATTTTCACCCCCTGCATCCGGTATACATCCTGAACTTCATTCAGGATATATTCCTGAACGGCGGTCGGCCCTTTAATCGCAAGAATATCGGAAGGAGTGGTTGCGCCGTCTGACAGCGAAATGCCAGCCCTGATATAGTCGTTTTCCTGAACCAAAATCTGTTTTGAAAGCGGCACCAGGTATTTCTTCACATCGCCTGTTTTTGAGGTGATGATGATTTCGCGGTTACCGCGTTTAATTTTACCCAGTGAAACTTCGCCGTCAATTTCTGAAACTACCGCCGGGTTCGACGGGTTACGGGCTTCGAACAATTCAGTAACACGTGGCAAACCACCGGTGATATCGCCTGCTTTTCCTGCCGAACGCGGTATCTTCACCAGAACGGTACCAGCTTTTACCTCCTGTCCCTGTGCCACTGAAATATGGCCGCCTACCGGCAGATTGTACGAACGGATCATTTCACCGCTGTCGTCCATAATTTTCAGGGTCGGGTTCTTGGTTTTATCCCTGGTTTCGATGATTACTTTTTCGCTATAACCAGTTTGTTCATCCGATTCTTCACGAAATGTAATGTTTTCAATCAGGTTTTCGAATTCAATTTTGCCATCGAATTCGGTGATAATTACTCCATTGAACGGGTCCCATTCGCAGATTAATTTTCCTTTCCTGATTTCATCGCCATTTTTTACATACAATCTTGAACCATAAGGAATAGTATGAGTGGAGAGTGGGATTTTCGTATTTTTGTCGATAATTTTCAGTTCGGCCAGCCGGCTCACAACAATATCAAGCGGGTTACCATCTTCCTGTTTATTCTCAACTGCGCGAAGTTCCTCGATTTCCACAAAGCCGTCGTATCTTGCTTCAACTGTCGATTGTGCTGAAATGTTTCCGGCGATACCGCCCACGTGGAATGTACGAAGGGTAAGCTGTGTTCCCGGTTCACCAATCGACTGGGCTGCAATTACCCCCACCGACTCGCCTTTTTGAACCATGTTTCCGGAAGCCAGGTTTCGTCCGTAACATTTTCCGCAAACACCCACTTTCGATTCGCAGGTTAACACCGAACGGATTTCGATACTTTCAATTGGTGATTCCTCGATTGCCGCAGCAACTTCCTCTGTAACTGTATCGCCCGATTTCACGATTAGTTCGCCATTTAACGGGTGATAAATATCGTGCACCGAAGTTCTTCCAATAATTCTGTCGTACAGCGACGCAACCACTTCTTCGTTATTTTTGATAGCAGTTGCCACGAGACCACGCAACGTACCACAATCTTCTTCAGAGATAATAACATCCTGTGCTACATCCACCAAACGCCTTGTAAGGTAACCTGCATCGGCAGTTTTCAGCGCAGTGTCGGCCAAACCTTTACGGGCACCGTGGGTTGAAATAAAATATTCCAGTACCGAAAGCCCTTCTTTAAAATTAGCAAGAATCGGGTTTTCAATGATCTGCGATCCGGTAGAACCTGATTTTTGCGGTTTGGCCATCAATCCCCTCATGCCACACAACTGCCTGATTTGTTCTTTTGAACCACGGGCGCCTGAATCGAGCATCATGTAAATCGAGTTGAAACCCTGCTTATCGTTGCTCAACGTCTTCATCACTGAATGAGTAAGCTTTGAGTTGGCATGGGTCCAGATATCAATAACCTGGTTGTATCGTTCGTTGTTGGTGATGAATCCCATGTTGTAGTTGTTGATAACTTCTTCAACTTCCTGATATCCGTCGCCAACAATTCCTTCTTTATCTTCTGGAATAATTACATCATCGAGATTGAACGACAATCCGCCGCGGTAGGCCATGTTGTATCCCAGATCTTTAATAGCGTCGAGAAATGCAACTGTTTCCGCATTTCCACATCTTTTGAATACATCGGAAATGATAGTACGTAGCGATTTTTTTGTTAGCAGCTGATTAATATATCCGACTTTCCGCGGAACAAATTCATTAAACAGCACCCGTCCTACAGTGGTTTCGATGACGTGTTTAAAATATTCACCGTTTTCATCCACATCTTCTACCTTCACTTTAACAACGGTGTGAAGACCGATGATTTTTTCAGAATAAGCAATAATCACTTCTTCAGGTGAATAAAACGTCATCCCTTCGCTTTTCGACCCTCTTTTTGCATTTGTCATGTAATAAAGTCCGAGAACCATGTCCTGTGAAGGAACCTGAATTGGCGCTCCGTTTGCCGGGTTCAACAAGTTATGCGACGCAAGCATCAGTAACTGTGCTTCCAGAATTGCAGCATTACCGAGTGGTAAGTGAACAGCCATCTGGTCGCCGTCGAAGTCGGCGTTAAAACCCGTACAAACCAAAGGATGTAACTGAATTGCCTTACCTTCAATAAGAACCGGTTGAAATGCCTGAATAGAAAGACGGTGCAGTGTGGGCGCACGGTTCAGCATTACAGGATGTCCTTTCAATACATTTTCAAGAATTTCCCATACTACCGGATCTTTCCGGTCAACGATTTTTTTCGCCGATTTTACAGTTTTTACGATTCCCCTTTCAATTAACTTACGTATAATGAAAGGTTTGTATAATTCGGCAGCCATATCTTTCGGAAGGCCGCATTCATGAACTTTTAATTTCGGGCCAACCACAATTACCGAACGTGCAGAATAGTCGACACGTTTACCCAGCAGGTTCTGACGGAAACGTCCTTGTTTTCCTTTCAAACTGTCGGAAAGAGATTTGAGCGCACGGTTATTTTCAGTTTTTACGGCATTCACTTTACGCGAATTATCGAACAGCGAATCCACAGCTTCCTGCAGCATTCGTTTTTCATTTCGTAAAATCACTTCGGGAGCTTTAATCTCTATCAACCTTTTGAGCCTGTTGTTGCGGATAATTACCCTGCGGTACAGGTCATTTAAATCCGAAGTGGCAAAACGGCCGCCATCGAGCGGCACCAGTGGCCTTAAATCGGGAGGAATAACCGGTACTACGCGAACCACCATCCATTCGGGGCGGTTCAGGTTTTTACTTGCCCGGAATGCTTCAACCACCTGCAAACGTTTTAACGCTTCGTTTTTCCGTTGCTGCGAAGTTTCGGTGTTTGCTTTATGGCGCAATGTGTATGATAAATCATCAAGGTCGAGCCTTGTCAGAATTTCGTATAATGCTTCGGCGCCCATTTTTGCGATGAACTTGTTTGGATCGTCATCGTCAAGCAAATGGTTTTCTTTGGGCAACGCATCAACAATATCAAGATATTCTTCTTCAGTCAGGAAATCGAGGTTCTTCACACCATCGGAAGCAGTAGCACCAGCATTAATTACAACATAACGTTCATAATAAATAATGGAATCGAGCTTTTTTGTGGGAAGTCCCAGGAGATATCCTATTTTATTTGGCAATGATCTGAAATACCAAATGTGGGCCACCGGTACCACCAGTGAAATATGCCCCATTCTTTCGCGACGTACTTTTTTCTCGGTTACTTCCACGCCACAGCGGTCGCAAACGATTCCCTTGTAACGGATACGTTTGTATTTTCCGCAATGGCATTCGTAATCTTTAACCGGTCCGAAAATACGTTCGCAGAACAAACCATCGCGTTCAGGTTTATATGTTCTGTAGTTAATTGTTTCGGGCTTTAAAACTTCACCGTATGATCTTTCCAGAATTTCTTCTGGAGAAGAGAGACTGATTGAAATTTTTGAAAACCCGCCTTTTGCTTTATTGTCTTTTCTGAATGCCATAATTCATTTTAAAAATTATTAAACAGAACCTATTCGTAAATTGGTTGTTGCACTACTCCATTTTAATGCTGAGGCCCAGACCGCGTAATTCATGCAACAACACATTCAGCGATTCCGGAATACCTGCCTGAGGCATCGGTTCACCTTTTACAATAGCTTCGTATGCTTTTGCCCTTCCCATTACATCATCCGACTTAACAGTAAGAATTTCCTGAAGTATATGAGAAGCGCCAAATGCCTCAAGCGCCCAAACCTCCATTTCACCAAAACGTTGTCCACCGAATTGTGCTTTACCTCCAAGTGGCTGCTGTGTAATAAGTGAGTACGGACCAATTGAACGGGCGTGCATTTTATCTTCAACCATGTGCCCCAGCTTCATCATGTAAATAATTCCAACTGTTGCGGGCTGGTCAAAAGGTTCGCCTGTTTCACCATCGAAAAGATATGTTTTTCCAAATCTGGGTATCCCTGCTTTTTCAGTATATTCTGAAATTTGTTCCAGTGAGGCGCCGTCGAAAATTGGTGTGGCAAATTTTACACCCAATTCTTTTCCTGCCCAACCCAATACCGTTTCATAAATCTGTCCCAGGTTCATCCTCGAAGGTACTCCCAGTGGGTTCAGTACGATGTCGACCGGGGTTCCATCAGCAAGAAACGGCATATCCTCCTGGCGGACAACTCTGGAAACAATCCCTTTGTTTCCGTGCCGGCCTGCCATTTTATCTCCGATCTGAAGCTTCCGCTTTTTGGCAATGTAAATTTTTGCCAATTGAATGATGCCAGCCGGCAATTCGTCGCCAATGGTTACATTGTACCTGTCGCGCCGGGCAATTGCTTCCGCTTCTTTATGTTTCATTATATAGTTATTGATCAACCTGAAGACCAAATCATTCTTGTCTTTGTCAGTTGTCCATTTTGCAGGATTAATTGCCAGGTAATCAATTTCCTGTAATTGTTTCAAGGTGAATTTTACACCTTTCGTAATTACTTCTGTTCCGTAATAATCTTTTACTCCCTGCGAAGTTTTTCCGCTAACGAGCGTAAATAATTTATCTTCCAGTCTTTGGCGCAAAGCTGTTACTTCTTTATCAAATTTTTCATCGATCTGATCGAGAAGTGTTTTGGTAGCAGATTTGCCTTTTTTGTCTTTTGCGACTCTCGAAAAAAGTTTTTTATCAATTACAATTCCCGATAAGGACGGTGAAGCTTTTAACGAAGCATCTTTCACATCGCCGGCTTTATCGCCAAAGATAGCCCGGAGCAGTTTTTCTTCGGGTGAAGGATCCGATTCACCTTTTGGTGTAATTTTGCCGATGAGAATGTCGCCAGGCTTAACGTCTGCTCCAATTCTTATCAATCCGTTTTCATCCAGATTTTTAGTAGCTTCTTCGCTAACATTTGGGATATCAGAAGTAAACTCTTCCAATCCACGTTTTGTATCGCGCACTTCGAGGCTGTATTCATCCACGTGAACGGAAGTAAATACATCTTCGCGTACGATTCTTTCTGAAATTACGATGGCATCTTCATAATTGTATCCCTGCCATGGCATAAAGGCAACCATCAGGTTTCTGCCAAGCGCAAGTTCACCTTTTTCTGTGGCGTATCCCTGAGTGAGAATTTCACCTTTTTGTATTCGTTGTCCTTTTTGAACGATTGGAATCAAATCGACAGTAGTCCCCTGGTTTGTTTTCGCATATTTCGGAAGGTTATAAGTAACCATTTCCGGATCGAAACTTACGAACTTATCTTCGTCTGTAACATCGTAGCGAACAACAATCTGGTTGCCATCCACATATTCAACAACTCCGTCGAATTCGGCTTTTATCAGCACCCGGGAATCGGAAGCAGCCCTGCCTTCCAGGCCGGTTCCCACAATCGGGGCCTCCGGCCGAAGCAATGGCACTGCCTGGCGCATCATGTTCGATCCCATCAATGCCCGGTTGGCATCGTCGTGCTCAAGGAACGAAATAAGCGATGCTGCCACAGATGCAATCTGGTTCGGACCAACATCCATTAAATCCACGTCCTCTTTATCAACGAGCGGATAGTCACCATCAAGCCGTGATTTTACTTTCTGGTTCAGAAATTCACCTTCCGGGCTAATAGGTGCATTGGCCTGTGCTATTATCTTTCCTTCTTCTTCTTCGGCGGTTAAATACACTGCTCCATCGTCAGAAAGGTCAACTTTTCCATCGCTAACTTTACGGTAAGGAGTAGAAATAAATCCTAAATCTGTGATTTTTGCAAAAACACACAAAGAAGAAATCAAACCGATATTTGGTCCTTCCGGCGTTTCAATCGGACAAAGGCGCCCATAGTGGGTATAATGCACGTCGCGCACCTCGAAACCAGCTCTTTCCCTTGACAAACCGCCCGGTCCAAGCGCCGACATACGGCGTTTGTGTGTCATTTCTGCCAGGGGATTTGTTTGATCCATAAACTGCGACAAGGCATTGGTTCCGAAGAAAGAGTTAATTACGGATGAAAGCGTTTTTGAGTTAATCAAATCGATTGGCGTAAACACTTCATTATCGCGAACATTCATTCTTTCGCGGATGGTCCGTGCCATACGTGCCAATCCAACACCAAATTGGTTATACATTTGTTCACCCACTGTTCGAACACGACGGTTACTTAAGTGGTCGATATCATCAACATCGGTTTTTGAATTTACCAGTTTAATAAGATATTTGATAATTTCAATGATATCTTCCTTGGTCAAAACCCGATTGTCGGAATCAACGTTAAGCCCCAGCTTTTTATTAATCCGGTAGCGGCCTACTTCGCCAAGATCGTATCGTTTGTCTGAAAAGAACAATTTATCGATAACATCTCTCGCTGTAGCTTCATCGGGCGGTTCCGCGTTTCGCAACTGACGATAAATATGCAGGACTGCTTCTTTTTCCGAATTACACGGATCCTTTTGAAGGGTATTGTAGATGATGGCATAATCCTGCTGATTTTGATCTTCTTTATGTAACAAAATCGTTTTAACACCTGATTCGATGATCTCGTCGATATGATCTTCTTCAACAATAGTCTCCCGATCGACAACTACCTCGTTACGTTCGATTGAAACCACTTCACCGGTATCTTCATCAACAAAATCTTCTACCCACGATTTTAAAACGCGCGCAGCCAACCTTCTGCCAACAATTTTCTTTAATCCGGTTTTTGATACTTTAATCTCATCGGCGAGATTGAAGATTTCGAGTATGTCTTTATCACTTTCATATCCGATAGCGCGCAATAACGTGGTAACAGGTAATTTTTTCTTCCTGTCGATGTAGGCAAACATAACACTGTTAATGTCTGTCGCAAATTCTATCCACGAACCTTTGAACGGGATAATACGCGCCGAATAGAGTTTTGTGCCGTTTGCATGCAGGCTCTGGCCAAAAAACACACCCGGTGATCTGTGCAATTGCGATACAATAACCCTTTCGGCACCATTGATAATAAAGGTACCTTTTTCAGTCATGTATGGCACAGTCCCGAGATAAACGTCCTGCACTACCGTATCGAAATCCTCGTGTTCCGGATCAGTACAATACAGTTTCAATTTGGCCTTTAAAGGCACACTAAAAGTTAAGCCACGCTCGATACATTCCTCAATGCTGTACCTGGGAGGGTCGACCTGATAATCGATAAACTCCAGGACAAAATTGTTTCGTGTGTCAGTAATTGGAAAATTTTCTTCAAACACACTGTGCAATCCTTCTTCCTTTCGTTTCTCGGGCGTTGTATTTAACTGAAAGAAATCTATAAATGATTTAATTTGAACTTCCAAGAAGTCAGGGTAATCAAACCTGGTTTGTGTGGAGGCAAAATTGATCCTCTCTTGTTTTAAAATATTTTGCATGTATTTATTTATACAATTTATATATAAAATATAAATACACAAAAAGGTTTAGAATCCTACCTAAGCAAGATTCTAAACCAAATAACCTTTTAAAAAGGTCTGATTGCGATTATTTAATTTCAACTTCTGCTCCAGCTTCTTCCAATTGACTTTTAAGCGCTTCGGCTTCGTCTTTGGATACTTTTTCTTTGATTGCTTTAGGAGCTTCGTCCACTACTGCTTTGGCTTCTTTTAAGCCAAGGCCTGTTAATTCCTTAACGAGTTTGACTACTGCGAGTTTAGACTGTCCTGCTGAAGTAAGAACAACATCGAATTCAGTTTGTTCAGCTACGGCTTCTCCTTCGCCGCTACCTGCAGCAGGTCCGGCAACTGCTACTGCAGCAGCCGCTGGTTCAATGCCATATTCATCTTTCAGAATGCCAGCCAGTTCGTTAACTTCTTTAACAGTTAAGTTTACCAACTCTTCTGCAAGTTGTTTTAAATCTGCCATTTCTATAAACTTTATTAAATTATTTCTAAAAAAATTATTCTCTCTCTTTCAGTGTTTCAAGAACACCATGAATTGTATTACCGCCTGACTGCAATTGTGACAACACAGTCTGCATTGGCGATTTCAACAGGGCAATAACATCTGCAATAACTTCGTTTTTCGATTTAACTGCAACTAATGCATCGAGTTGGTCTTCGCCCTTATAAACTGACTCTTCCACATAAGCGGCTTTTAAAACCGGCCGTTTGTGATTTCTCCTGAATTCTTTAATCAGTTTAGCGGGTACGTTTCCATTCTCGGTAAACATCACTGATGTATTTCCCTTTAGCGTATCGTATAGTTCTTTGGTTTCTTTATTTGAATTTTCCAAAGCTTTACGTAACAGAGTATTTTTAGCTACAACCAGTTTTACTTCCTGTTTAAAACATAGCCTTCTTAGTTCGCTGGTATCATCCGCATTTAAACCGCTAATGTCAGTCAGGTAAAAATGGTTGTATGAATCAATCTGTTCCTGAAGTTTATTAATAATAACTTGTTTTTCTGATGTCTTCATATTTACACACTTTTTTCAGAGACTGATTTGGGTTCTACTTTAATACCAGGGCTCATAGTACTGGAAAGGTATATGCTTCTGATGTATGTACCTTTAGCGGCAATTGGTTTCAGTTTGATGATGGTATTGATGAATTCCATAGCATTTTCTTTTATTTTCTCAGGAGTAAAAGAAACTTTACCAATGGAGGTATGAACAATACCAAATTTATCTACTTTGAAATCGATTTTACCTTGTTTCACTTCGGATATGGCTTTACCAACATCCATTGTAACCGTTCCGCTTTTAGGGTTTGGCATCAATCCCCGAGGTCCGAGGATGCGGCCAAGTTGCCCAACTTTTCCCATTACGGGTGGCATGGTAATAACAACATCTACATCGGTCCAGCCGCCTTTTATTTTATCAATATATTCGTCTAAACCTACATAATCGGCTCCGGCTTCTTTGGCTTCCTCCTCTTTATCCGGAGTTACCAGCGCCAAAACGCGAACTTCTTTTCCAGTTCCATGGGGTAACGAAACTACGCCTCTAACCATCTGGTTGGCTTTCCTTGGATCTACCCCCAAACGAACATCCACATCCACCGACGCATCAAATTTAGTAGAAGTAATTTCCTTCACCAGCGTTGATGCTTCATCAATGGTGTAAACTCTTCCTTTTTCGAGTTTTTCAAGGGAAGCTTTTCTATTCTTCGTATTTCTGCCCATCTTAAAACATTTAATTTATTGATTAGAATGGTGAAGTACCTTTGACGGTAATTCCCATACTTCTGGCAGTTCCAGCTACCATTTTCATACCCGATTCTACTGTAAAGCAATTAAGATCCGACATTTTGCCCTCGGCAATTTGCCTTACCTGATCCCAGCTAACCGACGCTACTTTATTAACATGCGGTTCTGATGACCCTTTTTTTACCTTTGCAGCTTCGAGTAACTGAACAGCCACGGGAGGTTGTTTTATAATGAAGTCAAACGATTTATCGCCGTAAACAGTGATAATCACCGGGAGCAGCTTACCAGCCTGGTCTTGCGTACGCCCGTTAAACTGTTTACAAAACTGCATTATATTTACCCCCTTGGCACCTAACGCTGGCCCCACCGGTGGCGACGGGTTTGCCGCTCCACCTTTAATCTGTAATTTAATTAATCCAGCAACTTCTTTTGCCATAACTAATAATTAGTTTTTCGTTACTATTCCTTCTCAACTTGCATAAAGCTAAGTTCCAAAGGAGTTTTACGTCCAAAAATCTTCACCATTACCTGCAGCTTTTTCTTCTCCTCATTAATTTCTTCAATGGTTCCGTTAAAGCCGTTGAATGGTCCGTCGATTACTTTGACGGTTTCACCAACAATGTATGGTACATTCAGTTCTTCACCAGTTTCAGCAAGTTCGTCAACTCTACCCAAAATTCTGTTCACTTCGTTTTGCCTCATCGGAACCGGATCCCCACCTTTGGTGTCGCCAAGAAATCCAATTACGTTTGGAATGTTCCGGAGAGTGTGCGTGACCTCTCCCACCAACGAAGCTTCGATTAAAACATAACCCGGGAAAAAATTCCGCTCTTTACTGATTTTCTTACCGTTACGAATCTGATATACCTTCTCGGTCGGTATTAGAACTTGTTCAACAAAACCCTTCAGATCTCCATTAGCGATTTCATTCTCGATATATTCCTTTACCTTCTTCTCTTTTCCTCCAATAGCCCGAAGAACATACCATTTTTTAGTATTTTCGCTCATTTTGATTTCAGGGATTAAATTAATAGAATAATCCGTAAATAAAATCCATTATGTTTCTGAAAGACAGATCCATAAGGAATATCAGGATTGATATAATAAAGGAAGCAACCATTACAACCAATGCACTGCTTTGCAGTTCTTTCCAAGTAGGCCATGTTACTTTGTGTACCAGTTCATCATAAGCCTCTTGCAAATATACCATTAATTTCATTCTGACTATTCGTTGTTTTTGCACGGATGGCAAGATTCCAACTTGCCTGAACCAGCTCCAAAAATTGAGTTTTTTATCCGTAAGCAATCCCGGGAAAAATCCCCCGGGACTTGCTTGTATTGCAACTTGATTCTTTCTTGTTTATTATTCGATTATTTCGGTCACCTGGCCAGCACCAACGGTACGTCCACCTTCACGGATTGCGAAACGCAGACCAATATTTAATGCTACCGGGTAAATCAATTCTACCTCAATTGTTACGTTATCGCCAGGCATAACCATTTCGCGGCCTTCTTCCAAATGAATTTCGCCGGTTACGTCCAACGTACGCAAATAGAACTGAGGACGATATTTGTTGTGGAACGGAGTATGCCGGCCACCTTCTTCTTTTTTCAACACATACACCTCAGCTTTAAATTTCGTGTGAGGGGTAATTGAACCGGGTTTTGCCAAAATTTGTCCACGTTTGATTTCTTTTTTATCAACACCGCGCAGCAATAAACCGACATTATCGCCAGCCTGACCATCGTCAAGGATTTTCCGGAACATTTCTACACCCGTACAAACTGTTTTACGACCTTCGGCACCTAAGCCAATTAACTGGAGTTCGTCGCCAGTGTGTACTACACCAGTTTCGATACGACCTGTTGCCACTGTACCACGGCCGGTAATTGAAAAAACATCTTCAACCGGCATCAGGAATGGCTTGTCTTTATCACGCGGAGGAACAGGAATCCAGGTATCGACAGCATCCATCAATTCCATAATTTTTTCTTCCCACTGCGGTTCGCCATTCATTGCACCGAGGGCCGAACCTTGAATAACAGGCGTATTGTCACCGTCGAATTCATAAAATTCCAGTAATTCCCGGATTTCCATTTCAACCAATTCGAGTAATTCTTCATCCTCAACCATGTCAACTTTATTCATGAAGACAACCAGTTTCGGGACATTTACCTGCCGCGCCAAAAGGATATGTTCACGGGTTTGTGGCATCGGGCCATCAGTTGCAGCTACCACTATAATAGCTCCGTCCATTTGGGCAGCACCAGTTACCATGTTTTTTACGTAGTCGGCGTGACCAGGACAGTCAACGTGAGCATAGTGACGTTTTTCAGTTTGATACTCAACGTGAGCGGTGTTAATGGTAATACCCCTTTCTTTTTCTTCCGGAGCATTATCGATTGAATCGAAAGATTTGATTTCAGAAAGACCTCTTTTCGCCAAAACCATAGTGATGGCGGCGGTTAGGGTAGTTTTACCATGATCAACGTGGCCAATTGTACCGATATTGACATGTTCCTTATCCCTTTTAAATGTTTCTTTAGCCATAACTGCAATTTTTAATTATTTTTAAATCAATTGAGCCGAAGACGAGAATTGAACTCGTGACCTCATCCTTACCAAGGATGCGCTCTACCCCTGAGCTACTCCGGCATTAATACATAAAGAGATAAGAGCTAAAAGGTATTCTTAAAACTCTAATCTCATAAATGAGCGGGAGACGGGATTCAAACCCGCGACCCTTAGCTTGGAAGGCTAATGCTCTATCGACTGAGCTACTCCCGCAATCATTATCCTAGCAAAAATGCCGTGCAAAACTACAAAATTTATACAAACAACCTCCAAAAAAAAATCTGCCGGCAAAACTTTTTAACAACTTTATTGCTTTAGGATAAAGTTGAAAATTTACTCCGAAACCCAGTATTTGCCTGCAAAGTACTTTATTGTCAGTTGTTTCCGGAACGCCCCTAAAAAGGGTGTGCAAATGTAAAAATATTATTTTAAAAATCTAAACAAAGGCAACAAATTTTCCGGTTATTTATTCTTTAGTTTTTGCTTGTATTTATCGATTTGTTTCTTAAGAGCGTCGGCGGCCAAATCCGTTGCCTCTTCAAAAGTATCTGCTTGTTTTTTTGCAAAAAGATATCCATTAGCGGGAATCGACAACTTTATTTCAGCAACTTTATTATTTGCTGCTTCAGGTTTTAAAACTTTTAATGTTACCTCAGAATTGATGATACCATCGAAAAAAGTATCAAGTTTGTTCACTTTCTTTTGAACGAAATTTACCAGCTTTTTGTCAGCTGTAAAATGTACCGAATTAATTTTTATTTCCATAGTAACACTTTTTTAGCCCCGTGGATGGGCTTGTTTATAAATATCATGTAGCTTTTCGAAAGTCGTGTGTGTATAAATTTGTGTTGCTCCCAGATTGGCATGCCCTAATAATTCTTTAACAGCATTTAAGTCGGCGCCTTTATTTAAAAGATGTGTGGCATAAGTATGCCGTAATACGTGCGGACTTTTTTTATCAAGCGACGTTACTTTTGCGAGATTATTTGTAACCACCCGGTAAATTAACTTTTCGTAAACAGGTTTTCCTTTTTCTGTAACCAAAAGAAAACCATTGGCAATGCCAATTGTTTTGCTCCTTGATTCCAGGTACTGAAACAGTATTTGATTTATTTCGCGCGGGTAAGGTATAATTCTTTCCTTCTGCCGCTTTCCAAAAACTTTAATCAGGTATTCTTTTGTATTGAAATCACGGTCTTTCAGATTTTTTAACTCGGCCAAACGTATACCTGTTCCATAAAGCAACGAAATAATTAATTTATCGCGGATACCTCTAAAATCGTCGGCAAACAAACCATCGTCAAGCAGATGGTTTAAATTTTTTTCATCAAGAAAATAGGGTAGTTTTTGTCGGATTTTAGGAAGTGGCAGGTTCGTTGCCGGATTTAAATCCACAATTTGTTCTTTCATGAGATATTTAAAGAAAGCTTTTACTGTGGAAATTTTACGGTTTACAGAACGCGGCTTTAGTTGTTGTTCCATCAGCGATACAATCCAGTCACGTACCAATTTTGAACCAACTCTATTAACATCAAATTCCCCGACCATATCTGTACAAAACTGAACAAATTGATCGAGGTCTTTTTGATATGCAATTAAAGTATGGGAAGAAAATCTCTTCTCATACTTCATGTATTTGATAAACGATTCCTGATGCTTCATTCGCATTTTCGACAAATTTCAGGAACCACTAATGAGTTTTAGTCTTCCTGACGCTGCAGTTTTTCGATATATGCAGCTTTTTTTAACTCTTCCCTTCTTTTAACAGACGGCTTTGTAAATTTCTGACGTTCACGCAACTCTTTAATCACTCCCGTCTTTTCAAACTTTCTTTTGAACCTCTTGAGCGCCCTTTCGATATTTTCGCCCTCTTTCACCGGAATTACTATCATCTTTTAATCGGATTTAAAAATTGAGGCGCAAATTTAGAAATTATTCATAGCTAATCAAATTTAAAGGAAAAAAATAATAATTCCTAAAGGATATTTCCATTTAAATATTTTTAACGACAACTCAGATACGGCCTTAATAATTTAAAGGCTGTTTCGTCTATCAAACCCTTTTCTGAAAGCTGCTGAACCGAAATAAACGACCCGTTATTTTCACGATAACTGACTATTGCCCTGGCTATGTTTGGTTTAATGTACGGGTGGCGCATAAGCTCGCCGATTTCCGTAAAATTAATCCGAATTTGATTCACTTTTGTTGTATCGACATATATTTCCTCATTGATATTGTTATACGTTTCAACAGGAAAATTATACACTTCGAGCAACTGCTTTTTTGAATAAAAGCCGCCCAGCAACTGCCGGTATTTAATGATCCGAGAGGCAAAAACAGGTCCTATTCCACTTAAACTCACCAAATTAATTGAGTCGGCCGTATTCAATTCAATTCTGACAACCGGCTCCACAGATTTCGCAGTAGATGATACTTTCGCTTTGTCGATGCGGATGTGATCTTTCAATCTTGTATAAAAAAAGGAATCGATGCCATAAATTTTTATTAAATCAGAAGGTTGACAAAATACTCCACCATTTTCGCGATATTTAACCAGATTTTTGGCCTGAAATTCTGAAAAACCAAATTCCTTTAATTTGCTGTAACCACTCTGGTTTGGATCAAAAAAACCAGAAAGGACGGTTTGTTCTTTTTGTTTTAAGTTATCCTTATCTCCTGTTACCTGTTTGTTTGGAATCTCAATATAGTTTTTGATACTACTAAAAATACTGTCATTCATCCCATAAATTTTAGCTACATCTGCCGGTGATTTAAATATTCCGCCAGCGTTGCGATATTTCACGATATTTTCTTTTAAAAATTTTGGGATTGACAGCGAATCGAGAAGTTCGGGACTGATGGTATTTGGATTAAAATTGAAGAATATCCGTCGTTCTGCTATTTCAGTACGATCATTTTCCCACTCTTCAATCGCCACTTTAACGGCTGAAAAATCGGTGCCTTCACCAATGGTTTCCGTTTTATCTACAAAAAGTATGGATATCCAGACCAGAAATATTAACGCACTGAGAATCAGAATCGCATTCCTGTCGCTTTTCGAAAAATTCATATAATTTTTAAGCCAGTTTCCTATCTGTTTCTTCATAATCCGGTTTCCTAAGATACTAACCCAGATTGATTAGACCAACCCCTTGAAGGAAGATAAATGCAATAGCCAATGGAGCAACAAATTTAATGATAAACATAAATAATGGCAACAACCTCACTTTCAAGGAACCTTCATTAGATAATTCAGCTTTTGCTTTATTTCGACCAAGAAACCAGGCAACAAAAATTACGATGAAAAAGCCACCCAGCGGCAACAGTATATTTGCCGACGTAAAATTTAGCAATCCGAAAATTGTAAATCCAAAAATCTGAACATCAGCCATTGAACTTGTCGACAAAACGCACATTACTCCTAATACTGAAACCGATGCGGTTGCTATCCAGGTCGCGGCCGTTCTTTTCAATTTCAGTTCTTCCACAAAAAAGGCTACAATAACTTCAAGTACGGAAATAGTAGAAGTAAGCGCAGCAACTCCAAGAAGAATGAAAAACATCAATGAAAAAATATATCCGCCAGGCATTTGTTCAAAAATATTGGGCAGCGTTATATAAACCAATCCTTCACCGGAACCCGGTTCAATATTGAATGCAAACACCGCTGGAAAAATTGCGAGGCCAGCCATTACCGCAATAAAAGTATCTGCAATTGCCACAGAAAACGCTGTATTTCCCAGGTTGTTATCTTTTTGAATGTAGGAACCGTATGTAATTAAAGTACCCATACCAATGCTCAGCGAAAAAAATGCCTGTCCGAGCGCTTCCAGAATAGTAGAAGCAGTTATTTTGCTAAAATCGGGATGAAATAAAAAAACAATACCTTTTCCGGCACCTGGCAGCGTCACCGATCGTACAACCAGCACCAAAAGCAGGACAAACAACAAGGGCATAAGAACCTTGGTATATCGTTCAATTCCTTTTTGCACGCCTGAAACAATTATGGCCGCAGTAAGCCCCATAAAAACAAAAAACCACATCAGCGGACGCCAGCTTCCTCCAATAAATCCGGAATACATATTGCTAAGTTCCCCGGGTGTTTTGCCGCTGAAACCATTTACAAGCGATTGATAAATGTATTCCAGTGTCCATCCTGCAACCGCTGTATAAAATGCCAGAATCATGAATGCCGCAGCTACCCCCATCAATCCAATTAAATACCATGGCCGGTTGGGTGCCAGTAACCGAAACGAGCCGAAAACATTTTTCTGGGCACTTCTGCCAATGATGAATTCTGATAACATTACAGGAATTCCAATGGCCAAAATAAAACCGAGGTAAATAATGATAAAGGCAGCACCGCCATTTTCACCAGCTACATAGGGAAATCGCCAAATATTTCCCAGTCCTATGGCAGAACCGGCAGTAGCGGCTATTACTCCAAATTTCGAACCGAAGGAATCGCGGGTGTTGTCAGGCAGAACTGTCATTTTCGAGCGGTTATTAAATTGTTACTGTTAAGAAAAGTTTTTTATCAAATTGAAGGTAAAAATGCAAAAATAAATTTTATCTGAATAAAAGTGGCCAGGAAAAGTACCACAAATTAAAAGGGATAACCAATAGCAAAAGTGATGTTGAAATCGTCGCCCGTGTAAGAACGGTTGCCAATGATCCAGCCTTCGCTAAAATTATCTGCAGGCTCGCGCAATTTCAATCCCAAATCGAGCCGGAAAATAAAATAATTAAAATCGAAGCGAAAGCCGGTACCCGTCCCCAGAGCAAATTGTTTGTAAAATTTACCAAATTTAAACTGCGCCCCGGGGCGATTGTCTTTTTCATTGATCGCCCAGATATTCCCGACATCGACAAACAAAGCGCTCTCAAGGAAAGAAATCAGTCGGAACCGATATTCTAAATTTGCTTCCAGTTTAATATCCGATGTTTGGTTTGGGTAAGCATCGCCAGGCGCTTTGTAGGTACCAGGCCCCAGCGATCGAACCTGCCAGGCCCGGATTCCGTTTGCTCCGCCGGTAAAATATTTCTTTTCGAAAGGCAGAACATCGAAATTTCCATAGGGATATCCCACACCCACGAATGTTCGTCCAACCAACGCATTGTATTTGTCGATGATGTAACCATACCTGAACTCCAGATCGGTTTTTATGTACTGTGCAAACCTTGTGTTCAAAAGACGATAGTATTCGGACATCCCCAGACCAACAGTGTCAACTACCTGAACTTTGGTTTGATTTGTGACGGATGAGAGGAGATAGAGCAGGTTTCCCGCCGACTCAACATTAAACCGCCAATAGGTGTAGTTTTTTTTGACGGCTGCATCCTGCGTATTATATACCAACGAATAATTTGTTGCTAAAATCAGGTGATCCGTAAAACTGCTTTTGATGTATAAATCTTTAATTAAATCAATGAATTGCGGATCGAAACTATATAGGTTAACCATGTTAAAATCAACCAGATTCCAGGTATGTTTCGTTCGTTCCGAAGTCATCCAATTATATCCGAATTTAACATTCGAGATGGTTCTGGTATATTCCGGCCGGCGTTGAAAGTTATAACCTGCTGATATAACAGTTTTTGGCAAAAATTCGTAAAAAGCATTCACTACAGCCAGCGGTCCTATTAGTTTTGGCAATGTAAGATTCGACTCGACGCCGAATTCCCGTGTATTAAAATATTCCGAAATATCATTCACCACACGATGCTGCCTTTCCATTGCCCCTTTGAAATTGACTTGAAACAATTCGGCACCGTGAAACAGGTTTAGGTGTTTGTAGCTTACATTTCCTGCAACACCTAAATTCCCGGACGAATTGGTACCCTCCAAATCGAATGAGATGGCCTGTTTATTCAGCGGCGCCAGCCTGATGTAGCAATCCAGTAAATTGGTGTCTTTCAATTCTGCGGGATTTCCAAATTCTATGTCGATGAAACGGAACTGCCGCAAGCGGTTAAACGCATTAAACGTTTTCCGGGCATCTTTCTGCCGGTACAGTGAATCGCTCTCCATGCGCATCAGACGTTTAAAAAGACTGGGCCTGTAAACTACCTGACTGCTGCTGTACAACGTAAAACTATCCCACGTTAATGTATCGGCGAAATTGTTGATGCCAAATTGTTCGGCTACAATTGGCGCTGTTCCGGGTAATATGGAAATGTAAAAGTTATTCAGGTAATAAGGCTTGTATGTTTTAATCGAATCAGTTTGAGCAGCAGCACTGTTCCCGATAAACAAATCGAGTACAATCTGTTTGTTGTAACGGGTGCTGTCGGCAAGGTAACGAACATCATCCTTCGAAAAAAAATAGTAACCGTTGTTTCTGAACATATCTACAATATTCCCGCGCTGTTTTTCAAGGATATCATAGTCGAAAGGCGTACCAGGTTGAATGGAGGTCTGTACCGAATCACTGAAAAATAGATTCCGCAACACCGAATCCCGAATGTGATAATTAATTCTTCGAATTGTATATCGTTCCCCGGTTTCAATTTGATAGGTAACGTCCGCTTTCTGCTTTTTTTCGTTTAGTTTTACCCGGGCATTTACATCGGCCCTGAAATAGCCTTTATTATCGAGATATTGTTCCAGTTGCTGTTCCGATTGGTAGGTTAAACCTTCATCGTAAATTTGCGGAGATTCGCCAATACGTTTTAGCCATCCATCCGGTTTTTTCTTTGAAGAGAGGTTGTAAAGCCACAGATGAAATTTTGCAAATCCCAGAATCTTGTAATTTTCCTTTTGTCTGATATGAGATTTTGCTTCTTCCTTGTTAATTTTCTGATTATCGACTTCTATCTCCACGTCATTTAAAAGGTATTTATCATTCGGTACAAACTTTACCGGTGAGCAGGAAATAAGAAAAAGTACCGCAACTAATGTTATTGCGACTCCTGTTCGTTTGCATTTTAAAGCGTTAATCCTGCTCAAGTTGTTTGATTTTATTTCGACAAAAATAATGAAGCGTTTAATTTAGAAACCGCTACTTTAGCACTTTTATTACGAAATGCAATGATAAGTAAAAGTACAGTAAAACTTATTAATTCGCTTTCCATTAAAAAGTACAGGCAAAAAGAAAAATTGTTTCTGGTGGAAGGAGATAAAAGTGTTTTGGAAGTTTTAAAGTCCAGGTATATAACCAGAAAACTTTTTGCAAATGAAACTTTTCTGGAAAATTTCAGAGAAAATGCAGATGCAGCCGGCGAGGTAATACCGGTCAGTTCTTCTGAAATAAAAAAAGTGAGTTTACAGCAACATCCGCAAAACTGCATTGCCTTGTGCGAAATTCCTTCAGAAGGCAATATTATTTTCAACTTAACCGACGTTGCGTTGTATCTCGACGGAATTCAGGATCCCGGTAATTTAGGTACAATCATCCGCACCTGCGATTGGTTTGGCATTGATACTGTTTTTTGTTCGACTGATACGGCTGACTTCTATAATCCAAAGGTTATTCAGGCAACAATGGGTTCTTTTTGCCGCGTTTCCTGTGTTTATACTGAGATGGAGCCGTTGGCAGAAAAATTATCAAAATTTGCCATTCCGCTTTTAGGTACGTTCCCGGAAGGAAGCAACATTTTTTCAAATCATTTTCCGAAAGCCGCACTTTTTGTATTGGGCAACGAAGGCAAAGGAATCAGAAAAGAAACAGAGAAATTCATAACTCAAAAAATAAGCATTCCGCGGATGATTCAAAAATTTTCAGGAGCGGAATCGTTGAATGTTGCAGTTGCTGCAGGAATAATTTGCGCAGAATTCAGGAGGCAACATGCTTAAAATGATTGCTTATTCGAAATGAAAGCAGAGTGTAAAAATGTTTGATTTCAGACTTTTTATGGCCTGAGAATAATACTGCCGTTGGTTTGGCCCGGGTGAATCTCCCAGTTGGTTGTTCAATCCCAGGCTCATTTTCAACTCCGTCGAAAACCTGAAAAATGGAAAATAATGATCCCAGCCCACTCCAAATTCAGCATAAAATCCCCCATGTGTTAACTGAACTAAATCTTCTTTCCCTGTTCGTGAAATATCTTGCCGGAAAGCGCCGCCAAAAACGATGTACGGACGATCGTTATTAATCCGGTTAGCTTTGTATTTGATAAGCAGCGGAAAATCGAGGAAGGTCGATTTTATGGAATAATACTGCAACGGCTCGTAGTAGTCGGATTCCCATACCGGAATATTATATGTCAGTTTTCGCTCACCAAACGACAGTCCGGGAAGAAACCGCAAATCCAAATGGCGCGTCATACGCATGCTGCTCACTATTGCCACAGTAAACCCGGGAATAAGTTGTGCAACATCAGCTCTAACAAAATCGGAATTGTTTATTTGCTTTGTATCTAATTGCCAGTTTCCCGGTGCAAAATCCGGATTTGTTCCGATGGGATTATAATAAGTAGTTTCGAAATCGAGCGTATTAAGTCCCAGGGTAAAGCCAAAATGAATAAACTTTTCGTCGAAGGTGGTCAGGTAGTTCACCTTCTGGCTTTGCGCAAATGTATTTAAAGTTGTAAGAAGAATTAATATGGCTAAAATCAGTTTTTTCACCTGGCTATTTTATGCTGTTCTATTCTCAAACCAAATATTTGGTCTTTTATTGTATCGGGCATTAAATTTCAGGTTTTTGTACTTCATAAACAGAAGCAATACCAAACGTTTGCGGGTGCCATGCCGGTTTTCCGAAGCCTGCTTTTTGCAATACATTTATAAAATCCTGTCCATCGGGAAACTCCCCTACTGATTCCGGCAGGTAATGATACGCGCTTTTATCTTTCGAAATAAACCGGCCAACCAGAGGCAACAAATTTGTAAAATAAAAATTGTACAATTGTTTGAAAGGTGCTTTCACGGGTTTTGAAAATTCAAGAACAATAAAAATTCCGCCGGGTTTTAGAACCCTGAAAATTTCTGAAATGCCTTTTTCAAGGTTTTCAAAATTCCGGACGCCAAATCCTACCACCGCAGCATCGAAGGCAGCATTCTCAAACGGCAAATTTTCCGAATCAGCTTTTAATACTTTAATCAGGTGAGTGAGCCCTTTTTTTTGAATTTTCTTCCGTGCTATGTTGAGCATTCCTTCAGAAATGTCGATGCCGGTAATTTGCCGGGGATTGATTTTGGAAACTGCAACGGCAAAATCGCCGGTTCCGGTTGCAATATCCAGAATAGTTCCCGGCTTAAACTTTGACAGCCGATTCACTGCCCGTTTTCTCCAAACTTTATCGATGTTTATAGAAAGCAGATGGTTGAGCAGATCATATTTAGAGGAAATGTTATCAAACATTTCCTCTACCTGGTCTTTTTTGCTTCGTGATGAATTTTTATACGGAAGAGCTGCCATTAAACTCCTGCAGTCATTTTATCGACATAACCCAGTGATTTGTCGTCGATCCTGATTTCACCTTTGGTAATGTGCCCCAGAGTAAAAAAGTTAACTTTCAATTCTGTCATGGCATCCACAAACTCGTCTTCCCGATCCGGCTCCACTTCCACAATAATACGTCCCATCGCCTCGCCAAATAAAAAAGAATCAACACGGCATTCAGCAATGGTTGTAATATCGAAACCTAAATTGCTCGGAATCGCAGCTCGCAGCAATGTAAAAAACAAGCCACCTTTCCCAATTGGGCTGGCGCTTTTAATGATGTCGAGATTGTGTAATTTATTTAATGCCGACTGGGCTTTCAACTCGTCGTTAATATCGAAATAAGGTAAAGGTGAATCGGTGATACCGTGATAAAACTCGAGGTATTCAGAAGAACCGATATCTTCCGCCGGTTGGCCAATCAAAAAAAGGTTGTTGCCTTTTTGTTTGAAAGAATGGGTTTTCAGCCTGTCTTTATTCTCAACCATTGCTACCATACTGATTATAATGGTAGGCGGCACCGGACCATGACCTGAAAAGTGATCAAACCTGATTTTCTTATCAGAAATTTTTAAGTTGAATTTCTTCGCTGCATTTTCCAGTCCTTTTTTGGCGCCCGAAGAGATATAATGACCATTTGGATCGGCAAAATCGATATGATATAAAAAGGCGCTTACAGCTATTGGCGTGGCTCCCATGCAATACATTTTTCGTACTGCCCTTGAAATCAATATTTCAGTAGCTTTTTGCGGATCATTCTGTAAATGATGATGAAAAGCGTGTGTACTGATAGCCATACTCGATCCGTTTGAGTCGATATCAAACAACCCGCTTTCATCGGTTTCGCTGTCGCCAATAGAATCGGGTGAAATGTAATTTTCACCAAAATCATTAAAATAGTTAATACTCGACAGGTTTGGATTTACCATCAGCGAATAAATAACATCTTCAATATTTTCCGGTTCCGGAATAGAGTCTATCGTCAATTCCTGTTCCTTTTCGAGTGTATCATTCATATTTGTCCTATTTTCGTTTAGAGCAATAGCAAAGGTAATTAAGTCCTTTATTTTTCCATAAAAATTGATGTTTTTTTTAATTTCGGGCAAAAATCGTCAACACTCAATAAGAACAATGAACATGGTTATTTATGCCGTTTGTTTAAATAAAAAGTGTTGTTCCAAAGGCAAAGATTTGTAAAAATAATCGTTGATTCAGGCAGATAAGTATGAATTCATCAATAAAAAAATGTATCTGAAATGAAAAAAATTGCATTGATTACCGGGGCCACATCCGGAATAGGAGAAGCGACAGCTTTATTATTGGCGAAAAATAGTTTTAACCTTATTTTAACGGGGCGCAGAAAAGAGCGGCTGGAAAATTTGAAAGACAGGATTGAAAGCAATTTTCCAGCTAAAGTTCTCATTCTGAATTTTGATGTCAGAGATTTGAACCAGACAGAAAATGCACTCAATAACATTCCTTCTGAATGGCAAAATATTGCTGTTCTTATAAATAATGCAGGACTTGCTGCCGGGTTGAGCGCAATTCAGGATGGTGATACCGACGATTGGGAACAAATGATCGACACCAATATTAAAGGCTTGCTCTACGTTACCCGGGTAATATCACCGGGAATGGTAAGACGTGGGGCAGGCCATATTGTTAATATTTCGTCGGTTGCAGGAAAAGAAACTTATCCATTGGGAAATGTTTATTGTGCCACAAAACACGCTGTTCAGTCGCTAACAAAAGGAATGCGCCTCGACCTGTTAAAGTACGGAATAAAAGTCAGCTCAGTTTGTCCGGGCGCAGTGGATACAGAGTTTTCGGTGGTTCGTTTTAAAGGAGATAAAGAGCGTGCTGAAGGAGTATACAAAGGATTTACGCCGCTTTATGCCGAAGATATTGCTGATACTATTCTGTTTGTGTTGGACCGTCCTCCACATGTTAACATAGATGATGTACTTGTAATGCCAACAGCACAGGCATTTTCACGTGATTTTAACAAGAATGAAAACGACTGATTATTTGTGCTAAATTTGTAGCGCAAGAAATTAAAAATGTCAAAAGCAATTGTTATTACACCGGTCAAAGATTCGGTTGAAACCACAAAAAAAACCATTGAAGCCGTTCATCAGTCAAATGTTGATATCGATTATTATATTTTTGATGACTTCAGCCAGCCTGAAACAAGGAGTTTTTTGGAGCAGGCGCAAATGAAATACGGGTTTAATTTGATACACCTCGACAATGTAACTTCCACTCCTTCGCCCAATTACAAGCTCGTTTTGGAAATGGCGCAAAAAATGGCCGTAAATAAAAAAATTCCGTTGGTTATCGTCGAATCCGATGTGATTGTAAAACCTGATACAATCAGCCAGTTGCTCAAAATTAAAACCTCCGCAAAAAATCCGGCTTTGGTCGGCGCTATCACCACCGATGCTGAAGGTAATTACAACTTTCCGTATACTTTTGAAAAAAAGAAAAGTACTGAAACGGTAAGTACATCACATAGTTTAAGTTTCTGTTGTACGTTAATTTCCGAGAAATTCCTGAAAACTTTCAATTTCGAAGAGTTATCGCAAAAAAAGGACTGGTATGATGTATTTATAAGCAGACAGGCAAAAAAAACAGGATTTATAAATTATTTGGCCAAAGGTGTTGAAGTGCTGCATTTGCCTCATTCCAGCCGGCCCTGGAAAAATTTAAAATATACGAACCCGCTGCTTTACTATTTCAAAAAACTGATAAAAAAACGCGACCGGATATAAATGCCAAAACAAACACCATATCATTATTTGAAAATATTTGGGCACGTTGCTTTTTGGCTGGGAAGTGTCACGATCCTGCTTTTCTTTTTCTACTATAATGAGCAGCGCGTTCACCTTGATCTTGAGGTTCTCTCCAAGGCGATTTTTACGAATACTGGCTTTGCCCTGGGCGTTTATGTGAATCTTTATGTGCTAATTCCGCACTTCCTTAAACAGAAAAATTATATTTTTTACATTTTTTGGCTTATTGTTTTACTCAGCGTGTGCGCTCTTTTTATCCAACTGCTTTTTATATTTCCGCTCAGGGGAATTTTTGACTTTGGTGAAAGGTTCGAGGCATTTAATCCGAATTTGCATTCTGCTTTCTTTTTTGCCAGTTTAACATATGTCGCCGTAACTTCATTTCTTAAATTTATTAACGACTGGCTGACGCTTCAGGACTTAAACCTGAAAATCGCGCGTGTTGAACAACAAAAACTTGAAGCAGAATTGAAAACGCTGAAAGGACAGTTAAACCCACATTTCCTGTTCAATTCATTGAATAATATTTATTCCCTCGCACTCATTAAATCAGATAAAGTTCCCGACCTGATATTAAGATTATCAGACTTGATGCGTCACATTATTTATGAATCAAGGGAGAATTTTATACCATTAGAAAAAGAAATTGAATTCGTAAATAATTTTATTGCTCTGCAACAAATAAGAACTTCGGACAGTGTAGAAATAAAATATGATGTTTTAGGTTCTGTTCCATCTGGTAAAATTGCGCCACTGCTTTTTGAACCTTTTATCGATAATGCTTTTAAGCATGGTTTACCGGGAAGCGACAATCCGGATTTCATTCACATTCACTTCGATTTCCGGCAAAAAGGATTTATTTTATTTCAGGTGGAAAATAATTATGAAGATTCTGTAAACGAAAACAGAAAAAATTCGGGAATCGGTATCCGGAATGTAAAACAACGCCTTGAATATTTATACAAAAACAATGGTTATGAGTTGAAGATATTAAAAAAGAAACACGTATTTTCGATAAACCTGCAATTAAAAATCTTGTAAAATGAAAGTTAATGCATTGATTGTCGACGACGAACCTCTCGCACAAAATGTAATACAACAGTATGCATTAAAATTACCAGACCTTGTAATTACAGGTACATGCAGCGATGCTATCTGCGCGCATAAAACAATTTTGGAAAAGCAGGTGGATTTAATCTTTCTGGATATCAACATGCCCAAATTATCAGGTACTTCATTTCTGCGATCGTTAAAAGAGCCGCCGCTTGTTATTTTTACAACCGCCTATTCCGAATATGCCCTCGAGGGCTATGAATTAAATGCAATTGATTATCTGAAGAAACCTTTTTCATTCGAAAGGTTTTGTACAGCCTATTTTAAAGCCCATGAACTACTCCAGTTAAAAAAATCAGCAAAAACAGCGGAACCTGCCAACGACGACAAAAAGGATTTTTTATTTCTGAAATCGAACAAAAAAACTTTCAAAATTGCTTTTTCTGACATCTATTATATTGAAGGTCTTGGCGACTACATCCAGGTTCATCTGAAAGATCAAAAAATTATCACAAATCTGTCCATGAAAAAAATAATGGAACTTCTGCCTAAAAACCAATTTCTAAGAATACACAAATCTTTCATCATTTGTGTTGATAAAATAACGCTGGTTGAAGGGAACATGGTATTAATCAACAAGAATAAATTACCGATTGGGAGCTTATACCGGCAGGAATTTGCCCGTTATATCAATGATTTTCTTGCTGGTTGATTAAACATCAAGAAACCCTTGTTCCCGCAACACTTTTAGCATTTTCCCCGTAAAAAATAGATTATCCTCTTTTTTGTATCGGATATCCGTAAAAACCTGTGCCAGTGTTTCTTTATTGTTTTCCTTAATGAATTCCCTCGAAGATTCCAGGTTTTCTTTTACAGAATACAGACTATTAATATTCCCTTCCGAATAATCGTCGTACTTTTCATAATGGATAATTCCCCGAAGTGGAATACGATCTGTTTGTTCGGGGTTTTCATCTGGATAACCGATGGCAATTGTGGTAACTGGAAAAGTCAGGCGAGGAAGCTCTAGCACCGCTGTAATTTCTCCCGGATTGTACGTTGTAGTTCCCAAATAACAAATACCCAGGCCATAGTTTTCTGCTGCGATACAAACGTTCTGAGCCACAATCAAAGCATCGATGGCCGCATTAAAAAACGACAAGAAATTTGAATACTCAGGTTTTGCGCTTCTTAACGCACACCACTTTGAAAACCGGTTGAAATCTGCCACAAAAGTTAACAATACAGGGGCAGTTTTAGCAGCAGTTTGGTTGAAGTGCAACGGAATCAATTTTTCAAGTTTCTCTTTCTGCTGCGAAATAATTACGCTGTACAACTGCATATTTCCAGTTGTTGACGCTCGTGTTCCCGAATATATGATGCTTTCCAATATAGCTGTATCTACAGGTTTATCTTTGAACTTTCGTATAGTAACATGATTGCTTAATAGTTCCATAGTCGAGATTTTACACAATAAAAAAAGGGAAGCAAAACGCTTCCCCTTTTTAATCAATCAATTCGGTATTACCTTTTAACAATCCTTTCTGTTTTGGCGATTCCGTTTTTAGTATACATACTTACCACGTAAACACCACTTACCAGATTAGCAGTACGGATTTCATTGCTTGGATATTCTACGTCAATAACGCTCTGACCAGCAATATTTCTAATAATTACTCTTGTCAGTTTATCAGCGTTTTTGATGTTTATCCTATCGTTGAACGGATTCGGATATACGTTGAATTCTACTGCCGGTATAAAATCAGCCGGTGTGTCAGTAACATCAACAACATCTTCTGCCATTCTCGGTTCCAATTTGAATGCATCCAACCTTGCATTTACAATACCAGTCACGTTGTAGAAGTCTCCTTCAACAGGACTTGATGCGTAAAGCAAGTCATTTACGGTTGCACTTTCAATAGGTTCATAATATATAGTCCATTCACCGGTAGTTGAATCAATTGCCGATGCACGTGCACCAGGAACCTGAACAACAACGCTTTCATACATTTCTGCCTTAACATCCAGCGGAGAAGTAAGAACAACGGCTTCAACAGTTAAGTCTGCTGTACCTTCGGTAACATCAGATGGAGTGATTGTAGTAACATCTGCTATTTCGTTTACTTCACCCTGAACAGTTATACCGTCACCTATTGCAAGATCACCTGTTTCATTCCATGCTACCCAGATACCGCTCCATGCTGCGTTTGCATCCTGCATAAAGAATCCTTCACCTTCTGAAACACCGGTTACAGTACCTTTAACTTCAACGATAGTACCTAACCATGGAGATTCGTCTCCGTCACCCTGTACTTCGGCAATAGTCAATGACCTTGGGATCGCTACTACTTCAACATTCAGCGTTCTGACGCAATTGTTTTCACCATAAGAATAATCGAAAGTATAAGAACCTTCAGCAAACATGGTGTCGATTCCGGCTTCGGTATCAACAAATGCTGTTTTTTCACCAATGTATGTATTGATAGTAGTATCACGGGTTACATAATTACCACTAACATTAATTGTTTGGGTAACTTCACATTCGTGAGCGTCCATTACCCGAATGGTGTGTTCACCTCTTGGTAATGTATAACTCATGTCTGTCAGTACGTCATCGTTAACCATTACAGTATATGGTTTGGTACCACCAACTACTGTGAGGGAAATATCCTGAGTACATTCGCTCAATTCGCCTTCATTAACAACAAGCTCTAATTCAGCAACTGCACTGGCGTCGAATGTAACGGTATCAATCACTGATTTACATCCACGTTCGTCTTCAACGATAATAGCATAATGTACGTCATTTACATTTTCGCTGTCGAATACGAATGCATCTCTGATATCAACAGATGACCCGAACCAATCAGTTGTATCAGTATCAATATGAATATCATTTTCCAATTCTTTGTAAATAACTCTAAACATGCGATCCGGAGTACCTTGTGCTATCACTCTTGCAGAAGCTTTATCAGCATTTGCACATGTTAAATCCTGAATTGTGAATGTTACTTTAACAGGACTCTGAATCGTAACTTCGGCACTTGCTTCGCATCCGTTTGCATCTTTTGCAACAACCTGATAGCTGTGACCGGCCTGTACAATGTGCGACGTGTTAGCAGTCCAGTTTCTAACCAGAACTGAATCTCTGTACAACTGATACTGGAATGGACTTACACCACCAGAAACAGTTACAATATCCAATATCCCTGCCAAGTCACCTGCACAAATAAATGCATCTTCTTCAGTTACCAGATCAATCATGAATTCTTCCGGTTGATCGACAACTACTTCAGCGACCAGTTTTTTGCAACCGCTTTGGTCAATAGCATATACCTGGTATTTATCTTCCGGTCCTACATAGCTTGATGTATCATCCATGCTTGCATAAACCAGATCCAGTGTATCGGTTACTCCGTTATATACTCCGTCGAATACATAATTAACAGCTTCACCATCGAACCTTGTTCCGGTTACTTCATAAGTAAACGGAGCTCCGTTACCACCCATCACATTGTTCAGGATGATTTCACCATCTTCGGAACCATAGCACTTAACATCGATGATTTTTTCTACATCAGCAGTTATTTCATCCGGTTCACTAATCACAACCCGGTGATTCGGGATTGTTTGGCCATTCTGGCGAATTTCACCACCGATCCAACAGCCATTAGCGTCAACCACCCATGCGATGAAAGTCCCAGCTTCCATATTAAATACCGGATCATCCTGCCACAACGATGCATCGTTCACGTCAGGCATATTAATGTATGGATGTTCAGTAGTCGGCGTACCAACAACATGTGTTTCAGTAGCAGCATATTTGTATGGTGGAGTACCACCTGTAACCATAATTTCGAACGAGCCGTCATCACCACCCGGACAGGTAACATCGTTCAACCATTTTGTCTGGGTAATTTCCAGACTGTCTGGTTCTGCAATTTCCCAGGATTCGGCAGCCTGACAAGCTGAGAGTGTATATCCAGCCTTATCTCTGATATAGAGGGTATGGAATCCATATTTCAACGTATCAAAAGTAAACTCAGTTACATATCCGTCAACTGGCAACCACATGTCTGCTTTAACCGTTGGGTTTTCTGAATTCACGAGTTGGAATTGATATCCAGGTGTCCCACCTGCAACATTGGTAATGATAAATTGACCATTGGCGCCATTGTGGCAGCTTACATCCTTGATTTCTACATCATAGGTAAATGGAGAAACTTCGCTGATTGTTACCGTTTCTTCATAAACACATTCTGATGTTTGGATTCTCGGATCAGTTGAAGCAGCTACATCAGCCGGGTCATTTTGCACATACACTTTATGTGTTCCAAATCCTACGGTTGAGAAAATATTGCTGGATTGCCAGCTTCCGTCATCCAATTTATATTGAACGGCCATTCCGTCCCATCCGCCATCGTTTACAGTAACTTCGATTGTGCCATCTGTTTGATCACAATCAGAAGGTTGCGAAGTCGTTATGGTTACATCCCATAACACGGGTTCTTCGATAGAAACAACTTTAGGTCCGAAGCTACAGCCATTGGCATCGTATACATAGACTTCGTAATCACCGGCTGCTACCTGGAATGTTTTTCCGTTTACATTATCACCCAGATAATATTCACCGTAGGATACGCCATTTGGATCGGTGTTATTAATAACAACGCGATATTTTTTACCATCCTGACCATAAAGTGCTTCGCTTCCATTCAATCCGTAAGTACCACCAGTACCACCAGTTATATTGATCGTAAGCTCTCCATCTTCCTGACCGGTGCAACTTACATACAGACTATCGAAAGCAACCATCAATTCGTCAGGTGTCGGGATGATTAATCCGGTAGCTGTCACTGAAGGACAAGCAACTGGTTCTGTATCATCGGTAACCTCCAACCAATATGTTCCTGCAGGCAAATTCTCAAACAAACCTGAAGCTTGGTTTTCCTCTGTTCCCTCAACCACATCATTGGTTCCACCTTCGTATAATGTATAATAGTATGTTCCGCTCCCTCCGGCTACAGTACCGGTTGCATCAATATATCCGTCTGTATCCCCGTAACAAGTAACAGCCTGAATATCGATAGAAGCATCATTAATGTCAATCGGATCGTTCCCTTCAATAGTGATAGCATCGCTAATTACAATTTGACCGCACTTGTCGGCAACAGCAACATAATAAGTTCCTTTCAAAGTCATGATTGTCACTGTGCTGTCATTCATCGGATCATCATTGGTAAAATTCTGCCAATTGATTACCGCACTTGGGTTGTTAAAGACATCCGGATTGTTTTTTATTGCATATTTATACCGGGTACTGGAATCAAATTCTGTTCCGCCTGTAACTTCAACGGTAATGCTTCCATCCCAGAACGATGCACAGGTAGCATTTTGTTTGCTCCAATCCAATAATACCAATTCATCGCCTTCAGTAATTTCCAGTTTTGTTGCATCCGACATACATCCATTTGGATCTTTTACAGCAAAATAATAAGTACCTGCTGCAAATTCAGTTGCGGAGACACTTCCGGTAGCAAGTTGGCTTGGAACGAATGCCTGCATGTTACTCATGTTTTCAGACATGGCGTAATAATACGTATAGGCGCCGTCAGCATAATCTACTGATTCTGTTGTAAAAGCTATCTGTACTGTTGTTTTGTCGCCGAAGCATTCCATTGGATTTTCATTTGCAGCAGGAACAATGACGATAGGTTCGACATTATCAACTGTAAAGTCGGCTGAAACTGTACATCCTTTTGAATCCCTTACTTCTATAGTATGAGCACCTTCAGTAACAGCAAATACGGGATTTGTAACCCAATAAGGCGATCCATCAAGCGAATATTCGTAATATGGATCACCATTGCCATCCTTAAATGCCCAGCCGCCTCCTGCAAAAGCAAAAGCGTTTCCATCATTTCCACCATCGCAGCTCGGCGCTGATACATCGGCAACGGTTAAATTCAGTTCAGTATTCGGCTCTGCTATTTCCACGTTTTCAGAAATTACGCAAGCTTGCATATCATCAGCATCTCTAACATATACCGAATATGAACCTGCTGCCAAATCAGCGAAAGTGGTTTCCGGTTGCCAATTGGTATTGTCAATGCTATATTCGTAATTAGCTGCTCCCGAAACGTTTGTTACGTTAATTGAACCAGTGGACGACCCTTTGCAAATAACATCGGTTTTTACTACTTCAAACTGAATTAATTCCGGTGACATAATTGGCACACGGTTTCCACTTCCGTCAGGATTGCTGTAACTATAGGTACAACTGCTGGCATCAGTCAAGACAACACTGTAATAATTCGGTTCCAGCAGACTTACTTCGCCACCATCAGCGGCTGCAGTTCCAACGCTTGTTCCATTCGGACCAAATACTTCAAAAGTATATCCGGTCAAATCAGCAACCGGAGTTTGATTTCCGTCAAGCGCCCAAACTTCTTTAACCCTTATTTTACCATTCGGTGACTCAATACAGGGTACATCGTCATACTCAATTGAAAAAGCCACACCTGTAGGTTCAGTTACCTGAGCTGTGAGGGTTTGGGTACAAGATTGATCCCTAACAGTAATTGTATAAGATCCAGCAGTTAAATCCTGGAAAGTATGTGTTGCGCCTGCGTCAACATGAACAGGTGTTCCGTTGTTCAGCGAAACCGTATAATATCCACCACTAAACGGGGTGCCGCCGGTTCCCATAGTAACTTCTACAGAACCATCATCTCCGCTATGGCAGGTTACATCTGCTGTGTTGGATACAGAAGCTCCTATTTCTGCTGGTTCGTCAATCGTTACAAGTTCCCAACCGCTTCCAATATCTAAATCTGCAAACAAATCCACACACTGATTAGCATCTTGTACAGCGACATAATATGTTCCTGCCGGACGAAGCAACTGATTTGTATTAAAAGAATACGTTGCCAACTTTGAACTATTCCCTACAAGAACATCCATTGCCACCTCTTCTATTTTAGCTTCAGGTATAGCAATGTATACATAAGATGGGGTTCCACCGCTTACATTGGAAAACTGAATTTCTCCATTTCCACCATTACATACCGCATCCTCCTTGATAATATCAAAATTAACGGGATCAGGAGCATCAATAGTAAAGGAATTTACTAAAGAAATACAACCATTGTTATCTTTAAGCTGCACTGTATTCAAGCCTTCAGCACCATTCCCTACGTTATTATCGGTGAATGATTTACCGTTAAACGAATATAAATATCCATCCGGTTCAACAGTTACGTCAACATAACTATTGTAACAGGCAGCGACATCTGGTGTGAAAACAATGTTTTGAAGTTCGGGCTGTACCGAAACATTCAAACTTCCATCAGTCCACTGAGTGGTAAAAACTTCATCTCCACCGCTTTCGTATGAATAACTACTACTAGCATCCCACTGGAAGTCTGATGTATAATCAGACAACGTGTTGTAGGGATAATTATCGATGCTGAACTCCAATGTAACAATATTCACAGTTGTGTTATTGCTAACATTCACCGGTGTTCCAGAAGTCCATTGAAAGCGAAGGGTTCCGTCAGTTGTTTGTGTAACGGTTAAACCGCTCAATTTCGGTTCGTTCACTGTTGCGCCTTCAAAATCGAAAACCGCCGCATCATAATCCAACAAGAGATCTAAAGCCTTGATTTTTACAAAATCACGCACCATGACTTTAACCTGGTATGAATTGGATTCATTATAACAAGCACTGGCATCCTCCACCGAGGTTTCCAGCGTTGTCTGGGTCTCTTGGGCCCGTAAACCATAAGGGGTCAGTAATACCAACATCCCTAACAGCATTGTACTAATAAGCTGAGTAAATGTTTTTCTCATAGCATTTTTTTTAAATTGAACTTAATTGATTGATTGATCTTACATTATTATATTATAATCGTTGTTTTCGATTATTACATCGTTGCAAATTGGAACAAAACTCTACAAACGTATAAAAATTATCAACAATGTACAAGCGAATTGTCGTATAAAATATCACCTTTTCATCATAGCTTTTACTTGGTATTTGATTTCATTTATCAAACGACTGTTAACATCATCAAACCATTATAATTCAAGGTTGATTTTATTGTAAATTTGTGCAATTTTAATTCTAATTTTTCAAATAATTACAACAAATCAATCTTTTTTTCAGTTCATCATACAATAAAATGAAGAATTGAATGTTTTTTCAAAAGAAGCAAAATAACATGATTCGTAATCGCAAAAACTATCTGAAATATTCATTCTTAATCAGGATAATATTGAATTTGAAGTCGTTATTATTACCAGTACTTTTAGTACTCCTTTTTGTAATAAGTTCATGCAAAACCTGCAAATGTCCTGCCTATAGCGAAAACATTATTCCGCAGCATGTGGAATTACCAAAGTTTGTTCTAATTTGCTGAATCCCCAATATCAGAAAATGAATGACAAAATGCTCATTCACAAAAGACTATTGGAAATTTAGCCGCCTGAGATTTCAATATTTTTTTACAGCCTCCCCAAAGCCCTTGTATATTCATTCCTGAATGCATTTAATCACTTTTAAATTAACATTAACGTTGGACGGTTTCTTTTCGAAATTCCGAAATCTGCTTGATACTGTAAAATTTTAATATTTATTTTGTATTGCTTTAAAAATCAGAATAGACTCGTGATGTAAGGTTAGCGCTAAAAAATTCAATTCATAATTTAAATATTTTACAATCATGTCAAAAATTAAAATAGGTATTAACGGTTTCGGTCGAATTGGTCGTTTGGTTTTCCGTGCTGCGATAGGAAAAGAAAATATCGAAATTGTTGGAATCAACGACTTAATCGACATCGATTATATCGCGTATATGTTGAGATACGACTCTACGCACGGAAGGTTTAAAGGAGATGTTTCTGTTGAAGGAAACAACCTTGTTGTAAATGGACAACCTATTCGCGTTACTTCGGAAATGAATCCTGCTGATTTAAAGTGGGATGAAGTTGGTGCAGAATATGTTGTTGAATCAACCGGATTATTTCTGACCAAAGAAAAAGCACAGGCACATATTGATGCGGGGGCTAAAAAAGTAATAATGTCTGCTCCGTCGAAAGACGACACTCCCATGTTTGTTATGGGTGTAAACCAGGATAAGTACACCAACGACATGAGTTTTGTCTCGAATGCTTCATGTACTACCAATTGTTTGGCGCCTATAGCCAAAGTACTAAACGACAAGTTTGGTATTTTAGAAGGTTTGATGACAACTGTACATGCTACAACTGCAACACAAAAAACAGTTGACGGACCATCTAAAAAAGACTGGCGCGGCGGACGTGGTGCACAGCAAAATATCATCCCCTCATCGACCGGAGCTGCCAAGGCGGTTGGAAAAGTCATCCCTGAACTAAACGGAAAACTTACCGGTATGGCATTTCGCGTACCAACACCGGATGTATCGGTTGTCGATCTTACTGTGCGCCTGGAAAAAGGAGCTTCATACGAAGAAGTTTGTGCAGCGATGAAGGAGGCTTCTGAAGGTGAATTGAAAGGTGTACTTGGCTATACTGAAGATGCTGTTGTATCAAACGATTTTGTTGGCGATACACGAACTTCAATTTTTGATGCCGGTGCAGGAATCGGCTTGAACGACAATTTTGTTAAGGTAGTTTCGTGGTACGATAATGAGTGGGGTTATTCCACCAAAGTAGTTGAACTGATTGAATATATGGATTCCAAAAAATAAGTTGTTTTCCTATATTATTATATAATAATGTATAAAGGCGTCGATATCGACGCCTTTTTTTATTGATTTATTTTCGATCTGCAACAAAAATCATTCGTATCGCAAGGATTCAATAGGATCAAGACGGGCTGCTTTTTGCGCCGGGTAATAACCAGAAATAATTCCTACTACAAAACATAAAACAACACCCAGAATTATCCACGTCCAGGGAATAATAAAAGAAGTTCCAATTAGAACAGACACCATGTTTCCAATAAATATTCCAAGAACAATTCCGAGTGCGCCGCCAATTTGCCCGATGACCACTGCTTCTATCAGGAACTGTTGCCGAACGGTGATGCTTTTTGCCCCAATGGCTTTTCGTATGCCTATTTCACGGGTTCGCTCGGTTACAGAAACCAGCATGATGTTCATCAAACCAATGGCAGCTCCGAATAAAGTTATAAAACCGATTATGGTTGCAACCAAAGTAATATTTTTAATGTTGTCCAAAAGAATATTTACCAGATTGTCGCTTTTCTCAATATTAAAATCAGTTTCATCCAAAGGATCCAATCCCCGCACAATCCTAAAAACGGATTCGGCCTGCCCTGTCGCAGCTTCCATAATTTCCGGTTGTTCAACTTTTATTTGTATATCAAAATTCATATTGGGCCGCGAGAAATAACTCCGGGTGTTGGTGTAGGGAATAAAACAAACCATATCGCTGTTGTTGCCAAAACCACTTCCCTTTTCTTTCAATATACCAATGACTTTATATTTCCCACCTCCAATACTTATCACTTTTTGAATGGGTTTTTCGCCGGTATTGAATAACTTTTTAGCCAGTTGCGCCCCTATCAATGCAACATTTCTGCCAGATTCAATATCTTGTTCACTAAAACTCCTTCCCTGATCAACTTCGTAACCCGATGTATATAAATAATTATCATCGATTCCGCGAACCGTGATATTTGGATTGGTTTTATTGGATTCGTGCTTAATTGTTGCTGTTCCCGTAGCATTAACGGAAATGGCTGTTGTTGCCGGAAAATTAAAAAGCTCTTTAAAATCTTTCGCCTCGTAATACGAAATGTAAGCATGATTTTTTGTACGATAGCGGTTGCTGCCTACCTGCACACGCATTCCGCTGCTGGTAATGGTAAAAGTATTTGCACCCATAAACGTGAATTCCTTTGTAATTGAATTCTTAATTGAATCGATAGCGGTTAAAATCCCGACCAAAGCTGTGATACCCACTGCAATAATCAGAACCGTAAGAATTGTCCGCAACAGGTTGGTGCGAATTGATTTTAAAGCAATTCTAATGTTTTCGGTAAATAAGGTAACCCGGCGCATTTTTCGAATTTCGTCAAAGTTTAATGATACTATATCCAACGGATAATTATTGGGATAAAGTTAACAAGAATTACTCGTTTTAATGTAGTACTGTTCCGAACTATTTTAGGCGAACAGATGACGGATTTGTTCGATTATTTATCATACTTAATCTTTTTTAACATTTTTTAAACTTGCACATATAATCATTAACCTGCTGCTCCACATTTTCTTTTCAACCCATAAAACTATTTAATTTGCAGAACTTTAAAGAATACGCGTTTACTACTTGATTTTATAAAATTAACTACTTACTGATCTCATCTGCCAAAAGACAGCATACCTTCATTTGCATTTTGATGGAATAACTATTTAAATTTGACCGTTCATTTAATTGTTATGGTTTATCATTTTAAAATCACTTCACAGGAAAACATCAATTTTCAACTGGAGGTTGAATTAGACGAAAGACATACGTTTTTCGACTTGCACCACACCATACAAAAAAGCCTGAATTTTGAGTCGCATCAGTTGGCATCGTTTTTTATTTCCAACATTCACTGGAGAAAGCTAAAAGAAATTTCAATGCTCGATATGGGATTGAATGGTGCGGCATATTACATCATGCAGAAAACAAAGTTATCTGAGTTAATAGAATCACAAGATCAAAAACTCTTGTACACTTTTGATTTTTTAAGCGACAGGTCATTTTATATAGAACTAACTGGAATTATTATGAAAAAAAATCTTAATGAACCATTAGTCACATTGAAAAAAGGTGACAACCCCGTACAAGTTCTTAAAGATGAGATAATTGGTCATGATATGGCAACAGCCCGCGAAGAAGAGGTTTATATGGATTTCGGCGAAGTAGACGATTATACTGAGCTTTACGGGGAAATGGAAGATTTTTAAGGATTAAATCCTGAGAATTACTCAGGCAGTAAAACACACAGACTGTTCAAAAAATTTTTGAACAGTCTTTTTTTTGTTCTTAATTTGCCGAAAAGCTGCAAATATGTCGAAAACGTTAGTTGTTCTTGTTGGGCCAACCGGAGTGGGCAAAACTTCGCTTGCTATAGAAATTGCCCGGTATTTTGGCACCGAAATTATATCGGCAGATTCACGGCAGATTTTCAAGGAGATGAATATAGGAACGGCCACACCCAATGAAATACAACTTGCTGCCATAAAACATCATTTCATTCATTCCCATTCAGTTACCGACAATTATAACGCGAGTAAATTTGAGTTTGAGGCGTTGGAATTAATTCAGCAATTATTCGGTCGGTATAACATCCTGATAATGCCAGGCGGCTCTATGCTGTATATTGATGCTGTTTGTAAGGGTATTGATTTGATGCCCGACGCAGATAAGGAAATTCGCCTGCAATTGAAACACCAGTTTAAAACGGAAGGAATTGAAAGCCTTCGGTTACAGTTGAAAAAACTAGACCCTGATTATTATTCCCGCGTCGATTTGAAAAATCCGACCCGTTTGATTCATGCGCTTGAAATTTGTTTAACCACTGGAAAACCATATTCATCATTCCTCACGAACCCACAAAAAGAAAGGCCGTTTTCCATTCTGAAGATTGGCTTGAATTGCGACAGGGCGGAACTTCACCGGCGAATAAACCGGCGCGTGGACGAAATGATCGAATCAGGTTTGGAAAAAGAAGCCCTCGAACTTCTCCCACTAAACCATTTAACTGCAATGAATACCGTTGGATATCGTGAATTCTTTGCTTTTTTCAATGGAGAAATTTCCCGTGAAGGAGCGATCAGCCTCATTAAAAGAAATTCGAGAAGATACGCCCGTAAACAATTCACATGGTTTAAAAAAGACTCAGAAATCAAGTGGTTTCATTATCATGAGAAAGAAAAAATCATTCGATTTATTGAAAAAAATGCATAAAGAAATGACAAATAAAGGAAATTTTGTAATACGCAGCTACGGCCTTTTTTTAAATGAAAAGAAACAGGTACTGGTTACTGATGAGTTTCAGGCAGGAATGAAAATGACCAAATTTCCCGGCGGGGGACTTCATTTCGGCGAAGGCCTTATTGATTGTTTGAAACGTGAAATAAAAGAAGAATGCAATGGCCAGAAAATTACTAACATACATCATTTTTACACAACCGACTTCTATCAAAAAGCTTTGTTCTATGAAAACCACCAGCTTATTAGCGTCTACTATCTGGCCGAAATGACAGAACCGCTCGAATTTAAAGTTTCAACCCGTCCTTTTGATTTTGAAAAAATGAAAAACGGCAGTCAAAGTTTTCGGTGGGTTAATTTAAATCAGTTAAAAGAAGATGAGTTTTCTTTTCCTATTGATAAATTTGTCTGCTCAAAACTGGTAAAGCATTTCAAATGAAGATTACTATTATAGGTCCGGCGCATCCATTCAGGGGAGGAATTGCCGCGCTTAACGAACGGCTGGCGAAACAACTTATTTCAGAAGGAAACGAGGTGAATGTTGTAACGTTCAAGGTTCAGTATCCCAAAATCCTCTTCCCCGGAAAGACCCAGTTTAACAATTTTGAAGCAAGCTTTGATTTTCCAATTACGCGCGAAATCAATTCAGTTAACCCGCTGAACTGGTATAAAACCGGCCGTAAAATCAAATTTTCGAAGCCCGATTTGGTTATCGTGCGTTTTTGGCTTCCGTTTATGGGTATGTCGCTGGGCACCATTTGCAGGCAAATCAGAAAAAATAACCATACGCAAGTCATTGCATTAATCGACAACCTGATCCCTCATGAAAAAAGAACCGGTGATCACTTTTTAATCAATTATTTCACAGGCAGTGTGGATGCTTTTGTGGCGATGTCGAAAAGCGTTCTACATGATATAGGAAAGTTTGATCAGAAAAAACCAAAGAGAATAACACCGCATCCCATTTACGATCATTATGGTGAAATTGAAAGCCGGAAAACTGCATTGAAGAATTTAAACCTGCCTGATAATTTCAGATATGTTCTTTTTTTTGGCTTCATACGCGATTACAAAGGGCTCGACCTGTTGCTGAATGCTTTTGCAGACAGCTATTTTCATGACCACAAAATTAAATTGATTATTGCCGGTGAATTTTATACCGATGAATCGAAATACATGCAGTTGATCGATAATTTAAACATCGGCAACCAGTTGATTTTGCAAACGGAGTATATACCAAACGCAAAGGTACAGGATTATTTTAACGCTGCTGATATTGTTGTTCAACCTTATAAAAGCGCCACACAAAGTGGTGTTACACAAATAGGTTATCACTTTAACAAACCAATGCTGGTTACCGATGTTGGCGGCCTTGCCGAAATTATCCCTCACATGAAAATAGGTTATGTGGTGCCGGTATCATCGGCTGAAATCAATTCCGCCTTGAAAGATTTTTTCAGCAACAACAGAAAAAAAGAATTTGAAACCAACATTTTGAAGGAAAAGGAACGGTTTAGCTGGAATAAAATGACGACAACGTTTTATGAGCTGCATTACGAACTTACGGGTGGATTAAACCAGATAACAAATTACTGAACTCAGCAAGTTGCATAAAAAATCACTTTAAATCCTGAAAAATCAACGAAATGAAACCGGGAACCGTCCCAGATAAGTTTTTAGTGAAGCAATTAAAGAAAAACTTTTTCCGGAAAAATAACGACTTTTAACATCCTGAATTACAAAATCGAGAAGAATGGCATGAATCTGGATCGAACCGGAGGTTTTAGTCCGAAGTAGATTTTTCATCCATCTTTTTATTGATTTAAATGTTAAAATATGGAAACCTTCGGATTAGTGAAGGGTATAAAAAAATTTTAAATTATAAAACAAGTGCAGCATTTTACACAAGCGGAAACACGGCAGATTGAGGATCGATATCAGGATTTCCTGAAAGTTATCCAGAATAAATTTGACGAAGGCCGGCTGGCCCGAATTGAAAAAGCATTTCGTTTTGCCAATGCTGCACATGACGGTTACAAGCGAAAATCAGGCGAACCGTATATCATTCATCCCATTGCGGTTGCAAAAATTGTAGCAAAAGATTTAGGCCTTGGAGCAACTTCCATTGTAGCTTCCCTGTTGCACGATGTAGTTGAAGACACAGAATATTCCATCACCGATGTGGAAAATATGTTTGGCGGGAAAGTAGCCCGGATTGTTGACGGATTAACAAAATTAAAAGATGATATGGATTCCCGGCAGGCACTCACCCTGAAAAAAATGCTGATGACCTTATCGGACGACATCCGGGTAATCCTGATTAAAATAGCCGACCGGTTACACAACATGCAAACCCTGGAATCTATGTTCCCGCACCAGCGGATTAAAACCGCCAGCGAAACACTTTACCTTTATGTACCGCTGGCAAATCGCCTGGGATTGCATGCTGTTAAAAACGAACTCGAAGAATTGAGTTTCAAATTCAAACATCCGGAAGAATACAACCGGATTTTATACATGTTGCACAACCAGGAAGAAAAACGAAATTACCTCGTCAATGAGTTTATAAAACCAATTGTTTCAAAACTGAAAACGGAAAACATTGATAGTACGGTAACACACCGCCTGAAATCAACTTACTCCATTTGGCAAAAAATGCAGAACAAAGGTGTTTCGTTCAACGAAATATACGACATCCTGGCTGTGCGGATAATTATAAAAGCCAAACCCGGTATTGCTGAAAAGAGGCAGTGCTTCGATGTTTTGTCGCTGGTAACCGATATTTACAAGCCAAAACCCGATCGAATCCGCGACTGGATTACGGTGCCAAAAGCCAACGGCTACGAATCGTTGCATGTAACTGTGATGGGGCAGGGAAAATGGGTGGAAGTGCAAATCAGGACCGAGCGGATGGATGAAATAGCGGAACACGGATTTGCAGCACATTACCGCTACAAAGATATCAGTACTTACGAAAACGAACTGGAGACGTGGATTGAACGGATTCGCGAGCATTTACGAAATCCGGTTACCGATGCTTTCGAATTTCTCGACGATTTTAAACTAAACCTGTTCGCCACCGAAATTAATGTTTTTACTCCGAAAGGCGATATGGTTTCCCTGCCGCAGGGCTCCACTGTAATCGATTTTGCTTATGAGATTCATACTGATATGGGCAATAAATGTATTGGCGCCAAAATCAACCTGAAACTGGTAACATCGAGCCATGTGTTGCAAAACGGCGATCAGGTTGAAATTTTAACTTCAAAAAAACAAACGCCGCAGCTGGAATGGCTGAAATATGCAAAATCGACAAAAGCACGGGCGAAAATAAAAGATGCATTCAAACTCGAAAAAAAGATGCACATAGAAAAAGGGAAGGAAATTGTTGAGGAAAAAATTAAAAATGCAAAAGCGCCGGTTACTTCCAACAACCTGAAAAAAATAATTGCCCGTTTCAACCTGAACAACAAGGAACAACTTTATTCGGAAGTTGGGATGGGATTCCTCGAACTGGGCAACCTGGAAGAAATACTCGGCGAAAAGGCCAGAAACAAATTGGTGAAATACTGGAACATCACTTTCAGCCGTAAGAAAAAAGAAGAAGAAAACAACAACGGAAACGGAGGGAAGATTGATAAAAAAAAGCCGTTTCTGCTGAAAGAAGAACAGGATAACGTCACCTTTTCACTGGCTCGTTGCTGTAATCCCATTCCGGGCGATAAAGTAATTGGCTACCTCAGTACCGACGAACATGTTGTTATCCATAAAACAGGTTGCCCCGGCATTGCCAAATTGATTACCAACCAGGGGAGCAATATTGTTACAGTGGAATGGACAAAATTTAAACGTCAATCCTATCTTACACGGTTAAGGCTCGAAGGATTCGATCGGGTTGGGATTGTAAACGAAGTAACCAACGTTATTTCCAAACAACATAGTATTAACATGCGTTCAGTTAAATTCGACACGCACGAAGGCATATTCGAGGGCGACCTTTTCATTTACATTCACAGTGCCGAAGACCTCGGCCACCTGATCTCAAGGCTTGAAAAAATAAGAGGGATAGACAAAGTATTCCGTGATGAAAATCTAAATGATTAATTTTTGTTTCGCCTGAATAATAAAAAAAAATTTATATTTTTGAATCCTATTTAAAATTAGTTTAAATATGAATAGCCAAAAAACCAGGGAAACCGTGAGAAACATGTTTACCGAATACCTGGAAAAACATGGGCATCGAAAAACTCCGGAACGATTTGCCATTCTTGAAGAAATTTATTCAAGGGAGGGGCATTTCGATATTGAATCGCTCTACATTTCAATGAAAAACAAAAATTACCGGGTTAGCCGGGCAACTTTATACAATACCATCGATTTGCTGCTCGATTGTAAGCTGGTTGTTAAACATCAGTTCGGAAAAAATATTGCACAATTCGAAAAAGCATTTGCTTCTCATCAACACGATCATTTAATCGACATTTCAAACGGCGAAGTGGTTGAATTCTATGATCCGCGAATTGGCGAAATAATTGAAGATACCTGTTTGAAGAACAATTTTAAATTGTCGCACCACACGCTCTACATTTACGGCCAAAACATGGATAAAGATTGATCTTCAGAAATTAAGATTTGATAAATTCCCCGCTTACTATCCATTTTTTTACCGGTCAATAAAAAATATTCGTATTTTTAGAAGCTGATTTAAAAGCCGTGAAAATCTGAGTTTAAATTCGATTTTCACGGTTTCTTATGAATTTAAAATCGATTAACCAATGAATGTAGATGTTTTGCTGGGACTGCAATGGGGCGATGAGGGAAAAGGAAAAGTTGTAGATGTTTTAACACCGAAATATGATGTGATAGCCCGCTTCCAGGGAGGGCCAAATGCCGGTCATACGCTGGAATTCAATAATATAAAAAAGGTACTTCATACCATTCCATCCGGAATATTCCGCGAAAACAAAATCAATATCATCGGAAATGGCGTTGTAATCGACCCCATCGTCTTTAAAAAAGAAATTGAATCGCTGAAAGAAATTGGGTTCGATATTTCGGAAAACCTGTACATTTCAAAAAAAGCGCATTTAATTTTACCCACACACCGCCTGCTCGATGCAGCTTCCGAAAAACAAAAAGGTGAAACAAAAATCGGCTCTACGTTAAAAGGAATCGGGCCGACATACCGGGACAAAATCGGCCGCGAAGGACTGCGTGTAGGCGATTTGCTCCACAATTTCAGGGAAAAATACGATTCACGCATCGCCAATCATAAAGTAATGCTGAAGGAGTTTTACAAGTATGATTACGAAAAGGAACTGGCAGCCTGTGAACAGGATTGGTTTGAAGGAATTGAAGTTTTGAAATCGTTTTCGCTGGTCGACAGCGAACATTTCCTCCACCAGTTAATGGCCGACAACAAATCAGTTTTGGCTGAAGGCGCCCAGGGAACATTGCTCGACATCGATTTTGGTTCTTACCCTTTTGTTACCAGCTCAAATACGATTTGCGCAGGCGCCTGCACCGGACTCGGTCTCGCTCCGCAAAAAATCGGAAACGTCCTGGGGATTTTCAAAGCTTACTGCACGCGTGTGGGAATGGGACCTTTCCCTACGGAATTAAACGACGATACCGGAAAAAAACTGCGGGAAGCCGGAGCCGAATATGGCTCAACTACCGGAAGACCACGCCGCTGCGGATGGCTTGATTTGGTGGCGTTGAAATATTCAGTAATGCTAAATGGGGCAACCGAACTGATTATGATGAAAGCCGATGTTCTTGACAGCTTTGAAACCATAAAAATTTGCGTCGGTTATGAAATCGATGGCGAAGTGGTCGAATATTTTCCATTCGAATTAACCGGTACGGTAAAACCAATTTATGTTGAACTTCCGGGTTGGGAAACCGACCTGACCAAAATAAAAAACAGGAACGAGTTTCCAGAAGCATTGAATAAATACATTCGGTTTATTGAAGAAGAAATGGAAATTCCCGTTTCAATAGCATCGGTTGGCCCGAACAGGGAACAAACCATTTTTCTGAGAAACAGATAAACTTCTTAAAATTCCGGATAACCATAAAAATCGCCTGAATTTTCCCCGGTTCTATTTTTAATTCCTGTTTTTCTTGGTTACCTTTAATCAAATTCAAAAAACGGGAAGAAAAATGTTGCTAAATTCTTTTACCTGGGGACTTTACACTGATTTTTATGAGCTTGCCATGGCGCAGGGTTACTTCACTTACGGAAGAAAAAATGAAAGTGCAACATTTGATTATTTTTTCCGGACAAATCCTTTCCAGGGTGGGTTTACCGTATTCGCCGGACTGCAGGATTTTCTTGATATGCTCTCGAAATTCACGTACTCCGAAGAAGATATCGGCTACCTGAAAGAACAGGGATTCCAGTCTGAATTCCTCGGTTACCTAACCGATTTTCATTTCACGGGAAATATTTTCAGCATGAAAGAAGGCGAGATTGTTTTCCCGAATGAAACTATCGTACGTGTAGAAGGAAACATCATCGAATGCCAACTCGTCGAAAGTCTTTTGCTCAACATATTAAACTTCGAATCATTAATTGCAACAAAAGCATTCCGGGTAAAACTGGTTGCCGGCGATCGGCTTTTTACGGATTTCGGATTGCGGAGGGCACAAGGTTTGGGTGCATTGCATGCCAGCAGGGCAGCCTGTATCGGCGGGGCAGCTTCAACTTCGAATGTGCTTTCCGGAAAAATCTATGGCATTCCTGTTGCCGGAACACAGGCACATTCGTGGGTACAAAGTTTCGACACCGAACTGGAAGCATTTCGATCATACGCGAAAATAAATCCGAAAAATACCATCTTGCTGGTCGATACGTTCGATACGCTCAAATCGGGAATCCCCAATTCCATTAAAGTAGCCAGGGAAATGGAAAACGAAGGATACCGGTTGAAGGCTATCCGGCTCGACAGCGGCGACCTGGCCTACCTGAGCAAAAAAGCACGGAAAATGCTCGATGACGCCGGTTTGGATTATGTAAACATTATTGCTTCAAACCAGTTGAATGAGCACGTAATCAAAAGTTTGATAAAGGATCAGAATGCTAAAATCGACTCGTTTGGAATCGGGACCGAACTGGTAACGGGAAAACATGACGCAGCTCTCGACGGCGTTTACAAGCTGGCAGAAGTGAATGGCAACCCAAAAATGAAATTATCGGAAAACATAGAAAAAGTAACGCTTCCTTCAAAAAAACAGGTCCTGCGTTATTTCGACGAAAGTGGATATTTTTATCGCGATGCTGTTGCGCTTGAAAATGAAAACCCGGAGGATTTAGAAACAATTTATCATCCGGTCCATCCTGAAAAATCTACAAACATTCATCATTTAAAACATGAAAAGCTGCTTTGCGAAGTAGTGAAAAATGGCGAATTCAGACTCGAAAAACAGACGCCACCTGAAATCCACATTTACCTGCAAAGCCGCTCTGCGTTGCTGCCCGATGAACATAAGCGTTTTATCAGCCCTCATATTTACAAAGTTGGAATCTCAAAAAAATTGATGGAAACGAGAAACAGTTTAAAAACAATGCTGATAAAAAACATAAACTAAATCATCATGACTGAAATTATCCGTCCCACGTTAATATTGGATAAGGAAATTTGCCTGAACAACATCAAAAGAATGGCAAAAAAAGCGGAAGATAAAAAGCTGCGTTTCAGGCCGCATTTTAAAACTCATCAGTCGGCGAAAATCGGAGAATGGTTTAGAACATTTGGCGTGGAGGCAATAACAGTTTCTTCGGTACGGATGGCAGAATATTTTGCAACCAGCGGCTGGAAAGATATAACCCTTGCATTTCCGGTGAATATACTGGAAATCGAAAACATCAAAAGATTATCGGCCAATATCAAACTGAACGTCATGGTGGAAAATAAGGAGACAGCAGAAATTCTGGCCAAAAAAATCAATCAGCCGGTAGGCGTTTATCTTAAAATCGACACCGGTTATAATCGCACGGGGCTCCTGCCAGGCAGAACGGGGATTATGGATAACATCCTTAAAATACTTTCCAAAAACAAAAAACTAGCGTTCAAAGGTTTTCTGACGCATACAGGAAGTACTTATGAAGCAAAATCCACCAACGAAATTTTCAGCAATCATTTCGATGCTTTATTAAAAATGAAAAACCTGAAAGAACGGTTCAAAAAAGATTACCCAAACGTTGAAGTGAGCCTGGGCGACACACCGTCAAACAGCATCTGTAACAATTTTAACGGAATTGATGAAATCAGGCCGGGAAATTTTATTTTTTTTGATTTAATGCAGATGAACCTCGGCGTTTGCGCATTTGAAGACGTCGCCGTGAGGCTTGTTTGCCCTGTAGTTTCCAAACATGCCTCGCGGAATGAAATCGTCATTTATGGAGGAGCCGTGCACCTTTCGAAAGATGCAATTGAAAATATCAACGGCAAAATGATGTATGGCCGTGTTGTTATCCTAAAAAACGGGGAAAAGGAATTGCTCGAGCCGCTGAATTACATTTCAAAACTATCGCAGGAACACGGCACCATCAAGGTTACTCAAAATCAGTTCAAAAAATTCAATATTGGCGATTTGGTGGAAATCATCCCTGTTCATTCCTGCCTCACAGCCAATGTTATGGGTTTTTATCAAACCGTTGAGGGGGAAATCATTGAAATGATGCCAAAAAACTAAAAACATGAAACCACGGTTAAATATTGTAACACTCGGTGTAAAAAATGTCCAGGAATCTAAGCAGTTCTACCAAAAAGCGCTGGGTTGGGAACCGGCAAAAGGAAGCGATTGGAACATTGTCTTTTTTAATCATGGTGGTATTGTTCTGTCGCTTTATCCGCTTGACAAGCTGGCCGATGACGCGATGCTTTTACCGGATCGTACCGGATTCCCGGGAATGACGCTGGCTATTAATCAAGATTCGAAAGAGGCAGTCGCAGAAACCTATAACAGAGCAATTGCAAACGGCGCGAAGGTTTTGGTTGAACCACGTGATACTTTCTGGGGCGGTTATGACGCCTATTTTGCCGATCCCGACGGATACGCCTGGGAAATCGCCTGGGCGCCATTCTGGAAATTCGATAAACAGGGTAATTTAATTCTGGAGTAGCCTAAAACTGCGGGTTCCGGGATTCGAGCACCAAAAAAGGATGCAACTTTTTGAGAAAATTGCATCCTTTTGCAGGTGGGCGATTAAAATCGCCGGTTTATGAATGCGGTTGGAAACCCCATCACTTTTCTTCCGGAATATTCTCCAATGTTGCCACCAGAAATTCCCAGAACTTTTTCACCGTTTCAATATTTACTTTTTCGTCCGGCGAGTGGGGGAAACGAATGGTGGGTCCAAACGAAATCATATCCCATTCCGGATATTTTCCACCAAGGATTCCGCATTCCAAGCCGGCATGGATGGCTTTTATTTCAGGTATTTTACCGAATTTTTCATTGTAAACTTCCTGCATAATCTTCAGGATGGGTGAATCCATATTTGGTTTCCAGCCGGGATATTCTCCCGTAAAAGTAACTTCGGCGCCGGCAAGGGTAAATACTGCCTCGAACCGCGCAGCGAGTTCTTTTTTTGCTGAATCCACTGAACTCCTCATCAAACATCCGGCGTTTATCGTTTTACTTTCATTATCAGAATTTACAACAGCCAGGTTGCTTGAAGTTTCCACCAAACCTTCCATATTGTCGCTCATGCGGATAACACCATTCGGACAGGCCAGAATTGCTTTCGTCAGGTTTTGCTGGGTTTTTTCATCGATAAGCGCAAAAGGCAATTCTGTTTCTTCGACTTCCACTTTTAAATTCGGCTCAGTTGCCGACAGTTCGGATTTTATAATTTGTGCAATTTCATAAATATGGGCTACAAAATCGGCTGTTTTTGCCTCGTCGGCTACAACCACCCCAAATGCTTCACGTGGAATAGCATTTCGTAAACTGCCACCTTCAATTCTTGCCAGCCGAACGCCATGTTCTTTGTAAACATTATCGAAAATCCGGAAAAAGACTTTAATGGCATTTCCCCGCTGCAAGGGAATGTCGATTCCCGAATGGCCGCCTTTCAATCCGGTGACACTTAATTTAAAGCCGGTTACCCCGAGAGGGGTTTCTTCAACGTTATAGTTAAACCGGACGTTTACATCTTCTCCGCCGGCACATCCAACATACAATTCCCCTTCGTCTTCCGAATCGGTATTGATTAATATTTTGCCGTTCAAAACCTCGGGCTTCAGCCCGTTTGCGCCATCCATGCCGGTTTCTTCAGTCGAGGTGAGCAATACTTCCAACGGCCCGTGCTTTACCTTGTCAGATGCCAACACAGCAAGCGCTGCAGAAACACCGATTCCGTTATCGGCGCCGAGAGTTGTTCCATTTGCCTTCACCCACTCGCCGTCTACATACGCTTCTATGGGATCGGAAGTAAAATCATGTTCTTTGTCGCTGTTTTTTTGCGGAACCATGTCCAAATGGCCCTGCAAAATTACTCCTTTCCGGTTTTCCATTCCCGGAGTAGCAGGTTTACGAATGATAACATTTCCTGCTTCGTCTTTAATGGTTTCCAAACCCAGATTTTTTCCAAAATTCACAGCCCATTCCTCAATTTGATCTTCGTGTTTCGACGGGCGCGGAATTTGCAAAATCTGACCAAAAATTGTCCATACTTCCTGTGGTTGAATGTCTTTTATTGTTGTCATATTATTATTGATTTATGTTTGGTAATTCGAGTCCGTATCCTTTGCGTTTATCTTCGGCTTTTAGCAGTAATGAAACAATTAACGCCAAAATGGTCAATCCCACAAAAATCAGCCATGTGGTTTGGTAATTGTAAGTTACATCCTGTCCGGCGGCTTTTGCTGCAGCCACACCCGGATTGGTGCGATCGAGAACGATTCCAACGGCCAATGGTATTCCCCACAAACCCAAATTCTGCACCCAAAAAATGAATGCATAAGCACTTCCCAGCTGTTTATCGGGAATGATTTTAGGCACTGACGGCCACATTGCCGAAGGTACCAGCGAGAAAGCAATTCCTAAAACGATCACATTAAAAAAGGCAACAATCACGCTTGTGATAAATGGCAGGTAAAATATAACATGCACAAAAATCAGCAGGACGGCGCCCAAAATCATGATGGTTGCACCCTTGCCTTTTTTGTCGTAAATGCCACCGAAAAGCGGGGTCAGGATCATGGTCCCGAATGGAACGAGGCTCGGCAGCAATCCAGCCCATTTTTCGCTTACGCCGAACTTGTTTACCATCAAATCCGGACCATATTTATAAAATGGAAAAACAGCAGAATAAAAAAGCACACATAAAAGGGCGATGTACCAGAATCCGCGGTTGGTCACAATTACACCCAAATCCCTGAACCGGAATTTATCCTCTTCAGAGGTAAGGTTTAACTTGATCTGCATGTCCAGTTTTTTGTCTTTTATATTGTAATAGACAAATCCAAACAGCCCGATAATCAGAAAAACAATAGCGATAAGAATGTATGCAGGAACGTTGTATTTTGTTGCCAATGCCGCGCCAAAAGCCAGCGGAGCGAAAGATCCCAGACGAGCGATGGCAACCTGCATGCCCATTGCCAGCGCCATTTCCTTTCCTTTAAACCATTTTACCACTGCTTTCGATACCGTAATTCCTGCGTATTCTATCCCAACACCAAAGAGTGCGTATCCAAAAGCGGCAAAGAAGACCTGCGAGTTTAAACCGAAAATTATTTCATCGGTAGGTAAAAGCCCTTTAAAAGCAGCCCATTTAATGATTCCGCCGATGATCATCACTATTACAGAAGTAATGGTACTGAACCTAATCCCCAGCCGGTCGAGCAAAATTCCCACGATAATCAGCATCATAAAAAACACGTTGAACCAGCCATAAGCACTTACCACCATTCCATAATCGGCACTGTCCCATCCGTAAACCCGTTCCAAAATGGGCTTAAGCGGAGAAATAACTTCAGTGAAAAGATACCCGGCGAACATGGTGAACGACAGGATTACGAGCATTGTCCAGCGCATGCTTTTCGAATCTCTTAAGGTCATTTTTGCTTCATTCATTGTTTTTTTTTAAATAGATTTTTTGACGTGCCGTAAAAATATAAAAATTTACAGGCGTTTAAAATGAAAAAGGGCAGCCGTTCAAGGCTACCCGTTCCTGCTATTTTTTTGTTACCGATTTCACCGCACCTGTTTCGGGGTGGATTTCCACAGCGTAATCTCCAAAAAGTAACTCTTCGGGCAATGGCGCTACGGCTCCAAATTGAGCGACCAAAGTACGAAGTTGCGCAATGGTTTTCAGCTCATAAACCAATTCGATGTCTGCTATGCCCGGAATCCGGTAATAAATACCGCTCTCGCCGGCTGACGGATTATCTGAAGAGGTGATGGCTGAATATTTTTCTTCCATATTTTCAACGGGTGAAACCTTTAGCATGACTGGCTTTCCGGAAAGATCGGAAGCCGGCAGTACGCCGTTTTCATCGGAAAACCGAAAAACCACATCGCCTTTCCGGGATGATGTGCCGGGAATGAAATCGAAACTAAACGATTGGGTTTTATAAGTTGTACGCCCTGTAAACAAGCTAAGGTAATTATTTTCAATTTTTTCCAATTCCCGCAAACTCACTTTATAAGCTTCCCCGTCCGGATGAAATTCATCCATTAAACCAGCCGGTATGTCGTACTGAAACCTGCGTGCTTCCAGTATCCGATTGGCTGCTTCCGCTGCTTTCTGTTCAATGCCAATCCGCACAGGCCTGAAGTTTTTGCTCGAATCACCGGGTGTATACATCGGTAAATCGTTAAAATTGGCAAACGAAAATCCATCTTCTTTTTCAGTTTTCGGAATAAACCGGTTGGTTTCGGGGCGTTTCATTTCAGTAGCGCCCGCAGCTTTATTAATGCCGGCCAAACAACCTTCGGGTGTCAGACTAACCAAAAAAGCAGCGTCGCCCATGGCTTTATGTAGCTGCGCCGGATCAGGTTCCGAAAAAGTTTCCATTTTTACATCTTCAATAGACCAATTCACAGAAGCTTTTGTTTTTGCATCCGAAACGCCTAACAATTGATCGGCGTAAGCTGCATACGGACCCGGTTGAAATTCTTCTTTTATTGCTTTTACATAAATACGGATTCCGGTGCGTGGCAATGAATAAGTAATTCCTTCAACATAGGACGGCACAGTTTCGTCGTCGCTTTTTTTGCGGCGTTGTGCGTATGCCGGTGAAACCAACAATATAATCAATACAAACAGTAATATCCTCATGACTAATTTTTTAATAATGACTTTAAAAATAGGTATTTTATTATGCATTTCAAGAGAAATTTTTCCGAACCCGTTTCAGCAGCGTTTTATCCGCGGCTTCAAACCGGCTTTAAACATTCTTTAAAAGCACTTCCAAAAAATTGTATAATGTCACCTGCAATTAAAGAAAATTCCGACTTTTTTTTCGCAGCTATATCACCGGCGAGCCCATGCAGATAGACTCCTGCAAGCGCGGCATCCTCGGAGCTAAAGCCCTGCGCGAGCAATCCGAGGATGAAACCGGTAAGTACATCGCCGCTGCCGCCGGTAGCCATTCCAGGATTTCCGGTAGAATTAAAGAAAAGCCTTCCGTCGGGTGTTGCAACAGAAGTAAAAGCGCCTTTCAGCACAACAACAACATGGTATTTCTGAGCCATTTCGAGTTGTTGCTGAATTCTTTGGTATGAATTTTCGGCATCGCCGGCCAACCGTTTAAATTCTCCGGGATGAGGGGTAAGTATTGAATTTTCAGGGAGCATTCCGAACCAATCTTTGTTTTGGGAAAGAATGTTCAAACCGTCGGCATCGATAACGAGTGGCACTTTCGATTTGTCGATCAGTTCACGAAAAGCACGGCAGGAATTATGTTTTTTATCAAGCCCGGGCCCGATTCCGATGGCGGAGAACGGCGACAAATCCGGGAATTCAGTAAATACAGAATCGTGCTGATCGACGTTGACCATAACTTCCGGCGCGGCAGTTTGCATGATGGAATAACCCAAACGCGGAATATGCGTGGTGAGCAATCCCACTCCTGAACGCAGGCACGCCCGCGAGGAAAGCACCGCAGCGCCCATTTTACCAAAACTGCCCGCAATCAACAACGCGTGACCGAATGTTCCTTTGTGCGAAAATTTTTTCCTGCCGGGAAAAAACTTAATCACATCATTTTTTTCCAGAAAGAAATAATTCGATTCGGTGTTTTTGATTCCTTGCGGATGCAAACCAATGGGCAGCACTTCCCATTTTCCGGTGTATTTTTCATTTTCAGCGAATAAAAAGCTGAGTTTCGGAAACTGAAAAGTGAGCGTAAAATCCGCCTGAACAATATTTTCAGAAATATTCCCGGAATTGTCTTCACCCATTAAACCACTTGGAATATCGATAGAAACCACCGTATTTCTCAAGGTGTTTATTTTTCTCACGATTTCAGCGGGCACTTTTTCCAGGGGCCGGCTTAATCCCGAGCCAAACAGTCCGTCAATCAAAACATCCGACTCGCCGGTTGCAGGAAAACCGTCAATACTTGAAAGCTTATTTAATTTGACTTTCCCCAGTTTTTTCAACCGTTCCCAGTTGACTTCAGGCGAACCTTTCAATTCTTTTCCAAAATCGGTTAAAAAAACTTCGCAACTGAAATCCTTTTCCGCCAATTGCCGTGCAATGGCCAGCGCATCGCCGCCATTGTTGCCTGGCCCGGCAAAAAATATCATTTTCTGCTCCCTGGGAAACCTGCCTAATAACCAATCGGTTATTTGCCTGGCGGCGCGCTCCATCAAATCGATATCCGCAACAGGTTCATTTTTTATAGTATACTTATCGATTCCGGCAATTTGTTTTGTGGTAAAAAGTTTCATATTCTGAAAATCATAATGCAATTCGTTATTTAAATTAGTTGATATAGCTGTTAAAATTACAAAAATCAGGATTAAAAGCTGACGATCAAAATCAGAGATACACAGCTAATGAAAATGTTTTCTCCAGGCTCGCATCATCCTGACGGTGCGTGCATCCTTTTCATGTGCCAGCAAGTTCCTATTATAATACTAAATATCTAACAGCACTTGCCTGTATTCAGTTTAAATTGGTGAAGCTGACGTTTATCAAGGTCTCCGTGCTGAAAAGATTTCTATATTTGCAAACCCTTGAAAGGGAATGACAAATAATTAAAATTTAAACCATCTGACATGTTAAAAGGACATCCAAAAGGATTGTATGTAGCCTTTTTTGCCAATATGGGCGAACGTTTCGGTTACTACACCATGCTGGCCATTTTTGTACTCTACCTGCAGGCAAAATACGGTTTTACCGCTGCCGAAGCCGGAGCATATTACGGAGGTTTTCTTTTCGGAATTTATTTTCTCCCGTTACTGGGCGGAATCATTGCCGATAAAGTTTTAGGCTACGGAAAAACGATTACTCTTGGAACAATTATAATGTTCCTCGGTTACCTTTTGCTGGCAATCCCCGGGCAAGCCATGGTTTTTACCATCACTGCGCTGGTAGTTATTTCACTCGGCACCGGATTTTTTAAAGGAAACCTGCAGGCGCTGGTGGGCAACATGTATGATGACCCGAAGTACAGCGCCAACCGCGATAACGCCTTCAATATATTTTATATGGGAATCAATATCGGCGCCTTTTTCGCACCGTCGGCTGCTACCGGAATCAGTAATTTGATTCTGAAAAAGTCAGGTTTTACCTACGATCCACGGATTCCGGACCTCGCGCATAAATACCTCAATGGCGACATGAGCATTCAGGATCAACTTTCGTCGCTGGCGCAAACGCAACTGGGCAGTTCAGTGTCGGATCTTGCGCAGTTCAGCCACAACTATATCGATTCGCTCTCCGTTTCGTACAACGCCGGTTTTGGAATTGCCGCTGCAAGTATGATTGTTTCGTTTCTTGTTTTTATAGGTTTCCGTAAATATTATAAATCGGCAGATATAACCGAGCACCAAAAATCGAAAGATGTAAACCTGAAACACCAGGTCGTAACACTGAAACCGGAAGAAAGCCGGGCCCGTCTCATTGCATTGTTTCTCGTTTTTTCGGTAGTTATGTTTTTCTGGATGGCGTTCCACCAAAACGGATTTACCATGTCGATTTTTGCCCGCGATTACACAGAAAGCAGCGCAAGCAATTTCACGTACATTTTCTTCGATTTGGCTGCGTTTCTTCCGCTGCTTGCGGCTGTAATCGGATTGATAATGTTGCTCAATAAAAAGGTGAAAAGGAAATGGAATTTGCTCGGCGCATTTTTATTGGTTGCAGGTTCATTGGTATGTTACTGGGTTTATTCGGGCTACAGCCAGGAAATGCAAATTGCACCGCAGATGTTTCAGCAGTTTAACCCCATTTTCATCGTATTTCTTACACCCGTGATTGTAGGATTCTTTACCCAGCTGCGCAGCAACGGAAAAGAACCTTCGTCGCCTAAAAAAATTGGATTTGGAATGATTATAACCGCTATCGGTTTTATGCTGCTGGTTATCGCTTCATTTAATTTAATGTCGCCAAAAGAACTGGAAGGGGGCGTTTCCGGTATGCTGCGGTCCCCGTACTGGCTTATTGGAACTTATTTTACGCTTACCATTGCCGAATTATTCCTGAGCCCCATCGGAATTTCGTTCGTTTCGAAAGTAGCGCCGCCCAAATACAAAGGTTTGGCACAGGGCGGCTGGCTGGCTGCCACTGCAATCGGAAACCTGATGGCCGGGTTAATCGGATACTTCTGGGACAAAATTGAATTATGGCAGTTTTTCCTAATCCTGGTGGTGATGTGCCTCCTTTCGGCAACCTTTATTTTCAGCATATTAAAACGACTCGAAAAGGCAACAAAAGGTTCATAGAACTACAATTAAAAAGTTTATGAGGAAAAGGAGCATTTGCGGATCGCAGATGCTTCTTTTTTTATTCCATTTTTGTATTTTGAACGGCAATTCGAAAAGATTCGTTTTCACTAAAAACATAACGATGAAAAATTTTCTGTCTGCTTTTCTATTCCTAATTACTGCAATTTCGTTAAGTGCACAAAGTTCAACAGAATATCAACTTCAGGAAAATATTTTATACCGAACAGCAAAAGAAGCGCAAAACGACGATTACGTTGCTGAACGCTGCCGTTTGGATCTCTATTATCCGGCCGGTTTAAAAGGATTTACAACGGTGGTTTGGTTTCATGGCGGCGGAATTACCGGTGGCAATAAATATATTCCTGAAAAATTAAAGGAACAGGGAATTGCAGTGGTTGCAGTAAATTACCGGCTTAGCCCGAAAGTAAAATGCCCGGCTTATATTGAAGATGCAGCAGCAGCCGTTGCCTGGACATTCAGAAATATTGAAAAATATGGTGGCGACCCGGATAAAATTGTGGTTTCGGGTCACTCGGCTGGTGGCTACCTTACCAGCATGGTGGGCCTCGATAAAAAATGGCTGAATGAATTCGGTATTGATGCCAACAACATTGCCATGCTTATTCCGTTTAGCGGGCACACCATTACCCACATGACGGTTCGAAAAGAACGCGGCATTCCAGACACACAGCCGGTGGTGGATGAATTCGCGCCACTTTACCATGTTCGAAGCGATGCACCGCCGTTAATTTTAATCACCGGTGATCGGGAGCTGGAGATGCTGGGCCGGTACGAAGAAAATGCTTACCTGTGGCGGATGATGAAAGTTGCCGGCCACACAAAAACCAAATTGTACGAACTCGACTCATTCAATCACGGACGAATGGTTTCACCAGCTTGTGAAGTTCTGTTGGATGAAATTAAAGTATTAAACTAATGAAATATATAATTCTGATTTTTAGTTTGTTGCTGACAACCACAATTCCTGCACAGGAAAAAATGATGTATGGCGATACTTCACGAAAAGAAGTTCCTTTTTCAAAAGATCCGCATGTAATTAAATTTGAAGGACGTTACCTGATGTATTTTTCCATTCCGCCCTTTGCCGAAAAACCGGGTCCCGAAAACGGCTGGAACATTGGTATTGCCGAAAGCCACGACCTTATTCACTGGAAAAAAGTGGGCGAAATTACCCCTGCCGGAGAATACGAAAGCAAAGGATTGTGCGCTCCGTGTGCACGGGTGTGGAACAACAAAGTGCACCTCTTTTACCAAACGTACGGCAATGACAGAAACGACGCCATTTGCCACGCGGTTTCCAGCGACGGGATTTCTTTTGTGCGCGACAAAACCAATCCCATTTTCAAACCGACTGGTAACTGGAACTGTGGCCGCGCCATTGATGCTGAAGTGGTGAAATTTAAAGACCAGTATTTGCTCTATTTTGCCACCCGCGATCCGGATTATAAAATTCAGATGCAGGGTGTGGCAGCAGCTCCGCTCAATACTGATTTCAGCCGGGACGACTGGAAACAACTCACCGACCATCCAATTTTGGTTCCGGAGTACGACTGGGAAGGGAAATGCGTGGAAGGCGCCTCTGTTATTCAGCATGGAAACAAACTTTACATGTTTTACGCGGGCTCGTACAACAATGCTCCGCAGCAGGTTGGCGTGGCAAAAAGCAGCGATGGAATATACTGGGAAAAACTTTCTGACCAGCCATTCTTACGCAACGGGAACCCCGGCGAATGGAACTCCAGCGAATCGGGGCACCCGCATATTTTTGAAGATACCGATGGCCGCACTTACCTTTTCTACCAGGGAAACAACGATAATGGCAAAACATGGTTTATCTCCAATGTGGAAGTTTTCTGGAATGAGGATGGGCCGTACATAGAAAAAACTACCAGACAGTAAAAAGTTAAAACAACAACAGACATGCACCTTTGATAATTTTCTTAATTGAATTTAGTAATTGAGGCACAGATTGTATATCTTTGCAATATACATGAAGGAGTTGTTTGATAAATGTTTAGGTTTTGAATGGGACAAAGGCAATTCCCTGAAAAATTGGGAACGTCACCAGGTAACACAGGGTGAATGCGAGCAAATTTTCTTTAATGAACCATTAATTTTATTTGACGATAAAAAACACTCTCAAAGTGAGAAACGATGGTATTTATTGGGGAAAACAGATACCGATAGGCTTTTGTTTCTGGTTTTTACGATAAGAAAAAATTTAATTCGCGTCATTTCGGCAAGAGATATGAATAAAAAAGAAAGGAAGATTTATAATGAACAAGCTTAAAAAAATACCGACTTTTAAAAGTGAAGAAGAAGAAAGAGTATTTTGGGCTACTCATGATTCATCAGAATATCTGGATTGGAAGAAAGCAGACCGGGTAGTTTTTCCTAACCTGAAACCCTCCACAAAAACTATATCATTACGTTTGCCTGAACATGTTCTTGATGAAATAAAAATGCTTGCACGAAAAAGAGACGTTCCGTATCAATCGCTAATTAAGATATTCCTGAAAGACCGATTAAATGAAGAGTTAAGGCATTCAGGATGAGACAAGCAATCATTTTTGGATGTAATTTTTAATACAAATAGTTTATTTCAAGAATCAATCTAAACCAATAAAAATGAAACATCTGATATTCTTTTTCATTGTTATAATTTTTACTTCTCAGCAGGGTTTTACCCAGAACTTCCCCAAATTGGATGAAACATTCCGCCTCAACCAATTGAAACCGCCGACCGGCAAAGTGCGAATGATTCTGGACACGGACACCTACAACGAGGTGGACGACCAGTTTGCTCTGTCATACGCTTTTCTTTCAAAAGATAAAGTGCAATTGGAAGCAGTGTATGCAGCTCCGTTTCATAACAACCGTTCAAGTAGTCCCGGTGATGGAATGGAAAAAAGTTACCAGGAAATTCAGCGGTTGCTGAAAATGCTGGGAGGCTCACCCGATGGTTTTGCATTCCGTGGCTCCGACCACTATTTGAAAGATGTTTCGCAACCCATTCGCAGCGACGCAGCACTTGATTTGGTGAAAAAAGCAAAAGCCAGTAGCCCGGAAGATCCGTTGTATGTGGTAACCGTTGGATGTATCACCAATATTGCCTCTGCCATTTTAATTGAACCCGAAATCATCAAAAACATTGTTGTGGTTTGGCTGGGCGGAAATGGCCTGGACTGGCCCCATCAAAAAGAATTCAATTTGATGCAGGATGTGCTGGCTGCGCAGGTAGTTTTAAATTCCGGAGTGCCGATGGTAATTATGCCGTGCCAACCGGTTGTTTCGCATTTTCATACCACCATACCCGAATTAAAATATTACCTCGAAGGTAAAAATGAGCTTTCCGATTATTTGTACAACATCGTGCTGGAATACAGCGGCGGACGAGACGCCTGGTCGAAAGTAATCTGGGATGTTACAGCGGTTGCATGGCTGGTTAATCCACAATGGATACCGACAAACCTGGTGCACAGTCCCGTTTTAACCGACCAGGTAACCTACAGCGTTGATCACGGCCGGCATTTTATTCGCATGGCTACTTCAATAAACCGCGATGCCATTTTCAGGGATTTGTTTGAAAAGCTGGCCGGTTTTAATTCAGAAAAATAACCCGGGCCTTTTCGGGCAAAGCGCGGTAAATGGCTTTTGCTTCTTTGTCGTTCAGCCACAAATAAAGTGTTGGGGAATTTGGTGTTTTCGGTTGTTGCAGCAAATCTGCAAGGTTTGTTTTAATTACATCTTTTTGAACGGAAACAGCAGGAATGGAATCCAGGTTTAATGTAACGCCATTTACCACCACTTTTATGTTGTTGCTGAAATAAAACTCCCAAAACAAACGCGGGTCTGCAACTTTTTTTGTTGTTGCATCACCGGAATTTACCGCAACATTGGAAACCAGTACTTTCTTAATGGGTTTCTTCGGAAGGTTTGCACCTTCAGTATAAATCGTTTTGGAAGTATTGAAAAATCGCAGGTAAACCAACGGATTGATTTCTTCAAGAAAATTACTTGGTTTTTGGTACAGGATTTTTGCCTGTAAAAGCACTGTCCCTTTTAACTGCACCTGTAGTAAACTGTCGCGGAGATTGATTCCCAGCGACATGGAATCTGATTTTGCCAAAACAAGCTGCTGTTCGAGCCAACTGATTTCTTTCTGAATTTCCCATGCTTTGCTGTCGCCGGATTCGCGTAGCAGCCTTTTATTTTCGCAAGCGGAATGCTGAATCAGTTTTGCATGGTGGTATGATAAGTGAATAATCCACCCCAGCCGGGCCAGGAACAGAACCAGCAAAATCCCCCACACCATTGCCGCAGCCAAAATCCAGGTTTTGTATTTCGAAAGAAAACAGTTCCGGTTCATTTCAGTAAATAAAAACTTTTGATCCTATTTCCATGGAATGATAGACCACATTTAAATCGTCATCGTTCATCCGCACACAACCATGTGTTACCGGCATTCCCAGCAAACGCTGGTATAAAGTGCCGTGAATTAAGTACCCGTTTCCGAGGCTGAGTGCGTAATCGCCCAACACGCCCCTTTCGAAACGCGACGCATCATTTGCCGAAGGAACCGGTAATCCTTCTTCGATAAAAGCCCAGTCTGGTTTTCGCCAAACGGGATCAACAATCTTGCTTTTTACTGTTAAAATTCCTTTGGGGGTCTCAAAAATCCAGCTTTGGGTGCTGTCTACTTCCAGATGAATAAAACTGCCGGTGGAGCACAATCCTTTCCGGAGCAACTGGTTTTTTTTGTACAGTTTAAAAGAATTTTCAGATGTATTGATGACCAGAAAAACGCCTCCGGGAGTCAACCTGTCCAGTTTATTTTGAAGCAAACTGACTTTGTTGTTCAGTTCGGCAAGGTTTTTTGCTGAAATCTGTGTGGAATATCCGGATGATTTTTGTGCCAGAACAGAATAAAATGTACGGTAACCCGCTTCCGGAACAACAAACAGAATTCCGGCAACAAACAGGAGAATTCCTGCTGCAACGGTCAGGATAAAAAGGAACGGCAGCGCTGCTTTTTTAATTGCTTTCATTATTCACTCAGGTATTCTTCCATCGTTTGCCGCGCCCCGATAATAATAATGGGGGTATTGAGAGCGCACTGGTCAAAAATAACATCCATATCTTTGTTGGACAAGGCAATGCAGCCATCGGTCCAGTGAATGCCCTTATCACCTTCGCCATGAATTTCGATGAGCCCGCCGATTGTTGCATTTTTTGCCAGTTTCCCTGATTTGCGCATCTGGTTAAAGCGGGCTTTGTCGGCTTTATTGGGATAATCGAGCAAAAGTGCTTTGTAGTATTTGGTCCGGGAATTTTTTTTCTTCTCCACTATTTTATAAACTCCCTCCGGCGTAGCGCGGTCGCCGCTCATGGTTTTGTCGCCCATCCAGTTCGGACCGAATTCCGCCGGGAAACTTTTAATCTCTTTTCCTGATTTCAGCAGGCAGCAGGTCGATTCTATTTTATTGATAAGCACAACCGTTTGACCTTTTTTCGATAGGGAAAAGGCCAACTTGCAGTTTTTTTCCCACTCCGGAAAATCGTTGTAAAACTCGCGCAATTTGAAATATGCAGCTTTTTCAGCCTGCGAGAGGTTTTCCGACGCTTTGAAATTGATTTTCAGCGCCTGCTTTACCTCGCCACGTTCATACTCATGCTGCGCTTCAAAATATTTAATTTTTCCACGGTTATACAAATCCAATGTACTACGGCTCACCGGAATCTGTTTATAATACTGTTCAAACCGTTCGATAATTTTCAGTGATTTATTTAGTTCACGTTCTGTATTCAGGGTTAATTTCTGCCGCACCGAGTTGGCTTCTTCCCTGGCCTGCCCGGCTGTTTGCACCGATTTCAGCGCAGTTTCCCTCACCAGACTGTAATCGCGAAAACCAAAAAATACCTGGTTTTGTGCCTTCCATTCTTCCATTGCCTCATCAAACAGATTTTCCGCTTCCGTTAATTTTTCGACGGCGTATTTCCCGGACAACTCGTTTTTTACCGATGCAAGCGTTTCGCGGGCCAGGTTTATTTCGGCAAGCGGTGGTTTGCGGGTTACGTAATGAATAGCAAAAAATGCAACCGCAGCCAGTGTCGACAGTGCAACCGACAGAGCAATTACTTTTACTGTTTTTGTTTGTTTCATGAATGGTACACGAAAAAAGGCCGGGACCAAAAGCCCCAGCCAATTGTTAATACATTCGCTTTTTTTTATCTTTTTTTCTCGTATTTCTCCATTACGGTTTTCAGTTCCGCATTGATTTCGGCAGCCTTTTGCTGTGCGGTATTTATTTTGGTCTGCGCAGCAAGCAGTTCGCCACTTTCGACCAGCGAAGGAACCTCGTTTACCGATGAATTAATCATGGTTAAATCACTCATAATTGCATCAATGGCCTGTTTCCCTTCCTTGCCTTTGGGCGCCATACCGACCAACTGGTTATTTTCGGCCATTATTTGAGCTACTAAATTCTGAGCAGACGTCACCTCAGTTTTTATCTCCGTTTTTCTTGCTTCGGTTTTTGTTACCAGCTCGTTGGCTTTGGCTGAAACACCGGCCAATTTTTGCTTTGGAGATTTGAAACTTCCAAAAACTTTTGCCTTTTGCGATTCAATGGAAACATTTATCGCATTTAATGAATCTTCCAGTGCCAGATAATCGGCGATAAGGTAAATATCGGCCTGAGCTTGTTTGGCCTGCCCGACAGCGGTTCTGGCTGCATCCATTTCAGCCTGTGGGGCCTTGCTGCAAGCCCCGAAAATAACAGCCACAGCAACTGCAGCTAACCACACAAAATACTTTTTCATAATTTTAAATCTTAACTTGTTATTTGTTCCTTTTTTGAATGTTCTGGTTTTGGTATCATTCACTTATTTTGACGAAACGTTGACACGAAGTAACCCCGGGGAATAAAAAAAAATTGTAATTTTCCGAAATTCCGCTAAAGACATTGAAAGTTTAATGAAGAACATCAAATTCAGCAACTTAACAGACGAACAGGTAGTCAGCAAAATTACACAGGAAAAAGATTCAGCCCTTTTCGAGGTGCTGCATGTTCGTTATTACCAAAAAGTGCGCGATAAATGTTACAGCTTTCTGAAAAATAAAATACTGGCCGAAGAATTTGCCAACGACATTCTAAGCAAAGCGTTCGAAAAGCTGGATAGTTTCCGGGGCAAATCGGCGTTTTCTTCGTGGCTGTATTCCATCACGTACAATACGGTAATCGACTACCTGCGGAAGAAAAAACAACTTCATTATCCGAACTGGAACCAGGAAAACGAACTTCCGCAAATAATCGATGAAACCGGCGCGGAACTGGAAGAGATAAATTACGAAAACCTGCTTCAGGTTTTTGAAAAAATACACCCAGAAGAAAAAGCGTTGTTGCTGATGAAATACCAGGATTCACTTTCTTTAAAAGAAATAGCGGCAATATTACTGATAAGCGAAGACGCGGTGAAAATGCGCCTGAAGCGGGCACGCGCAAGGGTTGTTTACCTGTATTTCGAAATGTTTGGCACTAATTAAGGCGGTTACTTTTTGCAAAATAAACGTCAATGAAATGAAACAACATTCAACATCGTTGAAACTTTTACATCTGATAATATGAAACGAGCCGCGACCTTTGAAAATCATTAATTGTAAAAACATGAAATTTCTGTTTTCGAAAATATTCACTCAGTCGAAAGCTGTTCCTGAAAGAATACAAAAGGAGTTGTTGATTTCGTTTCCCGATGCAATCAATATCGATTGGGAAATAAAAGACAAATCGTACGAAGCTATCTTCTATCTGAATGACGTTGAAAACATAGCAACAATTTCGGCAGAAGGAAATCTGGTGGAACATAAAAAAAACCTGTGGCCCGGAGAACTTCCAACCGGAGTTTTCAGTCAAAGCGCCGGTTTGGGAGAAATTATGAATGCCATTGCTATTCATAAGGGAAACAGCCTGTTCTATGAGGTTATTATCAGGGACAGCAAATTTCAGCGTACTTTGCTAATCTTTTCCGGCAATGGAATTTTGAGTGAAAAGCGAAAAATTTGAAATAGAGTCCACTCCGAAAAGTCAAAAACGCCTAAATCCCCTCAAGGGGATGTTGAAGAGTTCGTTGATTTTCAGCAAGTTCCCGAGGGTCAGGGGTAAAGAAGTTGAAAATCAATGAACTCAGACTTTTTGGAGCAGACTCAAAATTATTTTTTCGTTTAAAAAGTTACTTTGAACATCAGTCCCGTCAAAATATAAAAAAGAATAATTATGGCTGATACAGATAAACAATTAAAAAAGGGTAACAGCATAGCCTTGTTTATTGGCTTAGGTTTATTAACCGCGCTTATAATCCTCTGGCTTTTCATCTGATTACCAGATAAAAAAGCAAACAAAAAGCGCGGAAAACGTGATAGTATGTTGGTTTTTTTAAGTGAGTAAAAGTATAGTGCCGGTTAGCATTTGTAACCGGCATTCTTTTTTTAATCTCACTGAACCATCAGTTAATTATCAGTAATTCAGGGACTGCAGGTAATTCTACGAATGTTGTGATTGGCGTGCCGGCATTTCTTCCGGTTTCCATTATTTTTAACGGTTCACCTGCAGCATTATAATTGGCGAGTATTATTTTGCGCCGGTTATTCTTTGAATCAAAAAGCACGATTCCATCCGCTGCCAGCGGTGAGCTGCTCTCTGAATAAACAACTTCATCAAAACCTTCCAATTCTTTCAACAATTCAAACACCGGAAAAACGTCTCCTTTTATTTGCTGAAAACTTATCAGGTACCGGAGGTTTGAAATCGCCCTGGATAAAACCACGCCAGCCTGCGGTTTCGAAAAAAGTAACCACATCCGCACGCGATTGCGCCAGGAATTTCAGGCTGCCAGCCAACCACTGCGAAGCAAAAACTGAATTTTGGCGCGCGTCGACCTGCGGCGGCAGTTTGCCTTTTTCAAGCGTACTTTCATCTGAAGTTGCAACAACATTAAACCGTTGTTTCAGCGTTACCGGCGAAACGAAAACCGGTTTACCGGGAAACAATTGTCGCGCAGATTCTACAGCATATTTCTGCCCCTCCAGGTTTTCCACCAACGATAAATCGGCGAACGCATGCACCTGCGGACAAACGGCAAAACCAATAAATTCAGTTTTTGTTGTACTCGGACGGTTGCGGTTCAATTCGGCAAAAAAGGCGTTTACGCCGGAGCCGATTTTTGCTTTCGGGAAAAGCGACTTTAATTCAGGAAAAACAGCGTCAAAAATGGCATCATCCGGCAGGTGATTTTCCCCGACAATCAAAATATATTTTATTTTGACGGAAATATCCTGCACTTCGTTTTTAAATTCATTTAACTCGCGTTCGAAGCTTTTCGAAAAATGAAGTACCAGAAACAGCGGCAAATTTATCTGATTTGATTCAACAACTGATTTTACCAGTTCAACGTTCCAGTTTTCTCGAAACAATTTGATGTCAGCCCGAAGATGATCAAATTTAAACTGGTTGAGAACCTGAGCCTCTTTCTCAGAAAGTGGTTCTGTTCTGCTGGTTGCGCCAACCCCAATTTTCGGTAATTTGAATTTCCTGGAAAAATCAATATGGAAAGTAGTCTTCTGTTTTTGCCTTGGCGGGACAGCGTCAACTTGAATTTCCAGATCGATTCGCTGGAATATTTTTTCGCCGGTTTTCATTTCAAACGGAAATGGTAATTCCAATGGCCGGCTGTAAGTTTTATAAGAAGCATCGGTCCAGTTGCGCTGGTCTTCCATTTCGAAAATATCACCGGAGAAAGCAACGTTCGCCTTGATTTTTTCAGCCGGTTGCCACTCAATCGCTGCAATATTTTTCATGGGTTGATGCGGCGAAACCTGCTCCGGGAAAGTCGCACCTTCAGAAGTTCCGTCAGGATGGATAATCCGGCAGTTTCTCCCTGCACATTCTTTAATGGGATGCAGCACACAAAGTCCAATCCGGTTCGTTTTGAAGTTCGATTTTGCCTCGCCTGCCATCTCAAATACAAGCCGGTTTCCATTGGCTTGAACAGTATAATCTGCTTCAAAATGAATTTCACCTTGTTGGTAGACCGCAGTAACTTCAATCAGAAAACCATCTTCTTTTTGTTCCGTTTTTTCAGAACGAATTTGGATTTCCAAAGTTCCCCAGTTTTCATCGCGGACGGCAGGATAAATCATCCGCAGGATTTCCGTATTTCCCGATTTAATTTGGCGAATTGCGCCGTTACCGTAAATCAGTTCAAAAAAACCGGTACTGAATCGTTGCATGTTCCTTAGATAAAAATTGTTATTTCAGCCACTTGTCAAGCCAGTCGAAAAACACCCGCTGCCAAAGAATTCCGTTCTGAGGTTGCAGCACCCAATGATTTTCTTCCGGAAAATAAAGCAATTTTGCAGGCACTCCGCGAAGCACTGCAGCATTGAAAGCTGCCAAACCCTGTTCCGCAGGCACGCGAAAATCCTGCTGGCCCTGAACGATCAGAATCGGCGTATCCCAGTTTTGAATGTATTTATGCGGTGAAAACGTATAGGAACGCTGCGCTGCAGCATTCGATTTGTCCCAGTACGAGCCGCCGTAATCCCAGTTCACAAACCACATTTCTTCAGTGGTTGTGTACATGTGCTCGAAATTAAAAATTCCGTCGTGTGCGATGAATGCTTTGAACCTGCCGTTGTGATTTCCGGCCAGGTACATTACCGAAAATCCGCCGTAGCTTGCGCCCACAGCACCGAGATTATTTTCATCCACAAACGGCTCTTTCGCCATCACATCGATGGCTGTCAATAAATCTTTGATGTTCTGCCCACCATAATCTTTCGAAATCTGCTCGTTCCACTCCTGACCGAAATCCGGGTAATCCGCGGCGATTTGGCGCCACAACAATGTAGTTGTTTGCCGCCATCATCTGAAAATTCCAGCGGTACGACCAAAACTGGCTGACCGTTCCCTGCGGGCCACCCTGATTGTAAAGCAGCGTCGGGTATTTTTTATTCGGATCGAAATGCGGCGGATAAATCACCCACGTCAGCATTTGCTTGCCGTCGGTGGTTTCCATCCATCGTTTTTCCACTTTGCCCATCGTTAACTGGCTGAGGATATCGTCGTTTATTTTGGTAAGTTGTTCTGCGTTTCCCGATTCCGGATCCACCACATATAAATCGGCCGGGTGCGACATGGAAACCCGCTGTGCCACCAGTTTACCGCCAGCCTGCTCCACAGTCTGGTAATTATGAACTCCATCGGTTAATCGCAAAATAGCGCCGTCGGCCAAACCGAGCCGGTAAATTTCGTCGGTGGCATGAATGTCGCTGATAAAATAGATGAATTTGCTATCGCTGCTCCAGCTCAACGAATGGGCATTTTGGTCGAAACCTTTGGAAAAATCGGTCTTTTTACCGGATTTCAAATCAGCCACAAACAACCGGTTTTTATCCGATTCGTAACCTTCGCGTTCCATGCTTTCCCACGCCAGTTTTGTTCCGTCGGGCGAAAAAACCGGATTTATATCATATCCCATCATTCCATCGGTGAAGTTTGTTATTTCCCCGGTTACCGTATTGTACAGGTAAATATCGGAATTGGTTGACAACGAATACTCTTTTCCCGTTTTCTTTTTGCAGGTGTACGCCAGTATTTTACCGTCGAGGCTCCAGTTAATTTGCTCAATTCCGCCAAAAGGTTTCAACGGGGTATCGTATTTTTCCCCTTTCATGATGTCGGTTCCCTGCCCCACTTTTCCATCCGAATACGAAGCGACAAATAAGTGGCTATATGTGTAATCGTGCCAGGTATCCCAGTGGCGGTACATCAAATCGGTTTCAATCCGCGCATCCGCTTTGGGCAAATCAGGATATAAATCGTGAACATCGTTATCCAGTTTTACATTTTTCAGATAGAATATTTTCGACAAATCAGGTGAATATTTAAAACCTGTGATTCCACCTTCTACCTCAGTTAACCGGGTTGAATTGCTGCCGTCGGGATTCATTTCCCAAAGTTGCGTACTTCCGGATTTTGCCGATAAATAACCGATTTTTTTACCGTCGGGCCGCCACATCGCATTCGATTCATTCTCCGGCGAGTTGGTAAGATTTACAGGCTCGCCACCCGAAACTGGGATCGAATAAATGTCTCTGTATAGCTTATTTTCTTCAATATTGTAATAAGTTACAGTATACAAAACAGTTTTCCCACCGGGCGAAACCTGTGGGTTCCCAAGCCGTCCGAATGACCATAATACTTCCGGCGTCATCCGGTCCGATTTCAATTTTGGTGTCTCGCGAACGTAATTTTCAACTTGCTGTGCAGTAGATTTTTGGACAAATGCACATGCGACAATTGTCAGAAACACAATGATTATATTCTTCATTTCAAATCGATTTTTTTTTGTGAATGTCTATTCTTTTCAAAATAAATGAAATCAAAGCATTTGACCAATGACTTTTTAAAAAGAAAGTTGTTATGGCTGGCAGCCGGGCTTTCCGCTTGTACCGGTTTTCCCCGCTCCCTGTTTTATATTGCCGCCGCCGGGCTCATCCCGAAATAGCCGCCACCGGCAAATAAAACATGGTCGCCGGTTGCAACAGGGTACCGCTTCAATCCCTGCCAGAGTGTTTCGTTGATCGATTGATGCGTTTTAATTGAAAGTAATTTTTTAAGTTTGAAATAAAATTGTTATGCAGACAATACGGCTTAAAATAAATGACAAGGTTTACAATAAAATCATGTGTCTGTTGAAGAAGTTTGACCGGGATGAAGTGGAAGTTATTAAAGAGAATGATGAGTTCATTTCTGTTCAGGAATACCTAAAAAAAGAACTTGAAACAATGGATAAAGGAACAGCTGAATTTATAAGCCCTGAACAACTGGATGAAGAACTTGAATCGACCATAAGAAAGTATGAAGATTAAAATATATTGTTGTGTATCGCATCAATTACAAAGAAAATTGCATTGAAGTGTTTGGTTTTACGAAGTTCGAAGGAAATCCTTTTGAAAATTAAAACATAGATGCCAACAGGTCGGGCAATCAATCTGACTGCATCCGCAGGAGTTTTCTGCGATAAGGAAAGTTGCAGAAACAAAAACAAGCATTCAGTTAAACCAGAAAACGATGGAAAATGAACTTTTCCAGGTTAGGTATCGTATGGCTCAGCCCACCACCACATTTACAATCTTTTTCGGAACAAAAATAAACTTCCGCACCGTTTTGCCTTCGAGCCACTTTTGTGCTTTTTCGTCGGCCAGTACCGCTTTTTCAATTTCATCTTTCGGCATGTCTAGCGGCAGTTCTATTCTAAAACGAACTTTTCCGTTGAATGAAACCGGATATTCGTGTGCATCTTCTTTCAGCAAATTTTCGTCGACAGCCGGCCAGGATTCGTAAGCCAGCGTTTCGTTATTTCCGTAAACCGACCACAATTCTTCGGCTATATGCGGAGCGAACGGAGCGAGAACTTTTGCAAATGTTTCTGCTGTTTCCTTTGTAACTTCCCCTTTCTTAATGGCCAGGTTATTAAATACCATCAACGCCGAAATCGCTGTGTTGAACTTCAGGTTTTCGATATCCGATTCCACTTTCTGAATGGTTTGATGCAGCAGTTTGGCCACTTCACCATCCTCTTTACCGTCAGTTATATTTTCGGTATCGGCAAAAAAGCGGTACACGCGGTTCAGGAAATTAAAAACGCCTTTCACTCCATTTTCCGCCCACGGTTTGCGTTCGTCCAGCGGGCCCATAAACATCTCGTACAACCGCAATGAATCAGCGCCATAGCTGTCAATCACATCGTCGGGGTTCACCACATTTTTCAGTGATTTCGACATTTTTGCCACAATCTGTTTCAGCTCTTCCCCGGTTTCTTTGTGGAAAAATTTTCCATCCTTTTCTTCCACCAAATCCGAAGATACTTTTGCGCCCGTGGAAGTTTCGTAGGCAAACGCCAGAATCATTCCCTGATTGAACAGTTTTTGAAATGGTTCGTCGGTGGAAACCACTCCCAAATCGTACAACACCTTATGCCAGAAACGGGAATACAATAAATGCAGCACGGCATGTTCCGCCCCGCCAATGTATAAATCAACCGGCATCCAGTATTTTTCCTTTTCCGGATCGAAAATCTGCTTTTCGTTTTTTGGATCGATGTAACGCAAATAGTACCAGCATGAACCCGCCCACTGCGGCATGGTATTGGTTTCGCGACGGCCTTTTCGCCCGCTTTTATCAATAACAACCAGCCATTCTTTGGCATTTGCCAGTGGCGATTCACCAGATTCTCCGGGTCTGTATTCCTCCAGTTCGGGCAGTTCAATCGGCAAATCTTCGTCGTCAACCAGCGAAACTTCGCCGTCTTCCCAGTGAATCACCGGAAAAGGCTCGCCCCAGTACCGCTGCCGGCTGAACAGCCAGTCGCGCATTTTAAAGTTGACTGTAGCTTTTCCCAATTCATTTTCCTCCAGCCAAACTATGGTTTTCTGAATTCCCTCTTCCTTGTTTAATCCATTGATATCGAGGCCGGTTTGTTCGTTCGACGAATTAATGTATTCCCCATCTTCAGTCCAGCAAGCTTCGCCGGCAAGAATCTCCTGCCGGTTTTCCACATCTTTTGGGTCAAGAATGCAAACGATTGGAATGTTGAATTCTTTGGCAAATTCGAAGTCGCGGGTGTCGTGAGCAGGAACAGCCATTATTGCACCGGTTCCGTAGCCTGTTAACACATAATCGGCCACCCACACCGGAATTTTTTCATTGTTCACCGGATTGATGGCATAGCGTCCGGTAAATACGCCGGTTTTTTCCTTGGCCAAATCGGTGCGGTCCAAATCCGATTTTAATGCTGCCGCTTTTACATATTCTTCTACTTCGTCTTTTTGTTCAGGGATGGTTATTTCATTTACCCATTCGTGTTCAGGAGCGATAACCATATAAGTGGCGCCAAATAAAGTATCGGGCCGCGTGGTGTAAACGCGCAGCTTTTTGTTCAAATCATCCAACACAAAGTCCACTTCTGCTCCGGTAGATTTGCCAATCCAGTTTTTCTGCATGTCCTTCACACCGGCGGGCCAGTCCAAATCATCCAGTCCATCCAACAGCCGTTCAGCGTAGTGCGGGATTCTCAGAAGCCACTGTTTCAGGTTTTTACGAATTACCTGATTGCCGCATTTTTCATGCGAACCATCTGTTAACACTTCTTCGTTGGCACAAACAGTTTTGCACGATTCGCACCACCAAACCTGCGCGTTGTCATAATAAGCCAGCCTTCGTTCATTGATATATTCCGTTACAGCGTTTTTCCCTTTTTCTTTTATTTCCTCCGGAACCGGTAACTCCGAAATTGGCCGTCCTTTTTTTGCTTCTTTATCAAACCAGGTATCGTACAACCGTTTGAAAATCCACTGCGTCCATTTGAAGTATTTCGGATCAGTGGTATTTATTTCGCGGTCCCAGTCGTAACTCAAACCAATGGCTTTAATCTGTCGCCGGAAATTATCGCAGTTTTTTTGTGTGGTTATCGCAGGATGAGTTCCGGTTTGCATGGCATATTGTTCCGCGGGAAGACCAAATGCATCGTAACCCATCGGGTGCAAAACATTGAAGCCTTTCATTCGTTTGTAACGGCTCACAATATCAGTGGCAGTGTAACCTTCCGGATGGCCGACATGCAATCCGGAACCTGATGGATAAGGAAACATGTCGAGCGCATAAAATTTTGGCTTCGAAAAATCGTCAGTAGTTTTGAACGTTCTATTTTCTTCCCAGTATTGTTGCCATTTGGGTTCTATTTCCGCAAAATTATATTCCATTTTTCAAAAGATTCTGAATTTAAAGCCGCAAAGATAAAGATTTTGTTCGATGATGAAATATTATCCGGCGCAGCCCTTACGCTTGTAATCCTTTTGGGATAGGGCATTTTATTATATCGGTAAAAAGTATATACAAAACCATGTAACTACGCGGTTTTGCCAAAGTTACCGGCTTGAACTTTCAGAAATTTATTCAAAATTCATAAAACAGCATAAACAATAAACTGAAACAATCTCCGTTTTTTGTGCAGGGAGGTAAAAAGCAGTCCACTTATCGATCAATTCGGTACTGCCTTCCTGATTTGAGGGGCGTTTTTCGCCCCTCTTTTTTTTACCTGCATTGTGGCACAGCTGTATCGAAACACGCAATTTCAAGCTCAATTAAAGCTTTCAGTTGCAAAAGAAAATCATCTTTTTTTGTAACTTTAATTGTTATGAAAATCAACAACATCATTGGAAAAACCTTTGAAGGGCCTCCCGTAGTTGCCGGTTATCTCATCATTTTTTCGGGTGTTGGTATTTTTTTAATGAGCGGTGTTTCGGTTTCGGGATATTCGGTTGCAGTAGTTTTTATCGTTGCCGCCTCGTTTGTTTCATTCACTTATTCGGGAGTAGAAATTGATACTGAATTGCGGCAGGTAAAAAATTATTACAAACTTTTCGGCCTTTTTAAAACCGGAAAATGGATAAGCCTTGATAAATACCGCGGCGTCACACTCATTCGAATGCGAAAAATATACACTACTGCAAGCCAGTCGAACCGGATTAATTCAGTCGAAAAAAAAGATTACCGGGTATTCTTGGTTAATCAGTCCAAACGTCCGGCTTTCGCTATTAAAAAATGCAAAACAATTGAGCAGGCGCAAAACAGCCTCGATGAGTTTTCAATCTGGTTAAAATTTCCCGTTTTTTCTCCCAAACGTTCCATCGCATAAATTTCGAAAGCGTTAATTTTTATATTTATGCAATCGCCGGCACATTAATCCTTCGTTGTTTTCCGTTTATTTGCAAACAAAATTCTGGCAATGAAACAAACGATTTCAGTAATTCTGCTGGTCCTGGTTGTATTTACAGCAACAGGTCAGGTTAAAAAACGCGACAAGGTTAAACGCAAATACCGCGCGGTTGAACAGGTGAACCCAAATCTTCCGGAAGTAAACTTTCATGGCGTGGTGCGTGATGCGGATAAAAATCCGCTTCCCGGCGCCAGTGTGAGCGTGCAGGCATTGAATGTTGGTGTACATACCAATTCCGACGGTGAATTTATTATTACAAATCTACCTTCCGGACAGCTTCGGTTTGAAATTTCATACATGGGCTTTAAAACAAAGACCGTTGATTTTAATGTTAAGGAAGGTGAAAATTATCAGTACATCACGCTCGACAGAGAAAATATCCATCTGGAGCCGGTGACTGTTATATCTGAAAAAAGAGAACTGCAACTCCTGGATGTGCCAGCAGCAATAAATGCAGTCGATTCTAAATTCATGGAAGAAAATAATATTACCGAATTAGGGCAACTGTCTGAATTTGTACCCGGTTTATATATTCGTGAGCAGGGTGCAAACCGTCCATCATTTGTCATCCGCGGCCTCACCAGCGACGAGGTTAGCCCGAGCGCCCAGCCACGTGTTTCAGTTTATTTTAACAATGTTCCGATCAGCCGCGCCAACGGCGCATCCGTAGAATTGTTCGACATGGAGCAGGTGGAAGTACTGAAAGGACCGCAGAATACGCTGTTTGGAAGGGGGGCACAAATCGGCGCCATTCATTTTATCAGTAAAAAACCGGGAAATACAGCCGACGGATATTTAACAGCCGGCCTGGGAAATTTTAGTGAAAAAGAATTCCGCGGCGCCGTGAATGTGCCGGTGCTGGAGGATAAGTTATTTGTGCGTGCTGCAGGAATATACAATGCGCACGATGGATATGTGGAAAATACCTTCGGCGGAACGTTGAACGGAAAAAATACAGTCGCCGGCCGGGTTTCAGCACGGTTTCTCCCGGCCTTCAACCACAAACTCGATTTGGTTTTAAATTACCAGAAAGACGATACTCCGGGAATAGCATTCATGAGCAAACAATTTCCGAATACCGAAGGTGAAACCGATATTTTTAACTACCGGGCCTCGCTGGAACAGGGTGAAAATCTGGGTACCGGAAAAGAATTAAAGGATGCCACGCTCACTTATAAGTATTTCAAAAACGAACTGAATTACCTGACTTCGGTTACTTCGTACCGGACTATCAATTCATTTGCCCGGTGGGATGGCGACGGCACTGCGGCAGCTGCCATCGATATGTCGGAAGATGCCGGCGCAAAACAGTTTTACCAGGAGTTCCGCTATAATTTTTCGCGAAACAGCCGGTTGAACGGAACGGGAGGAGCAAGTTACTGGCGCGAAGAAGCCGACCAGACATATTGGTTTTCACCGAATGAACAGAATATGTTCCACCTGTTTTTCGATCCGTCAAACCTGATAATGCCAAACGGACAACCTGTGGCAGTGCCTGCGTTACCAAATATGCCCGAGCTGGGGCCGCTTGCCGGGGCGCCACTGCCTGTTAATCACGAAGAAGAAAATTATAGTGAAGCCACAAACCAGGCTGTGGAAGCGTTTTTAAACGGCACTTACCAACTTACGCAAAAAATATTTGCCATTGCCGGAGTGCGGGCTGGTTACGAAAAGTTCAAACTGAGCAACGAAGCGACATTTACAGGCGGCGATCCTTCAATGTTAGGCAACCTCATTGGCAACGCACCCAATTTGTTCTTCAAACCAAGCGATCCACAGACTGTCCACAAGAATGCATTATCGTTTACCTGGCGCGGCGGATTGCAATTCAAAATTACCGAAAAAGCCAATGTTTTTGCGAATTATTCCCGCGGCCGGCGGCCAAATGTTTTACAGTTTACCTCCACCGGCGAACCGGAAGTTTTGAAAGCAGAAAAAGTCACCAATTACGATTTTGGGTTTAAAGTGGCGGTTATGCAACGCATTTTTGTGGATGCCGTTGGTTTTTATCAGGAATACACAAATTTCCAAACCCGCGCATGGATTGCCGACCCGGAAACAGGGGAATTCAACTACAAGGTAAAAGATGGTGGCCAGGCAACTTCATACGGCGCCGAAGCCAACCTGAAAGTCGCCGTTCTTAACGGACTGGATGTTTTTGCAAATTATGCCTGGCTGCATTCGCGCTTCGATTCAACTGATGTTGGAGGACAACAACAGGAATATGCCGGAAACATTTTTGCACTGTCGCCGGAACATAGTTTTACGGTAGGATTTAATGCCGAAGTGAATATTACACCCAATATCCGCTTATTTGTAACACCCAGTTACGCGTATAAAACTCACATATATTTTGAAGATGCCAATACCGAAGGCCTGGAACAACCAGCCTATGGTTTGCTCAATGCCAATGCCGGTCTGGAACTGGCTGACCCGAAAGTAATGTTGAGTTTTTACGGAACCAACCTGCTGGAAGAACAGTTTGTTACCAGCGCCGGTAACACAGGCAGCCTGTTTGGCGTGCCAACATTTGTTCCCGGGCCGCCACGAATGGTGGGTGCTAAACTGACCTGGAAATTTAATAGGAAAGAAAAACCATATTA
>CAWAMJ010000003.1:0-111073 GCA_963783085.1 uncultured Prolixibacteraceae bacterium | reverse complement strand
CCCATCACACTTTGCGACATTTGATCGGGTATCAGCTTTTGCAAATCTTCCCAGTTGTGGCCTTTATCCCTTAAACGTTGAACAAGGGGTAACCCTGCCATTTTCCAGGAAGCCCTGAATTCGTTTAAAGGATAATATCCAGTCCCAACTTCAGCAAAATATAAAGTTTGCTGGTTGGGAATTACTGAGTTGAAAGATATAATACCATTGGAATAAAACCCGGCATCACCCGCATCGAATTTAAATCCATCGACCCCGAATTCCCCCACCAGGTATTTTAACCGCTGCTTAAACCATTTTTGTGCTTTCGGATTACTTAAATCGAGGCATGCACTGGCTCCGTTCCACCACCGGATAATGGCAGCTTTGTTTTGCGTGTTCGTCCACGAAACAGTTTCTGTTCGCCCTGCATCCAAAAGCAGCATCCCTTCTTTGGCGAGGTGCCTGAAGACTTCAGAATCAGGACTGATAAACGGACAAACCCACAGCATCACCTGAAATCCCAGTTCGTGCAGTTTTTTAATCATGCCTTTGGGATTGGCGAACCTGCGGGGTGAAAACTCCCATGCACCATAGTCTTCCTGCCAGTTGTCATCAATCATGAGAACTCCCGGAGGATAACCGTTATCGATAATATCCTGTGCGTATTTCAGTATATCCGTTTCGTTCTGATCATACATCAGCTCAATCCACGTATTGTATTGCGGATGTGTGAACAACAGTTCTTCCGGTATTTTTCCGTTCGGCGGGAAATATTTCCGGGAAACAAACTGATAGGCTTCCCGCAGGTTTTCCCCTGCTTTCCCGTAATCAATCATTTCATCCCTGGTGGTTACCGTAATTACCCCATTGTTAATGACATACTTGATGGGTGCTTCGCTCCAGATATATCTTCCTTTGTTCGAAAGCAACAACGGCTGTGCCTGGTTCCCCTTGTTGTCTCCCCAGAGATCATACGCAACTTTTGATTGCGCATCATATGGCGTGGTATATCCAACAGAACTTAAACCTCCCCACCAATATTCACCTTCTTCCATCTTTAGTTCAATTTTGTTCCTCTTTTGGGCAAATAACTGAACGGTAACTAAAATAAGCGCGATGAGCTGAATTCCTTTTTTCATTTTATTGAACCGGAGTTTTATCATTTTGAAATCTTTTTTTTATTGCCCCCGGCTTAAGCCGGGCGTTAATTTTGGAGCACGAAAACAGGTTTTAGCCATTAATATTGAATCCACTCCGAAAAGTTAAAAACCCCTAAATCCCCTTCAAGGGGACTTTGAAGAGTTCATTGATTTTCAGCAAGTTCCCCTTTAAGAGGGCTGGGTAATTCTTTCCCTTTAGGGTCGGGGTAATTCTCTTCACGAGGGGTTATGGGTAAAGAAGTTGAAAATCAATGAACTCAGACTTTTCGGAGCAGACTCAATATTAAACCTTTCATTATCAGTAAAATGAATAATTGTGTTCCAACTTATTTTTTATTAATTAAATATTTCGCGGACACCAGCGAAAGGTAATGATAATACAATTTAGCGTGAAAATAAATTAAGAATGGCCTGATTCTACTTTGACACTTTAGAAAAATCAACCTGATTTTACGCTAAAATCCCTAAAAGGATCAGGATGATTTTTCTCTTTTCTTCCTTTAGTACCGAGGTAAAAAAAGGGAAAAATCTAATTTTAAATCAAACTGTCAAAGTAGAACTAATATTCTACATAAACCCGGAGAAATTAAAATAGTTATACTATTTTTATTTCGCTGAACATCATTTACACGCGGACTAAATTTAAAAATCAGCCCAATGAATAAACCGGTTTTGCTTTTATCCCTTTTTATTATTCTGATGATATCCGCTGCCGCGCAGGAAACGGGAGTTTTAATGAAGAAGATGGTGTATAAAAAAGTAGGAAGCACGGAATTACATGCCTGGATGTTTTACACCGAACAGACCCGGCAGGGAAATGATAATCCGGCTATTGCCCTGTTTCACGGTGGAGGCTGGGTGTTTGGCGATCCGTCCGAATTTTTTGAAGCTTGCCGGCGATATGCAAAAAAAGGTTTTATCACCTTTTCGTTCCAGTACCGGCTTTCCGTCAACGATGACGGAGCCTATCCGAACCCCCGGATAACACCGGTTGAATCAACAAAAGATGCCAGATCGGCAATCCGGTGGTTAAAAGAAAATGCCACATCCTTAAAAATCAATCCTGAAAAAATAGTTGTTGGCGGACAATCGGCTGGCGGGCAACTGGCTTTGTCAACGGCCCTGCTGGATTCAATCAATGAAAAAACGGATAACCTGAACATCGATCCTGTGCCCGGCGCCTTGTTGCTTTTTTCGGGCAACGTGAATACGCTGGAACCATGGATTGACATGCTGCTGGGCGAACGCAGAAAGGAGATATGGTCGATTTCCCCGTACCATCACCTGAAAAAGCAGATGCCCCCGGTGATTGCTTTTCGCGGAGATGAAGATAACCAGGTACTTCCTTATATTGTGGATATGTTTAGGGCTAAAATGCTGGACTTAGGCAATTATTATGAAGAATACATTTACCCGGGCAGGAAACATTATCTTGGAGAAGGAAACGAAAAATACGCCCGCTATTTTGATGAAGAAATTCTTGAGAAAACAGATGCCTTTCTGAAAAAATTTGGATTTACCGAGTAACAAGTCACTAAATGGGAACTTGCCTGTAGAAACGGAAACGGATAAAATAACATCATTTTCAAATTGAAAAAAAGGAAAAACCAGAAAACTTAACCTGTTAAAAATCGATACCATGAAACTTATGTTGACACTTTCAGTTTTTTACCTGCTGTTTCTGGCAGGATGCGATAAACCCGCACATCATCCGCTTCAAGTAAGTGAAATAAATCCGAGGTACTTTACCAAAGGCGACGGCAAAGTGATCTACCTCGCCGGATCCCACACGTGGAACAACCTCGTTGATATGACGAATGACGATTCACTTCAAATTTTTGACTACCCCGCATATCTGGATTTTTTAACAAAATATCACCATAACTTTTTCAGGCTGTGGACCTGGGAACTTTTAAATTGGGATACCCACGCAAACAGGGATGAAAACGCCAAAGATTATGCAGTGTCCCCATTTCCCTGGTCGCGCACCGGCCCCGGGAATGCAACAGACGGAAAACCTGCATTTGACCTGACGCGTTTCAATCCGGAATATTTCAGCAGGCTGAGACAACGGGTTCAAATGGCTGGGGATAAAGATATTTACGTAGCCGTCATGCTTTTTGAAGGATGGGGTTTGCAATTTTCGCCGGACGCATACAAAAACCACCCGTTTTATCCGGAAAACAATATCAACGACCTGGGATTGGACACAGCCGTTAATAAACGCCTGGAAATACATGAACTGAAAAATAAAAAAGTGCTGGAAGTTCAGGATAATTACGTTCGGAAGGTTTTGGAAACCGTGAATGATCTTGACAATGTTTTATTTGAAATCTCCAACGAAAATCATCCTGCATCTACGGAATGGCAATATCATATGATCCATTTTATTAAAGATTATGAGAAAGAATCGGGCAATCAGCATCCGGTCGGAATGACTTTTCAATACAGGGGCGGAACCAATCAAGCACTTTTCAACAGTCCTGCAGACTGGATTTCACCGAATCCGGAAGGAGGATACAGGGATGATCCACCGGCTGCTGACGGTTACAGGATAATCGTCACCGATACAGACCATTTGTGGGGATTGGGAGGTAATCCGGACTGGATATGGAAAAGTTTCACAAGGGGAATGAACGTACTTTTTATGGATCCATATCAACGCACTGTTTTAACCATTTCGAAAAGCGACGAGTGGCTTGATACCATGCGCAGAAACCTGGGATATACTTTGGATTACGCCCAAAAAATGGATCTGGCCCACATGCTTCCTTCAGGAGACCTCTGTTCTTCCGGTTATTGTCTGGCAAATAAAGGCAAAGAATACCTGGTTTATAATCCCAAAGACAGCGCTGTCAATGTAGATCTTTCCGACGCAGACGGAGCATTTAAGGTGGAATGGTTCAACCCGTCAAATGGAGAAACAACAGCAACGGATAATAGTAACGGCGGTACGCTTACCTCGTTTAACCCGCCCTTTCATTCTGATTTTTCAATACTGTACCTGAAGCACGAATGACCAAGGATTCACAGGTAAAATCCGGATAAAATATCGTTCGATTAATAAGACTAATACACGTTCATTTAAAACCTAATAAACAAAACCATGAAAAAAGATAATCAGTTAAAATGGATGCCGGCGGCGCTTACTTTTTTAAGAATAATAATTGGATGGCATTTTCTTTATGAAGGCATTGTGAAACTCGCCGCGAACGGATGGTCGTCATCTGCCTACCTGTCCCAGTCAAAATGGATATTATCCGGATTTACAGAATGGATTCTAGCCAATCCTGCTGCGCTCAAAATTGTTGATATCCTGAACATTTGGGGACTGGTACTCATTGGCGCCGGATTGCTCCTGGGCCTGTTTACCCGTGTAGCAAGTATAACCGGGGCACTTTTACTGTTGATGTATTACATGGCAGTTCCGCCATTTATTATTCCTCCTGCTGACGGGCACTATTTATTTATAAATAACCAGATTATAGAAGCCGGCATTTTGGTTGTATTTGCGCTGGTAAACAAGGACTACATGTGGGGAATCGACCGGTTGCTGAAGCTTTATTTTCAGAACAGAAAAGAGAAAAAGTTTCCGTCAGGTGCAAATCACCAGATACTGGCAACTGATAATAACCGAAGGGAATTCATAAAGAATTTGGCAGTATTGCCGGTTTTTGGAGGTGTATTTTTTGGAATGGCGAAAAACACCGGCTGGCTGAGTTTTGAAGAGGAAAACCTGAAAAAAACCGACGCCATATCCAGTGCATCGCTCCTGAACAGGGAAGATTATGATTTGACCAAACTGCAGGGAAAAGTTCCGACGGGAAAAATCAAGCATCTGGAAATAAGCCGCATGATTCCCGGCGGAAACCTGGTGGCTGGTTTTGCCCATGCCCGCGATTTGGTGTATGTTTCAAAATGGATCAAACAATACCATTCCGATGAAAAAGTAATTGAAACCCTTTGGAAATACCAGGACGTTGGTATCAACACGGTGACAATGCGAACTGATGAACAAACCATCCGTATTTTAAAGAAGTTTTGGAAAAGGGGAGGAGATATCCGGTGGCTGGCGCAAACCTATCCCAATGAGAACGATCTTTCCAACATTCAACTGGCAGTGGACAACGGAGCCGCGGGCGCTTTTGTAATGGGAAATATTGCGGATAAAATAGTATACAACAACCAAATGGAATTCATTGCCGGGCCGGTGGAATACATTCGCTCGCAGGGATTGATAGCCGGAGTTGCCGGACATGCCATAGCCACGCCCAAACGGTGCCTCGAAACCGGAATTGAGCCCGATTTCTTCATGAAAACCATGCATCACGACAATTACTGGTCGGCCCACCCAAAAGAAAACAGACAGGAATTTATTGTAAACGATCCCGGCAGCAACGATCATAACCAGCAGCACGATAACATCTGGTGCGTGGATGCACAGGAAACTGCTGACTTCTTTAAAAGTTGTGATATTCCCTGGATTGCCTACAAAGTTTTGGCTGCGGGGGCCATTAAACCTGAAGACGGGTTCAGACACGCCTTCGATAGCGGCGCTGATTTTATTTGTGTGGGAATGTTCGATTTTCAGGTGATCGAAAATGCCAATGTTGTGCATAATACGTTGAACAACGGCTTGCAAAGGCAACGGAAGTGGTATGGTTAGGCAACGTTGGCAGCGGACAGCCTTCCTTTAAATGAAAAAAAAGATTATTGGAAAATATATGCGGCGGAAGTTTATGCCATTTTATGGCTTTTCACCTGCGAACTTCAATGCCTGACGATCCCACTGCGGTTGAGCAGGGGACACTTGATGAAAATAGACCCTGCAGGTGTTAACGTTTTCCCTGTTTTCTTCGGACAGCCATCGATATTCTGTAACTGCGGCAAACCATTTTAGTAGTACATTTGTATAGGTTGGACGAGCAAATAATTAATCGTCTTAAAAGTTTTCTGAGCCATTTGGGAAGATGAACGTGGGATTAAAAATTAAAATAATCATATTTTTTGTGGGTGTTTTACTGTCAGGATTAAATGCCCAGGTTCATTATTTCGAAAAAATACTTACGGAAGAAGGCGAATCCAATTTGAGTGTTCGTCAAATCATTCAGGACAAAAACGGATTTTTATGGATAGCTACATTTAGCGGCGTATACCGATACGAGGGAAACGATTTTATTTTTCCACACACGTTTAAAAATAACGAAGAAATTAATTCGGATGTAACTTCTTTGCTGTGCGATAATTCAGGGAATATCTGGATTGGAACCAACCAGGGGCTTTCAAAATACAACATGGAGAAGGATGAATTAATTACTTACCTCCCCGATAAAAATGATCCGTCAGCTATTATCAGCGATAAAATAAGAAGTCTGGCTTTGGGTAAGGACGGACGAATATGGATTGGTACCAGCAATGCCGGCCTTATTTGTTATAACCCTGATGATGAAAGTTTCAGCAATATTCCTGTTGCAAGCGAAGGCAAAACTTCGCCACTTTACATTAAGACCATTTTTATCGACAGCAAAGGAGTAATCTGGCTTGGAACATTGGGAAACGGATTGTATGGTTTTAATCCGGAAGATTCAAAAGTTACCTCAGTAAAACATTTTCAAACCCAAAACACAACCTCACATATATCCGACGATTATGTGTACTGCATTTATGAGGATGTTGATGGAACCATAATTGCAGGAACACGAAACGGATTGAATATCCTTGATTCTGCGCGCAGTGATTTTCGGGAAATTAATACTCCCGGGTTTGAGAACGAAAATATGCGTAACTATTTTCGTTCAATTTACAGAGATGAAGATGGGAAGCTTTGGATCGGCACATTTAGTGGAATTATTGTGTGTTATTCGTTTTCCGACCTGGAAACCGGCAGGTTCATCACATTGAAACACAACCGGAATATTCCGTACTCAATTTCCCACGATCAGATACTTAATATTTTTCACGACAATTCGGGTGTAATATGGATTGGCACTGAAAACGGACTGAACAAATACAGTCCGTATCAAAATCAATTTCAACCGTTAAGCGGGCAGGCGCTTGACAAACTGACGGAACAAACGGCCACCGCATTTTGCAAATATAAAGACGGACTGCTTATTTTAACCTTATCTGACGGACTTGTGTTTAAAAACAAAAATGGGATATCAACGATATTTGGCGGTGTTTTAATGAAATACCATAATGAAAAATGGTATGCCATTTCGGTTGATTCTGACGACAACATCTGGCTTGGATCGTACCGCGGATTACTTATTAAAATAGATTCTTCATTGAAAAAAGCGTTAGCTTTTAAACACTCGAAAAACAATGTGCCCATTTATTCAATCGTGGAATCGGGGAACGGAATTCTGCTCATTGGTACCGGAGGGGAGGGCATGAAATACTTCGACAGCAAAACTGAAAAATTTTCAGTGGAGAATAGTCTCAGTGGGGATGTAAACATCAATCATATCTTTCTGGATAGCAAAGGCGATCTTTGGATTGCTGCTCAACTGGGGATTTTCAGAAGCAGAAAAGAAAGTCATTCATTCGAATATTATCTTCCGGATAATCCGGATTCGATAGCCAATCCAAATATTTTTAGTGAAATTGCCGAATCTGCAGACGGCGAAATATATGCAGGCGGGCGAAATGGACTATATCTTTATGACCCTATATCCAATACATTCAACGAGAGAAAGTTTGATGTGCGGTTTCATTTATGGGTAACGAACCTTCAATTTGATTCGAACCAAAATCTGTGGTTAAACCTTAATTTCAACCGGATTGGCATCATCGACAAGGCAACCGGCAGTCTGCGGGTATTTACGATTAACAATGGAATCAGGAGTATCGCGCACAACCGCCGCGGATTTTTTATCGATGAAAATGATGATCTCTACGTCAGTGGTTTTGACCAGATTTCCAGGTTCGATATTTCGAATTTGGTTACAAGCGGGTACTCGCCAAAACCAATGATTACAAAACTTGTAATAAAAAATACGGAGGTTCGCGCCGGAATGGAACTAAATAACCAGGTGGTTCTAAAAAACGATATTAAATTTCAGAATAATATCGTTCTGAATCACAACAACAAAGATTTCACCCTTCATTTTAAATCTGCGTCGTTTGTGAACCCGCGCGATAACGAGTACCGTTACATTTTGCACGGTTACGACGAGAAATGGCATCAGGGCAGAGAGAGCGTGGCAAATTACACTAATCTTGATCCGGGAAAATATGAATTCGAAGTTTATAGTGCAAACAATGATGGATATTGGAGCGAAAGTTCAGCCAAACTGTTTATTAAAGTGAGGCCGGCGCCTTTACTGAGTTGGTGGGCGTTTTGTATTTACATTTTTGTTGCGGTAGCGTTATTTGTACAAATAAGAAAATTCATCGTTGCAAGAATGCTGCTGAAGCAGGAACTTGTTATCGAGAGGGTAAAAAGAGACAAAGAAGAGAAGTTTAACCAGGAACGGCTTCGGTTTTATACGAATGTATCCCATGAACTACGGACTCCTTTAACGTTAATAATGGCGCCGGTCAAGCAGCTTATTGCCGGAGAAGAAATTGATTCGGTTACCTCAAAAATGCATCATTTAATATTGAACAATGCTCAGCGTTTATTGTCGTTAACCAACCAATTGCTTGAATTCCGAAAATCAACTTACGAAGGAATGAAACTGAAAGTCACTTATTTAAATATATCTGAAATCGTAAGATCAAACGTAACTGCATTTGAATTTGTGGCGAAGGAAAAATTCGTTACCATAAATTACCGGGAAGAAAATGAAGAAGCATACGGGTGGATTGACCTGGAAAAATTTGACATGGTTCTTTTTAATATTTTATCAAACGCCTTTAAATATACTCCTGACAACGGAACAATTAATATTTATTTGAAAACACTGAAAACAGGGAGCGAATCCCCCTCAAAACATGTTGAATTAACGGTTAGCAATTCCGGAAAAGGAATTCCGCGTCACCTGCAACAAAAGGTTTTTGAACGTTTTTATCAAATTAGGGATGCCTCCGGACCAAACGACGGAAGCGGTATCGGTTTATCAATTATTAAAACGTTGGTTGAACTGCATCACGGAATGCTATCCCTTGAAAGTGAACCGGGAAAGTTTACAACGTTTATTGTTTCTTTACCTGTTGATAAAGAAGCATATAGTGATATAGAGATATTTGATTTTAAACGGGATACCGATCGCAGAACAAAAGAATTGTTTGAAAATACCAAAAAGAAGCGGGTAAACGGAAGTTGGAAAAAGGGGAAAACAGACCGAAATAAAATATTACTTGTTGAAGATAATGAAGAACTTCGTGAATTTTTGTTTGATTTTCTATCGGACGATTATATCGTTTACACAGCGTCGGATGGATTGGAGGGGATAGCAAAATGCATGACCAATAATCCCGATTTAGTGATTTCGGATGTGATGATGGAAAAGGTTGATGGATTTCAGTTTTGCAGCAAATTAAAATCAAATCCCGAAATTAGCCACATACCTGTGATATTGATGACGGCCCTGGCATCGGTTGAAAATAAAATAACCGGCTACAAAACCGGCGCCGACGATTACATAACAAAACCTTTTGAACCTGAGCTTCTTAAAATAAGGATACAAAATATCCTGGAAAATGCAGAAAAGGCCAGAAAAAGTTTTCGAAATGAATTGCATATCTCAGCGCTGGAACTGACGCGCTCGAAAACTGATGAAATTTTTTTGCATAAAGTTATCGGGCTGCTCGAAGATAATCTTGATAACTCAGAACTTGATATTGAAACCTTATGCAAAAGCATGGCGGTAAGCTCTTCGCAGCTCTACAGAAAAATAAGAAGTATTACCGGCCTTTCACCAAATGAATTTATTCGAACCTATCGTTTAAAAAAAGCAGCCGCTTTAATTCTCGAAGCAGATTATAATATTTCTGAAGTAGCTTACAAGGTTGGATTTAACGACGCATTGTACTTTAGCAAATGCTTTAAAAAGCATTTTGGCTATTCCCCAAGTTCATATGCTTCCAAAATATAAACCTTAATTCGTTAAATGCTCGTTTGGTAAGGTTTGTAAGTAATCCCTCAGCCTGCCAGCGTCAGTCCGGCAACGAACAACCGGTTGAATTCTCCATACGGTTGACTGATTTTTCCATATACCTTTTTTAACATCCATTTACATTTGGTAGCATTGAAAAGTGAACGAAGCCAGTTACTGTATATGGTTTTCATTTTTCACTGTAAAAGTTCTAAAATAGTTTTCAATTAAAAATGAATTACTAATAGCTAAACTATGAGACAATTTTTAAAAATTACATTTTGTATTGCTTTTGTTCTGTTCATCGCAAGTTTCGGTTGGGCACAGCAAAAAAGCATTTCAGGTACGGTAACCGATACAAACGGGATACCTTTGCCCGGGGTTACGGTGGTTGAGAAGGGCACAACCAATGGTACTGTTACTAACGGCGACGGCAAATATTCCTTATCGGTTTCCTCAGGTGCTGCAACTCTCGCATTTTCCTTTGTAGGCATGAAAACCCGGGAAGTAACATTGGGTTCGTCTTCTGTTTACAATGTTCAGTTGGAACAGGAAACAATCGGGCTGGAAGAGGTTGTTGCCATCGGATACGGAACTGCCAGAAAAAGAGATGTTACCGGCGCTGTTGGATCGGTTAAATCAGAGCTCATCGAACGAACGAACCCGGTACAACCGGCACATGCATTGCAGGGACAAATAGCCGGCGTCAATGTCAGAAAAAACAATTCGCAGCCAGGTTCCGATTATACCATTGATATCCGCGGGGTGCACTCCATTAGTTTCAGCAGTGAACCTTTGGTTGTAATCGATGGCGTAATGGGAGGAAAATTAAATTCACTTAATCCAAGTGATATTGAATCGATGGATGTATTAAAGGATGCCTCTGCTACAGCCATTTACGGAGCACGTGGCGCCAATGGGGTTATTATTGTTACTACAAAGAAAGGTGCGCCCGGTAAAACAAAAGTTACCTACGATGGATATGCCGGAGTGAAAAATCCACAGGTACCCGATTTAATGACAGCACAAGAATTTTACCATGCCTACAACGATGTAGTGCTGGCCGAAAATCCCAATGCAAGTGTAATCTGGACAACACAACAACAGGCAAATGTAGATGCTGGAAATAGTGTTGACTGGGTGGACGAGGTTACAGACCCTGCCCTTCAAACAAGCCATGTTATAGCATTGTCGGGAGGAAACGAAAACACAACACATTATTTTTCAACAGGTTATTTGAATGAAAAAGGTGCCATCTTGAATACGGGATATGAACGCTATAATATTAAAGGTAGCATTGACAGCCAATTAAACAAAGTAGTTAAAGTGGGATTTACCACTTATTTTACCTATAGTATTCTTAATACGGGTTCGTTTGAAACCCTGCGAAGCGCATATCGTGCCCGGCCAACGGGTTCTGTTTATTATAAAGATCTTACCAATCCAACAGAAACCAATGACAGAGATGTTGATGGCCTGGCCATGTGGATGGGAATCAAAGATACGCAGGTACCCAACCCGTTGATGGAGGTTAGGCCAGAGAATTCCAAATACGAAACCAGGACCTCCAGTTTTCTTGGGAATGGATACCTTGAAATTAAACCTGTGAAAGGATTGTCCATCAAATCATCTTTGTCAGCCTCGGTTTATAACGATCGGATAGGAGATTTCCGGGGTACCGATACAAAGAGCCGCCTTAACAAACTGCCGATTGCAAGTAATTCCATTAATATGAATACCTCCTACACACTCGATAATATTTTGAATTATCAACTGAAAACCGACAGGCATAATTTAAATATTACCGCTGCCCAAAGTGCTCTAAAGGAGCGGTATGAATTATCGTCTGCAAGTGTTGAGGATTTACCGTATAATTCAATCTGGTATGCCTTGCAAACGGCAGCAACAATAAGTGGCGTGAGCAGTCGTCTCACAGAACGATCAATACTTTCATTTATGGGAAGGTTAAACTACAGTTACCGGGACCGCTATCTTCTGACGGTTACCGGACGTTACGACGGATCGTCTGTTCTTGCTGAAGGAAATAAATGGGCTTTTTTCCCGTCGGTGGCTTTGGCATGGCGGCTTGCAGAAGAAGATTTTGTAAAAAATATGAATCTTTTCTCTGACTTAAAGTTACGGGTAAGCTATGGCGAAGTTGGTAATGATGTGGTTCCGCCATACAGCACACAGGCCTTTCTAAATCAGACAGCCTACGATTTTAACGGTTCGGCGGCGTATGGTTACGCACCCAATAATATTGGCAATTCAAATCTCAAATGGGAAAATAGTGCTGAAATAAATATTGGGCTCGATTTCGGTTTTGCTAAAAACCGAATTATAGCATCTGTTGAATACTACGACAAAACCACCAACGATTTAATTCAAAATGTGGCTCTGCCATCATCTCTTGGCTTTTCAGCAGTTACGGCAAACGTAGGAAAGATTATGAACCGCGGGCTCGAAGTTTCGGTAAATACCGTTAACATTCAAAAGCAGGATTTCCGTTGGACAACAAATATCAATTTCTCAACAAACCACAATGAAATCCTGGAACTTTACGGTGGCGCGGTAACACAGGATATTGCCAACAAGCTTTTTGTAGGAGAATCACTAAATTCTCATTACTACTATGAATTCGCGGGAATCTGGCAGCTCGATGAAGCTGATGAGGCTGCAAAATATGGTCAGGTTCCCGGTTCTGTCAGGGTGGTTGACCAAAACAATGACGGAAAAATTTCGTCGGCTGCCGGTATTGATGACCGTGTGGTTTTGGGAAATGAATTGCCCAAATGGATGGCGGGTATTAACAATACCCTGAATTATAAAAACTGGGATTTTTCAGCATTTATTTATACGCGACAGGGAGTTATGTTCAGGAACAGTTTGTTGTCGGGAACAATGGGCGATTTGGCCAGCAACCGTTACAACCGGCTTAACCTGAACTACTGGACAGAGGACAATCCGACCAACGATTATTACGGAGTATGGCAACCTGAACCCTATCGCGAGGCTATTCAGTACAAAGAAGCGAATTTCTGGCGTATCTCCAATGTTACACTGGGGTATACTCTTCCCGAATCGCTTCTTAATCGCTTGAATTTTACTACTGTAAGATTATACCTGCAGGCCGATAATCCGTACGTGTTCGTAAAGGACAGAATTCTCTGGATGGATCCGGAATATAATTCAGGTACGTATCGTGACGATCTTCCATCTTCAACTTATATGTTTGGGATTAATGTTACGTTCTAACGGCAATTGGTATAATCATAAAAATTTAAAACAATGAAAAAAAATAAAATACATAGTTTTTTCCTGGTTCTTTTAATGGTATTTGCAGGAACGGGGTGCCAGGATTTCCTGAAAGAAGAGTCGGTGACCGATATCAGCGCGGATTCGTATATTGTGAATGAAGCCGGGTATGAGGATTTGATAAAGGCATGTTATCCGGCGTTGAGAGACATTATACTACAATATTCTCTGGTACTGCCCGGAACCGATATTTTTCAGGCCGGATTATGGACAGCCACTGCTGTTGGCGACGGTCCGGCGGTTGACCAATATGATGTTCGCTTTAATTCATCAATGGGCGAATTACAGTCGTTCTGGGAAATTTTGTATCGCGAAATCGGAAGGACAAATACTGCTATCGAACGATCAGAAAGTATTACATATAATGATCCGGCAAAAAAAGCAATCCGGGTTGCCGAAGCCAAATTCTTAAGGGCATTGAGTTACTTTTACCTGGTTCAAACCTGGGGCGACGTTCCAATGCCGCTTACCGAAACCGAATCCCCTGATAAGAATGTTGTAAGGGCGCCTTCTGCAGAAATTTATACACAAATACTTAAAGACCTCACAGAAGCTGAAGCAACTTTACCTGCAACCGCTTCCGACTACGGAAGGGTAACAAAGGGAGCAGCGCAATTTTTACTGGCCAGGGTTTATCTTACCCGCGGATGGAACTTTAACGATGCACTCGGAGGTACTGCCGGAGATTTCCAGTCGGCGCTTTCATGGGCTGATAAAGTAATTGCCGCATATCCGCTCGTTGATGATTATAGCACACTTTTCCCACTAAGAAATAAGAACCCGTTAAATCAATACTCGGGTAGCCAGGATGCCGTAAACAGCGAAATAGTATTTGCCGTTCAGTTTAACACCGATTTGCTGACCAATGCGATTGAAACAGCGGAACAACCCGGTAATCACTACCATTCCATTTTCCCCGGTAATGAAAACATGGTCGGAAGTCCGGGACGGACCAGTGATTACAACCGGCATCTCTGGCAAAATGTCCCTACACAGGCGTTGTACCGTTTATTTGATCCGCAAAAGGACAGCCGCTACAAACATGATTTTCTGGAAGTGATATATGCCTTGATACCGGTTACAAATTATTCGTATGATTATGATAATCCGGATTTGACGGTTAGTTATGCGGTAGGAGATACGGTTTGTTTCTGGAGGCCCTGGAATAATCCGGCATCCGGAGCGGAAAAAGGAATCGACGAAGGCGGAACCAAGAAATACGCGGTAATAAACTTTCTTGAGCAAATTGTTGGAATCCCGGCATCAAGGCTTTCAGCCACTGCGCCAACGTTCTGGAAATTCTGGGAACCGAACATCCAGTACGGCGATGGTTACGGAACTTTTGACTTTGCTTTGTTCCGTTCGGCGGAAGCATATCTTATTGCGGCGGAAGCAATACTGAAAGGAGCAGCAGGCGGCGCACTCGGTGGAGCTGATGTGTATTACAACAAGTTAATTGATCGTGCAGTTGGTGTTGGCGTAGATCCCATGTGTGCAAAAAACCCGGCAGATTTAACTTCAATGGAAACAGTAACTTACCGGGCCACACCGGCAACCATCTCAATTGACATGGTACTCGACGAAAGGGCCAGGGAATTGTTGGGGGAATTTGACCGGTGGTTCGACCTGAAAAGAACAGGGAAATTAATTGAGCGTACTCAAAAAATGAACTTGTGGACTAAAAATAAGGGAAATCTTGAGCCGTACCATTTGTTAAGGCCAATTCCGCAGTCTGAAATCGACCGGGCTTCATCGGATGTTGCACAAAATGATGGTTATTAGTCAGGTGTTGGTTTAGTTTGATTGGTTAAAGGCTGCCTGAAAAGTAGTTGTTTATCGTCATTCTGAGAAGGTCGGAGAATCTGGTGCGACTAAACAAAGATGTTTCGACTGCCTTTAAAATGACAAAATTAGTTGAAACTTATTTTTGAGACAGCCTTTTTTTATTTAAAACAGTAAGCTTAATTTGATTCAAAAAAAATGAAACAATTAAATTTCATCGGTTTACGATTAATTCTTGCAATCACTGTCTTCCTGTCGCTCTCAGCCAGTGGAATCTCCAACAATAAAGGCGGGGAATACAACATCGCTGATTATGGTGCAAAGGGGGATGGAAAAACGTTAAATACCCGCGAAATTCAAAAAGCGATTGATGAAGCTTCAGCAGCAGGAGGCGGGACTGTAATTGTTCCGCCTGGAAATTTTCTCACCGGATGCCTGATGATAAAACAGGGCGTTACCTTAAACCTTCAGCAAAATGCAGTTTTACTGGGGAGTACCAATCCGTACGATTATGTTTTAGGGGACCAACTCCTGCATTTTGTTAATGCTGAGAACGTTTCAAACATTGGAATTACAGGTTTAGGCACAATCGATGGCCGCGGCCGGGAACTGGCTTTAACCATCGACAGTTTGTTTTTTGCGGGGAAATGGGACGATCCCAACTACAACTACCGCAGACATCGTCCGGAAAGAAGGCCGAAGTTGCTCAATTTTAGCAAGTGCAGAAATGTTGTCTTGGAAGGATTTACTGCCCGGCGCTCTGCCAGTTGGGTATTGAATTTCGACCGGTGTGTCAACCTGACCATCCATAAAGTGACCGTAGACAGCGACGATTACTGGAACAACGATGGAATGGATATCGGCGATTGCCGGAATGTAAGAATAACCGATTGTTATGTCAATTCAGCCGATGACGGAATCTGCCTGAAATCGCATCATGCTGATTCTGTTAACGACAGCATTTACATTGCAAATTGTACGGTTCGATCCAGTGCCAGCGCCATAAAATTCGGAACGGCTTCCCTGGGTGGTTTTAAAAATGTGAAAATCGAAAACATCTATATATTCGACACCTTCCGTTCTGCCATTGCACTTGAATCGGTTGATGGCGGCATACTCGAAAACATTGAAATTTCTGATGTAACCGCTAACAATACCGGGAATGCCATTTTTATAAAACTGGGACACCGAAATACGGATGGCAAAATTGGAACCCTAAAGAACGTAACGATTAAAAATGTAGTTGTTCAGGTACCCTTTGGTGCACCCGATTTGAAATACGAAATCCGGGGCCCTGAACTTTCCTTTTTTCACAATATCTTTCCTGCTTCCATCAGTGGGTTGCCGGAACATTATGTTGAAAATGTTTCGCTTGAAAACATTAGAATAATTTATCCCGGCAGAGCGAACAAAGGATATGCTTACCTGCCATTGCACCGGTTGCAGGATGTTCCGGAAAATGACTCACAATATCCCGAATTCTCGATGTTTGGCGAACTGCCTTCCTGGGGTTTCTATGTAAGGCATGTTAAGGGATTATCAATGAAAAATATTCATCTGAAAGTGGAGGAGCATGATTTCAGGCCTGCATTTGTTTTTGACGATGTTTATAATCTGGAGATGAAGCAAATTAATGTCGATGATGAGAAAAAAGGGCAGCAGGTAATTTTCCGGAATGTAAAAAATCCTTCGTTTGATTTCAGTGAAAAAGTCATTAAGAATGTAGATTAAAAATCATCTTTATAATTTCAGGTGAAACTTCAGTTTATCTCTATTTTTTTCTTGTCTGATTCTTTGTACTCTTTATTCTCAACAGGTTAATATACAAAAATCGAAATCTCGCATAATCTTCAAAGAATATGAAAATCATACTATGCTTTTTACTGCCGATCTTCGTTCATATAAATGTCCGGGCTCAGGAAACACGGGAAATCGCAAAGGGCCGGCTGATTTACGAAAACAGTCTTTCTTCTGCAAACGACGTAAAAGATTGGAAAATGGAAGGCCCCGGAGTGGCTGAATTTAACGATGGCTGGATGGAAATGTATTCACCGGGAGAAAAATACCACCATGTATTCTGGTGCCCGGTCGATTTTCCGGGAAGTTTTATAGCCGAATGGGAAGTGCAGAATGTAAATCCGGATGCCGGGTTGTGCATTGTATTTTTTTCAACCAGTGGGAAAAATGGCGGGGATATCTTCGATCCTTCCTTTCCACCAAGAGACGGAACGTTTAATCAATATACCAAAAGCGACCGGTTCAACGGTTATCATATTTCATATTATGCCAATAGCAAAGACAAACCCGGCCGCGAGATATCGCACCTGCGCAAAAACAGCGGATTTCATCTTGTGCAGGAAGAATTTCCCGGAATTCCGCTGCATTCCACGGCAATTCACAAAATAAAACTGGTGAAAGACGACAATCATATCCTGATGTATATCGATGATCGTAAAATCATCGATTGGATAGATGATGGGAAAACCTTTGGCAAAGTTTTGCAGGAAGGTACAATCGGGTTTCGGCAAATGCAGTGGACGCGATTCAAATACCGGAATTTTAAAGTATGGAAGGTCCGCCAATGAAAAAAGTAAGCAGGGTTTCGTTTCTGAAATTGAGGGAAAGTTTAATTGTAAATAACCCGATTATTCATTATTCCCTTTTATTGGGCATCTTTCTTTTTGCAGGTTGCGGCCGGAACGAAACGTCAAGGGAAAAGAATCAGGGATCGTTAATTTTGGAAACCGTCCATCCGCGTTATCTGCAAATTCCGGTTCCCTCGGGCGGAATTGAAGTGCAGACAAATCCGCCGGTTTTGTTTTGGCCGAACTCAAAAGGGACAAACGTCAGTTATGAAATTCAACTTTCGCAGGATTCGCTTTTTTTGGAGGGCGATAAAATGCAGACAATCAGAACAAACATGGCGCTTTTTAACCCGCACCGGGAGCTGATGAATGGAACCTGGTACTGGCATTACAAAACGGAAGGGGAGGAATTCTTAAAAACCAACTCGTTTGTTGTTTCTGATAATGCTGTAAAAATTGTTTCTCCTTCACCTGAATTTTTTTTAAAGAGTATCCCTGTTTCGCATCCACGGGTATTGGTTCAAAAAAATGAAGTTCCGGAACTGCGAAACTTACAAAACACACAAGATGCACAGGCTATCATTTTAGAAGCCGAAGAATGTCTGCTGTTGCCGGTTCCTTCTGAAAAAGAAGCTGGCGCAACGAGAAAAATGGAGGATCCGTCAAAACAGAAAAAAATGGATCAGGATGCCAGCCAGAATTTGTCGTCCCTCGTTTACGAGAGAATTCTTGCACTTTCACAAGCATACCTCCTGACCGGCAAAGAAGAATTTGCCCGGAAAGCAACGGAACTGGCAATGGAAGTTAGTAAATGGGATTCGGAAGGAGTAACACAACTGTCTGATTTTGGAGATGCCCGCTGTATGCTCGGAATGGCATTGGTTTATGATACCTTTTTTGAACAATTGCAGGAAAATCAAAAGAAAAAACTATTGCAGGCGATTTCCAAAAGGGCCGGGAATTTTTACCAATCGTGGATAAATAATATTGAATCCAAAGTATTAAGCGGGCATGTATGGCAACATATTCTGCACTATTTTTTCCAAACAGCAGTTGCCCTGAAATGGGAAATACCTGTAGCCGACGATTGGTTGAAATATGCTTATGAGCTTTTCCTCGCCCGCGAACCGGTATTGGGTGGCTTTGATGGCGGCTGGATGGAAGGTGTATCCTATTTCCGCATGAACATGGAAACATTCGTTGATATTCCTCTTATTATCCGGGAATTTACCGGGTTCGACTTTATCAACACAAATCCCTGGTACAACAAAAATATTGAATGGATGATGTTTCATATTCCACCAGGCTCCCGTGCTGATGGTTTCTCGGATAATACCGAAGAAGTCAGCACACCGGGGCCAGAGTATATCGCATGGGCAGACGAAATGGCAAAACTTACCGGAAATCAGCTTGCTGCCTGGTATGCAAAAGAATGCAGGAAATATGAAAATCCCGACCTTTCAAAAGTTGCACAATTACGCTGGATTCGATTGACAAAAACAAAGAATATGGCATTGCCCGAAATTCCATCCAAACTTGATTTTCCGCTGGGTATGGTTTTTAGGGATGTTGGCCTGGCTTCTTTTCATTCCAATCCTGAAAACCGGAACCAAGACCTGATGGTGGCATTCAAATCAAGTCCTTACGGTTCATACGGGCATTTGCTCTGCGACCAGAATACCTTTAACATTCTGTTTGGTGGAGAACGGATTTTCTACAGAACGGGATATAAGGTAACCATGGATGATCCGCACCGTACGGAATGGTACCGGACAACAAAAAGCCAGAATGGAATTCTGATTAACGGAGAAGGTCAGACATACAGCAGCGATGCATTTGGCTGGATTTCAAGATTTCTCCGGGGAGAAGAAGCGGGGTATGTTCGGGGAGACGCCACCAACGCATGGAAAGACGATGAAACCGGCGATAACAACGGAATCAAAAAGGTAATCCGGCATCTGATTTTTTTAAAACCTGATATTGTGGTTCTGTACGACGATCTGGAAGCCGATGACGAAAAACAGTGGTCGTGGTTGATTCACAGTTTCAAACCCTTGAAAATTGAACCGGAGAATGGGGTATTTATCGCAACTTCAGGCAAGGTAACCGGAACGGGCAAAATTTACAGCAGCGGAGAAGTTCATTGGACGGTCTCCGACACCTTCGATGTTCCGGCCGTTAACTGGCGCAAAAGTCTGAATGACAGAGGGGAATTAAAAAGCTACGACACTCCGCAATGGCACCTGAGAGTGGTTTCCAGGCAAAAGAATAAAGCCATACGTTTTCTAACCATTCTTAAAATTTCATCTTTGGCTGAGTTCGCAAAAGAAGTAGAGGATAGTAAATGCGATGAACACGGAAATGTAAACGTTACCGTTGATGATTGGAATATAACAGCTTCGTTAAATACGGTTGATCTTCCGGAACTTACAATTACAAAAATAAATGGAACTACAGCGCTGAGCACCAACGGAGGCGAAATTATTCTGAATGGAAAAAAATATGGGGGAAAGGCTGAAAACAGTTCATTCCTTGTTGAACAAAAATCCGGTATAATGCAGGTTACGGAGGCAAATGATGAAATGCCGCAACGAATGAAAAATGTATGGTTATTCAATCAACAATATAAAAACAGCAAATCCAAAAATTTAGAAAGATGAAAACTTTAGTCGTATACATATTTTTTTTACTTGTTTTTTTTGCAGGATGTCGTTCAGAAAAAACAACTGCGCAACGGCCTAATTTTATTCTGATCCTCACCGATGACCAGGGCTGGACATCATCTTCACAAATTATGAACGACAACATTTCAGACTCGAAAAGCGACTATTTTGAAACACCTGAGATTGAAAAGCTGGCAGCCCGGGGCATGCGTTTCTCAAATGGTTATGCGCCCTGCGCCCTTTGCTGCCCGACACGCAGAAGTATCCAGTTCGGACAAACTCCAATGCGCCAGGGCGACGATGATCAGTTTGTTGAAAAATACGCGGACAATCCGGAACGAACGAAATCGATACCGGAAGTATTAAAATCGATTGATTCTGCTTATCGCGCTGCACATTACGGGAAATGGGATTTGCGTGCAGGAATATTCCCCGAAGATATTGGATATGATGAAAGCGACGGAAACACAGGCAATAAAAACGGGGATATGAATTCGACCAAAGAAACCAAATGGACAGATGTGTTCCTGAATAACGATCCCAAACGTATCGAAACCATTACTGCGAGGGCCATTAATTTTATAAAACGGAATACGAAATCGGGCAACCCTTTTTACCTGCAGGTTTCGCATTATGCTACGCATGTCGACATGCAAACAACGCCGGAAACTTATCAGAAATACCTGCAAAAGGAAAAAGGCAGAATTCATACGAACCCGGCCTGGGCCGGAATGCTGGAAAACCTTGATTCAGGAATCGGAAAACTATTAAAAACCATTGACGACCTGGGAATAACTAAAAACACATACGTAATTCTGATGGCTGATAACGGTGGTGTTGAATTTATTCCGCCGGTAAGAAACAAGTTTGATCCTCCGTCGGCTTTTCCCAATCCTCCGCGGAATTCACCGTTAAGGGGCGGAAAATGGACGTTGTACGAAGGTGGGATAAGAGTGCCGTTCATTGTGGCCGGGCCTGGGGTAAAATCAGGCAGCCAGTGCGATGTTCCGGTTGTTGGTTGGGACATTTTGCCAACTCTTGCCGACCTTGCGGGAAACGAAAACAAAATACCTTCTGATATTGACGGGGTGAGTTTCCGTCCATTGCTGGAAAACGGAAACAACGCAAAGATTCGGCGAAACAAAGATGAACTGGTTTTCCACTATTTCGGGAAAACCCATTCTGCCGTCAGGGTAGGGAACTTTAAGTTGCTAAAACTCTGGAATCTGGATAGAACTGAATTATATGACCTTCAAAACGATTGGGGTGAACAGAACGATCTTTCCAAAGAAAATCCAGGGAAAGTCAAAGAACTGGAAAAACAGCTTCAGGAGTATATGGATATGGTAAATTATAAGGTGCCTCTTTCCAGGCAAAAGAATTTAAAACAAGATGCTGATGCTGATTAATTTATTTGTAAAACGGTAGAGGAAACGGGCAAACACTTAAGTGAAGAAAAGAAACAGAATTGATAATCAGAACAATGAATAAAAGAAGAATTCTTTTGCAATTCTTACTGTTGGCGTTAACCGGCTGTTTGATTCCGTCGTGCAACCGAATAAATACGGTTTATATTGTTATCGGTGAACAGGCCGGAGTAACCGAAAAAATTCTGGCCGGGCAGTTAAAGGCTGATTTGGAAATGGTAAGCGAACTTACCGTAAATATTACCAATACAAAAAAGGAACTGCCTGCTGGCGGTATATTTTATATTTTGGGAACTTCGTCAACCAATAATATTATCAGCGATTTGGTAAAAAAGAAAGCCATCGTGCTTTCGCAGAATTTTCCGGGAGCGCGTGGGGGAATATGGGCCAGGGCAAGTTTACCAAACGGCAAAGAAGCTATTGTGCTGGCCGGCTCCGATGTTCAGGGAGAACAATATGCGGTTTACGATTATAGCCGCGAAATACTTGGCATTGATCCCTTAAAATACTGGACGGGCAAGATGCCTCCCAAGGATAAAAAATTTGCTCCCTTTGATTTTGGCAATAAAGTCATTGCTCCGCCACAAATACCTGTTCTGTGTTATTTTGAAAACGACGTGGACGAACTGGCCAACCTGAAAAAGCCACTGCTCGAGTACGATTGGGAATCTTATACCGAAATGATCAACGCTTTGGTCAGGTTAAAATACAATGCCATTCATTTGTTTGATATGTTGGGAAGGCCTGAATTCTTCAAAAGGGAAGAATACTTTAAAATCAGGCCCGATTACAGTGTTCGCCTTTCCTATGCAGATAGTTTAATAAATTATGCTCACGACATGGGAATGATGGTGCAGATCGATCTTTCACTTGGATATCAGTTCAAACCCATGAAACAGGATAAAGCAGATTGCTGGTCGCGCAATAAGGAAGAGTGGTTAACCTTTTGGAAATACTATTTTGAAGAAACTCCAATTGCCAAAGCTGATATTTTTTCGTTGCGGCCCCGAAACCAGGTTTGGGACTGGGAATATAAAAGTTCCTGCGGCGAAGACAAAACTAAGGTGTTTAATGAAGTTTACAGGGTGCTTGGAGATATCATCGATAAATACAGGCCCGGTGCAATAAAAGTCGTAACCTGTTATTCCGACGGAATGGATATGTTCAACCACAATTTTGCTCCTCCGGCCGATTGGATTATTGCCTGGTCGGATGACGGATGGGGAGGATTTACCAGCCTGCCTGAAAGTACCAAAGGATATAAATTTGCGGCATACATGCATGCAGGTTACTGGAAAAATCATACCGTTCATGATCCCTATCCTGAAAAAATAGATACTGTGATGAAAATGATGATCAACAGGTTTCAGGCAACAAATTACTGGGAAATCAATGGTCAGCAATTCCGTCCGTTTTTGTTGAATATTGCGGCCTATGCTGCCATTGCCAACAATCCCGATGCTTACAACGGGGAAACCTTTTACCGGGAATGGACCGAATGGTATTTCGGGAAGAAGGCAGCTATTTATGCTGTTCAGTCAATGAAATTGCTGCACCAGGCACAATTTGGTAGGGTAGGTTACGTAGAGCATTTGGCAGAAATTAAAGAAGCCATTGGTTATCTGAGCAATACGCCGGTTGGAAGACCGGGAAAACCTTCGGTACCTTTCGACTATAGCCGGGTTGAAAAAAACTTCGGACATGTTGAACAACGGTATGAAATATTGATGCAGGCAAAAGCTGATGCCGAAAACGGACTCGAATATGCAGACCCAGGCGGCACATTTTATTACGATTTTGTGGTACTCCCCGTTTATTTATATGTGGATCTGCTCACGTTTGAGAAAGTGCTGAATGAAATGGCTGTCCTGAAAAAATCATTCGAAGAAACCGGAGATAAAAGCAAGTTGGAGCAGGCGCTTCAATTGCTGAAAGAGGCAAAACTTGATTTGGAAAAGGTACATCAAAGAAGCATGGATGGCGATAAAAACAAACGCTGGAAAGGTTGGTACGATCCGGCAAAACGGCGCCCCAACAATGGATTTCCAACCGAGAAAATGTTAAACGATATTGAAATAAATTTGAAAAGCAAATTATAAAACATAAAAAACTGAACCTGCTCATACAATACCGGCTGATGGCAATGTCTGTTAACCTTTTCCGGGCTTTCGGTGATTCTGGTTGTTGTTTCCGGCGAAAACAAGGCAACTGTTTTTACGGATTATTATTCTGCTTTCAGCCATAAAACAGAGAAAGTATGGACAGGTTATCATGCTGCAGTTCTGGAAAGGTTCGGGATTACTGCTGAATGGAAAAGCGGAATATGAACATAATAACGACAAGGAGGCGGATTAAACTTTTACCTTGAAAGCGGGTATGTTCCTTATCCTAACCTCGCACGGCATCAGGAAGCTAAAAAAGTAAACCATCAACCGTATGCAGACCGCAGGTTACTTACCTCTGATACCATAAAAAAATGTTAGCTTTGCTATAGTATCAAACCAGTAGACTTGAAGATTATAAAATCAAATAGAGAACTTCTAAAAAAAATTCAGAATGATGATATGGTCGCTTTTTATCAACTGTATGAGCGCTATAGCAGCAAATTGTACGGATTCATTCTGCGCTATGTTAAACAGAAACCGGATGCTGAAGAAATTGTGCAAATAGTTTTCATCAGGATTTGGGAATCGAGAAAAAATATAGACGTTTATTCTTCATTTGAACCTTTCTTATTCACAGTCGCCTATAATGCTACAATGAATGTTTTTCGGCAAAGAATCAGGGAAAAAAAATATATGGAGCATCTCAAAGCCATACAACACGAGCGTGAGACTCCAAAATTGATTGACGAAATCCATTACCATGAACTAAATGAAAGGGTCCGGGATTTACTTAAAACAGTAAGCCCGCGACAAAAAGAAGTGTTTCAGTTAAGTCGCGATGAAGGATTGACCAACAAAGAAATTGCCCAAAAGCTTAATATTACCGTTAATACGGTGAAAAAACACATAACCAACACCCTTCAGTTTTTAAAAAAACATTTAGGTGACGAGTTAGTTGTCAGTTTGTTATTTGTTTATTTAATCCTCCAATAAAAGAAATATCATTTTTTAATACCTCCTGCAGGTCAGATGAACGTATATCATTATGACAATTGGTGAAACTGACAATTGTCGCTTAGTTAGTTTTTGGTTTAAACAATGTTTCCCGGATTTTGCCGGGGGATATGTATCACAAAAGAAATGACAAACGAAATCTTAAAGAGGTTTTTTAAGGATCAATGCACAAGCTCCGAATTGGAAGAAGTGATAAAATGGGCAAGAAATGAGGCCTTTGAAGAAGAATATAAGAATAAGGCTTTTGAGGATTGGAAACACTATCAAAACGAAAATGACCTGGTAGCGGAGGAACAATTAAGTTTGATTTTTGACAAAATCCGGTATGCGATTGAAAAGGATAAATCAGATGTTGGATATAGCAGAAAAAATCCCTCAACCCTCTTAGTTTTTGCGAAATGGTTAACCCGAATAGCAGCTGTGTTATTGCTTCCTGTTTTAGTGTTTATTTTTTTTTCAAAGCAGGAAAAGAAATCGAACATTGCAGACAACGAGGCACTTTCTGTTGATTCAATTGAAGTGATAGCTCCAATTGGTTCACGAACAGTTATACAGCTTTCTGATGGTTCCACTGTTCATTTAAATTATGGCAGTAAAATAAAATATCCGCAGTATTTTCGGGGCAATACCAGGGAAATAAGATTGATGGGAGAGGGCTATTTTGAAGTTGCCCATCAACCTGAAAAACCATTTGTTGTAAAAACAGCAAGGTTAAACGTCCGGGCATTGGGTACCAAATTTAATGTTTCAGCATATTATGACGACGACTTTGTTGAAACGACACTTGCTGAAGGAAAGGTTGTTCTAGAAGAAACGAATCAGGACGGTGAATCCAACATTATTGAAACAATGGCTCCGGGCCAGCACATTAATTATAATATCGATAACAAAACATTATTAAGCAGCCATGGAAATATTGAAAAATACATCTCATGGAAAGATGGTAAGACTGTGTTTGAAGATACACCTATAACAGTGATAGCCGAAAAACTTAACCGGATGTTTAATGTTGACATTGAGGTAAATGAAAATATCAGGGATTATATTTTTACGGTAACTTTTGTTGATGAACCCCTGTTTCAGATACTCGATTTGGTGACCATTGCTGCCCCTATAACTTATAAAGTTCTGCCCCGTAGAAAATTACCGGATGGTACCTATTTAAAACAAAAGATAATAATTGAAAAAAAATAAGTAGAACCTAAAAAAAAAATTCATGCCTATGGAATAAACGAATTAACAAAAACAGGGAAATGCTCCAACACTTCCCTGCAGTGAGAAATTTTTTACCCTGTATGCAAGACAGGGCAGTAGTAAAATTAATCAAAGCAAAATTATGAAAAAAAATAAGGATTTGCCTGGGCTAGTAAAAAACGTCGGGCTCCAAAAACTATTATTAGTTATGAAACTAACCTGCTTGTTACTTTTGATTTCGATTATAAATGTTCACGCAAGTAAAAGTTATTCTCAGACCAAAACCCTCAACCTGAATATAGAAAATACTACTGTGAAGGAAGTATTATCACAAATTGAAGATCAGAGTGATTTTTATTTCATGTACAGTGGAAAATTAATTGACGCAAACAGAAAGGTTTCAATAAATGTTGAAAATCAAAAGATTGACAAAGTATTGCGTTCGATTTTTGCAAACACAGATGTTGAATACACGATTAAAGACAGAATAATTGTTTTAACGAATCCGGAGGCTTTTAACGATGATATCATTGAAGAATTCCAACAACAATCAGTTTCAGGAACAGTGAAGGATGAAGCAGGTCAGCCGCTGCCAGGTGTAACAGTGGTGGTGAAAGGTACAACCCAGGGAACGGTTACCAATGCCGACGGAAATTACTCCATAACTAATATTCCTGATGATGCCACGCTGGTGTTTTCGTTTGTGGGGATGCGATCCCAGGAAGTTGTAGTGGGGAATCAGACCACAGTTAATGTTGAAATGGTAACTGAGTCTATTGGGATTGATGAGGTTGTTGCTATTGGCTATGGAACTCAACAAAAAAGGGATTTAACAGGTTCTGTTGGCTCAATCCAAATGGATGAAGATCTTGCTAGTAGGCCTGTTATAGATTTTGGTCAAGCAATGTATGGAAAAATTGCTGGAGTTAATGTGATAAATAGTAGCGGGCGACCAGGGGCTTCATCAACAATTCAAATCAGGGGTATTAATTCAATTAGTGCCGGAAGTGCGCCTTTAGTTGTCATTGATGGTATTCAGTTGCCTGGATATGACTTAAATTCAATTAATAGTGCCGATATTGAATCCATCGAAATTCTTAAAGATGCCTCATCTGCTTCAATTTATGGTTCACGAGGTGCAAATGGAGTTATTCTCGTCACGACGAAATCAGGTAAAAGTGGAAAACCCAAACTACAACTAAATTACTCATATAGCATTCAAGAAGTTATTCGTAAAATGGATGTAATGAATTCATACGAATATGCTGAAGCCGCAATTGATGCAGCGCAAAATGGTTGGATAGAGACTGGAGGAGATCCAAATGCTCCAAATACTGTAGCCGCCAGAGGTAACCTTATATATACATGGCCGGAAGCACTTGAACATCCGGAAAACTTACCAAATACCGATTGGCAAGATGTAATTTTTAGAGTTGCCCCTATACATAAAGTTAATTTAAGCTATTCAGGAGGAGACAATAAAACTCAGTTTTTGGTTTCTGGTGGCTATCTGAACCAATCGGGAATAGTAATTACTTCTGAATATCAAAAATATACTTTAAATCTCAAGGTTGATTCTGAGATTAACGATTGGATTAACGTTGGGGGAATGCTAAATTCAGTATACGACCATGAGAACGAGCCATATTACCGTATTGTAGAGTGGGCTGTTCAATACCCTGCTATTTATCCGATTTACGGTAATAACGGCTATTTAGGTGGGCCAAATACAATGGATGGATTTGAGGATTATTATGCAATTCTTTTCAGGCCATTAAACGGACATCCTCTTTTTAATATTGATGAGGATATTCAACACCATCGATTTACAACCATAGGTAATTTATTTGCAAAATTTAAACTCCTTGAAGGATTAAGTTTCAGAACTTCAATAAATGCCTTTTATAATCGAGCCGATAATACCGATTATTATCCTAAGGATCATAATATGGGACCGTCTTATTACAGGACCGCAACATTTATTTCTAATGCCAACAGAACAATTAATTATACTTGGGATAATGTGTTAACATATGACAAAACCATTAAAAATCAATCTTTTAATTTGATGGGAGGCTACGAATTTAATAAACGGGATTATTATTGGCTTCAAGGCGAACGAAGAGATTACGACAATGACGATATTCATTATTTAACAGCAGGCAAAGTGATTTATGGAGCAGACGATGCTGCAAATCAGACAACTCTGATTTCCTTTTTTGGAAGAATAAACTATAGTTATTCTGGTAAATATCTTCTTTCAGCGTCATTGAGGCGGGATGGTTCATCTAGGTTTGGCCCAAACAACAAATGGGGTAATTTCCCCTCTTTTGCTTTAGGATGGAGAGCATCAGAGGAAAGATTTATGGAATCTTTATCAATGATTAGCAATCTTAAATTAAGAGCAAGTTATGGTCTGACAGGGAATGATAATTTTGCAGATTACAGATGGATAAGCCAAATGACCCAGGCAAAAGTTGCGATAGGGGACAACCTTCTTACATCTTATTATCCTTCAAGTATTGAAAATCCGGATTTAGCTTGGGAAAGGACAAAACAATTAAACATAGGTTTAGATTTAGGACTTTTTGAGCAACGTATATCTCTTGAGGCTGATTTTTATAATACTTTATCCGATAATCTTTTATTGGCGGTACCTATTCCTTCAACAAGCGGTTTTACAAGTGTTTTTACGAACATTGGAGAACTTAAAAATAATGGCTTTGAACTTAATTTAACTTCCCATAATATTGATTCAAAATTAAAATGGACAACTCAGTTAAATTTTGCACTTAATCGAAGTAAAATAATGAAATTGGGGCCTGACAACGCACCAATGATATATAGCACGAATTCTTTCGGATCAATGCAAAAAATCAATGAAGTAGGAGAGCCATTATTTAGTTTTTTTGGTTATAAATATGATGGCGTTTATATGAATCAGGCAGAAATTGATGCTGATCCTGCAGCCTATGCTTCAGCAACACCAGGTGATGGTAGATATAAAGATGTGAATGGCGATGGAGTATTAAACTCCGATGACCGAACAATTATTGGTAATTATGAACCTGACTTCAATTGGGGAATAACAAATACTTTTTCTTACGGTAATTTTGATTTAAGTTTTTTATTTCAAGGATCAGTTGGAGGCGATATATATGACGATGACGCTCATAGATCCCTGCTCTACCATGAAGGGAGAAATTATTTAGGTGCATTAACAAACAGATGGCGTTCAGAAGATAATCCGGGTGATGGTTATCACTATAAACTCACAGTCAATATCGATGGCTATGAAAAGACTCCTTCCAGTTATTGGCTAAATGACGCTTCTTATCTTAGATTGAAAGATGTTACAATAGGTTATAATCTTCCAAAGAGAATTACTTCCACAATTGGAGTATCTACTGCAAGAGTATTTTTCAATGGTGTGAATTTATTTACAATTGCAGATGCGCCGGTTTTTGATCCAGAAAACTTCGTAAGGCATTCTGGCTTTTCTGATCCGGTTAACAGAGGAGTAGGTGGTTCAAGTTATCCATCAGCAAAAATTTATTCTTTTGGTATTAATGTAGAATTTTAAAAATCCAAAAATGAAAAATTACATATATATAATAACGGTATTTTGCATTACTTTATTTGGATGCAGTGAAAAACTTGACTTGTATCCTTTAACGCAAACAACGGAAGGAACATTCTATAAAAATGAGATTGAAATTCAGCAAGCTGTTGATGATATTTATCGGCAGTTAGGGATATTATATAATGCGGATCAGTTGCCAGCGAGATTTGGAGAACAATACTCAGATAATACATATATTCTTTTAACTGGAGGAGCAAATAATTATAATGAACAAATTACTAATTATTTCATCGAAACAAGCAATGGAATAATTAATAGCATATGGGATAATTGCTACAAAGCAATCTTTATTTGTAATAATGTTATTTATCAGCTTGAAACTACCTCGGTTGAAATTGAAAAAAGTAAAATTGATAGAATGAAGGGGCAAGCAATATTAATTAGAGCTCTAACCTATTTTAATATGGTACGGGCATGGGGTAATGTACCATATATTGATAAGAAGATATCTCCTGCTGAATCTTATGATTTTATTCGAGTTGATAAAGAAATGATTTATCAAAATCTCATCGATGATTTAAATTACTGCAAAGAAGTTCTACCTGAAAGTTGGATCGGGAACGATATAGGTCGTGTAACCAAATATGCCGCTGCTGCAGTTCTCGCAAAAGTTTATCTAACTATTGGTGAAAAAGAATTGGCAAAGTCTGAATTAGAATTTATTATCAATAGTAACCAATTTTCATTAGACGCAAACAATGATGGTACTGTTAACTATGAAGACTTCCAATATATTTTTGCACCTGAAACAAAAAATTGCAAATCATCAGTTTTAGAGGTTCAGTACATGGCTGGAGAAAATGCAATGAATTCAAATCATCAAAACCAATATTCTCCCTTTTCTTGGGCGTTTCACCTCCCTGATCAAACAACAAACTTTCGAGGAGGAGGTATCATGACTCCTACGGATGATTTAGCAAATGAATTTGAGGAAAACGATCCGAGAAAAGAGATTAGTATCGTACCAGGTTTTGTAGATAATGAAACAGGAGTTTTTGTTGATTATCCATTTACTATGAAATTTTATGATCCTAATTGGCAATACCCGGGTCAAAATTTTGAAATCATTCGATATGCTGACATTTTATTAATGTATACAGAAGTCACCAATGATCCACAATATTTAAATATGGTTCGGGCAAGAGTTGGTTTACCTGCGTATGGAACCGAAAATTATCCTTCTGATAAATACTCAACATTGGCCTTAGCTATTGAACATGAACGAAGAATTGAACTGTGTTTCGAATTTCATCGTTTTTTTGATTTGGTAAGAACAGGCAGGGCAGTAGAAGTGATGAAACCGAAAGGTTACGATATTACCGAGAATAAACTTTTGTTCCCGATTCCATTGCATGCAATCGACGTCAATCCCGGCCTTACTCAAAATCCGGGATACAACTAATAACAAACATTGAAGTTGTCTTGTAAATTTTGCAAGACAACTTCTGATTAATATTGAACTACCATGAAAAGGAATTTTAAAACAGCTTTTATCGTCTTTATCGTTTTTGCCTTATTTGCAGGCATTAAATCAAATGCTCAAGTAAAAACAAACATTGTGTTTATAATTGCCGACGATGTGAGTTGGAACGACATCGGATGCTACGGAAATGAAGTAGTTAAGACTCCCAATATCGATAAGTTGGCAAAAGAGGGAATCATGTTCAATAATGCATTTCTGACGGCAAGCTCCTGCAGTCCAAGCCGATGCAGTATCATTTCCGGAAAATATCCGCATTCAAACGGAGCGGCAGAATTACACACACCCCTACCGGCGAGTGAGGTTCCTTTTCCGCTTTTATTAAAGGAAAACGGTTATTATACAGCTCATGCAGGAAAATGGCACATGGGAGAAGCTGCTCATCGTGCTTTCGACAGATATACTGATAATAACGGATATAACAACGGCAATGGAGGCGAAGATAACTGGGTGCGTTTCCTGAAAGAAAGGCCAAAAGACAAACCGTTCTTCTTTTGGTTTGCTTCACACGATGCCCACCGTCCCTGGGGTGCAGATACGTTTAGAATAACTCATGATCCCGCTTCTGTGAAAGTACCCGTATTTTTTGAGGATACTCCCGGAACCCGCCAGGACATAGCTTCCTATTACAACGAGATAGCCCGGTTCGATTATTATATTGGCAAAGTTCGGGAGGAATTAAGAAATCAGGGGGTGCTGCAAAATACGATGATTATCGTGATGGCCGATAACGGAAGACCTTTTCCCCGGTGCAAAACCAGGGTTTACGACAGTGGAATGCAAACTCCGTTCATTGTATTTTGGCCTGATGGGATTGAAAGTAAAGGAGCTCAATCCAACAGTTTGATTAGCGCCATTGATGTGGCACCGACCATATTACAGGTTGCCGGTGTCAAACCTCCTGAAGATTATCAGGGGAAAAGCTTTTTTACGGTTATTGAAAATCCCGCAAATGAAATCCGTACTATGGTATTTTCCGAACACAATTGGCATGATTATGAGGCATACGAGCGGATGGTCAGGACAAAAGATTTTTTATACATATTCAATGCACGACCAAATCTCAGTAACGGCGGGCCGGCAGATTCCAAACGTTCACCAACTCAACTGGCGCTGAACGAGGTGCGAAATAAAGGAAAATTAACACCGGCCCAGGCTGATATTTTTATGGTTCCGCGCCCGGCAGAAGAATTATTTGACGTAAAAAATGATCCACTGCAGTTGCTCAATTTAGCTTCTGTTCCGGATTATAAAGATGAGCTTAAGGAAATGCGGAGATTGCTGGACAACTGGCAATACAATACCGGAGATAATATACCTGAAAATCTAACTCACGACTGGTTTGATCGGGAAACAGGCAAACCTCTTGACATTGAACGTGAGAGAGGCACGATGCCTGGGACTATACCAATGAACAAAGAACTTAGATGAGTTACAGGGAAGTAATATTAATAATAAAGCTACGGCAATTATTTGGCGTTTCTTTTCAGTTTTTTTTAAACTTTTCACATAGCATTAAAAACTTTAAAACCGGATGAGATGAAAAAAATAGATAGTAAACAATCAATAAATCGAAGAAAATTTATCAACCACAGCTTAATTGCTGCATCAGGTATCACCATTGTTCCACGGCATGTATTGGGTGGGATTGGATATACAGCACCCAGCGATAAATTAAATATCGGATGCATTGGAGTAGGAGGTAAAGGCAGAGTAGATGTCAATGGAGTGAGCAGTGAGAATATTATTGCGCTTTGCGATGTAGACCAGGCACGGGCAACGGAAGGACGAAACAACATAAAAAATGCATACGAAGCATTTCCCGGTGCCCGCAAATACCAGGATTTCAGGGAAATGCTGGATAAAGAAAATGATATCGATGCCGTCACGATCTCCACTCCGGATCATGTTCATGCCATTGCTACTGTAACTGCCATGAAAAAAGGGAAACATGTATATACTCAAAAACCGCTCACAAGAACGATTGACGAATCCAGAAAAGTTGTGGAACTGGCTAAACAAAAGGGCGTTGCGACTCAAATGGGTAATCAGGGACACGCCAATGAAGGTCCACGAATAGTAAATGAATTAATATGGCAAGGAGCTATCGGTACGGTAACAAAGGTTCAATGCTGGACTAACCGCCCGGTTTGGCCGCAGGGAATAGCTAGCCGGCCGGAAGAAAAACCGAATGTTCCGTCGACTTTAAATTGGGATCTCTGGCTTGGTCCTTCTCAATACAGGCCATACAATCCCGGTTATGCGCCATTTAAGTGGAGAGCTTGGTGGGATTTTGGTTGTGGGGCATTGGGTGATATGGGCTGCCATATTATGGATTATCCATTTTGGGCGCTGAAACTTGGTTCACCAATAAGCGTTGAAGGTTATTCTTCGCCCGTTTATAAAGAAACCGCTCCGGAAGCATCTTTGATTACGTACAAATTTCAATCCGGCATTGATGATTCAATGGTGGACATGATTTGGTATGATGGCGGACTTAAACCCGAAATTCCGGAAGGATTGGGAAATGACCCTGATTTATGGTCCACGATTGGAGGTGTAATTTTCACCGGGGAGGATGGAGTGCTGGTTTACGGCCATCATCAGCCGGAGCCGGTTCTGCTAGTCAACGGGAAAAGAAAAAACTACGGTAAACCCAAAGAAATGATTCCACGTTCAGTTGGCCATTACCAGGAATGGATCAATGAAATAAAGGGATCCAAACAAAGGGCTATGTCAAATTTCGATTACGCAGGCCCGTTAAATGAAGCAGTTTTATTGGGAAACGTTGCTGTTCGCGCAGGCAAAAAGTTACTTTGGGACGCTGAGAAAATGGAAGTTACCAATGCCCCGGAAGCCAATCAGTATTTAAAAGATGAACAAAGGGATGGATGGGAGTTTTAACAATTAAATCCGACAACGAAATGAAAATATTATACAAGCGGTTACGTCATCAAGGTTTTTTATTAATCCTTTTTCTGATGTCCGGAGTGGTTCTTGTCAGTGCCAGTTCAATTATAGAAAAAGAAACAAGAAATGTTTTGAAAGATGGTTTTACAAGTTTTCAAAAACCTTACGGAAGTTGGTATATAAAAAACAATCAGTTGATTTTAGGAGATGAAAACCCTCCAAAGAAACGGACGAACCTTTGGATAAATCAGGATTATGAGGATTTTATCCTTGAATTGGATTTCAAATTAAACCCTAAAACAAACAGTGGTGTTTTCTTCCGCACAGCAGATACTGACGATCCGGTACAAACGGGAATTGAAGTTCAACTTCGGGATGACTATAACAAAAGTCCTGTTGACAAACATTTTTGCGGGAGCGTATATGAAATCAAAGAAGTTTCGGAAAACCGGGTAAAATCGCCCGGAAAATGGAACCACCTGAAAATTATTTGCAACGGTAATAACATTGAAGTACATTTAAATCAGGGAAAGGTTGTTGATATCGATCTTTCACAGTGGAGTAAGGCTGGAATTAATCCTGACGGAACTGAAAATAAATTTCATACGGCATATAAAGATATGCCGGAAAAAGGAAAAGTCGGTTTTCAGGACCATGGCGGGAAAATCTGGTTGAAGAACATTAAAATTACCGAAATATAAAATAAGATTGAGATCGTAAATTTCATAAACGTTTTTAGTATGAAGAAGGTGTCAAAGTTTTTTCTCGTTTTACTCACTCTGTTACTCTCTTTCGGAACATTTTTTTGCACCAGTCAGAAGGAAAAGGATAACAAAAATAAAATCAGGCCGAATATCCTGATTTTGATGTCAGACAACCATTCCTGGAATCATTTGGGATGCTACGGCGATCCGGTAGTAAAAACTCCCGTCATTGATGAATTGGCCAGGAATGGAATTCGTTTCACCAACGCCTATTGTACTGTACCGTCATGTGCTCCGGCACGTGCGGCAATGTTAACAGGACAGGATTTTTTCCGGTTGGAAGAAGCGGCTAACCTTTGGGGAAGCTTTCCCAAAAAATTTACGGTTTATACCGATATTCTTGAAGAAGCCGGTTATCTGGTAGGTAGTGAAGGCAAAGGCTGGGGCCCGGGCAACTGCGAAGTGAGCGGATGGGAAACGAATCCCGGAGGAAAAAAATACAATTCTTTCGAAGAATTTTTTAACGAAAAGGAGCGCGGACAGCCATTTTGCTACTGGTTCAGTTCTCGCGATCCCCACCGTCCCTATAAACCGGATGGATGGAAAGAGTTGGAATCGAACGTTGAAGAGATTCCTGTGCCACCTTATTTGCCGGACGTGATAGAAGTAAAAAAGGATATTGGCGACTATTATTCGGAAATCGAAAATTTTGACAGGGACGTTGGTGCGTTTGTTCAATTGTTGAAAGAAGTTGGAGAATATGAAAACACGTTAATAATTGTATGCAGCGATAATGGTTGGCAAATGCCACGTGGACTCGCAAATTTGTATGACTTTGGTCTCCGGGTTCCGTTAATTGTGTCCATGCCATCAACATATAAAGGAGGGCGGGTTATCAATGATTTTGTAAGCCTGAATGATTTCGCTCCTACGTTTTTGGAGATTACAGGTGTTCAGGTACCTGAAGAAATGAACGCCAAAAGTTTTTTGAACATCCTGAATTCAGACCAGGAAGGGATTGTCGATCAAACCAGAGACTACATTGTTGCCGGCAGGGAACGGCATGCATTTGTGCGTAAAGGCGGCAAAGGTTATGGCGCGCGCTCCATCCGAACCAACGATTTCCTTTATATCAGAAATTACGATTTTGACAGTTGGCCCGCCGGTGATCCGCCATTATACGGAGATGTAGATGCCCACATGTTGCATTATCCCAGTTTGACAAAAATGTACATGCTGAAAAACCGCGAAAATGATGCCGTCAGTAATTTATTTGAGCTTGGCTTTGGAAAACGGCCTGCTGAAGAACTCTATGATTTAAAAGACGATCCGTTCCAAATGCATAATATTGCGTATTCTGATCAATACAAAAACGACAAAGAAGCGTTGTCCGGCAAATTAACGGAATATCTCAAGGTGAACGGAGATCCGCGGGAAACCGGCGAAGAAATGAAATGGATAGGCGCGCCTTATTATGCGGAGAAGGATAAATATCCGCGTCCAGGCGAGGAAGCGCGAAAGGAATTAAATCTCAAAGAAGAATATTCATATGTGGAGGATTGATGAAGTCGGAATAGGGTTATGAATTCTACACTTGCAAATCGTAGACCCCCTAAATCCCCCATTCGGGGGGATTTGGGGGGGCTTTAAGCTTTTTATCGGTTCGCAATATAATTCAGCACTTTATCCATTTTCAACACTTCGAAACCATGAACCAGATAACCAAGTATAAACTCATATACTTTTGGGTTTTGGTTTGTATTTTCCAAAATAATATCCACTGCCTTTATGTATTCGTTTTCGAGTTGGTCTTTGGTGAATCCGGGACGGTTGTAACTGGTCAGGTAATAAAAAATACGATCGGTATAAACAGAAGAATTTACCAACCTTTCGTCGTTGAATTCAAGTCCGTTAAAAAAATCTTTTCTGAACTGTTCCTTTCGTTCTTCCTGTGTCAGGTTTCCGTTTAAAAATGGTTCCCGGTACATTGAAATCATTTCGGAAGCAAGCAAGGCGGTATCTTTCTCCGCAGTTTCAGCTATGATTTTCTCCCGCTGCTTTTGCAGCGCGTTGTAATTGCTTACCGCCGCTCGCCACAACCGGTGGTTCTCTCTGAAATTGGTTGTTTCCTGCGATCCTGAATTGCTCTCATCGTCCTGAAGGGTTGGTAACTTTTCGCGGTAATAATCCACTTCCAGTTCAACTTCTGTGAGTTCCTTTTTTAGTTGCTTTTCATCCTTCAGAAAGTTAAACCACGTCCGGTTTTCTTCGGAGAGGACGACCAGCAAACTATCTTCGGGCGCATCAAAATCAGTTTTGAAAATCAGGTTTTCGTTGTTGAAAATAAAATCAAGTTGTTGCGGCGGTTCGTCCATAACCTTTGCGTAAGTGGTTTGTCCGAATACCAGCCGGTAAATCCCCGGGGAAAAATTTTCAGGAAACGTATATTGCGCTTTCTTCAGTTTTTCCATCGATTGAGTGGACGCCAGATGAATCAGGATCGTATCCAGCGGTACAAAATTGTCGCCGCTGACTTTTCCAAAGGTAAGATGGTTGAACGGCTGATCCCGAATTTCGATTTCCAGCGTGTAGGGCTGCGATTGTACCTGAGATACAACTGCCAACAGTGCGGCCAGTGCAATCGGGAAAGGAATTAATTTTCTCAATTTCCAAATGATTAAATGGTTTGACATCTGGTTAAATGTAACAATTTTTGAGGTTTTATCGGATATCTGCGAATCGATTCATTCAAAAAAATCTTCCCGGCAAATACAAATGCTTTTACGGAAACCACCCGGTACGGAAAACAACGTAAATTATTGTTATTTTTGAGTTTCATAAATAAATCAAAGTTTTTGCAATGAAATCATATCTGTCCAGAATCATCTTTATTGGTGCAGTTTTCAGCGCCATTTATCAGGTTTCATACGGAAATGTTTCCATTCCTGAAATATTTTCAAGTAACATGGTCCTTCAGCAAAATGCGGAAGTTTCATTTTGGGGCTGGGCAAAACCGGGTGAGACAGTGAGTATCCGTGCAGATTGGATGGGTGCGGAACAATCGGTAAAAGTTGGCAGCCAGGGAACCTGGAAGATAATGGTGCAGACGCCTGCTGCCGGCGGACCGTTTACTGTTCGCATAAATGGATACAACGAAATTGTCCTGGAAAACGTACTGGTTGGCGAAGTGTGGCTTTGTTCGGGACAATCGAACATGGAATGGTCAGCCAATTCAGGGATAATCAATGGTGATGAGGAAATCAAAAATGCTGATTACCCGGAGATTCGTTTGTTTCAGGTGTTGAACAGTTCTTCGCACTATCCGCAGGATCATTTCACCGGCGAATGGATGGAATGCTCACCGGAAACCATGCGCAGTTTCAGCGCCATCGGGTATTTTTTTGCACGGCGGCTGCACGAGAAACTGGGCGTGCCGGTTGGGGTAATCAACTCGAGCTGGGGAGGAACACCCGCCGAAGCCTGGATGCCCGAAGAGGCGATCCGGAATGATGATTTTTTACAGAAAGCTGCACAGAAACAAAAACCGGTTCCGTGGGGGCCGGTTGAGCCTGGCCGCCTTTACAACGCAATGATTTCACCGCTTATCCCTTTTCGTATTGCCGGCACGCTTTGGTACCAGGGCGAATCAAATACGGTTAATTCCACGGCTTACGAAGAGTTGCTGACGGCGCTGATAAAAAGCTGGAGAAGTGAATGGGGCTACCTGTTTCCTTTTTATTTTGCCCAGATCGCTCCTTATCAATACGGCGATTCGTTTGATGGCGTAATTGTAAGGGACGAACAACGACGGACATTAAAAGTGCCTGAAACCGGAATGGTGATTCTCAGCGACATTGGCGACACGCTCAACATCCACCCGAAAAATAAACAGGATGTTGGTTTACGGTTTGCCAACCTGGCGTTAAACCGCCATTACAAAACAGAAAACATACTGGATTCAGGCCCGTTGTATAAAGAGATGAAAATCGAAAAAAACAAAGCTGTCATTTCGTTCGGTTATTCTGAAGGGTTGCACGTGACAGGCGAAAATTTAACGGGTTTTGAAATTGCCGGGGAAGACAACATTTTTTATCCGGCCGAAGCTAATATTAAAGACGGAAAGGTAATTGTTCAGTCGAAAAAAGTGGAAAATCCCGCCAATGTCCGGTTTGCCTGGAAAAATGCGGCTACACCAAACCTATTCAATGCTGCAGGTTTACCGGCATCCAGTTTTACGACGGAGTGAATCCGGAATTGCTTTTTATGAACCGAATCGATTGCTCATTAAAAACGTCGGGTTGATCGATGTTGCAAACATGGCCGCTGTTGTTAATGACCACCAGATGCGAATTCAGTTGTGTTTTTACCAGGTTGTTCACCATGGGCAGGAACATGTGGTCGCGTTCGCCCATAATATACAGCACCGGCGCAGAAGCTTCCTTTACAACGAATTCCTGCAGGTTCGTTTTAATTTCTTTCGACATTTTGAGCCACTTTCTGAATTCCACTTTCCCCAGCCGCATCGCTTCTTTTATAAAGATTTTTCGGGAGGCTGCATGTTTTTTTGATGGAATAAGTATACGGGCATTCAGTTTATACAGCCACATGTAGGGCAAAATTGAATGGAGCAACTTTGCAACAGCGACCAGGCCGTTTATTTTTTTGTTAAACTGAACAACTGCACCACCCAGAATTATCGATTCAGCCCGGCCGGGAGCCAGTTTGTCGATTGCGCGAATAACAATGCAGCCTAGCGAAATTCCGACAAAGTGTGCTTTTTCAATTTGAAGGTGATCCATTGTTTGAATGACATCCAGGGCAATTTCATTAAACCCGTATTTTTCTTTGTTCGGATAGCCATCTTTGGATTTCCCGTGGCCGCGCAAATCCACCAGCAACACATTGAAATGTTTTTTAAAATCGCGCAGTTGTTTAAACCACACTACATTGCTGCCACCTGCACCGTGTACAAAAACAACCCAGGTTTTCGAACTTCTATGTCTGAATGTTTTATTATAAATCATGTGTAAATCAAAGAATTGATTTCTGTATCAACAAAAACAGATCCGTTTTCCACCGAATTTGATGAAAAACGGATCTGCAAAACGTGTAAAACAATCGGTAACCCTGAAAGTTTTTACACTGAACTACAACAGATTTTAGAAATCAGAATAATCGGTTGGATGCAACAACATAACATCGGAATGGGAAACAGTTCCTTTGTATTCTTCTTTTGCTGAAAGGGCTTTCCAGTCCGGATGATTCCGGAAAGAATCCCAATGCTCATCGTGCGATTTCATATTTGAAAAAGTAGTCATGTACATCAGGTTTGGCATGGCGCTGCCCGAGAGCACTTCGGCAAAAAACACAGGTTGAAATTCCAATTCCTTGAAAATTTTAACTTCGCCACCCTGGTTAAACATTTCCACTTTTTTGCGGTACTTTTTTTCGGTTGGGCCTTCGTAGCTGCGCAATTCATAAATTCGTTCCGAAGGTGGCGTCGAATGTTTCGGTACAGCCATCTGTTTCATTTCCCCAAAAGGTTTCAGTATAATTGATTCGACCCGCTGAAAAGGTGGTTTTTCCGACGAAGCATCTATATAATTTTTTCCGTCAGCTAAAAACTGATCGTCTTTTAAAAGCGATTTGTCCAGCGTTTCAATCTGTTCCAGCTTTTTTAGCGGGATGAATACAAAGATTTTTTTCCCGGCGTCCGGGTTATCGGCGATGGGTTTAAAAACCCCGACAGTTTTTACACCGGTCCGGTGAAGCGCAGGTAAATACGCATTTTTCAAATAGTTGTCTACCTGTGATTCCTGGCTTGCGTCATCCAGATTATACACTTTGATTTGATAATAACTTTGTGCTGAAACGCCAAAACCAAAGGCAACCAGCACAAAAACAAGTGCGGACACCAAAACTCTTTTTACGGAGCGATTTGAATTTTTCATAATAGTTGATATAAATAATTAATTTTTGTTTTTTCCGGGATAAACAGGACTCATCCATTTTTCTTCCGGTTCGTATTTGCTTCCACTGGCCCAGCGGATTCCGCGGGTTAATATTTCCCATGCTGACGGCACATCGAAGTCGGCCGGGGTGTGGCCAACTGAAATGTAGAAAACGCGCCCTTTGCCGTACGTCTTTTTCCAAACTACCGGCATTACGGCTTCATTGATCCAGGTGGCATGGTCGCCTTTAAACGTAGTGGTTGCAAGCACTTTTACGTTTGGATCAACCTGCATGTAATATTGTTCTGAATGAATTTTAAAATCTTTTACTCCCTGGGTTACCGGATCGTTTTTATCGGTAATCTCCACCGTATAATCTATAACTCCGCCAGGATGAGCTACCCACTGCCCGCCAACCATAAACTGGTACTCGGTATTCTGACGGAAAGAATCTCCCAGTCCGCCATGGGTTCCTGCAAGTCCGGCTCCGTTTTTCACGGCTTCCAGTAATCCTTTTTCCTGTTCTTTGGTGATGCTTCCCATGGTATGCGACTGAAAAATCAAATCGGTTTCATCCATTATTTTTTTGTTGGTATATACACCCAGCGAGTCGGAAACGGTTACAATTGCTCCCTGTTCTTTCAGATAGGGAACAATTTTTTCGGTTAATTCTTGTGGGAAATGACCTTTCCAACCGCCCCACACCATCAGTATTTTTTTCCCTTTTAACGAAGGAAGTTCATCTGCGGGATTATTTGATTTTTTTGCGCTTGCAGCTAAAACTGTTGCTGTTAAAATTGCAACAAGGATAAACCGCGAAATTTTGATGTTAAAGTTTACTTTTTGTTTCATGGAATCTGGCTTAAAATTGATTTGATTATAGCAAACAAATTTAAAAATTGTTTCTGTAAATGGAAGTGGTAAACAATTTAGGTAACAATAATTTATTTTAAAATTCCAGTTGTTAGCGACGGTAATCGTTAAACTTTCACCGTTTCTTCAGCCTGAATAATTTGTTTTTCGAGTAATTCGGCTAAATCTGTTTTGTTGCCGGGGAAATCGTTTACTGTGAATTTTCGTTTTTGTCCTTTCTTATTTTGCAGAAAATCAGCGATATGATGCTGAACAGGAACGAACCAGCCACCTAAAATATGAATCAGCATGAATCCATTTTCTTTGCGAAACCGGAGGTTTGAATTGACATAATAAAGCTTGTCGGGTAAAATTTGTGGCAGGTATTCGTGATGGGCAGGAATCAGTTGGGGAGTTTCTTTTAATTGTTCGCTTCCCTGATACAGGTAATCATATCCATCAATGGAATCGGAAGACATTCTGCAACCTCCTTCACATAATTCCAGCCAATTGCATTTTTTGCAATCTTCAGGAACTAAAAAATCATTCCTCCATTTTTCCATCTTGTTCCATGCGTCAATCAAACTATCAGTAAAAATATTCCCGTACGATTCAATTTCATGATTGCAGGCATGCATATTACCATCTGCATTTATTGCTATTAATTTTTTACCGGCCGGACAGCCGCGCCCAACAAATTCCCGGTATTTTTCCAAATCTTTCAGCATGCACAATGGATACTGATAAAGTGAATAAATCTTAATTCCGGTTTCGTCCCTTACCCTAATGGCCATGTCCAGTACTTCCAGGTATTGTTCCGGCTTTAATATCAAAATTTCACCTGCTGCCGGATTTTCTTTTTTGTTGGTTCCTCCGCGTGTAACAAAGTAGTTGCTTGCGCCCAGCGAATGTGCCAATAATCCGGTTTGGTATACGTCTTTATAATTGTAACTGTTTATAATATTATTTACACTTATTTTGATTCCTGATTCCGCAGCAGTTTTAATGTTTTTGCATGCCCGTTGGAACGCCCCTTTACTATTAAAAACATAGTCATTTATCTCTTCCCGGTGCGAAGAAAGAGAGGTTAAAATATGAGGTAATCCGGCGTCTTTCAATTCGTGTAACTGTTCTTTATTTGCCAGTGTGAGATTGCTGTTGCAGGTGGTCATGATTCCTGCGTTGTTTAGACGCCTTATAGCATGCAGCAGAACTTTATAATTTGTAAACGGTTCCCCGCCCGTTAAAATCACGTTTAGCACATTAGCATCAATGAGCTTGTCAATAATAAAATCAATATTCTGTAAGCTGACTTTTTTCGTAAAAACCTCCTGGTTTGGGTCATCTCGCCAATAGTTATAACAAAAACGGCATTTATGGTTGCAAGCCGCAGTTATTTCCAGGTTAATTGTTGTAGGGGCGTTTAAACGATAGTGATTGAGGGTGAAAATGTTTGTCGTCATAAGCCTTTAGTTTAGAAATGATTTTTTTGATTGGTAAATATCTGGATCGATCTGATTTATTATTAGTTAAATTTAGGGAATTGAATTGAAAAATAACTAATGTCCGGTAAATAATTTAATTGGAGCAGGTTGGGAAAATCCCTTCCGGGTTATCTGTTTTATATATTTACTGCAACAAAAAATATCGGGTGCAGGTAAGGTGTGCAACTACTTGTTTCTGAAGAAGTTATCAATCTGGAGAAGTCACCGAATAACCATAACTAAAAACTTCGACAGATACTTGATGTAGCTGCCGTAACAGATCAATTTCCCGGCAAAAATATTGGCAATTCAGGAATGTTTGGAGAATGCTATTGCCAGATTTTTGTAAGCGCTTTAAAACATTCGGCAGATTTATCGGTGCGTTCGGCATCAGCTTTTCCGTAGTAACTTTCCATAAAATTTTCTGCCGAATTCCAAACTGTTTGCATCATTCCCAGGTATTTTGGTTTCATTTCGCGGGTGGCATTGTTAATGAAATCACGCGTCATTTTTTCCTGTTTTACCGCATTTTCAGAATTTTGCCACGGGCAGGTGAGCACCTGCAGACCTTTTGCGGCAAACAATGCAGCAGTCGGATCGGGGCGTTCGTAATGCCAGTCGCAAATAACTACATCTTTAGGAATAATATCGATTGCACGGTGTGTATTATTGTAACTTCCCTCCCAAAGCCCAATTCCAGTTGTTTTTCCATCAATCAGGCGGTCGCCCCAGATGAAGAGTTCGCGTCCTTTTTCATTCAAATGATTCCGGATTTTTGTGATTTCACCTGCAAAAAGTTCTGCTTTATCTTTGCCATAACAGCGCGGGCACTGTTCGTGGCCAATGTAAAAAACTTCGTCCATCCCGGCATGAAAAGCGTCGGTTTCGAAAACATCGCAGATTTCATCTACCAGGTCGAAAACTACTTTATGCACTTCCGGGTGCAACGGACAGTAACTTTTACAGTACAATCCATCTTCGTTTGGCCACTCGTAACTGGCAGGAAATTCAACGTTTGGCGTTTCATCGAATTCAGGATAAACTTCGAGCAGTTTTCCTGCTTTGCTATGCCACGACTGATGCCCCAAAAGATTGATCTGCGGAACCAGCCGGATGTTGTGCTCGCGGCAAACTTTTACCAGCTTTTTTACGTCTTCTTTTTTTAACGGATGGTCGCCTGCAAGTTCCGGATGGCTGCTGTAATCGTAATTATAATCCACGCGCAGAATGAGCAGGTTAACGCCTGCCGGTGCCAGTTCACTACCGATAAAATCAGAAAATTCGCCGACATTGTCTACCGATGGCGCGGCAATGCATAATCCTCTAACGGGGTAGGGAGATTCAGCTATCGACGAAAAAGAAATCGAAATGAGAGCAAACAGAATTAAAAGATGTTTCATTGGTTGTAAGATTTAGATTAAAATAACTGAAAATATACTAATTTTACTTTGACACTTTAGAAAAATCAACCTGATTTTACCCTAAAATCCCTAAAAGGTTCAGGATGATTTTTCTCTTTTCTTCCTTTAGTACCGAGGTAAAAAAGGAGAAAAATCTAATTTTAAACCAATCTGTCAAAGTAGAACTAAAAACAGAAGAATTATGGAGAGTGGATCAATTTAATTCAACAGGCGGGGAAATGTGTTTTTTCTGTTTTATATATTTTGAACCGGTTGAGAGGCGCTTTATATAAAAACCGCTTCATCTGAATTTTCAGAATGAAACGGTTTTATTTATTGTGAGCAAAAAATATTCTCAATAATTCGTATAATCCCAATCTCCCCTGTAGGCGCGGCCCACCATCAGGTTTGCAAATTTGTCGTCTGTAAATTCTTCTTTGTCGGGATTCCACAGCAACGGACGCCCCAGTTCATAGGCAATGTTGGTAACGTTGCAAAGTGAAGAAGTGCGGTGGCCGGTTTCCACATCCGAAACCGGTCTTGTCCGGTTTTTCATGGCATCTACCCAATCCTGGTAGTGGTTTTCGCTGGTATAAACCCGTTTGTCATTGGGTTTTAAATCCGATTTTGCCCAATCTTTATTTGGGAAAGTGCGCAGAAAACTGCGGCTGACTTCTATTTTTCCATCGGTGCCGATTATTTGCACTGCGTTGTCGTCGCCCCAGTGTTTGTGGTTCATTCGCACGCCATTATCGTATACCATTACCAGTCCGCTGTCGGCTGTTGGGTCTTCCGGTGGTAAAAACTTCGTTGGGCCCGATTTATCCATGCCCAGCGCCCATTGGCCGATGTCGAACATGTGAGCTCCCCAGTCGGTTATTAAACCGCCGCCAAAATTGCGGTATCCACGCCACCAGGCCCATGGACCATTGGTGTCGGCAGGAGCCAGGTCTTCATTAAATCCACGATAAAGCGACGGGCCAATCCACTCGTTCCAGTCCAGTCCTTCCGGCACGGGTTGAGAAGGTAAATCGCACTGTTTTACCGGTTCGCCCACACTTACATTTATTTCTTTTACATCGCCGATGTAACCATTGCGAACCAGTTCAACGGCATGGCGGAAATCGCGCCACGAACGCTGCATGTTTCCGGTTTGGAAAACACGGTCGTATTTCCGTGTGGCATTTACCATGGCACGTCCTTCGGCAACCGTAAGCGCCAGCGGTTTTTCGCAATAAATGTCTTTTCCGGCTTTGGCAGCATCCACGGCAATCTGGGCGTGCCAGTGGTCGGGTGTGGCTATCACCACCGCATCAATATCGTCGCGGTCGAGCAATTCGCGGTAATAATGATAACTGTCGATTTTTGCATTGACGCCTTTTTTTGCGTTGTTTTTCGCTGCGGCATCAACAAAATTGTTGAGCTTTTTCTGGTATACATCACAGGCGGCAACAGCAACTGTTTCCGGGCAACCGCCAATTCCATTCAGCAACGTGTAAATTTGTTTACCGTTGCCGATATAGCCCAGCTGAAAACGATCGTTTGCGGCAACATATCCTTTTCCCCCTAAAACATGACGCGGGATGATGGTAACTGCTGCAGCTCCGGCAGCAGCTTTTCCGATAAAGTTTCTTCGGTTCATTTCTTTCATTTGTAAAACGGTTTTAATTGGTGTTTTATACTATCGATTTAGCTACTCGAATTTAATTTCAGTAAAAATAACTTTTTTATTATTGCTTTTCACTTTTAGCACAACGAAATCCGGTGTTGAACAGCGAAGTTTCTTTTGAATTCATGGCGCGGCCGCTAACAGAAAAACTGTTTTCGCCGTTCTGGTCAAAAAAGAACGAACCACTCCGGATAACTTTTACGTTCGGGTCTTCACGCACAGGTTCGGGATTTCCCGGGTAAGGTTTGTAATTGTCTGCACACCATTGCCAAACATTCCCACCCATATCAGTTAATCCTGCTTCGTTTTCGCCGAAAGCGCCAACAGGCGAAGTAAACAAGTATCCATCCAACGCTTCGGTTGAAGTAATTGGCCCCTGCCAGGTGTTGGCAAAATATTTTCCGCTAACTGAAACCTCATCTCCCCAACTGAATTTCTGGCCCGAATTTTTTCCGCTCCGCGCAGCATATTCCCATTCTTCCTCGGTCGGAAGGCGCTTTCCGGCCCATTCGGCATAGGCAACTGCATCGTTCCAGCTAACATGAGTTACAGGGTGGTCGTCTTCGGCATCAGGGCCGGACGGCCCGAACGGTTTCCGCCAGGTAGCGCCGGGAAGTAGTTCCCACATTTGCTGTTCAGGATTAAAAACTCCCGAATCACCAAATTTTTCCGCTTCGGTTTTAAATCCGGTGGCATCCACAAACTGCCGGAACTGTGCCACTGTCACCGGAGTTTTATCGATGTAAAATGGTTTGATTTCTACTTGATGCACGGGTTTTTCATTTGGCAATCCTTCCTCTGAGCCCATCCGAAAAGTTCCACCTTCAAAATAAATCATTTCGCTAACAGATGGAGTTTCACCGGCAGGGTTATGTTCAGAATCTTTATCCGGCTGCTGAGGCTGGATAGCTTCATTTTCAGATTTCGGAAGCAGTTCGCCAGGATTCTCAGCTTGTTTTTGCCTGTTTCCAGAACAGGAGAAAAACGTGGTTATAATGGCACAAAACAGTAAATTTTTCACTCGTTTATAATTAATGATTTGTATTTCAGTAAAATATGACAGTGGTAAAATGTCCATGCTTTAAACCCGCTGGACCCCGTCCCATCTGTCGGGAACAATTTTTTCATTTCCATTTGGATTTCCGTATCAAGCTCCGTTCATCTTGTTAAATTTATGATCTGCAACGAGTGATTTTGTTGTGTATCATGGCCATTTCAAAAGACGAAACGGAGGGTAAAAATGGTGTTTTTTATTTTTTATTCAAAATGAATTAGCCAGATCTTTTTCTTTTCCGACCTGATAAAGTTTGAGAATTTCCGGATGCTTTCCTGTCCGGTTAACCGGATGTACATTCATCTGCGGCCGGCGCAAAACAGGAAATGTTATATTTTGAAGTAACTCATTATATTTGTTGCTTAATTTCACACCGAAAACTAAACAGCCAGAGATGAAATTAACTCTAATCGACGTAGTAATTATTTTCATTTACCTTTTATCAACGGTTTTTATCGGATTAGTCTTAAAAAAAGTAGCTCAAAAAAGTAAATCGAATTATTTGTTGGGTGGAAACAAGCTGCCGTGGTACATGCTCGGTTTGTCAAACGCATCCGGAATGTTCGATATTTCCGGGACCATGTGGCTGGTGACGCTTCTTTTCGTGTATGGGCTGAAAAGTATCTGGATTCCATGGTTGTGGCCGGTTTTTAATCAAATCTTTTTGATGGTTTTTCTGAGCATCTGGCTCCGGCGCTCAAAAGTTACCACGGGCGCCGAGTGGATAAATACGCGTTTTGGCCGCACGCGCGACAGCAATCTTTCACATGGGGTAGTGGTGGTTTTTGCATTGATTATGTGCCTCGGCTACCTGGCTTACGGCTTTATCGGATTGGGCAAGTTTGTAATGATTTTTATTCCCTGGGATTTAGTCCAGCCGCACATTCCCTTTCATGTTCCGCTGGGATATGTCCCTCATATTTATGGCATTGCATTCACCTTGTTTGCTGTTTTCTATGCAGTTCTCGGGGGTATGTCGAGCATTGTATGGGCCGACGTTTTGCAGTATTTGATAATGACCATTTCCGCTATACTTATTGGAATTTTAGCCATGAAAGCAATGACGCTGGAAACGCTGGTTACTCCGGCAGGCTGGGAATCTCCGTTTTTTGGCTGGAAACTTAATTTGAACTGGCGCGGGGTTATCGATGAAGTAAACGCAAAAATTGCCAGCGACGGATATTCGCTTTTTTCCATCTTTTTTATGATGATGCTTTTTAAAGGAATCCTGGTTTCAATGGCCGGGCCTGCCCCCACTTATGACATGCAAAAAATCCTTTCCACAAAATCGCCTAAAGAAGCGGCAAAAATGAGCGGCTTTGTATCGGTGGTTTTAATGCCCGTCCGGTATTTTATGATTGCCGGTTTTGCCATTCTTGCACTGCTTTATTACGACAGGTTGAACCTGATGGTAGCCGGAGAAATCGATTTTGAACAAATACTGCCTTCTGCAATTTCAGAATTTGTGCCGGTTGGTTTTATGGGATTGTTGCTTGCCGGATTGCTGGCAGCTTTCAATTCTACATTTGCCGGAACGCTAAACGCGGCGCAGGCATACATCGTCAACGATATCTATCTGCGATATGTGAAACCGGAGGCTTCGAACCTGCAAATCAGGAACATGAACTACCTCACAGGTGTGGTGGTGGTTATTGTCAGCATCATTTTTGGTGTTTTTGCGCAGGACGTGAATAGTATGCTGCAATGGATTGTTTCAGCGCTCTACGGAAGTTATGTGGTTTCGAACGTGCTGAAATGGTATTGGTGGCGTTTTAACGGTTACGGCTATTTCTGGGGAATGGTGGCCGGTTTGGTTCCTGCACTTATTTTTCCGTATGTTTTTTCCGAAACGCTTGACTTATATTATTTTCCATGGTTGCTGCTGATTTCTTTGGCTGGAGCTTTGCTGGGTACATTCCTCACCAGGCCAACAAACGAAGAAACATTAAAAGATTTCTACAAAACCATTCGTCCATGGGGATTTTGGGGGCCGGTAAAAGCAAAAGTAATGGCTGAAGATCCGGATTTCGTGCCCAACAAAAATTTCAAAATGGATATGTTTAATGTCGTCATCGGAACAATTGCACAAACAGCGCTGGTGGCGCTCCCTGTTTACATCATTCTGAAAGATATGCTGCCGGTTTGGATCACCATAATAATTACTGTAATTTGTATAGTGATTTTGAAAAAAACCTGGTGGGACAAGCTTCCGGAATCCTGACTTTATTACAAAAAAAACTATAAAAATTTATTTATGAATTCCCAAAAAGAATTTGACAAGAGGCTGGAAAAGCTGAAAAAGAAACATGAAAAACTGCTGACTAAAAAAAATAAACCGGTGAAGAAGAATTTCAACGGAATTTTTTACCGGTATAAACACCCCGTTCTAACGGCGGAACATGCCCCGTTGCACTGGCAATACGATATGAATTTTGAAACCAATCCGTTTTTGATGAAGCGGTTGGGAATAAATGCAACGTTTAACAGCGGCGCCATTTACCTCGGCGGAAAATATCTGCTGGTGGTTCGTACCGAAGGTTGGGACCGCAAGTCGTTTTTTGCAGTTGCCGAAAGCAAAAACGGCATCGATAACTGGCGGTTTTGGAACCGTCCGATCACCCTGCCGGAAACCGGTGAACCCGATACAAATGTGTATGATATGCGGTTGGTAAAACACGAAGATGGCTGGATTTACGGCATCTTCTGCGCCGAAAGAAAAGACCCGGACGCACCCATCGGCGATACCTCGCAGGCTACTGCAGGCGGGGGAATTGCGCGGACCAAAGATTTGATTCACTGGGAACGGTTGCCCGATTTTGTTTCTCACCACGGCCAGCAGCGGAACCTGGTTTTGCATCCGGAATTTGTAAATGCGAAATATGCATTTTACACCCGCCCGCAGGATGGTTTTATTGATGTTGGCGGCGGCGGCGGTATCGGCTGGGCGCTGGTTGATGATATTACACACGCCGAAGCGCCGGAGGAAAAAATTATCGATGAAAAAATTTACCACACCATAAAAGAAGTGAAAAACGGGCAGGGGCCGGCGCCAATCAAAACGGAAAAAGGCTGGATGCACCTGGCGCATGGTGTGCGTGCCTGTGCCGCCGGATTGCGTTATGTGCTGTACATGTTCATGACCGATTTGGAGGATCCGTCGAAAGTGATTGCGCGGCCGGGGGGTTATTTCATGGCGCCAGAAGGGGAAGAACGCATAGGTGATGTTTCAAATGTTTTGTTTGCCAACGGCTGGATCAGAAATGAAAACGGCGAAGTTTTTATTTATTACGGCTCGTCGGATACGCGCATGCACGTGGCAACTACTACTGTTGAACGCCTGCTTGATTACTGCCTGAACACGCCCGAAGACGGATTGCGTTCGGCAGAAAGTGTGAGAAAAATCAATGAGTTAATCAACCGGAACCAGGGAAAATATTAAAACTGAAATGGGCAAAATTTACAATTGGGCAATTCTCGGCTGCGGGAAAATAGCGCGGAAATTCAGCAGCGATTTAAAACTTCTTCAGAACGCAAATTTATATGCCACGGCATCGCGCGATTTGAAAAAAGCACAGGATTTTGCGGCTGAATTTGGTTTCGAAAAAGCTTACGGCAGCTACGGAGAAATGCTCGCCGATGAAAACGTGGACGTGGTATACATTGCCACACCGCATTCGTTTCACCACCGGCAGGCCCTGATGTGCCTCGAAAAAAAGAAAGCGGTGTTGTGCGAAAAAGCATTCGCCATGAACCGGAATGAAGCTCAGGAAATGGTAGATGCCGCCCGCCGGAACAATGCATTTTTAATGGAGGCATTCTGGACCATGTTTCAGCCCGGCTATTTAAAAACCATGGAAATTTTGAAATCGGGGGAACTGGGGAAATTAAAAATTGTTCGTTCTGAATTCGCTTTCAACGGGCCTTATGATCCGAAAAACCGGTTGTACAACATTTCACTCGGCGGCAGTTCGCTCCTCGACGTTGGCATTTATCCGGTTTTTGCGGCGCTTACTTCACTTGGCAAACCCAAGACCATTAAAACTTTTGCCGATTTCAGCCCAACCAATTCCGAAGAAAGTATCAGCGTTCTCTTCAAATATCCGGGCGGCGAAATGGCCAATTTAACTTCCAGCTTTGCAGCGTGGTCGCCGGTTCAAACTGAATTCTGGTGCGAAAAAGGATACATACAGCTAAGTCCGCGCTGGTTTACACCAACGAATGTGACAGTGTGGAGAGCCGGCGGCGATGTGAGCGTTTACGATTCGGGACACGTTTCCGGCTGGGGATATCAATACGAAGCAGAACATGTAATGAACTGCCTCGACCAGGGAAAAATTGAAAGCGATCGGATGACCTGGCAACTTAGCCTCGATTTAATGGAAACGCTGGACAGGATTCGGATTGATGCCGGAATTTTTTTCCCGGAACACGATAAAAAACTGTTTTTTTAAACCTGCGTAAATCGAAATGACGATTGAATAATAAATCCAATGAAATGAACGACAACCTGAAGAGACTGAAAAAAGAATTTGAAAACGAGTTGACCGGCGGCATCCTGAATTATTGGGTGAAAAATGTGTATGATCCTTCGCGAAAAACATTTTACGGCCGAATTGATTTCGATGAGAAAAAATACCCCGATGCATTTCTTTCAGCGGTATTTACCACCCGTGTTATGTGGACGTTTTCTGCAGCATACCGGTATTATCCAACAGCCGTTTACAGGAAGATGGCTGACGAGGCTTATCGAATTTTAATGGAATCATTTTGGGACGAAGAAAATGGCGGAATCTACTGGAGCGTAAATCCGGACGGAACACCTGTCGATCGGAAAAAGCAGTTTTATGCCGAAGCTTTTTTTATTTATGCGCTTTCGGAATACAATATGATCTTTGATGATGAAAACGCGCTCGACACTGCCAAAACCATGTTTGGTTTGATGGAAAAGTATGCGTTCGATCCGGTTTTCGGCGGGTATATTGAAGCGAAAACTGCCGACTGGCAGGATACCGACGACCAGCGCCTGAGCCCGAAAGATATGGACGTAACCAAATCGATGAATTCGCACCTGCACATTCTGGAGGCATATACTAATTTGTACCGGGCCTGGAAGGATGAAACGCTGAAAAAACAACTGAAAGCCTTAATCCGCATTTTCCTCGATAAAATAATCAATCCGGAAACATTTCATTTTTACTTATTTTTTGAAGACGACTGGACGGTGAAATCCGATATTGATTCTTATGGCCACGACATTGAAGGAAGCTGGCTGTTGTGCGAAGCTGCCGAAGTTCTTGGCGATGAAGAATTGTTGAAGGAAGTGGAAAAAGTAGCGTTGAAAATGGCTGATGTTACGGCAAGTGAAGGATTCGGCGAAAGCGGCGGTTTGTACTACGAAAAAGACGGAGAGCATTTAAATGCGCAGTTCGACTGGTGGCCGCAGGCAGAATCGGTGGTCGGTTTTTTCAACGCCTGGCAATTGACAAAAAGCCGGGAATACCTGAAATTATCGCAACGAAGCTGGGATTTTATTCAGAAATACATGGTCGACAAACAAGACGGCGGCTGGTATGCCACCGTTTCTCCGGAACTGGAAGTGGTGCGCGCCGATAAGGTAAACGGCTGGAAAGCGCCTTACCACAACGGTCGCATGTGCATGGAAATGATGCGCCGGATTGAATCAATCATAAACAACAGCCACTGAACCTGTTGATGCTGTAATTGTTTCGGTTGGAAATTTTATTTTACGAAAACTGAAACTGGTTTCCGGAAATGACGTTGAATAAAAAATAGTTTATGAAATATTTATGCTATCTGATGCTTCTGGTGTTCTTTTTCGGTATTTTGGGATCAACTTGTGCAACTTCTGAAAACGAAATGGATAATTCAACGGTAAACGAACTTGATTTGGATCGCTACATGGGATTGTGGTATGAAATTGCCCGGTTCGACCACAACTTTGAACGCGGTTTGGTGGGCGTTACTGCTGAATACCAAATGCGGCCCGATGGAAAAATTTCAGTTATTAACAGAGGCTATAAAAATTCCCTCAACGGAAAACTGAAAGTTGCGAAAGGAAAAGCGAAGCAACCCAATCCTGATGAACCCGGGAAGCTGAAAGTTTCTTTTTTTCTGTTTTTTTACGCCGGTTATTACGTGATGGAACTCGATCCGGATTATCAATGGGCGTTGATAGGAAGTTCAACCGAGAAGTACCTTTGGATACTGAGCCGAACTCCGCAATTAACCGATGAAGTTCGAAACAACATTCTGAAACTCGCAGAAGCACGCGGTTATGATACCGGCAAATTAATTTGGGTAAAACAACCGGAAAGTTAAAACGGCGCTTGGGGCGTGACATTACAACTTGCTCATTTCCTGCTCGTTCTGTTCTTTTCCCCAATTCGGTGAAACAGGAGTTGCCGGATGAAAACTATCGAATTTCTCTTTCGCTTTTTCAAACAGCGGTTTGGCAGCCTCGGCGCCGCCGCCAAATTCCGGGGGCATGTTCATTATAGTTACCGCCCGCAGATAGTAAGGGCGCGGATTTTCCGGATTCAAAGCAATGGATTTATCAATGGCGCTGTTGAGCGATTCAATGTACATCATTCCGCGGTTCATCGGGTCAACCATAATTTTTGCCGGATATAAAAAAGCCTGCAGTGCAAATAGTTCCGATTCTTCCGGGGCCAGTTGAAATGCATTATCAAGAAACTGCTGGGCCTTGTCGGAAAAAGCATCTTTCTGTCCGGCTTCGGGCACCGTAAAACTCATCACGATATAGGAATAGGCAGCATAATATTGCGGCAGCCATTCCTCTTTTTCTGAATTGCCGATTCGTTCAAATGTATTTGCCGCATCCTGAAAATCGACCAGTGTTGCAGAATTATTCAGCTTTTCAATGGCACCCTTCATTGCTTTTTCGTATTTGCTTTGGGCGCCGGCAGAAATCACAAATGCAATTGAAATAATTACTGTAGCGAATGTTTTCATGGTTTTAATTTTTATTGTTTATAACTGAAATGAAATCAAAATAACCGCCATCCGTTTTGATGCCGGCTTAACCGGCTGGGCTTCGAAACCGCCGTTGCTGTTCGGTATTTCACTGTAATGATATCCAAAAACATTTTCGAAACCAAACACATTGTTTACAACAAGATGGATTACGGATTGCGTATTGAAAAGGTACAAAATGTGCGTGAATCCAAAACTGACATCGTTGTATGGTTTCGTATGATCTTCCATAAAAACGGGGTTGTTTGGGTTGAAATAAGGACGGCCGCTGGCAAATGAATAAGTACTTGAAATGAATGAACTGATTTTTGGAAAGAATTTTTTGTACACTACCGATAAATTATGTTCCGAAACATACGGTGGAGTGGCCTGAACCGGATAGTCGCGGTAGTTGCGCTTCGAGTCGTTCCACGAATAGGAAATCCAGTAATCGCTTTTGCCAAATTCCTGTTGATTACGCCAGAAAATATCCAGCCCGCGGGAATAACCACTGCCGCTGTTGCTGTAGTTCCCAGGTTCCGTTGAGAATTCTTCTTTAAATTTCACCAAACCGGAATAGTTTTTATTGTATGCTTCAATGCGCAACGTTTTTGTACCTTTTTTGTATTGCCAGGTCAAAATGGAGTGGGTCGATTTTTCCGGCTCAAGAGCGGTTGTAAATTTCAGGTAATCTTCTTCCGGGTTCTGTACAAATTTTCCGTAAGCTGCCGAAAGCTGGCTGCTTTTGCCGGTTTTCACGGCTGCAGACAACCGCGGCATAATATTGGTTTTTTCAATCAGCGAACTCCGCTCTGCCCGCACACCGGCACGCAACGCCAGCGCAGGAGTTATTTTAGCTTCCGGTTCGGCAAAAACTGAAATCTGCCGGTTTGAAAAGGGCAAAGCAAATATGCCGTTCATGTCGATCTCCTGGTTGTAATCATAGTACATAAAATCACCGCCCAGTTTTGTAGTTATATTTTTAATTGCGGTATTGGTGAAGGCAATTTTTGCCTGCGAACTTTTTCTGGTTGTAGAGATTTGATTTTCACCCAAAAACATATTTTCACCATCTGTGTTGAAGGCGATTCCGCTGTTTATCATCCAGTTGGGGTTTAGTTGTTCATTGTAAGTGGTATTGAAATAGATGTTGTTGTTTTTCAAATCAACATTTTCAGAAGATGATTCCTGAAAATTATTGTACAGCATGCTGCTTGAATTGTGGCTGAAACTGCCGAATGATTTTATCATTCCCGTTTTACTGGTTTTGTGCCTGAACATTAAAGTTGAGCCTGTAATTACAGGTTCTTTTAACCACTGGATATTTTGCTGAAAAATGCGGTTGGACAATCCCGTGTGCAGGTATTCGCCGGTGATTGCCAGCGAGGTATTTTCCCACCGTTCGGAATGGGAACCCTGGAAACCTACCGACATTACTGAAATGCTCGATTTGTCTGCCGGTTCCAGTGCAACCGTATTCAGCGCCACAATCGACGAAAGCGCCTGTCCGTATTCTGCCGAATAACCGCCGGTGCTGAAAACTGCACCATTAAAAAGCAGCGGAGAATAGCGTCCCCGGGTGGGTAAATCGGGCATTTTCGAGAAATAGGGCGAATTGATTAACATGCCATCCATAAATGTTTTGGTTTCGTAACTTTCGCCGCCACGGACAAAAAGCCGTCCTTCTTCGCCCACCCGGTGCGAGCCTGGCAATGTTCCGAACGCGCCAAAAATATCGCCGTTTGCTCCGGCAGTCAGGGCCACATCCAGCGGTTTCAGGATCACCGATTTCTTTTTGTCGCTGGCTTCAAAGGCCCCGGCATTTATCACCACTTCATCCAGTTCGCTGGTGGCTTGCTTCAATATAATTTTCAAACCAGAAATATCAGATTCCAGGTTAAGTTCCATCGCCTGCGTTTCGTAACCCACATAACTTGCAATTAAAGTTTGTGGTCCGGTTTCCTCTGTTTTGAAACTGAAAAAGCCAAGGCTGTCGGTGGTGCTGCCGTCGTAACTTCCTTGGATAAATACATTTACTCCGCTTAATGATTCGCCTTTCGGAGTAAAAACATTTCCAGAAAGTTGAACCTGTGCCTGGCTGAAAATTATAAGGGATTGAAACAGGAGGAATAAAATTGTTTTCATGGCTTTTTGATTTCAAATATCCAACGGAATATCATTGTGTGAAAACAAATGATGACCGGCAGTAATTGCAGATGCACGAACCGTTAATTTTTGGGAACGGACGGAAAATGAATTTTCCTGGATTTGAGTTTTAATCCAAAAAATGAGAAAATAACGCATACCAAAAAATCCGCCGAAAAGACATGTAGAAGACTTTATTAATTTACATTGAAAAAGAAATTAATTTATATTTGTACAAACGCTAAAAAATGGAAGAGGTAAGTAATAAACAGCAGAGGGTAGCGCGAATAACCCGTATTGTTAATCAACTTTCTGCACAAGAACAAAACGAACTTTTAAGGCGACTCGAACAAAAAGTCATGGTTGAAAAAGCCCAAAAAATAGCGGCTGGCGTCACAAAAAACAGCCTAACTATGGCCGAAATTGTTAATGAAGTAAAAAAAGTTCGCAGCCCAAATGAACATCGTTCTTGATACAAACATCTGGATAAGCTATTTTATGGTTGCACAACATGTTGCCCTTGTTAATAGAATATATAACAACAATTTGAATGTTTACACAAATAATATACTTATTGCCGAACTGGAAAACGTCCTTACCCGACCAAAAATTAATAAATATCTGAAAATACAAATTGGCGAACTTGTAAACTTCCACCGTGAACTCTGCATTTTCCATAAAACCAAATCGATATACAAAAATTCTCCCGATTTTAACGACAATTTTCTTTTTGACCTTGCAATTCAAACCCGCTCAAATTATGTGGTTACCGGCGATAAGCTTTTACTGACACAAAAAATCGTTGACTTTACCTTTATCAGCAAAACAAAATTTGAAAAAATGTTCCCATAATTAAATACATAAAAGTGCACTGTCGTTGTTTCAATGGCAATACAGCCAAATCGCCGGAACAAATAAAATAGTTAACCACGATAAAATCCGGTGTACGATTTTTAATTTGAATGAAGTTGTTTTTTCGAAAGCGAGCAGTGCCCCGGTAACAAATGCTGCTGCAAAAAGTAAGTCAGACAATACAAACAGAAGGAATCCAAAACCTGAAAATGACAGCAGTTTAAAATGGCTGACATAAATTAAAACTACAAATACGGCAACAGCAGCCACAGTAATTTTATGCAGCGTAAAAATTAATGGTTGGTAAGGTTCGCCTGATTTTCTCAATGCGATTCCACTGATAATTATCAGGATTGTTAAAACTCCCGTCATAATGGTTTTGGTCAGTAATGTTCCCATAATTCGGTTTTTTTTAAAGCAGGTTTTTATAAAATTTTGGTGGTTAAAATCTACCAAAAATTGGGCAATAATTGCAATCTTTATCCTGAGAAATTAATGTCTTAAAAAATTCTAGACATCGCTTTTAATTCGAAATAAAAAATAAAATGATTGTCCGTTTGTTTACCTCAATGTATAAAACCTCCCGCAGATATCGCAGACGAGCGCTGATTATTAAAATTTCGGCGAAAATTAGCGAAATCACAGCCTACGCCTGGCAGGAGTCGGGAAATCTACTTGTTAGGTATGCATGCAGATATTCATCAAAAAAATCAGAAACAATGAAATCAACTAAAATCGTTTGCAGTTTGCTGTTTATTATTTTCAGCAGTTTATATGCATTTGCGCAGGAAAATTCCATAATTATTGAAACGCAAAATACCGCGCTGGTATATAAAACCGATGATCAGAACAAACTGGTACAGGTTTATTTCGGTGAAAAACTGACGCAGCCGGAGGAATACAGCAAAATATTCAGCCGCAATGAAGCGTATGTTCCGGCCGGGATGGACAACCTGAATGAACCGGCAATTCGGATGGTGCACAACGACGGCAATCCTTCCTTGTCGTTGAAATTCGATAAAACCGAACAAACATCGGAAGGTGAAAATGTAAAAACAACAATAGTTTACCTGAAAGACGAACAGTATCCGGTGCAGGTAAAACTTTTTTTCAAAACTTTTTATAACGAAAATGTAATGGAAGCCTGGACGGAAATCAGCCACAACGAGAAAAAGCCGGTGCTGATGACCAACTTTGCCTCGTCGATGCTGCATTTCAACGCGCGCGATTACTGGCTCACCCAATTTCACGGCGATTGGGCGAAGGAGATGATTTTACAGGAAAGCCAGCTCACCAGCGGCATAAAAATTATAGATACCAAACTGGGAACACGTGCCGACAAATTTGAAGCGCCCATGTTTTTTATTTCGCTGAATAAACCATCCACTGAAACAGAAGGGGATGTAATGGCCGGAACGCTGGCCTGGACCGGAAACTTTCAGTTTGTTTTTGAATTGAACCAGTTGAATGAGCTCAGCACAATAACCGGAATGAATCCGTATGCTTCGGAATACCATTTAAAACCCGGGGAAATTTTTAAAACTCCGGAATTCATTTTCACGCTTTCCAAAAACGGAAAAGGACAAGCAAGTAGAAACCTGCATGAATGGGCGCAAAAATACCGGGTTTTAAATGGCGAAGGCAACCGCATGACCCTGTTAAACAATTGGGAAGCTACCTATTTCGATTTCGATGAAGACCGTTTGGTGGAATTATTCGACGGCGCTAAAAAACTGGGAGTGGATTTATTTTTGCTCGATGATGGCTGGTTTGGCAATAAATATCCGCGCAACAACGACCGCGCCGGACTGGGCGACTGGCAGGCAAACAAAGAAAAACTGCCGCACGGAATCGGTTTCCTGGTGGAAAAAGCAGAAGAAAAAGGAGTTAAATTCGGCATTTGGATTGAACCCGAAATGGTGAACCCCAAAAGTGAATTGTACGAAAATCATCCCGATTGGATTTTGAAACTTCCAAACCGTCCGGAACATTATTCCCGAAACCAGTTGGTGCTTGATATGGCCAATCCTGAAGTGCAGCAGTTTGTATTTAAAACAGTAGACAACATGCTCACTGAATTTCCTGGAATTGCTTTTATTAAATGGGACTGCAACCGCGAAATGACCAACGAATATTCGCAGTACCTTGGTGAAAACCAGTCGCATCTTTATATCGATTATGTAAAAGGATTTTACAAAGTAATGGAAGATTTACGCAAAAAATATCCCGACCTGCCCATCATGTTATGCTCGGGCGGCGGCGGACGAACCGATTACGGCGCGCTGAAATATTTTACCGAATTCTGGGCCAGCGATAACACGGATCCGGTTAACCGGATTTACATTCAATGGGGATATTCATATTTTTTCCCAGCCAATACCATCGATAATCACATTACTTCCATGGGCGATCAATCGCTGAAATTTAAAACCGATGTGGCCATGATGGGAAAAATGGGTTACGACATTCGCGTTGAAGAGATGACCGGCGATGAACTGACCTTTAGCCAGCAGGCGCTGAAAGATTACGAACGGTTAAACGACATCATCTGGTTGGGTGATTTGTACCGTCTGGTTTCGCCGTATGAAGAAAGCCGCGCAGCGTTAATGTATGTAAATGATTCAAAGGAAAAAGCAGTGTTGTTTTGCTATACGCTGGATGCATATCGCGAGAATTTAACCAATCCGGTGAAACTGCAGGGCCTCGACCCCGCCAAAACATACCAGGTAAAAGAAATAAATGTGATGCCCGGCAGCCGCAGGGGATTCCGGCAGCCGGAACAGGAATTTTCCGGCGATTACCTGATGAAAGTGGGATTAAACATCCGAAGTTCCCGGGGATTGAGCAGTAATGTATTTGAGATTTCCGAAATGAAATAATAACATCAACTAATTTTAATTTACGATGTGATTCAAAGTCATACCGTGAATGGTTCTGTTTCTCTTTTGAATCCTCCCGTATTCCTTGTAAATTTGACAGGATTCGAAAAAAGGATTAAGAAATTCAAAAACAAGATTATGGATTACAGGATTGAAAAAGATACACTGGGAGAAGTACGAGTCCAGGCAGAAAAATATTGGGGGGCACAAACCGAACGGAGCCGAAGCAATTTCAGGATTGGGCCCGAAGCCAGTATGCCAAAGGAAATCATTTATGCGTTTGCTTACCTGAAAAAGGCAGCTGCATTTACCAACCAGGACTTGAGTGTACTGTCAAATGAAAAAGCAAAACTAATTGCCGAAGTGTGCGACGAAATCCTCAACGGGCAACTCGACGACCAGTTTCCGCTGGTTATCTGGCAAACCGGCAGCGGAACGCAGAGCAACATGAATGTGAATGAAGTAATTGCCAACCGGGCGCATGTATTGAACGGCGGCAAACTTACCGACGAAAAAAAAGTAATTCACCCGAATGATGATGTAAATAAAAGCCAGAGCAGCAACGACACGTTCCCAACGGCCATGCACATTGCTGCCTATAAACTCACGCTGGAATGCACACTGACAGGTGTTAAGAAACTCCGTGATGCGCTGGCTGAAAAATCCGAAGAATTCAAAGACATTGTAAAAACCGGTCGCACCCATTTTATGGATGCCACACCGCTGACGCTTGGACAGGAATTCAGCGGGTACGTGCAGCAGTTATACAATGGGGAGCGCGCTATTTACAATGCGCTTGAAAAAGTGGCTGAACTGGCTCTTGGCGGAACCGCTGTTGGCACTGGTTTAAACACACCGGAAGGTTATGCCGAAGCGGTGGCGGAGAAAATAGCAAAGCTTACGAAACTGCCGTTTGTTACAGCGCCCAATAAATTTGAAGCGCTGGCTGCACACGACGCAATGGTGGAACTAAGCAGCGCGTTCCGGAGGCTGGCGGTAAGCCTGATGAAAATCGGGAACGATATCCGGATGCTGGGCAGCGGCCCGCGTTGCGGAATTGGCGAAATTCAGCTTCCGGCAAATGAACCGGGTTCCAGTATAATGCCCGGGAAAGTGAACCCGACACAGGCCGAAGCGCTGACAATGGTTGCCGCGCAGGTAATGGGCAACGATGTAGCTGTTGGAGTTGGCGGCAGTAACGGACAATTCGAGCTGAATGTGTTTAAACCGCTGATTGCATACAACGTATTGCAAAGCGCCCGTTTGCTGGGAGATGCCTGCATGAGTTTCTGCGATAATTGTGTGGCCGGCATTGAACCCAATAAACCGGTAATTGAACAACACCTGAAAAATTCACTGATGCTGGTAACCGCCCTTAATACGCATATCGGTTATAATAAAGCCGCCGAAATTGCCAAAAAAGCGCACAAGGAAGGTACCACATTGAAAGACGCCGCTCTGGCGCTCGGTTACGTTAGCGAAGAAGATTTCGACAAATGGGTGGATCCGAAAAAAATGACGGGGGAGTAGCAGGATGTCGAAATAATCAGTAATCAGTGATCAGTGATCGGTGATCAGTGATCAGCGATCAGCGATCAGTCGCAGTTGGCAGTTTGATGGGAATATAATATTTGAGGGAATGTGTGATTCGTGCTGCGTTAAGAATTCTTCAGAATTGAAAAAAATTACATAAAAACTACAACGGCTGTAATTCCACCCGCCGGACGAATACTTCGGCGGCTTCCGACTGGATTTGAATTTTTCCTTTTTGCGGCTTCACATGCATAGCTTTATTTACCAGTTTGCCATTGAGGAAGATGGTGATCTGGTCGTCAGCCGCTACACATTCCAGTTTGTTCCATTCGCCATGCGGATTTTCCACATCGTGTAATCCACGGAAACCTTTTTCGTCTTTCCAATTCGGATCGCGGCCAATCCAGTTGATTCGGCCGGAAATAATGGTCTCTTTTTCGCCATCAGGCTGGTAAATAAACGAGTTGCCCTGTTTTTCAGGAGCCACGGTGGCTGTTACGCTAAAATCATCAGTACCGTCGCCCACCACAATAATGTCGCCGGTGCCGCCTTCAATCATCTGGCACTCGATGGAGTGGATCCAAATACCGGCCGAACTGCCGTCTTCGCCCCGGGAATGAATCAACAGTCCGGAATCGCGGGCACGATCTTCACGCGGTGCATGTGTTTTTTCGCCCCATTTAAATTCCAGCACAATACGATAGTTTTCATATTCATCATTGGTGGTGATGCAGCCCCATTCTTCACCCGAAATCCGGATCATCCCATCCTGCACCGTAAATACTTTTTTGGGATCGGTATCGCGGCCCCGATCCTGGATAAACGTGTACCACCCCGATAAATCCTTCCCGTTAAACAGTTCGATGGATTGATGTCCGGGAGAATGGGTGGTTTGCCCGAAACTGTTTATAATTGTAATGGCTGCCATGAAAATAGCTGATGCTGTGCTGTAAATTTGTTTGTACATCGATTTGGTTTTTAATTGTTTCAGGAATAAAGATAAGCGTTTTTTACGTTTTCAAAGCGAAGTTGCCGGTATCTGTCGTTTTTGCCGGTTGTTTCCAATCACATCCTGATCCTTTTAGGGATTTTAGGGTAAAATCAGGTTGATTTTTCTAAAGTGTCAAAATAGAACTATACAGAAACGGCATGAATAATTCGTTCCGGTAATCGCCCATAAAACAATACCCAATGATAACATCCGCGCGTATTGGAAACCAATCATTCGCTAATTTGCCGTATATTCGGTTTGCTTCCCGATGTTTAAATTTGCAAAAGGAAATGAAGCAATAATCCGGTAAATGATTTTGAAAGAATGGAAGTATCAATACTTAAGGACATTGTCGTAATATTCGCACTCTCCACACTCGTAAATTTCGTGTTTACACGTTTAAAGATTCCAACCGTAGTTGGATATTTACTGACCGGAATTCTTGCCGGCCCGTACCTGCTTGGCCTCGTTCAGGGAGAGCATGAAATCGAAACTTTAGCTGAAATCGGCGTCATCTTGTTGCTTTTTACCATTGGAATGGAATTCTCCTTAAAGCACTTGCTTAAAATCAGGAAAATCGTTTTTCTGGGAGGATTGCTACAGGTTTCGGTTACTGCAGGATTGTTTTACGTGGCGTCAATTTTTTATGATCTTACCTGGCAAACCGGAATATTTATCGGTTTTCTTTCCGCTTTGAGCAGTTCCGCGCTGGTGCTGAAATTATTGCAGGAACGTTCGGAGCTTAGCTCAAACTATGGCCGGACTGTGCTGGGAATTCTCATTTTTCAGGATTTACTGTTGGTGCCATTGTTGCTTTTCACCAATTTACTCGGCGAAAATAACCTCAACGTTGCCCGGGAAATATTAGTTCTCGCTATAAAAGCAATTTTTATTATCGGTTTTGTTTATGCAGGAAACAAGTGGCTAATCCCAAAACTGCTTCATTTGATCGCTTCAACCAAAAACCAGGAGCTGTTTATGATGAGCATTTTTCTCATTTGCCTTGCAATTGCGTTGCTGACGTTTCGGTTGGGAATGTCGCTCGCATTTGGCGCTTTTTTGGCAGGGCTCATGATTTCTGAATCACAATACAGCCACAACGCGTTTTCAAACCTTATCCCGTTTAAAGACACATTCACCAGTTTTTTTTTCGTCTCCATTGGAATGCTCCTGGATTTAAACTTCGTCGCCGAAAATTTTCAGCTGGTTATCATTAGCATCGTCCTTGTTATTACTGTAAAAACCATTATTGCAGGAGGTACCGGATTTGTTTTGGGCCACACGTTTCGCGGAACCGTGCTGGTTGGGCTTGCATTAAGCCAGGTGGGCGAATTTTCATTTATCCTGGCGAAAATAGGCCTTAACAATTCTATTTTGAATTATTTTTATTACCAGTTGTTTCTTGCGGTTGCCGTTATTACTATGGCAGTTACCCCCTTTTTAATGAAAGTTTCGTTGCCACTGGCGAATATTTTATTAAAGTTGCCGTTGCCGAAATTTTTGGTGGACGGAATTTTTCCGCTAAGGGAAATTGAAATTCCGGATTTCCGGAATCATGTGGTAATCATTGGTACCGACACAAGCGCGTTAAATCTTTCTTTAATGGCGAAATTAAATCGGATACCTTATGTGTCTGTTATTTTCGACCCGCTGATTGCCAATGAAAAAATACGGAGCGGTGATATGGTCGTCTACGGCGATGCTGTGAACGAACCGATTCTTTTAAAAGCCCATGCCGATACGGCTGAAATTATTGTCATTTCTGTGGGACGCCTCATCCCCTCAATGGCCATCATTGAAAAAATCAGGCACATCAACAAAAACGCATACATCATTGCACGGGCAAAGCAAACCGAAAATGTGGAACAGTTTTACAACCTCGGGGCCGACCAGGTTTTACCTGAAAAGCTGGAGATTGCAATTGATTTGTTTAACCGGGTTTTAGTCAAAAAATTGTATCCTCAAAAAGAAATCAACCGCATGTTAACCCACATCAGAAACATGAACTTAGGTGTATTTTCAGAGAAAGATATTGTTAATCAGCCTACTCCGTTCGACGAACTTCGGAACATGAATATTTCCACCATTGAAATTGAAGAAGAATCGGTTGCCGACGGAAAATCAATTTCAGAAATTGAATTAAGAAGTAAAACGGGTGTTACGCTCCTGGCAATTAAACGCGGTCCCGAAATAATTGAACATCCGGTGCCGGCAACCACCCTTCAACCAAAAGATCTCGTGTATGTTTTGGGTAACCCGGAACAGGTGAATTTAGCCTTTGAATTGTTTCAGAAGGAAGTTTATACAAATAATACATGAAGTCCGAACATGCGACTCCCGCCAGAGTCTGGTTCAGTTTAATTTTTTGTGGAGCGAAAGGCCTTTAAATTCAACCTCCTTAACGTTGTCAGGTCCTGCGGACGCTGACAAGTTTATGCTTCGTTGGTTTTTCCCGTAACCTGACATCGTCGTAAGACATGTCAGCGTTAACTAAATAAGCCCAGAGTCTTACCACTCCTCAATGTTAGAGAGCTATAAACATTAAAATCCTCCGGATTTAATAAGGATTCCATCCGCTCCCAATTGTGAAGATACGAATGGAATCCGGGCGGAAGATATCTCACCCTGTCCCGGCAAGTTATGATTTTCCCTCTACGCCCGGAGAGGGAGGAAGAACGTACTCATCCGGCGCCGGTTAAATTTGCAGGTTTAGCTGTTTATATGTTTCTGGTCTAATGCTCAAAACCGGCACATTCAAAATAAAGCAGCAGAAATTCTCCCCGGCCCTTTCCAAATGGAGAGGGAAAGGCATCGCATGCGATGCCAGGGTGAGGCACGATATGGCTGCGGCTGCTGTTATGGGTCCTCACAACCCGGAGGAAATCCCGATTTTCAACTGGGCGGTAAAATCGGGCATGAAACCGGAAGTGTTGGCTGCAATTGAAATCAGGGGCGAGAAAACAGGAGATGTGAAACGCGATTTTAAAAAGCCGCAGGTCGTTCCCTGGGGGGCGATTAACAAAGTATGGGGTGTTGCCGAACTGTAACACCAAGCGCCTGGCAAACATACGGAACTAAAAACAGGATCGTACTTAATTGCAATACCGCTTGATAATGTTGTAAGCTCCTTCAATTCCCAGTTCGCCGGCCTTGCTCAGGTCAAGCGCTCCGCCATCAATGTCGTCCAGGAATATTTTAGTGAGGCCGCGGTTAAAATAAGCCTCTGCAAATTCCGGCTCCAGTTGGATGGCGCGGTTCAAATCTTCAATCGCGCTTTTGTATTGTTTTAGCCGTAGCTTAATAAATGCCCGGTTGTAATATCCAAAAAAGAACTTCGGATTCAGAAAAAGCAACGTCTGATAATCATCCAGGATTTTCTCGTATTCCGGCATGGCCAGGTTTACACCGGCCGACGGGTCCAAATCGGGCTGCGCCAGGGAAACCGTTAAATCCTCCTGCGTTCCGGCCAGCGTTTCAATTTCCTCCAGCATTTTATACCGGCAGTTGGCACGCGAAAAATAGGCTATTCCCTGCTTTCCGTCCAGTTCTATCGATTTGTTTAAGTCTTCGAGGGCAGCATTGTAATCACCGGTCAGGCTGTAAAAAATTCCACGGTTCAGGTAATTGTGGCTGCTCTTCTGAATATCGAGCCGTGCGTTAAAATAAAGCACAAAATTTTCAAACACCTCCTTGTATTTATCCAGCGATTTGTTGGTAATGGTAAAAAGCGGATTATAGTTGTTCTTTTCGTTCAACTCTTCAATCGCTGTGTTATAGTACTGGAAACGATCGTAATCCACTGCATTTTTTTCGAATGCCGAAACAATAAAAACCGGCTGCAGGTCAATTTCGATGTTTTTGTTTTGAATCCGCCCGTCATCCACTTCTTCCTCATCTTCTTTGGGAATGTCACGCGTGTCTTCGATAATCAAATTTAAACGCTGATGACGGCGCCGGTTAGCTTCTTCTTCATCATCTTTGGTGTTGTTGTTTTGTGCGGTATTGTTATTTGGTTGTGTATTATTTTGCTGTGCAGCGTTTTGCGATGGCGATGAACTGTTTTGTCCCGAACCGGACTGTCCCTGTTGTTGTTGTTGTTGTTTTGTTGTTGTTGCTGGTTTTGTGCCAGTTGTTCGGCATCAAGCCGGCGGCTTTCCAGGTCGAATTTCGGATCAAGTTGTGCTGCAATTTTATAATCCTGTTCGTAACCGGGCCGGTTCAGGATTTCGCGGGCCATGGCACGGTTGAAATAAGCGCTTGCTATTTCCGGGTTTAAATGAATCGCCATGTCGTAATCCATAATCGCACCGGCATAATCTTCCAGTTTGTGCTTTACAATACCTCGGTTGTTAAAAGCGAGCGCATTTTGCGGATCGAGTTCGATGCACTGGTCGTAGTCGCGCAATGCCGATGCATAATCTTCCATTTCAAAACGGGCAAGTCCCCGGTTCAGGTAAGCGGCGGCATAATGCGGGCGAATGATGATCACCTGGTTCAAATCGCGAACAGCTTCTTTAATATCGCCCTGAACGATGTGCGCATTGCTCCGGTTCATCAGCGCGTACGTCGACTTCGGATTAATTTCCAGCGCCTTGTTGTAATCTGCAATGGCGCCTTCTACATCTTTTAACGCCAGTTTGGCAATTCCCCGGTTGTTGTAAATGTTGTCGTTATCCGGATCGAATTCCAGACCGCGGTTGTAATCCTCAATGGCTTTTTTGTATTCTTTCAGGTTATGATATGCCATGCCGCGGTTCATATAAGCCTGCGGGTAATATGGTTTTATTTCAATCGCTTTGTCATAGTCGAGAATGGCGCCGCGGTAATCTTCCAGCTGATGTTTGGCGATGCCGCGGTAAAAATACGCCTCCGGCAAATAAGGCTTGAATTTGATGACGATGTTGAAATATTCGATTGCCCCCGTGAAATTCCCTATTTGTGTACGCGTGCGCCCAACCCTGATGTAGTGGTTAATATTTAGCTGAGCTTGCGCAACTACGGAGGCCAGCAAAAAAAATAATATAATGGTTCGCTTCATTATTTTCTTTTCAGATTTTGCAAAAATAACATTTTATAAAAACTGGTGTTGAACGATTAATTTTATTTAACTTTTTCGCCTGAAAAATATCAAAATATGTGTAGACGATGCAATTGGGCAACAACCAGCGAAATTATGATTAAATACCACGACGAAGAGTGGGGAGTGCCGCTTCACGACGACCGGAAATTATTTGAGTTTCTTGTACTGGAAGGTTTTCAGGCCGGATTGAGCTGGCAAATTGTGCTGAACAAACGCGAAGCTTTCCGGAAAGCTTTCGATGGTTTCAACCCGGAAATAGTTGCGAAATACGATGAAACAAAAAGGTCTGAATTAATTCAGGAAAAATCCATTATCCGTAACAAACTGAAAATTGCGGCTTCCGTAAACAATGCCCGGCAATTTCTCGAAGTTCAGCAGCATTTTGGCAGTTTCAACAAGTACATTTGGAGTTTTGTGGACTTCAAACCAGTGGTCAATTCTTTTACCGAATTGAAAGAAATCCCGGCCAAAACACCGCTTTCCGATAAAATATCGGCCGACCTGCAAAAACGTGGATTTAAATTCGTGGGTTCCACCATTGTATATGCCCACATGCAGGCCACCGGAATGGTAAACGATCACCTGGTAAGTTGTTTCAGGTACGATGAGGTGAACCGGTTGTAAAATCAAAAATTTTATTCTGAAGGTGGATTTTTCTGTTAATAATAATTTCAAAAAAAGATAATATTTTTACTTTTGACAGTCGTTCGAAAAAATAATTCAAAATTTTTAAAGGAGGAATAAAAATTGCGTTATTTAACAATAGCACTGATGCTGCTTTTTGCAGTGAAAACCGGGTTCGCCGGCGATGAAACAAAAAAAACCAAAAATGCCTACGAATTTGAAGATACACTGGTTTTACCGGCTACTCCCGTGAAAGACCAAAACCGTTCAGGCACATGCTGGTCGTTTTCAACCTTATCTTTTCTGGAATCGGAAATGATCCGCAAAGGAAAACCACAAACCGATTTATCGGAAATGTTTGTGGTTTGGCATACCTACGCCGACAAAGCGTTGAAAGATGTCCGGTTGCACGGCAATCTCAACTTTGCAGCCGGTGGAGCTTTTCACGATGTGACAAACGTCATCAAAAAATACGGAATGGTGCCGGAATCGGTTTACAGCGGACTGCAATACGGCGAGGAAAAACATGTTCACGGCGAAATGGATAGCGTGCTGAAAGATTTCGTTGATGCAGTTATTGAGAATAAAAACCGGAAGCTCAGCACGTCGTGGCACGATGCATTTGAATCCATTCTCGATAATTACCTGGGCGAAATACCGCAGAAATTTATGTACGAAGGAAAAGATTATAGTCCGCAAACATTTGCTGATAATTTTATGGGGCTGAACATGAACGATTATGTGGAAATCACTTCCTATACGCATCACCCGTTTTATTCGAAATTTATTCTGGAGGTGCCCGATAACTGGTCGTGGGGAGAAGTTTATAATGTTCCGTTAAAAGATTTGGAAGAAATTATCGACTACTCGCTGAATAACGGTTATACGGTTGCCTGGGCTGCCGATGTTAGCGAAAAAGGGTTTGTAACCAGCAACAAAGGAGTGGCCGTATTACCTGCGGCGCCTGAAAAAGATATGACAGACGCAGAAATTACCCGCTGGGAATCATTGCCCGACAGGGAAAAACAAAGCGAATTGTATAAACTGGAAAAGCCGGTTCCGGAACTGGAAGTAACACAGGAAATGAGGCAGGAAGCATTTGATAATTATCAAACAACCGACGATCACGGAATGCACATTATCGGGTTGGCGAAAGACCAGGATGGCAAAGTTTTCTATAAAGTGAAAAATTCGTGGGGCGAATACAACGAATACCAGGGTTATTTTTACGCTTCAAAACCTTACGTGAATTACAAAACGATGAGCATCATGATCCATAAAGATGCGATACCGAAACAAATCAAAGATAAACTGGAGCTTTAGTATAAAGTACCCTTTGGAAATTTTTCTGAAGGGTTTTTTTTATCTTTCCGGAATTAAATTTGCCCATGAAATTCCTTCTTTTTTCAATTTTGCTTTTTTCGTTTTGTGTTGCCGGAGCACAGGATGAAAATGAGGACTACGGCTGGTGGAACCAGTTGCACAATTGGAAAGAAGGCGACCCGGGTTGGCGGAATTGGATGAAAATCACGCCTGGCTACTTTGGGCCGAACGCACTGCCGGTACCCGACGTTAAACGCGGAATTATTGAAGGGCCCGCCCAAATTGAAGCCACATTTTCCAACCATTTTCATCCGGGCGATCCAACGCAGGACATTTCCGGGAAATTATTTCTTCCGTTTGCTAAAAATAAAATTGCCATCGAAATGTACGGAGTTATGCTGGAACGTTATGCGTATTCAGAAAAAATCAGAAACGAACGTTTTTCACGCGACAGGGACGGAAAAGGATTTGCTTTTGGCGACTTTTATTTCAGCACCCTGGTTCAAATTTCGAAAGACAGAAAATTCCCGAACACGTTGTTCCGTTTTGCTGCCAAAACAGCTTCGGGCAACCAGTTGGAAGCCGCCAGGTACACCGACAGCCCCGGTTATTTTTTCGATTTGAGCTTTTCGAAACCGCTGATAAAAAAGAGCGACCGCGTATTCCGCCCTTTTACCATGCTGGGATTTTACAGTTGGCAAACCAACGATGAACTTAACCTGCAAAACGATGCATTTTTATATGCCATCGGCACCGATTACCTGATTCAGGAATGGAGGTTTTCAACTTCGCTTGCCGGTTATTCCGGTTATAAAAACCGTCGTGATCGCCCTGTGCAAATAAATTTCGACGTTCGGAAAAAATTGCGGAAAAATGCCTTGCGATTACAGTATTTACATGGATTGCGCGACTGGGAATACCGTACCGTCAGATTCTCCTTCATCTGGAATCTGAATCCCAAAGAATAATCATAATTTTTGAAACTGAATTGTGTACCTTTGCGGCAGTTTTTTAAAATTGAAAATCATTAATTGTCTCAGTAAGAATGAAAAAACTCTCTCTGGTTATTTGTGTTTACAACGAAGAGCCAAATATCAAGCCACTTTCGGAACAGATTGTTGCAGCCCTCGGAAATTATGATTTCGAGGCAATTTTTGTCGACGACGGTTCTTCCGATAATACACGCAAAGAAATCAGAAAAATCAACGACGAACGTTTTATTTTGGTCGAACTCAAACGCAATTATGGTCAAAGTTCTGCCTTGCAGGCAGGAATCGATCTGGCGGGCGGTGAATTCATCGTCCTGCTCGATGGCGACCTCCAGAACGATCCGGCCGACATTCCAATGATGCTGGAAAAAATGGAAGAAGAAGAATGGGATATGGTTGCCGGAGTGCGGGCCAACCGGAAAGACGGAATGTTCCTGCGGAAAATTCCTTCGAAAATTGCCAACTATATGATCCGCAGGTCCACCGGTACCAAAATGAAGGATTTGGGTTGTACGCTGAAAATCTTTACCCGCGAAACGATCAAAAACATTCATATTTATGGTGAACTACACCGTTTCATACCGGTATTGATTACCCTTGAGGGCGCAACACGGATTACACAGATAGATGTTCACCATCGTCCGCGCCAATTCGGTACTTCAAAATACAATCTGAGCCGTACAACGCGCGTTGTCAGTGATTTAATTCTGATGCTGTTCTTTAAACAATACCTTCAACGGCCTATGCATCTTTTCGGCGGACTTGGAATTGTAACACTCGGAATAGGCATTCTTATAAACCTGTACATGTTGGTGCTGAAAATTTTGGGACACGATATTTGGGGCAAACCACTGCTGCTGCTCGGTATTTTGCTGGTGATGGGTGGAATTCAATTCTTTACTATAGGAATTATTGCCGAATTGCAAATGCGCACCTATTTCGAATCGCAGCAGAAAAAGCCGTACCGGGTAAAAGCGGTTGGTCCGGCAAAAGAAAGATGAATTCGTTACAAATTATCTCGGGAATTCGAATTATTGTTGGTACAATAATTGTACTTTTATAATAATAATTTAAAAATGAAATCATTAACCATGAATAAAAAAGTAACCGTATTTCTTATTGGATTGCTTGCACTTTTGGGTACCACTATTTCCAACGCACAGGAGCGTTTGGTCCAGGGCATTGTTACTACGTTCGACAGTATTCCGGTTGTTGGCGCAGAAATAAACGTAAAAAGCGCTGATAATACCGTTTTTACTGATAGTCTCGGACGATTTTCTGTTCAGGCAAAGGGAGATGACAAACTGAAGGTGAAGGCGAAAGGTTTTTACAATCAAAATGTTAAACTGCCCGGGAAAGTAAAATATGCAGCGGTAAACATTAAACTGAAGCCAGGTGAAAAAAACAGGGAGATTGCTTTTGGGTACGGATATGTTACCGACCGGGACAAGTTGAATGCACTGGCTACTTTGAACGAGGATGATATGGATTTTTCGCAGTACAGTAATCTCTACGAGGTAATTAAAGGACGTTTCGCCGGAGTGCAGGTTGTTAACGGAGAAATTATCATCCGCGGCCCTAATTCAATAAACAGCAGCAGCGCCGCTCTAATCGTTCTCGACGGAGTACCTACCGATGGAAGCGTATTAAGCTCAGTTCCGCCAAACCAGGTAAAAAGTATCAACGTGATAAAAGACGGCAGCTCGGCAATTTATGGCTCGCGAGGTGCAAATGGCGTGGTAATTATTGAAACAAAACGCGGCGGAGACCAGTAGTGAATTAACTAAAGAAATGATAATGAGGGGGGAAAACTTGATTTTTCTCCCTTTTTTGATGTAAATTAACGAATTCCGGTGAAAATCGAAACTTATAAGAAACAGCTTAATTTGTTATCTTCGTTCCTTCAACCTGAAACCTGTTAAAATGAAAAAGATTCTGGTACTTCTGTTTATTGCTGCAGGAATTTTTCAATCCTGCAATTTCAGTGAAAATAATAAAAAGCAAGAGTTGCTGCTTTGGTACAACGAGCCGGCTGCCGATTGGAACCAGGCGCTGCCCCTGGGAAACGGCCGGTTGGGATGTATGATTTTTGGCGAACCGGAAACGGAACACCTCCAGCTTAACGAAGAATCGGTTTGGTCGGGCGGACCAATCGAACGTGCGAACCCGGAGGCCCTGGAATATCTCAATGAAGTACGCGAACTTCTTTTTAAAGGTGAATATGCAAAAGCCGATAAACTGGCGCAGGAAAAAATTATGGGCAAACGTGTCGGCGGGCATACTTACCAAACGTTGGGCGACTTGTTTATCCGTTTCGAAGGAATCGGGAAAACCGATAATTACAAGCGCTCCCTCGATTTAAACACTGCAGTTTCCTCCGTTGAATTCCAGTCGGGTGAAACCAAATACTCCCGCGAAATTTTTGCCTCGTCTCCTGATGAAGTGATTGTTGTAAAGCTGTCTTCTTCCGGAAAAGGAAAAATCAGCTTCGAAACCTGGATGAACCGGCCGGGCGATGCCGAAATAGTTTCAGTAGGCGAAAATCAATTATTAATGACTGGTTTTGCAGAACACGAGAACCGCGGGACGCATTTCGCATCGGTGGTGCACATCAAAAACAAAGGCGGAGAAATTTCTTCGTCCGACACCAGTTTAATCGTGAAAAATGCCGATGAAGTGGAACTGCTGATTTCGGCCCGTACTGATTTTTGGGGAGCTGATGAAGTGAAAACTTCGGCTGACGACGTTAAGAAAGCAGCCCAGGCAGGATTTTCAGATATTAAAGCGAATCACATCGATCATTATCAGGAATTGTTTCAGCGGGTTGCGCTGGAATTAAACGGCCCCGATACATTAAATCTGCCCACGGGCGAACGGCTCGAACGGATTAAAAACGGACAGATGGATTCGCACCTGACAGAACTTTATTTTCAGTTTGGCAGGTACCTGCTCATCAGTTCGTCGCGGCCGGGTGGTTTGCCGGCGAATTTGCAGGGAATATGGGCCGACGGTTTGAACCCACCCTGGAACGCCGATTACCATATTAATATCAACATCCAGATGAATTATTGGCCGGCGCTGGTTACAAACCTCGCCGAGTGCCAGCAGCCTTTTTTTGAATTTGTTGATGATTTGCGCGAAAGGGGTTCGGAAACCGCCCGAAATGTTTACGGCTGCCGCGGGTTTGTGGCACATCATACAACGGATGTGTGGAAATTCACTGCTCCAATCGGAATGACCCGCTATGGAATGTGGCCAATGGGCGCCGCCTGGTGTTCCGATCATTTTTGGGAGCAGTTTGCTTTTACCGGCGATACTGCTTTTTTGCGGGAAAAAGCATACCCGGTATTGAAAGATGCTTCACTGTTTTTTGTCGATTTTCTGGTGGAAAATCCAAACACAGGTTTACTGGTTTCCGGACCGGGCATGTCGCCCGAAAATGCATTTATTGCTCCCAATGGCGAAGTGGCTTCGGTTTGTATGGGGCCGGCCATGGACCACGAAATCATCAGCGAATTGTTTTCCAATTTTATAAAAACCACGCATATTTTAGGTGTAGACCGGGAATTGGCAGACACTGTTCAAACAATGTTAAATAAATTGACACCGCCACAAATTGGTTCCGATGGGAGAATTCTGGAATGGTCGGAAGAACTTCCCGAGGCAGAGCCCGGTCACCGGCACATGTCGCACTTATACGCACTTTATCCGGGCGAACAATTTGCAAATCCGGAAAATCCGAAGTGGATGAATGCAGCCCGGAAGTCGATTGAAACACGACTGGCCAATGGCGGAGGGCACACCGGTTGGAGCCGCGCCTGGATCATTAACTTTTATGCACGGTTACAAGACGGTGAAAAGGCTCATGAGAATTTAACGGCCCTTTACGCAAAATCGACGCTTCCCAATTTATTTGACAACCACCCGCCGTTTCAAATTGATGGTAATTTCGGCGCCACTGCCGGAATTGCCGAAATGTTGCTGCAAAGTCACAACGGAATGTTACAGGTGCTTCCTGCATTGCCGCCGGAATGGGAAAGCGGGCATGTGAAAGGATTGCGCGCCCGCGGAGGATTTGTAGTAGATGTTTCCTGGGAAAACAACACGTTGACAAACCTGAAAATCGTATCTCTGCTTGGAAAAAAATGCAACGTGGTATATCAAAACAAACAGGTCTTGTTCTCCACCGACAAGGACGGAACGCTGAAGCTGGACAAAAACCTCGAAAAAATTTAATACCGGGGTTTGTTAAACTTGCTCCGGGTTGTTTAGTCAAACCATTCGCTTTCAGGCTGTTTTTTATTCATTAAACAACTGCGATCATGAAAAACAATCATTCTTTCGCACTGGGTGTGTTCCTGTTATTTTTCGTTTTCACAACCAACGCTTCGGGCCAGGATAAAACGTTAACAGGCAAAGTTACAACCTTCGACAGCATACCGCTCATTGGGGTAAATGTAACGGTGAAAAGTACCGGACAAACGGTGGAGACCGATTCATTGGGCCGTTTTCAGGCACTTTGTAATCCGGAAGATAAAATTAAACTGGAGGCCGCCGGTTTTTATCCGAAACGCGTGAAAATTGAGAAAGAAATCCGGTTAATCTTCGTCAATCTCGAATTAAAAAAAGGTGAAAATAACCTCGAAAAAGCTGGAAATCACGTTCAGGTCGGATACGGGTATGTGAATTCGAAAGACTTGCTGAATGCAGTTTCTTCCCTGAACAAGAACGATACCGACTTCTCAGTTTATTCCAACATGTTCGATTTAATACAGGGTCAGTTTCCCGGGGTTACCGTACAGGGGAATTCCATCATTGTCCGCGGGACCAACACGTTTTACGGCGCCGAAGCCAATGCCGCGCTGCTGGTGGTTGACGGAATAATTGTAAGCACGCAGGATTTTGCAAATATTTCACCGCTCGACGTGGAATCGGTGGATGTATTAAAAGACGGATCCTCTTCGGTTTATGGTTCCCGCGGCGCAAATGGCGTCGTAATCGTTGAAACCAAAAAAGGAAACTAACAACCTGAACTTTTCAACCGGCCGCCCTCGCGCCCGCAACTCCGGCAGGTACGGAATTTATGGTTTTTCAACATAAGGTGGTTTTCTTTAAATACCATTCCATTTCAATAAAAATATTATAATTTTAGCCCCATTCCAATAAACCTGTAAAAATGAAACGAAGAAATTTTATCAAGTCCACAGGAATGGTGGCAGCCGGTGTTGGTCTGGCAGGACAAGTTTCAGCCGGCACACTCCTGAAAAACCCTGCAAATAAACTTCCGCGCTGGAAAGGCTTCAATCTTCTGGATTATTTTTCGCCGGTGTCCGGGAACAACAATGCGGGAACCACCGAAGACGATTTAAAATGGATGGCTGACTGGGGATTCGATTTTGTGAGGCTCCCGATGGCTTATCCCCGGTACGTTAAATACGATCATTCACGGCACATCACTGCGGATGAAGTGCTTAATTTTGATGAAAAGGTGATTGACAACATTCATGATTTGGTTGAAAAAGCAAATAAACACGGCTTGCACGCAAGCCTGAATTTACATCGCGCACCCGGATTTTGTGTAAATGCCGGATTTAACGAACCTTACAATCTCTGGCAGGATAAACAAGCGCAGGAGGCATTTTATGCCCACTGGGGAATGTGGGGTAAACGTTTTGCAAATAAAACACCGCAACAAATAAGTTTCGATTTGGTAAATGAGCCGTGCACCCGCGAGGACATGAACGACCAGTATTCGCAGCGCGGGCCTATTCCGGGTGAACTGTATCGTGAGGTGGCTAAAAAAGCCATGGAAGCAATCCGCGAAGGCAATCCAAACCACCGGATAATTGCCGACGGAAATGATGTGGGAAGCAAGGTAATTCCGGAAATTTTCGATTTGGATATCGGACAAAGCTGCCGCGGATATTTCCCGCATTACATTTCGCATTACCGGGCGCCATGGGTTTTCAAAAATCCGGATGAAGCGCCAAAACCGGTTTGGCCGGGCACCATCGACGGCCAAAAATTCAGCCGGCAAAATCTGGTGGAATTCTACGCTCCGTGGATTGACGCAGTTAAAAAAGGTGTTGGCGTTCATTGCGGCGAATGCGGTTGCTGGAAAGAAACGCCGCACGAAGTTTTTCTGTCGTGGTTTGGCGATGTGCTCGATGTACTTACGGAACATGGAATCGGTTACGCACTTTGGAATTTCAGGGGTGATTTTGGTATCCTCGATTCGGGCCGCAGCGATGTGGATTATGAAAACTGGCACGGGCATAAACTCGACCGAAAGTTGTTGAACCTCTTGATGAAATATTAATTCATCAATCGATATAAAATTTTTAGAAAATAACTTAAACCAGCAATAAGATGAAAAAACTAATTTTTCTGTTCAGCTTTCTAATGGTGGCCCAATTTTGTTGGGCGCAATATGAACCTAACTACGATGAGAGTAAAATGCCAAAGTTTAAAGTTCCCGATCCGCTGACTACCTTCAAAGGAAAGAAAATCCGGAACACAAACCAGTGGATAAAAAAACGTCGCCCGGAGCTGCTTCAGTTTTTTTCAGAGAATGAATATGGTGAAGTTCCTGGCAAATTAAATATTTCGTCGTGGAAAGTTTTGGAGCAAGGCGAGGCATTTAATGGGAAAGCGCTTCGGAAACAGGTACAGCTTTCGTTTCAGAAAAACGGTAAAAAACTTGATTTTACAATATTGATATACCTTCCGAAGAATGTGGAAAAGGCGCCTGTTTTTCTGGGATATAATTTTTATGGAAATCACACGGTTACCGATGATGTGCATGTGATTATTTCAGATGCATGGACGATGAACAACGAATCGTTTGGAATAATAAACAACCAGTTGACCGAGCAGTCGCGGGGGGTGAGAACAAACCGCTGGGCCATCGGAAACATGCTGGATAATGGTTTTGGATTGGCTACCATTTATTATGGAGAAGTCGATCCAGATCGCGACGATTTTTCGGACGGCGTTCATCCGTTGCTGTACAATGACGACCAGCAGCGGCCTGCGGCAGATGAATGGGGCTCGATTGCTGCCTGGGCATGGGGACTTAGCCGTGCCCTCGACTACCTGGAACAGGATGCTCAGGTTGATGCATCAAGAGTAGTTGTATTTGGCCACTCGCGTTTGGGAAAAACATCGTTATGGGCCGGCGCAACCGACCAGCGTTTTGCAGCAGTTATTTCCAACGACTCGGGTTGTGGCGGCGCTGCTCTTTCCAAACGTAAAATAGGCGAAACCATTGGACGCATAAACCAGGTTTTTCCACACTGGTTTTGTTTGAATTTCCGGAATTACAGCGATAATGAAGAAGCACTGCCCGTTGACCAGCATGAATTACTCGCCCTCGTTGCACCGCGTCCGGTTTATGTTGCCAGCGCCGAAGAAGATACATGGGCCGATCCAAAAGGAGAATTTCTCTCCGCTTATTATGCGACTCCGGTTTATGAATTGTTTGGGAAAAAAGGAATACCCACAAAAGAGATGCCTGGAGTAAATCAACCGATTCAAAATACAGTGGCTTACCACATTCGCACCGGCGGCCACGATGTAAAGGAATACGACTGGGAACAATACATCAAATGGGCGAAAGAACAACTAAAATAAAATGTAGATCAATTGATACAACTATTTGCCGAAATACACCTGATTTTGCTTGGCGGCGACATCACTATCGTGGAAGGACTTGCAAATCCTGAAAAAATATAGAAACCCAAAGTGGTGCGAAAACTTATATAAAATTGCAAAATGGGCCTTGTTTAAAGGGTCAGTTATTAAAAACCGAAAACTATGGGTAAAATTCTTCCCGAACCCATTCATGTACCCGAACAAACCAATCGTAATACCGTACACAGAATAAATTAAAACTAAATACTATGAAACCTGTTTGTTTTTTTCTTTTGATTTCGTTGGCCCTTTTTTCCTGTAATAAGCAAAAACAATCCGAAACAATCCATCTTTTTAATGGTGAAAATCTAAAAGGCTGGCATGAAGATGTGCCTGTGATGGATGAAAATCCGGATACGATCAATCCGTTTCTGGTTCGCGACAGCTTACTTGTTAGTTTGGGAGATCCACGCGGACATTTAATTACCGATTCCGTTTATCAGAATTACCGACTGGTGGCTGAGTACCGTTTTGCCGGTGAACCCGGAAATTGCGGGATTCTGGTGCATACATCCACACCGCGGGCGCTTTACGACATGTTCCCGAAATCGATTGAAGTGCAAATGATGCATGAAAACGCAGGTGATTTCTGGTGTATTGTGGAAAATATAAAAGTACCGGATATGGTTGAACGTCGCGGACCGGAGGAGGAGTGGGGAATCACCGAAGGTAAAAAGCGACGCATTATGAACCTCACCGACGGCTCAGAAAACCCGGTGGGGGAATGGAACACGATGACCATCGAATGTTTGGCCGATTCAGTAAAAGTATGGGTAAACGGCGATCTGGTGAATTTTGGTTATGATTGCACTGCAACAGAAGGCCACATCGCTGTTCAGGCCGAAGGTTCCGAAGTGGAATTCAGAAAACTGGATTTAACACTAATAACGGAGTTGACAACAACAGAATAAGTTTTTCACCTCTGTACTTTTGTGATTTTTGTATTCTGTATACAAAAAATTCATATATTGAACCTCAAAAACAAATAATATGAAAAAGTTATTTCTGTTGCTTCTAATTGCTGTTTTGGCCAATTCATTCAAAACAGTTTCAGGTTTCAAACCTCAAACTAAGGTTAGCATCGAAGGTGATAAATTCTGCATTAATGGGAAACCAACCTTCGAGGGGCGCATATGGCAAGGTTATTTGGTTGAAGGGTTATTACCGAATTCACGGATGGTGCAGGGAGTTTTTGATGACTTAAATCCGGAAACTATTTCAAAATGGGAATATCCGGATACAGGAAAATGGGATCCGGATCGAAATACTCGTGAGTTTGTTGATGCAATGAAACTGTGGAGCGATTATGGACTTAAAGCATTTACTATCAATTTTCAGGGTGGTAGTCCTGAGGGATATTCAGCTACACAACCCTGGGAAAACAATGCTTTTAAAGAAGGTGGAGAATTGCGGAAAGATTATGCTGCAAGAATGGAACGTATCGTAAAAAAAGCCGATGATTTGGGGATGGTTGTAATTCTCGGAATTTTTTATTTCGGGCAGGATGAACATTTAAAAGATGAAAAAGCAGTTGTTGCGGCAGTGGATAATACAATTACCTGGATTCAAAAAAATAATTTTCAGAATGTTATTGTTGAAGTAGCTAACGAAAGTAATAATCGCGCTTACAAACATTTAATAATTAAACATGATCGGATTCATGACCTGATCCAGCGAATAAAAGAAAAAGCTCCTGAACTGCTGGTATCAGCAAGTTTTAACGGAAATACAATTCCTCCGGATAAAGTTGTTGAAGTTTCGGACTATGTTTTAATCCACGGAAATGGCGTGAATAATCCATCTCGCATTAAGGAAATGGTAAACGAAGTGAGGGCATTGCCATCATACCGGCCAATGCCGATTGTATTTAATGAAGATGATCATTACGACTTTGAAAAGGAGATTAATAATTTTAAAGTAGCAACAATGGCTTATGCTTCCTGGGGTTATTTCGATTTCAGGATGAAAGGCGAAGGTTTTGATGAAGGATACCAGAGCGTGCCGGTAAACTGGGGAATAAGCTCGGAAAGGAAAAGAAATTTTTTTGAAACGGTTAAAAAGATTTTTATAGAATAGACTGCCGGCCGAAAGGGAATTAAAAGGCTTTGATTTAATTATCAAAGCCTTTTTTGCTATTTAATATTTTGAAATTTGGATTTTGTATACAAAATACTGTATATTTGATGCAATCAAAATGATAATCTAATTATAAACTATGTTCTTATGAAAAAAAGGCTTTTGATTCTGTTTAGCTTTTTTGCTTTGTTTGCATTTGCTGCTGCAGGGCAGACCAAAACAGTTACCGGGACTGTTATGGATGAAGATCGCATTCCGCTCCCCGGGGTTTCAATTATTATTGAAGGAACTACAACCGGAACTACCTCCGGTACGGATGGTTCATACGAGCTTTCCGGCGTATCCGCGTCCGATAAACTGAGGTTTTCATTTATAGGCTTATCGGAAAAGGTGGTGGATGTAGGTAATAAAAATCAGATTAATGTTGTAATGTATCCTGACAATGTCGATTTGGAAGAAGTTATTGTGGTAGGTTATGGTACACAGAAAAAGGTTGATGTTACCGGTTCTGTATCGACAGTAAAAACTGAGGACCTAACAACAGTACCTACACCGACTATCGCACAATCGGTTGCAGGAAGAACATCGGGCGTATTTGTAAAAACAAAAAATGCCCAGCCTGGTGATTATCGCGGTATAACATACAACATCCGCGGATTTGGCGATGCTTTACTGGTAATTGATGGTATGCCGGCATCAAACGAAGAATTTCTTTTACTTGATCCGAACGATATTGATGAATTTAACGTGCTTAAAGATGCCGCCACAGCGGCTGTTTATGGTGCGAGGGCCGGTAACGGTGTTATTTTGGTAACAACAAAACGTGGCAAAGTTCAGGCGCCTCAGTTTAGTTATAATGTTAACTACGGGTTACAAAGGCTGACAATGATTCCGAATGCGGTAAATTCATGGCAGAATGCACAATTCGAAAATGTGGCGCTTGAAAATGCCGGGTTGGACCCAAAATGGTCGATGGAGGATATTAACAAATTCAAAGCAGGAAATGATCCGGCTTATCCAAATACAGACTGGTGGGATTTAACACTTCGCAACTTTGCTCCTCAAACCCAGCACAATATGAGTGTACGCGGTGGAACCGAAAAAATCAAGTATTTTGTTTCAGGTGGTTATTACTATCAGGAAAGTTTATACCGTTCAAACGATTTAAAAAACAAGAAATACAATTTGCGGTCAAACTTAGATATTCAGTTAACTGATAAACTGGATTTAGGTCTTGATATATCACTATTGGAAAATGATTACGTCGGCCCGAGTTGGGACATGATGCAACAAAACGGGCACCTTGGCGTAATGATGCTTTTATACCGTTCGCGACCTCAATATCCTGCAGTATATCCTGATCCTACAAATATCCGGCAATGGGGAATGATGATTTAAACCCGGTAACTGCTACAAGAATCAATGAAGTGGGATATTACAAATGGAATAAATATACCGGCGACACGAAATTTACACTTTCCTATAAACTTCCATATCATTTTAATGCAAGAGCAATTTTTAACTATAAGCGTAATTTTCAAAACGATAAAAGAAAAGAGTTACTGGCTCCGGCATATTGGTTCGATTATGATGCAGATGGCAATATTGTATATCATAACCACAGGAACTTTAATAATTACGACTGGTTGCTGCAACGGAATTCATATTCCAAGGAATTTAACCAGCAGTACTTTTTAACCTGGAACAATACCTTTGGCGATCATAAGTTTAATGCACTTGCTGTGTATGAATACTTATCGGGCCAGGGTGAATGGTTTAATGCGCGGAGAATCAGGTATGAATTTGATCTCGATTATCTTTTTGCCGGCCCCGATTTGGATAAATCAAACGATGGCCGGGGATGGCAGGATGGACGCATTGGGCAGATTTTTAGCCTGGATTACAGCTATAAGGAAAAATATTTATTTGGGTTTAACGCCCGGCGCGATGGTTCACCAAAGTTCCCGGCAGATACGCGGTGGGGATTATTTCCTTCTGTTTCGGCAGGATGGCGAATTTCAGAAGAAGGCTTTGTTAAAGATAATTTTAATGCACCTAGCAACCTGAAACTTAGGGCATCCTGGGGAAAACTGGGTTATGATAATACAGGTAATTACCAGTATCTTTCAACTTATTCTATTAAACCGGCCGAATTAATGGTGGATGGTGTTGTCCGTTCAGGAATAAATGCAGACAATATTCCCAATTATTTCATAACCTGGGAAAAAATGACAACTACCAATATAGGTCTCGATTTTGGATTCTTTAGTAATGCGCTTACCGGTGCTATTGATGCGTTTTATAGGAAAAGATCAGATGTTCTGGGTGACAGACAGGTTTCTCTTCCCGATATTGTTGGTGCAACTCTGTCGAAAGAAAACATTGAAGAATATAGCAACCGTGGGATGGAATTTTCCGTCGATTACATTAAAAATTTTGGCGCATTCCACGTTGAACTGGGCGGAAATATTTCTTATTCCCGTGAAAAAATTGAATATGTTGATCAACCTGTTTACGCTTCAGAAGAAGAGCGCAGACGTCAAAACAGGGTTGGACAGTGGGCCGATACCCAATGGGGATATCAGGCTGATGGCGTTTTTACGTCGCAGGAAGAAATTGATAATTGGGCAATTATTGATGGACGAAATAATGCAACTGTAAATGTTGGAGATATAAAGCTGATAGACTATAATGGAGATGGAGTTATAAATTCATCCGACAACGTTATTATTGGAAGCGGAACATTTCCCGATATAATTTATGGTATCCATGGTTCCGTTTCATGGAAAGGTGTTGATTTCAGCATGTTGTGGCAAGGGGCCGGATTATATGATATCCATTATGGCAGTAGTGCCGATATGCGGGTGCCGTTTCAGGGGGGAAACGCTCCTTTCCTCGAAATGTATAACTATTCCTATGTTCCGGAAAATGATTGGGGGATGCCTGCAAACCTGGATTCACACCCTGTATTTCCAAGATTTTACTGGCCAAGCTACGGAACTCATAACAAGAGCAGCAATTCATCATTCTGGTATAAAAATGGTTCATATATCAGGCTGAAAAGTATAGAGTTAGGTTACAACTTACCAAAAAGTGTGGTAGGAAAAGCCGGGATTGATAATTTGAAAATTTATTTCTCTGGCTACAACGTCCTCACTTTTTCTGCTCTTGATTTTTACGATCCTGAATTGGAACGAGATAACAGCAATGACAATGTATTGTCTTACCCTCCAACAGGAACCTATAGTTTTGGTTTAATACTGGATTTTTAATTTTTAAAAGCGCATAACTATGAAAAGCAAAATATTTATAGTAACATTTACAATTCTTCTGTCAGCTTTTTACAGCTGCGATGATGTCCTGGATCGTACGCCATTGGATAAAATATCAGATAGTGATGTTTGGCAAAGTGAATCGTTGTTACAGGGTTACGTTATCGATTTGTACGCTAATTTTCCTTCATTCGCGTATATTGATTATTATCGCTATTGCGATGAAGGAACGGTTAGCGGGGGAAATGGAAATGCCGTGACTCTGGGTACCATGTCAAAAACAAATGAGCCTGGTGATTTGGAGTATTGGGATTACGAATACATTCGCGATTGTAACGTATTTTTGGAAAATATTCCGGATTCCCCAATAAGCGAAGAACTTAAAAACAAACTGGAAGGCGAAGTTACTGCCATGCGCGCAGCCGCATATTTTGAAATGGCTAAACGTTATGGAGGTGTTCCTTTGGTTACTACTGTTATTGATCCATACGGAATTGTGGATGATGAAATGAAAAGAAGGAAAACTGAAGATGAAATTTACCAGTTTGCAGATGCTGAGCTAACCAAAGCAATTCAGTTGCTCGATAAAACAACTGAGACAAAACCAACAGCCCGGATTAATAAATGGACAGCCCTGGCGTTACAGGCGCGGGTTAATTTATGGGCGGCTTCAATTGCAAAATACGGAACAGTTCAGCTAAATGGATTAGTTGGGGTGCCTGCCGGAAAAGCAGAAGCATATTACAAAAAAGCGTCAGATGCTGCTATTGCTGTAATCAATTCGGGAAAATATTCACTGTATAATGGAAGGACTGACAAAGCTGAAAATTACCAGTATATATTTTTGGATGAAGGAAACAGCGAGATATTATTTGCAAAAGAATATAATGGCGTTGAAGTAAGCCATGATTGGGATCACTGGAAAGCTCCACCCCGTTTTGCAAGCGGCCAGGGGGCACGGTGCGACCCAACGCTTGAACTGATTTTAGGCTACGAAAATAAAGATGGCTCAGAAGAAGATTATGAGCAATATTTTAACTCCAATCACCTGTATGAAAATGGTTGGGATATTTTCAGTAAAAAAGACCCAAGGTTATATGCCACAGTGCTTTTCCAGGGAGTAGATTTCGTCGATTCTGAGATTCAAACTTATGAAGGGATTGATACCGGAATGGTTGCAAATCCGGTTGATATTATAAACAATCCAAATACAGTTTACGAAGGTGTTTATGCGGTGGGAGTTGATTCCCGCTTGGTTGTTGGTGACGACAAAACCACCAATTCCGGATTTCTGGTGAGGAAGTGGTGCGACGAACCTAACCTTCCGGTACCGGCAAATCAAAGCCAGGTTGACTGGCCAATTGTCCGGCTTGCTGAACTTTATCTTACAAAAGCGGAAGCCGAATTCGAGATGGGAAACAAAACGGCTGCTGTTGCTGCATTAAATCCTACCCGCGAACGCGCCGGTATTAGTTTGGTTGATGAAAACTCAATAAATATTGATAAGATACGTACAGAATGGATGGCGGAATTCGGTTTCGAAAATAAGAGGTTTTTTGATTTGCGCCGCTGGAGAATTGCTGAAGATGTATTAAACGATCAGTTTGAAGGTTTGCGGATTATCTGGCATAAAGAATCCGATCAGTACTATTTTCTGCCGTTAGACTGTGAACCTTTTAACCGGGTTTTCCGGCAGGAACATTATTATAATCCAATATCAATTAATAAGATAAATAATAATCCACTGCTAGAACAAAATCCGTTGTATTAATTCAAATTAATAATAAAATGAAGACAAAAAATATTAAAATTTTTATCCTGATTTTTGTGTCGGTTGCTTTAATAAAATGTGACTATCACATGTCGGATTTTGGCTTTAACGGAACCATAAAAGGAACGATAAAAGACAATAGCGGAAATCCGCTTCATGGCGATTTAAACAGTAATAACCTGTTGGTGAAATTACTTGGAGAGGGCGATGAACAGGCAATTGAGATACGTGTAAATGGTGAAGGAAACTACCAAAATTTAAAAATGTTTCCAAAAAAACATAAAGTTTGGGTTGAAGGGCCAATAGTAAAATCTGATACCGTTGCCGTTGATTTCAGTGTCGATGAAAATGTTGTTCAGGATTTTACGGTAACTCCATTGCTGGTTCCACATATTAGTGGCGGAACTGCAAACGGTGCATCGGTTAGCGTTGATTATTCCATCGATGAAAATGCAGGAAATTCTATTAAAGAAATGGAGATTTACATTAGTACAGTGCAATATCCTACCGCTGCCACGGGCTCAAGGGCCAATGTATATTTTACCAAAACGGTTAAATTAAGTGAGGCAGCGGGGAATGTTGTGGTAGATGGACTTGAATCAGGTGTTTCTTACCACGTTCGGATTGGCGCCCAGGCAAATAATGCAGCTTTGATGAACTACAGCAATCAAATCGAGATAACGATTCCATAGATGGTTTTTGTTTAGTTAGAGGTTAGTAATGAAAACAGGTATCCTTCCGGGTTTTCCCGGAAGGATATGTTTAAACCTCTGAAATGAAAATCAAAAATCACTGTTAAAAATTTTTATAAAAAAGCGTTCTCCGAATGAAATTTCCGAGGAAAAAAAAACAGGTATATTTTTGTACTTTGTATACAATAAATGTGAAATGGAAATAGAATATCACGATTTAAGTCACGAGGTTTATAAACGGATAAAGGCAATGATTCTGGCTAACGAATTTAAACCCGGCCAAAAGTTGAAACAAGAAGAAATAGCAACTATGTTTGGTGTTAGCCGGATGCCTTTACACAAAGCATTTCAGATGCTGGAAAACGAAATGTTGGTAGAAAATCTTCCAAGGCGTGGATTTTATGTCACCCAGGTTCATACCGATCAGTTAATTGATGCATTTGAATGCCGTGAAGCGCTGGAAGGAGTCGCAGTTAGAAGAGCAACATCAATTATCAGCGACGGGGAACTTAGCTATTTGAAATCACTTTTCGAACCCTTTGTCGGCAACAAAAATATCGATTCAAGTAAATATATTGAAGCCGATCAGGCTTTTCATAATACTATTTTAAAAATTAGCGGAAATCAGGTTTTACGAAAACTTGAGGTGATCGGGAATATTACTTTTCGCACGTACCGGGGTGGCTTAATACGTACTCCGGAAGAAACCTTAAAGAACACCTTGGAATTATAGAAGCCATGGAAAAAAGAAACCCTGAACTTGCTGAAAACTTAATTCGGGAACACTCGCGGAGATCATGTAACAGATTAGTTGAAAAACTGAAAAATAATAAAACTACAGTATCATAAAAATTATTGGAACCTAAACCAAAATGAAGAAAAAAACTATACTACCAATTCGTTTTCTACTTGTATTCAGCACATTTTTGTTAACTGTTTTACTTTATATTGACAGAGCTTGTATTTCAGCGGCCAAAGATCAAATTAGCAGTGACCTTGGTTTTGGTCTAACCGATTTTGGTTGGGTGATGGCGGTTTTTACTCTTGGATATGCCTTATTTCAGGTTCCTGCAGGCAAGCTGGCTGATAAATATGGCCCGCGTGGAGTAATAAGCGGAATTGTATTGATATGGTCGGGTTTAACCGCTTTAACCGGGGCCGCATGGAGTTTCATTTCAATGCTGATTATCCGCTTTTTTTTCGGAGCAGGCGAAGCTGGTGCATTCCCCGCTTTATCAAAAGTTGTTTACAACTGGTTTCCTGTAAAAGAACGTGGTGTGGTGCAGGGAATAAACTTTTCAGGCTCGCGCATTGGAGCTGCTTTTGCTTTGCCGCTGGTTGCCTGGATGATTACAGAGGTGGGGTGGCGGCACTCTTTTCTCATTTTTGGAGGATTCGGAATTTTATATGGAGTTTTGTGGTTCTTTCTGTTTAAAAATACCCCTGAAGAATCTAAAACTCTAAGTTCCTCTGAAAAAGAATATATCCTCAAAAACAGGCAGCAAAAAGAAATTAAACCGCTCACCGTTCCTTTCAGCAGAATAATTAAATCACGCAATGTCTGGCTTACAATGATTCAATATATCTGCAGTAATTTTACTTTCTATTTTACGCTTACCTGGATGTTTCCATTTATTAAACAGCGGTTTATGCTTTCACCAATTGAAGCTGGATTTTACAGTTCTGTTCCGTTAATTGCCGGCGCAATCGGAAACTGGTTTGGTGGTGTTTTAGTCGATTTCATTTACCGTACAAAAGGAATAAAACTTTCACGACAGGTGCCGGCAATCGTTGGTTTTTCACTGGCTGCCTTTGGAATGGTTATGGTTACCCTTTCCGACTCAAGCACAATGGCTGTGGTATTTTTATCAGTTGCTGTTTTTGGCGCCGATATGACGCTGAGCCCATCATGGGTTTTTTGCATCGATATTGGAAAAGAGAATGCCGGAGCCGTTTCGGGAACGATGAATATGGCCGGAAACCTTGGTGCATTTGTTACAATTATTGCCTATCCATACCTGATAGAGTGGACCGGGAGTAATGTTCCATTCTTTTATATTGCCGCTTCCTTATCGGTTGTGGCTATTATAATGTGGACAATGATGAATCCAAAACAAGAAGTTTCATAAAATGATGAAATAAAATTAATTGATAAACAGGAAAATAAAATAGTAATAAATACTGAAAATGAAATTAGCATTAAACACACTGGTTTATGAAGTTGGAGACAAAGGGCCTGAAGAATCATTGCGGAGTGCCGCAAAATTTGGGTTTAAATACATTGAATACGCCGGAATCCGCAAGGGAAATCCACTGACAATGTCAACAGAGCAGAAGAAGGAAGTGGTTCGGATTGCCAGGGAGAAGGAATTGTGAATACGCAAATGTTGCTGGTAGCAACCAAAGATACGGCTCATCCCGATCCTAAAAAACGCGATGCAGTATTCGATTATATGAAAGCCTGTGCAGAATACCAAAAAGATTTGGGAGGCCGTCAGTTGCTTGTTTGCTGGGGAGGTGGATTATATGAATTGGGAACCCCCCCTGAGCAATCGTGGGAATATATGGTCCACAATGTTGGTCGTTTTGCAGAATATTGCCTAAAAGAAATTTGCTGGTTGGTATTGAACTCGATCCTCATGTATATTTCATTTGCAACAATACCTACAAACTGGCTAAAGCAATGGAAGATATCAATATGCCAAACTTGTATCCAAATGTCGATGTTGGTCATTTGGTTATTACCCGCGAAGAACCTGAACAACTCGAAAAACTGAAAAGCCGCTTGTTGCATGTTCACCTAAGCGAAACCGAATCGTTTGCCCATACCAACAGCATTCTGGGAACCGGGGCTGTTGATTTTAAAGCTTATGTTGATAAATTCTGGAACTGGGAATCGAAGAAAATTGTGAGATATGGGCGAACCTTGTGTGCAGGTATCGAAATGGGTAGCGAAGCCAGTGGTGGTTTTGTTGAAGATCCGGATATGTGGGTGGAAGAAAGTCTGAAATATTTGGCGAAAAAATTACCGGAATTAACAAGATAAATTCCTTACTTTCAACGATTTCAAAATTCTAAAATAAAGAAATGAAAATTTGTATCGATTGTGATGATGCTGCAGTAAACCTCAAAAAAGTACTGTATGATCATCTGAAAAGTAAAAATATTGATATCACCGATTTGAATTATTCGGCAACAAAAGAAAATGCAATGTATCCTGAAATTGGATTCAACCTGGCCAAACAAATTGCGGCCGGAAATTACGACAGGGGAATTAGTATCTGCGGAACCGGTTTGGGAATGGCAATGATTGCAAATAAAGTGGAAGGTGTATATGCCGGAGTTTGTCATGATGTTTTTTCAGCCGAACGTTTACGAAAAAGCAACGATGCGCAGGTTATTACAATGGGCGAACGTGTTATTGGTCCCGAATTGGCAAAAACAATTATCGACGCCTGGTTGGTTTCCGAATTTCAGGGGGCGGGTCAACGCCAAAAGTTCAACAAATGCGCGATTTGGAAAAAGAATCATTTCACCCTATAAAAATTAACAGTATTTTCAAATAAAAATCAATTTCAACAACTTATAATTGTTAACAGTTGAAAAAATCAGTAATAGTTGTACTTGTCTATTGTTTTTTATTCAATTCAGGCACAAACCCCGCTTTGGCAGGGAAAAGGACGCATTGCTATCAGTTCCGATGGAAATGAACACGACCATGATGACTGGGCCGCAACACCACTTTCGTTAGCTTTGCTTGCAGCTTCAGGGTTGCAGGATAAATTGGTTTTATATACCTACAGCGACCACGTTTGGGGAAGTAACCAGGATCATCCGACTTCAGCATCAGGATTAAACTCTTATCAACACATGCGCGAAAGTGCACTTGAGCGGAAAAAAGTGGTTTGGTTTCGATAATTCAAATTTTGTTTGTGCAGTTGATAATGCGATGTGGCATACAATGCCATGCGGGATGAAATCAACAAATCGTCGGCTGAAAATCCTTTGATTATTATTGCCGCAGGACCAATGCAGGTGGTGGGCGAAGCAATTAACCGGGCCGAAAAAGAAAAAAGACAATATGTAACCCTTATTTCACATTCACAGTGGAATAACCGTCATGCTGATAATCCATCGAAAGCAGAATGGGATGAGCATTCAGGCTGGACTTTTCAGGAAATTATCGATAATTTTTCGACATCCAAAGGCGGAAATCTAAAATGCGTTCAAATTCTGGATCAAAATGGAGGCAACGATTATGATGGCTTTTAACACTGAAATAGCAAAATTCGACTGGATAAAAAATTCAGATGCACGAAATAATAATTTGTACAAGCCAGGTGCCTGGGATTGGCTTTATTCACGTCAGGAAACCTGTACAAAAAATGAAGGTAAAAATTTTGATCCTTCCGATGCCGGAATGGTTGTTTTTATGCTTACCGGAATCGAAAAAACCGATCCTGAAATGGCCCGTAAAATCATGGAAAATCCTAAACCTAAAATAGTAGTTAATCTATAAATTAAAACAATGCAAAAATTTGTAAACGATCCTTCAAAAGTAGTCGACGAAATGTTGGAAGCCTATGTAAAAGTGCATTCCGATTTGGTTAGTCCAACTGAAAATGAAAGAGTTATAAAATATAAAAATGCGCCAATAAAAGGAAAAGTTGGTATTGTAACCGGAGGTGGTTCCGGACATAAACCGGCGTTTATTGGTTATGTTGGCCGAAATATGGTAGATGCTGTTGCTGTGGCGAAATTTTTTCATCTCCGCCTGCACAAATGTTTCTCGATGCAATTAAAGAAGCCGATGGTGGCGAAGGTGTTGCTGTTTTATATGGAAATTATGCCGGCGACAATATGAATGTGGCCATGGCCATGGAAGAAGCCGAAGACGAAGGTATTGTGGTGAAAAAAGTGGTGGCCAACGATGATGTTCCATCTGCACCAAAAGGACAGGAAGCAAAACGCCGTGGAGTTGCCGGCGAAATTTTGATGTGGAAAGTTGGTGGTGCCAAAGCTGCTATGGGAGGCAATTTGGATGAAGTAATTGCTGCGCTCAAAAAGCCATTAACAATACCCGAAGTATGGGAATTGGGCTTTGCACCTTGTGCAATTCCCGAAGTTGGTCACCCAAATTTTACCATTGAAGAAGGAAAAATGGAAGTTGGCATCGGTCATCATGGCGAACCCGGAATTGAAGTTGCGATTTGGAACCTTCAGCAAAAATTGCCGAACGTTTTTGCGATGTTATTCTGCCTGATCTTCCGTTTGAAAAAGGAGATGAAGTGGTTGTGCTGATTTCAGGATTGGCTCAACTCCGGTTATGGAACAGTATATTGTTTATAACGATGTGGCAAAAATCCTTGCTGAAAAAGGGATTAAAGTTTATCAGTCGTATGTAGGAAATTATTTTACTTCGCTCGAAATGGCAGGTATCACCTGCACTTTAATGAAACTTGATGATGAATTAAAGGAGTGTATGGATTATGAATGTGATTCGGTCGGAATGCGACAGTTTCAACGCTAATTTTTAAACAGTCATTTCATTAGAATTATGACTAATGACAGATTCAAAATGCATTTCTGAAAGATTTTCGATTTGATAAGTCAAAATCCCGGATGGGAATCGGATTTTCCAAAATTACATTTACTATAATTTAGACAATGAAATTTTTAAAAAACTTGAAGGGGCAATAATTATCGATAAAATGATTATTGTCATTCAGGAAAACAAACAATATTTAAGCGACATTGATGGCTTAATTGGCGATGGCGACCATGGAATAAATATGAACAAAGGATTCCAGATGTGCCGCGAAGAACTGGATAAAAATCCGGGAGATCTGGCATATTCGGCAAAAGTGCTTTCGAAAATATTAATGATGAAAATTGGTGGATCCATGGGCCCGCTTTATGGGAAATTTTTCGTGGGTTTGCAAAAGAATTAGAAGGTATTGACGAAATTGGCAAAGTTTTCAAAAGCGCTGGAGGAAATGCTTAATCTCGGTTCAATCAATTTCTCCTGCCAAACCCGGCGATAAAACACTGATTGATACATTGTTTCCGGCCGTTGATGCTTTTCAAAAAGCAATTGAGGCGGGAAAGGAATTTGACGAGGCGCTTGAAGCAATGAAAAACGCAGCCATTGTAGGAAGAGATTCAACAAAAGATATGGTGGCCAAATTAGGGAGAGCCAGCCGGTTGGGCGAACGTTCACGTGGAGTTCCCGATGCCGGGGCAACATCATGTTGTCTGATGCTGGAAACATATGGCAGATACGCAAAACAGTTATTGAAATAAGTTGAATGAGTAAGAAATGAAATATTAAATCGAAAAAAATGCAGAATTAAACAAGGAGTAATTATTGGTTTTCTTGGAAAAACCCAGGATCGGTTTTCGGAATATCAAAAACCGGTAACTACCGAAGAAAAATTAGAATTTGTTTCCAAAATTGAAGGATTTTCAGGAGTGGAAATGGTATTTCCTTATGAAAACAGCGAGCCCGAAGAAACAAAGCCTGGATGGAAAAATACGGACTGGAATTCGCAGCCATCAATGTAAATATTAAAAAAGAAACAGAATGGGTGCCGGGAGCACTTTCCCGCCCCGATAAAGCAATTCGCGACCGGGCAGTTGCAATGATTAAAAAAGCAAAAGATTTTGCCAAAGCGGTTGGAGCACCTCATGTTACCTGTTGCCCGCTTAGCGATGGATATGATGTTTTATTTCAGATTAACTATAAAACAGCCTGGAATTATATGGTCGAAACAATTGGTGAAGCTGCAGATTATTTACCCGAAATCCCATTGTTTATTGAACCAAAGTATTCTGAAACACGGGTTCACTGTCAAATCGATTCGACTGCAAAAGGTTTGTTGCTTTTAAAAGATGTAAAATGCAAAAATACAGGTATTACCATTGACATGGGACACTCGCTGCAAAGTCAGGAAAACCCGGCACAGGCACTGTCGCTGATTTACGAAAGCGGTTATGATGCTTATATTCATACCAATGATAATGATACAAAAGCAGACTGGGATTTGATTGGCGCCAGCCGGCATTTTTTGCATTATATCGAAATGATGTTCTGGGCCCAGGAATATGATTACAATAAATATTTTACAACCGATGCATCGCCACGAATTTTTGATGTGCTCAAATTTTTTAACCGTCATTCGGAAATTACAAGGGGTGCCTATAAGCTTGCCAAAACATTAAATCGGGAACAAATTTCGAAATGATGCAGAAGGAAGATTACAATGGTTTAATGAAAATGGTGAACAAAGAAATCTATAGAATTTAAGTCACATGAAAAAAGAAGAGGTGATTAATACAATCTCTTCTTTATAATAAACAACTACAATTATGAAAAACCTAACGTACCTGATTTTATTTTTAACACTTTTTGCTTGTCAGCAAAATCAAAAAGTTAAGATTAATGGCGAACTCAAAAAATGGCATACTGTCGAACTTGTTTTTGAAGGACCCGAAACGAGCGAAATGGATGAAAATAATCCGTTTTTAAATTACCGGCTCGATGTCACTTTCTCAAATGGTGAAAAAAAATATGTGGTTCCGGGTTTTTATGCCGCCGATGGAGATGCTGCTGAAACAAGTGCAACAGCCGGTAGGATATGGAAAGTACGTTTTACTCCGGGTGAAACAGGCGAATGGAATTACAGCATTTCATTTAAAAAAGGAGAAAATATTGCTGTTGCTGATGATTTTTCCCGGGCCGAAAGTGCCGGATTTATGGATGGTGAAAAAGGTACTTTTAATGTTGCAGAAAATGATAAATCGTTACCCGATAACCGGGCAAAAGGACGCCTTGTTTACATTGGCGAACCTTACCTTCAATTTGAAGAAACCGGAGATTATTTTATAAAATTAGGTGTGGATGCTCCCGAGAATTTACTGGCTTATGTCGATATCGATAATACTCCGGATGCGCTCGGATTCAGGAAAACCTGGGAACCACATGCCGGAGATTACGAGACCGAAGCCGAAAGTTGCCTGTGGCAGGGTGAAAAAGGAAAAAATTTGATGGGCGCTATCAATTATCTGGCTTCCGAAGAGATGAATGTATTCTCTTTTCTCACCTTTAACATCGATGGCGACGACAGAAATGTTTATCCGTACTTGCTTAAAGTTCCGGAAAAGGAATATGAAAATTATGCAAGCGACAAAAAGAATAAGGAAGCCTGGGAAACGATGTTTCACAAAACACGTTTCGATATTTCGAAACTCGCCCAATGGGAGCATATTTTTTCGTATGGCGAGCAGAAAGGAATGTTCCTTCATTTTAAAACCCACGAAACAGAAACCGACCATTTAATGGATAAAGGAGTTTTTGGCACCGAAGGAAAATTGTATTACCGGGAATTAATTTCCCGTTTCGGACATCATTTAGCCATGAACTGGAATTTGGGAGAAGAGAATAATCAACCAATCGAAGAAGTGAAAAAAGTTGCCAATTATGTATATAATCTCGATCCGTATAAACACCATTTGGTGATTCATACTTTTCCAAACCAGGATGACCGGTATGCTGAATTAATAGGGGAACAGTCACCATTAACCGGAGCTTCCCTTCAGTTGAGTAAAGAGGATTTTAGTGATGTTCATGAAAGGGTTTTAAAATGGCACGAAAAATCAGATTCAACCGGAAAAGCCTGGGCGCTGGCTGTTGACGAACCCGGAAGCGCCAAATTTGCATTGCTGCCTGACGATGAAGACGCGGAACACAATAATGCCCGAGGCAATGCATTGTGGGGTACATTAATGGCACAAGGCTATGGCGTTGAGTGGTATTTTGGTTACAGCAGTCCCAATTCCGATTTAACCTGCCAGGATTTCCGGAGCCGTGATCTGTTTTGGGATCAAAACCGGTACGCCCTTCATTTTTTTAAAAACCATATTCCTTTTTGGGAAATGAATCCGTCTGATGATCTAACATCGGATTCTAAATCTTACTGTCTGGCAAAAGACGGTGAAGTTTATGCAGTTTATTTACATCCCGGACAAAAAACCACTTCCCTGAACATCGGAGATTCCGGTAAAACATTTTCCGTAAAATGGTACAATCCGCGAAATGGCGGAGAGTTGCAGGTTGGTTCGGTGGAAAAAGTCGCCGCCAAAGGAACTGTCGATTTGGGAAATTCTCCGGAAGAATCGGAAATGGACTGGATAATTTTACTTAAAGCTGATGAGCAATAAAATTAACTTGAAATAAAATAACCATGAAAAATCTAGTTTACATCCTATCAGTTTTTATCCTGTTTTCGTCGATGAAACAACAGGAAAATAGAATTCAGGTAAAAGGTGAACTGAAACAGTGGCATAAAATAACGCTTGTGGTTCCGGGGCCTGAAACGTCGGAATGGGCCAGGGAAAACCCGTTTCTCGATTACAAACTGGATGTAACTTTTTCCAATGGAAACAAAACCTACGTAGTTCCCGGGTTTTTTGCCGCCGACGGAAATGCAGCAGAAACTTCGGCTGATGAAGGAAATACCTGGGAAGTGCGGTTCAGGCCCGATAAAACCGGCACGTGGAACTACAAAATATCCTTCCGGAAAGGTGAGGATATTGTGGTGAAAGATGGTGAGAATTTGGGAGAAGCAACTAAATGGGACGGACTGGAAGGAAGTTTCGATGTAACAAAGTCGGATAAAAGGGTGAAGATTTCCGCGCAAAAGGGAGGATAATAAATGGCGGAAACGGGTATTTTGTATTTCAGGATTCTGAAGAAATCTGGATTAAAAATGGCGCCGACAGTCCGGAAAATTTTCTTGCATATGCTGATTTCGACCAAACTTCGCGGTTCAGCCTGAAATCCACAGTTCGTGAGGGAGAAGCAGATCCGAAAAAAAGCCTGCATACATACGAACCACACATTCAGGACTGGAAACAGAATAACCCAACCTGGCAAAGTGGTAAAGGAAAAGGAATAATCGGAGCTTTGAATTACCTCAATTCAAAGGGAGTAAATTCAGTTTATATGCTGACCATGAATATTATGGGCGACGGGAAAGATGTGTGGCCGTATACAGAACATAACGAACGCTATCGGTTTGACTGCAGCAAACTCGATCAGTGGGAAATCGTTTTCGATTACATGGACCAACTTGGAATGATGCAGCATTTTGTTTTGCAGGAAACGGAGAACGAAAACCTGCTGGATGCAGGAAATACGGATGTTCAACGCAAATTGTACCTGCGTGAGTTGATTGCCCGCTTCGGGCATCATCCGGCCGTAATCTGGAATATCGGTGAGGAAAATGGTCCGGCAGAATGGACGCCGGTGGGGCAGACGCACCAACAGAAAGTAGCGATGGTTAATTTCCTGAAAGAAACAAATCCATATCCAAATATCGTGGTGGTGCATACCCATGCAAACGATGAAAAACAGGATGAATACCTGACGCCATTCCTGGGATTTGAAAACCTTGACGGTCCGTCGATGCAAATCGGCAACCCTGCGCGTGTGCACGAAAGAATCAAAAAATGGGTAACCGAATCGGAAAAAGCCGGCAAACAATGGCTGGTAAATTTCGACGAGATCGGGCCGGCGTGGAAAGGAGTGATGCCCGACTCGCATGATGCCCGCCACGATACCATTCGAAATGAATGTTTGTGGGGAACACTGATGGCCGGCGGCGCAGGCGTTGAATGGTATTTCGGATACCGGTTCCCGCATAACGATTTAAACCTGGAGGATTACCGCAGCCGCGAAAATTGGTGGGATCAATCGACACTGGCAACAACATTTATTCAGCAATTTCCGCTGGAAGAAATGCAAAACCATGATGATCTTCTTGCGGACGAAAATGCATACTGCCTGGCAAAACCCGGTGAAATATACCTGGTTTACCTGCCGGCAGGAGCCAAAAATTCGAAGCTGAAAATCACGGATGATAAAACATTTTCGGTAAAATGGTTTAATCCGCGTGACGGGGGTGATTTGCGGAATGGAAGTTTAAAAACCGTTCAGGGAACGGGAATGGTTTCGCTCGGAAATCCTCCTGCAGCTGCAGAACAGGATTGGGTAGCGGTGATAAAACCAGAACGATAGACAATCAGCTTATTTACAAAAAAAATCCTGACGGGTTTCCTAAACCCGTCAGGATTGGTTACCTGCAATTTGCGGCTGTTTCTAAATTTGCAGTTCCCCGAAACTATTCATTTTTCGAACTCTCTTTGCTTTTTTCGACATAATAAGATTGTGATTTGCTTTCGATTGCTTTTATAGCAATTTCTTTCACACTGGTTTCTGCTGTGGAAGTTTTTTGAGACATCTCTTTCAAGCTGGCTTCCATCTCTTTTATTTTTGTATTCAAAGCCGAAATGGTTTGGTCTTTCAGTTTTAACTCTCCTTCCACTTCTTTTTTGTAAAGTTGCATTTCGAAATGATGTTCAGCTTTTAATTTTTCCACGGCAACTTGCACGGCATTGGTAACTGCTTTCTCCAATTCTGCCGGAAACTCTGCATTTTTCTTCCGGAGATCAGCAAGTTCGCTTTCTGCTTCTTCTATTTTAATTTTCCGCTCCTGAAATTCCTTTTCGAATGCTGCTTTTTTGTCCGTCAATTCTTTCTCCAGTTTTTGCTTCTGATCCTCATAAACGTCGGTGTCTTTTTTACGATTTATGCGAAGTGTGTACTGATATTCCTCTTCTTCGCGTTCGCGCTCTTTTTTCTTTTTTTCAGCTTCTTCTTTTTCTGCAGTAGCATGTTCCGCCTGTTCTTTTTTCCATTGTTCCCGTTTTTGCTGAATCTGAGTTTCATGGCTTTCCTTTTCCGAACTTATTTTTTCATTGAATTCCTGTTCGCGTTTTGCCATTTCCTGATCGAATTGTTCGCGTTTTTCTTTTTGCGCCATTAGCATTGCCGCCAGCGAATCGGTATTTACCGACAATTGATATAAATCTTCCAGATTTTGTTTTTCGATATCAATTGCTTTTTCAAGCTCTTCAAACTTTTTGTGTTCATTAACAAACTGGTCGGCCAATTTATCAAGCGCCGACGAAAGGCCTGTTTTTAATTCAGAAATCTCTTTATTAATTCCCTGATTACTCAAAGATTTCGCTTTGCCAGTAATTTCTTCTTTTTGTTTCTGTTCCTGAACTTTTTTGGGCTCTTCCGATTTTTGTTGCTGTACCTTCTTCAACAAATCGTTGTATGCATCAAGAATCTGATTTTTGGTATTTTTCGAACTTAATGTTTGTTCCATGCCGTACGAATTTAAGTTTAATTTTTATGATGGATTCAAAGTTAAAACTCTATTTTTTCTCAAATGCGCCACATTCAAAACCGGGATTGCCTGTCCACGCATTCCGGTTCATCAGGCAGAGCAGGTTTTCATCCCTGTCAATGCTATCGTAATTTTTGCAGATGACACATAAACCTGGAAGGGGAATAGCATTGGGATCAATTTTCGCTCCTTCGTCGTTGTACAAACCATTGATATTTTCAATATATTCTTCTTCCTCATTTTCGAATCCGAACGGAAAATCAACGTCTGGTTGCTCTCTAATGGTACCTGAGTTTTTCAGCCGGTTTTTTAACTCCTCAGGAGTTAACAGCAGTTCATCAACATCGAAATCCCAATCGCCTGCCGGATAGCCCGTTTCTTCTTCGGCTTTAAACTCGGCACAGGTTGTGCAATAGCCGGGAAACGGACAATTTCCTTCGTCGTAATCGCAAAGTTCGATGTGGCTTTCACCAAACGACAATGCAACATGTTTTTCTTTCCAGAAGTTTTTAATGAACGGATATCTCAGGTACGCCGGATAACCTTCAGGAAAATCGAGATGAAAATGAAAGTACTGGAGCAGGTTTTCCAGTTCGGTAGCCAGCAGTTCCTTTTGTTTTTTTGTTAATTTTTGGGGCGGAGGCAAGCTTTCAGCATCGATGCCGGTAACCGACGAAACCGGTTCTTTTTCACCATAAATATACTCTTCGGCATAAGCCATATCTTCCACTTCGCCTTCATCGTCCACATCAGCAGTTTCCCATAATTCCCGCGGAGGTCTGATGTTGAAAGTCGCCTTCCGGATCTCTTTTAAAAGTTCTGTAATGTATCGGTCCATATTTCAAACGTATTAAAATAATTCGATGGTTCTGCGCGAAATTCAAAATTTCGTTTTTTTTGAAACTTATTCTTCGCTGTCGTTTTCTTCCAGCGATATCACAAATTTTAACCTTGAAATGAGGATTAAACGTGCTAAAACTTCATAATCCCAATCTGAAATCTCAACTTCATCCTTTATCCAGTCGATCACTTCAATAAGCGCAATATCTTTTTCCGCAGATGCTAAAATAGCCAAAAAGAACAGGTAATGAAACAATTCGAAGGTGTGTATGGATTTCCGTTTCGTGAAAAATCGTTCGGGTCCTTCCCGGAAAATTTCTTCGGCAGTTCTTTGATTTTCATCCGGAACAATAGCATGCCCTAAAATTTTAAAAAGCGGGTACTCCGGAAAATGCTGTTGGTAATTTTTCAGTTTTTCCGGGTAATCTGCCGATTCTTTTGTTAAAAGTAGATTGAGTTCGAGAAAAGCAACCGCCGGATTTCCCGGCATTTCTTTTTGCAACCGGGCAACCTTCTCCGATGCTTTTTTAGGATGTTCAGAAATTAAACGATGTACTTCCAAAAATAGTTCTTTCCATTCGTCGCGATTGGTTCCGGGGTTGTATTTTATCCCAAGCAATTCATCCGAAGGCTCGTCGGTAATTTCGAACCTGTCTAATTTTTCCAACAACAACTGGAAAATTTCGTCCACTTTTTCATAATCTATATAAACATCCAAAACCGAGCGGAATAAAAAGTTGAGGTCTTTTTTTTCTGCATCGCTGAGTTCATCCAACCGGTCCATCTTCTCTTTTATGACATCCATTTTTTCCCTCACTGACAGATGGCCGAATTTTTCTTCCTGTTCATCGTCACCGGGCTCGTCCAAATCGTCCCAATCGTCTTGCCCCATCTCGGCGATATAATCAAAATTTCCCGGTCCGGCTGTTCGTTCCAGTTGGGAAAGCACCTGCGAAATCCGTCGCTCATCTTCGAAAGGCCCGGGAATGTATAGTGGTTTACCGCCGGAACCGCATTCGATTTCAATCAGTTCAATTTCATCTGTATCTTCTTCCAAAAGATAACCGGCCACAGAAGTATAATCTTTATGTGGTTTAAACCCAAATTCTTCAGCGTATTCAATTCCGGCATAAACAATATTGTGTACCAGTGTATACGATGTTTTTTCGATGTTCATTCTTTCCCTGGTGGCCGCAATGTGTTCCGTATATTCGCTTTCGGAAATATTGAACGAGTAACCCGCATCTTTCACTCCCAGGCATCTCAAGTCGACCAGGAAAATTCCCATGGTCAGATTGCCTGTGGTATGCCTTCGGGAAATGGTGATGTAGGCGAGACCCTCTTCTTTCCACTTTGAATTTAACCAACATTCGTAAACCGGCAGGTTTCGCGCTTTTTGCCGGATGTAATTTTCCGGGCTAAGCAAGGGAATTACTTTCTTTTTTTTCTTTTTTGCCATTAGATTTTGTTTAAACAACAAATATCAAAAATAATTAAAACAAGCCCCAAAAAACACATCGCTTTTTATGAGCCGGATCTTTGTCGGGATTTTTTGTGGTTTTGTAAACTCTTTCATTTTGAGTGAAGAGACACGAAAAAGGCCATCCTGCACCGGACAGCCTTTGTTAGATCAAACTTGAAAATCTGCTATTTTTTTTCGGTATCATCTTCTTCCACCGGTACCTGGAAGGAACCTAAATTGGTTATCTGGTAATCAGCCAGATTGAATTTCACATTGGAATTTTCGTCCACCTTTGTAACCTGCATGGTCGACTTTTCGCCTGTTTCCTTATCGTCGGTTGTTGCTTCCATCATATATCCCCACGGAATTCCATGCGAATAAAGGCTGGTTTTAAATAACGTGCTGAAAAAATCCTGCGTATTCATTTTCAAATCCGTTGTAATCCAGATGTGCGATTCCGATTCTTCATCGCTGTACGTATATTCATCGCAATTATAACCTGCAATTTTTTTCGAGCGGCCGGTTTTTTTTACGTTTGGGTTTAAAAGATATGCCTCCGGTGTTTCTTCCGGTTCTGTGTTTTCATAAGTTTCGCCAATGCTCTGGAAGAATGTGCCCATCCCGTAAACAACTCCGGTTTTTTCGCCGTTTTCCTCGCTCAGGATGATGGTCGCGCCATTTTTTGCATCAATGATAAACATCCCCTGCCCGGGTTCGCCCATGTCGCCTGATACCATCTGGTAAGCCATGCTTTTTGAGTTGGGATCGAGATGGGTGATAAATTCACCTTCGCTGGTTTTTTCACCTTTTTTATTGAATTCCTCCACGTGCATCTGAATCAGGTGGTCGAAACTGTACGAATTTTCCACCGGAACCGGTTCGCCCGACATCCCAAAACCTTTCATTATTTTACGCATCCGCGCTTCCCTTGCAGCGTCGCCAGAGCCCGACGATGAGCCGGAGTTGCCGCTTTTTGCAGCTTCCTCGTCTCCCTCCATCGAATCAATAATACTGTCGAGGCCTTCATCAATTTTTTCGTCGATTTTTTCTACTGCTTTGTCTTCCACTTTTTGTTCGAGGTGTTCCTGCGCCCGTTGCTGAATTTTTCTCAAAAGACGTTGCCCGTTTGCAGGTTGGGTGATAAATGCTGCAATCGCCAACAGGAACATTAATTTGAATACTGTTTTCATCATTCTATTTTTTTAGTTTTTAGTTCATTTTCCTTTTGAACAAATTTCGCCAAAAAAATGAAATTAGCAAATGCGGCGCCTTGCTAATACCAGTGATTTTGAAATTAGGATTGAGTCTGCTCCGAAAAGTCTGAGTTCATTGATTTTCAACTTCTTTACCCCTGACCCCTAAAGGGGAACTTGCTGAAAATCAATGAACTCATCAAAGTCCCCTTGAGGGGATTTAGGGGTTTTTGACTTTTCGGAGTGGACTTAGGATTGAAATTTTAATTATTTCAAGTGGTTGAATGTTTGGAACAGCATCGCAAAATAATTAAGCTGAAAAAGCCGGTTCAAGTGAATAATATTATTTTTGAAGTTGAAAAGTAATCTAACGAAATATGAAAGAACATCATTTCCTGGCATTCGATCTTGGTGCTTCCAGCGGAAGGGCAATTTTAGGCACAATTGAGAATTTCAGTTTGAAACTCACGGAAATTCACAGGTTTAAAAATCAAATGTCTTATATTCAGGGCAGTTACTTTTGGAATATATTCAGTTTATTCGACGAGTTGAAAACCGGATTAAAAAAGTGCATTTCGGAACATCAAATTCAACCCGAATCCATTGGAATTGATACGTGGGGAGTTGATTACTGCCTCATTACTCCTGAAGGCCACATTGCCGGATTGCCGTTTGCATACCGCGATCACCGCACCGACAATGCCATGGAAGAATTTTTCAGGGTACTACCGATTAAAGAAACCTACCTTCTTTCGGGAATTCAATTTTTGCAGTTTAATACATTGTTCCAGTTGTTTGCGTCGGTCAGAGAAAATTATTCAGGTTTGAAAGTCGCAGATAGCCTGCTTTTTACGCCCGATGCGTTCAACTATTTGTTTACAGGGGTTAAAAAGAATGAATATACGATTGCCAGCACATCGCAAATGCTGAAGCCCGGGAAACCGGAATGGGAAAAAAAACTGTTTGAGGCAGCCGGAATTCCTGAAAACCTGGTGGAGGAAATTGTTCAACCGGGAACCGTAGTTGGTAAAATTTTGCCTGAAATTTCGGAACAAACCGGTTCTGATGAAATTCCGTGCATTGCAGTAGGTTCGCACGACACGGCCTCGGCCATTGTTTCAGTTCCGGCGCAGGGGGAAAACTGGGCATACCTGAGTTCGGGAACCTGGTCGCTGCTCGGAATTGAAAGCCCGTCGCCGCTGGTTTCGGAAAAAACGCTGGAAATGAATTTCACCAACGAAGGAGGAGTGGAAGGTACCACCCGATTTCTGAAAAACATTATGGGAATGTGGCTCATCCAGGAGTGTAAACGAACCTGGGACGCACAGCAGGAGCTGGACTGGCAGGAAATTGTAGACATGAGCAACCAGGCCGGGCCTTTTAAATGTCTGATAAATCCTGATGATCCTGTGTTTTTGAATCCCGGTAACATGCCCGCTGCCATTCAGGATTACTGCAAAAAAACAAACCAGCCGGTACCGGAAACGAAAGGCGAAATTGCCCGCTGCATATACGATAGTCTGGCGCTGAAATACAGGTACACCATCAAACAAATAGAATCGGTAACGGGTAAAAAAATAGAAAAACTGCACATTATCGGCGGCGGCGCTAATAATAAAATGATGAACCAGTTAACTGCCGATGCCGCCGGAATTCCAGTCCTGGCCGGTCCAACAGAAGCAACTGCCATTGGCAACATTATGATGCAGGCCAAAGCTGCCGGTGCGGTCGGGTCTGTTTCGCAAATCAGGGAAATCGTCCGGAATTCTTTCGAAGTAACAGAATTTGAACCTTCTCCACAACTGGACTGGGCAAAAGCATGGGGGCAGTTTGAAAAACTATTGTCGCTGTAACCCGATGGCAAACCGGGAGTTGGAGTTTTCCGGTTCCAGTCGATACAGGGAGTTGGAGTTTCCTAACTGCAACAAAAATTAAATTAACTTAAATTCCAGCAATTATGAAAACACCAATCATTCTTATTATGTGCCTGTTTTTGAATGTAAACCTTTTCGGGATCGAAAATGTACCGAAATCAAAAATAAATCAGGATTTACTAACCGGTTACTGGCAGGCGCGGTGGATTGCATGGCCGCATGATTCGGGATTGGAATATGGCGTTTATCACTTCAGGAAAAAGATAAATCTGGCAGCTGTGCCCGAAGAATTTATCGTTCATGTTTCGGCCGATAACCGGTACGAGCTTTTTGTGAACGGAGAGCGGGTTTGCTTTGGGCCGTCGCGGGGCGATTTAATGCACTGGCGTTTTGAAAGCATCGACATTTCGTCTTTTTTGAAAACAGGCGAAAATATTGTTGCCGCGCTGGTCTGGAATTTTGGCAACCTGAAGCCGTGGGCGCAGTTATCCCACCGCACCGGGTTTATTCTTCAGGGAAATACTGAAAAGGAATCGCAAGTTAACACCGGTAAATCGTGGAAAGTATTAAAAAACGAAGCCTATTCTCCCGCGGGCGCCGGAAGCAAAACCACTGCCGGACAATTTGTGGTGGTTGGGCCTTGCGATGAAGTGGATGCCGCCAAATATCCGTGGGGATGGGAGAAAGTTGATTACAACGATTCAGGCTGGGAGCAGGCTGCGGAGCTTGTGCATGGAAAGCCGAAAGAAGCAGGAACCGGAATAGAGTGGGGGCTTGAACCGCGTTCCATTCCGCTGATGGAAGCCCGGGCGCAACGATTTGCAAAAGTGCGCAAAACAGAGCGGAATTTCGATGAATTTCTTGTGGGAAACGAACCGCTGAATATTGGCGCCAACCAAACCGTAACATTTTTATTTGATCAGGGAAACCTTACTACGGGCTACCCGGAGTTGCTGGTTTCCGGTGGAAAAGGCGCGACAGTCGGATTGAAATATGCCGAAGCGCTTTTTGATGAAAACGGCCAAAAAGGAAACCGAAATGTTGTTGAGGGTAAAAAAATGGTTGGTTATGCTGATGTTTTTCTACCCGACGGCGGAGGAAAACGTTTGTTCCGGCCGCTGTGGCTGCGAACCTGGCGCTATTTGCAGTTAACTGTAACAACCGGAAACCAACCATTGACCATCGATAATTTCCAGAGTGAATATACCGGTTATCCGTTTGTGGAAAATGCTGCATTTGAAAGCGATGATCCCGAATTGTCTGAAATTTGGAAGGTTGGCTGGCACACCGCCCGGCTCTGCGCCGGCGAAACCTATTACGATTGTCCGTATTACGAACAATTGCAGTACGTTGGCGACACGCGCATCCAGGCGCTGATTTCCCTGTATGTTTCGGGCGACGACCGGCTGATGCGAAAAGCGCTGCAGGTTTTTGACGATTCAAGGTTCAGCGAAGGATTGACCATGAGCCGTTATCCGACTTCGGTTACACAGGTAATTCCGCCCTATTCACTGTTTTGGATCGATATGGTCCACGACTACTGGATGCTGCGGGATGATCCGGATTTTGTGCGATTGTTTTTAAATGGAATCGACAATGTGCTGCATTTTTTTATGTCCCGCATCGACGCGGAAACCGGTTTATTGGGAAAAACCGGGTACTGGAATTTTGTGGATTGGGCAGTTGAATGGCCGTGGCGCAGTAACGAGCAAACCGGCGGAGTTCCGAAAGGTGGATTTGCAGGGCAGTCGTCGATTTTAAGCCTGCACCTGGCGTATAGCGCCAAACACGCAGCTGATTTGTGCCGCTGGGCCGGAAACGATGAAAAAGCTGTGTATTATGAAAATGTGGCTGAGAAATTAATTGAGGCGGTGAAAGAAAATTGCTGGGACAGTTCGCGGCAATATTTTGCAGACACTCCGGAAAAGAAGGAATTCAGCATGCATGCACAGATTTTTGCTGTTCTGGCCGGTGCAGTGGCAAAAGGTGATTTGAAGGATTTTGTATTGCGGTTTGAAAAGGATGAGCAACTGATCCAGCCCACCATGTATTTCCGGTTTTACCTGACACAGGCGTTGAAAAAAGCAGGACTGGCCGACAATTATCTGGAAACGCTCGGGTTGTGGAGAGAGATGCTCGATTTGGGTTTGACCACTTTTGCTGAAAAACCGGATCCCACGCGTTCTGATTGTCATGCCTGGAGTGCCAGCCCGAATTACGATTTCCTTGCTACAGTGGCCGGAATTGAACCGGCATCGCCGGGATTTAAAACAGTGAAAGTGGAACCGCATTTGGGAAAACTGAATCAAATAAAAGGCAATATGCCGCACCCGCAGGGAACGATTTCGTTTGATTTAACACGAAATGGCTCAGCCGGATTGAAGGGAAAAATCGTGCTTCCGCAACATTTGACCGGGAAATTTTACTGGAACGGGAAAATGATTGATCTGGAGGGGAGCACTGAGATTGATTTGTAGAAAGCGATGATAAACTTCAATAAATTTCAGATTGGTATTCGTGCCCGTTTTTTTTCCTGGCAACAGATTTCGGATGAAACGTTCATGTGAATTCCTGCAAACCCGGATATCAAGCCGCAGACCGGAGCGCTCTGGCAGGGATTGAAGCGGCGCCCTGTTGCCGGACGCGACCATGTTTTGTTTGCCGGTGGCGGCGATTGGAATGAGCCCGCCGGCGGGAATACAAAACAGGGAGCGGACAAAACCGGTAGAGCGGAAAGCCCGGCTGCCAGCCCAGAAAAATTAAACTAATTGATGAGTCTGCTCTGAAAAGTCTGAGTTCATTGATTTTCAATTTCTTTACCCCTGACCCCAAATATAGGGGAACTTGTTGAAAATCAATGAACTCTTCAAAGTCCCTCTTAGGGGATTTAGGGGTTTTTGACTTTTCGGAGTGGACTCAAACGATTGTATTTAAAACTGAAAGGAAATGCGAAATACTTCCGGCGAGGACAAATAAATGCCAGATTCCATGGCTGAATTTGAGGCCCCGCCAGGAATAGAAAATAACGCCCACCGAATAGAACCCGCTCCCGATAAACAAATACGCGACACTGATTGCCGGCAAATGACGCACCAGCGGAACAACGGCGAACAGGAACAACCAGCCCATGGCAAGGTAAATACCGGTCATAAGTTTGTGAAAACGAACAAGGTAAACGGAGCGGATGATGACTCCGGCGATCGCTAAAGTCCAAATAATTCCGAACAGCGTCCAGCCAATTATGCCGCGAATGGTGGTGAGCATAAAAGGTGTGTAAGTGCCGGCAATGAGCAAAAAAATGGAAGCGTGATCGAACCGGGCGTAAAGGTTTTTTATTTTTTGTTTGGTGGCGCTGTGATATAATGTGGAAGAAAGATAAAGCAAAACCAGCGTGCTGCCGAAAATGGTAAAACTGACCACGTGCCAGGCGGTGCCGCGGGAAACTGCAGCAACAACGAGCAACACCAGCGCCCAAATGCTGAGTAGTGTTCCGATGCCGTGAGTGATGCTGTTAAAAATTTCCTCGGCAATTGGCAAGGTGCGGTAACCTGCTTCCTTTTTTTCGTGTTTTGGCATGCGCTTGAATCGAATTTCTGAATGTAAATATTCGATTCGAAATTAAGAAAAATTGATTGCCTGCGGGTTATCTTTCTTTCAAAAAACAGGACAGGCATCCTTATTACGGGAGTCTGTTCTGTCTGTCACTGAAAATCAGGTATCTAAATTTTATCTGTGGCGGGCGGAATTTTATTTGGGCCCTGTTAATTCGATGAAATTGCCATCGGGATCCTGAATAAGGACAAAATATTTTCCATTGCCCAGATTTGATGGTTCTGCACTTAAAAAGTCGATGCCGGCTTTTCTGATCCTTTCAATGAACGGATTCAAATGTTTCACATTTATAGTGATGTACTGCATACCGGTATCGTCGTGAATGTGCGTTTGTTTCGGATGACTGGGTTTCGTTCCCAGACTCATCAGTTTCCATTCGTTGGCACAATCGCTGTTTTCCAGTTTCAGCACCGAAACTTCCATTTTGAACTTATCGGTAAGGCCAAGTTCCGAAGCCTGCTCTTTGGTAACAACAAACTCACCGGTTTTAACCATTCCGATGACGTGTGTATAAAAATCAATCGATCTGGCGAGGTCGCTCACTACTACTCCGATTCCGATATTCGGGCTGGAAAACTCGCTGGATGAAGCGCTACTTTGGGCAGATACGGTTGTTATTGCCAGCGCAAAAATTAAACAAATTCCAAGCTTTTTCATTGCATTTCATTTTTAAATTCCACACCATGAATAACAGTTCAGCTTTGTGATTATTTGTTAAACTTTTCGAAAAAAATGTAAATACAACATGCTGTTTTTCAGGACGTGAAAGCTGACGGTTGATTCCGTTTTTCATCGGCCCCGGTTTTTATAGATAATCATTTGGTGGAAAGTTGCCATTCATCATTTTTTCAGGTAGTTTTGGTTGAAAAGATAAAATGACTTTACCGCAGATAAATAACAAAAATGTTGAAAGTTACCTGGATCAGGCGGAGATTGTGCGGGAAACGGCCGAACAAATCATGAAGGATTTCGGGATGTTTGGTGTGGAAGTTACTTTTTCCGGCGAAACCGGGAATGCTTACGAAGAATTACACCGGCAATTGATTGATCAAATAACCACTTTAGTGAACCGAAACTACGACCTCCTGCTTTCGGTGCTTTACCAGGTAGACATCACCGACCGCGAAATTGCCCGCGCTGCTGCCGACCTGCCTCATTACAGCCACATTGAAGTAATCGCCCACCAGGTAATTGCCCGCGATTTGAAGAAAGTTCTGTTAAGGAGGTATTTTCGGAAGAAGGAGGATTCCTGAAAATTTTGGGGTAGCCCGTCATTATGCGCACTACCCCAAAATTATTACTCATTATTTCAAAACAATCATTTTTTTCCGGCTGATGAAATCACCATCGGCATTAAGCTGATAAAAGTAGATTCCCGGCGGAACGGATAATCCTTTATCATTTTTTCCATCCCAGGAAACCGTATAAAAACCGGCCTGTATTTTTGCTGATATCAGTTCCCGGACTACCTGTCCGAGGGAATTGTGCACTTTAATGCTGATATCGGCAGGCCGCGGCAAACCATATTCAAACCGGGTTTGCGAGCGGAATGGATTTGGATAATTTTGATAGAGCACAAAATCTGAGGGCATACCTGCATTTTCATTGAGATCGGTGGTTATGCCAACCGGAATTTTACCGGCGAGTGGATCAACCAGCGTTACTTCTTCGAGTCTCAGGCCACTTCCTGCCGTGGCATTATTAGTTAATATGGCAGGAATATATAAAACCGGTCCTTCGCCGGGTTGGATTACATTGCCGTCGAGGCTGTACATAAGAACAACCAGTTCACCGCCTGTTATGCGGCTGTTCACATTCAATCCGGAACTGCGGGGTGCCGTAACAGGTTCTCCCAGCGTTATGCTTTGAGGATCGTAACTGAACCTGAGTTGCAGTCCGGCTACTTTTTCTGAGAAATCTGCCATCACCGGAATTTCGATGTTTTGACCTGATTCCAGGCTGGTGTTTTCAATCCAAATCGTATTTTCACCCAGCGATTTTACAGCGAGCGACGGATTTTGCTGCGGATTATCAAGAATATAATGTACAATTTGAACGATATCTAATATATCCACATTTTCATCTGAATTGAAATCGGCGGCAAAAAATTCCTGTTCTGTCGGTTCAGGCAAATTTCCAAAAAAAATGTTTATTGCCCTTATCAGGTCGATAATATCTACAACTCCGTCTCCGTTAACATCACCTTTTGATGCGTTAAAATAGAAGTTTCCATTTTGAGGAACGACAGGAATCGAAACTCCGTCTGAGTCAGAAAGGAGAACCTGAGATAGCTGGAGTTGTGAACTTTCTCCCGCCACAGCGTCAGAACTGATATTGTAGTTTATTTCCAAAATGGGGCCATCGCCCGGTTGAATAACCTTGCCTTCGGTATTGTAAAGGATAACTTTTAGTGCGCCAGAATTATTTTCATTGAAGCCCACTGTAAATCCGGAGCTTCGGTCGGTGGTGTTCACCGCAGTAGCCGTTAAGTTATCAGGAACATCAGTTAATGTAAACTGTGCCCCGGCAATATCTTCAGCATTTTCGAGGTTGACAGAAACATTTCCGATTGAACCAGGAATTCCATAACTATCCTGCACAGCGAGAATAGTTTCAGATTTTTCCTGCTTCAGATATTCGGCAACATTCTCTACGTACATATCCCAGTTTTCCCCGTTGTTGCTGTTCAGGTATACTACTACTCTCGAATTTGGGGCCAAACTGAGTTCGCCGTAGTCAAATGCAACCGCTATCGGATATCCCTGGCCGCCGGGGTCTGTTCCGGCAATTGCTGTTCCGTCGCCCACAGTTTCGAATGTACCGTTACCTTCTGAAAGGTGTTTTATGGAATCGACCATAAAAGGCGAACTGCTGAGGATATGTTCCGGGTTGGTATAGAAATACCCAATTCTTACCGGGTTTATGGTTTGAGATTGTTTGATGCCGTTTGCACCCAATGCATTCAACAAGCTGTCGCGCCAGAGGCTGTATATTCTGGTGGTTTTGTTGAAATTCTCTCCGGCAAAAAATACTTTGCCTCCGTTTTGAAGGTAGTCCCGCAGGTTTTCGGTTCCCTGATTATTTGGAACTACTTTATAATCCACATACCAAACCTGGTCGAATGCATTTAAATCCAAAGTAGAAAAATAGTTTATATCATCTGAATAACGGACGTTATATCCAAGTGATTTTAACTTAGAAACATCTGAAGATCTGTCCTCGCCGAATACCAGCAAATCAATTTCTGCATTCATTATATCCGGTGCTATAAAATTTTCTGGTGACACAACTTCGTACTTAATTTCTGCAACACTTTTTTCAACGCTCATCGTTGCAGTCTGTGTCTCCGGAGTTAATGTCGCCCATCTTAAAATTGATCGGGCCAACGCACTTCCACCGCGTTCAAATTGTATTGCATGAAAATCATATTCACGGTTAGGTTCCATATCAAATGTACCAGTTGTCGATCCATTAGGATTCGTCCAGGTATTAACTACTTCGGTATTGCCAA
>CAWAMJ010000002.1:0-838336 GCA_963783085.1 uncultured Prolixibacteraceae bacterium | reverse complement strand
TCGGTTTACTGGGCTTTTGCCGCAATTGCAGTTTTAATGGGCATAATCATTTTATTTGTACGTTTCCCAAAAGTTGAGTTGCAGGACGATGAAAAAGTCGGCTCAAAAGAAAGTTTTCTCGAACTCATTAAAAACAAATATGTTATCCTTTATTTCCTTGGCATTTTCTGCCTATGTAGGTTCCGAGCAGGGAATTTCATACTGGCTTTCCAAGTTTTTGAGCAAATCTACCACGGCATTAATCCCGACCTGGCAGGCGCCGATGCCGTTTCCTATTTCTGGGGATTAATGACGGTTGGAGGGATTCTGGGCCTTGTTCTGATGAAATTGTTCGACAGCAAACATGTCCTGCGGTGGTTTACAATTTTAGCCATTATTTGCGTGGCTGCAGGCTTATTTGGCAGTGCCGGAATTTCTTTATGGGCGTTGCCTGTATCCGGTTTCTTTCTGTCGGTGATGTACCCGGTAGTTATTTCACTGGGATTAAATTCGGTGGATAAACACCACGGTTCGTTTGCCGGAATATTAATGACAGGTATTGCCGGAGGCGCCATCGTCCAGATATTAATTGGCGCCATTAGCGATATTGCCTCGCTCCGGGTGGGAATGTTGCTGATTTTTGTTACGCTTGGTTATATTCTCAGTATCAGCTTCTGGGCAAAACCACTGGTAAACAACAAAACGGTTAGCCTGAAAGAATTATTCTCAAGAAAAACAACCTGAAACGTGTGTCGATAATCAATTGCATAAACAAATTCAAAATCGTTTAATTATGAAAACATTAGCGGTACTTGGTGGAACGCCGGTGCGTGATCCCAAAATCAATCCGTGGCCGAAATGGCCGGTTTGGGATGAAAAGGACGAAAAAGCTTTGCTGGATGTTTTACACAGCGGTGTATGGTCGTACAACGGACCAAAAGAAACGGAATTCAATAAGAACTTTGCAGAATTTACAGGGGTAAAATATGCGGTTTCAGCGGCAAACGGAACAGTTGTTTTGCAGTTGGCGCTTGAAGCGTGCGGTGTTGGAGTGGGGGATGAGGTTATTCTGCCCGGACTTACCTGGCAGGCAACAGCAGCTACGGTTATTGATGTAAATGCCACACCGGTTTTGGTTGATGTTTGCGAGGATACCTGGTGTATTAATCCGGAGGCAATCGAAAAAGCCATCACACCCCGGACAGCGGCGATTATTCCAGTCCATTTGTACGGCAGTTTCTGCGATATGGATGAGATTATGCGACTGGCTAAAAATTATAATCTGGCTGTGATTGAAGATTGCGCCCACAAACACGGCGGCGAATGGAAGGGGAAAAAAGCCGGAAGTATCGGTAATATCGGTTGTTTTAGTTTCCAGTTATCGAAACATCTGACCGCAGGCGAAGGCGGCATACTTACCACAAACAGTTTTGAACTTGCCGAACGTTTGGATGCGTTGCGGAATTGCGGTCGCCGCCCGGAAACCATGGGAACGGACGTGGATAAAGGCGCTGGCGTTTATGGCGACGAAGGCAATTTTCTGCAGTCGGGAAACTACCGGATTACCGAGTTTCAGGCCGCTATTTTGGTGGAAGGGCTAAAACGTTTGCCCGGGCAAAATAATACGAGGGACGAAAATGGGATTTACCTGAATTCCCTTCTTGGAAATTTACCGGGCGTCCGGGCAATGAAACGCGACGGGCGGGAAACCAAAGAAGCTTATTTCAACTTTGCTTTTCGGTACAACAAAGAGGAATTCAAAGGATTACCGGTTGAAAAATTCAGGGAAGCATTAACGGCTGAAATCGGAATTCTGGCAACAGCGAGTTACGAACCGCTGAATAAATGTTCGCTGTATGCCCCCCATACCAAACCGGCCCGTCATAAAATCAACGATAAATACTGGAAAGAAATCGATCCGGCACGTTTTAAATTGCCGGTTTGCGAGCGGGTTTACAGCGAAGAATCGGTTTGTATCCATCATAAAATATTGCTGGGAACAAAAGACGATATGGATTTGATTGGCACTGCCATTCAAAAGATTTACGACAACGCGGAAGAACTTTAATATGGAACCTATAAAAGTGGCTTTAATCGGAGCCGGTTACATCGCACATTATCATGCCCGCGCTTTGCTGGAAATTTCCGGTGTGGAAATCTCTGCAATAGCTGCACGCACTTTGGAGTCGGCGCAAAAATTCTCCCGTTTATACGGAATTAAAGAAGCAACGGTTGATGCAATTTCGCTGGCGGAACGGAGCGATGTCGATGCAGTAGTTATTTCAACTCCCAATAAATTTCATGCACCTTTAGCTATCGAATTCCTGAAAAACGGAAAAGATGTATTCCTCGAAAAACCGATGGCAGTGAGTGCTGCCGAAGGCCTTCATATCACTGAAATTGCTGAGGCCAATAACCGTGTTGTGATGGTTGGGCACATGTGGCGTTTTGATACCGACGTGAATTATGTGAAGAAAATCCTGGATGAAGGCAAGCTGGGGAGAATTGTAAAAACCAAAAGTTACGGTATTCATGAAAACTGGGGACCTGCCGGATGGTTTGCCCAAAAAGAACTGGCGGGCGGTGGTGCACTTGCCGATATGGGCGTGCATGCTATCGATACAACACGATATCTGATTGGCGATCCGCAACCCACAAAAGTGTACGCAAAAATCGGAACCTTTTACGGCGATTACGATGTGGATGATTCCGGCATTGTAATGATTTCGTGGGATAACGGCACAGAATCCATCATAGAAAGTGGATGGTGGCAGCCGCATACGGATGGCCCGGAGGCAGGAACAGGTTTGTTCGGAACCGAAGGATATGCCAGTGTATTTCCTACTTTTCTGAAAACTGAAAACAGGCGGTGTGCCCGTCCGCATTGAGCCGAAACTTCCGGCGCGGACAGAACATTGTGAACAGGGAATGTACACCCGTCAGATGAAACATTTTGTGGAATGTATCCGCGAAAGAAAACAGCCTGTTCCCGGATTGGCCGAAGGTCAGGTCATCCTCGAAATTGTGGATGCAGCTTACCGGTCGGCAAAAACAGGCGAGGCGGTGAATTTGTAATCATACACACAACCTCAACAAAAATGCTTATGAGATGTTCCACGCGAACGGTAAAAAGGGGACCGTGATACTGAATATGGTCTATCCGTTGATATGGAGCAGTTCGACGGATGACTAAAAACATAAATCATGAAAAACAGGTTTTTTATCCTTTGGTTGATTTGGACTTTGTTTGGCGCTGCATTAATTTATGGCCTGGCAGGCGCCGGTTCCGGTAATTCATTAATCGCATCGAGTTCAATGGTTGTAAGTGTTTCACCTCTTTTGGGCTTGATGCTAGCTTTGGGTTCTCCAAAAGCATCGCAACAATTTAACATTTGGCTTCAGAAGGATAAAAATTCGATTTATTATACGGCAGGAGGAGTAACATTCTTATTTGCCATTCCTGGGATTTTGACATTTTCGTTTGACCCCTATTTTACTGTCATTTTTGCTTTTATTGTTTTGGCAGTGTTTGGCTCACTAAAACGACTTAAAAGTGAAACTTTTCAATTGACCTGGACAGATCTGGCCCTCTGGATTTTGCTATGGATACCCTTTGATCTCCGGTGGTCAACCGAAATGCATCCGCTGGTTGGTTATACCTGGTGGTCGATGGCCATTTCTGTTATTGCGATAATTGGCTGGTCCGGATATCGAAATGCTGAAATTGGTTATCGTTTGGTGCCCAATTTGAAGGATTTGTATATCGCATTGGTTGCCTTACTGGGAATCATGGTGCTGGTTATTCCTCCCGGATTAATTACAGCGTTCCTGACTTTTGCTGTTCCTCAAACCTTCGATGTACCAAAACTTGCCGCTCATTTTATTGGGCTTTTTCTTACGGTTGCCTTGCCCGAGGAGTTGTTTTTCAGAGGCTTGCTTTTGCGGGGACTTGAAAAAGTATCTTCCAAAAAATGGGTGCCGGTGGTGGTGTCTTCACTGGCTTTCGGATTGATGCACTGGAACAATGTAAGCACCTTGCCTATGCAAATTACTTACGTTTCTTTGGCTACAATCGCAGGGCTTGGTTACGCGTGGGCGTACAAAAAAAGTGGCGACAATTTACTGGCAGCCATACTTACCCACACGCTGGTCGACTGGGTGTGGAAACTGGTTCTTGCTGGCTAAATATGTAGTTTTGAATAATTGTTATACTTCTGTTTGTTTTGAAATATGAGTCCACTCCGAAAAGTCAAAAACCGCTAAATCCCCTGAAGGGGACTTTGAAGAGTTCATTGATTTTCAGCAAGTTAACCTTTAGGGGTCAGGGGTAAAGAAGTTGAAAATCAATGAACTAAGACTTTTCGGAGCAGATTCAAATATGAACTTTAAAAATTGGTGGTCCATTTTAACAAAATATGAATTAATCACAAATAATTATGAATTTGAAATTTCTTTTATTATTGGCATTTATCGTATCGTTTGCCAGTTGTAACAACTCGGAGAGGATGGTAAAAGTGTTGCAGGTACCCGGTAAGGATCAGTATTGTAAAATTGATAAAAGCGGTGTCACCATACTTCCAAGTGGCCGGTATGTCACCATGGCCGGCGATGTAATTCCGATTACCAACGATCCGTACGGAATGGCAATTTCACCCGATGGAAAAAAGGCAGTAACCCTGCATAATGGTGTAATTACCATTATAAATCTGGTTGATTTAAATGCGCAAAGAATCCCGGGTTATGATAAAAAAATTCCATCTCCGCTTACCGAAGGTTCTTTTCTGGGTGTAGCCTTTGCAACCAATTCGAAAGATGTATACCTGAGTGGTGGCGACAAAGGTGATGTGGTAATTTATGACACCGATAATCTGGTAAAGGTTGATTCCATTTCGTTGAACGGAAAAGTAAACGGTGAAGATTATCAGGATAGTTTTACTTCTGATTTGATGTACAATTCCGATAAAAATGAATTACTGGTGCTCGACCGGGCGAACTTCAGATTGGTTCGTATTGATTTGGCCACTAAAAAAATAACGGCTTCCATTAAAGTAGGGCGCCAACCATTTGGAGTTGCATTGAGTGCTGATAAAAAGCAGGCTTTTGTGGCCAATGTGGGAGTGTATTCGTACCCGCTGATTAAAGGCGCCACTCCTGAAACTTATGATGCTTTAATGATTTCCCATCATCCGTATGGCGAAAATACGCACGAATCGCGGGAAGGAACATTGGTGGAAGGCAAACAAATTCCGGGGCTGGGAAGTCCGAATAATCCCGGATGCAATGAGTGTATTTACCATTGATCTGGAAAAAAATAAGGTGATCAGCAAATTCAAAACCGGCTATTTAATTGGCGAAACCGTAGAAGATGCTGAAGTTGTGGGAGGAGCAAGCCCGAATTCTATTGCCGTGGGAAAAGAGTTTGCCTATGTAACCAATGCCACCAACGACAACATTGCCATCATCGATTATAAAACACAGAAAATTGTAGGTCACATTCCCATTCAGGTAGATAAACGGATTGATAAAGTACGAGGGTTGCTGCCGTTTGGAATTGCCATGAGCAAAGATGAAAAAACATTGTATGTGGCGCTTCTGGGATTTAATGCCGTAGCAGTAATTGATATTCCTTCCCGAACTACCAAAGGATTGATTCCTTCCGGCTGGGGACCAACCCGTGTGGAATTGTCGGATGACGATAAATATATTTACATAATTACCTGCCGCGGCTGGGGAGCTGGCCCAAATGGCGGCGTTGGTTTTGTAGCGCCGGTACAGGGAAATTCCGTCAGTAGTATTCAATTGGGAAGTTTTCAGAAAGTAAAAATGCCCACCGATATTGAACTGGCCAACTACACCAAAGAATGTGTTGACAATACTTTTATTGAAACAACGGTTGAGGATGACGGGAGAAATCCGCTTCCACCGCTGCCCGGATTACGCCAAAGCCCGATAAAACACATCGTATACATTACCAAAGAAAACCGAACTTACGATGAGGTGTTGGGGCAATTGAAAGGAGGAATAGGCGACAGTACCCTGGCCAGGTATGGTATTAACAACACCTACACATTGCCCGATTCCATGAAAGCACAGTTTCCGGATTTACGGATTTCGCCGAACCATATTAAAGCTGCCCGACAGTTTGCTTATTCCGATAATTACTATTGCGACAGCGATGCATCGGTACATGGCCACCACTGGCTGGTGGGGGTGATTCCCAATGAATGGGTGGAATCAAACGCCGCAACGAGCAAAACTGCCATGCCATTTTCCAAAGCCGAAGGGCGCAGGTTTCCCAGTACAATCGGCAGCGTCGATCCGGAAGATTATGCTGAAATTGGCGGAATGTGGGAAGCACTCGACCGGCAGCACATAGATTTTTACAATTTCGGACAAGGCAATGAAAGCGGACATCAGCGCGAAGAATGGTACGATGTAAATACGGGGGCTGCCCATGGTGTAATGGTTCCCATGCAAAAAGCATTGTTCTACAGAACCAGTCATAACTATGCCGGCTTTAACATGAATATCCCCGACCAATACCGGATGGATCAGTTTGAAAAGGAATTCAAAAAATTGTGGATTGACAGCAACGATGAAATGCCACCTTTGGTAACCATGATGATTCCGAATGATCATGGAACCAGCCCAGACCCGGAACAGGGATATCCGTACCGGCAATCGTACATGGTTGACAATGATTTGGCTGTGGGCCGCGTATTGCATTTTCTGTCCCGCACAAAATACTGGAAAAATATGCTGGTTATTATTACAGAAGATGATCCGCAGGGTGGGGTAGACCATGTGGATGCCCACCGCTCTATTCTGTTGATGGCCGGTCCGTATGTAAAACACGGATATGTTTCGCATACCCACGCCAACTTTGGCGCCATTCTGAAAACCATTTACAATATTTTGAATGTGCCTTATGTGAATCATTTCGATTTAACCGCATCGTTATTACAGGACTTTTTTACTGATAAACCGGATTATACTCCATACACACTCGAACGTCATGATGAACGGATGTATGATGCAGAACTTTCGATGAAAAAATACCACAAAACCATCGACTGGACAAAAATTGAACAAGGACCGGAAATAGATGATGTAGATGATGCCCGCAGAGATTTCATGAAAAATAACGACGAAGAATAAAATTTAAGTTTCACTGAATTCAACGCTTAGGAAACGAATGTTATTTTTTACCATAATTGAAAAATAATAAATATCAGTTATTTCGTGCTACAAAGATTCAGCCTGTGTGTAAATTTTAATCCTGTTTTATTCAAAACAGAATAAAGTTTTATATCTTTGTTCGGTATTTTACGAACGTGATATGATTATTGAAAAAGTAATTACTGAAAAACAGAAAAAAGCAGCCCGGTATGCCAAAGCAATGGGGCATCCGGTAAGAATGTATGTTTTAGGGTTGCTTTCAAATCAAAGTTGCTGTTACAGTGGCGATTTGAGCGATGAATTACCGATTGCCAAATCAACTTTATCCCAGCACCTGAAAGAATTAAAAGAAGCAGGATTAATACAGGGCGAAACAGAATTGCCCAAAATCAAATACTGCATCAACAAAAAAAACTGGGACGAAGCACGTGAATTGTTCTCAGAGTTCCTGAAAATCTAAAAAATTTGAAAATATTGTTCGTTATTTTGCGAACACCGAACAAAACAAATAATATGGATTACAAAAATTTAAAAGTTATAAAAATGGACATTAAAGTTTTAGGCACAGGATGCCCGAAATGCAAAGCGCTGGAAAAAGCAGTAATTAATTCGCTTTCTGTATTAAACATTGAAGCCGAAGTAAGTAAAGTGGAAGATATAATGCAGATTATGCAGTATGGGGTAATGCACACACCCGCATTGGTCATTAATGGTAAAGTAGTTTTAAGCGGAAGGGTTCCCAACGAAAAGGAACTGAAAAGTATTTTAACCCAATAAACAGAATGGCATTATGAAAACAAAAATCAACACTACCTTATTGACTGTGTTTTTTTCGCTGTTGTTAGGTTTGGGCTTAAGGGCGCAATCGCTGGAAACATCACAGGCTCAGAAAACAGGCACCGACGAAATCGAAGTTTATTATTTTCATTTTAATACACGCTGCGAAACCTGCCGTGCTGTGGAATCTGAAGCACAACTGGACGTAAAACTGCTTTTTGGAGATGATGTAAAATTTGCAGCAGTAAACCTGGATGAAAAAGAGGGAGAAGCCAAAGGCAAAGAACTGGGAGTTAACAGTCAAACCTTGCTGGTGGTGAAAGGTGATAAAAAAATCAACCTCACCAACGAAGGATTTTTGTATGCACAAACTAATCCTGATAAATTCAGAAAAATAATAGAAGAGAAAATAAAACCTCTTTTGTAGTATGCAGGAATTTTTAACGGGAATGCTCGAAAACAGTTCATTCCCTTTTATGACGGCACTGGTACTTGGGCTGATGACCGCCATTAGCCCCTGTCCGCTGGCAACCAATATAACGGCCATTGGTTTCATCGGTAAAGACATAGAAAACAGGAACCGGGTTTTCTATAACGGACTTGTATATACTTCAGGAAGGGCGATTTCATATACACTGCTCGCATTTATTATTTTTCTGGGAGCTGACCAGTTTGCCGTATCCGGTATTTTTCAGCGATATGGTGAAAAAATCATTGGACCATTGCTGATTGTTATCGGATTGTTTATGCTTGATATCTTAAAAATCAGCTTCCCCGGCCTGGGAAAACTCACGCAACGATTCGAGAAGAAAGGAACTAAAAATTTTTGGGATGTTTTGTTGTTGGGAATACTGTTTGCGCTGGCATTTTGCCCGTATAGCGGTGTGCTATATTTCGGCATGTTGCTTCCAATGACGGTAAGCAGTGCTTCGGGGCTTTATCTGCCAGTTGTATTTGCTGTTGCTACGGGAATTCCTGTAATCATTTTTGCCTGGCTGATTGCCTATACAGTATCTGGAGTTGGAACAGTTTATAACAAGCTAAAAACCTTTGAAATATGGTTTCGGAGAATAATTTCAGTAGTATTTATTGTGGTGGGGATTTATTATATCGTTACGGTTTATTTCTAAAAAATTTTAAATGATGGATTCGTTTTTTTACGAACAAAGAACAGAAGAAAGGTGATGATAGAAAAAGTTATTACATTGAACCGAAACGTGTATGGCTGGATTGTTCCGGTTATACTTCTGCCAGTCTGGATAATTATTTACCTGAATCTCCAGCCTTTGGCAGATTTTGTAATTGACGATCTGGTTGGAATGGCCCCTGGAAAACACCTTACTGAAACCATGCGCTTTTTTATTTTCGAAGTTCCCAAGGTCATGTTGTTACTTATACTTATCATCTTTGGGGTAGGTATTTTACGCACCTGGTTTACACCTGAGAAAACCAGAAATATCCTTGAAGGTAAATCTTTATTCACCGGAAATATTCTGGCTTCTGTTCTGGGAATTGTTACGCCGTTTTGTTCGTGCTCTGCCATTCCTTTGTTTCTGGGATTTGTAGAAGCCGGTGTTCCTCTGGGGGTCACTTTTTCATTTCTGATTGCCGCCCCCATGATTAACGAAGTTGCCCTTGTATTGCTGATTGGCCTTTTTGGATGGAAAGTGGCCTTAATTTATGTGGTAACCGGACTTGCCATCGCAATAGGTTCTGGTTGGCTTATCGGAAAACTTGGGTTGGAAAAGTATGTGGCTGAATGGGTTTATACGGTTAAGGCAAACCATCAGCAAAATACAGAAACCCGGCTTCCTTTTTCCGACCGGATTAAGGCAGGTTACGAAGCGGTGAAGGAAATCGTCGGTAAAATATGGATTTACATTATTATAGGTATTGCAGTTGGTGCCGGAGCTCATGGATATGTTCCGGAGGATTTTTTAGGTTCACTGTTGGGAAAAGAAAACTGGTATGGTGTTCCGCTGGCAATTCTGATGGGTATTCCTATGTATTCCAATGCAGCCGGAATTATCCCAATTGTAAGTGTGCTGATTGAAAAAGGCGTTTCTCTAGGGACTGCCCTTGCTTTCATGATGTCTGTAATCGCCTTATCGCTCCCCGAAATCATCATTTTGAAGAAAGTATTGAAATGGCAGTTGATAACGGTTTTTATCGGAATTGTGGCTGTGGGAATTGTATTGGTAGGTTTTATATTTAACTACTTGAACTTCATGTAGCTGATATTAATTACAGCTTGGCTTAAGTTAACATTAAAATGAAAACATACCCGATTGCAGCCAAAGGGAAATTTCAGGTTGGTTGAATGGAGAAAAAAACTAACAATATAAAAAAATGAACAGACGAAATTTAATGAAAATAGCTGCCGGTGTGATTGTTGGAAGTGGAGCCGGTTTTTTAACATTAACAAATGCATTTAAGCCCAAAGTTGAATTTGACAACGAACCTCACAAATTGGATTACAACCCGACGGAAGGAAACTGGAATTATGCCCTTCTCGATCCTGCCGGAACTGCCGAACTGGCTTATGCCTTTTACAGTGAAGGAAGTTGTATGTATGCTACGGTAAAAAGCGTAATGTCGCAATTGGCAGAAAAAATTGGCGGGCCTTACCCATCATTCCCGTTTCACATGTTTAAATACGGGCATGGCGGCGTTGGCGGTTATGGCTCAGTATGCGGAACATTAAACGGAGCGGCCGCATTGATTGGTTTGCTCATTTCCGATAAAAATGTTCAGGATAAAATGATAACCGATTTATTTCGGTGGTACGAAAAAGAACCTTTGCCGTCGTTTGTTCCGCAAAATCAAGATGTTAATTTTTTAACGGCCAAAAGTATATCGAATTCAGTTTTGTGCCACGCATCAAATACAAACTGGTGCAAAACAGCCGGATTTGCTGTCGATAGTAACGAGCGTAAGGAAAGATGCAGGAGGTTAACCGCTGATGTGGCTGGAAAGATTACCACTTCGCTCAACGAAATTTTTACCCACACCTACACAACCAACCTTAATACAGATGAAACAGTAAGCACTTGTATTACATGCCACGGCAATACCGGTAAAGTACACAATGCCGCTGTTAAAATGAGCTGTGAATCGTGCCATACCAAATCGATGGGGCACCGTGTTTTCGGTGATGTACATTATAAATGGATGAAATAATTTCAGCACAATTAAAATCAAAAATAATTAATCAGATGAAATCAAAAATTGTTATTCAAATATCCCTTATTGCATTTCTTGTAACAGCATTTATTTCTGACAGTTTTGCTCAAAAACAAATACCAGCGAAAGAAACTATAGCATATAAAGTAACCTTTATTGAATTGGGTTCAGTACGCTGCATTCCCTGTAAGAAAATGCAGCCTGTTATGAAATCGGTTGAAGAAAAATACGGAAAACAGGTGAAGGTGGTTTTTTACGATGTGTGGACACCCGAAGGAAAACCATTTGCAACAAAATATGGAATTGAAGCCATTCCAACGCAGGTGTTTCTGGATGAAAACGGGAAGGAATTTGCCCGCCACACGGGCTATTTTCCTGAAGAAGAACTCGTAAAAGTATTGAAACAAAAGGGAGTTAAATAAACAAAAAATTAAATTATGAAATCAAAATCAATTGGTTTTATTGGCGGGGGAAGGATTACACGAATTATTCTCCGGGGTCTTTCCAACAAAAAAGCGTTGCCCGAAAATGTAAAGGTATTTGAACCCAATGCAGAAACATTCAAAGCTTTGCAAACCGATTTTCCCGGAATCACAGCTGCCGGTTCTGCTGCCGATGCCGCAAAGCAAAAACTGGTATTTGTTGCCGTACACCCACCAGTAGTAATGGAAATATTGCAGGCAATTAAAGATGTTGTAACAGAAGCTACCATTGTTATTTCGCTGGCGCCAAAAATCTCACTCGATAAAATGGCGTCGTTACTGTCTTCAAAAAAGCTCGTACGGATGATTCCCAATGCCACTTCATATATCAATGAAGGATTTAACCCGGTAACCTTTTCCGGAGATTTTAATTCAAAAGAGAAGAAACGGGTTCTGAAACTATTGCAAAAACTGGGTAAAACTTTCGAAACGGAGGAATCAAAACTCGAAAGTTACGCCATTGTTTCAGCCATGCTGCCCACATATTTCTGGTTCCAGTGGCAGGAAGTGGAAAATATTGCGCTCGAAACCGGACTTTCGGCTGATGAAGCTCAAAAAGCTGTTTCTTCGACAATGAGAAAAGCATTGAAACTGTATTACAAATCAGGATTAACTCCTGCTCAGGTGATGGATTTAATTCCGGTGAAACCCATCGACGAAAATGAAGGGGAAATCAAAAATATTCTGAATGTAAAACTGATGGGGTTGTTTGGGAAAATCAAACCATAAAAAAAGATTGTGCATTCTTTAACCATGCATTTCATATATTGCTATTCACATTCAATCGCGATGCGATTTTTGGGATATTTGAATGAATCAATTCTGGAATAACGGATGAAATCCGTTCAATGTGAATAACCGCAGATGCAACCTGTGGTAACATATGCCCATCGCAGCGGCAACCCCTGAATGGGGGTTGAACAGGAAATAACAGGTATCAACATTATCATTTAACCACATTCGTGGTTGTATTTAATTGTACATTCATTAAACCTGCATTTTTTATTGACGTATACATACGTTGTTTTAAATATTTGACGTATATTTGCGTCAAAATAAAAGTGAAATGGTACAATCAAAAACAGAATTATTTGATACTGCACTGGCAGAAAAAGCATTGCTTTTTAAAGCACTGGCACATCCTGCCCGGCTGCGCATTTTGCAGTTTCTTGCCGAAACACCGTCGTGTATTACCGGCAACATTTCCGATGAATTGCCGCTGGGGCGCACCACAGTAAACCAGCATTTAAAGGAATTAAAAAACGCTGGATTCATTCAGGGACATATCGATGGTGTAAAAACCAATTACTGCCTTAATCCTGACAAAATAAAGGAGCTGAAACTGGCAGTTCAATCCTTTTTGGGAAGTATAGAAATAGAAAATTATACATGTGAATAGTATGAAAATATTGATTTTATGTACAGGAAACAGTTGCCGCAGTCAGATGGCACACGGTTTTTTGAAGTCGTTCGATAAAAACCTGGAAGTTTATTCTGCAGGAACCGAAGCTTCCGGAAAGTTAAACCACAAAGCAGTGGAGGTGATGCAGGAAGTTGGTATTGATATCAGCCACCATACATCCGACCCGGTTGAGAATTATCTGGGAGAAGAATGGGATTATGTGATTACGGTTTGCGGCGGCGCCAATGAAAACTGTCCTGCTTTTTTGGGAAAGGTAAAACACAGGTTACACATTGGGTTCGACGATCCTTCTCATGCAACCGGCACTCCGGAGTTTATTCAAAGTGAATATTACAGGGTCAGGGATGAGATTAAAAATGCATTTTTCAAATTGTACAATGAAGAAATAAAAACGGAATTGGTATGAAAGCAGAAAATATTAAACAGGTTGTAAAAGAGAAATATGGTGAAATTGCCCGGCAAAGCATCATTATGGCACCAACCTCCTGTTGCGGGGGCACCGTTTGTTGCGGCGATGTTGAATTCAGCATGATTGGCGACGATTATAAAAATCTGGCCGGATATAATCCGGATGCTGATTTAGGATTGGGGTGCGGTGTTCCTACCGAATTTGCCGGGATAAAAGAAGGCGACAATGTCCTGGATTTAGGCAGCGGCGCAGGCAACGACTGTTTTGTTGCCCGGTCAATAGTGGGAGAAAACGGAACGGTTACCGGCCTCGATTTTTCGCAAGAGATGCTTGAAAAGGCAAATAAAAACCTGCAGAAAACAGGGTTTAAAAATATTGAATTTGTATCTGGTGATATTGATAATATGCCATTGCCGGACAATACTTTTGATGTTGTTATCAGCAATTGTGTACTGAATCTCGTTCCGGATAAACAAAAGGCATTTGCTGAAATTTACCGGGTGCTGAAACCTGGTGGTCATTTTTGTATTTCCGATGTGGTTTTAAAAGGTGAATTGCCGGCCGGCATTCAGGAAGCTTCCGAAATGTACGCAGGATGTGTTTCAGGAGCGCTGCAAAAAGATGATTACCTTGAAATCATCCGGCAGCAGGGATTTGCAGGAATTATTGTTCATAAAGAAAAACCTACTCCTGTGCCTGATTCGGTTTTGATGAATTATCTTTCTGAAAAGGAGTTGAAGCAATACAAAAAATCGGGAGCCGGAATTTTCAGTATTACCGTAACAGCAAACAAATAATGATATGAGCGAAACAAAAAAACGAATCGGTTTTTTTGAAAAATACCTGACGCTTTGGGTTGCGCTTTGCATTGGCGCCGGAATATCAATTGGATACTTTGCAGGCGACAAAATTCAGTTGCTGAGTACTCTGGAGTTATTTAAAGTTAATATTCCGGTGGCAGTATTGGTTTGGCTGATGATTTATCCAATGATGTTGCAGGTTGATTTTTCGAGCATTAAAAATGTGGGTAAAAAACCTAAAGGATTGCTGCTGACCCTGGTTGTTAACTGGCTGATAAAACCATTTACAATGGCATTTTTTGCCTGGGTATTCTTTACAAAGATTTACTCTGCATTTATTTCGCCCGAACTTGCAGGGGAATATATTGCCGGAGCAATTTTACTGGGAGCTGCGCCTTGTACTGCAATGGTTTTTGTTTGGAGTTATTTAACCGATGGTGATCCGAATTATACCCTTGTACAGGTTTCGGTAAACGACCTGATTATTCTTGTTGCATTTGTGCCGGTTGTTGGATTGTTGCTGGGGATTACAAACATACAAATTCCATACGGCACTTTAGTGGCAAGTGTGGTTATTTTTGTTGTCATACCGCTTGCAGCCGGTTATATTACACATAAAATCCTGATTCGTCAGAAAGGTGAAAAGTGGTTTAAAAATGAGTTTTTACCCAAATTTAAACCGGTTTCCATTATCGCACTGCTGGTCACTTTAATTTTACTGTTTGCTTTTCAGGGAAAGAACATCACAAACAATCCGCTGATTATTTTACTCGTTGCTGTTCCGTTGGTCATTCAAACGTACTTTATCTTTTTTGTCGCCTGGATTGCCGGACGCAAACTGAAACTACCGCATAACATTATTTCACCTGCGGCGATGATTGGTGCCAGCAACTTCTTTGAACTTGCAGTAGCTGTAGCTATTTCCTTGTTTGGATTACAATCACCGGCAGCGTTGGTTACTGTAGTAGGTGTGCTGGTTGAAGTTCCCGTAATGTTGTCGCTGGTAATGTTGGCTAACCGCTGGAAGTATTCATTTTGATTCTGAAGTGGGTTAATTTATAACATTCAAACCAATTATCGTGAAATTGTTGAATGATGTTGGACCAGGCTCCGAATGAATACCTGTGACAAAAGCCCCGCACTTATTTATGTATTAACAGATTTACTTCCCTATTTCATTTAGAAAACTTTCCATTCGCTGGTGAAATTCAGTTTTGTTTCTTTCACCGGATTCGGCGTAATGGGTAATTCCTTCGCGTTGAACAATGCGATTAAACTTTGCATACGTACCGTCGTAAACCGCCAGTTCCGGGCTTTGCCTGCATTTCAGGTAAAGTACCGGAAGTTCGGCCATTTCAACCCGGTGAAGGATTTCGGTGTTGTCAGCTACTTTTTCGGCATTATGGAAAATACGTTCAGCATCGCTTACAAAACTGCCTGAAAAAAGTACATCGTCGGGCGAAAGCCCCAAATGGATGTGTGTTTCGGGTGTGACCCTGTTTTGCAGATAATCGAAATAGTCCCGCACATATTGGCCGGCGCGGCCGTAATAACCATACATAAAATCGTCGATGACTTTTTGAACATCGCATTCCGGGTTCCACAATAATTTAGAAATCAGGTAGGCACGAAGTTCGGCAAATTCGCCACCGCGACTTTGATAGGCTGCCTGCTCCATAATGCCGATGGCCTTGTTGTCGCGCAGCGTTTTTATGTTGGGCTGAAGCACTTTGAAATTCGGGTACGGCATAATATAGTGACTGAAATTCACCACGTAATCCCAGATATAAAGCTGCGGCGAAATGGCTGCCCATTCTTTCAGATCATTGAGAAAAGATTGGTTTTCAGGACAAGTTTGGAAATCGTGCGCAAAGCAACATTCAATACTACACAGCCTGACAACCACATTTTTTCGTGGCTTGATGTACTTGCGGAGGTGTGCGGGTGTACTGGTAAGCGAGTGTTCCCACAAATTTATCCGGGAACTCCTTTTCGATGGCTTCGGCCACCTGGTTCACAAACCAGATGATTGGCCCCGATTCGCTACCTTCTTTTTGCGCAATTGCCTGGCATTTTTCGCACTGGCACGGATTTCTCCAGTCGTTTTGCGAAACCGAATAAATGAGGTAATCCGGATTTTCGCGCATGGTTTTTTTGAGCCTTTCGGTTACAATTTTCAATACATCCGGGTTGGTGAGGCAAAGCTGGGCGCGATCGTAAACCCGTTTTCCGTCGATTAAACTGTAATATTCCGGGTGGTCTTTGTAAAATTCTTCGGGCGGCATAAACCGGTAAAAGGTGTGCACCGACCAGTAATTTTCAGTTCCACCGGGCTGTGGATGAATGGTATCAAAACTCAATGTTCCGTTCATTTTATTCCGGGCTGCCCAAATGGGGTCGAATGCTTCAAAATAAAAATCGTTGCGAACCCTGACGCCCGGTTTTTCAGTATGGTTTAGCCGTTCAAAAGTAAACTCCTTTTTTTGAGGCGCCACACTCACCGAAGGAGTATACCACCGGCAACCCAGTTCATTTTCAAGGAACGACATTACCCCGTACATGGTTCCGCGTTCGCTTCCGCCATAAATGACAATATCGGCTCCATCGTTGAAATAGTGATATGATTCATCTCCGGCTTCCGGTTTTTCAGCGCCGGTTTTTTGTGCAGTAAGTTCATTAAAACCCACCAAAATTTTAGGTCCGGTGTAGGTATGAATTCAATGTTTCAATCGGGATTTTACACCGCCAACTTCCTGAATCCAATGCTGCAATTCACTGGCAGCCCATTTTTCAGATTCCGAAGCATCGCTTGCAATCATAATCCGGTAATCAGAAGAGCCATCAGAAAAAAGGGTATAAACTTTTCGTTTTCCGGCATTAAACGGGATGGTTTGTGCAATCTCGTCACCGGTTTTCAGCATGGTTTTCATTTTTAGCAAATAGCCCAGATATTTTTTAGATGGAAGCTGAATGGGCGCAGTAAAATTACTTTCGCGTGTTCCTTTGGTTACCAATTCTCCATCATCCGAATAGAGTTCAAATTCCGTATTGTCAACAAACTGATTTAAAACGTTTTCAGCATAGGAGGCTTTGAGTTGAAAAGTACCGTCGTTTTTCGGAGTAACAGAAAACAATTTTCCCGGCGACCTTTAATTTTGAAACTGAAAAAGGAAGCAGTCGGGCACAAAATCCCCAGGATCCGCCGCGTTCTTCCACCTTTAATTAACAGTGTGTTTTTGCCTTTTTTCAGGGAAACAGGAATCAGATCATCGTCAACAGATAAACCGCGTTCCGTAGGTACATCCAGAATTTGTATGCCATTTAGCCAAACCCTGCAGCCGTCGTTGGTGCCTAACCCGAGAATCATTACCTTGTCTTCAGGCGATTCAATTTCAGTATAACCGTAGGCCAAAACCAGTGATTCGTTGGAAAGGGCTTTGTCGAGATTAACAATCGAATCAGGTGAATTGTAGAACAGACAACGGGCTTTTCCGCCGCGAAATTTAACGTTGGTTCCCTTTTTAATTTTGGGATTTGCTTCTCCTCCAACCGATTTTAAAAAATCAGTTTCAAACCCCGAAATGTGTTTCCATTGCCCCGAAGTTTCGTTTTTCTTTTCCAAAGGAATGGGACCAACCAGCAACCAGTTTTTTAACCATGTTCCGGGTTGAAGTGTTTGAACCGCTTGTTCCTGTGCGTGTACAGCGTTTACCCCGACAAACAACAGGACGATAAAACAGATAATTGCTCTTTTCATAGCTGTTTGATTTTGTTGGTTTAATTCCGGAAACTCATTGACTAAATATTATTTTAAGGTGCTGATAAAATCTTCCACGCAAAGCCTCGCAAAATTATTTGCGCAAAAAGCGCGAAGTTTAAAGATTATTGACTACCCGGTGAATGTTATCCTTTAAAGTTTTGGAGTTGAAATTTATTAGCAGTCCCAGTTTTATTCCTGATAGTTTTAGATACGTGAGCAACTGGGCAAAATGCACAGGTGCAACAGCTTCAACAGCCTTAACTTCTATTATCACTTTACTGTTAACCAGAAGATCAATCCGGTAACCCACTTCTTGTTTTACTTCTTTATAAATAAATGGCATTGGAACTTGTTGCCGCACATTAAATCCTAATTCCTTTAAATCATAAGCAAGAGCATTTTCATATGCAGACTCCAGTAATCCTGGTCCAATACTTTTGTGTATTTCTATTGCTGCACCTATAACTTTGTACGATATATCATTCTCTGTCATTTCGTTTTTTTGCGATTTTAGCGTTCCTTTTATTTTGCGAATTTTGCGTGGAATAAAATTAGCCAAAACTCATAGTACCTCAAAATAATATTTAGCCGATTCATTTAAAGGAATTGAATGTTTGAAAGTTAATAAATAAAATCAGTAGTGGCTGATTAAAATATGAGCCAGTCCAAATTTTATGTTTTTTACAGAAATATTTTGTTTGATATAATCCTAATGTTGATAAGAATATCAGGATAATATATATGATTGTTACCAATTTGGTAATTTTTATATATCTTTGGGGTGCAAAGATTAAAAATGAGAGTAATCGCTAAAAAAATACTTCGCGAATTTTGGGGGAAATATACTGATTCTGAGCAACAGTTAAAAAGTTGGTACAATGAGACTTCAAAAGCGAATTGGAAGAGTCCGAATGAACTGAAAGCTGAATATGCAAAAGTGAGTATTTTAAAAAGTGGACGAGCTGTTTTTAATATTTGTGGTAATAAATACCGGTTAATTGTTGATATTAATTATGAAAGGCAATGGATGTTTATTCGATTTATAGGGACACATGATGAATATGACAAAGTGGATGCAGAAAAAATTTAATTCATGAAAGATGAAAATAAGAGCAATAAAAACAGAAGAAGATTATAACAAGTCATTAAAAAGACTTGAAGAAATATTTCATGCGCCTGTCGATTCAGAAGAAGGGAATGAAGCAGAGGTTTTGTCTATTTTAATTGAAAAATATGAGGATGAGAATTATCCGATTGATGCCCCTGATCCAATTGAAGCAATTATATTTAGAATGGAACAGATGAATATGACTAAAAAAGATTTGGCAAACGTCATTGGATATAAAAGCCGGGTTTCGGAAATATTCAGCAGGCGTCGAAAATTAAATCTTAAAATGATACGAAATCTCCACGAGAAATTGAATATTCCTTATGAGTCATTGATAGCTGATTATTAATATTCCGATTTTTTTCTTACGAGCCAAATCTCCGAAACCTGTGAACCACGTTCACCCTCACCACAAGTCCACTCGAAAATTACTTTTCCATCGGAAAGCGATATTATTTGGGCATCTTTCAAATCAATCGTCTGTGAAAATCCTTTTTCAGACCCAAAAAGTATAAGGATGAAAATAATTATTCCCTGGATTTTGAAAAAATTCATGACAATAAATTTACCATTCGCCTTTATTCCCGAATTTGTCTTTCACCGCCTGGCTGAATTTCAGGGCAGCCGCTTTACGGTTTTCCAGAATTTCCAAGGTGCTTTTGCCGACGGCACTCCGTGCTGCTGCAATTACCGTTTCACATAAAAGAGATTAATTCAGACCTAAATTAACAAAAACCGTTACGCAATTGCTAAGGGAATTTTATTAAAAAAACATGATAATTTGTTGCATCTGTTTTTGTGTTAAAATTTAATACGATTGGGATAAGATAGTTGAACGATAATTTGTTACATTGTTTTTATTTTCGGAAATAAATGAAAAAAGGACTAATCGATTAAAAACTGCGAAAATGAAAACATTTTTTAAAATATCCGGTGTTCTGTTCTTGCTGTTGGTGGTTGTTTTCGCAGTGTGGGTTTATGCACATTTGAAAGACCGGCACCCGAACTATGATGCCGGAATGAAGATCAACAACAAAATTTCGTCGCCGTTAAAAGCGGGTTTCGCAGCAGTGCCTGTCACTCCTGAAGTTTCAGATAGCTGGGTCGATAAAAATGGCGATGCAAAATACAATCCAAAGGACGGCGATACATTTACCGATAATAACGGAAACGGTATTTTTGATGCTGTTTGGATCGCCGGGTTCAGCAACAGTAAACCGGCAAACGGAATACATGACGATACCTGGGCGCGCACGATGATAATCGACGACGGGAAAACACGGTTGGCCATTGTTATTTTGGATGCCATCGGTTTTATGAACGACGACATAATCGACGCGCGAAAAATGATTCCGGAAGATGCAGGAATCACTTATACTGTTATTGCATCAACACATACGCATGAAGCTGCCGATTTAATAGGATTTTGGGGAAAGTCGCCTTTTAAAAATGGTGTCGACGCTGAATACATAAATTTTGTAAAAAACCAGATAGTGAAGTCGGTGGTTGAAGCTGCCCGGAATTTGCGGCCGGCAAAACTGGAAATCTCCGAAGATTTAACTGGCGCCATACCTTTGGTAAAAGACACGCGAAAACCGGAAGTGTTTGATTCCGGACTACGGATTATCAAAGCCATCGATACGGAAAACGGGAAAACTTTGGGAACGCTTGTCGCCTGGGCCGATCATGCCGAAACGCTCTGGAGCAGGAATTTACTGATTTCGTCTGATTTTCCCCATTATGTGCGCGAAGGTGTTGAAAAGGGCGTGTACAACGGCGATAGTTTAATGGTGCCGGGTGTTGGCGGTGTTTGTATTTACATGAACGGAGCGGTTGGGGGATTGATGACAACACATCCCAGCCTGCCCGTGAAAGATACGTTTACCGGAATCGAGTATAATGAAGGTTCGTTTGAAAAAGCGGAAGCCCAGGGTAAACAGCTTTCGCTGCTAGCTCTAAAAGCGATGGAATATCCGGACGAAACCATTGATTCTGCCGGAATCTCATTGCTGGTGCGGACAATTTCGTTGCCCATTGGTAATAATTTATTTAAACTGGCCACGGCGTTTAGGTGTAATGGACAGAGGCACCACCGGCTGGATGAAGATGCGTTCGGAACTTGCGGTTTTCAAAATCGGACCTGCATCGTTTGTTACCATTCCGGGTGAAATTTATCCTGAACTGGTGAATGGCGGAGTGGAAGCGCCTGAAGGCCGGGATTATGAAATTCAGCCACTGGAAATTCCTCCAGTCCGCGAAATGATGGACGGGAAATATAAATTTATCATCGGTCTGGCCAACGATGAAATCGGATACATTATCCCCAAAAGCCAGTGGGATGTAAAAGCCCCGTTCACGTACAACAGGAATGATTCACCCTACGGAGAAGAGAATTCGCCGGGGCCTGAAACAGCAGAAATCCTGCACCGGAACCTGCAGGAAATGTTGAATGAATTTAAAGAGATGTAATTTTTCAGAATTTACTTTAAAACCTGACTGCCAACAATGAAAACCGGAATTGTAAAACGCATTCTCAAAACACTTTTATGGATTTTTGTCGTTTTTTGTTTGCTGATGGTAACGCCCCGGGTTATCGGATTTCTTTTTCCCAAAAAAGCACCCATTGGTTATCATTTCGAAACGCTCGATTACCTGGCCATTGGAGTTGGACTGGAGAAACTTGTTGACAGTGGAGCCTGAAAGTTCCGGCAAGCATTGAATCTTTTAAAGATATTGAATACAAAAATGTGAATGGAAAGTCGTTACAACTCGATATTTACAAGCAAAAAGAATTAAAGGAAAAAGCCCCTTTGCTGGTATTTATTCATGGTGGCGGCTGGCGAAGCGGTAATCGCCAGGATTATTTGGTTTATCTTGCTGGATTATGCTGAAAAAGGATATGTTACGGCAACCGTTTCATATCGTTTAAAGAAAGATAGTATTTACCCGGCTGCTATTGAAGATGTGATGGATGCAGTAGACTGGCTTTTCAAAAACGGAAATAAATATAATTACGATACTACCCGGGTTGCGTTATTGGCGGCTCTGCCGGGGCTCATTTGGCCATGCTGGCAGGCTTATGGTTGGGAAAATCCGCGCGCTGCAGAAAAGACGCCAACACACAGGGTTAAAGCAGTTGTCGATATTTATGGTCCGGTGGATATGACTACGCCTTATGCACAAACGCAGTATATGGTAACGGATTTCATTGGACATCCGTATGCCGAAAAGCCGGAACTTTATTGGGAAGCATCGCCGGCCAAATACCTAAGTGCGACTAACCCACCGACGTTAATCTTGCAGGGAACTTCGGATAATCTGCTGCCACCCAGTCAGTCGGATACATTAAAAGCCCGCCTCGACCGAATTGGCGTGCCGTGCGAATATTATCGTTTCCCATTGTGGCCGCATGCCATGGACATGGTCCAGCGGGTAAACGATTACGCGCAACAAAAAATGGATCATTTTTTTGAGGAGTATTTGTAATAATTACTTTTCCGCTGCCGGACTATCTTTAATCAATTCCAGTGCTTCCTTTTCATAAATTTCTCCGGTCATTTCGCCCAGCGATGTGCGGGAAACGTAATCGTATCGTTCAAAACTGTTAAAATCTTCTTTGGTGAGCATGTAACCGAAAGCATCGTTTGTTAATCCAAACAGAAAAGGCTGTTTGGTTTTCATATGCCGTTTTACGTAGAACCCGATATTGGGCAGTGCTTCACCCGGAATAGTAAGCACCTGTGCTTTTCCGATGTCCAGCAAATTAATTCTTGTTTTGATGGTTGAAATATCATCGGGCGTTTTACCAGCCATGGCAGCAACCGGCGAGTTTTTAAAAACAAAGCGCATTGCCTGGTTGTCCACCGGGAAAGTGATTTTTTTTGACGTACAATACAGCATCGGATTATCTTCGGCTGATACGGGGGTAATTATCCGCAAAGCTTCGTCGGCCATCAGGTTACCAATGCGAATACATTCATTCCAGTCGTTGGCCTCTTTGCCGTTTGGTCTGCGGTTGTCGGCAGTAACCATACCACCCTGTGCACTGTTTATAAAAAGGGCCACTCCACCCACTTTCGATTCAATCCGGTCATATAATGGTCCGCATAAATCAGGACTAATGAGTCCTTTGCCTGGTCCCAAAATTTCGGGGTGAGTAGCATAATTTACCAGCGTTACAATCGGTTTGCCTTTGTCTTTTCCGGTTGTGGCAATGGCCTGAATAACGCCCATCCGATGATCGTATAATTTCGGAGCGTAGTAGTTATAGGCAATTTTTCCTTTGGCTTCGCCGACCATGGTTTTTATGGCAGCCGGCTGCAGGTTGGCAACGGCTTCGTTAACGGCGTCGGCAATCTGATTTACACACCATTTCAGGTAATCCAAATCGGCACCCGTATTCCCGTTTTCATCGGTAAAACCATAGGCATCGGGAGCACTGTGCGTGTGGGTAGCGCCAATCATAATATTTTCAGGAGGAATACCTTTTATTTTTTCTCTTGAAAGGTCGCCCAGATAAGCCGGCCAGCCAATGTTATCGACACCCACAATGGCAATTTTTGTATCTCCTTTTTCAAGAACCATGGCCCGCGCAGTTAATTTCCCCTGAAAACCAGTTGGCATTTCCGGCGTACCCATTCCACCTGAAATGGGAATGATATGGTTAGGTGAAATATCGCGGACAGCAGCACCAGCTTTAAACGTTTGTGCCTGCGTGAATGTGAAAGCAGTGAATAATAAAAATAGTAAAAGAACTAATGTGGTATGAAAAGTAAAATTACGTTTTCACTCACCCCTCTGACTCCCCTGGAGGGGAGAACTCCGTGCCACCAGTGATAAGATTCCCGTTTAGGGGTTAGGGGTATATGCGAGGATGCCGGAATCTGTACTTTTTTACAAACTAATTTCGTTTTCATCAGAAAAATATTTTAATGTTCATACATATAAATCGGGTTTGAATAAAGCCAGGGGACATATTTTCGGTTTATCTGAACATGGATTTCAATGCGGTAAGCTCCCTTTTTAATCGGACCGTTCCAGATATATTCATAACTGTCTTTGGAAGAAATATCCACCTGTTTTCCATCGTGAATCAACCTGAATTGTCCCGGCAGGGGAGAAACGGCGTGTAAACTTTTTGCATGGTTTATCTGAACCGAATCGCCCATCATTCCAATTTCATTGGAACCTGAATCCTGTGCATAATACATAAAACCTTTGGCATCGCCCAGACTTTTAAATGCCGTATATAAATGTCCTGCTTTTATGTTTTTGGCCAGCGACGGAACGGTTAAAGTATCTGCCAGCACGTAATTGGTAATATAATTGAAGCCAGCTTTATAGGTGTCAATCATCCATTTGAAAACCCAGCCGCTCGCATCGGGTTCGTGAAAAAGCCAACTGTTCCAAAGCGTTACCCTAACAGTATCGATGGGTTTTGCATTTGGCCCAATCCATTGAATACGACCATCGTCCAGATACCGCGCTCTGAAATTCTGATTTTCGTGCGTGTCAACGGCAGAAAAGCCTACAATTTTTCGTTGCGTGTTCAACGAATCCCATAAAGCGAGAATAGGTGTTTGTTCATTAAACATCTCGCGTAAAGCCCAGCGCCGGTATTTATTTCCGTTCACTACAAAATTGGCAATGTGCGGCGCCAGCGATTCGTCTTTGGTGTCGGTGTGAAAATTGTAAATTTCCATTCCCTGGTACCACGGATTGCTCCAGTTGTGCGGCTCTTCGGTGTGTGCATAAAAAACGATTCCACCGTTCAAAACGACATTTTTAGCCACCGTATCTTTATTTAATTTCCAGTTGATTACTGTTGAATTCAAAGGCCAGGTGTCGAATCCCTGTTTCTCGCTTCCCGGCTCAATCAGAACACCATCGTAATATCCATGATAACCCTTCGGAAAAGTGTCCAAATCGTACCGCGGATGATCAGTCAAAAAGATAAAATCGATTCCATCAGCTTTAGCTGCCGGAATAATATCGGTTAGTTTTCCTTCGCTGTCGTGCGACAGATAACTGTGCACATGCATCACACCACGATAGGTATTTAAATTTGTGATTTTACGTGGTTCGTGCCTGAGTTCATTCAATTCTGCCACCTCTTTATCCAGTCGCGGATAAGTTACTGCATGCCGCCACAGATCCAGGTGAAAAGAGAATCAGCATGGCAATAATTAGAATTCCTAAAACTACGATGAAAAAGTATTTTATGATTTTCAGGATTCGTTTCAGCACTTTCATTTTAAGATCCTTTTTGAGTAACAATTCCTGAAATTTGCCGGATAATATCCATGGTATAATCGCCCATATTCGGACCAAACCAACCCATCAGTTTGGGTTCATATTCATCGAGATAAAAATAACGTCCCGGAATAATGTATCCCACGTAACTGCCATTAAAGCTTGTGACGTTCGCATTAAAACCTTTGGCCAGCAATGCATTTTTTATTTGAAGTGCATATTCGCCGCTGAAATCACACGGAGTGCTTATCCAAATCATATTACCAATTCTTACCGCCTGTACATAAACATTGTCGGGGTAGGGCATCAGTTTTTTGGTAAGGCCGGTGGATAAATTTCTTGTGGTGGTGAGCCGAAAATGATACTCGGGCAATTGTATTTTCACCGAAAAGGTGGAAAACGGAAGTTTTGCATTTAATTCTGTTTGCGGTATTTTAAGCAGTAAACTGTCGGCCAGCGCTTCGCCAATATATTTTGGCTTATCGAATCCTTCGCCTTTACTTATCGGACTTTGGCTGCCAACCGAACCGGCAAAAAACAGGGCATAATCCACGGCTGATTTTTCCATTTTCCGTTCCCAGAAACCCGGGTAGTCAGAACTGATTTGCATATTTTTATCGCCTAATGTGGTAGCATGTGCTGCAAATGAACCGATGACAGCTTTTTTACCGCCGCGTTGTTCAATAAAAATGTAGCTGAAATCGTCGTTTTTGGTCCCCAGTTTTCCAATTAACCGGTTTCGCGTGTATTCACCGGCTTTGAAATTCCCGGTTCCAATTTTTGCAGGGCGGAGGTTAGCAACAGCTCGTATTCACTGCTTTTTCAATCTGGCCCACCAGCCATTTCTCTACATTTTTGTTTTCCTCTCCGGCAAACTGTTCCCCGACAAAACCCGGTCCCCACGCGCCTATACTGGAGTGGGAATGTGTGGCAGAAAAATACAATTGCGGGCGGGGAAATTCCTTTTTTTGCCAAAGCATTGGTTAGCCGAATCGATAATATTTGGCGGCATAATCAGGATATCGGCACCAACCAGTACAATTCGTTGACCGCCTTCCTGCAGCGCCACCGCCTTCACAAAAATACTGTCGTGAATGCCCGTTGCCGGTGCTCCTTTTCGTGCGCCATAACCTGCCATGGGAACTTTTGTAAATTTACCTTCGGCAACATTATCTTCCGGGCTGTTTAACCCAGGCGTAATACTTACTTTGGCAAATCCGGCAAATAACGAATCATCTGTTGTTGCAAAGTTGGCTTTCAGGCTATCGATTTGTGCGGTAGTATTTTTGAAATAATCACTTTCAAAATAGGGTGTTTCATCCACTGGTCCGGTAAAAATGAAGTATAAGATTACCAGGAGGGCGATTATATGTGCCTAAAACGATGCCGAGTTTTTTCATTTAATCAATTTAAAGTATATAGGAAATCATACTGATTAACGTCTACTTAAGGTACGAGTACCATGTCAGGTATTAAAATATTTCGACCGGGATAACTGCTGTTTTTCAATCCGGGCCGGTTCGCGGTCGATATTTGTTACTCCATTCAAATCCAGGGCGACACTCCCTCCGGTCGTTTTGCCCTGGGCTGAAATGTGTTGGCCCTTCAGGCCGCTTTGTTTCATAATCTCACTATTGTTGCAGATTTCTCCTTAAAGTAAAAATATATATGTCTGTTTACAAGCGTAATACCCATTCATAAAATCATTCATATTTCGACCGGGATAACAGCTGTTTTTCAATCCGGACCGGTTCGCGGTCGATATTTGTTACTTTACTCAAACCCAGGGCGACACTCCCTCAGGTCGTTTTGCCCCGGGCTGAAATGTGTTGGCCCTTCAGGCCGCTTTGTTTCATAATCTCACTATTGTTGCAGATTTCTCCTTAAAGTAACAATATATATGTCTGTTTACAAGCGTAATACCCATTCATAAAATCATTCACATTTCGACCGGGATAACAGCTGTTTTTCAATCCGGGCCGGTTCGCGGTCGATATTTGTTACTCCATTCAAACCCAGGGCGACACTCCCTCAGGTCGTTTTGCCCCGGGCTGAAATGTGTTGGCCCTTCAGGCCGCTTTGTTTCAAAATCTCATTATTGTAGCAGATTTCGACCTCCGAGCACTCGGGGTCGAATTGACAAGTTTGTATTGACATGACATTAGTGTGATTTTATTCTCCCCTATCTAAATACAACACTTCGTTGTCCATTAAAAACATTCGGGTACTTTGGGTATAATCTTTTCCAAACGGAGCTTTGTATTTCAAATCAACATAAAAGGCTTTGTAGCCCGAGCCGGGATAATTTAATGTGACTGTAAAATCTTTTTCACCCTTTTCTCCCAGGCTTTTAGCGGTCCACTCTTCATCTCTGAAATCCCGGTCATCAGAGTCGGCACTCCACAAAATAGCATCATCGAGCAGTTTTCCGTTTGCTTTTACTTCCAATGTTATTATTCCATTTTTTTCTGAAATTGTGTAGTCGCATTTTGGATGTTTACTGCCGGTAACGGCCTCTCCGAAAAAGGCGCTTAAGGTGTTTAAAGCTTGGGTTTTGTCCCCGAGATCGTGACCTGCATTCGGAATGTAACACAAATGGTTATCACCGGGAATATCACTGATGTAATTTTTGATGGCATCCACAGGCCAGTATTCATCGTTGGTGCCGTTGAAAATCATTTTCGGCATGGTCAGCATTTTCCGATAGGAATACGGATCAACCATTTTTACAAGGGCTTCACCTTCGGGAGAACCTACCTGCTGGGCAATGCCCAATTTTACGTAATCTTCAATTTGAATACTGTATTCGCCCCAGGCTATTTTGTGGTAAGGAATATTAACCTGCATGTTCAACATGTCGATAACCATCGGGCCGATTGCTTCCACCCTTTTATCGCTGGCGCCGGTAAGCCAGGTGGTCCAGCCACGTTTGGAAGCCCCGGAAACCACAAAATCGTTTACGTTTGTTTTTAAGTTTCGTTTTGCAAATTCCTGCACTGCATCCATGGCACGAATGGCACTTTTTGACCATCGGAAATAACAACGGCCAGGTGTAATCGCTGTCTTCCTGGAAATTATGAAAGGTGTATGAAATGATTTCATCTTCTGTTAAATCATTGAACAGCGGTTGGTTGGGGATTTGCCAGACAATGGCTGTTATAGCTTTGTTGGTTTTTGCAATGTTGCTGAACATTACAATTTCATCTTTATCCCAGTTGTGAATGTTGGGCTCGCCATTTTTTACACTTCCTCCTGTAATAAAAAGAAGCGCATCCTTATATTTTAAATCGTCGGGAACCATCACAGTGAGTTCGTGTTTCCATACGATATCGCGCCAGGTTTGCGAGGTGAAAATAAGGCGGTAAAGCGTCACACCTTCCGCATCTTTTTTATCCTGAACTTGCCATTTAAAAGATGTTATCTCCATTGTTAAATATGATTGAAGTGCGGTTTCGGGCGTTACGGAATTATTTTTTTGTGCCAGCGCTACATTTGCCGTACAAACAAAAGCTAAAAAGAGTATGACCAGTTTTCTCATTGATAAATAATTTTTTGATTAGAATTTAATGCAACAATAAGCAGACAACTGTAAAAATTGTCTGCTTATTGTAAAGTATGGCCACTTGTGATTTAATAGGGTTTGCCTGTTCCCTGTAATAGCCATGTTTTCGACCAGGCGCTGTTGTTACTTACATCGGAACCTTTATATTGTGTGGGCTCCAGTTTTGTTATGGCTGCTTCAGCGTTGGTAGTATTTTTCGAAATTTCATCATCAAAATGATAATAAAAACGCAAAGGCAAAGCCTGTCTTTTTGCCGATTCACCGGTTTGTAAATCTGGCAGTCCGGTTCTGCGGTAGTCGAACCACGATTCGGCTGCTGCCGTCCAACTGGCAATCCATTTTTGTTGAATGATACTTTCGAGGCCGGAGTAGGTTACTCCGCTAATGTAACTGTCGAATTGATCGCCAACTCCCCAGGCGTTAAGCGATTGATGAATTCCTGCATCAAAATGAGCTTCCGGTGTACCCGGTGCCCAGCCATATAATGCTGCTTCAGCCAATATAAAGTGTACTTCTGCTGCCGACATTAGGCGCATGAGTAATAGCGGCCCGCTGCTTTTCTTATACATTTCGTTCAGTTGCGAACAATGCGGATTATAAACACCCTGGTCGAGGTTCGGATTTAAATTGTACTGAGGTGCTGCAAAAATGGACGGAGGAATACCCACATAATTCGGGTCGTAATCAATTCCCACCCCCCACGATGCTATATAATCATCCACAATGTCCTGCGAAATTTCGCGCTTTCCGTCTACAATCCGGTCTATACCTTCACCGTCTACCAAAACCAGCGGAATTTCAATTTTATTGGCCCACACACCCAGACGCGGATCATTTAATTCCTGCATGGCATCTACCAGGGTTGCGCATAATTTGTTACGCATGTACGTGCCGCTGGGATCCGGATCGAAAACCATATTTGTAGGCCACGAATCGGAGGGCGATGAACCAACGTAGCTTACATTTGCATCGTCATCCGCCGACGTAATTACGGGATATTTGTCCGGATCAGAAGCGATCTTGTTAATTCCCTGTTCAGCAACACCTGGCTCTTTGGCCGAAAGTCTCATGTAATATCTAAGTGCCAGCGAGTTTGCAAATTTCCGCCATTTGGTAACATCTCCGGCATACAATACATCCTGGGTTGCATTAATATTACTGTATTCGCTGTTGCTTTTCGACAGGAGGGTATTTGCCGTTTCCAAATCAGCCAGAATTCCGTCGTAGATTGTTTTTTGATCATCAAAAACCGGAGTGAAAAATTCAGCGCCCTGTTCTGCTTTCAATGCATCATTATACGGTGCATCGCCCCACAAATCAGCAATAAGTCCGTAGGTATAAGCTTTCATTATTAAAGCAACGCCCTGGTGAAATTCGTATTCACCTTCAACTGCTTTTTTCTGATATTCATCTACATTTCTTAAAATTCCGTAATAACCCGACCAGCTTTTGCTCTGGTTATCCCAATCGTAATCGTTGTGTCCACCCGACCATCCGTCGTATTGCGTGTGCTGCATTACGCCAGCGATATCACCGAATCCTAAATCAACAACCGTTTGTCCAACACCGGTAATGATGGTGGGCAGTAATAAATTCAGATCTGCATTTTCCGGATCCACACCGTTTGGATTGATGTTTAATTCAGTCAGGTCTTTACATGAAATAACTAACATGAAAACGATAGTTAAAGCGATTATAAAGCTATTTTTTATTTTATACATGACATTCATTTTTTTAGGTTAGAAAGAAAAACTTAGTTTGAATCCAATCGGGACTACCCATGGATCGGCATTGTACCTTTCCACTCCCTGACTAAATTTACCATTTCCCTCGGCTTCGAAAGCCCGCTCAGGATCGATTCCGAGATTGGCATCTTTCGTCCACACCATAATGTTCCGGCTGTAAACCGAAAAGTTAACATCCTGCATTCCCAGTCTGTCTGAATAACGATTCGGCAGCCTGTAATTCAGCGAGATTTCACGTAATTTTATATAATCGGCATCAAACAAGTTGGCTTCGCCAATATCCCACGGATAACTAACCACGTAAGGCAGGAAAACAGTGCCGTCGTTACCCAGGTTTTCGTGTTCCAGAATAAACTTTCCGTTGTCATCGTAATGTCCCATAACTCCCGGAGCAAACGTTCCATCGTGTACGGTAACCCCGCTGAAACTTTCAGGGAATCCACCATAATCTGGAGTTGGTCCTCCCACCGGGTGCAAATTGTCGCTTAGTAATAATTTATCGGCATTGGCCACTACCCAGTCGCGTAATTCCTGACTTGGACCTCCACCCAAATCTCCAGGATTAACCAACTCGTCGAACCAGGTTTGAGTCATTACCGATTCGGATAAATAACGGTAGGTTTGTGATACGTACTGACCGCCTGACCTCCAGTCAAACGTCATGCTCAACGTGAAGTTTTTATAGGAAAGGGAAGATTGTAATCCCATAATAAAATCGGGATTGTAATTCCCCACTTTTGAATATTCTTCTTCTCCCATCCATTCTGCATCCAACCCGCTTCCGAGAATAGGATATCCATAATAATCTGAACTTTTATCGGTAACACGTTGAACTCTGCGTGAATATAAATTACCCACCAGTCCGTCGTGTGTTTCATCTTTTACATATCCGATGTTTTTTACCCTTGCCTGGTCCCAAAATTCTACATAAGTCACGTTATCAGCAAGTTCAAGTATGCGGGTTTCGTTTTTGGTGAAATTGATATTGATATCCCAATTCCAGTTCATTGTTCTTACCGGAGTGATTCCGAGCAAAAATTCAAAACCTTTGCTTTGCAGCAGTCCTGCGTTAATCTGCACTCCGCTGAAACCGGTTGATGCAGCCAACGGAACACCGAGTATCTGGTTTTTATTGTCAACCTTGTAATACGTTCCATCAAAACGCAGGCGATTTGAAAATAGTCTGATTTCAGTACCTATTTCATATGACGTGGCAATTTCGGGGAGCAGGTTCGGACTGAGCAAACCGCTTTGTTTTCCCAACCGGATGGCATCGCCCCACTGGCCGGCATTTTGGTAGGTGGCAAACAAACGATACGGATCGGTATCGTTACCAACTTGTGCCATGCCGCCTCTTATTTTAAACATATTGACATCACTGCCCATGTTAAAAACCTGGTCAACCATTAAACTGATTGAAGCTGACGGATAAAAGTAAGAACGATTTTCTTCCGGTAAAGTGCTCGACCAGTCGTTGCGGGCGGTAAAATCGAGGTAGGCAATTTCATTCCAGGCCAGGTTGGCCATTGCATACAAGCTGTTAATCTCGCGCTGACTCCTGTAATTGCTGTAGTTTAGTGCACCCGAACTAATATTTTGAACCGTAAAAACATTCGGCACAATTAATCCAGAACCGGATTTGGATGAATTACTGATACTCGAAGATTTCGAATATAAAGCGTTGCCTCCACCGGAAATTGTGGCTGCAAAATCACCCCAGTTATTTGTATAAGTTGCCAAAAAATCCAGGTTTCTTTCCAGGCTGTTTCCGTTGGTAATACCATAGGCCCCGTTGTTGGGTTCCTGCGTGTAACCCGGTGCCATTTTGGTTTCCCGAACTTCATCCGTTTTATTCAGCGAGTAGCGGCCCATCAATTTGAAGTGTTCAGTAATGTCCCAATTCGCGGAAACATTTCCGTACACTCTGTACCGGTCGAAACTATTATTAACATCATAGGCAAGGAAATATGGGTTTTCATGATTTCCGGAAACCCTGAGAATATCGTCTCCACTTCCATAATCGCGCAAATCCCTGATGTCTATATTCATAGGGTGGTTGTATGCCCATTGCATGGGATTGGTGCCGCGGTTTGATGCCGGCCTGTTTTTGGCCCAACTGTTTGTAAAGTTAATATCAGTACTTATGTTGAAATTCTTACGTACTTTCGAAATAGCTGAAAGTGTTACGTTGTTTTTATTCAAATCCGAATTGGGCACCAGCCCGCTGTGTGTCATATTGGTTATTCCCAGCCGGTAATTTATATTTTCACCGCTACTTGAAACAGATGCTCCGTTGGTTGTGGTAAGGGCAAAATCACTAATAAAATTTTGAACATTGTTCGGATACGAATCCACTTCAATTGGAACACGGACTCCATTAGCATCAACCGGCGACTGCCATTGCACCGCCCAGTATCCTTTATCCAGTTCCGGGCCGGAACCGGTTCCATCGCTTGCCGTAATTTCCGGGAGAATACCACCACCTACATCTTCAGGCCGGTAAGAGAAGAATCCGGTGGAGAATTGTTTTTGAACATTCAAAAAACGCGAAGGAATATCGAAAACCGTATTTGAAGTAACAGTGACTTTCATTCCCTGGTTAGCCTGTGCTTTTTTTGTGGTAATAAGCACCACTCCGTTACCGGCTCGGGTACCATACAAAGCAGCTGCACTCGGTCCTTTCAAAATAGAAACGCTTGCAATACTTTCCGGATCGAGGTCGGCAATGGCGTTACCGTAGTCAACCCGGTTATCCGATCCAAAACCGCCTACATTGTTCACCGTGTTGTTCATAGGCACACCGTCTACCACAAAAAGTGGCTGGTTGTCGGTACTCATTGATGTTGCACCGCGAATAACCATGCTCACCGTGGAACCGGTTCCGCCGGTTGAACTAATGGTTACCCCGGAAACTTTACCGGCCATGGAGTTTAACACGTTTTCCTGTGCAACGCGCGTAAGTTCGTCGCCTGCCACTCGTCCTACCGAGAACCCCAGCGACTTTTCTTCACGCTTGATGCCCAATGCAGTAACCACCACTTCGTCAAGTGCCTCGATACTTTCTTCCATAATCACATCAATGGTGCTTCTTTCCTGTACTTCAATTTCCCGGGTTTTAAATCCGATAAATGAAAATACCAGCGTGGCATTCGATGGAACAGTAATACTGTAATTTCCGTTGGCATCGGTTACCGTACCGTTGGCGCTTCCTTTTTGTAAGATGCTTAATCCCGGCAATACTATGCCATCTGTGGCTGATGTTACGGTTCCTGTAACCGTTAGATTTTGTTGTGCATTCGATTCTGAATTTTTTTCTGAAGCAAAAATACCGGGAACCAAAACAATACATAGAATGAAGGTAGATACATACCTTGCTTTTATTATATAAATATCTTTCATGTCAGTTAATTTAATTAGGTTTTATTTTACTGCTTCGAAACTAAGTATCAAAGCGTTTGTATTGGCAGGAAAATAATCTGGAGAAGCCGACATAAACATAACCAGTTGCATCCGGTTATCAGTAACCTTGTTTATTATAACTTTTCTTTGGTAATCCCTGAAGCCAATAAATTCCGTCCCCGAAAAATTCAGAGTGCTAACATTTTTATAGGTTACTATTCCACCTGCACCGTAAACCGATGGAACCGTAAAATCTTCTTTTTCAGTGTAGGTGAATGTTGCTCCGTTTTCAGGAGTGTAGTTGGCAATGCAAAGTCCGTAATCCTGACCGTTGGCATTAATAATATCAGCTCCGCCATTGAGCACAAACTGGTATACTATACCGCCAAATGCCGCACCGTCATCTTTTACATCGTGTTTATAGCTTCCGTCGAAATAAAAAGTATAGGTATCTTTATAAATATCGCCCATTCCAAATTCAAGGTCGAAAATTCCGGTAGGGAGTGGTTTCGGCGTTCCGTCTACTACCGATAAACTGGCATCGGCATTGGCAAGGTAATCGCCGCCTGAACTATGGTCCGCGGTTAATTTCCATGTTTTCCCGTTATAACCGGGCTTGGTATGGTCGCCGGTAAGTAAAGCATACGGCGTTAATGCTATAGCAAGGTTCACATCCGCAGTTACCGATTTGCCATTTTCATCTGTGGCTGTTAACGTGGCAATATAATAACCACCTTCATCATACACATGAACCGGATTTTGTTCGGAACTGGATTGGCCATCGCCAAAATCCCACGACCATGAAGTGGCGCTGTGGGTAAGAGCTGTGAAAGCCACCTGATCGTCGTTTACGCTGTGGAAAATTTCGGCCGAAAGCGGAAAAACCGGCCGGTCAGGTTCTTTCGTACACGATTGGAACAACGAGGTTCCAATTATGTAAAGCAATAAAAAGCAGATTTGTTTTTTCATATTCGAAAAGTTAGGTTGTAGAATTAATTAAATTGCTTAATTGCAATTCAGTCAAAGGCAATGAACATAAGAAAGTTACAAATTATTAAGGACTTTTTATCCTTAGGAGTTTAAAATATTTCATAAAATCGTTAGAAAATTTCTCTTTTTTATAGTTCAGATTGCATGGGTTGAAATTTTAACATTTACCGGTTAAAAAATCCTGCTTTTCTGAATGCTGCCTTGTTAAACAGGAAGGTTTATTCTGGTATTTTACTGGCAGCAATATGCCGGCGTATGTAGAATGCAACCCAAAGAATGAACAGCATGCAAAATCCAATAACCAGGATACTTGCCAGCGGGCTCACCACGGTGCTGACAAAACCGGTTAGCAACGGAATAAATGCACCGCCGGATACAGCCATAATTAATAAACCGGAAATTTCGTTGGCGCGGTCGGGCATTTTTTTCAATGCAAATGAAAAAATAAGCGGGAACATGTTGCCAATTCCCAAACCGGTTAAAAATATGAAGATAAAGGCAATAACATCGTTTGGCGCCAGGAATATACCCAAAATCCCAAGTAACGACAACACAGCGGTAAGCAGGATGAATAATCGCGGCAGAATCCAGTTTAAACTGATGGCGCCAATCAACCGGCCAATGGTTTCGCCCGCAAAAAACATACTAATTCCAATGGCTGCTGTTTCAATCGGGATGTCATAACGTGCAATTAAAATGTTCGCAATATTGGTATTCATGGCTACTTCAGCGCCTACAATTAAAAATATTGAAAGCGCCATAAAAGCGACAAAACGATTGCTCAACAAACCAAAACACGACGCAAAAGTAGCGGGTTTTCGTTCGGGTTTCGATTCCTGAATGGGTGTGGCTGCCAACCAGATAGCTGCCAGTGTCGATGTTAACCCGTAAACGGCAAGTACCAAACGCCAGTCGCCAAAGGTAGTTGCCATAAAAGCTGCAATCAGCGGGCCGGAGAATGAAATGATGGCCTTTACAAACTGGGAAGAACTCAGGTAACTGGCCAGTTTTTCGGTCGGCGATACATCCTGCAAAAGCGGGTTCGCCGACACCTGTATCACCGTATTCCCAATTCCCAGAAGAATAAATGAGGCGAACATCATTCCAAACGAATAGTAAATAAAAGGAATTCCAAGCCCGACAGCCTGAATCAGCATCCCAATATTCAGCATATTTCGTTTGCCGTATTTATCCTGCAAGATGCCAACCGGAACCGAGAGCACAAAAAACCAAAGCAGCACCATCATGGGTAAAAACTGAACTGCAAAATTGGTTAACTCAAAATCCTGTTTGATAAATCCGGTGGCTACGCCGATGATATCCACAAATCCCATTACGATAAAGGACAGAAAAACGGGTAAAAGTTTATTCCACTGTACTTTGTTAGCTGTCATGTTTTTTGATTGTTATTAGGTTGATTACTTCTGTTTCGGGAAAAATTTACAATTTAATTAAAGTTTATAAGATCTAAGCCAGCGCAATATCATAATAATTAACAACCAGGAATTTCAGTACATGTTTCATTTCTTATATATTTTAATTGAATCCACAGGATTATTACCGGAATCGAATGCTGAATACGTTAACCGATTGCCATCGATTTTGAGATACTGGTAATACTGCCCTTGCATTTTTCTCGTTTCGGCATACGGTTCACCAGTGTAATCTTTTGTTTTGGAAGGAATTCCGATGGAAATAATGAAGGCTGTTCCATCGTTGTACGAATCAACTACTTTGCCGGCTTTCATAGGTTTCGAGCGCATGTAATAATGAATGTGGCCGCTAAATACCATATCCACATGGTACTTATCAAATAACGGTACCCAGACCTTTTGAATGTCATAATACGGTTCTTCCCAGTTATAGGGTGGAAAGTGGAAAACGGCAAATTTCCAGGTGGCGTCTGTATTTTTCAACTGATCCTCTATCCATTCCGTTTGTGCGTCGATAGGCGCAGTGGCATCAATCATCAGGAAAAGTGCATTCTTAAAGGTGAAGGAATAGGTATTTTCTTTGGGGACACCATCTGGTCCGTTTTTCGGATAGCTAAATAAATCGCGATACATTTTTGACCCCAGCCCCAAACGTGTGTCGTGGTTGCCCACCACTGACATCAACGGTCGCCGGCAAATTACATTTTTTGAAAAATCAAAAAGATCGTCCCAGTGATCGCGGTGCAACCCCTCGCTGACCAAATCGCCGGCGATGCAGTAAAACGCTGCATCCGGATGACTTTCGAACGCCATATTTGCCAATTTTCCCCACTCCGGTGAATGGTGCGTGTCGCCAAACCAGATAAATGAAAAGGAATCGCTGGTATCTGAAGTAGTAAAAGTGTAATTTTTATTCCAGTTGGTTGCTGGAGCAATCTGGTACTCGTAAGTTGTTCCGGGTTTCAGATTCCTTAGCTGTGTCGTAAATCGGTGGTCAAAACGATCGTTCATCAACAGCCGATCTTCCATTACGTACTTATCAGCGTTGGCAGTTAATATTTCGATTCCGCCTTTTTCACGGTAACGAACTTCGCCAGTTTCCACCGTTGTATCCGTGCGCCACTGAATATCTACCGTAGCAGAAGGAGCGGAACTCCAGGTTAGCATCACCTGATCGGGGGTTGCAGAAGACGGATATTGGGTTTTCCGAAAAGCGCCCACCAAATGGGATTCCACACCTCTTCCGCGAATGGTAGTCAGTAATTTTTGTCCCTGCAATTCCTTCGGCACATCTCTCAACACCAGTTCATCCCAGTCGTGATAGGTAAAAGCGCCATCTTTCATAGTTCCCACATATTGGTCTTCAGGAACATAATTCCTCAGCACCAGTTTGTCGTTTTTATTTTGCGTTCTCACACAAACAAAATAATGAAGCGAATAATTGGCAAATCCGTTGATGCCCAGGCCAACGCTTCCCGGCTCAAATTTTTTTTGCCAAACTTCATACGTTGTCATTTCGTTTTTTAACGTCATGTCTGTTTTTTGGAAGCCATTCTCCTTCAGCCAAAATGGTACAACTTTTTGTTCCGTGCTGCGCATAACCGACACCACTGCCGGCACATTTACATCGAATATCCAGTGGCGGGTACCCAGAATATGCATTTCTTCCGGGGTAAAAAGTTGCATCGCCTGATCGTAAGTTAGAGAAGCCAGTTCCGATTGACTTTTTGTTTTGTACAGCTGGGTAACCGTATTGTCCATTACCTCTTTCACTGTTGTTTCATCCTGCCTTTTAGTCTCATTACAGGCAAAAAGCATAATCAGGGTTACAATCAAACTATATTTAAATACCAATTTCAGATTCATCCTCTTTTGATCATTTTAGGTACTGTTTAAATTTTATTTATTACAATCGTATCGTGCTGATTTTCAGTATTTACCCCAAACCCTCGTACTGAAGATCAATTTACTCGCTGTAGGGCCGGGGTAAAATAAATTGATTTTCAACCCTATTGTTTGAACAATAAAATTTAAACTCATTTTATATAACCTTTTGTTTTAAAAACTTTAAACAATCTCTCACAAATTCAACTTTTTACTGATTTCTAGAACAGTTTCGGTCTTTCAGGTCCATTGTACGGCGCTGCCCCCAGGTGGATTCCCCTGTTTCGTTTTACTGAAATCAACTTCGGATCGTCCGTTGCCGGCGCTTCAATAAAACCGTGGTAGCGCCCCATCCAGTAATCGCGCAGAAAACCGGTGGGTTCCATCACCCGGTTTCCGCTGGAACCACCATCGAGCACGATGGCGCTGCGGCTGGCACGTTTCACACAGGATTCACGCGGAGATATACATTTAACGCCACCTTCATACGACTTATAACCTGGTTCCGGATGCAAATCGTCGCGATGCGAATTGTTGTAATTGTATTCCACGCAATCGAGCACCCATTCGCGCAAATGTTGCACCGCTTTGGCAGCGTCACAATCGTTGCCGGTAATCGCTCCGTAAGTGAAGTTAAACCAGGGAATGTGTTCCATCCGCTTCACTTCATATGTGCGTTCGAGGCTGCGCAGATACATACTGCGCAAACGTGAATCGTCAGCATAACGGAACAAAGTATAGTAACTTCTGAAAGCATGATTGTCGTCCCACGTAGCAATGTTTTCAGGCGGGAAAACATTTTTCTGACGTAACGTATTTTCCGGATATCCCCAGTCAATCAACTGCTGGTAGCCATCTTTGAATTTCTTCTCACCCGTAAGTGCATATGCAGTTTTTGTAAATGCCAGCGCTTCCAGTCCGTTTATTCCCCGGTCAACATAACCGTATGGACGCAGAAGATACTCCGGATTCCAGCGTCCCCAGCGGGTGGGTTTGCCATCCATGTCATTCAGCACCCAGCCATTCTCCATAATATAGGAAGCAATTCGCCCGAGCAGGTCACGCGCCTGCTTTTTTTCCTCGCCCTGTGCCGCAAGTTCATAAAAAATGGAAACCGCATAAAACAGGGCAATTACCTCATCGCTGGAAGTATCCCCTTTCCAGAACCACTTGCCGTCGGGCGTGGGATACCATTTTGCAGGCAAACCACCGGAACCTTCTTTCGACATTTCATCTTTGTCACCCGTGGTTGACCAAATGGCGCGGGCAAAAAATCCGTTAACAGGGCTGATTTTCTCGAGCCAGAGCATGGCTTTAAAGGCATCTGCCGCTTCTTTGCGTGCAACCTCATCACCGGTTACGGCATATTTGAAACACATGGCTGCCAGATAAGGCGAAGTGTGTCCGCCGTCGTTGTCGCTGATTTCGCGCACCCATTCACCGTTCTTTTTATACAGTGTGTGAATAAAGCCCAACCGTTTATGTCCCCATTCTTCCAGCTGCCGCTCGTAATAACCGGCCTTTTTTTGCAGGGTGTAGGGTTCGTATTTTATAATTCCCAAACCGCCGTCGGTGGCAATGTAAACTATGCTGTCGCCCACTGCAATATCTCGGACGTTATTGTCGGGAAGCCACAAATCAGCGCCAAAATAGTGCCAGTCGTTTTCCAGCATTCTTACCGCGCCTCTTTTGGTTCCAATCCACACATCGCCGTCGAAACCTTTGGCAAGGCAGGTGGTATTTTCAACCGGCAAACCGTCTTCGCCTTTTAAATTGGTTAGTGTGGCTCCGCGCAAAACAGCCAGTCCGCGATCCGTATTAAATAACAGGCGGCTTCCCTGCCGCAACATTTCGCCGGTATTTTTTGAAGGAAGCGATCCCCAGTCGATAAAATCTCCGTTAACCACAAGCCCGTCGAACAAAACCAGTTGTCCCGGCCGCAATGCGTACAGTGTTCCGCTGTAAGATTCAATTTGGGTAATTGGCCCCAGCCGAACAGGTTCTGCATGGAGCTGGGTTCCGTCTTCCATTGCCATTGTCATATCACTGGAGTAATAACCATTTTCAGGTTTTAAAGTTACGAACCCGTCGCCATCAAAACGGTAAATATCTTCCTCCGTGGCCGCATGAACAATCCCGTTCAATGTACATAAATCCACATATTTCCGGTCGTCCAGTTTGTGCCAGATATTTTCTTCTAACCTGTAAATCCCCTGGTCCGTCAGCGCCCAAAGCTGGTTGTTTTCGCGTAAAAGTTTATTCACAACCTGCGGGGCTGAAACAGCCGGTTTTAATGTATTTCCTTCCAGGATATTTACCTGGCCGTCCATCAGTGCAAAACAGGTCCCGTTTATTTCGGCAACCGAGAGCACCGGGCTTTTTGTTGGAATTTTTTCAGAAACTTCCTGAAGATAAACTTCGTCTTGTTGAGGTTTCCAGAGATGTTCGGATTTGCCGTACAAATTTTGTCCTGAGACCGTACCAGAGATCATTATTAAAATGATACAAACGCTTAAAACCATTTTCATAACCGGTTGCTTTAAGTTTATACTGATTTTCACGCATCACTCTGATGACACTATTACAAAGAAATGAGATTTGCGGATCAATAGCTTCCGATATTTTATTCAAAAGCTGTTGTTTCTTAACCGGAAAAAGGCAGAATTTGTAAAATGATTTGTAATTGAAATGACCGTATTAGGGGCTGTATTATTAAACGCGATTAAAAATCGCGTCACCCGGTTGGCAGCAACTGTTTCTGCGTTTAGTTTTCCGCTGAACTGTTCGTGTCATATTCAATCTCATGTTTCAGAGGTTTATTCACGGTGTGACTTAAAGTCACGCCGTGAATTGCATCATGATCCCAGATATATTTCCCCTTTGGAGAACAAAAGGGCGTCAAAATTTGAAAGTTAAAATCTCTGGTCTTATTTTTTTAATACAGCCTCTTCATGTACCTTTTATAAATAATTAAACGTGATTTAAAATCGCGTCACCTGGTTGGCAGCGTGTTGCAAATCCAACTTTTAATCATAATGAAACCTGCATTTTGCAATAAGAATTTCGTCATCGTTAACAGCGTAAATCAATCGGTGTTCATTATCAATACGTCGCGACCAAAATCCTTTGTATTTGTGCTTTAGGGGCTCCGGTTTTCCAAGGCCGGTAAAGGGATTTCGGGAAATATCTTTCAGTAAATCGTTGATCTTTTTGACATACTTCTTATTGGTTTTTTGCCAATACAGATAGTCTTCCCATGATTCATCCACAAAAATATACTTCATTCTTCAATCAGGTCTTTTTGAAATGATGAACCCTTTTTCAGTTTTTCTATCGCTGAGTCAAGTCTCGTTTCATTCTTTTTTGACGACAATTCATGTTGTGTCGCGTTCAGTGCGTTATATTCATCCAACGAGATAATGACCACACCGGAATCTTTTCCCCTGTTGATTATCAATGTTTCGAAGTTCTCCGTAACGGCGTCGAGATATTTCTTAATGTTTTTTCTGAATTCAGAAATAGTTGCAGTTCGCATAATCCTCAATTTTGTACCATTTAAAGTACAAATATATGTACTTTTTTTTAGAATAATATGTACCTGCTGAAATTTGAGCAGCAGGTGAACATCCAAAGTTGATCAGGTGACCAAATGGGAACGGTGAATTGCATTCGCCGGAAATGTATCTGTGGGTGATATTTAAATAAAACGCGATTTTAAAACGCGTCACCCGGTTGAAGCAACTGTTTCTGCGTTTAGTTTTCCGCTGAACTTGTTAGTGCCATTTTCAGGTTCATGTTTCGGAGGTTTATTCACGGTGTGACTTAAAGTCACGCCGTGAATTGCATCTTGATTCCAGATATTTTGATTAAAAACTAATCGTATTCCACCAACTGAAACGGCTCAAACAACCCGTAATCCATCAGGTAATATTCTGAAGCAGCCGGCACTTTTTTGGGTGCATAATTCCAGGAGGTTGGGCCAAAAATCCAGTTGTTGTTATCGTTATAAAAGAAACCAAACGTATTTTTCAGGCTTCCAATCACCTTAACCGTAACTTCGTTTTCACCATCTTTTAGAAACGGCGTTACATCGAGCTCATTGGGCTGCCAGGCAATTACTCCGGCTGATTCTCCGTTCACCCAAACTTCGGCAATGGAACCATTCCATTTTTGCAATCTGACCTTAAATGCATTTGCATCTCCTTTATTCAAATTGAAAGTTTGTGAATAAGCTACTTTTTGTGAATAAAATGGCAGTCCGGCTGAGCGCCACGAGCCCAAATCTGTAATTTCGCCTTTGGAAATCTCAAATCCCTTTTCAGCAGGCGTAACCAGAAAATCACCCAGCAAATAAACCGGCATTACCTCTGCAAAAACATTCATTCGCGGAGCTTTTAAAGTGAGCGTATTCATCCCCGTTTTCAGATAAGCTCCTACTTCGTATACCGGAAAATCCTTATCAATCCAGTAAGTTCCATCCATTTTCGAAACGTTGTGACCGTTAATGCTTACCTGCCACATTTCAGGGCGTTCCACCACAGCACGGATTGTTTTCATAGTTTCCTCTTCTACATCTGGATTAACACGAAAATGGTAACTGGCCTCAAACCAGGAGTTAGCTTTAAACAGTGTGTCCAATTCGATATAATTCTTTTTATATTGAATTTTATGCTGCCACGGATTGCCCATTTCTACACCATTCTCTTTAAAAAGCCCAATCAAAGCATCCATAAAATAGATATCTTTTTTGTTGGATTTCGCTGTTTTCAGGTCGAGATAATTTACCATCAGAATATTGTCTGATTCGCGTTTTACCTGAACCGGACCGTTACTTCGCACCACTTTTTCTGTTCCTGAGAACGGCTGAAATTCGGGTTCTGAAGGTTTAATGTCGCCTGCAAAGAACAACGCACTGCCGGCAGGCTCAAGCTCCACCTGAATCGAAACTTTTCTGTTTTGAACATTGGCCGGATAAGCGTAGATTTTTCCGGTTACCAAATCGAGTTTGGAAACGTACTTTCCGTCGACAACCATTTGCGCCTTTGCCTTTTCAGTTGGATGTGAATTCACCACGAAAATGAGTTGACCATCATCAAGTATTCTGCGCTGATGATACAACATACCGTTTCGCGTTTGGTCGTTCATGGCGAAATCGTCGTGGGTGAGCAAATTCAATGCTGCCGGCGATTCTAATTTTTCAGCTACACGCCATTGTTGGGGAAATTTTGCAGCCAAATCATTCACGGCGTTTGATGTTTCACCATTCATCCGCGTAATATCCGGATTAAACGACAACACTTTGCCCCCATTTTCGAGGTATTTTTGCAGCAGTTCAAATGTGGGCTGGTCGATATTTTCCATTGTAGCCGGAATCACAACGAGCGAATAGTCGCGCTGGCCAACCCGCAATTTGTTACCTTCAACGCTGCCCAGTGTTTTCAGCACATTTTCGGAACCAAGATCATATTCCAGATGCAATTGTTCCATCCGGTAAACAAAATTTTTAAACCTGTCTTTTATTTCATTTAACTGTGGATTGCTCTTTTTTCGCGAAAAATACATCCATGCGGTTGTGTTGGGCTGCAGCACCAGCGTTTGGTTAATTTGTTGTCCAAAAGACATGGCCATACTTACCCGGCCAATATAATCGCCCATTAATTTGTAATGATCCCACCAGGGTTCGTGGTACGAAAACGACGGCGGATAATCGAATTTACGCACGCCGTTTAGCGAATAATACGAAAGATGCTGATTTACAAAATTTACGCCCAGCACCATTTCCCAGTCGACCAATCGTTTCTGTGTTTCGAAATTCATTTCCCAGCCGCCGCCACCGTATGTTTCACTCAACGTGCGGGTGCGACCGGCCATGTTTGCGGCGCTTCGCAGTTCACGTACAGCACGGTCGTTGCCAAACTGTCCGCCCAAACCAGCCGTATCCAGCCGGTTACCCAGCATGTCCACTCCAGGTTGCTGGTGCCAGATATAAAAAGCCGACTCGTCGAGTCCATCGGTGGGCACCGGCCAGCCGTGTTCCCAGTAATGACCTGTAAATTTCAAACCATTTTCTTCGCAGTATTTACTGTACGGTTTTGCCCAGCGGTCGATAAAAAGCTCAAGTAACGTTTCATAATAATCGTGACGTACTTTTTGCCAATTACCGGTTTCTTCCACCAGCGAAGGCAGGTTTACTTTCAAATCGTACCCCCAGCGTTGCTGAAATTCATTCCATAAATCGGGAGTCCAACGCATCATTGAACCTCTTGCCATGGCAGCCTCCAGATTGGGCTCATCCGTAAAACTGCCCATCAGCGTTTTTCCGAAATCAGCTTTATTATTCTGTTCGTATCCATTGGTCATGGTGAGATCCAAAAACTTTTCGGTAACGCCTTTGTGAATTAAATCGACATACGTAAAACCCCCGTACCAGGGCGAATGGCCGGGATAGGTTTTCCGAAAAACGTAATATGTTCCGGTCTGCCCGTTTTCCTTTTGAACGGAAGAAGTAACATCCGCAAATCCATTATCTGTTTTTTTCAAAATAACGGCAAGTGTGTCCGAAGGAACTACGTCTAATTTCTGTTGAATTTCCAGGTTCAAACCTGTCCCGTTCTTATAGGAATCGGGCATTTCGGCGGGAACATGTCCCCCGGCAAAACCTGAGGGATACGAGTTCTCATCGTAAATCCACACTTTCATCCCCAGTTCTTTTGCTTTCTGAACCGTGTGATCAAACAATTGAAACCATCTGTCTGAAAAATATTCGGTAATCAAGCCGGGCCGCGGATGAACAAAAACGCCGCCAATGCCTGCTTTTTTGAATTCATTCATCTCAAAATCAATCCGGTCTTCCGAGATATCTTCATTCCAGTCCCAGAGTGGCGCACTTCGGTATTCCGAAGGAGGATCAGCAAAAAGACTTTTTAATTCCGAATAAGAATGAAATTCTTCGGTATCTTTTGGGACTGGTTTTAAGGCACAACCCATTAAAAATAAAACAATTATAACCGAAGCTGATTTTAAAATATTTCTTTTCATTATGCCAAAGTATTACTGGTTTAAGCTAAAATTTTCTCCTAATTATATTATTCTCCTATTAATTCACCTGGTGTCTTTGCGCCTTTGCGAGAAGTCTATTTCGCGCAAAGGCGCAAAGACGCTAAGTTTTTTGTTAAATCCATACTTCTTCATTTTACTATTCTATGTCTTAATGAGAAGTTTTCATACAAATTCAAACAATCCGCACCGGTCCTATTATTCCCATGGGATAATAATTCTGGTTTCCGGTCCAGTTCCGGGCAACCCGGTTTTCTTTTTCACCTTTTAAATAATTACCCGTAATAGTTGTCAGTTTAACTAATAGTTTATTTTCACCTATTTTTACCGCATCTTTAATGTCATAAATATGGGCGCCGTACCATTTTACCCCCAGGTTCTTTTCGTTTAATGTGAGTTCTGAAACGCCCTGAACGTTGCCCAAATCAATATGATTCAAATTGTTTCCGGTTAAATCAATCGTTTTTTCATAAATAACCGTTCCTGCAAAATTTCTGGTTTCCGGAATCTCAACAAGGTCTTTCAATGTTTCCAGCTCCATTTTCCGGCTACTTCCGTCAATATGATTCAACCGCAGTTGCCACGGTCCGTTTATTTCTTTTCCTTCTGAATAGATTTTGTGCGGCTGATAGAATTCTCCATCAACATCCTCCTCGAAAACAATAATTAACGATGTTGCTTTTGGAAGTTCCAGTTCGAGTAGTTTATTATTTTGGTCCGTTGGAAATACCATTCGTTCTCCGGTTTCCGGATTCCAAACAACAGGTTTCATATTGTCATTTACCTGGAACTTTGCAACCACCGAAATCGGTTCCGACAGGCTTGCATTTGCCATGAAACAAACCAATGAATCGCCTAACCTGTAACAAGCCTGATTTAAATATTTGTGTGTTTTACTGAACCGGAAATAAGGTTGAATTTTTGCATCATCCTGCAACTTCCCATACCATTCAATTAAATTCTCTCCCGGGGAAGGATAAACAATTGCATTCTCCTTATTTCGTTCCAATAAATCCGTAATAATTTCATTCACCTGTTCATCACTTTCGGTTGCATTTTTATAAGCCGGCGATTTAAATGGTTTATTCCCTATGAAAATAACCTTACCGCCGGCAGCGGCAAACGACGACAGAGATTTGGCAGTTTGTAAATCCAGTGTTTCAATTTCAGGCAAAAGAAGAACCTGGTATTCACGGTCGTTAAACATCATTTTTCCATCCTGAAAAGTGGATTGGTTAATAATATTTTCGCTCACATAATCGCAGCCCCCGCCGTTCTGATGCACCACTTCCCACAAATTATTCTGGTATTCCGGATACCACTTCTGAGGAAAAGGATCGCGCTGAGGTCCCATTTTCAGCCATAAATCGGTTAACGGTTGAAGAATCGCCACATTGGCCTGCGGAGTCGCATTTTGCAGCAGATACGAAATCCGGGCTTTGTAATCGGACCACAACTTAAAGTAAGGCCACCATGTATTTCGCTCGTTAAAAAAGGTACCATAGCGAATCCAACCCGGAAAGGGCGCTTTTAACGGAGAATAATTAAATCCGTGTAAAACAGAGTGATTCACGCCCGAAATATTACTCTGGTCGCCGGCCACTTTTATATTTTCCAGCGTTGCCATAAATGCCATGGCCGTGTTGGTTATCTCTTCGCAGCTAACCTCTTTCTTCCCACTAAGTGCGGCTGCCGATGATACATATTTATTGCACATGCGAGGCGCTCTTCCAACCAAACCGGTATCGGGATATTCTCTGCCCACATCCTTAAACAACCAGGTTTCGCATTCCGGAATATCGATTTCCATACTTGCTTCCAGCGGGATGCATTCCTCTGCCGTAAGCCTGCATCCTCGATTTTACATTATTCTGATGACACCATTCATTAAACGTATCGATAAATCGTTCTTTAAAAAGTTCTATTCGGGTCTTATAAAAATCCAGCGCCACCCGGTTTATTAAATCTGCGGTTTCCTCCGAAAATTTAGTTCCATATTCACCTTCCAGGGGATTTCCCATATGACCCACTTTTTTCAAAACAAAAGGAAGATACGGAATAAGCGAATAGCCTCTTCTTTTTTCAAATTCTTCGGGCAAATCATCGTTCCAGTTGGCGCCTTCCAGCTCCAAACTATCGCAAAACATGGCCCTGATATAATCACCCATATTTCCGATTTTTCCAGTGATATGGCTGGAAATTCTGTCGAGGTAATTTTTTACTGCCGGTTTATTGTAATGATTTAACACCGGACCTGCCGCGCCCGGCGCACCATTGATTACCGCCATGTAACCGGTCAGTTTCACCACGTAATACAACACATGGTTTCCTGCCGGAACATCAACAGATAATTCATCGTTTACAATCTGCTTTGTTAAATCATTCCCTTCCATAAATTGTTCTGAAGCTTTGGGAAGTAACCGCGCCATCACCAAATCTTTGTAAACTGTTTTATTTTTTGAATGAATTTGTGGATTTACCTTGTCAAGCAGTTCTTTTATTTTAAAGCTGTATTTTTTCCCGCCAGCCAAATCGATAGTTTCAATCGTTACCATCTGTGTTTGCTCGTCCTTTTTCAGGAATTCGCCACCAAAAGGCCAGCCGGAACCAACAATCATATCGCAAACAATACCCCGTTCTTTTGCTCCCTGGAGCGCCACCTGCAACACATCCAGCCAGTTGTCATCAAACATGGTCATGGCTTCGTATCCTACCGGGTCGGCATCTCCGGGAAAAGCAATCGGGTTAATTTCAACACCCCCAATACCGGCGGCTTTCATAACATCCAACTCGCGCAGCACTTCATTTTTATCGAGGCGATTGCCATTCCACCACCAGCGTACAAAAAGCTTTGAATTCACCGGTGGATTTTGAAATCCTCTGAAATATTCTGCCAGGTTATTTGCTTTCGGATTTGGTTTAGTATACCCGAAGAATGGATCCATTAATAGCATTCCTGATGAACCGAGTATGGTGTTTTTAACAAAGTCTCTTCTTTTCATTTGATAAGATTTACTCATTTATCATCTCAATGGTCACCGGACCAAGCAAACCCGACGGCTGAAGTTTTTCACCCTTCTGAATATCATCAACCAGGTGCCAGGTGTATCTTTGTTCTTCCGGTAATTGGGAATCTTTTATCAGGTAATTACGCCAAAGATTTACCACTTCCACTTCCAGTTCATTTGTTCCTTTTCTCAAATTATCGCCGGCTTTTAACCGGAAAGGCGCCATCCATGTTCCACCGATATTCGTTCCGTTCAGTTTCACTTTTGCCATCACCTTTACATCTCCTAAATTTATGAAAAGTTCTTTGTTTTCAGGAACATCCGTCAATTCAAAAGCGGTTTTATAAATCGCGGTGCCGGAGTAATATTTAATCTTTTCATTTTCAGAAAGCGACCAGTCTTCCAACGTGTTAAAAACAACCGGTTTTTCCGGACCGATATCTTTGTTTTGAAAATCCACTGTCCAGTTGTTACCGATGGTTTGCAGCGTTTCAAAACCAGGGAAATTTTGGTTATATCCCTTTGAAACCGTTGTATTTTGATTGGTAAACACAACGAACCAACTCTGGTCTTTCTGCATTTTTACAGGAACTGCTGTACGGCCATCTTTTTCAGTATATTCATTTAGTTCACGAATTTCTCCGGTAACGGCATCCCACAACTGTGGCTTCATTTCTGTTACGCGGAATGAAGGATTAAACGCAATCTCCTCTCCACTCTCTGGTTGGTAAGGAAATAAATCTCCATCCCAGGCAAGACTTCGGTGTGTCCAAAGTACATCGGGTTGTTCGCCCACATCCACATCTTTGGTTATCTCAAATTTTTCGAGTGCAGTTTTTAAATCCAAATCATCGACAACAAAACCCTGTCCCACTTTTTTGATGTTGGTTCCCGGTTCTTTTTCAGCTCCCCAAAGTTTTGCCGCAAGATTTTTCACCTGTTCATCGCATTCAGGATAATTTTGCAGGCTGGGCGATTTTTCGGGTGCCTGACCAAAAATAATACCGCCCTGTTCCACCAGTTCTTCAATTTTTGCAAGCAATTCGGGGCGCATGGTTTTTATGGGCGGCAAAACCATCACTTTATACGACATTCCGTCGGGCAACACAAATTTTCCGTCTTTTACGGTTAGCCGGTTGAGAATGACTTCGGCATTGATATAATCGTAGGAATATCCTTTGGGGAGTTCAGGATTTTGGGCCCCAGTCATCATCGGGGCATCTTCGCCAATAAAGTAACATACATCGGCCACGTATTTTCCCTGTTGCAATAAATGCTGGCAACGCCGCAAATATTCTATCCATGTTTTGGCCTGTTTAAACCAGGTATTATGGCGGTTAAATTCGGTGCCAAACCAGGCATTCACACCGGGCACGCGGCTGTCGTCGGGTTGATGAATATTTACATGCAGCACAAAATGATTGATTCCCTCGGTAAAACTCCAGTCGCCTCTTTTTTTCAGCAACGCCGGATGCCGCAAAAACGCTCTTCCCGAAGCAGTAAAAGCCTCGGCAGAAGTGATTGGTTTGCCATAAATATGAGCCGCCGAGGAAGCCGATTTACATTCAATATTACCAAGGGTCCCTTCATTCCAAAACTCGCCGGAAACCAGGTCCGACTGCCCGCCATACATTAGAAATTCAGAAGGAAAACCCCAGTGCCCATAGTTTTCGAGCCATAGTTTCAGGTTGTTTTCGTTGCTTATTTTTCGCAAGCCGCCCACATATTCATAAGCTACCTCATCGGCAACCAATCGCCTTAAATCCCACAAAAACCGATTCGATTCTTCCACACTGTTTACCACCCTACCGGCAAAAACAGGCAAAAATTCGACGAGCACTGTAACCGTAGTTGGCCTCAAATTTCTGTTCAAAATCATCGGTCCAGTTTTGCGATCCCATCTCATAACTGTCGGCAATGGTATATTTTAAGCGCGCTTCTGTTTTCTTTGGGAATGCGTTTAATGAGTTCACCCATATAATTTTCAAAATGAAACCGCGCAATTTTCTCGCTTGCTTTGTCAATTTCATAACCTTTTCCCTGTGGCGCTGCCGGTGAATTTTTTGTTCCGGTGGGCGTCATTCCAAAACGCATTACTGTCCATTCCCCTTCGGGCGCTTCCCAGACCAGGTTACCATCGGCATCCATTTTACCGGAAATATCAAGCACCTTATTCTCTTCCACTTTTAAGGCGTCATCATCAATATTTTCCTGATTTTCCCACATGTAGCTGTTCCATTCGGGCTGGGGTGTCGGAAACATTTTGCCCATCTTTTTCTCTACATAACGCTCCAGCACCGGCGCTTCCGAAATCGCAATTTCAGAAAATCCGGCATTGTTATTCCACCCGCCGCTACTCTTGCAAACCAAACGAAATGCGTTGGACGAAATGTTATTTAGCGCTATGGAAACCGGGCCGTAAACATCCGGCCCCACATTAACATTTGTGTTACTCCTGTCGAATTCAAAAGTCTTTTCCAGTTCATATTTTCCATCAACCAATGCATATAATTCACAATTGCATTTAATCCGCTGTTTCCCCGGAAAAAGCTGAATACTTCTTGCAGTAATGGTTTTATCCGATTTTATATCGATGGTATAATCGCCGGCGCCTCTGTTAAAAAAAGCAACAGAGGTGGTGTCGCCATCCAGTAAATTGGAAATATTCCTGATTTTGGGCGAACCGGTTATTTTCGAATTGGTATTTGACAAGCGCACCTTTCCTTTTTCGACAGCAGGAAAAGCCAGCACGTACACATCCTGAAACGGCCTGGCCGGCTGCGTAAGTTTTACCTGAATTTTTCCTGGTCCTTTTACTCTTGTTTCGGAATACACCAGATGGCGCATGGCCATTTCGGGTTTCACCCACGGGCCACCCGACTGGCTCCATCCCGGACAGTTGAACGTTCCAATGTTTACTCCAACTCGTTTCCCTTCGTTTACGGCATGTACCATACATTCCCACCAATAATCGCTAAAAAGCGGAACCCGTCCGTTTACTTCCGGAGGATTAATATTGCCAATAAAAGCAGTTCCTATCCCAACTTCTTTCATGGCCTCCAAATCTTTGGTAATCCCTTCCTTCGAAATATCGTCGTTTATCCAGTACCAGTAGCACCACACATTGTTGCTATCGGCCGGTGTAACAAACCCGGTTTGAATTTTCTGAAATTTTTCGGGTGAAATTTCCCCCGGGTTGGAACAATTCGTGATGAAAAAAGCTGTCAGTAAAATTGCTGCAATGGTTCCCAATCCTTTAAAATGATTTGTTATGCCAGTTCTCGTCAAATTTTTCATTATTCCGTTTTTATTTAAAAAGTTTCTGTTTCCAAACGGACCGGCCCGATTAATCCCGACTTTGCTGAACCTTTGTATCTTGTTGGCACAGCCGTGAAATTATTTGATAATGTATTGTAAATCAAGATTTCGATTCTATTCGCTCCTGTTTTTGCCAGATTGGTAACATCGAATTTAAATGGGGGCGCAAGCCGTATTCCCGCACTTTTGCCGTTCAGATACAATTCGGCAGAAGATACAACGTCGCCTAAATCGATAAAAATATTCCCGTTCAGTTCCTCCTGATTTAATTGAATGGTTTTCCGGTACCAGGCGCCACCGGAGTAAGCTTTCAAACCGTCGGTTTCGGACCAGTCACCCAAAACAATATTTCCTTTACCACATGTCTGTTTAAAAAATTCCGGGATTGCAGCGCCTTCGGAAAATCCGGGCTGATAATCGATTTTCATAACCACCTGCGAAACGGTTGATTTTGGTTCACGAACAATGGCTTTATAAGCGGTTAATCCATCCGGGTTTTTATCGGTTACCGATTGGATTGAGCGGTTTCCCGTCGACCCAAAGTTTTACTTTTCCGTAGGCTGAAAAAGTAAAAGATTCCAATGCCGGCGCCGATTCAAACGAGTAAAGTCCGGACCGGGCATTTGTTACAGCAGAACAGTCGAAAGGCAAAATACCATAATCATTGTACCAGCGCATTGAAATTGGTTGTTTTTTGGGACGTTCCATTTTCGGATTTCTGAAAACAAGGTATGTTTCGCAAGCTTTATTAAATACTGCAAGAACAGAATTTTTGCCTTTTCTGAGTTCCACTTTCCGGCTGTCCGAATTTGTTTTTACGCTATTTATCCATAAAAACGCTGGTTTTTCATTCCCGGTAAGAAGGTCGAATTCACCATCAAAAGGAGCTATAACATTCGTATATAAAACATAAAAATTACCAGTTTTTTCAGGAATTCGATACAATGAGTGTTTGTCTTCCCGAATCGCTCCCAACCGGATAAAACTATCATACATTTCGCCTTTCAATCCATGGTAACCCTGATGGCCATAATCGCCTTCAACACCTTGTTTCCATGAAAAACTATATTTTTCCCATTCGTATTTTTTGTTATTGATAACCATTGAACCGGTTAAATTCACCGGTATCATTTTTATCAATCTTTCCTCGCCGGGCAAATCCGGCAGCGGGCCAAGTTTTAGAAATTGAGTTCCAAAACCACAGGTAATTGATTTCCAGTTTTCGAAATCCGGTTTTTCTCCATCATATTCGGCATTCTCTTTAAAACATAACTGCCGAACCTGCGCGCCCATCATTTCGTTTGTTGCGGGAAGCTGGTAATCGCCCCACCGGTTGTCGAGCGACGGTTTCAATTCAAATTCCCAGTCATTATCAAGCGTGACCAGCTTCACACTTTTGGTTCGGTTAAGTTCTTTTAGTTCCCGGTTTTGATTTGATTTCTCCCGGCTAAAAACAATCAGTTGAATTTCGGTTTTTGAAAGGGGTAGAGTAACTTCTGTACCATCCTCTTTTTCTTCAGCAAACTGAGAAAGGGAAACGATTTTGCCATTCCACGGATTCCAAAGTTGCACCGCGCCTTTCGCCTTAAAAAAACATTTACTGTCTTTCGAAAAATTATACAACGCATAAATATCGCGGTTTCCCGCTTTTCGGTGCATTACATACGGACGATCTGTTATTTCGGTGAGAACCTTAAAATCACGATTTTTTAGTTTTGCCAGTGCCGCGGGAACCTCATCTGCATTTTTACACTGAATTACATTTGCGTTGCCGTTAAAAATTTTGGCCACCAGCCGGTTCAATTCTTTGTCGTTCGAACCCGATTTTTCCGAGGCTTGCGGAAGTTCGCCAATATTTACAATTATTCCACCCGCATTCTTAAATTCTTCCAGTTTTTTCAAGGTTGAAAAGCGAACAGCTTTCATCGACGGAACAACCAGTATTTTGTAGTTCTCTCCCGAAACGGAGAGTTTTTCGTCTGTCACCTCCGACCGGGCAATCGATTCAAAATCGATAAAATCGAAATCGATGCCTTTGTCGTAAAGTAAGTTCCCGGTTTTAAAGGCAGTGCTAACTGATTCTTGCCCGTCCATGCCGGCAATTACAGGTTCGGTAGGATAAATTATTGCTACATCGCACACATGATTTCCCTGCGACAGAACATAAGATAACCGTTGAACACATTGCATCAGCGGTTCCATTTGGTTCCAGTAAGGCATTCGGAAATGGTTGTCGGGCGGGGCCCATTCCCACCAACTTCCATGCGTGGAATAATACAAACCATGAAACGACAGCAGGTTGTAACCGGCAACATAATTGGCAAAAATGGCATCGGTAACATCAGCCGATGAAGTTCCCCAACCGCTGCTGTGAAAACCTTCGAGCCACACACGCGGGCGATTGTACAAATGCGAAATGGAGGCAGCCACCTTTGCTTTGATAACATCTTTTGAAAGCATGGGCTGATCGGAGCCCGGCCCCTGGTTCCAGCGCTGGGTGCGGAAATAATCGCCAAATTCGGCCACATCTTTTCCGCGTCCGCCGTGATCGCAGCCAAAAATCAAACCTCTGCTCTGATGCCATTCGTAAACCGGAATAAAGAAATTTTCTTCACTCAGTTGTACCACCACATCGTTATAATCGAGCCTGATTTTCGATGTGCGATCGCCAATCGAAGTAAAAAGTGCATCGAGGTAAGGAACAATATCGTACCCTTTTCTTTTTTTGAATTCACCGGCAAAATAACTGTTCCAGATATTCCTTCCCAGCCTGAAATTCAATTCGTCGGAGAAAAAGAAATTGAGGGCATGTGGAATTTCAGAAGGAAGTTCTTTTTCAAATCTATCGAAAAAATAGTGGTTGTAAGCCTTGCCGCTTTGCGGGTGCATCGGGTCGTACGACGGGATTATCCGTTTTTTATACACACAGGTAACCTGGTAGTTGTCGCCGCCAAAATCGTAATGCAAAATCCCGTTTTTTACAAAAGGAAGCAAATTGGTTCTGCTTTCAGTATCCAACGTTTTATCCGGCTTTATCTTACAAGCCGTAACATTTAAAAAGTCATCGGGGATTTTCCGGTTGATTTCTCCGGAGACCGTATCTGTTTCTGCTTTCAACTCTGTTCCGTTTAGTTCCGGAAATTCCTCCCGTGCTTCGTCCATTGCAAAACCTTGTCCAACGCCAAGGGTATAATCACTGAGGCTGACTGTCATTCCCCGTTTTTGGGCTTCGGTGGCAAACCATTTAAACAAATTCCACCATTCGGAGGTAAAAAGAGCGGGCTGGCTGGGGCGCGAAAGTCCGTATGTAACGCCACCCGAATCGAGATGGCTGTAATTGATTTGCAAACTGGAAATACATCTGTTTTGCAGTTGATCGAGTTCCCATTCCATGCGCTCGCGGGTTAAAGTGTCGCCCTGCCACCAGTAAAACGGAACTTCACCATAACCTTGCGGAGGATGGATAAATCCGGGGAGTACATCAACCGACGGACTGCGATCGGGATATCCTGCCGGCAAAACGGACTGCGGGAATACCTGATATCCGTGAAATAACAGGAATAAAAAAAGAAATTCAGGGATGATGATCGGAAGAAGTTTAATATTTTTTTTCATCATCGGTTTTACAGTTGTTGGTTTATGTTGTTATGCGTTTCAAAGTATTGAATTTTATGCATTCCAAACAAGCATTCGCACTTTTTTATTGTGTTTCCCGGCACGAATACAATGTTACTGGCCCCAGCAAACCCGAACTTTGCAAAGGTGCATTTTTATCGTAAAAATGCCGTGGCGTGAATGCAAACCGACCGCTCGTGCGGGGTTTGTTCTCCAGGAGCCAGCCGGGCCATTTGCCGTTTTTTACGCCATCGTCGGGAAGTTGTGCATCGCCAATTAACCGGTTTCCCCAAAGGTTGGCCACCTGAATTTCCAGCTTATTGTTTTTGGATTGAACCGCTCCGGTTATTTTTACACGCCATGGTGATGTCCAGACTACGCCCAAATCTTTGCCGTTCAGTTTTATCCGGGCCATATTTTTCACCACACCAAGATCGAGGTAAATGTCTGCATTTTTAGAGTGCAACAACTGTTCAGGAACATCGAAGGTTTTAGCGTATGTAGCTCTTCCCGAATAGTATCGAATGCCTTCATTTTTATTCTCTGACCAATCGGTCAGTTTATTAAAAATTACCTTTTCGGGCCCACCCCACTGCGGATCAAAAGAAACCTGCCAGCTTCCTTCCAGTTCCTGTCGTTCTTTTATTTCGGGAAAATTGGGCCTCAACGCCACGGTGTGATTTATCGCTTTCCCCTGTTTGCTGAAAACAACAAAAAAGCTTTGGGCTTTGTCGAACGAAAGCGGGATGGTTGTTTGCCCGTTTTTTATGGAATAGTTGGTTAACACGCGCGTTTCACCGGTAACCGGGTCCCATAATTCAGGAACATCGGACGCAGCACGAAAAGTACAATCTGCGTTCAGCGTTGAGTCGGTGCGGTTGGAAATAAAATAGATGTCTTTGTTTTCAGTTGTCCGGTGGGTATAACGCACGCCTCCGGTTGAGGCAAAATCTTCTTTTGCACCCAATGCTTTTAGCAACGCGGCTGTGCTGTTGTAATTCGGGAACAGTTCGTCCGCTTCTGTTTGGGTATAACTTCCGCCCCAAAAAAGTTTTCCTTCTCCATAATCAATTATTTTTTCCTGAGCAGGGACTTTTGTATCACCCCAAATCTGGTTAGCCAATTGTTTTACCTCAGCATCGCATTCGGGATAATTGACAAGACTGGGCGATTGAAGCGGTGGAGTACCTACTATCATTGCCCCATTTTTCAACAAATATTCAATCTTCCGAAGTAATTCAGGAGTCATGGTTTGCATGTTTGGAAGAACCAGAATGCGATATGAAGCGCCTCCCGGAAATACAATCCGGTTGTCTTTTACATCGGCACGTTTTATCAGTGCCAGCGGAGAACACCCGTCGAAATTAAAACCACGTTTGTCTGGCAGTACCTCGTCGCCTTCCAGCGCTGAATGTGGAGGACGGAAAACATGTGGCGCCCCCTCGGGTGCCAGGTATAAAATATCGGCTACCGTTCGTCCCTGCCGCAACACAAACTGACAGCGGGTAACATATTTGTGATAAGCGCTGGCCATGGGCCACCAGGTCTGACCGCGATCCCAATGCACGCCGTAAGGCCCCATGGTCATTCCCGGCCTGAGACTATCATTTAACGGATGATGCGCAAAAGTGTGGTAAACAAATTTGTTAATTCCCATACAAAATGCCCAGTCGCCCTGATTTTTCATGTTGCCGGGATAGCGGGTCCATTTTTCATTTCCATCGGCAGTAAATGCTTCGGCGGCAACCACTGGTCGGCCGTACACATGGGCAATAGATGTAGCTTCGATACAACTAAACGACGAGTTAAACCCAAGCCCTTTGCTCCAGAATTCGCACATGGGAACATCGGCCACCGCGCCCAAATCAAGATCGGCTGTGGGATTCATATCGTAAGGCTCGATGGAAAGTGTCATTCCGTTTCTTCTGCCAAGTTCCTTAAAATGGCCGGCATGATTTTCAAGCACCAGTTCCATGGCGGTTTGCCGGACATCCCAAAGAAAACGTTCGCTCATTTCACGACTTTCCACAATATCGCCGGTGTAGGTGGGAAGAAATTTCAGCGGATCGTATTTTCGTCTTTTTATAAATTCTTCGCGAAAATGATCCGACCAGTTTTGTGCTCCCATCTCCCAACTGTCGATGTGAATCATGGTCCAGCCGCCGGTTGTACCCGCCTCACGCGGCCCTACTTTTTTTAACAGTTTGCCAATGTAGTGGTTGTAATGCCAGTTAAAATCGGTGGTATCGAACTTATCCACTTCAAACCCCAACCCCGGCTGAGGAGCTGGCCGGGTAACCGCACCATTATTTCTTAATCCGAAACGCATAACCGTCCAGTTTCCTTCAGGTACTTTCCAGTTCAGCGTTCCGTCGGGCTGCAACTTATCTGACAAATCAACAATTTTTGAAGTATCGATGGCTGATCCGGGACTGGTTTCGAATTTGGCCGGTGCCGGCAGGTATGGTTTTACACCTTTTCGCGACGTATATGGAGCACGGTAAACCAATGCCTTTTCATCAATATCGGGAATTTTACTGTTGTTTTTTGGGGTTGGAAACGCCAGTACAACCACATCTTCATAATAATTTTGCCACTGTTTTTTTAGCGATTCGGTTAAAGCACCTTCGCCAAAATAAGGCTCGCGCGGGGGCGGAATGGGCAACGTTGTTATGAAATTGAGACGATCCTTTTACCTGACGTTGAGGAAGCCACCAAATGCCGCATCGACTGTTCCGGTTTTACCCACGGACCACCGCTTCCTGCCCAGCCCGGACCGGAGCCAAGCGTTAATTCGATTCCCAGTCGCTCGCACTCTTTTACCGCATGTTTAAATAAATCCTGCCATTCATCGCTTAAAAAGTCAACTTTCCCGCGGGGAACGCCAACGTTCACTTCCAGAAACAACACATTCCCGATGCCAGCGGCTTTCATCGATTCAAGGTCTTTGGTCATGCCTTCGCGCGATAAATTGCCGTCCATAAAATACCAGTACACACCCGGTCGCGCCGAATCCGGCGGATTTTTGAAACCTTGTTTTAGCGAGTCAACCGTTGGATTCGAGCAACTCAGCACAATCCATGAGATCGATAATAAAAGTATCCCGTTAGCTAAACCGGAAAAGCTGAAATAAATTCTTCAGTTTAAAAGAGGGTGAAAAATGGACAAAATTATGGCGACAGTTCATTGGCTTTGGTTCAATACATTAAACTTTGGTTTCGATCTTCATGAAAAATATTCGTTAATATACAATTCTATTACGCTCCTATCAGGCAATTCACTCAAAATTTATTATTAGTGTCCAATCAAAGTCCGTATTAATGGCTGAAGCCCTTTCATCGCTGGTGTTTATATTGCCCCCGGCTTAAGCCGGGGTATAAAACCGACTCAAACCCTTAAGGTCCATGTTAATGGCTGAAGCCCTTTCATCGCTGGTTTGTATTGCCCCCGGCTTAAGCCGGGGGTAAAATTGAAGTGAAAAACAGGCTTTAGCCGTTAATGTTAATAAGCTTAAACAATAGATTCCGAAATAAATTCGGAATGACAATGCTACATTCTGAAGCTGATACAAAACTGGCTCTGGTTAAAAATTTACATTGCTCCAATTCATGTTTTTTACGTTGGTAATTTCCGACATTTCACCCGCTTTGTGAATGGTAACATTTTCGAGCTCCACATTGCTGATGGGCATTTCGGGCAATCCCACAATACTTATTGCTTTGGCTTTGGCCTCCTTACAATCCAGATTCTCAATACGAATATTTTCGAAAGTGGTTGGGCTGTTACCGCCGCTGTAACTGTGGTACTGCAAAAATCCTGTGGCTGAAATTAGAAAAAACAATGCTGCAAATGCAATTCGTTTCATAGTTGGTGTAATTAGGGGAGGGGTGAATCATGGGGTAAGTTTAATTAAATTTTTGATATTTTTCGTTTTGTACAGGTTCGCCAATTACTTTAAGGTAGCGACCAATCCAGTAAGGCAAAAGCCAGATATCGCCGGCGCTGTATTCCGAGCGTCCTTCCCCGCGGCTGTCCAAATCAAAACGATTGGCATTATGCCGTGAAATCCGCAACTCTTGCGGAGGAAGCACTTCTTTTATGGTTTGTCGCCTGAAATCAGGTTCCACTTTTTCGATGTCTTTTCGCTGACTGTTCATTACCGTCCAATCGGTTAAATCGAGCGGATAACCCTGCAAATACCAGATGGCTTCGTCGAAATCGTAATTTTCATCCCCAACAATGGCCGTCATAATGTTCCACAGACCTTCTTTTTCAGGCCGTTCAGTTTCCCAATGATCTGACAATGGCTTTTTTGTACATTTCTTTTAGTTTTTTGTTGAACGCATAACGGTACAGTCCCCAATAGCCACAGTAATACATTTCGTCATCAGAGTGGTTCCAGCCGTCGGAAAGGTTTTTGCTTAATGGATCGGCATCTGCGGGAGCATGGCCAATTTCACTCATCGGGCGCATCAGGTTATCGAGGTAACCAAATTTGTCCATGAGTTTAAAAGCAGCGTCTTTGTATTTTTCCTTTTTAGTGAAATGATAAGCCGTTTGCAACATCGCAATAAAATTCGATGAATTGATTTTCCGGTCGCCTACCATTTTTGGGCGGGCATTTACATAATCCGGATTCCATCGTCCCCACTGGGTTGGCTTTCCATTCCAGTCGATCATATAATAATCATTTTTCAGAATGGTGGACATCAGCGTGTCAATCAGCATTACAGCCCGGTCCTTTAATTCCGGCACATCTACCAGTTCAGCGATGGCGCCAAAAGCGAAAATATGTCCGATGGCTTCGTCGCTGCTGGTGGTCGATTTCCAGTCCCATTCCGGATCTTCAGCACGTCGCCACGGTTTGTCGTTGTATTTATAGCCGCGTCTTTCAAACGATCTTGAAGGAAAACCGGGAATCGGGTTGATGGTGTACAACCGTTCCATGGCATCCATGGCACTGCGAATATTTTGCAAAGCCTCATCGGAATGGGTAACTGCATAACGAAATACTTCACCTGCGAGATACATCGAAGTCCACAAGCCGTCGTTGTCCGAAGTTTCCAGACTGCCGGTGGTTACGTCTCCGTTTGTCATGCCTGACACGGTGGAATTAAAGCCAAACCGGATGTGGCGCTCTCTCACCTGTTTTTCAAAAAACATGGCTTTATCGTACATCGTCATTTCTTTGCGCTGAATTTGCCCCAATCCTTTGTCGGTAAGAATTAAGACTCGAATTTTCCGGCCCCTTTGCAATGTCTGCCACAGTGTCCGATGGAATCCATCTTTTACCGGCGTAATAACTAAACTCACCATCGTCTTTCAACATAAAAGCTCCCCAGGTTGAACCAAACCACACTTTTCCATCGATTTCGCGAATGGTGGTGATTTCCGTCCATGGCAACTTTTTATGTACCGGACCAACCTGTTTTTTTGTTTTGGTATCTATTTCAAAATACCCATCCTTTGTTCCGGCAAACAAATGATCACCAGCTAGTTCAATACACGTGATTTCTGAATTATCAGCTACTTTTTCCAATTTTTTGGTTGAAGGTGAAAAAGCTGAAACCGAGTTATCACTCAAAATCCAGAACAGGTTATTAACGGCATCGAATTTTATTTCAACTCACAGTTCCGTCAGCCGTTCCTTTCCATTGCGTTTCCGAATCTTTTAAAAGATTCAACTCCATCCCGTTGGAAATTAAAAATGTAAAATCGTTTCCGGCGGCAAATAATCCGGCATTGGGCAGGTTGTGCCGCGAAAACAAATTACCGGCCCAGGCATTGCTGAACACCGCTTCATCGTCGAGGTAAATCAACTCATTTTTATAAACGCCAATGTCGGTAATTCCTTTATCGGAAGTGGGGCGGTACTGTACATCTTTCACCAGTGATCCCGGAAACAACATCTGACCTGCCCTGGGCCGCAGCAATCCTTGTGAAGACAAAACCTGGATGTATCCATTGCGGTCGGCAACCACTTTCTTCAGCGTAACGCGCGGATTATCAAATTCATACTTTATGCTGAATTCCTGGGTGAAAGGCACATCGGATTGATATACCTTGCTGCGTTGTGCCTGCACAAGTTGAGACGCAGTTATTCCGAAGATCAGAAGCAATAAAATCAGCAGGTTGTTTTTTGTTTTTTTATTCATGGTTTTAATAATGATCGATTGGATATTTAAGGTTTAGGCACCTGAAACTTTTCAAATAAAACGGATGGAAAATGCCCGATGTCAGGAAAAAAATCTGGCAGTTCCCTTTCATCAAGGGTAAAAACCGCCAGATTTTTCAAGATGTCAAAAACCGGATTAATTCATATTCTAATAAGGTTTACCCGTTCCCTGCAACAGCCAGATTTTTGACCAGGCGCTGTCGTTTCCGTCCTCGCCGGTATACTGAGTTTGTTCGAGACCATCGATAGCCGCAGCATAATTATCAGCATTTCTGTTTTTTTCGTTGGCATCGTACCGGTAGCGAATGGGCATTGCGTCGCGCCGTCCGCGGGCGCCAAATTCAAGATTCGGAAGGCCTGTTCTTCTCCAGTCGTTCCAGGCTTCGGTTGCATTGGTCCAGTTGGCAATCCATTTTTGCGTCATGATTTGTTCCAGCGAGCCATTGTAAGCTACACCGTCAGTTGCGATGTATTCATCAAACTGATCGCCCACGCCCCAGGTTTCCAAAGATGCCTGAACGCCTTTTTCATACCATTCCTGCTGCGAACCTACCGACCAGCCTTTTTGCGCTGCTTCTGCCAAAATAAAACAAACTTCGGCATACGACATCAAACGTGCTTTTAACATGGGCCCGGCAGCATCCCGGTATTTATCGTCCAATGCGGAAACATGCTGGTTGTAACCACCCTGCGTTGGGCTTGGATTCAAATTGTAATTGTAAGGTTCGTAACCAACCACCGCAGTCGGGATTCCGACATATTCCATGGTATCGATGATGGTGGTTCCGTTTTCGGAAGCAGTTTGCCAGGTATCCTCGTTGTAAATCACGTACCCTTGTTCGGCAACATAGGAAGGAGTCAGGTAGCGCACTCCGTCCACAGTTACGTCATCGCCTTCGGCGGCGTGCTCGTCGGAAACGGTGATTTTAACTTTCACTTTGTTGAACCAAACGGGCAGGCGCGGATCATTATAATCAACCAGAACGTCGCGCAGACCTGCACCCAATTGAATCCGGCTGAAATTACTTTCGCTGTTGTCGAATGTGGTATTGGCCGGCCACGAGTCGTCATTCGATGTTCCTACATAACTCATGGTAGCATCGTCATCGTTCGACGTAAAAATTGGGAAAGTACCCGGATTTGAAACGATTTCTTCAATACCTGATTTTGCAAAGTCCGGCAATTTTTCTGAAAGCCGCATATAATATCTCAGCATCAGCGAATTGGCAAATTTTCTCCATTTCGCCGGATCGCCGTTGTATAAAACATCCGCATCCTCGTTGATTCCGATGTAAGCCCCCTTCGGTTTCGACAACAACGTATTCGCGGTTTTTAAATCCTCGAGAATTCCTTTATAGATGGTTTCCTGAGAATCGAAGGCAGGGAACAAATCGTTCTGTTCACCATTGGGTGCATTCAACGCATTGGTATAAGGTGCAGCTCCCCATCCATCGGTGATTACACCAAAATTAAATGATTTCAGCACCAGCGCAATTCCCTGATGGAATTCCATTCCCTCTTCTTCTGCCCGTTTATACAGATGGTCAATATTTCGGAGTGTATTGTAGTAACCACTCCAGGACGACTCGCCAATCCAATCGAAATTGTTCACGCCCGAACTCCAGCCATTTTTCTGGATGTATTGCATAACACCAGCCAGATTTTCGTTATACCCGTTCCTCAGATAAGGATTGGCTGTTTCTGTAATTACAGTCGTTACCAGCAAATCGGGATTCACTGAAGCCGGATCCACTCCATTGGGATTCACATTCAGCTCGGTTAAATCCTGGCACGATGCAAGAATTACTGTGATTAGAACCAGTAGCAATTTATATTGTGATTTCATAATTTATCAGTTTATGAGTTTAAAAATTTACATTCAACTTCAGACCAACCGGAATTGTCCACGGCGTAACGTTAAAACGTTCGATCCCTTGTTTAAACATGATTCCGCTTTGTCCCTGTACGCTGCCTTCCGGTTGGAAAGCCATTTCCGGGTCGATACCAACTTTGGCTTTGGTCCACAATATAATGTTACGGCTGTATAATGCCAGCGTAGCGCTTTGTATCCCGATTGATGTTAGCGAAGGTAGCTGGTAGGCGATTGAAATCTCCCTCAGTTTAATAAAATCCGCGTCGAAAGTGGCGTTGCGGGTATAATCCCACCCGTAAAAATCCTGATAGCGAATGGTTGGCGTATGTCAACAACCAAGATGCTCTTTGTAACCGGTTATGTTGCCTTCGTCATCGTACAATGGTTCCACTCCCGGCATAAACACACCGTCGTGCAGCGTAATTCCGCCTTCGGTATGTTCCAGACCTCCGTATTCTGCAGTCGGACCACCAACCACAACAAAGAATTCACCGTCAGGAGAAAGGTATTGATCGGCATGATCTTTCAGATACTGGGCCATCTCCTGGTCGCTCATGTTGTTGATCTTCACCGTACGGTCGATCCAGCGTTGCGAATGTAAATCAGACTCGCCGTAACGCAGGGTTTGAGAAACAAATTGTCCGCCAACCCGCCAGTCGAGGCTGGCACTCAACGACCACTTCTTATAGGAAAGTACGGTTTGCATGCCTGCTGTAAAATCCGGGTTAAAGTTGCCAATAACCGGAGCTACCCTTTTCCCGTCTTTTTCCCAGGTGCCGTCGGAATTGTCCCAACCTTCGTCATCTACAATGGGCCATCCGTAATACTCAGATGATTTATCTTCCACGCGCAGCATTTTTTTATCGATGATGTTACCGATATCTTCGCCTACCCAGGTAACAGCGCCGCCTTTCGCATCGGTCCACAACGTTACATAATTAAATCCTTCGGAAAGCTCATCAACCCTTGTCCGGTTCCTTGAAAACACGAAATTCACATCCCAGTTCAGGTCTTTGGTTTGAATGGGTGTCACCCCAAGTGAAATTTCAATCCCGCGGCTGGATATTAAGCCGGCGTTGATCTGCTTGCCGTTGTAACCCGACGAAGGTGGCAAGCCGATACTCAGTATCTGGTTTTCGTTTTTGGAATGGTAATAAGTTCCATCTGCCCGCAGGCGATTGTTGAAAAATGCGAGATCGGCGCCGATTTCCCAGGAAGTTTGAATTTCAGGTTTCAAATCGGGAAGCAGCAAGGTGCCCGAAGTGGTTAACCGCGTTTGCCCGTCCCATGCCGACTGCTGGCCCATCGTTGCCAGTAAACGGTACGGATCGGTGTCGTTACCAACCTGTGCCCAGCCACCGCGTAATTTAAACAGTGAAACCTGGTTTCCCATGTCAAACGTATTGTTCAGCAACAAACTTAGCGACGCCGACGGGTAAAAATAGGAACGGTTTTCAACCGGCAACGTGCTCGACCAGTCGTTCCTGGCTGTTAAATCGAGATAAACTGCATCTTTAAAGCCGAAAGAAGCTAACGCATAGGCGCTGTATACAGCTTTCTGACTCCAGCCCGATGAATAGGTAATGTTCGTAGGGGCAATATTACTTAACGAATATATTCCGGGAACAATTAATCCTGAACCACCGTTTTTAGCGGCAGCCTGGTCGTTTCGTGCATAATTGTACCGCCAGTTACCGCCAACCGAAGCAGAAACACTAATATCGCTGACCTGTTTTTTATAGGTTAACAGGAAATCGCCGTTCTGTTCCCTTCGGTACTGGTTCAGCTGGCCGTAAAACCCATGCATTTCCTTGCTGTAACTGGGTGCGATTTTCGTATCGATAAATTCGTGAAACTGATCGTGGGTATACCGCACAAAGAATGAAAAATCCTTATTGATATCCCAGTCAAGGCGCACGTTTCCATAAACCCTGTCCCGCTGGAAACCGTTGTTTACTTCTTCTGCGAGGAAGAAAGGGTTATTGGCAAAATCACCGGTACGTTCATACGTTCCATCCGGGTTAATTTCAAGGGTGTAAGGTGCATTCTGCTGAATCCCTTCTTTTCCGGGCTCCCAAATCGTTCGTAGTAAATTAATATCGATAGACGGGTTGGTTTCGTACAATGCCTGCACGGGATTAGCGCCACGGTTACCGGCCGGGCGGTTTTTTGCGCCTGATGAAGTAAAGTTAATGACGGAACTCACTTTTACATTGTCTACTAAATTAACGGAAGAGTTTAACGATATTGAATTTTTATGTAGATCGCTGTTTGGAATAACTCCCCTGTTTTCCATGTTGGTATACGACAACCTGTAGTTCATTTTTTCATTGGCATCCGTTACCGACACGGTATTGTCAGTGGTAAAACCAGTTTGGAAGAAATTCTCGTAATTATCAGGATGTGAAACCAGCGGAGTAGCGGTAAGATTACCATCCGAATCGAAATAAGGCCACTGATAGGCTTTCATACCCTGATCCAGTTGCGGACCAACCCAGGCTGATTCTGTTGGATCGGCTACATAAAAATCCAAACCGTTGTTGGGCCTGTTTTCCTGAGTATAGGGGCGGGTGCCGTAACCAAACAAATTGTGCATCGGAAGGTATTTGTACGGATTCTCTATTACCGAATTCGATGTAATGGAAATGCCAAGCCCCCTGGTTTTCTTTCCCGATTTGGTTGTTATCAGCACAACGCCGTTACCGGCCCTGGAACCATAAAGCGCCGCAGCGCTCGGGCCTTTCAGCACCGACACGCTTTCGATATCCTGCGGATTGAGGTCGGAAATGGCATTACCATAGTCTGCTTTGTTATCGTTTCCCAGCTGAACAACGTTGTTTAACGTGTTATTCATCGGAACGCCGTCTACTACAAACAACGGCTGATTGTCGCTGGTTAGCGACGAAGCGCCGCGGATGACCATGCTTACCGATGATCCGGGAATACCCGTGGAATTGATAGAAACGCCGGCTACTTTTCCTGCCAGGGAATTCAGTATGTTTTCCTGTGCCACTTTTTGAAGCGATTCGCCTTCAACTTCGGCAACCGAATAACCCAGCGATTTTTTCTCGCGCGAAATGCCAAGTGCGGTTACAACAACTTCATCAACTCCAACCGTTGATTCCGAAAGTGTAACATCAATATTGGTCCTTCCGTCCACCGGTACTTCCTGCGTTTTCATTCCCACATAGGAAAATACCAGAACGGATTGTGCATTGGGCACAGTAACCGAATAGTTGCCGTTGTTGTCGGTAACTACACCTGTGGCAGTGCCTTTAACAACAATCGATACTCCCGGCAGAAGCTCGTTGTCATCGCTTTTTACTGTCCCGCTTACTTTAACCTGTGCATTCAGGGCAACCGTTAAAAGCGATAACGTTAAAAGCAGGAGCATTTGTAAGATTCTTTTTTTCATAAAATTTAAATTAGATGATTAAATTTAACCCCAGTAACTATTTAACTCATAAAAGATTTTGTATTTCCGTTTTCAACAATTTATAAAACCAGTCTAAAAATTTGAAAAACGTTCCCGTGCACCATTCATTTCTCCGTGAATGCTAATCGAAACCAGCGAAATAACAGAAATGAATATTAGGATCAAGATGAGGGCCACCGCCCATTTTTGGGCATTTATCCGTGTGTACAATTTTTTTTCAAAGGGAGTCCCAACCTTTCCGGCCAGGGAAAAAATCACAAGAAGGTTTATCACGTATAAAATGTGATTCGCCATAATATTACCGGCAAAAGCGCCTGTAACAATAAAACTTACCGCCACATAGGTTGAGAGGTATAACAGAAAGGCTGACCAAACGTTTTTTCGGCTAAAATCAAAATTTGCTTTTTCATTTTGCCACCAGATAAAAACTATTGCAGCTACAATCAGCATTCCGGCTGCGATACTGCTTAAGAGGGCTATATTTTCCGAAACCGCCAGATTGCCAAACCGTTTGAGCAGCGCTCCATACTGAAGCGATTCGCGAAAAACAATGAGTGGAAAAAGTGCGGTTACAACCAAAAATGCCGTGCGGCTTTCCCATTTTGCGGGCGCCTCTGCTTCTTTCGGCCACCGGGAACTATAGACGCTGTAAGCCAGCGCTGTTCCACCAAAAAAGCCGATGCTGTATTCCATAACATTCCACATGTTAAAAGGAATTTGCATGAGGGTTCCAACCGTTTGGAGAAAATTGCCAAATGCAAATCCAAACCCCGAGCCAAGCATGGTATACAGCGCAACCCGCAACGATGAATGAAAACCATTTCGAACCATATACCAAACCATCGCTACGCCTGCACCAAGAATGATGGCCCAGTTTTCAGCACGCGGAGGAGTCATCAGAATCTCAAGCTGCATTACCAGGAAACCGTAGAAAATCAAACCGCCGGCAACCATTTCAGCAAAAAGACCAGCCCATTTTACTTTTTTCTCCTTTGTCGATTCGAGGGCGAGGCCGGTTAGCCCGCCGCCCATTAATCCGAACAATCCGCCGATAATAAAAAGCATCAGTAAACCATAAAAGGCGTTCCGGAAATCGTCGCTTCTCCCGTAACCGACAACCTGGCCGTAACTAATCATGCCGCCCATTCCCCAGCCAATTGCCGAAGCAAGTGTAACGGTAAATATCCGTTGGTACCAATCGGTGCGGCGCGATAATAAAACCAGCGCCAGTGCACCGGCTCCACCCGCCCAGGCGGCTCCCTGTTCGTGACCAAATTGCCCGCGGACTGCCCACGCTGTTCCCAGCGACATTGCAACCAGTAAAATACCTGAAAAAGTTATGGCTTTTTGATTATTCACTTGCTGTTTATTTTCTCAGTTTGACGGACAGTTATTTTAACAAAAAATGTACTCTCGAAATACCTGTAATTAATACGTTAAAATTAAACCTCCGTTGCACAGAACGCCACTAAAATTTTGTTTGATACACATTAAATATTAACCGAAAAACCAACAGTCAGACGAATTGACCTCTGAAACAAATCAACATTATTTATAAACCTGCTAAATTTATTAAAAATCAATGCCGATAAACCCTGCTGATGCCAGGACCCATTAAGCGATCGATACAAAAAAAAGAGCTCTTTTACTATTTTTTTGCTCCGGAGCAGCCGGCAAATAAAGGATTTGAAGTGACGCGGAGGTGCAGATTTTATGTTATTCCCCTAACCTAATCGACGCCCGCCCTGCTCATGCACCCGGACAGGAAATTTGCCATGAACTAGCGGTTTCAATGGACGACAAACCTGTGGTCGTGGTTCATTTCATAATGTCTCCCCAGTTGGTAATGATAATACCGTTGTTCCTGAAATACTCGTGTACCACCGGATCGGAGAACAGTTGTGCTTCCCAAACCCTTTGTTGCCACGAACCGGTAATGGTTTTCAAATTAGCGGTTTCTATGGAAGGGTGGAAAATAATTTCGGTTAATCCCGGCTGAAGTGAATTTACCAGCTCGAAAAAGTTCGACCGTTTTTGTTCGTAAGTTTTTCCCTCAGGCACACTGGTGAAATTATCCAGTTTGGGCAATTTGTATTTGGCCAGCTCTGCAATTACTTCATCATTAATCGGGTAGCCGGCTTTTTTGTAATACGCCGCCACTTTCGGATTCGACAGGTCAATGGCATTGGCAGGAATGTTATATTCCTCTGCCGTTTTCAGAAAAACCTTTACATATTCGGGTGAAGCATATAAGGTTCCCATGTGGGTATCGATGTGCGAGGGAGTGTAGCCCATGGCCAGCATCTTGTCGATTTGCGCTTTTATCTCGGTTTCCACTTCCTGCGGCGTTGCGTGAGCGACCACTCCCGGAACTTCGTGCCACAACATTCCTTCCGGATCGATTAACCCTGGCACTTTTTCCTTGTCGGTTACCGGCCCCCAGCGATAATTTTTCCATTCACTGGTTAACGTCAGATGTACGCCAACATCGGCTTTGGGGTGTTTTTTCGCCCAGTTTACCATGTCTTCCGCATACGGACAGGGCATCATCACGGCTGCCGAACGCACCACTCCTTTGTCGATGTACGATTGCACCGCAATATTGGCTTCTTCGCACATGCCGGCATCGTCGCAATGCAACAGCAACACTTTCTTTCCTTTCGGAAATCCCAGTTTTTCAGCATTGGTTATATTTTGCGGTGTTTCTTTGATCCATTCCTCATTGAAAAATACATGTTTAATGGTTTTCTTTTCCCGAAGTTGATAAGAATAACTTATATGAATCAGCCCGTCTTTGGTTTGAATGACATTCGGATAGGAAAATCCGCCTTCATCCGGTGCTTCGTTTTCCAGGTAGTTGGTCCATTTCCATGTTTTTCCTTCGTCGTCGGAAAGGCTTACGGCCAGCCGGTGCCGGCCATTTTCGGTATTGTTGTACGCCATCACCCAGTTTCCGTCATTTAACGATATGGCGGCAAGACTGGAACCAGGGTTTGGAATGTCGATTTTCAATGCCGGATCCCAACTGTAACCATCGTCTTTCGAAGTGCTTTTGAAAACACGGCCCGGGGCATCGCCGCTATCGCGCATGTAGGCCACAAGAGTTCCGTCGTTTTTCCGTAAAAGGGTTGGCTGAATATTTCCGCGGCCAACGATAGGTTCGCTAACGTTCCAGGTATCGCCATTATCGTCAGACATTACCAGCAGCGACATGTTGTACCCATCGGAATACAACGGCAATAAAATTTTTCCGGAAGGCAATGTCAGCGGCTGAATGCGGGTCATCCAACCGACTTCTCTTTTTTTCGGGTCTTGTGCCGCTTCAATAATTTGTTCCTCGTAAGGCGGTGCGTATTCTGCCCAGGCACGGTCGGGAGTTTGTATATCCTTCAATTTATTTTCTACCGTTTTTGTAAACAATTCGCCGGGATTTGGCAGAATAATATCCTGCCAGTCCCAAACCGGTGCGCCTTCATTTTGGAACTCAGTTGAAATTTTGGTTTTTAGCAGCGATGCCTCCCATTGATTGCCAATAACCACAACCCAAACCAGATGCAGGCGGTTTTTGGCATCTACAAACAACACCGGATTGCAATCCGGATGATCCGGCGTGTCGGCCATTACAAACGGTTCGCTCCATTGGCTGGCACCTTTTTTTAAGCGCGCGCCTTTAATCATTACATCATTGGCATGCCGTTCGCCCGAGCCCTGAAACCAGCAGCTCAGCAAATCGCCGTTGGGCAACTCCACAATGGAACTGCTATGCACGTGCTGACTTTGTTCCGGGAAAATCGGTTCTGAATGAAAAAACGGTTTATCCACTTTTTTGGTGCTTCCGGAAAGATTGCCGAAACCGAAAATCAAAATCAAACTTAGCGCGAAAGCCAGCAATGATTTTCTGAAATAGGTATGGTTAATTTGACAGATTAGATGAGAAAACGATTTTTCTGATTTTGTACCCCAGCCCCTTTCTTTGTGAGAAACCAGAAAAATCCCCGCCTGCAGTCGGGCAGGTATACGGTTCCCCTTGGGGATTAGGGTAAAACGAATGGATTTTTCGATTCTGGATGAATGTGTTAAAGTCGATTTATGGCTATTTTTTTTCTGAAAATGTTTCATGACGATATCTTTTTTATTCATGTTATCATTTAACGGATTCTCCGGTGATGTTTCATTTATCACAAGTGTACTAATCATCTTTTCAGGTAATAAAAATGCCCGTCTTCGGCGCCGATGAGTAAATCGGGTACCCCATTTTTATCCCAGTCTACGGTGGTGGGTGATGTGGAATGTCCGGCTAAATCTTTTTGGGCAACCGGCCCCATATCTTCCAAAATAACCAATCCGTTTTTTGTGCCTTTATTCCGAAGGAAATTCACGTTGTCGCTGTTTACAAGGAAATCCGGCCTGCCGTCGCCGTCCCAGTCAGTAATACAAAATTTCCGGCGCCCGGAACTTCCGGCTTCGCGGGTGTTTAGTTGTAACAATCCATTTTCATCGTTTTTAAACTGGTTGGTAAAACCGCTTTTGCTTTCGCCGGTAAAAATGCGTTTTCCGGGTTTAAGTTTCAGTTGGCCATCTTCAAAATACCGTTCCCAGAATGTAAGGTAACCTTCATGGTCGAGCATCAGCAAATCCATCCATCCGTCGCCATTCCAGTCGTATGCATACGGTGTAGTTCGCCACTGGGTAACCAGGTTTTTCCCTTGCGGATTCCACCAGTTCCATTTGGGTTTTGGGTTAACCCCCTGCCATTCCACTTCAATGGGTTTTGAAGGTGCCAGCAGAGGATTGTTCTTTGTCCCAATATTTTCAAACCAGCATACTTTTCCAAGTATGGAGTTGTATATAATGTCTGATAATCCGTCGTCGTTCCAGTCGGCTACCGATAGGGTGGTGTAGCCCCATTTCCGTTCCACAGGCCCCTGAATAGAACCGTTTTCGCCAGCCTGAATAAGGATGGTATTTCCATCGGCTTTCAGATAAACCGGTTTTGCCCATTTAGGCGTGTCGCCGCCACCGAGGTTTTCAATAAAACCGATGTAGCCGGCTGTGTTTCCGCAAATCAGGTCTTCATCGCCATCATTGTCCCAGTCTATGCTGTACGGCGTTACCAGCGCGCCAAATTTTAAATATTGTTGTTCCTGCTGAATGTATTCGGGAGTTTCAAAAACCGGCCCGTCTGCATCTTTTTCGCCCGTGTTTTTCATGAAAACCACGCGGCCGTCTTCTTCGCCTACAATCAAATCAATAGTTTCGTTTCCATCCCAGTCGATGGCATTTGGAACAATCATTTCCAAATCGAGGTGGAGTACCTTTCCATTTATTTTTATGAATTTCCCTGCTGCATATTCCGGTTTTTTCCGGGTACCAATATTTTCAAACCAGGTTAACCGATCGACAAATTCCCCCGTTATAATATCGAGGTCGCCATCGCCGTCAAAATCTTTAAAATTGGCCCCTGATATTCCGTATGTATCAATATTTTTTCCTCCGGCTTTAATGGGTTTGGGAGGTTCATATTTCCCGCGGCGTTTTTGTTCCACCAAATAAATGGTTCCATGAATCGGCCCGTTTGTCCATTCGCCTTTTGCGTTAAAGGCATTGTCCCAGCCGTAATCCAGCCAGTCGTCAATGGCAATGGTAATATCCAGGTCGCCATCGCCATCATAATCTACGTATCGCCACAAATTAAAACGGGGCTTTTTTATAATCGATTTGTAAAAACTTTCCTTGAAAAGTGTATCGGGTTGCTCAAAAAATGTGTCAAAGAAATGCGGAAATGCTACTCCGGGAAGCATCACTTTATTTTCACCATTTACATGCGAAATTTGCAGGTTGCGCTGGCTGCCGGTGAGTTTTACCGGTGGTTTAAATACCGGAGACTGGCCACCGGTTTTGTTCTCGAAGAACCAAATGCCATTAAACGGATGATCCGGACAATTAACCAGTAAATCCAAATCGCCATCGTGGTCGTAATCCAACGGAAACGGCCAGGCCCATAAACCAACGCCCAAATCGGTGGTTAATCCCGGATGATTGTACTTTATCCGCACCAATTCTCCCGGATTATTTTCCTGGGCAAAACTATTCAGAAAGAAGAAAATGGACAGGATGGTTACAAAATGTTTCATCGCACAATTTTTTGAATGAAAGCAGATAGTTTGGAAGTAGTTTTATCGTTCATAATCATGACTGTCCGATTAAGATTTTCAATGCTGAGCCCTGGTTAAAGCTGGTTTTCATCATATGGCGCTGTATTAAAATGCTATGACAATTTTAAATTCTTACAAATTGAAAATAATTTTGTCATTTAGACCCCCTAGCTCCCCCGAAGTGGGCCTGTTCCTCCCCTTCGGGGAGGTTAAGAGGGGTCTGGAGTTACGATTTGTAAGTGTGGTATTCATATCTACTTTCTATACAGCCCCTTAATTTTTCAACTATTTTTCGGGAAGCTTTCCTCTCCGCCAACTGGTAGAAAGACAGGAGAGGCCTCAATCCTAACGCGCCGGCCATTCGCTGTTCGTAATCGGTTCAGTTCTCAGTTTTGCCGGGTCAACAACCACGTGTTTTATGCGTTTCCGGTTCCAGGTGTAGGTAATATGGATTAAGCCATCTTGGGATTGAATTACCGCCGGATACGAATATTCCGCATCCTGGTTTGGATCGTTTTCCAGCAGTACGGCGGCATTCCAGTGAATTCCATCATCGGAAACAGCCATGTTTAAAATATTACGATCGCCCCAGCTCTTCGATGGTTTGATGTGGTTGTATATCAACACCTGCCGGCCATCTTTTAAGGTCACTGCATCAATTCCCGAATTTGGATTGGGCAGCACCGTGGGCTCCAGTTTCGTCCAGTTTCTTCCATTGTCATCCGACCAGGCGGTGTAAATCATGCCATTTCTGCTTCTGCAGAGGGTTTGCAGTCTTTCACCCTTATGAAAAAGAATGGCAGGCTGAATTACGCCCACATCCTTGTCGCTTTTCAGGCTTTCGGTGCGTTCCCAGGTTTGGCCAAAATCAGGTGTAATTTCCATGTGCGCTTTCCAGCCATCGTTTTCGGTGCTCGAAGGGCATAAAAGTTCTCCTGTGTTCAGTAAAACCGGCTTGTCTTTTATTGGTCCCAGAATCTGGTCGGGCAGGTGTATTGACCGCGACCAGGTTTTTCCATCGTCGGAAGATGTTTTGAATTCTCCCCACCAGTTTTTAGGATCGGGACCTACCTTGTAAAATAATATAATTTCTTTACCTGTGTTAAAAAGCGCCGGATTCCAGGTGGGGTAGCGTAATGTTTTGTGTTGAATTCCATTGGCCACTTCCACCGGAATGCTCCATTTTCCGTTGGTAAAACGACTTACCCAGATGCAAACATCCGGATTTTTTTCAGCGGTTCCGCCAAACCAGGAAGCAATTAACCCGTCGTCAGTTTCGGCAATGGTCGACGCATGACAACTCGGAAACCACACATCCTGGTTCCGGTAAATAAATTCTGATTTCACTATGGCATCATTTCCGCTAAATGGTTCCTGTGCCGATAATACGGAACCCATGAGAAAAACAATTAAAAATGAAAATAGCTTCATAACTACGTTTTTTGTTGTAATGTTGTTCGCATTTTTATCTAAATCGCAAACCGATTTTCCCTGCTTACCCCGGCCCTAAAGGGAGCAATCCAATTTTCCCTGCTCCCTTTAGGGCCGGGGTGAAAAAGTTGACTTTCAGGCCTTTCGATACAGGTATTCATTCGGATAAACGTTAAGTTTTAATCTCTCTTTTTCCTGAAGAGAGTTTCATAAGAACAAATCCCACCAGAAAGATAACCGTTGTTCCAATAACAATGGTAAGATTACTGTGGAACGGGCTTCTGAATTTCAGCAGGTTTCCTTCCGTAAAATAGAGGGGAGACAAGCTCATCCATACAATTACAAGTACTCCCACAATTACGCCCACTGCGGCGTCGATGTTTCGCACTTTTCTCGAAAGAAAAGCCAGCAGGAACAGACCAAGCATTCCTCCGCTGAAAATAGAGGCCAGCGACCACCAGGCATCCAGTACACTTTCCACGCCCACGAGCGATAGTGAAATGATCACACCAAGTGCACCGAAAATAATGGAAGAAATATACAACACCGTCATTTCCGATTTTTCGCTTGCATTTTTATTGAAATAACGCTGATAATAATCGGATAAAACAATGGTTGCCGTGCTGTTGATGCTGGTTGAAACGGTGCTCATTCCGGCGGCAAAAATGGCGGCAATCAGCAGTCCGGTAATTCCGCGGGGTAATCCGGTAACAATGAAATGCGGGAATACTTTATCTCCGGTGCCGGGTAATTTCAAGTGCTGCAGGCAGCAAACCGGGCTGAGCGGTGTAATAGGCAAAAAGTGCCGTACCGATGTAAAAGAAAATCAGTGAAACCGGCAGGTAGAGCAGTGCGCCAAACAGCGCCGAAGATTTTGCTTTTTTATCGGTGCTGGTGGTCATGTAACGCTGCACAAAATTCTGGTCGATGCCGTAATTCTGCAGGTTGATAAACAGTCCGTAAATAAGCACCACCCAAAAAGTGGATTCCGAAATGCTGGCGCTAAAACTTCCCAAACTAAATTTATGGTTGGCTGCAGCAATTTCAAACAATTGTGATGGTCCTTCCGGCATTGAAAAAGTTAGAATGGCTGCACAAACGATGGCGCCAACAATCAGGATAATTCCCTGAATGGCGTCGGTCCATACCACTGCCTGTATCCCGCCCAGCATGGAATATACCGTAACGGCAATTCCGGTAACTATAATGATAGTCCTGATATTCCAGCCAAACAAGGCGTTTAACGGCAGCGCCAGCAGCAAAAGAATAGCGCCGGTACGCATCATTTGCGTTAAAATATAACAAATTGAGGCATAAATACGTGCCCAGGTTCCGAACCTTACTTCCAGGTAATTATATGCCGAAATACTTCCGAGCCTGCGATATAGCGGCACGAAAAACTTTACGGCAAGAATGGCGGCAATGGGAATGGCAAAACTGAAAGTCAGTGCGTTCCAGTCGCTCATGTACGCTTTGCCCGGCAGCGCCAAAAAACTGATGCTGCTTACAAACGTGGCAAAAATCGACATGCCCACCACCCACGAAGGCAGCTTTCCACCGCCGGAGGTAAACTGGGTGGATGTTTTGTTTTTGAAGTAAAAACTTGCCCCAAACAAAACATTTCCAAGGGTTATAATAAAAAAAACAACAAGGTCGATTACCGGCAGTTTCATGTTAACCTGAAATTTCCAAAGCGCTAAATTCAGCCTGTATCTCGGGGAATGCGGCGCTCATTTCTTTTAATTTTTGCTTCATCTGTTCGCGTTCAATACTGTTAAAGCTTTGAAACGGCCGGGCAACATAATCATTGCAGATACCTGTTACCGACAGCGCACATTTTATGCTTTTAACATATTTTGAACTGGTTGTGCCAATATTATATATTTTTTTCTCGATTTGAATGACAATTTCACGCAACCTTTTAATTTTATTAAAATCCCCGGCCAAAGTGGCTTCATACAGGTTTACGAACAACCGCGGAAAAATATTGGCGCCTCCTGCAATCCCTCCTGCGCCGCCAAAAGTTACCGACTCGGGCAGAAAGATTTCGGTTCCGCAAATGATTGAAAAGTCAGGCGCATTTTTAAACGTTTCCTGCAATTCATACAAATAAGCCAAATCTCCCGAGCTGTCTTTAATACCAATTGCTCCCAAAGCTTTGGCTTTTTCCACCGTTTTAACCGACATATGCATTTTGGTGCAGCTTGGCATGTTGTACAATAGAAAAGGCAAAGGCAATCTGGGCGCCAGGTACTCCAGGTAATTAACGAATTCCTGCTGTGTCATTGGCAAGTAATACGGTGTGGAAATTACCAGCGCATCGGCGCCCGCTTTTTTCGAAATTTCAGCCAGCTCGATCGAACCGCCAACAATGGTGTCTGTAATACCAACCATTACCGGAACCCGTTGATGAATAAAAGCACACGCTTTTTCAATAAATTCTTTGCGTAACGGGTAACTCAGATTGGTAGCTTCTCCGGTGGTACCCAGCAGGAAAATTCCATGCACACCACCGGCGATTAAATATTCAATTAGCCGCTCCAATCCTGCAACGTCTAATTCACTCTCGCTTAGAAGCGGAGTAATAATGGGGGGGATTATTCCTCGCAGTACTGCATTCATTTGATTTTTGTTGATTTGTTCTGTAATTCAGTTCAGTTTGGTTTAGTTCTGCGTCGCCAGTTCCATACACAAAGGAACGGGTATTTGGCGCTCATTGCTTCTTGTATATTGTTTTATTTACATTGAATTTTGACTTAAACCTGAAACTTTCGTAGTATATTTACGCTTTAAGGTTAAAAATATTTACAGTGGAATTTGTATACGAGAAAATTTTTGTCCCCAACAAACACTCCTTTATCACGCGTCGCTTAAAGATGGATCCGAATTCTGAGAAGATTCATTCCCATAAAAATTATGAATTGAATTTAATTACGGCTGGTTCGGGAAGGAGAATAGTGGGGAACCATATTTCCAGTTATTCTCCCGGCGATTTGGTTTTGCTGGGGCCTAACATTTCACATTGCTGGGAAGTTTTAGGGACTGAAAACGGGGATGAACCGGAATGCGTGGTTACCCATTTTTATGAAAATATTATTACTGCTGATTTTTTTAACATTCCCGAACTGGAAGATGTGGTGGAACTGCTGAAGAAAGCAAACAGCGGAATTTTGTTTAAAGGCCCGAAAACAGAAAAAGTGGCTGCCACACTCAACCGGATGGTTGATTTGAACGGCCTGGAAAGATACATTCAGTTGCTGAAAGTTTTTAACCTTTTACTGAAAATTGAAGATCGCGAATACCTGGCGCTTCCTTCTGCATTGCCAAATTCGTATGCCAAAGACCGCGGGCAAATTGACAAAATTTATGAATACGTTTTTCAAAACGTGCAGGAAGGGATTAACCTGAAAGATGCCGCAAAACTGGTGTATATGGAACCCAGTTCGTTTTGCCGGTATTTCAAAAAGAAAACCAACCAGACTTTTATGGAATATGTTAAAAGTGTGCGGATTGGCATCGCAGCCAAACTGCTGGCCGAAACCGATAAGCCGGTAACCCATATTTGTTATGAATGTGGCTACAATAACCTGGCAAATTTTAATCACTATTTTAAGGTTATCATGAAAAAAACGCCTTCGGAATACCGGAAGGATTTTAAATAAGACAGGATAGGAAGTAATTAATTTTTGCACCGGGTTTTAACCCGGTGATTTCTTGATGAATGAAAGTCGGCTTTAACCTTTAATTTTCAGCATTTTAAAGGCTGAAACCTCAACTTTGCTAATAAGTTTTTAACAACCGGGCCACGGTATAAAAATTTGTATTCTTCACACAGGCTGTTCAGTAAGCGAATACTGGAATTTCCAGTAGGAAAGGGTTTTAACAGCATTTTTTTAAGCAAAAAAAGCTTATTGATTAAGTGCCTAATTCAATAAAGATATTTACACTACTGCATTGATTATGATCCGGCAACTGAGGAAAGCCAGTTGTTTTTCAAATCAGTGCAAAATAAAATGCACTGGGCAATTCACGGCCATATGGCGTCGGAAATTATGCACGAGCGGGCAGACGCTAAAAAGCAGAACATGGGGTTGGCAACATGGAACTTTTCACCCGGTAACCAATGATTTTAAAAAATTAACTCAAACATCCACCCAAAAGCCGGAAAGTCAATATTGCATTGAAATCAGCCAACAAATGTGTGGCAAATGTCACCGTTCTGAAGTTAATTTGATAGAATCCTGATAAAACTGAAATGAAAAAACAATTGCTTGCCAAATTAAAAAACGGAAATATGGTTTACGGAACCTGTATTTCTTCGGTGGCGCCGCTTTGGAGCAAAGCCGCCCTTAATGCGGGGCTCGACTTTGTTTTTCTCGATACCGAACATATTCCCCTTGAACGAATGGAAATTGCAGCTCTTGTGCCAGTTGTATGCTGCGCAGGGAATTGCGCCGATTGTACGTATTCCTTCCCCGGATCCGTACCGGACTTGCCAGGTGATTGATGCCGGGGCGGAGGGAGTTCTGGTTCCTTATATTGAAGAAACGCAACAGGTAAAAGATATGGTTGGCGCTCTTAAATATCGCCCGTTAAAAGGTCAGCGGTTACAGGAGGCGCTGGAAAATCCGTCGTCGCTGGAACCGGAGCTGAAGAATTACCTGGCGAATTACAACCAGGGAAACGTTTGTCTGCTGAATATTGAAAGTGTGCCTGCATTTGAAAAACTTGACGAGTTGTTGAGTGTGTCTGGTGTGGATGCGGTTTTTATCGGACCGCACGATTTGTCGGTGAGCCTGGGCATTCCTGAAATGTACGATCACCCCAAATTTGAAAAGGTGGTTCAGTTTATCATTCACAAATGCCGTGAGAAAAATGTGGCCGTTGGTATTCATTTTTCCGAATCACCCGACCGGCAAATTAAATGGATGAAAGAAGGCATCAACTTTATTATTCACAGCTCCGATATTGCCATTTTTTCGCAACAACTTTCGCGGGATATTAAATTCATTAAAAAAGCAAAAGGCGACAGTTCGTCATCACCTTCTGAAGGTTTTATTGTTTAAGAAGCTGAAGAATATTAGATTTTAATAATAACTGCAAAGGCGCAGAGGCACAAAGAAGAGCAAAATGTATTTGCTGCGTTAAAAAACTTCGTGTCCTTGCGTTTCAGCGGTAAAACTAAAATGAAATGAAACCATCAAATTTGAAATATTACAAGTGGTTAAATGAGCCCAAAAAGTTTGAAATAACAGATGACGCGTTGGTAATTGAAACTGAACCGGGAACTGATTTGTGGCAGCGTACGCATTACGGTTTCCAAAATGACAATGCCCCGGGTCTTCTATCCGAAACCGATGGTGACTTTACTTTTCAGGTGAAGACTCAATTTGACTCCGGGTTTATGTACGATCAGTGTGGTATTTTGCTGTACCACAACAGCGACAACTGGTTGAAAGTATCGGTTGAATATGACAATGAAACGTTTGCAAGGCTGGGTTCGGTAGTCACAAATTTCGGCTATTCCGATTGGGCAACCACCGATATTCCGACAACTGTTAAAGAAATGTGGTACCGGTTAAGCCGCCGCGAACAGGATTTTTTGGTGGAAAGTTCAAACAATGGACTCAACTTTAAACAAATGCGGATTTTTCATATGCACGTTCCTTTTGAAACGGTAAGAGTTGGAGTTTATGCCTGCAGTCCGCTGCAATCGAGTTTCAAAGCTACGTTTTCTGAATTTAAAACCGGGCGGTGCGAGTGGGTGAAACACGTTTAAAAAAGATTATGTACAACAACAAGGAGAAATACATCCGGACAAAAAACAGTGCCGGAAACAAATCTCGTAATTCGGGATTCCGGCAGGAAATAATTTTTTATATTGTGACTAAACCGGTTAACTAACAACTTTTTTAAAAATGGCAGCGGAACTAAATGAATATTTTCTGGGCGTCGATATTGGCGGGACAAAATGTGCGGTTGTGGTCGGCGACAAGGATTTTAAAATCCACAAAAAGGTTCAGTTTGAAACCCGGACTGAAAGAGGGTATGAAGCAATTTTAGACGAATTCCACGGGAATATTGAAGCACTTTTTTCTGAATTCCCGAGAGAAAATTTGAAACGAATCGGAATCAGTTGCGGTGGTCCGCTCGATTCCAAAGAAGGTGTTATTTATTCGCCGCCCAATCTTCCGGGGTGGGACAATGTGCCGATTGTTGACTTGTTCAGCAAAAAATACAATGTGCCGGTAGCCATTCAAAACGATGCCAACGCGTGTGCACTGGCTGAATGGCTGATGGGAGCAGGCAAAGGAACCCAAAATATGATTTTCCTGACTTTCGGGACTGGCATGGGGTCGGGATTAATTTTGAACGGGCGGCTTTATTCCGGAACCAACGATTTGGGGGGTGAAGTTGGTCACATCCGGCTGGCTAGTGAAGGGCCGGTAGGTTTTGGAAAGCCAGGCTCTTTTGAAGGATTTTGCAGTGGCGGCGGAATTGCTCAATTAGCCGAAAAGGTTGTTACCGAAAAACTGGCAAAAGGTGAACCGGTTGCGTTTTGTCCCAACTTCGAAATGGCAGGCGAACTCACTGCAAAAGACGTAGCGCAGGCTGCACAAACAGGCGATCCGGTGGCAGAAGAAATCATCCGTATTTCGGGTGAATATCTTGGGCGCGGACTGGCAGTTCTTATTGATATTATTAATCCGCAATGCATTGTAATCGGGAGTATTTACGCCCGTAACGAAGCTCTGTTCAAACCACACGTCGACCGGATTTTAAAGGAAGAAGCCATCCCTTCTGCAGTTAAAGTATGCCAGATAAAACCGGCATTGCTGGGTGAATCCATCGGCGATTTTGCGGCGCTGTGTGTTGCGCTTTATGAAAACGAATTTTAACAGCAAATATGGAAATGGAAAACAGTACTATTTTGCAGCAATTGCTAATTCGATTCGACAGTCTCGCGGGATTGGAAAAACCAATAAAATACGCAACCGAAATCATTATAAATACCTATAAAAATGGCGGCAAAGTGCTGGTTTGTGGCAACGGTGGAAGTTGTTCGGATGCCGATCACATTGTAGGTGAATTGATGAAGAGTTTTGAAGGGCATCGTCCTCTGGACCAGAAATTTAAAGATAGTTTGGAAGAGATTTCGCCTGAACGCGGTAAAATACTGGCTGAAAAATTACAGCAGGGATTGCCGGCTGTTTCACTTACGGTTCATAACGCGCTGATTACAGCCATTGCAAACGACATACATGGCGATATGATTTTTGCCCAGCAGGTTACCGGCCTCGGAAATAAAGGCGATGTGCTTATCGGGCTCAGTACCTCGGGAAATTCGCAAAATGTAGTGGATGCATTTATTGTGGCCAAAGCCAAAGGTTTGAAAACCATTGGCATGACGGGTGAAAACGGCGGTAAAATGAAAAACTTATGCGATGTACTGATCAACGTTCCCGAAAAACGAACTGCTTTTGTTCAGGAATTGCACCTGCCGGTGTACCACGCAATTTGTATGATGGTTGAAAATGAGCTGTTCAACAAATAATTAAAGCAGAACTAAACGTATCAAAAAAACTATACCATTATGAAAAAGTCCACATCCAACCAAAAAGCTTCCCTCTCGCGGAGGGATTTTATCAATCGCACGGCTGCCGGAACAGCAATGATTGCATTTGCCCCGGCGGGTGCGCTTTTAACCGGTAATTCCAATGGCAAAGGTTCCTGGCCTGCCAATGCCGCTGATTTTCGTTTTCACATGATTGGTCATGCGCATATCGATCCGGTTTGGTTGTGGTCGTGGTCTGAAGGAATGGCGGTAGTGCACAGCACCTTTCGCTCGGCCCTCGATCGCATGAATGAAACACCTGAATTTGCCTTTGTTGCCAGTTCCGCCCAGTTTTACCAGTGGGTGGCGGAAAACGATCCTGAAATGCTTGGGGAAATTAAAAAACGAGTGGAAGAAGGCCGCTGGAATATTGTTGGCGGCTGGTGGGTGGAACCCGACGTGAATATTCCCGGAGGGGAAGCCATGATAAGGCAAGGGCTTTACGGACAAAAAACTTTCGAGCATCTGCTGGGGCGAAAAGCCAAAATTGCTTTCAATCCCGATTCGTTCGGACATGCCGGAACTTTGCCGCAGATTTTTAACCTGCAGGGAATGAAACATTATGCGTTTATGCGCCCCGGTCCGCAGGAAAAAACCATTCCGGCAGATTTATTTTGGTGGGAAAGCCCCGACGGTTCCAAAGTGTTAACTTACCGCATTCCTATCAGTTACAATGAAACACAATCGGTAGACAATCGCGTTGAACAGATTTTGGAACGCTTTCAGAATGAACCGATGAAAAGTTTTATGGCCTTTTACGGGGCCGGCGATCATGGCGGCGGAGCAACCAAAGAAAATATAAAATCGATACAAACATTAAAATCCGATAAGGATGCGCCGGAAGTATTTTTCAGCACCATGGAACGGTATTTCGACGAAATCGATAAAAAGAACCTGGACTTACCAACGGTTAAGGAAGATTTGCAGCATCATGCACAGGGATGCTACACCGCAGAAATGGATATAAAAAAAGGAAACCGGCAGTCGGAAGCTGCCTTGATTACAGCAGAAAAAATAGCTGCCCTGGGCTCTTTGGCATGGGGAGCCGGTTACCCTAAAAATGAATTTTCGTCAGCCTGGCAACGGGTGTTGTTCCTTCAGTTTCATGATAGTCTGGCCGGAACATCACTTCCGGAACATTCGGTTACGGCGCGCGAAGGCTATGGTTTTGCACAGGATACCGCACACCAGGCTACATACAAAGCCATTCAAAAATTGGAATGGCAAATACCTGCGGAAGATCCGGAATCGCAGTATTTGGTTGTTTTTAATCCTCATGCCTGGGAAACAAAAAATATCGTGGAATACGATTTTAACTGGAACGACAGCCATACTTCATCGCGGGTGGAAGACGAACGTGGAAATCCGCTTGCTCACCAGTGGACCCTCGGAACCACAGAAACCGGAAGCCGCAAAAAACTGATAACACAGGTTACCTTGCCACCTTTTGGTTATCGCCAGGTAAGACTTCTGGAAGCCGAATCTCCTGCCGTAAAAAATGGTGTAACAGCAAGGGATAATACACTTGAAAATGAATTTTATAAAGTCAGTTTTTCTGAAAACGGTGAAATCGGCATTCTGGATAAACAAACGGGAAATGAAGTTTTTGCAGGAAATCAGGCAGGTTGCAAAGCCATCGTAATTGACGATCCAAGCGATACCTGGAGCCATGACGTAAAAGCTTTTTCCGATGAAATCGGAGCCTTTGCTGATGCAGAAGTAAAGGTCATTCAGGAAGGGCCGGTAAAAGCGATTGTTCGGGTTGTAAGCAAGTACGGAAATTCGATACTAACTACCGACTGGTCATTAACCAGAGGTTCAAAAAATATTGAAGCCGATGTTTCGCTCGACTGGCACGAACATCATAAAATGTTGAAATTCTCCTTTCCTGTGAATGTTGAATCGCCGGCAGCCATTTACGAAGTGCCTTACGGACACATTGCCCGCGATACAAACGGCGATGAAAATCCCGGTCAGCGCTGGATTGATCTTACCGGTAACCAAAGTGGAAAAACATACGGGCTGACAGTAATCAACGATGCCAAATACGGTTACAACGTAAAAGGAAATGATATGCGCATTTCAGTTGCCCGCTCGGCAGTGTTTGCACATCACCGGCCCAAAAAACTGGACCCGAAGAATGCATATCGCTGGATGGACCAGGGAATTCACACGTTCCGGATGTCGCTTGTTCCGCATTCCAATTCGTGGAAAGAAAACCAGACGGTGCGGCTGGCAGAAGAATTTATGGCGCCGCCCATTTCCATTTATCAGGGAATTCATGGCGGCAAATTGCCGAAGTCTGACACACTGCTTGCTGTTGATAAACCAAACATTGTTGTTGCAGCGATTAAACAAGCGGAAGATAACAATGATTTGGTGATTCGCTGCGTGGAAACTTCCGGAGAACCAGCCACCGCTTCGCTAGATTTGCGTTTTGCCGGACGCACCTGGAAAGGCAGCTTTCGTCCGCTGGAAATAAAAACCCTGCGGATGGATTCCAATTCAGGAAAAATTACCGAAACAAACGTGCTGGAAGAGGTTTGATGTCACAATTATTCTTCTTACTGATAATGAAAGTTTTAATATTAATAGCTAAAGCCTGTTTTTCGTGCTCTAAAATAACCCCCGGCTTAAGCCGGGGGCAATAAAACCCTTGCACAGAAGGGCTTTAGCCATTAATGTCACCAATGTTTTAAAGGGTAAAAGCAAGATGTTATGTTGAAGAGTTTAAAATTTATTTGTCAATCCATCGTGTTGAAAAACAATTTAATTCACCCCGGCCCTAAAGGGAGCAACCCGATTGTAGGTACACATAAGGGTTTGGGTAGATGCTGAAAATCAACATAATATTATTGAAATAAAAAAGATTTAAACGATGTTTAAAATTCTGAAATCAATATAAAAAGGATATGAAAAAAGAGCAATTGCAAAAAGCGCTTAACGATATCAGCTCGGTGAAAATAGCCGTTGTCGGGGATTTTTGCCTGGACGCTTACTGGTTTATCGACGAGTCGAAAAGCGAGGTGTCGATTGAAACCGGGCAAATGACCCGCCCGGTCAGGCAACAGCGCTACTCGCTTGGCGGGGCCGGGAATGTAACCAACAACCTTACGGCAATAGGCGTGAAAGACGTCCGCGCATTTGGCGTACTGGGGGCTGATCCGTTCGGTACTGAAATGGTAAAGGTGATGAACGAAAACAGGATTAATCCCGAAAACCTTCTCATTCAGGAAAACAACTGGTCAACCCATGTTTACACGAAACCATACGTGGAAGATGCGGAACAAAACCGGATTGATTTCGGAAATTTCAACCAGCTTTCCACAGAAACCGCCGACCGGCTGATCCGGCAACTCGTTGACGATATTCCCGGCGTGGATTTGATTATCATCAACGAGCAGGTTTTATCGGGGATCCACACCGAATACTTTAGAACGGAACTGGTAAAGGTAATCCGCCGGTTCCCTGAGAAAATTTTCATTGCAGACAGCCGCCATTACAGTGATTTTTACGACGGTGCGTACCGGAAAATGAACGATACCGAGGCGGCGTTGCGCTGCGGATTTAAAAAAGAGGCGTCTGATATGGTATTGTATTCCGAAGTGAAAGAAGCGGCGAAGCAATTGTTCGAAAAATACGGCAAACCCTTGTTTATTACCCGTGGCGACCGCGGCTCTTTGGTTATTGATGAAAATGGCGTGACCGATATTTTCGGGTTGATGATCATTTCCAAAGTAGATACGGTTGGCGCCGGCGACAGTTATCTGGCTGGCGCTGCATCGGCGCTGGCGGCAGGTTATGGCATGCATGAGGCTGCTGAAATCGGCTCGTATGTGGCCGGTGTAACGGTGCAGAAACTTTTTCAGACCGGAACGGCCACCCCCGGTGAAATCCTCCGGATCGGCGTTGATCCTGATTTTGTGTACAAACCTGAACTGGCTGAAGATATCCGCCATGCCCGGTACCTCGATGATTCGGAGATTGAAATTATCAGGGAATGGCCGGAACCGCTCAACATCAGCCATGCCATTTTCGACCACGACGGGACGATTTCCACCCTGCGCGAAGGTTGGGAACAAATCATGCAGCCGATGATGATAAAAGCCATTCTGGGCGAATATTTTCAGGAAGCGGATGAAGCGCTCTATCACAAGGTTCAAACCAGGGTGGTTGATTTTATTGATAAGACTACCGGAATACAAACGCTGGTGCAAATGAAAGGATTGGTTGATTTGGTGAAGGAGTTTGGACAGGTGCCGGAAGAACAGATTCTGGATGAGTTCGGTTACAAGGAAATATACAACAATGAACTGCTGAAAATGGTAAAAGTGCGCGAAGCGAAACTCGCAAGGGGCGAACTGGCTCTTGAAGATGTTACCTTGAAAAATGCGGCTGCCCTGTTGGAAACACTTCACAATGCCGGCGTTACATTATATCTGGCCAGCGGCACCGACGAGGAAGATGTGAAAAATGAAGCCCGGATACTGGGATACGATCACCTGTTTGAAGGGGGAATTTACGGAGCGGTCGGCGATGTAAACAAGGAGGCCAAAAAAATGGTGCTCGATCGTATTTTGAATGACATCGGCGACTCAAATACAGGGCAGGTTGCTGCCTTCGGGGACGGACCGGTTGAAATCCGCGAAACCCGGAAAAGGGGAGGGATAACTATTGGGATTGCCAGCAACGAGGTAAAACGCCACAGCCTGAACGAAAGCAAACGCTCGAGGCTTATAAAAGCCGGCGCTGATGTTGTTATTCCGGATTTTTCGCAGTTGCCTGAATTACTGAAACTGCTGAATATTAAGGAAGAATAAAAAAATAATAGGACTTTCCGAATACTCACTACCAATAACTCAATACTAACATAAAATGCCATATCCAAAATTCGACCGGACCAAACTTGATATCAAAAGCCTGACCGGCCGGAAAAACAAAGTGTATATCGAAAGGGATCGCATTCCAGTGAGCAGCAAACCGGAAAACCTGAGTCCGAAGGGAAAACTGCTGGTTGAAAAAACGGCCGAAAAAATCCGGATCGCCAGGAAATTAAACCGTTCGGTAATGCTGGCGTTTGGGGCACACACCATTAAAAACGCGATGGCCCCCACGTTAATTGCGCTGATGAAGGAAGGCTGGGTAACCCACCTGGCCACCAACGGCGCCGGAATTATTCACGACTGGGAATTTGCTTTCCAGGGAAAATCGAGCGAAGATGTGCGCGAAAATGTGGAGTTGGGGCAGTTTGGAATTTGGGACGACACCGGGTTTTATATTAACCTGGCGCTGATTGTCGGTGGTTTTGAAGGCCTGGGCTACGGAGAAGCAGTTGGGAAAATGATCCAAAATGAAGGGCTGGAAATTCCCAATCTTTCGTATTTGTACGATTTCGCCAAACAAAAAATGGAAACCGACCCTGCCACAGCAGCGGGCGCCATCGATTTGGCCGGGGCCATAAAACAGTTTAAACCGGAATCCGGCTGGATGGAAATTCCGCACCCCTGGAAAAAATATTCGGTTCAGGGAAATGCGTTTGCACTGGGAATTCCTTTTACCGGCCACCCGATGTTTGGCCACGATATTATTTACAACCACCCGTTGAACCACGGGGCAGCCATCGGCCGCACAGCGTTGAACGACTTTTTGTATTATGCACAAAGTGTGAGTAACCTCGAAGACGGCGTGTATCTTTCGGTTGGCTCGGCAGTGATGTCGCCCATGATTTTTGAGAAGTCGCTTTCCATGGCGCAAAATATTGAGATTCAGCACGGCGGACATATCGATCGGCATTTTATGCTGATTGTTGATTTGGCGAAATCTGACTGGAACTGGGACAAAGATGGGGAACCGCCAATGGATAACCCGGCCTATTACCTGCGCTACTGCAAAACCTTTAGCCGGATGGGCGGTGAAATGCACTACCTAACAGCGGATAACCGCGATTTTTTGCTGGCGCTGTATCAGGAATTAAACGGCTGACTTTTGCCGTTCTTTTATTAAACAAGTTTGAAATTGAATGAAAACAACGTATCGTATTTTACTCTCAATCATATTTTGTGGATTACTATTTTCCTGTTCACATAGAGATAATTCCCTGGATTTATCCAATGCATCCATCTGGATCTCTCCATCGATAAAAAAACCGGTGCGGGAATCAGCCGGTGAAATTTTGGTGCAGGAAATTGGGAAAAGAACCGGTTTGCAATTGCAAACAGGAATCAATAATTACAGTAAAATAATGGTTGCCCTTGCACTTGTTTCAGATAAAAAAATGGACGGGTTGGATATTCCGCAGCGGGAAGGTGACAATTTTCCGGAACAGAAAAAAGAAGGTTTCCGGTTGGTTCAGACAAAAAGCGGTGGAAAAACGGTGCTTTGGATTATTGGAGCCGATGCCCGGGGTGTAGTTTACGGAATTGGTAAATTGCTTCGAACGGCCGAAATGAGGCAGGGAAGTATTACAATCCCGGCAGGTATGGATGTGGCTTCCTCGCCGGAATACCCGCTTCGGGGGCACCAGTTTGGCTACCGAAATACAGCCAATTCTTGGGACGCGTGGACCGTGGAACAGTTCGATCAGCATTTTCGGGAACAGGTGCTTTTTGGCGCCAACAGTTTCGAAAACATTCCGTTTCAGGATGGTCCTCCAAGCGTGCATATGAAAATTCGCGAGAGAAGAAATGAACATCGAATTAAGTAAGATTTGTGAAAAATACGATGCGAATTACTGGATTTGGACACCTGCGTCGTTCGATTTAACGGATAAAAAACAGCGGGAGGAAGAACTGAAAAAACATGAAGCTTTTTACCAGGCCTGTCCGCGGCTCAACGGTGTTTTCTTCCCGGGAGGTGATCCGGGCGACAATCACCCGCGGGATGTGTTGCCTTTTTTGGAAGAACTCACAAAAATTTTGCATAAACACCATCCGAATGCCGGGATGTGGATTTCGTTGCAGGGATTTAACGAAGAAAAGGTGAAGTACTTTTTTGATTACCTGAATGAAAAAAGCCCCGACTGGTTAACTGGTGTGGTTTACGGACCAGGCAGTCCGCCCATTGATTTGGAGCGGAAAATGTTGCCGAAAAAGTACAAGTACCGTTTTTATCCCGACATTACCCATTCTGTGCGTTGTCAATATCCGGTTCCTCACTGGGACCAGGCTTTTGCACTAACACTGGGCCGCGAATGCACCAACCCGATGCCGGAATATTACAGCAAGGTTTTTGGGGAAAATGCACCGTACACCGATGGTTTTATTTCGTATTCCGATGGCGTTCACGACGATGTTAACAAAGTGCTTTGGAGCCAGTTGGGATGGAATTCAAAAGTCGATATCCGGAACGCAATGGTGGAATACTGCCGTTTCTTTTTTGGTCCCGACGTGGCAGAAAAGGCTGCCGGTGGTATTTTTTCTTTGGAGCAAAACTGGCTTGGCCCCATTGCAGGAAACGAAACCATACAGAAAACATTTGAACTTTGGAAAACGCTGGAGGCTGAAAATCCGCAGTTAAAAGATAACTGGCGCTGGCAGCAACTGGTTATGCGGGCATATTACGATGCCTATATTCAAAAGCGGCTGGCATATGAAAAAGGATTGGAGGAAACGGCTTACAATGTTTTGGCCAGGGCAAAAGCCATCGGCGCTGATAAAGCTATGGATGAAGCAACTGCGCAACTGGACATGGCTGTAAAAGAACCGGTTGCCCGGGATTTGAGGGAAAAAGTTGTTCAGTATTGCGACAATTTGTTTCAGTCGGTTGGACTGCAAACCAGCGTGCCCAAACACCATGCAAGTGGTTACGAGCGGGGTTGTGTGCTCGATTTTATCGATCACCCGTTGAATAACCGATGGTGGCTGGAAGATGAGTTTGAAAAAGTTCGGAAAATACCTTCAGAAAAGGAAAAAATTGCCCGGCTGGATTTTATCCGAACCTATGATAAACCGGGTGAAGGAAGTTTCTACGATAACATTTCCAGCGCCGATGCCAAACATGTGATTTCGGAAACCGACGATGCCATTGACTATTTATGGGAGAATAACGGTAAAAGCAGAAAACGACTTTCCACGCAATTATTTCAGTTTACTCCAATGTTGAAATACGATGAACTTGATTCAGATGCCAATTACCTGATTCGTGTGGCTGGTTATGGCGAGGCGTTATTGCGTGCCAATGGCGAGCGGTTGAAACCAACCAAATATGAAAAAGGCTATGAACAGTTTAAGGAATTTCCGTTGCCAAAGGAACTTTTAAAAGATGGAAAACTGGCTATCACTTTTGATAAACCTGAAAATGAAGAAAACATAAACTGGCGGCAGCAGTCAAGGGTAACCGATGTGTGGATAAAGAAGGCCCCCTTCTGATTCCCCCGAGGGGGAAAGCCGAAAAGCTTCATCGGGGCGATATACTTATAAACCCGGGGTTTGGAATGCTGGCAAAACCTCGTCCGCGAAAAAACGACGATTGAAAATCCGGCGCGGTTGCGGACGAAACGGCCCGAATCTTTTAAATAAAAAGATGGCAATTTGTTTTTCGGAATATAAACCCTGAAAGGGTGAAATAAAAATAGCCCCGGGTTTAAACCCGGGGTTTGGAATGCCGGCAAAACCTCGTCCGCGAAAAAACGACGATTGAAAATCCGGCGTGGTTGCGGACGAAACGGCTCGAATCTTTTAAATAAAAAGATGGCAATTGGTTTTTCGGAATATAAACCCTGAAAGGGTGAAATAAAAATAGCCCCGGGTTTAAACCCGGGGGTTTGGAATGCCGGCAAAACCTCGTCCGCCAAAAGCGTAGATTGAAAATCCGGCGTGGTTGCGGACGAAACGGCCCGAATCTTTTCAATAAAAAGATGGCAATTTGTTTTTCGGAATATAAACCCTGAAAAGGTGAAATAAAAATAGCCCCGGGTTTTAACCCCGGGGTTTGAAATGCCGGCAAAACCTCGTCCGCGAAAAAACGATGATTGAAAATCCGGCGCGGTTGCGGACGAAACGGCTCTGGTTTCGATTAAAAGAAAGATAAATGAAACAACTTTTTCCTCTTTTTGGTATCGTAACCGTCCTCAATACCCCGTTTACAAACGAGTATGAAATCAATTTGGCGGCTTTGAAAAAAAACGTAAACGAGGCAATAGCTGATAAACTTATTGAGAAAGTAATTCAATTGGAAAATAAAATGAGGTCAGGAAATGATTAGTATAAAAAATCGGTTGATAAAATATTTTAGATCAGGTACTTTAATAATTATTTGTTTGATGGCTTTTATCATTTCTACAGTAAAAGCTCAGGTCGCCACCGGTGATTATTGGCAGGAAATAAAAACAGACATTCCGTTGCCACAGAAAGCCGGTAAAAATATTGTCTGTTTATTTCAGATTCAGGGAAATATTGTTGCGGTTACGAAAAATGGAATTTACAGGAAGGGCAAAGGTGGCTGGACCGGCGAACCTAATGGCACTGCATGGAAAACAGCTTGTGTGGATGAAAACGGGAAAGTTTGGCTGGCAAATGATAAATTCATTCAAAATGAGGATAATTCCATCAAAATCAACCTTCCCGAAATTGCCCGGGCCGATTCCATTTTATGCCTGTTTTGGGAAAGTAAAACATTATATGCCGGAACGTCGAACGGATTGCTGGCCTGGAATGAAAACTGGAAATCAATAGAAGCAGCTCATGGAAAACGGGTGAACGCAATCGTTTTGGAGAACAACATTGACCTTTGGGTTGCCACTAACGACGGACTTTTGCGACGAAAGGCGGGAGCTTGGATTAATCTTGATGATGTATTAATGACGAACGGAACCAAAAGAGTGTACCTGAGTTTGCATGCTCCGGATAATGAGAATAAAGTTTTATTTGGCGGACTTTTTACAGTTGGACGGATCGCAGAAGATGGGGACAACCGGATGTGGAGTGGTGCGGACGGGCTTCCCTGCGGGCCGGTGACCACCATCCGGTCGTACAAGAATATACTTTGGTTGGGCACTGCGAAAGGCGCTATTAAAAAAGATCAATTGTGGCATTATTACAATGGGAAGCGATGGTTGCCGGATAATAAAGTCAACGATATTTTACCCATTGATAAACATACCGTCTGGATTGCTACTTCACAGGGAATCAGCCAGATTCAGGAAGTACAAATGACTTTGCCTGAAAAAGCAGCGATTTATGAGGATGTTATTCAAAAACGGCATGTTCGGCGGGGGCTGGTGAATGTGTCCCGTTTATCGGTTCCCGGCGATTTATCCACAAGCAAAACCATCAACGAAGATAACGATGGATTATGGACCTCCACTTACCTGGCAGCCGAATGTTTCCGGTATGCAGTAACGAAAGATTCTGTGGCCAAAGAAAACGCCATTCGTACTTTTGAAGCAATGGAAAGGCTGGAAACGGTCAGCGGTATTCCGGGATTGCCGGCACGATCGTATGCCATGGTAACCGATAGTGTGGTGCAATCGCATTCGCCGCATCCAAAAAAATGGCGTCCTTCGCCCGACCCAAAATGGCAATGGCTCGACGATACCAGTTCCGACGAGGTGGTGGGACACCTGTTTGCCTTGCCGCTTTTTTACGATTTGGTTGCCAATGACGCGATGAAACAGCGAATAAAAATCCTGGTACAGCGCCTGATGGATCACATCATTGATAATGATTTTCGGCTGATCGATTACGATGGAAAACCTACCAGATGGGGAATCTGGACACCCGATTCACTCAATTGTTCAACAAACTGGGCGTATGAAAAAGGTTTGTATTCCCTGGAGATTCTTTCGTTTTTAAAAGCTGCGGCGTATATCACCGGAAATCCCGGATACGAAGAAACATACCGGCAGTTAATCGAAAAACATCATTATGCTGAAAACATGTTGCAGGCAAAAATGTACGAACCGTTTGAAAACAGTCATTCCGATGATATTCTGACCTATTTCCCGTATTACAGTCTTTCGCGTTATGCCAGGCAAGATGAATACTGGCCTCAGTACCGGAAAAGTCTGGAACGAACCTGGGCCGTTTCTGAATCCGATAAAATGCCGGCATGGAACATTATTGCCAGCGTTGTTTTGCAAAAGGATTGTGATTTAGATATCGCTCTTGAGCAGTTGCAGGAATATCCTGTTGATTTAATCGACTGGAGCATGCAAAACAGTCACCGCCTGGATTTGCAGGAAGACCCGGTGGTTGGAAGGGGAGGCGACAAGCAGGCCACACAACCAATTCCCATACCGGAAAGTGGTATTTCGCGATGGAATACAAATCCGCGAAAGTTCGATTCCGGCAGAAACGGAACCCGCGAAGAAACCGGTACGTACTTTTTGCTGCCCTACTGGATGGCGAGATATCATGGATTATTTAATTAAACCTGTTTTACGACAACCAAACATAAAGGAAAACAGTAATGAGCGAAAGAACAGCCAAATGTAAGCGCCAGTCGGTAATTCCGGCAAATCTGGTCACCTTCACTTTGTAATTAATTGTGGTTTTTTCCAGTTTTTCGGGCGCCGTTTTTTCGGTAAATGCCGAAACAGCGAATAAAACCCCGGTAATCAGAATTTCAGCCCAAAGTCCGCGGTAGCCAAAATTGAGCGTGAGCTTGTAGTGCAAAAACGGGAATAATTCCTTTCCTGCATCCGCACCAATCAATTGGTCGATAACGAAAATTGTTGCTAAAATAACACCTGTCAGTACCGAAAAAGCAGCGCCTTTTAACGTAACTTTTTTGCTTATTATGCCGAAGAAAATTGCCGGGAAAACCGGAAGTACCAGATAAGCGGTAATGGTTTGCAGGTATTTGTACAATCCTTCTTCATTTTTATACACCAGGTAAGCCGCGCCAATGCCGAGAAAAGTAACAATCAGAATGATATAACGTCCGAGCGTAACCTGTTTTTTTTCTGAAACATGGGAGCGGAATTCCACAATAAAATCACGCACCACAAGTGTTGAAACAGAATTCAAAACTGCAATCAGCGAAGTCATCAGGGCTGCAACCAGGGCCGCCAGCATAAGTCCGCGCAATCCGCTGGGAAGCAATTTGTTCAGCAAAAGTACAAACGTCTGTTTGGTTTCCTCGCCTGAAAGTTCGCCCGGGAAAAGTGCAAAAGCGATGACACCCGGCAGCGCAAACAGGAAAACCGGGAACAGTTTTAACAATACCGCAAACATAGAACCCCAGCGAGCCTGTTTTAAATTTGGCGCCGAAAGTACACGCTGCACATTCACCTGGTCGATTCCCCAGTAAAATATACCGGCGTAAAAAGCCGTTGCCAAAATTCCCCAAAACGGATATACCGGATCGTCATAGGGTGCGGCAATGCTCATCATATCAGGCGCTTTGGCCATAAGTCCGTCCCAGCCGCCTACTTTGTCGAGCCCGATGAAAAGCATTATTGCAGCGCCTCCAATCATTAGAATAACCTGTATTGCATCGGAATATGCAACTGCCGTAAAACCGCCGATGATGGTAAAAATGGCAACGATTATTCCAATGTAAAACGCTGTGGTCATTACATCCCACCCGAGGATGCTGTTTAAAACCAGCGCTCCGGCAAACAAGGTAAAAGCCAGTTTTGTCATTACGCTAATCACCAGCATCAATCCTGAAAAAAAGATACGTGCTGTACGGTTGTATCGCAGCTCCAGAAATTCAGGAATGGTGTAGATTTTATTTTTCATGTAATAGGGAAACAAAACGGCGCAGGCAAAACCGAGTGTAATGGCGCAGGTTAATTCCACTGAACCGGCGGACAAGCCGTACCGGTACGAATCGCCAGACAAACCAACCAAATGTTCCGCACCGATGTTGGTAGCAAAAAGCGAAGCGCCGATGACCGGCCATTTAATCGACCGCCCTCCGAGGAAAAAGTTGCTGCTGTTTTTTCCGGCGTTTTTCCGGTAGGCCATGTAAAGCCCGAAAGAAAGGCTGCCAGTCATCACAACCGACAAAACAATCCAGTCTAATGCGGTAAGCGATAGGTTCATAGTTATTTGTTTGGTTTAATCAGTCCTGAAATTCTGATTCGTTTATTTGAGTTTTAAATTTGAATGCACTCCGAAAGTCAGCCGATGAAAAGAGTGGCACAACCCGTTGATGATCCCGTTTTGCGGGATATCATCGGATGATTAAATTCCAATCGCCGGAATTAATCCTGCCGGGCCAGTATCTTGTCCAACTTCTGAATGACCTGAATCATCGATCGCACGGTGTGGTAATTGATTTTCCACGAATGGCTCATGTGAGTCCAAACAGGCTCGCCTTTTCGCGACAGCAGCGGGTACCATTCGCCCACACCTTTGTTTATAACCTTGTCGAATACAAAACGGTGCACATTTTTATAAGCTTCCCAGTATTTTTCATCGTTAAACAAAAGCACCCCGTCGAGCATGCCGATTAAAACTTCGGCCTGTTGCCAGAATTCTTTTTCCCTGTCGTACACCCCTCCCGAATGAGGACCTTCCACATACACTCCGCCAAATTCAGTATCGATTCCGTTGTCAACCGTATGGTCAAAAATAATGCGGAACGTTTCGAGATACGGTTCCTGATCGATTTTCAGGATATCCAGCGCATGGTTCAGCAGCCATGCAAATTCGGCGTTATGGCCGTAGCAGGTATTGTCGGTTGCATTTCCTTTTTGTCCTTCTTCCGAAAAGCGGTCCCAGCCCCAGATAATGTCGAATTTTATCTGCGGCGCGATTGTCCAGTCTTTGAAAAACTGCGGAATGCCGGTTTTGTATTTCGGATGGTTAATTACATTCAGCAACAAGTCGATATCTTCCAGCAATTTCCTGCGGTGCACTTCTTTGGCTGAACATTCATACAATGTGGTAAACGCTTCCATCAAATGCATGTGCACATCCAGCGTTTTTCGGTCGCCACCTTTGCTGCCCGGTCCTTTAAGCGTCCAGTCGCGGTGAAACATTTCCCAGTAACCACCGTACCTGCTGTCTACGCAATATTTCTGAATCAGGTCAAATACTTTTTCTGCATATTCAATCCCTCTTTTGTCGCCCGTTGCAAGTGTGTATTCACTCAATGAATAAATGGCAAAACTGTGGCCGTATATAATTTTTTCATCGATTTTTACATTTCCCTTCCGGTCGACCATCCAGTAAAAACCACCGAATTCTTCGTCCCACATTTTATTCAATCAGGAAATCCGCGCCATGTTTGGCAAGTTCAGCCAGTTCCCCGTTTCCGTAACCGGCCCGGTGTGCCGAAGCCACCGTGTAAAGACAGCGGGTTTGGGCAATCAGCGATTTTTCATCTTCGCCGGTATCGTTTCCCTGTTCATCGAAATGGGTGATAAATCCGCCGTTTCTGTCGTCTTTCATGCGGGCTTTCCAAAACGGCAAAAGTTCCGAAGTCAGGTGGTTAACTGCTTCGTCCCGTAACGTCTTAATCTCTGTTTTATTCATAATTGGTCTTGGTTTAATGAGCAACTGCCGGTGCTTTTTCAACAATAAAATGAATGAAGTAACTTTTTCATTCATTATAGAATTACGGCAACCCGTTTGTTATCCATTTAGCAGGATTCACAGGTATTCCGTGCGATGAATATACTATATTTCTCCTGTTTCCCAAAATACAATATTACCTGAAAAGCATGGATTTTTAACCACAACCGCAGAAGGGGCATTTTGCCCGTTTAATTTTAATTTCCGGGAAAAAGATAGCTGCCCAACGTTCCGTTTTACTGGATCTTTTTTGAGGATTCCCTGACAATTAGTTTTGTAGGCATCACAATAGTTTGGAAATCCTTGTTTTTTTCCTTTGAATTAATTTCGTGAATGATAAGTTCTGCCGCTTTCTTTCCCATTTCGAAACCCGGTTGTTTTATCGTACTGATGGAGGGTGTAACCACTTCAGAAAATGGTTCGTTACTAAAGCCGACAATAATAACATCATCCGGTATTTTGATTCCGTTTTTTCTTAAATAAATAATGGAGCTAAGCGCAGTTGTATCGTTGGCGCAAAAAACAGCATCCGGTTTTTCGTCGTTCGAAAACAGTTTTTTAATTGCGTTTGTTCCGTCGGCGCTGGTGAGGTTGTTATGGATTATCATGTTTTTATTTACCGGCAGTCCCGCTTCCTCCAGCGCCTGTTGATATCCGCCAAACCGGCTCTGGTATATGTTCAGGTTTAAAGGCCCGCCGATGTGTGCGATGCATCTGGCCCCCTGCGAAATGATGTGTTGTGTTGCTTTCAGCGCCCCGCCAAAATCGTCGTTTACAATTTTGTGGGCGTCGATTTCCGGAACGACCCGATCGAAAAATACAAGTGGTACATCCCGTTCCGAAAAAAGTTTCAGGTGGTTAAAGTGCGTGGTTTGCATTCCAATCGACACAATTAAACCATCAACCCGGTTTGAAAAAAACGTTTGGGCTATTTTTATTTCTTTTTCAATATTGTCATTCGATTGTGAAATGGTAACCGCGAAACCGCTGTTATAGGCCACCTCTTCAATCCCGCTGATGACGAGTGAAAAAAAGTGCCGGTTAATTAATGGTACAATTACGCCAATGGTGTTTGTTTTCTTTGTTCTGAAATTGGCAGCAATTACGTTCGGACGGTAACCCATCTCGTCGGCTTTTTTTTTGATAAGTGTTCGCGTTGTGTCGCTTATTAACGGATTATCGTTTAACGCGCGCGAGACTGTGGACGCAGAAATACCAAGTTGTTTGGCAATATCATGAATTGTGGTTTCAGTTTGTTTGGCCATCCTATTTTTGTTTGGGATAAAATTAAATATTTTTTTTAATAATGCAATCGATTGCATCTTTTGTTTTTTCGCTTTATATTTGTGTTTTGGGAAACATCCAATTTAACTATGGTACAAAATGTAGCTTTTGCAAATACGCTTAATAATTAATTTTTTATATTTTGGAATAATAACCTTTAACTTTAACAACATGAATTTCAAATCATTGTTAACCGTCGTTTTAACCGTTTTTATTGCCGCGTGTGGCAGTAAGCAAAACGAAAATAAAGCTGAAACAGATTTCCCGGAACTTAAAAATGAATTGAGCAATCAATTGAAGTATTTAGCCGATTCAATTCCTGAAAATAAAGTCCCGCGCTCTTATCCCGATAAAAACGGCGACATCCGTTTTGTTGGGATCAATGACTGGACCTGTGGTTTTCCGGCCGGTTCGTTCTGGTTTATGTACGAAATGACGAATGACGATTACTGGAAAGATAAAGCCGTTGCAAATACAGAAAAACTCGATGGTGTACAATATCGCACGAATACCCATGATTTGGGATTTATGGTATTTTGCAGTTTTGGCAACGCTTACCGCATAACCGGTAAAGAAGAATACAAAGATGTCATTATTCAGGCGTCTGAATCATTGATAACCCGTTTTAATCCAAAAGCAGGGGTTATTAAATCATGGGATCACGGAAAATGGCAGTACCCGGTGATCATCGACAATATGATGAATCTCGAAATGCTGTTTTGGGCGTCAAAAGAAACCAATGATCCGAAATACAGGGAAGTAGCTGTTCAACATGCCAATACAACTTTGAAAAATCATTTCAGGGACAATATGAGTTCATACCATGTAATTGATTATGATACCATTACAGGCAATGTTATTGCGAAGCAAACCCATCAGGGATACGCTGATGAATCGGCCTGGGGCAGGGGACAAGCCTGGGGATTGTACGGATATACCGTTTGCTATCGCGAAACAAAAGATGAAAAATATTTGCAAACAGCAGAGAAAATTGCAGATTTCATTCTCAGCAATCTGCCGGAAGATATGGTTTCGTATTGGGATTATAACGATCCAAATATTCCGAATGCCAACCGCGATGCATCGGCAGCTGCCATCACAGCTTCTGCTTTATTCGAGCTCAGTACTTTTTCCGGTAAGGGAAGCGAATATCGCAATGCGGCAGAATCAATAGTAAAAACATTAACTTCAGACGAATACAGGGCGACCGGCGGCGACAATGCCGGATTTTTATTAAAACACAGCGTAGGCCATATGCCAAATAATGACGAAGTGGATGTGGCCATCAATTATGCTGATTATTATTATCTTGAAGCTTTAAAAAGAGAACAAAACCTTAAAAATAAATAGATTATGGCAACAATTTACGAAGAAAGGTATTCTTACCATCCCGATGATTTTGTTTCATACGATACCAAAAAAATCAGAAAAGAATTTTTAGTTGAAAAGGTGATGGATCCCGGAAATATCCGTTTGGTCCATTCTTCTATCGAAAGGTTTATTGTTGGCGGCGCAGTGCCGCTCGATAAGCCGTTGAAACTGGAAACCATCGATCCGTTGAAAGCGGAAAATTTCTGCGACCGGCGTGAAGTGGGGGTAATTAATGTAGGCGCCCCGGGTTTGATAACAGTTGACGGAACGGAATATAAAATGAATTTTAAGGAAGCGCTTTATATTGGTAAAGGAAGTAAGGACATTGAATTCAAATCGGATAATGCTGAAAATCCTGCACGTTTTTACATCAATTCAGCGCCTGCACACAAGGAATGTCCGGTGAAACATGTTACAATGAACGATGCCAATGTGCTTCATTTGGGCTCATTGGAAACATCGAACGAAAGAGATGTAAACCAATTGCTGATTAATACCATTGTGGAAACATGTCAGTTGCAAATGGGGCTTACCGAATTGAAACCGGGAAGCGTGTGGAATACCATGCCGCCGCACCGGCACAGCAGGCGCAACGAAGTTTATTTCTATTTCAATGTACCGGAAGATCAGGCCATTTGTCATTTGATGGGAAAACCCGATGAAACCCGCCACATTTGGATGCACAACGAACAGGCGGTTATTTCGCCCACCTGGTCAATCCATTCGGCAGCCGGAACAAGCAACTATAATTTTATCTGGGGAATGGCCGGAGAAAACCTCGATTATACCGACATGGATGCGGTTAAACCGGAAGATTTAAGATAACTCGAACTTTTTATATCAAATATTTTTAAACCTGTTATGGATCGAAGATCCCTGTTTAAGTACATGTCCCTTTTGGGATTATATCCTCTTGGAAGCAAATTCTCTGTTGCGGCAGAATCATTAAAAATGCCTGGTTCGTCTGACAGAGAATATTGGGTAAAAGTGATGACGGAAATCGGCTCCCCTCTGCTGGAGGCTCTCAGCAAAGGCGAATTGAAAAAAAATATGCCGGTGGAATGTAAACCGGGGCATAATACCGACCGCAGAACAGTAACCTATCTGGAAGCATTCGGGCGGTTAATGGCAGGTATGTCTGCATGGCTGGAACTTGGCCCCGATAAAACCCCGGAAGGCAAACTGCGCGGGAAGTTCATCGCACTCGCACAAAAAAGCATGAAAATGGCAGTGGATCCAAAGTCCCCCGATTTTATGAACTTTACAACCGGTGGTCAGCCGTTGGTTGATGCCGCTTTTCTGGCACATGCCATTTTAAGGGCGCCAAATGTTTTATGGAAACAACTGGATACGGAGACCCAAAAGCAACTGGTGACCGCAATGAAAAGCTCGCGGGTGATTGTCCCGCCGTACAATAACTGGTTGTTGTTCGCTGCTATGGTTGAAGTATTTCTGTTATTTGCCGGCGACCAGTGGGACGGAATGCGCGTTGACCTTGCCGTAAAAAAACACATGGAGTGGTATGTCGGCGACGGAATGTATGGCGACGGGCCGCAATTTCACTGGGATTATTACAACAGTTATGTCATTCAGCCAATGCTGACGGATGTACTGCGCGAAACCATAAAACACAGCGACCGGTACAAACAAACTTTTGAAATCGTTTTGGAACGGGCAAAACGCTATGCAGAAATCCAGGAGAGGTTAATCTCACCCGAAGGGACGTTCCCGGCAATCGGTCGGTCGCTGCCATACCGGTTCGGCGCTTTCCAACATTTGTCGCAAATGGCGCTGCAGCATAATCTGCCAGGGGAAATTTCACCGGCACAAGTACGCTCTGCCCTTACCGCAGTAATAAAACGTATGTATGAAATGCCGGGGACATTTGATGAAAACGGCTGGCTGACCATCGGCTTTGCCGGCCACCAGCCCGACATTGCCGAATCTTACATTTCAACGGGCAGCCTGTACCTGTGTTCGGTTGGTTTGCTGGCGCTCGGCCTTTCTCCCGAAGATCCTTTCTGGACCGGCGCGCCGGCCGAATGGACACAGGTGAAAATATGGAACGGTGAAAACGTTCCGAATGATCATGCCATTCATAATTAAACAGGAATTTTGTTAATTTATAAAATAAAGATTAAAATGAACGAATTATTTGATTTATCAGGAAAAGTTGCGTTGGTTACCGGCGGGACACACGGAATCGGGATGTCAATCGCAAAAATACTTGGCAAAGCAGGCGCTACCATTTGTGTGAACGATATCTTCGACGACAAGCTGGAAAACTGCATCAAAGAATATAAAGCTGACGGAATTGATGTTTATACATTGAACTTTGACGTAACAAGCGAAGAAGATGTTGACCGGGGCATCTCCAAAATTGAAACGGAAGTGGGCGAAATAGATATTCTGGTAAATAACGCTGGGATAATTAAACGTACCCCGATTCTCGAAATGGATGTTAAGGATTACCGGCAGGTAATTGAAGTGGATTTGGTAGCTCCGTTAATTGTAAGCAAGCGGGTAGTGCCGAACATGATAAAAAAACGCAGCGGTAAAATAATTAACATGTGCTCGATGATGAGTGTTTACGGCCGGAATTCAGTTTCAGCGTATGCATCTGCCAAAGGTGGTTTGAAGCTGCTAACGGCAAACATGACCTGCGAATGGGCAAAATACAACGTTCAAATTAATGGAATCGGGCCGGGTTATATTGCCACGGAACAAACGGCTCCAATCCGCGAAGGAAATCATCCGTTTAACGATTTGGTAATGACCCGCACTCCTGCAGGCAGGTGGGGAGAACCCGACGATGTTGGCCACGCTGCCCTGTTTTTAGCTTCGCAGGCAAGTAACTTCGTCAATGGCCACGTACTATACGTAGATGGCGGAATCCTGGCTAACTTCGGTTATGTAAAAGGCGAAAACGATATTCCGGAATAACGAAATAATTTATAAACCAATGAAAAATATAAAGTATATATTATTGTTTGTTGCGGCTGCCTTTTTATTTTCCTGCGAAAAAGAGGCGGTTTTTTCAGTAACCAATCCTTCAGATGCCGAACGTACCGACGAGATATTGGTTATTACCAAAGATGAGCTGGCACAAAAAGTAGATTTACATGAAGGTTTGCTGCCTGTTTTTAAGCTGGAAGACGGAAATGTGGTTTCGAGCCAGGCCGACGATCTCGACGGCGACGGAAGCTGGGACGAGGTGGCGCTGGATTTGGATTTCAAAGGCGGAGAAACAAAGAAAATCAACGTTAGTTTCGTTTCCGAAGATAATTACCCGCAGTTTGAAAAGCGAACAAACCTGCGGCTGGGTATTGTTCAGGACGACGGATCTTTTAAGGAAGTGGATGAATACCGCGCTTTGCCGTGCAACGATGGTTTTGAAATTATTGCTCAGGCCGAAAGCGTGAGCTGGGAAAACGACAAAATGGCTTTTCGCGTTTATTTTGATTGTCGGAATGTAAAAGACCTTTTTGGAAAATTGAAACCCGGGTTAATCCTCGATAAAATTCAGACGCCTGAAATGGGCAGTTATCACGACCTTTCGGATTGGGGAATGGATATCCTGCATTGCGGAAGCTCGCTCGGTTCAGGTGGTCTGGCGCTGCTGAAAAACGATTCGCTCTACCGGCTCGGCTCAACCGATGTGTATGAATACAAGAAAATTGTGGAAGGACCGGTGCGGTCGGTTTTTGAATTAAGATACAAAGGATGGCATGTAGATAACGATGATTTACAAGCTGTTGAGCGAATTTCTGTATATCCGGGAAAATACTGGTTTCAATCTGACGTAACAGTGGTTGGTTGTCCCGAGGGATCGCAAATTGTAACCGGAATTGTGACCACCCAGTTAAAACGGGAACCATTTCAGTTTAAAGCCGCTGATTTTCAATGTATCGGAACTCATGATGTACAATCATTGAACAACGATGAATTGGGCATGGCTGTTATTGTTCCTTTGGCTTCTGCCGGCAAAATCGGACGCGCAAGCGACATTAACTTTTACAAGCTCGGTTATAAAACGGTGGTTGAAAAAAGCTTCAGCAACATTATTTCAGAAACCTACTACATCGGCCAAAAGTGTAACAGCGGCCAACCCGCCCGCCATTACTTCTTTGCCGTTTGGGGTTTGGAAAAAGATCAGTGGAAAACGGAAGAAGGATTTAAAGAATACCTTCGTGATCAAATGACCAAATTATCAAATGAGATTGTTATAAATTAAGCAGCCTTTAAAATAATCCTTTGAATCAGATAACTGTAAAATATCTGTAAGATTTTAAAAACCATAGAATCCGGTTCGGATTCTTTTTTCCTGTTATTTTGTTTCCATCCCGATTTGTCGGGAGGGTTATAGTTTATCCACCCGCCAACCGGCGGGTGATTTTATTATCCTTTAAATACATTACTTAAGTCCACTCCGAAAAGTCGAAAACCCCTAAATCCACTCAAGGGGACTTTGAAGAGTTCATTGATTTTCAGTAAGTTACCCCATGGATCAGGGGTAAAGAAGTTGAAAATCAATGAACTCAGACTTTTCGGAGCAGACTCTTACTTTATTATCCATTGTTTTCCTGCTGCTTATCTTACGGTAGGGCTAAATCGTTGCATTTTTTTTGACATTCTAAATAGCATTTCCAAAGGTAGATTTTTCATCTTATCGAAAAAATGTTTAGATTTGGTTGAAAATATTAACTAACTAAATTAAACTTCTTGCTTATGACCTAATTTGAAAATTCCCCAAAGACTCTGAAAAGAGTAAATCAATTTACATTGGAAAGACAAACAAATTATAGTTTGACAGCAAATAATCTTAACTTAAGTTCAGATTATTAATACGTCGGATGCGATCCTCACAGGAGCAACGTAACTGCTGTTTATTCTTAATTTCTAACTAAATCGTATAAAATGCTTTTTGCAGAATTCTTATTTTTAGAGTAAAGGAATTGGAATTCCTTTTTCTAATCCAACCAATTTAATTTTATTAATAAAACGAAAAAATCTATGAAAAGAAAATGTTTTGAAGGTGTCTTAACCTTTTTGTTAATTGCCATAATTATGGCATTTACAATCGATTCTTCAGCACAACAGAGGCAAATCTCGGGGAAAATTACAGATCCTGATGGTGCGCCTGTGCCTGGTGCTACAGTTGTAGTAAAATCTACAACTATAGGTACTGTTTCAGGAGCGGATGGTACTTATGATTTAATTGTTCCGGCCGATGCTACTACGCTTGTATTTTCATACATTGGTATGGTAAGTCAGGAAGTTGAAATCGGTAATCAAACAACCATCAATATTACCATGCAGCCCGATGTTATTGGCCTGGAAGAAGTAGTTGCCATTGGTTATGCCACCCGGAAAGCGGGTGAAGTAACGGGGGCCGTTTCTACAGTCAAGGCAAGCGATATTGAAGAAATGTCGGTGGTGGATGCATCAGAAGCTTTAAGGGCTGTTCCGGGTGTAACCGTTCTGGAATCAAATACGCCCGGCGAAGGTGCAACAATTCGCGTTCGTGGTCTTGGTACCATCAATGATAACAATCCGCTTTGGGTGGTTGACGGCGTTCCGGGTGGAAGTGTTACCCCGAATAACATAGAGTCAATTACGATTTTGAAAGATGCGGCAGCACAAGCTATTTATGGTGCGCGTGCGGCAAACGGCGTAATTCTGGTAACTACAAAAGCGGGGCATAGAAACCAAAAAGCCCAGGTAAATGTGAATGTTAAAAATGGTGTTACCAGGAATACGAATTACTATGATTTGTTAAATACCCGGGAATATGGTGAAATGCTTTGGTTACAGGCAGCAAACGATGGTATTACTCCAAGTCATCCCTTATACGGTAATGGTGCAACTCCAGACATTCCTGAATACATTCGCCCGGCCAGGGCTACAAATGTTGATTTGAGCCTTTACGACGATAAAATGATTCATGAAGATGGTACGGATACCTATTTAATCATGAAATCGAATCCGGAAGGAACCAGATGGTTACAGGAAGCTGACCGCGCAGCAAAATACCAGGAATACAACATTGATTTAAATGGTGGCAGCGAGTCCACTTCTTATGCTTTCCAGATGGGTTATTTGCTTGAAGAAGGTATTCTTAAGTGGACCGGTTATGATCGGTATAATCTTCGGTCCAATATCACTACCACTCCGGTTGAGTGGGTGGAAATAGGAGAAAGATTGGGGGTTACTTACAGTCAGGACTATGGCCATCAGGGAAATAACTCAGAATCTTCCATTGTTTCCTGGGCCTATCGTATGCCGCCAATCGTTCCTGTTTACGATGTTATGGGAAATTATGCAGGAACCAGGGCAGAAGGCACCGGAAATTCTCAAAATCCAATTTTCCTGTTGGATTCCAACAAAGACGACAAAACAAAACGGATGAACGTGAGTGGAAATGTTTATATTAAATTGAAACCATTAGCCGGATTAACGTTACAAAGTCTGCTTGGGGTAAATTATACTGCCCGCCATTACAGAAACCCTAATTTTGTTGAAAAAGCGCATGCTGAAAGAGGCAAGTACGCGTCGTTAGAAGAAGAAGCAAGTTTTGGTTTTCAATACAACTGGACGAACACGCTTTCTTATTCAAAATTAATAGCTGACGCACATGATTTAACAGTTTTGCTCGGTACTGAAGCTATCGATTATTCCTACAACTATATAAACGCATCCCGTTCAGAATTTTTCTCAAAAGATTTGAACTACATGCAATTAGCCACCGGATTACAAAGTATCAATAATGATGGAAACATGAATTCATGGTCGTTATTTTCAATGTTTGGACGTTTGAATTATAATTATCAGGACAAATATATGTTGGAAGCTGTTGTCCGGCGCGATGGTTCATCGAGGTTTGGTAAAACAAATGCATATGGTATTTTTCCGGCCTTTTCTGCAGCATGGAGAATTTCAAAAGAAAGTTTTATGGCGTCAACATCAAGTTGGCTGGATGATCTGAAAATACGCGCCGGTTACGGTACAACCGGTAACGACCGGATTGGTAACTATAACAGCTATACCAACTTCGCCATTAACTATAACGATTCTTTCTATCCGATAAACGGTGCAAATGCAACCACTGGCGCCACTGGTTTTTACCAGTCAACCTTTGGAAACCCGAATGTAAAATGGGAGACGACAAAAACAACAAACATTGGTATTGATGCAGCTATTAAGAATAACCTGACCCTTTCCCTGGACGTATGGCAGCGTGTAACAAGCGACATGCTCTATCCAAAGCAAATTCCAATGGTTTTAGGCAGGGCTTCTGCACCATCAGTCAATGTTGGCGAAATGAGAAACCGCGGTTTCGATGTTTTGGTTGGATACTCCAACAGCGCCTTACAGGGTGAATTAAAATACAATGTAAGTCTCGATTTGTCACATTATAAAAATGAAATCGTAAAACTATCTGATAATCAAGACGAATTTCTTTCAGGTTCATCTTATCGCGAAATGACCTATACCAGAAGTGAAATCGGTACTTCTTTCCCGGAATTTTACGGGTATGTAGTTGAAGGGATTTTCCAGACACAGGCTGAAGCCGATGCATGGCCAAATGCTTTTGGCGCGGATGGAACATACAACGAACCCGGTCATTATAAATACAAAGATGTAAACAACGATGATGTTATCAATTCCGAAGACAGAACTTACATTGGTTCTCCACATCCGGATTTTACAGCAGGATTAAATTTTAACGTAAGTTATAAAGGATTTAACCTGGTGGCCCGTATGTATTCAAGTTACGGAAATGAAATGGTAAATTATGTAAGACGTTTCATCGATTTTAATCAGTTTCAGGGTGGAAGGAGCTACGACAGGTTGTATAATTCATGGGGTAGTCCGTACCTTAGCGATAATTCAAAAGCCAAACTGCCAAAAGCAGAAGGTAACGATATCGACAGCCAGCAACCATCAACAGCATTTATTGAGGATGCTTCCTATTTGAGAATGGAAGATCTTAAATTAGGTTATGATATTGGCAGACTTTTGGGAAATAAATTCAGAAATCTGCAGGTTTACGGACAGGTTTCCAATCTATTTACCATCACCAAGTATTCAGGACTGGATCCTGAAGTGAACAGTGGGGGAAGTAATTTAGGAATAGATTCAGGTGCATGGCCAACTCCAAGACAAATCATTTTTGGTGTAAACATTGGGCTTTAGTTTAAATATTCATAAAAAATTAAAAAAATATAACAATGAAGAAAATATTCAATTTTATATTATTTACTGCCTTTACAGGAAGTTTATTAACAACGCTTTCATGCAGTGATGAATACCTTGTTAAGGAGCCACCGGGATCTGCAGCCGGAACGGTAATGGAATCACCGGAAGGAGTTGAGTCGCTCTTAATCGGGGCGTATAGCGATTTGCAGGGATTTGGCAGATTTGGCGGTGCGATGGGAACCGACTGGACTTACGGTGGCGGCGCATCTGATGATTGTTACAAAGGAACATCAACCGGCGACCAGAATAATTTTAATGCGGTTGAACGATATGAAGTTTTACCATCCAATGCATACATGAGTGAAAGGTGGCGGGATTGCTATGATGGGGTTGCACGCTCAAATTTAACCCTCGAGTTTTTATGGGCGACACAGGAAGGTGATAATCCTATCGATGATTCAAGAGCCAAAGTAATTGAAGCCGAGGCAAAATTCCTGCGTGCATGGTTCCATTTTAAAGCAACACGGGTTTTCTGGAAAATACCCTATGTAAAAACACAGGTGGAGTTGGGTGAAACCCTGCCGGAAGAAGTTCCGAATGATACAGAAGGCTGGGACGATATTGAAGCTGACCTTCAGTTCGCCATCGATAATTTACCTGAAACCAGTCCGTTGGGAGAAGCAGGACGGGCGACCAAATATGCTGCAATGGCAGTTAAAGCCCACGCTCATTTGTATCAAAACGAGTTGAGCGCTGCAAAACCATTGCTGGATGCCATCATCAGCAGCGGTGAATTTAGTTTGGTCGATAATTATTACGATAATTATAACATGACTACCGAAAACAACGAGGAATCAATTTTTGAGATTCAGGCAGCTACAAGCGGCAGCAACCAATCCTCTCTTGTGTTAGCCGGCCCTACCATGCATCAGTCCGGACCAGCAGGTTTGGGATGGGGATTTTATCAGCCTTCTCAAAACCTGTTTGAGGCATTCCAGGTAACCGACGAGGGGGTGCCGGTTTTGGATGTCGCAGATCGTAATCCCCTGGAAAATGATATGGGTATTGCAAGCAACGTGGCATTTACACCAACAAACCGCCCGCTTGATCCGCGTGTTGACTGGACCATTTCCCGTCGTGGAATTGATTTCCTTGGCTGGGGAATCTGTGAAGGTGCATCGTGGATAAGACAGCAGGACAACGGTGGTCCATACATGACTAAAAAATTCATGCAAAAAGCTGAAAACCAAAGTTTAAATGCTTATGGAAGAGGTTTTGACAACGGAAAGAACTTCCGGGCTTATAGATTGGCCCATGTGCTCTTGTGGAGAGCGGAGATTGCAGTTGAAGATAATGAACTGGATTATGCACTCGAGCTTGTAAATATGGTACGAAATCGTGCGAAAGGAAGTGATGTGGTTATGGGAAAAGTTTCTACAACGGTGTTTGACGGTAGCCCGGTTGTTGTAGATTGGACCCAGCCGGCTGCAAATTATAAAATTGAACCTTATCCGGCTTTTGCATCGCAGGAAGAAGCCCGAAAGGCTGTAAGATTGGAAGAAAGGCTTGAATTTGCAACCGAGGGAATGCGATTCTTCGACTTAAGGCGATGGGGGATTATCGGCGATGTACTGAATGCGTATATTGCCCAGGATGTCAAGTTCAGGACCTTCTTAACAGGCGCCGTATTTAATCCTGAAGAAGACGATTACTGGCCGTTACCGGAGAGCCAGCTCGACCTTCAGGATGTATTGGAACAAGACCCTGCTTATAAATAAATCCGGTATCATAAAAAAAGCAAAATGGGAAGCTGTGGGTTATCAGCTTCCCATTTTATTTATCAGGTAGGAAGCCCTATTTAAAATGAAAATAATACATGAAGGTATTCCCAAAATTTTTATGTAAATTTTCTTTCATCTGTACGGTGTTAATACGTGCATTTTTAAACGCGGAAACATATTTCTGAAAATTATTCAGGGTTTCCTGGCGGATAATCAATCCTCCCAGATCGGGCATTTTTTTTGTGCTGTTGTAATAAATCAGGGCAGCTTCTTCCAGATGCCGTGGAATTTGCGAATAGCCTAAGTTTTTTAAATGCTTCAGTTGATTGGCAATCGTTTCCACATCTTTTGAAAACAGCAGCCATGCCATTTCATATTCAAAAGCTTTTTTGTTTTGCGGATTGGATTCCAATAACAGCGGGATATTTTCCTGCGGGTTGTTCACCTGAACAAAAAATTCTTTTTTCGGAAACATCATTCTTTTTGAAATCCATTCGGGTTGTTGCAAAACCAGGGTCGTATCTTCCAGCACTCTCTCATATTGGTTTGCAATATATTTGTAGTTAAGAGTTGCTTTTAAAATGGCATTGTATTTTTTGGCTCTCTCGTAATTGCCATTAATAATATTTGTTTTTAACAGCAATTCGATGTTTTGGGGCCGCTTTCCGTAAACAACCATTTCTTCATAGGCCCACCGGTGCGCTTCGTTGATTAAGCCGACGGTGTAATAAAAATCAGCTCCCCATGGCAAATGTTCGTTGCTCCATGGTAAAATAAGGGCATTGACTTTAAAATCCTGTTCACCGTAAAAAAGATGTTCGCAAAGCTGATTGGTTTCCGATAAAGCAATGTTGTAAAGATATTGTCCGATTAAATTTTTCGATGGATATTTTTCGTGAAAATGTATTGCTTTTTCATATTTCTTTTCGGCAACAAGATGTTCAATTTGCATTACCCGGTAAGTTTGGGGATTATAAAATTGAGTAAGGAAAAAAATAGTTGTTGCCAAAATAAAACCAATTGATAAATAGGAAACCCGAATCGAATTTTTTCGGGATTTAATGTTTGTGTTAATCGTTAGAATTAACGGTAACAGAATTAAAAACATAACTAATAATACCAATAGTATTTTATGGTTTTTTGCATCGATCAACGGTAGTGGATACGTAAAATACACACCAATTGGCTGCAGAAATAAAAATTTATCAAAAATCAGAAAAGTAAGCAGCGATAAAACTACAGCTGAAACGGGAAAAGTGAAACGGAATCTTCCCCTTTCAAAAACAAAATTATAGATACAATACATTCCCAGGAATAAGAACAGGTAGGCCCCGGCAACATAATAAAAGACCGGAACGGATAACAGTACCAAATATTTACTGGTTTTCTGGTAAGGAGAAATCGTAAAATTGAACAAAAGCAGTACGAGTAAAAAACCAAGGTTAAATTCCATTAAATGATAATAGTGGCTTTGCATCAAAAGCAGCAATACGGCAGGTATAAACAAAAACGGTACAAAAGGTGAATCAGTTATTTTTTTTGATATTTGGAAACATAAAACGGAAGACAAGGCAATTATTGCTGATAAGATAACAGCTCCTGTAAACGGATAAAAATAAAATTGCGTGAGAAATTTTCCTCCGTATTCAAGTAATCCTCCGGGTTTTACAATAAATTCTTTTAAATAACCGGATGTAAATAAAAAAAGACTTTGTTTCTCCTGAAATTGTAACAATGCATCGGCAAACCAATAAATATATGCAAATGATAAAATAAATAAGAACATAAAAACAGAACCAATTAATGATTTTGTTTTTACAGAAGTTCCTGTTTTTTGGTTTGCTTTGGTTTTCATTCCGATGCCTTTTTATTCGTGAATTCCTTTTTCCTTGTACTTTTCGTTGTTTTCATTACTGATTAGTTTCCAGGTTTTTTCTGCACCGTCTGATTTTGCCTGAACCGCAGTCTGATCGGCTGCTGTCGCAAAGTTGCGTGGCGAAAACCTGATTTTACCCGATACCAGTTCAGGAATATTGAAAGATTCCAGCATATTTTGGTAGTGCGAGGGATCTTTTTGCGGCAACACAAAAGGTTTACCTGCTTTACCTGCCGAATCAATATGTGCGAAAAACGGCCTCGCACTTCTTCCATCCATTCTTTTGCTGCTAAATACCAGCCATTTCCCATTCGATGACCAGCAATGGTAACTTTCGGTTTTATTACTGTTTACATTTAATTCAGAAATTTCATTGGTTTCAAGATCGATAATATACAAATCGGCTTCTTCGTGCCATATCGGAAACGTCCCATAATCCTGAAGAGTGAATACGAGAAATTTTCCATCGGGCGAAATTCTTGGAAAAGAAGCGCTTTTATTTTGTTCGTACGCATTAAATACCGTTTCAATTTCTCCAAAAGTTTGTGTGTTTTCCTGAAATGATTTTCGAACCAGGTTATAATGAATGTTTTTAATGTCGTTTAAAGCTTTTCCCGTATTTTCCCGGTCCTGAATACCTCTGCAAAAATACAGGTATTTTCCGTCGGGCGACCACGCAGGGAAAGTAAGCATCGGATTAATGGTGTCCCGGGTGGAAATATCAGCGATTTCATTTGTTTGCTTATCATATAAAATTAGCGTTGAAATCAGATCATAAACTTCGATGCTTTTTTCACGTTGTGCATAAAAACTTTGTCTCACCTGGTTCGACGAAAAAGCGACAAACCGTCCACCGGGATGCCAGGCCGGATATGTAGCTCCACCCGGCATGGTTTCAGTTTTCAGATTGGTCTTTTTAATTTTGTTCCCTTCAGCAAAATAAGTTCCTCCTTTTGAGCCACGGATGTGAATCAGAAATTCATCAGGATTGTTTTTATTGAACGAGTGACAGTTTACGCAGTTCTTTTCAATCATCCGGTTTTCAATCAGCGATTCTGTATGAAATCCTGTTAATGCGCGCTGTTCAATTTTAATGTTCGACCAGCTGTAATATCCTGGATGAATGACCCGGTAAACCAGGTAAGGATCGATTGTATCACCTGAGATTTCGAACAGGAAAGGTGTGAATTTCTGCCTTACATTTTTATCCGGAGGAACACAGGAAACTTGAATTTGTAATTTTTTCCCCTGGTTTTTATTGAGGATTTTTTTCCACTTTTTTTCCGGAAACGTGATGACTCCTTTTTGAGATTTAATTTTTAAAATTTCAATATTTTCTTCAGAAAGCAAAACTGCCTCAAAAGATTTACCAGGTTCATTTATTCGAAAATTGAGAGGTGCTATGTTATATGGTACGGTTATGTTGATATAATCGGGATAAATCTTTGGGAGCCGATTGGCATTCGCAAAGTTACCGGTTGTTTCAGTTTGGCAACTATAGAAAATTACCATCGCGGATATAACAAAAATACAGGATTTTAAAGTTGCTGATTTCATTTTGATTTTATCATTCAGCCTGTTAAAATATATAAAAAATTTACATGATAAAAATTTTAGCGGGTGTACGACAAATTCCACAATTTATGGCGCGGTTCAAAGCTTTTCATCCTTATTACACCGGCGCTTTAACCCGGTGTTTATCTCTTGGCGTTTTTTGTGGCTTTAGCATTTAATCGCTTTAATGGCTGAAGCCCTTTCGTTTTTGGCCGTTTCTGTTCACCGGGCTGAAGCCACAGTGTAAAAAATCCATTTTCCCGTAGACAAATAATATAGAATTTGTAGCACACCCCAAAGAAGCTGAATTTAAAATTTTTAATTTTCAATCTGCATAACACGATTTTTCGTCACAAAAAGCGGGGAAATGCATATTGGTAAAAATAAACCAAATCAGAAATGCCATTTACGAATAATTCCGTCAGAAATACAGTTGAATCCAACCCTGAATCACTTCCCCGGTTTCAGGATCGAGTTGTGAACCGAACATGCTGTGAGGAATGGAAAATATTACCAGCATAACGACAGAAGCGACAATCGTATAAACCGGACGCTGTTTTTTGCGGTTCATAAAGAAGGCAAGCATCCAGAAAATGAATGCCACCAGAGTTTTATTGTCGGTTAAATCCCAGGCGAACGGAACGCCGGCCCAGGCCTCGCCAAAGGCATACCACTGCACCCACGGGCCTAAAATCAATCCACCGGTAAATAAGAAAATTACTGTTAAATTCGTATAAAATCCGAATTTCCGGTAGTTGAAAACGGCCATTATTCCTGCCAAATTTCCCAGCAACATGGCAAAAAACATAAAAAAGATGTGAGGAACCAAAATAAAACCGGGAACATCGCCTTTAAAACGGATGACAACAGGCATATTTTCATTTAAAGGATATGAATTTCCGTTTTTGAACAATGTAATTTTATATTCATATTTTCCTGCAGGTGGTAAATGAGGAAGATAACCGGTTAAATTTTCACCGTCGCGTTCCATTGCAATGATTATCCACGCACTTTTTGTCGGATACAACCTGTACTGAATTTCTCCGCTGATTTTTTTATCAGGAACAGAAAGGGTAAGTTCAGCATCGGCTTCTCCGCCGTGGCTCCGTATTAAACTGAATTCATACGTTTGATTTTCAATGGTAACCTGAACTTTTTTGTTGTAGGTGGGACCGGTTTTTCGCTGGTAAACAGCAGCAGTTAAAGTAATGACTATTGATGCAATCCAGAAAAGATAAATTTTCATGTCTGACATTTTGTTAAGTAAGTTGTTGGTTTAAACCGCCAGCTAATGATCTGCTTTATAAATCCTTACAAAAATAGTTTTTCCAGGCATACAACTAAATGAACTTGCAATTTTTGGCGGTTTTAACGTTATTTCAAACCCTGCAATGCAGTGAAATCCAAAAAAATGGTCGAATAAATTTTACCGTTTATTGTATCATATATTCAATAAATTATTATAAATTTGATTTGCTAACTAACAATTTAAACATCTTGCCTATGGCCTGAAAAATCCAATTCATTTATCAATAACTGATATATTAAAATCATAATTTTTTCATTAACAAAACTTAAAATCTATGGAAAAAAAGCACGTTACGGGCATTTTTGCCCATCTTTTTCTTGCTGTAATCCTGATGTTTTCATCAAACATATATGCACAGCAAAGAACAATCCAGGGGACAGTTACCGATACCGACGGAGCTCCTTTACCGGGGGTAACCGTAGTTGTTGTGGGTACTACCCAGGGAACGATCACGAATCCGGACGGAAATTACCAGTTAAATGTCCCTGCAGATGCAGGAGAACTCGCATTTTCCTATATTGGTATGCGTACGCGGGAAGTGGAAATTGGCAATCAGACAACCATCGATGTAACCCTTCAGCCAGATGTTATTGGGGTTGATGAGGTGGTGGTTGTAGGTTATGGTACCCGGTTGAAAGAGGAATTAACCGGAGCGGTTTCAACGGTTTCGACAGAAGATTTGGAAGTGTCGAATTCACCAAGTGTAGTCAGCCGTTTACAGGGACAGGTATCCGGTGTAAATGTAACATCTTCCAATCGTCCCGGAGGCGAGCCAACTATTCGTATCCGCGGTGTGGGTACAATTAATGATTCCAATCCGTTATATGTAATCGATGGTGTTCCCGCCGGACCCGGCAATAATATCAGTCCGAATGATATTGAATCCATTTCAATATTAAAGGACGCTTCTTCGGCAGCTATTTATGGTACTCGCGGCGCTAACGGAGTTGTGATTATAACGACCAAACGCGGCCGGTTAAATCAGCAACCATCCATCAATTTTACCGTTAAAACCGGAACAAACCAGGCTATTAACAAATATGATATGCTGAATACGAATGAATATGCAGAAGCGGTTTGGCTTTCATATGCGAACAGAGGTGTTGCGCCAACTCACCAGCAATACGGTTCGGGTGCAAAACCGGTAATACCCGACTATATTCTTCCGGCCGGGGCAATGGAAGGCGATCCTTCAGTTAGTTCTGATTTGTACAAATATCCGGATTATGTAATTTTTAAAGCCAATAAACAGGGCACCGACTGGTACGACGAAATTTACCGTACCGGCTTAATTCAGGAATACGATCTTTCGGTAAGGGGTGGCGCCAATAACGCTACCTATGCTTTTGCCGGAAACTATTATAACGAAGAAGGTATTCTTGAACATACGAATTTCGAAAGGTATACTTTCCGGATGAACAGTGATGCAACTTTTAACGACTGGTTTAAGGCCGGTGAATCGTTGCAGGCAATTTATATTAACCAAATGGGTAACCTTGATGACAATGGTGAAGGCATACCCATATCATTTGCCTATCGTTCACAACCTATTATTCCGGTGTATGATATTATGGGCAATTTTGCGGGCTCAAAAGCGCCCGAAATGGGTAATACAACCAACCCGGTTGCCCAACTTTACCGTGCAAGGAACAATAATGGAAAATGGGTAAGGATCCTTGGTAATATTTATGCTGAAATTACATTTATGGAAGGACTTACTTTCAAGTCGTTGCTTGGCTACAATCACGGGCAATGGAATTACAAGGGATATGGCTTACCAACGTATGAAAGTTCAGAACCTAACCGGACAAACAGTGTATCAGGAGATTCGAATTACGATTTGCAATGGAACTGGTCCAATACCCTGAACTTTAACAGAACATTTGCCGATATTCATAAAATAAACGTTGTGCTGGGTACGGAGGCCATCGAAAATAATTATCAAACTCGGAGCAAGCAGAAGTCAGTATTTCTCCGAAGATCCGGATTACATGCAGATCGATACCGGTGAAACGAACTTTCAGAACTATGGGAACGGATCATCATGGTCGTTATTTTCTGTGTTTGGCCGTATTAATTACGACATTATGGGAAAATATTTCCTGGAAGGAACAGTTCGGCGGGATGGGTCTTCACGGTTTAGTTCTGCTAACCGGTACGGAACATTTCCTGCCGCATCGGTTGCCTGGGCAATGTCGCAGGAGAATTTTATGGCAGGAACCAAAAGTTGGCTGGATTTGATGAAATTAAGATTCGGCTGGGGCGTATCCGGTAACGATCGCATTGGAAACTATAACTCTTATTCAACGTACAGCACACATGTGATACAGGCATCTTATGATTTGGGCGGCACCAATACCAGCGCTGAAAAAGGCTTTAGGCCAGCTTCACTCGGTAACGAAGATGTAACCTGGGAAACCACCGAAACGATGGACCTGGGTTTGGATGCTGTGATGTTTGATAACAAATTAAGTTTCTCGGTTGATGTTTGGCGAAGGTACACCAGCGATATGCTCTTCCAGGAGCCTATTCCGCAGGTTTTGGGTGTGGCAACTGCCCCGTACGTAAATATTGGTGAAATGAAAAACCAGGGGTTCGATATCGAACTGGGATACGGAAGCAGCGCGATGGATAATAAATTTAGTTATAACGTAACGGCTACATTGTCGCATTACAAAAACGAAATCGTGAAACTTTCGGGAGATCCCGATCGCACCATCGATGCCGGGAGTTTGCGGCAAATGATTTACACCCGTTATGCTGCGGGGACGGCTTTCCCCGAATTTTACGGATACGTAGTTGAAGGTATTTTCCAGACACAGGCAGAAGCCGATGCCCACCCACAATACGGGACATCAACCAATTCCACCTATAATCAGCCAGGCCATTTCAAATTCAAAAATGTTGATACAACGCCGGTTGAAATTGATACAAATGGCGATGGTGAATTGGAATCAGTACAGGCTATCACTCCTGACGACCGTACATTTATTGGAAGTCCGCATCCTGATCTGGTTGGTGGTTTAAACATTGATTTGGGATACAGCAATTTCAACCTTAACCTGTTTTTCTATGGCAGTTACGGAAATGAAATGGTAAATTATGTTACGCGCTGGATAGACTACGGAATGTTTAACGGAGGATTAAGCAAAGATGCACTTTACAAATCCTGGGGAAGTCCTTACCTGGATAATAATGCGAATGCAAAGCTTCCAAAACTGGATCAAAGCGATATTTCCCAGCAGCCATCCACTGCATTCCTTGAAGATGCATCGTTCCTGAGGCTTAAAAATCTGAGATTAGGCTATAACATTCCAAGAAGTATACTGGAAAAAGCTCAAATAAAAAATTTACGGATTTATGCCCAGGTAACCAATGTATTTACCCTTACAAAATACAGCGGGCTCGATCCGGAACTCAATTCATCGGGAAGCGGCATGGGGCTCGATCAAGGCGCCTGGCCAACGCCGCGACAGATTACGTTTGGTGTAAATCTTGGGTTGTAATGAATTGAATTACCAATAATTTTAAACGAATGAATAACATGAAAAAATTATCTATAATCGTCGCAACATTCTTTTTGACCATGTTCTTTTCATGTTCAGAAGATTTTTTGACGAAAAAGCCGCTTGGTTCCACTTCAGAAAATGTTTTTTACAGCGAAAAAGGCATTGATGCACTGATAACCGGCATATACGGCACAATTGGAGGTGGGAATATTGGTTGGGGAGCTTCTATTGAAAACTGGACTTTTGGTTCTGTAGCTTCCGATGATGCATACAAAGGTTCTGAAATTACCGATCAGGTTCCTGCAAATGATATCGAAAAGTGGGTAGTACAGCCCACCAATAATTATCCTGCTGAAAAATGGAGGCAGTGCATTGGCTACGGGGCTGACAAAGCGAATAAAACGATGAAGATTATTAAAAAAACACTTGAGGATAATATTATCAGCGAAGCAGCAGCTACAAAATACATGGCTGAAGTCCGATTTTTAAGGGCATTGTATTATTTCGAAGCCCGGTTGGTTTTCGGGGATTATCTCCCGATTTTAACCGAAGACACCGAAGATCCCAGGCAGGTTACCAATAAGAATCCTGAAGGCGCTGTTTTAGACTTCATTATCAGTGACTTGGAATATGCCTGGACCAATCTTCCTGAAAGCCAGCCCGAACCGGGCCGCCCAACGAAATACGCCGCAATGGCGCTTGCTGCCCGCGCATACCTGCAGGATTTAAAATACGCTGAAGCAAAACCTTTGCTGGATAACATCATAAACAGCAACCAATTTGTTTTGGTGCCTAAATTTATCGACAATTTCATGATTGAAACCAATAATAACGCAGAGTCGATCTTTGAAATTCAGGCAAGCGTGAACGATGGCGCCGGATATGGTTCGTATAATGCTGAAATGGGAATTGGATTGAATTGGCCACATGGCGGCGACATCGGAATGTGCTGCGGATTTCACCAACCGTCGCAGAACCTTGTCAACGCTTATAAAGTTGACGCAAACGGCTTGCCAATGTTCGATACGTTTAACGATACGGATTTAAAAAATGATCAGGGCGTTTCTTCCGATGCAACTTTTGTTCCAACCGATGCACCGGTAGATCCGCGCCTCGACTGGACAGTCAGCCGCCGGGGAATTCCTTATAAAGATTGGGGAATTAACCGCGGAAATAACTGGATTAGGAAACAGGCCGATGGCGGCCCGTATTTACCGGCTTCCAAACCATTCTTTAAACAGGAATACCGGTATACACTTTCCGATGGTACCGGAGGATGGATGTCTGGGGTTAACGCAAACAACTACCGGTATTTACGGTACAGCCATATTTTGCTTTGGCGGGCCGAAGTTGCCGCTGACTGAAGGAGATTTGGCAACTGCCCGTCAGTATGTGAATATGATCCGGGAAAGGGCCGGAAATGATGTAGTAATGGGCAAAGTTCAAATTTTCACATTACCGACTTCTGTTTATCCGTGGGGAGAAGGAACAACCGAGGCCGATTACCAGACCGGAGGCGATGTTGATTGGTCGCAACCTGCAGCCAATTATAAAATCGGATTGTACGACTCATTTGCCAGCAAAGAAGAAGCAATGGAAGCAGTTCAGTGGGAACAGCGGCTGGAATTTGCTACGGAAGGATTGCGGTTTTTCGACCTTCGCAGGTGGGACAATCTTCCCAATAAAATTGGTGGAAGAAGTATGGCGGATATACTCAATAGTTTTGCCGCAGCCGATTTGAGGATTCGATCGTTTATGCAGAAAGCAACTTTTTCTGACGCAGACAAATACCAGCCAATTCCTCAGGATCAACTGGATCTTCAACCGGGGGTTCTGGAACAGCGTCCCGGATATTAATGTTAAAATCTTTAAATTGAAAAAGAGGGGCATTCTTGTCCCTCTTTTTTTTGCTATCTTGCGCCATCTGAAACCAATTAAAAAGAATCGTGATGAAAAATGTCGTTTTAACTTTTGTTCTGTTAATTGTTGTCGCAACAGCAGCGTATACCCAACCGAAGGTTGAGGTAGTTCCAAAACCAGACGAACGAAAAGTGGATGTGCTGGTTAATAACAAGTTATTTACATCTTATATTTATCCCGAAACCATTAAAAAACCGGTTTTGTGGCCGGTAATTACCGCAGAAGGAAACGAAATTACCCGGCAGTTCCCAATGAAACATAAAGCAGGCGAGCGTGCAGATCATCCGCACCATATCGGAATCTGGTTGAACTACGGCGATGTAAACGGCCTCGATTTCTGGAACAATTCCGAAGCAATTCCGCCGGAAAAAGCCAGTCAGTACGGAACCATTTATCATGAAAGCATTGAAAAGACGAAAAGCGGAAAGGGAGAAGGTGAACTGGTTGCCACCGCATTATGGAAAGACAATAGTGGAAAAACATTACTGAACGAGACTTCGGAATACCGGTTTTCAGCAAAAGGAAATACCCGCATTATCGACCGCACTACAAAACTCAAAGCTGTAAACGGCGAAGTAAAAATAACCGACAATAAGGAAGGTATGTTCGGGATCAGGGTAACACGCGAACTCGAACTTCCGTCCAGTGGAAAAGTACAATTGGTTGATTCTCACGGAAATGTTACCGAAGTGGAAGCATCAGATGATAATATTGCTAACGGCGATTACCTGAGCAGCGAAGGAATTACCGGAGGCGATGTTTGGGGAACCCGCGGTAAATGGATGAAACTTTACGGTGTGGTAAACGGAGAGAAAGTTGCTATTGTAATATTCGATCATCCGGCAAATCCCGGTTACCCAACTTACTGGCATGCCCGTGGTTATGGATTGTTTGCAGCCAATACGCTCGGCCAGAAAATATTCTCGAATGGAAAAGAAGAAATGAATTTTAAAATTCCGAATGGCGAAACCGCAACTTTCAGGTACCGTTTGGCAGTTTTTTCAGGCGACCCTTCTGTTGAAGAAATCAATAAAATGGACAAGGAATTTGAATCAACAATTTGAGAAATAATCCGGTTTAAAATTAGGGCTGTATCAAAAGTAGATATTATGAATTCTACACTTACAAATCGTAATTTCTGACCCCTTTTAACCTTGTCTGGCATCAGGCAGGCTTTAAACGAAGGGGAGGAAAAGTCCCCCTTGGTTTAGGATTTAGGGGGTCAAAATGACAAAGTTACTTTCAATTTGTAAGAATTTAAAAATTGTCTTAGTCTTTTGATACAGCCCCTCAGGAGGGGCTTAAATGGCATTAAACTACATCTGGATATTTTTCTTTTTGTCTGCCTTTGTAATCGGTTTGGTCCGGTTAATTTTTTTTGGCGATACAGAAGTATTTCCTGAAATGGTGAGTGCCACTTTCGACATGGCCAAAACCGGATTTGAAATTTCCCTCGGTTTAACCGGCGTTCTTACCCTATGGATGGGAATCATGAAAATTGGGGAGGAAGGCGGAATCGTAAAGGTTTTCTCAAAACTCATCGGGCCGTTTTTTAACAAACTTTTTCCCGACCTTGGCAAATCCCATCCGGCTTACGGTTCAATTATGATGAACATTGCCGCCAACATGCTCAACCTCGACAATGCCGCCACACCCACCGGTTTGCAGGCTATGAAAGAGATGCAGGCTACGAACCCGAACAAAAAAACTGCCTCCGATGCGCAAATTATGTTTCTTGTTTTGAATACTTCCGGACTTACTTTGTTACCAATCAGCATCATGGTTTACCGGGCGCAAATGGGGGCTGTCAATCCATCAGATATTTTTATACCAATTTTGCTGGCTACCTATTTTTCTACAATGGCGGGGCTGATTTCGGTTGCCGCTTATCAAAAAATAAACCTGCTCAACAAAGTGATTCTGGCCTATCTTGGCGGATTAACGTTGATAATTATTGCAATTATCTGGTACTTTTCCACGCTCAATCAGGATGCAATCACCCAAATTTCAAACGTTGCCAGTAATTTAATCCTGTTTTCGGTGATCATTGCTTTTATTGTAATGGCGCTGCTGAAAAAGGTGAATGTGTATGAAGCGTTCATCGACGGTGCAAAAGATGGTTTTAAAACAGCCGTAAAAATTATTCCCTACCTGGTTGCAATTCTTGTTGCAATTGGCGTTTTTCGTGCATCGGGTGCGATGGAATGGCTGATTTCAGGATTTACCTGGATGTTTGAGCAGGCTGGTTTAAACACCGACTTTACGCCTGCTTTGCCCACTGCCCTCATGAAACCGCTCAGCGGAAGCGGCGCCCGCGGGATGATGGTAGATGCCATGAACAGTTACGGCGCTGATTCTTTTGTAGGTCGCGTGGCAAGTACTGTGCAGGGAGCCACTGATACCACGTTTTATATCCTTGCCGTTTATTTTGGTTCTGTTGGAATAAAAAATACACGTTACGCCGTGATCTGCGGATTAATTGCCGATTTTACCGGAATCATCGCTGCTATTTTGATGGCGTATTTGTTTTTCCATTAACCAGGGTTTGACGGGAGTTTGACGTGCATCCGTCCAGCGGCTGTGGCCCGCTTGACGGATAACAGGAGAAGAATACACGTTACGCCGTGGTCTGCGGATTAATTGCCGCGGGAGTTTGAGTTTTCAACTCAAACATTCAACATAAAAAAATTAAGACATCTGAGTTGGGAAACTCAGATTCCCCGACTTACAAAACTCAGATTCCACGATTCAATCAACCGAATCATAAACAATCACTTTCTCCCACAAATGCGAGTTTTGTTCGACAAAATCAAGATGTACCGGATGCACCTGGTAAGTTTCCTGGTCTTCAATGCTGTCGAACAATACCATGTATGAATAAGTGAACGAATTATCCACCACATCTCTTTTTTCGGTTGAAGCGGGTGTGCCAAAGTGGCTCATTTTAATGGTTTCAACTTTCAGCAACTTTTGAATTGCTTTTTCAAACTGTACGCGGTGTGCCTGATTATCCGGTTCTTTCAGCCAGAAAAAAACATGGTGCATCAGTGCGTTTGTAATTTTTACTTCTCCAGCTGAAGTTTTTTTGGAAAGTGGAATCAAACCGGCGCCTATTATTCCTGCCAGCGTTTTTTTCAGAAATGATCTTCGTTTGTTCATAAGAATATAATTTTATCCGTCTATCAATTCCTCAATCTCATCAATATGTAGCCTGAAATGCCGCAGAAAATCCTCCACCATTCTTTTCAGCGTAATTTTATCGTTAAAATCCGAAAGCCATTCGTTGTTCAATTTTTCCGGATCTACGTTTTGAATGACGTGCAGGAAATGCAAATGCGAATATTTCCAAAGCTGAACTAAATTTTCGCGATTTTCCTCCTGGTAATTTTGAATGGCGATCCAACGGTCGTTGTTCCCGTAAGTAGCGTAATTGTGAAAACGCAGCGGAACCGGCCGGTATTGAAGCTGCACCACACGGTGCGTGTTGTTCGAAGCCGAATCGATCATGTGACCGACAATCTGTTTTATGGTACGGTTTTGTGAATTTCGGCGTGTTGTAATAATTTCTTCGGAAAGTGATTTCAATTTTGGCTCCCATTCCAAAACCAGCCTTTTCAGTTCTTCTGCAATATTTTCAAATGATTTCATTTTTATATTTTGCGTCCTCAGCGAGATCAAACGTTTATCGATGACAACCTGTTTTTCAAACTTTATTGGCGGAGCTGCATTTTTTATCAACTGTTTTGATTCGGTAAACAACAACGCCACTTTAATTTAATTTCTACCGAAAATTACTGATTACCTGCCTTATACTGGTTAGTTTTTCCAAAAGCGGCTCCAGCAAATCCAGCCTCAGCATATTCGCGCCGTCGGATTTTGCACGGGCCGGGCTGGGATGTGTTTCAATGAATATGCCGTCAACTCCGGTTGCAATCCCTGCACGGGCAATGGTTTCGATGCGCTCAGGCCGGCCGCCTGTTACTCCGCTTGCCTGATTGGGTTGCTGCAGCGAGTGGGTGATGTCGAGCACAACCGGAACATCCATCTTTTGCATTATCGGAATTCCGCGGAAATCGACCACCAAATCCTGGTACCCGAATGTAGTTCCGCGTTCGGTAAGCACCACCTTTTCGTTTCCGCTTTCACGGACTTTTGTCACTGCAAACTGCATGGCTTCAGCCGAAAGAAACTGGCCTTTCTTAATGTTGACTATTTTCCCGGTTTTGGCGGCGGCGACCAGGATATCAGTCTGGCGGCATAAAAATGCCGGGATTTGCAACACGTCAACAAATTCGGCGGCTATTGCTGCATCATCGGCAGAGTGAATGTCAGTAACTACTGGTATGTCAAATGTTTTGCCAACTTTTTGCAGGATTTCCAATGCTTTTTCATCGCCAATTCCGGTAAACGAATCGAGCCGCGAACGGTTGGCTTTCCGGTAGGAACCTTTAAAAATGTATGGTATTTTTAGCCGGTTGGTAATTTCAACAATCTTTTCTGCAATTTCCAGCGCCATTTGTTCGCCTTCGATGGCACACGGACCGGCCATCAGGAAAAAATTACCCGAGCCGGTATTCTTCAGTTTTTCTGTTTGTGGAAGCATTCCAATTGATTTTAATACAAATGTAGGAAAAAGAAGTTATTGAATCCGGCAACTGACGGATGGCAATAATTTTAATCGCAGGTGCGCACCTTCTGACAGGGTTTTGAGAGGTACCTTCGAGGTACCATCGAGGGTCGGACAGCAAAAAATACCCACAAAGAGGTAATAGAAACTGCTGAAAATAATATGTTATACTCCCGCTTAAATCCTGCTGCAAGAGGCCTACTTTATCCTTTGCCGTTCGATTCATCGAACGGATTGAAAGAAGAGGAGCCTGCACGGACTTTAGTCCTCATGATTTTCAATAACAAAAAACTGAAGTTTTTTTCCAATACCAGGTTGACGTTGACAGGTGCTCTGCACGCTGTCAAGTCCGCGAGAGCTGCAGCTTCCGCAAACCTGACAGCGTCGCAGACCTGTCAGCGTTTATGATTCAGAACCACAAACATCATTTACCAATCATTAGTAATCCAATCCTTCATCGAAGCGATCTTTCTCCTCCACTTTGGGGAGGCCGGGAGGGGTTTGAGCGTTTATCCTTTGCCGTTCGATTCATCGAACGGATTGAAAGAAGAGGAACCTGCACGGACTTTAGTCCTCATGATTTTCAATAACAAAAAACTGTAGTTTTCTTTCCAATACCAGGATGACGTTGACAGGTGCCCTGCACGCTGTCAAGTCGGGAGAGCTGCAGCTTCCGCAAACCTGACAGCGTCGCAGACCTGTCAGCGTTTAAATCAGAACCCCAGGACATCATTTACCAATCATTAGTAATCCAATCCTTCATCGAAGCGATCTTTCTCCTCCACTTTGGGGAGGCCGGGAGGGGTTTGAGCGTTTATCCTTTGCCGTTCGATTCATCGAACGGATTGAAAGAAGAGGAACCTGCACGGACTTCAGCCCTATGATTTTCAATAACAAAAAACTGTAGTTTTCTTTCCAATACCAGGTTGACGTTGACAGGTGCCCTGCACGCTGTCAAGTCCGGGAGAGCTGCAGCTTCCGCAAACCTGACAGCGTCGCAGACCTGTCAGCGTTTAAATCAGAACCCCAGACATCATTTACCAATCATTAGTAATCCAATCCTTCATCGAAGCGATCTTTCTCCTCCACTTTGGGGAGGCCGGGAGGGGTTTGAGCGTTTATCCTTTGCCGTTCGATTCATCGAACGGATTGAAAGAAGAGGAGCCTGCACGGACTTTAGTCCTCATGATTTTCAATAACAAAAAACTGTAGTTTTTTTCCAATACCAGGTTGACGTTGACAGGTGCTCTGCACGCTGTCAAGTCGGGAGAGCTGCAGCTTCCGCAAACCTGACAGCGTCGCAGACCTGTCAGCATTTATAATTCAGAACCACAAACATCATTTACCAATCATTAGTAATCCAATCCTTCATCGAAGCGATCTTTCTCCTCCACTTTTGGGGAGGCCGGGAGGGGTTTGAGCGTTTATCCTTTGCCGTTCGATTCATCGAACGGATTGAAAGAAGAGGAACCTGCACGGACTTTAGTCCTCATGATTTTCAATAACAAAAAAACTGTAGTTTTTTTCCAATACCAGGTTGACGTTGACAGGTGCTCTGCACGCTGTCAAGTCCGGAGAGCTGCAGCTTCCGCAAACCTGACAGCGTCGCAGACCTGTCAGCATTTATGATTCAGAACCACAAACATCATTTACCGATCATTAGTAATCCAATCCTTCATCGAAGCGATCTTTCTCCTCCACTTTGGGGAGGCCGGGAGGGGTTTGAGCGTTTATCCTTTGCCGTTCGATTCATCGAACGGATTGAAAGAAGAGGAACCTGCACGGACTTTAGCCCTCATGATTTTCAATAACAAAAAAACTGTAGTTTTTTTCCAATACCAGGTTGACGTTGACAGGTGCCCTGCACGCTGTCAAGTCGGGAAGAGCTGCAGCTTCCGCAAACCTGACAGCGTCGCAGACCTGTCAGCGTTTATGATTCAGAACCACAAACATCATTTACCAATCATTAGTAATCCAATCCTTCATCGAAGCGATCTTTCTCCTCCACTTTGGGGAGGCCGGGAGGGGTTTGAGCGTTTATCCTTTGCCGTTCGATTCATCGAACGGATTGAAAGAAGAGGAACCTGCACGGACTTTAGTCCTCATGATTTTCAATAACAAAAAACTGTAGTTTTTTTCCAATACCAGGTTGACGTTGACAGGTGCTCTGCACGCTGTCAAGTCCGGAGAGCCGCAGCTTCCGCAAATCTGACAGCGTCGCAGACCTGTCAGCGTTTATGATTCAGAACCACAAACATCATTTACCGATCATTAGTAATCCAATCCTTCATCGAAGCGATCTTTCCCCTCCACTTTGGGGAGGCCGGGAGGGGTCATGTTTCCTGCGATGACTATCCGCTATTGAATTACAGAAAAAGTCGAAGGAAATAATTTTCCTGCAAGCAGTTTTTATTATTGTAATGATTATCTTAACTTTAATGAAGTTTTATTCAAAAGAGCTTGATCTGCTGGCAGAACGATGAATAAACACCAAAAACAATCATCTCATTAAATTCCAAATGATGGATACATCATATATTCGTTTTATTAGCGCACTTAATTTAATAATTCCAGAATTCCGTTTTGTTGCTATCAGATGTAAATCCTTAATGACATCTCGGTTTAATATGATTGTTGCGTTTTAGAACCAATCTGAAAAGATGAAAAAATCTGACTAAGAAATAACTAAATAAATGATTATGGAAAAAATTGAACCAAAAACCACGTTAAAAGAACCTCTTCTTATCGTAAAGGGCGATATATCAGGCATACAGGAATTCATTTTTAACGTAAAAAGTAAAGGTGCAGCCCGATCGCTAAAAGCAAAATCATTTTTTGTGAAGGCTATTTCTTTTATATCTGTGAGTTACCTTTTCGCTGAATTTGGTATTCCTGATAACGAGCAGGAAAACTATATCATAAGCATTTCAGGCGGTAATTTTTTTATTCTCCTTCCTAAGAAAAAAAACAGCGGAGAGATATTTATTAAATACAAGAAAAATACTTCTCAAGCATTAAGTTTAATTAGCCTGAGAATTATTTTGAGTTATACAGAATTTGACGAAAAACAAAGTTATGGCAACCTCCTAAATGATTTGAACAGAAAAAATGCCATACATAAGCTTAAACTCTTCAATGATTCAGAATTCACCGAGGTATTCAGTCCTTTTCAGACTTTTGATGAAAATCTGGATTTTAAGATATTGAATCTAAAAAACCGAATTTCATTTAGTATTGAACCTGCAAAAAGCCAATCCCTAACGGTTAGAGAGAATTCAATACATTTCCTCGGTTATAAATTGTTGCTTTTGAACAATGAATTGGGTCGACACCAGTTAACAAAGTCGCTCGATACTTTTTTTCCTAGGGATAGTAATAATGAAACCCTTGAATTTAGCGACCTTGCCAATAGTTTTGGGAAAACCTCAAAGTTGGGAATCCTAAAGATGGATGTAGATAATTTAGGAACATTCTTTCAAAATGTTTCAGATAACCGCAAACATAAAAAGCTCTCTGAGTTATTTCGATACTTTTTCGAGGAAACTTTATCTGACCTGGTAAAAATGAATTACTCAAACTTTGTTTATAATATTATTTCAGGTGGAGATGATTGCTTTTTCGTCGGCAACTGGAAAAATATTATTGAACTCGCTATTGCAGTAAATAATGAATTTGCTCTTTACTGGAAGAGGAATAAATATTCATTCCCAAATGGAAAAATTCCCACTATATCAGCTGGGGTTGTTCTCGTGAATCCAAAGTTTCCTGTCGTTAGGTTTGCAGAACTAGCAGAGGAAGCTCTATCCCAGGCAAAATTAAAAGATGCTTCAGTAAAAAATGCATTCTCAATATTTAACACGGTTATTCAATGGAGTGATTGGAAAGATATTTCTCAAATTTCGAATGAATCTTAAACAATTTGTTCCTAAAAATGCGCGCTCATTATTGATGAATGCACGAAAAGCGGTACTGAATAAGGAGGATATACAAAAGACTGAATTTTCTGATTACTGGGAATTAGCATATCATTTAAGGGAAGTCAGGAGCCAGGGGAGGCAGGAAGATCTTAATAAAATCCTTAATGCTTTTGAGTCGAATTTGAAAAAATCAATTGAAAAGAAAGATATTCGCTACCGCTATTTTTTCCCTATTGCAGCTCGTTTAGTAGAATTGGAAACCAGAAATTAAAACTAAAAATTATGGCAAATAATGACATCAATTACATTAAAAAGTACTTTGAGGATACTGCAGATTCTATTTTAAATATTGACTCTGTGAATAATCCGGTTGTGAAAAAAATCATCGACACTACAAAACAGATGATGAAAGATGTGTGCAAGGCTAAAGCAATCACTTATACTCAACTGAGAAATGTTTATCAGTTGGTAAAAAAAGAAAAAATGACTTACAAAGAAATTCAACTTGCACGGCCAAAATTAGCTTATGTTCAGGCAAGATTGGACAACAAAGAAGGACAAAATTTTCTTGAAATGATTGATGAATTTATTGGCCGAATAGACCCCGAAGAAAAAAGGTCAACTAAACAAATCGAAAATTTTCAGGCATTCATGCAATCCATCGTAGCGTATCATAAACTTAATTCGTAAAAAAAACTAAATCATGGCAAAACTAATATACAAAATGGCTATATCCGCGGAAATTCATGTAATAACCGGTTTACATATAGGTGGTTCAGATTCGGATCTCGATATAGGCGGAATCGATAATTCAGTTATAAAAACAAAACATGAAAAGCCTTTTATTCCGGGAAGCTCACTAAAAGGAAAAATGAGAGATTTAATCGCACGGAGCAAAGGGTATTCTGACATTAAATATGACAAGGGGGAAACATTAGAACTTTTTAGTGGGTCCTACACTCCTAAAAGAGATAAAAAAACCGGGCAAATACTTAGGGATAGATCTGGTAATGAAATCAATGTAAAGTCAATACCTACCAGACTGATAACACGCGATTGTTTTATTCTAAACAACTCTGAGAAGCTCGAAGAAAAGGCTGAAAATACGATTGGCAGATCAACGGGTATTGCGAACCCACGTCATATTGAAAGGGTTTCACCCGAATCTGTATTTGAGCTAGACATGATTCTGGATGTTTATAATGTTGATGAAGCAAATATCAACAAATTGCTCGATACGCTAAAGCTTGGCTTCAAATTATTGGAAAACGACTATCTAGGCGGAAGCGGATCGAGAGGGTATGGAAAAATTAAATTCGATAACTTTAAAACTGGCTTTCCATTCAAAACCAAAGAACCTGCACCGGAAGTAACTGCATTTAAATTTAAAGACGAATGAAGGTTGTACGTTTTCCGTTAAAGCCGCTGGTACATTTCCATTTTGGAGAAATTGCCCTCGATGAGAAGTCTAATATCTCAACCACTTAATCATTTCCACATTCCGACACTTTGTTTTCGTCGCTGGTAAACAATTATGCGCAGGTTCATGAAAAAAAGGAAGTGGATGAGTTTGTTAAATCTTTCGAGGTCGGCGAAAGCCTTGTCTCGTCGATGTTTTACTGCTTTAAAATTGGTAGGATGTTATCTATTTCCTTCCAATTCCCCTTTCGTTTTCCATTCAGGACATTGACAGGGAACAATTCAAAAGATTCAGAAAAATTGAATTTATTTCCGTTGCTGTATGGAACAAAATAAAAGACCCAAACAACTTCTTCGATGAAAATCTTTGTTCTGTTATTCAGGATAAATTTGTTGTGCTAAAAGAAGAAATTCCTGCTGAAATAACTCAAAAAATAAGTGTTTTTTCCAAAATAACGCAACCCAAAGTCCCCATTAGATGGGAAGATGAAAATGCAGCGATTTATTTTGAAACTGATGTTGAAATTTCCGGTAATTCCGCATTGGGTATTCCAACTGAAGTGGGTTATTATTTTTTGTACCAATCAATACGGCTAAAAGAAATGGAAGAGGCTATTCGTTTACTTGGGTTGGGAGGAATAGGCGGAGGTCGTTCTACGGGCACCGGTGAATTAAACGCTTCGGTTTTCAGTGACAATCATCCATTTAATAAATTACCTAAAGCAAAACAATTCTGTTGCGTTTCTTATGCCATCCCTGCCAGTGAAGAAGAATTCGGAAAATTTGATTTATACAACACCAAAATAAGAGGTGGCCGAAAGATGGACAACGGAAAACAAAAATTTGTGCGAATGATTGAAGAGGGAGCTGTTTTGTCCGGCTATGCTAAAGGAAAACTTGTTGAAATTGGAACTGACGAACAGGAGAACAGGGTGTTAAGAAATGGCACCTGCTTTTTCTTTCAATAAAATAGAGAATTATGAATGCATATCAACATTATAAACTCCGATGCAAAACCTTGACACCGGTTCATATTGGAACAGGTGAAAATCTTGCTTCCATCGGTGATTATTACACCAGTTCGAACCGAATATTTCTCATCGACAAAGCTAAACTGGACAAACAGCTTGACCCCAACAAAGCTTTTTTTGGGCTTTATATGGGGGAGATAAAAAAGAATGTTTCGATGTCGAAGTCCGATTTTCGTTCGTCCCGTTTCTAAAGGAAAACGGGATCGAACCTGAGTCAATCATGTCGGATGTTGAGATACCAATACATACGCAGGGATATAAATCGCACAAAAACAGCCAGCTAAAACTTGCGATAAAACAAAACGGCCGGTTATATTTTCCCGGTAGTTCGATAAAGGGAGCTATTAAAACTGCATTCTTTTACAACTACCTGCTGGCAAATCAGGATATTTTGAGAAACTGGAACCTGATTATCGAAAATTACCAAAACAAAAGACAATACATCGAAAAGTGGGCTTCGGAAATTGAAGCTGATTTTAACCAGTTTTTCAAAAACAAAAAAAGCGAATATAATTTATTCAGGGTGGAAAATTTGCCCTGGTTTAAAACGAATCGCTGGGTTATTGGGGACAGAGTCCGTTTTCATTTGTATAACAGCAACGACGAAACGATTACCTGGCTTACGGAAGCCGTTTGCAGTAATACGGAATTCGAGTTTGGAATAACATTTTTACCTGATTTTAATGTCGATTATCTACAGTTTCTCAATGATGCCGATATTACCAGAGTCTTTTCAATTATCAACCAATTCTCAAACGACCAGCTTGAAAATGAGATCAGAGAAATAGAAGCTTCAGCTTTGTCGAAAGATGTAAAAACAACAATCATTAATCAGTTAAATGAACTTTTAAAACTTGCAAAAGAAGATCGCAGTGCGCTTTTGCGTATCGGCGCAGGAAAATCGTTTTTCTACAATACGGTTTGTTTATTACTTGATAATACGCACCTGGAAATCCTCCGGTCAGTTTTTAACATTGGAAAGACAGATGATAATATTTTTCCTCTTACGAAGACAATGACTATCGATTATAACTTCTTCGGGTGGGTTTTACTGAAATTGCCCGAAGTTGAGAAAGCTGAAATGCCAGTAAATACAGTTTCGGCCCTGGTAGAAAACGAGACAGAATTAAAGGCTGTAATTATAGAGATGACCGGAAAGTGAGTATCAATATCAACCAAACCATAACCGAAGCCCAGCTTGTTGTACCACGGGAACAAAAAGCACGCCCTTTATAAGAGGCGAACAGGTAAATGTTGTGGTTAAACAACTTAGCAGGGACGGACGCATTATACAGGTACTTTTTAAATCAAAAATATAATTGCAATGAGAATGATTTTAACATTTATTTTGTGGGTAACATTAACTTTTGCAGGAAGTACCCAAAACCTGATACAGGAAAACACAAACAATAAGGTTGATTCGACAGAATTTTTAACATTGAAAATTAAACAGCTTCAGGTAGAAATAAATCAATTATCGTATGAAGTTCAGTCATTAAAAAATAATCGTATTCACGAAGAAGCTGAATTTAGAGAATATGTTCAGGATAAATATGGAACTATTTTACAAGCTTACGCATTAGCAGGGGGATTTTTAGGTTTAATTTTCGTTGGTTCAATAATTTCATTCTTGGTACATCAATTTACCAAAAATCAGGTCAACAAATTCTTCGAAAGCGATGAATGGACCTCTGCATTACGAACAAAAATTCGAAAACAGATTGCTGAAAACAGATTTAAGGAGACTCTTAAAATCCATGTTTTATCCAAAAACGAGGAGACGGAAAACATTATTCGGAACTATTTTACAGAAAACAATTTCTCTGATAAAAATATTACATACAAACAAAAAACAGATTTAGATTTGAAAACGGAACATGTAGAGCTATTATTTATAAATAATAAAGACGATGCATTCCAAATGGATAGCAAGCCGTTTGATGAATTAATTAAAAAAATTAAAAAGGAAAATAAAAATATAGCAGTTTTCTATTTCAATGATTCAAATGTTCGCTTTCCTCCATCACTGGATCAAGGATTGAACAGTAGTTTCTCAAATTCACTGGCTTCCATGTACCACAACCTGCTTGACTTAATGAGGTACAAGTATCTCGTTATTGATAATAAAGAACTTTAATAAAAAGTAATGGAACTTACAACCTACGAACTTACCCCATATCTCCCTGCCGAAGGGACTACTTTTTCTCCGGGTCTGAAATGTTTTCGATCATGGTGAACAAATGGGTGCGGACGAAAAAAGAATATCTCATGGAAAAAGAGGTCGATATTTCCCTTTTTTTTAACCACGATTTAGAAACCGGAAAAACCATCATCGGGTATCCGAAAGTGATTTACCACTATATTGGCGGCCGGTTTTACCTTACCGGCATCAACGAAGGATCGTTTGCGGTACAGCAGTTGGCCAACAGTTATAAAAAACCGTTTGAGGAAAACGGGATTTTGTTTTCCGGATTTAAACCGGTTGAAACGGTAAATATGGAAGACATGGTTCTTTCCGGCCAAACGTATCGTTACCGGCTATGGAAGTGGATACCCTTTCACCGGAAAGATTACGGGAATTTCGGGCAGTTGCCGCTGGCGGAAAAGGCAGTGTCGTTAAACCAAAAACTTTTAAAACATATCAGCCAGGATTTAGCCCGTTACCTTGGCCTCGAAACCACCGGGCTGCAGGCAGAAATAATCCAGATTCTTAAAACACACACGCGACCCGTTTTTTATGAAGGCAACCCTTACTATGGTTTCGATATCGAATTTGAATCGAACATGCAGTTGCCCCGGTTTACCACATTGGGGAACATTAAATCGTTGGGATACGGCCGCATAGAGCCGGTTTAGCTTTTGTTTCAACGCTTTCCGGACAGGCAAATTTTGCCGGAATCGTTCTTTGACATGTTGGAGAACGTTTATCAAAACCACAACATCCGTATCAACGGTTAGGCCGTGACCCTACCTTCATCTTTTGATTTCCAATTACCGAAAAAACGGGAGTTTTGCAGAATTTCGCCCGGTTGTTTACAGGAATTTTGTCATCTGTCCATTGATTTATAAAGGATTCAGCGTATCTTTATGTTGAAGCGGCTGCTTCTGATTTCGATCACTGAAACATCACATGATTTAACTATCATGTTCATGTCTTCACGTTGAAGCGGCTGCTTCTGATTTCGATCACTGAAACACCTCATTAGCGTAACATTCCTCAATTTCGATTAGTCAAGTTGAAGCGGCTGCTTCTGATTTCGATCACTGAAACACTGTAGAAGTCGTCTAAATCAGTCTGACGAGGATTTGTTGAAGCGGCTGCTTCTGATTTCGATCACTGAAACTTTTAGCGTAAACATCTCAGCTGGATATATAGTGTTGAAGCGGCTGCTTCTGATTTCGATCACTGAAACGTTTGATCCTATGTAGTCAGCTGACAGAGTACTCACAGTTGAAGCGGCTGCTTCTGATTTCGATCACTGAAACACCATTGGCACTAAGGCAGCGCTCGGTTGCATTAGTTGAAGCGGCTGCTTCTGATTTCGATCACTGAAACATTAAACTATGCGATAGTATGGCTAAACTTGCGATCGATGTTGAAGCGGCTGCTTCTGATTTCGATCACTGAAACTTATTAGCCACTCGAAGCAATCGACGTGTAAGCGTTTAGTTGAAGCGGCTGCTTCTGATTTCGATCACTGAAACTTTGAACTTGCAATAATCTGTCTTACTGCAGGATGTGTTGAAGCGGCTGCTTCTGATTTCGATCACTGAAACTAATTTCGACAAAGATTACATCAACAGTAATCGGTTATTAAGCATGTTGAAGCGGCTGCTCAGGATTTGATCACTGAAACATTTTATTAACTCATGCGAAGTCATGGAAACTTCGCGTCCCGTTGAAGCGGCTGCTTCTGATTTCGACACTGAAACACGTCAAGCCCTCTAAGCGGCTCGACGGGTAATGAGTTAAAGCGGCTGCTTCTGATTTCGATCACTGAATATTCCCCTCCTTCGTTTTCTTTCCGCGGACAAAGGATCAAACAACAGGTAATCGGTTATTAAGCAGTAGTTGAAACGGCTGTCAGGAATGTGATCGCTGGAACAAAAAATGCGAAGTTGGAAACTTCGCGTCCCGGAAAAGCGGCTGCTTTTGATTTCGATCATTGAAACCGTCAAGCCGCTCTAAGCGGCTCGACGGGTAGCGAGTTGAAATGGCTGCTTCTGATTTTTTCTCCTTTGTTTTACTTCGGAGGACAAAGAATCGAACAACAGGTAATCAATTATTAAACAGTAGTTGAAGCGGCTGTCAGGAATGTGATCGCTGAAACAAAAATGCGAAGTTGGAAACTTCGCGTCCCGGAAAGCGGCTGCTTTGGATTTCGAAACCGTCAAGCCGCTCTAAGCGGCTCGACGGGTAATGAGTTAAAGCGGCTGCTTCTGATTTCCCCTCCTTTGTTTTCCTTCGGAGGACAAAGGATCGAACAACAGGTAATCGGTTATTAAGCAATAGTTGAAGCGGCTGTCAGGAATGTGATCTGCTGAAACAAAAAATGCGAAGTTGGAAACTTCGCGTCCCGTTGAAGCGGCTGCTTTTGATTTCCCTCCTTCGTTTCACTTCGGAGGAGCGGAGCAAACAGGTAAAAACAAACCATAAGAAAATAACCGTGAGTAGCTGAAAGAACCGGCATCGCCGGAGTGAACAAATCCTTTTTTCAAACTGATTCTGGATACACGCTGGTATTGTTCTTTGGCATGTTGTGAAAAAAAAGAATGAAAAACAAATAAAATTTTTGGGTTATGCTGTCAAAAATTAAAACAGTAGAAAAATTATCGTGGTTTTTGGGCGTAAATCAGAAGCAACTTCTGCAATTAGAGCCTGAAAACCATTATGTTGTTTTCGAAGTTCCCAAACTCGGGACGAACGAAAAACGAAAAATAGAAGCGCCCACCGGAATACTGAAGTATTTACTGGATCGTTTAAGCGACGGGCTTCAGTGGATATATTCAGAACATCGCACTCCTGCTGCACAGGGATATATCAGGTCAGTTAAAAACGACCCGGATAAACGTACCATTTTTACGAACGCAAAAAAACATCTTGGCAAAAAGTACATGTTGAACATCGATCTTGATAATTTCTTCCATCAGATAACTTCAGTAAAAGTTGCTGAAGTTTTTTCCAATGGCCATTTTTTTTCCTTCAATCAAAAAACGATTGATTTGCTGGTTAAGCTGGTGTGTTACAAAGGAAGATTGCCGATGGGAAGCCCCACCTCTCCTCCTTTGTCAAATTTTGCAGTAATCGATTTGGATTATGAACTTTTATTATGGGCAAAACATCAGAAAATTACTTATACCCGGTTTGTTGATGATCTTACATTTTCATCAAACAAACCGATTACGCAGGGACATTTCCGAATGATTAACGATATGCTGCATGCCCATGTTTTTATTCCCGATTCTGCTAAAATAAAATGGTTCGGGAAGGACGATAAAAAAGAAGTTACAGGATTAATTGTCGGTACAAAAATTTCTGTTCCCTCCGTATATTTAACAGAGCTGGAATTTGAAATTAATAAGTTGGAAGAAATCCGGCAGTATATTTCATATTATCCTGATTATGCTGTTTTGGAATGGGTGCAAAAACTTGCACAGGTAATTTCAGGAAGGTTAGCTTTTGTAAAATCAGTTTATGGAAGCGATAGTGAGGAATACAGGCTGTTGATGCAGAAAACGGCAGGCGGAAATAAAACCGCGCCAGTACATAGTTTAAGTTGGCGTTATGCAGGTTATGAATTTTTTGCTTAAAAGTTATGCAAATTGTATTGGATACGTACGGCCTGGGATTAAGCGTCCGCAACGGGTGCTTTCTCATTTCTTTGAACGCTGAAAAAAGATTGGTTCATCCTTCGAGGGTTAGTAGTTTTTTGGTGACAATGCCATGCAGGTTATCGTCTCCGGCAATTGTCCTCGCTGCGCGTCATAAAATAGCGATAATCATTTGTACGAAGGCCGGTAAGGCAGAAGCAAGGCTATGGCAAACGAAGTTTCCAAATACGTCGTCGTTAAGGAGGAAACAATATGGTTTTACACGAAGCGAAAGTGGTTTCGAATGGGTGAAAGAGATAATTCTCACAAAAATAAGCCATCAGGTTGCCAATTTGAATTATCTGTCCAATCGTAAACCTTCAATTTTAAATGAAGTGGAAAAAGGTACCGGAGCTATCGAAAAAATAACAAAACAGGCAAAGTACCTGACTTTTTCAGAACCGGAATGCCTGCAAAAACTTCGTTACTTCGAAGCCGCGGTTGCACGTATCTACTGGCCATTGGTAGGCTCAAAACTTCCCGGCGATTTCTTCTTCCGTGAAAGGGTGAAGAGAAAGCCTGCCGATCCGTTTAACAGTTGCATAAACTATTTGTACGGAATGTTGAGAAACCAGGCTGAATCGGGCATACTCAGCGCCGGGCTTGATCCTGCTCTGGCTTGTATGCATCGCGATGGTTACAATCTTTCATCAATGGTTTTCGACCTGATGGAGCCGTTCAGACCTGTGACCGACAAATTTTTAATTGAAGCTGTAATAGCAGGAGAATTAAAGAATGTAACTGAAATTACCGACGACGGGTGTTGTTTACTGGATAAAACAGGGCGAAAAAAAATTATCACCCTGTTTAATGGAAAACTGGATAAAACCATTGTTTACAAAAAAACCAGGGCTTCTTTTAAAAATCATATAATATTGGAGATTAAAAATTTGGTAACTAAAATAATAAGTTATGACGGCTAAAGGGAGTTTCTTTTTGGTGATGTACGATATTACTTATCCGAAAATATTGCCAGTAGTTGGAAAACTGTTACTAAAATATGGGTTCGAAAGGATTAATTATTCAGTGTGGTTAGGTGGGGAAAATCCTTCAAAAAACGCCGAACTGAAAGAAAGGATAACGGGACTGCTTCAGCATGAAAAAGCAAAAGGTTCGTTGTTTTTTATATTACCCGTAGGGAAAAATGAAATTACCAAAATGAGAAAACTGAACGGTAGAAAACCGGCAAATCTGGATTACTGGTTGGGCAGGGAACACACACTAATTTTTTGATTTTATATTATATATTCAAAAAACGGGAGTTTTGCAGAATTTCGCCCAGTTGTTTACAGGAATTTTAACGTGCTGTCCATTGATTTGTAAAGGATTCAGCGTACCTTTGTGTTGAAGCGGCTGCTTCTGATTTCGATCATTGAAACGACATATGCGATAAATTTTTCTGGATTTAATTTTAGTTGAAGCGGCTGCTTCTGATTTCGATCATTGAAACTTTTCTTCAATGTATCTTAATGTTTTTCATTTTTACGTTGAAGCGGCTGCTTCTGATTTCGATCATTGAAACATCACTTAAACACTGGTAATTCTGAATTACTTTGTTATGTTGAAGCGGCTGCTTCTGATTTCGATCATTGAAACCATTAGGTGGATTACAGAGTCATCCTCCTCATACTGTTGAAGCGGCTGCTTCTGATTTCGATCATTGAAACACACTTACTTTCTAAACACAACTAACAGGTGCCAGTTGAAGCGGCTGCTTCTGATTTCGATCATTGAAACCTATTCGTGGATTTTTTTGATGATCTCCTTGAAAATGTTGAAGCGGCTGCTTCTGATTTCGATCATTGAAACAATCATAATGATTACCATGGGTAAAACTATTTTTGTTGAAGCGGCTGCTTCTGATTTCGATCATTGAAACAGAAACATAACAGCTGCTGGAGACTTTCCCAAAGTTGAAGCGGCTGCTTCTGATTTCGATCATTGCAACCGTCAAGCCGCTCTAAGCGGCTCGACGGGTAATGAGTCAAAGCGGCTGCTTCTGATTCCCGTCCTTCTTTTCCCTTCCGCGGACAAAGGATTAAACAACAGGTAATCGGTTATTAAGCAGAGTTGAAGCGGCTGTCAGGAATGTGATCGCTGAAACAAAAATGCGAAGTTGGAAACTTCGTGTCCCGTTGAAGCGGCTGCTTTGGATTTCGAAACCGTCAAGCCGCTCCAAGCGGCTCGACGGGTAGTGAGTTGAAGCGGCTGCCTCTGATTTCCCCTCCTTTGTTTTACTTCGGAGGACAAAGGATCGAACAACAGGTAATCAATTATTAAACAGTAGTTGAAGCGGCTGTCAGGAATGTGATCGCTGAAACAAAAATGCGAAGTTGGAAACTTCGCGTCCCGTTGAAATCGTTGTTTCTCGAAATTTCAATCTGATTTTAAAAATCTTATGAACGTAAAATAGTCGAATTGTTTTTGATGAATTTTTTCAGAAAATCCATTTTTTGTGGTTCGATGAATAGTACATTTTGATACTTTTATCATTCATTAAATAACTAAACCAGCTATGACCGAATCTAAAAGAATAAAAGAAAGGCAAACCTGGCGGAATCTCAAGGATGGAAATAAAGCCGCGTTTCAAAAAATTTACTTTGAACATTACCGGTTTTTGTACAATTACTGCCGCAAGTACACCAACAATGTTGCGCTGGTTGAAGATTTACTTCAGGAATTATTCATCACCATTTTTGAAAAAAAAGAACGGTTGAGCGATACCAACAATATTCGCTTATACCTTTTTTGTTCGATCCGGCGAACTCTTTTCAGAACGTTAAACTCCAGGGAATTAAAAATTACGGATTCATTTGATTTTAGTCATCCGGAATTTCATTTCGATGAAGGCGTGGAACCGGATTACGGCGACGACGAAGAGCAAAACCGGTTGCGCAAACTGCTTTTTAATTCCATCAATACCTTGGGGGAACGCCAGAAAGAGATGATTTATCTGAAGTATTTTTCAGGATTGGGAAGCAAAGAAATTGCCGACGTTTTAGGTGTGAGTTATCAAACCGTAAGAAATACGCTTTGCAACGCCCTGCAAAAAATCAGAAAAGATTTCGACAACGAAATCCCAAAAGGGAGAATGGTGCTGTTGTTTCAATATTTTTTTTCAGAAAAAATTTAAAATGAGTGGTACAAAAAATGACAGGCCGCATTTTAATGACAGATTTTGAAATTTATGCAGAAGTATTTGCAACATACCGATGATTTTTTGAATGATGAGGATTACACTGACTTTGTAAGGGGCAACTCAATTAACCAAAGCCGGAAATGGAACGAATATCTTAGCCGGTATCCCGAAACTAAACCGGAAGCGGAAAATGCCCGGAAAATAATCAGCGGTTTGTATTCCATGAAAGATAACCTCTCTTCTCAGGAATTAAATGAATATCAACTACAACGGAATTTTGAAGATACCTGGATGAATTACAGGGATACAAAAACAAAATCTGCTTATGAAAAGGCGTCAAAATTCATTCGGCAAAGCATTGCAGTTGCAGCAATAATTGTTTTTGCGGTTACCTTTTACTCGTTGCTGAATAATTTCATTTTGAACAGAAATTCCAACATCGAATTTTTCGAAATTGATGTTCCGGCAGCAAAACAAAGCCGGTTAACATTACCCGATGGTACAAAGGTTTGGATGAATTCTGAAACAAAAGTCCGCTATTCCAATCGCTTCAATAATAACCAACGGGATGTTTTCCTGAATGGCGAAGCCTATTTTGAAGTCGCCTGTAATAAAAATATTCCGTTCAATGTTTTTGCCAATGGCGTTCAGGTTAAAGTTTTGGGTACAAAATTTAATGTGAAGGCATATCCGGATGAAAATGTGGAAACGGTGTTAAAGGAAGGGAAAGTCAACCTCGGCCTGGAAGCATCCGGTAAACGGTCAGTGGAATTAACGCCTGGTGATAAGGCTGTATTCGATGCAAAAACGAACAAGGTAACCATCAGTCGTAAAGATGTTGACATCGATTTGGCCTGGAAGGATGGTAAAATGATATTTCGAAATACTCCGCTTATAACGGTGTGCAAAAACCTTGAACGCTGGTACGGCGCTGAAATTGAGTTGGCCGGCGATGCCGCCGAACTGCGTTCACACCCTTTCACTTTCACCGTGGAAAACGAATCGCTTTCCCTGGTCCTTGAGAATTTATGTGAAGCTGCACAGTTGAAATTCAGAACAAATTATATTGATGACGATGGAGAAAAAGGTATCGAAAAAACGAAATATATTATTGGAATTAAACATTGATAAGTAAGAACAAAAGCTAACTAAAAATCAGATTTTATGGGAATAAACCGATTTGGCTGCACAATAATCAAATGTGAAAGATATACTACCGCTTTCCATTATTCGATTTGTTTAAACATTATTAATCAATTACAATTAATTATCAAATTCAAACCATCGCAGAACTATGGAAAAAATTGAAAGAATGAATGACACAGATGGATTTCATCTCGTGTTGCAGAAATTGTTTCGAATTACGAAACTAACCGCTTTACTGATGCTTGTCGCAGTTGTCCGAGTGTTAGCGGTGAGCTCTTATTCTGAGGCAACAAGAATATCCCTCGATATGGAAAATGCATCCGTTAAAGATGTGCTGTATCAAATTGAGGATAACAGCGAATTTTACTTTGTTTACAGTAACCGGCTGATTGATGTTGAACGAAAAGTGAACATTAAACTTACCAACAAAAAGATTACCGATGTTCTTGACGAACTGTTTAAAGGGGAAAATGTTCGTTATACCATCAACGACCGGCAGATTATTTTAAGTCCGGGCGAAATGAATTTAAAATCGGGAGATGTAATTCAACAGGCACGGAAGGTAACCGGTAATGTAAAATCAGAAGATGGCGAGGCTCTTCCCGGTGTAAGTGTAGTTGTAAAGGGAACTTCCATTGGTACCAGTTACTGATGCCGACGGAAACTTCACCTTATAACGTACCGACTGATGAAAGCATTTTGTTATTCTCGTTTGTTGGTATGGCGTCACAGGAAATTCCGGTTGAATAATCAAAACTATGTTAAATATTGTATTGAAATCAGCCAACATTGGGACTGAGGAAGTTGTAGCTATTGGTTATGGTGCTGGTAAAAAAATCGGATTTAACTGGCGCTGTGGGCTCTGTGCAGGGCGAAGAAATTGCCGATCGTCAAACGGTACAGATTAGTCAAGCACTGCAGGGTACAATGTCGGGGCTAATGGTTACCCGTAATAACAATGCACCTGGTTCATCAGCAACTATTCGAATTACGGGGTATTACCTCGATTGGCAACAGTATCCATTAATTATTGTTGATGGTGTGCCGGTGGACAATATTAATGATATTAATCCGGATGACGTGCAGGATATTTCTGTTTTAAAAGATGCTGCGTCGGCTTCTATTTATGGTGCACGCGCAGCCGCAGGTGTTATCCTCGTAACCACCAAAAGGGCTAAAGAAGGTGAAATCGGATTGCAGTACAACGTGGAATATGGTTTTGAAAAACCTACGCAATTACCTGAATATGTAAATGTAACACGTTACCTGCAAATGGCGAATGAATTACGGTGGAACGATAACGGAAACCCGGAAAATGAATACCCGCTCTATTCCAAAGATATGGTCGATAATTATCTTTCATTAAATGCACAAAATCCGGATCAATATCCAAATACTGATTGGACACGTTTAATCTTGAACGACAACGCTCCGCGTGAAAGCCATGTTCTGAGTTTAACGGCAGGTACAAAAACGATCCGTTCGAAAGCCATAATTGGGTATGACAAAACCGATGCATTGTACGACGGCCGCTCGTATGAACGAATAACCGCAAGGTTCAACAACGATGTAACGATAAACAACTATTTATCGGCCAGCCTGGATATTTATATTAAAAGGTCTATATCAAAGCAACCCAGTATCGATCCGATGTATAACATGTTAATATCGGCGCCGGTATATGCAGCGACCTGGGCCGATGGGAGGATTGCCGAAGGAAAATCGGGGAATAACATTTACGGTGCATTAAAAGAAGGCGGGTTTAATAATAACTGGTATAACGATGTCGGTGGTAAACTGGCGCTAGATTTTAACCCGCTGGAAGGTTTAAAATTCACTGCCGTTATTTCTCCTTCACTGGGCTACGACAAAGGGAAAAATTTCCGAAAGAAAGTCGAATACAACGCTGCTGATGATCCAACCGTTTATGGCGGCACGTTACAATGGAATTCAACCACAATGCTAAGCGAATCAAGAAACGATAATTACAGGGTTACCACCCAGTTCCTGGCCAATTATGCCCGGTCGTTCGGTTCGCATAGCCTGAATGCCATGGCTGGATATGAAAATTTCTATGCATTTAATGAAAACCTTGGCGCATCCAGGGATCAGTATGAATTAACTTCGTTCCCGTACCTGAACATTGGTCCGCTCGAATTCAGGGACAACAGCGGAAGTGCCTGGGAAAATGCCTATCGTTCCTGGTTCGGAAGGGTACTGTACAATTACCGGAATAAATATTTCCTGCAAGGTAATATTCGCTTCGACGCCTCTTCCCGTTTTCATAAAGACTACCGGTGGGGCTCATTCCCGTCGTTCTCTGCCGGCTGGGTATTAACCGAAGAATCTTTTATGAAAGACAATTCATGGCTTTCATACCTGAAACTGAGGGGATCGTGGGGGTCTTTGGGTAACGAACGTATCGGAAACTATCCATACCAGGCAACTATTGCTTTTGCCAACGCGCTTTTCTTTCAGGGATCGAATGTAGTTTCAGCGCAAACGGCGGCGCAAACACAATATGTAATTCAGGATATTTCATGGGAAACGACTGAATCTACAGATTTTGGACTTGATGCCCATTTCCTTGATAACCGGTTACGGTTTACCGGCGACTATTTTTTGAAAACAACAAAAGACATGCTACTGGCTCTCGAAATACCGGATTATATTGGTTTTGATAACCCGGACCAAAATACCGGGAAAATGGAAACCAAAGGATGGGAAGCAGAAGTCGGCTGGAACGATCGTGCCGGAGAGTTGGGGTACTCCATATCATTTAATATTTCTGATTATAAATCGGTTATGGGAGACCTCGGCGGAACGGAATTTTTGGGCGACCAGGTTAAATTCGAAGGCAGTGAATTTAATGAATGGTACGGCTATCGTTCTGATGGTCTGTTCCAGACACAGGAAGATTTAGACGCTTCACCGAAATTAAATTCATCGATGAGGGTCGGCGATGTGAAATATCAGGATATAAGCGGTCCGGACGGAGTCCCTGACGGGAAAATTTCTCCTGAATACGATAAAGTTTTGTTAGGCGGATCTTTACCGCGTTATTTGTTTGGCGGGAATATCCGTATGAACTACAAAAATTTTGATTTATCTGTGGTTGTTCAGGGTGTTGGAAAAGTTAACGAACGCCTGGAGGGTTTGATGATACAACCGTTGATGGAAAACTGGGGCCACATTCCAAAAATACTGGATGGCGCAACCTGGAGTAAGTACAATTCAGATCAAGAAAATCTGAATGCAAAATATCCGAGGCTGTCACAAAATAACAGAGGTAACAACTATACGATGTCTGATTTTTGGTTGATAAACGGTGGATATTTGCGACTTAAAAACATAACTCTCGGATATAATATACCACCGGCTGTAATTCAGAAGATGAGCCTGCAAAGTTTGCGGGTGTACGGAAGTGTGTCTGATTTCCTGACCATTGATAATTATCCGAAAGGTTGGGATCCCGAAGTATCGGCAAGTGGTTATCCAATCACGGCATCTTTTATTTTTGGTTTATCTGTTAACTTTTAAAAAACATGAATCATGAAATATAATTTAATAAAACTCATATTTTTTACAGGGCTTATTTACCTGTCTGCATGTAACGATTTGGATTTAAACCCCCTGTCCGAAGGTTCCAGCGAGACGTGGTATTCCAATGAAAGTGAAATTCAAATGGCCGTAAACGATCTTTACCGAAATGTTTTCTGGCCGCAGGATAATGATGAATGGACAGATGATTATACGCGTCGCGATTTAACCAACCCAATTAATAATGCAACGCTGAACGGGGAATGGGGCCCGGTGATCGATGTTTGGAGAAATGCTTATAAAGCCATCTCAAGGGCCAATACAGTTGTTGCCAACCTCGATCGCGCTACGGATCTTACCGCAGTCTTCCATCGACATGTTTGCTGCTGAAGCCAGGTTTGTGAGGGCAGCGCAATATGCACTCTTAACCTCGCATTATGGCGATGTGGTTTATTTCACCGATGCGTTGGACCTGGAAGAATCGTTTACCATGACGCGCACTGATAAGAACACCATTCTTCAGGCCATTTATGACGATTACGATTTTGCAGCTGCCCATTTGCCGGTTTCTTACGGAAGCTCACAAAATATGTATGCAACAAAAGGCGCCGCTCTGGCCATGAAGGCGCGGATCGCCCTGTTTTTTCAGGATTGGGCAGTTGCACGCGATGCAGCAAAAGCTTGTATGGACTTGAATACCTATGAGTTATTTCCTGATTATCAAATCCTGTTTTTGTCGAAGACTAAAAATCCAAAAGAATTGATATTTGGAATGCCTCGTTCACAGGTGTTGAATGTAACAACCGGCGACACCAAAAACTGGATTTCGAGGTTATCCGGTGGATGGGGCGCAGCAGCCGCGCCATCATGGGATCTGTTATGCGCTTTCCTGTGTTCCGATGGACTGCCTATTGATGAATCGCCTTTGTTCGATCCGCGCGACCCTTTTGCGAACCGCGACCCAAGGTGTACCATGAACATCGTGGAATTCGGAACTCCCTGGCTGGGATTTATTTACCAGCCACATCCCGATTCGTTGCAGGTTTTGAACCTGAACACAGGTAAAATGGTGACCAACAACGACACCAGGGCCAATGCACAATATGCCTCATTTAATGGATTGATGTGGAAAAAAGGTATCGATGAAGACTGGACGGATGATTACAGGGCTGAAAATGAAATTTTTATAATGCGATATGCCGATGTTTTACTCATGTACGCTGAAGCTAAAATTGAACTGAATGAAATTGATCAGCCAATGTTGGATGAGTCGATTAATGCTGTAAGGGCAAGAGCTTACGATGTGGCAGTTAGCGATAAATCACAATATCCGGCAATAGAAGTTGGATCACAGGAAGAATTAAGGAAAACAATTCGGGTTGAACGTCGGATGGAATTTGCAAACGAAGGGATTCGTTATATGGATATCATCCGGTGGAGACTGGCTGAGAAAGTGCTGAACTACGATATCTATGGAATGCTGGATGTTGCCGACCTGCGTGCAAAAGTTGTTGAGCTGGGACTGTGGTTCTTACCAATGACTCCGGAAATTGATGAAGATGGCATTGCCATTTTGGAACCCATTTATAATGCCGGGCTGTGCAAGCGATTGGCATTGAGGGATTTCGATGCTTCGAGACAATATTTGTGGCCTATACCAACAAAAGAAATTTTAATTAACGAAAATCTGGAACAGAACCCGGGTTACTAATAGCTTAGTTTGGTTCATTTAAATTGAAAGCCTGCCTTCACGGGCGGGCTTTTAAGTTTTCAGGACAATTTTATAATATACGTAAAATGAAAGCTTTCTTACTACTGATTATTTTCCTGTTTCCGGGAATATCGGGTGTGGCACAAAAGCAATCACGCCCCAATATTCTCTGGATTATTTGTGAGGATATGTCTCAAGATCTTTCATGTTATGGCAATGATCTGGTTCAAACTCCAACTATCGATAAACTTGCGAAATGACGGAATACGATTTACGAATATGTTTACTGTGGCTTCGGGATGTGTTCACCTTCGCGAACTGCCATAGCCACAGGAATGTATCAGAATTCCATCGGCGCAATGCACATGCGCTATTCCGAGGATTTGATGAAACCGCTTCCGGATGGGGTGAAAACCATTGCTCATTTATTGGAAGAAAACGGATATCAAACGTTGGGGGTGAAAAAGGACGATTACATGTTTAAGCTCGATCAGGCATCATTTCAACATAAAAATATTGATGAACTGGAAAAAGGAAAACCGTTTTTTGCCAAAGTCAATTCACTTACACTCATCGTGTTTTTAAAAAAGATACGCTGAATCCGGTTGACCCAAAGAAAATGGATTTGCCTCCATATTATCCCGATGTTCAGCCACTGAGAGAGGACTGGGCATTATTATCGAGAATATCCAATTACTCGATGACGATGTTAAAAAGATTCTTGACGAATTTAAACAACAGGGATTGCTTGACAAATACCATTATTTTCTTTTTTTCCGACCACGGAAGACCGATGTTGAGGGCCAAATACTGGTTATACGACAGTGGAACGAGAATTCCATTTATCATTTATATTCCTAACGAAAGTAAAATATCCCGAAGGATTTGAGCCTGGCACGGTAATAACAGCGGATTGCACTCTTCCATTGATATTTCGGCGACGACCCTGGCACTGGCCAGTGTAAAAAAACCAGACTATATGCAGGGAAAAGTATTTCCTGGGAGAACAAAGGGAGCCCGAACGTGAATATATCTTTGGTTCCATCGATCGCATTGGTGGCATTTATTTTAAAACATGGGCGGTCCGGTCTGAAAAATACCAGTACATAAGAAATTTTAACAATGGCTGGTCGGTTCTGGAATGTTCAACGGAATACCGGAAAGCAAGGCTGCCTCACTATAATACCATCACTATTCTGGATAATTGTAACAAACTAAACAAAGTACAGAAAACGCTCGTAACGCCTTTGCCGCTCGAGGAGTTATATGACCTTGAAAATGATCCGTTTGAAGTGCATAATCTGGCTTATAAGAAAGAATATCAGCAGGTAAGAAAACAAATGGAATCGGTGTTAATGGACTGGATTAAAGAAATTGACGATAAAGGATTTCATCCCGATTCACCGGCTATTCAAAAACATTTTATCGATTACCGGACCATCAACAAAGAGCTTTATCGTAAAGAGCGGCTGAAAAGTTATCTTGAAATTGAAAAACAGTTAAAAGCCGAAGGTAAAATCTAAACCAACAAAAGAATGAAAAATATAACCGAATCGATTTCACTGATTGTCCTGTTTTTTTCGCTGAATTTAACTGCTCACGGACAGGAACAACCGGTGAATGTAAGCGGGGTAATTCCCTCGCTTACTATGACTGCCAATCACTATCCGCGCACAGAGGCCGGAATTGGAGCTTTGATGCCCTGGGCCAATCGTTTATGGGCGGTAACCTATGTGGCGCATATATCATCAACTGGCAGCGGAACAGGGTTGTATGAAATTAGTAATGATTTACACCTGAAAAAAAATCCGGCCAGCGTGGTTGGAACATATGCAAACCGCCTGATCCATACACCAAGTATGCAACTGTCCATTGGCCCATATTTAATCGATACCCTTGGAAATGTGCGGTTAATCAAAGAATTTAAAGAACACAGGCTGGCTGCAACAATGACTCATCTTACCGATCCTGAAAATAAACTCTATTATCTCGCTATGGAAGGGGAGTTTTTTGAGGTGGATGTGCGCACGCTCGAAGTAAAACAGTTGTTTCAATTAATGGATGAATTGAAAGAACCAAAAGGTTCGAAACCGCATTTTAAAAGCGGATTTACGGCACATGGCAGGGTAGTGGTGTGTAACAACAGTTACAACGAAAAAGATTTTAACGGAGAATGGAATGCCGGTCGTTTGGCAGAATGGGACGGAAAAGGGGAGTGGAAGATTCTGGAGAATACGGCATTCACCGAGGTTTGGGCGGCAGGTTCGTTTGGCCAGCCTATTATCGCAACAGGATGGGACAACATCTCAGCAATTATGCGGGTGTTTATTAACGGCGAATGGAAACGTTATCGCATTCCCAAAGGGAGCCGGACGTTTGACGAAACAAGTAATACAGAATGGATGCGAATTCGCGAGGTTGAAACCGAACGGGCATTGATGGATTGTCATGGTCTGTTTTACGAAATCGGGATGCATACCTACGGAGGTCAATTATGGGCTATTAAGCCGGTGTCTGCACATTTGCGCGTAATTCCTGATTTTTGTTCATGGCGGGGAATGCTTGTTTTTGGTGGCAATCAATCAACACCAATGAAATTTGGCACCTCAGGATCGCAACCCGCTTGCCGGACAACCTCAGGCAGGACTTTGGTTTGGCAAAACCGACGACCTCTGGAATTTTGGAAAACCGGAAGGATATGGCGGAGTCTGGTATCAAACGCCGGTTGAGGCAGATGAAGAATCCGATCCGTTTTTGATGTATGGTTTCGATAAAAAATCGGTACATTTTTACCACGATTCAAATGAAACTGTCGATTTTACTATTCAGACAGATTTCATGGGAAACGGTGATTTCCAAAATTTTAAAACCATATCCGTAAAACCGGGGGAATATGTTCATTATGAATTTCCGGATTCCTATTCAGCCATTTGGATGAGAACAGTGGCTGGTAAAAGCTGTAAGGCAACGGTGATTATTAATTATAATTAATTGAAATGAGCTTCTTCAGAGAAAACAGATTTTTAACGATTTTAGTTTTTATGGTAATCATTTCATGTGAAAACCAATCACAAAAAATCATTCAGCAACCGAACATCATTTTTATTTATTCTGACGATCAGCGCCAGGATGCTGCAGGATTTAACGGCAACGGGGTAATCATTACACCGGTACTCGACAGTCTTGCGTCAAAAGGGGTCAGGTTTACCAATGCGAATGTTGTTTTTTCACTGTGCAGTCCCAGCCGGGCAGCGTTTCTAACCGGCAGGTACGGAAGTGCCAACGGTGTTCTTCAACTCGGAAGCAATCTGAATCCGGATGAAAAAACCATGGCATATTATCTGAAAGATGCCGGTTATCAAACAGCAATGTCCGGAAAATGGCACGTCGGACAATCACCCGAGACCGTGGGTTTCGATTTTCATGTTTGGTTTGAAGGAAATGGCGCATACTATAACCGGTTGATTCACGATATGGGAAACGATACCGTTCCCGAAATCCATTGCGACGAGTATTGTGTTTCGCGTTCCATCGATTTTCTGAAAGAAGCAGTGAAGCATAAAAAACCTTTCTTCCTTTTCCATAATACCCAGTTACCACACATGAATGGCCAATTGGTATGGAATGCGAAACAATCTACAAAAAACAGATATTCAGTAGCTGAAATGCCGGTGGCAACGAACAGATTGGATGATTTGAGCGATAAACCGGGTTATCTGAAAACAGTGCGAAACCGGACGCAGGCTAAAGTTTACGGATACCCGGACAGTTCAGCGATTCAGGAACATACCCGCGACTACTTTTCGGTTATTACGGAAATGGATGACGCGCTGGGGCGTTTGTTTCGTGCGTTGGATGAACTTGATTTGTGGAAAAATACGTATGTGTTTTTTATGAGCGATAACGGCTGGATGCTTGGCGATCATGGATTTACCAGCAAAGTTTTACCCTACCGTCCTTCAACCCGGGTACCCCTGTTCGTTTTGGGCCCTGACCTGGAACATTCAGAAAACAATGAACTAACGCTGAATATCGATATGGCGCCTACTATCCTTGAACTCGCAGGAATCAAAATCCCGGAAAATATTCAGGGGAAAAGTATTCTGCCACTTTTAAGGAATGAAAATATTGATTGGCGCGACGCTTTTGTTTACGAAGGTTTGGGAACGTATGGCGGCGCACAACCCAACTTAACCGTCATTTCCAAAAACTTCAGGTATATTGTAACTTTTGAAGACAGTGACTTGGATAAGGTCGTTTTTCGCGAATTATACGACCAGGAAAATGATCCGGATGAAATGCTGAATCTTGCGGATGATCCAGCTTTTAATCAGCAAATCAAAAAGATGGATGAGATAATAAAGCAGCATAAAGTAAAAGTCCTTAATTCAGGGATGTAAATTAAAACATGACGAACAGAATAAACATCAATCCTGAATGGTACATATTCTTCTCTTTTACATTTATATTTTGAAAAACTAAACAGTAAATCAATTCGGTATGGTCAAATCAATTTCATTGCTGGCAGTTGCTATTTTATTAATGTCCTGCCAGGAAAATAAGAAAATAAAAAATGAGCCTGTTCAGGTGAGCGGCATTTATCCGCAACTGGCTTATTACAATAACGAAGGCGAATGCGGAACCGGGGCAGTGGTCCCATGGGCCGGCCGTTTATGGGTGGTTACTTATGGCCCGCACTTACCACAAGGTTCGTCCGATAAACTGTATGAGATAACGCCAAACCTGGAGCAGATTACCCGGGAGGAAAGCATTGGGGGCACACCTGCCAACCGGATGATTCACAAAGAAAGCAACCAGCTCTTTATAGGGCCGTACGCAATTGATGCTGAACGGAATGTGCGGGCAATTCCATATTCCGTGATGCCGGGGCGGCACACTGCAAATGCCCGGCACCTTTTTCATCCGGCAGAAATGATCTATTACGGAACCATGGAAGAAGGTTTTTACGAGGTGGATGTGAATTCTCTGAAAGTTACCGAATTATACAAAGATGGAAACAATGCACAGGGAAACCGGGTGGAACATAACGATACAGATGTAAATCCGCAAAATGCAACATTGCCCGGCGCTCACGGAAAGGGAATGTATTCCGGCCAGGGGGTTTTGGTTTATGCCAATAACGGAGAGGCATCGCAGGAAGCGCTGGAGCATTTTGATATTGAAGCCGGGTCGTTGAGTGAATGGGATGGTAAAAACTGGAAAGTTGTTCGGCGGAATCAATTTTGTGAGGTTACCGGTCCGGGCGGAATTTATGGAAATCCCAATCCCGAAACCGATCCCATTTGGGCCACGGGCTGGGATTACAAGTCACTGCTTTTAGGGGTTCGTAATCCGAAGACCGGCTGGGACTTTTACCGCCTTCCAAAAGCAAGTCACAGTTACGATGGCGCTCATGGCTGGAATACGGAATGGCCGCGAATCCGCAACGTGGGAACCGACGATAAACCCGAATTTCTGATGACCATGCACGGCATGTTCTGGCGCTTTCCTGAAAATTTTACGGCCGAACATTCAGCAGGAATTCGTCCGCGTTCGGCTTATTTAAAAGTTATCGGCGATTTTACCCGGTGGAACGACAGGCTGGTTTTTGGCTGCGACGATTCAGCCCAGCGGGAATTCCTCAACAAACGGAAACAAAAAGGAAACATCGAAGGGCCGGGGCAATCCAATTCAAACATCTGGTTTACTTCGCCGGATAAGCCCGATGAGCTCGGACCGGTTACCGCTTCCGGGGCAGTTTGGTTGAATGAAGCAGTACAAGCAAATGAATATTCAGAACCGTTTCTTTTTTCCGGATGGAAAAACCGCTGTGCCTGGATTCAAAACGGAGGTAACAACAAGGTGGATTTTATTTTCGAAGCAGATAAAGAAGGTAACGGAATTTATCAGGTTTTGAAAACCGTTGAGGTTGAACCCGATGCGTCAAAATTTGTGGAGTTTGGCGAAAACGAAACCGGCGAGTGGGTGCGTGTTTCGGTTGATGCCGCAACCAACGCAACCGTTAACTTCAACTATTCCAATCCGGATAAACGCTCAGCTTCGCCGGCTTCTTTGTTTAAAGGTTTGGCGAAAGTCAATGAAACCACGGCACTGGGCGGGTTGATGTACGGGCTCGGAAACAACCGCAGGGCTTTGGGAATTTCAGCCGTAAAATTTGAAAATGGCATGGAATCAGAATCCGGATACTACGAACTGGATGCGGAATTAAACCTGGCGCCAAAATCTGATCCTGAAACCCAACGTTTTATTCAGGAAAAATTCAAAATTCCTGAAAACGTTATTGATATACAGGAATCATCCATCTTAATTGTTGATGACCAGAACCGCAGATGGCGTTTACCACTTGGAAACGATGCATATAAACAACTCACCGGCGAAGCACAGTTGCGCATCGACAGGGAAGTAGCCACAGAACGCGACCTGTTAAATGCCTGCGGTACGTTTTATGAACTGCCGGCAGAAAACGCGGATGGATTTGCGAAAATCAGGCCCATTGCGTCGCATAATTTCCGTATCCACGATTATGCTTCGTATCGCGGAATGCTGGTGATGACCGGTATAAATCCGGATGCCAAAGCCGGTGAACACATCATTCGTTCAGCAGACGGAAAAGCAGCGGTTTGGGCTGGCGTTATCGACGATTTGTGGGAAATGGGTAAACCCGTTGGGCATGGCGGCCCCTGGAAAAACTCAGTAGTTAAAGCGGAGCAACCTTCTGATCCGTACCTGATTGCATTTTACGATCGTCGCCAACTGGAATTATTGCACGATGCAAACCAGCCGGTAACTTTTAAAATTGAGGTGGAGCCCGTTGGTCACGGGCCGTGGATGATGTACAAAGAAATTTCCGTGAAACCGGGAGAGACCTTTAAATATACTTTCCCGGAAGATTTCGAAGCCCGCTGGGTTCGTTTTGTTGCGGATAAAGATTGCTCGGCAACTGCTTATTTGGAATATAAATAGCAGTAAGCTGAAAAGATTTAAAAGTTTGAAACATCATTTTGAAAAACGCAAAATTGAAACTATTATTGAAATTTAAACCGGCAAAATGAGCAAGGTGTCCCAAATTATATTGTTATTCTTTCTTTTGATCCTGTTTTCCTGTTCAGCCGGACCGGAAACAGAACCGGGAAAACTTAACCTTGCGGCAATGTTTCAACCTGTTCCGGAAACCGCCAGATTTATCGATAACGACTGGTTTATCTGGGGTGGCAGCCTGGTGAAATCGGAAGCGGATGGCAACTATCACATGTATTACTCGAGGTGGCCCAAAAAACTGGGAATGCAGGCGTGGGTTACGCATTCCGAAATTGCACATGCCGTTTCGGATTCACCTTTCGGGCCTTTTGTTTTTAAAAACGTAGCCCTGCCTTTCAGGGGCCGGGAATACTGGGATGGAGCTGTGACCCATAATCCAAACATTCATTTTTTCAACGGGAAATTCTATTTGTATTACATGGGCACCACCGGTAATCCGGAGGCTGAAAATCAATATTGGGAACACCGGAATAAACAACAAATCGGCGTGGCCGTGGCAGATAATCCGGACGGTCCCTGGAAACGGTCGGACATTCCGCTCATTAGCATTTCTGCGGACTCAACGGCACACGATGCTTTGATGGTTTCCAATCCGTCGGTAACGCAAATGCCTGACGGAAAGTTTTTAATGGTATACAAAGCAGCGGCTAAAAAATTGCCGATGCCCAGGAGCGGACCGGTGGTTCATCTCACCGCTGTTGCTGATAACCCCGAAGGTCCGTTCATAAAACAGATGAAGCCGGTTTTTACAGCAAAAGATGCCGAATTTCCTGCTGAAGATCCGTATGTGTGGTTTGCCGAAAATTGTTACTATGCCATTGTAAAAGATATGCACGGCGCTTTTACCGATGCCGGCAGAAGCCTCGTTTTATTTTACTCTTTGGATGGATTGGACTGGAAACTGGCAGAACATCCGCTGGTTTCGAAACTTGAAATACACTGGCAGGGCGATTCTGTTCAAAACGTAATGGCTTTGGAGCGGCCCCAGCTTTTTATGGAAAATGGGAAACCCAAAGCTTTATTATGCGCGGTGAACGAAATAAAAGAACACTCTTTTAATGTGCAGATACCTTTAAAGAATTAAAATTTGAAAATTAAAAAAGATGAAAAAAATAGGTATTGTTTTATTGGTTTTCTTGTTTAACCTGGCAATGGGACAAACCCCTTCGCTACTGGTTGAAGCTGAAAGTTTTGACAGCACCGGCGGCTGGGTGGTCGACCAACAGTTTATCCCCTCCATGGGTTCGCCGTATTTACTGGCACATGGCATGGGTGAACCGGTTGAAAATGCAGTAACCACCGCTGAATTTCCTGAAAGCGGAAGGTATTGGTTTTGGGTACGCACAAAAGACTGGGTTCCCGATCGTCCCGAAACACCGGGCACGTTTAAAATCATTTTCGACGGCGAAGAATACCCGGAGACATTTGGTGTAAACGAAGGCTGGCAATGGGTTCAGTCGGGGAGGGTTAAAGTCGGGAACTCAAAGGAATTGAAAATTGAGTTGAAAGATGATACCGGATTCGAGGGACGTTGCGATGCCATTTATTTCTCCAAAGATAAAAACGATTTCCCCCCGGTTGAACTGGAGGAAATGACAGCCTGGCGGAAAGAAAAGCTGGGAATTCCACCTCCTGAAGATGCGGGTAAATTTGATTTGGTTGTAGTGGGCGGCGGACTGGCAGGATGCGGAGCGGCAGTGGCTGCTGCACGTCAGGGATTAAAAGTGGCGTTGATCAACGACCGGCCGGTGCTGGGCGGGAACGCAAGCAAGGAGATTCGGGTGCATACCGAAGGGCTTGAGTTTTACACAATCGTGCAGGAACTGGGTTCGCAACATTATCCCAATGGCGACGCCGGGGCAATCCATGCAACCGATACCATCAACATGGTCGTTAATGCGGAAAAGAACATTTCGGTTTTTTTGAATACCCGCGCTTACACCGTACACAAACAGGGAAATAAAATTACCGCTGTGGACTGTTTTAATACACATACGCACAAAGAAACCCGTTTTGAAGCGCCGTTGTTTGTGGATGCCACCGGCGACGGATGGATTGGTTACTGGGCAGGCGCCGAAGTGCGGATGGGCCGCGAATCGCGCGACGAATTTAACGAATCGCTGGCCCCGGAAAAGGCCGATAATATGACCATGGGAAACTCTATTCTATGGAATTCCGTGGAAATTGAAGCGGAAGATAATCCAAATCCGGAAGACAAGCTGAAAGTGGGCTGGAAAGAAGTGCCCTGGGCGATGGACGTGGCCAAAGATTATGAAGCCAAACGCGGAGAATGGTTCTGGGAATATGGTTTGCTGATGAACACGATTTACGATGCCGAAGAAATCCGCGATCACATGTTCCGCGCCATTTATGGCAACTGGTACAACGTGAAACAGGACCCGGCGAATGCCAACCTGAAACTGAAATGGATGGCTTATGTGGCAGGTAAGCGGGAATCGAGGCGAATAATGGGCGATTACATTTTGAAGGAAAGCGATGTAATTAATCATCCTGATTTTGAGGATGGATTTGTGGAAGAAGTCCGCGCCATCGACATTCACTACCCCCGGGGCGGAAAATACGATTTTCTGACGGAAGCTGAATTTACCAAAATTCAACAGTATAAAATTCCCTACCGCTGTTTGTATTCCAAAGACATCGACAATTTATTCATGGCCGGACGTTGTTTTTCGGCCACACATGTTGGCCTCGGTAGTCCGCGGGTGATGCACACCACCACCCAAATGGGGGTTGTTGTCGGTTACGCGGCTGTGGTTTGTAAGGAAAACAATTGTTCCCCGCGCGACGTGTATCAATACCACCTAAATACTATGCGCGAGAGACTGAATAAAATCAAATCGGGAGCGGAATTTGAGCATTGAAAGACCACCGGAGACCGGAGACGGAAGACGGAAGACGGAAGACGGAAGACGGAAGACGGAAGACGGAAGACGGAAGACGGAAGACCGAAGACGGAAGACGGAAGACGGAAGACGGAAGACGGAAGACGGAAGACGGAAGACGGAAGACGGAAGACGGAAGACCGAAGACGGAAGACGGAAGACGGAAGACGGAAGACCGAAGACGGAAGACGGAAGACCGAAGACGGAAGACGGAAGACCGAAGACGGAAGACCGAAGACGGAAGACGGAAGACCGGAGACGGAAGACGGAAGACCGAAGACGGAAGACGGAAGACCGGAGACGGAAGACGGAAGACGGAAGACGGAAGACGGAAGACGGAAGACGGAAGACCGGAGACGGAAGACCGGAGACCGAAGACCGAAGACGGAAGATGGAAGACCGGAGACGGAAGACCGGAGACCGAAGACCGAAGACGGAAGATGGAAGACCGGAGACGGAAGACCGGAGACCGGAGACGGAAGACCGAAGACGGAAGATGGAAGACCGAAGATGGAAGGCGGAAGACCGGAGTCCCGCCGGAATCGCAATTTAAGTACGTCAGATTGATATTTTCTTTCAATAGTGTCCGGTAAAATAAAAAATTAACGGCTGAAGCCTTTAAATACCGCGGATTTATTGCCCCCGGCTGAAGCTGGGGGTTAAATTTGAAGGATAAAATATTGAGTCTGCTCCGAAAAGTCTGAGTTCATTGATTTTCAACTTCTTTACTCCTGACCCCTAAAGGGGAACTTGCTGAAAATCAATGAACTCTTCAAAGTCCCCTTGAGGGGATTTAGGGGTTTTTGACTTTTCGGAGTGGACTCAAATACTGGCCATTAATACAACAATGATTTTCTTTTATCAAGATATTCTGTTATTCCACATAAAATGCTGTAAGTCTTCATTCAGGTTTGGTCAGGGCGCCATACCTTTCAGCGTAAACATGTGAAAGTGTCAAAAATCCTATAACAGTAACCCCATACAAAAAATTGCAGTAAGTTACAACCGAGCTGATTGCGCTAAACAAAGTATTTATTCATAACTTATGAGTAAATATTCAAAATCAGAAGGTTCAGACTAAATTATCTGTCATACTATGAAACCTGGAATAAGTTTTTGTTTTCTCCTGCTCGTTGTCATCTTGGTTCAGTGTGCAGTAAATCAGGAAAAAAGGTTGCCGCCCGGCGACCCTGATAACGGGGGATTATTTTTGCCCGGAGAATTTGAAGCCGTGGTGGTGGCAGACAGTCTGGGATCTGCCCGTCATCTGGCTGTTAACTCCAACGGCGATATTTACATCAAAATGCGTTATGCCGATGAACAGGGAGAAAACATTGCCTTGCGTGATACAGGCAACGACGGTAAAGCAGATGTCATTCAGCGGTTTGGCGTTTTTGACGCCGACGGTCATTATGCCACGGCGATGCGCATTTATAACGGCTATATCTATTTCAGTACGGCAAGTAAGGTTATCAGGCAAAAACTGACACCCGGAAAGCTGGTTCCGGAAAGCAAGCCGGAGGTAATGCTCACCGATGATTACCGAAGTACGGAATACGGATACATGCACATTGCCAAACCGATTGCATTTGATGAGGAAGGTAATATGTATGTTCCGTTCGGTTCGCCCGATGATATATGCCAGGTACAGGATCGGAGATGGGAGCCCGGCGCACCGGGGCAAGACCCTTGTCCGGAACTGGAGTGGCATGCCGGTATCTGGCAATTTGATGCAAACAAACCGGGGCAGCTTCAAACCGATGGCTACCGTTATGCCACCGGTATCCGAAGTGTGGTGGGCATGGAATGGAACCGCCAGGACAATACACTGTATGCCCTTCAGCACGGAAGAGATAACCTCAACCGCAACTGGCCGGAATATTTTAGTCCGTGGCAAAGCGCAATGTTGCCTTCCGAAGAATTCCTCCGGATAAAAGATGGCGCCGACGCCGGCTGGCCCTATTATTATTACGACCAGATGCAGGGAAAAAAACTGCTTAATCCGGAATATGGCGGTGATGGAAAGAAGGAGGCTGACGGAGCCCGTTACACGCAGCCCATCATTGGTTTTCCCGGGCATTGGGCGCCGAACGACCTTCATTTTTACCAGGGAGATCAGTTTCCTGAGCATTATAAAAACGGAGCGTTTATCGCTTTTCATGGTTCAACCATCCGGTTTCCTTATCCGCAGGCTGGTTATTTTGTTGCTTTTGTTCCGTTTATAAACGGAGAACCCGGACAATGGGAAGTTTTTGCTGATGGTTTTTCGCAGGCGGATACCATTTTTGAAACCGATGATGCCGGATACAGGCCCATGGGAATTGCCGAAGGGCCCGACGGTTCATTGTACATCAGCGAAAGTGAACATGGGAAAATCTGGCGCGTCATGTTCAAAGGCGATAAAAATGATTTTGGGCCGGCACAACTGGCACAAACAGAACAACGTAAAATGCAGCCAAACATAAAAACTCCCGATGAAATTAAGGATGATCTCACGCCGCTGACAGCCGAAGCAGGCGAGAAACTGTATATGAAATACTGCGGCTCCTGCCACATGGCCGATGGCAAAGGTGATGGCAGCAGGTTTCCATCCATTGCCGGTTCCGAATGGGTAACTGGCGATCAGGGCAGGCTTATCAGTGTTGTTATGAGTGGATTAAGCGGACCGATTGAAGTGAATGGTAAAGCTTTCGACGGTGTAATGCCCCCTCTCGATTACTTAAGCGATGAAGAGATTGCCCAAATACTCACCTACGTTCGGAAAGAATTTGGCCATAATTCTCCTGCCATTGGCGTATATTATGTGAAAGGGGGAAGGAACACTCCGGTTAAAAATAAGTTGTAAATTCGATGAGTTTGTCAGCTATTTTCCGATCGTTCGATAAGTGGATAATTTTATTTTGCCCTCCGAGTTTTCCTTCTTTTTTCATGAATGACTGAAATCCATCATGCACTACCGGTCTTATTTTTAAAGTCTGAAGTACTTTCCCCTCAATCAGATCCTTGTAATAGGGATTCCTCGACCCGACTTTCTTATCAAGCTTTTGGGCAAAAACAGGTAAATCATTTGGTTTGACTTTAAATTCGATAAACCATTCATGGTATGGCAATTCATCTTCGGAAGGGTTAACCTGCGGTGCAACAGTGAATTCAACTATTTCTGCATTAACCTCTGAAATTATTTCTGACAGGGCAGATTCCACCTCTTCGGTTATCAAATGTTCACCAAATGCTGATGTAAAATGACCGATCCTTCCGGTAATCACTATTTTATGCGGGTTCAGGGAAGTAAATTTAACCGTATCGCCAATCAGATAACCCCATAACCCTGCGTTCGAACTAATTACCAGCGCATAATTCACATTCGTTTTAACATCTTTAATTGAGCACCGGTTTGGATTTTTCTTATGCACATCCTTTACTTCAATAAACTCATAGAATATTCCTTCCTTCAACAGCAACAATAATCCATCCTGTTCCAGGTTGTCCTGATAGGCAAAAAAACCTTCCGAGGCTGGATAAACTTCCAGTGTATCAACTGGTTTTCCAATTAATTGATCAAACAGGTTTTTATAAGGGGCGAAATTTACGCCTCCGGTAATCAGCAGGTTGAAGTTTGGAAAAATGTCTTTTATCTGTTTCCTGCCCGATTTTTCGATCAGCTTTTTGAAATACATCAGCAACCATGGCGGTATTCCACTGATTAACGTCATGTTCTCATGAACAGTTTCGTCTGCTATGGTATCGATTTTTTGTTCCCAGTCGCTAATGCTGTTTGTGCTCATGGATGGCATCCGGTTTTTCTTCAAATATCCGGGAATGTGGTGCGCCACGATGCCCGAAAGTCTCCCTGTAGGTATTCCGTTTGTTGAATCCAAAACCGGACTTCCCTGAATAAATATCATTTTTCCATTGATAAAATCCATTCTGCCGGTTTCATGAATATAATTCAGCATAACGTTCCGTGCAGAATTAAGGTGATTCGGTAAAGCATCTTTGGTAAGCGGTATGTATTTGCTTCCCGATGTTGTTCCCGAGGTTTTGCATAAATAGGAAGGCTTGCCCGGCCATAACACATCAGACGCGCCATTTTTTATTTTATCGATGTAACTTCTGAATTGTTCGTATTCCCTGATGGGCACATGCTGTTTAAAATCCTCGTAACATTTTATTTCCCCAAAATGATGATCTTTTCCAAAATCCGTTTTTTTACCTTTCCTAATCAATTTACTGAGAATTTTTTCCTGGGTGCGGACAGGGTTCTTTTTCCATCTTTTTGTTTCAGAATGAACGATGCCTGCAACGATCCTGACGATGAATTTTTTCATTTATTTTCAAATAAAACTGTACAATTCGAATGTTGAAAAAACCAGTAAATCAGACAAATCAGCAAATGATTTTCACCTGTAAAATTACTGTGCAAAAATTTAGCATCAAACAGGAAAGTGGTTCAGAAGGTAAAAAATTATGCCCGAAAAAATGCCTCACCGGTAGACGTATGCAAAAGAGACAGCGATCGCCGACGTAACCGTTCCCGTTCCCATTGATGGTTTTCTTAAAAAATTAATCGATAGGAACGGCTGTTCAATATAATTTCTCCCTGCGCAGGATTATAAATATCACCGGAATGAAGAAACTAGGGGGTTACCCGGTGGGTATTTTTTTGTTTTTATTGGTGGAAATTGCCTGGTTTAAGCTAATTTTAAACCAACTGAACCAAAGTTAAACCTGAGTGCGTCTCAGAAAAACAAAATGAAATGGATGAAAAGATTCTTTGGAGCATTGGTTTTGTCGCGTTTGTAGTGATATTATGTCTCGCAAAACCAAACATTGGTCGTATTTTTCTTGGGTTTTTTTATTTAATTATGGCAACAGCCATCAATTTGGTCAATGCTTTTACCGACCCCGCACCTACTGTTCAGATGGGGGAAGCCTCGTTCATCGCTGTTTATCGGACGATATTCTCGGATATCGTATCAAAGGCTCCGGTATTATTCATACTTATTGTTGCGGTGTTTCAGCTGATAATGGGCTTATTGATTTTAAGTAAACATCGTAAAGTGAAACTTGGATTGATTGGGACATCCGTCTTTCTGATTTTAATAACTCCTTTTGGTTATATTCAGTTTCCCTGGTTAGGAATTGCGGCTATTCAGTTTTATTTGTTGAAATACGATTTTGATAAATCATTTTTTGAAATACTTGCAAAAGGTATTGGAAAGAAGAGTCATTAATTTATTCTCTGCTGACATCGATCGTTTTACAACGTCCTGAAAGTAGTCCTTTCTGCGGATCGGCATTTTTTGCCGGAGCGGTTCCAGCTCAACTGCATGTTCGTATAATTCGTGGTAGTGCCGCACCATTTTTTCGACGGTGTAATTTTCATGCGCCCGTTCGTAAGCTTTCTGGCCGTATAAATACATGATTTCTTTATTTTCCATCAGGCCGTTAACCGTTTCAGCCAGGCTTTCTGCATCGTCCACATAAAACATGGCATCCTGCCAAACTTCCCGCAACGACGGTATATCACCGCCGATTAATGTACATTTTGAAAAGGCAGCTTCCACAAACGGATATCCAAATGGTTCGTATTTCGATGGCAGCAGAAAAATAAATGCATTCGCCAGCCAGTCAATCAGTTGGTCTTGTCGCAGTTCTTCAGTGAAAAAAACATTTTGCGGAATTTTTTTATGCCTGATTTTGTGTCTTTCGCAAGCGAGGTAAATGGGGTAGTTGATTTTTGGCGCCGCCTTTAAAATGAGCGACAAATTTTTTGCTTCGTCCCACAACCTCCCGGCGCTGAAAACGTATTTTTCTTTTACGTCGCTTTTGTAATTGTACGAATCTTTGCCGTTGGCAATAACGCGGCTGCTTTTGAACGGTCCGTACAATTTTTCGGTTGCTGAAAGCATGGTTCGCGACGGAGCAACAACCACATTCGCATTACGCAGCGCCTGCTGTGCCATTTGGCGGTATTTGTTCCACCGCATGGTTGGCTTGCTGTAAACTGCCCTGCAGCGGCTGATGGGGCAGTGATGAATGGCATTAATTACCGGTACATTCCAGGAAAGGTTTCCCATCGAAAAGGAGTTTAAATGTACCAGGTCGGGCCCCACTTGGCGATGGATTTTCATTAGCCATTTTCCTGCTTCGCCAATGTCGTTCCAGGAGTTTTCCATCCATTCGGGCTTAAATTCAGCAAAATAATGGTGGAATGGCTGAAGTTCTTTTTTTTGCTTTTTTGTGATGATTTGTCCGGTAACGGCCAGAATCACTTCAATGCCATGATTTTCCAACTTTTCAGCCAAATCCAGCGAACAATTGTAGCTATCTCCCAAATTGTCTGTACTTATTAAAACTTTCATGAAGCGCCTCTTTCCTAATTGTATACGTTAGCATACGTGTCTGATTTTAATTTGTTGTGAGGAAATATTTCTGAATACTTCCAGCCTGATATCCTCCGGTTTTTATCTCCAATGGGTTCGTTTGTCGAAGAAATTTGGTTTTATCATCATCTGTGTTAGGTTTCTCAATGAAGAATTATACCAAAAACAGACGGACGGATCGGCTACGTATTTTAAAAGCTTTTTATCAGGTATTTATATTTTTATCAACCGGCAACGGCTTCAAAAACTGTGGAATTTTTCTACAATTTTTTGTTGAAGGTTTTGGCCTTGAATTCATTTTCCCCAATGCCAATAATTGCGGATTGGAAAATGATTTTTCGGTTTCCGGTTAATTTTTATCCGGTTTAAATTGAAGATACGGAGATTTTAACACCAGCGCAGGCAGGTGGCACGGCCGGTTTAATTGGATGGAACTATCCGTTATTTTTGGGTTTTTTTATGAACGGTTTTTTGCCACGGCTTTCCTGTTGCCGATAAAAATTCGGAACGGTTCCAGTCATTAATCACACTTTTTGCTTCGTTATCGGGTTTGAAAAGGTATGTTTCGTCTTCGGGGTGCTCTATCAAATCGAAACCGCACGTTCGAAATATGGCTTTGATGGCTGCACGGTTGGGGACCCACCAGTTCGTCGGATCATTTTCAAACCGGCCTTCGATAAATGCCATTCCCGGCCAGCCTTCTTTTTCCATTATTTTTCGTTCGGAATAGCCGAAATTTTTAACCGGCGCCGTTTCATGGTGGGTTTGCAGGCTCAATGTTTGAAAAACCATCAACTGCGACACCTTTTCGGAAATAATATCCAGCGCAAGCAACGGATAACGGAGGTGGTAAAAAACACCCATGAAAAATACGATTTCGAACTGCCAGTTGGTTTTCACCAAATCGTACACCTGCATCTGGTGAAAGCTGATTTTATCGCCAAGCTGAAATTGAGCGGCTATCCATTCCGCCTGGTTCAGGTAGTGTTCATCAACATCAATGGCGGTTACTGTTGCCCCGCGTTTTGCGCATTCTATGGAATAAAAACCGGCATTGCAACCGATGTCCAGAACATTGAGGGACGTCATGTCGGCAGGCAAATGCGGTTCAATGGTTTTCCATTTGAACAACGGAAAATCGCCAAGCGGATGGTCCGGAGCAGTTTCTGTTCCATCGGGCAGGTGAATGTTGTGAAACCAGGGAGAAAATTTATGAATGGTTGATTTAATGTTGTTTTCGTGATTCATATTTACAGGTTAATAGAACAGGACATACCGGCCGCCTCCTACCGTTAAAAACACCAGGTTTGCCGCAAGGAGCAGAAAATCATAATGCCATCCGGTAGATTCTTTTCCGTAAAATCCGATGTCCCATTTGAATACTTTAAATGAAATGGCGCCCAACATAATAAGAATGAGAAGGATTGCCGCCAGTTGAATCCAGATTCCGAGAATAACGAACAATCCGCCGGTTAGCTCTCCCAAACCGAGCAAAAACGTAAAAGTTTTACTCATTTCGATGCTTTTGGCCCGCTCTGCCGGTTTCGAAAAATGAGACCAGCCGCTGGAAAGAAAAACAATACCAACAATTACGCGCAACACGAGCAAACTAAAACTCCCGTACTCAGAAAGATTTTCGAAAACCATGTTTTTTTTATTTATTTAATTCAACACCGCTCGTTTTCAATTCGTTCACGTAATTCTCCAATTCTTTTGCGCGCATTTCACCCGAGTGCGACTTTAAAACCTTTCGGCGGGCATTTTCGCCCAGTTGTTTTCTGTTGCTTTCGGAATAATTTTTTAGAAAATAAATGGTTTCTTCCGCAGATTTCGAAACAAGAATTTCTTCACCAATTTTAAAAAATTCATCCAGGCCTTCCCAGAAATCACTGATTACCGGAATGCCGCAAGCCGCCGCTTCGAACAATCGCACGCTGGGCGAATATCCCATGTCTACCATATTTTTTCGCGTAACATTTAACGTAAATCGTTGCCGGTTGTAAAATTTCCGGTGTTTTGCAGGCGGCAAATGCTCAGTTCTTTCCACGTTTCGCGGCCATTTGATTGTTGAAGGAAACTGCGGCCCGGCAACAATAAATTTGCCTTCGCTCCATTTTTCGGCAGCGTCAATGAGCAGTTTTTGCAATGGCGGCTGCCGGTCGGGGCTGTACGTTCCGAGGTAGCCCAGGTCCCAGTTAACAGGAACATCTTCAGGAAAATACAAATCGGTATCAACGGAACAATATAAAGGTTTGGCGGCAGAGGCGCCGTATTTTGTGGTAAAAATTTCAGGAATGTAACCACCGGCAAATGAAAGGTACAAATCGAATTGCGGAATGATTTCCGGATGAAGGTATTCAAAATCTGCTTGTTCCAGTTTTGCCAGCGTTACCGGCGTATCGATGTCGTAAAATGCTTTTACACCTTTCGCTGCATTTACCACCCATTTCCCAACTTCAACGCCTTGCGGAACATAAGAGCCAATAATTACCAGTCCGGCATTTTCAATCTCCTGCGCATATTTTTGCTGAAGTTCTTCCAGTGAAGAATACAAACTTATTTTGCAGTAACCGGCGGTGGTAAAATCGCGGTTTTTTGCATACCACGGCACATCCCTTTCGAGAAAATGGACCCGGTGCCCGCGTTTGTTCAACCCTTTTACCAGGCTCCGGAAAGTGGTTGCATGCCCGTTTCCCCACGATGAAGTAATTGAAAGCCCAAGAATTACAATATTCATTGAATGTATTTATTTGTTTAAAACCGTTGTTTTTTGCCGGTACAAAATTTTATCAACCTGTTCTGCCCGTTGCTGGTACGTGTGCGAACGAAGCGCTCTCTTTAGCGCCAATTCGCCGGTTTTACGTGCTTTTTCTTCGGTTAGTTGTTCCAGGATAGCGTAAACATCACCGCCGTTTTTTGCCACCAGTATTTCGGTTTCCGGTTCGAAAAAATGATCGATTCCTTCCCAGTAGTCGGTTATGATGCAGGCTGCAGCGCCGGCAGCTTCGAAAACACGAGTTGCCGGCGAAAAACCGTATTCTGCCATGCTGTTCCGGCTGATGTTCAAAACCGCCAGCGGCGACGAATTAAAGGCGTTATGGTCGGTGGTGTAAACATGTCCGGTGTGTTCGATATTTTCAGGAAGCTCCGTTTTTTGCCATCCGTTTCCGCCGAGGATAAATTTTTTATCGGGTAACTTTGCGGCTACCTGTATAAAAAATTGCTTCACGCGTTCCTCGCGGTCGGGAAGGCGATTTCCCAAAAAGGCCAGTGTGCATTCAAATTTGGGATTGCTATCCACCCTAAAATGCGTATCCGGGTCAAATGCATTGTAAATGGGAGTACATTCTGCGGCGCCCAAAAATTTGTAAACATCCACTACCGGTTTTCCGCCGCCATAAGTAAAAATGGCATCGTACTGCGGAATCAGTTCGCGAAAAGGAGCTTCTTCATTATCCAAAACCGACTGCAAAGTGGCTGGCGCATCCACATCCCAAAAAATTACGGTTTGACCGGGTTTCCGGACTTCCAAAAGCGCTTTTTCAAGAAATGCATCGAAAACGCCAACGCCGCTGGCTTTTATCAGCACATCGGCATTTTTGCCTTTTTCCACCGCAGCGTCGGCAGCCTCACGGTTATTTTCATATACTTCCGATTTTGCCCAGGGTGGATGGGGCAAATCAATGTGTTGTTGCCGTTCAAAAGCATCGGGTTCGAAAAAAGTGATTTCGTAACCCAGCCGGTTCAGGTATTTGATGATTCCGCGGTAATAGGTGGCAGCGCCGTTCCAATACGATGAAACGAGGCTGGAACCGTAAAATGAAATTGTCGGTCGTTTATTCATAATTATTGTTTATGATTCGTTTAAAATGGAACGTTCCAGGTTTTTCTCCGGCAAATCGATAATGATCCGGTATAATTCTTCCACGCGATGATCGCAGGTGTGTTTTTCCCGGATGGTAGCGAGCGCGTGCGAACTTAGTTCGTCGGCCAGATTTTGATCTGCTAAAATCCGTTGCATGTGGTTTTTCATTTCCATGCCGCTTTCCGCAACCAGGTAATCCTTTCCCGGCTCGAAAAGGTTTTCTGCATCGTTCCATTCGGAGCAAATCAGCGGAATTCCGCAGGCCATTGCTTCGAACGGGCGGATAGTTGGAATGCCGTGGAGTTTTTGAACATACGGCCGGCGTGGAACATGAACCGTGAAATTAAAAGCCGAAAATACTTCGGGAACTTTGTAATTAGGCAGCCAGCCGCGGTATTCGATGTTCGCTTCTTTTAATATTTTCAGCGCTTTTTCAGGATACCGGACGCCGTAAAAAACGGTTTTTAAACCCAGTTCCACCGAAGGATTGATAATAAATTCCCTCAGTTCTTCCGTCCGTTCATTGTCGCCCCAGTTGCCAATCCATACCAAATCGCCCTCTTTTTTTCTGTTTTTTACGGGATGAAATATCCGTGTGTCTGCGGCCTCGTGCCAGGTGAAAACATGCTTCGCCCATTTCTTTTGTTTGTATTTTTTTCGGATAATGTCGCCAAAAGCCAGAACCGCATCATAATGTTTCAGATCGTAATTTTTTATTTCTTTTGGTTGGGTTACCGAGCGGTGGTGGGTGTCGTGGAAAAAAAGCAGGAAATGATCGTTTTTCGCCCGGTATTCGCCGACTTTTTTCACCAATGCAGGATTGTTCCATTCGTGCACAATCACTACGTCGGCATCCGCCAAAAATTCTTCCGGGTTAAATTTGTTTTCGTTGTAAAAATAAGGCTGGTGATTTGGGAATTTCCGATTGAATTCTTCAATCGGTTTTTCGCCGTAATGTTTTACCAGGTTGGTCAAACTCCAGCCGTTTTCCGGTTCCAATACTTTTACGCTGTGGCCGCGGTCCTGCAGAGCGCTTACAATTCCGCGGAGAAAGTGGGCATTTCCGTGGTTCCAGTCGGAAATTATGGAATGATAAATCAGATAAAACTTCATATCGCAGGTTTTTTTGCCGGTTGCAATTTTAACAACTGTTGATAAAGCTGTAAATATCTTCCGGTCATCTTTTCGAGTGTGTAATTTTCAATCGCTTTTTGGTATGCCTTTTCGCCGGATGTTTTCAGCTTTTCACCGTTTTGCAACAAATCGTTCACCGAGCGGACAAGCTCATCAACGTTTTCAACATAAATCATGTTGTCCTGCCAGATTTCCTGCAAAGTACCGGTTTTGCCGCCAATCAGCGCACATTTCGAAAATGCGGCTTCCACAAAAGAGTATCCAAATGGTTCGTATTTTACCGGTAGCAGATAAATGGATGCGCCGGCCAGGAAAACGGCTATTTGCCCCTGGTCCAATTTTCCGGTGAAAATGACGTTTTCCGGAATTTCAGCAGTGTTAATCGCGCTGTTGTCTCCGGCAATGTATATCGGGCAATCAATTTCACGGGCAGCTTCCACAATCAATTTTACGTTTTTCGCTTCGTCCCACAACCGCCCCATGCTGAAAATATATCTTCCTTTTTCCCTGCTGAAGAACTTTTCGGGATTTCGGCCATTGTAAATTACTTCGCTGTGCGAAAACGGGCCGTAAAACCGTTCCGCTTCATTTAACATGGCGCGGCTGGGAGCTATAATTTTATCAGCATTTTGCAACCCGCTCCTCACCTGCTGTTCGTAAGTTTTCCAGCGTGCCGGCGCCGGTTCATCGTGAACCGCGTTCCACCACGATAAAACGCAGGAATGAAAAACCATAATTACCGGTACATCCCAGGGAAGGTTTCCGAATGAAAAAGAATTCAGGTGAACCAGGTCGGGCTGAACTTTTTCGTTGATTTCCATCAGCCATTCGCCTGCCTGCGCAATATCGTCCCACGGATTTTCCATCCACTCCTGTTTGTACGCGGCAAAATAATATTCGAATTCCTGAAGTTCTGTTTTTTGTTGTTCAGACAATTCTGAACCGGTTACTGCCAGCACCACCTCTGCGCCCATTGTTTTTAAATTTCCCGCCAAATCGAGCGAATAGGTGTAAACGCCGCCAATATTGTCCGTGTTCATCAATATCTTCATTTGTTGCTTTTAAAATTTTTCAACTTCGGCGTTCCTTCCGTAAATTTTATCGATGATTTCTGCCACCCGGATGTATTCCTTTATCTGTGGGTTGAACGAGTTGTTTTTTGCCAGCCGTTTTGTCCAGTCGGCCAGCGCATTGCCTCCCCATTCGTAGGGTGGGGAACTGATTGTTTCCGACGAAGTCCCGTGGCAGAGGCGGGTTTCAAAATCGTAAAATGAACCGTTTACATTTTCGAAAATGGCTGCTGCTGAGGTGCCGTAAAATGAAGCTTTAATTTCTGCTTCTTTTCCGGCATTCAGGTTCCAGCTGCTGGTTAACCTGACTACCGCACCACCGGCAGTAATAAATTGCGCCGAAACAAAATCTTCGGTCACTTTTTCAGGGTTGTCCACTAACTTTCCACCGGATGTAACCGCGGAAGAAACGTTTTCAACATCGGGAAAACCAAGCACCCACAAAGCTAAATCAATTAAATGTATACCGAGGTCGATGAGGCAGCCTCCGCCCGATAGTTCCGGATTGTAAAACCAATCTTTGTCTGGTCCGTAAGCGTTGTGAAAAACCAAATCAACCGCAAATATTTTTCCGAAGGAATTATTTTTTGCGAGTTCATAAATTTTCTGCATCCCCTCGGTAAACCGGTAAGAGAGGTCAACGCCGAGCAACCTGTCCGATTTTTGGGCAGCAGCAACCACTTCACGGCTTTCCTGTGCTGTTCGTGCCAGCGGTTTCTGGCAGAAGACGGGAATTCCTTTTTCCAGCGCCAGTTTTGCCTGTTCTGCATGTAACGCACTGGGGGTGGCAATCACAACTCCATCGGGTTTCGACTCCAGAAGTTGTTCCATCGATTTATACACGGTTGAGCCGGGCGCCAGCGCCAGCGCATTTTTTACATTTTCTTCGGAAACATCCAAAATACCAGATGTCTCGGAAATTTTTTCCGAAAGCAGGTGTTTCATCCTGTTCAGGCCAATCCAGCCTGTTCCGATAAACGCCAGTTTGGGTTTTGTTGAAGTTGCTGTTATCGTTTCGTTTGTCATTTAGGAAAAATTTATAATGGCTTTCAGATATCCCTCCGGCCGCTGATCCATCGTTTCAAATGCTTCATTTATCTCACGGAAATCGAACTCGTGGGTAATCAATTCTTCCATTCGGAGCGTTCCTTTTTCCGCCAGTTTAATCGCTTCTTTCAGTCCGTCGATGTATATTTTCGGGTCGCGTTCGTGTGCGTTAATCACGTCAATCCCTTTCCAGTTCCAGGCTTGCAGGTTGATATTTCGCAGCCCGTCCTGGTGAAAACCGGCCACAATTATTTTTCCGCGTTCGGCAACTATTTCAGTTGCCAGGTCAATTGCGGCTTGTGTGCCGGTAGCCTCAATTACCCGCTGAACACCTCCGGGAACCATTTCATTAATCTGCCGGGCAGTGGAATAAACATCATTAAAACGCACCAAATCATCGGCGCCCGCTCTTTTGGCATAACCCAGCGATGTGTCCCGTCTGGAAACGGCAATGATTTGTTTGCATTTTCCGCGCAGCAACTGAATCAGCAGGCTGCCGATAAATCCGGTTCCAATTACAACCACGGTATGATCCTGCTGAATATCGCTCCGGTTGAAAATATTCACTGCACAAGCTGCGGGTTCACCCGGAAAAGGTTTCTCCGCAATTTTATCCGGAAGCTTTACTACATTCGATTGCTCGGTTTTGTCGTATTCTGCATACGTGTGGAAGGAGAGAAGCGCAACTTTGTCGCCTTTTTTCAGGTTTATCACTTTGTTGCCGATGGCTTCCACTGTTCCATAACCCTCGTGCCCCGGAGCGCCGGTTTCAAAAGGATACACAAACCATTCGCGGCCCTGCCACACCGGAAGGTTGGAAACGCAAACTCCCGTTCCGTCCAACCGTACCAGAACTTCTTCATCCTGAATTTCCGGTAGCGGTGTTTCTATAATTTCAATGGTTCGGGGGTGCTGAATTACGGATGCAAACATACTTTTTCGTTATTAACAAGAAGTTTAGTTGTAACCGGGACGGATGATCTGCGAAAAGCTTTTAACCAGTGATACAATTCGCGCACGCCTTCTTCGTGGTTCATCTGTGGTTCCCAGCCTGTTTTTCTATTGAATTTTGATGTGTCGGAAACATAATATTTTTGATCTCCCCGGCGCCATTCTTTGAAAACCAGCGGTATTTTCCGGTTTTCGAGGTTTTCGAGGATCTTAATCAGTTCGAGCAAACTTACCGTGTTTTTCACGCCGCCGCCAATGTTGAACGCTTCACCTTTTATCTGGCCGATATTTTGCCAGGCGGCAATCATCGCATTAACCAGGTCGTCCACATATAGAATGTCGCGAACCTGCATGCCATCGCCAAAGAGGAATATTTTCTCGTTTTTCAATGCCTTCAGAATAAAATGGGCCACCCAACCCTGGTCTTCGGTGCCAAACTGGTGCGGACCGTAAATGCAACTCATCCGGAACACCACGTTTTTCAGGTCGAACGATTTGGTGTAGTCGAGCACATACTGGTCGGCGGCGCCTTTTGAACTGCCATACGGGCTGTGAAAATTCAGCGGTGTCTGTTCATCGATTCCGGTTTCCGCCAGTTTTTTATCCTGAAGGAGGTACCGGGTAGTATTGTTTTTAATCTGGATGTCTTCGAGGTTTCCGTAAACTTTGTTGGTGGATGTATAAAGCAACGAAGGTTTATGTTCCGTTTTTCGAATGGCTTCGAGCATATTTACCGTTCCCTGCACATTCACGGAAAAATCGTGGCGCGGATTTTCCAGGCTGGTTGTTACTGCCACCTGTGCCGCAAAATGAAAAATATGAGACACCTGCTGAACCACTTTTTCCACCATGTACCGGTCGCGGACATCGGCAATCAGAACGTTTAGTAAATCGCCATGTTTGGTTTTCAGCCATTGCAGGTTTTTTTCCACTCCCGGCCGCGAAAGGTTGTCAAACACCGTTACTTTTATTCCATTACTTAGTAACCTGTCGGCCAGATTGGTGCCAATAAAACCAGCGCCGCCGGTCACCAGCACATGTTCTTCATTTTTGTTGTGAACAGGAAATTTGCGATCCGCCATCCACCGGTTTTTCAGCACATTTTCCACTCCGCCTGTTTCGAGCAGGCGATACAGGAGCTTTTTTGTACCGTCTTCCTGTATCATTCCGAAATGATATTCACGCTCATCGCTGTGATGGCCGGTTATTGTGGGCTGGCTAAAATTCAAATCGGTTAACGAATACCAGTAAACCCGGCTTACCTGCGCCTGCATAACTTCAGTGAATTTTTCGATTTGTTTTACATCGTCGAACCGCCAGGTGGAATAACCGGTTTCAGTAATCCATAATTCCCGCTCGAGGTTAAATTCATGTAGTACATTTTTTATGGAGCGGATTTCTTTTTCCCAACCTTGCCAGTGCGATTCAAATATTTCCGGAAAACCGTGAAAACCAATTACATCAATATTTTCGAGAACATTTTTTTGAATCATCAGCCGCAGCCAGTTCGGATCGACAGGGCTCATTCCCCCCAACACGGTTTTTTTGCCCAAATGCTTCGCCCAGTAGGAAGCTTTGATAACCATGTCGGCAAAAATATCCCACGATTTATCCAGTTTATAGTCGTATTCGCTTTGGTTATTTGGTTCATTCCAAAGTTCCACATATTCAAAATGTTCCCCGTGCCTGTTGATGAAAAGGTCCAGGAAATCGGCATAATCTTTCGGATTTTTCGGGGGAGCGGAAGTTTGAGGTTCCACGCCCATGTTCGGCGGGGTATAAAGAAAGCAAGGCAGCAATTCGAAATTTTCCGAAAGAAGCGGAATAAGCCAGTCGTACCATTTTTCGCCGTCTTCGGTATGGTAATCGGCCCACGAAACGCCGGTGCGCAAATGTGTAATCCCGGTTCTTTTCAACTCTTTAACTGCTTCTTCAACCTGTTGATATTCATTGATATGGAACCATTCCAGAATACCGGTTTGAGGTTTTTGGCCGTTGCGTACCAATTGATGACGATCGTTTTTATCGGTTAAATGATTCTGCATGACTTTAATTTATTTATGTGTTTTGTTTTGTCGGGTATTAAACAGTTAAACCTCTTTTTTCCAGTTCCTGGCTGGCTGTATCTACATGGTCGTAAGCGATTTGTTCTTTCAGCCAGTCAGCCAGTTCCAACAGGCCGTCTTTAATATCCACCCGGGGTTGATATCCTAATTTTTTTCTTGCTTTTTCGATATCGGAAAAACAGTGCCTGATGTCTCCTGCGCGGTATTTTCCGGTGACTTGCGGTTCGATATTTTTCTTATTCATCACTGTTGCAAGTTCAGAGGCGATGGTACTGATGGAATATTGGTTTCCGCTTCCGATGTTGAAAACCTGTCCGTTTGCTGCTTCTTTTTCGGCGGCGAGCAAACAGGCCTGAGCAACATCTTTAACGTGCACAAAATCGCGGATTTGACGGCCATCTTCAAAAATAAGCGGCGGTTTTTCATTCAGATAACGCGAAGCAAAAATGGCCATTACGCCGGTGTATGGGTTTGAAAGCGCCTGGCGTGTCCCGTAAACATTGAAAAATCGCAGTGCGGTCACCGGTAAATTATAAGCGCGGCCGGTAATCAGGCACATTCGCTCCTGATCGTATTTCGAAAGCGCATAGATTGAATTCAGCACCGGCTGTTTGGTTTCATCTGTTTTCACCGGTTCCATCGCTTTTCCGCGGGAGTCGAACATTTCCCACCTTCCCTGCCGGAGATCTTCGATATCCCTTTCGTGTCCGCCGGTAATATTTCCTTTGGAATCGCGGTAAAGTCCTTCGCCGTAAATGCTCATACTCGAGGCAACAATCAATTTTGAAACCTGAGTGTTTACGATATTTTCAAGCAAGACCGCGGTTCCGAAATTATTTACCTGAGTGTATTCAGCAATTTCGTACATGCTTTGCCCAACACCAACTTTGGCGGCAAAATGGTAAACAATATCCACACCTGTGAGCGCCTTTTGCACGTCTTCTTTATTCCGTACATCACCTACAATAAGTTCAATATCCGGATTCAGGTATTCAGGCCGCTTTTTTCCGGCGCCGTGAACCTGTTCGTCGAGGTTGTCGAGGATTCGGACATTATAATCATTTGTTAAAAGAATATCGGAGAGATGTGAACCTATGAAACCAGCTCCACCTGTAATCAGTACTTGTTTTCTCATGGGCGTAATTTAAATATTGTGAAATTCTGGATTTTATATGTGAAAAATTTGCATTAACTGTACCATGAATCTATGTGAAATCAACTTGCAAGTTTAAATTTCTGGTTGCCAATGGAATAGGTTTTGTTTGGGGTGAAATGAATTTTTGTGAATAAAGAAAAAATGAGAACATTTTCCACAGAAGATGTTGCTGCTGATCTACATTTATAATGGCTGCGACGGCGGGCGAATGGTGATATTCGAGACGGCAGCGGATGGACCGCGATTAATGGCAAACATCACTGCTTCGGCAATTTCGGCCGGTTCAACAGCGCCCCAGCCAATCGATTCGGCAGAATGAATTCCGGAAACGGAATTTTGAAAAAAGCCGGTATCAACCACTCCGGCAGAAATAACCGTCACCCCGATTTCAGGTTGTTCTTCGGTTCTCAGTGTTTCGGCAATGGTATTTAGTGCACTTTTCGTAGCTGCATAAACGCCTCCGTATTCGTATGTATTTTGCGCGGAAACCGAAGAAATGAAAATGACATTTCCTTTCTGCATGAACGGCAAAATCGCCCGCAGCACACGCAGCGAACCCATGACATTCAGATTGATGATTTCAAACCATTTTTCCGGGTCGCCTTCGCGCAGTTTTTCATGAATTCCCCTGCCTGCATTTAGCACCAGTACGTCAGGTGGATTTCCCTGCGCCACAACCCCTGACAAACGGCTGACGTGGTCTGCCTCCGCAATATCGCAGGGAATGTGCCGGATGTTTTCACTATTTTTTTCAGGAGAACGGATATCAGCATTGTAAACTTCATAATTTTCAGCTGCAAAACGTTCACAAATTGCCAACCCGATGCCCGAGCTGCCACCGGTAACCACTGCACATTTTTTCTGTTCTTTTGAATTTTTCATCCTTACAGAGCTTATACATCGCGCATTTTAAAAATGTTATTTCGGTCTTTTGTTAATAAAACAGATGAAAATGCTGATTGTTGGCGCCTGCATTCTTTCCTTTAGGGCGCTATTCGTTTTATCGTCCATTCATTATTCCGTTTTTCAAATACAATGCGGTCGTGCAGGCGGTTTTCGCGGCCTTGCCAAAACTCAATTTTAACCGGTTTTATACAATAACCTCCCCAGAAATCAGGCCGGATAACCGGCATATTTTTGAATTTCTCTTCCACAAGCTCATAGTCTTTTATTAGTTTTTTTCTGTCCGGAATTTCTTCGCTTTGCCCTGAAGCCCAGGCAGCAAACTGACTGTTTAGCGGGCGCGAATGAAAATAATTATCTGAAATTTCCGGAGAAGTTTTTTCGGCAAAACCTGAAATCCGGATTTGACGTTCCAGTTCCGGCCAAAAAAAATGCAGGCCAACAGCGGCATTCGCAGCAATCGACTTTCCTTTTTCGCTGTTGTAATTAGTAAAAAAAATAAAACCCTGGTCATCGAAAAATTTAAGGAGAACAATTCTGTTTTCAGGAAACCCGGAAGTTCCAACAGTGGATAACGACATGGCAGTGGGTTCCGGAACACATGCTTTTATGGCTTCATTTAACCACGTTTCAAACTGCTTGACAGGATTTGGATTTACTGCTGTTTTACTTAATTCCGATAACTTATATTCGTGCCTGATTATATCGATATTCATTTTACTTTTTTCAGAATAACTGCAACAGCATCAGAATGTTTAATCCGATCGGGAAATTGAACCTTTTTTTTCTTTTCATCGTTTTAAATTAAGACAAAAAGGTATTTTTTAATTTAATACTAAAGCTATGAAAAAGTTAATGATGTTATTACTGGTTTTTGCGGCAACTTATGCACGTGCCGCAGATGGAAAAGGCGAGGTTGGAGTTGGCGAAAAAGCGGTGTTGACTGACGTGCAACTACTCGACGTTTCTGGTAAAAAAGTTACGCTGAACGATGTAAAAAAGGAAAATGGAGTGCTGGTGCTGTTTTCGTGCAATACCTGCCCGTTTGTAAAAGGATGGGAAGGCAGGTATCCGGAAATTAAATCGATGGCCGATAAACATGATGTTGGAATGATTGTCCTGAATTCGAACTACGGAAAACGCGACGCGGGTGACTCTTACGCTGACATGCAGGCCCGCGCAAAAGAACAGGGATATAATTTTTATTATGCCGTCGATAAGGACAGTCGGTTGGCCAATGCATTTGGCGGGAAAACCACGCCCCATGCTTTTTTGTTCGACAGCGACATGAAGCTGGTTTACAAAGGGGCAGTGGATGATAACTATAAAAATGCAAACGATGTAAAAAATGCATATTTAAAAAATGCAATTGTCAGCCTTGGAAATGGCGATGACGTTGCCATTTCTGAAACCGAACCGGTGGGCTGCAGTATCAAACGTAAACTGGATTAATAGTCACACATTTATTTGGAAAAGCTCCTGCGCCTGCGTGGGGCTTTTCTTATATTAATTTAAATGCGATTGCAGAATTTGCCGCAACTGATTCTTATCCATTAATCCGGATTGCCGCCACAACACCTGTCCGTTTTTGAATAATGCCAAAGTTGGAACGCCCCTGATTTGGAAGCGGCCGGCAATTTCCTGGTTTTTATCGACATCGATTTTGATTACCCTGATTTTTCCGTTCAACTCCCGCGCCAGTTCAGCCAAAATCGGAGACTGAACTTTGCACGGACCACACCATTCTGCATGGAAATCAACAAGAACGGGGGTCGGCGATTGTATGATTGAATTAAAATTTCCTTTCATATCAGGTTGTTTTTTAATATTCTTTATTGTGTTTTAAGCATTTTACACTCCCAAATATTCCAAAAAAGCCTGCTGAATTTGTTCAATTTTATGGTTTGCCGGCTTTGCGCTAATAACGACAAGGCTGCAGGCCAGTTCCGACATTTTCCAGTCGCGCCGGGTGCCTTTCATATCCGAGCGGTAAATACATGAAAAATGCTGCTGCACCGGAATTTCCGTTAACCGCATAATCGCAATTGCTTTTCGTACCGAATCATCAAAATTGAAATCCTCTGATTTCATCAGTTGATCCAGCAATTCGCTGGCATAGTACCTGTAATTAAGATCATTAACCCGTGAAAGAAACAATTCAATCATCGGATCGATGCGTTCGTAATCGAAATATTGTGGTAACATAATCCCGAATTTTTAATGATGACTGTAAACATTATTTCGTAATTCCTTCAACTTTTTAAACAGGTCTATCTCTTCCGGACTGAGATTTTTAGGAATCGCCACATTTAATTGTACATATAAATCGCCGTAAGCTCCTGATTTTCCGTATACAGGCATTCCTTTTCCTTTCAGCCGAAGTTTGTTGCCATTTTGCGAGCCTTTCGGAATTGGTACATTTAATTTTCCGGCAAGGGTGTTAATCTCAGTTTTGCCGCCCAGAACTGCCGTATACAAATCGACATTTGTTTTCAGGGTAAGATCATTTCCGTCAATTTTATACTGATTGTCAGGTTGAATCCTGATTTTAATATAAATATCTCCGGCTGCGCCGCCGGCAGCTCCCCGGCCACCTTTTCCTTTAATTCGAAGTTCCTGACCGTTATAGCTTCCCGGTTTGATGGTTACCCGAAGTTTGTTGCCGTCAACATTTAGAATCCTGCTTGTCCCATGGTATGCTTCGTAGAGGCTGATTTCCATTTCAGCTCGTAAATCCTGGCCTTTTTGTGGGTGCTGCCGTCCGGAAAATCCTGATTGTGCACTGCCCCTGCCGCCAAAAAAAGCATTGAAAAAATCAGAAAAGCCGCCACCCGCGCCGCCGAAAATATCATTTAAGTCGCCTTCGAAATGGAATGAACTGCCGCCGCCGGGCGCTCCTCCTCCATATTGTGAATAATCGAAACCACCTGTGCCGGCATGTTCATATTGTTTCCAGTTGGCTCCCAATTTGTCGTATTTTTTCCGTTTTTCAGGGTCCTTTAGAACTTCGTATGCTTCGCCAACTTCTTTAAAACGCTCTTCGGCTTGCTTGTTGCCTTTATTTTTATCCGGATGATATTTTATAGCCAGTTTGCGGTATGCTTTTTTTATTTCATCCGGAGTGGCATTTTTATCGACTCCCAAAGTTCTGTAATAATCCTTGTATTCCATTTCCTTTCATTTTTTATACCTGCTCCACAGTAAAACCTGCCATTTATCAACGGGAAATCCCGCAACTGGTTTAGATTAACTTTAGCCTTTGTAACTTATTGAAATAAAACAGAATCCTTTCAAAAAATAAAACAAGCGAAAACTTAATTCGTTTTCTGATTTTGCCTTATTCTTTTACAAAATTTTTACCACATAATGTTTTTATGTTCAGGTCAGACAATTTGTCTTTTAATTAAAATGATAATGTCAGATTTTCTTTTTGTAGTGAATAGCAACCCGCCATTTAGCTGTATTCTTTCGTTTCCATACCTGGTGAGGTGCGAAGGGGCAGGAGAGGGCCGGCATTTTTTGCTGCCGTTATTTAGCTGAAAAAGCTAAAGTTCACTTTGCCGTATTTTCTTAATTCCCGGAAATGCCGGTGTTTGGAAAAATCATAATTTTTGGGATGTTCCAGGATGAAAATTCCGTCTTTGTTTAAGACCTCCGCGTGAAAAACTTTTTCAGGAATTTCATTTAACCGGTTAAAATCGTATGGTGGATCTGCAAAAATAAAATCAAACTTTTCGTTGCATCGAACCAGAAATTTAAAAATATCCGATTTTATTGCTTTGGCATTTTGAACGTCCAGATTTTGCAGAGTTTCCCGGATGAACTGGAAATGCTGATAGTTATTTTCTACCAGAACGGCCCGTTCGCAGCCCCGGCTAATAAATTCGTATCCAATACTTCCGGTTCCGGAGAAGAGGTCGAGAATGCTTTTTTCGGAAAAATTATAGCGGTTTTCCAGAATGTTGAACAAACCTTCTTTCGCTATATCAGTGGTTGGGCGCGATTTAAATTTTTTGCCCGGATTGAAAATCCTACCCTTATATTTGCCGCCTATTATTCTCATTTCTGCAATAAGGCAATGAATTGGTGCCGCATTCCAGTCAGCCATTCCGGTGCAACCTGAACATTTTTTACCGTATTGTACAGTTCACAGGTCTTGAAAGGTTTCTGAAGCGCATTTAAAACGCTGCTTTTTTCATCGATTGAGCCGGCCAGGAAAATCTGCGTTTTTTGTGCTGAAATTCCGAGTTGGTTCATCGCCGAAACAACATAATAAATCACATCGTTTTCGTGGTAAAACGGATAGGAGTTTACCATAGCAACACCATTTTCATCAAAAAAGAGGAAAAAGAAACTATTTCGCTGGAACAGCAGGAAAAGACCCTTTTGCGAATTGGCAGGTAACAACGGCAGATTTTCAGCAATCAGGGTTAGCGGATGATATATACCGCATTCCGGAAGCCGCGAATTTAGCATTTCCTGCAACTGCTGCGACAGAGCAAAATACAGAACTTTACCGGAGTTGTTAATCCGGTTTTCCGTAATAGTTTCATTTTTTGCGAGGGGGTATAAAAAAGCCAAAACAGATTGATTTTTTTCATGAAGAGCAAAAATTTCCGGAACTAATGCAGCTTTTTTTTCAAACACCACAGCCGATGTTTTTTTGTAATTCTGCCGGAGCAGTTCCTCCGAATTGAACCATTCGGCCATTCGCCGTGCGAGAAAATTTTCGCTGCTGATTTTCAGGTTCTCATACTTGAAAGCAACCAATTTATTTTGCTGTGAGTCAACTATAAAAAAAGAAAATCCATCCAGGCTTACCTGAATGGACAGATGATATTCGTAACTTCTATTTATATCGAATGAACTATCCGCAATCAGCTCCGGCATTTTTTATTCCCAGTTTCCGGCGTTATTTACAGCTTCTTCGAGCGATCCGACTTTCAGCCCGGGATATTTTTCGTTTAACCTGCGCTGTTCATTCAGGTTAATAACATATTGTTTGTTGAGGCCTCTTAAAATCACATTATTATGCGCTTTAGCTTCAAAAACCGGAACTTTAATACCTGAACCTGTGGTAATTGTTGTTGCACCAAGTTGGAATGTAGCTGAAGTATCGGACACCGGAATATACTTAAGTTTACTGGCATCGAAATTATTGCCAAAAATCGAACTTAATACGCCTTCTTTAATCGTGTCGCGAATAATCAGGCCCATTCTCAGCGCTTTTTTCTCTGTCAATCCGGCATCAATCATACTATCGGTTAATTCTCCGATTTTCCGGACATTTTTAATCGAATCGTGCATCACGAAGTTAATCAGCGTATCCCAGCTTCCGGTGAATTTCCCGTATGCATCTTTGTATGCCAACTGTGCTTTTCGAATATTTTTCAGTCTTTCAATTGTAGCCTCGTATCTGGCTTCCCGGGCTTTTTCAAAATCGATGGGTTTTTCAATCCCTTTGTAGATTAAATATGCCAGCACAACTGCAACGACTAAAAGTACAACTTGTATTACGGTTCTCATTTTTATAGTTTTAATAAGTTTGATGTCGAATGATTGCAAATTTATAAAAAAAAATAAATTACTTTCCCTTACAGAATGTAATTTTAGCTGCTATGATTAAAAATCATATTCAAAAGTTACTGAAGCAAAATTTAAGCTTTACACCAACATCAGGTCAACAAGCACTAATTGAGGGGTTGTCCGGCTTTATTTCGTTGAACGACCAGGATGAAATAATGTTAATAAAAGGATATGCCGGCACCGGAAAAACAACCATTATATCATCGCTGACCCAAACCTTGAATACGTTGAAAATACGGAGCGTTTTAATGGCCCCAACCGGACGGGCAGCCAAAGTAATGGCAGCATATGCGGGTATGCCGGCATTCACCGTTCATAAATTGATTTACAGACAAAAATCTTCCAGTGATGGAATGGGCAGTTTTGTTCTCGATAAAAACCTGTATAAAAATACTGTTTTTATTGTCGATGAGGCGTCAATGGTTTCAAACGATCCCGGTGATTTTGCGATGTTTGGAAGCGGGCGGTTGCTGGAGGATTTGCTGGAGTATGTTTATTCCGGTGAAAATTGCAGGTTGATATTGGTTGGCGATACCGCGCAATTGCCGCCTGTCGGTTTGAAAATCAGTCCGGCGCTGGAAAATGCGGTACTGAAAACACATGGGTTTGGTGTACAGGAATATGTGTTGAAAGAAGTGATGAGGCAGGCGGCTGATTCGGGAATTTTAACCAACGCAACTTTAATCAGAAACAGAATTGATGAAAGTTCCGCAGAAACCGGATTTTTCAGGTTCAATATAGATGGTTTTAATGATGTGCAAAGAATATCAGGCGAAAATTTAATTGAGTCCATTTCAACCTGTTACGATAAATACGGCATTTTGGAAACCACCATAATTACCCGTTCCAACAAACGTGCAAACCTGTACAACAAGGGAATCAGGGGGTCAATTCTTTACCGTGAAAATGAGATTGAACGCGGAGATTTGCTCATGGTTGTCAAGAATAACTATTTCTGGGTGAATGAAGATATGGAACCTGGATTTATTGCCAATGGCGATATTGCCGAAGTGGAACAAATTTACGGTTACGAAGAATTGTACGGTTTTCGCTTTGCCGATGTTTGCCTCCGCTTTACAGATTACGGTGATGTAGAAATAGACTGTAAAATTTTTCTCGATACCTTATCCATTGAAACTGCTTCGTTCCCATATGAACAAAACAAGCAGTTATTCGAGGCCATTTCTGAAGATTACATGGATATAAAAAACAAACGGGAGCGCTGGAAAAAAGTAAAGGAAAATCAGTATTTCAATGCCTTGCAGGTAAAATTTGCCTATGCATTAACCTGCCATAAAGCGCAGGGCGGACAATGGAAAGCTGTATTTGTGGATCATGGGTATCTGGTTGAAGATATGCTTAACACTGAATATTACCGGTGGTTGTATACGGCATTTACACGACCGGAGGAAAAACTTTATCTGGTTAATTTCAACAAGCATTTTTTTGAAGCGCCTGACCAGGAGTGATTAAACATTGGCTTTTTCAATTTTATAGGTTTGCCCTTCAACGACAGATTCCGCATTTTTAAAAATTGTTTTTGCTTCCTCTGTAAAGACCGATTCGTCTTTATAACGGTTTGAAAAGTGGCCGAGAAGCAATTTTTTCACCTGCGCCATTTTCGCCATTTTTGCTGCGTCAAGCGCTGTGGAATGGTTGGTCCGGTCGGCCCAATCTCTTAATTCTTCGGTGAATGTAGATTCGTGGTACAGTAAATCGGCGCCTTTTATAAATTCTGCCGCAGGCGGATATAGTGCAGTATCGGTACAAAATGCGTATGAACGCGGTGGAGCTGGTGGTATGGTAAGTTCGCTGTTGGAAATTGTTTTGCCCTCTTCCGTTTGAAAATCGGCTCCCGCTTTAATTGCCTTAATCTGAACAACCGGTATGTTGAATTTCTTCACATATTCTTTTTTTATGTTCGCCTGCTTTTGAATTTCCTTGAATAGAAATCCACAAACCGGAACGCTGTGTTTCAGCGGGAATGAAAATACTTCAACTCTTTTATCGGAATAAATTTTTTGAGGTTTTTTAAAGTTGAGCGGATGAAAAATGATTTTAAACTGCATATCGCCCTTAATAAAATCGAGTTGCGGCTGAATCAGGTTTTTCAATTCCGAAGCGGAGTAAATATGGATATCGTTTTGTAACCCCAGCAGGTTTAAGGTTGAAATCAATCCGATTAAACCATAATAATGATCGCCGTGCAGGTGCGAAATAAAGATGTGTTTTATTTTTCCAAAACCGATTTTTTGCCGTCTGATTTGTATCTGGGTACCCTCGCCGCAATCGATCAAGAAAAACCGCCCAAGCACATTAAGTACCTGGGCGGTTGGATATCTTTCAGACGTTGGTATCGCCGAACTGCTACCAAGTATGGTCAGATCAAACGGCATAAAAACGTCACAGATTTTTCTTTTTATTAAGCAGTTCTTCTGCGTCGTCCGCTGTTTTGGTTATTAACAGAACCGTATGCAGCATCGAAATCCGCATCAGGTTTTCAACGTCGGGTTGCAGGCCGCAAACGATAAACGTGCCAATGGCATCTTCGCATAACCTGTTGCCAACCAGCACGGCGCGTAATCCTGATGAATCGCAGTAATGACAACTGCTCATATCGAGAACGATGTTCTTTTCCCCGTTGCTGTTCAGCACCACCAGTTCCGACTTTAGTTCGGGCGCATTGGTGGTATCCAGCCGGTTCGCATTTACTGCTACCAGGGAGTAATCTTCTTTTTTTTGAATTTCAAAATCCATAGCCTGCAATTTACGAAAATGCCGTTGATTTAAGCAAACTTAATTTTACTTATCTTTTTTCTCTTTTTCTTCCAATTGCGATTTCAAAGCTGCCAAATCAGAAATATCGCCCAATGTTGTTTTTTCAACGTTTTCGTTCATTGTGCGAACTGATTTCTGAGTAGAGCGCGATTGAGATTTCCTTTTTGCAGAATCTTCTGCGCGTTTTACATCTTCAAATACCCTGGAATGAGAAACGATAATCCGTTTTGCCGATTTGTTGAATTCAATGACTTTGAAATCCAGTTTTTCATCCTGTGATGCCTGGCTGCCGTCTTCTTTCTGCAGGTGACGCGGAGTAGCAAAACCTTCAACTCCGTATGGCAGCGCAATAACTGCACCTTTATCCATCAAATCAACCACGGTTCCTTCATGGATGGAATCGGTCGTGAAAATGGTTTCGAAAACATCCCACGGATTTTCTTCCAACTGTTTGTGGCCAAGGCTCAAGCGGCGGTTTTCCTTGTCGATGTCAAGAACAACAACTTCAATTTCTTCGCCCACTGAAGTGAATTCCGACGGGTGTTTGATTTTTTTCGTCCAGCTCAAATCTGAAATGTGGATCAAACCGTCGACACCTTCGGTAATTTCAACAAACACACCGAAATTGGTGAAGTTGCGGACAATAGCTTTGTGTTTTGTTCCAACACCATAGTTTTCGTCGATATTTTCCCAGGGATCTTCTTTGAGTTGTTTCATGCCGAGCGACATTTTACGCTCTTCGCGGTCGAGGGTAAGAACCACTGCTTCCACTTCGTCGCCCACTTTCAGGAAATCCTGGGCACTGCGCAGGTGCTGGCTCCACGACATTTCTGAAACGTGAATCAAACCTTCTACTCCCGGTGCGATTTCAACAAACGCCCCGTAATCGGCCAGAACCACTACTTTTCCTTTTACTTTGTCGCCAACTTTTAACTCATCATCCAGTTTATCCCACGGGTGCGGTGTCAATTGTTTCAAACCGAGCGCAATCCGTTTTTTGTCATCATCGAAATCAAGGATAACCACGTTCAATTTCTGATCGAGTTCCACAATCTCGTTCGGGTGCGAAATGCGCCCCCATGAAAGGTCGGTGATGTGAATCAGGCCGTCAACGCCTCCAAGGTCCATAAATACTCCGTAGGAAGTGATGTTTTTAACGGTTCCTTCAAGTACCTGGCCTTTTTCAAGCTTGGCAATAATTTCTTTTTTCTGTTGTTCGAGTTCTGCCTCGATGAGCGCTTTGTGCGAAACCACAACATTCCGGTATTCGTGGTTGATTTTAACCACTTTGAATTCCATGGTTTTTCCCACAAAAACATCGTAATCGCGAATTGGTTTAACATCAATTTGCGAACCGGGCAGGAATGCTTCAATTCCAAATACGTCCACAATCATACCACCTTTTGTGCGGCATTTGATGTAACCTTTGATGATTTCGTCTTTGTCGAGTGCATCGTTTACACGATCCCATGAGCGCATTGCCCGCGCTTTTTTGTGCGACAGTATCATCTGGCCTTTTTTGTCTTCCAGGCTCTCGATGTAAACATCAACTTTATCGCCCACTTTCAGTTCGGGATTGTAACGGAATTCGTTTAAACTGACAATACCATCGGATTTATAACCGATATCAACGACCACTTCGCGTTTGTTCAATGAAATAACGGTACCTTCCAGTACTTCTTTTTCAGTGACAGTGTTCAGGGTATCATTGTACAGTTGTTCCAGGTTTGCTTTTTCCTTTTTTGAATAAGCTTCAAGCCCTTCTTCCAGGCTGTCCCAGTCAAATTCTTCGTCGGCTTCTTTTACATCCTGCGCTTTTACTGGCTCAGCTTCATCCGTCTCAACTGTTGCTTCTTCATTTTCGTCGGCAACAGCTTCATCATTTTTTTCTTCAGTAGTTTCTTCAGCGGTAGCTTCTTCGGCATTTTCTTCAGCTACTTTTTCCTCTGCTTCTGCTTTTGTTTCGTTAGAGGCTTCCCTGTCTTTTTCAATGGTTTCCTCTTCAGGTTCCTGAGGATTTTCAGCAACCTTTTTTTCTTTTTGAACCGGGTTTTCAGCTACATTTTTAGCTTCCTGTTCAACATTTTCGTTTTTCTTTTCAGTCATGTAATGTTTTAATAAATTAATGAATTAGACATTATTGTTTTTTAAATCGCGCGCAAAAATATAACTTAATTCATGTATTTCAAAGGTTTTCAGGTTTTTATTTTTATTCTTCCGGCCCCTTCAACCCGCATTGCAACGATGGTTATTGTTGGGTAGTTTACTTTTACTAAATTTGACACTTCGTTTGGGAAAAAGCAGAATTCCAACACGGGATTTACATCCGGATAAAGATAAAAACTTTCCCGCAGAAACGAAAAAACAGCAATTATTACAAACATGTTATTAATCAATTCCAAATCGATAAACTTAACGCTATGAAAGGAATTATTCTTGCCGGCGGCGCGGGGACAAGGCTCTACCCAATAACACGGTGCATTTCAAAACAAATTATTCCGGTTTACGACAAACCAATGATTTATTATCCGCTCTCGGTGCTGATGCTGGCCGGCATCAGGGAGGTGCTGGTTATTTCCACGCCATCTGATATTAAACTTTACGAAGAACTTTTTGGCGATGGTTCACAACTGGGATTAAAATTTTCCTATAAAATACAACCTTCGCCCGATGGTTTGGCACAGGCGTTTATCCTTGGCGAAGAATTTATTGGCAGTGACAACGTTTGCCTGATTTTGGGAGACAATATTTTTTATGGCTATAATTTCAGGGGAATTCTCGAAGATGCAGCTTTGCTGAAAGACGGAGCCACCGTATTCGGCTATTATGTGAATGACCCGGAGCGATATGGGGTAGTGGAATTCGATGGCGACCAGAAAGTTATCAGCATCGAGGAAAAACCACAGAATCCGAAATCGAATTATGCGGTCACCGGCCTTTATTTCTATTCGAACGATGTAATAGAAAAAGCAAAAAGCCTGAAACCTTCGGCACGCGGCGAACTTGAAATCACGGATTTAAACCGGCTGTATCTCGGGGAAAATAAACTGAACGTTCAACTTCTGGGGCGTGGGTTTGCCTGGCTCGATACCGGCACTCATGACAGCTTGCTGCAGGCCTCCAATTTTATTGCCACCATCGAACAGCGGCAGGGGCTAAAAGTTTCCTGTATCGAAGAAATTGCTTTCAAAAAAGGTTTTATCGACCGCGACCAATTGGTTGAACTGGCAACCCCGTTAAGCAAAAATCAGTACGGACAATACTTGTTGCGGCTGGCCGATAAACAAATCCAATCGTTTTAAATGACAGGAATGAAAATCATAAAGACACCTCTTCCGGGGCTTTTAATCATTGAACCCGCAGTTTTTGAAGATCCCCGGGGATATTTTTTTGAATCGTTTCACACCGGACGTTACGGAGATGCAGGCATAAAAACAGCATTTGTACAGGACAATGAGTCGAAATCTGAACGGGGAGTAGTCCGCGGTTTGCATTACCAGTTGAACCCGTATGCACAGGCCAAACTGGTGCGGGTTGTGGAAGGGACCGTATATGACGTGGCAGTTGATTTGCGAAAAGGTTCGCCTACGTTCGGGCAGTGGTTCGGCCTGGAACTGGATGCAAAGAATAAAAAGCAGTTGTTCATACCCCGCGGATTTGCCCATGGTTTTTCGGTGTTGAGCGAAACAGCCATTTTTACCTACAAATGCGATAACTTCTATAACAAAGAAGCCGAGCGCAGCATTAATTTCGCCGATCCGAAACTCGCAATTAACTGGCAATTGAATAATGCTGAACAGAAAATTTCTGAAAAAGATAAAAATGCCCCGTCTTTTCATGAAGCAGAAATGAATTTTATTTTTACCTGAAAATGAAAATTTTAGTCACAGGTTCTTACGGACAACTCGGTAACGAAATAAAAAAGTTAACCTCAAAATATAACGATTGGCAGTTTTTATTCACCGATGCCGACACACTGGACATTGCCAGTGAAAAAGCGGTTCAGGAGTATTTTCAAAAATATTCACCGGAATTCGTGATTAACTGTGCCGCATATACGGCAGTTGACAAAGCAGAGTCCGAAGTTGAAAATGCAACTTTGATTAATGCAGTTGCACCAGGTTTGCTGGCAAAAATCACCGCGAAAACCGATGCTGGTTTTGTCCATATTTCAACCGACTATGTTTTCGACGGAAAGCATTTCCGGCCCTATTTGGAAACAGATGAGGTTAATCCGCAGACCGTTTACGGGAAAACAAAACTGGCCGGAGAACAAAGTTGTGTAACAAATAACCCCGATTCAGTGATTATCCGTACATCCTGGCTCTATTCGTCGTTTGGAAATAATTTTGTGAAAACCATGCTTCGTTTGGGAAAAGAAAGGGATTTTTTAAACGTGGTTTACGACCAAATTGGAACGCCAACTTATGCAGCCGATTTGGCAAATGCTGTTCTTTTAATGGCTGAAAATTTCGGCTTGCACAATGAAAATTATAAGCCTGGAGTTTATCATTTTTCCAATGAAGGAGTGGCGAGCTGGTACGATTTTGCCAAAGCAATTTTGGAAATTGGCCGGGTAGAATGCAAAGTTAATCCGATTTTAACCAGGGATTTTCCCACTCCGGCGCAGCGCCCGCACTTCAGCGTATTGGATAAATCGAAAATAAAAGATACTGTTCAGCTTGAGATTCCTCACTGGAGGGAGAGCTTAAACCGTTGTATGGGTGAACTTCATGCGAATTTAAAATGACAAAATGAATGTCTTAAAATCGTATATTTGAGAAACTGAATAAATAATAATGAGGTTATGCTCACGAAAACAATATTAAAAAAACAATTAGAAAATTTTCCTGAAGAATTTTCAATTGATGAATTAATTAATCGGTTAATTGTAATCGAAAAAATTAATCGGGGAAATGAACAGTCTGAGAAGGGACAAGTAATTTCAGAAGATGAACTGAATAAAGAAATCGAAAAATGGTTTCGATAAAATGGACTTTTCAGGCCAGAGATGATTTGAAAAGTATTGCTGAATATGTAAGATTGTTTCAAAAGAAGAAATTGATATTTTGGCAATTCATCACAGTGCAAGAGATTTGTCTCGGAGAAAATTTTAGAAACAACATTTTCAAGAATAAAATTAATTGTAGTTATAAATGGAAAACAAGGAAATATTGAAACAGGTGCGTGAAAAAGCGCAAAGCTGGCTTTCAGAAATATACGACGAAGAAACACGTAGTGAAGTCCAGCGGTTGCTCGACAGCGAAGATCCATCGGAACTCATTGATTCATTCTATAAAAACCTGGAATTTGGAACTGGGGGATTACGCGGAATTATGGGCGTGGGTACCAACCGAATGAACATTTACACGGTGGGCGCTGCAACGCAGGGGCTTTCCAATTACCTGAAGAAAAATTTTGCCAGCCTTCCTGAAATTAAAGTAGCCATTGGTCACGACTGCCGTAACAACAGCCGCCTGTTTGCAGAAAGCAGCGCAAAAATATTCGCTGCCAACGGAATAAAAGCCTATTTGTTTGATGATCTGCGTCCAACTCCCGAGCTTTCGTTTGCCATTCGTGAACTGGGCTGCCAGAGCGGAATTATTATTACTGCTTCTCATAATCCGAAAGAATACAACGGCTATAAAGCTTACTGGGACGATGGCTCGCAAATTGTGGCGCCCCACGATGTTAACATTGTGAACGAAGTAGCCAAAATAAAACCGGAAGATATTAAATTCGATGGCCCCGCGCGGCTGATTAAAAGTATGGGCGAGGATATGGACCGGAAGTTTCTGGAAAAGGTAAAAACGGTTTCCATTTCGCCCGACGTTATACAACGGCACAGGGACATAAAAATAGTTTACACGCCAATTCACGGTACCGGTGTAAAACTGGTGCCAATGGCATTGCACAAATTCGGCTTTACCAATATTATTAATATTCCTGAACAGGATGTGATTAGCGGCGATTTTCCAACGGTGGTGTCTCCGAACCCGGAAGAAGAAGCAGCAATGGAACTGGCATTGATTAAAGCTGCCGAAGAAGATGCCGACGTTGTAATGGCCACCGACCCCGACTCCGACCGGATTGGCGTGGCGGTGAAAAACGACAAGGGTAACTACATCATAATAAACGGCAACCAAACCGCGCTTCTTTTCATTTATTACATCATCACAAAAATGAAGGAAGCAGGCGCAATAAAAGGCAATGAATTTATCGTTAAAACAATTGTTACCACGGAATTAATTGCTGAAATCGCCAAACGGAACAACATTGAATATTTCGATGTATACACCGGTTTTAAGTTTATTGCAGAAATAATTCGCGAACTGGAAGGAAAGAAAAAATACATTGGCGGGGGCGAAGAAAGTTTCGGTTTTATGCCTGCCGATTTTGTGCGCGACAAAGACGCGGTTTCATCCTGTGCGTTAATGGCGGAAATTACAGCCTGGGCCATCGATCAGGGAAAAACACTCTATCAGTTGCTTCAGGATATTTACCTGGAATACGGTTATTCGAAAGAAAAAATGAAGTATGTTGTCCGGAAGGGAAGGAGCGGAGCTGAAGAAATTGAGCAAATTATGACCAGGTTCAGGAACGACCCGCCGAAAGAACTGGGTGGCTCGTCGCTGGAGTGGGTAAAAGATTATTCAACATTGATTGCGAAAAATCCACTGACAGGCAAAGAGGAAAAAATAAATCAGAAAGTAACATCTAACGTGCTTCAGTTTTTTACAAAAGACGGTACAAAAATATCAGTTCGCCCATCCGGAACTGAGCCTAAAATAAAGTTCTATTTCGAAGTGAAAGGAACGTTGAAATCACGCGGAGGTTTTGATGAAACCGAGCGGAAAGCCGAAGATAAAATTGAGGCAATGATGGATGAATTGGGTCTTGGAGAGTAATTGAAAAATTTGTTACTTTTGGTTTTTCGTTCAAAAAGATAACGAGATAATCGACTTAATCAGATAAATTAAAAAATACAAATGAAAAAAATTCAAGCTTTATCAGCTGTACTGCTTTTTTCGGCAGCAGCTGCATTTGCTCAGGAAGAGCCAATGGAAATGAAACCCGAAATGACCGAAATCTGGGAACCCGAAGTGCCGGTGGTAAAGCCCGGTGAAACTCCGGCAGACGCTCCGTCGGATGCCATTGTTTTATTCGATGGCACTGATTTGTCAAGCGAATGGACCGGTGCAGATGGCGGGCAGCCACAATGGACTGTTGAAAACGGCGCTGCAACAGTGAAAAAAGGAACAGGCGTAATTAAAACAAAACGGGTTTTTGGCGATTGCCAGTTACATATTGAATGGCGCACACCATCGGAAGTAGTTGGAAAAAGCCAGGGCCGCGGGAACAGCGGTATTTTCCTGCAGGGGCTGTATGAACTGCAGGTGCTCGACAATTACGACAACCGCACTTACCGCAACGGCCAGGCAGGCAGTTTTTACAAACAATACGCACCATTGGTAAACGTTTGCAAAAAGCCCGGTGAATGGCAAACTTACGATGTTATTTACACTGCCCCCCGGTACAACGAAGACGGCACCTATTTTACTCCGCCAACGGCTACTGTTTTGCAAAATGGTGTGTTGGTGCAGAATCATGTGAAATTGCGCGGACCAACAGAATACATCGGTATTCCGGAATACTTTGTTGAACCGCACGGACCAGCAAGCCTGGTTTTACAGGATCATGGCAATCCGGTGAGCTACCGGAATATCTGGATCAGGGAATTGTAAAAGGCATTTACAATATTTTAAAAGCCCGGTTTGTCGTCCGACAGATTCGGGCTTTTTTAGTCATCGAATTTATTGAATCACTGTTCCTTTTGCGCCCCACCAGAAAAAGGCTTCCATTTTTAACCTGCCCGATTCTACCATCGGATCTTCACCTTCCAGTTTTAGCGCTTCTTCAACGGATTCCACATCGAAAATCAGTAAGCCGCGATGTTTCCCGCCGCCTTCAAATGGTCCGGCTACAATTATTTTCCCTTCGTTGCCCAGTTGGTTCAAATGGGCGAGGTGTAGTTCCTGAAAGCGCGCTGCTTCAATTGAATCCCTGCTTTTGGTTTCGCCACTGTTCAGAAGCATGAAAACAAATCGTTTCATCGTGAAGGTAGTGTCGCCTTCCGTATACTGAAATTCGCGCTGTGCAAGTCCCGAAAAAGTGATCAGGGAGAAAACGGCAATGATGAACATTTGTTTCATTTTCCCAGGATTTATATGTTGTTATTCAGATTTTATTCCTTCAGTTGTTCTTTGAAAATTTTCCTGAATTTCTCCACCTTGGGGGCAACAACAAACTGACAATAAGGCTGGCCGGGGTTTCGTTCAAAATAATCATGATGATAATCTTCGGCTTCGTAAAACGCATCAAACGGTTCCACCTGCGTTACAATTGGTTTATTATAAACAAGTTCGTTTTCAATTCGCTCGATTACTTTTTCCGCAATCTCTTTTTGGGTTTGATTATGATAAAAAATTACTGAACGGTATTGTGTGCCAACATCGTTTCCCTGGCGGTTGAGCGTAGTCGGGTCGTGCGTTCTAAAAAACACCTCCAGAATTTCAGTAAAAGAAATTATGTCAGGATCAAAAGTCACCTGTACCACTTCGGCATGTCCGGTGCGGCCGGTACAAACTTCGCGGTAAGCCGGATTTTTAATTTGGCCGCCACTGTATCCGGGTTTTACCTTCGCTACTCCATTTAATTCTTTGTACACGGCTTCGGTGCACCAGAAGCAACCTCCACCCAAAGTGGCTTTTTCCATATCTTTTACCATGTTGCTATTGGACTGTCATTTTTTTTCAACAACAAAAAAAACACAAGGATGTTTTTGCCGGCTTTAAATCTGGTGCGACTGGTAAATGATAAAACCATAGACCGCAAAACGGGCAATACGGAAAAGTGCGTAACGAAGAAAGCGTGGAGCAGGATATCCGGAAGCTCCAATCAGTAAACATACTGCCGACCAGGGCAGGGGCGTCAGCGCCGCAACAATGATTAAAAACAGTCCGTATCTTCGGAGTTTTGGCCACAAAGTTTTAAAAAATTTGATTCGGATATAACGAAAAGTAACCCGGTCGTATAAAAATTGTCCGATCAGAAATGTAGTATACCCCATGGCGTAAGAAACCAGGGCAAAGAAAGTGACGTTTAGCCAGTAATGACCCGCGCCGGCTTTGTTAACAGCCCAGATCATAAATAGTTCCGGGGGGATTATTCCGAAGAAAAGCTCAGAAGCGCCGTATATAATGTAAATGATTTCGGGCTGGGCGTAAAACTGCCTGATCCAAAAATCAGGATTTTGGGAAAAAACAACTTTTTTAAATATCAAATAAGCAACCACCAAAACAGCCAGCCAGGCTAATCCTTTTAGCCCGTTCCTGAAGAGAAAGCGCATTCTGGAACTGATTTTCATGGCGCAATTTAATGGTTATAATTCATTTGCAGATCACAACAAACGAATTCAACGGATGTTTTTTCGCCTTTGGTCACCAAGATTCCTTTATGGTATAACAAAAAAGACAAAAAAAGGCCGGAAACTGTATTTGTTACGGAGCAACTGACAGATCAATTCCACTGTTCCTCTAAAACATACGTAGCAATATCCGTAAGTTGTTGTTCATTTAGTTGTGGAAAACCTGTCATTGCCGGATAGTCCATTCGTTTCCTTCCGGGGCTTTTAATCCAGCTTTTTAAGCCTTCGATGTTGTTTTCGTAAATGGGGGCAGCATCGGCCATCGACGGACCAACAAGCCGGGTAGTGGCAGCGTGGCAAACCGAGCAATTGGTTTGGAACAGTTCTTCGCCGGCAGTGGTGCCTTCGGCTGTTTCCACCTCCGGCAAAATCACATTTTCATGCGCTTTTTTCACCGCTTCCCAGTGTTTCATGGTTCGTTCGGCCATTAACTCCTGATGGGTTGCAAGGGCAGCGCTTCGGTACATGTGCCGCCCGGTGCCCATAAATGCTACCAATACAGCAAAAAGTGAAATCAGAATGTAGAAGTTTTTGTTGGTTAATGAGCCGTTATTTATCAACCTCCACAACCGGAACAAAACAATCACAGCAATGGTAACTCCACCAAGAATCACCCAAAATAATCCCCACGAAACACCTTTGCCGGGTAATGTTAAAAACAGCAATGGCCCGAAAATAAACTGGATGCCGGTGGTAATCAGAACCAAATTCAGCATTTGCTTTTTAATTTCTTTTTTCGAAAGATTTTCGAATAATTTATCCGTTTTATCATTTTTACGGCCAAACCAAAATGCCAGGAATAAACCCGTTATTGCAAGGCATGCTGTGATAAAATGAAAGTATCGCGGAAAAACGTTTGGCAATGTCAGTGCATCAGTGAACCCTTTAATTTCTGCCCAGCGTTCCGGGAAAAGCATCAGGTTAATGTTGGTTAAAAAGATGAACGGAATAAGCAGAAAACTTCCAACGCCGACAGCCAAAACAGCCAAATGGAGCGTTTTATTCGAAGCCAGTTTGTCCCATGTGTATTTGTGCAGGTAAACCATTAAAAATGCAACGGTTACCCACGGAATAATGCTGATCCAGATGTTTCCGGTTAAAGCGTTGGCCGAATAAAAGTACTGGGTATACAAAACATTAATGGAAAGCAGTGGCGCCACACCCAATACCACTGCCATGCTTTTATTCACGGTAATAGTATCTGCGATTTTTCGCGCCAGCAAATCATAATCTTTGTTTTTCAGTCCCCGCACTTCGTACCAAAAAGTTAATATCCCTCCGCCAACCATCAGGTTAATGAAAAGAATGTGTAACAGGAATGAAAAAATAAGGATAAAAACCAGTAGCCATTCCGGGAGCGGCAATGGCAGCGGGATATCTTTCGGAACCGGAACTTGTGTTAATACTGCTGATATCATAATGTAGTTGATTTCTGAATTTTATTGATTTTGATAAACGGATGTGCCGCAATGGCATCACCGGATTTAATTTAGTATTTGATTTCTTTTACACCAATTCCTTTTAACTGAACACCTTCCAGCGGCACCGGTTCTTTTTGCTGGCTGACAATATAAAAAGCCAGCGCCTCCAGCTCTTTCTCGTTTCCCGGAAACGGAGGCATGTAATAACGAACGTTGTGCATATTTTTCATGTAGGTTATCATAGCCTCTTCATTCAGCGGTTTACCGGAACCGTACATTTTTTCGAATTTCACCACCACTGAATTGATGCCGTGTGTGGTATGGCAGCGGGTGCAGGCGAGGTTGAAAACAGCTTCGCCGGCTTCGTATTTGTTGTTTTCTGTAACTTCTGAAACGGATGTATACGGCGAATTTTTTAGCAGCCCGGTTTGCTGATAATAGGGGAGCTCTTCAACCAGAATGCCGTTTGCATACATGTATTCACCAATAATGTATGGTTTGCGGATAAATTCACGCAGCCGCTCGAACGTACCGAGAAAAAGCATGGAAGCCAGCACCGGAATAATCAGCAGGTGTTTGGGTAACCGTTTCGGCGCAATACTTCCCAAAATGCTCACTGCAAATCCAATGGAGATAACAAGGAGCATTACAGTGAGCAGCGAATCATACCAATCCTGGAATTGCTGCGTTGCCAGTGCTACGGGCAGGTTTCCAATCATACTCCGCGGAATATACCAGTAGTAGGTATAAGCGCCTATGGCGGCCACTGGCATCCACAGCAAAATCCACAGCGAAATGTGCCGCAAAATATCAGGACGGTAGCGGTTACTTTTGGGAAGTGAATATGCCGTTATTAAAAGCCCCACGCAACCTGCCATCATCACTGCAACCGGTGTCCGGAAAATTAACTGCGGGAAATAAATCGGGTTGGTAAATCCGCTGAGAAGTGTTTTGTGTTCAGCCCAGCTTCCGGGGTCCATCATAAACCCGAGAATTGCAACAATTATAGCCATGGTCAACCACGAAAAAAGGCTCAGCCATGCACCAAATAAAATGTGTCTTTTTTTTCGTTTTACCGATTCGTTGGAGCGTTTCCACGTGAGAAAATAGATCATGATGAATACAACCTCCAGAACAAAAATGATCCATTCGGTAAACCAGGCAAAATAAAAAATGCGGATGAGGCTTCCCAGTGAAGCCGGATTGGCGAGTGAGGCGGCAAACCAGATTCCAACACCGGTAAGCGCTCCCAAAGTGGTGGTTATAACAAACGCGAAAAACAACAGCTTTCTGCCCATGTTATCCCAAACCATTCCCTCTTCGGTATTTAACTTTTTTTTCTGATATCCCCGGAATTCCACCAGCGTAACCAGCGGGATAAAGCCTACTGCAAGCGCATGGTTGATGATAACATGAATGATGGCGATGATGGCAACCAACATCCGGTTGCCCATAAAATCAAGGTGAAATAATGGAAAATCCATAAGGTTAGCGGTTTTAATTTGAAATAAAATATAGTAATAATTTCCTGTTTTACGTTTAAAAAATCATTTTTGTTTTGGTCTTTTGTTCTGCTTCTGTGAAAAATTCAAACCTTCTGATGTTCTGCCAACGGTTCCTTGCTACGCTGTTTTTATCCCCTGAACTAATCCAATGGGAGGCTGTTTTACTTTCAGGGACCATCAGTTAAAAGTTATCAAACATGCAAAAAATGAAGGTGTTATTTTCGAGCGTGTTTTTATTTTCTGTGATTTCGGCTTTTGCCCAAAGCGGGCGCATACAGGGCGTTGTTGCGGATAACGAAACGAATAAAAAGTTGCCGTTTGCCGCCGTTTCTGTATTCGAAGGAGATTCTGACAATCTGATACAGGGGGTTTTTACTGAAGTTGACGGGACATTCAGGATAAACGATCTTCCGTTTGGCGAGTATCAAATGGTTGTGACATTTGCAGGTTATAAATCCGATACCCTGAAAAGCATCCTGCTATCGGCACAAACAAATCCGCTGGATTTGGGCGAAATCAGGCTTTTCCCCGCAGTTGTTGAAATTGAGCCCGTTGAAGGCGTTTCACAAAACGTCGTTTTTTTGCAAAAAACCGACCGGCAGGTTTTTCGTGCAGCCGATTTTGAAATGGCCCGCGACGGAACGGCAGCAGATGTTTTAAATCAGTTGCCTTCAGTTTCCATCGATCCGGATGGTATGGTTTCGGTTCGCGGCTCCCGTAATTTTGCGGTTTATCTCAACGGAACGCCTGTTGAAATAAATCCATCGGTTTTGTTGTCTCAGATCGCTGCCAGTTCAATTCAAACGGTTGAAATACATAATGTTCCCACAGCCGGTTTCAATGCGCAGGGAACTGGCGGAATTGTCAATATCTCAACCAAATTGAGTGATCAAAAACTGTCATTGTCAGCTCACGGCATGTTGGGGGGAGCTCCACGGGGGAATGAAACCGATCGTTACAGCAAAGCCAAAATGAGTGACAATCGCTTTGGTGGCGGGGAAAACCTGTTTTTCCGGAACAACAAATTAACGCTGTTTGGCGACGCAAACTACCTGCTCAGAAATACACATGGGGTGCACAACACGGAAACCAGATTGTCACAAACCGATGGTTCGTATTTTTACACGCTGGCTTCGGGAAACCGGCCCGAACAAGTAACCAGCTATTCCGGCATGGTTGGCGCTGATTATGATTTCAGCGAATTTACATCGCTCTCGTTTTCCTATTATTTCGGCAGCCGGATTGCTGATCGTTCCGTTTTTTATCCTTATCATACATTTTTTGCCGACCGTAACCGGAATCCAATGCCTGGGATTGAGCCGCTGGACCAATGGGATTTCTATTCCAACAATCATATCCTTACCAGTTTTATTCATCGTGCACAAGTCGGTTTCAGCCGTATTTTTATCAACCATTCGAAACTCGATCTTTCATTTCTTTTTGAACATTCCGAAACGAACAGGGAAGTAAATGGCCGGGATTTTGAATTTTATCAATCTGAAAATCAGGTGGGAAACCTTCAGGTATAATTTTCGGGAAAATACAGAAACCCCGATGAATTTATATCGTTTCAGCTTTGTTTACAAAATGAAACTGAATAACGATGGCGAGGTAAGTGCAGGGTTACAGCCACAGTTAGTGAAGCAGCAGGGCAGTTTTAATTTCGATTCCCTGAATTTTAATTTGAATGCCTGGGAAACCGAAGCTTTGCTAAACCATCATTCAAGCTTTTCGCGGGAGATTGTTGCCGGATTTGTAAATTACACCGGCGGCTGGAATAATTTCAGTTATATCGCAGGCCTCCGGCTCGAATACAGTAACCGGAAACTGGAACCGGAAAACCGGAATTACCTCAATTTGTTCAACAATCCCGAATTGCCGGAATATATGCTTAACCGGCTCGACTGGTTTCCGGTGTTGCACGTAAAATATGGTTTAACGGATAATACGGCGTTTATTTTTGCCGCCAGCCGCAGGGTAAACCGGCCGTCGGTAAATTTGCTGGCGCCTTTTCTGTCGCACGTCCGCCTTGAAAGTAATATTATCGGAAACCCGGCGCTGGAACCGGAATACCTGAATAATGTTGAGGTGACGGTCGACAAGCAGATCGGACAGCAAAATCTTGCTTTAACCGGCTTCATCCGCGGAACGAACAATGCAATTGTGAGAATCAGTAAGATATATGCCGAAGAAAATGTGTTGGTTGACAGCTATGCCAATTCGGGAGAAATACGAACGGTGGGCGGTGAATTCAGTGCCGGATTAACAGCGGGAAAAACTGCCCGGTTCTATTTGGGGGCAGCATTGTACAATTTCGATATCCAGAACGATTCGCTAAGGTTCTCAGAAAATAACAAAGCCACAGGTTGGAGTCTGAAAGGAAATATTGATTTATTACCGGTGCAACCGTTCAAATTTACGCTCGATTTCGATGTTCATTCGGCAGCAACACCATTTCAGCAACAAACCGAAACTTTTTTTACATCGAATGCGGCTGTTATTTTCGAACCTGAAAAAATGCCCGGATGGGATTTTAGTTTGAAAATACTTGACATCCTGGGTTCTTACACCGGCAATTTTACTCGGCAGGCTTATCAAACCGACGGAACACCTTTGTTCAGACGCAAGGTGGAAAACAGCCGCTTTGGTCCCATTGTGGAGTTAAGCGCGCGGTTCCTGTTAAACCGTAAAATTAAAACTGCCGACCAGCCCGGGCAATCGTTTGAAAAGCAGTTTTAACCGCCTTCATTGCATCATCATCCGTTTCTGCACCTTTTGCAGATACTGGAAATCAGGCCGTGCGGTCGATTTCGATATCATATTTGTTGAGCAAGCCCGTAATTCCCGACAGCGAAAATTTTGCTTTTTTTATTCTGTTTCGTTCGGGATCGATGGAATAATTGGCCGAACTACGGAAATCCGTTTTTTCGAGCGTGGTATTGTCGAACAATGCGCCGCTTAAATCGCATTTATCGAACACGGAGCCGGTTAAATCGCATTCGGCAAAATCGGTTTCCAGGAGTTGCGAATGAACGAAAAGGCTCTTTTTTATTTTTAGCTGAAAAAAAGAGGCGTGGTTCAAAATGCAATTTTCGAAATGAAACGACAACCCGAATTTGCTGCATGTGTTGAATTGCAGCCCCAGTAACTTGCATCCGCTGAATTGTACTTCCTGAAAAGCCGTATTTCCAAGAATGGCCATGCTAAAATCACAGTCGTTGAATTTACAGTCGGTAAACCGTATGTCCGACAGGTTGCCGCTGGAAAAATTACAACTGTTGAAATTACAACAATCGTAATCAACCGGACCAGGTAATTGTCCGCTGAAATTAACGCCGTTAAACGTTTCATTTTCAAAAAATAATTTATCCATTGTATTTGCTTAATCGTGTATTCCCTCTTCAATAATAGTTTCCCGGGTCACCTTTTTCGACATATTAATTTCGCCGGTCAGTTGTTTTTTCTTCCAGGTGCCTTTCAAAAACCAAACAATGGTAATAACAGCGGCAACCACATTTGCAATGGGAAATGCCATCCACAAACCAACTTCGTTCAGCGTGGTGTGTTTCGAAAGGAGATAAGCAAGCGGAAACCGCAGCATCCATAGTGTTATGATGGATAAAAACATGGAAATCATGGTATTGCCGGAGCCGCGAAACAATCCGTTCAGCGACATTTGTATTCCGATAAACCCAAAAGTCAGCGCCATAATACGGAGAAACAACGCCCCGGATTCAATGGTTTCCGTTTCACCCGGAATGAAAACCGCCGTAATTTGTCTTGAAAAAATAAACATCGCAACACCAACAAGCGTCAGCACAATAAAACCATACAACATGCTCAACCTGGTAATTTTTTCAGCCCGGTCGATTTTGCCGGCGCCGATATTTTGGCCAACCAGCGTTGAAGTGGCAATCGATAATCCCAGCGCCGGAATAATTACAAAACTCAGAATCCGGCTTCCGATTCCGTAAGCAGCCAGTGTGAGTGTTCCAAAAGTTGCCACGAGAAAAGTCATAACAGTCATTCCCATCGCTCTGGCCGATTGTTCAACAGATGCCGGAAATCCCAGCCGGAACATCTTCTTAAGCAAAGGAAAATCGGGTTTTAAATCGTTTGTGTGCAATTGTACGTGAAACTTTCCGCGAACCAGAATTGAAATTCCAATAACAGCGGCCAAACCTTGCGTGCCAATGGACGCAACAGCAGCGCCGGCAACGCCAAATGCAGGCACAAACCCGTATCCGAAAATAAAAAGCGGATCAAGGATAAGGTTTAGTAGAACGGTTCCCAAAACGATATAAAGCGGTGTTTTTACATCGCCCACACCTCGCATTAGCGACTGAAAAACCATGAACGTAAAAATAAAAATTAAACCGATAAATGAAATCTGGATGTAGGAAACAGCGCTTGTAAACACTTCTTTGTCGGCGCCCATTAATCCGATAATAAAAGGAGATAGCAAATAGCCGATGACAGCAACAACTGCCGAAATGAGAAAATCCATCAGCAAAGTTTGTGAAGTGATATGATCCACTGCCTGTTTGTCTTCTCTTCCTTTGTATTGTGCAACCAGAATAGTTCCGGCCATTGCCAGTCCGCCGCCCAGCGAATTCGTGAGGAAAATAATCGGAAAACTGATGGAAACTGCTGCCACAGCCGCGCTGCCCAGCCGCCCGACCCAAAAAGTGTCGGTGAGTTGGTAGGCGGTTTGCAGGAGGTTTGCGAATATGATGGGAAACGACAGACTAATCAGCGACTTTAAAATTGACCCTTCCGTTAATTTGTTGATGTTCTTCATTCTGCCAGACATTTATACCTCATCAGTTCCTGCAACCTCATTTTTTCAAAAGTACTCTAAAATCAGCAACCGGCTCAGGTTCCGGGGAATTCTGATTTAAACTATCCATCTCATTTGTGTTGCATGTTTTATGGCCTCTTCTGAATTTTCCATGATTAAGAACGGAATATCGGTTTTTTCAGCCATTTTTTCCAGTTCATTTTTTCTTTTTTCTGATTGTAAATGACGAATATAAATGGCTTTAACGCGTGTTGGATTTTCGTTGTAAATATCGGTATAAATTTCAGGGTCTTGCTGTCCGCTGTCGCCAATCAGAATAAACGGAAGATTTGCGTAAAAGTCCATAATCTCGCCAATGTATCTTTTTTTGTATTCGCTGGTGTCCTGTTTTACCCACTGACTGACATCCAAACCAAGGTCGCGTAAGAAGAACGGCGCTTTTGGAATATTATGGTAATTGCAGAAACCGGCGAGCATGTCGTACAGGTTAAAGGAACTTCCGGAGACAAAAAACAGCGGATTCTTTTCGTTGGCAGACAATTTCCGGTACAATTCGTCAACCTTGTCAAATGCAACACGGGTTTCAGCATTTTTGGTGAGCATTATCCGCATCTTTTTCATCAGGTTCATTGCCTGCGATTTAATAATGGTATCGTCTACATCAGATATAATTCCGAAATCATTGTTTTCCGAACAAACGAGGATCGAACCTGTGGTTTCCGCTTCATAATCGATATCGAAACGGCATGTTGGTGATTTTAACAGAAACATCGTGCCAGCCGTCGGGGATGTTTTTTTTATCCAATCCTACAAAAATAAGGGTAAAATAACCCTCTTCGTTGCTTGTGGTAGTTGCTTTTACTCCGTGAAATTCCCCTTCGAGTTCCACTCCCGGAATTTCGTCGCTTTCATACCTTTTCCAGAGTTTTCGAAGATTATTCCAAAGGTTGTCTTTTAATTCCTGGTCTTCATGAATCATTCGTTCCTTTTCCAGAATCCTGCCTTTCACCAGCGCTTTTTTGCTGTTCCCGTACCCGCGGTAACCATAAATAATTACAGGGTCGAATAAATTCAGCGCATCTTTCACTTTTATTTTGGTATTATCAATCCTGTTTTCTGCTTTCTGCGCAATATTTCTGGCTGATTTCATGGATTTTATTTTTTTGTTGTTTTGGAGAAATCATTAAAAAGAACGCGTGGAATAAAGCCGATGTTCAACGGGTTCAAATGGGTGTACGACAAATTCCATATTTTTATGCGCTTTCGGAAAAGCGGATCTTTTACACCGTGGCTTCAGCCTGGTGAACAGAGATATCAAAAGCAAAAGGGCTTTAGCCATTAAGAGAATTAAATGCTAAAGCCGAAAAAGACTCCGAAAAGGTTAAACACCGGGCTAAAGCGCCGGTGTAAAAAATGTTTGTTCGATGGTTTATCATGGAATTTAGTTCAATAAAAGACAGTCTTTTGTTCATCAGGAAGGCATTTGATTAAATGGTACAAAAAGAAAACCCCGGTCATATTCGACCAGGGCTTTCCGTTTTATAGTAAAATGGATTAGAAAATGGTCTATTCTTCTTCCTGCTCTGCTTCGTAAGCTTTCAGCAATTCGTCCTGAACATCGGAAGGTACTTTTTCATAACCATCGAATGCGAGTGCGAACGTGCCGCGTCCGCCGGTAACAGAACTGAGTGATGTAGCATAACGGTACATTTCTTTCTGTGGGACTTTGGCGCTGATTTTTTCTTTTCCGCGTTCCGAACCCATTCCCATAATCATGGCGCGGCGCCCCTGCAGGTCGCTCATCACATCGCCCATTCGTTCGGACGGAACCCACACGTCGAGGTTGTAGATTGGTTCCAGGATTTTGGGCGCGGCATTTTTAAATGCAATACGGAATGCGTTACGTCCGGCGAGTTTAAAAGAAATCTCGTTGGAATCGACCGGGTGCATTTTTCCGTCGTAAACATACACGATAATATCCCGGGCGTAAGAACCGGTCAGTGGGCCTTCTTCTATTTTTTCCATGATTCCTTTCAGAATTGCCGGCATAAAACGCGCATCGATGGAGCCACCCACAATGCAGTTGCAGTAAATGAGTTTACCTCCCCACGGAAGTTTATGTTCTTCCACATTCCTTACGGAAAGTTTCTGTTCCTTTTCACCGAATTTAAACATCGTTTTAGGCTCGGCGCCTTCTTCGTACGGCTCAATAATCATATGTACTTCGCCAAACTGGCCGGCGCCGCCCGATTGTTTTTTGTGGCGGTAATCAGCCTGAGCAGGTTTGGTAATGGTTTCGCGGTACGGGATTTTCGGCTGAAGGTAATTTACTTCAATTTTATGTACATTATCGAAATACCATTTCAGGACGTTCAGGTGGTATTCTCCCATTCCGTGCACCAGCAACTGTTTCAATTCTTTTGAATATTCAATAATATAGGTAGGGTCTTCGTATTTGATTTTATTCAGGATTTCTCCCACTTTTTCATCATCGGCTTCGTTTTCAGCTTTCACAGCAACAGTATGTTTTGATGCTGGAAACCGGATGGGTTCGTATTTGGTTTCCGCGTCCTTGGTGGTCAGGGTTTGGTTGAATTTCGTTTCTTTCAGTTTTACCGTGCAGCCAATATCGCCTGCTACCAGTTCATCCACTTTTTCGCGGTTTTTACCTGCCGAAACAAAAACCTGCGAGAGGCGTTCCTTGTTTCCGGAACGGGAATTATACAAATCGAGGCCTTCTTTAATGGTACCCGACATTACTTTGAAATGGGTAATTTCGCCCACATGCGATTCCACGGCAGTTTTAAAGACAAAAACGCTCGGCTCCTCCGATGCGTCCAGTTTCATTGTTTTTCCGCTTTCAACCGGGCGCATTTTCATTTCGTTTGGTGAAGGGGCAATATTCACGATAAACTCGAGCATGCGGCCAACGCCGATGTCTTTACGGGCACAGGTGCAGAAAACCGGAAACAGGTCGCGTTGCAGCATACCCATTTTCATTCCTTTGCGCATTTCATCTTCGGTAAGCGAACCTTTGTCGAAGTATAACTCCATTAAAGCTTCTTCGTTTTCAGCCGCCATTTCCACCAACTCGTTGTGCAGCCGTTCTGCTTTTTCTTTTTCCGAACCGGGAATTTCCAGCACTTCAGGTGCGCCGCCTTTGTCGCTGTATTTATACATTTTCATTTTTAATACATCAACGATTGAGCTGAATTCGGGACCGGCGTCTACCGGATACTGCACGATGGTAACTTTGTTTCCAAAAGCTGTTCTGCATTGATCCAGCGCCGCCTCATAATTGGAATTATCGTGGTCGAGCTGGTTAAAAACGAACATCAAAGGAGTGTGTGTATTTTCGGCATATCTTACAGCCGCTTCGGTACCCGATTCCACACCGCTTGTGGCATTTATCAGAACAACCCCCAAGTCGGTAACGTTCAGCGACGAAACTACTCCGCCTGCCAAATCATCCATTCCTGGTGTATCGAGAATGTTCACTTTTACACCGTTGTATTCAGTGTACATGGGTGTGGAAAAAACAGAATTGCCATATTCCTGCTCAATTGGGGTGTAATCAGAAACCGTGTTTTTTGCAGTTACTTCACCCCTGCGCTTTATTACTCCACCCTCAAACAGCAAAGCTTCTGCGAGGGTGGTTTTCCCACTACCGGCATTACCGATTAAGGCAATGTTACGGATTTGTTCAGTTTTGTATACTTTCATTTGTATCAAATTTTTATTGAATTATTTTGCATTCCGTTACATTCGTTCTTAATTGTCCTTTCCAACACCGGATAATGAATTACATTACGTGTTGATTTAAGCTGGCCTGAAAAAAAAGGTCACCAAAATTAGTAATTATTTGTTAACAATCAAGCGAGGGTTATTTGGCTGAAAATATTTAAGACAGTATAGCTGTGCCAGCTTTGGTTTAACAGGTTGTACAACAGGTGCGCCGGTAATTTTTTAACAGCATCCTGCGGTTATTTCAGTGAATTGCGGAAGCTTATGTTTTTTCTTTTGTTTTTGCTCCGGAAGTTCTGAAGAAACTTCAATTCCAGTGGTTATGAGGTGATTTTAAAAAAGTGTTGATAATTACAGGCGAATGTTAATGTTATTTAGACTGAATTAAAAAAAAGAATAAAAATTCATTGGAAAGTGAAATATTAATTTACATTTGCAATCGGTTATGTGATAAAAGTCACACAAAATATGAAAAGATATTCTTCTGAAATAAAAATGAACTGGAATCCGGCATGTATGATGTGTATGTGTTGGCTGAATTTTTTTATGCAGAAGAAATGGTCTGATTAAACAGCAAGTGAAATAGTAACAGTACCTGGCTCTTCTGCAAATTGCAGAGGAGCCTTTTTATTTTTATATATGATAACTGAGAAGAGGAGCCGGAGCGTTGTGAAAACCATTTCCTGGCGAACATTGGGGACCATTGATACCATCATCATTTCATGGCTGGTGTCGGGCAACGTAAACTTTGCCGTAACCATTGGCGGGATTGAGTTGTTTACTAAAATGGTACTTTATTTTTTTCATGAACGGGTCTGGAACAAGAGCAATTTTGGACGGGTGAAAGATACGCCGATTGAGTATGAAATTTAACAAGAACGTAATGAAAAGGAATTTTTTACCCATCTGCATCGACATCGCCAACCGGAAGATTGTAATTATCGGCGGTGGTGAAAGCGCATTCAAAAAACTGAAAATCCTGCAGCAATCGAATGCTGAAGTGGAAGTAATCGGCCTGAAAATTTGCGATAAAATCAAACAATCGGGAATAAAATATGTTGAAACAGCCTATAAAAAGGAGTTGTTAGAAGAGTATTTCATGCTTTATTCCTGTACCAATGATTTTGAACTCGACAAGCAGATTCTTGCCGATGGAAAAGAAATGGGGGTGCTGGTTAACATTCACGATAAAACAGAATTGTGCCAGTTTGTTTCGCCGGCGATTTACCGGAATGGAAATATGACGGTAGCAGTTGGCTCCAACGCAGAAGATGTATACGAATCAATCCGGTTGCGGAATGTTATCCGCGACTTTTTAAACGATCAATATTATAAAAGATAAAATACAACTGAAATTATTAAAATAACAGATTCGAATGAAATCAAATCCACTAAATAACAGTCAGTTATCAGCTTTAAAGGAGCTGGTTAAAGGAATTACGGCGGAGCAGGTTGTTTGGTTGAACGGGTACCTTGAAGGTAGGCTGGCCGGTTTGAACGGCAGCGATGAGGCGGTTGTAACGGCAGCGGCAATACAACCGTTGGAAACCCAAAGCACGCCGGCAGTACAAACCAGGTTAACCATTTTGTACGGTTCAGAAACCGGACATTCGCAAACATTGGCGGGCAAGCTGGCTGAAAAAGCTGCATTCAAAAACATTTCAGCCAATGTTTTCGATTTGTATGAATACAACTATAAAAAGCTGCAGGAAGAGGATAATCTGGCAATAATCATCAGTACCCACGGGGAAGGCGACCCACCTGATATGGCCGAGGATTTCTACAAATTTATTACCGGAAAACGCGCCCCGAAACTCCAGGACCTGAACTATTCCGTGCTGGCATTGGGCGACAAATCCTATAAACATTTTTGCAAAACCGGCGAAGATATTGACGCTGCATTCAAAAAACTTGGCGCTTTTAGTATAACCCCGGTTGTAAAATGCGATGTTGATTATGAAATGAGCGCCGAAATATGGATGAACAACTTTTTGATGAATTTAACCCCTGCAGAACCGATTGGCCTTCAGGAAGATGAATCGCAGGTTTCTGCGGAACCGGAAATGTCGGAAGTTGCACCGGAATATTCCAAAAAGAACCCGTACATGGCCACTGTTTTGGAAAAGGTAAAAATTACCGGGAATGGTTCCGATAAGGAAGTGTATCATTTGGAGCTGTCGCTTGGTGATTCAGGAATTAATTACGAACCAGGCGATTCAGTGGGGATTTTCGCGCAAAACCCAAATTCACTGGTTGAAAAAATCCTTCATTTTACAGGTTTTGATCCGGATTACGTGGTGGATTTGGAAGTTGGCGATATTTCAATAAAAGATGCTTTGACACATCATCTGGAAATTACTATTCTAACGTACGATATTATTCAGAAATATTTTGAAAAAACCAAAAATCCGCAGGTTGAAAAATTGCTGAAAGACGAAAAATTACTCGATGAATATTTGTTTGGCCACGATGTGCTCGATCTTCTGGAAGATTTTCCGTACGAATGGAACCCAAACAAACTGGTGGATATTCTGCGGCCGCTGCCACCGAGGTTGTACTCCATTTCGTCGAGCCAGGAATATGTTGGCGACGAAGTGCATGCAACGGTTTCGGTAGTGCGCTACGAACGCAAAAAACGCCTGCGTCAGGGCGCCTGCTCATCCCATTTGGCCGATGTAATTGAAATTGACGATGAAATTCCAATTTATATTGAAAAAAATCCGGCTTTTAAAATGCCGCTAAACGGATCGAAAATAATCATGGTGGGAGCCGGGACCGGAATTGCACCTTACCGCGCATTTATGCAACAGCGCGAATCACGCGGGTTGAAAGGAAATTCCTGGCTCTTTTTTGGCGACCGCCGTTTTCAATCCGACTTTTTATACCAGATAGAATGGCAGCGTTATCTCGAAAACCAAAACCTCGAGAAAATGGAAGTGGCTTTCTCGCGCGATCAGTCTGAAAAAGTGTACGTGCAGCATAAAATGCTGGAAAACCAGCAGGAAATTTTCAAGTGGATTGAGGACGGGGCCTATTTTTATTTGTGCGGCGATATGAAATACATGGCAAAAGATGTCAACAAAACATTGCTGGAAATCATTCAGAAACAAGGTGGCGTGAGCAAAGCAAAAGCTGAAGAATACGTCAAAAAACTAAAACGCGAAAAACGGTTCCAGTCCGATATTTACTAAATAATGCTTCACAGAAATTCCAGATTTAATTTGGGATAGGAGAGTTTTTACGGTGGACGGGAAAAATTAAAAAAGGAAAAAATGAACGATATTATCAATTGGGAACAACTTTCGGAAGTTGAAAAAATAAAATACGACAGCAATTTATTGCGCGGCACGTTGGTCGAGAGCCTCGCTGATCCGGTTACCGGCGCAATTTCTGCAAACGACAGGCAGGTTTCCAAATTTCACGGGATTTACCAACAGTGGGACCGCGATATCGACAAAGAACGCAAGAGCCAGAAGCTGGAACCTGCATTTTCATTTCTAATCAGGGTGAGGATGCCGGGTGGGGTGGTAACTCCGGAACAGTGGCTGCAAATGGATTCGCTGTCGGATGAATATGCCAACGGAACTTTGAAAATTACCACCCGACAAACTTTTCAGTTGCATGGCGTGTTAAAGAAAAACCTGAAAACCACCATCCGGAAAATCAACGAAAGCTTGCTCGATACCATTTCAGCCTGCGGCGATGTAAACCGGAATGTGATGTGTCATGCCAATCCTGCCGAATCGCCGCTTTATCCTGAAATAATTGATTTGGCAAAAAAAATCGGCGGCCATCTCCTGCCAAAATCGAAAGCATATCATGAAATATGGCTTGATAAAAAATTGATTGCCGACAGCAAAGAAGAGGTTGAACCACTTTACGGAAAGAACTATTTGCCGCGCAAGTTCAAAATTGCGATTATAATCCCACCCAACAACGATTGCGATATTTTTTCACAGGATTTAGGTTTTATTGCCATTGTTGAAAAAGGTAATATAGTGGGTTATAACATCGTTGCCGGCGGTGGTTTGGGTTCCACTTTCGGCGCGCGGGAAACTTACCCGCGAACCGGAAATGTTATCGGATTTTGCACACCGGAACAGGTGGTTGAAATTGCTGAAAAAGTAGTTGAAGTGCAGCGGGATAACGGCGATCGCAAAGACCGCAAAAAAGCCCGGCTGAAATATACCATCGACCGGCTGGGGCTGGATTGGTTTGTTGCTGAAGTGGAAAAACGGTTAGGTTTTTCACTGGAGGAAGCAAAACCGTTCAACCTGACCAAAAACGGCGACAGTTACGGTTGGAAAAAAGGGACCGACGGAAAATGGCACCTCACTTATTTTGTGGAAGGTGGCCGCGTAAAAAACAACGGCAAATCTAAACTGAAAGACGCGCTGCGCGAAATTGCAGAATTCAGCGATGGCAATTTTATCCTCACCGGTAACCAGAACGTAATATTGGCAGGCGTTTCAGATGAAGTGAAAACAAAAATTAACGCGACGTTGAAAAAATACAACGTGGCGCCCGGTGAAATTTCAGGATTGCGAAAAAACTCCATCGCTTGTGTGGCTTTGCCAACCTGCCCGCTGGCTTTTGCCGAAGCAGAACGTTACTTGCCATCCCTGATTTCGAAAATGGATAAAATCCTGGAAAAAAACGGGCTTTTCAAAGATGAAATTGTAATTCGTATGACCGGATGCCCCAACGGCTGCGGAAGGCCTTACCTCGCCGAAATCGGCTTGATTGGCAAATCTTCGGGTTATTACAACCTCTATTTGGGCGGAAGTTTTACCGGAAACCGGTTGAACAGCCTGTACCGCGAAACCATTCCCGAGCCTGAAATCCTGAAGGAACTGGAACCGGTTTTCAGCGATTATGCACAAACGAGAAACAAAGGCGAAAAATTTGGCGACTTTGTAATTCGTAAAAATTATGTGAAGGAAATAAAGGAAGGCAGAGAGTTTCAGCATTAAATATTTTCGGAGCAACCAATCCTGTTTATTCAGAAGAAAAATTAATCCGGAAACAGCAAACCAATTTACCGGAAAAGACACTCAAAAAAACAGCAAAAAATGATTAAAACGATTTCAATATTAGGATGCGGCTGGCTGGGAACTGCGCTCGGAAAAAAGCTGTTGTTAAAAAATTATATTGTCAAAGGTTCAACCGCATCTGCAGAAAAATACGTGGCGCTTGAATTTACCGGAATTGAAACTTATCACCTGAAGGTGGAACCCGATTCGGTAATTATTGATTACACCAGTTTTTTTAATACCGATGTGCTGATAATTTCTATTCCGCCAAAACGAATCGAAAATATTGAGGATATTTATCCGAAACAGATCAATCAGATCATTCAACTCATCCGGAAAACGCATGTAAAGCGTGTGATTTTTATTTCATCAACTTCTGTTTATGAACCGGCAAACGAAGTGGTGCGGGAAGCCGATGCGGAAAATCCGTCGAAACCAAACGGAAAGGCAATACTGAAAGCCGAGAAATTATTGCAGGAACTTCCCGAAGTTCAGACAACAGTGGTGCGTTTTGGCGGCCTGATTGGGTTCGACCGGAATCCTGCGCGGTTTTTAACGGGAAAAAAAGATGTGCCCGGCGGTTCCCCTGTAAATTTGATACATCGCAAAGATGCCATTAACATACTGATTCAAATTGTCGAAAAACAGGCCTGGGGCGAAGTGTTCAACGCCTGCTGTCCCGGGCACCCGACAAAAAAGGAATTTTATACCAAAGCAGCTGAAATCAGCGAGTTGCCGGCACCCGAATTTGTTAATGTCCCGGAGAAATACAAGATTGTTAACAGCGAAAAACTGGTTCAACGGTTGGGTTACCGGTTTGAGTATCCCAGTCCGATGGATTACCTAACAGAATGGCAGGAATGGATCTATCGCATTTAATTTCAATAGTTGGGGCAGGCCCTGGCGATCCGGAACTTCTGACGGTAAAAGCACAAAAACGGCTGAAAGAGGCCGACGTGGTTTTATACGATGCATTGATGGGTGGCGAGGTGCTGGAACTGGCAAAAACAGGCGCAGTAAAAAAGTACGTCGGAAAATGGAATAAGGATGGCCAAAACCAGGTAAAAAGGCAAGCTGAAATCCATCGTGAATTTTTATACTGGGCGGGAAAAAATAAGAAAGTAGTTCGGTTAAAAGTCGGTGATCCGATGATTTTTGGCCGCGGAGCCGAGGAAATCCGTTTTTGCAAACAGCACGGCCTTAATTATGAAATCATTCCCGGAATTACTGCCGGAATTGCAGGTGCATCGCTGTGCTCGGTACCACTGACTGAACGGGGCAAAAACAGCCAGGTGCTTTTTTACACCGGACAAAAAAACGAAAATGGTTTTCCGGGACTTGATTCAGTTTTGAAAGTCCTTGATTCCGGTTCACCAGTTATTATATACATGGGATTGAATTGCCTGGCAGAATTAAGCCGCGAACTAACTGCGAATGGAACCGATCCGGCAACAACCGTCCAGGTTTTAAGCCGCATTTCGCAATCCGGCCAGCAGATTTTTACCACCACGCTACGCGATACAGAAAGCTTTTTAAACACACATCAACCCGAAACACCTTCCACCGTTATCATTGGAAAAAACACGAACCAGATTTGATGCAGGTTTTCAGCCGTTCAAATTGTGACTGGTGTTAACTCAACCGGAGCACAAAGCACCGGCGTCTGACAACGAATCAGAAAATGAATAACAAAACGCTAAAAAGCCATCAGCTTATCTGGCGCATGTGTGCCTTTACCCTTTTTATATGGTTTATGAATAAGCCGAATATTATTTTTATTTTTGGTGCCTGTTAAAAAAGAAGATGTTCCGAATAAGCCTGATTTTTGCCCTGATTTTATTTATTCATTATCCGGTAACTGCACAAATAAAATTTACAGTTAGCGGCACCATTACCGATGCAGCCACCGGCGAAAGCCTTACCGGAGCTTCGGTGGTGGTGGAAGGGCTGCCAAATACAGGTGCGGTTTCAAATACCTACGGCTTTTATTCGCTTACCTTGCCGCATGGAAATTACACCCTCCGGTTCCGGTTTATCGGCTATAAAAATTATACAACCAACATCGTTTTAGAGGAAAACAAACGGATTGATGCGGAATTGGATGAGCAGTCGGTTGAAATTGGAAGTATTATGGTTACCGGCGAGCGCGCCGACAAAAACGTGACATCGATGGAGATGGGAAACGTTACGATGGTGCCGAAACAAATCGAAAGTATTCCGGTTATTTTTGGCGAACAGGACATTCTCAAAACCATTCAGCTGACACCCGGTGTAAAACCTGCAGGGGAAGGAAATTCCGGGTTTTATGTCCGGGGCGGAGGAATCGATCAAAACCTGATTTTGCTCGATGAAGCGCCGGTGTACAATGCATCGCATTTGCTTGGATTTTTCTCGGTTTTTAACTCCGAAGCGATTCGAAACGCCAACCTGATGAAGGGTTCCATTCCTGCTGAATTTGGCGGCCGCGCATCCTCGGTGCTCGATATTCAGATGAAAGAAGGAAATTTAAAGGATTTCGGCGCCACCGGAAACCTTGGGCTGATTTCCTCAAACCTGACCATTGAAGGGCCCCTGAAAAAAGATGAAAGCTCGTTTATTCTCAGCGGCCGGCGCACTTATGCCGATCTGTTCCTGAAACTCTCGGGCGACGAAGACCTTCAAAATACGCACCTCTATTTTTATGATTTAAACCTGAAAACCAACTACAAACTTAATAACCAAAACCGGGTGTTTCTTTCCGGCTACATTGGCCGCGACAACTTCGGATATAAGAAAGAATTTGGTTTCGACTGGGGAAGCGTTACCGGAACCCTGCGATGGAACCATGTTTTCAGCGAAAAAGTATTTTCGAACAGCTCCCTGATTTTCAGTAATTATTCATATCAAATCGATATATCGCGGGGCCTGGATATTGCCATCCGTTCGGAAATTCACGATTTAAACCTGAAACAGGATTTTTCGTGGTACATCAATTCACAAAACACGGTGAAGTTTGGCGGGAATGCAATTTATCATTCCATTTTACCCGGTAAAATAAAAATTGAAGATGAAGTATCCTTCAATTCGCGGGATATAACCGAGCGGAAAGCACTGGAATGGGCTGCCTATTTGTCGAATAACCAGAGCATTTCGGAAAAGCTGAAACTATATTACGGTTTACGGCTGGCATTGTTCAGCAACATTGGCCCCGGCGAATTTTATGAATTCGATGAAAACGGCGAATTGACAAAAACTTTTGAAAAAAACAGTTTTGAATTTGTAAAAACGCAGGGCGGACTGGAACCACGCCTCGCTATGAACTTACAGCATCAACGGCGAAAGCTCGGTTAAAGCAAGCTACAACCGCATTTACCAGTTTTTGCATTTGTTGTCGAATTCAACCACAACCACCCCAACCGATTTGTGGCTGCCGAGCAGTAACAATGTAAAACCACAGATTGCCGACCAGGTATCGCTTGGTTATTTCCGCAATTTCAACAACAACAAATTTGAAACATCGGTTGAAGTGTATTATAAAAACCTGCTCAATCAAATCGATTACAAAAACGGGGCTCAGCTCATGTTCAATTCAACGGTGGAAGCGGAACTGGTTTTTGGCCACGGCTGGGCTTATGGCTCTGAATTTCTGGTCCGGAAAAATTACGGCCGGCTGAATGGCTGGGTCAGTTACACCTTGTCGAAAACCATGCGGCAGTTCGATAAAATAAACAACGGCAATCCGTTTCCCGCACGTCACGACCGGCGGCACGATATTTCGGTGGTCGGTTTGTTCGACATCAACAGCAGGCTGAAATTATCGGCCACATGGATTTATTACACCGGAAACGCAGTGACTTTCCCCAGCGGGAAATACGAAATTGAGGGTCAAACCGTAGGATACTATACCGAACGCAATGGCTACCGGATGCCCGATTATCACCGGCTTGATATAGGCCTGACCTGGATTCGCAGGAAAACCGGTAAATTTGAATCAAGCTGGAATTTCTCGGTTTACAATGCGTATGCCCGGGAAAATGCATATTTTATCGAATTCCGGCAAAATGAAGACAATCCCAATGTAACAGAAGCGGTGCAGGTTTCGTTATTCAGGGCGATACCATCGGTGAGTTATAAATTTAAGTTTTAAAGTGTGAAGCCGGAAGCGGGAAGCCGGAAGTGAAAAGTTGGTTTGAAGGTATCCGCGTGGGAGAACGAATGACCAGTGACCAGTGACTATTGACCGATGACCGATAACAAATTATAAATGACCGATAACAAATTATAAATGACCGATGACAAATTATAAATGACCGATGACGAAATTAAAGTACATACTATTCCCCTTTCTTATGGCACTTTTCGGTTGTGAAAAAGTAATCGACATCAACCTTAATGATGTGAACCCGAACACTGTGATTGAAGCCAACCTAACCGATAAGCCAGGCGACGTGGAGGTGAAAATTACTAAAACCGGCGCTTATTTTGGCGCTTCGGAATTACAAACTGTTTCGGGGGCGAACGTGGTTCTGGAAGACGATTCCGGGCGCCGGTTTGAACTTAAGGAAAAAGAACCAGGCTTTTACATGCACGAGAGGGTGGCGCCCGACACCGGCCGGACGTACAAATTGACCGTGGAATCGGATAGTGAAGTGTATACAGCCAGTTCAACGCTGAGGCCGGCAGTAGAAATCGAAAAACTGGAATATTTTTATGAGGAAGGCAAATCTTTTTTCGACGACGGCTATTATTTGTTACTTTATTTCAAAGACCCGCCCGACGAAAGCAATTATTACCGGGTGAACGTATACAAAAACGGAAGGTTAAGAACCGACGCCGGAAATTTAATCCTGTTTACCGACGATTACGTAGAAGGAAAAGAAGTGCAGTTAACATTGCGGGGAACGGTTTTTAACAACGGGAGCGTAGCAAAAGTAGAACTCATTTCGCTCGATAAAGGCGCATTCGATTTTTACCGCACTTTCGATGATGTCGCCACTACAAATCCGGGGTCGGCAGCGCCTGCAAATCCCACCTCCAATTTTTCGAATGGTGCGCTGGGTTATTTTTCGGCTTATTCATCCGATGAGGAAACTGTCGTCATTAACGAAAAAGAATAATTCTTCAAACCTATTTTCGGAATTTATTTGTAAGTAATCGATACGCAGTTCACTCAAATCGTTTTCAGCGGGAGGCTGCGCTCACTGGCACAGAAGGGCTTGGCAAATTAATAATGAGTGTATAAATGCATTAAAAAGTGGTTCCGCCAACACTTTTTTTCAACAACAATTTTCCTGAATAGGTTTTCCCGTTTTCGGTTAAACGATAGAAATAAAGTCCATCATTTAAAAATCCGATGGATGTCGGTTTGTTATTTTCAACAAACTGGTTAAAAACTACTTTACCCCCGATATCGAACAGAACAACATTAAACGGTTTATTTGCTGCACCGAGCTGAAAAACAATCTGGTTCTGCGCCGGGTTGGGATACAAAATGACACTATTTTCTGAAACATTTTCCCGAATACCCGAAATGTTCTGTTCCGAATAGTAAAGTTGATAATTGGCTATTTCCTTCAAGCCAGTCCCATTTTCATCATCATTCTCGTAGTAAGTGATGTTTATTAGTTTATGGTTGAACATCATCTCCATATCCGGCGTTTGTTCATTATCCTCCGGAATTACGATATAAAAAGGCACAATCAAATCGTCAAAAGAATAGTTGTTGTCGTAAGCATAAACTTCTTTCGAAATGGGTATTAATGCCCCTGTTTCCCAATCGGAAAAGAAAAAAGTATGTTCTGTCATGTTGCCAAAGTCATCGTAAATCCATTGTTCACGGGAACTGGCATTTAAACCGTTTTGATAAGAGTTGGATTGTACCTTATTACCAACGATGTCATAATCATATTCTTCTCTCCAATCGTATACCCATTCGTCGGTTTCGTTATCCAAAATGGAGTCAGTAAGCGCAACAACTTTACCACTTTCGCCATAAACCGGCTCCATTTTGCTTGTTTTATTCAATTGATTTCCGATCATTTGAAATGAAGTAGCCCGCACCAAATTCCGGCTTGAGTCGTAACTATATTGAATTCTGGATACCTCAATGAGTGTATCATGAGGAAGTCCGGTTCCGAAGTAAAAAATGAACTGCGTTTTATTTCCTGCGCTGTCAAAAGTGTACTCATATTTATATTGTTTTAGCCATTGATCGTTTTCCCAAAAATAAGCAGCAATCGTCAGCAGGTTTCCGTCGGGATTGTAAGAATATTCATTTTTGTAATCATTTATCCAGTGATTATAATCCCAGGAATAATTGTTGCTGAGTATTACCTTCCCATTCACATCCCAGGTGTATTCCATTTTTTCCTCGATATCCCAGCTAGTCCCATTCCATTCAAAATAGCTATCACGTATCATATGTCCATTCTCATCGTACATAAATTCCTCTTTGTCTGAAGCCACATTAATTGCGCTGTCAAGGCGCGGTTTAACAATACCTGCGCTTTTCATTTGGGGATTTTGAAGATGTTTCCGATTTTGGAACTCATACCTTAATGGTTCGGGGCCAAAATTCCGTTTAAAAAGTCCCTTGGCATAAGTTAACTTCTCATCCAGGCCATTATTTAAACTGGTTTTTTGACTAAAAACAGATAATACCATAAAAACTGCAAACGAAATTGTAATTAATTTTTTCATGACAGGTAAGTTTTAGGTTTTTATTGACAGATTATCGGATGATTATTATTTCATAACCAGCGTATTCAAGTTACGGAAAAGAATTTGAATTCTATTTGCAACATTTCGTTAACATACGAATGGTGGGGAAAGAATAAAGACATTTTCTTCAGATGAACAACGTTGTCGCTACCAATATCGTTTTCAGCGCAATACTCAATACAAAAAGCACTGTTGGAGGCAACCACGAACTTCAGCACTCGAAAATTGTTTCAATATAACAAAAGGAGCAGCAGGCTCCGAAATAACACCACATGGCACACTCAAACATCACTGTTTACGGAGCACTTTCGGCCAACATTGGCATCGCGATATTGAAATTCGTTGCCGCCGCTTTCACAGGCAGTTCGGCAATGTTGTCCGAAGGAATTCACAGCACGGTTGATTCCGTCAACCAGTTGCTTTTATTGCTGGGAATTCGCCGCAGTAAAAAGCCGCCCAACAAAGCACATCCTTTTGGTTACGGACAGGAAATTTACTTCTGGTCGCTTATTGTTGCCATTCTCATTTTTGGTTTGGGAGGAGGCATGTCCATTTACGAAGGCATTAAACACATTCAGCACCCTGAAGAAATGACCAACATCGTGTGGAATTACGCCGTTCTTGGTGGCGCCTTTGTGTTTGAAGGTACATCATTTGTGATTGCGGTGCGTAACCTGAATAAAAACAAAGGATTAAAAGGGCGGTTTTTTAACCGCGTGCGGATCAGCAAAGATCCCACCCTGTTTGTTGTGATTTTTGAAGATGGCGCAGCGCTGGGCGGGCTTCTGATAGCTGCGGCAGGAGTATTTGCGGGCAGTTATTTCAATCTGCCGATCGCCGATGGCGTTGCTTCCATTCTTATTGGATTGTTGCTGGCATTTGCCGCCGTGCTGCTAACCATCGAAAGCCGAAATTTGCTTATTGGCGAAAGTGTGCAGTCGTACATTGTCGACGATATTATGGAATTGGTAAAAAAGGACAAAAATGTGGAAACCCTGAACCGTCCGCTGACCATGCACATGGCGCCCAATGATGTATTGCTGGCTCTCGATGTACAGTTTATCCGGCAACTCAACAGCACTGAACTTTCCGATACCATCAAACGCCTTGAGAATGCCATCCGAAATTCGTACCCCGAGATCAAACGCATTTACATTGAAGCCAACCGGTTGACGAAAAATGATGAAGATCAGGCGGATTAAAAATCGATTTCTTTACCGCCTTTCCTGTGATTAATCTTCCATTCCACCCATACAATCGAGACAGGCATTGGCATAACTGTCGTATTCATCGTAGGCCGGCCCCGGTTTGCCATTGAGTGCGATGATTCTGTCGAGGCGGATTTTTCTGCCCGATTTCAACAATAAATGATCTTCATTTCTACTGTTCGTGTCTATTCTGTCAGGCACACCTTTGGCTCGCGACAATTGATCGTCCTCTCCAAAAAAATCGACTGTTGAAAATTTGTTTTTCTCCATTTCCGCTTCAATCATATCGAAATAATCAGGATCAACCGGATGATATTTTGTATTCATAACCTGCATTTTACACTTACAACAACGTGAATGTTCCTTTTGTTAATCAAAAATTGACAGCGTCGGCAGAAAAACGGCCAATACCGCCTGAAGCGTGATTGACCAACAGAATCAACCTGACAACCGCTAACCGCTTCTTCCATCTTCCCTCATTTTTTTCTATCTTGGGCGCCAAAAATCTGAACGATGCCGAAATTCCCGTTTTTTCGCCAATACGATGCAATGGACTGCGGGCCAACCTGCTTGCGGATGGTGGCAAAATATTACGGGAAACATTTCACCACTGAATTTCTGCGCGAAAAATCATACATCACCCGCGAAGGGGTTTCGCTACTCGGAATCAGCGATGCCGCCGAAGCCATCGGCATGCGTTCGATGGGGGTGCGCGTTACTTTCGAACAGTTAAAACGCGAGGCGCCGCTGCCGTGCGTGGTTCACTGGGATCAGTCGCATTTTGTGGTGGTATATAAATTCAGAAAAGGAAAAGTGCATGTTTCGGATCCTGCTTTTGGACATCTGGAATACAGCGAAGAAGAGTTCAAACAGCACTGGTTGGCCACCGTAAAAGAAGGCGAAGAAAAAGGAATCTGCCTGTTGCTGCAACCTTCTCCGGAATTTTATCAGGACAAGGACGAGCAGGTTAGCCGCACCGGTTTCCGGTTTGTACTCAATTACCTCAAACCTTACCATAAACTGGTTGGGCAATTGTTGCTCGGATTTTTTCTCGGCAGTATTATTTTGCTCATCATGCCGTTCCTTACCCAAAGTGTGGTCGATATCGGCATCAACAACCAGGACGTCGGGTTCATCTATCTCGTGTTGCTGGCCCAGTTGTTTTTGCTAATCAGTAAAATGTCGATTGAATTCATCCGTTCCTGGATTTTGCTCCACATCAGCACGCGCATCAATATTTCCATTATCTCCGATTTCCTGATCAAACTGATGAAACTGCCGCTCGGTTTCTTCGATTCCAAAATGATTGGCGACATCCTTCAGCGCATCGACGATCATTCACGCATCGAACGGTTCCTGACAGCGCAATCTATCGGAATCCTGTTTTCCATGTTCAGCCTCGTGATTTTCTCGGTTGTACTATTAATATACAGCCTGAAAATTTTTCTGATTTTTATCATCGGGTCAGCATTGTATTTTGTGTGGGTATATATTTTTATGCACCGCCGCCGCGAACTCGATTACAAGCGATTTACCAAACTTTCCGAAAATCAGAGCAAACTTATTCAGATCATCAACGGGATGCAGGAAATCAAGTTGAACAACTACGAAAAGGAAAAGCGGTGGGAGTGGGAGCGCGTACAGGCCGGCTTGTTTAAGGTGAGCGTGAAAAGTCTTTCGCTGGAACAGTACCAGGATGCCGGCTCGGTGTTTATTAATGAAACCAAGAACATCATCATTATCATTATTTCGGCTACGGCGGTTGTTCACGGTGAACTGACCCTCGGTATGATGCTGGCTATACAATTTATATTGGGACAATTGAACACACCGCTGAAACAGCTCATCCGGTTCATGCACCAGGCACAGGATGCCAAAATAAGCATGGAACGGCTGGCCGAAGTTCATGATAAAAAAAATGAAGTGGAGGATTCGGCTGCATACGTGAAAAATCTTCCGGCCACAAAAAATATTTCAGTGGCTGGCCTGGTGTTTCAATACGAAGGACCGCGTTCGCCCAGGGTGTTGAATAACATCGATCTGGAAATCCCGGAGTACAAAACTACTGCGATTGTAGGGACGAGTGGAAGCGGAAAAACAACGCTCATCAAATTATTGCTTGGATTTTATCCGCCGGTAGATGGCGACATAAAAGTGGGAGGTATGCGTTTGGCCAACATCTCTCCGAAATTGTGGCGCGACAAATGCGGCGTGGTTATGCAGGATGGGTTTATTTTCTCCGACAGTGTTGTGCGAAATATCGTGGTAAATGAAAATGAAGTGGATGAACAGCGTTTGCTGCATGCAGTGAAAATGGCAAATATTCAGGATTTTATTGAATCGCTGCCGTTGAGCTACAACACTAAAATCGGACAGGAAGGAGTGGGGTTGAGCCAGGGACAGAAACAGCGTATTTTAATTGCACGGGCCATATATAAAAACCCGGTGTACCTGTTTTTCGATGAGGCAACCAACGCACTCGATGCCAATAACGAACGGTTGATTATGGAGAATATGGCGCAATTTTCGAAAGGCAAAACTGTTGTGGTGGTAGCGCACCGGTTGAGTACGGTGAAAAATGCCGACCAGATTGTAGTGCTTGAAAAAGGCGAGATTGTTGAACGCGGCAAACATGACGAACTGATCGGCAAAAAGGGAAAATATTACGAACTGGTGAAAAATCAGTTGGAATTGGGTAGTTAAAAAACTGATAAATTGGAAAATTGAAAAATTGCGGTTTCACAAAATGAAGTTTTACAATACAACAGTTTCACCATTTCACAACAATGCGATTTCACAATCAATTATATATTCATGGAACGGAATTATTTGACAATTGAAAAAATCAGTGCGTACAATAAATCATTTGATTTTTCAAATGAAGTTTGGAATATGGTTTTATTATGGGATTACTTTTTGAAAGATACAATAGGAAAGCAATTCGTAAGAGCCGCAGATTCGATTTCTGCAAATGTCGCAGAAGGTTTTGGAAGATATTCAAAAAAAGACAAAATTAGATTTTATCGTATCAGTTTAGGATCTTTGGAAGAAACTGGCGATTGGTTACGAAAATCTGCTAAAAGAAGATTAATTGAATTAAACATTGAAAAAGAATTTACAGAAAAACTGGAAGAAATTCGAAAAGAAATCTTTCACCTAATTAATTATACAAACGAGAAATTAAAATATTAGCAACAATTTCACCATTTGACAATTTCACCATTTGACAATTTCACCATTTGACAAGCTAAATATGAATCGAAAAAAGGAACATCAGGCGCCAAAAGGAAAATCTCGAAAGGTTTCCCCCATCGGGATCCGTTCCGGCGAAGTGCAGGAAATTTTGGGGGGAGTTCCTTCCTGGATTGTGCGCTACGGTACGCTGATGTTTGTTGGCGTAATTACGCTGATTATTGTTTTCAGTTTCATTTTTAATTATCCTGATATTCTTCGTTCGAAAATTATCGTAACTACCGAAAATCCGCCAGCCACTATTGTTGCGCGAACAACCGGTAAAATCGATTTGCTGTTTGTAGACGATAACCAGCCGGTTTCCCGCAGACAGTTGATTGCACTCATAGAAAACCCGGCCAACTATAGCGACATGCTAAAACTGGAAGCAATCATCGATTCGGTGCAACCCCGTTTTAATGCGCTCGATTTTGTGCCTGCAGTTTCTTTCGATAAAAATTTGCAATTGGGAACTATTCAGGAATATTATTCCGAATTTCTGACAAAGTACGACGAGTTGCTGGTTTTTACGCAGCAGGATTATTACCGGCAAAAACTGCATGCCTTGGAACAACAGGAGAAGATGGCTCAAATCCATTACGACCGGCTGGAACAACAGAAAAATGCCGTCGCAAAGGAATACGAAATCCGAAAGCGGAATTTCGAACGCCAGCAACGGTTGATTAAAGACGAAGTAATTTCAACGGTCGATCTGGAAAAAGCCGAATCGGAAATGCTGGGCAAAGAGTCGGAGCTGAACCGGATCCGATCGGAACTCGCCCAAAAGCAAATCGACATCAGTAAACTTGAAGCGGAAATTATTGATATAAATAAAACGTATGATGACCTCAAAAACCGCCATCAGGCCGAACTGCGGGAAAAATTCAACAACCTGAAAAGCGAAATCAGCAACTGGGAACTGACTTTTTTGATGCGCTCGCCAATTGAAGGAACGGTCACATTCAATAAGTTTTGGAGCGTGAATCAAAATGTGAAGGAGGGCGACAATGTTTTTACGGTGGTCCCGGAAAATGTTGGAAAACTGATTGGGCGGGTCGAATTACCGGTACGTGGATCAGGGAAAGTACGGAATGATTTGAATGTGAATGTGAAGTTTGACAATTATCCATACATGCAATACGGCCTGGTTCGCGGGAGGGTCAGCAACGTTTCATTGGTTCCCGAAAATAACTTCTATATGGTAGAGGTTGTTTTTCCGGATGGCCTGGTTACCAACTACGGCCAAAATTTAACCATGCAAAACCTGCTTACGGGCAAAGCCGAAATCATCACCGATGATCTGAAATTAATTCAACGGATTTTCCATCCGTTAAAAGCCCTGTGGCGTGAGCGCATAAAATCATAGTTTGGATAGCCGCCCGATTTTTTCAGCCGGGGATTGGCACAAACAGCAGGTTACTTCAATTCTAACTTTTCGAAAAAAAAAATTCAAACGTATTGTCGTTTCTTCAAAATTACTACTTTTGCGTGCCGTTTTGAAGGGGGTGTCATGCATTTTCCTTCGTAAACGCTTTGATTTTAATGATTTTTGCATACTTTTGCAGTCCGTTTTTGGAAGCATTAATTAATTAAATATAAAACAGGTATTTATGCCAACGATTCAACAGTTAGTGAGGAAAGGAAGACAACACAAGGTGGAGAAAAGTAAATCTCCCGCCCTTGATTCTTGCCCGCAACGCCGCGGGGTTTGTGTACGTGTATACACCACAACGCCTAAAAAACCGAACTCTGCCATGCGTAAAGTGGCCAGGGTCAGGTTAACTAATGGTAAAGAAGTGAATGCCTACATTCCCGGAGAAGGTCACAATTTACAGGAACATTCAATTGTACTGGTACGTGGCGGCAGGGTAAAAGACTTACCGGGTGTGCGTTATCACCTGATTCGCGGAGCGCTCGATACTGCCGGTGTAGAAGGCCGTTTGCAGCGCCGCTCAAAATACGGAGCTAAAAAACCGAAAAAATAAACATTTATATAAAGTTGTAACAACACGTTATTTTAAGTGGTTTGGTTGAGTAAATTTTTCTTTTAATTGTCTTTCGGAGAAAAGCTGAAGGCCGCCCAAGGGCAACCAATTTAAATAACACAAAAGTAATGAAATGAGAAAATCAAAACCGAAGAAGCGACTTTTATTGCCGGACCCGAAGTTTAACGACGTTTTGGTAACCCGGTTTGTCAATGATTTAATGAGAGATGGGAAAAAGTCTGTTGCTTATTCCATCTTCTACGACACCCTCGAATTGGTGGAGAAAAGAGTTAAGGAAACTGAACTTTCGCCACTGGAAGTCTGGAAAAAAGCATTGGAAAATGTCACCCCCGCAGTTGAAGTTAAGAGCCGCCGTGTTGGTGGAGCTACTTTTCAGGTTCCGATGGAAATCAGGCCCGAAAGGAAAACTTCTATCAGTATTAAATTCCTGATTATGTTTGCCCGGAAACGTTCGGGTAAATCCATGGCCGATAAGCTGGCTGCCGAAATTGTAGCTGCTTATAACGAAGAAGGCGGGGCTTATAAAAAGAAAGAGGACATTCACCGTATGGCCGAAGCAAACCGTGCATTCGCACATTTCAGATTTTAGTTTAGAAAGTGGTTTAGATAAAAATTTGGATTAGAAAATTGGTATTGGAAATTTGGTATGGCTAAACAAGATCTGAAAAATACAAGAAATATTGGTATTATGGCGCACATCGATGCCGGTAAAACAACGGTCACAGAACGTGTTTTGTTCTACACCGGTTTAACCCACCGCATCGGAGAAGTGCATGAAGGCGCTGCAACCATGGACTGGATGGAGCAGGAACAGGAGAGGGGAATTACCATTACTTCTGCAGCTACCACAACGTTTTGGAATTACAAAGATGTTAACCACAAAATTAATATCATTGATACTCCCGGACACGTCGATTTCACAGTTGAAGTAGAACGTTCCCTGAGAGTTCTCGATGGAACAGTTGCCCTTTTCTGTGCAGTAGGCGGAGTAGAGGCGCAGTCGGAAACCGTATGGCGCCAGGCGGAAAAGTACGGAGTTCCCCGTATTGCATTTGTGAATAAAATGGACCGGCAGGGCGCCGATTTCTTTAATGTTTACAATGAAGTTAAAGAAAAACTGGGCGCCAACCCTGTGCCGATTCAAATTCCTATCGGCGCCGAAGAACATTTTGCAGGCGTTATCGATTTAATTGAAATGAAGGCCGTTCGCTGGTTCGACGATGAAACCATGGGAACCAACTACAGCCTCGAAGATATTCCCGAAGACTTACTAGAGCTGGCCAAAGAATGGAGAGGTAAACTGGTGGAATCGATTGCCGAAGTCGATGATGAATTGCTGGAACGTTACTTCGAAGACCCGGAATCAATTACAAAAGAAGAAATGATCGCCGTTATCCGCAGAGCGACAATCGAAGGTGTTATCATACCAATGATGTGCGGATCGGCATTTAAAAATAAAGGGGTTCAACGCCTCCTCGATTCAGTCTGTGCCTTTTTGCCCAGTCCGCTCGACAAAGGACAGGTAACAGGAATAAATCCGGATAATGACAAGGAAATTCTGCGTACGGCAGATGTTGACGAACCGTTGACAGCGCTGGCATTTAAAATTGCTACCGACCCGTTTGTTGGTCGTTTGGCTTATATGCGTGTATATTCCGGAAAAATTGACGCCGGTTCGCAAGTGCTGAATACGCGTACAGGCAAAAAAGAACGCATTTCGCGCCTGTACCAGATGCATTCCAACAAACAAAATCCAAAAGATTTTATAGAAGCGGGGGACATTTGTGCTGCCGTAGGTTTTAAAGATATTCGCACCGGCGACACACTTTGTGACACAAAACATCCGATCGTTCTGGAAAGCATGGATTTTCCGGAACCTGTAATCGGTATTGCGGTTGAACCGAAATCGCAAAAAGATGTGGATCGGTTGTCGAACGGACTGTCTAAACTGGCGGAAGAAGATCCAACTTTCCAGGTCCAAACCGATCCTGATTCAGGTCAAACGGTTATCCGCGGAATGGGAGAACTTCACCTTGAAATTATTATCGATCGCCTGAGGCGCGAATTTAAGGTGGAATGCAACCAGGGAGCGCCGCAGGTGGCATATAAGGAAGCACTCAGCCAGCCGGTTGAATTGCGCGAAGTATTTAAAAAGCAAACCGGCGGACGTGGTAAATTTGCCGACATTGTGGTGAAGATTGAACCTTCGGTAGACGGAGAAGCTGGTTTGCAGTTCGTCGATCAGGTTAAGGGCGGAAACATCCCGCGCGAATACATCCCGTCGGTACAGAAAGGTTTTGGCGAAGCCATGTCAAACGGTCCGTTGGCCGGATTCCCTGTCGACAGCCTGAAAGTTACACTGCTCGACGGTTCTTATCACGCAGTTGACTCCGACCAGCTTTCATTTGAAATTTGTGCGAAACAGGCATTCCGGCATGCAGCTTCGAAGGCTGCCCCGAAACTGCTGGAGCCAATTATGAAGCTGGAAATTGTTACACCCGAAGAATACATGGGCGATATTATTGGCGACCTGAACCGCAGGCGGGGCGATATTGCCGGTATGCAAACCAAAGGCAATGCACGGGTGATTGAAGCAAAAGTGCCGCTGTCTGAACAGTTCGGATACGTTACCGTGTTGCGCACACTTTCTTCCGGAAGGGCTACTTCTTCCATGGAGTTCAGCCATTATCAGGAAGTACCGCGCCAGTTGGCAGAAAAAGTATTGGAAAATGTGCAAGGAAGAGTTGATTTATTATAAACTATTTTAACAGTTTTCTCATTATGAGCCAAAAGATCAGGATAAAGCTGAAATCGTACGATCACAACCTTGTTGACAAGTCGGCTGAGAAGATCGTTAAAACTGTAAAAACTACCGGGGCTGTGGTAAGTGGACCAATTCCACTTCCGACTCATCGCCGGGTTTTCACCGTTTTACGTTCAACATTCGTGAATAAAAAATCACGCGAGCAGTTTCAATTGTCTTCATACAAACGATTGATCGACATTTACAGCTCAACCGCAAAAACAATCGACGCCCTGATGAAGCTGGAATTGCCCAGTGGCGTTGAAGTAGAAATTAAAGTTTGATAATTAAAAAGTAGTCGAAAAATGGCTGGAATTATTGGAAAAAAAATCGGAATGACATCCGTATTCAGTGTTGAGGGGAAAAATATCCCATGCACTGTGATTGAGGCCGGACCCTGTATTGTTACGCAGGTTAAAACCGCCGAAAAAGAAGGCTACGACGCGCTACAGCTTGCCTGGGACGATAAGAAGGAAAAAAATACTTCGAAAGCTGAGTTCGGGCATTTCAAAAAAGCTGGTACAACACCAAAGCGCAAAGTAGTGGAATTTCATAACACTTTCCAGGAAGAGTTCGAGCTTGGAAATGAAGTTACCGTCGACATTTTTCACGAGCTGGATTATGTTGATGTTGTGGGAGTATCGAAAGGGAAAGGTTTCCAGGGAGTTGTTAAGCGGCATAATTTCCGCGGAGTGAACGACGCAACCCACGGGCAACACAACCGGATGAGAGCTCCGGGATCTATTGGTGCTTCTTCATGGCCAAGCCGTGTGTTTAAAGGAATGAGAATGGCCGGAAGGACCGGTGGTGAAAATGTAACCATCGAAAACCTGCTGGTTTTGAAAGTTATTCCTGAAAAGAATGTTATTGTGGTGAAAGGTTCGGTGCCTGGCGCCAAAGGTTCATATTTAATTATTAGGAAACAATGGAACTAAGTGTACTGAATAAAGAAGGAAAAGAAACCGGAAGGAAAGTCACGCTAAATGACGGTATTTTCGGTATCGAACCCAGCGACCATGCCATTTATCTCGATGTAAAACAATATTTGGCAAACAGTCGGCAAGGGACGCACAAAGCGAAAGAGCGTTCGGAAGTTGCAGGCAGCACCCGAAAAATTAAAAGGCAAAAAGGTACCGGTACAGCACGTGCCGGTAGCATCAAATCGCCGGTTTTCCGCGGTGGTGGCACTGTTTTTGGGCCGCGCCCAAGAAATTACGGGTTTAAACTGAATAAAAAAGTGAAACAACTGGCCCGTAAATCCGCGCTCACATACAAAGCAAAAGAGAACAATATCCTGGTAATCGAAGATTTTAACATTGACGCACCGAAAACAAAGGAAATGGTGAACCTGAAAAGCAATCTGCAAATTGCTGATAAAAAGTCACTTTTCGTTTTACCGGTCGAAAATAATAATATATATTTGTCCTCCAGAAATTTACAGGACGTGGCAGTTGTAACTGCTTCTGAGCTAAGCACTTATCAGGTAATGAACGCAAAAGCAATTGTTCTTCTTGAAGGTTCGGTGAAGAAAATTGAAGAAGCATTTAAACTTTAAGTCGATTAAGAAATGGATATTCTAGTAAAACCATTGGTAACAGAGAAAATGACCGCACAGTCGGAACGGTTTAACCGTTACGGGTTTATCGTCGATAAAAATGCCAGCAAACCGCAAATTAAAGCAGCGGTTGAAAGCCTTTACAACGTTGAGGTCGAATCTGTGAATACCATGATATTCGGAGGCAAACAAAAGTCAAGGTATACAAAATCGGGAATTATAACCGGAAAAACAGGCTCCTTTAAAAAAGCCATCATCACATTGGCTGAAGGAGACACAATTGATTTTTATAGTAATATATAGTATAAATAAAAATGGCAGTAAGAAAATTAAAACCAGTAACTCCGGGTCAGAGGCACAAAATTATCGGTGCTTTTGATACCATTACTGCATCTACACCTGAGAAATCATTGTTGGAGCCCCTGCGGAAAACTGGCGGGAGAAACAACCAGGGCCGCATGACAATGAGGTATAAAGGTGGGGGACACAAACGCAAATACCGGATTATCGATTTTAAACGCGATAAAAATGGTATAGCAGCTGTTGTCGATTCCATTCAGTACGACCCAAACCGGTCCGCGAGAATTGCGCTTCTAAACTATGAAGACGGCGAAAAGCGGTACATCGTTGCGCCTAACGGGTTGCAAGTTGGCCAAACGGTTAAAAGCGGTTCCGGCGTTGAACCTGAAATTGGAAATACTCTCCCCCTGGCCGAAATACCTCTGGGTACATTGGTTCACAACATTGAGCTCCATCCCGGGCAGGGTGGCGTTATGGCTCGTAGTGCAGGCGCTTATGCGCAATTGACCTCTCGTGAAGGTAAATATGCAATTTTGAAATTACCTTCAGGCGAATCTCGTATGGTACTAACTACCTGCAAAGCTACAGTAGGTACTGTTGGAAATACAGAACACAACCTCGAAAAATCGGGTAAAGCCGGTCGTTCAAGGTGGTTGGGAAGAAGGCCCCGCGTGCGTGGCGTAGTTATGAACCCGGTCGATCACCCAATGGGTGGTGGCGAAGGCCGTGCTTCAGGAGGACACCCGCGTTCACGTAAAGGTGTTCTGGCGAAAGGGTACAAAACCCGTTCAAAGAAAAAAGCTTCCAGCAGGTATATTGTAGAACGTAGGAAAAAATAGTTAAAAAGGAGTAATTATGAGTCGTTCGTTAAAAAAAGGTCCTTTCATCGATTATAATATTGAAAGTAAAGTACTGGCCATGAATGAGTCAGGAAGAAAATCGGTGATTAAAACATGGGCCAGGGCATCAGTTATATCTCCTGATTTTGTAGGACATACAATTGCAGTACATAACGGAAATAAATTTATTCCGGTTTACATTACTGAAAACATGGTAGGTCACCGTTTAGGAGAATTTGCACCTACCCGTACATTCAGGGGGCATGCTGGTAAAAAGAGATAGGCATAAAAGCATTAAAAATTAAAAAGTAAAGAGAATGGGTGCCAGGAAAAGACTAGCAGCTGAGAAAAGAAAAGAAGAAAAAAAACAACAATATTATGCTGTTTTAAAAAATTGCCCTACATCTCCAAGAAAAATGAGGCTTGTAGCTGATATGATCCGCGGCATGGAGGTGAATAAAGCACTCGATGTTTTAAAATTTTCATCAAAAGAAGCATCGGGCAGGGTAGAAAAACTCCTCCTTTCAGCCATTGCCAACTGGCAGGCTAAAAACGAAGGAGTTCGATTAGAGGAAAGCGAACTTTACGTAAAGACAATCATGGTTGATTCAGGCCGAATCCTGAAGAGGTTACGTCCGGCTCCCCAGGGCCGTGCCCACCGCATCAGGAAACGCTCAAACCATGTTACTATTTACGTGGACCAGAAAGAAAGTGTTGTTGAAGAAAATCTTAATTCGTAGTACATGGGACAAAAAGTAAATCCAATTGCAAATCGTTTGGGGTTCATCAAAGGATGGGACTCAAACTGGTTCGGAGGCGACAATTATGGTGATAAACTGGTGGAAGACCACACGATCAGGGAATACCTGAACGCTCGTCTGGCAAAAGCCAGTATTTCAAGAATCGTAATCGAACGTACCTTGAAACTTATCACCATCACTGTTCATACTTCACGCCCAGGTATTATTATTGGTAAAGGCGGACAGGAAGTTGACAAACTCAAAGAAGAGTTGAAGAAAATTACCAACAAAGAGGTACAAATCAACATTTTCGAGATCAAACGCCCGGAACTCGACGCCAAGCTTGTTGCTACAAACATCGCACGGCAAATCGAGGGGAAAATTGCATACCGCAGGGCTGTGAAAATGGCCATTGCTTCAACTATGCGTATGGGGGCCGAAGGTATAAAAGTATTGGTATCAGGTCGTTTAAACGGCGCCGAAATGGCACGTTCAGAAATGTACAAAGACGGTCGTACACCATTACATACCCTTCGCGCCGACATCGATTACGCATTGGCGGAAGCATTGACCAAAACCGGACTTATCGGAGTTAAAGTCTGGATATGTAAAGGAATGGTTTACGGAAATCGCGACCTTTCACCAAATGTCGGGCAAAAACAAGCCCGTGCAGCCGGTGGTAGATCAGGAGGCGGTGGCCGAGGCAGAAGAAGAAAATAGCGGTTTAACACTCATAAGCAGAAAAAAGAATGTTACAGCCAAAAAAGGTAAAATTCAGAAGAGTACAGAAAGGCCGGATGAAGGGCGATGCCCAACGAGGCAATCAATTGGCATTTGGTTCATTTGGAATAAAAACGTTGGAACAGGCGTGGATTACCGGCCGGCAGATCGAAGCTGCCAGGGTTGCGGTAACCCGTCACATGCAGCGTCAGGGTCAAATTTGGATTCGGATATTCCCCGATAAACCAATTACCAAAAAACCCGCAGAAGTACGTATGGGTAAAGGTAAGGGGGCTCCTGAAGCATTTGTTGCCCCGGTTACGCCCGGGCGGATAATTATAGAGGCCGACGGCGTACCCTTTGCACTGGCAAAAGAAGCATTGCGTTTGGCAGCTCAAAAATTGCCGGTATCAACAAAGTTTGTAGTCAGGCGCGATTATGTCGAAGAATAAAAAAAGGTGAAAGATTATGAAAACATCTGAAATTAAGGAATTGACGACCAAAGAAATCGTCGAAAAAGTACAGGTTGAAAAAGAAAATCTGGTTCGCCTTCGATTAAACCACGCTGTTTCTCCATTGGAAAATCCGCTGAAATTAAAGGAAGCCAAAAAGAACATAGCCAGGTTAAAAACGGTTCTTCGTCAGAGGGAATTAAACGAAAATCAGAATTAATTCAGCGATGGAAGAAAATAAAGTAAGAAATCTCAGAAAGGAAAGAATCGGGGTTGTTGTTAGCAACAAAATGAACAAAACCATTGTGGTTGCTGAAAAACGTAAAGTAAAGCACCCGATGTATGGTAAGTTCGTGAACAAGACAACAAAATTCCATGTCCACGACGAGAAAAATGACTGCAACATTGGCGACTTGGTTAAGATCATGGAAACACGTCCGCTAAGTAAATCCAAATGTTGGAGATTAGTTGAAATAATTGAAAGAGCTAAGTAATCATGATACAACAAGAATCAAGATGTTCAGTTGCCGATAACAGTGGGGCCAAAGAAGTTCTCTGTATCCGTGTACTTGGCGGAACCAGGAAACGTTACGCTTCATTGGGCGATACTGTTGTGGTATCGGTAAAAAGTGCAATACCTGGCAGTGAAGTAAAAAAAGGCTCCGTGTCCAGGGCTATTGTTGTTCGAACCAGAAAAGAAGTTCGTCGCACCGACGGCTCTTATATCCGTTTCGACGATAATGCTGTTGTGCTGTTAAATAACGTAGGCGAAATGCGGGGAACCCGTATTTTCGGACCGGTGGCGCGGGAATTAAGGGATAAGAATATGAAAATTATTTCCCTGGCGCCAGAAGTACTGTAAATTGTTAAAAGCTGAAAAATGCAGAAAAAATTACACATCAAAAAAGGCGACACTGTAATCGTTATTACAGGGAACAACAAAGGCCAGAAAGGTCGTGTTCTCGAAGTAATCCGGAAAAAGGACAGGGCTATCGTCGAAGGGGTTAACCTGATAAAAAAGCATACCAAACCCAATGCGAAAAGCCCGCAGGGAGGCATCATCGAGCAGGAGTCGTCAATACATATTTCCAACCTTATGCTCGTCGATCCAAAATCAGGAAAACCAACGCGCATTGACAGGAAATTGAATGATAAAGGTAAATTAGTTCGTTATTCCAAAAAAAGCGGAGAGGAGATTAAGTAATGGCATACGTACCAGTTCTTAAAAAGAAATATCAGGAAGAAGTGATTCCTTCTTTAAAAAAGGAATTCAACTATAGTTCCGTAATGCAGGTTCCGAAGCTGGAGAAAATTATTCTGAATCAGGGTGTAGGTGCTGCAATTGCCGATAAAAAAATCATTGAAGTTGCCACTCAGGAAATGACAATGATTACGGGGCAGAAAGCAGTGCAGACAATGTCGAAAAAAGATATCTCCAACTTCAAGTTGAGGAAAAAAATGCCAATCGGTGTACGGGTAACATTACGCCGCGATCGCATGTTCGAATTTCTCGACCGTTTGATTTCAGTGGCCTTGCCGCGTATTCGCGATTTTCGCGGAATCGAAAGCAAAATGGATGGCCGTGGAAATTATACGCTGGGTGTGCCGGAACAAATAATATTCCCGGAAATAGTTTTGGATAAAGTAAGCAAACTGAATGGAATGAACATTACGTTCGTTACTTCGGCAGCAACCGATGAAGAAGGTTTCGCATTGTTGAAGGGAATGGGTTTGCCATTTAAAAATGTAAAAAAGAATTAAGCTATGGCCAAGGAATCAATGAAAGCCCGTGAAAGAAAAAGGGCAAAACTAGTTGAAAAATATGCCGAGAAAAGGGCCAGGTTGAAAGCCGAAGGCGATTGGGAAGCGTTACAGAAACTGCCGAAAAATTCATCGGTGGTACGTTTGCACAACCGTTGCAAACTTACCGGAAGACCGAAAGGATATATGAGACAGTTCGGTATCAGCAGGATCAATTTTAGGGAAATGGCTTCTGCCGGTTTAATTCCAGGTGTTAAAAAAGCTAGTTGGTAATCGCATAAACATCGAAAAATGAGTAAAGTAACAGATCCAATAGCAGATTATTTGACAAGAGTGCGCAATGCCATTCTTGCAAAACACCGGGTGGTTGATATCCCTGCTTCAAACCTGAAAAAAGGAATGACCAAAATTCTTAAAGAAAAAGGTTACATCCTGAATTACAAGTTTGAAGACGAAGTCGGGCACCAGGGAAATATTAAAATTGCACTGAAGTATCACCCTGATACAAAAGTGTCTGCAATAAAAGGTTTAGAACGTATCAGCAAGCCGGGATTACGCCAGTATTGCAACGGCACCGATATACCGCGGGTATTAAACGGTTTGGGTGTGGCAATCATTTCAACTTCGAAAGGTATAATCACCGATAAAGAAGCCCGCGAGCAGAAAATTGGTGGCGAAGTATTGTGTTACGTTTATTAAAAGGAGAAACAGTCATGTCAAGAATAGGTAATTTACCCATAAAAATACCATCAGGAGTAGAAATAACAGTGAGCGACGAAAATGTCGTTAGTGTAAAAGGTCCTCTTGGAGAATTGTCGCAACAGGTGAGTCCAGAAATTGAAATTGCCAGAGAAGACGGTAGTATCAGTTTTACCAGGACCGGCGAAACAAAACGCCATAAATCGTTGCATGGACTGTACCGCGCCCTGGTAAACAATATGGTGGTAGGTGTAACCAAAGGGTATGAAATAAAACTCGAACTGGTAGGCGTTGGTTATCGGGCAGAGTTACTGCCTAATAATGTACTCGACCTGGTTTTGGGGTATGCACACCATACATATCTGCAATTACCGTCAGAGGTGACGGTGGAAGCGAAATCAGACAAAAGAAGCAACCCGGTTATTACGTTGCGTAGCATCGATAAACAACTGGTTGGGCAGGTAGCGGCAAAAATCCGTTCGTTCCGTAAACCGGAACCATATAAAGGTAAGGGAGTGAAGTTTGTGGGCGAATCACTGAGGCGTAAAGCTGGTAAAGCCGCATCTAAATAATTTTTGAAACATTAGGAATTATGTCATTAACAAAATTCGAAAGGCGAAACAGAATAAGAAAGCGGGTTCGGAAAATAGTTTCCGGAACAGCTGAACGTCCGCGGATGAGCGTTTTTAGAAGTAATAAACAGATTTACGCTCAATTAATCGACGACTTAAACGAAACAACTCTGCTGGCTGCCTCTTCAAAAGAAAAAGATATCGCTTCGAAAGAAGTAACGAAAATTGAAAAAGCAGCAATGGTTGGTAAACTCATTGCAGAAAAAGCAAAAGCTGCCGGAATTACAGAAATTGTATTCGACAGGGGTGGTTATTTGTACCATGGTAGAGTTAAACAATTAGCTGATGCTGCCCGAGAAGGCGGCCTTAAATTCTAAAAAATTATGGCGACATTAAGTAATAAAGTAAAAACAAGCGACCTCGACTTAAAAGACAGGTTGGTAGCCATTAACCGTGTTACAAAAGTTACAAAAGGTGGTCGTACATTTAGTTTCTCAGCCATCGTTGTTGTAGGTAACGAAGACGGTATTGTAGGATGGGGCCTCGGAAAAGCCAGCGAAGTAACTACTGCTATTTCAAAAGGAGTTGAAGCAGCTAAAAAGAACCTGGTGAAAATACCGGTTATTAACGATACCATTCCACACGAACAAACAGCCCGTTACGGCGGTGCAAACGTCTTGCTGAAGCCTGCATCCTCAGGAACCGGTGTGAAGGCCGGAGGTGCAATGCGTGCAGTCCTTGAAAGCGTTGGAATCAAAGATATTCTGGCAAAATCAAAAGGTTCTTCAAACCCGCATAACCTGGTTAAAGCAACCATGGAGGCTTTGCTCGAACTGAGAGATGCATACGCAGTTGCCGATCAAAGAGGTGTTTCATTGGAAAAAGTATTTAAAGGATAATCCAGTTATGGCTAAGATTAAAATTACACAGGTGAAAAGTAGCATTGGTTCTACAAAACGCCAAAAGGCAACTTTGGAGGCGCTCGGACTGAGAAATTTACAACAGACCGTGGAACACGAAGCTACTCCTCAGATTATTGGTATGGTAAATAAAATGAGGCATTTAATTACCATAGAAGAAGTATAAAATATTTCAAATAAGTGAAAATTATGAATTTGAGTAACTTAAAACCTGCATCAGGTTCTACCAAAGACCGAAAAAGAATAGGAAGAGGACAGGGCTCAGGAAAGGCAGGTACGGCAACCCGCGGCCACAAAGGCCAGAAATCGAGATCAGGATATTCCAGGAAAGTCGGTTTTGAAGGCGGACAAATGCCGCTGCAGCGTGTGGTTCCAAAATCAGGATTTAAAAACATGAACAGGGTTGAATACAAAGCAATCAACCTCGACGTGTTACAAGGCCTGTCCGAAAAAAGGAACTTGTCAGCCATCGATTTGGCAACTCTGGTTGATGCAGGTATAGCTTCCAAAAACGATAAAATAAAAGTTCTTGGCGGCGGTTCGTTGAGCAAAAAACTCGATGTAAAGGCCCACGCTTTTTCAAAAACGGCCAGGGAAGCAATCGAAAAATTAGAAGGAACCACTGAAATACTGTAAGCTGTAATGAAACGATTTATAGAAACCCTAAAGAATATATACAAGATTGAAGACCTTAGAATACGCATTGGTACAACATTGTTCTTTTTGCTGATCTACAGGTTAGGGTCTTTTGTTTCTCTTCCCGGTGTCGATCCGGCACAACTTCAAAACCTGAAGAACCAGACTTCTGACGGATTGTTGGGCTTAATCGATATGTTTTCGGGCGGGGCATTCTCCCAGGCTTCAATTTTCGCTTTAGGTATTATGCCGTATATTTCTGCCTCAATTGTTATCCAGTTACTTGGTATAGCAGTTCCCTATTTCCAGAGGTTGCAGAAGGAGGGAGAGTCAGGAAGAAGGAAGATTAATCAGATTACCCGCTATTTAACAGTGATAATTCTGATATTCCAGTCACCGGCATATTTAACTAACCTGCACATGCAGTTGCCGGAAACAGCCTTTGCTATGAAAGGAGCAATGTTTACATTTTCTTCGGTAATTATACTAACAGCAGGTTCGATGTTTGTTATGTGGTTAGGCGAACGAATTACCGATCGGGGAATCGGTAACGGTATTTCGCTTATCATTATGATTGGTATTATTGCCCGTCTCCCGCAGGCAGTTGTTCAGGAATTTGCTTCCCGGATAAACCAGCAGGGAGGGGGGCTTGTTATGTTCATTGTTGAGTTTGTTATACTTTTCGTGGTGTTTATGGCATCCATTCTTTTGGTCCAGGGGACGAGGAGAATTCCGGTGCAGTATGCAAAACGAATTGTCGGTAACAAACAATACGGTGGAGTACGTCAGTACATTCCTTTAAAAGTGAATGCTGCGGGTGTTATGCCCATTATTTTTGCCCAGGCAATAATGATGGTACCCATTACTATTGTTGGAGTTGCTCATTCAGAAAACCTAAATGGTGTTGCGGCTGCGTTATCAAACATGACAGGTTTCTGGTACAACTTTACACAGTTTTTGCTGGTGGTTGCATTTACTTATTTTTACACTGCAATTACCATCAATCCTACGCAAATGGCGGAAGACATGAAAAAGAACGGCGGTTTTATTCCCGGAGTCAAACCTGGGAAGCGCACTGTCGAGTTTCTCGATACAATCATGTCGAGAATTACATTACCGGGATCAATATTTCTTGGTTTTGTTACCATACTTCCGGCTTTTGCCATGATCATCGGGATTAACCGTTCGTTTGCCTATTTCTATGGCGGAACATCGTTATTGATTCTGGTGGGAGTAGTTTTGGACACGTTGCAGCAAATCGAAAGCCACCTGCTTATGAGGCACTATGACGGGCTGATGAAAGGAGGCCGCGTAAAAGGCCGTGCAGGAGGTGGAATTTAATGGATGCACTGGACATTGCGAGTGAATTTTTAATTTATTGTTACTGAGTGGAAAATAGCTGTTATCTTTGTAGCGCTTAAAATAAAAGTATAAAAAGAAAAACGGCAAACTAACTTTAGGATAAAAAAGGGAAAAATTGGAATTTTATGGCAAAACAGCCTTCTATTGAACAAGATGGAACAATTGTAGAAGCATTGTCAAATGCAATGTTTCGGGTTGAATTGGAAAACGGGCACGTAATTACGGCCCACATCTCGGGTAAAATGCGGATGCATTACATCAAAATTTTACCCGGCGACAAAGTGAAGGTCGAAATGTCACCTTACGATTTAACTAAAGGAAGAATTACATTCAGATATAAAAACTAAAGAATTATTGAATAATGAAAACTCGAGTTTCGGTAAAAAAGCGCAGTTCCGACTGCAAAATTGTACGCAGGAAAGGTCGCTTATATGTGATTAATAAAAAGAATCCCAAATTCAAACAACGTCAGGGGTAAGGTTAATCTGATAAAAATAATGAAATGGCACGAATAGTAGGTGTTGATATTCCAGATAATAAAAGAGGTGAGATTGCCCTCACATACGTTTATGGCATAGGCCGCAGCAGGGCAAACACGATTCTTGGCAAAGCAGGCGTCGACAGAGATATTAAAGTGAAAGATTGGAGCGACGATCAGTTTGCAGCTATCCGTAAAGTAATCGGCGACAATTTCAAAGTTGAAGGCGAATTGCGTTCAGAAGTTCAGATGAGTATTAAACGTTTGATGGACATTGGTTGTTACCGTGGAATCCGTCATCGTATCGGTCTTCCGGTCAGGGGACAAAGTACCAAGAACAATGCCCGTACACGTAAAGGAAAGCGTAAAACTGTTGCCAATAAAAAAATGGCCACTAAATAAGGAATTTGAATTATGGCAAAAAAGACAGGAGCAAGCAGAAAAAGGGTTGTTAACGTGGAAGCCAATGGAATGGCGCATGTACACTCCTCTTTTAATAACATTATTGTTACGCTGACGAACATGAACGGAGAAGTTATCTCCTGGTCGTCGGCCGGTAAAAAAGGATTTCGTGGTTCAAAAAAGAACACACCTTATGCTGCACAGGTAGCCTCACAGGAATGTGCGAAAACAGCTTATGACCTGGGACTGCGAAAAGTGAAAGTTTTTGTTAAAGGACCGGGCAACGGACGAGAATCAGCAATTAGGGCGCTGTCAACTATTGGATTGCAGGTGACTGAAATTGTAGATGTTACTCCGCTTCCGCATAATGGATGCAGGCCGTCGAAAAGAAGGCGTGTTTAATTTTTAAAACAAAAAGGTAATGGCTAGATACAGAGGACCAAAATCTAAAATTGCCCGTAAATTCGGTGAACCAATTTTCGGCCCAGATAAAGTTTTTGAACATAAAAACTATCCTCCGGGAATGCACGGAATGGCTTCCAAAAGGAGAAAAAAATCCGAATACGGGCAGCAGTTAAAAGAAAAACAAAAAGCAAAATATACCTACGGTGTGTTGGAAAAACAATTTCGCAACCTCTTCGAAAAGGCAACATCTGCCAAGGGAGTGACCGGCGAAGTATTGTTGCAGTTGCTTGAATCGCGGCTCGACAATGTAGTTTTCAGGTTAGGTATTGCAAAAACACGGGCTGCAGCTCGTCAGTTTGTTACTCACAAACATATTACAATTAACGGACAAGTGGTAAATATTCCGTCGTTCCTGGTAAAACCAGGCGATATTGTTGCCGTAAGGGAAAAATCGAAATCGATGGAAGAAATTACAGACTCATTGCATTCGCGCCGGGGTTCACGTTACGAATGGCTGGAATGGGACGGCGATAAAATGGCCGGAAAATTCCTGAACCGCCCTGAACGCGAAGAAATACCTGAAAACATCAAAGAACAACTTATCGTAGAGTTGTATTCAAAATAAAAAATTTACTAAGGTTATTATGGCAATATTAGCATTCCAAAAGCCTGACAAGGTGATAATGTTAGAATCCGATGATAAATTCGGAAAATTTGAATTTCGTCCGTTGGAACCAGGATATGGTATTACAATGGGTAATGCATTGCGTCGGATTCTGTTATCATCGTTGGAAGGATATGCAATTACTACTGTTAAAATCGAAGGTGTCGACCATGAATTTTCTACGATTAAAGGGGTTATCGAAGACGTAACTGATATCATCCTCAACCTGAAACAGATTCGGTTTAAAAATGAGGTGGAAGATTTCGACAACGAAAAAGTTACGGTTTCAATTTCCGGACAGGAAGAATTTAAAGCTGGTGATATCAATAAATTTATGACTGGTTTCAGGGTATTAAACCCCGAACTGGTGATTTGCCGCATGGAACCCGATGTTAAGATTCAGATGGAACTGAATATTAGCAAAGGCCGCGGTTATGTGCCGGCTTCGGAAAATAAACCGGTAGATTCTGAATTCGGAATTATTCCTATCGACTCCATTTATACTCCGATAAGAAGGGTTAAATATGCAGTTGAAAATTATCGTGTTGAACAGAAAACAGACTATGAAAAGCTGATTCTCGATATCACAACCGATGGTTCGATTCAACCGAAAGATGCGCTGAAAGAGGCAGCAAAAATTCTGATTTATCATTTCATGCTTTTCTCCGACGAAAAAATCACGCTCGATACCGACGAGAAATTTGCAAACGAAGAATTTGATGAAGAAGTGCTGCATATGCGCCAACTTCTTAAAACAAAACTGGTCGATTTAGATCTTTCAGTAAGGGCGTTGAACTGTTTGAAAGCTGCCGATGTAGACACACTTGGCGATTTGGTAACATACAACCGCAACGATTTGCTGAAATTCAGGAATTTCGGCAAGAAATCCCTTACCGAGCTCGACGACCTTCTCGATAATATGGGATTGAGTTTTGGAATGGATATTTCAAAGTATAAACTGGATAAGGAATAAAGGCAATGAGACACAATAAGAATTTTAATCATTTAAGCCGTACCAGCGCACACCGCAAAGCATTGCTATCAAATATGGCCAGTTCTCTCATCGAACATAAGAGAATTACTACCACTCTTGCGAAAGCAAAAGCATTGCGTACATATGTGGAGCCGCTGATTACAAAAGCAAAAAACGATACAACTCACTCGCGAAGGGTTGTATTTAGCTATCTGCAGGATAAAAATGCCGTTTCTGAATTGTTCAGGGATGTAGCAGAAAAGGTGATGGAACGTCCGGGCGGCTACACTCGTATTTTGCGCACCGGTAATCGTTTGGGCGATAACGCAGAAATGTGTATCATCGAACTGGTGGATTACAATGAAGCAATGCTGGCGGCAAAAGAAGAAGCTGCAAAACCAAAACGCCGACGTTCGCGCCGGGCTGGCAGCAAAAAATCGGAAACTACCGCAACAACCGCGAAAACCGAAAAGCCAAAAGCAGAAGCGACGAAAGAGGAGAAAAAAGTAGAAAAACCGGAAGCTTCAACAGCCGAAAAAGCTGCTGAAGAAAAGAAAACGCCGGTTGCAGAAGCTGAAGCAAAACCGGCCGAAGATCTGAAAGAAAAGAAGACCAAAGAAGAAAAAGAAGATGATAAGTCTTCGGAAGGTGAATCGAAAGAAGAAAAATAGTTTAACTTCATTATACAAATAAACCGGCTTTTATCAGGCCGGTTTTTTTGTGCCTTCCAGCGGGATGTCAAAAAAGAAATTCATAGTATTAACTTACTTTTTCATCGCGGCGCCCACATTTCCAAATAAAACCGCTATTTTTAATCCGCTTAAATCAACAATTCAAAAATTATGGATAAAAAATTAAATTCAGGCACCGGCATTTCGCGCCGGAAGTTTATTGGATCTGCCGCAACAGCGGCCGCCGCGCTTTCATTCACACCTTCGGTTTTTGGTAGCGTGATGTCTGCAGCCAAAAAACCGGATTCAAAATTTGGCGGCGTGCAAGTTGGCGCCATTACATACAGTTGGCGAAGCATGCCAAGTAGCGCCGAAGATATTTTAAATTATTGTGTGGATGCAGGGATCAGTTCAATCGAGTTGATGGGGAACGTGGCAGAAGAATATGCAGGGCTCCCACCTTCACCGCCACGTCCGCCAAGAGGTGCAACACTTTCAGATGCGGAACGTGAAGATTATCGAAAAAAAGCAGAAATTGCGCAGGAAAAGCAACGCAACTGGCGCTTGTCGGTTTCGATGGATAAATACAAAAAACTGCGCAAAATGTACGATAAAGCCGGTGTAGGCATTCACATTGTGAAGTTTGCGCCTGCCGACTGGAGCGACGAAGAAATTGATTATGCTTTTAAAGCTGCCAAAGTTTTGGGCGCAAAGGGAATTACAAATGAAATTGGCGAAGAAGCCTGCCAGCGTTTGGGAAAATTTGCTGAAAAACATAACATGTATGCCATTTACCACAATCATTTACAGCCCGGCGATCCAAGTTTCAGCTTCGAAAAATTCCTGGCTTATTCACCTAATAATATGCTGAATTTTGATGCCGGCCATTATTTTGGCGCAACCGGCAATCATCCGAATCAAATCATTGAGAAACTGCACGACCGGATTTTCAGTATTCATACAAAAGATAAAACCGGTAAAAACGGCAATCCGCCCAATACCAACATGCCTTGGGGACAAGGTGATACACCGATTGCTGACATGCTGAAGCTGGTTCAGGACAAAAACTGGCCTATCTACTTCGATATTGAACTGGAATATCCGGTTCCGGAAGATTCAACTGCTCAGCAGGAAGTGAAAAAATGTGTGGAATATTGTAAAAATATTTTAGTTTAAAATAGCTGCGGGTTCCCCGGCTTCCGGCTTTCAAAAGGATGAAGCTAAAAGCCTCAATCCCGAACAGAGAATCATCGGTTGAATTTATTTCATCCGGTGATTTTTTATGGGTGCAGCATTTTAAAAGAGAAGGCAAATTCAAAATAATAAACATGTTGCCCCGGATTGGGTAAGATCACGATTCATCTCGTATCTTCAATTCGAACTGGCTATTAAAATCTTTTCCCCCACCACATTTTCAGCCGTTCCAGAATTTTCTGTTCCTGTTGATTGTTTTGCGGATGATAAAGCCGTTGTTTTTTTATCTCTTCCGGAAGGAAATCCTGCACGGCAAAATTGCCTTCATACGAGTGGGCGTATTTGTAGTCTTTTCCGTAACCAATTTCTTTCATCAGTTTGGTTGGAGCATTTCGAATATTAAGCGGAACTGGTAAATCACCTGTTTTTTTTACCAACGCCAGCGCCTCATCAATGGCCATATAAGCCGAATTGCTTTTAGGTGAAGTAGCAAGATATATGGTGCATTCCGAAAGAATAATCCGTGCTTCGGGATATCCAATCTGGTGCACTGCATCAAAAGTTCCCTGTGCGAGCAGAAGTGCATTTGGATTGGCAAGACCAATATCTTCAGCAGCCAGAATCAGCAGTCGCCGGGCAATAAATTTCACATCTTCGCCACCTTCAATCATTCGTGCGAGCCAATATACCGCGGCATCGGGATCGCTGCCCCTTACACTTTTGATAAAAGCCGAAATGATGTCGTAGTGCATTTCGCCTTTTTTATCGTAAAGAGCCAGGTTCTTCTGCAGGCGATCAGTTACTTTTTCGTTTGTAATTTCAATTTTTTCACCTTCTTCGGAAATCGCAACCAGTTCCAGCACATTCAACAATTTTCGGGCATCGCCACCGGAATAACGTAACAGCGCCTGATCCTCCTTAACTTTAATTTTTTTTGATTTCAGTTCAGTGTCTTTTGTTAATGCCAAATCAACTATCTTCAATAAATCCTTTTTATCGAGAGATTTCAGAATATACACCTGACAACGTGAAAGGAGCGGGGAGATGACCTCAAACGACGGGTTTTCGGTTGTAGCGCCAATTAGTGTTATTGTTCCGTCTTCCACAGCGCCCAGCAGCGAGTCCTGCTGAGATTTGCTGAACCGGTGAATTTCGTCGATAAACAGTATTGGATTAGGACGGTTAAAGAACTGTTGCTTTCTTGCTTTTTCAATTACTTCGCGGATATCCTTTACTCCCGAATTAATAGCGCTTAAACTGTGAAACGGCCGTTCCAGTGTATTGGCGATAATCCTCGCCAGTGTGGTTTTTCCGACTCCCGGGGGGCCCCATAAAATCAGTGACGACAGGTTGCCCGATTCAATCATTTTTCGCAACACCGCATTTTTCCCCACCAAATGTTCCTGCCCGATGTAATCCTCCAGGGTTTTCGGGCGCAATCGTTCTGCCAGCGGCTGGTTACTCATTTTTTTCTCCTTCAGTTTCTGTTCAATTAAAAGTCAAAGCTAAAAATTAATTTTCGGAGGGTAAGTTCTTTTCGCGATTGAATTTTTCGAAATCGAACAGGTAAATCCCGCAACCTGCACCCGCAGCCGATCCTGAAACCGATGCCTGGAATGCCATCATTTTACCGTCATCGCGCACAACAGGGTTTGAAGAGCGGTAACCTTCCACATTGCTGAAATAAGTGAGCCGTTCGAAATTTTTGCCGGTACCATCGAGTTTCAGTTTGTAAATATCGATATGGCTTGTCCCTTTTCGTTCGTGCCGGTCACATTCGATCAGTGTATATTCTCCATCAGGGAAAATTCCTTCCGGCTCGTCGTATTGCCCGGGTGCTTTCGAGTAGTTGACGAATTTGCCGGTTTGCAAATTTACGCCCATTGTTTCGCTTGTAAAAACTCCGCGTTCGTCGTTCCCATATTGCGACCAAATCAGTTCGTTCTCCTCCGGCGGCCTGAAATTCTGCGGTTCGAGAATGTCTTCGTATTTTACACCATCCACAACCACATTGGTATTGTCCACGATTTTCTTTTTGTTTTTGAACGCAGGAACATTGTTTTCATAAACAATGTCGGCTATCCATATTTCTTTTTGATGGGGTGTCCAGGCAATTTTCATGTTCTTACGCGAAACAGCAGGACCTTCATCCACCGGTTCATCAATAGTTACCGGCGGATTTTTCAGGCTTTTATCCAGTACCTGAAAATAAAGGGTGTGTCGCTCAGGGCCACAGGTGAGCAGCAAATCACCGTTTGCCATCATTACTATCCGGTAGTATCCGTGCCCTTCCGGCCGATATTCAGGTTTTGTAATTTTTACCGGCTTTTTTGTTTTGATATCCACCATCCAGGCATCGCCACCGGCGCTGTCAACAAAAAATACTTTTGTGCCATCCAGCGACCATTCAGAACGTTGTCCAAAATCAGTGAGCGGTGTAATATAATCCGGCAGTTTGTCTTCGGGGAAACATCCGTTTGGAGAGGGTACTGAGCAGCTTACCCAAATAGCTGAAATCAACGAAAGGAGCAATAAATTTTTTTTCATGATTTAGTTTTGATTTTTTATGTAATCGATATCTGCTTTAACATCATCCAGGAATTCCGACCAGTGAAAGTTATCGAAATCCGGCCAGCGGGGTTCATGGTGACCAAAGCTTACATAAGGCATTGACTTGTATCGACCGGCAGTTAACGCAACAACATTTTTCCAATGGGTAAATCCCTTTTCTGCAAATTCAATGGCCTGCTGTTTATGCTGGCGGTTTCCTGTAAGATTGTACATTTCAAGGGCAACACCTGCTTCCAGTTTGTCAGCAAAATAATAGCCAAGCTGGCACCAGGTTGCCAAATCATCCAGTTCCGAATCCAATGTTGGGGAATTGCCCGGTAAGCGCAGTTTTTCAATAATGGCCAGTGCATTGGTGCAGTTTTCATTTACTTTCAGCGCCAGTTCCGGCGGAGTGGTATATGTATCAGCAATCGGTTGACCTTCATTTTTAAGTTTACAATATTCGCTGATACTTAAATAAGCGGGTTCGAGTGTTTCATGTTTGATGAATTCTTCAATGGAAATGAACGGCGATTTTTTGTCATCGAAACCATTTTGCCACGGCGCCAGGAATCCTTCGCTGTACAGTGTAAAATCCCAGGTTCCCTTATAAAACGATGCGATTTCCAACGGCACCTGCGATGCAAGTGAATAGGCTTTTAACAGGCTTTCCGGATTGATATTTTTATACCGGTTTGTAATTTCTTTGGCCAGTGTTTTGTCCGAAGCATCCGGATTGTAAAGCAACCTGCCCCACAGATGGTAGAACATCCACTGTTTTTCGAATGCATAATTCCATGTTTTTTCAGGGCCGGGAATTTGAGAATAATCTTTTGCAGGGATGTATCCTTCGGAACCTACAAAATAACCATCCACATAATCGTGGTTGTTGGTTGCGATGTGATTGCGGATAAAATCGGGTTCACCCCAGCGCAGCACAAAAAAGTCCTCGTTCCGGATAGTCCACGCGATAAAATAATTATCCGGTTTTGGTTCCCACAGATCGCTCATAATTGTTCCTTCATCGTTGGCATGGGTAATTGCAAGGTTGGGTGTGGAGTGCCCGTGCGACCAGTTAAATTTCACTTCCACAATTGTTTTGTCAGGTAAACCGGCATTGTCGATTACCCGTTGCATTTCTTTTGGATCGCCGGCAAGCACCGCCCTGTGAATGAACTTTATTTTCCGGTTGGCTTGTTTCATCCCTTCCACAAATGTTTGCTCAATCCAGTCTTCCCTTTCTTTTGGCGTCATTTTGTTTTCACCCCAGTTACCCATCCAGTCGGCCAGGGTAACGCCCAGTCCGGTGAGATTCGGGTATTCATTAATTACCTGAGTTACCGATTCGCGGGTATATTTTTTAACCAGTTCCGACCGGTCGTCATGAATTTCTGCACCGTAATTTTCTGCAAATTCGGGTGAGACCACAATGTTCCAGTTGACCAGGTAAGTTTCAATGCCGCGTTCTTTTGCCATTTTGAACAGTGATTTCCAAAAAGTTTTCCATTCCTCCAGTTCGGCATCGTTAAATGGAGTTGCTTTTGGAAAATTTTCAGTCCTTATCATAAATGGAAAAGGATGGGTATTCCAAAGTGTCAATGCATTAAAACGGTTTTTCACCATCATATCGAGAAATGCTTCCCAGAAGTTTAAATCGCGGCAGGTTTCAATGTGTATTTCAGTTGCAGGTCCCGGCCGGTAAGGCGACCATGGCAGGTTAAATTTTATTGCACGGAACGACAGTGCAGGGTTTACCTGCTTTTCTTCCAGGGTTGTAAAATCACATTCATTTCCAAGTTGTTCAATCAAGTCCATAATCCCGTACAAACAACCTTTGTCGTTTTTACTGATGATATTTACGGAACGCTGACCTAAAATTAATTTATATCCATTCGATTCAATTCCCGTATTATTATCAGAATACAATTTCTGAAGTTCCGGATTTGAATTTTTCGCCGGAAGTTAAAATTCGAATTTCGAAATCGTTTTTACTGCTGTTGTTTTGTTATAACGGTAATGCCGGCATTTTCGAGGTGATTACTCAATCGGTTCACTCCATATTTCACCACCGGAGATTCGCCGGTATAAATAAGTTTTACCTTTTTATCAGCAGAATAGACAGATAAACTGATCACTATAAAAAGGACAAATAAGGGCAGCAATTTCATCATTTATTTTGATTCGTTGGTTCAGGATGCAAATTAGCAATAATTCATGTTATTCATTTTTAATTTCACCAGACAGCAATGAAAAATATATTTAAATTTGTTACATAAACGGAGTTGATAATATAGGTAAATTATGGAAACACAATACATTACTGATGCCAGAGGAAATAAAGTAAGCGTTATTTTGCCAGTTAAAGAATACAGGAAAATTTTAAAAAAGCTTGAAGAATTGGAAGATTTAAAAGCTTATGATGAAGCAATATCCGGAAAAGAAGAGGGTATCATTGCAGAAGAGGCGTTTAAAGAAATAGAAGCAAAACGTAATGACATATAAAGTTAAAATTTTACGTAGTGCAATAAAACAATTAGAAGTTTTACCTCCCAAAGATTACCTGGCTATAAAATCGAAAATTATTAAACTTGCCAAAAATCCTCGTCCGCGTGGATGTGAAAAATTGAAAGGAAGGTCAGGTTATCGGATAAGGCAAGGCAATTACAGGATTATATACGATATTCAGGAAGAAGTACTTACAGTAAGAGTGATTAGAATCGGTCATCGAAAGGATGTTTACAGGTAATTAAACTTCTGCTATCCAAACTCCAAACTGCTTTTCAAGTGCCTTTTTACGGTAGTCGAAAATTTCCTTCAGTTGTTTTCTTATAAACAAAGAATTAGCAACTTTTCCCAGAAAACCAAACGGTGGTTTGTACGAAACAATATCCGTCATCAGCACACCACCTTCAACCGGTTCGATTTTGTGCTGGTGGTGCCACGTGGAATAAGGGCCGCTACGCTGTTCATCAATGAAATAATCCTTGTCCTTCACCTGGGTGATTTCAGTTACCCAATTCATTTTTATTCCCAGAACCGGGCTTACTTTGTAGCTGATTATCATGCCGGGATACATTTTTTCGGGAAGGTTTTTAGACGTAATATCAAAACCCATATATTCCGGCGTAATAACTTTCAGATTTTGAGGGGAAGAAATAAATTCCCAAACTTCATCAAGAGCAGCCGGAATTTTTTGTTCGGTAACCAACTGATAAAATGCCATAATCCTGTTTATTTTTCTTGTTAATAAATTAAACAGGATTCGAAATGAAAAGTTTTTCAGATTCTAAATGCTAGATTTCATCTTTCAATTGAATATCTTCTGAGAATAACGTGGCAGTCTCAATCAGAGCCAGATGGGAATATGCCTGCGGAAAATTGCCAAGCAGACGCTTGGTTTCGAAATCAATATCTTCGCTAAAAATTCCAAGGTGGTTGCTGAACGAAAGCAGCCGGTTGAAAATAGCTTTTGCTTCTTCTTTTTCGCCTATCCGGTAAAGCGCTTGTATCATCCAAAAAGTACAAATGGTAAACGATGATGTTGGTAGCCCGAAATCATCCCGGTTTTTGTACCGGTACATTAAACCGTCCCGGCACAATTCTTTTTGAGTCGCTTTTACCGTGCTGATATACCGTTCATCAGTGGCATCAATAAATCCATAAGATTCCATCAGCAATGTCGATGCATCCAAATCTTCGGAACTATACGCCTGCGTAAATGATTTTAATTTGTCGCTCCACGCATTTTTCAAGATATCTTCACGAATGTTTTTACGCAGTTTTGTCCACTCTTCCACATATTCCTGCCGATCGATTAATTCAGCCACCTTTATTGCGCGGTCTACAGCAACCCAGCACAACAATTTTGAAAATGTAAAATGACGCTGTTCGGTTCTTATTTCCCAGATTCCACGATCGGGATTTTGCCAGTTATTTCCAACAACGCGGACGATACTGCGGGTAATGGTCCATAGCTCTTCACTGTTTTGCAGCGAAACATCGAACAGGTTGAATTGCTGATAAATGACATCCATCAGGATTCCGTAAATATCGTGTTGCTTTTGTTTGTACGCAGCATTGCCTACCCGCACCGGCGCACTGTCCGCATACCCCGAAAGATGGGTTAAAATCCGTTCTTTCAGGTTTTTTTCGCGGTTGATGCCGTACATGATTTGTATCTTTTCGTCTTTGTCGGAAACGATATCGATGATGAAATTCATGAAGCGGGCAGCAACACGCCAATGCCCCAGTTTGGTCATTACTTTTATCACCATCGACGCATCGCGGAGCCAGCAAAAACGATAATCCCAATTTCGGATTTCTCCCAGCGATTCGGGTAACGAAGTGGTTGCTGCCGCCAAAACAGCGCCGGTTTTATCGTAGCTCAATAATTTCAGTACCAGTGCACTGCGCAGGATTTCATTGTTGTATTTATTGAATGTGTGGGTTTCTTCGGTCCAGTTCAGCCAGTATACCTTTGTTCTCTGTAGCTTTAAATAGGCCCGCTCCAAACTTTGCTTTAACAGTTTCTGATTATAGCTTACCAGGAAAAACAGATTGTCGGTTAAAGTAATTTCTTCGCCGGTAATCACTTTACCCTTGTCCACATTGGTGTATAAATAAAGCGAATCGTACGTTCCGTTTTGTGTGTAACTTTTTATGTATTCCTTATGTTCGCGGGTTACTGTTTTCTTTTCAGCGTATTCCAGTTGCGGGTTATATTTTATTTTGAATTTAGGTTTTCCTGCTTTCCATTTGATGAAGCGGATAAAATCAGGCGGCGAATAAACACTGTCGCGCCGGTTTTGATAATAGTAACGCGGCATGAAATCAATGATCTCAAACTTATCGGCGCCGTTGGAAACCTTTGTAGCAAGAATGTTTGTTTTTGGTAAATAGCGTTGTGAATATTTGTAGGTTTCATCGGTCATAATTTCGAAACTTCCACCTTTTTCATTGTCCAGCAGAGAGGCGAAAACCGACGGTGAATCGAAAACCGGCAGGCACAGCCACTCCACCGCGCCTCGTTTCGAAATCAATGCCGAGCTCCTGCAATTCCCTACAATTCCATAATCCAGATTATCCATTTTTTTGAACGCTTGTTTTTATTGTGTTATTTCTTTGACTTCCGGTTTATTTTCCGTATAATTTACTTCGACAACAAATATAAAAAACTATGGAGCGATTTCTAATAATATCGAATAGATTACCCGTGCAAATTTCAATTTCCGAAGAAAATATTGAAGTCACACCGAGTGTGGGAGGGCTGGCAACTGGCATGAAATCAGTAAGTAAATCATCAAACAGCCAGTGGATTGGATGGTCGGGAGTAGACACGGAAAAGCTTTCTGCAGAACAGGCGCAGGAGGTGCAAAAGGCGCTTGGAAGGGAAGATTGCATCAATGTTGATTTAACGGAAGAAGAAGTTGAATTGTATTACGAAGGGTTCAGCAATAAAACGGTTTGGCCGCTTTTCCATTACTTTACCCAATTTGTTAAATATGAAGAAGAACATTGGGAAGCTTATAAAAAGGTGAACCAAAAATTTGCCGATGTAATTGCCGCGAATATAGAAGGGGTGCAAAAAATCTGGATACACGACTACCATTTGCTGCTGTTGCCACAAATGATAAAAGAACGATTTCCCCAATGTTACCATTGGATTTTTCCTGCACATTCCCTTTCCTTCTTACGAGTTATTTCGGATACTTCCGTGGCGGATGGAGATTATCAACGGCATGTTGGGCGCCGACCTGCTGGGATTTCACACTTTCGATTACGAAAGGCACTTTATGAGCTCGGTGCGCCGGTTATTGGGTTATGATATCAACATCAACGAAATTAGCTTACCCCAGCGAATGGTGAAGGTCGATAATTTTCCGATGGGAATTGATTATGAGAAGTTTCAACAGGCGGCCCTTGATTCGCAAAAGCGTTCGGTGCGCGATAAATCAGATGTGCGGAAAGAACTCGAAAGGTATTACCTGTTGTACCCCGAATCAAAATTTATTCTGTCGATCGATCGTCTGGATTACACCAAGGGTTTGATTAACAGGCTCGAAGCCTACGAATATTTTCTGAAAGAATATCCGGAATACCGTGACAAGGTAACATTGGTACTTTTAGCTGTGCCTTCGCGGGTTGGCGTGGAGCAATATCAGAAAATGAAAAACGAGGTGGATAAAATGGTGGGGCGGATCAACGGAGAATATTCAACGATAAACCGGGCGCCCATCTGGTATTTTTACCGTTCCATGCCGTTTGAAAACCTCGTTGATTTATATAACAATTGCGAAGTTGCTTTAATAACGCCCATCCGCGATGGAATGAATCTGGTGGCCAAAGAATATATCGCTTCGAAAACCGATGGCCGGGGAGTGTTGATCCTGAGCGAAATGGCTGGCGCTTCAAAAGAAATGAGCGAGGCCCTGATCATAAACCCGAACGACCGCGCACAAATTGCCGCAGCTATTAAAACTGCACTCGAAATGCCTGTGGAAGAACAGATTGAACGAAATACAATCCTTCAGCGGAGGCTAAAAAGATACGACGTTGAAAAATGGGCCACCGATTTCTTTCGGAGCCTCGAGCAAGTGAGGAAAAATGAAGAAATTTATCTGGCGAAAAAGATTACAGCTTCTTCGAGAAAGAAAATTATTTCGGAAGTCTGCGAATCGAATAATCGGGTCTTTTTCCTCGATTACGACGGAACGCTCACCGGTTTCCGAAACAATCCGAAACATGCCAAACCCGACGACGAGCTTCTGGGGATTCTTGATAAACTCGCCTCAAACCCGAAAAACCGGGTCGTGCTCATTAGCGGGAGGGACAAGGAAACCATGGAAGACTGGTTCGGTGGAAAACCATATACACTGATAGTAGAACACGGGGTTTGGTTAAAACCGGCCGGTAGTGATTGGCAGATGATTGAACAACTTGATTCCGCCTGGAAAGATTACATCCGGCCATCGCTCGAATTTTATGTAGACCGCACCCCCGGCTCGTTTATCGAGGAAAAAAATTACAGCCTCGTATGGCACTACCGCAAATCTGACCCGGAATTGGGAGCGAACCGCGCCATTGAACTGAAAGATGAATTGACAAGTTTGGTAACCAATCTGAACCTGGAAATACTGGAAGGAAACAAAGTGATTGAAATTAAAAACCGCGGAATCAATAAAGGTCGTGCGGCTCAACGGGTTTTAGACAATGCCCCGGCCGAAAGTATTCTCGCCATTGGTGACGATTGGACGGACGAATTCCTGTTTTCCGGAATACCGAATGGCGCGGTTACCGTCAAAGTTGGAATGGCGAAGACCATTGCAGGCTACAAAGTAGAGAATGTTCAGGAAGTCAGGCAGTTGTTAACTGATATTTATTGTGAAGGTAATTCTGAAGCATAAATAAACAGGGGTGAAATCGTTTCACCCCTGTTTATTTTTATGCTTTTCGTTATCAAACCAAAGAAGACTAAAAATCGGTATCTGCTTCTTCCAAATCGAGTTTTTTTATCCAGATGTTTCGGTAAAGCACATTATGACCTTCGGCCTGCAATTTGATTCCGCCAGGTGTGTCGGTGATTCCTTTTCCTTCGTCGTTGCCACCGTCCAATCCGGAAAACGGCCCACCCCAAACCTGATTAATTGGAACATTTACATGCACTTTTTCACCATTAAAATCCATGGTAACCAGAGCCTTATCCGTTCGCTCTCCGTTTTCAAACCGGGCCGCACGAAATTTAATATCGTAAGCATTCCATTTTCCAATTCCGTTATAGGCATAATAAGGAGATTCTGTTTCGTTGATAACTGCTCCCAATCCGTGTTTTGTGCTGTCGCCATCCAAAACCTGAATTTCATACCGGTTTTGCAGATAAACGCCACTGTTTCCGCCTGGTTGCGGAATTAAAAATTCAACGTGTAACCTGAAATCCCTGAATTTCTCTTTGGTTACGATATCGGCAGTGCCGTATTTTCCGCCGACAGCCGATGAATCATTGCTGCTGACAACCGTTCCGTCATCGACCGGATCGGGAACAATTTCCCATTTTATGGGAAGTTCAGCCGATAACCTGGGGCCTTCCCAGTACGTCCATTTTTCATCAAGCGTGGCGCGCGAACCATCAAAAAGGATTTCTGCGCCGGATGGGGCCTTTGCGCCAACTCCAATATTTTGCTGTGTACAGGAAAACTGAATCAGCGCCATTGAGGAAACAAAAACAAAGCCAGCGAGGGAAACGAAATTTTTCATTTTGCTTTTCATGTTAAGTTTAGTTTTATGATTTATTTGGATAATTAAAAAACTACTATAAAAGTAAATAACATTTTTGGAAGTTCATCCCCCGATTCATCCTGTACGGCAACATTTTCACTTTGAAAGGTATAAACATTGCTCCGGTAAAACAGTTACATTAGTTGAAATGCAACAAAATTCGAAAAATCGCACAAGTCCGGACAGAAAAAATTGGTTCATCATTTTTTCATTGGTTATTGCCGGCGAAATGATATTTGCTTTGCCATTTCACATTGCAAGGTTTTTCCGGCCAACCCTGCTCGAGGTTTTTAACCTGACGAATACAAAGTTAGGCGATGCAATTGCAGTTTACGGAATAACAGCCATGCTGTCGTATTTTCCGAGCGGGTTGTTTGCTGATCGGTTTTCGGCACGTAAACTGATGAGCCTTTCTTTGATAGCAACCGCGCTTGGAGGTGTTTGGCTCGTAACATTGCCCAACCAGTATTACCTGTTTTTTATTTTTGGCTTTTGGGGAGTTTCTACCATTCTTTTTTTCTGGTCGGCAATGATTCGGGCTACGAGGGAGTGGGGCGGCAGGTTTGCCCAGGGCAGGGCATTTGGTTTTCTGGACGGGGGCAGAGGACTTGTAGCGGCCGGTGTAGCGTCGGCGGGTGTTGTTTTATTAAACCATTTTATGCCGGTAGCTGATGTACAGGTTGACCCGGATGTGCGCATGAAAGCGTTTCAAACCGTAGTTTGGCTTTACATTTTCAGCACTTTGGCGGCAGGGGTGCTGGTTTGGTTTTTAATTCCGGATACGCGCGCTGAAGATTTAAACCGGAATCCGCTGAAAGGAATCAAACAAGTAGTGAATTTCCGCGCAACCTGGTTAATTGCACTGGTGGTAGTTTGTGCATATTGTGGTTATAAAGGATTGGATTTTTATGGTTTGTATGCATCGCGCGTTATGGGAATGGGCGAAGTAGAGTCTGCAAGGTTTGTATCGTGGTCCGGCTTTTTGCGGCCGGTTGGCGCCATCGGCGCCGGTTTTATTGCCGATCGTTTGTCAACAAAAAAAGTAATTCGCGCTACGTTTTTCATCCTGGTTTTCAGCTACTTTCTTCTTTTCTTTTTAATTCCAACGGCTGCACTTTATTATTTCATTTTAACAGATTTGTTACTAACATTCTTGGCAGTGTATGCATTGCGCGGGGTGTATTTTGCGTTGTTCGAAGAAACGGGTGTGAATGAAAATGTTACCGGAACAACGGTTGGCGTGGTCTCGTTTATTGGCTTTACCCCGGATATTTTCTTTAATTCAGTAGCCGGGCGAATTCTCGATGCCGATCCGGGTATGCCGGGCTTCCGGAATTTTTATCTGTTGCTTTCGGTGATTTCTTTGGCAGGATTGGCAGCAGCCATTTTAATCAATAACAAAAACATAAAAACCCAATACAATTGAGAAATGGTTCAGGTTAAATTTCAGTTAACAGGGTAACGTAAAATTATAAAGAATAATTTCTTTAATATTATTTCCTTTACATTTGAAAATAATTCTGAGAATAAAGAATAAAGCATGAAAATTTCAGAAAATAGTCGCAGAAAAAAAGTACCGGAACCAACGTTGAAAAGGTTGCCCGGTTATCTGTATTATCTTCAGAAAGTTACAGAAACAGGTCTGCTCAATATTTCGGCGCCTGTTATTGGCAGGGACTTAAAATGTGATTCAACACAGGTAGTTAAAGATTTGGCCTATACAGGAATTAAAGGCAAGCCACGGGTCGGTTACAATACATATGAACTTATTCATGCTCTTGAAGAATTTTTGGGCTTTAACCGCACAAATGAGGCTTATCTGATTGGCGCCGGTAATCTCGGTTCAGCTTTGCTGGCTTACCAGAAACACCAGTCGCTGGGATTAAAAATTGTTGCTGCTTTTGACACTGATGAACAAAAAGCAGGGAAAACTGTTGGCGGCATTCACGTTCTGCGATATGAAAAATTATTTAGCCTCTCCGGAAGGCTGAATGTAAAAATCGGGATACTTACTACTCCCAACCAGGTGGCACAGCAAGTGGCGGAAGACCTTGTCAACTGCGGAATCAAAGCGATCTGGAATTTCACGTCGGCAATTTTGCAACTTCCCTCTGAAATAATCGTTCAGAATACTTCAATGAGCGCTTATGCCGCGGTGCTGCTGAAACGCCTGAACGATTCTGAAATTAACTCTTAAAAATAAAGAAGATGAAAACTGTACAATCTATTTCAATGTTGAGCGACTTAATAAAGAAAAAATTCCTTATTGTATTATTTGGCGCCGGGAAAGTCAGGTTGTCGAATAGCGCTGATTCAAAGGCAATTTCAGGAAACGCCGATCCTGAAGCAGAGGAATATATAAAAAATTATCGGTTCGTTACCCGCTGGCAAACGGTATAAGTTTATCCGGAACCGGCATGCGTAAATTTCATCACGTTGTTATTAGCGGACGGAGCGAATGCTGGTCACTTTTAAATCGTATCCGGACAAAAGTAAAATCTGCTGATATGCAAAGTCACTATTCCTTTACGATAATTTTTTCCGGATTGGCGTCATCAATTTTTTCATCAATCCATTCTTCTTCCTTCAAACTCGCATCGGGTTCTTCCTGAAGTTCCTGAGCGCTGTAATCGAGGTAAAGTTCGATGTATATCGGAAAGTGATCCGAGCCGATATCATCACCGCGTTTCATTTTGATGAGCCTGAAATGATCGGAATGAAATATATGATCGAGGGGCCACCGGAATAGCGGGTATTTGGCGTTATAATGTATTAAAAAAGCCCCTGCCAACCCGAGGATCCAGCAATTCGCTCATTTTCTGGAAAAGGCTTGTGGTGCGTGACCAGGCTACATCGTTAAAATCGCCGAATATCAACACCGGTTTCTTTTCTTTTTCAACTTGTTTCCCAACCAGCAGCAATTCAGCATCGCGATTGGTTGAAGAACTGCTTTCAGACGGGAAAGGTGGTTTTGGGTGCAAACAATGAATTAATATCTCATGATCGTGAAAAGTCACCACCGCTTCGAACGACGGTATATTTTCCTGCACCAGGTATTTAATTTTTATATTTTCGAGTTCCAATTTCGAATACAAAATCATTCCGTATAAATTATCCAGCGGTTTTTTTATGCTGTACGGATAATCGACCGATAATACCTGCAACTGTTCGTCCCACCATTTGTTCGTTTCCAGCGTGAGCAGCAAATCGGGTTTGAGTTTTTCAACCAGTTTTAAAAGCTTCGGGGCATTCCGGTTGGTTTGCAGAACATTGGAAACAAGTATTGAAAGAGCATTTGTTGTATCTCCGCCTTTGTACGCTAACACCTGCGTTTTAGCCAGAAAAGTATACTTCGCAATTTTGGTCAGTTGAAAGACCAGGCTTGCAATTGCCAAACCGACAATAATAAAATGCCATCCTTGGTGAAAATCAAATACAATTATTCCACCAGCAATGGACGCTGTTAACATGAAACTTATTTGCAGCCTCGGAAAATCGGCTATCCTGATTAACCAGTAACTCCATCGGATGATGGAAAAAAGGGTAATTAAAATAAAAAATACGGAAACTATTAAAACAAGAATTTCTGCAGTGTTCATAAAATTTTAATGTTTAGCGCCAATTCGATTTATGTTACAGTAATTTCTGTTGCAAACGACCAATAATTTTGCCGCGATTAAATCCGGGTTAGTTTATCGCCGGATCCGGCAGCAAAGCAATGTCATGTTAATTTACGGCATGGTTGATTTTTAGGTGCAATAACTTTTTTTAGATGAACAAGTTACGAATTTTACAAAAGTGGGGCAATAGTTTTCGCAGGTGGTATATCACAGATCAATCTTCAAATACCACCGGATTTAATAATATTTTTTTTTGATATCTTTGCATTGGACGAAGGATAATATGATTTTTACCGGTGTTTGATTTCTTCGTTACAATCAGGCATTTTAACGGCCCTAAATAAATATGTATGAGAAAAATTTTGGTTATTGACGATGATACCTTCATGTGCGATTTGCTGGTCAATCATCTTAAGCAGAACGGGTTTGAGGCAAAAGGAACATATACCGGAAGAAACGGTGTTAAGCAGGTGGAAACCACTCCTTTTGATATTGTTCTGTGCGATTATCGCCTTCCCGATTCCGACGGATATCAAATTTTGCAGGAGATAAAATCGAAGAAACCGTTACTGCCGGTAATCATAATGACAGCTTATGCAGAAATCAGGCTGGCAGTGAAACTGATTAAGTCCGGCGCTTTCGAATACATTACCAAACCGGTTCAGCCTGAAGAATTGCTAAGTATTATTAACCGCGCACTCGAACCAAAAGATGAAAAAGAAACCAGTGTAACTTTCAGGAATAATTTTATTACCGGAAAAAGCAAAGCCATTCAGGACGTACTGCAACATGTAAAAGTAGTTGCGCCAACTGAGCTAACTGTTCTTATTGAAGGTGAAACCGGTTCGGGTAAGGAGTTCATCGCCAAAGCCATTCATTATGCAAGTTCCAGAAGCAAAGGCCCGTTTGTGGCTGTGGATTGTGGCGCTATTCCAAAGGAGTTGGCCAACAGTGAATTATTTGGTCATATCAAAGGTGCATTTACCGGAGCCATAAACAATAAAATGGGATATTTCGAACAGGCAAAAGGAGGCACCTTGTTTTTGGATGAGGTGGGAAACCTGCCGTATGAAAACCAGATTAAATTGCTAAGGGCGCTGCAGGAAAGGTTTATCAACCGTGTTGGCGACAATAAAGTAATAAAAGTTGATGTAAGAATTATAACCGCATCAAACGAAGATTTGTTGAAACAGGTAGAAGATAATGAATTCAGGGAAGATTTGTACCACCGCCTGAATGGTTTCAAAATCCACCTCCCGCCATTGCGTGATCGCGGCGATGATATCATGGAATTTGCCCAATTTTTCATCGAAAAAGCCAACATGGCTTTTAATAAATCGGTAACCGGAATTGATGAGGAAGCTAAAAAACTGATTTACAAATACAGTTGGCACGGGAACATCAGAGAATTGCAGAACGTGATGAACCGAGCCGTACTGCTGAGCAAATCGGATTTTATAAAAGCCGATACGCTGCCCGATGAAATCAGGTTCAACAACCTGCAGCAGGGGCCCCAAAACAGCAGCGGCATAAGTTACCGCGATGTAACGGAATTGAAAGAAGCTACATTGATTACCGAAAAAGAAGTGATTACAAATGCCCTTGTTGAATCGAACTACAACAAGTCGAAAGCTGCAAAAATGTTGAACATCGACAGAAAAACCCTGTACAACAAAATTAAGCAGTATGAAATTAGTATTCTTAAATAAGATTTCATACTGTTCAAGCTGAATCGTAGCATTTTACCCGTTTCAAATGTGTTTTTTTCCTTCGATTCTGCGACGGGTTTCCAATAATATTGATTTTTTTAAACAGCCATGTTAAACCTTTTGCTGACAAGCATTTCATTTACCGGCACCAACCATTAAGTGGGGATTTTATACGCGTTTGTGGAATAATTGCAACAACTTTAATTTCGCTGAAGATTGCAGTATAACCAGTGATTGCTGGTTTTGAAAAAGTTATCATAAAAAATCCAAAAACGGCATAAGTTTTTCATCATCTACTACACTCAGCAGGGTTGTTGAACAACAGGTTTGAGATTTTAGAACGGGGAAATCTGGATTGACTGCGGTTTTCCCTGGTTTCTTACCGGCAAACAGTTTAACGAGAAGACTGTAAATTCATTTTTAATTCCGGTATGTAATTTCATCCTGTTTCCCGAACCTGAGGTTTTGAAGGCATGTTGCGAAATAGCTGTTGCTGCCACATAACGACTAAAACAATGTAACATGGAAGCAGACAAAACAATTAAAGAACACTGGCCAGATATTAAGATCGGGTTAAAATCGAAGTATCCCCAATTAACCGAGGGTGATCTTGGATATTTTGAAAATTATGAAGATGAAATCTTCAAAAATTTACAAATGAAAACCGGCAAAACCCGCGAATCATTAATTGCGGAGATGAATGCCATTGCATTAAAAGGATAGAAATTTAATTCAATGAGTTGTTTTAGCATATACTGATTGAAAACATCAACGAGAAAAACTATGGCTTTCTTATTGCCCCGTCTTGAATATGATTACCATGCCCTGGAGCCTTACATTGATGGAGTTACCATGGAAGTTCACCATAAGAAGCACCATGCTGCCTATATCGAAAAATTCAATAATGCAATTCAAGGCACTGAACTCGAAAATAAACCGGTGAAGGATATTTTTGCACATGTTTCGCAATATTCGAAAACCGTGCGTGACAATGGTGGCGGTTACTATAACCATTCACTTTTCTGGAAAATACTTTCGCCTTACCCGAACGGTATCGAAGATGTGCAGCTTTCCGATGCCATTGTCAAATATTTTGGGACTTTGGAGAATTTGGAGGAGGAATTCACTGAAAATGCACTAAAACGGTTTGGCTCGGGATGGGCGTGGCTAATTAAAAAGAACGACGGACAGCTAATTATAACTTCAACTCCAAACCAGGACAATCCGCTGATGGATGTGGTACCGATTAAAGGTACCCCGTTGTTGTGCCTCGACGTTTGGGAACATGCTTATTATTTAAAGTATCAAAATAACAGGGCCGCTTATGTTGAAGCATTCTGGAACGTTGTGAACTGGCAAAAAGTCGCCGAACTTTACAACAAACAAGAAATCAATATCAACGATTAAAACAAAATTAAAATGCAAAATTATCATGAACCGCCTTCCGAACTTTCAGGCGAAACCCGCGACTTTATCAGGGCGCTGGTAACGTTGCGCGAAGAAATTGAAGCAATCGACTGGTATCAGCAGCGGCTCACCATCACTGAAAACCAACAGCTGAAAAAGATTTTGCTTCACAATCAACTGGAGGAAATGGAACATGCCTGCATGGCGCTGGAATGGCTCCGGCGGAACATGCATGGATGGGATGAAAAAATGAGGCAGTATCTTTTTACTGAAAAGGACATTGTAAAAATTGAAGAAGACTGAAAAAAAATTGATGCTATGAACATATTAAAAAAATCAATAGCTCCGGTTACTGATAAAGCCTGGAGCGAAATAACCCGAAGGACCAAACAGATTTTATCTACGTATTTAACGGCCCGAAAGTTTGTGGACGTCGACGGTCCAAACGGTCTGGAATTGGGAGGCGTTTCAACGGGTCGCCTGGTAACAACCGGGCACCAGTCGCACGAAGGGGTGAACTATGGCATTCGGGAGTACATTCCAATCATCGAAATCAGAAAACCTTTTGAACTCGATTTGTGGGAACTCGACAACATTGAACGCGGCGCAAAAGATGTGGATTTGGGGCCGCTCGAAGAAGCAGTGAAACAGATTGCATCATTCGAGGAAAAAGTAATTTACGAGGGTTTCGAACCTGTGAAAATAAAAGGTTTGGCCAATGCTGCACTCAATGAACCGATTACCACGCCCGAAGATGCAAACGCATTTCTGAAAGCTGTGGGCAATCAAATGATACATCTCGAACAACGTGGCGTTGAAGGTCCTTATGCCTTGGTTCTTAGTGCAGCCAAATGGCTGGAAATGATAAAACTTTCAGAAGGATATCCCGTACAAAAACAATTACAGGAAATGTTGGGAGGAAAGGTTATCCTGAATCATTCCAATAATAATTCATTTCTGGTTTCGCAACGGGGCGGCGATTATGAACTCGTATTGGGCCAGGATATTACATTGGGTTACGATAGTCACGACACCAAAAAAGTTAAATTATACCTAACTTCCTCTTTTACTTTCAGGGTGATCAGTCCCGAAGCAATTGTAGTGTTTAAAGAAAGAGATGTAAATGAAACGCAGTAAAATCAACGTGGCAACCCTCACCATGAATCCGGTTTTAGACAAGTCGACAACCGCGAAACTGGTTGTGCCGGAGAAAAAAAACCGGTGTGGCCCGCCTACTTATGAACCCGGCGGCGGTGGAATCAATGTGTCGAGGGCAATAAAAAAGCTGGAATGCGAATCACTGGCAATATTTCTTGCCGGCGGTGATAACGGACGAAAAATAGAGGAACTGCTAAAAAAGGAAGAGGTTAAATACCTGGCCATTGACTCGGGCTGTAATACGCGCGAAAATCTGATGATTTACGATGAAAAGACCGGAAATCAGTTTCGGTTCGTAATGCCTGGCCCTGAAATCAAAGAAAAGTACTGGCAAAAAGTGCTGGAAACGCTTGAAAAAATGTCGCCACATCCGCACTACCTGGTCGCAAGCGGAAGCCTGCCATCGGGCGTTCCCGACGATTTTTACGCGCGGGTGGCTACTTATGCAAAAAACAACGAAGTGCGGCTGGTTTTAGATACATCAGGACCATCGATGCAGATGGCGCTCGATGTGGGCGTTCATCTGTTAAAGCCGAACCTTCGCGAAATTGCTGATATGCTGGACAAGGAAAATCTTACCGGAATGGAGCTGGAAGAAGCCGCCAAAGAAATCCTCAATAAAAAGAATTGCAACATTCTGGTGGTGTCGCTGGGGCCAAAAGGAGCAATGATGGCCAGACAAAGCGACGTGGTGGAATATATCGTTCCTCCGGCAATGCCTGTTGTCAGCACGGTGGGAGCGGGCGATTCAATGGTTGCCGGAATTATTGTGGGTTGTACCCGCGGTTTCTGGCCCGACCAGGCCATCCGCTATGGTGTTGCCGCCGGAACTGCAGCCGCAATGACGCCCGGCTCGGAATTATGCACAAAAGAAGATACCGAGAGAATTTTTCAATGGCTGACCGACCGCAACGGAGGAGCAACTAACTGAACTTTTTTTCGGAATTTCTTATGTTTTGCCCGAACTAAATGAAGTTTGCACAGTTTAATAAATAATAACCAACAGAACTTAGCTGTCGGTACAATTACAACAACCTTTAAAATTTATCAAGATGAAATATTACATCGAAAAAACATTGGCGACCGGTTTCGATTCGGCCGTTGAAAAAACCAAAGAAGCATTAAAAAAAGAAGGATTTGGCGTGTTGTCTGAAATTGATATCCACGAAAAATTAAAAGAAAAACTGGATGTGGATTTCAGCAAGTACAAAATTCTTGGAGCGTGTAATCCGCCGCTGGCTTACGAAGCGTTAAAAGCTGAAAATAAAATCGGCACGTTGTTGCCGTGCAGCGTAATCGTTCGCGAAGTTTCAGCAAATGAAACAGAAGTGGCGGCGGTCGATCCAATTGCCTCAATGCAGGCGGTGGAAAACGACCAGTTAGCTGGCGTTGCCACCGAAGTAAAAAGCAAACTCGAGCGTGTTATCTCTTCGCTTTAATATTACCATTAAGTTGGTTTTTTAAAAATATTCAGGTTAACAATAATTATCTATGCGGTTGGTTTCATTGCAATTAACCTGCATCCGGCAATCCTGTATGCCTCAAATCGATGGATTTTATTGTTAAAATAATTTCCGGCAGTCATTTGTTCCAAAATGTTGCCGGGAATTTTACTGCTCTTGCCGCATTCTTCCCATACAATTTCTGAAGAATAAATCCACAGTCGTGAGGTGAAATTCATCATTTTTCAGCAGCAGGTACAAATGTGCTGCCTTTGTATAACGTGGTATATGTATGATGCTGATTTTCATCGAATTTATTAATCGCTTGGCATAGTTTTTTAATAATAGTGGTGGCTGTTTTTTTACACCGGAATATTTTAATTGCCGTACAGGCTAACCGGGGCGGTTTAATCTGTACCTGCTTTTAAAAATTAATCAATAGGAAATTTAATTTAAATTAAAATTTAACAAAATGAGAACAAATAAGGCAAGCGCCAAATGGAACGGCAATCTGAAAGAAGGAAACGGAAAAATCAATCTTTCCACTTCAGGGCAGGAATTCAATTTTAGTTTTTTATCCCGTTTTAAAGACGGAAAAGGCACCAATCCGGAAGAACTCATTGCGGCGGCACATGCAGGGTGTTTTTCAATGGCATTTTCGAATATCCTGGCCGAAGAAGGATATACTCCCGATTCGGTATCCACTTCGGCAGAAGTAACCATTGAGAATGTTGGCGATGGTTTTAAAATCACAAAAAGTGTATTGAAAACCGATGCAAAAGTCCAGGGAATAGACGAAAAGACATTTCAAAAACTAGCCGAAAAAGCTAAAAAAGGCTGTCCTGTTTCGCAGGCGCTTTCTTCGTTGGAAATCAGTTTGGAAGCAAAATTAAATTCATAAAATTTTAAATTAATTATCATGAAAAAATATCGAATACCCATTTTGTCGGCAGTTATCGGAAGTGCAATTACGCTTGTACTTTTTATAGCATTGAATGCCAATCAACCTACCAAAGTCAAAGTCGATCGTATAATAGACAGTCCTTCCACAGGTGTGCTGTACACCATGGATCAGGATGGAAAGCCAGTGCCGCTCGATTTTACGGGGGTCTCAAAGAAAGTGATGGATGCCGTGGTACACATCAGTTCCATACAGGACGTTAAGCAGATGCAGGGCCGGGATTACCAGCAGTTACCGGATCCATTCAGGGAATTTTTCAGGCAATTTGAACAACAAAATCCCAATGGCCCGCAACAGCAGCCAATGGAACCAAGACAGCGAACTGGAACCGGTTCGGGTGTGATTATAAACTCCGACGGGTACATCGTTACCAATAATCACGTAGTTGCAGAAGCCGATGAAATTCAGGTTGCCCTGCATGATAACCGGACTTACGAGGCCCAGGTAATTGGTACGGATCCCACTACCGATTTGGCCCTGATAAAGATTAATGAAACAAACCTGCCAACAATCCCGATGGTCGATTCCGACAAAATTGAGGTGGGTGAATGGGTCCTCGCTGTGGGTAATCCATTCAACCTGAATTCAACGGTAACGGCCGGAATCGTAAGTGCCAAATCGCGAAACATCAATATTTTACGGGAACAGTATGCTATTGAATCATATATACAAACCGATGCAGCAATTAATCCTGGAAACAGTGGCGGCGCTTTGGTTAATCTTCAGGGCGGACTGGTTGGAATTAACTCTGCCATAGCCAGCCCTACAGGCGCATACGCGGGATACGGGTTCGCCGTTCCTTCAAACATTGTTAACAAAGTGATTGGCGATTTGCTCGAATACGGGAGCGTACAACGCGGATATCTGGGCGTTACCATTCAAAATGTTACCGGAGATTTTGCAAGGGAAAAAGGACTGGATGTTACTGAAGGCGTTTACATCGACAGTGTAATGTCGAAAAGTGCGGCTGAAAAAGCCGGTATTCAGGTTGGCGATATCGTTACTAAAATCGATGGAAGAACGGTTACAAAATCTTCTGAACTCCAGGAGTTGATTGCAAGGCACCGTCCGGGCGACGAAGTTCAGATAACCATTGACCGGGGCGGAAATGTGATACAACGATCAGCTACGCTGCAAACCATTGAAGGAACCACGGAAATCGCCACCAAGGAAAGGGGGCAAATGCAATCTGTTCTTGGCGCCGAATTAAAAACATTGACCAAAGATGAAGCCCAAAAGATGGATATTGACGGCGGTGTAAAAATCACAAGGTTGTATGCGGGAAAATTGCGGAGCGAAACCAATATACGCGAGGGCTTTGTGATTACCCGGGTGAATTCGCAACCGGTGAAAACTGTGGAAGAATTAAATAATGTTCTCGGAAAAACAAAAGGCGGCGTAATGTTCGAAGGACTTTATGAAGGCGACGATCAGATTCGGTATTACGCATTTGGTTTATAAAAAAGAATTTTGGTTCATATAAAACCTTTGTTAAAATGTTTACAATTTTAGATTCAACGTACGGAAATTTGATAGCTGTGCAGGTTCAGGGCCATGTTGCGAAAGAGGATTACGACAAGGTGAATCCTTTAATCGACAAAGCTGTTAAGGAATATGGAAAGATTAAACTTTTTATCCAGATCGACAGTTTAAATGGTATTGAACCAAAGGCTTTCGTCGAAGATGTTAAAACATATTTCCGCCATTTTAAAGACATCGAAAAAATGGCGGTAGTTGGCGAAACCAAATGGCAGGAGTTTTGGGTGAAACTGGCCGGCCCGTTTATTAGCGGAAAAGTTAAGTATTTTTCACACAGCGAATTAATTGCGGCCCAAAACTGGATTCGGGAATAAAACCGGTTATTCCGGTTGAACAGAAATAATGAAAATCTGGATTGTTGTTGTTCCGGAATAAATCATCCACAGGAACAGCAACGATCCATATTTTTTTAAAATAAAACCAGAAATGACTCAAAAAAACATGAAAAATCACATTGATGGATTGAAGGCGCTGGTATTTGACATGGATGGCGTTGTTACACAAACCGCCAAAATTCATAAAGCGGCATGGAAGGAAATGTTCAATAGTTTTCTTGAAAAAGAACACAATCCATCACGTTTGATGAACGATGAAGATTACATAAAGTACATCGATGGAAAACCCCGCTATGCTGGCGTGGAAAGCTTTCTGAAATCGCGCAGTATTGAACTGCCCTTCGGCAATGAAGATGATCCGCCCGGTGAGAAAACCGTATGTGGGTTGGGAAATGAAAAAAACAGGATTTACCGGCAGTTGCTGAAAGTAAAAGGTGCGGAAGTTTATCCCGACGCTGTGGAGAAAATTAAAAAATGGCGCAAAACCGGCTTGAAAACAGCCATTGTTTCTTCGAGCAAAAACTGCAAACTGGTGCTCGAAACAGCCGGGATTACAAACCTTTTCGACGTTCGCGTCGATGGAGAAGTGGCGCAAAAACACCACCTGAAAGGAAAACCAAATCCGGATATTTTTCTGAAAGCAACAAAAGAACTGGGCGTAACACCTTCGTCATGTATTGTTTTTGAAGATGCCATTTCGGGGGTGCAGGCCGGCAGTAACGGGAATTTTGCCCTGGTTGTCGGTGTTTTACGAACCGGCGCCAAAAGTTCTTTAAGTGAAAATGGCGCCGATATGGTTATTGAAAATTTCAGCGAGTTTCATCTTTTTCACGATGAGGAAATACGCAACTATTTTGTACATGCCCAAAAGAAGCCGGCGAAGGAATTGAAAATAAGTGAACTTATAAAGGGAAAATCGCCTGTGCTTTTTTTTGATTACGACGGAACGTTGGCGCCAATAGTAAAACGCCCCGAAGATGCCCTGATTTCCGATGAGATGAAAAATCTGCTGAAACAATGTGCCGAAAAGTTCACCGTGGCGGTAATCAGCGGAAGGGACATGGACGATTTGAAAGACAAAGTAAAGCTTGATGAAATCATTTATGCCGGAAGCCATGGATTTCGGATTTCCGGCCCGGACGGATTGTACATGGAACATGAGAATTCAGAACAGATTTTGCCGCGGCTCAGCCAAATGGAAAATAAGTTAAAGCGCCTGTTTTTGTCCGTCGACAGGCAGGTTCAGGTGGAACGGAAACGGTTTGCCATTGCAGTTCATTACCGCAACGCAAACGAAGAAAACATTCCGCTGATTGAAAAAAATGTTACAGAAGTGAAAAATGAATACGCTGGTTTTAAGTTGGGAGCAGGGAAAAAAATACTGGAAATCAAACCCGATGTGGGATGGCACAAAGGAAAAGCCGTGGCATGGATCCTCAAAAAGCTGAACAGGGATGATACCGGTAAATTTGTGCCGCTGTACATTGGCGACGACGTTACCGATGAAGATGCGTTTAAAGAAATTAAAGATTACGGGATTGGCATTTTGGTGGGGGCGCATGGCGAGGAAACCCACGCAAAATACCGGTTGAAAAACGTGTACCAGGTAAAAATATTTCTGAAGGAAATACTGGCGCAAAAAACCGAAATTGCAAGATAAACCATAAATACCGGAATGAAATGAAAAACTGGGACGTAGTTTATATGGGTTGGCGCCCCAAAGAACAACCATTAAGGGAAGCGCTTTGTACGCTCGGAAACGGCTATTTTGCTACGCGGGGAGCGCTCGAAGAGGAAAAGGCAAATTCATTTAATTATCCCGGAACCTATCTGGCGGGTGGCTATAACCGCGCAATTTCAAAGTTAAAAGGAACCGAAATCGAAAATGAAGATTTGGTAAACTGGCCAAACTGGTTGTATCTAACATACAAAGTCGGGGGTTCAGGCTGGTTTAATTTGAATGATGTTGAAGTTCTGGATTACATCGTAACCCTGCATTTAAAAGAGGGGGTTCTCGAGCGGAAAATGCGGTTCCGCGACGACGAAAAAAGAGAAACTTCGATTATAAGCCGGCGCCTGGTAAGTATGGACGATCCGCATGTGGCGGGAATTGAGTGGACTTTTATGCCGCTAAACTGGTCCGGGAAAATAACGGTGCGTTCCGGAATCGACGGCAACATCGAAAACAACGGCGTTGCCCGTTACCGGAAATTAAACGGGAAACACCTCGAAATAATCGACAGCGGCATTGTTGATGATACCGGAATTTACCTCGTCAGCCAAACATTGCAATCAAAAATCAGGATGGCGCAGGTTGCATCGCTTAAAATTTTTGAAAACGGCGAACGGTTGGATATTCAACCTTCATTTACCACAAATAAAAAGTCGGTTTACCAGGACGTAAGCTTTTCCTGTTCCAAACTTCAGCCGCTGCGTTTTGAAAAGCAGGTTTCGGTGTTTACGTCACGTGATTTTGCAATAAGCAATCCGCTGGACGAGGCCCGGTTGAGAATTAAAAATGACGAAAGCTTTAGTGAAATTCATCAAAAACACCGCATATCCTGGGAGGGAATCTGGAACCTCAGTAAATTCAAACTAAATTCAAAAAACAATGAAATCCTGATCCTGAGAACGCATATTTTTCACATTCACCAAACCGTTTCAGGAAACAGCATCGGGCGCGACATTGGTGTCCCGTCGCGCGGGTGGCACGGCGAAGCATATCGCGGCCATATTTTTTGGGACGAGTTGTACATTTTCCCGTACCTGAACTTACACATGCCGCAACTGGCTCGTTCGCTTCTGATGTACCGTTACCAGCGGCTGCCAAAAGCCCGGCAACTGGCGCGGGAAAGCGGCTACAAAGGCGCGATGTTTCCGTGGCAAAGCGGAAGTAACGGCCGCGAAGAAAGCCAGAAAATTCACCTGAACCCAAAATCCGGCCGCTGGATTCCAGATAATTCCAGGTTGCAAAGGCACATCAATGCAGCGATTCCTTTTAATGTGTGGCAATATTATCAAACAACCGGCGATATGGATTTCCTCTCTACTTACGGCGCCGAAGTTATACTGAACACAGCGCTTTTTTGGTCGGAAATTGCCCGGTTCGATACCAAAAAAGACCGGTACGAAATCAGGGGCGTAATGGGGCCCGACGAATACCATACCGCCTACCCCGGTTCTGAAAAGCCGGGGCTGAATAACAACGCATACACCAATTTCATGGCGGTTTGGGTGATTCAAACCGCGCTCGAACTCCTGAAAATGTTCGATGAAAAATACATTAACCAACTGAAAGACCTTGTGGGGTTCGATGAAGAAGTGGTTGAACGCTGGCGCGACATTATTTCCAAAATGTACATTCCTTTTACCAACGATGATGTTATTTTGCAGTTCGAAGGATTCGATGAACTGAAGGAACTCGACTGGAAAAAATACCGCAGTAAATATGGTGATGTTTTACGTTTGGATCGCATCCTTGAAAAAGAAAACGATTCGCCCAACAATTACCGGGCAAGCAAACAAGCCGATGTTTTGATGCTTTTCTACCTGTTTTCATCGGAAAAACTGGTAAAAATGTTTCACCAGTTGGGATATAAACAATTCGATAAAAAAAGCATTCCGAAGAACATCGACTATTACCAGAAAATTACTTCGCATGGATCTACATTGAGCCAGGTCATCCACTCATGGGTATACGCCCGTTCCGACCGCGAGCGATCGTGGGCTAGCTTTCAAAAAGCCCTGATGAGCGACATCAATGATGTGCAGGGGGGCACAACACCGGAAGGTATTCATTTGGGGGCAATGGCCGGAACGGTTGATATCGTACAGCGTTGTTACACCGGAATGGAGTTCAGGGATGAAATTCTGCACCTGAATCCCCGGCTGCCCCGCGAAGTGGAAGAACTGGAACTGCACATCAGGTACCGGAGCCATTGGATAAAACTCCGGATAAACCATAAAAAACTAGGTATCGATTTCGATAAAGGTTGGGCCAATCCGGTGGAAATAAACGTCAGGGGAAAAAGAAAATTGTTCGAAAGAAACGATTCGGCTGAATTTGATTTGCGTTAAAATGCCGGGGCGAAATATTTAAAGGCCATAAAAAGCTAATTCACGTCTTCGGGCGAAGCGGTTGCAACATAACCTTTTTCCGAAGCATGGTTAAAAGCTTCCTGCGTATTTTTTACCTCAATATAACTGGCGCCGGTTTCCGCCATTTTTTCCGGCAGGTTTTCCTGCCCGTTCATATAGCTTTTCGATCGGATCTGCCGGATGTAAACCGATTCAACCCTGCCGGGAAATTCAGTGGCAATTCTGGAATAGATAATCGGATCGCGCTGTCCGCTGTCGCCAATCAGAATGAACCGCTGCTCAGGGTAAAAATCGAAAAGCGACCTGATATTTTCATATTTATGTTCATGATTTCCGCCCCCCGATTTCCAGAACTGATAAATGCTGTAATTCAGTTTCCGCAACATTAAAACACCTTTCGGAATATGGTTGAAACTAAAAAAATCGTCCAGCAGGTCGTACAGGTTCCATTCGCTGCTCGATACAAAAAAGAACGGGTTATCATCCTGTTCGGATTTACCCGCCGCCAAAGCTTTGTAGAATATGGTAACTCCCGGAAAGGGTATCCGTGTGAGCGCGTTCTTAAACAACATCAAACGCAGCTTCCTAAATGTTTGCGTCGAATGTGAAATCATTACCGTATCATCGATATCCGAAACAATAATCCGCTGTTGCGCAGGTTTGATTATTCTTACCTCACCTGTGGCGTGTATCTGTGGTTGTTCTTCCACAATCTGATCCAGCAGTTCGAAATGAACGGTGTGCCATTTTTTGGTTTGTAATTCTTTTGTTTTGTCGGGCACGTGAAACCGGAATGAGAAAAATCCCAGTTCATCAGTTTCCGCAGTTTGCGCATGACCTAAAAATTCTGCTCTTATTTTTACCTGCGGAATTTCATCACTTGAAAATCGTTTAATGGTGGCTATCAGGTTTTTCCAAAATTTCTGACTGTCTTTCGGTTTAGCCAGTCCTTTATCTTCAATGACCATTCCGCTAATAAAAACATCCGTTTCATTTCCAAATCCGCGATAGGGTAAAATTTTGGGAACATCAAGCCAACCCAGCCGCTGTTTCAGATATACTTTTAAGATTTTAAATGGTTTTTTTATTCCCTTGAAAACAGGTTTAAAATACTTCGTATGCATAGTTGCACCAATTTTGTATAAATAAATTATGCAACTATTAAGCCATTCATACATTTAAAAATGGAAAGCGAAAGAAGAAAAATATTGTTTGTTGTTAATCCAATATCGGGGAGGAAACCAGCCACGAATTTTACATCGCTGGTATCGCAGCGTATTTCAGAAAAAAACATTCAGTATGAAATATACGAAACGCGCGGAAAGGATGATCGGAAACAAATAAGGCAGATAATCAGTCGTTTCCATCCTGATACTGTGGCCGCAGTGGGTGGCGACGGTACAGTGAACCAAATAGCCTCTGAACTCACCGGTACAAACATCTCGCTGGGTATTATTCCCAACGGTTCTGCCAATGGTTTGGCGTATAACCTGAACATTCCGAACAACGTGGAACAGGCCCTGGATATTACCCTGGCCGGCAAGTCAAAACCAGCTGACGTAATTCGCATAAACAACAGGCATTATTGCATCCATTTGGCCGATGTTGGCATAAATGCCCGCATTGTGAAACGATTTGAAAAGGAAGGTTCCAAAGGAATGCTCGGGTATGGTAAACAAATGTTTAAAGAACTCCTTTCGCCAAAAACATCTTTTTCGTTCACCATTGAAACCAGTGAATTCAGCAAAAAAACGAGGGCAGAAATGTTGGTTATCGCCAATGCCGAAAGTTACGGAACCGGCATTAAAATAAATCCAAACGGTAAAATTGATGACGGAAAATTTGAGGTAGTTGCAATTAAACCCTATCCATGGTGGTTTGTTCTTACTTTTATATTGAAAGGGTTTACGGGCAGGTTACATACCATGAAGCATGTGCGCGTGTGGAATGTTACCGAAGCAAAAATCAGAATGAAGAAAAAGCTTGATTTTCAAATCGACGGCGAAGTGGTGGAAAATGTTAATGCCCTTGATCTGAAAATAATGCGTGATGCATTAAACGTTATTTATGCGTAACGGTAAGCACGGAAATATCAAGTTAAACAAGCCGATAAATAATACATGAACTTAAAAATAAAAAGCAATGGCATTAAAAAGCATCAATCCGTTTACCGGTGAAACAATCGGGGAATTTAAATCCCTCTCCGACGAGGAAATTAACAAGAAGATCCTTCAATCGGCGGAGGTTTTTGGCGAATGGAAACGAACGACGGTGGCACAGCGAAAACAGCTGATGTTGAAAGCCGCCGGGGAATTAAAGAAAAACGTGGAAACATTAAGTGAAACCATCAGCCGGGAGATGGGAAAACCAATTCAGGAATCAAAGGCGGAAATTAAAAAATGTGCCTGGGTATGTGAACATTATGCGAATGAAGCAGAAATGCTTTTACACCGAAAGGCAGTGATAGCCGACGCTCACATGGCTTTTGTGCAATACGAGCCATTGGGGACAATTCTGGGTGTTATGCCCTGGAATTTCCCGTTTTGGCAGGTATTTCGTTTCGCAGCGCCAACACTGATGGCCGGAAATGTTATTTTGCTGAAACACGCATCCAACGTGCAAATGTGCGCTCAAGCCATTGAAAACGTTTTTGTACAGGCTGGATTCCCATCTGGCGTATTTCAAAATCTGGCAATTGGTTCCAACAAGGTAAAGAACGTAATTGAACACGAAGCAGTAAAAGCAGTTACACTCACCGGTAGCGAAGGGGCAGGAGCAAATGTGGCATCGCTGGCCGGCAGCAAAATCAAGAAAACCGTGCTTGAACTGGGGGGCAGCAATTCGTTCATTGTGCTGGAAGATGCCGATCTGGACAAAGCCGTGGAAATTGGCGTTAAAGCGCGGATGCAAAACGGCGGACAAAGCTGCATTGCCGCGAAGCGGTTCATTGTTCATGAAGATGTAGCCGATGAATTTATCGAACGGTTTAAGAATAAAATAAAAGAACTCCGGCCGGGAGATCCGCTCGATGAGAATACAACCATTGGGCCGCTTTCGAGTGTCGGACAAGCTGAAAAAGTAAAAGAGCAGGTGAAAAAATCAGTGGAAAAAGGAGCAAAAGTTGTGGTTGGCGGTGAACCCGAAGATGCCAAATATCCGCCGTCGCTGGTGTTGAATGTAAAACCCGGAATGCCGCTTTTCGATGAGGAAGTGTTCGGACCGGTTGCGCCTGTTATTGTTGTAAAAGATGCCGAAGAAGCTGTAAAGCTCAGCAACAATTCGATTTTCGGCCTCGGCGTTTCGCTTTTTACCAACGATCTTGAAAAAGCACAGGAGCTGGTTCCGGAATTCGATGATGGAGCTGTTTTCGTTAATGCCCTGGTGAAGTCTGATCCGCGGTTGCCCTTCGGAGGCACAAAGCATTCCGGTTACGGCAGGGAACTGTCAGAGAATGGGATCCGTGAATTTGTGAACGTAAAAACCGTGTATATTGATAAATTTCACGATATGGAACCCGATGAAAACCATACCATCAGTATGGGAACTCCAAGTCAATGAGAAAATGCCGGTGTTCGGTTAAATCAATATATTAATGGCTAAAACCTTCTATGCGAGGGTTTTATTGCCCCCAACTTAAGCCGGGGGTTAATTTTGGAGCACAAAAAAAAAGCTTTAGCCAATAACATTAAAGCTTTCATTTTCAGTAAAAAAGAATAATTGTGTTCCAACTTATTTTATCAATTAAAATATTTCGCGGGCCAGGAATAAGTGCAACAATAATAAGATAAAGGTTGGCGTAGTAACAGAAAAACCGGAAAAGATTTTCCCGGTTTTTTTTCGTTATCTGTAAATGTTGTGTAATTGCGGGTTATCGGATCAACGCGGGCAGCGACGGATTTTTTTCAAAATCGAACGTTACCGGCACAACTGCCAGCGAAGCTACATCAACGTCGTTTACCTCGCCAGGTTCCCAGTCACCCGAAGTAGCTTTAACAGCAGAAACCGCCTGCTTTTCCAGGTCTTTCAGGTAATTTTCCATCGAAGTTTCGATGTTGGTGGAAGTAGTTGCGTATGGAATTTCACCATTTTCGTCAACAACAAATTTTACGAATACGGTACCTTCAACACCCCAGTTTTTTGCATCTTCCGGATATTTCAGGTTACTCATGATTTTGTCTTCCAGCTCGTCCCTGCCACCTTTATATTCCGGCTCTTTGTCTACCGAATAAAAAACACCGATCCGGTTGGCTTTGTCTTTAATCATGTTTTTGTTGCTTTTCAGGTTAAACAATGCAACTTCAAGCCTTTTTCTGTCTATGTCATTTTCAACGCCCGTCACCACAACATCCGACACTTTACCATCGTCAAACTTGTACGAATAGGAAAAAGCGGGGTAATCTTTGATAATCTCGTGGATTTGCTTCATGTAACCCATGTTCTCGTCTTGTATCGATTCCATTTCGCTGGACCAGCTCCGTTTGTCTTGTTGTTGCGCAAATGAAGCTGTTCCGCCTACGAAAAAAAGAAACAACACTGTTAAAAGTGAATTCAAAATAAATTTTTTACCTATTAAATTTTTCATGACTATAAATTTTTATGTTAATGAATATTATTAAACATGCCTGCAATGATAAGAACCAGCAGGATAACGAACAGAAACCAAAAAAATACTCCAACCGTTATCCTTGTCTGATCATCGGCAATTTCTTTCCGTTCCAGATCTAATTCGCTCCTTGTTTTCGGACTGGGAGTAGTCGCTGCAAGTAACAACGCAATTAACAGCCCAACGGCGAGCGGCGGTACCCAATACACATCCTCGTAAAAGTATGGGCCTATGGGTCCTATCCAAACATCGGCTGCAAAAACGGCAAGCAGCACAATAACGAAAAAGGTCCAAAAAGTTCCCCATGGCCCTCTGTTCTTCAATAAAAAAGTGAAAAACAGGGTAATTAAAAATGCCAGCGAAACGAGGTACAGCGTACCGTAAATTATACCGTTCATATCTGTTTTTTTAATTTTTTTGTTTCGTTGTAAAATGCTGAAAATACTATGCCACAGTGCTGAATTTTAATGAAATGCAATTATAACTTTCAACTGATTGTTCCCGCCGGCATATTTGTTTTTTCAAAAACCGGATAGAAAGCCCGCAAAAGTACGCCATCACTCTAATCGGGCAAGTATTCCATTTTTTTTGGCAGGTTTTAGTGCCAGTTGAACATTTTTAGGTTGTGCGCCACCCGTGCCTGATTTGCGAAATATTTTCCATAGGCGTGTAAAAATTCCTCAATGGCCAGTATTGACGAATGAATTTAAAGCACTAATTTCGTTATGGAGTTAGGCACCTAAGTATCAAAGACATGAAAGTACTAATTACAGGCACCAGTTCCGGATTGGGGTTTGGCCTGGCGCTTCACTATCTGGAAAATAACTGCGAAGTTTATGGAATTGGCAGAAGCGAAAATCGTTTGCTGCAGCAATACGAAAACTTCCATTTTATTTCGCAGGATATCTCACACTTTGCGGAATTGGAAGATAATTTGAAACAGCTGGTGAAACATTTGAATGCTCTTGATTTAGTCATTCTGAATGCCGGTGTTGTTAATGCGATCAAAGATTTAAAGGAAACCAGCATTTCTGAAATTCAAAAGGTAATGGATGTAAATGTATGGGCCAATAAAATAATAATTGATGTACTTTTTGATTCTTTGGAAAAAGTGGATCAGGTTGTGGCAATTTCGTCAGGAGCTGCTGTTTCCGGCAATCGCGGAATGAATGCATATGCGCTTTCCAAGGCAACATTAAATTTGTTGATTAACCTTTATTCGAAAGAACAACCGCAAACGCATTTTTGTGCATTGTCGCCAGGGTACATCAACAGTAAAATGCAGGATTATGTCTGCAGCTTTAATGAAGTAGATAAATTTCCGGTTCTGAAACGCCTGAAAAGTGCAAAGAATTCCAATCAGATGCCAACTCCTGAGAAAGCGGCGAAAACGGTAGCGGCCGTAATTCAGCAACTGAAAACAAGGCCCAGCGGAACTTATGTCAACGTCACCGAATTCAACGTTCCCGTGTAGCAGGATCAATCAACCAAAAACTTACGTGAAAAAACAGTGAAAGGTTTACGGTGCGTCTGTGGGATTTTCGGATTCAGTTTAATTTTTTGTGGAGCGAAAGCCGTTGGATTCGTCATGCCTCCTCAAACAGAAAGGGAAGGAAAGTACAAGGCCTTTAAATTCAACCTCCGTAACGTTGTCAGGCGGGCGCTGACAAGTTTATGCTTCGTTGGTTTTTCCCGGAACCTGACATCGTCGTAAGACATGTCAGCGTTAACTAAATATTGAGTCTGCTCCGAAAAGTCTGAGTTCATTGATTTTCAACTTCTTTACCCCTGACCCCTAAAGGGGAACTTGTTGAAAATCAATGAACTCTTCAGAGTCCCCTTGAAGATTTAGGGGTTTTTGACTTTTCGGAGTGGACTCAATATTAGATTTTAGAACAATTTTGATGCTCCCGGGAGTTGACTTCTGCAATCTAAAATCGTTAATCGATGTTCTTCAATTAAGTAGAAAATCCAATGCACGTTAAACACATACCAAGGCAAAGATGAAAGCCTCCGGCAGAATATTGCAGAGATGGGAATTTTCAATCTTTTCATCTGGCAATCAATTTTATTTCTCCACAACTTTTTAATGCGAGCCGATTTTCGGGCGCTTCAATCGCCTAACGTAAATAAAAAAGAAGGACATAATCCTTCTTTCGCGTATCCTAAAGACAAATAATAAAAAAGTTTTCCGGAAAAATATTTCATGTTTTCCGGAAAATGGTTGCCTGTTTTTACTCTGCAATACCAATCACTCCGCAGGCCACTCTTGCACCGGCATCTCCGGTTGGTTGCGACGTAAGATCGTCTTCACCGGCGTGAACAATGATTCCCCTTCCGATGATTGAGTGCGCTCCGTCCAGGCTAATAACATCGTCTTCCATTTCGAGATGTGCTGTTCCGTTACTATCGGCTTCAATATTGCCAAGGTCGCCAACATGCCTTTCTGCATCGTCAGGACCGCCGTGATTTTTATTTTCAGGATTGAAATGCCCTCCGGCCGAAGTTCCGTCTTCTGCCGAACAATCACCGTATTGGTGAACGTGAAATCCGTGTTTTCCGGGCGTGAGCCCCTGGATGTCGGCAACAACTTTCACTCCTGAGCCGCTTCGTGTAAAGGTTATTGTTCCCGTTACGTTGTTTCCCTCGGTGGGATGTAAAACACAAACGGCTTTATCCACCTGTTCACCCTGATAGTTTTCACTTCCAGTCATGTTCATGTCCGTTTCCACAGCTGTAGTGTCATTTTCGTCGCCGGTATTTCTCGGACTGTTGGTACAGGCGTTCCCGGCCAATAATAAAGTTGCTGCAATTAACCAGCCCCAAAAAAGTTTGTTTTTTTTCATTTTGACTATGTTTTAGAATTATCGAATATGATATTAGTTTTAACCTCTTTTTTTTCAACGTTTTCCAACTGATAATGTTTAACTGTCAATGGTTTTATTCCTGAAAACGAGACTATATTCAAAACACGGAGAAAGATTCGTTTGTTTAAGCTGCTTTTTGTATGTATTGGCAGGAAATAAATTTCTTAACTATTTCGTTTCGCCTCATTGGGAAGCAGAACGTTTTACGCGTCCAGCGGATCAAACCGCTTGACGCATGGGATGCAGAACGTTTTATGCGTCTAGCGGATCAAACCGCTTGACGCATGGGATGCAGAACGTTTTATGCGTCGAGCGGATCAAACCGCTTGACGCATAGAGCAATACTTTCTTATTCCTTATTTTTTGTTTCTTATTTTTTATTTTCTTATTCCTTTTTATTAAAGGATAAAACTCATTTTTACGCGTCTAGCGGATCAAACCGCTTGATGCATAGAACTATACTTTCTTATTCCTTATTTTTTGTTTCTTATTTTTTATTTTCTTATTCCTTTTTATTAAAGGATAAACCTCATTTACGCGTCGAGCGGATCAAACCGCTTGACGCATAGAGCAATACTTTCTTATTCCTTTTTATTGAAGGATAAACCTCATTTACGCGTCCAGCGGATCAAACCGCTTGACGCATGAAAGCAGAACGTTTTATGTGTAAACGTCAATACTGCAGTGCTTCCCGCACCATCTGGTTTGCGTAGCCCCATTCGTTGTCGTACCAGGCCATAATTTTTACCATATCGCCGTCCACAACCTGCAGCATGGTGAGATCGACGATCGATGCCGCAGGATTTTTTATGATGTCTGATGAAACCAGCTCTTCTTCACTGACTTCGAGAATTCCTTTGTATTTTTCTGAATTTGCTTCTTCCTTGAATATTTTTTTCAGTTCGTCCGCAGAAGTCGGTTTTTCAGTCAGAAATACAATATCGGCAATTGAACCCACCGGCACTGGCACCCGCACAGCCACGCCGTCAAATTTTCCTTTCAGATTGGTTAAAACTTTGGTTGTTGCCTGTGCTGCACCGGTTGATGTTGGCACTAAGATTTACCGCACCTGCCCGTCCGCGACGCATTTTTTTCGACGGACTGTCTACAATTCCCTGGCTCGAAGTGTAGGCATGAATGGTGGTCAGCATCGCTTTTTTAACGCCCAGTTTTCTTTCCATTATTTCAACTACCGGTGTAATGCAGTTGGTTGTGCACGATGCGCACGAAAAATATTGGGTATCTCCGCCGGCGCTGTTTACTCCATGAACGACAGTAATGATATCCTCGCTTTTTGCCGGGGCCGAAAGTATGGCATGTTTGGCGCCTGCTTCAATGTGCTTTTTTAATCCGTCGGTTTTTGTAAATATTCCGGTACATTCAAAAACCACGTCAATGTCCAAATCTTTCCATGGCAGGTTTGCAGGGTCTTTTTCATTGTAAACCCTGTATTTGCTTTCCGAAATTATCAGGTTGTGTTCGTCGAAATCAATCTCTTTTTCAAATTTGCCGTAAACTGAATCGTATTTCAGTAAATAGGCTAAATTTTCAACAGGAATAAGATCGTTTATTCCTGCGACTTGTATGTCAGGATTATCCAGTACTATTTTAAGCACTGCCCTTCCGATTCTCCCAAGGCCGTTTATTGCTACTTTAATCATGATTTTTGTTTTTTTTATGTCAGAAGTATGAAAAGTTATTATTATCCGGTTTGAAGGTGGTTAAACCTGAATTTTAACGGCAAATGTTTTCAATCAGTTGACTTTTACACGCGCTGCAGGATCGTAAATCAAATTAAAAAACACTGCCTGTTTCCGGGCAGTGTTTCTGTTCTTTACTCGAGGGTAAACGAAATTTTTGCATTTACGGCGTATGACACAATTTTGTTGTTTTCAACATTTGCGTTCATTTCCTTGATGTAAATAGACTTGATGTTTTTTACGGATTTCGAAGCTTCTTCCAATGCATTTTGTGTAGCTTCGGTAAACCCTTTGTCGGAAGTAGCAATTACTTCAATAATTTTTACAATTTTTCTCATAATGAATCATTTTATTGGTTATACAATTTTAACAGCCAACTGCCCTGCTGTATCAACAGCGATTCTGCCGGTTCAGTCAGTTTCAGTTTAACCGTCAATTAATTATTCTGCGGCCATAAAAATCATGCAAAACCTGTTCGTATTCAGCGTTAACAGCCAGCGATGGATTGTATTCCGGTGCATTTTTTATGGTTTCCTTTGGCAGGTTGATAACAGCTTCCTTGTCTAAAAAACTGATTTCTTCAACCAGTTCTATCGGAAGCATTACCTGTTTGCTCCACGGAACGATATTTTTCGTATCCACAACCACATAAAGAATCTGCCAGTCACTGTCGTCAATAATTAAATCCGCAACATGGCCGAATCGTTCGTCCGTTGCATTAATGTAATAACCCCTTATTTCGCTGAAACTTCTTAGGTTGGTCTGAAGTTGCTTTTCGTCAACAATGTGTTTCGGCGTCCTGAACGGATTGTTGGGATTGAACATCGATTCCCTGCCTGAATATGCTGCGATACTTGCCGGCCAGTATGGTTTTAATTCGTAATGTTCCATCAGTTCCTGTTCATATTTTCTCGATACAGGCAGGTCAAATTCAAGACTGGGTGAGTTTTCAATCCTTTTTACGGTTAGTTCCACCGGAAAATGTTTTTCATCCCAAAGTGGTTCACCCAAATGTTCCCTGGGTATCAATACTCTTTTTTCCGAAAAGAAATTACCAAGGTCAGCTTCGATATATCTGATTACCCAGGTGTCGTCATCAAACAAAAAATTTTTCACCTTTCCTTTTTCTCCGTCGATGGCTTGTATGGAATATCCTTTTAAATTTTTTAAACTACGTTTCATGATTTCAGCTTTTTTAAATTAACCTTCTATTACTGCAAAAATGTGCCAGAGTTATGTAATGTTCGTAACCTGCTGTTTTATAATGATATTTTAATATTTGCCAGCACTTTTTTTCATAATAATGTGGAACAATTCCTCAAAATGCCGGATGCATTTAATTCCATCAGGCGTAACAGAGCAAAACCGGCGTTTTTGTTTTTTCGGCAATTGCCAGCGGGTTTGTTCCCGTAAAAATATTGTCGCCCGAATCTGCTTTTTGTTGCAACAGCAGAATCAAATCCGGATAATTCCTGTTCACGTAACTGACGAATGTTTCCGCGAAATCATCGCCTTCCAGAATGTTCAATTTCAACGTGGAGTGAAGAAAAAAGTCGTTGGTTACTTTTTTCCAGGCTTCGCCTTTCATTTCCAAATCGGCATAATTATGTTTGGTCGCTACATCTACTGCGTCTATCAAAGGGTTGAAATGTTCAGTCAGAAACTGAATACGCTGGTAACATTTAGTGTTTTCCGACATGAAATCGACAGGTAAAATTATTCGCTTGAATTCTTTGAACTCCGTTTTCGGCGGTACGAGTAATGCTTTTATTCCCGATTCCTTTAGGGTACTAAGAATATCGTCAGCCGAATCGAAATTGTAATTATCGGGTTCAGAGCTGATAATAAACAAGCTGTCGGAATTTTCTTCTGCTCTTTTCTGAAGTTCATCAACTATGCTGTTTTCTGCAATCTCCCGGTTTACCTTCAACGGATAATTTAACCGCGACACCTCAGCGCTCAGGGTTTTGTCAAATTGAAGGTTGGCACGGTTTCGTTCACGCTGAATGATTTCGCTTTGCGAAAGTGTGTTGCCATCCGGTGTAATCGACTGTGAATCGGAGTATGATGTATATTGCGCCTGGTGCATCCGGGAATCTATTACGTGAAGCACGTCGGTTTCTGATTCCAGAGATTTTGCCAGGTGCAATCCGTATGGAATAATGGTTTCCCATTTACTGTTTAAATCATTTAAAATAATTGTCTTCATAACGGTTTGAATATTTAATTACTTTTTCACAACAGTGTGTGCCGGGTGGCCGTAAAACATTTCGGCGGCTTCCATAATGGTTTCCGAGAGGGTAGGGTGCGGGTGGATACTCAGCGCCACATCTTCGGCGGTGGCTCCCATTTCTATCGCTACAACCAATTCTGCAATCATGTCGCCGGCATTTTTGCCAACAATCCCGGCGCCTAAAATCCGTTCATTTTCCGTATTAACGATTAGCTTGGTAAATCCGGCGCCTGCATTCATTGCAACGGCTCTTCCCGAAGCAGGCCAGGGAAATTTAACCACTTTGTATTTCAGGTTTTTCTCTTTTGCCTCTTTTTCGCTCAACCCGCAGGTGGCAATCTCGGGCTCGGTATAAATTACCGCCGGAATGGCATGTGCATCGTTGGCCGCTTTTTTTCCGGCGATGACTTCCGCCGCCACCCGTCCTTCGTAGCTGGCTTTATGCGCCAGCAGCGGTTGGCCGGCAATATCGCCGATTGCATAAATGTTTTTTTCGCTGGTTTGCTGGCGTTCGTTTACTTTAATGAACCCTTTTTCATCCTTTTCCAGCGAAAGGTTTTCGAGCCCCAGCTTTTCTGTGTTGGGTTGCTGCCCCACGGCAATTAAAACTTTATCGTATTTTTTACTGAACTTTTTCCCCTGTTTGTCTTCGAACTCCACTTTTAACCGCTCTTTTTCCTTTTTAATTGCCGCTACTTTGGTTTCCAGGAAAATGTCTTTGAACATATCCTTTCCCGTTTTTTTGTAGGTTTCCACCAAATCGTTGTCCATTCCCGGCATAAAATTATCCGTAAGCTCTGCAATCGAAACTTCGGTATTAAAAGCATGATAAATGGTAGCCATTTCAAGCCCGATGTAACCGCCTCCAATTACGAGCAAACTTCCCGGAATGTTGTTGAGTTCAAGCGATTCGGCGGAATTCATTATCAGCGGGTTTTCCATGTCGATTCCAGGCAGATGAATAGGTTTCACACCCGTGGCAATGATTGCATTTCGGAACGCGATTTTTTGCTTTCCGCCTTTCGATTCCTCAATTTCCAATGTTTTGGAATCGAGAAATCGGGCAAAACCTCTTATGTAATTGATTTTTCGCGCTTTTACCAGTTGTCCGAGGCCGCCGGTGAGTTTTTTTACGACGCTGTTTTTCCAGTTTCGTACTTTTTCAACATCCACTTCCGAAACGGTAAAATTGATTCCCATTTCGCTGGCATGTTCGGCATCTTTTTTAATTTTTGCCAAATGCAGCAGCGCTTTGGTGGGAATGCAGCCACGGTACAAACAAACGCCGCCGGGATTTATTTCCGGATCGACCAGTGTTACCGAAAGCCCGAGGTCGGCTGCCATAAATGCGGCCCGGTAACCACCCGGCCCGGCCCCAATAATAACCAATTCATGTATCTTGTTTTCACTCATATCTTCTAAAATAGCATGGCAAACGGATCTTCAATTACATCGCAAATCCAACGAAGGAACCGGGCTCCGTCGGCGCCGTCGATTATCCGGTGGTCGTAGGAAAGCGACAGCGGGATAACCAGTTTCTTTTCAAAATCGTCGCCGGTAAAAACAGGTTTGTATTGCGCCCGCGAAACTCCCAGAATGGCCACCTGTGGCGGTAAAACAATGGGTGTGAATGCTGTTCCGCCAATTCCGCCCAAATTCGAAATCGTGAAATTACCGCCCTGCAATTCATCGAGCGACAGTTTTTTGTTACGGGCTTTTTCTGCCAGTTCGGTCAGTTCTGCGGCCAATTCTTTCAGCGATTTTTTATTCACGTCGCGAACCACCGGAACCAGCAATCCCTGCGGCGTATCCACGGCAATTCCAATGTTGAAATAATGCTTGTAAATAATTTTTTCGTTCTGGTAATCGAGGCTGGCATTGAACTGCGGAAATTTCTGAAGCGCGTAGGCCGCAATTTTTAAAAGTAGTGCGGTTACCGTTAGTTTGCCGCCCTCTTTTTCTATTTTTTCCTGATTTTGCTTTCTGAAGTTTTCGAGGCTGGTCATGTCCGCTTCATCGAATTGCGTAACATGCGGGATGTTCTGCCACGAACCGGTAACATTTTGTGCGGTGATTTTCCGGATACGCGTCATTGATTCTTCGGAAGTGGGGCCCCATTTCGAAAAATCGGGCAACTGAATTTGAGGCGCCGCCTTTGTTTCTGCAGCTTCCGGTTTTTCTGCATGTTTTTTAATGTCATCGGCCGATATCCGGTTTCCGGGCCCGCTGCCTTCCACTTTGGTAAGGTCGACTCCCATTTCACGCGCCATTCGCCGCACCGACGGAGAAGCCGGAATTGCGCTTAATTCGCGTCTTTTATCTTTGTCCTTTTCCGGTTCTTCTTCGGTTTTCCCTTCTTGTTCTTTTTCTGACGACGTTTCTTTTTCTGTTTTCTGTTTTTCTTCACCTTCCCCGTCTTCCTGCTCTTCTTCCTCTTCTTGTTTCTTTTTTTCTTTTTCTTCAGCTTCTTCTTCTTCTTTGCCTTCTTTCGTCTTTTTCGTCTTCTTTTTTCTGGTCTTCTTCTTCTTTATCTTCGTCTTCTCCTTTATCTTCTTTATCTCCGTTTTCGCCTTCCGTCTCAATGATCATAATCACCTGGTTCACTTTCACCTCGTCGCCTTCTTTCACTTTTATTTCATCCACAACTCCATCAAACGGCGACGGGATGTCGGTTGTAGCTTTGTCGGTTTCGATTTCCACCAATGGCTGGTCGGCAGAAACTTTGTCGCCCTTCGATACGAGAACACTTGCAATGACGCCGGTTTCCACGTTTTCGGCAATGTCCGGTATTTTAATTTCTTTTTTCATTGTTCGCTGTTTATCTGTTAATCGCCCTTTTCATGCGTTTTTGCATTTTCAATCCCAAATTTCTCCCGGGCTTTTTTCAACATTTTTTCATCCACCTTTTTTTTCTGAAACAGGCTGTACAATGCCGCCCAAACAATATGTTTCGCATCTACCTGAAAATGGTCGCGGAGTTCATCGCGGTGGTCGCTCAACCCAAAACCATCGGTTCCGAGAGCGGTAAATGTGCCGGGAAACCATTTGGATACCGAAAGCGGCAGCGCCTTTACATAATCGGATGCGGCAACAAATATCCCGTCTTCTTTTCCCATACATTCTTCGATGTAGGTTTTTGAATTTTCTTTTTTCACCCGGTTTTGCTTTTCGGTTTCTATGGCGTTATCATAAAGCATTTTATAACTGGTAACACTCCAAACTTCGGGGAAAATGTCGAAATCTTTCTTCAGTATTTCTGCAGCTTTCAGCGCTTCATTCAGAATCGATCCGCTGCCCAGCAAACGGAGGTTGTGCTTGTTTTTCTGGCTGTTGCGATACCGGTACATACCGTTGATGATTCCTTCCACAATTTCTTTTCTCGATGGCATTGACGGCATCTGGTATTTTTCGTTCATCACGGTGATGTAGTAAAATATATCTTCGCCGTCTTCAAACATTCTCCGGATACCGTCGCGGATGATAACCGCAAGTTCAAATGCAAAAGCCGGATCATAGGCCCTGACCGACGGAACTGTAAGCGCCAGTAAATGGCTTTGCCCGTCCTGGTGTTGCAGGCCTTCGCCGGCAAGTGTTGTCCGTCCGGCAGTCCCTCCCAGCAGGAACCCTTTTGTACGTGCATCGGCGGCAGCCCATATTAAATCGCCCACGCGCTGAAATCCGAACATCGAGTAAAAAATATAAAACGGAATGCAGTTGATTTGATGCGTGGAATAAGCTGTTCCCGCCGCAATAAACGACGACATGGAACCGGCTTCGGTAATTCCTTCTTCCAGAATTGCGCCGTCTTTGGCTTCCTTATAATACAACAGGCTTTCGCGGTCGACCGGTTCGTACAACTGGCCGGTGTGGGCATAAATTCCGGCCTGCCTGAAAAGCGAATCCATACCGAATGTCCGCGACTCGTCGGGTACGATCGGCACCACCAGTTTTCCGGCATTTTCATCTTTCAGCAACTTTGAAAGTAACTGAACTGCTGCCATTGTTGTAGCAACTTCGCGTTTTCCGGAGCCTTTAAAAAATTCTTCAAAAACATTGTCTTGCGGCATCTTAAACGCAGTTTTTCCGCGGTTTCTTTTAGGAAGGAATCCGTTTAGTTTTTTCCGCCGTTCAAGCAAATATTTTATTTCATCACTATCGTCATCTGGTTTATAAAAAGGCGCGTTGGCAATATCTTCATTCGAAATGGGAATGTCGAACCGGTCGCGGAAATGAATCAGTTCGTCTTCGTTCAGTTTCTTTTGCTGGTGAGTAATGTTCCTGCCTTCGCCGGCTTCACCCAGTCCGTAACCTTTTATGGTTTGCGCCAGAATAACCGTCGGCAGTTTGTTGCTCTGCACAGCCCGCTGAAAGGCATTGAATACTTTTTGCGGATCGTGGCCGCCGCGCCGCAGCTTTGGTTAAATCCTCGTCGCTCATATTTTCGACCAGTTTCCGCGTTTCTTTGTACGTCCCAAAAAACTTCTCGCGGATGTAATCGCCACCGGAAATCGAAAATTTCTGACGTTCGCCATCTACGATTTCTTCCAGCCGTTTTTTCAGCAAACCCGACTTGTCTTTTTTCAGCAACGGGTCCCAGTTTTCGCCCTGCACCACTTTGATTACGTTCCAGCCGGCGCCGCGAAATGCCGCTTCCAGTTCCTGTATAACGGAACTGTTTCCCCGAACCGGGCCATCGAGGCGCTGCAAGTTGCAGTTAATCACAAAAATCAGGTTATCCAGTTCTTCACGGGCTGCCAGTGTCAGCGCGCCCATGGATTCGGGCTCGTCCATTTCACCATCGCCCAAAAAAGCCCATACTTTTTGGTTGGGCGCTTTCAGCAATCCTTTATCTTGCAGATATTTATTAAACCGCGCCTGGTAAATGGCGGTAATTGGCGCAAGTCCCATCGAAACAGTGGGAAACTGCCAGTAGTCTTTCATCAGCCGCGGGTGCGGATACGAAGGCAAACCGCCGTCAGGGCTTAACTCCCTCCTGAAATTCTCCAGCATTTTTTCCGAAAGGCGCCCTTCAAGGAACGAACGCGCATAAATTCCCGGGGAAGCATGCCCCTGGAAATAAACAATATCGGCTGGTTCGTCACCGTCGCCACCCCTGAAAAAATGGTTGAATCCCACTTCGTAAAGCGTGGCAGCGGAGGCATATGTGGATATATGCCCTCCGATGCCTTCTTTCTTTTTATTGGCCTGTACGACCATTGCCATGGCGTTCCATCGAATTATGCTTTTTATTTTTCGTTCAAGTTTGCGGTCACCCGGATATTCCAGTTCCTCTGAAACTGGTATGCTGTTGATGTATGGAGTGTTAAGCCGCGGCTTTAATGAAATCCCTTTTTCCGAAACCCTTTCATGCAGGATATCCAGGATTTCATTCACCCGTTCAACGTTTTCATGGTTAATGATGTAATCTATAGAGTCTATCCATTCCTGATTCTCAACCTGTTTGATTTTGTCCTTTTCGTTGTCAGACATTTCCCTTTGTTTATCTGTTAAAATTGCGTTCATTTTAAAAGGCAACTGTTATACCAACATCAACTACCGGTAAAGCAATCAAATGCAAGGTGTTAATTATGAACTAACCAGACAGGTGTAAATCGGTTACGGCAGAACCGGTACTTCGGCGTGTTGTGGAAATGACAAGAAAAACTGAGGAAATAATTCCCCATAAAAAATCGTTCCAAAGAACTGCTTACTGCGAAATCTTTATTTCACGCTATAATACGATTATCATGCTGCCGGAATGTTCTCAGGAAATTTGAAGCATTCCGGTTGGCGCTGCTATTTTATCAGTCAGCTTGGAATGATATTTTCTGAAAGGGATAAAAACCAGTTCAGTATGCAACTTTGAATCCTGTGCGCATGATGAAAATATAAGGCGTGAAGAGTTGAAAGAAGGGCGCCGGGAAATGAACAAAGGAATTTGAATGAAGCAGAACAAGCGAAACTTACAAAAATCATGGAACAAAAAAATGTCACTCAGAAATTAATCGACTCCCATTTGGTCAGCGGAAACCTTGAGCCTGGCGGTGAAATTGGAATAAAAATCGATCACATTCTTCAGCAGGACGCTACCGGTACGATGATTATGCTCGAGCTCGAAAAAATCGGAATTAGTAAAGTTACAGCCGAAGTAGCGGTGCAGTATGTCGATCATAATTTGCTTCAAACCGATTTTAAAAATGCGGATGATCATATTTTTCTGCAAACGGCGGCGCAGAAATTCGGATATTGGTTCAGCCGCCCCGGAAATGGCATCAGCCATGTGGTTCATATGGAGCGGTTTGGCAAACCCGGAAAATCAATGATTGGCTCCGACAGCCACACCTGTTCGGCCGGAAGTATGGGAATGCTGGCCATTGGCGCGGGCGGCCTCGATGTAGCTACCGCAGCCACGGGTTCGCCGTTTTACATTTCCATGCCCGGGATACTTGGTGTGGAGCTAACCGGAAATCTTCCGGAGTGGGTCAGCGCAAAAGACATTATCCTCGAAATGCTGCGACGGTATGACGTGAAGGGCGGAGTGGGGTACATCGTCGAATATTTTGGCGATGGTTTGAAAAACCTCAGCGCGTGGGACCGGCATGTCATTGCAAATATGGGCGCGGAACTGGGCGCCACAACCTCCGTTTTTCCTTCGGATGAAAACACAAAACTGATGTTGGCACAGGAAAAACGGGAAGACGACTGGCAGGAATTAAAAGCCGACCAGGGTGCAGGTTATGATAAGTATGAGCATATAAATCTGGACGAGCTCGAGCCGTTAATTGCAACTCCCAGCAGTCCGGGAAATGTGGCGCCGGTTAGGCAGGTAGAAGGGAAAAAGATTTCGCAGGTGGTGATTGGTTCATCGGCAAACCCCGGATTGCGCGACTTTTGGGTGGTTGGCGAAATTGTAAAAGGTAAAAATGTACCGCCCGGTGTTTCGCTGGATATCAATCCGTCATCGCGCCAAAAAATTGAAGAACTGGGAAAAACAGGCTCAGTGAATGCGCTGATAGAAGCCGGTGCGCGGTTTCACCAAACCGGTTGTATGGGGTGTATCGGAATGGGCCAGGCGCCAGCATCGAAAACCATTAGTTTGCGCACCATGCCGCGCAACTTCCCCGGCCGCTCCGGAACCGTTGACGACCAGGTGTATCTTTGCAGCCCCGAAACTGCTGCGGTTTCGGCGTTGAACGGGAAAATTACAAATCCAAAAACATTTGGGAAAGACATGGAATACCCGGTTTTTAAAGAACCTGAAAACGCAGCGGTGAATACCTGGATGCTTATTCCGCCCGATAAAAAAAATTCCGGTGTTCAACTTAAAAAAGGCCCGAATATTAAAACGCTGCCCGATTTTGAAGAAATTGAAAATTCGTTCACGGTTCCGGTAATCCTGAAAATGGGCGATAACATTTCCACCGACGAAATTTTAAAAGCCGGCGCCGAGGTTTTGCCGCTGCGAAGTAATATTGAAGCCATCAGTAAATATGCTTTTCAGGTTATCGACGAACATTTTTACTCATCCGCACAGGAGGCGCGCAATTCGTTTGGCGGCCATGTGGTGGTTGGCGGCGAAAATTATGCACAGGGATCAAGCCGCGAACATGCCGCGATTGCACCGCGGTTTCTGGGGCAAAAAGCAGTGATTGCCAAAAGTTATGCGCGAATCGGTTTTCAAAACATGGTGAACTATGGAATCATTCCGTTTGTTTTTGAAAATCCGGACGATTACGATCTGCTGGAAACAAGGAATATTCTGGAAATTAACAACGTAATTGAAGCCATTGTGAACGATAAACCGGTAAGTGTGTTTAATCGTTCTGTTCAGAAAGGCTTTCAGTTGCGGTGCCACTTGTCAAATCAGCAGAAAAAGGTGTTGCTGGCAGGAGGTTTGATTAATTTTTTAAAACATAAAAATGAATGAGATATGTATAAAATTGTGCTTTTAAGACATGGTGAAAGTGTGTGGAACAAAGAGAATTTATTTACCGGCTGGACAGATGTCGGCTTATCGGAAAACGGAATCGACGAGGCGAAAAATGCCGGGCATATACTTGCGAAACATGATTTTCAGCTTGATTACGCCTACGTTTCATTACTAAAAAGAGCGTTGCAAACGTTGTGGTACACCCTGGAAGTGATGGACCAGTTGTGGATTCCGTGGGAAAAATCATGGCGCCTGAACGAACGTCATTATGGCGCCCTGCAGGGACTGAACAAAAAAGAAACCGCCGAAAAATACGGCAAAGACCAGGTTCATCAGTGGAGGCGCAGTTACAAGATAAAACCGCCGCAACTGGAAAAAACCGACAAGCGTTTTCCGGGAAACGACCGGAAATATGATCATCTGACTGACGCGGAACTTCCGCTGGGCGAAAGCCTTGAAAATACGGTAGAACGATTCATGCCGTTTTGGACGGAACAAATTGTGCCAACTGTTAAAACCGGGCGGAACATCATTATTGCGGCTCACGGAAACAGCCTGCGGGCGCTGGTGAAAAACCTGGAAAATATTCCGGACGACGAAATTAATTCGCTGGAAATTCCTACCGGAAAACCACTGGTTTACGAACTCGACGAAAACCTGCTGCACAAAAAGCATTACTACCTGGAATAATTTTCAGAAACGTATTTTCAGGATGCTGACTACTCCATTTGGATTCGTTGCTTTAAACGCCAAAAGGTATTTATTTGCTAAATCCTGAAAATACTTTTAACCGCCTGAATGATTACCAGCGTTGAAATGCTTGTGCCGGCAACAATAAGCCATAATGTTGTGCTTAGCTCTTCAAAAGAAAGCACTTCGCGTAAAAGCGGAATGGAATAAGCAGCCACCAACGCTGCAAAACAAAATGCCAGCGCCATCCATATAAATTTGTTCCGGGTGATTTGGTTGATGAAAAAGCTTTCAGATGATTCGCGCATATTGAAAACATGCATTAACTGCGCAAGCGCGAGACTAAAAAATGCCACCGTGTTTGCCGCTTCTTTCGATTCGTTAAAACCAAACGAAACCAGCAGGTAGGCGCCGGTTATAATTGCCGCGATAATAATTCCGTAAATTCCCATCGTCAGCCAGTTTCGTTTGTTAATAATAGGTTCTTCCGGATTTTTTGGCGGTTGCTGCATAATGCTTTTGTCGCCCTTTCCCAACCCAAGCGCCAGTGCCGGAAACACATCCGAAAGCAGGTTCAGGAATAAAAGCTGCAGCGGCAGTAACGGCAGGTAAAACAGCGAAAAACTAATTCCGGCAATTATCAGTATTTCAGCCAGGTGGTACGACAACTGATAAACAATAAACTTACGGATGTTCCCAAAAATAATCCGGCCTTCTTCAATGGCATCTACAATAGAAGGAAATGAATCTTCTTTCAGGATCATGTCGGCCACATCCTGCGCAATTTGAGTGCCCCGTTTGCCCATTGCAATTCCAATGTCGGCTTTTTTAAGCGCCGGTGCGTCGTTCACTCCATCGCCGGTCATTGCGGTGATTTCCCCTTTATCTTTAAATTGTTCAACGATTTTATATTTCTGTTCCGGATCAACGCGTGCAAAAACATACGTTTCATAAACACCTTCTCCTTTATTTTCCACCTCGCTGCCTTTCATCACATTCGCTTCGGCATTTTCTGCAAGTTTTACTTTTTCAGCAACATTTTGGGCGGTTCCGGGATGATCGCCGGTCACCATGACAATTCTGATACCCGCCTCTTTACACTTCCTCACAGCTTCCTTTACATCCTCTTTTGCCGGATCGATAAAAGAGATAATTCCCAGGAAAATCATTTCGTGAACAAAATCTTCTTTCTCTTTCAATGATTTCTCTTTGCTTTTTTCTTCTGTTTTATAGGAGAAAGCAATGACTTTCAATCCTTTTCCGGACAAATCCCCGTTCCGATTCAGCCACTCTTTTTTGATATTTTCAGTGATTTTCTTTTTTTCGCCGTTTTCCAGGAAAAAATTGCAGCGATCCAGAATGGGTTCAACTGCTCCTTTGGCGGAGATGTAAAGCGTTTCGTCCAGGTAATTTATCGTTCCCATAAATTTGGCATCGGAATCAAACGGATCTTCATGAATCCGTTTTTGTGAACGCAGCTCCCTGCTTTTTTCCGAATTGAAATCATCAAAATATTCCATCAGGCTAACATCCAGCGGGTCGCCTTTTGCCTGATCTCCGTTATCTCCTGCACTGGCATCGTTACAAAGAACCGAAACATTCCAAATGTGCTTAAAATTCCCTTTCTCAATGACGGCTTCCTTTTTGTTTTTCAGAATTTTTTTTGCCTGAATTTTTTCTCCCGGAAATTCGATGGAGTCGAGCGAAAGTTTGTTTTCGGTGAGGGTTCCGGTTTTATCGGTAAATATGACTGTAGTTTCACCCAACGTTTCCACAGCTGCCAATTTTTTCACGAGCACATTTTTTTTTGACAACCGGAGCATTCCACGGGCAAGTGCAATACTTGCCACAATAGGCAAACCTTCGGGAATTGCAGCAACCGTCCAGGCAATGGCTGTTTGCAGCATCAGGTAAACTTCTTTTCCGGCCAGCCAGCCCGCAACAAAAAATGCAGCGGCCAGTCCGGCCGTTACCCAAATTAAATTGTGTGAGAGTTTCCGAAGTTTAACATTTAGCGGAATTTCATCTTTATTTTCGCGACCGGCCATTTCGGAAATTTTCCCAATTTCGGTTTTTAATCCGGTGGAAGTGACCACCGCGCGTGCTTTCCCGCTGGTGAGTGCCGTTCCTTTAAAAAGCATATTCTTCTGGTCGGCAAGTTCAGTTTCCCTGTCGATCTTTTCATCGTTTTTTTCCACAGGCAGCGACTCCCCGGTCAGCGGCGATTCGTCTACTTTTAACTCTGAAAAAGAAATTACCCGCGCATCGGCAGGTATAACATCACCAGCTTCCAGCTCGATTATATCGCCCGGAACAACTTCTGCGGCATCAATTTCCTTATTTTCGCCATTTCGAATAACTTTGGCCTGTAAACGGTTCAGCTTTTTCAAGGCATTTACGGATGTCCGCGCCTGATATTCCATCCAAAAACCGATGACGGTGTTCAGCAAAATAACCACCAGAATCGCTATGGCTTCCGGTATATCGCCAAAAATAAAGGAGACAGTTACAGCTCCCAGTAAAAGATAGATTACAGGATTATTTACCTGATCAAGAAACAATCTGACGAGGCTCTTTTGCTTTTTATTTTCGATAACATTCCTGCCGTGACTGGCAAGCTTTTCTTCCACTTTTTTGGGGGTTAGCCCTTTTTCCTGTGTGCCCAGTTCAGAAAAGGTTTCCTCTGCTGTTAATCTGTACGGCGGTTTCTGTTGTTCAGCGTCCATAGAAAATCCTTTTCCTGTTTCTTTTTCTGAATAGCTGTTCAAACGATAATTGTTCTGTTATGCCCGCCGGGTACAAAACCAGTTCTCATACGAAAGTATACCCGGTTTCATTCCACAGGGCCATGTTCTAAAAAAAGCGGAAAAATATACTTCCGGTTGATTTATTGATGCAGAATTAAACTGACGATCATCGGTATTTAATTGCCGTTATTTGGTCCGCAAAGGGTTTTTGAAATCAACGTCCCGATCCCTGTTCCTGAACCGGCTGCCTTCGTACATGGAACCTGCCTTTTCAAATACAGAATCAAATACCTCCAGATTGGTATAAATGTTTTTTTCCAGTTCCGGCATTCTTACTTCGTCTTCGGTTTGCATAGCCGCAATCTGATCGTATTCCAGAATAATATCGTCGCGGCGCAGTTTCAGTTGCCGTAAAACATCCTGCAGCGGTTCCGACGGGTTTTTCTGCTTTCTCAAAACTTCCTCAACTTCATGAATTTTTTGATCCACCTCAACAATTCTCGTTTCCAGATTCGTTTTTAATTCTTTAAGTGTCATATCATTAAATATTTAAATTATTTTCGGGATTATCTGCTTTTAATTGCGTGTCCAACTCAAAATGTTCGAATAATATGCCATAATCCCAAAACTTTCCGTTTCGGTATTTGGATCGCCTGAATGCGTACAGGTCTTTAAATTTAGGGGTTATTTATTTCTTTTGGGTTGTAGAATTGATCCCCAGAAATGCGTAGAGAATCCACAGGTTTGAATTTAGGGCTGGCGCTGGTATTATGGCACGAAAAGAAAGTTATTTACCAATTCCATTAATGGTGCGGGATAAATTCCCACCCAAACAATGAATGCGGCCAACACCGCCAATGCAAATAACCCGGAAACAGAAAGTACAGGATGGATTTTTGGCGCTGAATATTTTTCATTGTTCCGGCCCATCATCGCAGCAATCAGGCGCAGGTAATAAAAAAGTCCGATAACGCTGCTGATTACCAGTACAAAAACAAGCAGCCAGTTTTGGCTTCCGACACCGGCCGTAAGAACAAAATATTTTCCCATAAATCCTGCAGTTAACGGAATTCCCGCCAGGGAAAGCAAAACGACAGAAAAAACAACCGAAAGAAAAGGTTTTCGCCAAAATAAACCTTTGTAATCATTGATATCGGAGGCTTCTTCATCGGAATGCGAAAAAATGGTGATAAGCCCAAATGCAGCCAGAATGGCAAAAATGTAAGTTGTAACATAAAAAGTTGCTGCCTGCGGTCCGGTTTCACTTCCCGAAATCAATGCAACCAGCACATACCCAAAATGGGCGATGGAAGAGTACGCGAGAATACGTTTTACATTATTTTGCATCAACGCCAGCAGGTTTCCAATCAACATCGACAAAACTGAAATTGCAGTAAAAACTTCGATAATGCGGTCGAAATGATACAAATCCGACATTACAATAAAACGGATCAGTACGGCAACAACAGCTCCTTTTGATGCGGTTGCAATAAAAGCAGTTACAGGAGAAGATGCGCCTTCGTAAACATCGGGAGTCCACATGTGAAACGGCACCACTGCCAGTTTAAACCCCACTCCAACAATTATCAGTCCCCATCCTGCAATCGAAAATAATGAAGGTGAATCTGACCCGCTAATGCCACCTGAAACATTTCCAAACGACATATTTCCTGAAATGGCATAAATCAGCGCCATTCCAAAAAGCAGAAATGCAGAAGACATGGCTGCAATAATCAGATATTTCAATCCGGCTTCAATTGGTTTTACATTTTCACGGTAGTAGCCAATCAGGCTGTACAAAGAAACACTTAGCAGTTCGAGACTCACAAAAAATGAGATAAAATGGGTGCTTACCACAATCATTCCGGCTCCTAATGTAGCCAGCACCAATAAAATGTAGTATTCTTCTTTTCGTTTTTCGGGAAAGAAATTACCGATGCTGAAATAACTAAAAACAGATACAAATAGCGCTGCAAACAAAATCAGTCCCTGATAAAACAATCCAAAGCGATCGATTAAAAAAAGGTCATTGATTGAATGAGGCAAGTCATTCCCGGTTAGAAATATTGAAATAAACGATATAATTAACAGGATCGCGGTGAAGTAAAAAACCAACCTGTGGTTTCGTTTAAAGGCAACCAGTAGCAGTGCAAGAATTGATCCTCCGGATAAAATCAACATTGGCAATATACTGAGTATATCATTTTTTGTCATCGGCTTTTTGTGTTATCCATTTTTTCTTTTTTTGTTTTAACTCAGTGGTTGAAGATTTTTGTTCGAATGCGTAATACCCTGCAGAAGATTGCATTTTAGGGGGATTTTCTTTGTAAACCTGTATCTTGTGTATTCCGTCAATGATTTTTCTGACTGGTTCTTGTGATAATTGCAGAACATGATTTGGGAATAGTCCAAGCCAGATTATTACTACAGCAAGTGAGCCCATGATAACCATTTCCCGAAAACCGTAATCGGAAATATCCCACACCTTTTTCTGTTCACCATAAAACACTTTTTGCATAAGGCGCAGCGAATAAACAGTTGCCGCAATCAATCCGGTTGTGGCAATAATTGTAAGTACTTTACCTGCAGGATATGCACCGATTAAAATCAGGATTTCGGCAATAAAATTTCCGAGGCCTGGCAATCCAAGCGAAGCAAGAACAAACAAAAGCCCCATTGCCCCCATCCTTGGAACTTTTGACCAAAGTCCGCCCATTTGTGTCCAGTTCGCGGGTATGAATCCGGTCGGCCAGACTTCCTGCAAGAATGAACAATGCGCCTGTGCTGACACCATGGGCAATCATTTGCATCACCACTCCCTGCATTGCCATTTCGCTGAAAGAATAGATTCCCAGCAGGATAAAACCCATGTGACTAACACTAATGTAGGCAATCATCCGTTTCAGGTCGGTTTGTGCAAAAGCAAGTTTGGCGCCGTATAAAATACTGATTACTCCAAGTAACATCGCAAAAGGTGCAAACTGTACTGATGCATCCGGAAAAAGAGGTAAGGCAAAGCGAATTAATCCATAAGCGCCGGTTTTTAACAGCAAAGCTGCAAGTACCACACTTCCTGCAGTGGGTGCCTGTGTATGCGCATCCGGAAGCCAGGTATGCAGTGGTACAGTCGATAGTTTAACTGTAAATGCAATTACAAAACCCATCATGATAAGAAAAGCAATCCCGGGCGCCATTTCGGTGCCGGTTAATTGTTCATAATCGAAGGTATAGGTGCCGGTATTTGCCCCATGAATAAAATAGAGTGCCAGAATGGAAAGGAACATGAGTAAACCACTTGCCTGGGTAAACAGGAAAAATTTTGTGGCAGCATATGTTTTATTTTCGTGCCCCCAAATGCTGATGATAAAATACATTGGAATCAGCATCATTTCCCAAAAGAAGTAAAAAAGGAACAGGTCGAGCGCTACAAAAACACCGCTTATTCCTGCCAGTATAAACATCAGGTTGAAATGGAAGAACCCGACGTTTTTCGTAATTCCCTTCCAGGAGGCCAAAACTGCAATTGCACCCAGAAATGAAGTCAGGGCTAACATTACCAACCCCAGTCCGTCTGCTGCCATGTTTAATCTGAATACCAAACTGCGGGATCCATTTCAGGGTAATATCGGTAATCCATTCACTGCCATTTGTATTTCCGGAATTTCCAATCCACAGTACAATTGTAACCGCCAGTTGAGCGAATGTTGCCGCAAGGCTGATGACGCGCGGCAGTGTGTTGTTCCACCGGCCTGCCAGCCAGGCCAGAAACCCGCTTCCGATGAGTAATATTATCAGCCAAATCAGTACCATCAGTAAAATAAAATTGTTAATATTAAAACAGCTCCAATTGCAATAACAGCAGCATACCAGCGCACCTTTCCGTTTTGTGATGCCCTGAGAATAATATTGAATGCCCGCGCAAGTGCCGCCAGACCTTTATAAAACAAATCGATGAAATCATTTTTATCGATTCTTGAGAGAAATACAACAGGTGTTACAATTAATTTGTCATAGATAAAATCGAAACCCCAACCAGTGTAAAAGAACTGTTGCAGTGCATTTCGCCGGGGTACTTCTGCCGGAAAAGGTTTATTATAGTATTTTTTATAAGCAATAAACAATCCTGAAAGGGCAGCCAGCGCCGCAATCAGTTGAAAAATTAATTCAGTTGTCCCTTCGGAATGGCCCGATGATGCTGCAGGCAGAGTTTTTTCAATGAAATCGGAAAATAAAGAAATGTGGGCCATGTTTTCAGGAAATTCGATGTATCCGCTTCCAAATGAAAATACGGCCAGGACAATCATTGGCAGAAGCATCCATATTCCGGGTCGTCCTGAAGGTTCAGCTTTTGCTTTTCCGAAAAAGGTCACAAATACCATTCTGAATGTATACAGCGCCGTAATGAATGCACCTGTAATTGCTGCAAGCCAAAGCAGAACCGAACCTTTGTCGCTTGAATAGGCGAGCCAGATAATTTTATCTTTGCTAAAATAACCCGCTGTAATTAACGGAAGTGCGGCCAGTGAAGCGGAAGCAATAAGAAAGGTCCAGAAAACTACCGGCAGTTTTTTGTACAGGCCGCCCATTTTAAACATGTTGTGTTCGTGGTGTACCGACCAAATAACTGCGCCTGCACCAAGGAACAGCAGGGCTTTGAAGAAAGCATGAACCATAAAATGAAAAACAGCGGCCGACCATGCGCCCACCCCCAGGGCAAGAAACATATATCCGATTTGTGAAATGGTGGAGTAGGCCAAAACCCGTTTAATATCGTGCTGGTTGAGTGCAGAAAATCCGGCAACCAATAAGGTAACAGCACCGACGATTGCTACAAACATTTGAGCCAGCGGTGCAAGTTCAAATAAAATGTGGGTGCGGGCAATAAGATAAACCCCGGCAGTTACCATTGTAGCTGCATGTATAAGCGCTGAAACCGGAGATGGCCCTGCCATTGCATCCGGAAGCCAGGTTTGCAGCGGCAATTGTGCCGATTTTCCCACAGCACCTCCAAGTAATAGAAAAGCAACAACAACGGCCAATCCCGTTCCCGAAGCCCAGGTTTCAGGAGCAGTATTCAAAATATCGGGGATGCTCAGGGTGTTGAAAGTCAGGTAAAGAATGAAAAATCCAACTGCCAGAGATGCATCGCCAACGCGGGTTACAATGAAAGCTTTTCTTGCTGCGTAACCATTATCGGGGTCCTTGTACCAGAAACCAATTAACAGATAACTGCATAATCCGACACCTTCCCAACCAAGATAAAGCAACAGTAAATTATTGGCCAGTACAAGTACAAGCATGAATCCAATAAACAGGTTCATATAGGTAAAAAAGCGGGAAAACCCTTCTTCTTTCCACATAAACCCTGCGGAGTAAAGATGGATGAGTGCTCCAACAAAGGTGATTACAAATATAAATGTCAATGAAACGGTGTCGAGATGAAAGGCGATTTCGGGAGACAATCCCCCCACGTTAAACCACTGCCACAGTGACTGGGTGAAAGGTTCACCGGCAGAATTACCGGCGATAAAACGAATTCCCAAAATAATGGTTAGCACAGCAGAAAGAGAGACGGAACCCACTCCAATAACTGAAGCGAATAATCGTGAAAGTCTTTTACCGGGCAGTGCCAGAAAAAGCGCCCCCGAAAAGGGAAGTGCCACTATTAACCAAAGGATTTCCTTCATCTGCAAAATTTTATCCGTTCATTGTTGCGGCCTCATTTACATCGACCGATTTAAATTTTTTATACATCTGAATAATTAACGCCAGTCCTACAGAAACTTCTGCTGCTGCCATTGCCAGTATAAAAATGAACATCACCTGTCCATCGGCCTGCGCCCACGCCGAACCGGCAACAATAAACGCCAGACCGGCAGCATTCAGCATTACTTCCACCGACATCAGCATGTAAATAATGTTCCGGTGCACCAGTAAACCAACCAGTCCGATACAAAACAGGACGGCTGCCAGTAAAATCCCTTGTTCCATTGGTACGTTCATGTTATTTCAATTTTCGTTTTTTAAATAACGGTGATGAACCATTTTTTCACGCTGTCCGAGGTGGTAAGCCCCGATAATCCCTGCCATCAGCAGGAATCCGGCCAGCTCGGTCACCAATATATATTTGGTAAACATCAGCTCACCCACCGAAACCGGGAGCACGATTTGTTGCCCCATTTCATGGCCAGGTTGTGCTACCAGTATATAAATTATTTCAGCCAACAGGATTATCGAAATGAGCGATGGTCCAAGCCATACTTTTGGTTTCATCAGCATTTTTTCACGGTTTTCTTCACTGGCCAGGTTGAGCATCATGATTACAAAAACAAACAGTACCATAATTGCCCCGGCATAAATAATCACCTCCAGCGCTGCAACAAAGGGAGCACCGATAATGAACATAACCACTGAAACCGAAAAAAATGAAACGATGAGGAAAAGCAGCGAATGCACCGGGTTTTTACCGATCACCATCATCAGTGCTGAAAAAATTGCCGACGCAGCAGCGATGTAAAAAAGGATGGTCATTGTTTTTTGTTTTTATTCATTTTTGAACTCACCTTTTAACTCAGGGCATTAGTTTTCGCACATCAACCGGTTTGTTTTCGTTTTGGCCTTCCCCTTTTTTCTTCACCCCGAAATTGACTCCGGCTTCTTTGTAAAAGTTGTACCCGTGGTATTTTCCCTGGCCTTCAATCAGTAAATCCTCTTTTTCATAAACCAGGTTTTGCCGGTCGTATTCACCCATTTCAAAATCGGGTATCAGTTGAATTGCATAAGTTGGACATGCTTCTTCGCAGTAACCGCAAAAAATACATCGCGAAAAATTGATCCGGAAAAATTCAGGATACCGACGCCCGTTTTCATCTTCTGCAGCCTGAAGCGAAATACAATCGACCGGACAGGAAACAGCGCAGAGGTAACATCCCACGCACCTTTCTTTGTGATCCGGATCGCGGGTAAGCACAATCCGGCCACGCCAGCGGGGCGGTAACTTTGGTTTTACTTCCGGATATTCAACCGTTACCTTTTTATGAAACAGGTTAAGAAAAACAATCCAAAGCGATCTGATATTACTGAACATGATGTTTGTTTTTACATATAACTAATCATTGAAAATACAATACAATTCCTCCTGTAACCAACAGGTTTAAAAGTGATAATGGCAACAGCACTTTCCATCCGAACGACATCAGCTGATCGTATCTCGGGCGGGGCAGGGCAGCCCTCAGCAAGATGAAGATCATAATAAAAAAGAATGTTTTCAGCAGGAACCAAAATACAGGCGGCAAAAAGCCAAACCCCAGCCATCCGCCGAAAAACAGGATGCTGATCAGGGCAGAAATTAAAGTTACACCGAAATATTCCCCAATAAAGAATACGCCAAATTTCAATCCTGAATATTCAGAATGGTAACCAGCAATCAGTTCGCTTTCTGCTTCCATGATATCAAACGGCAACCGGTGTGTTTCCGCAACACCGGCAATAAAAAATATGACAAACCCAACAAATTGCGGGATAAAATACCAGATCTTTTCCTGTGCCAAAATAATATCGGTAAGGTTTAAGGAACCGGACATCACAACCACTCCCATAAGGGATAATCCCATAAAAACTTCGTATGATATCATTTGCGCAGCACCGCGCATACCTCCCAGCAGCGAATATTTATTGTTTGACGACCAGCCGCCCAAAACCACGCTGTAGGCGCCAAGCGATGACATAGCCAGGAAAAACAAAATGCCGATGTTAAGGTCGACCACCATTAAGCCTGGTGCAAACGGGACAATGGCAAAGCTTGTTAAAATGGTGATCATCAGAACAGCGGGGGCCATTATAAACACCTTTTTATCGGCAAAGCCTGGTATCCAGTCTTCCTTGAAAAATATTTTGATCATGTCGGCCAGTACCTGCAGTAATCCAAAAGGCCCAACACGGTTTGGCCCGTAACGTTCCTGCCAGAACGCAAGAAACCGTCTTTCGAGCCAAATCAGTCCCGAGGCAATTGTCATCAAAACGATCAGCAATCCAAAAACAATTAATATGTATTTAAGTGTTTCGCTCATGATTCACTTTTTTGAACGTTATTCGTGCAGGAAACTCAATACCGGCGGTTTCATTCAATCCTTTTGGAAGTCCGACTGTTCCCGGTGTCAGGCCAATATTCAGTTTAACCGGCAACCGGAGCCGTGTGTTTTGGTTTGAAATTTCGATTAATTCGCCTTCGTCAATCCCGGCTTTTTCGGCATCTTCATTATTCAAAGCCACGTAAACTTTAGGCATCCGCTCCTTAACAGCCGGGCTTTTTGCACTCAATTCATCAGAGCCGAAAATGTGGTAAAGCGGAAGGGCAACCCACTCTCCCTCAGCGGGAGAAAAATGGTCGGGAACGGAATTGAAACAGATCAGATTTATTTTTCGGTTTGAACAATCGTTTTCCTGGATTTCCACCATGCAGTTCGCCGCCAACTTCAATCTGATATTTGTTTATTGCCTGCGCTGAATTCCATCCGGGCGACCAGTAATATGGAGTGATTGATGAAGGAGGCACTCCCATATAACCTTCCATGGTAAAAGAGAGGGCCGAATCCGGATCAGCCGGTGGTTTGGGTTCGCTGACATCTTTACCTGCATGCATGGCGGTGCGGCCACTGTAACGATGCGGTTCGCGTGGAATTTTTTGGGTGCCTTTCCTGTAATCTGCAGGCGGCGCAACCGATTTTATTTCTTTCAGTTCAGGAAATACTGCTGTAAGTATTTTCAATAATTCCGTCAAGGTGAATATCCTTCCTCTGAAAAACCTTCCGGCATTATTTTAAGCAACCATTCCCAGCTGCTTTTTACATCATTATCCGGAACATAAACCTTGTAAAAACGCTGCGCCCGTAATTCGTTGTTAATTACCGTGCCATCAGATTCGGCAAACGTTCCGGCAGGTAAAATATAGGTAGCACGGTTATTGGTTTCGTTTTCCAGGTAATTCAAGTGCAATACTGTTTTTGAACCCTTTGAAAAATTCGTTTAACTTGTTTTCGTCAAGGCGATTGTAAAGATCGTTTTCAAGTACGACCAATACTGAATCGTCGGTTTTTTCTGCATATCGAAAGCCTGCTCCAAAAATTTATCGGCAATTAGCGCCAGCCCGGTTGAATTCACTTCCGGAACGGTATAAAACAGCCCTGCATTTTTTCCGTTTTCCTGTAATGAAAGAGCAATATTGGCTGCTGCTTCAATAATTGCTTTGTTATACAGGCTGGTACCGGCTACAATCAATGGTTTATCTGATTTCAGTAATGCCTGGGAAATCATATCCAGCAAATCTTCTGTAATCCCGTTTTTACCCACTGCCGGAAGTTTTGCATTGATTTTCTGTGCAACTGCATGTCCCAAACGTGCAATATCATCGGGATGACCATGAAATATTTGGGCGGCAAGCTCATCCAGTTTGGTGGCATGTGCCGAAGCGATAAAAAACGGCCCTGTTTTTACCTGAATTACCTCACGGACACCTGCATCATTCCATGTTGGAATTTTTAAACCGGCTGCCTCTTTTGCTGGTTTATTCCGGGCTGCCTGCCGGAGGTTGAGTGCCAGAATTGGCGCAGTATTGGTAACATCTTCGCCTAAAATAAAAACTGCGTCGTATTCTTTGGTTTCATTCAGCGACGGCATGTGAACCCCGGCATTTTTTGTTATTTCTATAATTTTCTGAACAAGCTTTCCTTCGGTTTCGGGAATCCCGGCATAAAAGTTTTCAGGGCCAACCAGTTGCCTCAACATAAAATTTGACTCGAGTGACGCTTTTGGCGAACCAATCCCCGTCAGTTTTTTTCCTGAAATCAGTTGTTTTATTTCATCAACTGCCTGCTCTTTTTCAATTCTGATGAATTCACCTTTCTGCTGTTTGAGACAGGATGTTATCCTTTTTTTGCTGTTCACATATTCATATCCGAACCTTCCTCTGTCGCAAAGGAAATAGCCGTTTACATCGCCATTATAGCGGCTGAGGATTCTGCGAATTGAACCATACCGTTCAGAAGCTATAATGTTACACCCTAATCCGCAATTGTGGCAAACGGAAGGGGCATTTGTAAGATCCCATTTTCGGGTATAATGCTTTTGCAAAGTTTTATCGGTAAATACGCCGGTTGGGCAGATTTCAACTAAATTACCACTGAATTCATTTTCAAGGATACCGGGTTCCTTTCTGCCAAAGTAAAGTTGATCATGTGCTCCGAATACGTCAAGGTCTTTCCCGTTGGCATAATCTTTATAAAAACGGACACAACGGTAGCATTGAATACAGCGGTTCATTTCATGGTTGATAAACGGACCTAGGTACTGGTTTTCATACGTCCGCTTTTTAAACCGGTATCTGCGGTAGTTGTGACCGCTCATCACCGTCATATCCTGCAGGTGGCACTCGCCTCCTTCGTCGCATACAGGGCAATCGTGCGGGTGGTTGATCATCAGTGCCTCGATATTGGCTGCCCTGAACTGCCTGGCTTCATCAACCTCGAGGGAAATCCGTAAATTATCGGTTACTGGTTCAAGGCAAGCCATAGCCAGTTTCCCTTTTTTGTCGTCTTCATCTTTATATTTGATTATCGCACACTGGCGGCATGCTCCAACAGAATCCAATTCAGGGTGCCAGCAAAAATAGGGTAGGTTGAGCCCCAGCGAAAGACAAACTTCCAGCAGGTTTTTGCCCTCTTCTGCTTCATATTCCTTATTATCGATAATTAATTTTGCCATACCTTTTATTTTTCCCAGGGACATTTATGCTGATGGATATGCTCCTCAAAATCCTGTTTGAAAAATTTCAATGCGCTTTGCAACGGCTCCATTGCACCGGGCGCAAGCGCGCAGTACGTATTGCCGGGCGCCATATAATGTGTTTGAAATTCGAGTATTTCCAAATCCCTCAATTCTCCTTTGCCATTTTCAATTGCTTCAAGCAGTCTCGCGGTCCATGGCAGACCTTCCCGGCATGGTGTGCACCAACCGCAGGATTCCCGTGCAAAAAAACGTTCAAGGTTCAGTACCATTCCAACCGGACAGGTTTTGTCATCGAGGACGATTAATGTGCCAGTTCCCAAACGGCTTCCGGCTTTACCCACACTTGCAAAGTCCATTGCCACATCCAAATGTTCTTCAGTCAGAAAATCAGTAGAGCCGCCGCCCGGCAGAACTCCTTTGAACCGGAAACCTTCTTTCATTCCACCTGCATGTTCTTCCAGTAGTTCATGTAAAGTGGTTCCCAGAGGAAGTTCCCAAAGTCCGGGCTTTTTAACTTTACCGCTGGCCCCGTAAATTTTAGTTCCACCTTCATCTGTTTTGCTGAGGCTTCTATACCAATCGGCACCGTTGGCAATGATGTGCGGCACATTGCACATGGTTTCAACATTGTTGACAACCGTTGGTTTTCCAAACAAACCACTTACTCCAGGAAATGGCGGCTTAAATCTCGGATTTGCCCTTTTCCCTTCAAGCGCGTTCAGCAAACCTGTTTCCTCGCCGCACATGTAACGTCCCACACTTATATGCAGCGACGCATCGAGCTGATATCCGCTGCCTGCGATACTTTTTCCAAGGTAGCCCGCTTCATAGGCTTCCTGTAAAGCTTGTTCAATGGCTTTTGCTGCACGATGATAAGCCCACCGGAGAAACACATAACTGAAATTCGCCTGGATAGCATAGGCGCCGATAATCATTCCTTCGAGCAACTGGTGCGGGTTTCCTTCCAACAGCATCCGGTCTTTAAAACTGCCTGGTTCCATTTCGTCTGCATTTATAACGAAATACTTCGGCATTGGTGCATCGTCGCCCAGCGGGACAAAACCCCATTTCATCCCAGTTAAAAAACCAGCGCCGCCGCGACCCTTCAACCCTGCTTCTTTAACAGCTTTTGAAACATCCTCCGGATTTAGTTTCAATGCCTTTCGCAAAGCCTGGTACCCGCCCGTTTTTTCGTATTCTTTCAACGAAAGCGGGGAATGGTCTGTTTTAATATATTGGGTCAAAGGTCTTTCCATATTCATTTCCAAATAACTTCAGGCTCTGTTATGTTATTCGTATTTTTCAAGTATTTCATCAATTTTACCGGTTGATAAATCACGGTGGAGTTCGTGGTCGATTATCAATGCCGGAGCATGATCGCAGGTGCCCAGGCAAGGGATAGCAAGCAATGTAAACCGGTTATCGCTGGTGGTTTCTCCAAAATCAACCGATAACTTTTCTTTTAAATATTCCGCAATCTTTTCATAACCCATAATCCAGCAACTTACACTATCGCATACCAAAATGACATGTCTTCCCACTGGTTTTCGAAATATTAAACTGTAAAATGTGGCTACGCTGTCGATTGCATCGGGTGACATTTCGAGAATTTCGGCCAAGCTCGTTAATTGCTTCGTCAGACACCCACCTGTGGTGCTTCTGAATTACCCTCAAACTTTCGATACAGGCGGCGCTTTTGTGCGGGAAATGTTCGTAAATTTCCTCAATCTCCTTTTTAATTTCGTTTGTGATAATATTCTGTGTTGTCATTTTCATCTTCATTTACCGGTCAATATCTGAAAGTACGAAATCCACACTTCCCAAAATAGCCATTAAATCAGCGATGGTATATCCCCTGCTGATTTCGGGGACAAATTGCATGTGTGGGAATGAGGGAGTCCGAATCCTCGTCCGGTACGAATTTGTACTTCCGTCCGAAATCAGGTAGTATCCGTTGTTGCCTTTTGTGGCTTCCACACAGCAAAAAGCTTCGCCGGCAGGTATCACCGGTCCCCAACTCACGTGCACAAAATGATTGATCAGCGTTTCAATGTCTTTCATTGTATGGTTTTTCCGTGGCGGCGTGGTGAGCGGATGATCCGATTTGAATTCGCCGGCGGGCATGTTGTTGATGCATTGCTGAATGATGCGCAGACTCTGTCTCATCTCTTCAATCCGCACAACCGACCGGTCGTAACAATCACCGTTTTGTCCGATGGGGATATCAAAATCAAAATGTTCATAACCTGAATAAGGTTGTTTTTTCCTGAAATCCCATTCAAAACCGGTTGCCCTCAGTCCGGGGCCTGTAATTCCCCATTCAATTGCTTCGCCGGTGGAATAAACGCCAATTCCTTTTGACCTGGCTTTGAATATCTGATTCTTCATTACATAGCGGTCGTACTCTTTTAATTTTTTAGGAAGGTAATCAACAAAATCCTGCATCATTTTTTCCCAGCCAGTCGGAAGATCCTGTGCCACACCTCCTATGCGAAACCAGTTGGGGTGCATTCGGGCGCCGCAGATTGCCGAAACAATATCGAATACCCGTTCCCTGTCGGTGAACATCTTAAAAACAGGCGTCATCATTCCGAGATCCTGTGCAAACGTTCCGTACCAAACCAGATGGCTGGAGATTCTGAACAATTCGCTCATCATTATCCGAATCATTTTGGCGCGGTCGGGGACTTCAATTCCGGCCAGTTTTTCAACAGCCATTACATAGGGAAAATTATTCATTACTCCGCCGAGATATTCCACACGGTCGGTGTAAGGAATGTAGGTATGCCAGCTTTGCCTTTCTCCCATTTTTTCGGCGCCGCGGTGGTGGAAGCCGATGTCGGGAACAATATCAACAATATCTTCGCCGTCGAGTTGCAAAACAAATCGCAATACGCCGTGGGTTCCCGGGTGCTGCGGACCAAGGTTCAGGAACATTAGATCGTCTTCCTCAAGAGTTTTATCGAGCCCCCATTCTTCGGGTTTAAACTGAAGGGTTTTTTGTTCCATTTCCTCTTCGCTTTCGGGAAGCTGGAACGGGCCCATTTCTGTTGCCCGGGCCGGATGTTTCTTTTGCAGCGGGTGGCCTTCCCACCATTGCGGCATTAAAATTCGCCGTAAATTCGGATGGCCATGAAACTGAATTCCAAAAAGATCAAATACTTCCCGTTCGTACCAGTTGGCCGCAGTCCAAACAGACGTAACAGTTGGAATAACGGGATTTTCTGAAATAAGCGGAACTTTTAACCGGATGTAGTCGTTTCGTTCAAACGAAAGAAGTTGATACACTACCGTAAACCGGCTTTCAGGCTGGCCCTGCCGGTTTACCCGCGCCTGCTCGTCGATGGCTGTTAAATCGTAAAGCATTTCAAAAGGCTGCTCAATTTCATTTTTCAAAAAACCAAGTATCCTGACAATTTCTTCCTTTTGAATCCAAAGGGTCGGAAAATCGTCTTTTGTTTCCTGAATTGTCAGGATGGAGCCCTGAAATTTGTTTTTTAATATGTTAACGATTTCGGTCATTACCGGTTTTTACTTCATTTGATTTATCATTCTTTGGCAGTGGGAAATTATATTTCATCGGGACTTCTGATTTCTGTCATTTTCAATCGTTCCGGTCCCTGTATTTCTTTCATCGAAATTTTTTCTGGCTTAACGATTCCCTGCGGGCCCATCACCCAGTTTAGCGGCCTTTTTTCCTTTCCTACCTGATCGCGGAGCAGCAGCACAGCTTCTATAAATGCATCGGGGCGAGGCGGGCAACCCGGCACATATACATCTACAGGCATAAATTTATCAACGCCCTGCACTACGCTGTATATGTCGTACATACCTCCGGAATTGGAGCAGGAGCCCATTGAAATGACCCAGCGCGGCGCCATCATTTGTTCATACAAGCGTTTGATAACCGGCGCCATTTTAATAAATACGGTTCCGGCAATAACCATTAAATCTGCTTCGCGCGGTGTTCCCCGGATCACTTCTGCGCCAAAGCGTGCAATATCATATCGGCTGGTGATGGACGTGGCCATTTCGACAAAACAACATGACAACCCGAAATTGAAAGGCCAGATGGAGTTTTTTCTACCCCATGCCAGCATGCTCTCAAGGTTGGTAAGAACCACGTTTTTCTGAACCGTTTCCTCAAATGAACTGTTCCCCGTATTTACTCCGGTAGGATTATTTGCTCCGCTTGTCCACCACTTCATGTTGTTCCTGTTTTTTAATTTTTTTATGATAAGCGTCCAATATTTTCTTTCCGCTGGGGCCAAAATCCAGCGCCCCTGTTTTTAGTTCGTAAACCAAAACGACTATTAAAATAAAGGCAAACACCAAAATTGCAATATAACCGGTCCAGCCGGACTCCCTGATGGAAACCGCCCAGGAAATGAAAAATGCAGTTTCCAAATCGAAAATGACGAAAAACATGGCGACGATGTAAAAATGCACCGGAAAGCGGAGCCGTCCGGAGCCGGTAGAGGTTATTCCGGATTCATAGGTTTCGTCGGTTGTACGCTCGCTGTGCTTTTCCCCCAATATATACGATACCAGTAAAATGCCGCTTACCAACAGAACCACCGAAACTCCATAAAGAACAAACGGCCACAACAATGTGGTGTCTGATATATTTTCCATTTAAGTTAAGTTTGGTGTATTACCTGCAGTTTTCTTCATTGTTTTAGCTCGATTTATGTTTCATGTGTATCGAATTAAATTGAATTTCAGGTTTTCATTGAACAACTGTGGCAGCATGTTCAACTCATTATAAAACAAAACATTTAAAATTCTGTTCAACAAACAACCTACATTAACCGCCTTCGCTGTTTTTATATTTCATATTTTCCAACCAACAGCCATCTCCTTCATAAAAGTTGTTTATGTTTTACTCAACTGGTGAAATGATCCCCACAATTGCGGAGAGAATCCACAGGTTTCCGGGAAATGCTTTTTCGTGCTGAAATTGTAAAATGCGCGATTTCAGTTGATTGTCGCAGCAGTGTTTGGAATTTTCGTTCTGGCACATTGTTTTCAGAAATAACGTCCGGTAAAAGAATTCTTATAAAATTACAAACGGTATGGTATTGTTGAAAGAAAAGCGATGTAAACCATGTTCAGGTAAGGAAGAACCGTTACAAGCCGAAGACATACATCAACTCCTGGGAAATTTGAAAAAAGGGTGGGAAGTAGTGGATAATAAAAAACTGAAAAACCGGTTTCCGTTTGGCAATTTTCAGCGGGGAATGGTTTTCGCTCAAAATGTGTCGATGATTGCAGAACAGGAACAGCATCATCCGGATTTGTGTATCCATTACAGCAACGTGGAAGTTGAGTTAACAACACACGCCATCGGCGGCCTTTCGGAAAACGACTTCATTATGGCCGCGAAAATCGATGAGCTGTAAATTTTAAGCAATGAATATCAACTAATTTTTAAAATAAAGATTATGCTTCCAGAACTTAAATCTGTAAAATCGGGTAAAAATTTTCAACTGTTTTTAAAATATGATAACGGTGAAAACAGAGTTTTTGACGTGCGTCCGTTTTTGAAGGGCGATGAATTTCACCAGCTAAAATCGAAATCGTTTTTTCATTCGGTAAAGCTTCAGAACGGATTCGTTTACTGGAGCAAAGATGTAGGATTCACCGCCGAAATGTTGTACTTCAGGAGCAGGGAATATACGCAGCAGTTCATTATGTCGGAAACAATGGTGGTGTGAGAAGAGGAGAGTCGGGTTCATGTTGCAAGTTTGCGGATATTAAAATAAATTGACATGTTACCCAGAGTAAAAACGGTAAAACCGCAAAACGATTATTGTTTGCTTATTGGTTTTGATAATGGCGAAACAAAAATTTTTGATGTAAAGCCTTATCTGAACAAAGGAATTTTCAGGGAATTAAAAGCGATAAGTTTATTTAAATCAGTAAGGGTTGTTGATGGAAGCGTTCAATGGCAGAACGAAGCAGATTTCTGTCCCGATACTTTGTACCTCGAAAGCGGAAGTCAATAATATTCATTTGTATGGATAAGAGCAGCTTTCGGAAGAGGTTTCTACAATGCCAGGTTCACCACAGTAATTCCGGCGCCGCCAAAATCCACATGTTCGTCTTTATAGCTTCGCACCATTGGTTCAGAGCGCAAATAGTCGCGAATTGTTTCTTTCAGGATTCCATGGCCTTTTCCGTGCAGGATACGCAGTTGCGCCACTTCAAACATAATTGCCTCGTCAATAAATTCCCGGATTTTCGAAAGCGCTTCTTCCACACGCTGCCCGCGGATATCGATTTCAGGTTTGAAGGTGAGTCGTCGTTCCGAGAAATTTTCGGCGAGCCGCGATCGCGAAGCCGGTTTCTTTTCCAGTTTTTTTGCTTCGTTGTTGCTGAGGCGTTCCACCTGTTTGCGGGGCAGGGTGATAATGAGCTGGCCAAACGCCACTACCGCGTTTTTTTCATTCAGTTCCAGTAAATCGCCCACCGAATTTTGGCCGGGAATCCGCACTTTATCACCCGGTTTCAGTTCAACTCTGTTTTCCGGTTTTTCTTTGGGCGCCGGTTTTTTCGATTCGGCCGGCCGGTGCTCATTGCGTTTTTTTTCGCGCTCGCGCAGTTTTTGTATTTTCCGGTTGATTAGCCCGTCGTTTTGCGTGGTTTTCTGCACCACCTCTTTTTTCAGGTCTTCCAGTTTTTCGCGCGCTGTTTTTGTACGTTCTTTTTCAGCCTGTGCCTCACGTATTTCCTGAATGGTGTTTTCAATTCGCTTGTTTACGTTTGCGAGCAACGCATCGGCTTCTTCCTTTGCTTTTTTCAGGATTTCCTTTCGCTGCTTTTGGGTTTCTTGTAATTCGGTTTCATAGCTGGAGGCTATATCATCGAGGATTTTTTCCACCTTATGGATTTTCTGGCGCTTCGTTTCCCAGTAACGTTTGTCGCGGTTGATTTTCCGAAGGTTCCGGTCGAAATCGATGTGTTTTTTACCGACTTTTTCCGTGGCTTCTTCGAGGATTTCCTCCGGCAGTCCGATTTTCCGCGCAATTTCGAACGCAAATGAACTTCCCGGTTTCCCGATTTCCAGCCGGAACAGCGGGTTCATGTGTTGCGAATCGTAAAGCATGGCGCCGTTTTCAATTCCCTCCGCCGACGATGCAAAATGTTTCAGATTGGTGTAATGCGTGGTTATTACGCCGAACGTCCTCAATTTATTCAGTTTTCCCAAAATTGCCTCGGCGATTGCGCCGCCCAGCATCGGTTCGGTTCCGGTTCCGAATTCGTCGATTAAAACCAGCGTTTTTTCGTCGCTGAATTTCACAAAATGCTTCATGTTCATCAGGTGCGAGCTGTAGGTGCTCAGGTCGTTTTCCAGCGACTGCTCATCGCCGATGTGGATAAACAACTGACTGAAAATTCCGGTTTTACTGCCCTCGCCAACAGGAATCAACAACCCGCATTGCAGCATGTATTGCAGCAATCCAACTGTTTTCAGGCATACCGATTTCCCACCTGCGTTTGGGCCCGAAATCAGCAAAATGTGTTTTTCGGTTGTAATCCGGATGTCGAGCGGAACGATTTTGCGGTTTTCTTTTTTCAATGATTGCATCAACAGCGGATGAACAGCTTCGTGCCAATCAATTACTGGTTCGGCAGAAAAATCGGGAATAATGGCCCCAAATTCCACTGCCAGCAATGCTTTTGCCCGGATGAAATCAATCTCGCCCAAAAATTCGTAGGAGAACAACAATTCATCGAGATAAGGACGAATGTCGTTTGAAAATTGCGTGAGGATTTTAACAATTTCACGACGTTCGGCATATTCCAGTTCGCGGATTTCATTGTTCATTTCCACGATTTCATTGGGCTCCACGTATGATGTTTTGCCCGTAGCCGATTCATCGTAAACAATGCCTTTGATTTTCCGCTTGTTGGCCGACGAAACCGGAATCACCGCCCGCCCGTCGCGAATTGCTACCGCTGCATCTTCTTCCACCAGCCCGTCTTTTTGCGCCTGTTTCAGAATAGCGTGCAGCCGTTTCGACATGTTCGACTGCCGCGAAAGAATGTCTCTCCGGATTTGCGCCAGCTCAGGCGAGGCGTTGTCGCGTATGTGCCCCAGTTTGTTGATGATAGCATCAATGCGGTCGTAAATGTATGGGAAGAACTGTACTTTTGCTGTTTTCTTTTTCAGCAATGGAAAAACCTCTTCCTCCTGTTTGTTGAAAAACAGTACAATGGCCCGCACAGCTTCCAGCGAACGTTTCAGGTCGAACAGTTCAGCCGCCTCAAGATAGCGGCCTTCCAGCCTTATTTTCTGCAAAGCAGCGCGCATATCGAAAAAATGGGTTGCCGGAAAACTGTCGAACTCCCTGACAATGCGGCAAAATTCGTTTACCTCTTCCAGTTGTGCCGATAGGTTTTTAAAATCTTCCTGAAAATGCACCGCGTCCACCCATTCGTTTCCCATGGGGCTCAGGCATTTGTTATGCAGCATCGTTCGCACACGATCGAATCCGATTTTCGATTCAAAATTTTCAGGATATATTTTCTGCATTGTTTCTGTTTAAAAACCGGTGCAAAAGTAGGGAAAGAAGTTGAAAGGTGAAAGTTGGAGTGAGCAGTGAGCAGTGATCAGTCTCAGTGATCAGTGAGCAGTGATCAGTCTCAGTTTTCAGTTGCAATTAAAAGTGGCAATAATCATTTGTCGCACTCAGGGATAGATTTTATGAACGTTACGGAGTGGCTTTCTATGCGGGAGTGTTTCATCGTATTTTAAGGCAAAACCCAATGCAGTATGTGTTGGATTCCAGTAGAAAATGAAATGATAATATAATAAACAACCCGGTACGGGTTGGATTGGTGGTGAATCAAACCTCTGCCCAAAGGTCGTGTTTTTAATTTATGAAAACATACCTGCACCTGCACGTGTTATTGTTTCTGATTGCAGTTTTGCGTCACGAAAAAATAAACTTAAGTAGTAATTTTAAAATATTTCAGAATGTTAATGCGTCTCGATCTCTGGTTGTGGAATCTCCTGGTTCCGAACATGAATGTGGATTTTTTTAAACATAAAATTAACTCCTTTCTGGTTATCGTGTACGTTTCGATGTACAAACTGCCGCGGAAGTTTTTGGCCAATTATTTTTTTGGCAACGGAAAAACGGTTGCAGTCGACAGCCGCAAATTGATTGTCAGGAATCACTTGGTTTTAAACAAATTGAAAGAAGCTTTGCAGCCGGATACCGAAAATAGCCGGGCCAGTGGTTTTGTCAACATTTGCCAGACAGATGTTTTTGATCCGAATTACAGGTATTCAGTGGGTTCATTCCGGATCAATTATTTGCGGAAAAATGAAATAGTCAGGATAAATATTCATGCTAATTACCGGTTTCAGGAATCTCCAAACCGCCTTACCAAACATCTGCATCATTGGCTGTTTTCTTTGAAACAGGGAGGAAAAGCCAGCGATTTTCGAATTGAAGGCAACGATTGGGTGGTGACCATGAATGAGTTGTATTCGGTAACTCCCTACAAAACAACCGGTGCTATTTCCCGTCTGCGGCTTCTTGTTTAGCAACGGAATTTTATTTTCATTTGTTTTCTCTTCTTTACCTCCGCGTCCGCCTTCTCTCATCCCTTCGGAACTTTCTCTCCCGGGAATCGGTCCGCGTATTCCAACCAGAACGATTTCACCTCTGATTTCATTTCTTTGGCCAGCGACAGGATCCCGACAAGGTTGGGGATGGTCATCAAAGCAATGGTAATTCCCGATAATGTCCAGATGATGGTGGTATCGGTAAACGACGCCAGGAAAAATCCGATGACATAAATAATGTGGTAATAAATTACTTTCCCTGAACCGAATAAATAGGTAATGGCGCGGTCGCCGTAATACGACCAGCTAATGGCAGTTGAAAAGGCAAACAACAGCAATCCAATAGAAACGATGTATTTCCCGTAATCGCCAAACCAGCTTCGGGTAAATGCAACAGTGGTTAATGGTGCGCTGTGCAACAGCGATTTGCCGGTGAGTGTGACTCCGGGTTGGCTTACCAGCTTTCCGTTTTCAAACTGAAGTTTGCCGGTGTAAGGTTGGTTATCCTGCCAGACTTTTATGTTTTCTGCTACCGAACGTGCATGGATAATGGTTGGCTGGTTAACTATTTCGCCTGCTTCCACCTGCAGGTTTCCGGTAAATGGCTGGAGGTCAGTTTTACCAATCAGATAGCGGTGCAGTTGTTCCACGTCGTCGGAATTATTTTCGGAATAGGTATTGTTCAAAACAGCCAAATCGGCTTCCTGAAACTGGTTTTCCAGTTTTTCAGTCCATACACCCGATGAAAGTAAAACCAGTCCGGTTAGCGTACAAATAATAATGGTATCGATAAATGGTTCGAGCAACGCTACCAAACCTTCCGAAACCGGCTCGTGGGCGCGGGCTGCTGCGTGGGCAATCGGCGCCGAGCCTTGGCCTGCTTCGTTGGAAAACAACCCGCGATTCACGCCCCGGTTAAATGCAAAAGCAATACTCCCGCCCAAAAATCCGCCAACCGCGGCAGTTCCGGTGAAAACATCGCCGAAAATAGCAGCAAGGGAAGGTAAAATGTTTTCGTAATTATAAAAAATCACCGAAATCGCGCCGAGAAAATAAATCAACGCCATTATTGGTACCAGCCGCGATGTAACCTGCGCGATTCGTTTGATTCCGCCGATGATAACAAAACCAAGCAAAACAGCCAGTATTCCGCCGGTAATCATATGATTGATACCAAACGTTTCGAACAACGAATTGGAAATGCTGTTGATTTGCGGCAGGTTGCCGGTTCCGAAAGACGAAAGCACGGTGGCAACAGCAAAAATAACCGCAAGCCATTTCAGGTTGAGCCGGTTTTTCATGTAATACATCGGTCCGCCGGCAACAGAACCGTCTTCTGCAATTTCGCGGTATTTATGCGAAAGGGTAACTTCCACAAATTTGGTGGTCATGCCTACCGCTGCTGTAACCAGCATCCAGAATAACGCAGCCGGTCCGCCAAGGTGGATGGCAAGCGCCACACCGGCAATGTTTCCCGTTCCCACCGTTCCCGATAGTGCGGTTGTAAGCGCCTGAAAATGTGAGGTGTCGCCCTGATCGCCTTCGCGATCGAACTTGCCGCGTACAATCCGGAACGAATGTTTCAGGTACCGGAATTGCGGAAACTTTAGGTAAATGGTGAAAAATATTCCTGTTCCAAGCAATAAAAATACAAACCACTCCGATCCGCCGATGTAACTGTCGATTAACGAGAGAATGCCGTTGAGTTTATTCACTGATATAGATTTTTTTATTTATATCAGAAAAAAGCATTGATGATGTTGCCCTTTTCCGCATGTTCAATAAGAATTTGCTAAAGTAATAATCTATTTCAATTGGAAGAAAATTTTTACAGCACGGACGGCGGTATCCAGGTATAAGTCTGCTCCGAAAAGTCTGAGTTCATTGATTTTCAACTTCTTTACCCCTGACCCTTAAAGGGGAACTTGCTGAAAATCAATGAACTCTTCAAGGTTCCCTTGAGGGGATTTAGGGGTTTTTGACTTTTCGGAGTGGACTCAAGTATAATGTTGTTTTTTTCTAAACTTCGCCGGCAGAGTATGATATGGACTAAAAATAGTTGTATTTTCTTCATTTTGAATGAAAACGTGCTTATCAAAGCTGCACATTGAAATACAATTGCATTGGTTGGCTGTTTTATTCGGAATCAATTGGTTAAATAAAACGACAATTTTCATAACTTAGCCGAAATTTTTTAAAGATTAAAACCATGTTACCCAGATTTTTATTAGCCGATAATTCGTTGGAAACACCGGAAACAATTTTTGTAGTGCATACCGAGGCGCCGCGGTTTATTATTGAAGCCGATATCGACGACTTTTGGAGCAATCAGGAAATTCACTGGATCGACGGCGAACCGGGCGACGAAGAATTAATTTCGCAACTGGTGGAAGAAGCTGAAGATTTTCTGGAAAAAGAGTTTGAAAATGAAGAATTTCTGGATAGTGAAGAAGAGGATTAAAAATGGAATTTGAAAGCAGGCCAAAAAAATTGTACCGCTCGCGCGACCGCATGTTGGGTGGCGTACTTGCCGGTTTTGCAGAATACATCCACGCCGATGTTTCTCTGATCAGAATTCTGTATGTAATCATATCCATCCTTTCCGCAGCATTTCCCGGATTGCTGGTTTATGTTATTTGCTGGGCGGTAATTCCTGAAAAACCTTACGGGTTCGATTAAAACATTCAATGTTTCTTATTTCTTTTTAATCTCCCGCTCCTGCCAGACGCAGGCTGGGATTGCGCTGATTTTCGCAGAAATTCATAATATCTGCGCTCGTCTGCGGAATCTGCGGGAAACATTTCTTTAATTGTTTTTTGGGTCAGCACATTTTAAATGGTTGAACCCATCTTTGGGTTCCGGTTTTCGCTTCATTCCCAACCCCGCATTTCATACGGGGCTATTTTTGTTTAATCCTTTCAGGATTTCCCCGGCTTCCTGATTTTGTTATTCCCTGCCTGTTCGGTCAGACGGGGTTATTTGGTGTTTCTTATTTCTTATTTTATTTCTTATTTGAACCTCCCTCTGACTGCGCTGATTTTTTTCTCCATGCGTCAAGCGGTTTTGATCCGCTAGACGCGTAAACGAAGATCCGCAATCAACTTTTTTCAATCCTTTCAGGATTTCCTCCACTTTCTGATTTTGTTATTCCCTGCCTGTTCGGTCAGACGGGGTTATTTGGTGTTTCTTATTTCTTATTTTATTTCTTATTTGAACCTCCCTCTGACTGCGCTGATTTTTTTCTCCATGCGTCAAGCGGTTTTGATCCGCTAGACGCGTAAACGAAAATCCGCAATCAACTTTTTTCAATCCTTTCAGGATTTCCCCACTTCCTGATTTTGTTATTCCCTGCCTGTTCGGTCAGCGGTTATTCGGTGTTTCTTATTTCTTATTTTATTTCTTATTTGAACCTCCCTCTGACTGCGCTGATTTTTTTCTCCATGCGTCAAGCGGTTTTGATCCGCTAGACGCGTAAACGAAGATCCGCAATCAACTTTTTTCAATCCTTTCAGGATTTCCTCCACTTCTGATTTTGTTATTCCCTGCCTGTTCGGTCAGACGGGGTTATTCGGTGTTTCTTATTTCTTTTTAATCTCCCGCTGATTTTCGCAGAAATTCAAAAAATCTGCGTTTATCTGCGGGAAAATCGAAATGAATGTTGATTATTGTTCCACTCCTTTCAACGACAACTGAATCCGTTTTCGTGCTACATCCACCTCTTTTACCCGTACTTTTACATGCTGGTGCAGTTTTACAATTTCGTTGGGATCGGAAACAAACCGATCGGCCAGTTCCGAAATGTGGATCAGCCCCGATTGTTTTACGCCAACATCCACAAAAGCCCCGAATTTGGTGATATTATTCACAATTCCCGGTAAAACCATTCCTTCCTGTAAATCTTCAATGGCAAAAATTCCTTCGGCAAATTCGAAAACTTTGATGGGTTTCCGCGGGTCGCGACCAGGTTTTAGCAACTCGTTTTTAATATCGTTCAAGGTTGGTAATCCAATGTCTTCGGTAACGTAATTATTTAAGTCGATTTTTGAAACCAGCTCTTCATTGCGGATTAAGTCGCTGATTTCACATTTTAAATCCTTTGCAATTTTTTTTACAATATGATAAGATTCCGGGTGCACAGCCGAATTATCCAGCGGATTTGTGGCGTCCGGAATCCGGAGAAAGCCTGCTGCCTGTTCAAAAGCTTTCGGCCCCATCCGCGGAACTTTTTTCAATTCTTCGCGCGACTGGAATGCGCCGTTTTCTTTGCGATAATCCACCATGTTTTGCGCCAGTTGCGGCCCGAGTCCCGAAATATAATTCAGCAAATGCTGACTGGCAGTATTGAGGTTAACACCCACCGAATTCACGCTCAGTTCAACCACTGCATCGAGGCTGTTTTTCAGTTTCTTCTGATCCACATCGTGCTGGTACTGGCCCACGCCAATGCTTTTCGGGTCGATTTTTACGAGCTCGGCCAGTGGGTCCATCAGCCGCCGCCCAATGGAAATTGCCCCGCGCACCGTCACATCGTACTGCGGAAATTCTTTGCGCGCAACCGGCGAAGCGGAATAAACCGAAGCGCCGTCTTCGCTCACCACAAATACCCGGACTTCGCGATTGTAACGCAGCTTTTTTATAAACGCCTCTGTTTCGCGGCTGGCTGTTCCGTTTCCGATGGCGATGGCTTCGATTTTATAAACTTCTACCATTGAGGAGATTTTCTTTGCCGCCATTTTTTTTTCGTCCTGTGGCTTGTGCGGATAAATCGTTTCGTTGTGCAACAGGTTTCCCTGCTCATCCATGCAAACCACTTTGCAGCCCGTGCGGTAACCGGGGTCGATCGCCAGAATGCGTTTTTGTCCGAGTGGCGGCGCCAGTAACAATTGTCTCAGGTTTTCAGCAAAAACACCAATGGCTTCGTCATCGGCTTTTTCTTTGGAAAGATTGGCGAATTCAGTTTCAATGGAAGGTTCAATTAATCGTTTGTAACTGTCTTTCACCGCTAGCGCAACCTGCTCCGCACTTGCATTGTTTCCCTGTACAAAAAAGCGTTCAAGGTTTTCCAGCGCCCGTTCATCATCAGGTTTAATGGTAATTCGCAGGAACCCTTCTTTTTCGCCGCGCCGCATGGCCAGCAACCGGTGCGACGGACATTTCTTCAATGGTTCGTTCCATTCGAAATAATCGCGGAATTTTTCTCCTTCTTCCTCTTTCCCCTTTATAACCCTGGATGAAATTCCAGCCGTTTTCTGAAATTCGCGGCGAACGATGTTACGGGCTTTTTCATTTTCGCTCATCCACTCCGCCATAATATCGCGGGCGCCTGCCAATGCGTCTTCCGCAGTTTCAACTTCCTCATTTAAAAAAGAAGCAGCGCGAAATAGCGGGTCGCGTTCGGCCTGTTTCATCAGGATTTTTGCCAGCGGTTCCAGCCCCTTTTCTTTGGCGATGGTCGCTTTTGTCCGTCGTTTCGGTTTGTATGGCAGGTAAATATCTTCCAGCTCCACCGGGTCGAAACAATTTTCAATTCTCGATTTTAATTCGGGAGTCAACGCATCCTGTTCTTCGATGGTTTTCAACACGGTTTCTTTCCGTTTTTCAAGCTCCGTAAATTTTTCGTGCTGTTCCTTAATTTGCAACACCTGCACTTCATCGAGGCTGCCGGTACGTTCTTTCCGGTAACGCGAAATAAACGGGACAGTGGCGCCTTCTTCGAGTAATGAAATGGTATTTAAAACCTGAATTTCTTTCAGTTGCAGATGGCCTGCTATAATTACTGCTGCTTTATTTTTCATGTCAGATTGATTTATGTGACGCAAAATTAACAATTTGAGCGCATCGCAAGAATTTTAAGTTTGAAACCAGTTTCCTCCGGCTGTTTGTTTTTGCGATGTAACATCATTTAGCTATAGCGTTTCCCTGACGTTGTCAGGAGCTTGTCCCGTGAAAAACGGGAAGCTTCGCACGCTGACAAGTCATTGCTGTCAATAACCTAACAGCGTTAATCAAAAAAGAATGATAACCAGCTACAGGAAACGAGAGCCCTCTGTCTCAGCCTTTTCGGTTCTTGTTTAAAGACGTAATAAGTTTTCGATAGTAGAGGTTCAAAAAAATATCACAGAAATATGATTATTCGGGTACTTTCAATCGCTCCAGATGCCGGCGCTCGCTTCGAATTGCCAAACGTTGCAGTACAAAGGCAATGGCAGCGAAAAACAAAAACATGGGCAGGATTATGTCAAGTTCGCTGACGAAGTACGTCCAGCTCGGATCGGCATTAATATCGTCAGAAGGTAAAAACGAACCATAAAGAAACATGATGATAAATGAAATTGTGATGTAATACAAAGTGTGGTAAATCCATCCGGAGGCGGTGTGCGGAAAATAGGCCAGCAAAACCCTTCGGAAAAAATTTGTTTTGCGTTCGGCATTTTTTTCTTCGTATTCCACATCTGCATTTTTCTGCACGAGATCATCCAACCGATCGGCAACCTGTTGTTTCATTTCAGAAAATCGTTCATCGGTCGAAACTTCGCGCTGCGCCTGTAGCCAGGCTTGCCAAAATTCCACCTGTTCTTTTGCCTGCTGAATGTTTCTGCGTTTTGCCGCTTCATTCGACCGGTCGTTTAGCCATTTCAGAAGCACCGGCGTTAATCCGATTACTGCTGCCAAAAGCGGAATAATTTCTTTGATGCTCATTTTCCTTCGTTTTTATTGTTGATAAAATTCACATTATGAACAATGTACAACATATTGGTGTGAAAAGCAACATTTGCCGGTACGCGGAAATTTTTACAAGATGTCACTATCGAAACCGGTTTTTTTCGACTAAATGTTACCGTTGTATACCTAAACTTTTTCTCCCAAACTTTTACCATTCAACTTTAAACTTCTATTTTTGTCGTTCGTTTTCAAAAAGAAAAGATATAAACATGTTTGAGAATTTAACAGACAGACTGGACAGGTCGTTTAAAATACTGAAGGGACAGGGCAGCATTACCGAAATTAATGTGGCCGAAACTGTAAAAGATATCCGGCGCGCTTTGCTCGACGCCGACGTTAACTTTAAAATAGCCAAAAGTTTTACCGACGATGTAAAGCAAAAAGCGCTGGGCCAGCAGGTTCTAACAGCTGTTAAACCCGGCCAGCTGATGGTGAAAATCGTTAAGGATGAATTGATCGATTTGATGGGAGGGAAGTTTGAAGATATTGATCTTTCCGGTTCTCCTTCCGTTATTTTAATGTCGGGCCTGCAAGGTTCCGGAAAAACTACCTTTTCCGGAAAACTGGCCAACCTGCTGAAACGCAAAAAAGGGCGCCATCCGTTGCTGGTCGCCGGCGACGTTTATCGCCCGGCTGCAATCGAACAGTTAAAGGTGCTGGGCGGACAAATTGATGTGCCGGTGTACACCGAAGAAGGAAACCTCGACCCGGTGAAGATTGCCAAAGCTGCTGTAAAAGAGGCAAAAAGCAAAGGCCATGATGTGGTAATTATCGATACCGCCGGCCGTTTGGCCATCGATGAGCAGATGATGCGCGAAATTGCGGCAATCAAAAATGCAGTAAATCCCAATGAAATCCTGTTTGTGGTGGATGCCATGACTGGTCAGGATGCGGTAAATACAGCCAGGGAATTTAACGAAACACTCGATTTCGACGGCGTGGTGCTGACAAAACTCGACGGCGATACCCGCGGTGGGGCAGCGCTTTCCATTCGTTCTGTGGTTGAAAAACCCATTAAATTTGTAGGAACCGGCGAAAAACTCGACGCTATCGACGCTTTTTATCCCGACCGTATGGCCGACCGTATTCTGGGAATGGGCGACATTGTTTCTTTGGTGGAAAAAGCACAGGAACAGTTCGATGAAGAGGAAGCCCGGAAACTTCAGAAGAAACTGGCTAAAAACACCTTCAATTTCAACGATTTCCTGAAACAAATCCATCAGATTAAAAAAATGGGAAATCTGAAGGATGTGGTTTCCATGATTCCGGGAATGGGCAAAGCCATGAAAAACATGGACCTCGACGACGATGCATTTAAATTTATTGAAGCCATTATTTACTCTATGACGCCGGAAGAACGGGAAAACCCGGCACTGATGAACGGAAGCCGCAGGAAAAGAATTGCCGAAGGTTCGGGCACAAGCATCCAGGAAGTTAACCGGTTGTTGAAACAATTTACCGAAACCCGAAAAATGATGCGGCTGGTTTCACAGGGTAAAAACGTTCAGCGGATGATGGGAGGGTTGCAGCAACGCGGGATATAATACCCGTAGCGGTGAAATGACGTAAAAAATAGTATAACTGAAAATCAAATAGCCGGAATTATTGTGAATGCTTGCAACTGAAAATAATCTGTAACAAAAAACCTCGCAAAAATGGAAGTGGGCGGGATAATTTTAAGAACAATTACTTAACGTTTTAGCGCCTTTGCGGGAAAAATCCGAAAATATGATCCTAATCGATGGTAAAAAAGTAGCAGAAGAAATTAAGCAGGAAATCGCTGCTGAAGTGGAACAAATGCTTAAAAACGGCGCAAAAGCACCTCATTTGGCCGCCGTGCTGGTTGGCCACGACGGTGGCAGCGAAACTTATGTCGCCTACAAAATAAAAGACTGCGAAGCGGTTGGTTTCAAATCATCGCTCATCAGGTACGAAAATGATGTTACCGAAGAAGAACTGCTGGCAAAAGTGCAGGAGTTGAATGAAGATGAAGATCTTGATGGGTTCATTGTACAGTTGCCGCTGCCGAAGCACATATCCGAACAAAAAGTAATTGAAGCAATTGATCCGAACAAAGATGCCGACGGTTTTCATCCGGTAAACGTTGGCCGAATGGTTATTGGATTGCCGTCGTTTGTTTCTGCTACGCCTTTTGGAGTGGTGGAATTGCTGAAGCGTTACCGCATTGAAACGAACGGTAAAAACTGTGTAATTGTAGGGCGGAGTAACATTGTAGGACGACCATTAAGTATTTTAATGTCGCAAAAATTAATGAATGCCACCGTTACGGTTGCACACAGCAGAACGAAAAATCTGGAAGAAGTATGCCGTAATGCCGACATTCTGATTGCAGCCATTGGCGCTCCTGAATTTATCAAAGGAAATATGGTAAAAGAAGGCGCAGTGGTTATCGATGTGGGAACTACCCGCGTAAAATCAGACCAAACCAAATCGGGCTGGAAATTGAAAGGAGATGTAAAATTTGATGAAGTTTCACCCAAATGTTCATATATAACGCCAGTTCCGGGTGGGGTAGGGCCAATGACCCGCGTTTCGCTCCTCAGTAACACGTTACTGGCGGCAAAAATACGAAATCAATAAATGATGCCTGTGGTGTCCCGTGAAGCATCCAGCCAGCCGCAATTTTTTAGAATGAATATAAATTGAAATAAAACCGGTAATTTGATTTTGGAAAATGGCTGAATCAGCATACTTTGCAAAAAATATTTCAATTATTTGTTTATTTTTGAACATATAATCAGATAAAAAAATCAAAAACAGCGAAGCATGGAAAGCGTTGATAACAAGGAAGAAAGGAAAGATTCTCAGGAACAGTACAGACAGGAGATTTATTCAAACGTAATCAGGGCGGGCAAGAGGACTTATTTTTTTGATGTAAAAAGCACCCGGAACAACGAGTATTATCTAACCATTACCGAAAGCAAAAAGAAGTATTCCGACAAAGGGCATTTTCATTACGAAAAGCACAAAATATTTCTTTATCAGGAAGATTTCGAAAAATTTTCCGATAGTCTGGAGGAGGTATTGTTATTTATCCGCGACAATCAGCCGGAAATCGAGCCAAAAGCCGCTCCGGAAGAAATTGTTGTTGAATCAACGGAACCGACCAAGGATTTTTCGGATGTCGATTTCGAAGATATTTAGCTACCGAAAATTAACTCCGTTCGCTCAACTCAAGCCAGCGAATTTCTTTTTCATCCAGCACCGATTTCAGTTGCATCAATTCTTCTGATTTCTGGTACAACTCTTCATGTTCGAGTTTTCCTGAGTGAAGCAATTTCTCGAGCAGGGTCTTTCGTTCCTCCATTTCCGCAATCTCTGATTCCAGTTGTTCCATTTCCCGCTTTTCATTGTAAGAAAGTTTTTTCTTCTGAGATTCCGCCTGCGCCGGTTTCTGAGGTTTTTCCAAAACTTTGGGCTGGTTGTTTTCGGCTTTTCGTTCCGATTCTTCTTTCTCTTTTAATTCCTGTTCAAAGTTTCGGTAAAGGGTATAATTGCCCGGGAAATCGGTTACCTCGCCGTTTCCTTTAAAAACAAACAGGTGGTCTACTATTTTATCCATAAAAAAACGATCGTGCGAAACCACAATCACACATCCGCCAAACGATTTCAGATAATTCTCCAGCACATTCAACGTCATGATATCCAAATCATTTGTAGGTTCGTCGAGGATCAAAAAGTTTGGATTTTGCATCAGTACGGTGCAGAGGTAGAGCCGTCGCTGTTCGCCACCGCTCAATTTTTCAATGAAATTGTACTGCATTTCGGGCGGGAAAAGAAAATGGCTTAACAACTGTGTGCTGCTCATTTGCGAACCATCTTCAAAGTAAATAAATTCGGCAATTTTATTTACGGCATCAATAACCTTTTCTTTTGGATCAAACGAAATTCCTTCCTGCCGGTAATAACCGAATTTTACGGTTTGCCCAATATCAACAATGCCTCGGTCGGGTTTGGTTTTACCAGTTATTAAATCGAGAAATGTAGTTTTCCCGGTACCGTTTTTCCCGATGATCCCCACTTTTTCAAATCGCGAAAATTTGTAAGAAAAATCTTCAATCAGTTTAATTCCGGGATAGGATTTTGAAAGGTGGTTGATTTCAATAATTTTTTTACCCAGTCGCGACGATTTTACGTTTAATTCCAGGTTTTGATCTCCGGTTTTCTGTGTGGCTTTTTCTTTTAATTCATGAAATGAATCGACGCGGTATTTTGCTTTGTGGCTTCGGGCTTTTGGCATTCTGCGCATCCATTCCATTTCGGTGCGGAGCAGGTTTTTTGCCTTGGAAACTGATGCCTGCTGCATTTCCATCCGTTCATCTCGTTTCCGGAGGAAATAGGAATAATTTCCGAGGTAACGGTAAATCTGATTATCTTCCATCTCGATGATTTCGTTACACACGCGGTCGAGAAAATACCGGTCGTGGGTAACCATCAGCAACGTCGATCTGGTTTTGCCCAGGTAGTTCTCCAGCCACTCAATCATTTCCAAATCCAGGTGGTTGGTAGGTTCATCCAGAATCAGCAGGTCGGGGTTGTTAATCAATACTTTTGCCAGCGCCAGCCTTTTTTGCTGTCCACCGGAGAGTTTTCCCACTTTCTGATCCAGTAGATTTATTTTCAGTTCAGTTAGAACTTGTTTGATCTCCACTTCGGCATCCCAGGCATTCAGCAAATCCATTTTTGCCGAAATCTCAGTGATTTTCTTTTGGTTCTTTTGAGCCATCGCCAGCTCAAATTCCTTCACTGTTTTCAGCTTTTCATTATCCGACTGAAATATTTCTTCCAAAACGGTATGTTCAGGGTTCAGATATGGAACCTGTTCAAAATACCCGGATTCAACATCGTTGGAAATCGTGATTATTCCCGAGTCAGGCGAATCTTTTTGTGCTAGCAAATCAAGCAAAGTTGATTTTCCAGCTCCGTTGCGGGCAATCAGCGCAACTTTTTGTCCTTCGAAAAGCGTGAAGGAAATGTTGGTAAAAAGTAAAACTTCTCCCCAGCGTTTTGAAAGATTTTCCGCCTGCAAAATTGGTTTCATTCGTTAAAATTTTGGCAAAAATAGGAAATGAAGCGGATATACGTGAAAAACGGTTTAAACAGGAAGATAAAATAAAAGAAAGCCGGTCAACACCGGCTTTCTTTACGTCTGTTTAATTTACTAACTTAAAACCATTTCTATTGTAAGGGGTAGAAACAGATTAAGCAACTATACAAAATATGACAACTAAAATCCATTTTTGTTACAGTTTTAAAGCAAAAATTTCGATTATTTTTGGAGAAAATTAAATATTCATGCGAAAGAAGGAATTATTTGAATTCGTTATTCAATATTTCGAGAAAGAAATGCCGTTAGCCGAAACCGAACTGGAATACAGAAATCCGTTTTCGCTTATTGTTGCTGTAATTCTTTCGGCACAGTGTACCGATAAGCGGGTAAATCTAATCACGCCCGCACTTTTGGAAAGGTTCCCAAGTCCGAAGAAAATGGCGGAAGCCGAACCGGCCGAGGTTTTTGAATACATTAAAAGTTGCTCTTATCCCAATAACAAAGCAAAACATCTGGTTGGAATGGCCCGTGCCCTGATCAGTGATTTTAACGGTGAAGTCCCCGACGATGTGGTTAAATTGCAGAAACTGCCGGGAGTCGGCCGGAAAACAGCAAACGTAATTGCATCAGTGGTCTACAACAAACCCACGCTGGCTGTCGATACCCATGTTTTTCGTGTAGCAGCGCGGATTGGGTTGAGCAACAATGCCAAGACGCCTCTGGCAACTGAAATTCAACTGATGAAATACATTCCTGAAGAAATAGTTACAAAGGCGCATCACTGGCTGATTTTACACGGCAGGTATATTTGCACGGCCCGAAACCCGAAATGCGAAAAGTGTGGTTTAACAACAGTTTGCAGGTATTATAAAAAACACGTAGCGCAAACAACCGGTTAGTTTTTTTCCGGTAACGAAACCGGATTGTATGGCATGGAAAAGTAAAAGGTACTTCCTTTATTGATTTCTGAATCAACCCATAATTTACCATTTAACATGTTCGCATATGCTTTTGCGATAGAAAGCCCAAGCCCTGAGCCTTCATAGGGCCTTGAAATGACCAGATCGGCCTGAACAAACCGCTCGAAAATAGCGTTAAACCGTTCGCGGGCAATTCCCCTGCCGGTGTCCTTTACCCAAAAAGTAAGCGTTTTACCACTTAATTCGTATCCTGTTTTTATGTATCCTTCGGTGGTAAATTTTATGGCATTTTTAATCAGGTTCGATAAAATTGATTCCAACTTGTTTTTATCGGTGTTAATCATTAGCGGTCCCGCACCTTCATTGGCAAGGACAAAACTGAGGCCTTTCTTTTGTACTTCAGTTTGAAAGGTCGCGTGCAAAAGCATCATCAATTCATGTACATCCATTTCGGAAAAATTGAGTAACATCTGGCCCGATTCGATTTTCGAAATTTCAATAATATCGTTGATCGTATTTACCAGTCTTTCACTGCTTGCTTTTATATAATAATGGTAAAGTTGGTGTTGTTCTTCCGAAATATCGCTGGTTTGCAGCAGGTTGATAAAACCCAGGATTCCGTTTATCGGGGTCCGGATTTCGTGGCTCATGTTGGCAAGAAAAGCAGATTTCAGGCGGTCGCTTTCTTCTGCTTTTTCTTTGGCCGCAATTAGTTCGTTTTCCCTTCTGATTCGTTCTTTTATTTCGTGGGCCACAATTAAAATTTCGTTTATTTTTCCGTTATTAATCAGTGGCACGGTGTACACTTCAACCGGGATTAAATCGCCAAATTTGTGTTTAAACTGAAGCTTATATTTAAATGTTTGGGCGCTATTGGTTTCTATCCGTTCTTTCAACTTTTTTGCTAATTTCTTCATGATATTCGGAAGGAATAAACTTCATGAAATTTTTTCCTTTCAATTCATGTAACATAAATCCCGACTTTTTAATGCTGGTTTTATTTACATATTCGATTGTTCCGTCTGAATCGATTAAGATGATTAAGTCGGGTGTTGTTTCGGCCAGCAACCGGTACTTTTCTTCCGATTTGCGCAGGGTTTCCTCTTTTTGTTCGATTAACCGTTTCGACTGTTGTTCTTTGGTTTCGTCGTGGAGAACAAGTACCATCCCGTCTGTTTTTTTTAGATCGTCTAAAATTGGCGCTATATTTACTTTTACCGGAATTTTTTTTCCATTTTTTGAAATCAAAATGGTATTGGTCGTGTGTTCGCATTGTTGATTAGTTTTCAACAAGACAGATAAAAAGTCGCTTGATTTCAGGCCGTGATTTTCTTCTTTTATTTTCAAAGTTTTTGATAATTCTTTGCCTACCAGTTCGTTTTTAGGAAATTCCGTTAGTTTTTCGGCTGCCGGATTTGAACTTATTATGATTCCGTTCTTGTTGACTGCAATTACTGCATCGCCCAGGGAATGCAGAATCGAACGCAGGTTCTGTTCGCTGTTTATCAACTCTTTCTCTGCTTTTATGCGCAATGAAAAATACAGGGATAAAAGGATTCCCGTCACAATGAACAGAACCACAATTAACAACCTGATATACAATTCTTGCGGAGGTACGTCGGTGATTAATAACTTCAGAAAACCAAGGGATTTACGGTAATAAATAAAATAGCTGAGAATGCTGTCGGTCATCCACAAAAAAAATGCTGCCAGCAAAGAAATTACAATAATTCCGGCCGGGCGTATATTGCTTGTTAAAATCGAATATTTTGAAGGTTTTTTCTTCCGTAAGCGTCCTTTAGTCTTCATTTGTAAAACAACTGATTTTCAAATATTTTCAGGTTTTACGATGTCGTTAGGGTAGCAGGCAAATTTATTAAATCAATTAGGTTACACCAAGAATAACAGGCTTGAAATATTTAATGTTTTCAAACATATTCATTTTCAGCATAAATTGGAATTTACAGTTGTGCGGGTTTATGTAAGATTTAATTACAAGTTGTTTCATAAAAGTATTATACCATCAGGTCTTCGTATATCCCGAAATTTTCATCGTCGAAAACACAAAACGTTACCTGTTCGATGGAGTCGTTTTCTTTCAGGAATTTTTCGACTTCTTCTGTCGCAATTTTTGCTGCTTCTTGTTTGGGAAAGCGGTAAACTCCGGTACTTATATTTGGAAAAGCTATTGTTTTCACATCATTTTCAACCGCCACTTCAAGACTTCTGCGATAACAGGAACGTAATTTTTCGCGCTCGCCGCTTTTTCCACCGTTCCAAACCGGACCAACCGTATGAATTACATATTTCGCCGGAAGATTATATCCGTTGGTGATTTTCGCATCGCCGGTTTCACAACCGTTTAAGCTACGGCATTCTTCAAGTAATTCTTTTCCCGCAGCACGGTGAATCGCGCCATCAACGCCACCACCTCCCAGCAGCGATTTATTTGCTGCGTTAACAATCGCATCAACTTTCAAGATGGTGATATCTCCCTGGTGAAGTTTTATTCTTTCCATGATAAACCACTATTTTACAAGTTTATAGGCAACCACTTTGTTACCGTAAAAAGCAGGCACTACAAGCATCTGATTTTCTTTCCGGTAATCGATGTCGGCGGCGTTAATTCTTTCCGCTGAAGTATCAAGCAATTTGGTTACTTCGCCGGAATGGTTCAGTAAATAGATTTTGCCTTCCCAGTCCGATAAAAAATAGCTGCCGTTTCCGGCGCTTGCAATTCCGTCGCCATGCCCGAAACCTGCAGCCAGTTCCTTCTTTTCCCGATGGTTATAATCCAGCTCGTACAACTTTCCGCTGCCACTGGACAGAACGAGCAGACGCCTGTCTTCAGCCAGTAATCCGTTGGGCCGGTCGAAATCATCTTCTTTAAACAGCTCAAGTTCAATTCCTCCGACTCCAAATATTTTGTTGCTGTTGGAACCGGAAACAAAAACAGACCCGTCGGGCGCAACAGCAATATCGTTTAAGCCGAGGCCCGTGTCGGCTGGCAGCCGTTTCCTGATTTTTCCGGTTTCGAGGTCGATAACCACCACAGCATCAATGTCGGCCACGTATAACATTCTATCGGAAATTCCCATGCCTTTCGGTCCGTGTAAATTTCCCTGAACCCATTTCAAATTCAGGATATTCCCGCTGAAATCGATTTTTGAAATGAAACCGTTTCCATCCAGTTCCCATGGCGATCCATTGACATTCGATACATAAATGACCTGGTTTTCAGCATCGATAACTGCACTTTCAGGTATCTTGAAAATTGTATCGGTTTCCCAGAGTTTTTGCAGATGAGGATGATTTTGTGCGGACATATTTCCGCCAACAAAAATCATAGCCGGTAATAAAAAGGTTTTTAAAATCATTGGTATCCGGTTGAATAATATATTAATGGCTAAAGCCCTTCTGTACAAGGATTTTATTGCCCCCCGCTTAAGTCGGGGGCAAATTTTGGAGCACGAAAAACAGGCTTTAGCCATTAATGTTAAAACTTTCATTATCAATAAAAAGAATAATAGTGTTTGCTTTATATATTGTTTCTTTCAGCATCTATTTTTCAAGTGTAATATACCAAAATACCATCAAAAGAACACCATCTTTACCCCATTGTTTCAAGCCGGAACTGCCCCGGCAAACCTAAAATGTTTTATTTTTACTTCATCAAATTTAAACCATTTCATTATGAAAAAATATCTCGTTATCATAATCTTTTTTCTAATGCAGTTGCTTATGCAAGCACAGCCTGTTTCGCTGCACCCCGAAAATCATCATTATTTTCTATACCATGGGAAACCCACCGTTTTTGTTACTTCCGCAGAACATTACGGTGCAGTTTTAAACCATGATTTCGACTTTGAAAAGTACCTGAAAACCTTGCATGATCAGGGAATGAATTATACCCGGATATTTACGGGATCGTATGTTGAAATTCCTGAAAGTTTTGGAATTGAAAATAATACGCTTGCCCCGGCAGTTGGAAGTTACCTGTCTCCGTGGGCGCGGACTTCGGAACCTGGTTTATACAACGGTGAAAAAAAAGTTGACCTGGATAAATGGAACGGTGAATATTTCACCCGGTTGAAAAAATTTATTTCCCTGGCTTCTGATTACGATATTATTGTGGAGGTTACATTATTTTGCTCAACGTACCAGGATAACAGTTGGAAACGCAATCTGTTTAACCCTGCAAATAATGTGAATGCAGTTCCGAAGAATTTGGACCGGAAGAAATCGAATACGCTGGATAATGGCGACCTGACGGCCTTTCAAAAAAAAATGACGGAGAAAATTGTAACAGAATTAAACATATTTGATAATATATTGTACGAAATTCAGAACGAGCCATGGTCGGACGATCCTCAAAAAGTGATGCGGACATTGCGCACACTCGATCCGAATCCGGGCCAGGGAGATTGGTTTAAATGGGCCGAAAAAGCATCCAACGCTTCGCTGCAATGGCAAAAAGAGATTGCAGCAACCATTGTTAACACAGAAAAAAATCTGCCCAAAAAACACCTGATTGCTCAAAATTACACCAATTTTAAAGCGTCTGTAGCCGCGGTGGACCCGAATGTCGATATTCTGAATTTTCATTACGTGTGGCCCGATGCCGTATGGTTAAATTACGGCTGGGACCGCCCGGTCGTTTTCGATGAATCCGGATTTGCCGGAAGTTCAGATACAACTTATTTAAGGCAAGCCTGGCAGTTTATGCTGGCTGGCGGCGCCGGCTTTAACAACCTCGACTATTCGTTTTATGTGGGAAAAGAAGACGGGACCGGTGCAAACAAAGCACCGGGCGGCGGCAGCAAAAACCTGCGAAGGCAGCTGTTGTATCTGCATGATTTTATGGCTGCTTTCAATTTTATAAATATGAAACCCGATTTCACGGTGGTTTGTCATTCACCCGGGTTAGAGTGGCAGGCGATTTCAGAACCAGGAAAACAATATGCCATAGTTTTTAGCGGATTTGCCGCCGAATGGATAAAACTGAACCTTCCCCAGGGACGGTATAATTACGAATTTATTTCGCCATTCACCGGGAAAAAATTGAAGAGCGGATTTTTTACCGCCGGTAAAAACGAAGAAAGCAAAATTGAACTTCCGCAATTCACAGAGTTACTGGCATTAAAAATTATGAAACGAAAATGACGTCCGGCTTATCAGCACACGCTGAAGTTAGAATGCCGGATTAGCTGCAATTTAATTTATGACTATTGTATATGTACCTAATTCTACTTTGACACTTTAGAAAAATCAACCTGATTTTACCCTAAAATCCCTAAAAGGATCAGGATGATTTTTCTCTTTTCTTCCTTTAGGACCGAGGTAAAAAAGGAGAAAAATCTAATTTTAAACCAATCTGTCAAAGTAGAACTAATTAAATTATAATATACTGAATTTCGATTCGTTCATCCTGACCCTGGAGGGAACGAATTGATTATCTCTGCTCCCTTTATTGGTCTGGGGTATTCAGAGATAATCAAAGAAAATATTAGCTAAAAAACGAACATTCATTTTAAATTTTCTCTATCTCTCATATTATTTTTCAATAAACTCCCGAGAAACCTTCATTCGCAAGCGTTGTTTCAAATTAAGGACGATGAGGTATTTTATTGAATTAAGAAATTTTTCGATACCGGACAATTGAAATTATAAGTGAACCCGCGATTTTTAAATATTATCAAATCTTCGAAACCGGTGATAGTTGACTTTTATGCCGATTGGTGCATTCCGTGCAAAGAAATTCCTTCGATACTTAAAAAAGTAAAAAATGAATTGAAGGAAACTGTTCGGATTGTAAAAGTAAACGTGGATAAAAATCCGCTCATCGCCTCAAAATATAAAATTAACAGCGTCCCAACCATTATGATATTCAAAAACGGGCTTCCGCAATGGAAAAGCGTTGGTGTTGGCAATGCAGACGAATTAAAAGAAGTGTTGCAGAATTACATAAAAAACAGTTGAGAAAATTGTTTCGACTGATAAAATCTTCTCCTAACCAAAAATAATAATTTTCCTGTTTTTAAAAATATAACCATCTGGTTGCGAGTACTTTTAGCACTTTGTATTTTTTTAATTTTTACGGCTCTCAGTCAAGATATTGAGACTTAATAATTTCAAGCTATTGACTTTCTGTTGATTAAGTTTTAATTTTGATTAATAAGGTTTGGAAGAAGAATTCTGTATGTTATTTCATCAGTTTCATAAGAATAACCTTACCAATTTTTTGTTATTTTTTGAAGGTATTTTCTACATGGGTTAGTCCTGCAAAAATAGTGTCAGTATCGATTTCAAGATAAAAGAAAAAAGAAAATTGCATCACATAAGTTTGTAATGTCGTAACTTATCTGGTAAAAACTACGGTATTTTCTTTTGGTTAAGAATATGTACCATATGAAAATTTAACGGTTAAAAAATCGATTTTCAAACCAAACAGGAACATTATGAAAAAAACACATTTACTTCTAAACGTTACATTTTTACTATCCGGATTATTCACCGGCACTCCCTTTTTAAATTTATCCCCGAATGTGGAATTATCACCAGGAAACGCAGCTCAAATACTTTCTGCAAATATATCTGCAGTCGAAGATGTTCCGGTTGCAGCAGACGACAGCAACACCACGGATGAAGACACTCCGGTTAACGGAGATGTATCGTTGAACGATACCCCGAGCGGCGACGGCGGGAATACATGGGCGGTAACCAGCGGCCCTGAGCACGGGACGGTTGCTTTTAACAGCGACGGCACCTACACTTACACGCCCGAAGCAGACTACAATGGTTTAGACAGTATTGAATACCAGTTGTGCGACATTGATAATGACTGTTCAACTGGTCTGGTCCGCCTGACCATCAATGCAGTCAGCGATTTGCCGGTTGCAGCCGATGACAGCAACACCACGGACGAAGACACTCCGGTTAACGGAAATGTATCGTTGAACGACACTCCGAGCGGCGACGGCGGGAATACATGGGCGGTAACCAGCGGCCCTGAGCACGGGACGGTGGCCTTTAACAGCGACGGCACTTACACCTACACGCCCGAAGCAGACTACAATGGTTTAGACAGTATTGAATACCAGTTGTGCGACATTGATAATGACTGTTCAACTGGTCTGGTCCGCCTGACCATCAATGCAGTCAGCGATTTGCCGGTTGCAGCCGATGACAGCAACACCACGGATGAAGACACTCCGGTTAACGGAAATGTATCGTTGAACGACATTCCGAGCGGCGACGGCGGGAATACATGGGCGGTAACCAGCGGCCCTGAGCACGGGACGGTGGCCTTTAACAGCGACGGCACTTACACCTACACGCCCGAAGCAGACTACAATGGTTTAGACAGTATTGAATACCAGTTGTGCGACATTGATAATGACTGTTCAACTGGTCTGGTCCGCCTGACCATCAATGCAGTCAGTGATTTGCCGGTTGCAGCCGATGACAGCAACACCACGGACGAAGATAATTTGGTTAACGGAGATGTATCGTTGAACGACACTCCGAGCGGCGACGGCGGGAATACATGGGCGGTAACCAGCGGCCCTGAGCACGGGACGGTGGCCTTTAACAGCGACGGCACCTACACTTACACGCCCGAAGCAGACTACAATGGTTTAGACAGTATTGAATACCAGTTGTGCGACATTGATAATGACTGTTCAACTGGTCTGGTCCGCCTGACCATCAATGCAGTCAGCGATTTGCCGGTTGCAGCCGATGACAGCAACACCACGGATGAAGACACTCCGGTTAACGGAGATGTATCGTTGAACGACACTCCGAGCGGCGACGGCGGGAATACATGGGCGGTAACCAGCGGCCCTGAGCACGGGACGGTTGCCTTTAACAGCGACGGCACTTACACCTACACGCCCGAAGCAGACTACAATGGTTTAGACAGTATTGAATACCAGTTGTGCGACATTGATAATGACTGTTCAACTGGTCTGGTCCGCCTGACCATCAATGCAGTCAGCGATTTGCCGGTTGCAGCCGATGACAGCAACACCACGGATGAAGACACTCCGGTTAACGGAGATGTATCGTTGAACGACACTCCGAGCGGCGACGGCGGGAATACATGGGCGGTAACCAGCGGCCCTGAGCACGGGACGGTGGCCTTTAACAGCGACGGCACTTACACCTACACGCCCGAAGCAGATTACAACGGTTTAGACAGCATTGAATACCAGTTGTGCGACATTGATAATGACTGTTCAACTGGTCTGGTCCGCCTGACCATCAATGCAGTCAGCGATTTGCCGGTTGCAGCCGATGACAGCAACACCACGGATGAAGACACTCCGGTTAACGGAAATGTATCGTTGAACGACACTCCGAGCGGCGACGGCGGGAATACATGGGCGGTAACCAGCGGCCCTGAGCACGGGACGGTTGCTTTTAACAGCGACGGCACTTACACCTACACGCCCGAAGCAGACTACAACGGTTTAGACAGTATTGAATACCAGTTGTGCGACATTGATAATGACTGTTCAACTGGTCTGGTCCGCCTGACCATCAATGCAGTCAGCGATTTGCCGGTTGCAGCCGATGACAGCAACACCACGGATGAAGACACTCCGGTTAACGGAGATGTATCGTTGAACGACACTCCGAGCGGCGACGGCGGGAATACATGGGCGGTAACCAGCGGCCCTGAGCACGGGACGGTTGCCTTTAACAGCGACGGCACTTACACCTACACGCCCGAAGCAGACTACAACGGTTTAGACAGTATTGAATACCAGTTGTGCGACATTGATAATGACTGTTCAACTGGTCTGGTCCGCCTGACCATCAATGCAGTCAGCGATTTGCCGGTTGCAGCCGATGACAGCAACACCACGGATGAAGACACTCCGGTTAACGGAGATGTATCGTTGAACGACACTCCGAGCGGCGACGGCGGGAATACATGGGCGGTAACCAGCGGCCCTGAGCACGGGACGGTTGCCTTTAACAGCGACGGCACTTACACCTACACGCCCGAAGCAGACTACAACGGTTTAGACAGTATTGAATACCAGTTGTGCGACATTGATAATGACTGTTCAACTGGTCTGGTCCGCCTGACCATCAATGCAGTCAGCGATTTGCCGGTTGCAGCCGATGACAGCAACACCACGGATGAAGACACTCCGGTTAACGGAGATGTATCGTTGAACGACACTCCGAGCGGCGACGGCGGGAATACATGGGCGGTAACCAGCGGCCCTGAGCATGGGACGGTGGCCTTTAACAGCGACGGCACTTACACCTACACGCCCGAAGCAGATTACAACGGTTTAGACAGTATTGAATACCAGTTGTGCGACATTGATAATGACTGTTCAACTGGTCTGGTCCGCCTGACCATCAATGCAGTCAGCGATTTGCCGGTTGCAGCCGATGACAGCAACACCACGGATGAAGACAATCCGATTAACGGAGATGTATCGTTGAACGACACTCCGAGCGGCGACGGCGGGAATACATGGGCGGTAACCATCGGCCCTGAGCACGGGACGGTTGCCTTTAACAGCGACGGCACTTACACCTACACGCCCGAAGCAGACTACAACGGTTTAGACAGTATTGAATACCAGTTGTGCGACATTGATAATGACTGTTCAACTGGTCTGGTCCGCCTGACCATCAATGCAGTCAGCGATTTGCCGGAAGCCGTTTGCCAGGATGTAACCGTTCAGTTGGATGCCACCGGCAATGCTTCAGTCACACCGGAAGAGGTAAATGATGGTTCCACAGCCGAAGCCGGAATCAAATCACTAAGTCTTGACCGGACGGATTTCACCTGCAGCGACATATCCTCAAGTCCCATTCAGGTAACATTAACCGTCACCGATAATAACGACAACACGGCCACCTGCACAGCAGAAGTAACAGTGGAAGACAACACCGCCCCAACTGCCATTTGCCAGAACGTGATTCTCGAACTCGATGAGAATGGAAACGGAATATTACCGGCACGCAGACGTTGATGATAACTCAACAGACAATTGCGGGATACAATCCTACAGTTTATCACAAACCGGTTTTGATTGTGCCGACATTGCAACGAACCCACATTCAGTAATCCTGACCGTAACCGACAACAGTAATAACACTCCACCTGCACAGCAGAAGTAACAGTAGAAGACAACACCGCCCCAACTGCCGTTTGCCAGGACGTATCGGTTCAGCTTGATGTTTCAGGCAGCGCCACAGTTTCCGCGGAAGAAGTGGACAACAATTCAGCGGATAACTGCGGGATACAGTCACTGAGCCTTTCACAAACCAGTTTCGATGAAACTAATGCAGGCGACAACGCGGTGACACTGACCGTTACCGATGACAGCGGCAACACCTCCACATGTGACGCCACGGTAACAGTCACCGAACTGCCCGTTCCGGAAGCCGTTTGCCAGGATGTAACCGTTCAGTTGGATGCCACCGGCAATGCTTCAGTCACACCGGAAGAGGTAAATGATGGTTCCACAGCCGAAGCCGGAATCCAGTCGCTGAGCCTTGACCGGACGGATTTCACCTGCAGCGACATATCCTCAAGTCCTATTCAGGTAACATTAACCGTCACCGATAATAACGACAACACTGCCACCTGCACAGCAGAAGTAACAGTGGAAGACAACACCGCCCCAACTGCCATTTGCCAGAACGTAATTCTTGAACTCGATGAGAATGGAAACGGAATATTGCTGGACGCAGATGTTGATGATAACTCAACAGACAATTGCGGGATACAATCCTACAGTTTATCACAAACCGGTTTTGATTGTGCCGACATTGCAACGAACCCACATTCAGTAATCCTGACCGTAACCGACAACAGTAATAACACTCCACCTGCACAGCAGAAGTAACAGTGGAAGACAACACCGCCCCAACTGCCTTTGCCAGGACGTATCGGTTCAGCTTGATGTTTCAGGCAGCGCCACAGTTTCCGCGGAAGAAGTGGACAACAGTTCAACGGATAACTGCGGGATACAGTCACTGAGCCTTTCACAAACCAGTTTCGATGAAACTAATGCAGGCGACAACGCGGTGACACTGACCGTTACCGATGACAGCGGCAACACCTCCACATGTGACGCCACGGTAACAGTCACCGAACTGCCCGTTCCGGAAGCCGTTTGCCAGGATGTAACCGTTCAACTGGATGCCACCGGCAATGCTTCCCTCACACCGGAAGAGGTAGATGATGGTTCCACAGCCGAAGCCGGAATCCAATCACTGAGCCTTGACCGGACGGATTTCACCTGCAGCGATATATCCTCAAGTCCCATTCAGGTAACATTAACCGTCACCGATAATAACGACAACACAGCCACCTGCACAGCCAGAAGTAACAGTGGAAGACAACACCGCCCCAACTGCCGTTTGCCAGGACGTATCGGTTCAGCTTGATGTTTCAGGCAGCGCCACAGTTTCCGCGGAAGAAGTGGACAACAATTCAGCGGATAACTGCGGGATACAGTCACTGAGCCTTTCACAAACCAGTTTCGATGAAACTAATGCAGGCGACAACGCGGTGACACTGACCGTTACCGATGACAGCGGCAACACCTCCACATGTGACGCCACGGTAACAGTCACCGAACTGCCCGTTCCGGAAGCCGTTTGCCAGGATGTAACCGTTCAGTTGGATGCCACCGGCAATGCTTCAGTCACACCGGAAGAGGTAAATGATGGTTCCACAGCCGAAGCCGGAATCCAGTCGCTGAGCCTCGACCGGACGGATTTCACCTGCAGCGATATATCCTCAAGTCCTATTCAGGTAACATTAACCGTCACCGATAATAACGACAACACTGCCACCTGCACAGCAGAAGTAACAGTGGAAGACAACACCGCCCCAACTGCCATTTGCCAGGACGTGATTCTTGAACTCGATGAGAATGGAAACGGAATATTACCGGCAGCAAATGTTGATAATAACTCAACGGACAATTGCGGGATACAATCCTACAGTTTATCACAAACCGGTTTTGATTGTGCCGACATTGCAACGAATCCACATTCAGTAATCCTGACCGTAACCGACAACAGTAATAACAGCTCCACCTGCACAGCAGAAGTAACAGTGGAAGACAACACCGCCCCAACTGCCGTTTGCCAGGACGTATCGGTTCAGCTTGATGTTTCAGGCAGCGCCACGGTTTCCGCGGAAGAAGTGGACAACAATTCAGCGGATAACTGCGGGATACAGTCACTGAGCCTTTCACAAACCAGCTTCGATGAAACTAATGCAGGCGACAACGCGGTGACACTGACCGTTACCGATGACAGCGGCAACACCTCCACCTGCGATGCCACGGTAACAGTCACCGAACTGCCCGTTCCGGAAGCCGTTTGCCAGGATGTAACCGTTCAGCTGGATGCCACCGGCAATGCTTCACTCACACCGGAAGAGGTAAATGATGGTTCCACAGCCGAAGCCGGAATCCAGTCGCTGAGCCTTGACCGGACGGATTTCACCTGCAGCGACATATCCTCAAGTCCCATTCAGGTAACATTAACCGTCACCGATAATAACGACAACACTGCCACCTGCACAGCAGAAGTAACAGTGGAAGACAACACCGCCCCAACTGCCATTTGCCAGAACGTGATTCTTGAACTCGATGAGAATGGAAACGGAATATTACCGGCCGCAGATGTTGATGATAACTCAACAGACAATTGCGGGATACAATCCTACAGTTTATCACAAACCGGTTTTGATTGTGCCGACATTGCAACGAACCCACATTCAGTAATCCTGACCGTAACCGACAACAGTAATAACACTGCCACCTGCACGGCAGAAGTAACAGTGGAAGACAACATCGCCCCAACTGCCATTTGCCAGGACGTATCGGTTCAGCTTGATGTTTCAGGCAGCGCCACAGTTTCCGCGGAAGAAGTGGACAACAGTTCAGCGGATAACTGCGGGATACAGTCACTGAGCCTTTCACAAACCAATTTCGATGAAACTAATTTAAGCGACAACGCGGTGACACTGACCGTAACCGATGACAGCGGCAACACCTCCACCTGTGACGCCACCGTAACCGTCACCGAACTGCCCGTTCCGGAAGCCGTTTGCCAGGATGTAACCGTTCAGTTGGATGCCACCGGCAATGCTTCAGTCACACCGGAAGAGGTAAATGATGGTTCCACAGCCGAAGCCGGAATCAAATCACTAAGTCTTGACCGGACGGATTTCACCTGCAGCGACATATCCTCAAGTCCCATTCAGGTAACATTAACCGTCACCGATAATAACGATAATTTTGCTTCCTGTAAGGCGAATATTACAGTGGAAGATAATATTGACCCTATTGCTTCGTGCCAGGATGCAACCATTGAACTCGATAAAAACGGACAGGGAATCCTGTCTGCTGCAAATATTGACAACGGCTCGTCGGATAATTGCGGTATTCAGTCGTTTAGTTTATCGCGGACGAACTTCGGTGAAACAGACATTGGAAATAATTCGGTTACATTAACCGTTACCGACACCAATGGAAATACTTCCACTTGTGACGCAACAGTCGCTGTTACTGAACTTCCGTTGCCGCAAGCATTGTGTAAGAACGCAGTTGTTCAGCTTGATGAATCGGGAGAAGCAACGATATCAGTTGCAGAGGTCGATAATGGATCCAATGCAGAATCCGGAATAAAAACAATGAATCTCAGCCGGACGAATTTTACCTGCGCTGATATATCTTTCGGTACAATACCAGTTATTCTCACGGTAACAGACAATAATGAGAATATTGCCACGTGCACGTCAAACATAACAGTTGTCGACAACATTGCGCCGGAAGCTTTATGTCAGGATGTAACTATTCAACTTGACGCCAGTGGAAAAGGTATTTTATCTGCAGACGAAGTTAACAATGGTTCAACCGACAACTGCGGTGTGAAATCGTTGAGTATATCAAAAACCGAATTTGGTTGCGAAGATATCTCTTCCGGCCCGATTGAAGTAATTCTAACAGTGGCTGATTCCCGCAATACCTCGACTTGTACGGCCAATGTAACAGTCATAGATAACACTATTCCTACTGCAGTTTGCAAAGATGTAACACTACAACTGGATGAATCCGGCAATGCCGTTTTATTGGCTTCGGATCTTGATAACGGTTCTGCTGATGCCTGCGGGATAGCGTCTTTCAACCTGTCGCGGACTGTATTTGATTGCCGCGATGTAGCCACTGGCCCGCACCCTGTAATTCTTACGGTTACCGACAACAACAACAACAGTAATAACTGCCTTGCTAAAATCATGGTTGAGGATAATATCGCACCTGTCGCCAATTGTAAAGATATTACTGTTGAGCTCGATGAAGCAGGTACCGGTAAAATCAATGTTGCGGATGTTAATGACGGTTCCTCAGATGCCTGTGGAATTGTTTCGTTTGAATTATCACAGACCGATTTTTCCTGTGACGATATTGCAGAAAATCCTGTGGAAGTGACGCTCGAAGTTACTGACAGAAACAATAATACAAGTACCTGTACTTCCCTGGTAACGGTTGAAGACAATACTGCTCCGGTTGCAATTTGCAGGGGTATGACGCTAAAACTCAATGAATCGGGTAACGGTACAGTTTCAGCCGATGATATCGATAATGGTTCATCGGATGATTGCGGAATCCAGTTGCGCGAATTATCGAAAACCAGTTTTAATGAGACTGACATCGGTGAAAATACAGTTGTTCTGACAGTAACCGATAACAACGGGAATTTTTCAACCTGTAATGCTACTGTCGTTGTTTTCGAAACAGTTCCTTCAGTTGCTGTTTGTCAGGATCTCGTTGTTCAACTCGATGAAACGGGAACAACTTCAATCACCGCAAATGAAGTAGATAATGGCTCAGCAAGCAGTGCCGGAATTAAAACACTTGAATTAAATCAGACCGATTTTACCTGTGCCGAAGTTGGCTTTAATTCCGTTACTTTAACAATGACTGACAATAACAATAATGTTTACACCTGTAAATCAACGATTACTGTAAAAGACAATGTATTGCCCGATGCAGTTTGCCGGGATGTAATTGTTCAGCTCGATAATACCGGAAATGTTTCGGTTACCCCCGAAGAAATTGATAACGGATCATCGGATGCCTGCGGTATCGCTTCATTACAATTGTCTAAAACAACTTTTAATGAGTCTGATATCGGTGAAAATACGGTTACGCTCACCGTGAAAGATAATAACAGAAAAGTTTCGACCTGTAATGCCGTGATAACCGTATCTGCAATTGCCAGACCCATTGCAAAATGCAAAGACGTTACCGTGCAACTCGACGGCGCGGGCAATGGTACTTTAACGGCAGAAGACGTGGATAATGGTTCGGCTGGCGGAGCTGGAATCCAGGCACTTACCCTGAGCAGAACTGCTTTTAGTTGCGCTGATATTGGTTTTAACTTTGTAACGCTTTCCGTTGAAGATGTAAATGGAAACTCAGATGATTGCACTGCCGTGGTCTCCGTTGAAGATAATATTGCACCCGCTTTTGTTGAACCTCTGCCCGAAGATGCCACCTTCAAATGTAACCTGGTTGAACGTTCAGTGAAATTGACAGCCACTGATAATTGTGATGAAAAAGCCGGTGTTACTTTCACCGAAAAATTAATGGAAGGCGACTGCGCAAACAGTTACACATTATTGCGGACATGGACCGCCGAAGATAAATATGGCAACAGTATTGTTCATGAGCAAAATATCACTGTCATTGATACTACGCCGCCTTTGTTTGTTGCACTGCCCGATATTGTTGTACAATGCGCAGATGAAATTCCCGATCCTGATCCTTCGCAAATCATAGCAACCGATCAATGCGGAAGTGTTGTGACCGAATTTGTTTCAGATGAAACAGAAAGTACTGTTTGCCCGAAAACCATTACGAGGACTTATCGAACCACGGATGAATGTGGGAATTCTGCCGATATTGTTCAACATATTTACGTTAATGATACAGAGGCGCCTGCAATTCTTTGTCCGCCGGATTTGGAAATCACTTACGACGGCGAGTTGCCGGATACATTATTAACTGTCACCGATTTTATGGCAAATGGCGGCGCGATTCTGGACAATTGCGAACTGGATGAAAATTCATTCAGCATCAGTTCAAATGTTGTTGAAACCAACGGAGATATTACGTTGCTTTCCGTTACTTACGGCATTTCCGATTTTTGCGGAAATATTGCCACCTGCCAGCACCAGATTTCAGCATTATATACTGATGTTTCTGAATGGGCCCGGAACAGTTTCCGGTATACTATTTTCCCAAATCCTAACGATGGAAAGTTTAATTTCAGAATCGATTCGGCGCCGGCAGGTACCGTAAAACTGAAATTAATTAATTTATCGGGCCAGGTGCTGGAGACGCGGTCAATTGAACAGGTACAAATAAATACCCTGGAAAAATTCGACGTTTCAAAATTCAGCAAAGGAATTTATTACCTGATAATTACCTTTGGAGATCATCAAAGAAGCGAAACTATTTTGCTGGAATAGTTGCTTTGTTTTAAGCCAGTTTTATCGGTTTGAAATGATGAAGGGTAACGGCAGGTTGCCCTTCATCATTTCCGGCAAGAAGAATTCATCTGAAACTTTACTTCAAAATATTTATCACCGGAAAAATGAAATAGTATCTTTAGCATTCTGAATCTGCTAAACAAATTAAAATGAGAAGGTACCTTTACTTTGTAACTTTTGTAGCTGCTCTCGGCGGTTTGATGTTTGGTTTTGAAACCGCAGTAATTAACGGCGCCATTTATTATGTAGCCGAACATTTCCAACTCACCGATTTCATGAAAGGATTTGTTGTTAGCACAGCCCTTGCCGGTTGTGTTTTCGGTGCGCTTTTTATTGGCAAGCCAGGCGACAAATACGGACGGCGCTATATGTTGAAAATCATGGCGTTTTTATTTTTACTATCTATGATCGGAACCGGTTTGGCCGTTAACATCTGGATGTTTATTATCGCGCGGTTTATCGGAGGAATTGCTGTTGGCGGTGCGTCGGTTCTAACGCCAATGTACATTTCCGAGGTTTCGCCGCCAAAATTACGCGGACGGCTGGTTGCAACCAGTCAGCTGGCCATTGTAACCGGAATTTTGGTCGCATTTTTTTCCGATTATATGATCGACAGTATCCTAGGCGGAAGCTGGCGCTGGATGTTTTTGGCGGGTATCATTCCGTCGGCTTTATTATTTGTACTTCTGTTTTTTATATCGAGAAGTCCGCGCTGGCTGGTAAAAATTGGTTACGAAGAGGAAGCGCGTCAGGTTATAAAACGTGTTAACCCCGGCGAAGATGAAGAATTGCTGATGACGGCCATAAAAAATTCGCTGAAAAAGGAAGCAGCCGGAAAACAGGTTCCGCTGTTTAAAAGACCTTACCTAAAGCTGGCTGTCATTGGAATCCTGGTGGGGATGTTTAACCAATTTGCCGGAATTAACGTCATCATGTACTATTCTACCGACATATTTCGCGAAGCCGGTTTTTCGGCCGAGTCGGCGTTGTTGCAGTCGGTTTTAATTGGAGTGACAAACCTGGTATTTACCATTATTGCAATGACTTTTATCGATCGCTTCGGCCGGAAATTCTTATTGTATGTTGGCGCAGTGGGAATGTCAGTTTTTCTCGGGCTTTTTAGTTGGGCATTCATTTCCGACACCAAATCGGGTTTTATTCTGCTTGGTTTACTCATCGGTTACATCGCTTTTTTTGCTTTCTCCCAGGGAGCGGTTATCTGGGTCATTCTTTCTGAAATGTTTCCAAACAGCGTACGCGCCCGCGGGACGGCAATCGGTTCGTTTTCGCACTGGTTTTTCAACTTCGGGATAGCATTGCTTTTTCCCGCAGTTTCAGCAACAATCGGAACTGGTTATGTTTTTATCTTTTTTACAGTGGCTACTTTGCTGAGTTTGCTGTTTTACAAATTTGCGCTGGTAGAAACCAAAGGAAAATCACTGGAAGAAATTGAGGAAATGGTTTTGGGGAAATAGGAAGAAGTTGAAAGCTGGAAGCTGAAGGACAGGTGACGGATAACCGACGACTGACGCGGATGATGGCGAACCCGCGTATTTTTATTCAATTTATAAAATCTGTAACTTTAACATATAACAAAAATGAGCGCAATGAAAAACTTTCAACTATTATTGGTTATGTTTCTGATTCCGGCATATTCGTTTTCACAAACCGGGAAAGAATCAAACCTTTGCGTCGGTCAGTATTATACCGAAGAACAAGGCAAAGAAGTATTGGCAGAATTGAAAAACGAATACCACTCGAAAGAGGAATGGTTGCAGCGGACAGAAATAATTAAACAGGGAATTTTACAAGGCGCCGGACTGGTTCCTTTTCCTGAAAAAACGCCGTTAAAACCTGTTTATACCAACGAGCGAAAATACGACGGATATTCCGTGCGAAATGTGGCTATCGAAAGTTTACCCGGTGTTTTTGTAACCGGCAGTTTGTATATGCCGGAAAAAACCAGTGGGAAAATGGCTGGAATTCTCAGCACGCACGGGCACTGGAGCAAACCGGAAGATTATGGCCGTTTTCGCGAAGATGCACAAAAAAGAAACGCCAGTTTTGCGCGCATGGGAGCGGTTGTTTTCGCATACGATATGGTTGGCTATGGCGAAATGAAAGATTATGGCTGGGAGCATAAACATCCGCTGGCATTTCGCCAGCAACTTTGGAACAGCATCCGGGCGCTCGACTTTTTGCTTTCCCTGGAAAACATCGATCCGGAACGAATCGCTGTTACAGGCGCATCAGGCGGTGGAACGCAGGCTTTTATGCTCACGGCTGTGGATGACCGGATAAAAGTTTCGGTGCCGGTGGTTATGGTTTCAGCGCATTTTTTTGGCGGCTGTATTTGCGAGAGCGGTATGCCGGTTCATAAAAGTGATCATCACCAAACGAACAATGTTGAAATTGCAGCAATTGCAGCGCCGCGCCCCATGTTGCTGGTTTCCGATGGCGACGACTGGACCAAAAATAATCCGACCGTTGAATTTCCGCATATTCAATACATTTACTCATTGATGAATGCGAAAAGCAAAGTTGAGAATGTTCACCTTCCCAATGATAAACACGGTTACGAGCTTTCAAAGCGAAAAGCGGTTTACCCATTTTTGGCAAAATATCTTGATTTAAATCTTTCCGCAATTCAGGATGAAAACGGAGAAATTTCGGAAAAGAAAATTGTTGTGGAACCTTACGAAAAAATGATTGTTTTTACCGCTTCGAATCCCATTCCGGATTATGCGGTGTTATCCAATGACGATGTGAAGTGGTAACCGTCAAGCCGCTTTGGCCGGCTCGACGGTTAGAGTCTTCTATTTATTTGAACCAAATTTTCAGGAATAACTATTTATCCGTCAAGCGGACTTTAGCCGCTGGACGGACGCTTTGGCCGGCTCGACGGTTAGAATCTTCTAGCCGATTATTTATTTGAACCAAATTTTCAGGAATAACTATTTATCCGTCAAGCGGACTTTAGCCGCTGGACGGACGCTTTGGCCGGCTCGACGGTTAGGATTTTCTAGCCGACTATTTATTTGCACCAGGATTTTCAGGAATAACTATTTATCCGTCAAGCGGACTTTAGCCGCTGGACGGACGCTTTGGCCGGCTCGACGGTTAGAGTCTTCTAGCCAACTATTTATTTGCACCAGGATTTTCAGGAATAACTATTTATCCGTCAAGTGGACTTTAGCCGCTGGACGGACGCTTCGGCCGGCTCGATGGTTAGGATTTTTTAGCCAACTATTTATTTGCACCAAACTTTCAGGAATAACTATTTATCCGTCAAGCGGACTTTAGCCGCTGGACGGATCCGTTGAACGAATCTATTTTGCAATAATGATGATGTAAAGTGGTAGTGGCGGAACAGGATATTACCTTTACATTTTCATTTTTTGTACTTCGTTATAAACTGCTTCCACCAATTGGCTTTCATTTTCGGTGAATTGCGATTGCACCTCTGCAAGGCTTTTTCCATTGGCAACCATCGACTTTACTTTTTCCTGAAGCGCTGTGATTTCTTTCAAATGTTTCCCGATATCCTGTCGCGTTTTTATTTCGGAATGGCCACTGCAAAACTTTTCCGCATCAAGTTCAGCCAGCATTTTTTGGGTTGTTTTTACATGCCCGAACGAATTTCCCCCCTTGTAGGAATGAATGAGTTGCGGGCGTTCAAAAAACACCTGGTCGCCAATAAATGCTGTTTTTTCTTCCGGAAAATAAACAACGAGGTCGCCGGTTGTATGCCCTATGCCAAAATAATGTAACTCAACCGTTTGGTTTCCCATGTGAAGCTGCATTTTATCGCTGAAGGTTATTTCAGGAACGTGTTTTATCATTTCCGGATCCGACCAATCTGATGGCGAACCGTCGCGCTGTGGTCCCAGAAATTCATTCCGGCAATTTTCATGGGAAATAATTTTCACTGTTTCCGGAAAATACCGATTGCCGTTTACATGATCGCCATCGCTGTGTGTGTTAACCAGATAAACGACTGGTTTGTCGGTAACTTCCTTTACCGCTGCAAAAATTTGCTCAACTGATTTTTGGTCCATTTTCGAATCGATGATAATTACCCCATTTTGGCCGATGTACATTCCGCCGTTGGCGCCCCGTCCACCTGTCAATTGATATAAATTTTCTGAGATTTTTACGCGACGAACAGGTTCGGATTCCTGATTTTGCGCTTTCACAAACAGTGATGAAATTGTTATGAAAGCGATGATGGTAAATTTTATGGTTTTCATTATTTAACGTTTTAAGTTCTATGGTTTTGTAAGTTACAAAATCTTCCGATCCCCGTCAAGCCGCTTTGGCCGGCTCGACGGTTAGGATTTTTTAGCCGACTATTTATTTGCACCAGGATTTTCGGAATAACAATTTATCCGTCAAGTGGACTTTAGCCGCTGGACGGACGCTTTGGCCGGCTCGACGGTTAGAATCTTCTAGCCGACTATTTATTTGCACCAGGATTTTCGGAATAACAATTTATCCGTCAAGCGGACTTTAGCCGCTGGACGGACACTTTGGCCGGCTCGACGGTTAGAATCTTCTAGCCAACTATTTATTTGCACCAGGATTCTCGGAATAACTATTTATCCGTTAAGCGGGCTTTAGCCGCTGGATGGACGCTTCGGCCGGCTCGATGGTTAGGATTTTTTAGCCGACTATTTATTTGCACCAGGATTTTCGGAATAATTATTTATCCGTCAAGCGGACTTTAGCCGCTGGACGGATCCGCTGGACGAATCTATTTCGCAACTGCGGTTTTGGTACCCATGTTTTTGGTGTAAGGACGAATAGTATAATGAAAATCCCGTTTTCCGGCATTTAATAAATACCGATCCATAGGGCCGGGGCCGCAACTTCCGCCGCCCAGTCCGCAGTGGGCAACATCAATGGTTAATATGGTTTCATCCCGTTTTTTTAATTCGTACGGATGGTTGGCTTTTTCCAGATCGAGCGGGGTATAATGCAACGCGCTGAAATTCATTAAATCAGGCGCGGTAATCATTATTCCGGTTTCGTCGCGGTTGGTAACTGCCACCCACCGTGCGTCCGATCGGTTTCCGCAGTCCTGCGGCCTGATGTATGGTACAAAAATATCGTCCACTGTTGTTTGGTACCGGTCGATGGCGGCTGCTCTTTTCCGGTCAACATAATTTTCAAATGGTCCGGCGCCAAAATATTCCACATTTTCAAAACCTTTTGGGAGCTGCATGATGAACCCGAGTTTTGGTAGCGGCCATTCTGCGTTGTCAGGATTAAAGTTCGTTTCAACGTCAATAAGTCCGTTTCCATAAACCGTGTAAATGGTAGTGGTGGTAACCGAATAACCAGTTGGCGATGTTGATTTGATGTTGGTTTTTACCTCTGTTTTTCCGTCGTTTATCCGGTTCACTTCAAAATGCTGCGCTTCCGTAGAAAGGTCCCACAACTGCGCTTTTCGCCATTTTGGTCCCGGACCTCGCCCAAAAATATAATCGTTATCCACCGGCGCCCGGAAGATATTTACCATCGGCCCGGCAACTCGTTTATCTGTTTCCGTTGGCCAGTAAATCAGGTTTGTTTCGGGGTGAACGCCGTAAATCGCTTCCGGGTCAGTCTTCAATATGTGCGTGTTATAGTAATCGAGTTGCGTAATTGTCCCTACTTTTTTATTAAATGTAACCGAGAAATATTTTCCCGAAAGTACCAGGTCATCGCCGTTTTCTTTCATGGAAACAGAAGGCAGCTGCTCTTCATTCACTGGTTGAACTGCCGGCGCCTGCACCGGAATTTTAAACTGTTCCCAGGCTACAACATGTCCGCGGTCCGCCCATTTATAGTCTTTCTTCAGGTTGAAAATAATTTTCAGAAAATACTCGGAACCCGGTTCGGGAGTGATTTTTTCCATCGGAACCGAAATTTCTGCAGATTTTCCCGGCGCCAGATCGAGCGGGTGCATTCCGCCGGCTTGAATAACATTTCCATCTTGTTCGAGTTCCCACGATAAATCAAACTGATTCAGGTTGAGAAACTGGTATTTGTTTTTAATTGTAATTTTTCCATCGGCTAAATCCACTGGTTCGAAACCAACATATTGATACACCTTTTTCATTTCCTCCATTTTGGGGGTGATTTGCCGGTCGGGAGTGGTAAGTCCGTTAATGCAGAAATTCCAGTCGGTTGGACGATCGCCAAAATCGCCGCCGTATGCAAAAAAGTATTCATCTTCTTTCCCCGGAACCGGTTTTGCAAGTCCCTGGTCAACCCAGTCCCAAATGCAGCCGCCAATCAACCGCGGATGCTTTTCAATCACATCCCAGTATTCCTGTAAGTTCCCAACTGCATTACCCATGGCATGCGCATATTCGCACATGATAAACGGTTTCGGGTTGTCTTTTGCGCCTGTTTCGTCCAGCCACTCCACTTTTGGATACATTGTGGATTCAATGTCGGCAACCTCGTTGTAGCGCTCGTAATGAACCGGCCGTTCTTTATCGCGTTCTTTAATGGCATCGCGGCAGGCAGCAAAATTGATGCCCGGTCCGGCTTCGTTTCCCAGCGACCAGATAATTACGGACGGATGGTTTTTGTCGCGTTCCACCATACTTACCACACGATCAACATGCGCTTTCTGCCAGTTCTCCCGGTGTGCCAGCGATTCCTTGCCGTAACCCATTCCGTGCGATTCGACGTTGGCTTCGTCGATTACGTAAATCCCGTAAATATCGCAGAGTTTGTAAAAATCAGGATGATTGGGGTAGTGGGAAGTTCGCACGGTATTTACATTGAATTGCTTGAAAAGTTCCACGTCGCGAGTCATCGATTGCAGGCTCACGTGCCGGCCGGTAAACGGATCGTGCTCGTGCCGGTTAACTCCTTTCAGCAGAACACTTTGGTTGTTTATCCACAACTGCTGATCCCTGATCTCGATTTTGCGGAATCCGAACGGTGTGGAAACCACTTCCGAAACATTTCCATCTTTATCTTTCATAACGAAAATGACCTGGTACAAATTTGGAATTTCCGCTGACCACAGTTCCGGTTTTTCAACCTGAACAGTTTCGCTTATTTGCAATCCTTTCTTTTGGGAAACTGATTTTAGGGGGATTGTCGCAACTGGTGTTCCTCCGGGGGTTTCGCCAAACCTGGTAAGATAAACTTCGCAGGTTTGTGAACTATTGGCGCCTGTATTTTTGAAATTCAGGTTGAGGTGCAAACCGGCAACCGATAAATCATCGTTAAAATCCGTTTTCAAACCAAAATCCCACAAATGAATTTTGGGAACGGCATATAAAAAAACATCACGATAAATTCCGCTGAACCGCCAGAAATCCTGGTCTTCGAGGTAACTTCCGTCACTCCACCGGTACACTTCCACAGCGAGTGTATTTTCGCCCGGTTTTGCATAGTTGGTAACATTAAACTCAGCGGGAGTCATACTTCCCTGGCTGTATCCAACTTTTTCGCCATTCACCCATACGTAAAAAGCGCTTTTAACCCCATCGAAATGAAGTATGATTTCTTTACCATCCCAATCGGATGGGAGGTTGAAATTTCGCCGGTACGATCCAACCGGATTGGGTAGCTCATTTTGAGTGAAATTGGCAGGTGGATTGCCCAGAATATGAGGTGGATTTTTTTCGAACGGATAAGTAATGTTGGTGTAAATTGGTTTTCCGTAGCCTTCGGTTTGCCAGTTCGACGGCACATCAATATCGTCCCAGTAAGAAACATCGAAATCGGTTTTATAAAAATCCACCGGGCGCATACCGGGATGTTTAACCCAGTTGAATTTCCATGTTCCATTTAAATCGAGCACCAGCGGAGAATTCAGTTTTACATCGGCAACTGCCTGTTCAATAGTTGCATACGGAACGTAATAACTGTGTGCAGCTTCCTTGTTTATTCCAATTACCTGCTCATTTTCCCAATCGTTTTGGGCAACAGCGTAACCGGCAAGAAAAATACCTGCGAAAATCAATAGTATTGCTTTCATATCGAATAAAATTTAATTTGATGCTTTGAACATTACATCAGGATGAAGATGTATGATTCAGCTGATTTTAGATTTGTAAATATAATCAAGCAGGAGTGAATGGCAAGAACAATCAATACAAAAATAATCATTCAAAGCAGTTGGATTCGGGTTATTCCGGATTACTCACAATGATCCCTGTCTCTGACGATTACTAACCTGAACTTTATTCATATTTCTGAAATTTTATGAATAGTTCAGGTTAGAAAACTAACTTTGTTAATTCAAATAAAAACGAAAGTTTGATGGTAATCCTGAAATAATTATTACACATGGCGAAAGACTGGAAAGAACGTTTGGGAATGGTTTATTCCACCAATCCCGATTTTAAATACGAAAAAGAAAAAGAAGAAGAACAACAAACTGTTCCTCCGCAGCAACAAAACCTGAAAGTGAGTCTCGACCGCAAAAAACGAAAAGGGAAAAGTGTAACGCTGGTAACCGGATTTGTGGGAATCGAAGATGATTTAAAGGAACTGGGTAAATTGCTGAAAACAAAATGCGGTGTGGGCGGCACGGTAAAAAACGGGGAAATTCTCATTCAGGGCGATTTTTGTACAAAAGTCATCGATATTTTGAAAGATGAAGGCTACAAAGTGAAGCGTTCGGGTGGATAAAACAAGAGGGATTTAAAATTTAATGAAAAACGATTTGTACGTTAACTGGTTATTATGGCAGAAATAGGAAAATTGAATACACTTGAAGTAGTGCGCGAAACCGACAACGGATTCTATCTTGATGGTGAACAACTGGGCGAAATATTGATGCCGCAGAAATTCATCACCGAAGAAATCAGAAATACCAATCGCGCCACGGTTTTTATTTACACCGATTCGGAAGATCGGCTTGTTGCAACAACGGAGTCTCCGCTGGCAAAAGTTGGAGAATTTGGCTTTTTAAAAGTAGTTTCCACCAGCAACTTTGGCGCTTTTCTCGACTGGGGCCTGCCCAAAGATTTGCTGGTTCCTTTCAGCGAGCAAAAAGCAAAAATGAGAGTGGGAGGGGAATACCTGGTCTACGTTTACCTCGACATGAAAACCAACCGCATTGCAGCGTCGGCGAAAATTGATAAGTTTCTCGATAACACACCGCCGGAATATAAACAGGGGGAAGTAGTGGAATTACTCATTGCAGAGGAAACCGACATCGGTTATAAAGCCATCGTGAATAGCGAACATTGGGGGATACTTTATAAAAATCAGTTATTCCGGCCGTTATCTGCCGGGCAAAAAATGACCGGTTACATTGGTAAAGTGCGGGAAGATGAGAAAATTGATTTGTTTTTGGAAAAACCGGGCTACGAAAAAATTGATGCGATATCAAAAAAGATTCTGGATGAATTAAAGCAGAATCGCGGTTTTATGGCTGTTTCAGATAAAACTTCGCCCGAAATGGTAAAAGCGCTTTTTGGCATCAGCAAAAAGAATTTCAAAAAAGCCATTGGTAATTTATACAAACAACAAATGATTGTTTTTGACTCGGATGGCATCCGGTTGGTTGGCGAAGATTAAGTTTGGCTGGAATTAAATTCCTTTTGTATTTTTGAAAATGAAACAAATTAAATTTTTAACTAATTCAAATCGATTATGAAAAACTATAGGATTCGACTGCTGTTTTTATTGTTTTTTGCGCCATTGTTTATAGCGGCCCAAAATACGATTGTGGTAAATACCGACCTGGGCAGGGAAAAAATCAGCCGGCACATTTACGGTCATTTTTCTGAACATCTGGGACGGTGTATTTACGGTGGATATTGGGTTGGCGAAGATGCGCAGATACCGAATACGAACGGGATCAGAAACGATGTGGTAAGCGCTTTGCGCGAAATCGGGATTCCCAACCTGCGCTGGCCGGGCGGCTGTTTTGCCGATGAATATCACTGGATGGACGGAATAGGGCCGCGCAACGAACGGCCGACCATGATAAATACGCACTGGGGCGGCGTAACTGAAAACAATCATTTCGGGACGCACGAATTTCTGGAACTGTGCAATCAACTGGATTGCGAACCGGTTATTTGCGGAAATCTTGGCAGTGGCACCGTCAAGGAGATGTCGCAGTGGGTGGAATACCTGAATTCGGATAATGTAAGTCCGATGACCGATCTGCGGAAAGCTAATGGCAGGGAAGAACCATGGAACGTAAAATACTGGGGCGTAGGCAATGAAAGCTGGGGCTGCGGGGGAAATATGACGCCGGAATACTACGCCAACGAAATGCGCCGCTATTCCACTTTCACCAAAAATTACGGCGATACCCGGTTGTATAAAGTGGCTGGCGGACCAAATTCAGCCGATTACCACTGGATGGAAGTTTTAATGCGCGACGGTAATCCAGGACGCAGTTTTCAGGGTATTTCGCTGCACTACTACACCGTAACCCACGACTGGGGTCATAAAGGTTCGGCAACACAATTCGATGAAAATGAATATTTCACGACGCTGAGAAAAACACTTTTCATGAATGAACTGCTGGATAAGCACATCAATATCATGGATCATTATGATCCGGCAAACCGCGTAGGGCTGGTGGTCGACGAATGGGGAAACTGGCACGACGTAGAGCCCGGGACAAATCCCGGTTTTCTTTACCAGCAAAATACATTGCGCGATGCAATGGTGGCTTCCGTAAACCTCGATATTTTCAACAACCACTGCCGGAGGGTAAAAATGGCCAACATTGCACAAACCGTAAACGTTCTGCAGGCCATGATCCTGACACAGGAAGGTGAAATGGTGAAAACCCCTTCGTTTTATGTGTTTAAAATGTATAAGGTTCACCACGATGCAACGCTTCTGCCAACTGATGTCCGGTGCGAAGATTATAACAACGGCGATGAACATATTCCGGTCATTTCCAGTTCAGCATCGAAATCAGACGACGGCACAATCCATATTACCATCAGTAATTTGAATCCAGACAAAGCGTTGGATGTTACCTGCGAAATGCGCGGAAGCAGCGGTGTGTCTTTCGAAAACGGAAATATTGTTACAGCAAACAAAATAAATTCTTACAATGATTTTGGAAAACCGGAAGAAGTGACATTAAAGTCATTTAAAGACGTAAAAGTAAGCGGCAATAATGTAACGGTAAAAATGCCCGCCAAATCGGTTGTAATGATTGAATTGAAATAAAATACAAGAAACCCTTTGAAAATTAGCCGGGCCTGGTAACATTTAGGTTCGGCTGATTTTTATCGGATAATCGGCTCCCGGTTCACCTCCAACTCAATTTTTTTGAGGTCGAGTTTTCGCTGCTTTAAAATCCGGAGGTAGTCCTGGCAATTAAAAGAGTGTATTTCATTTTTAATTCCAAAAACCTGATACGATTTTACGGTCCAGTCGATGGCAGCATCAAGGTTACCCTCTATTTCACAGGCCAAACCCAGATTAAACCTGCTTTTTGCCGCAATATTCTTGTTTGGATTGTTGATGTTTTTTTTCCAGATTTCTGCCGCTTTCAGCCACTGGTTTTTTTCGGTCAACGCCTGTGCCTGTTTCATCTCAAAATGCCCCGATTTGTATATGGTCCGTTGCACCGGAATCCAGTGTGGCACAAGGTAACCGGCAAATTGCTGCCCCGAGTTCAAGGCAACGTCCTTTATTTCAGGATCGCGTGGCGGAAACTTTTGATTTTCCCAGTTGCTTTCCCACAAAAAAGTATCAATTTTATTGTAGTAAAACTGAAGTTCTGTTTTTCTGAGATCATAAAAATTCCATAAAGGCATTATAAAAATCGCCATCTTGTTCCAGTTGCCGGAGGCCATGTATTCAAATGCGCCAAAATAATCGAGCGACCACAGCGCATCGGCGCCGGTTGAATCTCTGATTTCCTTTAGTTCAGTCGCGGAATACAAACCTAATTCCGGGTTCAAAACCACAGAACGTTTCGATTTGTCAGTTTTTTGAGTGAATTTTTCGTGCAAACCGGCAAGTACCTGAACAGGATTATCTGATCCATAGTCTTTTTCGAGCGTATCGTTCTTTATCGATGGTGGAATTTCGAAATTGTAATTGCTGTAATTCCGGGGCTGGAGAACAAAAACGGAATCGAAAAGAAACGACTGTTGCAATTCGCCGGCAAACGATTTAAAATAAACTTCCGATGCTGTGCTGTCAATGTTGGAAGCATCGGATTTTATTTCATTGTCCAGTGTGTATTTTGCAAAATAGGGGTTATAGGAAATGTTGCTGTTGTTGTACTTCAAAGCCAGCGTTTTAATTTCCGGCGGAAAAATAACCCCTGCCGGTTCCACTATCTCAATGTCGACCAAATGTGTATTGTACAGTGTATTACACGAGCAGAACAAAAATCCGCCGAAAAAAAACAACCAAAAGGTCCGCGGCATGTTCATTTTTATTGTTGCATCAAACGTTGAATTTCTTTTTGCCTTTGTTCCAGTGCTTTTAAATAGCTGAAAATCCTTGTCAAATCTTCCCTGCTTCTTGTTTTTACAGCTAAATCGCGCGCGGCAGTTAGCCATTGAACAGCTAAATCAATTTTGTCTTGAATTTCATAAGCCAGCGCCAGGTTGTACCGGGCATTAATAGCCAGTTTCCCGTTCCTGTCGTCCACGTATTTTTTCCAAAGCTGAATTGCATCGTCTGTTTTTCCCTCTTCGAAATAAGCTGCAGCCTGCGAAAAATCGGGGAGGGGCGGTATGCTGTAAATCCGGTTGACGGTTCGCCACGAGGCATAAAAACGTTTGGCGTAGTTTTCGCCGGCCATTTTCGAGGCAATCTGTAACGCGGCAATTCTTGGCGGCGCTTTGTATCCTTTTTTGTAATTTCCCTGATCATCGTAACCGTTCCAAACCAGCGTATCGATCATCGTTTTCCGTTCGATCATTTTTTCGCCCGCCGGAAAATAAACGCCCCAAACTGCTGCGGTTATAACTTCATCGGTTGCTATTGTTTCATATCGTTCCGGATATTTCGAGTAGAAATAAGAAAAGGTTTCAAGCGAAATCAACAATTCCGAAGGAGAATTTCCGGTAAACTTTTGGACCAAACCAGAATTGAAAAGTGGTAATTTTTCTCCTGAATGCCGTTTAAACGTTTCATATGGAATAACACGAACTGAATCAAAACTGCCGCTACTTTTCAGATTTTTGGCCAGTTCGGACAAACAGGAAGTAACCAGCAAACTATCGAGGTTTTCAGGATCGTTGGATGCTTTGAATAGTTTAAAATCGTTTTTGTAATAGTGTTGTAAAGTATCGCCGGGGTATTTGAAATTCCGGTAAACCAGAGTAACGTTTTTTACGGAAGGGGGAATAATCACCGCGCCGGGTTTATATACATCAATGGGGTATTCGTTATAAACCGTGCAGGATGTTACCGCCAGCATTATGAACAATGCAGGCCAGATATATCGGTTCATTTTATAAGTTTTTGTTGTTCGTCTTTCCTGTTTTTCAGCACTTTAAGGTATTCGTAAGTTAAAGGGTGGTACATTGTTTCGTACGACTTTACTGCCCATGAAATGGCCTGCTCAACGTCGCCGAGCATTTCGTAACCAAGCGCCACATTCAACTGTGCTTTGCTTTTCAATGATTTTGAACTGCTGTTTTCCGCAACTTCTTTCCATAGTGAAACTGCTGATTGCCAGTTTCCCGAGTCGACCAAAACGTTGGCTTCCTCAAATTTATCGTTCCCTTTTGAAAAATAACTTCTGCGCTGGGTGTGCCAAACAATGGCTATTTTATCAGAAAAATCGATTGCAGCAGAAATCCCGGCCTCAGTCAGCGCTTGTTTAACCGGTGTGAAACGACTGAACAAATCCTTCAACGAACCATCTGTATCTTCCCAAATAAGCGTATCGCGCAAAAATTCCCTCACCAAAACTTTCTCTTCCGCCGGATCATAAACCCTGAAAAGCGCTTCGTAATTTACGGACATTTGCGCTCCGGCACCCGAATACAAGTTGTTGTCGTTCGGATTGAAATAACTTTCGCGGCTCAGATCGGTACTTACCCGTGTGGCAAAATAATCGAGCGATAATACCGCATCAGTCTGGTAAATTTGACAAAGATTTTTCACCTGCGACCATGGCATTTCCACGCTAAAAGATGTTCCTCCGGGGGGACGTAAAAAACGGTCTTCGGGAATTACAAAATCATATCGCCCGGATTCGAAAAGAAGTTCGCCAAGCGCTTTTATGGTTGTATCGGCAGCCTGCCGATCGTAAATAACGGTGTCTAAATCGAAATTGCTTTTGTAGAATATTCTTTGTAGCGAATCAGCTGAAAGATCATTAAATTTTGAGTTTACCGCCTGTGTTACAATGGTGAGGCTTTGGATATTTGCAGGTAATTCTTTTTCTGTTGGTTCGGGAATCTGAACCAGCAAACTTCTTGTGGAACTACATGATAAAGTTATGATTGTCAGAAGGATTAGAAGTGCATAATTAACTGTTTTCCTACTTGAAATTTTCATTGTGAATTGCCCCGGTTAATAAATTCCCCAGAATTTCCTCAAAAACCATTCCACACCCAATAGTAAAAGAAAAACAAAAAACAGCCAGCGCAGGTTTAACAGTTCGTTTATTGCTTCCTGAAAATAAACAGCCGGCTTTAAACTGGCGCTTTTTTTCAAATCTTCCACCATTCTCCCGGCTGCTCCCGGAAGGTAAAAATTTCCACCGGTACGGGCCGCCATTTGGTATAAAACCCGGTGGTTTGCCGTGGTTACAATATTTTCGATATTTACGGCAACAACTGTGAAACTGCCTGATTCCGTAAAAGTTTCATCTCCAATTTTTACACTGGCAGTAAAATTGTAATCGCCTGTCGGAAGATTTCCTGCGTTCAGGTGATACTTGTCGCCCACAACATCGAAGGTAAAATCAAATTCTTCGCCTGTTTCGTTTTTTATCGTAATGTTTACTTCTTCTGAGGTAATCCGTTCAAAATTTTCATTATACACTTCCGCGTCGAAAACAACATTTTCAATTTCATCATAAACCGGCTGAAAATCAACAATAAAATTATCTTCATTTTCACGCAATGCAAGATACCGTACCAGTTGATTAATTATTTCATTAAACTGTTCGTGCGTTTGATTAAAATAGTAATTGTAGAGCCGCCAGCGCCAAATTCCTTCTCCAAAAATAAAACCTGTTTTTCTGCCGTTGATCGTGCCTGTGGCAAGCAGTGGTTTTGCAGTTTCAATGTTTTTGATTCTCTGGTATAGCAGCGTGCTAAATCCTTCGCCGGTTTCGTAACGTGCAAACGGGGTAAGCAAGGGCGGAAACTGCGGCAAAATTTCCCTGAAGCTTTCGCTGAGCGTAAAAATTTTGTAGGTCGGATTGAGGGTTGCCTGCGCCTCTTCCACCGAACCTGCCAGCGGTTCTACGGCAGCGCCCTGGGAAAGCGCATTTAACTGGGGCAGAAATGTTGATTTTCCGACGATAAAAAGTACCGGTACCCGGTTGGTTTCAGCTTTGGAAATGATTGTGGCTGCCGATTTTCCGGAGGTGGGCAACTGGTTTAAAATAATGAGGTTAAATTCTGAAATATCAGACGGAAAGGGTTCTTCCGTAAATATGGAAACCTCGTACATCTGCTGCTCTTCCAGAGTGGTTTTTATCGCGCCAATGTCAGGATGCGGACCTTCAGAAAGAATCAGAATTTTTTGTTTGTTTTCCAGTACATTAACAACAAAATGGTTGGAATTATTGGTTGTGTTTCGTTCATTTTCAACGCTTTGAATTACTGCTGAAAAATGTTTCAGACCACGATCGCCGGCTTCGAGAATAAACTGCCGGGTGGCAAAATAATCGTCATTCGGTGGCGTGATCATTGTACTGGTGAGTTCTTTGCCGCTTTGCCTGATTGACAATTTCAAAGGTTTACCGGCCAATCGCAAAAACTGCACATCCACTTCCACCGGAAAACGGTTTCCTGAAAAAGAAGTACGGTTCACATCCACATTTTGAATCCGGGCGTCGGTGGTTTCAGTAGTATCCCCCAGGCCAATCGTATATACCGGAAAATTCATATTATCGGTGAGATTTACCGGGTTTTTTCCTTCGTTGTAGATCCCATCGCCGGCAATAATCAACGCCCCCACTTTTTCGTTGAAGTGGTTATTTATAATACTGGAAATCATCTCACTGTAATCCGATTTTTTTTCAGAGAAGTCGATGTTTTCCGAAGGTTCGGTGCTTTCTCCGAACGTGTAGTTTATCACCCGGTATTCATTGTTCAGTTCATTTGAAATCTCGCCTCTGACCTTCCCGATTTCGTTGGCAATTGCCACCGAATCCTGTTCGGATACAACCGACCCGGAGTTGTCCCATGCGGCAACAATAACCGGATTTTGCACCATTTTTATCAGGTTTCTGATAAATGGGGAAAGCAGCAAAAATGCAATTAGGAAAAACGAAAAGAAACGTAAAATGGTTAATGTCCATACCTGGGTTCGGGTAAGTTCGTTATTGTTTTTGTTCCGGTAATAAATGATTGAAGCGACCCCTGCTGCCGCAATTATAATTGCCAGAAAAAAAACGAACCAGTATGTTGTTCCGAATGAAATCAATGGTTTTCTGTTTCTGTTTTGCGGACGTAAATATACATAACAACTTTTTAAAATGCCGGATATTGCGTATTATTACGCTAAATTTCACAGGTTCTCTTCCGGGAAATAATTTCGAAAAAAATAAAGAAAAAATATAAGATGAAGCTTTTCGGTTTTATTATTTTACTGGTTGTTATTTCCTCATGCACGGAAAAATACAATCCCGAAATTACGGCCGGCGAACTGCGGGAAAGTGTATATTATCTTGCTTCCGATTCGTTAAAAGGAAGAAAAGCAGGCGAAGGCGGAGATAGCCTTGCCGCCGTATTTATTCGGGATAAATTTCATAACGCAGGACTTGAATTATTATATAGTGATGGCTTTCAGAAATTTGGTTTGGTGAATGATGCCAAAATTTCCGGAGTGAATGAACTATCGGTGAACGGAGCTTCTTTTAAGGTTGAAACTGATTTTCTGCCTTATGCTTTTTCAGCCAATACAACGGTTGAGGCGCCGGTAATTTTTACCGGTTACGGATTGGAAGTTCAGCTTGATACATTATTGTGGAATGATTTTGAGGGAATTGATGTCAGTGGAAAGTGGGTGCTGGTTTTACAGGGCGATCCCGATATGGACAATCCGCAAAGCCCGTTTGTACCGTTTTCCGGCGAACGTGCAAAAGCGTTGAATGCTTCCGATAAAAATGCCGCCGGGTTGATTCTGGTCGGGGGTAAAAATTACAATGAAAATGATGAACTATCTTCGTTGTTTTTCGACAAAAACAGCAGCCGTTACTCCATTCCGGTTTTACAGGTAACGAGAGCGGTAGCGAATAAAATTCTGGCTGGTAACGGCGAAACAATCGAGTCGCTTGAAACGAAAATGAACGAACAAAACCGGCCGGTTCATCTGGAAACAAATGCAACAGTTTCGGCAACGGTGAATATCGAATTGCAGCAGTCGGAATCTCAAAACATAGTTGCCCTGCTCCGGGGAAGCAACGGAAACCTGAGCGAAGAATATGTGGTTGTGGGGGCGCATTACGATCATTTGGGAATGGGAGGCCCCGGTTCCGGTTCACGTGCCCCGGATACCACAGGCGTTCATAACGGAGCCGACGATAATGCTTCGGGTGTGGCAATGGTTATTGAACTGGCACAAAAATTTGCAGCAAGCAGAAATAACAAAAGAAGTATTATTTTTGCCGCCTTTGGAGCGGAAGAAATGGGTTTGATTGGCTCAAAAGCATTTACTGCGGATCCGCCCGTGGAAATGAATAAAATAGATGCCATGTTTAATTTCGATATGGTTGGAAGGCTTGACACAATGACGAACGGACTGAGTATTGGCGGTACGGGAACATCGCTGGAAACAGAGGGTATTCTAAAGGAATTTAATCCCGGTTTCGAACTGGCTTTTTCAGAAGAAGGGATTGGCCCGTCCGATCATGCCTCATTTTACCTGCAGGAGGTTCCTGTATTTTTTATATCCACCGGCGCCCATTCTGATTATCACACACCTTCCGATGATGCCGATCGCATTGATTATCCGGGAATGAAGAAAATCGGCGATTATGCATACGAGGTAATCCATGATGTTGCCAACCGCGAAAAACTGCTGACGTTTCAGGAAGCTGGTCCAAAGTATCAGCGAAGCCGCGGCGGAAGGTTTAAGGTAACGCTTGGAATAATGCCCGACTATGCCGGCCTCGAAAAGCGGGGAATGCGTATAGATGCCGTCACCAAAGGGAAGCCAGCCGGTAAAGGAGGCTTGAAAAAGGGGGATATTATCACCGCTATTGAAGGAAAAAAAGTAGGCAACATTTACGATTACATGAACCGGTTACAGTCGCTTGAACCCGGACAGAGGATTTCGGTGGATGTAATTCGCGACGACAAAGAAACCGTATTCATAATTCAACTTTAAATGAAGAAAATATTATACGTGCTGTTTTTTATAGCAGGAATATTTCTTGCCGATACGTCGGAAGCACAACATTTTAACGTAAAGACCGATTCGCTGGTTTATAAAAATGTCGACGGGTATTCATTGAAAATGTTCATTTACAGGCCCGACTGGCAGGCGAACATCAAACTTCCGGCTATTGTTTTCTTTTTTGGCGGGGGTTGGGTGAGTGGAAATCCTTCTCATTTCAATTTACAGGCAACCTACCTGGCGTCGAGGGGAATGATAGCAATTTGCCCCGATTACCGAACCAAAAACAGACATAATACCACTCCGTTTGAAAGTGTTAAAGATGCCAAATCGGCTATGCGGTTCATTAAAATCCATGCCGACAGCCTGGAAATCGATGTGGAAAGAATCATTGCGGCAGGAGGTTCTGCGGGGGGACATTTGGCTGCCTGCACCGCCATTATTGATGCGGTAAATGAAGAAACCGACGATTTATCGGTATCGCCAAAACCGATGGCGCTGGTGCTTTTTAACCCGGTTGTAGATACCGGAAAACGCGGATATGGACAGGAAAAGCTGGATGGGCGCGAATTCGAAATTTCACCCGTTCACCACATCACCGAAGATGCACCAACAACCCTGATTATGCATGGAAAAGCCGATACAACGGTTCCGTACGAAAATGTAGTGAGGTTTAAACATGCCATGAAACAGGAAGGAAACAAATGCATTCTCGTAGGTTACAAAGGGCAGAAACACGGATTTTTCAACTACAAAAATAAGCCGAAGTATTTTTACAAAACACTGCAAAAAACAGAATGGTTCCTCGATGAATACAACCTCCTCAGAGGAAGCGGCTGGCTGAAAAAATACATGAAGGAACTAAAAAATAGTCCGCATAAATAATTCAACGTTGCTTATTTTTAAATCCAACCCCGGAGCCTGTAGTAAATCAGCGCCGTGATTTCGCGTGCAATTAAAATCTCGTACTTCAGGTGGTTCCATAATCTGGTAACGTACCTGAATGCTATCGCCTACATCGGGAACCAGCAATTTGTCGTCGCCCAGCTCATCGTCGTTGAAAGTAAGATCGGCTTCAACAGCATTTTCGAATGCAGGCAGGGCGTTCACTTTTTCGAAACCCGCTTTCCGGAAACAAAGCACCGCACGCCGCATGTGCTCCGGCGATGAAACCAGTAAAACCGGGTTTTTTGCTCCCAGAATTTTTTTGCAGTTCAGCGCCTGTGCCCGGGTATTTGTGCCATCCGGTTCGAATAAAATGCGGTTGGAAGCAATGCCGCGCAACTGCAGTTCTGCTTTCATCAGCCGCGGAGTGCTCAAACTGTCGGTGAGGTCGCCCGGCATTGCTATGATTACTTCTGCATTTCTAAAAGTTTCTGCGGCTTTTCCGGTATACCAGCTCCGCATCAGGTTCGATTCGCTGGGCATGCCCCCTCCGCCGAGCAAAACAATGGTTTCGGGTTTCCATTTTAATTCCGATTTGCTGGTGCCCAGCCAGTGAAATCCCCAATATGGGAGCGTTGTTAGCGATAACGCCAAACAAATCAGCAGGAAAATTCCGGCCAGTGCAAATAATATTCGGAGTATCCTTAAAAAATGAATATTTTTGAACCTGAGTTTTGTCATAGCGGAAAAGCTGAAGACATAAAAATACATTTTAACTTTTAATTTTTAATCATTTGGAAGATTCTGTAAAAAAGGAAATAATACAACTCTTTGAAAATCAATTTAAAGAAAAGGTCGATTCATTCGAAATGTTGCCACTGTCGGGTTCGTACCGTGAATACTGCCGCATTAAAAATGCAAACCGCTCTGTTATCGGTGCATGTAACGAGGATGTAAAAGAAAACACAGCATTTTTGTCGTTTTCAAAACATTTCTTCCAAAAAGGATTGCCGGTTCCTGAAATTTATGCAGTTAGCGGCAACACAAAAAACTATTTACAGGAAGATTTGGGCGACACCACGCTTTTCGATTTCTTGTCGGAACACAGGGAGGTGGAAGGTTTTTCAGGGAAGATTGTTTCCGAATATCAAAAAGTGCTGAAGGTTTTACCGCGCATCCAGATTATTGGCGGCAGGGATCTGGATTTCTCGGTTTGCTATCCGCGGGCAGCATTTGACAAACAATCAATGATGTGGGACTTAAACTATTTCAAATATTATTTTCTGAAGCTGGCTAAAATTCCATTCGACGAGCAGGCGCTGGAAGATGATTTCCAGATATTCAGCGATTACCTGCTTTCGGCTGATTCCGGTTATTTTATGTACCGCGATTTTCAGTCGAGGAATATTATGCTGAAAAACGGAGCAGTTTATTTTATTGATTACCAGGGGGGCCGGCGCGGCGCCCTGCAATACGATTTGGCGTCGCTGTTGTACGACGGAAAAGCCGATATTCCCCCGGCAATCCGCGCGCAGTTTTTCAGTGAATATGTAGAAGAACTTAAAAAATACATTCCTGTAAACGAAAAAGAGTTTTCATCGTATTTTAACGGATTTGTACTCATTCGCATCATGCAGGCGATGGGCGCATATGGGTTCCGCGGGTTTTACGAGAAAAAAGAACATTTCCTGAAAAGTATTCCATTCGCCGTTAAAAATTTAAACTACCTGCTCCCAGAAGTTGATTTTCCGGTAAAACTTCCGGAACTGATGAAGGTTTTGCAAGGGCTCACACAGTCGGAAACGTTAAAAGAAATTGGTACCAGTGAAAAATTGCTGACCGTGAGAATTATCAGTTTTTCCTATAAAAAAGGAATTCCGGAAGATCCATCGGGAAATGGCGGCGGTTTTGTTTTCGACTGCCGGGCAATTAACAATCCGGGGCGGCAAATTGAATTTAAATCGCTAACCGGAAATGATTTGCCCGTACAGGAATTTCTGGAGCAACAGTCGGAAATGAAGCAATTTCTTGATGCTGTAAAAGCCATGGTCGATCAGTCGGTGAAAAACTACCTCGAACGCGGATTTACTCATCTGTCGGTAAATTTTGGCTGTACCGGCGGACAGCATCGTTCGGTTTACGCCGCGGAGAAACTGGCCGGACATCTGAAAAACAATTTTCCGGTGAACGTTGTTCTTATTCACCGCGAACAAGAAAGTTGAAGAATGGGAAAAACCGCCTGCAAAAAGAAAGATTTTAAAGACAAAGACGACCCAAAATATTTATGTAAAAAATGCGGGGCGAAGGTGAAAAAGAAAGAGAAAGTTTGTAAACCCCAAAAGCTAAATCTGTAAGTATATCTAATGCAGCTTTCAAACTTACCGTCGCTTTTTCAGAATCAAAAAACATTTTCCTGATAATAATCCACTGTTTTTTCAAAATCTGTTTCTATTTTCGCGAAAAATTTTCAAATATATTTTTTAGAAATCCGGTAACCGGTCCATTTTGAAACAGCCGGTTCTGCAAACTTTAAATCCATGGGAAGAGCATTTGAATATCGCCGCGCAGCGAAAGAAAAACGTTGGGACAAAATGTCGAGGACGTTTCCGAAACTGGCAAAAAAAGTAACTATAGCAGCAAAAAGCGGCGGTCCCGACCCCGATTTAAATGCAGCATTGCGCACGGCAATTTTGAACGCCAAAGCGCAAAACATGCCCAAAACAAATATCGACGCTGCTATTAAACGCGCCAGTGGAAAAGATGCCGCCGATTTTACGGAAGTGAATTACGAAGGAAAAGGGCCGCATGGTGTACTGGTTTTTGTGGAATGCGCCACCGATAATACCACCCGCACAGTTGCCAACGTTAAAAGCTATTTCAACAAGGCCGGCGGCGGATTGGTACCCACAGGTTCACTTGAATTTATGTTTTCGCGAAAGGCTGTGTTTGAGTTCGAAATGCCTGAAGGAATGGACGTGGACGAGCTGGAACTGGAACTTATTGATGCCGGTCTGGAAGAAATCGAAGAAAACGAAGGTGTTTATTATGCATATGCTGATTATATCAACTTTGGCGAAATGGCGGCAGCGCTTGATAAACTGAACATCAATGTGCAGAAGGCCCTGCTGAAACGTTTTCCAAATGATGCCGTTGAATTTTCGGAAGAACAGCTGGAAGACATTGAAAAACTGCTTGATAAGCTCGATGAAGATGACGATGTTCAGGCAGTTTATACCAACATTTTATAAGGGTTATCGAATGGGTATGAATGGCTGATGAGAAAAGCTGCCGGATGAAATTTTCCGAAAATCGTCAGCAAGCATTTTCATAAAAAGCGGCTTCGAACAACCCACTCCTTTTTTGAATTTCGCCAGCCAAAATCAGGCAGTTGTCTGCCAGATAAACACATTCATCTAAAAAATGAAATAATCTGACCGGGTTTGGTTACTTTTACATTCTAAACGAATGCTATGCTAACCATACCGTCTTACATCGATCATTTTATGCGCATTTGGGAAAAGAGCGGGTCTGATTTTCCACAATACCGGCGCGAATATTCAACGCCTGAACAGTTGCAGCGCGAGCAAAACTTCGAGTATTTTCAGCAGAAAATAAAATCGATGCAATCGAAAGCAAATGTTAAGAACATCAGGAACAGCGATCCGGGCTCAAAATTTTTTCCGCTTTTCAAAATGTTTCTGGAAACGGTTTTCGATTTTGAAAGCAATCAGCTGGAAATTATCCTCTCTGATCGGTTTAAAGATGTAAGTAAAGATTTTTTTTACCAGGCCCGCCGGTTCGCCCCTGAACTTAAACCCGAAAGCATTTACCAGGGAATGCGTAACGTTTGGATCATGAATGGCATTCAGCTAATGATGGGACTACCGGTGGAAATAACGCCTTCAGTTTTCGGTTACAGCATGATTTACCCGTACAGTGATAATTTTCTGGACGATCCTGATATTCCGGGAACGCAAAAGGAAGCATTCAGCGAAAGGTTTAATAAAAGGTTGCATGGTGAAAAAGTTACACCGCAGAATTACACGGACGAGCAGCTTTTCAAACTGGTGGCCATGTTCGAAGGGCAGTATCCGCGAAGTAAGTTTCCGGAGGTTTACAACAGTTTGTACGCCATTCAGGAAGGCCAGACCAAAAGCGTGAAACTGATTCACCAAAATGGTTTGGATGATGCAACCATAAAGTCGGTATGTTTTGAGAAAGGCGGTTCCTCAGTGTTGGCCGACGGCTATTTGGTTGCCGGCCATTTAACCAGGGAACAGGAGCAGGCGCTTTTTGGTTATGGTGTTTATTTACAGTTGCTCGACGATATTCAGGATATAAAAGAAGATGCCGAAGCTCATACCCGTACGATGTTTTCATCTGCCGATCACAGTAAGATGGATAGATATGTTAACCGGACGGTTAATTTTGGACGAGTGGCGCTGAGCGAAATGAAGGTTTTCGAAAATCCTGAAACTCCGCTTTTTCTCGACTTGATGAACCGGAGTATCGAAACCATGATTATCGAATCGACAGGAATGAATCCGACGTATTTTTCGAAACATTGGCTGAACCAAATGGAGAAGTTTTCACCTGTCGGTTTTGGTTTCGTGCAAAAAAAACGCAGCCAGTCAAATTCGCAGCGATTTGCATTGTTTCAGAAATATTTCAATCAATCTGAAATGGCAGGTGTCGGTTAAACTGTTTTACAGGTATTTGTTCATATCAAGCCAAAAATGCTGCCCCATGCCAATGGTAAAAACCAACATTCCAAAAATGCTGTGTAAAATGGCTGTGTAAAGCACACTTCTTGTTTTTTCGTAGACATAGGCAAGATAAAGGCCGGCAATTAAAGTTAACAATACAGATACCGGACTGTAATAAATAATGTGTGCAAAACTAAAGGTGATGCCGCTCACCAACACCAGCCAGTACCGCTTTTTAAACAAAGGCCCGTAACGTGTGAAAAGAAAAGTCCGGTAAATTATTTCCTGCAGATACGCTGAAAAAACCGGGTAAAATGCCCCCAGCATCAACCAGATTTGCGGATTTTTCCGGGGAAGGTTAAAAAGGTTTTCAGGTTTGAAAATTGCTACATAAGCAGTGAGCACTAATGTGGAAGCAAGCACTACCCAAACATTTTCACGAATGGTTTCTTTTGAAACCCGCAGTTTCACCAGCGATTTTAATGCAAAATCTTTCTTTGTTAAAAAATAAACGATTAACGCTGCAACAACGGGCAGCAAAATCCTGCTCGGATGAACAATAAATGAATCGAAATACAGGATTACCGGTATTCCAAAAAAAAGCAGGATAAATTCAGTCCCGCGTATAAATTTGCGAATGGATGTATTCATGAGAGTTAAAAATAAAATCTATAAATATTAACGCATAAAAACCTCCAGGGGTTTATCCGAATATATTTTTAAAGATTTTCTGGGTGAACCTGACAACGATTCATAATCCTTTTTCAGTTCTCTCTGCAAAAACAAAACCAGGGCCCCCTTTTATCAGCAAATGAATTGACGGCGAACGCTTTTAAAGCCAATAAAACCCTGGAAATAATCTGATTGACTATGTAGTTTAAATTGATTAACTTTGATAACCGCGGGTAAAAATCATTTAAATTGATTCTGTACAGAAAAAGTAATATTTTAGTCGTGATAGTAAAGGCCGAAAGTTAAAAACAACAACCTGCTGACTTCCAGTAATCTACCGGCGATTTTCAGAAATACAAAAAGCACTCTTTTTCCGCCGGTTTCTGCAGGTTGAAATAATTTGATTATGAATGGTTCTGTAAACAGCAATATTTATATTCATTTGTTGGAATCACTCCAAAAAAAGGAACGGTGTGTTTTTGCCACGATTGTGGAAACCCATGGTTCTACGCCTCAAAAACCAGCCAGTTCTGCTGTCTTCGGAAAAAACGGGTTAATAGCCGGCACCATTGGCGGAGGGTCTGTGGAACACCGGATTCAGGAAAAAGCAACTGAAGCTGTTACCAGTGGGAATTCAGGCATTTTCAGGTTTGAACTGAACGATGATATACATGCAGATGATTCTGCCATTTGCGGGGGCGGAATGACCATTCTTCTCGATGCCGCGCCGGAAAAACACCTCTCAGTTTTCGAAGCTTTGAACAAATCCTTCACCTCCGGAATTCCGGGCGTTCTTTTAACCAAAGGTAATTTTGTATCCAACAGCGATTTTACCATCAACCGGTTTTGGGTAACTTCTGAACCGGCTGCGGCATTGAATGATAATGAGCAGGAGGAAGTAAAGAAAGCAGTTTATGATATGCTCAGGAACCCGGTGAAAAACGAATTGCGCGAATTGGTTATTCCTGCTTCACCCGAAACGAAAGGCGATTTTATCATCCTGGAAAGTATTGTACCAAAATCCAGATTGGTAATTGCCGGCGCCGGACACGTGGGAAAAGCGTTGTCGCATTTTGGCAAACTGCTTGATTTTGAGGTAATCGTTTGGGATGATCGTGAAGAATATGCGAACCGGGATAATTTGCCTGACGCCGATAAAATAATATCGGGAAATGTTCAAAACGGGTTGAGCGACCTGAATTCCAATAACGATACTTTTGTTGTAATTGTAACGCGCGGACATAAAAACGATTCGGAGGTGTTGAAACAGGTTATCAGTTCTGAGGCTGGCTATATCGGCATGATTGGCAGCAGTAAAAAAGTTTTGCAGGTTCGCGAAAAATCGATTGGCGAAGGCTGGGCAACAACTGCACAATGGGAAAAAATCCATGCTCCAATCGGATTGAAAATCGGGTCGGAAACCGTGGAGGAAATAGCAGTGAGCATTGCTGCGGAACTCATTCAGGTACGAAGCAGTTTAAACGGAAAGAATGGATAAAATTTGGGCAATAGTACTGGCAGGCGGCGCATCAACCCGCATGGGAACGCAAAAGCTGCTTTTACCGTTCAGGGGGGGCACCATTGTTGAATCGGTAATCCGGAATATTCAACCTGTGGTTCAAAATAATATTTTAGTGGTTCTGGGCTCACATCGTGACGAAATTCGGGAAAAAATCGAAAAACTACCGTTGCAGATTTGCATGAATGAAAATTACAGCGATGGTATGCTTTCATCAGTCATTTGCGGTTTTCGAAATTTACCGGATGATGCAAAAGCAGCGCTGATATTCTTAGGTGATCAACCACAAATTCCGACAACCGTTTCAAAAAAGGTAGTTGAAACCTGGAAAAAAACACAAAAAGGAATTGTAATTCCGGTTTTTAAAGGCAGGCGTGGGCATCCGTCGCTGATTGAAACAAAATACAAACCGGAAATAGAACGCCTTGATCCTGAAAAAGGACTGCGTGAATTAATGAGGAAATTTGCGAATGATGTTTCCGAAGTACGCTGCAACTTACCTGAAATTCTGCGCGATATTGATACGCCTGAAGATTATGAATATGAAACAAACAGGGAATTAATCAAAAATAAATCATAATGGAAAAGAAAATCAAATTTGAGCTAAACGGAAAAGACGTTGAAATTAATCTTGACGACAACCAGACGTTGCTTTGGGTTTTAAGGACCAATTTTGGCCTCACCGGAACCAAATACGGCTGTGGCATGGGTTATTGCGGTTCGTGCACCGTTCTTATAAATGGCGAAGCAATGCGCTCGTGCAGCACAAAAATGGCTGATGTTGAAGGCGCAAAGGTGATGACCATCGAAGGACTTGCCAAAAACGGAGAACTGCATCCGGTGCAGCAGGCTTTTGTAGATCACGATGCATTGCAGTGCGGTTACTGCACTCCCGGAATGATTATGAATGCTGTGGGATTGTTAAACAGTAATCCAAGCCCCACACGCGAAGACATTATCTATGGTATGGAAGATAATCTGTGCCGTTGCGGCGCCCACACCCGGATTATTGATGCAGTTGCTGATGCTGCCAAAACAATGAAAGGAGTGCCTCAACAATGAAAGCTGATCAAATAAACAGGTACTATTTCCACGACGTGGATGCACCGCCGGTAAAAGTTGATCGGCGCGACTTTCTGAAACGGCTTGGAGGAGGAATTATTATCGTATTCTCACTCAGCGAAATGGCCTTTATGAATGGATATAAAAGCCGCGATGAGGACGAATATCCGCAATTCAATGCTTTTTTGCGCGTAAAAGAAGATGGCCGCGTGGATTGTTATTCCGGAAAAATTGAAATGGGGCAGGGCGCCAATACTTCGCTGGCACAGGTGCTTGCCGATGAACTGGAAGTGGATATCAGCCAGGTGGATATGATAATGGGCGACACAGAATTGTGCCCGTACGATGCCGGTACCTGGGGCTCGATGACCACCCGTTTTCATGATCCCTTGATTCGCGCCGCAGCTGCTGAAGCAAGGCTGGTTTTAATGGAACTGGCTTCTGAAAAACTTGCTGTTCCGGTGAAACAATTGGAAGCTTCCGAAGGAAAAATATTCGATAAAAGCGATAAGGATAAAAGTGTTTCGTATGAAGAGTTGACAAAGGGCCAAAAGATTGTTCGCTCGCTAAGTAAAAAACCGGAACTAAAAAAACCGGACCAGTTTGATGTTGTAGGGAAATCGCACCGCCGTATCGATGCAGAAAAGAAAGTGACCGGAAAAGCACAATATTCGGCTGATATTCAGTTGCCGGGTATGATGTACGTCCGGATTGTCCGTCCGCCGGCGCATGGCTCAAAACTTAAATCGGCAAATACTTCCGCAGCGGAGGCTCTGCCGGGTGTGAAGGTATTGAAAGACGATGATTTTATTGTTGTTTTGCACGAATCGCCCGAAATGGCTGAGAAAGCCGCAAATTCAGTAAAAGCCGAATGGGAAGTTCCACCGTCGAAAGCGAATGATGAAACAATTTTCCGGTACATTCTGGACAATGCGACCGACAGTAAAGTCCGCCACCATAGCGGAGATGTTGAAGCCGGAATGAAAGCCGCCGGTTTAAAGTTTGAACACGAATACCAGGATGGCTACAAAGCCCATGCATCAATTGAGCCTCATTCCGCTACCGCAGTTTTCGAAAATAACAAAATAACAATGTGGGCATCGTCTCAAACACCGTTTGGTACGCGTGAAGAAGTGGCAGGGGAATTGGGCATCCCAAAGGAAAATGTGCATCTGAAACAAATTTACCTCGGCGGCGGTTTTGGCGGGAAAATATACAACCGGCAGGCGGTGGAGGCAGCGCGAGTGGCCAAAATGACGGAAGGAACTCCTGTTCAGCTGATGTGGTCGCGCAAGGAAGAATTTATGTACGACATGTTTCGTTCGGCTGCTGTTATCAAAATAAATTCCGGAATCACCGAAGACGGCAAAATAACTTACTGGGATTTTAATTCCTATTGTGCCGGCGACCGCGGGACGGAACTTTTTTACGGAATACCGAACCACCAAACCCTGACGTGGGAAGGTGAAAATGTTCATCCGTTCGGGACCGGCGCATGGCGGGCTCCCGGAAATTCCACCAATACTTTTGCGCGGGAATCACAAATTGATATCATGGCTCATAAAATCGGAATGGATCCGTTGGAGTTCCGAATGAAGAACATGAATAATAAAAGGGCATTAAATTCGCTGACGCTGGCGGCTGATAAATTCGGCTGGTCGAAAGGGAAATTGCCCAAAGGAAAAGGCAGGGGAATTGCAACGGGCATTGATGCCGGAACTTTGGTTACGGTAATCGTTGAAGTGGATGTGGATACATCAACCGGCGAGGTGAAAGTTAACCGCGCAGTCGTGGGACAGGACATGGGTCAGGTAGTAAATCCGGAAGGAACTAAAATTCAGGCTGAAGGATGCGTAAACATGGGATTGGGATATTCGCTCAGCGAAGATGTTCAGTTCGACTGGGGCAACGTAAAATCGGAAAATTTCGACAGCTACCAGCTTCCCCGTTTCTCCACTATTCCCAAAACCATTGATACTGTGCTTGCCGATGCCATGGACCAACCTCCGCAGGGAGGTGGCGAACCTGCTATTATTTGTATGGGTGCGGCGGTTGCCAACGCGGTATTTGATGCCTGCGGAGCACGTGTGTTCCGATTGCCGGTAACACCAGAGCGCGTGCTGGCTGCCCTGAAATAGAAGTACGTTCATTAATGAATGAGTCGCTGAAATGACAGGAATTAAATTTTGGCTGTTCTCCTAAAACTAAAACTCATGGAAGAAAAAGAATTGTATCACGAATATGCACCGAAAGGCGGAATAAGAATTCCATTGCACCGGAGAGATTTTTTCAGGATTATTGGCGGTGGGTTATATGTCTTTTTTCAAATCGGTAACCCGTTTGAAGTCATTAGCGCCGAGGCTGATCAGCGCCGCGGTCTGCCGGATGATTACAATGCTTTTCTCCGCATCGCTGAAAATGGGGAAGTAACCTGCGCCGTCGGGAAAATTGAAATGGGGCAGGGCATTAACACTTCTCTTGCGCAAATGATAGCCGACGAGCTGGATGTGCCGCTGGACAACGTAAAAATGATTATGGGCGATACCGATTTATGTCCGTGGGACGGCGGAACTCACGGTTCGTTATCAACCCGGGCGTTTTCGCCATTCATGCGCAGAGCCGCCGCCGAAGCGCGCGGTGTGCTGCTCGAAATGGCGGCCGAACAATTGGGAGCCGATAAAAATCAGCTTGATATAAAAGACGGCGTTATTTTTATTAAAAATCGTCCCGGTAAAAAAGTTTCGTATGGCGAACTTGCCAAAGGAAAGAAAATCGACCGGTATCTGGATGAAAAACCGGATTTCAAGGATTATTCTGAATTTAAATTAATTGGAAAACCATTGTATCGGCGCGATGCCGTTGAAAAAGTAACCGGCGAAGCTTTATACGCAGCCGATGTCCGGGAACCGGGAATGCTTTATGCACGGGTACTTCGGCCGCCTTCTCACGGAGCAACGCTAACCAATGCCGACACTTCGGGAGCTAAAAATATGGATGGCATTCAGGTGGTGGAAGATCGCGACTTCATAGCAGTATTGAGTGAAAATCCGGAAACCGCTGATCAGGCGATTCAGAAAATAAAAGCGGAATACGAATTTAACGAAAAGGATTGCAACGAAAAGAACATTTTTCAGTATTTGCTCGATTCGAATCCCGAAGGCCGCGAAACAAATAATCAGGGCGATCTCTCCGAAGGCAGGAATATATCGGATGAAGTTTTCGAAAGCGAATATCATGACGGATATGTGGCGCACGCTACCATGGAACCACATGCAGCTGTGGCTAAAATAGAGGGCGACAAATGCACCGCATGGGTTTCCACGCAAGGTCCTTTCCAGGCGCAGGAATCGCTGGCCGAAGAACTTGGATTTCCGCTGGAAAAAGTGAGGGTAATCACCCCATTCCTCGGCGGCGGTTTTGGCGGGAAATCTCCACACAGGCAGGCAGTGGAAGCAGCACGGCTGGCAAAAATAACCGGAAAACCGGTAATGGTAGCCTGGGACAGAAAAGAAGAGTTTTTTTACGATACGTATCGTCCTGCGGCTGTGGTTAAAGTAACTTCCGGAGTGGACAAAAACGGAAAAATCACGTTGTGGGATTATCATCAGTATTTTGCGGGAAACCGTGGCTCAGATACTATCTACAACGTACAAAACCAGCGTACAACCGGTTACGGTGCACGGGATGTTCATCCGTTTGGAACGGGAGCCTGGAGAGCGCCGGCGAACAATACCAATGTATTTGCACGGGAATCGCAAATCGATATGATGGCTTCAAAAGCCGGAATCGATCCCATCGAATTTCGCCTGATGAACCTGGAAGATCCGCGAATGATTGCTGTGCTGAAAGTATTGAAAGAGAAAACAAACTGGAAACCCATTAAAACACCAAGTGGAAAAGGCTACGGCATTGCCTGCGGTTTCGACGCCGGCACCTACGTAGCGCATCTGGCGGAAGTGGAGGTGGACAAACAAACCGGCCACGTGCAGGTAAACCGGGTGGTTTGTGTGCAGGAAATGGGACTCTGTGTTAATCCGCAGGGAACCCGGATACAAATGGAAGGTTGCATTACAATGGGAATGGGATATGCCCTCACGGAAGACATTGAATTTTCAGGCGGCAACATTAAAACAGAGAATTTCGATACCTATGAAATCCCAAGGTTCTCGTGGTTGCCGAAAATTGAAACGTATGTTCTCGATCGGAATGAACCGCCACAGGGCGGAGGCGAACCTGCGATAATTTGTATGGGGGCTGTTATAGCAAACGCAATTCACGATGCCACCGGCGCGCGGCTTTATCAAATGCCAATGACCCCGGTGCGGGTTCTGGAGGCGCTGAAAAAAGTTTGATATTCATGGTTGACGAAAAGCAACTGTATTCAAAAAATCAGGATCTAAAAATCAGGTCCTGATTTTTTTTTTGATTCTACAGTAACGTATCGAACCAGCTGGAACATCGGCGGTTAAATGCCATTTCAATAAAATCTGTTCCTGAAAAGAAAATAAAAAAATACCAAAAACTCTTTTATTTGTTTCCCAAATATTAATTCTCGTCCGTTTATTTTGCCGATTGGTTAGCCGGCTAAGTAAAATGGTTTATTTTTGCGCCATGGCAATAAAAAATGCAAAAGATTCAATTGGATATTTATTCATTAAAATCTGTAAAAACAGACGGAATAAAGCCAACGAGATGCTTGCCGGATATGGAATTCATGCCGGACAAGATGTGTTATTGTACTACCTGAGCCAGGAAGACGGGCAAACCGTATCGGAACTGGTGAAAAAAGTGAACATTCAGCACGCTACCATCTCCAACATGATTAGCCGGATGGAAGCTCATGGTTTGATAAAAAAAATTAAAGACAGGCACGACATGCGTGTTTCCCGGATATTTCTAACCGGAAAAGGGAAAGAGGCAATGCAGAAAGTGGAGGAGGTATGGTTCGCGCTCGAAAATCAAACGGTACTTGGATTTTCGCCTGAAGAAGTGATTTTACTGAAACGGCTGTTAAAAGATGTGTTGTTCAACTTCGATAAGCAACTACCTGAAAATGGGTAGTGTTGATGGTTTTGATGCGAAAAATAGCCGCTTCTGAGCGCGCGGTAAAAGATAATCTGATCATAGAAAAATTAGAAAAACAAAAAAATTAAAGCATTTTAGATGAAAGAAAGAAGGAAAAAAAACGGATTTCGGGTGTACTTACCGTTACTGGCAGTAATTATACTGGTGGCTTTTGGTGTGTACTACTGGTACCGGGGGTATACGAAATACATTTCAACAGACGACGCATTGGTCGACACCGAAAATATTTCCGTCAGCGCCAAAATTATGGGGCGAATTGTGCAGCTGTATGCCGCCGAAGGGGATGGGGTGAAAGCCGGAGAGCTGCTGGCAGCGTTGGACAGCAGCGACCTGGTAGCGCAAAAGGCGAGTGCAGCGGTTTTAATTGAACAGGCGCAGGCGAACGTTTTGCAGGCACAGGCAAAGCTTCGTTACGACCGGGAAAATATAAAGGTACTGGAGGTGAATGACAAAAAAGCTGAAGCGGATTTAAACCGCGCTTCACAACAATTTAAAGGCGGTGTAATTACCGAAGAGCAATTTTCGAACTTTCAGAATGCCCGGGAATCTGCAGCAGCTAAATTAAATGCAGCCAAAATGTCGCTGGAAGTTTCAAAAGCGGGTATAAACAGTGCAAAAGCGGCGGTGGAGTCGGCAAAAGCACAATTCCAGGTGATTGAAACGCAATTAAAAAATACAAAACTGTATTCGCCTGCCGATGGGGTTGTGGCAAAACGCTGGTTGTTGCCAGGCGATGTGGTTCAGCCCGGGCAATCGATTTTTACGGTTACCAACGACAACGAATTGTGGGTAACGGTTTACCTCGAGGAAACTAAAATTGCAGGGGTACACAACGGACAGAACGCGCAGTTTACACTCGATGCTTTTCCCGGGGTTTCATTTACGGGAAAAATATTTTCCATCGGCTCGAATACAGCATCACAGTTTTCGCTTATTCCGCCAAACAATGCATCGGGCAATTTCACTAAAGTAACCCAGCGAATTCCGTTGAAAATTTCAATAGATGGGACAGCCGGAAACAGTAACCCATCGTCGTTTCATATTTTGGCCGGAATGTCGGCTGAGGTAAAAATCTTAAAAGACAGTCAGTAATGCACCGTACGCTCCTGCACAGAATCAGAAAATTTGTACGTCCGAGAAATTCGCTTTTTCATCCGCGCCACCCTGCCTACAAATGGTTTTTGCTGGCCAACGTAATGATTGGCACTTTTATGGCAGTGCTCGATGCCACCATTGTAAACGTGGGACTGCCCAAAATTATGGCCTCATTTGGCGTGGGCCTCGATAAAATTGAATGGGTACTTACAGCTTACCTGCTGGCGCTGGCTGTAATGTTGCCTACTTCAGGATGGATGGCCGACAAATTCGGGTACAAACGAATGTATTTTTGGGGATTGATGCTTTTTACCATCGGTTCGCTGTTGTGCGGCATGTCGGGCAACGAGAACATGCTGATTTTTTCAAGGGTCGTTCAGGGGCTCGGCGGCGGAATGATTCAGCCGCTTGGCATGGCAATCGTCACCCGCGAATTTCCGCCCGAAAAACGAGGCATTGCACTTGGTTTTTGGGCAGTTTCTGCAGCAGCGTCCGTTTCATTCGGTCCGTTGATTGGCGGCTACCTGGTTGATAATTTTAGCTGGCAGTTTATCTTCGATGTGAACATCCCGATTGGCATTGCAGGTATGATTGCAACATTTATCATTCAGGAGGAATATAAAAGTAAAAAAGTCAGGAAATTCGACTTTGCGGGATTTATCTCGATAACTGTTTTTTTTCCGGTGTTGCTTTTTGCACTTTCTGAAGGAACAGCTGTTTCGAATGCAGAAGGTTGGTCTGCGCCTTACATTTTGGTTTGTTTTGCTATTTCAGCAATTGCACTTGCCGTGTTTATAACCACCGAACTCACCATTAAAGAACCATCTGATGGATCTTAAATTACTTGCCGATCGTAATTTTGGAATCGCAAATATTGTAATGCTGATTTTTGGGGTCGGTGTGTTTGGCGGTGTTTTCCTTTTACCATTATATCTTCAAAACGCGCTGGATTATACAGCGTTACAGTCAGGGGCTGTTTTTTTGCCGGTCGGAATTATCCAGGGGGTAACAGCGCCCCTGGCAGGCATCGTTTCGGATAAAATAAATGTTAAAATACCTGTTCTTACAGGTTTGGCTGCATTTGTCCTGAGTTTCCTGATTTACACCAAATTGTCGTTTTTAACCGAACACAATTACATTATGATTTCGTTGTACCTGCGTGGAATTGGAATGGGATTGCTGTTTGCTCCTTTAAGCAGCGCCGCAATAAGAAATATTCCCCGGTTTAAAATGGCGCAGGCGTCGAGCTTGCTGAATACCATCCGGCAACTGGGCGGAAGCCTCGGAATTGCAATTCTGGCCACCATGCTCTCAACAAGAATTAATTTTCATGCTCAAACTTTTGGGCAGTCTGTTCAACCTCAATCCGAAATGTATAAAACCACTACCAGCCACATAAACAATTACATACAGCATCATGCTGGCAGTTCCCCAGCTGCGGCGGCAAAACAGGGGAGTTATATCCTGCTTTCAAACGTTAACCGGCAGGCATATATTGAAGGAATAAACGACGACTTCACCATTGCTGCAGTAATTACGGCCATGGGAATTATTCCGATTTTTTTCCTCCGTTCAAAAAAGAAGAAAAAAGCTTTAAATAAGGGTTCGCAATGACAAAACGCTGGCCTTTTGAAGCCGGTTTCCAATATTTGTTAAATTGAAATTCAAAATATTAATGACACGAATGAATAGAAAGCAACATATTTTTTTGATAAACGTGATTTTGATTTTGCTTGCGTTTACCGGCGCAAATGCTCAAACTAATCCAGCTTTTACAAATCCGGGCGATTCTTTGTCGCTCAATTGGTTAATACAGGAAGTGGTGTCGACGCATCCGGCAGTACAGTCGGCAGAAGAAGCAATTAATGAGGCTGATGCGCAGATAGGATTAGCAAAATCAGGTTACTATCCCAATATTAGCGCAACAGCAGGTGTAACAACAGTTGGGCCGGTGCCATCGCTTGATATTCCCGATGTAGGTTCGTTCAGCCTTTTTCCGCGGAATAATTTTAGCGGTGAATTGAGCGTGCAACAAAATCTTTACGATTTTGGAAAAACTGATCGGAACATTGCTTTTGCCGGAGAAGGTAAAAAACTGGCGGAGAAATCGGTGGAGCAGGTAAAACAACAATTGGCAATGACTGCCATTCAAACCTATTATACGCTGGATTATTTGCAGGAAGCAGTTCACATAAAAGAAGAACAGCTAAAAACGTTAAAGGAACATCTTGATTTTGTGCAGAAAAAGAAAGCAACCGGATCGGCAACGGACTACGAAATTCTAAGTACCCGGGTCCGGATTTCGGGTGTGGAAACCCAGCAACTCGATCTGGAAGCAATGCGGGATGTACAGCTGGCAATTTTGAATTCTTTGCTCGGTTTGCCCACCAAAACTTTTCATACCGTAGAATCGGATGTAGAGGTAAAACAGCCGGCAATTGCCGGCGCTGATCTGATTTCGGAAGCAATTCAAAAACGCGACGAAATTCAATTGGCCCGGGAAAAAACCGAAATGGCCAATCTGCACCTCAATGTGGTGAAAGGTCAAAATAAACCTTCACTAAACTTTGTTGCCAACGGCGGGTGGAGAAATGGTTACGTCCCGGAAATCAATAAAATCCGGCCGAATTACGTGTTGGGATTGAACCTGCATATTCCGGTGTTCGACGCCACTCGTACGAAATATCAACTGATGCAGGCACAGTCATCAGTAGATAAATCGTTGCTTGAAACCGAAATCACCAGACGACAAATTTCAGGCGAAGTGGTGAACAACGAAACCAACATTGCAGCGGCGGAGAAAAAAGTTAAACAGGCGCAACTGCAATTGGAACAGGCTAAGGAAGCTCTGTCGCTGGCAAAAGTTAGTTATCAAACCGGCGCAATTACCAACCTCGATTTACTGGATGCAACTACAGCAGTTTCCGAAAGCCGCTTGATGTTGCTAAAATCGCAAATCGATTATGTTGTAAATGTTTACAAATTGAAAAAATCAATAGGCGAACAATTGTATTGATTGATGAATTATTGTTGATTACCAGTTGTTTATGTTTTTAGGTTTGTGTTCTTTACCTCATATTCTTGTGTAACATTTCAACGTAAATGGGGAAAATCATTCTCAGTTAAATTTTAACGAGATAAAAAACACATATAACACTTTAATCAGTGTTTGCGCGGGTTTACCGGCGGTAACCGAATATTTGGCACGATTTTGTTTTATTTTATTACTGAAATGCAGTTATGGCGTTATTTTACTGAAAATCAATATGTTATAGGTTATTGGCCGGAATTTTACCGGTAATTGCCCACAAAGCGTCAATGCGTTGGTAACATTATTGCAGAACTTTTAAAATAAAACATTATGAAGACGAAAAAAAGTTTATTAAATATTGCTAGATCAGGTTTGGTTATCGCAGGTACTGTTCTTTTTCTGAACAGTTCTGGACAAACCACAAACAACCCTAACTTTAAAGATTGGGATAAAGATAACAACAACCTGATTTCGAGAAATGAATTCGTAGATCGCTACTCAAATGATTATTCAAAAGACTGGAAAAGCGATCCAATGAATGATCAACAAAATTTTGATAAAAATGAGCCGGTGGAAAACCAGCAAAGCACCATGAACGAAGGTTCCGACAGATTCAATGATAATGATTTCTATGAATCATCGTATCGTATCTGGGATAAAAATAAAGACAACAGGCTAAGCGAAGATGAATGGAGATACGGGTACGATATGTCGTACGGCGATTATTTGGATGATGACTACGCCGGAATAGATACCAACCACGATGGTTATCTTGACTACAACGAATATCACAACTCACTGGGAAACACCAGCTACTATTCTGATATGGATGTAAACCGGGATAATTCCCTGGATAATAAAGAAGTATCCGACATGGTATTCAACGATTGGGATAAGGATAGCAGTGGTTACATTGAGGCAGATGAATATGATGAATACGGCGATAGTTTTTTGAATTTTAACGATTACAGCCACTAAAAAGCATAGCTGGTATTGACCAGTTATTTATTAATAAGCATGATTTTTCCCGAATTCCGGTTCAATGCCGGATTCGGGGAAAATTTTTTTAAGCCGGTTTTGTACAATTGAACGGAATTTTTTCAGGTTCATTATTGGGAACAGGAATTATTTATGAAAGTTCCGGGTTAAAATCATTCCAGGTGAAAATAACCGGCATCATTTTTATCAGGAGCGAAAAAACGTTAACGATCAGCGCCTGAAAAAATACGCCGTAATAAATGCATACCGAAGAATCGATAATAAACCAGACAGTGAAAGCGGCAACAATGGCATTTCGGGCCCAGCGCTCCTTTTTTTTGAAAGGATATTTGGCGAGGAAGGCCAGTAAAAGATAGCAACAGGCAATAGTTCCGCCTAACGGACCTAAAACAAAATTCCTGAAACCGGCTGCTTCTTCGGGAAACGACGGGGCATTCCAAAAGATTTCAGCTAACATCCTGAAATAATTACGGAACAGCGGTGTATTACCGAAAAAAGCCAGAATTACTCCGAACATGGCAAAAATTAAACTGCTGTAAAAAAGCCATTGCTGCCAAAAAATAAACTTTTTTGAATGCTTACTGAATATCTTCATCTTTATTCAGGATTTTCTCCAAATATTTTTCCAGCCTGTTCGCATCGTTTTTTCCGGAACGGCATCCAACGAAACGATCGGGTCGCACTAAAATCCAACTGGTTCCCGCCATTCCAAATTTGCGTTGCAAACTGCGGATTTCACCGTGGAAAGGTATCTTTTTAACCGTCACGTTTTTCCGGTACCGGTCGGCAACTCTCAATAATTCCGGCACACCTTCATTTTTTGAAAAAATGAAAAGGTGAAACAAAGGCTGTGTTGATTTATCGTTTGTGATGAGGTGTTTATTTGTTGTAAAAGGGTAATAATCGCCTGGTTTTGGCAAGGGTGATTTTGAATCCTTATCTTCCGCAACCAGCAGGTTTTTATTGTAATGAACACCAATTCCGGAAATCGATTTGAATACTTTTTCCTGAAATTTCCGGTTCTTCAGTAAACGAAAGAAAATGGCAAAACCAGCAGGAAAAACAGATCTTCGGATAAGCCGGTATGAAGTTTTTTCAGAAACAACAATTTTGAAAAAACGGTTGGTTGACTGAGAAACTTTTTCGGCGACTGGTTTTCGCTCTTTTTCATAGGTTTCGAGAATTTTTGGGAAGGCATTTTTACGAATAACAAGCGCCATTTTCCAGGCCAGATTTTGAGCATCCTGAAAGCCGCTGTTCATACCCTGCGCACCTACCGGCGTAAAAACATGCGCCGCATCGCCAATCAGAAAGCACCTGTTTGTTTGGAAACAATCGGCAACAAGGGAATGCGAATGAAACACCGAAAAAAAATCAGGATTGCGAATGTTTGCCTTCAATTTGGTTTGGCGGTTAAAACTTTTTTGAACGTCATTAAAATGAATTTTTCCGGTTTCCGTTTGTGTATTTTTCAGGGTGAAATCAATCCTCCATCGGTCGCCAGGGAGCGGAAAAAATCCGGCAGTTGCGTTTCGTGAAAATGAAAACCCAATTTCGTCCGGCTGCAGTTGAACGTCTGACCGGCACTCCATAATACCTAAATCAGCGTCATCGGTTTTTCCCAAAAAAGGAATATTCAAAGCAGAACGAACTGTGCTGCGCCCACCGTCAGCGCCCGCTAAATATTGGCAAACTGCAGTTTCAACTTTTCCCTCCCGCTTTTTCAACAGAACTGAAACTCCTTTTTTTTGTTCTGCCAAATCGGTCAATTCGGTGTTCCATTCTACAAAATGCCCGTTTTTTTGTAAGTAATCGATCAATAACCGCTCCGTTTCCGATTGTTCGAGCATGTACATCGACGGAAATGCAGTGACTTCATTACCAATATTTTCGGTAGGAAGCCGGAAACTTTTTTTCCCTTCAATAAAAACTGAAAGTGCTTTTACTTTCGTTGCCTTTCCCACAACCTTTCTGGCGAGGTTCATTTGCTGAAACAGTTCCATGGTTCTGGCATGAATGATTAACGCGCCGGAATAATCGGAAGGCGAATCTTTTTTGTCGATAATGCGAAACCCGATATGAAAAAGCGACAATTGGCAGGCCATCATCAAACCTGCCGGCCCCGCGCCAACAATTAAAACATCGGTTGTATTTTCTTCTTCAATCAACACTGAATTATAAATTTATTCGCTTGTTTCTCCTGTAACCAGAAACCGGAAAAACGGCTTTCTGTAAATCGCGTACTTTTCAATTCCTGCTTTTTTTAACAATTTTTCCAGTTCGTTTTGTTTAAATCCGCGCAAAACAGACACCGGTCCGTCGTGTTTCGACAAATAAGTTCCGTTAAGCGCTCCCGTCATTATTTTTGCGCTGAAATATGCCAGCGGATTTCTCTGTAAATCGTTGATTATAAAGCCAACGCTGGCAATTTCTTTCATTTTTTTCAATAATGAAACGATTTCATCGTCGGATAAATGGTGGCAAAACAGCGCACAATGGATGATGTCGGTTTTTTGAATCCGATTCAGAAAATCCTTGTAATCACTGGCAATGCCTTGAATTTCCGGATATTTGCGACAGTGCAATTTCATGTATCTGATAACTTGCGGTTTTTTATCCACTCCCGTTAATTGAAAACGAATACGATTTTTTCGGGCCCATTTTGCCATTTGTTTCAATGCGTCGCCGCTGCCACATCCGAGGTCGGTAATGTGGTAAACATCGTTTTTGGAGCGTTTGCCATTCAGCAATTTTTTTATGCCGGATAAACTTGCCAAATGCCCGCCGGACGTTCGGTTCAGAAAATCAAGTTCACGCAGGTTTTTTTCCAGTGCATTTGTCGGAATACCGGCAGCATCCAGCAATTCGCCTTGTTTTGAACGGTATTTGAATTTACTGCTCATAAGTCATCAAAGCTGTGTCGACACTTATTCCCGGGCCAAATCCGACGGCAAAAATCTTTTCACCAGACGATCGTCCGTTTTGTAAAAGGTCGTTTAAAACAAACAAGATTGTTGGCGACGACATATTTCCAAAGGTTTTCAATACCCGGTACGATGCCTCAATTTTTTCAGGTGAAATATTCAGTTGTTTTTTTACTTCATCAACAATTTTCCTTCCGCCCGGGTGAACAGCCCATTGTCCGATTTCCGGGGGTGAAATATTGAATTTTTGTTTACATTCTGAGATTAACTGATTGATGTTTTCGCCGATAAAACCCGGGACTTTTGCATTGAGCACCATTTCGAAATTTATTGGTTTTATATGCCACTGCATCAGCTTTTTACCATTATTTAAAAGCACAGAATGAAAATCGCGGATGGTGAATCCCGGCAACTTTTGTTTTTCAGCTTCGTGGTTGGAAACGATTAATGCTGCGGCCGCGCCGTCGCTGAAAATGGTATTCGATAACAGGTTGTTGTGGTCGTTTTTCGGTTGAAAATGAAGTGTGCACAATTCAAAGCATACCACCAGAACTTTTGAGTTTTTATCAGCTTTTACAATTTTGTCAGCAATTTTTAAAGCCGGAAAAGCGGCATTGCAACCAGTAAAATTCACTGAAAAACGTTCAATATTTTTTTGCAATCCAAGTTTTTCCATGATTTCGGTATCAGGACCGGGAGCGTACATTCCGGTGCAGGTAACCGTAATCAGGTGCGTAATGTCCGCATAATTCACCCTTTCGTTTAAATTTGAAATTGAATTCTGGACGGCCCTAACCGCGAGGTCAGACGCATTTCTCTGGTAAACCTGCATTCTTTGTTCCACATCCGGGCGATTTTCACCGGCAAAAATGGTTTTTTCCGACCGGCCAAAATCGGGCAAAACCGAATGCCGTTGTTCAATGCCGCTGGAATGAAACAATATTTTCAACTTGCGCGATACCGTTTCATCGTTGTATGCGTCGCACATAAATTCGAGGATTTTAGTTTGTTTAGCCGAAAATTCCGGTACAGCCGTTCCAATTGAAATTATCCTGGTCATGTTAAAAAAGTGTCAGTTGGTTGTTAATTATCAGCACTAAGAAAAAAGCATTCATCCCGGTGGAAGCCAGAAAGTTGGCTTTCATTGTATTTTCGAAATTCGCATATCTGCTGTTTTTTCTCACCAAAGCAAACCATTTTGAAAGATGCACCACAACCGGCAGGATAAACAAAAGGAACAACAGGGGAAAAATTAATTGATTTTGTTGATTTAACTGAAAGAACAACAATACAGTGGCAGCCATAAACAGAATGGCTGAAAATACGAAAGTCCCTCGGTAGCCCAGTTTATAACTCAGGCTGACAACGCCGTCATTTTTATCGGCATCGTGCTGGTATATTTGTGTGAGCGGATACATGCTCCCGATAAACAAGCTTGAAATAATCAGGTTCAGCAGGTTTTCACCCGATGCAAAAAAGCTGAAAGAAAAAGGTGCAGCCGCAGCAGCGGTCATCAGGTAAACAAATCCTCCCTGAAAAATGAAAACAACCGCAAACGCTGCGAACGGGTATTTTTTCAGCCGGATTCCCCGATAACTGTACATGCGCGATATGGCGATAAATATCAATATGAAAAATGCAAAATAACCTGAAACCAGCAGCCCCAGCAACACACCCGCAACATCGAAAAGTACGGTGGCGTAAAACAAGTTTTTCGTAACCTTCGGTGGGTTTTTCAGTCCGCCAATGCTGGTTTCGTCCTTGTCCTGATAACTGTTGTAGCCGTTGCTCGACGGGAAAATCAGAAAATGCAGAATGATAAAAGCCAGAATTGCTGTTGCCCAATTTACGGTTGCAGTCTGGCTCAACGCAAAAAGAAAAACCGGCAGCAAAAAAAATGAAAACGGAAACCGCAGGAGTTTGACGGTATTTTTGTCGAACCAACTTGTAACTGGCGTTTTGTGCATTGTATTTTAACTGAAAAACAAGATACTGCCAGTATTTGTTTATACCGGCCGCGGGGGTGAAAACATCTCCGGATTAAGCTTCCGGTGTAAATTGGTTTAAATCGTAAATGCCGATTTGTTTTTCAATTTCGGCTACTTTTTCCACCATTTGGTCGAAACCGCCTTCGCCAAATTTTTCGTGTTCCTTTTTTTCGAATTCTTCACCAAGCGAGTCGTATTCATTTCGCGAAACCACTTTTTTGAATGCTGGGAAAACGATGGTATCTTCCCGTGCTTCGTGCGGGCGGTACATGTAATTGAAAGCCTGCATCAGCGATGCCAGTTGCTGAATTTCAGAATCTTCCGGCGATCGTCCGTTGTTGGTCAATTGTAAAACCTGTTCGGTCACATTCCGGCCATGAGCATGCTGTGTTCGAAGAACCGCAACTATGTCGGTTAGTTTATTCGCTTTAATCAGCCTTGGAAACAGGTATTCTTCCTCCAGTTTCTCGTGGTAATCTTCAACAAAATCATGAATGATGGCAGCAGTTCGATTAATGTAACCGGGATTGAAATCCTGCCCTTCATGAATGTTTTTCAATGCATGATCGTAAACCAGCAGCATTCGCTGTAGCAGACCATGTTCGCGCATCAAATCTTCGTTGGCCGATACCATTTCTTCTTCCTCTTCTTCGCCTTCTTCGTTTTCTGTATGTTTTTGCCGGTTATCACACGCTGCGGTCATTCCTGTAAGTGTAATTGCTGTGCTGGCGACCAGCAAACTTCCCTTTTGAATAAAACTACGGCGGGTGTTGTTTTCAAAAAACGGTGAATTGTTGTTTGTAACCATGTCGTTTACATTAAAACGTGCAAAATATTTTAAAGATATTGCCGGTCGAATCATAAAAAACCGGTATGATAAAACAAGAACGTATCAATGAAATTAATGAACCTCAGTGCAATAACAATTCAGCAGCTAAAAAAGTTATTCTCAAACTTTTTTAAGGGTAATAACAGTCCACCTGTTTGATGGATTAAAAAATACATTTTCGAAGTTTAAAAATAATATTGAGGTTGGAAGAAGAACAAAACAGGGTTAAAACCAATAATTAACCTGTTTGGAATTTATGCTTTATTAACTTAAAAATATTATATTAAAGACAACTTTGCCTTAAATTGTAATTCTGCGTGGAAATGGTAAATTTCACTGAATTAAATGGATGAAGCAGGGAAATATTTGATTGTATATTTAGCCGGTGCTACCGGAATTTGGAAAGGTATCCCGGCTGGCATTGCACTTGGTTTGCATCCTGTTTGTACCGGATTATTTACTTCGCTGGGATCATTAACTTCTGTTTTGATTTTATATTTTGCGGGAGATTCATTCCGTCAGTGGGTTTTAAGTAAATACGGCAGAAAAAGAATTGTGCGTAAGAAAAGTAAATTTAAAAAACTTTCAGAGCGATATGGAATTTGGGTTTTGGGATTGGTAACTACCGGACTACTTGGCCCTTTTACTACATTGTTCCTGGGACTCATTCTTTTAAATGATACGCGAAAATTTTTTATTTATTTGCTTGTTGGCATCACTTTATGGTCATTTATCCTGGCCTGTTTATTTACGTCGATTGTTGAATTTCTTGCCGGCTTAAAAACCAATTGATTTTTTGAGTTAGGCAATTAATCAATAAGCTTTTTTGCTTAAAAACATATGGTTAAAACCGTTTACTACTGGAAATTACAGTGTCCGTTCACTGAACAGGCTGTGTGAAAAATGCAAATTTTTACACCGTGGCTACAGCCCGGTGGTTAAAAACTGGCAGTTTTGAAATTATTCGTTGTTCTTAATATTCTCATTATTTGTAAAAAACAGACTACAACTTTCATTCATGATGAAGAGAGCGCTGGTAATGTTCGCGAATTAAATCGCGGCCAAAATCGCCGTTGAAATCGCGCCAAACCGAATGAATGTGGTTGGCACTGTTTTGCGTATTGTCAAATTCAACCAAAAAAGTTTTTCCCTGAATACGGTAATAATGACCTTCGCCGGATTGGGTTGCCCCGGCCCATCCAAATGTAATTTCGCCGATTTCCTCTTTTTTCAGGTTTTCCATTCTTCTCGCGGCCAAATCATCAGGCATGGTAGCGAGGTATTCGCGAATTAAATTCAACAGGATGCTTTTTTGCTGCTGGTTGAGTTCTTCCATTTTTATTCCGGCTGGTTTCAGCGGGTCAACTTTTGGCAGGTTGGTGGTGACAATGTCGTAGAATGCCCGCTCCTGAATCGTTGCTTTTCCTTTCTGTTGTTCAGACATGGAATTTATCAGTTCCAAACCCAAATCTTCTTCGGCGGCAAGAGTTCGTTCGCCTTTTCTTTTTCCGCTTTTAACGGTTGCCGGATTGGCGCCCAAAAATCGCGGCGCAACTTCCATTTTGCCGTTCAACACAGTAAAATTTAATGAAAGGTGGTGCCCCTGAAATGCCCACGACCAAAGGCTGTCTTTTTCCGGATTCCCATAAAATGCAAGATAATATTTTTCAGGGTCGCGGTAATTGCGGTTTCCGGAAAGTTCCGCCAGCACATCCTCGAGGCTCATGATTTGCTTTGTTTTTGAATACCCGGTTTCACTCAGCGAAGAACGTAACAGCTCGAACAGTAAATCCTTCTGTTTCGGATTCAGTTCTTTAAGCGCAATCCCGGCCCGGTGGTAACTGGCTGCAGGCAAATAATGCCAGTCGGTTTTCGAAGGATTCCATCAAAAGCAAACCCGGCCTCTTTTCGCTGTTGTTCGTTTAACGAATTCGAGAATTTGAGCCGCCGGATTTGATATTTTTTGTTTGCGAAGCAAATAAAATTGACATATTATTATGAACAGAAGCATTTTGTCTGTTAATTTTTGAATAAAATGATTCATCTTAGGATATCCGTCTCAGCAGGTAATATAATTGTTATCAATCGTCCCTACGGGACTTCTGAAAATCTGTCAATTTGCTTTTTACCAATATTTTATCCCTACCGGGATAGTTCCCTGCATGCCGGACAGACAGGCGCTGGAAACTGAATATGGGTAAAATTGAAAGCAATCCATTACATTTGTCGTTCCGTAGAAGTAGTTTCAGATAACAAATTTTTTTCCATCGTAACAATGAAAAATTGCCGTTTGTTATTCTTATTCAATTTAAATAAAAATACTGACAAATAAAAGATAGTCAGTAAATTAATATCGAATAAGTGGTAAAAATAAAAATCGATCATTGGTATCCGGAAAAAAATAAACTTAATGACATACCCTGCTTTCGCTACTGCCGGAGCTGGAGTTTATTCTTACAAGTAATCGTTTTAATGAATCGTTTTGTATGAGATTTAAACTCCCGGAATTGATAGTTTGGTGTAAGTGTTGTTGTTCGGAACAAAGTCGGCTCCAAAAAGCAGGTACAAAATATCGGAACTAAACTCATAAAGGTCTATATCCGATTTATTTTTTGTCAGGTACAAGAGTTTGATGCATTTTTCTGATTTGGTTTGTCTTAAATCGGTTAATTGACCTAGTTGCTTTTCATCGTGAACCAAATCCTGGTTTAAATTTTTGAGAAATTTTAATTCCAGCAAATGGTTTTTTCGTTGTTCATTTCGGTTGTTTACCTGAAGCGCAATCAGAATCCCGATGACCACCAATATAATTTCGCCAAGCGCGTAAAATAAATACCGTACCAGCTTATTCTCCGACAGCGCGGCATTTCGCATTTTTCTGAAAATCCTAAGCATTTTTTTTAAGAATAAAATGGCTATTTTATGCGGTACAACAAAATTTCCAGCTCGGTTTTAGGCGGTTTAATGGAGCGGGCAACCTGCAGGTAATTTTTATTTCCGATAGCTTCAGCAGCCATTAAATAGTCGATTTTCAGGTTTTCAATTGCTTCTTCCATACCGCCCAGTTGCTGGTACGTCCATTCCTTTTTACCCTGAACGTAAGGAAGTAAAAACTCAAGCGCTTTGTGAATGCTCCGGCCATCTTCGCTTTTATAATCCCATAAATCCACACCAACATTTTCACCCAAATTCGCAAGGTGAATAAAACCGCGCAGGTTCATGGTGCTGTATCCCATCGATTTCGTTCGCGCCAGTTCGTGTGGCTGGCTTCCGTCGGGTTCAATCTGGCTCGCAATTCTTTTTGTTTTTGAGTTTTCCAGTCGTTGTATTGCCATTTCCGTTTTGCCGAGCATCAATTCAATTCCAACCGTCTGCACATCGTACCAGGTACCGTGGTTGTTGAAGTATTCATCTTCATCGATTCCGTTTTTACTGGTAAGCAGCCAGTTGAGGTATTCTTCGAACCAGGCAAACAACTGCTTTTTCGTTTCACCTTTCAAAATACCACCGGCTTCCAAAATCTGAATCGGCGATATCAGCCGGTTAATTCCTGACCAGTCGATGATCCCGATTCCGCGTCCTTCCGTCCTGCCCGGAATTCCCTGCGCATATTCGAGGTTGGGGTTCATCCGCGTTTCCGGATTGATGAACCAGGTTTCCAGCAATTCCAGCGCTTTTTCCGCGTATTTCTCTTCACCTGAAAAATAATAGGCCCAGCCAAGATTTTCCACGTTTGAAAAAAGTTTTGAAGCCGCCGTCCGATCCACATAGTCGCCGCGGGTTTCCGGATTTACCTCGCCGTCTTTGCGCATGTAGGGCAAACCATCGGGTTTCGATGGATCGGGCCACCAGTACGGGCCCATGCTCAGGTAGTCGTGTTTGTCGCCGCTTGGTGGCGTCCGCTTTTTGTCCATCACGCTGAATGGTCCTTCCCGCAATGCTCCGTCTGCTTTTTCAATTAACGCCCGGTATGCCGGCAGGTAATTATTATTGCCTTTTTTAATTTGTTTCTTTACTTTTTCAATTTTGCTAAAATCAACAAAAATTCCGTCGATGGTTTTTGCTGATATGGAAGTCGCTATAGCGATAAAGAGAAACAGAAGTTTGATTTTCATTGTAAACCAGTTCTTAAAAGTTGTGTTTCTTTGGAAAAACAGATTAAAGTGTGTGAAAATTGGGCCCGTCTTCAATAAAAATAACCGGAACGCCTTCAATAAAATTATTTAGCCAGTCTGCACAGTATTTCATTCCTGATTCCTCGGATTTGATGTGCCCCAGAAAAATCACTGCTTTGTTTTTACCCTGTTCAACCGCATCGTTGGCGTACAGATAGGTTTCCCACTCGGGAGCTTCGCCTGCGATTAAAACTTCCACCTGCGGGTATTGCAGCGTTTTAATGTGCGATTGTCCGCCGGGAGCGCCCGCCATAAATGCCAGTTTGCTGAATTCCATTTTCGGATTCCCAATTACCCGGATGCTTTCCATTCCGAATTTCTTTTTTAATTCGTTTGAAAAATTTCCGACCGTGGTTTCAGGAATTCGGAAAAATTCCTGCGAACCATTCACGGCATATTTTTTCAGCCCCATTTTGTCAATCATCCCAGCCGAAATCCCATCAGGTTCGGTGCGGTGAATGTGATCGTGAAACCGGAAAATGACCAGGTTGTTTTCTTTTATGAATTTCATTTTGTCTTCGAAAACCGCGTCGTTTTTGAAAGAAGTGGTTTCATCGAGGTGGTTGTAAAAAACCGGTTCGTGAGTAATGATAAAGTTGCATCCTTTATCAACGGCTTTTTTTAAAACTGCCATGTCGGCGAACATGCAGGTAGCGATTCCTTTTAGTTCAGTTTGAGGATTTCCGGCTTTAAATTTATCAACGGTTTCGGCGGCCCAGTCGCAGGTTATGTGTTCTTTGATGAGATTTACAACATCTTCGGGTGTTTTCGGGGTTTGTTTCTGGGAAATGGCGAATAAAGGCGCTGCCAGAAACAATGCAATTGCTATTTTCGTTTTCATAATATGTTTATTGATTCACCCTAAAAGTAATGGTTTTTTACCAGTGGCAAATCGGGAATATGAAAAAATTGAAATTAAGCGGGAAGGAACTAAAACGGATTGGCTATTCACACGACCGGGCTATTTCACTGGCCATTAACCTGGCGGGAAAGCATTTCCGGCGCTCGCAGAAAGCGGAGGTTTTGGAGCTGCTGGAAAAAATTCACCTGAACCCGGAGAATTATTCCTCCGACCCTGTTTTTGGCGTACTGGTACAATTGCTGGTCAAAAAACCGAAACCGGAAAAAAAGAAGAAGGTCCGGTTGAACAAAAATGCACTGGAATTCCAAATTTATGGTGAAGAGAATATCGATCCGGCTGCGGTGGAACAGATGCAAACGGCAATGAAGCTGCCGGTTTCCGTGAAAGGTGCGCTGATGCCCGATGCACATCTGGGTTACGGATTGCCCATTGGCGGCGTGCTGGCAACATATAACGCTGTAATTCCATACGGCGTGGGAATGGATATTGGCTGCCGGATGTGTTTGTCGGTTTTTCCCATTTCGCCCAAAAAAATTGCCGGCGAACGCGATCGGATTAAAAAAATCCTGTGGAATGAAACCCGTTTCGGACTCGCAGAATATAAAGATTTGGACGATGTTGAGATTTTGGAAAGAAAGGAATTCAGCGAAATAAAATTTCTGAAATCGCTGCACAGAAAGTTTGCGGAACAATTGGGAACTTCCGGCCATGGAAATCATTTTGTGGATGTCGGTTTTGTTGAAATCAATGAACTTTCCGGATTGTTAAACCTGGAACCCGGAGAATATTTTGCAGTGCTGAGCCACTCCGGTTCACGAAATTTTGGCGCCGAAGTTTGTAAGCATTATACACAAATTGCAAAGGAAAAACTGGAACTTTCGGGGGAGTCGGCAAAGCTGGCATGGCTCGATCTTAATTCTGAAGAAGGACAGGAATACTGGGCTGCGATGCAATTGGCCGGTGAATATTCGCACACAAACCATCGGATTATTCACAACAGGCTGGCAAAAGCCTTTGGTGAAAAACCGCTGACCATCATTGAAAACCACCACAATTTTGCATGGAAGGAAAAACTGGCTAACGGAGAAGAAATAATTATTCATCGCAAAGGGGCAACTCCCGCCGGAACCGGTGATCTTGGCATCATTCCGGGAACGATGGCATCTCCGGCATTCATTGTGAAAGGCAAAGGGAATGAAAATTCGCTGCAGTCGGCAGCACATGGCGCCGGACGATTGATGTCGCGCAATCAGGCCAAAAAATCTTTCACCGACAGCCAACTGAAAAAATACCTGTCCGAAAAGGGTGTGGAGTTGCTGGGCGGCGGCATCGACGAATCGCCTTTTGTATACAAAGACATTCGTGAAGTGATGAAACACCAGCAGGATTTGGTGGAAGTGCTAGGTGTTTTTCATCCCCGTATCGTGCGAATGGAATAATGATTCCACACTTTCATTTACGTGTTCTGAACCTTTCCCGCGCCGTTTAGTTTTAATACCTGGACTAAAACGGATTTTGATTCCGCCGGTTAACCTGAACAGTTCGTGAATTCTTATAAACATGAATAATTCGGGTTGAAACCAACATGAATTTCTGTCGGAATCGCTCAAAGTTTTTTTGCAGAAAAGTGCTAATTAAACTGTTTTGGGTTTTCTTTGCAGGTTGAAAATTTAAAAATTGATGGGACAAAAAAAGGGAAAAGGCAAATCGGTAAAAAAAGGGAAAGCAAGTTTATTCTCACTATTGAAGCCATACAAAGGCATGATTGTTTTACTCGTTATTTTCGCGTTGATAAGTAATGCAGCCAACCTGGTCATCCCAAAAATTATTTCACACGGAATCGATTCCTATACATCGGGAAATTACGTTCTGAAAACCATTTTAACTGAATTTCTGATTGCCACTTCGGTGATTTTTGTTTTTACGGTTTTGCAAACCGTGGTGCAAACTTTTACTGCCGAACGGGTCGGGTTTAACCTTCGGAAAAAAGTATCCGATAAAATTTCGCGGCAGAGCTTTGCTTTCATTCAGGAAGCAAATCCATCGAAGCTGCTTACCAATCTTACCTCCGACATGGATTCGGTAAAGGTTTTTATTTCGACCGGAATTTCCTCCATGATTTCTTCTGTTTTTATGATTATAGGAACTTCAGTTTTTTTGCTCATCATCAACTGGCGGCTGGCATTGCCGGTGCTTTTTGTCATTCCGATGGTGGGCGTGGTTTTCTATTTTATTTTGAAGAAAGTGCGGGTTCTTTTCACCCGTAGCCGCGAGGTTATTGACTGGCTGAACCGGGTCATCAACGAAAGTATTTTGGGTGCGGCAATCATCCGCGTCATCAATTCGCAGCAACTGGAATACCGGAAATTTCTGGATGCCAGCGCCGAGGCCCGCGACATTGGAATTTCAATTGTAACTTTGTTTGCCACATTAATTCCGCTAATTACTTTTTTTGCGAACCTGGCCACGCTGACCATTCTGACGCTGGGTGGTCATCTGGTGATATCGGGCAACTTGTCGCTCGGCGATTTTACAGCGTTCAACAGTTACGTAGCGCTGCTGATTTTTCCCATCATTGTTCTCGGTTTTATCAGTAACCTGATTGCGTCGGCAAGCGCATCGTACGAACGCATCAATTCAGTACTGGAAGCCAAAGAAACTGCCGACACCGGAACTGTTGAAAAACCATTGCAGGGGAACATCAAACTGAAAAACGTGTCGGTTTTTTACGATGGAAAACCGGCATTAAAAGAGATTTCGCTAAATATTGAACCGGGTTCAAAAACTGCAATCATCGGACCTACGGCCGCAGGAAAAACCCAGTTACTTTATTTGCTTACCAGTTTAATAAAACCGGATGAAGGCTCGGTTTTATTTGACGAAATCAATATCAATGAATTCAACAAAGAATTGTTTCATACGCAGATTGGTTTTGTGTTCCAGGACAGTGTCATGTTCAACCTGAGCCTGCGGGAAAATATTGCATTCAGCAATGTGGTAACCGACGAATCATTGCAAAAGGCGATTGATACAGCCGAATTGAAAGAATTTATCGGCACGTTGCCCCAAAAGCTGGATACACTGGTTTCCGAACGGGGAACGAGTCTTTCCGGCGGACAAAAACAGCGGATTATGCTGGCCCGGGCGCTGGCTTTGAATCCGAAAATTTTGCTGCTCGATGATTTTACCGCGCGCGTCGATCAGCAAACCGAACAAAAAATATTAGGGAATGTGCAACAGAATTACCCGGATTTGACGCTGGTTTCCGTGACACAGAAAATCAGTCCGGTAAAGGATTTCGACCAAATCATTTTGCTGATGGAAGGCGAACTGATTGCCACCGGGAAACACGAAAAACTGCTGGCAACCTGTCCGGAATACGTACAGATTTACGAATCACAACGAAGCACGAGTCATTATGAATTACAATCTTAATACGGTTGAAGAAAAGAGGAAGAAGAAAAAGCGGCTGGGCTTCAAATCACTGAAAAGTCTGGTGGCCCACATGGTGGAGGAGAAAAAAACACTGATTACAGCTTTTGTTGCGATGGTGGTTACCGCTGTGCTGAACCTCGGCGGACCAATTATCATTGGGAAAACGGTGGATAATTATGTTCGCACCGGCCAGTTTCACGGAGTGCTGGTTTTTAGCGGAATTTTACTCGTAATGTATATTGTGGCGCTCGGGGCCGGTTATTTGCAAACCAAACTCATGGGTTCTGTGGGACAGCGGATGTTATACAACCTGCGGAATTCCGTGTTCAGCAAACTTCAGGAACTTCCTTACGATTTTTTCAACCAGAACAAAACGGGCGATTTGATATCGCGGATTAATAACGATTCCGAGAAAATCAATCAGTTTTTTTCACAGTCGCTGATGCAGTTTTTGCGGGCTATTTTAATCATGATTGGTTCCGGGATTTTCCTGATTGCCATTCATTTTGAACTGGGCGCTGCAGCGCTTTCGCCTGCAATTCTGATTTTCGTGTTTACCCAGCTTGTTTCGGCATGGGTAAAAAGAAAGAATTCCGAAAGTTTGGGGCGGGTAGGGGATTTAAGTTCCGAGGTACAGGAGAGTTTGAACAATTTTAAAGTGGTGGTGGCCTTTAACCGCCGCGATTATTTCCGGCAACGGTTTGCTGTGGTAAACCACAAGAACTACAAAGCCGCTGTTAAAGCCGGTATAGCCAACAATACCTTTCTGCCTGTCTATACGCTGTTTTCAAACCTCGGATTACTGATAGTGCTGGCGTTGGGAATTTACTTTATCTCATTGGGGGAATTTACCATCGGGCTTTTAATCAGTTTTATTGCGTATGTAAATAGTTTTTACAACCCGCTCCGGCAACTGGCTTCGTTATGGGCCAGTTTTCAGGTGGCGCTGGCAGCCTGGGAACGCATTCGAAAAATTCTGGATATGGAAAATAACCTTCCGAAAATTGCCTCCAACGGCGTGGACGAAACTGCCACACTGGTTTCTTTCCGCGACGTTTCGTTCTCTTATCCCAACGGAAGCGAAGTGTTGCATAAAATCACCTTCAACCTGAAAAAAGGAAAAACCTATGCGTTTGTAGGACCAACCGGCGGCGGAAAAACAACTACCGCATCGTTAATTGCGCGGTTGTACGATCCGACCAAAGGAACGGTTTTACTCAATGGCGAAGACATTCGATCTTTTTCTGCGGACGAGCGGGTGAAAAAAATCGGTTTTATTTTGCAGGATCCGTTTTTGTTCAGCGGAACTATCCGGGAAAATATTTTGTACGGAAACGATGGATATGCCGAAGCGCCTAATGAAGAGCTGATGAATATTTTCCGGGACGCCGGACTGGAATCGTTGCTGCTGCGGTTCGATGCCGGCCTCGATACCAAAGTCGATGTTTCGGGCGACGGGATCAGCCTGGGCCAGAAACAACTGATTGCATTCATGCGGGCAGTATTGCGCAAACCCGATTTGCTCATCCTCGACGAAGCCACGGCCAACATTGATACGGTTACTGAAAAGCTCCTCGATGAAATTCTGCAGAAATTGCCGGAATCGACCACGAAAGTCATCATTGCACACCGGCTGAACACCATTGCCAACGCCGATGTTATCTACTTTGTCAATTCCGGAAATGTAACCCGCGCCGGTTCGCTGAAAGATGCAGTGGATATGCTGATGAAGGGAAAAATGGCAAGCTGAAAAAATACGTTCCCGGTTTCAATCAGTTAAAGCAGAATAAATATCATTTTTAATTTAACCTGCCGGAAGCATATTTCTGATCGCGGTTATTTTCCAGGTGTTATTTTCGTAAACAACAATAAACGAACTCCACATTCTCCGGGTAGTGCCGTCTGCGTTTCGAATCTCATACCTGGAATCAACAATCGCACTCTCCTCATTTAAAAAGCGAATTTTATCGACGTTAATTGTTCTTTCACCCGGATTACCGGCAGAACTTCGCAGCATGCCTTTGGTTGCTGCCTGAATCCCAATTCGCCATTCACCGGATGAAACCAGTTGATCAATATCGGACGTCAGAATGCTTTTGAGCGCAGTCGTGTCACTTGTTTCCCTCGAACGGGTGTATTTTTCAATTAATGTTTGAATTGCTTCCTGCCTATTGGTATCGGTGTTTGTGTTCTGCGAAAAAATATCCATCGGGATAAAAAGGATTATTAGAAGAATAAATGCTGTTCTTTTCATGGATAACTCTTTTAATGTATTGAGATCATAAATGATGTATTTCACTTACATTGTGACAATCATAAATCTAACTTCCTGCGTTCGATTCGCAGCGCTTCCGCGTTGCGCTTTTACGTGCCGTCCTTACAGGACTCTTTTCAAGGGGCGATGCCCCGGCAGGTAATAGCATCGTCTGAAAGGGCGATGATTTTAGAAATCAAGATTACATTTTCAAACTTTCAACCGGCCCCGGAAACCCCTTGCTGCATAATACGATTCTGCTCCGTTGTGATACAAAAAAACGCTACCATACCGGCGATCGCAAAAAACCGCGCCACCCGGTTTTCGGATGTCTTCGGGGGTTTTTACCCAGCTCGAGGTTTTTAAATCAAATTCGCCGAGTTTCTGTAACTCCCGATACTGTTCTTCAGTTAACAGTTCGATTCCCATGGAAGTTGCCAAATCAACCGCACTGTTTTTCGGTTTATGTTCTTTCCTTGATTCCAGCGCGGCACGATCGTAGCAAAGGCTTCGGCGCCCTTTCGGACTTTCCCTGGAACAATCGAAAAAAATGTATTCGCCGGTTTTGTTATCATGACCGATAACATCCGGTTCGCCACCGGTTTGTTCCATCTGGTTCAGCGACCAGAGCTTTTCTGCCGAGGTCCGTTCATTGAGTTTTGCTTCTATTTCAACCCATTCCAAACCGCTGTGCCGTCCCTTGTTTTTCATGAAACGGCTTTTTAGGATGCGAAGCAGTTCGGTTTTTTGTTCCGGCGACAATTCCTTTTTGCTGCCCATGTGATTTGTTTAATATTCATACAAATAATTTTTCCAACCAGGTGTAAATATCATCCGTCCGGCCAATTTTAGAAGTAACAATAAAGGAAATATTTTCGTTCAAGGAATTATTATCGTAATTTGACGTTGGGGCAAACTTTCACCGGCCATTAACGTTGTTGTTACAGTGCATAAACCTGACTTTACGCATTTAAAATGAAAAACATCTTTTTACCGGTTTCGTTACTAATTCTTCTTTACACATCTGTTGGTGCGCAGGAAACCACGTACCATTCGTTTGTTAAAGCTTCCGGCGGCTACATCACAAACGACCGTATTCCGTTTTGGTTGCGCTCAAACCGGTTCGGAAGTATTCCGTCCGATGGCGCCTCGTTGGGTTTTATCGGAGCGTTCGGCAAAGAATACGACACGGAAAACAAGAAACTTTTTGATTGGGGCGCTTCTTTCGAAGGGCGCGCAAATATTGGGGACCGTACTAACCTCACATTAATTGAAGGATACGGGAAAATCAAAGTGAGTATTTTTGAAATCAGGGCCGGCCGCTCGAAAGAGATTTTGGGACTGTGTGATTCTACCCTGTCGACAGGCGCTTTTGCCGTTTCGGGAAACTCGCTGGGAATTCCCAAGGTTGAAATCAGCATTCCGGAATTTTACACCATTCCTTTTCTGGGGCATTTGTTTGCTTTTAAGGGAAATTTTGCTCACGGCTGGTTCGGAGATCTTCCCGTTCAAAAAATGGACAGCAGTGAAGATACGCTGAAAACGTTTCTTCACCAGCTTTCGTTTTACGGGCAATTTGGGAAGCCCGAATGGAACCTGAAGCTGCTTGGCGGATTCAACCACCAGGCTCAGTGGGGCAGCGAAGCCGAATATTTTGGCGACGTTTACACGTTGTCGGGTTTTACGCGTTACTGGTATGTTATTCGTGGAAAAGCTTACGGCACCAATCAAATTCCCAAGTCAAAAATCGGCAATCATTTGGGATCAATCGATCTTGGACTGAAGTACCAATTTCCCGATTTACGATTGTTTGCGTATCACCAGTTTTTTTACGATATCGGCGCTTTATATCATTTAGCCAATTTGCGCGATGGCCTGAGCGGAGTGAGCCTGACCAACACGCGCCCGGCAAATGATAATATGTTTTTCTGGAAGAAAATTGTGGCAGAATTCTTTTTTACAAAAAATCAGGCCGGTGAGTTTTGGTCGCCGCTAACACCTTCCGGCGACGAAAATTATTACAACAACGATAATTACCCAAATGGTTGGTCGTACAAAGGTTTGGGAATTGGAAACCCGTTAATCGGCACCCGCAAATGGATAAGGGACGGTTTGCCCAGTGATCCTGGCGATTATTTCATAAACAACCGGGTTGCCGCTATACACCTGGGATTCGAAGGACAAATACAAGAAACATCGTTGGTGGTAAAAACAACGTATTCCTTGAACCAGGGAACGTTTGGCACGAATCGGGAAGGGCATTCGCTGGGAAGCCGTCACGATGCACCTTTTGGTATTTTTCCTCAAAAAAAGCAGTTTTCGGCCTACGTGGAAGCAAACAGACCCCTGAAAAACCAGTTGAACGTTGGAGTTGAAACGGCTTTTGATATCGGCCAGCTTTACTACAATTCGTTCGGAATTCTTCTCAACATTTCAAAATCGTTTTAATCCGCGTTAAAAATGATAACCCAAAATGATCCCCAACGTACCTCTTTTCCCCAATGAAGTTCCGGCATCACTGGAATCAAATAAATCTTCGAATTCGTAGATGATTCCGCCGACAACTTTCAAAGGTTCGTCCTTTTTGTTCAGATAAATTCCCAATCCTGCGTTTGTTTGGTTATGGTCTGTCCTGAAACCACTTCTTGTATAAACAGATAATGCCACTCTGTTTTCCAAAAAATCAGGAATGTAAATGTAGTCGGTGTAAAATGAAAACTGATGAATTGTTTTCAAATTACCTTGCCAGGCAAAAAATTCGTCTTCTGAAGATCGGATTGTCGTTCCTGCGGCATCAGCACCTAAAACCGTGGTTTCTTTGATAACTAATTTCGGGAGGGCTGAAATATTGTTGGTTTTGTCGTACCCGCCGTAAATGCCGAAAATCATATTTCCATTCAGGTAATAATTATAGGACACGCCCGCCGACAACTGATTAAATGATTCTGTTGAAATCTGCTGAGCATATGATACATCCGGGTTCAGGAGGGTATATTTGGAAGCGCCGATTCCGAATGTTACGTTTAAATAATCGTAACCGGAAAGGTTTGAATCATCGGTCGAAACATTTTTAAAACCAACGTTGAAGTTCAGATTAGCTTCAGGGTTAAGATTTTTGCCGCTTATTACCGACGCAAAGCCATTGTTGGATTTTCCGCTGGCATCAACGCCAAATACCACATCCTTGTCTGAACGGTTGTAATAATACGCAAACTTGAGACTTTTGTCGGCTGTGTTTACCCGTACGTTTCCTCCAACCGGTAAAAAAACGGAAGTTTCACCGCTGGCATCTTCAAAAATAGTCTGGCCGCAGACCAGGCTGGTGCAGGCAAACAAAAAGCTGATAATTATAATCGGTTTTACGGTTTTCATAATTTTAGCTTAAAGGAATTTCTATCTCATCTGTTACCAACGAATAACCTTTGTTAATTTTTCCGGAATATTTTTTCGGGCCTTTGTCATCTACTTTAATCGCCAAATCCCATTTCGTTCCGTTAATGCCTTTGCAAAGCATCATTAAATCGAGTTTTCCCTCAATTTCGAAACCTTCTATTGTCCGCGACCATTCACTTTTCCCGTCAAAATAAAGTCCAACTTCCATTCCCTCGAGTTCAAGTTTAAGGTCGAGGACAGCACCGGTAAATACAATTTCGATTTTACTCATCGCTGTTTAATTTTATAAATGTCATCATTGCAATTTGTGTGCGACTGCGGTTTTATGTATGAATGTACAACAGGGCCTGCATCCATAAAACGGCGTACCACATTCGTAGTGTAATTTACAAAACTTTAAACAGACAGGCAGTTGGAAAGCAAAAGATTGTTAAAGATGCGGTGGATTGAAATAAAATAAAAAGTTGGTTAAATCACCCTCCGTCCAAACGGAGTCAGCGCCAGCGAAGCCATTTTAAAATGTTGTGTTGCCCAGGGAATTCCGATGATGGTAATGGCCAGAAGAATTCCAAAAAGCACGTGGGTCAAAGCAATCCAGATTCCGCCAATGATTAGCCAGATGATATTCATGATGGTCGACAGGCAGCCCGGGGCGTAATCCATGTATTCAATCCGCTGTCCGAAAGGCCACAATGCCAGAATTCCCAGTTTGAATGCCTGGATACCAAATGGAATTCCGATGATGGTTACGCACAGGCCCGCCCCTGCTATAATGTACTCCAGGAAAATGGCTAACCCGCCAAATATCAACCAGATGATGTTGCCCAGAAATTTCATGTTCAGTTATTTTGTGTAAATGTAGCTTTTTCCTTTAAATCGTACTATTGTTGATTTATTTGTGCGTGAATACTTCGGATAATTACATGGCTTAACCGTAGATTTTACAGAAATAAATTTTAAGTTTTTGATGGTTGGGAGTACGATATTTTCTGGTGATGGAAAAATGCTGAAGAATTTCTGCTGTTTCTTGTTTTGTGGTTGTAATTTCCTGCATTTCATTTTAACTTTACTTAAAAACTTGAAATTATGATTGAGCAAAAAGAAATTACACTTTCGCAGTTTAGCCGCGGTTTTCACCTGATTACGCCACTTATTAAAGAAAATCTGCCGGAACTTCCGGAAAAAGGATTGCTGCACATTTTGGTAAAACATACTTCGGCAGGAATCACACTGAACGAAAACGCCGATCCATCAGTTCGCGACGATTTTGAATCTTTCATTAATGAGATGATTCCGGAAGACAAACAGTTGTTCGTGCACACACTGGAGGGCAGCGACGATATGCCGGCCCACATCAAGTCGTCGGTTATGGGAGCAGAAATTACGGTACCAGTCACCAACCACCAGTTGAACCTGGGAACCTGGCAGGGTATTTACTTTTGTGAATTTCGTAACTATGGCGGCAGGCGCAGGTTGGTGCTTACCATCTACAGTTAAAGCAAAAACATTTGACTTCCAACACATATTAAGAACCAGTTTAAACTGAGTTTTGGTATTTTTTTGAAACATCAATAGGCTTATTTTTGCCCACCGAACAAATAAATTCTATCCATGCAACGTCAATTATTTTTGGGAGTCGAGGCCATTGGGCAGGCAGCGGTTGATGCCGGAATATCCGGTGTATATGCTTATCCTGGAACACCTTCCACAGAAATCACAGAATATATTCAACGCAATAAATCAGCAAAACAGAGGAACATTCACCGCAACTGGTCGACCAACGAAAAAACAGCCCTCGAAGCTGCACTTGGAATGTCTTATGCCGGAAAGCGGAGCGTGGCCTGTATGAAACATGTGGGTTTGAACGTTGCTGCAGATGTATTTATGAATGCTGCCATAACAGGCATTAACGGCGGTCTGGTTGTTGTGGTTGCCGATGACCCGTCGCAGCATTCGTCGCAAAACGAGCAGGATTCCAGGTTTTACGGCAAATTTGCCATGATTCCGGTTTTCGAACCTTCAAACCAGCAGGAAGCTTACGACATGACTTATGAAGCTTTTGAATTTTCCGAGAAAACCGGATTGCCGGTTATGGTGCGGATACCCACCCGGTTGGCTCATTCCCGCGCAGGAGTGGTTTCCCGAACTATGCTGGACGAAAACAAATTAAAATTGCCGGTTAATCCAATGCAGTTTATGTTGCTGCCTGCATTTGGGAGAAAATACTACCAGAACCTGCTTGATAAGCAGGATAGTTTGATTCATTATTCTGAAGAATCAGTGTTTAACGCTTATTTTGAAGGAAAAGATAAAAGCCTGGGAGTTGTTTGCTGCGGAATCGCTTTCAATTACCTGATGGAAAATTATCCGGAAGGAAATTGTCCGTACCCGGTGGTAAAAATTTCGCAATATCCGGCGCCGGAAAAGTTGCTCAAAAAGCTCGAAAATGAATGCGACGAAATACTTGTTGCTGAAGAAGGTTATCCGCTTTTGGAGGAACTGGTAAGCGATTATTTTGGAAAAGGGACCAAGGTCCATGGGAGACAGGACGGTACACTCCCGCGACGCGGAGAATTAAATCCTGACCACCTGGCGAAAGCTCTGGAAAAAGAACCGTCGGCAGCTTTCGAAACACCGGCAGGACTGACCAATCGTCCGCCTTCGCTTTGTGCGGGTTGCGGGCATCAGGATACCTATTTCGCCCTGAATGAAGTAATTTCTGAATATGGCGACGGACGGGTTTTTTCGGATATTGGCTGCTACACGCTCGGCGCGCTTCCCCCTTACTGCACCATTAACACCTGCGTGGACATGGGGGCTTCAATTACCATGGCAAAAGGCGCTACCGATGCCGGTTTGGAACCTGTTTTTGCCGTTATAGGCGATTCAACTTTTACGCACTCCGGAATTACCGGGCTGCTCGATTGTGTGATTGAAAAAACCAACATCAACATTCTAATCGTGGATAACGAAGCAATAGCTATGACCGGCGGACAGGATTCTTCGGCAAAAGGGCGAATTGAGAAAATATGCGAAGGCGTAGGTGTTGATCCTGAGCATATCCGTTTATTCATACCGCTGAAAAAGAACCAAGGTGAAATTGTAAAAATTATTAACGAAGAAGTGGCGTATAACGGAGTTTCAGTGATCATTGGCCGACGCGAGTGCGTGCAGCGGATCAGCAAAATCAAAAAGATGAATAAATCAAAAAAATCGAACTAAAATGAAGACCGATATCATATTGGCCGGGGTTGGCGGACAGGGAATCCTTTCCATTGCAGCTGCTTTGGGAGCCGCTGCCCTCAACGAAAATTATTACCTCAAACAGGCTGAAACCCACGGGATGAGCCAACGGGGCGGGGCAGTGGTTTCGCACCTCCGCATAGCAGATCAGCCGGTTCATTCCGATTTAATACCTTTGGGAAGCGCCGATTTAATTCTTTCTGTCGAACCCCTGGAATCGCTGCGGTATTTGCCTTATTTAAAGAAAAATGGCAGCCTCGTAACCAACATCGTTCAATTTAAAAACATTCCCGATTATCCTGAACTGGAAATGCACTTTGAAGAACTGAACGGGAAAATAAATGTGATTTGCATCGATGCCGATAAAATGGCGCGCGAAATCGGCAATCCAAAAGCATCGAATATGGTGATGCTCGGCGCTGCTTCGCCATTCATCGAAATTCACGATAAAATTATTGAAAAGGGCATCGAAACCGTTTTTAAATCGAAGGGCGAAAAAATAGTCAACCTGAATATTGAAGCGTTCAGGACAGGCAAACAATTTTCGAAAGAGTTGATGAAAAAGCAGGTGTAAATTCTTGTTTCAGCAAAGCATCAGATTTTATTCATATAATCCAAAACAAATTGAGGTTTGGAATAAAACTTTTTTTCTGATAATTGTTTACAACATATTATTCGAAAGTGATTCTTTCGTAATTTTGCTTAAAACTTGGAAATAATGAGAATAGAAGTAGATCAGCCTGACCAGGAAGAACTCGAGGAGATGGACGTTTTCTCATGGCCCGTGTGGGAGCATGATGAAGATAAATTTGACTGGTATTACGACAAAACCGAGAAATGCCTGATTCTGGAGGGGGAAGCTACCATTATTTCAGAATTCGATAACCTTACCATTAAACCGGGCGATTTTGTAATATTCCCCGCCGGACTGGAGTGCGTTTGGGATGTTCATACTTACATCAGGAAACATTATACGCTGGAATAGAGCATGGCTTTTTTCTCCCAGTCAGCCGGTTTTTCTGATGATTAGCTAATCCTTAAAATATTTCCCTCCACATTTACCATATATTGTTCAAGGTTTGCCTGGGCCGGACCGTTAAGAACTTTTCCCGATAAATTGTATTTGGAGCCGTGGCACGGGCAGGGCAACTCGTTGGTTGAAGCATTGTAGCTGACGATGCAGCCCTGGTGGGTGCAAATGGCCGACAACGCTGTATAATCGTTCGCTCCCGTTCTGATAATTATCACGTCATTTTTATAAACAAATCCTTCAATGTTTTTAAGTTCGGCATTTTCCGGATCGTTTAAATCCAGAATAATTTCCGAAAATTCACTGGCTTTTCCACATGCATTAAACAACATCGGCGAAGCAAACAACAGGCTGCCGCCGATAGCAAAATCCTTTAAAAACTTCTTTCGTTCCATTTTAATAATATTTAATCCTGAATTCACGAATGAGGTTGAAACCAAAGTATACAAATCCATCAGACCAGCTTCCGTGCGAATTCGTGTACAATCCCTGCGTAAACATTTGTTGCGAATTCGAGATTATCAGTTGAAAAACATGTCCGCCGGTATCAATGTCAACTCCAAATGAAAGTGGTTTTGTAATGTCTGTACCCGAATTGAAATACGTCAGGTATTCCACATTGGCAGATACTTTTTTTGATATTTTTACGGAGCCTGCCAACCCGAGTGTAAAAAAAGCAAGATTATCATTTTCAGCGGGTAAATAGCCTGTCGACAGATATCCAGGCGATATCTGAAAGCCAAAAACATCAATTGTTTTTGCTATCAGCAGTTGCCCGTTCGCCGAAAATTTATCGGAAAAATTATCTTTAGCGGAAGGGTAATAATTACGGATGGTGGGAATAAATCCTTCCAACACAAAAACCATTGTTACCGGAAAAGATTCACGTTGCTGCGCCAGTCTGAGTTTTCCGTAAGCGTCAAAAGTTTTCAGGTAAGAACTTCTGCCAATACCGGCCGTAAAGTTATTTCCGAAACCATATTCAAACCCCAGGCGCATCGTTGCCTGGTCCAGTCCGAATAATTCATAAAACCCGCCGCTGGTTTCGCCAAACCGATGCTGTACCAGTAACTGCAGCTTTTCCGTGGCCGGCAACGTTAGCCGATTGACCATTAACAACACGCGGGCCGAGAAAAATATTTTTCACCGGTTCATCGTTTTCCTGGGCGCCGGAAAGCAGACCTGCGTTAACCAGCAACATAAAAAGGAGCAACTTCTTCATAGCCTTAAGATTTGAAAATAAAACAGACAAATTTGTCTTTTGTTTTTGAAGTCAGGCGAAGTATGAAATCCGTTTTAACTTTCGCCTGTTGTTTTATTTTTTGCCTTTATTTAAAGTTGAAATTACCGCGGATTAAAAAAAATTCTTTATCGTTATTGCGACATTGAGAAGGATTCTTTTTAAACCTTACATTTGTATCGCAAAACGTTGATTTCGCTAAACAATAAAAAATTAACGTTGTTTTTTTCAGTAACAATCGTAGTAATAAACAGAGAATAATGGACAAATTTTCGTCAGTGGGAAACCAGGAGGCAGAGACCATAGAAGACCTTTATCAAACATATATAGATAATCCCGGCGCATTGGATAAAAGCTGGCAGCACTTTTTTGAAGGTTACGAGTTGGCACGGACTAATTTTGAGAAGAATGGCAAAGCAATATCGGGAAATATGGACAAGGAATTTGCCATTTTAAACCTGATTCACGGGTATCGCCAGCGGGGGCATTTGTTTACCAAAACCAATCCGGTAAGAACACGCAGGCAGTATTCGCCAACGCTGGATTATGAAAATTTTGGTTTGGAAGAGAAAGATTTGGAAACCATTTTCCAGGCTGGGAACAATATTGGTATTGGCCCTGCTAAACTTAAAGATATTATCGCCCATCTCGAAGAAACATATTGTCGTTCAATTGGTGTTGAATATGTTTACATGCGGCATCCCGAAGTCATCCACTGGCTCAGGGAACGTATGGAAAGTTCGCAGAACTCCCAGAAATTTTCGGACGAAGAAAGAAAACACATTTTTTATCACCTGAAACTGGCTGTTGGTTTCGAGAATTTCATTCACAAAAAATTTGTGGGGCAGAAACGTTTCTCGCTGGAAGGCGCCGAAACTTTGATACCGTCGCTGGACGCCATCATCGAACGCGGTTCGGAACTTGGCATCGAAGAATTTGTGCTTGGAATGGCACACCGCGGAAGGTTGAACATCCTCGCCAATATTCTTGATAAACCGTACGAAAACATCTTCAAGGAATTTTACGGTACACAATACGAAGACGATATTTCTCAGGGCGATGTAAAATACCATTTGGGCTACGAAAGTGAAGTAAAGTCGGATGCCGGCAAAAAAATAAAACTGAAACTAATGCCCAATCCGTCGCACCTCGAAGCAGTGGGGCCTGTCGTACAGGGAATGGTGCGGTCGAGAATTAATTCGGTGTATGATAACGATTACAGCAAAGCAGCAGGAATTATCATTCACGGCGATGCTGCCATTGCTGCGCAGGGAGTAGTATATGAAACCATTCAAATGTCGCAGTTAAAGGGATATAAAACCGGGGGCACAATTCATCTGGTAATTAACAACCAGGTAGGATTTACAACCAATTACCTCGACGCCCGTTCCAGTACTTATTGTACCGACGTGGCGAAAGTAACGCGTTCGCCTGTTTTTCACGTGAACGGCGACGATGTAGAATCGCTGATTTTTGTAATTAAACTGGCCGTGGAATTCCGGCAAAAATTTCACTCTGATGTTTATATCGATATTCTTTGTTACCGGAAATACGGGCACAATGAAGGCGACGAACCGCGGTTCACGCAGCCCGTGTTGTACAAAGCCATTTCAAAACATCCGAACCCGCGCGATTTGTACATCGAAAAACTCGATGAGTTGGGTATCATGTCGAAAAAAGAAGCCCGCGAAGAAATTAAAAAGTTCGACGATTTATTAAACGATAAATACAAAGAGTCGGAAAAAATTGAAAAACTAAAAATCCGGAAATTTCTGCTCCATGAATATGAATCGTACAAAATGCCCGGCAACGAGTTTTTTGAAGAAAGGGTGCAAACCGGCGTCGATGCAAAAAAGCTAAAAGAAATCGCTGAAAAAATAAATTACCTTCCCAAAGATTTGAATTTCTTCAAAAAAGTCAGCCGCATCGTTTCCGATCGGAAAATGATGATTAACGACAACCGGCTCGACTGGGCAATGGGTGAATTGCTCGCTTATGGTTCGCTTGTAACCGAAGGCCATCCGGTGCGCATCAGCGGACAGGATTCGGAGCGTGGTACGTTTGCCCACCGTCATGCGTCGTTTGTAATTGATGGCACCGAGGGAAAATATTTTCCACTGAAATACATTACTGAAAACCAGGCGCCGTTTCATATTTACAATTCATCGCTTTCCGAATATGGCGTGATGGGTTTTGAGTATGGATATGCACTGGCGCAACCTAACGGATTAACCATTTGGGAAGCGCAGTTTGGCGATTTTGCAAATGTGGCGCAGGTTGTTATCGACCAGTACATTTCTTCGGCATTTGAAAAATGGGGTTTGATGAACAGCCTGACTTTGTTTTTACCACACGGATACGAAGGACAGGGACCGGAACACAGCAGTGCCCGCATCGAACGTTTTCTCACGTTATCGGCAAATTACAACATGCAGGTGGTTGTTCCGACAACGCCCGCCAACATGTTTCATCTGCTGCGGCGACAGGTAAAAATGAAAATGCGGCTCCCACTGGTTGTTTTTACCCCAAAAAGTTTGCTGCGTCACCCGCAGGTGGTTTCAACCATCGAAGAGATGGCCAAAGGTTCTTTCCGCGAAGTAATCGATGATTCACTGGCGGAACCGGAACTGGTGAAGAAAGTGGTTTTCACTTACGGCAGGTTGTATTACCAGTTGGCAAAACATAAACTCGAAAAAGGAATTTCAGATACTGCACTGGTGCGGATGGAGCAGTTGTACCCGCTACCGGTAAAACAAATCAGCGAAATTCTGAAAAAATACAACAAATCGAAAGAGTTGGTCTGGGTACAGGATGAGCCGGAAAATATGGGGGCCTGGCCTTTTATCCAGCGGCACCTGAACGACCTCGATTTCCGTATCATTTCACGGCCGGCAAATGCTAGCCCGGCAGCCGGTTTAATGGAACAGTACCGGCAATCGGAGAAAAAAATTCTGGAAGCTGTTTTCGAAAAAAGTAAAGTTGTTGCATCATAAAATACATCGGATTATCATTTTAGAACCGACAAACCGTTTTTCCTGTACATTTGGAACTTAAGGTTGAAAAGACAATAAAAACGTTACAATGATTGTAGAAATAAAAATTCCCAGTCCGGGAGAATCAATAACCGAAGTCGAAATTGGCGCCTGGCTCGTGGAAGACGGCGCCGCGGTTGAGAAAGACCAGGAAATTGCCGAAATAGAATCGGATAAAGCCACTTTGACTGTGAATGCCGTCGAAGCAGGTAAAATAGAATTTAAAGCGCAGGAAGGCGATACCGTTGAAGTGGGGAGTATTTTGTGCACCATCGATACAAGTGTTGCCCCTTCAGGAAAAAAAGAAAAAGAACCGGAGAAAGAAGGACCGGAGGAAGAAAAAGCGGAACAAATTAGTGAGGAAAAACAACCGAAAAAGGAAGAACCCGCTGAAGTTGCTGACAAACACAAAAAAATGGAAGCCGAAAAGCGGGACGTGATGCCGGTGGAGGAAGATTTGAAGGAATCTGCCAAAGAATTCCATGCCAAACCGGAAGATGCTGAAAAAATAAAACCAGCATCGCAGGAATACGATAAAATAAAAGTGACTTCGGTGGCGAAAGAAATGATGAAAGAGCACGATCTTTCGATTGACGACGTGATTAAAGGCCTGAAACGATTGGGTAAAAAAGAGGTGGAAGCAGCAATGAATGCTTCCGTAGGAGAAACTTCCGAAGCAGTTTTTCAGAAAAGGCAAATTTCGCGCGAAAGTGACAGAACCCGGATGTCGTCGTTGCGCAGAAAACTTAGCGAACGTTTGGTGGCAGTGAAAAACGATACCGCCATGCTCACCACTTTCAACGAAATTGACATGAGCAATGTAATGGAACTGCGCAAAAAATACCAGCAGCAGTTTATCGAAAAACACGGCTTAAAATTAGGTTTCATGTCGTTTTTTACCAAAGCAGTTGCCCTGGCAATGGAATTTCACCCGATGGTAAATGCGCAACTGGATGGCGATGAAATTGTGTCGCCGCAATTTGTTGATGTGGGAATCGCAGTTTCTACGCCCAAAGGTTTAATGGTGCCGATTGTGCGCAATGCTGAAAGTAAACCGATTGCTCAGATTGAACAGGAAATTAAGGAACTGGCTGAAAAAGCACGGAATAAAAAGATTTCGGTGGATGAACTTTCCGGGGGGACTTTTACCATTACCAATGGCGGTGTTTTTGGCTCGTTGTTGTCCACACCGATTTTAAACCCGCCGCAATCCGGCATTCTGGGAATGCACAACATTCTGGAACGCCCGGTGGCTGTTAACGGTCAGGTTGTTATCCGTCCAATGATGTATGTGGCGCTTTCCTATGATCACCGCATTGTTGACGGAAAGGATTCAGTAGGTTTTCTTGTGAAAGTAAAAGAGATGATTGAAAATCCGGAACGAATGTTTACCGGCGGAAAAGACGCAGGACAATTGTTGCTGGGGATTTGATATATAAAAGAGGTAAAATAAGAATGCCATTCGGTTCAATATCCGAATGGCATTTTTTTTAATTCCGGTTTGGTCTGCCAAATCCGCCCTGTCTCCTTTGCGATCGCATTTCTTCCTGAATATCCTGGTATTTTTCCCACTGTTCATCAGAAAGGATGGCTTTAATTTTTTCGTTTTGTTCCTCGCGCATTTGCTGCATTTGCTCGCGCATTCCTTCAAATCCACCGCCGCCTTCCCGCATTTCTATCCGTGCTTTTTGCATAGTTTCGGCCCCTTCTTTCAGTATTTTCCGCATTTGCGTTTCCTGTTCGCCGGTCAAATCCATCTGATCTTTTAATTGTTCCATCTGCCGGTTGACCATTTGTTCCGGATTGAAGTTATCCCGCGAATTTTCGTTTCCGGATACAGCACCGGATTCCGAACTGCGGTTGTTGCTTTGATTGCAGCCGAAGGTAATTGCAGCAAACAACGTCAATAATAAAATAATTCTGTTCATTTTAAATGGTTTTTAATTTATTGGATTCCGGGAATAAAGCTACTCTTTTTTTTAAACCTTAACTACCATTTTCCCAATGTTCGAACCTTCGAATAAACCAATAAACGCTTTCGGGATATTTTCGAAACCTTCAACAACTGTTTCCTTAAACTGTATTTTTCCCTGGCTGTACCATTTTGATAACTGCTGAACGGCTTCGGGAAATTTAGCGGCATGTTCCCGAACAAGAAAACCTTGCATAAGAGCGGTATTCGTCAACAGAAACGATTGTAACCGCGGCCCTGTGGTGAGGCTGGTTTTATTGTACTGCGAGATATTTCCGCAAATGATAATCCGCGCTTTTGGAGCAATGTTCATAACCACGCCATCTGAAATTTCGCCGCCAACATTATCAAAATAAACATCAACACCTTTGGGACAAGCTTCCGCAATGGCTTCCTGCATGTTTTCCGTGGTTTTGTAATTGATGGCTGCATCAAAATTTAACTCCGATTTCAGCCAGTTGATTTTTTCATCGCTGCCCGCAATGCCAACCACGCGGCAACCTGTAATTTTTCCTATTTGGCCCACTACGCTGCCTACGGCGCCCGCTGCTCCGGAAACCACCAAAGTTTCATCTTTTTTGGGCTTGCCAATATCCATTAATCCGAGGTAAGCAGTCAATCCCGGCATTCCCAGCAAACCCAGGTATGCGGAAAGCGGGGCTGCATTTCCATCCACTTTTTGCAATGCATCGCCACTACCGGTTTGGTACTCCGCCCATTCAAGCATACCTGAAACATAATCACCGGCGCTAAATTCCGGATGTTCCGATTCAGTCACTTCCGCTACAACGCCCGATTTCATTGGCTCTCCCAGGTTAAATCCGGCGGCATACGATTTTCGGTCGCTCATGCGGCCCCGCAAATACGGGTCTACTGAAACATACAGTGTTTTTAACAGCACTTCGCCGTCCTCAGGTTGCGGGACTTCGTTTTCTTCTATCCGGAAACACTCTTCTGTGGGTTTGCCTTCCGGTCGTTTTTCAAAGATTATTGTTCTGTTTTTCATGATGGGAATTTTTAATAGTTCTATTTGTTTAACAGAATCTGATCGGCAATGTTTTAAAAAATTCGTTAAGATTGATTTTAGTCCAATTGATATTGAGGGCTGAAGCCCCCCATTTTTTTACCAAACAACAATCCCGAAATAAATCAGGAGAAAGGATTCTCCTGCTCCCGGGACGCGGGCTTTCCCAGGTCCGCATTTCATTTGACAACAAGATCTTCTGTATTCTGTAAAGTTGCTTTCCGCGCGGCGTATAAATGAAAATGAACCTCTTGACGATCAATTTTGGATATGTGATAGTTTTGACACCACCATTCGTAATGATCTTCATTTCGGTGTACGACAAATTCCACGATTTATGGCGCTGTTCAAAGCTTTTCATCCTTTTTACACCAGCGCTTTAGCCCGGTGGTTATTTCCTGGCGTTTTTTGTGGCTTTAGCATTTAATCCCTTAAATGGCTGAAGCCCTTTCGTTTTTTGGCTGTTTTTGTTCACCGGGCTGAAGCCACGGTGTAAAAAATCCGTTTTCCCGTAGACACATAAAATAATAACATAGAATTTGTCGTACACCCTCTTCATTTTTGAATCAGGCGCTTTACGCATATTTGCTTTCTTAATCAGGAGAAAGGATTCTCCTGTTCCCGGGACTTTCCGCGCGACGTATAAATGAAAATGAATCTCTTGACGATCAATTTTGGATACGTGATAGTTTTGACACCACCATTCGTAATGATCTTCATTTCGGTGTACGACAAATTCCACGATTTATGGCGCGGTTCAAAGCTTTTCATCCTTTTTACACCGGCGCTTTAGCCCGGTGGTTATTTCCTGGCGTTTTTTGTGGCTTTAGCATTTAATCCCTTAAATGGCTGAAGCCCTTTCGTTTTTTGGCTGTTTTTGTTCACCGGGCTGAAGCCACGGTGTAAAAAATCCGTTTTCCCGTAGACACATAAATAATAACATAGAATTTGTCGTACACCCTCTTCATTTTTGAATCAGGCGCTTTATGCATATTTGCTTTCTTAATCAGGAGAAAGGATTCTCCTGTTCCCGGGACTTTCCGCGCGGCGTAAAAATGAAAATGAACCTCTTGACGATCAATTTTGGAAACATGAAAGGTTTGACATCACCATTCGTAATGATCTTCATTTCGGTGTACGACAAATTTCACGATTTATGGCGCGGTTCAAAGCTTTTCATCCTTTTTACACCGGCGCTTTAGCCCGGTGGTTATTTCCTGGCGTTTTTTGAGGCTTTAGCATTTAATCCCTTAAATGGCTGAAGCCCTTTCATTCTTTGGCCGTTTTTGTTCACCGGGCTGAAGCCACGATGTAAAAAATCCGTTTTCCCGTAGACACATAAATAATAACATAGAATTTGTCGTACACCCTCTTCATTTTTGAATCAGGCGCTTTATGCATATTTGCTTTCTTAATCAGGAGAAAGGATTCTCCTGTTCCCGGGACTTTCCGCGCGGCGTATAAATGAAAATGAACCTCTTGACGATCAATTTTGGATACGTGATAGTTTTGACACCACCATTCGTAATCATATTCATTTTTGAATTAGGCGCTCATTTTTATAAGCATACGATGCCTTCGGCATCAAAAAACCTGTGGTTAAAAACTTACAAAGTGCCTCATTTAATAAAAGTTATTTGAAATATTCAGAACAACTTCCGGGGAAACTGGTTTTTATTCAATAAGAAGGTTAAACTCAAAACATTAATCTAATGAGCAAAATAATATCCGGTTTTTATGTTGTTGCATGTAGTTTGACGATTATTTTTTGTGCTGAAATGAATAATGTTGCAGCCCAGCAACATCATGTCGATTCCGAAAATTCCCCTCTGGAGATGCCCGGCAATGAGATTTTCGGAACAATTCAGGAAGTGGTTCAAAAGCTGGAAGCTGATCCAAATACCGACTGGTCGAAAGTTGATTTGGAAGCCCTGCGCCGGCATCTGCTGGATATGAAAGCGTTTACAGAAGAGGTGCAGGTGGTTTCGCAAAAAGCCATTGAAAAAGGAACTGAGATCCAGGTTAAACCTGAAACAGAAAGAGCCGTTAAAGCATTGAAGAAATTGTTCAACATGCACCCGGCCATGTTGAAAAAGGAAAAAGGCTGGGATATGACAGCCAAACAGGAAAACGAACAGTGGGTAATCACCGTAACCACCGATAATAACTCCGAAGTGGCAAAAATTAGAGCGCTCAGTTACATTGGTTTGCTGGCGGAAGGTTCCCACCATCAACTGCATCACTGGATGATTGCGACAGGCCGGATGGAGATGAAATGATGATCCTGCGTTCATATCCGTCTGGCGGTTCGATCCGCTTGACGGATAAAGAACAAATAGGTAATGATGCTGAAAAGAAATATTTGCGCTTTCACTATTTCTCCGTAATTTTTTCTGTGATCATTTCGGCAATCCCGAATTGTGGCTTTTCTTTGAAATGAACGCCATCAATAGTATACTCGCCAATGTGCATTTTCAATGGCGAATAAATATCCAGATACTCCACATGTTGCTTTTTCGCCACTTCCCGAAACTTTTTATTGTTTGCTGAAATCCGGGCATCGCCACCACCGTATTTTTCTTTATTCAGCTTTTCTTCATCCATCGGAGGCGCTGACAGAACAATAACCTCAGGCATTTTTTGACCATTCCGTAAAAAATATTGCTTGATTTTGTCGATCAGCACCGACAGATTTTTGGCGACTTCATCCTGATTATTTATAAAAATTCGTTTGGTATCGTTGGTTCCCAATCCGATGATGATGTAGTCGAGCGGCTCGTTGTTTTTCAGCGAAGCGAATGTTTCGTCCAGGTATTTTTCGATGTTTCGCAACGTATTGAGTTTCGGATTTTCCAGGTTATCAAAACCAATGGTATTTCCGGATATTGATTTGTTGATGACGGTGGAGTAGGGAAGTAACTTCCGCAACTGCACCGGCCATCCATTTTCGGCAGCGCCGTTAGAATCGCCAATGGTCAGGATGTTATAATTTTGCACATTTCGTTTTTCGTTGACCGGAATTAATGCCAGCGCCTGCGGGACCAACATTTCGTGCGTGCCTTCAAAAATCACCAGGTTGAGGTTGGGTAATTCCCGGAACAAATGGACTTTCCGGCCTCCCAAAACCAGGTTTGTGTCGGGGCGCCGGTTCAGCCGGTTTTTCAGCAACGAAAGTTGTAATTCGCACGAAATGGAATCACCGGTTTGCACGGAGTACATTTCGCGCAGCAACTGGTTATACATACGAATTGACTGCGTAATTGGTACTGAACCGGTGTAACCGTCATGAATTCCGGCATAAATAAAAAGCGATGCGTTTTGCCTTTTTTCTTTCGGAAACGCTGAAAACAACGGCGAACGCTTTTTTGCCTCAGAAGCATCAAAACCGCTTCCGTCGGTGGTAACATTCCCGAGGTCGCGGGCGTATTTCAGGTTTCTGCCTTTGCATTCCCAGTACCAGTCTTCCAGGTTGGAAATCGACGCCCACGCGCTGAAACTTTTTACCGGGTAATCCAGGTTCATGAACGAAAGCAACGTTGCATATCCGCCGCCAGAAACGCCGACGATATGAACTTCGTTTTTGTCCACATTTCCGTTTTCAATGGCAAAACGGACCGCGTCTTCAATATCGGAAATTACCAGGGAACTGCCGCAGGCTTCCGGGCGGTTGTTCGGCCCCCTGAAATCGGGATGAATGTAATTCCATCCGCGCAACGCCACTTCGTTTGCCAGCGGATCTTCCTGGAGGTAATTGCCGCTCCAGGTATGCAACGAAATAATAAGCGGTTGTGGCTCAGCAAGTGAGGTTTTGTAATAAACAGCGTTCTGCAACTTTCCATCTGCCGACGATTTTATCTCCACTCGAGTGAAATTTTCAGGCCAGTTTTTTGAAATGGTATTGTCCCATAATGTTTTCGCATCTTGTGATTTCAGCGAAAAAGAAAATGCCAAAATAAATGCCATAAAAAGGGATAATCGTTGCATTGCGCGTATAGTTTATCTGCCAAAATAAAATTAGTGTTGGTAAACCCTTACATAATCAACAACCATAGTTTGCGGGAAAATGGTTTCATCAACTCCTTCTTTTCCGCCCCAGGCGCCGCCAACAGCAAAATTCATAATCAAATAAAAAGGTTGGTCGAACGGCCAGTTATCTGCAGTTTTGACTTCCGGTGCGTAGGTATTTGTAACATTATCCGGAGTGTCCAGATAGAATTTGATGGAATCTTTCGTCCAGATGATTCCGTAATTATGGAATTCTTCTTCCGCAGTTGCCAACGGAGTAACCGCATGAAAATCGGTGTTGCCATGCTGATATTGTGTGTGAACATTGCTGTGGGTTGTATCGGGCTGAAATCCTACATATTCCAAAACGTCTATTTCACCGCATTTAGGCCAGCCCACTTCATCGTGGTTTGAACCCAGCATCCACAATGCCGGCCATGTTCCTCTGCCTTGCGAATCGGGCATTTTTGCCCTGAACTCAATTCTTCCGTATTTAAATTCCTGCTTGCTTTTGCTGTTCAACCGGGTTGATGTGTATCCGCCTTTTTCGTTTTCTCCTGTTTTGGTAACGGTGATGTAAAGTTTCCCGTCTTCAATTTTATAGTTTGAAGTGTCTTTCACATACTTTTGCCATTCGTTATTTACGCGGCCGGCATCCCATAACACGAAATTCCAGTTATTCGTATTCACGCTGTCGCCGTCAAATTCATCGCTCCAAACCAGTTGCCAGTCGTTTTTGTTTGCTGGTTTTTTTTCAACTTTTTCTTTGTTGCTGTTTACGCAGTTGGTAAAAAGCAAAGCCATAACCGATAATGCTATAATATTTTTCATAATCATCAGAAAAAGAAAGGAATGGGCAAAATTGCCCATCCCAATCAAAGTTAACTAAACTAAGCTGTAATTTGCCACGCAAAAAACATAAAATAATTTAAGTAATTCATAAACATTTTTTTATTTCAGCCACCACGGAACCTGATTGATACCATCGTAACCACCAAATTGTTCATCGATGGCCTGCTGATAATTTTCCGGATTTTTTGTCTGTTCATCCGTCGGGTACATCCAGCGTTTCGGATATTTTGTTGGATCTTCCGGATTCAGACTGGTAGACGGATCCAGCGGGTAAACCGGGTAACCTGTGCGCAGGAACTGCGGGTAATTCCCGCCATTTCCCTGGAAGAAATCGATTAACCAGCGTTGCGTCCATATCTGGTGCAGACGGTCTTCTTTAGTTCCACCGGTTGCATAAGCAGCTTCGCCAGTGAAATAATTGTCAATGTAATCCTGGTCGATGGTCATTCCGTGTACCCAGCCTTCCGTGTGATCCAGGTTCATATAATACCTCAGTTGCGCTTTTACACCATTTTCGTAATATTCCTGTGCGTTACCTGAAACCCAGCCATCCTCAATGGCTTCAGCAATGATAAAACATTGTTCTGAATAAGTGAAATAAAGCATCGGGTCGTTGTCCATGTATTCCACATAACGCTTGTTCAATAATGAATATGTTCCGTTGGCGTTATTCAGCGCAAGTTGTTCTGCCGATAGTTCTGTCGGTGCGCCCACATATGCATCGTATTCTGCTTCTGTTTTCCCTTCATCGATCATCGCCTGTGCCGGTTCGGCAAAATAAAATAACCGGCGGTCGTTGAATTGTTTGAGTGAATTAACGGTCAGTTCTGAAACGCCTGTGTATTTCCTGCGTTCTTCGCCGTTCCACATCGGATAAGTGGCGTTCGGATTTTCAGTGTAAACCAGTTTGAAATTGTCTTCGTTTCCTTCCAGCAGCGGTTCTGAATTGACAATTTCTGCAAAACGCGATTTTTGTTCCGCTGTTGCTTTGTCGCCAAGTGTTTGAATGACTTTCAGTTGCATGGCGTTGCTTAGTTTTTGCCATTTTGAAACGTCTCCGCCGTACATAATATCGCCGTCGAAATTTACGCCCTGTGCAAAATAGTCCGCTGCCTGTTGAAAATCGTTAAGAACTTCGGCGAAAACATCCTGCTGTTTGTCGTATTTCGGTTTTGTGATTCCTTCTTCCGCTTTTCCGGCTTCAGAATACGGAACATCGCCCATATCCAACGTTGCAGATAATCCGAACGAAGCTTTTAAGAAATTACGCAATCCTCTGTACGATGCTTCATACTGAGAACCCTCTGCGTACTGCACCATGTATTCAAGATCAGTTAACCTTGTATACGCGCCAAAACTTCCGTAAGGCCAGTACGAATAATAATACTGGTACGGATTCGGATTTGTTTCGAGCATTGCAATGTGCTTGTTAAACAGGTTTCCCGAGGTAAAATCCGATGGATTTGGATTCCAGAACCGGTAGGTATCTTTCAACGTTTGCGTTGCCAGCATCGATGGTGTGACCTCATTTGTTGTATTTGGGTCGGTATTTATTTCCTCAAAATTGTCGCACGAAAATGCAATTAGGGAAATTGTCGCTAATAAAATATATTTCAGTTTCTTCATTGTCTTATATTATTAAAATGAGAATTTAATATTTCCACCCAGATATCTTACTGAAGGATCGGAAAAGTCTTCGTTACCGCCATCCGGGTCTGAATATTTCCAGTCTTTTGACCAGAACAATACGTTTTGACCAACAAAACTAACGGATGCGCCTTTTATAAATCCTCCTGCAACACTATTCAGGAAACTTCCCGGAACGGTGTAGGTTAATGATACTTCACGCAATTTCAGAAAAGTTCTTGCATAAACGTCGTTCGGATTGGCGCTGCCGCCCCAGGCGCTGGTATTGTGTAAGTCCTGAGCTGCCTGTTTGTATGTAGATGCAACATCGTTCGGTGCATATTCGCGGGTGTCGCTGGTAATGTTGCCGTTGGCATCGTAAGTAACCGAACCGGAAACAACCTGAACACCTTCGCCAATGTAGTTTTTAGTAACCAAACCAGCCGCTTCAAGCGCTGCTTCCCCTGCATCGCCGCCACCTGCTGCATTGTATACATTAGCTGCAATAACGTCTTTTTCCCGTTCCGGCGTAATAGAATTCGGATGAACACCCGATTGCCACATGTAACTTTCGGTGCGGGTGCTCAGCAAACCGCCGACAACGCCGTCGAAAGAAGCGTACAAGCTGAAATTTTTGTACCTCAGAGTGGAAGAAGCTCCCCATAACCAATCCGGATCGCTGTAACCGTAAAGTGTATTATAGCTGCTGCGCATAATCCTTCCACTGGTATTGTATATGTACTGACCGGCATATTCACCATCAGGAACGCGCAGGTATTTCTGAAGTGTTAAAGCATCTGTGCGTTCTCCTACGTCAACCCAAGGTTTGCCATAATTGGAGGTATATAACGAATCGAGTTGGGTATATACCTGTTTGTAAGCCGACCAGTTCAGGTTTATATCCCACTGAACGTTGTTGGTTTTAACCGGCGTTGCGGTAACAGCCACTTCCCATCCGCGGTTCGAACGTTGTTCGTCGGTATTTAAGTAAATTCCGGTATATCCCGAAGCTGAAGTCAGCGGCCCGTTTTTCAGAATATCGTAAATGTTTTTCCTGTAATAAGTTACATCAACCGACAAACGATCTTTAAACATGATTCCCTGAACACCAACTTCTTTTGTAGTATAGGCATTCGGCGAATAAGTGTTCAGATAAAGTGAGCTGGGTGCTGTGGCGCCATTCAAATCATTCCAGGTTCCGGGAATAACGTTGAATACGCTGTTGATAGCGTAAGGTCCGGGCGCTGTTTTTGCCTCGGTCCATGAGCCTCTGAATTTAAACAGGTCTAACCATTCAGCGGTCGATTCCGGTAAAAGTTCTGAGGCTACAAAACTACCCGACACCGACGGATAGAAGTAAGAACGATCTGCTTTCGGCACATTCGGATTAGCCAGCATGGAAACCCAGTCGTTACGTCCGGTAAAATCCACGTATATCATTTTGTTCCATGACAATGCCAAACGGCCAAACAGTGAATTTACCTGTCGTGAAGTTGTGCTTTCTGATACCGCTGCCGGATTTACAGATGCATTTAGTGAAAAGTAACCGGGGATGGAAATGCCGCCTACTGTTTCGGCGTTCATGTTATCACTCCGGTCGTAGAATATGGTTCCACCGGCAAGATATTCCGCTTCGAAATTATTTAAAAATGACTTGTTTCCGGTAAGCAGCAGGTCGTTGTTTATGCTGAAGCCCTGCGTTTTACCGCTAAGGTAGGCGCCTGTCCTGCTTCCGTTCCATGTATAAGGGTTTCCTGGAATACCGGTATTACCCGATGAAGTGTAAGAACCCTGTGAAATTCTGATTTGCCCGCGATCGACATAAAAATCGAGACCTGAACGAACAGTGGCTTTCAACCAGTCTGCTATTTCATAACTCATAGTGAGGTCGGCGTTAAAGATGTCGCGCGATGTTTCATTTGTTCTTTCCCACCGGTCAAAGTACGGGTTGTTCTGGTTTTTACCACTGTACTTGTCATTTTCAAAATCGTATCCGAACTGGTTGTTTTGAAGCTGACCTGGTTTCAGCCAGTAATTATTTTTATAATCGAGAATATTGAAATCGGCAGATGACCAGATAAGCAGTGTATACATCGGGTCGTAAGAGGTGTAACCATTGGAGCCCATGTTCGGCGATTCCCTTTTGGTGTACGACATGTTCGAAGTTAATTTAAACTTGTCCATGTTGATGTCCCCGCCGATTGTGTAAGTATATTTGTCCAGTTTGGAATTTGGATACCGCCCTTTGTTTTCAGTCCAGTTAATTGAACTTCTGAGGGAAACCTGGTCGCCATTGAACGCAACACTAACATTGTTGTTAGTAATGTAGCCAGGTTCCAAAAAGTTTTTAAAGTTGTTTTTGCCAACCGGCAGGTATTCATAATCCCGGAACTCTTTTGCAATCGGGTCCCACTGTGTTTGAACCGTACCGTCCAGAAAAGTTCCCCATGACTGATCGGAATTCCGATCGTACAGGTATGCAGTACCACGGCCATACATGCTTTGTTTTTCAGGAATTGCCAGAAAGCCGGCGTTAAACATGGTATTCGACGACAGGTTCACAGAAACTCCCGTTGTGGCTGAGCTGCCGTTTTTTGTTGTAATCAGGATAGCGCCCCGTTCTCCGCGAAAACCGTATAATGCTGATGCTGTTGCTCCTTTCAAAACAGTCATTGATTCAATGTCTTCGGCGGCAATATCGTTTAACATTTTGTTGGAATATGCAATTCCGTCAATTACAATCAAAGGATTGGTTTCACCACGAATGGTAAAAGTTGGTTCAACGTTAAAATCGGTTGAGTTTTGAACCAGTACCCCGGCCACTTTACCGGTGAGTGAAGTTCCAACGTCAACGCCCGTAACTTTTTGCAGGCTTTCGCCATCAACTTCCTGCACTGAATAACCCAGCGCTTTTTGTTCCCTTTTAATACCAAGGGCAGTAACAACCACTTCTTCGAGGCCAACCGTGCTTGACGACAACGTTACGTTAATTGTGGTTTTCTTACCTACCCTGACTTCCTGCGGCTCCATTCCTACGAATGAAAATGCAAGTACTGCATCGGGCGAAAGATTATCCAGCGTATAGGTTCCGTCCGCATTTGTAACGGTGCCGTGCATTGTACCTTTTTCAACAACGGTAACCCCAACGAGCGGTTCGCCGGATTCGTCGGTTACTTTCCCGGTAACGGTTTGTTGTTCTTGTTGATTTCCGGATTCGGGAGTCAGGATAATGTATTTATCCTTAACAAGAAAATCCACATCACCACCGTTGAACATCTGTTTCAGGATGTTGTCAATCGTCTCGTTTTCCACGGCAATGTTCACTTTCCGGTCCACATCGATAAGCTCGCTGTTGTAAAGAAAATAAAATTCGCTTTGCTGTTCAACAGCGGCCAGTACCTGCCTGATGCTGCTATTCTCGAAATTTACATTTAACCGCTTGGTTTGGGAATAGCTGTTTGAGGCAACAACCTGGAAAGCGGACATTAGAATTATCAACAATGCATTACGCATGACCATCAGTTTTTTCTTGTGCTGCCTAACCAGCAAGCACAATGGTTTGACAAAATTTTTCATACATTTGAATGTTTAACTAATTTGTTAATCGACCAATTTATTTATTGAGGGAGAAGGTGTTGGCGCACTTTCTCCTTTTTTATTTTCATGTTTTTGACATCGTAACTACAGAATAATTCTTTTCTCCCGGCATCTTGTTCAATTTGCCCGGTTTATAATTTATTTCAATTCCGGGCGAACTTAATTCCAAAAGTTCCAGAACCCGGTTCAATGGTTCATTTTCAAATGTGGTGCTGAATTTGTATTTTTTAATTTCTTCGTTTTTAATTTCAACTTTCACTCCATACCAGCGTTCCAGCAGCACTGCCACTTCTTCCAGCGGCGTTTCATCGAGCACCAGCGCATTGTTATGCCATGCAATTTTTTTATGGATATCTGCGTCGAGGCTTTTAACATTTCGCGTGTCCTTTTCAACAACAAAATAATCACCGGCTTTCATGGTAACCGTCCCCGCTTTATTTTGAGAATTAACCGCTTTAAGCTTCACCGATCCCTGTTCCAAAGCCACTCCAATTGTATTTTCTTCGGGGTATGCTTTTATATTAAACCGGGTGCCTGTAACTTCAACCTCTACATTGGCCGCTTTTACGATGAACGGCGAATTTTTATTTTCGGTAACGTTCAAAAATGCCTCGCCCGTGAGTATTATCGTCCTGCTTTTTCGTACAAACGGAACCGAATAGTTGAGTGAACTTTCAGCATTTAGCCAAACGGTGGTACCGTCGGGTAAAATTACATGCGAGCGCATGCCAACAGGGCTGGTAAATTTTTGTTCTGCAATTTGTTGCGTTTGTCCGCTATTTGGCAAACGGTGGTTAATATCCCATAATGAATAGATGAGCAGCGGCAACGTTAATATTGCTGCCACACGGATAATAATTTGAAGAAATCGCTGAGGAATGTTTCGTTTTGAAGTTCTAGCCAAAACTTTCTCAAATGCAGAATCTGCATCTGTTTTTTCTGTTTCGGCTGCCAGTACAGCCGCTTCCAGTTCCTTTTCTTCTTTCGTTAAGTTTTGGTTAAACTCAAGAAAACAGGAAAGCTGCTCGTTTTTGTTTTTCTTTTTCTGCTCCAAATTCTGATCTTTAAACAGTATTTATGTTGCTTTATCCTTAATACAACCGAATTCGTGTAAACACGTAGCCGGCAGAAATTTTTTTTCGAAAATTTTTATTTCAGGGTTTAGAAAAGGTTTTTCCGGAATTATGCTGAAGGAATAGTGGCTGTCAGAAAAAAAGCAGCAGCATAATATAGTTGTTCAATTCTTTCCTCATGATTCTCAATGCATTCGATACCTGGGTTTCAACCGTGCGTTTCGAAAGGCTCAACGTTGTTGCTATCTCTTCGTTTGAATAACCTTTGAACCGGCTCAATGAGAAAATCTCCGCCATCCGGGGCGGAAGTTTCGAAAATGCATCTTTAAGTTTTTGCTGTAATTCTGAATTCACATAAACATCCGGGTTATAGCGCATTTCGCTCTCCATTTGTTTTTTTAGCTCATCAATCACATTCTTTTTTACCTGCGAGCTTTTCAAAAAGTTAATCGACCGGTTTTTAACAGAAACAAACAGATAACTTTTTAAAGGACTATCGACTTTCATTTTTTTTCTGTTTTCCCACAACCGGACAAAAAAATCCTGTACAATCTCTTCGGCTTCATCCTTATCGACTACAATGTTTGAAGAAAATAAAACCAGGCCCCGGTAATAATATTTAAAAAGCAATTCAAAAGCTGTTTTATCACCTTTTATCATACGCTCCACCAGCACATTTTCTTCTATTCCTCCAATTTTTGTTGAATCTTTAACCGCAGTCGTCATTTCTGTTTTTAGAACGTGGTAAAAAATCTTAATTGTTTCGTTGGCAAATCATCAGCAGCCCCGTTGTCGATCCTGAAGAACTCGTTGAAAAAATTTTTTCAGTTTGTGTCACTTAACGCTGAAAAGCCGAATGCAAAAATACAAAATATTCCCACCTGTAGTTCGATTAATCGGTTTATAAGAAACCGGAAGATAAGCTTTTTAACAGGCAGGATTTGAGAGCTTTTTCAGAAGATAACTGATTTAGCTAAAAGAATTTTTGTATGGATAAGCTTCTGCACAAATCAGGCTGTAAAGGGGGCTGGCCTTTGGCCGGTTGATTTACCGCATCCTCTTGAAATTCATCCCATAGCCAAAAATAAACAATCCGCTGAATATCATATTGGTTGCTGAAAATGCGTAAGGACCGATCCAGATTACCGGAAGAAAAATAATCAGAAACTGTGCAAAACTATAAAGGAAAAATCCGTCGCGGTGCAATTTCCACATCCGGATGGCGCCGGTAAGCGAGATTGCCGAAAGCGCCATCAATGCAGTAAAATAAACCGGTGAAATGGTGTCAGTGGAATTCCACGACGAGTATTTTATGATTAGTTCCGAAACCTGTTCGAAAAGTACCGCCGCCAGAAAATAACCGATAAATGTAACGGTACTCCCCGCAAAAGTTAAAATGCACAGCGAACTCAAAAAGTCGGGACGTTTTTTAATATCCATGATTGCACAGGTTGAAGCTTGCGGCTTGTAGCTTGAAGCTTGCAGCTCTTTACTCTAAGCCCGCAGCTATTATTAATTGTTCAAAAATAATGAGTTTTTCGGCACTTCATCAACAAACGGCTCTTTTAAAAAACATTACCTTTGACTTTTTTAATTTTAAGAAACAGCTGAAATGAAGAGAGATACTTTGGTTTTTGATATCATTCGGAAAGAACGCGAACGTCAATTGAGTGGAATTGAATTGATTGCCTCCGAGAATTTTGTAAGCGATCAGGTTTTGGAAGCTATGGGTTCCGTAATGACCAACAAATATGCAGAAGGTTATCCGGGCAAACGTTATTACGGAGGTTGCCAGTTCGTGGATCAAACGGAGCAGCTGGCAATCGACCGGATTAAGGAATTGTACGGCGCAGAATGGGCGAATGTTCAGCCTCATTCCGGAGCACAGGCAAATGCAGCAGTTTTAAGTGTGGTGCTTAATCCCGGGGATACGTTTCTGGGGCTCGATTTGTCGCACGGAGGCCATCTTTCGCACGGTTCGCACGTTAACTCGTCCGGAATTTTATATCAACCAATTGCGTACAAAGTGAAAGAAGATTCAGGCCTGGTGGATTATGACGAAATGGAAGCGCTGGCGCTGGAACATAAACCAAAACTGATAATCGGCGGAGCTTCGGCATACAGCCGCGACTGGGATTACAAACGAATGCGTGAAATTGCAGATAAAACCGGCGCCATTTTGATGATAGACATGGCGCATCCGGCCGGATTGATTGCTGCCGATTTGCTGAAAAACCCGCTGGAACATGCCCATGTTGTAACATCCACCACACATAAAACACTTCGCGGGCCGCGCGGTGGAATCATCCTGATTGGTAAAGATTTCGAAAATCCGTGGGGAATTGCCACGAAAAAAGGCGAAATACGGATGATGTCTTCTTTGTTGGATTCGGCAGTTTTCCCTGGACAGCAGGGTGGGCCGCTCGAACACGTCATTGCATCAAAAGCGGTTGCTTTTGGCGAAGCTTTGTCGCCGGAATTCAGGGAATACCAGAAACAGGTGAAAAAGAATGCAGCTGTTATGGCGCAGGCATTTATTGATTTAGGCTACAAAGTTATTTCGGGTGGTACCGATAATCATTCGATGCTGATAGATCTGCGGACAAAATTCCCCGAAATCACAGGAAAACAAGTGGAAAATACGCTGGTAAAAGCTGACATCACAGTCAATAAAAATATGGTTCCGTTCGATAGCCGCTCGCCGTTCCAGACTTCCGGACTGCGTGTTGGAACGCCGGCAATTACAACGCGAGGTGTGAAGGAAAATTTAATGCCTGTAATCGTTCAGCTAATCGATGACGTAATTTCAAATATCGATAGCGAAAATATATTAAAAACTGTGGGAGATAAAGTTCATACAATGATGAAAGATTTCCCGTTATTCGCAGATTAGTTCAAAGTTTCGGGTTTAAAGTTCAACGTTATTTACGTATGCACAACTTTAAACACCGAACTCAGAACTCGAAACTCAGAACTCGAAACTCGGAACTCGAAACTCGGAACTCGGAACTCCGAACTTTGAACCTTGAACTTTAAACTTTAAACCAAGACATGGAATGGTACATGGCACTGGCCCTCATCGGAACCGGATTTGCAGCCGGATTTATTAATACTTCTGCCGGCGGCGGTTCCATGCTTACTTTGCCGTTACTGATGTTTTTGGGACTTCCGGCAAATGTAGCCAACGGCACCAACCGGATCGCCATTTTACTTCAGAATGTGATAGGGGTAAATACCTTTCGCAAGAAAAAAGTGCTCGATTTAACCACCGATTACAGGCTTGCTGTTCCAGCTGTGGCGGGGGCAATTGCCGGTTCCCTAATTGCCGTGGAAATCGATGAAACAGCTCTTCGGAAAATAATAGCCGGTTTAATGGTGGGCATGCTTTTACTGGTGGTGTTAAAACCCAATGTATGGATAAAGGAACATGCTGGCGCTGCAAATCCAAAACCAACCATTTGGCAGTACATCATCTTTTTGTTTATCGGATTCTATGGAGGTTTTATTCAAATGGGAGTGGGATTTTTTCTGCTGGCCGGGTTGGTGTTGGGTGGCGGGTATAATCTGGTGAAAGCAAATGCGGTTAAAGTATTTATCATTTTGCTTTACACCGTTTTTTCGCTGGCAATTTTTATCTACAACAAACAGGCGGATATTCTTGCCGGCCTTGTCCTCGCCGCCGGAAACATGCTCGGCGCCTGGGTTGGCGCCAGTTTTCTGGTGAAAAAAGGAGCAAAATATGTCCGCTACATTTTAATTGCGGCGCTTTTAATTGTCATTCTGAATTTGTTTGGCGTGTTTGGATAGAACGGCTGAAAATCAATCTATTTCATTTATCCCCTCAGAAACATTTGCCGGACACAAAAGCCAGATGTTTCCTTTAAATCCGGTTCTTAAATTTCAAAATCATTTTTTCAGCTTTTATCGTCAAATGCTAAAACTTCACACTAAAATGCCGACAGGTATTTTATTCATTCCGGCTTTCGACGTGTTGCCAATTCTTCCTGTGTGACAAGCCTCAACGGGAAATCAATATGACTAATATTTATTTTGTTAAAAAGTGGAGCTTTCAATAAATTTTTTTAGAATAATTATATAATTTTGGAATTATTTTTACGATTAATAATTGAATGCTTTAGTTATTGTGCTGAATAACAAATTATTATTTGTTTTACTTCCTTTTATTAATACTTAAATTGAATTGAAAATTTTCTTATAATATAAACATAATTTTATAATCATGAAATCAGCATTTTTACTTTTGGTTTTTGCTTGTTTAAACTTTATTGCAGTTGCACAAAATGGCATCAGTTTTCAGGGAATTGCCCGCGATCCGCAGGGAAATGCAATCGCAAACCAGTCGGTTTCAGTGACTTTTACAATTGGAAGTTTTACCGAAGCGCAGGATTTGCAGACTGATAATTTTGGTATTTTCAGCGCAAGTATCGGTTCTGTGGAAACAACTGCTTTTAACCAACTAAATTTTGCCAATATCAATGAGAATTTAAAAGTGGAAGTGGATGGAACAGTTATTTATGATAATAAATTCAATGCAGTGCCATACGCCAAAGCCGCGGAAAACGGGGTACCTCCGGGTTGCATCATGCCTTTTGCCGGGCCAGAAAATAATGTTCCGGCGGGTTGGCTGTTGTGCAACGGACAATCGGTTGCCAAAACCGGCGTGTACGAAAAATTGTATCAGGCCATTGGAACTGGCTGGGGCGACGATGGCGGAAAATTCAAAATACCGGATCTTCGTGGCGTTTTTCTCCGCGGAATAAACAATGGCCGTACGGACGGATATAAAGATCCTGATGTTATGAGCAGGCTGACTTTAAACGGCGGAAATTCCGGCGATAAAGTGGGATCATTTCAAGATGATGCCACGTCAAGACCAAATGCCAAATTTACAACAAACACCACCGGCAAACACACCCATACCGTAACAGATTATTATTTTCAGGAAAGAAGCAATGACTGGCTAAGCGGGGGAAGTGATTCTCCCGGTAATGGAACGGGAAATAACACTTCCGCATCCCGAACAACAACAGAAGTTGGCGATCATAGCCACGAAATTACCGGAGGTGGTGATTTGGAAACACGGCCAGTAAATGCAGGTGTAAACTTCATCATTAAATATTAAGTAACCTCATGCTTAAAATTATGAAAAGGTTACTGTTCCTGATTTTCTCAGTTGGTTTGTCTATTGTTTCCGTTGCACAGGTTCAGTCGCCTGTGGCCACCGGAAATGCCACAGGCCGGAAAGTGCTTGCAGATAAAACCATCACTTTCAACATCGGTTCTCCAATCCCGTACATCTGCAATGGCGGAAGTTCTGTTAAACTCCAGGTTGGTTTTCCCTACAATGTTTTGTATATGGATAAAACATTCCCCGGAGATTTATTTGTTTCAAAAGGATATTATCCGGATATCATTCAGCTTCGGTGGGAAGTTGTCAACAATGCGGACCGTATCGAACGCTTTGAAATTTTCCGTAAAAAACCTGGCGAAACAGATTCCGTTTGGGTGGATAATGCAGATGCCAGCGCCCGGAAATGGGAAGATAATTATGCCGAGGCCAATGAAATATACCAGTATACGCTTGTTGCTGTGGGTATTCCCGGTGGTAACCAGCAGGGTTTCACGCAAATTTCCGGAACAGGCTTCCGCTCGCCGTTGGCCACGATTTCGGGGAGGGTTACCTATACTGGCGGCACAGGGGTTGGCGGCGTAACGGTTACGGCAACCACCGGCGATGCCATCGCATCTTCTTGCATTGCGCCTGGCGGAACCGGTTATGTCGAAGTTCCACAATATACTGAAATGGATATTGCGTCGGCGTTTACTTTTCAAGCATATGTAAAATTCAACGGCATAACTGATGCGGGTATTTTTGAAAAAGAAGGAAATTATAAAGTTACTTATGAATCGGGTAAATTCCGGTTTTATGTGGGTGCCGAATATGCAGAGCTGCCTTATGAAATGAACGGCGACGAATACGTGCATTTAAGCTGTACCTACAATGGTGAAATTGCATCTATCTATATACCCGCATATTACATTGATGGCGACGGTGTGAGACAGGATACACTCAGCCATTCGGAAAAATCAATTACCGGTTCTATCGCAAACAATGAATCACCAATTTATTTTGGACGATCAGACCTGCTGAACTTTACCGGTAATCTCGACGAAATCCGGATCTGGAACAAAGCGTTGGGAGCGAAAGAAATCATAAACGACCACAACCGCTATATTTCGGGCAAGGAACCCGGTATTCTGGGTTATTGGCGGATGAATGAAGGATTTGGCGGAAGTATTTATGATATTTCCAAAACCGGAACCAGATTCAATGAAAACCATGGAAATTTTGTTGGGGCCGTTTCCTGGTCGAACGATTACCCGCCGGCAGAAAAATTAGGCTACAAAGGGATTACGGATTCCGAAGGAAACTACATTATTTCAGGAATACCGTTCCTGACTGACGGATCGGCTTACCGTTTCACGCCAATGATGTCGCCGCATTATTTTCAGCCGGAATATAAAATCCTGTTCATGAGCGAAGATGCAAGCGTACATAACAATGTGGATTTTACCGATTTGGCGTCGGTGAGTGTATCGCTGAAGGCTGTTTATAACACAGGTACAGATTTCCCTGTGAGTGACGTACTTGTTAAAGTTGACGGCAATTACCTCGCAAACGACAACAACGAACTGGTAAAAACCAGGGAAGACGGGACCGTTGATTTCAGGGTGCCCATTGGTTATCATTATTTGTCTTTCGAAAAACAGGGGCATACGTTTGAAAATCCTTATTATCCGGCGCGGGATTCCGGCAGTAACATTGTCCGGAAATTGTTTGACAAAAATATTCCATCACTGAAAGTCACCGATACCACCCGCATTATTCTTGCCGGAAGGATTGTTGGCGGACCGGTGGAAGCGGGAAAAACATTAGGTTCAAATACGAACCCTTCAAAAAACAACATTGGTACAGTCTCAGTTACGCTGATGGCCGAAAACGAGCTTGATATCGATTCTACTGACAGTTCGCCGAAAACCATCAGTTTTTCCACCGATCCGGAAACAGGGGAATACCAGATAAAACTTATTCCGGAAAAGTTCAAACCAGCCTCGAAAACAGCCATTAAGAACGATTATTATACATTTAATTCGGATGAAGATATGGCTGTAATTGATTTGACGAACCAGTTTTTCGACAAGTACGAAACTGACAGTGTATTTGCCCGGAACTACCTTGGTGAAATGGAATTCACGAAACTGGACACCGTGGCCGGATATAACCTGCGGCGCGACTGGGTTTATCGCAGCACTCCCTCGCTTGCCATTTTCAGTTACAACGGGAAAAAAATTATTTCAGAGGAAACGATGTTCTATTCCGATGGAAACGGCGCCGATACCATTCCACTGGCTATTGAAGGAGCCAACGGAGCTGTCACCTATACATTTGGTAAGCCTGTTTTCCAATTTGCCAAAGAATACCGCACGCAGATAAAAGCTTTTGAGGAATACATCAATCATGAATTAACGGAAGATAATGTTGATTATGTTCCGGTTACCGATGGAATTATAAAAATTGCCAACGATTTGGCATTGATGAAAAAACAGGTGGAACTGAACCTGGATGCGAATGGCGAAGCCGGATACAATTTTCAGGCAGATTTCCCGAACATTGCCGCTCCGTATACCAAAAACTTTAATATTACCCTTAAAACCGGTTCGTCTATCGTTCAGCTTCCTCCAATGGAAGCCTATATTCTTGGCGGCCGGCCAACCGGGAATAACTTTGTTACAACGGGCCCGAATGAAGTTGACTTCATCCTCCGCGACCCGCCAGGATCGGAAAGTTCTGCCTTTTTGGAACAGGGTTTTACCAGTTACACCACTAAAACCTCGTCTGTTGCCAACGGTGAAGAAGGTGACGGACAACTGGCTTTTCAAATGGGAGTGCGCATAGCTACTTCTGCCGGTACGCCATTTTTTCAGGTACAAAATGAATTCGATACCGATAATTTTATTGGAGTTACTTTTGAACACTCTTATAACGATGAAGGCGGATATGAAACAAATAGTTCCACTACTTTCGGAGAAACGTTTTCAACTTCAGATGATCCCGATTTTGTTGGGGTAGACGGGGATGTTTTTGTCGGGCATTCTACAAATATTGTGTATGGAATCAGCAAGCTGATGAAAATCATGCCTAAAGAAAAAGTTCCTTCCTACAGCGATACCATCAGTAAATACAACGGATATGCGTTATCCATTGAAAACGGTCTCCGGGTAAACCCCGAATTTAACACCATGTTTGTCTATTCCCAAAGAATCGTGAAGGATGAAATGATTCCTCACCTGGAATATTTGCGAAATATGGTTATTGAAGGGGAACACTATACCAAAGTGTTTACAGATTCTTCCGATCCAAAATATGCTTCAAACAATGACGATAAGAAGGCGTGGGGCAGCCATGTATCAGACGATCCGCAGAATGGGCCAAGTTATATTTTTAATCCTCCGGCGCCCGCTAATCCCGATTCGGTTGTTATCGATTCCGTACGGTTTTACAACAACCAGATTTCAAACTGGAAAAGTATTCTGGCACAAAACGAAAGGCAAAAACTGGCGGCCAAACCTGATGATAAACATAAGAACATATCGTTCGGCGCAGGCAGTACTTACGAAGCTTACATCGAAACTGAATACGACTCGGTTTATACCGATTCCTGGGAATTTTCAGTCGCCCCCGGAATTGCAACTTCGATTGGTTTTTCTGCCAATAGATTTGGGTTCAGGGCCGATTTGAACCAAAAATACGTTCATTCAGGATCCGGCTCTGACGGCTCAGGTTCCGGCAACTCAAAAACCGTCGGTTACAGTTTGGTGGATGGCGACCCGGAAAATTACATCACGGTGGACGTCCTGAAATGTCAAAGCGGAAACGGCCCCGTTTTTGTAACCCGCGGCGGCCAAACTTCCTGCCCGTATGAGGGCGAAGAGTTAACCCAATATTATCTGCCCGGTTCAAAAACATTGTCGTATGCAACCATGCAGATCGACGGGCCTCAACTAACTTGTGAAAATCCAATTTCACCGCTAATCCCCGAAACTTCGCCGGCTTATTTTACCATGCAGTTATCCAATGTTTCCGATGCAGAAAAAGACAATTGGTACATCATTGGGGTCGACGTTGCATCAAATCCGGACGGCGCAAAAGTTTTCATGGACGGCTCAGCCATAAACGAAGGAATTGCAGTTCATGTTCCTTATGGCCAAACCGTAACCAAAACATTGGAGGTAGTTAAAGGACGCAGCGATGTGAATGAATATGAAAACCTGGCGATTTACCTGCGTTCGCAATGTCAGGACGATATTTCGGATACCGTGATGATTTCCGCCTATTTTGCATCGGCCTGCAGTCCGGTACAATTTGTTGAGCCTGCCAACCAATGGGTTGTAAATGTTGAAAATAATGACAGTATGCTGGTAGTTATCAGCGGATTTAACATGCAGCGTGAAGGGTTTAATGATATTCACCTGCAATACAAACCAACAGGTTCTTCGCTCTGGACTACCACCCACATTTTTACCAACAATCCGGCCGAAGCAGGAAACGACATTACAACACTGATTAACGATCTGACCAAAATTCAATACCTGTGGGACATGCGCAGCCTGATGGACCGGAATTACGATATTCGTCTGGTTACCCATTGCGCCGACGGAAGCGTGAATTATTCCGAAACGTTAACCGGAATTCTTGATGGCCAGCGTCCGCAGGTTTTTGGCTCTCCGCAACCGGCCGATGGAATTCTTGATGTGGAAGATGAAATTTCGGTGCAGTTCAACGAACCCATTGAAAAAGGATTGCTCGTGCCTTCAAAATTTAACATAAGCGGCGCCTTGAATAATGGAAACTTGCTGCACGACTCTTATTTGCGGTTTAACGGAATTTCCGGCTATTCAGTAATTCCCGATGGAATTTCGCTGAACGATAAATCTTTTTCCATCGAATTATGGTTTCAGACTGACCATTATGAAAACATGATCCTTTTTTCGCAGGGGAATGATCCGAAAAGCAATGTTGAAATTGGACTGACCGCGGCCAGGGAGTTATCTGTTAAACTGGGAAGTATGTCCGGAGCTTTTCATGTTCCGCTCAAATTTACCGGTGAAAATCCGTACAATGCATGGCAACATATTGGCGTGGTATTCGACTATGAGACGCATGACCTGACGGTGTATCAAAACGATAACGAATTTGAGGTAGCCCGCAATTTAAGCACTGTCATTAATACCAACGGGAAAATTTATATTGGGAAATCGGCGGTGGGTGGCCCGGGTAATTTCAACGGAACAATCCACGAGTTGAGAATCTGGTCGAAGCCGCTCGATTTTGGAATTTTTTATGCACAGCAATATTCATCGTTAACCGGCAACGAAACAGGATTGTATGGTTACTGGCCAATGAATGAATCGTTTGGGAATCTCGCGTCCGATAAGGCTTCGAACCGGCACATGGAAGTTTATGCCGATTGGGAAATCAATCCGGGCGGACAAGCCTGGGATTTTAGCAAGGGAAGCCCTGTTAAAATTAATGCCGCTTATTTTGCGGTAATTCCTGAAATGGACTTTACCATAGAATTCTGGTTTAAGTCAGGTTTGCCAACCGATACCGTTTGTTTCTTTTCCAATCAAAAAGGGGATGGTACCGACGGGGTAAATCAACTGGACAAGGCAATGAGCATATGCGGTTTGCCTGACGGAAAAATAGTGGTTTTCAGTAAGGGTAATGTTTTTGAAGCTGCTGTAAATAATTACTTCAACAACCAGTGGCATCATTTTTCGCTGGTTGTAAGAAGACGCGGAAATGTGGTTTCCATGATCGATGGCAAGGTTCAGAACGAAAAAGAAAATACCGTTATCGGCGGACTGGCAGGCGCAAACATGTGGCTGGGCATTCAAAAATATGATAATGTGGAAGGATCCGGGTCGCGATATCGTTATTCCGGGTTGCTCGATGAATTCAGAATCTGGACCCTTGCAAGGACAACTGTTCAGATTGAACTTGACCGAAATTCAAAACTGAAAGGCGACGAAACGGCTTTGGAAGTTTATATTCCATTTGAAGGGTATGTTACTGATGAATTCGGTACAACAGCATTAAAGCCGTCAGTTCTGAATTACGTGTCGAATGCAGCATTTGAATTTACACAAAACGGTTCAACGCCAGAAGCTCCAAATATCAGGAATGTGAGGCCGAAACAGGAGATTTCCTTTGATTTCGTGGCTTCTGAAGATAAAATCATTTTGGTGCCAAAAGAATTTTTGATGCCCCAACTGGAGAAAAACATCATCGAAATTACGGTAGAAGGTGTGGAAGATAAATACGGCAACCGCATGGCATCTCCGGCAACATGGACTGCTTATGTCCACAGGAACCAGGTGCGCTGGGAAGACGAACGCCGCAGTTTTACGAAGGAGATTTACAAGCCCATGGAATTTGTGTCGACCATAAAAAATACCGGAGGACAGCAGGTGGGATATAGTCTGATGAATCTTCCGCCATGGCTTACGGCTGCGCCTTCAGCAGGTGTGATCAATCCTGAATCGACACTGGAAATTCATTTTACCGTCAATCAGGCATTGAACATCGGGGAATATAATGAAGACATCATTTTGCGAACGGAGAACGGTTTTGATGAAAAGCTGCCGGTTTCGGTGAAGGTATTTAAAACACCGCCGGACTGGAAAGTGGATCCCACCCGGTTTGAATTTACCATGAATATGGTCGGAAAAATCAAAATCGAAAATGTTTATTCCACTGATGAATTTGACAAACTGGCCGTATTTGTAAATGATACAATACGCGGTGTTGCCAATGTGCGGTATGTGGAAGAATTTGATTCTTACCTCGTGTTTATGAATGTTTACGGGAATGATAATGGTGAACAGCTCGAGTTCCGGATTTGGGATGCCAGTGCAGGACAGATTCTCGATGATGTAAAACCTTTTGATGTGGCATTTGTACCGAATGAGGTGACGGGGACCACAACGGAACCGGTAATTTTTGAAGCTACCGGTCTGCATCGTCAGTACATTCCACTTGCCAAAGGCTGGAACTGGGTATCGTTTAATAAATTATCATCCAAACAAAACAACCTGAACGCGTTTCTCTCGGCGCTGGAACCGGAGGAAAACGATCAGATTAAATCGCATGGTGGCGGATTTAACAACTTCGACTTTACATCCGGCTGGCTGGTCGGGGGAATCGATTCCATTGATAACCGGCACATGTACCAGATTAAAATCAGTAAAAACGATACGATTATTTACAGTGGGGAAAAACTCGCGCCCGGGGACGTTCCGATGGATTTGTCGCCTGGCTGGAACCACATTGGTTACCTGCCCGATTTGGCCATGGATGTAAATGATGCGCTCCGGCTTTATACCGCCAGGGCATCGGATGTTATCAAGAGCCAGTTTGCTTTTGCCATGTACGATCCGCGGGTTGGCTGGCTGGGCACGCTCGATGTAATGCAGCCCGGATTGGGATACATGCTGAAATCACAATCGAACGTCTCATTCACTTATCCAAACACGACGGTCTTTAAATCAGCTAAACTGGATTATGCGGCATCGCCTCCGGTTGCCTGGAAAACCAATGTGGCGCAATTCGATGGAAACCTGTCGCTGGTGGCCAGAGTGGAAACAGGAAATATTTCAGGTTTAGCCGTAAACAGCGAAATGATTTTGGGAGCTTTTATCAATGGCGAATGTCACGGGTTTGTCTCTCCGGTTGCCAACAGCGGGATTGGTTACAGTCCGTTTTTCCTGAATGTGAGCAACACGTTGAACGGCCAAACCGTTGAATTCCTTCTTTTTGACGGAATGTCGGGAAAAACATACCATGTGCAGGAAGATTTTCCATTCGTTCGTGATGCTGTTTACGGCACTACCACCAATCCGGAAATCCTGACGGTAAATACAGTTGTAACAGGCGCTGGAGAGGTTGACAAAAACAGTTTTATCCGTTGTTATCCAAATCCGTTTAACAGCCGGATAAATATTGAATTCAACGGTGCAGGAGGCAATGTTATCATTGATGTTGTTGATGCAACCGGTTCGCTGGTAAAACAGGTTTTTAACGGTATGGCGGTGAGTGGCCGGAATATGGCAGTCTGGGATGGTAAAAACAGCGCCGGAAATGTAACTGCGCCGGGAATGTATTTCGTCCGGTTTATAACAGGAGACGCGGTTCAAACCTTTATAGTTTCCAAAATCAGGTAAAACAACAGTATGAAAACGAAAAAAAGTATATCAGCCATTTTTATATTACTGTTTCTAATTTTAGGAATCTACTGCAAGGCGCAGCCCTCCTGGAGTGTCAATCCCAATCAGTTTGTGTATTCAATGACCATCACAGGGAAACTTACCACCGATGGGTATTTTTCCTCTGATGGGAATGATATTGTAGCCGCATTCATCGATGGCGAATGCCGGGGTGTAACGAAGGTAAAATACCAGCAATCACTCGGCGAATATTTTGTTTTTCTGATGATTTACAGCAACGATCCTACCGGAACAGTAACATTTAAAGCTTACGATGCGAGCAGAAACGAGGAATATGCCATTAAGGAAACCATTAATTTCACGGTAAACGATATCGTCGGTTCGGTAAGCAATCCGTTCATTTTTTCAGCAAGTAATTTGAGCAGCGAAGCCAGATTGCTAAGCTTTGGAATACCCGGTCAGGAAGGTGTAACGCAAATAACCGGGAATGATGTTTACCTGCAGGAGCGCTGGAGCGGCAATCTCTCGGGAATAATACCGGAATTTGCGGTTTCACCCGGGGCAAAGGTTTTTGTGAATGGAGTGGAGCAAACCAGCGGTGTTTCCATGCACGATTTTTTGTCGCCGGTCCGGTATACCGTTGAATCGGCCGACCTTTCATCTGAAATCATATACACGGTGCACATTACTATCGCTAATGATATTCCAACCGATATCCTGCTTTCCAACAACCGGAAAGCAGAAAACAACGATTACCTGTTCATTGGGAACCTGACGGCGGTAACGGAAAATCCGAAAGAAGTTCATGTGTTTAGCCTGGTAGATGCCAGCAATACAAAAAACGAATTGTTTTCAATTGATGGTAGCAAACTGTTCGCAAAGCAAAAATTTAATTACGAAAGCCAGTCGCTGTACCGGATAAAAGTGCGTGCCGACGATCAAAAGGGCGGGACGGTTGACAAATACTTTGAAATCGAAATCATTGATGTGAACGACCCGCCGTCGAACGTAATGTTAAGCCACGCAAATACAGGCGGATTGTTACCTGCCAATTCGGTGGTTGCTATCCTCGCCGCAAAAGACGAAGATGCCGGCGACAACCATGCGTTTTCGCTAGTTGCCGGCGACGGGGCCAACGATAGCGATAATTCGCTGTTTTATGTGGAAGGAAATCAACTAAAAAACAAGAACGAGTTGTCTTTTACCTTAAATGCCACATTTTCAATTGTGGTTCAGGCAAAAGATAAACAGGGGGCTTTTGTAAACAAACCGCTGGTTATAAATTCCGGTAATCCCGGGGTACCGCCTTACAACCTGTTGTTGAGCAACACAACTGTCGGTAACATTTCAAACCCTCCCGTTTTGGTCGGTTTTTTAATCGCGGAAGATGCCGATCAACAGACCGGGCACGTTTTCACTTTCAACAACAATGAAAATGAAGGAGCTGACAACCGGTATTTCACCATTGTAAATAATGAATTGTTTTTAAACGCCCCGCTTTCCGTCGACGAAAAATCCCACTATAATGTGAGTATCACAGCCACTGATAAAACCGGTTATCAGTGTTCGAAAGGTTTTGTTATTGTTGTTGGCGGGCAATCCGGAGACGCCGGTTTCTTTTTGACAAATAGCGAATTACCGGAGAATCAGCCCTTCAATACCATCGTCGGTTTTTTTGATTCGGATGTGTACCAGAGCAACCGATACTCGTTTTCCCTTCCGCTGGAGGTGGATTTAAGCACCTTCCAAAACAATAAATGTTGGTTGAATGGCCGCACGCTGCTCACGAACCAGGTTTTTGATTTTGAACAGGAAACGGCTGTAAAACTGCAGGTAGAAGTAAATGATGGCGTAAATAAATTCACTCAGGATTTGGTGGTAAACATTACTGACGAAAATGATCCACCAACCAAAATTTCGCTTTCAACTCAAATATTAAGCGAATCAGCGGTCGTGAATTCAGAAGTTGCTACCGTTGGCGCAGAAGACCAGGATGCAGGTGATTCGCATGAATTCTCTCTGATTTTGGGTAACGGCATCAACGATGAATCCAATTCAACGTTTCGCGTTGACGGGAATAAACTGGTTTTGGCCCGGCCGCTTGACTACGAAACAAAGGAATTCCACAACATCTTACTCCGGGTAACCGACAGGGAAGGGGCAACCTTTGAACAGGGATTGCGACTGAAGGTGGCCGATGCGAATGACGCCCCGGAATTTTTAAATACACCGCCTGGTTATGTTTTACAGAATGAGGTTTTTGTTTATTCCGTAAAAGTTGCCGATAGCGAAGGAGACGAAGTTTCCATCGAATTTGAAAACCTGCCATCGTGGCTGAATTTTAATCCTGCAACAAACCTTTTAACCGGCATTCCCGGAAATGAAGATGTAGGGAATTACAACTTTACCATTGTTGCCGGCGATGGTGTGAAAGAGTCGCAGCAACAGGTTGTTTTATCGGTTGTTGATATAAACGACGCGCCGGAAATCAGCGACTATATCGGAATTCAGGTATTTCATTCAGGGGTCGGTAATTCGGTGCAGTTACCTCCGGATTGCATTACTGATCCCGATGGAGAGAACTTGTTTTTTAGTTTATCGCTGGAGAATAATTCGGCATTGCCCGCCTGGTTGGTTTTCGATCCGGCAACGTTAATTCTATCCGGAAACCCTCCCAAAGAAGCCGCAGGAATTTACCGGTTGAAACTGACAGCTTCTGATAAAAGCAGGAAAAAGGAGTGGATTGTTTTTGATTTGGAAGTAAGCGCATCCACTGCAGTTGGTGATTTGCCCGAAAACACTGGTATTGTGTTTTTCCCAAATCCTGTCAAAGACAAACTAACCGTGAATATTCCACCGGGAAACGATGCGCAGTTAACCATTTACAACCCAGCCGGTCAGGTGGTTAAAAAAATGGTTTTGAAATCCGGCAGTCAAAAGGAAATATTTCTGGATAATTTTAGCCCGGGTATTTATTATCTTCAGTACAGGCAGGGCGATTATCAGCAAGTTGAAAAACTAATTAAACGATAAACAGGCCGGGGCGAAAGTCCCGGTTTTTGTTTGTTATTTGAGAAGCACCATCCAGAGCGGAATAATCAGCATTGAAAGGATGGTCCCGAAAACAATCACCCGTGCCACGAGCGTAGTTTCCAGTTTGTACTGAACCGACAAAACATAGGGTGTTACGCCCAGCGGCATGGCAGCATCCAGAATGATTGCGGTGAGGTTGACGTTTTCAACCGGAAAAAGTAAAACCGTGCGGTAAAAAATATAAGGAATCACCAGCATGGTTACCAGCGTGAGCACCACCACCTGCAGCCATTCTTTTGGCCTGCCCAATTTTTGGATTCCCAGAAAAATACCCAGGGAAAAAAGTACCACAGCAGTCACCGAATCAGCGAACAGTTCAATGGTTTTTGTTACGAATTCAGGAAGTTTAATCTGAAAAACCACGATGGCCAATCCCGCAAAAACCGATAAAAGCAGTGGATTTTGAACCAGGCTTTTTCCCACTTTTCTCCAGTTGGTTTTTTCTTCGCCGTATATTTCAATCAAAAAAATGGCAAGCGTTAACAACCAGAAAACATAAACTGCCGAAATGATGGCGGCTTCCGGTAAAACGGCTTCGCCAAATGCATTGAAAAGAACAGGTATTCCGAGATACGACACGTTTCCAAACGGTAAAATCAGAAACAACGTCCGTTTGGTTTCGGCACTCAACCCGAACATTTTGGCTGCCGGGAACACCAGAATCATACTTCCGATGATGAATGCCGAATTCAGAATGATAAATGTGGTGTATGAATTTTGCGACAGATCCAGGCGCATCAGCGAAAAAATCACCAGCGCCGGAAAACCAATCCAAAGTGCATATTTATTCAGCACCTCAATCCAGTGGTGTACATTCACTTTGGTGCGCGGAAACACCATCCCGAGAAGGATGATCAGAAAAAGCGGAAGTACGGTTTGAAAAGCAATCAGGAAGTGCGACATGATATTTTTCTGCTGTTTAAATCAATTACCGGAAGGAAGGTTCAGACCAGTCGCCGTATCGGATGAACGGCCGGATATCGGTTACTATCATTCCTGCTTTTTTTGCTGCTGCCAAACCAAGGTCGCCATCTTCGAAAACCTGGCAATGCTTTGGTTCCACACCCATTAGCCGGGCACATTCCAGAAAAGTTTCCGGTTGCGGTTTATGGCTTGTGACATCGTCGGCAGAAACTACGAAATCGAAATACCGCCGCAGTTGTAACGCTTCGAGCTGCACTTCTGAGCTTCTTTTACTGGCGCCGGTTCCAACGGCCATGGGTAATTTGCCATAATTATCCTTTACAATTGAAATTACCTCTTCTACGGGATGGAGCAAATGCGCGGAATCCCAAAATGATTGTTGTTTTATGCGGACTATCTCTTCCGGATCGGCATCGAGGTGATACTGTTCCACAACTCTTTTTGCAAATTCGATGGTGGGGCGGCCCGTCATTTCGTGCATGATTACAGGGTCGAATTTAAACCCGTATTGCTCGCCGATGCGGTTCCACGTGGCAACATGCACCGGCAGCGAATTCGACAATGTTCCGTCGAGATCAAAAATCAGGGCCCTGGCTTCAGGATGAACTTTAATTGTCATTTTCAATATTTTGCACGCAAAAATAATACTAATGACCTGAATACACAGAGCCGTTTGGGTTTTTAAACAAAATTTAAAGTACGGGTTTAACGGTTGATTCAGCGAACAGGTGGCGCTTATCGGCTTGCCGTTTGGTGCCGCCCAAGCTTTGGTGGAGGAGCAAACTTGGGGAAAGTGAGCATATGCAAGCAACACTTTATTGGAGGCTAATTGTTGCAGGATCCATTATACTCGTGTACATTAAGATATTTTAAAATATCGTCTTTAGGCGTGAGAATATCTATTATCCGTTTTATTTTCATTCCGGATGAATCAGTAGAAATCATAATTTCAGATTGAGGTGGCATTGTATAAATACAAGCATAGCAACCGAGATTCGCGGATATATCATCACATTGAGAATTTAATCGTTCAATTAACAAATTTATATTTTCTCTTTGTCCCCAGTTGTCATTTTCTTTAACATCAGGATTTAAATCGAAAGTGAATTTGTCAATCAATTTTTTTACAGAATCCGACTTTAAATAAATCAAAGCCTCAGTGAAGTTAGCACAATCAGAATTCACTGTTTTATCTTCTTTCTCACAAGAAACCGAAAAAAGAAAGGAGAAGACAATAAGTAGTAAAACGATATTAATTCTCATTCTGGTAGTTTATAGATTTTCTTGTAGATGCTTGAATCTAATATTTGGTTGCACAAAATGGAAGCGCAAAACGGTTTTGTGGTATGTACCGTTTGGGAGAGCGGGCTGCGTTTTTATCCACTGTTACAAAAAATTGGTGTGTGCTTGAATAAATTCAAAAATGTTTTATGGCAGCCTGTTAGGCGCTGGCGATTTATCAATAACGAAATTAATCTCATCATATAGCTTCATTAAATCTGGCAAAGTTCTTACTTCTATTTCCAATATTTTACAAATTGCAGGAAGCTTTTTGAATGATTTATTATCGTTACTACCGTCAGTCTCTTCAGTAACAAGAATAGTATTATCAATAATTGTCTTTTTTTGCTCTAAACAATAAAGTAGAAGCTTTGCATCAGCAGATTCAAGGAAATCATTTTTACGATTTTCGAATTGAATATTTGTTAATTTATTTCTAATAGAACCGTTGATGAATTGGTTTTCCAATTGATTAAAAAATTTTCTATTTGGCAAAATCTCATCAGTTTTAACCTGTAGTTTCTTATTCTCAAAATAATCTAATGAACTAATGACAATACCTTTTGCAATGTACTTGCACTCTTCAAATACTTTATCGATTAGTATTATTTCACCTGATTCGAATTTAGATTTAATTATATTGAATAAAACTCTATCATTATCAAACGGGAGATAGTATCTGACCAATGAAAGTAAAGAACTGGTATCGATAACTACTCTCATGATATATACTTCTCCAATTTATTTGGCGTTATTTTAAGCTTCTGACAAACTTCGTATTCATTGAGAATGCCTTCATAAAAAGCCGTTTGAATAGTTGAAATCAATAAAGGAGACTTTATCGGCTGTGGAGGAGAACCTTTTTGTTTTTTTCCTTTTTCCTTTTCTAACTCCTTCAATTTTTTATCCTCCTCGATTTTTGCTTGGTATCTTTCTTCAAGATCAGTCTTTATTTTTTGGTAGTCCTGGTTTAAGAGTTTACGCTCATAAAGTAATCTTGTAAAAAGAGCAATTCGACTTAGATGTGTATGATAAGAGATTTTCTGGATTAAATCATGGTGATAATCATTTGTTGAATCGGCTTTTTGGATCATGTTCAATTCTTTCGCATAATCACCGGCCAAAAAATGATAGGCAAAATCATTACACCATCTTTCGATCGCCGGTAAATCTGATCGACCGATTTGTTGATAATCTAAAATATCTATTTCCTCTTCATTGAGCAAAAAATGTCCTAGTTCATGAATTAATGTAAAAATTTCTCTCCTAAAAGCAGTTTGCTGGCGTTTTAAAACAATCACGTTGGGATTTAAAAAGAAACCATCTATGTTTGCTTTGTCTTTCTTATTCCATGTTTCTACAAATTCAAAAACAAGAATATTGTGCTCGGCAAATTTTATTATTAATGATTTTAAGAATTCTTTTAAATCAGAAATAAACTTTGGATAAAGATATTCTCTGACCTCCTCAGCAACTGCTTCTGGACTGTCTATTACCTTATATACCCTAAAAATCCTTTTTATGTCTAAATCAGCTAATTTTGAGATTGCCGAAAGAGAAATTTTAAATTCTTCAAATTCATTCACAATCTTACGAGCACCAACATTAAGCTCTGAGTTGAATTTTTTTTTTCTAAAGAAAACGCTCGCCTCTTTAGATGTTTCCGGTGCTTTGGGGTCTAGATAATAATGAAGTCCTTTTTTGAAGAATTTATCAATCCGCTTAAGATGACTTACCTCAATCTCAGTCGAGAATAAATCATTATGAGTAAGTGGATTTTTTAGTCCAGCACTTACCTTCTCTGACAGTTCTTCAACTGAAACATTATATAAATCAAGAAGATACTTTAATCTCAATGTGTTGTGTTCTACTTTCAAGAATTCAATCTATTTTTTTCAAATATACATTTTTTAGCCGAATGCCTGACAGAATAGCTCTGAATAAAATGAAGGATAAAAGATAGTTGGACGATGCCGCAGGTTCTGGTTGATGATTTGTTTTGATGCAACACAATACAGGAGGTTGGCCGCAAGGTAGCAGATGCGCAGCTCATGGGTCATCCGCTCAAGTCATCTTTTTTCATGGTAGCGGGACCTGGCACTGCGTGCCGCAAGAAATCCTTTTTATAAACGGCTGGTGCCTATTGTTTTAATATAATTCTCAGGTGTCATTACTCCTAATTCACTGTTCTTGAAATCCTTAACGTTCCTGGTGACAATTAAGTCCACTTCTCCATTCACAATGGCTGAATAATTCTGTAATGCATCCTCAAAGTCCTTAAAGTTTGAATTTAACGCTTGTGTAATTGCATTTTTATCGGTCGTAAGTACTTCAGTTATTCCAATAAGCTGAATCAGCTTTTCAATAACTTTATCATGTGTGGAAGTTTGCCTCAATAAATAATATACATTACTGATTATTACAGAAGTAATATATCCTTTTATTTCCTTTGATTCACAGAGGGACAATATTATTGCAGCGTTATCTGAAAATGGTTTTCTGTCAAAAAAGAAATCTAAATAACGTCAGTGTCCAAAAGAACTTTTTTCATAGGTTAAAGATATTTTTCAGACAATCGTTTTGTGAGTTCGTTTTTGTAATCAAAATTCTTTGGAGCTTTAAAAGAGCCTTTTAGTGATTTAACGATTGGGGTTAATTCAATTTTCTCAACCGATTCTTCTTTTGTTATAACCTTCAAATAGTTTTCAATAATATCAGATAAACTTCTTCCTTTTGAGCTGGCATATTTTTTTGCTTTCTCAATAACGGTATGCTCTATTGTCAGTGTTAATTTTTTGTTCATAGCTTCATTATCTTGTTTTTATTTTTAAATACAAGATACAATCTAAATCCGGATACGTGCAAAAATTCTGTAATGAATACATATTTGTTGCTTGGCGGTAACATAATAATATACCATTTTTTGTCAACCTGTATCCTGTCCTTCCGACCTGTCAACATTTGCAGGGTTGAACCATTTCGTTTCAAATTACGGATTCCATCCGATCCTGACGGTGAAGATACGGATGGAATCCCGGGGAAGCGCAAAACGGGTGGGTCTTTCATATGCTTAACCCCCGGTTTTAACCGGGGGAAAATGGACCAGGCGAATCCAACGGCGCAACTGGTTGGTTCAAAAGAGCTCTGGAAATCCATGCGCCATGAAAATCAGGTGTTGGTTGGAAATTCAAATTTGAAATGGTTTTCCGCAAAATTATTCAACAAGAAATACCAATAATCGTTTGCTTCCGACCTGCCAACATCTGCAAGGTTGGACCATTTCATTTCAAATTACGGATTCCATCCGATCCCGACGGTGATGATACGGATGGAATCCCGGGGAGACATCGTTTATCCTTTGCCGTTGTGCTTCAGCCAACGGTTAATGCAGAGTTGGAAACTCCGCCTCCCAAATGGCAAAGGATATGCTCCGAACAACTATTTTTCTGTTGCTTTCTGCCTGCTCCCGACCTGTCAACATCCGCAGGATTGGGCCGTTTCGTTTCAAATTACGGATTCCATCCGATCCCGACTTTAATGATACCGATGGAATCCCGGGGAGATCATTTTATCCTTTGCCGTTGTGCTTCAGCCAACGGTTAATGCAGAGTTGGAAACTCCGCCTCCCAAATGGCAAAGGATATGCCCCGGACAACGGTTTTTCTGTTGCTTTCTGCCTGCTCCCGACCTGTCAACATTTGCAGGGTTGGACCATTTCGTTTCAAATTACGGATTCTATCCGATTCCGACTAGTGATGATACGGATGGAATCCCGGGGAGACATCGTTTATCCTTTGCCGTTGCATTTCGTTTCAAATTACGGATTCCATCCGATCCCGACTGTGATGATACGGATGGAATCCAGGGGAAGCGCAAAACGGGTGGGTCTTTCATATGCTTAACCCCCGGTTTTAACCGGGGGAAAATGAACCAGGCGAATCCAACGGCGCAACTGGTTGGTTCAAAAGAGCTCTGGAAATCCATGCGCCATGAAAATCAGGTGTTGGTTGGAAATTCAAATTTGAAATGGTTTTCCGCAAAATTATTCAACAAGAAATACCAACAATCGTTTGCTCCCGACCTGTCAACATCTGCAAGGTTGGACCGTTTCGTTTCAAATTACGGATTCCATCCAATCCCGACGGTGATGATACGGATGGAATCGAGGGGATGTTAAAAAGAAAAAAATCAATCCATCAAACCGAATTGAGTTTTATATGTTGAAGGGTGTACAGAATGCAAAATAATTAAACAAGCGGTAATGGATGAATTTATGGCTGCCCGTCTGCAGATGGGAGTTTCGCTCGGTTTTCATATCATTTTTGCGTGCATCGGAATGGTGATGCCATGGTTTATGTTTGTGGCCGAATGGAAATGGCTGCGCACAAAAAATGAAGTTTACCTCGATTTGGCAAAAGCATGGGCAAAAGGAGTTGCCATTTTTTTTGCAGTTGGCGCAGTTTCGGGAACGGTGCTCTCGTTTGAACTCGGATTGCTCTGGCCCACGTTTATGAAACATGCCGGACCAATTTTCGGCCTGCCTTTTTCGTGGGAAGGAACCGCTTTTTTTCTGGAGGCGATTGCCATCGGTTTATTTTTGTATGGCTGGAATCGGCTCAATAAATGGGTACACCTGTACACCGGACTCGTTGTGGGAATTGCCGGGGTGCTTTCCGGAATTTTCGTTATTTCGGCAAATTCGTGGATGAACGCCCCCAGCGGATTTGACTGGGTGAACGGTCAGGCCATTAACATTGATCCGGTAGCTGCCATGTTTAATAAATCGTGGTTCGCGCAGGCACATCATATGATAATTGCGGCTTTCTCGGCAACCGGTTTTGCAGTTGCCGGGGTTCACGCCATTTTATATTTGAAAAACAAGCTCGAAATTCACCGGCGCGCTATTGCCATTGCACTGGCATTTGCGGCGGTGGCCGCCATTCTCCAGCCGCTTAGCGGCGACCATGCAGCAAAAAATGTCGCAAAAACACAACCTGCGAAACTGGCGGCTTTCGAATCGCATTTTAAAACTGAAAAATCGGCGCCGTTAATCATTGGCGGAATTCCGGATGTGGAAGAACGCAAAGTGGACTATGCCATTAAAATTCCGGGATTTCTGAGTTTTCTGGCACACGGCGATTTTACATCTGAAGTAACGGGACTGGAAGAATTTCCGGAAGACGAATGGCCGTCGGTGCCGGTGGTTCATTTTTCCTTTCAACTGATGGTTGCCATTGGCATGTTCCTGATGCTGACTGGCATTATTTTTCTGGCAGGGTCGTTCAAATGGAAACACTGGCTCGAAAAGCGCTGGTGGCTGAAACTGCTGGTAATTGCCACACCGCTGGGATTCCTGGCCATCGAATTCGGGTGGATGGTCACCGAAGTGGGACGGCAGCCCTGGATTATTTACGGCATCATGAAAACCCGCGATTCGCTTACTCCGATGCCCGGGATTCAATATACTTTTTATACCATTTCTGTTGTATATCTGTTGCTTAGTTTTATTGTAATTTGGTTGCTGCAGCGCCAGGTTAAAATGTTACAATCAAAATATAAAACCAATGACTGAAATAATTTTCACAATACTTTCCATTTCACTGCTGCTCTATGTTTTGCTTGGCGGGGCCGATTTTGGCGGCGGAATCCTGGAACTGATTTCCAAAGACAAAGATTCTGAAATTGTGGCAAAAGCAATTGCGCCGGTTTGGGAAGCAAACCACATGTGGCTGATTTTGGTAATCGTGATTTTATTCGTCGGTTTTCCTCCGGTTTACACCACCATTCTTACCATTTTTCATATTCCTGTTTTGCTGACGTTGATCGGTATAATCCTTCGCGGTTCGGCTTTTACTTTTCGGCATTACGATATTGAAGAGGAGCGGCCAAGGGCCATTTATTCGTTCATTTTCCGGTATTCAAGTCTGATGACTACTTTTTTTCTTGGCGTAACCGTTGGCGGGATTATTTTGGGCGAGGCAACCCTGGATTTCAGTCTGGGTTTTTTTCGCATTTATATTCATCCGTGGTTTAACCTGTTTTGTTTTAGCCTCGGCATTTTTATGGTGATGCTGTTTTCCTTCCTGGCCAATATTTACACGCTCGGCGAGGCAGAAGAGAACAAGCAGATTCAGGCATTCTCGAAAGTGGCGAAAATTTTAATTGTGCTGCTGGTTATTGCCGGCGGATTGGTATTTCTGACTGCAGAATTGCAGGGGCACCCGCTGCTGAGCGAGTTCATTCATTCACCAACAAGCATTGTGGCCATTGTTTTAGCAACACTGGCTTTGCCTGTTCTCTGGATGAACCTCGACAAGAGAAAGCCAAACCTGGTACGGATTGTGGCCGGATTTCAAACCACAATGATTGTTTTGGGTTGGTTTGCTATTCAACTTCCGGTGCTGGTGCGGATTAAAGATGGGCAAAACGTCACCATTCAAAATGCGGCAGCACCGCATCAAACACAGTTTTATTTGCTGATTGCACTGGTGGTGGGTGTGTTGATTATCTTTCCGTCGATTGCATATTTGTACAAAACATTTAAGTTTAACAAAGAAGTTTAGTTTTAAAAAGGTAGTTCCTCTGCCGGTGCATTCCATCCGGAAAATGAACAAAAAATCAGGGCGCCTTTTAAGTCGCCCTGTTTTTTTAACATTGTATCACCTTCTATCTTTTCAAAATTTTAATTGAATGTGTTTTGTTTTGACCGCTCAACTGCAGAAAATACATTCCGGGAGAGAGATTCTCCAAATTAATGTTGTTGGTGTAGTTTTGCAACGTGCCGGAAATGACAACCGAGCCCCGGATATTCAGAATTGCTATTTTTTTGAATTCATCCAGGTTGTTGACTATTAATTTATCTTTTACCGGATTCGGATAGGCACTTGTTTTGAACCGTTCAGTAAAACCGGCTTTTGACGGCGGAACCAGCACAACCTCCTCCAGTTGAATATCGGTAACGGTGACATCAGCGTCAGAAAGTCCCAAATCGAAAACGATACGCGCGGCATTATCGGTTTGCGCCGCATCGAAAACAAATGTATATACCGCAAGTGTATCGCCAATTGTTGCTGAAAAATAACCGCTGTACGCAGACCATGGCGAGCTGTTCATCCCGATATACGTTGTGAGGCTGCGTGCAGCGCCGGCTTTGGCTTTAAACGAGTAGCGGTATTTTTTACCTGCCTGCAAAGCAATGTTGTTTTTCACCAGTTGAATGTGCCAGCCTTCGGCGCCTGCGTTGTTAATGCTGATGTTCAGCGAATTATTTTCCCTGTTCAGGGCAGCCGAAGCCGAATTGTTTGTGCTCAGGTTCCAGCCATCGTTCGATGTTTGAAAGTTGGAAGTATAAATTGGGGCGCCCTCATAACGGGCCGGGTCGGGCATTTTATTGTGCAGCAGCGCATTTACCAGTTCTTCGTTAAATGTTTTGTTTTGTGGATTGTAAATTCCGAAACCGGCGCTAAATTCCCAGTACGCCCAACTCCAGCCAAGTTTTTCGAAATACCTCGAAAGAAACGTAGTCCATTTGGCGCGCGAAGTCATGTCTGCTTTGCTGTATGCCCCAAATTCCCCAATGTGAACTGGGATATTATATTGTTCGCTGACAGCGCGCAGTGGAGCAAATTCCTGACGCATCACTTCACGCTCAGTTTCCGTATCGTTCCATTTTGTTCCGAGCCAGGTATCGGCATCGCCGCCAACCCATTCGGCGCCCTGGTGGGTGAACTGAAACGGATTGTAATAATGAACGGTTAATATGATGTTTTCGTCGTCCGGAATTTCGAGCGACGGCAATCCGCCAAGCCCGCCGTATTCAGGCATTCCAATCATGACGATCCTGTCCGGGTTATTTATGCGGATGGTATCCAGAACTTCAGGAATCAATTCGTTCCATTTGTCAGCGGTTAAATTACCGTGCGGTTCATTCAGGATTTCGAACAATAAACTGTCCGGATAATCTTTGAAAAATTCTGAAATCTGGCCCCACATCGAGAGGAAGCGGTCTTTCTGTCCGGCCGGGTCATCATACAACGCTTCGTGATGGTGCATGTTGATTATTGCATACAGTCCGTTATTCAATGCTGAATCCACCACCTGTTTGATTCGGTTCAAAAACGTACTGTAAATGTTGTACGGAGGCACTGACGAACTGCGTTCCGCAGGTTCCCACCGAATGGGAATGCGAACGTGATTAAATCCTAAACCGGCAATAACTCCCGCATATTCTGGTTTCCACGGGTTTCCCCATTCATTTTCCGACGGGGCTTCGAACATGTTTCCATAGTTGATCCCGCGGCCAAGTTTTTCGTTGATTTCGAATGCTTTTTCGCGCGTTTGCGCTGTTAATGAGAACGTAGCTGCGATAAGAAGTAATGTAAAAATGATTTTCATATTTCAGGTTTTAGAATGTTTAACCGCAAAATAAATGAAAATGAATTTACATTTTGTTATTTCAGCAGGATTCTTTCCTGTTCAGGGAAAAACGGACAGGCGTACATCCGGATATTTTTTGAAACCCGTTCAGGTACAACAAGCGGTTTAGCAATCAAAGGTGCAGGAATCCAGGTATTTTCTTATTTTTTTCAGGAACTCGTTTTTTCGGACGGGTTTCGAAATGTATTCACTGCAACCTGCATTGATGGCTTCAATTTGGTCGCTTTCGAAAACGTATGCCGTTTGCGCGATGATTGGAATCTTTTTGTTAAAGCTGCGTATTTCGTAGGTAGCTGCGATTCCGTCCATAACCGGCATGCGCAAATCCATCAGCACCAGTTCAATTTCCGGATGGTTTTTTACCGTCTCCACTGTTTGTTCACCATCGGTGGTTCGCATAATGACACAGTTTTCAAACGAGAGCAAAACCTCGAGGTAAGCATAACTGATGTCGTCGTCTTCAGCAACGAGAACTACCGGCCGGTGTTTCAATTCATCTTTCATGGTGATACTTTTTAGGGATAACAGAATCGTGATTCAATGAGAAGTAAATATTGTTGCCTTTTCCGGCTTCTGATTCCACCCACATTTGCCCGTGCAGCAATTCAGCATATGCGCGGGTGATGGCCGGGCTCAGCACCGAATTTTCAAACTGTCCGTTTACGCCGGGATGAACCGGTGCAAAACGGTTAAATGCAGCGTTAAAACGTTCGCCGTCGATTTCGGGGCCCGAGTCGCTGATGCAAAATACAATGTTTTCGTTTTTAACCTCAAACGCCAGTTCAACGGCGCCTTTTTCGTTAAACTGAATGGCATTTTGCACCAGTTTTTTCAGCACCGCCAGCAACTTCATTTTATCGGTTTTTATAAACGTTTGGTCGGTTGAAGCTCTTCCGCAGGTTTCGTCGAGTATAAGTGTCAGGCCTTTTTCTTCCGCTTCCGGCAACAGGGAACGGTGCAAATAATGCATAATTTCATTCGCATTTTCGATGGAATAGATTAATGGCGCCTGGCCCGATTCTATTTTCGAAATTTCTATGATATCGCTGACCGTGTTTAGCAGGCGTTCGCTGCTTGTTTTTACATAATCGGCATATTGTTTTTGCTCTTCGCCGGAAAGTTCGGGGTTTCGCAACAAATCAACAAAACCAAGGATTCCGTTCATGGGGGTTCGGATATCGTGACTCATATTCACCAAAAATGCCGATTTCAAACGGTCGCTTTCTTCTGCTTTTTCTTTGGCTTGTATCAGCTTATTTTGGCGGCTGGCTGCAATAACAGAACTGCATAAAGCGCTGGAAATAATTTTCATGAATTGAATGTGAAACTCTTTCCAGCGGTTTTCCCCCAACGAATTTAATCCCATGAAGCCAACCAGCCCTTTACCTGTGTAAACCGGCACTGCCAGTACCGATTTCATTTTTTGAGACGTCAGAAAATTGTTTTCGGCGAAATTTTCTTTCGGGTTTTTTTCCGGCTGGCCCAGAAAAACGTAATCGTTGTTTCTGAATTTGTTCATCCACCAGGAATGATGTGCCAGAGGAATATCTGATGAAATTGCTGCAACAGGTTCAATGGACGAGTCGCACCATTCGAAAGCGTTTTCCCGGAGGCTGATTTTCTCCCTGAACAAATAAAGGAAAGCCCGATCGGCAGCGGCCAGGCGGCCTGTTTTCTCAAGTGTTTCTTCTATTTTTTCGGTAATCAGTTGTGGTGAAACATCGGTTAACCCGGCGGAAATACCAGCGGCAAATTCCATCAGTTCCTGCTGGTTACGCGCGGCTGAAACAGCTTTTTTAAGGTTAACCAGAGCGTTGACCTGCGAAATAAGTTCAACCTCGTTAAAAGGATGTGGCAAAATACCCTCTGCACCTGCCCGGATTGCTTGTTCTTTCAGCCTGCCATTTTCAGGATAAGCAGACGTAAAAATAATCGGGATATCTTTTGTAATGCCTTCCTTTTTTAGAAGTTCGCACACTTTTAAACCATCAGCTTTTGCGGTGGAGCCGCCAACGATAATAACGTCCGGATTTTGTTCCCTGGCCGTTTGTACACCTTTCGGTCCAGCCTGTGTGCCAGTAATTTGTATGTTGGGGAATGCTACTTTTAAAAATATTTCAAGGACAACCCGGTTGTGCTTGTCATCATCTATCGCGAGAATTTTTATCATGAATTTAGCTCGTCCATTTTCGAAATAAGGCGGAAAATTAGAACTTTCCGGTTATTAGAAAAAAGCCAATCAACACAATCAATAAAATGAACCGGCAAAATCAGGAAAAGGAAAACCGAATGGTTATAAATGCTTACGAAAGTCAAATAAACAGGGACAAACAACGTAGTCAAAACACGGAATGCGGGATCAGGAGCCGATTGTCTTTCACAAAAGCAAATGTTGTAATTTTCTAATTATACAGAAAATGGCTGTAGTTACGGTTAACACTGAATGTATAACAAATATGGACACCTGTTAATACACCTGTTAATTTTTGCTGTCGATGTGCAGCATACTTTTTATTATCCGGTACAATTTAATGCTGGTCACCGGTTTCACCAGAAAACCGTCGAAACCGCTTTCCAAAATAACTTTCCGGTCTTCGGTCATTGCAAATGCAGTTTGGGCAACCACAGGCAGGTTTTTGTTGTGTTCGCGAATGGTTTTCAGGATTTCGAACCCGTTTTTTACCGGCAGCCGGATATCAAGCAACGCCAGGTCGATTTTCGATTTTCGGAATAATTCCACTGCTTTTCCGCCATCTTCAGCATGAAGCACATTAGCGCGTGTTTCTGCCAGCATTGCCTGCATCAGTTGAAAACTGAATTGATCGTCTTCGGCAATCAAAATTGTTTTTCCTGAAAAATCAGGTATTTCCTGCAACAGCTCCTCTTTTTGGGTTTCTTCGCTGATTTCCATGTTCCGGCGGCTGATGTAGGGGATAGTAAAAAAGAAACTGCTGCCCACATCTTCTTCTGATTCACACCAGATGGCGCCGCCCAGTTTCTCGGCCAATCCTTTGGCAATGGATAAACCAAGGCCTGTGCCGGCAAAAATTTTTTTCGTATTAATATTTGCACGTTCAAATCGTTCAAAAATCTGGCTGAGGTATTCTTTTCGAATTCCGACTCCGGTGTCTTTCACAAAAAAGCGGAGGTATCTTTTATCTCTGCTGTATCCAAATTCAACATAACCTTTTTCGGTGTATTTAATGGCGTTGCTCAGCAGGTTGGTTAAAATTTGCCTCAGACGGTAATCATCGGAATAAATGTATTCATCACCGGGTTGTTCGGGTAAAATCAGGCGTAAATCCAAATGATCTTTGTTCATGTTTTTCTTTACCCCCTCGAACTGCTCCTTAATTTGAAGCATCAAATAAGATACGTTGAAATCGGATTTCGTGACCAAAAGCTGGTTTGATTCGATGCGCGAAACATCGAGAATGTCGTCGATGAGGTGAATCAGTTGTTCGCCGCTTTCTTCGATGGCATTCATAAAAGAACGATCATTTTCATTGGTAATCCGTTGTTTCAATAAATCGGTAAAGCCGATGATTGAATTCATTGGTGTCCGGATTTCGTGGGAAACGTTCTGTAAAAACAGCGTTTTTAACGAAGCTGCGTGTTCCGATTTTTGCCGGGCTTCAATTAATTCCAGTTCGCGTTGTTTTATTTGGCTGATGTCTTTCACGATATCGGAAATGGCAACTACTTCATTCTGCTCATTTTTTATGGGCGATTTAGTTAGCGAAACCGGAACTTCGGCTCCCGATCTTGTTTTTTGCGTTATTTCCAGATTTTTCACCAGCGTTCCTGCTTTTACCCGGTCAATGAGTTTTTTATGGATCTCATAATCTTTCTCGTCCACCGAAAGCATGGAAATATTCTTGCCGACTATTTCGTACGATTTGTAACCGTATAAACTTTCCGCGCCTTTGTTCCAGGAAAGAATGGTGCCATCGAACGAAATACTGTAAATGGCATCTTCAGTCGACTCTACTATTGATGCCAGGTGCTGTTTCGCACGCATTTCATGTTTTTCTTTGGAAATATCCTGAATGGTTAGCGCCATCTGGCCCCTTTTTATAGGAAAAATAACCAATCGAAGATAGCTGTCTTTTTCCGGCCAAAAGATTTCTGTTTCGAAAGTATTTCCGGAATTTTCAGGTTCGAAAAGCTGAGGATTCGCATGAATGCCCGCTTCATCCAGTACATTTCTTAGGCTTTTACCTAAAATGTCATCATTTCTCAATCCGGTAACACTTTCAAATGCCGGATTTACGCTTTTAATTACCTGTATTTTCTTTTCATTTTCGCCGGGAACAACATTAATAATTGCTATTCCGGCAACCATTGATTTTAACAGGCCGCTGAATTTTTCCTCGCTTTCAATTACAGCTTCCTGAGCCCTCACAGTTTCTGTAACGTCTTCGAAAATAGCAATATATTGATTTTTTTCGAACGAATAGGCCGATACTTTCAGGTGTTTGTCGAACTGCGGCACGTACTCAACCGATTCAAAAGTTTCGCCGTATTCAGCCACATGCGCCAGTTTTTGAAACAAATCAACACGAAATTGCGGGTAAAGCTGGCTTAGGTTTTTCCCTACAATTTGTTCCTCGGGTAATCCGGTTAATTCCGCGTAACCTTTGTTAATCATGGAAATTAATCCGTCAACTGCTTTGCCTTTGTCGTTGTAAATTATTTCAACCACTAATATTCCGCTGTTCATTTTATCGAACAACAGCCTTATTTTTTCTTTCGGCCACCCTTTTTTTTCAATTGAGCGGGCAGCTGTTTCAGTAAAAACCATAATGCCGCAAATTTCATTGCTGTTGTTCAGCGAAGGGACCAGTTGAACCGATGATTCAGGTTCACCCTTTTGTTTCCAGGCGAATTCATTTGGCAACAATGTTTTCAGTACTTCCTGTAAATTGTTGAAAAGACCGGATGTATTGTTTCCTTTGGGAAGGCAATCCCTTAGATTTTTTCCGGCATCCGAAAGTTGTAATTCAAAAAACCGGGCGGCTGCCGGTGAAAGAAATTGTATGTCGAATTCAGCGCCGAGAAACATGATTCCGGCTTGCAGGTGGTTGTTATGGTCTGTAATTTCGTGGTTCATCGTTCGTTTTTTGAATATTTCTTCTTCTTTCCGGTTAATTTCTGTATTTATTTCTCAATTAAACAAGCCTTTAAGAAAATTGTTATTGAATTGGACTTAAATGCTTGTAAATATCGCGATGGAAATTGCCCTTACATTATAAACTTTATGATTATGAAAACGAACAACAAACCTTTTCTGTTTAGCCTGCTTGTAATCCTGTTAGTTAGTTTACAAGGTTGCGATCTCATTCTCGATATTTTTAATTTCGGATTTTGGGTCGGTATTATTATCTCGTTCGTGGTGGTATTCCTGATAATTTTCATCATATACAAGGTCTGGAAACACGTTCGCAAATAACAAGCTGCCCTGTTTTTTTACATCATTTTATCGAGTTGTATTTTCGTGCTTCTCTTAACCACCAGTTTGAGCGCTCCGGCCATTGCGCCTGTAAATGCCGCCCAGCCAATGGCTTCTATCCAGCCGATATCTTTTTGCTCATCGGGTTTTTTGGGAGGTTCTTTATCGAAAATCATTTCGAGGATCAGTTCAATCAGACGTTTCAACGCATAAGCGCCAAGAAGTGCACTTCCGTTGGTTAAAAAAATTTTAAATTCATTCCGGTACTTTTTTGAGTTCATAATATTTTAATTTTTAAATGTTCAAACTCGCTTATTATCCTGGTGTTAAGCGTTTTTTTCTTTCTTTTGCCAGGGAAAATGCCCTTCCAGTTCCACCTGCAGCGAAAAGCTCAGGAAGGTTCTTACCAGTACGATGATCGCCAAAACCAAAACGCTCGTCATGGTTGGCTCGGTTGAAACCGTTGCAATGATATCGGCAGCAACAAGTACCTCCAGCCCAAGTAAAATAGCTTTGCCGAGTTCGTGCCTTAATTCGGTGAAAGATTTTGTCCGGGTGGTAAACAGGAAAATCAAATAGCGGATGATGAAAAAAAGGCTTCCCGCGGCTATTATGATTACGCCGGCGGATTCGATAACTTTTGCCGCTATTTCGATGTAAAATCTGATTTCTTCCATTTTCGTTACCAGTTACAGATGGTCTTTGAGTAATGAAATGTAAACAGGATACTCTGTTTTAAATATCCTGCCAAAACCTGATGTTTTTATTAATGTACTAACTGTCAGTTTTTTTTTACTGACAGCGATTTTTTTGTCCAGGTGGAATTGTAGAAAACATTCCCTGTTGTGTGGTAAATTCCACAATTTTATCCGTTATATCTTCGGTGAAATTTATTAAACATGCCGGCGTTTGACCACTCTTTTTTAACATGGAAAACCCGAAGGAACAATATTTGATATTATGGTGAAAAGAATCAGATATATAAAAAACCAGTCGTTTTTCATGTTGAATTATTTTCAACTCATACCCGGAATTTTAGTTATCATCGTCGCTTTAGCTGATTTTGCGATCACCGTTTTTATTCCGAAAGGCGCTGGTTTTACCACTCAAAAATTAACCATTTTTGTTGCCAGTCTGTTCCGGTTTATTTCGGGTAACAATGGAAAAAGCCGTCTTCTGGAATACAAGCCGTTAATGATAATTGCTGCAATGGTTATCGCCTGGATGTTTCAGTTTTGGATTGGCTTTACCCTCATTTATTCTTCAGATGCCGATTCTGTTGTAAATGCAAAAACAGGCGAAAGTGCTTCATTTGTTGAAAAAATATATTTTGCCGGATATACTCTTTCCACGCTTGGCCAGGGTGATTATCAGCCCAACGGAAACTTCTGGCGGGTATTTACGTCGGTAATTTCTTTTACAGGTCTCGCTGTGGTTACCATTTGCATTACTTACATCGTGCCGGTAATCAACAACATCATCGAAAAAGGTACTTTAACGTTGCGCATTGCCAGTCTGGGCCAGTCGAGTTATCAAATTCTTGCCAACCACTACAATGGAAAAACCTTTTCCGGACTGTCCGGTGAATTTTCATCGCTGGCTACCTCCATCTTCAAATATGCAAAAAACCACGAGGCGTATCCGGTTTTGCATCATGTTCATAATCCCGATAAAAAAGAAAATACAATTCTGAAACTGGCTTCGCTCGACGAAGCTTGCACGCTGTTGCTCCACCACATTCCGGCTGGTAAATGCGGGTGTAACAGCGAACTGCGAAAACTGCGTTCTTCGTTAACCTATTATCTGAAATCGGCACAAAAGGTTCATATTCCCGATGAACAGCCCCCGCTGCCTTTTAAAGATGAGGCGTTTGAGCAAATCGGTATAACATTTATAAATACGTCGGAAAATGAAATCGGGCCCATTTACCGTAAACTCGACAAACGCCGGCGAATGTTAAAGGGTTTGGTGGAAGACGACGGTTTCCGTTGGGAAGATACCAACGGCATTGCTGATGATCATTTTTTGAATCTGGATGAAATATAGGCTCACATTTCCGGCTGCGCATTTCAGGCAGGTGTAAAATTGTTCCACAAATTTGTGGATTATCTGACCCAAAAAAACCGGAAAAACAAACTTCATTATTTGATGGATAAAGTATAATATTTTCATTTAAAGTGTTTTAGTGTGGGCGGAGTGCAAAAAACAATATTTGGTATGGTTTTCATGCTTTTGGTAATAAATCTTAAAATGAAAAACTATGGCAGAGTATAAAAAAGCATCGGAGCAGGTAACCGGACAAACCCAGTCGGTGCCGGGAAAAGAAAGTGAAATGCACCCGCAACCTGTTTTTATTCGCGAGAATTATAAGGGTTCGGATAAACTGAAAAACAAAGTGGCCCTGATTACCGGTGGCGATTCGGGAATTGGCCGTTCAGTGGCTGTTCATTTTGCACGCGAGGGCGCAGATGTCGCCATTGTTTACCTCGAGGAAGATGAAGATGCGAAGAAAACCAAAGAACTGGTGGAAAAAGAAGGCCGCAAATGTTTAACATTCCGCGGCGATATCCGGGACAGGAACTTTTGCCGGGAAGTGGTTGATAAAACCGTTGCTGAATTTCAACACATCAACATTTTGGTAAACCATGCCGGTGAACAACATCCTACAAAAGACCCTGAAAAGCTTGATTTGGATTTGATGGAAAAAACGTATCAAACCAACATTTTCGCCATGTATTATTTTACGCTGCCGGTTTTGGAACAAATGGAAGAAGGCGACAGCATCATCAATACAACGAGTGTTACCGCGTACAGCGGCAGTCCGCGGTTCATCGATTATTCAGGAACCAACGGCGCCATCATATCCTTTACGCGGGCGCTGGCAAAAAATGTGTCGCCGCGTAAAATCAGGGTAAACGGAGTGGCCCCGGGCCCTATCTGGACCCCCCTCATACCTTCAACTTTTGATAAGGAAGAAGTGGAAAAATTTGGTAAAAATGTTCCGCTTGCGCGCCCCGGTCAACCTTGTGAAGTGGCTACTTCTTATGTATTTCTGGCATCGGAAGACGGGTCCTACACAACCGGGCAGATTATGCACCCCGACGGCGGTAAAAGCATGCAGTCCTAAGATTCTTTTTTCGGATTTTTATTAATAATCTCCAGGGTCGGCAACAGGTTTTGCCGGCTCATTTATTGTTTTGCCGGGTTTTTCCTGCGGTCGTAAATAATATATACAATCAGAAAAACAAGGCTCACTGCCGAAACCACAATTAATCCAACCTTCAGCCGGTGGTTATTTTCGCCAAAGTAGGCTATCAAAACCGTAAGCGGAATGATTCCACCCAAAGTGGCGCCAATAAATTTCCAGTAGTTCATGCCCAGGATTCCACCAACAAAACTTATGGCATCATTCGACAGGACGGGGGCCAACCGCGTGATTACCACCGCCCAGAATCCATATCGTTCCACGTAGAATTCAATCTGCTGTTCTTTTTTATGGCCAATTAACCGGTCGATGACTGCAATTCCCAAATACCGGCCAATGAAATATCCGATGGTAGAAGCCAGTGCAACGGCAGCAACAGAAATTAACGATCCCCAATAGGGGCCGTAAGCCAACACGGAAACTACTATTAACAATGGCGATGGCACAACAATCAGGAACATTTGTACCGACATGGCAACAATGATAAAAAACGGTCCCCAAAATCCAAGTTGGCCAACCCAATTCGATATCTTTTGTTCGTTTTCGCTGGTAAGGGTATTGTATGCTTCAGTGAAAAAATGTTTTACGCCGGGTAGTAAAAAATAGGACGCCAAAACACCCGCAATAATTAATCCGCTGATAATAAGCGGCCATTTACTTTGTTTTGCAGGTGCTTTCTGATTGTTGTCTGTCATGAGGTATTCAACAAATAATTTCATTATAATAAGAAACAATGGGCGAAAAAAGTTCAATTCGCTTTTCGCACGTCAGGGTAACCCGGAAGACGAACCAGCTTACCTTTTTAGTAATAAATAACATACTGCAGAAATAACTTCACCTGTTTTCCGGTTGTGTAATTCAGCATTCGGGTTTCAATGTCATTAAGTGTACGACAGGTTACCAGTAGCAAAGACCTTGTCAGCGTTCGCAGAACCTGACAACGTCAATCCGATAGGAAGAACAAAACCCAATAAGTAAACCACTTTGATTCAGGTTTGAGGAATCTATACACACTGATGTTGCTGAATTTCAACAGAAAAATCAACATTTTAAAAGCTTTGGTTTATTTCAGGGATTTGCTGCATTCCTTTGCAAACGCCGATTTAGAGCGCTGTGCAGCAATATTTTCATGTTAGACCAACAGGCGAAAAAACTTAAAATTGTGGTGAAAAAACAAAGGAATGGATTTTGACTGACCTCATGCTGACAGTTGAAATGTAGAACTTAAATTTTGTAAAAAATGTCAGAATCCAAAACAACTACAAATCATCAGGAAATAAAATCCTGGGTGGAAAAACGCGGCGGTAAACCGGCGATCGTTTCCGGAACTGAAAATAATGAAGACCCGGCTGGTTTGCTGCGCATCCAGTTTTCGGACGACTCAGATAACAACCTGAAAGAAACTGATTGGGACACCTTTTTCGAAACGTTTGAAGAGAAAAAACTGGCATTTCTTTACCAGGAAAAAACCAAAGACGGGAAAGAAAGCCGTTTCTTTAAACTGGTAAACCGTTAATTCTCATTGAATTTTTAAAGGGATCATTTATCCCGCTCATTTTAAATAACAATTAAAAATGGATTTAAAACTTTTGCAAATCGGCGCGCCGAAGTCGGGAAATTACTGGTTATATACTATCATTCAGCATATTTACGAAATAAAAGGTGTACCGTCGCGAAGTTTTATCAAAAATCAACCGGTATATCAAAAAGCCAGGTTTTGGGATTTAAGCAACAGCCGTCAGGCCGGAATTGATATGATGGATATTGAAGACCGGCAGTGTTATTACCGGATTAGTTCGGTGGTGCGCGAACCAATTGCCGACCTTGAAAATTATGTTAATGAAACAAACCATGTTTGGACACATTCCGAAGTTTGTGACAATACGCAATTTGTTTTAAAGCACTTCAACAAACTGGTTTACATTTACCGCGACCCGCGCGATGTGGCCGTTTCGGCAGCAAGATTTGCTTTTACGCCGTATATGTTGAAATATTACCCACACGGGGAAAGGTCGTTCGAAAGTTACCTCGCCAATCATTTTCCGGAAATGATCCACCGCTGGATCTGGCATGTAACCGATTACCTGCTTTTTAAAGAAGATTTTCCGGTTCATTTTATAGCATACGAAAACTTGCTCGGGAATTTCGAAAGAACGGTTTTTGATCTGGTTCGCTATCTTGGTTTCGAATTTTCTGAAAAAGAGATGGATGAATTAAAGCAGCCGGTTAGTTTTCAGGAAATGAGAAAGAAAGATCCCACACATGTAAAAAAAGGAAAACGAATGCAGTGGATTCATGTTTTGAACAACAGTCAGAAAGAATCGGTTGTGGAAATGGCCGGCGACTTATTGACATTGTTAAATTATCCGACTGACGATAAAAGTTCCCTTCCTGTTAATGCAAATAAATTGCATTTGGAAGCCATCAAACACACCAGGGAAAAGTTGAAACAACCCGCATTTAGCGCATGAATTGAAAAGTTCGTTTCTTTGTCAGGCTTTGCAGCCGAAAAGTGCCGGAAATTTTCAATATTTTCGGCGCTTTTATTTTACTGCCTTTATAATTCAGATGGACAGCGAACTCCGGTTTTACAAAATCGGAGAAAAGTTTTGCAATACAAATTTCAAGCGTTACATTTGCAGGCACAAAAAATCGGGGTGTGGCGCAGCCTGGTAGCGCACTCGTCTGGGGGGCGAGGGGTCGCAAGTTCAAATCTTGTCACCCCGACAATTGAAAGTAAAAGACTTGCAAAATCGAATGCAGGTCTTTTTTTGTGCTCTTGTCGCACTTTTGTCGCAGTAATAGCTTTTTAATGGAGAAATATTTGAGTCGCTCCTCGTACTGTTATTGAAGATTACTGCCGAACAGTAAATTGATGGATTTTTTCAAAATTTACTGACGGCCTGGCAACTTCAGTTAACATTTATTCCTGGCGCAGGGACTGTTGGTAATAAAGAATCCGAAAAAAGCGCCAATGGCGACATTTGGTAAAACATCATTCCAGCTCAAATTTGTCAGCTGGTTTTCTTCGGTTAAAAGATAGATAACAAACCCGGCCACGGCGCCGAGTAGGATATAAAGAAGCGTTTTTTTTCCGTGTGCAGACCAGATGCTCCTTTTAAACCAGTTTTGTTCGGACTGAATTTCCAATTTTTTGAATTCCATTTTTTTTGTGCTATTTATATTTTTGTTGCAAATATACAGAAATATATATATTTAAATATTTGTTAACAATTTTCCTTTCAAAAAGTAAGACTGAATTATGATCACAAACACGTTCGTTTCAATTGAAAAGCGCGCTGTGATTAGGTTTTAGTTCAAATCACCGGGATTTCAATAGATTCATTCAATGCTGGTTTCGTTTTTATCAATTGTTTTTTTTACCAACAATCTTAAATGTTTTATACTTTTGTTTGCAAAAAAATTACTGATATGTTTAAACCACTTGAAATAGAAGATAATAATGAGAATAAAACATCGGAACCTACCGATGTTGAAAGGGTGAAATGCTTGATTATCGGATCGGGGCCCGCAGGTTACACCGCGGCTATTTACGCTGCACGGGCCAATTTAAACCCGGTAATGTACGAAGGTCTCCAGCCTGGAGGTCAGTTGACCACAACTACCGAAGTCGAAAATTATCCGGGATATCCCGAAGGTGTAACAGGACCGGTGATGATGGAAGATTTTAAAAAACAGGCGGAACGTTTTGGAACCGATATTCGCTGGGGAATGGCAACATTGGCCGATTTCTCGGGCGGATTTCATAAAGTGTGGATTGACGATAAAAAAGTAATTGAGGCCGAAACGGTAATCATTGCCACGGGCGCTACTGCAAAATATCTGGGACTCGACGATGAGAAGAAATACGCCGGAGGCGGAGTTTCGGCCTGTGCCACCTGCGACGGGTTCTTTTATAAAGGAAAAGATGTTGCCGTGGTCGGCGGTGGCGATACGGCATGCGAGGAATCACTTTACCTTGCCGGACTTTGCCGGAAAGTATACATGATCGTTCGGCGCGATGTGTTGCGCGCTTCCCGGGTAATGGCCGACCGGGTGAAAAAAACGCCGAATATCGAGATACTGTGGAAACACCAGGTTAAAGGTCTTTTTGGCGAAAACAATGTGGTGGAAGGAGCTAATCTTGTAAAAAATCTGGGCGAAGAAGACGAAGAAAATGTGCAGATTAAAATCGACGGTTTTTTTCTTGGTATCGGACATACACCGAATTCTGAAATCTTCAGAAAGTTTGTTGAAACCGACAATGTTGGTTACATCAACACCATTCCCGGTTCTTCAAAAACCAATGTGCCCGGAGTTTTTGCCTGTGGCGATGTGATGGATTCCTATTACCGCCAGGCAGTAACAGCAGCCGGCTCGGGTTGTAAAGCAGCAATGGACGCCGAAAAATATTTGTCGGAAAAAAATAGCTGAAAAACGAAATTAAAATAATGAAAGCAGGCGAAACGTCCTGCTTCTTTTTGCTTTGTTCGAAATCCGGAATAAAAAAAGGGAAAAATTTTTCCCTTTTTTTATTCATTGTGAACCTGAACTATACGTTAATTTTGCCGTCCGTGGATGGAAAGAAAATTTCTGATTACATATCCACTTCAACGTGCGCGAATTCAGTTTTCGAATATTTGCCCGATTCCAGTTTTTCCTTAATTGCATTAAATGCTTTCAATGTATATTCCACATCGTTAAGGTTATGCATTGCAGTTGGAATCAGCCGCAAAATAATTTCGCCCTTCGGTATTACCGGGTACACCACCATGGAACAGAAAACGCCCCAGTTTTCGCGAAGATCGTAAACCAGGTGCGTTGCTTCCGCTTCGCCTCCTTTCATGTAAACCGGAGTAACAGGGGAGTTGGTGCGTCCCAAATCGAAACCTGATTCTTTCAGCCCTTCCTGCAAAGCATTTACAACCTTCCACAGATTTTCTCTCAGCTCCGGCATTGTGCGGATCATTTCGAGCCTCTTTAAAGCCCCGATAACCATTGGCATGGGCAACGATTTGGCATAGGTTTGTGAGCGCATGTTGTAGCGCAGGAAATAACATACATCCGTATCGCATGCCACAAATCCACCGATTCCGGCCATGGCTTTGGCAAACGTTCCGAAATGCAAATCCACCTGATCGGCCACGCCGAAAAATTCCGGAGTACCGGCTCCCGATTTGCCCATCACGCCAAAACCATGTGCATCGTCAACCAATAATCTGAAATTGAATTCTTTTTTCAACGCAGCAATTTCATCAAGCTTGCCCAAATCGCCCGACATACCAAAAACCCCTTCGGTAATTACGAGAATCCCGCCTTTTTGTTTTTCGGCGAGCTTTGTTGCCCGTTCCAGCTGTTTCCGCAGGTTTTCCATATTGTTGTGCGGATATACAAACCGTTTACCCATGTGCAGCCGAACCCCGTCGAGGATGCAGGCATGAGCTTCGGAGTCATATACAATAACATCGTTCCGGCCGCAAACCGCATCAATAATGGATACCATTCCCTGGTAACCGTAATTGAGCAGAAATGTATCTTCTTTGCCAACAAAAGAGGCCAGCTCGCGCTCCAGTTGTTCATGTTTAACCGTTTGGCCCGACATCATGCGGGCCCCCATCGGATAAGCCAATCCATATTGTTTTGCCGCTTCGGCATCGGTTTTTCGTACTTCCGGATGGTTGCCCAATCCCAAATAATTGTTCAAACTCCACGTTAAAACTTCTTTACCCCTGAATTTCATCCGGGCATCAATTTCTCCTTCCAATTTCGGAAAAGCAAAATAGCCATGAATTTTATTCATGTGTCTGCCAATTTCACCCTGGTTTGCTCTGAATTTTTCAAATATATCCACGATTCGAAAGTTTAAGTATTTGATTGCAAATGTAAACTTTTTTAAATCTTTGGCAAATGTGTTAAATTATACTAATATCCTCCTTTTATTCGTTTGAAGTTCATTAATTTCAACCTTTCAAAAACAGAAGTGTTTAAGGTATGAAACTCAAAATGAATTACTAAGCAACAGTTCTAACAAAAAGTAGCTGTTAATTTTTAAGAATTCTGAAGTTCGCCATTAGTAAAAAAAGTATATTTTTGCAACATGTTAATAAAAATGAGAAATTTCAGCCTGATATTATCGGTACTCGTATTGGTGCTGAGTTCATGCGGCGAATACAATAAGATACTGAAAAGCACCGATTACGAATTCAAGTATAAAAAGGCGGTTGAATATTACGAAGATGGTGAATACGTAAAAGCAGGCGCACTGTTCAATGAGTTGGTAAACATTTACAGGGGGACCAGCCGCGCCGATAAAATTTATTATTTTTATGCGAAAAGCTTAATCGGTCAGAAAGATTACCTGCTGGCAAACCACTATTTCAAATCGCTGATCAAGGAATTTCCAACCAGCGAGTATCTGGAGGAAGCACAATTTATGGTAGGATATACGTCGTATCTGTTGTCGCCAAAACCACGGCTTGACCAAACGGTTACCAAAGAAGCAATCGAAGCATTACAATTATATATCAACCTTTTTCCACGCAGCGAAAGGGTAGAAGAGGCAAACCGGCTAATCGACGAATTGCAGAATAAGCTGGTTTATAAGTCGTACCTGAACGCAAAGCTGTATTACGATTTCGAGAATTACAAAGCCGCAGTGGTAGCCATCGGAAATAGTCTTCAAGATTATCCTGATTCGCGCTATCGCGAAGATTTAATGTTTATGTTGCTGAAATCGAAATATTTACTGGCTATCAACAGTGTGCAGGAAAAAAAGGAAGAACGGCTGTCGAATGCGCTCGATGAATATTTTACCTTTGTGGATGAATTTCCGGAAAGCGGACACCGGAAAGAAGCAGACAAATTTTATGAAACAACCGCCAAATTGTTGAATTATTCTGAAGGAGAAACAAATATAAATTAGAAAATGGATTACAAGAAAACAAAAGCAGCACAAACAACCATTCCCCGCGATTTGGAAGTTTTAACCGAAGAAACGGGAAATATTTACGAAACCGTAATGATTCTGGCGAAACGGGCAAACCAGATTTCTTCTGAGCTCAAAGAAGAACTGAACCAGAAACTGCAGGAATTTGCGTCATATTCCGATAACCTCGAGGAAATCTTCGAAAACCGGGAACAAATTGAAATCTCGAAGTTCTACGAACGGTTGCCAAAACCTTCGTTGATTGCTTTTGAAGAGTTGAAGGAAGGTCAGATTTACCACAGGAACCCTTCGCGCGAAAGTAAAAAAGGAATTTAAACTGAAAGCCGATGCGGCTTAACGGTAAAAAAATAGTTTTAGGAATAACCGGAAGCATAGCTGCTTATAAAGCAGCTTTTCTTTTGCGCCTTCTAATAAAAGAAGGAGCTGAAGTTCAGGTGGTTATTACACCCGCGGGAAAAGAATTTATCACTCCGGTTACCCTTTCCGCCTTATCGGGGAAACCGGTATTAAGCGAATTTTTTGGTTCATCGGATGGAAACTGGCACAGCCATGTAGATTTGGGATTATGGGCTGATGCTGTACTCGTTGCTCCGGCTACCGCCACTACACTCGCCAAAATGGCCAGCGGTATTGCTGACAACTTGCTAATTTCGGTTTATCTCTCCGCAAAATGCCCGGTATTTATTGCGCCGGCAATGGACCTGGACATGTTTGCACATCCTGCTACACAAAAAAATATCGATACACTGAAAGGATTTGGCCACCACATTATTGAGCCGGCTGAGGGAGAACTGGCCAGCGGCCTCGAAGGGAAAGGCCGTATGGAGGAGCCGGAAAATATTGTTGAGTTACTGGTTGATTTTTTCAGCCAAAAAAAAAACTGCTGAATAAAACCTTCCTGGTTACAGCAGGACCAACATTTGAAAAAATAGACCCCGTTCGTTTTATTGGAAATTACTCGTCAGGAAAAATGGGTTATGCCATTGCCGAGGAGCTGGCAAAACAAGGCGCTTCGGTAATTCTTATTTCGGGACCCGTTTCAATTTCAACCAAAACAAAAGATATTAAATTGATCAAGACTGAATCGGCAGAGGAAATGTACCGCGCCTGCACCTGCTGGTTTCCTCAGTGCGACGGTGCGGTGATGTCTGCCGCAGTGGCCGATTTTACGCCTGTTGCACCTGAAAAAGTAAAAACAAAACGCGGAGATGAAAACTGGCGCCTTGAGATGAAGCCTACAAAAGACATCGCGGCAAAACTGGGCCTCCTGAAAAAAAGCGGGCAACTTCTGGCTGGTTTCGCACTCGAAACAAATAACGAGCTGGAGAATGCCCGTAAAAAACTCGCAAAAAAGAATTTCGACTTTATTGTGTTAAACTCCCTTAATGACAAAGGAGCAGGCTTTCAAACCGATACCAATAAAATCACGATTTTGGACAAGTACAATAATCTGCAATCTTTTGAGTTAAAAAGTAAAGCGGAAGTGGCGGCTGATATTGTTGATAAGATTGTATCGTTAACCGGCAAATAAGCGGTAGCATTTCCCTTGAAATTTTTAATTTTATCCTGCTTAAGGAAATATTATGAAGAAATTTTTAATAGCGATCGGTTTTGTTTTCCTTTCCGGCGTAGCGCTAAATGCACAGGAATTGCGTTGCAACGTAACTGTTTCGGCGCAAAAAATACAAGGCGCAAACCCGCAGCTTTTTCGTACCATGCAATCGGATATTTACGAGTTCATGAACAACCGGAAATGGACCGAACACGTTTTTACTTACGATGAAAGGATCCGGTGCAACATCCTCATCCGCCTCGATGAGCAAATTTCCGCCGATGAATTTAAAGGTTCTGTCCAGGTGCAGTATACGCGTCCTGTTTTTAATTCAAGTTACGAAAGTACGGTGCTCAATATAAAAGACAATGATTTTCAGTGTCGTTATGTTGAATTTCAGTCGCTTGAATTTAATGAAACTTCCAATCGCGATAACCTGACGAATATTTTGGCTTATTATGCTTATATGATTTTGGGGTTCGATTACGATACGTTTTCGCCGGAAGGCGGAACACCCTATTTTGAAAAAGCACAAGCTATCGTAAACAATTCGCAGAACGCAAAAGAAAAAGGCTGGAAGTCGTTCGAAAGCGAGCGAAACCGTTACTGGCTGGTGGAAAATATATTGAACAAGTCGTACACCGATTTTCGTTCGTGCCTGTACAACTACCACCGGAACGGTCTCGATTTAATGGCGGAAAAACCAGAAGATGGCCGGGCTGCGATAGCTGAATCCCTTCGTGATATTCAGAAGGTTTTTCGTCGCCGGCCTTCGGTTTACATCCTGCAGATTTTCTTCGATGCAAAATCCGATGAACTGGTGAACGTTTTTTCAAAATCGTTCCCCGACGAACGAAACAGGGTCGTTACCATATTGAATGAAGTTGATCCGTCAAACGGAAGTAAATACGCGAAAATTACCGAAAACGAAGGATTTTAAACCAGATTTTATGCTCACTAAATTAACCGTTTCCAATTATGCCATTATTAATGAACTCGCTGTGGAATTTCACAGCGGGTTGAATTCTGTTACCGGCGAAACAGGGGCGGGGAAATCGATTATATTGGGCGCACTTGGTTTAATTACCGGAAATCGCGCTGATTTGTCGGTTTTAAAAAATAAGGATGAAAAATGCATTGTCGAAGGAATTTTCAACGTCAAAAATTACAATCTTGGAATTTTTTTTACTGAAAATGATCTCGATTATGACGAAATAACCATTCTGCGACGAGAAATCACACCCGCCGGAAAATCGAGGGCATTTGTGAACGATACGCCGGTAAACCTGAAAACATTACGCGAAATTGGCTTGAAACTCATCGATATTCACTCGCAGCATCAAAACCTGGAATTGAGTAACCAGAAGTTCCAGCTCGATTTGGTGGATACCGTTTCGGGAGCCAAAAATCTTCTGAACGATTATAAAAAAAGCTACGGCGAATTTTTAATGCTGAAAAAGAAGCTGGACGAACTTCGCCAAAAAGCGGAAAAAGCGAATGCCGATTTGGATTATTTCCAGTTTCAGTTCGACCAGTTAAACGCGGCAAACCTGCAGGCGGACGAACAGGAAGACCTGGAAAACGAACTGGAAAAACTCACTCATACCGAAGAAATAAAAACGGCGCTGATGCAGGTGCAGGAGTTGCTCGACAGCGACCAAAATTCCTCCATTCAAAATATAAAGGAAAGTATCCGGCTCTTTGAGAATATCAAAGATTATGTTTCTGAAATCCCTTCGCTGGCAGAACGGATGCAGAGCAGTTTTTTGGAATTGAAAGATATTCTGGATGAAACGTTGCGGCTGGCTGAAAACATGGAACACGATCCGCAGCGGGTTGAAGTGGTCAACGACCGGTTGAACCTGATTTACAACCTTCAGCAAAAACACCATGCCACAACTGTTGGCGAATTGCTGGAACTAAAAAATTCATTTGAAGAAAAAATAAATCAGGTAGCTGATTTTGAAACAGAGTTGGAAACAACTGCAAAGCGTCAAAAAGGATGTGAGGCAGAACTGGAGAAATTGGCAGACGATTTAAGTAAGCACCGGAAACGTTTTTTTGAAAAGATTGAAAAAGCGGTGGTGGACGATTTGCGACAGCTCGGAATGCCAAAAGCGCGGTTAAAAATAGAACAACGGCAGTTGCCCGAATTTGGCCCGAATGGCAAAGATGCGGTAGAATTTCTGTTCAGCGCCAATGTAGACACGGCGCCTGCTGAAATTTCCAAAATAGCCTCGGGCGGTGAAATCTCCCGCCTAATGCTGGCCATCAAGAACCTGCTTCGGAATTCAAAAGCATTGCCAACTGTTATATTCGACGAAATTGATTCAGGAATATCCGGAGAAATTGCATTAAAAATGGGAGCCATTCTTAAAGCATTTTCTTCTTCGGTGCAAATCATCAACATCACTCACCTTCCGCAAATTGCTGCCAAAGGCGATGCACATTTTCAGGTATATAAATACGAAACCGGGAATAAAACGTTTACGTCCATTAAATTGCTGAATGAAAATGAACGAATTGAAGAACTTGCAAAAATGGTAGGTGGTGAGAACCTGTCGGATAATACCCGGAAAACCGCCGAAGAATTGCTCAATCTTTGATGGATGGATTCATTCGGCGCCGCTGTTTTTTTTCAAATCCAGAGCTGAAATACTTTAAATTACCTATTCGAAGTAAATGGTTTCGGTATGTTCGGTATCCTTTTCAAACCGAAACGTTTCAACTTCCTCATAATCGTCGTATGTAACGGTAAATGTGTAGTTTAGGTTGTCGTTTCGATACTGTAAAACATTTTCTTCCCTTGCAATTAAAACTGCGTTTTGTGGGGGTAATTCTTTTTCGATGGAAACAAGCAATTCTTCGAAATTTTCCGAAAAATTAAGCGAAACAGTTTTGTTCACTTCTGTATCTGAAATAAGGATGCCATCTTCATATTTTTCTTCCCGGGTCGAAAAAAATAATACAGGCGTGGTTTCGCCTTTATCGATGTTTATACCATGGTTTTCCCGAAAATAGCCGATGAGGAACTTCCAGATGCCTCCCCATTCCAGGTTTTGTTCAATCCCGCGGATTACAATCATTTCATCATCTTCATCGAAATATTCCGGAAGAAGTTCCCGGGCCGCTTCAATAAAAGCATTGGCAATTGATTTATGATCCTGTGTGGAGTTAATTGCACCCATCAGCATATCTCTGAAGCTGCTTCCTTTGCCAATTTTTTCATTTTGGTTTCGGATAATAGCCAAACACGCATTGTTGATAATTTCTGCGTGAATATCGCCCTGTGTTACACCTTCATTTCTTTTTTCGAGGTTTGTAATCGACAGGGTTAAAATTTTTCTTGCTTTTTCTTTCTCCATAACAATTACTCGAAACAGAAAACTGGTTTTCAGTTAGTTATTTCTATTTTTAGATTAATTTAATTCGGTTCTGTATTATTGTCATTTGTTGCCGGTCCCGTCCATATTTTGTTTCTCCGGCAAGGATATCTATCATGATTCTGTGTTCGTTTTTTCAACGACCAACCAAATTTAAGGAATTATTTTATTTCCCTTTGCACCTGAGCAAATAAGATTTCCGGAAGTCTTAAAAATTATCACTGGTGTCCGATTAAATAATATATTAACGGCTAAAGCCCTTCTGTACAAGGGTTATATTGCCCCCGGCTTAAGCCGGGGGTTAATTTTGGAGCACGAAAAACAGGCTTTAGCCATTAAATTGATTTTCAACTTCTTTACCCCTGACCCCTCGGGGGGAACTTGCTGAAAATCAATGGACTCTTCAAAGTCCCCTTGAGGGGATTTAGGGGCAAGCTTTCATTTTCAGTAAGAAAAATAATTGTGTTCCAACTTATTTTATTAATTAAAATATTCCGCGGGCGCCAGCTCACCAGTGAAAAATTATATTTATCACCGGCTGTGTTTATTTTTAAAGAAATTGTTTTAGGGTTGTTGACTTTTGCGATAAAAAAAAGGCCCCTTTGCAGAGACCTTTTGTATGATTTACGGAAACTTTTTTAGAATCTTTTTTCCTTAATACGGGCTTTTTTACCGGTTAATTTGCGCAGGTAAAACAACCTTCTCCGGCGAACTTTACCATGTTTGTTCACTTCAATACTTTCAATGAAAGGTGAATCTACAGGAAATATTCTTTCAACTCCAATGTTACCCGATATTTTCCGTACAGTAAATGTTTTGTTGTGTTCTTTTCCGCGAATTTGTATTACAACTCCGCGGTAGTTCTGAATCCTCTCTTTGTTACCTTCCCGGATTTTATAACTAACGGTTATGGTATCTCCTGCACCGAATTTAGGATGTTCGTGCTTTACCGCAAATTCGTCTTCAACTAATTTTATTAAGTCCATTTCAGCAAATTTTAATTAATGTTGGCAATGTAATCCGTACTTTTTACAGATAAGAGATTGCTTAAAAACCGGCGCAAAAATAGCATTTTTTTCAATAACACAAGTGGTTATGCAATGGTAATTTCAATAAAATAATCCGTCGTGCTCCGGTCCTTTACACTTTTCGCCCTGCATCCCTTTCTTTGCTCAATGACCGGCGCTGCCGATAACTTTAAATTTATCGCCACTACTCTTTACGATGGCTTCGTACCACCACTCGGGATAGCCGGTTTGCTCCGGAAATACAGCCAATCCGGATTCAGTGCGTTCAAATTGCCCGTCTTTTTCAACTTTTATATTCCCATCCATGTATTTTACCAACAGGTAACGCCCCAGGTTCTTCCAGGTTTTGGTCATGTTGTTGGCTTCATTTACTGAAAATTCGGTTAGAAATTTCCGTGCCGTTTCTTCACTGGAATTATGATAAAGGTTTTCGGCTGCTTTATCTACTGCCGGAATAAAAGAAACAAATTTATTTTCGAGTTCACGCTGTACTTTCTGAATATCGGTAATCATGCTGTCGTAACGCAAATAGGCGAAATTGGATACAAAGTTGAAGGCCCAGAACGCAGATGTTTCGCTGTATGTGAGCATATCGCCGTTGCCAACCGCTAAACTTTCCGGAACTTTATCGATTCCGCAATATATGGGTGCATAGCAGGTGCTGTATGTATCGTCAACACCGAACCAGAGGATTCCGCCAATGGGGTTGGGCAGCCAGTTGCGGCACTGGGCCACAAACGAAAACCCGGTTTGTTGAGTTGAAATAGCCCTTTCATTGCAGTATTCCACTGAATCGACACTCCAGGTTAAGCCTCTCCATCGGTAAGGCAAAGCGTAAGGGCCTGCACCCAGGTCTTTTGTCATATCCAGGTCGGTTCCTTCAAAATGATCGCGCATCATGCCCATTACATCCTGTGCAGTCAGTTTTTTATCGGGTTTAACCCACAACGGCAAACGGTTCGACGGATAATTATTTTCACCGGAATGTTCAATTAAACCTTTTGCATAATCGGCATATTTTTCCATTCCGCCGGCAACTTTATTAAATCCTGCCCAAACCCGTGCATCGCAAAAACGTGCGCCGCCAAAATCAACCGGAGCGTAAATGTCGGAAAAACTGAATTCGCTGTTTTTACCTGTAAACCAGCCTTTTTCGCGTGCAAAGGAAATAACATCTTTGGAATATAGGTAATTATCGGAATCATTTAACGGAAAAGTGGTGATCCGCGCCTGGTTGGCGTGGCCGCTGATGTACCCGTCGGGGACCCGGGCCGCTACCCAAACAGCACCTTTTTCGCCTTCTCCTTTACCAATCATTTCCAGTATCCAAACTTCTTCGGGGTCGGCTAGTGAAAATGATTCTCCGGAACTGTAATATCCATATTCTTCAACAAGATCGGTCATCACTTTTATAGCTTCGCGGGCGGTTTTCGACCGTTGAAGCGCCACGTACATCAGGCTCCCGTAATCCATAACTGCGCCGGTTTGTGTGGCTAATTCGCTGCGGCCGCCAAAGGTGGTCTCGCCAATGGCTACCTGAAATTCGTTCATATTTCCAACTACACGGTATGTATGTGCCGGTTCAGGGATTTGTCCGAGGAACTTTCCCGTATCCCATTCGTAAATATCGCGCAGGGCGCCGGACGCATAATCCTGTGCCGGAAAAAAGTATAATTCGCCGTACAACGTATGAGAGTCGGCAGCGTAGGTGATAAAGGTTGAACCATCGGCAGTTGCCCCCTTCGAAATTAAAAAATTGGTACAACCATTTGAAACCTGATAATTGGTGACCAGGAATACCAAAATAAGTATTCCGCTTACTAAAGTTCTTTTCTTCATTATTATTTCTGTTTTATTTTTTTTCGGAGAAGCAAATATAACTAATTCCGTTTTTAAGCAAACGAAAATCCCTGAAACGAATTGTAGTTTTGAACGGCCGGGTGAATTTAACCCGGAAAATTTATAGATTTTCTACGATTAAGTAATACCAATACTTTTGAGTGGGTTACGACAAATTTCACGATAAACCATCGAATAAACATTTTTTACACCGGCGCTTTAGCCCGGTGTTTAACCTTTTCGGAGTCTTTTTCGGCTTTAGCATTTAATTCTCTTAATGGCTAAAGCCCTTTTGCTTTTGATATCTCTGTTCACCAGGCTGAAGCCACGGTGTAAAAGATCCGTTTTTCCGAAAGCGCATAAAAATATGGAATTTGTCGTACACCCCTTTTGAGTTCATTAGATCGTGGATTCATTAGCTTTTTTTTCTGTTGGCGAGTTCTTTTTCATCGAATGCCTTGGCGTTTAAATGCGAAAAATTACCCCGCTACTGCTGTCTTTTACAGCGCCGGTAACTGAACCAAAACAATTTATTCGTTCATTAACCCTCAGTAATCCCAAAAATGCAAAAGTCAACGCTTCCTTGTAATTCACTATTTCTTCTGAAGGAATGATTATCTCTGCATTTGCGTAGTTTTTAATTAGTTGCATCAAAAAATGATTGAACGTGCCGCCCCCGGTTACCAGCACTTTCCCTTTTTTTAAATGCGCGGAAACCTGAATTGCTATGTGTTCATAAACGGTTCTTAGTTTGTCTTCTACAGAAATTTTCGAAGCCTGTAACTCGCGTGTAAAAATCGTTTCCACCCATTCCCGCCCGAGCGATTTTGGCGGCGGCTGTCGATAAAAGGGAACTTCGTTCAGGCATCGCAACAGATCTTTTTGAACTTTGCCTTTTTTCCCAAATTCGCCATCTTTATCAAACGGTAATCCCTTTTTTTCAGCAAAACGATTTAATACGAAATTCACAGGACAAATATCAAAAGCGATGCGGCGGTTGTTTTCTTCAAACGAAACATTGGCAAATCCCCCTAAATTCAGGCAGTACATATATTCAGAAAACAACAACCGGTCACCGGCGGGAACCAGCGGCGCACCTTGTCCGCCCAAAGCAACATCGCCTGAACGGAAATCGGCAACCGTAGTCACACCCGTTTCTGCCGCAATGGAAAATCCATTTCCCAACTGAAATGTAAAGCCATTTTCCGGCTGATGAAAAATGGTGTGCCCGTGCGAACCGATGAACTGCGGTTTAAAATTATTTTCATCAATAAACCTGCGAATCATCCTGCCGGTCCAGATTCCGTATTCCACATGAAGTTTTAATAATTCTTCTCCTGAAAGTTGATGGGCGTACTTTAGTTTGTTATGCCAATAGCTTGGATATTCAATTGTTGCGGCCTGGAGCAGGGTGAATTTCCAGCTGCCGTTTGTTAACTGAAATTCAACAGCAGCCAAATCCAGACCATCGAGCGAAGTTCCCGACATTGCTCCAATAACCCGGTATTTATTTCCGGAAAGAGGCTTCATACGTGGTGGTATTATTTTTATAATCTGTTACAATGAGCTGAAAATCATGCCTTCCGGGCAGTTTAAAACGCTGGGGGTCGAAATAATGGGTGATTAAATTATATTTTGCCTCGTATTCAAAAAGCGCCCATTTGCCGTCGATGAACCCTTCGTATTTTTTTATTCCCGAGAAATCGTCTGTAATTTTGAACCGAATCCGATCCGGCTCTGTAAGCCTCGAATTCGATGCAATACTCAGTGGTACAACCCGCGGGGGGATCGTATCGACTGCTAATGCATAATTTCCGAAAGACCGGATAGATGCTACAACCCAACCCTCGTAAAATTCGCCCCCTGCAGCGCCGGCTCGTCCGGAAACAGTATCCACATCTGCAAGTAAAACTTTTGACTGAAGTCGTTCGGGTAAATTTTCAGCTTTAATTTTTACTTCGGCATTGTTGTGGAGCGGAACTTTTTCGCTGTGAATGATGTGCAAACCGGAATAGAAACCTTTTGCCTTTTTTTCCTGATAATTGAACTTCAAATTTTTATAAAGGGAACCCGCGGGAATTTCTATTTTAAAATTTTCTGATTGATATTCATTCGGTTTGTCATAATTAAAAAAAGCAACCATTTTTTCTTCCGGCAGTTCCATTTTTTTATACTTGCTGTTAACCCTGAATTCCAGGATTGAACGGTTTCCGTACACATCGTCCACTTCAATTTTCACCAGGTGCGGATTGCCATCGCGTACTTTGAAAACACCTTCATTTCTCAAATAATCGTAAATCTCCAGTTGGTTTCCGGGGTCGCGCCAGGTTTTCTGAAAACGGCGACCATGTTCCACGTATTCTTCGTAATCAATGTAACTGTTAACTGCCTTCGACTCTGCAAATGAAAACCGCTCGATTTTTGACTGAAAATACATCTCGCCATCAATAAACAGAGTAATGGAAAAAATTCCGCATTTATTCCAGGTACCGTCAAAATAATCGTTGGCTTCAATGGCAAACCCAATTTCCCCGTAAACCGGGATAACCGGATTTTCTTTCAAATGATATTTGCCATCGTAAAAAACGATTGGAAAAACCTGTTTGTCAGAAGAATAATTTACGTGCGACGGATTCGATAACGGCGCAACTTCCAGCGCAAATATTTTCGGCGGGGTATTATCGGTAACATCAAAACGGTACTGCAACGGATTCAGCGGTTCTTCCGTTTGTGTATCCCTGATTTCGAAATGGAGGTGCGGTCCGCCTGAGCTGCCGCTGTTTCCGCTGTAGGCAATTAATTCATCCTGCAATACTGGAAACCTGTTGGGAGGCACCTGAACGTCTGTGCGGAAAGATTGTTTCTGATACTGTATGTTTTTTACGTATTCGCGAATATCGTCCCTGAACCGCAACAAATGTCCGTAAACAGTTGTCGTACCATTTGGGTGGTCGATGTAAAGCGCGTTTCCGTAACCGGTAGGGGAAACAACAACCCGCGAAATATACCCGCCGGCAACCGAGCTGACAGGAATTCCGGTTACCTGCTGTGTTTTAATATCGATTCCGGAATGAAAATGGTTGCTCCGCAATTCGCCAAAATTGGCGCTTAAATATAAAGGTATTTTCACCGGGCTGGTATAGTATTTATCTTGGGCAAAACTTAGCAACGGGAAAATATGTAAGAGGATAAATAACGCTTTCTTCATTTAAACGAACTGGTTTTAACAATTTGATTTAGTTGCAAATTTAAAATTTTCGAACAGAGCCCAATGTTTGAGGCGACGGTATTTTACTTTTTTCTGAAAACCCGACGGTTAAAATCATCTTGGTTTTCAGCCGCAACATCCCGAAAACGGTTTTAACACCAGGAAATTCGGATAAAATATAAATTGACCATTTTGCGGCATTGACAGCCCGGCAACCTCAATTTTTTCAATATTTGACAATCGTTTTCACAATAGGTTAAAAATATTAACTTTGTCATCCAATAAAGTGTGTAATGACTGAGGAAGATAGTTTATTACTCGATGATTTAAAGGCCAATACGCAAAATTTGTTTAACGAATTCGGACGATTGGAAAATGAAAAAAAGAACCTGGAAGAACAGTTGGCCGAATTGGAACAGAAATTTGAAAAATTAAACCGGGAAAAGTCGGAACTCAGAAAAAAAATTGATAAATTAATCATAGCCAATCAATTACTTTCGCAAACGGAAGAGAACAGAGCGGCGAAGATGAAAATAAATAAGTTAGTACGGGAAATTGATAAATGCATTGCATTGCTAAACAAGTAAATGCAGGTGAATAAGAATCAACTTAGAATAAATATCAGGATCGAAAGCAGGGTTTACCCACTGGTTATCGATCGGAAGGATGAAGAGAGATACAGAATAGCTGCAAAATTGGTAAATGATACAATTGGAAAATACAAAGAATTATTTCAGGATAAAGATGCACAGGACATACTTGCCATGTCTGCCTTTCAGGTTGCACTCGATAATACCAATTTACAACAGCAGCAGGATAAATCGCTTTTCATCGATGAATTAAAAAATTTAAACGACGATATCTCTGATTTTTTGAAAGATAAAAAAAGGAAATAAGTCAATTTGCGAGTATATATTTATCAAAGCCCGTGTTAAATCATTTCATTTTTATTGAAGTGAATTATGACGGGTTTTTTATTTTAATGACTAAATTTATAACAATGGAGTGGATACAAATATTAATTGGAATTGCAGCCGGATTTATTATCGGGGGTGCGCTGGCCTATGTAATTTGGGACAAGGCTTTAAAATCGAAAAAGCAAAGCATTATCGAAGAGGCTGAAACGGAAGGCGAAGTGATTAAAAAAGATAAAATACTTCAGGCCAAGGAAAAGTTTTTTCATTTAAAATCGGAACACGAAAAATTTATTCAGGAAAAAGGGGCAAAAATTAGTCAGCTCGAGAATAAATTGAATCAACGGGAAAGCTCGATAAATCAGCGCCGGGACGAGTTGCAGAAAAAGACAAAGGAATTTGAAATTATCCGAAAAGAAACCGAAGCCATTCGCGAAAACCTGAACGCACAGTTGCAACGTGTAGAACATAAAAACGAGGAACTCGAAAAACTTCACCGGCAACAGGTTGAAAAACTGGAGCAAATCTCAGGTTTGTCGGCAGAAGAAGCAAAATCGCAGTTGGTAGAGTCGCTGAAAGAAGAGGCGAAATCGGAAGCAGTTGCCTACATTAACGAGATTATGGAAGAGGCAAAACAAACAGCCAATAAGGAAGCCAAAAAAGTGGTTGTGAAATCGATTCAGCGGGTGGCGACGGAAACTGCCATTGAAAATTCTGTTACCATTTTTCATATCGAAAGCGACGAAATCAAGGGCCGCATAATCGGGCGCGAAGGACGCAACATTCGCGCACTTGAAGCGGCAACAGGAGTCGAAATTGTAGTGGACGATACTCCCGAAGCTATTGTGCTTTCGGCATTTGACCCGGTGCGGAGGGAAATTGCCCGCCTGGCACTGCACCAGTTGGTAACCGACGGAAGGATTCACCCGGCCCGCATTGAAGAAGTGGTGGAAAAGGTGAAAAAGCAAGTGGACGAAGAGGTTATTGAAACCGGAAAACGTACGGCGATCGACCTGGGTATTCACGGATTGCACCCCGAGCTCATCCGGTTAATCGGAAAAATGAAATACCGTTCTTCGTATGGCCAGAACCTATTGCAGCATTCACGCGAAGTAGCCAACCTCAGCGCTATTATGGCTTCTGAACTTGGCTTAAATACGAAAAAAGCAAAACGTGCAGGTTTACTTCATGATATTGGAAAAGTACCGGATGATGAGCCCGAATTGCCTCACGCAATTTTAGGAATGAAACTGGCCGAAAAATTCAAGGAAAAACCTGATATCGTCAATGCCATTGGGGCACACCACGACGAAGTGGAAATGCAGACGCTCCTGGCGCCAATCGTGCAGGTTTGCGATGCTATTTCAGGTGCAAGGCCCGGCGCCCGCCGCGAAGTGGTTGAATCGTATATCAAAAGACTGAAAGATTTGGAAGATCTGGCGTTGTCTTATCCGGGGGTAACAAAAACCTACGCCATTCAGGCAGGTCGCGAACTTCGGGTAATTGTCGGTTCCGATAAAATGAGCGATCAGGAAACGGAACAACTTTCCTATGATATCTCAAAACGAATTCAGGATGAAATGACTTACCCGGGGCAGATTAAAATTACCGTCATAAGGGAAACGCGCGTGGTAAGTTATGCAAAATAAAAGATAGAAATTTTCAGAACTTTAAAAGCCTTCGAGAGAAGGCTTTTTTGTTGCCGGATATTTTAATTAAAAAGCCTTAGCAATTCTTTCAGCCGGTCTTCTTTTTCAGGGAAACCAACAGTCCGGTACGATTCGAGCATCGATTCCAGCAGACGTTTGATAAACAGAATATCGGGTTGCGGTTCTGAAAACCTTGCCAGGTGCTGGTAATTGTTTTTCTTCAGGTGGTATTCAATTTCTTTACGGCTGGCAATGGCGCCTTTGTTCGATGGATTGATGTAAAAAAGCACATCGGAACCGGTTGCTTTACCGTGCACTTTTCTGGCCAGGTTTTTATCTGCAATTGCGATAAGCGGATTTTTGGGGAAATCAATAAAAAATGCAGGCAGCTCGAGTTGCCGGGCCAGTACAGCATAAAATAAAGCCATAGAAACTGCATTTCCACGTTTGGTTTCCAGCATTTGGTTCAGGTAACAATTTTGTGGTGAACGCGGGTTATTGTGGTTAATTGAAAATCCGCTAACCTGATAAAGAAAATGGTTCAGAACAGTTATTTTTTCAAGCAGCGTGAGGGAATTACTCAATTCCAGCCACACCATTTTACGGATATGTTCTATTTTATGATCGATAACCAGCTGGTTTAAATCAGGATATTGAAACCGGTCCACAGCAAGAAAGCCTTCCAACAAGTTACGATCCTGATTTTTTATCCATTTTTTCAGTAACTTTTTTGTTTGCTTAAACTGCAGGTGCTGGACCAGGTTTTCAATCCGTTCCTGAAAATTTTCGTCGTAGCTGTTTTCCCAACTGTTTTCCAATTCCGGAATAATTTCGTGGTTTTCCTTGAGCAGCTCTTTTTCAACCACTTTGAAAACCCCCGTATCCGGGTCGTCCAGTAAACTTATCAATGCCTGAAGTTTGCTCTTTTTCATCATTTTAGGGTAAGCGATTTATGCATTAGCCTGCAAATTAGTCACAAAAATTAAAATGTTAAACCATCAAGTACTTTTTTTACCAGTTTTTCCATCACTTCCCGGTAATTTTCGTTGGCTGCCTTTGTAACCCGGTTGGCAATAATTAAACAAATAGTTAATGCTTCGTGGCCCAGCATTTTCGACAATCCGTAAATGGCCGAACTTTCCATTTCGAAATTGGTGATTTTCAATCCGTTGAAGCTGAATTGTTCAATCAATCCGTTCAGCGCTGGCATTGATGTGGGCAAACGCAGAATCCTTCCCTGCGGCCCGTAAAATCCCGGTGCAGAAATCGTTACGCCATGGTGAAACTCCGGGCCGCCAAATTTCTTCAGCAGCTTTGCAGAGGCATCTACTACGTAAGGTGTTGGCAACGAATCTTTCCAGCCTGTGAACTTTCTGAATGCTGTTTCAAATTCCGTATCGCAATATTGCATACGGTTGGCATAATATTCCAGCATTCCATCGAAACCAACTGATTTTTGGGAAACGACAAACGAATTTACCGGCAAATCGTTTTGCAAGCCGCCCGACGTCCCAATCCTTACAATGTCGAGCGATTTCAGTTCATTTCTGATTTCCCTTCGCTCCAAATCGATGTTCACCAGCGCATCCAGCTCGTTCACAACGATATCGATGTTATCGGTGCCGATGCCGGTAGAAATTACCGTTAGCCGCCTGCCATTGTACCAGCCGGTTACCGTGCGAAATTCACGGTTTTGCACTTCAATTTCATGTTTTTCGAAAAAACTGCTCACCATGTCCACACGCGCCTGGTCGCCCACCAGGATTATTCGGTCGCTAATATTTTCCGGTTTCAGGTGCAAATGAAAAATTGATCCGTCAGGATTTAGTATTAACTCAGATTGTTTTATCATATATAATTTGATTTCTTCGTTTCAAAACTATTTAAAATATGGTGAACAGTCAATGATTCAGGCTGAAACATATAAACAGTTAGCCGTTCGTATTGCACAAGTAGCTGTAATTTTGTTAACATCTGAAAATAATCCTGTTTTTGGCGCTGTTCTTTGCGTGTACAAAAAGGCAAAGGTTTAAAATGTTTAAAACAAGTTTGCCTTTCATGTCCAGTTATTTCGTTAAATTTTTATTTTTGAGCGCGTAAAACAAAACCATGGCAAATGTCATTTAAAATTTTTTCCTTTCAACTTCTTGGTAAAATAAAGCCTGTGGAAAAGGTAGAGGGGCGGCGGGCTGCGTTATACCAGGATTACCTCGAATTCCTGGAAACTGAGAAATCGGATGAACTGGCTGAATACCGGCAACTCGAAAAGCTGGTTAATTCAGAAGAATTCAAAAAGAAAAAAGCGGAAATCAAAGCGCTGGAATATAAGGGGAGCAAGGAATATCATTTGCAGAAAGAGTTCGAAAAACTGGAAAAATCAAAACCGGTGAGGCTTTATTTTAAAGCTGAAAATTCTACCGATTTGAAGCGTTTCGGCCAACAAAAAGATTCTGAACAAATGGCAGAGTATTATCGATTGGAGGAATACATCAAAGAAGGGGAATTTCAGCAGGAAAAAAAGGAAATTCAGGGGCAGGTTTTTAAAGGTTCAACCGAAGAAAAGCATCTCGCTGATTTCAACCGGTTAAAGAAAAATGCGGGAATAAAGGCGTATTTCGCGTTGCATAATTCGGACGCATTAAGGAACCACGAACGATTTGCCAACTCAGATAAACTTAAACGGTTTCTGGAACTAAAAAACAGTTCGGAAAAAGATACAGAGGCGCGAAAAGAATTAAAAGCGCTGCAAAAGGAGCCCGATATTCGTGACTATTTCAAGTTTGAGCATTCAAAGAAATTAAAGCTTTACAAAGAAACTTTGGGAAGTCACAACCTGAAGAAATACGAGGAATTAAAGGTTTTTACAAGCAGCGAAAAGTTTAAATCACGGGAAGCTTTTTTGAAAGATAAAAAGAAATTCGAACGAAGTGAAGCGTATAAAAAGTGGCAGCGATTTAAACAACTTGCCGCCACCGATGATGTGAAATTTGTTTTGAAGTACGAAAAATCGAACATTTACCGCAATTACCTCGATGTAAAAGAGTCGTTTGATTTAAAGCGGTTTTATGAGTTGAAGGATAGTATTTCCTCAACAGAATTTCAAAAGAAAAAAGCCTATCTCGGGGATAAACAAAAATGGGAAAAAACCGAAGGATTTAAGCAGGAAAAAAGGTTCGCGGAACTGAAGAAAAGTCCGCGGCTGGTGAACTATTTCAAGTATAAAAACAGTACGGCATTTTCTTTTTTTGAAACCTGGGAAACGATTTTCGAAGATGATTTTTCAGCCCCGAAAATACAGGCTGAAAAGTGGTCGGTCAGGAGCGCGGTGGCAGAAAAAACACTGGGCGAAAATTATTCGCTTTCAGGAGATTTACACATTTATACCAACGGACAAAATATCAGTACCGGCAATCGGCTGACTATTGAAACGCGAAAGGAAAAAACAGCCGGAAAAGTTTGGAACCTGGCCGCTGGTTTTATTCCCGCGGTGCTCGATTATTCATCAGGTATCATTTCAACCGGGACAACATTTAGCCGGCAAGACGGGATTTTCGAGGCAAAAATCAAATTCAATCCGGTAAAACAAGTGGTTAGTTCAGTTTTTCTTCAAGGCGAACAAGCTTCACAACATGTGCATTTGCTGGAAATGGGAGTGGAAAACCGGATTGGCATTTCATCGATAAATGACGATAAAAAGCTGGTGATGAACGGGCTCGAAATTTCGAACCTGAAGAAGAACAAGTGGTATATATTCACAGTAGAAAAGGAAGGGAACCGGTTTACCTGGAAAATCAACGATGCAGAAGTTCTTCAATTAAACGGTTCCGGCTTTGCTTCTCCGCTGCATATCAATGCTTCGAGCATGGTAGTTTATGAGGTTCCTGCTGCGAAACTTCCGGTGAAATTCGAAATAGAATGGGTGAAATGTTATGCGAAAAAATCAAAATAAAGAACCTCATTATTTTGTTCGGATTCAGAAACCCCGTTTGTTAAACAGGATGTAGCCGAAATTCAGCGTGACGTAAGTTTTTTTTCCTGGTTTGTCGTAGTAATTTAATGCTACGCTCAGAGGTCCCATTCCGGTGTGGTAAACCAACGCCGACATTCCCTGCAAATAATAATTCTGAAACGCCAGTTCATTTCTATAGGCGATTAAATCTTCGGCGGGCAGTTCTTCCCGAATGGGAACGAAAGCATAACCTTCAATCCGCAAATGCAGCGACGGATTAAATTTCACAATGGCTTTTAATCCGCCTGCCAGAAAATTGTTCGCATGAAAATTTTCCAGAAACAGCGTTTTGCTGTGTGGTGTAGGATAGAACCCGGGAGCGGCAAGCAATGTTGATTTGTAATTATGGAACAGTGATTTACTGCTGAAAACTGCTTCCAGTTCTGTTCCCAATGTAAAAGTCCTGCTAATGTTAAAGTACTTTTTGTTGCTGGCGTTCAGGGTAATGTAATTATGATTTTTTCCTTTTTTCAGATTTGAAGCCGATGTGGAACCAGGTTCGTTGGTTTCTTTTCCGGTAATGTATTGGAAGGAGAGGCAGTTGTAAACACCTTCCGTTGCAAATTGTCTGTAATTCAGCGAATTGCTTTCGATTCCGGTTTCAGATGCAAAAGCGTTAAATGAAGTTTTGTCCGGGGTGTCTTCTTTTTTAAAAATATCAGTTTGGTAATATTCGTCAGTTGAATTAGCAAAAGCCACATTCGTATATAATTTCGAGCGAACGCCCAGCGGCAAACCGGCTTCGAAGCGAATGTTGTATTCTTCCTGGATTATGTATGGCGGACGAACATCTTCAAAGAACAGTTCGGAACTCGATGAGAAAAAATCCCACCGGTTCAGCGTGGAATAACCTGACAGGTAAAACGGCAGGTTAGTGGGAAAATCAATTCGTCCGCCCACTTTAAACGAACTGTAAAACCGCCCAAAATAAAGGTTGGAACTGAGCGTGTAAGCCCGCCCTTTGTAAACGCGGTAATCAATGCTCCCGAATCCCTGATTAATCGGTTTTGTGGAAATATTCCCGCCAATGTTGACCTTAAATTTTTTTTCCGGTTCAACTTTCAGGTGAAGATCGAAATAGCCGGTTTCCTTGTTGTACATCGCTATTGGCCGGATCGATTTCAGATGTTCGTCAGCGATCAGTTTAAAGTATTCTTTTTTCAGGGTACTCAGCGAAACCACGTTATAACGGTGTTTTATCGATTGAATGATAAATTTTCGCTGCATCGCATCGTCCACACCCTCCACCTGGATGTTCTGAAAAAACAGCTCTGGTTTCCGGGCGTTGATTTCTTTTCGCTCTGCAATAACTTTTTCCGTAGGCACCCGGCGCTGTATACGCAATTTAATACTGTCGATATACTGTTGCGCAGTTTTTTCCCCAGCCTCTACAATTGCATCTATCTTGTTGAAGTCGAGCAGGCTTACATTGTCGAGCTTTGTTTCCAGCAACATGCCGTCTTCGGGCGCAATGTCGTAGTTGGTAGGACGCATTACCATATTGGTAATTTGTTCCATTACATCGTCGGAAGTGGCAATCCGGCTGCGGTTGGCGACTTTGTGACCGATAATAACATCAGGATTGAACAGTTTCTTCATTACATCGTGAGGCAGATTGTTAACAATTCCGCCGTCGAACATAAGCGTATCATTAATTTCAATGGGCTTGAAATAAAGCGGCACCGTCATGGAGGCGCGGATAGCTTCCCCCAAATCGCCTTTCCGCAGCACTACCGGCTTATTGCTGTAAATGTCGGTAGCCACACAAAAAAATGGCACCATCAGGCTGTCGAAGTCATTTTTACAGGCTGCATTTGTTGATGCAAGTAATTCCATAAAGGCGAAATCCATCTGTTCTTCAGGAACGATGTTGGTGGGCGGCAGCAGTTTTATCCGGTCTTCTTTTTTTGCTATACGAAGTTCAAGCCATGCCGGATTGGGCTCGGGCTTGTTAAAATAATACCGGTATTCTTCCTGAATCTGACCAGTGGACCAGAAATAGAAATTTTCTGAACGAAAGAGTTCTTCCATTTCATCGGGCGAATAACCGGCAGCATAAAGTCCGCCAACAATAGCGCCAATGGATGTGCCGCCGATAAAATCGATCGGAATGTTATTTTCCTCGAGAACCCTAATCAGCCCGATGTGGGCCAGGCCTTTTGCGCCGCCACCGCTCAGGACCAGCCCAACAGACTGGGCATTGGCTTGAAACACGATAAAAATGGAAAAAAGTAAAATCAGCGGCCTCTTCATGCTGGTTGTTTGCAAATTTTCTGAATGCCATCAAATTTACAAAAATGAAATTGCCGGCGATATGATTTTGGAGGGCAGGAGTTTTTTTTTCGGTGAATTGGCGAATTTTTCAAGTAAAACCAGAACTTTATCCTGTATTAAACTTTTAACCCTCAAGTTTTTTATCCAGGCTTTGAAAACCTTCGCCAAGAATTTCACGCGCATCCATAACTGTTATGAAAGCATTTGGATCGATGCGGCCAATGTATTCTTCCAGAATGGCTACTTCGCGGCGGCTGACCACCGTAAAAATAATCTGTTTTTCTTCGCCGGTAAACATGCCTTCACCTTTTAAATACGTGCCGCCCCGATCCAGGTCGCGTAATATTTTACTTTTTATTTCGAAATGTTTTTCAGAAATGATTAAAAGGGCTTTGTTATAGTTTGCTCCCTCGAGCGTGTAATCTATCGCACGGCCGGTAATGTAAATCACAACCCAGGAATAAAGGGGTATGTGCCAGTCCCGAAATGAAACCAATCCAATCAGAACGATTACCGAATCCACATAAATCATCAATCGGCCCAGCGGCTGGCGCGTATATTTTCCGATAATCATCGCAATGATATCCGAACCTCCTGAAGTGGCGCGCGATTTAAAAATAAGCCCAAGTCCAAAACCCCCCAGTACTCCCGCAAAGACACAGGAAAGCAAAACGTCGTTCACCAGCGGAGCATCTCCAACGGGACGCAGGTACGTGATTCCATCGATGAAAAATGAAGTTAAAACGAAACCGACGATTGTTTTTACGCCGAAGCGGGGGCCCAATATCTTAATTCCGGCAATGGTCAGCGGAATGTTCAGGATTAATCCGAAAAAACCGATCGGTACACCTTCGGGCCAAAATGAAATCATTCCTTTTGTTAAATGGTGCACAACAATGGCAATTCCGTAAACTCCGCCCGGAACAATTTTGTGAGGGACGATAAAAAATACATAACCTGTGGCAAGAATAAAGGAACCGGTGAGAATTAACAGGTAATCGGTGAACCATTTTTTGCTGAATACTCTGTCTTTGGTCAGGAAAGCCATAATTTTTTGTGCAAATCACAGCAAAATCGGACAATTAACCAGTGATTTTTATCATCAATTTCGATTGAGAAAGTGTGCCGAACCAGATCAATCCAGCACGAATTTATAGGTGATAGTTCCCTGCTGGTATGCCGGGGCGCTTTCATCGACGTTGAATTTGGCTTTCAAAGCCGCTTGTTTTGCTTCGTTCCAGAAGCTTTGGTTCATAATTGTGGTTCCGCGCACACCGGGATCGGCGGCAGTTACGTTACCGTATTTATCGACGGTTATTTTCACCTTCACGATTCCTTCATCATTTCCGGGGTAAGCCGGGAGTGGTAATGATCGGGCCGAACGACCGGAAAGATCGAAAGACGGTCCGTTGCCCTGGGTGCCGCCACCGCTTCCACCGGGACCGTAAGTCCCTTTATTTTGGCCGCCTGTGGTTGCTCCCTGGTTTCCGCCGGGAAAAGTAGCTCCCTCGCTTTTTCCGCTACCGTTGCCCCGGCCGCCGCTTCCTGAGCCGGAATTTCCAAAAGCGCCCTGTGCCCGCGTATTTATTTCTGCTATTTTCTGTTGTTCTTCCTCGCGTTTTTTCTTTTCGGCTGCTTCCCTGCGCTGGCGTTCCAGTTCAGCCTGACGCTGGCGTTCAAGTTCAGCCTGGCGCTGCCGTTCTACTTCGGACTGGCGCTGCCGTTCCAATTCCTGCTGTCTGCGGCGTTCGTTTTCTATCTGTTGCTGCTTTTTCTTTTCTTCCTCTCTTTTCTTTCGCTCTGCTGCTTCAATGGCTGCTGTTTCTTCATAATCCTGTGTCATGGCCACTTCTTCAGCGGTTTGTTTTGGTTGCGACGGGGGTGGAGGAGGAGGTGTGGCAGGCTGAATTTCTTCCTGTTGTTGTTCCTGCGGTTTGGGTTGTGCCGGCTGCGGATTGTTCCTTCGCGGACTCGGTTCCTCCTGGCCCAGGCCATTTTCGCTGGCGCCAAAATCAACGAGAATCCCCTCTTCTCCGGGTAACGGCAGCGGAGTAAAAAATCCCAGAAAAATGAGCAATAACAGAATAGTGATATGAAAAACCACTGTTCCAATGATACCTCTTCTATGTTTTCTTATAAAACTCATTTATTTTTCCGGCGCTGTTGCAGCTATCATTTTATACTTATTTCGACGGGCAATGTTCATTATTTTAACAATTTCTTCCCAGGGAACCGATTTTTCAGCGTGAAGTGAAATGAAAATATCATCGTTTCCCACACCATAGTTATTTCGTAAAAACGGTTCGATTTCCTGAAATGCAACTTGTTTTATTTTCCCGTTGTCGTTAATGTAATACCGTAAATCTTTTGTTATTGAAATTGTTGTAATCGGTTTGGCAGCGGTTTGATTATTGCTTTGGGGCAACAACAATTTTAATGCATTCGGCGCTACCAGTGTAGACGTTACCATGAAAAATATCAGCAACAAAAACACAATGTCGGTCATCGACGACATGCTGAAAGCTGCATTAACTTTACTTCTTCGTTTTAATGCCATGTGTTTATTTGTTAAGCCGGTTCATTCAATAAATCCATAAATTCCGAAGTTGTGGCTTCCATTTTAAACACCACTTGTTCAACTTTCGCTACTAAAATATTATAGGCAAAATAGGCAATAATTCCAACTGTTAAACCTGTAACGGTTGTAACCATGGCCTGATAAATACCTGTTGAAAGCAACGTTACATCGATGTTGTTTCCTGCGTTGGCCATATCATAAAATGCCTGGATCATTCCCATTACCGTGCCGAGGAAACCAAGCATTGGCGCACCGCCGGCAGCCGATGCCAGTGCCGGTAACCCTTTTTCAAGCTTTGAGATTTCGAGATTACCCACATTTTCGATGGCGGCATTTACATCGGTTAGCGGGCGGCCAATCCGGCTGATTCCTTTTTCCAGCATGCGCGATGCCGGGTTCGGATTGCTTTTGCAAAGCGCCATTGCTTCGTCGATGCGGCCGCTGGAAATGTAGATTTTGATCTTGTCCAGCAGTCCCTGATCAAACCTGCCTGCCTTTTGAATGGCAAAGTATCGATCGAAGAAAATGTACACCGCAACAATGGAAAGCAGGATGATGGGAACCATAATCCATCCGCCTTTAAAAGCCAAATCGATAAATTTGGTGGAAATTCCTTCCGGTTCAGTGGCTAATGTATCCACTCCATTAGCTAGTTCAGTTTGAATCATTAATAATTTTAGCATTGGTATTTACCGTTTTATTCCTGTTAAACTTAAATCAAAACGAGGTATAACATCAATTATTATACCTCGTAAAAATAACTATTATTTTAGAAAGCCATTATTGAAAAAACGAGTATTTATATTCGAAGCCGCAGTTCCACTTACATTTTGTGAACATTTTGTCACAGTGGAATTTGTTTGTATTACATTTTGAAAAAAAGAAGTTCCTGCAGCCAGTAGATTAATATACCGCCGAAATAACCAACCAGTGCCAGCCAGCTAATTTTTTTCATGTACCAAATGAAATCGATTTTTTCAAGTCCCATGGCAGCAACACCGGCAGCCGAACCAATGATTAAAATACTTCCACCGGTACCGGCAGCATAAGCCAGTAATTCCCAAAAGGCTCCATCCTGTACAAAATGGTGCATATAAGTGGGTTCTGCTGATGCTTGAACCATCGCTTCGGTCATTACCGGGTACATTCCCATGGCGCCGGCAGTAAGTGGCACATTGTCAACGATTGACGATAAGATCCCAATGGCTGTATTGATACCGTAAATATTGTGAACATTCTCGTCGAGGAAACCTGCCAGAAGGTTCAAATGACCCGCAACCTGGAGCGCTGCCACAGCAGATAAAATCCCGAGGAAGAAAAAGATGGTAGGGACATCAACTTTACGCAAAACCCCAACAATGGTAAGCCTCCTTTTATCTTCGTGACTCTTGTTCCGATGCATGATTTCAGTGGTTATCCAAAGTACACCCAGACCGAATAGCATGCCCATGTAAGGCGGAAGATGGGTGGTTGTTTTGAAAACCGGAACAAAAAGCAACGCGCCGATTCCCATAATTAACATCAGTTTCCGTTCGAAAGGAGTGGTAAATTCATCACCGCCTTCATCGTCATTTATCTCCGGTTTCTCAACATGTCCTCTCATATAGATGGAAACAATAAGCAAAGGAAACAGCATATTGAAAAGGCTCGGAACAATTACCATGGCAATGATATTACCTGCAGTTACCTGTTTGCCAATCCACAACATAATTGTTGTAACATCGCCAATCGGTGACCAGGCGCCGCCGGCATTGGCTGCTATTATAATCATACTGGCAAAAAACCAACGCGATTTTTTATCTTCAATCAGTTTGCGCAGCAACGCTACCATAACAATAGTGGTGGTAAGGTTGTCGAGCAGGGCCGACATGAAGAAGGTAAGTACACTGAGAATCCATAAAAGTTTCACCTTATTGGTTGTGGTAATCCTGTCGGTAATTATCCTAAACCCTTCATGTTGATCGACGGTTTCAACAATGGTCATTGCTCCAAGCAGGAAAAATAAAATTTCGGAAATTTCGCCCAAATGTTCCACGATTTGATTATCAATCACAAAGTGTTTCATTTGTTCGATGATCCCGGCGTTGGGATTGTTTTCAATAAATTCCTTTATCAGTGAACTATTCTGAAAATGTTCCCAGGCCTGGCTGTATCCCAGATTAAGAATTCCTGGTACATCGAAAATAAAAACAGTCCAAACGAGCACCCCGAGCACGAGTGCAGACGCGGCTTTGTCAACTTTAAGCGGGTGTTCCAGGGCAATTGCAGTATATCCTAAAACGAAAACGACAACCATTAAAATGAACATAGCGAAAGATTTATAGGTTTTTAAATAGAATCAGATTTTGAACGATGCGCAATAATACTAAGAAATATGGTACATTTATATGTTGCAAATCAATTTTCAAAGAATTTAATGTTTTAAAAACAACCAAAGAAAACCGGGTTGCAACCTGCTGCAGATGGTTTATTCTTCCTCTTTTTTGCCGAACAAACTGCCCATTTTCTTCAATAGTTGCCCAAATGTATTGTATTCTTCGGTAAAGCTAAATCCCACACCCTGGGTATATGGCGAAGTTTCGTAAATGAGGTTGTTGTTTGATCGGTTGTATGCTTTCAATTGCAGTTTTCCGCTGGGTATAAGTTTCACATCGATTTCAAAATCTCCCACCAACTGACTGTTGTTGCCGGTGTAGGGATTGACGTTGTTGCCAATGTTTCCGTTGATGGTCACCCGGTCGTTAAACATTTGAGTGCTCAGCGCCAGTTCAATTTCATCATCGGTTATCTGGTTTCCCGGGCGGTAATTTACACCGATGTCGACATTGTTGTTAATTTGCGACAGCCAGTTGCTCAACTGGTTGGAAAAAAGCTCGCTTGCAGTAGTCCCAATCAATCCTGAATTTTGAGCTTCAAACGTTCCGCGCATGTATTCCGGAACATAAAATTTTCCAAGAACGAGCAGCGAGAGAATTTGCTTGTTCATTTCTTCCTGTGTGTTGAAATATTGTTGTAACTGGTTGGTAACATAGGAATCAACCGACGGAAAATCAATCTCAAAATTAATGTCTGGATTCGAGAGGTTTTCCGACAACAAAATTTTGCATTCTACGGGAATGCGCTGATTGCCGGAATTGTTATTCTGGTTGTTTTGGTAAGCTGCAGGGTAAGCATTCGTAAGTAAACCGCTCACCGAAGCTTTTAACCGGTACACCGCGTTAATGTCGATAATCGCATCATACGGATCTCCCGACCAGTTAATGGTTCCGCCCTGTTCGATGCTAAACCTTTTGTTAATTACATTTTGGAGTGTAAACAGATAGTCTCCTTTTTCAACTATATAATTTCCCGAAAGAGAAACATTTCCTTCGCCATCCATTCCAAAAACGAGGTACCCTTCACCCTGAGCTTTAATTACATCGCCAATTTGCGTGTTGTAAATAAGTTGCACTTTTGCTTCGGGAGTGGCATGAATCGACAGGTTTAGGTTGAAATCATCTGCGGTTTGCGTTTGAAACTGGTATTCTTCGGTATCGGTTTCTTCCGGAGATACAAATTTTATAAAATCATATTGTTCAACGTCTCCTTCGTATTCGAGTGATATGTTAACATTCGTTCCGTTCAGGGTTGTTCCACTGCCACTGAGCGTCACCTGTTGTCCTTTTCCGCTGATGTCCAGTCGCCCATTGGCAACAATCTGCCCAAAAAACAACTGGTTATCTTTTGCCGTTGTATTAAAAGCCAGCACCTTCAGCGACGATACAGAAAGGTCGTATTTCATGTCGTGAAAGTTGGTATGGACAATCGTTCCATCAAAAATTGCCGGATTTCCTCTTTCGTCCCGAATTCTCAGACGGTCGAAATCAATGGTGTCGCCTTTAAAAAACACCGTGTCAGTGAAATTATATTTCACCTGTGTGTAATCGATGGTTAAACCCGCATTTTCACCCAAAATCGCACCATTCATCAGAATTCTACCGGGGGTTCCGTGAATGGTCATTTTTCCTGTTCCTTCACCTTGAAATCCTGACAAGTTATTCCGGATAACCGTTTCGAGTAATACCAGCGGGAAACGGTTAACTTCTGCATTATACATCAGTTCATGTGTAGATGGATTATAACTGCCCGAGGCCAGCAAACTTTCCCTTTCGTTTTTTTCGATTTTTAATTCTGAATTGATAAGCGCCTGAAAATAATCCCATTTATTACTTAGGGAAATCTGTCCAATCAACTGATCCTGAAACATAAAATCATCGATGTTCAAATCCGAAAAAATCAGACGTTTGTTGTAGAAATCAGCAATTTCGGCAGTTCCGCTCAGCATTCCGCCCATCGAAAAATCTTTATTCAAATAATTATCGAGGTAACCCAGGTTTATGTTTTCAAATTGCGCCGTCAACGTGCTGGTATCCGTTTTGGAAATGCTTCCGTGCAACATAATCGCCTGTTTGTCATTGTAAAACCGAAAACCGTCTATTTTGATCGTGGAACTGTCGATACTGGCAGCGAACGGAGTAATGTTCCAAAGTGAATCGGCAATAAAAATTTTACTTGATTTTCCCTGGATTTCAATGTGCGGCGGGCCATGAGCCACGATCCGAAAAAACAGCTTCGGTAATAATTCTTCCGCTGTAGGTGAGGCGGTGGTAATTGGTCCAGGAAATCTGGTTTCGAATTGTATTTTGCGAAAGTTTGGAGTCGACTGCCAGATTGTAAATTTTCATTCCGTTTTTAAATAAAACTTCGCCCAACCTGAATTTTGAGGCATAACCTTCATTTCCCGGAGCATTTCCTATAAAAATATCTTTTATCATGAAACTGTTGGTGCTGAATCCGGGAATGCTGCCTTTCAATTCAAAAACAGCCTGTTCCGAATCAAGCCGCCCGTAAAGCAAAAACGGCGTTTCCAATTTTATGGCCGGAATAAACACAGCAGTTAAACTGTCAAGATTTTTTGCTTCAAAATGGTAATCGAACTTATTCTTTTCAGCGCTGGCCAGGCGCTCGTAATTGGTTGCCGGCAGATATTTGTTAATACTTTTTTCAAATGCGTTGGCAATACTTTTAAAATGGTATTTGCCGTTGATTTCAAAATCGAAAAAATCGGACGTAAGCTTTAGTGTATTTTGTTCGCCTTCAGTTGCGGAATTTAGCTGAATTCCATCGAGATTAAGCGTTCCGTTGCGGTTGGTATAGGTTCCTTTTTCAATGGCAATGGCTCCCTGAAGATTGTCGACCTCATCGCCGGTAAAATTGGCATTCATTACAAACGAAAGCTGAGACGCCGGATAATTGTCGCTCAGGTTTAGCTTTCCGGGCATTGCTTTGCGTAAATCGAGCCGAAAATCGAAATCAGGAACTTTGGGGTTGAAATTCATCCGGCCGGCGAAATCGAAATTAAGGTTCGGATCATCGATGTTTACAATTCCATCGAACCGTTTGTTGTTGAGCGTACCATCGAGCGTAATGTTTTCATAGTTGTAACCGTTGATTTCAAACTGCGCGATTTCCCCTTTGAATTTTCCGTATACCGCTTTATTTTCCTGGTTGAAATAGCCGTCAACGCTGCCGTCGAAGGTAATTTCGCCAAAGTTTTCGTTCTGAAAAAGTTCGCCGAATTTAAAGTTGTCAGTAGCCACTTTTCCCTGGTAAGTTATTTTTTCTCCGGCATCGGGCACAACAGAAACATCGGTGGTTAAAACTCCCATTCGGCTGGTCAGGGTGCCAAAGGCCACGAAATCAGTGAGAAAACCGGTAAAATTTCCTTTGTAGTTCAGCAGTCCTGCTTCATAGAACGATTCCGGAAATTCGAGGTACCTCATTTCTGAACTTTTCGGCAATTTTATTCGGTTCAAATCCGTAAATGTGGTTTGCAGATTTTTCAAATCTAAAAAAATGTATGTTGAACCGGGATCGGTGATATCATTTACATACGCATCAAACGATGCCAGGGTATTTTGCCCGGTTTGCAACAAAAGGTCCCTGCCTTTTAAATCGTTCAGTTTTCCATAAATTTCTCCCGAAAAATCAATAATTTGATCCATCCCGCGAAGTCCGGGAATGAGTTGCGAAAGTTCGTAAAGGCTTATTACAGAAGGTGAAAACCGGAAATCGATGGTTGCATTTGCCACTGTTTTCAATGTGTCGGGAAAATTGAAGGTAAAATCGCTTTCATTAATTTCCGAAAGGTTGGTTTTCAGGTTCAGCTCCGTAATCGCAATACTGTCGGCAGAAGAATGAAAATGGGCATTAAACCGGTCTACTTTCAGGTTTCTCCCGTCGTTTAATGTCAGTTCCTCAATCTGAAAATCGAGCGAATCGCTGTCGAGCAAAAAGTCTGAAATCCGGAGGCCCATATTATTGATGTAAAAGCTGTCGGTTTCTGCGGAATAGATATTGCTAAACAACATGTTTGAACGATTGAAGTAAAATTCTTTGGAGCTGATATTCCAGCCTCCGGGTTCATTTTCCGGATTCCGGAGCGAATCGAGAATGAACGTGAAATTAAAATGGCCGGCAGAATCTTTTTCAACGTTTATGGTGGTTTTGTCCACCGTCACCAAACCAAGGGCAATTTTCCGGTCCCGGTATTTTACGCTGTCGATATTCGCTGTTACAGTTTCGGCAAAAAAAAGCGTGTCGCTGGTTTGATCTTCAACTAAAACGTCTTCAAGGATTAACTTGTTGAAAAATGAAAAATATACTTTCCCGATGCTGACTTTCGAATTAATTTGCTTTGAAAGCCTTTCGGTTAATTTTTGAGTGATAAAGGTTTGAACCTTGCTGTTTTGAAGTGCAACGTACCCGGCAACAATCAACATGGCGATCACCACTACAACAATGAATATTATTTTCCAGCCTTTTTTAATAGTTTTGCCGCTTTAAAATTGAACGAACATAGTCTTTTTATACCAAAAACAATCGATGTTTTTACTTGTTTTTTTAACCGTATGTTATGGATAATTGTTGATAGTTGTGCATAACATAACGAGCCTTGAAAAGTATAACGAAAGAATGAAACTGATAATATGATTTTCGAAAAAAATAATTCAATTACCATTCTGGGAATCGAATCTTCGTGCGACGATACTTCGGCGGCTGTTATCCGCGACGGCGCCATTTACTCGAATGTGATTGCCAGTCAGAAAATTCACGAGGAATATGGCGGCGTTGTTCCGGAACTGGCATCGCGGGCACACCAGCAAAACATTATCCCGGTGGTGGAAACCGCCTTGAAACGCTCGGGGATTCCCAAAAGTGAAATTTCGGCGGTGGCGTTTACGCGTGGGCCGGGATTACTCGGTTCGCTGCTCGTTGGAACTTCCTTTGCCAAAGGTTTTTCACTGGCAGCGGGAATTCCGCTCATCGAAGTGAACCATTTGCAGGCACATGTGCTGGCGCTTTTCATCCGGGAAAAAAATGTGGATTTCAATCCCCCGCAGTTTCCGTTTCTCTGTTTGCTCGTTTCCGGTGGAAATTCCCAAATCATCCTTGTGCACGATTACCTGAAAATGGAAGTCATCGGACAAACCATCGATGATGCCGCCGGCGAAGCATTTGATAAATGTGCCAAAGTGATGGGTTTGCCGTATCCCGGCGGTCCGCATGTTGATAAGCTGGCTCAACAGGGCGATAAATTCAGGTTTCAGTTTTCCAGGCCCCGCATCCCAAACCTCGATTACAGTTTTAGCGGACTGAAAACCAGCTTCCTCTATTTTCTTCGCGATCAACTGAAAGAAAATGAGAATTTTATCGAAGAAAATAAAGCCGATTTATGCGCATCGTTGCAACACACCATCATCGAAATTTTGCTGAATAAATTGCGAAAAGCTGCCAAACAAACAGGAATAAAGGAAATTGCCATTGCAGGCGGTGTTTCTGCCAATTCCGGTTTGCGGAAAACGCTTCAGGAGGAGGCGCAAAAACGGGATTGGAATTTGTACATCCCGAAATTCGAATTCACCATGGACAATGCAGCAATGATTGCCATTACCGGTTTTTACAAATTTCAGAAAAAAGAATTCGTGGGGCAGAATGTGGTTCCGTTTGCAAGAACGCAGCTGTAAATTTCAACTAAACCCTGATTATTTTTGAAGTTTAACCGGGCACGCGAATAATCTCCACCTCTGTTATGCCCGGCCTTTACTTCACGGGATCAATGGTTCCGTAGTAGGCAATCGACTGCCTTTTTGAGCTGGCAACCGATAATGTGGACCCGCCGGTGGTTGTAACGTGAAATGTATATTTTAAATTGTCGGCGCCGTCTTTTACTTCAACTTCCACGCGGTAACCTTTTCTTTTTTTTGTGAACTCGTAATTTTTTATGGGAAGTTTAAAATCGAAGCCACTGCTGTGAGCTCCGTAAGGTGTTTGATACGAAATTCCGATAAAAGGAAGGTACGATGTCATAATTCCGTCTTTTACCTGAACATCATAATCGTAACCGAGGTTTACATTGCCGCCGGCCGATGGCAACATATCGGTGGCATTGAAAACAAAATCCTGATTTATCAGCATGTATTCCACCAGCTCTTTAGCAATATTTTTCTTTTCAACTTTTGGTTTTGCGATGGCTTGTTCGTTGTTTACCTGGGCAAACCCGGTATACAGCGGAAAATTCAGAATTAGAATCAAGAGTATATTCTTCATTGTTTTTTATCTGGAATGAATGAATTACAGAAAAACACACATCTCAAATTTAAGCATTTGTTATAAAAAAAACCGGAAGAAAATTCCGGTTTCAATGTTTTTTTATTCCTCTTTTTCAATTTCATCTATCGTTCCGTAATACGAAATCGACTGACGATTGGTGCTGGTAACATGCAGCGTTGCAAATCCCAATTTCGAAATATGGAAAGTATAATTCAGGTGATCAATGCCATTGCTCAATTCGAAATCGACCAGGTAGCCATCTTTTTCTTTTTCCATTTTATAATCATCCAAAGGCTGTGTAAAATCAAAAGGCGACTTTCTTTGTCCGTAATCTGCATGATAGGCCACACCAAAAAACGGCAGGTACGAAGTTACGGTGTCGTTTTCAACTTTCACATCGTAATCGTAATTTAGATACATGCTTCCGCCTCCCATTGGCAGTGCGTGCGTTGCATTAAAAACAAACGCTTTATCGTTCAGCAGGTTTTTCACCTGTTCCGCCTGTTTTGCTTCCTTTTCAGCTTTTCTTTCTTTACGGGTTTTCCCTGAATCCTGTGCGCTGGCGGTAAAAAATGCCACCAGCAAAATCATTGTAAATAGTATATTTTTCATGGTTCATCTATTTTATTATTGTTGTAATACATTTATTTTAGCTTATTCAAAAAACAAGCACCAGGAATTTTATGCAAAAACTGTTCCGATGGTGTTATACGAAAAACCAGTAAAAATGTCGAATAAATTTATCGGAGCACATGTAAGTGCAGCAGGAGGAGTTGAAAATGCACCGGTTAACGCCCATAAAATTGGGGCGACTGCTTTTGCGCTGTTTACTAAAAACCAGCGCCAGTGGCTGGCCAAATCTTTAACCGGCCAAAACATTTCCGCATTTCGTAAAAATTGTGAAAAATTGGGATACGCTCCAAACCAGGTGTTGCCACATGACAGCTACCTCATTAATTTAGGCCACCCGGAAGAAGCTGCCCTGCAAAAATCACGGGATGCTTTTTTCGATGAAATGAATCGCTGCGAATTACTGGGCCTCGATCGGTTGAATTTTCACCCGGGGAGTCATCTTAATGCAATTACTGAAGAGCAATGCCTTTCAACCATAGCCGAATCCATTAACATGGCGCTGGAAAAAACGAGCGGAGTAACTGCTGTCATCGAGAATACGGCCGGACAGGGAACAAATCTGGGTTTTTCTTTTTATCAGATTAAGAAAATAATCGATCAGGTGGAAGACCAGGGCAGGGTAGGCGTTTGTATCGATACCTGCCACGCCTATTCCGCCGGTTACGACATAAAAACCAAAGCCGGTTTTGAAAATGTATTCGATGAGTTCGATTCGGTAATTGGTTTCAGGTTTTTAAAAGGAATGCACCTGAACGATTCGAAAAAAGCGTTAGGCTCACGGGTCGACAGGCACGACAGCCTTGGAAAGGGTACACTCGGGCTGGAAGTTTTTGAAACGATTATGAATGACAGCCGTTTCAATGGAATTCCGCTGATACTCGAAACACCGGTAGAAGAGTTGTGGCCGCAAGAAATTGAACTCCTTAAAAACATGCAGAAATGAGCGAAATAGTCTACTTAAACGGGAAATTTATTCCCAAACAAAAAGCGGTAATTTCACCCGACGATCGCGGATTTATCTTTGCCGATGGTATTTACGAAGTGATTAAATATTATAACGGAAAAGGATTTCGTTTCGAAGATCACCTGCAACGCCTGAAAAGGAGTGTAAAGGAAATCGGTTTGAAATTTTCCGCATTCGAAAGTCTGGAAGAGATTTGTTCCGCTTTGGTGGATAAAAACAACAGGCAAAACAGCCATGCAGGGATATACATTCAGATAACCCGCGGCGCCCATCAGCGGGTACATTTTTTTCCCAGTGTGGAACCTACCATTTACGCTTTTGCATTTGAATTGCCTTCGTACCGCGAAAAACTGGACGACGGAATTAAAGCGGTTATACTGGAAGATATTCGGTGGCTGCGGTGCGATATCAAATCTGTTTCGTTGTTGCCGAACACCATGCTTTTTAACGAAGCAGTGGAAAAAGACGCCGGGGAAGCCATTCTCATTCGCGACGGAAATGTTACCGAAGCTACCCATTCGAGCGTATTATGTGTAAAAAACGGTACTGTTGTAGCTCCTCCACTTTCGAGATTGGTACTGCCGGGTATAACGCGGAAAGTGGTTCTGGAAATCTGCGGTAAAAATTCAATTCCATTCGAAGAACGGGTTTTCTCTGAGAAGGAACTGTGTGAAATGGATGAGGTTTTCATTGCCGGAACGGGCAGCGAAATAACGCCGGTTGTTCAAATTGATGATTTGCCTGTGGGCAATAAAAAACCGGGTGAAATTACCCGGTTCATTCAGCAAAAGTTTTTCGAATTGGTGTAGTCAAACCCAAATTTTATGCGATATGCATCCCGTCGTAGTAACCGGATTGCATCCACGGCAGCGATTTGCTCCGGTAAAACGGATCGAGCGCCACGTGCAATTCCTGCATCCGTTCTTTGCTCAGCGGTTCGAAATTGCGAACGGTTTCCAGGTTTTTATGCAATACTTCGAGGCTGTCGGTTCCTACCACGGCGGCAGTAACGCCATCGAGGCTCAAAGCATAGCGCACCAAATCTTTCGGATCGAGTCCGTTTACCGTTTCGCGCGGGCGAATAACTTTCATGGCCAAAACGCCCATTCCCTTTTTAGCTGCAAACGGAACAGGTTGTTCCTCAAATGGTTCGTTGCCTTGCTGTTGGTGATTTAACGCAATCAGCATCGTATCGAAATCGTACATATCGGCAGCCAGTTTCATCGCCGCAGCCGATGTGTGGCCGGTAAAACCAACAAAACGGATCACTCCTTCGTCCTGGTATTTTTTCAACACCGGAAGCACGCCATCTTTATCACCGAACTTTCGAACTTCGTCTTCATTGGTTACACTGTGGATTTGATACAAATCGATGTGATCGGTGTTTAGCCTTTTTAAACTGGTCTCAATTGTCCGTTTGGCGCCTTCTGCATCACGGTCTTCCACTTTTGTGGAAAGAAAAACGCGATCGCGCACAGACGGTAAAATTTTGCCAATCCGTTCTTCGCTGTATTGCGTATCGTTTTTGTACGATGCTGCCGTGTCCCAGTAATAAAGCCCGTTATCAAGAGCAGTTTGCAGGATTTCCAGTCCTTTGTCTTCGTCCACTGACATAAAGCGGCTTCCGGTACCGATGATCATAATAGGAATTCTGGCTCCGGTACTGCCTAACGTAGTGGTAGGTAATCCTTTGGAATCATATCGACTGGAAGAGCAGGCGGCAGCCGGTACTAAAATTGCACCGGCGGTAGCGGCGCCGGTGGTTTTAATAAAATCTCTGCGGGTAAAGTCTTTCTTTTTCATATCGAAGTTTTTAATGGAAAATCAAGTTACCTGCTAAATTACAACTTTTTAATTTATTGGGATTTATTTTGCGAAAACAACTCTATTATAGTTTAACTGATAGAACTCCAGTCGAATTCGGTTTGTTTTGTGGTCAGGCTTTTCAGCAGGATTTTGTTTTCGGGATGTTGCAGCAGAGGGTCTTTTTCAAGTAACCCGGTGGCAACATTACGCGCCAGATTTAGAATTTCACCGTCTTTGCCGAGGTTGGCGATTTTCAAATCGAATCCAATGCCGCTTTGCTGCGTCCCTTCCAAATCGCCCGGTCCCCGAAGTTTAAGGTCTGCTTCTGCAATTTCAAAACCATCGTTGGTGCGTACCATCGTTGCCAGCCTCTTCCGGCTTTCAACACCAATTTTATACGACGACATTAAAATGCAATACGATTGTTCCGCACCGCGGCCCACACGGCCACGCAACTGATGCAGTTGTGAAAGGCCAAACCGTTCGGCGCTTTCAATCACCATTACTGAAGCGTTTGGAACATCCACACCAACTTCAATTACAGTTGTGGCAACCAGTATTTTTGATTCTCCTTTTTTAAATTTCTGCATCGCATTTTCTTTCTGAACGGGTTTCATTTTTCCGTGGACCATTCCCACTTTCACATCCGGGAATAGTTCAGAAATGTGCCGGTATCCTTCCTCCAGGTTTTTCAAATCCACCTTTTCCGATTCCGAAATCAACGGATAAACCACATAAATTTGCCTGCCTTTTTCCAGTTGCTGCCGTAAGAAGTTGCTGACTTGTTTTCTTTTGTTTTCGAAAAAATGATGCGTTTCGATGGGTTTTCTTCCCGGCGGCAATTCATCGATCACCGAAACGTCGAGGTCGCCATAAACCGTCATCGCCAACGTACGCGGAATGGGTGTGGCAGTCATTACCAAAACATGTGGTGGAATCAGTTCGTTTTTTTGCCATAGTTTCGCACGTTGAGCCACTCCGAACCGATGTTGTTCATCGATGACCACCAAACCGAGATTTTGGAAATTTACGGTGTCTTCAATTAACGCGTGGGTACCGATTAAAATTTGAATTTTCCCGCTCTGCAGCCGCTCGTGCAAGTCTTTTCGTTCGCTGGCTTTGGTCGACCCGGTGAGCAGTTCAACTTCCACATGCATCCCATTTAAAAAATTGACGACAGACTGATAATGTTGCTGCGCCAGAATTTCGGTCGGCGCCATTAGCGAACACTGAAATCCATTGTCGATCGCCAACAACATCACCATCAGCGCAACCAGCGTTTTTCCACTTCCTACATCGCCTTGTAGCAGCCGGTTCATCTGAATATTCCGGTTTACATCCCGCCGTATTTCTTTAATTACCTTTTTTTGTGCACCGGTCAGTTCGAACGGAAGGAAATTTTGATAAAAATTATTGAAATTAAACCCTACCTTTTCAAAACGATAACCTTTGAATTTGTTCTCCCGGTGATTTTTTAGCGCCAGTATTTTTAACTGAATCAGAAACAACTCCTCAAATTTCAAACGGAACCGCGCATTTTTCAAATCAATGGTATTTTCCGGTTTGTGAATGATTGTCAGCGCCTGTTCCAGCGACACCAGTCTGAGTTTTTTTAAAACAGGTTCCGGCAGCGTTTCCCTGATTTTTCCTTTAGCCAGTCCGATGAGCGTAAGTTGCAGTTTGTTAATGGTTTTAGAATTCAGGTACTGGTTTTTCATGGTTTCGGAAGTAATATAATACCCCTGGAAAAGCCCGGCCGGTTTTAGCTGCTTTTCCTCCTCTGTTTCCATTTCCGGATGAACCACATTGATTCTCCCGTTAAATTCCGAAGGTTTTCCAAAAACAATATATTCTTTGTTGAGTTTCAGATTTTCCTGTTGCCACTTTACCGAACGAAACCAGATGAGATCGATGCTTCCGGTGTCGTCGAAAAACTTTGCTGTCAGGCGCATTTTGTTTCCCGAGCCAAGTGTGTCCATTGTGCGAATCTTCCCTTTCACCTGAATGTAAGGCATTTGGGAATGTATCTCCGAAATTTTGTAAAATTTGGTGCGGTCGATGTATTTGTACGGAAAGTAATAAATCAGGTCGCCAAATGTTTTTACATTCAGCTCTTTATTCAGGATATCGGCGCGTTTTGGCCCCACTCCCGGTAAAAATTTTATGTCCTGATCCAAAAATTCCGGCATGACGCAAAGATAGTTAATCGCATATAAAATTGCCTGTTTGGTATCGTAGCGTTATCAGACCCCAGAGGGAAAGTATTAATTGCCAAAGCTTATTTCAAAAAATAAAGTTTTAATCATGAGTTCCTTCATCATTTAATTTCTACATCATCTTCCTTCTTCACATCGTCTTTAAACCGCCTGATTTTAATATTCAGATACGCAAAAAACATGGTCATCAGCGGACTGATTAAGTTGAAAAATGCGTATGGCAAATAATCGACAGTTGCCACTCCGAGCACCCTCGACTGGGTGGCCCCGCAGGTATTCCACGGAATTAAAACGGAAGTCATGGTACCGCTGTCTTCCAGCGTCCGGCTAAGCAATTCCGGTTTCAATCCTTTTTCTTCAAATGTTTTCCGGAACATTCTTCCCGGCACAACAATGGATATGTATTGGTCGGAGGCTGTGATGTTAAAGAAGATGCAGGTTCCCACTGTAGACGCCACCAGGTTGCCGGTACTTTTGGCGTACTTCACAATCGGACGGGTAATTCGTTTCAGCAATCCGGCCGATTCCATCACTCCGCCAAAAACCATCGCCGAAAGAATCAGCCAAACCGTATCGAGCATTCCGCGCATTCCGGAGGTACTGAGCAATTCATTTACGCTGGCATCGGAGGTTGAAACGCTGACATTGCCAAACATGGCCTGCATCACCGAAATATAGGATGCCTCCGCATAATTGGAGACGGTACCGGCCACTTCTTTTATAACTTCAGGCTGAAAAATAACGGCAAAAATTCCTCCCAGAATAGTTCCCGCAAATAGCGATGGAATGGGGGGGACTTTCAAAACAATGATAGTTAATAAAATCACAGGTACCAGAAACAAAAGCGGATTGGTATTAAAAGTAGCTTCAATGGAAATTTTTACACCTTCCACATTTGACAATGCGCCTGAAAAATCGGAACTCAACCCGATAGTGAGAAAAATAATGAGTGTAAGCGTCATCGAAGGCACGGTGGTGTAAAACATATAGCGGATGTGTGTAAACAAATCGGTTCCGGCCATTGCCGGCGCCAGATTTGTGGTGTCGCTGAGCGGCGACATTTTATCGCCGAAATAAGCGCCGCTGATAATTGCACCGGCACAAATCGCTTCGTCTATGCCCAGTGCCTTGCCAATTCCCAACAACGCCACACCGATGGTAGCAATGGTTGACCAGGAACTTCCTGTGGCAACGCTTACAATTGAACTAACCACCACCGCGGTAAATAAAAACATTTTCGGGCTGATGATTTCAAGCCCGTAATAAATCATCGCCGGCACAACTCCGCTGATCATCCAGGTTCCGGCAAGCGAGCCAATTAACAATAAAATAAGGATTGAAGGCATGGCTGAACCAATGGTGGAAACAACTTTTTCGCGGATCGACACCCATCTCAACCCTAGACGACCCGCAATTAAAGCGGCAATGGAAGCGGCAATCATCAGCGCCAGTTGGTTGGGGCCTGTTAAGGTATCATCGAAAAGGATAACATTGAAAGTGAGGAGGGCTATTAAAATTATGATGGGCAAAAGAGCTGCAAACAGGCTGGCCTCGCGTTTCATTCAAAACATTTTAATCAGTGGATTTATTAAACCGGCAAACTAACACATTTCTGCCGAAAACGGGCACTAACCGTTAACATTTTCTATAAACAACCGGCGATTTTAAATTGTATTTCCCAAATAATTTATTGTCTTTATTTTCGTTTCCACTTATTGAAGAAGAAAATTATGAAGGAATTGCTTGTCAAAATAATATTGTTTTTCATTTGTTCGGTTGTGGTTTTTCCCGCAATTGCCCAGCGCAGCAACGGGCTGGCTGTGGAAGGAAAAGTAACTACTGAGGAAGGTTCGGTCGATGGGGCTGTGATTCAAATGTACCGCGACGGACAGCGGCTCGATGATTACGGAATCGGCTCGGGGGGGCGGTACAAAATTGAACTGGACTACAACCATGAGTTCGAACTTATTTTTGCCCGAAAAGGTAATTTTCCGCAGAAAATCGTGGTGGCAACTGCCATTCCCAAAAGCCTGTCGGCGCCGGTGTTTCCGCCATTTCCGGTTGATGTGAACCTTTTTACTGAAATTCCGGGCATCGATAAAACTTTTTCCCAAAATACGGTACTGAAAATCTATTACAGTTCCAATGTCGGTAATTTCATTTCAGAAATTTATTATAACAATGCACAGATCAAGAAACTGATCGATCAGGCCATTTTGCAATCGCAGATGATTGATAAAGAGGCTGATTACCTTTCAAAATTAACGAAGGCAGAACTTGCCGAACTGCGAAAGGAATACGATCAGCTTCTGGCAGCGGCAGAAAAAGATTACAGCAGCGAAAAATTTCTTGATGCCCTGGACGGATACGAAGCTGCCAGCCGCATATTTCCAAAAGAACGATATCCGAAAGACCGCATCGCCGAAATTAATGATCTCCTTGGTTTGCTGATGGTTGCTGAAGAAATGGATAAAGCCAGGGCCGAACGCCTCGGAACTTTATTGAAACAGGCGGATTTGCAGTATGCGCAGCTTCAGTACGTCGAATCCAGGAATTTGTATAACCGGGCGTTATCCATTAATCCTGCAAATGAACATGCCAAACAGCGGGTTGCCGAAATTAACGATCTGCTGAAAAAACAGCAGGTGCAGCAGGAGTATAATTCTGTAATTGCACTGGCTGATAATGCTTTTGAGGAAATGTTGTACGAAGAGGCGCTGAATAAATACAAGGAGGCGTCGCAACTGAAACAGGATGAATTGTATCCGAATCAAAAAATAAACGAAATCAACGATATTCTGGCAAAACAGGCAAAATCAGTCGAGAAGCAGGAAAGTTACCGGCAGGCGATTTTTCAGGCTGAATCGCTGTTCGAAAAACAATTTTACGATAAAGCGCTGGCTTCCTACGAAAATGCCCTTTCGTATAAACCAGGCGACCCGGTTGCTACCGCGAAAATCGGTGAGATTAAAAAGCTGATGCAACAGTTGGCGAACAAAACGTTGTACGACAAATATATTGCAACCGCCGACAAAGCTTTTAGCAAGGAAAAATACCAGGAGGCGCTTACTGGTTATGAAAAGGCGCGTGAGTTACTGCCCGATGACACCTATGCAGGCGAACAAATCGGAAAAATAAACCGGGTGCTGAAAAGCTGAACAGGATTTTACAACATACATTCAGCAGGCCGATTTGGCGTTTTCCGGGAAAAAATATACCGAATCGAAAACGCTGTATAATCAGGCGCTGGAAATTCGCTCCGGCGACAAACATGCGCAGGACAGACTAAAGGAACTCGAGGTAATTTTTGCCGGTCAGGCAGTCGACGAAAAATACAATGCCATTGTTGCCGAAGCCGACCAGCTTTTTAATCAAAACGATTACGAAAATGCCAAAGCGAAATATTCCGAAGCGCTGCAGGTAAAGCCAAAGGAAACTTATGCTGAAGGCAAAATAGCCGAAATTAATTCCATTCTGGGAGGAATAGCCAGGGCAGATGAGAAATACAAACTGACTATCAAAAAAGCGGACGAGCTGTTTCAGGGCGGTAATTTTAAAGAATCAAAAGCAGTTTATTCCGAGGCCGCCGCCATGAAACCCGGGGAACCCTATCCGAAGGAAATGATGGACAAAGCTGATTCGAAACTGGTAGAACAGGCGCGTTTGCTGGCCGAAAAACAGGCTTCCGAACAGGAACGTTTGGAAGCACAGGCGCGGGCACAGGATGAAAAATACCAGGCTATTGTTGATGAGGCCGATCGACTGGTGGATCAGAATGAATTGATTGCAGCAGTTGGTAGGTTTCGTGCAGCGCTGGATGTAAAGCCTCAGGAACAATATCCGATTGTGCGGATCGAGGAAATCCGGGGGATAATCACACGGCAGCAGGAGTCTCAAAAAACTTACGAAGAAGCCATCACACAGGCCGATAAAGATTTCAAAAAGGAAGAATTTGAAGCTGCAAAAGCAGGATACAACAAAGCCAGACAGGCGAAACCGGGAGAAACTTACCCGGATGAAATGATTGCTAAAATCGATTCAACGGTGGAAACCCGCGCCCGGTTGGCTGCCGAAGCTGCATCTGAAGAACAGGCGCGACTGGCTGCCATTCAGCGCGAAAAAGACAGTTTGTATAATGCGGCCCTCGCCAAAGCCGACGGATTTTTCAAGGGCGAAGACTACGAAAATGCCCGAACTATCTATCGTTCAGCGCTGGAAGTAAAGCCGGAAGAAACCTACCCGCAGCAGCAAATTGATGAAATCGGTACGCGGTTAGCGGAACTTTCAGCATCGCAAAAAGCTTACGAAGATGCCGTTGCGCAGGCCGACAAAGATTTCAAAAAGGAAGATTTTGAAGCTGCCAAAGCAGGTTACAACAAAGCCAAACAGGCGAAACCGGGAGAAACTTACCCGGATGAAATGCTGGCAAAAATCGATTCAACAGTGGAAACCCGCGCCCGGCTGGCTGCCGAAGCCGAAGCCGCAGAACAGGCGCGACTGGCTGCCATTCAGCGCGAAAAAGACAGTTTGTACAACGCAGCCCTCGCCAAAGCCGACGGATTTTTCAATGGCGAAGATTTCGAAAATGCCCGGACTGCCTATCGTTCAGCGCTGGAAGTAAAACCGGAAGAAACCTACCCGCAGCAGCAAATCGATAAAATCGGCATGCGGTTGGCGGAACTTTCAGCATCGCAAAAAGCTTACGAAGAAGCCGTTGCGCAGGCCGACAAAGATTTCAAAAAGGAAGAATTTGAAGCTGCAAAAGCAGGATACAACAAAGCCAAACAGGCGAAACCGGGAGAAACTTACCCGGATGAAATGCTGGCAAAAATCGATTCAACAGTGGAAACCCGCGCCCGGCTGGCTGCCGAAGCCGAAGCCGCAGAACAGGCGCGACTGGCTGCCATTCAGCGTGAAAAAGACAGTTTGTACAACGCAGCCCTCGCCAAAGCCGACGGATTTTTCAATGGCGAAGATTTCGAAAATGCGCGCACTGCCTATCGTTCAGCGTTGGAAGTAAAACCGGAAGAAACCTACCCGCAGCAGCAAATCGATAAAATCGGCATGCGGTTGGCGGAACTTTCAGCATCGCAAAAAGCTTACGAAGATGCCGTTGCGCAGGCCGATAAAGATTTCAAAAAGGAAGAATTTGAAGCTGCCAAAGCAGGATACAACAAAGCCAGACAGGCGAAACCGGGAGAAATTTACCCGGATGAAATGCTGGCAAAAATCGATTCGACGGTTGAAACCCGCGCCCGGCTGGCTGCCGAAGCCGCAGCCGCAGAACAGGCGCGACTTGCTGCCATTCAGCGTGAAAAAGACAGTTTATACAACGCAGCTGTCGCCAGCGCCGACGGATTTTTCAACGGCGAAGATTTCGAAAATGCACGGACTGCCTATCGTTCGGCGCTGGAAGTAAAACCGGAAGAAACCTACCCGCAGCAGCAAATCGATAAAATTGGTGCAAAATTGACCGAATTAGCTGCGGCTCAGAAGGAACAGGAAGTACTTGAAAGAAATTACGGAAATGCTATCCGTACCGCCGATAAATTTTTTGATGAAAAGAATTTTACAGCTGCAAAAAACAGCTATTTAAAAGCCTCCGGAATCAAACCTGGCGAGGAATATCCGGCGCAGCGACTGACGGAAATCGAAGGCATTCTGCAACAACAGAAAACAGATGACGATTACCGCCAGGTTATCCTTGCTGCCGACGGTTATTTTAAAACGCAGTCGTACAGCGAGGCCAAACAGGAATATTCCAAAGCATTGGTGTTAAAGCCCGGCGAAGAATATCCGCAAAGCCAAGTCAATAAAATAGATGACCTGCTGACGGCAGAGCAACAGCGGATAACAGCAGAACAGGAAGCTGCCCGGGACATGGAAAGACGACGGGAAGAAATTCAGCAAAAACAGGATGAGGCAAAAGAACAACAGGTTATCGGAGACGCTGAATTGAACAATTTGTACAACGATTACATTGCGCGTGCCGATGAAACCTTCGATGGTAAAAAGTACAACGTTTCCCGCGCATGGTATTACAAAGCGCTGGACGTGAAATCACAGGAGGCATACCCGCAGCAGCGAATTGCAGAAATCAACCGGATTGTAAACAGTATGTTGCTGAGCCAGCGCGACCGTGATTATCAAAAATACGTCAACCTGGCCGACTCGACTTTACGTGAAAACCAGCTGGCTGTAGCCCGCGGCTGGTACAACCAGGCCCTTAACATGAAGCCGGACGAATTGTATCCCAAAGCACAACTGAATGAGATAACCAACCGCATTGCCGAACGCATGGCCAGTCAGTCGGGACAGCAGTTTGACAGCCACATCGAGAAAGCAAAAGCAGCGTTTGGGTCGCAGAATTACAATGTAGCCCGTTTCTGGTACAAAAAAGCGCTGGAACTCCGGCCAAACGACGCCGATGTGAAAAACAGCCTGAAAGAAATAGAAGAAGCGCTGCGATAGGATTTGGAAGTTATAATTTTTGAACCATCAATTTTAAGGTGTAAAATTTGATATTTAACTTATCGGATTGCAGCTTTTCATTGCTCGCAGGCAATATTATCCGGCATTTTTAATCACCTTCATCAATTTGTTGAACTGGCTTTGTAAACATTTCAGAAGTTCCAAATCTAGTTTTTCCGAATAAATTCGAATGACTTCATTTATTTCCGCCTCGAGGATGATTCCGCATTTAGCCGCATCGAATAACCGGCAGTTGCTGTTGTTTCGTATTTCCGAAATCATGGTTTTAAACTCTTCGTCGCTCAGAAGATAATTTACTGTAACATATCCTTTGTCTTTTTCCACCATATCCATGTAAATTCCTTTATCCATTTCCTTCAGTACAAAGCATTTGTTGGTTCTTACAACCGCCAAATCAGCCATTTGAACGGTCCGGGCGAATTCTGCTCCTTTTGCTACCAGGCTTTGTTGCAGCAGGGGTAGCCGTTTGTAATCCGGGAAATTTTTTATTCGTATCGCCGGGTACTGATAATGTTTAAAATCGAGCACTGCCGCGGCAACATCTGTGCTTTTCACCAGATCGGGCGCCATTCCTTTGGTAAACCGGAGCACTTCTTCGAGAGTGTAGTGGTACCGGGTAAATAAAAATAACGAATTGGGCCGCGGAATCGAAGGATGACTGCTGTAATATGCTGAATACGGGAAATCAGCTTCGGCAACGGTGGTATTTTCGAGGATGTTTGTGGTGAGGGGAACTACTGACTCTTCTTTAATGACAGAACCGCAAACCCGGATAATTTTATTCGTTTCCATGGCAGTTGAATTTTGAAAGATTGTTAATCCTGGTTTTATCACTATAACAAAATGGTCATATAAAGTTACAGGATATTTTCATCAAAAGCATCTTTTTTACCCGGTCATGATATTCTGAAAAACGGACGTTTGTTTTAAAAAATAAACCGCTGTTATCCGTTGAAAATAAAAATTGAGGTGATGGCAAAAGAAAGTGAAAGTTTGGCTGGATACTCATTTAAAAAAACAATAAAATTATAACGGGTAATGAATAAATGTTTGATATTTAAAGCGGATTTGTAGTTTTCAGCCTAAAATCGGAAATTGAACAAAATAATAACCAAAAATCAATACGATGAAAAAGTTAACCGGATTATTTTTTATGTTACTGATTACTTCTTCCATTTATTCTCAGGAAGAAATCAAGAAAGGATTGGATGCAATCACGGAATCAATGGTGAAGGGACAGCTCGAATTTTTGGCGTCAGACTGGACCGAAGGCCGGGCTGTTGGAACAAAAGGCGCTTATCTTGCCGCTGATTACATTGCTTCGGTTTTTAAAATTTATGGTGTCGAACCATTTGGCGACGAAATTAGCACGCGTCCTTCCCGTCAGGAGAGAATGGCCGGCGTTCATCCGGAAACGTACAAAAGCTACTACCAGAATTTCAGCCTTGTAGAATATCAACCCGGCGACGTACAAACTTTTTCTGTTATTTCCGGTGGGAAGAATTACGAAAACGCTGTTGATTTTGCCTTCAACACCGATTTTTTTGTCCGTACCGGAAATGTGGGCCAAACGGCAAAAGCACCGCTGGTTTTTGTAGGTTACGGATTTAAAGATGAAGCGGGTAAATACGACGATTTGAAAAAGATGGATTTGAAGGGAAAAATTGCTGTTGTTCTGGAAGGCTTTCCCGGACATAAAGATACATCGTCAGTAGCATACCGGCAATTTGCCCCCGAAGGTCGGTACGCCCGTTACTACATGGAGCGCGACAAAACGGAACGACTTGAAAAAGCCGGGGTCTTGGGAATCATTCACGTTACTCCGGAAACGGATCAATCGGTTATTTGGGCCCAAAATCGGGTGTATCCGGTTAAGGGCGATTTTTACGAAGCTGACGAACCTTTTCCCACCTATTATGATTACCGGATGTCGCTGCCCGGCGATACACTCCGTGCAAATGTCCCGGTTTTTATTGTTACGCCGCGGGTAGCAAACGAAATAACCGCCGGCACCGGAATTAATTTTTCCGAGTTTGAAAAGAAAGCGACCGAATTGATGGCGCCGGGATCGAAGGAACTGGAAGGAAAATCGGTGGCTTTTAAAACCACGGTGAAATCAAGAATTATAAAAGCACGAAATGTGTTGGGTTACGTTGAGGGAAAGAAGAAAGACGAATTTATCGTTGTTGGTGGACATTACGACCACATTGGCAAATGGAACGGCTGGATTTGGAATGGCGCTGATGATAATGCCTCGGGGACTGTGGGAGTGATGACCATCGCTAAAGCGTTCAAAGCCACCGGGGAAAAGCCGGAAAAATCCGTCATTTTTGCCGCCTGGACGGGCGAAGAAAAAGGTTTGTGCGGTTCGAATTACTTTGTGGAGCAGGCAAAGAAAACCGGGCTGAACGTGGTGCTGAATCTCAATTACGACATGATTGCCCGCGATGAAGAAAATGATTCGCTGAAAAACCGGGCTGAAATGACTTATACAAAAGCCAATACAAAAATTGAAGATATCACGAAAAAGAACATCGCTGAGTTTAAAATAAACCTCGATTTAAGTTATCGGGCATCGGAGAAGCCAGGCGGGGGCAGCGATCATGCACCTTTTGCCGAAGCCGGAATCCCCGTGTTTTATTTTATGGCAGCCATGCATCCGGATTATCACCAGCCTTCGGATGAAACAGATAAAATCAACTGGGAAAAAATGATAAACATTATCCGGATAGGTTTCTTAAATACCTGGCAGTTTGCCAACAGCGATGAATTTCTGAATGTTGAAGCTGATGGAAATAAAGTAGCCGGAAACGAGTGACTGCCCGGGTGCGGAGGTTTTTAACCTCCGTTTTTTGAAATCGCGGTTAAAAACCGCGACACCCGGTTCCACATCCAAAACGAGAAGTGATGAAAAAAGAATATTATAAACATATCCTCCCGCACTACCAACTTCCGGGGCAGGCTTATTTCGTTACCTGGATTTTGCAAGATGCGGTTCCCCAAAAAGCGTTACAGCGCTATACCCAAAAATTGGAAGAATTAAAAAATTTAAGGGAGCTTTATAAAAAACAAAAATCGGATAAACACACACAGGATAAAATAACACAGCAAATCCTTTCCGTCCGCAGAAAGTACATTAAAGCCTTTGAAGATTTGATACACGTCGCCAACTGCAGCGATGTAGATTTATCGAAATTCGGCAACAGGGAAATTGTCAAAGAATCGCTGATTTTTTGGGAAGGGAAAAAACTTATCAATTTTGCTTTTTGTATCATGCCTAACCATGTTCATTGGGTATTTCAGCTTAAAGAAAAAGATGAATTTGGAAGGTTGGTTTACCTGGAAGATATTATGCATTCTGTAAAACGTTATTCGGCTAACCAAATAAACAAATTGGAAAACCGGCAAGGAAAATTATGGCAAAAAGAAAGTTTCGATACCACTATAAGAAATGAAAAACATTTATATAACACAATGGAATATACATGGAATAATCCGGTTGCTGCGGGTCTGGTAAAAAAGCGTGAAGATTGGCCCGGTCTGGGATTCGGGTGCGGAGGTTTTTACCTTCCGTAATCGCAGTTAGAAACTGCGACACCCAGGTGCGGAGGTTTTTAACCTACGTTTTTGAAATCGCAGTTAGAAATTGCGACACCCGGGTCCGGAGGTTTTTAACTTCCGATTTTGGAATCGCGGTTGGAAACCGCGACACCCGATGCCAGCCATAAACTTTGGTAGGGTTCCATCATCTGTATATTGATTTTTTTATCCTCGATTAAATCAATTTCAAACGAATTAAATTTTGCGGGTAGTACAATTTTTTGCCTTTCGGAAGTTACATTGGTGATGCAAAGAATGGTTTGTTTTTCGTCTGTCGACGTTCGTATCATCGCAAACAATTTGTTTCCCAAATCGATAATTTCCTGGTGTGCATTCGGGTGAAAAGCTTTTTGTTTCTTACGGATTGCAATCTGTTTTTTCAGCGCGTTGAAGATCTTTTTTTGCGGCGTATCTTTTTGAAGGAGAATATCCAATTCATTCAAATCCCACTTTCTCCGGTTGATCGTCCGGTTTTGTCCGGTTACAGCTACTCCTTCCGGATAATTTGGCGTTGCAGTTAAACTGTGGATGTAAAATGCCGGGATTCCCTTGAATTCCATCATAATAATTTGCGATGCCAGAAAACGTTCCACCTGGAAACCATCTTCACCTTTGGCAGTTCCTTTCAGTGCATCGAAATAGGTGATGTTCAATTCATACGGGCTTTGTGTTCCGTCCGGATTGGATTTGTAATTAACCAGGCCGCCAAATATCTGCATATTTTCTGCCAGCATGTTGTTTTCATCCTCCGAAATTAAACCTTCCAGCGGGCGCAACCCAATGCCGTCATGCGAAGCTGTGAAATTGAAAAACGTACATTCTTCGGGCAATTCGGGCAGGCTTTTGGCCCAGTTGTTCAGGTGCGACGAATTTCCGGTATGCAATGCGTGCAACAGGAGCGGGGGAAGGCTGAACTGGTAAACCATGTGAGCTTCGTCTCCATTCCCGAAATAACTCAGGTTTTCTTTATTCGGAACATTTGTTTCCGTAAGGATGATAACTGCCGGATTAACATATTCTGAGATATCCCGCAAAAGCTTAACAATTTCATGGGTTTCCGGCAGATGGAGACATGAAGTTCCCGGCTTTTTCCACAAAAAAGCAATGGCATCGAGGCGGATTATCCGTGCACCTTTTGAAAGATAATTTAAAAGAATGTCAGCCATTTCAACGAAAACTTCGGGATTCGCGAAGTTCAAATCTACCTGGTCGGCGCTGAAAGTAGTCCAGATATGTTTTGTTCCGTTGGCAGTTTCAAAGGCCGTTAACAGCGGCGTACTGCGCGGGCGGATTACTTCAGACAAACCGGTTGCCGGTTCTTCTTCAATAAAAAATTTTTTCCCTTTGCCGCTTTGGCGAAGAAAATTCTGAAACCATTCACTTTTAGCCGAAACATGGTTGATTACCAAATCGAACATCAAATCAAAATTTTCTGCCAATGATTCAATGTCTGTCCAGTTGCCCAGCTCCGGATTTACTTTTCTGAAATTGGTAACTGAAAAACCGTCGTCGCTGCTGTATGGGAAAAAAGGCAAAATATGAACGATGGAAATTTCGCCATCGAAATAATGGCCGAGTAAATATTTCAGTGTTTTAAACGGCTTTGCTTTTTCAGACTTAACGCTGTCGGCATACGTGATTAAAACGACATCTTTTTCGCTCCACCTTTCATTTTTTGCGTCAGACGGCTGGTATTTTGAAATTATATTTTCCAGTCCGGCAAGTATTTCCGGCGAATAGCGGTCTTTGTAAATTTTCTGCAGGCGAATTTTTAACTGTTGAACAAAACCGGGTTTCAGGGCGGGCATTTATGTACTGTTTAAATGATGTTGTTATCTTCCTCCACAATCTGGTAAAACTCCTCGTAAATGTCGGGGAAAGCGCTTTGCACCCTTTTCCAGCTTGGCATCAGCGGAACCATGTCCGGATTATTCAGAAAGTTTATTCCCGACAAATACACATTCTTCACAAATAAATCAACGATTTCCTCTTCCTGGTGAAAATCATATTTCAATCCGTTCATCGCTGCATCTGCCTTATATAGTTCCACAAAATCGAGGGCAATCCGCCAGTAGGTTGCTTTTAACGTCCGGAAAAACTCGGTGCTGAGCGTCACACCGTCGGAAGCCAGTTTTGCAAAAATTGCCCTTGAAATATCGCGGCTCATTTTCGACAAACCTTTATTGGCATCTTCCGCCGACAGCGGCTGGTGTTTATGATCATACCGGTTGGCGATTTCCACCTGACAAACCCGGTTGAGTGAATTATTGCGTTCAACTTCTCCCAAAATACCGATTTCCAATCCCCAGTCGTATGGAATCCGGATGGTTTTGATAACATCGGCGCGCATGGAAAACTCACCGGCCAGCGGGTAGCGGAAACTGTCGAGGTATTCCAGATAGGCATGGTGCCCAAGCAGTTTTTTCAGCGTCCGCAGCAGTGGCGTAACCAGTAACCGCACAGCGCGTCCGTGCATTTTTTCATTGTCGGTACGGAAATAGTAACCTTTGCAATATTTATAGTTGAAATTGGGATCGGCTACGGGATAAATGAGGCGGGCGAGCATTTCGCGGCTGTAAGTTACAATGTCGGCATCGTGCAGGGCAATGGCTTCAGACTTATCCGACGAAATCATGTAACCAAAGCAAAACCATACATTTCTCCCTTTTCCAGCCACCGAGGTATTAATGTTTTTTGATGCCAGTTTTTGTTTGAACCTCTCCATCCGCGGACCGTCGTTCCAAATTACTCGGTGGTGCTGTGGCAAAACATCGAAATATTCCAGCGCGTTTTTAAACTGAAAATCGTCGGCGCCGTCCAGTCCGATAACAATTTCGCCGATGTACGGGATATCTTTCAGAATGGCAATGATATCCTTCAGCGCCTGGCGCGAAAGTTCCGAATATAAAGAGGGAATAATTAAACCGATTGGCCTGCTTTTGGCTAATTTAACCAGTTTTTGTTCCAGTTCTTCGTACTTTCTTGATCGTAAATTATGTAACGTGGCTACAAAACCACCCTGATAAAAATCTCCCATAACTTTGCATTTTAAAATTTATACGGATGAACCAAAGGCAACAAAACTTTAAATCAACATTCCTTTTGCTACGGATAAACCTGTTGTTTGTTTAATTCTAATCGTAGAATGTTGACCCGCTAAAGGTCGCGCATGAACATGCTCAGCATAATGGGCTTAAGCTTTTTCGCAATGATTTTATGATCCAGGTTTTTCTTCAACACCTTCAAATTGTGGTAAATAATTTTGTTCCGGTACGGAATGTCCGTCAACAGTTTATAAGTTGAATCCACCAGTTCCTGGGTAATCATCGTATTGTCGATGGCCGGGAGTTCAAAACCCAACTTTTCAATCTCCTCTTTAAAAACAGGATACTTGTTGATTACCACCGGCAGCCCCATCGAAATCATTTCGAGCAGGTTGTTTCCAAATCCTTCCACATCGCTGAAGTAAGTTCCAACCCCACCCAGCGCAGCAACGATTGAAGGAATTTCCGCGAATTTGTAATACTTTTTATCTACAATAATATCACGGTGCGAAAGAATGGTGTTTTCACCAAAAATGAAAAAGACGTTCGCATCGGGGTAGCTTGCGCTGATGGTTGAAAAATAATCGACGAGGTTTTGTTTGTAACTGTTTTGTTCGTCTCCGGAATGGCCACTGATGATTAGCGCAATGCACTTTTTCTGATTTTCGTGCCGGAACTTTTTTTCGAGCAGAAAAGCCAAATCAACGGCCAGCTCAATTTTTTTCCGGGGAACAATCCGGGTATGCTGGAGCAGGAAAACTGTATCGCCGACGCTAAAACCGCGCGTTTCAAGTTCCTGTTCAAGGCCAATGTCGCGTAAAAAAGTGCGGTTGTAATTATCCTGCGGCGGGGCCAGGCGCCTGTGTGTATCTGTTTCCCTGTTTTCCCAGTCCCACGGAATATCGCTGGTATTCGGGACAACGGTTGTCCGGTGTGCAAAAAACTGGTCGGTGTCAACGGTGGTATTGTACTTTTCAAAAACTTTCCTCCCCAATTCCACCTGTTGGTTGTTTATAAATGCAATGCCATTGACATACGTTCCCGGCAAGTATTTCAGGTATTTTTTTATCACCTCATTCGGATTCGAAAAAATAGTCCGTTCGAAATAGGAATCGTGCCACCACACCATCAGTTTCGGCCATACTGTTTTTTCGGCCCGCAATTCTTCAAAATAATACCCGAGCCCAACAGCCGTAATAAAATTGTACGGGTGCGAAGTATTGTGCGCAATGATTAAATCAATATCGTTTTCATCGACCCATTTCTTGATTACGCTTTTGGCATAAACCGAACTTTCATTAATTAATTCATCCAATCCTTCGGCATTTTCGTTGTTGAAATTTTGCAGGATAAACTTGTGCTCGTCGTTTTTATGCCAGAAAATTTCATCGGTAACCGCGTTAAATCTCGGCGATGAATGGGCCGCCAAAAAATAAAAATTTCCGAGGTTGATGTCGAGGTACTTTACCATTGCTTTCACTGTTTGGTCGATGACGATGGAAACGCCGTCGTTTTTGCCAATCAGCGAGTGGATGATCCCTATCCGCAGTTCGTTTAATTTCATGAAATGTGTGTTTTATGTTACAATTTGTTTCAGTTGTTCCAGTTCGGTTATCACGTAATCGGGTTCGATATTTTTAATCCGCCCGTCGTTTTCCCTGAGCCGCAACGAACGTTTATCGCCCGCAAAAAGTGCAGTTTTCAATCCGGCTTTATGCGCTGTGTAAATGTCTTTTACCATGTCGTTTCCCACAAAAAGCGCTTCCGATGGAAGAATATTGTACTTTTCCTTCAGCTTCGGAACTATTTTCTGAAAAAGGAAAACATCGGGTTTGGCGCGTAATTCAGTAAATGAAAAAACGGTTAAATCCGGATCGAAACCCTCAATTTCCATTTTTTTGATTAAACTGCCCGACATGAAATAGTTCATGATTACCGGCGTATAAAACTGGGCGTTGGAAACCACTCCAAGGGGGATGTTTTGGCGGTTCAGCCACTTCAAAATTTCCACCATACCGGGCATGGTGTAAACCTGGTTGCTTAATATTTCAAAAACAATTACCAGGTCGGTATACGATTCATCTCCGGAAACCTCCAGCAACTGTTTTTTTTCAGCTTCTTCAATAATTTCCTGCCAAATTCTGATGATGTCGATGTCGGGAAAAACATGCCCTTGTGTTTTCAATTCGGTATGGTGGTCGCGGATTTTTTTGGGCAACTGCTGAAAGATAAACTGAAAAGCATCCGTATGTATTTTTTCTGGATCAAATCCGCCGGCTTCCAATGCTTTCAGGATATTTTCTTCTGAAAAATAAGTGCTTTCAATATCGCCCGACGATGAAACCAGCAACGTTCCGTAAATATCAAAAATTACCGCTTTCACCGGCGACGAAGAACCGGTTGCCAACCTGGGCTTTATCCCGGTACTTTCCGGTTTTAATTCAACCTGGTTTTTCAACCATTTTTCGATATCGTTTTTGAAGTTTATCTCTGTAACCATGCAATGAATAATTTCTTTCGATTATGTTTTTATTGTTTTTCATTATATCGGGGCCAACTTTTTCAAACAAAGTTTTCAGGCGGGGGTTTAGTTCGAAAATGGATTGTTGTTTTATTTTTCCCTCCGAAACACCTTCAATCAGTTGCATCTGCTGTTCCATGGTCAGCAATGGAAAATCACCGCTGGTTCCCGGAATTTTCAGCTCATCGTACAACGCCGGGAGAATTAATCCGTCGTGCACAAAATCGCGTGTTATGTAACGGATGTTGCGTCCAACCACCGGGGTATCTGCAAGCCAGGGCTCAACGTAAACCATTCCGAATCCCTCTTTGTAACTGGTCGAAATGCAAAAATCGCTGGCTGTTAACAGTGTTTCAAAATCAACTTTTTTGCCGGCTTCAAAAACAACCGGAATTTTCTTTTTCCCGCAGAAATCCAGCCATTTTTGGTACAACTTTATTTCCTCCGGATTGAGCGGCGGCTGTGTAACGCAAAAGTTGGCGGTTTCCTGAAAAAGAACGGACAATAAAAGGAATTCGCCGATGTTTTTTCGGTGTATCACCCGTACCGGGTATGTAACAAGCAGCTTTTTTTCATCCAGAAGAAGGTCACTGCAAATTCCTTTTTTCGCCACTTTTTTGTTTGGTACGTTTTTCGAAACACGAAATTCGACCGGATTAGGCAACCATTCAATTCGTTCTTTTGCAACGCCGTAACTGACGAGCCGGTCGAAATCGAACGAATTGAGTACACCGAAATGATAATTCGGCAAGTCGGGATATAAAACTTCAGATAGTTTTTCGTTAAAATTTCCTTCGATAATTTCTTTCAGGAATTGGTAATTGGCCGGGCGATCTTCCGCAAAATCATGCGCATGATTGAAAACAGTATATCCCTCTTTGGTTAATAAAAATACTGCATAGGTTGTTACCGGATTTTTCCCCAGGTTCAGGTTGTGAACGTGCAGAATCGCATCTTTTTTCAGAATAGTTTCAAGAAAACCTTTAGTTTCCTGTAACTTTTTGCGAAGTGAGCTTTCGCTGTACTTTTTGTGCTCCAGGTAATTGAGCGGCCCGAATGAGATACATTTTGTTTTTCCTGAAAAAGCAGGGTAATTCTCACCGCAATTCCCGGCAACAACGGTAACATCATAATCCGCCAGGCATTTTACCTGCGATTCAATAATTCGCGTTACACCGCCCGGATTCAGATGACTATGTGCGATAATTACCTGCATGTGTTTCCGTTTTTTAAAAAAAGAAAATCATTGGTAAATTCAAGATTGCCGCCTATTTTTAAAGCTTGTTTAATTTCAATTAAAACTTAAATCAATGAGTCTGCTCTGAAAAGTCTGAGTTCATTGATTTTCAACTTCTTTACCCCTGACCTCTAAAGGGAACTTGCTGAAAATCAATGAACTCATCAAAGTCCCCTTGAGGGGATTTAGGGGTTTTTGACTTTTCGGAGTGGTCTCAATCAATGAAATCAATCGCCTTTTTTCTTTTCATGTTTTTATCTGTAACAATTTTTGCACAGGATTTACCCTTTCGAATGGAAGAATTAACCGCTCCCGATTTTGTAAAAGCAGTGGAAAATAGTTCGAAAACCTGTATCATTCCCATTTAAAGCGGATACCATTGTTCCGGAACTGCAAAACAAATTTTTCAGGCTGTCGCAAAACCCGTTGAACACAAAGTAACAAGAGTGATGGACCTTTGTCGCGAATCTACAAACTTTGAATTGTCCGGATACTCCTGAAAAATTCGTAAATCATTCCCGTAAAATCGTCAACTATAAAACATTGTATTTTTACATGAAAATGATGAATTATGGGATTTGCATTATCAAAAAACAGTATCAATAAATATTTCAAATTTCTGATCAGATTAGTTCTACTTTGACAGATTAAATGAGAAAGCGATTTTTCTGATTTTTTACCCCAGTACCAAGGGGAGAAATCAGAAAAATCCCCGCCTGCAGTCGGGCAGGTATGCGGTTCTCCTTGGGGTTTAGGGTAAAACGCATGGATTTTTCGATTTTGGATAAATGTGTCAAAGTAGAATTAGATAATAAATCGAAGAAAAATTTGATTATAAAACTTACCGAATCCATCGATGTTCCTATGCCCGCCTGATCTGTCGGGCAGGGAACGAACATAAAGAGGTTACTTTCAATTCTACCCGTATTCAAAATTTTGCTAATCGCGCCGTCGGGTTTTGGGGATATTTTTAACTCCGGACTTCGGAAAGTCTGTGTCCCGGTTTTAATTTCAGACAAAAAAGTATTTTCTTTGCACGGCCAAAATAAAAATGGATGGAAAAGAAGAGAGTGAATGTGGTAACTATGGGTTGTTCGAAAAACCTGGTCGATTCGGAGGTTTTACTAAGCCAACTGGAAAAAGGGAAGTTTGAAGTGATGCACGATTCGGGTGAAACCGGTTTCGATGCGGTGTTTGTAAATACCTGCGGATTTATCCACGACGCCAAGCAGGAATCGATTGACATGATCCTGGATTATGCCGAAGCCAAGAAACGCGGCGATATTGGAAAGCTGTTTGTGATGGGCTGCCTGTCTGAGCGCTATCAAAAAGAACTCGAAACGGAAATTCCGGAAGTGGATCGCTATTTTGGCAAATTCGACCTGAAAGCGATGGTGGATGAATTAAAGGTTTCTTACCACCCGGAATACATTTACGAACGAAAAATTACCACGCCGTCGCATTTTGCCTACCTTAAAATTGCTGAAGGCTGTGACCGGTCGTGCGCTTTTTGCGCCATTCCGCAGATGACCGGCCGCCATAAATCGCGGACGATAGAAAGTTTGGTGAAAGAAGCGCGATACCTGGCCAAAAAAGGTGTGAAGGAAATTCTGCTCATCTCGCAGGAACTTTCCTCTTATGGAACAGATATTTATGGGAAAAATCAGTTGCCGCAGCTAATCGGACAAATATCGCAAATTGATGGAATTGAATGGATTCGCCTGCATTATTTGTACCCAACAAAGTTTCCTTACGAAATCCTCCCGGTGATGCGCGAAAATCCGAAAGTGTGCAAATACCTCGACATGCCGCTGCAGCACATCGCCAATCCGGTGCTGAAAAACATGATGCGCCACGTTACCCGAGAGGAAACTGAGGCGTTGATTAAACGCATAAAAGCGGAAGTTCCGGGCGTCATTCTCCGCACGACCATGCTGGTAGGTTTTCCCGGGGAAACCGAAGCCGATTTCGAAGAGTTGAAACAATTTGTGCGCGATACAAAATTTGAAAAACTGGGCGTTTTCCCGTATTCGCATGAAGAGGGAACCTATGCTGCAAAACGATTTGTGGACGATGTTCCGGAAGAAGTAAAACAGGCGCGGGCTGATGAAGTCATGGAAATCCAGCAGCAGGTTTCAGCTGAATTGAACCGGCAAAAAATCGGACAGGAGTTCAAGGTTATTATTGATCGCAAAGAAGGTGAATTTTATGTTGGCCGTACGGAATTCGACTCTCCGGAAGTGGACGGAGAGGTATTCGTCACTTCGGAAAAGGAGCTGAAAAAAGGTCAGTTTATTCAGGTGGAAATTACGGGTTCAGAAGACTATGATCTGTTTGGAACAATATTACCTGCTTGAAAGACCAAGCGTACCCGTCCAAGCCGGTTCCGCTCCGCTTGACGGATAGCTGGGATCGCGTGCCGTGCGAAGCTTACGAAAGCTGCAATTCCGTTTCTCCTTTTTGCAAATCAAAACAAATAACCGTCTGCCTTTCGTTGCTTAAAAATGTTCCTGCTTTTAAGTCTTTCATCCGTTCAATCCGTTTCAATGGTGCACCGTTTCCGGCCGAAATGTTCCGGTAATTTCCGTTTATTTTCAGTGTGAAATCAGGCGTTGCAAAAGGCGCCTTGAATTGAAGCAAGCCACCGTTCATTTCGAATGCAGTTAATTCTTTAGCCGCCCAATACCGGGAAATCTCGCTTAACTTCATCCAAAGCAGATGATCGTATTTTTGGTTCAGCCTGCCAACCACCTGCTTTAAAATGTTAAAACCCACTTTATCGCCGTTAAAATAAATTCCCGGCCAGTGACATACCATAATTGCCGGTTCGCCGCTTTCGATCACTTCCACCATCCGGCCCGACTGCAAATCTTCGGTAATGAATTTATCCACGCTACCCGGAACCAGTCCGTCCCAGCCGCCAAACCAGTCGCCGGTGCAGCCGATAACCGAAACCACACATTTCGGATCGTTCGAATCCAGACCAGACGCCAGCAACACTTTCGGCGCCACGCTTTTATCTTTTTCGGTATAAAGATCCCGGAAGTAGTGCGGAATTTCAGCGTTAAAAACATTCCGGAGTGATTGCAGCGAAGCCAGTGAAAAGTTATCCATATTTTTACTGCCATAACCACCGGGAGTGGTAATTCCCTCGCAATACAAACCGGCATCTTTTAAAATTTGCAATGCAAACGACTGATATGCGGCCAATTCATCGGCGCTTTTGTTCTGGCTCCATTCCCAGTTTTCCATGTACTCCGGCGTGGCGTCGGGATATGGTTTCCCGGTTTTCAAATTGATAACCCGCGTATGGCTTACCATTTCAGGATGGATATCCCAGTTGGGCACGATGACATCCCGTACCAGGTTGATGCTTTCTTTAAGTTCTTTTTCCGTCCAGCCCGGAATAAAATGGTTCAGCCAACCGGTGCAGGCAGGGTACGGGACCATGCTGTATTTTCCTTTTATACCGTGTTCAGCCGTCCATTCTCCAAATTCGCGCACAAAACTATCGGGAATTTCGCGTGGCAGTTTTCGCCAGTCCTGCTTGTAATTTTCCGGAAAAACTTCTGCAAACTGTGGTATTCCGTAGTAAGCCAGATTCACCAGCGCTGTCGAGTCGTCGATTATCATGCTTACCGGTACACGGTTTCGCGGGTTCAGAATTTCAACGTTCCGCGGTTGTTCCTTATTCAGTCCAAGATGAGGGGCCACGGAAATTGCAGCAGCACTTTTAGCCGTGGTTTTTATAAACGAACGCCTGTTGTATTTCATGTTATTTCAGGTTAAGTTTCCTGAAAGTTAAAAAAAAATAGTGGAATGTTTGGTTTTAAAATTGTCCGGGTACCGGTTTTCCTTTATAAACTCCTTCTAAATTGCGATTTTAAGTCATACCGAATCAATTAAAAGTATCTTTGCAGCATTGTTTATTTAGAAGTTACAGAATGAAACGAGCCGTTATTGATATTTTTCACGAATGGTTATCCTTATCGGCGAGTTCCATTGAATACCATAGAAATTAAAAATACAAAAAGATGAAAACCTTAAATATTGGAGATTTGACGATAAAATTACCCATCATTCAGGGAGGTATGGGAATCGGAATTTCCATGTCGCGACTGGCATCTGCCGTTGCCAATGAAGGTGGGGTCGGTGTAATTGCTGCAGCGGGCCTCGGAATGTTTGAAAAGGATTTTGCACGCGATTTTATCGATGCAAATATACGGGCCCTGAAACGCGAAATTCAAACTGCCCGCGCAAAAACAAGCGGGGTAATTGGCGTAAATATCATGGTTGCACTCACTAATTTTTCGGACATGGTTAAAACGGCAATTGCCGAAAAAGTGGATATTATTTTTTCAGGCGCCGGATTACCAATGAATTTGCCGGAATTCCTGACAAAAGAATCAAAAACCAAACTTGTACCAATCGTTTCATCCGGAAGGGCAGCCGGCATTCTCTGCAAAAAATGGAAAGATTTATACGATTATCTTCCGGATGCTTTTGTGGTGGAAGGTCCAAAAGCCGGCGGCCATCTTGGTTTTAAACGAGAACAAATTGATAATCCTGATTTTGCGCTGGAAAAACTGGTGCCTGATGTGGTTTCGCATGTAAAACCTTTCGAGGAAAAGTACAACAAAACGATTCCGGTGATAGCTGCCGGAGGTATCTATACCGGATCTGATATCAAAAATATTATGGATTTGGGCGCTGCAGGCGTGCAAATGGGTACCCGGTTTGTTACCACCAATGAATGCGATGCCTCCGAGGCATTTAAGCAAACCTACATTGATTCTTCGGAAAATGATTTGGAAATTATTCAAAGCCCGGTGGGAATGCCTGGCCGCGCCATTAAAAGCCAGTTTATCGAAAAAATTAACCGCGGTGAGAAAAGGCCGGTAAAATGCCCATACAAATGTTTGAAAACCTGCGATATATCGAAAACACCCTATTGCATTTTTGCGGCTTTAATGAGCGCCATGAAAGGCAATTTCTTTAATGGCTACGCATTTGCCGGGGCCAATGCTTTCCGTGCAACCCGCATTATTTCAGTGAAGGAAACTTTTGATTCGATTTTGCGGGAATTTAAAGAAGCAGTTTCCCCGTCAGAATAATATCACTGCATAATCAACATTGCAGTGGAATATTAAAAAAAAGATACTGTGGCAACAACGAATGCCCGGTATCTTTTTTTTGCATTAGCTGTTTTGTTATTTCCCTTTACGCCAGCGTTTTGTTTCTGTTTTTATAGGGAATATGCCGTGACTAACAAAGCGCACATCTTCAATGGAATAAAATGCTTTTGGATTATAGGTTTTAATTTTTTCGACAATTCGCGGAAGTTCGGTCCTTTTAATAATGGAATAAATTACGCTCACTTCCTCGTTGCCACCCTTTGCATCCTGATGGGTAATTCCATAACCAGCGGCTTTTAAATCTTTAATCAACGCTTCGGCGCTTTTACCTGTAATGATCTGAATTTTAACGATTCCCATCGCCAGTTTTTCTTCAATTTGTAGGCCGATATAATTTCCGGTGGCAAAACCGGCGCCATAACCAAAATAGCACAGCCAGTTATCGAGGTTTTCAAAGATGCGGGAAATTGCCAGCAGCCAAACCAGCACTTCGAAAAAACCGAGGATGGGCGCCCATATTTTTTGTCCTTTCGCTACCATTACAATCCGGATGGTACCGATTGTAACATCAATAATGCGGGCAACGAATATCAGAAACGGAAGAATTAAATAATCGAAAAGCGGGCCATTGAACAGTGAATCTGAAAATATCATTTTTATTTTTTAACCAAAATTAGAAAATGCGAAAGGATTAATGAAATGAACGTTCAGAATTCCGAGGTAAAATGAAACTTGATTTTTTTGAATTCGTCCTGTGCCATTTGTAAAATGAACGATGAATCGGCAAGAAAAACATCGCGCCCGTATTTATCTTTTGCCATTTTCTGGTGTTTTCGTTTTTTAAACTCTTCGAGTTCTTTTTTATCGTCCGATTGAATCCAGCAGGCTTTGTGCATTTGCAGCGGCTCGAAACGGCATTTGGCTCCATATTCATGCTCCAGCCGGTACTGAATTACTTCAAATTGAAGTTGCCCGACTGTGCCCACAATTTTACGTCCGTTAAACTGGCTGGTAAAAAGCTGTGCCACACCTTCATCCATAAGCTGGTCGATACCTTTTGCCAGTTGTTTTGATTTCATCGGATCAGCATTTTCGATGTAGCGGAACAATTCGGGCGAAAAACTCGGAAGGCCTTTATAATGAATTTTTTCGCCGTCAGTCAGCGTGTCGCCAATGATAAAGTTTCCGGTATCGGGCACACCAATTATATCTCCCGGAAAAGCTTCTTCCACAATTTCCTTTTGCGAAGCCATAAAAGCCGTAGGGCTCGAAATTCGCAGTGTTTTCTCGGTACGGATGTTTTTGTACATTTTATTTCGCTCGAATTTACCGGAACAGATTTTCACAAATGCGATCCGGCTGCGGTGGTTCGGGTCGATGTTGGCGTGGATTTTAAACACGAAACCTGAAAAGTCGGGTTCCTCGGGTTTTACTTCCCGTTCTTCGCTTTTACTTGGTTTGGGCGAAGGGGCAATCTGTACAAAAGCATCAAGCAATTCCTGTACACCGAAATTATAGAGGGCGCTGCCAAAAAACACCGGGGCCAAATCGCCGGCGCGGTATGGCGCAGGCTCAAATTCCGGATAAACACCTTCTGCAAGTTCCAGTTCTTCGCGCAAAACATCCGCATCTTTTCCGATATATTCTTCCAGTTTCGGGTCCGATAAATCTTCAAACCGGATGCGTTCTTCAATCTGCTGAATATCGGGCGAAAACAGTTTCAGGCTTTTATTGAAAATGTTGTAAACCCCTTTAAAATCAGGGCCATTGTTGATGGGCCAGCTCAACGGGCGCACCTTAATTTTTAGCTGGTCTTCAATTTCATCCATCAGCGAAAACGGGTCCTGCGCGGGGCGGTCCATTTTGTTCACGAAAACAATCACGGGCGTTTTGCGCATCCGGCAAACGTTCATTAGCTTTTCCGTTTGCGGTTCCACACCTTTTGCGGCGTCAATTACAATAATTACGCTGTCCACTGCTGTGAGTGTGCGGAAAGTATCTTCCTGAAAATCCTGGTGGCCGGGAGTATCAAGGATGTTGATTTTATAACCGTTGTATTCGAAACCCATTACCGAAGTTGCAACGGAAATGCCGCGCTGCCGTTCGATTTCCATAAAATCGGAAGTTGCGCCTTTCTTAATTTTATTGTTTTTTACAGCGCCAGCCACGCGGATTGCACCGCCAAAAAGCAGCAGTTTTTCCGTTAACGTGGTTTTTCCGGCATCCGGATGGCTGACAATTCCAAACGTCCGCCTGCGATTTATCTCGTCATTAAAGGTCATTTTCAATTCTTTATTTGCGGGCGCAAAATTAGCAAATAGTTTGAAGTAGAAAGTTTCAGGTTGAGGATTTGTTTTGGCTTGATCACGATTCCGGCCATTTGGTTATCGTTTAACCGGTTCTTCCATCTTCTCCTTTTACCTTAAAAGCCAGAACCTGGGAGAGGTAAACCGTAATTGACATTGTTCCGGCGGATACATTTCGGTGTGGTTTTTTGCTTAACCTGCTGATTTGAATTTTTTGGAGGTCAGGCCCGAAAGGATAAACAGTCCGGCAAGTGCGATTAAACTATTGACAACCAGAATGCCGTATCCAAGGCGGAAGCCGTTAAACCAACGGGGGGAATTGATGTCGAGGATGATTGATAATACGGGCGCCAGCAGGGCAATAAAAGGGACCCACCGATCGTCGACCGTTCGTTTTGAAAAAATTCCGAAGGCAAAGAGCCCGACCAGAGGCCCGTAAATAAAACCGGAAGTTCGGATAAAAGCGGACAACACGCTTTCGTTATTTATGGCGTCAAACAGAAGGATGATGATGTATATCAGCATGGTGAATCCCAAATGTACTCCCTGGCGCAACCGGGTATTATCGGATTTCTGTTGCTCAAAATTCAAGACATCGACACAAAAGGAGGTGGTGAGACCGGTCAACGAGGAATCGGCCGACGAATAGGCTGCTGCAGCAATACCCACCAGGAAAAAGGTGCCGGTTAACAGTCCCAAATCGTTCAGGGCTAAAACCGGATAAATGCTGTCGGTTTGTTCCGGCAAGGTAATCCCTCTGGAGTTTCCAAACAGGTGCAGGGCGCCCCCCAAAAAGAGAAAAAGGAAATTCACGAACAAAAGGATAATGGCCAGGGTAACGATGTTTTTTTGTGACGATTTTAAATTTTTGCAGGTCAGGTGTTTTTGCATCACCGATTGATCGAGGCCGTTGGTCATCACCGTCAACAGGATGCCTGCCAAAATCAGCTTGAAAAAATTTTGCGGGTGCTTCCAGTCCCAATAAAAAATTTGCGCCATGTTGTTGCTTTGCATCTGGCGGTAAAGGTTACCTATCGACAAATCCATCTGCCGGCTAATGGACCATATGCTCAGTACCACGGCTAAAAGCAGGAAAGTCGTTTGCAGGGTGTCGGTAACGATTACGGTTTGAATTCCTCCACGGTAGGTATACAACCATATAAGCAGAAGGGTGATTAATACTGTGAGTTCAAAGGATATTCCCAGCCGGTTGAAAAGCAGCAACTGCAGCACGTGGGCCATCAGGTAGAGCTTAAAGGAGGCAGTGGCCAGCTGGGCAACCAAAAAAAATAATGCCCCGGTTTTATGGGAATATTTTCCGAAGCGCAGGTTTAAAAATGAATAAATGGAAATGGCCTTTATGTTATAAAAAACAGGCAGTAAAACGTAAGCTACCACAATCAGCCCCACCGCAAAGCCAAGCACCATCTGGAAATAGGAAAAGTTGGTTTCGGCTACCTGCCCCGGTACGGAAATAAAGGTTATTCCCGAAATGGCGACGCCAATCATGCCGTATGCCACCAAGGGCCACGGCGCATTCCGGTTGGCAATAAAAAACGTACCTGAATCAGCTTTTTTTACGCTCAGTCTTGCAATAACGAACAGCAGACTGAAATAAATGGCAATAACAATTAGCACATAGCTGGCAGTCATTTTTTTTCTATAATTACGGATTCAACATTTAAAAAATCGCCGATTTTTTTTATCAGTGCAGCTTTGTGGCCCATACCCAGCGCAAAATGATGCGTTGGGCCTTCGGAAAACCATCGTTTCAAAAATGTAATCACATCGGGTTCAAAATAACCCCGTGTATTGGTGTTTCCGGTAGGCGGAATTGGCCCTTCCTTTGATTCGCCTTCCGCGATGATGAATTTGAACGTTCCGTCGGAATTTTGCGTAACGCCCAGCATCGTAACCGGCCCCTCTTTAATTTTAAATTCCACACTTGCTCCGCTGCCGGGTTTTCCATGGTATTTTACCAGGCTGCGTAAAAACGGTTTCCCCTGGGCAATGTTGATGTGGTGCGGGCCGTCGTGTCCCACCAATACAAATCCTTCATTAAAATCGATGGGGTGGAATTCAGCAAAGCTTCCCCCCATGTCCAGCCGGTCCATGATCATCATGGCGATACAGGTTTTCAGGTCCATTTCGCCGCACATGGGGAAGCCGCCGGCGGTAAGCAATGAATTTCCGACGATAAAATTCGTTACCACTTTGCGCAGTTCAGAACCCTCCTGTCCTTCATAATAATAAGCCAGACCGTCCAGCTTTTTTGCTTCGATGAAATGGTTTAATGCAACGCCTGCCCGGGCGGCAGTTTGTAAATCTTCTTCCGTAAGTTTTCTGGTAATGGGATCAGTCCCCGGGTCCGGAATTTCGAAAAAATGCAGAATTTTTTGTTTGTATGTTTCTATTTCCGCTGCATCAGCATTCCTGTAAAAATGCAGCACCTCTTCCGGTTCCGTTTGTACGATGTGGCACCCAAACGTACCGGTCATCAGCGTAGGATCGGTATGCATGTCGAGCATGGCTTCCAGAACATGTCCCATTTGCCCAATCCTGGCGGTGCGCAGGCTATGGAGCGCCTTGGCAATTTGGCAGTAACTGTTGATTTCGGACACAGCTTCAGGATCGTTGTAAAGGGTGCCTATAATAAGCTGCGGCACCGGTTTTCCCATTTTCCGGGCTACACTGGTGAACTCAGGAATGGCGCAGATGTCGTCGTTCAGCAGTTGCAAATAGGTGCTCCCGTTTCTGTAATCCATCGCCTTCAGAGGTTGAAGGGCCACCAATACTGTGGGAACGTTAATTTCTTTAAAAATGGCAGCAATTGAACTGGAGGTGGCGTAAGTTACCATGTCGATAAACAACATGTCTAGGTTGGCCGATTTGATTTCAGGAACCAGCGAATAAGCTGTTTCAGCACAATCCGATATTCCAAAATCAAAGGTCATTACGTTATTTGCCTGAACGAGTTTAATGAAAACCTGTTGTTTTTTCTTCAATTCATCCAGCAGGCCTTCAAACTGCGACCAGTAAGGTTTATGCCCGACTCCTACGATGCCTATGTTGGCCGTGAGGGGTTTTATCCGTTCAACTTTATTTTGTTCCGTGGCTTCAAGCGGTTTTTTTTCAGATAAGGAATGCATATCATAAAACGTTTAATAATCTGATTTTACAGAATTTATAAATGGGGCAGGAGTGTCCTGCCTGTTGAATTTGCAGATGTTTTCAAATTATCCGGTTGCTTTAAATGACGATGCAGCTGATGTGCAGGCATTCCGCCAGCTTTTTTATTTTATCGGCAATATGGCCCGTTCCAATGGCGCAGTGGTGTGCAGGCCCCTGTTTCGACCAACTGTCAATAAATTCTTTTGCAGGTACCGGAAACTTGTACCGGCTGTTGGTATTGCCGATTTGAAGCGTGGGACCGGCAACCGATTCCCCCTCTGCAACCATCAGGAAAATGCCGTTTTTCCCTTCCACCACCGAAAGCAGGGTAACCGGGCCGTTTTTTATGGTCATTTGAATGGATAAGCCTTTCCCGGGTTTTCCGTGGTAAACCGGCAGCGGCACCAGTTTTACCCGGCCTTCGGCAATGGCAAAATGAGCCGGGCCATCGTGCCCGAGATAGATTACATCATCGGTAAAATCGATCAGGTAGAATTCTGAAAAGGAACCTCCTGCGCCGAATTCAGCCATTATTTTCATCGCATGGGCATTTTTAACTTCGCACTCGCCGGCAACCGGAATATTTTGGCCCGTTAATAAGGTATTGCCGGCAATCACTGAAGTCACAATGTTTTCATAGTCATTCCCCGGTTGTCCTTCGTAATAATAAGCAAGGGAATTAAGGTTATGGGTTTTTATCAGCTTATCGAGCGCCACCGAAGTTTGGGCTGCACGTTTCAGTTCTTCAGGTTCGCATTCGGATGAAACATCGAACGTATTTTGGAATTCGTTTAGTTTTTTCTCAAGATCAGCCGGGGCAACTTCATCGCGGTATTTTTTAAGTTCGCAAAATTCCAGCATTTCGAAATGGGTGCCAAAGGTGGCGCTTTGCCGGGTCAGGTCAGTATAAACATCCAGCATTCCGCCGTAATAGTGTCCTAAAATTCCCATCCTGTTGTCGCGCAACGATTTTGCCACCCGGGCAGCATCTGTCCAGGATTCAATTTCATTCCAGGCATTTTCATCCTGAAGATGGCCGGTAACAATGTTGTACGGTATATCTGATCGGTTGAATACGCCGGCAATCTCGGGGACTGAACAAGACTGGCAATGTTCCAGCCAAATCCCCGTCATTTTACCCCGGTCGTTGAGGGCATTAAACCTTTCATAATCCAGTTGAGCAACCGGTTGCAGGTTCAGCAAAACAAGCGGGACTTTCACCTTTTGTGCCACCGGCAAAACCGTTGAAGAAAGCGCATAGGTGGAAATGTAAAGAAATACGATTTCCACGTCGTTCGATTTCAGTAAATCTGCAGCTTCCTTTGCTTTTTCCGGATTATCCACCATTCCGGCATCTACGACTTCCGCGCCAAATCCTTCGATTTTTTCTTTGATCTGCGCCTGGTATTTTTGCAGGTTTGCAAGCAGCCCCTCAAACTGTTCCCAATAGGTGTCGAGGCCAATTCCAAACAGTCCGACACGCACATTATTTTTCCTTTTCATATTTTTTTCCAAATAGAATTGGTTCATCATTCCTGTTGTTCAATACCCGACTGAACCCGGTATATTCCTGAACCTAATTTTAAGATAACATTCTCCAATTCGTCTTTATCGTCTGAAATCCATTGTTCCGGTATGTTTCCGTTCACTTTAACCGTATTTCTCCTGGTGGTTGGCAAAACCAAAGTCGCAGTGGTGTTATGCGGGATTTCCACTTCAATCTGAAAAACCGAACCTTGCTTTTTCCATTCCGAGCGAATCAACCCGTAAGGCGAATTAAAACTTGTGTTTACCTCGTTCAGGTCGCCTGCCAACTGCGGCTGAATGATAATTTCCTTATAGGCGCCGGAATGTTCTGCCTGTCCTATTCCACCCAATCCGGCATAAAACCATTCCATCACGTGACCCAGCATCAGGTGGTTGTTGGACACGATTTCGAGGGCGGCCCATGATTCCGTTAAGGCGGTTGCCCCTTTTTTCAATTGAAAACCATAGCCCGGCACATCGTCCCGGTTAATCATTTCGAACATCAGTTGAGCGGCTTTTCCTTTTGTCAGTGCTTCAACCAGGTAATGAAAACCCACATCCCCGGCGGTCAGCGCTTTGTTGCCTGCTTTAATCGAATCAACCAGATTCGCAAACACCTCTTCTTTGTATTGTTCATCAACAATATCCATACAGTAGGGCATGGACATGGCGGTTTGACTGCCGGTAGAATATACTCTGGTTTCCGGGTTGAAAAATTCTGCGTTAAATGACTCTTTCACCTCACCGGCCCATTGCTCCAAACTGTCTTTTTCCTGTTTATTTAACAGCCCGGCCATTTCAGCCATTAATTTTACATCGTAATAATAAGTTGCTGTAGCTGTAAGTGATACCGGAGTTAACTGAGACACCCCCGGCCGGTTTGGCCCCAAATCGAACCAGTCTCCCAATCCGTATCCCAGAATATGGTTGCGCGATTTTCCCCTGAGGTAATGAATGTAACGGTTCATCATGGGCCATGCGTCTTCGGCGATTTGCTTATCGCCGTACCATTTCCAAAGCAGGTAGGGGAGGATTACCGCTGCACTTCCCCATTCCGGTGAGTCGCGAAAGCCGCCAACAAATTCCACATACTCGGGAGCGATATCCGGCACCAGTCCATCCCGGGTTTGCGCATCCATCATGTCATAAACCAGTTTGCGGTACAGGTGATAATTCTCGTACCGGAAATGCACTCCCTGGCCCATCAAATAGGTTTGTTCGAGCCAGCCAAGTTTTTCCCGGTGCGGGCAATCTGTTAACACACTTTGAAAATTACTCCGGATAGCCCAGTCAATTAAGGTATGAATCCGGTTTAACAAATCATTTCCGGAAGTAAAGTTGCCGTTTTCAGGTGAAGAGTTGCGCGTATGTAAAAATGTGATTTTTTTGATCTCCGGCAAACCTTCCGGATTTTTCTCTCCGGCCGGCACCCCGCCTGTCAACTGAACATACCGAAAGCCATAATAGGTAAACTTTGGTTTCCAGGTTTCCGTGTCTCCGCCTTTCAGAATGTAGGAGAAATAATAGGGGCTCCCCGAGGCCCGCTGATTAACGGTTTTATCGGGATTAATGAGTTCTCCCGGCCACAGCTTTACTTCCTGTCCGCGCTTGCCTTTTACCGTTAGTTCCACAATTCCGGAGGCATTCTGACCAAAATCATACAACCAGGCTGTGTCTCCCAAAGAAATAATTCTTTGCGGTTCAAATTGTTCCATTTCTTTCAGCGGATAATCATTTTCAGCGGTTAGTTTCCCTGCCGGGCCGTCCGTAACAATTACCGGGCGCCATTCCGAATCATCAAACCCGGTTTTTTTCCATCCTTTTTGCTCCTGTGTGGCATCATAATCTTCCCCTCCGTAAATGCTGGTATAGGTAATGGGAGACGGTGCGGTTTTCCAATCTCCCGTCGGTAACGACAGCAGCGGAAGAACCATCTGTATACTGAAGGTGAAGTCGGGCAATAAGTTTGGGAAATCCATAAGCAATCACCAGCTTCCGGTAGCGCTCCCTGTTGATGTTGTAAAATCCGTTTCCAACGACGGCCCCCAATGTATTTTCGCCGCTTTTTAAAAGGGGAGTGACATCGTATGTGTTGTACAAAACCGTCTTGTCATAGTCGGTCCAGCCCGGCGCCAGAAAAGATTCCCCAACTTGTTGTCCGTTGATATAGGCCTCATAATGTCCCAGCCCCGAAATGGAAAGCGTGGCCGATTGCAATTCCTTTTCCACCGCGAATGATTTCCGGAACTGCGGAATTACAGGCCGTTGCAGGGCTTTTTCTTTCAGGTTGTTACCCGAACCGTGTATTCCCGGCACAAGTACCAGAGAGGAATCCAGCACTTCATAGCTTATCCACCGGGCCCCCTGCCAGTCTTTTTCTGAAAACAATCCGGTCTGCCACCAGGAAATTTCACTCCACGGCGATTCCCCCCCGTCTTCATCCCACACCTTCACTTTCCAGTAATAGCGTTTATCGGGTTTTAAAGCGCTGCCGTTATACTGCACATTTACTGACTGGCCGGATTCCACCTTGCCCGAATCCCACACGGTCCCGTTATCATTTTTCACGTCATCCGGCTTTTCAGATACGATCACCCGGAAAGCCGACTGCATGATATTACTTCCCGGTGATTTTATTTGCCATGCCAGGGTAGGAGATAACCCGCTGATTCCCATCGGATATGCTGAAAAATTACAGGTCAGCCGGTCAACGGTGAGGCCGGCCTCTTTTGTGCAGGATAATGTTGAAACTATCAGCAATATTCCCAGTAGTATGAATGAATGTCCTTGTCTCATTTTTAATTTATTGTTCGATTTCAAACAGATATTCACCTGCTTTTAATTCCAGAATATGCAAGCCGTTTTGGGATTCCCTGATTTGAACGTACGGATTTTTTTCCGGTGCACGATTGCTTTCCCTAATTTCATTTCCCTTCAGGTAAAGTACTGCCGTGCTGTTGGCAGGAATGCTGACTTTATATTCCACATTTTTCTTTTTCCGTATCCACGAGGATGCAATGGTTCCGTAAGGTCCTTCATGCGAGGCTTCAAACTGATCGAGCCCGGGAACGAAATTGGGTTTCAAAACAATATTTTTAAATCCCGGCAATGTTTCATCAGGAAATATGCCGCCCAGCGCTTTGTAGTACCAGGCATCAATTTCGCCGAACATGATGTGGTTCATGGAAATATCGCGCGAGGCATCCAGCGGCCAGTTCTCATAGAAAGTAGTGGCGCCGTTTACGATCCACCAGCCCCAGGAAGGGAAGGTTTCCTGCGAGGCCACTTCCCAGGCCAGCTCCGGATAGCCATTCTCACTAAGGGCGTTCAGGATCGTTTTGGTTCCGAGCAATCCCACGTCAATGTGCTTATTATCGGCTATAACCCTGTTGGCGAGGTTTTCGGCCACTTTATCCCTCAGTTCTTCCGGAACTAAATTCCAATACAATGCTACACTTAATTCGGTTTGAAATCCACTGCCGTAAATGCCGGTTTCACGGTTGAGGTACTTTTCATTCACTGCCTTTTTTATCTTTTCTGCCAGGGCGGCATATTTTTCATGATCCGCTTGTTTCCCCAGAATTTTTGCAGCTTTTGACAGGATAACCGCATCAACATAATAGTATGCCGACGAGGTAAATTCTTTGGGTGTCACCGATTTCACCGGAACCCAATCGCCAAGTCCCCAATCGGTTAAGCCTGAAGGATAATTCCAGTTAATAAAATCCACATATCGCCTGATGTTGCTGTAACAACGTTCAAGTAGTCTCGAATCGCCGTAAAAAAGATAGATGTTCCAGGGAATAATGGCGATGGTGCTGGTCCAGTCGGGGCCGTTGGCCCAATGATAGCCCCAGCCGCTGGTGGGAATGATTGCCGGCAAAACGCCATTCGGTTGTTGCTCGTCGCGGTGATCGGCCAGCCATTTTTCGTAGATGGTAATTCCATCGAAGTTGTAAAGCCCTGTTTCAACAGCGATATGCGCATCTCCGGTCCAGCCGTTCTTTTCGCGCTGCGGGCAATCGGTGGGATAGCCAAAAAGATTGGAAAGATAGGAAGAATTGGCTGCTTCCCAGATTTTGTTTAACGTGTTGTTTGAAGAATGAACCGTTCCCACCGACGGAACATCGCTGTGCATAAAGTAAGCGGTCAGGCTTTCTTTAGTCAGTTCAAGCGGCTGGTCGGCCGTTACCTCCACATACTGAAAGCCTTTGTAATTAAATTTCGGCATAAATTCATCTTCTCCTTTTCCGCTCAAAATGAAGATATCGGTTTGGAATGGATCTGAATCGTCAGTTGGACGGTAGTGCACGTCGATGTTCGATATATCAGCGCGCCCCTCTGCATCGAGCCGTTCCGCATGTTTGAGCCGGATGGTGGTTCCTTCGGGACCGGACACTCTCATTCGTGTAACACCAGCCATATTTCTTCCAAAATCGAACAGCCAGGTTTGGGGGCCGGTTTTTTTCATATCCACAGCCGGAATCTCTGTTACATTGCGAATCGGTTGCAAAACCTGCGCAACAATATTTTTTGACGGGGCGCCCGTATTCACGGCATTTTTCCATCCGGTAGCTGCAAATCCGGGCATATTCCAGCCGGGTTGTTCCAGTCGGGCATCGTAATGTTCTGCCGTGTATATGCTGTTAAAAATTACCGGACTGAGGGCGGTTTTCCAGTCCTGCCCGGTGGTGATGGTTTCCACCGATCCGTCAGTATACGTAATCCGTAAATCAAGGCAGAACTTTGGCCGGGCCCGCCACGGCGCCTTATCGAAATACCACACGGCAGTTGACTGGTGATTGTACCAGCCATTGCCCAATATTACCCCGATTGCATTTTCGCCCTGCCGAAGGTCTTTTGTTACATCATAGGTGACGTACAAATTGCGCCGGTCGAAGCGTGTATATGCCGGATCGAGACGGTGGTCTCCAATGCGCTGCCCGTTGATGAAAAGCTCATATAATCCGGCAACGGCAATATAAGCCTTCGCCAATTGTATTGTTTTACCGGTGCTAAATTCTTTTCTGAACCAGGGTGCAGGTTTTACAGTATAATCATACGTGTCGGTAATCCATTTCCCTTTCCAGTTTGTCTGGTCCATCATACCCGTTTCAAAATAAGCTACCGGAGACCAGTCCGACCAGTTTCCATTATTGTCCTGAACCCGCACACGCCAGAAATAACGGGTGAAAGGTTTTAATTCCGGCCCGTTGTACACTGCGGGAATGGTTGATGAGCTCACACTTTCCGATTCCCAGGTGTTTCCTTTCCTGTTTAACACTTCGTTTTCATTGGTACCCACCACTATTTGATAAACTTTTTGAAGGCTTCCCTGCTTTTCTGAATGCATCTGCCACATCAACCGCGGATGGGTTTCATCGATGCCAACGGGATTTTTCAGGTATTCGCATTTCAGGTTTTCGATTGTGACTTGTGCAAGCCCCTGAAGACTGTATAATACACAGAACAAGGTTATTAAAATAACAGGTTTCTTCATTTACAGTTTTTTCTTTTTGAAATTTGAATTATTTGTTTTCCACTCTGAATTTGTAATTTCCTGAGCCGGTTTCAACGAATAGCCGGTTTCCTTCTGCTTTTGCTTTGCGTACGCCTGTTACACCTTCTACAAAAGTATTGTTTTCCCAAATATTTTCACCCGCTTCAGAAACGACAACATTGCCGGAGCCTGAAAGGGGGAGGACAATTGTGGCTGATGAATTCGCAGGAACGGTAACTTCATGAATGTAAACGTCGGATTCCTTTTTCCAGTATGACGAAACCCGGCCGGCAACTGTTTCCAGGGAAGCATTTACATAATCAAGCCCCTGTGGAACATGTGGTTCTATGTAAATGGATTCGTATCCGCGGGTTGTATTTCCTTCAACAGGAGATTGAATTCCCGCCAGATACTTGTAGAAATATTCGGAAATGGAACCGAACATCTGGTGGTTGTGCGAGCTTTCTCCCGACCATTTTTCCAGCAACGTAGTGGCATTATTCTTCAGCCAGTATCCGTAAGATGGCCAGGTGGTTTGTGTGGCAATCTGGTAGGCCAGATCATTTTCGCCTTCCTGAACAAGGACCGGCCACAAATATTTGGTTCCGATTATTCCGGTGTTCAGGTGGTTTTCACGTTGTTTAATATCATCTACGATTGTTTGGAATACTTTCTCCCGGTATCCGTCGGGAACAAGATTGCCAACCAGCGCCAGCAACTGGTAGGTTTGATAGGGTTCCTCTGTGCCGTAAAGGGCGGTTTCAGCGTTAAAAAACTTCCGGTTGAACTGTTGGCTTACGGTATCCGACAAATTTTTATATCGCCGGGCATCTTCATCCTGCCCTAAAACCGATGCGATTTTCGAAAGCAGAAGGCAGTTGTTGTAGTAATAAAACGTATTGACAACCGGATGATTGGGGCCGTCGCTTTGTCCCGGGGCGCACCATTCTCCCAAAGAATACCAGTATCCGTCGAAATTATTAATAATGTAGGGTTCCGACGGATTTTCATCTTTTGTACCCAACTCCCGCAAATAGTTCACATACCTTTTCATGGTCGGGTAATGCTCCTCCAAAATGCGGGTATCCTGATAGTAAAGGTTCATCCACCAGGGAATGAGGATGTAGGCGCTGCCCCAGGCTACACCTCCGCCCATTCCGCCTACCAGCACCGGAGAAGTATTGGGGATCCGTCCGTTTTCCTCCTGTGAATCGCGCATGTCGTTGAGCCACTTCGTGTAAAACGGGGCCATCTGAAAGTCGTGCATCGATGTTTCGGCAATTACCTGCCCGTCGCCGTTATAAGCTCCCTTTTCCCGATGAGGGCAATCCGTGGGATAACTTTGCATGTTCGACATTTGCGACCATACTCCTGCGCGGTGAATCTGATTGAGCAGAGAATCGGAAGATTCAAATGTGCCGTTTCGTTCATTGGCCGATCGTACCACTCTTCCTTCCACTTTTACGTCCCGTAAATCATTTTGGTCGTTGGAAGTTACTTCAATGTATCGAAATCCGGAGTAGAAAAAACGGGGTTCATAGGTTTCGCGCTGATCGGTTTTCAACGTATAATCGGTCCACGTGTTGGCGTGGTACCTGAATTTTGTACTGAGTTTATCCCCTTCTTCCAGTGGTTTGGCGAACAGGGAATCGTTTAACGTTTCAGCGCCGCGAATGCGGATAACCTGTCCGGGATTTCCTTCCGCTTCAAGCCGCCACCAACCGGCCATATTTTGGCCCAGATCGAAAAGATAAACGCCGGGTTTGGGATGGATTTGTTTTACCGGTTGTAAAGTTTGGGTCACTTTAATGGAAGGCATCATCTGTGATTTTAACGTTCCGGTTGGAGCTGCCGCCACCACTGCATTTTCCCACGCCGAAGCATCGAAATCTGCCGTTGCCCAGCCTGGTAGTTCTTTCCGGGCATCATAATCCTCGCCGCCGTAAAGGTTGTTGAAGGTGATTGGGCTTGCAGCAGTTTTCCAGCTATTGTCGGAAATAATAACCTCTTCACTACCGTCGGAATATCTAATCATCAGTTGCACCCAAAGCGCCGGATTTCCAAAAGATTTTCCGCCTCTTCCCCAACTCCACCGGCCTTCTGTCTGATGAAAATTCCAGGCTCCGTTGCCCAATATTGCCCCGGCTGTGTTCATTCCTTTCTGCAACTGGCTGGTTACATCGTAGGTGGAATATAAAATGGTTTTTCGGTAATCGGTTATTCCGGGATCCAACACGTGATCGCCAACTTTTTCGCCGTTCAGAAAAAACTCATAAAAACCGGCTGCCGTAACGTATGCCACCGCCTGTTCAATTTCTTTTTCCACCTGAAATTCTTTTCGTAAAAAAGGACTTGCATCGGTTATTTCCGCTTGCGTGGTTATCCATTTGGCTTCCCACTCGTTTTTATCCAGAATTCCGGTATGAAAGGATGCCGGCCTGCTCCAGGAAACGATTTCATCATTAAGCCATACGCCCACCCGCCAAAAATATTTCGTGTTGCTTTTAAGGGGGCTTCCGTTATATTCTATGTTCACGGTATTATCGGCAGCTGTTTTTTCGCTATCCCAAAGCCCGCCTTCTTCCTGTTCCACATCCTTAAGGTTTTCACCGACAATAATCCGGTAAGCTGCCTGAGATACATCTTTTTCGTCGGATTGAATTTTCCATGAAAAACGAGGTTGTTTTATATCTATTCCCATTGGATTTGTTAGATATTCAACCTGTAAATTATCGGGTTTAACCGGATTGGCTAAATCGCATCCCCAAAAGAAACAAGTAACAGTCAGTAATAAAAAAACCACGGGGTTTGTAAATCCGAAATGTTCAGAATTATTCATAAGATATCAGTTTAAAGTTTTCAAAAAGACTGTAATTCATCGTGTTGGAGGTGACGTCCAAAAATTCATCACCAGATTTTAGGGGAAGCAAACAGCAGATAAAGCTTAATCCTGAAAGACAAATGAGTTTTTTCATATTGACAGGTTTCACTGTTCCCACACTATTGCACTGTTATCAGATATTTACCTTCATTTAATTCAAAACGTCCGGATAACAGATTTTTGATCCGGTTTGGATCAAACGACGTATCGTTTATTTTTTTCAGGTTTATTGTCTGCGATGGGGCTTTTTTCAGCTCAACGAAAGCAGATGAACCCTGCGGCACTTCCAGCTCGTAATTTATCTTGGTACTTTCCTTTTTCCAATTCGACACAATTTTTCCGTATGGGGAAACATAGCTTGAATTCACTTGCTCCAGTCCTTCAGGAATGCGCGGGGCAAGCCGGAATTTTTTAAATCCCGGATATTCCGGATCCGGCTGAATACCGCCCAGCCAACGGTAAAACCATTCTGAAACACTTCCAAACATCGGATGGCAGTTGGAATACACGTTATCGCTTTCTTTCCAGGTTTCCCACAGTGTGGTGGCGCCATTGCTGATCATAAAGCCCCAGCCGGGATATTCAGGGCTGTTTACAACCTGAAAGACCTTTTCTGGAGAAACATATTCCGAAAGCACTTCGAGGATGTATTTTGTTCCAAAAATCCCTGTCGTGAAATGGCCGGCAGGTGCCTGTTCCACGGCATTCAGCAGAGAATCTGTGGCTGCACCGGTTTCTTCCTTCGGAACAATGTCGTAATAAAGCAAGGTAGCAAACAGCGTTTGCCGGTTGATTTTTTCTGTGACAGGTTTGTCCCAGAATTCTTCCTTTAGCCGCGATCTTATTTTTTCGGCAAGCTGTTTATATCGTTTTTCACCTTCGCCGTCGTGCATAACAGTTGCGAATTTTTGCATGATTCCGGCACATTGTAAATAGTGGCTGGTGCCGGTCAGTTCTACGGGTACAGGAATCAGCGATTCGTGATCGCCCAATCCCGAATCAACCCAACCATCCGGATGAATCCGGGCCGCCTTTTCCATCCATTTTTTATCGGTTTCATACATTTCCCTAATCAGTTCCACATCGTTATAAAAAAGGTAAAGGTAATATTGCGTTGTAATAAAAGCCGACTCCCAGCTCAGTCCGCAGTACTGCATACCTACAAAAGGTGCTGTATCTACAAATACGGAATCGTTCATGGCATCCACCCAATCGTAAATGGTTTTCCGGTAAAACGACTGCATATCAAAATTATAGATAAAGGCTTCGCTGGTGGCATTTAAGTCGCCGCCATAACCGAATTTTTCCCGCGCGGGGCAATCTGACTGAACACCTATTAAATTCGAAAGAAAGGTTCGCCGGGAAGCGTCCTGAATGGAATTCAGCAATTCGGAAGAGCTGGAAAAATGATTGGTCGTTGCAACATTTGTATTCAATGCCAGCCCTGTGATATCGTCAAGTTCCGGTTGTTTTTTTAATCCCGCAATCTCTATATAACGAAAAGTGTGGAACGTAAATTCCGGCTCGTACCATACTTCATTTTGGTTGCCAAAAATATAGGTGTCGGTTTGCCAGGCCACCGCGGGAGCGCCGGGCCCTCCCATTCCTTCTTTTTTGATTTGGCCACACACCGTGGTCATCGGATTCAATGTACCATCGGGATAAATTCTTTCCCCAAAGCGGAAAACAACAGAATCACCCGTTTCCCCGTTCAGCCTGATTTTGTAAGTTCCGGCAAAATTAACACCCATATCTGCGATGTAAATTCCCGGCTGTGGCGTATAAATTTCGACCGGAGCAATTTGTTTTGTCACCTCGATTGGCGGAAAAAAAGCTTTCTGCAGCTTTCCTCCGGGGCCATCAGATTGTTCCGCGTTGTTCCATGCAGAATCATCAAAACCGGGGCGGTCCCATCCTTTTTGTTCTTTTCCGGCATCGTACACTTCACCCAGATAAACGTTGTTTTTCAGCAGAGGTCCGTCGGTGTATTTCCATGAACCATCTGTTGTGATTTCCTCTTTTTGGCCGTTTTGATATTCCAGTACGATTTTTCCGATGAAAACCGGGCGGCCGGTATTCAAAACTTCCCTTAAGTTGCGGCGGCCCCACATGCGCAATGGTAAGGGGTTATAAAAACCGTTTCCAAGAGTAACACCAATGCAGTTTCCGGCGGAATCCAGCGAATTTGTTATATCGTATTCCGAATAATAAATCCTTTTGCTAAAATCGGTCCATGCCGGATCCAACCTGTTTTGGCCTACCCTGCGCCCATTGATGCTTGCCCGGTAATAACCTGCGGCTGTTATCAGCAACCGGGCTGATTTTAACTCGCCGTTTAAGGTGAATTCCTTCCGAAATACTGGCGCCGGATCATCCAGATAAAAAAGCGAATCCTTATCGGGAAGTGGTTTGTTGGCACCAATCCACTGTGCTTCTCCGTTTGCATTTAACCGGTTGAAATCCAAATCGTTTTTACTGCTGTTGCATCCTAATGTGTACAGCAGAACAGCAAATGCAAACGTTGTTTTCGTCCAAACGAAGGTATCGGCTATACTGTAAATTTTTATTCTGTTTTTTTGCTCTGGCTTCATGTTGTAATGCAGTTATTTAGCTGTTATTTTACAAAAACTTTTCTCACTGCTTCCAAATAACCGTAGCCATACAGGGTGCATGGCTGGAGGTAACTTGTTTCCGTCCATTCGTTCCAGCTGTTTATCGTGATCAGGGGAGGCTGGCCCGGGTGTTTATCTGCATAATTTCGGGCTGATATCAGCGCTTTTTCAAAATTTTCGGGTGTATTGTTCTTTACGACACCAGGCCGAAACATCTCAAACCGTGGGTTATTATCCCAGCCAACTGAAACATGCGGATAATAGGGGACGCTGAATTCCTGATCCAATTGGTTCCATTCTGTTTCCACGTCTTTCATGATGTCAGGATAGTCTCTGTCGATATCGGTAAAATGGACGAATTGATAATGGGTAAGCCCGTCGAAACCAAGCTCTTTTACAATTTCTTCCTGAGTGCCCAAAAAATTTCCACGATTGTCTGATATCCTGAAGTTGCTTTTTCGCAGGGTAACCTGAAGGTTGAGGCCCTTAAAGCCTGCTTTTACGGTTTCATTCCGGAACCAGTCCAGAGCTTTTTTGGTTTCGTCAACGCCGCCAAGTCCGGAAATCAGTGTATTGATGTCATAAATCATAAAACACGGATTGCCATTGATGGTGTAATAAGAAGAGCAGGTAAAGTAATTTTTGATAATCCTGTGGCATACTTTTTCAAATTCATCCCGGTCCACAGCTCCTTTCCAGATTAACGCATCATTGGGTTTTCCCGCATTGCGTTTATCCCACGTCATGTTTACGTCGTGGTTGGCCCACATCAAATAGAACTTCACACGGTTGTTGTTTTTTGCCTGCAGGTAGCCGTTGTTCAAATGCCCTTCCAAAAAGGGCATTCCGTCGTACCAGTACCAGTCGAAAATAAAAACGTTTATGCCGTAATCGGCAGCAGCATTGATTTCCATTTCCGCCACATACGGATCTGCTTCGTTGATGTATCCCCACAGGGGTTGCCTTTGCGGATCGTGCGCTTCCTTTTTGGGTTGGTTGTTCATCACTGTTTCCCATTCGCCGATTCCTCCGGGCCAGAAGATTTTTGCCCGGTCGTCCGGATGGTAGGAGGGCCAAACAAAAGCTGCAACATCGTATTTCTGTTTATCATTTTGTCTGACAGAAGTATTTTGACCAGTTACTTTCCCGTTCAGGAATAAAATGGCAGCAGTAACAAAAAATAATCGAATTTTTAGCTGTTGGAATTTCAAGTCGTTCATTTTAGTTTTTATCCGGTTTATTTTATCCCGCAATATATTGAAGAAAAAGATGGATGAAAAAATAATTTCCACCCATCTTTTTCAAAAAATCATATTTTGTTATTCGTACTCCGGATTTTGTTCAATAGTCGGATCATTTTGAATGACTGTTGACGGAATCGGGAAAAGCAGGTGGATTTCATTGTAGGCCTGGCCTCTGATGACTTCCGGTCGGTTTTCACGTTGTTCCTGGCCATGCGCCGTCATTACTTCCACTGCCTTGCCGGTCCGAACCAAAACATCCCAGCGGTCGGCCTCGCAATGGAATTCAACCCTTCTTTCATGGATTATATCATCCAGTGTTACCGACGATAACGGATCCAATTCTGCCCGCTGCCTAACCTGGTTAACAAGGGGAGCAGGGTCTCCACCACCTTCACGGAGGTAGCATTCGGCCAGCATTAACAGAACGTGAGGATAGCGGAAAACAGGAAAATTGGTTCCCGCCACATATTGTACGGCATGGTTTGGATCCCAGAATTTTCTGGTAAACGGGACAATATTCCCATGATAGAAACCAAATTCCTCATCCACATATGACGTGTCAATCATATTCAGCCTTTCGTCCCCACCTTCAAATGAATTTATCAAATCTTCAGTTGGAATATTCATGCCGGTTCTTGCCAATATCTGGGGATGAGGCAAAAACATCGATTCTGCATTCCACGGGGTAAACCGGTACATATTGGCACTGCCTAATCCATAGGTTCCTTCGATAAACTGAACCGAGAAAACAATTTCCTCATTATTCTCATTATTGATATCAAATACATCAGCGTAATTGTCCAGAAGGGAATACTGATTACTGTTTACCACAGCCTCCAGTTCGGTGGCCGCATCGCCATACCGGTTTTGCCACATCAACACTTTGGCCAGCAAAGTTCTTGCAGCACCTGCAGTTGCCCGGCCCAGATTATCGGACGAATAGCTCAACGGCAGGCTTTGTTTGGCCTCGTTTAAATCGGCAATAATCTGTTCGTACACCAAATCTTTCGATACACGTTTATTCCGTTCAAATGCCTCGTCATACGAACCGGCAGGTTCTGTAATGAGGGGTACATCGCCAAAGGCTTTCACCAGGGTGAAATAATACAAAGCCCTCAGAAATTTTACTTCGGCGAGAAACCTTTCTTTATTATCATATTCCTTTTCTTCACTGTATTTTATCACCGTATTGCATTTTCCGATAGCCTGATAGCAGTTATTCCAGGCAACGCTTACTATTTCATTTTGCGCGTTCATGATGAACTGATCGAGGTGCCAGTAACGATGTCCCGACTGGTCGGTTAAATTGTTCTGGAAGGTGGTATTGTCCGAGCGCATTTCACCCATGGCCCAGAAAGTGCCGTCGCCCACACCAATGCTTTGGTCTCCGGCCAGTGCCTGCAAATTGGAATAAGCTGAATTTACAGCTTGTTCGAACTGATCGGAAGTTTCAAAAAACGATTTGGTGCTTAAAACCGAAACGGGTACTTCATTGAGAAAGTCTTCTTCGTTGCAGCTAAATGTGCAAAAACTTAACAATAACAGTATGAGATAAATATTTATTTTTTTCATGGTATTACTTTTTTAAAAGGTCAAATCGATTCCAAAAACATAAGAGCGGGTCAGCGGGTAATCATAATTGTCGAAATTCCTTATCAGGGAATTGTTCCCGTAAACGGTAGCTTCCGGGTTTCCGTATTTGTAATTGGTAAACAAAAAAGCATTTTGTACCGACGCATATAACCGCAGATGATTAAAGAAGTCGAAGTTGGTAAAAGTATAACCCAAACTAATGTTTTGTACTTTCAGGAAGGAAGCATTGTAAACCCAGTCTGAATTTTCCCAGCGGTCGAATGCGGTTTCATGAAATGAGGCTGCAATCCTGCCATTGCCCGGCTGGTCGGGCGAACGCCAGCGTTCTTTCACTTCCCTGAGCACGTTAAAAACCCCGTCGAGGTTGATTACATCCTCCTCCAGTTGCGCCCAGATATCAAAATCATAGGCGAAGCTCATTGTCACATTCATGTCCCAGTTTTTGTAATTCAGCGTGTTGTTGAACCCCCCTCTGAACTTGGGATGCGGATTACCGATGATCATTTTATCATTGGTATCGATAATTCCGTTGTCATCCAGGTCCATATAGTGTGGCGTTCCCGGTACCTGTCCGGGGAAAGTGGCGTATTGTTCAACTTCGTCCCAGTTCTGCAGGATACCAAGGCTTTTCCATCCGTAAAACATAGCCATGGGTTGCCCTTCCGTAGTGATGGAATAACTCCTGGGCCCGGTCAGAATCCTGCCAACAGCTCCCATATCCAACACTTTGTTCCGGTTGAATGAGATGTTGAAATCAGAGTTCCATTTTACATTTTTCGTGGAAATATTGATGGTGCTAACAGAGAATTCCGTCCCACGGTTACGTATTTCACCAATATTATCCTGTACTGAACTGAATCCTGAAGAAATAGGAATGGCCACTCCCCAAAGCATATCTTCCGTAATTTTGTTGTAATAATCGAAAATAAAGGTTAACCGTCCTCCCCAGAGGGTTAAATCAAGACCGGTGTCAAACTCGCGCGATCGTTCCCATCCCAAGCCGGTATTCTCCATAGAATCAACTCTTTTGCCGTTTGCAACCTTTCCTCCAAAGGTGTAATTATCGGTTGCAAGGGTAGGAATCCAGGTGTAGTTTCCGATGGAGTTGTTACCGCTAAAACCATAACTGGCGCGCAATTTTAAATTGGTCAGCCAATCTGTAGTCGGGAAAAAGCTTTCTTTGGTAATGTTCCAGCCAACGGAAGCCGACGGGAAGTAACCCCATCTGGTATCTGATCCAAACCTGGAGCTTCCGTCTCTTCGTATCGTTCCTGTAAACAGGTATTTTGACTGATAGTCATACGTTAAGCGGAAAAGATAGGATATCAGCGACCAATGGGATTCCTGGGTATTGCCCCATTGTTCGGTAGCTGCATTTATGGTTTTGATATCGTCGCTCGGAAACTGGTCTCCGTTGATATAACTGTAGTAACTGCCATATCGTTCCCTGGTATAACCGGCCAGCGCCGTTACACTGTGGTCGCCAAAGCTCCTGTCGTAGGTCGCCGTATTTTCCCATTGCCAGCCATCTCCCCGGGTAATCGTGTAATATCCGTCTGTTGCCTGGGGCGGCGGATTGTAAATGGTGCTGATGGTCGACGGCCTGAAATACTCCCGCGAATCATACGATAAGTCCAGGTTGTATTGTGTCCGGAGCGTTAAGCCGTTTACGGGTTTCACAGATAAATATGGTTGAAACCGCAAATCAAAATTCCGGGTTACATCCACCTGTTTTTTTAACGAATACAAGGGATTGTTGTTGCTAAAAGTACCCGGCGACCAAATGTCCAGGTCCCAGTTCCCATCGTAATAAGCGTCGTTATCTCTTTCCCAGGCGCCATTTTCTTTATAAGGGCCATCCAGCGGGGATGACATAAAAGCACTTCCATACAGGGTACCCCTGCTGCCGCCTACCTGGTTCAGCCAGGTCCTGATTGTGGGGCTTAGGTTCATTCCCAGTGAGATAAAGTCAGCCGGATCATATACCATATTGGCCCGCATTGAAATTCGTTTAAAGCTTGTTTCCACGATGGTCCCCTGATTATCAAGGTAGCCCATCGAGAAATATCCTTTAAATTTTTCCGTGCCATGAGATACACTTATATTATAATCCTGTTTGGGAGCCACCCTGTTCATCACATCGTACCAGTCGGTACCTTCGCCCAATGCATCCGGATTCCGGTAAACCTCCGGTATATCTTCGTCAGAAATCTCATAGCCATAAAAGGCTGCTTCGTCATAATAATCTTCTTTTCGCCACTGAGCAAATTCCCGGGCATTCATCAGGTCGAGCTTTTCTTTTTCGAGCATTTGCTCAACACCGGCGCGTGCTGAAAAGGTAAATTCTGTTCTGCCTTTCTTGCCCGATTCTGTGGTGATCAGGATAACTCCGTTTGATCCTCGCGATCCATAAATTGCCGTGGCCGATACACCTTTTAAAATGTTGATCGAGGCAATGTCGCTTTGATTCAAAAGAGTTAATGGCGATTGTTCTTTCCCGTATACATTTTGCATGGGTATTCCATCAATAACAACCAAAGGCTGACCGCCCGCACCGATTGACCCGGCGCCGCGGATTTGCATTTCAGAACCACCTCCCGGGAGCTCCCGTCGTTTGCCGGATACTTAAACCGGCTACCTGTCCTTCCAGCGATTGATCGATGGAACTGGTAACCTGCATTTTAACTTTTTCGGGCTCGATGGTCGTAATGGAGGTGGAAACCCGGTTTCGTTGCAAGGTTCCGTATCCCACTGCCACAACCTCGTCGAGCCCGATAGTTTCTTCTTCCATGGTTACATCGATTGTTGTTTGGTTCCCAACAACTACGTCCTGTGTTTTCATCCCCACAAATGAAAATGTAAGGGTGGCGTTCTCAGGAATGCTGGTAAGGGTATATTCCCCATCGGAATCGGTGACGGTTCCTTTTGTGGTACCTTTCACCACTACGGTAACTCCCGGCAACGGCTGGCCGGAAACACTGGTTACTGTTCCGGTTACTTCGCGTTGCTGTGCGTTGTAAGTTTCGCGGGCTGAAGCCGGTGTGTCATCGCCAAACGAATCGTTTCGCAAACCGTCCGAAGCGTTGGCGTTTGCCAGAGAAAAAAGAAGGATCATCAACGTTAATTTCGCAATTAACCACAGTTTTTTCATTGACCGGTGTAAACCGATCCGGTTCGATAGTTTTTCCATAAATTGTCTGTTTTTAATAGATTGTTACATTCCAGTTGTTTTTATTTGTTTTTATAGATAGCTCGTAAACGTTTTATACATTATAAATACTTGATACAAAAGTGCATTTGATGGAGATTCGGACATGCATCAGTTGGAATGCTGTTTTTTGTCCGGATAATTATTTTTATAAATCAAGGTGCTCTTCAATTGGTTCACAAGTTCGTAATAAAGCAAATATACTTTATACCACGTAAAAAAGAAAGTATAATAGCTTGTTTTTCACGACCATTTTACCTTATCCTATCCTGTTTAAGTTTGTTTCTCTTGCAAGGCTTCTCAATTATCATAATTTTTACATTCGGGCGATCAAAAAAAGCGGATTTACCCTTCATTGCTGAAATTGACTGATGGTTTCATATTACGATTTTCCGAAAGCATCACAATTCATTGCACCACAAAAAAATGCCCGGTGAAATTGCATTTAGACTGCAATTTTACCGGGCAAATTGTTTCGTTTTTATTCTGGTGTAATTATACCGCCATTGCTTTATTTTCAGTGGACGAAATGACGGGCTGAGCGGTCATGTCGCGGTTGGTTCCCAATAATTTGAGCATTCGAATATGCTGGACTACTGCGCCAATAAAAGTTCTGTTCACGTGATAGGGTAAACCAAACTCCTGTGCTTTTCGCTGCACAATGGCAGATATTTTAGGATAATGGATGTGGCTGATGTTGGGGAACAAATGATGTTCCACCTGGTAGTTCAAACCGCCAATCATCCAGGAGAAAATCCTGCTTTTCGGAGCAAAATTGCACGTTGTATAAAGCTGGTGGGCTGCCCAATTGTTGTTGAGTTCGCCATTGCCATCGGGCAGCGGGTATTCTGACGACGGCACCACATGCGCGGTTTGGAATATACTGGTTAACAATAACCCACCGGTAAAATGCATCAGCAGAAAACCAGCGATTGTCCAGTACCACGCAACCGGCGCCATGAGCAGGGGAATCACCAGAAAAATGCTGTAATAAACGATTTTGGATATAATTAAATCCACCATCAGTTTTTTGTAACTTCTCTTACCACCCAGTTTAACGCCGTCTTCCCTGTACTTTCGCAACCTGCCGAAATCTTTTGTAATAATCCAGGAAATAGTCATCAGGCTGTAAAGGAACCATGCATAAAGATGCTGGTAACGGTGCATTTTTTTTAATGGCCTGTGGGGAGAAAGCCTTAATATTCCGGGCGGGGCAATGTCTTCATCGTGCCCTTCAACATTGGTAAACCCATGATGGAGCGTGTTGTGCTGGTACCGCCAGTTTGGCGGAAAGCCGCCTAAAAGGTACAATGAATTACTAAAAAATTTATTTACCCGCCGGTGTTTCGAAAACGAGCCGTGATTGGCATCGTGCATGGTCGTCATTCCTAAACCCGACATTCCAAGTCCCATGAAGAACCAGCATGCAAGAACCGGCACAACCGAAGAGGCAATTCCTGTGACCATTAAAACATAGGGTGCAAGATATAACAACACCATAAAAATGGTTTTCAGATAAATTTTTCTATTCCCGTAAGGTTCTGTATTGCTGGTTTTGAAATACTGATTAACAGAATTCCTTAGGTCTGTCATAAAATCTATTTTGTTTTTCGAATACGTGATTGTCTTCATATTTAAATCATGTCTTTTTTATTAATAAATGTCAGCCTCCGCTTGTAACAAGAAAGTCGCTGTTTTGTGCGCCCAACTTCAAAAGAAGTTCCACATAGCGGCTGCTGAAATACTGACGTAATAAACAATTTTTTTCACCGATTCTTTGAAATGATATTGCAAAAGGTACAAGCCGGTTGATTTTTGGGATGAAATTTCCGTTTTTACAGCGAATACCATGCACATATGGCGAATGGCATTCGTCACAAATTTCCTTCACAGGCTTGCATATACAGGCAAAGATTAATTTTCGTGCTTCGGGATTTCCGGGTTTTCAAATGCAAACATGCGGGTGTGAAAAATTTCCACAGATGTTCTTCTCTTTTCCACTTGATTCAACAGAAACCGTTTTTATTCAAAAAACAGAATGTCATTTAAAATCAGTTGGTTTTATGCGGTTAAACCTCAACTTGCTTCATACCTGATGCCTTTGGGTACAAGCTTTGTTTTATACCGATGGAAATAACAAACCGGTACAACAATGAAAAAAACTTAGTGCTTCAACTTTCAAATAAGATACAGAGTTTGGATTTAGTTTTAAAATTTAAAAAAGTGTAGCATGGCGTTATTCACGAAAAACCAGTTTGAAAAACTGGCAGGAACAGAAGTAGAATATTGTATATCCATTTATATCCCCACTTACAGAAACGGCGAAAATAAAGACAGCCAGATTCGTTTGAAAAACCAGGTTTCAAACGTTGAAAAGCAATTGGGTGAGTTTGGACTGAAACCCAAAGAGGTGGCAGAGTATGTAGCACCGCTGAAGGAGTTGGTGGACGATCCCAATATCTGGCGGCATTTATCTGATGCGATGGCGGTTTTCAGGACAAAAGAAAAATTTGAATATTATAATTTGCCGCTGGACGTAAATGAATTTTCGCAGGTATCAGACCGTTTTTACTTGCTTCCGCTGATGAATATTTTTAACCAGGACAATCTCTTTTTTATATTGTCGCTGAGCCTTCATAAAAACCGTTTTTACGAAGCTACGCAGCACGAGATAACCGAAATTAAAGTGGACGATGTTTTTCCCAAAGATATTTATGATTCTGCCGGTCACGATGTGGTTCAAAAATCGCTGGAGTTCCGCAGTAAAATGCCGGGAAAAGAATTTGCACCCTTTCATGGGAAGGGAGAAGGGAAAGATTATAAAGAAACGGAAGTGCTGAAATACATGGAAGATTTGGACGAGGGGCTGCATAAAGTTTTGGAAGGATATTCGGTTCCGGTTGTAGTGGCTGCAGTCGAAAGCATTTTTGCACAATTTAAAGAAGTGTCCAGGTACAAAAACATAGTGCCCAAATGCGTCCCCGGAAATTACGACAATGGCGACATCCTTACGGTTCATGAAAAAGCAAAAGACATTATGGCGCCTTGGTTCGAACAGGTTAAAAATGATAAAAAAGCAAGTTATTCGGAAGCCATCGGAAAAACCACGTCGAGTTTGGAAGATGTGGTTATTGCAGCAGATGCAGGCCAGATTGATACCCTTTTTGTAGCAAAAGGTAAACATGTTTGGGGCGAATACGACCGGGAAGCCGCCAAAATAAATATTCACAATGAAAAACAACCTATGGATAACTGCCTGCTCGATTTTGCCGCACGCAATACATTTTTAAAAAACGGAAAGGTGTTTTTCGAGGAAGAAGAAAACCTGCCTGAAAACACTTCGCCGGTAAATGCGATACTTCGGTTTTAAAATATAAACAACACCAATACCCAAAAAAGGTGTTGTTCCTTCAACATACAAGATATTTAACGCGAGCCATCCTGGATATTTGAAAGGGTGGCTTATTTTTTACGAAAACCCTTCAAATCCGCATCAGAATGGATTTAAAACCTGATCCATACAAAAAGATTCCTTATTTTTATGAAAAAAAGCAATGGAGAAAACCATCCTTTCCATCGATTGCGGAACACAAAGCCTGCGCGCCATCCTGTTTTCACTGAAGGGCGAAGTTCTGGGCATATATAAAATTCCTTTTCAACCTTATTTGAGCCCAAAACCGGGTTGGGCAGAACAAGATCCCGAAGTTTACTGGGAATCGTTAAAAATGGCATGTAAATTTCTGAAGCGGGAATATCCGGAGGCTTTTTCCGGCATTGCCGGGGTGGGAGTGGCTGCGTTGCGTAATTCAATGGTAAACGTCGACCGGAATGGAAATCCGCTGCGACCGATTATTGTCTGGCTCGACCAACGGAAGGCTGAGCCGGTGTATCGTCCGGGAATCGGAAACAGTATATTGATTTATACCATCGGCCTTTATCGTTCGCTAAAGATGGCGCAACGCGAGGGCAAATGCAACTGGATAAAGCAAAACCAGCCGAATATCTGGGAAAATACACACAAATACCTTCAGGTTTCAGGTTTTCTCAACTATCGTTTAACCGGTGAATTCAGGGATTCTGTGGCTTCGCAAATCGGGCACATACCGTTCGATTATCAAAAACAACAATGGGGCGATCCGAATGATCGTTTTCAGTTTACTTCGCGGATTTATCCTGTTGAAAAGGAAAAACTGCCCGAATTGGTGTGGCCGGGAAATGTTATAGGAAAAGTGACCCGAAAAGCAGGCGCTGAAACAGGGCTGCCGGTTAACCTGCCCGTGATTGCCTGCGGATCCGACAAGGGTTGCGAAACGCTGGGAATGGGCGTTCTCACGGAAGACATGGCCAGCCTCAGTTTAGGGACTACCGCCACCATACAAACCACGAGCAGAAAATACTTCGAACCGGTTCCTTTTATGCCGGCCTATCCGGCTGTCATTCCAGGATTTTTTAATCCGGAAGTAGAAATTTTCCGCGGGTTTTGGATGATATCGTGGTTTAAAGACGAATTTTCCCACAAAGAAGTGGAAATAGCGCTTACAAGGAACATTCCGCCGGAGCAGTTGCTCGACCGGTTCCTTACAAAATCTCCCCCCGGCAGCAAAGGATTGGTGGTGCAGCCATACTGGGGGCCGGGCCTTTCGAATCCGACGGCAAAAGGTTCCATCATCGGATTTGGCGATGTGCATAAAAAACAGCACATCTATCGTTCAGTAGTCGAAGGTCTTGTTTATGCGCTGCGTGAAGGAAAGGAAAAAATTGAAAAAGTCTCCAGGGAAAAGGTTCGAAAGCTGGCTGTTTCCGGCGGCGCCTCACAAAGTGATGAAATTTGCCGGATTGCCGCCGATATTTTCAACCTGCCGCTGGTACGCGGACGAACTGTTGAAACTTCCGGTTTGGGGGCAGCGATGATAACCGCATACGGAACCGGAAATTACGATACAATCGAAGAAGCCATCGCGGAGATGGTGCATTATGCAGATGAATTTCATCCAAACAGCGAAAATGCCGAACTTTATGATAAGCTTTATAAAAAGGTGTACCTGAAAATTTATAAAAAAATGGCGCCGTTGTACAACAACATTCAAAAAATAACCGGCTATCCGGAATAGGAAGATCGCAAAAAATACCCGACGCGGTTAAAAACCGGCTCATTTTTTATTCCAATCCTACAAGCACCGAAACAAAGTAGTTTCTCGGATTTCCCGGGTAATAATACCGCGGAAGATTGCCGCCAAATGCCGGTGCATTCACCGCCAGCATGGCTGCATATTTTATATCGAAAATGTTCTGGATGCCGCCTTTTATTTCAAACCTGAAGTTTTTTACTTTACCCGTATATTCCAGTTCAAAATTTGTAATTCCATAAGAATCTGTGAAGTTCGTGTTTGCATCGTTAACAGGCATTTTTCCGGTAAAACGGTGCCAGATGTTGATGGCAGTGTTTCTTGTCGGTTTAAAATTGGCTGCAGCCAGCCAGGTAGTTTTAGTGGTTCCCGGCAGGTTGTTCCCGGAATAATCCATCCCGTTATCTTCAAATTCCTGAAAATGATAGTTTGCAATGGTTGCATTACCACTTAACAGGAGCGCAGGATAAGAAAAAGGCGTGAAAACGGTCCACTTGATTTCCGCTTCCAGTCCCGGATGCAGCGATTTACCCGCATTTACACCAATGTATGCATCTTCGCCGGTGCGCCGGGCAACCAGTAAATTGCGGATGTAAATGCGGTAATAACTGGCCGTGGCCTGCAACCGACCGGCGATAACAGTTCTCATGCCAGCCTCCGCATTCCAACCGGTTTCGGGTTTTATTCCGGGATTAATTTCCCCTTCCGGTAAAAGCGTTTCTTCGAAAGTTGGCGTGGAAAATCCGTGGCTTAAATTTCCGAAAATAAACAAACCATCGGTTACCCGGTAATTTAATCCAAACCGGGGCGAAACCACTGGTTTGTAGGAATGGTTGCCCGATTGATCGCCATTTTCGGGAAAATGATCTTCATAGTTAAAACGGGTGAGGTTTCCGTTGATTCCGGCCGAAATAAACAGCCGCCGGCTAAAACTTGATTCCACCTGAAAAAACAGGTTTTCATACGAACGCCTTTCGAGGTTGTCTGAAAGCAAGCCATCCGGATTTTCGTTGGAAATGGTGGACCAGTTGTAACGTTCCCGAAAAAATTCAACTCCCGAAGTAAAAGTAAAGTCCGTGTTTCCCGAAATAATGTTTTTCTGAATGTAGCCGCGCCAACCGGCGTAATTTGATGATTCTTCGAGTTTATTAAAAGGGCGCAGTTCGCCGGCGTCCCGGAAACTTCCAAAAGCAGCCATCGAAAGTTTGCTGAAAGTAGTGGAAAAAACATTCAGTGAAATGCCAAACTGTCCGTTGGTATAATCTTCGTAACCTTCAATATTTTTCCAGTTCGAAGCGGCTTGTTCGGGGTGGTTCCGGAACGTGGGCAAATCCAGCGAGCTTGGAATGAATGCTTTCATTTTTGTAGCTTTTACCAGCACCTGCAGGTTCACATTTTCAGAAAAATTATATTTCGTATTCAGCAGAAAATTTATGCGGTTGGTGTTGTTGTTGTCCCGGTACCCGTCGCTTTTCAGGGTTGAGCCGAGGGCAAAAATATTGAGATTTTTTGTTGCGATTCCGGCAGCGAGCGTGCTTTTTAACGTTGCGAAAGAAGCAATGGTTGTTCGGTTTTGAACAAAATTTTTTACGGCATTTTTGGGGTGAAACACGATGACCCCTGCCAGTCCGGCGCCAAACAGGCTCGACGATGGACCTTTTATGATTTCAACCCGTTTTATAGCCGGATTTTCCAAATCTTCCAACACGGTTTCACCATCACCCGAAGTTAATGGAATGTCACCAAAATAAGCTTTTATTTTATTGGTCCCGTACGGTGTTCGGGAACCGATTCCCCTGATTGTTAATCGGTTGGTGTTGAGCGTTCCGTGGTGCATTACAACACCCGGCACCTGGTTCAGCGCTTCAACCGGTGTCAACGAGCTGCCAATTTCCAGTTGTAGCGGTGTAATCAAATTTACCGGTGCCGGCGTATTGTAAATGTTGTAAGGCGTGCGAAAAGCAGTAACGGTAACTTCGTCTATTTCTCCGGATAAAGTAGTGGTATCTTGTTTGGCGCCGCTTTCAGTTTCCCCTGGACCGGTTTGTGCTAAAAGCAGTGTGTTTTGTAAAATACATAAAACGAATACGATAACTTTATGTCGGTTTAGTTGAATCATTATTTTGGTTTTTTTGTAATCCTGGAAACTAATGGCAAAGTTTTATTTTTTCGCTATTTTTATAAATCAAATCAACAAAATAATATAATGAAAAATCTGGTCGTTTTGTTCGCGTTATTTTTAGCATCGAACAGTTTTGCACAGGAACATCCGGATCCTGAAACGCTGGCGCCCGGTTCAAAAGCCATCGATTTTAACCTGATTGGAGTAGATGGGAACAGGTATTCGCTATCGTCGTTCGGTAATGCGCAGGTTTTGGCAATTATTTTCAGTGCGCCCCATTGTCCTACGGCGCAGGCTTATGAAGATCGAATTATGGCCGTACAGAACGATTATAAAGACAAAGGCGTCCAGGTGGTGATGATCAACCCCAACAGTCCGGCTTCAGTTTGCCTCGAGGAAAAAGGTTATACCGATTTAGGCGATTCATTCGAAGAAATGCAGCTTCGGGCCAAAGAAAAAGGTTTTAATTTTCCGTTTTTGTTCGATGGCGAAACCGAAGAAATGTCGGTGAAATATGGTCCGGTAGCAACTCCACATGCTTTTGTATTCGATAAAAACAGAGTTTTGAAATATGTGGGAAGAATTGATGATTCCGAAAAACCGGGTACCGCGAAACAGCACGATTTACGCGATGCCCTCGATGCTGTTTTGGCTGAAAAAGAACCGGCAGTAAAGCAAACGAAAGTTTTTGGCTGCTCCATAAAATGGAAATGGAAGGATGAATGGAGACAGAAGCTGGATGCCGACTGGGCTAAAAAACCGGCGCCACTGGAGGAACTTTCTGTCGACGGATTAAAAAAACTGATGAAGAATGATTCGAAAAATCTTCGGGTAGTCAATGTCTGGGCAACCTGGTGCGGCCCTTGTGTGGCTGAATTCAGCGAACTGGTGGATACGTACCGCATGTACATGGGACGCGATTTCGAAATGTACACCATTTCTACCGACAAACCGGAAAATAAGGAAATAGTGAACGAATTCCTCCAGGATAAGGATGCGGCATTCAACAACAACTACATTTTTGCATCGGAAAACAAATACGATTTAATTGATAATTTCGACAAAGAATGGCCCGGGCAAATTCCGTACACGGTAATTGTTGAACCGGGCGGGAAAATCGTCTGGCGCAGTTCCGGCGGCCTCGATTTTCTGCAATTCCGGAAAGCCATTGTTGAACACCCGCTGATTGGCAGGTACTATTAGCAAAAGTTTTTCGGGATAATATCGGCCAGAATAATTCCAGAAAAATTATGCCATTACAATAAACGGAAAACTGGATATTTCGGTAACGGTTGAAAATACCGGGAAGCGTGAAGGTGAAGAAGTGGCGCAGTTGTACATCCGCGATTTAACGGGCAGCATCTCGCGGCCGGTAAAAGAATTAAAAGGGTTCGAAAAAATAAATTTACAACCGGGAGAAAAGAAAACAGTAACATTCCGGTTGACCGGCAACGATCTGGAATTTTTTGGCCGGTCGAACGAATGGAAAGCCGAGCCCGGTAAGTATAAACTGTGGGTTGGCGCCAGTTCAGCCGAAGGGCTTGAAACTGAATTCGAGCTGAAATAAACAGTTTTTAATTGCTAAAAGAAAGAGGTTCCTTCCCGCAATGCCGGATTGGGACCTTTTTTGTGCTTTCAGGTTTGGAATACCGCCCGCACAGGTGAACCGTCGGCATTTTCATACGGAATGGGAAAACAACTGAAAAAACACTCATCAACATCAAGGTTATCAGGAATAAGAAGATTTTCGACAATAATTAAACCGATTGTTTAAAAACGGGTTGGGGCGTTCCCGGAAAAACCGGCATTGAGCTGTTCAGGATGTGCGATAAATCAAAAATTGCCATTTTACACAAGTTTTTAAATGGGTACAACATCAAAAAATATTCAACACAAAACCGGTGAAATCTTTTTTCAACCGTATATTTCTTTATTTTTAAACGAAATTTAAACCTGTAGGACCAAAAAATGAAGATAAGAACTATTTCAAAAAAACTGGATGCCCTCTACGAATTTGACCGCGAACCGGTAAGGGAAAACGCGTTGCAGGGAATTGGAAATTTTCTGGGAAGTTTTGCCGGTGAGCACGTTGCCGGAACCGAGTTTGTGATTGGGATGCTGTTTGTAGCCCACGGAGTTTCAGTGGTCGATATGTTTTTGGGCGGGTTGATAGGAAACCTGCTCGCGGTTGCAAGCTGGGCGTTTGCTACCGCCCCCATTGCTGTGAAAGCGCGCCTGTCGCTGTACTGGCAACTGAAGAAAATCTGCGGCCCGGTGCTCGTGTTTCTCTATAACATCGTTAATGCGCTCATGTTTTGTTTTCTTGCCGGTGCAATGGTGGCTGTTTCGGCTACTGCAGTCGGAATTCCATTTTCAGTGGAAATGCCAACGCTCACCGACATGTACCCAACCAGCGTAGGGTGGGTCGTAACGGTTTTTGCTGTGGGCGCTGTCATCACCACTTTTGCAATACTTGGCTTCGAAAAGCTGGCCCGTTTTTCCAAGCTTGCTGCGCCATGGATGTTTCTTATTTTTCTGGCTGCGGCCATTGCATCTTTCTCAAAACTTGGCGTGGAAACTGACTTGGGTAATTTTTGGGAAATTGCCAAAACAAAAGTATGGACGGGTACCGCACTTCCCGGACAGTCGCAGTTTACCATTTGGCATGTCATCTTTTTTTCCTGGTTCGCCAACGCTGCAATGCATTTGGGAATGAGTGATTTATCAATATTCAGATACGCAAAAAAATGGCAGTATGGTTTCGCTTCGGGTGTCGGAATGTTCCTCGGGCATTATGTGGCGTGGATAGCTTCCGGAATTTTATACGCGGCGGCCACCAGCGACGCACCGGGCGAAGTAGCTTACCAGGCTATCGGACTTGCCGGTGCGCTTTGCGTAATTGTTGCCGGCTGGACCACTGCCAATCCAACATTGTACCGCGCCGGATTAGCGCTTCAGGTGGCATCGCCGGGCTGGAGTCGATGGAAAGTAACGCTGCTGGCCGGACTGATTACCACAATTGCTGCATTATTTCCTGCCCTGGTGATGAAACTGCTCGATTTTGTGGCGCTTTACGGTTTGGTGCTGATTCCCATGGGAGGCGTGATTTTTGCCGATTTCTACCTGATGAAAAAATGGAAACTCCAGGATTATTATGCCGAAAAGATGAAAATCAACTTCAACTGGGCTGCCGGAATAACCTGGTTTTCGCTGCTCATATTGGCGCTTGTTATGAACCTGTGGGTTGGCATTGAGTTGTATTTTCTGCCGCTGCCGGTATGGATTCTTTCCATTGTTTTCTTTTTGATTTTCAGTAAGGTTTATCAGAAAAAAATTGCATAATGAAATACATACTCCAGTTCATATCATTCGTCGGACTTTTATTGACAATCATTCCGCCAATTCTCTATTTTAGAGGAACGATTACACATTCCAGCCAAAACTGGATCATGTTTTTAGGGACTATCGTTTGGTTTGCCAGCGCCTATTTTTGGCTGGGGCGGAAGTGGAAAAAACGCTAAACGGCAATTTCAGGAAAAACCTTGCAGTAACTTCAGGATGAATTCCAAAACAGAATGTTTGGTGTTTAACGGTTTTATTTCGATATTATATTTTTTTTCACTGGCGTCCGCGAAATATTTTAATTCATAAAATAAGTTGGAACACAATTATTCTTCTTACTGATAATGAAAATTTTAATATCAATGGCTAAAGCCTGTTTTTCGTGCTCCAAAATTAACCCCCGGCTTAAGCCGGGGGCAATAATGCCCTTGTACAGAAGGGCTTTAGCCATTAATATATTATTTAATCGGACACCAATAATTTTTTTGAATAAAATAAAAATTCAAACTGATTACTATGGGCTATTCCGGAAGTAATAACATGGTACTGGTGGAAGTTGAAAAATTATTGTCTGAAAATTTGGGTAAAAAAATAATCATTAATTCTTCAGCTTCTGTTGGCGGCGGATGCATCAATCATGCTTCGAAGATTGAGACAAACGAAGGAGTTTTTTTCCTGAAATGGAATGCCAACTGTGAACCGGATATTTTTGTGCGCGAGGCCGAAAGTTTACAGGAGCTGAAAAAAGCAGCGGGCGACACGTTGGCGGTACCTGAGGTTTTTGCTTCAAAAATGGCAGACGAAATCCCTGGATTCCTTGTGCTCGAACATTTCGAAACCGGATATTCTTCCTCAAACACCGATGAATTGCTTGGGCGCGGACTGGCAACTATTCATAAATATAAAAGTGACAGTTTCGGTTTTTACAACGACAATTACTGTGGGTCGACGCCGCAGGACAACTCCCGCAAAAATAACTGGGCAGAATTTTTCAGGGACAATCGTTTGGGTTTTCTGCTTGATTTGATCCAAAAAAAACGGCCGCTATCTGTTTCCGAAACGAAGGTTTATGACCGTTTGATGGATAAAATTCCGCAACTTATTCCTGAAAAATCAATTCCGGTGTTAATCCATGGCGATTTATGGTCCGGAAATTATATGAATACCACCAAAGGGCCGGCGTTAATTGATCCTGCTTCCTATTACGCCGACCGCGAAATGGAAATGGGAATCATGACCATGTTTGGCGGTTTTTCACAACGTTTTTACCAGGCATACAACGAGGTAAACCCAATGCTTCCTGATTGGCGCGACCGGAATTCGTTGTATCAATTGTACCACGTTTTAAACCATTATTATTTATTTGGCGGCGGTTATCGGAACCAGGCGCTGAGAATTGCAGAACATTATGCCGGATAAATTTCACATCGCCCCGGTTTTTCCCTGAGTTTATCAGAAGAAAGCATTTTATGCTCCAAAGCTGATAAATTGTATTTCCGCGATGTTTGTTTCTGTTTAATTTTACCAAAACATAAATCACCAAAAATCAGAACGAATGATTCCGGAAAAACTAAAAGACTTAAAACCATTCATCGTGATGGAGGTACTGGAAAAAGCTGCCGAAATGGAACGCAACGGAATTGATATTATCCATCTTGAAGTTGGCGAACCCGATTTTAATGTTCCGGAATGTGTATCTTCTGCGGTGCAGCAGGCTTTTTCTGAAGGAAGGACCCATTACACGCACAGCCTTGGCGATCCGGAACTTCGGGAGGAAATTGCAAAAAAATACCGGAAAGAATACGGAGTAACCGTTTCAACGGAGCAAATTATCATTACTTCAGGAAGTTCGCCTGCCATTTTGTTGACGGTCGGTGTTTTGTGCGAACACAATGACGAAATTATTTTGTCTGATCCCGGGTATGCGTGTTATCCCAATTTCATCAAATTTATTGGAGCAAAACCAGTTAAGGTGCCGGTTTATGAAGACGATGGTTTTCAGTACAGACCGGAGGAAATTTGCAAGCGCATATCCCGGCGAACCCGCGGGATAATGATAAATAGTCCGATGAACCCAACCGGTAATTTGCTGTCAGCAAGGGTAATGAAGGAATTGATAAAATTTGATCTGCCGATTCTTTCCGATGAAATCTATCACGGACTTGTTTATGAAAAAGACGTTCATTCTATCCTGGAATTTACCGAAAATGCATTTGTATTAAGCGGATTTTCCAAATTGTATGCAATGACCGGTCTTCGGTTGGGGTATGTAATTGCACCGCCCGAATACATCAGAACAATGCAAAAGTTGCAGCAGAACCTGTTTATTTGCGCGAGTTCTACCGCACAACGTGCCGGAATTGAAGCGTTGCGGAACGCAGGCAATGATATCGCGCGAATGAAGAAAACCTACAACAAACGCCGGAAATACATGATCGAACGGCTTCGCCAACTGGGATTCAACATAAAAGTTGCGCCTACCGGGGCCTTTTATGTATTTGTTAATGCGAAACATTTGTCAAACGACAGCTATTTTCTTGCTTTCGATATTCTCGAAAAAGCACATGTTGGTGTTACTCCCGGAATTGACTTTGGTGAAAACGGTGAGGGATTTTTACGTTTTTCGTACGCCAATTCGATTGAAAATATTGAAGAAGGGTTGAATCGTTTTGAACGGTACTTGCAGAAATACGGCCCTGCCAACCTGTGAAATTTTCCCCTTTGAATTATTTCTTCCCGGTTTTTGCTTTTTAATCTATTTGGAAATATGTAAGCAGAAATAAGAAGAAAAAGTCGAATTGAAAGTGAATGTTTCTGAATATTTTCAATTATTCAAAATAAATCTAAATAAAGTTAATAGCTTAAAAAAACAAATAAATTCGATGAAAGTCATTATGTTTTAAAGCATTGAATAAATGTGACACGTCTGTGTAATTGAAGCGTCTTACGGTTACTAAAACGAAAACAGAAAACAGTTTTTAATTTTTTAAAATTATTGCCATGAAAAAATTAAGTGTTATTTCAGTAATGTTAATGAGTTTGTTCTTTGTAACCACAACCGTAAGCGCCACAGGTATTCGCAGCGAGTTTAAAAATTTTGAAATCGAAAAAGTAGACAACCTGTTTCTTGGAAAACAAGTTCAGGAAGTATGGACGTTAAGTTACAGCAAATCGGAACAGCCGGTAACGGTTGTTAAACGTCATTCGCTTGAAGGAACGGAATATGTTGTTTATTCCAAACATTTCGAGGTTAGTTATGCCGCTACTTTAAATGGATTTGGGGCAAAAGCAGTTCGCAGATCGTGGAGCAATGTTCCTAAAAAAATAACAAAAGCTGTTATTAACGACGAACAGTTGCAACGCCAGCAAATTATTACACCCAACAAAGTAGACGATGAAAAGGCGTTGGGTTTAATCGCCAGTTTCCTGCCCGATTTAATCAACGATGGTTATACGCATCTTTTAAATTAAACAGCAAAAACAGAAACAGAAAAACCGCAGCGTAACTGCGGTTTTTCTGTTAAATACACCCGCAAATAAATCCATCGGCCAAACTATCCAGCAAATTACTTACCTCGGTTTTTTCTTTTTCAGATCCTTTGCAATTGTTACATACAGGTAGAAGTACGTCCGGATTTACCGAATAGTCCTTTGTACCGGTTTGTTCGCCGCAAACAAAACATGTATCCTTTTTTTTGTTCATTAATGATTTTTTTTGTGGTGCAAAGATATTTTTTTCCGGAATTATCAATACGGCGGATTGCTGCGCGTACAACATTAATTGCATATCCGGAAAACGGGAACCTAAAAGCAGGTTAAAATGGAATAAATAAAAATAAATTCCGGATAAACAATGTCATATATACCGTTAATCTCTGTTTTTCAATTATATAAGCCGATATTTTTATTTAGAATTACAAAATTATTTTACCGGATAAGAATAATGTATTGATTGATTATTTATATTCGTGCATGAAAAATCCTATCCTAACTGGTCTGTTTGTGTTACTAATCCCGCTATTATCTTATGGAGATGAATTCAGGTATTTACGTACAAAAGAGGGATTGGTTAACGGTGAAATAAATTCCATTGCGCAAGATAGTACAGGTAACATGTGGTTTGCCACATGGTCGGGGTTAATCCGGTATGATGGATCCGATTTTCAGCTTTTCCGTCCTCAACTTGGTGATTCATCCAGTCTTCCCAATAAAAAAGTAAAAATATTATTTGTTGATTCGGAAGATAATTTATGGATCGCAACTTCTACTGGTTTATGCTGGTACAACAAACGAAAAAATTCTTTCAGGGAAATAAAATTTTCCGGTAACGAACCCGAAGTTAACATAATTGGATTAGATGAGACAGACAAACACCTTTTGGTTCATTTGATCGACGGATTTTATATTGTGCCAATCAGTAAGAAAAACGACATTAATTACCGGGCAAAAAAAGCGGATGTTAAAGAAAACGGCAAGAATCCCTGGTACTATTTCCACTATTCCACTTCGTTTAAAAATGGTCTGCTTTTGTTGGTCAGCAGTAATACAAATTATTCTTCAAATATATGCATTGTAAAACTCGATAGTTCGGACAACAGGTTTACACTCGATATCCGGAAAACAATTAAAGTTGATGCGCTGATAAACAGTATTGAATATGTACCGGTGGAGAACAATATTTATATTGCGACAACCGATGGTTTAATGCCCTACTCGCTGGAACAGAACAAATTCATTGAGAATAGCTATTTCAAAGGCCGCGATATACAGAAAGTATTATACGCCAGTAATCATAAGTTATTTTGCACCTTGCCCGAACCCAACCTGTTATGCCTCGATTTACATACCGGGCTAACTTCAGGGTACGCTGCAAATCCGAATGAACTTGGTTCGTTGCTGCCAAATAAAATACAGTCGCTGTATGAAGATTTTTCCGGGAATCTTTGGGTAGGGCATCAGGGGCAGGGGATAAGCATTATGAACCTGTACAAAAAGAATTTCTATTCTTTTAAGAGGGACCCGCTAAAATCCAATTCGCTAAATTCGAATACTGTTATGTGTTTCGGAAGTACCGGACAGGAAGTTTTAATCGGGTGCAGATCCGGCGGTTTGAATATCATTAAACGAAATGAGACCAAAGATGTTTCTCCGGAATATTTGAAAATAGCGGTTGGCGACAAAGACAAACCGGGCGCTGTTGACGATGGTATCTGGGACATTGAAAAGGAATCTGATTCGCTGTTTTGGCTCGGCACTGATTTGGGCTTGTTTAAACTGGAAAAAACCGGGCAGCGTTGGACGCTCGGAAAATTCTCCGGGCTTCCAAAAATCGATAATCTGATCCGAAAAGTATTCGTCGACAATAATCATAACATCTGGTGCGGTACATTTGATGAAGGACTAATTTTCATTCCGGACGTTAAAAAAAACAAAGAAGGGCGGAACTTCCGTTTCCCGCATCTTTTAAACGATTCTACAACGCTCTCTCATAATTTGGTTCAGGATATTTACCTGGATAGTAAAAATCGTTTTTGGATAGCCACCTATTACGGTCTGAACAGGCTGAAAAACCGTTACGACAACCTGGACTTATCGGGTAAAACCAAACCACAACTGGAATTTGTGCGATATATAGCCACTGAACCCAAAGAAAATTTTCTGAATAACAATGAAATTAATTGTATCTACGAAAATTATGATGGTTCCATTTGGTTTGCTACGCAGGGTGGCGGCATAAATATTCTGGATCCTCAGAATGAGAGATTTCGTATGATTACCATAAATAACGGACTGCCTTCGAATGATGTTCAGGGAATGTTGCCCGATGAGGACGGAAACTTATGGATTAGCACTACCAACGGAATTGCTTCCTGCAAAAGGTTTGATAAAATGCCTTATTTTACCATCTTTGATAATACTGATGGTATTCAGAATGAGACATTTATGGTGAATTCGTTTTATAAAGCGCCAGACGGGCAAATGTTCTTTGGTGGCGACAACGGATTTACAACGTTTTATCCGAGAGAGATTGGAATAAATGAGATAAAACCCAAAATTGCTTTTTCAAACCTGTCGTTTCGAAACATATTGGTGCAGGTTGGCGATACCTTATCCAATGGCTTTTTCTTAAACGAATCAATTAATTATACGAAAAAGATCGTTTTACCATTTAACAGAAGTTACTTTAAACTGGATGTCGCTACGCTTCATTTTCAACAACCTCAAAAAAACAAGTTCAGTTATATTCTCGAGGGATACATGAAGCACTGGATGACAGTTCCCGTTCAGGGGAATGCCATCGAATTTGCTAATTTGCCGCATGGTGCATACACTTTAAAAGTAAAAGCGGTAAATTCGGATAATGTTGCATCGGCTGAAACAAAACAGTTATCCATTGTTATTCAACCACCCTGGTATTTAACCTGGTATGTAGTTGCTATTTTCTTTGTGGTTGGTTTTTCCCTGGTCATGGGCATCATTTATATCATAATTAACCGTCAGCGCTTAATTTATCAGAAACAACTGAATTCTGTTGCGCTCGAAAATAATGAGAACAAAATGATGTTTCTTACCAATATTGCTCATGAATTGCGCACGCCGCTGAGCCTGATAATTGCTCCGATCGACGATCTAATGGCAAATAGTTCCAATGAAAATCAGTTTAAAAGTCAACTTCAGCTTATTCACAGGAACTCCAATTATTTGCTGCGGCTAATAAATCAAATAATTGATTTCAGGCGGCTGAGTGCCGGTAAACTATCGCTTCAATTAGAGGAAGCAGATATTGTGCGGGTTGTAAAAGACGTTGTTTTAAATTTCAAAGGATATCGAAACAACCGGAATGTTAACCTTTATTTGAAAGTTCCTGCAGAAGCAATAAAAGTAAACATTGATGTTCAAAAGATCGAAGAAGTGTTGTATAACCTTATTTCGAATGCTTTCAAACATACTGCTGACAACCACTCCATAACCGTTTCGATGATGCTGTTGCCCGAATTATCAGGAGGCAGTGCAGTATTCAGGAAGATCAGAATTTCCGTTGTCAATGAAGGGAAGGAAATTTCAGAAGAAGATAAGTCCAGGATTTTCGAGCGGTTTTATAAGATAGATGAAAATTCGGAGGGTGCAGGAATCGGGCTCTCGTTTGCCAAATCTCTGGTGGAAATGCATGGCGGGACAATTGATGTGGAATCCTTCCCCGGCACGGGAGTAGCTTTTCATGTGGATATGCCATTTAACAAAATTGAACGTAATAAAAACGGAAATGGATTTGATTCAGGTCCGGTTCTTGTCCAGTCAATTGATTCACATCAACACCAGCTGTCAAAAGCTAACGGCTATCATCCGACCGAGAATTACCGTATCCTTATTGTTGAAGACAACGAAGAACTCCGGGATTTCCTGTCCGGCTTCTTTTCGAGAAATTGTACCTGTATTACTGCTGCCGATGGAAATGAAGCGTACGAACTGGTTCAAAAAGAAAAACCATCGCTGGTGATCTCCGATGTTATTATGCCTGATATGGACGGTTTTTCATTTTGCCGGAAGATTAAGGAAAACCTTAAAACGTGCCATACTCCTGTTATTCTTTTAACTGCAAAAGATACGGAAGACCAGGTTTTGAAGGGATATGAAGTAGGCGCTGATGCATACATCACAAAACCATTTGATCTGAATTTGCTTTGGGTACAATCCATGAGGTTAATTAAAAACCGTGAATTAATCAGGGAAAAGTACAAAACACAGAATTTTATGGTTGAAATGGAAAAAAATCATGCGTCAAAAGATGAACAATTCATACAAACAGTAAAACAAATCCTTGATGAGAACATTTCAGACGCGGAATTCAATGTGAATAAACTATCGAAACAGTTAAATATAAGTTCAACACAACTTTACCGAAAATTAAAAGCTTTAACCGGATATTCGCCGGTTGAATTTATACGGATAATAAAACTGCAGAAGGCATATACATTTCTGGCCCAGCAAAATTATACGGTAAAAGAAGTCTGTTACTTAACGGGTTTCAATAACCTGTCGTACTTTATTAAATGTTTTAAGGATCAGTTTGGGGCAACACCGGCAAACTTTCGCGATCAGGGGATTAAGCAACCGACAAATGCGGAGTAACATAAATATTACAGAAATGCTACATATAGGTATGGTTTTAACTTTTATTTGCATTTGAAAGATTTGTTGTATAAGTGGTAACTTTTATAATATCCGGTAAATACCTTTTTTTATATGTTTGAGCGCTTAAATAAAATTTCGAATAACAGAGTAAATAACTAAACAATATGACCAAATTTAAATCCATCGTTATTCTTACATCTCTTCTGCTAATAATTATTAGTTGTATAGATGATCATTTAGATCCGAAATATGAACGTCCGGATTGGCTGGCAGGTAAACTTTATACGCAACTGCTTGCTGAAGAAGATCTTTCCACTTTTGCTCAATGCATTGAACTTACCGGATTTGATGCGATTATTAATGTATCGGGAAGTTATACTGTTTTTGCCCCAACCAATGAAGCATTCAGCAAATTTTTTGCATCCAATTCAAATTACGGTAAAATCGAAGATATTCCAATTGAGGAGTTAACCAAAATTGTGAAATATCATATCGTACAGAATCCATGGAGTAAAAACCAATTGCGCACGCTCGACATTTATGGTTGGATTGATACCCTCGATCTTAATAATGATGAGCCACGTGGATTCAAGCGTGAAACGCTTTTGCTGGATAAAAACCGTAAATATGGTGTAAAAGAAGGCAATCAGGATAATCTTGTTATTGTTGATACTTTGCAATCGAACTGGACAAGACGTGTTGCTACTGATTCCCGTAAATATGCCCCGATATTTTTTCCGGAATATTTTAATATTTATGAATTGAACGCCGGCGATTATGAGTTTTATTTCAACCGGCCTTTCGAAGGCGATACCAATTTATATTTTGCCAATGCAAAAGTTGTTAGCGCTGAAATTTTTGCGGAAAATGGTTTTATCTACAAAGTTGACGAAGTGGTCAACCCGTTAAAAAATGCGGCTCAAATAATGGCAGACGAGCAGGGAACGAATCGGTATAACGAATTTCTGAATCTGTTAAACAGGTTTCCCGAATTCCAGTACAACGAACAGAAAACTCTTGACCAGGAAGGTGCCGAGCAGGGACTGGTAGTAGATTCATTATTCGATTTAACCTATCCCGAACTAACTTTTAACATCAACAGTGAAAAAACGAAACCCCCAACAGGCACATACGGATTGCCACAGGACGTGACCATCCGTTATCATCATGGAATAATGGCGCCAACAAATACCGCCTACGAAAATTTTGAGAATACCTATTTTAAAATTCCACGCGGGTGGGGAAGTATTAACGGTGCGCCGGAGCATATCAAAAGAATTGTTGCAAATACCCACATGTCGATAAATCCTATCTATCCGACTGATTTTAATGAGGGATTTTATAACGGTGAAGCTGACGTGGTCAAACTGAACGAATCGAATATTATTGACAAAGAATTTGGCAGCAATGCAACTTTTATCGGATTAAACGAAGCAATTGTACCAAGGGTATTTTCAAGCATAACGGGTCCGGTATACCTGCAGCAGGGTTTTTCAAAAGTGATGTTTGCAATAGAGCAGGCTGGCTTGTCTGCGGCATTAAAGCGGCCAAACAAAACTTACAGTTTCTTTGTGGAATCAGACGCCAATACTTCCATGGACTCATCGTTGTTGTACGACAGGGCACGGGAACGTTTTTCCGTATTTCTTGTTTCTTTGGGAGGTGCTACCCAATTTGTGCTTGGTCAAAACGACCTCCGCACTTTATTATTGAACCATGTGGCAACCAGAGTACCAAAAGGAATAGCCAAAAGAGAGTTCATCCCAAACCTGGCCGGAAATTACCTGGTGTATGATAACGAAAACGGTACAATTATGGGAACCGATTCTACAACCATCGGCTATCAGGGATCGGAAAATATCGCTGATGTGCCGCGGCTTTTAGGAGAGGGAGATAACGGCGTAACCTACGAAATTAACAACTGGTTTAGCTTTAGTAGTCCTACTATATATAATAAAATATATACAAAATACAGGTATTTCCATAATTTATTAAATAAAGCAGGTTTGGCGGTTGAAAAGGAATATCGCTACAACTTTCTGTCCAATACTGAGTTTTATACGATTTTTATACCGAGCCAGCAGGCGTTGCAGGAAGCCGGGGCAAGTTCCATGAGTATACCGGAATTGCGGAAATTCCTGATGTTGCATTTCGTTCAGGGGTCTTTGATTTTTACTGACGGCACTGCTCCTGAAGGATATTACGAAACCACCCGTATTGATGAATCTTCAACGGAATTCTCAACAATTTATACCCGGATATATATCAAACCGGGAATCGATATGATTGATATCGCCGGTAAAGGCGGTTCCAACTATGAGCATGTTGATGAAGGATTAGGTACAAACGAAATGGTTGGTGTAGACCTGAGCGAAAATAACCCTGTATATCCGAATATATACATCAACGGGGTTATTCATGAAATCGGCAAAGTGTTGAAAGTTGAAGATTTAGATACCAATTAAGATTATAAAGAGCAGTTTTCAGTATAATTAAACCTAAGGTTTTTTAGCAAGATGAAAAAAATCAAATCAGCCATAATTCTTGTAGTTATTATTTTTAGCTTTATTAGTGCAAATGCACAGCAGAAAACCATCATCAGGGGCAGGGTTACCGATAAAGCGGACAACACAACAATTATTGGTGCAAACATCGTTGAATACGATAAGGAAGAACGTGTAGTTAATGGCACTATTACCAACGTAAACGGCGACTTTGTCCTGCAAATGAACGATCCGTCAAATACGGTGAAGGTAAGCGTTATCGGTTATAAAGCACAGGAAATTCCGGTGGATCCTTCAAAACCCATTATAGTGGAGTTGGAGTCATCAGACGTTGCGCTTGGCGAAGTAACGGTTACTGCCGAAGCAAAATCATCAAGCAGTTTAACAAATATCGAAGAGAGGGATAAAACATCATCTTCGGTAAAAGTGGATTTGATGGACATGCAGGATGTAGGTGTGATTTCCGCCGCCGATGCGTTGCAGGGAAAAGTCAGCGGCCTTGATATCATCAGCGCTTCGGGTGACCCGGGTTCTGGTTCCCAACTCGTAATTCGGGGACTGAGTTCGATGGGTAACAGCAGCCCTCTGATTGTAATTGACGGAATCCCGCAGTTCAGGGTCGAAAGTAGTTTCGATTTAAGTTCTGCCGATACCGAAGATATCAGTAACCTGATTAACATAGCACTTCAGGATATAAAGTCGATTGAAGTGTTAAAAGACGCCGCATCTACTGCAATTTATGGTTCCCGCGGTGCTGACGGGGTGCTGCTCATTGAAACCAACAAAGGCCGGATGGGGAAAGTACAATTCGATTACCAGTACAAAAACAGCTTAAATGTTCAGCCGCCGGCAATTCCAATGTTATCGGGCGATGAATACATTATGCTGCAATTGGAAGAATGGCATAACAGCCGTGGTGTTTTCGAAATCCCGCCGGAAATTGCATACGACAGGGACTATGTTGATTTTTACAACTATTCTGCAAACACCGACTGGTTAAAAGAAATTACGCAAAACGGCATTACCCACGATAATTATTTCAGTATTTCAGGAGGGGGTGAAAAAACGCGCTATTATACATCGTTTAGTTATGTAGATGAAACCGGAACTACGATTAATACCGAAAACAAAAGATTTCAGACGCGTGTGAACCTCGATTATTTTCTGTCCCGAAAACTGGTTTTCCAGGTAAAGTTTGCCTATCGTTCCAACCTGAACGAAAGAAACCTTTCGATCCAGGGAGGTTACTGGCGGCCGCGTAACATTCGTGAAATGGCTTATATAAAAGCGCCTAATATGAGTATTTGGGAACGCGATGCCAACGGAAATCCTACGGGGGAATATTTCACCCCGATTAACAGTTACCAGGGCGACGGTGTTACCTATTTTAATCCGGTTGCTGTTGCAAAGCTCGGCCGGAATGACAGGAAAGAAAACGCTTTGGAAAATACTTTTGTTTTACAGTACCGTTTTATCGACTGGTTAACATTCCGTGAAACAGTATCATTTCAGTACGGAGGTACCAAAGAGAAGAATTACCTGCCTTACAACGCTATCGGACAGGACTGGCTGGGATGGCAGATTAACAAGGCGGAAGAAGGCAATAGTTTGAACCAGAGCATTCGCACGGAAACACAGATAGCTTTCTCGAGCCCGTTTAAATCGGAAAAACATGATGTTTCGGGCGCATTCACCTGGATTACCAACCAGCAGGGTTATGAATGGATGAACATTCAAAGTAACCGCACGCCAAGTACCGACATACAAGACCCGGCCATCAACGCCCAGATCAACTGGATTGGAACCGGCTCCGGAATGGACCGGCTGATTAGCGGCGCCGGTAACCTGAACTACAAATTTCTGGACAGGTACCTGTTCACCGGAATTTTACGTGCCGACGCTCACTCTTCATTCGGAGCCAATAATCGTTGGGGATTATTTAAAGGCCTTTCTTTTGGTTGGCGCTTTTCGGATGAACCGTTCATGAGTTCTTTCGACTTTCTCGGTGAAAGTAAATTGCGGGCCAGCTGGGGTGTTGCCGGAAGACAACCGGGTGATCCTTATGCGCGTTTTGCAACTTATGAATCAACCGGAACGGGAAGTTATATCACTAATCCTGCAATCGCTCCTACCAGCATTCAGTTGAACAATTTACAGTGGGAAAATATTACTTCTTACGATGCCGGTATTGAATTGAACATGTTCGACGATCGGTTTTATCTGGAAGGGGATATTTATAAAAAGATAACTACAGATATTTTATTTGGCGGTGAAAAAGAATCAGATTATTATGCAATACCCTATTCGTCCGGTTATTCCGGGCTTCAGTATTTGAATGGCGGACAACTAAGCAACTATGGCTGGGAATTGATGAGCAACTTTAAAATTGTTCGTACCCGCGATTGGTTGCTGAGCGTTGATTTCAACATCTCACAGAACATCAATACATTCAATGAACTGCCGGATAACTTCAATACCGAACAATCCACTTCAATCGGTAACGGTCAGTACCCGTTGCGGGTTGTTGAAGGCGAGCCCATCGGATCTTTTTTTGGATTTCACTACCTGGGGGTTTATCCAAGCGATGCTGACGCAGTTGCCAAAGATGCAGACGACAACACCATTCACGACAGTGAAGGAAAGCCGATTCCCATGCAGTATACCGACACTTATACTTTTAAAGGAGGCGACCCAAAATACGACGACATTAACCACGACGGTAAAATCGATCTGAACGACGTTGTTTACATAGGCGACTCAAATCCCGATTATATAGGCGGCTTCGGAACCACCTTAAAATACAAGAATTTCGATTTTTCGCTGGCATTCCATTACCGCCTCGGTTTCGATATTGTAAATATGATTGCTTTGCAAACCGAAGGGATGAACAACCGCGATAACCAAAGTAAAGCAGTGCTTCGGCGCTGGCGGGTTCAGGGACAAGATGAGGTAGGAATGCTTCCGCGCGCTTACCTTAACCACCCGGCAAACAACCTTGGTTCCGACAGGTACGTTGAACCAGGCGATTACCTTCGTCTGAACAACTTAAAAATTTCCTACCAGGTTCCTCAGAAACTTTGCAATAAAGTTGGTTTGCGAAAAGCGAACCTTGCAATGAGCGCCAGGAAGCTCTATACATTCACCAATTATTCGGGGCAGGACCCGGAAATTGGTCAGGACGCCAGTAACCCATTCTGGATCGGCGTGGACTATGCCAGAACACCGCCTCCGAAAATGATAACTTTTAGTATTGCCCTTGGATTTTAATAACAGATAGAAATATGAGAACAAAAGCAAAATATTTTCTGATAGCCGTAATGGTGCTAATGCAATTTTCCTGCAGCGACTGGATGGACCTGGTTCCTCCGGGTGGATTAATTCGCGAAGAATTCTGGAAAACAAAAGAAGACGTGGAAGCCGTTTTAATGGCTGCCTACAGTTCGTTTGCAACGATGGACCGAACCTTGTTCATTATGGGCGAAGTGAGGGCTGATATGGTAGACGGTGACGTGAACCAGGGTAGGGAAGAACAGTTGTTAATGGAAAACAACATTTACCCCGATAACGGTCAAACCAACTGGAGTAATTTTTACAAGATCATTAACTATTGTAATGAAGTGATCAAAAATGCGCCATTGGTGCAGGAGGTCGACGATACATTTACCGATTATCAAAGACAGGGTTTTGAGGCGGAAGCTTATTTTCTGAGAAGTCTCGCCTATTTTTATCTTGTCCGGCTGTATAAGGATGTACCGCTGGTTTTGGAACCAACTGAAACTGATGATGCCGATGTATACGTACTCAAATCGCCGGAAGAGGAGGTGTTGAATCAAATTGTATCCGATTTGGAAGCGAATATTACATTTGCACCTTCCGGCGGGTTCGAAACCATTCGCGAAAACAAAGGCCGCGCTTCAAAAAATGCATTTAATGCATTGCTCGCCGACATCGCATTATGGCGTTTTCAGTATGAAAAAGTGATTGCATACGTAAACAACATCGAAAGCAACATAGAAGTTGTTTTGATGCCAAGCGCGCGTTGGTTTGAAATTTATTACCCGGGAAATTCGCTCGAAAGCATTTTTGAATTCCAGTTCGACGGGATGCTGAGCCAGAACAACAGTACATATGATCTGACCAACCGGAACGCAAACCAATACATCCCGAGCCAAAAAGCAGTGGAAATGTTCGCATTCGAATTTTCGCCTGAGATAGTTCGCGGAGAAGAAGCTTCGATTGCCAAATATGGTAAAGATGAATACATCATTTGGAAATATGTGGGAATGGCGCCCGATGGCCGCTCTGAGCGCTCGGGAATTTATCAGAAAAGCGCAAACTGGATTGTTTATCGCCTGGCGGATGTGTTGCTGATGAAAGCCGAAGCATTATCGCAGCTTGAAAGATATCCCGAAGCTGCAGCTATTCTTCAGAAAATCAGGGAGAGGGCCAATGTTTCTGCTTTATCGCTGGCAAATAATCCGGTAGCATACGAAGACGCTATACTGAATGAAAGGGCACTGGAACTGGCTTTCGAAGGAAAGCGCTGGTTTGATCTGCTCAGAATGGGAAGGCGTAATAATTATGCCCGCAAAGATAAACTAATTGAAATTATTGTCAGCAATGTTCCTTCGACCCAAAAAAGAATCCTGGCTGCAAAACTGACCAATCCTTTGGGATGGTATTTGCCCATTTTCGATAAAGAAATGGAGCGGAACAAAAACCTGGTTCAAAATCCTTATTATGAATATTAAAATGAAAAAGTTAGTTTATATTTTAAGTTTGCTAATCGTGGTCATCGGATATTCATGTACAAAAGATGAACCACGTAACCCAGGCTTCGAAGATGTAATCAGTCAAACTGCTTTGGATTACATTGTAGAGAATGAAGAGGAATACAGCAGCTTTCTTCAGATACTTCAAAAGGGCGGTATCGATAAAACTTTAAGCGCATACAATCCTGATGGAGTGGGTTATACTCTGTTTCTTCCGAATAATGCTGCCGTTGAGGATTTCATCAACAAAAGCAGTCAGTTTTCTTCGCTTGGCGAAATTCTGGACAACCCGGAATATGCAGCGGCATTCAGCAGATACCATGTGGTTAACCAGGCAGTGGAAACCAACGATTTTCCTTTTGGGGCGTTTTCCGAACCAACTTTATCAGGCGATTATCTGACGGTAAGTTTTGTTATTGAAACAGATACGTCCTATTATAAAATAAACAACCAGGCAGCAGTAATCAAACCTAATATCGAAGTTTCAAACGGATTTGTGCATGTAATCCAAACCGCATTAAATCCAATTACTTTTACTACATACGAGTGGTTGGCACAACAACCCGGATTTACAATTTTCAAAGATGCAGTCGACCTGACCGGACAAAAATCACTGATTGATTTGAAAATTATTCCCGAAGAAAACATGCAACCGGTTACAGTGCTGGTTGAACCTGATTCTATCTACCATAAAAGCGGAATAAATTCGGTTGAAGATTTGGCGAACCTGGTCAGTCCGGGTAAAACAAATTATACCGATCCTTCAAATCCGCTCAATAGTTTTGTAGGTTACCATGTAATTCCCGGAAGCATGTTCATCAACGATTTCGAAGGACAGGCAACCAACTATTCAACATTTTCAGAAGTTCCGCTCAACATTAACGGAAACGGAATTGATATCGTTATCAACAAAGGGAAAGAAATCTTCGACACGCTGGTTTACCAGGGCGATACGACTCTGGTGGATTACATTAAATTTTTATACGATGAAAGTAACGTAATTACCCAGAGCGGCGCAGTCCATTTCGTGGATCGTGTGATGAAGCAGCAAAAGCCGTCCCGCGCTATTGTTACCTATGAATTTTACGGCGAACCTGTTTTGGATCAGTACCGGCAGGAAATCGGTACTTTCTTACTCGAAGATCCGGAAGCGTTGAACAGCCTCGACTGGTCGGGCTCCGATTTGTTCTTCGTTGATTTGGGCGATCAGGAATCATCGGCGTGGAGCAGTGATTACCTTGAAATAGACGGCGATTTTATGATCAAGTATGAAACCCCGAAAATTGTACAGGGAAAATATACCGCTTATTTGGGCGCAGAACAGTTCAGCGAACAAAATGCACTGGTTGAAGTATTTATCGACGGGAAAAAAATTGGAGGGCTGGTTGATTTGACTAACGGCGGCTCTTCAGACTATCCTTTCCAGAGAATTGAACTGGGAACCATCGATTTTAAAAGATATTCTGAGCATACGGTGGAAATCCGGCCACTAATTCCAGGCCGCCTGTTGTGGGATTACATTCGATTTGAACCTTATTAAAAATGAACGAGATGAAGTTTAAGTTTAGCATATTTATTTTTATTGTTCTGATTGGTGCGGTTAGTTGCACCAAAGAATGGGAAAACCATTATGATGAATATCCTGAAACGGTAAATCAGAACGTTTGGGACGCTATGCAAAATGATCCCAATATTTCAGATTTTGTTGGAATCCTAAAGAATCATCAGGCAGATACACTTTTTGAAGGAACCGATAATTCCTATACGATTTTCGCACCGACAAACGATGCCATGGCCCGGTACCGGAACAACGGCGACACCGTATCGTCAACGCTGTTGTATTACCTTATTGCCGAACATTTCATTCAATCGGGTAACATCGAGGGTAAACGTAAAGTACAGACACTTACTGAAAAGTTTGCATTGTTCGAAAAGTATGGAAATTCCATGATGATTGACGGAATCAATGTGCAGTCGGAAAGCCCGCTGTACATTAATGGTAAATATTTCACGCTGGAAGAAGTAGCAAAGCCGCTGCCCAATTTTTATGAATTTTTTGCGGTAAATAACCCGGTATTAAAATCGTATATCGACAGCAAAGACTCGATTGTGCTGGACAAGGAAAAAAGCAAGCCCATTGGTTTCGATGAAAATGGAAATACCATTTATGATACGGTATCAATTGTTTACAATAATTTCGAAGCCAGGTGGTTTCCGGTAAGCGAAGAATTTCGTGACATTACCGGCACGATTGTATTTCCGAAAAAAGATGATTACCAGGATGCGTTAACTGTGATGGCGCAGAACCTTCAGACAGGATATGCCGATTACAAAGACATTCCTTTGGATTGGCAGAACAGGGTGCTGATTCCGCACCTGTTGAAACAGGGCGTTTTCTTAAATATGCTCGAGCCGGAAGAATTCATGTGGAAATCACCAAAAGACACTGCCAAATTGCAAAACATTAGGGGCGACAGTATTCCGATTTTTTATACCCCCGTTGAAAAAACTCTTTTAAGTAACGGTTATACATACAATTATCAGGATTTTATTATACCGGATTCACTTTATATGGGAGGTGTAAAATTTGAAGCCGAATGGTTGCTCCGACAGACTGGCGTAAACCGTTATGGCTGGACTGACAGTGTGAAGGTTGTCAGTGATATATCCGTCTCCCCGGTTAGAAATTACATACCCGGAGCGTCGAAAGATTCTGTGCTGAGCGTAACGTTCCCGAAAGGATATAACCAGCGATACAGTGTTGAATTTTATGCTCAGAATTTGTTCCCAAGGAAGTATGCAATGGTAATACGCACTCACATGGATATTGGCGGGGTGTATGATATTTATGTAAATGATGAGTTGGTTAAAGCGCCCTACTCTGCCGATCACTCTTTCGATTACTATGAATTTATAAGACGGCGGAATTTAATTCCGAGCGTTACAGGAGGCCGTTATGTGCCTGAAGGTCGCTGGAATAAATTTGATATGTTGGTTGAAAACATTACCAGTTACAGCAGGCCGAAAATCAGGATTGAATATAAAGGTCCGTCAAATCTGGTGCCTAACAATGGTCTTGTTATCGACTATATCGAATTTGTGCCATACACCGATTAAACACGAAGGAACAACCTGAATAGTGTGATAAAAATGAATTTGTAATTCATCAATGAAAAGAAAAGTCAACATAACAACCAGTCTAAATCACTTGAATCAAGTGTGCAAAATGCTTGTATTGAAAAAATCGGGCAAATTGTCGAAATATCTCCACAGTGATAAGAAAAAATGGGTGGCGGACACTCATAAAATGCAAACGATTTTAATAATGAATAAACAGATTTTCCTAACCAACCTAAAAAGGTACGCTGTTGTTGTAGCAATTTTACTGCTTGGTCCCGCGGCAATTCACGCGCAAGATACATTATTCGTAAAAGGACAAATAGTAAACGGAGCGAATGAACCTGTTTCCAATGTATCGGTAGCTGTTGAAGGATCATTCGAATTGCCTGCTGTAACGAATGAGGCCGGCGAATTTGAAATTGCTGCTCCAAATGGTAGCGCGTGGTTAAACATAGAACCGTCGAGTGTTTATAAGAAGAAAAGGGTCTTTCTGAATAACCGGACAACCCTGAAAATCTATTTGACAGACACAGATGTGCCAGCCGGTAACGATATGATTTCAATCCTGGAGCAAGATCATTTAAAAAGAAATATCGTTGCTGCCTATTCTTCTGTCGACCCGAAAGATATAAAACATACGCCTGCATTGTCCATCGATCAGTATCTGCAGGGAAGGGTTTCCGGATTGCACATTACCAACCGCTCCGGAATGCCGGGCAGTGGGGCCGTGAGCCTGCTCCGGGGAGTAAATTCGCTGAATACATCAAATACACCTTTATACCTGGTGGATGGAATTCCGGTGACGTCAATGGGGATTTTCGGCTCCAACCTCGAAGGTTTTACATATAATCCGCTGCTTTCGGTAAATCCACTTGATATTTCCCAGGTTACAATAGTAAAAGACCCGGTAATAACAGCAGCATACGGTTCAAAGGCATCTAACGGAATAATTATGATCGAAACACTGGATCCAAGTGCAACACAAACAGTTATCGACTTGGATCTTCGAAGCGGTTATTCATTGGCGCCTTCCAATAAAATTCCGCAGTTAAACGGTACCCAACACAAAACACTGATTAGCGAATCGTTATTTTCATCGGGGCTGCCGGAAGAAATTATGGTACAGAGATATCAGAATTTATACCTGACAGAAAAAGATGACCGGTGGATTGATTATCAACATAACACCGATTGGCAGGATATGATTTTTGGGGATGCGGTGTTTTCCAACATAAATGTGAATGTGAAAGGCGGCGACGAAATCGCACGTTACGGATTATCGATCGGTTATATGAATGCCGACGGGATAATAAAAACTACCGGTTACGACGGATACAATCTGCGGTTTGTAAGCTTGCTGAACATTTTCACCTGGTTAAAAATGAATGCGGGGGTTTCACTGGCCTATAACAATTCACAGTTAAAGGAATCGGGAAAGGTAGATGAAACAAGTCCGATTTTAACTGCGCTGGGCAAATCGCCGTTACTGAACCCATTTCAATATGATGAAGAAGGGCGCGAATTGACGGCGCTTTCAGAAGTGGACGAACTCGGAGTGAGCAATCCACAGGCAGTTATTGACAACTACGAAGCGAAAAACAGTAATTTCAACTTTATTTCCACGCTGGGTTTCCAGGCACAATTGAAAGAAAACCTTCAGTTAAATACGAATTTCGGATTGACTTACAACGTTCTGAAAGAACAGCTTTTTATGCCGAACCGCGGTATGGAGCTATACTACGACAATGAAGCAATAAATGTATCAAAAGCAAGTAACAACAGTTTGAATACATTTTACAATAACTCCTATTTATTATTTAACAAGGCATTCGGAAAAAATCACCACCTTACTTCAAATACCGGTTTAAATATATTAAACAACAATTTCGAATTCGACTGGGGACTTACCAAAAATGCCCACTCGAACGATGAATACAGGATGTTGCAGGACGGCATCAACAACCTGCGGGAGATTGGCGGTCAAAACCGTATTTGGAATTGGATTTCGGTGTATGAATATTTAACGTACAGTTATAAAGATAAATACCTTGTTTCAGCAACAGTTTCTCTCGATGGTTCTTCACGAATTGGCAATAACGCAGCCAACACCCTTAAAATTGCAGATTATCCGTTTGGTTTATTTTACGCAGGCGGTTTGGCTTGGCGGGTGTCAAGCGAACCTTTTTTGAAAAATGTGTCGGGTCTCGAAGAACTGAAATTCCGTGTGACTTACGGTTTAACAGGGAATGATGATATCGGTGAATCGAATGCTTCCAATTATTACAATGCCGTGAAATTCCGTGAAACGGTTGGATTGTATCCGGCTGTTATTTTAAATGACGAGTTAACTTACGAAACAGTTTCGCAACTGGATGCAGGCGTAGACATCTCGCTGTGGGGAAACCGCGTCAGAGGTAGCGTCGATGTATATCAGTCGACCACAGATAACATGTTGATATACACTCCGCTTAAAGCATACTTCGGCTATGATTTCCGTCCGGAAAATGGCGGACAGATGCAAAACAAAGGAATCGATGCAGATATTTTCCTGAGGATTGTTGACAGGCCTGCTTTTAAATGGGATGTGCAGGCTTCCTTTTCAACCGTGCAAAATGAAGTAACTGAAATTAAAGGCGATAAACTGGTCACTGAAATTCAGGGCGCTGAAATTATTAACATGCCCGGTAAAAACGCGAATAGTTTTTACGGATACATCTTCGACGGCGTTTACCAGACTACAGCTGAGGCAGAAGGTGCTAACCTGCTCAACGAAAAATTGTTACGGTACCATGCAGGCGATGCAAAATTCAGGGACATTTCAGGTCCGGCCGGCTCGCCCGACGGAATTATCAATGACTACGATAAAACGGTCATTGGTTCTTCACTGCCGGAATATTTCGGTGGGTTAAGTAATACGTTTACTTATAAAAGATGGTCGCTAAACAGTTTTGTGCAAATGGTTTCCGGAAACGAAGTCTTCAACTATATAAGGTATAAAAACGAAAGTATGACGGGTCTCGAAAACCAAAGCACTTCTGTTTTGAACAGGTGGCAATACGAAGGACAAGAAACTGACGTACCGCGTGCATTGTGGGAAGATCCAATCGGTAATTCTTCTTTCTCAACACGTTGGATTGAAGATGGCACTTATATCAGGGTAAAAAATGTATCGCTGAGCTATACAATTCCGGATGAATTTCTATCATTTCGTAATGCACGGTTTTACATTTCCGCAAGTAACGTTTTTACATTCACCCATTATTTGGGATACGATCCGGAATTTAGCTATTCCCGTTCGCATGTTACACAGGGAATCGACTATGGGTTAATGCCTCAGCCACGGCAGTTTATTGTTGGTGTTAAATTAGGTTTATAAAGATTTTATTTGAAATAAAATGAAAAAATACATGAAGTTCACGGGAGTCATCGGGTTGGTATTAATTTCATTGCTGTTTTTTTCGGCATGTAAAGATTTTTTTGATCCCGATCAGGAAATCAATATTACAGAGGATAAATTATTTGACGATTGGTATGAATACCGCTCTATTGAAATGGGGTTGTATGGCCTGCAGCAGGATTTGGTGGAACAGTTGGTTATCCTTGGGGAACTCCGGGGCGATTTGCTCTCCATTACAGAAAACGCGGACGCCGATATGGTCGAAATTTATAATTTCGATATATCGCCTGAAAATAAATATGCATCGCCAACCAACTTCTTTAAATTGATCTCAGCGAGCAACAATTTTATAAGGGTATTACAGAAGCAACATCCGGAGGTTTTGGATCCGAAAAGTCCGGTTAACAACTACGACAGGTTGTATGGCGAAGCGCTATGTATGCGTGCCTGGGCGTATTTCACTGCAGTTAGAATTTATGGAAAAGTTCCGTTTATTCACGAGTCGTTGACTACAATCGATGAAATCAACAACTATATTAACTCTTCCGGAACATACATCGACAGTGTGGATATTGTTTATGGCCTCGACGGGTACCACAACGACACCACATACAACACATCCATAAGCCTTGAAAAACAATATTTTGATCAGGATTTGGTTATCGATTATTTTACAAACGAGCTTGAGACGAAAGTAAAAGCAGTGGGCGTTAACCATGCGATAGAAAATAATGACCGCACCTGGGAAGTAACCATCTGGAACCCTTATGCGATGGAAGCTTTGCTCGGGCAGATGTATCTGACAGGAGGTGATTTGGCAAAGGCAGTTTATAATTTCGAAAAAATTATGTTTCTGAACACCGAAGATTACCGGTATCAGTTGGATCAAAGTTTTGCAAATAACAGTTGGCGGAATATTTTCAGCGGAATCGATCCAAAAGAACATATTTATACCATTTGGTTTAACAAATCGAATTTCCAGCAGAACGACCTGCAGAAAATCTTTGATATTCGCCCTCCGAATAAATACATGCTGAAGCCTTCACGTCAGGCGGTATTGAACTGGGAAACCATTTTCGATAATTATACAATTAATACAAATAGTTCGCAACCGTGGAAAACCAGACTTGTATTTAAGGGTATACCGGGCGATTTTTACCGCGGCTATGGTGAATCTTATGTGTATGTCAACAACGGAATGGCGCTTTCACCAAATCAGGTATTTCAAATGCTTTGGCTAAAATCGGAAGAAGATTACCGAACTGCAGGCTTGTTAATTGGCGACGCAGATACCATGGTTTATAAATATTCCATCGGTAAAAATGCGTTCGATCAGGATGCTAATTATATACTGTACAGGGCAGCTGGCATACACCTTTGGTGTGCAGAAGCATATACTTACTGGATTTCACTGGTGAATGGAATACCAAGAAATCAGACTTCGGTGGCAGTAAATATTGTTAACGACGGCAGCAATTACAGTACAAGTACCAGTCGCGAACAAATGGGGGTCCGCGGGCGTGTCGGTTTTGGTGGAAGTAACGACGGAATTAAAGTGGGTAACATTGTATATGAACATGATCCGTTCACAAATGAAGTAACTGGCTATAAGGATTTCACCGGTGATTTCCTTGCACTGCAAAAATATCTGGAAGACCAGATCATTACCGAAAGGGCGCGTGAACTGGCATTTGAAGGAGAACGTTTTTACGATCTGATGCGTGTAGCAAAAAGAAGAAATGATCCGTCTTATCTGGCAGAAAAAGTGTCTAAAAAATTCCCGGAAGGAAAACGTGAAGAAATCTACAATTTGCTTCTTGATGAAAATAACTGGTATATTCATTACTTCGAATAAAAATACAAACGCATTTTTAAAAAGGCAGGTAGGTTACTTGCCTTTTTTTCTTTAAAACTCTAACCATGAATTCGATAAAAGTATTTTTCATTTTTTTATTGCTATTGTTCCTGAATCTTCCCCGGGTAGCAATTGCATCCGATCTCATTGATTTCGGGGCATTAAATAAAAATATTATCCTGTTGCATTTCGACGACGGATATGTTCGTTATCATCAAAAAGGGGAAGCGAGGTCCAACGAATGGGTGGTTTCTGAGCCATTAAACATTACAGAAGCTGAAAACACCGCCAATTATCAAATATCCGGTAATTCCGGTTTTTATTCTTCCCCGCAACATCCGGTTAAAATTGAGCGCAAATCAAAGGGTACGGAGTTTACCTGGCTTTGTCAAAACTGGGTGAATGGACAGGGATGTGTGAACGGAGCGGATGATCACGCCAAAGAACACTGGATTTACCTGTTTCTCCCCGAATCTCTCGAAGAGGGGAAAACGTACAAGATTTCTACTGCAGATGTGGCTGGTAACGGAGGAACACGGGAGTTTGAGTTCAGTCTTGAAAAAAACAGGTCGGAAGCCATTCATGTTAATCTGGTTGGTTATGATCCGGAAGCTCCTGAAAAATATGGCTACGTTTATCTTTGGAGCGGCAGCGGTGGCAGCGTCGATTTCTCGGAATACCAGGGAAATGAGTTTTATTTGCTGGACAATCAGACAAAAGAAAAGGTTTTTACCGGAAACCTGGAATTCCGTAAAAAGTAAAACCAACAAAGAAACTTATCAAACCAATGATACGCCAAACCAGAACTTTCTGGGAGCAGATGTTTGGCAGTGTGATTTTTCCGGTTTTAACACACCGGGTGAATACATTTTGGCGGTGGAAGGAGTAGGGCATTCATTCCCGTTTAAAATAAAACCGGATATTTATCGGCTATCCATTTTATACCTCAATTCGCGGGTTAGTACCACAACCGCTCCGGAATTGCACTGGAAGAACCTTACACCGAATTCACCCGCCCGGCGCCGCATAATCCATTGGTAACTCCCGGTTTCGCGGGAAAACTCCTTTATACTACCTCCAGGTTTGTCGACTGGAAGGATTTAAATTATTCGGCTGACGATTTACCTGCGATTGAAAATGGGCTAAAAGGACCGGTTGATACCTGGGGGTGGTATCAGGATGCCGGCGACTGGGATGGTTATTTTACCCACATGAAAGTTCCTGTAATGTTGATGTTGACCTGGGAAATTGCACCGGAGAAATTTGCCGATGGTGAATTGAATATTCCCGAAGGTGAAAACGGTATTCCTGATATTTTGGATGAAGCTGGCTGGCTCATTCGCTTTTATCATCGCACCCGGCATGAGTTAATGGACAAAGTATACGGAACGGGAGGAATTGGCTCTCGCGTTGCCCCCGACTGGTATGGTAATGCCGGAGAAGGAATTCCATCTTATGAAGATACCGGGAAAGTGGATTATTTCCGGAGAAGACCCCTTTACCACTTATTTTTATGCCGGGTTGGCCGGGCAATATGCTGCTGTGTCTTAATAAACTCGGAATTGATGATCCGGAAGGAATTGATTGGAAAAAAGAAGCGGAAGAAGCTTTCCGGTGGGCAAAGAACAATACGAAAGCAGATGATAATACTCCTGCGAAAGTTCACGATTATCGTTTATCCGATTATCAGTTATATGCGGCTGCATCGTTGTTCCGTTTAACCGGCGACGCTGAATATGCCGCGTTGATTGAACAAAATACCTCAGCGATAAATTCCACAGCAATTTTGGGGGAAGATCAAAAGTGGGGTATTTATACATTGATGACAGGAAATGAATTTGAATTTGAAAATCAGTCGCTGCTGGAAATTTTGAAAAGTTCAGTTTTGGCTACCGCGGATCAAAAGCATTCCAGCGTTGAACAGCGGGCCTGCCGGTTTGGCGGGAATATCTGGCTGCCAATGGTCGTTGGCCAGGGAACCACTCCGCGGGTGTTCGAAATTATGATGGGGCATTATGTTTCAAAAGAAAAAGCGCCGGCAAAAACCAATGCTTATCTGTCTGATTTGTACACGACTGCTGATTATTTCTTAGGTTGTAATCCTTTAAATATGACCTGGATTACCCATGTAGGTGTGCGTTATCCGGAGCGGGTAATGCACCTGGATTCATGGTATAACAACCGGAATGAAATGGTGCCGGGAATTACACCGTACGGTCCGTGGCGCGATCAGGAAACCAGCAACAATATCGGTCCGTGGGATTTAAAGTGGCCTTACAAAACATTGTATCCAGGGGGAATTGAAAACTGGCCGGGGCATGAGCGCTGGTTCAATAATTATACAACACCTTCGAATGCAGAGTTTACCATTCATCAGAATACTGTTTTGTCGGCAGTTGTTTATGGCTACTTGTGCGATGTGCCAGACGGGAGCTATAAACCCAATGAGCACCCCACAGTGAAACTGAATCTGCCGGATAGTGTTGTGTTAAAAGAAAATCTGACAATTACCGCCAATGTATCTGATCCAAATGGAGAAGATGACATTGCCTGGGTGGAATACTACAACGGCTGGCATAAAATAGGGCAAAGCGATGAAGCGCCTTATTCGTTCATCTGGGAAAAGCCGAAGTACGGCAGCGCCAAATTGTCGGCGAAAGTGGTGGACAAAAGCGGCTACTCGTCCAAATCGGAAGAGGTAAATGTGGAAATTCTACCAGCAGATTTTAAAATCTCCATCGGCGTAAAAGATAGTTTAACCGGTGAAGCTGTACCCGGCGCAGTTATCAAAATTGGCGAAGAACTGCAGTCTACCGCAGAAAATGGGCTGGCAGTTTTTCCGGAAGTGAGCGGCTTGTTTGATATTGTTATCAATCATCAGGGATATAAAACCAAATTGGTTGATCAACTTTCAATTTACAGCGATACCACCTTAATCTTTTACCTCAGTCCAAAAAAGTTCGAAGTTTCTTTTATCGTTCAGGATTTAACCTCTGGAAATTTTTTGGGAAGTGCAGGAGTGATTTTTAATTCAGTTCAGCAAACCACAGATTTGAGCGGCGAAACGCTTTACAGTATGTACCGGGGAGATTACAATTTTGAAGTTTCAAAAATCAGGTACATGAGTGAAAGTGAAACAGTAACAGTAATTTCCGATACTACTTTTTATGTTTTACTTGTTCAAACTGAAGCCGAAATCAAGTTTGTTTTGAAGAATGGTGAAACGCCTGTTAATAAAGCCACAATCGTTGTAAACGATGATACACTGGTAACTTCAGGTTTGGGAATTGCGCGTTATCAGGGAGATGTAAATACCATTTACAATTACTCTGTTGAAAAAGACGGTTATTATGTGATTAATGGAAGTTTGATTCTAAAAAATGATACAACAGTGAATATTCAGATGGTGCTGACGGATGCTGACCTTATTTCGAAAAACAGTGAAGTTAAAATTTGGCCGAATCCTGTTACCGAAAAGTTGTATTTTGAAACAGGAAATATTTATAAACAGGTTGAAATTTATTCGCTTAAAGGAACCAAAATGAAAATCGAAAACATTAATTCCGGTCAGATGAATTTCATCAGTTTAAAAAAAATTACCCCTGGAATGTATTTCTTCAAAGTAACTTTTGCAGACGATTCTTCTGTGGTTAAAAAGTTTGAGAAGAATTAATTTAAAGTTGAATTAATCGTTTTTAACAACTCTATTTACGGCTGGTAGCGTATTTTCCAGGACGCGGACCGGGGTAAGTCCATGATTTCCGGGATGCGGACTTTCCCAAGTCCGCATTAATGCACAATCAGGAGAAGAGATTCTCCTGCTCCCGACAGCTAAGTCCGCATTAATGCACAATCAGGAGAAAGGATTCTCCTGCTCCCGACAGCGCATCGAAAAATAAAAGCAGGCTGTCTATGTCCGCATTAATGCACAATCAGGAGAAAGGATTCTCCTGCTCCCGACAGCGTATCGAAAAATAAATGCAGGCTAACTGATTAAAAAAGAATTGTATTTACTGATTGTGCCGGTAAATCCACTGAAATTAATTTCCGGTTATTCAGACTGGTTTTTTTCTGTTCATTCCAAAGATTTTTTTCAGTTGTGGAAACTAATTGAAACGAACCTGCGGTTGGTTTAAATCCTTCAATATTTACCGAAACCGGTTCTTTTTTCATGTTAATAAGTTGTACCACTTTTTTACCATCGCTGTGTATGCCACAAATCGAAAGGATTTCCGGGTCGGAACTGAGCGAGTGGATTAATTGTGTGCCGGTATTGAGAAAATCGGTGAAATGGCGGGTAACGTAGTACGACGGGTATTTTGTTTCTGTGTCCTTCGACATAATCGCATAATTGTTTTGCCAGGTCCAGTAGAGCGATACAGCAACCTGTGCGTACTTCATCATCCGGTGCGAAATTTTGGCAAAACGCAGGCCGTAATCCCACGATTCATTCATTCCTCTAACTTTCCAGGCCATCGCATCGAAGCCGAGTTCGCTGCACCAAACTTCTTTATTCCAGGCGCCGGCAAAATCGGCAATGCGTTCAAACTCGCTGTTGGGAATGTTTTCCGACCACCAACTGTGAAAACACAATGGCCCCAGATATTTCCAGATTGTGGAATCGGCGGCAATCATCGTTGCAAATTCCACGGTTCCTTTTGTTTGTGCAGTATCGGCCCATAAAAACTTTGTTTTCAATCCCGATTTCCGAAACCGGTCGCCAGCCATTTTGAAAAAACGAATGGTTTCTTCCGGCGAAAATATCATCTGATATCCACCGTCCGATTCATTAAATGAAAAATTATCGGCCTCCACGCCGTATTCATTTTTCGCAGTCAGCAAAAATGCCTCAATCATGTCAATTACTTCGTTGTACTTATCTTTTTTTATCCTGCGCTGCGATTGGTCATTTGGATTTTCTACCAAATCGTCGGCTACCCGCCACACAGAAACGGTAAAATTTTTCACGCCATACTCATTCTTCATACGCTTCATGGTTTCCAGCAGCGAAATAACCGTTGGATGTTGTACCAGCTTTTCGCCTTTGTATTCGCCGTATTTCAGGTCGCTAAATTGCAATGGCAGTGCAACCCGCACATTTCTCGGCCTGAATTCCTGCAACGTTGCTTCACCAATTTTGTCCCATGCATTGTCGGTATAATTGGCTTGACAATAATTGCCGCCGATGGATTCAATAACCTGTCGCTTTATTTCCGGATAAACTGTAACTACTGCTGTTTGCGCAAAAACTCCTGGTACAATAACCAGAACCAACAGTGTTGCAACGAATGGTTTAAATGCTGTCAATTGAATTTTCATCCCTTTAAAAATTTTTAATTGATTAATTTTGAAGCAATTCAAAACTTTAAACCCGAATTTCGGGGCAAACTGCTTCGCTTCGTATAAATGTATTCAGGTTTAATTTTTTAGAAATAAATGATAAACCGGATTGGTTTGCGACGCAACTTGTAACAGATACATTCCTGCAGATAAATCGCTTAAATTAATGCTGAAGCTGGTCTCTTTTCGAAACGCAATTGATTTCAGGCAATTTCCGTTCAAATCTACAATCTCGATTTTTCCGTTAGAAAAGTTTCCGGTCAATTCGATGTGGAGAAATTCACGGACCGGATTAGGCCAGATTTTTAATTCCTTTCCGGTTACAGAAAAAATTGCCGAAGCGTTTTGTTCCATGGCCAGATTTAAAGTAGTATCGGTGGTCAGGTACAAATTTCCGCCAATAGCTTTGTATCCTCCTTTAAAAACTGCAAAATTGTATTCCGAAAGAACAGCCAGGTCGCGAAATGTTACCATTCCCAGGTTGTTCGATATCAATGTATCGTTATTTAAAATTACCGTTGCACCATTCACCGGAGTTGTTCCTTCTTTCAGTTTTATTTTGATGTAGGCATTGGAGCGTGTCATAAACACATGAAAAGTAGTATCGGATTGAACAGTTACACTGCCCGATGCATTTTCGTACGAATTCTTTTCCACAAAATAATTGAAGTTCCCCTCATACGCCTGAAAATGCGCTTCTCCTGCTTCGTCGGTTACATTGTCGGTGTTGTTAAATTGTACCGGAACACCAAAAAAGGTTTCGTTGGTTGACTGATCATGCACAACAACCGTCACTGCAAATTCCCGGGGTATGAGATAAAATGTCAGGATGGTGTCGCTGTAAACAGTTAATTGTTTATTGCTGATTGAATAAAAGCCTTTTTTTTGCAGGTTTAAAATTACCAGATTGTTAACATTGTCGAATGTCGCTTCACCTTCAGCATTTGTAGTGTTTTGCCGGTTGAGAATATTTACTTCGCAATTGGCCAAAGGTTCTTCGGTGTAGCTGTGCTTTACCATTACCGATACGCGGTAGGAACCAATTCCGTTTGTATCGTTGAGGCGACGCTGTAATTGGTCGAGGTAAAGGGATTGCGGCGTCAGATCTGCACCTTCGGAGATGCCTTCCGCAAAATCGCGCGGCCCTGTATCGAACGTATAACCGTTTGCAGTTCCGGAAACCGGATCGAGTTGCACGTTTGGCGCGTCACCCGAAGTCCCGATAACATAACCATACCCAAACTGGCGGGAATCAATTATATAATTCCGGTTTGGATGGTAGGCCACACCTTTGGTATTGTAAAAAACCGACTGGGTGGAAGAATAGCCGTGAATAACGCTGCCTCCCCATGGCCGGAACTGCGACTCCAGGTAATCCTTGTCCACAGTAGTTACATCGAACAAATTAGCCATACTCAGATACATGTGAAAATCGCTCGAATATTTTGAATTTTCCGCAATACAGTTGTGGATAACGTTTCCGTTGCTGTATGCATATTTAAAATCGTAATTATGACGCGCATCATTGGCCCTGCAGTTTTTTACCAGACAATCGTTTGAGGTCAAAGTAAACATGTAGCCGTTTCCGCCGCCGCCTTCGTATTGGGGTTTCTGAAAAAAGCAGGAATCGACCGTAATCCCGCGGCATTGGTTCAGCAATAAACAATTCGACAAAAGATGAATGTCGTCAGTATTTGTATCAGGTTTGTATGTATTCACATTCTTCACCCAGCAATTTTGTGCATATTTAAGTTGAATGGCATGTGACGCATGCACATCGTAGGCCCCCGTTCCCGAAACGGTGTATGTTTCTTCGTCCCAGCCGGATTTTTCATTTTGCCGGTTTCCGATGCTCAGTTTCTCGATGCCACATTCTGAAATGTGTTCTTTTGCATGGTATACCCGCGCATTGTCCCGCATTTTCATATAATAGCGGGTAGGGGAGTCAATGTAAATCAGGTTGTTTTCCACATCTATGGAATCGATGGTGCGCAGAAACATTACCCGCGCAGCCCAATCTGCCCATATTCCGTCCATACCATGTTCTTCAATAAACTCATCGGTGCCGTCCGTTCTCAGAATAATGTCCTCGCCGGCATTAAAACCTTCAACCGATTTTACCGGAATAACCTGTGTCGGAAAAAGCAAATCGGTCGCAAGATTGGTTGTTTTGCCGTATGGTTCCGACCAGGTGCAGTATTGCCCCATCATCCAGATAATATTTTTCTGGCGCATATACGTGGCATCATTGAAAATGAACGTTGCATCAATTCCGGCCCCGCGAAGAATGGTATTGTTGTATTGAATGCGCAAAGCTGTTTCGTTGCTTCCGGGATTAACTTTGTAGATTCCTGCGGGCAAGTAAACCACGCCGCCGCCAGCCTGGCCAACATCATCGAGCGCCTGTTGGATCACTGAAGTTACATCTGTTTCTCCGGAATTATCAGCCAGATAGGGAGCTTCTGTTACATTCACAATATTATTTTGAATATCCGGAATTTGTTTTTCTCCCTGGTGGTATCCTGCGTACGAAAAATCGTGCAGAAAACGACCTTTCGAATCCTTATACCCCGGCTTCCAATTTTCCGGGTATAGCGAACTGCGCCAGGTTTTCAGTGGAGTTGTATACGATTTCAAATCCGGCATTTCGTCGAGAGTAAGCACATAATCGTGGGCAAACATTTTTTTCCATAAATCCAGCGAATTATACTTTGCATTGCGTACAAAATCGCCGTACCACGGCATAAAGTACGACCAGGCAGCGCCATCTTTAATCAAATTGTCCACATCCGGGAAAGAACCGCTTTCACTTAAAGTAATCATTTTCTTTCCGTTGAAATCCTCGTTTAACAGGTTAAATTCCAGTATTTGCGAACTGTGATCCCCATCTTTATATATATCGCGGCCCACAATATCCACTACATCATCGCCAGGATACCAGTCGTTATCGCCAAGTTGACTGGTCCATACCCAAATCAGGTTTTTCAGGCCGTTGTGGTTCACCATTCTGTCGTACATCAGACGATATAATTTTTTACATGGTCCGGGGCCTTTTGCTCCCCACCAGAACCAACCACCCGAAGCTTCATGTAACGGCCGCCACAGAACAGGTACGCCATCATCCTGCAGTTTCTTCAACAATCCGGAAATATAATCGATGTCCTGAATCATTGCTTTGTATTCCGGTGAATTCTCATCATTTATTTTCGATATATCAAAATTGGTATCATTTGTATAAAAAGCTTCCGTTTTGCGCAGCGGATCGCGCCAGTGCCAGCAGAATGCAGGAATTCCATTCCGGGCGTAATATTTTTTTGCATCATTTACAGGTTCCAAATCGTTGTACCAGGTGTACCCGCGCCCGCAGTGCATAAAATCGAGGCCAACCAGCGCCGGTTCTTTTCCGGTATTCGACTTCAGCCAGTTTATTTCGTCCATGCTGTTCAACGTCATCGCGCCCGAAATGATTTTTTCTCCGTAATTATCATATAAAAACCGGTAGAGCTTCATGGCATGGTCGGTTGGGTTCGGCGTTACAGGCGTTTTGCTTGTATCAAAACGATCGGAAGGATTTACAGGTTGGAATTCAATATAGTCGATATTTATCCAGCCCCACGATTTAAAGATGCTTACTTTGTGTTCGCCTTCCGTTAGTTTAAGGCTGCTCACCACTTTTCGGGATATATATTCCGAATTTTGTGCAAGTGTAAAATCCACGCTGGCGCCGTCAATCGAAAAAGTGTTTGTTTTGTTGCCGCTCGGTGAAGCTGCAATCAGGTAAATTTCATAAAATCCTTCTTCTTCAATTGTTATATTCCACGAAAGTTGCCCTTCCTGCTGGGCAACATAAAAACCACCGGATACGGCGCTGTTTGCTACTTTTTCGGCCCCGCCGGCGAGGGTTGCATCTTCGGCTTCAAACTTCTGTGCCTGTGTACTATTAAAAAGTAGTATACATGCAACGGATAATGTTAATGAAAAATATATCTTCATAATTTCCAGATTTAGTAAAACTTATGTTTCAGTCAGATGCCCAAGTTAATCATTCATCTAAGCCTGAATATCTCCGCAGTTTTTCGCGGGTTTTAATTCCCGATTCCTTTAAATCTTCTTTTTTCCATTTTCCGGTAGATGAAGCGCTTTGTTTCATCATCGAGCAGGTTTCATTTTTATCGGCAACCGACCAGGTAACCCAACTTATATTATTGTCTGTCATCCAGTCGATCCATTCATTCCATGCTTTATAATCGATAGGGCCATCGCCGCTGGCTTCCATTCCGGCACATTCCGAAACAAAGATCGGAATACCTTTGCCGAGTGCATAATCCGAACGGTCGCGTAATGATTTTCCATGAGTGGCTGCATAAAAGTGAACGGTGTACATGATGTTGCTGAAACCGGTAATCGGATTATCGGCAACCAAATGAATGTCCTGATCCCAGTGCGGGCTTCCCACAAGAATGATGTTATCCGGATCGTACCTGCGGATAGCTTTTATTACATCCATGGAATAATCTTTAACGCGTTCCCATGAATCGTGGACGGGCTCATTAAAAATTTCGTAGATTACATTTGGCTCATTCCCGTATTTTTGCGCCATTTCAGCAAAAAACTGTTTCGCTTCCTGCTGGTGAATTTCATGGCTGTGCCAGTCGATTATTACGTAAATTCCGCTGTTTACAGCTCCCTGAATCACAGCTTCTATTTTTTCTTTCGACCAATCCGGCTTGTCGAGGTAACTTCCTTTTGGACCAACTCCCATGGCAGCGCGCACTACATTGCAACCCCAGTCGGTCGCCAGCCAGTGCACCGATTGTTCGTTGTAAAACCGCGGCCACCAGTTATGCCAGCCGTAACTTATACCGGTAAGCATCACCGGATTATTGTTTTTATCAACCAGGTATTTACCCTGAACAGAAAGTTGTCCGTGTTCTTTTATGGGTTGTGCAAGAACTGCGTTATTTAAAATAAGTAAAAAAATGATGATTTGGCCTGTCGATTTAAATTTCATGAGTTAAACCCTGTTTAAGTTATTTCTGATGAATGGCTTTTCTCGTTTCGTTTTAGGTCATATTGTTTACCTGATGACAATTTTCTGCGAATATTTCTTTCCTTTTTCCATGGTTTGAATCAGGTAGATGCCCTGGTGAAGTTTGTATTCCGGAATATGAGTTTCTGTTTGCGGCTGGCTTACCGAATGAACTAACTGTCCGGTAATGGTATAAATATCCATACGTTCAACTTGATGTCCGTGATTTTGTTTTATAATCAATTCCCTGTAATTATTCTGCCACGCAAAAAACGGTGCTTTTGTGGCATAAACCGATTCTTCATTTCCGGTAGCCAAATCGAATGAAAAGTTATCAATGTTAAAAGAAGGAGTGCTGATTATTGTAAAACGAACGATTTGTTCGCCTGGATATAAATACATTTTTGTGGTGAAAGGCATTGTATTTAAAGCGCTTTGACTGGATTTTACCGTCATTATTTCGGATTCAACAGTATCAACCTGAATTTGAAATTTTCCACCACTGTAATAGGAAGCTATGTTTGCCGTAATGTTGTACCAGCCTTCGGTTGTTACATTCACCGAATATTCATACCATTCACCTTCTAATATATTCCCGATGTGGTAACCTTTCCCCAGGCGGTCGTATATATCGACTCCCTCATTGGGTCTGTATTTTCCGGGAACATTTTTTTCATCCGCATCATGATAGGAGAGGCCTTCGCCCCCTTTATCAAAATCTTCGGCTTCAATTACACCGGGAACAGTCATTAATGTATCGTTGAAATATTCGCGGACAGGTTTTATCCAGGAAGGGAAAAATGTCCGGAACGGCTGAGAATACAAATCTGTGGAATCATTGTAATGAGCGATTACCCTGTAGCTGTAGTATTTTGTCATAGCGGGCTTCACATCGAAGTATGAAGTTGTATCCGGTTTTAGTGTTGCAATCGTTGTATAATGCAATTCAGTTCCCATTCTGCGTTGGATAATAATACTGTCGTTATTGGCGGTGCGATTTTCCCAGCGCACCCGAACAATTGAGTCCTGGTATACGTCAACTCTCGGATCGGGAGCTTCCCAGGTGGTATGAATGAGGATATCCTTCACTTCATCCCAATCGTGCTTTTGCCTTTCCATAATCCGGAAATCGCCCCCGTCATCCCATGCTGCTGACGAAAACCCATATTTTTGCGACAATTCAACGTAGGCGCGGTATTGTCTCATGCGCGAATTGTAATCGGCACTTTTTACGGAACCAAATTCTCCTAAAAAAACTGGTATTTTGTTTTCTTCTGACCAGTTGTCAATCGTTATGAATTTATTTTCAAGCTCCCTGTAATCAGCGCTTCCTCCAAAAGTACCGGTACCTTCCAGCCCGAACGGCCAGGGATCGTAGGAGTGAAATGAACCAATCAGATAATCATCGTCGGGAATATTGGCCACGATCAATTCATCGGAACCTCCCCAGTTATGTCCCTGAAAAATAACGAGCCTCGTGGGATTTGTTTTTCTGATGATGGAAAGAATGCGTGCGTGCAAATCATCGTTTTGCGAACGCGTCAAACCATAAGGTTCGTTAATGATTTCAAAGATTAGTTTTTCCGGTTTGTTTTTGAACCGTTCGGCAATTTGTGTCCAGATACTGTCGAACCTGGCTTTGTTTGCTTCGCTGTAATCTGATTTTATCCATTCTTCGTGATGTGCGTTAAGAACAATAAAGAGGTCTCTTTCCAATCCCCAGTCCACAATTTGTTCCACCCGGTTTAGCCATGATGAACTAATTTGGTACGGAGCTTTGGTTCCGGTATGTTCATCCCATCTTACCGGAACCCTCACCACTTCAAAACCGGCTTCTTTGTATAAATCAAAATAATATTCTTCAGCTGGGGGATTGTTCCAGCCACCTTCATTAGGCGGTTCCAGCGTATTTCCCAGATTGATTCCTTTTTGCATTTTTTCAATTGCCTCCTGGGGTGTGATTTGTGCAGAAGAAAATGAATGACATAAAAGCAGCAGGCCCAGAGTATACAATGTTCTTTTCATAATTATATATGTGGTTTTTTAGTAATGTAATCTACCAGTTAATACTTTCAGATTTTGTACTTATCACAAAGAAAGAGAAATAATTTTTTAAAGTCATTTTAAATTAAGCTGTTGTAAAAGGTTTTGAAATTGTCGCTAAATTAATGGTCAAAAAAAATAAGAGCCTGTAAAACAGGCTCTTATTTTAATCAAATGCGAAAGATTATTATCTTTTCAATACTTTGTAACGGCCCAGTAACTTTTCTTTGCCGTTAACAACAATCAGGTAAATTCCCGCGGGCTGGTCATCCAGTGTAACAGTTTCAATGCTTCTTTGAACGTTGAAGTTGCGGATGTTTGCGCCTGTTGCACTAAACACCTGGATTCGTCCGCCGATTTCAGCGCCTGAGATATTTACCCTTCCGTTGGTCGGATTTGGGTACACAGAAATACTTGCTGCATTTTCAAAATTAGCTGACGTAGTGTACAGCATGTAATAAACCGTCACTTTTTCGTCGGCAGAAGTTACTTTCAGCATATCGCCTGTGTTGAGCGTGCCGGAAGTTTTTTCATTTCCATCGGCATCTACAACAACAGCAGTTGCACCCATTGCCGGATTGATCCTGGAGTGGAAAGTAGAAATTTCAGTACCTGAGCCTAAATTGGTTATCTTCATTTCCACTTGATTAACCGGATAGACATTGGAAGTAACGTACGCCAGATAAGCAGGCTCCTGGAGGTACTGTGAACGCAACATCGCCAGATAATATACATTTTGCACTTCTTCGTTGGGTGAAGTTACAATCACGCGATCATCCTGGTAAATTTGTCCGTCGGTTCTTTCCAATCCGTTTTTATCAACAACTTTAATTGAAGCGCCAATTGAAGGAATTACGTTGCCAAGGAATGCATCGACTGAAGTTCCACGCGGTACGTACTGAACCAGCAGGTCTTTTTGATCGATCGCGTATATATCAGAAGTCAGGAACGCTGAGCTTTCCGATGCCTGCGGCTGCAACTGGTATTTAATTTCAGTCACTCCATCTTCGGCAACTACATCGAAATAGGTATTGTGGTTCACTGTAACGCTTACATACGATGTATCGTAATTGAGCGTTGTTTGCGGAACGTAAGCGCCCTTATCGTTGATTACTGTGATGTTTGCACCCGGAGGTACAGTAATGTTGGCAAGGATGGTTTTTAGCTGCGTACCGTATTCGAATCCACTGATAGTTCCGCTACCCATTTCAGCAGTACTTTTTTCGCCAACTGCAGAAGGTTGCTGCGTAATTTCAATATCGTATTTTGTTGAAGTAAGTACAGCATTCGAATTCAATCCTTCTTCTGTTACATCCAGTACATATTTGGTGGTATTTGTGCTGTCGGCAGACATAACCACCAATGTGTCATTCATACTCAGCAAGGCATCAGCAGCCAGTTCTGAACCATCGGCAGCGCTGGTTACTTTCACCGATTGATTTTCATTGGCTTTTACAATATTTCCAAACAAATCGGAAACAGTTTGGCCTGTGCGTACACCGCGAATTTTTTCATCCATGGAATAACCGTCGCTCACTTTATATACAACTGATGTAACCGTTGACATATAATGAGTCGGCGGGTTCATGAAATGCTGCCCAATATCGTTGCCAATATTCAGAAGGGTCATCGGATAACCTACATTAAGCGCCTCCCAGTACGGCTGGTCGGTTTTCGTCCATTCAGCATCATCCCAATTGGTTCCGAAAGAACCTGCAAAGTCGGGGTTTCCCTGGTAAATATTTGGTTTCCTAATCCAGTTGGTAATCATTTGTGCTGATTCGCCACCAATTACCCAATCGGTTGTTTCCCCCATACCGAAAACTTCAATCAATTCAAAATCATTCGGATCGGTAGCCGGTTTCAGACCAAGTTTTACCGAATCGTTCAGGATTTTAAACATGTACCACTGTGAATTCGACCATTTCCTCACCGGGCTGCCATTGTCACTTACCGGCTCGCCCCATGGGTTTTCGTAAGTTTTATTTCCGGTATAGTTGTTAAACTGAACGTCGAGTTGTGCCGGAACAGGCCAGGTATAACCGGTTAACCAGTCAAATTCAGTCTGGCCATCTTCTGCAATGTATCCCATCGTAAAGACGTCGCCCGGCTGTACAATCGGATTCACATTCAGATCTTGTTCCAAAATGGCAGGTGTAACTGCCCATGTAGCTTCATCTACCCATTTATATCCGGGGACATATTTGTCGTATCTGTCAAGCCATTCATCTTCACCAGCACCTGATGTAATCATGTCAGCCGGATTGGTTATCCATTCCATGGCAAACATGTAGTTACTCAGGTCCAGCGGCTGATTTCCCGGGTTCATTATTTCAGCAAAACTGTTGCTCCACTGATCCCAGAATACAAATTCAGAAAGGAATGGATCCGGAGCATACGGCTGAAGCTTTGAAATATCTTTTTCTTTCACCAGTTCTACGTTATAAGTATGTGAAACGCTGTCATCTTCGGCTGTTACAATAAATTTCACCGTCCTCTGGTCTACGGTACCCGAAAGTGTTGTTGCGCGAACTACCTCAACATTTGCGTTTAAACTTGCTGTTTTAGCTACCAGTGCCGGAATTCCCTCAACATCCCACGGAACCTGAACGCGGTAATTGTAAGTTGTTGAGTTAAAGTTCGGAATAGTATCTCCCATCCAACCAAAAATATCGCGATATTCGGCTGGTATATCTGGCCATGTAATAGCAGTTAAAGCTGCATTGTGGCTGGGACCATAAGGTTGAACCTGAACATAATATTCTTTCGTATCGCCGTTTTCAGCGGTAACAACCAATTTGTCACCATTTTTCAGGTCGGCGCGTTCAACACCATCAACCCAATCAAAGTCCCAGGCAGCATTCGATGCTTTTTCCAGTCGTTCAAGCAAGCTGTCGGTGCGGGTTGCATAGGGAATACCAAACCAGTTTCCGGTGATCGTATCAACACCCGACTCATGTTCAGTTACCCTTGGCCAGTCCAGAATGCCTGCTTCATTATTGTCTCTCCAGCCACCACCTGGATCGAAGTTCGATACCGGAACTACAATGTTCGCATCTGCGGTTGGTTCGGCAACAACAATATCAAAAGTTGCCAAATCCAGATCATCGCCGCAAACATAGATGTCAATCTGGTCGCCTGTCCGGGCTGCAAATGTTAGAGAATCTTCAAAATTCGGACTTAATTTATATACCCACGCAACACCAGGTGAGAATTGCATTTTTTTCATGATTCCGTCACCGCGGCGGGTTCCCCACGGAACGGTGAGAACTTTGTTGGCGAAATCAACGTCAATTTCATCGGAAACCAGCGTATTTTCGTCCAGATTATATGCACCATGGTTGCCAACCGTCCAGTAAGGTAACCGGTATTCTCCTTCCGGCTGGGGAATCGGAATCCATTCCGAATCATCCAACCCGACTCCCCTTGCATTGGCAAAATCGAGGTTACCTGTTTTAACCGTGAATTTCCGAACCAACACAGAATTTCCGGTGGCATCAGTAACACCGGCTACATCATAGGAATGAGCGAAATTTTTTCCTTCATTATCGAACACACCGTTTACCTGGTCAACAACGAAAGAGTCCACATCCGAAACGTGATGTTCAATATAAAACGCGCCACGGCCAACCCAGGTTTCAAATGTCCACTGGTAGGCGTCGCCATAAATGTCGTCGTGAGTTACACTGTCGGTTTCATCACCTTTGGGCTCAGCAATGTGGATGAGGTAATCGGCCAGATCATACATTTCAACCTGTTTTCTACGTTCGTCTCCTTCAAAACCAGGAACTTTCTTCTGGTACTGTTCAGGACCAAAATCATAGGCTGTTGTAATTACCCATGATTCGCCAGGTTGGAGCACAACATTGGGCAACATGAAGAAACGGTTTCCTTCGGGCACCCATGGGTCGTTCCAGACATCATCTACAGGTTCGGGAATCCATGGTCTCATTAAACCGAATTTGTATTCACTTAAATTAATGGGCTGATCCCCCATATTCGTGAGCTCAACGTAATTATCGGGTTGAGCATTGGAACGCGATTCGCTGATTATCAGCGAACGATTGGGTTCCTGTGCATTTATAATGCCGCAGGAAATTAAGAACAAGACAAGTAAAAGTTTTAATTTCATAGTACTAAAGTTTAATGTTAAAGTAAAAAGTATCTAAAAAGTATCTAAAGTATCTTCTAACAAATATGAGTATTATTTTATTACCTCCATGGAACTTATTAGGCTGATGAATAATAATTTTCATTCAATGATACGATAAAGAATACATTTTCACAAATTCCGCTTTTGATTAAAGTTTCCCGGTTTCATAGCAAAAAAAATATATTGATTTATGACATTTGCAGAAAATGCTATAAAGTAATTGGATTAAACAGTAAAAATATCAGTTTGAAAAAATTATCAGTAATGAAAAACACTGAAATTAAAATCCCTAAGCAGGTATTTGTTTCCATGTTTCCTTTTCATTAATTTTTAATTCCGTCAGGTTCCTCAAAATTACAAAAAAGTTGCTCCCCGGCAGGAATATTTTTGTTGATTTTTGGAACGGTTTAACGGTATTATGTTTTTGGTACAATTTTTATAAAAATAAATTGATAATTTTTTTAGCCTTTACAAATGGTTACATTTGCATTGGCTTATTAAGTTGAATTAACAGTTAAAGAATAATATGGCTTTTGTTAACAAAATACTCGGTAAAATACTGGGTAATAAATCGGAAAGAGACATAAAAGAAATCAGTCCGGTTGTTGAAAAAATAAAAGAAGAATACAGCAGAATCGAAAAGTTGTCGAACGACGATTTGCGGGCTGAATCAGAGAAGCTCAAGCAAATAATCAGCGAACGGATAAAACCTGAGGAAGATGAAATTGCTGAGCTGAAGGAAACGGCGGAACAAATTAATATCCAGGAAAGTGAGAAATTGTATGAGCGAATCGACAAGCTCGAAGAAATCATTGAAGAAAAGATTGAAGAGGTTTTAAATGAAGTTTTACCAACTGCTTTTGCGGTTATAAAAGACACAGCACGTCGTTTCGTGGAAAATGAAACACTGGAAGTTACAGCAACTGAATTCGACAAGGATTTGGCGTCGAAACGCGGCAGTATATTAATTAACGGGGAAAAGGCTTTTTGGAAAAACCGCTGGATTGCCGGCGGCAGTGAAGTTGTGTGGAACATGGTACATTATGACGTACAGTTAATTGGCGGAGTGGTGTTGCACCAGGGAAACATTGCGGAAATGGCAACAGGTGAAGGTAAAACGGTGGTCGCAACGCTGCCGGTGTTTTTGAATGCTCTTGCAAAACGTGGTGTTCACGTGGTAACGGTAAATGATTACCTTTCCAAGCGAGATGCTGAGTGGATGGGGCCGATTTATGAATTCCACGGCTTGTCAGTCGACTGTATCGACAAGCACCAACCCAATTCCGAAGCGAGAAGGAAAGCCTATAATGCCGATATCACCTATGGAACAAACAACGAATTTGGCTTTGACTACCTGCGCGACAATATGGCGATAAATCCTGATGATTTGGTCCAGCGTAAACATCATTATGCCATTGTAGATGAGGTTGACTCGGTTTTAGTTGATGATGCCCGTACTCCATTAATTATTTCGGGCCCGGTTCCAAAAGGCGAACATCAGCAGTTTGAAGAGCTAAAAGGATATGTAGAAAAGTTATACCAGGCACAGCGGGAATTGGTCAATCGTATTTTTATCGATGCAAAACGGTTGCTGACCAAGGAAAATGCAACGGACGAAGAGCGAAAAGAAGGTGGAAAACTGTTGCTCCGCGCACATAAGGGGCTTCCCAAAAACAAATCAATAATTAAATTTTTGAGTGAAGAGGGGATGAAAGGGGTCCTGCAAAAAACAGAAAATTTTTATATGCAGGAGAACAACAAAAACATGCATATCGTTACTGATCCGCTTCATTTTATCATCGAAGAAAAACAGAATTCAGTAGAATTGACCGACAAAGGAATCGATTTAATTTCCGAAGGATTTGAAGACCCCGATTTTTTTGTGCTTCCGGACATGGGAGCAGAAATGGCAGAATTGGAAAATTCAGGTTTGCCTCACGATGAACTGGTGGAGAAAAAAGACAAGCTTCTGCAGGATTATTCGGTGAAATCGGAAAGGGTGCATACCATCAACCAGTTGTTAAAAGCTTACACCATGTTCGAAAAAGACGTGGAGTATGTGGTTATCGACAACAAAGTTAAAATTGTAGACGAGCAAACCGGTCGTATCATGGAAGGCCGACGGTATTCGGATGGTTTGCACCAGGCTATTGAAGCTAAAGAACGGGTGAAAGTGGAAGCTGCCACACAAACTTTCGCAACCATTACACTCCAGAATTATTTCAGAATGTACCACAAACTGGCAGGTATGACGGGTACTGCAGAAACTGAAGCCGGAGAATTCTGGGACATTTATAAACTTGAAGTAGTTGTAATTCCTACCAATCGCCCGGTGGTTAGGGCAGACCGCGAAGATTTGGTATACAAAACCAAACGCGAAAAATACAACGCGGTAATTGACGAAATTGTTGATTTACATAATGCCGGCCGGCCGGTGCTGGTGGGGACAACTTCGGTTGAGATTTCGGAATTGCTGAGCCGAATGCTAAAGATTAAGGGAATTAAACATAATGTGTTGAATGCTAAACTTCATGCTCGTGAAGCAGAGATTGTAGCCGAAGCCGGGAGAACGGGCACCGTTACTATTGCAACCAATATGGCCGGTCGTGGTACCGATATCAAACTCACACCGGAAGTGGTGAAAGCAGGCGGTTTGGCAATTATAGGGACTGAACGACATGATTCGCGGCGTGTTGACCGTCAGTTGCGTGGTCGTGCCGGACGACAAGGTGATCCGGGTTCCTCCCAGTTTTATGTTTCGCTGGAAGACGATTTGATGCGCCTGTTCGGTTCCGACAGGATTTCCGGCGTAATGGACAGGCTCGGTTTAAAAGAAGGCGAGGTAATTCAGCATTCCATGATTTCGAAATCGATTGAAAGGGCGCAGAGAAAAGTTGAAGAAAACAATTTCGGAATCCGGAAACGGTTGCTCGAATACGATGATGTAATGAATTCGCAGCGCGAAGTGATTTACAAAAAAAGAAAACACGCTTTGTTTGGTGAGCGGCTTGAAGTTGATGTACTGAACATGATGTATGATTCCGTGGAAGAACTGGTGAACGAATATCATGGTTCTGATCAGTTTGAAGATTTCAACATGGAACTGCTGCGGCTCCTGTCACTCGAAGCGCCGGTTTCGGAAGAAGAATTTAAACAAATGAACTCTTCTGAAATTTCCGGTAAAATTTATGAAAAAATGATTGACGGATATAACCGGAAGGTTGACGTAATCGCCAAACATGCTTATCCTGTAATCCGAAACGTTTACGAAACAAAAGCAGAAGTTTACAAGAATATTGTAGTCCCGATTTCCGATGGAAAAAGGGTTTTTCAAATTATTTGCAACCTCGAAAAAGCTTATCAGAACAAAGGAAAGGAACTGGTAAAATCATATCAGAAACAAATTGTTTTAAATACCATCGACGAAGCGTGGAAAGAGCAGTTGCGCGAAATGGATGATTTAAAACAGTCGGTTCAGAACGCTACATACGAGCAGAAAGACCCGTTGCTGATATACAAATTCGAGTCTTTCAACCTTTTCAAAATAATGGTCAATAAAGTGAATAAAGATGTGGTTTCAACCCTCATGAAAGGGCACATCCCTATTCAAAGTTCCGACCAGGTGCGACAGGCAGAGACCAGAAAACGGACCGACATGAGCCGGTATAAAACACAAAAGTCAGATTTACCGGGTGCCGAAAATGCCATGGAAGGTGCAAATACACAAACGCAGGAACGTTCGCGGCCACAGCCGGTTAAAGTTGAAAAGAAAGTAGGGCGAAACGATCCGTGCCCGTGCGGCAGCGGGAAAAAATACAAACAATGCCACGGAAGGACCAGCGCTTAAAATTTGTATAATTGTGTCGAAAAAATAAATCATGATCAACTTCTTAACTTATATTCATTGGAATGTTAATCCGGAAATATTCCATTTGGGGCCTTTTTCAATCCGCTGGTACGGACTGCTTTTCGCATCCGGTTTTCTCATTGGTTATTACATTGTGGAGCGCATGTTTAAGTACGAAAATGAAAACCTGAAGTGGCTCGACAGTCTGTTCGTATATTTAATAGTGGCAACTGTGGTGGGCGCACGGCTGGGGCACGTATTTTTCTACGGCTGGGATTATTATTCGCAACACCCCGCAGAAATTATAATGGTTTGGCATGGCGGACTGGCCAGTCACGGCGGCGCAATTGGTATTCTGGTTGCCATGTTCCTGTATTCAAAATTTGTTACCAAACGATCGATGTTGTGGACACTCGATCGCGTAGTCGTTCCAACCGCTTTGGTTGGCGCCATGATCCGCACCGGAAATCTGATGAATTCCGAAATTTACGGTGTTCCGACCGATATGCCCTGGGGTTTCATTTTTGAACGAAACGGAGAAATAATTCCAAAACATCCTACTCAAATTTATGAGGCGCTTGCCTATTTGTTTGCATTTGGTGTGCTGATGTACCTTTACTGGAAAACGAATGCCCGAAACAAGCAGGGCATGTTGCTGGGTGTATTTTTCATACTCATTTTTACTGCGCGTTTTTTTATCGAATTCATAAAAGAAGATCAGGAAGCTTTTGAAGCCGGAATGCCGCTCAATATGGGACAATGGCTCAGCATTCCATTTGTTTTACTCGGAATTTTTCTTGTCGTCCGGGCTATAAAACTTCCCGAAAAAATCTACAAAAAACCGGGTAAACCAGCTACCAAATAGTTTTTTTATTCGACAATTAACCTGAATCTTTTCAGTTTTTCATTGGTTTATCCGCAGGATATATATCGCGTGGTAAGTGTTTTCAATCGTGCGCGTGCTTGTTTCTGCGGCTTGTCCACGCTGCAAACAGCCTGTTGATAAAAATTGATTTTTAAACGTTTTCCCGACTGGAATAAACAGAACAGATTGCTAACTTTGCTACAGAAATGGTTCGCAAGAATTTCATGTGAAAAGGGAATCCGGTGAAAATCCGGAGCTGTGCCCGCAGCTGTAATCTTCGAATTTTCGGGTGAAATGCCACTGTTCAACCCAAATGAACGGGAAGGCGCCCGCAAAGAAGAAAGCCAGAAGACCTGCCATTTTCAAGAAATGCTTTCGGGAATAAAAGCGACGGTGAAATACCTGAAGTTTTATTTCCCCACGTTTAAAAATACAAAGGGGAATGAAGAATTTAAAATTAGTTGGACTGTTGTTGCTGCTTCCGTTCGCGGATTTTGCACAAAACGTTGCCAGACAGGTCGTGGAGTATAAACCTGCTCCGGGACAGCACATTAACATCGAACAAACCGGAACGCCACAAGCTGCCGAAAAAATGCCGCAATCGGAAAACAACCTGGTCTCGCTCGGTGGATTTGGCGGCTACATCGTTTTAAAGTTTAATGAACCGTGTGTGAACGATCCGCGAAATCCTTACGGAATTGATCTTAACATTTTCGGGAATGCTTTTTCCGGCTCTTCGGAACCCGGTGTAGTGTGGGTGATGAAAGATGAAAACAAAAACGCAATTCCGGATGATATATGGTATGAAATCGCCGGCAGTCATTATTTTCACCCCAAAACAATTAAAAATTATCAAATTACTTATTTCAAAACACAGACACGCGATGTAAAGTGGCGCGACAATTATGGGCAGGCCGGTGTTTTAAAAGCCAATTCATACAATACACAGGAATATTACCCAACTGTGGCAAATTTCCCGGACTACCCGCAGGATTCTGTGGTTTTTACAGGCACAAAATTAGACGCGGAAATTGATCGGTCAAATCCGGTTGAATTGAAAATCAAACCGCTGGATTTTGGCTATGCCGACAATCACCCGAAAAAACAAGGCGCAAATCTGGCTGTCCCTGATAATCCGTACACTTCGGACATTGAAGGTGCAGGCGGCGATCCCATTGATATTTCATGGGCGGTTGATAGTCTGGGAAATTATGCCGGGTTGAATGCCATTGATTTTGTAAAAATTGAGACCGGTTATTTTGCTGATTTGGGAAGACTCGGCGAAGCATCTGCCGATATATCGTATGTTGTTGATGTTGAGCCAAACGATGCTGTTTCGGGTAAAGAAACCCTACTGGTCGTTTATCATTCGCCGGTAAAATTGCTGGTTGGCGATACACTGGAACTGGAAGCAAACTATTTTATTAATGGAAGGATTGCGGAAAGTATCATCCATTTCAATTCGGCAAATCCCGAAATCGCAAATTTTAACGGGGAAGGAAAATTATTTGCCCTGAAAACCGGGAGTACAGAAATTGAAGTTTCAGCTTTAAACGAGGTAAAAACATTCGCTGTTGAAATTGTTGAACCCGATTCAATTGCAATTCGTTCCGATGTTTCCCTGGTTTATCCCGGCGATACCATTTTGCTGCACGCTGAGGTGTTTGACAACACCGGCGAACGGCTGGATTTACATCCCGTTTTTTCGGTTCAAAATGCAGCGATTGGAAAATTGATTTCAATGGATAACCAGACTTATTTTGTTGCTTCCGGTGAAGGTGAAACAACGATTGATTGTGCATTGCAGAAATTCGAACTTGTAAAATCGTTTCCAGTAAAAGTTCATTCCCCTTCCGATAAAACCAGCATCTTTTTTACCGCAAAATCGGAGGAGGAAAATTTGATTCCGTTGCAGCAAATTGAAGTTGGTTTGTCGGATTTGAACCGGTTTGTGGAAAACCGGCAAAAAGATTATTCGTCGTTAAACCGGCCGGTTTTGGCACATGCAATCGCGGCAGGTTTGCAATACGCAGGAGTGAATTTTGTCTTTCGGGATGATGAAATTTCAGGTGGAAAACTTTACCTCTATTCCATTGAAAAAGAGGGTCTGTTCTATTATGGGTGGGGCGGAAAAACTGATCCGCAACCGTTTGCAAGGGCGTGGATTATGCGGTTTAACAATCAGCAGTTTTTAAACGGTTTCGATGAACAGAAGATCGACCGGGGCGATACCCTGATTTTATACCATGTGTCTGATATTTCAACTCCCTGGCAATTAACGAAATTAACTGCTAACAAAGATTCGGTAAAACCCGGTGAGGTTGTGGAGTTACAACTGGTACAAACAACTTGTTCATTTCAGAATGATTCGGTTGTGGAATCTGGTTTTGCCGTAGTTTCCAATGCCGGGATTTTGGGCAGTCAAACCTATTTTACGGATGAAAATGGGAAGGTTGAAGTGGTTCTGAAGGATGATCCGCCCTGGATTTTTTCAGCCGAAAACGATGCCGTTTTAATTTCGGCCAAAGTAGTTACTGGTTCGGATTTCATTCCACGTTCTGGTTTTCGCATTTTCCCGAACCCGGTTGGGGACCAGCTGGGTATTTCAGGTAAAAATCTGGCTGGATCGAAGATTTTCATTGTCAATTTAAGCGGACAGGTTTTAATGGAGAAAACTGCGGATTCAAATCGTATTCTGCTGAATATAAATGAATTACCGGCAGGGTTTTACCAGGTTTTAGTAAATGGCAATAAAATTGGCCGTTCTTTTAAAATCATTAAGAAATGAGAAGAAAGGCGGTTTGGTTTATCCTGGTTTTGCTGGTAACTGCAACAACAGCAAATGCACAAAATCTGAAAGATACAATTCGGATTAAAGAGGTAAAAGTGCTCGCCAGGAGAAAAGTAGAGGAAGCTGGTCTGAAAATCACGCACCTTGATTCGCTGGAAAGAGCTGCTACGCTTACAACTGATCTTTCCGGGTTAATATCGGATTATTCCCCGGTTTTTATTAAATCCTTTGGCCGGGGTTCCACAGCAACAGCCAGTTTCAGGGGAGCGGCAGCTACACACACACAGGTGCTTTGGAATGGCATGAATCTGAATTCGCCGATGCGCGGAATTGCCGATTTGGCTTTGCTGCCGGTTTTTTTTACTGATGATGTTTACCTGCTCCATGGCGCAAGTTCCATGGTGGAGGGGAGCGGCGCGCTTGGCGGGAGCATTAACCTTCAAAACCAACCCGACTGGAATTCCAAAATAAACATTCGCGGAATGGTTGAAACCGGTTCGTTTCATACGCGGAAATCTTTTTTTAAGCTGATGGTTGGAACCGGCCGGTTTAAGTCGGTAACCCGGGCATTTTATGAAGCATCGGAAAATGATTTTCCTTTTTTCAATGCCGGTGTTATTCCGCAACGGCGCGATACGCTTGAAAATGCCGCTTATCAAAAAACCGGCGTTTTGCAGGAGTTTTATTATCGCCCCGTTTCCGATCGCATCCATTCACTGCGGTTGTGGGTTCAGAAAAGTAACAGGGATTTGCCACAACTGATGTCGTACGAAGGAAGCCGGCGGGAGGAGTACCAAAAAGACAACCAGTTTCGGTTGCAATACGAATGGAAAAAATATTCAGACTACCTGAATTACCATTTCTTTACCGGTCTGAATTCATCGCGGCTGGATTACTACCGGGCAATTCCGCAGTTCAATTTTGTGAACGAAGATTCCAGAAGTGTGGAAACCAGCTTTTTAAATCACCTCCGGATTTTCCGGAAATTCGATGAAAAAACATATGCAACCTTAAGTATGGATATTAATTATTACCGGGTGAACGTTGATGATAAACTGAAAAAAAGCGGCTATAATGAAAATCGCCTTGAAACAAGTTTGATGGCTGACCTTCATTTAAAACCGTCCGACCTTTTTTCGGCATACATTTTAATGCGTTCCGAAAATTACGACAAGCACGTTGTACCACTGATTCCCTCGGCAGGTTTGGAATGGCAATTCAGTAAAAAAATGCCGCTGGTATTGCGTATGAACGCCGCAAGAAATTACCATAAACCCGCATTGAACGATTTGTACTGGCTGCCTGGCGGAAATCCGGATTTGCTGGCTGAAGACGGTTACACCGGCGATATTTCGGTGGCAGGCGAGTTTCCTTTTAAAAATGGATCATTTCAAAATGAAATCACCGGATTTATTTCGAAAATCGATAACTGGATAATCTGGCAACCCGCTGCAAACGGGGCTTTTTACTGGGAAGTAAACAACGAAAAAAATGTTTTGTCAAAAGGAATTGAATATCAGTTTTCAGCAAAAGCGATTTTGAATGAAATAACATGTCGCTCCGGAGGAAACTATTCCTACACCAGCACCGCCAATCAAAATGCTGTGAATTCGGTGGATCAGTCGCGGGGAAAGCAACTGATTTACATTCCGAAACACAAAGGAAATGTTTATGCGGGCGCCACCTGGAATAATTTTACGGTAAAATACGATGTCAATTACATCGGAAAACGATATACAAAATCGAGTAATGCCGAAACCGATTACGAGCGGGTGCTGAATCCCTACTGGTTGAACAAACTTACACTGGACAAGCAAATTAGCCTGAATACCTGGAAAGTGAATTTTAAGTTTACCATTGAAAACCTGTTCAACGAAAATTACCAGAGCATTTTATGGCGGCCGATGCCCGGGCGGTATTATAATTTTACTGTTGCACTGAATTACAAAAAATGATGAAGCAGTTTTTGATTTCCATAATACTGGTTTTTATTTACTGGTCGTGCACCGACGAGCCGGTTGAGACCGTATTTTTTAACCTCGACACAAAGAATGGTGTTTTTATTTCGTGCGAAGGTAATTTCATGTACGGAAACGGCTCGTTGTCGTTTTACAATCCGCAGACGAAAAAGGTAACCAACCAGCTTTTTTACGCCCGCAACAATGCACCGCCGGGCGATGTGGTCCAGTCGCTGGCAATGTTTGGGAATACACTATTTATCGTGGTCAATAATTCCGGGAAAATTTATGCTGTTGATGCGGAAACTGCGGAATTCAAAGGTGTGGTTACCGGTCTGACTTCACCGCGCTACGTGCATTTTGTGTCCGGTGAAAAAGCTTACGTTTCCGATTTGTACGCTCACCACATCACCATTATAAATCCGGGTTCCTATGAAATTACCGGAAAGATTGAAATTGGCGAACACACCTCCGAACAAATGCTGCAGATGGGAAAATTTGTTTTTGTTTCCGGTTGGTCGTTTGGTGAATACCTGCTGGTAATTGATACTGAAACCGATGCAATGACAGCAAAAATTAAAGTGCCGTATCAACCCAAAAATCTGGTGAAAGATAAAAACGATAAAATATGGGTGCTGTCGGAAGGAACTACCGAAGGATTTTCGGAGCTGGCAGAAGCACCGGCATTGTCCAGGATTGATCCGCAAACATTTACGGTGGAACAGATTTACAGGTTTGAAGAAGGGGCACTCCCTGCAGGGCTGGAAATCAGCGCTTCGGGCGACTCGCTGTACTTTCTGAACCACGACGTTTATAAAATGGCCGTAACGGATAAGCATTTGCCCGGTTCAGCCTTTATTTCGTCTGAAAACAAGCTTTTTTACAGCATGGGAATTAACCCGGTAAACAACGAAATTTATGTTTCCGATGCCGTCGATTATACCCAGGATGCAACTATTTACCGGTATTTACCGAATGGAACTTTAGCCGATTCATTTAAGGTGGGTATTAATCCTTCGGATTTTTTATTCAGGTATGAAAACACTAACACTCAATTACAATGAAAAAAATTTACCTATTCGTGTTTTTTGGCTTTTTTGGGTTGATTTTAAACGCTCAAAATGTGGCCACATTCGATGAATTTCAGTTAGAGCCGGATTCATTCCGGAATGGTTCTGATGGCTCCGGCGGTTTCAACAGCGGAGGTTTTTGGTTTCCGAACGATTATAACGCAGAGTGGCAAAGCTGGATCGGCTTTTCAATTTCAAACATGAAAGATTCAGTTACGTCAGGTTGGGAAAACCAGTACAGCGCAATAACAGCGTCCGGAGTAGATCAATCTGACAATTATGCAGTGGTTTACGTACCCGGCGAACTGAAAATGGAATTTGAAAATCCGGTTAAGCTTTCCGGTTTTTATATCACGAATAACACCTACACGTATCTTTCAATGAAATTTGGCGATGCTTTTACCAAAAAGTTTGGCGGCGCTGATGATTCTGATCCCGATTATTTAAAACTGATTGTTACCGGCGCCGATGCGTTGGGAAATGTAACTGATTCTGTGGAGTTTTTCCTGGCCGATTTCACGTTTGAAAATAATAAGGAAGATTACATCCTAAAAAACTGGGAATGGGTGGATTTAACCTCGCTCGATACCGTTTCCGAAATTAGTTTACAGCTCGAATCAACCGATGTGGGCGATTTCGGTATGAATACCCCGGCCTATTTTTGTATCGATAATTTTAACGGAAGTGAAATTACTGCATCGTCTGAAATACCAGGTACAAACGAATTGAAAATATATCCGAATCCGGTAAAAACGCATTTCAGAATTGATTTGCCGGGGGATGCAGAATTGCTGGTACTGGTAAACAATTCCGGACGAACGTTTTTAACAAAAGAAGTTTCCGGAAAGAATCATCTATTTGTTCATGAAGTCGCTGATTTTAAGGCAGGTATATATATTGTGAAAGTAAAAACGGGAAGTGGAATCATTAGTAAAAAAATCATAAAGTTGTAAACCATCAAATTTTTTACGGGAATGTAATAATCCTTTTGCGTATAAAATTGTTAAAAAATGCGTAAAAGACTAAATGGTATTTTGTGTTGAAGTTTAAAAACTGTTATTTTGCAACAGAATAAAAAATGAAATTATGTTAGAAGTATCAAAAAATTCAATGGTTACATTAACCTACGATTTGCGGGTTGATGATGAACACGGGGAAATCATAGAACAAGCCACGGAAGAAAAACCATTGCAGTTTCTATATGGCGCCGGAGTAATGTTGCCGAAATTTGAATCGCAACTTAGCGGATTAAAAGAAGGAGAACCATTTACCATCCAGTTGTCGAAAAACGACGCATATGGTGAGGTAAACCAGGACGCAGTTGTTGAACTGCCAAAACATGTTTTTTTAGTTGATGGAAAGTTTGATGATGAATTAATAAAAACAGGCAATACAGTACCGATGATGAGCAGTAACGGGCAACGCCTGAACGGACTGGTACTGGAAATAAACGGCGAGACTGTAAAAATGGATTTTAATCATCCGCTGGCCGGAGAAGATTTGCATTTTGCAGGAAAAATACTTAATGTTCGCCAACCTTCCGATGAAGAACTGGCAGAAATGATGTCGGGTGGAAGTTGCGGATGTGGCAGCGGAGGCTGCAGCGACGATTCCTGCAGTACTGAAGACGGCGGAGGTTGCGGCTGCGGCTGCTGATTTTTTTTGATTATTAGTTCAAATGACTTATTTTAACCTCGTTTTCCGAATTAAATGGGAACGGGGTTTTTTACTTTTTACTTTGTATGAACACATTCGGTAAGATATTTAGATTAACTTCTTTTGGAGAATCTCACGGTCGTGGAATTGGAGGTATCATCGATGGCTGCCCTGCCGGCCTGGAAATTGATATTGATTCAATTCAACGCGACCTAAGCCGCAGAAAACCAGGGCAATCAAAGATTACCACACAGCGAAAAGAATCCGATCAGGTTGAATTTCTGTCCGGGGTATTCGAAGGAAAAACGCAGGGGACACCAATTGCTTTTGCGATTTGGAATAAAGATCAACATTCAAAAGATTATGATAATCTGAAAGATGTTTACCGGCCATCGCACGCCGATTACACATACATTAAAAAGTACGGAACTCGCGATCATCGCGGCGGGGGCCGCTCATCGGCCCGCGAAACAATCGCACGGGTGGTAGCCGGCGCCGTTGCCAAGCAAATCCTTGCAAAAGCAGGCGTCTCTGTGCAGGCGTTTGTATCGCAGGTTGGCGAAATAAAAATGGAAAAACCATACACCGAAGTGAACATTTCCAGCGCTGAAGAAAATCTCGTCCGTTGTCCGGATCCGGAGACTGCAGAAAGAATGATTGCCCGCATTGAACAGGCAGCAAAAGACCGTGATACGGTTGGTGGAATAATCACCGGAGTAGCGCAGGGAGTGCCTGCCGGGTGGGGCGAACCGGTATTTAACAAACTGCATGCCGACCTGGGCTTTGCCATGTTGGGCATTAACGCCGTTAAAGGATTCGAATACGGCTCAGGCTTCGCCGGAACAGGGCTTAGCGGCTCTGAACATAACGATGTATTTGTACGTTCTAATGAAGGTGTCAAAACAAAAACAAATAACTCAGGCGGAATACAGGGTGGAATTTCCAACGGAGAAGATATTTATTTTAATGTGGCATTTAAACCAATTGCCACTTTATTAAAAGAACAACAAACAGTGGATAAGGAGAATAACGAAATAACCATCAACCCAAAGGGTAGACATGATCCATGCGTTTTACCCCGGGCAGTGCCGATTGTTGAAGCCATGGCAGCTTTGGTTTTAGTCGACCACTTTTTGTTGAGCAAACTAAATTCAATTTAATATGCCAAGAAAAAAAAGGAACAGAAGGATTCAGGTGCCCCCGGTAATAAAAGGGATGTCAGTTTTCGGCGTTCGAGGAAGAAAGTCGAACGAAGTTATACTTCGACTTGAAGAATACGAAGCGATCCGTTTGCTCGATTACCAAAATCTTACACAGGAACAAGCAGCCGTTCACATGGATGTTTCGCGACCAACCTTAACCAGAATTTATGAAGAAGCCAGAAACAAAGTAGCAACAGCTTTTGTAGAAGGCCGCGATATTATTTTCAGGGGTGGCGATGTTTATTTCGAGAAAAACTGGTTTAAATGCAACAATTGTCAGGCAAGCTTCAGCCATTTTTCCGACGACCAGCCTAATTGCCCCGTTTGCAGTTCGGATGATGTTATTTCGCTTAACGAATATTATACATCTTAACGTTATTCATACAAAAGAAAAACCACCGGCTCAATAGCCGGTGGCACCCAATTAAGTTGTGATAAAACCAGAGCCCTAGTACACTAGGATGATACAAGTTATGAAATAATATACACTTAATCAACTACTTGTAATTTTAATTTTTATTCTTCATCTTCTGTTTTTACATCAATCTGAATGATAATGGCCGGTTCAGATTTATTGCTTTTGTAACTTAAGTCATAATTCCTTCGGGTGTTTATCCTATATTTGCGCGAAAAAACCGGCAAATGAAGATTCGAAAATTGTTGCGGGTCCTTCACCGCGATTTTGGCTATTTTATTGTTGGAATGACTATCGTTTATGCTTTGTCAGGTATTTTTCTGAACCACAGGCACGACTTCAATCCCGATTACAAAATCTTTCATACCGAATTTCAAACCCAAATCAATGCAGAAACGCCGGTTACAGAATCGATGATTAAAGCTGAGTTGCAGAAGCTGGATCGTTCAGTGGTTTTCAAAAAACATTACATCACCAACGAAGGACGAATAAAGGTTTTTATCGAAAATGGCGAAGTTGTGATAAATCCGGAAACGGGAACGGGAAGCATGAGTTATCTTCAGAAACGGCCCGTTGTTTTTGAAATGAACAAGCTTCACAAAGCCACTCTCGGAACCCTTTGGAAATGGGTCAGCGATTTTATGGGTGTCGTAATGATTTTTGTGGCTGTAACCGGCCTTTTTCTTTTAAAAGGGAAACGTGGTTTTAGCCGCTGGGGATGGTGGTTTACCATCGCAGGAATTATTATACCGTTACTGTTTACGATTTTGTATATTTGAAACAAAAACATCAATATTATGAAGAGATTAGCCTTATTAAGTTTATACGCCCTGATTCTTTATAGCTGCGGAAATCAAAAATCGGAAAATACATCAGCCGAAAACAACGAAACATCCGCAGTAGTTTTAACCGTTGATGATTTATACAGGAATGCCATCGGTTTTGTTGATAAAGAAATAGTGGTTAAAGGTACGGTGATGCATGTTTGTCAGCAGGGTGGCGAACGCTGTTTTCTGATGGGAAGTAACGAAGATATTAACATCAGGGTGGAAGCCGGTGAAAAAATTGGTGCTTTCAAACAGGAACAAATGGGGAGCGATTTGGAAATCAGGGGAATTCTGAAACAGGTAAAAACCGTTGCAGATGCTCATAATCCCGGCCAGCATGAGCGTGAGAATGAAAAAACCGAAACGGCAAATGCACACCGGGTAATTGCAAATGCACAGGATTCCGCCGATGTGGTCTATTTCATCGAAGGTATTACAGTGAATAGAGAGCTTTAATAAAAACCGGCTGCCGCACAAACAGTTTATCTCATCATTCAGCAGGTATAAATTCCATTGAAACAGAATTGACGCAATGCCGGGTATTTTTTTGGGTATAACCTTCGCCGAAAAAAACATGGCCCAAATGGGCGCCACAATTGCTGCAGGTAATCTCGGTGCGCCGGCCGTCGGCATCCAGAGATTTTTTTACTGCGCCTTTAATTTCATCGTCGAAACTGGGCCACCCGCAATCCGATTTAAATTTGTCGGTCGATTTGTACAACGGGGCTCCACAACGTTTGCAAACATAAGTGCCCGATTCGTAGAAATTGTTGTATTCTCCCGTGAACGGTCGTTCTGTTCCTTTATCTTCAATAACATATTTTTCAAAATCTGTTAATTGCTTGTATTCCGTCATTTTTTTCTTATTATCGTTTTTAAACTCAGTGGTTGCCTGCGTTTGCGCGTTTCCCGCAAATGCGCTGACAAGATACAGTGCCATCAAAACAGTTTTCATAACACTTCTAAGACAAATTTACCGGTAGTTTGGTTTATAACCTTGTTCATCATTCGGAAGAGTTAATTCAGCGAACAATCCGTCCAATTGTCAGGATGTTTCAATTCCGATTCCAGGATTTTCATTCAGCATTATTTTGCCGTTAACAATTTTAATACCTTTGTATGGGTCATTGGTAATCAGCAGGTTTCCATCGAGATCGGCCCATTCGGCTTTTGGCGAAAGTTGGGCTGCCGCCGAAATAGCGCACGATGTTTCAGTCATACATCCGATCATCACCTTCAGGTTATTTGCATGGGCCAGGTTTGCCATTTTGTGTGCTTCCCTCATTCCGGTGCATTTCATCAGTTTGATGTTAATCCCCGAGTAGGCGCCAACCGTTTTTTGAACGTCCGGGAGGCGCTGCACCGCTTCATCGGCAATAATCGGCAGCGCCGAATTTTCAGTTAACCAGGCAATATCATCGATCCGTTCTTTGGGCATTGGTTGTTCCACAAAAACAATCCCCCGTTCTGCCAGCCATTGGACCATTTCCAGCGCCTGGTTTTTATTTTCCCATCCCTGATTGACATCCACACAAAGCGGAACATCAGAAACCGTACGGATGGTCTCGATCATTTCCTTGTCGTTTTCGCGCCCCAGTTTTACTTTCAGGATTTTAAAACCGGCGGCTTCTTTCACTTTTTGCCGGACCACGTCGGGCTCGTCAATCCCAATGGTAAACGAGGTATCCGGAGTTGATTCGGGAGAATATCCCCAGATTTTATACCAGGGCTGTCCCATTAGCTTTCCGGTTAAATCGTGCAGGGCAATATCCACAGAGGCTTTGGCAGCCGTATTTTCCGGAGCAACTGAATCTACATAATCCAGGATTTCTTCCATTCGGAATGGATCGTTAAACTGACCTAAATCCAGCGAGCTTAAAAATGCCGCGGCTGATTCCTGTGATTCTCCAAGATATGGTGGCATCGACGCTTCGCCAAAACCGGTAACTCCATCATACTGCAGCTTTACGAGCATAACCGGAGTTGTTGTACGCGAACTGTTGGCCAATGTAAAAACATGTTTCAATTCCAGGTTGTATGGCTCAAAACTCAGTTTCAAACCTTTTTTGGATAGTTTGCCTTTCATATTTGAATAAGTTAAATACGGCGAAATTAATCCACCGAAGCTGAAAATTGCCGTGTTTTTGATAAAATTTCGCCTGCCTGGGTTCATCTGTAAACTGAATTAGCCTGATTATTAAAATACCACGGATGTTTTCCGATCAATATGATTCCGGAAGTGCCTTCCATACCTTTTATTCGTTTCGCCCGAATAAAGGAATTTTTCCGGTACTCCGAATAGATTGAACTTTCAGGATCAAAACTATTCTCCTGAACTCTGCCGGAAGCATGGATAAATTCTGTTCCACCCAATGAAAAAGCCACATGTGTAATTTTTTCCTCTCCGTTTTCATCTTCTTTTTTCCCGAAAAACAGCAAATCTCCGATCTGTAAATTTTGAAAACCGTTTGTTGTCTCTTCCGGTTTTCCGTATTTGGCCTGAAGCGAAGCATCCCGGGCTAAAATGATACCGCTTCTGATGTAAATTATTTTTGTGAATCCGCTGCAATCCATTGCTTTAGAAGATGTTCCTCCCCATAAATAAGGTCTTCCGTTTAATTCGAGCGCCAGGTTTTTCAGTTTTGTTGTATCCACCTGCGTTTGATTTCCAAATTCCTGAAAATCTATCCAGTTTTCCGGAAGAACGAAGCCGGTTCGTCCATCCGGTAACTTTATTGTTATCCGGCGGCGCGAGGTTTCTTCCAGTTCCACAATGTTTCCAAATACAACGTCGGAAACCGGCTGCTCCATTTTTTCGCTTTTGTAAATTTTTTCAAAATCTCCGGTGAAAATCAGCCGTTTTTCATTTTTCCAATATTCCAGCTGGTTTTCTGTGATTGGTTGAATTCCACCCGGATTTATCCATGAAATGTACCTGTCGGGGGTTTGTACCAGGTACCAGTTATCTTTTTTTTTCAGAATTTTAACCGGTGTTCCCATTAGCGACTGGGTAATCAGTTCGCTGCGGAAATCCGGCTCCGACCGGTGATTTGCCACCGATAAGTTTATCAGACCAAATGTTTTGTTTCCAACAGAAGAATCGGGAAGGAGAATTATTTCATCCGTGAATTCCAGAGGGGCGAGGGAATCCAGCAACTGGTTTTTCAGATTTTCTTCGCTGGTCTCGCCGGTTAAAATCAGGTGTCCGTTTTCAAACACGGGCCGGATGTCGAACACTGCCTCACGTTTATCCGGTGCATTGTTTTTTTGAAACTCACCGATGATTGTTTCGGCTTTTTGGCGGTCGCCAATTCCGCATGAAGCTAAAAATAAAATCAGTAACAGGTGAACTTTAACTTTCATTTTCAAGCGTTATTTTTCAGATGAAATCAATCGGTTGTTGAATTTTATAAAGTTACAGAAAGTTGGCGTACATTTGCGCGATTATGACTTTGAAAACTAATTTTGATATCCCTGTACTCTACCGTGACGACTATTTAATCGTTGTGGAAAAACCGGTAGATTTACCCGTTCATAAAAATGATTTTATGCCGAACGATGCTCCGTACCTGACAAAGCTTCTGGGCGAAATGACAGGAAAATGGATTTACAACGTTCACCGGCTCGATTCAAAAACATCGGGTGTAATGGTGCTGGCTTTTTCCACGGAAATGGCGCACCAGTTAACACTTCAATTCGAACGTAAAGAGGTTTTAAAAACATATTTTGCAGTTGTTCAGGGAATTCCCGGTGAAGGTGCGTATACGGAAAAGGTATTGGTAAAGAAAAAGTCGAAATTTAAAAAACCGGCAGTTACACATTATAAAACGTTAAAAACCATATCGACAACAATTTCATACAAAGAAAAAGAAAATGTGAGTTTAAGTATGGTGGAAATCCATCCTGAAACCGGACGCTGGCATCAAATCAGGCAACATTTTGCGAAAAACCACCACGATATATTAGGCGACACCCATCATGGAGATTTCACGCTGAATAAAATTATAACGGACACAATTGGGGTGAAACGGCTTTTTTTGCATGCCGGCGAGCTTGAATTTTTCCATCCGGTGTTGCAACAGAAGATGAAGTTCAGCGCTGAAATTCCGAAGGAATTCGAGCTGGTTTTAGCCGAAACCGATAAAAAGTGAGGATCGTTAAAACAATAAACAGCACATTAAGTTGGTTAATTCAGAAGATTCCCGATCAGTCTGACTGAATTTGTTTTTTTATCGTATTTTCAAAAAAAGCAGTTTATATGAGAATTTACTTATTCTTTTTTCTGTTCATTTTAATTAAAGCGGGGATTGCCCAGGAGCCTGCCAGACAACCGCTTGAAATTGAAGATTTTGCCGATTGGAAAAAAATCGAAAACCCGATTATTTCCAACAACGGAAAATACATTGCCTATGAATTGAACCCGCAAAAAGGGGATGGCAGTCTGATAGTAAATTACAACAATACCAGCGATACCATTTCAAGGGGCGCAGCTGCAGAATTTAGCCCGGAAAATAATTTTATATTGTTCAGAATAAAGCAGCCGGAAGACACTGTACGGACAGCCAAACTGAAAAAAATAAAAAAGGAAAAAATGCCCAAAGACAGCATTGGGATTTATGTTTTCAGGCACGACAGCCTGGTAAAATTTCCAGGATTAAAATCGTTTCAAATTCCGGAAGAAAATGCAGGTTGGGTTGCTGTTTTTCAGGAACCGGAAAAGGCGGTGAAAGATTCAACCGATAAAAGGAAATCAACCGGTAACAAAACTGGAAATTTAATATTGTTTGAAGTAAAAACCGCGGAATCAATTATTTACAGGGACGTATCGGAATATTATTACGCAAAAAAAGGAAATGCAGTATATTTTGTACAGCAATCCAAAGATTCGTTAAAAACAACTTCCACACTCCAGTTTTTCGACACCGGCAAAGGTTTTTCCGACGTACTTTTTTCATCGGAAGGCTGGATTGAAAAAGTGACTTCCGACGAAACCGGCAGCAAGTTCGCTTTTCTGTTTTCGCAGGATACGATCAAAGAAAAGGTATTTGCGCTGTATTACGGGGAAAATAAATCATACCCTGAAAAATTAGTCGACAGTTACAGCCAGGGAATGCCGGTGGGATGGTCGCCAAGCGAAAACGACAGAATCTGGTTTTCAGAAAACGGTTTCAATTTATTTCTCGGAACGGCGGAAAGTCCTGAACCTCAGTCAAAAGATACGTTGCCCGAAGATGAAAAACCCAGACTTGATATTTGGAGCTGGAAAGATTTAAAGCTTCAGCCTCAGCAAAATGTGGAAGCCGAAAAAGAAAAGAAACGAACCTATCTGGGAGTTTACCATGTGGATTTGAACCGGTTTATTCAACTGGCCGATGTTAACATCCGGGAAGTTACTACCCCCGGCAAAGGCAATGCGGATGTTGGTTTGGGGTACGACGAATCATCCTATTTGCGATCCAGTAGCTGGACCGGCAAATCAACCCGCGACTATTACCTTGTCGATTTCAATTCAGGTATAAAAAGGGAAATTGTGAAAGAACAGTCATTCGTGAAGCTTTCGCCGAACGGAAAATACGTAGTTTGGTATAATCCCGAAGACAGCAGCTATTATTCAAAATCAACTGATATTGAAAATCTGGAGGTTCATTCGCTAACCTCGCTGATTCCTGTAAATTTTGTTGATGAGGAAAACGATCTTCCCGCGGAACCGTCTCCATACGGCATCGCAGGCTGGAGCGAGGACGACCGGTTTGTTTATATTTACGACCGGTACGATCTCTGGAAAATCGACCCCGACGGGGAACGCGTGCCGGTGAACATTACAAAAGCTTTCGGACGCAGAAATAAAACGCGCCTGAGGTATGTGAAACTGGATAAGGATTTGGAATATATTCCATCGAATCAAACCATTATTTTGAAGGCTTTCGACGAACGAACCAAATCGAACGGTTTTTTTGACACACAATTGAACTCGGTGAAAGATCCTTCGCTCCTGTTAATGGAAAAGTTTTATTTCGACAATTTAAAAAAAGCGAAGAACGATAACCGGATTATCTGGACCAAAGAAAATGTGCAGACTTTTCCCGATTTATGGACGAGTAACCTGACGTTCGAACACGGCAGAAAAATTTCAGATGCAAATCCACAGCAAAAAAACTACATTTGGCCAACCGTGGAGCTGGTAAGCTGGACTTCTTTTTCCGGCGAAAAACTGGAAGGAATGCTCTACAAACCTGAGAACCTGGATCCCAATAAAAAGTACCCGATGATCGTATATTTCTATGAACGTAATACCGACAATCTTTTCAGGTATACCATTCCATCGCCCAGCCGTTCCATAATAAACAAATCTTTTTATGCCAGTAACGGTTACCTGGTTTTTGTGCCTGATATTACCTATAAGGTCGGATATCCAGGTCAAAGCGCTTACAATGCCATTGTTAGCGGAACACAATACCTGATCAACGAATTTCCGTATGTGGATGCGAAAAATATAGGTTTGCAGGGACAAAGCTGGGGCGGCTATCAAACCGCTTACCTTATTACCCAAACCGATTTGTATGCCGCTGCCATGGCCGGCGCACCCGTAAGTAACATGACCAGCGCCTATGGTGGAATCAGGTGGGGGAGCGGACTCAGCCGGATGTTTCAGTACGAGCATACACAAAGCCGGATTGGCGGAACGTTGTGGGAAAAGCCGTTGTTGTACATCGAAAATTCCCCATTGTTTTATGCGCCAAAAGTAAATACGCCGCTTCTGATGATGCACAATGATAAAGATACCGCTGTGCCATGGTACCAGGGAATCGAATTTTTTGTGGCATTGCGCCGGCTCAATAAACCGGTGTGGATGCTTTCTTACAACGATGAGCCGCATAATTTAAAAGCTGAAAGCTGGGCTAACCGAATTGATTTGAGCAAACGCATGTTTCAATTTTTTAACCATTATTTGAAGGGAAAAACAATGCCCGAATGGATGGAAAAAGGAGTGCCGGCTACCGAAAAAGGAGAAAATTTAGGTTATTGATATTAAAATTCACCAGGTCCTTAGTTGTTCTTTGCAGCAGTTTAGCGGTGAGATTAACTTTAAAAAAAGTAAAATGATAATACCCATTCCAAACATTCCGGACAAAATGGTGTTAAATTTCGTACAACAAAAATCTAAATGGATGCAATAAGCATCATCTTACAAATTTAACACTGACGTACATATGATTTATCAACCTGGTATAACCACTGATAATACAATCAGGGACTCTGAATTGCCATCAATTTCTGAATTTTTGAATGAACTAAAGGCAAAGATGAAGAATGTTTTCCACCATCGGGGAAACATCGATAAAATGAGTTTGAAACGGGGATTGCCTCCCTTTGCTTTACGCGAAATAATGGCCATTAATCCGCTGGCGGTTGGTATTCCCAGGGAATATGGAGGTCGCGGCGGTTTGATTCACGAAAACCTTGCTATGCTTTCTGCTGTCTCTTACGAGTCGCTGGCATTGTCGTTAACTTTTGGCATAAATTCAGCCCTCTTTCTGCAACCTGTCGCCAAATATGGCCGCGAAGAAGTTAAAACGTCTGTTTTTAAAAGGTTTCTGGAAGAAAAGAATATGGGGGGATTAATGATTACGGAACCTGATTTCGGAAGCGATGCCCTGAACATGCAAACCTCATTCGTTGAAAACAATGGATATTACCACGTAAAAGGACAAAAACACTGGGCCGGATTAACCGGTTGGGCCGAATTCTGGCTCCTGACAGCCAGGCAACAATCGCCTTCAGGAAATTTGCAGCGCGATCTTGATTTCTTTATTTGCGATGTAAATGCTCCCGGGCAACAAATAGTTGTGGAGGAGTTTTTTGATAACCTGGGGCTTTATATGATACCTTACGGGCGGAATAAAATTGATGTTAAAATTCCGGCCGTTCAGAAATTACAGCCGCACACCACCGGTGTAAAAATGATGCTGGATTTGCTGCACCGCAGCCGTTTGCAGTTCCCGGGAATGGGAATGGGTTTTATCCAGCGCATGCTCGATGAAGCAGTTACACATTGTAAACAACGGTTTGTAGGCGGGAAAAACCTGCTAGGTTATGATCAGGTACAGCAACGTTTGGCAAAGCTACAGGCTTTTTACACGGTTTGTTCGGCCATGTGTGCCAACACCAGCAAAAAAGCCGGAGTAGAGAATGATTTGGCACCGCACGGATTGGAAGCCAACGCAGTGAAAAGTGTTATTACCGATTATATGCAGGAAGCTGCCCAATCTGTGGTGCAGCTTATAGGTGCAAAGGCATATAAAATAAACCACATTGCCGGAAGGGGCACCGCCGACAGCCGCCCGTTTCAGATATTTGAAGGCTCAAACGATATATTGTACACGCAAATTACCGAAGGCATAATAAAATTGATGAAACGCACCAAAGAAAATAACCTGTACCGGTTTTTAAATGGTTTTGAACTTACGGATCAGGCGGCAGGTTATATTAAAAATATGGCCAATTTTAACCTCGATTTACAAATGCCGCAGCGCAAGCTGGTGGAAATGGGAAAAGTTATTGGTCGCGTAATTTCACTCAACCAGGTTTTGGAAATGGCCGACAAAGGTTTTCGAAAAGATTTAATAGAAGGCGGGGTAACCATGCTCCGGCAGGAAATAACCAAACTGCTGGCTGGTTTTTCATTCAATAATAAAAATGAGGTTGTTGAAGATTACGAAGAAAACAGCTTGTGGATGAAGTTTATAAATGCCTGAGCAAATTAGTGCGGCAACTCAGATCATCAATACTTTGGCGCCCCTGATTTTACTCCGTTTAATTTCCATCAAAGCTTTGTTGGCTTTTTCAAACGGATAAGTAATCACATTTGGTTTGAAAGGCATTTCAGCAGCAATTCGTATAAATTCGCGCACATCGTTGCTGGTAACATTGGCAACACTTTTAATCTCTTTTTCCATCCATAAATGTTTGGAATAATCAAGGTTAAGAAGATACCCCAAATCTTTTGGTTCTTTACGGATAGCATTGATTACCAGCCGCCCTCCCGGTTTTAATGCTTCCAAAGCATGAACCACAGGTTTCCAGACAGGAGTTGTATCGATAATGCTGTCGAGCAGGTGCGGCGGTTTGTCCGCGGTGTCGCCGGCCCATTTTGCGCCCAATTTCAGTGCAAATTTTTGTTCTTTTTCATTCCGGGCAAAAACATAAACCTCAGATTCCGGATATTTGAATTTTATCAGTTTCAGTACCAGGTGAGCCGACGCTCCAAAACCGGTTAATCCAATCCGGTAACCATTGGTGGTATTGCAAAGTGCCACCGAACGATAACCAATTGCTCCGGCACACAACAATGGCGCAGCTTCTTCATCTGTGAAAATATCAGGTATTTTATACGCGAAGCGTTTCGGAACCACCATGTATTCCGCATATCCGCCGTTTACATCGCGGCCGGTTGCCAGAAAATCGGGGCACAGGTTTTCCCTTCCCGACGTGCAAAATTCGCATTCGCCGCAGGCATAATAAATCCAGGCCACTCCAACACGATCGCCAACTTTGATTTCATTTTTTTCAGCAAGCGATTCTTCAACAATCCCTACTGCCTGATGACCTGGAACTACCGGAAATTCTGGTGGAGGAGTGCGCCCTTCAATTTCATCAATTTCGGTGTGGCAGATTCCGCAAACGTTTATTTTTATAAGAACTTCACCTTTTTTTGGTTCCGGTTTCGGAAGCTCAACCTGCTTCAACGGCTTGCTTTCGGCGGTTAAATCACTTACTTTTTCTATTACCCATGCTTTCATATACTGGTAAAGTTACTGCTTGTTACTTTTATTCACAAAGAGTTTTATAATGTGCCGATTTGTTTGCCGCTGAAACTGACCCGGTTGTCGAAAATATTTTCATTGTAAACAACGAATCTCCAATTTTGAAGTAACCAATATTAGTGGTGAACGTCTTAAAAAAAATAAAACTTACAACATGAAAAATTTACTTCTTATTTTAACCGTTGCAACTTTTTTGCTGGTTTCGTGCAGCGATGAACCGGGTGTTTCCAGTGCTTTTGCCAAATATTCCCATGAAAAGGGCGTGACGTCAATTACCGTTCCCGGCTGGTTAATTGGTATTGTTGCGAGGATGAATGATATGGAAAAAGATGAGCGCGAACTGCTGAAAAGCATTGATAAAGTAAGGGTTTTATCCATTGAAGATGAAGGTTTGAATAAAAGGATTAACCTTCACCGCGAGTTTCAGGCAAAAATTAACGCCCGGCACGAATATGAAGAATTACTGACGGTTAACGAAGAAAATAAAAACATAACGATTTTCGGAAAAATGGAAAAGGACGATATCCGTGAAATGGTAATTTTAATTGGCGGCGACGAAAATCTGATGGTTTATGTAAAAGGCAGAATCAGTCCGGAACTGATAAGCAGGCAAGTCCGAAAATCGGACTCAACTGATTTTTTAAGCTTCAAGTTTTAATGAATTTGCTTTTTCAGGTATACAATTCTTCGAAATTTGTAATTATTACATCTGCTTCCTCCTGATTTTGGTGTTCGGAACCCGGACCTGCAAAAGCAATGCAAAACATTCCGGCGCTTTTTGCCGCTTTTATTCCGTTAGTGGAATCTTCGACGACTACACATTTTTCAGGTTTCACACCCAGTTTTTTGGCTGCAAGTAAAAATATTTCGGGTTCCGGCTTACTTGCTCCGGCCATTTGGCTGTCCACCACCACCTTGAAATATTTTTTTAAACCGGTTTTTTGCAGAATAATTTCAATAACATCGGGGTACGACGAGGAGGCCAGCGCCAGTGGCATGTTTTTATCCGTCAAAAATTTTATTAGCCTTTCTATTCCCGGCATCGGTTCTACTGTTTCAAGCGAATTAAAATAAGGCAAAACCAGCGAATTGCTCATTTCTAGCAGCTCGTCGAGGGTTTGTGACAGACCGTGTTTCTCTATCACCTTTTTCCACATAACATCGGTTGCGGTTCCCTGGTAAGTAACGTGTTCTTCGTGGCTGACATTCAGCCCCAGTTTTTTAAAATTCTCCTGTTCAACTTTTAGATAAAACGGTTCAGAATTTACCAGAACACCGTCCATATCAAAAATTACCGCGTCAAAATTCAAAATGTTAATCATATTTCCCTTCTTAATTTCATCACAAATAACGCAATCTCAACTGGTGTCATGTCAATTGTGAAACGTCATGCTGAATTTATGTCAGCATCTCAGACCTAAAAAAGCAGATTCCGAAACAAGTTGCCAATGATTTTAAACCGAGACCCTGAAACGAGTTCAGGGTGACGTACTTAATTAACTCATAAAAGCTGATTTGAACGTCATGCTGAATTTATTTCAGCATCTTTGTCATTGTCTCATTATGCTTTCAAAATTGAGTAACCTCTCGGAATGACGATACAACCTTTAAGGGCTGACACGACACTATTTTCCACCAATCACCATCAATCTTCGTCAATCTTTTTTCTTTCCTACAGATTATTCTTCTTTTTATACTTCCGGATATCCCGAGCTACTTTTTTATCTGTGTTGTCAAGGTTTTCAAGGTATTTCAGCGCCTGGTTGGCAATGTACCGGTTTTCATTTTCAAGCAATTTTTGCACTTCTTCAACAACCTGTTTATCCTGAATTCCAAACTTTAACAGGAGTTCGATCCAACTTTTTACCAACGTTCCGTTCATCCCGCTCAGTTGGGTATTGAATTCCGAAAGCACTTCAGGAAATAATTCCGGCGCTTCATTCATTTTCTGAAGAATCAGTCGCCGGTGCAAAAACCCAACATTTTTAAATTTTTCAGCCAACTGCATTTGAACTTTTTTATTCGCCAACATATTCGTATTCATAGCGTTTAAAGCTCTTTCTGCCAGATAAATATCTTCGCCCGAAATATAGCTGAACAATTTATCCTGAATTTCCGGTGTAACCTGGATTTTGTTGCTGATGTGGTTTAATGCCCACACCTGGTCGTCGATGGATTGGCTGTCCAGCAGTTTCGAAATTAGTTGCGGCGAAAGGTTTTCGGAAGAAAGCAGTTCGATTTCGCGTTGGGTTTGACCGTACACAATGTGCCAGAGCGTGTATGTGGTATAAACGGCTCCTTTTACGATGTAATCGAGAACCGCAGCAATTGTTGCCGTGGAAACGGCGTCTACCGTATTTTTTGTGGAATCCTGGCTCAACGAATCTTTTTGGGGAACCAGTTCATCAATTGAATATTGCGAAAGCGGTGACAATGGATCGGCAAGCAGTGCGTGCAACCGGTCATATTCTTCCGGCGAAAAAGGATGATGCTCGGTTTTACTTAAAAATTCTCCTGCCGGAAGTTCAAATCCCAGATACCGGCCGGTAACGTGCCAGAAAAGGTTGATTTTTACCATCCGGCATTTTCCTTCCACGCAAACCCCGGTTAAAATTTTTCGCGAGTATAACAGTGGCATGTGTTCCGCATTTTGGTATTCGAACAGCGTATCATTCGGGATGGTATCCTGAAATTGAATGACATGCGGGATGATTTCCGCGGTATGTTCAAACAATTCCGTCTGGTTCAAACGGCTGATGTTTTCCTCCCTATTTTGAAACGAAAAGAGGAACATCAACAAAATCCACACTGGAATAAAACGTTTCATGTTTACTTTTAAAAAGTTCAATATGGCAAAAAAACGGGAAAAAATTACTCTTCCGGTTTCTCTTTTATCGGGAATAATAACGACAAAACGATGCTTACCACCAGCACGGCGCCTATAAAATACAATGAATATTCAGGTTGAAAGCCCCATGATTTCAGCTTCTCGTGCAAGGTAAGTTTTATACCCACAAAAATTAGCAAAATTCCGATTCCGGGTTTTAAAAAGCGAAATTTGTTGACCATGTTTGCAACCAGGAAAAAAAGCGAGCGCAATCCTAAAATGGCGAATACATTGGAAAAGAAAACCACAAACGGATCGCGCGAAACCGAAAAAATGGCCGGAATGGAATCGAATGCAAAAATAACATCTGAAAATTCAATCATTACCAATACGAGGAACAGCGGTGTGAAAAACAATTTTCCGTTATCGCGGAACCAGAACCGGTCGTGCGTGTATTCTTTATGAACGCGAAGGTGTTTGCTGACAAATTTAAAAACCGGCGAGTCCTTCGGATCTTTCCCGTCGTTGTCTTTTTTGATGATGATTTTAGCGCCCTGGTACAGTAAAAACGCTCCGAAAATATACAGTATCCATTCGAATTTCCGAATAAGTGCAACGCCGGCAAAAATAAAAGCAAACCGCATAATAATAGCGCCCAATATTCCCCAGAATAACACCTTTTTGTAATCTTTCTCAGGCACAGAAAAACTTTGAAGAATCATCAGCATCACGAAAATGTTGTCGATGGAAAGTGTTTTTTCAATAAAATAACCCGAAATGTAATTGATGGCCTGTGATTTCCGGTATTGGTGAAGCATTTGCGAAAATTCGGACGATTGTAATTTCAGGTATGGATTGTACTTGTTTGCAATCTCCATTAACTCTTCTTTCGATTCGATGCCGTGCAGTAAATGGCTGAAATAGAGCATCACAAAATAGAAGGCCATTCCCACCGAAATCCAGATAATGCTCCAAATGGTGGCTTCTTTCATGGAAACAACGTGTGCTTTTCTTCCTACCAGCAACAAATCCACCATCAGCAAGGCAATAACAAAAACCAGAAAAACAGCAACGGAAATAATTTCTGCGCTCATAAAACAGGGGTTTCAAAACGTGTAACGCCTCCCGAAACAATGAATTTCATTACTTCGGCCGGCGATAAATTAACGAGTTCAATTCGTTCGGCGGGAATAAGATACAGCTCGCCGGAAAAATTATAGGAATGCGGGAAATACACTGCCGCCAATTCTTTATTCCCTATTTCATCCAATGTTTCTTTGGTAACAAATCCTAATTTCCAGAGGTTATTTTCTTTATTGAACAAAACTTTTACCGGAGAGTTGAATTTTTTTTCTTTTCCTGCAAATGCTGAAAACAAGTCGTTTAACGAAGTAAAAACCAGATTTAAAACCGGAATCCGTTTTATCAGCTTTCCGGCGATACGTTTCACCGGGCGAATCAAAGCCGTTTGGCCGGCAATACCGAGCAATGTAAGGACAACAAACAGAAAAAGGATTCCCAGTCCGGGGACTGAAAAGCCAATCCAATGTTTGATGTTTTCAATCAGCCAGCCATCAATGGTAACGAACAACGAATAAATGATATAGACAATGATGGCTACAGGAGCTACCAGTAAAACTCCCTGCAGGAAATAGCCGAATATTTTTTTCATTTTGTTAAAGGAAATAAAGCTTTTGATTCCACATGCCGAAAAATGGTTTATCCATTTTAATTATTAAAAACAAACCAAAATCACTTTAGTTCTTCTTTAAGAAACCGGGTCATTTTGTTGTACAAATGCATGGTTGTATTGCCGCCTGAAATTCCGTGTGCACGGTTGGTGTAAATGGCCATGTCAAAAGGAATTCCCGCCTGTACCAGTTTTTCGGTAAATTCATATGTGTTTTGAGTATGAACATTATCGTCAGCCGAACCATGAATTATCAGCAGATCGCCTGATAAATCTGCGGCATGGTACAACGGCGAATTATCGTCGTAACCTTCAGGATTTTCCTGTGGAGTGCGCATGTAGCGTTCGGTGTAAATGGTGTCGTAAAAACGCCAGTTGGTCACCGGGGCAACAGCAATTCCGGAATGATACAGGCCATTGGCTTTTTCGAGCGTGAGGCAAACCATAAAACCGCCGTAACTCCAGCCAAAAATACCGATATTTTCTCCATCAGCGAAAGGCAGCGAGCCAATGTATTTTGCTGTTTCCACCATGTCATCCGATTCATATTTACCCAATTCCATATAGGTAACTTTTCGGAATTCTTCACCGCGGGCTCCCGTTCCGCGAGGATCGACGCAAATGATTAAATAACCCTGTTGTGCCAAATATTCTTCCCAGCCGATCCTGCCAAACTGTTTCAACACCTGCTGCGAATCCGGGCCGCTGTACTGCGTGACCAGCACCGGGTATTTCGCAGTTGCATTGAATCCGGCAGGTTTTATCATGTAACCGTTTAATGTAATTCCTTCGGAAGTGGTAAAACTAAAAAATTCCTTTTTCGGAACATCGAACTTTTTAAGCGTGTTTTTCAACATTGCATTGTCCTGAAGGACTCTTTCCTGCCTGTTTCTTTTATTGTCGTGCAGCGTAATCAGTAGCGGAGTGCTGCTGTTGCTGTAATAATTGATGTAATATTTGTAGTTTTTACTGAAAACAGCGCTGTTGGTCCCTTCCAGCGTAGAAAGTTTACCCTCCTTTTTTCCATCCTGAGTCGTGAAATAAACTTCGCGGCCCAATGGCGATTCTTTGGCAGCCTGATAATAATAGAGCTTCTTTGAGTCATCGTATCCGTAAAATTCGGTTACGTCGAAATCTCCCCGGGTAAGCTGTCCGATTTCAAACCCTTGTTTATCGTATAAATACAGGTGCGACCAGCCGTCGCGTTCGCTTAAAATAATAAACTGCCCGTCTTCGAGAAAAGTAAAAGCATCCAGGAAACTTTCGCTGATGTATTTATCTTCTTTTTCGGTAACCACAGGGCGCGAGTCGCCGGTATATGGATTGGCATACAAAATATCGAGTTGGTTTTGGCGGCGGTTCATTCGCATAACCACCAGGTTGTTGGCGTCGGGCGTCCAGTTAATTCTTGGAATATAAATATCCGTGTCTTCGCCCAAATCAACCGGAATGCTTACCCTCGAGCGAATCTCGTACGATAAAACTGTAACAATGGAATTTTTTTCTCCGGCCTTCGGATATTTAAACGATTTTACCTGCGGATAAACTTTGCTTTCCTCAAACGCCGGAAATTCGCCGGAGTAGGTAATCATGCTGTATTCCGGGACTTCGGTTTCGTCGAAACGCATGTATGCGAGAAATTTGCTGTCGGGCGACCAGGCAAAAGCTTTGTTGAAACCGAATTCCTCTTCGTAAACCCAGTCTGGTGCGCCGTTGCTGATTTCATTCTCCTTTCCGTCCCAGGTAATTTGGCTTTCGCTGCCAAATTTCAGGTTTTTAATGAACATATTTCTGTCCCGAACAAAAGCCACCATATCTCCATCGGGTGAGAATGTAGCGAGTTGCTGCGCCCCTTTTTCTGAAAGCGGTGTGAGTTCTTCGGTTACCGAATTCCAGACATAATACTGTGCGGTAAACGAGTGCCTGTAAATTCTTTGAATATCAGTGGTTAAAAGTATTTTTGTTTCATCGTCGCTGAATTCATAATCGAGAAACGATGATATTGGCGCATCTTTCACTTTCAAAATATCAAATACAATTCCAGCCTGTTCGCCTGTTTTATAGCTGTATTTTACAATTTTGGAACGTCCCTCCAACGTTGTGTAATGATCGCCGTCGTTCATTGAACGCAGTCCCCTCACCGTTTCCTGCCGAAATGTCCCATTAACAAAAATATCTTCGAGCGTAATTTTTTCAGTGGTTTGTGCATTAATGCACAGATCATAATTAAAAATGCAAAAAGCAGAAGACTAATTTTCTTCATCTCTTAATCAATTTTATTTAATAAACTAACAGGCAAACAAAAGTAAAAATTGTTGTGAAAGGTAAAAACTGAAAATTTCTGAAATCGTTTTTATTCTTTACAAATACATTTATTTTTTAAAAAACTGAAAATAAATTCAGATGAGATACTTCGCCTGCAATTTTGTTGCAGGATTGTTTATCTTTGCAATCTTTTTAGAAAAAGAAAATTTGAGGTAAAAGTATGGTGAAAATAACGCTTCCAGATAATAGTGTAAAGGAATTTGAACATCCGGTAACCGGTTATGAAATTGCCAAATCGATTTCGAACCGGCTGGCGAAAGATGTTTTATCGGTTTCAGTTGATGGGCAAATTTGGGATTTGACCCGGGAAATTGATAAAAACGCAAAGGTAAAACTGAACACCTGGGAAGACCGCGAAGGAAAAGAAACATTCTGGCATTCGTCGGCGCATTTAATGGCCGAAGCCATTGAACAATTGTACCCGGGCACCAAATTTGGAATCGGTCCGACTGTGGATACCGGTTTTTATTACGACATTGAACTTCCAGGCGAAAAACAACTAACGGAAAATGACCTGCAAAAAATTGAAAAGAAAATGCTGGAACTGGCGCGTCAGAAGGAAGATATTTGCAGGGAAGAAATTTCGAAAGAAGATGCGCTGAAAATGTTCTCGGAAAAAGGCGACGAACTGAAACTTGAACTTATCAGCGAACTGGAAGACGGAACCATAACTTTATACAATCAGGGAAGTTTCACCGATTTGTGCCGCGGTCCGCATTTGCCAAATACCGGGTTAATTAAAGCCATAAAATTAACGTCGATTGCCGGCGCTTACTGGCGCGGCGACGAACATAACAAGATGTTGACACGTGTTTATGGCGTAACTTTCCCGAAACAGAAAATGCTTGACGAGTACCTGGTGATGCTGGAGGAAGCCAAAAAACGCGATCATCGCAAAATCGGCAAAGAGATGGAACTTTTTGCATTCTCGGAAATGGTGGGGCAGGGGCTGCCGCTTTGGCTGCCGAAAGGTACGCAATTGAGGATGCAACTCGAGGATTTCCTGAAAAGGGTGCAAAAAAAATACGGTTACCAGCAGGTCATGACCCCGCACATCGGCGATGTGAATTTGTACAAAATTTCGGGGCATTACGAAAAGTATGGCAAGGATTCATTTCAGCCAATTTCAACTCCTTCCGAAGGCGAGGAATACATGCTGAAACCAATGAATTGCCCGCACCACATAGAAATTTATAAAATTAAACCCAAATCATACAAAGACCTTCCGGTTCGCATGGCTGAGTTTGGTACGGTTTACCGTTATGAACAAAGCGGCGAATTGCATGGTTTAACAAGAGTAAGAAGCTTTACACAGGACGATGCACACATCTTCTGCCGACCGGATCAGTTAAAAGATGAATTCAAAAAAGTTATTGATATCATCTTTATCATTTTTAAAGCGCTTGAGTTTGACAATTACACAGCTCAAATTTCATTGCGCGATCCTGAAGACCAGGCAAAATACATTGGAAACGCTGAAAATTGGGACAAAGCAGAAAAAGCAATTGTGGAAGCTTGCAGCGAAAAAGGATTAAATACTGTTACTGAAATGGGAGAAGCGGCATTTTACGGGCCCAAACTCGATTTCATGGTGAAAGACGCGCTGGGGAGAAGCTGGCAACTGGGAACTATTCAGGTTGATTATAATTTGCCAGAACGGTTTAACCTCGAGTACATTGGCGCCGACGATAACCGCCACCGTCCGGTGATGATTCACCGCGCTCCTTTTGGATCGATGGAACGCTTTGTGGCTGTGTTAATTGAACACACTGCCGGGAAATTCCCGCTATGGCTCGCGCCCGACCAGGCCGTTGTTTTGCCCATAAGTGAAAAGTATAACGAATATGCAGAAAAAGTTTCAGATTTTCTAAATATTTCCGATATTCGCACCGTTGTTGACGATCGTAACGAAAAGATTGGTAGAAAGATACGCGACAACGAACTGAAACGGATACCTTACTTGCTAATCGTTGGCGAAAAAGAGGCAGAATCGGAAACAATATCTGTCAGGCGTCAGGGAGAAGGTGATAAAGGCGAAATGAAAATAAACGAATTTGCTGATTTTATCAGGAATGAAGTTAGAAATCAATTATCAGGATTGTATAACTAAACAAAAAGATAGGAGGACGTAACAATAGCTATTAAAAGAAAAGGATCTGGTCGATCAGGATATGGAAAAAGAGATCGCGGACCACAACACAGAGTCAACGAGAAAATAACTTCGCCCCAAGTTAGATTGGTAGGTGATAATATTGAAAACCAAGGAGTTTATTCTCTTCGTGAAGCATTGAAACTTGCTGATCAAATGGAGTTAGATCTGGTGGAAATTTCACCAAGCGCGGATCCTCCGGTTTGTAAAATAACCGACTACTCCAAGTTTCTTTACCAGCAAAAAAAGAAACAAAAGGAAATGAAAGCAAAGTCGGTTAAAATTGTCGTCAAGGAAATCCGGTTTGGACCTCAAACGGACGAGCACGACTTCAATTTTAAACAACGACATGCTGAAAAATTTCTGAAAGAAGGAGCAAAAGTTAAAGCATACGTTTTTTTTAAAGGAAGATCGATATTGTTTAAGGAACAAGGTGAGATTCTTTTGCTAAAACTGGCCACATCGCTCGAAGATTTGGGTACGGTTGAACAAATGCCAAAACTCGAAGGGAAAAGAATGACAATGATAATTTCGCCCAAAAAGAAATGATACAGTTCTTTGATAAAATTTAATTTAGTAGGATTATGCCAAAGATGAAGTCAAATTCCGGAGCTAAAAAACGTTTCAGGCTTACCGGAACAGGAAAAATTAAAATGAAACATGCCTACAAAAGTCACATCCTTACCAAAAAAAGTAAGAAGCGCAAACGTAACCTCGGTTATTGGGCAACCATTGATAAAACCAATGAGAACAACGTTAAGCTTTTGTTGAACATGAAGTAGTTTTTTAATCAATTAAAGAAAGTTATTAACCGGGTGATTGTGCTTTAAAGTTTTCTGCCTGCTGGTGGAAACGCCGATTACCAAAAAATGTAAAAAGTATGCCAAGAAGTGTAAATCATGCAGCATCACGTGCCCGGAGGAAAAAAATACTGAAGAAAACGAAAGGTTATTTCGGTGCGCGTAAAAATGTTTGGACAGCCGCAAAAAATACCTGGGAAAAAGGACAACAATATGCATACCGCGACCGGAAAGTGAAAAAAAGAACGTTCCGCGCATTATGGATTCAGCGAATTAACGCAGCAGCCCGTCTGGAAGGTATGTCTTATTCGCAGTTAATGGGGTTGTTAAAAAAGAACGAAATCGAAATTAACAGGAAAGTTCTCGCCGATTTGGCCATGAATCAACCTGAAGCATTCAAAGCAATAGTTGAAAAAGTAAAATAAGCAAAGAACATATTTCTTTGGGGTGAAATTCAGGAACCCGGTACGTCACTTGACGGATTCCGGGTTTTTTTATTGGATTGGGACACGGACTTTTCCAAGTCTGTGATTTCTTCCCGAAGATTTTGACCGCATTCCAATTTCAAAAATTTCTGTTTTCTGAAAATTGTGTGGAAAGTATCTCTTTGACTTGGGAAGGGCAAAGTCCCGCGCCAACTACCACACCGTCTTCATAATCCCGCCATCAACGGCTAAACTTATCCCGGTGATGTAAGACGCTGTCGGTGAAAGTAAAAAGGCGCCGGCTTTCCCGAATTCTTCAATGGTTCCGTAACGGGCAAGCGGAATTTTTTGTTCATTTTGCTGCTTAATTTCCACAACGGGGATATTTGTTTTTTCAGAGGTGTTTTTATCGAGCGTTTTCAACCGATCGGTGTCAATCCGGCCTGGCATCAGGTTGTTTATCCTGATATTTTCCGGCGCCAGTTCATTCGACAGGCTTTTTACCAAACTGGTAACTCCCGAACGCAAAACGTTCGAAAGCAGCAGGTTGTTGACAGGCTCTTTTACTGACATGGACGTAATGGTTAAAATCGAACCTTCCCCGGCTTTTCTCATTACAGGCAAAACTTCCCGTATTAATCGCACTGCGCTCATCAGCGTTAGATTAAAAGCAGCATACCAGTCTTCATCCGAAAAATCGTCGAAATTTCCGGGTGGCGGTCCGCCGGCATTAATTACCAAACCATCGATTCGCTCAAATACATTTTCCACTTCCGAAATCCAATTTTTTATGGAAATTGGATCCGCCGCATCAAAAACTGATGCATGAACCGTCGATCCGGTTTCGTTGCGTAACTTTTCAGCCGATTCTTCGACTTCGCTTTGTGTACGGCTTGCCAGGCAAACTGTAGCGCCGTTTTTTGCCAGTTCGCGGGCAATCCCAAATCCCAGGCCTTTGCTGGAAGCCGCTACCATAAATACTTTGTTTTTAACATTCAAATCCATTCTACCTTCTATATTTGTCATTTAATCCAATTCCGTTCATTATGAGCGGAAGAATTTTGGTAACCCTGTTTACTTTTGTTTCCTTTCGTTTGGCATCATTAACATATTCCGCAAATTCCCGCTGCTTTCCGGGAGTAAACTGGTGAAATTTTGTTTTTAATAATGTATTTTCGAGAAACACATTGTTTAGCTCCTCCGGAATTTCAAGCGGTTTATTTCGATCGGGTTTTATTTCCCGGTTTGCTTTTTGATTCTGAACAGCTTCATGTACATATTGTTTTACCAACTCAGGTTCAATTTCCTGCACGGATGTAAATCTCCATTGGCGAAGGGCCTTTGTTTTATCCTGCTGTGCATTGATCAAAACATTTTGATTGTCGTTTAAAAGCGCACCCTGAAAGAACCACAACCCGGAATACGTTTTAAAAGACCCCATTCCCACTATATTTTTTCCGTTTAGCGTGTATACCGGCGAACCCCATTTTATGGTTTCTTTTAAGCCTGTTGATAATAAAATATCGCGCAAAAACAGGAGGATTTCTGTCCCGTACCTGGCTTTCGCAATGTATTCGTCAACTGTTTTTACCGGTTTCATTTTCCGTTTTGATTACAAAACACTCATTGAATTGAAAAAGTTTGAATAGCCCCAACGGGAAAGAGTTTATGAATTCTGGCTAAGCGGAACCGAAAAACTAAACGTGCTGCCAACTCCCGGAGTGCTGGAAAACCAAAGCCGCCCACCTGTTATTTCGACTATTTCCCGGCACAATGCCAATCCCAGTCCCGAGCCTTTTTCCATTTGGGTTCCAACCGATTGATATTTGCCGTCGAACAGTACATCTTGCTTATTTTTAGGAATTCCGACACCTGTATCCGAAACTGATACTATAGCCTGATTGTCCGATTTTTTGGTTTCAATGATAACCTGACCATTCTCAGGGGTAAATTTTATCGCATTGTTTACAAGATTTCGAACAATGATTTGCAGCATCGTCGGGTCGGTGTATACTTCAATTTCGGAACCGGGATTAAATTCCAAAGAAATCGATTTTTGTTCGGCAATGTTACCAAACGGCACAATTGTATCTTTTATGGTTTCGTGTAAACCAACATTTGCCCCGGTAAAATTAAGTTTTCCGCGGTTTGCTTTGGCCCAAATCAGCAGATTTTCCAGCATGTTGTACACATTTGCAATCACTGGTTTAAACCTGTTGAGCGTTTCACGGTAATTAATGTTTAGGTTTTCTGAAACCATTAAATCGATCATGTGGTTCAGGTTTCCTACCGGAGCGCGTAAGTCATGAGATACTACCGCAAATACCTTGTCTTTTATCTCGTTGGCCTTTTGCAATTCCTTTTTTCTTTTCGAATTTGAATAATTGAGTATGTACAGCATTACCAGCAGTAAAAAAATTAAAATACCCGCCAATGCCTGATACTTGATTATTTTTTCCCTGTTCTCACTCTGTTTTCTTAATTGTTCATTTTCAAATTGTTTTTGTTCATTTTCATAGGTTAGTTCCAGAATTTCATACTGAACGGCTATGGTTTCGTTATAAATCAGATCTTTATAGAAGACGGTTTTTTTTAGCATTTCCAGCGATTTAACAGGTTCGTCCAGTTGTTCGTACAGATTGGCTAAAAGGCCGTAATTCTGATATAACAGGTTTTTATATTTCTGCTTTTCAGCAATTTCGAGGCTAGCGAATGATTGCTCCATTGATTTTTCAAGCTTATTTTGTTCCATTTCATTTTTTGCCAGACAAAGGTAAGCCAGCGCTTCACGGTGCCTGTTTTCTGACTTTTTCGAGTCTTCAACAGCGCTAAGTAAAATCTTTTCTGCCTTGGAGTATTTTTTTTGTTTCGTATAACATTCGCCGATTCTGATTTTTGCGAGGCATACGCCGTTCAGGTCGTTCAGCTGGTCGTAAATTTCCATCGACCGGTTTAAAAAACTGAGCGCATCGTCGTACTGTCCCTGTTCCTTGTAATGCGTCCCCAGGTTTAAGTATGTATACGCTGTCCCTGATTTGGGATTATTATCATTAATCAGGTTCTTTGCTTTTTGAAAATATTTTAAAGCTTCATCGTGGTGGTTCCAGTTTTGATAAACCATTCCGATATTGTTGTATGAAACAACAAATGCATTAGAATCAACAGAAAGCCTTTCGCGCAGGTATAGCGATGCGAAAAATGATTCCAGCGCTTTTTCATAACTCCCCAATCCCCAGTATATTGCGCCCTGTGTATTCAATGCCGCCGCTATTTGAAGCGAATCTTTTAGTACATTAAAAGTAACCAGTGAACTATCTATGCTTTCCAAACCATCGAGATATAAGCCTAAACCCCAATAAGCCAGTCCTTTTAGGCGTAAGGCTTTCGCCGATTCCAACTGTTGTTTTTTCGGGTTGTAGATTTTTAATGCTTTGTCCAAATAATGGATAACACTGTCGTAATGGGAGTTACTGTAAAAAGCCGAACCATATTCATAGTAACTTTCAGCCAGCTTTTCATCGTCTTTTTTTCCACGAAAATATTTTTCAGCCGCTCGAACTTTACTTAAGGCTTCGGTACTCTTTCCTTGTTCGTTCCAAGCTTTCGCGGCCAACAATTGCGCTTCTGCCACACCTTCGGCATAATCGATTTTCTTTGAAATAACGATTGCTTTTTCAGAATAAAATAAAGCCGAATCGGGTGAATTGGGAAGAAACTTTTCACCGATATCAATTAGTAATTTCGCTTTTTTCCGGTCGTTCTTTTCATTTGATAATTTAGCTTTTAACAATTCAATTTGGCCGACCTGTGTGTTTTGATCGGTTAAAAAAAGCAGATATAATATGACTATACAAATGACCCTCATGAGTTAGAAAGTAAATTTAAACCAAGTTTATTCAAAAAACAAATAAATTGAGGGGGAAGTTATTGATTATCACTGCATAGCAAGGATGGTGGGGTTTCTGTGCCAAATGCAATGGAATAACAGAATTACTGATGCTTGATTAAGTTGGTATTTTTCCTGGGAAACAATGGTTAGTTTGGAATGTCCCTTGCAATTAGGTCTTCTTTTCAATTTTTACATCAAACTTCCCGAAGCTTCCATTTTCCTTTTTTGAACAGGTAAAGGGTAATTAAAGCCAGCAAACTTTCTGCGGAAACTATAGCGATACTCGCCCCGGAAATTCCCATATTCATTTTAATCGCCAGAAAATATGCCAATGGTATCTCAAGCACCCAGAAACAGAAAAAATTAATTTTAGAAGGTGTCATCGTATCGCCGCTTCCATTGAAACCCTGCACCAGCACCATTCCGAGGGCATATAAAATAAAACCAAAGCTGATAATCCGTAAGGCGGTAACACCATTTTCAACCACAGGCAAATCGGAAATAAACAATCGGATAAAGAATTCCGGAAAAATAGCCAGCAGCATTCCCAGCGTGCCCAAAAGTGCCATGTTAACATATCCGGTTATCCATACCGATTTTTCAGCCCGATCGGGTTTTTTTGCTCCGAGATTTTGTCCGACCAGTGTTGATGCGGCATTGCTCAATCCCCAAGCAGGCAGCAGTAAAAAAATGATAATGCGAATTGCAATTGTGTACCCTGCCAGCGCTTCCGGGCCCGAAAATGCTATGATCCGCACCAGCAAAATCCAACTTGATGTGGCAATCAGGTTTTGGAAAATACCGCCACCGGAAATTTTCAGCAATTTCAACATTACATGCAGCTTTATTTTCAGACTGTTAACTGAAAGTTGAATCCTGTATTTGCCCTTGAAAAGAAGGTAAAACTGAAACAAAACCCCAAAACCGCGGCCAATTGTTGTCGCCACAGCAGCTCCTTTTAATCCTAACTCCGGAAAAATACCGATTCCGAAAATAAGCAACGGATCGAGGATTAGGTTAATGATGTTGGCAAACCAGATTACACGCATGGAAACGGCTGCATCGCCGGAACTACGAAATACAGCGTTAATAATAAACAGTAGCATAATAACGGTGTTCGAGCCAAACATAATGGTTGGAAACAGATATCCGTTATGCGCCATTTCTTCGGTGCCACCCATAATTAAAAGAAACTGCCGGGCGAAAATAACACCCGGAACGGCAATCAGTATTGAAATAATAATTCCTACTAAAATGGCCTGAAATGCTACAACACCCGCTTCTTTTTTATTTTTTTCCCCGATACGGCGCGAAACCAGCGCTGTTGTTGCCATGCTCAATCCAACTCCAACAGCATAAATAATTGTCATTACCGATTCAGTTATTCCAACTGTTGCCACCGCATCTGCGCCGAGTTTCGATACAAAAAATATATCGACCACGGCGAAAACCGATTCCATGATCATTTCCAGAATCATGGGAACAGCCAGGATAAAAATGGCCCGTCCTACCGAAGTCTCTGTAAAATCGCGCTCGGTGCCTGAAATTGCTTCTTTTACATCGAGCCACAGTTCCTTAATTTTTCGATGGCTTCGACTGGAGAATACCAATTCATTTATTTTTTTGCCGGACATAACAGGAAATTTTTGGAAAAGAAAACGATTAAACTACAACAACAGACTTTGATACTCCCGGATTAGAATGGAAGTGTTGTAAATAAGGTAGTATAAATAAAAATTCTCATTGTAGCTTGCTTATTGGTTCCGTTCTGCAAATATATGGTTTTATTTTTTTGTAACTGAAAATATTGATGGTGAGTAATTTCCCCTGGTGAAAAATTTAAGTCTTAAAACTTTTACTGACTTTTTTGAACCCTGAAAACCTTCAAACGTTACTATTCCTTGATATTCGAATTTTTTGTTAAAATGAAAAACGCTTACCTTCTTTTTGTCTTTTTTATCATTTTTATTTCCTGCTCACAACACCAAAAATTTCCTGAAATCCTCACGGAACCGGTTTCTTCGGATAATTTGAAAATAAACGGAGATGTTTTTCAGAATAAAACACAGATAGATTCTTTAATTAATAATGAAATCCCACAGTGTATTATTCGATTACTGGATTTTTACCAGATGTTTCACGAAAAAAGAGATGACTTTAACCTGGAGGATATGCAACAGCAGTGGGCGCTCTGCAGCAACGAAATATCCGTGGAAAATTTGAATTTGCCGGCTTTGAAAAAGTGGGTGAAAGTTTCCGGTTTGCTCTTGCAACTGACGAATGATGCAAAATACGCGGAAGAACTGGAACATGCATCGTTTGCATCAACAGTTCAACCTGATGAAGAACTGAGGAACATGATTGCCGGCTATATTTTTACTAAAAATGTCGATCATATTCATGTTAATTTGTTTGTACCCGCCGAAATAAATTATGAGCATACGCTGCACGGGCATGTTAAAATTGTTCAGGAGACGGATTATCCGGACAACAGCCGGGTTTTGCTAAAATTCAGTATGGAAAAGAACCGTTACATCGAACTCTTTGTGCGAATTCCTTCGTGGGCTGAAGGCGCACATGTAACGGTGGAGGGCGTGAAGTATGTAGCTCCACCGGGCGACTACAGTGTGATTGCAAAAAAATGGAAGGAAGGCGACGAGGTCGAAGTATTTTTTCCCGGTGTAAAAAACCAGCATCTCCGCTGAATTTTTTTTTCCGAAGTTGATGAAACCTTTTTGAATCAGGCGTTTATTATGTACAAAACAGAATGAGGCTAAAGTCCTGTTATATAGCAACTCAACCACCAGTCAGCTTAAACTGACGGCAATACAAAAGTAGAACAAAACCGGTTTTGATTAGCTTCATTGCCGTTCACTTCACAGGCCGTGTAAAAACAGGATAAGAAGCAATTAATTTTTGCACCGGGTTTAAACCCGGTGATTTTATGATGAATGAAAGTCGGCTTTAGCCTTTAATTAACCACCGGGTCACGGTGTAAAAATTTGTATTCTTCACACAGCCTGTTCAGTGAAGGATACTGGAATTTCCGGTAGGAAAGGGTTTTAACCACATTTTTTTAAGCAAAAAAAGCTTATTGACTAAGTGCCTAATTCAAAAATCTTTTTTAAAATGTAAGTGGTTTTGAAGTTGTGGTTTTACCACATTATATTTGTAATAATTTTTAAACTAAATTCAATAGCGATGAAAAAACTAAGCCTGCTTGTTTTAATTGCTGTTTTAACAGCATGTTCAACTTCACAAAAAAAAGAAATAGATATGCCATACCAGGAACAAGATTTTGAAACAACAATCGACGGGAAAACAACCCATTTATATACCATGAAGAATGATAACGGGATGGTGGTTGCGCTTACAAACTATGGCGCAAAAATCGTTTCAGTTTATGTTCCGGACAAAAATGGGAATTTTGAAGATGTTGTTTTAGGATTTAATTCCATTGAAGATTACCAAAAGAACGGCGCGAGCCACGGAGCCGTGGTAGGACCGTTTGCCAACCGCATTGCCAATGGTAAATTCGAAATTGATGGGGTGGTATACAAACTGCCGGTGAATAATGGTGAGGCAACTTTGCATTCCGGGCCCGACAGCTGGTACCGAAAGGTTTGGGAAGGTGAGCAAAATGGCAATGAAACCACTTTTACAATCGAAAGCGCGGATAACGAGTTTGGTTTCCCGGGAAATAAAAAAGCAACTGTAAAATATACGTTGACAAATGATAATGAATTGAAGATTGAGTACCGGGTAACTTCGGATAAACCAACGCATGTAAATGTTACCAATCACAGTTACTTCAATTTAAAAGGTGAAGGCAACGGAGATATACTTGATCATGTTTTGGTAATCAACGCCGATAAATCGACACCGGTGAAAGATGCAGGAATGATCCCGACCGGTGAAATTGAAGATGTTCGGGGAACTGCACTCGATTTTACCACTCCTCACGCCATTGGCGAACGGATTGATGCGGATAACCCGTTACTGGAATATGGCGCTGGTTACGATTTCAATTATGTAATAAACAAGGATAAACCCAGCGAGCTTGCTTTTGCTGCCAGCGCCTATGAGCCCGAAAGTGGCAGGTACATGGAAGTTTTCACCACAGAACCGGGCATTCAGTTATATACAGGAAATCATTTGGGAGGAACAGAAATTGGTAACAGAGGTGTTGCCTATACCAAACGTACCGGATTTTGCCTGGAAACGCAACATTTCCCTGATAGTCCCAATCAGCCTAATTTTCCGTCGACCTTGCTGGTGCCGGGCGATGTATTTACTTCCACAACTGTATATAAATTCTCTGTTAAGGAATAAAAACAAAAAAATTAGCATTATAATGAAAACAAAAAAGGCACCGAAAGATGCCTTTTTCCTTTTTTAATTTCAACGTGTTAATGTTTATCTAAAATCAACTTTTTGATAATTTGTTTTCCTTCTAACCCGAGCTTAATGAAATAAATTCCGGAAACTTTCTTTTGAATATCAATTGCGATATGTTGAGAATTTGAAAAATGCTGTTGCAAAATAACCCGACCGGTGATATCAATTACCGATAATTCAAGTTCTTGGACGTGGTATGTAGCAAAATCAATATTCACAATACCCTTTGAAGGATTCGGGTACAGTCTGATTCCATACAGATCAGCGTCGATTTCATTTGTTCCCGAAGGATATCCTTCAACACATACCTGAAATGTATCGGTAGCTGAAGTTCCCGCTGCATCGGTTGCAACAACTACAAATGAAACGCAACCTGTGTCGGCAATCATTGGCGTAGCTGTCAATGTATCGTTTGTATATGTCGCCCATACGGGTAAGGCGCCTCCACCTTCAGGAATCAATTCAATTAACAGCGATTCATCATCGTTGTCGTCGAATAATTCCCCCGGGACTGAACTTAGCGGAACTTTTAAAACGTATGATGCATTTACCATTTGATCAGCTACCGGATTCACAACGAACGGTGGCTGATTGGTTGCTGAGGTACTTATTATAAATGTTTCTGATATTAGTTCACCCTCGCTATCTTCAACCTGAACAGTTATTTCGGTTTCTCCGGTAATTCCCGGTGCAGTGGTTATATTCAGCGAACCTGCGTTATCCCCCGGCTCATAATTAACGAGTATTGCAGGTACAAGCTCAGTATTCCCGGCAGTGGCAGTTATTGTTAAATCCTGTTCAACGCAATCATTCCCCGATGAAATTCCGGTTAAAGGAACATTAATAGCAGTTTCATTTTTTTCCAGAGAAACATTGTCAATCGCATCAATGGTCGGCGGCAAATTTTCTGTTGTTACAACAACATTGAATGAAATGGTTTCGGTGGAACCGTCAACATCAGTAGCTGTCCAGGTTTCTGTGGTCGTTCCTGCCGGATAAACTCCGTCGGGCCCCAATCCTTCAGTTTGTTCGAGAGTAATATTGCAATTATCACTTACCACAATATCAGGATAATCTATTGTAGTTTCACACTTGCCGGCACTCAGATTTACTTCGACATCTTCAACTGGTTCCGCTGAAAACGGAATTGTATCGAGCACATTTACAGTTGTGGTGCACCAGTTTTCATTTCCGTTGCTATCCGACATCCAAAGAGTTACCGTATTGGCGCCTCCATCCTGGCAACTGAACGATGAAATGTCGAGCCACGCGTTTTCTATTCCGCAAGCATCATAACCCCCGTTTTCCATGTTGTTGTATGTATGCGCCCAATCCGGGATATCGGCCGCATTATTACCACCGTTTACTGCATCGACAGTAAGATTGGCATTTCCGTTCTCATCAAGATAAATATCAACTGATCCAACACAACTCATTACCGGTGCAACGGTGTCCAGCACATGAATTATGGTTTGGCATTCGGCAGTATTGCCTGACGCATCAGTTGCTTTTACGGTAACCGGGATATTTTTATCTGCATGAACGCATTCAAACGTCCGCGGAGTTATTTCCCAGGCAAGGCTTTCAATAGAAGTACAATTATCCACCGGTTCACTGCCCGTGCCTTTCATCACAATCCTGTCAATATCCGCTTGATTAAGAAAATACCTGCCACTGCTTTGAAGATAAACGTCCGTTTCCTGGCATTGAATTACAGGGGCTTCTTTATCAACAATGGTTACCGTAGATTGACACGAAGCTGAATTTCCGCTTGGATCCGTCACGGTCAGCGTTACCAGGTTATCGCCAAGATCACTGCAATCGAAATCAGTCGCCGATGTCGCCATTGATTCAATACTACAATTGTCTGTCGATGTATCGTCGATGTCCGTTGCGCTGATAGTTGCATTTCCGTTGTGATCCAGCTCAACCGTTACATCTTTGCAGGAAGCGGTAGGTTTTGTATTGTCTTCTACTGTTACAACAGCAGTGCACGTATTTGAATTCCCGCTCACATCAGTAACTGTTAAAATAACATCGTTCGTTCCCAAACCGGAACAATCAAATTGTTCTTTACTAACTGTCATCGAGGCAATTTCGCAATTATCTGAAGACCCATTATCTACATCTGAGGCATCAATGGTTGCAAGGCCATTTTCATCCAACTGAACCGAAATGTTCTTACAAACAACGGTCGGTGCCATTTTATCTTCTACTGTAACAGTTGAAGTACAGACAACAGTATTTCCTGCCCGATCAAAAATCCGGTAGTTTGCTGTATGCTCTCCAATGTCGGCACATGAATATACAGTAGCTGCAGAGATTGTGTTTGAAATCCCGCAATTATCAGAAGAACCATGTAAATCAGGTAGCTGCAGATATTTTTCGTTTAAAACTGCACTTCCGTTTTCATCCAGTTGAATGGAAAAATCTTCACATTCAGGAAGTATTGTATCAATTACGGTTACTGTCGACGTACAAACGTCAACATCTTTTTTATAGTCGCGAACTATTAAATTCACCGTATTATCTCCCAATTCGGTACAGTCAAAAGCACTCTCGCTGACACCCATTTTTAATCCACAACCTTCTGAGCCGTTGTCTATCTGTGCCGGATCTAAGTAGACAACGCCATTTTCATCGATTGCGATAGTTACGTCTTTACATTTTGCCTGCAGGGCAGGTTGACTCAGTTCATAGCTAAATCTTACAGTTGCTTTCGTTCCCTGAGCTAAATAATCTCTGGGTTCACTAACGCGAATTATCCATTGTCCTCCTGGTTCCGAAAGAGTATCATTGATGTACACAGAACCTCCAACATTATACGACGGCCCCAATGGAAAAACAGTTCCGTCTGAAGTTTCAATATTTACAATAAAGGGATCAAAATCATAGTCTTCAAAAATTAATTCCGCTGAAATGCTGGTTACTGTTTCGCATGACGTTCCAACCAGGAAATAAACTGCATCATTTTCATCGGAACCGCGGTTAAGACTGATGAAATCTAAATCTTTTGTTTGAACCTGAGAGTTAGATGCCAGGGAAGCAAACACTGTAATTATTAACAAGAATAATAGTTTAACAATTTTTTTTGTGTAAAGAGTTTTCATAAGCAACTTATTTAATAAAATTAATATTTATAAAAGGTTCTAATAAATTTTCAAATAAGTTCCGAAATATTTATAATATAAGTCAACTTTTTTGAGCTGAATTTTTCAGACAATTCTTTCATATTATAACAGCAATATCAATTTTATTAACTCAGGAATGAAAACGACCTAATATTCTTTATAATAACAAATGTTGGAATAAAACATTTTTTTTATAAATATTCTCTTTAATTATAAAAGTACGCGTTCAGACGGCATACTTTATTTTCAAACTTGTCAACAAAATCGTACTTTTGGAATTTTATTGAAATACTGCACAATTATATGCACGACAATAAAGTGGTGGTTATCACCGGTGCTTCTTCAGGAATTGGGAAGGCACTCTCTGTTAAATATGCTTCCGAGGGATGGAATGTGGTTGCAGCGGCACGCCGGCTCGATAAACTGCAGGAACTGGAAGCTTTCCTCTCAAATAAAAATCTACTACCGGTTAAAACCGATGTAACGAATAAGGACGACTGCAAATTTTTGATAGAAACTGCCGTTGAGAAATTTGGAAGAATTGATGTGCTGATAAACAATGCAGGAATTTCGATGAGGGCGCTTTTCCACGACACTGATTTAAGTGTATTGCATAAATTAATGGATGTAAATTTTTGGGGAACAGTTTATTGCTCAAAATTCGCGCTGCCGTATTTAATAGACACAAAAGGTTCGTTGGTTGGCGTAATTTCCGTTGGTGGATTTGTAGGATTACCGGGCCGCACCGGTTATTCAGCATCAAAATTTGCTGTCAGGGGTTTTCTGGAGACGGTAAGAATTGAAAACCTGAAAAAAGGGGTGCATGTACTGGTTGCCGCACCTGGATTTACTTCGTCGGAAATCAGGAAAGTTGCTTTAAACGCCCAGGGCCGGCAACAGGGAGAAACGCCCCGGAATGAAAACAGAATGATGTCAGCAGATGAATGTGCGCTGCATATATTCAATGCAGTGAAAAAAAGGAAAAGACAACTCGTTTTAACATTTCTTGAAGGCAAAATCACTATTTTTGTTTCGAAATTCTGGCCGGGATTTATCGACAGGATGACGTATAGAATATTTGCAAAAGAACCACATTCACCATTAAAATAGATACTTTTCCTGCTGCTGTTCACGCAGAAAATGATTTGGGAAAGCAATCAAAAAAAAATGATAAAATATGGAAGAATTAACTGTTGGCACCCGGGTGGACCATCCGCGCTATGGCGAAGGAATCGTGAGTAAAAATAAACTCACAGCTTACGAAATTTTTTTTGAAAGAGGCGGAAAAATTGAAATCACAAAAAGAAATACGGATTTAACAGTAATCGAAAAAAAAGAAGGAGCGCCAACGCGTGGGCTTTCGGTGTCCGAATTTGAAGAAGTTTTAACCTATGTACTTGATAAATATGCAGCGCTGCACGAGGTCGTCCCGCTGGGTGAAAAATGGAAAGGCGGAAAAATGATCCTGCAACCGGCCAATGCCGCTTTGTCTCCCAAAGAAATTCCGGTTGAAAGTTTTTTTCACAAAATCGTTATGTTGCGCGACCGCCTTCGGGTTCTCGAGCAGAACATCAACAGCCATAAAGTTTTAACCGATGAAGAAAAAGTAAACCTTCAGCAATACATTACAAGGATTTATGGTTCCCTCACCACATTTAACGTTCTTTTTTCGGAAAAAGATCAGTATTTTGTTGGCGCAAAATCACTATAGTTATGAAAAAGCTAATCACCGTTTTCACGTTACTCATGTTAACTATTTCACTGAATGCACAGGACAAAGTTTTAAAAGTTTGGCCTAACGGAGCTCCAACCGATAACGGAATGACAGAACCGGAAGAAAAATTCGACGGCGTTCGGGTACGAAATGTTTCTGAAGCTGAAATATCTGTTTTTTTACCGGAAAAAGAGAACAATACGGGAGCTGCAGTGGTAATTTGTCCGGGCGGAGGTTACTGGATAGAGGCCATGGATCATGAAGGATACGACGTTGCCAAATGGTTAAATACAAAAGGAATTGCCGGGATTGTACTAAAATACAGATTGCCCTACGGACATGATGAAGTTCCGGCTGACGACGCACGGCGTGCTATTCGGATTGTCCGCGCAAATGCGGAAGAGTGGGGGATAAACCCTTCAAAAATTGGCATCGCAGGATCATCGGCGGGCGGTCATTTGGCCTCTACAGTTGGTACGCGGTTCGATAACGGAAATACCGGCAGCAACGATCCGTTGGAAAAATACAGTAGCCGGCCTGATTTTATGCTTTTGCTGTACCCGGTTATAACGTTCAGGGAAGAATTTGGCCACATGGGTTCGCGGAAAAACCTGATAGGCGAAGGAAACGATTGGGCGCTGGTTCGGAAATATTCCAACGAACTGCATGTAACGCCGGAGACTCCACCTACTTTTTTGGTTTTGGCCGATGATGATAAAACCGTTCCGCCGAGAAATTCAGTGGAATTTTACCTGAAACTGAAAGAAAATAATGTGCCAGCGGAAATGCATATTTTTCAGGAAGGCGGCCATGGATTCGGAATCCGGAAAAACAACCTGCCGGTCGATCAGTGGCCTGAACTTTTTTTCAACTGGCTGAAAGCAAGTAAAATAGTAGAATAAATGCAAGATACTCATCCCCTGAAAGTTTTTAGGTTTTGTCCCAAATGCGGTTCTCCCAAATTCAAAAAAAAGGGCAATCGCTCATTAGAATGTGAAGACTGCAATTTTCATTATTACTTTAATTCTTCGGCAGCGGTTGCAGCCCTGGTAACCAATTCCGAGGGAAAGTTGATGCTGGTTACCCGCGGAGTGGAACCTAACTATGGAATGCTGGATTTGCCCGGAGGTTTTGTTGATCCGGGCGAAAACGCAGAAAATGCAATCAAACGGGAATTATTCGAAGAATTGGGGTTGAAAATTAAGTCTCTCGAATACATCGGTTCTGCTCCAAACGAGTATGTTTATAACGAATTCAGCGTTTTTACGCTCGATATAGCTTTCAGGGTAATCCCGGAATCGACCGAAAATTTAAAACCCATGGATGATATTCTCGACTATAAATTTTATTCCGGGGAAGAACTCGAATACAATCAGATTGCCGCTTCTTCAATAAAACATTTTGTACGTCAATATTTTGGAAATGAATGAAATCAGGCGCCGCATAAAATCGCTTCGGCTCGAAATGATCAAATACAACCTCGACGCCTGTTATATTTCGGGCACCGATCCGCATATGAGTGAATACCTGCCTGAAAGATGGCAAACCCGCGCATTCATTTCCGGTTTTACCGGTTCTTACGGAACAGTGGTAGTTTCACAGGAAGAGGCCGGCCTTTGGACCGATTCGCGGTATTTTATTCAGGCCGAAGAACAATTACGGGGCGCCGGAATGAAAATGTATAAACTGCGGGTACCAAATGCTGTTCCACCCGAAGTTTGGTTAACGAATAATTTAACAGCAGGCAGTAACATTGGTTTCGATCCGAAAACGATTTCTGTTTCCAGTTACCGCGAATTAAAGTCTCATTTCGAAAAATCGGGACTGAACTTGCTTGAAACGCCTGATCTGCTGGACCGGATTTGGAAAGATCGACCGGAAATTCCCGGCAATGAAATATATGAATTACTCCCGGAAATAACCGGCCTTTCACGAAATGAAAAACAACAGTCGCTCGCTGCCGGACTAAAAAAGGCGGATGCCGATTTTCAGGTTATAACCGCGCTCGATGAACTGGCGTGGTTATTTAACCTGCGCGGATCGGATATCGCATACAATCCGGTTTTTACAGGGTTTGGGGTAGTTGGCAGTTCTTCGGCAGTTTTATTTGCGGGTAAAAGTAAAATTTCTCATTCGGTACAGGTAAAGTTAGAAACAGAAAAAATTGAAATCCGCGAATACGACGAGTTTTATACCTGGTTGAAATCAAATAGGAACAAAACTTTTTTTATCGATCCTGCAACTACTAATTTTGCTGTTTTTCAAGCGTTGGAAAAAAACAACAAACTCCTGGAAGGCACTTCGATAGTTGCCGGTTTGAAAGCAGTGAAAAACAGCACGGAGCTTGCCGGTTTTCACGAAGCCATGAAAAAGGATGGCGCCGCGCTGGTTCAGTTTTTATTTTGGCTGAAAAATAATTTGAAAGAAAAGAAAATAACTGAATACACGGCCGGACAAAAACTGGCTGAATTTCGTGCAGAACAAAAAGGTTTTAAAGGAGAAAGTTTTGCGCCCATTGTGGGTTATAAAGAACATGGCGCAATTGTACATTACAGCGCAACACCTGAAAATGCCTTTGATGTTGAAGCAGAGGGAATACTGCTGATCGATTCGGGCGGGCAGTATCTGCAGGGAACTACCGACATAACAAGAACTGTTGCCCTGGGAAAAGTGAGCGACGAACAGAAAAAAGATTACACGCTGGTCTTAAAAGGAATGATTGCCCTGGCGCGTGCACAATTTCCGGAGGGTACCAAAGGAAGCCATCTGGATATTCTGGCCCGGAAAGCGCTCTGGGAAAATGGACTGAATTACGGGCATGGCACCGGGCATGGCGTTGGTCATTTTTTGAATGTACACGAGGGGCCGGCTTCAATTCGTCCTGATTTTAACCCGTTTCCCGTACAACCGGGGATGGTTTTTTCCAACGAACCCGGAATTTATCGTGAAGGAAAATATGGAATCCGAATTGAAAACCTGATCGTTTGCACAGAAAAAGAAGAAACGGAATTCGGTAAGTTTTATGGGTTCGAAACACTCACTCTTTGCCCGATTGATACTACATTAATAGTTCCCGGATTATTAGCAGACGATGAAAAAAGCTGGTTAAACAATTATCATCAGATAGTTGGAAATGCATTAAAACCCTTGTTGAAAAAAGATTTACAGCTATTTCTGGAAGAACTTATACATCCTGTTTAAGAGGTGATAAATGCTGCTTTGTCAAATGTTTCCTTTAGGCAGTTTCGGACCTGTTTTTTTCATAACTAAAATAAAGTACCTGAACCATTTACCTGTATTTTCTGAAAGGAATAAACAACAAGGCCGAATTCAGCAAGAATGAAAAAACGATTATTAAATTTCCTAAAAAAGGCGCTGTAAAATAATTTACAACTTTCCCCGAAAGCGCCACAATCCCACCAGCCAAAATAGCAGGAAAAACCTGCTGCCGAATCACCTTTAAACCGAGCAGCCCGGCAAGCGTTGGTATGGCAAAAGCGCCTGAGAAAAAGGTTAGCGCCAGCAACAGCGACTGTAAAATCGATGTCACAAACAAGGAAACCACAATACTCAAGGTACCGGTAATTGCGATTAAAAACCGGGTCAGCCGCATTGATTTTTTATTGTCGGGGTTTCCGGAAATTAATTCGCACAAAATTAGCGAAGACGTCAGCAGTGTTGTATCTGCCGACGACATCACTGCCGAAAGCAGGGCCGCCAAAAACAGTCCGTAAAACCAGCCGGGCATTAGGTTTCGGGCAAAGGATATGATCTCTCCACCCTCAGATTTTCCGGATAAAATACCCAAATAAACCAGCACAAATGACAAAGGAATCAAAATCAAACCAACGATTAAAATACTTCGTGTGGCTGTTTTTTCATTTTTTGCACAAAATATACGGGAGTAAATATCAGGTCCAACCACAAATGTGACCGAATAAGTGAGAACAAGAATTAACAGGTCGGACAAGGAAAATGAGCTGTTAAACAGGGATTTGAATTGCAGGATTTCCGGTTTAACCGGTTCCGGTTTCAGGAACGACAGAATAAAAAGCGCCGCAAGCCCCATTATAATTAATACGGCCTGAAGTAAATCTGTTTTCAGGATGCTCAGCTGGCCGCCTGCAAGCGTATACAAAATAAATACTGCACCTGACAAAACTGCTGCATTGGAGTAACTGATAACTTCGAGACCGGAAAGGATTTTTGCCGCGGCGATAATCTGTGCCGCCACAATTCCCAGCCACGCCACCGGAATAATTGCCGAAGCCACTGTTTGGGCTCTGTTTCCATAAAAAAAACCGAGTAGTTCGGGCAAGGTAAACCGGCCGTACCGTCTGACTTTTTTTGCCAACGGAACCAAAAGAAATAATCCGAGTGCAGCACAAAATAAAAACCATACCGCAGGCCACCCTATTTTTGCGCTCAATTCAATCGTTCCTAAAATTGCTGAACCGCCCAGAATGGTGGCAAGCAAACTTCCTGAAACAAAAGCAAGTCCGGCGTTTTTTCCGGCCACATAATAATCGGCAGGCGTTTTTATTTTGAACAATGACGAGAATCCGATAAACAGGATAATTCCAAGATAGACAGATATAACGATAATTGGCTGCATCAAATGGTGTAAATTCAAAAGGACAAATATCGGATTTTCTGATTCATTATTGTAATTTCGTTTTTTCGGATTGAAGAACCTGGGAAATAAAAAGTTACCGTTTTTTTACCGGTGCAAAAATACAATTCCGGTGGATTTCTGTTGTTCAACATCGTATAACACTACAAAAAAAGTTTAAATTTGCCGGAGTCGTGTTCGTACACGGAAATAAATTTAAACCAACAATTAATATTTTTAATAATGAAAAAATATCTTGTTAATTCACTCTTATTTCTTTTGATTTTTAGTTCGGCAGCGTTTGCGCAAAACGACGGCTGGGTGAACTTGTTTAACGGAAAAGACCTGACCGGCTGGAAACAGTTGAACGGAGAAGCGCTATATGGCGTAGTTGATGGAATGATAGTAGGGACAACGGTTTTGAATACACCAAATTCATTCCTGCGCACAGAAAAAGAATATGGTGATTTTATTTTTGAAGTGGATTTGCTGGTAACGGAAAACATGAATTCCGGAATCCAGTTTCGCAGCGAAAGCACGGAAGATTATATGAGTGGAAGAGTGCATGGTTACCAGTGTGAAGTCGATCCGTCTGATCGCGCGTGGAGCGGTGGAATTTACGACGAAGCCCGTCGCGGATGGTTATATCCGCTGGAATTAAATCCGGAGGCTCAGTCAGCTTTTAAAATGAATGAATGGAATCATTATCGCATCGAATGCATCGGCAGCAACATTAAAACCTGGTTAAATGGTGTGGCATGCGCGCACGTCATCGACGATATGACACCTAAAGGTTTTATAGCCCTGCAGGTGCATTCCATTGGTCATAACAAAGAACAGGCGGGGCACCAGATCAAATGGAAAAACATCCGCATAAAAACGGAAAACCTGAAGCCTTCACCGGCACAGGGAGTTTACGTAGTAAATCTGTTACCGAACGATTTAAGCAAGGCTGAAAAAGAACAAGGATTTAAACTTCTTTTCGACGGAAACTCAACGGAGCATTGGAAAAGCGCTACCGGCGATGATTTCCCGGAACAAGGCTGGAAAGTTGAAGATGGAGTTTTAACCGTACTCGGCCGGGATGTTTCTGATCAACGGGGCGGGGACATTGTCACCAAAGAAAAATTCGGCCCTTTTGAATTGAAATTTGATTTTAATTTTACTGAAGGCGCAAACAGCGGGGTAAAATACGGATTAGGCAATAACGGTCCCGGCATTGGTTTGGAATACCAGATTTTGGACGATGAAAAACATCCGGATGCGAAAGAAGGTGTTGTCGGAAACAGGAAAATGGCTTCGCTGTACGACTTAATTCCGTCGGAAACCGAAGGGCGTTTTGTCAATGGTCCCGGCGAATGGAACCGTGGCCGGATTGTAATATATCCTGACGGAACTGTCCAACACTGGCTGAATGGTCGCAAAGTGGTGGAATATGTACGTGGCAGTAAAATTTACAAAGCGCTGGTCGCCCGTAGCAAGTATGCAAAATATGAAAATTTTGGTATGGCGGAAGAAACCCCGATTTTACTCCAGGATCATAACAATACGGTACATTTCAGAAGTATTAAAATAAGAAATTTATAACATGTCAAACAGAAGGAATTTTTTAAAAGCAGCTGGTTTTGGAATCGCGGCAACCGCAGTTCCGCAGTTTGCAAATGCCAATGTGTTCAATGCCGGGGCAAAAAAGGGCGACCGCAGTTTCGATCTGGGAATTGCGTCATATTCCCTTCGCGAGTTTCCCAGGGAGAAAGCATTGGATATGGTAAAACGTTGCAACGTCAGCAAAGTTTCGTTTAAAAGTATGCACCTTCCTCTGGATTCAAGTAAGGAAGAAATTAAACAGGCTGTCGAAGATTGTAAGGAGCGGGGAATCGACCTGTATGGAGCGGGTGTGATTTACATGACTTCGAAAGACGAGGTGGATCAGGCATTCGAGTATGCCAAAACTGCCGGCATCAATATCATAATCGGTGTTCCGGAACATGAGTTGCTTGATTATGTGGAAGGAAAAGTGAAAGACTATAACATTAAACTTGCCATTCATAACCACGGCCCGGGCGATAAACGCTATCCGAGTGCCGAAAGCGCTTATGAAAGAATTAAAAACCGCGACAAACGCATGGGATTATGTATCGATATTGGCCACACAAAACGGATTGGCCGCGATCCGGAACAGGATGTAAAAGATTATTTCGATCGTGTATTTGATGTACATATTAAAGATGTAACAAAAGCATCAAGCGACGGGCAAACCTGCATCATTGGCCGCGGCGTAATCGATTTCGTTTCGTTTTTGAAAGCAGTAGACGAGCTTGGTTACAAAGGTACCCTTGCCCTGGAATATGAAGCCGAAGGTAAGGATCCGCTGCCGGGAATGATGGAGTCGCTGGGTTATGTTAAGGGAATTTTGGCAACAATGTAAAAAATAAATTAAATGAGTTCGAACAGAAGAGATTTTATAAGGAAAGTTACAGCAGGGGCAGCCGGAGTCGCTGTCGGTAGTTCTGCAATGGGCATGTCAGCCCGGAGTTACAGAAACATTATTGGCGCAAATGAGAAGTTAAATGTAGCGATCATTGGTTTGGGGCGTCGGTTGGGCGCTTATTACGAACCGGTTTCGCAAAAGGAAAGCAATGTTCATCTGGCTTATTTATGCGATGTTAGAGAAAGCCAGCGCGAAAGGGCTGCAAAGAATTTTTCCAAATTCATCGACTATAAACCAAAGCTGGAAAACGATGTTCGAAAAGTTATCGACGATCCGGAAGTTGATTTGCTGATGATTGCAACTCCTGATCACTGGCATACACCGGGAGCAATTATGGCCATGAAAGGCGGGAAACATGTGTATGTGGAAAAACCCTGCAGCCATAATATGGCGGAAAACGAACTGATCGTTGAAGCTCAGAAAAAGTACAACAAAGTGGTACAAATGGGAAATCAGCAGCGTTCATCTGCCCATACCATCGAAATAATTAATGAAATTCACAACGGTGTAATCGGAAAACCATACAAAGCACTTGCTTTATATACCAATTCACGCGGCGAAGTGCCTGTGCAAAAACCTGCACCGGTACCGGCCGGGCTTGATTGGGAACTTTTCCAGGGGCCTGCTCCGCGGCGTGAGTATACCGAAGAAACCTGGGATTACAACTGGCACTGGTATGGTTGGGATTACGGTACGGCAGAAGCCGGTAACAACGGTACCCATGAATTGGATGTGGCCCGCTGGGCGCTGCAGGTTGATTATCCGGAACGCGTAAACGTTCAGGCGGCGAAACGTCATTTCCGGAATGATGGCTGGGAAATGTACGATACCATGTTTGCTACATTTGAATTTCCGGATGATAAAATCATTAACTGGGATGGTAAAAGCCGAAACGGATACGATACCTACGGCGCCGATCGCGGTACAATTATTTATGGCAGCGATGGTTCTGTATTTGTCGATCGTGGAAAATATGAATTATACGACCGGAAGGGAAAACTGATTAAAGACAGCAAATCTTCATCGAATGAAGCGGGAACGGCGCTTGGCGGAGGAGGAGATATGACCACCACCCATGTGCAGAATTTCTACAACACCATTCGCGGAAAAGATAAACTGAATTCACCGATTGAACAAGGCGCTGTGAGTCAGGCTATGGTACATTATGCCAACGTAGCTTACCGCATCGGCAAAAGTTTTGATATTGATGATGTTACCGGAAAAATGTACGACCGCGACGCCAGGAAGCTTTGGAGCCGTGATTATGCCCCGGGCTGGAAACCAACGGTTTAAACTATAAATCTAAAAAACAGAAAAACTCCCTGGAAAGTTGCCGGGGAGTTTTTTCTGTTTAAAAACCACATTTAATCAGATACCTTTCATTTTTTTCAAAGCTTTTTTATTATTTTCCGGCCAATACTTGTTTTAAACACTGCAGACATCGCAATAACGATATGCTTCATTTTAAATTATAATTCAAACATGAACGAGAAACGAAATACAGGAAGGCAGATAAAATATGAATTTTTGTTGTTCGGAATTTGCCTGCTCTTAAGTTTTGCCGTCGTATTATTTTCTGTGCTAAAATACCAGGACGGACTAAAAGACTTATTTTCCCAGTTGCACATTGTTCTTTTGGGGGCAATAATCGTGTATGTGCTTGTTTTGTTATACCGTCTCCTGTTTTGGAGTTTATTAAAACTTATTGAAAAATGAAATATGCTTTTTGCTGTTTTATATGGGTTACAACATTGGTTGCAAACGCGCAAATTTCAATGAAGAAAACGGATGACGGAATACTGATAACCGACGCTGGAGACAAGGTGTTCTTTTATCAAATGGAACCCAAAAATAAAAACGGTAAATACACTCGCAACAATTACATTCATCCGCTGTGGGGAGTGGACGGAGCGGTTTTAACCGAAGATTTTCCGGACGATCATTTGCATCACCGCGGGATATTCTGGGCATGGCACCAGGTATGGATCGATGGAAAACGCGTTGGCGATCCGTGGGAAATAAAAAATTTCGAACAGAATGTATCTGAGGTGGAGTTTATCAGAAAAAAAGACGGGACCGGCGTTCTAAACACTGAAGTAAACTGGTTGTCTGATCAATGGAAAAAACACGGTCGGAAAATTCCTTATCTGAGAGAAAATACCTCAATAACCATTCATCCCAAAACAGGTAATTACCGCCAACTGGATTTTGAGATTCGGCTGTTGGCGCTGGAAAAAAATCTGTCTATTGGCGGTTCGGAAGATGAAAAAGGTTACAGCGGATTTTCCGTGCGGATGGTTTTACCTGATGATGTAAAATTTACCGGACCGAATGGTGACATAACTCCTGAAGTTACTTCGGTAAAATCAGACGGATTTGTAAATATTTCCGGCTCGATGGGAAAAAACGGTGGCAAAGCAGGCATCGTGATTGCCGATAATCCCGTTAATCCGGGATACCCGCAACCCTGGATTCTCCGGGCAAAAAACAGCATGCAAAATCCGGCGTATCCGGGAAATAAAACAATTCCGGTTTCACCGGCCCAACCATTGGTTTTGAAGTATTCATTAATCGTTTATTCGGGAAATTTGGGCAACCGGAAAATCGAACGAATTTTAAATCAGTAGTATTTTTCCTGTCATGTTGACTTTGTCAGGAGCGTTGCACGCTGACAAGTCCAAATGGCTAAGAATTTATTAATGTCTTTAGACTTAACAGCGTTAGATTAGTAGTTTGTTTTAAATTTCAAAAAAATGCGCGACCTGATTCCGATAAAGGTTGAATGTCATTCAGGATACAAAGCGAATGAGTATCCGGTAAAGTTTTTCTGGGAATCGAATGTTTTTACCATTGAGGAAATTTTGGATCGCTGGTACCAGTATAATCAGGATTCCAACTTTCCTCCGGCAAATTATTACAAAGTACGATCAAACGGTAACAAGGTTTACATTCTGAAACAGGAGTCTGAAAACAACCAATGGTTTTTGTGGGTGAAGGGGGAGAGCTTGAATTTGTAGGCAGCCATTCTGATGTAGCGTGTTGCATGAAAAACCAGGAAACTGTTTTGAAATTCAATTTTTGAATCTAAATTATAAACAACACCATTAAACCACGCGATGCAAATTTTCTACAAAAATCCTGTGGCGCCGCTGCTTTAAAAACGCTCAGGGCAATTTACCCGTCACCAACATCAGCTACAGTGAGCGTCCTCTTTCCCAATGACCATTGACCAATGACATCTTCTTCCCACTATTGCTTCTCTGTTCCGTTTTTACTACTTTTAGCCGGTCAACCAAAATCTGATGAAACCAAAATGAACCTTTTCAATCCGGAGAAAACCGAACCGTTACCCAAAAAATCCCGCGAAATTCACGAACCGTTTGTAAACGGTTACAAACGTTTACAACGTTACCTGCAAGGTTGAAAAAGAAAAAACAAACTAAATTTGACAGAGAAAGACAAACATATAATAATTTACTTGGACTCATTTAAAAGATTTTGTTTTGCTCACCCAATTCTGCCCTTCGGGACAGTTTGGAAAGCCTACGCACATTGCACACATTTGCAAATCGCACAAGCTAACGCACTGACCAAAATTTGCAAAAGAGTGCAATTTTATCCTTCGCTAAATATAGGTTTCAAAATTTTTTCCACGTTGGTAAGCTTAAAATTATCTTCTAATTTTATAGTGAATCTTATTCAACATAAAACAGACAGAGATGCTTCAATAATAAACATGAGATTTGAGTTAATTACGTTTTAGGAAACATTTAGAAATGGCAAGAAAAAAAGATGGTCTCCATCCAATATTAATTTTACTCGGGCTTATTGTATTCATTATTGCAAAAATTGTTGATTTTATTGCCGATAACATAATCCCAATACTAATTATTTTGGGATTTGGGGCTGGCATTTTTTTAGTTTACTACTTGTTAAAACAAAGAAATAAACAAAAAATCAAAAGTCAACCAAACAAAAAATCGACAAAACAAATAAATGTACCGCTCGCTTCAACGTCTATTACGGAGGAACCCAAAACTGACAATTCAGAATTCGATATTATTCCGCAGGATATCGACTTATCAATTGATGAATCGGAGACAAAAGAAACAGAAACAACTATTTCTACCATAACCAATAAAGAAGATGAAAATATTGTAAAAGAAAAATATAACGATAGTATTACTATTCTTAAAAATGATTACAGTGAACTAAACCAATCAATGACTGAAACAGTAGACGAGGAAATTAAAAGTTATGCTAAAGCAAAATATCCTCACGACTCCGAAATGCAAGAATATACCTACAAGGAACAATTACAGTCAAAAATCTCTATGTCAAAATTCCAAGACACAGAATCAATAAGATTTGCACAAAATAGATATCCAGATGACTATTCGATGCAAGTTTATACTTATCAAGAACAAGTGGCATCAAAAAAATACATGTCACAGACCAATGACCAAGAAATTTCCGAATATGCAGCAGAACGTTATCCTGAAGATTACTCAATGCAAGAGTATACCTATAAAGAACAGGTAAAGTCTAAAGCATTTATAAAAAAAGCATCAAATGAGAGGATTAGAGAATACGTAGAAAAGCAATATCCACTTGATTATTCTATGCAGGAGTATATTTATAAAGAACAAATTGCATTAAATCCGCAGGAAAATGCTTCTTCCAAAAACAAAACATACGAGAATATTATAGATGTAAATTCAGAAAACCTTGATTTGTCAATAGATTATCCTGTTCAGAATAACGAAGTGCAGTTAGAACCTCCATATTGGGGTCACACCTATGTTTATTCTTACGATGAGATTAAATATGCATCCCCAGAGCAAAAAAGATACTATTCATATTTTAAGAAAAAAGTTTCAAACGGTGAATTTGTAGATATTCAAGGTTATACAAATTATGCTTTCATCCTATATTTTGATTTTTTGAATGAATATGAAAATCATAGGGATATTAAGCTACTTGAAGAACAATTTAAACTTTTAGGACAGATTTGCCCTAAAACAAAAAGTTATTCTTTAATGTCGTTGCAGGACTTGCTACGAAAAAGGACAGATTCTTATTCCCTGGAAAAATTAAATAATCTGCAAGAACCAAGTTACCAGTTCGAACATGGGTATTCTGATTATGACCCTGATGCCTATAAATTAGGTAAACAATATAAAGATAAGCTGGATTTAAATAAACAAGAGGTTGCCTGGTTGAATAAATTTTGGAATCCATCTAATGTTTTTATTTCAATCGAAGGATGCTGTATTGCTACCATAAAACAATACTTACTTATTCTAAGTAACCTTAATAAAAATCTTAAGCCGGAAAAAACTTCAATTTCCAAAGAAGTTGATTACTTCAAAGAAAAAATATTCGAGATAAAAGAAATTGCAGATTCATATTGGGGATATTACGATAAATCCTACATGAAACAACGAGTTGAATCCGAAATATATTTAACTGTATTTAAACGGGTTGAAAACTCTGTCAGAGAATTTTATGGACATAAACGAAAAGTAGGTAACAATCCATATTATGAGTTTGAAGGTGAATTTGAAAACCGTATTGGACGTCATGTTGACGAATTGGTAGATAAATATAAGGGAGAGATTGTAAATCCTGATATTGAAACACAAATTGAGCTAAACGCACAAAACGTTAATCGTTGGAAAACTGAATTTACAAACCTTAAAGATTTATTTCAAAAAAATGAAATTGATAAGTTTATCGAAGGTGTTATTGCTCTTGAGGAAACTAATCAGAAGAATCCAAACATAGAAAATATTTTTTTTGAGGCTTCAAAATTCATTGCAAAATACGATAAAGTTCAATCCTTAAAATATTATGCGAAATATATTTACTATGATTTAAAGTCAGTGAAATTTGACAATAAGGAGCTTACAAAAACGGTTCAAAAATCTTTGTTTAAGTCACAAGAACAAATCAACGATTTTAAAAGGATAATCGCTGAATTAATCGAGACATCTGATATTGAAAAGGCATTAGGAGAAATCTCAAAAATATTTATTCCAAAAAGAAAAAAGATTCAACTTGACAAATCTAAGATTAAAGAAGTTGAACGGAAACATGATGGAACAGTGGAATTATTGAATGAATATTTGGAAACTGAAACCGACAATTCTCAAAAAGATGAGACTTTTGATGATGAAGGAATTGAAATTAATATAATAACTCCTGAACACAATAATTCAATTTTTATTGCTGACATCCGTTTGGGAAAAGTTCAAGAGGAATTAGTGAAGAAATTTATTACAAACTCTTTTGCAATTCATCAAGATGAAGTTGATAAGTTTGCAATAGACAATGGGATGTTTAAAAATCAACTGATTGACAGTATAAATGAAGCATGTTCGGAATACTTAGATGGTGAACCATTGATAGAAGAAGATGACGAGAATTATGTAATTGAAGAATCTTATTTTAAAGAAATAGCAGTATAAATTATGGGATTAAGAATTAAAGCAAAAGAAGCAACAGCGATTATTAATTCACTCTCAGGAGGTGTGGTGCCAAGAATTGGCGTACAACATATAACAGTTGGAAGAAAACTTGAAATTGAAGCTTTTACATCAGCACTTGATGATGTAAAGAACGGACATAGCATGGTGAAATTTTGGATTGGGGATTTTGGCTCCGGCAAGTCTTTCATGCTACATCTTTTAAACACTGTTGCTACAAAACAAAAATTTGTTGTTGCAAATGCTGATTTCACACCCGAAAACCGACTTTATTCAAATGATGGAAAAGCGGTTGCATTATATAGCGCCATTATGGATAATGTTGCCATTCAAACAAAACCCGAAGGAGGGGCATTGCCAACTCTGCTGGACAAATGGATTGAACAGGTAGTAACTCAAACTGCTCAACTCAATAATATCCCATTAACCGAAATAAGGGAAGAACGCTACATGAATCTTATTCAGGGAAATATCATGCAAACGGTAAATGAAGTGACGGAAACCGGTGGTTTTGATTTTGGGGTGGTTGTTATAAAATATTACGAAGGATATATCAAAAACGATGAGTATTTAAGAAGAAGTGCCCTTAAATGGTTAAAAGGAGAATACCGGACAAAAACAGAAGCAAGGCAGGATTTAGGCGTTCGTGAAATCGTAAATGATTTGAATTATTACGACATGCTCAAAAACTTCAGTCGTTTGTTTGTAAGCATGGGATACAGTGGCTTTATGATTAACCTTGATGAAGCAATTAACCTTTACAAGATTTCAACAGCGAATATGAGGGCTAAGAATTATGAAAAAATACTGACCATTTTTAATGATTGTTTTCAGGGTAAAGTATCAAACCTCTTTATAAACTTTGCAGGGACAAAGGAATTTTTAGAAAATGAAAGACGTGGTTTGTTTAGTTATGATGCATTGAAAACCCGATTAGAAACAAACAAATATGAAACTGCCCAATATCGTGATTTGGCTCAGCCAGTAATTAAGCTTGTGCCGCTAAGTCATAATGAAATATTTGTTTTGCTTAAAATGCTTAAAGAAATATTTGATGTCAATTACAATGCAAATATTGATATTACCGAAGATGATATTCAACTGTTCATGGAAGAAATGTTTAACAAGCCAGGAGCTGATGAATTTTTAACACCTCGTGAAGTAATCAGAGATTTCCTGAATATTTTGAGCATTCTGAGACAAAATCCTGAAGCAGATAAAAATGTTTTAATTTCAGAAATTGAAATATCAGACGAAAGACCAGATGAAAGTGTTCTTGATTCAATAGAAGAATTATAATGTCATACAACTTATTATCCGAACCAATACGAAAATATATTCGCGATAAACGTTGGGAATCCTTACGTCCCATCCAAGCGGCTGCAATTTCCAAAATTATTTCAACGGATAATAATTACATCCTTGCATCCAGAACGGCTTCTGGTAAAACAGAAGCTGCCTTTTTACCAATTTTATCAAAAGCCGATTTTAATAAAACTGGTGTTCAGGTACTTTATATCTCGCCTTTAATTGCACTGATTAATGACCAGTTTTACCGAATTGAGGATTTGTGTAAAGACCTTGAAATTGCAGTTACCAAGTGGCATGGTGAAGCCAAAAAATCTTTAAAAACCAGTCTTATTAAAAATCCAAATGGAATAGTTTTAATAACTCCCGAATCATTGGAAGCGATGTTTGTAAACGCACCGTACAATGTTTCAACACTGTTTGGGAACCTCAATTACATCGTAATTGATGAAATACACTCGTTTTTAGGAGTTGACAGAGGATTGCAGTTAATGTCCTTGTTATCGAGAATTCAACGAGTAAATAAAGCAAGAATCATAACCATTGGATTGTCTGCAACAATTGGAGATAAAAATTATATTGAAGCCAAACGGTTAACCGGAGATATCGAAAACACGAAAGTCTTACTTGACAGGTCAAAAAAGGAAACACTAGCAAAATTCAAATATTTCTTCAATAGCACTGCTGAATTATCACTGGATTTACTTAAAGATTTATATAAGGAAACATGTTCCCATAAAGTTTTAATCTTCCCTAACAGCAGGGGTAGAACTGAAGAAGTGGCAGTTAAACTTCGAAAAATATCGGATAAAGTAAACGGGCATAAATTCTATTACTCACATCATTCATCAGTTGATAAAGAGATACGTGAAAGCATTGAGCACTTTGCAAAAGATAACGAACGATTTAACTTTTGTATTTCCTGTACATCCACTTTGGAGCTTGGGATTGACATTGGAACAGTCGATAAAATCGTCCAGATTGATTCAACTCATTCAGTTTCTTCACTTGTACAACGAATTGGGCGTAGTGGTCGACGAGAAGGAGAAAAAAGCATTGTGAATATTTATGCAACAGATAGATGGAGTTTACTACAGTCATTAGCATGCTGGCTTTTATATAAAGCTGATTTTCTGGAACCAATTCAAACAGCTCAAAAGCCATATGATATTTTATTACATCAATTACTCTCAATTGTTAAACAATTATCCGGGTGTTCCCGAAAAGAATTAATTAGGAGACTAAAAAACAATTACGCTTTTCGATTCATCGAAGAACAGGAATTAGACCCTATTATCAAGGAAGCTTTAAAATCTGATTATTTGGAATTAATACAACATGAACTAATACTAGGAATTGAAGGTGAAAAAATCGTAAATACCAGAGAGTTTTACAGTGTGTTTAAAACGGAACCAAATTTTAAAGTAATTCATTCAGGGAAAAGTATAGGAAATATACCATTCTCTCCTCAAATAAAAATTGATGAAAATATTTTGCTTGCTGCAAAAATCTGGAAAATAGTAGAGATTGACTTTAAGGGTGGAAAGATTATCGTAACACCTGCGAGGGATGGTAAAAAACCAATGTTTTTTGGTGGAGGTGGAAATATCCATTCCAAAATCAGGGAAGAAATGTTACGAATATTAAAAAGCGATGAAGTATATCAGGAACTTGATGAAAATAGCAACTCTGTTTTGGAAGAATTAAGAAATGATTTTAAACGATTTCAAATAATTGACTTTGAACATGATAAACCCGTTGTTGATAAAGATAGTAAAATCGTCATTTATACATTTACAGGAACAAAAATAAACAGAAGCTTACAATTTTTAATTCATTTGGCTGGTTTTGAGGTCTCTGTTAGCGACCATGAAAGTTCATTGGAATTGCATATTAATATCTCTGGTTTTGATGAATTGGTTTCAAAAACAAATAAGGTTTATAGTGAAATTGATAAATATCTGAAATTAACACTTGACGAAAATGAATCATTACTTTCTTTTTCAAAGTGGGGAAACTACTTACCAATGAAATATAAATGTGAAATTTTAAAAGAAAGATATTTTGATTTTGAATCAGCAATTGACCTAATTAGTAATATCAAATTAGTTGAAAGTAACTAAAAAAGAAAGAGGTGTATATTTGTAATTATGCAGGAACAACAAAACATAGAATGGAAAGAAAGTTGGCGTGATGAATACCTGAAATGGATTTGCGGTTTTGCAAATGCACAAGGAGGCAAAATTTACATTGGCAAGAACGATAAAGGCGAGATTGTTGGTATTGACAATGCTAAAAGATTGATGGACGACTTGCCCAATAAAATTGTTACCAATTTGGGGATTGTATGCGATATTAATTTAATGAACGAAGATGAAAAGCAGTTCATTGAAATAAATGTAGAACCTTATCCGAATCCTGTCAATTACAAAGGACAATATCATTATCGTAGTGGAAGCACCAAACAGGAATTAAAAGGTGCAGCACTCGATAAATTTATGTTGGAACGCAAAGGAAAGCGGTGGGATGGTGTTCCTGTTCCAAACATTTCAATTGCCGATTTAAAGAAAGAAACCTTTGATTTTTTTAGAAAAAAAGCGGTTAAAGCACAACGGATTGAAGATGATGTTTTGACGGATTCAGATGAAGATTTAGTGGACAACTTACAATTGGTTGAAAATATATACTTAAAAAGAGCAGCAATTCTTTTATTTCATCCCAAACCAACTAAATATATTACAGGAGCTTTTATTAAAATTGGATATTTCGAGACTGACGATGAATTGAAATTTCAGGATGAAATTACGGGAAACATCTTTGAACAGGTTGAAAAAACAATGGACTTGCTTTTTACCAAATACATCAAATCATCAATAAGTTATGAAGGTTTAAACAGGATTGAAAAATATGAATATCCCAAAAATGCTGTTCGAGAGGCACTCTTAAATGCCGTTTCTCACAAAGATTATTCTGGCGGGGTTCCAATCCAAATTAGTGTGTATGACAATAAATTGATTTTCTGGAATGAAGGACAATTACCTGAAAACTGGACAATTGAAAAGCTATTAACCAAACATCCATCGAAACCTTACAATCCAGACATTGCAAATGCTTTTTTCAGAAGTGGGTATATTGAATCCTGGGGAAGAGGAACGATAAAGATAATTAACGAATGTATTCAATTTGGAATTCCACAACCCAAGTTTTATTACGACATGTCGGGCTTTTGGGTGGAGTTTAGAAAAGATAATTTCAACATTGATTATTTTGAATCTCTTGGATTGAATAAGAGACAAATTGAAGCTTTGAAGTACTTAAAAGAAAAAGGCAAGATTACGAATAGTGAGTATCAAAGTATAAATGATTGCTCAAGAAACACAGCAAGTAATGACCTTACTGAGTTAGTGAATAAAGATTTGTTGGAAAGTAGTGGACAAAAGGGAGCTGGAGCTTATTACATTTTAAAAAATGTGTAATTGCACAATAATTGCACAAATTGCACATTGACAAATTAAACCAGCCCACACAGCCAAGCACATTTGCAATTCGCACAAGCCAACGCTGAAACCAAAAATTGCAAAAGAGCTTGCCTGTCTCCCACCGCTTTTTGCCGACCCGAAAAACAAAATCAGGTCAGTGCTAAAATTGAAAATGAAGTAGTTCTATTGAAAAAGAATAAAACACAGCAGGTAACAAATTAGGAATTAAGGCACAGTTGGGCCCCGAAAAAAGGCAGTAAGTATGCAAACCTACTGCCTTCTTTCGGGGGTAACTGCTTTCAAAATGCCAAGCCCAATTGTGTTTTAATTCGTGTTGGGCTTAGCCGCTGATTATTAATTGTTCCGGCTATGGGGATTGAATGTTTTTCTTGTTTTCTTTCCGGTATTTTTCATCTGTTGTTTTTACCGGTTTGCCTGTTTGGCATGAACCCGGGTTATTGAGGTAAAATTTTTGTTCGTTTGCCTGCATATTTTTCCCGTTCAGCCAAAACAGGGAATTTTTAGCTGTTAACCTGGTTTTAAAAAAGGTTCAAAGAACGTTTTGTTGCCCTGTGATTATCCTGGTTCCAATGGTACATCTTTTACCAATCCGGCAAAGCGTAATCTTCCTTTTTTACATGCCGGGCAGTTGGGCTGGCGGTGCTTTTTAATAAGTTCAAGGATTTCATTCCACACCGTATCCTGTTTTTCCAAAATCTGGCAGCCATCTTCCAAAGCCTCTTCTTTTTTGGTTTCAGCCTCTTCAGCCAGGAGCTTCCGGGCAGTTTCAATATTTTGTTTCCGGTAACGGCTGGAAAAAATACCGAAATACCGCACCTTAAAGAACCCCTTTGGCAACACAAGCGACATCGTTCAAAGATAAAATCAAAAAACTGTTCAGAGAAAACCGTGGCATTCCGGCTCATGCCTTGATACGAATACTTAATCCTGTAATCAGGGGTTGGTCAAATTATCACAAAGGCATTTGCTCAAAACGCACTTTTGCGCGGCTGGGGACTTTCATCTATTGGCAACTTAAACGATGGGCTAAATACCAACACGGGAATAAAAACCGTTGGTGGATATACCACCGGTACTTTCACGACAATCATTTTACAGACCAGAGAACTACTCCTAAAGGTATCGAACATACTCGTTTGTACCGCATTGCGTATGTTCCTATCCAGTATCATGTAAAAGTGAAAGCTCATGCCAACCCTTATCTGGCAGAATATGACAGATACTTCTTTCAGAGAACTAAATGGAGAGAAGATTTAGCCAAAGAATGTAAACAAATTACTACATTTATGTCAAATAAAAATAGTAATAACAGCCGGGTGTCACTTCGCCGTGATTGCCTTTAAAGTGCCTGAGCTGTATGCGGTGAAAGTCGCACGTACAGTTCTTAGGGGGCGTAAGCTACCCGGTACGCCAAGCTTGAAAAAAACAAACAGACACTATATCAAAAATCATTATCTTTGTTTTATGAGTAAAAAAGAGCAAATATTACAGATGATAAAAATGGTCGTTGACAAAAATGCACCTGATTCAGAAGTTTATTTGTATGGTTCCCAAGCACGTGGAAATGCAAAAAAACTTTCCGATTGGGATTTGTTGATTCTGCTCAATTCTGCAAATGTGTCGTTTGACTTTGAGACTAAATTCATGGACGAATTCTATGAATTGGAATTAAAAACAGGAGAAATTTTTTCGCCATTGATTTATTCAAAAAATGACTGGAACTCAAACTACTCGATTACTCCGTTATACGAAAATATCCAAAAAGAAGGAATTAGACTAAAATGACCGGAACAAAAAATAATTTGATTAATTATAGAATTGCCAGAGCAAAAGACACCTATGACGATGCATCAATTCTTGCAGAAAGGGAAAAATGGAATTCGACAATTAACAGATTGTATTATGCCGCTTATTATGCAGTAATGGCTCTTCTACTCTACTCTGACTTAAAACCAACAACCCACAACGGAGCAAAATCAAACTTCTCGGAGTATTTCATTAAGACTGGTAAGATTGACTCAAAATACGGTAAAATGTATTCTCAATTGTTTACTTGGAGACAAAAAGGAGATTATGACGATTTATCCGATTTTCACAAAGACAATGTAGAACCTTATTTTGAACCAGTTAATGATTTCATCTCGATGATTGAAAGCATGATACAAAAATAAAAGCCAGGCGTTAACACAGTACATATTGCAGGGCGGGGTTTGGTGTGCGCCAACTGCGCCTGCCTACCGCAGGCAGGGATTCTCGCATCGCAGTTCCTTGTCCTATCGGACAGGAACGCTCTCCGAAATCCGCCCCGGCAACATGTACCAACCGTTATGCACAAGGCTGAAGAAAACATTCTTAATACAAAAGAGACTGTATTAAACTGATTAAAATAGATAAATATGAATGAAAATAATTTTTTCAGTTCCTTACGAAAGGAATTAAATGAAACGCAAAATATTCGGTTCAAATTTGCTATTCAAAAGCTGATTTTCATCATTAGTCTTATGGGATTAAGCGGTATTTCCATGGAAATAAAAAATATCGAATACTTTAAATTTTTAATCTACTTTGTGCCATTTGTTTCTATTATGTTTGATTTATACATAATTGGTGAGAATTTTGGTATCCGGAGGATTGGGAATTATCTTAAATACAATGAGAAAGTTTTAAAAGAAGAAAGATTCTGGGAATTCTTACTAAACATACCAAAAAATAAAAGCAGAGATTTTTTCTCCGTACAAGGCAATACATTCTCTACTTTTATCGCAATAGTACTTTCAATCTTTTTTGTATTCATTACTATTGACAAAAGCTCAGAATTGTTTTTGGATTCTATTGGGTTTAAAATTATTTGGACAATAGTCGTAATAACTATTTCATCCGTTTTATGGTTTTGGTATCCAAAGATACTTAAAAGAAGATTACTTAAATTCAAAAGAAGTGTAAATAAATACAAAACTACTTGGGAGGAGATTCTAATCAAAGAAAAAGACATCCTTTCAAATGGGAAAAATTTGAAAGAAATTGAAAATGAAATAAATGCTTTATACGATTGAAATTTTTTTTCACTACTGAACGACTAAAAAAATAAAAGTAAGGGCTACTCCCCGAAGGTTTGGCCCCATGTTGTAAATTTGTTTTGGGAAACTTTTTACAACATGAGCAAAAATACAGAAATAAAATTTGTCGGACAGCCGATTTTCAAACAGGTTATAAATTTGATTGACGGAATCAATTTAAGCGGTTTGGTAAAGAAGCATAAAGCCGATTATTATTATAAAGCCTTTAAGGCAAAAACACAGTTGATAACAGTTCTTTTCGGCATCTTAAGCCGCTGCGACTCGATGACTGAGATTTGTGAGGGGCTCCGGGCTATGAGCGGAAAACTGAACTTACTGGGACTTGAAAAAGCCCCGGCCAAAAGTACCGCTTGCGATGGTATGCGCAACCGCGACAATAAGTTCTTTGAAGATGTTTATTTTAGTTTGGTACACCATTATCAAAGTTTTTTATCGGACAGCCGGACTTTCGGGCTCACTTTTAAGGAGGTTTTGTTGATAGATTCCACAACAATCCGGTTATTCAGCGATATACTAAAAGGTGTTGGCCGTAACCCGAAAAACGATGGGAAGAAAAAAGGCGGATTAAAAGTCCACATGCTCATTGATGCAGTACAATCAGTTGGACGGTTTATTAAAATTACCGAAGCCAAAGTACACGACAAGAATTTTTTGAAAGAGCTGGACCTGATTTCATATAGCATGGTTGTGTTCGACCGGGCTTATAACTATTACCATCAGTTTGCTTTGTGGACAATGAAATCGGTATTTTTTGTTACCCGCATTAAAAAGAATGCTGTTTACACGGTTATAGAAACCCTTCGGGAACACCAAAAAGAAAAAGGGAAGGCAATGGTACTGCGCGAAGAAATCATAGAAATCGAATACTGCCCGGAAGATGAAATCGGAAAAAAGCAAACAAAACAGAAGAAAAAGCTTCGCCTGAAAAAAGTATGTTACCAGGATGAAAAGAACCGGTATTTTGAGTTTATAACCAACAGCATGGAAAGTACGGCAGAAGAAGTGGCATTTTTGTACAAAAAACGGTGGGGCATCGAACTCCTGTTCAAGAAAATGAAACAGAATTTCCAGCTTCATTATTTTTACGGCGAAAACGAAAATGCCATCCGTATGCAGGTTTGGTGTACGCTAATTGCCCAATTGTTAATGACAATCATCCAAAAAATGGCACAAACTAAAAAAGCTTTTTCCGTTGTGGCCTCCCTGGTCAGGATACATCTGATTAGTCTGCTGGATGTTTTTGAATTACTTCGGAGCACGAAACGTGAATACTTGAAAAAAACAGAGTTTACAGCTTCATCTTTGCAAACAAAAATTGCATTTTGAGGGGGAGGGTGACTTTTGAAATAGAAACAATAACAATTGACTATCAGACAATTATTGAGCATTTTGCTCAAATTTGCAAATTAGTCGGATAATAGTGATTTTTTTTAATAAAATAAAGCCCAGTGCATAACAAATTAGGAATTAAGGCACAGTTGGGCCCCGAAAAAAGGTGGTAAGTATGCAAACCTACTGCCTTCTTTCGGGGTAACTGCTTTCAAAATGCCAAGCCCAATTGTGTTTTAATTCGTGTTGGGCTTAGCCGCTGATTATTAATTGTTCCGGCTGTGGGGATTGAATGATTTTCTTGTTTTCTTTCCGGTATTTTTCATCTGTTGTTTTTACCAGTTTGCCTGTTTGGCATGAACCCGGGTTATTAAGGTAAAATTTTTGTTCGTTTGCCTGCATATTTTTCGCGTTCAGCCAAAACAGGGAATTTTTAGCTGTTAACCTGGATTTAAAAAAATCAAAGAACGTTTTGTTGCCCTGTGATTATCCTGGTTCCAATGGTACATCCTTTACCAATCCGGCAAAGCGTAACCTTCCTTTTTTACATGCGGTGTTTCTACTGACATTGGAAGAATCTGTGGAAAAGAAAGTAAAACGATATTGAAATGAATAAAGTTCAGCCCATAATAAATAGCACTCTGAGCGGTCGGCATGATCGGGCGATGAGTCGGTGTTGAACTACATCCCGGTAAAAATCAAACGTAGAAATTTTAGCGCAGCAAAGGAGTTAGCTAATAGTTGTTTCATGTTGCCGACTTTTCGAAGGATGAGCTTATCTTTGAAACAGGTATTGGAAGAGCCGCAGCGTCTATGCTGAAGCTTCGGCGTAAGCACAAATTGTCATAAACTAAAAAATATAAGCAAAAAGTAATTGCAGCAATCAATATTACACTTGACCGTTTTTGCGACCATACGGCAATACTACCGGATGAAGAGATACATCAACATTATACGGAACTACTGGGTCAGGGAGATGCCATTTTATATGGCAGAACTACATATCAGCTTATGGAATTTTGGCGGCCATTTTTAGAAAATCCTTCAGAATGTAAAACATAAAAATCATAAGCATTCTCTAGCTCAGGTACAACGCAATCGAAACACCAATAAAAGTTCCGATAATATATCCCAGTATTCCGGTCAGAATACCGGGTGTAACCAGTTTTTTTTGTCCCAGCGATGCAGCCATCGGCGCCGCCACCGAAGGCCCCATAATGTTTGCTGCTGAAGAAACAATCACTTCATAAACGTCCAGTTTAAACAAACGGGCCAGTGCAAGCAGAAACACGAAGTGAAAAATCATAATGGTGAGGTAAAAACCAAGTACCGGCAAACCAATGTGGAGAATATCACGCAAATTGGTAGCCGCGCCAATTACTGCAAGAAACATATACATCATCCACAATCCGATGGAAAATGCGGTGTCTTCCAGTTTTTTTAACGATTTTGGGAAGAGATTGGCCACAACAATGGAAAGGATGGTAATTATCAGGATACTCAGGTTCAGTTCAGTTTGAAAAAGCTTCTGGAAAAACGGCGAAACTGCTGTTCCGGCGCCTGCAACAAGCACGGCAACAAACAAAGCAATTGCAAATCGTTCGAGCGTAATTTCATTTGTCTTCTCCTGTTCGTTGACCGGCGTGCTTTCCTGTTCGGTATCATTTTTTCGTTTGCTGAAAAAAAACGAAAGGAAACTTACTGATGGCACCAGGAAAAGCAGCAAAACATATAAATTGGCCGCAAAATTATCGATGGCAAGTGTTGCGGTAAAAAGCGGATTGGTGCTGAAATTCAATATCTCCGCAGTAGTGACAAAATTCACACTTCCGCCGATGAGAGTGGCAGCAATAACACCGGCGGTGTTTCCGCTTCCCGGTCCCAGGTCGATTAAATGAAATGCGAGGAAACAACCCAACACAATCCCAATTGCGCCAATGATGTAGGCAAGCAATAATTTTCCGCTTTCACGAATTATTTTTACCAGGTTCGAACTAAACAGCATTAACGGAATGGCAACCGGTATGAAATAGTCGAAAACCAGGGAATATATTTCCACCTTTACGGTTGGGTCAGAAGCTACGGGAATGACACCTGTCATGGATAAAACCGACATGGAAATCATGGTCACCAGGATTCCCGAAATTTTGCCGAACCAATGTTTATGTTCGGAGTAAATACCAAAAGCCGCGGCTCCGGTAATAATAACTAACAAAATCAAATGATTGCCAGGTGCAATTAATGAATGCATACTTGTCGAAATTTTAAAAACAGGTTCGAATATATCTTCAATTTCTGTTTTCTCAAAAGTTGAACCGGCTTAAATACAACTCGAATATCTTCTGATAATTTTTAGTTCTACTTTAACAGATTAATAATGAAATACGATTTTTCTTCTTGTTTACCCCGCCCTAAAGGGTGCAATCAGAAAAATCTACCTGTTCCCTTGAGGGATCCCAGGGTGAAAACAGGTGGATTTTTCAAACGTGTTAAAGTAGAATTACGGAAAACTTTAATTATGCCGTTCCTGTTCGTAAGCAAAAGGTTATTCATGGCTTTTTTGCTGCAAATCTCCGTTAGAACACCCATCGATGATTTCGGGTGCAGAAATCCAATTTCCAAACCTTCAGCGCCTTTTCGCGATGTTTTATCGATAAGCCGCACTCCCTTTTCTTCCAGTTCCGAAAGTGATTGATTGGTATCGTCCACAGCAAACGCCAAATGGTGTATCCCCGGTCCTTTTTTCTCAATAAATTTTCCAACCGGCCCTTCCGGATCGGTGGATTCAAGCAATTCGATTTTCGTTTCGCCAACCATAAAAAACGCCGTTTTCACTTTTTGGTCGTTTACTTCTTCAAGCGCGTAACATTTCAGTCCCAGCATGTTTTCGTAAAACGGAATGGCTTCGGTAAGGCTGTTAACTGCAATTCCAATATGTTCAATGTGTGTTATCTTCATTTCGAAAAATATTTTGCGAATGCAAGTGTACTTATTTTTATTACAAAAAAGGACAAAAAAAGGCAGAGCTGCGTCTGCCTTGCAATTTTATTAAAATGATGTTGGATTGTTACTATTCTTCATCCCAAACGAAATGGAAATGAGGCCCGAAACGTTCAAAAGCCGCTTTATCCAATTCTTCCTGGTGATCCGGATGGGCGATGGAAATTATCAGTTTTGCCCTGTCCTGCATTGAACGACCGTAAAGATTCACCGCGCCGTACTCGGTTACCAGCCAGTGAATGTTTGCACGGGTACTCACAACGCCCGCTCCGGGAGTCAGAATCGGGGCAATTTTGCTGATACCCTTGTTGGTAACCGACGGTATGGCAATAATTGGTTTACCACCGCGGCTAAGCGAAGCGCCACGCAAAAAGTCGATTTGCCCGCCAACGCCGGAATAAAATTTGGTACCGATTGAATCGGCACAAACCTGACCGGTAATGTCAATCTGAAGTGCGGAGTTAATTGCGGTAACTTTCGGGTTTTTGGCAATTACGCTCACACGATTGGTATATTTCACATCCAGCATGGAAACGCCGGGATTGTCGTCGACGAAATCGTACAGTTTTTTGGAGCCCATCAAAAAAGTGGCAACCAACCTGCCTTTATCTATTTTCTTGTTTTTGCCATTTATAACCCCTTTATCTACCAGCGGCAAAATTCCATCGGCAAACATTTCGGAATGAACGCCAAGGTCCTTATGGTTTCCCAGCATCGACAAAACCGCATTCGGAATAGCTCCGATTCCCATTTGCAAAGTGGCGCCATCTTCCACCAATTCGGCAACGTAACGGCCTATTTTTCTGTCGTTGTCACTAATTGGCCCCGGTTCTGCTGTAATTAGCGGACTTTCATCTTCCACAAAAAGATCGATCTCGTTTGTATGAATCATTGCGTCGCCAAAAGCACGCGGCACGTTCGGATTAACAATGGCAATTACCGTATCTGCTTTTTCAACGGCTGCCAGAGTGGCGTCAACTGAAGTTCCCAGTGATGCATAACCAAATTTGTCGGGCGGCGAAATCTGAATCATCGCCACGTTCACCTTCAGGTAGCCTTCCCGGATCAAACGTTGGGTTTCCTGCAGGAAAACAGGAATATAATCGGCATAACCAGCCTGCGTTTGTTTTCTCACATTGGCGCCTACAAAAAACGATTCCAGTTGAAAAATTCCTTCGAATTCAGGCTCTGCGTAAGGAACATAACCTTCGGTGTGAAGGTGTTGTATGCGCACGTTTCTGAACTCTTTGTTCCGCCCGCGTTCACACATGGCTTTAATCAGCGGATGTGGCGTAACGGCAACACTGTGAAGGTGTATCCTGTCGTTCGATTTGATTACTTTTACTGCTTCGGCGGCGCTTATAAATCTGATATTTTTCATGCTTTTTCCGGTTAAAAAACGGGTTACTAATTTGAGGCCGCAAATATAAAAAATTGTTTGCCCCTCAAAACTTTCGAATATCATAAATACATGTTCAAATTCTTTTGTAAAGTATTTGTTAAAAAAGGATTTGTAAAGGATGATTTATATCAGGAAATCAGAAAAATAAGACGCTGTTGTTGCCCTGTAACCATTGCGAAAAATTATTACGGAATATCCGGGCACGGTCCGACTGGTTGATAAATTTATTTTGCAGAGGAACCTGGTTGTTCAAATTCAGTTGTGCCTGTTTCCTATCTCTTCAGTTTTTCTTATTTTTATCAGCAAATTAAAAGACCTACAATTATGGTAAAAGAAAAAATGCTGAAAGCGCTGAACGATCAAATTAATGCTGAACAACATTCCGCATTGTTATATTTGTCCATGTCGGGCTGGTTCCACGACAAAGGATTGCCTGGTTTTGCCAACTGGATGTACGTCCAGTACCAGGAGGAAATGACCCACGCCAATAAAATTTTCAAATACATAAACGAACGCAATGCGAAGGTGGAAATAAAAGCCATTGAGCAGGTTCCAACGGAGTTCGATAGCATAATTTCAGTTTTTGAACAAACTCTGGAACATGAACGGCATGTTACGGGTTTAATTAATAAATTGGTTGACATTGCTTTGGAGGAACACGACCATGCCGCCCAAAATTTTTTACAGTGGTTTGTCGACGAACAGGTGGAAGAAGAAGCCAATGTCGAAGAATTGCTGGATACATTGCGGTTGATCGACGGACAAGGCAATGGTTTATTCATGCTCGACAGGGAATTGCGTCAGCGTTCATTCACAGATCCAACACAGGCAGCTGGTTAAAATTTTACTGAACTATCAGATGAAACCAAAGGCTGCTTTTAGCAGCCTTTTTTGTTCGGGGCAAACAGGAAATGAACCTACGTTACTATGGGGTAGCGAAAGAGATTTAAAACATTACAGAATAAATGAAAACGAAGCATGGAAGTTAAAGAGCAGATTTACACCAGATATGAATATTTGAGGGAATTTTGCGAAATAACCTGGGATGATAATTCGATGGCTAACTTGCAGAAAGCCTTTCATTTTGCACAGGAAGTGATTGATGAAAACCAGTTTAACACCGGAGAATCCATTTTGAACCATTCGCTGGATGTGGCCTCGATTATTGCCATGGAAATTGGCCTCGAACCTGATTCTGTTATTACCGGTTTGCTCCACAATATTTTGTATGCCGGTCTTCAACGACAGGTTGCTTCCGCGGAAATTGAAAAAAAATTCGGCAATTCTGTCTTGTCTATCCTCGAGGGAATAACAAAAATCAATACCCTCGGAACCGACACCGTCGAGCTCCATCCCGATAATTACCGGAATTTACTGCTCGCGCTCGCCGGCGATGTGCGGGTGATTATCATTAAAATTGCCGATCGCCTGCAGGTGATGCGCAATATGGACATCTACGACGGAAAAAACCGGAAACGAATCGTCAGCGAAACAGCGCACTTATACGCCCCGCTGGCTCACCGGCTGGGATTGTACAGCATTAACGCAGAATTGCAGGATTTGTGCCTGAAGTACCAAAATCCGCAAGCTTTCAGCTACGTTGTAAACCGGCTAAAGGAAACTGAAAAAGAACGCGAAAATTTTGTAGCTGAATTTGTAAAGCCAGTAGAAAAAACGCTGAAAGAAAAAGGATTCAGTTTTTCAATGAAGGCGCGGACAAAATCGCTGTTTTCCATCTGGAATAAAATGCAGAAAAAAAATGTTTCGTTCGATGAAGTAATGGATTTATTTGCAATCCGCATCATTCTCGATTCGAAACCTAAAAACGAAAAATCAGATTGCTGGACCGTATATTCAGTGGTTACCGAGGAATACCAGGCAAATCCGGAACGGCTGCGCGACTGGATTACCATCCCGAAATCAAACGGGTACGAATCGTTGCATGCCACTGTTATGGGGCCGCAGGGAAAATGGGTGGAGGTGCAGATCCGTACCAAACGCATGGACGAAGTCGCCGAAAAAGGACTTGCAGCACACTGGCGCTACAAAGGCGGAAAAGAAAGCTCCGGTTTTGATGAATGGCTTACCGGAATCCGGGAAATCCTTGAAAATCCGGAACTGAACGTCGTGGATTTCATCGACCAGTTTCGGATGAACATTTACAGCGAAGAGATTTTTGTGTTCACTCCAAAAGGCGATTTGAAGAAATTGCCGGCTGGCGCCACGTTGCTCGATTTTGCCTATGAAATTCATTCTGATGTGGGCGATAAATGTGTGGGCGGAATGGTAAACGGCAAAAAAGTAACGCTAAAATACAAACTCAAAAACGGCGATCAAATTTCCGTTGATACTTCCAATAACCAAAAACCAAAAATCGACTGGCTCGATTTTGTAAAAACATCAAAAGCAAAAAACCGCGTAAAAGCAAGTTTGAATGAAGAACGTAAAATTCAGGCTGCCAACGGCCGCGAAATGCTTACCCGGAAATTTAAAAACTGGAAAATTGAACTGAACGATGAAGCAATCCGGAAAATTCTGAAAAAATATGATTTTAAACTGGCAGCGGATTTTTATTATGAATTGGCCGAGGGAAAAATCGAACCGCTCGATGTAAAAGCTTTGTTTACAGAAAAAGAAGAAGAATCCACCAAATTCAAAATGGAGGAGTTGCTTCCGAAAAGCGAAGTGAAGGATTTAACTTTTGAAGCTGGAGATGAATACCTCATCATCGATAACAACCTGAAAAACATTAACCACAAACTGGCGAAATGCTGCAATCCGGTTTTTGGCGATCCGGTTTTTGGATTTGTAACCATAAAAGACGGCATTAAAATTCACCGGAATACCTGTCCGAACGCACCGCAAATGAAAGAACGGTTTCCTTACCGGATCATAAAGGCAAAGTGGAAAGACACCATCAGTCCCGGTTCTTTCCTTACGTCCATTTATGTATCAGGAACCGATGAAAAAGGTATCGTTTCTGAAATCTCGTACATCATTTCGAAAGACGCGGGAGCGCATTTACGTTCAATTCACATCGATTCGAATAAAGGAAAATTCGAAGGGATTCTGAAAATTTTGGTTTATAATACCGATCATCTTGAATTTTTAATTCATAAAATGAAAAAAGTAAAAGGTGTGGTTTCGGTTACCCGCGGCGAGAAATAATTTCAATTCCATTTAAAGATTTAACAATGAATATATTAGTTGCACCGAATTCCATGAAAGGAAGCCTGAATGCTTTCGATTTTGCCGATGCCGTTGAACAGGCGTTTCTTGAAGTCTCGGGAAATTTCAACATTCGCAAAATTCCGGTAGCCGACGGTGGCGATTTTACCGGTGCTGTTTTGGCGCAGGCTTTAAATGCCAAAGAAGTTCAAATTGAAGTTGCAGGGCCCCTGGGGGAAAAGATAAAAGCCAGTTATGCCGTGGCAGGCAAAACAGCCGTTATCGAAATGGCCGGCGCTTCGGGGATAAAATTGTTGAAAAATAATCAATTGAACCCGATGAAGACATCATCGTTTGGTACGGGCCAGTTGATAACCGATGCAATCAACAATGGATGTCATGAGATTTTTCTTGGAATTGGCGGAAGCGCAACGGTGGAAGGTGGAACGGGAATGATGGAGGCAATGGGTTTTAAATTGCTCGATGAAAAAGGACAGGAATTGGAGGGAAACGGCGGAAATCTGGGAAGAATTAAAGATGTTAAAAAAACCGGTTATCCGGTTCATGTTTCCTTTAAGATTATAAGCGATGTTTCCAATCCGTTACTTGGGAAAAATGGTGCGGCCGCTGTTTTCGGACCGCAAAAAGGGGCATCGCCTGAAATGGTTGAAAATCTCGAAAAAGGGCTGAAGAACTGGGTGGAACTGCTGGAAGAAATGAGCGGTAAAAAACTGGCAGGATTGAACGGAGCAGGAGCGGCCGGAGGAATAGCACTCCCGCTGCTGGCATTTTTTAATGCTGAAATTGTTCCCGGAGCCGATTTTATCCTTTCACAACTCAATTTTGAAACTCACGTAAAATGGGCGGATTTGGTGATTACCGGCGAAGGCAAAATCGATAGTCAGACGCTCAGCGACAAAGCGCCTGCGGTAGTGGCAAAAACTGCACGTAAATATGGAAAACCGGTTATCGCTTTCGGCGGAAGCGTAAGCATGGAAGCGGCAGAAGCATTCGACGGAATTTTCAGCATGATGAATGAAAGCATGTCGCTGGAAAAAGCCATGGAAAACTCGCGCGAACTGGTTTTTAACTTTTCAACCCAATTAGCCCGCTTTGTTCAGGCTTTAATTAAAAACCATGGTTAACAATAAACTGGAAAAGGTAACTCAGCTACTGAAGGAGGACAAAATAAAGGAAGCATCTGAATTATTTATTCAAATTCAACCTGAAAATACAACGGATTACTGGATGACGAAAGGAATAATAGAGCAAAAATTTCAACGATGGGGCAGCTCGCTCAACGCCTTTAATAAGGTTTTACGGTTGGAGCCCGATAACCGGGAATCGAAAAATAGCATTCAACTTATAAAAAACATTTTAAACTTTTGGAACCCCGAAATGTTTAATCCTTAGTTGGTTAAAATTGAGAATAAAAACCGGAAACGATTTTCCCCGAATATGGCAGGAAGTTTGAGGAAGCAAACAGGTTCAGTCAAACCACGATTCACAAAAAATAACTTTTAGGAATTTAGATCATAATTGTTATTTTTGGTGTTGCACCGGAAAAAGAAGCAAAAAATTAAAAAGTAATTATAAAACCTTAAAAGTAAGAAATGATGAAAAGAGTTGTATTATTGATGTTGGCCGTCTTTTGGACGGTGAGTTCGTTTGCGCAGGACGCGGCGGATAAAATAAACCAGGCAAATGAGGCGTTGAAAGCCGGGGATTATGCCAAAGCATATACCCTTTACGATGAGGCGATGAGTAATTTGGGTGATGTTCAGGTTGATGAATCCATCAATTTTAATGTTGGTTATGCAGCCTATAAATCTGACAACAAGGAAGGTGCTTTAAAATATTTTGATAAAGCGATTGATGCTAAAGCAAATGTTTCAAAAGCATATGAATATAAAGCACTTATATATAACGATAGCAAAGAATACGACAAAGCAGTCGAGAATTTCGAGAAAGCTGTAGAAACGTCAGAAGACGGTGATACCGATGCGTTGGTATATAATGCAGCCATTGCTGCCTATCGCGGAAACTTGCTCGACAAAGCTGTTGAATTGTTTGGGAAATCAGTTGAAAACGATTATAAACCGGAAACTGCACTTTATTACAAAGCGGTTGTTCTAAACAAGCAGAATAAAGACGAAGAATATAAAGCGACTTTGGAAGAAGGTGCAAAAAAATTCCCGGACGATGAAAAAATAACCAGCTCTCTTGCAAATATTTACGTTTCGGAAGCCAATGAACTTTATAAAAAAGGGGCAGCCATTATTACCGAAGCGAATCAGAAAATCAGCGACGGAAGTTTAAAAACAACCGACGAAGCATATACTGCTGAAGTAGAAAAAGCAAAAAAAGAGTTCAGCCAGGCGGTTGATATCCTGGAGAAAGCACAGCAACTTGATGCATCCAATCAAAATGCACAGAAATTAATGGATGCGTGCAAAGCTATTTTATAAGCGCTGTCAATAAAATAATTATAGCAAGCCGTTTCGCAAATTGTGAAACGGCTTTTTATTTGCCGGAAGTGCAATCGAAAAACTACAATTTGTAAATCATACGAAGTTCCGGGATGTGCGCTTCGAAAAAAACGGCCATTCAATTTCTTCACTTCCCCGGGCCGCATTTCGGATCAACTGATATTCTTGTGGAGCGAAAACCGTTTTATGCTTCGTTAGTTTTTTCGGGACCTGACATCGTCGTGAGACATGTCAGCGTTAACTAAACATTAGATTATGATTTTGGAAACTTAAATTTCAGGTCAATTTTGATGTTCCGGGAGTTGACTTCTGCAATCTAAAATCGTTGATCGATGTTCTTCAAATCTTCTCGCCTGGTAACCAATTTTATTTCTCCACAACTTTTTAATGTGATCCAAGAATGGTTCAAGCCAATATGTTATACCTGTGACGGATTTTTTGGTGTTTGCTACCTCTCCCTGTCCCGGCGGGCCGTGACTTTCCCTCTCCAAAGCGGAGAGGGACAAAGGATCAACTGATATTCTTGTGGAGCGAAAACCGTTTTATGCTTCGTTAGTTTTTTCGGGACCTGACATCGTCGTGAGACATGTCAGCGTTAACTAAACATTAGATTATGATTTTGGAAACTTAAATTTCAGGTCAATTTTGATGTTCCGGGAGTTGACTTCTGCAATCTAAAATCGTTGATCGATGTTCTTCAAATCTTCTCGCCTGGTAACCAATTTTATTTCTCCACAACTTTTTAATGTGATCCCGGATTTCGCGGGTAATCCCTTCAACAAACAAAAAAGGCTGCAATCAAAATGTTGCAGCCTGTCAAAATAAAAGGTGTCGAAAACGAAATTATAAGTTTCTTTTTGCCAGGTAAAAATCAACCATTTCATAGTCGCTCTTTTCCCGTTCTTCCATTTCTTCAATCGTTTTTGGCGGCGGAACAATTACCTTTTCACCTGGCTGCCAATTTAACGGAAGGGCAACTTTGTGTTTATCGGTAATTTGCAGCGCTTTTAAAACCCTGATGATTTCGTCCATATTCCTGCCGACGTTCAGCGGGTAATACATAATGAGCCTGATTTTTTTTGCCGGATCGATAATAAATACAGCGCGAACAGTTGCGGTGTCGCTTTCATTAGGTTGAAGCATCCCGTACAGTTTGGCCACTTTCATATCGAGGTCGGCGATAATCGGAAAATTGAACAAAACCCCTGTGTTTTTTTTCACATTGTTTACCCAGGCAACGTGCGCGTGGATACTATCGATACTTAATCCCATCAGCTTTGTATTCAGTTCTTTAAATTCATTGCTGCGGGTAGCAAATCCACTCATTTCAGTAGTGCAAACCGGTGTAAAATCGGCAGGGTGCGAAAATAAAATCACCCAGCTATCTTTATTGTACTCTGAAAATTGAATAGGACCATGTGTTGTGGTTGCTTTAAAATCAGGGGCATCATCGCCAATTCGCGGCATGTGTAATCCTTTTTCTTCTTCCATTTTTGAATTTTTTTTTAGTTAGAAATATCTTATGCCAGTAGAACATTTTTAATAGGGATAAGTTCAATAGGAAAAAGGCGGGCAATTAAAATAACAGTTGGGTTCAGTAATCCTTTAATTATAAGGCTGGTAAACAGGTTTTATTCCGCTGGTGGCGAAATTTTTCGCCGGCGGTTTGTGAGGATATAAATAAGAATAACAGAAATCCCGATTATTAAACCGCTGAGGTATAGGAAATCCTGTTTATCCATCAAATAAATGGCATTCGCCTGAATATCTTTGTAGTAGATCATTGATAATAAAACCAGCGAGTTATTGACAGAATGGCCAAGGATTGCCAAAACAATGCTGCGGGTGCGAATCACCAGCCAACCCAGCAGCAGGCCCAAAACAAACGTCGCCGGAAACTGCCATGGGTTCAAATGAAATAATGCAAACAGCAGCGCCGAAACTACAACCGCTGTAAAACCGTTGTAGTTTTTTCGCAATCCATGTAAAATCAAACCTCTGAAAATCAGTTCCTCAACAACCGGAGCAATCACCGAGACCTTTAAAAATGCGCCCCACCACCCGAAATCGCTTTCAAAAACTTTGTTGAACATTTCCCAAAACCAGTATGGGGCAGGCAGAATTTTTTCCAGCGCCACATTTACAACGTTAATCCAGTTGTGGGCGGCCCATAAAAAAGTGGCAACAGGCGCCAAAACCAACGGGTTGAAAAAGCGTATCGGAAAAACTTCGGTTACCGGCGATTTTGTTTTTCTGAAACCATAAATCAATATGAATAGCGTGGAACCAACGCCCAGCAAAATCTTTTTTACCGGCAGGTACAAATATTCCGTGTCTTTGTAATAATCGATTAAAGCCAGCGGAAAATCCACAACCGTTTGTATAAAAATATACAGGATAATCAGGTGAATGGCCTGCAAAATGGTCGGGTAATATTTTTGCCTGGTCTGATTCATTTTATTGTTGGTTAAAGATAACCAATTTGTTTTTCAAAGTTTATCCTGACCGGCCGAAAAGAATTTGTTTGCCGGTTGATAAAAATGCCCGGTTTTTCAACTGTGAACTACGCTTTTTGCGGTTTTAAATGAAAAATACCGTTGAAAAACATAGCTGTAAGTTACTACAATAAGAGTGGTTACAATTTTCGATAAAAGCGCGTACCAACCTAAATATTCAACAAAAAACTTAAGGAAAATATAGTTAAGCAAAATGGCGCCGGCAACCGAAAGCCCGTACCTGAACAACTGAATCCTGCCCCTAAGTTCCGAAGCGGTGAAAGTAATGTATTTCGCCAGCAAAAAGCCGGTGCAAAAAGTAATCGGAAAAACAATCAGGAAAGCAGCAATATGCGGACTTATGGCGACAAACCCCAGGTTTACAATCTGTTCATCCAAAACAAAGCGGTAAAATACAAAATAGAGTAAAATATCTAAAAAAGTATTTGCCCCTCCGGTAATGCCGTACCGGTAAACTTCAACTGGTATAAAACCTAAAAAGGGAAAATAAAACATGTCCACAACCCGGATGATCAAATCACGGAATGCCCTCATTAAATTCATCATTCCAAAAATTCCTGTTAAAAACGCAAAGAAACAATTTTAATCGAAAAAAATGTAAAAATCAATTTATTTTAAAGTGCCGGAGGTTTTCGCAGTCGCTTCTTTTCTGCCTGTTTTTTCTTGTTTTCTGTTCGCTTTTTTAGCGATGCTGCTGTAGGTTTTGTTTTTACCCTCTTTTTCGGGGGAACCAGCGCCTGCTCCAGCAGCTCGAAAAAAAACTCTGTAACCTTTCGTTTGTTTTGCCATTGGCTCCGTTCCGAACGGCTTACCAAAATCATTTCTCCTTCAGTGTTGATCCGGTTTTTCAGTTTTTGCAGAACGGTTTGTTTCTGTTTTTCAGTTAAACCTGCTGAGTTTTTCACATCGAAACGCAACTCCACGCTGGTATTTACTTTATTCACGTTCTGACCACCGGGGCCGCCGCTTTTTGTCGCCGAAAATTGCAACTCTTTCTCCAGTTTTTCTTTTGTTTCCACCGAAAATTGCATGGTTTAGGCTGTTTTACTGATGGTCTCCAGCTTTGGCCGGTCGAGAATTTCTATGTCGCGGCCTTTTAACCGGAGGATTTTTTCCTTCTCAAACTCTTTTAGAAATTTAATGGTGCTTTCCGTTGAAACCGAAGCAAAATCAGCGATTTCCTGCCGTGTGAGAAACCTGAAAATACCTTCCTCCAAAAACTCCGGTTGCGAAAGATAAAGAAGTCCCGAAGCCAGTTTTCCACGCATTTGCTTGTACGACAAATTTTTGATGATGCCCAGTAAATGCCGCTCGCTCCTGAAATTTTTGGAAGTCACTTCCAAAGCAAACTGCGGATTTTCCAGCAGCACCTGTTTCAGGCCCTCTTTTTCAATCATGCAAACCACCGAATCCTTTACCGCCTGTGCCGAATAATTATGGATATTTTCGCCGAAAATTGCCGAAAAAGCCAGAAAATCGCCGGTTTTAGCCAGGCTGATATTTATCTGCTTGTCATAACCGGTTTGAAGGTAAACTTTTACCAAACCCTTTACAATATACAGCACATATGGCGAAAATGCACCTTGCTTAAATAGCGTTTCTCCTTTTAAATAAGAGATTTGTGTCTTGTTTTCAGCCAGCGTTTTTATCTCGTCCGGGAAAAATTTAAATCGTTTTTCCCCCGGGTCCCCGGCAACAGGAATATGTTCTGCATGATTAGCCATTGTTTACATTTCTGCGAAGCTACAAAAGTAGTAAACCAACACGAAATTTTTTTAACATTCCGGCCATTACAGGAAAAAAGCTGAAAAATTTCAACTTTCGGCCTGTGATTCCCGAGGCTTGTTTTGTTGCCAGGCTATGCGGTGTTGCGTAGTTTTGCAGCAACAAACAAAAACAATGAAACGCATAGCAGTATCAGTATCGAATAACAGGTTAAGTGAATTTTTCGGCCAGTGCGACGAGTACCGGATTTTTGACGTTGGCCGGAAAATCAATCGGGAAAAAACTGTCGCTCTTCCCAAAGGAATTCTTGCTGAAGAACTGCCGTCGTGGCTCGAAAAACAAGGGATTACCGATGTAATTGCATTCCGGGTAAATCCAAAAATAATCCGGCTTCTTGCCTCGAAAAAAGTGAATTTGTACATCGGGGTTCCCGCTGATTCGCCCCGGGTTTTAATTGATAAATATTTGCAGGGCAGGCTCGAATCCGACGAAACAATAATTAAAGAATTAATTGACAACGATTTATAAACATTTTAAAATTTTTAAAAATGAAATATTTACAAACAGGCCTTCAGGAAGTTGAAACAAAAGCAGAACTTGAAAAATTACTTGACGAAAATGAAAATGTAATGGTTTGCTGTGGCCGCATGGGTCCCATGTGTATTCCGGTTTACAACATCATGGAAGAGTTGGAGGAAGAACGCGCGGATGTAAAATTTGCTGTTATGGCTTTCGACAGTCCGGAAGCTGGCGTCATTCGAAACGCGCCGCAATGTAAGGGTTTCATGGGGCTGCCATTTACCATGTATTATAAAAACGGCAAAGTGGTACAGGCTACCAGCAGCATTCAAAATCATCAGCAGGTGACCGGCATTCTCGATGAGAAATTTGGAAAGTAATAAATGAAGTTGGCATTCTTGTTAAAATGTAAAGCTGTTATTCCCATGAAAACAGGTGCCTCATCACAGGCAGGGATGAAAACCTTTAAAGAATAAATTATGGACGAAGTTTTTGATGTAATGATAATCGGCGCCGGGGCTGCCGGCTTAACCGCCGGTATTTATGCTTCCCGCTCCAAATTGTCGACTTTGATTTTAAACGAAGGCGCCATTGGAGGGCAGATGGTGCTTACCGAGGAAATTGCAAACTACCCGGGGGTGGAAGCAACCAAAGGTTACATGCTGGCCAACACCATGAAAATGCAGGCGAAAAGCTTCGGCTGTAAAATAAAATCGAACGTAAAAATCATCGGTTATCAACTGGAGGGAGATGTAAAAACCGTACATCTCGACGACGGCCGCACATTTCGTTCGAAGGCAGTTATTTTTACTCCCGGCGGCAGGCCGCGCTCGCTAAATATTCCTGGCGAAGAACAATTCCAGGGAAAAGGAATTTCATACTGCGCCACCTGCGACGGCGATTTTTTCACCGGAAAGGAAGTAGCGGTAGTCGGCGGTGGAAATGCCGCTTTGGAGGAAGCCGTTGCTTTAACAAAATTTGCTACGAAAGTTACCATTGTTCATCAGTTTAACCATTTCCAGGCATTTAAACATGCTGTGGAAGAAGCGGGGAAAAACTCAAAAATCAACTTTATCATGGAATCGGAACTGCGTGGATTTTACGGAAACGGCAAACTTGAAAAAATAGCGATTGAGCACCTGCCAACCGGCAGGCAGTCGGAGTTGAAAACCGATGGAACTTTCATATTCATCGGTTATCAGCCAAATACAGGTTCTCTGCAAAACGTGGTCGAATTAAATGAAAAGAATGAAATAGTTGTTGACGGCGATATGAAAACGAATGTAAAAGGGGTATTTGCAGCAGGCGACTGCATCGCAAAAAAATACCGCCAGGTAACCACGGCAGTCGCTGATGGAACCATTGCAGCATTGAGTGTGGCCGAATATTTAAAAAATTGAAAGAAATATTGAAACATGGCAAAACAGGAAGTTAAAATTAGCTGGATGGAAAAAATGGCTTTTAAAGCCGATATAAACGGACACGAAATCATTCTGGATGCCGCTGAAGAGGTCGGTGGTGAAAATCGCGGGCCGCGTCCAAAGCCGATGATGCTGGTCGCTCTGGCTGGTTGTACCGGAATGGATGTGGTTTCCATCCTCAAAAAAATGAAAGTGGAACCGGAGGATTTTAATGTGATTGTGAGTGGCGACATCACCGAGGAACATCCGAAGCAGTTCTATCAGATGCATGTGATTTATGAATTCAAGGGGAAAAATCTTCCCATGGAAAAATTGAAAAAAGCCGTTGGCCTTTCCGAGGAAAAATATTGTGGCGTAAGCGCTACCTATCGGCAGGCAATGGAAATTACATCTGAAATCCGTATTGTAAACGAATAAAAATGGCAATCTTTGCCCGCTAAAAATTTAAAAAAACAGATGGTATGTCGACAACAATAATTATAATCCTGGCTTTTTTAATGGTAATTATCGGACTGATTACTTTCAGTTATTACCGGATGAAAAATGCCAAACCGGTTGAAAGCAGTTCCAAAATAAAAGTTCTGGGAACCAAAAATTTCAAACCAATTATCAGAAGGGGAGTGGTTTTGGTGGATTTTTGGGCGCCCTGGTGTTCCCCTTGCAAAATAATTGCACCTATTCTGAATGATATTGCTGAAAGTCAGGATAACTTACAGATAGCCAAGGTGAACGTTGATAACCAGCAATCGTTGGCGCAAAAATATAAGGTGAGAAATATCCCGACTTTAATTTTATTCAAAGATGGCGTTGAAGTGCACCGTTTTGTAGGCGTAAAAACAAAAAAAGCAATTTTAAAAGAAGTAGATGCAGTTTTGGCGGGTTGAATTTTTGGTCGCCTGCAAATATCAGCAACGTATTCAGAGGAGATGAAAATCTCCTCCTTTTTGTTGATTTTTTTAAGAGAAATGTTGGTTATTTTACCATTTTCACCCCAGTAGCAACCGGACCTTTGTGGCCCATTTCTACTTCGAAGCTTACTTTGTTGCCTTCCCTGATTTCGTCGATGGTATTGTTGACGTGAACAAAAATGCTCTCCTTGGTTTCAGAATCTTTTATAAAACCGTAACCTTTTGAATCGTTGAAAAAGGTAACCGTGCCCACGCGGACCGTATCCTGCTTTTCACCGCCTTCGCTCTTTGGTACGCCAATTTCAATATCTTCCAGTTTGACCTCATTTTTTTTGTCGGGATCGGGCGGAGTATCAGTTATCATCCCGTTTTCATCGACATAGGCAATCATATCGTCCAGACTACCTGATTTGTCATTGTCTTTACGGGCCTGCCTTTTCTTTTCTTTTTCTTTTCTCTTTTTCTCTTTTTTGTTTCGGACTTCTTTCTTAAAAAACGATTCCTGCGATCTTCCCATTGAATGAATTTACTTTTTTAAATTAATTCGGTAAATATACGAGTTTTTACAGCTCTAAAAAAGTCTCTTTTTCTTTTAGTAAACTCTTGAGCTTGGATAACCCGGTGGATTTGATCTGCCTGACCCGTTCCGATGAAATCTGATACTTGGATGCAATGTCGTTCAACGAACACGGACTTGCCATACTTAAGCCGAACGACATGGTTAGTACTTCGGCTTCCCGTTTCGACAATTTACTTAGCGCCCTCCGGATATTGGTTGAAATGGATTCCGATATCACCTCCTTGTCAGGCGATGGCAGGCTGTCGTTTTGAACAACATCATACAAACTGAAGTTGTCGTCTTTATCGGTGCCGATGGGTTTATCGAACGATACCTCCCTGTTTTTAATTCGTTTGATGTAACGGATTTCCTCTTCCTTAAACCCGAGATATTCCGCAAGTTCCGCGTTGGTAGGTTCCCTCTCGTATTTTTGTTCCAGATAAGCGATGGCTTTTTTTACCTTGTTGATAACCGACTGCCTGTTCAGCGGGAGCCTCACCACCCGCGTGTGATCCGAAATGGCCTGCGTTATCGACTGGCGAATCCACCAAACCGCGTATGATATAAATTTGAAACCGCGCGTTTCATCAAATCGTTTTGCCGCAATTACCAGCCCTACGTTCCCTTCATTAATCAAATCGGGAAACGAAAGCCCCTGGTTTTGATATTGTTTGGCCACGGATATTACAAATCGCAGGTTGGCAACCACCAGTTTTTCAAGCGCTGCCTGATCGCCTTTTTTTATCCGCGATGATAATTCAACTTCCTCTTCGGGGGAAATCATGGGATATTTACTTACTTCCTGAAAATAACGATTCACTGAATCGCCTGTGCGTTGGGTTATCTGTTTCGTAATCTTTAACTGACGCATTACAAAATATTTTAAATAAAAAAAAAACTTCAAAAAGCTGATTCAATTGTGTGTTGTTTTAATACTAAAAAACAGTAAATCTTCGATTTACCTTTATAGTAACTAATGAGAAGCCAATATTGTTGAAAAAGAAATTAAAAGCGGGAGATTTTTTTTTGCGAAGTCATTCTGAATTCTAAGTATCTGTGAATCTATATGTTGATTTAATCCCTTTGCTCATGCCGCATAGCGGGGAAATTAAACAATCAGAACAGGATTTGTGCACCGTTTTACCCGGGCAGAAAAAATGCACAGGTTTTTCCGGGCGCTAAAAATTGATCAGGAGTTTTTTGGCAATGCCTGGTTAAAAATGAAAATGCACTTTACAAATCTTCTTTCCACCGCTCCTGCGGATCTTTGGGAAGGGAAACCGTTTTCCACGAAAATTTAAACACTTTCGGTTTTACAAGCTGTTTGAAATCCTCGTATTTGAGCTTGATTAATTCAGTGTGCGAACCGGCGTTGAATGCAATTGTTTCATTTTTTTCCAGCACCTCGGCAACGTATGTTTCTATATTGTAAAGGTTTCCGAACGGCGGCATGGCGCCGGTTTCGCATCCCGGGAACAAATCCTGAAATTCCGGTTCGCTGGTGAGTGAAACGTTTTTCGTGTGAAAGATTTCTTTCAGTTGCTCAAAATCAATCTGGTACGAAGCTGGCAAAACAGCCATGGCGATTTGTTTCTCCACTTTAATCATTACGGTTTTGGCAAACTCTTTTCCTGAAACATGCGCCGACGATGCTACTTCCTGTGCTGTGAAAGCACTGGAGTGTTTTATGGAAATGTATTTCACATTGTTTTCGTCGAGAAAATCTTTTAATTTTTTTACCGGCATTTTTTTCAATTTTAATTCATGATTTTTACTGTCTGTCCTGAACGTTTTACTTTTTTTCGGGAGGAATGTTTCATAAAAATCATTCTGAATCGTGTTTTGGCTGATATGCTTTTACAAGAATAATTTTTTCAGCCTTGAACATTCCGCTAAAACGCAAAAGTTCCTGTTATTTACAGTTTAGGCTCCGTAACGTCAAGCGTACTTTCAGGGCACATAAAATTGATGTTAATCCAAAAAATCTGCTAAATTCGCCGGCGGTAAACCATTCAATTAAAATCATTTTAAAATGAATAAAATCAATAAGTTCAGCATCTTAACAATATTGTTAACCTTTTGGGCTGCGGGCATGGTACACGGACAAAAAAACGGATATGTCCCGCTGTTTAACGACGACCTTTCCAACGCAACCTATCCGAAAGGTGTGTGGAGTTATGAAGACAGTGTGTTGACGGCGACTGAAGATCAATGCATCTGGACCAACAAAGATTACAGTAATTTTATCCTCGACCTTGAATTTAAAACCGCTGAAGGAACCAACAGCGGTGTCATTGTTTATTGCAGCGACACCAAAAACTGGATTCCAAATTCCGTGGAAATTCAAATTGCCGATGATTATGCCGACGAGTGGGCGAATGCCGATCCTACATGGCAATGCGGCGCAATTTTTGGCCACAAGGCGCCTGTTGAAAGCCGCGTTAAAAAACCGGGCGAATGGAACAACATGCGCATCGCGTGTAAAGATAAAACCATACATGTTGTGCTGAATGGCAGCCTTGTAACCGAAATGGACATGCGTTTGTGGAAAAGTGCGAAAAAAAATCCGGACGGTTCTGATATTCCCGCATGGCTTAGCACACCGCTTTCCGAACTTCAAACCTACGGAAAAATCGGACTTCAGGGAAAACATGCCGGTGCGCCCATCTGGTTCCGCAACGTCAGGATTAAACAATTGTAACGCCAGCCGCTGTTAAAGCGAAACCCGTTCTTTCCGAAATTATTCGGAAAGAACGGGTTTTTATTTCAACTCCAGTTTTCGACGAAGTTCGCGGCCAAAACCATTGATTTCGATGGTTTGATTCGAAAGTGAAATTTCTGCAAAAGCAGTTTCATTTTCCGTGTCAGCCATTGCACGCAGCGTTAAAAAATGAATGTTGTTTTGAAAATCGTAATTTCCCTCATGTGCATGACCATTCAACCATACCTTCAATCCGGGGTATTTTTTCAGAACAGACAGAACATCTTCGCTGTTCCAAAGCGAATACCGGTTCAGTGGCAAAAGCGGAAAATGGCAGATAACAATGGTGTTCAAATGGTTTTTTCCGGCATAGGAGAGTTTATCGTCCAGCCAGTTTAGCTGATTCTCGCCAATGCCGCCGTTGAAACTTCCAAAGTTGGGCTTGCTTTCTGCAATCAACCGCTGTGTTAATTTTTCAGCCTCATGGACCACCTCCTGATTGTTCGAATTAAAAGTAATTTCATTTCCGTCGGGAAACAGGAATTGCCAGCCAGATTTTTCCAGCGAGAAATAGCTCTGTTTTTTTAGCCCAAGGTTGTCATAAACTTTATGCAGGTTTTGCTTGCTCACCTCGAGATCGTGATTGCCGGCAATCAGGTACGTTTTTTTGTTCGATTTCCGCAAAATCCCGTTTACGATATCAAAACTCTCCAGGTTTCTGTCGATAAAATCGCCCATTCCCACAATGAAATCCAGTTGCCGGTTCCGGTTGAAATGCGAAATGCAGGCTTCCAGCTTTTCTGAAGCTTTTCTGTAATACCTGTTTAGTTCAGTATCTGGTTCGCAATCGCAGTAATGAACATCGGTGAAAACGCCAAAATGAATGATATTTTCGGTGGTTAGTTTTTCCATCAATATAAAATTAAGTTAGTTTTGAACCGGTTCAAACCGGAGCGTTAATACCCTGCTTTCTTCCCGACCGTACCCCTTAATAACAATCGAATCGTTTAAAAATTTCACTTCTGCAAATGCATTTTCATCTTCGGTTTCTACCATTCCTTTCAGGTTGACGAAATGTATCCCGTTTTGAAAAGCAAAATTTCCTTTATGATTGTGCCCGTTCATCCATAGTTTAACATGGTCATACTTGTTCAGAACCGCCAGCACTTCTTCTGAATTCCAAAGGACGTGTGCGTCTGCCGGAAGGAGCGGATAGTGGCAGAAAACAGCCACGTTCCGTTGTTCTTTTTTTGCGATTTTCAGTTCACCGTCAAACCATTTCAATTGGGCCGGGCCAACTCCACCGTTCCATGTTTGCGCGTTTGGTTGATTTTTCTTTTCAAGCCGGGTCAGGTAATTTTCCGCCTGCTTTACAATTTCCGGATCGTTCGACTGCAGGGTAATTTCATTTCCATTGAGAAAAATAAATTGCCAGCCGCCTTCTGAAAAGGAATAATACGTTTTGCCGAGTCCCAGTTTTTCAGGTACCTGTTCCAGAAATTCCCTTTCAACTTCAAAATCGTGATTCCCCGGTACCTGGTAAACCCGGTGTTTCGAACCTGCAAGAATGGCATTGACTGTATCGTAACTTTGAATATTATGGTCAATTAAATCCCCCAGTCCCACAACGAAATTCAATTGGTTGTTTTGATTGAACCGGGAAATACACTCCCGAAGTTTGGCAGGCGAATTTCGGTAAAACCGATTTATTCTTGCATCGCAATCGCAATACTGGCAGTCGGCAAACACTCCGATTTGAACCTGCGAAAAAGAATTTTTCACCGGAACAATGAAGTACAGAACAAGAAAAAGGAAACCAACTAATTTCATTTTCAATAAATTAATGTGCATAAATCATTTTCCTTGTCATCCCGCCGTCAACGATAAAATTTTGTCCGATGATGAAACTGTTTTCCGGATTCAGCAGAAAAAGCACCATGTTGGCAATATCTTCTGCTTTTCCCACGCGGCCTGCCGGATGTTGTTTATGGTCGACTTCGCGTAAATCAGTCTGGTTTGCTTCCGATTTCTTTTTTACCGCCGAAACGTCGATCCAGCCGGGGCTGATGCAATTGACCTTGATGTCGGGTCCGAGGCTTACCGCCAAAGCGTGGGTGAGCGCAAGAATGCCGCCTTTGCTGGCTGAATACGATTCGGTGTCGGCTTCCGATTGCAGCGCGCGCGTAGAACTGATGTTGATGATACTTCCGTTCGACTTCTTTAAAAACGGAGCAGCGTATTTCGCGCATAAAAACGCGCTGGTAAGGTTCGTTCCGATAACCTGGTTCCATTCTTCCAGGGTAAGTTCCGCAACCGGTTTCCGGATCATAATGCCGGCGTTATTGATTAATCCGCTGATATTTCCAAACTTTTCGCCCGATGCTTCTATCGATTGCCGGACATTTTTTTCATTCGAAACATCGGTCGCGAAAAAGGCGATTTCTTTCGAATGAATCTCTTCCCGGAATTCTTCAATGGCTTCGTTGTCTTTTTCAAAAACCGATACCGCGTAACCTGCCTTTAAAAGTTCCTGCGTGACGATTTTCCCGATTCCCTGTGCGCCGCCGGTAACGATTATATTTTTGTTCATGTTGTAAAATGTTAAAATGTTAAAATGTTAAATTGTTAAATGGATGTTTTAACAAAATTATGGTTTTGAGAAAACGATTTTTAATTTGATTTCCGACGGTATCTTTTGCCCGTTAACGATTTGAGGATTCCACGCCGGGCCATTTTCAATGATTTTTTTTGCTTTTTCTACCAGAACGGAATCCGCTCCGTTTCGGTTTTGAATGTCAGTAATGGTCCCTTCTTTATCGATGAACAGCAACAATTTCACAGTTGCTTTTCTGCTGCGAAATGCATCCGGCAAAACAGCTTCTTTTTTCAGGTATTGTTCGAATTCCGGCATCCCGCCTTCCGGATGTGCTTTTAAATCCTGCAGATGTTCCGGCGTTTGTTTTTCAACCTGGTCCTGCACGGCGACTCCTTTTGCCACCTGAACTGCTTCACGCTCCTGAACCGGAACATTTTTAAATGAATCGGGGAATACAGCGTCTTCGTCCGCTTTAAAAGCTGCCCTGCCGGCAACTACGCGGCCAATATTCACTTTTTCAGGAATTGTACCTGTTGATGTATCGTTGTTCAATATGGCAATCAATTCTTCTTCGTCGTTTAAATTAGTGTCGGAAGCTGATTTTTGACTGGCGCCTGCTATTGTTGTTTTGTTTTCTGTAGCGGCCGATTGTTTTGAAACAGCCATTAACCTTTCCTGTTTGGGCGCTGAAATCACCGGTTTATTTTCGTATGGTTGAACCGCCTGTTGATTTGTTTCGGGTTTTTCGCGATAAGCCGAATTTTTTTTGCCGCCCGAATCTTTTTCAACCAACACCTGTTTTTCGTTAATTTCAAACTGTTCCGGTTGTTGTTTCAGTTCAGCCACTTTAGGAGGAACTTCATTTTTATTAAATTGAAACCAGAACCAACCTGCCGCAATCAGCAACAGAAACGATGCGGCAACAGGCCAGTATCTGTAAACTGTTTTGCGTTTATGGTTCTGAATTCGCGCGCTTATTGTTTTCAGGTCTTTTTCCAATTCTCCCGTCGGTATATTTTCGAAACCTTCCAGCGCTTCCGCCTCGAAAGGGTTTTTTTGCAGTTCGCGCTCGAAACGGTTTCGCTCCGCTTCCGTCATCCGGTTTTCGAGGTACCTGCGAATATTTTCTTTATTAATATGTTTATTTGTGCTCTTCATTTTGTTTCCAGACAAATTTTCAGGTTGCGTTTTCCGTTCTGAATAAAACTCTTCACCTTCTTTTCATTCAAATTCATCTTTTTAGCAATTTCACGATAACTTTTGCTTTCAAAATAAAAAAGGTGGATGCAGGTTTTTTGTTCATCTTTTAACTTTTCAATGCACTTCTGCAGCGCCTGTTCCCGCAGTTCATCGGGGCCTCTGTCAACAGGATGCAATTCAGGCTCGTTTTCCATAAAAACATCCAACTCTTCGTCATTCGAAATTAAAATTGTTTTGCCCGGTTTTATTTTACGTAATTCCATCAAACAATGATTCTTTGTGACTACATAAAGCCAGCTTTTAAAATTCTGTACCTCGTGTTTACTTAGTTCCAGCTGAATTTTCTCATAAATCTGACTGACCGCGTCTTTCGATTTTTCGCGATCTTTAAGATATTTCAGGCAAACGCCGAACACCAGGTGCATGTATCGCGAAAACAGTTCACCCAAGATTTCGGTATTGCGGGTTGCACAATAAGCAGCCAAAAGTTCTTTATCAGTCTTTTCCTTTTTTTTTCGATGGATTGGTGCGAGTTGCATGATTTATTTAATTCAACATAAAAGTAAGAAAAGATTTCCGGTTTATTTTTTATGGAATTCCCAGGTTCGTTGCATCCTGTTACTGAAATCAATTTAAAAATTTATTGAGATGAAAACAATAATCACTTTTTTATTCATCATTTCAGCAGCAGTTTCCGCTCAGGCACAGTCGCTTCGGACGGTTTACGGATACGTGAAAAACAGTTTTGGGCAGCCTGTGGAACAAGTGAAGGTAACCTCGCAGGAAAAATTTTCGAAAACTTTCACCGATAAGAAGGGCTGGTATTTATTTGAAATTCCGGAAACCGATACCGTGCTTTATTTTATTCACGACGATTATAAGCCGCTGACGCAGAAAGGGGCCGGCGCCAGTCGTTTCGATGTGGTATTGGAACCCAAAAGCATTCCGAATGTAAACGTGCAGGCGATGGAAGACAGGGAAATTCAATTCGATGCCACACCCATGATGATCCGCGGCGTGAGTCAAAAATCGGTTGCGGCAGGTGCAAATGGAATGTCCGGATTTTTGCCTGCCCGGGACTGGAATACCGAAAATTATGCAACCATTCATGAAAACGGGTTCAGAAACGCAACATCAAATCCGCTTTCCACATTTTCCATCGATGTGGATAATGCATCGTATTCCAATGTCAGACGATTTATCAACATGGGGGAATTGCCGCCGGTGGACGCAGTGCGCGTGGAAGAAATGATCAATTATTTCGATTATGATTATCCGGAGCCGGTAAACGAACATCCTTTCAGCGTTACAACCGAATTGGGCGAATGCCCGTGGAACGCAAGTCATTACCTGTTGCATGTGGGGTTGAAAGGAAAAAGTATGGACAATGAAAACCTGCCGCCGTCGAACCTGGTTTTCCTGATTGACGTTTCGGGTTCGATGGGCGCGCCCAATAAACTACCGTTGTTGAAACGGGCGTTTAAAATGCTGGTAAATGAACTTCGTCCGCAAGACAAAGTTTCGATTGTGGTTTATGCAGGTGCAGCGGGAAAAGTGTTGGATCCAACTTCCGGCGATGAAAAAATGAAAATTCTGGGTGCATTGGAAAATCTTTCAGCGGGAGGTTCAACGGCAGGCGGTGAAGGACTGAAACTGGCGTATAAAATTGCCGGGGAAAATTTCGCGGAAGGCGGCAACAACCGTATCATTCTGGCTACCGATGGCGATTTTAATGTGGGAGTTTCCAGTACCTCGGAAATGGAGCGCCTGGTGGAAAAAGAGCGCGAAAACGGCATTTTCCTGACAGTGCTGGGTTTTGGAATGGGAAACATCAAAGACGATAAAATGGAAGCTATTGCCGATAAAGGCAACGGCAATTATTCATACATCGACAATATTCAGGAAGCCAGGAAAGTATTTATTACCGAATTCGGCGGAACATTGTTCACCATTGCAAAAGATGTAAAATTTCAGTTGGAATTCAACCCGCAGAATGTAAAAGCTTACCGGTTGATTGGTTATGAAAACCGCCTGCTGAACGAAGAAGATTTCAATGACGATACCAAAGATGCCGGGGAAATGGGAGCGGGGCATACGGTGACTGCGCTGTTTGAAATCATTCCTGCCGGTTCGGATGAGGAAGCTCCTGCGGTGGATGAATTGAAATATCAGCAAACAAAACCAAACAGCGGCAGACATCCCGGTGAATTGTTGACCATAAAAATCCGGTACAAGCTGCCCGACGGGAAAACAAGCCGTTTGCTGGAACAGCCGGTAGAAAACAAGTTGTGGCGAAACACATCCGACAATTTCCGGTTTTCTGCTGCCGTAGCTTCTTTTGGCATGTTGATTCGGGGATCGCAGTTCATGGGAAATGCAACTATCGAATCTGTACTGGATTTGGCAAAAAACGCAAAAGGAAACGACGAAGAAGGTTACCGTGCTGAATTTATCCAATTGGTAAAAACCACCAATGACTTGTTTTTTCGGGTTGAAGAATAAATGATTTAGCCGGAAATGCAGCGGATTCCAAACCGCTGATTTCCGGCAGAACCCGTTGTGCGGTTTTTCCCAGCTATAAAAAGATTTACACTTTTACCATTAATAATGAAACGATTAACATGATTACCGATACAATTGCGCCGCCGATAAATGCAACGGTGGTTCCGCCAAGTGCATAAAACAAAGCTATAATCAGCGGTCCGGTGGTTTGTCCGGTGCGCAGTACCATGCCGTTAATCGACATAAAACCAGCCCGTTCATTCAGTGGTGCAAATCCTACGAGCAGAGTTTGTATTCCCGGAATTATCATTCCCTGCGCAATTCCAAAAAACAACAACGGAAAAGCCAGTTGCCACCAGTGGTAAGCAAAAGCAAACAAAATCATGGCAATAATATAGAAAATGATGCTGATGTTCAGTTGTGTTTTGATTTTCAACCGGCGGTTAATGTTTTTTTTCTGCGCCGAAACAATGGCTGTTATTACAGAAATTGCCGACATGAAAATTCCAATATGAAGCGACGAAGCCTGCAGGCGTTCTTTCATCAATTGCGGGATATAGGAAAGATAAGCGCCATAAAGCACCACAAAAATCAGTATGTTAACCACAAACAATCCCCAAACGGTTTTTTTGTTGATGTTTTTCCAGGTTTTGTGAAGATATTCCCTGATGTTTTGTTTTTCGGTTGGCTCCGGATTTTTTAACCAGGAAATAACCATTAATCCGGTTGGAATTGCCAGCAGCGGCAACAGAAAAGGAAACTGCCAGCCGGCCAGTGCCAACGCTCCGCCAATGGCCGGGTACATGGCTGTTCCGATGCTTAGGATACTGGCATTGTAGCCCATTACAGCTCCCCGTTTTTCCCCGGAAAATAAATCGCCGATGAGTGTCACGTTTAACGACCCGAGAGAAGCAGCCCCGATACCTGCAATAAAGCGGAGAATAAGCAGTATCGTCCAGTTATTGGTTAAAAAACAGGCTGAACCGGCAATTCCAAACAGGAACAACGAAGGCAGCAAAATGACTTTTCGCCCTATCCGGTCAGCAAGTATTCCAACAACAGGCGTTAGAATCATTCCCGGAAGTGTAAACATTGTAATCAATAACGTTACCTGGGCAGGCGAAATTCCAAAATGTTCCTGGATGGAAGGAAAAGCAGGCGTTAAACTTGCAACACCCATTACGGCCATCAGTGTAATTAAAAAAATGACAGTCAGATTTTTTCTATGCATCAATTTTTGTTTGAAGGTACAAAAGTACTTTTTTTACTGTGATAGCAACAGGATTGCATTAATCGTTGTTCAAAGCCAGATTTTTCACCATTCCGCCAAATATAAAATAATGGAAAGGCGAAGTAGCAATCCAGTAAAGTCTGCCCCAAACCCCGCGGGGCCGGAATGTAGCCGTTTGGTGCAGAATGTTGTTGTCATCTATTTTGAATTCAAGCCATGCTTCGCCGGGAAGTTTCATTTCGGCAAACAGGAGCAGGCGCTTTTTTTCGCGGCTGGCATACAATACGCGCCAAAAATCGAGTGCATCGCCAACGCTGATTTCCCGCGGCGAAGTGCGGCCGCGCATCAATCCGACCCCACCAACAATGCGATCGAAAAAACCCCGGATTTTCCACATCCAGTTGGCATAATAGTAACCTTTTTTTCCACCGATGGTCCAAATGTTTTGCAATACCCGCTGCGGATCGTCCACTTTTATTCTTTTAACGTTTTTGAAACAGCCGAATTGCGGCACCTCAATAAAATCGGAAAGCGAAAGCCCCAGGCTGCTGCTGATAATGGAATCTTTCCAACTGCTTAAAACCAGGTCCTGCCTTATTTTCAGAAAAGCATTTTTTAACGCCCGTTCATAGGTAATCGGCTGAACATTGAGGATTTCTTCCAGTTCGTTGTTTTTGCAGACTACTTCCGTTTTCATACTCTCCACCAGACTTTTCGCCAGTTTATACGACACTGAAGTAATTAAAAACAACCAGTACGACGAGATTTTCGGCGAAATAAGCGGCGTGGTGTACAAACTTCGTTTCAGTTTCCGGATTTGTGCGTACTGCATCATCATATCACGGTAAGTTAGGATTTCGGGCCCGCCAATGTCGAAGGTTTTATTCAGGCAGCGATCGTGGCCCAAAACCCCGGCGAGGTAATTCATAACATCCCTGATGGCAATGGGCTGTGCTTTGGTGAGCACCCATGTTGGCGTAATCATTACCGGTAATTTTTCAACAATATCGCGGATGATCTCGAAAGACGCACTGCCCGAGCCGACAATAATACCGGCGCGCAAAACCGTTAGCGCATAATGATCGCTTTTTAAAATGCTTTCCACTTTTTTCCGCGAAGCGAGGTGCCTCGAAAGCTTGTATTCGTTGGTAATTCCGCTTAGAAATACCACTTGTCTCACGTTGGTTGCTTCTATCAGAATCCTGAAGTTTTCAGCAGCTTTCGATTCCAGCAAGTCGAATTTTTCCGACGATGTAGCCATCGAATGGATGAGGTAGTACGCTGCATCAATATCTTTGGGAATCTTTTCAAAATCAGGCTCTTTTAAAAAATCAATTTCAACAACTTCTATTTTGCTGAGCAGGTTTTCGTGAATGGCGAGCCTCCTTTTTTCGCGAATGCAACACACCACCCGGTGCCCTTTCTCAATAAGCACCGGAAGCAGTCGTTTCCCTACATATCCGGTTACGCCGGTTAAAAGAACTTTCATCTTATTGGTTTTAGTTTTTTAACTGAATATTAACAACGAATGTGAACGCCTGCTTTTCGTTCATCCCTTTCACAGGCATTTTTCTGAACAATATTCTTTTTTTCAACCTGCAGTTCCATTATTTTCGCAGCTTTAAAATTGAAACCATGCGAAAATTAGTCATTTTTTTCCTGTTGCTGGCAAATTCACTCTTTGCACAACAGAAACAGATGTCGCTCGAAGATGCCATTCTCGGACGATATTATAGTTTACGGCCCGAAACCTTAAACGGGTTAACGTGGAAAAACGAAGGGGTTTTCACGTTTGTAAAAAACGATACGCTGTGGGCTGAATCGGTGAAAAATGAAACCAAAGAACCGTTGCTTTCGCTCGACCGGCTGAATGAAATAATGCAGAATTCAGGAAATAACCGGTTTCGCAGGTTTCCCCGTTATTCGTGGAACGGACAAGAAAAACTGTTGGCAAAATACGGAAATAACTATTTCATCGTCGATATTGAAGACGGAAACACGACGCTGGAAATCGAACTACCGGAGAATGCAGAAAATTCGGAATTCAGCGAAGAAGGAAAACTGGTTGCTTACACCATCGATGATAATTTATATGTAACTCTTGCCAACGGCGAAACCAAACAAATTACCACCGACGGCGGAAACGGAATCGTAAACGGAAAAACGGTTCACCGGAACGAGTTTGGCATTTCCGATGGAATCTTTATTTCACCGCAGGGAAATTATGTGGCTTTCTACCGGAAAGATGAAACCATGGTGCACGACTACCCGCTGGTGGATTTCATGTCGCGCGAGGCGGAATATACGCCGGTGAAATATCCGATGGCAGGATTGGAAAGCCATCATGTAACACTGGGAATTTACAACATCGAATCCGGGGAAACTGTATTTCTGGAAACCGGTGAACCGCTCGATCATTATCTCACCAATGTAGCCTGGTCGCCCGATGAAAAGAACATTTACATGGCCGAGCTAAACCGCGAACAAAACCACATGCAGTTAAATTGTTACGATATTCAAACCGGCGAAAAAGTGAAAACATTGTTTGAAGAAACCAGCGATACATACGTAGAACCGCTTCATCCGATCCGTTTTTCCACAGTGAATGAAAATGAATTTTATTACCTGAGCCGAAAAGACGGTTGGTTTCATGTTTATAAATACAACATCAGTGGCGAACTGATCAAACAGATTACCAGCGGCGATTGGGAAGTAACACAAATTGTGGGTTTCGACGAAAAAGAAAAGTACGTGTTCATTGAATCAACCAAAGAAGACCCGCTGGAAAGGCATATTTACCGGGTGGAAATCAAATCAGGAAAAATGGAAAAGCTGACGTCGGGCGAAGGAATTCACAACGGGATGCTCAGTCCGGCAGGTGGTTATCTGCTCGATCATTGGGAATCAACCAATCTTCCCGGTCAAACCGACCTGATTTCAGCAAAAGGAAAACTGGTGCGTACAATTCATAAAGCGGATAATCCCCTGAAAGATTACCAGTTGGGTGAAAATACGCTGGCGCCCGTAAAATCGGCCGATGGAAAATATACACTTACCGGCCGGTTAATAAAACCGGTAGATTTCGATCCGAATAAAAAATATCCGGTAATTGTTTACGTGTATGGCGGCCCGCATTCGCAACTGGTCGATAAAAGCTGGCTCAACGGAGCGCGCTGGTGGCAGTATTACATGGCATCGAAAGGATACATTGCTTTTACCATGGATAACCGCGGTACCAGCAACCGCGGGCGAGAATTTGAAACAGCCGTCCACAGGCAGCTGGGAATTCTGGAGACGGAAGATCAGATGCAGGGAATCGAGTACCTGAAATCGCTGCCATACGTTGATGCGGATCGAATCGGCGTTCACGGCTGGAGCTACGGCGGTTTTATGACGCTGAATTTGATGCTTCGCCAGCCGGAAACATTTAAGGTGGGCGTTGCCGGCGGTCCGGTGGTCGACTGGAGCATGTATGAAGTAATGTACGGTGAAAGGTACATGGATATGCCGCAGGAAAATCCGGAAGGTTACGAAGAATCGAATATGGCTAACCACATTTCCGGTTTGGAAGGAAAGCTGCTTGTAATTCATGGCGTTCAGGATGAAACGGTGGTCATGCAACACAGCATGAAACTACTGCGCGAAGCCATCAGACAGGGCGTGCAACTCGATTTCTTTGTGTATCCCACTCATCCGCACAACGTTATGGGAAAAGACAGGCTCCATCTGATGAAAAAAGTGAGCGATTATTTTTTTGATAATTTGTAATGAAAATTTTGTTATTGCGTCGGCATTCGCAGTGCTTACGCATTGCGCTATTACCTTTCGCCCTTTCAGGACTGTCTGAGTGTGATCATTGTCAGGGTCAACGCCCCCGTATTTAAAAGCGCAGTCCCGAAAGGGCTGTGACAACATAGTAAAGGTCGATTCATTTTGTTTTTTGCCACAGGTTTTCATTTTATCCGGAAAAGTTATTTTTACGGGTCAAAATTATGTTTTGGGTTTTGAGAATAAACATTTTGCATAGTTGACAATATATTTACCTTCATTTTAACGTTTAAACTGGTGTTTCGATGATAAGAACAACAAAACGGTTATTTATTCCGGAAAATTACAGATTCGAAAATTTTTACAATTTTTACTGAAATGAAGCCGGTGAAAATATTGTTGTTTGTGCTGGTTGTGTTTTTATTTCTTGCAGCCGCTACCTGGTTAACGCCGGAAAAAGGGGTTAAATGGGGAGATTTTACTTTTCACATGCCCGGTTTAAACGATATGTTTTTTGCTGAAAAAGAAAAATACACCAATGTTTCCGATATCGTAGAGCAACAATTTAACATCGATTCGCTGGTGAAAATAGAAGAAGACTCTGCACGATCAGCCGTGGTGAAAAAAATTATCATTCACAAGGCAAGTTACGATTCGCTGGTTAAAACGCTAACAAAAATAGAATTGAACAACGCCGCCGGAAAGAATTTGCAGAAATTCTTCAACAGACTGGAAAACGATTCGCTGGTGAGAATTATGCATTACGGCGATAGTCAGATTGAAGGCGACAGGATTACTGCTTTTGTAAGGAATAAACTTCAGCAAAAATTTGGCGGTACCGGTCCGGGGCTGCGACCTGCATTGCAACCATACGATTACGTTTTTACCGCTAACCAGGAGAATTCCGGTAACTGGAAGCGTTATCCGGTTTATGGCGACGTAGATTCAACTGTTCAGCATAACAAGTATGGTGTAATGGCGGCTTATTCACGTTTTGCACCGCTTTCTGCCGGTTCAGAGCCATTATCCGGCTCCGAAAATCATCAGGCATGGCTAAAAATTTCAAGTTCGGATATTTCCTTTTTACGCACCCGGTTGTACAAACGACTGCGGTTTTTCTACGGAAACTTAAAAACGCCTGTCTATTTCAAATTGCTGGCCGGCGAAAATACAATGCACGATACCTTGAATTCCGGCGTTGATTACCAGGTTATTTCATACGATTTGCCGGATTCCACCGAATCGGTTTCAATGTATTTTGATGGAAACGACAGTCCCGATGTTTACGGTATTGAACTGGGTTCGAAAAAAGGGGTGATTATGGATAATATTGCTTTGCGCGGCAGTTCGGGTTTGATATTCACCAAAAATGATTTCGAGCTTAGCCGTAAAATGTACAGCGATTTAAACCCGGCGCTGTTTATTTTGCAATTTGGCGGAAATGTAATGCCTTACATAACGAGTGAAAAAGCCATTAAAAACTACGGAAACCGGTTCCGGAAGCAAATTGAGTGCATTCAGCAGCTTTGTCCGGATGCTGCAATTTTGGTGATTGGCCCCAGTGATATGTCGGTAAAAGAAAAGGAAAAATACATTACTTACAAGCATCTTCCTGCGGTGGTGGATGCGTTGCAAAATGCAGCTCTTTCCACCGGTTGCGGTTTCTGGAACATGTATGAAGCCATGGGCGGAAAAAACAGCATGCCCTCATGGGTTAACGCCGAGCCCGAACTGGCCCGGCCCGATTATACCCATTTTTCGGCTCGTGGCGCGCGTTTGGTCGCCAACATGTTTTATAATGCGCTGATGCTGGAATACAACAATTACCTGGAAGAACAGCAACAGGTAAAAACTAAAGTGGAACAAATGGCTGACAATGTTCGGTAACTGCCGGCCTGGCTTAACAGATGAACATCTATTTTGAACGTATTGCAACATATTGATTTTACGGAAATTGCACGACGGATATTTTTATATCACGAAAATGCACCGCTTATTTTTACGCGCTTTTTCTTCTGGGGCTTTTTTGCTTTTGTGTTGGCCGGATATTCGTTTTTTTATAAAAGCAAACACCGGACCCTGCGGGCCGGCTACCTGTTTTTGGCAAGCCTGTTTTTCTATTTTAAATCAAGCGGTTTTTTCTTTTTTATCCTGCTTTTCAGCACGCTCACCGATTTTTTAATCGGAAAGTGGATATTCGCTTCAAAGGATAAAACCCTGCGGCAAATGCTGGTTGCCCTGAGTGTCTTTCTGAACCTGTCGCTGCTGGCGTATTTTAAGTATTCCTACTTTTTCATCGAAAGCGTCAATACATTGTTTGGCGCCGATTTTCACGTGGTGAATTACCTTGCGATGTGGGCAAACGGCGCTACCGGCACTCATTTCGACGTCAACCAGATTTTACTTCCCGTGGGTATTTCGTTCTTTACGTTCCAAACAATCAGCTATTCGGTGGATGTTTATCGCGGCGAAACACGACCGGTGAACAATTTAATCGATTTCGGATTTTATGTCTCCTTTTTTCCGCAGCTGGTGGCCGGTCCCATTGTTCGCGCATCCGGTTTTGTGAAACAGATTTACGAGGATTATCACGTTTCCAGGTATGAGTTTGGCTGGGCTGTTTTTATGATTCTGAAAGGCCTCGTCAAGAAAATTTTCATTGGCGACTATATCGCAGTAAACTTCATCGATCGTGTTTTTTCCGACCCGGTTAGTTATTCCGGCTTCGAGAACCTGATGGCGCTTTTCGGGTATTCGCTGCAGGTGTATGTCGATTTTTCGGGATATACAGATATTGCCATCGGTGTGGCGCTGTTGATGGGCTTCCGTCTGCCTCAGAACTTTAATTCGCCCTACAAAGCTAAAAATGTTGGCGATTTCTGGAAGCGCTGGCACATGTCGTTGTCCTCGTGGCTGAAAGATTACCTGTACATTCCCATTGGCGGCAACCGCGGCGGTTCGTCATTCAGTTACCTCAGCATTGGAATCGTTCTGGCCCTGATTGTTATATTGCTGGGAGAAATCATTCTCGTGCCGGTTTTCGTTGGAATCACGTTGATTTCCGCCTTGTTAATCAGGTTTTTTCCGAAAATTAAAAAAGGTTTCGATACCAATATTAACCTGATGCTTACCATGTTGCTGGGTGGCTTGTGGCACGGCGCCTCCTGGCAGTTTATCATTTGGGGGGCGTTAAACGGCGTTGGGCTCATCGTATATAAATTCTGGCGAAAAATTAGTCCGTGGGAAAAGAAATCCGGTTGGGCAGCTAATTTGTGGAAGATTACAGTGACCTTCTGTTTCATCACTTTCACGCGCATCTTTTTCCGTTCCGAATCGATGCAGGTTGTCCAGGGAATGATGCATCAAATCGGTTCTGATTTTCACCTGAATATTATTCCTGATGTTTTAATGGCTTACAAGTGGGTTTTTCTGGTCATGCTTTTCGGATATATCACACATTGGATTAGCCAGCATTGGAAAGATTATATCATGGAGCATTATATTGCGGCGCCAATGTGGCTGAAAGCTGTAATTGCCGCTGTTGTGGTAATTGTGGTTTATCAGTCGGTAACCGCCGAAATGCAGCCTTTTATTTATTTTCAGTTCTGACGGGAGACGGAAGACGGAAGGCCGAAGTCGGAAGTCGGAAGACGGAAAGACGGGAGACGGAAGACGGAAGACGGAAGATGGAAGAGGGTAGACGGAAGACGGGAGACGGGAGACGGGAGACGGAAGACGGGAGACGGGAGACGGGAGACGGAAGACGGGAGACGGGAGACGGGAGACGGAAGATGGAAGAAGGAAGATGGAAGACGGAAGACGGAAGACGGAAGAAGGAAGATGGAAGACGGAAGACGGGAGACGGGAGACGGAAGTGAATTGCCGAATTGCCGCTTGTTGTTGTTGCGGATTTCGAAGAGCGTCAGTTTCTACAAGTCGGGATGACGGTTAAGAAGGCAGCAGAGAAAACGCACACCACTGCACCCGCAATGCAATTTGCAATTTGTTATGCTTAGTTTTTATTTTATAAGTCCTCAATATAAATTTCATATTCATCTGAAATATCGTGTTCAATAATTTCTAATAGTCTATCTATTGCAATCTGGTCAGACCATTTTAATATTTTATTTTTACCGGAATTCTCATTTCTAAAATACAACAAACAAAAATTCTTTAGAAATAGATTGTTGAATCTAAATAGTTTTGAGTTCTCATCAAAAACGAGAATCTCACTTCTTTCAGGTCTACATAATTGAAAAAGTTTTGAATGAACTTCACTGTCAGTAATGTCATCGACTTTAAACATAACATCATTAAGCGAAAACTCATCTTTATTGACTCGTAAGCAAGCTTTTATAATTTCTTTTGGTACATTTCTCCTAGAATTATTTGACACTTTAATTGCTTTATCAAATTCGGCTTTTAAAGAATCTGATTTTTCTTCAACAAATTTCACTATTGCCAATTCAAGGTCTTCTGAATTGAAATATTTCTCCTTTGATGAAGTTTGATATAAACCTTTGTTTGTACACATGTTAAGGCACAACTGATGACAAATCGAAGGTAACCCACATGAATATTTGACAATCTTGTCTGCAATTATTGGAGGAAATTTTACATTGAGAAGTTTTTCTCCTGTTATAATTATAGATTTAATTTCCTCACTACTCATGTAAGGAATATTAATTTCAGCAACTCTATTATCCATTTCATTATCATAGTCAACAACTTGTCTTGCTGTACCTACAGCACCAATTGCAATAACTTTTAAATCTGGATAATCAATGGACATATCCATGAAAATTTTCATAATTTGAGAAGCTCGTATCTTCTCATCTCCAACAATTTTGTGGAAGTCCTCAAGCACCCAACATGAATTTGATTCTCCAAAGAAATGGGCTAATCTTTGAGGAGTTAGTTGTGGCGGAACAAATTCCTTTTGAGATATAGTTTTACTCCTATTAAATTCAATCAGCTTTAAAGAAGCTTTAATGTCACTGTAGCTTAAATTTATTTCAGGAGCAATTTTAAAACTGCGTGTCTTAGTTTCTGTTGTAAAAAAGCGACCTAACTGTTCAAATGCATCAAGAATCATATTTTCAAAGACCATTCCTTTCATGCATCTTGTAACAATTGCTCTTTCATATACTTGATTAAGTTTGTTTGTGATAAGTGTTGATTTACCACAACCTGAATGACCATATATTACTAACTGCTTTCCTGGAGTCCTTAAGGAATCCACTAAGTGGTTATTTACCTTACTCGTCCTTTCAACAAATGTGTTTATTGCTGGTTGAGTAGGTGTAAAAACCTTATATGTTTCATACTTGCTCATGTCTGGTTAAATTAAGCATAACGGTCACCTGTATGTTTTGTGGCGTAATTTAACCGCCAACGTTGATTAAATGTGCTGCCGTTTCCGGTTTTAATTTTTTTTAAAGGGGGATTTTCTTTCTCTCTTTTAAACACTGTGAAAATTTTTATACCATTCAATTAAAATGTATCCAAGTAAAGTACCTAATCCAGCAACCATTATGCCTATAATTATTTTCCAAATTGGCGATAGTGAAACAATTGCATGTATAATTGCACCAATTATAGTTTTCTTATTATTCCGTTTTTGGATTTTCCCAGAATTATTCGATGATTCAAAAAATGATGACTGATTTTCTTGTTGTTTTATATATTCAATCCAGCCACCAGCCTTACAAACTTCTTCTCCTTTTCGGGTAAGTGTGGCAGTCAGAGCATTTGCATCTGCCAAATCAAGTTTTTTTAATTCGGTAACTATTTTTTCAGTATCATATTTGTTTGGTTGTCCGTTTTTACGGCTAACATATTCAACTCTGCCACGTTCTTTTTTGCAGATATTTTTTATGTTAATGTCTATCCAAACATCATAGTCCAACTCCTCATTTTGTTTTGGACTTTTGTCTTCGGGTATAACTTTTTGCACAGTCATATTTCATAAGTTTGGTTTAATTAGGTAATTATTGATTATTTATTTTTGATTCAAAATCTTTTCTTTTTCTTTTTCAAACTCTTCTTGAGTTATTACTCCTGAATCAAGTAATTCTTTAAGCTTTTTGAGTTCGTCATATTTTGAAGTCATGGAATTAGATGTTGGTTTTTTGTTATTACAATCTTTTATTTCACAAGCCGAAATTGCATTTTCAATATCGAGGGTATAATTTGTTATATTTCCACCTCCAACTAAAAACATAACTTTTTCTTCGCCCCTTACTTTAAAGTTTTTAATCTTTTTAATTATTACTGGTGTATCTATGTAAGCCCGTCCCCTAATTCCTTGTCCCTTTGCCAATGCACTTGTCATCCACATATATACATAATAGTCATTATCGCCACTTGCTGCGCCCATAACAACACTATCACCTACATGGTAAGTTATACCGTTTGATGCTTTATATTCCTTTAATTTCTGGGAATAAGAGTTAAAAGAACATAGAATCAATAAAACAAACATTAATTTTTTCATTTGATTTAGTTTTATGTATTTATACTTTTTTATTTCTTGTTAATCCCTTCCAAACGGTTTTGCAAAAACCGAAGCGCGTGGGCAAAAAAAAATTAAAACCTACCACTGCCTTGTCATTGAAATACCGAATAGCCATAAAATATACAGTTTGTCACCAAACGGTTTTTATTCCCCCAAAGCGCAATAAACAAAACCGTTTGGATTTTAATATTTTTGTATTGCGCTTTTTAAACTGTTTGGTAACGTTGTTTGTAATAAATTTATTACATATATTTCTATTATAGCCATTCCTGTTGTATCTCATTATAAACGAGTGAACTATCCGTTGTAAACGTTTGTAACCGTTTACAAACGGTTCGTGAATTTCGCGGGATTTTTTGGGTAACGGTTCGGTTTTATCCGGATTAAAAAGGTTCATTTTGGTTTCATCAGATTTTGGTTGACCAGTTAAAAGTAGTAAAAACGAGACAGAGAAGCAATAGGGGAAAGAAGAGGGAAGACGGGAGACGGGAGACGGAAGACGGAAGACGGAAGATGGAAGACGGAAGACGGGAGACGGAGGATGGAAGACGGAAGACGGAAGACGGAAGACGGAAGACGGGAGACGGAAGACGGAAGACGGGAGACGGGAGACGGAAGTGAATTGCCGCTTGTTGTTGTTGCGGATTTCGAAGAGCGTCAGTTTCTACAAGTCGGGATGACGGTTAAGAAGGCAGCAGAGAAAACACACCGCACAGAACCAGGAATGCAATTTGCAAAATGTTAACGGGTCAGTTTTTATTCAATTTTTTTAATATCGATGATTTCACAGTCAATTCCTGGTGGGCAAGACTCATTTATACCTGTTTCCTTGTATTTTACATTTACTCTGTCTCCTGACTGAAAGGATATTATATCTTCTAAATTAACAATTAAAGTATCTCCATTGTCAAGATGAATTTGCTCAGCGCAATACGCTAAACCACCACTAAGCCAAACATTTCCTTTTTCTTGTCTTATAGAATCATCGTCATTGTTCTTATTGCAGGATAGAGCAAATACCAGTGCCAATAATCCGATCAAATTTTTTTTAGTCATAGTCGATTTGAAGTTTTTTCAATGATGTATTGTCGATCGTTCAATATTTTGTTCCCGAATTTTTCATATTTGTTTGAGATTGGTATTTTCCCCAATTCAATTTCAAAATACTTTTAGTCCGTCAGCCGCCTACTCGATTGTTCGTTCGGCTTTTATTTTTAATTGTCATAAGGCTTGATTGAGCAATTCCACATTGAAATTTATTTTCGCATCCAATGCCCTAAAAACTTTTAAAATTGTTTCAAACCTGGCATCGGTGAGATGATTTTCAATTTATTGTGCGTCGTATTTTAATTTTCAGTCAAATAATTCTTTTAAAGTTTTCGTTGCAATAAACATTTTCTTGCTATCAGGAAGTTCAATAAAATCATATTTTCCGTAAAAGTTTTTTGCTTCATCGTCTATCGGGTCAACAACTATTCCGAAAGAACCAATTTCTGTTGATATACCGTAACATCTTTTTAATGCGTCAATTAATAAAATTTTTCCTATTCCTTTTCCCTGGTACCTTTTGTCAATTGCCAATCTACCGAGAAGAGCAGTAGGAATTGATTTATAGGAATTGGGAAGTTTTTTTCTAATTTGCCCAGCAAAGCTATTTAATGGAATACTATAATTTGAAAGTGTATAAAATCCTTGAATTAAATTTGTTTCGTTGACAACCAAAACAAAACAAGCAGACAATTTGCGTTTAACATCCTGTCCTGCTTGATTTTTTAGATAATTGTTTAATAGTTCTTTTCCGCAATCAAATTCCTTACGATTATGTTTTTTGTTTAAAAGCTCAATCATGTTATTTTGAATTTGCGATAAAAGAATTATAATCATTTAAAGCATTCTTCAAAGTTTCTGAAGGCTTTTTCGGCTTTGTTATTGCATCAAAAAATATTTGACTATCTCTTTCTGAAGCAATGACTTGTTCTTTTTCTTTTATAATTTCTTTTGCTTTTTCCTGAACTACCCGAATTACAAAATCAGTAAGATTTCTATAACCCCCTAAATACGCAGCTTTCTCAAAGAACTGTTTTTGTTCTTTTGGAAGTCTGGCATCAAACCTTGCTTGTTCTGTTATTGTTGTACTCATAATTGTATGTTTTTCTGCAAATGTACAGAAATTATCCGTATAATTTCAGTATTTGTACTGTAAATTTCCGTACTTTGATATTGTATGAAAACAGGGGAAATAGTTCAAAAATCCAAGACTTTAACGAAATTGAAGTATTCAGGTCCAGAAATGATAAATGAGATGACAACGATATACGCTGGTTTTAAAATTTATAATTGAGTCCACTCCGAAAAGTCAAAAATCCCTACATACCCTCAAGGGGACTTTGAAGAGTTCAATGATTTTTAGCAAGTTCCCCTTGGTCAGGGTTAAAGAAGTTGAAAATCAATGAACTCATACTTTTCGGAGCAGATTCATACTTTTTTTATTGCTGATTCAATTTCATAATCGTCGGTCGGGTAACTTTCTCCTGTAATACAAGTAAAACAACTATTTCCAACTGATGCAGAACCGATTACCCAAATATCATTTCCACAGGAACATTTAATCCCTTTTTTATAATCTGACAGTGCAGAATTAAGCCGTTTCCTTAAATCTTTTTCATTTTCACCCGGATTGTTTTTCAGGTGTTTTTTTATGTAACTGTTAATCGTAATTGGTGTAAATCCCATTTTATCTCGATTTTCTTTAGAAAACTCATTAACATTTTAATTTGTTAATCGTCTTCCTATATTATTCTAAATCAATTATTATCATTAAATTTTCTTTCACCTTTTCAATCAGGTTTTGAGGTAAATTCCCAACTTTCTTAACAAGTCGTTTATTATCAATTGTCCTGATTTGGTCAATCATTACATCACAATTCTGTTGTAGGTTTGCTTCTCCTTTTTTTATGTGGACCCGCAGGATTTCCGAGCCTTTTTTAATATTTGTCGTTATTGGACAAACAATTGTTGAAGGATGTGGAATTTGATTTAGAAGATTTGTCTGGATAATGAGAACTGGTCTTGTTTTTCCTGGTTCCGTCCCGGTTTGTGGATTTAAATCAGCAATCCAGATTTCATATTGTTGAATCGTCATAATCAATCTCCTCAAAATCTTTTAAAACTTCCATTGAATCCGCTTTGACTAAATTCGATTCTATTTTTAGCATTTTTTCTAAAATTGAACGTTTTTGAATGCGATTGTAGTAGTCAATTGCATCGTTAATATACCTGTTTCTTGGTTTTTTAATTTTTGAAAGAATTTTTTCGGTTTCTCCAAAAATCGAATCGTCAATTTTTAATGATACTGTTTTCATAATTCATACTTTTAATATAACAAAAGTATATCTTTTTTGTATGTCAAACAAGTACTGTAATTTTGTTCTCCTGCAAATGCGGGATAGCCATGCCCACTTATCTTGTGCTTCTCTCAATTTTAACCCAATTTGAAAAGTTTCAAAGTCTTTTTCCAATTCATCTCGTCTTTCAGTGCCTTTTTCTCCGTAAACTCTATCTTTTATTTCAGACCAACTTGTTGTTTTCATTTTTTTGTCCTCCTTTTGTTTTTCAGTGAAATATTCAGACATTAACCGAGTTGCTTTTTCAATCTCTTTTTTGGGTGTTTTTTTACTTCTCGGATTCCCATGTCTAAACTCTGTTCCTCTCTTTGAATTAACACGGTACCCGACAGCAATAATTACATCAAGATTGTAAAATTTTATTTTTCGTTTTATTTCCCGGTCACCTTCTTTTTGAACTTGTGCAATTTTTGCACAAGTTGACTTTTCCTCAAGTTCCTCAGTTTTATAAATATTTGAAATATGTCGGTTAATAGAAGTTCTGTCGGTTTCAAACAAAGATTCAAGTTGATATTGATTTAACCAAACTGTTTCATTATCAAGCTGAACTTCAATTTCTGTCTTTCCATCTTTTGTCGTGAATATTTGAATTCCGGAATTATTCATTTTGTTTTTTTCAAATATAGCCAATCTTTAAGTGAGTTTTTTGTCTTTTTTCAAAATGCACGGTAACACAAATTAAAACACAATTGGGCTTGGCATTTTGAAAGCAGTTAGCCCCGAAAGAAGGCAGCAGGTTTGCATACTTACTGCCTTTTTTCGGGGCCCAACTGTGCCTTAATTCCTAATTTGTTACCGGCTAGGTTTTCTTTTTACCTTTCATAGAACTTCATTATTTTCAATTTTAGCACTGTCCTAATTTTGTTTTTGTGTCGGCAAAAAAGCGAAGGAAAACAGGCAAGCTCTTCCCGATTTTTTCATCGGGATGTGCTTGGCTATGTGCGATGGCATTCGTTTTATTGCCCCATTATTGCCCATTTGATTTTTAATCAAGTTATTTATAATCTTATTCTTAAGTTTAAAAGAGTACCTTCTGTTGCCCCATTAATGCCCCATTATTTTATAATAAATTCCTGCACCAGAAGTTCCAATCTTATTTAGTATCTTAAATTTTTCTACTAATTCCGTTAAATCATTAGTCGCCGTCCTTTTCGATACATTATTAATGCTTTGATATTCTTTATTCGAAATCCTGTCGTTTTGTTTTGTATACAAGACAGCCTTAATCTGTCGTTCATTTATGCCAAGTTTCTTTAAAGAATTTTCATTGTAAATATCTTTTCTAAAAATCACCCAAAAATCTTTTCCGCTATTCTCAAATTCAGGATTTGGTAAACCGTGTGCTTTACATTGTTCTATAATTTTAATTGTGCCGCGCCCCCAAGATTCAACAAATCCTGCTCTAAAAAAAGCATTTGCAATATCAGGATTGTAAGGAATCGACGAATGTTTTTGCTTTAAATTTTCAACTGTCCAGTCTTCTGGTAACTGTCCATAATTCCAAATCATGAGTTTATCGTCATAAACGCTTATTTGAATTGGAACTCCCACTGAATAATCTTTATGAGTGAGAGCATTTAAAATTGCTTCACGAACAGCATCTTTAGGATATTCGTAAGTTTCAATCCTGTGTATTCCCTCGTACGAAATTATTGCCTTAATGTATTTCGTAAAAAGGAGTTCAATTGTCTTTTCTACTTGTTCAAATAAATTCCCCTTTACTTCGTCTTGAAATATTAACTCCGTATCTGTCTGAAAATAGCCGATTTTTATATATGCACCTGTAAAATACTTTTCAGGGTCGGGATGAAAAAGCAATATTGATGCCCGCTTTAGATATGGTTTTTCAGTTAATCTTAGATTCTCAAGAATGTTGATATTTTTTTCGGTGATAATACTTTCGTCAATTCTTTTACTAACGATTGCCCTTTTCTTGAAAAACTCAAATGTTTCATTCTTTAAATCATCAACAGAAACGTTTGGAACCGGAACGCCATCCCATTTTTTCCCTTTCTTTTCAAGCATAAATTTGTCTAACGCAGCGCCTTTTAGTTCTTGTTTGGTACTTCCGCTTCTGTAATGATACTGCCCTTTGTAGTTAACCGGGAAGGGTTGTGGTTCAACAATGATTTCAAGAAACACTCCTTTTTCTATTTCACGCAGATTAACATCTACCAAAATACCAAGAATATCCCGTACTTTATTTGGAATATCTTTAAGGAGTTTTTTAGCATTGTCAATGCCAACAACCTCGCCTTTATCATTTTTGCCGATGTAGATTTTACCTCCTTGCGCATTTGCAAAACCGCAAATCCATTTCAGGTATTCATCACGCCAGTTTTCTTTCCATTCTATGTTTTGTTGTTCCTGCATTAGTTACAAATATACCCTTTCGGATATTACAAATTCATTAATTGATTGCATCTTATTATGGTATTGCATAAATTGTAAATGTGCTGGACTATTCTTTCATAGATTTCCAGAACTGCCTAATAATTATCGATTTTGGATTATTAATATTTATAATTGCCTTTTTTATCGGATAACCTTTTTCGTCTTCCTCAACTTTAGAATAATGTTTTATTTCATTATTTAAACTTAATTCACTATTCACGGAACCGATGAATTTTACCATTCTGTTTGTGCTTTTATCATTTACATCTGCACAAATTGGTAAACGCACTTGAGAAATAAAATCAAAATCAGGATAAACAAAGTCGGTTGTTTCCTGTGCAATCAAAACAATTATTATTCCAATTGACCGAATTTCTCTTAGCATATCTTCAATTATTGGACGAGCTGATTTCTTCTGAAGAAAATTCTGCGCTTCATCTATTATTATTATGTGCTTCAGTTCTTTAATATTCCCGTTAATGTCAGAATTACCTGAGAATTTAAACTTATGATACAAATATTTTAACTGATTAAATGTTACAAATTGCTTTATTTGTTTGCTTACATCACTAGGCATTGAAATATATGTACTCCGGTTAAATAGTTTGTAAATAGAATCTTCATCATATATTCCAGAACTAATAATCTGTTGAAGTACGCTTGTCGTTGTATTATCTCTCTCATTATTTCGTTCAAGAATAGACTCCATCAATTCCGTCAAACTAGGTGCTTTATCGTTATCGTTTATGAATTCTTGGATAGACCTAATTAAACTAGCAGACTGAACTTGTTTGATTTCAGGGAAAAATGTCTGAAAATCGGCTGCCAATGCTAAAATATTATTTGGATTTTTAAAATCAATATTTTTCAATGGACTAAAAGGAAAACCTTTATTATGCTCAACTTTTAAGAAGGTACAGTTCGTGTTCTTTAAAAATGATTCAAGACTTTCTTTTGAATCGGTGCCTTTGAAATCGAAAAAGGTAAAAGGCAATTCACAATTCGTATTTTTTGAAATTTGATAGATTATATCAAGGACTAATTGTGATTTACCAGAACCATTTTGACCTGCAATTGCTATATTTCTGCTACTCCATTCTGTTTCATCATTTATACGTATGATAATTTCGGTCCCATCGGCATGTTTACCTAATTTAAAGGAAACAGGGCTTTTATAAGTCTTAATTTCAAAATCTAAACTATTGCCATTATCAGAATTTGAGCTATTTACAAAGACCTGATTAGACCTTAAAGACAATCCGTTTTTAACCAATTTCATTAAAAAATCAACATGATAACCACTCGTTAAATCTTTGTTGTTTAGTTCACTGAAAATTAAATTTAATCCGTGTTCCAAATGCAACCTAAACAATTTTGAGAAGTCATCTTCTGAAAGTGAAGATTCATAGTGTTTATCCAGGATTGCTTTAAATATCGGATAATTGGATTTACCTTCTATTATTGTACCGAATAAACCTCTATCATCTCTAAAATCCTTACCATCCGAACTTGGTAACGTTTCTTTTGATAAATCAAACCGTTTATTTAATTGAAGGCTATATGAAAAAGCTATACGAGGAATAACACCTTCAGTTGAAAACTTATAAATTGATTTTAATCTATCAATAACATCGTCATTTTGTTTACTAATTCTTATTCTCATAGCTTTGGAAATAACCAGGTTTAAAAAATGATTTTTTATCCTCGTTTACAATAAGATAAGCTTTTGAAATCTTTGGAGCTATCGTATTACAGCGGCGAGGTGTAACTTCGTTGTTTGTTGCAAGCAATATAACTTGACTTGATAAGTCAGGGTAATAATTATTTAAAATGTTTTCTATATGCTCATGGTCAAGCCTGCCAAGTGGAGTATCTATAAAAATCGGGAAATTTTGTATTGATTCACTTAATATAGACTTTATTAGACATGATATGTAAATCTGTTTCTCGCCAGTTGAAAAGGTTTCCTTTGGAATTTCATTACCTTCTGAATCAAGTATTGATACTTTTAAACCTTTCCCATCAGGTAAAATATCTATTCTTGAATCTTTGATAAAACTTGAATTCCCATTTTGCATTTTATGCATAAGTTTTTCTAGCTCCATTAACAATTTAGTTGCAAGAGCTTCTTTTTTACTACGTTTTTGATTATCAATAAATGTTTGAAGAGAATCGATATACTTTTTTGCCGATGCTATTTTATTTTTAATTATTTGATTTCCACTACTTTTTTGTAGTTGTATAGAATATTGTTGATTTAACCTAATATTGTCACTTTCGAGTTTTTCTTTTTGAACTTTCAAAGCGCCATTCTCAGCAATTATTTTATCTCTTTTTCTTTCTGCTTCATACTTTTTAGTTATCGTTTCGAGTATTGTTTCATCTTCTAAATCTGAATCAAGTATTTTTAACTGTTTTTCTTTTTCAACAAGGGATATTTGAATGGTATTAAAGTCAGAAATTGTTGTTTCAAATAATTCTTTTGATTGTTGCTTAATAAGTTGAGAGGTTTTATATATTAAATCAGTATCCGCCTTATTTAAGTCAATTTCATAAATTAATTCGTTTAATTCATCACTAACGTTAAAAAGTTCATTTAATAATACTTGGGCTTTTTCTGAATAAAATATTTTGTTTTTGAAAGACATTGAACCATCTTCTGGTTCAGGTGGCTTATTAAAAAGTTGTTCAATAAAGTTATCCAGTTTCCCCTTTATTTCTGCATTTGCTTCAATATTGTTTTTAACTTGATTTTGTAAATCTAATTGTTCAATTACTTCTTCAATTTTACCACTTAAAATTGCAATGGGAATAATTTCGCTTAAGTCATTAAACTGCTTTTCTATTACGTTTTTACGTTCACGCAACTTCAAAATATCGGAATAAAGGGTTTCTCTATTTACAGACGATGTTTCTTTCTTACTATTCTGATTTAGAAAAGTCTGATATTCATTTATTTTCTTTTTTAATTCTTGAACTTCATTATAATTTAAAGCGCTTTCTAAGTCAATTTTCTCAATTTTCCGTGTATTAAGCTTTATTGCTTGTTCTGTATTGTCTATTTGTTCCCTTAAATTTGAGGGAGCACTTTCTTTTCTTAGATTGTCAATAAAAACATTAATATCATCTTTTAAATTCTCGAAAAGGTCAAGCCCTAATAGTTTTCCCAGCGCATCATTTAATACATTACCTTCATCTTTTGTTGATAATTCAGCCCAAGAAGCAATTTTTTCAGCATCGAAAAAGACAAATTTTGCTGCTTCAAGTGGGATTAAATAATCGTTGATAAAACTAATTTTATCTTCAATCTCAATAAATAATTCTTGCCCTTGTGTATTTAAAATTGAAAGTGATTCTTCGACTTTTTGAGTATTAAATACTCTTTTGATTGATAGACGATTATCATTAACCTTTAGATTTGCAGGATAGTCAATTTCTTCAAATTGAATCTCAACTGAGAACTCAGAGTTACCTTCATCCCTTGTTGACCAATTTAAAGATTGTTTTATAAATTTTTGATAATTGGACTCTTTCTGAACTTCACGTTTAAAACTTTCATCAATCTGAGTTATTTTCTCACCGTAAAGACACCATACTATTGAGATAAGGAAATTTGTTTTACCGTAGCCATTTTTACCACCAACTAATATTATATTCTTGTCTTTGCTAGTTTCCAAATCTATGACAACACTGCCATAATACTGTCTGAAATTATTTAAAACTATACTACTTATTTTCATCTTCTAAGGTTTTTTCGATTTCAGAATCAATTGTCTGTTGAATATAGTGGTTTCGCTTTTGAAGCTTTTTTATTCTCTCTGATTGTAAAAGTTTTTCCATGGAATTAAAAGTAATCCCGTTGGCGGAACAAATTGATTTTAATTCATCTATTTGCTCATTTCTGATTCGGTCAATATTTTCCATTTTGTTTTGCGATTGAATTCTCAATTACTAAATAATTATCAGCTTCAAGTTGTTTTAATATGAATAAAGCGTCATTAGCAGATAATAGTGTTTTTGATGATACAAAGTCAATTAAGTCATTAATAAATATTTGTTCTTCATTTCTTATTAAAGTCATTATTGATTTTCCAAGAAACCTTGGAATGGAATAATAATTTTGGTATTCCGGATTTTTATTTCGCCTTTTTAATCCTATAAATGACTGAGGAAAAAATTCGAATGTTCCAGATTCATCAAGTTTTAAATTAGCATGAATATTTTTAGCATTTGTGTCTCGAAATTTGTTAACATGTTCAGTTATTTCAAATATATGTTTCGGAGTTTTGAAATTTAACAGATATTCTTCTGTAATACTTCGTATTGTCCCACCTTTAACTGATTCATTATCTTCCCAGTTTTTTAAACCGTAAGTGCTACTCCTACCAAAATAAATGAGATTGGGAGCTCGCTGGCAACTACCTCTTAAAGCTTCCGCGCTTTTTGTAACATTAGGAAAATTTGAAATTAGTATCTCATATATTTGATATATGGTCATTGTTTCATTTTTTTCTTCCAATATGTCATACACATATTCATAAACTTGCTTTTTTGTGTTTCGTTTAAATGTAATTTGCTCGTTAAGATTTAAAGTCAATGCAAACTCGTTAAATAATATTTGTTCGGTTATTGGAATAATCTTTACTAATTCCTCAGAATGTTCGACCTTTAAAAATTTATATAAATAAGTTTCATAATGGAACGAATAATCTTCCTCAATTCTTTCAGATAATCTTCTGTCAATATCATTCACAAATGCTTCAAAATCAAATAAATTGAATAGTTTGAAATTGATGAGATATGTTGAATTCCAGTCGTGTTGAACTCCTTTGGGTTTTACTGAATTAAAGGCAACACTTTCAATATTTCCAACTAGTTTAAATGAATGCTCAAAAAGAAAAGATAAAACTAAGTTTACAAATAAGTGATTAAATGAGTTAGATTCTTTCTTATTGATTTCCGAAACTAGTTCTTCTGTTATCAATATAAAATCAGAGGGAAAGTCAATGCCATAAAGATTTAAAGTCTCAAATTCAAAACCTTTTATAAAAGCGAATTTTTCCTTTAGTTCGCCAAGTAATGTATTTCTAATTTGTCTTGTTCTTTCTTTCGTAATATTGTAACATTCAGCTATTTTTTCCAATGTTCTGGCTTGATTTTCCTGCCAAAAATTTAAGCCGCTTTCGAAAATTTCTTTTCTTTTGTTGGTGAATAATATTTCTCGATTTATTAAAACATTCAAGGTTTTAAAAAGTGGTAGTCCGAGTTCGCAATTATAATCCTTAAATATTTCATTTATAATACTTTGGTCTAATTTAAGTTTTCTTTTAAGATAAGTACTAAATAATTCAATTTTAAGTTCCTTTTCATCATTAAAAACACTTATTAGTTCTAGTTGGTCTCTTAAATTTTTAAAAAAGTCCTTAAGTTCTTCTTCTGTTTTAACTCCAACATTCTTGAAATTCTTAATGTTATAATCAGGATTTATAATTATTTCATAAAAACTTTTTAATGAAATGTCTGAATTGGCGTAAACTTTAAGAACATTATTAGCACGATTTGATAATTCATTAAACTGAGAACTTATAATGTTATTTAAAATCTGTTTCTGCCTTACTGTTAAATTTTCAAGATGTTTCTTAAGAGGATTTTCAGGTATTTCTAAAATGGGTTTTTCTGCAAAGTCTTCGTATTTCTTACAGAGTTCAATAAGTTCTGTATTTGATTTTTGTCCGCAATTTCTCAATCCTAAAAAGTCAATATTTTCCCAATAATAAGAAAGAATTGAAGTCAAATCTTTAAGCCCATTCCATTCACAAACATTGGTTGAACGAATACTGAGATTTTCTATCTCACTTAATTTTTCCAAACTTATATTTTCTCTATTATTTTTCATTCTCAAATTTAAAATATCCTGTGAGGGTTGGAAAATTGCACTCTCTTGCAAATTTTGGTCTCTGTGTCGAAACGTGCGATTTGCAAATGTGTGCAATGTGCATTGGCTTTCCAAACTGTCCCGAAGGGCAGAAGCGGGAGGGCAAGACAAAATCTTTTCGGAGCAGTCATTATTCTTTTTGTTGGTTTAGTTCATTATTTATTTCTTGGTTTTTTTCAATTCGACCTTGCAGGTAACCTTGTTATAAATTCAGGTGAATATATTTCAATTATGTCGTTCTTCATGATAACTCATTAAAAAACGTCGGACTATCCGTTGTAAACGTTTGTAACCGTTTACAAACGGTTCGTGAATTTCGTCGGAATCTGGTAAAAGATTCGTTTTTACCCGGATTAAAAAGGTTCATTTTGGTTTCATCAGATTTTGGTTGACCGGCTAAAAGTAGTAAAAACGAAACAGAGAAGCAATAGGGGAAAGAAGACGGGAGACCGAAGACGGAAGACGGGAGACCGAAGAGGGAAGACGGAAGATGGAAGACGGGAGACGGGAGACGGAAGTCGGAAGACGGGAGACGGAAGTCGGAAGACGGGAGACGGAAGATGGAAGCCGGAAGACGGGAGACGGAAGATGGAAGCCGGAAGACGGAAGCCGGAAGACGGGAGACGGAAGATGGAAGCCGGAAGACGGGAGACGGAAGATGGGAGACGGGAGACGGGAGATGGGAGACGGAAGACGGGAGACGGGAGACGGAGGATGGAAGACGGAAGACTGAAGACGGAAGACGGGAGACGGGAGACAGAAGCAATTTCCCATTTGCCGGTTTCTCTTTTAACATTATCTTGCACAGCGTTTCAAAAAACCGATCAATTTAGCAGGATATGGAGGTTGTTTTTGTCCTGTTTTTTGTTTAACAAATTCAGAAAGACTGGGGCGGCTGGAGCGATGCGTTTGACCTCGACCAGCGCCCGGTAAATTTTATCTGCGTGTTCGATATATCTGGTACAAATGACCGGATTGGGCGACCGCTGTATTACACAAACATTCGCTCCGGGCCGCCGCGATGGTTATCCCGGTGTCACACCCGGCTGGACCCCGTATATGTGCCGCGACGGCTGGGAAAATGCTGACGATATTCATAAATGCGAATGGTACACCAACCGGAATTATCCGGCCGGCAAAGGAGCCTGGCCATGGGGAGAAAATTTCTGGAACAGCCGTTATTCGGCGCCAAATTCTGAAACTACCCCTCAACAGACTTTCCGTCAGAAAATAGTTTTGTATGGATATTTGTTCGGGCTAAAAGTGAATCAAAAATAGTTTGTATCGTTCCCAAAAAGCAGTTTTAACGGTACATTTTTTCCCTCAATTCCTTTATCCTGTCATCCGACACATAATCGTCGTAATCCATCAGTTTGTCAATTATTCCATTGGGCGTGAGCTCGATGATGCGGTTACAGGTGGATTGTATAAATTCGTGGTCATGCGACGACATGAAAACATTTCCCGGGTATTTTACGAGGTTGTTGTTAAACGCCTGGATTGATTCCAAATCGAGGTGGTTGGTGGGCGTGTCAAGGATTAACACGTTTGGGTTCAGCAGCATCATTTTTGAAATCATACAGCGCATTTTTTCACCACCCGATAATACTTCCACTTTTTTATGCACCTCTTCGCGGGCAAACAACATTTTTCCCAGGTAGCTCATTACATAATAGTCGGTGGTATCGGTGGTAAACTGACAAAACCAGTCAAACAGGCTCAGCTCACTTTGGAAAAATTCCGAGTTATCCAAAGGCAGATAGGCCGAAGTTATGGTTTGTCCCCATTGGTAAGTTCCGGAATCAGCTTTCTGCTTGTCGTTAATAATTTCAAAAAAGGCCGTCATTGCCCGGGGGTCTTTCGACAGGAAAATAATTTTATCGCCTTTATTTGCCGCAAACTCCACATCTTTAAAAAGCAAAGTTCCGTCAATGCTGGCGCTCAAACCGTGCACATCGAGGATTTTGTCGCCTGCTTCGCGTTCCGGGGTAAAAATAATTCCCGGATATTTCCGTGTTGACGGCTCAATTTCTTCAATATTGAGTTTCTCGATCATTTTTTTACGGCTGGTAGCCTGCTTCGATTTTTTCACATTGGCGCTGAACCGCGAGATAAATTCCTGTAATTCCGCCTTTTTCTCTTCTGCTTTTTTGTTTTGCGCTTTTTGTTGCCGCAGCGCCAATTGGCTGCTTTGGTACCAGAAACTGTAATTTCCTGCGAACAGTTTTATTTTACTGTAATCGATATCCACCGTGTGGGTACTGATGGCATCCAGGAAGTGGCGATCATGCGAAACCACCAGCACGGTGTTTTCATAATCCGAAAGATAATTCTCCAGCCACGAAACGGTTTCCAAATCCAGATCGTTGGTGGGTTCATCAAGCAGCAGGTTGTCCGGTTTTCCAAAAAGCGCCTGCGCCAGCAGAATCCGCACCTTCTGTTTTCCGCTCATGTCTTTCATCAGCGTGTAATGAAATTCTTCATTTATTCCGAGGTTGCTTAACAAAATTGCAGCATCGCTTTCGGCATTCCAGCCATCCATTTCTCCGAATTTTTGCTCGAGGTCGGCGGCTTTCATTCCATCTTCATCCGAAAAATCGGGTTTGGAGTACAATGCTTCCTTTTCCTGCATGATATCCCAAAGTTGTGAATGTCCTTTCATAACAGCATGAATAACCAAATCATCATCAAAGGCGAAGTGGTCCTGGCTTAATACGGAAAGCCGTTCGCCGGGGCCCAAACCAATATGGCCTGATGTGGAATCGATTTCTCCCGAAATGGCTTTTAAAAAAGTTGATTTTCCGGCCCCGTTTGCGCCAATAATGCCGTAGCAGTTTCCTGCGGTGAATTTCAGGTTCACATCCTGAAAAAGTACTCTTTTCCCAAACTGTATCTTTAAATCTGCAACTGTAATCATTCGAATAAATGGATATAAAACTGGTTTACTTTTCCGTCTTTTGAAAAAGTGTGCAAACGTAGTGATAAAAATAATTCAACAGCACAAAAAAATACAATTCCGGAAATTGATAACATTGAAGTTAACCTCCTGACAGTTTAATTCAAGGTGTTTGAATTAGGCACTTAATCAATAAGGTTTTTTTGCTTAAAAAAAATGTGGTTAAAACCCTTTCCTACTGTAAATTCCAGTATCCGTTCACTGAACAGGCTATGTGAAGAATACAAATTTTTACACCGTGGCTTTAGCCCGGTGGTTAAAAACTTATTGGCAAAGTTCAGGCTTTAGCCTTTAAAATGCTGAAAATTAAAGGCTAAAGCCGATTTTCATTCATCATGAAATCACCGGTTTAAAAAATTAAAATGCTGATATCTTTCTATTTATTGATTGTAGAATAGCAACACCGGCCACTGTTCAATCTAAAACGCAGCGCCAGGTGCAAAAAAGCTTGTACAAATTGAACTTTAAAGTAAAAAAGGGTACTTTTAAACTACTTAACCTAAAATATCAGTTAACATGAAATCAAATATTTTCGTAGTTTTTGCTTTACTCATCGTAAGTACCGGATTATTTTCCTGCTCGAATCCGGCGCCTGAAAAGGAACAACAGCGTCCAAATATCATTTTTATCATGAGCGACGATCATGCCTATCAGGCAATCAGCGCCTATGGTTCCGATTTGATAAAAACGCCAAACATCGACCGCATCGGGGAGGAAGGCATGGTTTTCGACAATTGTTTTGTTACCAACTCGTTGTGCAGTCCAAGCAGGGCTACAATTCTTACAGGTCAGTACAATTTTCGCACCGGGGCCCGCGATAACTCTTTTTCCATGCGGATTGATTCCGGGATCGTTACATTCCCGGAATTGCTGCAGGATGCAGGCTACCAAACGGCGATTGTGGGAAAGTGGCATTTGCGCAACCAGCCGAATGGATTTAATTACTTTTCCATCCTTAACGGGCAGGGACAATATTACAACCCAAATTTCATAACAAACGGCGATACCGCACAGGTGCATGGCTACGCTACAAATATTATAACCGATAAAGCGCTCAACTGGCTTTCTGAGGGACGGAATAAAGAGAAACCTTTTTGCCTGATGGTGCATAACAAAGCGCCGCACCGCAACTGGTTACCCGACACCACCGACCTGGATGAATTTACCGAAGATCTTCCTTTGCCCGAAACGTTGTTCGATGATTATTCGGGCCGAGGGAAAGCAGCGCACGAACAAATGATGGAAGTTGGCGACAACCTGCACCTCGGGAGCGACCTGAAAGTTGGCGCATCGGAAAAAGGCCCGCGGGGAAACTGGCCGGTGGGCGAATTCGCGCGAATGGATACTGCCCAGCGAAATACGTTGATGCGGTTTTATGCCAAAGAGGACGCAAAAGTTGACACATCGAAAATGACGCGGAAAGAATACGTGACCTGGAAGTATCAGCGGTACATCAAAGATTACCTGCGTTGCATCCGATCGGTGGATAGAAATGTTGGCCGGTTGCTCGATTATTTACAAACAGCCGGACTGCTTGAAAATACGTTAATCGTCTATACTTCCGATCAGGGGTTTTACCTCGGCGAACACGGTTGGTTCGATAAACGGTTTATGTATGAACAGTCGCTCAGAACACCATTATTGATGCGTTACCCACCGGCGATTGAATCGGGGACAGAAAGTGACGCAATGGTGATGAATCTCGATTTTGCCCCTACTTTCCTCGATTTGGCGGGCATACCGGAACCGGATTACATGCAGGGGGTTTCCCTGGTACCTTTGTTTGGTGGCGAAACACCCGACGACTGGCGGAAAGCAGTTTATTACCACTATTACGAATACCCGGGCTGGCACGCAGTTAAACGCCATTACGGCATCCGTACACAGCGGTACAAGCTCATCCATTTTTATTACGACATTGACGAATGGGAGCTTTACGACCTGAAAAAAGACCCGGATGAAATGCACAACGTATATAATGAACCGGAATACCAACCGGTACAGGATTCGCTTAAAACAGAGTTGCGCGAATTACGACAACAATACGCCGATTCCGATTCTCTGACAAATAAAATTCTGGAACACGACAAAACCATGTTCGACAGGTACAATAACGTTTACTGAACTCGTTTAAAATAAATCTGAAAGGTTCTCTGTCGGTATTTTAGGGCAGGGGGCCTTTTTTCTTGAAGTCCCGCCCTGGAAGGATACCGGAGGCTGAAAGGTTTTTCCGTGGATTCCATCCGGTGGTTTTTACAGACAACGAACGGAATCCTTTTTATAGGAAAACATGTTTCTGAAAACATTAGTAAACCCGGTATTTATTTTAATCATTAAACCAAAATGAGTAATTTCGGGCTTTTAAAATTTTATACGACTTTCCCGGTTAGAAATTCTAATTTTTGAAGCGTTCATGAGGAACAAGTTTATTGAAAACCAACCGGAACAAACCTGCTTCGGGAAAATAAAAGATGGGGATGATGCAGTTTTTAGCAAGCTGTTTAATGATTATTACGAAGCGCTGTGTTTTTTTGCCAATAAATATCTTTTGGATATGGATTTAGCCCGTTCGCTGGTGCAGCAGGTTTTTGTTGACTTGTGGGCAAAACGAAAGAAGCTGAACATCCATTATTCACCGAAATCTTATCTGTACAACGCTGTGAAAAACCGGTCCATCGATCACCTCCGGAAAGAAAAAAGAAATATTTCCATTTCAAATCCGGATGTTTCGGCGATGGAGTTGCCGTTTCAGGATTTGGTGGAAGAGGCGGAGCTGAATAAACGCATCAATGATTCCATCAATAAATTACCCGGCAGGTGCAGGGAAATATTCATCCTGTGCCGGTTCGAAGGTTTGAAATACACTGAAATTGCAGAAAAATTAAATATTTCTGTCAAAACAGTGGAGATGCAAATGGGGATAGCATTAAAAAAATTACGCGAAAATTTATCTGATTACCAGATGATTAACCTGCTGGCATTTATTTATTCCAAAAAAAGTTAGTTTTTGTTACAGGGTAGAAAGTATAAATTTCGTCTTAGGACTAAAACCGGACGAAAGGAGACGTGAACAAAGCAACAAATAACATCGGTTTCGATATACTTATCGGAAAATATCTTTCCGGCAATGCTTCTGCTGAAGAAGTGCAGGAACTGAAACAATGGGAGGCAGCTTCGCCTGAAAACCACAGGACGATGCAGCGAAGTGTAAAGGTATGGCGGGGATGTAATTACCGGTTATCAGCGGAAGCAACAAAAAACGATGAAGCAAATATTGTACGTCAGATACAAAGATTACAACATTCGGAAATTGCCCGGACTAAAAAACAGTTACTAATTTTAAAAATAGCTGCAACACTGGCCATTCCGTTAACATTCCTGTTTAGCTGGTATTTTTTGTCGCAAACGGAAAAAACAACAATGGAAGACCAAATATTTGCAGTTACCGCGCCCAAAGGTCACGTATCGAAATGTACGCTCCCCGACGGTACCGAAATATGGATAAATACCGGCTCTACACTGGTTTACAACACAGCAGCATTTAATAAGAAACAACGGGAAGTAAAGCTGGAAGGTGAGGCCTATTTTGATGTGGCTAAAAACAAGGAAAAACCATTTCGGGTGATAACCCCGGCTGCAAACATCAACGTAACCGGCACCTCATTTAACGTGAAGAATTATGCCGGGAGCAACAGTTTTGAGACGGTGCTCACAAATGGTTGTATCGAAATGCAGCTAAATAATGCTTCACGGCAAACAGTAAAACTGGTTCCCGGAGAAAAAGCGACATTTCTTAGGAATAAAAAAGGTATTACGATTGAAAAAGTGGATCCGGAGGTGTTTTCGTCCTGGCGAAACGGCGAAATAATTTTCAAGGATGCCACGTTAAATGATCTTATCGCCGAATTGGAACGAATATACGATATAAAGTTCCACCTGAAAAACCAGCAGCTTGGCAGGTATCGTTTCCGGGGTATGTTCAGCTACAACAACAATTTGATTGATGCTTTGGAAAAAATCAAACAAACGGCTGGGATAAATTATTATATTGAAAATAAGGAAGTTTGGCTTAGTAGTAAATAGTATAATGAATCAGCGAAGTATACAATAAATACAATGAAAAAAAGGATTTTCTTAGTTTAGTTAGATTAGAGAGGTTAGAGAGAAAGAGGGACATGTTGGTGGCATGTACCCTCTTTTAAAAACCTCAAAAGTCTTTTAAAAAGAACTAAATCAGTTTATTAATTTAAAATATCCAAATTTATGGAAAAAAAATCAGAGTATTTGGGACTTGCCTTGCCCCATTTAAAAAAGCTTTTATTAATTATGAGGTTAACCTGTTTTCTCATTTTAATATCATTTTTTGCATCAACAGCCAGCGTGTATTCGCAAAGCGCCAAGTTGACGATAAAGATGAAAAACAGCAGGATAGCTGATGTGTTTGATGCTATCGAACAACAGAGTGATTTTTATTTCTTTTATAACCGCGACAATTTTGACGATAACAAAGTTGTTTCCATCGATGTTGAAGGGAAAACGATTGATGAGATACTGAATAAGTTGTTCACGGAGCAGTCGGTAACGTACGAAATTGTAGACAGGAATATCCTGATAAAAGCAGCCGGCAAAGCTGAGGGTGCTGAAATCCAGCAACAGAAAAGAGTTACAGGAAAGGTAACTGAGGAAGATGGAAATCCCCTTCCCGGAGTAACTGTCTTGCTAAAAGGAACAACCAGCGGAACCGTTACCGATATTAACGGAACTTATACCATCGGGGATGTTTCTTCCGATAACGTTTTGGTATTTTCATTTGTCGGTATGAAAACAAAGGAAATTACTGTTGGTAGCCAGTCTGTTATTAATGTCACCCTAACTTCTGATGCAATCAATATGGATGAAATAGTGGTTGTAGGTTATGGTACCATGGAAAAACGCGAAGTAACCAGTTCCATTACCTCGGTTAAAAGCAGTGAATTAATTCCGGGGACTTCCGGCAATCCGCTTACTGCCATGCAGGGAAAAGTAACCGGCCTCAGCATTCAATCCGATAATGGTACCAGCCCGAATGCAGGCACTTCGCTGCAATTGCGCGGGGTAGCTTCAGTACTCGCCGGACAGGGGCCGCTGGTGGTAATCGACGGCGTGCCTGGAGGAAGCATAAATTCCGTCAGCCGCGAAGACATCCAATCCATCGATATCCTGAAAGATGCCTCAGCCGGTGCTATCTACGGTACACGGGCTGCCGGTGGTGTAATTTTAATTACCACAAAACAGGCTAAAGCAGGTAAAATCAGGTTGTCGTATACAACAGAGCTAACCACCGAAACGATCCGCCGCAAACCCGACGTACTTTCGGCAAAAGAATTTGTTGAAAACGGACTCGGACAGGATTACGGGCATACTACCGACTGGTACGACGAAGTAACCGTAGATCATCCGTTCCGTCAGCGCCACCACATTAACCTGAGCGGGGGCTCCGAAACGTCGAAAATCTATGCTACTTTCGTTACTTCCGATCAGCAGGGGATTGCTATTGGCGACCACAGAAATGAAGTAGGAGGCCGTATCAACGCCAACTTTACTTTACTCGACGGTTTTGCGGAAATTATAGCTCATACCGATTACCGCAAATCGGAAAGCGACCGATCGAACAACGGCATATTCAACCAGGCGCTGAAACTTAATCCAACTCTTACGCCGTACGACGAAACGCAGCCCAATGGCCTGAATGTATGGACCGGTGGATGGGATTACTACAATCCGGTAGCAGACATCCGTTTGCGCGACGATACCGGAACGAATTATGATTTTCTAGGTGATGTAACCCTGAAACTGAACCTGACCCAAAACCTCACAACACAGGCGATGATAGCAACACGCGAGCACCAGTGGCGGGATGTCTATTATGAATCGGCGCAGCATAAAAATTCACTGGACAACAATCGGGCGGGTTATGCCAGCCAGAGCTACGGCCACAATTACGATAAAACATTTGAGTGGATGGCCAATTACCTGAATGAATTTAATAACGAGCACGTAGTCAGTGGCGTGGTAGGTTATAGTTTCCAGGAATTCAACGGAGACGGATTTAACATGAATAACGCCGATTTTCCGGTGGATGGGATCAAAGCCTGGGACATGGCCAAAGGTACCTATCTTTCGGATGGCAGGGCCGGAATGGGTTCCTGGAAAGATCCACGGGAACGGTTAATCGCATTCTTTGCCAGGGGAAATTATTCTTTCCGCGACAAATACATGATTACCGTTAGCGGCCGTTACGAAGGTTCTTCCAAATTTTACAAAACCAACCGCTGGGGACTTTTCCCGGCTGTTTCCGGAGGATGGCGTATTAGTAGTGAATCGTTTATGGATGCGCTTAATTTTATCGATGACCTGAAATTACGCGCCGGATACGGCGTTACCGGTAACCAGAGTTTTGCACCGGGCGTGGCTACACGAATGTATCAGTCGGATACCTGGTGGCTGGTAAACGGAGAGTGGCTTTATACTTATGGTTCGGCCCACAACCAAAACAAAAATTTACAGTGGGAAGAAAAGAAAGAGTTGAATATTGGCCTCGACTTTGCCTTGTTCAATAATAAACTTACCGGTAAATTCGATGTATACAACCGGCTCGTAGATAAAATGATCTATGATATTTCCGTGTCGGTTCCACCGGCCATTCACGATAAAACAACCATGAATGTGGGAAGTTTGAAAAATTCCGGATGGGAGGCTGAATTAACTTATAATGCTGTAAATACCTCTGACTGGAACTATAGCACAACGTTGAGAATGTCGCACAATAAATCGGTACTTCAGAGTTTGTGGGGCAGCCAAACGTATTGGGACCGCGTAGGGTTCCCGGCTCCCGGATCTCCCGGTACAGCAGTCCGTTTATATCCGGGTCAGGAAATCGGTCAGTTTTACGTATGGCGCTTCGCCGGTTTTACCGAAGAAGGAAACTGGATGTTATATGATAAAGATGGTAACGCGTTTGACGTAACCGAACGGACAAAAACCAACGAAGACAAGGCATTTGTCGGAAACGCCATACCAAAACTCCAGTTGTCGTGGGACAACAACATCCGCTATAAAAACTGGGAGTTGGATGCCTTTTTTACCAGTTGGATTGGTCATGATGTATTCAATACCATCGATATGTATTACGGGCTTCCCAATGTGGAGGAACAAAACGTACTGAGAGATGCCTTCGTTAAAAATAAAAACGTTACAGGTGAAAAAGAACTGAGCGACTATTGGATTGAAAAAGGGGATTTCATCAAATTGAAAGCATTGACATTGCGTTACAATTTCGATACTGAATCTGTTGGTTTTCTGCAAAATGCGAATGTGTATCTTACCGGAAGAAACTTGTTCGCGATTACCAAATATTCAGGGATGGATCCCGAATCCAATATCAATGGTCTTGATCCCGGCTTCGAATGGCATAACAACATTTATCCCAGAACCAGGATTTGGACACTCGGAGTTCAATTAACTTTCTAACAAAAAAATGAATCGTATGAAACTGAAATATATTAGCTTAATTTTTATCCTGCTCATTGCAGGAACGGCATGTACCGATTTAGATGAACAATGGTATAGTTCCGTGGTTCCACAAACTTTCTTTAAAACGGAAAAAGATGTGAAAGCTGCGCTCTACCGCCCTTTTACCCACGCGCGCTGGTATGTAACCGGAGATCGCTGGAAGCTTCAGGAATACCCAGCCGATCAGTTCGCCATTACAACAAAAGGTCCGCACTGGTACAATGGTGGTGAAAATTACAGATACCATTATCACAAATGGACGATAAATGATGGATGGATTTGGGGTGCCTGGCGTGGAACTCTCATGGGGGTGGCGCTTGCTCTCGATACCAAACAGGACTTGGAAAACCTGGATTACAGCACTGTCGGATTAACGGATGAAGACAAAGCCGACCACATGATGCAGCTGCAAACGTTAATTGCCTTTTTCTACATGCGCGGCCTCGATTATTTTGGCGGCCTTCCCATTTTTACCAGTAACGAAGGTGAAAACGTACCAAGAAGTACAGACAAAGAAACTTTTGACCATATCGAAAAACTATTGCTCGACGCAATTCCGAACCTGCCGAAAAAGCAACAGGGACAGCCTGAAGAAGGTGCCATCAAACAAGCGGCCGCTGCTGCCATGCTTGCCGAGCTCTATTTTAATGCCGAAGCATACATCGGCGAAGACCGCTTCGATGCATGTGCAACCATTTGCCAGGACATCATCGATGGAAAATATGGTTATTATGCATTGGACGAAGATTGGTTTGGACCGCACGATTTCTATAACAACGAGTCGCCTGAAATTATCTGGTCAACTCCTTCTGAATTCAATAAACTTCAATACAACTGGTTTTATGCCGATTTCTATCATTACGAGTCGTATAAATATTTTGGAATTGATGGTGGGGCTAACAACGGAGCACATTTGCAACCATCCCGGAAACCTGTCGGTGATATTTATTCGGATTTCAAATTGGGTAAACCTTATGAAAAATTCGATGATGGGGATTTACGGAAAAAACCATACGTATATAAAGGTGGTGGAAAATACGAAGGAATGTTCCTTGTAGGGCGGCAGGAGAGTCCGTATGGAGTATCTCGCGGCACGCAGGAATACAAAGGAGAAGTGATTAGCTTTGTTGACAGGGTTGGAAGATTTACAAAAATTGGAATAGAGGTTCCGGATACAGCTTCGTTGCCGTCAACAATGGCTGATGGAGAAGAGAATACCGGCGTACGATTGGTTAAAGTTCCACAACCAAATGAAGCTGATGAATCATTGCGTTGGGGAGGTGATGATCCTGTTATCCGGTTGACAGAAGTATACTTTATGCTGGCAGAATGTAAGTTGCGTGCAGGTGAAAAGGAAACTGCAGCACAATTAATAAACCAGGTGAGAGTTCGTGATTTCGAAAATGGAGAAGATCCAAATCCGGTTACTGCTGAAAATCTGGATGGATACCGGATGGTTAACGAATGGGGAATTGAATTTTTAGGAGAGGGTAGAAGACGTACCGACCTTATTCGCTGGAATATGTTTGTTACTGAAGATTGGTGGGATCACGATGCTTCAGAATCGGAATACCTGCGGCGGTTCCCGATTCCGCAAAATGCACTTTCCGGAAACAATGCACTTGAGCAAAATCCGGGATATTAGGTATTTACACTTAAACCAACTATATTTAGTAAAGCCGTTCCGAAATAATTTTGGGACGGCTTTTTTATGCGCGCTCCTGCCGGTGATAGCTACGACGTATCGCGGCTGGTAACCAACGGCCGGTTTGTGTATGTCAGGAATTTTATGCTGCAAATATTTTATTTTCAGAATTGGGATGTTGTAAATATGTACCCAACTTATTCCGGTCATAACTTCTTACTTTTTTGTTGGCTAAATTCGAATCTGTTTTATTGTCCTTCAGCAAAAAAAATTGGATATATTTGGTCATTTCGTTCTGGAGACTAATATTTCCGTCATTTGTTTATGGTCGCAGAAACGGAGTTGGTTCTTAATTTTAAAATTCCGGGAAATGAAAATTATTGTCATAATTCTTTGTGCGATTGGCACTTCGATTTCAATTGCCGTGTCAGGGCAGAATATTCAACCTAATATTATTTTCATTTTAGCCGATGATTTGGGGTACTCACAGGTTGGTTGTTACGGGACCAAATATTACCAAACGCCGCATATTGATAACCTGGCAAATGAAGGAATGCGTTTTACAAATGCGTACGCCGCATGTTCCGTCTGTTCGCCAACCCGCGCCAGCATAATGACGGGTAAATACCCGGCACGTTTGCACCTGACTAATTTTATTGCCGGGAATAATCGCGATGATTATCCGCTCAAAAAACCGGACTGGCAGAAATTTCTGCCGCTGGAGGAAGTTACGGTGGCTGAATTGTTAAAAGAAAAAGGTTATCGTACAGCTATTTTTGGTAAATGGCATTTAAGCATCGAAAAAATGCCTCCGGAAAGTTTACCCTACAATCCGGATAAACAGGGATTCGATGAATCGTTCGTAACGTATAAACCTTCCGGAAATATGATCCAGCCCTGGCAGGAAGCGGAGAACGATGCGCACAATGTGGACACCATCACCAGCCGGGCGCTTGATTTTCTGGAGCGGAATAAAACCAATCCGTTTTTTCTTTTTGTGTCACACAACACCATTCATAATCCGTTGAAGGAGAAAGCTGCTTCCATTCGAAAGTATGAAGAATCCGATGCATCCAAAGAACCGGAAAACAACCCGGTGATTGGCGCCATGATCGAACGTTTGGATAAAAGTTGCGGAAAAATAGTTGATAAAGTGAATGAACTGGGGCTGGATGAGAACACCGTCATCATTTTCTTTTCTGATAACGGGGGGCTGGAAACCGATGCCGCACAAACACCCCTGAGAAGAGGAAAAGGATGGTTTTACGAGGGAGGAATCAGGGAACCATTTATTGTGCGGTGGAAGGGAAAAATAAAACCGCAAACTAAATCCGCTTCACTGGTGAGTTCCATTGATTTTTTACCGACTTTTATGGAATTGGCAGGTATATCGGATATTCCACCAAACGTGGATGGGAAAAGTCTGGTTCCGGTTTTTAAAAATCCTTCGGAAGAGGTTCACCAGACTTTATTCTGGCATTTTCCCCATTACCATAACGGCCCTCCATGCGGCGCTGTCAGAGATGGTAAATGGAAACTGATTGAGTGGTATGAGGCTGGTTTGCTCGGCGACCAGGAACATGCTTTTGAATTGTATAATCTTGAGGAGGACGAGGGGGAAACAACTGATTTGGCTGGAATAATGAAAGACAAAACAAAGGAACTGGCCACGAAATTAACGGAATGGAGAAAAGAAGTCGATGCACAAATGCCGGTGCCAAACCCGGATTATAACAAATAAAAACAAGAGTCCACTCCGGAAAGTCAAAAACCCATAAATCCCCTAAAGGGGACTTTGAGGAGTTCATTGATTTTCAGCAAGTTCCCCTTGAGGGGTTAGGGGCAAAGAAGTCGAAAATCAATGAACTCAGACTTTTCGGAGTAGACTCAAACAATAAATTTTAATAACCAGAGCTTATGAAACTCGATACCACAAAAGTATTAAATTACCTGCTGGTGGCAGCTGTTGTGTTTTCCACAGGTATAAAAGCAGGAAATGCAAAGAATCCTCAGGCTAAGGATAAACCGAATATCATCATTATTATACCCGACGATTTGGGATGGGCAGATGTTGGCTATCACGGGTCATTTATAAAAACGCCGAACATCGATAAACTGGCTGAAACAGGAATCCGGTTGACGCATCATTATGCCATGCCAACCTGCACGCCAACCCGGGTGAGTTTAATGACCGGCCTGTATCCCAGCAGATATGGCGTGTTGGCGCCCGCCTACGGAGAAGTGATAGACCTGGGCGACCCGACGATCGCTTCCATCCTTGCCGGCAATGGTTATTTCACCGCCATCGACGGAAAGTGGCACATGGGCTCGCCACCCTATACGCCGTTAAAATACGGTTTCCAGTCTTCTTACGGTTATTTCGACGGGCAAATCGATCCGTATACCCATGAATACAAAACCGGCAGAAATTCATGGCACCGGAACGATTCGCTTCTCCATGAAGAGGGGCATGCCACTGATCTGATAACCAAAGAGGCTCTGCGGATTATCAACCAAAAACACGATAAACCGTTCTTTTTGTATGTTACCTACAGCGTGCCGCATTATCCGCTGGATGAGCCACAAGAGTGGACATCGGTTTACGACGGGCTTTCCATTTTTCCCTCACGAAAATGGTTCGCAGCAAGCGTAACCCACATGGATGCAGGCATCGGAGAAATCATGGATGCGCTGGATAAATCGGGATTGAGAAATAATACAATGGTGTTGTTTACCAGCGATAACGGGGGGCAGCATAGCTGGCACAGCGATACCGAATACCACGGCAGGTATGCAAATAAACCGCACGATGTTCTCGGCAATAATTATCCCTTGTTCGGATGGAAAGGCGATGTATATGAAGGAGGCACGCGGATACCAGCTATTGTAAACTGGCCGGGTCATTTAAAACCCGGCGTGGTGGATGTTCCCATTCATGTTTCGGATTGGTTGCCTACCTTGTGTAACCTGACGGGAAGTGAAAAAAGTTTACAATCGGTAAAAAAGAGAGATGGCCGGAATGTATGGCCCTACCTTACCGGTGAAAAAAGTGCGGACGAAAAACGGACCATGTACTGGAAAACCCCGCAGGGTTTTGCGGCGCGGGAAGGCAACTGGAAGTTAGTTGTTAACGCTAAAACCAATGCTGTTGAATTGTATAACCTGCAGGATGATTTCAGGGAAACAAAAGACTTAAGTGAAGCAAACCCGGAAATGAAAACGCATATGCTGGAAATACTGGAAGGATTTAAAAAGGATGACAGAATAAAAAAATAGTTCAATTTGCCGATCATTTCCAGGAATACAGCTACGTTTAACAAGCAATCGTTCGGACACTGCAGGAACAAGCATTGTGGAACCTTATCAGCAGGCAATTGTTTTATTCTGGTTTGTAAATCTTTCTACCAGATTTCGAAAGCTTTTAAGGTAACGTTGCTGTTAAAATTGGATATTGAGATAATACCGGTGAAAAAGATACAGTACTAATTTGAAAAAAATATGCCTATGTGAACCGAACAAGTCTTGTTTTATGGAAAACGTCGGATAAATCCGACTATATCAATCGTAGTGTCTCATTATAACAATCATTTATTAATCATTTAACTTCAAGAAGTATGAAAAAACTATCAAACCATTCCGGTAAATACCGGCCATTAAAAAAAGTTTTTTTGAAATTGAAACTCACGCTGACCATGTTGCTTTTTTGTTTTGCTGCTGTAAGCGCTGCTACCTATTCACAGACGCCAAAACTTGAAAGCAGTAATGCAGAATACCAGCAAAAATCAGTTACCGGGAAAGTAACCGACAATACCGGACAACCATTACCTGGCGTTACAGTAATTGTTGAAGGTACAACCCTGGGGACAACAACCAATTCTGACGGTTTATATACATTATCCGGAATACCGGATGGCGCAGTGCTAAAATTTTCATTTGTGGGGATGCGAACTCAGGAGATTGAGGTAGGAAACCAGACGACTATAAATGTGGAAATGCAGGAAGAGGCAATTGGTATTGAGGAAGTAGTTGCTGTTGGTTACGGCGTGCAAAAGAAAGCCAATTTAACTGGTTCTGTATCAGAAATTAATTCCGAGGAAATTGAAATGCGTGCTGCAAACAGTACAACCCAGGCGCTGCAGGGTTTGGCGTCGAATTTAAATGTTGATGTAAATACAACAGGTGGTGCGGCCGATGCATCCATGTCGATTAACGTCCGGGGAATCGGTTCGTTGTCAACTTCAAGTCCATACATCTTGATCAACGGGGTGCGGGCTTCCGAATCTGAACTTTCGGCATTGAACCCAAACGATATTCAAAACATTTCTGTATTAAAGGATGCCGCATCAACTGCCATATATGGCGCTCAGGCTGCTTACGGTGTTATTTTGATTGAAACAAAAAAGGGCAGATTGAATCAGAAATTCGAAATCACCTACTCCAACAACTTCAGGTTGAAAAAACGCATTTATGTTCCCGATTTTGTGAGTTCGGTTAAATATGCCGAAGTATTGAACATCGCCACCAAAAACTATAGCGGGCAGGTTGCCATTGGCGAAGAACAAATGGCAAAAATACGGGCCTATTACAACGGGGAAATTCAGAACCAAACCGAACCGGATCCGAGTAATCCTAATCAATGGCTTGGAATTCAATCCGGTACGTCGGACGGCTGGTTTACAGGCTATGCGAATTCCGACTGGTGGCAAATCATGTATAAGGATATGGAATTCGCTCAAAAACACGACATCAGCGCAAGCGGGGGTACGGATAAAATTCAGTTCCACATCTCCGGAAGTTATTTCAACGACAGCGGTGGTTTGGATTACGGCGATGAACTTGAATATTTTAAAAGGTATAATTATGATAGTTATCTGAGCGCAAACATTACCGATTGGTTGAAAATTTCCAACAACACCCGGTTTTATCAGGAAAACAACAGTTTCCCGGCAACGCTCGAAGGCGACAGCAGGGGAAGGTTGTATCACGATGCTATGCGGTTTTCGCCGCTGGCCCCCTATTTGACTCCGGAAGTAAAAGATGAACAGGGGAATGTTGTGGTGCCGGAACAATTGGCGCTGCTGCCGGGCTGGCTCGAGAACAATGGTTTTAATGCCTATAACGAGAATAACCTGGTCACCACTTTTAAAGCGGAAATTAATCTTACAAAGCATTTAATTTTAAAAGGTGATTATTCATTTAAGAAGATTTTCTACGACCGGACGATGAATTACAAAAAATGGTCGTTGCTGGGCCCCGACGGAAAACCATCCGTAACCTACCAGGCTAACAATAATCAGATTCTGAAAGACATCAGGAAAACCGATTATACTTCGTTTAACATTTACGCCAACTATAACAGAACCATTCTGGGGAACCACAACATCAACATTGTTGCAGGTTATCAGCAGGAAGAAAATTATTATTTCAGGTTGGAAACTGCCCGCCAAACCGTGCTTGCCAATAATTTAAATTCGTTAAATGTTGCAATCGGCGATATTATTGGCCCCAATAATCCAATCAGCACCTGGGCTACGCTGGGCGCATTTGGGAGGCTAAGTTACAACTATAAAGAAAAGTATCTTGTTGAATTCAACGGCAGGTACGACGGTTCTTCGAAATTCGAAGAAGGCGATCGGTTCGGGTTCTTTCCTTCCGCATCAGTGGGATACAACATTCACAAGGAAAAATTCTGGGAACCTTTAAGTAGCGCAATTAACACGATGAAAATTCGTGCTTCGTACGGAAAACTTGGAAACCAAAATGTAGACAGTTATTTGTATTTATCCAATATCCCATTAAACACCAGGTTAGGCTGGGTCATCGACAGCGAAAGGCCCAACTATTCAGGAATGCCGGATATTGTAAGCCCGAACATCACCTGGGAAACATCGGTAACCAAAAACCTGGGCGTCGACATGTCGTTCCTGAAAAACCGGTTGTCAACGTCGTTTGATATTTACGAGCGGGATACCGAAAACATGTTCGGCCCTTCCGGCGCTTTGCCCGCTGTTTTGGGCACCAATCCTCCGCGAACCAACAGCGCTTCGCTGAAAACACAAGGCTGGGAATTTACGCTCGAATGGAGGGAACGGATTAATGAATTTAATTACCACGTTAATTTGTTGCTCTCTGATAACAAGTCGATCATCACGCAATACCACAATCCCAACAAGGTACTGAGCAACTGGTATGAGGGACAGGTAATTGGCGAAATCTGGGGATTCCAGGTAGATGGTTTGTTCCAGAGCGAAGCCGAAGTGGAAGATTATCTGGCAAAAGAGGATCTTTCGTATTTTGGCTCGGCATGGAAACCCGGCGATGTGAAATATGTGGATTTGAACGGAGACGGAAAAGTTAACATCGGCGATAACACAAAAGATAACCCTGGTGATAGGAGAGTGATTGGTAACGAGCAGCCGCGATACCGTTTTTCAATTAATGGCGGCGCCACCTGGAAAAATTTCGACCTGAACATCCTTTTGCAAGGCATTGGCAAAAGGGATTATATGCCAAGTAGTTACGCAACCCTTTTTTGGGGCTGGAATTCCCGCGGTCACTCAAACGTTACAGAGGCCGTGCTTGATTTCTGGAGCGAAGACAATCCCAATGGTTATCTGCCATTGCCGCTGGATAATACCGGAAGCAGCGGCGCCGGAAAAGACAGGCATACATCAACCCGCTATCTGCAAAGTTCAGCTTACATGCGTCTGAAAAGTCTGTCACTGGGTTACACATTGCCACAAAAACTGGTGAACAGGGTGCAGAGCATCGAACGGGTCAGGATTTATTTCAACGGAGAGAATTTACTGACGTTTACCAATTTATGGGAAAATTTCGATCCGGAACTGGCACAGGTGTCCGGCAGCGGCCGGATTGGCGACAGCCGGGCTTATCCGCTGGCAAGCGTTTACGGATTTGGCTTAAACGTTACTTTTTAAAACATTTAAAATAAATAGTTATGAAAAGAGTACTTACCATCATATTTATCTCGTTTCTTTTTTCCGGATGTGTTGACGTTCTCGACAAAGCACCGCTGGATGAGATAACAGAAAAAACCTACTGGACAACTACCTCCGACCTCGAATTGTACATCAACCAGTTTTACCCCTCTTTGGGTGAACAGATTAATTATTACAATCAGGACAATAACAGCGATAACCTTCAGCCCCTTTCTCCGAATGACGTGCTGAACGGAACGCGGTCGATTCCTGCAACCGGAAGCGGCTGGAACTGGAGTAACATCAGGGATATCAATTATTTCCTGGCAAATGCAGATAAAGTTGCGGAGGGCATCAAAGCCGACATCGACCAGTATAAAGGAGAAGGTTATTTTTTCAGGGCTTATTTTTATTTTGATAAGGTGAAAAGGTTTGGCGATGTTCCCTGGTACGATGAAGTGCTGAATATTGATTCGGAAGAACTGTACGCTTCACGCGAGCCGCGAAATGTTATTGTCGATCACATCATCGATGACCTCGACAAGGCTATTTCATTGTTAAAAAATAAAAGCGCTGTAACAATGAACCGGGTGAACCGGGAAGCTGCTTTGATTTTTAAATCACGGGTTTGCCTGTATGAAGGAACCTGGGAAAAATACCATGCGGGAACTGTGTTTGGTGTTGAGGGAAAGAACGGGCAGGATTACCTGCAGTTGGCAGCTCAGTCCGCTGGAACCGTTATCGACGAAGGCAACCTGTCTCTTTATTCCACCGGAAATCCGGATCAGGATTACTGGGACCTGTTCAGCCACGACGACTTAACCGGAATTGATGAAGCCGTTTTGGTGGAATCGGTTGAGCCGGCGCTGGAACTGGGCACATGGTCGTGGACCTACCTGAACGGTACGCGCGGCGATGCCACCGGGATAACAAAGTCGATGATTGATACCTACCTCGATGAAAATGGTATTCCTATCGGCATCAGCGAAGTGTATAAAGGAGACAGCACGCTGACACAGGTGGTACAGAACCGGGATCCAAGGTTGCGGCAGTCGATTTGGTTTCCGGGCCTGGTGCAAATCGCTTCAAATCCCCCGGTTGTATTCAGCTATCCGCCGTTGCACAAAGGAGCGACAGATGGCTCAACAACCGGTTACATGGTCCGAAAAGGATCAACGCCCGACCCTGAACAAAATACGGGTTCATCCACCGACCGGTACGGAAAAGTAGACGGTATGGTTTTTCGTTATGCCGAGGCGCTTTTGAATTATGCCGAAGCCAAAGCCGAACTGGGGACGCTGACGCAGGAAGATTTGGATAAATCAATCAATTTGTTGCGCGAGCGTGTGGGAATGCCTGACCTTGGTATCGACGTTGGATTTACCGACCCGAACTGGGATTTCCCTGAACTATCTCCGATTATTAATGAAATACGACGGGAAAGAAGGGTTGAGCTGGCATTTGAAGGTTTTCGCTACGATGATTTGATGCGTTGGGCTGCCACAGATGTAATAAAAGGAAAACGATTGAGAGGGGCCCGCTTTATACCCGGTGTGTCATTTCCGCAAATCGAAAACCAGATTAGCAATATTCAGGTCGATGAAAACCGTTACATCGATCGGTACAGAAGTTCTATTCCCAACGGATTTAACTTCAATGAAAACCGGGACTATTTATTCCCAATCCCAACCAACGAGTTAACGCTGAACGAGAACCTGGAGCAGAATCCGGGATGGTAAATCACGAAAACAGGAAGGCGCAAACCAGGGTCCTTCCTGTTTTTTCTTTTTTTTGAATATAATTCCGGTTAGCGGAAAATGAATCACTAAATTCATGCATTCCAAAATCTGAAAACAATGTTTGTAAAGTCAGTAAAGGTTTTCATTCTGTCTGTTCTGGTTGTATTTGCTGCTTCTAAAGCCCACAGCCAGGTCGTTGCAGACACAACTAAAATTACCGTAAAAATATTGTGTTACAATTTACGGTTTGGGGAACTTGCGTCACTCCGGGAATTGGCGGAATTTATTGAAAGCCAGAATCCCGACGTGGTGGCGCTTCAGGAGGTGGATGTTAAAACCTACAGAGAACGGGCCCCTGGGCAAAACGGCAAAGATTTTATCACTGAACTGGGTTACCGCACCGGCATGCTTTCGGCTTTTGCCCGGACAATCGATTACGCAGGTGGGTATTACGGAATCGGCATTTTATCGAAATATCCTTATTCGCAAACCCGGAAAATAATGCTTCCCATGCCACCCGGAGCGAAGGAACAACGTGCTGTTTTGATAGCCAATATCGAATTGCCCGGTGATAAAAGTTTTGTTTTTGCGTCCACCCATCTCGATCATTCGTCTTCGGATGTCAGGATGGAACAGGTGAAGGTTTTAAATGAAAACCTGGGCAAAAATTCATTGCCGGTAATAGTGGCCGGCGATTTTAATGCAAAACCACTTTCACCGGAAATTGAGAAGGGAATGTCGGGTTGGAGAATGGCTTGTCCCGAAGGATTTACGATTCCTGCAGACACTCCAAAATCCAAAATCGATTATATTTTTTATTCCCCGGAAAAGAAATGGCGCGTACTGAATAGTTCTGTTCCAAACGTAAAACTATCCGATCATTTACCCGTGACAGCAGAAATGGAGTTGATTTTTTAATTTTTAAATTTCAGGAAATGAAAATATTTGTTTTAATTCTTTGTTCGATTAGTACTTTGATTTCAATCGCAGGTTCAGGGCAGAATAAACAGCCAAACATCATTTTTATAATGACTGATCAGCATCGGGCGGATGCATTGGGTTGTGCAGGAAATCCGGCGGTTATCACCCCCAATATCGACAAAATTGCCGAAGAAGGTGTTTTGTTTGTCAACGGATATTCGTCGGTGCCCAGTTGCACCCCGGCTCGCGCAGGCCTGCTCACCGGCTTGTCGCCCTGGAACCACGGAATGCTCGGCTACGGCAGGGTAGCCCGGAAATACAAATATGAAATGCCCCGGATGTTGCGCGAAGCGGGTTATTACACCTTCGGAATCGGTAAAATGCACTGGTTCCCGCAAAAAGCGCTGCACGGCTTCAACGGAACGCTGGTTGACGAAAGCGGCCGTGTAGAGCAGGATGGCTTTGTCAGCGATTACCGCGACTGGTTTAAATTGCAGGCGCCGGGCGAAGATCCCGACAAAACCGGAATCGGCTGGAACGAACATAATTCCGCCGCCTACCAACTCGACGAAAAATTGCATCCAACCTACTGGATTGGCGAAACGGCCGTTCAGTTAATCGAAAATTACAAACAGGACAAGCCGTTGTTTCTGAAGGTTTCTTTTGAACGGCCACACAGTCCGTACGACCCGCCGCAGCGCATTCTCGATGAATATAAAAATGTAAAAATCCCGGAACCGGTGATCGGCGACTGGTGCGAAGGATTCGCCAAACAACAGGGCGGGGAAAGTGCATATTACGGCGATTTTGGAGTGGAACACGCCATCGATTCGCGGCGGCACTATTACGCCAACATCACATTTATCGATGAAATGGTGGGCAAAATTGTGCAGGCACTGAAAGACAAAGGAATGTACGAAAATTCAATCATCTGTTTCACCGCCGACCATGGCGATATGCTTGGCGACCACTACCACTGGCGGAAATCGTATGCGTATGAAGGTTCGGCCAATGTTCCGTTTATCGTACAATGGCCGGCAGGAATGAAAGCCGGAATCAAACGTGGCTCAAAACTGGAGAATCCGGCCGAACTGCGCGATTTTTTACCCACATTCCTGGATGCTGCCGGAGAAGAAATCCCGCAGGACATGGATGGAATGTCGTTGTTGCAGGTTATCGAAAATCCGGAGGCAAACTGGCGGCCGTACATCGATTTGGAACATGCCACCTGTTACAGTCCGGATAACTACTGGGCGGCATTAACCGATGGAACCTGGAAATACATCTGGTTTTTCCGCACCGGCCAGGAACAATTGTTTAACCTGAAAAACGACCCGGGAGAAACCGCAGAATTGTCAAAAAAGAAGGAATACAACGATGATTTGAAACGCTGGCGGCAGCGAATGGTGGACCACCTGAAGGAGCGGGGAGAGGGTTTCGTAAAAGACGGGAAACTGGTCGTTCGGGAAGAAACATTGCTGTATGGCCCCAATTATCCGGAAGACGACCGGACCGACAAACAGCGCGTCACCGACTGGCGGGGAATCTACAAAGGCATTGACGACGATTTGTAGTTCGCTGATGAGAATACCAGAAGGAAAGTTGGGTGAAAAAAGCTGCGAGCTGCCAGCCTCAAGCTGCAAGCTTGGTGCTGCAGGTTCCTTTTGAAAAGTACCCACTAATGTGCAAATTTTGCACATTAGTGGGTACGAAAAAGAGATGCACTTTTGTTGCCAAAATATACCTACGAATTACTGAAATGGGGAAGCTTATATTTGGACGTGCAAAGTGGAATGCTTTCGAAAGTAATTAAAAAAGGCAGTAAGTCTGCCAAGCTACCGCCTTTTTTCCGTAATCAACTATGCCTTAACTCCCAATTTGTTAACCACAATATTTTTCTTATCTTCATTCAAATAGTGTTTTTTGTGTTTGAATTGACCTATTTTTATGGGCAAATTTCAGCGGTTTTCCTTTTACCGTCATAATATCTTGTCTGCTTTTCAGGAAATCAGAAACTTTCCTTGTACTCCAATCAATATTAAGTGTATCAACAATTTTCTTAGCAGGAAAAACACCGGTTTTTAAAAATTCAATAATCTTTTCTTCTATGTTATTTAACTTTGGCTCTGAAACTATTGATTTAGGTTCTTCTTTAGTTTCATAATTTGTCAAGGTACCTTCAAAATCAACTGCTTTTCCACCTTTTGAAATTAGAATATTATTGGCGTTTTTTTCCCGCGGGTTTGGTTTTCTAACATAGATTGATCTGCCTTTTCTCAATCCATCCATTACGCCTGACCACGTTCCTCCTTTTTCACTTGATTCAGCTACATAAATTTCAGATGCAAGACCGTAAATGATTGGATTACGTGCCATTGCAAGCTGGACACTCCAGGGAGCTTTGGGATAAAATGTACTTAAAACTAATACATCACCTTCAATTATTTGCTTGTAGTATTTTTTAAAACCTGATTGAAATGTTGCAATTCCTTGCGGAAGAACTATTATACTCTGACCTTTGTATTTGAGTGCAGAGTCAAGTGCTTGTTTATCTACTCCTTTTGCGAACCCACTGACCACAACTTTATAATCCTTTGAAGCATTTTTTGCGATATTGTCGGTAAATTCTAATGAATTGTCATTTGCTTTTCGGGAACCAACAATTGCAATTGACTTTTCTTTCATTATTTGAAGATTGCCTTTAGTATAAATTACGGGTGGAGTGTACGTTCTACCAAGATTTTTCTTCAAAGTTGGCGAGTAATCTTGTGAAGTAATTGGAAGTATACTGTAACCTTGTTCCACCAGGTCTTCAACCATAAAAGCATAATTAGATAATTCTTTTTTTGCATCTAAAAAAAGTTCAACTTCAGTCTTGTTTAGTTCAAAGTTACTTTCCCATGTAGAAGGCTCAAATTCAAAAAAGTCTATGATTGATTTGCCCTGTTCAAAAAGACGAACAATAATTTCGTTTTTCTTTTTTGTTTGAATCTTTGGTACGTGAGCCAATGCCAACCAATATGTTAATTCTTTACTCATAATCAATCGTTTAAATATCACCACCGACAGTTCTTGCAATAACTAAAGGTGCAATTTTTGTAACCCCAAATTTAGTCAAAACATTTCCGATTTCTTTAATTGTTGCCCCACTATCAAAAATATCATCAAAAAGTATGACTGATTTACCAACTAACTCATTTGGTTGTGAGTAACTAAACTTCTGAGTGACATTGTCTTTTTTAAGATAGCCGTTTTTAAATACTTTTTGAGGTTGAGTTATTCCCGTTTTAATCAGTTTATGGGAAATTGGAACTTTTAGAACTTGCGATAATTTTGCTGCAAAATTTTTTACTAAATCACCTGATTCCGTCGGGGGAACATAAATAATGAGATCAAATTTTTCTTGTCCATATTTTTTTCTAAATGCTTTTAGTGTTAGTCTAAGTAAAAAATCTGGAAAGTCCCCTCCATCCTCGTATTTACTTCTACGCAATGCCGCCCCAACACTTGAAACGCCGTAATAACTTGAAGCAACGCCATTGAGTAATTTTTCTTTCATCAGATGATTGTTTAACAAAATAGCAAATTGTTGTTGTTTTTCGCCAGTCAGTTTGTTGATTTTTGTTTTTAGGATTTCGATACTTTTAAAATGATATTCTTTTTTCCCTTCTTGTCCAAATACCAATCGGTTCTCATTATCTAAAGTAATATAATACTTTTTTCCATCTATTGTTTTAGAAGTCTTTGCCGCTGTATGAAGTGTCGGAAAATAGGACTCCCGGAAATTTACCAATTTTTGCTTTGTTGCTTCCTTGATATTTAGAACAATAGGCTCTAGTGTTGTATTATCACAATTTTGATAATGATTATGGGATTTGTCTCCCAAATAATCGCATAAAAATTTCATTCTGGAACTGTCAGAATTGACATATTCTAACATTGAGTTTAGTTCCGTCAATTTCTGCTCCCGAAGTTCATCGAAAGTTTTGGTATTGAGTTCAGGAGCATTGTATTGATATTCAAATTTCTTATTTACTTCTTTTACTATGCCTTGTTCTATGAGATTCTGATTTTATAACTCTTACCTGGTTTGGTTTTAGGTTCGTTGCTTTTATTATTTGACGTTCACCCATTGGTTCTTGTTTAAGCGCACTAATAATTCTGTTGTAATTTTTTACACTTGGACGACCACCATCAATAAAAGCTTTGGGAAGTTTATAATCTTCCTCAATTCCATTTTTATCTTTTGTTGAATTATAAAAAAGTATCAATTTAGTCGGTTTTTCGTCTCTTCCTGCTCTACCGATTTCTTGATAATAATGTATTGGAGAAGCTGGGATTTGTGTGTGAATAATAAAGCGAATATCAGATTTGTCGATTCCCATTCCAAGCGCATTGGTTGAAATGACAGCTTTCCATCTGTTTTTCATTAAGCCGTTTTCTATTTCTTTTCTTGAATCTGAATCAAGACCTGCATTATACTCAGTTGTACTTATCCCCAAAAATTCAAACCACCTTGAATAAATTTCTGTGTTAACCCTTGTACCGGTATAAATCAAGCCATTGCCTTCTAATGTTGGTAGATTCTCAGCTAACCATAATAGCTTTTCGTCCTCAGAAGTAACCTTTAAGACATATAATCGAAAATTTTCCCGGATTAATTCTCCTCTGATAGTCTGAATATTACCGGATATTTGTTTTTCAATATCCTCCTGAACTCGTTTCGTTGCTGTTGCTGTTGTTGCTAAAATTGGCATATTTTGCGGTAACAACTTCACAAGGTTTATGATTCGTCTAAATGCAGGTCTGAAATCGTGTCCCCAAACTGAAATTGTATGTGCTTCATCAATAACAATCATGGAAAGATTCATTCTTCTGGTAGCATCAATCCATTCCTGATTTTCTTGTCTTTCTGGTGCTATATATAAAATTTTTAGCTTTCCATTTAAAGCATCCTGAATAGTTTGAGTGTTTTCTTCTGGTGTCTGTTCAGAATTGATGAATTTTGCATTTATACCTTTTTCATTTAATCCTCTGACCTGGTCTCTCATCAAGGCAATAAGAGGAGAAAATATTACAGTCAAACCTTGAAATTGGGTTGCTGGAAATTGAAAACATAATGATTTCCCAAATCCTGTTTTTTCAATTAACAAAACTCTTTTCCCTTGAAACAACAAATTAATTGTCTCCCATTGTTCATCATAAAAATGGTCAAATCCGAATGTTTTTTTTAATCTAATTTCAGCTTCTTGTCTGTTCACGGTTTCTGTTTTTTAATATTTCGACTAATGGTTTGGCTATATTTGGTACTTATACTTCCACTATACGGATCCTCGGAGTATATGGTCAAAAAAGAGGGGACTATCCATTGTAAATGTTCGGATACGTTAAAAAACAGTTCGTGAATTTCGTGAAGTTTATCAGTTAGCGGATTGTTTTTCATCGGTTTGAGAAAATTCATTTTTGGTTATTCATCAGATTCGGTTTTTTCGGGTAAAATTAGAAAAAAATGGAATTCAAATTCAATTGTAGAAAAAAAAGAGGAGCAAAGCTGCAAGCTGCGAGCTTCAAGCCAAGAGTTGTGCAATGTGCAGGCTCTTTTGAAACTTTTCCAAAATTTTGACCTTGCCGGCGTTTTTCTTCAAAACCGGAAGCCCGGCAGGGTCAACCGGTGTCCGAATGATTCCAAAAAAAGTTGGAGTTCTTTGGACAACACCCTTTATTTATCCAAAACTTATTATTTCCCTTCTTCTTGAAGCATTTTTAAAATCTAATTCTGGCAGTTGCACCATATTGATTTTTTTGAACAACATTGTTCCGAAAACAGCATGGAGATAATTCAAGGTTAATACCGGCAGAACTTTGGGACATTACGCTGTTAATTCTTCTGATTCGTGCTGAGCCTGTAAGCTGTATTGGTAGCCCAACCATTGTAGTTCCTATTCCCAGGAGCACCATTACTCCACCAATTGCTTCCCCTGTGCTAATAATCCACTCATCATGGTCAGAAACAGAAGCGATTACAGCACCTGCACCAGCTGTAAGCAAACCAGTTGTTTTTATTATAGCTCCTGTTTTTTTTTGTTTTTTAGCTAAAGCCAAATATATATCCAAATTTTCTTGTGAAGACTGTTGCAGGTTCTCCAGTGAATATGGATTTTGAGCATAGCAGGTAAGTTCAAATAATAAAAAGAAGAAACCAATGGATAGAATTTTTTTCATGATGAACTGATTTTTGGTTTTCATTAACCACTTGAGATATTAGTTTGAGGGGATATATTTTTTAAAACTTTTATAAAATTGTTCTAATTGAACTTTCGTCATATTTTGCTGAAACTTTACACATTGTCCTTCATCATTGAGAAATACTTCTAAAACCGATGTGTCTTCATCATAAATTGTATATTCAGGTGCATTAGTTTTAGTATTAACATTGGAATATTGCCATTTAAGATGTGGGTCCTGGTCAGCCATATCACCGGAATAACTAAACGTAAGTTTTGATTTATTCAGACTGGCTGGCGCGCCTTTACTATAAAATTCGTAGACCAGCTTTTTTCCGCCATCGGGTACCTGAACAGTTCTTGCAGGTGTGCCTAACCTGCTGCGAACGGTCATTTCATTTTGTCCTGCAATTGCATGGTAAAGTGCTTCGTTGGTCATTTTATTTAAAGACGCACAAGCACCAAACAAGATGGTCAGTAGTATTAAAAACAGTGAATTTTTCAATGTAGTTGATTTATTGATTTCAATATAAAAGTTACAAAATAACCGATTGAAAAGCAATGTGGTAAATCTTTTTTGTCTGATAGCTTTCAATGAAAATATTTGCAGGTAACACATCAAACGAAGCAGCTTTTCTGCTGCAACCCTTTTGCGTGAGACTGTAAAAAAATATTAGGCATTTTTGCACGTGCATTGCCGAATGCATACTCTTGGATTCCCGACGACTTACCAAACCGCCCCCGGCAAAACGAAGCGAAAGAGCGAAGCTCGCGCACTTACGGTGTAGAAAGGTGCACTGGCGGACTTTTAATCCGTTAGCCGCCTCGATTACCAATGGTTATTTAATACTGATTTCTAAACTTTTACCTAGTCCGGTTTCAACAATTTTTCTTAATGTACTCAATTCAACATCAGATTTGTCGTTTTCAATCCGGGAAATATACGTTCTTGAAGTTCCACTCATCAACGCCAATTCTTGCTGAGTTAACCCCAATGACATTCTTGATTCTTTGATTAACCGACCAACCCGCAGGGCTAATTCCGATTTTTCAGGACGACTGTATTTTAACAACACATCAGCACCAATTTGGTATGGAACTCTCATTTTTTCTTTATTCCTCATTGTAATGTATTGCTCAACATTATTCCATGATAAAGTATTATTCTCCAATTTCACTTTTTTAAATTCTTTTGAGTTATAAAGAATTCGTGCAGGGGAATTTTCGACCAAATTAATTTTGTTCAATACTTTTCTGAAATCAATAATTCTTGATTCTCCGTTATTAAAAACAACTGAAATTGATAAATCTGTTATCCAGTTTATTTTTAATATTCTTGGCATTTTAATTGTTTTTCTCATAATAATTCCGGATTTAATTCATAAAATACGTCCACTGCCCAATCCGAATTTCCTGCCAGCCAGTCAAATACTTTCTTAAGTTGTTTGTTTGGCAAATCTCCAGCATAAATGTTATTACTTTTCGATTTCAATAACGACTTCAAATTCGTTATAGATTGCATGAAAATGTGGAGGTCTGTGTTCTCCTCCATAAATACAGATTTTAATTCCGTCAAAGGAATCTATTGTGGGCATATTAATTTTTTCAACAAATGTACCTAATTAGATACACTTGTCAAATTATTTTTATCAAATTCTGTGGTGTAGAATGCTCTTTTCATAATTATTGGAAACGGTTCGCCGGTATGAAACATTGCGCCGAAGAAAGCCCGGCAGTTGGACATTACTGGATGTGGATGGCCGAATGCTTACGATTTTTTTCTTTCCACAATACGCCATCCGGCGCTGCGCTTTATTTTCCTCCGCCTGAATGTTGGCGGGAAAGCGCTGCCACAATTGCAGGAACAGCCTGTGCCGCCTCTGCGGGAAAGATTGCAATCCTGGAAAAAGTTCGGGACCGGTTGTGCTTGAATTGAAGGTTGGCTTTGCAGTCATTTTCATATTGTTTTTAATCCCAGCTCTTTCAGGAATTCATTGTGTTTGTCCGTATTGTTTCTAATCCTTTCATTAATTGAAGCCAGGTTTGCATTCACTTTATCCAGGTCAATTTGTACCTCATCTTCCGCCGTGCTCACGTACCTCGAAATGTTCAGGTTGTAACCGTTCTTTTCAATTTCTTCCATCGAGACTTTTCGGGAAAAACGTTCGGTTTCCTGCCTGTATTTATATGTTTCCACAATGGTTTTAATGTGTTTCCTGCCTAAACTGTTCTGGCGTTTTCCATTTTCATACTGCTCACTGGCATTGATAAACAGAACATCATCTTCCTTTTTGCATTTCTTTAGTACAAGAATACAAACAGGAATTCCTGTGGAATAGAATAATTTGGAAGGCAACCCGATAACTGTATCAATGTTGTTATCTTTTAGAAGTTTGGTGCGAATGCGTTCTTCTGCACCGCCCCGGAATAAAACTCCATGTGGTAAGATAATGGCCATCGTACCATTTTCCTTTAAAAAGTGAAAGCCGTGCAAAAGGAACGCAAAATCGGCAGCTGATTTTGGAGCGAGTCCATAGCTTTTAAAACGGAAATCTTCTGCCAAGGTGTCGTTAGGTTCCCAGCGTAAACTAAAAGGGGGATTGGCAACAACGGCATCAAATTCCATTTTTTTTGCCGGGTTCATTTCGTTGAGTTGTTCCCATTGGTTGAGCAATGTATCTCCGTGAAATATCTCAAACTCGGTGTCTTTCATGCCGTGCAGCAGCATGTTCATGCGGGCGAGGTTGTATGTGGTAATGTTCTTTTCCTGACCGTAAATTTTACCGACGCTGCCGTCATTATCTTTAATGCGTTTTCTCACATTCAACAACAAAGAACCTGACCCACAGGCAAAATCCAATACATTATCCAGTTTCTTTTTGGGGCCGGTAGGATTAGCCGGGTCTTGTGCATCCAGAGTAACAATTCGGGACAGAATAGTAGAAATTTGCTGGGGCGTATAGAACTCACCTGCTTTTTTACCCGAACCTGCAGCAAACTGGCCAATCAGATATTCATACGCATCGCCAAGTGTATCGGTGTCGGTGGAAAAATCAGCTATTCCTTCTGCAATTTTTTGAATGATGGTACAGAGCTTTTTGTTCCGGTCGGTGGGTGTTTTCCCCAATTTTTCTGAATTCAGGTTGATTTCCGAAAACAAGCCCTGGAAAGAATTGTCAAACGATTCGTTTTCTATGTATTTAAACCCTTTCTCCAGTGTTCCAAGCAAATCTCCATCCTGTGTACGGGCAAGTTCGGTAATGTTGTTCCACAAAAATTCCGGCTTCACCACATAATGCACTTTTCTGCGCATTTGCTTTTCAAAATCAACAACATCCTCCGGATTTTCTTTATACCATTTCTCCAGGGGTGGTTTTACCCTGAGCTTAGCCATCACATCCGGTGGCGTGTCATCCGGGTAATCTCTTCCCAATTCCTTTTTTGCAGACTCTTCGTAATTGGTCGATAAATATTTTAGAAACAGGAACGAAAGCATATAATCACGAAAATCATCTGCATTCATTGCTCCACGCAGTTGGTCGGCTATTGCCCAAAGGGTTTTACCCAGTTGCTGTTGTTCTTTTTGTGTCATTTGTCTGAACTTTGATTTTTTCTGATTTCCGGATTACCTTGATTTTGTTGTTTGAACTTTTTATTCTGAACTCTTTTAAACTCCAGACTTTTCGCCCCAAAATTTACCAGAAGGCCGATTTCGAGGTCGTAAGCTTCGAGGTAGTTTATTGCCTGGGCAAGATGTACGTCCTCCATTTTTATAATTGCCTTTAATTCTAACGAAACAACACCTTCAACTAAAAAATCAACTCGCCTCGTGCCTATTTGCTGTTTTTTGTAATAAACCGGCATTTCATATTCCCTGCTAAAGCCAATACCATCGTCTGACATTTCTATTTCCATTGCCCGCTGATAAATCACTTCCTGAAATCCATTTCCCAGGGCAGTATGCACTTTCATTGCACAGCCGATAATTTTAGCTGTCAAATCAGAATATTTATACTCATTATTAATCATATTTCAATGTTGTTTAGTTAACGCTGTCAAGTCTATAGACGTTGACAGGTTAAGTCCTGCAGACTTGTCAGCGTGCGAAGCTCCTGACAACGTCGAACAATTAAGAATAATATTTTTTACTAAACTCAACGACATTAAATCATATTTCATCATTTAAACGTTCAAATCATAGTTCAGACACTTTTTGGAAACAATCCCTGCATCAACCCTTTTTTATGCTGCTGCAATTGCTCTATTTTCTCCAACTGCGCTGTAATTAACTCATCCAAAGCCGAAAGACAGGAAGCGATTTTTTGCTGTTCGTTTGGATTTGAGGGAAATAAGAATTGAGCATTTCTGTTAATGAACCTGCATTTACATTTGTTTTGCCCTCCACCAATCTTGGTTGAGTTGAAAAAAGTCTTGTCGTTTTTCAGATATTGATATAAAGACACAAGAAATCGGAATTTATAATAGTAAAATCAGGTCGCGTAATTAGAGTTGTGAAGCTCTGAGATCCTTCGTATTTCATTAGGAACGACGCAAGTAGTACCAGTGATAACCGGTTCTTGATGTTAATAAATCATCCTGCCATTAAACGTTTATTTTTATGTACTTTTCATAATTCAATATCAATGAATAGAATATCACTATCGTCCAAGTAGTTCTCTTTAATATTTTGGTTTCTAAATAAAATTACTCCGGATTTCCTGTAGGCATATGTGGCAGCAGAGTAATCCCTACCATTATTTTGTGAGCAAATCTCCCCTAAGTTCTTCTCCACCCACTCCCCATCCTTCTCAAACTCCGGAAAGCGATAATTTGGCACTTTCTGTCTTTCCTGCGGGAAAAGGTTTTGCATCAATCCTTTTTTGTGGTCTTTGAGGGCTTCCAGCTTATCGTTGTGAGCGGCCAGCAGTTCATCTAAAGAAGAAAGGCAGGAGGCGATTTTTTGTTGTTCTTTAGGATTTTTTGGGTATGATATTTTCACGTGAAATTGACTTGTCGAAATCTTTAACATTTTGACTTGTTGTGCTCCATCTTGCTTTGGAATTTGAGCATTTATCTGGTCCCAATATAGATTTGAATAAATAAAACTTGAAATAGCGATCGAATCAATTCGCCTTCACGTTGATCTTACCAGCAATGTATGCAGACCTGAAAACAAGTTTTTCATTATTTACTTACTATTTGATACTCTTTCCAACATTGATGTCCCTGAACATCCGCTAAAAATTATATCACCTTCGGTACAGTAATTCTCTTTTTTAATCTTTCTAATTCTGAAACATTCGATTTTATGATAAGAAATTTCCTCCTTTGAATATCTATAATTGCTATTAAACTACGTGTGCATATCTCCATAGTGGAATATCTTTCACTTTCCATCTTTCATATCAAATGCTCTCTTGAACAAGAATTTGTGACCTCAAAATCATTCACTCTAACATTTTTATATCTCCCATTCCCCATCCTTCACAAACTCAGGAAAACGCAACTCCGGTATTAATTTATTTTCTTTACTCATAAGCTGCCTCTTTTGTCTGAACATGATTTATAAGATGGGCAGGATAGACAAGATTTTATTATCCTGAGTAACATATCTTTTTTCTCATCCTGTTCAGAATTTATCCTGTATATCTTATTCATCATAAAAATCCTGTTCAAGACTTTAATTTTTTATTGAATACACGATGATACTGTAGTCTTTCCGCTCCAAAGTTGATAAGTAATCCATCGGCAACATTGTAAGCTTCACAGTAGTTTATAGCCTGTGCTTTATGAACACCTTCCAACTTTTCGATAGCTTTTATCTCCACCATTACTTTTTCTTCCACGAAAAAATCCACCCTTCGGGTTCCAACATCATAACCTTTGTATTCTAACGGCATTTCCAATTCTCTTTCATGCTCAATCCCATTCAGATTCAATTCAATGCTAAGTGCACGTTGATAGACAACCTCCTGAAAACCATTGCCCATTTGGTTGTGCACTTCCATAGCACATCCAATAATTCTATGAGTTAGTTTATTAATTTCTTCTTTATTTATCTTGTCCATCTTATTTATCTTATAAATCATGTTCAGACATCATAAGCTGCTAAGCCACTAATCTCTCTACCTTGTGCCAATTTCTTTAGCTGAGGAACAAGGTCAGCCATAAGTGCCAGTTCCTTATTTCTGCGTTCTTTCCAGCTTAGTTCCAGTGGTTCCAAAAGGTCGGTGAGTTTTTCTCCGTCAAAAATCATCCGGCTCATTATTTTCTCCACAAAGCTTTTTAATGCCGTGGCCTTCAATCCGTGTGTATTGGCAATGGCAGATAATTCCTTATCATATTTCTCTACCTTAAACGTTTCAAAATTTTGCTTTAACTCCTCTGCGGTTTGCCCTTTCGTCCAGTCCACCTGATTAATGTAGTCCGTTAAATCTTCCTCTTCCTCCATCAGATTTGAGTTCGATTTTAGCAGACTAATCACCTGTGCCTTTGTCATTTTCTGCCTGGAAGGCTTCTTCTGTGTACTGTCTGCAATCAGGTTCATAATGTAATCGTAATCAATCACTGCTGAGGCAAACAACACAAATTCAAAATCCAGTTGCTGTATATCATCGGGTGCAGCGTCGCCCTCTTTTTGCTGGATTTCCCGCAGTTGTTTTGCTGTTTCAATATAGGAACTTCTGAACTCCTGCAATTTTTCTTTTGGCAAAATGGATTCAATGATGGATTGCTGGTCTTCGTTCAAATCGGTGTATTGGTCTAATTCCAGTCGAAGCTTTTGTACTTTTTTGAAATTCTGAACAAAAGCAATTTTGGCGGCATCACCGCGAAGGTTATACACTTCCTGTGGTTCGATTGCCAGATCGTGTTCTTTCATAAACTCTCCCAATTCTTCAACAGCTTTTTGGTATTGGTCAATCACAACCGGAGCCGGGTCAACCATCCAGATTTCTTTGGCTTTACCGTTTTCCTCGCCTGAAAATAGAGTTATAGCCTGGTTTACTGCACCTTGTTGCGACCGAAATTCCAGGATATTGCCGTAAGGTTTTGTATCGTTTAAAATCCGGTTTGTACGCGAAAGCGCCTGTATTAACCCATGGTATTTCAGGTTTTTGTCCACGTATAAAGTATTCAGGTATTTGGAGTCAAAACCCGTGAGCAACATATCCACCACAATGGTAAGATCAATCTTATTTTTATGCGGATAATCCTTATTGCTGTATTTCTGGTCTTTGATGCGTCGTTGAATATCCTGATAGTATAAATCAAAGTTATTTATATCATGATTGGTTCCATACCGTATATTGTAATCAGCAATAATCTCCATTAATGCAGCTTTCTTTTCCTCAGGATTTTGTTTGTTGTCTTCTTGTTCCTGGGGTAAATCTTCCTGAAGTTGTTTAATGTCTGCCGCATTTTTTTGACTTTGCTGGTCGCCATTTTTTGCTATTAATTGGGTGGGAGGTGAAAACACACAAGCAATATTGAGTGGAATATAATCCGGATTTTCGATTTGCTTTTTCTCTTGTAACCCTTTGAAAAGCCGATAATATTCAATGGCATTACTAATGGAAGCTGTTGCCAAAAGCGCATTGAATTTTCGATGATTGGTTGCAGCATTATGTTTGTCAATAATTGCCTCTGCCACTGCTTGCTGTGCAATGGCTTCTCCGGGATTAGCATTCACGGAGCCTTTACCTTTAAAATAGTCGATATGAAATTTCAGTACGTTGCGGTCGTCAATGGCATGGGTTATTGTGTAGGCATGTAATTCCTTTTCAAAAACCGATTCTGTGGTCTGGTAAGTTTCATATTGGTCTTCCCTGATTTTATTTGTCGCGTTTTCCTCAAAAATAGGTGTTCCCGTAAAACCAAAAAGCTGAGCATTGGGAAAGAACTCCTTTATTGCTTTATGATTTTCGCCAAACTGCGAACGGTGGCATTCATCAAAAATAAAAACCACCCGCTTGTTACTTAATGGCTCCAAACGCTCTTTAAAGTTTTTCCTGTAAGTACCATCCAAAGCCAGTCCCAACTTTTGAATGGTAGTAACAATAACTTTATCGGCATAATCCGTAGAAAGTAAACGCCTGACCAGCGTTTCGGTATTGGTGTTTTCTTCCACGCTGCCTTCCTGAAATTTATTGAATTCCTCGCGGGTTTGCCGGTCGAGGTCTTTACGGTCAACCACAAACAGACATTTTTCAATATCAGGATTATCCTTCAGTAAGGTCGATGCTTTGAAAGAAGTCAATGTTTTACCGCTTCCTGTAGTGTGCCAGATGTAACCGTTTCCACGGTTTTGGTGAATGCAATCCACAATTGCCTTTACCGCATAAATCTGGTACGGTCGCATCACCAATATTTTCTGCTCACTTTCTACCAGCACCATATACTTGCTAATCATTTCACCCAAAGTGCATTTCGACAAAAACTTTTTAGTGAATGGCTCAAGGTGGGTTATTTTGTTGTTCTTTTCGTCTGCCAGCTTGTAAATCGGCAAGAACTGCTCGTCAGCATTGAATTGAAAATGCTGGTTTTTGTTATTGGCAAAATAAAAGGTGTTAGTCCGGTTACTCACAATGAATAACTGCATGAAACACATCAATGTGTTTCCGTAGCCGCTGCCAGGTTCGTTTTTGTAATCCACAATCTGCTGCATCGCTTTTCGTGGCGAGATATCCAGTTTCTTTAACTCAATCTGAACCACCGGCAAGCCGTTAATCAGTAAAATAATATCGTAGCGTTGATTGCTGTTTTCTGTGTTAATGCGCAACTGATGAACAACCTCATACTCATTTTTACACCAATCTTTGATATTTACAAGGGTGTAATGTAAAGGAGTTCCGTCTTCCCGTTGAAAATATTGTCTTTCGCGCAACATTTTTGAAGCAGCGAAAACATCAGGTTTAATGACTTCTTCCCGTAAACGTAAAAACTCACTTTCCGAAAGTCGCACACGGTTTAACGCTTCAAATTTGGTTTTGAAGTTCTGTTCGAGCGATTTCCTGTCTGTTATATCAGGTCGGTGAGTGTATTTTAACTCTTTCAGTTGCTCAATCAGGTATTCTTCTATCTGGTATTCTTTAGTCATTGAAATATCCGGTTCTTTGGTGAATTTAATTTAGCCCTCTAAAGTAAGGATAGCTGTTTAAAATCTCATCGGAAGAATATTAAAAATATTATTCTTCTCAGTTAGCGTTGGCAAAAGGGCAAACTTTTTTGTGGCGGAGGAACGGAACAACAAATGTGCTTGAACTGCGTATTAGCCTTGGTTTTTTTCTTCTTCAGTCAATATAAGTTTCTTTTAAAACCGACTTTAATTCGTGAATTTCAGAATCTTAGGGATTGCACCACAATCCCGATTCATCGGGAGAGCCGCTCGAGAATAGCTTGTCCCGATTCAATCGGGAGGAGGCTGGGCAATAGCTCAAAGCCCGATTCTTGGTACTACAATTACAGTTGAACGGTTGAAAAAGCGGGGTTACGTTCCGTTGCTGGAACTCTACAACCAAATTAAACCGGTAAAATGGGATGGAAAACTGTCCCTCGGTTTCCCGACGACTTAGCGAACCGCCGTACACGAGACCCGTACGTGCAGCCTGCCCCGATTCCTTTCGGGGGTGGTGTGAGAGCCTCTCCCTGCCAGGGTTTGCTAGCGGGGCGGGCTACTCGGTTACAGGGCGTTTTTGGTTAATCATCTATTAGCAAACCAAATCCTATAATCGTTAATCAATTGATAATCTTTGCTTTCCACATCTATGACTTCTAAATCACAAAGAGGATACTCGTAAGTTTTTCTTTCAAGTTTAACCTTTGCAATAATCCCATACATGTCAACAATATTTGATAATGATTTAATCAAAAGCTTATCTCCACTTTTTATTAACCAGTTATCTTCAGATTCATCAACTATTGCAGGAATTGGAAATGATAAGTTTTCATCAAGGTATTTATCCCAAATTTCAAAGCACTTCATCTCATTACTTCGTTTCACATTACCTAAAACATTTGAAATCCTTAACCCTTCTTCTCCATGCGAAGCCCAATAATATTCATCTGACAGTTTATCTTGAATCTTTTTTACCTTCTCCTTTTTATCTCTTGGCACTGTTTTGTCAATATCTGATTCATATAAAATCATGCTTTTCCAATCAAGCCCATCAATCTCCGATTGTTGTATAAAATTAGAAGGTAAATGTTTCAAAGTCAAAGAATCCCATTCTATTGTAATCAGAATATTATCTTTATCAGTCTCAGTATCTATCTCTACAACTCGTCCCTGCCAACCTCCAATTTCAAATTCTTCTGAATCAGGCTCTTTTGTTCCTTGTTTTACAATTACGCTATCTTCAATCTTTAAGTTCATAATAAACGGGTATTTCTTAATTTCTTTTCTCTGTGCTCACTTAGTCTTTTGCAAATTGAGGATTGTCCACTTTAATAAATCCATCTGATTTTAAAGATTGGGCTACATCATTATCATTGCCCGTTTTTTGTCTTTTTTGAAATGCCTTATTTAATGATTTCTCAGCACTTTCAACTGCTTTTTGTTCGGTCAATTCTACCGCATTTATGTTGGTTAAAATATATTCAAATATTTCTTCTTTATTTTTGGTTATCTTGTAGCAAGCAATTGCAGGAGTAAATCCCGATGGTGTTTGATAACTTCCTGGTTCAAATCTATACATCTATTTATGTTTATTAATTATATAAATCATTCAGCTTATGTAGTTTCTTAAATGCCCTGTAACTACTGAAAGCTCAGAAAAAATGTTGAAAATACAAATTTTCGGTGTTAACAGGTAGTGTGTTGCATGAAATATTTCCAGAGAGTGACCCGCCCGGCTGACACGGTCGGACGGGAAGTCTCTTACGGGCGGGGGTGACTCCCCGAACTGTTAGCAAGTGGCAAGCTGGTTTTACCGTGGGGTATGCAGTGAAGGAAGCTGCAAAAACTTTACCTTAATAAACCGGGTTCACGCCAAACAGGCAAACCGGTAAAAACAACAGATGAAAAATACCGGAAAGAAAACAAGAAAATCATTCAATCCCCATAGCCGGAACAATTAATAATCAGCGGCTAAGCCCAACACAAATTAAAACACAATTGGGCTTGGCATTTTGAAAGCAGTTACCCCCGAAAGAAGGCAGCAGGTTTGCATACTTACTGCCTTTTTTCGGGGCCCAACTGTGCCTTAATTCCTAATTTGTTATGGGCTTTTATTAATTCATTCGGGTTAAATTAATCTTCATATATTTTACCTCAAATGCACCACCGTTTTTATAAACTCTTGCTATTACATATTTATTTAATGCCTTTTCTTTTTGCAAAAAATTCCACTGAGCAGTACGCATATAAAAAGGAACATTTTCAGTATTAGCAATCCCTTTAGCTGTTGTTTTTGCGTCTATATAATATTTAGTCGTTTCTAAATCTGGATTAAGTATTCTGAAATCATACTCTGACTTGTTTTCCCAAATCACTCTATTTTCTCCAAAGATTTTACAAAGTTCAAAATTTAAAAACTCTTCTCCAATGTCTCCGAGTTCTTCATCAGGATTGTCTTGTTGTTTGTGATTGAGCCAACTAATAAATGAGGATACTAAATCTGGATTCTCAGCAATTATTTCAAGTTCTTCTTCTTTTAAGTTACTATTCGCAATTTTTGCTAAAACTTCACTTTTTCCGCTAATCTCAATATCAAATGCATATTCAAGTTCTTTAGCTGATTTTGTATTAAGATATAATTGAGATTTATTCAATGAGAAATAGGGGAGGTAATTGTTTAAAGTATCTTCTGATATTCCACAGTTGGTAAACCAATGAAATAGGTCTTTTAGTATCTTGAGAAAATCTTCATCTTGAAAATTGCCTTCATAGTTTCTTAACTCATCGTCTGTTTGTTTTGCTAATTCTTTTAAGTTAAAGGTTTCTTCATCATCAATTAAATTTTCTATTGTTTCAAAGGCAGGATGTAACAGAAAATCTTTACAATCTTCATTTGTAAGTTGCCTATTTATTTCTTTCAACTTTTCGGCATAACCTTCTTTTAGATTCTTATGATTAACACTATCAATGCTTAGCTTTTTCTGTTTTACGAATTCATCATTTTGATTGGGGATTACGGAATATTCATTTAGTAAATTTTCTTCTTCCTGCTGTAAAACAAATTCAACGAGGCTTTTTAAGTAGTCAATCGATTCAGTTTCCGACATCGAGTAATTTTCATTGAAATTTTCAACGTTTGAATTATCGTCACTAATTTTTTTTAATAATTCTTCCAGTCCAAATTTTTCATTAGAAAACATCTCGAAATCAAGCGTGTTGTACCAATCAATTAAATGTTCTTTCTTAGGTATTTCTTCTGGGATTATTCTGAATGAGAAATCATAAATTGACTTTGTTAAGTCTTCGTTGTTGGCTTCTCTTTTATCAAAATATGGAATGTAAATTTCGTTTAAAGGCTTTCTGTAATCATCAATCTCTAATTCTTCATCTAATTCAATAAGTTTACTATCATACAGTTTATCCTTCAAAGGTTTAAAGATGTTTTTAGTAAACCAATTTTTAGAATCAACGTCTCTTATTTCTATCCCTTTGAGGTTAAATAGGTTGAAGCAATCAGTCCATTCGTTTTCTTCTGCAATATCTATTAATGTACAAAATGCGTCTTTTGCTTCTTTTAACCTATCTCTGTTTTCTTCGTCATATTCAGTAATTTCAATACCATCTCTTTCTCTGTTCGGAACAAAACTCTCACTATGAATTACAACTGGGAAATTATATTCAGTAGTACCTATCATTGGGAAAGCACAATACAGTTTTGGTGAGTATTCTGGGAAAGGCAATACTTTAAATTTTTCATCTTCTATTTGTTCAAGTCTAATTGCGATGGTACTTTCTTCATCATTTATTGTTCCAATGGTTATTGAACAATGCTTTTCCCCATTCCGTTTGCAAACAGTTTTTATTAGGGTCAAATCCTCGATTTCTTCATCTAACTCTTTTCTTTTGAAAATCCAGGATTCATTTTTGCCATTTCGTTTGTCCTTGATATTTATTCTTTTCAACTGAGGTCTAAACGCAAAAACAAATGGAATTAAATCGTGAAAACTATCAAAGCCTTCATCAATTGATTCTGAGCCGTCTAACTCTGCATAAGTTTCGTTAATGAAGTAAGTAAACTCCGTATCAAATTCAGCAGGTTCATAATCAGTAATTCTTTCTAATGAATCACCATATTCTTTTTCTGAATCTTTGATTGATTGAATAAGGAAATCCTTATCTTTTCTTTCACTTCTGTCGAGTTTGAACTTAAAACTGAAATATTCATCATCATCAGAATCTTCCACAATCCCTTTAACTTGTATGCGTTTTGATAAAATATGTGTTGAAATAAATCCAGTCCCAAATTGACCAATTACACTTTTTGTTCTTGTACTTTCATCGTCTTTTGTAGAGTCTGGCATTATTAAATTAAATGCTTCATCGAGTGTAAATGGTTTCCCATTATGTCGAAATTTTATTTCATCATTTGTAAATTCAAACTCAGTACTTATTTCTTTTCCTAAATCACTTGCATTTTGCAGTAATTCCCACATCCACCTTTTTCGCAATTCATTCGATTTGCTCAAAATAGGTTTTAAATGTTCCTTAATTCGTTTAGCAGGTATGCTATAACTTTTTTGGTCTTTTAAGTCTTTTAATTTATTCTGAATGCTCATTTGTAGTCTTTTCTATAATTGCCCATAACGCTCCGGTGCAAGTTTTGGGCGGGCTTCATAGCGAAACCCTTTCGTAAGAGTGATTACACCCGCCTGAAATTTGCACTTTTGTTAGGGGTATTTTTTTTAAGTTCATCTAACATCAATCTTTTACCTCTCTGACTGTTTCCATAAATCAATTGTCGTGAAAAACAATTCGGACAGCAATAATAATTTTGCTTTTTAAATTCTTTCCAACTCCATTTTGCTTTTATCACAGGAACTTCTATCGCACCGCATTTCTTGCATTTAGCTTTATTCCTTAAATCTTCGTCTTTAAATTCTCTTGTCTCCAGAAATAATCTAAATTCATTGATTATAAACTCATCAATATTTTTTTTAGTTAGTCCAGAATTAAAAAGTGGTTGACCAGAGTATTTTACGTAATCAATATCTTCATCCAAATCTGCAAAAGCTAAAAACTCATTGGAATAGTCAGTTGCATAAACCAATTCTGTCATTTTCTTTAGCCCAATTTGCGGAGAAACTTTTCCTGTCACAACCTTGTTTGCCAAACTAGTCGAGTAAAAACTTCTCAATTCTTTCTCATTGTCAGGGTAATCTATTTTTAAGTCATTTAATGATTCACGGAAATACTTTTCTCGTTCTTCTGTATCTGAACTGTCAAGCCCAGCAAGTATTAGAATGTTTTCTGTTTCATGCCCATTTTGAATCATGTCAACTGCCCAATCTACATATATTTTAGAATCAGATTTCCCTAAGATTCTGTCAGCAATTAAATAATATGTCTGCTCCTTGATGTTCATTTATAATTACCCCTAACGGTTCAGTGCAAGTTTTCGGGGCGGATGCGTTTGATTTATTTTCAACATACTACAAAATATTTAGCGTTACGAAATACATGAATTTACAGCCGAAACCGGGATGAAATTTGCACAATGTTATGGGCTGGTTTTTGATTTATTCTGTTTTTCCAAATTTATATTCTACAGAAATTCCCATAACTTGATTTGTTGCTTTCGTGGCATTATTTATATATTTAAATACATTCACGTCGGCTAATCCTAAACTGTAATTTACTCCGATTTGAAAAGATTTTAAAATTATACCCGCTCCGGCAGTCAATCCGTAATCAAACTTTTTTAAATCACCTTCTTCCTCGTTTGAACCAAACTTTACATCAAGTTCATGCAATTTTGGTGTACTTCCAGTCTCACTTTCGTTTTCATATGTCCCACTCAATCCCATACTAACATAAGGGCCCAACATTCCAAAAATTTTTGATTGTCCTACATCTGTGGATAATTTTGCTGTCAATGGAAGATCGACATAAAGCAAATTCAATTTTTTATTTTGTTTTATAAACTCGTTTAAATATTCTTGTTCTTTCTTTAGTTTAACTCCTTTCGTTGAAAATAAAAGTCCAGATTCAAACGAGAAAATTTCATTTATTGGAACTTCTACTGTTGGTCCGATTTGAAATCCAGGATTTATAAGTGAATTCTCACTGTCCGAAGAAATATATTTTATTTGCATAGATGATGAGTGCAAATCTGCTCTCAACCCAAATGTCTGTGACATAGAATTTAATCCCCCAAAAAGGGAAATTATCAAAATTGTAAGTGTAATTAAATTTTTCATTGATTATTTTTTTATAGTTTATTTTTACTTTCTTAATTTCAAACTTGCCCATAACGTTGTAATAAATTTATTACATATATTTCTATTATAGCCATTCCTGTTGTATCTCGTTACAAACGAGTGAACTATCCGTTGTAAACGTTTGTAACCGTTTACAAACGGTTCGTGAATTTCGCGGGATTTTTTGGGTAACGGTTCGGTTTTCTCCGGATTAAAATGGTTCATTTTGGTTTCATCAGATTCGGTTTTATCGGGTAAAATTAGAAAAAAATAGATTTATAAGAACAAAATTAGAGAAAAAGAAGCTGCAAGCTGCGAGCTTCAAGCTACGAGCTGTGAGTTGCGAGCCATGAGCTGTTTGGAATGGTGGCGTGCGGGAAAGGGACCTGCACAAGGAAAGTTTATTCCTGTTGACTGGCGGAACATTCGAAACTAAACAAATTAGAAGTTTAGCCGTTACTTTTTAGGCACTTTAAACGAATTTATCTTATCAGCTCTATGGAAAAGAAATTAAACAAGTACAGCGGAAAAATCACTCAGGACGATACGCTTCCCGCAGCGCAGGCGATGCTTTACGCCATCGGCATGAATGAAAACGACCTTAAAAAAGGGCAGGTTGGAATTGTCAGCACCGGATTTCAGGGAAATCCGTGCAACATGCATTTAAATGGTTTGGCTGACGCCGTTAAAAAAGGTGTGGATGCCGTGGAAGGCCTTTATGGTTTAATTTTTCATACCATTGGCGTAAGCGACGGTATCACCAACGGAACGGAAGGAATGAAATATTCGCTGCCCTCGCGCGAAATCATCGCCGATTCCATCGAAACGGTTGTCAGCGCCCAGTTTTACGATGCCGTTATTCCCATTGTGGGTTGCGATAAAAATATGCCGGGGGCAATGATGGCGCTTGGCCGCCTCAACCGGCCTTCGATTTTATTGTACGGCGGCACAGTGAAAAAAGGGCGTTGGAAGGGCGAAGATCTGAACATCGTATCCGCATTTGAAGCGTATGGTGAACGGATTAATCACAATATTTCAGACGAGGATTACAAGGGAATCATAAAAAACTGTATTCCCGGGGCCGGCGCCTGCGGCGGGATGTACACCGCCAACACCATGGCTTCTGCCATTGAATGTATGGGAATGAGTTTGCCGTATTCCTCTTCCAATCCTGCCTTGAGCGGGGAAAAGCGGCTGGAATGTGCCGATATCGGACGGGCCATAAAAAACCTTCTGGAAAAGGATATAAAACCGCGGGATATTATGACCCTTAAATCTTTCGAAAATGCCATTACATTAATCATGGCGCTTGGCGGTTCAACGAATGCAGTGATTCACCTGATTGCCATGGCGAAATCCGTAGGCGTGCCTTTGAACATTAATGATTTTCAGCGAATAAGCGATAAAACGCCGTACCTGGCCGACCTGAAACCCAGCGGTAAATATTTATTCGAAGATTTGCACAACGTTGGCGGCGTTCCCGCAGTGATGAAATTTCTTTTAAAAGAAGGTTTTCTGGATGGTAATTGTCTGACGGTGACCGGTAAAACTATGGGCGAAAACCTGGAAGAGGTTGCCGATCTGGCAAAAGGACAAACCATTATCCGGCCGTTTGCCGAACCGCTTAAAAAACATGGCCACATTCAAATTCTTTACGGAAATCTGGCGCCGGACGGGGCTGTGGCTAAAATTACCGGCAAGGAAGGCGAACTTTTTACCGGCCCGGCGAAGGTTTTTGACGATGAATTTGAAGCGATTAAAGGTATTCAGACTACCGTAAAAAAAGGCGATGTGATTGTTATCCGTTATTCCGGACCAAAAGGCGCTCCCGGAATGCCCGAAATGTTAAAGCCAACCAGCGCTGTGGTGGGCGCCGGATTGGGCAAAGATGTCGCGTTAATTACCGATGGCCGGTTCTCCGGCGGGTCACACGGTTTTGTAGTGGGGCATATTACACCGGAAGCTTCCGAAGGCGGATTGATTGGCCTGCTCCGCGATGGCGATATCATTACCATCGATGCTGTGAACAACCGTTTGGAGGTTAACCTCAGCGAAGCCGAAATTGCAACGCGAAGAGAAACCTGGAAGAAACCTCCCTATAAAGCAACTACGGGAATATTGAAAAAATTCATCCGTTCAGTATCCCCTGCAACGGAAGGTTGCACCACAGATTAAATCTTTTTTGGAGGCCGGAATGCCGCAAACAGTGCTGCAAAAAGAAACAATAAAATGGCATTGGGCCATTCAATGCCGGGTAGTTTTTCCATTACGATTCCCCATCCGATAATAACAGCTCCCAGCAACGACCAAATGATTTCCATCGGGAGAAGTATCCGGATATTTTCCCAGTATTTCTCTTTGGCTGCCATGGCCGAGCTTACACCAAATGCAAGGACCGCAGCGCCCAAAACACGGTAAAGAAAAGGAGACGGAAGTTCGACCCCGGTTAAATCGCCCGGCAAGCGAGGCAGGATTATGTGTTGTATCCCTACCAAAATGGAAATAATTCCGTGTATCATAAAAACTCTCCGAAGTGCTTTTGGATATTCTTTCATCAGTATTGAACGTTTTAGTATGATATTCAAACATTTTGATTTTAAACTTATAGCAGTTTAAAAAAAATCTCTCAGACGTGAAAATATTAATTTACCAGTTCTGCTTTCTCAAGTATTTCAGAATGATATTAATAAGAAAAAATCAGAATGTGTAACTTCAACTGGTTTTGACCGTCATATAAGCAATTTGATTTTCAATTTCGAAATTGAGTCCACTCCGAAAAGTCAAAAACCCCTAAATCTAAAGGGGACTTTGAAGAGTTCATTGATTTTCAGCAAGTTCCCCTTCAGGGGTCAGGGGTAAAGAAGTTGAAAATCAATGAACTCAGACTTTTCGGAGCAGACTCGAATATTAAAATCCAAATCCGGTGGAATTATGGTTAAAAACATCTTAAAACACAGTCTGCGCGCTTTGAAAAAGCAAAAAGGATACGTAGCCATCAATATTTTGGGGCTGTCCATTGGCATTGCCTGCAGTTTAATCATCGCGCTTTTTGTTGTTCACGAACTGAGTTACGATCAGTATCACGTGAAAAAGGATAGAATCTACCGGCTGACGCTGGATGGTAAAATCGGCGATCAGGAAATAAACGCTGCGTATACTGCGGCGGTGATAGGGCCTACCATGGCAGCGGATTTTCCCGAGGTTGAAAAGTTTTGCCGGATGAATGTTTTCGGCGAAACGATCATCAAAAAAGAAGACCTGGTATTTACAGTGAAAGATTTTGCTGAAGTCGATTCTTCGTTCTTCGCAATATTTTCGATTCCCCTTTTGAAAGGAGACAGTAAGACGGTGCTGAACGAACCAAATACCATGGTTTTGTCGGAAACGACAGCTAAAAAGATTTTCGGCGACGAAGACCCGGTAAATAAAATGCTACGGATTAACACCCGCCAGGAACCGTACCGGGTAACCGGAGTGATGGCCGATTTCCCTGAAGCAACGCATTTCAATGCCGATATCCTGGCTTCATTCATTACCAATCCGAGGGCGAACGACCAGGAATGGCTAAATAACAGTTTTTCAACCTATTTACTGTTAAAACCAAATTCACCGGCAGAAAATATTGAAGCCAAATTTCCGGGAATGATTGAGAAATATGTGGGGCCGCGGGTGCAGCAACTGTTTGGGATTTCAATAGCCGATTTTCTGGCGCAGGGGAACAAGTACAATTTTCACATGCAGCCACTAACAAAAATACACCTCGACCCCGGCGTGGAGCATGAAGTAAAACCGGCTACCGACCCAAAATACCTCATCATTTTTGGCAGCGTTGCCATTCTCATTATTGTTATCGCCTCCATTAATTTTATGAACCTTTCCACTGCCCAGGCTACCAAACGCGCAAAGGAAATCGGGATTAAAAAGGTCAGCGGTTCTTCCAAAGGAATGCTGATTTTACAATTTCTGACCGATTCAACCATCATCTCGCTGATTGCTTTGGTTTTCGCAATAATAATTGTTTGGATAGCGCTTCCGTTTTTTAACAATATGTTTGAAGCCAATGTTCGGTTCAACCTGTTCGCCCATTTCTACTACATTCCAATGTTGACAGGCTTCGCCATTTTGGTGGGAATCCTGGCCGGAGCTTATCCCGCTTTTTATCTTTCCTCTTTTAATCCGAATACCGTGTTGAAGGGAAAAATAGCGGACGGAGCAAAAAATGGCAAACTGCGAAGCGTTCTTGTATCGGTTCAGTTCCTGATTTCCATCGTGCTCATTATAGGGACCATCATTATGTACAGGCAGTTGAATTATATGATTAATAAAGATGTGGGTTTCGACAAAGAGCGGCTGCTTGTTATTGAAAATGCGGGTTCCATTGGCGACAAAGTAAAACCATTTAAGGAAGAACTGCTGCGGCTTCCCGAAATCAAAAATGTTTCGGTATCTACGGCGGTGCCGGGGCATAACAACAACAACAACGGGTACGGAATGGAAGGCCGCGACGGTGAAACATTCCTGATGCAAACCAGCTGGGTGGATTACGACTTTCTGGAAACCTACAACATTAAACTGGCTGATGGCCGTAATTTCGATCGTTCGTTTGGCTCCGATGAGCAGGCTTGCCTTGTCAATCAGAAAACCCTTGAGGAGTTTGCTGTCAATGACTTTTCAGAAACCAGGTTTGTGGATTTCAATCCCGATGGCGAAAACACTAAAATTCCAATCATAGGTGTTTGCAACGATTTTCATTTTCAGTCGCTGCACAACCGGATAACGCCATACATCCTCCGGTTTAAAACCGACGGAATCTATTTTGGCTATATCACGGTGAAATTTGGACCCAATGCAACAGCGCAGTCTGTTAAAAAAGTGGAGGAGGTTTGGAAGCAATTTGCGTCCAACAATCCACTTCAGTATTTTTTTATGGACGAAGATTTTTCGCGCATGTACAAAACCGAACGGCAAAACGCAAAATTATCGGTGGTATTTGCAATCCTCGGAATTTTCATTGCCGCGCTGGGGCTTTTTGGTTTAACATCGTTTACCATTGAGCAACGCACGAAAGAAGTGGGCGTACGGAAAGCTTTGGGAGCTTCCGGGGCCAGTATTTTTTACCTGATATCGAAGGAAATAATTATTTTGGTTTGCGTGGCAACCGCCATTGCCTGGCCGCTTATTTACTTTGTTGCAACCAACTGGCTGCACAATTATTACTACCGGATTCACCTCGGCCTGTTTGAATTTATCGTTGGATTTTTGGTTGCCATTACCATTGCGCTGGCTACCATTAGCTACAAAACCATCCAGTCGGTGAAAATAAATCCGTCGGATACGCTGCGGTACGAATAGGAGGCTGATATATTGAATTCAAAATAATATTTCAGCAAAGGGATATTCCTTGTTTAAGAAATTTAATTTTGACCATCAACTGGCTTTTATCCGGTTTATTGGTACACATTCGGATTATGATAAAATTGATGCTAATTCTACTTTAACAGATTAATAATGAAATACGATTTTTCTTCTTGTTTACCCCATCACAAACAATTAATTACAATTTAATTTCATCCGCGCTTTCCAAACAAATTTCTCCTTAACTTCGCTAAAAACTGTCAACTAATTCTAACCAAAATGAAAAAGAAAGTCATTATTGTCGGAGCCGGTATTTCGGGTTTATCAGCCGGATGTTATGCCCGGATGAACAACTTTGAAACCTCTATTTTCGAGATGCACAATATCCCCGGCGGATTGTGCACAGCCTGGAAACGCAAAGGCTATACATTCGATATCAGCATGCACATGCTAACCGGCTCGGTTTCCGGTCCGTTTCATAAAATGTGGAAAGAACTGGGTGTTATTGAAAAATTTCAATTTCACTTTCATAAACAGATTTCCCGGATTGAAGCTCTCGACAAAAAGCTTTGCTTTACCACCGACAAGGAAAAGCTTTTAAAAGAAATGCTTGCCATTTCACCCGAAGATAAAAAGCTGATTAACGAATTTGTCGATCTTATCTTCGGCCACGATCTGATGAATGCTGCATCGTTAAAACCGGCCGGACTTCGTAACTTTTTCCTGAAAATAAAAACCACGATTGCCATCCTGCCGCTTCTTGGTATTTTTATGAAGTACGGCAAAACCACTATTCAACAGTTTGCATCGAAATTCAAAGACCCGTTCCTGCGCAAAGCTGTGCGTTTTTTTGTCGATTCGCCGGGATGGCCGATGATGGATTTTCCGATGGTTGCTCTGGCTGGTTTTATGAAAAGTGGTGTTACCGGGGCGGGAGTGCCGCTTGGAGGCTCCATGAAGGTTATGCTGCACCTGGCCGGTTTGTTTAAAAGCCTCGGCGGCGAAATAAACTACAACAGCCGGGTTAACAACCTGCTGATTGAAGGAAACAGGGTAACCGGCATTCAATTGGAAAACGGGCAGGAATATCGTGCCGACTATGTAATCTGGGCTGCCGACGGCCACACGCTCCACTTCAACATCCTGCAGGGTAAATTCATGGATGACAGGATTAGGGAGATGTATGAAAATTGGATACCTGTTAAACCAATTGTACATGTGATGATGGGCGTGAACCGCGACTTCTCGGATGAACCGCATAGTATAATTATGGAATCGGAAACTGCGCTCACCATCGATGGTGAAGATTTTAAATGGATCCCGGTATTTCACCACTGTTTTGATAAATCGATGGCGCCGGCCGGAAAATCAGTGGTTGAGGTTTGGTACGCCACCGATTATAAATTCTGGAAAAGACTGTCGCATAGCAGGGAAGAATATGAAGCCGAAAAAAACCGGATTGCAGAATTTACGTTGAATGTGCTCGATAAAAGATGGCCCGGCTTTAAATCGCAGGTAGAAGTGGTAGATGTGCCAACGCCTGCAACCTATAAACATTTTACAGGAAACTGGAAAGCATCGCCCGACGGATGGTACATCACACCGGATAACATGCGGAACCAGGAGCCGTTGCATACCGTTCCCGGGCTCGGCGGTCTTTATACTTCGGGGCAATGGACCGCGCCTTTCACAGGCACTGTTATTGCCGCGATGACCGGCCGCCAGGCAATCGAACTGATGTGCAGGGAAGAAGGCCGGCGATTTGTTACCGAACCTGCATGATCCAACTTTTCTGCTTCCGTCTTTGCTCCTGTGCCTATGGCCCGGTAACGCCCGATTCCGGGCTTTGGGCGCTGCCAAAACCTGCAGAGGTTGACAGGCCAATCCAACCAATCATAAGAATAAGTGGGCTCATTACCCGCACAACGAAAATATGACAAGAATGGCCGATGAAATGGGAATCATGGTTTGGTCGGAAGTGCCGGTTTACTGGACCATCCAGTGGCAAAACGAAGCCACATTCAACAATGTAAAACAACAGCTGACCGGACCAAAATATTTACAGGTTTAATCGTTCTGTTTTTTATAGTTCCAAACCACCAGTTGATATGGCCTCCAAAGATAATCTAACGGGTAAACCAAAAAATGCATAAACCGGGTGAACGGGATCATTCCAATCAGAATAAATGCTGAAACAATGTGAATTTGAACCGCCAGCGGAAGCTGTGTAACGGCATTGATTTCCGGATTCAATTTGAATATTGAGCGTAAATAGGGTGTTAAAACCAGGGCAAACCACGACGATCCCCACCGGAAAAAGAAGGCAGTCCACAAACCGGTAATAACCTGCACAAGAAGTATCACATAAACAAAAACATCCATATACGTCGTTACAACATGGAGTCGTTTTGTTTTAATGCGTCTGATAATCAACATAACAAGGCCTGTTAAAACGATAATTCCGAAAGCGAATGCCGTAAACTCCAGGATGTAAAGTCGCAAAGGTCTGTGGTTCCAGGCCAGAATGGTGCGCGGTATAAGAAATGCAGCAAGGTGGCCAAAAAACAAAAAAATCAGCCCCCAGTGAAATGGCCGGCTCCCGAAATACAACTGCTTGCTTTCGAGAAATTGGCTGGACAGGGAGGAAACCTGGAATCCGGCGTAACGGTACCGGTATATACTTCCAACAACCAATGAGAGGATTGCAAGGTAAGGCAACACGATAAAAAAGAAAATCCCGTTCATGTTATCTGTTTTAAATTTTTGTATACCGTTTATTTAATGTTATTCCACTGCGGGAAGCACTCAAAACTTTTGGCCTTTTCCTGCGAGGTGAAGCTGAATTTCTCAAATTTCGAATCAGGAAAATCGTTTTCCATAATCCGCAGTAAAATACCGAGTGTTCCCTGATACACGTTACCGGCAGATTGAAACGATTCAATCATTTTTTCGAGGGCGGGAACCATCATCGAAACAACGAGTTCTTCCGCCAGGTTTTCATCCCGGAGTTTTGGCAAAAGGGTAAGCATATTGGGCAGGTGGTCCGGCAACTCGCTGCCGTAATTGTTTCCGGCTTTTTCCTGTTCGTTTTTCATATTCGCCAAAAACACGCCCCGGTTATAATCTTCACCGTAAAGCACGTATCCAACGTCGAGATAACAAAGTGCCTGCACATCAAAGGTAGCAATGTAATATTCCTGTTGCCTGGCTATTGTTTTTTGTTGAATGTGTTCTATAAACGAATCTAATTTTGGCATCAATCCGGGAACGGCCATTTGTACTATTTTCCGCCATTCATCAACAAAAGCGCTCCTTGCAGGTGTCGGATATTTGAAAATTTCGGACAGAACCGTATAATGTTTTAAATTCTTCATAATTACAATCCACGTTTTGGTTTTTCCATAAATCCAAAGCCGGTGCTTCCCCTGTGATCGTGCGTATCTTCCATCATTTCAATTGCTTCTTCTCGGTGGGCCGGCGGAATAACAAAGCGGTCTTCCAGTTTGGCGAGTGAAGTCAACCTGTAAATGTCATCGGCAACTGCTGCTGTCAACCCCGATTCCAGTAATGCTTTGTCTGCTTCTTCCCGTGTCAAATCGCCAACTGTTACAGCCCGCCTGTGCAATCTCACACTCATCAGTTTTTTCAGAATGTTTCCGATGATGGTTGTGTCTCCGGCGCTAAAAAGATTGGCTAAATATTTCAGTGGGAGGCGCGGATTGTTCATGTCGTCCCAAAGCGCTGAACCAACTGAGTGATAGTAGTTATCGTCGTTCATTTGAGCCATTGCCGGCAATAAAGGCTGCACATAAAACAAACTGGGCAAAGTGCGGAATTCGGGATGCAACGGCAATGCAAGCCCCCATTCTTTTACATATTTCCACACCGGCGATTTTTGAGCAGACTGGATAGTTGAATCAGGTATCCCGCATTTCTTTGCCGCCCGGATAACTTCCGGATCGTTGGGATCGAGGTACAAATCAAGCTGTTTTTTTACCAAATCTTTTTCATCACAGGAGGCAACCTCTTCCAGTCGGTCAGCATCGTACAACATTACCCCGAGATACCGGATACGGCCCACGCATGTATGCATGCAGGCCGGAATCTGGCCTGTTTCGAGCCGGGGGTAACACAAGATACATTTCTCCGATTTTCCGGTGTGCCAGTTGAAATAAACTTTTTTGTACGGACATGCTGTTATGCACATCCTCCAGGCACGGCAACGTTCCTGGTTGACAAGTACGATTCCGTCTTCGCCCCGTTTGTAAATGGCGCCTGACGGACAAGCCGCTACGCAGGAGGGATTAAGGCAGTGGTTGCATATTCTTGGAAGATAAAACATAACCATCTGTTCCAACTGAAACATGGTTTCCCGTTCCACTGGCGTTAAATCTTTCATGTTCACGTCGTTTCGCGCATACTCAGGAGAGCCGCCTAAATCATCGTCCCAGTTGGGACCGGCTTTGGGCGTCATTTTTTCTCCCGTAATCATCGAAACCGGTTCGGCTGTGGGCTGGTCGTCTCCTTCCGGAGAGTCGAGCAACTTGTCATATTGATACGTCCAGGGTTCATAATAATTATCCATGGTGGGCATATCTGTGTTGTGGAAAAGTTTTTTCATCCCTTTTATTTTTCCGGCGCCCTTCAGGGTAATTGAATTTTCTTTCTTTTCCCACCCCCCTTTATAAGCTTCCTGGTTTTCCCATTTTCGCGGGTAGCCAACGCCCGGTTTGGTTTCAACATTGTTCCACCACATATATTCCGCCCCTTTCCGGTCGGTCCACGTATTTTTGCAGGCAATGGAACAGGTGTGGCAACCAATGCATTTATCCAGGTGAAAAACCATTGATACTTGTGATCGTATATTTTTCATAATTAATCTTTTTTGTTGATTCAAAAATTCACCTGATCCATTTTCTTTACAAAAACGAAAGTATCCCTGTTAACTCCCACAGGCCCCCAGTAATTCATGTGGTAGGTAAACTGTCCGTAACCGCCAACCAACAGGTTGGGTTTCAGGTGAACCCTTGTCAGGCTGTTGTGCGCGCCGGCCCTTCTGTTTCCGCGGCTGGGCGATTTGGGTACCGAATAAGTACGTTCCGGGGCGTGGTAAACAATGCATATTCCCGGCGGGATACGCGAACTCACACAAGCCCGGGTGCAATAAGTACCATTATCGTTCAGTACTTCCACCCAATCGTTGTCTTTTATCCCCAACTCTTCCGCATCCTTTTCATTCATCCAGCAAGGTTCCATGCCCCTCGAAAGGGTGAGCATCCGCAATGTATCTCCATAGGTTGAATGAATGTGCCATTTGCCATGAGGTGTGAGCATATTCAGTAGTTTTGCCGTTCCGTCGTTCACCGATTTGCGCAGGTCGCCATAAAGTTCGGGCCGCGGTGACGGTTTGTAAGTGGGCAAATTTTCACCAAAAAGAATGTATCCTTCGTGGTCTAAATAAATGTGTTGCCGCCCGGTGAGCGTCCGCCAGGGCACCAGGTACTCAACGTTGTAAGAGAACGCTGAATAAGCTCTTCCGTTTTCCATTAATCCCGACCACAATGGCGAATTCAGCAGGCGGCGGGGCTGGGCAAGCAAATCCTTATAGGTAATCGGCGTCTCGTTATTGCTTTTTGGGCGGAGGGTGCTTAAGTTGAGGCCAGTATTTTTTTCGGCTGATAAATAGGCCCTTTCACTCAGTTTTCCGTTTGTTACCGAAGAAAGGAGAAGCACGGAGTTTATCGCTTCCACATCTTCTTTAATCGATGGGTAACTGGCGCCATTGATGTGGTTGACCCGACCGGGACCGGTAAGCAACTGATCGTAAAAATCTTCGCATTTAAACGAAGTACCATGTGCCCCCACGCCGTTTTTAATGTTATCGCCCAAGCTGATGAATTGGTTATAGAGCTGTGTGTAATCCCTTTCAACCGTCACAATGTTATGCATTGTTTTCCCAGGTACGGGATCACACTCGCCGGCCAGCCAGTCTTTGATTTCGGGCTGGGAAATTTCACCCACAGAATCGTGGGCGATGGGCATATTCACAACGTCCAGCTTTGGTTCGGGCATATGCACTTTGGCTGTTTCGCTGGTTACCCGGGCAATTTCGCGGAAAATTTCCCAATCGGTTTTCGATTCCCAAACCGGAGGAATAGCGGCGCCCAGCGGATGGATAAATGAATGCATGTCGGTAGTGTTCAGGTCGGCTTTTTCGTACCACGAAGCTGCCGGCAGAACAATATCGGAATACAATGCGGAAGTGTCCATCCTGAAATTCAAATCCACCACGAGGTCCATTTTTCCCTCTGGCGCTTCTTCTTTCCACTCCAGCTCTTTTACAAATTCTTTGGCAACCTCATCGGCAATTTCATGGTGGTGGGTACCCAGATAGTGTTTCAAAAAGTACTCGTGCCCTTTTGCGCTCGACAACAGGGCATTCCCCCGCCAAATATACCACACCCGCGGAAAGTTCTCTTCCTGGTCGGGATGGTTGACCGAGTATTTTAATTCACCGGATTTTAACTGATCAATAATATAATCCTGAATTTCTTTTGTTTCTGCAGCGCCTGCCTTTTTGGCTTCTTCTGCAATAGTGAAGGGATTTTTATCGTATTGGGGAAAAAAGGGCATCCAGCCGTTCCGAACCGATTTGGCAATCAGGTCGGCAGAATGCTGGGAAGAAAAACCGTTTTTGGGGACGCTGTTGTAATCGGCCTGATTTCCATCGTACCGCCATTGGCAGGAGTGGATATAATGCCAGATGGGAGATTGCTGGAACCGTGCCGGAATTTTCCAGTCTTTGCCCGACATAATTGCACCCCACGAATCTATGGGCGCCAGTTTCTCCTGACCGACATAGTGGTTTAACCCGCCACCGTTTACCCCAACGCAGCCTGTAAGGAGCAAAGTCATGGTAGCCGCCCGGTAAATAAGGTTGCTGTGGAACCAGTGGTTTACCCCGGCGCCAATAATTATCATACACTTGCCATTTGTGGCCTCTGCGGTATGATACCATTCGCGGGCAAAACGGATAACGGTGTCGGCACTGATTCCGGTGAATATTTCCTGCCAGGCGGGCGTATAAACCGAAGATGCATCGTTGTAACCGGAAGGAAAATTACCTTCGGTTTCCCTGTCAATACCATATTGCGCCATCGTCAGATCGTAAACAGTGGTATAAGCCACTTCCCCGGTTTCGGTTTGCAGGTAGCGCACCGGAACTCCACGCTTCATATTCTGATGTTGATCGAAACGGGTAAATTCAACCTGTAAAATTTCATCGTTGTTTTCAATCAGGCTGAGTAACGGGTTGTATTCATTCCCTGTTTCACCGTCTTTATATTGCAGGTTCCAGTTTCCTTTTTGTTTCTGCCAGCGGTGGCCGGAGCTTCCCCGGGGACATACGAATTCGCCGGTACTCTCATCAATATTCAAAAACTTCCAGTCGCCATTTTCAATGGTTGCAAATTTTTTCAGAAGATTAGCCCTCAGCAGCCTGCCGGGAACATAGTTGTCGCCTTCTTTATTCAGTTGCACCAGAAAAGGGGCATCGGTGTATTTTTTTGTGTATTCGATGAAATAGGGGATTTTCTGTTCAACATGTGCTTCTTTCAGGATGACATGGGTTACGGCCATCCAAAAAGCACCGTCCTGTCCGGCATGCACCGGCACCCACTGATCGGCATACTTGGAAACCATGCTGAAATCGGGTGAGAACACTACGGTTTTGGTGCCGTTATGGCGTGATTCAGAAAAAAAATGGACATCGGGTGTTCGGGTCATTCCAAGGTTGGAGCCCATTACAGCTACAAATTTAGCGTTGTACCAATCAGCGCTTTCACCAACATCGGTTTGTTCACCCCAAATTTCGGGAAACGAATTGGGCAAATCGCAATACCAGTCATAGAAACTCAGATGTACCCCGCCAAATAACTGAAGAAATCTTGAGCCGGCTGCAAAGCTCATCATCGACATGGCCGGTATTGGAGAAAAACCAACCACCCGGTCGGGGCCGTGTTTTTTTGCTGTATAAATGTTGACAACACCAATTATTTCGAGGGCCTCATCCCAGCTAACCCGCCGGAGCCCGCCTTTGCCGCGGGCTTTCTGATAGCGTTTCCGTTTCTCCGGATCATTTTGGATGTTTTTCCATGCCTCCATCGCGCTACCTGTATTTTCCTTTTCTTCCCTGAACAAATCGATTAAAGCGCCACGAATCATGGGGTATTTAACTCGCACCGGGCTATATAAATACCACGAAAACGAGATGCCCCGTTGACACCCCCGGGGTTCATAATTCGGCAGTGAACTTTCAAGTAATGGGTAATCGAGTGCCTGTGTTTCGGAAACCACAATCCCGTCTTTTACGTGGATGTTCCAGCTGCAGCCGCCCGTGCAGTTCACTCCGTGCGTACTTCGGACTACTTTATCATGCTGCCACCGGTTGCGGTAAAATTCTTCCCATTTCCGGTTTTTCGGGGAAATCATATCTTTAATCCAGCTCATATATTATTGTTTTTCCAGGTTAAAAATGGTTTCATTCTGCTAGTGTTTGGGAATTTTTCTGTTATCGTATAAAATATATATGGTAACAAGTAAAAACATGGCAAACAAGAGGCTAAACATTAAAAAGATGGCTTCATTCATTGAACTCCCGCGGTTGCCGGCATAATGAACGTTTACATACTGCAGCATAGCTGTAATGGCTTGCTTTTCATCATCGGTGAGATTTTTATTATTTAATGCTACGTTCATGGCCGGGAATGGTGGATTTGTCAGAATTGCGTTTATTCCGGCCTGCCCCAAACGGCCAAAGGAACCGGTAAGATCGAAACTCAGCGTTCCTCCGCCAATAACCGATTCATCCTGAATGGAGTGACAGGCAATGCAGGACGGAGCCCCGTTTGAAAAATTTTCATACCCGTAAAAAAGCGCTTCCCCTTTATTCAGTAGTTCCGGGGTAACCGTTACGGCCATAGCGGTTTCTGTTGTGTCGGTCGTCTCTGTTTTTGTATCTGCAGCCGCAGTAGCCTGTTGGTTTCCTGAACTGGTTTTTTGAATATAATCGAGGATACTCAAAATTTCATTGTTGGTAAAATTGTGGTCGGGCATGGGAATTTTGTTGTATTCCTTAAAAATCTCAACGGCCACCGGATCGTTTTCTTTTATAAGCTTTTGAGACGAACGGATAAACCGGATCAACCAGTCCTGTTCCCTTAAATCATTCACCCCTTTCAGGTCGGGGCCAACCAACCTTCCTTTGCCGATGGTATGGCAAGTGGCACAAGTTGCCTTAAACAAATTTTCGCCGTCGGTTTGAGCTTGCAGCGGCAGGCTTGCATAAAGAAACAACATTGATATGACAAGCAACTGAAAGTGATTCTTCATGACACATTAAAATTCGGTTAGAATGGTATAAAATTATTAATTTTAATGTGGACAAAAAAATCCTTTTATCTGTATTCGTTTAATTTCCCGCTATTTGTAATAATTCTATATACTCCCGACGGTTCGGATACAAGCGCACTAACTTTTGGATGTATTGCTTTGCCAGAGTATTTTTTTGCTCCTGGAGGTAAAAATAGGAGATGGCATACAACAACCGTTCATTATCCGGATTGTATTTCAGTCCTTCGAGGAAAATATTTTCTGCTGCTTTCGTTTGTTTTTGCTGCTGGTACAGTAGTCCTAAATTGTAGTAAGCTGCGGAATTGCTGTGATTAATTTCCGTGCATTTTGTTAAATAGGAAACTGCAGAATCCATTTTATTTATTTCTGCATACAACAGTCCAAGGGAATAGTATGCCTGATCATATTCTGGTTCCTGTTCTATTACTTTTTTGAGCAAGGCAGCAGCCCGCTGATTTTGATGTTGTGCATTGTAAATGATGGCAAGGTTCATCCGCGCCATATTCTGATAATTATCCATTTCCAGGGTTTCCTCATAAAATTTCTGTGCCAGCCCAATTTGCCCCGATCGGTAATAGTATTGAGCCATAAACAACTTTTCTGAGGGGAAATCGGCATTATTTTTATAAACGGTGAAAAATTCTTCGGACACTTTATTGTACCGGGCAGCCACTTCGGACGATTCAGAAGCAATGTTCACGCCGGCCAATGCATTGTACGCAGCAAGGCGCACAACCCGCGCAGTGTCGTAAAGCATTTGCACCATATCCTCTTTATTTTCTTCGGCATTGTACATTCCCAACCCTTCAATTGCGGTACGCCGAACTAAAACTGACGGGTGGGAGAGGCAGTTCAACAGCACCTGCCGGGCTTGCGGACCGCTGTAATTTTCCAGGTAATTCACGGCGGTGGCTTTGGCAATTTCAGGTACGGTATCAATGCTGACAAGATGTTCAATTTCCTGGGGGGAAGATTCGTTGTTGGCTGCTTTTACAAGAATATCGGAAAAATGAAACTTCCTTTCTTCGCCGTACCATTTGGTCACCCAGTTTGACGCCCACTGCGCCGACTTGTCGGTATGGCACTTGTTGCAGGCATTGGGGACGTCGTATTTTACGCTTAAATCGGGCCGCGGAACACGAAAACTGTGGTCAGGCCGGAAATCGTTTACCATGTAATTACGCCCGGGCATGTGGCAGCTTTCGCATTTGGCCCCGTCGGTGCCCGGTTCATGAAAATGATGTGATTTGTTACCGTACACCGTGATGTTGTGGCACTGGTAGCAAAGCTGATTTCCCGGCAACTTTCGTTCGTAGGTGTGCGGGTCATGGCAGTCGGTGCAGCGTACGCCATTTCTGTACATTTTGCTTTGCGTAAACGAACCCCAGACGTATACTTCATCCAAAATCTGCCCGTCAGCATAATATAAGCCGGGGCGTAAAATACCGGGGCTGTATTGCTGCATCCAGTATTCATCGTGGTTAAAACTGTTTGTCAGTTGCGATCTACGGGAGTGGCAGCGGGCGCAAACCTGCATTTGTTCCTGCTGAGAGGAACCACTGCCTGCGTAAACTGTCCCGAATACCAGGTTTGAATCGGGATACATCTGAGAAAGTCTTACATGTTCACTGCCGGGACCGTGGCATGACTCGCACGATACATTAATTTCATCCCAGGTGGTATGATAACTTTCATTTGCTTCGTTGTAATTTTTTTGCAGATTGGTGGAATGGCAATCGGCACACATGTTGTTCCAGGTTTGCGAACCACCAGTCCAGTGCAGCCATTCACTGTGGTTAATTTCCAGATCAGGATATAAATCGAACCATTTGTTATCGTGGCTATCCCAAGCAATGTGCGTGCATTGGTAACGCCCGCGGGGAAATTCAATAATGTATTGCTGCAACGGATAATATCCAAATGTGTACTTTACGTTGAAAGTATCCGGCCTGCCTTTCCGGTTTTCCAACACCATGTAAAAAGAACTGTCTTTTTTAAACATCCTGTTGGTGAAACCTTTGCTTTCAAACGTAACATTATTGAAATTTCCCAGTACGGTTTTGTCGGAGGCAACCTGCATCGACTTGTAATGATCAGATCGTTTCCATGCTTCGTATTCCCTTTGGTGGCACTCTTTACATGAAGCACTTCCCACAAAATCTGATTCTTTGGCGGCATGAGAATGCAGATTGGGTTGGATTCCGGAATTAAAGGAAAGATGAAATGCAATCCATCCTAAAATGCCAATAAAAGAAATAACTAACAGTATGAGATATGTACGTTTACCTGACAAAACTTTTTAAAGCGTTAATAGATATAAACGGAATTATTCAACAATATTTCCTGCGCTCTGGTGCAGCATTTCTTCTATTAAAACATTAACATCCTTTGAAATAAAGTCTTTTTCGCTGACTTTCTGATACAACGTTTCAACCTGTTTTTTCTGCGTATCGTTCAAAGCTTGTTCTGCCATCGGATACAACACATTATCTTCCTTGTCGATGTGGTTCTGTAACAGAAAGCAGTAACCCCCGGCATTTTCAATTAGTTTGTAAACATTGTCCTGCAACAGCGCTTCTTCCATTCCTTTTACATACTCCCGTCCTGCATCGTGTTCGTGCAACATTACAGGGATGGGGTTACAGTGCATGTTATCCATTTCTTTGAGCATTGCCGTAAACAGAATTTCTTCTTCCTTAACATGGTGAAAACCATCGGCGTAATTTTTGATAAATGAAATTATTTTCCGGAAAAACTCAACATCAATTGCTTTTCCTTTTTCCAACTGCTCGCATTCATTCAAAACAACATCAATCACCTTCAGGATATTTTGATGTTCGGCGGACAAACCTTTCGTAATATTTCTCATAACAAATTTGATTAAGTAAAGTTAAATACCGGAAGAGCTAATTTATCAGCGATTTCGCAAAATTTATAACCTTCCGGAAACATGGTAAAAGAGGGTCGCGATTTAGCTTCCCTCTCATTTGTGAAGTTCATTTCCTGAAACGGAACTGCCATCAATTAGCTCAAAACAAGGTTTCTGCTATTTCAATTCATCTTCCATTTTAATGGCTTTCGGGAACAAAATGTTATTTTCCAGATGAATGTGCCGATGCAGGTCGCTTTCGAAATCTTTCAGCGATTTATAGGTCACCTCATACGTGTTGCAACCATCGGCGGGAACTGTATAATTATTGGTGATTTCAACCAGCTTCCGGAACCGCTCGCCTTCAATTTCATGTTCTGCCTTCATCACATTGATGGGGGCTAAAATATTTCCCAGGCCGGGGACTTCGTTGATGTGTCCTTCCTTTAATCTTACGAGATTTCTAACGAACGGGAAAAGAATCAGTTCTTCTTTTTTCATATGGGCTGTTAAATTGGCAACCGCATCATCGAACAACTGTTTAACTTCAAAAAGTTCCGGGTGGTTATCGCCGTGTACATTCGTAAGTTTTTCCAGTTTTTGCTGTATGAAAGGCGCTGTTTTATTAATGTATGCATGATGCCTTTCTTCGATATAGTTACACAAATGATCCAGCGGAAGGTTTTCGATGAACTTCGAATCGCTGTCCTGATTTTTCATCACAGGTTCGATCATGGAAATAAGTTCCTGAACGTTTATCAAGGATTGCTTACTGGCATCAGCGAGTGAAATATTTCCCCCACAACAAAAATCAATGTTATTTTCCTCAAATATCCGTGCTGTTTTGAAATTCTCGCTTACAATCTCGCTTACTAAAGTGTTATTTGTAATTTCCATCTCTGTAAATTTTAATTTAAAAATTATCTGCGTTTAATTATCTGCTGTCAATTGTAGCAAAAGTAGTAAAAAATAAATAGATGGACAAAAAGGTCTTTTAATCATTAATGATTTTTTGTAAATTTGTTGCTGTAAATAAAAAGCCGTGTTTAAAAAAGAAACTGAATATGCATTGAGGGGCCTGGTTTACATACAAATGCAGAACCAGAAAAACCATAATCCGGGAATTGGGGAAATTGCATCTGAAATTGATACACCACCGTCTTTTACCGCAAAAGTCTTGCAACGGCTTGTAAGAATGGGTTTTATCCATTCGGTGAAAGGTAAAAACGGAGGGTATTTTTTTGATCCCGACAATAACGAACTCCGGTTGAAGGATGTTGTAGTAGCAATTGAAGGAGACAAAGTTTTTACCGGATGCGGGTTCGGACTTAAACATTGCGACGATGAAAATCCATGTCCGTTGCACGAAACCTATGGTCCCATACGCGATGCCATTGACCAATTGCTTTCGAAGGAAACCATCCAGAACCTGGCCCAAAACAACGGGCTTGAAACCATTCTGCACCGGTAAGTAAATAAACCTCTCTATTCATAATCATTCAATATAAAATCGGCGGGTGAAAATTCTCTGTGGAAACAATTATTTTTGATGAAAAAATAATTGGCGTTATGAAATACAAAATCCTTCGTATCATCATCAACTTCTTTAATATTATCCGCAATCCGGTTTCTCACCGGGTAATGCTGCTTTTAACCGGATTAACCGCAACGGTCTGGTTTTTAATCCGGGTGATTCCGAAACCGCAGCGTGCAACTTATCCGTGTATGCGGGCGTCAGCGCCGTTAATGTCAGCGTTTGTTATCTGGCTGACTGCCTTTTTGGGAACTACTTTTTCGCTGGTGAAAATAAAACAGAAACTGCGGCAGTCGAAATACCTGGTGGCAGGTTTGTTCATTGTAACGGGTATTTCATCAGCAGCTGTTTTGGCACACCAATCGTCAAAAAAAGCAAATTCAGCAAACACGAACCTGGAAATCTGGTACAAACCCAATAACCCGTTGGGCGAAGCCCGGGGTATTTTTCCGGGCAGAGTTGCCTGGGGCCATAATCCCAAAATTGCGTCGTGGGATGGAAAAACCGGTTTTTGGTGGGAAGACAGGTTCAACAATCAAAAAGAAACCGATAAACTTCTCACCCAAACGTTGCTGGGCCTGACGAATGCCAAAACCGAAAAACTGGCCTGGAATGACTTGTTTCTCTACTTCAATAAAACTAAACATTCGAAAGATGCCGGATATCAGCGCGGAGAAAAAATCGCCGTAAAAATAAACGACAATAATACTTACAGCCACGAAAGCAATGAGGAAATCAATGCCAATCCGCAACTGGTACTTTCGCTGTTGCGGAGCCTCGTGAAGGTGGCCAAAATTCCGGAGGAAAATATTACCATTGCTGAGCCCAGCCGATTCATCACTGATAATATATTTGATAAATGTCATGCTGAATTTCCGAATGTTCACTATGTGGATCATAATGGTGGTGAAGGGCGCGAGGCAGCTACGTTTGTTGAAAATGCAATTCCTTATTCGGTAAACAATGGAAAAACAGCTACCGGACTTGCAAGTTGTTTCGTAAATGCTGATTATGTCATTAGCATGGCATTGATGAAAGGCCATGTCAGTCAGGGGGTCACCCTGAGCGCCAAAAACTTTTTCGGATGCACCAGCATTGAAACCGACTGGCGGAAAAACCATCATTCCGGCGGTTTTAGCCAAAACAAGGATGGTTCGCATAAATATCTGGTTTTTACTGATTTTTTGGGACACAAGGATCTTGGGGGAAAAACCATGTTGTTCCTCATCGATGGGATTTACGGAAATAAATTTGTCGATAAAGTGCCGGGTTACAAATGGTCGCTTGCACCATTTAACGGCAACTGGCCAAACAGTTTGTTTGCATCGCAGGATGGTGTTGCAGTGGATGCAGTTGTTCTGGATTTCATAATCAAAGAATGGCCCGATGCACCGGACATGATGTACAGCGATTATTACCTTCGTGAAAGTGCGTTGGCTGGAAATCCGCCTTCGGGAACAAAATACGATCCGGAACGCGATGGTACGCCGCTGAATAGCCTCGGTGTTATGGAACACTGGAATAATCCGCAGGATAAGCAATACACCCGGAATTTGAAAACCGGCGATGGGATTGAGCTGGTCTATAAAAAAGTGAAGTAACATTTTTAGCCGGCATGGCTGCAGGTAGCGAGCGTTTAGCTCCGGGCGAAACTTAATCTGCAAAAAGCCTTATCAGACTTTTACTCGGATAACGAGGGCTTCGCTTGGAGCGAAACCCTCGCTAATTTATACCATTTGCGGGAAATGACTATATTTGGTCGATGATCCTTTCATATGGCTGAGCAAATTAAACAATTACTAAAAGGGAACAAGGAATATTTCAGAGTCATTTTCAATGATTACTTTCAACCGCTTTTCCATTTGAGTTTGCATTATCTTGAAGACCGGGATGAAGCAAAGGGGGTGGTTCAGGAAGCTTTTATCCGGTTATGGGAAGTCAGGAAAGATTTGAAACCCGATTCGAACCTACGCAATTTCCTTTTTACACTGGTAAAAAATAATTGCCTCAATATATTGAAGCGGAGGCAGATAATTTTGAAACATCACGAAAAAATCAGGTGGATGGAAATGCATTTCCAACGGGAAAGCCTGGCGCGGATAAACTCCGATTATCTGGAATTGGATGAATTGGAAGCAAAAATTAAAAATGCCATAGAACGATTGCCAAAAAATTGCCGGATCATATTTGAAATGAGCCGCCTTCAAGAATTCAAAAACCGGGAAATAGCAGAAAAAATGAATATTTCACAAAAAACAGTGGAAGCACATTTAACCAAAGCATTAAAAATTCTCAGAACTGAACTGAAAGATTATCTTCCCGTCATTTGCATAATATCAGAGCTTCTTCAACAATCCTGAGCATTCTGCACATTGCACTGCATTTTTCTATAACTTTTTATTAGGGTATCCCCGGTTTGGTTTGTTAATGTTGAAACAGCAAACGAATGAACGAGCAGTTATTGTTGCACATTTTAACCGGCGAAGCCAATTCCCGCGAAAAAGGGGAATTCTATCAACAGTTGGCTGGAAATAAAGAAGACGAGGAATTATTTTATCAGGTTAAAAGTCTGTGGTTAAAAACTTCCAAAAAAAGCACTACAATCGATTCCGATGCTGAATTCAATGAATTGTGGAAGCGGATAAACTCAAAAAACAGGAAAGTTCCATTTTTTTCGGGAGAGAGGATCATCCATTATGCTGCTGTTTTTCTTTTAGTTTTGGGAATAGGGGGAATGGCCGGTTTTTTTATTTCGAAAAGCAGTTTTTCACCCCGTGAAACAGGTTTGCAAAAGGTTACTGCTACACGGGGAAGTGTCAGCATCGTTGAACTTCAGGACGGTACCAAAATCTGGCTGAATTCAGATTCACAACTAACTTTCAAAGAAGATTTTATTAATAAGGAACGGCAGGCTTCTTTAACTGGCGAGGCTTATTTTGAAGTGGCTCACAACAAAGATTTTCCATTTTTAATTCAAACCGGATATATTGTAATCCGCGATTTGGGAACTACGTTTAATATTAAAGCTTACCCGGAGGATAATTATATTGAAACCTCGCTTGTGGAAGGTAAAGCAGAAGTTCTGACAAACGACAGAAAATCTATCTACACCCTGGAGCCTGGCGAAAGTGCCCTTTATTTTCCCGAAGAAAACCGGCTAAAGATTACGTCGGTTGAAAATAATGTTTTGTCAGCATGGCGAAACGGAAAGTTTGTTATACGCAATCAACGGCTCGAAGACATTTGCAAAGAACTTGGCAGATGGTATGGCATAACGTTTTATTTTGAGAATGAAAACCTGAAAGATTACCGTTTTACCGGAAACATTAAAAAATCCACTACTGCACAGCTTGTGCTTAAAGTATTAAAAACAAGCGCCGGTTTTAACTATCGGATCATTGAAAGAGTGGAAAAACCCGATTCAGTCATAGTTTATTAGTTAAAGGTTTAAATAAAATTAACTACAAAAAAATGCTTATGAAGTAAACGTTTAGAAAAATTAAAAAAAACCGGGAGTTTCACCTTCCCGGTTCCGTGTTTGAAATTTTCCGGCAATGTAATTTGCCCGATTACTTGCCAAATAATTAACTTAAAAATCGAACGAAATTATGAAGAAAAAACTATTTTTCCCAGATTCTATATGGTCTGGTGTAAAAAAAACTCTATTGGTTATGAAACTAACTTGCTTTTTACTATTCATAACAGCTTTATCTTACGCCACAGGGACTTATTCCCAGAATACCCGTTTCGACATCAACGTGGAAGATGCTTCTGTTGTGCAGGTTTTGGAAGAAATAGAACAGCTGACGGATTTTGGATTTTTGTTTAAAACGGATTTACTGGATGTTAAAGAACGATTCACATTAAATCTGAAGCAAACCAAAATTGACAAAGTGATGAAAGAGATTCTGGATTCTGATGCGTATTCATATAAAATTATGGATAAGATTATCGTGATTTCAAGGAAAGGATCCGGCTTTCCCGAAGCCGGGGATCAATCTGTTATTTCCGGGAAAGTTACTGATGTCCGCGGAGAATCGCTTCCTGGTGTATCTATTGCTGTAAAAGGAACTTCCGGAGGAACCATCACAAACGAGGACGGAAATTATTCGCTTTCAAATGTTGGCGGAGACGCAACGCTCGTATTTTCTTTTGTGGGGATGAGGACCCAGGAAGTACCCGTTCAGGGCAGAAAAGTTATTAATGTAATCATGCAGGAAGAGTCCATTGGGTTGGAAGAAGTTGTTGCAGTTGGATACGGTACACAGAAAAAAGCGAATTTAACTGGTGCGGTAGCAGCAATATCGGGTGAAGAACTGGAAAATCGCCCTTTACCGAACGTAGGGGAAGTATTGAGAGGTGTTTCGCCAAACCTGAACATCAGTTTAAGCGGTCACGGTGGTGAACCAGGTTCCGGACGTAACTGGAATATCAGAGGCCTCGGATCGATTAATGGTGATGATTCTCCTCTTATTTTAATTGATGGGGTCGAATCTGATATTAATGATTTAGATCCGGGCAATATAGAAGGTGTGTCAGTCTTGAAAGACGCATCTGCCTCTGCAATTTATGGATCACGTGCGCCTTTTGGAGTTGTTTTGATAACCACCAAGAAGGGAAGAAAAGGTGAACCAATCCATGTTCAGTATAGTAACAATATTGCCTTCAACTCGATGCTGGGAGTTGCTCATATGAAAAATTCGCTGATTTTTGCCACAGCTTATAATCAGGCGTCCGAAAATGCAGGAAGCCCTCCGGTTTTCCCGGATGAACAGGTTGAAAGGATTAAAGGTTTTATCGACGGCACATTCCCTTATGAGTATGATCCGGATAATCCGCCAAACTCAATTTGGGCCGGAAGGCGCGTTGGCAATGCTAATTACGACTGGCCGTATGAATTGATGAAAAATTTCAAAGTAGACCAGAAACACAACGTTAGTTTACGCGGGGGTAGTGAAAAATCCCAATATTATATTTCAATGGGATATTATGATGAAAATGGTTTTTATTCTGTTGGTTATGATGATTATAAACGATACGATATTTTAATTAATTTTTCATCGGAAGTTACCAACTGGATGACGTTTGATTTAAGCGCCAAATACGCGAATTCCCATACCGATTATCCGCTGGGAATTACTACCGTTGAAAGAAGATATTTCTTTACGAATCTTTATGTTTTTGGACCCAATACTCCCAAATACAATATTAATGGTAGTTCGGCCAATCCTATGTTACGTTCAATAGAAGATTCAGGTAGAGATGTTACAGACAAAAATAATCTATTAATAACCCTTAAAGGCGGGCTTGAACCGGTAAAGGGTTGGAAAACAGATATTTCTTACAGTTACAATATAATTGAAAATAATCAAACTGTTAATCCAAAACCAATTCCGGTTGAATTGGGAACAGGTGGTTTTGGCAATGTTGGTAAACCCAGTCCGGCGTACGAAGTTATTTTTTCCCGCGCACCCTATAAATTATTTAATGTGGTAACCTCTTATGAAAAAGCACTTGAAAATCATTTTTTTAAAGCATTGGTTGGTTATGAACAGGAAGATAAATATTATTCGTGGTTATATGCCAGAGGAGACGAATTAATTACAGAGGAAGTTCCGTCTATCAGTACTGCACTGGGAGCAAAAACTGTTGATGATACCAAATGGGATTGGGCAACGCAAGGTATTTTTGGTCGGTTGAATTACAATTACAAGGAAAAATACCTGTTGGAATTTAGCGCCCGTTACAATGGTTCATCCAGATTTGCGCCCGATTCAAGGTGGGGATTTTTTCCTTCCGCCTCGGCAGGCTATCAAATTTCAAATGAAAATTTCTGGACTTCAGTTGAGCCTTATGTAAATAGATTAAAACTCAGAGGATCGTATGGTTCATTAGGGAATCAGAATGTCGACAACTATCTGTATATTCCAAGTGTCCCTATTCAAAATGAAACGCCCTGGATTATTAGTGACGTTCGTCCTTCATATGCGCGAACCCCGGGCCTAATCAGTTCCGGTTTAACATGGGAAACAATCACAACTTTAAACCTCGGAGTTGATGCGGGATTCCTTAATAACCGCCTGGACTTGAATTTCGACTGGTTCAACAGAAAAACAACCAATATGTTCGGTCCGCAACAAACCCTTCCGTACACATTGGGTACATCTACACCAAGAGCAAATAATGCTGAATTGGAAACCAAAGGCTATGAAATTATTTTAAGCTGGAAAGACAGGGTGTCAACTGACTTTTCCTACAACGTTCAATTGAATGTAGGGGATAATAAATCAACAATTCTGAAATACCGCAATGAAAATGGAATTTTAAGCGACTGGTATAATGGAAAGGACGTTGGCGAGATATGGGGCTTTGTAACTGACGGGATTATGCAATCGCAAGCTGAAGTGGATGCAATGCCTGATCAATCTGATATTTACGCTAACTGGAGACCAGGTGATATCAAATATGCAGACCTCACCGGTGATGGCAAAATCACTACGGGGGCAGGCACGTTAAACGACCACGGTGATTTAACGGTCATTGGCAATACTTCGCCGCGTTACAATATTGGAATTTTAGGGGGATTTAACTGGAAAAACTTTGATTTCAGCATGCAATGGCTTGGCGTGGGTAAACGAGATTATTTCCCTCCATACGGCGATGGCACGTTTTGGGGCCTCACTGCTTCCTGGGCTAATTCGGCAATTTTAGAAGGTTCCCCTGGATTAGATTATTGGAGACCCGACGGTGAAACGAATGTGCTTGGGCCTAACACGAATTCCTATTTTGCAAGGCCCTATTTTAGTAGTGAAACGTATAAAAACAGACAAAGCCAGTCCAGATTTCTTGTTCATGCGGCTTATTTACGTTTAAAAAACATTCAATTGGGATATACCATTCCCTCCAATGTTTCAAACAAGATATTCATTCAAAAAGCAAGAATTTATGTTTCAGGTGAAAACCTGTTAACGGTAACAAAAATGCCAAAATCAATGGATCCTGAACAAACAATTGGAGCAGGTTATACTAATTCGGGGGCATTTTATCCTCTGTCGAAAACCATCTCAGCAGGTGTGAATTTAACTTTCTAAAAACAGTTTAATGATGAAAAATATAAGAATATTTTTAAGTTTAATCGCATTAATAATCACGACTGTTGCATGCGATGAAAATTATCTGGACAGAAGCCCCCTGGACCAGGTAGGATCGTTTGATTTTTTTAAAAGTCCTACTGACCTTGAGACTTATGTCAACCAGTTTTACAACAGCACATACTTTCCAATTTCAGAAGAGTGGGGAAGGGATTTTGATTCGGATAATGCTGTTGCAACAAATATTAATACGTGGCTTGAAGGAACAAGAACCCTTGATGGCGCGGGAAATATAAATTTTGGCCCGGTAAGAAATATAAATTATTTCTTTGATAATTATAAACGGGTAGAAGCAAATGCCGATTTTGAAGATTATAAGCAATTTGTTGGAGAAGCTCATTTTTTCAGAGCTTTAATTTACTTCAACCTTTTACAGGATTATGGAGATATACAGTGGGTTACAACCGAACTTGGAACTGAATCACCCGAATTATATAAAGCAAGAGATCCGAGAAATCTGGTAGCTGATAACATTATCGCCGATCTGGATACAGCCGCAATGTACCTCACGGAAGATAAAACCGATGGCGCATCCCGAATAAATAAATGGATGGCCCTGCTGATTCAAAGCAGAGTTGCTCTTTTTGAAGGAACATGGGAAAAATATCATAACGGAACACCATTTGGGGTGGCAAATCCCGATCCTGAAAAATATTTTAATAAAGTTATCGAGAGTACCTCGGCAGTAATGAATTCCGGTATATACGATATTTACTCTACCGGCGATCCCTCCTCAGATTATTATGATCTTTTTATTCTGCGTGATTATTCATCGAACGAAGAAGTAATGTTTTGGCAGAAATTTAACAACCAGTTGGGAAAGGGTGAAGTAGCGTTTAGAAGGCAACCTAACTACATGCAACAGTTTCCGTACGAACATTCTTACACAAAAAGTCTGGCCGATGCGTATTTGTCTACTGATGGTAAACCTATTTCCGTTAGTCCGCTGTTCATGGGATTTGATTCATTAAGTCTGGAAGTTCAAAATCGCGATCCCAGATTTTACCAAACAATTGCTGTTCCCGATTCAAAATGGAGGATCTATGAGGATGGTAACGTGGATTATTATCAAAATCTGTACAACAGGTTAAATACAGGAGTACAATACAATTCGCCCGGAGGGTATGTTATCCGAAAAGGATATAACGCCAACGTTATTTATCATGTGCCTCAGTACGAAGAAACACCGGGCATTATCTACCGGTATGCCGAAGTTTTGCTGAATTATGCCGAAGCCAAAGCTGAATTAGGCACTATTACACAGGAAGATATTGATAAGTCAATCAAAAAACTCAGGGATCGGGCAGGAATGCCAAACCTTGTTCTTTCTGATATCACCGAGGATCCGGAATGGAATTTCCCTGAACTTTCGCCGGTTATAAACGAAATAAGGCGCGAACGAAGAGTGGAACTGGTATCGGAAGGATTTCGGGCCGCAGATATAAAACGATGGGCCGCAGCCGATGAATTGATTGTTGGGAAAAGGCCCAAAGGATTTTTAGCTTCACAGCTTAACGTTAATGTATATCCTGTTGGTAGCCAGGGCTTTTTAGATCCTGATCAAAATAAAATTCCAAACGGATATGGATTTAAACTTAACAGAGATTATTTAGATGCCATTCCTAAAACCCAACTTGAATTAAATCCGAATTTGACTCAAAATCCGGGATGGGAATAACTTTTCAAAGTTTTATTGAAATTACAACCCTTTATTGATAATATCAGGTTGTAATTTCAATTTTCCCCGGAAGGAGAATTGGACGCTTAAAAATTTTAAATTGATAAAGCTATGGGTAAAGTACAACGAAGAGATTTCCTGAAAGGATTGGCAGCAATTCCATTCCTTGGATATTTCGCTTTTGCATTTAAGAAGAACATCGGCAGGGAAATAAGCGCGAACAGCAAAAATATTTACGAAACGCTAAAAATTAACCAGCTCGATGCACCCAAAGAAAAGTTGCTGCCTCCAGCCGGCAGCAGCGGCAACCGGCTGAGGCTGGGTTTGGTGGGCAACGGCTGGCGTGGGGAGCAGTTGCTGCATTCGCTGGGGTATGTTCATCCTGAATATATTGAAAAAAATACGGTGAACGGAGGATATACCAAAGGCCTTCAGGATTTTCTGAACCAGGAAGATTTACATGTAGAGTTTGCAGCCGTTTGCGATACGTTTGATGTTCATACAAAGCGTGGAGTTGAAATATCGAAAACGGAATTACATCCCGGCGGGAAAAGAGCATCAAAACCGGCTAAAGTGTTTTCTTCCTATCGCGAAATGGTGAAAAGTGATGATATCGACGCGATTATTATAGCAACACCGGATCATTCCCACGCGTTAATCGCCATTGAAGCGGCCAAAGCCGGCAAACATGTTTACCTTGAAAAACCGATGACGCACACAATCGAAGATGCTGTGGAACTCAAAAAAACCATTAAATCAACCGGTGTGGTGTTTCAGTTGGGCCATGAAAACCGGCAGCAAATGAGTTTTAAAATTGCCCGGGAATTATACCGGAAAGGCGTGCTGGGCGACGTTTCCATCGTTCAAACCTTTACCAACAGGAACAATACTTTCGGCGCGTGGATCAGAGACGATGCGTTTGATCATGAACTTGGCAACCGCGATAACATCGACTGGAAAGAATTTCTTGCAGGCGCGCCCTGGCACGAATTCGACCGGAAAAGATACTTTAGCTGGCAGCGTTACAGCGACTACGGAACAAGTGTTACCGGTAACGATTTTTCGCACCGGTACGACTGCATCAATCAGATTCTGGATTTGGGAATCCCCGAATCTGTGGTAGCGCTTGGCGGCCAGTATTATTACAAAACCCACGGCGATATGCCCGATATATTGAATGTGGTATTTAGTTACCCTGAAAGAAAGTTGACAATGACCTATGACTGTTCATTAAAAAACAGCATTTACAGGCAGTCAAAAATATTGGGTTCCGAAGCCACAATGGATGTCGACCGGGCAATTATGATTTACAAAGACGGACAGTCGGAACGATACGCTGATATTTCGGCTGATTCATCCAATCCGATGTATTATTACGAACCCAACACTGGCGTCGATGCGATTTCATCTGCCACTTCGCAGGCTTATCTGAACGGTGGATACGGACCAACGTACATTGATGGAAAAGTGGTGGATGCAACTCTTTTGCACCTGAAAGAATGGGTGGATGCCACTCGCGGAACAGGAAAAACAAGCTGTAACATCGACGTTGGTTTCGAAGAAGCCGTAACTTTCAACCTTGCCAATCTTGCTTACAGACATAAAAGACCGGTGAAGTGGGATCCGGTTGAAGAAAAGGCAATCATATTATAAACCCAACGGAAATTGAAAAACGAAATGGGAAAAGTAACAATTGAAAACAGCTATTCAACCAAACAGTTATTTGCGCTAACCTTTTTACGGATTTTAATCGGCTGGCATTTTTTGTACGAAGGATTGGTAAAAATTTATACTCCCGGCTGGACGGCCAAAGAATATTTAAACCATTCGGTGGGATTGTTTGCACCGCTTTTTAAAATGATGGCGCAGTCTGCAACCCTGTTGGCGGTGGTGGATTTATTAAATGAATGGGGACTGGTATTAATCGGGATTAGCCTGTTCGCCGGATTATTTTCGAAACCGGGAAAAATATTCGGCATTGTGCTTTTGGCAATGTACTACCTGGCCTATCCGCCATTTCCAGGATTGGGGGCGAATATGCATGTTGAAGGAAGTTACTGGATTGTCAATAAAAATTTGATAGAAATTGCAGCTTTGGTTGTATTGTCTGTTTTTCCATCAAGTTATGTAACAGGGATTGATCGTTTTCTAGTTTTAGTAACCAAAAAGAGAAAAGATGAAAAAAGAGATGAGGTATTCCAGGCGTAATTTCGTAAAAAGCGGGATTGCAGCAGGCGGGATTGGAGTGTTTGGTCCGCCGTCGTTTATAACCGATAGTTGTCCTTCCGAAACGTTGGAAACGCCGGGACCAATTCCTTTAAACAATGTTTTGACAGATTACCTGCAGGAAGATAAAAAGTACGGCTTTGGATTAAAAAAAGTGGAAGTTTGTGATGCTGAAAGCTGGAAAAACAAACGGGAGTCAATTTTTCAGCGTTCCAAAATAATGCTTGGGGAAGCGCCGCCATTAACTGAAAATCAGCTTAACCCAAAAGTCCTGGATGAAAACCGGCGAGATGGTTACGTGGAAAAAAAAGTTCAGTTTACCAGTGGAACCGGCGATAAAATATCCGGTTTTCTCCTGGTCCCCGATGGCGCAACAACCACTTCACCCCGCCCGGCAATTATGGCGTTACACAGCACCGGCCCCGGGGCAAAGCAAACTGTTGGCCTTGAACCGAAAGAAGGTCGTTGCTACGGAATGGAACTCGCTCAACGCGGATATGTGGTACTCGCCACTGATATTATTTCTGCCGGGGAACGAATTTATCCGGGTTATGACGCTTACTACACGGATGAATTTTATAAAGAATTTCCGCAGTGGTCGGCCATGGGAAAAATGATCCACGACCACAAAAGAGGTGTGGATTACCTGAGGCAATTGGAAATTGTCGATTCGAAAAACATTGGTTGTATCGGACATTCGCTGGGCGGTTACAATTCGTTTTTTCTGCAGGCTTTTGAACCAAGAATAAAAGCGGGAGTATCTTCCTGCGGATTGAGCCCGATGGGTGGTACCAATTCGCCTTACCAGTTCGCCCGTAACGATTGGTTTATTCACTTTAATCCCGGGTGCAGGGAATTTATCCGGACCGGAATAATCCCCTGCGACATGCACGAAATCATGGCGCTTTGTGCGCCGCGACCGTTTTTCAATTATTCGGCCCGAAAAGATGCTGTTTATTGTCATTCTTCAGATGGAAATCCGGATTTTGAAAACTGGTGGAAGACCGTTGATAGCGCATTGAACCAGGTGGCCGGAGTTTACACTATTTTTGGAGAAACAGCCGGTTTTGTACGTGCAGAAACAGATGGGGGACACGATTTCCCGGCGGAAATCCGGAAACAGGCTTACGCATGGCTGGATAAACATTTAGGGATGGTGTAGCGAAATCAGGGAAATCAAAAATTTAAAGATTATGAAACGCAGAAAGTTTATTAATTATTCAGGATTTGGATTGGCAGGGGCAGCGATTGGAACATCGGCGCTTTCCGGTTTGCTAACCTCGTGCTCCAGGCCAAACAGGCAGATTTCTGTTGCTCTGGTTGGATGCTCGGATGAGGCCATCGGTTTATTGTCGGATGTACTCTCCACAACCGATAATATTACGTTGAAGCAGGTTTTTGACGTCGATAATATAAAAAAGGAAAGAGCTGTTCAGGCATTTGCTCAATCACTTGGATACAGTCCGGAACAGGCTTCCGGCCTGCAATCTTTAACCGGCAACAAGGATTCCGAAGTGGTTTTTATTTTTCTACCTGCCGCACAAATTCCTGAGATCGCAATGCAATGCATCGAAGCTGGTAAAAATTTGTACGTTGCCGGCGAACCGGTATTTGGCAATTGTGAATTAAAACAACTGGCTGATACTGCTGATGATAAAAACCGGGTTGTTCAGTGCGGATTTTTAATGAGAAGTAACCCTTCTGTGCTGGCGGCAAAAACATACATCGAGGAAGGAAAGCTGGGGCAGGTTGTTCACATTAAGATTTTCAGTCTGCAGGAAAATACCGGAAATCCTGCTATCACAAACCGTTCGCTTGACCTCGCCCGTTTTCTCGCCGGAAATCCCGGGCATCCGGTTTCTGTTTATGGTTACCGCACCGATCCGAAAAAAAGCACCGGGATGCAACGGCAGATAATAACCTGGGACTTTAAATACTTCACTATGAAATGTGAATCCGGTTCGGCTTGTCGGTACATGAAAACTGCGCCGGTTTCGGTAGAAGGGGAAAGCGCTATTTTACCGTGGTTGTTACAAGCCGAAAGGGTGGAAGTCTACGGTTCGGATGGATTGCTGCACCTGGATCCCATTAGCGGGAGCTGGCAGGCGCAGGGCAACGCCGGCGAGGTATTGGACAGCAAAAATGGAGAAGCCGATCCGGCAGCGCACATCCGTAATTTTTTGTCAGCCATCCGAAGCGGGGAAAAACCTGTTGCAGACATTAGCCAGAGTTACCTGAGCGCCGGTTTGGCACAGATGGGCAACAATGCTTGCCGGGAAAATAAACAACTGGTTATTGAAGGCACCAAAGAAATGTAAAAAAACAACCATGAAACAAAACATAAAAAATGCAAACGAAAAGGTAGTTCTCGGATTAATCGGAGCAGGTGGCCGTGGGACCAAGCTGATTTTGGACATCAAAAATAATTGCCCGGAAGTGGAAGTGAAATTCATCTGCGATGTAGATAAAACCCGCGGCGGCCATGCCATGCAGGAACTGGAAAAAAGCCAGGGCAACAAGCCGGCGTGGGTGGAAGATATGCGCAGAGTTTTTGAAGACAAAGATGTGGATGCAGTGGTAATTGCAACGCCGGAGCATTGGCATGCACTCGCTTTTATCCAGGCTTGCCAGGCCGGAAAAGACATCTACATCGAAAAAAACATTTCGCAGAGCATTCCCGAGGGATTAAAAATGATTGAAGCAGCCCAAAAATACGGTAATATTGTTCAGGTAGGAACCCAGAACCGAAGTGCTGATTTCGGAATGAAGGCGCGCGATTACATAAAAGAGGGGAAACTGGGCCAAATCGTCAGTGTCAAAAGTAATTGCCTGCTCCCGGGGCACCTGGGGTGGTCGTTAAAACCCGACGAACCGGCACCGGAAACGCTAAACTGGGACATGTGGCTTGGACCAGCACCAAATGTTCCCTATAACGTTAGTCGTCACAAAGCACCTTACGATTGGTGGGATTATTCACCCGGTTTGCAAATGGCAATGGCTGCTCATGTGATGGATTTAACCCGCCTGGTGCTGGGTGATCCCGACGATCCAAAATCTGTTTATTGTGCCGGCGGGCGCGTGTTATACAACGATAAGCGTGATATCCCCGACATTCAAACAGTTACTTTTGAATTCAACGATTACCCGCTGACTATGGAAAGCGGCAAGTTTGGCAACTACCTCGACAAGTCGGGGCCGGAGGTTCGTTTTGGCGACCGGTTTCCGGAATGGGAGCAGAGCGCCACCCGGATTGAGATATATGGTACCGAAGGAATGATGCTGCTGGGCATTATGGGCGGCGGCTGGCAGGTGTTTGGAGATGACGGCGAAGTGGTCGCCCGGGAGCATGGTTATTTCCCCGATGAGGCGCATGTGAAAAATTTCATCGACAGCATTCGTTCGCGCAAAAAGCCGAATGGCGATTTGGTGCAGGGTCATAAAAGCGCAACACTGATTCATCTTGCTAATTTATCGTACCGCGTAGGCAACCGGCAACTTTTTTACGATGGTAAAACAGGGAAAATCACCAATTCAGAAGAAGCCAACAGGATTTCGGAAGGAAATTATCGCGAACCATATACGTTGCCGAAAGAGATTTGATGTTTTCGGTATTTAATTGTCAATTGTGCGGAAAACTTTCCCCGGAAAACCTTAAATTAAGCAGCAAATACTTTAAAGATGAAAAAACTTGTTGTAATTCTCGTGCTTATTTTTACGGGATTTAATTTGGCCTGGCCGCAGTCGGATGCTACCGTCAGAGAATACCAAAAAACATTCACAACTTACCCGTTTTCCGATCCCGATCCAATAGCAAAACCGGACAGAATATACCCTTACTATCGTTATGATGGTTTTAGCAGTCAATCCATTCAAAAAGATTGGAAAGTGGTGGAACTGGAGAACGACTACATTAAAGTGATGATTCTGCCTGAAATTGGTGGAAAAATATGGGCAGCAATCGAGAAATCGACAGGCGAACCATTTATTTACTACAACCATGTGGTAAAGTTCAGGGATGTGGCCATGCGCGGGCCCTGGACCAGTGGCGGAATTGAAGCCAACTACGGAATCATAGGTCATACACCCAACTGCGCCACACCGGTGGATTATAAAATGGTAAATAAAAAAGATGGAAGTGTTAGCTGCATCATCGGGGTGCTGGATTTGCTCACCCGAAGTACCTGGCGCATCGAAATCAACCTGCCTAAGGACAAAGCATATTTCACCACCAGTTCGTTTTGGTACAATGCTTCCACAGCCGAACAACCTTATTATACCTGGATGAATACCGGAATAAAAGCGGCCGGAAACCTGGAATTTATTTACCCCGGAACGAGTTATTTAGGACACGGTGGCGATGTGCACGACTGGCCCATAAATAAAGAGGGGAAAAATATTTCCTTTTATGAAAACAACAATTTTGGTGGTCCCAAGTCGTATCATGTGTTTGGGAAGTACACCAACTTTTACGGAGGCTACTGGCACGATGATGATTTTGGAATGGGACGTTATTCGCCCCACGACGAAAAACCCGGGAAAAAAATCTGGATTTGGGGGCTTTCCCAGCAGGGTATGATATGGGAAAAATTGCTGACCGACAACGATGGACAATATGTTGAAGTGCAAAGCGGAAGATTATTTAACCAGGCAGCCGCCGGTAGTACACTTACTCCGTTCAAACACAAGGGTTCTTGCCGCACCAATCGGATACCTGGACAGAATACTGGTTTCCCGTGCTAAAAACAAAAGGATTTGTGGCAGCCAATAACTTTGGCGCATTGAATGTTAAGCCCGAAAATGGCTGGTTGAAAATTTATTTAAGCCCGCTTCAAAACATTGATGATGAACTAAAAATAGTGAGCAACAACCGGACATTATTTTCAAAAACACTCCATTTGAAACCGCTCGAGTTGTTTGTGGATTCCATTCGAATGTCCAATCCTGAAGAAACGGTAAATGTTACTTTGGGTGAAAATAAACTGGTGTATAATTCATCTCCTTCAGCAGATGTTCTGGCCCGGCCAACGCAAACACCGGAAGATTTTGACTGGAATTCGGTTTACGGACTTTATTTGCAGGGCAAAGAAAGAATGCGTCAGAAAGATTATGCCGGAGCACAAAAAAACCTGGAAGCCTGTTTGGCAAAAGATCCGAATTATCTGCCTGCATTAACCAACCTCTCAATTATTTTGTACAGAAGCATGCGCTACGATGAAGCACTTGTAAAGGCCAAAAGAGCGCTTTCCATTGATACATACAATCCGGCTGCAAATTATTATTACGGATTAATCAACAAACAATTGGGAAACATTGTCGATGCCAAAGATGGTTTTGACATTGCTTCGCAAGGAATGGAGTACAGAAGCGCTTCCTTTACCGAGCTCTCAAAACTTTACCTGGCGGAATCAAACATTCAAAAATCGATTTACTATGCCCGGAAAAGCATTAATTACAACCATTTTGCGGTTGACTCCTGGCAGCAACTGGCCGTTTGTTATCGTTTATTGTCGAATAAAAATGAGGCCGAAATTGCACTCGACTCGTTATTGTCGTTCGATCCGCTGAATCATTTTGTTTCTTTTGAAAAATACCTGTGGAATCCAACCGAGCAAAACAAAGAGAATTTTACAGGAATGATTCGGGGCGATTTGCCCGAAGAAACCTACCTGGAATTGGGAATATGGTATTATAATGTTGGACAATCTGACGACGCTGAAAGCGTTTTGAAACTATCCCCACCAAACACAAAAGTGACTTACTGGTTGGCTTTTCTTGAAAATAAAATGCCCGATAAAACACAGTTAAATCCCGATTTTGCATTTCCATTCCGGATAGAAACGACCAAAGTGCTGGAAAAACAAATTGCAGAAGATAATTTCTGGCTGTACAAGTATCAACTGGCACTGCTTCGATGGCATTTGAATAACATCGAAAAGTCAAAAGAACTTTTCCGGCAGTGCGGGAACAAACCTGACTATGCGCCTTTTTATTCGTCGAGAGCTGAATTGTTCAAAGACGATGAAAACTTTGATGTTCTTCACGACCTGCAAACTGCGGTTTCGCTCAATCCCAATCAGTGGCGGTTCGGAAGAGATTTGGCTCGCTTTTACATTGAAAAAAATGAGGTTGAAAAAGCTGATTCTGTGGCTGCGATATATTACAATAAATTCAAAAACAACTACTACCTGGGGCTACTTTATGCACAAACTTTATTGTTGAATAAAAAATATGAAGATGCCGATGTTCTGTTAAAACAAATTGTGGTATTGCCCAACGAAGGCGCCAGCAGAGGACGGCAACTCTACAAAGAAACAAAGTTGATGCTTGCGATACAGTCGATGGATAAAAATCGCTGTAAAAAAGCGCTCGGTTATATTTCCGATTCCAGAAAGTGGCCGGAGAATCTGGGAGTTGGAAAACCTTACCAGGAAGATATTGATGAACGGCTGGAAGACTGGATGGCATTTCTTTGTTACAAAAAATCGGGAAATAAAACCGGCGCGCAGCAAATGCTGGATAAAATTAACAGTTACAATAGTTACGTGAACGAGGAAGGTGAAATTGCGGCATCGCCGAATAACCTGGTAACTGTTTTGGCTATGAAAGAATCCGGCAACCAAAGCGATGCAAACGACCTTTTAAAACGATGGAGTGAAAATACCTCTGATAATCCGGTTGCCAAATGGGTTACTGCAGTATTTTTTGAAAAAAACGCAGAATCGTCAGGCTACAATTCAACAGATGTAAATTATAATGTTTTAAAGGAGTTGCTTAAATCAGGAATATTGAACTAAAAACAGAGTAGAATTTGGTTGAAATATACAAATGAACAAATGAAAAAGAGACTGATTGCGGGAGGAGCAAGTATTGTAGTTCTGTTTGTTATTGTAATGGGTTGGGAACTGATTAGTACATGCGGGCGCACCCAATTGCAGGTCAATATCCATCAAAACAAAGAGTTGATTTACCTGTCGACTTTTGCCGAACCACCGCAGTTTGCCGTTTGGCTGGAAGACCCGGAAACACAACAGCGAATGACTGTTTTTGTAACTCATCGTGTAGCGGTTGGCGACTGGGAAGGTAAAGCCAATGTACCGGTCGCGCTGCCGCGTTGGTTTGAATTATTCAAGGTGAACGAATCCGGGCAAGCTGACGCCGAAAAGGTTCCGCCACTGGCTGTTACCGGTGCAACGCCAAAAGACGATTATTTTTCGGTTAGGGCCGAAGTAAAACCGGGTTCCAGGTGGATTTGCTGGGTGGAAATGAACCTGGCAGGCGATTTTAACGATGCTTTTCCGCGGGAAGATATTCAAAACTTTCAGGTAGACGAATTTAGTAATGGTCAACCGGCGCTACTTTTTAAGGCGCAAGTTACGGCTGAAGAAGGGCAGGCATTTAATTTTGAACTGGCTGGTCAATCCGTCTGGGAAAACGGAGAAACAAGAGTGGAACCGGTTTCAGACGGAATAACAACTGCAAAAGATGTTTTCGATATCATGAATATTGAAGTCATTCAGCCAAAACCGAAATTAGTTGATAAAAATAAAATAGATCCGGAGGGAAATGGAACCTAAAATAATTCAGCAATGAAATGTTTAGCCGCAAAAAAAACAGGGATAAAAGCGATTTTGGTTTTCGCCGCAGTACTTTTATTTAGTCAAATCAGGGCAGACGAAGGAAAAAACATTGTGATTGAAAATTCACAAATGCGGTTGGTAATCAGCGCCCGAGGTGAGGCCGTGAGCCTGGTTCAAAAATCCACCGGGCAGGAATGTCTTCAGCAGAATGTACATGTGCCGGCTTTTACTTTAACCCAGTACCGTCCGTACGACAATGAACTTCAGTTATCGCATCCGGCCAAATCCAAAACTTTTGCGGCCGATTCAGTTTGGTGGGAAAACGGTGATTTGGTCGTCAGTTTCGTTCCGGAAAGAAATGTAGCGACCATTCAGGTGAAAACAACCGATTCCTATATTAGCTTCAAACTGAAAAAATTTGATTACAACTTTGATGATTTCAGGGAAAAACGAAAAACGGAAATCGATGAATTTACGTTGCTGCAGCTACCGGTAAAAAACAGGGAGAATTTTGGCGAATGGCTCAATGTGACTTGGGATGATGAAGTAGCGGTGAATCTTCTTGCCACGGATCCGTATGCAAAAATTGATGCTGAAGAGCGCGATGGTTACCGGATTTTTAAGGCGGGAATGGAAGCGGATGTAAAACCGGAAGGTGTTGGGGCAGCTTTAATTGCCACTGAAAAAAATAAATTGCTCGACTGTATCGGCAAAGTGGAAAACGACTTTAACCTGCCCAAGGGAGTTGAAAGCCGACGAAGTAATTCATACAAATATTCCTATTATGAAGTTTGGGATGCAACTCCTGAAAACATTGACAAGCATATTGATTACGCCAAACAGGGTGGTTTTCGGGCTATTCAGATTTCCTGCACCGCTTTTGCTGAAACAGTAGGGCATTATAACTGGAATGATTTTTATCCAAACGGTATAAAAGACCTTCAAAAAGTGGTTCAAAAGATAAAAGATGCCGGAATGATAGCCGGTGTTCACATCTGGTATAACAAAGCTGAAAAAGCGGATAAATACATTACACCGGTTCCCGATTACAGGCTAAACTTAAGTCGTTCGTTTATACTGGCGGCACCACTCGATAAACACGCCGATGTTGTTTTTGTGGAAGAAAATCCTGCTGGTTGTACTCTTGAAGAAGGCAGAAAAATCTTAAAAATCGGCGATGAACTTATCGAATATTCAGGATATACAAACGAACGGCCGTATCAGTTTACCGGTTGTAGTCGCGGTGCACTGGGAACAACGTCATCGGCTTATAAGCCAGGATTCCGGTTTGGCCTGCTCGATGTGGACACCTGGACCAAATGGGTACGTTTCGACCAGCGAACGAGTATTCAGCTGGAAGTAGCTGAACGAATAGGGAAAATATACAACGAGGCTGGTTTGGATTTTCTTTATTTCGATGGCGCCGAGGATATACATCCGCCGTATTGGTTTTATACTTCACTGGCGCAGTTAAAGGTATATAATCGTTTGCAGCCGGCGCCGGCTTTTGCCGAAGGCGCCTTAAAATCGCATTTTAGCTGGCATATTTTAACCCGTGGAAATGCTTTTGATGTATTTGCGCCCGAAGTTGTAAAACAAGCCACAATCAGATATCCGCTTGCAGAAGCTGCACTGGTTTCGAACGATTTTACATCCATCGATTTTGGATGGCTTGGAAGCACGCCTCCCGGTGAATCTACTGTAGGAATGCAACCCGATATGTATGAATATGTTTGCAGCCGTGCAGCAGCCTGGGGTTGTCCCATTTCGCTGGTTGCCCGGACCGAACAGTTTGAAGCAAATCCACGAACCGCCGATAATATGGAAGTAATTAAACGCTGGGAAGATGCAAGAATCGACGGGATTCTTAGCGAAGATCAGAAAAAGGTATTACGAAATCCAAATCAGGAACATATCCTTTTAAAAGGTAAAAGGGGAGAATATGAATTGTTGCCTTATGAACAGATTAAAGTGGCAAATGGAAATAAAAACGTCAGGGCGTTTGTTTTCAGCAAAAACGAAAAGACCACCGTGGTTTACTGGGATACAACAGGCGAAGAAAAAATAAGCCTGAACCTGGACGCCGCGAAAGTTAAACTTTATAAGGAATCAGGCGAGCCGGTTGAAATAAGAAAAACATCCGGTGGTATTGTTATTCCGGCAGGCAATCGTCTTTTCCTGGAAACCGGAACCAATATTGAGGAAGCAAAAAATGCCTTTAAAAATGCCGAAATCTTGTAACCATTCAATTCAATCAACAATCTAAAATTCAAATCATGAAAAAAGAAAATAAACGAAAATGGGGGAGAAGCCTGATTCTGGTTTTGTCCCTGATATTCACAACTACAACGGGCAATGCCGCGAACAATGTAACCGTTGCTACAATCGGTACCCGTCCGCCGGCTATGGATAAATCCGTTGGTTACCAAACTATGGTAGAACGGGTAATCGAATTTTGGGGAAATGAGCTGAAACAGGTACTTCCCGATCGTCCCGATTTAATTGCATTACCCGAAGCCTGCGATCGTCCGGGAGGTTTGTCAACAAAAGAACAACTGGAATATTACCAGGCGAGAAAAAAACAGGTTTGGGATTTTTTCTCTTCGGTTGCAAAAGAAAATCAGTGTTACCTTGTTTTTGGAACCAAGTGGCAGGAAGAAAACGGTACATGGAGAAATTCGGACGTATTGCTCGACCGCCAGGGAAACGTTGCCGGCATTTACAACAAAAACTTCCCGACAGTTGGTGAAATTGAAAGCGGGATTGTCCCCGGAACAAAGGCGCCTGTTTTTCAATGTGATTTTGGAACAGTAGCCTGCGTCATTTGTTACGACTTGAATTTTACTGAATTGTGCGACCGGTATGCAGCTCAAAAACCCGATATTCTCGTGTTTTCTTCGATGTATCATGGCGGTTTAATGCAAAGTTACTGGGCATACCAGTGCCGTTCATTCTTTGTGGCAGCCACCGGTTTTCGCGAAATTCCCTCGGAAATCCTTAATCCGCTTGGCAACATTGTTGCCTCAAACACGAATTATTTCGATTTTGTGGTAGCTACAATAAATCTCGATCGAACAATGGCCCATCTCGATAACAACTGGGGGAAGCTTCGCGAACTCAAAAAGAAATATGGTAAAACGGTAATTGTAACCGATCCGGGGAAACTGGGTCCTGTTCTAATTACAAGCGGGCACGAAACTGTGAGCGCTGAGGAGATGGCTGAAGAATTTGAAATAGAATTACTGGATAGTTATTTTAACCGGTCGAGGGAAGTCAGGATGCAGAATTTGGAAAAGTGACAGATGGTTATTTGGGAAAAAAACAAACGTTGGGTTAGAAAAATTCAATTTATAAAAACATGAAAAATATTAGTCGTAGAAATTTTGTATCAAAAACCCTGGCAATAAGTGTAGCAGGAATTGCAGTGCCGGCAGTTGTAAAACAATCATTTGCAGCTCCTTCGCCGGGAATGGTTAAAGATGATATCTCACTTGCACAATGGGCACTGGTGCAGGAAATCAGGGATGGAAAGTGGAAAACCCTTGATTTTCCAAAAATTGCGCGAGAAGATTTTGACATCAACGGAATCGAGTTTGTGAACACATTGTTTGAAGTTCCGACAATTTCCTATCTGAACCGGTTAAAACAAAATGCCGGCGACAATGGTGTTAAAATGGTTTTGGTGATGGTTGATGATGAAGGCGAAACCTGTACACCGGATAAAAACGAACGAAAACAAACCGTGACAAACCATAAAAAGTGGATAGATATTGCGCATTATCTTGGGTGTCATTCAATCCGCACCAATTGTCGCGGGCCGAAAGATGTGAATAAAGATGAAGCGCTGAAATGGTCTGCAGAAACCTACAACATGATGCTGGAATATTCAATGCCTGCAAATATTGGTATTTGTATTGAGAATCATGGTGGTGTTTCAAACGATGCCGATTGGATGGTGCGTTTGATAACGGAGGTAAATAATTTATATTTTGGCTCTTACCCCGACTGGCGGCAACCCTCCGGCATTGATTACGATAACGTGGAATACCTTGAAAAAATGTTGCCTTATGCCAAAGGTTTATCATACCGGAACCAACCTACTGAGGAACTAAATGCGAAAATGATAAAAATATGTCGCGACAGCGGTTACCGGGGCTGGTATGGAATTGAATCCAGCGGACGGGAAGAAATTAAAAAAGGGATTCAAATGCTAAAAAAGTATCTGCCGGATGTGTAAGAGCTAAAAGAAAACCTTCATTTTTCCTGCTCACGTGAGATTTCTTCCAGGCTTTTTCCTTTTGTTTCTCCCACATACCGGAACACAAATAAAAAAGCAAGGATTCCGAAGAATGCATAAATACCGTAAGAAATTCCCAAACCGAAATTGGTTAATAAAACAGGGAAAGTAATGGCAACTACGAAATTTGCCAGCCAGTTCGACATGCCGGCGAGTGCGAGCGCCGTTCCGCGGAATCTGTTGGAAAACATTTCACCCAGCATCACCCACATCACAGGTCCCCAGGTTAGCGCAAAAAACGCAATAAATCCGATGGCGGAAGATAATGCCAGAATACCGGTTGTTCCGCTCATTTCAATGCCTCGTGTCGCATCTTCGGCGCTGAAAGAAAATACTCCCGACAACAGCCCGAGCATCACAGCCTGTCCCAATCCGCCAATCAGCAACAATGGTTTTCGTCCAACACGATCGACGAGGGAAATGGCCAAAACTGTGAATGCAATGTTCACGCCTCCCATAACTACATTTGTCAGCAGTGCGTCAGCTTCGGTGAAGCCAGCCGCCTGCCACAACACGGCGCCATAATAAAAAACGACATCGATACCGGTAAACGACTGCAACGCCGCTAAACCGATTCCAATCCAAACCACAGGAAATATTTTTCTCGTTTTTTTATTGATGATATCCGACAACCGGGGTTTCCGCCCGTGAAGAACCGTAGCATTAATTTCTTCAACCAGCGCTTTCGCGGTTCCGGGATTGGTAATTCCTGCCAATACTTTAACCGCTTTTTCCGGGCGGTTCACCATCACCAGAAAACGCGGCGATTCGGGAATAAACAGCAGGCACAAAAAGAATACGGTTGCCGGAAAAAGTTCAACCCAGAACATCCATTGCCAGGCATTGAACCCCCACCACAGCTCCGCTGAAGCATTTCCGGCAGCCGATGCCAGGTTATAGTTGCTGAAAAAAGCAAAAAAAAGTCCTAGTACGATGGCCAGTTGCTGCAGCGAAATAAGTTGCCCGCGGATTTTGGGAGGCGCTATTTCGCTGATGTACGCCGGCGAAATAATACTGGATGCGCCCACCGCCAGTCCTCCCAGCAACCGGTAAACCACAAATTGGCCTGACCCTGTTGAAATTCCCGAGCCCCAGGCGCTGATGATAAACGCCACCGCAGCTATAAGAAGCGTATATTTTCTCCCTATTTTATCGGCAAGCATTCCGGCAAAAAAGGCGCCCGCAGCACAACCAATCAATACCGAAGCAACATTAAACCCGGTACCAACGGCCGAAGATTGAAAAGCCCGCTGCAGCGCGTCCACTGTTCCGTTAATTACACCGCTGTCGAATCCAAACAGGAAGCCGCCAAGCGCAGCCACCGCCGATAATACAAAAATACGAAACAGGTTGTTTTCACTTTTGAGGGATAGTTGCTCCGATTTTATCATCGCCTGGTTTAATTAGTTATTACGTTTGTTCCCTTGTTATTTTTTAAAACGATAACAGGAAAATCAGTTCCGGCACTAAAAATAACAATGTATTTTTCAAATGCATAAAAATCAATAAAATATTAGTCCGGTAATTTCTTCTGAATTTTTTCTTCCAGGTTTCTGATGGCTGTTAATATTGTCGCCATATCGGTCCGGGCTTCCGGAAATTCGCGGCTGGTGTAAGCATAAAAACGCCAGATTTCCAAAACATCGCCCACATTAACAGAATAAGTCTGATACATCGGATTGAGGGATTTTAAGAGGACGGTTCCGTCTGCATTCACCGTTACCAGTTTAAACACAAAGTCCTGCTGTCCTTTCAGGATGACAATACAGGGCGTGCCGGGTTTGATGGCTGTCCAGTCTTCCACATATTGGGTAATGATGTCGCTGTTTTCGGGAACGGGCAGCATCGAATCGCCGGTTGACGGGAAGATGCGGAATGTACTATTGGCCGGCAGATTTGGGAAAGAATATTTTGGCAATGCTGCAATGAACTCCGGGTCGTTGTACCCGGCCATGTAGCCGGCTTTTGCTTTCACCGGAACGTATTCAATGTTTTCATTGTTCGATTGGTCTACCGAAATGGCCAGCACCCGAAGGTTTCCGCCGCGAATGTATATATCGTTTCCCGCTTCCAGTTCCCGGAGCTTCATTTCTCCCAGTTTCGAAAGGTCAACCTTCAGCAACGTGTCGATGCTTATTTTGAAAAATTCAGAGAAATTCAGAAAATCTTCCGGTTGTGGAGATTTAATATTTCCAGCCTCGATGGCCGCAAGTTTAGCACGGGTCAGCCCCAGTTCTTCAGCAAGAATTTCCTGACTTACTTTTTTGCGTTTCCGGAGGAATTTGATATTTCCGGCGAAAAAAATTCTTTGCGGATTCTTTTTCATTTGTTATATTTATAAACAATGATTTGTTATTAATAGTAACAAATATAAAAATATTCTTTTAATAATGAAGGAATTGGCTGAAAGAAAAGATATCATCAGGCAACTGCAGAAAAAAATATTGGCCCTGGAAGGATTTGGTAACGAATCGCAGGGACAACAGATCGATGTCGGACTGGGGTTTATGAATGCGGCATTTCCCGGCGGCGCTTTTCCCACCGGGGCAATACATGAATTTATCAGTCCAACCGAAGCCTGTTTTGCCGCAGCCAACGGGTTTATTTCCGGATTGCTGGGCACGCTCCTGAAAAAGGGTGGCATCTGTCTGTGGATAAGCGCCGGGCGCAAGTTGTTTCCTCCCGCGCTGAAATTCTTCGGAATGGAGCCGCACCGCATTATTTTTATTGATGTAAAGCGGGAAAAGGACGCGCTTTGGGTAGCGGAACAGGGATTGAAATGCAACGCGGTTTCGGCGGTTGTAGCCGAGCTCAGGGAGGTGAATTTTGCCGAATCGAGGCGGTTGCAACTCGCCGTTGAGGAGAGCCGGGTGACTGGTTTTTTGCACCGTCACCACCCGCGCATGGACGGTGTGTTGGGCTGCGTTTCGAAATGGAAAGTTCGTCCGCTGGCAAGCCATTTGCCCGATAACCTTCCCGGGGTAGGATTTCCCCGCTGGGAAGTGGAACTGGAAAAAATACGCAACGGCAGGCCGGGAATATGGCAGGTTGAATGGCGGGGTGAAAAATTCAGGCTCGTCCCGGATCAGAAACAGGTTGCCTCCGAAACAGAAATATCAAAAAGGGAACGGTATGCATAAACGTTATTTGTCGATATGGTTCCGCCACTTTGCTGCAGACAGAATGGCAAGGCTCCGTCCTGAACTTCGGGACAAGCCGTTCCTTTTGTATGCGCCCGAACGCGGCCGGATGGTAGTTACAGCTGCGGGCCGTGCTTTGGAAAAAGAAGGTGTTGGCCCCGGAATGGTAGTGGCCGATGTGCGCGCCATACTGCCTGAAGTGGAAGTGTTCTCTGCAGAGCCGGAAGCAGAAAAAAAGCTGCTGAAAGACCTTGCTGAATGGTGCCTTCGTTATACGCCGGTGGTGGCTGTTGATCCGCCGGACGGACTAATCCTCGATATTTCCGGATGTGCGCATTTGTGGGGTGGGGAACTTGCTTATCTCGAAGCTATTACCGGCCGTTTTCGCAGGGGCGGATACGATGTAAAAGCCGCAATTGCCGATACCATTGGCGCTGCCTGGGCAACTGCGCGTTACGGAAAAGACAAAACCATCGTCGAACCCGGCAGACAGGCCGAAGCGCTTTTGCCGCTTCCGCCCGCTGCCCTGCGGCTGGACGATGTTGTTTTACAACGCATGTTAAAACTGGGGTTCAGGCAAACCGGGCAAATCATGAACATCCCCCGGTTAAACCTTCGCAGGCGTTTCGGCGATGCGCTGTTAAGCCGGTTGGGACAGGCACTGGGAACTGAACCCGAAATCCTGACGCCTGTGCAGCCAGCGCCGGTATACCAGGAGCGGTTGCCTTGCATCGAGCCGATTCAAACAGACAAAGGAATAAAAATTGCCCTCGAACGTTTGCTGGAAACTTTGTGCGAACGGTTTTCAAAGGAAGGAAAAGGCATGCGCACGGGCATTTTCAAGGGGTACCGCGTTGATGGAAAAACCGAGCAAATCAGCATCGGCACCAGCAGGGCATCGCGGGATGCAGCGCACCTGTTCCGGTTATTCGAACTTAAAATCCCGGAAATAGAACCGGCGCTCGGAATCGAGCTGTTTGTTCTGGAGGCCACGCTTGTGGAGGATGTCAGCGAAGCGCAGGAAGCATTGTGGTGTGCGGGAAGCAACGATCAGAAAGTTGTTGCTGAATTACTCGACAACATTGCCGGGAAAGTGGGAGCAGGGGCCATTCACCGCTATTTGCCGCAGGAACATCACTGGCCGGAGTATTCCATAAAGGAAGTCGCTTCCCTCGAAGAGCAGCCGGAAACGGAATGGTTTACCAATCGTCGCCGGCCCCTTCATCTTTTGTCTGATCCTGAGCCCATTGAAGTGATGGTGATGCTCCCGGATTACCCGCCGCTGCATTTCCGGTACAAAGAAAATATCATCAAAATTGTCCGGGCCGACGGTCCGGAAAGGATCGAGCAGGAATGGTGGCTTCAAACAAGCCCGCCGAGGGATTATTACCGGGTGGAGGATGAAAACGGCGCGCGTTACTGGCTGTTCAGGCTCGGGACGTACGGGAGTGGAACTCCACAGTGGTTCCTCCACGGTTTTTTCGCCTGACCTGCGTGACGGACTTCGACTTTCTCAAGCCGAAGACAACTTGTCGGACTTAGGAAAATCCGGCTCCGGTTGTCACCGTGAGCGTAATCGAAGGGTGTGTTTACTATATTGAACGATGGACAGGAATGATGAATTATTTTGAATTACAGATAACTACAAATTTTACTTTTCTACGGGGTGGATCACATCCGGAAGAAATGATAGAAAGGGCGGCAGCGCTGGGCTATAAAGGAATTGCAGTCACCGACCGCAACACTCTGGCAGGCATTGTCCGCGCCCATGCTGCTGCGCGGGATAAAAACATCCGCTTGGTTCCCGGGTGCCGCCTCGATCTCCGCGATGGGCTGAGCCTGCTGGCTTATCCGACAAACCAGCAGGATTATGCCAGTTTATCGGCGCTTCTTACCAAAGGGAACCTTCGCGCCGAAAAAGGCGAATGTCACCTGTACAGAGCGGATGTTTATGAGCATGCAAAAAATATGAAGTTCATTGCAATTCCGCCGGCTTCGCTCAACACCGGTTTTGATTTCGAACCGGAATTTACCGAAGCGTTGAAAGAATATAAAGAAGCATTGGGAGAAGCATTTTACCTCGGAGCAAGCTTTTCCTACAACGGCGATGATCATAAAAAGCTGTTCCGCCTTGCGCAACTGGAAGAAAAGCTGGGAATTCCGATAGTGGCCACCAATGATGTGCATTATCATGCCCCGGAGCGCAGGGAATTACAGGATATTCTGACCTGTATCCGGGAAAAATGCACCATTCAAACCGCAGGTTTCCGGCTTCATCAGAATGCGGAGCGCTACCTGAAACCTGTGGCGGAAATGCAGCGCCTTTTCCGGCAGTATCCCCGCGCTATTTATCGCACACAGGAAATTGCAGATGCCTGCCGGTTTTCGCTGGATGAACTAAAATATGTATATCCGGAAGAAATTACCAGCGAAGGCCGCACGCCGATGGAAGAATTGATTAACCTCACCTGGAAAGGCGCCCGCGAACGTTTTAACAATAAAATTCCGAAGAAAATTAAAGACACCATTGAAATGGAGCTGGAGTTCATCGGGCGGAAAGATTATGCATCGTATTTTCTGACGGTGTATGATTATGTAAGCGAAGCCCGAAGAAGGGGAATCCTTTGCCAGGGACGCGGCTCGGCAGCCAATTCGGTAGTTTGCTACTGTTTGGGTATAACTTCGGTTGATCCTTCCAAATTCAAATTGCTGTTTGCACGCTTTATGAGTGACGAACGCAACGAGCCGCCTGATATCGACGTGGATTTCGAACACGAACGCCGCGAGGAAATCATACAGTACATCTATGAAAAATACGGCCGCGACCGCGCGGGGATTGTGGCTACCGTTACCCAGGTGCACTGGAAAGGGGCCGTGCGGGATGTGGGGAAAGCCATGGGATTGTCAGCCGATACGATCAATGTCCTTTCCAAATCGGCGTATGAATTTACGGAAGACTGGTTCAGCGGAAAAAAAACAACTTCAGAAGGATTTAATGCCAACGACCCACATTTGCGGAAGGTGCTGGAAATCACTGAACAATACATCAGCTTTCCCCGGCAGCTGGGGCAGCATACGGGCGGATTTGTTATTACGCAGGGAAAACTAAACGAACTTTGCCCGGTTTTGAATGCCCGGATGGAAGACCGCACCTGCATTGAGTGGAACAAAGACGACATTGAAGCGCTGGGTTTTATGAAGGTGGATGTGTTGGCGCTGGGCATGCTCACCTGCATCCGCAAAGCGTTCGATTTACTTAAACAGCATTACAGTCTGAATTACACTCTGGCCAATATTCCCCAGGACGATCCGAAGGTCTACGAAATGATATGCCATGCCGATACTATCGGGGTATTCCAAATTGAAAGCCGCGCACAAATGTCGATGCTCCCGCGGTTAAAACCGCGGAATTTTTATGATTTGGTTATCGAAGTGGCGATTATGAGGCCCGGCCCGATTCAGGGCGATATGGTGCATCCTTATTTAAAAAGGCGGAATGGCGAAGAACCGGTGGAATATCCGTCGAAAGAGCTGGAAGATATTTTGGGACGGACGCTGGGCGTGCCATTGTTTCAGGAGCAGGCCATGGAAATTTCCATCGTTGCTGCCGGGTTTACGCCCGCCGAAGCCGACGGATTGCGCCGGAGCATGGCCACATTCAAGGCAAAAGGAAAGGTAAGCGAATACCGCGAAAAGCTGATAAGCGGCATGATGAAAAAAGGCTATACGCAGGAATTTGCCATGCGGGTGTTTAAACAGTTGGAAGGTTTTGGAAGTTATGGCTTTCCGGAAAGTCACGCCGCCAGTTTTGCATTGCTCGTATATGTTTCTTCGTGGATCAAATGTTATTATCCCGATGTATTTGCCGCTGCCTTGCTCAACAGTCAGCCTATGGGTTTTTACCAACCTTCCCAAATTGTTACCGATACCCGGAAACATGATGTGGAAGTAAGGCCGGTGGATATTAACCATTCTGAGTGGGACAACACGCTGGAAGAGCAGGTTGGCCGGTACCGGTCGCTGCGCCTGGGATTCCGGCAGGTAAAGGGCATTCGCGGGGAAGATATGCAGGCGCTCGTATCCGGCAGGAAAGTTCCGTACCGAAGCGTCAACGACTTGCTCAACGCCGGTGTTTCACCATCTGCACTCGAGCGGCTGGCCGATGCAGACGCATTCCGTTCCATCGGTCTCGACCGCCGGCAGGCGCTGTGGGAAGTGTCGGCTTTGCACGATCATCCCATGGGAATATTCACCGGAACACCTTCGCAAAGCGCGGTTGAAGGAACCACCGAATTACCTGCCATGACTCCCGGCGAACACGTGATGCAGGACTATGCCAGTACTTCGCTGTCGCTAAAAGCCCATCCGGTTAGCTTTGTCCGCTGGAAGCTGGATCAATTGAAAGTGACGCCCGCTTCGGAATTGGGCAAAAAGAAAAACGGCAGTTTTATAAAGGTATGCGGGCTGATAACCGTCCGGCAACGCCCCAGTACGGCCAAAGGTGTCATATTTATTACCATTGAAGATGAAACCGGGTTTGCCAACCTGGTCGTTTGGGCCAAAACTTTCGAGAAGTACCGGAAACAGATTCTTCAGTCCCGGCTGCTCATGGTAACGGGCAAACTGCAAATCGAAGGCGAAGTCATCCATGTAGTGGTTACTGCCTGCTTTAACCTGAACGAAATGATAAGACCGGATGCCGGCAGCCGCAACCTCGGGGCGGTGCATCAACCGTCGCGGGCTGATGAAACAAATATTGGAATACCTGCAGGAAACGGAAAAAAAATCACCGGACAACCGGTGCAGGGGGAGCTTTTTCCGTCGCGGGATTTTAAATAGAAACGATTTTAACTCTTCGAATGCTGACGTCCATTCTTATCCTAATAAACTGAACAGCATATTGAACATTGCATAAAAACGGATAGTATTGACAGGAGTATCGTTTTTGCGATTTATTGCCTGATATCTTCCACCTTTAGTTCGGCCCGCACCAGCGCCAGGCTTTTCCGGTATTTCCGGCTGTTGCCAAAAATAAAACGTTTTTCTTTTTGAACGATTTCCCCGTTTTTTTCAGCCCGGCAGTCCGGTGTGCAGCATCCTTCATATTCTTCGGCACATTCGGGGCATTGTATGAAAAGCAAATGACAACTGTTGTTGGTGCAGTTGGTGTGGGTGTCGCAGGGTTTTCCGCACTGGTGGCATTTCGAAATAATCTGGCCGTTCACATTTTCACCCAGCCGTTCGTCGAATACAAAATTTTTCCCAATAAATTTCGACTCGAGGTTTGCCGATTTGATTTGCCGGGCATATTCCAGAACGCCACCGTGCAACTGGTTTACATCTTCAAAACCTTTGTGTTTTAAATATGCGCTGGCTTTTTCGCAACGGATTCCGCCGGTGCAGTACAACAGCACTTTTTTATCCTTGTTATCCTCCAGCAAACCGGTAACAATTTCCAGTTCTTCGCGGAAAGTATCGGCCTGCGGGCAAATCGCGCCTTGGAAATGCCCGATTTCACTTTCGTAAAAATTACGCATATCCACTACCACTGTATTTTCCTGTCCGATGTAATGGTGGAATTCCAATCCGGTTAGATGATTTCCTACATTGGTCACATCGTAAGTTCCGTCATCCAGTCCATCGGCAACCAGTTTGGGCCGAACTTTTATGGTAAGTTTATAAAACGACTTTCCGTCGTCTTCAATGGCGTATTTAACAGGAATTCCTTTCAGGATTTCATAGTTATCCAGTGTTTTGAGGAAGGCTTCGAAATGGTGCTCCGGCACACTCATTTGCGCATTGATTCCTTCGCGGGCCACATAAATTCGTCCGAAGCAATCCAGCGCAAACCAGTCGCGAAAAAGATTGTCGCGAAATTCCTGTGGATTGTCGAGGTAATGGTATTTGTAGAAAGAAATGGTCTTGCGCCGGAAGGTTTCTTCCATCAACCTTTTTTTCAGCTCTTCCTTGTTAATTCTATTGTACAGCAACATTTTTCATTTTATTTACAGGCGGCAAAATTAACTATTCCGACAAAAAGAGCAAAAAAGAGTTTTTATTCTGAAATAAGGAGCGTAAAAAAACCCGGATAGTTCGTCCGGGTTTTTAGGGTATTATAAACAAAGTATAATTAATGAACAGCAATTGGATCCGCATTTCCATCCGGATCCCCGATAACATTTCCGTCTGTTCTAGCACTTCCAAGCAGTAATATCCCGGCTACATGTGGAGCTGCCATGGAAGTTCCACTCATGGTAGCATAACCGCCATCTTTGTAACACGATTTTATATTGTAACCGGGAGCACAATAGTCCACGGGAGGATTTCCATAATTTGAAAAATATGCCCATTTATCGTTGATATCCATCGCTGAAATGGTGTAAATGTTTGTGCCTTCTGCACGGGCAGGTGAATGATTGTTGGCGTCGTCGCTTTCATTTCCGGCTGCAAGTGCAAATTTAACTTTTGCTGACGCAGCAACCACTGCATCGTCAAGAGCTTGTGAAGCCGGGCCGCCCAGGCTCATATTAGCCACATCGCCGTTTTGTCCGTTTGCAGCTACATAATCCACGCCTGCAATCACACCGGAATAGCTTCCGCTGCCGCGCCGGTCGAGAACCCGCACCGAAACAACTGTTGCTCCGGCTGCCACGCCAACCACTCCTTCGGTATTATTAATTGCTGCAATGGTTCCGGCTACATGCGTTCCATGTCCGTTCTGGTCGTCAGGATTGGTACTTTCTTTTCCACCTAAAAAGCTTTTACTTCTGCCGGTATCCACGTTTAAATCCGGATGATCCTGATCCACTCCGGAATCGATAATCCATGCAGTGCCTGTTGCCCCGCTCACACCACCTTTCACACGTGTAATTCCCCACGGTGTTTCCTGCGCGATAGTTCCGCCGCCACCGCCCGGTTTTCCGCCACCCGGTTTGTCGGGCTTTGCATCGGGCAGAATCAACGAAACCAATTTGTCTTCTTCGATGTAGGAAACCGAAGGATCATTCTGCAGTTTTTTTAGCTGGCCCGGTGGAACCATAACTGCAAAACCTTTAATTGCAGTGCCATATACCTGTTCGATTTCAGCGTCGGTAACATTTGCCCGCTTTAAGATTTTGGCAGTTGCTGAATTAACCGCCTGTTGTTTCTTTTCGTAACCTTTTAGCTTTGTAAGTTCCAGGTTTAAATCCGCATCGTTCAATACAACAATGTAACTTTTACGCGCGTTCGACGCAGATTTCAACTGGTCATTGCTTAATGATTCTTCTTCAACCAACGACTCGTTACACGCTTGAAAAACCGAAATCAGCAACACGAGGCCGAAGATTTTCAACAGTAAATTTTTCATTCTTTTGGGATTTTTAATTTGTTCTTTTGAATAACAGCTGCTGCAAAATAGGAAAAATACTGATAAAAATCAGGTAATTATGCTAAATAAAGAAAGGTTGCCGCACGACAACCTTTCCTTAATGAACTTATGAACGGTATTATTTTAACAACTCTTCCACTTTTGAAATCATCTCGTTAAACTCCTTTTTTTTAAAACCGGTAGAAGCGATAATAATTTTGCCGTCTTTACCAATGATGAAATTTCGCGGAATATTTTGTTTGGCATATTTCGAAAAAATATCCCGCTCCGGATCGGGTACAAAAGGCAGGGTGAAATTTTGTTCTGTGCGAAACTTCTCAAGTTCTACCCGACTATGCTCCCGTCCAACTACCAGTAATTCGAAACCGGAATTGTTTTTCAGTTTGTTGTAAACTTCGTTCTCCAGTTCGGGCAGCTCTTTTCTACATGGCGGACACCAGGTGGCAAAAAAGTTAATCCACACCACTTTACCTTTTAAATCTGAAAGGTTTTGCATTTTTCCACCGAGAGTCTGGAAGGTGAAATCGGGAGCAATATCGCCTTCTTTTACCGTCGTGAATTCATCCTGAGCAAAAATATTACAGGCGAAAAAAAGAATGATGGTTAGTAAAAAAAGTTGTTTTTTGGTCATAATAAAAAAGGTTTAACTGTCATTTCGACTGTGGCGCGCGGCGAAATTTTTTGTTTTGAGGAGATTTTCTTCCTTCGTCGTACAAATGACATATTTGTGTAATTATCTGTTCAGTAATGCTTTTCCATGAAAATCATTTTCATTTCGACCGCAATAAATGCTGTTTTTCAATCCGGGCCCGTATGCGGTCGATATCCTTTTCTATGTTCAAACCCAGGGCGACGCTCCCTCCGGTTGCTTTGCCCTGGGCTGAAATGGCTTGGCCCTTCAGGCCACTTATCTTCATCATCTTATTCTGCCTGATAATTTTGGGTAGAAACCCGATATGACAATTGTAAATCTTTATGCTTTTTCTTTAAGAAACGAAGATACGGCAGCTTCAATTCTTTCGTTAATTTTTGCAGTGTCTGATTTTTGGAATGAATCGCCGGTAATTTTTTCAAACAGTTCGATATAGCGTTCGGAAACCGAGTTCACAAATTCATCGGACATTTCCGGAACCTGCTGGCCTTCTTTTCCCTGGAAACCATTTTCAATAAGCCACTGGCGCACAAATTCCTTTGAAAGTTGTTTTTGTTTTTCGCCCGCCGCCTGTCGTTCTTCGTAACCTTCAGCATAAAAATAACGCGACGAATCGGGCGTGTGAATTTCATCAATCAGGTAAATTTTACCGTCTTTTTTTCCAAATTCATATTTGGTATCTACCAGAATCAATCCTTTTTCGGCAGCCATTTCCGTTCCGCGCTGAAACAGTTTCCGGGTGTAATCTTCCAGCATTTCGTATTCTTCTTTATCAACCAATCCGTGTTCAATAATGTATTCGCGCGAAATATCTTCATCATGACCTTCTTCTGCTTTTGTGGTTGGTGTAATTATCGGCTCCGCAAATTTCTGGTTTTCCACCATTCCCTCAGGAAGCGAAACACCACAGAGCGAACGTTTCCCATCGCGGTATTCGCGCCAGGCATGCCCGGTTAAATAGCCGCGGATAACCATTTCCACTTTAAACGGTTCGCACATGTGACCAACTGTAACATTTGGATCGGGCGATGCAATTTTCCAGTTGGGAACAATATCGGCAGTAGCATCCAGAAATTTCGAAGCAATCTGGTTCAGCACCTGTCCTTTGTAGGGAATTCCTTTTGGCAGAACCACATCGAATGCCGAAATACGGTCGGAAACCACCATCACCAGAAAATCGTCGTTGATGTTGTAAACATCGCGGACTTTACCGTGGTATACATTTTTTTGTCCCGGAAAGCTGAAATCAGTTTTAGTTAAAGCATTGCTCATATTCGTATTTTTATTGTTGCATATTTATTAATACTTCCACATTTGAATGATACGTGTTTTGTTTCAGATATGAAATCCAATTTGAAAGAGTTACAATTTGCGGTGCTTTTTTGTTTTTAAGAACTTTTATAAAATTTCGAAGAACAGGATTATTCTTTTCTTCCAAATAAGGAACAATTCGTTTATCCCAATCAAAAATGCCAGGGGTAAAATCATTTTTTAAATCATGTTGCATTTTGGTATTCAGCTTATTATGTGGTTTTCTTCTGAAAGTCACCCTTCGGGGGATTTAGGGGGCTTTCTATCGTTTTCTTTTTCTTCGGCATGCCGGCTGTAAGCATCCACAATTTCGCGAACCAAACGGTGACGCACAATATCGCTGGTGTTGAACTTTACCACTGAAATTGACTCAATGTTATTTAATATTTTCAGGGCAAACAACAAACCCGAATTGCTTCGCCGCGGCAAATCGATTTGCGTAACATCACCGGTAACGATGAACTTTGTGTTCAATCCCATTCGCGTGAGGAACATTTTCAATTGATTGATGGTAGTGTTTTGTGCTTCATCAAGTATAACAAATGCATTGCTGAGCGTGCGGCCACGCATAAACGCCAGCGGTGCAATCTGGATTGTTCCGTCTTTCAGAAAATCTTCCAGCCTTTTGGGTGGTATCATATCCTGCAGCGCATCGTACAACGGTTGCAGGTACGGGTCTATTTTTTCCTTTAAATCGCCCGGAAGGAATCCCAGGTTTTCGCCGGCTTCCACCGCAGGGCGACTTAAAATAATCCGCTGGATCTGACGGTTTTTTAAAGCTCTTACTGCAAGTGCAATTGCAGTATATGTTTTACCGGTTCCTGCCGGACCGATGGCAAAAATCAAATCGTTGTTGTTGCTTTCTTCCACTAAAACCCGCTGGTTAGGAGTTCGGGCACGCACCGGTTTGCCGTTATTGCCAAAAACGATAAAATCTTTTTCTGCAGTACCATTTTCTTCCATGGGCGATATGCCGTTCGCCATGATCTGCAAAATTGTATCTTCTGTGAGGATATTAAACTGCATGTAATGGTCGAGGATGAGGGTGAATTTTTTTTCAAAAGACTTTATTTCGTTTTCTTCGCCTTGAATGTAAAGCGAATTGCCTCGTGCCGTGATACTTATCTTGGGAAATAAGTTTTTTATCAGATTAATTTTTGAATTGTTTATCCCGAAAAATTCCAGCGGGTCAATTCCTTCCAAATATATTTGTCGCTCCAAATTGTTGTTTTTATTTTAAATTATTGATTAAAAGGGTTAATGACTTTTAATTTTTCTATTTTTTTAAAGTCTTTTTCATTTCTTGAAATTAATTCTAAGTTATATACTATTGCAGTTGCTGCTATGATTGCATCAGGTAATTTAACGTTGTAAATTTTTCGAATTTCTGCTGTTTTTATTTTTATCGCTTGATCCAACTCAAAAATAAAGCTATCAAGTATAAATTCCTGTAATATATTTTTATCTTTTTCTGATTCTGTTTTCCAGCAAAGTAACTCTATTTCAGTAATAGAAGAAATTGCAACATCTGATTCTGAAATAAATTTGTCTACTAGTTTTTCTGCTTCCGGAGAAAACTGTTGTTGCAGATAATATATTACAATATTTGTATCCCACAGATATTTTATTCCCATGAATCCCGTAGCTCATTAAATTGTGCATCAATTTCATCAAGCGGTTGTTTTTGCATGGCGCCTTTATATTTTGATTGCCAGTTAATATTGCTTTGTGTATCGGGTTCTTTCCGCATTCGAATTAACTTCAATCCTTCAAGATTTTTAAGAAGAACAAGTGCCTTTTCATTTAATATATCTATAGTTACTGTTTGCATAATGACATATTTATATTGATATTCTATATCTTCGTAAATTAAATCAAAGGTAGAAAAAAACGTTTTAAGTTAACTACTGGTATGTTAAACATGGATTTAAAAAATCAAATTTATTTGATTGTCAGTTGAAAGAATGTAAGTAAATGAAAGAAAAATTAGAAGCCTTTAAGGAATTGCTGGAAATTATGGATGAACTTCGTGAAAAATGCCCGTGGGATAAAGAACAAACCCTGGAATCGTTGCGGAAACTCACCATTGAAGAAACCTATGAGCTGGGGGATGCAATTCTCAGAAATAATTTACAGGAAATAAAAAAGGAACTGGGCGATTTAATGCTGCACATTGTTTTTTACGCGAAAATCGGGTCTGAGAAAGGCGAATTCGATATTGGTGATGTACTGGAAGGAATCAATAAAAAGTTGATTTACCGGCACCCGCACGTGTTTGGCGATGTGGATGTGGAAGGATCGGCCCGGCAGGTGGAACAGAATTGGGAAGCGCTGAAGCTGAAGGAAAAGGGTGGAAACAAACGGGTTTTGGAAGGTGTGCCTGCCGCCATGCCGGCGCTGGTAAAAGCTAACCGCATTCAGGAAAAAGCCAGTGGCGTGGGGTTCGACTGGGAACATAAAGAGCAGGTGTGGGAAAAGGTAAAGGAGGAAGTAAACGAATTGAGCGATGAAATTGAAAAGGTGGATAAAGATAAAATTGAAGCCGAATTTGGCGACCTGTTTTTTGCCATGGTAAATGCTGCCCGGCTGTATGGCGTTGACCCGGAAGCGGCATTGGAACGCACCAACCTGAAGTTCATCAGACGGTTTAATTACCTTGAAAGCCAAACGCTGATGAAAGGCAAAAACCTTCATGACATGAGCCTGGCAGAAATGGATGAATACTGGGAGGAGGCGAAGAGGGGAGAAGAAGCCCCATCCCAACCTTCCCCGGGGGGGAAGGAGTAACGATAAGGCGAATTCAGTTTCTAATGCTCAGTGATAAATATTGTAATTCATTCTGATACAGATGAAATTTGTGTTTGACGTATGAAGTTTTTATATTTGCACGTAACCGTTAATGTACCTTATCATGAATACTAAATTAACGTTGAGATTAAATGATACCATAATTGAGCGGGCTAAAATTTATGCCAGTAATCACAATATCAGTCTTTCAAAAATGATTGAATCATATCTTGACAGCCTTACAAAACAACCTGAGGAGGGAAAAAAAGGTACGATTACTCCGCTGGTTGAGAGCTTGAGCGGTGTGATAGATTTACCTTCCGGGTTTGACTATAAAAAGGAGTATCGTGATTATATCATAGAAAAATACAAATGAATAAACTCTTTGCAGACACAAATATTGTAATCGATTTATTGTCGCGGAGAGAGCCGTTTTATGAAGAAGCGGCAAATCTTTTTTCAATGGCTGACCGAAAACAAATAAACCTTACAATTTCTTCCTTAACAATTGCAAATACCAGTTATACTTTGTTGAGACAGATGGATTCAAGTAAAGCCAAATCAATACTTCGAAAATTGAGATTGATAGTCAAAATATTACCTTTGGATGATAAAATTGTTGGATTGGCTTTGAACGATGAAACTTTTTCTGACTTTGAAGACGGTCTGCAATATTTTACTGCAGTTGAAAATAATCAGGATTTAATAATAACCAGAAACTTAAAAGACTTTAAGGCTTCAAAGATACCTGCTATGACTCCCAAACAATTTCTGAAAACATTTTAATATTGATGCAATGAAAACCTTAACCTTGCTTATTGCTGCTTTATTCATCTGGACAATCTCACTTCAGGCAGCAGAAAAACCGAAGTTGAAAATCACCCTAACCAAAACAGAACTTCAGGATAAAATAAAAGGCGGATGGGCCGGACAGATAATTGGCTGCACGTTCGGCGGTCCCACGGAGTTTCAGTACAAAGGCACCATGATTAATGACTACCAGCCAATCCCGTGGGATGATAACCGCTGTCTCTGGTACTATCAAAATGCGCCGGGTTTGTATGACGATGTATACATGGATTTAACCTTTGTGGATGTTTTTGAAAAAGAAGGGCTGGATGCTCCGGCAAAATCACATGCGCTGGCTTTTGCCAATGCGGATTATATGCTGTGGCACGCCAACCAGGCAGCGCGTTATAATATTTTGAACGGAATTATGCCGCCGCAGTCGGGTCACTGGACCAACAACCCGCATTCCGAGGATATCGATTTTCAGATTGAAGCCGATTTTGCCGGGTTAATGTCACCTGGAATGGTAAATACAGCTACTAAGATATGCGACAAGGTGGGCCATATTATGAATTACGGCGATGGCTGGTACGGCGGCGTTTATGTGGCGGCGATGTATTCGCTGGCCTTTGTTTCTGACGATGTAAATTATGTAGTTGCCGAGGCGTTGAAAGCCATTCCGGAGCAATCGGAATTTTACCGGTGTATTAACGATGTAATCAAATGGCATAAACAGTTTCCGAACGACTGGAAACGCACCTGGTTTGAGATTGAGAAAAAATGGTCAGCAGATATTGGCTGTCCCGATGGTGTTTTCAATGCGTTTAACATCGATGCAAAAATAAATGCTGCCTATATTGTTATCGGGCTGCTGTATGGCGATGGCGACTATTCCAAAACACTGGAGATTGCCACCCGCTGCGGACAGGATTCGGATTGTAATCCGGCAAGCGCCGGTGGAATCCTGGGGACGATGATAGGTTATTCCAACATTCCGGAGTTTTGGAAAAAGGGGGTTTACCCGGTGGAGGATATGGATTTCAGGTACACCACCATGTCACTAAACGATGTATACCACATTGGCAACAAACATGCGCTGCAAACGCTGGAAGAAAACGGGGCAAAAATAACCGCAGATGAAATTGAAATTCCGGTTCAGAAAATTGAAGCAGTTCCGCTGGAAGTGGGATTTAAAGGACATTATCCGGTTTCGCGCAGCAGGGTAGGAGATAAACTCAACAGTGACAAACGTCAGATTCAGGTTGATTTCGAAGGAAACGGTTTTGTACTTTCCGGTGGTGTGCAGAAAACCGGAGACGGCGGCGATGCAACACTCGAAATAGAAGTGACCGTGGATAATGCCGCACCCGAAGTTATCAAACTGCCGTCCAATTTCAGCAAACGCCGCCACGATGTTGCGTGGAAATACGAGTTATCGGAAGGAAAACATTCAGTAAAAATCAAACTGCTGAATCCACAGCCAGGATTCCAAATCAACACCGGCGATTTGATTGTGTATTCTTCACGGAAACCGAAGACTACCTGGAAATCGGAGTGATGTCCATGACAAATAATCATTATTAAACAGAGGGCTAAAGCCCCTTCAATCCTGCTATTTTAATACCGTTGGCTAAAGTACAACGGCAAAGGATAACAGCACAATGTTAACAAATAAAATCTCATCTAATTGCTTTTGTTTTTATCCTTTGCCGTCGCTTTTAAGCGACGGATCAGGATTCCCAACCATTCCCGGACTTTAGTCCTTACTCCTGATATTATTGAGAAAAATAGAGGGTTGAAGCCCATTTTTTATCTTGCTAGAATATTTCCCGTTGGCTAAAGCACAACGGCAAAGGATAGTATTCTTTACTAATTGCAGAGCCTCTATCCTTTGCTGTCGCTTTTAAGAATATTGGATTCGAAATGACAGCAAATTTACTTCAACCTTATCCGCAGCAAATAATCATCGGCGGTAATATACAAAACCGAATAATCGTCATTAAAGGCGCAGTTGGCAGTGGCTTCACCAGTGAAAATCGTCCCGAGATGTTTCCCCTGAGGATTGAAAACCAACACACCACCGGGGCCTGTGGCAAATAACCAGCCGTTTTTATGGACTTTCATTCCGTCGGGCAAACCTTTCAAATCTGCAGTTTTATCTGTCGCATCAAAAAATACCTTTCCATTTTTAAGCAGGCCATCACCGGTAACTTCATATTGCATCCAAATGGCTTTTTGAGGATCGGAATTAGCTACATACAATTTACTGTAATCCGGCGAAAAGGCAATGCCATTTGGCCGCGACAGTTCTTTGGTGAGCAAAACCATATTTCCGTTTTTATCGATTTTGTACACCCCCTGAAAATCCAGCTCCCTGGCCGGGTCATCCATATTATATTCCAGTCCGTACGGCGGATCGGTAAAATAGATATCGCCGTTTTTATGGATGGCAGCATCGTTGGGACTATTTAGTTTTTTGCCGTTGTAGCCATCAGAAAGTGTAGTGAATTTTGCCTTTGGATTTGAAAGTGGGGCATCCATCCGCGCAATCCGGCGGTCGCCGTGCTGGCAGAGGATAAGGTTTCCTTCGTTGTCCAGCAACAAACCGTTGGAGCCGGTTTCGCCGCCGCGTTTTGCATTCCCCGTAAAACCGGAAGGTTTCAGATACAATTTTTTGCCGCCCGTTTCCGACCATTCAAATATTGAATTCTTTGGGATATCGGAGTAAATCAGCTTTTGTTCGGCGGCCAGCCATAACGGGCCTTCCGTCCATTCGTGACCTTCGGCGAGGATTTCAACCTTCGCATCCTCGGGAATAACCTCATATATCCGTTTGTCGTTGACCATGATTTTGCTTCCGGGTTTTGAGGATTGGGCAAAAACAGCCGTTGCAAAAAAAAGGATTAAAAAAGCAGCTATCAGTACTTTCATTTCATATCGATTTTGTTCCACATCAGATTTACTGTTCAATTTAAGAATAAACAGGAAAAGATGTAGCGGGGAAATCCGGAATTATCTCACGTTCTGAAAGTACCTCACCCTGACATCGCATACGATGTCTTTCCCTCTCCGGCCGGAGAGGGACAGTTACAGCTCGCTGTGACAGGGTGAGGTGCTGTGACAGGGTGAGATACTGTGGCCGTTGAGGCGTTTTGACTAAAGTGCGCCGGAACAGATGAATCGAGTAAAAAACCACTGCACCCTGCTCTCTTCTCTACCTGTCACCTGAGACTGCCCGCTGACCACTTCTTCATCTGCCAACTGCGACTGATCACTCTTTCGTCTGCGAGTCGAATTTGCAACCTCCAAAAACAACTTCCGTATGAAAAACAAAAAAACATGCAGGCCAAAAAACTCTACCACCGGCTCGGCAATGATTTCGACATCAAACTTTGCTCCTTCGCTCCCGCGCGATTGCATCGCGTGGTTTATGTTTTAATTTAAGTCATATGCGATAAATGAGCAGAAATTACAAGTTTTATAATTCTGACGGAGTTTATTTTGTAAGTTTTGCCGTTATAGAGTGGTTGAATGTATTTACAAGAAATGAATACAAAAATATTTTGGTTGAAAATCTTGAATGTTTTTTAGACAGAGAATCTTGTATATAGCAGTGCACCGATTATGCAGGAGAAAAAGGAATTTTGAACTATATTATCGTTATTAAATAAGGCCACACGATGCAATCGTGCGGCAGCGTGGGGGTGAATGGGTACCTAAATTTCAAATAACAGATATTCGGATATTTAAATATTTTTTAGTAACTTATTTAGGTGTATGCTTAGGAATATCCGCGCCTTTTCTATGGAAAGGATTCATTTAGGATTTAAAGATTTAATTATCAAAAATTGAGAGATATGAAATTTTTCCATGCATTTATCTTAATCATAATAATATACACCAGTTCAACAAAAACTTCTGAAGCGCAAAAATCTGAGTTGAATACTGATGGATTGTATAATGCTGAATTGGTTGACAATATTTACAGAGGGCATTTTGAGAACATTGAAATGAAGCGCGAGGACCTGGAATTCCTTAGTATTTTTGAGCAATATTTAAGAGCCTATGCCCGGCAATGTTCAAATTATCTGCCTGCGGACAAAGTTATGATAATGGATACGGAATGTGCCAGGGAAATGGAAACTGTCACAAAAAATGGATGGGGTGTGGAAATTGGCAGGACTTCAACTTGTGTTGAATGGAGGCAAGTACCATCGAATTTGTATGCTCGCCCTGATTTGTATAATGCGAAGATGGAAATCGCCCGGATTCATGATGCAAATGCACTTAGAGAGGCAATGGAAATGATATCAGATCCAAACGTCCTGGGAAATACTGTGGATATGGTGCACAAAACAAAAGCTTTACTCTTTGATATGGCGCAGATTTTTCAATTAAACTCGTGTAATAGCCCTGCAATCAGAAGATTTGAGGAAAACCTAAAGTTATTTGCTCAAAACAAGCCATCTATTCGTATGAAAGGTGTCAGTAAATATACTGCTATGAAGAAAACCGGAGGGCCAACAGGATCACAGGATTTTAACAGATTGATAGATGATTTGGTAGCTGATCAGTCAAAAACATGGATGTTTAACAAATACATTCAGGGTAGCGTTTCCGGAGTAAAATTATTGCGTGAAGATAACCAGGGAAGGCCTGAGGAAATAAAAGCAAATTATCAGTATTCAGGATTTTCAGGTAATAGTGAAGGGTGGGTGAAAATTACTTTTGATAATGGTCTGCCCAACGGCATTTATTTCTTTGATTTTCCCAATAATCGTAAAGAACCAGGTAGTAGTATCGTGGCTTCATACGCAACCGGTAACTATGGCAAATAATATTGGTTAAATTTTTTTATCCCGGATTTTGCTTTTTATATTTTTGCCGCTGCTTAATAATAATTCAGAAAAAACACCCATTATATCCGCCGCTTAAATGAAACCCAAAACCAGATTCCGTTGTGCTTTGTGCCGGACATGCTTGAAATATATTTTCAGCATACGAATTTTAAACCAAAAATTAGCAGGACATTTACTTCATTTATTAATAGCCCGAAAGGACTTAAACAGATAGCAATGAAAACAAATGAAGAAATTTTCCGGATATTGATTGAGGAAGGATTTAGTAAAGGCGATGTCTCTGTTTTTGATTTCTGGTCGTCGCCGGACTTTACAGAACATCAGTACGGATTTTTCCCTCCCAACGCCGAGGGGGTAAAAAAAGGAATCAGAGACCTTCACCATGCGTTTCCTGATTTCTCTCTGACCATTGAAGACACCATATCGAACGGCAGCAAAGTATGGGGACGAATGACAGGCAGGGGCACCCACATGAATAAATTCGGACCGCTGTTTCCAACGGGTAAAAAATTTGAAATAACCGTCATCGACATCGGACGGTTTGAAAATGGAAAGTTGGTCGAACACTGGGGCGTTCCGGATAAACTGGCATTAATGGAACAACTTGGTATGAAACCACCTCCAAGGTTAATAATGAAAATGTTAAGTATTCTTCATAAATAGCCTTTGCCGGTACGTTCCGGTTTGTTCGGGATACAATCTGCCTTTTTATACGGTATGACTCACGGGCACAATATGAATACCTGTATCATTATTTTACGGCAATCTGTCTTACCCGTTGGCTGAAGCACAACGGCAAAAGATAACTTGTATCTGATGTAAACATCCCACTGTCCGCCAAATATGTTAATTACCATAAGAAAAAGCACAGATGACTTTCTCAACTCATTTAGCAAGGAATCAATTTTTTGTAACTTTGCATCCGTTTTTTCAACGTTTAAGCACCAGATTACAATGATCCAGGACATACATCCGCACCAGTTCAGCAATACATTTGTCAAAACTTCCGGCATACGGGAGAACGATTTTGTTTTTCATTTCAGGGAAAATTCTCTTTTGTTAAAGCAAACCAACCGGGAAATTGAAATTCCGCGCAAAAAGGATTTAACCGGTTGTGATGCGACCGGCATTTTCCTGTTTGTCTTGAATGGCGTCAATTGTTTTTTGGTGCAGGATTGCAAAGTTCCGGAAGGGCCGTCATTCGTTTATCACGAAATCAATTATTTTCGCACGCTTTCGCAAAAAGAAATCGAGTGGGCAAGCGTTGTTGCTTTTCAACTGATGAATTGGTATACACAAAACCGGTTTTGCGGCACATGCGGGAAAGCAACAGAATCCAAAACTTATGAACGGGCGATTTTCTGTCCTTCATGCCAGACAACAAGATATCCGGTGATTTCTCCTGCGATAATTGTGGCCATTTTGTGCAACGACAAAATTCTGCTGGCGCGTGGGCCGAAGTTTCGGGAAAATTTTTACTCGCTGGTGGCCGGATACGTGGATGTAGGCGAATCGATTGAAGATGCAGTTGCCCGCGAAGTGAAAGAGGAAGTGGGGCTCGATATTCGAAATATCCGTTATTACAAAAGCCAGCCGTGGCCTTTCTCCGGCTCTATGATGATTGGCTACATTGCGGAAGCCGACGATAAACAACCCATTCGTATCGATAACGACGAAATTACTGAGGCAGCCTGGTTCTCCCGCGGTAATTTGCCCAACCACCCCAATACCCGGAGCATTGCCGGCGAATTGATTGAAAAGTTCGCAAGGGGCGAATTGAGTATGTAATTATCAAAAAAACCAGCAACCTACCGTGTAATGAATCTACACCTTGTAGAAATTATTTCTTCATTTATGAAGATACTTTAATAATGCGAATTAACCTCTGAATGCAGCATTTAACGCCGGTTATTTCCTGTTCATTTTAGATTGGCATACTTTTTACGCTTATGTAATACTGAAATGTTAATTTAAAATGTAAGATTATGAAAACACACAAAACAACACGAAAAACTATTTTTGCAGTAATTAAAATGAACCTGGTAATGCTGGGTATCATGTTGTTTTTTGCCGGAGCCGCCCAGACCGGCAATCAGGATGACGATTTCAAATCGTGCGACGTAAACAAAGACAAAAAAATCTCGAAAACTGAGTTTTCAGATCGATTCTCCGAAGATGTGAAGAAAGATAAAGATTTAATGCCCGGTTCCAACAACGGAACGTATGATGAAGAATCGTTTTACAGATCGTCGTATCAAAATTTGGATAGGAATCGCGATGAAAAGTTAGATAAGAATGAATGGGAAGATGGGCTCCGGCCATACGGTCATTACGTAGCTGAAGACTATGAAGGTTACGACTACAACAACGATGGCTATTTATCTTATGAAGAATATCAAAAATCGCTTGGGAATACCGATTATTTCAAGGACTGGGATAAAAACCGGGACAGTTCCATCGACAGTAACGAATATTCGGAAAAGGTATTTGATAAATACGACAAGAATAAGGATGATTATCTCGATGAATCGGAATTTAACGATTACCACTCCATGTATAATTCGAATTAACGGGGCAATAAAATCAGCGCTCCTAAAAGAGTATTTCCGAAAGCAGAATATGAATAAAATGAAACGTTACACGGAAATAAATGCCTGAAAACAACCGGTTGTTGAAGCAGCCCGGGTTGTTTCTTTACAGAGGAAAGATTTTAAAAAAAGCCGTTCCGCCAATTTGGCGAAACGGCTTTAACAATATATAATGGGTTTTTATTCTTCCACTACTTTCGAGAAATCCATAGCGGCCAATCGTTTGTATGAATTGTATCGCCATTTTGCATTTTCTTCCGCTGCGGAAAACAGTTCGTCGGCCTGTGCCGGAAACGATTTTTTCAGCGAAGTATAACGGACTTCTCCGTTCAGGAATTCCTGGAACTTGCTCCAGTCCGGTTCTTTTGAATCGAGTTGGAATGGATTCTTTCCTTCTTCTTCCAGCATCGGATTGTAACGGAACAACGACCAGTAACCAGATTCAACCGCTTTTTTCTCTTCGGCCTGGCTGGCTCCCATCGAGGCTCTTAAACCATGGTTGATACAGGGGGCGTAGGCAATTATAATCGACGGTCCCGGATATGCTTCGGCTTCTTTCACCGCTTTCAGGTATTGGGCATTGCTTGCGCCCATGGCAACCTGTGCAACGTATACATAACCATAAGTCATCATCATGGCGCCAAGGTCTTTCTTGCGGATTTTTTTACCTGAAGCGGCAAATTTTGCCACAGCGCCTACAGGTGTCGCTTTCGATGATTGTCCGCCGGTATTGGAATAAACTTCGGTGTCCAGTACCAGGACATTCACATCCTGTCCGCTGGCCATTACGTGATCAAGGCCGCCGTAACCGATATCATAAGCCCAGCCGTCGCCACCGAAAATCCAGATTGATTTTTTCACCAGGTATTGTTTCAACCGGGTAATTTCTTTGGCATATCCGCTGTCGCTGCCTGCAATTGCTTCCAATACTTTTGCCGATGCATCCGATGATGTATCGCCGTTGTCTTTATTATCCAGCCAATTTCTGAATGCTTCTTTTTCTGCTTCCGATGCGCCGTTATTCAGTGCGCCGGTCATAATTTCAGCAATGCGATCGCGTTGTGCTGCAACACCTTCGGCGAACCCAAACCCATATTCAGCGTTATCTTCAAACAGTGAATTTGCCCATGCCGGACCGTGACCTGAATCTTTATTGCTGCAATACGGAGTTGAAGGCGCGGAACCACCAAAAATAGATGAACATCCGGTAGCATTGGCAACCATCATTCGTTCACCGTACAATTGGGTAACCAGTTTAATATACGGGGTTTCACCGCAACCGGCGCAAGCTCCGGAGAACTCAAACAGCGGCTGGGCAAACTGGGTATTTTTCACCGTTTTGGTTTTGTCCACCACTTTTTCTTTCAACGAAACCTTGTTCGCCATGTAATCCCAGCGTTCGATTTCGTCGCGTTGGGTGTCAATGGGCTGCATTACGAGCGCTTTTTCTTTTGCCGGACAAACATCGGCACAGTTACCGCAACCGGTACAATCCAGTGGGGTAACCTGTATCCGGTAGTTCAGATCACCGAAAATTTTAGCGGGTTTTGCAGTAAGTGTTTCTGTTCCTTCCGGTGTAGCCTGTGCTTCTTCATCGGTTAACAGGAACGGGCGAATGGCTGCGTGAGGACAAACATACGCGCACTGGTTGCATTGCGTACAATTTTCCGGAATCCATTCGGGTACGTTAACCGCGATACCACGTTTTTCATAAGCTGCAGTTCCGAGCGGGAATGAACCATCCTCGTTTCCGATAAACGTTGAAACCGGCAAATCATCTCCTTTTTGTGCATTGATTGCATCAACCACTTTTACGATGTAGTCAGGGCGTTCCGATTTTCCGTTAGTTTCCGAAATTTCAATGTTTTTCCATTCTTCCGGAACTTCAACTTTGGTTACATTTTTACCTCCGGCTTCAACAGCGGCAAAATTCATGTTAACCACCTGTTCGCCTTTTCTTCCGTACGATTTAACGATGGCTTTTTTCATTTCATCCACAGCCATTTCATAGGGAATTACTTCGGTGATTTTAAAGAAAGCTGATTGCATGATGGTATTGGTGCGTGTTCCCAAACCAATTTCTTCGCCCAGTTTTGTTCCGTTAATAATATAGAAATTGATATTGTTTTGGGCCAGGTACTTTTTCATTCCGTCCGGCAACCGTTTTTTGGTCTCTTCTTCGTCCCACATGGAGTTCAACAGGAACGAACCGCCTTTTTTTAGTCCCTTCAAAACATCATACAAGTTGACGTATGCCGGAACATGGCAGGCTACAAAGTCAGGTGTGGTCACCAGGTATGTCGACCGGATTTGTTTATCGCCAAAACGCAGGTGGGAACAAGTGAAACCACCCGATTTTTTCGAGTCGTACTGGAAATATCCCTGACAAAATTTGTCAGTTGCATCACCAATAATTTTGATTGAGTTTTTGTTGGCGCCAACGGTTCCGTCGGAACCCAAACCATAGAATTTCGCCTGATAAGTTCCTTTCGGTGCGGTGTCGATTTCTTCCTTAATCGGAAGCGATTTGAACGTAACATCGTCAATGATTCCAATGGTGAAATCGTTTTTCGGCTCTTGCATTTCCAGGTTTTCGTACACCGAAAGAATTTGGCTCGGAGTGGTATCCTTTGAACCGAGTCCGTAACGTCCGCCAACAATTACCGGAGCATTTTCTTTTCCGTAAAACGTTGCTTTTACATCAAGGTAAAGCGGTTCGCCGGCAGCCCCCGGTTCTTTTGCGCGGTCGAGCACAGCAATGCGTTTAACCGATTTCGGTAGCGCATTGAGGAAATATTTTGCAGAAAACGGCCGGAAAAGATGAATGGCAATCAATCCAACTTTTTTCCCCTGGGCATTTAAATAATCAATGGTTTCCCGAATTGTTTCCGTTACGGAGCCCATCGCCATGATTATATTTTCTGCTTCCGGATCACCATAATAATCGAACGGATGATATTCGCGCCCCGTAATTTTTCCAACTTCTTTCATGTAATGCGCCACGATATCAGGCACGTCATCGTAGAATTTATTGGAAGATTCTTTCGCCTGAAAGAAAATATCAGGGTTCTGTGCTGTGCCCCGTGTTACCGGGTGTTCCGGATTCAACGCCCTGTTTCTGAATTCCTGCAATGCGTTCTGGTCGACCAGCGGAACGATATCTTCCATTTGAATCGCTTCTATTTTCTGGATTTCGTGAGAAGTGCGGAACCCGTCGAAGAAGGCCAGGAATGGAATTCGTGATTTTAAAGTTGCCAGATGGGCAACACCGGCCAAATCCATTTCTTCCTGCACCGAACCGGCGGCAATCATTGCAAAACCGGTTTGGCGGGCAGCGTAAATGTCGCTGTGATCGCCAAAAATGGAAAGTGCATGACCAGCCAGCGCCCTTGCGCTCACGTGGAAAACAGTGGGTAGCAATTCACCTGCAATTTTGTACATATTTGGTATCATTAGCAGCAAACCCTGCGATGCCGTATAAGTGGAGGTTAATGCTCCTGATTGCAACGCCCCGTGAACTGCCCCTGCCGCGCCGCCTTCGCTTTGCATTTCGGCCAGCCTTACCGGACGCCCAAACATATTCTTTCTCCCAAATGCCGCCCATTCATCCACATATTCCGCCATGGTAGAGGAAGGTGTAATCGGATAAATACAGGCCACTTCACTAAACATGTAACTCATATGCGCTGCTGCGTAATTTCCGTCACATGTGATGAATTTTTTTTGTTTTGTCATTTTTTTATCCCTTTTATTCTGAAAATTATAATTCAATAAAACTTATTTTATTACTAATATAGAAAACCGAACAGCCACAACGGAATCTTATTTTTACTTCCGATTTCGATCATATCTGCTGCTGCAAAACAATTTTTGTCTGATTCGGTTTTTTGCCCGCCTACTGTAAAATGGTACTGGTTATTTACGAAAAAATCGCCCTTGGCCGAGCTGTTTACCAACATGTTATATCCAACCTGATTGCAAAAAAAAGTATGGCGTAAATTTAGGTTATCTGTGTTGTTCGGAGCTATGGCGTACAACAAATTCGTATTATGCATGTAAACTTTATCGGGTTTTTTCATTTCATCTTCTCCGCCATTCGAATATAAAAGCTGTATTAAACGCGCGTTTTTGAGGTAGCGCAGGTAATTCATAACGGTAGCCCTTGAAGTTTCCACTGCCGTTGCCAGTTTGCTCACATTCGGTGTAAAAGGTGTTTCCGAAGCAATGATATGCAATAATTTGCGCAACTTCGAAAGGTACTTTAATTCGATCTGGTTGATGTACGGAACGTCAATTTCGAGCGCCAGGTTAACGTGCTTTAATAAACTGTTGGTGTAGAAATTAGGGTCGCTGATAAAATAGGGAAAATATCCAAATTTTAAATAATCGCTGAAATAAGCCAGCGGCCTTACCTGGGCAACAATCTGACTGGCAATTTTTACGTGGTCTTTTAATATTTCCTCCAGGGTATAGTAACGGAAACTGCTGTTGGCAGTGTAATTTAAATATTCCCTGAACGAAAGACCTTCCAGATGTTCCACTTTTGCAATCCCGTTCAAATCAGGGTTTTGTTCTTCAATTCTCAACACCGGCGACGATGTGAAAATGATTTTTAATCCGGGAAACTTGTTGTAACACTGCCGTAGTTCTTTTGACCAGTTCGGGTATTTCTGTATTTGATCCAACAGTAGAATTTTACCGCCCCGCTTTACAAATTCATCGGCAAACGAAACGATGGTGCGCTTGGTAAAATAAAAATTGTTGAGGTTGACATACAAGACGGAATTATCGTCGGGATAATTTTTCCTGATGTAATCCAGAAGAAAAGTTGTTTTCCCGACACCCCGGAATCCTTTGATGCAAATCATCTGCTCCGACCAGTCAATGCTGTCTGTCAGTTCCCTGTTCAATGTTAAATGGGTACTTTCCAGCAGGGTTTTATGTGTATTTTGAAAATAATCCAACGTATAAATTTTAGCGCAAAAATAACAGTTTTTACACCGAATTGTAATGTGCAGATGTCAATTATTTCAAAATTATGTAATTTATAATTGTTAAAAATAAATGATTTTTGAAAGGCAGGTGCCTCAAAACTAAAAAAAGCAGGTTGTTTTCAACCTGCTTTTTTCAGAGTAATAACTTGCTAATAAGTTTTATCCGTCGTTCATTGACGCCAGAAATTCAGCAACGGAATTCGAACGCATTAATCGTGTTTTCATGAATTCCATTGCTTCCAGCGAGTTCATATCGCCTAAATAATTTCTTAATACCCACAGTTTGTTAAGAACTTCCTTTGATATCAGTAAATCTTCGCGACGTGTGCTTGATGCAGGTATGTCCACTGCCGGGAAAATCCGTTTGTTGGAAAGCTTGCGGTCGAGCTGTAATTCCATATTGCCGGTACCTTTAAATTCTTCGAAAATAACGTCGTCCATTTTCGAGCCTGTTTCGGTAAGTGCTGTTGAAAGAATGGTCAGCGAACCTCCTTCTTCAATGTTCCTGGCGGCGCCGAAAAACCGTTTTGGTTTATGCAGCGCATTGGCATCAACACCACCCGATAATACTTTCCCTGACGCCGGTTGTACAGTATTGTAGGCACGTGCAAGGCGCGTAATTGAGTCGAGCAGAATAACCACATCGTGTCCGCATTCCACCAGACGTTTCGCTTTTTCCAGCACAATGTTCGCTACTTTCACATGTTTTTCAGCCGGTTCATCGAATGTAGACGCAATAACTTCGGCATTTACGCTGCGCGCCATGTCTGTAACTTCTTCAGGGCGTTCGTCAACCAGAAGGACAATCATGTAAACTTCGGGATGGTTGGCTGCGATGGCGTTTGCAATTTCTTTCAGTAAAACTGTTTTACCCGTTTTCGGCTGGGCAACAATCAAACCCCTTTGTCCTTTCCCAATGGGTGCAAACATATCTACTACACGAGTTGATATATTGTCGTGCCCGTTGCCGGTCAGTTCAAATTTTTCGTTCGGAAACAGTGGGGTCAGGTGGTCGAAAGGAACCCTGTCGCGAATGTATTCCGGGCTTCTGCCGTTAATTTCCAGCACTTTTATCAGCGGAAAATATTTTTCTCCTTCTTTCGGCGGCCGGATTGTACCACTTATTGTATCGCCGGTTTTTAACCCGAAAAGTTTAATCTGCGACTGCGATACGTAAATATCATCCGGTGAATTCAGGTAATTAAAATCCGATGAACGCAAAAATCCGTAGCCGTCCTGCAAAATTTCCAGAACACCGGTATTTATAACAATTCCTTCAAATTCAAATTGTTTGTTGTTTTTATTGTTACCGCCGGATTTTTTTTGAAAAGATTTTGGTTCTTTTTTCAGCTCCCGGCTTTTCTCCTCTGCTTTTGGCTCTTTGGATGAAGCTTCATTGGTGGGATTTGGAATTGCCTTCTGCTTTTCTTCAATTCGTTGCACCGGTTTTTCTTCAGCTCGTTCCACCGGTTTTGTTTCGGGGGCTGCAGCTTTAAATTCAGGTTTTTCTGCGGGATTATTTTCCGGTTCGCGTGTGGGTTCCGTTGCTGCTGTTTCCTCGTTCTTTTTTCCTTTTTCAGTATTAAAACCTTTGATTATGGCTTTAATTTGGTCTTGCCTGGACTGAACGTTTTCTTTGTTTTCTTTTTTGGAAACCTGAACTTTTTCGCGTTTTATTATCGGTTCAACCCTTTCCCTGCGCGGTCGTCTTCCTTTATGCAGGCGCTCTCCGGGATCTGCATCTTCCTGTTCTTTGTTATCGGTTTTTTTCCGAAGAAAATTTTTTGCAGGTTTTTCTTCTTTTGGTTGTTCCCGTGCAGCAGATTTCTTTGCTTTGTTCTCCGCTTCCTGAATGGCCTGGGTGTCTAAAATCTTGTAAATAAGATCCTGTTTTTTGTATGATTCTACACGCTTGATTTTTAGCTCTTTGGCTATCTCGCGTAGCTCCGGGACGAGCTTTTTATTCAATTCTAAAATATCGTACATTGTTATAAATTAATAATCTCTTTCCTTGATATAATTTGTTTTTGATAAATTATTTTGGAACAAATAACGTGGAGTCGAGAAATTTTTGAAAATTTCGATTGCAAGTATAAGTAATAACTTAGTACAAACCAAAAAATGAAATCTTTTTTTAATTAAATGTTCCTTTTCTTTTCCCTAAATTAACTTTCCCAGTAAAAAATTGCTATGTCAAATTTTTTTATTGTCTGAAGTATTGTGCCTTAGTTTGTTATGTCAATCCTTTTTTTTTACGCTAACAAAATAAAAAGGTTTGTTTTTATTTTTCGAAAATTATGTGTTGGGTATCATTTGTTAAAACCGGATGTTGTATTTCAGTTTGAGACGTAAACTGCTTTCGCCCAGGAAATACCGTTCTTCAGGTTTGATGAAGGCCGATGTCCACGCCAGAATAATTTCGTTTCCCGGTTTGAGTATCCACTGAAAACGCGACTGCCATCCTGCACTTTTGCTGGCGTTGTCGTACTGAACAAAGTTATACAGGGTTATATTCGGGCTAAACAGGATATTGGCGTTCGCCTGATAGATGTTGGCAGTGAAATCACCTTCGGGTAAAAAAACGTGGTTTCGAATAAAATTTCCGCCCAGGAAAAAAGGTACGGCTACTTTCCAATTGGCTTTCACAACAACATCATTGCGCCTTCCGTTGAAGAAATTACCAAACCCGTATTCGGCTTCGCCCCATAAATTTCTGGCGCCTTTGGTTTGCAGCTTAAATTTGTGGCGCCACCAGTTGTAATCTCCTGCCGGAATAACAAAATCATCGAAAATATTGAAATTTTTCGATAACATTTCGTACTGGTTGGCGATTGAATAATGAAGCTCTTCTCCTGACATGAAACGCAATCCCACAGGTTTAATTTCAATGGTGCGGGTTTCCAAATCTCCGGTTTCCCGGTTTTCGATGTGGTCGAAACTTCCCCCGGTAAGAACCTGTAAAATTCCCGGTATGTCAGGTCTCGGCCCGAATGTTAGTTCGCCGTAGGTTTCACGAATGTTTATCCGGGGCACAAAGCCCATTCCGGCTACAAAATTTTCGCCAATCTGATGATGGCCAAGGCGGAAGTTTATCAGGTCGTTCGGATAAATAAATTCACCTCCCCAGGCCGCTTCGTCTTCTTTTTTCCCATGTTCGGTACCCGATTTCAAGCCAAACAAGATCAACGAAACATTCTTATTTCCACTGAAAGTGGATGTTGATAATTTTACATCTGCGCCGGCCAAAAAGTTTTGGTTCAATCCCAGGGAGTTTCCGCGGGTGGCAATCATTCCAACCGACGATTGTTTCCAGATGTTTCTGGAAATCCGCGCCACCGAATAGTCGTTGAACCCGATCTCACGGTTATCATTGATATGCAGTACCCCAATGTTCCAGTTACTCAACTGCCCCGTTAATTTAACACCCACATTTATTGGAATTGGTTTGCCTGTTTCATCCAGTCCCATTCTGCGCGAAAAAAACGGAATCAGTCTGTTGGCAACCGGACTGGCATCGTCGCCGGCAATGCCAAATTGAAAATAATTGGCCCCATCGAGAAAAAAATCGCGTTTTTCCGGAAAATGCAGGTTGAAACGGGTGAGGTTTATTTGACGATCGTCCACTTCTGTTTCGGCAAAATCAGTGTTAATGGTAAGCGACGATTTCAAGCTGGGTGTAATCTGGTAAAACAGATCGACGCCACCGGTTAGTTTCGGATCGTTTTTTTCCCCGCTTTTGGTGTCTAAACCGGTAATCAGGTATGGCGAAATGTCAAGCCCGATCCCCTGCGTGATGTTTTCGATTCCTTCCAGGATTCCCTCATCAGAAACCTGAAACTTGTGAGTATTAAGATTTGCTTCGGGCCAGTATGCCGATTCGAGGTTCTTTACAATGTGCCGGATGAATTTTATGCCCCACTTATCGCTTTGTTTATCGAACCCGAGTGTTTTAAAAGGAATCGCTATTTCGGCTTCCCAGCCCCAGTCGGTGATATGTGCTTTGCCGCTCCATAAACCATCCCATTGTTTGTTAAAAACAGCGCCGTTTTCACTCACCAATGCGTCGCCGATGGAACCGCGCGGGCCGATTTGAAACCAGTAACCGTTCCGGCCATCGAGATAAGTGTCTAAAATGACCTGAATCCGGTCGTCGTTCCCTAAACTCACGTCGCGTGCCATCTCTTTGGCTGTAATGTCTTTGGGATCGTCCCAGCACCGAAATCCAAAATAGATGAAGTTGGCATCGTAACAAATTAAAAATTGCGTTTTTTCGGAAACCGGCGCACCTTCATTGGGTTCGCGCTGGTAAAATTTATCGACCAAAAATGCTTTTTGCCAAACCTGTTCCTGAACAAAACCATCGATTTTGGGTGGCGTATCGACTTTAACAGCTTTTATAACTTCCTGGGAAAATGTAGGTTGCAGAAAAAATGTTGTTGCGGCTATTAGAAACAGTATTCTTTTCAATGGATTTGGCATTTTTTTAAAGACGATAAAAATAATAAAAATTGATTACCGGATTCCCACAACCCGGATTACCGAAGCCGTTCCCTGATGAAACGTTCCTTCATCGAGCACGATTTCATTTTCGGTAATTTCCAGTTTCGAGAAATGGACGAAGTCGTTTTGTAATTCCTCTTTCGAAAACAACATTTCAACATTTTTCGGACCACCGGAATTGTTGTGGATCTGTTTTTTTGAAAAACCTTCGAGAATGAGCATGCCGCCGGGTTTTAAAAAAGCCGTCAGTTTTCGATGGATTTCCCGTCGTTTTTCCGGATGCATGTGTGCGAAAATCAGCCCGGTTACATCGAATTCATTTGGACCGTATTCCGCACTTTCATAATCTGCAATTTGATAGTGAATATTTACACCATTGTTTTTCGCCAGATTTTCAGCTTTGCTTTTTCCTGCCGTGCTGGAATCAAATGCCGTTACATGCCAGCCGGTTTTTGCTGCATAAACTGCATTTCTGCCTTCGCCTTCACCCGGTAACAGTAGTTTTCCGGGAGAAAGTTTATCCAGTTGCTCCTTAAAAAACCGGTTAGGTTCTGTTCCATACACATATTCCTCAACCTCAAAACGCTGGTTCCAGAAACTGTTCATCTTAAATTTTAGGTTGAATAACAGAATAATCGCGCGGATGTTTGAAACCAATATCTTAAATTCATAATTTTCTTGATTTCAGCGCGTCATATAAAACTTCAACAGGGTGTTTTGCCGGTTTCCCGGTGCCGTCTTTTATCTGGTGGCGGCAGGAAGTTCCGGGCGCTGTTATAACGATGGTTTCTGCCGCTGCGCGAACAGCAGGGAACAATATCATTTCTCCGATTTTCATGGATAAATCATAATGTTCCTTTTCGTACCCGAACGAACCGGCCATGCCACAACAACCGGAAGGAATTTCGTCGACATTGTAGTTTGCAGGAAGTGAAAGCATTTTTTTTGTTGGCGCTGTAGAAGCGATCGCTTTTTGCTGGCAATGACCGTGCAGTAAAATTTGCTTTTCTTCATTAGTAAAATCCGCTGCGGAGATATTTCCTTTGTCGATTTCGGCTGAAATAAATTCTTCGAACAGAAGAGAATGTTCTGCCAGTTTTCGTGCCGCGGGTTGTAAATCGTTGTCAACCAATTCAGGATATTCATCGCGAAACGCCAGGATTGCCGAAGGTTCGATTCCGATAAGCGGAGTTTCCCCGGAAATTATATTTTTTAACAGGTTTACGTTTTCGGTGGCAATTTTTTTGGAAGTGCGCAACAATCCTTTCGATAAAAATGTGCGGCCGCTTTCTTTATGCGCCGGAATTTTCACTTCATAGCCCAGCCGGGTAAGCAGCAGGATTGCTTTTATTCCAATGTCGCTTTCATTGTAATTGGTAAACTCATCGTTAAAAAGATAGACTTTGCCTTTTATTTGCGAGGCGGGCAGGGGGATTCCATTGGCCGTCCATTTGTTTAGCGTTAGTTTCGAAAGTTCAGGAACCGTTCGTTTTGTTGAAAATCCAATGGCTTTTTTCAGCGCAGGCGTATTCATCAAATAATTGGAAAGCGACCGGAATTGCACCGCCACATTGTTCAGGCGCGGTAAATATGCAATTAGTTTTGTTCGAAGCGGGATTCCATGTACATCGTAATAATGCTGCATGAATTCGGCTTTCATTTTTGCCATATCCACATTCGAGGGGCATTCACTTTTGCAGGCCTTGCAGGAGATGCACAAATCAAGTACATCGTAAATTTCCTGCTGGCCAAACGGATTTTCGCTTTTAGGTTCATATAAAAATTCCCGCAAAACGTTGGCGCGCCCGCGGGTGGATTTATCTTCGTCGCGGGTGGCCATATAAGTAGGGCACATGGTGCCGCCTACAATCTCCGTTTTACGGCAGTCGCCGGTGCCGTTGCATTTTTCAATGCTGCGGAAATAGCCGTTGTACATGGAAAAATCGAAAACCGTTTGGTAATCGGGTGTTGGTTTTCCGGGAATAACGCGAAGGTTTTCAGTAATAGGCGGCGTATTTACAATTTTCCCGGGATTGAAAATATTTTCAGGATCCCAGGCTTTTTTAACTTCCTGTACCAGTTGGTAGTTTTTTTCGCCCAGCATAAAAGGAATAAACTTGCCCCGTGCCCGGCCGTCGCCATGTTCGCCGCTCATCGAGCCGCGGTATTTTTTTACAAGAGCAGCAACTTCGGTCATGAGGCGATCGAAAAGCTCTACATCTGCCGGGTCTTTAAAATTAATCAATGGGCGGAAATGAATTTCACCGGTTGCAATGTGGGCGTAGTACACGCTGGAAAGACCCAGTTTTGCCAGCACCTTTTTTATATCGGCAACATAGTCCGGCAGGTTTTCCGGATGCACCGCCGTGTCTTCAATTCCGGGAACACCTTTCCTGTCGCCGGGAATGTTGGCGAGCAAACCTAACCCGGCGGTTCGCAGCGCCCACACACGTTTTATATTGTCGGCGCCGGTAACCAGCGGAAAATGATAACCTAATCCTGCAGCCCGGAAATCCTTTTCCAGTTCAGCCGCTTTATTTTGAAGTTCTTCATTGGTTTTAAAAGAGAATTCTATCATCAGAAGGGCGCCGGGATTACCTTTTACAAAGAACAGGTTTTTTCGCTGTTCAATATTTTGTCCGGCTGCCTGCAGTATGATATCATCCATCAGCTCGATGGCTGATGGTTTATGGTTTAAGGCAACCAGGTTTCCCAGCAACGATTCCTCCAATGTTTTAAAATGGGCGCAAACCAATCCTTTATATTTTGGCGGAAGGGGAATCAGGTTCAGTTTTATGCGGTGCGAAAATGCAAGGGTGCCCTCTGAACCGGCCAGCAGTTTACAAAAATTGAAGGACTCGCCGCCTTCCGTATAAAGTTCGGAAAGAAGTAACGAATCGATTGCATAACCCATGTTGCGCCGGGTAAGTTTTGGATCGGGAAATTTGTCGCGAATCTCTTTTTGATTCTCCGGATCGGATAAGATTGTATCAATATTGTGGTAAATGGCCTTCTCGAGTTTGTTGGGGTTTCCATTCAATTTTTGCTGAAATTCTTCTTTTGACAGCGATTTGAATGTGGCTTCTGACCCGTCAGATAAAATGGTGTCCGCTTCGAGAATGTGTTCACGCACACTGCCGTAAACCAGCGAGTGCAGGCCGCAGGAATTATTTCCCAGCATTCCGCCGATAACACAGCGGCTGGCTGTGGATGTTTCGGGGCCAAACTGCAAGCCGTGCCCGGCCAATGCAAGGTTTAGTTCTGCCAGCACCACTCCCGGTTCCACAATCACATATTTTTCCTCTACATTCAGCTCCAGGATTTTATTCATGTATTTCGAAACATCCACCACAATCCCGGGGCCGACAACCTGCCCGGCCAGTGAAGTTCCGGCGCCGCGCGGAATAATCGAAGTGCCGTTTTCGCGTGCAAATGCAACTATCTTTTTAATGTCTTCCTTGTTTTTAGGGCGGGTAACAGCCAGCGGCAATCTCCTTGTACTGCGA
>CAWAMJ010000001.1:0-18388 GCA_963783085.1 uncultured Prolixibacteraceae bacterium | reverse complement strand
AACGGGTCGTTATTAGCGTTAATTGTGATTCGTTGCCCTTTTGCGAATATTTCATCCTGATAAAGAAAATAGAAATCGGTTTGCGCCTCTATTTCTTCAATAAGTTCCTGAACAGTAACGTTCTTTAGGTTCAGACTTACTTTGGTTGCCTGTGAATAAGTATGCGCCCAGGCACCGGTAAAAAAGAAAAATGAAAGTAGGAATGTCAGTTTCATTTTTTTCAGGTTTAGTTTTTTGCCCTCCACATAGAAAAGGCAAGCCATTCGTAATTTTTTCATAAATTTACCATGTTTAATTAATACATTAATTGAATTTTCCGAAAACCGGACAGTGGTAGGAGACTGTCTGGTTTTTTTATTTAATCATATAGGTGGTTTCGTTTAGTTTAATTAATTCTGCTGATGCCGTTTTTGCCAAAATACTCAAAACGCTTTCCTGATCATCGATCAACTGCAGCTTACCGGTAATTTTTTTCAATCCAAGCATGGGATCGTCAAATTTGATTTGGATTTTATAATAGCGTTCTATTTTCTTCACAATCCGGCTTAAATCCGACGCTTCAAAATTCAAATAACCATCGTGCCAGGCGATGTAATTCATAACGTCAACCTGCGTGATTTTAATTTCGCTGTTATCGCGGTTAAATGCAGCTCTTTGGTTCGGTTCAAGTATATATTCGGTTTTTAACATATGAAAACCAGGTTCATATATCTTTACTTTACCTTCTGCCAGAACGGTTTCTATAACTCTATCCGATGCATATGCCGACACATTGAATTTTGTGCCGATTGCTTCCACCACCAATTCATTGGTTCGTATAATAAAAGGTTTTTCAGGGTTGTGTTTTACTTCAAAATAACCTTCGCCGAATAAAAACACTTCCTTTGTTTTTCCACCGAAAAATGTAGGATAAACCAGCCGCGAACCCGCGTTTAAATATGCAACCGTACCATCGGGTAATTTTATTGAAGAATTTTTGCCAAAAGGAACTACGAGTTGGTTCAATTCGTTTTCCTGTACATTGGTCGTACTTTTTACCGTATCCTTCCGGTTAATAATTATTTCCCCGTTATTGTCGTATTCAATGGTCGATTCTTTTTCGGCAATTGAAACATTTTTACCGTTACCCAGAATAAGCTGTGCATCGTCAGGGTTCTGAACAACAAGCAGGCGGTTAATTTCATCAAATTGATCGGGTTTTTGGATATAATTGTAAGTGGCAATCCCAAGGGCAAAAAATACAATACCTACGGCGGCATATTTCATCAAACTCAAAATCGTTTTTCTGAAATTCCTGCTTTTTCTTTTCTCCAGTTTCTGAATTAATTCAGTAAACAAAAACATGGCCTCCTGTTCTGCTTCCGGTTCGTTTGTTGTTTTCAGCGACCCGATAATGATACGTGCCAGCTTAATTCTCTTTTTTTCTTCGGGATGTTTTTCAATGAAATCATTCCAGCAGCGGTTTAACTTTTCATCCGGATTCAATACCCACCGGACAAATTGTTTATCTTCAAAATATTTTAAAAATTTATCCATTCTTTTTTGCAGTCTGTAAGAATGGTCTGCACAGGTTCAAAATATGGACATGAATTTCAGGATTTTTTTATTAAAGCAAAAAATAAATTCACAACCAGGTTTGGGTCAACAATTTTCCGAAGGGATATAAGCGACCTGTACATCAGTTTTCGGGCTGAATCTATCGAAATCTTCATGATTTCCGATATTTCCCGGTAATCCATTTCCCCTTCAAACTTTAAGTATATAATTTCCTTCTGCTTCGAAGGGAGTGCATTAACTGCATGAATAAGCTTGTTTTTTACTTCTTCGGAAATTTCAACATCGGTTAGTTGCTCCTGAAAATTATAGTGTGACTGAAAAATCACTTCCGCATTTTTATCATAATTATCGAGCGATTCAGTTTTTTTCCGGGCGTTTATTTTTTTAATGACACAATTTCTAAGCGCTACAAATAAATAGGCCTTTAAATTTCTGATATTAACATGTAATTTATCCCTTTTTAAATACAAATCAATAAACACTTCCTGCAGGCAATCACGCACCAGTTCGTGGTTTCCACTTAACTTATATCCATAGGAAAGTAATTTATGGATTTGATGATGATAAATCAATGTGAAACTTTTATCATCGCCATTCAGAAAGGAAAGCCACAGAAAATCAATGTTTTTCTCCGGTTTTTTCATCCGTTGTTTTTACAGCAGTTGTTTTACAGCAGTTGTAAACAAATATATTTAAAAAAAAATAGCAGTCAAATTTTCGGTAAAAAGAGATAACCCGTGAATGGGCTTTTACCAAAGGAGCGGAAATAAAGACGGACAAATTGCCCAACCTGCTGCGATTTAAAACTGACTATTAACTAAAAGATGGAATAAAAACAGCAAAGAAAAAAGCAGTTTTACTTCCGCATGTTAATTTCAAATGGGAATCGTTGAGGATTTAGTTCACGGTGATTGTTTCGTCGTTTGCAATTCCCAAAATTCCGAGGTACAGCAATTTGGCAGCGTCTTCCATAATTTCAGGCGTAAGTACATCCGTGTTGTCGCGCGGGTCGTGGTAATACACCGGAAAAACTGAATTTCTGGTCCACAGTCCCAACGTTCTTATTCCGGCGTTTTCAAAATTAGATTCATCTGAACGGGGACGGCCATAATTTTTCCGCCATTCCGAAGCATCCATTTCGCGATGGATGTATTTATCGTTTGCATTTTCAAAATGGATGAACAGTTCAGGATAGCTTTTTCCGTTTGCTGTATAAAATCCGGTACCATTACCCACCATATCAAGGTTGATCATCATTATGGTTTTATCAATCGGGAACAGCGGATTTTCTGCATAAAACTTACTGCCGTACAAACCACACTCTTCGCCGCCAAACAAAATAAACAAGATGGAGCGTTTCGGCTTAACTGTCGATTCGGCAAACGCTTTTGCAGCCCCCAAAATATCGGCAACGCCCGATGCATTGTCAAGTGCACTTGGGAAAATTTCGCCGAGATAGCCCTGTCCGTCAAGATGACCACCAATAATTATTACTTCGTTTTTCAGTTCCGGGTCAATACCTTCAATCATACCGACCACGTTGCAAGCTTTTGCATCTGGAAAATAGCTGGTTTTTGCCGTAATGGATACAGTTAGATTTTCGGGCAGGGCAAAAGAGGGAACCTTCATTTCTGCAAGTTCTTTTTTTATATCTGCATAATTTCTCCCGGCACCGGTGAAAATCTGATCAGCAATTTTCTGGTCGATGTGGGCATAAACAAAATTTTCGAGATTGACTGTATTTGGATTGGCTAATTTGCTCAGATAGAGCATTCCCGCAGCCCCATGTTCAACCGCATTCCTGAATTTGTACCGGTGATATGCGTATGGTGTCCACCGGGCAAGCGTTGTATCGTTTCTGGTATATGGAATTCCGGACTCAAGTAGAATGATTTTGCCTTTTACATCCACATTTTTATAATCGTCGTAATCCAGCTCAGGCGCAGTGATTCCGTAGCCGGCGTAAACCAGGTTTCCGGTTACCGTTCCCGAAGCTGAGTTGGAGCCGGGCAGGTAATCATCCAAAAACTGAAGCGGAATTTCTTCACTGGCTGCTGGATAATAAGTTACACTCCCTTTTGAAACTACATCAGAATACTCATTCGGGAAATACTGAAAATAGCTTCCGTTATTCGCAGGTTGAATCCCCCACTCCTTAAATCGGTCGGCACACCATTTCGCTGCTTCCAGAAATTCCGGGGAACCCGATAACCGACCTTTGTATTTATCAGAAGTCAGTTCTTCCGCAAATTTCAAGATTTCGTTGCTCGAGACCGAATGAAAAGTAGATAAAACCTGTTCTTTTTCAGCGCTGTTTTGCGCGACACCGAATAATGCAATAAAAGCCAGCGACAGCGTAAAAAAAAGTTTCTTTGAAACCATGTTGTGAAATTTATTTTCGACCGCCAAAAGTAGCAATTTTACAACTTTGTAATTTTTATAATTTCTTGAGCGATCTGTTTTTTTCAATTTCCAATTTATTTTTTGAGAGTTCCACAAAACATACCGTCTTAATCATAATAATTCCAAATTACTTATAACCATTGACTTACGATTTATGTTTTTGTAACTTTAATTGTTTGTTCCGAGAAACGATGAACAGAACAAATCCCGGATTTCTTACCTCACATTAAAGCGGCTGTTCATTTGCGCTGAATTAAAACTTGTTTCCAAAACATCGGATCCATTTATAACCAGTTGTATTTTCGTGAATTATTTCTTAAACCCAAAACCCGTGAAAAAATCATATCGAGCATATAACTCCTGAACGGCAGGACTACGATTGGTTTTTTGCATTCTTCTTTATACAAAATCGCTCCGTACAAGTATTAAACAAACTTTCGACTGAATTACAGATTTAGATTAAAAACTTAAAAAAAACCGCTATGAAATCAACTTTACTTTTTTTGATAGGAATATGGGCATGCTTTGGCATGTTTGCACAAGCGCCTGAAATGATCAGTGATAATAAAAAATCACTCTCTGTTTTAAAAAACACCGCTGCAGATACAGAAGAATGGGAACCGGATAAATTCATAATTATGACGTGGCAGGAACCAATCTATTTCGAAAATGAACATGATGATAAGATGAATTTGAATACAATCAAGCAAGCAGGATTTAATATGCTTTCAGGTATTCCAGATCAGGGCTCAGTTAATAACCGAGAGAATCTTAATTTTGGTGAAGCCAAATATATCAATGATCTTATTGAATCTGTTGGTGGAGAAATTCAATTATTAGTTTATGAAGAAAGATTTAATCGCTCTCGTCAGGAAAGAAATGAAAATGAAGAAAAACTTAGAGATTATAGAGAAAGCACTGCTCTTGAAGTTAAGACTGATTATGCAAATCTCGATCATATCGTTGGTTATCATTTAGCTGATGAGCCATCAATGGATCAATTAGCTGAAACAGTTAAGTGGATTAATTATTTTGAAACCAATGATCCGAAACGATTTGGAATAGCTAATTTATATAGCCCAACAAGTGATCATATAGGCAAGAATGGAACAGATTATCTTAAAGCCTATTTCAATGAAAGTGGAAGTAACATCGTTTCATTTGACAAATACCCTATTAGTGTGACAAACGATTATTTACAAAAGCCAAAGTATGATACAGCCTACTATAAGGCGCTCCGGATAATGGCTGAAGTTACATCGGAACTGGATGTATATTTTATGTCGGTTGTTCGAACTATTGCAAAAGCCAAGGAAGTAAATGATGAAAAAAAACCAGCACCAAGAACTCCTGAAATTATGAAGTATGTAGCCCATATTCCTGTCGCCTATGGCGCTATCGGTCTTACTTATTGGCCTTACTCCTCTACAGGATCCTTTGGAAATGCGCTCCTGGATGAAGATGGTTACACTACTCCTACTTATGACTGGGTAAGTAATGTTAATCTTAAACTAAATAACGCCGGAAATATTATAGTGAATGAGATGAAATGGATTACCACTCTTCATGGAAGTTCTATTGATTTGATTTCAGGAGAAGACAGTCTTCATACGCCATCGGATGACAATCAGAATTCTCTAAACTTAATTTCTTCAATCTCAAACCCTCATTTTTGTATTGGAGTTTTTAATGCACAAAATAATGTTGGCGATAAGGACAAAAACGATTATTATCTTGTAGTCGTAAATAAAAACTGGAAAACCGATGACGGTAAAACATCAGATAAGGTAACAATTTCTTTAAACGGTACCGCACTGATTGATACTCTGGACAGGATGGTTGATTCCTCAATTAATCCGTCATGGATTAACTGCGCAAATGTAAATGTTGAGAATAATAAAAAGATAATCAATGACTTGGAAATTGCACGGGGTGATATGGCATTAATCAGACTAGAAGATTTCCAGGACGAAATGCAAAGCTTAACAAATGGTGAATCCTCCAGAAATTTTAGTCTTGGAAGTCATACAAATGATATAACTGAACCTAATAATTGGCGTTGGGCGGAAAAATATTATGGGTTGGCTAAGATTGATGCAATTCTTGGAATTAAAGACCAGTGCAATGAAGAACATATATATGTGTTTGGTGATTCCTCCGGCGCTACAGCAGAATATTTAATGAAGTTTGGTGGAGATTATAGCCAGTTGGTTTTGCGTGGTATTGCCGATCAACCTGCACCGGTTATCATGGAAGTGTATGTTGATGGTCAATTGAAAACTACGGCAGAATGGAATCATGGGGATTTGTGTAACGAAATGGCTTTTATAAAAATTGATGGTGTTGAATATGGCACTCATGCCGTTGCTATACGATACATTAATGATTTATACCAACCAGAACAGGAAATTGACCGAAATTTTTACCTTGATGCACTAATGTTCATTAGAACGAATGCGGTTCCGGGTTTAACATTAGGGTTGCCCAAAGGAAAATTTGGCGCAGGTTATCAATCAGACGAAGTAACTGGTGTAAACAACTGGAGATGGTCAGAAAAATTTTATGGATTGGATGATATTTCAGGCATAACTGACATAACCGACAAATGCGGAGAAACACATACATACGTTTACGGCGAATCATCCGGTGCAACGGCGGAATACCTGATGAAATTTGGCGATGAGTATGACCAACTGGTACTTCGCGGAATTGCAGATCAGCCTGCTCCGGTTGAAATGGAAATTTATATTGATGGTGAGTATAAAACAACTGCTCAATGGAACCACAACAATTTATGCAATGAGTTAACTTCAGTTTATATCGGCGGAATTGAATACGGCACTCATGCCATCGGAATAAAATACATTAACGACGAATATGATCCCGGGCAGGGAATTGATAAAAATTTTTATTTAGATGCATTAATGGTGATTCCTGTATATGTTAACGGAATTCCTATTTATGTAGGTGACGATATTCAACCAAACGTTAGTTCAAATCCTGAAGGAACTACATTTATACTGATGTCGACTGATCGCCAGGGCAACAAAGGAATTCACAGGATGCAGCCAATAATCCCCAAAGACGGGGATAGTTTTATCGGACAGGATGGAGCTGTGTTAAGTGGTGCAACTTTGATTGATGATTGGTTTCATGAGGGAAATTATTGGGTAGCTTCAGCTCCGGATGTATTGCATAATGAAATCTATCATGAGGAACGATGTGAAAATGACATTCCGTGCAATTTTCCGGAAGATCTATTTATAGATGATAAATTCTGCCAGCAGGTAAAATCACTCCAGGAATTGTCAGATTTTAATGATGAAACAACTCAAGCATGGTATTTCGAACGGGATTCTCCATTAGGAGACCGTTTATATGACGGTGCAATAAGAAAAATATATATAAAGAATGATCCAGCAGGACATAAGTATGAAATCAGTGTCACCGGATATGCTTTTAGCGGTCCCAGAATCACACCGCCGGAATGGCCCCCCGTGCGGGAACAATCTCCAACAAAATTCCCATATACCGATGCTGAAAAAATAGCAAATAATGTAACCGTTCGTAATTTAATCATCGAAAAATTTGCCAATCCGGGACAGTTCGGCGCTGTTGGATTTCAGGATCCTGGCAACTACTGGACAATTGAAGACAATGAAGTCCGACTCAATCACAGCGCCGGCATCATTGCCGGTTCTTATTCCATTGTTCGAAATAATAATGTACATGATAATGGACAAATCGGCATTAAAGCCAGTCGCGTAATCGACCCCATCATCAAAAACACCGTGATTGATGGTAACCAGATTATTAAAAATGGCAAAGCAGAGGTGGGATACAGCTGGACATGGGAAGGAGGAGGAACTAAATTCACAAAAACCGAAAACCTAAAAGTAAGGAACAATATAGTACGAGAAAACAGGGGCGCGGGTCTTTGGACAGATATCGATAATGTTGGTACACTTTATGAAAATAATACTGTGGAAGATAATTTAGATAACGGTATATTTCACGAAATAAGTGGTTCTGCAGTAATCCGGAACAACATTTCCAGGCGCAATGGTGCAGGAAGAACCAGTGGTTCAATTAGCGATAAATTTATGCATGCACAAATTCAAATTTCCACCTCACATGACGTTGAAGTTTATAATAACATAGTTGACGCAGGAGAAAACATGAACGGCATCATAGTTCGGTACGATTATCGCGGAAGTCCTTACAAAAGCGAAAATGTAAATGTTCACCATAATCAAATTATTATACCTGAAGGAAATAATATGGGAATTTCAGGCGCCTGGATTAATATAAATGCTTCCCAACCTCTGTCTGAAATCGGACACAGTTTTGATTACGATATTTATCGATTGGCAAATTCCGATGAAAAACATTGGATTTGGGAAAACGGAGACGGCAATGATGAACTTTTAAATTTCGAAGAATTTCAGGCAGTAGAGCAGGAATTAAACGGTTTATCCTCCGGTGCCCGTGCCATATATTTTAATGATGGCTCTGCTGGTTCTACCTCAACATGGACACATCCTGTGATTTTCAGAAACGAACCTCAAATCAAATTTGACTGGTCGGAAAGAAATCCGGATACAAAAATTGGGTCGCGAATTGCTGGTCAGGAAAATAATTTCTCGGCGCGTTATGAAGGAACACTTCTATTCCCAAATGAAGGGGATTATACTTTCCGGATCACCGCTGACGATTGGGTGAATTTTGCGGTTGATGGGGCAAAAGACGCCGATAATAATCATTGGTGCCCAATTTCCATATTTCGTTCGATCCTGCAGAATCAATATCCTATCTATCGAACGACTGTCATTTCGAAAATGAAGGCGGATATCCTTTCGTCCTGGCATATTACCATCGGGGAGATGCAGAAGACGAATCCGCTATGCTTAAATTGGAATGGAAAAAAATGTACACAGATGAATGGGAGGTTATACCGCCGGAAGCTATTGGACCACCGCCATTCGATATGCCTGGTACTGGCTTACAGGGCAGCTATTACAATGATCCAAATGATATTAGCGGCGCTCCGGATATTATACGCATTGATCAGCAGATTAATTTCAGCTGGGATAATTATGATCCCGATCCACGTATGGACAATGATGGTCAATTTGCTGTTGTTTGGGAAGGAAAAATACGACTTTACCAGGGGATCTATTCATTTTATACCGTTTATAATAGTGAGATTGAATCAATGGAAATTCTCTCTCCTGGGTTTTATAAAGTATCGGATAACACCTATCGGATAGATTATGGGCTAGATGATTCCCACCCGCTTGACACCCAGATGTATGACATCAAAGTTGTATATAAAAAAACTTCAAACGCGCAACCTTCATCTAATGTCAGGTTGGAGTGGAAACCGGGTATAATTCAAAATCGCCACGTGGTTCCGTCCAATCTCCTTTATCTGCCGGATAACCCAAAACCAGTAACTCCCGGGATCCCTGAAAACGGTTTATTGGCTACTTATTACAATATTAAATCAAACTATATCAACAGCCAATACTGGCAAAACTGGCCGGGTTCAGATGCCTATCCTAAATTAAATAAGGATCACTCTCTTAACCATGAAATGCTTGATGAAGGGGTTAATCATTACGTCAACAATATTAATTTTGACTGGGGGGCTGGCTCGCCTGATTACCATATAGGGGCAGACTATTTCGTATCGGAATGGAATGGTAAAATCGTATTACATACACAGGATAATTCTTCCGTGACAAAAAGTTTCGAATTCATAACCGATAACGGCGGCATATTAAAAATTGGCAATACCGAAGTAGTTAATACCTGGACGAATCCTAATGGATCGACAACTGGTACATTTGATATGGAACCTAACCGTGAATATGATTTTCATGCAATACAATTTGAACGCGGTGGAAGTGCGTCAGCCCGATCAATTTTAAGATGGGCGACATTAACTCCGGAGACACAGACTGCAACGATGAGCGTTGAAAAAAGTGTTGCAGAAATTAAGTACGAAGTTGTGTCACCAGAAAATTTTATAGCACCGGATATAATGAATGCAGAAATTGATTTGCTGGTATTCGGCGAGGACAGATCTTCAGATGTTTCTAAGTTAAAATCACTTGGATATAACGTCCGTTATTCAGATGATATAAACTATTTTTCTACTTTGGATTTAAATGCATTCGACCAGGTTTGGTATGTGGATTATAAAGTAGTTCCAAATAATCAGGGAACCGAAAACCTGCGGGACTACCTTCAAAACGGAGGCAAAGTATTTTTTGCCGGAGAGAATTTCAACAAAACCACCAGAATATACAGCCTCTGGCGCGACAGCTTGTTGAATGCATTGGGTGCAAACGGCATCAAACAATCTCAAACCATAAACCCGGTAAGAATTGGGTATTTCTATACCAACCCGGAACATATCCTCAGCAGTTCGCCTTTTATGGTCGATTCCATAAAACACCTTTCAGAAGGTAACGGTACATTCGAAACTGTGGGCGACGGAACAGCAATTGCCGGAACAGACCCCGGCGGCCAGGGATATCCGATAGCGGTTGCATTTGACTACGGCGAACTCAGTTTGGCCCCAAATTCGAGAGTAGTAGTATACCTGAACAGCAACAACGGGGAAAACTGGGATATGTACGTAGAGAATGTTGCCGAATATCTGAAGCAGGAAAAATCTGAAACTATTCTCGCTGTGCAGGATAGTTATGGAATTCCTGGTTCAATCGGAAATGTTTCTGTCAACCTCGAAAATGCTGAAGATATTGCCGGGGCACAGTTTACATTAACTGATGTTCCTGATAACTTAACGGCTACTGCGGTGAACACCACCGACCGAAGCTCCGGATTTACAGTGGGCTTCAATGAAAATAATTCTGGCGCACTAAAAGTTATCCTTTACAATACCGAAGGCAAGGTTATTCAACCGGGCGATGGCCCCATTTTGGAAATAAACTACAATATCAGTTCTGACGCTGTGGCGGGAGAAAGTTCACAACTCCAGCTATCTCAGGTTCTCCTTTCTGACTCAGACGGAGTTTCGATTCCTGTCGTTCCTCAAAATGGAAACTTCTATTTTAACGCATCAAAAGGTGATGTTAACGGAGACGGAGTTGTAGATATTATCGACCTGATAAGGGCAATAAACATTTTTTTTGGAAATTTGCCTGAACCGACAGAACAGGAATTTTTTGCCGCCGATTTCAATTCAGATGAAAATGTGGATATATTAGATATCGTTCAAATTGTACATTATATTCTTGATAATCCGCAGCAAAATCCGTCGCTCGCTGTAAAATCGCTGGGTGAAAATACGATTTGGATTGAAAACACCAGCCTGGAATCAGGTCAAAACATCGAAATTCCGGTGATGGCAGATTTCTCAGAAAAAGTAGCCGGACTGCAACTCAGGTTCAGTTACGATCCTCAAAGCATAACGCTGGGAGAACCTGTTACGGCACCCCGCAGTTCCGGATTGAATGTGAACAGCCGCATAACAGGCGGTGAACTGGTTGTTCTTATGTACAGCCTCGACGGCAATGTAATCCAACCCGGCGAAGGACCGGTTTTATATATTCCTGCCATATTAACTAATAATGCCACGGCAGGAAGTGGCCTGAGACTCGAAGAAGTAACGCTGGTTGATCCACTCGCCGGTAAAATTCCGGTTGGCATAACCACCGATCTCAATGAAAATGCAGGTATGCCCTCAGATTTTGTGCTCTATCAAAATTATCCAAATCCATTCCGCTCGCAAACCCGGTTTGAATATGGTTTGCCGCGGTCTGCCGATATCAGCATTAAAGTGCACAATTCCCTCGGACAGGTAGTCCGGGAACTGATATCAGCAAAAATACAGGCCGGTTTTTACACGGTTTCCTGGGATGGAAAAAATGATAAAGGATTATCTGTTCCGCCGGGAATCTACTTTTATCAGCTTAATGCCGATGGTGATTTCATCAGCCGGAAAAAAATGATTGTTTTGAAATAATGAGTAATAATTTTGGGGTAGTGCGCATAATGACGGGCTACCCCAAAATTTTCAGGAATCCTCCTTCTTCCGAAAATACCTCCTTAGCAGAACTTTCTTTAAATCGCGGACAATTACCTGGTGGGCGATTACTTCAATATGGCTGTAATGGGGCAGGTCGGCAGCGGCGCGGGCAATTTCGCGGTCGGTGATGTCTACCTGGTAAAGCACCGAAAGCAGGAGGTCGTAGTTTCGGTTCACTAAAGTGGTTATTTGATCAATCAATTGCCGGTGTAATTCTTCGTAAGCATTCCCGGTATCGCCGGAAAAAGTAATTTCCACACCAAACATCCCGAAATCCTTCATGATTTGTTCGGCCGTTTCCCGCACAATCTCCGCCTGATCCAGGTAACTTTCAACATTTTTGTTATTTATCTGCGGTAAAGTCATTTTATCTTTTCAACCAAAACTACCTGAAAAAATGATGAATGGCAACTTTCCACCAAATGATTATCTATAAAAACCGGGGCCGATGAAAAACGGAATCAACCGTCAGCTTTCACGTCCTGAAAAACAGCATGTTGTATTTATATTTTTTTCGAAAAGTTTAACAAATAATCACAAAGCTGAACTGTTATTCATGGTGTGGAATTTAAAAATGAAATGCAATGAAAAAGCTTGGAATTTGTTTAATTTTTGCGCTGGCAATAACAACCGTATCTGCCCAAAGTAGCGCTTCATCCAGCGAGTTTTCCAGCCCGAATATCGGAATCGGAGTAGTAGTGAGCGACCTCGCCAGATCGATTGATTTTTATACACACGTCATCGGAATGGTTAAAACCGGTGAGTTTGTTGTTACCAAAGAGCAGGCTTCGGAACTTGGCCTTACCGATAAGTTCAAAATGGAAGTTTCGGTGCTGAAACTGGAAAACAGCGATTGTGCCAACGAATGGAAACTGATGAGTCTGGGAACGAAACCCAGTCATCCGAAACAAACGCACATTCACGACGATACCGGTATGCAGTACATCACTATAAATGTGAAACATTTGAATCCGTTCATTGAAAGGATCAGAAAAGCCGGCATCGACTTTTTAAGTGCAGAACCATCAAATCTGGGCAATGGAAAATATTTTGTCCTTATTCAGGATCCCGATGGCAATTTCATCGAATTAACAGGGCCCAAATAAAATTCCGCCCGCCACAGATAAAATTTAGATACCTGATTTTCAGTGACAGACAGAACAGACTCCCGTAATAAGGATGCCTGTCCTGTTTTTTGAAAGAAAGATAACCCGCAGGCAATCAATTTTTCTTAATTTCGAATCGAATATTTACATTCAGAAATTCGATTCAAGCGCATGCCAAAACACGAAAAAAAGGAAGCAGGTTACCGCACCTTGCCAATTGCCGAGGAAATTTTTAACAGCATCACTCACGGCATCGGAACACTACTCAGCATTTGGGCGCTGGTGTTGCTCGTTGTTGCTGCAGTTTCCCGCGGCACCGCCTGGCACGTGGTCAGTTTTACCATTTTCGGCAGCACGCTGGTTTTGCTTTATCTTTCTTCCACATTATATCACAGCGCCACCAAACAAAAAATAAAAAACCTTTACGCCCGGTTCGATCACGCTTCCATTTTTTTGCTCATTGCCGGCACTTACACACCTTTTATGCTCACCACCATTCGCGGCATAATTGGCTGGACGCTGTTCGGAATTATTTGGACTTTAGCGATCGCCGGAGTCATCATCCGCTCCGTTTACCTTGTTCGTTTTCACAAACTTATGACCGGTATTTACCTTGCCATGGGCTGGTTGTTCCTGTTCGCCGTTGTTCCGCTGGTGCGTCATTTGCCGGCAATCAGTGTCGCGTATTTGTTTATCGGGAGCGGGTTCTATTCGGTGGGCGTTATTTTCTATTCCTGGCGGGGCCTCAAATTCAGCCATGGAATCTGGCATTTATTTGTCCTCGCCGGAAGTATTTCGCATTTCCTTTCAGTTTTAAATACAATCGTTTGAGTCCACTCCGAAAAGTCAAAAACCCCTAAATCCCCTAAGAGGGACTTTGAAGAGTTCATTGATTTTCAACAAGTTCCCCTATATTTGGGGTCAGGGGTAAAGAAATTGAAAATCAATGAACTCAGACTTTTCAGAGCAGACTCATCAATTAGTTTAATTTTTCTGGGCTGGCAGCCGGGCTTTCCGCTCTACCGGTTTTGTCCGCTCCCTGTTTTGTATTCCCGCCGGCGGGCTCATTCCAATCGCCGCCACCGGCAAACAAAACATGGTCGCGTCCGGCAACAGGGCGCCGCTTCAATCCCTGCCAGAGCGCTCCGGTCTGCGGCTTGATATCCGGGTTTGCAGGAATTCACATGAACGTTTCATCCGAAATCTGTTGCCAGGAAAAAAAACGGGCACGAATACCAATCTGAAATTTATTGAAGTTTATCATCGCTTTCTACAAATCAATCTCAGTGCTCCCCTCCAGATCAATCATTTTCCCGTTCCAGTAAAATTTCCCGGTCAAATGTTGCGGAAGCACGATTTTTCCCTTCAATCCGGCTGAGCCATTTCGTGTTAAATCAAACGAAATCGTTCCCTGCGGGTGCGGCATATTGCCTTTTATTTGATTCAGTTTTCCCAAATGCGGTTCCACTTTCACTGTTTTAAATCCCGGCGATGCCGGTTCAATTCCGGCCACTGTAGCAAGGAAATCGTAATTCGGGCTGGCACTCCAGGCATGACAATCAGAACGCGTGGGATCCGGTTTTTCAGCAAAAGTGGTCAAACCCAAATCGAGCATCTCTCTCCACAACCCGAGCGTTTCCAGATAATTGTCGGCCAGTCCTGCTTTTTTCAACGCCTGTGTCAGGTAAAACCGGAAATACATGGTGGGCTGGATCAGTTGCTCATCCTTTTCAAACCGCAATACAAAATCCTTCAAATCACCTTTTGCCACTGCACCGGCCAGAACAGCAAAAATCTGTGCATGCATGCTGAATTCCTTCTTTTCCGGAGTGTCTGCAAAATATTGCCGCGAACTGTCCCAGCAATTTTCTTTCACCGCCTCAATTAATTTCTCAGCCACATTTTCATAATACACAGCTTTTTCATCGTTTCCGGCCCAGCGGCACAAATCAGCTGCATGTTTGGCGCTATACGCCAGGTGCAGGCTTAAAATCGACGACTGTCCTGCAAATCCACCTTTCGGAACTCCGCCGGTTTGCTCGTTACTGCGCCACGGCCATTCAACTGCCCAATCCACAAAATTCCAGTACCCGGTTTTTCCCAATAAACCGGTTTCCGCGTCGATGCGGGACATAAAAAAATGCAGCACATTGTCGATTCCATTTAAAAACGATCGCACAAAATCCGGATCATCCCGCAGCATCCAGTAGTCGTGGACCATATCGATCCAAAACAGTGAATAGGGCGGAATTACCTGTGTAACCGAAGTCGGATAACGGCTCATGGTCAATCCTTCGCTGAACCTTGAATCGTCAAAAACCTGCAGCGCTTTTCGCATCAGCCGGTCGTCGCCCGAAACATACAGGGAAATCAGCGCCTGGATGCGCGTGTCGCCAACGTACTGCAATTGTTCGTAATACGGACAATCGTAATAGGTTTCGCCGGCGCAGAGCCGGGCGGTGTGCCAGCCAACCTTCCAAATTTCAGACAATTCGGGATCATCGCTTTCAAATGCAGCATTTTCCACAAACGGATAACCGGTATATTCACTCTGGAAATTATCGATGGTCAATGGTTGGTTTCCGGTTGTTACAGTTAACTGCAAATAGCGCCAGGTTCGCAGCCACAGCGGCCGGAACAAACGTTTTCCTCCGCCGTCGGGTAAAAAAACATCAGCATAACCAACCATTTTTTTACCCTCAACAACATTTCGGTTTCCTTTTTGGCCGTTTTCATCAAAAAGCGCTTCGGCATATTTCAATCCGACTGTCGCGCCTTTTCCACCGGAAACCAGCAACTCCGGGTAGCCCGTAGTAAGGTTTCCCTGATCAAATAAAAATGTTACGGTTTGGTTGGCGCCAATATTCAGCGGTTCGTTTCCCACAAGAAATTCATCGAAATTCCGCTCTGTTTTGCGCACTTTTGCAAACCGTTGCGCCCGGGCTTCCATCAGCGGAATGGAACGCGGTTCAAGCCCCCACTCTATTCCGGTTCCTGCTTCTTTCGGCTTTCCATGCACAAGCTCCGCAGCCTGCTCCCAGCCTGAATCGTTGTAATCAACTTTCTCCCATCCCCACGGATATTTCGCGGCATCCACTTCATCGCAGGGCCCAACCACCACAAATTGTCCGGCAGTGGTTTTGCTTCCGGCGCCCGCGGGTGAATAGGCTTCGTTTTTTAATACTTTCCACGATTTACCGGTGTTAACTTGCGATTCCTTTTCAGTATTTCCCTGAAGAATAAACCCGGTGCGGTGGGATAACTGCGCCCACGGCTTCAGGTTGCCAAAATTCCAGACCTGTGCGGCAACAATATTTTCGCCTGTTTTCAAAAAAGACGAAATGTCGATGCTTTCAAAACGCCAGTGTATTAAATCGCCCCGCGACGGCCCAAAACAAACCCGCTCTCCGTTCACAAAAAGCTCGTACCGGTTATCGGCCGAAACATGAACGATAAATTCTTCGGGCACAGCTGCCAGATTTATCTTTTTCCTGAAGTGATAAACGCCATATTCCAATCCCGAATCATGCGGCCATGCAATCCACCGCGCCTGCCAGTAACCGGTTAGTAAATCCTGATTTATTTTTGATTTCGGTACATTTTCGATCCCGAAAAGGTTTACGTTCAAAAACAGGCACATAATAAGAATGATTGGTGTTTTCATAATTGCTGGAATTTAAGTTAATTTAATTTTTGTTGCAGTTAGGAAACTCCAACTCCCTGTATCGACTGGAACCGGAAAACTCCAACTCCCGGTTTGCCATCGGGTTACAGCGACAATAGTTTTTCAAACTGCCCCCATGCTTTTACCCAGTCCAGTTGTGGAGAAGGTTCAAATTCTGTTACTTCGAAAGAGTTCCGGACGATTTCCCGGATTGCGAAACAGACCCGACCGCACCGGCAGCTTTGGCCTGCATCATAATGTTGCCAATGGCAGTTGCTTCTGTTGGACCGGCCAGGACTGGAATTCCGGCGGCATCAGCAGTTAACTGGTTCATCATTTTATTATTAGCGCCGCCGCCGATAATGTGCAGTTTTTCTATTTTTTTACCCGTTACTGATTCTATTTGTTTGATGGTGTATCTGTATTTCAGCGCCAGGCTATCGTATATGCAGCGGGCAATTTCGCCTTTCGTTTCCGGTACCGGCTGGTTTGTTTTTTTGCAGTATTCCTGAATGGCAGCGGGCATATTACCGGGATTTAAAAACACAGGATCGTCAGGATTTATGAGACATTTAAAAGGCTCGGCCTGGTTACTCATATCTACAATTTCCTGCCAGTCCAACTCCTGCTGTGTCCCAGGTTCGTTTACACTCCTGGATGAGCCACATTCCCATAATGTTTTTCAGAAATCGCGTGGTACCTTCCACTCCTCCTTCGTTGGTGAAATTCATTTCCAGCGTTTTTTCCGAAACCAGTGGCGACGGGCTTTCAATTCCGAGCAGCGACCAGGTTCCCGAACTCAGGTATGCCCAGTTTTCCCCCTGCGCCGGAACTGAAACAATGGCCGAGGCCGTGTCGTGGAACCTACTGCAATGCACGGAATTTCATCAGAACCGGTTTGTTCCGAGATTTCAGGCAAAATTTTACCAACTACGGTTCCCGGTTGAATAATTTCCTCCACCAGGTTTTCAGGAATTCCGGCTGCCTCAAACAGTTTTTTTTCCCATTCCGGTTTCCCGGGCTTCAGCATTTGCGATGTGCTGGCAATCGTATATTCATTCTTTTTAACCCCTGTAAACAAATAGTTGAACGCATCGGGCGTAAAAAGCAGGCTTTCTGCGACTTTCAAACCTGAATAATTTTCTCTGACCGACGCAAACAACTGGAACAATGTATTAAACTGCAAAAATTGAATTCCCGAAAGAAGGTAGGTTTCTTTAATCGGTAGTACCCTGAAAAATTCTTCCATGGCATTGTCGGTGCGGTGATCGCGGTATGCAAACGGCAATCCGGCAATGTGGCCTTCAGGAGTAATGAGGCATAATCAACTCCCCACGTATCAATTCCAATGGATTCGGGCTGAATTTGATGTTCCGAAATGCACTTTTTCAATCCGGTTTTCAACTCGTCGAATAAACTGAATATATTCCAAAAGTAACTGCCCTGAATATAAGACATTTGATTTTTAAACCTGTGAATTTCCGTGAGTTTCAAACTGAAATTCTCAATTGTGCCTAAAATTGCCCTTCCGCTGGAAGCACCAAGATCGAATGCCAGGAAATGATGTTCTTTCATATTTCGTTAGATTACTTTTCAACT